>NZ_VFWZ01000001.1 GCF_006443095.1 Aquimarina algicola
TTACCATTCCGAACAGAGTAGTTAAGCCCGTTAGCGCCAATGGTACTACAATCGTGGGAGAGTAGGTCGCCGCCTTCTTCAAAACCCTTCATTACTTAAAATGAAGGGTTTTTTTTAGTTTTATGTGTATAAATCAATAAATATCTATATTTAATGGATGTAGAATCTTCAGCAGTAGAAGAAAAATGGAATTGGATTACGCATGTCATAGGAGTAGTGCTATCCATAATTGGTGGGTGGATTTTGATAATTGAAAATACTCAAAAAACTCAATACAGTTCAGTAGCTATACTGATATATTCTGTATCTCTATTTATATTGTATCTAGCATCTACATTATATCACTATTATGATAATCTCGAAGTAAAAAAGAAATTAAGAATTTTTGATCATGTTAGTATTTATATCTTAATTGCTGGAACATATACTCCAGTGAGTTTGATCTCACTTCTAAGTAGCAAAGGTTGTTTGTTATTTATAATAGTTTGGTCTATAACCTTTGCTGGTACTATTTTAAAATTATTTTTTACAGGAAAATTTGAGACCGTTTCATTAATACTTTATCTTGTTATGGGATGGTTGATTATGATTGATATTGATTCTCTTATAAATGTAGTTGGTAATGATGGTATTTTATACCTGATATTAGGGGGAGCCGCTTATACATCTGGTATTATCTTTTATGTTTTTAAAAAATTGAAGTTTAATCATGTAATCTGGCATGTCTTTGTACTGGCAGGTAGTTTTTTTCATTACATTTTTATACTAAAATATGTGATATGACCAGATCAAATGATTAAACTTATTATAATTTTAATTGATGTTAGCCTCTACAGCCTCTGATGACACCAAATACATAATCATCAGCAGCTTCATCAAATTCATCTCCGCAGTTCCTGTCACTACTTCCTCCACTGGCATTATTAACATTACTACACTGGTCGTGATCCATACAATCCTTAGTCCATGCACTAGGTATCCACCATCTTCCGCAGTCTGAACCACATCTTCCCATACACCCGTAATTATTTCTAGGTTTACTACCAACTTTTACGTTATCTCTATGATTACCTCTAGAATCATCATATTCTGCTGTAACATAAGTATTTTTTCTAATGCATGTAATTCCTTCGTTTCTACTTTTTATACCCGTAGTGGTTTGAGGAGATGCAATTTTTCTTTTAGAATAGATATAGTTTATAGGTGATTTTCCCCAATATTCCATCATACTTAATAAAGTATATTCTGTCATAGAAATATCTCCCTCTTTTTCAGTTAATAAATAATCAGAAATGATTTTTCCGGTGTTCAGTATAGCTTCTTTTTGCTTTTCAGATAAATTATTATCGTAGCCATTTATAATCATTTCTTCTTTTTCGTAATCAATTAAGGCTTCAATAAGCATATTATCAATAGATAAACTAATTTTGAACTTGAGTTCTTCATATGCTTTTGAAGTGTAAGATATATTAGTGTTATCAATTGAGAGTTTACCAGAGAAATTATTTTCATTTTGAGTCTCTAGCCCGATATTACCTTCTTGAGTATCGGTATTTTCTTTGGTACATTTAGCACACACAACTATAGATAGTAGGATTGCTATAAATTTAACGTTGAATTTCATAAGATAGAGTTTGTGTTAGACACTGCTAATTTATAAAAAACAATATTAATTGCTAATTAATTAAATAAATAACACTTTTAATAGGAATTAGTTAATTTTTGATGTGATATTTTAAGAATTTAATTCTTTATAAAATCTTCATATTCTTTGAAAAAGATTTCAAGCTTATTCATGCTTTCATTTAAAAACTCCATAGCATCATCCCAGGTTTTTTTATTATGGATATTCAAACCTAATATTTCTGTATAAACTCTTGAAATGATTTTACCATTTTCTAATTCATAGTTGTCATCAAAAATGATTTCGGGAATATATTCTGAAGTTAGAATCGTTTTTAGACTCAAAAATTTATCATAATAATATGCTTTGATAATCTCATCTTGAGGCTCTATATCAATTGAAACTTGTGTTTTCTTGGTAGTAAATGTAAACTTCAAGGTGACATCCTTTATTTTAGTATTATAAAGTAACCATTTTCTTGGATACGCTTTTCCAAAAGATGTCCAAAACTCTTGTCTTATTTTTTTTGATTCTTCTTTGCTAAACATTAAATCAAATATGCTATAATCGTTGCACTCAAAACAACTAATAATTTTGTAATGTTGAATTTATGACCTTCATTACTTTCAAATAGAATAGTAGTTGATACATGTAAAAATATACCTATTACAAGTGCATTTATATTGCTGTAATATTTTTGGAGAGCTTCAAAATGCTCACTGATAAATGTGCCAAGAGGCGTCATTAATGCAAAACCTAAAAGAATAATAGCAATGGTAGATTTTTTAATTTTTGTATTGAGTAGAAATGTAGTTAAAATAATTGCAATAGGGATTTTATGAATAATTATTCCTATCAATATCCCTTCTGTATTATGAATAGGAAAACCTTCTAATATTGCGTGTATGCATAAACTAATGAAAAGTAATTTAGGAATTTGAGTTGTATCTTTACTAAAGTGAATATGCCCATGTTCTGCCCCCTTAGAAAAATATTCAAGTATTTTTTGTAAAAGTATCCCAATCATAATCCATACACCGGTTTGTTTTGCCGCATCGTGATCTTCAAACACTTCTGGTAATAAATCAAAGACTGTGATAGCCAAAAGAAATGCACCACTAAATGCTAAAAGTAGATTGAGGTTTTTAGCATTAGAAGGTTTAAAAATAAATACGATTAATGTTCCTACAAAAATCGATGCTATAGATAAAGTATAATCAAGCACTATCTAAAAATTAATATCAATCTTTCTGAAGTTTTTTTGTCAAATTTTTGAAGATTGTAGTTTCCAAATACATCAAGCAAATTTACGTCAGCTTTTTCAAAGTACCTCATAAAATCATCTAAAGAAATGGCTTTTACCTTTTCTGTGAAGAAAAAACTTTCTTCATGATCTTTAAATCTTATTTCTTTATAGATATATCCATCTTTTACAAACCTATTTATTGTAAAAACGATACCTTCAACTTCTTTTGTTTCATTTGGGACAAGATGTTCTATTACATAGTCAACATTCATAAAATCAATAACTCCTAATCCACGAGTATTAAGATCGGCTTTAATTGCTTTGATGGTATTAAGATTATCTTCTTCATTATCAAAATACCCAAAACTAGTAAACAAGTTAAAAACCGCAGAAAACTTTTCCTCATACGGTTTGCACATGTCATGTACTCTAAATTTTAGTGTGTCATTTTCAAATTGAGAAGCGTGTTTAATACTATTTTTAGATAAATCGACTCCTGTTACATCATATCCTAGAGAATTAAGATAAATACTATGTCTACCTTTACCACATGCTAAATCTAAAATTTTGTCTTCGGATTCTAGGTTAAGATATTGGGTAAGATTGTCCATAAATTGTTTAGCCTCATCATAATCACGATCTTTATATAGAGTGTGATAATATGAAGTATCAAACCAAGATGTGTACCACATTGCATAATCTTTTAGCATAGGGCGCAAAATTAGTGTATTTTTGCGGTTTAATTAGTAAAAGTGTATTTAAGTTTTATATCGCAATATTGCATAAAACAATAATCACTTTTCAAAGAATATTTTTACGGTAGTGAACACTTCATTTAAAATGATAGCTAAAACTTTTTTTGGCTTTGAGGAGATTTTAGAAAAAGAGCTGAAGGCTTTAGGAGCACAAAAAGTTCAAAAAGGTAATCGTATGGTTAGCTTTTACGGAGACAAAGGATTTATGTATAAAGCAAATCTATGCCTTAGGACTGCGCTTAAAATTTTAAAACCGATATCTTCTAAAAAGGTTAAAAATGAAAAAGATTTCTACAATTTTATACAAAGTATTCGATGGAATAATTATTTAGATACCGAAGATACTTTTGCTATTTATGCTACCGTTAATTCTACTATTTTTAAGCATTCACAATTTATTTCTTTAAAAGCAAAAGATGCTATAGTAGATAAATTTAGAAAAGAAACAGGAAGAAGACCTAATGTTGATACCGAGTATCCTGATCTTACAATCAATATACATATTCAGCAGGATATTTGTACAGTTTCATTAGATAGTTCAGGAGGATCATTACATCATAGAGGATATAGAAGTGCTACCAATATTGCCCCGATTAATGAAGTCTTAGCTGCCGGTTTACTTTTACTTTCTGGTTGGGATGGGCAAAGTAACTTTATAGACCCTATGTGTGGTAGTGGTACAATTTTGGTTGAAGCAGCTATGATTGCCTGTAATATTCCTGCTAATCTGAATAGAAAAGAATTCGCTTTTGAAAAATGGTTAGACTGGGATATGGATTTATTTGAAAAAATAGAAGAAGCCTGCCTTAATAAATCAAGAGATTTTCAATATTCTATTTTAGGAATGGATAAAGCACCCTCTGCAATTAGAAAAGCCAAAAAGAATATCGAGAATGCAAATTTGGGCGATTTTATAAAAATCAAAGAAGGAAATTTTTTCGATACTCAAAAAGAGACAGAAGGACCTTTACATATGGTATTTAATCCTCCTTATGGAGAAAGATTACAACAGATTGATATAGAGGAGTTTTATACCTCTATAGGAGATACTTTGAAACAAAACTATCCCGGAACAAATGCATGGTTTATTACATCAAACCTCGAAGGGCTTAAATTTGTTGGACTTAGACCTTCTAGAAAAATAAAAGTTTTTAATGGTAAGCTAGAATCAAGATTAGTAAAATATGAAATGTATGCTGGTAGTAAAAAAGCCAAATACCAGAAATAATAGGCTCTCGATTACATAATTCGTTTCGATGTTTTACTTTTTAATCAATAATTTAGATTGAAATATTCTCAGACTTGCTTCAACATTCAAAAGTATTTGTCTCTTATACTCCATAGGTATATTTTAAAATGGTTGACTGTAAAAACAGTGAAAACATTCATTATCTAATAGCAAGAATATTACTAAAAATGACAAGTTGAATATTTTCAGTACTTTAAAAACAGTTTTATGTTTTTGTTAAGATATTATTATTGAATTTACAATAATTTTCAAGATGTAATTCAGCTAATAATCACGCAAAAATCATATGAAAACAAAACAAACACGAATCTTTTTACTGATACTATTCAATTTGGTATTAATTTCAGTATCAGCGCAACGATCTAAGTCTAAAACAAAACAAGTTGCATCTTCGATAGTATCAGATTCTACTTTTACTGGATTAAAACTACGCAATATAGGTCCCGCATTCATGTCAGGAAGAATTGCTGATATTGTTATCCATCCGCAAAATGAAAATATCAGATATGTCGGAGTTGGTTCTGGTGGCGTTTGGAAAACAGTGAATGCAGGAACCACATGGACCCCTATCTTTGATGATCAAACTTCATATTCAATTGGTTGTATTGCCATGGATCCCGGTAATCACAATACAATTTGGGTAGGAACAGGAGAAAATGTAGGAGGGCGCCATGTAGGATATGGTGATGGTATATATAAAAGTACAGATGGTGGTGCTAATTGGACCAACATGGGGCTTAAAACATCAGAACATATTTCTAAAATCATTATTCATCCCGAAAACTCTAATGTAATATGGGTGGCAGTACAAGGCCCACTTTGGAAAAAAGGAGGAGAACGAGGATTGTATAAATCTATTGATGGAGGAAAAACATGGAAGAAAACTTTGGGCGATGCAGAGTGGATAGGCGTAACAGATATTGTTATTGACCCAAGAAATCCAGATCAATTATATGCTGCAACATGGCAGAGACATCGTACTGTAGCTGCTTATATAGGAGGTGGTCCGGGATCAGGAATACATAGAAGTGTTGATGGTGGAGAAACATGGGAAGAACTAAAGAATGGGCTACCTACATCATGGATGGGTAAAATAGGTTTGGCAATATCTCCACAAAAACCAGACATTCTTTATGCCGCTATAGAATTAGATAGAAGAACAGGTGCTGTATATCGTTCTTCAGATCGTGGTACAACTTGGGAAAAAAGATCAGATGCAGTTTCAGGAGCCACAGGGCCACATTATTATCAAGAACTGTATGCGTCTCCCCATCATTTTGAAAGATTATATTTGGTAGATGTACGGATGCAAATATCCGAAGATGGAGGAAAAACTTTTACAAGAATGAAAGAGGAGCACAAACACTCAGATAATCATGCTATTGCTTTCAAAAAAAGTGACCCTAACTATCTTCTTGTAGGTACAGATGGAGGGTTGTATGAGACATTTGATTTAACTAAAAACTGGAGATTTATAGATAACCTTCCTATTACACAATATTATAAGCTTGCAGTAGATGATGCAGCACCTTTTTATAATATTTATGGAGGGACTCAGGATAATAGTACTCAGGGAGGTCCTTCGAGAACCGATAATGTACATGGAATACAAAATTCTGACTGGCGTGTCGTTTTAAATTGGGATGGACATCAGCCAGCAACAGAACCGGGTAATCCTGATATTATGTATGCAGAACGTCAAGAAGGTAATTTATCAAGAGTAGATTTGAGTACAGGAGAAGTAATTGATATCCAGCCGCAACCAGGAGCTGACGAGAATTTTGAGCGATTTAATTGGGATGCACCAATTTTGGTAAGTGCTCATGATCCAAAACGAATTTATTTTGCTTCGCAAAGATTATGGCGATCTGATAATAGAGGAGATCAATGGACTGCTATTTCTGGAGATTTAACCAAAAATCAAGAGCGTATTACATTGCCAATCATGGGTAAAAAGCAGTCTTGGGATGCACCTTGGGATTTCTTAGCAATGTCTAATTATAATACGATCACATCTATTGCAGAATCACCAAAACAAGAAAATATCCTATATGTAGGCACCGATGATGGAGCAATACAAGTCACAGAAAATGGTGGAGATAATTGGAAAAAAATTGAAGCAGGATCATTACCAGGAGTACCTTCTACAGCTTTTGTAAACGATATTAAAGCAGATCTTTTTGATGCCAATACAGTATATGTAGCTCTAGATAATCATAAATATGGAGACTTTAATCCATATTTGTTTAAGAGTACAGATAAAGGACAAACATGGACTTCTATCGTAGGAAACCTTCCCCAAAGAACACTAATTTGGAGAATTGTTCAAGATCATGTACAATCTAATCTACTTTTTGCAGCTACAGAATTTGGAATCTATTTTACGATAAATGGAGGAAAAAAATGGGTAAAATTACAAGGAGGAGCTCCTACAATTTCGTTTAGAGATATTGCAATTCAACGTAGAGAAAATGACTTAGTAGGCGCATCTTTTGGAAGAGGGTTCTTTGTTTTTGATGATTATACTCCCTTACGTAATATTTCTGAAGCAAAGTTACAAGAAGAAGCAATTTTATTTCCTACTAGAGATGCTTGGTGGTATATCCCCAGATCTCATTTGAGTTTTGATGATCAAAAAGGAAGTCAGGGCGCTTCACATTATGTAGCCCCTAATCCTGACTTTGGAGCAGTATTTACTTATTATCTTAAAGACGGTTTAAAAACAGCAAAAGAGACTAGACAAAAAAGAGAAAAAGCTAACAAAGCAAAGGATATTGCTTTTTCCGGTTGGGAAAGTGTAGATGCCGAGCATACTGCGACTACTCCCAAAATTATAATTACAATTACTGATAGTAATGGTAAAGCAATCCGTAGGATTAAAGGAGATGTTAAAAAAGGTTTCCATCGCATAGCATGGGATTTGCGATACCCTTCGCCTTATCCGATTACATTACAAAAGCAAAATGATAGTGATTATACACCAAAAGGCTTTATGGCTCCACCGGGAACTTATACCGCTACATTATCAAAAGTAGTAGAAGGTAAAGTAACTGTATTATCCGAGCCGATAACCTTTGTTGTAAAACAAATGCGCAAAGGAGCTTTGCCAGGAGTATCTGTAGAGGAAAGTACAGCATTTTTGAGAACATATGAAAATGCAATTCGAGATGTATCTGCGATTGATCTAAATATCAAAAAAGGGATTAAAACAATAGCAGCAATGAAAAGAGCATTGCAAAATGCAAATAGTGTTCCGGGAGATCTGGATACTCGTTTACATGCGCTTTCCAAAAAGATGCAGGGTATTAATAAAGAATTTAATGGAAGCCCATCTAAACAACAAGTAGGAGAAAAGAATAAACCTACATTACAATATCGTATGTTTGCTATTCAAAAAGGGGTAGAGCGTTCCACTTATGGTCCGACGGATACACACCGCAAAACGATGCAGATTATTACTGCGAGTATTGATACTTTTAAGACTAAAATCAATAACATTCAAAATGAAATAAAAGGGTTAACAAAAGAACTCAATGCAGTAGGAGCACCATTTATAGAAGAATAGTTTTTATGATATAAACTGAAATACCTCGGGGCAAACCTACAAAACATCAATCAAAAAATAACTTTGATTTGAAGCAAGCCCAAGAGCACTTAAATTTTGGTTATTGAGTAAATTCATTCTGACAATATGATATCATTGTGAAAAAAACTATAGAACAATACAGTGTATATTTCTTGATTACAGTATCCTTTTTGCTGATAATATCTTGTGTAACGAAAAGAACAGCAGCAGCCGAAGAAACAACAACAGATACTAAAATAGGAGAGAAGTACACTGTAACTGTTCCTATAATCTACCAAAATTTTATAAATAAAAAGGGAGTAGAGAACCCGGATCATAAAGAAATGTATATTGATTACAGCGGGCAAAAATATTTTATCAAATTTTGTGAAAGTAACGTCAATCAAAAATCATTAGAAAACTATTTGTCTACAATCAATTCGAGTCCAAAAGTAGTTACGCTTGAGATATCAATTCTAAAAGGACTTTGGATATGTGATAAAAACATAAATTATTCTGATAGCCTCACTGATGGGATTAATATGCCGCAGAGTAGAATGGGAAATTATGCAATTGTTCACAAAATTGTTATGGATAAAGAGTAAACTATACTATTTTTAAAAGGGACAATGAATTCTATTATTGATCCAATTCATAATTTTTTTATTGAAAAAAAGAGTCTGGTAACTCAATATTTTGATATCAATACATTTTATGATGATACAAATAATACTACATATTTTGAAAAAATTGATTCTAAAAACACTTAAATATTATTTTTAATTCTATAATCTAAAAACACTCAAACTCATGAAAATTTTCACCAATCCTTATACAATACTATTGTCCGTTTTACTTATAGTTAGTTGTAAAGAAACTAAAAAACCTGAAAATACAGCTCCCGAAGAACAAGTAGAAGTAGTAGAAGAAAAACCTTTTGTCCTCAAAGGAGAAAAAGTTACGTATACTGCAGATACATTATCTATGCAAGGATATCTTGCATACAATGAAAATGCAACCGAAAAACAGCCAGGGATTATTGTTATCCATGAATGGTGGGGGCATAATGATTATGTAAGAAAAAGAGCAGATATGCTTGCAGAACTTGGATATGTTGCTTTAGCAATTGACATGTATGGAGACGGTAAACAAGCAGCACACCCCAAAGACGCTGGTAAATTTGCTATGAGTGTAATGGGAAATATAGATGTGGCAACTACAAGGTTTAATGCAGCATTAGAAATGCTTAAAAGTAGTGAAGCAGTAGATGTGAACAAAATAGCGGCTATAGGATATTGTTTTGGCGGTAGTGTAGCGCTCACCATGGCAAATACAGGAGCCGACCTAGACGCAGTAGCTGCTTTTCATAGTGGAGTAGAACTGCCGGTAATGCCAAAAGAAGGATTAAAAGCTAAAGTTTTGGTATGTAATGGAGCAGATGATCCTTTTGTTTCGGCAGAATCAGTAGTTAATTTTAAAAAGGCAATGGATACTCTTAATGCAGATTATAAGTATATCGCTTATGAAGGTGCAGTACATGGATTTACCAGTAAAGATGCAGATAGTCTTGGTAAAAAGTTTAATCTGCCTCTTGCTTATCAACAAGAAGCTGACGAAAAATCATGGCAAGAGCTTAAAACACTTTTAGAAAACGCCTTTGCAGAGTAAAATGGTGAAGTATAAGTACTCTTTTATAATAAAACCTATAGTGTATTTAGAAAATTAATAGTCTAAGGATTTTTTAAAACAATTTGGTTTGTCATAAAGATCAGTTTGATAATTAAGATTGAGGAATGAAAAATCAAAATAAAGAAAAGTATTGATATAAGATATCATCAGGATTAATGGAAGAAGTTGTTAACATTTATACCGATGGTTGGATAGAAAAAATTGCTAAACTGTCATTATCGGATCATTTGGTCTGCTCTGGAAAAAGATCAGACCTACAATGGTTTGGGACTAAACTTATTCAAAGGTTGGGAAACTATCCAGATTCTGAAATAAGTCCGATTTATGGCAGATTAGCTATAGATTTTGATGACTTATGTTATCAACTTTGCCATGCGACGCCTTGGGGATTTGATATAGGGAGAAACTTTAATGCTATTCGAGATGTTATTCGTGGAGAAAGTACTCCAAAAAATAAATTTTTCATTATTTATGATGCTCAATGCCTGTATTCAAATGAATTCAAATCTTTTGAGAAATTGTTTGAAATATTTCTAGAAGTAGCAAAAGAAAAAGAAAAAACTGGTAATAACTTGAAAGTGATATTGCTATTAGAGGACAAAGAAGAAATTAGTGTAAGAAAACTTCTTAGGCGAAAAGAAAAATATAGAATAGAAACGATCAAAGTCATTCAAAAAGGATAACGCCCTATGACATCTAATGTCCTAGGGCGTTCAATTCAAAACAAAAATCAGTGCTATTTACAAACACTGTCAAATCAACGGTGTGAATTTTGAAGAAAACGAGTTAAGTCTCAATAAGTTTATCCTTCAAATTCTTCATCAATATTTTCTTCTTCTTTTCGCTTTCGTCTTTTTTTGAATTGATTAAAACGATAGGTAAAAGAAAGATTAAATCGTCTTACTCTTGATTGCGTTTCGCGATCTGATATAAAAGTTGGTGTGGCGGCAGTACGTTTTCTTATTCTAGAATTAAAAACATCATTAATGTTAAAAGTAAGAGAAGCCTTTTCTTTAAATAAATCTTTGCCAAAAGCCATGTTCATACTAAAGATTCCTTCATCCTCGGTTTGAGGTCTTTCTCTGGGGCCTCTATAAAATAGAGTCGTTTGCCAATCTATCTTTGCCGGTAACCTGAGTTTATTATTGAAACGAGCAAACCAACTAAAGTTGTCATTATCTAAACTTTCTCCATTATTTTCTCCTCTAAAATTGTTTTGAGAAGCATTAAAATTTCCATTCATTCGCCAACGTCTGCTAGGGGCGTATGATACGGTGAATTCAAAACCGTATCGATAAGAGTCTGCAAGATTAATAGGAGTTCTTCTGATAACAGCTACTTCTGTACCGGGATTGTTCTCATCTGCTCCGATCAATACTGTTTCTCCTGTATCTTCTGATATAAATGTAAATACTTCTGTAGCATGCGTATAATACAGAGAGGTGTTTAAAGTGATTTTTCCAATTTTATTAAGGTAACCCAAATCAAAAGCATTGGCATAACTGGGATCAAGGTTTGGATTTCCTTGAAAAAGATTAGTGGCACTAGACCTAGAAGGAAACGGGTTTACAAATCGAGAACGGGGCCTTCGGATTCTACGATTATATCCTAAAAGAATGCTTTGGTTTTCAGAAATTTCAAATCCTAAATTTATAGTAGGAAACAGATCAGTAAAAGTTCTTTTATTAAAATCATTACTAGTACGTTGATCAATAATAAGCTCTGTGTTTTCTAATCGTAACCCTAATAGATACGACAATTTGCCTATTTTACTGCCAAATTGGGTGTAAGCAGCATTTACATTTTGTGTATAGATAAGATTATTAGACAGATTGGTATCTGTAACTACATTTCCGTTATCATCAAATTCTACCAAAAAATCGGTATCTAACTCTCTAAAACTACCTCGATAACCTAGTTCAAACTGGCTATTTTTTCCTAAAGGAAGTACATAATCACTTTGTAGAAGTAATCGTTTTTGTTTTTCTAAAGTATTAACCAGTTCTATCGTAGAAATATTTTCTTGAGTGATGGCAGAGCGCTCATCTTCTTCGCTATCTTCTATCTGAACATCTAATGTTAATGTATGCCCACTTTTTTTGAAGTCTTTAGTGTAGTTAACCGATAGTTGTTTAGTAATATCATCTTCAACTTCTGGATCAAAACGAATATTCTGACTTAAAATATCACCATTCAGGTCAGATTCTGTAATGATATTTGTGGTATTGTTATTATTATCACTAAAACGGTATAAGAATGAAGAAGTTATCGAAGAAGTCTCTGTTAAATACCATTCTATACCTACATTAGTATTAAATCCTTTGCGTTCTCGATCAAAATCTCTGTCTTCTGTCAAAAAGGTATCCGGATTATCTGTACCATCGTCATCAATATTAAAAAAACGAGTCTCAGATAATGAATTTCCTGGAATCTCCCTGTAATTATATCCTGTATTGGTAAAAAAGTTGATATCTCCTGTTCTATAATTAAGATTACCAGATGTACCAAGACTAAATGGGTATCCACTATTGAGTGTTACAGAACCATTAAGTCCCTGTAGTTTATTACGTTTTAAAATTATATTTAAAATTCCTGCTGTTCCTGCTGCATCATAACGGGCAGAAGGCGAGGTAATAACTTCTACTCTTTCTATAGCATCAGAAGGCAATTGTCTAAGCGCATCAGAACCATTAAGACCAACAAGACCAGAAGGTTTACCGTTTATAAGGATTCTTACATCATCATTTCCTCTTAGTGCTACCGCACCATCTACATCTACTGTAATAGAAGGTACATTATCAAGTACATCACTTACTGTTGCACCACCTGTAGTGAGATCTTTACCAACATTGTATACTCTCTTGTCTAGTTTGATCTCTACATCTGGTTTTTCTGCTACTACTACAACATCATCTAATGTTTCTGTATCCAGAGCTAATTGGATCGTTCCTAAACTCGTGTTTTTTATTAATTTTTTGCTTATTAGTTTTTTGGTTTTGAAAGAAATAAATTCGATGTGAATATCGTAAATTCCTGATTCTACCTCGATTTTAAAAGTACCTTTTTCGTTTGTGATACCTCCTGTGATTACCTCTTGGGTTTCATGGTCATAAAAAGCAATTGTAGCATATTCTAGTGGTTCCTGAGTGTCTTTGTCGATGACAGAACCAGTAATATCAATATTGTTTTTTTCAAATTCTTGTTCCTGATCTTGGTCTTGAGCGGATATTAATAGTGATTGAATACATAATAAATGAAATAAAATCCTCTTCATAATAAAAGTTGTGTACTACTACACAGTTGGTTTCAAAAAATGGTTAATAATCTATTAGATATACTATTCCTGATATCGCAGGAATAATATGGGGTAGCATCTTTCTAGATGACTAGACGATTTTTTAGACTTTTGTATTATAAAAAGGTTTAATGCCTTAAATTAATTTTATAAAAATTTATAAAATCGTTAAGACTTTTTCGGGAGGCCTACCTACGATTGCTTTATTGTTTTTGATTACAATGGGTCTTTCAATCAGCTTTGGATTTTCAGAAAGTATAGTTATAACTTCATCATCAGACAATGTTTTCCCTTTGTAATTTTCTTTCCAGATAGTTTCATTTTTGCGCACCAATTCAATTGGGTTAATTCCCAAAAGTTTAATAACTTCTGTGATTTCTTTTTTGTCTGGTGGTGTGTCCAGATATTTAAAAATCGAGATTTCTTCTTTTTGATCTTCTAATATGGCAAGTGCCTCTCTTGATTTGCGACATCTTGGGTTATGATATATAGTTACCATAAATTGGTAGTATTAATAATAATTTGGTTATAAAATATTTTATTCTTCATTTTTTTGTCCCATGAGCATAAGATATGCTTTTAAAAAAGGATCTATACTTCCATCCATAACAGCATCTACATTACCTGTTTCTTCTGCAGTTCTCACATCTTTCACAAGTTTATAGGGATGCATAACATAATTACGTATCTGAGAACCCCATTCGATTTTCATCTTAGAAGCTTCGATTTCATCACGTTGTGCTTGTCGTTTTTTGAGTTCTATTTCAAATAATTGAGATTTTAGCATCTGTAATGCTTTCTCTCGATTATCATGTTGAGATCTCGAATCTGAGCAAGAGATTTGAATACCCGTAGGAAAGTGTGTAAGTTGTACTTTGGTCTCTACTTTGTTTACATTTTGTCCACCGGCTCCACTAGATCGAGAAGTAATAATCTCATAGTCAGAAGGGTTGATTTCGACCTCAATACTATCATCTGCTAGCGGATATACGTATATAGAAGCAAATGAGGTATGTCTTTTGGCATTACTATCAAAAGGAGAAATTCGTACTAAGCGATGTACGCCATTTTCACCCTTCAGCCAACCAAACGCATATTCTCCTTCTATTTCTAATGTTACTGTTTTGATTCCGGCAACATCTCCTTCCTGATAATTAAGCTCTTTTACTTTGAATTTTCTTTTTTCTGCCCACATCAGATACATTCTCATAAGCATACTAGCCCAATCACAACTCTCTGTACCACCTGCTCCGGCAGTAATTTGTAATACAGCACTCATGCTATCACCTTCATCACTAAGCATGTTTTTAAATTCAAGCTCTTCGAGAAGTGTAAATACTTCATCATGTTTTTGAGTTACTTCTTCTTCTGAAGCATCGCCTTCTTTATAGAATTCATAGAGTACTTCGAGGTCATCTACAAAAGACTCACTTTTTTCATAATCTGAAACCCATTTTTTTTCGGCATTCAATGCTCTCATAATCTTTTCGGCTTCTTGAGCATTATCCCAAAAATCCGGAGCATATGTTTTTTCTTCTTCGTTTGCTATTTCTATTCGTTTGGCATCAATGTCAAAGATACCCCCTTAACGCAGCCAGGCGTTTTTTAAGATCCTGTAGAACCTCTGTGTTGATCATTTTTTGTAGTTTTTGACAAAAATAGGATTAAAGCATTCAGTAAGAAATAATTTTTATATTATTTTTAGAAATTGATATCATCTTCTATATAATTCACTCTATGAAAAAAATCTCAATACTTCTTTGCTTTGCATTATTTAGTCAAGTAATTACAGCTCAATTTTTAGAAAAACAAAAGAATTTGAAATCTAACAATGGTTTCTTTACATTTCATTATAACGAAGCCAAAGATGAAATTTATCTTGAAGTTGATAAGCTTGATACAGAGTTTTTATATGTACATTCTTTAACTACAGGTTTAGGGTCTAATGATATTGGCTTAGATAGAGGACAAATAGGGGATGGAGTCGTAGTGAAATTTCGGAAAGCAGGTAATAAATTGTTGCTTGTACAGCCTAATCAACAATATAGGGCAATAACAGATAATGTTTTAGAAAAAAGAAGCGTTGAACAAGCATTTGCGACTTCTGTATTATATGGTTTTCCGATTAAAGAAGAAAAGTCAGGAACATTTATTATTGATTTTACTCCTTTTCTTCTACAAGACACTCATGGTGTGATACAAAAATTGGCATCTATGAAAGAAGGTGCTTATACTATTGATAAAACAAAAAGTGCTCTTAGCCTTGATAGAACTAAGGCATTTCCTAAAAACGTAGAATTTGAAGCACTTATTACCTACAAGGGCAAACCAAAAGGAGATCATATTCAATCAGTAGCTCCAAATACAGAGTTTCTATCTGTAATACAACATCATTCATTTGTAGAATTACCCGACAACCAATATCAAAAACGTGAATTTGATCCAAGAAGCGGAGCAATTTCTATCTCTTATTTGGATTATGCCACTCCTGTGCAGGAACAGATCAAAAAACGATACATCATTAGACATCGTTTATCAAAAAAGAATCCGGATTTGCCAATTAGTGAAGCTAAGGAACCGATTGTTTATTATTTAGATCCCGGAACTCCCGAACCTGTGAAGTCAGCATTAATAGATGGTGCACAGTGGTGGAATCAAGCTTTTGAAGCTATAGGGTATAAAGATGCTTTTCAGGTTAAAATGCTTCCAAAAGATGCAGATCCTATGGATTTGAGATATAACGTGATACAATGGGTACATCGTTCTACTCGTGGATGGAGCTACGGAGCAAGTGTTGTTGATCCTAGAACGGGAGAGATTCTTAAGGGACATGTAAGTTTAGGAAGTTTGCGAATACGACAGGATTTTTTGATAGCTCAAGCTCTATTAAACCAGCCATTTAAAGAAAATGATAATAACTATCAACCTATGTTGGATATGGCTTTAGCACGAATTCGACAATTGTCTGCTCATGAGGTAGGACATACTCTTGGTTTTGCACATAATTTTGCAGCAAGTACAAAAAATAAAGCTTCTGTGATGGATTATCCTCACCCTACAATATCACTTTCTAATGGAAAGATAGATGTCGCTAAAGCTTATGACACCAAAATAGGAGAGTGGGATAAAGTAACAGTTGCTTATAGCTATTCAGAATTTGATGAAAAGATGGATACAAAGAAAGCTCTGAATACTATTTTGGATAAAGCTTATCAATCCGGACTTCGATTTATCTCTGATCAAGATGCAAGACCAAAAGGAGGCGCACATGAGTTGGCACATTTGTGGGATAATGGACAAGATGTAACAGAAGAATTAAAAAATGTACTTGAAATACGTAATACTGCTATTCGAAACTTTTCTAAGGATAACATTCGTACAAATGAATCATACTCTGTGTTAGAAGATGTTTTTGTGCCTTTATATTTTTTTCATAGATATCAAACGGAAGCGGTAGTAAAGCTTATAGGAGGATTACATTATAACTATGCTGTAAAAGGAGATCAACAAACTATTGTAGAATACTTGTCGCCAAAAAAGCAAAAAACTGCATTAGAGGTTATATTAGAAACAATACAACCAGAAACTTTGGCGATTCCAAAAGACAAGCTTAACCTATTTCCGCCTAGAGCTTTTGGTTATAATCGAACCAGAGAATCATTTCAATCCAAAACAGGAGTTGGTTTTGATGCCATTAGTGCAGCAGCCACTTCTAGTGATATGAGTCTTTCGCTTTTATTACATCCTGAAAGAGCTGCCAGACTAGTGCAACAAAAAAGTTTGGATAATAACCAGTTAGGTTTTTCTGAAGTTATAGATGCGCTTATTACGGCCAGTTTTAAAACAAAAATAAAAGATAGTTATCATAAAGAAATTCAACACACAGTTCGGTTTAATGTAATCAAACATTTGATGCATTTGAGTGTGCTTAAAGAAACGTATCCGCAAGTTAATGCTATAGCATATCAAAAGTTGATGTCATTAAAAGAGATGATCAGTAATAATGAAGTTTCTGATAACGATTATAAAGTGTATTATTTACAGCAGATACAGTTGTTTATAGAAAAACCAGAAAGTTTTACAGTGCAGCCATCTCCAAAAATTCCTGATGGTTCACCGATAGGAAGTTTCAAGTGTGGTATCTAAATGTACCAAAAGAATATTTTTGCAACCATTTATGTTTATCATTAGAGTTTAGAAATTGAAGATCTTGACAAGATATAGGTTGTAGATAAAAATTCTTATTGTTTTTAGTTGATATAAATACATAACATTCGTCTTTATAAAACTTTGTTTTTACAATATTCAATGATAATTTTATGTTTTTAAAAACTACTTGATGAAAATAGATTTAAGAAGCGACACAATAACCAAACCAACTCCAGGAATGCTAGAGGCAATGATGCATGCAGAAGTTGGTGATGATGTATATAAAGAAGACCCAACTGTTAATGCACTAGAAGATAAAATAGCCGAGTTATTTGGAAAAGAGAAAGCATTATTTTTTCCATCTGGTAGTATGGCTAATCAAGCAGCTATAAAGTTGCATACACAACCGGGAGAACAACTAATAGCGGATAAATATGCGCATGTTTTTAATTATGAAGGCGGCGGGGTGTCTTTCAACAGTGGAGTATCATGCAAATTATTAGATGGAAACAGAGGAATGATCACAGCCGATCAGGTAGAAGCTGCAATTAACCCACCGGATTTTTATCATAGCCCTTTGACAAGTTTGGTTTGTATTGAAAATACAACGAACAAAGGAGGGGGTGCCTGTTATGATTTTGAAGAGATTTTAAAGATACAGCAAGTATGTAAACAAAATGGTTTAGGATATCATTTAGATGGTGCGAGACTTTGGAATGCTCTAGTAGCAAAACAGGAAACTGCTCAACAATACGGTGATGTTTTTGATACTATTTCTGTTTGTTTAAGTAAGGGGCTTGGAGCTCCCGTAGGTTCTGTTTTGATTGGCAATGCTGAGATTATGGACAAAGCTATTAGGGTTCGAAAAGTGCTGGGAGGAGGTATGAGACAGATAGGTTTTATGGCTGCAGCAGGACTATACGCTCTAGAAAATCATATAGATAGATTACAAGAAGATCATAAGAAGGCAAAAGAGATAGGAGAAGTTTTGAAACGTTTGTCTTTTGTAAAAGAAGTAGAACCTATTGATACCAATATTATCATTTTTACTATCGAAGGAGATGAAAATGAATTTATTTCAAAAATGGAGTCAAAAAATGTTCATTTCTTTGGTATGGGACAAGGTAAGTTAAGGTTTGTTACTCATTTGGATTATACAGACGAGATGCATGAGTATTTTCTGGGAGTGTTGACATCCTTAAATTTAGATAAAGTTGTTTATACACCATAAACAACTTTATCTAAGACAACACTTAAAAAAATTATATTTCTTTTATATCAGAATCCGGAGCATTTTCTTTTACAGAATTAATCCCGTTTTCCATTCCTGATTCAGAAGCATACATTTGACTACTTCCTATAATTTGACCGTTACCGGCTTTCAGATTAAAATAAAACTTGCCATTTTTTGCAGTTTTTCTTTCATATTTACCATTTTCAGAAGCATTTTTTTTCACAGAAGCTATTCCGTTCTCTGCGGCTGCTTTACTATTATAAACCTCACTACTTAGAATAACCTGGCCATTTTTGGCTTTTAGTGTAAAATGGTAATTAGATCCCTCCTTATTTTTGAGTTCAAACATGCTTTCAGTTTTTTAATTAATTTTTTTGGCTTTTGTTAAAATTATAGAATTAAAAGCAAAAAGAAAAATGAATAAGTAAAGAAAATCTCTTGATGAAAGGTGTTTTGTCGATTAATAATACAATTTGTCGAAAATTGTACACTTTTGAATATTAATAAAATAATGACATCTATTGCACCTTTATAACTTTGATCTAGAAAAATAATTTATTAATTTAAATTTGTGAAAATTATACAAAATAACATTAAACAAATTTTACCAACTATGAAAAAAATTATTCTAGGAGTATTTTTACTTTCTTTTACTCAAATTATTCGAGCTCAGCAAGATTTACCACAAAATCCGGAACCAGGAAAATGTTATGTACGTTGTACTACTCCTGATGTATATGAAAATAAAATTGTAAAAGTTCAGATAACCCCTGAGTTTAAAAAACTTAAAACATTTCCTGCTACCTATGAAACAATTAAAGAACGTATTATAATTAAAGAAGCATCTAAAAAGTTAAAAGTGATTCCTGCAAAATATAAGACAGAGACAGTAACTTTTGTTAAGAAACAAGGGGCATCTTCTTTAAAGATAATCCCTGCCAAACTAGAAACCGCTTCTGAGACAGTAGAAATAAAACCAGCTTATGCTCAGTGGGAATTGGGAGCACCTGCCCCGGATTGTGAATCAAGTAATCCAGATGATTGTAGATATTGGTGTTATAAAGGCTATCCAGCAGAATTTACAACAATCCCAAAACAAATTTTAGGTGTAGATGCTACAACACAGAGTTCTCCAATCTCTGAACAAACAGGGACTTATACCAAAAGGGTTGTTGTTGAACCTGCAAAAGTAATAGAAGAGGAAATTCCTGCTGAATATGGTACAATCACAAAGACAGTTTTGGTTAAAGATGCTTACACAGAGGAAGTTATAGTTCCTGCTACTTATGAAGAAGTAACTAAAGAAGTCTTGACTCAAAAAGGAGGGTTGACTACATGGAAAGAAGTAGAGTGCTCTTTAATTGAGTATTCAGCATTACCAATTAATTGGAATCTGGGAAGCGCAACACTAACAAGTCAGGCTAAAAATATTATAGATACACGTTTAATGCCTGTTTTAGCAAATAATCCAGGAGCAAAAATGGAAATAGCTTCTCATACTGATTCGAGAGGTTCGAGAACTAATAATAAAGCACTTTCTGATAGAAGAGCCCAATCAGTAGTAAGATATTTAATATCAAAAGGTATTAATGCAAGTCGTCTAGTAGCAAATGGATATGGTGAAACAAGACTTAAAAACAGATGTGCAGATGGGGTAACTTGTACAGAGCGTGAACACGCTTCGAATAGAAGAACAGAATTTAGGTTAATTCAGTAATTTAATAAGATATTCACTCAATAAAAAATGCCTAATATAATTTATATTAGGCATTTTTTTACTTCATAAACTTTTGTAATAATTCAAAATGATATCTAGGGTCTCTAAGAGAACTATAACCTGAAATTTTATCTAAGACCTTACCCTTTGAATTTAATATATTAATTAATGGAAATTGTTTATTCTTATTATATAATTCAAGGAGTTTAGAATTTTCAATCTTTCTTTCTGTAGAGATTAAATCTGAATTTCTTGGAAAATCAAGATATAAAAAAACGAAAGAATCTGTGAATTTTTTAAATTCAAAACTGTCAAAAAAATCTTCCTGAAGCATCATACAAGGTTTACACCAATCACTTCCGCTAAAATACATAAGAATTGGTTTATGTTCTTTTTTAGAAATCTTTTTTGCGATTTCCATATCTTTTATCCACAAAGAACTCTCACTATTTTGAGAGTAACTATAAAAGTGATAGAAACATAAAAACAAAAATATAAATTTCATGACTAAATACTTAAAATAACTTTAACCAAAAATCATTCCATAAATAAATCCAAACCGGGAATGTTAGGCATACCTTCTTTGGCAACTGCTGCCAATTCTGATTCTTGTATTTGCGTAGCTTTTGCAATTACCCTATTTATGGTCAATACCAAATAATCTTCTAATTGTTCTTTATCTTCTAGTAAACTATCATCTATAGAAATATCAGTTAGCTTTCTATTCGCTGTCATTGTGACTTTTAATAATCCATCATGACTATTTTCATCAACAAGTACCGAATCTAATCTCTTCTTTGTTTCTTCTACTTTTTGCTGGGTTTCTTTTAATTTTCCCATCATGCCCATCATGTCTCCAAACATAAGTTCTACTTTTTAATTTTTAATGTTACAAAATTAGTATTTTGGCTGTTAATAAACTAATTGAGATTATTATGAAAACTCTACACATTATATTCATTTTATCGCTTATTTTTGCAACTTCATGTAAAAAAGACACTATGACTACATCGGATACCAAGATAAAACCACCTGTAGCAGTAAAGAAACCAACAAATTTAGAGAAGCATCAAGATATCCGAGTTGATGACTATTTTTGGTTAAATGAAAGAGAAAATGAAGAGGTTATTAATTACCTCAAAAAAGAGAATGAGTATAATGAGAAAATGACGTCTCATACAAAAGAGTTTCAGGATAGTCTTTTTCAGGAAATGAAAAGTCGTATTAAAGAAGATGATTCTTCTGTACCTTATAAGCTGAATGGATATTGGTATCTTACGCGATTTGAAAAGGGGAAAGATTACCCTATCTATACTAGAAAAAAAGAATCTTTAGATGCAGAAGAGGAAATATTGTTTGATTGCAATAAAGAAGCAGAAGGACATTCTTATTTCCGTTTGAGTGGTCTTAATATAAGTCCTGATAACAAATTGGCTGCCTTTGGAGTGGATACCGTAAGTAGACGAAAGTATACAATACAAATTAAAAATCTTGAAACTGGCGAAATTTATCCAGAGCGTATAGAAACAACAACGGGTGGTAGTACATGGGCCGCAGATAGTAAAACATTATTCTATACTAAAAAGGATGATCAAACACTGAGATCAAATCGTATTTATAGGCATGTTTTAGGTACGCCTGTTTCAGAAGATGTAGAGATTTATAATGAAACAGATGATACTTTTTACACATTTGTTTACAAAACGAAATCCAAAAAATATATTGTTATAGGATCAAGTAGTACACTAACTTCTGAATATAGAATTTTGAAAGCTGATGATCCGACAGGGGAATTCAAAATTTTTCAACCTCGAGAACGTAATCTTGAGTACAGTATAGCTCATTATGGTGATCATTTTTATGTATTGACGAATGTAGATGAGGCGACTAACTTCAAGTTGATGAAAACACCAGAAAAGAATACATCTAAAGAAAACTGGAAAGATGTTATAGCACATCGTGATGATGTACTTTTAGAAGATATTGAAATATTTAAAGAATATTTGGTTGTAAGTGAACGAAATAATGGACTTAACAAAATAAACATCAAAAGATGGGATAATACAGCAGATTATTATCTTCCTTTTGATAATGAAACGTATACCGCTTATGTAAGCACAAATCCTGATTTTGATACCAAAACCCTAAGATATGCTTATAACTCTTTGACAACTCCAAATTCTGTTATCGATTTTGATATGGAAATCAAAGAAAAGGTTGTTAAAAAAGAACAAGAAGTTTTAGGAGGTAAATTTGATAAGTCAAATTATGTTTCAGAACGAGTTTGGGCTACTGCAGAAGATGGAGTAAAAGTTCCAATCTCTTTGGTATATAGAAAAGACCTTAAAAAAGATACAGGTAATCCATTATTGCAATATGGGTATGGTTCTTATGGCTCTACTATTGATCCATATTTCTCTACAGTAAGATTAAGTCTTCTTGATAGAGGTTTTATTTTTGCTATCGCTCATGTGAGAGGAAGTGAATATTTAGGAAGATCATGGTATGAAGATGGTAAATTACTTAAAAAGAAAAATACCTTTACAGACTTTATTGCTTGCTCAAAGTTTTTAATAGACAAAGGATACACATCCAAAGATCATTTGTACGCTATGGGTGGTTCTGCAGGAGGTCTTTTGATGGGAGCAGTGGTAAATATGGCTCCAGAATTATATAATGGTGTAATTGCAGCCGTTCCTTTTGTAGATGTTGTAACTACAATGCTAGATGATAGTATCCCCCTTACTACAGGAGAGTATGATGAATGGGGAAATCCGAATGAAGAAAATTATTATCAATACATGAAATCATATTCACCGTATGATAATGTAACAGCACAAGCATATCCTAATATGTTAGTGACAACAGGACTACATGACTCTCAAGTGCAATATTGGGAACCTGCAAAATGGGTAGCAAAGCTAAGAGAGTTAAAAACGGATAATAATCTATTATTGTTACATACCAATATGGAAGCTGGACATGGTGGTGCTTCAGGACGATTTGAAGCTCTAAAAGAGGTTGCAGAAGAGTATGCTTTTTTATTAGATTTAGAAAGTATAAATAACTAATTAAAAAAAATAGTGTAAATTCGTACTGTTTTTTTAACGATTTATGGATCCCCACTTTTATGTTCATAAATCAAAACAAAACTATATGAAAGAAGATATCAGGGCCTATAATAATGTTTTAGAACTTATTGGACAAACCCCTTTGGTGAAGTTAAACAGAATTATGAAAGATTTTCCGGGAAATTTCTATGCAAAAATAGAGTCCTTCAATCCCGGACATTCTACAAAAGACAGAATAGCACTCTATATTATTGAAGAAGCCGAAAGAAAAGGCATTTTAAAACCCGGTGATACTATTATCGAGACCACTAGTGGGAACACTGGTTTCAGTCTTGCAATGGTGAGCGTTATCAAGGGATATGAATGTATTTTGGCAGTAAGTTCAAAATCTTCAAAAGATAAAATAGATATGTTAAAAAACATGGGAGCAAAAGTATATGTTTGTCCTGCCCATGTGAGTGCAGATGATCCAAGATCATATTATCAGGTAGCAAAAAGATTACATGAAGAAATAAAAGGTTCGGTATACATTAATCAATATTTTAATGAGTTGAATATAGATGCTCATTACAATTCTACAGGACCAGAGATATGGGATCAAACTAATGGAAAATTAACGCATTTTATAGCATGTTGTGGTACTGGAGGAACTATTTCTGGTACAGCAAGATTTCTGAAAGAAAAAAATAAAAATATCAAAGTTCTGGGAATAGATGCTTATGGATCTGTTTTGAAAAAATATCACGAAACCAGAGAATTTGATAAAGATGAGATCTACCCTTATAGAATAGAAGGGTTAGGTAAGAATTTGATTCCTACTGCTACAGATTTTGATGTTATAGATAAATTTGAAAAAGTAAGCGACGAAGATAGTGCACATACAGCCAGAGATTTGGTTAAAAAAGAAGGTATGTTTTTAGGATATACAAGTGGTGCTGCAATCCAAGGAGCAAAACAATTAGCAATTCAGGGAGAATTTGATGAGAATAGTAATGTGATCATTATTCTACCTGATCATGGTTCTAGATACATGAGTAAAGTATTTAGTGATGATTGGATGACAGAACAAGGATTTTTTGACACAAAGAATGAACTCGATGCAACAGAAGTTCAATTCATAAAATAAATAAGGAAATGATTTTGTAAGTAAGAGATTGTTTGTTAAACTCTTTATTATTTACAAAATCATTAATTTTCTCTAGGTTTTTAAGAGTTTTATTAACCTATTTTCATGTGTTTTATGATTTCTTATAAAAAATTCACTTTGTAAAAGTGAATTTTAAATATAATTATGCCATAAAACCAATTTTCCGTATTTTCGCACACTTATAAGCAACAATTTTGATAGATGAGAGATTTATTTGATAAGATTTATAAAGACAAGGGACCTTTGGGAAAATGGGCTGATCAGGCAGAAGGGTACTTTGTTTTTCCAAAACTTGAAGGTCCAATATCAAATAGAATGAAGTTTCAAGGAAGAGAAGTTATAACTTGGAGTATTAATGACTATTTAGGACTAGCAAATAAAGAAGAAGTTCGTAAAGTAGATGCAGATGCAGCTCTTGCATATGGATCTGCATATCCCATGGGAGCAAGAATGATGAGTGGTCACACCGATTTGCACGAACAACTTCAGGACGAACTAGCACAATTTGTCGATAAAGAAGCAGCTTATTTACTCAATTTTGGATATCAGGGTATGGTTTCTACAATTGACGCTTTGGTAAGTAAAGATGACATTATTGTTTATGATGTAGATGCTCATGCATGTATCATTGACGGTGTTCGTTTGCATCAAGGAAAAAGATACACGTACAGGCACAATGATATAGAGAGTATAGACAAAAACCTTATGAGAGCCACAAAAATGGCCGAGAAAACAGGAGGAGGAATTTTATTGATTTCTGAAGGTGTTTTTGGAATGAGGGGTGAGCAAGGAAGACTTAAAGAGATCGTTGCACTAAAAGAAAAATATAACTTTAGGCTATTTGTCGATGATGCTCATGGTTTTGGTACTCTTGGTAAAACAGGTGCAGGGACAGGAGAGGAGCAAGGTATACAAGACCAAATAGATGTTTATTTTGCGACTTTTGCAAAATCAATGGCTAGTACAGGTGCCTTTATCGCTGCAGATCAAGAAATCATAGATTTTTTGAAATATAATCTACGTTCACAAATGTTTGCAAAATCATTGCAAATGCAACTTGTTGTAGGAGCTTTGAAACGCTTGGATATGCTTAGGACTATGCCTGAGCTTAAAGCAAAACTTTGGGATAATGTAAATGCATTACAAAACGGATTAAGAGAGAGAGGTTTTGATTTGGGTACTACTCAAAGTTGTGTAACACCAGTATATTTGAAGGGTAGCATACCAGAAGCTATGGCTTTAGTAAAAGACTTGAGAGAGAATTACGGAATATTCTGTTCTATTGTAGTATATCCTGTTATTCCTAAAGGATTAATTTTATTAAGATTGATTCCTACTGCTTCTCATACGATGGAAGATATTAAAGAAACTTTACATGCGTTTTCTGCTATTAGAGAAAGATTAGAAAGCGGAGTATATAAACGTATGTCTGCTGCTGTAGCTGCAGCAATGGGAGAGTAGTTTTTCCTGAGATCAAACGTTTTAAAAATATAAATACTAAAAAAATCCGCCTTTAAGCGGATTTTTTTAGTGCTTGTATTATGATGGTAAAATAGCAATACAACATGTGGATGGTGGTAATTGACAAAAACTTTGACCTTGAGATCCACTAGTAGGTGCCCATACTCCTTCACATATTGAACAACGTCCTGGAGTATTTGCAATTACACAATTTGGAGGTAGGCCATTACCACCTATTATTAAAGTTTGTTTACTTTTTTTAATTTTCTTTACGCTACTTAGATTTAAAATGTTTTTTAACATGATAAAATGGTTTAAGAGATTATTAATTTGCAATTGAGTTTTATTCTATTCTTTAGGGATAAAGAATATGTTTTTCTATCTGCAATCTGTGCTAGGCCCTGTAACACATCTACCATTAACACAAGTACATCTGCCATCTGTATTGGTAGAACAATCTATTGTGAATGGACCGATTTCGCAGATTGGTCCTCTGCTGTTTCCACCATTAATATTTGCTTTTTGATTACGATCCAACTTTTGAACGTTGTTTAAGTTTAAAATGTTTTTTAACATGATTAATATGGTTTAAGAGATTATTAATTTGTGAAAATAATATAGTAAAAGGGGAGAGTATATAGTTGAAAATAGGTTGTTTAACTAAAAGTAATAAACTTAAGCATGGTAAAAAATCAAATTTAAAGACTGAATTTTTACCATGCAAACTCTATTTACACGCTTCTCTATCAAATACGCATCTGCCATTTTCGCAACGGCATTTTCCATCTATTCTCTCAGAACAATTAAGGATTAGACAAGCATTAAAATTTTGAAGTCCGCCATGGATTGAAGACTGTTCTTGTTTTTTCAGTTTTTGAACGCCTTGAACTTTTAAAATGTTTTTTAACATGATTAAGTGGTTTTAAGATAATATTAGTCTGAAAATAATGAAAAAAGAGGGGGCATGTAGTTAAATATAAGTTATTTAACTAAAAAATGAATTGTTTGAAAATCTATTGTAATTGAGTAATAATAGACTATTAGTTTAATTGAAATCGATGTTTAGTCAGGTATAAATTACAATACAGATTTTTTCTAGCCATAGATGAAAATAATATCATAAGATTTTTATAACTAACTAATAGTATTGATCTTTATGAGGATACTTTTTTAAGAAAAAAGCTTTTCGATATCTTTTCTGAATGTTCTTCTTTTTTTATGTAATTCGTGTTCATAACCATTCCATAAAGCCTGTATTGCTTTGTTTTCTTCTAATTCAGGGTTGGTTTCAACAACTTCAATACCATTACGTAAAAAAGCTTCATTCATTTCTTTAAAAATAAGAGCTGTAACTCCTTTATTTTGATATTCAGGATCAACACCAATTAAATAAAATGCTGCGGTATCATTTCTTCGTTGCGCTTTGAGAATATGTAAAAAACGAAGCGGATATACTTTTCCATTCATTTTTTTTAATGCTCTAGAAAAAGAAGGCATTACTATAGAAAATGCTACAAGTTTTCCGGTATTGTCTGCTATGCAAGTAATATACTCTGGATTAAGATAGGGAAGATACTTTTTTTTGTACATATCTATTTGATATTGCTGGATAGGTACAAATGTTTGTAAACTACTATATGTTTTATTAAGTAAGTCAAACATATCGTCTGCATACTTAAGGATTTCTTTACTTTTATTAAACTTTATGAGTTGTAATTGATATCTTTCTTTTATTACTCGGGCAAACTTTATTACTTTTTCTTTGGTCTCCTTAGGAACTTTGATTTTATATTCAACCCAAGTAGCGGCAGGTTCAAAACCTAATTCTTCCATATGTTTGGAATAATAAGGATAATTGTACCAGGTAATCATAGTGTTTAATTCTTCAAAACCTTTGATTAGAATACCGGCTTTGTCCATATTAGAAAAACCAACAGGACCTTCTATATATGTTAAAGAGTGTTGCTTGCCGAATTCTGCAACTCTTTGTAATAACGCTTTTGTAACTTCTACATCATCAATAACATCAAACCATCCAAATCGTACTTTTGGTTTTTTTTGTTCATCAACTTCAATCCAATTAATGATGGCGGCTATTCTTCCTACTATTGTATTATTTCTATAAGCCAAAAAATATTTTGCAACCGCATTTCTAAAAACCGGATTCTTTTTTGGATTCATGACGTCTAATTCTTCTTTGATTATAGACGGCACGTAATAGGGGGAATCTTTATATAGTTCAAAAGGAAATTTAACAAATGTGGTTAAATCTCCTTTTGAAGTAATTTCTTTAATCGTAATCATATATCATCTCTAATTCATCACAAATATATATTCTTTTGTTAAATATTATAATTGATTAGATATCAATTTTGGCAATATTATAACAGCTTGGATTTTAAAACAACTAAAAAATATAAAATCTATTTTGATTTACAATTATTAGTCTATTTTTTCCAACTCTTTTTCTAAATTTTCTTCTTCTTCTGTTTGTTTCTCTTCTTCTTTTTTACGCTTTTTCTCTTCTTTCTGACGTCTTTTTTCTTCTTTCTTTCTTCTTTTTTCTTCAGCTTTTTTCTGTTTTTCTTGCTCTTTTTGATATTTTTCGTATTCAGCGTCGATATCTTCTTCTTCTATTTCTTTTGCTTTTTCTTCTTCATCTTTCTTTTTCTCTTCTTTTTTCTGTTTTTTATCATCTTCTTCGACATCAAATTCTTTTTCGAGATTTTTTAATTCTTTTTCGATGTCTTCTAATTCCTGATCGGTTCCTTCATCTTGCTCCATTTTATCCAATTCGGCATCGATTTCTTCGATCATTTTCTGTTTTTCTTTTTCGGCTTTTTCAGCTGCTTTTTCAGCTTTTCTAGCCTCTTTGGCTTCGCGTTTTAATCGTCTGGCTTCTTCTTTTTTGAACTTTTTACCCTCTTTTTTGGCTATCTTTTCATTTTCGATACGCTCACGTTCTAATCTTTCTTCAGTACGTCTCTCATCGAGGTCTCTTTCTAATTCTTCTCTAAAACTATCATCTTCAAAATCATTGATAAAAGGAGTTTTGCCGAGTTTTAAGCTATCATTTTCTATTTCTTCACCTTCTTCAAGCCCTTCTATTTCTTCACCTTCTTCTGTGCCTTCTTCATTTTCTTGCTCACCTTCAATTTCTTCTTCTTTTACACCACCTTCAAGTCCGGGTTGTTCTATAATTTCATCTTTTGTATGCCAATCAAATCGGTAAGAAGCACCAAAACTAACTGTAAAGAGAGAAGGGGTGTCTTTAAAATTGAAAGCTACATTGGCATCAAATTGGAGATCTTTGTTAAAGAGGTAAGCGCCTCCTGTTCGCAAAATATTGTCACTATAAAAATCACTTTTCTGTCCTTGATACTCTACAAAAGCGGCCCATTTGTCATTAAGTGTATGTGTAGAAGTAATAATCCAACCAAAGATAGGGTCATCTGTTGTGATTTTATCAAAAATTAAGTTGGTGACTAATACCCATTGACCATTAATACTTGTAGTCCAATTATTTTGGGTCATTACAACAATTTTTGGACTAAAAGAGTCGTCATTTGGTGCTGTAAAAGGATTATCTGCCGAAATAAAATTTGCTCCTAGATATCCTGAAACTGCGGGGATAAGACTTTTCCATCTAAATTTATAGCGTTCTTTCCAGCTTTTTAGTTTTGAGTAATCTGTAGAGTCTTCTTCTTTTGGTTTTTTGTAGGGATCGTATATAAGGTATTTTGCACCTATGGTATTTGATTGAAAATCACTTCTATTTATTTTTTCTTCGTTTGCACCTATAGTTTGTCTTACTCCATCTGCTCTAAATTTTCCATCGAGCATAATTTCTAATTGTTCTATTAGTAAACCATATCTAATAGCATAGTCAAAATTAAAAACATTGGTTTTGGTGTTTAAAATATCATGTTTTTCTTTACCAAATCCTAGACCTCCTTCTAATTGTAAAACATTATTTCCTACAGAGAACGCTCCTTGAGAAACACCGGGCCTATTGGTATTAATCTTTTCGGTATATTGTGCAGTAAGGCTTGCCAAACCAGATATAAAAACAACAATATATAACAGAATAGACTTAGGGTTCATATTGAATAGATTTGCTTCAAATATAGCAGATTTTATCATTTTTTTAGGACTGCTTGCATGTAATTGTATACAGAGTTCATTATTTTTGAAAAAAAATGATATGCAAGAAGCGTCTTTGCAAGGGGTATTAAAGATAGTTCTCATTATATTATTAGTATATTATGGACTAAAGGTATTAACGCGTTTGTTTGGTCCTCTATTGCTTAAATATGTAACAAAGAAGGCAAGTCAAAAATTTGAACAACAATTTAGCCAGTATCAACAGCCCCACCAAAGATCTAATGAAGGAGAAATTACCATAGAAAGACCAACTTCTAAAAAATCTTCTAATAAAGATGTTGGAGAATATATCGATTTTGAGGAAATTGATTAATTTGCCGCTTCATTTAGAAAATTTGCACAAATCATGCCTTTAATAAAACGAATCTTACCTCACTTACTTGTTGTTTTAGGTTTTATCATTATTTCTATAGCTTTTTTTAATCCTTTGCTTAGTGGAAAAATCCTATATCAAAGTGATTTGAAACTATATGAAGGAATGACAAAACAACAAAGAGATCATAAGGCTACTACAGGAGAAGAAACGTATTGGAATAATTCTGCATTTGGAGGAATGCCTACATACCAACTTGGAGCAAGATTTCCTCATGATTATATGGACAAATTAGATCGCATGTTTAGATTTTTACCCAGACCTGCAGATTATCTATTCTTATACTTAATAAGTTTTTACATTTTGATGTTGGTAATGCGTGTACCTTGGAAAATAGGAGTACTAGGAGCATTAGCATTCGGATTTTCTACATATCTAATTATCATTATAGGTGTTGGTCATAATTCTAAGGCGCATGCAATAGCTTATTTTCCTTTGGTAATTGCAGGAATTCTTCTGGTCTTTCAAAAGAGATACATTTGGGGATTTCTTTTGACTGCTCTAGCAATGGGACTTGAGATACAGGCAAATCATTACCAAATGACTTATTATCTGGGACTATTAACACTTGTAATGGGACTAGCTTTTCTTATTGATGCTATTAAGAAAAAGGAACTTATACATTTACTAAAATCAGTTTCGATATTAATAGTGGCCGTTATATTAGGTTTGGCAACAAATGCGACTACTTTATTATCAACTTCAGAATATGTAGATACCAGTATAAGAGGAAAAAACTTATTAGCAGATGATACGACCAGCACATCTGAAAAGAATGGATTAGACTATGAATATATAACAGAATATAGTTACGGTAAACTAGAGTCGCTCAATCTTTTTGTACCAAAGCTTATGGGATTGGGTAGAGCATCTGATTTGGGTAATGATTCTGCTTTTTATCAAAAATTAATTGAATTAGGCCAACCAGCTGATCAAGCGCAATATTATGCAAATGTGACCGGGTTATACTGGGGGGCACAACCATTTGTAGAAGCTCCTCCTTATTTAGGTATCACAGCCGTTTTTCTTGCTTTATTAGGATTATTGTTGGTAAAAGGTCGTTTACGTTGGTGGTTAATAGGAGGGATGGTTTTATCACTTACATTGAGTTGGGGTAAAAATTTTGAGTTCCTAACTAGATTTTTTATCGATTATATACCCTTTTATAACAAGTTTAGAGCGGTTTCTAGTATACAGGTGATATTAGAATTGCTCATACCAATAGCCGCTGTATTTGGGATATATAAAATTTTAGATAAAAATATTTCTTTTGATGAAAAGAAAAAGAAGTTTTTGATTTCTCTCGGTGTTTTTGGGGGTCTATGTTTATTATTTTTAGGATTTGGAGGAAGTCTATTTAGCTTTAAATCTCCATCAGAAGTACAATTAGCTATCGAACAACCTCTTATTTTTGATGCTATCAAAGAAGATCGAATCACATTATTGAAGAGTGATAGTTTACGATCACTAATATTTATACTTCTTTTAGCGGGGGTATTATGGTTTACTTTAAAAGAAAAAATATCTCAAAATATAGCATTAGTTATTATCGGGATACTTATTATAATTGATTTAGGTGGCGTTAATAGGCGTAGTGTATCTAGTGAAAACTTTATAACAAAAAGAGAATATAGAAATTACTTTTTGCCTACTTCTGCAGATAAGCAAATCTTAAAAGACAATTCTTATTTTAGAGTTTTGGATCAAGCGAGAGGATTCAATAATTCTCATACCAATTATTTCTTTAATTCGATTAATGGATATACAGCCGTTCGTCCAAGAAAAATGGAAGATTTATATCACGGACATATTGCAAAAGGCAATCTAGAAGTGATTAACATGTTTAATGTAAAATACGTTATCCAGCAAAACAAAGAGAGAAAACTAGAAGTACAACAGAATCCTTCGGCTAATGGTGCGGCTTGGTTTGTTGAAGAATTAAAGTTTGTAAATGATTATAAAGAAGAATTTGAGGCTCTAAATACTATCAATACAAAGAAGACAGCTGTACTAAGAAAAGATTTTAAAGAAGATTTAGAAGGCTTTCAGCCTGTAAAAGATAGTGTAGCTTCTGTTGCAGTTTCAAAAACAGACCCAAATCATTTGGTATATAATGCATATACTCCAAATCCTGGGTTCCTTGTATTTTCAGAAACGTATTACAAAAATGGTTGGGTAGCTTTTATTGATGGAGAATCTCAACCCATTTATCCTGTAAATTACTCTTTGAGAGGGTTAAAGGTTCCGAAGGGGAAACATACTATTGAGTTCAAATTTGAACCAGAAGTTGTAAAAACAGGAAGTACGATAACATTAGCGAGTTCTATTCTTCTTATTCTATTACTAATAGGTGGGCTCTTTTATCAATATAAAAAATCAGGGAGTTTATTATCTTTAGGTAAAGAAGACTAAATTTTGTTTTGAAAGTTCTGATCATAACATACTATTGGCCTCCCGCAGGCGGCCCTGGAGTACAACGATGGCTTACTTTTGTAAAATACCTGAGAGCGTTTGATATAGAACCTATTGTATATATTCCCGAAAACCCGACATATCCGTTAGAAGATGCTTCTTTGTCATCAAAAATCCCAGAAGGAATAACGATTCTCAAGCAACCAATATTTGAACCCTATCGTTTTGCAGAATTCTTTTCAAAAAAAGATACTAAAACAATCAGTAAGGGGATTATTACCGGAGAGGAAAAACAATCTGTCGTTCAAAAGTTACTATTATACATACGAGGTAATTTTTTTATCCCAGATGCCCGTAAGTTTTGGGTGAAACCATCAGTCAACTTTTTAAGAAACTACATCTCAAAACATAATATTAAAACTATAATCACCACTGGTCCTCCACATAGTGTTCATCTGATAGGATATACCCTAAAACAACAAATAGACGTAAACTGGGTTACAGATTTTAGAGATCCATGGACTACTATTGGATATCATGATAAATTAAAATTGACAAAGAGATCCATTGCAAAACATAAAACTCTTGAAAAACAAGTGTTGTCTACTAGTGATCAAATTATTGTAACCAGTTTTACGACAAAAAAAGAGTTTGAAGCTATTTCAAACACTCCTGTTGCTGTTATTACAAATGGGTATGATATAGAATATGTTTCAGATATTACATTAGACAAAAAATTTACAATATCACATATTGGGTCACTATTATCAGGTCGTAATCCTCAAAACCTCTGGAAAGCGATTCATGAATTAACAATAGAAAATCAGGCTTTTGCTGAGGCAGTTGTATTGCAATTAGTAGGTGCTGTTAGTGATGAAGTATTGGCATCAATTAAAGAAGCAGGATTATCTGATTTTGTTGACCTAAAAGGATATGTTTCACATCAAGAAGCAATAGAAATCCAAAGAAATACTCAGGTATTGTTGTTGATAGAGATAGATAGTAAGGAAACCAAATGTATCATACCGGGGAAGTTGTTTGAATATATGGTTTCTAAACGACCAATTTTGGCTTTGGGACCAAAGGATGCAGATATTTCTGTATTGATTAAAGAGACACAATCGGGAAGTTTTTTTGAATATCATGAATATCAGGAAATCAAAAAGCAGTTACTTCAATATTTTGAAGCCTATCAAAAAGGAGCATTGATTTCTAATGTTACAGGAATCGAGAAATATAGTAGGAGAGAACTTACAAGAGAGTTGTCAAAACATCTAAAACTAATTTCTAAATAATATTGAATACTTCACCATTTGTAATTAAATATATTGAAATGGTAAATTGAACGTTATTTCTGTTCCTTGTGAAAGGTTTTTAATATCAAAATCAATTCTTTTCTTTTGCATTCTGCGATATAATTCTATTCGTTCTTCAGTAATTTTTATAGCATGTGATCTGTGATCCTTTTTTTCGATCTTCATGGTTTCTTTTATTCCTATTCCATTATCAAAAATTTTTACAATCAAGTCATCATTTTCTTTAGCGAACAGGATTTGGATTTTGGCATTTCCTTTTACAGATGTAATGCCATGTTTTACAGCATTTTCTATAAAGGGTTGTGCAAACATAGGGGGGATGGCAATTTCTTCGGCGTCTAAACCTTCTTCTAGTTCTATAGAGTATGTAAAAGGATATTCTCTATTCAAATTTTGTATGCTTAAATAGTTTTCTAGCATATTGATTTCTTGCTCAAGAGATATAAATTCATTTCTTGAATTATCTAATACTTGTCGAATTAACTTAGAGAATTTTACAAGATATAAACCCGCCTGTTTGCTATCTCCTTTATTCATATAATCCTGTATAGAGGTCATGGCATTAAAGATGAAATGAGGGTTCATTTGTACTCGTAACAGATTTTGTTCAATATTTTGTGATTTTTGTAATAGTTGAAGTTGTTTTTGCTTGTTTATTAAAAATAGAACTGCCGCGATTAACAAAATAAATATAGCTATTGCGGCGTAAATGGTCTTACTTAAATTAGCTTGTTTCAATTCTAAAGATTGAATAGAGGCTTGTTGTGCTAAACTTTTGATTTCTTGTTCTTTCTTCTCGGTATTGTATTGAATTTGTAATTGAGAAATCTGTTTTGCTTTTTCTTCTCCTAAGAGAGAATCGTAGATTGTATGGTATAATTCATAAGATTTGAGAGCTGCTTTATGATTGCCTGATGCGCTTTGAGCCTTGGCCAAGTTTTCAGATGCGATTCCTGTTTCTTTAAGAAGACCTATCTCTTTAGCTTTTAAGGCGCTTTCGCTTAAAATTTTTTCAGCTTGTTGATATTTTCCTAATTCAAGCAAAGATTCACCCAATAAATTCATTCCTGAAATAGAAATATCGGTTGTTTCTATTTCATTACTTGCACTAATACCTTTTTTTAAAAACGGAATGGCTTCACTATATTTTTTTGCTTCTATAAAGTTTTTACCAATGTTTATTTGTGCAGTTGCGATCTCTCTTTTATTTCCTAATTCTTTTTGTAATTCTAGAGCTTTTAATTGATAACTATAAGCTTTTTCATGATCATTTAATGCACTATAAGCAAGTCCTATATTTAAATAATTTGTAGCAATTCCTTTTTTATCATTAATTTGTTTTCTCATATTTAGTGACTTCAAGTGATACTTCAATGCAGATTGATAATCATTTTGTTCATGATATAAGCCGCCAATATTGTTATAGTTATTTGCAATATATTTTTGGTTGCCTAGTTCCTCACTAATTTTTAAGGACTGAAAATAATATTCTAGTGCTTTGGGATAATTTCCAGACATTTTATATATAATACCAATATTGGCATAACTTCCAGCAATGTAATTCTTATTATCACTTTCTAAATCGATTTGTAAAGTTTTATTATAATATTCCAGGGCATCAATATATTTTCCTTGTAATTTATAAACTATCCCAAGATTGTTGTAACTACTTGCTAAATCGGTATCAATTTGCTGTTCTTCTTGAATTTTTAAAGCTTTTTTATAAAAGTTAACGGCTTTATCATACTTCCCTACATTTTTATGTATTATCCCTAAACCATTAAAGGCATTTATTATTCCTGAATAATAATTTGAAACCTCTGAATATTTAAGAGATAATTCAAATGGTTTAATTGCTTCACGATAAGGAGCACTATGCTCTATTTTACTCCATCCTATTTCATAGTATGCATCAGCAATACCTTCAGAAAAATCAATTTCTTCAGCTAACATTATTGCTTTTTTAGCATATATGGATGTTTTAGTAGAGTCTGAAAAAGAATATTCTTTAGCTAATAGTACATTAAGGTTTATTTTTTCTTTTTCAGAAACTTTAGATTCAATTCTTTTTAACAATGAATCTATTTTTTTTTCATCTTGAGTGAAACCATAATAGTTGATCAAGCAAGCGATAGCTAAGAATGTAATTTTTTTCATGTATAGTAAATGATGAATCAAATTGTTATCGGTAATACTAGTTTATTTTTTTGATGATTTATTCTTATAAGGTCATTAAAGTGGTATACAAATGTAATAAGTTATTTACACCTGATAGATTAAGAAATATAAATTGAGACATAATAAGAAGTGATTTATATCCTAATAATTACGAATATAAAATTAGGCCTAGCAAATCTTTCAAATTTGCTTACAGATAAAAAACAACATCATTTTCATATAAAAGTCTTACTACGTTTGTTTGAAATTTTAAAAATACTATCAATTAAAAACAATTAGTTAGCCTCAAAAATTAATACAAAATGATGAAAACAAAACAAGTAAAAGTAAGGATTTCGATACTATCATTATTTATGCTCCTATCTATAGGATGTAGTAATGATGATGACACCCAACCTGTTGCAGAACCAACTGATCCACCGGTAGCCAATAATGAAGCTCCTGTAGTAGTAGCTCAAACGTTTACTATAAAAGAAGATATTGCTGATGATATCGTGATAGGAACTGTTACGGCTACTGATGCTGAAGAGGATAATTTAGTCTTTTCACTAACCCAAAATAATGAGGATCTTTTTGAGCTTACCGATAAGGGAGAGCTAAGTCTTGCAGCCGGAAAAAATCTTGATTTTGAACAAGTAACTTCTCATGAAATTACCATAGAAGTATCTGATGGTTCAAATAAGACCAATGCTGTGATCACAATTACAGTAGAAAACGTTGTTGAACCTTTTATTACTACCTGGAAAACTACGACAGCTGATGAAGTTGTTACAGTTCAATTGGATAATGTTTTAACAACTTATAATTTTACGATTGATTGGGGTGATGGTACAGTTGAAAATAACCAAACAACTACAGTTAATCATAAGTACGTAACACCAGGGACTTATACTGTATCAATAATCGGAGCATTTCCAACTATTAGAATATCAAATGTAGTTTCTTCTGCTCCTAAATTACAAAGTATAGAACAATGGGGAGAAATAAAATGGGAATCTTTTGTCGATGCATTTTCTGGATGTGAAAATTTAGTATATAATGCCAAAGATAAACCTAACCTTTCTAAGGTAACTGATATGAGGAATATGTTTGCAGGTTGCGTCAAATTTAATGCTGCTAATCTTAATGATTGGGATGTAAGTAGTATCGAAGATATGGGAGGGGTATTTGGTGGAACAGCATTCAATGGAGATATCAGTCAGTGGGATGTGAGTAAAGTTGAAACTATGAGAAATATGTTTGATGGAGCTACCGAGTTTAATGGAGATATTAGTCAGTGGGATGTAAGTTCGGTTACAGATATGAGGGAAATGTTTCTAGGTGCCACTGCGTTTAATGGAGATATAAGTCGGTGGAATGTAAGTTCTGTTATAAATATGAATGCTATGTTTTTAGAAGCCCGTTCTTTTAATGGAGATATCAGTCAGTGGGATGTAAGTAATGTGAATAGTATGAATCGTATGTTTTTTGAAGCCAATGCCTTTGAGGGAGATTTAAGTCAATGGAATGTTAGCAAAGTTATTAATATGTTTAAAATGCTTGACGATACTAAAATTTCTACAATGAATTATGATAAATTACTAACAGCATGGGCGGCATTACCAGGCTTACAGTCTAATGTAACTTTAGGAGCAGTAGGTCTTATCTATTGTGATGCATCTTCAGCTAGAAGCAGTTTAATAAACGATAAAAATTGGACCATCTCTGGGGATGATTCTTGTCCCAGATAATTTTTGTTGTAAAATTGCATACTAGAAAAAAGGGACACGTTTTGGCGTGTCTTTTTTTTATCAAAACGGTTATACTCATGCTACTGGTATTATTTTGTACTTTTACCGCTTTGAAATGAAAAGTATGGGTGTCGTTGTTACACAATCTATAAAAAATACGATTATCACATGTTTTGGCTTTGGTATCGGAGCCGTGAATACCCTTTTCTTGTTCACTAATTTTATGGATGCAGAACATTATGGATTGGTTTCTTATCTACTTTCTGCTGCTAATCTGGTGTGGCCACTAATGATTTTTGGGGTACAGAACACTTTAGTTAAATTTTTCTCCTCATATCAGGATAGTGAACAACAAAATAGATTTTTGACTCTAATGGTGATCCTGCCATTTTGTGTAGCTCTTTTTTTAGGAGGTATTGGATTACTATTTTATAACAGTATTCTTGGTCTTTTTGAAGATAAAAACACCATTGTACAACCATATGTGTGGACCATTTTTGTATTAGCTTTTGCAATCAGTTATTTTGAGGTGTTTTTTGCCTGGTCTAAAGTAAAGCTAAAGAGTGTTTTTGGGAATATTATGAAAGAACTCTTTCTTCGTATATGTATTAGTGTATTGCTATGCCTTCTATATTTTGAAATGATCACCCAAGAACATTTTATTTATGCATTGGTTTTAGTATACCTTCTCAGAACGATAATCATGAAATTATATGCGATAAAGCTACATCGTTTTGTTCCTCGTCTTGTGCTTCCGGATAATTATAAATCTGTTTTCAAATATTCTTCATTGATATTAATTGCAGGCTCTGTTGCTTCATTACTCATTGATCTTGATAAGGCAATGATCGAACGATATTTGCCTATAGAGAATGTAGCCAATTATGGTATGTGCGCTTATATTGCAAGTGTAATAAGTATACCTTCTAGGGCAATGCATCAAATTACATATCCGCTAACGGCAAAGTTAATTAACGAAAAGGCTAATATACAGTTAGGGGAGTTGTATAAAAAAAGTTCTTTGAACCTTTTTATAACGAGTGGCTTATTATTTGTGCTTATCGTTTGCAATGTCAATCAATTATTTGAAATCATTCCCGAAGAATATACCTTGTTCATTTGGGTAGTTGTTTTTATAGGTTGTACCAAACTGTTTGATAATCTTGTAGGAAATAATAATTCTATACTATATAATTCGGATTACTACAGAATAGTTTTATCTATAGGTATTGGGATGTCTATTTTGACCGTAGTACTAAATATGATTTTTATTCCAACGATAGGAACTACAGGCGCAGCTATTGCTACATTTCTTTCTATCTCTTGTTATCACCTGATCAAACTTTGGATTGTGTATGCAAAATTCAATATGTTTCCTTTTTCAAAAAAGACATTACCTTCTTTGATAATTATTATTGGATTTACTTTTTTATTCTACTATTTAGAATTTACATTTTTTCATCCGATTATTAGTATTATCATCAAAAGCATTTTTATATGCATAGCTTTTACTTTGGTTATATATGTCTTACAAATATCTTCGGATATTAATCATCTGATCAAAAAGTTTTTTTTGGATCGGTTTAATATTAAAATTTAAATTGAGACAGATTCAAAATGATTATGTTTTTCCTAAGGTTTTAGTTTTTGAAGTAAAACTTAATACATAAGAAAATCCCCCGAGGTGTAATACATCTACTCGAGGGGATTTTCCAACTAACCAACCAAAAAATTAAATATCTATTGTGACTTTTAGCCTCTACTTCTTGCAGAACGAGAGCGAGAATAGTTTGCTCCCGAACTTTTGCTTGAAGAATTGCCTCTTTGTCTATAAGAAGAGTTTCTAGATGTATTAGAACCTCTACTTCTATATTGACTATTGTTAGAGCGATTTGTTACATTTTTTCCATGATTTCTAGATGTACTTCTTTGCGCTTTGTTCGCTCTACTCGACGAATTTTGTGTTCTGTTTCTAGTGCTATAGGTATTACGACTATCTTTTTTGTAACTTCTACTAGCAATAGCACTTCTGCTTCTTTGATCCTTTTTGTTTGTAGGAGAAGAATTATAGTTAGATCTAGATCTCTGTGTATATTGACGATCTCTTTTTACCGTATTAGGGGTTACAGATGTACTTCTTGATCTACTTGTATTCCTATTAATACTTGAACGATTTGATCTTGTGTTTGATACTTTTTGAGTACCATAATTAGATCTGCTTCTTGATGTATTATTTCTATTTGCATATTTAGTACTACGACTACGTGAAGCATTATTATAATTATTAGACCTACTTCTACTTCTCGAAAGGTTTTGATAATTGCTATCGTTTCTTTTATACATAGAAGATCTTCGACTTCTATTTCTATAATCAAGGTTTCTCGCTTTTGATACTCTATATCCTCTATTATAGCTTGCTATTCTACTGTTTGGTCTGTAATAATTTCTGCTTCTATATGGTCTTTGGTAATAACCATTATAATAATTTCTTCTATATACCGAATATGAATATCGATATGGAGAATAAAACCTTCTGTATGGTCTGTTATATACAATACATCTTGTTGCTACAGGTACTGTAAAGTAAGCATGATATGGCCTATATACATAATGTCTGTTATAAACATTAATATATCCTGTACAGTTTAAAAAATTACCATATCTGTTGTAGTTTACATACAAACCACCAACTCTTGCAATTCTTCCAAAACGATTATAATTGATATATACGTCTCCTGCCTGTATAATTCTACCATAGTGATCATAAAAAATAGGAGTATCTTCTACTTGTACAACAGCCCCATAATCATCATACTGTACAAAAGCATCATAATTATATCCAGAATTAAAACTAATGTTTACTCCAGGAGTATTTACATTAACACTCACACCATTTCTTCGACCATTAAGATAAAAATCAAATTGTCCATCTGCGTAAACAGAAAATTCGACACCACCTTCATTAAAAATAAAGGATCTACCATCATAATGTCTGGCGTAAGAATTTGTATTTGTCTCTGATGCATTTGCAGTAAAAGTTGCAAATAATAAGCCTGTAAAAAGTAAAACAAAATTTTTCATAACCTGTGGTTTTAATATGAGATAGAAATTTGTTTTTCATTCTCGTAATATACTTATCAAGCAACGTGCCAAAAAAATAAAATTTTGAAATACAGGGAGTTAAATATATTTGTTGTTTTGAGATATTATTAATGACATGAAAAAAACAACAAGTTTTGATGTTTGTAGAAAAAGTTTTACTCTTCTACCTTTTAAGTATTTGCCCTACCAAATTGAATTTTCTTTTTCTTAAAAGCAACTCTCGGTAAAAGTATTTTATCTGTACACCCTTTCACCAAATATGGATGTAAACAATGTGCAGGAATAACTAAACCATACTTTACATAAAAAAATCCGCTACCTAATATTTGAGGTAACGGATCTTTTAATAACTAATCTCAATCTTTAATCATCATCATCGTCATCATATCTTTTCTTTCTTTTTCTATTTTGATATTTATAATGATTCTGATGTTTTGAATGTTGTCGATAATAAGGGGGATGATCAATATTACAGTTACTTATATCACAGTATCCACATCCATTATGATATATATGACCTTCTGTATATCTGACTTGATTGTATCTATTATAGTATATAGTTAAACCTCCTATTTGGCGAACGAGTCCTCTTCTGTTATATCGAATAATAACATTACCAATCCTACTTGCTCTATGGTATCGGTCATAATTAATATATATGTTTCCTACTCTTTTAAGTCTACCGTAGTAATCATATGTTATAAAAGAATTTCTGCGGTTATTGTGTCTATATTCTCCCGGAGTAGGGTATGGAATATTTCTCCAATGACGATTTTGATGTTTTTTTGGTACTCGATAATCTATGCTACCATCAGGATAAATAAAGAACTTTATCCCTTTCTGCAAAAAGACGATAGGTTGTACTTGCTTAGGATGTCTTTTTGTAATTATTTCTTTTTTAATTTGTTTATCGTTGGCAATTGCCTGTTTAGCAGTTCCCAGAGTTAACAAAGCTGTAATAAAAAGTACTATTTTTCTCATAACTCATATACTTTTGAAATTATACTTACTAGCTTTTGGTTGTTTATTATACATCAAAGAGAACCAAATGGCATGCCAAAAATATATAAGTTATGAGTTTCTAATGATAATTATTTGTCTTTTAGGAAGTTAATTATTTCTTCAGGGTCAGCTCTTTCTTTATAATCTTCTTTTATGAAATCATAAAGTATAGTACCATCTTGATCAATTACATAAGTAGCAGCTATAGGGAGTTGTTGTCTGCTATTTCCATTACTTTTTTCTAAATCTATATTAAAGTTATTATATACTTCTACAAGATTTTCAGGTAATGTAAATACGAGATTAAAGGCTTCAGCTACTTTGTTGTCAAGATCAGAAAGTACCTCGAAACTCAGATTGTTTTTTTCTGAAGTTGTTAGAGAATTATCTGGAGTCTCAGGGCTTATTGCAACTAATGTTGCACCATGTTTCTCAAACTCAGGAAGCGCAGTTTGTAATGCTTTTAATTCCAAATTGCAATAAGGACACCAACCACCTCTGTAAAATGATAATACTACTTTTTGATTTAATAGTATTTCCTGTATAGAAACGTCTTTACCTGCTGCATTGGGTAATGTAATTTGGGGTATTGTATCGCCTGCTTTTAGCGCTTTAGAAACTAATTTATCATCTTTAAGTTCTTCTATTCCATTACTCATAATTTTCAAAATAGCTTCTGGATAATTTTCAGCTGCAAACTTTGCTTTGGCTTGTAATTCTTGTGTAAGTGACATTTGTATTGTTTTTAAATTAAAAACCATTAGCCGTAGCGAATTCTATCACATTACAAGAAGAAGTATTAGAATTATGTTAATATTTTCTTCAGGATTTATTCAATGATCAATATCTAAAATGTTTTGAGATTTTGTCTCGTAGTAGTCTATAATTTTTCTTTTAAAAATTGTCCTGTATATGATGATTCATTTTTTATAATTTTTTCGGGTGTACCTTGTGCAATGATACTGCCTCCATTTTTACCTCCTTCTAACCCCAAATCAATAACGTGATCAGCACATTTTACAAGATCCAGATTATGTTCTATGACCAAAATAGAATGTCCACGTTCAATTAATTCTGTAAAAGATTTCAGAAGCTTTTTGATATCATGAAAATGCAATCCGGTAGTAGGTTCATCAAATATAAATAAGGCTTTGTCTTTGGTATTACCTTTTACTAAAAATGATGCTAACTTAATACGTTGTGCTTCTCCGCCAGAAAGGGTAGAAGAGCTTTGACCTAATTGAACATATCCTAAACCAACGTCTTGTAATGGTTGTAATTTTCTCTGAATTTTAGTTTGCTTATGTTCTGCAAAAAAATCAATAGCTTCATCAATAGTCATAGACAAGATATCATGAATGTTTTTGTCTTGAAAAGTGACTTCGAGAATATCTTTTTTGAAACGCTTACCTCCACAGGTTTCACATACTAGATGTACATCTGCCATAAACTGCATTTCAATTGTTACTTCTCCCTCTCCTTTACAAGTCTCACATCGACCACCATCTACATTGAATGAAAAATGTTTTGCCTTATAATTACGTATTTTTGATAACTTTTGATTAGCTAATAGATTACGAATATCATCATAAGCTTTGATATAAGTCACGGGATTGGATCTGGATGATCTTCCGATAGGGTTTTGGTCTACAAACTCTACATGTTTAATATTACTGTAATTTCCTTTTATCTCAGTAAATTGCCCGGCTTTTTCTCCATAACCTCCCAGTTCTTTGAGAATAGAAGGGTAGACAATCTTTTTTACTAATGTACTTTTTCCACTACCTGAAACCCCGGTAATAGCTGTAAACATACCTAATGGAATTTTGACATCTATATTTTTCAGGTTGTTTTCTCTTGCACCGATGATCTCAAGATAATATTTTGATGATCTTCTGGTTTTAGGAACTTCTATCTCAAGAGAACCATTTAGATATTTGGCAGTAAGGGAATCTGCTTTAAGGATGTTATCAAAATTACCTGTTGCTACTACGTGTCCCCCAAAGGTACCTGCTTCTGGACCAATATCAATGATCTCATCTGCAGCTTTCATAATATCTTCATCATGTTCTACAACAATAACTGTATTGCCCAAATCACGTAAGGATTGTAATACTTTTATTAACTTTTCGGTATCTTTTGGGTGTAATCCTATACTAGGCTCATCAAGAATATACATTGATCCTACAAGACTACTACCCAAAGAAGTAGCCAGATTGATTCGTTGAGATTCTCCACCAGATAATGAATTAGATTTACGATTAAGCGTGAGATAAGTTAAGCCTACATTTTGTAAAAACTCTAAACGGCTATTGATTTCTTTGAGTAGTCTTTTTGCAATTTTTGCGTCATATTCACTTAATGTAAGGTTCTTAAAAAAATCTACTAACTCGCCAAGGGGTTTTTCTACCAAATCTGTTATTGTAGTGCCATTGATTTTTACAAAACCAGCTTCAGAACGTAATCTTTTTCCTTTACAAGTAGGGCATTTTGTTTTTCCGCGATAGCGCGAAAGCATTACTCTATTTTGAATTTTATAGGCTTTGGCTTCAAGTTCTTCAAAAAAGCTATTTATACCTTCAAAATATTCATTACCATTCCACAATAATTCCTTGTGCTCTTCAGAGAGTTCAAAATAAGGTTTGTGTATAGGAAAATCAAATTTGTAAGCGCTATTTACCAATTGATCTTTGTACCATCCCATACTATCGCCACGCCAAGGAAAAACAGCACCTTCATACACACTCAATGCAGTATTAGGTATTACTAAATCTTCGTCTATACCAATAATATCTCCATACCCTTCACATTCGGGGCAGGCTCCATAAGGGTTATTAAAACTAAATAGATGTACATTGGGTTCTAAAAATGTCATGCCATCTAATTCAAACTTATTGCTGAATTGTCTGAGACTTTTATCTTTCAGTGTTTCGATGTAGCAGGTACCTTTGCCTTCAAAAAAAGTAGAATCAATAGCATCTGCCAACCTATTATAAAAATCTTCTTCTTCTCGCTTTATGATTCGATCAACAACTAAAAATACTTCGTCATTCTCCTTCACATCTGTTTCTTCGATCCTTACAACCTCTTTATTTACTTTGATACGAGAGTATCCTTGTTGTTGTAATACTTTTAATTTTCCTTCTAATGTGCGTCCGTTTTCTAATAGAATCGGAGCTAACAACAATAATTTTTCGCCGTCTTCAAAAGATTTTATGTATTCTATAACATCTGTAACATTGTCTTTTTTTACCTGATCACCAGAAATAGGGGAGTAGGTTTTACCAATACGAGCATATAGCAATTTTAAATAATCATAAATCTCTGTAGTTGTCCCTACTGTAGATCTTGGATTTGTAGAGTTTACTTTTTGTTCTATGGCTATAGCAGGAGCAATTCCTTTTATATAATCTACTTTTGGTTTATTAAGACGACCAAGAAATTGTCTTGCATACGAAGAAAGACTTTCTACATAGCGCCTTTGTCCTTCTGCATAGAGTGTATCAAAAGCCAGACTGGATTTTCCAGAGCCGGATAATCCGGTAATCACAACTAATTTGTTTCTTGGTATAACAGCATCTAAATCTTTTAAGTTATGAAGTTTAGCGCCTTTTATAATAATGTTACTTTTAGGATCGAGTGTTGTAATGTCTTGAATCATAGTAAATATGCGGTAAGAGCGCAAATATAATGAATACAGAACAAGTTTAATAACACAAATAGATCGAATGTGTAGTTAAAAAATTAACAAGAAATTGTTTGTTATTCACAGATAGTTATTATATTAGCACCGTAAAATCGACTAAAAACCAATACAAAAGCCTATAGTATACCTTTACTTTTTAAGTTTAACATAGCTGCGAGCCCCAAGCTTGTTGGTATTAAAAATTAAAGCATAGGTATGGAAAATCAAGTCATTCCAGATTCTGTTCTGGTTGTTAACTACATCAAAGGAGACGAAAACGCTCTTTCTATTCTCATCGAGCGTCATAAGCAACGTATATATAGTTTCATTTATTCTAAAGTTTTTGATAGAGATGTCGCAGAAGATATTTTTCAAGATACTTTTATTAAAGTTATACGTACATTAAAGAATGGAAAATATAATGAAGAAGGAAAATTTCTTCCTTGGGTAATGCGTATTGCTCATAATTTGGTAATAGATCACTTTAGAAAAGGCAACCGTATGCCAAAATTCGAAGATAATGGAGAGTTTAGTATCTTCTCTGTAATTAGTGATGGTAATCTTAATGCCGAAAGAAGATTAATTAAAGATCAAGTAGAAGAAGATTTGAGAAATCTTATCCAGGAATTACCCGAAGATCAAAAAGAAGTTTTGATTATGCGTATGTATAAGGATATGAGTTTTAAAGAAATATCTGATAAAACGGGGGTTAGTATCAATACTGCACTTGGAAGAATGAGATATGCCTTGATCAACTTAAGAAAGGTAATTGAAAAAAATAATATTATTTTAACAAATTAATAACTCGCTCATGCAATAAAGTGAAATTATGTCCGTTATAATTTTAAATCGAAAACATTTAAGATTATTTATAATATGGAAAAATTTTACTTTAAATCATCAAAAAAAGAAGAAACAAATTTAGTACCTACTAGAAAAACAATAGATTTTCTTCTAAATTATTCTAAGTCTCTAAAGGTAGTAGAATATGATAATATGAAATTCGAGACGATTTTGAATTAGCATCAGCATTATCAAAAGCATTAAAAAAAGATCTACTGAAAAGTAGGTCTTTTTTGTTTACATTTAATCAATAAACTTTTTTGTCCTAAGTATTAATAATTTTAAGTAATCGTTCTTTTTTCCTGGTAGCCAGAGGTACTTTGTTCTTGTCCTTTAAGATCAGATAATCACCTTCTCTTTTGTCAAATCGTAATAAATAATCAAGATTAATAAGATGAGATTGATGACATCTAAAAAACTGATCAGGAGGTAATATGTTTTCATAGTCTTTCAATCCTTTAGAAACCAAAATAGGATCTTGATCATTAATAAAGAATTTGGTATAACTTCCATTTGCTTCAAGATGTATAATGTCTGTTATAGATACTATTTGAAGTCCATACTTGTCTTTTAATACCAACTTTTCTTGATTTTTTTGTACTTCACTTAGGTTATGAAGCAATGTTTTTACTTTTTTCTGTGTTTTATGACTTTCAAATTCAGATTTTGCCTTATGCACTGCTTGTTGCAAATCTTCTGGATCAATAGGTTTAAGTATATAATCCAAAGCACTACATTTAATAGCTCTTAAGGCGTATTTTTCATGAGAAGAGACAAATATGATCTGTATATTGATATCAGGTGTTTTTTTTAATACGTCGAATCCAGTACCATCCGGCATCTCAATATCCAGAAATATTAGATCAGGATAGCTATCATGAATCAGTTGTATTCCTTCTTTTACATTGGTAGCAGCACCTATGTAATCCACATCAGGGCAAAACTCTTCAATGATTTCAAAAAGGTTGTTTCTGGCTGCCTGATTATCTTCAATATGAATTGCTCTCATGGGCTAAATATACAGAAAAGGTAAATTAAAAGGTACAGAAGTACCTTTTGATTAATTTTGTATCTCAAAATCAATTTTTCTTTGATAACTCCTTCTTTTCATCAAATAAAATGAATGAATCTACTTTTTTGTTGATTTCTTACTTTTTTGATACTCTGCTATAACTGTTTTTCTTCCAATTGTTTTTGTGATAATATCTTTATCCAAATCCCAACCTCGAGCGGGAGAATATTCTCGCCCATACCAAATGATTTGAAGATGTAAATCATTCCATAATTCTTTGGGAAATAAACGTTTGGCGTCTTTTTCAGTTTGATTTACATTTTTGCCATTACTAAAGCCCCAGCGATACATTAACCGATGTATATGTGTATCTACAGGAAATGCAGGTACTCCAAAAGCTTGGGACATCACTACGCTTGCTGTTTTATGTCCAACTGCAGGTAATTCTTCCAGGGCTTCAAAACTTTGAGGAACCTCACCATTATATTTTTCGATTAAAATTTCTGATAATCCATGAATTCCTTTAGACTTCATCGGACTTAATCCTACAGGTTTTATAATTTCTCTAATCTCATCTACAGATAACCTTACCATTGCAAATGGATTATCAGCTCTATCGAATAGTAGAGGAGTAATCTGATTGACTCTTACATCTGTACTTTGTGCACTCATTAATACAGCTATAAGTAAAGTGTAAGGGTCTTTATGATCTAATGGGATAGGTATTTTTGGATATAGTTCCTGAAGAGTTTTGATAGTAAATGCTATCTTTTCTTTTTTGGTCATATTATGAAGCGTTATTTTATGCTAAAGTACTTAATAATAAAATTTGTTTTGAGTGACTCTAGATTTAAAATTATGATAAAACTATCAATAAGTGTTATTTTTTGTTTTATTTTTATTCAAAATCTTTAAACAAAAATAAATACCATAAATCAAATTATAATGACAACATTAAAAGCTGGAGATGCAGCTCCAAATTTTTCGGCACTAGATCAAGACGGAAATACAATTACACTAGGGGATTATAAAGGAAAAAAACTTGTTGTTTTCTTTTACCCAAAGGCAAGTACACCGGGTTGTACAGCAGAAGCCTGCAATCTAAAAGATAATTATCAATCTTTTCAATCACAAGGGTATGAAATTCTTGGAGTAAGTGCTGATAGTGCAAAACGGCAACAGAACTTTAAAAACAAATATGAGTTACCGTATCCTCTTTTGGCAGACGAGGATAAAAAGGTAATTGAAGCCTTTGGAGTATGGGGACCTAAAAAATTTATGGGAAAAGAGTATGATGGAATCCATCGTACAACTTTTGTCATTGACGAACAAGGAATACTATCTGAGGTAATTGCTAAGGTAAAAACAAAAGATCACGCTGCTCAGATCTTATAATGTAATTTTTTAACATTTTTTTGATATATATTTAAGGTAACATATACTTTGATTGAGACATTAATTATCGTAGATCTACCAGTTTGCAATGATTTGGTAATTATTATCAAATCTAGCCAAATAAAGACATAGTATCCGAATGTCTATAAATAGTCGGTGAATATTAATGTTTTAACTCACAAATTATGTTACAAGACCTTTTAAAATTAAATGGGATTAAAAAATTAGGTAAAAATTCACAGTCATTCATCTCTGGAGGAGGAGCTTTTGGTAATTGTGATGAAGATCCTCAGTGTCCATGTACAGGAGAACCAGGGGATTATATTTTACAAGCCTGTTAATCACTTTAAGAGATTAGTTTATAAAAATAAAAGCTGCATGAAAATGCAGCTTTTTGTTGTTTGATTAAATAATTGTTACTTAATTATCTCTTTCTGTTCTTTAGATTTATATCCAAAAAAGTTGTTTGCTTTGATCATTTCAGGGATAAGTTCTGGTAACTGATCTTCCCAGCCGGATTCTTCTCTTTGAATTTTTTGTAAGACTTCTCTCGAGAAAATATCCATAATAGAATCATCGTAGTCTGTAATATCCTGCAATTTGCCATTGTATTTAAAGAACTTATAGAGTTCTTTCATACGAGGGTGAACTTTTAAGTTATCACTATTAGTAACTTCGCCTGTTTCATGATGATGCAAGGGGTACAAGTATACTTTTAAATCTTTAAAGAATAACTTACCAAATGCTTCAAGGATACCACCACTTAGATGACGATAGTATTTTTCGTCAAAAATATCAACTAGGTTGTTTACTCCCATTGCAAGAGCCATTCGCTCTTTGGTATAATTAGAGAAGTATTCAACGACTCTGTAGTATTCTTTAAAGTTTGAGATCATTACCGTTTGCCCTAATGAGCAAAGTAATCTTGCTCGAGCCATAAAGTCTTCTTCATCAATTTCTCCTTCTGCTCTGAGGTTTGATAAGGTAATTTCAAAAATAACTACGGTCTTGTCTTTACTTACTTTATTTTCACTCAAAAACATATTGAGTGATTTTTTGTAGATATCCATATTAACTTTGGTCACAGGTCTAAAACTACCACGTAGTGCCAAAATGTTTTTCTTGTATAAAATAGCAGCAGGTAAAATATTATTTCCATCTGGGCCGAACATTACGGCTTCTGTCATTCCATTTTTTACAAGCTGTAAACTCATCAAACGATTATCAACTTTGGTAAACCTAGGTCCAGAAAAGTTAATGGTATCAATTTCTATCTGATCTTTGTCAAGGTGATCATACAGATAGCGTAATAATTTTTTAGGATTATCATATTTATAATATGCTCCATAAATCAGATTAACACCTAATATTCCCAATGTAATTTGTTGTAATCGGGCATCATTTTCATGAAAACGAATGTGTAATATGATTTCATTATATTCTTCATCAGGCCTGGTCTGATATCGAATACCAACCCAACCGTGTCCTTTGTATTTTTTTGCAAAATCAATTGTAGCAACTGTATTTGCGTAGCTAAAAAATAATTTATTTGGATGTTTATCTCTAGAAATTCTTTGTTCTACAAGATTAACTTCATGCTTAAGCATTTTTTTTAATCTCGCTTCGGTAACATATCTTTTATCATCCTCTATACCGTATATCGCATCACTAAAATCTTTGTCATAAGCACTCATGGCTTTTGCAATTGTACCAGATGCACCGCCCGCTCTAAAAAAGTTTCTAACGGTTTCTTGTCCGGCACCGATTTCTGCAAAGGTACCGTAGATATTTTGATTAAGATTGATGCGTAATGCTTTACTCTTTATAGAAGGAACCGATTCAAATTCCTTATCTCCCATTATTGTTATAGGCATAGTAAAAAGGGCTTTTTTTGTTTAATGTAAAGGTAACAATACCTGAAATATTAAAAAAGCCTGAGTAAAAAATTTATAGAGATTTTATCATGGAGTTTAATATTTAGACTCATGATGTGATTTTTGACCAAAAAAATATAAGTACATTTGCTCTAGTTTATCAATAGCATATGATAGTAACATTTTTAGGGACTGGTACATCACAAGGTATTCCGATCATAGGGAGTACACATCCCGTTTGTTTGAGTGATGATCCAAAAGATAAACGATTACGAGTTTCGGTTTTGATTTCATGGGATAACTATCAATTTGTGATTGACTGTGGCCCTGATTTTAGACAACAAATGTTATCAAATCATGTGGATAGAATCGATGGAGTCCTTTTTACTCATGAGCATGCTGACCATACTATGGGGTTAGATGATATAAGACCATTCTTTTTTAGACAAGGTGATATTCCTATTTATGCGCATAAAAGAGTATTAGAAGCCTTAAAAAAACGGTTTGATTATATTTTTGCTTCAGAAAATAAATATCCCGGCGCTCCTAGTGTGATAGAAAATGAGATTATTAATGAGCCTTTTGCTCTTGGTAATATTGATGTGATTCCTATCAATACATTTCATAATCGTTTACAGGTTTTTGGATTTAGATTCAAAGATTTTGCATATCTAACAGATGTTAAAACCGTAGAAGAAAAAGAAAAGCTGAAATTAAAAGGAGTAAAAGTATTAGTAGTAAACGCTTTGCGAATAGAACCACACCATTCTCATTTTAATCTTGAAGAAGCGATTGCATTTATAGAAGAGATAGCACCAGAAAAAGCATATCTCACCCATATTAGTCATATGTTAGGGTTTCATGAAGAAGTAGAGAAACAATTGCCTGATCATATTTCTATAGCATACGATAATCTTAAAATAACTATATAATCCATGAAGAAGAATATTTTTTTATACCTCTTTATGTTCACGGCTTTATTTGTACTATTTCAGTTTATGAATGCAAAAAAAGCAAAAGAGTCTTATGATAATAAAATTGAAGGTTTAAAGGCTCAAATTGAAACAAAAGAAAAAGAAGTTGATTCCCTGATTAATATTAATATGGATCTTACTTATTTTTCTTTGGAAAGTAATGAAGATGCTGTAACTTACTTTGAGGAGATGGGATATGATCCTAAAAAACTTGCTCTAACCATAAGCGATCAAATTATTGGTCAGAATAAAGCCGGAAAAGACAATCCGATTATTCCTTTTGATGGAATGGAAGGAAATATGGCTATCAATAAAGTTAGGCTATTGAATCATAAATGGATCATTGCTGATTTTACCGATGGAGTGTATTGGGGAGAACTTTTTATTACTTACGATGTAAGAGAAGATGGGGTTGTTGATTTTGAAGTAGAAAAATCATTCTTGTATCCAAGAAACTAACCTCAGTACAAAACGAATTAAAACATACCCATTATAAAAACTAATAGCTATCATAACTGATAGCTATTAGCTTGGTTTGCTCTAATAATTTGAAGTTTTTGGTAAAAATTCAAGTTGGTTGTTGATTCTTTATTTTTTCAAAAGTTTTTTCTTGATAAATTTTCCGTCAATTTCTAGAACAGCTATATACATACCTTGAAGCACTTCTGAACCATTAGTATTGGTTCCATCCCAGGTATATTCAAAACCTTTATAAGCACTCTGTTTGTCAACAAGCTTTTTGATAAGGTTTCCTTTTATATCGTAAATATTGATAGAAATGTTGTTTACTTTTTGTGCAGGATTAGAAAATGTAACTTGTTTTTTGAATGTATTCGGATATACTTTAATCGTATTTTCTACGGTTTTTGTTGGTTTTCTATCTGTGTTTTTTCTCCAAAATCTTCCTAAAGGTTGATCTAACCACAACATAATAAACTCATTATCATCTGGTAACCCTGTACCAACATGGCGACCAATGCTAAAAGGGTAATTATTATCATTCAAAATCCCAATCAAAAAAGGATTAAAAACCACCACACTTTCTATAGTAACAAATGGAAAAGCAAACTCTTTTCCTATCCCGATGTCTCCTTCTAATCCGGGTTTTGAAATTTCTCGTATGTCATCAATATCAAGCAAGTCTACATTTAACCTTTTTTCTATTAATGGTTGTTCTTCATCAAGTTCAACTTCATAAACAGCTTTAAAACCATTTACATCTCCTTGTGAACCATCACGCTCTATAATTACACCTCTTTTTTTATTAAACATTACAAAGTCTCCAATAGCGGTAGCTCTTTCATTTAAAGGATATTCAAATTTTTTACCAGTATAAGACTTGCTATTGATGTCAAATTCATGAATAAGTAAATTGTTGTTTTCTGATTCTTCTAAAGGTTTTTCTAATAGTGGAAGTAATGTAGAGGTATCTGTCGTAAGTGCCATCCCTTCAAAACCTCCGCTTCCTTTTACGCGAAATGGCGTATCAAGTTTAGTACTACGATATGGCCAGAATAGCCCTGCTAACCAAGGTGTATTCTTACCATTTTGATCTTGAAGATTAGTTCCATCTCCTGATGTACCAACTTTTGGAAAGTCTCCGAACAAACAAACAGTTCGTATTTGTGGATATAGCTTGTGAGCGATTAGTAAGGTTCTAAAATCAAAACTTTGTATGTCTGCACGATCCGAAAGGTTATTAGATACGATAACTTCTGCCACCGCTTTGGTAAATGTTTCCGGATCTGTAGTTCTTTCTGCAAAAATATCTCCTCTATCATCCTGATCTGTTCTAGGATTTATCTTGGTTTCTATATTAAAGCGAACTTTGGAAGCGTTTTTCCAACGTTTTTTAGCATTAGGATCTGACTTGCCATTACCATTCTTGTAGTATTCAATATAAAATGATACAAAATCAAATACCTGCTGTAGTGATGGCATGATGTATGGATTCAAGAATTCGTTTTGTGAAGCAAATGCAACAGAAACCGGAGATAAAGATAGGTCATTGGTTTGTGCAGGTCGTCCATTCAAAATTTTATCCGCTATAAATGTATTTTGGATGTCTTGCAAAGTAAGGTCTTTTACAAGAACTTCATCTTCAAATTCATATGCAGTACCATCTGCCTTTCTGGTTTTTGATGCCTCAATATGTGGATCATGGTCTAATACCGGTATTCCATCACTGGTAATTCCGCAATCAAATTCTAAAGTAGGCATTAGGTAATCCAAAGCAGCTTCCATAGAGGGGATTGTATTTTCCGGTCTTAGATTTCTTGCTCCTCTATGCCCTTGAGCATCGAATAATGTTACATCGATTAATCCTTCTTCATCCAAAAAGTCTGCTTTACCATCATTGTTTTTATCAAAACTTTGTACAGCTTCTAATAACAAATCAGGACGATCTGAAATAATACCTTGTACACCAAGCTCTAACAGAAGCTTCATATTCTCCAGATCATTTACAGTATATACAACAACGTCATGCCCGGCTCGATTAAGAGATGATACATTGAAAATTTCGCTAGATGCTTCCTGTAATCCTGTAGCTGGATTTTGTCTGCTTCCTACAACAGTGTTTTCGTTATTATCATCAAGCATTACAAACCAGGGAGACATCACCGGAGGTTTGCTTCCAAAAGATGCAGCATGTGCTCTCATAGCATTCATGATACGTAGAGCGCTAAATTCTTCACTAAATGGGTTTTGCGGAGCACGAAGCTCTTTTTCTGGGTTATCAAAATCAGGAAGCGCAAATGGTGGATCAAGAAGCACACCATTTTTATCAAAGTGAAGTAAAAATGGTCCAAATTCATCACCAATCCAATACTCTCCGTTTGGAGTTCTTTGTATGGATTCTATATCAAAGTCGGCACCGGTAAGAATTCTTGAATCTGTAAAATGATTTGTAATAGCAAAAGGAATTAAACGGTTTGGATCTCTTAATTCAATAAAGTTTAGTACTTCTATTGATCCGTCTCCAATACCAACAGCTCTTTTAAAGTTAGGTTTAATGTTATAAAGTCTTAGATGATAATCGGCAGAATTTTCGATGCTACCAAAACCATTATCTGATAATGCGGTAAAAGTACTGTCAAAATTATTAAGAACAGCAGAAAACCCTTGTACAGGCTGTTTGTTTAAAAAAGGAACTCGTTGTTGATTGATCAATCCCTGGCTGATATATTGTCCTGAGGTAGGTCCTTCAGAAAATGTTGCTGCCGGCAGTACAGCTCTTGCTATCAAAATATCTCCGAAGTTAAAAAAGGACTTACCAGTTCCTTTTGGATTCATTTTATGATTAAAATAATTGTCAGTTGAGAGTTCGAATTGTAAAAGCTCTTGATCTTTACTTTTTGTATCCTTTTCTTGAGCAATTATATGCTGAGAAACTGCGAATAAATAAAAAATAAAGAATGCATTGATAAGCTTTGTCTTGAGGGTAATTTGGTAATACTGATTCATGACTTGTGTTAAGTTTTAAGATGATTTTAGTTAAAAACTTTATAAAATTACACACTGGGTATTATAGAATTGTTTATGATTTTTAAACAAATGATTAGGAGAATGTTATATGTATTATTATAGTGTAAGCAATTACATAATTACATAGCGCTCGGATATAGGAGACCCTCGCGCAGAGGTGGTTTGGGTTCGCCCGGACATAGGTGACCCTCGCGTAGAGGTAGTTTTGGTTCGCCCGGATATAAGTGACCCTCGCGCAGAGGTGGTTTTGGTTCGCCCGGATATAGGTGACCCTCGCGTAGAGGTAGTTTTGGTTCGCCCGGACGTAGGTCACCCTCGCCAACGACTAGTAGAGTGTCGCGCGCCGCGGGCGCCATACTACATAAGGGCTGCCTGCAAAATGGGTAAACGTTCAGATAGTATTCATAAGGGTTGTCAATATGATAGCCCTTTGTGCATTTAGAATATTAAAAATCAAAAGGTTTTAAAAACAAAGGTATTGTTAGTCTGGGTTTGTTGAAGACATTGTGAGTAGTTGAGTAGGTGAAGGGGTAAGGTGTGAGTTCATTATGTTGTGAAGAATAAAATGAGTTATCAGTATATCAATAAGTTTGAATTCGAAAAAAATATAAATAACTTAAAATTAACAAAACCTAAATGTACAAGAGGGTAGTTTTATTAATATCTTTAATGAAACCTGTGTAACAGGCTTAAGGTGTATAGTGCACATCCTTAAGGATGCACTCCATACACATAACTTCAATTTCTCTAAAAACCTATAATATGAATAATGAATACATTCAGATACCTATCTTTAAGAAATTTCAAACATGTAATTCTCAGACAGATAATTTTAGTTTTTAGATAAACTAAGGTTATATATAACTTCCCCTATTTCCAGAGGACTTTGATGTTTCCGGCTAATATTTTAGTTTGGGGGAATCACTGGATTTTATAAAAATTAATTCGCTGAATATCATAACATTAAAACAATATTAATCAGAACAAAAATATAAAACAATGAGCTATACTCTTATTATTCAAAATAATACATCAGGTGCAATAGTTGCAAATGGGATTCTTATAAATCAGGGAACTAATAATTCTTCACAGGACGCCACAGTGAATATCCAAGTTCCTTTTCAAGGTGTTTTGCAAGTCAAATATTTAAACGATGATAAGGTGATAATATCATCCGCCTTTTATAAAAATGAGATTGGGTATGATGGACAAGGAATCACCTTATCTATTAATCAGAATTTTGAGTTTAGTGTTGATGGAACAGCTATTCAGAATGTTCCTATTCAGACAAACCGCATAGCGAACTATCCTTTCCAACCACTAGAATCAACAGACTTACCAGATCCATGGGAAATTAATTTTCCTAAAAATGAGGTATTAATTAAAAGTCTAAATGCTCAAGAATTAAATTTTTCTGCCCATCAGCAAAGTGGTGGTTTCGCCACTTTTGCATCTTTACCTACTATTCAAACTATTCAAGGTGTTCAGATCAACTTTAAACTTCAAGTAGATGCTTTTGCACGGTCAAATGACTATAGTCAAACAATTTATCTACCAGGACAATTTTTACAATTGAGTTTTGATCTTGATGGTCAAGGATTTTATAGTAGTGCCAATGAGCAAATAGGCACAAGCTCTATTAGAATAGGCGATGGGATACAACATGAGATCTGTATTATTGTGTTTTCTAATGCTAGTGCGTTAATTGAAGATGGTATAGTTCGGTATCATGATATTGATCAAGAGCAAATACTTACGCCCAAATTTGGTTTTGGTGCCTTCGAAGGGACTCAGGTCCCAGAAGTAAATTTTACTTTCTCAGATATTGAAATAGGAACTCCTCATACTTTGGATGATTCCAATTATGCGTTTTCGGGAATGGGGAACCTTTGGTCTGCTAATTATGTGTTGAGTTCAAATTATTATTGTACCAATTGGATGCGTTGTGATCACTTAATAGCTGCTATACAGTATGATAAAAATGATAGTAGCAATAATCAAGCTATCACAATTGTTGATATGAATACAGGAGGAGCAATAATTAAGAATATACCTTATGCTGGAAAGGCTTATCGCTCCCCTTTTGTTGATGAGGAGTTTAAATACATCTGTTTCCCCATAAACAACAGATATTACTATATCTATGACCTTAATATAGGCGATTTTATACAAGAAGACGCCATTGATTTAGATCCAGGGTCAAAATACAGTGAAGAAGTGTGTTACAAAGGAAATATTTACTTCGCCAGTTATGATAAAAATTGGCATATCTATGATATAGCTTCTGGTAGCAAAAGCACGCACAGCTTCGATACCAGTCATGATATCAAAAGAATTGTTAAACCAATTGTGTATGACAGTGTCATCTTTGCAGCTATGTACACTGAGCACAACGGAACCTACACAGAAATTATTGCTTCAACTATCAATGCAGATGGTTCGCTCAGTAATAAATGGCATAAAAAACCACACGAATCAAGTAACACTCAAATTTGGAGTAAGTACATTTCATACGATGGCTTGCATCTTTATTATTGGGATGCAAACATTGATCTTTTTGCAATTAATTTGTCTGATGGTAGTGAGGCATGGATAAACACAGACTATCACAGTACGTGCAATGAAAAAGGGTATTATTTTGCTCCTACTACAAATCAGTTAGGAGCTTTGTACATTATAAAAGATAATGGAGAAATCATTTCTTTATCTCCAGATAACGGTAAAACCACAGGAACTTCAGACAAACCTTTCCATGGTAAAACCTATAACATCAATGAGTGTTGCCTAAGTGCATACATTGCAATATATCCCAATGATGATCACACACCTTACTCGTTGTATAGTATACCAAAAATTGTTAATGGTCACTACACTTGCCAAGGTAACGACAGTAAGACGTTGTATTCTGTTAACTTAGATACGAGTATCATTCAAAGCGCTGCACTTGATTCAAATTGTTACGTTTCTAATTTTTCTCCGAATATCGTAACAAGTTCTTATGACAGTCAGGGACTTAATTTAATTCAGGTGCAACAATATGATAAGAATTTTTATTTTGACTCTGCTCTGCTGGCAGAGGAGTATGAGCGTGATGCAAAATCTGATACCATTCGGCCAAAAACAACCGATAATTCTTTCTATGCGGTAACCGTTAGTCTTCAAAGTAATGATGGTGTGCCCATTAACAATGTAGTGTACATAAAAAATATGGGAGAGCAGGTCACCATTATTTCCTCTTTGTTTGAGGGAGGACAAGGCGAGGTTACACTTGCTCCAAAAGAACAGGTGGCAATAAAACCAGAATTTGATGGTAAGTTTACATTTAAAATTCCTGCCACGAGTTTGTATTGCCCGGCATTACACTTTTGGTCAGACTTTATGTTGCCCAATGTTCGTGTGGCCTTTTTTGCTAACCAAAGCAATGTGGATGTGTTGAGAAACCAAACAACAGAAGATGTCTTAAACGCAAAATCGTATGTTGGCTTAGACGGAGATGCAGAACAGTGCTACGTGTTCGAGGATGACTTCCGTAATCAGGATGATGCTGATCTCATTACCCAAATGATAGCGAATAGCGTGGGTGGCAGTATTCTGGATGACGATGCTCAGGTAAGCGCTTTAAACAAAAAAGAATTCTCAGTAAAATCAATAAGCGAAAAAGCGCAACAAAAAAACGTAAAGGAAGAAAGAATAAGAAGAAGGGCCGCTATCAAACAAGATGTGTTAAGCGCGGGTACTTACACACCCAACCTTACCATGGATTATTGTGCTTTTGCTGATGACAACACAGATAACTGTCTCTGTACAAACGATCCTGGTTCTCTGATAATTGATCAACCGTACCTATCTGATGAAAGTACGTATACCTCTGGGGAGTTTGTTATTGTAAATGATGATTTGAGGGGGCCATCTCAGAACATTCTCTATGATGCTGATCGTGATAAAATAAAATGGCGGAAGGCTAATCAGCTCTTTGAGGAACAGATCAATGACTACTTGGTTGAAACCCCAACGCTTACACGTGAAGATGTTGAAGAGGACATATATGGTTTTAGGGCCTTTGTAAATGACTGCATTAAATCAGACGAACAAGTTCAAAGCTTTCATTGGGAACCCCAAGATGAAGGAGTCCAAAAAGGAATTAAAAAAGTATTCCACGTAGTGATTACAGCAGGTGAAAAAATCTTTCGCTTTATTGTTAATACCATGGAGCAAGGGCTCATGGTACTTGAATCTTTCTTTAAACAAGTGGCAAAAAGTATTATCGATGTTGTGCAATGGCTGTCTTGGGTTTTGAACTGGCAAGATATTTTAAACTGTCAGAAAAACTTGAGCACTAGCATGAGCAATAATTTTAAAAAAGGACTTGACTACTTTTCTTTTAATCAAGAAGCATGGATTGGCAAAGTCAATAGCTTTATTGATAATGTTGAAGAAAGCGTTGACCAAGCATTCAATACAGCAGAAAGTGCTATAGGTGGTTACAATATGGACGACATTACACAAGAGTATAATAATCCAAGAACATTGACCGGAGAAGGTGGCGATAATGTAACCAACCAAATGAATTACTTTAATGATCAACTAGGCGTACCCACAGGTCAGGCTGAGTATGCCCAATATAAACGATCTTACTTAAAGTATAAAAGGCTAAAACGATTTGGGGGAAATGAAGTAGCGTATCTTGAAAATCTCCACCCCAAGATTTCCAGAATGATTCAATTACAAGAGGATAGTGCAGGAAATGATAGTTTACAGGATTTCTTCGAAGCAATTGCCAGTGAAATAGATAAATATATTCACATCTTCGAGAATTTGTTCACTCAACTAAAAGATCAAATTGATGATGAAATCTTTCAAGCGGCCAGTGAAAAAGCTTCTGCTATTATGTATGCCTTCAGAACTAAGGTGAATACCCCACAAGAATTCTTACAAACATGTATGGTGGTATTACTGGATTTGCTTAAGTCGTTTATTGACTTTGCCCTGGAAGCTTGCCGTTTACTGATTACCGACCTCATTCGATTGATTCCCCAATTTATTGATAGCATAATTACCATTATAGAGAAGCCTATCAATGCTCCCGGAATTACAGATCTTTGGAATTTTATTGTAGGAGACGATGAAGATTTAACGGTATTGAACTTTACTTCACTACTTATTGCTTTACCCATGACACTAAGTATGCAGACGCTCGGGTATGGAGATAATATCTTTTTCAGAGAAAATGGTATTGTTCCCTTGGTACAAGAAAAATTGACAGAAAGTGATGAAAGAGAAATAATAATTGGCGTCTCTTCTGGAGCTGCCGTTGCTGCACTTTTTTATGCAGGATTTGATTTTATTATTGATGAACTCATAATTTTACAAGAACCAGAAGAACTAATCACACCTACACCGCTTGTAGTTTCAATTCTATTCTTCGATATCTCAGTGGTAGGTTTAACGTTCCCAACGTATACGGATACTTCTTCAGTTTACCCCGCAGACTATACAGCGTGGAGCTTAGGTGCAGCTCATTGGATCATGGAGCTGGTATTTGCTGTTAAGCCAAATTACAGCTCTGACTGGGCAGAGACAGGATATGCTGTGGCTTTTGAAATTACTAGCCTTGTATCTATGATCGGTAAACTAACTTCTGATGATGATTACGGAAGTAATGGTGATATTATTTTCTTATTTTTTCATAATACGGCTTATATGCTACCAGAATTGTTTAAACCCCTAAGATTAATTTCTGCAAATCCTTACGCAAAGGGTATATTGTTGGGTACTGATTTTCTATGTGGTGGTGCAAACGCTTTCATGTTTATCTATTATATTGTAAATGCAGAGGAAACATTGGTAATAGAAGAGACCAAAGTTTAATAATAAGTCTCTGAAATATACTATTGGCAGTGTTTTATCATAATTTGTTTGAAAGTTGTGCATATATATTATAGTATGGTAACTGCTTTTAATTTATAAAAATCAAATCTAAAGGAACTCGATTCAGTATCGCATAAGAATTAAAAACATAATTAGTGAGATGCTGAATCGAGTTCAGCATGACGAAATGAAGTGTCAGTCTGAGCTTGTCGAAGACATTGTGAGTAGTTGAGTAGGTGAGAATATGAAGTGTGAGGATGTTAAAATATGATATGTACGTCACCCTGAACTCGATTCAGGGTCGCACAAGAAGCTAAAACATAACTAGTAAGATGCCGAATCAAGTTCAGCATGACGAAATGAAAAGCAAAGAAATAGGAAAAACAAAATACATCTTATTCTTACGCAAACGTTATAGTTATTTGTTGTGATTTATATTGAATACATTAATTTTTGTTGAACATTTGATAATTCTATTTGACTCTAGGCACTATTATGATTCTTTTGTAGAGATTCTTTTATATTTGAGTACTTTCAATACAAATAAAATCAGTCTCAACCATGAGAAAAAAATCTACGTCTTATTATATCCTCATTCTATTATTTTTTATTGTAACATGTATTTCTTGCAAAAAAGAATATGAAGGCCCATATCAAGGATATAAGGTAGAGGATAATTCTGTCGAAATTTTTAAAGATACAGGTAAATACCTGATTAGATACTATAGTGATAAGATTGTTGAAACTTCATTTATACCCAATGGAGAACAATTTAATCCAGAATCTCATGCAGTAGTAAAAGAACCTGTCAAAACTAAACTGTTTGTTTTAGAGAGTGATAGTACATTGACAATACAGACTAACGGTATTGATATATCTGTAACACAAAATCCTTTTCATATCTCTTATAGCTATAAAGGCAAAGAATTAATTTCTGAACATAAAGGATATATAAAAACAGATTCGACAGAGGTTTTAAATTTTAATCTTGATAAAGATGAGGTCATTTATGGAGCAGGTGCAAGGGTAGTTGGGATGAATAGAAGGGGAAAAAGGCTACAATTATACAATAAGGCGCATTATGGTTACGAGACGTATTCTGAGTTAATGAATTTTACGATGCCGCTGGTATTATCTTCAAAGGTATATGCAGTACATTTTGATAATGCGCCTATTGGGTATCTTGATATTGATAGTAAAGATGATAATACGTTAAGTTATGAAACCATAAATGGCCGTAAGACCTATCAAGTTTTAGCGGGTGATGATTGGCGAGACCTTATGGATCAATATACAGAGCTTACAGGAAAACAACCTTTACCACCAAGATGGGCTTTAGGGAATTTTGCCAGTCGGTTTGGGTATCATTCTGAAGAAGAAACACGCGAAACGATATCAAAATTTAAAAAAGACAGTATCCCACTTGATGCTGTAGTGTTGGATATTTATTGGTTTGGTAAAGATATAAAGGGACATATGGGAAATTTAGAGTTTTTAAAAGATTCTTTTCCTAATCCTAAGCAAATGATCAATGATTTTAAGAGTCAAGGAATAAAAACAGTTTTGATTACAGAGCCTTTTGTTTTGAAGACCTCAAAAAAATGGGAAGAGGCTGTACAAAAGGGAATTTTGGGCAAAACTGCTCAAGGCGAACCTTTTACGTATGAATTTTATTTTGGAAATACGGGTATAATAGATATTTACAATCCCAAAGGAGCAGAGTGGTTCTGGAATATTTATAGAGATTTTACAAAAGAGTATGGTGTTGCCGGTTGGTGGGGAGATCTAGGAGAGCCAGAAGTGCACCCTTCAGACCTGCACCATGCTACAGGTACAGCAGATCAGGTACATAATATTTATGGACATGATTGGGCAAAATTAATTAATGAAGGGTATAAAAAAGATTTTGCTGATCAGAGGCCTTTTATTTTGATGCGAGCAGGATATTCCGGTTCACAACGATTTGGTATGATTCCCTGGTCGGGAGATGTAAGTAGAAGTTGGAAAGGATTACAACCACAAACAGAGATTGCACTACAAATGGGGATGCAAGGGCTTGGATATATGCATTCTGACCTAGGAGGTTTTGCAGGAGGAGAAGAGTTTGATCCTGAGTTATATTCTCGTTGGTTACAATATGGGGTTTTTCAACCTGTATTCAGACCTCATGCACAAGAACATATAGCTCCGGAGCCTGTTTTCCATGATCAAAAAACGAAAGCGTTAGCCAAAAAGAGTATAGCATTGCGATATAGTCTTTTACCTTATAATTATACACTTGCTTTTGATAACCATACGCAAGGGATGCCCCTTATGCGACCTTTGTTTTTTGATAAAAAAGAAAATAAAGAGTTGTATGATATCAGTTTTACCTATATGTGGGGCGATGATTTGCTTGTAACTCCGGTAGTAAAACCAGGAGTGGTTTCTATGGATATTCCTTTTCCAGAAGGAAATAATTGGTATGACTTTTTTACAGATAAAAAAATAGAAGGAGGTAGTTATAAAACAGTAACAGTCACAGAAGAGCATATTCCTGTTTTTGTAAAAGCAGGGGGATTTATACCTACTATAAACCCTATTCAAAATACAGAAGAATATACTATCAAAACATTTAATTTACATTTCTATTATGATGAAACGACCAAAGAAAGTTCCGGTACATTGTATGATGATGATGGTAAAACACCCGATGCGTATCATAAAGGAGCATTCGAATTATTAAAATTTGATAGTAAGATTCTGGATAATAAGATTGTCATTACATTATCTGCTACAACAGGAAAATCTTACATAGCACAACAACGAAATGTAAATTTGATAATACATAATATTTCTGTTCAGCCTAAATCAATACAAATTGAAGAAAAACCTATATCCTTTGATTGGAATGAAGAAAATAATACTGTAGTCTTTGATATTGATTGGAATTCTTCAAAAACAAAACAAATTTATATTGAACTCTAATTGTCTACGATATTATTTAAAATCAGATAACTTTAAGAAGTTTTCAAATTAATTTCTATAGAACACTACTCAATTTTATTGATTTCTATTATGCGATGTGTGTTACTGGTATCCCCATAAGACTCTCCATTGGTGGCTATAAAAACACGTCCGTCGCGAGCAATGGCAATATCTCGTATACGTCCAAATTGCTGATCAAAGAATACTTCTTCGTTGGTAATTTGACTCCCGTCTGCATTAAGGGTAAGTGCAATAATTCTCTTATCTTTTAAGACTGTAAGAAGCAACTTATTTGACCATTCGGGGATTTTATCTTTATCATAATACGTAATATCAGAAGGAGCAATTGTGGGTGTCCAACTGAAGATAGGAGGGATGATTTCTGTTTTTTGCGCAAAAACTTCTTCATCGATATCATCTATAATGCCTTTTACATTAGGCCACCCATAGTTTTTGCCAGATGCGATGATATTGATCTCATCGTCTGTATCAGGACCGTGTTCAGAACTATAAATGTTGCCATTTGGATGTAACACAAGACCTTGTGGGTTTCTGTGTCCTAAGCTATAAATATAACTATTGGTAAAAGGATTATCAGAAGGGATAGTGCCATCGAGATTGATTCTTAAAATTTTACCGGCCAGAGAATTCATGTCTTGGGATAACGAGATATTTCCGGCATCACCGGTAGACATAAACAATTTTAAATCTTCAGAAATAAAAATACGAGACCCATTATGAATTCTATTTGCAGGAATATTATCAAGCAAAATAGTTTCGTCTGATAGCGAATCATTCGTATATGTAAATCGAACTAATCGTTCTAATAATTGATTTCCATTTTCGTAAGTGTATACAGCATATAAATAAGGGTTGGTTTCAAAATCAGGGTGTAAAACCATACCCAATAAACCACTTTCTTGAATACTAGTTACGGCATTGATAGTAAGTAACTCTTGTTGTGTTCCAGTATCTGGATTGATCCTGCTTATTTTTCCATTACGTTCTGTAACCCATAAAAAGTTGTCAGGCCCCCAAATAATTTCCCATGGTACACTTAGAGTTTCTATCACAGTTCTGGTAGCTTCTACAGGTGTTTCATTTCCATCTTCACCATTACTATTTGTATTAGAGTCATCATCTGAACAAAAGAACAATGTTGTTGATGCTAAAATAAAACTAACGATTATAATTGCTCGTTTCATAATTAATGGTTTAAAATAACAAAATACTACATTTTGATAACCAGCAGATTACTTATTTATTTTTCTTTAAGTATTAAAATATTAATAAAAAATATTTATTTATATAATAAAAGTTAATTTTGTCTAATCGATAATAGAAAATTATTGGACGTTTTGTACCTTTAAATTAAAAAATTATAGTTATGGAGTTAATAGAAAAAGCTTTAGAATTTGAAAGTCGTAAAATGACTAACATGAGTCTGAGTGATAGAGTAGAAGCTTCTAGAGAAGCTAAATCTCTCGTACTTGCTCTAAATGAGGTTTATAAAGAAACCAAAGATCCTAAGATTATGGATGTTATGAAATTAGTAACAGAAAAAAAACGTAAAATAGAAAAACGTTTAAAGGGAGCTCCTATAGATTAAGTAGGGTTTTGAAAATTGTTATATAAAGTAATAATTTGATATTCTATTTTCTTATGGTCTTAGAAACTACATATACAAATAAGGATAATAAGAAACTCATTGATGATACTGTTGGGAAGCCTTTTTCTTTCTTCCAAAGCCTAAAGATGAAAGGAATAGGATCAAAGCGAATGATCATTGATGAGGTGAGTCCCAATTTGGTTAAATACCTCAATCGAGTATCTGATGTGAGTTATAGTAACATCGAACTGCGCCCCAGAGGAATTCTTGTTGGAATAACTAAAGGATTACAAAGGTTCACCTGGGTGATCCCTTACTACCAGTTTTATATGTATAAAACAAACGGAGTAAGCATTCATGCGCAAGGAAGATTTATTCATTATAAGAATAATATAACTCACAAAGAAAATACCTCATTCTTCGCGAAGTTGACCAGACTCAAAGTTGAGTACGATCAACAATACCCACATGTAGATTCTATATAAATTATGGAAGAAACGCTGAACGTGTTAGGGAAACCTTTGCAACCGTGTTGCTATGACCCTCTAACAGGGTATTTTAGGGATGGATACTGTAAAACAAGAAAAGATGATGTTGGTACACATGTAATTTGTGCGATCATGACACAAGAGTTTTTGGAATATACAAAATCTATGGGAAATGATCTTTCTACACCAGTACCATATTGGAATTTTCCCGGGTTGCATGCTGGAGACAAATGGTGTCTCTGTGTTTCCAGATGGTTACAAGCTGAAAAAGAAGGAAAAGCTCCTCCTGTTATTCTTGAAAGTTGTCATCAAAAATCTATAGAGTTTGTTGATATAGAATTGCTGAAAAAATATCAATATGAGGTAATTTAATTAAATTCTGAAGTAAATTCTTCTACAACTAATCCATCTTCTAGCGTTTCTACTATTCCTAAAGCGGCACTCTCTCCAGAAAGCATCGCAGCATTCAGAGAACCATTAAGTAATACATCACCGGCTAGAAAAATTGTAGTGGTTATTTTTGTTTCTGATGGCATGATGTATCCTTGTATGTTTTCAAGTTTTGGCAGTGCTTTTGGAATGTTATAATGTTTTAAAAACTTTGAAACATTGATATCACAATATTCAGATAATTCTTGTTTTACTTTTTCTATCAGTTTTTCTTGTGTTAGTTGATGAGGTTTTACAATAGTTACCGATAGGAGTTGTTTTTTGTGAGTATTGGTATCAAAGCTAGTATGATAAAATATATTATTGATCAAAGCGTCAGAAGTTGCAATTAAACCAATTAATGGTTTTTGTATACTTCTATGATCACATTCAAAATATAAAGTATCACAGCTTTGCCATTCCTCTTTTTGATTTTTTAAGTTTTGTAATAGAGGACTGGCTTCTGTTGCTATGATAGTAAAATGAGCCTCTATTTGCTCTCCGTTGTCTAGAGTTATCTTTTTGTCTTCGACTTTTTGAACACGATTATTATATCTAAAATCTGTTTTTTTCAGATTACTAACAAGTTGATTAGTGATAGCATTAATTCCATCTTTTGGGAGAGCTGCATAGCCTTCTCCAAACATTTTATATACAAACTCAAACATTCTACTCGATGTATCTAGTTTGGATTCTAAAAAAATACCACTAAAAAATGGTTTAAAGAAATCTTCAATAATTTGTGTAGAAAATCCAAAATCTTCTAGATATGCTAGAGTGCTGGTCTCCTTTTCTTTAAAGATCGCATCTATCGATTTCTTTTTAAGTTTTTTATTAAGTTTTAAGATCTTGATTTTGTCAGAGAAAGAACCAATATTAGCAAATAAAGTAGGTAATAATAAAGACAAGTTACGAGTAGGGTCTCCTATGGTTTTTTGTTGCTTATTTTTGAATATAGTAGCACCGGGAAGAAATTTTTGTAATGAAAGTGTAGAGAAATCCAGATACTTTTGAGCAGCCGGATAAGCGGTTAATAATACTTGAAAACCATGATCTAGAGCGTAATTTTCAATATTATCTGTCTGAACTCTTCCGCCTGCACGATCAGAAGCTTCAAGAATAGTGGGTGAATATCCATAATTTTCGAGAACTTTTGCTGCAATAAGACCACTGATGCCTGCACCAATGATGTAGATTTTGTATTCTTCTTTTTTCATTATTCAATTTTCTTTTTTTGGTATGAAGATATGAATATTTTAGCTCAGTTTTTACGATTGAGAATTCTATTACATGGTGTGTGACCCGTTAATGTATCGATTTCCACTTTTGTACGGCGTGTAGCAAAGAACTAGTATCTGTATACCCTAGTAAATAGGATATATCTTTCATTTTGATTTTTTTTCCTTTTTTTAAATAAAAATAAAGTTCTCTTTTGATCTCATTCGTAATATCTCTAAATGTTTTTCCTTCGTTTTTTAATCTTCTTTGTAATGTTCTTTCTGTCATCAAAAATTGAGAAGCTACTCGATGAAGGTTGGGGATTTCAGGATTACACATGTTTAATACCATGTTTCTTACAGACAAGGCAAAAGGTTGATATTCTGTTTTGCCATTTGATAGCATTCTGAGAAATTTTGGAAGTACAATTTCTATTTCAGTTTTTCTGTTTGTATTGATCTCGATATCTTGAAACTTATTTTTGAAGATAAATGAGTGTTTTGATTTTTTGAGAATAGGTCTGTTGTACCATTGAGCAAACTCATCAGGTTGATGGTAAGGTAAAGCTATATCAACTTGTTCAATATCAATCATAAGCTTTAATTCTCTAACAGTAAAAGTAAAAAAGGTATCTAAAACCTGATCTTTGATCTCTTTGTACTCAGTCTTTAAATCAAACTCTAAAACATAACCGTCTTCAGTTTTTGAAGTCGTAAATAATAAAGAAGGAAAATTATTTTTAGCGTAGTCTTTCCAAAAATGTATTACTTGATCAATATTGATTGCGGCAAGAGATACTTCATATACAGAATCTAATACTCTAAGATTAAGAAAAGACCCAAAATGTAACCCAAAATAAGGATCACTGGATGCCAAGAATAATTGTCTGTAATATGCAAAGTAATCAGACATCTTGATATAACTATTTTCTTTGGGTCTTTCTATTTGTTGAGTTTTAATTTGTTTGCATTGTGCATACTCAATAAGATGAATAAGGTGATTAGAAAGTATTTCCATAAACTCAATATTTCATTTTGTCGTAAAATAACAACTTTTTAGAAATTACTCCTCCTACTTTTGAATTGATTTTTTTAATAGAATTATAAACTACTAAACTGTATAAAATGAAATTTAAAGAATTGCATTATCAGAATGACCCTCTCCTTATTTGTAATGTTTGGGATGTGCCTAGCGCTATTATGGCAGAAAAAATGGGCTTTAAAGCAATAGGAACTTCAAGTGCTGCAATTGCTGAAATTTTTGGGTACCAAGATGGAGAAGAGATTAGTTTCTCTGAATTGTTATATGTAGTAAAGAAGATTTCTGCAAATAGCCATTTACCGCTTACTGTTGATATTGAATCAGGATATAGCAGAGATCCAAAAGCTATAGCTCATCATATTAAAGAATTGGCAAAGTTAGGAGTAGTTGGTATAAATATTGAAGATACTGTTGTAACTGATCATCGTGATTTTATCACAGCAGAAGAATTTGCAAAAACACTTACTCTGGTAAAAAAAGAGCTCAAAGATGAAGGTATTTCTATGTTTATAAATATTAGAACAGATGCTTTTTTACTAGGTGTTCAAAACCCTGTAGAAGAAACATTACAGCGTATCAAGATATATGAAGATGTTGAGATCGAAGGTGTTTTTGTTCCTTGCATTCAGGATAAGGAAGATATACGTAAAATTGTAGAGAGTACCTCTTTACCAATTAATGTTATGTGGATGCCGGCTTTGCCAAATTTTAATGTATTACAAGAGTTAGGGGTTAAACGTATAAGTATGGGAGGCTTTCTATTTCAAAATGTTTACAGCAAAATGGGAGAGATGTTAGAACAAATATTACAACAACAGTCTTTTAAACTGAAATAAAAATGCCTTCAAAGCTCTTATTAAATGTAATCTTGAAACTCTGTTGAGAAGAAATCAGCACAGCTGTAAAAAGTAAGCTCTATATATTTATGAAATCTATGAATATAATATATTGAATGAGCTTACTTCTTTTTATTTGTACTTAGGCGTTTTAATTCTTTAGACTTTTTTGCTCCCATTAGAATCAATGCAAGTCCAATAACCCAGAAAAATCCACTAACGGTTAATTTGCCTCCAAGATCATATAACCCCCAGAGTAGGCTATTCATATATTTTTGCTCATTAGAATTCTCCCATGCTTTTAAGTCAAAGTATATAAAAATTCCAAAAGCTATCAACCCAAGACCAAGTAGTGCCATTTTATAAAAGGGTTTGTATGGATTTTTATCCGATTTATCACTATACATATTTTCCATATTACTTCTTTTTTATATTTGTTATTAGCCCTGTAAATTTTGCTTTCGAATAGTCATGACTAATCAAATTTTGTTTTTTAAATTCTTTTAATGATGCTCGTAAAACTTCTTCAGTAAAATTAGATGTATTAAGTTCAAAACTCATAGACTGTTTGTTTGCTATTTTGTTATGACGTTGCAACCAAATTGTATCACCATCAATTTTTTTTACTAAAAACCAGGTTGTAACTCCAAGAGGTAAATCCGGGATATCACTGTTACTATAAAAAACTTCAAATGTATTTCCAGTAGAAACATTCTGTACACCTTCCTCTAGTTTTTTAATTCTATTTGCCTCAATAACAAGAAAACTTACAATCGTTATAGATGTTATTGCCAGAAAAGCTAATAATCCATAAAACCATTTATTAAATGTTGTTTTTTTTGGTCGAAGTTTTAGATATTGTTTTTCAGTATTGAAAATACGTTCGATATCTTCACTCCATTGAACAGGTGGGATTTCAGTTTCAGTATTGTGACAATATAGTATTCCTGTTATATTTTTTGTGATTTTTGTAGAGAAAGGACTCTCAATTCTTTTCTGATAGAAATTTAATTCCAAAGATTCTGAATTACCACAATTTGGACATTTATTAGAGATGAATTTGCTTCCTACAGGATCAAAATATGTAGTAATTGTATAGATCATACTTTTTTTTCAAATGTAAAAAGATTAATATGTCAAGGATACCCCGTAAACAGGGATTTTGTATTTGATCGGTTTTGTATGTATTTCTAATATTATTTTGATAGTTATTCCTGTTTAATTTCTAACCCTCTACTCAATTCTTATGAATACTACTGCTTAAAGTTTATATTGCCTTATTAGTTTTCATTATTTGCATACAAATCATTTTAATATAAAGTATTACGATTTTCGATTTTTGAATTTAATGTAGAATGTAAAGGGCAGTATATTTTCTAATTGGTCTAGAAGTGAAGTAAAATCAACGTTTTTGGGACGTATATACAGTTTTGTATGTACTGGAGTAGCCCTAAATTAATATCATGATACCAATTTGGTGTTTTTATAAAAGCTTTTACTATTTATTCCTTTTTAGTTCATTTTCAATATAATTAGATGTTAATTGTCGACAGATAAGAGCTTTTATATATTCTTAATTAGCCAGTCTTTAAACTGATAAAAATTTTGAGGAGCTACACCATGCCCTACGGCGAATTCATTTAATGATGTTTTTATTCCTAATTTTGAAAGTGATTCAGGTATTTTTCTTGCCCATTCTATTGGTATTACTTGATCTACACTACCATGTGAAGAATATACATTTAGGTTCGAAAAATCATTTTTCTCGTATCCTTCTTTGAGGATATCTTGATTAAGATAACCACTAAGACCAATTACATTTTTTATTTTCTCGGGGTATGATAGCGCAACGGCATAACTAAGTATTGTACCTTGACTAAATCCTAGCAAAGTCACATTGTCCGAATCAAGATTGTAGGCTTGTACGGCTTCATCTATAAAGTTTGCTATTTTGTCTCTTGATAGTATTGCCTGTTTATCATCACTAAATTTTCCTTGCGCAGCATCAAAATAAATTGCATACCATGCATTACCATAAGGTTGCATAGGGTAAGGAGCTCTAACAGAAATGATAAATAACTCCTCAGGAAGCTCTCCTGCAAAAGAAAAAAGATCATTTTCATCACTTCCATAACCGTGAAACATAAATAATACAGGTTTTTTTTCACTTTTTATTTTGGATTCTTTTATAATATGATGAAGAGAAAGTGTTTTTGTAGACATTTAGATAAGATACTTAATATAATAGTAGTTTATAGCTCTTTTAAAAAACAAAAATAAGTGTTTTTAATCTTTTGAACAGGAGTTTCATGACTTATGTATTGATATTATTTAGAGTGAGAATAACAAAATTACATTAATTTTACTTTTTTTGACTAGTAAAAAACTCTTAAAATCTATACTTTTTTCTTAAAACTTATTGATTTTAAAAAAAATAACTCCATATTTTTTCTTTAAGAATACAAACTAGGTAATAGCGTCAAAGCCCTTGCTACCGCTGTTTTTTTTAACATTTTCAGGATGTTTTTCATAATATAATGTTAACTTCTTGGTATTAATATTGTGGTTAGTTTGCTTTAAAATTACGGTTTTAACGTAATTTTTAATATATTTGATTTGTAAAATATTAATAATCAGGGTTTAATGAAATATTTTTTTAAAATTGATTTTACAGGCTGATTGTTAATGAAAATAAAAAGCGTTTATCGGCATAAAAATGCATTTCATCGAATTAAACGGTTTTTATATCGACCTAAACCCAAATAAAAAGGGATGTACTTTTAATTTAGTCCCAAGTTTAACCACAAACCCCAAATACTATGAATAAAATTACCTACACGATTGTGTTTTTGTTTCTTGCAACTTTTGGTTTTGCACAAACCGATAGTGATTATGAGAATACTCTCAAAACAGTTGCCGATGGATATAACAACAAAGATTCGAATGCGATCTTTGGTTTGTTTTCGAGTGACTTACAATCCACAATTTCTCTAGATCAATTAAAAGCTCTTGTAGAAGATACTTATACCCAAAAAGGAAAAGTAGTAGGAGAGTCTACTTTCTTGGTCGAAGATGATTCCGGGCGAAGATACTTATCAGAATTTGAAAATGCATCCTCTGTAATAGTTATTCAACTATCACAGGATATGAAGATCTCAAAATTTGCAATAGAAGAGTATTAGTCCTCCTTTGTAAATCAACAAATAACTAATAATTAAAATCATATGAGATTAGCGTAACTAATAATTCCCAGTGCCCCTCAAGGAAAAATTACTATGCAATTTTATCTGAATACTAAATAATTTAAAATTTAAACAGATGAAAAAAAATATTTTTACAATCAAACTTACGGTAACTTTATTCCTTTTAGTGATAATGTTACCAGCGACAGAACTTATTGCCCAACAAAGCAATACATTTGGGATGTTAAATTTCAATAAAGCGGTAAATGTATCCGGAAAACAGCGTATGCTTAGTCAAAAAATAGCAAAAGCTTACCTATATATTGTTGAAAACCCAAGTGATGTAAAAGCAAAAAGAGATTTGCTGACTAGCAAGATTATTTTTGAAAAACAAAATAATATTCTATTACAAAATTCAGGATATAAATTAACTAAAGATAGAATAGCAAAAGTAGAATCACTTTGGAAAGAATATAAAAAGTTGATTGAAACGACTCCTAACTATGACAATGCTAAGAAGCTAATAGAAATTAATACAGATCTACTTAAATCGACTAATAATGTTGTATCTGCAATAATATTAGAATCTAAAGGAGCAAATTCATCTAATGCAGATGTAATGGATGATGATAGTTATGGAGAAGATGATACAGAACTTAAAAAGATAATAAATATATCAGGTAGACAGCGTATGTTATCACAACGATTAGCTTTATATTATTTTGCAAATCAACCTACACTCAAGGATAAAAACTCTGAGCAAATGCTTAAGAATGTTTATAATGAGTTAGATGGAGCGATTAGTATGCTATTGATTTCTAACTTTAATAATAACAGAATAGACGAAAAACTTGGTGTAGCGATGTCTAAATGGGATCAGATTAAATCGAGAAAAAGTGATTTATTCAACCAAAAGATCAAACAAGCAGATATGTATAGATTAAGTAATGAACTTACAAAAGCATTTAATGATGTAACAAATCTGTATGAAAAGGTAAAACTATAATCTCATAAGTTTTAATTAGGAAAAGGCATGTTCATATGATATGAACGTGCTTTTTTTCTTTTTATAAATTCATCAATGATTTGTTAATTTTTTGATGCGTTTTTACTGTTTTGAATTTTTATAGATGATTTGTAAGCCCTTTAAAACAGAGAAAACATAAGTGAATTATGGTAAAAATGTAATTTAAATTTTTTCTTTCTAAAAAGGTTATCAGTATCTAAAATATTGTTAAATTGTATTAGATTTTTTTAGTTTAATATTACATTTTTAACCCAAATATCATGAGGAAATTAACCTATGTATTACTGCTATTTGGCTTCCACTTCGGTTTTGCCCAAACCGATGCAGATTATGACAAGAGTATAACAACTGCTATAGAAGCTTTTAAAACCGGTGATGAAAAAAAAGTATTTGATTTATTTTCTACTGATCTACAAACAACCTTATCTGCAGAGAAGATAAAAGAATTATTAACAGGCACTGTTAAAGAATTTGGTGCTCCAAGTGGAGAATTTGATTTTATGATGGAAGAAGAAGGAGTAAAACGTTATTTAATACAAACTGATGTTGATTCTTTTATGCTGGAAATAAAATTATCCGGCGATTTAAAAATAACATCATTTTCAGTACATTAAATATAATTTTTTAGTAACGTAAAGCAATTGTACTGTGATGAGTACGATTGCTTTTTTATCATAGTTATTTGATAAAAGTAAACCACTTTTGAAAATATTCACCAATAATAGGAACTGGTTTTTGTTCTTCTTTGATCGCAGTAATGAGACCATAAACAATAAGTACTATAGAAAAAATATAAAACGAAAAATGAATCATCATATTACCAAAAATATTTGCTATTGCTACCAATAGGTAAAAAGAGATCCATAATCCTAATGCCTGCCTAATATGAAAACTCGCAAATTGATTTTTATGCTCTTGATTCATAAAAAAGGCTATTATAGTACCGATTAAAGTGATATAAGATACAATAGCTGGTGTCTTTCCTTGTTTTTCGTAATCAGATTCCATAAAGATGATTTTATAGTATTAGCTATTTTCTTGTAATATAATATCGTTGTCTACCAATATTCCATAAACGTTACCTTTTATAGCATGGTTAAAAAAGATACTGTTTTTTGAAGTTGATAATACATGATTATTTGTAAAAGTACTATCTCCATTTGGAGTAAAAAGAGAAAAGTTAGCTTTGTTATTTTTTGCAATTACGTTACTTTCAATTTTGAATATTGATTTTCCATTTGTGAGCATTTCAATGGTTTTTTCTATACCCAAAGTATGGTTTAGAACACCAAAAGCACTCTCTAAACCAATTGTACCATATGCAGCATTATCGAATTCAACATTTTTATGTTCTATATCAATAGGTTGATGATCACTGGTAATCATATCGATTGTTCCATCTTGAATACCTGCTATCAATGCTTTTTGATCATCTATAGTTCGTAATGGTGGTAATACTTTATAATTTGTATCAAAAGTTGTTAATTTTTCGTCTGTTAAGGCAATATGATGAACTGTTGTACTACAGCTTACTTGTAATCCTTTGGCTTTTGCTTCACGTATCAATGCCACCGATTTTGCGGTAGAAATATTAGGAATGTGTAGTTTTCCTCCTGTGTATTCTAGTAAAAAAAGATCTCTGGATATTTGCATTTCTTCAGCTAAAGAAGGGATACCTTTTAATCCTAAGAGAGTACTATGTTTACCTTCATTAACAATACCTTTTCCTGCAATTTGATTTTCTTGAGGAAATGATACTATTAGACCATCAAAGTTTTGAGCATATAATAATGCTAATTTCAGTAAATTTGGATTTCGTATTGATTTTTTATAATCACCAAAAGCGATAGCTCCAGCTTGTCGCATGTCGTATAATTCGGCAAGATCAATTCCTTTTGATTCAACAGTTAATGCTCCTATTGGATAAGCTTTTACAGGATGCTGGGCTGTTTTGGCTAGCAAAAAACCTATGGCCCCACTATGATCCGATATCGGCATTGTATTAGGATGAAGTGTAATTGTCGTAAAACCACTTTTTGCTGCTACATCAAGTCCGTTTGCAATAGTCTCTCTTTCTTCATATCCAGGTTCTCCAAAACTAACACTACTATCAAACCATCCTTGCGAGATATAGAGATTATCTAATTTTACTTCTTTTATATCACCAGTAGCTTTTATATTGGTATTTATATCTGTAATTATCCCGTTTTCTGTAAGAATATCAACCGTTTGCTGGTGAAAAGTAGATTTAGGATCAATTACAGTAGCTGCCTTTAATAAGAAGTTCATTTTAGGTATTTTAATAACAAAATTTCAATTAATAAAAAGATTAGCGCAAAAATAACAAACCATTTCCAAAGTTCATTTACAGTTGTCTCTTCTTTTATTTGTTCAAAAAGTTCGCTGACAGAAGGAAGTACTTGGTATGAAGCTGTTGTTTTTAAGTTATAATATTGTAAGTCACTTTCTGAATTATCATAATTGTAACTTACTGATTGTATACTATTTTCTTTGTTCTTAATAGTGTAAATACCTGCTTTAGTTGGGACTTCATCTGTTGTAATGCGAACTTTGGTAGAAAAACTCTGCTGTAGAGGAATAATGTTTTCCTTATCAGAAACTAATGATAGTACCCCATCTTGATCTAGTGAAATAGGAACATCGAAAGCATTAGTTTGCCCTATAGTATACGATATATCTGTATTTTGTAAGCTTTGTTTACCGATTTGATATAGTGTAGGAACAATTAAAGGAGAATTTTTGAAATTAGAATTTTGAATATTTATAGCTGCGGTAAATACATATAAATTATTGTATTTATATAAAAAAGTACTACTGTCTTCAAAAGAGAGTATGGTATTGGTAGCATTAGTTTGATAATAACTATTGACTTTTGGATATTGAAAATTAACAATTTGTTTATCAAATACACCTTTGTATAGAGGATGAGAAAAATTGATAGATGTTATTCGTTTTTCTTGAAGTTTTTCAAAGAATAATCCTTGGTTACCAAACAATGTAAAAAATTGTTTATAAGATGCCTGATCTGCACTACTAGCCGGTATGAAGCAAATAACTCCCCCTTGATCAGAAAAAGATTTTAATGCATTAATAAGAGAAATAGGAATTTGATTTAACTCATTTATAATGACCAGGCTTGCACCTGTAAGCTTATTGTAATCAAGTTGTTGTGCAGAAGTGCTCGTCAACAAAAATTCATTTGGAGTAAAAATATTTTTTATAAAATTATCATTAGCTTCATTTATAGCTACAACCTTTATTTTTTCTGGTTTATTAATGGTAAAATATCTAGAATTATCAAAAGTAATATTAGGATCTTCAATAATCACCTTACCATTGATTTTGGTGTTTTCTTCTAAGCGAAAATTTGCAGTGGATTTTCCGTTTTTAGGAATTGAAATTGCTGTTTTTGCAATCAATTCATCATCATTATATAATGCAATGGAAGTATTTTCAAGATTCGTTTCAGTATTACTTACAACAGCATTGATAGTGAGTTCATTATTACTATCGCGCTTTAAATAAAGACTATCTATAGCTATGTTTTGTTTGTTTACGGGCTGTAATTGAACTAAAGTTGATTTTATATCAGTATCTTCAGGAAGAATGAAGCTTTTGTCTTTTTGTTGAAAATCTGAGACCAAAACAACTCTCTTTAAGGTTTCCGGCGACGAACTTAGCAGTTGCTTTGCTTTTAAATATGCTGCACTATAACTTATTTGATTAGAGGAGTAGTCTAATTGTAGTAAATCATTTTGGATATCTTTTTTAGAAACGTTTTTGAATGTTTCGGCATTGGTAAAAAGAGAGATGTTTTCTTCTTCGGGAAGCTCACTTAATATTTCTTGAATGGCTCTTTTTAGCAAGGGGCCATTAGCTCCTTTTGCTTGCATACTAAAAGAATTATCAAGATAAATTACGGTTTCATTTTTTTTACCAACTACTTCTTCTAATGCAAAAAAAGGTTGTGCAAAAGCTAAAATAATAGATGCAATTAAAAGTAATCTGGTGAGTAGGGTGAGCCATTTTTTTATTTGAGAACTTTTTCTTGTTTGTAGGGCGACAGCTTTTAAAAACTCAACATTAGTAAATTCAATCTTTTGAAAACGTCTTAATTGAAATAGATGAACTATAATAGGAATAATAAGAGCGAATAAAGCGTAGAGAAATTCTGGGTGTTTAAATTGCATTCCAATTTATAGTTTTTCAAATATAATCAAGATTTAGGATTTATGATTTTTGAATAAACATTTTATTTAAAATAATTTTTCATAGAATTTCTTTCTTCTACTTTGTCGATATGTTCTGTTTTCTTTTTGATCATGCCTCCTCGTGTATCGTTTATACTATGCATAATTACAAATGCATTAGGGTCTATTTTTTCAATTTCGGTATTTAACTTGCTGATTTCTAAACGTGTTACAACAGTATACAAAATATCAATATCAGTAAGATTTTTGTAATCCATATATCCTTGGCGTCCTTTATAAATTGTAATACCTCTACGCATTTTGTGTGCTACCATGTTCATGATTTTCTGATTGTGTTCAGAAATAATTGTAACCCCTGTATATTCTTCGATTCCTTCGATTACAAAATCTAGTGTTTTTGATGCTGCCAAATAAGTAAGCATAGAGTACAATGCAGTTTCAATAGATAAAAAATAGGCTGCTGCAGAAAAAATAATAATGTTAATTATAGTAATAGCATCACCTACAGTAGTACTTAGTTTTTTACTCATAAAAATAGCTAGTACTTCTGTTCCGTCAAGAACACTACCACCTCTTACCGAAAGCCCGATTCCGGCACCAAGAAAAAATCCTCCAAATACAGAAACCAATAATTTATCTTGTGTAACTTCGGGGAAATTGAAAAAAGCCAGAACAAAAGCAAGTCCAGAAATAGCAATAATAGCACGTATGGCAAAGCGTTTTCCGATGACTCTAAAACCCAAGAAGATAAAGGGAATATTAATAGCTAAAATTAGAATGTAGAGCGGTATTGTAGTAAGTTCCGAAATTAATAAAGAAATTCCTGTTACTCCACCATCAATAAAGTTATTTGGAAGAAGAAAACTTTCAAGGCCAAAAGCAGCAGCAATAACCCCAAGAGCTATAAGCAAAACATCTTTGACCCATGAAATAAAATCTATTTTTAAGTTTTCTGAAAATCGTTTAGAATTTCCTTTAGGAATATTTTTGGCTTTTCTTTGTTTATAAGCAAAGAATGCCTGAATAACTCTACGTTTCCAGATTGAATTCATATTAACCATGTAATGCTAAGGATCAACTAATTAGGTGAGAGTGAAAATGTTTGTTGATTACATAAAGTTACGTATCCTTTTTCTTATAAAAGCAATTTTAACAAAGGTTTGGACAATAAAAAAAGCAGAAACTTTAGTTTCTGCCTCTCACTTTATATTGAATATATTATTGACTAAAAGATATAGTATCCAACAGATACCTGAAATGCAGTATTTCTTCCATCAAAACCGTCTACAACATCTGTAAGACCAAAGTTATAACGTAATTGTCCGAAGAAAGGACCAAATTCTACACCTGCACCTATAGCACCACTTAGATCGAAGCTTTCTGCCTCAGCACTATCTACAATTTCATCAAAAGCTTTATCAATATCGTCATTAACAACAAAACCAAATTGAGGACCAGCTTCAATACTTAAAAACTTGGCAAATTTGAACTTAGCAAGCACAGGAATATTAAGATAATCAACATCTAGATCATCAGTTCCTTGTGCTGAGTATAGTACTTCTGGTTGGATAGCGAATGATTCTGTTAAACCAAGTTGTAATACAGCACCAATATGATATCCTGTTCGAGAATCTGTGTCAATGTCTAAATCACTATTTTTGAGTTCATTGAAATTTGCAAAATTAAGCCCACCTTTAATACCAAATTTAATTCCTTGAGCATTAGTAGTAGTAACTGCAAAACCAATACAAGCAATCACTAGGAAAAAAAGTTTTTTCATAATTGTAAATTTTTGATTTGTTGAAATCAAAGATAGGAACTAAAACCTTAAGAAAAGGTTAAACTTGTATAATTAAATAGACTTAAAAGATTTATTAACCAAGGTTAATAGCATTAAAATAGGAGAGGAGTTAAGCTGATTTTGAAGTATTCGTTTGCTTCTTGCATTTTTTTATAGAAAACTCAAATGTTGTGCTTATTTTTTCTTTAGAAGAAACCTTTATACATCCTCCTAAGCTTGTAACTAATTTTTTTACAGTAGATAGACCGATACCGTTTCCTTTATTACCATCTTTGTCTGTGGTATTAGCAGTTGTAAAGAGTTCAAAAATGGTTTCAATTTTATCATTAGGAATTCCCATACCATTATCAGCAATGCTAAAATAATAGAACATATCATCTTTATTAAAATCAATAGAGATGATCAATTTTTCTTTATCATTATATTTAATACTGTTACTAATTAGATTTACAAAAACTTGTTTTAAAGCTGATTTGTTACACTCAATAGTTGTATCTCCTTTTGGAAAACTAATATCACAATCAGATTTGATGCTCAAAAATTCGATTACTTCTTTGAGTAGATCATTTAAATCAAAATTTTCCGGTTGAGAGTTGATTAGATTTTCACTTTCATAATGCTGCAATACATCACTTATATAACTACTCATAGAAAAAGAAGAAGCTTTGATATATTCAAAATATTGTTTACTGTCTTCATCTAATTTATCATTTAGTAAAAGCTTTAATAAATCTGTAGAAGTGATAATATTTGCTAATGGCATTTTTAGATCGTGAGATATCACTTTTGCGAACTCTCGTAATGATTCATTTCTTTTCTTAAGTTTTTTTTGAATCTTCTCTAAGTCATTATTTTTTTTATTGAGTTCGAAAAGAATAACAACCTGTTTTGCAAATGCCTTTAAAGATTCTAGTTGCTTTTCTGTTAGAGATCTAGGTTTATCATCAACAATGAATAAAGTGCCTAAAGCAAATCCATTTTTGTCAACGAGAGGCACGCCTGCATAAAATAAGACATGAGTATCTTCAAGAAATATAGGAGCTTTATTAAATCGCTTATCTTTACTAACATCTTCTACTATCAAAGTATGATCAGGATCTAAAATAGCATGAGAAAATAGAGAATTTTCCCTTGGGATTTGACAGGTCTTGTTGATACCATGTTTCGCTTTGAACCATTGTCTGTCGCTATCTACTAATGAGATGACAGCAATATTTGTATCACATAAGTATGCCGCTAAAGCTGTAATTTCATCAAATTCAGATTGAGATTCGGTATCAAGAACTTCAAGTGACTTTAAAGCCTCTAGTCGGAAATTTTCATTAATAGGTACTGCAGATGTGGTCATCTTTATTTTTTAGAAAAACATTTAAAAGTAATCTTAATAAAATTAACAAAAATTACTTAGAAAAAGTTGATATTATAAGGAGAAGTAAAAACTTTACGTGATTACCTCAATAGTAATTATGAGTGATTTCTAAATGTTAATGTCATTAAGCTTTGAAATGATACCATATTATTACAATAAATAAAAATATAGCTAGTACAAGCTTAAACAAATTGTAAACGATAATTTTAATAAAATCTTATGATTAATGGTATGTAAAACGTTTTGTTTATAAATTAAATTGGATTACAATTTGATATGATTCTATAGATTGGTTTCCTTTGTATTATATTCAGGAATGTTATCTTCTAAAGATGTAATAAATGAAATAATATCTTTTATTTCCTGTTTAGTCAACTTTAAATGATCAGTAGGTAATGTTTGATTTTCTAATTCAATGCCAATACCAGCACCACCACCACGATTATAGAAATCAATGACTTCATCAAGAGTATTATAGACTCCATTATGCATATATGGCATAGTTTTACTAGCATTTCTTACTGTAGGTGTTTTGAAAGCAAATTTTTTGAGAGGAGCTCCAAAAACATAGTGTACACCTAAATCAGGATCGATTTTAGCATTGATAGTGTCTTTTTTTGTAGGAACTCCAATCACTTCTGATTCTGTTTCTTGATACAGAGGTGGAACACTTCCGTTAAAAATTGGGTAAAAATGACATATTGCACATTTAGCTTTACCCATGAATAAATTAAATCCATTTATTTCATTGGCGGTAAGTGTTGATTCGTTTCTTAACGAAGCATCAAATTTTGATGAAAAAGAAGGGAGACTTCTTATATAACTTGCTAATGAATAAATGAGGTTCTTTTCAGTATCCTGGTTTTCAAAATTAGTAGTAAATAGAGTTTTGTACTTTTGATTTTCTTCTAATCGTTTTACGGCTTCATCAAAACTACCATGCATCTCATCTTTATTGTTTATAACTTTTTTGGATTGATCTTCTAGAAAAGGTATTCTTGAATCCAAGAAATAGGCATTTTGGTATGCAGCCGTTAATAGAGTAGGAGTATTGCGATTAACAGTAAGTTTTTCTTGATTAAAAACTGTTTTTTTATGATCAGCATATCCTTCTGATGGAATATGGCATGTTGCACATGATACCAGACCATTACCAGAAAGAATTTTATCAAAAAACAATTTTTCTCCCAATGCTATTTGTTCTTTCGAAGGAGCTTTGGTTCTTGGAGGCGAAAAGTGAAGAGGGTTAAAAAGGTTTGTTTCGTTAAAGTTTGCTTTTTCAAAATCTATTGCCCTTCTCAAGTTACTATTTTTGATATTGTTGGATTTTTGAATATCATATAATAATTCTGATATACTTTTACAATGTACTTTGATAAAAGTGTATCTGTCAAATGAATTAAAATCCTTAGTATTATCTATAAAATTTAAAGCATCGTTAAATACATTAGATAATGGTTCTTTATGTTTTGGTAGCGCATAAATATCAACAAATTCTCTTATACCTTTTAATGCGTTTTTGGCTTCTTGAAGAGAATAAAATGCTATTGGAGAATCAAATCCCGATACCCCTAAAGAAATAATACGAAGTATTTGTAGTCTTATAGCTTCAAAAAAATTAGTTTCTGTAAATGTGAAATAATTAAACTTATTGTCAAGAGCTTTTGACAAAGTGTGTAATGATTTGATATTTCTTTTTATTTCTAGAGTATCAATTTCTTCTGTAAATAAAAGTTCTTCAATAACTTGGAAACCTGTAGGTTCGATAACTAAAAATGTATTATCATGTACATTATTTACTGGTATGGCTGCACCATTAAGTTGTTTATTATTTTCAGGATAAAAATAAGCTATTATAGATTCATTTTTTTTAAAGGCTAACCTCGATGCTAAGAATGCTTTTTTAAGTTCGGTTATATTGAAATGGTTTTGAGCAATGCTATCAAATTGAAATGTTTTTATAACAATATCTCCCTGGTTTTTTTTGATGAGATCTAAAACCTTATCAATTTCTTTTTTTTGATACTCTGTTTTTTGTTTTTTATTGCAAGAGATAAAAAGTATAGTACATAATACTAAAATGATATATATATGTTTAGCCATTGCATTTATCTTATTAAAATGAATCAAGAATATTATATATAGTAATGAAAATCTGCCTCTTGATCGATTAAATCAATCATGAGGCAGAAAAAAGTTTTAATTATTAAAGCTATTATCGAGGTAATCCCTTAATAAGTACTACTTGACTACCTTGATTATCAGTGCTAAGAGAACCTCCATCAACCCCGATAAATCTATCTTCTCTCCAAGTATGAGTTTGTATACAAACCATAAATGTATCTGGAACTCCAATCACATCAGAAACGTCTATCATTGCACCATATTCCCAAGACCTAAAAGAAGCATCGGTTCTACCATAAGGATCATTAGGTACACCTATACCACTTTCTACATCTAATTCTACAACAGGTTTTAATTCTTTTGTAGCAATATTATACTGCCAAATGTAAGAGTAGTGGGATAAATTTATTCCTCCATTTGGATCCTCTTTGATATATAAATAATTTTCTGTTGCAGTAATATTATCAGGGCTTTGTAAGTCTCTTCCCGCAATTACACCATTAGGATTATCACCATCTATAACACAAGTTAGCTTACCAACAAATTTGTTTTCAGAATTTAATTCTAGTTTATAAGTTCTTCCTTGTTTTGTTCCATTTGGATTTGTACTTGATGCAGAACCAGTAACATTAAAGAAGATAGTACGCTCGTTACCTCTTCCTTTTTGGTAATCAAGATCTTCTACTCTTTTAAATGGCATTGCAAATAGATTATCTGCAATTAACTCCGTATCTGCACCTGTAATATTTTTAGCGTTTTCAATTTCTTTGAATTCAATGTCAAATTCTTGACCTTCTGGCAGTTTATTTTCTTCAGTTATTGGATTACCATTTTCATCCTTTACAACAAGTGCATATACTTTACCATTTTGTAAATCACCTAATCGAGCATCATACATAGTAATTCTTCCAGAGCTAGTATCATCTTCTCCCATAATGATTACTGTTCTTTTTCTAAATGCTTTTGCAGGAAGAGGCATTGCATTTTCGAATGAGGCTCTACCCAATGCAGGCAAAAATCTAGGTGTATTGTTTGCAGAAGCATCTGCAAAAGGAGAAATTCCAGAGATTAATGATTCTTCACCACTTTCTCCAGCAGTCAAGAATAAAGGTCCAAAACCATGAATTCTTGGTACAGCTAATGAAGCAGAGCATAGTCTTGTACCATCTGACCCATCAGAATTATAGATATAATCTCCTGCAACAGGTTTGAATGTTCGATCAAATTTTATTCTTGCTACTGCAAAATGATTTTCATTGTTCACTACATAAGTAAACCCCCCTTCTTTATTTCTTAGTAATCCAGCACCGTCTGCTGTACCACCGAAAATAAAATCAGGAGTGTCAGGTAAAACATCTGCAGAACCAAATAAAGAGTAAGCTTTAAGTTTTTGACTAGAAGTCAAATCTTTTATAAAACTTGGAGTAACAGAATGGTTTTTGAGTTCAATACCCTTACCAGGCGGGGTTGGATTTCCAGTGTAATCATCTATATCACATGATGATAGCATAACTACCGAAGACATGGCGGCAGCCAAAAAATAGTTTTTCATAATTGTGTGAAGTTTTTGTTTTCAGATAATTCTTAAAAATACTTCGGTTTTTAGTTTTAAAGCTTAACTTAATATTTTGTTAATGAGAATTAAAATCAAATTTATTGTTAAATATGTTAATTAATTGTAAATATGAATGATGTGGTTTATATACATATATAATGTCTTAAAATTTTAAGTCTCGAATTACCTTTAAAAATGTAAGGTGAGGTTAAAAAAAATCTCATAACTATTTTACCAGCTATGAGATTAAAAATTATGTTCTTGATTTTAAGTGAAAAATATCGATATCAATATGTTAAGTCGTCCTCAAGGCTATTCATGAATGCAATAATATCATTGATCTCTTGATCAGTTAATTCTAGAGCATCGGGGGGTAATGTTTGATGATCAATTTTCATTCCAATACCTGCACCACCACCACGATTATAAAAATCTAATACTTCTTGTAGTGTATTATAGACTCCGTTGTGCATATAAGGAGCCGTTCTATTTACATTTCGTATTGTAGGAGTCTTAAAAAAATGCTTTTTTTGTGGAGTATTGTATACATAATATCGACCCAAATCATTACTGATTTTAGCATTAATAGTATCATTTTTTTCGGGTGTGCCGATGGCTTCCATTTCGCTTTCTACAAAAGTTGGCGGTACAGTGCCATTAAAAACTGGAGCAAAGTGACAAGTAGCACAAGCAGCTTTACCCATAAAAAGATTAAAACCTGATATTTCTTGATTTGTTAACGAATTTTCTTCTCCTGAGATATTTTTATCGAATTTAGAATTAAAAGGCACTAAGCTTCTTATATAAATAGCTATTGCATTTCTAATTGTTTTTGAATTTATACCTTTCTCAAAATTTCTATTGAAAATAGAATCATATTCTTTTGAGTTTTTTACATTTTCGGTAATATTATCCATATGATTGTGAAATTCTTTATCATTTTTTACAACATCTGATATCTGTTCTTCCAAAGTAGAGATTCTTGAATCATAAAATTGTGCTGCTTGCAGTCCAGAGTATAAGAGTGTAGGTGCGTTTCTTAATACAGGATTACCTTTATTATCTATGGATTTTTTTAATCCATCTGTAAATGCAAGATCAGATTTATGGCAAGTTGCGCAACTCATCACTTTGTCTTTAGATAAGCTATTGTCATTAAAAAGTTTTTTTCCTAATGCAATGATTTCTGGTGTTGCCTTGACACTATTTTTTGGAGCGTACCTATCAACATTAAATGTATTACTACTAAAAAAAGAATTTGCTTCATAATTGATTTTATTTTTAAAAGGAAAAGTAATGCCCCAATCTAAAATAGTTTCTTTCCAAAGTTTTAACATAGGATTTAGATGATCTTTTATAAAGACGTATCTATTAAAGCTATCAAAATTGTTATGATTAGATAATGAAATTTCGGCATTATGTAAAACTTCGATCCAAGAGTTGTATAGTTTTTCTGAACGAAAACGATTTTCATATATATTTAAATATACAATAAGACTTTTTATAGCTGAAGCATTTTCTTGCATAGAAAAACCAATAACTGGAGAATCAAATCCAGTAATTCCTAAAGACATTACTCTTACTAACTCTTGTCTGAAAAGCCATAAAAATTGATAATCTTTATATCCGGGTAAATTATTATTTACCTTTTCAAATTTTAAAGTGTTGACAATATTATTAGCTTGTTTTTTAACTTCTAAAGTGTCTGGTTTTTCTTGAAAAAGAGCTTCTTCCATTACCTGAAAACCTGTTGGTTTTATCACTTTATCAGCATTATCGTTTTCTTCTATTATAGGGAGATTGGGTCTATTTATACTTTTATACCCAGCATCATTAAAAAAAGCCATTATAGGCTCTAATCTTTTGAATGCAAGTCTTGCAGACTTAAAATGTAACTTTATACTGTCAATATTATTTTCACTAACTATTTTATGAAGAGGTATTAGTGTTTGATCAATATCATTATTGTATTGTGATTTTATTTTTCCTTGAAAATCAGTAATATAAGTCCCTGTATTTTCCTTTTTCTCTTTACAAGACCAACCAATAATGATTACAAAAAGGCTCAATAGAGCCTTTTTGATAAAAATATAATTTATTTGAATTTTCATGTTATCTAGGTAATCCTTTTACAACGGTGATAATACTACCTTCATTACTACTATTATCAGCAGTTCCAGCTCCATCAGGGTTTAAAAAAGCATCATTCTTCCAAGTATGTGCTTGTTGAATTAAAATGAATGTATTATCTACACCAATTATATCAGAAATGTCAATCATTCCTGTTAGCTCCCATGCACCTAAACGATCATCAGCAGACGCATACCCACCATCGAAAGCTTCTTGTGTTCTATGAGCAGATTCAAGTACTGTTTTAAGGCTATTTGTTCTTAAATCATATTGATATAAATATGCATCGTGAGCACGGTCGGCAGTATGACTATTAGGATCTTCTTGTATATAGGCATAATTTTCAGTGACAGTAATATTATCCGGACTTCTAAAAGTTTTAGCAATACCAGTTTCATCGTCTCCATTTAATATTACGCTTATTTTACCTTTTAAAGGATCATTTTCATCTAATATGAGTTTGTATACTCTACCATAAGATGTTCTTCCCTCTACGTTATCTCTACCTGTTGCATTAAAATAAATTTCTCTGTTATTAGCACCAGATCCTTTTCTATAATCGATATCCTCTACACGATTAAATGCCATGATTTTCTTATCAACACACTCCGTTTGTAAAGGTTCATACGTTCTTTGTTCTAATTCAATAAATTCTACATCCAAGGGCTCATTAGAGGCAGCTAAATCATTATCTGTAACAGTTCCATCACCAATTTTTAATCCGTATAATTTCCCATTATTCAGATCTCCAACATTGTCTGATACATACATAGCTAATTGACCGCCAGACACATCTGATCCTTCATTATCATCACCAATTAAAACAACAGTTTTTCCTGGATAAGCATCTTTACCAAGTGCAACTGCATTTTCTACTTGCCATTGTCCTAAAGCAGTAAGAGCAGTTTGTACTCCCGCAGCAGAAGCATCTCTAAAAGGATTTGTACCATAAACAAATTTTGCAGAACCACCCCATTCTCCTGCACTCAAATATAGTGGGCCAAAACCATGTTCTTCTGGAGTAATAAGACTACCTGAACATTGTGCAGTATTGGCTGTAGCACCAGAATTTAGAATATATTCACCTTTTGTAGGTTTAAATGTTTCATCCAAAGTTATTCTAGCTACAGAAAAATCAGCTTCAGTGTTATTAATTAAAGTAAAAGTTCCATCATCATTTCTTAACAAACCTGCTCCATCTCCCATGCTTCCATAAACAAATTCTGGAGAATCTGTTAATTGATCTTCAGAACTTAATAGAGAATAAATTTCTAAATCTTCAAAACCTGGTTTTGTTTTAAGAAAGGCTGGTGTTTTAGAATGGTTTTTTAGTTCTATTGATTCTCCTGAAGGAGGATTGGTTGTTGTTGTATCGTCATCATCATTACAAGAAATAAAAAGAGACGAAATACATAAAAATGCTAAACCTAAATTGTTTTTCATGACTTTGTGTTTTGACGCAAATTTAAGATATGAGTAAGCTGAAGTATTTTATCTATTTGTTTTATATTTTTTAACTACAGATTAAAATAAATCCAAAAATGTAAACTTATTGTTACTATTTAGAAAGATTATAATTACTGGTAAAAAAGATTAAAAATTTGAATATTCACAGAAATACCCTTTGTGATATTCGAATATCACAAAGGGTATTTCTGTAAACAACTACAAAACTTACTTAAGATTAATCAATCTCTACAGAAAAATATACTTCATCATAATCACCATTTGCAGTGGATAGTATTACCAAATAATTACCGCTTATATTTTCAATATAAGAATATATTCCTGAGTTTGATATATTTTTATCTAAAACAAAATCGCTGAATGGGTTGAGCAAATTTGAACCATATTGTTCTCTAAAAATTCGGATTCTTACTGTAGAAGTTGTTAAAAAGTTCTTATTCCATAATATTTGAATATTTTCTTCTTGACCATGAATAAATTCGCTATCATCAATAGGAGAAGTAATAAACTCTTCATTTTTCCCATATAATAATTGAATATCATTAATATCTGTAGCATTCAAAAATCTATGAGATCCAATATATCTTTCATACATCAAAGCGTTAGGATCTGGAGAATGACACAATCCTAAAGCATGTCCTATTTCATGAGCAGCAACAGTAAAAAGATCAAGAGGGTCTAAACTATTCCCTCTCATATTCAGTGTCCATGTTCTCGCATCATTAAAATGAACATCTCCTGCTAGTTTACCTCTATTAGGTGGAGGAACAAATGCATGTGCTAAAATTGCATTGCTTGTAAATTCATCGTCTACACCATGAACTCCTGTATAAAAACCTATTTCTATGTCAGCTTGATTTTTATTATATACTTCCTTAAAGCGTAAAGGTGTTACTTCAGACCAGTATGTAAAGGCTTCTCTAATCGCGTTTCTTTCTAAATTACTTTGTATATCTGATGTTCCATTCGAGAAGTGATATGTCAAATAATTTTTTAACCATTTACGCCCAGAGCCTTTTGAATGAAAATGATATGATTCATCTTCATATAAAATACCTCTTGATTGAGTTTTATCATTTATTTCATTAGAAATAATATTATCTTGAGATGTAGAATCTTCTATCGATTCTTCCTTTGAGCATGAAAAAATGAGAATAGTTCCAAAAATTAAAGCTGTTTTTTTAAAGAATTTTTCTTTCATAAGTACTAGTATAAAATTTTGTTTGTGATTTATCTAATACTTAATGTCATTATGTAAATATTTGTTACCTATTTTTTATTAAAAAAATGATACGGTAGGGAAATGAACGACAAAAACGTTTTACTAATAACAAATCATTTATAAAATTAAAAACATGAAAAATAGCATTTCGTTAAAATTATTCCTACTTACTCTTTTTAGTATTTCCATTTTTTCTTGTAGTAGTGATGATGATGAAAATAGCATGGTAGAAGAAGGAGAAAATTTTACTTTAAAGATTAATGTTGATAATGTAGAAGGAGAAATTGGTTTAAATCCAGATAAGGATTCATATAATAAAGGAGAAAAAGTCACACTAAAAGCAAATCCAAAAGAAGGATACGTTTTTGCAGGATGGCAAGGAATAGAGGAAACAATAGCTACCGATACAGAAATTACTGTTCAAATGGATAAAAATTTAGAAGTCACTGCAACTTTTGATAAAATAGAAGATATAGATATTGAAGAAGTGACCGGCAGTGGTCCCGTTACATTAGTAATGTCTATAGAACATGATGTTTTTGACCCAATTACAGTGGTCTATTATGATGGTAATGGCGTGAAACGAACAGAAAGTGTATCGTCTGTAAATAAATGGTCTAGAACATTAAAAATATCAAGAGATTTTGATTTTTTACTAGAGGTATCAGGTACAGCGACTATTGAAAGTTTCTTTTCAATTAAAATTGATGCAGAAGAAGATGGTAACAACATTTATAGTTTTGATAAAAGATATCCTACCGGAACCAATTCTAGTTTTAAAGCCTCTATTAAAAATTTAGATTTTGCCAATTGATCACCCATTCAAATAAAACAAAGGACTCTTACACTATTTTAGGATAAGAGTCTTTTTTATTTTTAAAGATTCTAAAGTTGGACTTAGAATTTTAGAACCGTATTAAAGTATGATTTATAAAAGTGTCTTGAGAGAAAGAAACCCAATTTATGGTTTAAAATTTTTCAAATACACCTAGCCCAAATAAAGCGTAATCGTATTTTACAGGATCGTTGGGGTCAAGTTTTCGTAAAGCAGTGTCTAATTCCAATAGTGCCACACTATCATTTTGTTTTCGATTTAATATTTTGAGTTTGCGAGCGACATTTCCAGAATGAACATCGAGAGGACAAGAGAGTTGAGAAGGGGATAAGGTTTTCCAAATTCCTAAATCTACGCCTGCTTTCGGATTTCGAACCATCCAACGTAAAAACATATTGATTCGTTTGGCAGCAGATTTTTTTTGAGGATCACTAATATGTTTTTCAGTTCTGCTTAGATGTGGTAACACAAAAAACTCTCTTTTGAAATGATGAATAGCATTTTGTAAGCTATTTTCACTTTTGAATTGCGTAAAGAAAGATTCCATATCTCCATACTTTGTATACAAACGATGCAATCCTGTTATAAAATATGCCAGGTCGTGTGTATTAAATGTACGATGTACAAAATCATTAAGATCTTCTGGTTCTATTTTTGGGTGTGTCATTATAAAATCATAAGGACTGTCTCCAAGTATACTCATTAACTTATGGGCATTAGTAAGGATGCTTTTTCGGTTACCCCAGGAAATTGTAGCAGTAAGAAACCCCGCAATTTCTATATCTTCTTTTTGAGTGAATAAGTGAGGGATTTGTACCGGATCGGTTTCGATAAATTTTGGGTTTTCATAAAAAGCCGCTTTTTCATCCAAAAAGTCTTTTAACTCTGATTTTTTTAGTCTTTTCAAGTGGAGTATTTGTTACTTTGTAGAAGTGTCAACAATTTTATTAGGAAACAATTTTACCATCAACCATTATAAGTTTACGATCAGCCATGTCTGCCAAATCACGATTATGGGTTACAATTACAAAGGTTTGTCCAAACTCATCCCGAAGTTGAAAAAACAATTTATGTAAATTTTCTGCAGCTTCACTATCTAAATTACCAGAAGGCTCGTCTGCGAAAACTACTTTTGGATCATTAATCAAAGATCTTGCAACCGCTACACGTTGTTGCTCACCACCAGATAGTTCACTAGGTTTGTGATGATAACGCTCTGACAAACCCAAAAAATCAAGAAGTTCTTTGGCTCTCTTTTCCGCTTTTGCTTTAGGTGTCTTTTTGATAAAAGCAGGAATACATACGTTTTCTAAAGCTGTAAATTCTGGCAATAATTGATGAAACTGAAAAATGAACCCAAGTTGTTCATTTCTAAATTTAGAAAGTTGCTTTTGAGATAAAGAGTTTATATTTTCATTATTAATAGATAATATGCTGTTTTTTGATTTATTGACACGATCCAATGTGCCTAAAATCTGTAGTAAAGTAGTTTTTCCTGCACCTGATGCACCTACAATAGAAACAATCTCACCTTGCTTGATATGAAGGTCTACACCCTTTAATACATGCAGGTTGCCATAGTTTTTATGAATATTAGTAGCTCTAATCATATTAGTTTATACACTTAAAGTGGTGAAAATAATGATTATCATAACAATCCCCAAGATTATCCCTTAGAAGAACGTTTTAAATTATTAATGTCCAAAAAGTAAACGACCCTTAAGGATAAAGTGTGCTGTATAGGTTGATCAAAAAGTTTCTCAAGACTTTCGGTATAATTAAGTGTTGATAATTCATCTTCATTGAAGATTTGATTACGGTATAATAATGTCGCTTCACTCCCTGGAGCAAATCTCCACCTAAAACTTAAATCAATATTCCAAATATTAAAATTTGTATTGGGATTATCTTCTGAAGTGTCATAGTCAATTCTTGACCTGCTACCATCATTATTTAAAATAAAAAATACATTATCAGAATAATTAGCAGTACTCCAAAAATTTCTAAACCTTAAGTCTATAGCTTTATAAGAATTAAAGTTATAGCTGGCACTTAAAGAGTTTTCTAATGATACGATATCTCTTTGCCCTAAAAACACATCAACATCATTATCATCGATATATCCAAAATTTTTGGGTCGATTAAAATATTCTGATCTCCAAATAAGTAATAATTTATCAGAAAAACGATATCGAGGCGAAACCTCTATACGATATATTTTTTGTGAATCATCAAACCATTGTCTGGTACCGGCACTAATATCATAAGCAAACTTTTTCCTATAATCAGAAGAGACAAATGCTCTACCTCCAACACTAGAGTTAAAAGTAAGAAAACGACCTTCTATTCTTGGTTCAAAGTAATCTTGTGTTTTAGAATTAAAAGAACCTCTTATTCCAAAACCAAAACGTTCTTTGGTTACAAAAAAGATATCAGTTCCGATCGAATTTTGAGTTTGTACACTAGGATCAAGAAGTCTTCTATGTCTTGCAAAAAATTGAAAACGATAGGTGTTAAAAATTCCTTTTGGCTCAAAAATCTGATAAGATATGTTTGCTCTAAAATTATTATAGTTATTTCTGAAATTTACTCCAAGATCATTAATATCGAATGTTTTGTTAGCAAGACTATGTCCAATACCGTATCGGATATTACCTTTTATATTTTCAAAATCAATATCTGATGCAAATCCTCCTTCATTGTCATCGAGTTCATTGATATGACTCGCAATAGCTCTCCCCAAAATCCGATGAGAGTTTACCTTATTTGAGAGATTCCATGCGAGAGCTGATACATTTGCATCTCTAAATTGACTTCCTTCTCTAATGACACTTGTATTGATTAGGGAAACAGAAGAGTTTTGATTAAACTGTTGGTCAAAAACCAGAATATTATAATTGGCTAGTGGTTCTACTACTTGGGTACGGGAGCGATTAGTAATAGTATCTCTGATAGTAACCTTTGTTTCTTCTGTAATTGCATTAAAAATACCTATGCCTAAATTATCTTTGGTTCTCCCCGATACTTTTAAAGCATTTAATAAATTTACTTTAGAAGGTTCATCTTCTGCTTCTTCGTTATCATTAAGATCGTCATCATCTACAGAGGTTGAAGGTGCACCGCCAACTCTTCTAGAAAAAAAGATATCTCCTTTATTAAATAGTTCTGTTCCTTCGGTAAAAAACTGCCTGTTTTCTCCAAAAGTTTGTTCAAATGGTCCTAGATTAAGGCGTACTTCATCAAAAGCAGCCTGACCAAAATCTGGAATTAGAGTAGCATCTAATGTAAAACTATCACTTAAGCCATACTTGACATCCATTCCCGCACTAAAATCTGTTTCGGTCATCTCATCAGGATTTGAAACCAATCCTTGTACAAAAGGAAAAAATGTAAGTCTTACAGGAGGATCAATATCCTGTACACCTCTTACCAAACCATTGTATTGAGTTTGTTGACCGATACTGTTATTTATAAAATTCCATGTATGAGTTTGATTTCTACCTTGTAAACGTCTATAAAAATTGATGCTCCAGTCTTGAACTTTTACCTCTGGAAAACGTAAAGCATTATAAGGTATTTTGAATTCGGCATACCATCCTTTTTCATCGATAGAACTTCGGGCATCAAATACTACATTATAACTAAAATCTTCATTAAATAAATCTGCTCTGGCGTCTCCAATTGTTCCGGCACTAGTAATAAAAAAACGGGTCTCGTTGACCCCATCATTATATGTATTTATAGCAATGCTAAAAAAATCAGCTTGTACAAATATATCATCTCGTTGACTGAATTGCCTTAGGATATCATCAGGTTTATTGTCATAGAGATAAGCAGCAAAATAAATAGCCTTGTCATCATAAGCCATTTTTACTTCAGATTGGATTTCATTAGGAACCTCCCCATCATTACCAGGTCTCCACATCGTAAAATCACCACTGGGCTTGATTTGACTCCAAATCTCATCATCTAAAATACCATCAATTTTTGGAGCAGTATAAATTCTATGTGCTGTTAATTCTTTTTTTTCTTGTCCATTACATATCAAATAGATAAAAAATAGGATAACAAAGTAAATTTTGGAGTGTAATTGTTGATTCATAGACCGTATAAAAACCTTACTTTTTTGAATGATATACAAAACTAGCCTTGTAAAGGGAAAACCCTTACTAATGAAAAGTTAAAAAGAATAAAATCGTTTAATATATCAGTAATTTAGTTGAACAAAATATAGATAAATATTGTTATGAAAGAAAATAATCAAGAAATAGCAGTTTTGGCTGGAGGATGCTTTTGGTGTACAGAAGCTGTTTTTCAAAGAATTGAAGGTGTAGAAAAAGTAACTTCCGGATACACAGGAGGAACAATAAGAAATCCGGCATATAGAGAAATAACCACCGGGCGAACAGGACATGCAGAAGCAATTAAAATAGAATATAACCCTTCTAAGATCACATATAGAGAACTACTAGAGGTTTTTTTTGCTACTCATGATCCAACTACCCTAAATCGACAAGGAGCAGATAGAGGAACGCAATATAGAAGTGCTATTTTTTACATCAATGAGCAACAAGAATTAATCGCCGAAGATATAATAGCTGAGTTAAATGCCGAAGGAATTTTTGACGATCCGATAGTAACTGAGATTAAACCCCTTGTAGAATTTTATAACGCCGAAGACTATCATCAGGATTATTATAATCAAAACTCTTCACAAGGATACTGCCAATTTGTGATTCATCCAAAACTTGAAAAGTTGAATACTGTCTTTAAAGAAAAATTGAAAAAAGAGATTCATAATTGATTATAATATTATGATTTTTTAGACGATTGATGGCTGAAAAATCACTAATTTTTATTGATAAAGTTGAAAATCAGAACTCTGTTACTACTACTGTTAAACTAATGAGATAATTTGTAAAAAAGAGTCAAAAACAGAATTATTAAGACATATTTACCGATGATCTGGTATAATTATTTTTTGGAATACTCTTTGATTTAAGGTTTTATAGTATTAACTTAACCTTATAATGATGGCAAATAATAATAATAATAAAGATAAATACAAAAAGCTTGGTCTTAGTTTACTTTTTGATGGTTTAGGAATGGTTACCTTTATGATTCCTGGAGTAGGAGAATTTGGTGATATTATCTGGGCACCTTTAGCAGGTTGGCTGATGACAAGAATGTATAAAGGTAATGTAGGAAAAGCAGCAGGTGCAATAACTTTTGTAGAAGAAGCATTACCAGGAGTAGATGTAGTACCAACCTTTACGATTATGTGGTTATATACATACGTAATCAAAAAAGAAAAAGTGAAACAAATAATAGATATTGATTTTTCTTAATTCTTAAGAAATCTTGCAAATCCCATTCGACTTAACATCTTTTTTTCAAAACTCCAGAAAAATTTGAATTGACCAAAAGTCCACCCAACGATAAGCAACAGCACTTGATAAATAGGAAATATTAAAAATATTCTTACAGGCCAATATATCCAACCTGAAGACGTTTCTCGTGCTATTCCTAAAAATGAAAGAATAGGATCAGAAATTCTTGCTGCTGTAGAACCAGTAATTGCAAATACAATGAAAATAGCAATTAGCTCCCATCTGTAAGTAACTTTCCATTTGGACTCTAAAACTTTAAAAAGTTTGAGTGTTACTGTGAGAAAAATAAATGTAAAAATAACAGTAAGTAAAAGCAATGATCCAATATATAGCAAACCATTTTTTGAAATGGTTATAGAAGATAAAATGTATTGACTAATAAGGTATGAAGAGAATAGTAAACTTAATACTCCCAACAAAGGAAAAATAAGTTGCCAACTTTCACTAATCTCCCAGCGATTTTTGAATTTTTGCATGCACAAAAATACAACTAAATTCATATTAAATCAAAATTGCCTTCCTCTAGAAAAAACAAATCTTTGCCTGTATCTTTGCTCAAAAAAGAGAAAGTAATTATAAAGTAAATAATTTACCTCATAACCATAATGAATAGAGGATTCGTAATTGATTTGTTGTACATATAAATTTGGATCAAAGCGTTGTGGTTGTATAACACGTTGATTATATTCTATTACATATTGTCGGTTTCTATTCTCGAGAAACTGCTCAGAGTAAAAACCTCTTGGTCTTTGTGTTACTAACCAAGCATTAAATCCGGGTTCTATAATGATAATTTCATATTCAAGACTATCATTTGCTATTCTAATTGTATCTTCTGGTTTATCTTCATACGAAATATAAACATTTTTGTTTCTAGTACTAGAGCAGCTAACTATTATTATTCCAATAATTAATGAATAAAAGATATTTTTCATTTCCCCAATTAATCTTTTCTTTAAAATACAAAAAAGCTAAAGAATACTCTTTAGCTTTAACATATAATTCATTGAAAACCTGTTTACTTACCAAATAAACCTCCTAGCATACCACCGATTCCTCCTTGCTTGTTACTACTGTTGAGTAACATTCCTGCAACATCATCAATTACGCTACCATCTCCATCAGCATCCAGAAAAGATTCTAGTAGAGATTGTTCTTTAGAACCTTTTGCTGCGCCAGAAATATTACCTAGCATATCAGTAAGTCCGTTGGCATCTGATACGTTATTTTGAGAAGCTTGTTTACCTAAAACTCCCATTAGAATTGGAGCAGCAACTTTAAGAATTTGAGCAACAGAGCCTGCGTCTATTCCTGATTTTTGACTTAACGCACTCTCTACGGCAGGTTGTTTATTGCCAAGAACATGTCCCAAAATACCAGCTCCATCAGTGGTCACTTCTTCATCTACACCACCTTCAAATAAGCCTCCTAAATTATCCAGGATCCCACCAGAGTGGTTATTGTTCAGTGCATTTAATAATCCGGATGCTCCTTCAGGTGTAGAAGCATTACGCTGCATAGCTCCCATAAGTACAGGCATTGCCATACTTAATAAATTTCCGGTTTTATCTTGTGATTGCCCAGTTTGTGAGCTAACTCCATCTATAATTTGTTTGCCCATTGGGCTGTTTAAGAGATCTAAAATTCCAGACATGGTTTATGTTTTTTAATAATGTACAATTTACAATTTTTTATGCCTGAAAACGATAGAGAGTTTAATTTTATTTCACCAAAAATAGATGAAAGAACATTATATAAGATAAAAAGCACTATTCTTTACAGTTAAAAGAATAGTGCTTCTATTTTTAAGATAAATTACTTAACTATTTTAGTATTTTGATGATTTGATCTGCTAACTCTTGACCAATTCGATCTTGTGCTTCACCTGTAGCAGCTCCGATATGTGGAGTTAACGATACTTTGTTATTCATCAATACCTTGATAGATGGACTTGGCTCGTTTTCAAAAACATCAAGGCCTGCAAAACCAAGTTTTCCTTTTTCTAAAGCTTCAATTAACGCTACTTCGTCAATAACGCCACCTCGCGCAGCATTTACAATTCCAGCTCCTTCTTTCATCAATGCTATTTCTGTTTTACCAATAACATATTCTTTTTGTGCAGGAACGTGTAGTGTTATAAAATCAGCGGTTTTTAAAACCTCTTCTTTGCTTACTGTTTTCAGATTAAAATCTAGAGATTGACCATCAAAAAACTCTAAAGGAATATTTGCTTCTTCTATAAATGGATCATATGCAATAACTTTCATACCAACACCGATCGCTATTTTTGCAGTAGCTTGCCCTATACGTCCAATACCTATAATACCAAGAGTTTTTCCTCTTAACTCAATTCCTCCTGCATAAGCCTTTTTCAGGTTTTTGAATTTACTATCTCCTTCTAACGGCATATTTCTATTGGCATCATGTAGAAAACGAACGCTACCATAAAGGTGTGCAAATACTAACTCGGCTACTGATCCGGAAGAAGCAGCAGGAGTATTAATCACATGTAATCCTTTTTCTCTTGCGTATGCAACATCTATATTGTCCATTCCGACACCACCACGACCTATAACTTTCAAACTAGAACAATTATCTATAATATCTGTTCTAACTTTGGTAGCGCTTCTTACTAAAAGTACCGAAATTTCATTTTCATTGATGTAGTTTACGAGTTGATCTTGTGCAACGGTTGTAGTTAAAACTTCGAACCCTTCTTTTTCAAGGGCATCTATACCGCTTTTTGAAACTCCGTCGTTTGCTAATACTCTCATTTTTAAGTTTTAAATTGTAAGTGTTAAGTAGCAAATAGGCTATCCTTAACTATTATGGTTAAAATATTTTAAATGCTTCTAATCGAACGAATCTTTGATTATGCTTTTCTTTCTAGATCACTCATAACGTCTACAAGTGCAGCTACACTTTCTATAGTCATAGCATTATACATACTAGCTCTATAACCGCCAACACTTCTATGTCCGTTAATTCCATTGAGACCAGCTTCGGCACACATGGCATCAAAGGTTTCTTTTAAATCTTCATTTACCAAGGTAAATGTAGCATTCATATTAGATCGATCTTCTTTTGCTGCAAATCCTTTTACCAGAGGGTTAACATCAATTTCTGAATAAATAAGTTTTGCTTTCTTTTCATTTAATTCTTCTATAGCAGGTATTCCTCCCAGTTTTTTTAGCCATCTCAATGTAAGCATTGAAGTATATACTGCAAATACAGGAGGGGTATTAAACATGCTTGCTTTGCTAATATGTACTTGATAATCTAACATTGACGGGATTTGACGCTCTATTTTACCAAGAATATCTTCTTTGATTACTACCAATGTTGTTCCTGCAGGGCCCATATTTTTTTGTGCTCCTGCATAAATAAGATCAAACTTAGAAAAATCCAGTTGCCTAGAAAAGATATCACTACTCATATCACACACCAAAGGAGCATCAGAAACAGGAAAATCTTTAATTTGAGTTCCAAAAATTGTATTGTTACTCGTACAATGAATATAATCCAAACCTTTAGGAATGTCGAATCCCTTTGGTATATAGTTAAAATTAGAATCTTTAGAAGACGCTAACTCAACAACTTCTCCAAAAAGGTTTGCTTCTTTTATTGCTTTTTCACTCCAGCTTCCGGTATTCAAATATCCTGCTTTTGTTTGAAGTAAATTATAAGCAGTCATCAAAAATTGAGTACTTGCACCACCTTGTAGAAAAAGTGCTTTATATCCTTTTCCTTCTAAGCCTAATAATTCTAAAGCTAAACTTCTGGCTTCTTCCATAATATCTACAAAGTCCTTACTTCTGTGTGATATTTCAATTACAGAAAGCCCCGAATTATTATAATCTAAAATAGCTTGTGAAGCTTCTTTGAATACTTCTTGAGGTAAAATACAAGGTCCGGCGCTAAAATTATGCTTTTTCATGCGTAATATTTATTGTTTTTAGTACCCACATAAAACTGTAAACAACTAAAACTAATTTCTTGTAAAGTGTATTAAAAAATGTTTTAATTGTTTCAATTTCATTAGTAGTTTGATTATTAAAATTATTATGTTTTGTTTTTCCTTTATGTACTTGATAAGTACATCACAAAGGTGCTAATAATCTAAAACATTTGTGTTGTGAAAATGATAAAATATTTATTTAATTTTTGATAAAAATTGAATAATATCAATGCCATCTGCATAATCTGTTAGCTTAGGCTTTTGAGTTGTTCCAAAATCAATATTTGTAGGTGTGATATTGTTACCAACAATACATTGAATTTTTTCCTCATCTTTTTCTAATGTAGTTAATAATGTTTCTTTTGAGGTATATGTTTCGTAAAATAATGTTGCAATAGGAGAGGAGTAACTTTTATCTTCTTTTAGCATTAAAAAACCATTTTCTAGTAACTTGTAATTACTCATTAAATATACAGCTTTGTTATAATCATAATTGTTGGCATATTTATTACCATTTATAATAATGTTAAATGGGTATATGGCTTCAAAAAACGAGTCAAAATTATATTGTTGGGGAACCATTAATTTTGATACATTACGACAACCTAAGCCATAGTATCTAAAAATATCTTCGCCTAAAGCTTCAAGTTCTTCCCTAGTCTCAGTGCCTGTTAGTATTGCGACAGAATTTCGATTTTTTCTAATGATATTTGGAACATTACCAAAATAATATTCGAAGTATCTGGCAGTATTATTACTTCCTGTAGCAATTATAGCATCAAAATCTTTGAAGTTTTCTTTTGTAAAAGTTATGCTCTCATTTAGCTCAGGTGCTATACTTACAAGGTATGAAGTAAGAAAAGGTAGTAATTGATCATCATTAGAAGATTGTTTGACCAGTACTTTACATCCTGATATCAATACACAAAGAAAATCATGAAAACCTACCAGCGGAATATTACCTGCCATCACGATTCCGATAGTTTTACATGGTATTGTATCTAATTGATAAGAAGAGAGCCACTCTTTTAGATTTTTTTCCGATAATGCGTCTGCCCATTGTTCTATAGCAAAAACTACATTTTCTTTTGTAAACCAACCATTATGATGTTCTGCTGTATTGATTTTCAGGATCATTTCATCAAAAAAATCATCATTATATAAAACAGTATTAACTTTCTCATAACCAGTAGATTTAAACTGTTTTAAGAACTTTCCTAACTCTACAAAAGCTTTAATTCGATTATTTAATAGCATTTCTTATTTGTTTATCACTAGTTTAGGCGTTATTTTTGTGTTGCAAATTTAGAATAAAAAAAGCTATGGCAATTATAATAACAGATGAATGCATAAATTGTGGTGCATGTGAGCCTGAGTGCCCAAACACTGCAATCTATGAAGGAGCGGATGATTGGAGATATTCTGATGGTACAGACCTTGAAGGTGATGTCATCCTTCCTGGAGGGAAAGGCGTAAATGCAGACGAAGCTCAAGAGCCTATAAGTGATGAAATCTATTATATTGTACCGGATAAATGTACAGAATGTCAAGGTTTTCATGAAGAACCTCAATGCGCAGCGGTTTGTCCTGTAGACTGTTGTGTTCCTGATGAAGATATTGTAGAAACTGAAGAATTTCTTTTACAAAAACAAGCATTTATGCATAAATAAAGAATACTCTTTAATTTTCTATTATAAAATAAAACCTGTCGATCGACAGGTTTTTTTATGGTCATTTTTTAAATTTTAGTATTTTCGCTCCATAATATAACCTCAAATCTTAACATAAATTATGAAAAAGCTTTTTATATTAATTTTTTGTATTGCTTTATCTTCAGTTTCTTATAGTCAATATCGATGGGAAGTTTCTGCTGGAGCGACTTATTCTACACTTAATCTTGATAATGTTGATACTAGCGGAAAAGCCGGTTTTTTTATCAATGCCGGATATGGTTATGTTTTAGGATATAGAGCCAAAACGAGTATTGTTTTTTCATTAGATCTTTTGCAAAGAAAAAGTGAAATTTCTGAAACAAATGCTTTTTTTAATAATGGAGATGAAATTAGTACACTTCAAGTAGGACTTACTCCAAAGTTTAGATACTTATTTGGTAGTGGAAAAGATAGATTTAGAGCCTTTATAAATGTAGGGCCTTCTTTTAGAGTGAATACAAACTTTGAAGTAGGAGGTGTAGAGTTAGAAGATGAAGCCTATGAGAAGTTAGTTATTGGCGGAGTGTATGGTGCAGGATTTTCTCAGATGATTGGAGAGATGTTTGATATTATGGCAGAAGTTGGGGTTATGAACGATTTTGTAGATAATTTTAGTGATGATGTTATCACCGGTGGAAGTAAATTTTTTGATATTTATGCCAGAGTTGGTATTCGATTCAGAATTTATGATGCCAGAAGATAACTTTTAAAATACTTTTCTTAAAATAAAAAAAATCTGGTGAAAGCCAGATTTTTTATTCTTAATATTTCCTTTGTATCATTTGCTTTAGTAAGCCATTAGAGCATCTCTGTATTCTCTTAAGTCAGAAATATTAGTTCTGTTTTTAAGACTCTTTGTTAACGAAACCAAATATTTAAGACTTTCTATTGGGTCAACTTTAGATTCACTATCAGAAACATCTTCTTCATCTATAGGTTCATCATCAGGAATTGGAATAAGAAAAGAGTCATTTTCTTCTATATGCTCATATGTGAATCTAAGTACTTTTACAACCAAAGGAATTTCTTCTTCTAAGGCAAATGATCTCAACTTTTTAAGATCATCTATCAATGTATCTGTATTAATGCCTGTTGCGTCTAGGTCTTGTACTATTTTGTCTACTAATTCGATTGCTTTTTTATTTTCCAAAAGAGTAAAATTATATGGATGATTAATTTCTTATGACTACAAATTTAATTTTTTCAGAATTTATGAGGAATCAATTATGCTTTTTATTTATCATTTTGAAAATATTTTTTCTTTTAGCGTTATTTAACAAATATTAACAAAAACGATTAATTTATTGTTTTTCAATAGTTTAAAGGGGTTTATCTAAAGAAATACTACTAATCCAGCTAAAGTTTGAGGTAAAACCGTAACCACATATGCATCAATCCTCTTTATCTTTGAAATGTATTCCAATTACAATTTTTCCCTTACTTTTTTTGTTTTCCCCAACACTTACCTCCTTAGTTCTAAGGAGGTAAGTTCTTCTTAGGGGGTTCCTTAATTAAAAATCTATAATCTATTGTATAGTTTTTTCCTCAAGAAGTACAATATCATATTCTGTATCAAATTCTATTGTACCATTAATTACTTTTGATTCTGTATCCGAGTATTTATCAGCAAGAATTGTTCCATTTGCAAATATACTACCCACATTTAGCGACTTTTTGCCTTTAGGCAGTTCTAAGCCAACAATTACTTTATCAGAGTATCCTTTTTTAGTATATGATCTCGAAAATGTATATGGGGTTTTAGTGATCATTTTGTGTTTTCCGGCACCAATTGATGGGTGGTATTTTCTAAACATTCCAAGTTTTTGCCAATGTCTTAAAAGCGTTTTTGTAGTATCATTTTCTTTGATATCTTGCCAGTTCATAGGAGATCTTAATGTTGCATCTCCTTGCGTTCCTTCTATTACAAGAGATCTTGCTGATTCGTCTCCGTAATAAATCTGGGATATCCCCGGAGTTAACAATAACTTGGTAGCTGATTCATATGTTTTTTCTCTTTTCTTATCAAAAGGAGAACCATCATCATGAGAACTTACATAATTCATTACACCTTTTCCGATCAAACTTGTATGTAATATTTGACTGTATTTACTAAAAAGAGTTTCAAAATCATTTTCTTTGGCATCGCTTTTGAATTGAAAATTAATCATATTGTCAAATCCTTTTGCAAAATAATCAACCTTACGATCTCCAAAATCATAAAATCGTTTGCCATTAATATAATATCCATATAATTCACCGATGATATAAAAATCATTATCATCTAGTATTTTATTTGGATTTTTGGATTTCCATTGAGCAAACGCTAATTTGGCTTGTTCTGCTAAAACATTCCAGGCATCTTCTTCTACATGTTTTACAGTATCGACACGATACCCATCAATCCCTAATTCTCTAACATAATCGGTTAACCATTTGATAATATAATTTCGTGGTGTTCTCTTTAGGCCTGTTTTTGTGAAAAAAACATCTATTTCTGCTAATTCTATTTCAAGTCGTCCTTCTTTTTTCCATTTTGTGATTAGATGTTTGGGGAGTTCTACTTCTTCTTCGCTTTCGGTTTTTATATCAGGTAAATTTTCTACTAGAGTACAACTTACAGCAGTTTCATAGTCTTTGTATGTGCATTTGGGTTTCGTTCGAACCCAATTATTAGGCCATACGGGATCCTGTTCTGTAACAGGACCAGTGTGATTAAGTACAACATCCATAAGAATTCTAATTCCGTTTTTGTGGGCAACCTCTACAAGTTGTTGCAACTCTTTATAAGTTCCAAAATTTGGATCTATTTTTGTCCAGTCTTTTGCCCAATATCCATGAAAAGCATAAGTGTTTCCAGTACCTTCATCGACACTACCATGTATTTGTTCTACAACAGGATTAAACCAAATTGCATTAATCCCTAGATTGTTAAAATACCCACTTTCTATTTTTTGAATGATTCCTTTCAAATCTCCCCCTTCAAATCCACGAAGTATTCCAGTTTCCTGATTTCTACTAAGAAGATTGTCATTTGTTTGATCACCATTATAGAATCTATCTGTGAGTAAAAAGTACACATTTGCTCCTTCCCATACAAAAGGAGTTTTTTCTGAAGATTCAGGAGTTGTAATCTCGGTTTTTTGATCTTTGTCAGATGGTTTTTTGGTAGCATCAGACTCTTTTTTGCATGAAATAATTGTGCAGAAAAATAAGAGAATAATTAATCTTGTAGTTGTTCCCATAATTGTTTAGTGATTTAAAAGTGCTAATCTATAAAAAGTCTTTAAAGAAGAAAAAGGAGACAAACTACATTACTCAGAAATTATGAATTCGTTATAATTTATATCTAAATAGATTTATTTTTTTAATAAAATACCGTTCCTTTGGGTCAAAAAGTAAAATAATGAGTAAAGTAAAAGCTTGGATCTCTGCGGCCCGTTTGCGTACGTTACCACTATCGGTGTCTGGAATTATAGTTGGATCTGTGCTCGGAAGTGAAAATTTTTTGAAAACTTCAATCTTTTGGCTAGCGATCCTCACCACTCTTGGATTACAAATATTATCAAACTTTGCAAATGATTACGGCGATGGAGTAAAAGGAACAGATAACGAAGATAGAGTTGGCCCCGAAAGAGCATTACAAAGTGGTATCATTTCTAAAAAAGAAATGTTTCTGGGGATTAGTGTTACTGCTGTATTAACTATGATTATAGCAATATCACTCATTTATGTATCGTTTGGAAAAGAACAGTTTTTATACTCATTATTCTTCTTTATCCTTGGTTTGGCAGCAATCATTTCTGCCATAAAATATACAATGGGTACATCTGCATATGGATACAGAGGATTGGGAGATATATTTGTATTTATTTTTTTTGGTTTAGTAAGTGTTGTTGGGTGTTACTTTTTGTTTGTAAAACAACTTAGATTTGAGGTTTTTTTACCTGCTATTACGATTGGCTTATTAAGCACAGCAGTACTTAACCTTAATAATATGAGAGATCATAAAGGAGATAAAAAGTCTGGAAAAAATACGCTTGTGGTAAAATTAGGGCTTCAAAAAGCTAGGATATACCATTTTTGTATATTATTTATGGCAATGTTTTCGATATTAATATACACTTATTTAACCTATTCTCGAATTACAAATTATGTATATATAGTAGCATTTATACCTATTGTGATGCATATTGTTAAAGTAAAAAAAACAAAAGAAGCAAAAGCGCTAGATCCGGAACTCAAAAAAATAGCATTGACAACATTTTTGATAGCAATTTTATTCAGTCTAGGACAGATTTTATAATTTAGTAACTAAGACTATATTATATTAATTTCAAGTCAGGAATCATTCATTCATAACAAAATATCTTAACATAAACCAAAAGAACTCAGAAATATGAAAATCACATTTTATGGTCAGAATACACTCTTAATTCAAATTGATAATACAATTGTTCTGGTAGATCCATTTATTTCTGGCAATCCTCTTTCAAAGGATAGTATTGATATTAGTACTATCAAAGCCGATTATATTTTACTTACTCATGCGCATCAAGATCATGTTTTGGATGCAGAAGCTATTGCAAAAAATAATAACGCAATTATTGTATCAAATTATGAAATCGCTATGTATTATCAAAAACGCGGTATAGAAGTTCATCCTATGAATCATGGAGGAACATGGGGGTTTGATTTTGGAAAAGTAAAATACGTTAATGCAATACATACAAGTAGCTTTGAAGATGGAACTTATGGAGGGCAACCAGGAGGATTTATTATCGAAGGAGAACATAAAACGATTTATATTGCAGGAGATACAGCTTTAACAATGGATATGAAGCTGATCCCTCTATCTCACACTTTGGATTTGGCAATTCTGCCCATTGGAGATAATTTTACAATGGGAATAGATGATGCAATTATAGCAAGTGATTTTGTAGAGTGCGATAAAATTCTAGGCGTTCATTATGATACTTTTGGGTATATAGAAATTGATCATGATGAAGCCAAAAAGAAGTTTTTTGAAAAAAACAAAGATCTGATGCTTCTTAATATTGGAGAAAGTATAGAACTATAATGGTAGCGACATATCATAAATATGTATTGGAGTTTAAAAAACCAAGTGGAACTTCAAGAGGGATTCTAAGACAAAAAGAAACTTGGTTTATTGTGCTTTCGCATGATGGAAAAAAAGGTATAGGAGAATGCGGAATCTTAAGAGGCCTTAGTGTTGATGATAGACCTGATTACGAGGCTAAACTTCATTGGGTCTGTAATCATATAGATTTGGGCTTAGACCGGCTTTTGCAAGAACTTATTGAGTTTCCTAGTATTCAATTTGGGTTAGAAATAGCCTTTCGATCTTTAGCATCAGAAAATCCTTTTCTTTTATATAAATCGTCTTTTACTGATAGCAAAGATCCCATATCAATTAATGGATTAATTTGGATGGGAGATAAAAAAAGCATGAAAGATCAAATTGAAGATAAATTACAAAATGGTTTTGATTGTATTAAAATGAAGATAGGTGCAATTGATTTTGATACAGAACTAGACTTATTGTCTTATATAAGGTCACAATTTCCAAAGAATGAAATAGAGATAAGGGTAGATGCCAATGGCGCTTTTACTCCAGAAGATGCTCTACATAAGCTAAAAAGATTGTCACAGTTTGAAATTCATAGTATAGAACAACCGATCAAGCAAAAGCAATATCAAAAAATGGCTGAATTGTGTGATAAAACACCTTTGCCTATTGCACTAGATGAAGAATTGATTGGAGTGTTTGATATTGCAGAAAAAGAAAAATTACTTACACTGATAAAGCCTCAATATATTATATTAAAACCAAGTTTAGTAGGAGGGATTAAAGGTACACAAGAATGGATTGCATTGGCAAAAAAGTTTGGTATAGGATGGTGGATCACTAGTGCTTTAGAAAGTAATATAGGACTTAATGCAATTGCTCAGTTTACATATACCTTACAAAGTGATATGCCACAAGGTTTAGGAACCGGAAGCTTATATACGAATAATTTTGAATCACCATTAACTGTCACTAACGGTACTTTGCTATATGATAAAAGCAAAGCTTGGAAGGTTGAATATATTAATTAAGACAAATAAATATGTATATCATACAAGGGAAACAAGGAGAAATAGGGATGTGGAAGTATTTACCAATCCCAATACTGTTTTTTGGATTAATGGGGTTTAACTATTTAATGACAATTGTGATGAATTTGGATGTTGCTGAATTTATGGAACAACAAATTAGTCAAAAAGGAAAAACCAGATTTTTTGCAGAAAATATGGCCTTTTTTGTGCTTTTACTTGCAGGACTATTTTTTTGGGTACGCTTTATACATAAACAAAGTTTACGCTCGTTAACGACTAGTAGGCCAAAAATCGATTGGGGGCGAGTTTTTTTTACATTTTTTATGCTAAGTACCTTTATTATAGTTTCGACTTTAATTTCTTTTTATAGTTCCCCAGAAGATTACATATTTAATTTTCAACCGATTCCTTTTTTGATTTTAGCAGGTATAGCAATTCTTTTGGTTCCAATACAAACTAGTTTTGAAGAGTATTTCTTCAGAGGATATCTAATGCAGGGGTTAGGATTAGCTTGCAAAAATAGATGGGTTCCTTTATTTACAACTTCAATATTGTTTGGAGTGATGCACATTGCAAATCCTGAAGTAGAAAAGATAGGAATGATATTATTACTGTATTATATTGGTACAGGATTATTTTTAGGTATTATCACTTTAATGGATGAAGGACTCGAGTTGGCATTGGGTTTTCATGCCGCCAACAATTTGATTACTGTGTTATTAGTAACAGCCGATTGGACAGCTCTTCAAACCGATTCGATATTTATAGATACTTCAGAACCAAGTGCAGGTTTTGAAATTTTATTACCTTTACTTATCATTTTTCCGGTTTTTTTGTTGATTTTATCTAAAAAATATAAATGGACAAATTGGAGCAAAAAACTATTTGGGAAATTATAAATATTTACAAAAAGAGATAACTAAAAATTAATATACTCTTTACGTATCCATAACCCAAGGATGTTTTATAAAAATGAAATTTGGATATGCAAACAAGGGATACATTTTCTTTACCAGAAATTCATAGCAGTTTTATGATTAACAAATACGCTCCGGATAGAGATGAGTTAAAGCGTATTGCCTATGGATTTATGAAAGATGGGGAAGTGTATGAGCAAGAAGCTGGCAGTTTTTTATTAGATTGGCTAAATGATAAAGATTATATAGTTGTTCAAACTTCAGGTTCTACAGGCAAACCCAAAAAAATAAAGGTTTACAAACAACATATGGTTAATAGTGCCAAAGCTACTGGTAAATTTTTTAAATCAGAAGAAGGTACAACGGCTTTACTATGTCTCCCTGCAAACTATATTGCCGGTAAAATGATGCTAATTCGTGCAATGGTATTAGGTTGGAAAATAGATTTGGTTCCTCCAAAGACAAATCCTTTGGACACTGTATATAAACAGTATGATTTTTGTGCTATGGTGCCGCTTCAGCTTGATAATTCAATCAACAGACTACACCTGATTAAAAAGTTGATTGTAGGTGGTGGACCGGTTTCAGAAAATCTCAAAGAATTAATACAAGGGATTAAGACTAAAATTTTTGAAACATACGGAATGACAGAAACTGTCTCTCATATTGCCGCAAGAAGAATTAATCCAAAAAAGAAAGATAAAAAAGATGCTCACTATTTTAAAGCATTGCCAAATATTACATTGAGCATAGACAATAGAAATTGCTTGGTTATCAAAGCTCCGTTACTCAATACAAATACTATTGTTACAAACGACGTTGTAGAGCTCAAAACATACAAAAAGTTTTTGTGGAAAGGTCGTTTTGATAATGTAATAAATAGTGGAGGGGTTAAATTATATCCCGAAGAGATAGAAACCAAATTACAATTACTAATTGGGCATCGTTTTTTTGTTACAAGTCTTCCTGATGATGCTTTAGGAGATAAAGTTGTTCTAATTATCGAAAGAGATTACAACAAAATTGCATATTTAACCATTGAAGACGCAATTAAAAACTTAAAAACTCTCAATAAATATGAGATTCCTAAAGAAATTTATTTTCTTCCAAAATTTGTAGAAACCAATAATGGCAAAGTGCAAAGAAATCAGACCTTATCTTTAGTGTCTAATACAAGTGTATAGTTTTTCAAATTTCAAAACACTCAATATTGATTTTACTATCAAAAAACCAAAAGTATATATTAAATATAAATAAGTTCAATAATTAATATTTCTATTTTATCGTTCTTACCGGTTAACTAAATCAAAATGTGTATTCACTCATTCTAGCTAGTTATTCTATTACTATCGATATAGTTTTATAGTATAATCTAAAAACTATCAACTATGAGATTTTTAAACTACATGATATTCCTTTTTTGTATTTCAGGAATTGTAAATGCGCAGCAAATTCAAGTTAGCGGAAGAGTAACTGATGAAGCATATTCACCTTTACCGGGAGTAAATATTGTAATCAAAGGTACAACATCAGGGACACAAACAGATTTTGATGGAAAGTATACATTGCAAGCCAATGTGGGAGATGTATTGACTTTTTCTTATGTGGGATTTGAAACAACAGAAGAAGAAATAAAAGGTACGTCTAGCATCCTTGATGTAACAATGAAAATTTCTGACGCTCAATTGGATGAAGTAGTTGTTACTGGTTATAGCGCCCCAAAGAGAAAGAAAACTTTGGCGTACAGTGTATCCACAGTTTCTAGTGAGAAAATTAGTAGTAGAAGAAGGAAAGCAAGAATTAGAAGAAAATTAAGCGGTAAAGTATCTGGTGTTCAGATTTCTAATGCTAACAAAGCGAATCGAAATCAAGTGATTAAAATCAGAGGAGTAGGGTCGGTATCTGACTCAAAACCTCCTCTGTATATAGTAGATGGTGTAGTTATCGATAAAAAAGACATTGCTAAAATAAACGCTATAGATCCAAAAAAGATTTCTGATGTTCAGGTTCTTAAAGATACAAATGCAACTATGCTTTATGGCTCAAAAGCAAGTAACGGTTGTATCCTGATCACCACAAAACAAGGTAATTATACTGTAGAGAATAACGAATCTTATAAAGAAATTACCGAAAATCAATTTAAGAGTGTTACTGTAGCACCACTTTCCACATTTTCTATTGATGTGGACAAAGCTTCATATAGTAACATAAGGAGAATGATTAATAACGGAGATACTTCGATACCACAGGATGCTGTAAAAATAGAAGAGATGATTAATTATTTTGATTATAACTATGATCAACCAAAAGAAAAACATCCTTTTGCGATTCATACCGAATACGATGAAACTCCATGGAACAACGATACCCAATTGGTAAAAATAGGCTTAAAAGGAAAAGAAATACCAAAAGATAAAATTCCACCATCTAATTTGGTTTTTTTGATAGATGTATCTGGATCTATGGGTAGCTCAAATAAGTTACCTCTATTAAAAAGTGCTTTTAAGCTATTGGTTAATCAACTAAGAGAAAAAGATAAAGTATCGATTGTTGTCTATGCCGGAGCAGCCGGTGTAGTCTTGTCACCTACTTCAGGAGCTCATAAGAAAGAAATAATTGCAGCATTGCAAAATTTAGAAGCTGGAGGATCTACCGCAGGAGGAGCCGGAATACAATTAGCATATGATATAGCAAAAGAAAATTTTATTAAAGAAGGGAACAATAGAGTCATCTTAGCTACAGATGGTGATTTTAATGTTGGTATGAGCAGTGATAAGGATATGAAACAATTAATTGAAGAAAAACGAAAATCGGGAGTATTTCTAACATGTTTGGGATTTGGAATGGGAAATTACAAAGATAGTAAGCTAGAAACTTTAGCAGACAAAGGAAATGGAAATCATGCTTATATAGACACTATGCAAGAAGCCCAAAGAGTATTGGTAAAAGAGTTTGGAGGAACATTATTTACGATTGCAAAAGACGTTAAGATTCAAGTAGAATTTAACCCAAATAAAGTGCAAGCATATCGTTTAATTGGTTATGAAAATAGACTTTTAAATGATGAAGATTTTGTAGACGATACCAAAGATGCTGGAGAACTTGGTAGTGGGCATACTGTTACGGCGTTGTACGAAGTGATCCCCGTAGGGGTAACAAGTAAGTATTTTAAGAAATTACCCGATCTTAAATACACCAAACAAAAGACTGATTCAAAATATGGAGATGAGTTATTAACTGTAAAATTCAGATATAAAAATCCTAAAGAAAAGGAAAGCATAGAAATGATGCATGTGCTTAATACTAGCAAAGAACATAAAGTTACATCAGATTTCAAGTTTGCAGCATCTGTAGCTTGGTTTGGTATGAAACTTAGAAACTCGAAGTTGCTAAAAAATGATAAAATTGAAGATATAATTACGCTAGCTAGTTCTAATAAATCAATTGATGATCAGGGATATCGATCTGAATTCGTACGATTAATGAATACCTATCAAGGACTATAATTGATAATAAAAATTAAAATGTAGTTTATGAAGAGATACCTATTTATTGTAGGTGTCTCTTTTTTGTAATACTTTTAATTCAAAGTAAAATCTTTATAGGTATCTTTAGTCTCTTTTAAGCACAAAAACTAAGACCATCCCTCTATGAAAAACTTTTCTATTATCGTTTTACTATTTCTTAGCACTCACATTCAATCTCAAATATTACCTGTAAAAGAAAGAGCAGCAGTAATTGATATGGTATTAGAAGAAAGACTAAATAATCTTTTACCAAAATTAATGGATAGAACAGGTTTTGATATGTGGATTCTTATTTCTAGAGAATATAATGAAGATCCTGTTTTAAAAACAATGTTACCCTCTACATGGCTTAATGCAAGAAGAAGAACAATATTGGTATTCTATAGAAATAAGGAAAAAAATAGTATTGAAAAATTAGCTGTAGCACGATATAATGTAGGAAAACAGATTGACTCTGCATGGGATAAAGAAAAAAATCCAGATCAATGGAAAGCGCTTCTTGAGATCATAAAGAAACGAAACCCTAAGACAATAGGGATTAATTTTTCTAAAGATTTTGGAATAGTAGATGGTATTGTAAAAACAGATTATGAAGCTTTTATGAGCGTGTTACCACAAGAATATCAATCCAGAGTTACCTCAGCAGAAAAACTAGCAATAGCCTGGGTAGAGACACGTACTGCACAAGAAATGGAAATCTATTCACAACTAGTTCAAGTGACACATGATATTATTGCCGAAGCTTTTAGTACCAAAGTGATCAAACCTGGAACCACTACAACAGATGATGTGGTTTGGTGGCTTAGACAAAAAGTAATCGATATGGGTGTAAAAACATGGTTTCATCCTACTGTAGACATACAACGTTCTGGCGAAGCACTACAAAGCCATATTGTATCTTTTTCAGATCGGCCAAAAGACAAAATCATACGGCCTGGTGATTTGATTCACTGTGATTTTGGAATTACCTATTTGAGATTGAATACTGATTGTCAGCAACATGCTTACATATTAAAAAACAATGAAACCGCACCTCCAGAATTTTTAACGAAGGCATTTGCAGATGGCAATCGAGTACAAGATATATTCACATCAAATTTTGAAACAGGTAAAACAGGAAATGAGATTTTATTAAAATCCTTGCAACAAGGTAAAGAAGAAGGATTAAAACCATCTATTTATACACATCCGCTAGGCTTGTATGGACATTCTGCAGGGCCGACTATTGGTATGTGGGATGCTCAAAACGGAGTAGAAGGAGCAGGGGATTATCCTTTATATCAGAACACAGTCTATGCCATTGAGTTGAATACTACTGTTTCTATTCCAGAATGGAAAAAGGATATTAGAATAATGCTTGAAGAAGCAGGTTTCTGGGGAGAAGGCACTTTTAGATATGTTAATGAAAGACAAACAAAGTTAATCACAATTCCGAAACGAGATTAATTATTCTTCGTTTTTATAGAAATCAACAGAAAATAGATCATTTTTTGGGGTAACAATTTTCTTGATCAAGACATTAACAAAGCAGAGTAAGTTATTTTTTATGTATTCATAATATATTAGCTTCGCGAAACTTTTTTAATGATAAATGATTAAACAAATCAATTGATGAGAAAAATTTTTACGTTACTGTTTTTTACAACTTTATTTTTTAATTGTAGTTCTGATGATTCAAATGATGTTTTAACTGATGGTGATGGAATTACAGATGAAAACAATGCTTTATTGACGATTTCGAGAGGATCGGGTTTTATACCTTTTTTTGGAGCTGTCGATATCAGAGATTTTACTGTAGAGGCTATTGTTACGGGAGATGATGGTACTATTTTAGCAAGAAGTTTTTTAGAGTTTGATAGTGAGATAAAACTAGAAGCAGAATATGATAAAAATAAGACTTACGATCTCCATTTTGTAGAGCGTTTTTTTGATTCAAATAAGACAACTCCAGAATTTAGTTATGAAAATGTTCTTACATATAATGTGATCACTATTTTAGGCGCAACAAATCGTTTATATGCTTATGACGGGATTAGTTATGATGATAGTGTTACTATTACACGACCTCCAGAAAAAACCGGTTATGTGAAATTACAATTCAACAACATACCATATAACTTGGGTTTATTTGGATATAGTACAAATGGTAGTTCTTTTAGAGGTGATGGTTCATTAAGTTCTACAAAAGATTTTGATATAAATGTAGAACCTAAAAGCACAAATACGGTATATTCTTTTATAGGTTCAGAGGATGAAAATGGTGGTGATGTACGATTTATAAAAGAAGATTTAACTGATGGAGAATCATTGGTTTTTGATTTTGATGAGATGTCTATAACTACGCCTATTGATATTGATTTTTCTGTCATGAATACTCAAAATATGTTCGTCTCAAGCAAAAACTTCTATGAAATTTTTGCTTTTGATACGCCCTCAGATAAAAAGACTTTATTATCATCGAGTTTGTTCAAAAGAAGCAATCTTTTTTCAACAGAGCGTACTTTTTTTCCTAATGATGCATTTCAAAAATATAGCATTTATTCTTCTATTTTTTATGACGAATTTACTGTGTTAACAAAAAGAGTATATGACAATATAAATGAAATTCCCAAAAAATATACTCATACTGGTTTGAATGCGAAAATTATAAATAATTCTTTTCCAGATATTAAAGCTGAGGCAGTTGGAGAATATGATTATTTTATAGTAAAAAGTTCGTATAATGATGGAGAGAATTTTTCTTCTGATACCAAGCGTTTTGCATGGACAATTTATGGAGATGCAAATTCAGAGATCTCAATTGATCAAAAAAACTTGTTTTCTAATTTATTTCAAGAAAAAGATAATTTTGAAGTTCCTATGTCTGATTTGAAAAATAATTTGGAGTTATCTTTAATAAGTAGTGATGTAATCGATAACTATAATGATTATATCAGTGATATCATCAATAGAAATATATCTATAGATAATGGGTATCAAAATTTTGAAAGATGGTCGTCAAGAAGTATCAATAGTATAAACATTGATGCAATAAATAATAGTCAATAAAGTAAAAAAGTGATCATTTGATAAAGAAAGATAAAAAAAGATCATTTTTTGGGGTAACAATTTTCTTGATCAAGACATTAACAAAGCATAATAAGTTATTTTTTATGTATTCATAATATACTAGCTTCGCGAAACTTTTTTGATAGTAAATTATTAAACAAATCAATTGATGAGAAAAATTTTTACGTTACTGTTTTTAACAACTTTATTTTTTAATTGTAGTTCTGATGATTCAAATGATGTTTTAACTGACGATGATGGAATTACAGATGAAGACAATACTTTATTGACGATTTCAAGAGGGGCAGGTACTATCCCAGGTTTTTCAGATGAGGTAAAAGATTTTACTGTAGAAGCTATAATTACAGATGAAGAAGGTATAATCTTAACAAGAAGTTTTTTAGAGTTTGATAGTGAGATAAAACTAGAAGCAGAATATGATAAAAGTAAGACTTACGACCTCCATTTTGTAGAACGATACCTTGAATCAAATACATCTAATCCAGAATTTAGTTATGAAGATGTACTGACATATAATGTTATAACGCTTTTGGATGTGAAGAATCGTTTATACACTTATGATGCTTACAGTCAGGATACTATAAATTCTTTAACAAAAACAGGTAATGTAGAATTAGAGTTTAATAATATACCATCATATAGTTCAGGTATTTTGGGTTATAGTTATGGGGGAGCTTTTAGTACTATAGAAGGGGTATTAGATAATACAGAAACCCTTGATGTATCGATAGGTATTAATAGTACAAATACGGTATATTGTTTTGTAGGTTCAGAGGAAGAAAGTGATATAAGGTTTATAAAAGAGGAGTTAACAGATGGGCAATCTTTAGTCTTTAATTTTGAAGAAATGTCAAAAACGACACCTATTGATATTGAATTTCCTCCTTTAAATAACCAAACTAAACTTCCTTTCTTTTATGCGTATTCTATAAATGGTTTTGACGAATCTTCTAATACAAGAGCAGTACTAGCTGATAAAAGTATTTTTGATAATTATTTTTCTTCAGCTGAGCGAGTTTTCATCCCTAATAATGCTTTCGAAAAGTATACTATATCTTCAATTATTGATTATAGTAACTTCATTGTAGAAACTAGAAGGGTCTATGATAACATTGATGAGATTTCAAAAAAGCATATTCCTTCTAGCTTAAATGCAGAAATTACAAATAACTCTTTTCCAAATGTTCAGGCTAAAGTATCGGGTGAGTATGATTATTTTGTAGTAGGCAGTTACTATAATGATGGAGCAGACTTCTATTCTGATACCAAACGCTTAAAATGGACTATTTATGGAGAAGCAAGTTCAGAAATTTCGATTCGTCAGAAAAATCTGGTTTCTAATTTAATTCTAGAAAAAGATAATTTTGAAATCCCTTCTTCTGATTTAATTGATAGTATGTGGCTAACGGTTTTGAATAGTGGTGCTATCATAAATTATGACAATTATATTAATTATGTAATTAATAGAAATATGTTTACAGACATAGGCGGTCAAAATATTGATAGATGGACATCAAAAAATTTTGATAATAAAGCAACTAAGAAAGGGACAGAAAACATGGAAAGACCTGATCTTTGGGAGTATACTGGCTTAGACTTAGAAAATGAATATTTTAAATAAAATATTTTGCAAAATTTAATTCTCAGATTTTCTAATAGATTACATTTTAATCTTTATAAACGAAAAATTATCCCCTTTATATGTTTGTATATAAAGGGGATTGCTTTTTAAAAGGCGCAGAGGTCAGGAATGAAAAAACCTCCTACATCAACGCCACATACTCCACAGGGACAATCACTGTCACTTGTACATGATCTAAATTCTGCTACACATCCGTTTTTGACCGATCCAGCATTAATTGATTTTTGTTGTTCTCTTTTTAAAACTTGAATGTTGTCTAGGTTTAAAATGTTTTTAATCATTGTGAATAATATTTATATGGTTAATTTTATAGTAAGATATGATTTTTACATATCTATATTTAAAATCTTATCATAAAAAATTAATTCCCTTACTTTTTTGCAATGCTATTTTTGTTAAAAATCGATTAACACAAGATCTTTTTTCTGTTTCGGCTATTGTACTTTTGTTATTTCATGATATCCAATAAGTTTCCCTCTTTTGTTATATGATTCTGACTTTACTACCATAGCATTATTATAATACCATTCTACTCCCGATCCTTTTACGTTTATAATTCCAAACTTAGAGTCAAAATCAAAGGTCACTTTTTGACACATAAACGTTCCTGCTGGGGTGGTAATTTGTTCTTCACCTACAATTTTTCGGTTAAAAACATTAAAAGCCATTGTGACCAAAGTAAAACCATTACTGTTTAATTTTATAGTGATATTTCCGTCATCAAGATGATCTCCGGTTTTCATACCATTCGGAAATTCTAGAACATCCCCATCTATTTTAAATTTTAGATTTTCTTTTTCATTGTACTCAGATAGTTTGTTGAAATCAAAAAATCGAATCATATCCACACTGAACAATCCATTGTTGCAACCTACATTGTATTGAGTATCAAATGTTTTTTTGTCTTTTGTGTTTACAACGGTTGCTTTAATAATAGCGTTAACCAAACTACCATCTTCAGAGACTTCTATAGTTTCATGAACTGTAGTGCTTTCTGGTTTTCCTCTTTTATTATAATCAGTATATTCTAGTATTGCACCTTTTTTCATAAAAGAAACATCAGTACAATCTTGCGCAATAGACAAACTAACTGTAAACAGAGTAAAGACAATTATTATCCTAAAAGCTTTTGTTATTTTGAAGTTACTTTTCATGCGATTTACATTTTAGACGTTATAAATTTCCCTCCGTTTTCTTGGGCAAGAGTCCTCATAAAATTATGATCTGCATCTTCTCCAAAAGCAATAGTGTGAATGATTACATTATTAGTGTTTATTTTCCTAATTTCTTCAAGAACGGCTTGTGGTCCACCATTAGGTAATCCATCACTCATTAAGATTACTTCTTGTACTCCTGGAGTTGATATTGCCTCTGTTAATCCCAATAATGTATTTGTACCACCACCTGCTCTAAGGTTTTCTACAAATATATTTGCCGAAGTTCTAGCAGTATTTGTTGCAGTTCTCAATTCTAAAGATTGTTTTTTGACATTGTCTTCGTAAGCAAAAACGGCAAACTTTTTACCATCAGGAAGTCCCTTGATAGCTGGGATTAATTTTCGTTTTACAGCTCCTAATTTTGTAGCTTGTTTTGTAACCTGTTTCCCCAGAATGTTTCCTATTTTTCCACCTATAGTATTACTAACTGTATTACCTGCTTTATTTCCAACTTGTCGCATTACTTGGTCTTTAATAGAGCCTTCATCGATACCTTCCATACTTCCGGAGATATCAATAAGATATAATGTGTTTTGTGTTGATGTTTCTATTCCATAGAAATCGTCTGATTTTTTCATAACATAGCATGATTGCAGTAGCATGCAGATCAGACATAGTGTTATAAATGATTTTCCCCTTTTCATTTTAATGTAATAAGTGTTTTATTTTGTATTTTTTATTTTGCTTTTTGTTGTAGACCTGTTAGATCGATCTCATCTACAGCTTTTCTTAATTGTTTTAATGGAATCCCCTCTCCATCAAAAGAAACTATAAATCTATTTGCAACAAGAAGTTCTATTTTAGAATTTTCACCATCAGTGTAACTATCTTTTTCGACTTCTTCTATAGCTTTAAAACCGTTAATAGTATTTGATTTTTTAAATCCGGTTTCTGTTTGCTCTTCAAAGTCTCTGGCAAAACTCAAACGAGCAAATGTAACCATAGCACTTCCTGTTTCTCCGGCTCCATCTAGGATAGAGAAAAGTATAATGTTTTGATTTTCATTTTCATACTCTGCTTCTGCAGCAGCCATATCAGGAACGAACTGATTTCCGATAGAAAATTTTGTTCTAGCAAAACCAAGTAAGTTTTCAGGTAGGAATGTTTTAAGTTCTTCGTTTGATATAGGAGTCGTTTTAGCCAGCTTATCACTTTCTTCTTCTATTTTTTCTGCCTCATCTGTAATATCTTTAAGATCAGAAACTCCTTCTATTACATCAAATATTCCTGGATCTTCATTATCTTTGTTGTTCTTTCCACATGAGAAAATAAAAAACAAAGTCATTACAGTAATGATTATTTTTTTCATTGATTTATTTTTATGATTTTTAATTTAACCCTTATGCTAAGTTAATGGCATCCAAAGGATTTTTGGATAGAAATGAGGATTCTAGATAGAATATTTAGGAATTAAAGCTAAATAGAGAGGATTTTAAGAAATGGTATTGATATATTCAATAAGAATTTTCTTTTTGCTTTGCGAAACTGGTATTGCATGAGATTGGGCTAAAATAACTTTATCTTCTCTCTTGTTAAATGAAGATATATAATATAAATTGATTAAGAAGCTTTGATGAATTCTAAGAAATTTATGATTTGTAAGCTTTTCATCAAAAGATTTAAGAGGTTTTGATACTAAAATTTCTTTTGAATTATTGAGCACAAAAATGGTATAGTTATTATCAGATTTAGCATACAAAATATCTTTGATATTTACGATATGAACAGTATCGGCGGTTTTTAAAACAATTTTTTTGGGTTCTTCCTGATTTGCAAAATTGTGCAGAAGTGTTTGTAATTGATGTTGATAGTTTTCTTTATGGATATCCTCTTTAACCTTTTCTAGCGCGACAATCAGCTCATTTTGTTCATATGGTTTTAAAATGTAGTCTAAAGCGCTGAATTTGAAGGCTTCTATTGCATATTTGGCATAAGAAGTAGTAAAAATGATTTTAAAATTTATCTCATCAAATAGTGATAGAAATTCAAAAGCATTACCATCAGTAAGAAATACATCAAGTATTATAAAATCCGGTTCTAATCGTTTTATTTGTTCGGCAGCTTCATGTATCGAATCAGAATTGCCAATAATATGAATATCTATAGCAGTATATTTTGTTATAATTGCTGAGGCATATGATAATGCTTGTGGGTCGTCTTCTACAATAAAACAAGATATTTTGCTCATATATTAGATTATAATGTTGTGAATGATAGTATAACTTTTGTTCCTGTTTCAGAGGATTCTACTGCTATATTGCCATCAAAGTTTTTTAAAGTTCTGTTCAGATTTTTTAATTGCTCGTTGATGATATTCATACTCATCGATTTATGCAAACGTTTTTCGTCTTCTTTTTTGTTTTGATATCCTTTTCCATTATCAACTATAGATACAAATAAAGTTGTATTTTCTTTGTAATACTCTATATTTATTTTTCCATCAGTATTATTTTTTAAACCATGCAATACGGCATTCTCTACAAATGGTTGAGTAATGAGTGATGGTAATGTATCAAAATCTTCTTCTATATCTTCTGTACTATCAATTGTATATGAAAAAGCATTGTTCAAATTAAGTTGTTGCAGATCAAGATAAGATTGTAAAGCAAGTTTATCGTCGGCTACTGTAATAAAATCATCATCTGATTTTTCTAAGATTAAACGAATTAACTTAGAATAACTTGCTAAGTATGAACCTGATTTTTCTTTATCATTTTGATATATAAAGTTTTGAATACTTTGTAAAGCGTTGAATAAAAAGTGAGGATTTAATTGAATTTTTCTAAGTCTTTGTTCTAACAATAACGTGTCTAATTGTTGCTTGGTTTTGTAATTATTAAAGCCAAAATATCCTAATATTGCGAAAAGAACTATAAAAACCGAAATAGCAATTAAAACATATTTTTGTTGAGAGATTGTCAATGCCTGAATTTCATTTTTGGCATCTAAAATATCGATTCGTTGTTGTTTCTTTTCAGACTCGTACTTTTCTGTCAGCTCGGCAACTTTTTCTTTTTGTTTGGTTTCTGTGATAGAATCTTTTAATTTGTCTTTCAGATCCGCATAATAAATTGCTTTTTTATAATCATTTAGACCAACGTATGAATCTTTGAGGTTATTATAGATGTAAGATCGAAGCACCCCTTTGGATCCGGGCATTGCACTATCCAGATATTGTATTGCCTTTTTATATTCTTTGTTTTTGAGATAAGCATTGCCTATGTTATTATAGGTAATATTAAGGGATTTAACGGAGTTTAATTCTTTTTTTAGTTGCAAAGCTTTTTTACCATATGATATAGATGCTTGATAATCGATATCATATGTAGAGTAGTAGTTTGATAAGTTTGAGTAAATAACAGACAAACTACTTTTGGATTTATATTTTTTGGCTAAATTCTCTGCTTCTTTAACAGAAGATAAATATTTTTTAAAAAGCTTTTGTTCGTAATAAATCGTGCATAGATTCACTAGAATTTGAAGTCTAATATTTTCATTAAAATCACTTAGAGGGAGAGCTCTTTCAAGGTATTTCTGTGCATTTTCAAAATTTCTTAAAGAAGCATTTATAGAACCGATATTAGTATATGTACCGACAAGTTGTTTAGAATTTTTTGTTTCTTCCAGAATCTTTGCAGCTTTGAGATAAATACTCAGCGCTTTTTTAAAATCTTGTTTGTAGTATTGTATTGTACCAAGGTTATGCCAGGTTTGACCTTCCAGGTGTTTTGGTAATGCTTTTGAAAGGTTTTTTTGTAAAATTGAATCAGCTTTCAAAAAACCTCCTTTTGTAATCAGAACACTACTTTTTTGCAGATTAGATTTGGCAATTAATGTGTCATTTTGAATAGATTGAGAAAGAGATAGTGCTTTTTCTATGTAAAATAAAGAACTATCGACATTCTTATACATAAATTCTTTAGACTTAACGATATTGTACTCTATTTCCTTTAACTTATCAAAAGATGTCTGTGCTTGTATTGAAAAAGTAATGAGAAAAACTCCTGTAAAAAGGATATAAACAAGTATTTTCATTCAATAAATTAGTTTTACATTTCAAATAGCAATAATACATTTTTAAGAATAAATCAATTTTATTGTTTGCTAACCAATTCGTGAGATCTTTCTAGCATTCCAATATTATTATAGAATTCTGATTTGATTAAAATTAGCTCATCAGAGTACCATTCTATACTATTTGATTTAGTTTTTATTGCTCCTTTAAAATAAGACTCCTCAATATCATAAGATATTTTTTTACACAAAAATGTTCCTGCAGGAGTTTTAATTTTTTCTTTTCCTAAGTTTTTCCTGTTGAAAATAGTATAATTTATGGTAGCAAATACAATTGTATTATCAATAATCTTGACCTCTATTTGACCATCATTTAATTTGGATTTTTTGTTTCTAGGAAAATTAATAGTATTCCCATTGATTTCAACATTCATATTTCCTCCGTCATATGATGTCAAAAAGAAACGTTCTGGGCCTATTCTAGTTTCATTTTGAATATAAACTATTGTATAATTTATAGGACTATTGGTCTTATATTTTTTTTCTTTAGAAACCTGAGTAGCTTGCATTTTAGTAACAATACTATCTTTATGTTTGGTAACAGAAACTGTTTTGTGTATTCCAAAACTTAGTTGATCACCTTTTTCGTTATAACTAATGTATTTTAGAGATGTTCCTTCTTCAATAAATGAAAAATCATATTGTTGACTATAATTTAATTGATAAAACAATACATAAACACATATAAAAATGACAAAGGTTTTCATTCTTGATTTACAACCTAATAAATGATCATAAAAGGAAACGAGAAGTATCGATTTATGAAAAATCATGCTATAAAATTATAAGAGATCAATCAAGCTTGAATTACTCCCAGATTAAATTTCTTTTCAATAGGGGCATGATTTGCGGCTTCAATTCCCATAGAAATTACATTCCTGGTTTCTAAAGGGTCGATAATACCATCTGTCCAGATACGGGCAGCAGCATAATAGGGTGAGATTTGTCTATCATATCGAGCTTTAATTTTATCGTACAATGCTTTTTCGTCTTCTTCAGACAATTTCTCTCCTTTATTTTTTAAAGATGCCGTTTCTATTTGTAGTAATACTTTGGCAGCCTGTGCACCACCCATTACGGCTAATTCTGCACTAGGCCATGCATATATCAATCTGGGGTCGTATGCTTTACCACACATGGCATAGTTTCCTGCACCATAAGAGTTTCCTATTACGATTGTAAATTTTGGTACAACACTATTACTCACTGCATTTACCATTTTGGCACCATCTTTTATAATACCTCCATGTTCACTTTTGCTACCAACCATAAAACCGGTCACGTCTTGTAAAAAGACCAAAGGTATTTTCTTTTGGTTACAATTGGCGATAAATCTAGTGGCTTTGTCTGCAGAATCAGAATAAATAACACCTCCAAACTGCATTTCTCCTTTTTTCGTTTTTACAATTTTACGTTGATTTGCAACAATTCCTACAGCCCAACCATCAATGCGAGCATAGCCAGTAAGGATAGTTTGACCATAGCCGGCTTTATATTCTTCAAAATCAGAATCGTCAACTAGCCTTTTTATAATTTCGAGCATGTCGTATTGCTCATTTCTAGCTTTGGGCAAGATGCCATATATATCTTTAGGATTTTCTTTTGGTTTAGTCGATTTAATACGATTAAATCCAGCTTTTTCAAAGTCACCTATTTTAGACATTATGTTTTTGATGGTATCCAAAGCATCTTTATCATCTTTTGCTTTATAATCGGTTACTCCTGAAATTTCACAGTGAGTAGTAGCACCACCCAAGGTTTCATTATCAATAGTTTCTCCTATTGCCGCTTTTACCAAATAGCTTCCAGCTAAAAATATACTTCCGGTTTTATCTACAATTAGCGCTTCATCACTCATAATAGGTAAATACGCGCCTCCGGCAACACAACTTCCCATCACAGCAGAAATTTGTGTAATTCCCATACTACTCATTACAGCATTATTACGAAATATCCTTCCAAAATGTTCTTTATCAGGAAAAATTTCATCTTGCATGGGTAAATATACTCCGGCGCTATCTACAAGGTAAATAATTGGTAATTTGTTTTCTATAGACAATTCTTGTGCTCTCAGATTTTTTTTCCCAGTGATCGGAAACCAAGCTCCTGCTTTTACTGTAGCATCATTTGCTACAACAATGCATTGTTTTCCTGATACATACCCGATTTTTACAACAACACCTCCGCTTGGACATCCACCATGTTCCTGATACATATCCTCACCAGCAAAAGCACCAACTTCTATCGATTTAGAATCTCGATCTAATAAATATTCAATACGCTCGCGAGCAGTCATTTTTCCCTTTGAGTGAAGCTTTTCTATTCGTTTTTCACCCCCTCCTAAATGTACTTTTGCAAGTTTTTGTTTTAATTCTGATACTAAAAGTTTATTGTGATCTTCGTTTTTATTGAAGTTTAAATCCATTTGTGTGTATTGTTTGCACGAAAATACAAAAAACAAGTAGTTTATAAAGGCTTACGGTATATTTTCGGTAGCAGTTATAAAAATGTATTAAGGATGTAATGATTGTATTTATAAATAATTGTTGGTTAATATTTTAATAATGTTTTCTTGGTCGGGATTTAACAATTAGATCATGTTTTTGAGATTATTTTAACACTGTAACTAATTTAAATATTCACACAAAACAATTCAATTATGAAATTTTTTAATCTCAACTTGGCTTATTGTCTAACTACATTGCTATTACTCATCACTAGTTGTGAAAGTAATGAAGAATTTGATGATGAGTCAGTAGAAGAATTTATTCCTCTAATTATTAATTCTGAAATTAGAGTTCAAACAAATTATTATGATAATCAGGGTCCGTATGAGCATAGTTTTTTAGGTAAAAGAGCTTCAGGTTTTATCGAAGGTTATGAATCGGCGACAAAGTTCACGTATTTTACTACCAATGTTGATTTGTCTTCGTCTGGTGTCTGGAGGTTTAGTGATGCCAAAATAGGGACAAACTCCAGAGATCGTAAATTTGGAAGTAAAGCCGCTCGCTTAAGAGGAGAAGGGTATATCGTTATGAATTTTGATATGGACAATGGTGTGAAAACCATTCGAGTTAGACATGCAAAATATGGTAGCGACGGAAATTCCTCGTGGCGTTTGGTAGCTTCATATGACAGCGGTGCGACTTGGTCTTTTGTAGGAGAACCTGTAAACACAACTTCTACCACACTCAATACGGTATCTTTTGAAGTAAATGAAACTCGTAGTGTGCGCTATGGCGTTTCTAAAACATCTGGAGGAAGTAATCGTATTAACTTTGATAATTTTGAAATTGTAACTGATACAACGGGAGGAGGAGATGGAGGAAATAGCGGTCGAGATAGCAATCTTACTTTTGGAAACCCATCAAATGCAAATACATCTCCTGATAATTATTTTGTAATGAGACCAGAATATACATTATCATATAATAGTAGCAATGGAACTCCAAATTGGGTAAGTTGGCATTTAAATGCAACTTGGATAGGTGAAGAAAGTCGTTGTAATTGCTTTATGCAAGATACATCTTTACCGGATTCTTTTTTTAGTCCAACAGAAAACGATTACAGCGGATCCGGATTTCAAAGAGGGCATATTTGTCCTTCAGCAGATAGAGATGCTACGGCACAAGAAAATGCAAATACATACTTTATGACTAACATTGCGCCTCAAGCGATAGGTAATAATTTAGGGCCTTGGGCAGCTTTTGAAAGATATCTTAGATCATTGGTTGATGATGGAAATGAAGTCCATATCATTGCTGGTGTAGCAGGAACTGGTGGAGTAGGAACCAGAGGGTATAGAGATAGAATTAATAATGGTAGCATTAATGTGCCGGACTCTTTTTGGAAAGTAGCATTAATATTGCCGAATGGATCAAATGATATTAGTAGAGTAACTACTGCTACAAGAATGATTGCTGTAAATATGCCAAATGATCAAGGGATATCGTTTAACTGGAGAAATTTTAGAACAACGGTAGACGATATCGAAAATCTTACTGGTTATGATTTTTTTGAGAATATACCTGATGATATCGAAGCAGTACTCGAATCAAGAGTAGAAAACAGACTTGTTAATTAATTATAACTATGGTTATTTTATAGAAATAATGGTTAGTTGCCCAATTCAAAATAGATATGATTTTTAAGTTCTATTGTTGATATCCTATAAATAAGTCATTCAAAAATCACTTTTTTTGATGATAAAATACCGATATTTGCACTTGCTTCATGTTTTTATAGACGTGATGTATTAATACTAAACTTAAATATTATTTTATGGGAATGAATAAAAATACCGTTTTGGCTTGGGCAACTTTTATCATGATCATTGTTGGACTTTCTCTAATCGCATTAGGCGCTTTTAGATATAGAGATGTATCAGGATATGGTTTTGCAGCAGTAGGCGTCGGTTTTTTTGCCATTGCATGGGTTTTTAACGCCCTAAAAGGAAGAGTTTAAATATCTCCTACAATTCAGTATATATTACACAAATTAATTATTATTTCTAAAACAAAGACTTATGTCAGACGATAAAAAGGTTATCTTTTCGATGTCAGGAGTAAGCAAGACTTTTAAAAGTGCAAATACTCCGGTACTTAAAAACATATATTTAAGCTTTTTCTATGGGGCCAAGATAGGAATCTTAGGACTTAATGGATCAGGAAAATCTACGTTGTTAAAAATTATTGCCGGCTTAGACAAAAACTATCAGGGAGATGTTGTTTTCTCTCCGGGGTATACTGTTGGGCTATTAGAGCAAGAACCACAATTAGATCCTGACAAAACTGTTTTAGAAGTAGTAAAAGAAGGAGTATCAGAAACAGTAGCCGTTTTAGATGAGTACAACAAAATTAATGATATGTTTGCTCTACCAGAAGTATATGAGAATGCAGATAAGATGCAAGAGCTCATGGATAAGCAAGCAAAACTTCAAGATCAGATAGATGCTAGTAATGCCTGGGATTTAGACACCAAACTAGAAATAGCAATGGATGCGCTAAGAACCCCTGATGCAGATAAGAAAATTAGTGTTCTTTCTGGTGGAGAACGTAGAAGAGTTGCTTTATGCCGTCTATTACTTCAGGAACCAGATGTACTATTGTTAGATGAACCAACAAACCATTTGGATGCAGAATCTGTACATTGGTTAGAGCATCACTTACAACAATATAAGGGGACCGTGATCGCAGTGACACACGACCGTTATTTCTTGGATAATGTAGCTGGATGGATATTAGAACTAGATAGAGGAGAAGGTATCCCATGGAAAGGAAACTATTCTTCTTGGCTAGATCAAAAATCAAAACGATTAGCCCAAGAACAAAAACAGGCTTCAAAAAGACAAAAAACTCTTGAACGAGAATTAGAATGGGTGCGTATGGCTCCAAAAGGTCGTCAGGCAAAGCAAAAAGCTCGTTTGAGTAATTATGATAAATTGCTCAATCAAGATCAAAAACAAGTAGACGAAAAGCTTGAAATATATATACCCAATGGGCCAAGACTGGGGACTAATGTTATAGAGGCTAGTGGAGTGAGCAAAGCGTTTGATGATAAATTATTATATGAAGATCTTAATTTTAATTTACCACAAGCAGGTATTGTAGGGATAATAGGTCCTAATGGAGCAGGTAAGACGACCATATTCAAAATGATTATGGGCGAAGAACAACCGGATAAAGGTAGTTTTAGTGTTGGCGATACTGCAAAGATTGCTTATGTAGATCAAAGTCACAGTAATATTGATCCAGAGAAAACAATTTGGCAAAATTTTAGTGATGAGCAAGAACTTGTTATGATGGGAGGAAAACAAGTAAACTCAAGAGCATATTTAAGTCGATTTAATTTTAGCGGTAGCGAACAAAATAAAAAAGTATCCGCACTTTCGGGAGGAGAGCGTAACCGCCTACACCTTGCCATGACATTAAAAGAAGAAGGAAACGTATTACTGTTGGATGAGCCTACCAATGATTTGGATGTAAATACACTGAGAGCTCTAGAAGAGGGACTTGAAAACTTTGCCGGATGTGCGGTGGTCATCTCTCACGATCGCTGGTTTTTAGATAGAATATGTACGCATATTTTAGCTTTTGAAGGCGATTCTCAAGTATATTTCTTTGAAGGTAGTTTCTCTGATTATGAAGAAAATAAAAAGAAACGTTTGGGAGGTGATCTTATGCCAAAACGTATTAAATATAAAAAGTTGGTGAGATAGTTTTGACTTTTAATGCATTAATATTCTTAAAACATTAAAAAGAAATGTCTTTAAAAAATATAAAGGTTATTGCATTCGATGCAGATGATACGTTGTGGGTAAATGAAACGCTATTCAGAAAAGCAGAAGAAGAGCTTTGTGAGCTTTTAGAGGCGTATTTGCCCAAAGAAGAGGCTGGAAAGCTACTTTTTGATGTAGAGATGAAAAATCTGCCTCTGTATGGATATGGTATAAAGCCATTCACTCTTTCGCTGATCGAAGCTGCTATTACTATTACAAATGGTGATATGTCTATAGATCTGGTGCAGAAGCTTATTGAGAAAGGAAAAGAAATGCTTAACGAACCTATAGAATTGATAGATGGAATCGATGACACACTCAAAGAACTTTCTAAACGATATCGATTAGTAATGGCGACCAAGGGGGATCTTTTGGATCAGGAACGTAAATTAATCAAATCAGGATTAGAATGTTACTTTCATCATATCGAAATTGTATCAGATAAAACTGAAAAGCAATACAAAAAGCTGGTAAAACAGTTGGATGTTACAGAAAATGAGTTTTTGATGGTTGGTAACTCCTTAAAATCAGATGTATTACCGGTTCTAAATATTGGAGCACATGCATTTCATATCCCATTTCATACTACTTGGGCTCATGAAATGGTAAATGGAGAAATTAATCATCCAAATTTTAAAAGCTTTACCAAAGCAACAGAATTATTAGAAGTTTTGTAGAAAATGAAAACTCAAGTAGACCTAGATAACTGGAATAGAAAAGAACATTTTGAGTTTTTCAGTGCATTTGATGAACCTTTTTTTGGAATAACTACTACTATTAATTTTACTAAGGGGTATCAAAAAATAAACGATCTGGGGTATCCTTATTTTTTATTTTATTTACATAAATCATTACTTGCAATAAATGAAGTTGAAGCATTAAAGTATCGTATAGAAGATAATGAAGTTTTTCTTTACGATACGATTCATGCTTCTCCAACTATTGGAAGAGAAGACCATACTTTTGGTTTTTCGTTTCTTGAATTCGATAAGGATTTTGAAGCATTCGTTTCAAAATCAAAGAAAAAAATAGAGATTATTAGAAATAGTAAGGGATTATGCCATACAGAAGATACAAAACGTATAGATACAATACATTATTCCTCAATACCATGGTATAGTTTTACAGGTCTTACTCATGCCAGACATTTTCAATTTGTTGATAGCATCCCAAAAATCTCTTTCGGAAGATATAGTAAAGAAAATGATCAATTAAATTTACCGATTTCTATTCATGTACATCACGCTTTGGCAGATGGCTATCATGTAGGGCAGTATCTAGAAGTATTTCAAAAATTACTGAATGAATAAACGGATGCGTTTTTTTAATAGTTCATTTAACCTAACTTAATCAAGAAAGTTTTTTATAACATTACAAATCAAAACTTTCTACATTTTCGGTATGACCGGGTAACATTTTGTCTAAAAAGATATTACCAATCCGTACACGAACTAATCTAAGAGTAGGAAACCCTACGGCCGATGTCATTTTACGTACTTGCCTATATTTACCTTCTTTTAGAGTAATGGATACCCAGCTAGTAGGGCCATGTCTGTCATCCCTTATTTTTCTAGATCTTTGTGGAAATTCTGGTTCTTCTTTGAGTTTATAAGCTTTACAAGGTTGAGTCGTATATTTTTTTCCATTAAAACCGATCTCTACTCCTTGTTCAAGCTTTTTTATTTCTTCAATCGTAATGTCTCCGTCAACTTGGGCATAATACTCTTTTTCAATACCACTACTACAAATATGATTACTTATTTTGCCATCTGTAGTGAGTAATAGAAGTCCCTCAGATTTTTCATCTAACCTTCCAATCGCCATCGTTCCCTCGGGAAAATCATTAAGTTCACCTAGAAGTCTTTTGGAGTTTTGTTTTTGACCGTTGTTTACAAACTGACTTAGATACCCGTAGGGTTTATATATTTTATAGTGATAATGTTGCTCTTTTGTTTTAGTATTGTTTTTTACGGGATGTTTTTCTCTTTTCATGAGATGTTACGATAATATTGTTTATAAAGTAAAAGCTGTCTAAAAATAATTTTTAGACAGCTTTTACTTGTTTTGTTTATTTTTTATTGCTTCAAACTTTCTTTTTCTATTATTTCTGTTACTTGTTGTTGTACCTTTTTCTTGTCTCCTACTATAACCAATGTCATTTTATTAGGGTCAATATATTTTTTAGTTGTTTCTTTAACCTTTTCTGGAGTTATATTTTGAATGTTTTTTACACGATCTTTGAGATATGATTCATCTAGATTATGTCTGTCAATGAAAGATAATTGATTAATGATGCCACCAGGAGTAGAGTTTCGTAAAACAAAAATACCTGATTCATAATTTTTAATACCTTGTAACTCTTCTTCAGTAGGGAGTTCATTTTGAAGTTTTACAATTTCGTTCTTAATTTCCTTTATAGAAGCACCTGTATGTTTTGTTGTGACATCAGCAGATTCGATCCATACACCACTTTTGTAATTAGAAATCACAGAACTTCTTGGTGAATACGTATATCCTTTATCTTCTCTGATATTACTAGTAATTCTAGAACCAAAAGATCCTCCTAATAAGGAATTGGTTACTTGTAATGCGATAAAATCTGGATGCGAAGGATCAATAACAGGCAACCCATAGTAAATTGTTGATTGAGGAGCATCTGGTCTATCAATAATTTGAGTTAAAGTAGTACTAGTAGCTTTGGCTACAGGATAATATGGTTCAGGGCCTTTTTGCCAATCTGTAAAAATATTTTGAACGACTTCCTTTACTGCATTAGTATTGAATTTGCCGGCAATGTACACAATAGTACGCTGTGCTCCATAGTTTGAATTATAAAAATTCTTTATGTTGTCTAAAGTAAAAGCATCTATCATTTCATCAGAAGAGTGAGTTCTGCCATAAGGATGATCGGGATATAGTTTTCCGAAAAAATCTTTTCTTGCTTGTGTTTGAGGTCTTGATAAAGAAACAGCTAAATTACGTTTCATGTCGTTTTTAAGTCTTTCTAAATCTGTTTCAGGCCATCTAGGATTTTTTAAGATATCACCAATTAATTTCAATGCATCTGGCGCAAATTCATATAAAACAGATGCACTAACAGTTGTATTGTGTTGTCGTACAGAGATACTTAGATTACCACCCATTTCTGCCATTTGATTAGCAATTTGTTTCGAATCTTTAGTGGTGGAACCTTCTTTTAGTAAATCTCCCATAAGGTTAGATAACCCTACTTGATCTTTTGTCTCATGAATATTTCCCGATTTAATATCTACTGTTATGGTGGCTTTAGGAATATTCCCGTAAGGAATCATTACCAGCGATAGACCATTTTCTAAATTAAGAACTTCTTTTTTTGGAAGTATGAAATCTTTAGGGGTCTCACCAATAGGAGGTTTTTCTTTTTCTTGGGCTGTCAGTATTGCTGTTGCTAAAAGTATAACTGATAGTGAAAATATTTTTTTCATGATTTTGTGTTTTCTTTGTTCGCTAAAAGAGGATTTACAGTAATGATGGTTCTGTTAGTATTTCTTAAATATTCTTTTATCGTTTTACTCATTATTTCTGGAGTAATCTTTTTAAACTCTTCTTCTATGTTATTAATTTTTTCAGGTTGATCATCAAATAAAGCAAAACTACATAGTAAATCTGCTCTACCTAATCCAAAAGTACCTCCTAAATCATCGTATAGTTTTGATCTCATTTTTATAATTGCAAGATCAATCTTTTCTTGAGATATTTCGGTATTTAGATTTTGCATAACTTCTTCAATAGAAGATAAAATGTCCTCTCTGGAAGTTTCATTATCATATGTGAAATTATACATCCATAACATAGGTCCTTTATAGTTAAACATATTGCCTAAATAATTAATTCCACCATTTACGTTTGAAGTAACCCCCTTTTCATTTTGCAATTTTTGAACTAAAAGCGCATTATCTCCTTGAACTAAGATTTGATCTAATAATCCCATTGCATAATATTCAGGAGTGTTACGTTCAGGCATGTGATATGCGATAGCTATTGCCGGTTTATTAGCTAGAGGATCATCTTTGGTAAACTCTTTTTGTTCCTCTTGTTTTGGTTCTGAAATATCTGGAGTTTCAGGGAGTTTAGAAGAAGGAATACCTCCAAAATATTTTTGTATCCATTTTTTTGTTTTACCCATATCAAAGTCTCCAACTACTGATATAGCAGCATTATTAGGGGCATAAAACGTTTTGAAGAATAGATCAACATCTTCTAGTTTTGCAGCGTCCAAGTCTTTAAGGTCTCCATAAAAGTTATGGGCATTGTACCAGTTTGTATTTGCATACTGTGGCATATCTAACCAAGGAAACCCTCCATAAGGTTGGTTTAATACATTTACTTTAACCTCATTCTTTACAACACCTTGTTGATTTGTTAAGTTGTCTTGCGTAATATCAAGGCCTTTCATTCGATCGGCTTCTGCCCATAGAATAGTTTCTAATTTATGTGAAGGAATAATTTCAAAGTAATTTGTAAAATCAAAGCGCGTAGAACCATTTAAAATCCCTCCGTTTTTCTGAATAAGTTGTATGAATTCCATTTTGCCTAAATTTTTTGACCCTTGAAACATCATATGTTCAAAAAGGTGAGCAAATCCAGTCCTGTCTCTAGGTTCATTTCTAAAACCAATGTTATAATAAACTGCCACTATTGCAGTAGGAGAAGTTTTATCCTGTGATAAGATTACTTTTAAGCCGTTATCCAATTTATAATATTCAATTGGAACTTTAAAACCAGATTCTTGTTTAATATTTTCTTCAGGTTTTAGGTTTTCTTTCTCTTTTTTGCATGAAATAATTAGTATACATATTAAAAGAAGAAAAGTTTTATATAGTACAGACTTCATTTTTGATAGATTATAATGAGTTAACTTATTATGTTTGCCTTTAATTTTTAGGATACCAATCTAATTGCACAACTTCTATATTAGGATCTTTTGATACCAATTCTTTAAATCTTGAAATATCACTTAGCCCTTCGGTACCACGATAATGATAAGGATATACTTGTTTGGGTTTAAATTCTAATACTGCATCTGCTGCACTTTCTACTGTCATTGTATAGGGCAGATTCATACATACAAAAGCCATATCTATTCTTTTTAGAGCTCTCATTTCTGGGATGTCTTCTGTATCGCCCGAAAAATAGATACGTTTATTTCCCAGAGTAATTATATATCCATTACCACGACCTTTGTTATGGTATTTTAAAGCTTCTTCTCTAATGTTATACATAGGTATCGCTTTTATAGGAACACCTTGTATTTCCTTTACTTCATCGTTATTAAGAATTACAATTTGCTCTGTATATTTTGCAGGTAATTTTTCTGCAACGGCCTGTGGTACTACTAATGAAGCTTTAGACAAATCAAGGCTGTCTAAAGTATCTATATTCATATGATCACCATGTATGTCTGTTATGAGTACTAAATCAGGTTTCTTTTTATTACCAAAGGCTTTTGAGCCTCCTGTTGGATCAACATAAATGGTTTTGTCCTCCCATTCGATAATGGCCGAAGCGTGCGTGATCGGGTCAACTTTAATTTCGTTTTCTAGCTTCTGAATATTGGGTGTAGAAGCTTGAATCGGTTTTTCTGTATCGATTTCATTTTCTTTGTCTTTGGACTTGCAACTAAAAAATAAAAAACAAATAAGTAAAAACCATGTAGCGTAGAGTTTTAACATTTGATGGGGATTTATTAAATTTTTTTGAAAAGATACATATAAAGCTAGAAATATGATAACTATATTTTATTAAGGTATCATAAAAAACTTTTTTATTAAAATTTAATCATCTAACCACAGCTTGATAGCCATTGCAACAACCATGATCACTAAAAATATTTTTACCAAACCATCTCCTTTTTTTACAGACCATCTGCTGGCGATCCACCCACCTGATGCATTTCCGATGGCAAGAACAAAACCATACAGGTAATCAATTTGATTATTGAAAGCAAAAATTGCGATAGCGCCAAAAGTATAAATAAATACAACAAGTACTTTAATAGCATTAGAGTTAACCAAACTTAAGTAGTTTATAGAAGAGAGGGCTAGCAAAATAAAAATCCCAACTCCTGCCTGAATAAAACCTCCATAAATCCCAATAAAAAAAAATGCAATAATAGATAGCCAGAGGTATTTTCCTTGTGTCCTTTCTGAGAGATCTGTAATGTTTACTTTTGGTTTGAATACCATAAATAAAACCACAAAAACCATTACTATTGCCAGAATCTTGTTAAACGTTTCTCCTTTGATATCTATTGCGATTTGCGCTCCGATTAGAGACCCTATAGATGCTGCAATTCCTAAATAAAGACCAAACCTTGTGGGTTTTATACCCTTACTTCTAAAACCAGCTACAGAGGTAATACATTGGATAAATACCCCTATTCTATTTGTGCCATTAGCTACAGAAGGGGGTAACCCCATAAAAATCAGCATAGGTAATGTTAATAAAGAGCCACCGCCAGCTATTGTATTGATGACTCCGGCAACAAATCCTATAACTACCAGGATTATGAGAAGTGAAGTTTCGTTCATTATGAATATAATTGCTTAAAAATAAGACTAAATTATGAATTTAATAAATCTGATTTCTTTTAGTGTAATTAGGCAAAGTATTGTAGATTTACACTATGAATTTATATCACAAATACAATTAAAACGTTACACAAAATAATTCCTGTTTTAAAGCTTTTTGATAAGAATCAATATAGCTTTTCTTTTTTTAGATTAGATGCTATTGCTGGGATTACTGTTGGGGTGGTTTTAATTCCTCAGGCCATTGCTTATGCGATACTTATGGGAATGCCACCGATATATGGTTTGTATGCTTGTTTGATGCCTTTGGTGCTATATGCTTTTTTGGGCACATCGAGGCAATTGAGTATTGGCCCTGCAGCAATTACGGCTATTGTTGTTATGAGTGGGGTAGGTGCTCTGGCAAAACCATTTACAGACCAATTTGTATCATTAGTGTTGTTTTTGGGCTTTTTGGTAGGTGCAGTACAGGTTTTGTTAAGTTTCTTACAGATGGGGTTTTTGGTTAATTTGATTTCAAGACCCGTTATATCAGGATTTATTTCTGCTGCTGCAATTGCTATTATTATATCACAATTAGAAGGTGGATTGGGAATTCATATTCCTGATGGGGAGAATAGTTATCAAAAGATTATATACATCTTTTCAAATCTTACTCAAGTACATTTGATTACATTATGTATCTGTATAGGTGCTATTCTCGGAATTATAGGGTTAAAAAAATGGAAGAAGTCTTTTCCTGGAGCATTGGTAATACTAATTATAGCAACACTAATTACTTATGCTTTTAATCTCGAAGAAAAAGGAGTTGCTATTATACAAGATGTTCCGGCAGGTCTGCCAACCTTTGTAATGCCCACGATGAGCTATGATCGTATGATACAATTGATACCTAGTGTGCTAACCGTTACATTTATAGGATATGTGGGTAGTATAGGAGTAGCCAAATCAATGGAAATGAAACATAGGGATCATATCGTTAGACCGAATCAAGAATTGTTTGCACTGGGGGTTTCTAAAATTATAGGGGCTTTCTTTCAAGCGATACCTTCTTCGGGGAGTTACAGTAGGTCAGCAATAAATGATGAAGCAGGGGGTAAGACCACGATCTCGACTTTAATCTCAGTAAGTATCGTTTTGATTTCGTTGTTGTTTCTTACTTCTTTTTTCTTTTATATTCCTAAAGCGGCTTTGTCAGCAATTATTTTGGTTTCTGTAGTCAAGCTAATTAACTTTAGTGAAGCCAAATATCTTTTTGGAGCCAAAAGACGAGATTTTATCGTAATGATTATCACATTTGTAGGAACACTGGTTTTTGGGGTAGAAAATGGAATTTTTATTGGGGTAATATTATCTTTTATTTTTTTGCAATATTATAGTGCAAGACCACATATTGCAGAGTTGGTCAATATACCGGATTCAAAATATTACAGAAATGTAAAGCGTTTTCCGAATGCGGTACAATCAAAAGAGTATTTAATTATCAGGTTTGATAATCAACTATATTTTGCGAATTCAGGTTATTTTAAAGATACGGTTATCAACTATGTTTCTCGTCGAGAAGTACTGCCCAAATACCTGATTTTGGATAATTCTAATATGCACGATTTGGATAGTACAGGGTTGTATGTTTTAGAGGATATTTATCTTTATCTAAAAAATCAAAATATAGAACTATTGTTGGTAGGTACTATAGGGCCGATTAGAGATTTTTTGAAACGGTCAGGTTTTACGGATAATTTAGGAAAAGATCATTATTACCTCACGATTTCTGATGCCGTAGATTTTATTGAGAATCGTAAAACACATGATAAAGTTCATGAGGTAGCAAATCAGTTCAACAAAAAACGAAGAACATTTCTGGATTAAATTTACTTTTTTTCTTCAAATAGGTGTAGTTTTAATCCCATACCATAGTTTGTATTATTCGTTTTAATTAGATTGTTATTATTACTGTATTTTTTATCAAACCTTTGCCAGGTTCTATTTTTAAAAAATACTCTTCTTGTAAAGGTTTTATAGTCGGGTATTTTATTAGTGAAAGGTAATAATGGTCTAAAGGTAGTAGATACTTTAACTATACCTTTTGGAGTTTCTATCTCGCTATATTTTTTAGTTTGTTGTAATTTTCCGGACTTATCTGCATATCCTAATACTTGTACAGAAACAAAAATTCCATTTTTGGGGATGTATACTTTATGTGATGAAATATCTAACTCAAAATTATCTTTGTCATTGCTGCTCACTACAAATATAATATCATCATATGATAATCTTTTTCCTGGGTACCCGTCACTGTTTTGATAAAATTGCATTTTGAATACAGTAGAAAAAGATTGAGGTTTTCTAGAATTTTGATTAGAAGACTCTGTTTTGATTGGTAAAAAAACAGAAGCTATTTTTGATGATTTTTCAAAGTCTCTTGCAAAAAATACAGCAATCTCAGACTCTACGGTTGGTAACCAACATCTAAAATAATCGTTGTGTACTATAGATGGTAATTTTTTGATTTTATACTTTCTTTTTTTCTCTGCAGTGATAACAACTTCTTTTAATTCTGCGATATCTTGTTTTAATACTATTTGTTGAGGAATTGATGATGTAGATAATGCTAATTCTTTATAACCTATTGCAGAGATGTATAAAGAATCTATGTCTTTGTATAGTTTTTTAGAAAATTGGAAGTTACCGTTTCCGTCTGCAAAAGTCCCATTGCCATTGCCAAAAGAAATTGTAGCATATGACACAGGTGTTTTTTGCAAAGAATCAATAATGCTATATAATTGAGAAAAACTAGTTTGTGCTATAAAAAATAACAATAGAAAAAAGAGACGTGTCATTAATGATTCGGGGATTAAAAAAACTAAAATACTAAATATTATTTGAATTTTTCAAATGAAAAACTATTTAAAGAGAGTACTTTATTTTAAAATTAATATTTAAATGACTTCATTATCTTTGCGCCTTTATTTTAATACTACTATAAGAGTCATTTCAATATAAATGATTTTACTGTTCATTTAATTCATAATATGTAATCTTTAATGAAAAAAGCTATTTATTTTATGCTTATTAGCACATTATCTTTTACGGTAATGAATCTTATTGTAAAATATTTAGCTCATTTTGGGAGCGGTCAATTGGTCTTATTTAGAGCTTTTGGATCATTATTTTTTACAATGAGTTATCTAATATCTAATAAAATATCAATAGCAGGAAATCAAAAAAAATTATTGATATTAAGAGGGATTGTCGGAGTTACATCTATGGGATTATTTTTTATGTCTGTTGACTACTTACCTATAGGTTCTGCCGTATCATTACGATATTTATCTCCTATTTTTGCAACTATTTTTGCTGTTATTTTTTTGAGAGAACATGTAAAACCTATACAATGGCTATTTTTTTTGATGGCTTTTGGAGGAGTTTTGATGATTAAAGGGTTTGATCCTAATATTAATACTTTAGGTTTGACATTAGTTTTGGGATCTGCTATTTTTAGTGGTGGCGTGTATGTTATTATTAATAAAATTGGACAAAAAGATCATCCGGTAGTTATAGTCAATTATTTTATGTGGATTTCTTTTATCGTAGGAGGAATACTGTCATTTTTTGATTGGACAATGCCATCAGGAATTGAATGGGTTTTGTTATTAAGTCTTGGAGTTTTTGGATACTTCGGACAATTGTTTATGACCAAAGCTTTTCAATCTCAGGCTACAAATAAGATAGTTTCTCTAAAGTATGCAGAGGTTATTTTTACTATGATAGCCGGAGCGTTTTGGTTTATTGATGTTTATCCTCCTTTAAGTATCGTGGGTACTTTATTGGTCATAACGGGGCTAATACTTAATATTTGGTATAGACGTAAAACATAAAAAAGGATTGCTACCATAATAACAATCCCTTTTTGGTAAAAATGTAAGAAAAACAATTTTACGGATTACAACTACCTTTATTTATCCATGTTGTAAAATCTCTTTCGAACAAGAAACCTCTAAAAGTAACTTGGTCACCAACAGAATAAGATTGTCCTGCAACCCACTCATCAATCCCATCGCAAGGTCCACTGCCACCTGGATTACCATTATCTCCGGGATATGCACTGTTGGTTCCTTCTATATCAAGTGTAGAAAGCGCGGCTCTTCTTCTTGGCAATACATTTCCATTAAGATCTGTAATTGTTGGTTGACCGTTTTTACTAAATGTATAACTACCATACATCATCGTAGAATTGGTATCAAATTCGCGAGTTATTAATTGTGCGTTGTTACTAATAAAGAATTGGTCTTCTGCACCGGGCTCAATGTTGTCGAAATTAATAATTACACTACTATCTCTATCAGACCTGTTTTGCTCATGAATATACCCTAATGTATGTCCTATCTCATGTATGATCACTACAGCAGTAGTATTGGTTCCAAGCCTTATAAAACCTCTAGATCCATTCATACCAAGAGTAGCAACCCCACAATTACAATTTTGACCATTACTACTTATAGTTACATAATTAGACTCATTTGTACGTTCTTTAAAACGAATATTTGTTTTACTACTCCATTCATCCATAGATTTTTGCAATTCGCTGCGTACAGATTGACTTAACCCATTGATGGTATATACAATAGTGTTGTCAGTCCACTTACGCACAAAACCTCCTAATGCTAATTTTCCCTCCGTTTTTTCTGTAGAAGGTTCTTCTGTAGCAGAAATTTCTATGGGAGAATCCGTTAGTTGTTCTTCAAATAATCTTATATCGGTTCCTTGAAGACTATAAGTACCGTCATTTTCTTTACTTACAAGTACCCGATCACCGAGAAAATACTTTTCAATTTTTTGTGTTTCTTGTTGCTCTGTTAATTCAGAATTTTCTTCAATACTTTCATTGTCACTACAAGCGACTAAAGATAGTGCAATAGCTAAAGCACTAAATTTTAATTGATTAAAAACAATTTTAGTTTTCATTAATTTTGAGTTTATGATTAAAAATACAAGTAATAAACTCTTTGTTTTTTGAAATTAGTGTTTAAGATCATGTTAAAAAATGAGTTAAATTCTGTTAAGTACCTTCGGCCTGGTTAATAAGATGTTTTGTGATGTAATCTGTTATTAAAAATATTTTACAAAAAAGATTAATAAATTATTAACAACACTTCTTTTTAAGATGCTATATCTTGTCTAGTAATTACTAGTAAATACTTTTTTTACATAAATAGTTGTATTTTAGAACGTTGTGTTGATTTTGATTGAATGAATTAGATCATTTTTACCAGTGTTTCTCTAAAAACCTGATACATATGTTAAAACCCCTAACCAAAAATCATTGTATTAAAAAATATGATCTAGATATATGTAAACTCTTTTTTTATACTAATTATTTAATTATAGAAGTTAAAGAAGGAGTTTGTTTTGATCATGAAAAAGCAAAAAAGATTTCAGAGTTGACCAAATTACATTTTGGAGACAGTCCGTTTGGATATATTTCTCATCGAATTAACTCATATTCGATTAATCCAACAGATTATCTAAAGATAAGAGAAGTTTTTCCTTATTTGAAAGCTTTTGCAGTTGTGACATATACTCCAATACAAGAAAGTAATGTAAAATTCGAAAATTTATTCTATTATGGCAAAATGATGATCTTTAATGATCTGAATCTTGCTGAATATTGGGTTGAAGAACAATTTTAGAATTAGAATTTAATATAGTCGGTCATTTTTTAGAAGATATATAATTACAGATTTTTATTATTGCTTCACAAAGATCTATATCGTGACTTAATCATTTTTTTTAAATATCCACTAACATTTTTGTTTTAAAGTAAAGTTTTTAACAGAAAAAGTATTGTTTTTTCATAAAAATGAAATAATTTGTGATTATGGAAAGTTTGATTAATTATTTTGAAACAATTCCTTCGTCACATCGTAGTCTTATTCTCGTGGGAGGAATCACTTTTTTCTGGTTGATAGAATATGCAGCACCACTTTTTAAGTTTAAGTATAAAAAATTTAAGCATGCATGGCCAAATATCTTTTTTACGCTAACGACAATTGTTGTCAATTTTGTGTTAGCATTCATTCTATTAAAAACAAGTGATTGGACTGTAGCTAATCAATTTGGAGTTTTGCAATGGTTAGATTTGCCATTGTGGGCTACTATCTTATTAGGTGTAGCTTTGTTAGATTTGATAGGAGCGTGGTTAGCACACTATGTACAACATGTCATAAAACCACTTTGGATGTTTCATCTCATACATCATACAGATAATCACGTAGATACTACAACAGCAAATAGACACCATCCTGGTGAGAGTATTATACGTTTTGTTTTTACTACCCTGGGAGTTTTTTTAATAGGTGCTCCGGTTGGTATTATCATGTTGTATCAATCACTTTCTGTTGTTTTATCTCAGTTTAATCATGCAAATATATCTCTACCGACAAAACTTGATAATTTAATTAGCTGGATAATTGTGTCGCCTAACATGCATAAAGTGCATCATCATTATGTATTACCATATACAGATACCAATTATGGAAATATTTTTTCTATTTGGGATCGACTTTTTGGTACATTTTCTAAAATAGAAAAGAAAGATTTGGTTTATGGAGTAGATACTTATCCCGATGTGGATTCTAATGCTAAAATCAGTACATTATTAAAACTCCCATTTGATGGTTATAGACCACCAACGGGAGCAAAATTTGATAATAAAGAATCTCTTAATCAGTCATCATAAATGACCTCACCTTTGTGAATAGGAGATAATTGTGTCATTTCATCCTCGGTATATATACGAGATTTGATAATGAACCGAAGGCCCAAAGGTATTTCTAAAGAAAAACTAGAACCTCTGCCTTTGGTTATATCTATAGTAATTTGAGTATGTTTCCAGTATTCAAATTGATCACTAGACATATAAAAATCACAATCATGAATTTTTCCTAACCAAATATCTGTTTCATTAATCATTAACTCTCCCTTAGGAAAACACATAGGGGAGGAACCATCACAACATCCTCCGCTTTGATGGAACATCAACTCCCCATTTTCTGCTCTAAGGGTATCAATAACATTTTTGGCTTCTTGCGTTATATTTACTCTTGATATCATGGAGTTGAATTTTAAAAGAAGCCCATTGCTTTTTTATCATAAGAGATCAACATATTTTTGGTCTGGCGATAGTGATTTAGCATCATTTTATGAGTCTCTCTACCGATTCCAGACTTTTTATACCCTCCGAAGGGTGCATGAGCAGGATATGTATGATAACAGTTTACCCAAACGCGTCCTGATTTTACGGCTCTTGATACTTGGTATGCCTGATGTGTATCTCTGGTCCATACTCCTGCACCCAGACCATATAAGGTATCATTTGCGATTTCTATTGCTTCGGCTTCATCTTTAAAAGTTGTTACACAAGCAACAGGGCCAAAAATTTCTTCTTGAAAAACGCGCATTTTGTTATTTCCTTTGAGAAGGGTTGGTTTGATGTAGTATCCATTTTCCAGACCTTCTATATAGGCAGATTCGCCTCCTGTAAGTACTTCACAGCCTTCATCTTTTCCTATATTAATATAATTGAGGATTTTTTCATACTGATCATTAGATGCCTGAGCTCCCATCATTGTTGTTTGATCAAGAGGGTGACCAAGTTTGATGGCCTCTGTACGCTCTATCACACGTGCTATAAATTCATCATAGATATTTTCTTGTACTAGTATTCTTGAAGGACAAGTACAAACTTCACCTTGATTCAGCGCAAACATAACTGCTCCTTCTAATGACTTATCAAAGAAATCATCATCGGCTTTCATGACACTATCAAAGAATATATTTGGAGATTTTCCTCCTAATTCTAGTGTAACAGGAGTTATGTTTTTTGATGCATATTGCATGATAAGTTGCCCTGTTGTAGTTTCTCCCGTAAATGCTACTTTATTAATTCTAGGATTTGATGCCAAAGGTTTACCAGCTTCAACTCCAAAACCATTTACCACATTTAATACACCAGGCGGCAGAACTCCTTCAATAAGTTCCATAAGTATCATAATACCTACCGGGGTTTGCTCAGCAGGTTTTAAAACCACACAATTACCAGCCGCTAATGCCGGAGCAACTTTCCAGGCAGCCATCAATAAAGGAAAATTCCAAGGGATGATTTGCCCAACCACTCCTAACGGTTCCAGAATGTTCATAGATACCGTATTGTTATCTAATTCACTTGCCGTACCTTCTTCGGCTCTAATTACACCGGCAAAGTATCTAAAATGATCAATAGCTAATGGCAAATCAGCTGCTAGTGTTTCTCTTATTGCTTTGCCATTGTCCCAGGTTTCTGCTCTAGCTAGATTTTCTAAATTATCTTCCATAATGCTAGCGATCTTTAAAAGACAATTACTTCTATACGCTGCAGATGAGTTATTCCATTCCGGAGCGGCTTTCCATGCAGCATCGATTGCTAATTCGATATCTTCTGCTGTCGATCTTGCTATTTTTGTAAAACTGTTTCCATCTACAGGAGAGATGTTGTCAAAATATTGTCCTTTTACCGGTACTGCCCATTTTCCTCCAATATAATTTTCATATTGGTTTTTGAAACTAGGTTTTTCCATCTTGCTTTTTGGGGAGGCTTGTGAAATGCTCATAATTTTAGAATTAAGATTTTAAAAATGATTATGTGGTTTTTTGCCGAAAAGGATGTTGTGTTGACAAAAAAGGAATTATCATTAAATATACTGAATTTTCATCATTTTTTTAACTAAAACTTGTTAAGATTCGTATTGTAAAACATAATAGTTTTGTTAAATATTTTGATGATTCTAAGATGTAATTTTGATTATCGCATTAAAAAATAGCAGTATTTTTATGATGTTTAATGACTTTTAGAAATAGAAATATGATAAATATTGACCTTAGAGATAAAACCATATTACTTACAGGAGCTTCTAATGGAATTGGCAAAGTTGTGGCTGAGTTTTTATTGCAGATGGGAGCGAGGTTGGCAGTACATTACAATACAAATAAAATATCAGCAAATGCCTTGGTAAATCAGTATCCCGATACTAAGTCAATGACATTTAAAGCTGATTTATCTATAGAAAATGAAGTATATCAACTTTTTGAAGATGTGATCAATCACTTTGGCAAAATTGATGTGATGATACTTAATGCAGGTATTTTTTTACAACATTCTACGCAACAAGATACTAGAAGCTGGTTTTCTATATGGAAAGATACTATGAACGTTAATTTAAATGCGGTAGGCTTACTAACCAAGCTAGGAATAGATCATTTCATTCCGAATAAAGGAGGTCGATTTATTTATGTGGCTAGTCGAGCAGTTTTTAGAGGAGAAACTGAAGAATATCTATCGTATGCAGCATCAAAAGGCGGTATCGTATCGTTAGCACGAAGTGTAGCAAGATCATTTGGAAAACAAAATATCAAATCTTTTATTATCGCTCCGGGATTTATACATACACAAATGGCAGAAAACTTTATTGCTGCTCATGGAGAAGATAAAGTAATGAATGAACTTGCGTTGAATGAGTTAACAAAACCAAAAGATTTAGCACCTTTAATTGGTTTGATGTGTAGTGGGCTTATGGATCATGCTACCGGAGCTACAATAGATGTTAATGCAGGAAGTCATATTAGATAATTTCTGGTCAGTATATTGTTGAAAATTTAATGTATTTATACGTTTAAAATTACAAACTTTTGAAAGTTAGTTTGTTGATTTGATTTTTAATTGAAACCTTAGGGAATTTGTAGTATATTTAAAATGACCAATGTATTACTCAATAAATTAAATAACAATTAAATCAACTCAAATTACTCTTAAGACCAATGAAAAAAAATCTTACACTTTTATTAGTGATGCTATGCATTGCTTTTAATCCAATTCTTGCACAACAAAATAATGTGAACCTTGCTAATGATTATCTAGACCTAAAAGGCGAAGTCATTTTTAGCTTTAAACTGAATGATAAAGCTCAATTACCATTAATCACAAAAGAATTTGCTATTGTTGACTTCGATACAAATCAAAATATGGTTAAAGTAATGGCTACAAAAAGTCAATTTACTTCGTTTTTACAAAAAAAGATTCCATTTACGATCGCTTCAGAAGATAATATTATAGGATATCGAACCATGACTTCTGACCTTCATACAAAAGCAGTTACATTTCCTCTTACCGCATATCCGACATATGATGATTATGAAAATATGATGAATGATTTTGCTGCAACTCACCCTACGCTTTGTAAAGTTGAAAATATAGGAACCACAACAGAAGGTGATAAATCATTATTGTTTGTAAAACTATCTAATAATGTTGCTCTTGATGAGCAAGAGCCAAGGGTCATGTATACTTCTTCTATGCATGGAGATGAAATAGCAGGGTATCCTATGATGCTTAATCTTATTGATCTTTTGTTGAATGCTTATAAGGATAGTAGCCATCCTAGACATATTGAAATCAAAGAACTTCTTGATAATAATGAAGTTTGGATAAACCCACTAGCGAATCCTGATGGTACTTTTAGAAATAGTCCTAATAACACTTCGGTAGCAAATGCTACGAGAGGAAATGCGAATAATGTAGATTTAAACAGAAACTATCCCGATCCTGATGATGGTCCCAATCCTGATGGAAATGCCTATCAAAAAGAAACATTAGCTTTTATGGATTTTGCCGCGACAAAACATTTTGTATTATCTGCTAATTTTCATGGAGGGATAGAATTAGTCAATTACCCATGGGATACTTTTGCAGGAGCTCATCCTGATGAAGATTATTTTGTTCATGTCTCAGAAGAATACAGAGATTTGTGTCAGTCTAATAGTCCAACGGGGTATTTTGATGATTTGAATAATGGGATTACGAATGGTTATGCTTGGTATGAAGTACAAGGGGGTAGACAAGACTATCAAATACATGCCCATAAAGGAAGAGAAATTACCGTAGAACTTAGTAATGCAAAAACACCACCTGCAAATCAGTTGGTAAACTATTGGAATTATAATGAAGATGCGCTCATTGCTTTTTTGAAGCAGGTAAACTATGGAATTAGAGGAGTAGTAACTGATGCAATCACAAATGAGGGGATAGAAGCCAAAATAACCATTGTTGGAAAAGAAAATTATGAGTCCTGGGTACCTACAGAACTTCCAGAAGGGGATTATTACAGACCTATAAAAGCTGGAACATATGATATTTTATTTGAAGCGGATTGTTATGAACCAGTTACTATAACCGGAGTAAATATTTCTGATTATGATACAGTGATCAAAAATGTACAACTTACACCATTATCAGGAAGCGCTCCAACAGGTTTAATAGCTTCGGATATACAAGCTACCACTGCTACATTGAATTGGGATAATATCATGAATGTATCTTTTGAAATTCGATATAAAGTAAAAGGAGCCTCCAATTGGTCGGTAATTACATCTGATACCAATACGGTTGATGTGTCTGGATTAATAGCTCTGAGTACTTATGAAGTACAGGTAAAAAGTAATTGTGGTTCTGGAGTAAACTCTCCTTATAGCGCTATTGTAGAATTTACTACCGTTGCTACGCAAGCTTGTACAGGTATTAATAGTTTTCCTTACAAAGAAAGTTTTGAGACAGGTTTTGGAGAATGGTCCAATGCAGATAGTAATGTTCTAGATTGGTCAATCAATTCAGGGAGTACTCCATCTTCTTCAACGGGACCTTCTGCTGCGCAAGATGGCAACTCTTACATCTATACAGAAGCGTCATCTTCGGGGAACCCAAATAAAACAGCATTATTAAATAGTCCGTGCATAGATTTAAGTGGGATTGTTAATCCTATTTTAGAATACAACTATCATATGTATGGAACAAATATGGGTAGTCTTGAAGTTTTGATTAGTACTAATGATGGAGTAAGTTATACTTCAGTTTGGAGTAAAACCGGAAACCAAGGAGATGAGTGGAAAACGGCGACTATTAATCTGTCTTCTTTTATAGGAGAAGTAATCAAACTTCAGGTTAAAGGCACTACAGGTTCTGGTTTTCGAAGTGATATAGCGATAGATAATATCGAACTAAAATCATCTATTCCAGATACAGAAGCTCCCTCAATACCTACAAATCTTACTGTTAATTCAATTAGTGCTTCAGGAGCTAATCTGTCATGGTCAGCTGCGACAGACAATGTAGGAGTCGCAGGATATGAGGTTTTGAATGGAGCAAATAGAGTGGCAGAAGTAAATGCAAATAGTTACATCATTACAAGTCTAAATGCTAATTCAACATATTCATTTTCAGTAAAAGCTAAAGATGCAGCTGGGAATACTTCTTCTGCAAGTCAAGAAGTTACATTTACTACATTAGAGAATACAGTGGCATATTGCGATTCAAAAGGAAATAATTCAAGTTTTGAATATATAGATTATGTCAATTTGGGAGGAATATCTAATATTTCAGGTACAAATTCTGGATATGGTAATTTTGTTAATCTGGTTGGAGCAGTTAATTATGGAACAAATACTATTGTAATAAGAGCCGGGTTTGCAAATACAGCATATAGAGAATATTGGAGTTCCTGGATAGATTATAATCAAGATGGTACTTTTGATAATTCAGAACAACTGTTTACAACTATTTCTAATGCTAATACTGATCAATCTTTTGATTTTGATGTGCCTAATACAGCAATATCGGGTGTTACAAGAATGAGAATTTCTATGAAATATGCTTCAGAGCCTTCTGCATGTGAAACTTTTTCTTTTGGGGAGGTAGAAGATTACTCGGTAGATATAGGAAATAGTTTTCTTGCTCAAAAATATGATGGTTATCAAACCACAAAGCCAAAGAGTATCTTCTTGTATCCTAATCCCGTAATTGGAGGAGAATTATTTTTGGATGCAAAAGGATATAAAATTACTTCATATACTATTATAAATTACCTAGGTCAGGTCGTTGCTAAAAATCAATTAAAAGAGAATACTAGCAGTATCGATGTATCTGATTTATCAAAAGGAATCTATATGATAGAAATAGATGCTGATTTGGTCAAAAAAATAAAACGATTTAGTATTAGATAGGTAGGATTAATTTTGTTTAAAAATAGCATTTTAGAATAAGGTTAGAGAGCAGGAGCTTTTTGACCTTATTTTTTTAGAATAATATTCAAAATAGAATATGAGATAAGAGTTACTTTTCTTCCTTGAAATCAATAATATCTTTGATGTCTACTTCCATATAATCTGCAATTTTCTTTAATCTGGAAAAATCTTTTGCCAGATCTTTTCTTTTTACAACATAGTCCCCGGCTTGTGGACTCACACCCAAAGCCTTTGAGATACCGTAAACCGTTTTAGCTCCTTTACTACGTTTTAGGAGCTTTTTTAATTTCTTATTTGTCATAAAAACAAACATACAAATTTTATTTGAATATTAAAATAAATTTTTAATAAAAAAATATTTGATTATTAAAAAAATATATGTATATTCGTGAACACACAAATAAAATCATCTAACTATGAAAAAACTCCTCACAACACTGTTTCTGTGCGCCTTGGTTTTTAATACTTTTGGTGCAGAACTAACCCCTGAATCTGGTTGGAATAATGATAAAAAAGACAAGAAAAAAGAGAAAGCAAATAAGGCTTCTGAGAGTCGAAATATTCACTCTATCAAAAAATGGAAAATAACTGTCGAATACCTAAATGGTAATGTAATTTCAAAAACTATTGTAGTTCGCAAAAATTCTGGAGTAAGTGCAATAGATGCAGCTTTTGAAGAGGCAGAAAAATATCTCGGAAATATTAAAAATGTAAAAGAATATAGTGTATCACCTGTTCCTTCTTCTTATGTGGTTTTGGCTGGTGATTAGATAATTTATACCCTGAACTTACCTATATGTAATGTTAAAAGAGAGGTGGCTATGCTTTAACCTCTCTTTTTTTATAGACTATTTGGCATGTTTTTAAAACTTAATATTTAGATTAACCGTAGTAATTTCTATTTCGGCATATCTAGAATTTGGATCATATCCATTACGATAAGTAGCGCCAATGCTTACATTTTGTTGTTTCCCTGGATAGTAATTTAATGAAAGGCTAAGTATGGGTAAGTCTTTTTTGAGATTAGTACTGTCACCAAGAACTCTTTTATAGGTTCCATCGAATAAAAATTGAATTGATTGTGGCATTGCCCAATATTCTACAAATAGTCTTGCGAATAAAGCAGAAAAAGTTTCAGTCTCTCCACTTGTGATTAGATCAGGAACCTCATTATATTCGTAACCAAAATAAGGGTAGTAAACACCTTTGTAGTCTGCATTTTCGTTTTTGAATCTCCATGATACTCCTGGTAAAAAAGAATATTCAGGATCACCTACAAATGATAATTGACCAACATATCTAGGCTCATTCTCTCCATTTAACAGATTTCTTTTGAAAGAAAAATTCGACAATAAATATGGTTTTAGCATATAGCTTTGTCCAAAATAATATTCTCCATGAACAGCAAGACTTATGATGTCTTTTTCATCAGCCTCGTTAGACGATTTGTGCCATTCTGCAACCGGATATAATAAAAGAACAGATTTTGTATGTGTTAGTAACTCTATTTCTGAAATTTTTGCTGCTATATCAATATTAAAAAAATCACTACTTGATTTATGATCTTCATATAGACTAAAAGCAGCCGGTCTATTTTCATTCATAGATCCATCAAATGATTTTCTGATACTTATATTATTTTTTTCAAACCAGTTAGCTACTTTGTTTTGAGATGATGAGGTTAAAGAAACTAAAAAGAAGGCTATTGTATATAAAAAGGATGAATATTTAAGCTTTGATATTGTCATTACGCGTTTATTTTTTCATTTATCAATGTGCATAAATACGCTACTGATACATTATTTTTTTTTATCTCAGAGGCTAAAACTGTTTTTTCTGGCTGAAAGTTTTTTACATATCCTCTTAATGCTAAGGTCATACTAATAAGTTGTGGAGTATTCATTTTTAAAGGATTGCCTTTTAAAAGAAAAGCATTGTCAAGTTTATCAACAGGAAATCTGGAAAATTTTGAAATAAAGTCTTTAACGTCTTCAAAAACCTCAGACTTGCTTGGTTTTTTCATAAAAAAATGTTTTGATTTTATAGCAGTTAAAATTAAGGATTTACCCAAGATTTTGTGACATTTTATTTCGTTAATTACTGTATTTTACAAGTGTAATTTTTAATTTGATTATATTGCTCTTTAGTTCTAATTTTTATTGTAATATTAAAGAATAAGAACTTTTTATTGAATATCAGCATGAAATTGAATCAAGTTACTGTACCTTCCTTGGATGTAAAAAAGTCTATTTCTTTTTACAAAAAACTAGGTTTACGATTAATTGTTGAGGCGCTGCCTCATTATGCTCGTTTTGAATGCGTTGAAGGAGATTCAACATTTTCAATTCATGAGGTAGAAACGTTACCTGTTGGTGATGGAGTATATGTATATTTTGAGACTGAAAATCTAGATGAAGAAGTTAGTCGTTTGGTTGCAGAGGGTATTCAATTTGAACACTTACCCAAAGATCAGACATGGTTATGGAGAGAAGCACGTCTTAAAGATCCCGACCATAATCAAATTATACTTTTCTTTGCAGGAGATAACAGAAAAGATCCACCTTGGCGAATTGATGAATAATTCTTCTCTATGAATCCTATACTATTTGATAAATCATTTGAAGATCAAGATTTTTCTAATCAAAAGTTACTAGCAAAAGAGTATGATAACTGCACGTTTGTTAATTGTAACTTTACAAAAACGAATATGTCAGGAGTGACATTTCTAGAATGTACATTTGACACTTGTAAATTTGAATCAGTTTTGATTAAACATACTTCTTTACAAGAGATTGTATTCAAAGATTGCAAATTACTTGGAATCGACTTTAGTCTTTGTAATGATTTTATGTTTTCAGTAGAATTTGATCATTGTAATTTAGACCTTACATCTTTTTTTAATTTAAAAATGAAAAATACTATATTTTCTAATTGTAGTATTAAACAGGCTGATTTTACTAAAAGTGATCTTACAAATTCGGTGTTTAATGATTGTGATTTATATCGTTCTACTTTTCAAAATACAATATTGAATGCCGTGGATTTTAGAACGGCAAAAAATTATACCATTGATCCAGAGATAAATATGCTTAAGAAAGCAAAATTTACTTCATCTGGATTATACGGGTTGTTATCAAAATATGATATTGTTATAGAGTAGAAGTGGTGTTAGTATTGTTTACTTTTTTACTTTGATTTTTGATTCATAAAGTTTCTTCATTAAGGGAATCGAACACCTTTGCCATTCGATCGACAAACTCACGTGCTTCTTCTTTGTTTAGTGATGCAAACCCTATTCTGATCCCATTGTGGCGAGAATTATCATTATCATATCGTTTCCATTCATGGTTTAAAACGAGATTATGTTGTTCTGCTATTTTTACAACATCATCCCAATGATACTTTTGATGTAGCCTAACCCATATTGCCATCCCTCCATTTGGAATATCAAAGTCAAAATAATCTCCCAATTTTTCTTTGAATAAAGAACAAAACAAGTCACGTCTTTCTTTATAGATTTTCAAAACTTTATTACAATGTCTTTGTACATCACCATTTATGATCATTTTGGCAAGAGTTTGCTCTAAAAGTGTATCTCCCTGACGATCAATAATCCTTCTTAACCGTGCAGCTTCATCCACAAAATCTTTTGGTGCAATTAAGTACCCAATTCGCATTGCAGGAGCTATGATTTTTGTAAATCCTCCTATGTAAATCACATTTCCGCTATAATCATTGCTAGCTAAAGGTAGAATAGGGGCGTGACTGTAATGAAAATCATAATCATAATCATCCTCTATAATGGCAAAACGATATTGTTTTGCTAATTCTAATAAGTGCATTCGTCTTTCTGCAGAAAGTGTAACTGTTGTAGGATGATGGTGGTGAGAGGTGGTGTATACAACATCTATAGTTTTATTCTTACAGACATTTTCTATAGCTACAGTATCCAAGCCGTTCTTATCTACAGGAACTTGATGCAAAATACCACCAGCTTCTTGAAAAGTATTATCAGCAGTCATATAATTTGTTGTACCAATAATAATATTCTTCTTTTTGTGAAGTAAAAGTTGACTAGCCAGATAAATTCCCATTTGACTTCCTCTGGTAATCAAAATATTATCTTTATCAATATGCAAACCTCTCGTTTGATTTAGATAAGAAACCAAAGCATTTCTAAGTTCATCATTTCCATATATAGAGCGATATCCTAATAAACTTTTGTGATATGTTTTTTGCGTAATGTTGCGATATGTTTTAGCAATTTCATCTATAGGCGCTAATCTATTGTCAGGAACACCATCATCTATTCTAAGAATTTCTTTTTTATAAACAGTATTAGGCTTGCGATATAAATAAGGTCTTTTATGAAATGAAAAATTACTCTTATCATTTTTATACACCTCGTTAATAGTCTTAGAAAAGTTTTGCGTTTTGATGATAGGCAATGTATTACTTACAAAAGTACCTTTGGCTGGCACTGTTTTGATCCATCCTTGTGCAATCAATTCATCATACGCGGCAATAACGGTTTTTCTATGAATATTCAGATCTTCTGCAAGTTTTCGAGTACCAGGTAATCTTGTAGACGGAGGTAATTTTCCTGATTTGATGAACCCAATGATTTGATCACATATCTGCAAATACAGATTACGATTACTATCACGATCTAAAATGATATTTTTTTTAAAAGGAAACATAACCGGACTATTTGGTATTTGAAAACTGGGTTGCTATAACACACCATAAAACTATTAGTTTTACACTATAAAATCAAATAATAATGTCAGAGTATTCAGTTTCAAAATTAAATAAAGTAGTAAGAGGTCCAAAAAGAGCAAGTTATGATGTGGCTACTATTAATACTATTTTAGACGATGCTTTTTTATGTCATATCGGTTATGTTTACAATGGAGAGGCAATTGTGATCCCAACAGCATATGGTAGAAAAGGCAATAAAATTTATATCCATGGATCATTAAAGAATAGGATGATGCTAAGTTTATTAGCTTCGGGGAAAGCTAGTATTTCTGTAACTCACCTTGATGGTTTGGTACTGGCAAGATCGGCGTTTCATCATTCTGCAAATTATCGTTCTGTAACTATTTTTGGTCATGTTGAAAAAATAGAAGATCCAACAGAAAAAATGGAAGCTCTTGCCTGTATTTTAAATCATATGGTTCCAGAACATTGGGATAATGTAAGACCTCCAAATCAAAAAGAGTTTAAAGCGACTTTGGTTATGGCAATTACTATAGATACAGCTTCTGCAAAGACTAGGGCAGAAGGAGTAAATGATGAAGCAGAAGATTATGAAACATCATATTGGGCAGGTGTAGTACCTATCAAACAAGTTGCTTTTGATGCTATTGCTGACGAAACTTTATCAGAGACCATTAAAATGCCAAAATCTGTAGAGAATTATATTCAAAAAAATAAATAATCAATGTTAGCAATACGACCTACCTGCGAGAATTGTAATAAAAGCTTACCAAGTGATAGCGATGAAGCAATGATTTGTACTTTTGAATGTACATTTTGTAAAGATTGTGTAGAACATATTTTACACAATGTATGTCCTAATTGCGGAGGTGGTTTTGAAAAAAGACCAATTCGACCCAAAAATGCTATTAAAAAATATCCAGTGAGTACAACCATAGTGTATAAGCCCATTGATGAAAATAGTTTTAATACATTACTTTTAAAATATAAAGATGTCCATCCAGAAAAACGATAACACTATAGTAATTCACAAAGCAAGTATAGACGATCAAAAAATCATCGCTGATTTAGGTAAAAAGACGTTTGACCAATCATATGGAACTTTTTTCAAGAATAAGAAAAACCTTTCTGAATATCTTGAATCCTCATTTTCTTTAGATAAAATAGCAAACAGTCTAGAGAAATCGGATAATTTATACTGGTTGGTGAGAGATAAACAAGATGATGCTCCTATTGGGTATGCGAAGGTAAAGTTAAACTCTCCTTCAGAATTTATAGATAGTAATCATGTATCCAAATTACAACGAATTTATCTGTTAAAAGGGTATGAAGGTAAGGGAATTGGGAGTGAACTTCATCATTTTATTTTAGAAGAAGTAACCAAAACTGATAGCACTCACATTTGGTTATCAAATCTGAAAATCAAATCGCAAGCAGTCGCTTTTTATAAGGGTAAATCGTATCAAATTGCAGGAGAACATCGATTCACAATAGGTGATGAAACATTTGATTTTTGGGCAATGTATAAATGCTTAAAATAATACTTTTTTAAAATGAACTATTTCATTTTATTAATCTGAAAATCAGTAGTGTAAATTAAATCTAGAAAACTAAAACAACTTTGAGACAAGATATTAACAATTGGTTTATATCTCCGAATGGAGAGAACACAGAATATGTTACAGATTTTTTTTCAGAAATCATTGCCCAGCTGATTGATAATAGTAGTAATAGATCTCAGGAAGAATTAGTGCCTTTGTTAAGAGAGGATTTTTCATTTATAAACGAATTAGAAGAACCTCATGATTTAGCACAGATTTTACAAAAGTTATCTACTATTTATGATAATAGTATGAATGCTTCTTCGGTAGGGTATATTGGGCAAATGGACTCTATCCCAAACATTGGTGCGATAGTAGGAGATTTGATTACAGCAAGTATTAATAATAATATGCTAGCTAATGAAATGAGTCCCTTTTTGACATGGCTAGAACAAGAGTTGATTCAGGTCTTTTGCAGGTGGTTTGGATTTGATAAGAGAGCAGGAGGTGTGATGACTAGTGGAGGTACTTTGGCAAATATTCAAGCGCTATTAGTAGCACGAAATATAAAATTAAACAGTAAAGATGGTAATGTTTACAATAGTAGTAAGCAACCGGTTTTTTTTGCTTCAGAACACTGTCATTCATCAATCCTGAAGGCGGGAATGTTTTTGGGGATAGGAACAGAGAATGTAATTAAAGTAAAAACCGATAACCGGGGAAAAATATCTATTGATTGTTTACGATCTGATATTGACCGCTCTTTACAAGAAGGAAAAATGCCTTTTGCCATAGTTTCTACTTTTGGTACTACAAACTCCGGATCCTTAGATGAAGTAGATGAGATACAATCAATATGTAATCAATATCATCTTTGGCATCATATAGATGCTGTCTATGGGGGTGCAATGACCTTATCAGAAAATCAAAAACATATATGCCCATCTTTTGAACATGCAGATTCAGTTAGTTTTAATCCACAAAAATGGATGTTTGTATCTAAAACCTGTTCGATATTGATATTTAAAAATAACAAACAATTTCAAAATAGTTTTAGGATTGCTGCTCCATATACAAGTGAGACTAATGCAATAAATTTAGGCGAATTCGGAATTCAGGGAAGTAGGCATACTTCAGTTTTAAAATTATGGTTATCTGTTTACTTGATAGGGAAAAAATCTTTTGGTAAGATTATAGATCTTAATATGAAGATTACAAAATCCTTTACAGCATTTGTTTTACAAAATGAGCATTTAGAATTATATACAAAACCAGAATTAAATATTTTACTTTTCAGGCCTAAGAAAAGGGTAGGGCAATCAGAAAAAGAATATAAAAAGTCGTTATCAGACTTTCAAAATTATCTTTATCACAAATATATATATATAAGTTTAATCCCATGGAAAAATGAAATGTGGCTCAAATGTATTTTCTTGAATCCCTATTTTGATGATAACGAATTGAAAAAATTAAAGGAAATTATAGAGGCGTATTTTGAGTGATATATACAATCTCTTATGAATATAATTTTCTTACTTGGTTTTATAGAATAGAGTTTAGACTAGTCTTAAAATAAGAAAGTAAAGCGATAGTATATTACGGTTATGATTATTTTACTTTATGAAAAAATTGTTTTGGCAACATCTATAGTTTAAGACAAATATTCAACCAAAATTAAAACTTTATTATTTTACAAGTAAAGTTTTTAATAAGACAATATTGTCTTATTTTTTCTATTAATTGTTACTTTTATATTTGGGAAATAAAGGATATATATCTTATATAACATTGTTAGCAACAATTAAAATGACACATCCTCTAAGACAACATATAGAAGAAATAGTTAGCCTTACAGATGAAGAATTTGATTTTGTATTGAATCATTTTGAGCAAATCAAAAAACGTAAACATCAATACATTATTCAGGAAGGGGAAATAGTAAATAAAGAATACTGGGTAATAAAAGGTTGTTTAAAAAGCTACTTTGTTGACAATACGGGAAAGGAACATATTCTCCAATTTGGAATGGAAAATTGGTGGATTACGGATTATGAATCTTTTGTAAAACAAACCAGATCTAAGACTTCTATCGATTGTATAGAAGATAGTGAATTACTATATATATCATTCGAAAACAGAGAGAAGTTAACTGCTCAAATGCACAAAATGGAACACTTTTGGGCTAAAAAAAGTAAATTCGGCCGTATTGCTCTTCAGAATAGGATTCTGTCATTATTACAAAATTCAACCAAGGAAAGATACGACTTACTTCTAGAACAATATCCACAACTTTTCCAACGTGTTCCTAAAAAAATGATTGCTGCTTATTTAGGTGTTTCTAGAGAAACACTTAGTAGATTAGACTCATAACTCTACTTCTTGTCTATTATCACTCAATGTGACCTACGTCACTTCAAAGAAGTGACAAACCTCCTTTCTAAAATTTTAGATTCACATCACCTTTGTATGACAATTAATTTAACAAAAAAGTTATGCCATACATTAACATCAGAGTTACTGACGAACAAGTAACACAAGAACAAAAACGTCAATTAATAGAAGGTGCTACACAACTAGTAGTTGACATACTCAACAAAAATCCTCGAACAACCCATATAGTTATTGATGAAGTACCTATTGCAAATTGGGGAGTAAATGGAAAACAATATTTAGGAACTAAAAAATAAAGAAAATGAAAAACAAAACCGTAATCATTACAGGAGCTTCCACAGGAATTGGTAAAGAAATTGCAAAATATTTTATAGAGCGAGATAGTAATGTTGTAATGAATTCTTCAAATGAAGAAAATTTAAGAAGGACTTACAAAGAATTTGACTCTCCCTCTAATGCTGTTTACTTAGCTGGAGATATCAGTAAACAAGAAACTAGTCAAAAACTTGCTACTCTGGCATTGGAAACATTTAATTCTATAGATGTCTTAATTAACAATTCAGGAGTATTTGCTCCAAAACCTTTCTTAGACGTTGAAGAAAAAGATTTAGAACGTTATTGGAGTGTAAACCTAAAAGGAACATATTTTACTTCTCAAGCGGTTATCCCACAAATGTTGAAACAACAAAATGGTTCTATAATTAACATAGGAACTGTATTGGTAGAACACGCTATAGCTGGGTTTTCAGCAACAGCACCACTAACAAGCAAAGGTGCTATTCATTCTTTAACGAGACAATTAGCATCTGAATTTGGCAAAAACAATATTAAGGTTAATACAATAGCTCCTGGTATTATTAGAAGTCCGTTGCAGGGAAAAATAGGAATAGAGGATGCAGATAGTTTAGCAGGCTTACACTTACTAAATAGAATTGGAGAAGCTATCGAGGTTGCCGAAGCAGCATATTACTTGGCTACCTCAAATTTTGTAACAGGAGAAACAATTAACATAGCTGGTGGTCATACAGTTGGTCACGCTATCTAAAAAAACAGATTATGTATAAAGAAAGTATAAAAGAAATCGAAAGTATAATTACCAATTATTTCGAAGGGATTTTTCACGGAGATTGGGCTAAACTTAAAGCTTGTTTTCATAAAAATGTAGCTATCTATGGAGACATTAAAGGTGTTGAGTACTTAAAAAGTATAAACGAATATCTTGAAGGAGTGAAAAACAGACAAAGTCCAAAAGATTTAAATGAGACATTTAAAATGAAAATCATAGGGATAGATATAATGGGTAAAATCGCAATTGCCAAATTACATGTTCCTATGTTAGGGTATAATTATTATGATTACTTGTCATTAGCTAAAGTCAATGATGGATGGAAAATTGTAAATAAACTATTCACACATGAAGAATAAATAGACAGTTGTTATTGTATAAAAGTAATAGCGGTTCAGGTCGAAACTTGAACCGTTTTTGCGTTAAATTCAGTACCTTGTTATCCGAAAGGCAGATGCGTTTTAATCCGCTAATGCTTTTATACTAACCCGGCAGTCTGTCTCAAAACCTACCATTTTGGTTTTGATATTCGGATAGATACCTTTGGAAAATTTCAAATACGAGATTTTCAAAGAGGTAAAATTAGTTTTGAGACAGACTGCCGTTGTAACCAATTAAATTCACTACGCAAAAATAATGCGTACTAACCTTATAAACTAGCATAAGATTTCAAATCTTATCAAATGAAAACAATAGAAAATCTACATAAAACTCTAATTCAAAGGAAACGTCCAGAGGATGTGGCTCAAATCATCCTTGAAGTTTTAGAATATAACCTGTCTTCTAATGAAAAAGACATTTTAAAAAAAGCCTCTAAAGGTTCACTCAAAAACACTTTTTTTGAATACACATCAATGATGCAAGAATTTGCAACAGCTATAGGTGCAGAAAAGCAGATTAAAAAGACAATTGAAATCTTTAAGTTAAGTAACAAAGACTCTGTTGACTACTACAATGTAGATGATATTAAAAAGTTTATTGAAGAAGTTTCTCCATTAATTAACAAAGTAGTAGGTGCAAATAACTTTCTTTCTGATAGATTAAATAAGGAACAGCGAAAAGAAAAAGGTCTTAATTTAAGTAAAAGAAGCTACAATAAGAAATGGAGACTTTTGAAGCGATTAGAAAATAAGCTTCTTAAGTATAAACGAGAAATTAAAAAAATTGAATTTCAAAAAATTGGAAAGCACGGACTTGCGCATACCATAAAATTTCAGGAATTTCAAAAAGACCTAAATTCTGCTTGTTTCATAGCTTATTATAATTCAAGATGTAATCTTAGAAGTGTTTTCACAAATACAAGACAGGAAAGAGCCTTTGATGAAATCTCTCAAATGTTATTAAATCGCTGCAAAGGAATTTCTACAAATACTGTTCTAGGAATTTTAAAAACAAAAAATAAGCTAAAACAAACTAATAAAACTAATTGGTGGGCAATTTCACATATCTATACTAGTCAAGAAGTCCTAGGTAATCTTTCTGATAAACATAAAGGAGAGCTTTTGGGGAAATGGACAGGTATTTTACAAGAAATAGCAGACTTACTCGCTGAAATATGGTTGAAAAGCGATATTGATAGACAGACAATGGTTGTAAAAAGAGGTAACGACTCTACTACGTGGAACAATACAGCTGGAGCTTGGAATAAAGCAAGAGATAATTGGATGAATATAATTTATGCTCTAGGAATGGACTATATTTTAGATGAAATATGTTTTGGTAAGGTTCTTAGGTTAATGGCTGCTGATGTTGTTGCTTGGCACCATTCTACGGGTGGAAAACTTGACCCAAATACTGATATTTGGAATAAAATACCATTGCCTTGGGAAGTGTTCCAAGGAAAAGAGAATTGTAATAAAGAATTGGTTGTAAAATATTGTAATCAAGCAGGGGTCAATCCTGAAAAATCAGGTTGGATTGCACCAAGAGTTCACGGAGTAGCGGAATTTAAACCTACACCAGAACTTGTTCACGGAGTAACTGTTTCTAATCCATATTTAGCAACAGTTCTTAAAAAACATAAATATTTTTCAGGTAAAAATGTGAAACCATTATTTCCTGAAAGAAATTAGATAGGTTAGTTCAGCGGTAGAACGTTCGGCTCTTTACCCGAATGGACGCAGGTTCGAGCCCTGCACCTATCTAAGTCTGATATAGCTCAGTGGTAGAGCGTCCGGCTCTTGGACCGGATGGACGTAGGTTCGAGCCCTACTATCAGACCAAATAAATAAAAAACTGGCTACAACAAGGTATATGAAATCATAGCACTCTGCGAGATGTAACGATTCATATACTAAACGTTGGCAGTAATTTAAATCACACATCCTGAAAGAACATTTATATCATATAGAAACTAAAGACAACGAAAAAATTGCACTTTGGAAGTTAAGTCCTAAAACAAGTTCCGAAAGACATATTTTTTTAACTCACGGAACTTTCTCGAACAGAAAAATATGTTCAGGAATTGCTTCTTATTTGACCGAACAAGGATTTACTTGCTGGATAATGGAATGGCGGAATCACGGAGAGAGTTCTAAAGCTCAAAAAGATTTTAACTTTGAGACAATTGCAAAATATGACCTCAAATCGACATTTGAATTTGTTTTCAATGACCAAAATATTCAAAACATAGATTGTTTAGCTCATAGCGGTGGCGGAATTGCTCTTACAATGTTATTGATTAATAACAAAAGCTATCATTCGAAAATTAACAGTATTACATTATTTGGAGTGCAAGCTTTCGGAGCAGGAATGGAACTTAATAATCGAATGAAAATTTTAGCGGGTAAATATCTGACAGCATTGCTAGGATTTGTTCCGGCTAAAACTGCAGGTTCAACCGAACATAGAGAAAGTTATTACACTATGAAACAATGGTTCGATTGGAATTTAAAACACAATTTCGTTGGAGAAAACGGATTTGACTACATGAGCAAAATGAACGAAATAAAGATTCCGATTTTATCAATCTGTGCGAGCGGAGATAATTTTATTGCACCTAAAGTTGGTTGCGAGAAATATTTAAATGCTTTTGAAAACAAAGAAAATCAATTGGTTTATCTCTCGAAAGAAAGTGGAAATCTTGAAAATTACAATCATAGCAGAATTTTAAAATCACAGAATTCAAAAAAAGAAATATGGCCAATTGTAACTCAATGGATAAATAATAAAAACTATTACCAACATCGTGTATAGCTCATTGCGGCTGAATTCCTTTATCGGAATTCATTGCAACTTATTATCCTTCGGTTACGGCGGAAAATCAGCAATGATTTTCCACAACGAACCATACACAAAACCGATGGCAGTAATTAAAGCGTAACTGATTAAAACTATGAAAAAAATATTGAACTTAACGTTGCTAATAATTATCTGGAACAATGTGTCTTATGCTCAAAATAAAAAATGCAACTCATTTGAAGTTTGGATTGATGATGATAAAGGAGAGTTTACAAATATAAGAGCTGAACCAAATGGAACCATAATCTTCAAAATCAATCACAAAAATTATAATAATTGGGGATATCTCGTAAATGTAATTGATTCAAAAAATGGTTGGCTAAAAATAAACAACATTACAGGAATGGACGAATGTGAAATTTCAAACTTTGAAGGTTGGATTCACACTTCTGTTGTAGGAATTACAACAACACACGACATTTATTTATTGGATGAACCAAATGGAAAAAGATTATTAAAAATTATAGGAGAAACATTAGAACACTTTAAAGTACTAGATGAAGCTGATGGCGAAAAATTAATTGAAATAAAAGGAGAAAAAATAAACCATTTTAAAATTATTGATATAGATTGTAATTGGATGAAGATTAAAACAAAAAAAGGAAGTGGGTGGGTTCAGTCAGAAAAATTATGTGGAAACCCTGTCACAACTTGTCCTTAAGCATATATACTCCCAATACCGTATATAATTTATTGTCGGTTTTTTGCCTACTTGCAGAAGTCCTCGCGGACTTTTTCTTTCAGTAATTATATATTAAATTCGGTTCTTTAAACATGCAACAAACCATATACAAAACAACGTTAGCAATAATACATTATGGCCATTCATCCTTTAATTAATTATCTAACTGACTCTATTGTTCTTTCCAATCAAGAAGAATCGTTATTATTATCGAAGATAAGTATTAGAAAATATCTAAAAGGGCAGTATATTCTGCAACAAGGAGATTCATGTAAATTTTTAAATTTCATTATTTCTGGAACAACCAAAACGTTCCATATTGATAATGATGGAAATGAACATATTTTTAGATTTGCAATAGAAAATTGGTGGGCTACAGATTTACCAAGCTTTCTTAATCAAGAAATTTCAAATACTAATATTCAATGTTTAGAGGATACTGAAATTGTTCAAATTTCTCTTAAAGATTTGGAAGAATTATTCCTTAATATTTCTGAGCTGGAGCATTTTTTCCGTATTCTTTTTCAAAAAGTATCAATTACTTTAGAAAAACGTATTATTACAAATTTGAGTTTTTCTGCTAAAGAAAAATACCTTCTATTCAAAGAAGAATATCCAGAGTTTGAACAAAGAATACCGCAATATATGGTTGCTTCTTATTTAGGTATTTCAAAACAATATTTAAGTGAAATACGCAATCAACTTGTTTCTAAATAAAAAATGTTCAGCTATCTGAACCAAATTTCTTCAAATAGCTGAATTCATAAAAACTACTTAGTTCCAATCTTTGTGCTATCAATAAAACATAAAGAATGGATACAAATTCAAAAATTAAATTCGAAGTTCCTGTAAGAGAACAAATGTCTGCAGACAATTTGCCTGTATACGATGCTATTGTAAAATCTGTAGGTTTTATGCCCAATCTTTTTGCAACCTTAGGTTTATCAAATAATGGTTTAAATAGGTATATATCATTTCAAAATGATAAACCTTCTTTAACCAATAAAGAAAAAGAAGCTATTAATTTAATAGTAAGCGAAGTAAATGATTGTAATTATTGTAAAGCTGCACATACTGCCATTGGCAAAATGAATGGCTATACAGATGAGCAAGCGATTGAAATTAGAAGCGGAAAAGTTTCTTTTGATAAAAAGTTAAATGCCTTGGTTAAACTCGCCAAAGATATTGCAGAAGCAAGAGGTAAAATAAATCAGAAGTTTTTAGAATGCTTTTTTAATGAAGGTTATGGCAAAGGACATTTAGTTGATGTAATTATACAAGTTGGTGAAAAAACCATCACTAACTATCTGCATAATGTTACTCAAGTTGATATTGATTTTCCAGAAGTTCAAGAACTATAAACCTCATTTAATAATTAAATTCATTATGACAAAAGTATTAAATATTATAGCTTCTCCTCGAGGGGAAAAATCAAAATCAAGCACTTTAGCTAAAGCTTATCTTCAAAATTTAAACTCAAATGCTACCATTGACACTTTAGAACTTTGGAAAGAAAATCTACCTGAGTTTGAAGCAAATAAAGCGGCTGCAAAAATGACCTTTTTTGGTGATGGTGAAATGGATGAAAATAAAAGAAATGCTTGGCGTAATATTACTGATATCACATTACGATTTACTGAGGCAGATCACTATGTTTTTTCAATACCAATGTGGAATGGAGGAATCCCTTATAAGCTAAAACAATACATAGACATTATTACTCAACCAGGATTATTATTTGGCTTCGATCCAGAAAATGGATATTCCGGTTTATTAGAAGAGAAAAAAGCGACCGTAATTTATACGAGTGGAGTTTTTTCGCCTGGTGCAGATCCAAAGTATGGTACTGATTACCATTCTAATTATTTCAACTGGTGGCTAAATATGATTGGGATCAAAGATATAGAAGAAATAAGATTTCAGCCTTCTTTATTAACAGCAAATCCAGAGAAAGACTTCCAAGAAGTGTTGTATAAAATTAATAAGTAAAAAAATGACAAATTCATCAATATTTAATTTTACAAAATCGTCTAGTCCGATTAAAACAATACTTTGGTCAGGATTAGTAGCAGGTGTATTAGATGCTGTAGCAGGAGTAATCGTTTATTTTATCTTTTTCAAATTTAATCCTTTTCAAGTGTTGCAATTTATTGCTACAGGAGTTCATGGAGCTGAAGCTATGAACGGTGGAATAACCATGATTATAGCAGGAACTATCTATCATTTTATCATAGCTTATGCTTGTGCTATTGTCTATTTTTTCCTTTATCCAAGGCTTGCCTTTTTAAGGACAAACATAACTTTAATGGGTTTAATATTTGGTTTGGGGATATGGCTAGTTATGAATTTAATAGTAATACCACTGTCAAATGTTCCTGAAAGCCCTTTTGATATTAACCTGACTATTATTGGTATGGTTTGGCATATGACTTTGGTTGGGCTACCTATTGCGCTGATTACTGCCAAGTATTTTTCAAAAGAAGAACGTCAAAATTAAAGTATACAACAATGCATAAGAAAACATAGGGTTTTTGTTCTTAATCAAAAATGCTATATCTATTTGCAAAGTCGCCAAATATAAAATTCGGCATTCACAAAAAATAATAAAAGCAAAATATTTATATTTGGCTTAGTACCAAACTGAAACGTATCGCTTATCACTAGCTATACGTTTCTTATACGAGACGTTGTATGTAGTTCCCTACATAAAGAAACTCTATTACTTTAATGAGATAACATCAAATTTTTAGGTTTTTTTGAAAAAATTGATGTTGAAAAAACTGGGAAGTATTATAAATAAAGAGATTTGAATGAGATTAATAAAATTTAACGTTAATCAGAATTTAAAAAACTATGTGTGAGTTTAACGATGGATTTATCTTATGCTCTTGTGAATTCAATAATGAGGAAATTAATACTCAAGATGATTCAAAGATAGAATATATCTGGGAGTTACGTATTTTAAAAAGTAAGGAATTGGCTATAGGGAGAACCGTTCCACCTATGGAAGATATTGGTAGTGGATTAAATTCTGAATGGGTATTATTATACTTAAATTCTGAACAATGTTTTGATTTCAATTATCAACCTGAAGAAGGAGATAATTTAGTTATATATCCTAACACTAAAGGATATTACAATCAAAATATAAGGTATCTTTCATTCATCTTTAAAGAAGGAAGTTGGCAAGAGGATTTTTATGATGAATTGGGAGAATTAACCAAACTGAAAAGCAGGAAATACAAGGGGAAAATTAAAACTACATATAACAAATCTAAATGATTTAGGGAAATACTTAACTGAATTGATCAAAGGTTATTCAGGAAACGGTGGTGGAAACCCTGAAGTTTCGTCTTTAACATTATGAAAATAATAGAAGTGTAATCGCTAAAACGAAAGTATAAACGTAAAACAAAGATCTGTGTAAAACCGAAGGGCCTGTAATTAGAAATCTGTTATTACTCATACACGAAACGTTAATCTAAAGTAGCAAATTCTCAAATAAAACAACTTTTTTAAAAAAAATATCAAAATTAGTTTCTTGTCAATCATTTGTAGGCTCGCACAGTGATATTTCACTCGACATGAAAAGTCTTAATTTTTGCAATAGAGTCGCAATTTTCAATAAGCATATTTACTTTTTTATCTTTGGTGCTACCTTCAATAAAGTAGGTTCTACAAGAGTCTAATTTGGTATTGCTCTTAGAAAAATTAACGTCTCCTTCGGTTAGTATGTTTTTTAAATCCATGGAATCCAGTTCGGATTGATCAAAAACAAGAGCTGCTTTTTCAGAAAAAACTTTTTCTTTAATTCTAATATTTTTTAATACTCTTGATGATGGGCCATAATCACAAGAAGTTTTTTTGCCTCCTAGAAAAAAAAACAAGATAATGAGACCAACTGCGAAGCCTCCCAGGTAATAAAAAAGACGTTGTCCTAATTTCATGAAAAATTATCTAAATATAGGTGCCAAAAATAGATAAAGTTCATCAATAATAAAGGACTAAAAGCCGTAATTATGAGGTTTTTTACAAAATTAGAAGATTAATATCTCTGTAAGATAAATCAAACCAGTCAGCAATTGATTTGTTTGTAAGAATCCCATGATAAAAATATAGACCATTTTTTAACCCTCTATCAAAACGTACTGCATTCTCTATACCTCCTTCATCTCCAATCTGTAATAAATAAGGTGTAAATATATTACTAATGGATAATGATGATGTTCTTGCATATCTAGATGGGATATTGGGTACGCAATAGTGAATTACACCATGTTTTTCAAAAACAGGATGGTCGTGAGAAGTAACTTCACTGGTTTCAAAACAACCACCCATATCTATACTCACGTCGATTACCACTGCTCCGGTTTTCATACGTTCTACCATAGTTTCTGTAACAATCACAGGAGCGCGATTTTTTCCTCGCACTGCACCGATCACAATATCACACCTTCTTAGTGCTTTGAGTAAGTTTTTGGGTTGTATTGTAGATGTAAATAAGGTTCGCCCTATATTGGTTTGAATACATCGCAATTTGGTGATAGAATTGTCAAATACTTTTACATTTGCACCAAGACCTATAGCAGATCGTGCAGCAAATTCACCAACCGTACCTGCGCCAATAATCACAACTTCTACAGGCGGAACACCACTTATATTACCCATCATTAGCCCAGATCCAGAATCTGTAGCACTGCTCATTAATTCTGAAGCAATAAGAACAGAAGCAGTTCCTGCAATCTCACTAAGTGCTCTTACAGCAGGGTATGCACCATCTACATCTCTAATAAATTCAAAACCTAAAGCCGTAATTCTTTTTTTGGCTAATTCTTGAAAATATTCTTTGGATTGAGTTTTAAGTTGTAAAGCTGATATTAGTACAGTTTGAGGATTGATGTGCTTTAATTCTTCAATAGAAGGTGGTTCTACCTTAAGTATAATCGGGCAACCAAAAACTTTACTAGAGTCATTTGTGATTTCTGCACCTGCTTCGCTATAGTCTCTATCAGTAAAACTAGCACCAATTCCTGCATTACTTTCTAATAATACTCTATGTCCATGATTTGTTAATGCAGCAACGGCATCTGGTGTAAGACATACTCTTTTTTCCTGATAATGGGTTTCTTTTGGGATCCCTATAAAAAGTTTACCTTTTTTACGAGCTACCTCTATCATTTCTTCTTGTGGTAACAACTGCTCTTTGGTAAAAGGAGATTTTGATGTACTCATTTGTGTGTAATTCAATAACTCAAATTACGACTAAAAAAGCCAAGAAAACAAATAGGATATATTTTTTGATATCCTTATTTTTCTTTTTTAATCATTTAAGAGTAAGTATTCTTTTTTCGTCTTCAGATAACTCTATTGCAATAGTGGTAACATTTTCAGGCAATAAATTGAGAACTTTATCAGGCCATTCTATAAATATCCATGCGTCAGAAGTAAGGTATTCTTCAAAACCAATATCATAGGCTTCAATCTCGTCTTTAATTCTATAAAAATCAAAATGATAAACCAAAAGATCATTATTCTTGTATTCGTTTACCAAAGAGTAGGTAGGGCTTGATATAATATCTTCAATGCCTAGTTGTTTACAAATCTCTTTGATCAATGTTGTTTTTCCTACTCCCATAGGAGCATTGAATAATACAATCCTATGTTCAATATTTGAAATGATTTGTTTTGCAATATCAGATAGATCAGATAAAGAGTATTGTATTGTCATATTTACAAAACTTTATTTTAAAAATTTCTCCGTACAATTATATTATATTTTGTACGGAGAATTTTATAATGTAAATTATCTTGGATTAAGTACGATAAAAGGAATAATCATCTCTTCTAGTGATACACCACCATGCTGATAGGTATTGCGATAATAGCTTACATAATGATTATAATTATTAGGATAAGCAAAGAAATAATCGCCTTTAGCAAAAATAAATGAGCTACTCATATTTATTGATGGTAGATAAATCTCTTTGGGATTTACAGCTTCTAATACCTCTTTACGCTCATAAGTAAGGCTTTTTCCTGTTTTATATCGTAAATTGAGACTCGTATTTTTATCTCCAATCACTTTTGAAGGGTTTTTTACATTTATGGTTCCATGGTCGGTAGTAATTAGCAATTTAAAACCTAAATGTTGCGCCTGTTGAATCATTTCTAGAAGTGGTGAATTTTTGAACCAACTTTGTGTTAATGATCTGTATGATTTATCATTTGAAGCTAATTCTTTGATGACTTCCATTTCTGTTTTACTGTGTGAAAGCATGTCTACAAAGTTGTATACAACAACAGTCAAATCATTATCCTTTAATCCTTTAAAATTAGAGGCTAACGTTTTTCCGGATCTTTCGTTTGTAATCTTGTAATATTCATGTTTAATATCGAGTCCTAATCTTTGTAGTTGAGCGGTTAAGAACTCATTTTCATTCATGTTTTTACCTCCTTCATCAATATCATCTAACCAAAGATCGGGATGTTTCTTTTTCATTTCTGAAGGCATAAGTCCGGAAAAAATTGCATTTCGGGCATATTGTGTAGCTGTTGGCAATATACTGAAGTACGAAACCTCTTGCTCTTTTTTGTAGTAATTTTTTACAGTAGGCTCAAAAGCTTTCCATTGATCGTAGCGTAAGTTATCTATTACAACAAGAAGTGTTGGTTGTTCTTTACTGATTTCGGGAACAACTTTTTCTTTAAATAAGGTATGAGACATTACAGGTGCATCTTCTGAGCCATCAAACCAATCGGGATAATTCTTATCTACAAATTTAAAAAACTGTGAGTTTGCTTCTACTTTTTGAGATTCCAGAATTTCAAACATTCCCGTGTCTTCTATATCTTCGAGTTGAAGCTCCCAATATAATAACCTTTGATATAATTCTGCCCAGCCTTCAAAAGAGTTAACCATTGCCATATCCATAGCAATTTTTCTAAATTCTTGCTGATAATTCGCTGTAGTTTTTTCGGATACTAGCCTAGAATTGTCTAGGTTTTTCTTCAGACTAAGTAAGATTTGATTGGGGTTAACTGGTTTGATCAGGTAATCGGCTATTTTACTACCAATTGCTTCTTCCATGATATATTCTTCTTCACTTTTTGTAATCATTACTACAGGAACACTGTCCTTTTTTTCTTTAATTTCAGAAAGTGTTTCTATACCAGATAAACCGGGCATGTTTTCATCCAAAAAGATAATGTCAAAATTATGATCATCTAATAAATCAAGGGCCTCTGTACCACTTTGGCACTTGGTTACTTCATAGTTCTTCTTTTCGAGAAATAATATATGTGGTTTAAGCAAATCAATCTCATCATCAACCCATAGAATCTTTATTGTATTCATTTAATTTTAACTTTTGTGAATTTATCAATTATCATATGCTTATTCTGCTTTTAAAAATTATAAAACTTACCAATCCAAATTGTACTGAAATATAGCATATGATGTATATTTGTTTTGTAAAAGTAATGTGAATTTGAAAAAACGAAATAAACTTAAAATATTAAACGACCCAATTTACGGTTTTATTACGATACCTAATGAACTAATTTTTGATCTTTTAGAACATAAATACTTTCAACGGTTACGACGCATTTCACAAATGGGACTCTCATATCTTGTTTATCCCGGGGCGCATCATACTCGATTTCATCATGCTTTAGGGTGTATGTATTTAATGCAAAAATCAGTAAGAGTACTTCGTTTTAAGGGGATTGATATCTCAAAAGAGGAAGAAGAAGCGCTTTATGTAGCTATTCTATTACATGATATTGGTCATGGTCCTTTCTCACATGCAATGGAACATAGTATTGTAAATGAAGTAAACCATGAAGACATCTCTTTGATGTTTATGGAAAAAATTAATGAAGAATTTAACGGTAAATTAACGTTAGCAATACAAATCTTCAAAGGAGAATATAGCCGTAACTTTTTGCATCAATTAATATCCAGTCAATTAGATATGGATAGATTAGATTATTTAAAGAGAGATAGTTTTTATACAGGGGTTGCAGAAGGAAATATCAATAGTGAACGGCTTATTACAATGCTCACTGTGATCAATGATGAACTTGTTGTAGAAGAGAAAGGGATTTACTCAGTAGAAAAATTTTTACTTGCCAGACGCTTGATGTATTGGCAAGTCTATCTTCATAAAACAAGTCTTGTTGCAGAAAATCTTTTGATACGTGTATTACAAAGGGCAAAAGAATTAGTAGAGCAAGGAGTAAAACTAAAAGCGAGTAAAGCACTGAATTTTTTCTTAGAGACTAAGATTACTTCGGATAATTTTACAGAAGAAGTACTTGACGTATTCTCGCAATTAGACGATTATGATATTGTTGCAGCTATGAAAGAATGGTCTGATTCGGATGATTTTGTATTAAGTAAATTATCGTCTATGATTATTCATAGAGATCTTCTAAAAGTAAAAATAAAGAAAAACCCTTTTAGAAAAGATAAAAAAGGTAATCATATCCAAAAATTTAGGGAACATTATAAAATTTCTGAAGAACAAGCTCGTTATTTCATCTTTGAAGGCACGATTTCTAATCAAGCCTATTATCAAAACAAACAAAATATCAATATTTTATATAAATCAAAAAAGATAGTGGATATCGTAAAGGCTACAGATCAATTTAACCTAGAAGCACTATCAAAACCAGTCACCAAATATTTTATGTGCTATCCAAAGTACAAACATTAACACATTTTTTATACTTTTGCTAGAATGATTTTTACAGCCACACAAATTGCCGGTATCTTAAATGGAGAAATCGAAGGAGATGAAACTGTTGAGGTATCTAAACTAGCCAAAATAGAGGAGGGTACAAAAGGTTCCTTAACCTTTTTGTCTAATCCTAAATACACCCAATACATTTATTCTACAGATGCTTCTATAACAATTGTAGATAAAACCTTTGAAGCAGAGTCGGAAATAAAGACAACTTTAATACGAGTAGATGATGCTTATAAAGCTTTCTCTAAGTTGTTAGAACATTATAATATGGTAAAAATGAATAAAACGGGTATAGAAAAGCCCAGTTTTATATCAGAAACTGCTGTATTTGGAGAATCTATTTATTTAGGTGCATTTTCATACTTAGGAGAAAATGTCAAAATAGGAAAAAATGCCAAAATTTATCCTAACGTTTATATTGGAGATAATGTAACCATAGGGGATAATGCCACCGTTTTTGCAGGAGCAAAAATTTATTCAGAGACAATTATAGGAAATAATTGTGTGATACATAGTGGTGTTATTGTTGGAGCAGATGGTTTTGGTTTTACTCCTAATGAAAAAGGAGAATATAGTAAAGTACCTCAGACAGGAAATGTTGTAATAGAAGATTATGTAGATGTGGGAGCAGGTACAACTATAGATAGAGCAACATTAGGTTCAACGATTATCCGTAAAGGAGTTAAACTTGACAATCAAATACAAATAGCTCATAATGTCGAGATAGGAGAACATACAGCCATAGCCGCACAAACAGGAATTGCAGGATCAACCAAGATTGGTAAACACTGTCTTATAGGAGGACAGGTAGGAATCGCAGGACACCTCGTTATAGGAGATAAAGTAAGAATACAAGCACAATCAGGTATAGGAAGAAACATAAAAGACGGAGAATCAATTCAGGGATCTCCTGCTTTAGGGTATTCAGACTATAACAAATCATATGTGCATTTCAAAAATCTTCAGAAAATAGTAGATAGAATATACAAACTAGAGAAAAAGATAAGTAACAATGAGTGATGTTGTTGTAAGGAAACAAAGAACTATCGAGAAAGAAGTAAACCTCAAGGGAGTAGGTTTACATACAGGAAAAGAAGTAACACTTACTTTTAAACCCGCACCAGAAAATCATGGGTATGCTTTTTGTAGAATTGATCTAGAAGGAAATCCTATTATAGAAGCAGATGCGAACTACGTAGTAAATACGCAAAGGGGAACAAACCTTGAGAAAAACGGAGTAAGCATTCAAACTTCTGAACATGTTCTTGCAGCATGTGTGGGACTAGAAATAGACAATCTTTTGATAGAATTAAATGCTTCAGAACCACCTATCATGGATGGTTCTAGTAAATATTTTGTAAAAGCATTAGAAGAAGCGGGTATTGTTGAGCAAGAAGCAGAAAGAGAAGAATATATAGTAAAAGATGTAATTTCTTATACAGATGAAGAATCGGGAAGCGAAATTATTGTAATGCCATCTGATGAATATCAGGTGACAACAATGGTCGATTTTGGAACCAAAGTACTAGGAACACAAAATGCTTCATTAAAACATTTATCAGAATTTAAGAAAGAAATCGCAGATGCCAGAACCTTTAGCTTTTTGCATGAGTTAGAAATGTTACTAGAACATGGTTTGATAAAGGGTGGAGACCTTAATAACGCTATTGTATATGTGGATAAAGAATTAAGTCCCAGTACAATGGAGAAACTTAAAGTAGCATTTGGTAAAGAGTCTATAGCTATAAAACCTAATGGTATTTTAGATAACCTTACTTTGCACTATCCTAATGAAGCGGCTAGACATAAATTATTGGATGTTGTAGGGGATTTAGCACTTATCGGTACCAGAATAAGAGGAAAAATCATTGCTAATAAGCCAGGACATTTTGTAAATACTCAGTTTGCAAAAAAAATGTCGAAGATTATAAAAATCGAAAAACGTAATAAAGTTCCAAAATTTGATCTTTCCAAAGAACCTTTTATGGATATTAATAGAATTATGGAAATGCTACCGCATAGACCACCATTCTTATTAATAGACAGGATTCTTGAGATGTCAGATAACCACGTGGTTGGGCTTAAGAATGTTACTATGAATGAACCTTTTTTTGTAGGTCATTTTCCAGGAGCACCTGTTATGCCGGGAGTATTACAAGTAGAAGCAATGGCACAAACAGGAGGTATTTTAGCACTTAGTACGGTTCCTGATCCAGAGAATTACTTAACTTACTTTATGAAAATAGATAAAGTAAAGTTCAAACAACAAGTTCTTCCCGGAGATACATTGATTTTCAAATTAGAATTAATTACTCCAATTCGAAGAGGTATTTGTCACATGCAAGCTTTTGCTTATGCTAATGGTAAATTGGTTACAGAAGCAGAATTGATGGCTCAAATTGTTAAATCAAAGAATAATTAATATTTAAAAGATAGATGAATCAACCGTTAGCTTACGTTCATCCAGGTGCAAAAATTGCAAAAAACGTTGTAATAGAACCTTTTACAACAATACATAATAATGTAGTAATTGGAGAAGGAACATGGATAGGGTCTAATGTTACCATTATGGAAGGTGCTCGTATAGGAAAAAACTGTAGTATTTTTCCCGGAGCTGTTATTTCTGCAATTCCTCAGGACAAAAAATTTAATGATGAAGATACTGTCACAGAAATTGGGGATAATACTACAATACGAGAATGTGTAACGATCAATCGCGGAACTACAGATAAAATGAAAACCAAAATAGGCAATAATTGCTGGATTATGGCTTATTGCCATATTGCACATGATTGTATAGTTGGTGATAATTGTATTTTTTCTAATAACAGTACACTTGCCGGGCACATAAATGTTGGAGATCATGTTGTATTAGCAGGTATGGCTGCAGTACAACAATTTTGTAGTATAGGAAACCATGCTTTTGTAACTGGTGGGTCTTTAGTAAGAAAAGATGTTCCTCCTTATGTAAAAGCAGCACGTGAACCACTTTCTTACGTAGGGATCAATTCTATAGGTTTGAGAAGAAGAGGTTATACAACCGAAAAAATTAGAGAAATACAGAATATTTATAGGATATTATATCAAAAAAATTATAATAATTCTCAAGCTGTTGCAATAATAGAAGCAGAAATGGAAGCAACTTCTGAAAGAGATGAAATCTTAGAATTTGTCAAAAATTCTCAAAGAGGAATTATGAAAGGGTATTTTTCAAGTTAGAAATCTATCCAAGATTATGTTTAAATTAAATACAACTAAAGAAATATAAAATAATGGCAACTACCAGTGATATTAGAAATGGATTATGTATTAAGTATAACCATGATATATATAAAATTATTGAGTTCTTGCATGTGAAACCAGGAAAAGGCCCTGCTTTTGTACGTACAAAATTAAAAAGTGTGACCACAGGAAAAGTGATCGATAATACATTTTCTGCAGGTCATAAAATTGAAGATGTAAGAGTCGAAACACATAAATTTCAGTATTTATATGCAGAAGGGGATACATACCACTTTATGAATACCGAAGATTATAACCAGATAACTTTAGAAAAGTCAACACTGGATGCACCGGGATTACTAAAAGAAGGAGTAGTAGTTACAGTAATTATTAATTCTGAAGATCAAATGCCTTTGTCTGTAGAGATGCCGACAAGTGTAATTTTAGAAGTAACAGCTACAGAACCGGGGGTTAAAGGTAATACGGCTACTAATGCTACAAAACCTGCAACGGTAGAAACAGGAGCAGAAATTATGGTTCCTCTTTTTATTAATGAAGGAGACAAGATTAAAATAGAAACAGAAAAAGGTACTTATAAAGAAAGAATTAAAGAATAGTTTTTTACGCTTTCTCTTAAGCCATAAAATAGACCAAAATTGTAGTAGAATAGTTACAAATCTTTGGTTTTAAGAAATAACATAATTATATATTAAAACCAAGTATAATTTCTTGGTTTTTTTATTTTATAAATATATGTTTGTGAAAAATAAAAGAATAGAAGAATAAACTATTTTTTTCTGACTGTTATTGTAATAAATTAATGAAATTTCCTCAAGCACACACTTTACAACAAATTGCAACAATCATATCTTCAGAATTTGTAGGAGACCCTAATTTTCCTGTACTGGGAATGAATGAAATTCACGTGGTTACACCCGGTGATATCGTTTTTGTTGATCATCCAAAATATTATGATAAAGCATTGCAAAGTGCTGCTACAATAATTTTAATCAATAAAAATGTAGAGTGCCCGGAGAATAAGGCATTGTTGATCTCAGATGATCCATTTAGAGATTTTAATATTCTAACAAAATATTTTGAACCATTTCAAAAAGCAAATAATCTTGTTGCCGAAACAAGTACAATTGGTGAGAATACAATAATACAGCCGGGAGCTTTTATAGGTAATAATGTTTCAATAGGTAAAAATTGCTTAATTCATGCCAATGTTACTATTTACGACAATAGTATAATAGGAGATAATGTTACAATCCACTCAGGAACAGTGTTGGGAGCAGATGCTTTTTATTATAAAAAAAGACCAGAAGGTTTTGATAAGTTAATTTCCGGAGGCCGAGTAGTTATAGAAAATGATGTAGATCTGGGAGCGCTTTGCACTATTGATAGAGGAGTAACAGGTGATACAACTATAGGAGAAGGCACAAAAATAGACAATCAAGTTCATGTTGGGCATGATACCATTATTGGGAAAAAATGCTTGATTGCCTCTCAAGTAGGAATTGCCGGTTGTGTGGTTATAGAAGATGAAGTTACTATTTGGGGACAAGTAGGGATTACAAGCGATGTTACTATTGGAACAAAAGCAGTCATTTCTGCACAGTCCGGAGTGAGCAAGTCACTCGAAGGGAATAAAAGTTATTTTGGAACTCCTGCAGATGATTTTAGAAAAAAATACAAGGAAATTGCAGCCATTAGACAAGTTCCGAATTTAATAGAAAATTTGAAGAAGAATGAGTAAAACAGCGAAGGATATCATAAAATCCTTTTATGAGAATGATATAATACATAACATCGATAGCTTATCAGAATATTTACATCCCGAGATCGAATTATTTTGGAACAGTAGTTTCGGTTTTCACAAAAAAGATTTCAAAGGTATTAAAGCGATGTTTGAAGACATGGCAGCATCTTTTGAGGGATTGAGGTGTGAGATTAGCCATCTGATTGCAGATGGGAATAAAGTAAGTGTTCGATATACATATTTTGCAAGAACAATAGAAGCACCTGATAAAGAAGAAACATTAGCACATTTTATTACTATTTGGGAGCTTCAAGATGATAAACTTTATAAAGGATATCAGATCAGTCAACAGGGAGATAATACTCCTGAAAGCATGATGTCTTTTATTTCAAAATAATTAAAATTTCACTTTAACCATAATTTTCAAAAGCTTACTTTTGGAATTCTTTTAAAAATTAAAAAATCATAACGCAATGAGTGTTTTAGTTAATAAAAATTCAAAGATTATTGTACAAGGGTTTACAGGTAGTGAAGGTACTTTTCATGCAGAACAGATGATAGAGTATGGCACTAATGTAGTAGGAGGAGTTACTCCAGGAAAAGGAGGGCAAACTCATCTTGATAAACCTGTTTTTAATACTGCTGAAGAAGCAGTAAAAGAAGTAGGTGCTGATACTACAATTATCTTTGTACCACCAGCTTTTGCGGCAGACGCAATAATGGAAGCAGCAGATGCAGGTATAAAAGTTATCATAACCATTACAGAAGGAATCCCTGTAGCAGATATGATTAAAGCCTCAAATTATATAAAAGAAAAAGATTGTAGATTAATAGGACCTAACTGTCCGGGAGTTATCACTCCAGAAGAAGCAAAAGTTGGTATTATGCCTGGTTTTGTGTTTAAAAAAGGTAGCGTAGGTATCGTTTCAAAATCAGGAACACTAACTTATGAAGCTGCAGATCAAGTGGTAAAACAAGGATTAGGGATTACTACGGCTATAGGAATTGGGGGAGATCCAATTATAGGTACAACTACCAAAGAAGCTGTAGAACTTTTAGTGAATGATCCAGAAACAAAATGTGTGGTGATGATAGGAGAGATAGGAGGTCAGCTAGAAGCTGATGCAGCAAAATGGATCAAAGAAAGTGGTACATCTAAGCCTATAGTTGGTTTTATTGCAGGAGAAACAGCACCAGCAGGTCGTACAATGGGACATGCAGGAGCAATCGTAGGAGGTAGTGAAGATACTGCTGCAGCTAAAAAAGCCATTATGAGAGAATGTGGGATTCATGTAGTAGATTCTCCTGCCGAAATAGGTAAAAAAGTAGCCGAAGTATTAGGCTAAACTGATAAAAATTAAATTTTTTAAACTCCTTGAAAACATAATTTCAAGGAGTTTTGTTTTTTATTAAGAAATTATTTAGGAATAATACAAAGGAATTATCTATTTTGGATTCTGTAAACTCAGGCATAAAATCAAAATCTACGTATGAGAATATTAAATACTATTTTATTTGCATTACTTACCATATCATTGAGTAACTGTAAAAAATCTTCAGCAAATACAACAAATGATGAGAATGAGATTAAAGTTGTGAAACAGACAGATGCAGCCGGCTTTAACTACGAAACCATCACAAATGATCCAACAGGTTTAAGGCTCTATACTTTAGAAAATGGTCTCAAAGTATATTTAGCAAAAAATGAAGAAGAACCCAAAATTCAAACACTAGTAGCTGTTAGAGCTGGTTCAACATATGATCCTGCAGATAATACAGGTTTAGCTCATTATCTCGAACATATGGTGTTTAAAGGAACAGACGAAATAGGAACTTTAGATTTTGAAAAAGAGAATACATTTATCAAACAAATTTCTGATTTATACGAGCAACATAAAGCAGAATCCAATCCTGATATTAAAAAAGAGATTTATAAGAAAATAGACGAAGTTTCTCAGGAAGCTTCACAATATTCAATCGCAAATGAATATGATAAACTTGTCAATTCACTAGGAGCAGAAGGAACAAATGCGTTTACTTCTAGTGAACAAACCGTATATGTCAATAAAATTCCTTCAAACGAATTGGATAAGTGGTTAAGCATAGAAAGTGAACGCTTTAGCCAATTGGTACTACGATTATTTCATACCGAATTAGAAGCTGTATACGAAGAATTTAATAGGGGACAGGATAGTGATAGGCGTAAACAATACTATGCTGTTTTAGAAGGGCTGTACCCTAATCACCCTTATGGGACACAAACAACAATTGGTAAATCAGAACACTTAAAAAATCCTTCTATGGAAGCGATTCATGCCTATTTTGATAAGTACTATGTGCCGAATAATATGGCAATAATCTTGGTTGGTGATCTTGATTTTGAAAATACAATTAAAAAAGTTGATGATGCTTTTGGAGGTTATAAATCAAAAGAAGTAACACATCCTACTTTTCCAAAAGAACCGGCAATTACTGCACCAATCAAAAAAGAAGTATACGGGCCTACTGCCGAATCTATTTATATCGCCTTTAGAACAGATGGTTTTGGTTCTGAAGAAGAAAAAATGGTAACGCTTATTGATAATATACTTGCAAACTCGCAAGCAGGTTTAATCGACCTGAATTTGAATCAAAAGCAATTGGTTCAAAGCGCTTCTTCTTTCACAAACTTTGATAAAGATTATGGGTTTCATCTGTTATACGGTACACCAAAAACAGGACAAACCTTAGATGAAGTAAGAGATTTATTACTTAATGAGATTGAAAAAATAAAAAAAGGAGAGTTTGATGACTGGTTGATAGATGCTATCATAAATGATTTTAAGTTATCAAGAGTACGACAATTTGAAAATGCCAGCGCAACAGCTTATGAGTATCTAGATGCATTTGTTCATTTTGCAGACTGGCAAGATCGTCTAGCCTTATTGGATGATATGAAGAAGATAACAAAACAAGAAGTTATTGATTTTGCCAACAAGCATTACAAAAATAATTATGTAGAAGTACATAAAATTAAAGGAGAGGATTCTAAAATAGTTAAAGTAGAAAATCCTGGCATTACTCCTGTTCAATTAAATAGGGATAAAGAATCTAATTTTCTTCAGAAAATCAAAAAAATAGAATCACCATCATTACAGCCCAAATATGTTGATTATAAAACAGCAATTCGTTCTACAGATACCAAAAGTGGTATTCCGTTTTCATATATAGAGAATGTAAATAATGATTTATTTGAACTCAATATTATTTTTGATTTAGGATTTGATCATGATAAGCAATTGGGTATTGCGTCGGGATACTTTGATTATCTAGGTACGGATCAACTATCACCAGAAGATCTTAAAAAAGAATTTTACAAACTAGGAATTTCTTATGGGATCAACTCCTCTGCAGACAAAACTATAGTTAACATTTCAGGTTTAAAAGAAAACCTTGATAAAGGATTAGAATTGTTAGAGAATTTTTGGAAGAATGCAGTTCCTGATCAAGAAGCTTACATCAAATATGTAGAGCAGATTGCCAAAGGTCGTGAAGATGGAAAAACTCAAAAAGGCAATATATTATGGAATGGTCTTCTGAATTACGGTAAATATGGAGAAAATTCTAGTCTTCGTAATATTTATACTATAGACGAACTTAAAAATATTAACCCGCAAGAGTTGGTAGATAAGATTAAAAACCTGAATAATTTTAAGCAACGTACTTTTTATTATGGTAAGGATATTGAAGCTGCCGTAGGTTCTTTTGATACACATCATATAGTTAACTCTGATTTACAAGACTATCCAGAAAAAATTGATTACGTAGAAAAAGAGACTGGAGGAAATGTATATTTTGTTGATTATGATATGGTTCAAAGTGAAATGCTATTCTTAGCAAAAGGTTCATTATTCGATCCAAATAAAATGGCAGCTTCCAGTTTGTTTAATACTTATTTTGGTAGTGGACTTTCTTCAATAGTATTTCAAGAGATAAGAGAATCAAAATCATTAGCATATTCTGCATTTTCACAATATAGTACCTCGAGAGATAAAGAAAAATCAAATTACCTGTATGCATATATAGGAACACAAGCAAACAAAATGCCTCAGGCAGTAGACGCTATGATGGATTTGATGACCAATATGCCAGAGGCAGAAGAACAGTTTAATCAAGCAAAAGAAGCAACGTTAAAAAAGATTGCGGCAGATCGTATCACAAAGTCAAACATTTTCTGGTCTTACGAAAACCTCAAGAAAAGAGGGATTGATCAGGACAATAGAAAAGAAATGTATGAAACGATCAAAAACATGACTCTAGAAGATTTAAAAACATTTTTTAATGAAAATATCAAAGGAGAAAACTATAATGTTTTGGTAATTGGGAATAAAAAAGATGTAGACTTAAAAGCACTATCAAAACTTGGAGTGATCCAAGAAATGGATATTGATTACTTATTTAACTACGAAAAGAAAAAAGAAGATATCAAATTATAAGTCCAAACAATTTATTTAATTTAAGCCCTGTGTGAAATCGCAGGGTTTTTAGTATTGATGAGCTATTTGTAATGCTTATATTTGAAACTTGTATACTAATCAATATAAAATTAAATCAATCTTAAAAATAGAAAATATAATCTATGAGTCTTTTACAAGGTAAAACAGCAATTATCACTGGGGCTACTCGTGGTATAGGAAAAGGAATAGCAACAATATTTGCTCAACAAGGAGCTAATGTAGCTTTTACATATAGTTCTTCTGTAGAAGCTGCAGCCACTCTAGAAAAAGAATTAAATGCATTAGGAATTCAAGCAAAAGGATATCAAAGCAATGCTGCAAATTTTGAGCAAGCTCAAGAATTAGTAGCTTCAGTTTTAGAAACTTTTGGGACGATAGATATTTTGGTAAATAATGCCGGGATTACAAAAGATAATCTTTTAATGCGTATGAGCGAAGATGATTTTGATAAGGTTATAGAAGTAAACCTCAAAAGTGTCTTTAATATGACCAAAGCAGTACAAAGAACCATGCTCAAACAAAGAAAAGGAAGCATAATCAATATGAGTTCTGTGGTAGGGATAAAAGGAAATGCGGGTCAGGCTAATTATGCAGCTTCAAAATCCGGTATAATAGGATTTTCAAAATCAGTCGCTCTAGAATTAGGATCAAGAAATATACGCAGTAATGTTGTAGCTCCTGGTTTTATAGAAACAGAAATGACAGATAAACTAGACGAAAAAGTAGTTGAAGGCTGGAGAAATGCTATTCCTTTAAAAAGAGGAGGAACACCAGATGATGTTGCAAATACTTGTTTGTTTTTAGCAAGTGATCTAAGTGCCTATATTACAGGTCAGGTTATCAATGTAGATGGAGGAATGTTAACTTAAAATAAAAATAGTTCGTTTTGATTTATGATGTTTTGTATTAAAATATGCCGAACAGTCATAAATCGTAATTTTTTATGATGCAAACACAAACAATTTTATTGATTATAGTCGCTTTTGTGATTTCACTATTAGTTGCACTATTTCAATACATATATAAATCAGAGCAAAGAAAGAAGAATTCTTTTTTCTTTGCTTCTTTACGGTTTTTGAGTGTTTTTGCATTGTTACTTTTATTAATCAATCCAACCTTCAAACAAAATACCTACTTTGTAGAAAAACCCACGCTAGTAGTAGCTGTAGATAACTCTTCTTCAATACAGCATCTTGACCAAGAAAAATTTGTAGGTCAATTTGTACAAGAACTAGATGATAATGAGACTTTAAAAGAAAGGTTTGATCTCAAATATTATTCATTTTCAGATAAATTAAATGATTCACTACACTTATCTTTTGATCAAAAACAAACCAATATTGCTCAAGCTCTAGAAGAATTAGATCAAATTTATAAGAATACAACTGCACCTATTGTATTGCTTACAGATGGGAATCAAACATATGGGCGAGATTATCAATATAGTACAAATGGACATAAGCAAAACTTATATCCGGTAGTTTCGGGCGATACTACTTTTGTTGTAGACACCAAGATTCAACAACTTAATGTAAATCGTTATGCATATTTAAAAAATAGGTTTCCTGTAGAAGTAATGCTAACCTATTCGGGTAAAGATAATGTAAATACCAAGTTTGAAATTCGATCAGGTAATAGTATCGTGTATACAGAACCAATTTCTTTTTCTGAAGAAGAAAACTCTAAAGTTTTAAACTTGACATTGCCAGCAAATCGAGTAGGAGTTAATCAATATGAAGCAACATTGATTCCTTTAGAGAAAGAAAAAAATATAATCAATAATAAAAAAACATTTGCTGTAGAAGTTATTGATCAGAAGACTCAAATATTACTTGTAAGTGATTGGATACATCCTGATATTGGTGCAATCAAAAAAAGTATAGAAAGTAATGAAAGACGTAGCATCGTTATAGCAAAACCTAACGAGGTCAAAGACATAAATGATTATCAATTGATTGTTTTGTATCAGCCAACAGGCAGATATAGAAACGTTTATGAACAAATAAAGGAAAACAAAAAAAATTATTTTACCATAGCAGGAACTCGAACAGATTGGAATTTTATCAATACAATCCAGGATCATTATATTCATGAAATAATAAGACAAACTGAATACTATATTCCGAGATTTAATACTAATTATGGTTCTTTCTTAATCGAAGATATAGGTTTTGATAGTTATCCACCACTACAAGGAATTTTTGGCGAAATACGCTTAAAAACAGATCATGATCCTATACTATTCAAAACTATTAATAATATAGAAACGCAAGAAATATTATTTACCACAGTTGAGAAAGATGGTATTCGAGAAGCAGTATTGCTAGGAGAAGGGATCTGGCGATGGAGGGCTCAAAACTTTTTAGATACCAAAAAATTTGAGGATTTTGATGAGTTTTTTGGTAAAATAGTTCAGTTTTTAGCTTCAAATAAAAGAAAAAGTAGACTTAACACTATTTCAGAGTCTTTCTATTATGGCAATTCTAATATTATAATCAAAGCCGAATACTTTACTAAGAATTATGAGTTTGATAGTAGAGGAAATCTTCAAATTACCGTTAGAAACAAAAAGACAGAAAGCACACAGACAATTCCTATGCTATTGAAGAATAACTCATATGAAGTAGATATTAGTAGTTTTGAACCAGGGGATTATGAATATACAGTTTCTGTGTCTGGAGAAAATATTACACGTTCTAGCAGTTTTGCTATTCTAGAATATGATGTAGAGCAACAATTTCTAAATGCGGATATCAAGAGATTAACAGAAATCGCAAAAAATACAGATGGGAAGACTTATTTTTTGAATCAGAAGGATTCGTTAATTAACAATCTATTGGCTGATCAAAGATATCAACCGGTACAAAAAAGCAAAGAAAATATAGTATCTTTAATAGATTGGAAATATTTATTAATGATTATTATAATTGCTTTGGCTATAGAATGGTTTGCCAGAAAATATAATGGTCTTATATAAAATCAAAATTCAAAATTATTATGGAAAAATTACCCAAGATAGGATTGCCAATCCTTATAATTATTGTTTTAACAATTGTCTTTGTTTCAAAATCGACCAAAACTATAGGTTCTGGAGAAGCTGGGGTCTTATATAAGACTTTTGGAGGTGGTGTGGTCACAGATTCTCCTCCTTTGGGAGAAGGGTTTCATTTAGTAGCTCCTTGGAATAAAGTTTATGTTTATGAAGTAAGACAACAAGAAGTATTTGAAAAAATGCAGGTACTTTCTTCAAACGGGTTAGAAATAAAATTAGACGCTTCTGCTTGGTTTCAGCCTAATTATGATCAGTTAGGTTTGCTACATCAACAAAAAGGAGAAAATTATGTAGCAAGGGTTTTGCTTCCTACAATTAGATCTGCTGCTCGAAGTGTAGTTGGTCGATATACTCCAGAGCAATTATATTCAAGTAAAAGAGATGCTATACAAGAAGAGATTTTTGAAGAAACAAAAAAAATAGTAGGAAACCAGTTTATTCAACTTAATGAGATACTCGTTCGGGATGTAACACTTCCTCCAACAATAAAAGAAGCGATCGAACGTAAATTAAGACAAGAACAAGAAGCGTTAGAATATGAATTCAGGCTTGAAAAAGCTAGAAAAGAAGCAGAAAGACAAAAAATTGATGCGGAAGGTAAAGCTACAGCCAATAAGATTTTGAACGAATCTCTTACTGAGAAAGTCTTAAAAGAAAAAGGAATTCAGGCGACTTTAGAACTGGCAAAATCCCCAAATGCAAAAGTAGTCGTTGTAGGTTCTGGTAGTGATGGGATGCCTCTTATACTAGGAAATCAATAGATTAATCTTTTTTATACAAATCAAAAGCCTTCAGCATTGTCTGGAGGTTTTTTTGTAGATACTATAACCATAAATGCTTTATTTTAATAGAAACTCCAAAAACTTCAAACAATACTTGTATGGCTATGTATACTTAAAATAAACCTATCAGTATAACTATGTAACCTTTTTGTGATCCTAAGATTGATATCTGCTATGTCTTCTAATATGTAATTTTGGTTTTTGATTATTCTTAGTATTTATCAAATCTATTTCAAATTTTGATTTATAAATATAAGTTGTTGATAACGATAATATAAGAGTGAATTGTAACAACCATAAAATGATTTAAAATGCACAAAAGATTCTTAAAACAAAAAGGCCTGAAAATATTAAAAATTTCTTTGATATTATTTATTTCATCAATGATGATTAAATGCCATAATGATGATGCTACAGGTAATGCAGAAGACGAAAACCAAAATCAAATCAGTGAAGAAGTATTAGTTGAACTCGAGAGAATGGGATTCAATACAAAAAAACATCCTATTCAGGTTTATAAAAATGGTTACATAGTAGAGGGGGACATTATCATTTCACAAGATCTTTTTAAACAATTTGGACTTCATAGTGCTAAGCAAAGATATACTAGTGAAGATGGCTTGGTAGCGTGTCGATTAGCAAAAAAAATCAAAATTAAGAATAGTCTTCCTAATGGAACTCCAAAAAAAGCTGTCGCTGGTGCTATAAAAAATTGGAATAATGTAAGTGGTAGCTTTTTAAAATTTGTTTTGGTCGATAACAATGAGGATATTATTATAAAGGGAGACAAAGGAGTATTATTCAAAGATTTTGCTGGTGCTGCGGATATTCCATTTGATAGCAAAGCAGGAAAAGAAATGATCATAAATCTGGATTTCAAATCAAGAGGAAGGTCTATGAATTTGGAAGAATGGAGAACAACAATTGAACATGAGCTAGGGCATTCTATTGGCTTTGAACATACAGATGATAAACGTTTTGGCAGGCTTGTTCCCGGAACTCCTGTAAAAGATAACAATTCATTGATGCTAACCAGTCAGTTTGTACCATGGAACTTATCCGAAGGGGATAAAAAAGCCTTAAGAAAAATGTATGGACCTGGTAATAACCTTTGTAGTAAATCATAATGCATTCTATTATTTTGCAAACAAACCCTCTACAAAGCTGAACTTGTAGAGGGTTTGTTTGATTATAAAAAAGCAATATTTTTTATTGATCTTTGAGCTTCTTTGCCTGTTCTGTCCATTTATCTCGCTCGATTCTACCGGGAAAAAACTGTATTAATTCTGTTACAGTATCAATATCTTCTTTGCTAAATTTGCTTATTTGATCAAAAGTATAAATACCAATACTATTTAATTTTTCCTCTATAAACGGACCAACACCACTAATTAATTTTAAATCATCTTTTTGAGAAGCATCTGCTTTACCGAATCGTTCAAAATTAAGTTTGGGTTTATCAGAACTTTCAATTTCAGGAATATTTGTAACAGGTATACCACCCTGATCCATTGTTTTAATGGCTCTTATTTGTGAAGAAGCATCATTGTCATTTGATGATGAATTAGAAAATGTAGAGTTAGCTTTTTGATAATTTGAATTAGAAAGTAATGCATTTTTTCGTTCACATTCTTCTAATGCAGTTTTATATTTCTTTTTCAAAGACCATCTGCATAATAGCCAACCTAATATGAATGCAAGGAACAATAACAATAGTAGGCACCACCAATTTGCTTCGTTTAAAAAGTCTAACATAATTTAAATTTTTAGTTTACGGTTATCTCTATCCTCCTGTTTTTTGCTCTATTTTCTTCGGTATCATTAGGAGCTACAGGGCTTGATTCTCCTTTTGATAAAGCTTTGATTTTTTCTGCTTCGATACCTTGATTAATCAAATATTGTCTAACATTATTAGCTCTTTGCTGACCATACCATTGATTTGCTTCTTCATCGCCTACATTATCTGTATGCCCCGTTATACTCACAAGCTTATCAGGGTATTTACTAAGGTAATTTTTTAGCTCTAGGGCATAATTGATTAAAGTAGCATCGGCGCGGAATGTTTTTTCTCCAAAATTTGAGTACAATGTTCTATTGGCAATACTCTTTTCAACTTCGACCATTCTAGATTGATCAAGAGTATGAAATTGTAATTCGATCCCTCCCGAATAATTTTTTTGACTATCATATTGATAATCTTTGATTTGATTATCAACAACAATTCTATCAGCATTTACTCCTGCATTTACAATAATATCTTTAATAAATTCAGCTCTTTTTATTCCTAGGTTTGTAGAATCTTTGTTTTCTATTAAGGTTTCATACCCAGATATAATAAGTTCCTGATCTTGATGAACTCCTAAATAATCAGCAATTTTTGTTTCGAACCCTTTTAAGGAAGAAGGAATAAAAACATTACCATTATCAGCATTGATTTTTAAATTCTCTGAATACTCAAAAATGTTTTTATTCTCAGGAGTATTTGCTGATAATCCGGATACAGATGTATTAATAGCGGCAATACTATCTTCGTAAGCTTTCTTTTTTGCAGCTTCAATTTCTTTATCATCATTTGTAACAATATTCTGAGAATTTGTATTTCTTGCGCACCAGTCACATGAGTAGTACCACCACATAGCAAATAATGCAAATAACAAAAATATGAAGAAGGAGATTAGGCTTTTCATGAGTTGTTGATTAGTATAGTTTCTTAAATTTATGAAATAGTTTACGAAAGACCTACTTAAAATGTTAAAATCTAGCATTTTATAATTTTCATTTTATGAATGTCAAAAAAATCGAAGAAAATACCTTTTTGAAAAAAATAATTTTTATAAATTCGCACAGTATTTAAAAAAATCATGAAAAATTTATTTATACATCATCACCATTCTTATATCTCCGCTCAGGCGTGGTAAGTTTGGTATGTGTATAATCCAAAATAGAAAAACCCGTTTGAGCAATTCAAGCGGGTTTTTTCGTTTTAAAAAATTCGTTAAGAATTGACCAAACTCAACAACAGAAACAACATGTCAAAAATTAAAATTGCAATTCAAAAAAGTGGCCGTCTCAATGAAGATTCTGTCAAAATCCTTAAAGACTGCGGAATCTCTATTGATAATGGAAAAGACCAACTAAAAGCGCAAACCAGAAATTTTCCTATGGAAGTTATGTTTTTGCGTAATGGTGATATACCACAATACCTAAGAGATGGAGTAGTAGATATCGCAATAATAGGAGAGAATGTATTGATCGAGAAAGGAAAAGATATTTCTATAGCAGAGCGACTTAATTTTTCAAAATGTAAAGTGTCTCTGGCAGTTCCCAAAGATTTTGAATACAATACCATAGAAGACCTTAACGGAAAAAGAATTGCGACCTCATACCCCAATACAGTTAATGAATATTTAGATAAAAAAGGAGTCAAAGCAGAGTTACACCAAATCTCAGGTTCTGTTGAGATTGCACCCAATATCGGACTGGCAGATGCTATTTGTGATATTGTTTCTAGTGGTAGTACCCTATTCAAAAACAATCTCAAAGAAGTAGAAGTAATGCTAACCTCAGAAGCGGTCTTGGCAGTATCTCCAAAAATATCTGAAGAGAATAGAATTCTATTAGAAAAATTGAGATTTAGAATACAAGCAGTTTTAAAGGCTAGAAATTCTAAGTATGTATTACTAAATGCTCCCAATGAGAAGATTGAAGATATCGTAAAGATACTCCCTGGAATGCGTAGTCCAACGGTTTTGCCTCTTGCAGAAAAAGGATGGAGTTCAATACATACCGTTGTTGAAAAAAATAAGTTTTGGGAGATTTTAGATGAATTAAAAGCTGAAGGTGCAGAGGGGATTTTAGTATGTCCAATAGAAAAAATGGTATTGTAATACGATGAAAAAGATATATAATCCAAGCAAAGAAGAGTGGTCAACAATATTACAACGGCCAACTCAGACTGTAGCAGATATCGAAAGTACGGTATTGACCGTTTTTAAAAAGATACAATCAGAAGGAGACATAGCAGTCTCAACATATACAGAAAAGTTTGATCAGGTAAAACTAGATGAGATATTAGTTTCTACAGAAGAAATAGAAGCTGCAAAACAAGCCGTTTCAACTGAACTTAAAGAAGCTATTCAACTCGCTAAAGCTAATATAGAAACATTTCACAACGCTCAGAAAACGGACAAAGTATTTATAGAAACTTCAAATGGAGTAGCATGCTGGCAAGAAAAACGCCCAATTCAAAAAGTGGGGCTATACATTCCGGGAGGAACAGCACCACTGTTTTCGACGATTTTGATGCTGGCAGTTCCTGCAAATTTAGCGGGGTGTAATGAGATTGTATTGTGTTCTCCACCAGATCGTAATGGTAATATCAATCCTGCCATTTTATATACTGCTCATCTATGTGGAGTGACCAAAATTTGTAAAGTAGGAGGAATTCAAGCCATAGGTGCTATGACTTTTGGTACAGAGACAATTCCGCAAGTATATAAAATTTTTGGACCGGGAAATCAATATGTAACCGTTGCAAAACAACTAGCAACCAAATTTGGAGTTGCAATCGATATGCCGGCAGGTCCGAGTGAACTATTAGTAGTAGCCGACGATTCGGCAAATGCTGCCTTCGTAGCTTCAGATTTATTAAGTCAAGCAGAACATGGTAAAGACAGCCAAGTAATTCTAGTATCAACCTCAAAAGATTTGATAGATAAGGTAGAAACAGAAATCGATATACAATTAGCAGAACTACCCCGAAAAGATATCGCTACAATTGCTATTTCAAATTCAAAACTGATTTACGTCGAAAATGACCAGACAGCGTTAGAAATGATTAATGAATATGGTCCGGAGCATTTTATCATTTGTATGAAAAATGAAGATTTTTATGTTGATCGTATTGCTAACGCCGGATCAGTATTTATAGGTAATTATACCCCAGAAAGCGCAGGAGACTATGCTTCGGGTACTAATCATACATTACCAACTAACGGATATGCAAAACAATATAGTGGTGTAAACCTCGATAGCTTCATGAAATCTATGACATTTCAAAAAATATCAGATATAGGTATCCAGAATATTGGTAATGCTATCGAATTGATGGCAGAAGCAGAAGGGTTGCAAGCGCATAAAAATGCTGTGACATTACGATTAGAGAGTTTAAAGTAAAATGATTCAGCATAATGAAAATATGAAAACAACACAATTCAATATCAATCAAATAGTTCGTAGCAATGTATTGGGTTTAAAACCCTATTCTTCTGCAAGAGATGAATATGTGAGTGATGGATCAGAAATGATTTTTCTAGATGCAAATGAGAATCCATTTGAAAATGGAGTGAATCGATATCCTGACCCTTTGCAAAGAAACCTAAAACAAGTACTGGCAGAACAAAAAGGGACTACAGTAAAAAATATGTTGTTGGGTAATGGTAGTGATGAAGTACTGGACCTGATTTTTAGAGCATTTTGCGAACCTAAAGTAGATACTATTATTACTCTACCACCAACATACGGAATGTATAAGGTACTTGCTAACATCAATAATATAAAGGAAAAAGAGGTTTTGCTAACCAATGATTTTGAACCTGATGTTGACAAAATCCTAAGTGCGGTTACTTCTACTACTAAGATTATCTTTCTATGTTCACCTAATAATCCAACAGGAAATTCTTTTTCAGAAGAAAAAATGATTAGGATTTTAGAAAATTTTGGAGGTCTTGTTGTTATAGATGAAGCATATATTGATTTTTCTGATCAAAAAAGCTGGATTCAACAAATCAATACCTATCCAAACCTTGTCGTTACCCAAACCTTATCAAAAGCCTATGGACTGGCAGGAATACGATTAGGCATTTGCTATGCTTCAGAAGAAATCATTACTATTCTAAATAAAATAAAGCCTCCATATAATGTAAATGAACTTACTCAGCAAAAAGCTTTGGAAAGAGTGACGAATCAAGCTCAGGTTCAAAAAGAAGTTTCCAAAATATTAGAGGAGAGAACTATTTTATTTAACGAATTAACTCAAATTTCTTTTGTTGAAGAAGTATATCACAGTGATACCAATTTTATTTTGGCAAAAGTAGATGATGCTAATACAAGATATGATCAATTACTCAAAGAAGGTATTGTAATCCGTAATCGTAGTACACAACCCTTGTGCGAAAATACTCTTAGATTTACAGTAGGTACCGCAGAAGAGAACAAGAAATTGATAAAAATTTTAAAAACATTATAAACATAAAAGCTAGAAATAAGAAATATACATTCGTACTTCTGGCTTCGTAATTCAAGCAATGAAAAAAGTATTATTTATCGATAGAGATGGCACAATCATCAAAGAAACTGCAGATGAACAAATAGATGCGTTCGAAAAAATGATTTTCTATCCCAAAGCATTCACATATTTGGGTAAAATTGCCCAAGAGCTAGACTATGAGCTCGTAATGATTACCAATCAAGACGGGTTGGGAACAGATGTTTTTCCGGAAGACACCTTTTGGCCTGTACATAATTTTATCATGAAATCTTTTGAAAATGAAGGGGTTGTTTTTGATAAAGTGTTTTTAGACAGGACATTTCCTCATGAAAATGCCAATACCAGAAAACCGGGAACGGGACTGCTCACTGAATATTTTTCAGAAGAATACGACCTGGCAAACTCTTTTGTGATAGGAGACCGTTTAACAGATATGGAACTTGCAAAAAACCTAGGTGCAAAGGGTATTTTTATTAATGACAATACCAATCTAGGAACAGGAGAAATTACCGTAAAAAGAGATGAATTAGATCAGTATATTGATCTTGAAAGCAATGATTGGCAGAAGATTTACGAGTTTTTGAAATTAAAAGACCGTACTGCTGAAATTTCTAGAAAAACGAATGAAACAGATATCTACATAAGACTAAATCTTGATGGAACAGGCAAAAGTAACATCAGTACAGGGCTAGAATTTTTTGATCATATGCTGGATCAAATTTCGAGACATGGACAGATGGATTTGGATATTAAAGTAAAAGGAGATCTCGAAGTAGATGAACATCACACAATAGAAGACACAGCAATTGCTTTGGGTGAAGTCTTTTCAAAAGCATTGGGTAATAAATTAGGAATAGAGCGATATGGTTTTTGCTTGCCGATGGATGATTGCCTTGCACAAGTGGCTATCGATTTTGGAGGACGCAACTGGTTGGTATGGGAAGCAGATTTTAAACGTGAAATGATCGGTAAAATGCCAACAGAAATGTTCTTTCACTTTTTCAAATCTTTTACCGATGGAGCAAAGGCAAACCTTAATATCAAAGCAGAAGGTACTAATGAGCATCATAAGATAGAAGCTATTTTCAAAGCTTTTGCCAAAGCCATTAAAGTAGCTGTAAAACAAGATCCTGAAAAAATGATTTTACCCAGTACAAAAGGAATGTTGTAAATATGAAGATAGTCATAATAAATTATGGAGCCGGAAATATTCAATCCATAAAATTTGCAATACAACGATTAGGATATGAAGCAGTTTTAAGCAGTGATCCTGAAGAAATAAAAGCTGCAGACAAAGTTATTTTTCCTGGAGTAGGAGAAGCAAGTAGTGCGATGCAAAAACTCAAAGACTCTGGATTAGATACCCTTGTACCCAAACTAAAGCAGCCCGTTCTTGGGATTTGTTTGGGAATGCAATTAATGTGTAAGTATACAGAAGAAGGAGATACTCAAGGTTTAGGAATATTTGATGTAGATGTAGTTCGTTTTGATAATCAGGTAAAAGTACCTCAGATCGGTTGGAATCAGATAGAATCCTTACAATCAAATTTGTTTTTGGGAGTTGAAGAGAAAGAATACATATACTTAGTTCATAGTTATTATGCACCAGTAATCAATGAAACCATTGCAGTGTCAAATTACGGACTACCGTATAGTACAGCGTTACACAAAGATAATTTTTACGGAACCCAGTTTCATCCAGAAAAAAGCAGTGTCGTAGGGGAAAAAATTCTAAAGAATTTCTTAATTATTAAGTAATAAGTACAATGTACCCAGTAGCTTTTGTAATCACGGTTTTTAAATTTTAGAATGAATAAGTATCAAGAACTTAATATTTGGAAAAAATCAATGGATTTGGTAGAACAAGTCTATTCTTTGTCAAAATCATTACCAGATGAAGAAAAATTTGGGTTAATATCTCAAATTAAAAGGAGTAGTGTTTCTATACCATCAAATATTGCAGAAGGTGCAGGAAGAAACTCTAATAAAGAATTTATTCATTTTTTAAGTATTGCCAACGGATCAACTACTGAATTAGAAACACAATTAATTTTGATTCAAAGATTAAAGCTTGTTACAAAAGATAAAATAAATATAGTATTACAATTATGTGTTGAAATAAAAAAGATGAACTATGCTCTTCAAAAAAGCATTAAAAGAAGATAAGACTATTTACTGATTACTTAATACTTTATACTCGTTACTTAATACACAAAACTATTAAAAACTAACCATGAGAATCATACCCGCAATAGACATCATAGAAGGAAAATGTGTACGTCTTTCTAAAGGAGATTACAACACTAAAAAAATATACAACGAAAATCCGCTAGAAGTCGCCAAAGAATTTGAAGATCACGGGATTGAATATTTACATTTGGTAGATCTGGATGGAGCAAAATCAAAACATATTGTCAATTATAAAGTTTTGGAACAAATTGCTACAAAAACAAATTTGAAAATTGACTTCGGAGGAGGTTTGAAAACCGATGAAGACCTAAGGATTGCCTTCGATAATGGAGCCAATCAAATCACAGGAGGGAGTATCGCTGTAAAAGATCCCCAGACTTTCGAATCCTGGATCAAAGTCTATGGTTCAGAAAAAATTATACTAGGAGCAGATGCCAACAACGAAAAAATAGCAATAAGCGGTTGGCAAGAAAAAAGTGATAAAGAACTGATCCCATTTATTCAAGAGTATCAAAACCAGGGGGTTTCGTATGTGATCTGTACAGATATTAGTAAAGATGGGATGCTGCAAGGCCCTTCATTTGATTTGTATTCCAAAATCCTAAAAAATACTGACGGATTAAAATTAATCGCATCCGGAGGGATTTCTACTTTTGACGAACTCCCCAAACTAGCAGAATTGGGATGCGAAGGAACAATTATTGGTAAAGCGATTTATGAACATAAAATTAGCTTAAAGCAATTAGAAAACTATATACTTTCAAAAGCATAATTATGAATGATGAAATCGCCCAAGAATTTGTAGATCAAATTATATATCGCTTAGATGAAAGTACTCGTATGATTTCATTGAGTTTTGATCAACTTTCAGAAGAAAATATTTGGGAAAGACCTAATGAAAATGCTAATAGTATTGGAAATTTAATATTGCACTTATGTGGTAATATTACCCAGTATGGTATTTCTTCCCTCGGAAAAAAAGAAGATAATAGAGATAGAGATAAAGAGTTTTCTGTAAAAACCGGAATCGGAAAAGAAGCGCTTTTAGATAAGATTAAGGATGTAGTTAACGAAACTAAAAAAATACTTCAAAATATTTCAACAGAAGAATTATTGAGAAAAAGAGAAGTTCAAGGGTTCACTTTTTCAGGAATCGGAATTGCTATTCATATCACAGAACATTATTCTTATCATACGGGGCAAATAGCATTTTGGACAAAGCAATTAAAAAATAAGAGAAGTTTAGGGTTCTACGATGGAATCGATTTAAACATAAAAAATAACGATTGATGTTAACAAAAAGAATTGTACCCTGCTTGGATATCAAAAACGGAAGAACTGTAAAAGGTGTAAACTTTGTAGACTTACGTGATGCTGGAGATCCTGTAGAGCTTGCTGATGTATATTCTAAAGCAGGAGCCGACGAACTCGTGTTTCTAGATATATCTGCTACCGAAGAAAGAAGAAAAACATTAGCAAATCTTGTATTACGAGTAGCAGAAAAAGTAAATATCCCATTTACAGTAGGAGGAGGGATATCCTCTATAGAGGATGTTGATATGCTCTTGCAAAATGGAGCAGACAAAGTTTCTGTAAACTCTTCGGCAGTAAAGAACCCGCAATTAATCAATGATTTGGCTGGTAAATTTGGTAGCCAATGTATTACGGTAGCTATCGATGCCAAACAAATTGATGGCAAATGGAAAGTGCATTTGGTAGGAGGTAAAGTACCTACAGAATTGGATTTGTTCGAGTGGGCAAAAGAAGTAGAAGACCGTGGAGCTGGCGAGATTTTATTCACTTCGATGGATCATGACGGGACCAAAGATGGATTTGCAAATGAAGCATTAGCAAGGTTATCACAAGAATTAAATATCCCAATAATAGCTTCAGGAGGAGCAGGAAACATACAGCATTTTGCAGATACTTTTATAGAGGGTAAAGCAGATGCAGCTTTGGCAGCTAGCGTATTTCACTTTAAAGAAATAGAAATTAAAAATTTAAAAACAGAATTACAAAAACAAAATATTCCTGTACGATTATAAAAAACAAACTCATGGAAATAGATTTTAACAAAAATAATGATGGGCTTGTTCCCGCTATCATACAAGATGCTAAGACAAAAAATGTGCTGATGCTGGGGTATATGAATCAAGAAGCCTATCAAAAAACCATAGAAACACAGAAAGTAACATTTTTTAGCCGTTCAAAGCAACGATTATGGACCAAAGGAGAAGAAAGTGGTAATTTTTTGAACCTTGTCGAGATCAAAAATGACTGTGATAAAGACACATTACTCGTTTTTGTTCATCCTGTTGGGCCAACTTGCCATACTGGATCAGATACCTGTTGGAACGAAGAAAATAAACAAGAGTTTGGGTTTTTATCAGAATTAGAAAATACAATAAGTAACCGTAAGCAAAACAGTGATGATGAAAAATCGTATGTCGCTTCATTGTTTAGAAAAGGAATCAATAAAGTAGCTCAAAAAGTGGGAGAAGAAGCCGTAGAAGTCGTAATCGAGGCCAAAGACGACAACGAGGAGTTATTTTTGAATGAAAGTGCAGATTTATTATTTCATTATTTGATTTTATTACAGGCAAAAGGGTATACGCTTAAGGATGTAGTACAAGTATTGGAAAAACGGGCTTAGAAAAAACAAAATATTTTTTTGAATCTAAATATAAAATACTATTGGTATGATAAAGATCGTTGTCTTATTCGACACTTTTATGATTAATTTTGAGATCGAATAATTTTTTGTAGGGTATACAATAGATAAAACGTTCTATTGTATAAAGTAAGAATATTTTACTATTCATCCTTATCAAAAAAATGGAGAAATATCATACCAAATACATCTTAGGAGAAAGGGGTAATGAGAATAAATTACCCCATTTACTAACCGATAAAAAAAATAGAGTTACTACTATCTTTAGACCAGGAGATAGAACAAATCCTCACTCTAATAAGTATACTCACCGTAATTTAGATGGGTTTTCATTTCTTGGAATTATTGAAATTAAAGGCGATGATTCTTTAAACACACTACCAAAATACTCTCACTTGTTTAATGTGAAAATTGTTGAGAGAACCTGCAAGAGTTATAAGGATTTGGAAATTAAAGATTTCTTTGGAGCGTATCCTCATATTTACAACGTTACATCATTAAAAAAAGAATTATTTTCTATATACGGTAAAATAGAATCTGAGAAAATAACAATCTATAAACTTTCTTATGATTTTACAGAAAGTTAAGATATTGAAAAAGATAAAAATTTTGATTTTTATTTATTAAGTATATTTTGATTTTTTTTATTGAATATCAGGGTGTTAAGAGGTTTTTTTAATCAGCTTTTTTATGATTAAAACAAAATAATATTGAAAAAAATTAAGAAGAAATAGTAACGTTTTGATATCTGACGACATAAAGAGTTATCATGATCACAAATTATCAAGCGAAATATGTAGACGAAATAGTAGAGAGTGATACCTACTAACCACTATAAATAGCGGTTTTTACAGGTGAATAACGTTAAAGTTATACGCTAAATCAATATTTTTTCTAATTTCGTACAAACTAACACTAACCAATTTTGAGACCTATTGAAAAACAGTTACTCTCTCTCGTAATTTTTATTTGTTCAATTTACACTTCATATTCACAATGTGATCAGACATTGCCGGATATTGTAAAGTGTAATATGGAGACTATTGATTTTGATACTGATGGAGATCCCGATGGGATTATCAATTTGTATACAGAGACGGGTACAACTCCTGCAGACGGGGTGTGGATGATCGAACCTAGATATGCCACCGCCCTTAATCCGACAAATGGTAATGTATCACTTTGGATTTTGCCAGCAGCAACAACTTCTGTCACCTTAGATGAATATTCATTTACATTAATGAATGCTACCTGTGGTGATACTCCATTTAGAACAGTAAGATTAATTCTTGGCCCTTATTCTGGTATTGCATTACCAAGAACAGGTGATCTTAATGTAAATGCACAAGGATGTGATGATGAATCATTTGATCTTTTTACAGCATTTGTTTTAGATGAAACTACTCCGGCTCCCCATCAAAATGGAATATGGACATACAATGGTAGTAGTCCAAATTTTGTAGGTTTTGATCCTATGAATCCTTCAAGGATTATTGTTGATATTCCTTATCAAGAAGGAGAGCCTATCCCAGACCAAGAAGCCTTTGAATTTACATATACGGTTTCAGGAACGTCACCATGTGTGCCTACTAGTGCTACCACAGTAAGAATCTCTATGGTACGACAAGTAAGTGCTGGTTCACCAAGCGAAATTGATATTTGTGAAAGCGAAATTCTTGCAGGAGTCTTTGATGCAGATATAGATTTACGAGATGATCGTTATTTAAGTGGAGAAGATATAGACAATGGTTTTTGGTTTTCTGATGAAGATCCTACAGGTCAAATCGCAAATGATCAAGATTCTTTTATCAATCTAAGAACAATTTATGAAGATTTTGTTACTGCCAATGGTAATAATTTACGATTTGGGTGTAGTGAATTTGAATTCAGTTATGGAGTAAGACAACGATCAGGAGTATGTTCTGATGATAAAGCGACTATATCCTTTACTTTTTATGAACAATTAAGACCTTTTAGACAACCTGATCCTGCTCCCGAATTTTGTGCTAATCAAGATAGGGGTTCTTTAAATTTATTTGACCTTTTAGAATTTACTACAGAGACTACTACATCTGGAGCTTCTGTAGATTTTGTATATGATTCTGATAGTTATACGAATTGGCGAAGGGTATCAGGTCCAGGAACATCGGATAATAATTTAGGACTTATGTCTTTAATTGATGCTACAGGAAATCTTAATACAGAATACACGCACCTGGGAACAATCAATACATTAAATGCAACACCGGGAACTTATGTTTTTGAATATTTGGTGAGTCCAAAAATAAATTGTCAAGACTCAGCAGACGAAACCTGTAACCCATTGGCTAGCCCTCTGGATGATTTTTATTGTGAGCACCCTTGCGCTGTCGAAAGCGCACTAGTCACTATAGAAATTCTTGCTTTTGATTACCCCGGTGAAGATACAGTAGATGTAAATCTTTGTATATCAGACATGCAAGTGGATTTAAGAAGTTTGTTAGAAACTAATGGAAGTGATGTTGTTGCTACTACAGGAGTATGGACAGATAGTAGCGGAGGAGCAATTAACAATACATTTGTATTTCCTGATAGTACAACAAGTCAAACCTATACATTTACTTATACTACAAATCGTAATGGTTGTAATGATAGTGCTGATTTGACCTTGACCATCCATACAGAACCAAATGCAGGAGAGGATGCTTCTATTTTAATTTGTTCAGATGATCGCACATTAACCTTATTTGATCTACTTGGTGGTACTCCTGATACTACTGGAGAATGGACAGGCCCTTTTGGATATAGTTCAGAAGGGGATAATAGAGGAATATTTATAGAAGGAGATGATGATTTATTTATTTTACAACCTGGAGAGTATGTGTATAATGTACCTGCAAATGACGGGTGTACAACTTCGGATCAAGCTACGGTAATGGTAAATTTTGTTGACCCTGTAGCGATAGGAGATGATATTAACGAAACTTTTTGTAAAACATCAGGTAGTATCAATCTTTTTACCTTATTAGAAAGAAGTACAATTAGAACAGGAACTTTTGTAGACCCAGAAGATACGGGAGCACTATCTCCAGATGGAACAGTAGATTTTCAAACTCTTGAAAGTAGAATTTATACATTTAGGTATGTGGTGAATGCTGAAGAACCTTGTGGTGAATCCGCACTAAACATCAATTTGCAAATTATAGACATACCTGTACCAGAAGTTCCTGCACAAGAGTTTTGTATTCTTGATGCGGTACGGTTGGATGATATTGTTGTTGATGTTTCTAATTATAGCTGGTATGCCAGTCTGGAAAGCGAGACTCCAATTTTAGACAATCCATTATTACTAGATAATCAGACATATTACATAGCTGCAAATGATGGAGGTAATGAACAATGTGAATCAGAGCGATTAGCAGTACCAATTACAATTTTAAATACAGGTGAGCGATCGCTAGATGGGGAGTTGTGTACGTTGGATTTTCAAGATGGGGTTTCTCCTAATGGCGATAACCAAAATGATACCTTTAGTCTCTTTATAGACGATGTGTATAATATTCCTGAAGCTTTTCCTGATTTTGATTTAAAAATCTATAATAGATATGGTAGCATTGTTTATGAAGGTAGAAAAGATACAGAAGAATTTAGAGGAGAAAGCAATACATCTGTAAGATTAGGAGATGATCTTCCATCAGGAACGTATTTCTACATTTTTACACCTAATTTTCAAAATAATCAACCCATACAAGGGAGTTTTTACCTAAGCAGATAAAATCTATGAGAATTCAATTTTTGTTATTAATATCAATAGTTTTCTGCTCAGTATCATATGCGCAGCAAGAACCGCAATATTCACAATACATGTATAATATGAGTACTGTAAACCCCGGATATGTTACAGCACAATCAGGTTTAATATCTACGGGACTTTTATTTAGAAGACAATGGACAGGAATAGAGGGAGCTCCCCAGACAGCCAATGTGTTTGCTAATATCCCAATGAGTGAGAAAATCGAATTGAGTGTTAATTATATCAACGATAGAGTAGGAGATGCAATTCCTGTAAACAATGATTATGCAAATGTCGATTTTGCCTACATCACAAGAATTTCTGATCAAGCTCGTATATCTTATGGATTAAAAGCCGGTATTAATAGTTTTAGAATCGATCCTTCTGCATCTGATGTTGCCTCTGATCCAGCTTTTGCAGATAATACTTCGACTACTCAATTAAATATTGGTGCAGGGATATATCTTTTCACTAATAATTTTTATGCAGGAGTATCTTCTCCTAATCTTTTGCCTAGTGACATTGATATTGATGGAATTGGTGTTGCAGAAACTAAAACTCATATTTATGGTATTTTTGGATATGTTTTTGATTTTGTTGATGAAGTAAAACTAAAACCCTCTATGGTAATCAAACAAGTTATTGATTCTCCTATGACCTTTGATCTATCCATGAATTCATTGATTTATGATCGGTTTGAATTAGGAATTTCTTATCGATATACAGATGCTTTTATTGCTTTGGCAGGCGTAAATGTGACCCCAAACTTGAAGATTGGTTATTCTTATGATTTTAGTGTAAGCGAATTAGGAGATTTTAATAACGGAAGTCATGAAATAGTCTTGCTATATAATTTTGACCTCTTACGATTTAGTAATACATATTCTTCTCCTAGATTTTTCTAAAAATGATGAACAGATATATAATAGTAGTTTTATTGTGTCTTACTCAACTTAGTTTTGCTCAAAATAAAAGTAAAAGCAGAGCTGATCGTTTTTTTGATAAAGGAGACTATATTAATGCAGCAAAACAATACGAAGAAGAACTGAACCAGGAAGGATATACCAAACATATACTGGAAAATATCTCTACATCTTATTATAATACATTTCAGTTTAGGCAGGCATATCGATATCTCAAAATTCTAACTTCGGGTAAATTCTATGGCAAAGATAAAACCTATGAAAAGAAATATGATTTTATGATGTATCATGTACTTTCTGCATTAGGTGAGTACGATACATCTATAAAATATCTGGCAGAATATAAAACTAATGAAGCGTCAGAATTTGATGCTTCAAATGCAATTTCAATTATCGAAGAGTTTAAATTAAAAGACGATGATTATAGTATTGAAGCTGCAAGTTTTAACTCTGAAGCTTCAGAATTTGGAGCTGTCAAAAAAGATACAATTATTTATTTTACAACTGATAGAAGCCCAAATGGTTTTCTTAATAAGAATTACAAATGGACACATCGACCATTTTTAGATATTTATAAAGTAAATGTCGATGAAAATAATAATCCATTAAGTGAACCTGAACCAATTGACAAAGAGATTAATTCAAAATTGCATGAAGGTAACTTTTGTTTTTCTAATGATGGAAATACATTGTATATATCAAAAAGTAATTCAGAAAAAGGAAAGAAAAAGTTCGATAGTATTCGTAACAATGCCGTACACTTGTATATATCAACAAAAGTTGATCAGAAGTGGACAAAACCTGAAAAACTAGAGTTTAATGATACAGGCTATTCAATCCAACACCCTTCTTTAAATCAAGAAGGAAATAAATTGTATTTTAGTTCTAACATGCCGGGTGGATATGGTGATTTTGATCTTTATTATGTCATTGTCAATCAAGATGGTACTTATGGAAAACCAGTTAATTTGGGAGCAACCATAAATACAGAACACAGAGAACAATTTCCGTTTATATCAAAAGACAATCATTTGTTTTTTTCATCAAATGGACATCTTGGATTAGGAATGATGGATATTTTTGTGATAGATCTCAATAATCCTGAAGTACCCATTAATCTTGGGGCTCCTATCAATTCAAGTTATGATGATTTTTCTATGATGTATTATGACGATAAGAATGGCTTTTTTGCTTCAAATAGAAAGAAAGTAGGGGATGATATTTTTCATTTTTCGCAAATAGGCGACATTTTTCCTAGAGAATATATTGCACGTTTTGAGGTTAGGGATTTCTCAACAGAGAATTATATAGAAAACGCTGAAGTTGTTTTATACAATAATAGAAATCAAATAGTATACGAAAGTCAGTTGGATAGTATTGCAGCATTTGATATACGTATTTTTTCAGGTAGATATAATTTTAAAGCATCTGCAGAAGGATATAAGACTAGAACAAAACCATTGGTAATTAAAGAAAAAGAAGAAGAAACATACGTTATTTATTTAGATAGAAACCTTAAGGAAAATAATGAGATTACCTCGAGTAAAGATGATTCTTCTACTAGAAAAGATGAAACTAATATAAATGAGCGTACTACGATAACCAATATTGTTACAACAAAAAATAAGGATAAAGACATCTCAAAGGATCGATTAAGAGAAATTCTTTTGGCAGATAAAGATGGGCCTCCGGTTATAGAAAGAGATGGAAAATTATATTTTGAAATGCCTCCAATTTATTTTGATTATGATAAATGGAATATACGATCAGATTCTAAAAAAGTACTCGATAAATTAGCTTTAAAACTTGAAAAATATAAGAGTGTATATATCAAAATAAGCTCTCATACTGATAGTAGAGGTACAGATTCGTATAATCAAGTATTATCATCAAAAAGAGCAGAGTCTACACGTAATTATTTGGCATTGGTTGGTTATGTTAATGCACGACGTATGACGTTTGTTGGTTTTGGAGAATCTCAACCATTGATTGACTGTGATACCAAAACGTGTACAGAAGAAGATCATCAAACAAACAGGCGTAGTGAGTTTGAGATTACAAAGTTTTAAAGGTTTTGTTTCTATATTATAAATTGATTATAGTAAGCCGTCTTGGATGATGTCCCTTTTAATTAAATAATCTTTTGTATTCTAATTAATTAAGTGTATTTTTGCACTCCTTTTTGTCGAGTAAGAGAGTAAAAAAGGACTTTATATCAAATAATTTTAACACTTCTGTAGAATTTTCGTCTTGATTCTCAAATAGATACAGAATACAAATTTTATCTTCAATGTCTGAAGAAACTAAAAACACAGACGTTCAGGAAGTGGAAACTCAAAATGCTGCACAGGCAGTTTCTCCACAACAACAAAATCCTGAGCAATTCTTAAAAGATTTTAACTGGCACAACTATGAAGAAGGAATCGATCCAATCGAGGATTCTAAATTAGAAGAATTTGAAAAGTTAGTGGCAGAAAACTTCGTTGATACACTTAATGATGAAGTAGTAATGGGGACAGTAATTAATATTACTGATCGTGATGCTATTATTGATATCAACGCGAAGAGTGAAGGGGTGATCTCATTAAACGAGTTTCGTTATAACCCAGCTCTTAAGGTAGGTGATAAAGTAGAAGTATTAATTGATGTACGTGAAGATGCTACAGGTCAATTAATCTTATCTCACCGTAAAGCACGTGTAATCAAAGCTTGGGATAGAGTAAATGCAGCTCATGATTCTGGTGAAATAGTAAATGGTTTTGTAAAATGCAGAACCAAAGGTGGTATGATCGTAGACGTATTTGGTATAGAAGCGTTCTTACCAGGTTCTCAAATCGATGTAAAACCAATCCGTGATTATGATGCATACGTAGGAAAAACTATGGAATTCAAAGTGGTTAAAATTAATCATGAGTTCAAAAACGTAGTAGTTTCTCACAAAGCACTTATCGAAGCTGATATCGAAGAGCAGAAGAAAGAAATTATCGGTCAATTAGAAAAAGGTCAAGTACTAGAAGGTACTGTTAAGAATGTCACTTCTTACGGTGTATTTGTTGATCTTGGTGGAGTTGATGGATTAATTCATATCACAGACCTTTCTTGGTCAAGAATCAATCACCCTAATGAGATTGTAGAGCTTGATCAGAAATTAAACGTTGTAATCTTAGACTTTGATGAGGCTAAAACACGTATTCAATTAGGTCTTAAACAACTTAAACCACACCCATGGGAAGCGCTTAACCAAGAGCTTAAGGTTGGTGATAAAGTAAAAGGTAAAGTTGTTGTAATCGCTGATTATGGTGCGTTTATCGAAGTTGAAGAAGGTGTAGAAGGTCTTATCCATGTATCAGAAATGTCTTGGTCAACACACTTAAGATCTGCTCAGGATTTTGTAAAAGTAGGAGATGATGTAGAAGCAGTTGTACTTACCCTAGATAGAGAAGAACGTAAAATGTCTCTTGGTATCAAACAATTGACTCCAGATCCTTGGACAGATATTACTACAAAATACCCTGTTGGTTCTAAGCATGTAGGTGTTGTTCGTAACTTTACTAACTTTGGAGTATTTGTAGAGTTAGAAGAAGGTATAGATGGATTAATTTATATCTCTGATCTTTCTTGGACAAAGAAAATCAAGCACCCATCAGACTTTACTAACGTAGGAGATAAACTTGATGTTATCGTTCTGGAACTTGATGTAGAAGGACGTAAATTAAGCCTTGGACACAAGCAAACAGAAGAGAATCCTTGGGATAAATATGTTACTGAATTTGCTGTAGGAACTAAGCATACTTCTAAAATCAGTGATATTGTAGACAAAGGTGCTACTATTGAATTTAATGAAGATATCGTAGCATTTGTTCCATCACGTCACTTAGAAAAAGAAGATGGTAGCAAATTGAAGAAAGGTGATGAAGCAGAATTCCAAATCATTGAATTCAATAAAGAATTCAAAAGAGTAGTTGCTTCTCATACTGCATTATTCAAAGAAGAAGAAGCTAAGATTGTTAAGCAAGCTGCTAAAAAAGCTGCTTCTAGTGCTTCAGAAAAAACCACTCTTGGTGATATCGATGCATTAGCTGATCTTAAAGCTAAAATGGAAAAAGGAGGAAACTAAGATTTTCTCAATATTTTCAAAATATTGCAAAAGAGCTACTCATGTGAGTAGCTCTTTTTTTATACTTTATCTATTATTTCAAAAAAACGAACAGTAGAGACAAGGTCACTCAATATATATCTGAATAGTACCCATTGTTACCTTAATTTCAATTTGTTCTTTCTAACTTTTTATGTTGTTGTAAAACGTTTTTCAATTCAATTTTCTTTTAAAAATGTAGCGTGTAATAAAGATACCATTACCGTCGTCTGCACCTGCATCACTTTCTACAGCACTCGTAACAAAAATTAAATCCCAACCTTCAGAAATCATTGTGGTTAATTTTGAGGAAATTACAGCATCATTTGCTGCTATATTTTGAAATCGTATACCTGCTATATTATAAAAGTTTAATAATTTTGTCTCTTCAAACCCCTTGACTCTAATATCCTTTCTTTTAGACTTATTTCTGGTATTATCATCTTTTGTTTGTGAGGACGTGAATTGTTTATAGTCTCTTTTATCATTTGCTGAAATTAATCGCGATCTACCCAATCCATCTGGTATAATAGATTCTACACTTGTAATTACTTTTACTTCAAATTCTTGTTTTACGTTGTCTTGTGCAAAAATAGTAGTTGCAAACAATGTAAATATGAATACCATTGTTGTTAATTTAAATTGTATCATTTTTATTTTTTTTATGTTATTATTTATTTTGGGAAGTGATTTAAAAAGGTAACATTGCTTATGGTGTGGCAGTGCTAAATATATGTAGTCACAAAATGTTATTTATGTTCATCCATAAATCGAAGTACCTCTTGGGCAAACAGGTCGGGCTCGCTAAACATTGGAGAGTGACCTGATCTGTCAAATATGAGTAATTTCTTAGATGATGAACCTATGTTTTCAAAAGCAATTTGAGCAGAAGCCACAGGCACTACCATATCGTATTGACCAGATATAAATAGGGTTGGTATCGTTATTTCTGGAAGTTGATTCGTAAAATCAAGGGTTTCAAAAAGACCTTGATCATCTATTATACCACCTATTTGAATATTATTCCAACCTCTAGTCCAAAAATTATATCTAAAGAATGTATTTACACCTTCTGATCCATCATCATCAAAATCTATAAAACCATCGTCATGTAATGCTTTCTCCGCTTTGAAAGCCTTTTTGTTAAGTTCTCGGTTATCATCAAAATTAATTACCGGATCTACTTGAGAAACAAGTTCTAAAACAGATTTCCAGAAATCGACGCTATTACCTAATTCTATCTGCGTGTTTGCAGTGCTCGTAAATGTTTCTTTGTACTGGTCATATAATCTTGCTAGACTATACGCTCCATCTACTCCTATCCAACCTTTAAAGTTGCTTTGATCTTTTAGTAAAGTAGCTGTTCCTAATGCTCCACCCCAACTATGCCCTAATAAAAAGAAACGTGAATCATTACCAAATTTGCGTTTCATCACTTTTACCAGTGCTAATACATCTTCTGCCATAAGGTCTATGCTTACATCTTTTTCAGAGTAATGCCCTTGTGAATTACCAGAACCACGTTGATCAAAATAAACAACACCATATTGATTTTCTATTTGGTTGAATGCCTCCCCAGAAAAACTCAATCCCATGTCACCCGGACCACCATGCAAAGTAATTAAGAAAACTTTTTCACTAGCATTTCCTTTTATGTATGCAGGCATGTCTGCGTCTTTATGACGAACGAAGATAGTTTCATCTAAGTCATTAAGTTCAAAATCATTAGAACATGCAGTTACTAGGCATATTGTAATTGCTGCGAATATTATTTTTAAAAATGATGCATTGAATTGTCTCATTGTTTTTTGTTTTTAAAATTAAAGCGGTAACCATATTGTAAAAAAAGTGTAGGGAACGTACCGGCATTGTAGTTAAAACGTGGACTAAAGGTGATATTAAAATAACTACCGGAACGTATTTTTCCTTTGCGTTGCCTGCCTACTCCAACAGAAAGGGTAGGATTATAATATCCTCGTCCAGGCAGAAACACTTTCTCCACATTATCTCCTTTGACTTTGTAGGTCTCCGGTAAGAATGAGCGATAATATCCTAATGGGTTTAACGCTACATGGAATTGCCATCTTTTCGGACTCGTTCTTCTCCATATCAATCCATAATAAGTATGTAAACCATTATCTGTTTTGTTAGCGAAGTTGGTCGAATACCCTATGCTTCCATTAAATAAAAATTGATGAGTAATAGTTTTTTGACCTCTCTTTTTTTCTTTACTATTTTTCTTTTCTTTCCAGAGATACTCAGCACCTAAATTAATGCCGTTATCCCAGAGTAAATTACCATAATATCCTACTTTAAATTCTGTTTTGTCTAGAAAAGTAGTGGTGGCATTGTCTTTTCCTATTTGAGCATTGCTATTTAGAGCATAAACTAGTAGAAAAATAACACTGTACTTTTTCATCTTTTTAAACTTTTAGAATTATGATTAAAATGATCGTTTTTGTATTCCAAATGCTTCGTTAAAGCCTTGTACAATATAGTCATCAAGAGTAGTGTCATGACCGCCATCTCCAGCTATGATGTTCGTATTTTTTGATTGTAAAAACGTAATTTCCTGGTCTGTAAGACCTCCTACAGCCTCATCTGTTGCTCCATAGATATAAGTCATGTTAGATAAGTCTTCAATACTGTTAAAGTCCTGTATATATCTATTCTTTATTATTCCGGCAAACAATCTAGCTTCATTTTTATTAAATGTATTTTCAAATGGTTCTGGTGCTATTATGGGCGTAACTCCATTTTCAAACTCTGCCAGTCTTCCTTCTGCCAGTGCCTGCCAAAAAACATCATTAATATTCAATCTCCCCGTCACAATTAAATATTTGTCAGCTACATCGAATCCTTTTTCTGCAATCAATTCTTGTGCTACAAAAGCACCATATGAATTTCCTAAGATATAAATTGTTCTACCTTCATCTTTAAAATACTTAACAACTTGATATAGCTTTTCTACACTTTCAGCATTAAAATTGACAGCTTGATCTAATGTGATTTCATTACCTTCTAATATGTCAGGATTTAATGTTTGTGCTTGATGTACAGTTACATTCAACACACCTGTAAGATTAAAAGTATTGGAAAGATAATCAACTATACCCGTGGCGAGTTCTGTACTAGGACCTCCAGGTACAGTTATCAGAACTGTAGAAGCTTTTTCATCTCCTCTGAAATAAATTAAATCTTTAATGTCTTGTGATATTTCATCAGCAATTACAGGCGGTTTTACATCATCATCTTTGGAACATGAGAATGTGGTTATAGAGAATATCACAATTAGAAGGATATTAGCAATAGCATATAAGCGTTTGGTATTTGTAATTTTTAAGAATACTTTTTTCATGGTTTATTTTATTTATAATTTTTGAGCAAAGAAATGCGGAAAAACGCTTTAGAATAGAGTAATTTGATAACCGTTGAATAGTTCTTGACGAACGCAATAATTGCTGTATTACAAATAAATAATATGTTTCTTTGCACAAAATATACCAATGAGCAACATCAAATCAATAAAGAAAATAGCACTACATCTGCTGATCTGGGTATTAAATTATTTGTTGTTTGCTTTTGTTGTCCATTCAGATTGGAACGGGTTTAATAATGTTTCTGAGGTTCATAATAGTTTAGCCTATGCCTATACCTATGGTATTTTTACCAATATCTTTTTGTTTTATATACAAGTGTTTTGGTTGGTCCCGAAAATGTATATGCTTAAAAGAAAATCAACATACTATGTGCTTTCTTTTTCTATATGCCTAGTAGTTTCTCTAATTGAAACCTATTTTGATTATATGCTGTATGATATATTTGAAATCTATGATACTGATGAATTTATGGATAACTTTAGCACTACTGTTTTTGTTAACCTATTTTATAGTGTTGCTGGTTTTTATTACATCTTTAGACAAGCGCACAAAACATCTGAAAAGGAAAAACAATTACTAATACAAGAATCGTTTAAGGCAGAATTAAAATATCTAAAAGCACAGTTAAATCCTCACTTTTTATTTAATGGAATTAATAGTGTTTACCATTTAATTGGAAAAGATGATGTTTTAGCCAAAGATACATTGCTTCAATTTTCAGAGCTACTACGCTATCAATTGTATGAAAGTGGTGCTCAAATTATATTAGAGAAAGAATTAGACTTTGTATTACAGTATATCAAGATGGAAAAAACCCGTAAGGGTTCAGATATTCAGCTAACCTACGATATAAAATTTGAGAGTGCTACAAAAAAAATAGTTCCATTATTATTAATTCCAATTATAGAAAATGCGTTTAAGCATTGTAGTAATCATACCAATAATTATGACAATAATATAGACATAAAAATTAAAGAAGTAGGAGGTAGGCTCTCATTGGATTGTGTAAATACTTTTGATGAAATAACCAATAAAAATACTGTTGGGGGAATCGGTTTAATAAATGTAAAAAGACGCTTATCGCTAGTATATCCAGATAAATATGAATTAACCATCCTTAAGAAAAATTCAAGGTTTATCGTTAACTTGGTAATAGAATTATAGAAAATAATAGAATGAAACAACTAAATTGTTTAATCATTGATGATGAACCTATAGCAAGAGAAGGTATTAGAGATTATTGTAAAGAGGTTTCTTTTTTAAATGTTGTTGCATTGTGCAAAAATGTACTACAAGCAAATCATTATTTAGGTAACAACCAAATTGATTTAATTTTCCTAGATATTAATATGCCTATATTATCAGGTATTGATTGGCTAAAAGATTTAAAAAAATCTCCTTCAGTTATTATGACCACTGCATACGAAGAATATGCTTTGCAAAGCTTTACATTTAACGTTTTAGACTATTTAGTAAAACCCATTTCGTTTAAACGGTTTTTGCAGGCAGTTAACAAGGTTAACAGTTATCACATACATAATGATGAAAAAAACATACTTTTTTTAAAAAGTGAAAGACAACTTAAAAAGATAGATGTAAAGGATATTCTATTTGTAGAAGCAATGCAAAATTATATCAAAGTTGTAACATCAAAAGAGACTATTATCACTAATACATCTTTAAAGAATTTTAAAGATCAATTGCCTGAAGATAATTTTATACAAACACATAAATCTTACATCGTGTCTAAGTATAAAGTAGATAAAATTGTTGGGAACGAAATAATAATTGAAAATCATAAAATTCCAATAAGTGTTCGTTTAAAAAGTAAAATCTTAGGTAGGTTCTAAGCTTAATTATGATATAGGAATTTATATAATTTTCAGAAAGTGTAAAATACTAGAATTTGAAAAGAAAAACCCGAAAATCTAATTGACTTTCGGGTTTTTTTGAATAATGCAAAGAATTATTTTTACAACCTATAATTTATAAAGTTTATTGTATTAAAAATTTTGAAGTATGGTCAGTACCCAGAGGACTTTCTACTTTTACTAAATACAGTCCAGCTTCTAATCCAGAAAGATCAATATTTAATTTTTTTGTATTCTCTTTTACTGTAAAAGATTTTATAGCTCTTCCGTTAAGATCTGAAATAATAACTCTATTATTTTTAAAATTTATTTGGCTTTCTAAAAATATATTATTGATTGCAGGATTTGGATACATGGTAAAGTCAACTTCTTTTGCAGGAGAATGTTTTTCTATACTTTTTGCGCTCGATTTTTCAGTATCACAATCAGGAGGTGTGCTAGAAGTACTGCAGTAAATAGTAAATCCTTCAGTTTGTGAAACCATTACAAAATTACCTGCATCAATCGTTACAGAATATGAACCATCAAGTCCTGCAAAGCCAGTATTAGTAAGTGTAATCTGAGGATTTGATTCATTAAATGTATGAGTAGTGTTTTCTAATAAATTTACCCACCAGCTAGGGAAACCATTATTTGTACTTACTGATAATTGATATAATCCATTATGAACTGAATCCCAGTTGATTGTTAAATTGGTAATAGTATTCAGATCAGGTCCGTCTCCCAGAACAAAAATATGATCATATGAGCTGTTAATAGATGGTAGTATTGATGATATCGGGGTATCAAATGGACATGGGATTTCTTTACAATCCGGATCAACTAATAAGCTAATGGTTTCTACGATACCGCTGCTAAATTCAGCATCACTTACAGTCAAAGTTACTGTAGCGTTCTCTAGACCGGAATAGGTATGAGAAACCTCTATACCTTCCGCTGTAGTGCCGTCTCCAAAATCCCAGATATACGTTAAATCATCCCCATCAGGATCAAATGAATCTGCGGCACTAAATGTTACATTAGAGCCACCGCATCGACCATTATCAAAAGAGAATTTAGCATCTGGGGGTCTATTAGGCACCGGATCTGAACCAAAATCGACATCACTGGTAGAATAGAAGGCTTCTGGGGTAAGTGAGCGTTGCCAAATACTATAGATTACATGCTTACCTTTTCTAGGAGGTAATATTACATCAATATTATCAGTAGCGGCGGCAGGTCTTGGTCCGGTTCGCTTTAGCAATTCTAGACTGTCCCAGGTAAGCGGTTGATCTGGTGTCCAGTCTGCTTTGGTAATATAAACATCATAGTACAAAGTTTGATGTGGTGTAGAATTTGTCCAGGTAACTGTATATGGTCCTGGAGTTACTTGTGTTGTCACCCAATCATCTCGTACTTGATCCAAACCCCCAAATTTATCTGGTCGCCCGGCACTTGCTAGATTTCCATCCTGTATAATTGTTGTATGCATACCACCAGCATCCATACGAGCGACTTCATTCCAGTCGTAGAATGCCTGTGTTCCCCAACCGATAATAGCAGCTTCGCAAGCAGGGGAGTCCGGGCTTTGAGGATCTTCTTGAAAACAAATCCATACGCGACTTGGCGGATTAGTTACCGTACCGTGTGTAAGAATAGATTGACAAGGTGCTAATAAAAAAATAAGACAGACCAAAGCCTGTATTAAGTTACTTTTAATTAGGATACCAATCCCAAAACAATGTTCTCGAGTTAGTTTACGTGTTTTCATAGTTTTAGTTTTAAGTTAAAATATATGGCGATTTAAAAAAGATGTATTAACCAATCATTACTTATTTAATTTGTTATCCATTACTATATTCTCTTTTTAATATTTCAATATGTCTTTGTATGCGTTCTATTTCTTCAGGCAAAGTACCTTTATAGACACCTCTGATATGTCCATTTTTATCAATTAGTATTAAATTTTCAGTATGGATAAAACCATTTTTATCATGAGTTTGTTTATAGGTTTCGTCTGCGAAATAAGCTTCTCTTGCCAAATTGTAAATCTCTTCTTCTTTTCCTGTAACCAAATACCATTTTTCTGGGTTTATATCGTTTCGTTCTCCATATTTTTGTAATATTTCTACCGTATCATGACTGGGAAAAACAGTATGAGAAATAAATTTAATCTCATCATCTTCAAAATATTCTTCTTGTAGTTTACTGATGTTATTGGTTAGTTTTACACAAATACTAGGGCAAGTGGTAAAAAAGAAATTAGCAACATAGATATATCCCCGTAAATCTTTATTTGTTATCTCTTTTCCTAACTGATTTTTAAATTTGAAGTTTGGGATTTTATGAAACATTTTTAGTTCATCATCAGTTGGTAACCAAGAGGGAGTAAAATCTGCAGTATTGTAATAGGGTAACTTATCGATTTTTTTTGTTCCTATTCTGATAGCTTTATCCTTATTTTCCAAACTCCTTTTACAGGCAGTTGTTATGCACGACAGAACTAGTAATATCAAACTTAATTTTTTAATCCACATAATTATCAGATTTACAATTTACAGAACCAATTAACCCGAAACGCTCACCATTTATTACTTGATAGTTCACTACTATTTTTCCCCGATAATCCCATATTTTTTGTGGACCGGATTCTTTACCATCGACATAGTTGAATTCTTTAGCCAGTTTACCATTGCTATACCATTCTTGTTGAATCCCTACGGGGTTCCCATCACTATCAAATTTTTTTATAAATTTTAATTGACCATTACTCCACCAGGCTTTATGGATTCCTGATTTTTTACCGTTTTGGTAGAATCGGATTGCAGCTAATTTTCCATTTGCAAATAGTTTTTGCTCTTCACCATGTTTTCTTCCTTCCAGATAATTCACTTTATTGATAGCAAGTGTATCTACCCTAGAAGAAAGTATACCAGAAAAGGGTTTATCTTTATAATATAAAAGGTCTCCTTTAGGTTTTAAATCTTTATTGCTAACATCAAGGTTATGAGTTTTTGGATTGCAACTAAAAAGAGAAAAGAGTAAGAATACAAAGATGATTTTTGTAGTGACATACATAGGGTTGGGGTTATAATTTTTTTTGTAATGTCTCGCCTGTAGAGTATAAAAAGAACCTTTATATACTATCACTTAAGATGATACGTATTTTACTTCTTTTTACCTTTTAATCAAACCAAATTAATCATGTAGCATTTACAATACATATAACGTTCACTTTTTACAGTGTACGGGATACATTTTGTAACATTACATTCCTGGATTGACTAACGATCTTAAATATTAAATAGCCTTACAAGTATGATGATAAATCATTTAAGGCTTTTATCTTCTAATTTTATTGAAGAATTATTGGATAAATATAGGTATCCAATAACGGATATAGTTTTTGGGATTGTGTTTTTTCATGTTGGTTTTAATTAAGTTAGTGTTTAAATATTGTACTATAATTTACCAAATATTATTTTGAAATAGACTGTTTAACAAAAATTTAAAACAAATAATTAAAAAATTTTAATGGGAATTTTTTTATGTTTTTTTGAAAAAATAGCGGGATGAAGTAGCAAGTTGTGAGAAAAATTATCATTGATTATGATTAATAAACATTTTCAATGACCTTAACAAGATTATATCGTTAAAAGTATTAGAATATAAATAGACGGTAATCAAAAATCGAATTAGTATAGTAATATTTATATTATACTGTTAGTGATTCATAGGGTTTCAAAGACTTTTCGAATTTTTTAAAAAGGTAATACGGTACTTAAATATTCAAAATAATATATGAGAAATATAAAGAAGAAGTATCTCTGAAATGATTTAAAACATAAATTAACCAAACATTAACAAACTTAATATTAGACCGTTCGTTTATTTTGATACATTTGTAATGTAAATCAGTGATAATGGCAAAGCATAATATAGATAACATTTTAGATAAAGGGATAGAATTATTTAGGTTAAATGGGTATCATAATACTGGAATAAGAGATATTCTTAAAGCTTGTAACATGCCAAAAGGGTCTTTTTATCATTCTTTTGAGAGTAAAGAAGATTTTGTTGTTAAAGCTATTGCGCGATTTGAAGAAGTAATAGGAAAGGAGTTTGAAAAAAACTTATCGAACGAATCACTATCATACTACAACAGAATTAGAAATCATTTTAAAATACATATTAAATGGTATACAGAAAAAGATTTTAAAGTTGGTTGTCTTTTAGGAAATTTGAGTACTGAGGTAGCGGGTACGATTGATCCAGTTTCAAATGCTATCTCAGGGGTTTATGACAGATGGAGTAGAGGATTAGCTTCCTTTATCAAAAAAGGGCAAGAAGAGGGTGAAATTACAAGTGATATTGAAGCTCTTCATTTGGCAAATTACTTATTCGATAGCTTTAATGGAGCGTTAGGAAGAATGAAAGTAGAACGAAGTAAAACACCTTTGGATCAATTTTTAAACATAAACCTGATGTTCATAAAAACAAAAGAAAAAGTTTGACTTTTTTTTAAGTTAAAAATAAACGAACGGTCTATTAATAAAAAATATCTAAAATGACCAATTAGATATTTTAAAAAGAATGGTCAAAAAAAGAAATAAAAATTTAAAAATTTATAAAAATGACAACATTTGGAAATTTAAATTATGATGTAAAGACAATCGAAAACGCACCCGAAAATTCGAAGTCAATTTTAGAAGCAGCAAAAAAAACATATGGTTTTGTTCCCAATCTATTAGGAACTATGGCACATCATCCTGCTTTACTCAAGAATTATTGGGATGGAGTAGCAAATCTAGAAACAAATAGTACACTGACTGCCAAAGAACAACAAATAGCTTATTTAGCAGCAAGCTATGAGAATAATTGTCATTATTGTATGGCAGCACATACTTCAATAGGTCAAATGCATAAAATTGATCAAAGTATTTTGGATGCCTTAAGAACTGGAACAGCAATTCCTGATGCAAAATTAGAAGCCCTAAGTCAATTTGTAAAATCAGTTACCGTAAGTAGAGGTAAAGTTTCTGAGACCGATGTTGAGAAATTCCTATCAGCTGGATTTACTCAAGAGAATGTGCTAGAAGTTATTACTATTGTAAGTCTTAAAGTTATGACCAATTATATCAACTTCATTGCAAAAACCAAAGTTGATACTGCTTTTGAGCCTAATGCTTGGGAAAAATTGATGATATAATTAAACAGTGTATAGAACCTGTTATTAATCATTACGAATATGACAGGTTCTCATTTAATCATTTTAAATAAAATAAATATGTCTCTCGTACAATCAAACATGATGGAATTGGGAACTAAAGCACCTGAATTTTCATTGCCAGATACAGTTTCCGGAAAAATAATATCACTATCTGAAATAAAGTCTGATGTAGCAACGGTAATTACCTTTATTTGTAATCATTGCCCATTTGTACATCATATAAATAGTAAACTTGTCGAGGTAGCCGATACCTTTCAGTCACATGGAGTTCAGTTTGTAGCGATCAGTAGTAACGACGTAAATTATTATCCTCAAGACGGACCAGATATGATGAAAAGAGTAGCCAAAAGTCAAGGTTATACTTTTCCTTATTTATATGATGAAACTCAAAGAGTAGCAAATGCTTATCAAGCAGAATGCACGCCTGATTTTTTTGTTTTTGATGAAAATCTTGAACTAGTATATAGAGGACGTTTTGATGAGACAAGACTAGGAATGGATAACGCGACAGGAAAAGAACTTTCTGAAGCATTAAAAGCTCTTGTACATAAATCAGAAGTGCCAACTGATCAAAAACCAAGTATAGGTTGTAGTATTAAATGGAAATAAACTAATTATAATTAATAATAAGAAAAGATGAAAAAATTAATTTATGTATTCGCATTATGTTCGCTGATAGCATGCCAATCGAATACCAAAACAGACAAAACAGCAACAGCAACAACAAATGAAGATGTTATTGTGCAATCACAGCCAAAAACAGCACGACAGTATATAGAACATGCAATAAATGCTATAGGAGGCTCAAAAGCACTTTATAACAAGGGTACTGTAACTTATGATTATGAGTATCGTGCACCAGAAGGACCAAATGCGATCACTCTAATTGGTAAAGAAACTTATATGTTCGAAGGCGAACGCTCTTATGCCTCATTTACTACACATAGTCTAACAGGAGCAAACGGTAAAGTAGTAGAAGGCTATGATGGTAAAAATGCATGGGTAACTTTTGACGGAAAAGTTTCTGATAATGAACAAGCCAATGGTGTCGCCAGGTTTTTAAGAAAAACAAATTATTATTGGTTTGCTATGTTCTATAAGCTACTTGATCCGGGAGTTAATCAAGAATTTCTAAGTGACCAAACTGTAAACGGTAAAGATTGCAAGCGAATTAAAATCACTTTTGGTGATGATGTAGGTGATGGCCAAGATACATATGTTATTTATGTAAACAAAGAGACAAAATTAATAGAGCAATTTCTTTTCACTATCGTAGGTTTCGGAGTAACAGATCCTTTTTTAATGACCTTTGATTATGAAACTATTGAAGATATAAAGATTCCTACCAAAAGAAGGTATATAGAATCAGATTGGGATGGAAATATTAAAGGTAAAAACTATTACATAACAAATTGGACAAACATTAAATTTGGTGTTGAACTAGATACATCTATGTTTGAAAAGCCTTTATTATGATGAATAACTATTTTCAATGCCCTCAGCAAAATAATATTGTTAAGGGCATTAGAATATAGATAGACTGTAATGAAAAACTGAACTAGTTAATGTATAATACTAGTCATATTGCTAATGCTCTGCGTTTGTCCGACAATTGAAGCGTAGGAGTATATAAAGACATGAAACTAGCCATTTTATGATTTAGACAAACTTTCTAATTTTTCAAAAACGGTCACTTTGTATGTCGTACTCACCGGCACTTTGGTATTTTCAATCAGCAAATGTGTTCTTGTAGCCTTTGTTACTCGATCCAAATTAGCAATGTATGATTTATGAGTACGTTGAAAATTTACAGATAATAATTTAGTAATATTAATTAGCGTTTCAGAGATCAGGTACATTCTAGTATCAGTAAAGATTTTTAAATAATTTCCAAAGCTTTGAATATATAAAATAGATTTGAATGAAATATTTACTGGTATACCATCATGTTTTATCTGCAATTCTTCACTTTCATGGTGTTGTTTTTTTAGTGCTATTATTGATGTAGAAACTTTATTGATGGCTTTCAAAAAACGTTCAATTTTTATAGGTTTCATTAAATAATCTACAACACCATAATTATAACTTTCTAAAGCATATTCAGAATAAGCTGTGGTCAAAATTACTTTAGGAGGATGTATCATAGCATTCAAAATTTCTATGCCATTGAGTTCTGGCATTTCTATATCTAGAAAAATAAGATCTACCTCATTGTGTTGTGCAAAATTGATAAATTCAAGTGGGTTTCCTGTACTGATTATGATTTCAAAGTTGTCAATTTTAGAACAATATTCTTCTATCACTTTACGTGCTAGTATTTCATCATCTATAATACCAATTTTCATCATGAACCAGTTTTTGCCAGAGAGGCTTTTAAATCAATAGCTAAATTTACACGATATATTTTTTCTAGATCCTCAATTTCTAATATGTGATTAGGATATAGTAACTGTAAACGCCTTTTTACATTTTCAAGCCCCATTCCTTTTCTTCTTGACTCAACAGCCATAGGAGGCTTTGAATTGATTACGCAAAAATGCAATGTAGTATCTTTTATGGTAGCAGAAATATCAATATAGCTTTGTTCATTCGTACTTTGGGCACCGTGTTTTACTGCGTTTTCGACAAAAGGGATGAGTAGCATAGGGGCTATGATAAAGCCTGATATCTCTCCATCGATTACAAACTCTACCTTACAACGTGTACTGAGCCTCTTTTCTTCTAGTAATAAGTAATTTTCTACAAACTCTAATTCTTCCTTTAGTAAGACGGTGTCTTTTTTTGCACTTTCTAGTTGATACCTCATTAATTCTGAGAGTTGCATCACCACATCAGGGGTTTCTGGCGATTGCTGTCTGGAAAGTGAATAAATACTATTTAAGGAATTAAATAAAAAATGTGGATTTACCTGCTGTTTCAAATAGTTAAGTTCGATCTCTTTTTGTAATTTTTCTTTCTCGTTATTTTTCCTTTGGATGATCATATTTCTTCTTAAAAAGAAAGCAGCCATCCCAGTTCCAGTTGTATAAATCAGGAAAAAGAACATTTTATAAACGCCAATCCAGTTGCCTTTCATATATCCTTTTATATAGGCAGCAAGAAATACACTTCCAATAAGAAAAATACCATATAGTAAATATTTCCTTTTGTCATAAAACATTGGAATCAGAATAAAATGATTGAACCAAATGACAATCATAATAAAAATAGCGTAACTCAACTGCCATGTATAGAATTCATAATTAGTACCCCAGTTATCTTTGAATAACCATCCACCTAATATCTCAAGCAATAGCACCAAAAAAAAGGCTCCTATATTAAGAAGTATTGTATTCCGAAGTGATTTTTTAATCATAAATATTCTCCTTAAAATCTATTAAAAATACCATTTAAACATACGAATACCATAATTTCTTTACAAAAGCCTTATATCAATGACGAAATGAGGTTATCATTTAATAGTGGTGTTTGTCCTCTTAATAAATTTAGACTTAGAATAAACTATACATTTATTCAGATTCATATTATAAATAATAAAATTATGAAGACGATGAAATTGTTACTATATATAAGTCTCATGTCACTTAACACCATCTTTGCACAAGGAAATATTGAACACGATTCTGATTTTCCTAGTATAATAGAGCGTAATGAACCCGCAGTTACCTTAGGTAAGATTTCTTCATTTCAATCCAAAGTCTTACACAAAACTATTCCAATATCAATTCATTTACCCGCCAGCTATGATAGTTCTAAGAAAACTTACCCTGTGTTGTATATGATGGGATCAGAATATCGAGCTCGATTCGCCATGTTAGCTTCAACACTTGACTATATGGGTGAGACACAAATTCCTGAAATGATACTCATTGGCATAGATTTACCTGAGGGAAATAGAATTTTGCTTCCAACAAGAGAAAGTAAAGACACAAAAATTCCGGATAGTTATATTAACTTTTTCGAGACAGAGTTAATGCCACATGTTAATACTAAATATCGAACCGCTCAGTACAATGTTCTTTTTGGTGCTTCTAATAGTGGTTTTTTCAGTGTTTACACATTACTTAACAAGCCTCTTCTGTTTAATGGCTACTTTGCAAGCAGTCCTTCCCTTAGTCATATACCATCAGTAATTGAACAAAAAATAAAATCAGGACCGTTAAAAACGCTCACAAAAAACAGATTTTTACACATTATTTATAGTGATGATGATTCTGATAGGACAACAGAATCTATTTCTAAATTCTCTCACATTTTAAAAGAACATAAACCTAAAAGTTTTACCTATAAAGTAGATGAATTCGTGAATCAAGGTCATGTGCCTGCAATGGATTTCACAAAATTTCTTATCGGGTTATACCCTGACTTTAACCCCTACGAAAATTTGGACACCTTGGATAAATTGACACAGCATTTTGATCGATTATCAGATCGATACGGGCACAAAATAAATCCACCAATATCAACAATAATGAATCTAGGTGCAGATGCAATACGAAATAAGAATGTAGTTGTTGCAGAAAAAATCTTTCAATATTCTTTACAAGTGTATCCAGAAGGGAAGGAATCTTATCTCGGTATGGGTGTTGTACGCAGAGATCAAGGTCAGCTTGAAAAGGCTAAAACTATGTTCAAAAAGGCATTAACAATTGATCCAGATTATCTACTTGCTGAAAGGTTGTTACAAAGACTCGAGAATAAGAAATAAGAACCTATACCAATATTCAGTAAAAAACAATTATAAATATTAAACGATCATGACAAATAAAACAAGCATATTATTTTTACTATTTTTTATCGTAATACATAGCGGATTTTCACAAGAAAATCCTACTAAAGTCCCTGAAGCTACAACTCAAGAAAAACAAGCCTCATTTTGGGATATACCAACACTCAAAGAAGCCTATATAAACGCTACCCCGATGGATAGAAAAGACGGTATTCTTGTAGGAGAATTAGGTGTTGATGGAGGTAATAAAGAAATGATTCTTAAGTTGGCCCGGCATATCTCTCTAAATGCATATGGTATTTTTGATAGTTTTCTTATTGCTCATAAAGATAAATTATTGTTTGAATCCTATTTTACAAAAGGGCGTATCGATCTACCTCATGGGCAAGCGTCAGCCACCAAAACATATACTAGTTTAGCTCTTGGTCGTGCTATCCAACTGGGGTATTTGACCATGAATGATCTGGAAAAGCCCGTGGCTAGTTTTTTGAAAGATCTTGATCCTTCTACATTTGCAGAAGGAGTAGGTGAAACGACTTTGCATCAGGCACTAACGATGACTACGGGGATTCAAATCAGTGATGAAAATAAAGAGAAAATGCGAAAAAACCCAGAGCGATTAAAAGGACAGGGGGAAGTTCAAGCTATTTTTGAGTATACCCAACCGATTACCCCAAATGCAAAAGTATTTCGCTACGGTACTGGACCAAGATTGGTTATGCAAATAATTAATGCTGTAGTACCTGGAACAGCTGAAGATTTTATAAAGAATGAATTGCTTGACAAATTGGAAATTACCAATTATAATTGGCATAAGAATGAAGAAACAGGGCTACCCGAAGCGGGATGGCGTACCGAGATGACTTCTCGTGCTATGTTGAAGTTTGGAATTTTAGCCTTGAATAAAGGGAAATGGAATGGTCAACAATTGATTTCTGAAGCATTTATTACCAAGGCAATGAGTAAGGTGGTAGATACCGGTGATAATGCTATTTATTTTGGAGGTTGTAAAGGGGTTTCTAATGAAGGATATGGGTATTTCTGGTGGAATGCAAATCTTGAATATGAAGACAAACGTTATTATTGCCCAAATGCGCAAGGCGGAGGAGGACAATTTATTATTCTAATAGAAGAATTGGACCTGATCGTGGTGGCTACAGGGCATAATAATTTTTATCCCAATACCTTGCGTATGACCGCAGATCGTATCCTACCGGCTTTTATAAAGAAATAGTAATTCATTGTATTTTGTTTACCCAAAACAATGGCAGAATAGATGAGGTATCAACCTACCATTCTTCAATTAATTACTGAATCTTATGAATGCTTTTTTGGTACAAAATATATTTAATGACATAAAATATCTAGTTTTGTCCTTTTTTGATTATTAATTGAAAGAGAAAGAATTAATAGTATCAAAAACAATTAAAAAGATAATTTTATATAATATCTTCTGTATCAAATATGAAGAAAATCATTTTAGCAATCATATTATCGTTATTTATTTTTTCATGCTCATTATTTTCAAAAAAAGAAAATCCCTATAAAGAGAATATTAAAAGTGAAAAAATGGTGTCTGACTCCACTACGAATAGAGATATTAAAACAGTATATTTTGTAGAAAACTTTGTAGAAAATGAAAATTTTACAATCCAGGAATTTGCTCAAGGTATACATAGTAGTTATTTTGATATCGGATCTTATTATGTGTTTATTGGTGTAGATGAAAAAGAATATCCTTCTCTTTTATTTTATGATAAAGAATTTAATTTAGAAATAACGGTTAATATTGGGAATAAATATGAAGCACAATCTTTTTTGTGGGATACTAATTTTAATTTATACGTAATAAATAATGAAAAAAAATATGCTTTAGTATATCGTGCAACAAACGATTATTTAAAACCAGATAAAATTATTAAAACAAGTCAAAATTTATTTCCTATAGTCCACTCTGATAAAAACAATCTTAAATCTAATAGAATTTCTAAAAAAATGAAATCTCTCAATTATCCTATTAAAGAAATTTTAAATAGAAAAAAGCAATATTACGATAGTTGTTATGCTCAAATATTTAAGGAGACTATTGAAACTGATAAGTTAAAAAAATATATAAAAACATTAAGCACAAAACATTCTTATTTCTTTATTTATGAGAATGATAAAATTGTATTTACAGAGCTAAATTTAGATTTTAAAGAACTTTTAGAACAAAATGATTATAAAAATATCAATAATAGTACTAAAATTAACCGAATTTATATAGGTAATAATCATAAAGAAGAAAATAGTTTTATAAATAAATATCACCTAGAAGTAATGGGTTACAATAGTGTAGGTGCAAATCATTTTTCTTTTGGTTCAAAAGTTCCTTATGGTCATGAATTTTATGATCTAATAGATCAAAAAGACACATTAAAACTGTTTACTTGTAAAAGTCAAATATCTGTTATATCCGAAAAGCATAAAATATTTCATAATAATGGAACTTTATATAAACTAATTCATAAATAAGTAGTTTTATAAAATTTCGTCTAAAAAAACTTTATACATTGGTATAATAGTGTTCTACTTTTCCTTCTATAATATTTCATTAAAAATGAAAACGTAGTACTAGAAACAATGGTAGGAGAGTAGTAGAATGTATTTCTAATAGGTGATCTTATCTACCAAGGATTACATTCTATCTACTATTAAGTACCTATGGGCTATTAATTTTTACCATTAGTTATTTATATCATTTCTTTATTGAAAATCTAAATTCAAATGGGGATGAATACGGTTAATATCATTATTTTCTGCGGACTTTTAAGCATTTCTTGTAGCGCTCAAAAAGTCGATAAACAACTTACTTATGCCAAAAAAAATTCAAAGAGTAAAGTGATGAAGCTTGTGAATGGTCGTTGGTTTAATGGTGAGATATTTGAAAAGAAAACAGTATGGGTTAGTGAAGAAGGCTTAATTAGCTTTAAAGCCACTGATAAAAGAACTGATACTATTATAGATGTATCTGGTAAATATATAATTCCTCCATTTGCAGAAGCCCATAATCACAATCTTGAAAGTGCTTATGGACTAGACAAAAGAATTGCATCCTATCTAAAGAATGGAGTATTTTATGTTAAACATCTTTCTTCCATAAAAAAAAGAATAGATCCGTTGATGCATAATTACAATAAACCTAGTGGTATAGATGTAAGTTTGGCTCATGCGCCATTGACTGCTACAGGTGGGCATCCTATTTCGCTAAGAAAAAGATATCTGGAATTTGGTTATTTTGCTGGGCTTTTTAATTCTATTGAAGAAATTGAATTTCATGGTTATGTTCGAATTGATAACAAAAACGATTTAGTACATAAATGGGATAGTATTATGTCATTTTCACCTGATTTTATTAAGATAAATCTGTTACATTCTGAAGAATATGAACAGCGAAAAGATGACACATTATATTTTGGTAAAAAGGGACTGAACCCTAAATTAGTCCCTCATATTGTAGAGAAAGCTCACGCTGAAGGATTAAGAGTAAGTGTACATGTTGAAACTGCTCATGATTTTCATGTTGCAGTTAATGCCGGAGTAGATGAGATAGCTCACCTTCCAGAAATAAAGAATGGGAAACATATTCATAAAAAAGATGTGATTTTAGCCAAAGAAAAAGGCATTATAGTTGTGACTACTGTATCACTAGTTACCAAAAAACAAAAAAGTCCTAATTATCAGGATTTGTTAAGTAATATTAAATTCAATCTAAAACTTCTGAAAGACGAAGGAGTTATCTTGGCATTAGGTTCTGATATGTATAATGATAATTCGTCTGGAGAGCTACAGTTATTATATCAATTAGGTGTATTTAGTAATCTGGAATTATTAAAAATGTGGACAGAAAATGCCACAAAAACAACATTTCCGAAACGAAAAATAGGGAAGTTAAAAGAAGGGTATGAAGCCAGTTTTTTGGTGTTAGATAAGAACCCTTTGGATGATATCTCAAAAGTTACAGAACACATTGTATTTATGATAAAACAAGGTGTAATTCTTAAATAACAGCAAGCAAGTCTATTTTAAATTCGTTATTTTTAACCTAAATAGATCTTTATGAAGTTTCGTAAAATTCTAAATCATTTGGTCTTTTGGGTTTTATTTCTGCTGTTGTGGAGTGTGCATGACCTGAATTACCATAGTAGTGTTGTCGAAAATATAAAGAATAATATTTTTACCTTTATACCTTATGCGCTATTGGTGTACATAAATTTATATGTTTTAGTGCCCAAGTTCTTATTAAAAAAACAGATTATTTCCTACATTTTACTTCTTGTATTAGGTATTATTGCAATAACATTTTGTTGTTCATACTATCTCTCATACGTCTTTACATATATTAGCTTAAGTATATCTACGTCAGAATTTTTCTTAAGTATTTCAGGAAAAATAGCCATTGTAACAGAAATTATTTTGGCATTATGCTTATCGATGACTTTATTTTTAATTGATGAATGGTATAAAAAGGAAGGATCTATTAAAGAAATAGAACAGAAGCAAATAGAAACAGAACTCAATTTATTAACCAATCAGGTAAGTCCTGAAGTGCTTTATAATTCATTAAATACGATTTTTAATGCTTTAGGAAGGAACGTAAATAATGGTAAAAAGATTTTGCTTCAATTTTCGGAGATGTTAAGTCAACAATTGCATGAAGAACAAAAAGAAACAAAAGACCATATCTTTATTAAGTGTGATGGTATGATTGTTAAAATAAAGATTGATGAGGTTCTTTTCATTACCACAGCCAAAGACTATGTACAAATTCATACGAATAGTGATAAATATCTGACTTTAGTTTCGTTAAAACATCTTGAAGAAGAATTACCTAAAGAAAAATTTGTTCGAATTCATCGATATTATCTGGTAGGTCTAAATCATGTCAAAAAAATTGAAGGTAATTTAATATATGTTGGTGATCATAAAATTAAGATCAGTAGAACTTTTAGAAATGAAGTCTATAAATCTGTAGTTGGTAATAGACTTGTAGAACGTATGTAATAGAATACTATTTTAGTAAATAATTCAGAGGAGTTTAAGCAAAATGCGTATCAGATGTGACTTCTCTAACGTTCTGTTTTAATTTTATTAATTTTTTGCCCTCTCACAGGCTCTCCCTTTTCTCTTAATACATTATTCTCATAGTAGTTTTTGAACTGTGCAGGTAGTCCTAAACCATTGAGATAGTCGGGTGTGTTCTGCATATGATAATGCAAATGAGGTCCAGAAGAATTCCCACTATTGCCCGCTTTACCAACTTCTTGCCCTTTTGTAACCATATCTCCAACGGATACTATAATAGATCCTTGCTTAAAATGTGCTAAAAATGAATATTCACCATTTAGATGATCTATTGTTATATAATTTCCAGCGATATTACTACTGTTAATATCACTATTTACAATTCCCGGTTTACTATTGTCTTCAATATTATTTTCTACAGCAATTATCTTTCCACTACCAGGAGCATTTACTGTTGCTCCAAATGTAAAAGTGTCTTCATTTGTGCCCCCATCCCCAGAATAAGCACTATCATCTACTAATTTGAAAATATCATAAGCATATCGTTGACCCGTGCCATGAGTAATAAAATGATGCCTTCCTTCTATATGTGTTCTTCCTCCTGCAGTTACATACCATTCTCCATCTATTGGGAGCTCTAGATCTGTTTTTGTTTGATAGTTCAAATAAATATCTTCATCTAACTTTCCATCATCTCCAATCAAAGTATCTGTACAGGAGACTAATAGCATATTAAAACTGAAATAAATAAGCCTTTTCATGATCTAAAATTTAAAAATAATACAAAACCTAATTGTTGTTGTACTTCTCGAAAAGCACTTGTAATTTGTAATCTCTCGTAATTAAAATTATAATTAAAGGTAAAATCAAATTGCTCGAAGGGGGAGTATTTGTAGCCAAAACTCCAGGATAACCCTTGATAATCTTTTAGTGAATATATTCCCGAAGTTGCATGCGTACTCCTAAAAAAAATAAAAGGAACTGACAATTCAGAAAATAAACTGTGTTTTTCATTAATTCTATAATTAAATATACTTGCTAAACTGAAAGATTGGCTGAATAAATTTCTTTCTCCATTTCTCGTAGAATACGTTGAAATATTACTGTTGGACTTTAAACCTAAGTGAATAGAAAAATTATCGTCATTATATATATTCTTTACATAAGAAATCCCTAACCCTAATTTTGTATACCCCAAATTTAAAACAGGAATGACATCGGTTTCCAGTGTGGATTCTAAATAATCAAACTCTATATTAAATAAATTCTTCTTTTTAGTAATTCTCTCATAGCCAATTTTATAGATCAAACCTGTATAATCATAACGAGAAACAGGAGCTATTTCTAAATTTTTAAGGGCTCCAAAATTATAACTTGTAGTAAACTTCAATTTGTTCTTGGTCTTAGAATTACCTACAGTAGTTTGAGCAATTACAGAAAATATTGACATTAAAAATAGAAAGAGGAATAGTTGTATTCTCATTTTTTAAGGTTAAAATCAAAACAAATAAAGAGAAATAAAAACCTCAAATTGTAATTAGTTGACAAACGTTGAGTCTTTGGTTATAAGCGTTATAAAGTAGCTTTGTTTATAATAATTATATCTTTTTTTGTTTAAAATATTCAAAATGAATAGACCAACTACACTATTGGTTGTTGTAGGACACCTACTATTTTGGTTTTTCAATTATTGGTTTATTGCCTTTGGTTCAGAATTAAATTGGAATGGTTTTACAACCTCTTCAGGCAGTTTAGCTTATGCATACAGTTATGGGATTTTTTTCAATATTGCGGTATTTTATCTTCAAGCCTTTTGGTTATTTCCAAAGTTTTTTTTGCTTGATAAAAAATTGAGTTTTTATGTGCTTTTTGTTATTTCAATCTTGGTGTTTTCTATAATTGAAACCTATTTTGATTACTTACTTTATATGACTTATGATATAAATGAACCACTAATTGGAAGTTTTATAACAAATACCATATTTCATATTTTATATGGAGCAACTGGTTTTTTCTATATTTTAAATTTTGAGTACACAAAAAATAAGAAATTAAAACAAGAGCTCTTAGAAGAAAGCTTTAAAACGGAATTGAAGTATTTGAAAGCACAATTAAATCCACATTTTCTATTTAACGGGATTAATAATATTTATCATTTAATAGATAGGGATAATGTTTTGGCTAAAGAAACATTACTTCAATTTTCAGGTCTTTTACGTTACCAATTATATGAGAGTGGAAATCATATTTTACTGGAAAAAGAACTGGACTATATATTGAAGTATATAAAAATCGAAGAGGTCCGTAGGAAATCTGATATTGAATTAGATTATGATATCAAATTAGAAAATCCAAAATTGCAAATCGCACCTTTATTATTGATTCCTTTTATTGAAAATGCCTTTAAACATTGTAGCTATCACATAGATAACACTATAAATCTAATTAAAATAAAAATTGAAGAAGCAGGAGGGAGGCTTACCTTAAATGTTGAGAATAGCTTTGATGATGTTTCAGCTAAAAAAGATTCGGTAGGCGGGATTGGGTTACAAAATGTAAAAAAACGATTGTTCTTATTGTATCCAGATAAACATAAATTGAATATCGAAAAAAGCAAAGACAAGTATAAAATAAACTTATCAATTAACTTGTAACACTTAAAATGAAAAAACTCAATTGCTTAATAATTGACGACGAGCTTTATGCTAGAGAGGGGATTGCAAATTACTGCAAGGAAGTATCTTTTTTAAATATTATCGCACTTTGTAAAAATGTATTACAAGCAAATCATCACTTAGAAAAAAATCAAATTGATTTGATCTTTTTGGATATCAACATGCCAATGATACAAGGGATTGATTGGTTAAAGGAGTTAAAAAATGCTCCTTCAATTATCATCACGACTGCTTACGAAAAATACGCTTTAGAAAGCTTTGAGTACAATGTTTTGGACTATTTAGTAAAACCCATTTCTTTGAAACGATTTTTACAGGCGGTTAATAAAGTTGCTAATTATCATAGCAATTTGACTAAAGAGAAGTTTCTTTTTTTTAAAATAGAAAAGCATCTAAAGAAAATAAATCTAAAAGATGTGCTATTTGTAGAAGCTATGCAAAACTATGTTAAAATTGTTACTACAGATGAAGATATCATTATCAAAATGCCTTTAAAGAAACTCAAAAATCAGTTACCAATTGAGGACTTTATACAAACACATAAATCATATATAATTTCTAAAAATAAAGTGGATAAGATAATAGAGAATACAATTGTTATTGGCACATATCATGTTCCTGTTAGTGTTCGGTTAAAAAGTAGCGTTTTTAGTAGTTTTAAGCTAGAAGTGTAGAGACAAAATATGTATAGAATGAGAATTAATTATTATTTAATAAAATTCGTTAGATTGTGTTTATAGACATTTCCAATTGGAATGTTTACATCATTAATTTTTAATCTATTTCCTTGAATAATGTCGATTTTTCTTATAGAAACAATATAGGATTTATGGATGCGTAAAAATTGTTTTTCAGGTAACCGCTTCTCAAAATTTGCCAAACGGTCTAATGAAGTAATGATTTCATTGGCTAAATGAATTTTGACATAGCTCCCCAGGCTTTCTAGGTATAGAATTTCATCCAATGATACTTGGTGTATCTTTTTATCACCTTTTATAAAAATACTTTCAACAGAAATTGTCGGATTTTCGTTTTGAATTGATTGTGGTTTTGAGTTTTGTTTTCCTGATCCATCTAATAATTCTTTTTGATTCTTAACTTTTTGTATGGCTTTTAAAAAACGTTCAAAACTAAAAGGCTTTAATAAGTAATCCATTACATTCAATTCATAACCTTCCATAGCGTATTCCTGGTAAGCTGTAGTTACAATGACCAAAGGCGGATTAGTTAGTGTGCGTAAAAAATCTAACCCTTTTAATTCGGGCATATTAATGTCTAAAAAGATTAAATCAACTTCATTTTCATGTAAATAATTGAGAGCTTCCAAAGCAGAATGACATTCTTTCTGAATGGTTAAAAACGAAAGGTTGTCACAGTATTTTTTGATCACTCTATGAGCCAAAGGCTCATCATCTATGCTAATACACTTCATCATATATTCAACTCTAAATTTACACAAAACACATTGTTTTTAATGGTAATGTCTAGTGTATGTGTTGTAGGATAAATTAAAGATAATCTTCTTTTTACATTTTCAAGCCCTATACCTGCACCTTTGTTCTCATCTGTAGCTTTAAAATTGTTTTCAATATAAAATCCAACAGTATTTTCTTTTACGTGTAATTTAATTTTCAGGAAAGCATCTTTTTCAAGCAAATCAAACCCATGCTTAAATGCATTTTCTAAAAATACAATCAAAATCATAGGCGCAATACGTAATTGATCATTTGTAATTTCTTTTTCAAAATTAATATATCCACGTTGATGATGACGCATCTCTTGTAATTTGATATAGTTTTCCAGATACGCTACTTCACTACTAATAGAAACAGTAGCTTCTTTACAATCGTAGATAGTATAGCGCATCATTTCAGAAAGTTTTAAAATTACTTCTGAGGTCTCGTCAGATTTTTCTAAAGAAAGTGCATACAGATTATTCAAGGTGTTAAAAAAGAAATGAGGACTTATTTGATTTCGTAATGAAGACAGTTCCATTTGAAGTCTGTCATTTTCAATTTGCTTTATTTTGGAAAGCTGTATAAACCATCGATAGGAGAGATTCACTAAAGTAGTGACTAACATAATAAATGCTATAGCCATTACTCCCGAAAATGGTGTAGTTTTAGGTTCTTCGATTTGATTAAACCAATGTTCATCAATCCATGGTTCTGCAATGCCAATAACTGACCCCCAAATAATAATTAGTAATATTAGATAGATAGCGTATTGGATATATTTTTTTGGAACAAGGTATTTGGGAATCAACCAATATACTTTTAAAAACACTGGAGGCGCTAATAACAAAAAAATACTACTGGCTGCCTGGAAAAAATAAAAAAGAAATGCGTTAAAAGTTAATGTACTCAACTCAGATATTGACATTAGCATTGCAATAATTATCGAAATACTAAACAGTGTCAACGTATTGACAATAATTATTCTTTTGTGATTTATTAATTCCATAATCCGTAATAACTACAAAAGTATCAAAAGTATCAATGAAGTTCTATTCTTATTAATGAACTCACCATAGCATCACACAAACTACCCTTTTTTATCAATAAACTTCATTCATTAATGAAACTGATCTTTTTGTTTTTGTGATCAGCTATTTGATTAAATAAAATTGAAAAGTGACGCATTTAAAAGTTCTTTTGAAGCAAGATTAATAAACGTACTGATATGAAACTCAAAATAGAACACTTAAACAAAACATATGCTAATGGTGTAAAAGCTTTGAATGACCTTTCATTAGAAATAGAAACAGGAATGTTCGGGCTATTGGGCCCAAACGGAGCAGGAAAATCATCTTTAATGAGAACTCTGGCTACATTACAAGAAGCTGATAGCGGAACAGCACACCTGGGAGAAATCGATATGTTAAAAAACCCAGTAGCTGTGAGAAAAGTATTGGGCTACTTGCCGCAAGAATTTGGGGTATATCCAAAAATTACTGCAAAACAATTGTTGGATCATTTAGCCATCTTAAAAGGGGTTGTTCATTATAAAGAACGAAAAGAGTTAGTGAACTATTTATTGCAAAAAGTAAATCTATATGAAAAGCGAAATAAAGCAGTAAAAAGTTTTTCTGGAGGGATGAAACAACGTATAGGGATAGCACAGGCATTAATTGGTAATCCAGAGTTAATTATTGTCGATGAGCCTACAGCTGGTTTGGATCCGGGTGAAAGAAATAGGTTTCATAATCTTCTTGCTGATGTTGCTGAAAATATCATTGTGATTCTTTCTACTCATATTGTAGAAGATGTCAGAGAATTGTGCCAACATATGGCTATCATGAACAACGGGCAGTTAATTTGTAAAGGAAAACCTCAAACAGTCATTGAAGAAATAAAAGGTCAGGTATGGCAAAAAATGATTTCTAGAAATGAATTAGAACATTATTTACAAGAGTATAAAGTGATTTCTAATAAAATGATAGGAGGGAAGCCATTAATTCATGTTTTAGATACCCAACAACCCGGTGATGGATTTACACAAGTATTACCTACTCTAGAAGATGTTTTTTTCTCAAAAATAAATACTGTTTCATCTACCAATTAATTATAAACTCAAAACTATGTTTAGAACATTTTTTTTTAAAGAAATACTAACGGGCCTCAAAAGCCCAATGTTATATATTTTTCTGTTTTTATTTACACTCATTACGACAGTTGGAATAACTAATGAAAATATTACACTAGGCGGTGCTGTTGGAAATACATTAAAAAATGCACCGCATATCATGACTTTTTATGTTGGAAGGTTATCTCTTTTCGGGCTTTTAATTGCCACTGCATATTTTAATAATGCTGCTTTAAGGGATTATCATCACAATTTCAACAACATCATATTCAGTACTCCTATCCGTAAAATTAACTATTTTTTCGGGCGTTTTTTTGGAGCATTAGTATTAGCTATAATCCCTTTGTTAGGCGTTTTTTTAGGGTTTATAATAGGAACAAATTTAGGTGTAGAAAGTGGCATGATTCCCTCAGACAGAATGGGAGTTTTATATGCAGAAGCCTTTATTAACAATTTCCTGTTATTTATTCTGCCAAATATGTTTATCGCAGGAGCAATTATTTTTGCAGTGGCTAATACTTGGAAAAGCACCATTTTCTCTTTTATTGCTACGATAGTCATCATCGTCGGGTATTTAATTTCAGGAGCATTTTTGCAGGATATAAGTACAGAGAATTTAGCAGCATTGACCGATGTATTAGGGATTAATGCTTATACTGTAGATAGCAAATATTACACAAGTATAGAAAAGAATACCACTATTATCTCTTTTAACGGTTTATTATTTTGGAATAGAATTGTCTGGATAAGTGTCGGGGTTATCATGCTGTTGATTTCATATCTATCACTGTCTTTCACTAAGAAAAATCAAAAAGTAACTAAGATTAAGAAAGAAAGTAACCATTCAAAAGCTACTGAAACATTTCATTTCCCAGTAGTTAAAACGATGTTTAAACTCAAAACAGTAAGGGCACAATTCATAAGTCTTTTTAAAGTCAATTTTTATGTGCTTTTTACAAGTAACACTTTTAAGATTATGCTGTTATTAGGTGCCTTAACGTTATTGAATAAACTTATAAACGGATTTGAATATTATGGTTTACAATCATACCCCGTAACCCACAAAATATTGGATTTTAGCCGCCCAATAAGCATGGTAGTCGGTATGATTATGCTTGTTTTCTTTAGTGGAGAATTAGTTTGGAGAGAACGTAATAATCATATTAATGGAGTGATCGATGGAACACCGCATCATTCTTTTACAATTTTATTTGCTAAACTATTCGCTTTAATAAGCATAAATGTAGTATTTGACCTCTTTTTAATACTAATTTCCATATTCTATCAACTGGTTAATGGATATACAAACCCAGAAATTGAAGTATATGTTTTAGATTTTTTATATTCCGGTTTGCCTTTTTATATCACATGGGCTTTTATTTTTATGGCACTTCAAATCTTTATTAACCATAAATACTTAGCTTATTTTGTTTCTGTATTGTTGTTATTTTTATTTGAATTTATCATCATAGATACATTAGGGATTCGCTCATACATGTTAAATCTTGGTTTCACACCTGATTATACGTATTCAGATATGAACGGATTCGGGGCAGTGCTCATTGCAAAAAATTGGTTTAGTCTATATTGGATACTTTTTGGAATTATTTTGACAACCTTTGCCAGTACTTTTTGGGTAAGAGGAGTTTCAAAAGGAATCCGAAACCGATGGACATCTGCCCGAAAACAATTTACAAAAACATATGTGAGATATACTGTCATTGTGACTGTAGTATTTATAACAGTTTCTAGTTTTACGTATTACAATACACAAATTCTAAATTCATATCATACAGAAGATGAACTGAAAGCAATGCAAGTATCCTATGAAAAGAAGTATAAAAAATATGAAGGGATTTTACAGCCAAAAATAACAGCTATTGATTACAACGTTGCTATGTATCCGAATGAAAGAAATGTTAAGGTTAATGCAAAACTGACAATACAAAATAAAGGAACAACACCTATAGATTCATTACACTATTCGCTGATAGATTTTATGGGATTTGGAACCGATGGTATGACGTTAAAGAAATCTAACTGGAAGAAAAAAGTAACTATTCCAAATGCAGCACTACTACATGATGATACAGCATTAGGATATCAGATTTTTAAATTACATAAAGCTTTACTACCAAACGAAACTATAGATATTGAATTAAAGGCAAATTATAGCAGTCAAGGTTTCGAAAATACAGTATCTAATATTCGAGTTGCTCAAAATGGAACTTTTTTTGATAGTTCAGACATCTTACCTGTTTTTGGATATGAAGTAGTTAATGAGATTACTGATATTAATGATCGTAATTCCAATGGTTTACCTCCTCAAAGAGGAATGAATGTGCTAGAAGATCAAAATGCAAGAGGCGAAAATTATGTTTCAAGAGGCTTATCAGACTGGGTAGATATTTCAACAATAATTTCTACAACAAGCGATCAAATTGCTGTTGCTCCAGGGGCTTTAGAAAAACAATGGAAAGAAAAAAATCGTTCCTATTTCAAATACAAAAATGATCATAGTTCTTTAAACTTTACCAATTTTATGTCGGCCAGATATGAGGTAGCTCGTAAAAAATGGAACGGAACAGCAATTGAAGTGTACTATGATAAAGCACATGCCTATAATATTGATATTATGCTCAATGCTGTAGAAAAAGCATTGCAATACTATACTCAAAACTTTGGACCTTATTTTCATAAACAAGCTAGAGTAGTTGAGATTCCCAGATATTATAATTTTGCGCAAGCATTTCCTGGAACGATGCCCTATACAGAAGGAGGAGGTTTTATTACAAATCTTTCAAATACCGAAGATTATAATATTATTCATTCGACAATTGCCCACGAGATTGCACATCAATATTGGGCACACCAAGTTGTTGGGGCTAATGTTCAAGGGTCAACCATGTTATCAGAAAGTTTTGCAGAATATTCTTCTCTAATGGTAATGAAAAATGAACTGAAAGATCCGATTAAAATGAAGCGTTTCCTGACTTATGATTTTGAACGTTATCTAAAAGGAAGGGGTACAGAAAATGAAGAAGAAAAACCATTGTATAAAGTAGAGAATCAAGCGTACATCCATTATGGAAAAGGAAGTTTGATATTATATGCTCTGCAAGAATATATAGGAGAAGATAAAGTGAATGAAGCATTACAGAATTTTCTAAAAGCATATGCCTATAAAGATGCTCCTTACCCTACAACATCTGATTTTATAGACAACTACTTAGAACCACAAGTCCCCGAACACTTGAAATATTTACTTACGGATTGGTTTAAAAAGATTACGTTATATGATTACAGTTTGGAAGAAGCTACTTATACTCTTAAAGAAAATGGCAAATACGAAGTAACAATGTCCATTAATGCTACCAAATTTAACGTTGATTCTACTGGGAAAGAACATGAAGTTCCACAACATGATTGGGTTGAAATTGGTTTTTATAAAGACGCTGAAGAAAAAGAATTGCTTTTCACAAAAAAGGTACTGTTTACAGAGAATCAAATGAATTTTACTTTTGAAGTAGATATTCTTCCTGTAAAGGTAGCCATTGACCCCAAGCGCTTGTTAATAGAACGTGTTATCGATGATAATGTAAAAGATGTTTCAAAGATGTAGTAAATTTTTAGGTAACCAAAACTTCGAAAAGCTTAACATAAGCACTACTTATCGGATATCTTAATCATCATAGTAGGGGTATTGAATTTAGCAGAAAGTTCTATTAAATTCAATACTCCTTACTATTTCTATACTATAGAATAGTATATGAGAGGCATAGAAAGTATTTCTCCTGTATCTATGTCTATTCTTGTAGTTTCTGTGAACCATTTTTTACCCTATTTTGTACTATAATGTACTTGCATTATGTGACTTTGCTTTAGTAAAAAGCCTTTTACGACTCAAATTTTCTTGGATTTTTTTCTTTCTAAAAATTTCTTTAAAAATGTAATGGAATACTCTTTTTGCAGAAAGGGCAGAGGAGTGGAGGCAAAATGTGTATGGAATGGGAATGATTACAAGAACATTAATTAGGGTTTCTTAATTTTGGAATGTTTAATGAATATTGTATATTGCACCAATAGTATGATTATTTAAACATTTAATTATGTCAACAATTAGAAAAACGATCACATTTACAGAGAAACAGGATAAGTGGATAAAATCTCAGATTAAGTCAGGAGAGTTTACAAATGATAGTGAATATCTTCGTGATTTAGTAAGACGTGACCAAGCTAAAAAAGCAAAGTTTTCTGCACTTAAAGCTGCTATAACTGAAGGCATGGATAGTGGTATTAGTGATAAATCTGTGCCAGATATTATGAAAGAAGTCGAAGAACGTATGAGAGCAGATGGGCGTTTATAAAGTATCAAGAAAGGCAGAGATCGATCTTGCCAAAATGTATGAATATGGTATTGAAACATTTGGGTTAAAACAAGCCAAGGATTACTTATTAGGAATGCACATGCTGTTTCAAGTATTAGCAGATAATACTAGTCTTGGACGTGACGCATCTGAATTTATTCTATCATTAAAACGATTTTCTTATAAATCTCATACTATTTTCTATATAACTACAGATATTGATATTTTGATTATTCGTGTATTAAACCAAAGTATGGATTATGAAAAGAATTTATAGATTTTAATTCGCATCTACATAATATGGAATTATAGCTTACAAATGGCATAACAACAAGATATAATCTAAATATGATATTTGTACTATAATGTACTTGCGTTATGTCACTTTGCTTTGGTAAAAGCAAAGTTTTCTTGCACTACATATTCTTTAAAAGTTTTATAACGAAAAGCTTCTTTAAAAAAGGTAATGAAACACTTATTACCCGTTCGACGATAGGAGAGTAGGGGAATGTGTGTGGAATGGGCTCAAAAATAGTAGTATTAAATTACTTCTAAACTAAATTTTATCCTATCTAAACTGTTTATTCTCCCTGTTTAATTTTTTATACTTCTATTATTTTTTGAATTAGGTCACCTTGCAAGCATAATATCAAAAAACGAACAGTTATGTCATTTACTCGTAAATTATTTCTAATTACTTTATTAATTATTATGTCCATCTTCCAAAATCAAGTATATGGGCAAGAAAAAGGCACTAAAAACACCTTAAAAAATCTTATTGGTAATGAAGTTTCCACCGATTCAATTGAAGCATTTATTGAATCACAGATGAAAACATTTGATGTACCAGGCTTGTCTTTGGCACTTATTAATGACGGTAAGGTTGCCTATCACTTAACAAAAGGATATGCAGATATAGGTGAAGAGAAACAAGTTTCAAAGAGCACCCTATTTGAAGGAGCTTCGCTTTCAAAGCCATTATTTGCATATTTTATTATGGGTTTTGTAGAAGAAGGAATAATAGATTTAGATAAACCTCTTTACGAATATTTACCTTATGAAGCTATTGCTCACGATGAGCGCTACAAAAAAATAACAGCCAGAATGGTACTTACTCATACAACAGGATTTCCTAACTGGAGATCAGATTATAAAGAAAACAAATTATTCATCTCCTTTGAACCAGGAACAGCCTTTCAATATTCTGGAGAAGGGTATCAGTACTTGGCTAAAGTTTTAGCACATATTTTAAAAACAGACGATGCTGGTTTAGAAGAAATATACCAAGAAAGAGTTGCTTCTAAGTTAAACCTGAAGTACACAAAATTTATTCAAGATTCTTATAATATGAAGAATAAAGCAGAGGGATACAAAGATGAAAAAGTTGTTGGCGAAGATGATGACCCAAAAATATTTGGTTCGGCATTTTCCATACATTCAGAAGCTTTAGATTTTTCTAAATGGTTAATTGCTTTAATTAATAAAGAAGGCTTATCCAAAGAAAGCTATGACGAGCTTTTTAAAATTCAATTTACTTTACCCGATGGACATCCTCAAAAACAATTAGGTGTTACAGACTGGACACTTGGGTTTGCAAAAGTTACTTTGCCCTTTGGGTCAGCTTATGGACATGGTGGTAACAATGCTGGTTATACTAGTATTTTTGTTATCGAACCTGAATCAAAATGAGGTTATGTAATGTTTACAAACGCAGACCAATCACAACTTCCAATGGTATTTCTTCAATATTTGATGACTCCGTAATCATCATTTTATTTTTTATAAATTTACTGATATTGAAATATGAATACTATTAAACTAAATAAATCGGACTATAAAATTATTGGCGGTTATCTTTTAATTGCTACAATATTTCTAATTTTTAAATTCTATGTTGATAAGTACACTCTGGTAGAATATTTTATAGATATTCCTGTTTTTTGGCTTAAAGTATTTTTATTAATGTTTATAATTAAAGAATTGCTTTATTATTTTCTAATAAAAAATAAAAATTTTGTTGCTCTAGCTGTTTTAAGTTTATTAAGTTTTTGGTTAGTTGGTTTTATTACTTTTTTATCTGGTGAAATATCGCGTGATGGTTTTGTTAATTGGAAAATACTTAAGCCTTTTGGTGAATTTTTTTTAATGAATGTTTATAGCTCTTTAGGTGATTTAGCCATTCCACTGGCATTAATTTCGGCTAAAAAATATTATGAATATCAATTAAGAGCTACTACGTTTTCAAATACTCAAAAAGAACTAGAATTAAGGTTATTAAGGTCTCAATTCAATCCTCACTTTTTATACAATAGTTTGAACACTATTGATGCACTTGTTGATTATTCACCTAAAGAAAAGGTAAAGGAGTATATTTCAAACCTAGCTTCTTTATATCGTTATTTAATAAAAACGAATGAAGAAGACATTGTGAGTTTAGAAGATGAAATAGTATTGGCTAAAAACTATATTTATTTTATTGAAACACGATTTGAAAATGACTATCAATTTAATATAACAGAAGAAAACCTTGTTACAGATAAATACTTACCGAGTGGCGTATTATTAACGGCGTTGGAAAATATTGTTAAACACAACCAACCCGAAAATAATAGGGTAATTGTTACAACAATTAAAATTGAAAATAAAGATGTAAAGGTTATCAATACTATTTCTAAACCAAAAGAAACAAATGAGTCTTTTGGTACAGGATTAAAAAGTTTAAAAAAACGTTATGAATTACTTTCAGACAAGATGATTGAGATTGAGGAATCTGAAAATGAGTTTATGATAACATTACCATTGTTAAAAATTGTAGACTAAAAAGTATTAAGAACCTATGAATATTCTAATTATAGAAGATGAAACTCCAGCATTTAAAAAGTTATTTGCTTATGTAACTGAATCTTTAAAATCAGATTTTGAATATACTCATACACGCTCTGTTAACGAATCCATATCATATCTTGAAAAAATGAGTTATGATTTGATATTATCTGATATTAAAATAATAGGAGGGATGTCATTCGATATTTTCAATGCTATAGAAGTTTCAACACCAATAATTTTTTGTACTGCCTTTGATGAACATTTGTTACAAGCATTTAAAACTAACGGAATTGCTTATATTTTAAAACCTTATGCTCAAAAAGATATTGATGAAGCACTAAATAAGTATCAAAGTTTATTTCATAAAAAGTTCAACGAAAAAGATTTTTTTCAACAATTTAAAGTTGTTATTGAACAAAAAAATAGTTACAAAAAACGATTTGCTATAAAAAAACCTGAAGGTATAAAACTCGTAAATACTGAAGATGTTTGTTATATAGAAGCCTGTGGGGATTTTTGTAAATTCAAAGATACTAATGCCGAGTTACACAGTATCTCAAAATCTATAGGTTTATTATGTAGTGAGTTGAATCCAGAACATTTTTTTAGAATAAACAGAAGCTATATAGTGAACATTACTTTTATAGAAAAAATAGTATCCTACAGTAAAAATAGGTTATCAATAAAGGTAAAAGGTTTGTCTAATTCTTTAATTACGAGTACTGCAACAACCAAGGATTTTAGACAATGGATTGATAGATGAAAGTATTTAAACTATTATGTAAAATAGAGCTATAGAGCTTACGTTTTTACACAGATGAAGCGTTGGCAAAAGCGATTGAGTCGTACATTGTTTCCAAAGTTTTATGCAGCCTTGATTTTTTTGTTTAGCTCACAAGATTATTATTGTTTAAGTGTTCGTGAATCTCCTAAAGTCGATTTCTTTTTGTATCAAGACAAAAAGATATGCAAACCCTTAAAATGTTTAATCTGTGTTCTACAGTTAGCATGTGTATAGAAATTATCTCGTTAGAGTAATTTTATACTTATGCGGGAACCTTCACGAGAATGGCGTAAAAACTTTTATCACGTATATATTTTATCAAATACGCGATTTATAAGCTACCTAAAAGTGTTTGCTTTTTTTGGTGTGGCCAAGCGTTGGCAAATTGTGTGTAGAGAAAAATGCATTAAGCATTTTTATTTACAAAACAATAAAGCGGTTGGGCGCGGCAATTTTACATAACGGCAACTGCGAAGCAATCATGAACTCCAAAATTTAAAATATTAACCTTGTGAGTAAATTATAGCTACAAATGTGAGCGGGATGATTAAACAATAGCTTTTTTGGAATTATTAATGACCCAAGTAGCTACGATTACTATGAAATAGAATTATCCTGGGATATTTTTATAATATTACATTATAGCTACGAATGTGTAAGGCATGTCGCAAAACGGCTTTGACATAATATCTGTCGATATAATACGCTACCGCGTAGTTATATCTGATATTATATCAAATACGTGGTATTCGCCTTTTTGCTACAATAAATACATTTGTACTATAATTTATAGTATGCGAAACTGATTTTTCGGTTTTTTTATATATATTTGCCATGTTGAAAAAATGTTAGCCCGTTAAGTGAGTTGTGTCCTTTTCGGGCATTTTTTTTATATTATACTTATTTTGAGCGTTGTAGGGGTTAAGCTACGCTGCGAAACAGGTTTTAAGTGTAATACTTTTTACTCTTCTCCAAAATTATTTCTAGTGACCCAGCCAATTTTTCTACCTATAACTTTAGATTTTTTGTTGTATTCGTAAAGCTTCATGTAATGGAATTGCGGGTGCTGCTGAATTCGATAAGCTGCTTTTTGCAAAGACGTATTGGTGATCTTAAACCACTTATAATTACCGTCAAGCCAAACAACTTTAGCGATTGAACTTTTTATATACATAAGAACATAAAAAAAGCATTAACGTACTTACGCAATGCGATTATGTGGATTATGGGTACAAAAAAAGCCTTTTAATGTGTATTGTTGTGTCATAATGTAGTGTTTTGAAGTGTTGAAATTCAATGTTAGCACAAATGTATTATTTTAAATCAAAAACACAAGCAAAAGACATATTTTTTCGATGAAAGGCTTTTTTTGTATATAAATTTATGGTTTTACCGCAATTTAATTACTGTAAAGTATTAATTTGTCTACCGTTCGGATGATCTCCTTTAGTTACCGTAAAGATATTATCACCACTAGCAAACATATCCTGTCTGCCATCTATAAGAATTCTGTATGATTCTCCTAGTTCAAGGTTATCGGTTGAATAAAGAACTTGGTCATTATTATTGTCAATTCTATCCATACGTATAGTAGGAGGGAAGTCTCTTGTAGCATGACTAGCTGTCACATTGTTTCCTTGATCTGTATGAGAACCACCACCAAATTGAGAAGCAAAATACACAGGGTCATTCGAATCTGAAACAGGAGCTTCGTCCACTTGTTCTGAAGGAAATTCGTAAACGTTATCATTCTGTATATCAAGAAATTGCCCGTTTGTAAAATCTAAAAAACGTCCTTCGTCAATATAATCTTGTAGGTGTATCAATACAGGACTAGGAGCTAAAACATTGTACGATTCGATATCTTCTAGCGGGTAATTTTCTGGATTGTCCGATTTGAAGTAAAAACGTTGTCCGTTGCTCACAAAAGCAATAACAGTTCCTGCCTGTCTTGTGGTCACTTGCTTGGACGCTGGAATGGGTAAAGTTTCCATTTTTCCAAGATCATTTATATATATCAAATGCATTACTTAAACTTTAATTGTGAATAATATTTTGAATCTAATTTGCTAACTAAATCAGTCTCTAGAGAACGACCTACAGCGACTGTTTTGTTATAGACTTCTTTAACTCTATCCCACTGAAAGGAAGTTGATAAGCCGTTTATGGTATCAAATACCTCTTTATCATTTTCACTCCACGAGCGAGGATCCCACGCAGGATAAATTGTTCCTAAGTCATGCCCTAAACGAATAGCAGCGTTTCTAATTATATCTTTTTCAAGAGCATCAGAAACACCACTATTACTTAGAACTTTATTTGCGTCTTCTTCGACGTTTTGGTTTACTTTTTTTTTTTGAATACAAGTACTAAAGCTAATATTGCTATAACACCGTAATACCAGTACTTTTTTGCGTAATCTAATACTATTACCATTTTGTTTGTTTTATGAGTTATTAATTATCTTTTTTTACGTTTGTTTTTTCCTGAATACTTAATAATTAAGTACTGTGCAAATGCTAGCAGAGCGAAGAGAACAAAAAAAAACCTAGGAGTGTTTTTGTACCTAATGGAGTTTTTACAGTATCGGAAAGGTTAAACCACTTTTGCTTGTAATTGGAATCCTCTGCGTAATTGCTCTTTACAGTAGCGTCAATATATGTGCTAGTTGTTCCGTCAGGAATGTTAAAATATTTTTGGCGCTCGAAATAATCCCTGATACTATCAAGATGATTCTTATAAGTAGCATGACTGCGATTCGTACCAGTGGCAAAATTTTTTCTAACCTTTGCTTGACGCATTCCAAACAAGTTGTGATTTTCTTTAAAAATAGCACTGGTGAAACCGCCTGTTTCCAACCATGCTTGCGCGTAAATTGTTTTTGTGGGTACACGATTGTAGGAATATAGTTGTTTAATTACCCATATATATAAGAACAACTTAAACTTTAGAAGTGATGCTTTCATTATTTGGGGTTTTTAGTTTTTCAAATTTATCTGCTGCGAAGTTTAAAACTTCTACTAGTGTTACGATCATTGCGCCATATTTAGCAGCAATCTTTATAACCGTAATAATTGTATTTAATGCTTTCATAAAGTGTATTTTATCTTGTGAATTTTCCGAAATATCCAGTTACTTTTTTTCCACTGCTTGTATGACCTGAACCGTTAGGACTGATAACCATACCGATTTCTTGCAAAACAACAACACGAGTACTCATATTCATGAGACAAGGTATTTTTTTCTCCTGGCCGCTTGATTGATAAGTGACAACAGCCATCATTTTAACATATCTATGACCTGATTCAGATTCAACAGGCTTTTTGTAATCAGTGTTATAATATGGAGCAACAGTAGCGGTTATCATACCTCTCGACCTACTTTTATTCCATGCGTTTATGATGTCTTTTCCCTGAAAGTCACCCTTACTGATCTTCTTATATACAGCACCTGACTTCTTAGCGTTTTGCTGCTGGTTTTGATTTTGGTAACCGTTATTGTAATTACCTCTATTGTTATTATATGCCATTATATTGATTTTAATAGTTATTTTTAGCGTCTTCTAGGTTTATTTGATGAAAATAGCTTAACAGATAATAAAGTGACTAAAACAACGCTTAAAACACCTAATGCAAGTTTCCACCAGTTTTTTTCTAACCAGCTTTCTGTTGCTTGCCTGTTTATTTCGCGTCCTTGATCTGTTCTACCTGCTTCATCTACAATAACACCGCCTATTCCCCTTAGAATTTCATCACGTCTGCCCCATGTTTGAGCAGCTATATTCTTAAATTGCTCGAATATATTAGAGCTTGTTTGAGTAGGAATGTTATTAGCTGTTGTTCCGGTTTGTTTTATGATATCATTCACGATTGAAGGATTTTTGATAATTTCTTCTAAAATCGAGTCATTAGGCTGTTGAACGATGCCAGGTGTTTGACTTCTTGAATTAGGTTTAGATACAGCACCAGTAGAACCAGTACCAGCAGCAACAGTTTGCAAAAGCTTTTCTTTTAACTTGTTTGTATCATTAATAGTGATATAACCAAGTCTAAGAGCATTACCGCGTCTATATGAATGTGAAATACCATGAGCTTTCAAAAAGGCTTCTGATTGCTCTAATATTGATCTTGAAGAATGCTTCACACGTCCTAAGTCAACACCTTGAGCAAGAATGTTTAAAACGTCTCTATTCGCCATGTTAAGTATGTTGTTAAAGTTGTTTGTTAAATTTGTTTTGTAATCTTTTACAGAATCGTAAGTGTTAAACCCTCGTCTTATAGTGTCAACAACTCCGTTATTTAGTTCGTAACCTTGTTGTAATGGGTCTGCCGCATTTTGAAACTCATTAAACGCATGCTTAAAATTCCCATCATCAATAGCGTCTGCAATATTTCTTATTCGGTTAACTTGATCTGTTAATAGGTTTGTTGGGAGTCCTAGAGAATTGGTTACTTTTCTTGTAAGCCTAGACAAAGCGTCATCACCTTCTAATTGTTTGATAGCTCCTAGACTTGCATTGTTTAGAAAAGTATCTGCAAAAGATCCAGCGGTAAAACTATCGGGAAGTTTGAAACGTCCTGTAACGCCAAATGTGGCTTTGTCAATACTTCTACCTACATTATCAATCCCACCATTTATACTTCTACCTATTCTTTTTATTCCTTCTGCTGGGTTTCTAGCTACAGCTCTAGCAGTTCTACCAACCTCTCTAAAAGGTTTACTTATTGCTTTACCTAAATCTTTGAAAAATCCCATAGAAGTTTTTTGAAGAATCCCCTAATCTCTGCCTTACGGGGCATGCGAGTAGGGGAAGAATGAAACACAATTAATGAAGAATGATTATATTTTATTGAACTGAATTGTAAAAGGTTTTAAGATAGAATGTAATAGGGTCACCGCCATCAGAGTAAACATCTAATTCAACAGCACCTATAAGAGACAAAGAAACTAGACCTTCAACCTCGGGTTGCACACTACCATCGCTTCGATCTATAATTTTTTCAGAGTCTAAGAATCTTGAAAGCGCAATGATTTCAGGTTTTTCCAACTTGATAGTACGACCGTTTTCATACTTGACGTTCATTTCGTCAATTTTATCAACGCCTTCAATAACACATACATGGCTGTTTTCAACGTTAATCAATCTGCTACGTTCGTCAGCGTTCATAACATTTCTTTCTACTCTTACAGTGTTACGAGCTATAGAAGGATAATCAATAGTGTTGATTTTATACTCTACAGCAGCTTTAAGACCTTTAAGGCTGAACTTTAAAGATTCATCACCATTTAAAGGGATTGAGTGACCAATATTTAAATCAATGATAGCTTCGAAACTTGCATCATTTTGCTGAACTGTAACATCACCGTTCAGAGTAAGTGCAATCAATGCTTTTAAGGGAATATCAGTGAATATTTTGTGGTTATTACCATTTGATCTTTCTATGTAAGCGGTAATGCTTTCATTGGTTAAAGATGCAAAAGGTTGAGAGCAGGTAAGCATTAATGCACCTACTGGGCGCGTAATGCGTTCCTCGTTTAGTTTTGTTTGTCCTGTTATTTTTACAATTTCCATATTTATTGCTTGTTTTGAACTACAAATAAAATCACAAAAAAACGCGACAATCTAAAATTATCGCGTTTTATCTAACAATATCGTATTTTGTCTAGTTTTTAAGCAAAAAATTTTTATTTAAGTTGGCACACAAAAGTAAGCGTCTACGTGAGATTTTGTGACTCTTTTAACGTTATATTCTTTGCGTATTTCGGTTAAGAGCTTTGCTGCATAAGAAACGCTATAACCTGTTTCACTTGATAATTGTTTGGCTGTGTAATTTTTAAGCATGCTTTATTATGATTATTGCAGTTATTACTGTTATTGCCCAGAAAATGAAAAATTTTAGTTCTAAGCTCATTTTGTTTTCGTTTGGTTTTATGCGTTTCATTAGAAATCTAATTTTAATTCTTGGTAATATACTTTTGGCATTTCTTGAAAAGGGGAGGGGTTATAGTCTTCGAAAGGGGTTTCGAATTGTTCCCAACGATTACAAGTATCGTATTTCTTTTGCACTTCAGTCCACTTTCTACAGAAACCTACGTGATCGTGCCTTTTGTGATCAAAAAAGAATTCACAGGAACTACACGTATTTGGCTTTGTTTTAGTGCGTTTGAATGAAAATGCATAACCTCTATAGTGATCAACGTTTTTACTCATAATTTAGTGTTTTTTATAATAAGTTGTTTGAATTGTTTGTAATTGTTTTTTGCGTTTGAGCTCGTGCATTGTCATACATAGTTCAAAAGCTTGATCTGAAGTAAGGTTGAATACTTGAAAACAAGAGTAAAATTCAACTTGAAATATTTGTTCATATTCACAACCTAACTTAATTAGAGCCTGAATCATAAAAGGTTCGTTTTCGAATGATATATATTGTCTCATGAGCAGTGTTTTTTAAGGTTAATTGAGTTTTGAAAGTGACCACCTAGTCTAAAAGCGGTATGAGCGTCTTTGACTTTAAATTTGATAGTCCAGAAATTTTGTTTAAGACAATATTTTGCAGAAACTATAGTGCAGCCATAAACGGTGCGAACAGATGCTCTAAAAGTTTCGAAATCGTCATTGTGTAATGTGATCTTAATTTTTATCATATTTTTTTAGTAGTTTTTGAAAATCTTGTAGTTCTTTTTCTGTCTGTGCTATTGCTTTATCGCATAAATCAAAAAATTCTAGACATCCTTTTGAAATTTGCTCAATGTTGAAATTGTGTTGTTGTATACGTTTTTGAGTTTCTTTAATTAGTTGTTCAAGTTCCTTAGATGTCATATCTCTAAAATTTGATTTATCGATTTTACCCATTGTTTACTTATTTGAAGGCGGTTATTTTGTTTTGTTGTCAATTGTTTTCCTCTGTGAATTCTGTTTTCAAACTTCGTTAAGCGTAGAACATGGTACGCTAACATAATTCGTAAAGGGAATAGGAATGTTTTTGTTAGTTTCATAGTTCATCTAATTTGGTTAGCAATTCATTGTAGGTTACAAACTTCATTGTAAAATAATCTTCGTCTTTTTGGCCTCTTGAATCTTTAATTTTTGAATCATAATAGACTAGTTTTTCAATCAAAAATTGTCTGAATTCCAGTAGCTTTTTTTTGTGTTCCATTTGAGTGTTTTTTTAGGGTTAATTATTAACATATTTGTTAAGGTAATCCCGACTATCATTAGTCGGGATTTTGTCATTTTTGAGAATGACAAAAAAAGAGGTCTTTTTAATCATATTTTAAAGCCTAATTTTGACAGAAAATGACCTGCGTTATCGTTACGTTGTAAAAGTCTATTTGAGTTCTCAGAAACGCTCGTAAATGAGTTTATAATTTTCTTTACTTTGGTTTTAGTTCTTGATCTAGCAACAGGGCAATCTATATCATGAATAAAGCCCACTAAACGCTCTGTGTCAAAACCTAATTCAATAAGTTTTTCTATATAATATCTGATTGCGATATCCATAGGTTTTAATCCTTCTGTAGAGTGTGAAACTTCACGTTTTCTCGTATATAACGGAATACCTGTTTTAGCGATACTATAGAGCTCTTTAGAAGGAATTGAAAGCAAGTCATTAAGAGTCTTTAGATCATGCGTTAAAACGCCTTTTTTGCGCAAATAAGCGAAATGTTTTGAACTCTTAATAGTAAACTCAAAGCGAAAAAGATTATTTAGTATACCTGCTGGCATAGGTTCTAAGTATGCTTTATAGAAAGTAAGGGATTTTTTTTCGTCAAGTAATTCAGCACCTTTATAATAAGCGATCATGTGAGGAATACTAGGAGTTGCCTTATCACGCTTGTTAAACTCGATACCAATATTATTTTCTCTATTTGGAAACCAAACCAAAGGTTCTTTTGCAGGTAAAAGAGTGGTTTTAATCATCTTTTGGGCAACCTGAAATTCTTTAGGGGTGATATTTTGGTTTATGCAAATGTCTATATCAGTGACTAATCCATCCAAAAAATGGTTAAAATCAACCCAAAATATACCAAAATCCATGATGTCATTATAAATAGCACGTATATTTGAGGCTTGAATACCATCGAAATAGTTTTTCTTAAGCATTTTAGCAGACAATTGTATAACTAGGTATTCGATTGATTTTTTATGTACGTTGATGTATGCTTTTGGATAAAAACGATAAGTTATACCGTTAGTAACTCGAACAACTGGTTGGGCTTTCTTTAAATCATCGTCAAGAAGTTCAGAACTAGGATAATAAGCGACATATTCCTCAATTAAACGTTTGTCTAAAACGTTGATCTTTGACATCTTGATTCTGATTCGTAACGAATCTATTAATGCAGTATCGTAGGTAACCATAACTAGAAACTTAAAAAACTGATTAACAGAAAAGTATGAGGATATTTTGTACTATAATTTATATTATGTAAAATAGAATATTTGTAAAGTTTACCTTCCTTCTTATGATTTCAAGTTATAGTGACTGTATACCACTTTCTTTATTTTTTATCAGACAATGCAATTATCGCTCCTTTATAATTAATTGCTGTTCGAAATGTACTATTTATTGCAATCGTACCTGTTAGATTTGGAGCCAATGTTATAAACACATCGTGATTGTCATTATTTGTTTTGGCAGAAAATCGTATTTCATAAACTTGTTTGCTATCATTTTTTTGAATCTTCAAATCACTTGGTTGCCCATTAAACTGTATCGCCACGTCTTGACTATTATAAGTCGTACTGAGCCTTCGTTCTCCAAAAAATGGTAAATACATAGAAATACTATCTTGATCTATTTTAAAATAATTAGCATTACCAATTAAATTAATCGCATTTGCCGAACTACCAGGCTGAAGAAGCCCACTATTTGCAATTTGTGAAATACTATTAGTTACCATCGGATATGCCCAATCAGACTGTATCTCAAATTTTTTAGAATGGATTAATTGATCTAAATTTTCAATTTGAGAAATTGTATATGCTGTCTTTTTAGATGAAGAACAACTGATACATAGGCAACTAAAAGCAACCAGAAAAATAAGTTTAATTTTCATTTGTCTATACCTTACTTTATATTATTCTTTATCAGAATTGTCATCATTTGCTAATAATTCACCATTACCGGCTATAGCAAATTGATCTCTCTTTGAACCATATCCAAAGTTTGAAGATCTTCTATACTTATTCTGAAAATCAGCAAAACGTCTTGTTCTTTTTGGCTTTTCTTTATTTTTCATAATACTAAAATTTTAAAATAAAACATCCTTTAGTACTCTCTAATTTATTACTTTTTTTATATTCAATTCGTTCATTTCTATTACTTTATATTTATTTTATGAATTTTTTCTGATTTTAATTATCAATTATTCTTAGTACGATAATCAGTAATTCATTACATTGGGATTATAAAATTGTAGTTCAATGAAGATCATTTTCGGAATCAAAATACTTATTTATATTATTAATATACAAGGGTTTAGCCAGATTACACCTCCTAATAACTCTAGACAAAATACATCTGATAAGTATGCACTAATCGATGATGTCAAAAATTTAGAATTCGATACCGAAAAATCTAAGATTTCGTTTGATTTTGTAGAAGAAAACACAAAAGGAACTATCTCTATTGTTGACTTAAAAATTAATTTTAATCCCAATGATGTTGATAATGCGAGCTTTAGTGGTAAAGCCTCTGTAAAAACTATCGATACCAATAACTTTTTGCGTGATGGTCATTTGATGTGGGAAAAGTTTTTTTATAAACGAAAATACCCTACAATTTCTTTCAAAAGTAATCAAGTGGTTTCTTTTGGTAAAAACACCTATAAAGTAATCGGTAATCTTACCATCAAAGGTGTTGAAAAAGAAATCATCATTACATTCTCTTTGAATGATTCCACATTATTAGGAAAAACAACTATTTACACCAGTGATTTTAACGTGAATATTCATGACGAACGTCTAAAGAATAAGTTAGACATAGAGTTTCATTTTCCTATTGTAAAATAGCAAATGCTGAAAACTTGCCATGATGAGTTAAAGAAAAAGGAATATCAATTTTGGTATGATTGTTTTTAAGTATTGGGATTCCGTTAGTATCTTTATCCATATGTATTTGTAACGCTTTTACCGACTTATGATTCAAAAGTTCTTTTACTCTTTTTTTTGCCTCATATTTTCCAGTAAATACTTCAGAAGTATAATTTATATTTGATAAGAATGCAACACTATAGATATATTCGTTTGTTATAGAGGTATTTATCTCATATTCAAAATCATCAATGATTACTCTTTTTTGGATAGTATCACATTCAAAACTTTTGGGATTGTATTTTGGTTGTAACCCAAATCGTCTCTGATGAGCCTTATAAGTCGCTTCTTTCATTGTCCATAATATCCAAACTTCTCTCTCAGGATTTGTAGACTTGAGTATAAGATTTTGTTCTTTAGGAGTATATATTTTTTGCATCCAACCCCTCCTCTGCCAATTACTTTGTATGTGAGCTAATTGTATGTCTACAATATCATTTCCGATCACTTTTCAGCTAGTTTTTGTTCAATAATTGATACAGACGCACCAACAGTAAGCATTTTTTCCATCGCCTCATTATCAATTTCTATATCAAACTCGTCTTCTACATCTAAAGCTACATCTACGAGGTTTGCAGAATTGATTTCTAAATCTTTGATAAAATCAGTTTCTTCATTTAACTCACCTAGTGCCTTCTCATTCTGAACATATGGAGTAATAATAGTCTTTAATTTTGAAAGTAATTCTTCTTGTGTCATCAGTTTTTATAATTCTAATATTTTGTTTAGTATTTTTTAAAGATAATACATGCATTCACATCTCCAAACCCAAAACTAGCTTTTGCTATAATATTTGGAGAAAAATCAATTGTTTTTTCAGGAATTTTTTCTCGATCAACCATTGCCACGATATCAGGATGTAAATCTTCAGAATTGATATTACCAAAAATAAAACCTTCTTTGATTTGTAATACTGTTGCAACGCTTTCTATACTTCCCGAAGCTGCCAAACAATGCCCTGTAAGGCTTTTTAAAGAGTTTATATAAGGAAAATCTTTCTTTTTACGGTTTAGTGCAGTACACCAATTCTTGATCTCTAGACTATCTTTACTCGTAGCTGTTAAATGACCATTTATTGCATCGATGTCATTTGGTTGAATTTTTGCATCTTGTATCGCTTTTATTATACAGCGTTGTACTGCCTCACTATTGGGAGCAGTCATACTCCCTTCATTACGTTGGCCTCCGCTATTGATGTGACCTCCTAAAATCTCTGCATAAATTGTAGCTCCTCTTTTTTGTGCACTACTTAAGCTTTCTATTACCAATGCTCCTGCTCCACTTCCTGGAACGAACCCACTAGCCGAGGCACTCATTGGTCTTGAAGCTGATACTGGATCATTATTGTATTTATATGGTAAAATGCGCATAGCATCAAAACCTCCCCAAACATATGGCCCGCTATCGCTTGTACTTCCTGCTAGTATAATTTCTGCTTGCTCATTTTTAATACGTTCGTAAGCCAACAATACAGCTTCTGTACCTGTACTACATGCCGAAGAGTTTGTTGTAACGATATTTCCGCAACCCAATATACCTCCTAAAAAAGCACTTATGCCGCTTGCCATGGTTTGGATTACAGTGGTGCTTCCTAATCGTCTAACTTGACCCTCATCTACTTTATAAATTGCTTCTCTAAATTTATCTACCCCCAATATTCCTGTGCCAAAAATAATACCAGCATCCCAAAGTGGAGTTTCATTTTTGTTGATCTCTAAACCAGCATCTTTCCAAGCATCTATACCTGCAATAACGCCATATTCCATGCCAGAAGCATTCAATCCTCTTAATTGTAATTTATTGAAGTAATTATTTAAATAACTACTTTCATATATCGGTTTTCCAGCTATTTGACATGAAAAATTTAAATTGTTCAACTCTTCAATATAACGAATCCCACTACTCCCCTTTTGTATTGCATTTCTAAAATCTGAAATGTTCGTTCCATTTGGAGAAACTACACCTAATCCGGTAATTACTACTCTTCTATTCTTCATCACTTTCTGTGATTGTATTAAATTTTTTAAAGTAAAGTTTTCGCTTTCTTTTTAATTCTCTGGTGCTATTTTTTTTGTTGAAAAGCCATACCGGCAATAGTTCCTTTGGCAACAAGTGTATCATTTGCATTGTACATTGCCACTTTACATTTTAATTTATTAAACCTGAAATATTCTTTGTCAGCAATGACTGAAACCTTCTCTCCCGGTAGTACTGGTTTATAAAAATCAATTTCACTACTTGTGATTGCGATACTGAGTTGATTTTGGTTCAAGGAGTTTTTAATTAAAAAAATACCAAAAGATGCCAGCCCTATTTGAGCCATACATTCTGTAAGGATTACTCCTGGAGTAATTGGATTATTTTTAAAATGCCCTTGATAAAAGTATTCGTCTTCACGAAAGGTATAGGTTCCTTTAATTTGATGCTCATTTACTGCTATAATCTCATCTACAAACAAAAAAGGTTTGCTATACGGAAGTTCCTGTATGATATTGTCCTTTGTCACGGCTATTATATGTTAAAAAGCACAATTTTGAGGCAAAGGAGAAACGTTTTCTAAATTGCTTGCAAAAGAACTTTCTAAAGTACTTTTTTCAAAACCGGTTTCTACGCTCCCTTTAAAAACAACATTTCCATAGCCGGAATTGTTCATATGAGCTCTTACATAAACAATCTGGTTTTTAGAAATAGCTACAGGGCTTCCTGATCTAGAAAATGGTTGTTCGTTTACATGGCTATGTCCCAAAATACGACGAAAAATCAATTCTCCATCTTCAGAAATAACTTCCCACCAGTTTGCATACTGATCGCAACCGGTGTCAGGACTTTTAATCTCAACACTGAAAGAGTAATTATTTTCATTTCCCGAAACAAAAACTTTTGTAACCTCTGCAAGGGTATTGTTTTGTTCACCAGAATCAGGGTTTTCTGTATTTGAATTTTCTTCTCCAGAAGAATTGTCTGTGTTTGGAGAATTATCACTGCTACAAGATAAAATGTATAAAAGTGGTAATATGAAGATGAATTTGTATCTCATGATTTTAGTAATATTTTAGAGTATTATAATCCTGTTATGATTTATATTTAATTTAGATGTTCTCCCCCATTTACTGGGATCACACAGCCATTAATCCATGATGCCTCGTCCTTACATAGTAAATATACCACATTAGCTACATCTTCGGGTTGTGTTATTCTATTAAATGGGTTTCGTTGAACGCTATGGTCAATAATTTGTTGATGTTCCGGGATCATTCGTAATGATTGTGTATCAACAGCGCCGGGTTGTAGGCAATTTGCCGTGATCCCATGAGGAGCAAATTCTAATGCAATACTTCTTGTTATTGTTTCTAAAGCTGCTTTTGCTGCTGACACTGCCGCATAATGTTTCCATGCTTTTTGACTTCCTTCACTAGTAAAAGATAATACTGTTGATTTTTTGGCAAACAGATTATGATCAAAAATGGTTTTGACCCAATCATATAGGCTTATCGCCATTGCATCAATTGTAAGGTGAAAATCATCATTTTTTAAGACAAATTCTTCGTCTACCATAGGTTTTAAATTGCCTTTGGCGACACTATGAATCAATGCCTTGATTTTTCCTTGTCCAATAGTTTTTAAAAGGTTCTCGGCTACTTCATTTCTTTTTTGTAAACGCAATAGATCGATATTATATGAAAGAAGTTGTACCCCGATGTCTCTAATATTTGCGAAATTGGATTCGATCTCATGCATTTCGCTTTTACGATTGCGATGAATGATGATAATATTCATGCCATGAAAGGCTAATTTTTTGGCCGTAGCAATTCCCAAACCCGTACTTCCACCCAAAATGATAGCCCATTCATTTTTACCTTCAAAATCCATAGCTTATTTACTATTTTTTAATCTTTGTTCAAAACTTGTTTTACCATTCTAATAATACTCGTTGTGCAGAAAAGCCCGGACCAAAGCTAAGCATTAAACCCGTGTCTCCTTCTTTTGGATTTTTATCCATAAAACGCTCTAAAACATACAAAACCGTTGCACTACTCATGTTACCATATTCTCTCAAAATAGTCTTTGTTTCATCTATATTTTTTCCTAAATGACCAAAGAGTTCTTCTACAGTTTGAACGATTTTCTTTCCTCCCGGATGAAAAATTAAATGATCTACTTCTTCTATTGTTTTGCCATATTTTTTAAGAAACGGATGGATCACTCTCGGAAAATGCTCTGATATGGTTTCTGGCACTTTGGGATTGAGTATCATTTGCAATCCATTATTGGTCAAATCAAAGCCCATCATAGTAGTTGCATTATAAAAATGATACATTTCGTCTCCAATAATTTTTGGACCAACAGCATTTTCTTCTGACGATAGCAAGGTACAGGCAGCTCCGTCACCAAATATCGCAGCACTTACCATATTGGTCATACTATAATCATCTAATTGAAAAGTAGCTGTAGGGGCTTCTATAGCAATAACAGCCGCTCTTTTTCCCGGATTTGCATTCAAAAAATTTCTGGCATAAATCATACCGGATATCCCTGCTGCACAACCCATTTCTGTGACCGGAAGCCTAACGATATCTTGTCTTAGATTAAGGTCATTGATTAAATATGCATCCAGAGAAGGAATCATAATCCCCGTACAACTTACTGTTATGATATAATCCAAAGATTCAGAATCCCAATTTGATTGTCGAAGTGCTTTTTGTAAAACAGATGCCCCTAACTTTTTAACCTCTCTTATGTAAATATCATTTTTTTCTTGAAACGATGTCGCTGTAAACACTTCTTCAATATTCATGATTCCGTAACGTTTGTCAACAGCAGCATTTTCAAAAATTTTAATTACTTTTCTTCTGAAACGATCGTTCTGGTTTGATAGCCAATCAGAGACAAACGGTAGGATCTCCTTTGTTTCTCTTACATATTGAGGGAGTTGTTTGACGACAGTATTAATTCTTACATTCAAATTTTATTTTTTTATTTGATTTATGAGTTATTTATGATCCATCTATATCGAAATGCCCATTTCCATGTAATCTTATAGTTTGTAAGATTAAGATCTTTGGCATATTGTATAAGATCTTGTTTTTTAAATGCTCTTTTGATAGACACCAATCCATCATTTTTGGCTACATAGCCTTTTATAAAAAAGAAGCTGAAAATTTTGAATAAATAGTATGCTAAAGCACTACGGTGTAAATCATTAATAATTATACCTTTTTTTGCTAACTGTAATGATTTATACATTATCTTTTTTATGTCTTCATTAGTCAGATGATGTAATGTCAATGTACTGATAATAATGTCGCAAGAGAATTCTGAAACTTTCATTTCAAGAAGATCTTGATGCATATATTGGATTTCAGGATAGTTTTCACTTAATTTCTGTGCATACAATAGGCTCTTTTTACTTAAATCTATGCCTAATAATTTTACAGCTCTTTCTTTTTTTCTAAATATACGAGCAATTGCCCTTAACATTTCTCCATCTCCACATCCTAGGTCGATTATAATGATCTCTTTGGATGTATCAATATCTTTTATCATCGAATTCACTGCTCGAATTGTGATTGCATTACCACCTAATAATTTATTAACTTTTGATATATCAGCAAGTGCGATTTGTAATGCTTTATCCTCAATATTTGGATTATCCATTAACTCTACTTCATTACTTCTATGTTTTAAATTGATTAGCATGCTATAGTTATAGGTTTTCCATGAGTTTGTTTGATGATCGTTGGTACTACCTTTGGCAGTTTGCTTGCTATTTTAAAAGAGTATTGTTGTAGATTTTCTTTAAGTAAAATTCTTTGTAAAATTCTTCCTGCATACAACCTTCTGGAAAATGTGGAATTCCACTTTTTTTGGTATAGTCTTTCTATATATTTTCTTTCTTCAAGTGTACGTTCTTTGGTTTTTGTAAGTAATAATTCGCAAAGTATTTGTGAGCTTTGTATTGCCATAGCCATACCATTACCACAGAGCGGATGAATAAGCCCTGCTGCATCACCGATCATAAAAATATGATTCTCTACAGGTTTTTTTCTACTAAAATTGATTTGACTTATTGTAATAGGTTTGTCAAACAGTAAGTTAGCGTTCTTAAAAAATGAATCAAGGTGAGGGTTTTGCGATATTTCTGATTCTTGAAAAGAAGTAATGTCTTTATAATTTTTGAAACTATTGTAGTTTACTAAGTAACAAGCATTAATTTTTTGATCTTCTACCATAGAAAGCCCACAATATCCACCTCTGAAGTTATGTAATGCAACTAATTCTGGATCAAAATCACTTTCGTAATGTGCTTTTACAGCAAGCCAAGGAGATTTTTTAAAACTAAAGCTTCTTTGTAGTGTTTTATCTAGAATAGAACGCTTTCCATAGGCTCCTAGAACATAATCTGCTTCAAAATCACCTTTATTTGTGTGAACGTAAAAGGTGTTTTCATGATATTTAATGTCTAGAACCTGTTCATGAAAAAACGTTACGCCTTGTTCTAATGCTTTTTTATATAAAAAATGATCTAAAGTATATCTGCTTATCCCAAAGCCTCCTAAAGGTAGTTTATGAGTGATTTGATCCCTCTTTTGTGTACTTATCGATAGTTTTGAAATCCATACAGGTTGTATTGTATTAATATCGATATCAAGATACTCCAGATATGGTAAAACTTCATTAGATATATATTCTCCACAAACTTTATGTTTTGGATATGTGTTTTTTTCAAATACAGAAACTTTACTTCCATGCTTGCTTAAATGAATTGCACTTGTTAAGCCAGCTAGTCCCCCACCAACAATTATTGTATGTAACGTTTTCATTCTGATAATGAAGATACACAAAATAATACATTGCCATTCGCTTATAATCATAAAAAAATCCTGACATTACAGTCAGGATTTTTATCTTGAAAAGCTTTATGCTTACTGTTTTACTTGATTTTGAGCATCTTGCTTCATTTTCTCATTCGCTACAATACCTAATTCTACTCTTCTATTTTTTGCTCTTCCTTCTGGAGTAGAGTTGTCGTATTTTGGTAATGTTTCACCATGAGCATATGTAGTAAGACGTCCTTTACTAATTCCTTTTGAAACTAAATAGTTTGTTACTGCATTTGCTCTGTTTTTTGACAAGGTCATATTATAACTATCATTACCAGTACTATCTGTATGTCCTTCTACTACGATATTAGTATCAGGATATTCTTTAAAAATACCCGCCAACTTATCTAAATTCGCTTTTGATTTTGCGTTCAGGTCATATTTATTTGTTGCAAAATAAACACCACTGTTTTCATCAAAAACAACATCGATACCTTCTCCTACTCTTGTTACTTCTGCTCCCGGTATTTCAGATTCAATTTTTTGAGCCTGCTTATCCATTTGTTTACCGATAACTCCTCCGGCAACTCCTCCTACTACACCACCAATTACGGCTCCTAGTGCAGAGTTTTTCTTTTTTACATTATTACCAATAATACCTCCTAATACAGCCCCGGCAGCAGTACCGATTACAGCTCCTCGTTGCGTATTGTTAGAGTTTTTTACTGCCTCGCAACTAGTTAACATAGCGAAAACCATTATTGTTGCTCCTATTTTTTTAAGAGTTTTATTCATCACTTAAAGTTTTGATTTTATTATATTTTATTAAAATTCATTGTAATAACAAAAGGTTTCCCTTCTAAGCTAACAGTCATAGCCCATGTCATTGTAGTACTATCAAGGTGTTGCAAAGCCATTCTATATCCTGCATTATTATTAGTACTCTTTTTCTTTGCATTAATTGGTTTAAACATAAAATAATATGTACCATCACCTTCTGGCTTAGGAATTGTAAATCTAAAGTTTCTAGCACCTGTAGAAACACAACTACTTTGATTTACATCATATGTACCGGTATTGTTATTTGGGATAAACTTCCAGATACTTCCTGTAAAACATTCTGCAGAAGCATCATTGTATAAATTTACTTCAAAAATACCCGATTGATCATAAGAAATATTATCTAGAGACCATTCTCCTTTCAAAGTTTTTTTTGCGGCTATTACTGTTTGTTGACTTGAACCACATGATGCCAGTACAATTACTACTAGCAATAACAAAAGTTTTTTCATAGTTGTATATTTTATATGATAAAAATAGCTAATAAGAATAACGTATCCAATACTATTATATTACGATTAGAGTTGATTTGCTTCGATTTTATTGGGGAAATTTGCCACACTTTAACATATCAATGATACTAGATTTATGGTAGTAAAGCAGTTACCCAATTGTCTAATTTTTATTTAACATATCTAAAAAATATGTTTTTGATCAAAATTATTCTTTTTGTCTGGGTACTCTGAACAATAAGATAAGCCCAACCGCAAAAAATAAGATCAAAAATAAAATTGAGTATCGTACACTACCCATAATTTGTGCAACAATCCCATAAGAAAACATACCAATAACTATACCTATTTTTTCAGCTACGTCATAAAAGCTAAAATATGAAGCGGTATCTATAGTTTCTTTTGGTAAAAACTTAGAGTATGTAGATCTGGATAAAGCTTGTATACCTCCCATGACCATTCCTACAATAGCAGCAGCGATATAAAACTGAAAAGGAGTTGTAATTGTATACGCATAAATACAAATTCCTATCCAGATAATATTAACAGTAATTAGTGTCTTGATATTACCAAATTTTGATGATGCTTTTGAGGTTAATATAGCTCCCAAAACCGCTACAAGTTGAATCAATAAAATACTGATGATTAAGCCTGTTGTTGCATTTTGTTCGCCCCAGTCTAACTCTTCTATGCCAAAGTATGTTGCAATAAGCATGATGGTTTGTACAGCCATGCTATACACAAAGAAAGCTCCCAAATATCTTCTTAACTTAAGATTGTCTTTTAGCGCATTCCACACTTTTTTTAGTTCTTTAAAACCATTAAAAACTACAGATGAAGTTAACGCATCTTTCTTGTTTCCTTTTGGAAGGTAATAATATGTATATTGGCTAAACCCTATCCACCAAATACCTACCATAACAAAAGAAAGTCGCGTGGGTGTTCCTTCGTTTTCAAAACCAAACCATTCGTATTTTAAGATCATTACCAAATTGATGATCAGTAATAAAACACTACCAATATATCCAAGAGAGTATCCTTTTGCACTTATGGCATCTTGTTGTTCTGGAAAAGCAATATCAGGAAGATATGAGTTGTAAAAAACCAAACTTGCCCAGAAACCGATGAGCGCCAAGAAATAACATAAAAGACCAAACCATAGATAATCAAGGCTGAACCAATATAGACCTATACAAGAGACGGCTCCCAGATAGCAAAAGAATTTTAAGAAGTTTTTTTTGTTTCCAACATAATCTGCAATACCGGATAACAAAGGGCTAATAAAAGACACCACCAAAAACGCTAAAGCTGTGACATAACTAATTAATGAATCGTTATTAAAATCATATCCTAAAAAACGAACAGTATCACTAATAATGTCTCCTTGATCATTTCTTATGATAGTTAACGCCCCCCAAAAGATAGGAAAAACAGCAGAAGAAATGGTTAAATTATAAACAGAGTTAGCCCAATCATAGAAGGCCCAGGCATTTAAAAGTTTTTTATGCCCCTTAGGTAATGTTTTTTGCATTGAGTAGATATTAAAAAACCGTTCTAAATATTTAGAACGGCTTCTAATTTAAGTATAATCTTTTTAAGTATTGAGAGTTTACGATTATTTAAAAGTTGTTATCCCAAATTTTTTGGCTTCAGCTCGAGCTCTAGGAGCCCATGCAGTAAGATTTGCAATACGGGTATCACTAGATGGGTGTGTACTCATAAATTCTGGTGGAGCTTGCCCGCCACTATTAGCTTTCATACGTCTCCAAAGGTCAGCAGCTTCATCAGGATTATATCCGGCAATTGCCATTAATTGTATCCCTATCTCATCTGCTTCGGTTTCGTGTTTTCTACTGAAGGGTAGCATAACACCATATTGGCTACCTAACCCAAAGGCTTGACCTACAATTCTTTGTGTTGCTTCACTTTGGCCTCCTACTGCTACAGATGTGGCCGCACCTGCAACTTGTTGAATTTGACCTGCACTCATACGTTGTTGACCATGATTAGCCAAAGCATGTGCAACTTCGTGCCCCATTATGGCTGCAATACCTGTTTCATCTTTTGCAATTGGTAAAATACCTGTATAAAATACAATTTTACCTCCTGGCATACACCAGGCATTAACGGTTTTATCATCTACAAGATTGTATTCCCACTTATAATCTTTGAGATATCCTTGATGCCCATTTGCATTTAACCATCTTTCTGCTGCTCTAGAGATTTTTTGACCTACTCTTTTAACCATTTCTGCATCAGAAGTACCTTTTACAACTTTATTTTCTCCCAAAAACTTATCATATTGTTGAAAAGCCATTGGTAATATTTTTGAGTTTGGTACAAGTGCCAATGTTTGTTTACCTGTAAACGGATTGGTTGCACAGGACAAAAACATTACAAATGTTCCTATTAAAATTATTGTATTTCGAGTCTTCATTTAAATCTAAAATATTTTTTATTTAAAGCTACAAAAATAAAGCTCTTTCATCAAAAAACACATAAAAATATCATCAATAAAAACGTCAAAAAGTATAAAACAAAGATAAACGACGTTTCAATACTAATAAAATAGCATGAATTTATTTTGAACTAATATGAAGTTCTGTAAAATCCTTAGGGACTACAATCGTATTATTTTGATCATCAAAATGCAGACTCTCTAGTGTCACTGAAACATTGTCTAATTCGATTTGACTAATTTTAAATGGAAGTCCTATAATCTCGATCTTCATTGTATCGTACTCGGTAATATAGCTTCCGTTTTTATGTTGTTGAATAATGACCTGATTTTCTTTACCTGTTAGAGAAAAACTACGTAAACTAAACCTTCCTTTGGTATACCCATAACCATCCTGATCATCTTCAAACACACTTGAAACTTCTTTACTACCTAATTTATAATATACTTCTAATTTTAATTGTTCTATTTTCTTTTCTCCTACATATTGTTGAATAGGGTATTTTGGTATGATTGCTCCTTCTTTGATAAAAAGTGGTATGATATCAAGATCTGCATCTACCCACTGCTCCATTCCACCTTTTGTATATTCTCGTGTCCAGTAATTATACCAATTACCTCTAGGAATATACATTCTTCTTCCTTTGGCATTGGGTTCTTGTACGGGACAGACTAAAATCTGGTTACCAAATATAAACTCGTCTGTTCTATAATGTGTTTGAGGGTCATTTTGATCAAATAATACTAATGGTTTTAGCATTGGTATTCCATCTTTTGCATATTCCCAGAACATTGTGTACAAATATGGGAGTAGCTGATATCGTAATTCTACAAATTTTCGGGTTACATCTACGACTTCTTCTCCAAATGTCCATGGTTCTTGGTTACCATGATCTCCTGAAGAGTGAGTACGGCAAAAAGGATGAAATACTCCTAATTGAATCCAACGTGCATATAATTCTCCTGTTGGATGCTCAGCAAATCCACCGATATCACTTCCTGTAAAAGACATACCACTCATACTCATTCTTTGTGCTTGTATATTGGCAATCCATAGATGTTCCCAGGTAGCAACATTATCACCTGTCCAGGATGATGTATATCTTTGTGCGCCAGAATATGCTGATCTTGTAATTATAAATGGCCTTTTGGGATATGCAAAACGTTTTACTCCCTCATAAGTAGCTCTTGCCATTTGAGTACCATAAATATTATGCGCTTTTCTATGGCTACAAGGGTTGCCATCGTAGTTATGTCGAACATCTCCCGGAAATGTTTTTCCCGGAACTTCCATAACTGCAGGCTCGTTCATATCATTCCAAACCCCTTTTACTCCTATTTCGTCAATAATTTCTTTAAATAACCCAGACCACCATTCTCTAACTTCCGGATTTGTAAAATCCGGGAAATAACATTCGCCAGGCCAAACTTTTCCTCTCATGTATGGTCCATCTGCCCTCTTACAGAAGTAGTCTTTTTCCATAGCTTCTTGATAGACAAAATACTCATCGTCTATCTTTATCCCAGGGTCTATAATCACAATGGTCTTAAATCCATCTTCTGATAACTCCTGAACCATCCGTTTTGGATCCGGGAAATATTCTTTATTCCAAGTGAAACATCTAAATCCTTCCATATAGTCAATATCAAGATAAATAGCATCGCAAGGAATCTGAAGTTCTCTGAATCTGCCTGTAATTTCTTTTACCTTACTTTCAGGATAATAACTCCATTTGCATTGATGATATCCTAAAGCCCATAATGGAGGTAACTCCGGCTTACCAGTGAGATCAGTATATCTTGTAATAACATCTTGCATATTTGGACCATAAAAGAAATAGTAATTCATTTCTCCTCCTTGCGCCCAAAAGCTGGTTACGTTGCGACGCTCATTACAAAAGTCAAAATAACTTCTAAAGGTATTATCAAAAAATATCCCATACGCTCTTTCTTCATACATTCCTATATAGAAAGGAACACTTTTATATAGCGGATCTTGATCTTTTCCAAAAGCATATTGATCAGTTGCCCAATTTTCTATACGTTTTCCTTTTAAGTTTAAGTGCATAGGTTTGTCTCCTAAACCATAGTAGCATTCTCCCAAAGGAGCAGACTTACTCATCTTTACAATATTACCACCATATTCATAGCTTTGCTCCCAATGAAAACCCCAATCATCTTTGCATACAACATTTCCTTCGAGATCATAGATAATTGTTTTGATATCTGATTTGCCAATAGTGATTTGTACTCGTGATGTGATAATTGTATAATGAGCATCGTGCTCTTCTACTTCTAATTTACTATATCCTCTGGCACCACTTTCGCTAATAGCGTAAGAAAAATCTTTTTCAAAATTTTTGTCTGTTGCATATCGAAAACGTATTACACTACCACGTAAGATCGTAATCTGTAAAATAACTCCATTTTCTGTAATAAAATTTAATTTGTCTACATCTTGAGAAAAGGAGATTATTTTTCCTGGAAATAAATTTCCTTTATGCTCTAACTCTGTATTGACAATCATAGGATTTTCTTTTTCAAATTAAACTTGGGTTTCTTGTATTGTAAAAGAACAATATCTTAAACGATTTCAAAATCATTTTCTTTATTATTTATTAAAAAAAAACTACGAAAACGTTTGAATTAACAATTCTTTAAATATTGCTTATACTCTAATTAAAATAAAACAATAGTTGATTCATTATCAAAATATTAGAATTCAATTATTGTATCTCAAAACTACTGTAGCCAATGGTGGTATTTTTATTTTTGCAGAGTGTTCTCGATAATGCCATTTCTTGTTTTCGATCTGTATTTGGTTTGTATTTGATACTCCACTACCACCATATTTTTTATGATCACTATTAAATACTTCTTCTAAAACTCCTTCTTGAGGTAAACCAATGCGATACTCTACACGAGGTACAGGTGTAAAATTGCACACTACAATCAAAGGTTTTTCATTTTTGAGATCTTTTCGGATGTAAGCTATAATAGAATTCTCATGGTCGTCATAGGTAATCCATTCAAAACCAGATATATTAAACTGTTGTTCGAATAATGCTTCATTATTTCTATAAAGAATATTAAGGTCTTTTATTGTATTTTTTATACCATTATGATATTGGTATTGCAAAAGGTGCCAGTCTAAACTTTCAATAAAATTCCATTCATCTCTTTGCGCAAATTCAGCTCCCATAAATAAAAGATTTGTTCCGGGATGTGTGAACATATAGCTATACAGAAGCCTCAAATTAGCAAACTGCTGCCACTCGTCACCGGGCATTCTGCCAATAATACTCCTTTTACCATACACAACTTCATCATGCGATAGCGGAAGCATAAAATTTTCGGTAAAAGCATATGTCATACTAAAAGTAAGATCATTTTGGTGAAACTTGCGGTGAACAGACTCTTTTGCAAAATATAGTAATGTATCGTGCATCCACCCCATCATCCATTTCATACCAAAACCTAAACCTCCAAGATATGTTGGTTTTGAAACCATCGGAAAAGAAGTTGATTCTTCTGCAATAGTTTGTACATCAGGAAAACTGCTATAGATTTCTGTATTTAATTCTTTCATAAAATCTATTGCTGCCAGATTTTCTCTTCCTCCATATATATTTGCATCCCATTCGCCATCTTCTCTAGAATAATCGAGAAATAGCATTGATGCTACTGCATCTACTCGTAAACCGTCTATATGATATTCATCCAACCAAAAAAGTGCATTGCTTATCAAAAAGCTTTTTACTTCATTACGTTCGTAATTAAAAATTAAGCTTTTCCAATCGGGATGATATCCTTTTTTTCGATCTGGATGTTCATAAAGACATGTTCCATCAAAAAAACCTAACCCATGAGCATCTTCGGGAAAATGTGATGGAACCCAGTCCAAGATAATACCAATATCATTTTGATGTAATTTGTCTACCAGTGTTTTGAACTCTTCAGGATATCCAAATCGACTCGTTGGCGCAAAATACCCTGTAATTTGATATCCCCAAGAAGGATCATAGGGATGTTCCATGACTGGCATTAACTCTACATGAGTAAATTGCATTTCTTTTACATAATTTACCAGTTCTTCAGATAATTCAGTATATGATAAAGACCTATCTTCTTCTATCTTTTTTTTCCAAGATCCTAAATGAACTTCATACACAGAAAATGGAGCATCAATTGCATTATTTTGATGTCTTTTTTGCATCCAAGAACGATCGTTCCAATCATATTGACTATCCCAAACTACTGACGCCGTTTTAGGTGGATGTTCACATCGCCTGGCATAAGGATCTGCTTTTTCTGTTTTTATATCATTATGATTAGAATGTATCTTGTATTTATACAATGCTCCCATTGTGACTCCCGGGATAAAACCTTCCCAAATACCCGATGAATCCCAACGTACATTAAGTTGATGTTTTCCTTCTGTCCAATAATTAAAATCTCCAATTACAGATACAGATTTTGCCGCAGGTGCCCAAACCGCAAAATATGTTCCTTTTACACCATTGACCGAGGTGATATGCGATCCTAGTTTTTCATATAAACGATAGTGTTTGCCTGCCTTAAAAAGATTAATATCAAAATCAGAAAAAAAACTATGTACTATTACATTATTCATGTATGCTTTTTATTTTCAAGAAAATTAAATTAGAATCAGTTAGCTAATTCTAAAACCGTCAGGGATCACAGATCGACTTTTTATCACAACTACTCCTTCTCGTATGATATAGGAGTCGTGTTCTACATCTTCGAGATGTTCTCCTCCTTCTATATGTACATTATCGCCAATACAGGCATCTTTGTCTATAATAGTATTATTGATGTAGCAATTTTCTCCTACTCCCAAAGAAGGTACTCCTTCCTTTTTATTATGTTCTAATTCTTCAACTTCTTGATAAGAGTTACTCCCAATCATATATGTATTTTTGATCACAGTATCTTTGCCAATCCTTGATCGTATACCAATTACAGATCGTTTAATTTCTTTAGCATTGATAATACAACCTTCTGCAATCATTGATTTGTGTATTGTTGTTCCCGACATTTTTGTAGGAGGAAGAATTCTAGGCCGAGTTAAAACAGAGCTATTTTTACTAAAAAGATCAAATTGTGGAATATCATCAGTGAGACTAATATTGGCTTCAAAAAATGCAGGCACATTTCCGATATCTGTCCAGTATCCTTCATATTGATATGCTAAAACATTATGCTTACCTATAGACTGAGGTATAATTTCTTTTCCAAAATCTATGGTATCAGGATCAGATAAAATATCTATTAGCAATTGTTTATTAAAGATATAAATCCCCATAGAGGCCAGGTATTGTCTATCTTCATTTTTCATTTCTTCACTAACTTCAGATTCCCAGCCAGGTAATTTATCTAACGAAGGTTTTTCTATAAAAGAAGAAATAAAACTTTCTTCATTGGTTTTTAAAATCCCAAATTGCGTAGCTTCTTTGGGCTTAACAGGTAATGTTGCTATAGAAATATCAGCTCCTTTTTCTATATGTTCATCCAACATTTCGTTAAAATCCATTTTATATAACTGATCTCCTGAAAGAATCAATGCGTATTCAAATTCATGATTTAGCAGGTGATACATAGATTGTCGTACTGCATCTGCTGTACCTTGATACCATGTTTTGTTATCAGGTGTTTGTTCTGCAGCAAGAATATCAACAAAAGCGTCACTAAAAGAACTGAAGACATATGTATTTTTGATGTGTCGATTTAATGAAGCCGAATTAAATTGAGTCAATACAAACATTCTTTTTATATCACAGTGTATACAATTAGATATAGGAATATCTACTAGTCTATATTTTCCTGCTATAGATACTGCCGGTTTTGAACGTTTTTCTGTGAGTGGAAATAGCCGAGTGCCTTGCCCCCCTCCTAATATTATTGCCAGGACTTTTTTGTTGATCATTGTTGTTGTGTTAAAGATTTGTATATGTTTATGTATTGGTTAGCAGATTGATCCCATGAGTTATCAATTTGCATGTTTTGTTTTTGTATTTTTTGATATTGTGGTTGTTCTTTATATAATTTTACTCCTCTTTGTATAGAATAGCAAACATCCCAGACAGAGGTTTGATCATGACAAATACCAAATCCATTATCACCGATATCGATTACGGTATCTTTTAATCCTCCTGTTCTTCTTACAATAGGTATGGTTCCATATCGTAATGCATACATTTGATTTAATCCACAAGGTTCAACTCGTGATGGCATGATCAAGAAATCTGCTCCTGCATAAATACGATGAGAAAGTTTCTCATCATATCCGATAAATACATTATACAAACCTTTGAACTCCTCCTGTAATTCCAATAATTGCTCTTCTATTTCTTGATGGCCAGAACCTAGAAATAGGAAGTTTAATTGTGAATCTTGTAGAGTATCTTTTACAATTTCTGGTAGTAGATCAGCTCCTTTTTCTCCTACTAATCGACCTATAAATCCAAATAATGGAAGATCATAATTAAGGTTAAATTGATCACATAACCATCTTTTATTTTCTTGTTTCCCGCTGATTACACTAGATACAGAATAGTTTTTTACCAACATAGAATCTGTTTCGGGATTCCAGGTATTAATATCAATCCCATTAAGCACTCCGGTACATTTTTGTTTCTCTTGTTGTAATAACCCTTCTAATCCGTTAGCTTCTTTTTGCAGTTCTTGCATATAGTTGGGAGAAACTGTAGTCACTTTCCATGCACATTTTATTCCTGCAGCCAAAGGATTTAGAGAACCATACCAATCTAAAAGACCTATTCTTTCTTGGTCAAATGATGGGAGATAGTGCAGCTTATCATATGACATGTGACCTTGATACTGCGCATTATGAATGGTAAGTATGGTAGGTATATTTTGTAATGAACTGAATTGATCAGTATTGGTCATTAAAAAAGGAATCAATCCAGTATGGTGATCATGGCAATGTATGACATCAACTTTTTCTTTTGTTGTTGTTAACCAATCTAAAATTGCTAATTGAAAAGCGATACTTCTTTCGATATCGTCTGTATGTCCATAAACTTCTCTCCTGTCTAATATACCTTTGATATAAACAAAATATGCTGAGAACCCTAAATCTGGAGAAACAAGTTTTTTTAATGTGTACTCATGATCATGATCGCCCAATATAATTTTTGAAGAATGTATATCACTTACATCTGCATTTGCTACAAACGAATTATTATAAAAGGGTGTGATAACCGTTACATTATACCCTAAATTATTTTGATATTTTGGTAATGCTCCTACTACATCTGCGAGTCCACCCACTTTTGCTATGGGATAACACTCCATACTGGTGTGAATAATATTCATTAAGAAGGTAATCTATTTTTTAGAACTTAAATTGGTCTTTAAAGTTCATTAAAGCTATAAAAAACCTAATAGAAACACACCAAAAATATCCTAAAAAGAAGATGTTTTAATAGTTTTTTAATAAAAAAATAATCTAAAAAAAATATTATTCACAATACATGTGGAGTTCTTATTATTCGGTGGGATATTTATCTTACTTATTAATAGATCTTAATCCTCTTTTAATGATATATTGAGTTTCTTTAGTTGGAGAATTTCTCTCCCATTTTTTACAGATTTGGATTACCCAATCTGGTTTACTTTTGCTTACATCATTGAGCCAATTTCCTGTAGCATCTCTTACATATTTTGAAGCATCTGCCATCAATGGTTCTAATATAGGCAAACCTTTATTGGGATTTTCTTTAAGAGTATCTATTTTTTTTGTCCATACTCCTATTGGTCTTGTAGCTTCTATTGCATAACGACGTATATTTTCGTCACTATTTGAAGTCCATGAAGATAAAATTTGAATTGCTGTATCCAAATCATCAATGATTGCTTCTTTTGTAGCAAAAATAGCTACTTCTCGTACACCAAAATGTGAATCTGCCGCAAATGGCTCTATTGCTTCTAACTTTTGAGTAATATTAGGTTTTGAGATTCCTGCCCAATACGCCGCCCAACATCTAGGCACATCAGAAGTATGATTGGTAAGATGATCTAAAACCTTTTTATCTTCTGTCAATTCTAAAAAAGTAGTTCCGATGACTTTTGTTGTTGAATTAGCAGAAGGTTTTTTTTGAGCAACTACTGCTTCGTGAAAAATATCATACCAATCAGACTTATTAATGTCCTCGAGCACTTTTTTTAGTAATTGTAATTGATTTACTGCCAACCATTCAATGAGGTTAGCTGTTTCTATCTCGCCTTTATTAAGATATTCTAATACTTCCGGTTGTAAATCTTTTGTGCTTCTTGGGCCTTTTCTGGAAACAATATGTTCAGGAATCATATATATTTTTTAAATACTTTTTTAAAAATAGTAATTTGATTTTAGAAGACTACGTTAGTCGTCACATTATTCAAATTGGTTAAAAGATGTAAAATGATTCATTTCTATAGTTTCTGGCCTGATAATTTTAAAAATTTCGCTAGCAGCTTCGTTTTTATTTAATTCGGCAGCAGCTGCTTTGGCAGATTCCATATCTTTCCAGTATATGATATCAATATATTTACCCTCATTGTTATTGGCAGTAATTCTTTCTATAAAGCCATAATAAAATTTGATAATATCGTTTAAGGCGGTTAATGCTTCTTTTGCTTCTTCTTTAGAATACCCTGGATATACTTCAAATGATACTACTTCAATTACTTTTGGTTCTATTTGCATAGATACTGTATTTTGATCTGATGTTGATACAGAATTAAACAATAAACTAATCATGATATTTGTGTTCTAGATGTTAACTGATATCAAAATTAAATAAGGTTGATGACAACCTTATGTCAGTAGTATTTTTTTGAAATATTTTAGATCGAATACCCTTGATACCTCTCTTTATAGTAATTTTCTAAAGTAAAATTTCTTGGGGCATAAAATGCTTGTTTTTGGATTAAATTAGAGATTCTATCGGTTCTAAATTCTCGATAATCTTTTCTTAATCTACAATAGGCAATCATGATCCAAGTATTATTAGCAAAATAAACCCCTAGAGGTTCTATTTCTCTATTTGAAAATTGTCTTTGCGCATCAGAGTATTGTATTTCTAAAACTCTTAGGTCTGTAATCGCTTGCTGAATGATAGAAAGACTATTACTAGTTATTGCTGTTTCTTGTCCAAATGTATACATGCGTTGTTCAAGAATCTCTAATTTTTTCTTTTGAGTGGACTTAAGTACAGCTTTTACCTTATCGATAGCTTCTTGGTATTCGGTGATCAATGATTGATCATTGTTGGTTTCGATAATTTTAGAAGCTGTGAGTAATGCATTTGCTTCTGTCTCTGTAAACATTATAGGAGGTAACGAATATCCGTCAACCAAATAATATCCTGTACCTGCTTCTGCTCCTATAGGAACACCGGCATCCATAAGTGCTTGCATATCTCTATAGATCGTACGGGTACTCACTTCAAATTTGTCTGCTAAATCTGCTGCAAGAACTACTTTTTTTGATTGTAATTTTACTAAAATAGCAGTTAATCTATGTAATCGTTTCATTAGATATTCTTTAAAAAAATCAGAATCATATTGTAATCCACGTCATGTAGTTTAATTCTAGGCTGATCCGGATATTTGATTTAATGATCAGATACAGGAGGGGTATCGTCAATGTCGCTTAAGTCTGTTGTATTTTTAATAAAATACTCAGTTTCTTCTAATACCTCTTCTTCCTCCAACACTGTTTCTGAAGGTTTTGGGTTGATTTTTTTGTCTCTTATCATTCCCCAGGTCATAATCAAACTTGTTCCTATAATCACAAATAGTAATATCCCCGGTTCAAAACCTTCTATGATTGCTTCTTCAGGGATAGCATAAAATAATAATACCGTTATTAATCCTCTTGGTGCAATAAATAGTTGCGGAGAAAGATCTTTTCCTAAAAAGACTCTAAGTAATACAAATCGAATGGCATAAATCGAAACCAAAATCAATATACTTATTAAGGCTACTTTGAGACTTAATAAAGAAGAAAGAACGATAGTAATCCCAAAAATCACAAAAAACAAAGTACGCACAACAAAAGCAGTTTCTGCGGTAATCACATGTAATTCGTGATATATCAGTTTTGCTTTAGTAACATCAAGATACTCTTTTAATTTTCCTTGAAAGAATAGTTTCATATTTGCGATGACCAGTCCAAAAATTAATATAATAATTAATGACGACAGATGCATTTTTTTTCCTAATGCATACAGTAATAATAGCACTGCAATCAATAAAAATAATTTCACCTGACTTTTTATCTTCTGGAAGATCAAAATGATTGCATAACTGGCAATAAGTGAAATTACAATCGTAAGGATAAGGTTAAGGAAAAAGCCTCCTACTCCTGCATCTTCGGCAGGATTTAGTCTACCAGTAAGAAAGTAGAATAGCATAATCCCAAGAATATCAGAAAAAGTACTCTCATAGATATGAAATTCTTTTTTGTGATCTGGTAAAGATGATACACTAGGGATGATAATCGCACTAGAAAGAATTGATAAAGGCGTTGCATATAACCATGCGGATTGCATGGTCATTCCTTTGATTAATGCTTTTAAAATTACTGCAGCCAAAAAAGTGGAGACTACCAAACCAATTAAGGCGACAGCAAGCGATTTCAAAATTGGAACTAACTTATCCCTTTCGAGCTCTAACTCTAATGCTGCCTCTAGAACAATCATAATCAGACCGACGATTCCCAGAATCTCAAGCAAAGGAAAAAAGTTAAAAGCGCCCTCACCAAAAGCTTTTATAACATATTGAATAATAATCCCCAATATGATAAGCATCAAAACTGCCGGGACATTGGTCTTTTTGGCAATACCATTAAAAATGAAAGATAGAATTAAAACTAAGGAAACCTCAATAATCAAATTATAGGATGAAAATATTTCCATTCAGGATAGGTTTTGGTTGTTATTATTTGGTTGGTACTAAAACGAATCAAAAGATAGTAAATTATTTTATCATAAATTTTTCGAGATATACTTAAATAAGTTAGCGTATCAATCTTCTTTTAATAGCGTTTATTTAATTTGGGAAAGGTTTTAAATATTAATAATTTATAAATATTAGTTTTTGTTTAAAAAAATACATCAATATGCAACCAAGTAGCGAAAGGAGCATCTAAAGAAAAAAACATAGTCAGATGCAAAAAATAATTTTTACAGTTTTAGTTTCATTTTTCATGCTACTTTCTTGTAGTAGTGATGATGATGGTAGTGAGGGCAACAATAACATAAGTAATTGTGATGATACAATTTTAATTAGCAAAATATTATTTGACACTGCTCCTAGTGATCAGCTATTTATAAACAATTTAGAAATCATTGGTAATTGTCTTACGATCAACTTTAGTTCGGGAGGCTGCGATGGAAATAGCTGGGAGGTAAAACTTATAGATTCTGAAGCTATCTTAGAATCAAATCCTCCTCAACGAAACCTTAGATTATCTTTAAAAAATGAAGAACTATGTTTAGCTTTTATAACTAAAGAGTTAAGTTTTGATATTTCAAGTTTGCGAATGATCGGTAGTCCAGTACAATTAAATATCACAAATTCTGATGATACGATTCTTTACTAGCTTGTTGTGCATTTAGAAAATTAAAAATCTAAAGATTTTAAAAGCAAAGTTATTCTGAGTCTGAGTTTATTGAAGACAAGACGACTATTAAGATTCATAAGACCTAAAAAATCATCTATAATTAACTATTTTTTCTGACCCTTTTACAAGTATCAATTGTATTTTTATGGTAGTATTCTTTTAAAAAGAATAGACAAAATATTCTTGTCATAATACATTCATAAACACAGTTAGCATGTCGAATCTAGGGTTGATTATAGAAGAACGTAGTCGAGATATCGGTGATTTTTTAGTTGGACGTTTGATTCCGTTTAGGAAAAAAAGAATGGTAGGACCTTTTATATTTATAGATCATATGGGGCCTACTGTACTAAAAAAAGGTCATTATATGGATGTAGATCAACATCCACATATTGGTTTGTCTACACTTACGTACATGCTAGAAGGTGATCTTATGCATCGAGATAGTATAGGAACTCAACAACGTATTTCTCCAGGTTCTGTTAATTGGATGGTTGCAGGTAAAGGTGTAACCCATACAGAACGAACACCAGAAGACTTAAGAGATAAAACAGATTTTACTGTACATGGTTATCAAATTTGGGTCGCTCTACCAAAAGAACTAGAGGAGATTGAACCAGAGTTTCATCATATTGATGAAAAAGAATTACCTAGTTGGCATGATAACGGTACAACATTCAAACTAATAGCAGGACAAGGATATGGAAAAACCTCTCCTCTACCCGTTCATTCTGAATTATTCATGATCGACGTAAAAAGCGAGGAACGCTATACATTACAGATTAAAGGCGAGCTAAAAGGAGAAATCGGTATTTGTATTGTAAAAGGAAGTATCAACGCCTGTGATACCACTATTGAACAAGATAATATGTTGGTTTCTAAAGTAGATGATAGTTGTACTATTACTATGGAGCCTAATACCCACGTAATTTTGTTTGGAGGACAACCATTTGAAGAAGAACGACATGTTTACTGGAATTTTGTATCACACGACAAAGCAAAAATTGAAGATGCAAAACGAAGGTGGGCGCAAAAACAATTTCCTACCGTTGATGAAGACCAAACTTATGTTCCTTTACCATCATGATGGTTATTTTTTAAACCAATTCTCGCCTCAGCTCATTCAAAGTAATATTACTATTGATCAAACGACTTATCACTTCTTCACGAAATTCTTCCAGATCCTCATAATCATAGTATTTTGCCCATTTATGAGTTTCTAAAAGGTTCTTGATCTGTTTGATCAGTTTTCGTGTAGCATCTGCAGATCTCAAGACAGCTATTTCATCATAATCTGGATTATCCTTATGCATATAGCTCACTTTTTTGGACTCAAAATCGACAGCTATGTAATAAGCATCAACTTCGGGATCAAGATTTTCTCTAAAATCTATCCAATCGGCATATCCTAATCGTAGATCATCTATTTCTGCCGGAAAATCAGAAATCAATCTCCATTGGCATTTTGCAGCTCTCCCCCAATGGTTTGATAATCGATATACGCCATGTTTTGTATAATAATATGTGCTACCGGATTCGCTACGATAATTAGGTTTTCTTCTTGAGATCTCTCGCAGTGAAGCTCCTCTGAATACACAATATGTTTTATTAAAAAAATTGTACCTGGTGTACGTCTTTTTTTGTTCTTTTTCCTGATTTTCCAATACCTTACTTTTTTCCGGGAGCAAATAAATTACATTTTTTTCAGAAAGTAAAACCAAGTTTTTAACAACGCTTTAATACAAATTAATTTTATGGGTTCTGTACTCCTTAAAAAATCATATTTATCATTGTTGATAAAGTAGCCTAAACTAGATTTCAAAGGCTGAGAAATTATGTTTAAGTTACTCTTTGTTTATCTATTTTATCTTTGTGTAAATAATTCAAAAACAATAATAAAAGGTTCTTTTTTTAGATAATTTTAAGTCATTATTAACTAATATCTTAAAAATTACACAAATGAAAAATTCAATTTTCACTCTGGGGCTATTTGCTTGTTTATCAATTGTATTTGTTGGATGTCAAAACAATGAATCTGAAGTTCCCGAAACTCAAGAATTACAAAACTTTACGATCCAAGAGGCAAAAGAACAATTTGTAGAAGTTAAAGATGTATCCAATACTCCTGAAACGTCTGTATTACTAGAAGAACTTATTTCAAGTTCACAAAACCCTGTAAATGCAAAAAGGGTTGGTTGCGTACTTGATAGTGATATCGGTTGTGGTAGTGATGCTGCCGCAGAAATCGAAGAATATATCAATACGTCTAATTGTATTGCTTACAACAGAGGCACTCTTATTTTTCCTGTAGAGGCAGAACAATTTACATATAGTTATTCATATTATGTAGATAGTGATTCTGATATCAATATGGATTTGTATCAGTTTCAATTTGATGCTCATGTAGCGGATATACAAAATAGAATCTCTCCTAAGAAAATAGCATTTATAAGTGCTGTAGCCTCTAATCGATGTGGCGGAAGAGGTTTTAAAGTATCTAATGTAACCTATACAGTGATTTTAGGTAACTAATTAGTAATAAGTAGTATTTATAAAAGAGGCTGTTTAAAAATACTTTTGGATAGCCTTTTTTAGATATATAACACAAAATCATATCATTTTTACTCGATAATCGAGATTTAAATGCTTTACGGCTTGCCTCGAAATCAAAAGTAAATTCCATTCGAATGCCTCGTGAGCTTGCTCTGAGGTCCTTTACTCCCACAAATTATGTGATATAAGTATAGTAAACAGATCAAAACCAGCAGAGTATGATTGAGTTAGCAAAAAATACTGAAAATTGTGAATATTTATTTCATCTTACCGTTAATAAAGCTTAGTATAACCTATATATTTGCCCCCTTTAAAAAAGTAAAATATGAGCGCAATTTGGTATGAATGCAAAATAAAATATCGAAAAATAGACGAATCTGGTGCACAAAAAATGGTTACAGAACCTTACCTTGTTGATGCTGTGTCTTATACAGAAGCTGAATCCAGGATCAATGAAGAAATGTCTGCATATATCAGTGATGAATTTAAAATCACAAATATAAAGGTAGCCAATTTTGCAGAGATACATCCTTTTGAAAATTCTGATCGTTGGTTCAAATCCAAAGTTTCGTTAATTGCTTATGACGAAGAAAGTGGTAAAGAAAGAAAATCGAGCATGTATTTGCTTATACAAGCCAATGATGTAAAAGAGGCTTTTGATAATACAAATACGGCGATGCATGGTACGATGGGTGATTATACGATTCCTGCAATTTCAGAATCTCCTATTATGGATGTATTTCCATATTTTTCTGGTGAAGAAGACGATTTGAAAAAAATAGAGAAATTTAATGCTCTCAAAGATTCTATTCCTGCTCCTGCAGAAGAAGAGAGTGAAATAGAAAATACAATTATAGAGGATGAAGATACAATAACTTCTGAAGAAATATTAGAGGACAAAGATGATGGATTACAGTATTCTGAGGATGAAGAAGAGAACTATCGTATTGAAACTTTTGAGGAAGAGTAAATAACTCAAAATACGAGAGTATAATGCACTCTCATTAAAAAAATAAAGCCTTATTTTTTATGAATTCTGAGTCTAGATCAAAAAAATAAGGCTTTATATAAGATATTGATATCTCTAAACCACTTTACTCTCCTCCCCTAATATGCTCTTTATTTTTTCAACAACCTCTTGTTCCATTGCTTTTTGTTTTTCTTTTTTCATAAAAATGTATAGCCCTATTGGGGTAAAAAGGAGTAAAAAAATAATGGCCATATCATAATTGGTTTGGGTAGTAACTGTTCCTTTTTTGGCATTTACATTGATTTTGACATTGCCCGTTAAGGTAAAACCACTTGTTCTTACTTGTAATCCTCCAAATCCTGTTTGTATTTTATAATTAGGAAATTCTTCTTTTAGTTTTTCTATGAATTCTTCTTTATTAAAAGGTTCGAAATTTAATTTTATCATTTTTATTTTCTTAAATAATTCAGTTTTATGAATCTAGTTTATAGATAGTTTTTTCCTTTTTATACTTTTCCTGTATATACCAAAACAAGCTAACACAGGTATTGACTTATTTTTCAAAATAACTGAATTTCATATAAAACTTTGTACAAATTATGACGCTACAGGTACCAATTTATAAGTTGGGGCTAAAAAAAATTAAGTACTGGCATATAGGAAACCGAAAAGAACGTTTCAAGACCTTTCTTCGCATAAAAAACATCGATATAAAACTTTAAAATTGAGTTCCCGAATGCAGGAAACTGAAAAGAACGTTTCAAAACCTTTCTCCCGCACAAAAACATCGATAAAAAATTTTATTTCGTTTTTATCTCAGTAATCTTTTCTTCTACATCGGCTATTTTTTTACTCCAGTATATCTGAGCCTCGGTAGAATTATATTCAGGACTGTTTTTGGTTCCTATTTTTACCTTTTTAGGAACCTGATTAAAAAATGCTCTATTGTAATGTTGGTCACGAGCAATTTCACTTTGTGTCTTTGGATTTTCTTTTCTATTTATCCAAAAAAACTGATGTTTTTGATAAGCTTCTTTGATTTTTGATAAGTGATTTATCAGGGCTTCTTTATTGTTTGGTATATATCCTGGACCAGTACAACCACAGGAATGAAATGTAATCCCTACTGTATAAAGATTGGCTATATGTTTCCAAGCTTTTATATCTTGTTTTTTGGGCGCTTCAAAGTCTAAGCCCATATCTGCCATAGGAGCATTACATTCTGTGCATTTGGCAGTAGTTTCGATAAGATCTTTAGAATCCCCACCCTTTATATCCCTTAATAGCTTTCTTTTGAAAGTTTTTCTACAGGAGAAACAAGCATAATGAGATTTGTATGCAGTAGCATATCTACACATATCATTTATCTTTTATAATTTTACTTGATCATAGAGATGTAAATGCTCCGAAATTTACCACAAGGTATTTTACTTATCATTCTCTTCTTTTTTCTTAATAAATACTCTTGGGTCAAAGTTCTTGGTATGAATGATAATGGTATCTCCAGTAATTTTACCATTATAATCTCTGGTGTTATACCTAACTCCTATATCCCATCGTTGATTTTTCTTATTTTTATAAAGTGGACTTATCGGTTTTTTATAAAAGATTGAATCGTTGACATGTAGACTAAAAGAAATTGTATCCTCACCAATATCAATTTTATCTATCTGAGTCTTGAAAAACCCCGGATGATATCCTTCTCTTACTTCATCAAAATCATCACTCGTACCATAATAAAATGCATTTCCATTCTTAAACTCAAGATAATGGTTTTCAATCAAATACTTTGTGTTGTGTTCATAGACGTATTGGTAAATTCCTGATAATTTGATTGATTGATCAATTTTGGGTTCGTTAACAGCAATAAGCTTGTCTCTTTTTTCTTGAGTACAAGCGTTTAATAAGATGACCAGAAGTATGAATAATAATTTTTTCATAGGGTTTGGAAAGCACTAATAATTTCAAGTTTTTGTTTTTACTTTTAAAGTTATATCTAACTTTTGTTCAATTCTATATTAAAAACAAATAAAAGAATTTAAGGTTGATAAAAGACATTTTTCTTGTAGATTTTAACTTAATTGAATAGTCTTCAACAAGCTCAAACTGACGACTCAATTTATTTAATCAGAGTATTTATTTCTTGCTTCTTTACTCTTTATCTCTTCTTTGTATTTACTTCCATTTCCAGTTTAACTCTTTAGCATATTCAATTTTTAATTGTTCTGATAATGCTTCTAGTTTTGCTTTTATAACATCTGTATTTTCGAATGCAGATTTAGGAATAATCAGTGTGCCTTTTGATCTACTTTTTAACAAATAATGACTTGATAGTTCAATCACTTTTTCTAAAGAAGAATATTTGATTTTAGCTTCTCCTGTATCATCAATAATTTGAAAATCATCTTCATTAAACTGAACGTTGTACTCTTTACCAAATCGTTCTACATAATGTTCATCGACATATTCTGACAATCTTCTTTTTAATGCTCTTTTGCGAAAGAATGGGAACATTAAGATGATCAAAACAGAAAAAATAGCAGAAAAATAAACTAAAAATATTTCGTCGATTAAATAAAACACAGAAGTAAATGATGTAAAACCTACAATTAATGCTATTTGGCCATTTAATGCATTTCTCTTTATTGTTTTAGAATGATTAGCACTATATAATTGATGGAACAAAAAATCTTCTTTGGTTAATTTATACTTTAAATTCATTAAAGTTTGTTTAATTGATACATTACTTGTTTTTAATTTAAACTCTTATGATTCTTACCATCACAACAAAGTCAATTTTTGTGCGATCAAATTCTAATTGAACCTTTCCGTTCTCATCTTCTTTTTCTGCGTTTCCAAACATGGATATTTCTAATATATAATATGGATCTATGGCTATCAACTCTGGGGGGGTAATATTTCCTCTCTTACCACCAGAGGGCTCCCAACCACAGCAAACAAATTCGAGTTTCCCAATATTATATTTCTCAATTAAGAATTCTTCAACTTCTTCTGAGTATTTCCCTTCTACTTTATATTCAGCTACAAGTATAGTTTGTCCTTTTCCTTCTTTACATGATATAAAATCGAGGTGTTGTGGTTTTTCACCATATTTTTCTAATAAATCTCCACATTCTAGGTGTTGACTTTTACAAGAATTGAAAAAAAAGAAGCTAATTGTAATTAGGATATATTTGATCATGGTTTAAATTAAATCGAGCTCTTCAATATTTTCTTAGAAATCTAATATAATCGATTTTCGTAAATAAATTTTAGGTCAAATCCAAGGGTATTAGTAATCCTAAAACTACCATTTTCATCCTTTTTTTCTTTTAATTCAAAAGTGATTACTCCTTCTTCATTAAATGCTTCTATTATAATCTCGTTATTTTCTTGTTTTATAAGCATTTTGTTGCTTTTGGTGTATCCATATCGATTTTCGTTAATTAAAACAGATCCACTTTGTAATCTTCCGTTTTTGAACTTAGCAACATGTATAGGATTCCCTTTTTTGTCATATCGGGTTACTTCTCCATGTAAGTTTCCACTATTTAACTGATATGTATATTTTACCTGTTTACTATTTTTGAAATAAGAAGTTACCTTTTTTTGAACATCATCTATATAAATGGCTTCGTATAGATTACCGTTCTTAATTATTATTTCTTTTTGAACTTTTCCTTCTTTGTAGTATTTTTCTGTTTTATCAATTTTTGAACCATATTGTATCACTTCTTTGCCTTCGTATGGTAAATCGTTTTTGTATAACAAAGAGCTAGCTACTGTACCATCAGGATTGAAATATGTAGTTTTTCCTTCTCGTTTTCCTGCTTTGTGTTGTTCTACAGTTTTTTTGTTTCCGTTATAGTCGAATACTATAAATTCGCCTTCTTTCTGATCATTTTTATAAAAACCTGAGCTCAAAACTTTACCATTGTAATCAAGTTGTTGAAAGAGTCCTTCTCGTTTTCCTTCTTTGATCGTAAATAGTTCTCGTGTTTTGTTATTGAACACGCTGCCTTGCCATGGTTTACCATTTTTGAAAGTAGCTTCTGCTATCACTTGCCCATCTTTATTGTAAAAAATAGCTTTTTTATTAATATCAGAATCTTCTACTAATGTATATGTATCTTGTTTTTTTCTTGAATTATAGCTTTTTATATACTCTTTACGTTTGACCAATTTGCCATCTTTTCTTTCTTCATAAACTTTAATTTGATCAGAATCATAGAAATATTTAATTAAAATTCCTTCTTTGTTTGCATGATCATAACTACCTATCTCTTTACCATTGCGATCAAAGTAAATCTCTTTTTTTGGCGAATATCCTGAGTAGATAATTTCGTTTCGTTTGCGATCTACATCATGATAATATTCGATCTTTTTGGTGGTATTTCTAGAGATAATATCATAGAAGTTCTCTTCTTTACCAATCTTGGTACTATCATCATAAAAGTATCTAATGTTTATTTCATGTATCAATACACCTTCTTTATACTCTGAAATACGGGATAGTTTCCCTTTATAGTCTATTCTATATTCTTTTCCTTCTAGTGGAGAAAAATAATCTTGTTTTTTTGAAGTCACCTCTCCCATTTTTGCTCCACTGGGATCATAAAAAGTAGCTTTGTAATTTTCGTATATTTTAAAAGGTATTGTAGTTTCTGGATAATAATTAACTTCTTTTACTAGTTTACCTTCTTTAAAAACCTCTTTTCTATCCTTGTTGATAAGTGTTCCTTCATAAGGTCTGTATCCATCATAGGTAATTCTAGCAATTTCATCTCCTTTTTTGTTGTAGCTAATCTCTAGAGATTTTTGTCCATTTTTATATTCAATTTTAGATTTTAGCTGTTGATTTTCATGATAGTATTCGGCTGCAATTATTTTTCCATCTTTATCATAATCAGATGTAGAATATACCAACGATATTTCTTCTAATTTAAAGTTAGAGTAAAATCTAATTTTGGTTCCATCATAATATGTATAAGCACCGTCTTCTAGTGACACAAATACAGAACCTTTGGTATTACCATTTTCATCATAATAGACAATTTTTGGGGTATCCCCATTTATATATTCTTCTCGTAACTTGCCATTTGGGTGATATAGTGCCAATACGTTTCTATGTCGTGAGTTCAAATCAAGAATCTTTTTAACTCTCATTGGATTATAGTAGTATTGCACTTCTACCCCTTTATCTTTTGAATTAATGTTATCAAATACTTTTGTCCCGATAAGATTTCCTTTGCCATCATAAGACATCGTTTTGACAGGTCTTTGCTGCTGATCATAATAGCGTTCTATTCTAATCCCTTCTAAACTCTGATCATAAGCTACTTCTACCAAAAGGGTATCTTCCTTTTTCATTAACCAATTGTATCGTTGTGATATCATGTTTACCTGTCCCGAAGTTAACCTTCCTTTTGTATACAGGCCTTTTAATTTTTGATCTTTGTAGAAAGAGATGGCTTCTCCTTCTAACCTATTATCTACATATGTGAAGATTTGTAACAGTTTCCCATTTTCATCATACCATTTTGTTTTTCCTTGCCAAAAATCTTTGTCTTCATATTGAGATGTTCCTTCCATCTGCAAAGTACCATTACTGTAAAAGTCTCTGATAAGATATAAATCATCTTTTTTTACAATGGGTGGTCGATAATAAGCGGCTTGTTTTTTTGTAGAAACTTTCCAGGTTGCATCATACCAGATCGTATCTCTTTGAGCCATTAGATTATGTAAACTATTTACTAATAATAAAATAACAATGCTTAGTTGTTTGTGATTGATCATTGAAAATCTATTTTGTGAATTTATTTTCCCTTTTTTTATGCTAAAGTAATCATGAATAGAGATATAACGCCCCCTGTTTTCAGGGTTTTTGATGATACTGGAAATTAATATTGTAGCTTATTAATACAATTTTTTAGCTATGATTATGATAATGAGAACGTTTCAAGTTATATATAAAATAAAAAGATTACTCATTACAAGTAACTTAGACCTCTAAATTTAATATTTTCTTCAAAAATTATTTGAATATCTATAATCTGCGTACTTTAGTATACATAGAGAGTAACAATATTCTATTAGGGGATTATTTTATAAAACTCGTTGATTTTAAGCACTTTTATCGCCTTCTGTAGTTATATCAATGTCATGAGTCAATTTTTTTGCCCATATGATAGCATCTTCAAGATTATCAAAATTTTGAAAGCTATTACGCATAAATAATTTTTCAAGTAGAGAGGTCAATAATCCTTTTTGGGTATAACTCACGATGGCATAACCTCTTAATCTGAAGTTATTTCTAAAAAACTTAATCCAATCACTTGGTTTTACAGAATAGGAATGCACGCGATTTGAAATATAAACTACGTTTTCTCCATTGTGGTCATAGAGGTCAGTTAATTCTTCTACAATTGGTTTTGCATGCTCATCCCACGTGTATACGATATCCTCCTTAATCTCTGCTACGATAAAAGTATCAAACAGGTAATAGGTACCGCATGAATAATGTTTTTCGTGTATTGCATCCTTATAAAAAGGAGTGTCTTTAATAAATCCCATATTACTTTTGTATCCCTCCGAAACACTCCCAAAAAATTCTTGAACTATATTCGGACCCACTTAAGTATTTCAATATACTAATTAATTCATAATTATAAATTTTATATTTTGATTATGAAACAAAAAACTAAAGTATTTTATTTTGTTTTATTATTGTTGTGAAAATTAGGTGATCTAAAAGAGAACTATTCATTGTCAAATTAAGCTTATTGAAGTTTTTAATCACTTGAATTGTAATATGTCTTCGACAAGCTCAGGCTAACAAGATTTCTTTTTTTTCAGCTCTTTAGCTTTTTAATTTTCTAATACATAAAGAGCCAAATTATAGTAAAATTGTTATGTAGAATTTCTTAAAGTAGTTTACTGTAATTGAATTATTAAAAAATGGTTTATAGGAATTTTACTATTTTTAATGGATCATCAAAAAAGTAAAAACAACATATTTGTAAAATTGTTATATAATTAAAGAATACACACTAAACAAATGAAAAGAAAAATTACCCGAATGCGAATTGGTGAAGGAAGAATTAGCGGAGCTATCTCGATATTTCTTGGTTCATTATCTCTAGTTGGAATATTGTGTTTTAAGTTTCCGGAGCAATTAACAACACCCGAATTTCGTGAAGTATATACGGCAAGTATGGTCGAGAATCTGATGTTTGGAGCCATTATAGCTACTTTTCTCTTTGCTTTGGTTAGTATATTACTCAATAAAAACAAAACAAATGCTGTAATTGGAATTTGCCTGGGAGTATTGACAATAGTTTTTGGTGGCTTTACAGTAGAAGGTCGAGCAGTAGAAAAAGTAGAATGGAGCGTTGGATTAGATTGGCTAATTTTGGACTTATTTATAATGGCGTTATTGTTTGTCCCTATAGAACTTGCTTTTCCCAAAAATAAATTACAATCCAAATTTCATGAAGAATGGAGGACTGATCTTATTTATTTTGGGATAAGTCATCTTGCGATTCAGTTATTTGGAGTAATTACCAAAAAACCAGCTGTTGCCTTTTTTGGTTGGATGAATCTGGAACAAGTTCATATATGGGTATCAGAATTACCGTTTGTAATTGAGTTGTTCTTAGCATTATTTATAACAGATGTATTTCAGTATTGGGCACATAGATTTTTTCATTCACATCACTATCTATGGAGGTTTCATTCTATACATCACTCCACGCAAAACATGGATTGGCTTGCAGGTTCGAGGACTCATTTTATAGATATATTCTTTACCAGAAGTATTACCTATATACCGCTTTATGTATTAGGTTTTTCTACACTTACATTCAATGTTTATATATTATTTATTGCTATCCATGCTGTTTTAATTCACGCAAATACGAGAATTAATTTTGGATTTTTAAAATATATTATAACCACGCCTCAATATCATCATTGGCACCATTGCGAAGAACCCGAACATTATGGAAAAAACTTTGCTGTAGTATTTCCTTTTATAGATAAGATTTTTGGAACGTATTACTTACCAGGAAATAAATGGCCCAAAGGTACAGGTTTGGTCGATGCTTCTTTCCCAAAAGGATTTGTCAAACAACTTGTTTTTCCGTTTACCAAAAATCCTTTCAAAAATGATTTATTACCAGAAGAAAGAAGTAAACGTTGATTACGTTTTTACTTAATTAAAAGAATAATTATAGTCTATCTAAAACAGAGTAATGAGTTTTTTTAAAAAGATATTCTCTTCAAAAGAAAAAGAATTTCAAAAGGCTGATATTTTACTTGAACAAAAATCCCCCTGTTGCCCAATAACAGCAATAGTTGAACAAGACAATCGAGTAGCACACTTTTATTTATGGGGTCCTGAAAATTCAAATTTTGGTGTAAAATCTTGTTGGATACGTAATTTGAAAGATGCTCCCAAAGCATTAGAAATCGAATTAATGGATAAAGGCATCCCTCCTATGCTGCCAAAGGAGTTTTGTAAATTTCAAAAAGGACAAGAAAAGCTGAATAAAAATGATTTAGATATCGTTTGGACAGAAGAAGGAGATGCAGCTGCCCTTTTAGTAAAAGATGAAATAATTGCAATCATACCCATCTGGAGTGGTCAAAACGGGTTTCATGGATATGCAAAGGATTGTTTGGGACAAGGAGACTTTGCTTGGGAACTTACAGAATCTAATGTTTTTATCGAAAGAATCCATAAGTCTAAAGAGTATTGGAACTCTTGGAATGATGAATTAAATCCATTTCAAATTCTACAACCTTTCATTCTTGATACATACGATGAAATTTTTGGTAAGCATGATCAATATTTTGCAATTGATGGAAATGAATGGCCTCCTAAAGGACTTTACTTAAGGAAAGGAGAGTTTAAAACTATTTTTGCTACTGTAGGTGTTTCTTTATTACCGATGCCTGTAGTTGAAATGTATTCTGAAAATCGTCTTGAATCGAATCGAATTGAACTAGGAATGATTTGTGATTCGGTTTTTTCTGAAAACGATATACAGCAAATAGCAGAATGGATTAGTGGGCAAACTACAATTCCCTGGGGTAATATTACCTTTTTGGGAGAAGGACATACTATTGGTTTTATACCATTACATTCAACAAAATATAATTCTGTACTTCTTACCAATAGACTCGATATCCTACCAAAACCAGAGCTTGGAGATTATCGAGAATCCAAAATCAACTTTTTTTGGATGGTACCAATATCAGAAAATGAAAGAAATGAAATTATGAAGAATGGTAGCGAAGTAATTTTGGAACGACTCAACAAGATAGGAGAAAAATTATTCTCTCTGGATCGAGAAGAAGTATTGTAATAATATGTAATGTTTCTTATAGAGGTTATTGTTCAACCAGATATCTCATAGAACTTGGATAAGAAAAACCATAAAATAGAAAGAGAGTGTTTAAAATGCGGTACTATACAGAGTCTTACTGTTACAAAAAAAGAAGCTGCTTTTGATTTGATTGATTACGATAGAGTTTTAGGTGTAAAATGTCCAAAATGTTTTAATAAGCAATTCTCAATTACTTTCCAAAACGTAACTCTTGATTTGGATATACTCAAAGAATGGTCTCTAGATTCAGAATTATATTTACAAGAACAAGACGAAGAACTCTTATTAGCTGATGAGCTATATTTAGATATAGTTTTAAAAACTTTGGATACTCATAAAATATTAGATCATAAGAGAAATATACTACTAGAGGCTCTATGTATAATTGTCTATGACAATACAATTAAAGAGAACCCGAAAAGAGACGAAGATCTAAAAAATAGGGTAATTTTTGAACTGAATACAAGAATAGAACAATTACGATTAGCTGATGATTGGGTGATGGATTATATCAAAGAGGTTGTATATCCGCAATTGAACACAATGTAAAAACATTACCTTCCGATAAAATCTTCTTTATTTTATAAATTCAAATGGTTCGTAATATTAATTATTGATTCTAAATTAGATCATAAATATTCTTTGGATTTGAGAACCTAAACCCATTTTGAAGATTTAGACTCTCTTTAGACATCATCAATTTATTCTTTTATTGTCAATGTATTACCTGGAATCCAATGTTTATATTCATCTGCATAGTACTGGTATGTGCAACTTGCTGGAGCTTGATACACTCCTGATATATCTGCTTTTAGGTCTAATGAAATAGTTTTAGATTCATTAGGACCAAAACCTCTCCAATAAAAAACAATATAGTTATTGAATATTTCGTAATAGGCTACTTCTTTTCGTTCAAGTATTTCTTTTAACTGCCATGGTTGTGGTGTTGTTCCCGAAGGGATGCCGATGATAGCCATTGGCATGCTCAATCCGGTTTTGGATGTATTTTTTACCATTACTGTCATTCTCACATTATCTCCAACACGATAAGATGGTTTGGTAATTGTAGTTTCTAATTTAAGTTTACATTGTTTAGATGTATCTGGTAAAGGGCTATCCCATTCAACATGCATTTCATAAGGAAATGTAATTTTAGGATTTGTAAAACGTACAGATAACTTTTGTTTTCCTTCTTTGATATAATTTTCAAGATTTTGAATCACAATTTGCCCGTTATCATTTAACTGCAATTGTTGAGTCAGTTTTTTATTATTTAAGATAAGTTCTACTGCTTGGTTTTCTTCAATCCATTTACTTTTTTGAACTTTAGTATAATTAATAAGTGCTTTAAGCGCAGTGGCAGTAGCTTGAGTAGACCCAAAACTCCCATTTTTTCGTTGACTTAGCAAATAATCTATTCCTTTTGTAAGTAGCTCCTCATTTTGATCTTTAGCTTTTAGCAGTGCAAGAATGGTAAATGCTGCGGTCTCTACATTTTTGGAGTTTCCATAAGATCTGGTAATCGTATGTGCTACAGGTAATTCAGCATAACCATACTGTTTTATATTTTTGGTAATTTCCTTTATCAATGTTGCAGCCTTATTAGGTTGTTTAAAATTATAACTTGTTGCTGCTAATAATGCCATTCGGTATGTATCTTTATCTTCGAGGGCTTTGTTATAGGCTTGATTATATTCTTTTTCTATATCCACATTTATACCAGCCTGACTAATTGCATAAACAATATAGGCATTGGCAACATCTTTTGGTGTACTTGTAAAATGACTATATCCTTTAGTACTTTTTTCAAAGCCTCCTTTTCCATCTCTACGACTCATTAACCATTGTACTGTCCTATCGATCATTTTTTGGTCTACTTCAGGATATATTTCTTTCATTTCTGTAAATTCCAATACACCATATGCGGTTAAGGTTTCATGTGGAGGAGTCCCACCAAACCATTCAAATCCACCTTCTTTGGTTTCAAAACCAATCAAGCGTTTGTACCCTTCTTTTATAAACTGAAGAGCCTTTTGCTCGATCTCGGGATTACTTTTTCCTGTTTCTTTTAAATATTGCAATATCAAGATATTAGGATAGGTACTTGAAGAAGTTTGCTCAAAACAGCCATAAGGTCTTCTAATCAACGATTCTATACCATTCATCACATCACCAACAATATCGGTATAGATGGTGAAGTTTGCTGTTAGACTATTCTTTACAACAGCATTAACATCAAAGGTATACGATTGGTTTGTAGCACCTGAAATAGAAACCTCTGTTGGAAAATCAGGGCTAATTAAGGCCACTTCTTTTTTTACAATATCTTGATAAGATGCACCTTTTACAGATACTGTAATCATTTTTTCTTCTGAAATTACAGTTGGTAGCACTGATACTAGTATTTTTTTTGAGCTTTTGGGTGCCAAATCAACTCCTTTTTCTATAGGGTTAATCAATTCTATACCTTTTGGCAGAACAAGGTTTATAGAGGCTTGTATAGATTGGTTTGACTCATTTTTAATTGTTATTGGTAACAAAACAGTATCACGCAATGCCATATAATTTGGAGTTTTGACATCTATTGATAAAAGTTTTTTGGTACTATAATCCTTTTCAGTACGCCCTACTAGTCCATTAAAGCCGATTCCCTCTGCAATAACCTTAAACGATGTAATAGCATCAGAGTTATAAAACGATAAAGAAGCTTCTCCTTTATCATCTGTTTGAACAATAGGGTTCCAGTATATGGTTTGTCTAAAATCGGTACGCTCTTGAGATATATTGGTATTGTCATATACAGGAGCATAAAATTCCTTAGGTGTATAATTAACTAAAGATCGTTGCTTATAAATATTCTGATACGTATAATTATTAAATGTTGGGTTATTCAATGTTTTCTTCCCCCAGTTGTTAATAAAACCTTTGTTTTTGGAGTTGATCACAATGACCCCATTGGCTCCTCTGGTACCATAGAGTGCGGTAGCAGAAGCATCTTTTAATATAGTTATAGATTCTATTCTATCAGGATCCAATTGCTGTAATGATGTTTGATTTGCGACGATCCCATCAACAACATATAAGGGTTGATTGTTACCCGAAACACTACTGATACCTCGTATGCTGATTTGGGATGTATTTCCTACATTACCATTTGCTCTAGTAATCTCTACTCCTGTAACTCTGCCTTGTAGCATCTGAGATACTGAAGAAGCTGGTTGTATTTCTTCTGTTTTTAATATTACAATACTACTATTGGTAGCTATCTTTTGTTGTGTAGAATATGCCGCTACAATCACCTCTTCTAAGGCGGCTGCTTCACTTTCTGCCAAAGATAAAGGCGCTATTTTTCCTTTTTTAGCAATCTTCTTCTTGTTCAATGATGGTTTTATATTCTCTAAAGCTGCTATTTCTGCTTTTTTAGCAATCTTTTTCTTCAATGGTGGTTTTATATCTTCAAAACGCTCAATAACTATACTATTATCCTTATCATCATTGATATAAGTCGTTGACTTTTTTTCTACATCATATCCTTTTTGTAATACGGTTCGGTTGATATATACTTTTTTACCATTATCTGTATAGGCAACCAATATATATGAATTGGATTGCCCTAATTTATATGCATATTCTCCTTTATCATTAGTATCAAAAACCAATACCTTGTTTCCATTTTCATCAAATAAAAGCAAGTGAGCTTTTACAGGTTTGCCTTGTGCGTTTACAACAACCCCTTTATGCACTTCTTCACGTTCAGGAAGATAAGACGCATTTTCTTGAGTTATCATTTGTGTTGAGAGATAATTCCTCCATCCATGAGTAAGCATTACATAATCAAGTGCTTTTGATGCTTTAGGTTCTTTTGGATCAAAATAAAAAACCGGTTTGTGTATATTGCCTTTTAGTTCTGATGACATCAAGAAATAGGACAAGATATGGTCTTGTTTGTCGTCTGCGAGCGAAAGTAATTTATTATCCGCTACTGCTATCGATAAATTAGCAGGTATAGGTACTCCTACTGCATCAGTGGTTTTTATATTTATGTTTACTTTCTCTCTAGTTTGATAAATTTCTTTATCAGTATTTACTTCTACTTTAAGCTGTTTATGAGTATTTAAAAAAACTAACCGTTCTGCAACAGGGGCATCTTTTGAATCAAAAATTGTAAACTGTGTAATCCCAATAGGAAAATCATGTATTGGTATCTGTATCGTGTTTTGGTCTTTATTTATTGTACGAGACCACAAGGTCTTTGTTGGAGTTGAGATTTCTAATCGTAATGAAGTGTTTAATGTAGAAAATAATTGTAGTGTTGCATTAACACTATCTACCACTGTAGAGAAACGAACTCCCTGGTCATGCACTTTTGGGAGTTTAATTTTTTGTTCTGAAGTAAATGGTGCTTTGATTTGAGCATAATATGTAGTATTTGATAAAGCAGGTAGGTCAAAACCGCCCATACCATCATGATAGCTGGTAAAATTCGCTAAAACGTTTCCTGAAGCATCTGTAATATTACCTGAAATATCTACTGGTTTGCCAAACTCATTTACAGCTTTAAAGGCTACTTGATTTGTTGTTCCTGCTATGAGTTTTCCACTTTCGGGAAAAAACTGAAGATCTATAGTATCTAATACTACAGGTACACTACGAGAAATTGATTCTGTAGTACCATTATGAGGAAGTAATATAGTCAATACAACATCTATAGTAGACAAATCTTTAGGTAGTGTAAAAATTGGATTCGCTTTTCCGTTGGTATCAGTGATAGTTGTATCGGTAAATATTTTTTCTCCCTTTACAGCAACTTCATAGGTGATTTCTTGATTTGCTATAGGATTATTTTTAAGGTCTTTTGCTTCAAAATTGGCAGTAACCTCTGAGGATTTTCCATAACCTTCTCTTTCAAATTTAAGTGTTAGTAATGCCTCTGGTTTGATGATTTTCTGAATGGTTATTTTTTTCGTAAAAAAAGAGGATTCACCATAATTATACATCCAGTTGGTGTACATTTTGAGCGTGTAGATCCCTCCTACCCAATCATATTGAGTATCAAAGTTACCATATGCATATCCATGATTGACTGCTATTTTTAATCGTTTTACTATGGTTCCTTTGGGAGAGATAAGTTCTGCATACATAGCATCACTTAGAGTAGTTATAGTATGACTTTCATCAACAACATATGATTTGAACCATATCGTTTCTCCCGGAAAATAAAATGGTCTATCAGTTTGAGTATAAATATCCTCGACCAACCTATGGTTTTTATCATAATTAATAAAAGAGATAGTAATCATGCACATTACTATTACCAATAGTATTCTTTTTATTTTATGTATATATAATTGCATATGGTTATAGTTTTAGTTTTAATGTTACTCCTATTTCGCTGATAATAGGGGTGTTGAAAAATTGAAGCCCTCTTGCAGATGTGTGATCAAATAGATTTCTAAAGGGTGATGCTCCATCATATTTATTATAGGTAAATAGATTTTTACCATATATTCCTACATCAAATTCTCTGATAAAATCGTGATCCCCTTTTCTTTTGATTTGATATGAAATATCAACTGATTTTAAGTTAATAAAGCTTCCATCTACGATTGCTTCTTCTGCGACACCTTCAAACCCGTATCTTGTAAATCTGTTTTCTGATATTGCATTTTCTGGGTTGGCAAAATCTATAATAGTCGTGTTAGGAGTACCCTGCGTAGTTACTCCATCAAAAACAAACCCTGTAATCGCCCGTTCATTGGCAGATTGTTCAGAAGTTCCGAGATAGTTAAGTACATTTTGAGTACCATTCCAAACATCGCCTCCTTTTTGATAATCGATCAAAAAATTAAGTCGTAACTTTCTGTAATAAAAAGAATTAGAAAATCCAATGGTAAAATCCGGTGTTGGATCTCCTATGATTTTGGATGTTGTAGCAACTAAAGGAAAACCTTGATCGTCAATAATCATATTATTCTCGCTATCTCTTGCATAGGCAGAGCCTACAATTACTCCTGCCGATTGACCAGGAATCAAATTTTTAGAAATTGTAGAAAAACCAGCAATAGGAATACGATCTTCATCACTATAAATTCGTTTTACCTCATTACGATACCAAGTAAAAACTAGACTCGGAGAATAAGTAAAGCCTCCATAATGATATGAAGATAGATGCAAAGAAGCTTCTAATCCATAATTATTAATATCAGCACTATTTTGAAGTTGAAATTGGCCTTCGCTCTCTACAGGAAAGACAACTTTTTCATCAGTGTGATGATAATACAAAATACTCAAATCGATATTCTTATTATGAAATAGTTCGAAACCAATTTGAGTACTTATAGAATAACTCTTTTTTTCTTCCAATTGTAAATCATCGCTCACAAATAAATCATCATTAGACACAAAACCTTGTATCTGTTGTGGCGTTATGTCCAGACTATTATGACTCTGATTGGCATAATACAAGGGAGTTTCATTGATTTCAAGAGCTGCACCTGCTGATATTTTAAGTCTATTGAGCCAATACATATCTAGAGCTTCTCTAAGATTAATATCAACTTGTAGATTAGGTAAAAACCATTTATCATTTTGTATTGATGATACATAAGAAGAGTTTGTAAAACTGATTTTGGTATTCCAGTCTATAATATTGTAAGCAAACATGTTAGAAAGACGTAGTGTATTTCTATTGATTGTCTTATTATTATTACTAATTGTCTCTGGAGCATCAAATGTAAGAGGAGTAAATCCTGTTTGTTCTTGTAAACTATATTTCAAATCTTTGTTTGTATAGTCTACTTTACTATTAAAATCTATTTCGGATTTCTTATATGTTTTAGTAAATGAAAATAATGCAGTAGCATTAAAAGTATTTGTATCAAATTCTTTATCACTAGCAAATCCATTAGTAAATCCAGCAGTATTGGGAATGACACCAAAACGTTCTGCTCTCGTAGTATAGGTATTACTAATATTGGTATTGAGCGTTACTACATCCGAAAATCGAAAAGTGTTTTGAACACCGGCAATAAGAGCATCTTGTGTTATTTGATTTCGGTTAAAATCTAATAACCAAAATGGATTATTAAAATTCTGTGAACTAAAACTACGCTGCAATCCATTTTCTAAAGCTACTCCTTGCCTATTCTCAAAGCTAACAGGTGTTGCCCAATTAGTAAGTAAAACCGTATTAAAAAAACCATTAAGATTTGGTTGATTGTCTTCTTGAGTAGTATACTTTAACGAAGCATCCCAAGTACTATTTTTTTCTGTATTAGAGAGGTTGTTATATCGTAATGCTACTTCATGAAATCGGTTATTTTCTTTATCAAAAATATCTCTAATTCTTTCGTCTTTATATTCTAAACCTAAATAATCTTTATCAGTAGCGACATTAAAAAATACTGTATTGATCGTTTTGAACGAAGTATCAAATATCTCATTATCATATGCAATAGAATTCGCTCCCGAACCAGAGCCGATAGGTATAAGTACACCATTTTGATCATATGGGGTATCAATAGCATTAAACTGTAAATTGCTTAATCTTGGACCGTAGGAAAAAAATACATTTGAATCTGGTCCAAAATAGGTGTTTTGACCTTCAAAAGGTTGTCCTTGAGCAAAATTTTGTTGAAGTTTTGGTAAATTACTTTGTTTCACAAATTGAACCCCTGTAGTAGTGTTCCACCCTACTTCGTAAAATATATCTGGTTCAAAATAGGTAAGTTGGACTTTATTTTTTTCTTTTTGTATTTCAATACTTTTAATCCTTTCATACTGTAAATATGAGGTGTTATTTCGGTATTTATATCTGCTATTTGAGATATCAGGGATATTAAAATTATTTGCCTTTTTATTTTTTAAGGTTATAGCTTCAATGTATTTGTCACTAATGATATGGCTTACTGCTTCTTGTTTGATTTTGATTTCTTTATTATCGTCATTAAACATGTCTGAAGTAATTACTACTTCTTTGGTATCCATTCCTATAAAACTAAATACAAGCACATCTCCTACATTACAATCAATACTATAATTACCATCAAAATCTGTTTGTGTTCCCGTATTTGTTCCCTTTATCACTACGTTTACTCCGGGAAGAGGCTCACCTTCTTCATCTTCTAATACCCCTTTTAGAGTACGTTCCTGAGAGAATATAGAAGTAGAAAAAAGCAATAAGAGTAATGTAACTATATAAAAATGAAAGAAATAGTTTTTCATAATTGTTTGGTTTAGTGCTTTTCAAAAATATTACCATTATTTAATTCTCAAAACTTAAAGTGAGTGAAGTTGTCTTTTGGGTGAGTAAAGTTGTTTTTGAATGATACCATAGAAATTCTCCTTATGTTCATATAACACAATATTATCTCATTAAATCTTAGTCAGATCTTTTCTTAAAATTTAATTAAATACTTCAATGCTACGCTTCATTTTTAGTTACTTTAAGCTTTTAGAAATAATCATCAATCAAAATCAAAACATTATGAAAAAAACCATTTTATCCATTGCGATAGCTTCATTTTTGATTTCGTGTACACAGAAAACAAAAGAATCAACACCTTTATCGCCCAAAGAACCTGGCCCAGTTAAATTAGTAGAGACCAATCTTATACAACCTGTTTATTTTGAAGGAGACTCAACATGGACAATAGAAGAACGTATGAAACACTATGGTGTTCCCGGTGTGAGTATTGCTGTTATAAAAGATTATAAAATTGACTGGATAAAAAGCTATGGTGTTATGGATAAAGATACTAAAGCTCCTGTTACTGATCAAACTCTTTTTCAAGCTGGATCAATTAGTAAACCTGTAGCAGCTTACGGAGCATTAGCACTTGTACAACAACAAAAAATAGATCCAGATACAGATATCAATACCTATCTAAAATCATGGAAACTACCTGATAATACATTTACTGAAAGTAAAAAAGTTACCTTAAAACACTTGGTTAGCCATACAGGAGGGTTGACAGTACACGGTTTTTTAGGATATAGTCCTGATCTTACTGTACCAACTTTGATACAGGTTCTAAATGGAACTCCTCCTGCTAATTCTGATGCAATTGTTGTTGATAAAATGCCAGGAGAAAGCTTTCGCTATTCTGGAGGAGGGTATACTGTAATGCAACAAATGATGATTGATATAGAAGATAAACCTTTTCCTGAGTTAATGAACAATCATGTTCTCCAACCATTGGCTATGAATAATAGTACATTTAATCAACCTTTATTAGATGAACAATTGCAAGCAGCTGCAACAGGCTATTTACCTGATGGTTCTATGACCAAAGGAAAGAGGCATACATATCCTGAGATGGCAGCCGCGGGGCTATGGACAACTGCAGAGGATTTGGCAAAATTTGCCACTAATTTGCAACAAACACTTAAGGGAACTAGTGAAAAAGTATTGTCTAAAGCGATGACAACGCAAATGCTTACTCCTTATATAGAAGATTTTGTAGGTCTTGGTATATTTCTAAATACATACAAAGATGAGATCTATTTTGGCCATGGTGGTTGGGATGAAGGGTTTTCTAGTGAACTCATAGCGCACAAAGACAAAGGATATGGTGTTGTAGTACTTACCAATTCTAATCACCCTAAATTTATCTCAGAACTTATTCGATCTGTTGCCTTGAGTTATCATTGGGATAGTTATGTTCCTTCATATAAAAAAATGGGATTAGATTCGACAAAACTTGCAGAAGTTATAGGTCGTTATCGTATCAATGGTAATAGAGTTGCTCAAATATCCAAAAAAGATAATCGACTTTATAAAAAATTAACTGGAGATGCATCTATAGAATTATTTCGAATATCAGATAGCACTTATATCAGTAGAGATCGAGAAAACCCAATTCAGTTTAAGGTAAATCCAGAAAATAATCAAATGAATCTATTATTATTGGATAGAAATGGAGAAAAGATTGTTGGTGCTTTTCCTAAAATTGGCGACGAAAAAAAATTACCAATCGAACTTGTAGAAGATGGAGATTTTGAAGCTGGACTCAATGCATATTCGACATTATTAAAAAATAATCCTAGAGACCTTACAGTTGCCGAGAATAGTCTAAATCGACTTGCTTATGAACTTGCTTTTAACTTAAACAAAATTCAAATGGCGCATGATGTTCTTAAAATCAATACAATTTTATATCCTAATAGCTTTAATGTATATGATAGTTATGGTGAAGTATGTATGCTAATGGAGAAATTTGATCTAGCTCTAGAAAACTATAAAAAATCATTGGAGCTTAATCCAGAAAATACTAATGCCATTAGTAAAATAAAAGAAATAGAGCAAAAAATAAAAGAACAAGTTTAAAAAACATTCACTAAATAAAGTTACTATGAAACATACTCAATTTTATTCATCATCAGTCATAATCATTATCATATGTTTATTTGCTTTTACTTCTTGCAAACAAGAAACCAAAAGTAATGATCAGAATAGTCAACCTGACGAAGAAAAAAAAGAAGAGACAGAAGAAAAAAGTGATTATACAGCATTAAAAAATGCACTTACTTTTTATGCTTCTTTTGATAATGATGTAGAAGCTAATTTTGCACTTGGCGACAAACAAATGTATACGGTTCCCTCTCGTAAGGCAAAAGACTCTGCAAAAGTAGGGTTACATAAACCAGATATTAGTATTGCTAAAGGAAAAGGGAAATATGGAGATGGCTTATTATTTACAGAAAGAAGCAAAGGAAATATTTATTACCCTAGTAAGGGAAATATCGCTTATAGTAAAGAAAATTGGAGCGGCGCTGTATCATTTTGGTTACAACTAGACCCTGGCACAGATCTCGAACCCGGATATTGTGATCCAATACAAATTACAGATGTTAGTTATAATGATGCTGCTATTTGGGTAGATTTTACCAAAGAAAACCCTAGAGATTTTAGATTAGGAGTTATTGGTGATCGAGAGGTATGGAATCCAAATCCAGAAGGCCCAGACAATGAAAACCCTATTTTTCTAGAAAAATTAAAACCTGTTGTAAAAACCCCTCCTTTTGGAAAAGAAGTATGGACACACATATTGATTAATTTCTCTGGCCTTAATACTCAAAATGGAGAAGCCTCGTTGTACATGAATGGAGAGTTAAAAGGAACTCGTACTAATATCACAACACCTTTTACATGGGACTTAGAAGCTTCTAATATTTATATAGGTCTTGGATATATAGGGTTAATGGATGAATTATCAATCTTTAGTAGAAAACTTACTGACGAAGAAATCAGTACCATTTATACACTACAAAATGGTGTGCAATCTATTTTATAATTGAAGTATATAGATGATTAAAAATGATATTTGTAATATCTTTGTATAGAAAAGAAAACATCTTAAAATAGTATATTATGCTAGGTTTAAAACTTCCTACTGACCCTAGATGGGTTAACATTGTAGAAAAAAATATAGAAGAAATCTTAACTGATCATGCGTTTTGTGAACAAAAGGCAGCCTCTACAGCAATTTCTCTTATTGTTAGCTTTCCTGAATATACAGAATTAGTAAAGGAAATGACGAAATTGGTAAAAGAAGAAATCAGCCATTTTAAAATGGTTCATGATAAAATTATAGAGAGAGGTTGGGTTCTTGGTCGAGACCGTAAAGATGAATATGTAAATAAGCTTCTTACATTTTTTCCCAAAGGAGGAAGTAGAACCACCCATTTAGTACATCGATTATTGTATGCTGCTCTTATTGAAGCTCGCAGCTGCGAACGTTTTAAGCTATTGTCTGAAGAACTTGAAGAAAAAGAGTTGGCTGATTTTTACAGAAGTCTCATGGTGAGTGAAGCAAATCATTATACTATGTTTTTGAATTTTGCAAGAAAATATGGGGAACGTGAAGAAGTAGATAAAAAGTGGCAAGATTTACTCGTTTTTGAAGCAGAAATCATGAAAGATCTAGGTAAAAAGGAAACAATACACGGATAATAGTCATATTATAAACCAAAAAAACCTGTTGCTACAACAGGTTTTTTTAGATTTATATCGTTAAGAGATTATAATTTATATCCAAAAGAGAGTTGAATATTTCTACTGTTTCCTTTAAAATCGCCTTCAACATCTTCATCATCAAACAAATTACTGAAACCAAAACCGTATCGGAGATCAGCAAAAAAGTTTTCTGTAATATTTACTCCTACTCCTGCCATACCAGAAAAATTAAAGGTATTAAAATCTACCTCTAGATCTGTATTGTCTTCCCATTCCCAAATTTTTAAACCAATTTGAGGTCCAATGTGAACGTTAAATACAGGAGTAAAATTATATTTTAAGAAAACAGGCGCTTGTAAAAAGTTAACTCTAAGTGTTTCATCTTCATTTCCTAATGAAGAAAACTGAAACTCTGGTTGAATACTCCATTTTTCTGATATTGGATATTCTGCAAGAAATCCTACAACCACTCCAAATCTACTATCTTCTAAATTCTCGGGGATATCATCTGAGCTAATAGAACTCAAATTCGCTCCTATACGAACTCCATAAGTATTCTCCTGGGCAAAAGAATTAAAAATTGTAAAAAGAATCAAAATAATGGCGTAGGGTAAGTTTTTTTCCATAGTGTTAAGTTAAATTGGTTATTTAACAAGTTTAACAATAAAAATTGAGTTATTAAAATTATTACTTAAATGATTTATTTTTCGACGGTTAAGAATTTTTATATAATGATCTGATAATCCCATCTGATAATCCTATTTTTGGAACATGTATTTCTTGCGCACCACTCCACTTCATTGCAGACAAATAGATACGAGACGCAGGAATAATAACATCTGCTCTGTCTTCATTAAGATTTAATTTCCATATTCTTTCTTCATATGTCATAGAGTTTAGTAATTCATAGTAAGAGCTTAGGTATAAGAACGATAATGGTTCTCCATTTTTCTTACCACTGGTCTTAAAAATATTATTGATATTTCCTCCTGATCCTATCAAAGAAATTCTATTGTAATCTTTTGTATTGTTCCTAATCCATTCTTCAACATCTTTCCAGATTATATCAGAAACCAGATTATTGAGTAATCGAACAGTCCCAAGTTTAAACGATTTTGAGGTGATTGTTTTTCCCTTATTAAAAACCGTAAATTCTGTGCTTCCACCCCCAACATCAACATAAAGATAAGTAGCTTCTTTTTTAATCAACTCATTCAAGTCAGTCATTGCAATTATAGCAGCTTCATCTTTACCGTCTATAATATCGATCTGTATTCCTGTTTTTTCTTTGATTAAATCTACGATCTGTTCTCCATTTTCGGCTTCTCTCATAGCAGAAGTAGCACAAGCCTTGTAACTTAATACTTTGTGTGTTTTCATTAACAACTCATACGCCTGCATAGTATCGATCATTCTAGCTATGTTTTCTTCTGAAATGATTTTAGTCTTAAAAACATCAGCTCCTAATCGGATAGGCACACGAACCAAGCTTGTTTTTTTGAACCTGGTTTCTTGCCCTTCTTCTTCATGTATTGTGCTAATTAATAAACGTATAGCATTAGAACCAATATCTATGGCTCCGAATTTTTTAATGGTCAACAAAATATTTAATTTCCTAGTTTTTGTAAATAATATTCATAGGTCGCTACTTGTGACCTAATTTTCTCTTTATCATTTCGAATGTAAGCATTATCTTGATTTTTAGAAAGACTTCTTGCTTTTACATTATCACTCCAGCAGATATCAAAAGTTTCTATAAGTTCCTGTTTGATATCTTCTTCATAAATAGGACAAGAAATTTCTACTCTTCTGTCAAGATTACGAGTCATCCAATCGGCAGAAGAGATATATACCTTTACATCTCCTCCATTTTCAAAAATATATAACCTCGGGTGTTCTAAAAATTTATCTATGATACTTATTGCTCTAATATTTTCACTCATACCTTGTATTCCCGGAATAAGAGAACATATCCCTCTTATGATCAAATCGATTTTAACCCCGGCTCTACTGGCTTCATAAAGTTTATCAATCATATCATAATCACTCAAACTATTCAGCTTTAATTTGATGCCAGAAGGCTTACCTTCTTTCTCATTTTGAATTTCGTTATCTATCAGCTTAATCAATTTTGATCTTGTATAATGTGGAGAAACTAATAGATGTTTATAACGGTTTACTTTGTAGTTTGTTTCAAAAAACTTAAATACCTTATTGGCATCCTTTAATATGGCTTCATTTGTGGTAAATAAAGTATAATCTGTATATATCTTGGCAGTAGATTCATTAAAATTACCCGTACTTATGAATCCATATCTTTTTAATTTGCCTTTTTCTTCTCTCTCAATCACACAAGTTTTGCAATGCACTTTTAGTCCCGGTACTCCAAAAATTAGGTTCACCCCTTCGCGTTGCATTTGTTCTGCATAGCGTATGTTTGCAGCTTCATCAAATCGTGCTTGTAATTCTATCTGGACTAATACATTTTTTCCATTTTTTGCTGCATTGATCAATGAGCTTGCTATATGCGATATATTGGCTAACCTATAAATTGTGATTTTAATACTCTTTACCTTAGGATCAATTGCAGCTTCTCTTAAAAATTTTACAGTATAAGAAAAAGTATGATAAGGTGTATATTGTATAAAATCTTTTTCTGCGATCTTGTTTAGAAGACTACCTTGTAGTGATAAGCCAGGTATCGTAAGTGGTTTTATTGATTGATATACCAAATCCTCGGTCCCTAAATCCGGAAAATTCATATAATCTCTACGGTTATGATAACGCCCACCGGGGATAATACTATCTGTATTATCAACATCCATTTTTTCCATTAAAAAAGTTAATGTGTCTTTCTCAATAGTCTTGTCATATACAAATCGAACCGGTTCTCCATCTCTTCGAGATTTAACACTACTGGATATTTTTTGAATGAAGCTTTTGCTCAAATCATTATCAAAATCTAATTGTGAATCTCTGGTTATTTTGATCATATGAGCAGAAGCACTTGTATATTCAAAAATACTGAAATTGATGTGCATACAGTATCGAATAAGATCATCAAGAATAATGATATATTTTTTTCCATCTTTTTCAGGAAGTACTACAAACCTTTCTGTATTCTTGGGGATTTCGATTAAGGCATATATTTTTTCTTTGGTAGTTTGTTGTAATATTTTAGAAATCCTTCCTTCTTTAGGGATTTTATCTTTTAATACAAGTTTTACTGCCAGATACGCTACGCTATCTTTTAGGTGAGGAAATTGATCGAGGTCATTTAAAATATAAGTCACTAATGCAGGACTCACTTTGGTTACAAAATAGTTACGGATAAAAGCATCTTGATCTTCGGTTACCTGTTTTTCATCGATAATAAAAATATTATGCTCTTTTAGCTTTTCTGTTATTACATTGATCGTTTTGAGACTTTCTGCCTGTTGACGAATAACAATTTTGGTGATTTTTTCTAGCAATTCACTAGCAGTCATACCTTTTAATACGTTCTTACCGTCTTTTCCTGCCAGATCTATTCGTTTTATTGTAGCATATCGTACTTTGAAAAACTCGTCTAAATTGTTTGAAAATATCCCTATAAACCTTAATCGTTCCAAAAGTGGAACACTACTATCCGCAGCTTCTTGTAATACTCTTGCATTAAATTGTAACCAACTGAGTTCTCTATTTATATATTGGTTTTCTATATGTTCTGTCATTATTTTAGCAGTTTAGGATATAATTTTAATACAGTTTTACCTTCTTTAATATTTTTCCATGATGTTACAGGAAACTCAATCCCTATAACTCCTGCCGTAGGAAGATTATCTATATATGTATCACCGTACAAATTGGCAATAGAAGTAAAAGCATGATTATGTCCAAAAATCAGAAGAGTATTAATATCATCACTGCAATTTTTTATCACTTTTGTCACGTCATTACCGCTAAAATCATAAAGTAGAGGCTCTATTTTAAATATCTCTGCCGGGATATCTAAATAGCTAAGTATTATTTTTGCTGTACTATGTGCTCTTTCGGCCGGACTACATAAAATTTTATCTATTGGTTTTAATAGTGCAGTAAGTTTTTCTCCTATTAGAGCAGCGTCATTTAAGCCTCTTTTATTTAGAGGTCTTTTTTCATCAGATACGTCAAATTCCCAGGATGATTTTGCATGTCTAATAATATATAATGTTTTCATGATTTAATACTATTCTGGTAAAAACACAGTTATTTTATACAAGTTTAAGAATTAGCTTTTACAAATCTTAGTTTACGGGCAAAAAAAGATTGTTTGTTTTTAAACAGGCTAAAATCCCTGTCAAGATTGTAGATGAATTGATGAAAATGCTAAAATTAACCTTCAAATCACGATATGTTCTTAAAAGTATGATAATGAACATGGTAAGTTTGTGGACTTGGTCGGAAAAAAGAGTGTTTATATCGAAAATGATTGTTTTTTGTATAAGAATTAGATGTTAAAATTTAAATTTACTCATGATTTTCCCCAAATAAAAATGTTTTCCCCCTAGAAAATAGATATGGATAATATCAAAAAATGTTTAGAGTTCGGGATTAAAAAGACAGATAACGTGGAAAAAGAATTTACTTACAAAAAGAACCTACTTCACCTAAAAACCATTAGTTTATTTTTGATTTTCTTTTGGGCTGCTGATTATTCTTATGGTCAAGTAGAAGTACCTCTTGAAAAAAGAAAAGAACTAACACTGAAAGGAGACTTTAAGTTTGTTTCTAATACCATTTTAGGAAAAGTTAGTAATGATGATGGTTCGGGTGTATTTGATCCTAACAAAAGTTATAATGATGGAGGATTGAACAACCAATTCAAAATGGGTTTCATTGATATAGATAATGATCCATCTACCTTTAATTCTAGTAGTGCTGATCTAATTATTGATTCTAATTGTAATTCTATCAAACATGTTGGATTGTATTGGACAGCTGCTTACGCTGATGAAGATCGTAAACACGATATAACTTCTATAAAAATTAAATATCCCGGTCAAAAGTCCTATTCTAATATCACAGGAGCTCAGGTAATTCATGATTATTATAATGATGAGAAATCTTTATTTCATCAATACTCATGTTATAAGGATATTACACAAGAAGTATTAAATCTGGATAATCCACTTGGTACTTATACTGTTGCGAACATCCCTGCAACTACAACAGAAGTAAATGATGATGCTACTTTAGGAAATGGCCTTGCCGGAGGATGGACAATGGTAGTTATTTACCAAGATGACAAAAAACCTCGTAAACGATTCTATGTTTATGATGGTTTTGTAAATATTGATTCTAAAGCCAAACCTGTTGCTTTTTCTTTTGATAACTTTCAGACTATACCCAACGGAGCTGTACATGGCAAAATAGGTGTTATTGCTTATGAGGGTGACAAAGGTATTAGAGGAGATCGTTTTCAAGTAATGTCAAATGAAACGAATCGATATAAAAGTCTTGCTGATGGAACAAACCCCATGAATAATTTCTTTAATGCTAACATTACAGAAAATGGAAAAAATGTTAGAACCCGAGTTCCTGCAAGTCAAAACACATTGGGGTATGATGCAGATTTATTTGATATCAAAAATATAAGAAACAGTATTATCGGCAACAACCAAACTGAAGCAAAATTCAGACTTCTTACCGATAATGATGGATACTCTGTAATGGCTGTAGCATTTAGCGTAGAGATATATGAACCTGCTATTCATATTCTTAAGCGATCAAAACATACGGCTAATAATAATTATATCCGTCCGGAAGATATTATATCTCCAAAACAAGAGATTACTTACAAACTTACTGTTTATAATGATGGTAATGATGATGCAAAGAATACGGTTATCAAGGATATATTACCTAAAAATGTAACGTTTGTAAAAGAATCATTGGTATTACCAACGAAAAAAATTAAGACAAAATTCGACAAAGAATCAAGAACCTTAAGTTTCTATGTACCTAACAAAATGGTGAAAACAGACAGTGAACCTTTTGAAATTACATATAATGTAATGGTTGATACAGGTTGCGAGTCTATTACATCTATTGATGATATACTGATTGTAGATCAGCCTGTCACTGCTGAATTTAATGGCACATTGAATGAAACTGTAAAATATTCTGAAGGATATAATCACATTAATTCTTGTAATGTTCCTGATTACTATCAATTCAAGCTTGCTATTGATATTAGTGAATTAAATTGTCCTAATGCTAGTAGATTTGCTTTTCTTCCAAAGCAATTATCAAATAGACGTTTGGCTACTTTAAATCCAAATGAAAGAGATCAATCAAACAAAGAGAATAACACTCACAGTGGAGGAGTTACTCCAGAAGATATTGTTCCTAATAAGCCCTCTCCTACTTCGATAACCAAATCAGAGGTTAAACTTAGTAGAACGATTAATGACTTAATTAATCTTAATGAGATTTATTTTGATTTTGATAAGTGGGATATTACTAATAAAGCAGAATTAGAATTGAATAGGGTTGTAAAAATTATGAATGAAGACTATCCTGATATGATCATCAAAATTGAAACGCATTCAGATAGTAGAGGTGGTGATAATTATAACCTTGATTTATCGCAAAAAAGAGCAGAATCAATTTACAACTATTTGATAAGTAAAAACATTTCTAAAAATAGAATTTTATCGTATGAAGGTTTTGGAGAAAGCAGACCTGTAAATGATTGTAAAGATGGTATCGATTGTTCTGAAGAACAATATAAAAAGAATAGAAGATCTAGCTTTGTAATTATGTAAGATACTGTTTTCTAATTAAAAGATATAGTGATAACCTTATAAAGTAATTTATAAGGTTATTTTTTGATTAAGGAGCAAGTCTGTCTATTTTCCAGGTAGTATCTTTTTGGGTATATCTAATTCTATCATGAAGTCTGTTTGCCCTACCTTGCCAGAACTCAAACTCAACAGGAATTACATTATATCCTCCCCATGAATCCGGTTTAGGAATGTCCTGGTTTTTGTATTTTTCTTCTAAAAATGATAATTTTTCTTCTAAAGTATCTCTAGAATCAATTATTTCGCTTTGAGAAGAAGCAAATGCTCCTAGTTGACTGCCTCTTGGCCTTGATCTAAAATATAGCAAACTCTTTTCTTCTTCTATTTTTATTGCAGTACCCTTTATAATTACTTGTCTTTCTAGATTAGGCCAGAAAAAAGAAAGACAGATCTTATTATCGGCAGATATTGCTTTACCTTTTTCAGAGTTATAATTTGAATAAAATATAAAACCATTTTCATCAAAATGCTTTAACAAGACAATTCTGGCTTTAGGAAAACCATCTATTCCTTTGGTTGTTATTGTCATTGCATTAGTCTCTTCTACTCCACCATATTTTTCTACTTCTTCAAACCATTCAGAAAAAAGTTGAAAAGGCGAATCAGAGATGTCATCCTCATGTAACACTCCTTTTTCATATGATTTTCTATATCCGGTAAGATCTCTATTCATAATGCTTTATCTAAGATTTTTGGATATAAAGTTAAGCTATTTTATTGGTCTATTACTACAATTTTCTCTGTACTTTATACACAAAAAAAATTACCTTTAATTAAAAAGGTAATTCTCAGTTTTATAAACTTATTAACCTAAAATATTTACATAAATTTAATAAAACTTATATCCTACTCCTAACTGAAATGTTCCCATATTTGTATCCAAATCATCTTTACCAAGATTTGCGATTCCAGCATTATATCTGGCATTAAATACCAATCCAATATCTTCTACTTCATATCCCATACCAAATGATAACCCAAAATCAAAAGATTTTGTATTATCTTCAACGGTATCTTCTGCAGAAACCCTAATACCAAATTGTGGTCCTGCTTCCAAACTTAAGCCTTCGACAGGATAATATTTTCCTATTCCTAATATTCTTATAAAATTAGCTTCTGTATCTTCTGAACCTTCGGTAGAGTATAATACCTCCGGTTGAATATGAAATTGCTCATTTGATAGCGTTATATCAGCAAAACCTCCTATAAAAAGACCTGTTCTACCATCGAGGTCAACATCTTTTCCAAATTTTGAAAAGTTAACCCCTGCTTTTACCCCAAAAACTGCTTCTTGCCCATAGCATATTGTCCCCATGCTAACTGCAAATAAAAAAATTATTGCATTAAATTTCATTTGTAATGATTTTGTGTGAATTAAAAAATTATTAATGTTATTATAACAACTCAATAAAAGTATCGAAAATGGTATCGTATTGAAATACTCAATACTTTGTATTTTTTTCTACTGGTTTTCAGGTATATTACCAGGAATAAGTGTTTTATGATATATGAAGATATATATCTTTATTTAGCGTATTAGAAAGAGAACATACTTACTTTATATCTCTAGTTGAATTGTTATTGTTGTTCCTTCTTTTGTACTGGATTGTATATCAAAAATGCCTTGCAAGTATTTAACTCTTGTTTTGAGATTAGCAAGTCCCATCCCTTTGTTATTTTCAGAAGCATTATAATCAAAACCAATACCGTTGTCTTCAACTATAATATCTATTTTTTCTTGCTCGTGTATGTATTGTACCAAAACTTCTGATGCTTTTGCATGTTTTACTGCATTATTGATAAGCTCTTGGATAATACGATATACAGTTACTTGCTCATTGAGTGTGATCTTCTTTTCTTCTTCGTAAAATTGTAATGTTACATTACAGCCATTACTATTCATATTACTACAATAGTCTTGTAAAGCTGTTTTCAACCCATATTTAGTTAATGTTTCCGGCATTAAATTTCTTGCAATCTCTCTTAATTCTGATAGCGAATCTTTAATATCATTTTGTATAATGATTAAATCTTGCCTGGGATGATAGCTTAATGTATCAGTATCATTATAAAGTTTAGATATTTTAAGGCTTATTGCCGACCATCTTCCTCCCAGACCATCATGTAAATCTATTGCAAGTCGTTTTCGTTCCTTTTCTTGCCCTTCTATTATTGCAGAAAAAATTTTTGCTTGCTGTTCATGTTTTAAGACTCCTATTTCTTCTATATGCTTTCTTTCCTTTAGGCGCCCTTCTCTTAGTTTGTTTCTATAAATCATAAAACCTAAAGAGAGTAAAAACAAAAGTGTGATCACAATAATCATCAATAAATATCCTTGGGATTTCTTTTTTTCTAAAGTCAAATCTGCAATATTCATTTCATTGGTCAATCTTAGAATTTCTTTTTCTTTTTTCTCACTCTCATATTGCGACTCTATTTGTTGTATTTTGGAAGCTATCTGCTCTGCCCCTAGACTATCTTCTAATTTTACATAATTATATAGATGATTGTATGCAGCGTCGTGATTTCCTGCACCTGCTTCAAATTTTGCCAATCTATAATATGCTTTTGCACGATCAATATCATTTTGAGATTGCAATGCCAATTCAAGGAAATCATTAATGTATTTTTTACTCATTTTATAATTTCCCAATTTATCGTATGTGTCAGCATATTTTAAGAATAAACCAGAGTACCCTCCTCTCATTTTATTCATCTTTAATAATGTATAGGATAAATCATACATTTGGATTGCTTCATTGTATTTTCCTACACTACTTAGATAAAGCCCTCGAGAAGAGTAATACTGATGCCAACTAATCGAATTCGGAATCTTATCAAGGTATCTTTTAGCTAAATCAAGTGTTTTTTTCATAGAAGCAAGAGAATCCATCTCATACAAACAAGTAGCAAAATTCAGTCGATCAAATATGAAATCTTCCGGCCGATTAAGTTTTTGATACTGTTCACCACTTTTTGTAAAACACTCATACGCTTTATCAAATTGAGCAAAATTAAGATGTTTGATTCCTAAATTGGTATTTGCGATAGCTAAAAACAAGGTGTCTTTGATACGTCTTGCAATTGGTACTGTTTTGTTAATGTATTCTATTTCTTTAGTAACATTTCCTTGATATCCATATGCAACTCCAAGATTAAAGTTAACCTTTGCCCATAGTTGCAAGTTTTTTCTTGAAGAGTCTCTAGCTATTAATGATTCAGAATATTCTTGCGCTATCAAGTAATTTTTCTTCGCGTTCTCAAGATCAAAATAATCTAAATAACCTCCTGCGAGAACGTGATATGAATATGTAATTCCATATGGGTAGTTATTTTTTTTACTTAAAGAAAGAGCTTTAAACCCATTTTCAAAAACCTTAATAGAATCAATTCCTCCATAAGCTCTGGTTAATTTGCACATCAGTTGAATTCTGGAAGTATCTGTTTTTGCTACTTTCAATTTTGCTTCTAAACTATCAATTTGTTGTTCTAATCCATTTTGAGAAAAACCAACACAAATTGTTGTCAAATACACGAATAGACAGGTTATAATCCTCATGATCAATACATATTTTCATTATGCTTTAACAAGATATTAATTAAGATAAAAACATCATACAATCAAATCATTAATATACCTGAAAACCAGTAGAAAAAAATACATTTTTACTGGTATTTTATAAAATTGTTCTAGTAATTAACTTTAAAACAGCCGGATCATTAAATACGCTCATATATCATGAAAAAATTTTCAATCTCCTTTTTGATTTTTAGTTTTTTATCAATTTTGGTTTCTTGCTCATCAGATGAAGGTACCGATAATCCCTTAGAAACAGGAAATGGTGGTACTATTGTTTCAGGAAACCCTGAACTAAATACATTTGTTGTTAGCTCTGATTATGAGAAATTACTAACATTAGATGCTAGTACAGGTGAACTGACTACTGTATATGAATTTGGTAAATTTAACTATGTACATAATTTACCGCATTATGAAAATGATCATTTATATTTTACAACAGAAGATAATTCTATTAATGCCATTCAGCTAAGCAGCAAACAATTGCTCTGGAATACTCCTTTTGGAGAATATGATATTGAAATTTTTGAGAAGTCGATTACTGCCTGTGAGGATGGAATCTGCTATGCTGCCGGACATAATGGTGTATTTATAGCGGTAGATCAAGCCACAGGCCTAGAAATTTGGAGATATTCGCTAAATGAAGATGGAAGTTTTGATGGGCGAACTTCAGCAGATTCTAAACCTATAATTAAAGGAGATAAAATTTATATTGTGGCCGAAGGTTCAAGCATAAGAGAGATTCCTGCTTCTATACATGTCGTTGATAAAAATTCAGGAATAGGATTAACTAAAGTAAACCTTCTTTATCCTGATACAAGTAGTATTACTTTTGCCGGCAATATCCTTTTGATAGCTAATAAAAATCTCTATGCCGTCAATCCTGATACCTTTGAGAACATATGGTCTTTTGAAGCTGAAGGAATGGGACACCCTGTTGTTTCAGGAAACAGTATAATTGTCCATACCTTACCAAAAGATACGAATATAGAATCTGTATTACACAGTATAGATTTGACTACAGGCAATATCATATGGTCAATTGATACCGGATTTGATACTTTATATTCACCTGTTATTGAAGGTGATGTAGTTTTTGGAATTTATGAAGAAGGTGGAAATGTAGCATTTTCGAGAAATGGGAGACCTTTTGCTGTTGATTTAGCTACGGGTAATCAATTGTGGTTTAGAGATGATGTATCAATAAGATCTTCTCCTACTTATGCAAATGGGATGCTTTATTTCTTTGGACATGATATTAACGGACCAAGTGAATCTACTGATGAAAACTCAGGGTTGATCTGTATGGATGCCAATAATGGCAAGGTTGTTTGGGTTAGCAGTACCTTAGCACCTTTCAAATCTATAACACCTGTCGTCGTTGCAGAAAATGGAGTATTTGGACCGTCTTACTATACAGATCAGTAGTACGGTAAAGTTATTCTTAATAAGCTTTTTATTTAGAATTCAAATACCTTACCATCATCGGCAATTTCTACTTGATCAAAAACCGTTTTGGCTTCTTCTTTGAATAATTCAATATTTTCATAACGAGTAGAATAATGACCTAAAACCAGGGTTCCTACATTTGCTTTTTTAGCTATTGTAGCAGCTTCTATAGCAGAGCTATGACCTGTTTTGGCACATAGATGTTTATGGCTTTCTAAAAAAGTTGATTCGTGATATAAAACTGTTGCATTTTTAATTATTGGTACTTTGGCTTCATCATACTTGGTATCACTACAAAATGCATAACTTTTTGTTGGCTTTGGCGCTGTTGTAAGCTCTTCATTACTAATAATAGTACCATTATCCAAAGTAATATCTTTTCCCTTTTTGATAGAACGATAATAAGCTTTATCAATATTATATTGCTCTACTTTATTTATTAATAGATTTCTATCGCCTTGTTTTTCTTCAAAAAGAAAACCATTGCAATATACTCTATGTTGTAATGGTATTGTTGTAACAGTTACTTTTTCGTCCTCAAATATCACTTCGGAGTCTTTACTTGTCAATTCATGAAAATGTAAAGGATAATCTGTCCAAGAATTAGAAAGCTTAAGTTGTAGTGTTATTGCTTCTTTTATGCCTTTGGGACCATAAATATGTAATGGAGTTTCTCTAGTTAATAGTCTAAAAGTAGATACTAGTCCAATAAGTCCAAAAAAGTGATCTCCGTGTAAATGAGATATAAAAATATGCTTAATCCTGGAAAATTTGACTTTATTTCGCCTTAATTGCACTTGAGTACCTTCTCCACAATCAATTAAAAAGATATGATTATTTATTTCTAAAACCTGAGATGTAGGGTTTGTAAATGTCCTGGGAGTTGCAGAATAGCAACCTAAAATTGTTATTTTCAAAATTGTTTTCCTCTTTTAAAAAATAAGATGTGATTATAATTAAATTAGTAATTGGTTTATAGATCAAAAGAATCAAAAGAATCAAAAGAGGTCAATAGTGATATGTAACCATCTACATCCAAATCTCTTCTGTATCCTGTTGCTCCTAGAACCACACCTTTTTTATTAAGTATTAAGATCGCAGGAAAGACCATTCTTTTGTTATATTTAGCAGCAAGTCTTTCGTTTTTTTCCTTTTGTACTTTTGATATTCTATTTTTTTTACGTTTTGGAAAATCTGCTTTGAGCCAAACATATTTTTGATCAGCAAACGCATCAAATTTTTCACTAGAAAGAATATTTCTCTCAAGTTTAATACAAGGAGGACACCAATCAGATCCGGTAAAAAAAAGAACAATTTTTTGATCCTTTTTGTTTGCTAAAGCGATCGCTTCATCAAAATCATATTTCCAATCTTGAGCAAAACTTTTACTACTTATCAGAATAGTAAAACAAACTAATAATAATGGGGCTATTTTATTCATATCATATCAGACGTAAAACACCTTTTCTGATTACAAAAATTATAAAAAAAAGTTAATTTTCTTAAGAATCCAGAAGGTCTCTTTCGATCTCTTCCATCTCTATCATATCATATGCCTCTTGTAATGTGGGTACAATTGTAACTTCATCAGGCACTTCTTCAAATGATATTTTATCTGTTACGATCACAAAAGAATGTTTGTCTGATTTATGTTGTTTAGAAATTCTCAAAAACTCATTAACATCGTCTTTTGTAATTTTGGCAAGTGAAAATAAATTGATGATGATATTATCTCCTTTGATATCGTCATATTTATCTTCTATTTTTTTTACAAATTCTGTTATGGTCGTTTTTTCTTGTGTAATGATAGTCGTAGACCCTTCTTTATTAAAAATCATGTGCTTAACGTTTAATTTTTGAAGCTAAAAGATAGATTACCGCCATTCTCACTGCTACCCCATTCTGAACCTGATCTAGTATAATGGCTTGACTAGAATCAGCGACATCACTCGTGATCTCGACTCCACGATTGATTGGTCCTGGGTGCATAATTACAATTTCTTTATCGAGGCTCTCCAATATTTTCTTTGTTACTCCAAATTGTTGAGTATATTCTCTGGTAGAGGGAAAATAGCTAATTTCCATTCTTTCATTTTGTACTCGTAACATGTTTGCTACATCACACCATTCTAAAGCTTTTTTTAGGTTTGTCTCTACCGTAACCCCTAAATCTTGTATATATTTTGGAATCAAAGTTTTAGGACCACAAACTTTTACCTCTGCTCCTTGCATTTTTAATGCAAAAATATTGGATAAAGCTACTCTAGAATGTAAAATGTCTCCTACTATAACTATTTTTTTATCTTGTACTTCTCCTAGACGTTCTCGTATTGAATACGAATCTAATAATGCTTGAGTTGGGTGTTCATGCGCCCCATCTCCAGCATTTACAATACTTGCTTCAACATGTTTTGAAAGAAAAACTCCTGCCCCCGGATTAGGATGCCTCATCACAACCATATCGACTTTCATAGAAAGTATATTATTAACGGTATCGATAAGTGTCTCTCCTTTTTTTACCGAAGAAGAAGCTGCAGAAAAATTAATTACATCTGCTGATAATCTTTTTTCTGCTAATTCAAAAGACAATCTAGTTCGGGTACTATTCTCAAAGAATAGATTTGCAATTGTTATGTCTCTTAGCGATGGAACTTTCTTAATTGGACGATTAATAACTTCTTTAAAATGATCTGCTGTCTCAAAAATCAAGTTAATATCATCCAAATTTAGGTATTTAATTCCTAATAAGTGATTTACACTTAGTTCGCTCATATTGTAATTCTAATTTTAGGTTTAAAATCTTTTACTATTTTCATTTACTTATAAGATACACCGCATCTTCACCTTCATTTTCTACCCAATGCACTTTTACCTTTTCTTGATTTATTGCATCTACTTGCCTACCTCTATAGTTAGGTTGAATGGGTAAATGTCTACTAAATCTCCTATCAATCAATGTTAGTAATTCGATTTCTAGTGGTCTTCCAAAAGATTGTATCGCTGTAAGTGCAGATCTGATACTACGACCTGTATACAAAACATCATCTATAAAGACAACACGTTTATTTTCTACGACAAAATCTATATGCGTTTGGTTTGCTTGTAAAGGTTTTTCTCCTCTTCTAAAATCATCTCTATAAAAAGTAATATCAAGGTATCCAAGTTTAATATGATTTACATCATAATCTTTGACCAGGATTTCTTTGATTCTATCTGCTAGAAAAGTTCCTCTAGGCTGAACTCCTACTAGAACCGTATCTTCAAAATGTGTATGATTTTCTATTAATTGGCAAGCCAAACGGTGCAGTATTATATCTATTTCTTTTGCACTAAGTAGTAGTTTTTGACTCATAATGTCCCAATTGATACTTGGTTTACAAAAGTAATGAAATTTTAAAATTAATTGGCTTTTAAAGCCAATTTTAAAAAGGATGATTGATCTCTAAAATTGATAAAAAATATTTTTTGATCGCTTGATTTTTGTGTGATCACTACTGATTCTAGGCAATTTTTAGTTCAAGTTCAACATTTTTATATATTTCTATTCCAGAGCCTTTTGATGATTTATATACTATTCCCTTTATTCTTATATTTGATCTGTTTTTAACAAAATTTTATATCATTAATTTTTACGAAAATTGAACGAAACAATATTAGATTTTGCAATAATTGCAAGTGGATTTATAGGATATTTTATTAGTTTTTCATTAGTTACTACTTCTTTTTATAAAAATCGTGCAAATAACTACCTCTCTATTTCTTTGTTTTTAATAACGAGTTTAACTTTATTAGGATGGTTTGGTATAGAAGATACTGTTTTAGAATTCTTAAATAATCCTGTATTAGAATATCTATTTGCGGTTACTCTATTTACATATTTTTTAATTCAAATAGAACATCGGTACCTTAAAAAGAGTTGGTATAAATGGCTTTACCTTCCTTTTATTATTGTTCTGATTATAGAAACTATTGTTTTGTTTTATCATTCAGATTTTGACGATATTGTATTTTTTATTACCGATAATACATCCTTTTTTTATAATACATTTTTAATCTTTTGGGGAAGGAAATTAATAAAACGCTCTCCTACTGTTTCTAAAGATAAGAAACGTTGGTTATTGCGATTGAATTTCTTTTTTATATGTGCCCTTATGATTTGGCTGCTGTCTAGTATTGAGTTCTATATATTCGATTCAGAATATGCTACAGGCTTTCTATTTATACTACTTTCTTTTTTATCTTGGTGGATATTGTATTATGGTGTTTTTAAGCTACAATTGATCGTTCAAAAAGAAGAAATACATGAATATTTGACTTCAAAAAGTACAAAAAGTACTCAAACCAGAAGAAAAATAAATGAAACTACCTCTTCAAAAATTATTACACAGTTGTATGAATTAATGGATAAGGAAGAATTATATAAAAACCCTCTTTTAAGCAGGTTAGATTTAGCCACCCGATTAGAAACTAATGAAGGGTATCTATCACAGATTATAAATCAGGAATTAAATAAAAGTATTATTCAGTTTGTAAATGAATATCGAATTGAAGCAGCAAAAAATCTTTTGCATAATCCGGTGTTTAATAAATACTCTCTAGAAGCCATCGGTATGGAGGTTGGCTTTAAATCTAAGAGCACGTTCTATAGTACTTTTAAGAAGAGTTTGGGGATGTCTCCCGGCGCTTTTAGGAAACTTCAAAAACGTCCTGATTCGTAAAACACCAACGTTTTAGTACTTCTACCTTCTCAAAATTTCATTTTTATTTTTTTGATACACATACTTTTACTCGGGATAATCAAAAAAACATAAAATGAATAAAGTATTTTTTACTTCTCTTTTAGTAATGAGTTCTTATTTTGGGTTTTCTCAAAATGAAGAAAACATATCTGTCGAAAAATCAGTTTTTGGGATTCAAACTGGACTATTGGGGATATGGGCTCATAATGAATTAAAATTATCAAATCAAGTTGCTTTACGAAGTGAAATTGGTTTTGGAGGTCTTAACACCTCAAATATTAAACCTGTTGTAGCATTAGAACCTCGTTGGTATTACAATCTAAAAAAACGTGCTGATAAGAATAAAAGGATAGATGGTAATAGTGGTAATTACATATCATTAAGAGCACGCTATCATTTTCATAGTACAAAAGAAGCCGAAAGAGATGATCTATATCATGTATTAACTGTTGCTACTTGGGGAATCAGAAGAAACATTGGCAAACATTTTAATTATGAAGCCGGAGTTGGTACAGGGCTTAGTTTTGAAAAAGACAATAATAAAGATATTGATTTGATTCCTTATGTAGCCTTCAGTATTGGATATCGTTTTTAACCTTTTTCTGATTTTTAATAACATAAAATGCTGTTTTTCAATCAAAGTTTCTTTTGAAAAAAGGAAGTCTTACCATCTTTCTATTACACTAATTAATTCTCAAAAAAATAAAACAATGACAAATTCATATATAAACGTAAAAACACTTTGTAAATCATATTACCTATTATTTATTGTATCAATTTTTACTGCCTGTCAATCTGATGACGACACTACTACGCTACCAGAAGATTCAATCAGTGGATTTTGGTCAATAGAAGAAAAAGGTTGGGTTTTTGAATTTACTGATGGTAAAGATATTTTTTACAATACAAATGCTGCCGGATGCTCAATTCAAGATGATGATTTTGTGCTTCAAAACTTTTTTGGATTTGATTTTGATGTTATTAGTGAAAATGAACTTATAGCTTCTTCAGCATTATCAGATTCTGAAATCGTATTTACCAGAATCCCTGATCAAAATCCAGACTGCCTCCCTGATCAAGTTTCTGAGACAGATGATCCAAAGGTTAACTTTGACCATTTTTGGAATATTTTTAATGATTACTATGCTTTCTTTGAAAAGAGAAATATAGACTGGTCTCAATATGAAAGCTTGCGAGATAGGGTAACAGCAGATAATTTTTATGATATTATAGAAGAACTAGCGTATTTGCTCGATGATGGACATGTAAGTATTGTCGATGAAGAAAATGGTATTGAAATCGTTTCAGGAAACCCAAGGTTATTTGAAAGATTGAATGCTAATCTAAGTGGTGATTTTCTTATAGAGAGTGAAGACGATTATTCGGATCTAGTTGATCAAAAAGCAACAACCATAGTAACAGAATATTTGGGTGAAAATTTTGAAATCGATGATAATAGTAGAATTATATGGGGATTGATCAATAATGATGTAGGATACATTCTCATTGGATCAATGGAAGGTTATGGCACAAACTTAGATGATGAAATATCAAGCTTAAATACTATTCTAGATACCATTATGAATGACCTTAATGCCTCAGGGGTTTCAAAACTAGTTATTGATATTCGTTTTAATGATGGAGGATTTGACACAGTAGCATTAGACATGGTATCGCGTTTTATAGATCAGGAACAAATTTCATATTTCAAAAAAGCCAGATTGGGTGATGATTTTACAGAAAATAGAGCTTTTTCTGTAGCTCCAAAAGGAGATTTTCAATTTACTGATGATATTATTTTATTGACAAGCCCTTATACTATAAGTGCAGCCGAACTTTTTGCTTTATGTATTAAAGATTTACCTTATGTAACAGTTGTTGGAGAACATACTAGTGGCGCTTTTTCTACAATTCTTACGCATGTATTGCCAAATGGAGCAGAAATAGGATTGTCTAATGAAATATATAGTGATGCGCAAGGTGATGTTTTTGAAGTTATTGGTATTGGCCCCGAAAGTCAAGAGAATCAAATTCCATTTTTATCAACACAAGATTTTCAAGAAGAGAAAGATAGTGGTATAGAGAGAGCTTTGGAGATACTGAATAATTAATCCAAGTTTCTTGTTCTAAATTATGAGCCTGATCTTAAAAACCATCACAGGCAAGATGAGTTTTGGTGTAATTCCATTAATAAACGACTTAAAAAGATGGTCAATACCCCTGGAGATAGGTATTTACACTCTTAATAAAAGTACTTTTAGGCCATAAAGAAGTAGTTGCAGCCCTTGTTTTGATCCTTCGAACTACCTGTACAAGTAGTTCGAAGGGTCATATAAGTACTTCTAAGCGGCACAAAGGTAGTTCGAACCACCTTTTTTTGGGTCAATACCCCAAAAATTATCAAAAATATCCGTCAATATAAGCCCTCGAAGCCGTAAATGATCAGAAAAAAGGATGATTCGATGGCATCGAAGTGATAAAATATGGGTAAAAAGAACTAAAGTACGGCCTCGAACTACCTTTGCGCGGTCTAGACCCCTTGTTAGGAAGGGGGTACCCCCTACTCGATGAGTATCAAATCTGAAGATACGAGTGACAGGTAAAAGTTTAAAAAATTATAAATAAGAACAAATTCCATTTTATGAGACTTAGGTAACAAAATCATAATTATATCGTCACCATAGTAAACGAGCTAATTATGGAATCAAAAAAATTACAAAGAATAGGTGGAATTTGTGCAATCTTTGAAGGGGTAATATATATTGTAGCTTTTATAATGTATGGAGGCATACTGGTGTATCCGAATACAGATGCAAATGCAATTGAAAAATTGAATTTTTTATCCGGTAACTACCTTATATTGTCTTTATTAAATTTGATGAGTTACATATTATTTGGGATTTTATTGACTATATTAGTTTTAGCAGTTCATCAACGCCTAAAAAAATATATGCCAAACTTTTCAAAATTAACCTTTGTCTTTGGAGTGATATGGGTTGGGTTTGTCATAGCGAGTGGAATGATTACTAATATCGGGCTCAATTCTGTAATAGAGATAGGTAAAGAATCACCAGAAAATGCAATGCAGATTTGGTCAAGTATTAATATTGTTGCTGAAGGGCTTGGCGGAGGAAATGAAATCGTTGGTGGAATTTGGGTACTATTTTTAAGTAGTATAGCCTGGAAAAAACAACTATTTTCAAAATCACTCACTTTTCTTGGCTTACTTGTTGGAATTGCTGGGGTATTAACGGTTTATCCATTAGATATTTTTACAGAAATTTTTGGAATTAGTCAAATCATATGGTTTCTATGGATAGGGATATTTATGATTCGTACCTCTAGAATAGAAAGCTAATACATCACAAAATCATATTATACATATGAAGTTTAACCTAAATAACAGAAAATTCAAATTATTAGAAAACTCTGGTAATGGTGAGGTGTCAAATCAAACAATATTTCATTACTTTCAAAAAGACGGAATGATATGGGCAAATTATTCTGGAGGGGTTATAATCAAAGGGTTTTTATTAGGAAAGGTATTAGAAGAGTCCTTAGAATTTAACTACCAACACATGAATGAAAACATGGAGTTATTGACTGGTGAGTGCAAGTCGATTGTGCAGGTTAACGAGAATAATAAAATCAAATTATTAGAACAATGGACATGGACATGTGGAGATTTTAGTAGCGGCTCTTCAGTATTAATCGAAATATAGCAAATCATGGTATTGATAATTTATTCACATCCGAGTACAAATTCTTATACAAATGAAATTTTAAGACAAGTAACGTCAAATTTAGAAAAAGAGGAAATAGACTTTGAGGTTTCTGATTTATACGCGATAGACTTTAAAACTGATATGAGTGAAGAAGAATATCAGCGAGAAGGTTTTGCCAATTTTGATTTACCTATACCGGATGATGTAAAAAATGAGCATCAAAAAATTGCTAAAGCTGATTGTATTATTTTTTTATATCCTGTTTGGTGGAGTGATTGTCCTGCAAAGTTAAAAGGTTGGTTTGATAGAGTTTATTCTGTTGGGTATGCATATGGCAATGATACATTAGAAGATAAAAATCAGCTAATGAAAACGATTCCTCTTGGTATTGTAATTTGTACAGCAGGGCACCCAAATGAGTTTTTAGATGAAATAGGAATAGCCAAGAGCATGCAAAACGTGATGCTCGATGACAGGCTTGGAAAAAGATTTAGTAAAAAAGAAATGATAATTTTAGGAGGAACATTAAACAAGGATAAAGTAAGAACAGCTCATAAAGAAATAATTGATTCACTAGGAAAAACAATAAAAAACAGCATATCTTAAAATAATTTTAATTATTGATCAAAGACATAAAATAGTAATCGTCATAAAAATCTTAAACGAATGAAACAAAGTTTAACGTACCACCTTACATTATTGGTTATCAAATTAAAGGGTTTAAAAAAGAACTTTAGTAAAGATCCTATAGATTTCAAAAAAATAAGAAAAGAAGATGTTCACCAACCAAAAGGTAAATTTTTCAAACAAAATGGTGTCAGAAGTTTTAAAATTTCTGGTTCAGTAATTACAGAAATTGGGCGAGCAGATAATTCTGATAAACTATTAATCTTCATTCATGGTGGAGCATTTATTTCTGGGCCGGGTAAGCATCATTGGGATACAATACAAGAAATAGCAAAACAAACAAATTATACGATTTGGATGTGCAATTATCCAAAAGCTCCTGAACATAAAATATCAGAAATCTCAGAAAATATAGACGCTATTTACACTACCGCACAAGAACAATATCAAGCGAGTCAAATTACACTAATAGGAGATTCTGTTGGCGGTACACTAGTAACAGCCTTAATACAAAGATTAGTTGAAGGCAAGAAAGAATTACCAAATAAAATCATTCTCATTTGCCCGGTTATGGATGCAACGATGTCTAACCCTGATATAGAAAAAGTAGATGCAATTGATCCGATGTTATCCAAAAAGGGCATTTTGAGTGCTAAAAAAATGTGTGCTGAAAACAATGATTTAAAAAATGTAATGATTTCGCCAATATATGGAAGCTTTGAGCAGTTTCCTGAAACGGTTTTGTTTTTGGCAGAAAATGATATTATGTATCCTGATCAAAAATTGGTAGTTCAGAAATTAAAAAAGACTAATACAAATGTGATGGTGATTGAAGGTAAAAGCATGCCACATATTTGGCCTTTTCTTCCGATTATGAAAGAAGCACAAGTATCTCTAAAAGAAATAATTAAAATACTTAATGATGCTTAAAAAAAGTCCACTCCTCAAAATCACAAGAAATTAACTTGCTTTTTAAAGAGTGAACTAATAGCTATAATCTAATAATAATCCTTACAAAAGTTTATCAGCCTTCACATTTTTATCACGTTTTTTTCGCTTTACACTTTTGTTTTTAGCACTCCCAAAGCGATAGGTTAATCCTGTGAAAATAGATCGACTGTCTCTTAAAAATTCTCCTTCTTGGATAATTGTTCTGTACGATTCAAATGCGAAACGTTGTGTTCTAAAAATATCATTAAAATTAAGACTAAACGTTCCTTTACCTTTGGCAAAACTATAACGTGCTCCTACATTCATAAAGAAGTTTTCTTTAAGCTCATACTGTAAGATTTTTTGTTTACCACTAAAAAATGTAAAGAGTTGAAAAGTGAGATTTTTATTCGCTTTAAAACTATGATTAAGCCTCGCATTTAATAAAGTATTACTTACTTCTACGCTTTCACCTTCTATAAAACCTTTTTGAGTTCGGGAATAGATGTCAAAACTAGTATTGAGATTCCACCAATTTGTAAAACGATAACTAGATGAGAACTCTAATCCATATGCATCATTGCTATCAAAATTAGCGTAGTCTAAAATTAATAGATTGGGGTTATTTTCATCAAAAAAACCTCTTCTGTTGATTTCATCATTGATTCTTCTATAAAAAGCGCCCAAAGTTATAGTACCACTTTTTAGTTTTCTATTATAATTAACCTCTATAGAATTTGTAAACTGCGGAACAAGACTAGGGTTACCTGTAAGAATTATCTGAGGGGTATTTAATTGTCGAATAGGATTAATCTGGTTTAAAGAAGGGCGATCAATACGTCTGCTAAAGCTTAATTGATAGGTGTTTTTTTGGTCTTCGTTTGGTGTATATTTCAAAAAACCGGAAGGATAGATATTAAATAACTTATCTGTAAAAATAAATGCCGACTCCCCTACTTCATCAAATTGAGAATCTACACTGTAATCTTCTAACCGTACACCAATATTATACTGCCATTTATCAAATTTCTGACTAAAAGTGGTATAGAACGAATAAATATCTCTATCATAAAAGAATGTTGCACTATTAAAATTAGGGTTCTCAGTAATATACGAATTATCCGTACGACGTAAACGGGTTTCTATACCTAACTCTAATATTGTGTTTTCTGAAAGTGGATTTATATAATCTAAATTTATAGTCGTATTTGTTCTTTGATCATCGATATGTTCATTATAATCATCAACAGGGTTGTTTCCTGTAAAACTGAAATTGTATTTTTTGTCACTATCCAAAGTATTATAATCTACCTCAAGTTCTATAGTATGTCCATCTTTTGCAAAAACATGTTTGAAATCTGCGTTATAGGTCGAATTGATATTATCTCGATCAGTAATATCTCTTTGTCTAAAATCTGCGGATGGGTTATTAAAAAAAGAAACAATTCTATTTCCATCAATTAGGGTTGTAAAGAGATTTTGGTTGGTATAGACAGAAAGTGTATTCTTATCGTTGATAAAATAGTCTACACCTAATTTAAAAAGATGTGATTTATCTTCATTAAGGTTATCAGTTAATTGATTATTGTTTTCTACTACTCGTGTAACCGTTCCTTCTGTGATGCTTTTACCAAACCTATTATTATAATTGCCATAAAGATTAGCTTTTCCTTTTCTGTAATTTATACCTATAGAATTATTGTATCGAGCACGTTCACCATATGTAAACCCCGAATTAATAGTAGTATTAAAACCTAAATTAGTATTCTTTTTAAGACTAATATTAATAATACCACTCATTCCTTCGGGATTATATTTGGCAGAAGGGTTTGTGATTAATTCGATGGTTTTGATAGAAGTTGAAGGAATTTGTTGTAAGAGCTCTCGAGAGCTTAGATTAGTAGGTTTACCATCGATAAGAATTCTAACATTTTCATTACCGCGAAACGAGATATCTCCGTCTTGATTAACACTCACCGAAGGAATATTACCCATGATATCACTTGCAGAAGCGCCAACGGTAGTCAAATCTTTTCCTACATTGATAACCTTTCTATCAATTTTTTGTTCGATTGTAGAGCGTTCTGCTACAATCTCTACAGAGGCCAAAGCTACTGCATCTTCTTCTATGTAAAGGTTTCCTAAGTTCACCTTTTTATTTGATTTGGTAACTTCTATGGTTTTAGTAACCGTTTTATATCCAATAAATTGAATTTCGAATGCATAGGCATCATAAGGTATTTCTTTTACCAAAAAAGTTCCTTGCTCATTTGTAATACCACCAGTGGCAATAGCATTATTAGATTTTAATACCACATTTGCATATGGTATGGGTTGTTGTGTTGCCTTGTCTAACACCGTACCTGTGATAACGCCTTTTTGTGTATAGGAAAAAATAGAAAAAAGAAAACTACAAAGAATAAGTATATATGTTTTCATATTATTTTCTCTTCGTTAGTTGAATTTCTGCAACAAGATCAACGTCATTGCCCAAAGCAAATTTTGCAGGAGCATAATTAGTTCCAACATTAAAATCTTCACGTTTTATTATACCAGTAACAGTAATAAATTTATTATCAGTTTTAAATCTTGGATGCACATAACTTCCATTATCTACAGCTTTTAAAACAATTGGTTTTGTAATTCCGGTCATAGTAAAATTCCCTTTTATGGTGTATTCATTATTTGCTGTTTTGATAATTTCTGTGCTTATGAATTTTATTTCAGGATGTTTGTTTGCATCAAAGAAATCTTTAGTTTTTAAGTGTTTGTCTCTATCTGTTTGGTTAGTGTTGATAGAGGCTGTTTGTATTGTAATGTTTATAGACGCTATATCATCTTTTTGTTGAGTAATGTTCCCTTTATATTTTTTAAAAACCCCCTTGATTTCTCCTACTTTAAAATAAGAGACACCAAAATTGATATTAGAATGATTTGGATCTATTTCCCATGTAGATCCTTGTGCACTTATAGAAATTGATACTAGAGAAAGAGTTAAACACACAAATAGCGTTTTGCTTATAGATAACATTGAATTTTTAATACGTTCCATTTTTGAATATTTTTTTTGTTTCACAGGCTAAATTAGAAGTAAGCTTTATCCATTTTAAAAGGTTGGTTAGAAAGGCTATAAACGATGCTAAAGACTTAATAGATAGTGTTAAAAGCTTTTGTCTTCGGGTAATGTGTGTTTGGCATCGTTTACCTTTAATTGGTGGGTAGTTTTAAAAAAGCTATATTTAGATACATACCTTTGTAATAATAATTAAAAACGTAAACTGAAAATGAGCAAAATATTTGCACTACTTATAACATTCCTGACGCTCCATTGTACAATACAATCACAAACTGACCCTGTAAAAGATGATTTGGGTAGATTTAATAGACCAACGACAAGTCAAAGAGCAGAAGTCTCTCAAAAAATAGGTCTTGATTTTATAAAAATCAATTACGGGAGACCAAATGTGAAAAAGAGAAAAATTTTTGGCGGACTCTTAAAATATGGGAAAATATGGCGACTAGGAGCTGATTATCAAACTGTAATTGACTTTCAAAATGAGTACATTATAGAGGGTGATACGATTTCAAAAGGGAAATATGCACTTTATGCTATTCCTAATGAAGATAATTGGACTATATTTTTTAATAAGGATACCGAAGGTTGGGGACAATACACTTATAAACCAGAAAATAATGTTTATGAGTTGAATATCCCTGTTGAAAAATCACCTGAGTTTACAGAAACATTTACCATCGGTTTTTTAAACACTTCACTAAACAATGGGGAGTTATATGTACAATGGGAAAATTCTAGAATAAAAATCCCTATTACAGTAAGTAATAAACACAGAAAAGAAATCGAAAACAATTATACTATTGCTTTAGGTCTAAATGAAAAGAGAGTTGGGTACAAATATTATTTAGCAAGTGAATACTTATTTTTAGAGGATAAAAATTATGAGAAAGCACTAACGTATATTCAAAAAGCGATTGATAGCGGCAATACTGCTTTTTATACTCATTTTCTTAAAGGTGAAATATTGTTGGCTATGGGAGATAAAAAAGCTGCTGTGGCGTCTGCAATTAAAGCTAAAGAAAATCTCTGGAAGAACTTTTCGAATCCAGAATGGGAAAACAAAATAGATAACGCAATAAAGAACTGGGGGAAATAAAAGGATTACCAACAGTATAAAAAGCTTAGGTTATGATTCAAAAAATTCAAAATTTTCTAGAGGTTTCAAAATTCAAATATCTGGTTTTTGGATTATTGATTTTTGCTTTTTCGGCTCCTACTGCTAATTGGTATTATACAACAACTCATGAGCTCATTATTACATATAGTATACGCATAGCATTACAAATGGCTATGGCATATATAATTTTAGAGTTTTTAATTCCATTGCTTTTATATAAGGGTAAAACAACAGCTTTTTGGATTTCGATGATCATAACATTATTAGCATTTTATGTGATTTGTACATTGATTCATATGAATTATTTAGAAACTACTTTTCCTTCAACTTATACAAATTATATTAAGCGTTTCAAAGATAATTCTTTCAGTAGCCGGTTAATGAATGTAGGAGAGTTTGTATTTAAAAGTCTATATTTTCTCTACCCTACATTATTGTTGTTAATTTTAAAATTATATGTAGAAAAGCAACGCCTACTCAAGCTGAATGAACAGAAAAAAACAGCAGAGCTTGTTGCATTAAAAAATCAATTAAACCCTCATTTTTTATTCAATACACTTAATAACCTTTATGCACTGACCTTAAAAAAATCAGATGATGCTCCCAAGGTTATTCGAAAATTATCAGAAATTCTAGATTATATCCTTTATCGTTGCAATGATGAATATGTATCACTTGATAAAGAAATAGCACTTATAGAAAACTATTTGTCATTAGAAAAGATACGATATGCCGATAGAGTAAAAATTTCTTTTAGCAAACAAGTAACCGGTCGAGAAAAAGTTGCACCTCTTCTACTATTAACGTTTGTTGAAAATGCTTTTAAACATGGTGTAGCAAATGAGGTGAATCAAGCTAATATCAATATTACGATATCCAAGGATAAAGAACAACTTGTTTTTAAAGTAGAGAATAGTAAACCTGTTCATATTAAAACTGCTGTCGAAAAAGAATCTATAGGTCTTCAAAACATCAAAAAACAATTAGAATTATTGTATCCAAAGGCTTACGACTTAATTATTGAGAATAGATCAAATTATTTTTCTGCTAATCTAAAATTAGATATGTATGAGTTATAAATGCCTGATTATAGATGATGAGCCCTTAGCGCGCGAACTTATTGAAACCTATCTAGAAAAGATTCCTAATTTTGAATTGGTAGCTTCTTGCGCCAGTGCTATTGAGGCAAGTTCTATTTTGTCTGCTGAGAAGGTAGACTTACTATTTTTGGATATAGAAATGCCGGCTTTAAAAGGGATAGATTTTTTTAAAACATTGATCTACAGACCAGAAGTGATTTTTACAACTGCTTATAGAGATTACGCCTTAGATGGTTTTGAATTGAATGCCGTTGATTATCTATTAAAGCCTATATTTTTTGAACGATTTTTTTCTGCCATTCAAAAATTTCTAAAACAACAAAGTATTACAGAAAATACGAATCCTACATCTGCTGATTACGCAAAAAGTGGACACATATTTGTAAATAAAGCCAAAAAGCAAATAAAAGTAGTTTTTGATGATATTCTTTATGCTGAAAGCCTAAAAGATTATATAAAGATTCACTTACAAGACGAGACACTAACTATAAAAGAAAGTATCTCTAGTTTTGAAAAACGTGTTGATGATCGTTTTATCCGTTTACACCGATCGTATATCGTGAATAGTGAAAAGATTACTGCTTATACCAAAAATGATGTTGAGATTGGTAAAATAGAAATTCCTATCGGAAATGGTTATAAACATAATATGCATTATTTTAAATAATTAGAATTAAATCTTAAGCTCTTTATTACAAAACAATAGTATATTTTACTTGTTGATATAGTTAATTAAAGCAAAAAACAAGTTAGGAATACTCTGATTCTATTTATATTCATAATATCTTATAAAATATTATAGAACATGCAGAATTCCTTTTTAATTGTTTTTTTACTAACTACAATAATGTCTGGTAGCGCACAAATTAATGGAGCAGATAAAGTTTCGATAAAGCATTTTAAAAATCTATATAAGATTAATGATTCTGTGTATCGATATCAGAACAGCCTAGCAAAAAAGAATTTTATAGATTAGAAGATTTTGGGATCAAAACCATTCTCAATTTTAGACGATTAAAAGATGATGCCAAAAAAGCAAAAGGTACACAATTGCAACTAGAACATTTACCGCTAAAAGCTGCAGAAATTAATGAAAAAGATATTATCACAGGACTACAAATTATTAATACAGCACAAAAACCCATATTAATTCATTGCTGGCACGGTTCAGACCGTACTGGAGTAATGACTGCTGCTTATCGTATTGTTTTTGAAAACTGGTCTAAAGAAGATGCGATCAAAGAATTTAGGCGTCCCGAATTTGGGTATCACGAAAAATGGTATCCAAATCTAGTAGATTTATTAAATGATCTTGATGTTACGAAAATACGAGATGAATTAGGGCTGTAAGTCTATGTTTGTAAAAAGAAAGAAGGAGTTGTTTTATACTATTCAGGTATTTGCTTTTCTATAAGATGAGGGAGTTGTTCCTTCAAATTTTTTAAAAGCACTATTGAATGATGATAGACTACTAAAACCTATATCAAATGCTATAGAAGAAATCGTATATTTTTTTGTCTTTTCATCAATCAACATCTTTTTTGCATCTTGAATCCGATAATAGTTTATAAAATCATTAAAATTTTGATTGGCATATTGATTAATAGCTTCAGATGTTTTCTGTACGCTTTTCCCGACAAGTTTACTCACACTGGATAACGATATATCACTTTCCAGATATAGTTTTTCGTCGATGATCAGTTGTGATATATCATTAAATAACACAATATCATCCTTGATTTTGAATACTGATCCTGTAATATCTGTTACTTTTAATTTAAATGCTTTAAAACTTAAATAATAAATAACTACAGAATAAATAATTGGCCCAATGATATAGGGAACACTATTCTCAATGATATTTAAGAAATAAGAAATCCAAATCATTATAAAGCCAATTATAACTGTATATAACCAACTCAAAATATTTTTTTGAGATTTTGTTTTTAATGTTTCTGTATGCTTTTTGTAGGTTTTTTTTAAAACTTTCCCTGAGATGAAAATATAAAAAGCAAAATGCAGGTAAATAAATATAATAGTACTACCAAAAATAATAACAGACTGCCTATTGTTGGCATCAAACCAATTTTTGGTAATAAAAAAACTCGTAATAAATAGTAATAAAAATGGGATTAACTCTACATAATGTATTTTCAACAATCTAAAATCCGGTTGAGTCATTGAGGAGATATACCACTTTAATAATGGTCCAATTAATAGTAATAGTGCTAGACCCGAAAAAATAAATACCGGTTCTAGATCATTACCAAAATTTAGCATCACAGATTTACCCACCCTAAAAGCCATAAGAATAAGTATTATTCCCAGTAGATAGTTAGCAAACGTTTTTTTCTTTTTGAGAAAACATAAATAGATAGCAAAAAGAAACCCATGTAATAATCCTGCGCTGCTTAAAATAATAAGTAGAATATCTGAAAAGCTCAATCTAATAGTTTTCTCAAATGTAATTATATTTTATTTTTCCTGGCCTCATGTTTCTTTGCAAAAGAAGTTAAACTCAGCATATTAAAGAAGCTGCTAATTTCACCTTGCATAGCAGCTACTATACTATGCTTGGCAATCAATACTCTTTTAATAGGTTTATGTTGCTGTACAGACATGGTTTTTATCATTTCTTTGGCTTTTTGCTTACCATGGTTTTGATATATTGAAAGCACTTTTATTGCATTTTCTTCATCAGTGATTGTTCTTTTTTTAGGTTGGTATCCTAATTGATAAATCATCTTTTCTGCCAAGGTCCATGTTGACCATGGGTTTTGTCCTGTAATGATATTATGATCATGGCTTACTTTTTCCAAATACATTGTTCCTTCATTAAAGCGCGCCCCTTGTTTTATTATTTTGTCTTGTAATAGAAAAGGGAATATTGATTCTGCTTCCGGGATTAGAAGCAACTCTTCATTATTCGTAAATCCACTAATAGTTTTGTCTTTTATCATAGAAAAACCATTATCTAAGGTTACATTAACTAGAGCTGCAGGACCATGACAAACCGCTCCTATAACTTTATTTGTTTGATAATAATTCTTTACAATAGATTGAATTGTTTTATTGTCGGGAAAATCAAACATGGCTCCTTTTCCCCCCGCAAAGAAAACTCCATCATAATCTTCTGCCACAATATCTTCAATAGGAATTGTATTACTGGTTTTGTACTGGGCGATCGAGTCGTTTAAGAATGCATAATCAAAAGCACCCATATCTTCATCATCAATAATTACAGGTGGCTTCCCTCCTAATGGACTTGATATATCAACTTCAAAACCATTTGCTGTAAACACATAATAAGCACGAGATAATTCAGTTAATTCATACCCTGTTTTCTTTTCACTTTTACCCATAATATCAGTGCTTGTTACAATAGCTAGTATTTTTCCTCTATTAGGGACAATATTTTCTGATAAATACGGTAAATCTTTTACTAATGTAGCCTCTAATTGTGTGTCTTTTTTAGGAATTAAACTCATAAACCAAAATCCAAAAGAAAGGATAATAATGAGCAAACTTGTTATAAAGACCAAAGTCCATTTTAGAATTCTATATTTTTTGAACATATCATTTCATTTATAATTATTCGACCAAATAACATAAAGAATATGGCTAAAGCTGTCGAAATGATAATTTCGTCAGAGTAAAAATGATTATGGACAAAAAAATAGTGTAAAAAACTCTGTAATTAATTTTTTACACTATTTTGTGACAATCATAATGATGAACATCGTTAAACTTGAATGTTGTTATAGCGTAACTACGACCTTTCCAACTGTTCTACCACTTTCTAAGTGTTGATGTGCTTTGTCTATATCATCAAAAGAAAATGTTTTTGAAATATGAGGTTGAAGTACTCCATTTTCTAATAGTTTTTTTAATGTATTCATATCATTTCCATTTGATTGTACCATTAGAAAAGAAATATCTACATTACGTTTTTTGGCCAGATCAATAACTTCTTCAGAAAATCCTGATGAAGGTATTGATATTATCGTTCCTCCATTCCTTACAACGTTAACTGACTTTAATAATGTTTCGCCATTAAACATATCAAAAACAAAATCGATATTGGAGACAACATCTTGAAAAGCTTGTGTTTTATAATCAATATGTTCATCAGCACCTAGAGACATGATAAAGTCTTTATTTTTTGCTGAACTTGTGGTAATTACATAAGCCCCCAGTGATTTTGCTATTTGTACTGCAAAATGGCCTACACCACCTGAACCTGCATGTATAAGTACACGATCATCTTTTTTGATTCTGGATTCTAAAACTTGTAATGCTGTAAGTGCTGCTAATGTTGTTGCAGCAGCAGCTTCAAAAGAAATATTCTCGGGTATTTTTGCTAAATGATCTGCAGGAGCAGCCACGAATTCTGAGTATCCATTTCCAGCTCCCGGAAAGTTTATCATTCCAAAAACACGATCTCCCTTTTCAAAATTATTTACTTTATCTCCTACATGTGTTATAATACCAGAAATATCCCAACCTAAAATAGTAGGTTGCTGTTCTCCATAAATATTTTTTAGAGCATTTTCATTAGTTCTAACTTTATAATCTACAGGATTAATGCTAATGGCTTTTACTTCGATTAATACTTCATTTTCTTTAATAACAGGCGACTCTATATTTTTTGTGATAAGATTTTCTACTCCACCTGTTTTTTCTAAAACTATTGCTTTCATAATTGATCTTCTTTTATCTTAAATTAAAACTATCAAAAGTATAGTAGCAAAAGTAAATAGAGTTTTAGTATCAAACAATAACGGTCAAAAATGATAGTTACATCTGTAAAATACAAATAATTGATTAACAGTAATTTGAATAATAAAATTAAACTATAAAAAGTATAGTTATGTAAAAAACAATAGTTTTTTATAGCTTTGTATTTGAAAATTGAAGTTACTTATGCCAAAAGAACATACAAAAAGATTAATAAAATATAATGACAAAGTTTTTTCGTGTGCTACAAGTATTGCTATGGAACTTATCGGCGGAAAATGGAAAAGCGTCATTTTAGTATATCTCATAGATGGAAAAAAGAGGTATAGTGAATTGAAAAAATTAATTTCTACTATCACAGAACGTACGTTGAGTTTGCAACTAAAACAATTAGAAAAAGATGGGCTAATCACCAGAAAAGTTTATACTAAAAAGCCTCCCTTGAAAGTTGAGTATGCGCTAACTGATTTTGGAAAGAGTTTAATTCCTATTTTGCAATCTATTGCGAGTTGGGGAATGATCGTTGCTGAAGAAAAAGGTGAAGTAATTAATGGATAAGTATAGCTTTGAATTGTTTTTTGAAAAAATTAAATTACTAAGCTTTCTGCAAAAACGACTGAGTGTCCTGCACGCCTCTTTTTAATAATTATGACTAATTAATAACAATCTTCTTCTTTTGCATCAGAATTTTGCCAACCAGATATCCAATTATCTGCAACTAAATGAAATAATTGATCTTTTGTGTTACTTTTTAATAATTCTAAACCATTAGCAACATCTTTTAAAAGCCAACCTTTACTATTTAAGGTCAACCAAGCTTTTTTTAAATTACTTTCTTTAAGATATTGTTGAAAAATCTCTTTTTTATTAGTATTTGGATTTAACCATTTAGGTATGTCATTAATATCGTTTAATGATTTTTTATTTATGATTTCGAATGAACAAGAATTTTTTAGAATACTTTCATTAATAGAGGTTAAAGTAGATGGATAGTCATTTGAATATCCTTTATCAATATATTTAGAAGGCATTTCCTTGTTGAAAAAAACAAGTTTATCAAAATCCTTTGGGTTATCTCCATATTCTAAACTAAAATGATCTACTTCTTTTAAATTTTCAAAATCTAATTGCATTGAAAACTTTACAATATCATCAGATACTTCATCTTTAATAATAATCATGTTTAAGATTAAAAGAGTGATGAGTTGATCTGTATTTTTTGCGATTTCATAAAAGTATCCGTTCTCTAAATTATATTCTATAAAAGTGATATCTCGATCATTAAAAAAATGAAGTAGAAAACCTTTGTAAGAAGCACCATAACCTAGAAATAAAGGTATTAAACAAGGTGGATGTGGATACCAATAATCATGTATATTATTATAATCATCATGGTAAGGAATATTACCACTTAGATCACTCAATGTTTTTATTCTTTTATCAAAAGAAGATATTTCGATTATCTTTTTTAGAATCTTTTGGTTCATTTTTTTAAACAGATTCTTTTGTCAGTTCGGTTTATTATAAAAAATTAGATATATTCTTGTACCTCTTCTAGGTTATAATTAATACGTTTATCTAATTTTGATAGATTATTAAATTCATCAATATATTTATTCAAAGACTCTTTATCATATTTTGCTAGAACAGGGAGTAATTGACTCGCTTGATAGTAACGTTTATTAGAAATTGAAGCCTTTACAGCAGATTTTATTTCATCTATAGATGTTTTAGTCAAATTCATTTTTAATAAGACATGTTTTAATCTACTTTCAAAAAAATTATTACCGTACATCTTCAACATTTGATGTATATAGGGAAGAATCTTTTCTTCATTTTCTGTATTGTAAGTTGAAATATACAAAGCATCTGATATGACATCATATACATTATCTTCTCCATAAATACGATGTGGTTCAAATTCAGTTACCATGTCTAATTTATTGTCAATAAACTCATCTAATTTTTGGAAGCCTTTATCGATACCCCATGAAATAAGTATAAGCATTGCTTTATATGATATATATTGGTCTTCATTACTAGTCAGATCTATTAATTTATTAATTCTTTCCTTTGAGAAATTCTCCATAAGTTGTACCTCACGAAGATCTTCTCCTTGATTACCATCTTCATCAATATACTTATATAATGTATTATAGATTTCTGTTTTCATGAATACTAATGTTACTTTATCAGTCTAAATTAAACATTGAAATTCTTTGTTATAAAAACCATGATCAAATTCTATTTCATAGAGATCGATCCATTTATATTTGTTTGAAAGCTCTTTATGCTGTGCAAATGTGCTTAAAACCTCAAAGGCTTCTTCTTCACTATATAAAGAGTTATCAGGAATACTCATTTCATTTCCACCTACATAATGTGTCAATGTTTTTGCTTTCTGATTTATTTTGTCAGATGTCATTGGAATCAGATAGTCAGGATGTTGCATTATAAAAACACCTTGTTCTAACTTAAAAAAAATTAACTGCTCATTAGTATCAGGAAAGTTAATTGCACTATCTCCACTACCCTTTTTCCATTCGTTAAATGGGGTATGTTTAATCATTTTTCTTAGAGTTTCTAGCTTTGATTCTTCATCTTTTTTTCCTAGATAATCAGTCAAATAGTATTTCACCGTTGCTAAACTAAATCATTTTTAGGTTTATTATGAACAAGAATATCTTTTAACCAATTAGGTGTAAAATTTTCTTCTCTTGGAAATTGTACGAAATCCTCGTAAAAGTCTGATTTATCTCTCCATAGATTAAAAAAATCAAAAAACTGATCATAGGAAAATTTTACTGTTTTCTTTTGATCATTATCTATTGTTAAACTCATACGAAACCAAGACCCTTCTTTTGGTTCGATATTATACATACTCTTTCGTATATCTAAACATAATTCTTTTGCTTTGATCTCTCTATTTATAAAAAATAGCCTTTTACTATCTATTTTTTCATTATTGTAGTATCCTAAAAATGAAACCCCATTATTTAAAACGTAAACTTCAATATGCAAATTATTATTCTCATCATCATTCGCTAATTCTGAATAATACTTTGATATCAAGTTATTAATTCGTTGAGCTATTTCTTCTTTACTTTTCCATAATTTTTCCTGTGTTCGTTGAGTTATAGTATTATCCTTTTCCTTTTCTTTTTCTTTTGGAATATCATAAGAAAAGGAGATTTTGTCTTTATCTAAAGCTTCTAAAAAATGCAACCAAAACTCTTTGTTTTTTTCTCGATTAATTTTGCTCAAATCTTCTGCTCCTAAGTTATAACTTAAAGAACCTATATAAAGTGAACTCCATTGATCTGGATCAGTTTGATCTTTAGAGTTATAATCTTCATTAATGATTTCTATTGCTGCACGAATTAAAGCCAACCCAGCATAGCCTGCACTAAACTTACCTTCAGCAATTCTATTCTGAATATATGTTTGTTTTACATTTATATAATCTTTCAAATCATCTTTTGCTAGATGGTTATTAAGATATTCATTCAACTTATAAAAAATATCTTGAAATGTATTGTCCTTTGGCCACTCTTGATTCCAAGTATCTTCTAATATCATTAGAGAGTTTAGAACGACTATTGCTTTTTTATTAGGATTTGAAAAGCAATGCAAAATTTCATCTATTGTCGTAGTACTAAGCGCAGCATTCGTATCATTATTTATTTCTATTAAAGCGTCCTTTTTTAGTACTATTAGTTCTTTTTTCATGTATATAATAATTATTTTGGTATAAATTCACTAGAACCGTCTGGATAGAAAACATGCGTTCCATTAGGATCTGAAACAATAACTTCTTGACCAGTAGCTACGGCTTGTTTCGAAGCGAAGCTTTGGCAATCTGAACACATGGGTCTAGAAACACCTGTTGGTTCATTTGGTCTTTCAGTAAGTAATTGTTTTTCCGCATGAGAACTATTATACTTGCCTTCAAACCCTCCATTATGCACTTGATCCATAGCTCCTGCCCTTCTTGGCTCATGACCAATTTGATCTGAATATTCTTTGACCGTTTCAGGAGAAACGTCTGTATACCCTTCTGGTCGATCTTTCCATCCGCTTAAAGTTTTTATATCATCGTGAGCTACAGTTTTTGAACTATAATCATCTCCTAAATTTTCGAATTCACTATCAGCCTTTTGTTGAGCTTCCTCAGCTTGTTTAATCCTTTCTTCAAGTGTAATACTGCTGCCTTCCTCATACGCCTGTCCATCTTCATCTGGTTTTGTTGGGGATTCGCTTTCTGCGTTTCTTGCAGTTGTTGATTCTTCATCTGCTCGTGTAGTTTCTGCATCTGCATCGGTAGCCCTAGTGTTTTCGGCATCTGTATTTCTAAAACTATCTTCAAAATCACGTTTTCCTTTGGCTACAGGGCTAAACATTAGAACAGTACCTACATAATCCTGCCAAGTTCCTTGACCAGTAAAGATATTTTGTACCCCCTGTACTGCTCCGGTTTCCATAGCAATCACTCCTTCTCCAAAATCCCCTATTCCGGCAGTACCTGTTTCACCGTATGTTGCTGCTGTATTTTGTACACCCATGACTCCACGTAACCCAAGACCAAACATAGCTCTACCTGCCATACCTTTCATAAAGACCCCCCAGCCACTCTCTACAATATTCATTGCAAAATTACGAGGCATACTACGTACAAAATTAAGACTTGCTTGCCCTAATCCACGTAGGCCACCAGAACTTAAAGCAGCTGCTCCTCCACTTAATGCCATTGCTCCTAATCCTATAGCAGCTCCTGCCATCATGCCTTCAAAAAGATGACCTATATACTTAGCTGTAGCATGAGCAAATGCTTGTGTCCAATGTTTAATATGTGGAGCAAAAGTAATTTTACCTCCTGCAGTACAAGTCATTTCATGATCTCCTGTAATAGTTGGAGTACCTATAATTTTCATATTTGTTTTTTGACCTATCCATGTTCTGCCGCCTGCCATCAATTGACCACAGATTAACCCACCAACTAATCCTCCAAAGGCTGCTCCTGCTAATCCAGCAACCGCTCCAATAGCAATAAGCGCTGCTCCTCCTGTGGCAGCTATTAATGCTGCTGTTACAGCAGCGGCTGCAGCTATTAAGGCATATAGTAACATGATCTTACTACATCCAAAATCCATAATACTACTGGTTCCTGTATCTCTGACTGTAATATAATTCTCACCACTTTTTCTCTTCACAGCAGTTTGTGTACCTTGTAACGGTACAGGAATACATCCACTTGAACATATCCAGTAATCTTTTTCGGTAATAATTTTATTTCCCATAATTACATATCATCAATTAAAAAAGAAAGATTCCCCTTTTTTTGAGGTGTATACTTGTCAGTCTCTTGTCTTTGATCATTATCAGTAGTATGTTCCTGTTGTGTTCTATTTTCAGAGGTTAATGTGTATTTCATAATACTATATAACTTGGTAGTATCGGCAATCTCTTGGTGTTCTAGAGTCATCTTTTTAATTTTCCCAGTACTATTCTCTACTTGATAATTTGCAGTTTTACTTAGCTCGGTCTCTATTTTACTAACGTCCATGACCTGAGAAAAAGTTCCGTAAGCTTTTTTATGCCAACCTTTTGAAAGTGTTCCATATGGTGCACCTACTACATCAATTTCTGTTAATGAAGGACCTGAGGATGTGTCTTGTTTTTGAGATACTGTATATTTCCATTGTAGACTTGCAGTATTCAAAAAATTATTATGTATTTGGTCTTTTACTGTGTATGGAATTTTCTTACCATATACATATTGAAAATAAACTAAAAAGAATTCACTTGATTCTATGGCTATTTTTACCTTTTCTTTATCTTGAAAGATACTATCATTAAGAATGATTACATCTTTTGCTTCTGGAGAATGCTCAATTACAGCTTCCATTTCTTTTTTAGTATGAGCCCATTTATCAAGAATAAGATCCATATTTAAGACTTCTAAAACCTTACCGCTATGATCTAAAATTAAATGCAATTCACTATACATTCTTGAAAATGCCTGACTCATTGCCGCTATATCTTTTACCATAGGATTATTAGATTCTAATATTACATTGTCTAATAATAACAACTCCACTTCTATAAAGTCTTTATTGACTTTATTGACTTTAAACTCCCATCGCATTTTTGCTTTAGATTTCATCACTACATTAACAGCAACCATATCTGTTTCTATTAGTAATGTATATCTTTCTGTAAATGGCTTGGAGATTTGTATCGTATTGTTTTTTTTGCTAAACATTTTACTTACGTGTTTTAGTTAATAAATACATCTCCGCCATCCATCTTTGTTGTTCCCGCAATGTGATTATGAGGTGCAAAAATCGCAGTTGTGTTATTAGCACCAATACTTATATCATCTCCTTCTGTAGTAATTGCTTTTCCTTTTAGTTTTATGGTTCCGTCTTTGAGCATGGTAATACTACTTTCTCCAATGGTAATAGTCAGTTTTTCTTTTCCGCTAAGATCGATATTACCATCAGCATCCATTTTGAGTACGCTAGAGTTTTCTCCTACGGTTGTGGTATGACTTGCATCTGTATTTACACTTGTATTTCCTCCACCATCCATCATCATAGAAGCAGTTCCCTTATCGGTAAGCAGCATACTCCCTACATTATCATCGAGAATCATTTTATTACCACTACGGGATTGTATGGCTTTGATATCATTAGCACTGCTCTGAAAAGCTCCCGGTTGTGCTGTACCGGTATATAAACTACCCATTATGTAGGGGCGTTCTGCATTTCCGCCTTCAAAACCTACGAGAACTTCTTCTCCTTTTTCCGGAATAAAGTGAAATCCTTTTTCTCCGCCGGCATGCGGAGATACGACACGCAACCACGGAGTTAATTCTCCGTGAGGTTTTTGCCAGGGGAATTGTACCCGTATTCTACTCAAACCATCGGGATCAACATTCTCCATTACTGTAGCAACTTGGGTTTCACTTTTTGGATAGAGCTGAATATCCATTTTGGGATACGCAGTAAAGTTAGCGTCTACTGCTTCAAAACTGTTTTTGTATACTCCGCTTTCTGTATTGGTGTGTGTAACTTTTATAATTCGGTATTTGCCATATCCTTTTATACTAATAATCTCGCCAAGATTTACTCCGGGATTATCAGACGAGCCTTTTGCAATTACTTGCTGCATGGCAACTGATTTTGTATATTCTTCTACCTGGGTGTCTAATCGTTGTTTTAGTGAGGTATCACTATAGAGGTTATGATAGACTTGTGTTTGTTTGGCATATAGTTCTTTGGATTTTTGATCGGCAAAACCATGATATCCATCTGCCGGAATTGCTACTTCTGTACTGCTTTTTTGATGTAATTCGTCGGTAAGGTAATCATTTGTAAAATAGTCGAATGAATTGGGTAAAGAACTTAATTCTAGAGAAAAGTCTCGTAAATCTACACCGTATGTTAATGTCGTTTCTTCTTCTCCAGGGCTACCAAAAATTAGTGCTTTGCCATCGTAATAGAACCACTCATTATGATATGCTGCTAACCTGCTAGCGTAGCTAAAAGCACTTTGATTATGTTGTACCGAATAATGAATTGTATCTGAAGATACGGGTGAAAAAGCTGTTTCTAATTTTCCCTTATCATATCCTTGAAAAGTTTGATTGAGAATTTCTGCGAGCCCAAAATCATTAAAAGAAGCATAATGACTACCATCGTCTGCTAAAACAGAAGGGCTTTTGCCGTATATAGTCACGAGATCTCCAGAAGAGCGATCAAAACCTTTGGTAGCTTTTACTTTGGTGACCACTCCTTTGAACTCTAATTCTTTATAACCGCCAAATCCTTTGTTAGCGCCAATTTGGATTGTGATGATACCCCCAAGATAGTCTTTGCTCTCACCGATTAATTCTTCTGATAATTTTTCTACAACATCAGTTCGGCAAACAATTTCTAGATCATGATGTGCATCAATCTCTTGTACTAATTTTAAACTTTTATAAGATTCAATGGCTTTTCCAGAAATGGATATTTGTGTGATGGTTTGTAGTGCCATGTTTTAGAGTTTTTAGAGTTATAAATGTAGCGATTGATTTGATTTCCTTTACTTTACATCTACTAAAAATAACATTTTCAAAGAACTTTTTAATGAAAAAAAAGAAAATATTCGTATAATTTTGTTTATTATTTCCCTTACATACATGTTTTTTGATGTTTATTGAAGAGACAATTTAAATACAATGAAAAAGAGGATTGATCTATAAACCAATCCTCTTTTACTTGATAGTAGATGTTCAAATATTCTAAGGCACACTCAGAGAGTAATTGACTTTATTTTTCTTTTTGTTACTCTTTAAAATATGGATACATTTTTAAGTAGTATAGTGATTCACTATTTGATATTCTCAGATTAATTCTACCTTCATGGTACTCGGCATATTTTTTTTCGGCTAGAGTTTTATCTTCATTGTACCAGTTCAGTCTAAAAACATTTTTTGCGCCTGTTCTTATTAGTGAGCCTTTTAGATCTCCTTTTTTCCAGGTGTTACCGATACTTCCATCCAAATAAATAATATCAAAGCCATTATCTTTATTTTTGATAATACCTAATATGTAAGCTGGATGTCTGCCATCAATATAAGGAACTTCATATATCCCTTCTATGGTATCTGTTGATGTATCAAAGTATTTTTTTAGTTTTTGTTGATCCCAATTGGTTTTGGGGTGATTTTTTATTCTTTCCTTAAGTTCTCTATTGTGTTTTATGTTGTTATAATCTGATTGCACACTAGAACTTACCCATTTTTCTTGTTTTTCTACTACTTTTATTGAAGTATTACTCGCATCAATTTCATAAAAAGCCACATCATTTTTTTTCATATCTACTTTTATGGATTCGATATCTCCATATTTAGAAGAATTTACTTTTAGTGTACTTGTACCTTCTGCCACATCAATCCTAATCCAGGTATATGTCATATTGTATTTTGTATCTTTTTGCTTTTTACTACTCAGTAAGATTGTTATTTCGTTTTTGCCCACATTACGAGATCCTGATGTGTAGAAATATACATGTTGTGCAAAACTTATATTTGCCAGACAAAGGAACAATAAAAGAAGAATTGATTTTAATTTCATAAATTAAGATATTTTATTTTTATATCACAAAAGTGAGAATATCTAATTTGTAGTAAAACCCCGAATACAGTGAAAATAGCCATGTTGTTATAGTTATAAATATATCAGAATATTCGTAGTACTATTACCGTTAATTTTGTGTTTAGTCATGTATAAAAAAAATCATCAAACTATATGTAGTTTGATGATTTTATAATCTAGTGTTGATATTTTTAAAACAGATTATATTTAAAGCCTTTTAATTAGAAGTTCTTTTTCTAATATCTGTTAAGGTATCATCAATTATGAGTTTACCATTACTAAAAACAGTTTGTAAAAGCCCTCTCCCTTCTTCTTCTTTTGATACTTGATCTTTGTATATAATCTTACCATTTTCTTGATATAATTGTATGAGTCCTTTGGCAGATTTTTTGGTTCCGTCATCTGTGATAGGGTCTTTAAAAATTTCTCTTCCTTCTCCATTAATTTCTACATAAGTTGCTTTCATAGCAAAACCAAAAGTATCTCTGGTATTATATTGATACGTAAAACTACCTATGCCTAAAACTACATTGGTAGAGGCAAATCCTTTTTGTTTAAGTCGTTCACAAATTTGAGTAGCTCTTTCTATGGTTATACTATCTCCATAAATTGCTCCAATTTTGGGGTTAAGAACTTTATATCCTTGTTCATTTATTGTACCTCCGAACTCGTCCCATAGTAATTCTATAACACCTTTGGCAACTATTGGATTTTTATCATCACAACCACAAATGATATCTACCGGATCACCAGAATCAGGTCTAATTACCAGTTTACCATCACGGTTTAGGATTTCTTCTTTCAATTGTGGTAAATATTCTGTGAGGACTTTCCATAAATCCCATGTATCAGATACTACAGATAAAATTCCTGTTGGGTAGGTTTCTAATAATCTTCTAAAAGTACCTACTTCGTCATCTTTACTACCGGCACACATTACACTATGCTCTGTAGCATTTACACTACCAATAACTAATTCTTTGGTTACATCTGTATTATAAAATGTTTCATAAGCTTTTGCCACAGGAAGTGTATCACTACCCGAAAAAGAGAGTGCATGCCCCATACCACTCAAAATAGAAGATTCTGTACCAGACATTCCTCTCATCGAAAAGTCGTGACCTTGCCATGTGACAAATTCGATATTATCCTTATCAGTTTCTAAAGCATAGCGAGTTAAGATTTTTTTATATTGCTTGGCAATTGTAGCTGATGTACAAGGTTGCCAAATAATACTGGATATCAATGTTTCTAAATAGTTGGTAAGCCAAAAGAACTCTGGTTTGGTATTCACCAATGTGAACATAGGCACTCTAATAGGTACTTCTGTGCCTTCTGGAATAGCTTTGATTTCTATGGGTAGAAAACCTAGATCATGCAATTCTTCTATATGTGTAATGTCGTAATCAACGCCTAGATAAATGTCTACATATTTTTTATATTCTGCAATGACTTCATACTTTGGTTTTTCAAAAAAATCTGTATTAAATTGTTTTATTAGGTATTCTTTAATAAAATATTGCAACCCAAAAAACACTACTTTATCAATCCCTTCTACTCTACTTTTGCGTGGAGTCCAGTTTGAATATACCATTGTTGTCCCTTTTGGGTATTGCTCTTTGTGACCTAGTTTATAACCATCTGTTAAAAGTAGTGGATTCATTTGAATGTTATTTTGCGTTATTTATACGCAAATATAAAACAAATATTTATTTCAGACAATTTTTGCTGAAAATTATTATATTTAAAATATAGATATATAAAATCTATAGTAAACCTTAAAACCTTTATTATATGAAAAATTCACTTTTAAAATTAGGAACAGTATTAACTAAAAATGAGCAACAGAACATAAAAGGTGGCGGACGATGTGATGGCTACACAGGCCCTATCGTTGTAACATGCGAGCAATATAATAATTTGCCGGATCAATATAAATTTTGTGTTCTAGTAAGTGTAGATTGTTTCGAACAATAGCATATAACTTTTGTATACAATGTAAGAAGCCAAAGATTCTCATCTTTGGTTTTTTAGTTTAGAACGGTAATGTAATGTACTCTCTTTAATTTCTACCTTTTTCATTTGGGTATAAAGAAGGCAATGAATCGCTTTGCCAAAATTCTTTAGTGTCGATATCTAAAACAGAAAGTTTTCCTGTAAATGCGGCACCTGTATCGATATTCCAAACATTGATGCCTTGCATAGGGACAATAGTTTCGTAATGTAAGGTAGGAGTATGACCAATATAAATTTCGTTATATAATTTTAATCTATTGGGATAAAAAGCAGAATCTTTTTTCACTCTTTTGTCCATAACTATAGCCATTTCCCAAAGTGTTCTATCCCATCTGTAATTGGTAAGATATACTTCGTTTTCTGGCCCTTTCATAGAAGAAAACCCAGCATGAATAAAAAGACGATTTTCTTTATCAACATAATAATTTATCAATTGATCAAAAAACTGTAGGTGTTTTTCTGTATCAAACTCTTGACTATTGTAAGATGCTATTGTTTCTTTTCCACCATTTTTGTACCAAATACCATAGTTGCCAATGTATAAATTTAATAACCACTCATGACACCAGACATCGTGATTCCCTTTTATGAAAATACATTTCTGCTTTTTATCTAAATCAATAAGAAATTCTATAAGTTGTGCAGACTCGCTCCACCCATCTACATAATCTCCAAGAAATATAAGGGTATCATTTGTAGTCACATTAGCTCTTTTAAAAACTTGAAGTAAAGCTTTAAATCCGCCATGTATGTCTCCTATTACCAGTGTTCTTTTCATTGTATTTTGCGCATAACATCTGTCCTTAAAACATATTTTGTTCCTGATGTAATTGGTTTTCCTTCATGACGTAAAGGATGGTAGAATAATAGTGCATCACCAATTTTTGGAGTTATGGTAATCCCTTTTTCAAAATAAGTTTCACCACCTTCAAAGTCATCATTAAGATAGATTAAGAACGATAAAAAACTAGATTCAGTTTCATTTTTTTTATAGCTCCCGTCTCTATGCATTTTGAATCGCTCTCCTGTATCGTATTTATAAATTCGAAACCTATCATTTAATCCAATGGCATTGTACTCTTTAAACATGCCTTTAAAAAAAGGTTGTACTTGCGACCAAATGTTATTAGCAATAAATTGATCTTTGAATATGATACGTTTATTATTACGAATCCCTTTAAACATCACTTCTTTACCATCAATATTTACTTTTGCCTCTTCAAAAGATACTTGTTCTCCCTTTTCTATAAAATTATTACACATTTTATTAGAGAGAAAGTTTTCAATTAAAAATATTTCAGGATGTAATTCTTTGATTATTTGCATTACACTACTTTTTAAATTCAATATACTGTGGTAAAACATGATCTGTTAACCAAACTCCATTCTCTGATTGAAAAAAATCAATTTCATTTCTAAACATTTCGCCGGATCGTATGGTTAAGATGATTGGTTTTCCTCTTCTAGCACCTACTTTTGTAGCGGTTTCTCTTTCTTCACTCAAATGCACGTGATGACGGCTCATTTTTAATAATCCTTTTTCTCGAATAGCATCCATAAATTTTGAGACTGTACCATGATATAAAAACTCTGGTGGTTGTTTTGGTTGATATCCTAAATTTATGTGTATTGAGTGTCCTTGATTCGCCCTTATTTTGGTTACATCTTCGTTAAAAGCAAATCGCTTTTTGTCATTGTTTTCAACAACTTCTTTTAAAAGATTTATATCTAGTTTTGGTATTTGTTGTTGTGCTTTTGCAAGTAATTCGCTTACGTCTGCCCAACCATTTTGATCGAGTTGTAATCCGATCTTATCGGGATCATGCCTAAGAATTAGGCTTAAAAATTTACTTATATGTTTATGGTTTGTTTTCATTACTCTTGTAATAATTCTTTCTTAAATGCTTCAAAATCATTTACTATTTTGAATAAATCGTGTTCATGTTTTGGGATCAAATTTGATTTTAAATTTGAAATTACATCATTCCAAACCTCTCCTATAAAATAGATTTTAGGTCTTTGTTGTGTTTTTTCTTTTCTAATGATGTCTAGGGTCAGAAATACTTCTGATAACGTGCCAATACCACCTTTTTGAACAATAAACAGTTCTGTGTTTTCTATTAAGATTTGTAATCGCTCAAACAATGTCTGGGTGACTATAGTTTCTGATAGAAATGAGTTCCCTTTTTCTGAACCAACTTGTTTACAGGTTACTCCTATTGCTTTTCCATTTTTGGATGTTGCTCCTTTGGATACTGCTTCCATCATCCCTCCATACCCCCCATTTTTGATTATAAAATCATTTTCTGCCAGTAATTGACCTATTAAAACTGTTTCTCTATATTCATTACTTTCTCGGTCTCTCCCTGCTCCTCCAAAAAGTGTTGCGTATTTTTCTTTTTTCATTTTTTTAGTTTTTTTTCATATAACTTTAAATTTTCATTGTCAAAACAAACAAATATAACTTCGTTGATAACGTTTTGACTTTTAAAGTTTTTTACTGTTTCTATAGCAATTTTAGCTGCTAGATCCTTTGGGAACTTATAAATACCTGTGCTAATATTCGGGAATGCAATACTTTTAATTTTGTTTTTCAATGCAAGTTGTAACGAATTTTGATAGCAATTAACCAATAGGGCTTCTTTTTCTTCGCCTCCTTGATTCCAAACAGGTCCTACAGTATGAATTACATACTTTGCAGGTAAATTTCCGGCGGTTGTAATTACAGCTTCTCCAACATTACATTTACCTTGTTTATTTATAATTAACCTACAAGCCTCTAAAATGTCTGTTCCTCCTTTGCGATGTATAGCTCCATCAACACCACTTCCGCCAAGTAAAGATGAATTTGCGGCATTAACAATTGCATCAACTTTTACTTCAGTAATATCTGCTTGTATTGTTTTTAACCTCATTAGTCTTATACATTTTATTTATTCGTTATTCTCTTAATTAAAATCATATACAAAGACTTCTATGTCTTTTTGTATTAATGTTTCTTTAATAATCGGTTCGATTTTTTCCCACTTCCCTCCTGCCAAACCACATCCAATTCTAGGCATGTGTATACTCGCCTGAAGTTTTTCTGCTTCTACAGCTATCTTTTCTAAACAGGTTTTGACAGCATTATAACGTATAGGAACACCGTTACTCCCTGTTTTCATGCCTTGTTGGGCGATCATATTGCCTACATAGATATAATCATTAACAGGGACTATTTGAATTGCTCCGAGTTCAAAATCATTTTTTGCTCTATTACGATGCCATTCTCGATATCTTTTTTCAGGTTCTGCCCATTTTTTTGAAATTGCTAAGACAAACCCCTTACCCCAACCACCAAGGTTATTACAAACGTGAACTATAATTTTGTTTCCTTTGGCTTGAGGTAAAGTGGCATCTCCTTTTATGTATTTTATCGTTTTCATCTCAACATCAAGTAGCTGTTTAATTCTTCGTTATCAAAAATCAGTGGTTTCTCTTCGGGAATCAAAAGTTTTTCAAGCTCTTGTGATTTTACAAATTTGTGTTGTTCTGTTACAAAATCTGTAATATCTTCTATTTCAATAATATCTTCTTTTGCGTATGATGTAATAAACTTGTTACGTAAACCAATTTGAATAGCTCTACGTTCTAATTTTGTACCATAAGGATTATGATCAGGGTCCCATTGCAATCTGACATCAGATCTTTTTACATCCTCTTGCCAAGATTCATAAGAATCATATAATTTTGATTTATAAGAAGAATATACTGCATTCTCCAGATAGTTTTCAAAAGCAGCTCTCTTGAGATGGATTGCTAATACAGTTTCTTGACCTTCTTTTGTTGCCCAACCATTTCTAAACATCATCCATAAAAAATTAGGTTTTATCCAGGTCATTCTATCCAAACTAAATGCACCTCCAAAGAATTGATTTTTTGCCGCAAAATTTCCTATTTCGGGTCGATATGATTGATATACTATTATTTTCTCATCATCATATTGTGCCATAATATGGTATCCTGTTTGCGGCCATACGGATTGTTGTTCTGTATATTTTTTAAGTTGTAATTTCATTTTTTTTATGTGTTTGTAACTCATCTCTCACTTCCATCAAAGCAAAGCCTAGTAAATTTTGGCCTCTCCAAAGGTTTGGATTTTCGGCTTTTTCATTACTTTGCCCCATACCAATTCCCCAAATCCGATCTCTAGGGCTGGCTTCTACAAGAATTCTATTTTTTGTACTTAATAAAAAATCTTTTAATTCTTGGTGTTGAGAGAATTTATGTATGTTACCTTGTTTTACGATTTCATATTTATGCTGATTCCAAATTTTTGGATCAAAATTTTTCACTTTCCTACCGAGTTGTTTTGCTTCCATAGGGCTAGAAGACATTATAATTTCTTCTATCATTTTTGGATCATCAAATACTCTTGCTTTTTCTGCCATCATCCAGTGTTCGGCAGTTTTATACGTAATACCTTCAACCTCAAAAGCAGATTTCCACCATTGGCTAAAACAACTTTTACCAATGTTACCATCTTTGTTGGGTGTATGTCCCCAAAAGAAAAGGTATTTTAATTTTTTTCCTGTATTAAAAATAGTTTCTATTTGTTGTCGTGTATATTTCATTGTAAACTAGTATTAAACTTATGAATTAGTGCTATGATATCATCATATCTGGCTAGTTGTAAACTCCAACTTTCGGGGATATTATGATATCCATAATATATTCCTGCAAGACCTCCTGTAATTGCACCGGTTGTATCTGTATCTTCTCCAAGATTCACTGCTTTTAACACGGCTTCTTGATATGAGTTTGAGTTCAAAAGACACCAAAAAGATGCTTCTAATGAGTGTAATACGTATCCACTTCCTTTTATATCTGATCGATTCTGTTTTGAAATATCTTCTTCTAAAACTCTTGAGAAAAAATGCACCTCTTTTTGATCAAAATTTTTCTTTGATATAAAGTTGATGATCTTACTTTTTAGTTCTGAGTATCCTTCTTTCTTATCTTTGCCTGATAGTAATAACAATGCGTATTCAACATAAATAAAACAAGAAAAAACAGATCGAAAATGTCTATGAGTCAAAGAAGATACTTCTTGTATGATCTCGTATCGTTTTTCGATATCGTTTTCTTTTTCAAGAAAAAATACTATTGGCAATATTCGCATTAAAGAGCCGTTTCCGTTAGCATATTCACCTTCTCCACCACAAAATTGGGGAGGCATACCTCTTTTAAAATTATCTATAGCATTTCTGGTTGTGATTCCAATATCAAAAACTTCTCCATGTGGAGTCCAAAGACTCTCATAAAACCATTGCATTTGTTTTTTTCCGATATCATTTAGGTCATAACCATTACATAAACTATCCATAAGACAAAAGGTTAAAGAACTGTCATCAGACCAAGTACCAACGGGTTGATTATGACTACCAAATCCAGTCATATCTCTCGCTGGTTTTTTATCCATTATTTTTCGGTCTAGAAATTCATACGGAACTCCTACTGCATCTCCAACTGCTACTCCGAATATTCCTGCTTTTATGTTATCTAACCTCATTTTTTCTTAAAATTTTATTTGTACCACTCCTTTTTCATTGACATCCTTGAAAGAGTTTGTTGTAAAAATGGTATCGAATTCCTCTATTAATGTTGTTGTTCCTTTACTAAAAATCCCATGACTCACAATGAGGCTTAATTTACCGGCGTTTTTCTCTTTTAATGCTTGTGCCAGACCTAAAAAAGTACCTCCTCCATCACAAATATCGTCTACAATAACACAATGTTTATGATTCAAATCTTCTTCATACACTCTAAAACCAGATAATTGCCCTGTAGTTACATCTCTCTTTTTTGAACATTCTATTACTTCTATACCTCCTAAATACTCTGATACTTTATAGATCTTTTTTAATGCACCCCCATCAGGAGAAATTAGTAACACCTCTTCGTGTATTGTTGATAAACTTTCTTTTACAAAATCATAGTTATGAATGACTTTGACATTGTTTAATACTGCCGGAGTTACTTCAGAATGTGGATCAAAAACAAGTACCTCATCATACTGTTGAGCATTAATAATATCTGCATATACTTTTACACTCAAAGGTTCTCCTGAAACCATCACCCTATCTTGTCGTGCTGCCGGAAAATACGGTATGAAAACATTAATATGCTTCACTTTCATTCTTCTTAAGGCATCTGTAGCAATAAGCAACAATCCCAAATCATTAAAAGAATTGATACGATGTGTAATTGTAATCTCATTTCCAATATTTTGATCAAGGATTTTGATGTGCGGCTCTCCCCCATTGAACGTAAATGCTTCAAAATTGATGGACGAATTATATGGTGTAAACGACGAATCTAGATGTAAATACTTCATTATTGTGTTATTTTTACGCAAATTTAGAGTTCAATAATGGATTAACCAAATATTTTGCGTAAAATTTACATTAAAATAAAATATTCCAAATCAGATTTTTAGATTTTGTAAGGAGATTGAGATGTAAAAAATCTTAAAATTATCGAAGCAACAGATCTTATTTAATATCAAATATGAATCCTTCTTTTTGGTGCTTGAAGTATTGTTTTTTATTAAATTGAAATAGATTTGCAGGTCTGCCCCTGCCTTCTGAAACTTTTTCGTCTAATTCTTCTAAGATATCAAAACTGAGTATTTTTTTTCTAAAGTTCCTTCGGTCTATTTCCTTCTCTAAAATTGTCATGTATAACTTTTCTAAATCAGAAAACAGAAATTTATCATCGAGAAGGTCAAAACCTATAGGTTCGTAAGTCAATTTGTTTTTTAACCTTTTTTTTGCCTGTTCAAGAATCATATGGTGATCAAATGCTAGTTCTGGTAATTCCTGAATAGGAAACCAAGCTACATCATTGGCATCTGTATCTGCTTTGATCTTATGATGTTCGGGTTTGACTAATGCAAAATATGTGATACTAATGACTCTATTTCTTGGATCTCTTTTTACAGCACCAAATGAATACAATTGTTCCAAGTAATCTGCAGTTACGTTGGTTTCTTCTTTTAATTCACGCATTACTGCTTCTTCCAAACTTTCGTTTTCTAAAACTAATCCTCCAGGCAATGCCCATGAATCTTTAAAAGGTTCTATATCTCGTTTGATTAGCAACACATTCAAAGATTTATCTTTGTAACCAAAGACTACGGCATCTACAGCAACTTTAATATTTTGGCGTATCATATACGCAAAATTATGAATTTACAGTTATAGTATTTACTATATTAAGAGATTTTTTAAGAAAATAGAGTTTAAAAATTATTATTCAACACGTTCAAGTTGTTTTTGAAGCCGATAGAGATCGTAGTAATCTTTTTGTGCTATAATCTTACCTTCTTCGTTAATAGTTGTTGTACTGATTCCTTTGATAGAAAACTTTTTATTTTTAATGATGTTCGAACCCCATTGACCATTAAAAGTTCCTCCATACGTCCATTCATATGTAATTGTGTTTTTGTCGATAAAAGCATCTCCACTTCTTACCCAATACATGTCAGGGACATTTCCCATAAAAGTATCAGTAATATGTTTGGTAACATTAGATTTCCCTTTGATTATTGTATCTGATGGTAAGTTATACCATATGACATTTTGGTCAAAAAAACTGCCAATTTCTGAAGCGTCATGTTTTGTCCATGCAAACATATATTCTTGTAAAATACTTTCGGGGTTATGATTGGTTTTTATAGATGTTTTTTTAGAATCCTTACAGGCACTCAATAGTATTACTAATACCAGAGCTATTTTTACTATTATTTTCATGTTTTCAATATTTCTTTTTGATTGAATTGATTTTACCATTCGATTTTACCGTTTTCATCAAGAAAACCTCCATTGGGACCATTATCTGGTAAAGTTGCCAGATTTACGATCACTTTAGAACCTTGTTTTGGTGTTCGTGGTCCTGTTTTTCCATTCAAATCGGTAGCACAATATCCAGGATCAGCAGAATTTACTTTGATATTTGTGTCTTTAAGTTCGTAGGCGAATAGAATCGTTATGGCATTAAGAGCTGTCTTGGAGGTACTATATGCTAATGATTTATAAGCATAATATTCATAATCAGGATCAGAATTTTGTGTTAGTGATGCCAGACCACTAGATACATTAACAATTCTTGCTTCTTTTGATTTTTTTAATAATGGAAGAAAATATTTTATCGTGGCAATGACCCCAAAAGTATTTACCTTAAATGTATCTTCAATAACATTCATTGATACCTCTAACATAGGCATTCCAAAATCTAACCATACTCCGGCATTATTGATCAGTGCATCTAATTTTCCGAAGTCTTTTTCTATAGTATCTTTTGCCTTTTTGATAGAGGTTTCACTAGTAATATCAATTTGAACAAAAGTGGCATTAGGATTGTCTAAATCGACTAATGTTTGTTTTCCTTTTTCTATGTTTCTAGAGCCAATAATAACTGTATATTCATGATCCAAAAAAGTTTTAGCGGTTTCTAGGCCAATACCTTTATTTGCACCTGTTATTAATACTACTTTTTTATTTGTATTCATGTGATTCTTTTTTAATGACGTATAACCAGAGATAAATTGGTTTTAAAATGATTTTTTTGATATAAGGCGAGAAATTGAACTTAGACAATCTTAAAGGTTTAAAACTTTCCAGTATCTAATATTTGGAGCAGCGGTAAAGGTATTCTCAAGAATATCCATTACACCAGTATCTGTTCGCCATTTTAGATAGGCTTCATAATATTCTATGGTTTCCCATTCTTGATAAAAAACAACAGTATTGTGCTCTAAGTTTTTGTGAATTTTAATGCTGATAAAACCCGGATATTCCCTAGTTTCAGGTAAATATTTTGACAATAAGAGCTGAAATTCATCAACTTTATCTTCTTTTAAATTTGCTTCAAGGATAACGATTGCATTATTTTTCATTCTTTTCATTTTTGAGTTATGATGTGTCAAATGTAGAATGCAAGACCCTTTTATTTCTTGACATAAAGCAAGAAAACAGTTTTATGTAGAAAGTACTCGGCGTCGTACTCGGCTTAACGTACTATCGGTAATGCCTAAAAATGAAGCTATGTATTTGAGTGGTGCTTTTTGGATAAGCCTGGGGCGAAGTTTAAGTAATTGTTCGTAGCGTTCTTCTGAAGATAAATGAATATTAGATAAAATATATTTCTTGATATTAATTAATAATTCTTCATGAATCAATTTTTGATAAATATGCATTTCAGGAACTACTTTGTAAATATCTTGTAAATCTTGGTATGAAAAATAAGTAATTGTTGTCTCTTCTAGACATTGAATGTACTCTTGAGTAGGTTCTTGTTTTAAAAAACTTACTATTTCTGTAATGTATTCTTGATCAGTTAACAGCCAATTTGTTGTTTCTATACCTTGAGTATTGATATTGAAAACTCTCATCAACCCTTTTTCTATATATCCTGTAATATGACAGACTTGACCAGGCTCTATAAAAAAATCATTTTTTAAATATGTTTTTGTTTTAATAACCGATAACAGATATTTTTCTTGTAATACTGTTAAATTTATTTTTGATTTTATTTGATGTAGTAATGTATTCAATTATAGTGTTTTAAGTTATATGTATTGAATTAAGGGTTAAAGTAATGAATTTTATGTTCTTCATTATTGTATACTATTTTGAGGCCTATTTGTTTTTAGTTTTATGTATAGCATATATAATGCATGTGGTAACATAATAAATGTCATTCCTGAAAAAGGGATCATATAGATCCCTATTGCAATAACAAATAAATATGACCAAACAAAGCTTGTTGGTATTTTATGTAGTGTTGCTTCTATATAATGTACTAAAAGTCCTAACGGAATTAGGAGTAAACCAAAATAAAAGAACCAAAAAGCAGCAAAGTTTTCATAATTCATTTGTCCATTTAATAATGGAAATTCAAATAACCCCTCACTAATTTTAAATAAATATGTTTTACAAAAACTATAAAATTGGTTACCAAATGCATATGGTGTAATTCCTAATGTTGAATGACAAACCCCTGTTATTATAATTATTACTCCATTTGAAATTTGCATACCTATGTTTTTAGTTCTATATACATTAAAAATCATCTAAATTTAAGTCTTGTTTTTGGACTTAGATTGATAATACTTCAAAATATTTGATCTCTGGACCTTGGGCTATAAATCCTGAAAGTTCTTGGAGAACACCATTTTCTCTAATAAAGTTTAGATATTCAAGATGATCTAGCTTTGTATTCCAGTCTTCATAAAAAACCATTTCATCTTTTTCAGTATTAAACAAAATATCAACTGAATTACAACCTTTAAAGCTTCTTACATTTGGTAAATTCTTTTCAAGAAAAAGCAATAGGTTATCGTATGTTTCAGCATTAATTTTGGAAGTTAATATTACTTTATAACTCATTTTTTAATTCATTTTTATATTAAACAATTATTGTATTATTTATAAGAGGTGTATTTCTAATGCGTATAAACTTATTTTTATTATGGGGATTATATTGATATAACCCCCATAAACACTAAAAAAAACACTTAATTACGAAAACGTAAAGTGTTATCGTTTAATCAACTTTTTGATTTTTACTTTTTTGTCTACAGATACAATTTTTACAAAATATAATCCTGCGGATAAATTTGCGATTGATGTTGTTGTTTCTACCATCGTTTTTAAACGTTTTCCTAATGCATCATATATCACTATTTCTCGTAATATATTTTGTCCCATATTGATCGTTATTCTATCATCTGTAGGATTAGGAACTAACGATATTGTGTTATCTAATTCTTCTTCTGGATTTGATGGATCAGTCTCCGGATCAGGATTTGGATTTGGGTTTGGAGGAGTAGTTACAGGATCAGCACCAAATTCATATGGTCCTATGTCTATTGTTCCATTAATAACACGATTACGCCCCAGATAATCTTTTGGCCAATAATCAACAGGGTTGCCAGGATAAAAAGGATCATCTTTATAACGATCAATATACTGTTGATAAACATCAGTATGACCTGCTTGATACGTTTGTGTTCCTGCATTGATAGTAGGAGAATCTTCTAGTGTTGTAAAATTGCCTTGATCAATAGCTTCATATAAGGGATCTCCTACTTTATTATCAATTGCCCATGCTTGTGTGTTTAAATTCTCAATTGTATTGTAACTTGTCCTGCTTATAGATACTGAAGCATTATACGTATCAAACAAATTATTTCCTATGTATAAAGAAAGCCCATTTGTAGTATCAAATGTGATTGCTCTTGACGTTTGATCTATGGTAGCTGATATATTGGTAAAGATATTATTATAAATATGTGTTTTATCATTGCTACCATGGCGATTCGTGCCCGACCAAATACCATGACAACTACTATCAAAAATATTATTTACAATATAATGTTCTCCATGTTGTGAAAAAAGAGTGACCCCAGAGCATAAACGCCAGTTGTTATTACTTTCATTATCTCTATTGTTATAAAAAAGGTTTCCAATAATAAAAAGAGGCCCTTTCATAGGATCATTAGCAGTATGTTGCCAGCCTACACCACTTTTTGTCCCTACATTATTGATCCACCAGTTGTAATCTCCCAAACCATATTGATGCCCATAACATTGTCCATTTCCGCCGGCAAGTGTATAGCTATCTGTACAGTAGTTGGTAGAAAAAATGACATCTGTAGCTCTTTTTGTCCAACCAAGAGCTTGTCTCGAAAACTCCTGATAGTTTCCTGCGACAAATATATGGTGATTTCCACCACTAGACGCTATTTGATCTCCTACCTGAACTAAATTTCCAGATAAACTCTTATATAACCCATCTATAGGATCGGGATTTTCTCCTACCAAGGCTTTGTTTTCGATAATCCATACTTTATATACCTGATTGCCATTTATATTACCATTTACTTTATAAGCATGATGATCATTATCTCTAGTTGCCCAATCATAACCACCTCCACAGTTTTTAAATGTGTTTTTATAAGCAACAACATTATGCAATTCAGCATTTGAAGCGCTATTTGATGTTAGCCCTACAATAGCACCTCCTCCTCCGATGTATTTCAAATTTTCAAAAAGTAGATTTCTTAATGTAATATGATGTGTTGGTCCTTCACGATCTCTTGTAAGTGTCAATGCAGCATTAGTTGTGTTACCTCCTATCCAGTTTATATTCTCTACAATGGTATGTTGACTATTATACATTCCTAAAATAACATTAGAAAACACTGGTTTTTCTTCTGGATCCCCATGAATCCAAATAGGGTTATTATTATTTCCTTGAAATTGGGGGGACCATACCCTATGAAAATTGGTAGCATTATAATTACCTCCTTTTAACCAAATTATGGTTCCGGGAGTGTATACATCTCCTATCCAACTGTTACTTGGGATTGTTTTTCTAGGCCTATCTGGATAACCATACCTTCCATAAGTTCCTGTTAGCTCGCCAGACTGTATCGCATCACTTGCATTTGGATGATTGGGGGCTACATAATAGTAATTTTCTACTGCTGTTGATGGCCAATCATCTGGTTTTTCAAGTTTTATTGAAAAAGGGTCATATTCCCAATCTGTATATGGTATGCCTACATATGACCAAGCATTTTGACTATGTAATTGGTTTTGAATACATATCAAACCGATGATAATCAAAAAGAAGTAGATTTTACGTTTACAAAGTTTCATTATTGTAGTTATCTTGGTTAACAATATTTTGATGATTTCTGATTATTAATGGATTAAGGAATCCACGCAACAGTACCTTCTTTTACAGAAAAATCAGTCGTTAGCTCTACATTAGAACGCCCTTGTTTCATAGCAAAATAAGACCGGATGTGTATGATATCGGGATGATCATCATTTAATACTAGATTGTTACTGTCTGAAGGAATAACATATCCACCACCTATCAATCCTAAATCTGTAGTAGTTGCAGCTGCTACGTGACCATGAGTAAAAAAGATATATTTACCATCAGGTGACCATGCGAGGTTCTCAAAACTTGGACGACGCCCGGCTTCAACTTGAGCCAATTGTCGTAATCCGGATCCATCTATATTGATTATCCATGGTGTTGCTGTGCGTGTTCTAAAAGTAGCATCTGTTTGTAAAATAAATGCTATTTTTTTACCATCAAGACTTACTGTAACTTGTTTGGGTTGCCCTTGATTTTCATCAAAAGTCACGATAGGCGTTCCTACTGTATTTTTGTTATTTGTTATGTAGATACTTTGCTGCCGATCATACACAATTCTATTATCAGGTAACCAACTTAAAGATGGTGATACATTAAATCCGGGAGAAGAAATTGCAGATATAGGTTCAAAATCTCTAGAAATGATTACTAAAGCAGGATCTATATCGCTTTTGTCATGATCATAAAAGAAAGCCATGAGTTGACCATCTCTGGAAAGTTTTGGTTCTCCTAAAATATCTTCAAATAGGTGATTACCTTGTTTTTGAGTGCCATCTACCCCATAAATCACTAAACAATCATCATAACCGGAAAGAGGATCATCACCTGCTTTTTGGCATTTTGTAATTTTAGTTAGAAATTCATTTCCATTATATGCAATAGATGAAGCACTAAAATCCGCCAGAGCATGATAAGTACCATTTTTATTCTCCCAATCTACACCCGGTATTCTGTTGTATATGCCGGTTGAAATATCCAGAATCCATCCTTCTCCATCCCCTCCTATGAATAATCTACCTTCTAGATCTCCATTCACTTTTTGAGTACTCTCAAGATCATCATCAATATTTTCAGAATCACTATTACTACAGCTTATGATCAAAGATGAAAATAGTAAGGATAAATATATAATTGTCATTGGTAAGCAACTTTTCATAATATATGGGTTACATTATTTTACAGGATTATCTAATCAATTCTTTTTGATTATTTGAATTTTAGGATGTAATTAAAAAGAATTCATAGTACTTGACAAAATGATAATTGTTACAATTAATAGAAATACTAAACCGCCGAAACTATGCCATAAAGGTCTTTTTGGAGGTGCTGTTTCATTATCTTTTTTTAATTGCTCTCTAAAATTTTCAGGAGTTTCGTAAAGATTATATGTTTTTTTACAATGTGTACATTCTAAATATGTGGATTTATATAATGGAAAAATAGGTATCCAAAATACATGAAAGTATCTTCCATATATTGAAACATTGAATGTGTTATTTTGACAGTAAGAGCATTCAAAATTTCCTTGTATTTGTTTTGATTTTATTAATGAGGCACGAGTTCCAAAAAAAATAAACATGTTTTGACCTTTTTTATATAATTATGTTTTTTATTTACATCTGTAATACACATCTTTTCCGATGCTCATAAAGCTGGATTCATCATCAGTGTCTAAACCGAAAGTGGTAACAACAGAATTACCATTATCAAATAGTAATTCTATTTGATATTTATTTATGGTATAGCTCCCATTTTCATCTGGTCTAATAGAAGCACTGCTTCCTCCCGCACCAATTACGGCTGTAGAAGATTGAAAACTGAATCGACCATTATCACCAAAAAACACTTTTTCAATACTAAAAGAATGAATTTCTAAATCGCCTATACCAGTGCTTACACCACCGGTTATTTTATAGCAATCTGTAAATTTGAAGTCAGAAGATGTAACCGGAGCGATCTCAAAACTATTGAAGAAAGTACTATATTCTCCATTTTCTTCCCAATCAATTTCTAATTTGCCATCTACGATTCGTGATACACCCCAATGATCTGGATTTTTTGATTTTAAGTCTTCAATACTAGATGAAAATATATTGTCTACATCTTTGGTAACAGTACCATCAGAAAATCTAAGAACAACTTCATCATCTAAATCTGCTCCATTAACTGTTGCTATTAAATCGATTGTACGCCATAATACGAAAGAATCCTGTGAATTATCGAGTTGATCCTCATTTTGATCATCGTTACTACTACATGATAAAAAAATAACTAAAATGCATGTACATGCTTGTAAAATTTTCATAATACCCTTTTTTTAAATTGTTTATGTTCTATATTAATCTTGTTTTGTGCTATTTAATTTGGAAGCCAGTATAATCCCCAATTTGGGAAACGATCAGTTGGGTTGGGTTTTTCTTCATTTGGTTCTGTATCTTTATAATAGCGTTTCAAACGAATTGCTTCCGGTGATTTTTCGTCATCGATACTACTTAACATTACTACTTTATCCAAATCTGAAGGAATGGCATATAAATGCCCTAAAACCCCCGGTGTATTAAGATCTTGTCCTTGAGCCCCACCTTCTTTTAACAAAATCCATTTACTATCCGGAGACCATGTAGGGCTGTTTATTATTGGAAATTCCTCTCCTGGAACATCTGCCAATTGTTTAATATTAGTACCATCACTATTCATAACATAAGGCGTAGCACGGGTAGTAGCAAAATTTGAAGTATGAATCATAGAAAAAGCTACTCTTGTTCCATCCGGGCTAACAGATATTTGTCCCGGACTACCTGAAATCATTTCTGGTAAGGTGAGTTGATAATCAGGTGTTGTAGAGTAAGGTTCTGTGAATATAAAGCTACGGTTCTGTATATATACCAACCGTCCGTTAGGCAACCAATCGATACTTGTCTCATCTAGTTTCTGATCGCTGATTAAGTTTCCTTCTCGATCATAAATTTCTAACCATTTATCTGAACTTACAGATTGTCCGATATTTCTAAATAAAGCTAAATATTCTCTATTTCTTGATAAGTGAACAGATCCCCGAACAGCATACAAGAGTTCGAACTGAGAAACATATTCACCTTTGTAATTTTGGATAGCGATACAAGTTAATGAAGGTGATAAAACATCATCATTTACCCTCTTACAATTTCTAACTTTTATAATAAATTCCTGATGATCATACTTTGCTGGAATCGCCCAAAAGTTTGCAACTCCGCTAGGAAAACGATCATTTTGGTTCTCCCAGTCTGTATTGGGAATCTCAGTAAAAATACCACTTGCAAGATCCAATAAATAAGACCCATAATCATTCTCATGAACGAAGAGCTTGCCTGTAATACCAGGATTTAATAGGTTTGAATTTGCATCTAAATCTTCTGAGGTAGAACGACTATCATTACTACACGCGCATAAAAATAGTACCACTATTATTAAAGCTGCTGGAAAAATCTGTTTTAGAGTATTCATTCTTAATATTTTTAGGCTTAAGGAATCCAATAAAATCTACTCGCGGTAAAGAAAATATCAGGGTCATCTCTATCAGGATTAGAATTTTTGTCATAATGATATACAGGAATTGCTTCTGGAGAGCTTTTTTCTAAGCGATGTCTGCTCAAAATCAAAGGAGTCTCTATATCGATAGGAATAGCGTATCCGATCCCTCTAGAAGCCAACGTTGCTAAAGGGATACCTCCTACTCTAACAAATATGTACTTTTCATCTGGTGACCATGTCGGAAAAACAATATTTGGTCTATCTTCATCTTCTGGTGAAGTTGCTAATTGACGATATTGTAACGTTTCTACATCAATAATCCAAGGAATGCCTTTTGAGGCTAGAACTGTACTATTATCTCGATTAATCATTGTATAAGCTATATGCTTTCCAGAAGGGCTTACTGCTATTTGAGCGATAAAATCACCAGGGATATCTTCTGGTAATCTAATTTGTGTATCAGGTATAGAAGAATAAGGTTTGGTAAATACTAATGTTTTTTGATTATCTGTAGACACATATACGATACTTCCATTAGGCATCCAGGCATATGACCCAATTTCTGTTTGTACATTGTCAACAAAAGTACCGTCTCTTTTATAAACAGAAAGCCACATATCATCTAGATCTCTTACGATAGCTAGATATTCTGAATTATAGGAGAGTTTGGCACTATCTATTTCTCCTTCTAAATCAAAAGTATTAACGTAATTTCCTTCAAAGTCTTGAATCAGGATACAACTGTATTCTGGTCCAGGGAATTCAAACTTGCAGTTTTCGGCTACAACCACAAACTCTTTTGCATTAAAAGGAGATGGATTGACACTAAAACGTACTCCTGCTGAATTCGGAAAAGATTCACTGTCAAATTGCCATTCACTATCAGGTACATTTTCAATTAATCCTGTATTAAGGTCTATATAACTTGCTATATCGTTCCGGTTTCTATCGCTAATTCCTTCAAAAAAAAGCTTTCCCGATAGACGATTATTTAATCTATCATTACGCAAATCGGGGATATCCTCATTATCGCCAGAGCTATTGTCACTACAACTTACTGTGCTTAACCATATACATATGATTGCTACACTATACTTATAAATATTCATGTATTGATGATTTGATGTTTTTCTAAAACCATTGAAATAAATTCAGTTTTAGTTTATACCAAAAGTATACGATACATATACACAAAGAAATCCCTTGAAAATTGTATTTTTTTCTACTGGTTTCTAAGTATTTTTTGAGGGAAAAAAAGTGTGGTATTAGTTTTTGATTATTGCTAATAAAATCAGGATATACAAAAGTTTCATTTAAATATTTTGGGAATAAGGGCTGAAATTTACCAATGCTATCTGTTTTTAAGTTTGCTTTGAAGAAGCTGATTACATCGTTTTTCATTCTTTTCATTTTACAATTAGAATGTTTCAAATGTAAAATGCAAGACTCTTTTATTTCTTGACATAAAGCAAGAAAACACTTTTCTTTAGGATTCGAAATGTTATATTCTAAGTAATTTTCAAATCAAATTCTTTTCGATGGCAATTTTAACCAATGCAGCTGCGTTTTTCACATCCATTTTACGAATCAAATTTCGACGGTGTGTTTCTACAGTCAAAGGGCTAATGAATAATTTTTCGGCAATTTGATTTGTAGTTAGACCATTTGCAATTAGGCTTAAAATGTGTTTCTCTCGTCTTGTTAGTTTAGGTAATTCATCATCTTTATTTACAAAATTTGCTAAAAGATTCTGTATTTCATTCCCAAAGTAAAAGTTGCCTTTATAGATCTGTGTTATTGCGTTTACCAACTCTTCTGCCAAGGTGTTTTTTAATAGGTAACCATTTACCCCGTTCTTGATCATTTGATTGACAATACTAGGTTCGTTATAGGTACTCAAGCCCAACACATTTACATCTTTATGGTTTTTTTTGATGATTTTACATATTTCGATACCGCTAATATCAGGTAGGTTAACATCTAGTAACACTACATCTGTTTTTTGTTTCTCGAGAAAGGTAAGCGCATCTTTACCATTTGTAAAACAAGAAGTAATCAAAATAGTATCATAATCATTTAATAAGGTTTTTAATCCTTCTATTACCATAGGGTGATCATCTACTATGATTATTTTTATAGTTTCTTTTTTCATATCAAATATTGATTTGAATTGTTACGGTAGTTCCTTCATCTTGTTTTGATTGTATATCAAAATAACCATCTAGATACTCCACACGAGTTTTTAAATTGTTTAATCCCATACCTTTTGTTTGATCTAAAGAAGTCATATCAAATCCAATCCCATTATCTTCTACAGTAATGTCAATTTTGTTGTCTTCTTGAATATACTGTACCAAAATCTCAGAAGCTTTAGCATGTTTTATAGCATTGTTGATCAGTTCTTGAATAATTCTATATAAAGTTACTTGATCCGAGGTTGAAACATTTTTATAACTTCCGTAGAATTGTAAAGTTATTTGATTATCTTCATTATTCATATTACTACAATAATCTTTCAATGCTGATTGTAATCCATATTTAAGCAATGTTTCAGGCATTAAATTTCTTGCAACACCTCTTAACTCTATTAAAGAATTTGTAATATCATTTTGTATAATATTCAATTCTTGTTTTGGGTATTCTGTGTATCTGTTATTATCTAATTTTGATAACTTTAAGCTAATAGCAGAAAGCCTTCCTCCTAACCCGTCATGTAGATCAATAGCTAATCTTTTTCGCTCTTTTTCTTGCCCTTCTATCATGGCAGAAAAAACTTTTGTTTGTTGTTGATGCTTTAGCGTACCTATTTCTTCTTGATGTTTTCTTTCTTTAATATGATTCGATTTGATCTGATTACGATATATAAAAAATATGATAATCAAAGCAGAACAAAGTGTTATGATTAGTATTGCCATAAGATACCCTTGTGATCTTTTTTTCTCTAATACAAGTGCTACTTCATTGCGTTCATTGGTTAACTTTAAGATTTCTTTTTCTTTTTTTTCTGATTGGTATTGTATTTCTAATTGATCAATTTTTTGTGCGGTTTGTTTATAATCTAAACTATCTAACAGGTCAATGTGTTTTTGGGCATATTCATAAGCTTTATCATAATTCTTTTGTTTAGCTTCATATACTCCCAAACGATAATATGCCTTAGACCTACTTACATCATTACCGGATTTTAAGGATTCCTCTAAAAAATCGAGCATATATTTTTTACTCATCTTATAATTTTTTAGCTGTTCGTAGGTTTCTGCATATATCATATATAATGGAGAGTATTCGCGATGTATTTTATGCTTTTTTATAAAATCATAAGCTTTATCATACATTTTTATAGCTTCTTTATAGTCTCCTATACCACTATAATATAGTCCTCTATGAGAATAATATTTATGCCTATACTTTGATTCAGGTACTCTATCCAAATTAAATTTGACTTCGTCAAGAGCTTTTTTCATAGCTGGCAGAGAGTCGAGTTGGTATAAGCATAAAGAGAAACATAAACGATCAAAAATAATATCTTCGGGTAAGTCTTTTAATTTATAATAATAATCACTTTGGTTAAAATAATAATAGGCTCTGGTATTTTTTCCAAAATTCATGTGCTTGATTCCTAAATTTGTATAGGCAATACCAAGAAAAAGCGTGTCCCTTATTTTTCGTGCGATAGGAATTGTTTTTTCGATATATGATATTTCTTTTTCATTATTTCCTTCATACCCATATGCAACTCCCAAGTTGAAATTATTTTTTGCCCATAATTTAAGGTTTTGCCTAGACGAATCTTTCTTTAATAATTGTTCGATATATTCATTTGCGATATGATAGTTTTTTTTTGCTCTTTCTGCATCAAAATAACTGGAATATTCAACTGCAAGTGTATGATAAGATAAGGCTACACCATATTGATAATCAATATTTTTACTTAGTTTTAATGCTGCTTTGCTATGCTTAAAAGCGTTAACAGAATCAATCCCTTCGTAGGCTCTAGAAAGTTCACACATTAATTTGACCCTGGTAGTATCGTGATGAGCATCTACCAGTTGAAGTTTGATTTGATCTATATTTTGCCCAAAAGAAAGAGAAATAAAACCTGCAAAGAGTTGATAAATAAGAAAAACTAAACATCTTTTTAGTATCATGAATCGTAAAACAATTAAATTTTGAGCATTACCAAGATATTAATTAAGAACAACAAAATGTTCTAAGAGACTAAAAATACACGAAAACCAGTAGAAAATAATTTCAGTTATTTAAGGAATTCTACGATCATATTAAAATCAACAGAATTCCCGATAGGAAGTAATTTACCATTCAGAAGCTCGATATTATCCTTACTATATGATTTTACTTTCTCTTTATTAATAATATGAGATTTATGAATTCTAATAAAACTATCGGATAATTCTTGTAAAGCTTTTTTTAAGCCATTATACACAACAATTGTACTATCGTCTGCCAAATGATATGTGATATAGTTTCCTAACCCTTCTATATGAATGATTTCATCTTCAGCAATTGTATAGACTCTTTTGTTAGACCTTAGTTCTAATGTTTTTTTGGGAATATTGACAGATAGTAATTTGTTTTTTTCTTTTTCTTCAAAATAATAGTCAAGTATGTATACAGAAGATACAAATACAACTGTAGAATTAATTAGGATGATCGCTCTTAATAAAGCATTTATATCAAATATTTGCAAAAAAGTAAAGTCATTATAATCATCTACAAAAAAATGCATGAATAGTCGTTGTACTGCACTTGCTATAAATAATAAAGAAATGTATAATATCAAGAAGTGAAAAAACTTCTTTTTAAGTAAAAATTGAGGGATCAAATATAAAACTGTAAGGTAAACACTAAAAATCCTAACCGGTAAGAGTACAAACTCTAGATAGAAAGAAGCTTTATAATCACCTTCTTTTACCCAAATGATTCCAAAAATAATGTAGTATAGGATCCAAAATGAAACATGTATAAACAATATTGTATGTCGGCTAAGTGATCTAAACATGATAAAGTTTTTATTTGACATATATAAGAGCCTAAATTTCGCATAAAAAATGAAAGGATTCGTATAATTTTCAAAATTAAATCACTGCTACGGATAGTTTTGAACAAAAATTAAAATCAAAAGTATCATGCAACGCGTATTATTTTGTACACTATTTATTTCAGTTATTTTTTCCGGATTTTGTCAAGAATTAGAGCGTCGAGCTTCGTTTATTTCTAAAATATCATGGCCGGATCACAAAAATCCCGGAGCAAAAATTAAAGAAATCATCAAAAAATCTCCTTTGGATATGGCAGGGTTTAAAGCTGGGGATATAATCATTAGTGTAGATGACCGGCCTATAATCACACAAGAAGATTGGAGTACAATTACGTTTAACCTTAATTCTACCAAAACCACAAAAATACAGGCAAAACGAAATCATAAACTATTTACAAAGGTAGTTAGACTACAACCTTTACCATTAGAAAAAAATGAAAATGTAGAAACTTTTTACGAAACTGTAACTAGTGATTATGGAATACGGCAACGAGCGATTATTACCGTTCCAAAAGAAAATATAAACAAAAAGAATCCTGCAATTATATTAATACAGGGACTAAGTTGTTCTTCTGTTGAAAAATATTCTGGTCGCAGTAACAACTGGGTGCGACAGATCAAAGACATTGCCGAAAAATCCCAAATGGTATTTATGAGAATAGAAAAACCCGGTGTTGGCGATAGTGAAGGTGATTGTGGTACAGTAGATTTTTTGACAGAATTAAATGGATATGAATCTGCGATACAATATCTAAAAGATCAACATTATGTAGATGTATCAAAAATTATAATTTATGGAAATAGTATGGGAAGTGCTCTTGCTCCTTATCTGGCAACTAAATATGATTTGAGAGGTATTATCTCTGATGGTACGTTTTTTAAATCCTGGTATGAACATATGCTGGAGATAGAAAGAAGAATTTTACAGATCGAAGGAAAAACAGAGGAGGAAATTTATGATCTTATGAATACCGTTTACATTCCGTTATATTATGAGATGTTGATCAAAAAACGAAGTTTTGAAGAAATTCTAAATGATCATCCTACTTATAAAAAATATCATAGACAAGGAAAAAATCATATGTATGGTAGGTCTATGCATTATTATCATCAAATTCAAGATTTTAATTTTGCAAAACATTGGGAAAATATCAAAGTTCCTATACGAATACGATGGGGAACCAATGATTGGATCATGACAGAACATGATAATGACATGATTATAGATGTTTTAAAGTCTAAAGGACATAAGAATCATAAACTATATAAATATAAAAATCTAGATCACTGGAGTACGATACATCCTAACTATGCTAATAGTTATAATTTTGAACCCGGTACTTGGGAAGATAAAATCAGTCAGCAAATCATTGATTGGGCCTGGGAAATTATTAATGAAGAATAACTGTACTGGTAATTGCTGCTAATTGGCTCTTTTGGTTTCTGGTTCTCCGATATTTACGTTTTTATATCTGTCATTTTTTAGTTTACCAAAATTATATGATAAAGAAAATCTTATATACCTTGTATTGAATATATTTGCATATACGATATCTGTAATTCCGGCCCGATAGTTTCCGTCTGCTCTTACTTTATAAAAGATATCATTGAAATCGATATTAAAAGTAGTTGTTTTATTAAATAATTTTTTTTCTAAGCCTATGTTTACTGAAGAATAATCTCTTTCTGAATTTAATCCATCTTGCTTTTCACTTAAATACCATCCTGTTAAAAATATTGTTACCCAGTCTTTGATGTCAAAGCTATTTTGTGAGTATAAATAGTAGTATGGTTTTTTGTTATTAGAAATGTCAAACACTCCTGTATTGTCTTTAAGTTCATCGTATGTTGTAGTTATGGTATTTGAAGATCGCCACCATTTTAAATTTACATTTTTGGATAATGAAATAAAATAAGAATGCCGTTTAGTGACATTACGTCTTTGCAATATATATGCTCTGGGATTTTCTTCTGATTGAAATGCTCCACCATCTATAGGGTCTATAGTATAATTATATCCTGCTTTTAATCCCCATTTATTATACGTTCCTCCTATTTCGATTGCATGTACTTTTGAGGGTTGTAGATTTGGGTTTCCTTGTATAGATGTAAGCGCATCTTGATACACAACAAATGGGTTTAAAATAGAATAACGAGGCCTATTGATCCTAGAAGTATATGACAAGTATACATTACTATGATCAGACAAAGTAGTATTAATAGAAGCATTTGGAAAAAAATCTATGTATTCGTTTTCAATTTTACTTCCTGCTCTATTACTGGTTGTTAAATCATATGTAGTTAATTCTGATCGTAATCCCAAACTGTAATTTAGGGTATTGATTTTACCTTTATAATTAACATATAGTGCAGGAATTTTTTCTAGATATGTAAACGTGTTCGATATTTCTTCATCTATAATAAGGCTTCCATCATTTTGAATATTGAAGAAATCTGTGTTAGAATTAATGTTTACATATCCCAATTTCCCTCCAAATTCTACTATTGATGTATTGGGAAAGGTTTTTGTATAATCAAATTGAAAACTAACAATATCTATTTTGTTCTCTCCAATATTATTGATACGCGCATTATCTTCTACCATGTCTATTATATTGTTCTCTGTTATCAAATTTTCGAAGTCTTCGTTATAAGAAGAATACTGACCACCTATAAAAATATTAGATCCCAGGCTATCTATTTTAGAATAATAATTAATATTAAAGGTGTTTTTTGATGTTATCTGATCAACATTAATATTACTTTGATATATTCCTGTCGCAGTATCAGTAATTATATTCTTGCTGATTTGGTTTCCACCTAAACTTTCATAAGCACCTATATATGAAAATGATATATAATTTTCTTTGTTGATATTGTATTGAACTCCGGCTGTATAATTAGAAAAGTTATTAAAATCATATTGCCAATCTGTTTCTAGGTCAGAGGTAAACATATCTATGGGTTCTTTGCGTGATCTTGTAGTGGTCAAGATGTGTCTATCATTTCCTGTAAGAAAACCATAACTGCTATTAATAGACCATTTTCCCTTTACATAACTATAGTCAATGTTGGTTCTATTATCATAACCACTAAAATTATTGTGAGTATAATAGTTTTTTACTACTCCTTTATTACCTACTTCATCATTGATTTTTGTAATAATATTTATCACCGCATTACCTTCTGCATCATATCTTGGCCCAGGATTATTAATGATTTCTACTTTTTCGATATTTGTTGGTGATAGAGTTGATAAGCGTTCACTTGCGATTCGTATTCCATTCAAAAATATGATAGCATTACCTTTGCCAAACACACTAATCTCTCCGTCTGTGTTATAAACGATTCCGGGAGATTTCCTTAAAATTTCATCTACAGATGTACTTGTTGCTAATGTTGTATTTGCTATGTTGACCTCTAGAGTACCATCTGCTCGTTCTTTTACAAGGCTACTTTTTGATGTTAGCACGACTTCATCTAATTCATTTTTGTTTTCTAGAACATTCACAATACCTAGATCAATATCAGCCTGACCCTGATATTCAATATTCATGTACATTTCTTTGAATGCTAAAGAAGTGAATTTAAGGATAACTTTTGTTTGTTTGAGGTTATCAATGAGAAACTCATTTTCAAAAAAGCTTGTTCCGGTTATTACAGTAGAATCTTTTGCAGAAAGTACAATTACATTTCCTAATAATACTTGATTCTCGTTATTTTTTACATAACCAGAAATTGATTCTATGGATTGTGCGTGATTATTGTTACATAATAGCATACAAAATATAACCAATAGAATTATTTTGATAATAATATTCATAAATGATTATTGATTACGATTTATGACTTTAGCAAGAGAAAGTGTATGGTTTACGATATTCTACAGCTTTTGTTTTGTGGCGGTTTTGCTTATTATTTTCCATTGATTATCGATCTTTTTTAATAAAAAGAGGTCTATAAACTTTATATTTCTATCCGGATACAAAATTTCTACTTTTGCAGATGCAATATCTACCTGTAAGTCTATTGATAAAATCTTCCCTTTTCGACCTGTGAAATTATTAGGTTCTTGTTTGAAATAACTGAGGTATTCTATCGGTGTAATTCTTTTAAACTTTTCCTGCACAGTTAAATACAGCGTTGCATTTTCTGCAAAAGCACTTTTTAACAAACCCTTCTTAGTATAAGAAGTTCCTTCAATATAATTCTGAAGTGTTTTTTTGACTAATGCTTTTTCGGATACGGTTTTTACGTGAATATCATTATGACTGGGGATTATATTCAGGCTTTCATAGATGAGTTTATCATCACTTACAAAACTTTTATCATAATTGATTACCTTTTTTTGATTGCTATTGCTATGAATATTTATAAGCAATTTTTGTTTTAAGTTTTCTATACTATCATTTGCATATTGAGAATTAACAGTGCAAAATATTAAGACAAGTATTTTTAAAAATAGATATTTCATCTTTACATTGTTTTTAGTAGTTTATATTATTATTTTATAAATATGATTGTTATAGTCTTTAAAGACGTTTATAAGTGATGGTCAATATTTCTTTATTCTTTTACGCTGAAAATTTTACTCACTATCTTCCACTCGTTATTGATTTTAAGCAAATTCACAAAATCGACTACGGTCCTATCGGGATAATTAATTTCGATTTTTACATTTGCTGCTTTTCCAGCTACAGAGATATATTCAATACGATTTTTTCTATTTTTTTCAGGGGCACGTCCTTTGTCATTTTTGAAGACTTCTAATGCATTGTATTCTTGATATCCATTTTTTGAGGATACATATTTCATCGTAGCATTTTTATGAAAAGCTTTTTGCAGTGTTTCGAAATCCTTTTTTGTATCACCATTTATATAGTTGGATACCGTTTTTTCTATCATTTTGTAATCATTTTGATCCTGAGAAAAAATCGTAGTCACGATACTTAGTGTTAGAATACTTGTAAGCAAAATATTTTTTGAACTTTTCATGATGATATTGGCTATTTTGATTTTGAAGCAAATCTATACATCATGATTACACATATTTTTGAATATCGACTTACACGCTAATAGCGTATACCAACATCAAAAACAGTACTCGTAGCTTATTTACCAGGGTTGGTAGTCGATAATGATTGTCTGGTCTTCTTTTTCTAATATCGTACCACTATAATGTCTATTTTTATATCATTTGTTATGAAAAAAATGATCCTCGCAATGAAGCATCCGTTTTTTAATCATCTATTATTTTGGATTGGGGTTTTTTTATACTTTGCAGTTACCTCAAACATGACATTTTTTGATGGATATGTGCATATGATAGAGTCCAGTATGACTTTGGTCATAATGCAAATGGTAGCGACATATGTTATTCTTTATGTTTTTATTCCCAGGTTTTTAGACCAAAAAAAAAATGTAGTATTTACAGTGTTTGTATTACTTTTATTATCGGCTTTATTTGTATGTTACATGGCTATCAGAGCTTACTATTTTGATATAAAATACTTATATGTCTATAGTGATATTGCTAAAGAATATGCTTTAATGTCTTTTGGTGATAGATTATTGGATTTAAGCACGTTTGTAAGTAAAATTGTAAAGTTTTTGACACCTTTGGCGTTGCTTTTGTTATTTCGTTTTTATAGAAAACAAAAGGATTATTTGAAACTTAATGAGCAAAAAAAGATAGCAGAACTTACTGCTTTAAAAAATCAGCTAAATCCTCATTTTTTATTCAACACACTCAATAATCTATATTCTTTAGCTATAAAAAAATCGGATAAAACCCCTGAGGTAATAGAGAAACTCTCTGATATACTTGATTATATGCTATATAGATGTAATCATAAATATGTACCTATCCAAAAAGAGATAGAATTAATAGAAAATTATCTGGCTCTCGAAAAAATTAGATATGGAAAAAGGGTTGCTATTAGTTTTATAAACAAAATTGAAAAAGAGGTTCGTATTGCTCCTTTAATTTTACTCACATTTATAGAAAATGCTTTCAAGCATGGGGTTAGTCAGGAACTTAATATAGCTGATATCAATATAAAGCTTACTTTGGTACAAGAAGAAATCTTGTTTACAATTTTTAATACAAAACCTAATCATCAAACTAAAATAGTAGATTCAAAAAATGAGTTGGGTTTAAAAAATGTAAAACAACAATTGGAGCTGTTATATCCTAACGCTTATACTTTATTAATCGAAAATGACGAAAATAGCTTTGCAGTATCATTAAAACTAAAACAACAATGAAATACACCTGCCTAATTGTAGATGATGAAGAACTGGCGAGAGATCTTATCAAAAATCATTTAGATCAACTTGATCATTTTGAGTTAGTTGGTATGTGTGAAAGCGCGATAGAGGCAAGTCAAATCTTGAAAAATCAAAAAATAGATCTCCTATTTTTAGATATTGAAATGCCAGTATTACGGGGGACTGATTTTTTTAGGAATATAATCAATAAACCAAATGTCATTTTTACAACAGCTTACAGAGATTATGCAGTTGACGGTTTTGAACTTAATGCGATCGATTATTTGTTAAAACCAATTACTTTTAGTCGGTTTTTTAAAGCTATAGAAAAGTTTTTAGAACTTCAATCCTCAAAATCAATAAATCACCTTATAGACATAAAAGAAGATCAAAAAAGAGATTATATTTTTGTACGTAAAGAAAGGAAACAGGTTAAAATCTTTTTTGATGAAATCCTATGTGTTGAGAGTGTAAGAGATTACATAAAAATTAAAACAGAATCAGGGAATCATCTTGTAAAATATAGTCTAACCGCTTTTATCGAAAATTTAGATAATAATTTTATAAGAACTCATCGTTCTTATGTTGTGAATATTAAAAAAATTACCGCCTATACCAAAAATGATGTCGAAATCGGTAAAATAGAAATTCCAATAGGAGAACGCTATAAATCTATAATTAAAAAAGTATTGAGTTGATAATTAATTAAATAGTTGTACATATTCATCCTAAAAAGATGAATGTTTCTAAAAACAAATACTATTTTTAGAAACATTCATTTCTGTAGAAAATTTATCTAACAATCTCATGTATTCTATTTGATAGATCTCTTACATTGCCATGTTTTTGATTTGTTAGTATAATAATCATAAGTTTTTCCTTAGGAAATCGTCTAATGATTCCTTCATAATTACCACTAGACCCATGATGTGAATGTTCGAGTACTACACCATCTTGCCAATCACAAAAACCTAATGGAGCTTGTACATTACCTTCTTTTTCGAACTTGTTTGAAATAAAGCGTAGAGATTCTTTGTTTATAATTTTAAAAGTATGTAATTGTTGTAGCCATTGTGATAAATCACCAACTGTGGCAGCCATCAAAAGATATGGCACATTAAATTTGTATTGATCTTGTTTGAAATTATCATCAAACGGAATTGCCATTAAGGGTGTATTAAGATATGGATATTGTTGATTGAGTATTGTTGATGTTAATCCAAAGGGTTCAAAAATATGCTTATGCAAGTAGGTTGTATAATCTAATTGAGTGACTTGTTCTATAATTTTTATTAATAAAAGTGGACTATAATTAGTATAGATATAATCTGTTCCCGGTTGAAACTCTAGTTCTTTTATAGCAGAAAGATCTTTGAAAAGGTCATTTTCTGTTATATTCTGATTGTTTTTAAAATATTTTCCCCAGTTTACTCTTGGTAAACCACTAGAGTACTGTAACAATTGTGTTATAGAAATTTGCTGGGCCCACTGAGGAAGATTATCTAAATATTTAGTAATCTTATCATCTGTGTTGAGCATTCCTTTTTCCTGAAGTTGCATAATGGCTACAGCAGGAAATTCTTTGTATATCGATCCTATATTGAATCTGTGATTTTTGGTGAGCTTTTCAGTTTTGGTTGCATTAGCATATCCAAATGATTGATTATATAGTGTTTTTCCTTCTTTTATGACAAGAATATTACCATTTAGTTTTCCATTTTGATGTTGTTCTTTTAAAAAAGCATCAATATCTTTTTGAGCGTAACAACAACTTATAGTAAAACTTAAAAATGCTAAAAACATATATTGAGTTAGATTCATTATCTATTTTGATTGATTTATTATTAAACAATGTGTGTTTCTATGCAATAAGCTAAAATTTCTTCAATTTTACGAGCATTTTCACAGCATTTTCATTTTTAGAATCTATTTCTAGAGATTTATTATAATTTTTAATAGCAAGCTCTTTATCTCCATTTATCATATATGCTTCACCCAAGCTATCATAAACGTTGCCTGAATCCGGGAAAGCTTCTACATTTATTTCAAAGGTTTTTATGGCTTCTTCTATTTTGTTTTCTTTTAGAAATATATACCCTATTGTATTCATTTCTGCTTCATGCAAAATATATTCATCAGAAGATTTATATTTCTTAAAATAAGTAGTTCCATTTTTGATTCCTTCTTTAGTTACTACTTCAAAATAAGAACTGGCAAGTGATTTTTTAGGTTTTTCATACGGAGCATCATATAAAATATTTATAATTACATCGCGCATATTTTGTAAAGAAGTTCTTCCTGTGTTATTAAGTAATACAATTAGATGTTGATCTTGTGGTATACGAGCAATATTAGTGTTGAATCCGTTGATTCCTCCACCATGTTCTATCATATTTACACTATCCTTTGCAATGCCAGTCAATTCGTAACCAACGCTCCAACCATAGCCATAATTTCTTTTTCCTGCCTTAATGTGTGGAGTAAAAATGAGATCTTTATATTTTTCTGATACCAATTGATTGGTATAAAGAGCTCGATCCCATAGGTATAAATCTTCTGCAGTAGAATACATCGAGCCTGCTGCATAGGGTAATGACATGTCTAAATATGCTGCATTGTTATATGAAATTCCATATTTTTCATATCCAGAAGCTCTGTTTTGTATAATTGTTTTATGATGATCATATCCGGTATCATTCATTTTTAAAGGAGTGAATATATTGTCTTGTAGCATTTGTTCGTATGATTTGCCCGAAACTTTTTCGATAATATATCCTAATAAAAAATATCCTGAGTTGCTATATTCAAACTTTTCTCCTGGAGTAAAATGTAATGTAGAATCTGCAAATACACGTACAAATTCTTCTGGTTCAAAGTGATTTCTGGAATGTTGATTATAAAAATTAGAAAAAGACGTATAATTAGGGATGCCTGCCGTGTGTGTAAGTAAATGATGAATAGTAATTTGATCTCCTGTCATTTTTGGGTAATCAGAAAGATATTTTGTAATTGGTACATCTAATGCTAGTTTACCTTGCTCTACCAATTGAATAATAAGCATAGCAGTAAATTGTTTGGTAATAGATCCTAATCGATGTTTTGTATTAGGTTGATTAGGAATGTTCCATTCCATATTAGCAAGCCCAAATCCTTTTTTATAGATTACTTTGCCTTTTTCTGCAACAAGTATAGAACCATTAAATTGCCCATACTCATTATAAAGACGCATTACTTCGTTAATTTTTTCTGCTTTGGTTTGTGCTATTATTACATTGGTAGTAAAAAGAAATAAAATTACTACATGTAATACTCTAATGCATAGAGGATTCTTGATTATTGTCATTTTTATGTTTTTTGATTGATGATGTATATCTTAATAAGACACTTTTTGATGAATTTGTTACAGTTTTTATTTTGCAACTTTTAAAGTAAGAATTGATTCTGCTAATTCTCCTAACCATTTACCTCCACTAGATGTAAGTAAAACCAGACCTTTATTTTGTTCAGGAATAAAAAAGTACTCGCATGCAAAACCGTCTGCATCTCCGCCATGTCCATATTTTGTATACGTTTTTTCTGATTGTTTAATCAATCCAAATCCATATTCTAAATTTTTGCCCATATCAGCAGTATGATGAGTCAATACCAGAAAAGATGATTTTGAAGTATAATAATCTCTATATGATTTTAATTGACGCTGTAATAATTGAGTAAGATCTTTGGCATTAGAATAGATAGCACTTGCAGGAGTTGCCATTCCCATGACCGAAGGTTTGGTTTCTATAGTTCTATTATCTTTTCTGTAAGGCGTTACTAAAAGTGTTTTTTGTGTATTATCAAGGGATACTACAGTATTTTTAAAACGATATTCTTTTGTGATATAATTAGTTAACAAAGTTTCATATTTTTCTCCAGAAACTTTTTCACAGATATACCCAAGAATAGCATATCCCGAATTCGAATATTGAAATTTTGTTCCGGGTTCAAATTCTAATGAAATTGTATTAAGATCTTGTATAAGTTCTTCTTTTGTGTAACCATCTGCCCAATGATCACCTTCTTTTCTTAATTTATAGGGTAAACACACATTTCCTGGAATTCCAGAAGTATGCTGAATTAAATTTTTGAGTGTTATTGCTCTTAATTTTTCTTGAGCTTCTTTATTTAAATCTTCTTTTAAGTATTTTACTATAGAAGCTGTCAACTCTAATTTGTTTTCATTTATCAATCTATTTGCTATAATACCGGTAAACATTTTTGATTGGGAAGCGATCTGATAAATAGAGTTTTCATCTACTGTACTATCATTATTTTTACTTAAAACCCCATATCCTTTTAGCATTTTTATTTTGCCATCTTGTATATATCCTATAGACAGCGCAGATATATTGTGCTTTTGTAAAGCTTCTTCTATTAATGTATCAATTGTATCCTCAATACTAGTTGAATCTTTTTTTTGGGGTTGGCGAGCACAACCTAGTATAAAAGTACTAACGAAAAATAATACTGTAATTTGTTTAAAATACTTCATGTTCAAAATGATATTCTAATTCTATCTTGTTTGTTTTGATCAAAACAAAATTTAAGGGTTAACGCTGTTCCATATATCAAGATATATTTTCCATTGTGTTTTTACTTTTTTCCAGACAATAACATATTTTCCTTTCCATTCTACTTCGCTACCATCTGATTTTTTAGTTTTACCTTCATAATATCCATAATCATAGGCCGTATTATCCACAATTTCAATTTCTTCAGGTATGATTTTGTGATACGCTGTTTGTACTCCATCTGGTAGCTTCCAAAACTTGGTAATGGCTTCTTTGCCTGTTATAATTTTGGTTCTATTAGGAAAAATTTTTGCGTCTTTTGTATATGCATCTCCTAGTTTTACATGATCTGAGTTCATCATATCTTTAGAAAAGTTTTGAGAGTTCATGATAATTTGATCAATTTCTTTTTGATCTCCGATATAGTTTTGGCTATTACCATGACAATACATCAATGTAAAGACAAAAGTTACTAGTATTGATTTCATAAAGTATCGTTTTTAATTATTTTTTGGTTTTCTGTAAAAGATTTTACTAACTACTTTCCACTCATCTCCTATTTTTAGAAGGTTCATATAATCGATAAAGGTAAATTCTGGATATTCTATTTCTAATTTTGCATTAGCAGCATTACCAGAAATATTTATATCCACAATACTGGTTTTACGATTTTGCTTTGGTCCGGGTTTGATAACTTTTTTAAAAAACTCAAGAGCATTAACCTCTGTATATTCTCCTTTTTTGATAAACTTCATCGTAGCATTAGTATGAAAAGCTTTTTTCAACATTTCAAAATCATTATTAGTGCCACCATCTAAATAAAAGGATACAGCTTTTTCTACTTTTTGATAATCAGAATTTTGACTATACAGAATGGAGAAGGTACTCAAACAAAATACTAGTGTAAAAAGTGTTTTTTTCATAAATTAAATTTTTGATTATTTATTTTTGAGAGATTCTATTATTTTTTGTGCAACCGAAGCTGATGCCGATGGATCTTGACCTGTGATCAATCGTCCATCGATAACAAAGTGATCATCCCAACCTTTTTCTGAGTATGAGAATTTTCCACCATTTTGATTGATCATTTTTTCTATTGAAAAAGGAAATTGTTTGTAATATTCAGCTTTAGTATTTTCAAATTTGTCAGGAAAACCGCTTATTTTCTTTTCATTATAAAGATAGTTTCCGTTTTTAGTCTTTAGGTAAACAAGTCCTGCAGTACCATGGCATACAGCAGATACGACACCTTTGTTATTATAAATCGTCTTGGTAATGGTTTGGATTTGATTATTCTCTGGCACTCCAAACATAGCTGCTCCTCCCCCACTATAATATACTGCTTTGTATTCTGAAGCTTTTATCTCGTCTGGGCTGTGAGTGTTTTTAAGTATATTCATAAAAGTAGTATCATAGATGTACTTTTTTTGGATAGGATCAGAAGTTTTTAGATATCCTATTGGGATTGCACCACCTTTTGGACTTACAAAATCGACATGATATCCGGCTTTGGTCAATATATCATACGGTACAACAATTTCAGAGAAATGATTAGCCGCATTTAGTTTTGAGTCTCCGTAAGTATGTTGATTTGATACTACAAAAAGAATTTTTTCTTTAGTAGCTTTAGTATCCACATTTTGTGCGCCAACAAAATTGTTGATCGATATAAAAATAGTTAAGATGATGTATTTGATTTTTTGCATGCCGAAGTAATTTTTTGGCAATTTTAAAAATCATGATCATAAGTAGATTATAAATTATAAATCAGAAGTACAGATTTATAATACTGAACTTTCATAATAAAAATATTAGGATGTCTTTGCTTTGTAATTAGCTGGTGTTAAACCCGTTATTTTCTTAAAGGTAGTAAAAAAAGTAGATTTAGAATTAAAGCCACTTTCATAACCAATAGCTTCAATAGTATAGGATTCCTGGTCTTTTATTAACTGTTTTGCTTCTTTAATTCTATATTCGTTTATAAAAAGAGCAAAGCTTTTACCAAAATTATCATTCAGAAATTGAGATAAATAATGTGAGGTCACATTTAACTCATTGGCTACATCCAACAATTTTAAATTAGGGTTTTTATACAACTTTTTAGTCGCCATTATTTGCATTAATGTTTCAGAAATTTGTGTGGCTTCCTGATCATTTATCTTTTTGTTATTATACTTTTTATGATCTTCAAAAAACGCAGTATTTTTCTTTCTATTAAATACTACAAGTAATAATAGTAAGAAAAACACGAAAGAAAATGTCAAAGCACCTACTATATAAGATGTATATGCCCCAATACTATACCCAATTAAAATGATTGCTACACCTATTAATACACTTAATAACCATATTTCTGTGTCTTGTAATTTTGCTTTACTTGAAAATAGTTTCTTAACTATTTCTTTTAATTGGATACCGCTATAAACAACATATATTAACCATTGTGTATAAATTATTTTAACGATATAATATGACCAAACTTTTCTATGCTCCCAGTATGGATACATTATCCCTAATAGAATCATGATTATAACAAAAGGGAGAATATGTATCATCCACCTTTTATTTGTAACTTTTGTAATCTGAGAATTGAGATATAAAAAAAGAAATGGGCCTATGAGTACACAGGCAGAAAGCCCTATTTGTATAAATACTTCTGATAAACCAGGATTAAAATACAAAAATACAGATTTGATGATCCTAACACCAATCACAAATAATAATGCTGATAAAAAATAATTGGATTGTTTAGGTTTTATAGCAAAATAGATACTCAAAAATAATGCATTAAAACCTCCTAATGCACTAAAAAGAAATAATAATTGCTGGTTTACATCCATAAAAAGTATAAAAAAGTAAATATATCAAAAAATCACTTTTTATATGAATTTATATTTTATGTGGTTACAAAAACTAAATATTTATTTTTCGTTTTCGTGCAGTGATTTCCCATTGATGAGTATACTTTTGGTCACAAATTACATTAACGTTGTCATACAAATTGACAGTAGGACAGACATGATAAGGAACTCCATATAAGACATCTCCTACTTGTATCTTTTCCCATGATTTGACTTTAAGAACCCCATGCTCTTCACTTTGTGAGAGTAATTCGTAATCGTCTAAATTCAAAAATTTTACTCTTGATTGAACTGGGTTTTCTGCTGCTACCGACTTATGCCCCAGATCTATTGTAATAATATCTTTTGTTGGTTTTGAGATTACTCTTGTAATCAATAGTAGCGCGAATAAAAACTCTTGCTCTTTTAGCTTTTCATCATAACCCCAATCCCAAAACACACATGTACCCGGACTGCATATTCTTTCTTTATGATCTAAATGTGTTGTAAATGATGGTGTTCCTCCACAAACAAGTTGTATATCCTTATTATTTTGTCGTAATTGATCAAATAGATGTAATGTCCCTGATAAACCTTTTTCTATCTCGTTTTTACGCAATTGAAAGTCCTTATTACGTAAATGGCCATCATATGCATGTAAACCTTTAAAAAATAAATTTTTACTTGCTTGTAATGTTTCTATTAGTTGTAATAGCTCTTCTTTGGATTCTGAGCCAGAACGATTCATTCCTGTATTGATGTCAATAAAAACAGGTATAGCATGATGTAACTTTTGAGCTTTTTCTTGCAGTTGAAGTATTGAAGTTTTATTATCTACAATTGTAGCAAAAGATGTATCTGGATATGCTAGAATTAATGCAATAAACCTTTGAATCTTAGGCCCTACTAGTTGATGTGCAATTAATATACTTTTTGCTCCTTCTATAGCGGCCATTTCAGCTTCGGCTATAGTAGAAGCCTTAAATTGTGTAATGCCCAAAGACAACATCTCACGCACAACATTTGGCATTTTATTGGTTTTAATATGTGGCATTAACTTGGATGTGTCGTTATCCACCATATGCAGCATTTTTTGTAAGTTATTCTGCAAACGTTCTTTATACAATAAAATAGAAGGAGAATCTATTTTTGATTCATTTTCAATACGATACCAATTCATTATTCTATCGGAGCTTAAATTTTTCGATTTTAAAAATAAGAAATGAAATAAAATTATTAGCTGTTATCTCAGAATAGATTTACCAAATAATTTTATTGATAGGCGTTTACAAAAATAAAGAAGTATTGATTATCAATAGTAGTTTATTCTTTGACAACAATCATAGAGGCTTTTACTCCTGTGGCAAGATTCCATTCGTTACTAGTCATGAGGTTACCATACTCATCATAAAGTTGAAATGCAGCAGTGTTTGGACCAGAATCCCCTTGGTTAAGCGCTGTAATATCTATTTTATTAAATCCTTTAATGAGATCGATTTCTATACCCTGGAATTGACTTGACAAAAATACTTTACTTAAAATAACTTCATCATTAACCGAAATTCTTACAATATCACCATCAACAAATTGATGATCTCTATAGATTAATTTAACAACACTTCCTCCACTTTTAAAGTCACCAAAATATTGATCGCTTTTAAATTTTTCTTCAAAAGCTTTATCTTTTTCAAACCATTTAGGTGTATCTTTTGCATGCGGTTGAAGAAGTCCGTTGTCATCTATCATGCTAAAAGCTTTTGGTTGTCTACCATATTTTGATAAATCAGCAGGTTCGCTTATTGAAGGTAAATCAGCATTAAGATTAGAGTTTAATGTCGCTCCGGATATACTATACTTATCTGTATTGAGATTACTTTCTGCATCAATACGCAAAGAAGTAGATTTTTCAATCTGCGCATGAGAAATCCATATACTAAATAATAAGGATATTGAGAAAAATACAATCTTTTTACTAATCAGCAACACAATTAAAGTTTTTATAAAGGTAAAAAATAATGCTATTTTTTACTGTTAATAGCTTGTTATTTAGTTTTTATAACAAACATCTATATATGATAAAGACGAAATAAGTCTTTGATCATTACATATTTTGTAACAAATTATGATAAAAAAGACTTAAATTGTATAACAAATCTTATATTAATTATTTCTTCAAAATAGTTATGGTCTACTTTATTATTATAGGTGTACTACTTTTATGCATTATAGTAGTACTTATTAGATTTCAAAAAGCAAATAAGGAACTCAAAACGCTAAAAAAAGAAGCAGAGCAACGATTTGATATGCAACAAAGTTTTATTTCTTCTCTCAGTCAGGAATTGAGAACACCTCTCTATGGAATCATGGGGCTTACTAATCTACTAGTTGAAGAATACCCTGATTTAAAAGAAGATAAAAACCTAAAATCACTAAAGTTTTCTGGTAACTATCTGCTAACGCTTATTAGTAACGTATTGCATGTTAACTTTTTGGAGTCTGATGATGTTGTGGTTCAAAATAATACATTCGACTTGAAAGAAATGAGTCAAAATGTTCTCAATTCTTTTAGCTATGCTACAGAAAATAGTGGAAATGTGTTACATTTTGATTTTGATCCTGAAATTGATGAAACAGTAAATGGGGATTCTTCGATTTTATCACAAATTCTAATCAATTTGATCAGTAATGCATTACGATTTTCACAAAATGGTAATGTCTATTTTTCTGTAAACCTCATTAGAAAATTTGAAAAAACATCTAAAATATCTTTCAAAATAAAACATGATGGGTCTGAAGTCTCTCCCGAAGAACATCAATCTATATATAGAGAATTTATTAATATAGAAAAAGCACAAAAATCATATTTGAATACAGCAGGAATAAACTCTAAAATAGTTAAGCGGTTGACTAAAGCAATACAAGGAGAAATTATTATTCAGAACAAAAATCGTGTAGGATCAGAATATGTATTAGTCACAGAGCTCAATATTCCTGAAGTCAAAAAGAGTAGTGATCAAAATCACCCCTTATCCATGGCTCCAAAATCATCTTTTACAGCATTAATTGTAGATGATAATAAACTTAATCTTTTGGTTGCTGACAAAATATTGTCTAAAGAGAATTTTAAATGTACAACTATAGACAATGGTTTTGATGCCATAGAATTAGTAAAAAATAATGATTATGATATTATTTTGATGGATATCAATATGCCTAAATTAAATGGTATAGGCACTACAAAAAGAATACGTGAATTTAATATAACAACACCTATTATAGCACTTACTGCAGTTGATGTAACACAATTAAATAAACAGATTATGCAAGCTGGGTTAAATGATTATATATTAAAACCTTACGACAAGAATCATTTGTTAGAAATGATTTACAAACATTTAGCTAATAATCCGATATATAATTAAAATCTATTTAGATTAATTAATGATAATCTGTTGACCAATCTTGAGAACAGAGTTCTTTTTGATAGCGTTTAATTTACAGATTTGTGACACAGCTAAACCATATTTATTAGCTATTCTGCTTAAGGTATCTCCTTTTCTAACAGTATAGACTTCCTTTTTCTTCATTTCCAAAGGGTCTATATCATCTTCTGTTTGATGTAAAACAATTTTACTTTTGCGATGTGATCTATGCAATCTGGGAGTTGTCCATTTTGGAGTTACGTACACCAACTCTGACCTTACTTTTGTGCTATCAGAAAAATCAAATAGATATTCTGGATGTATGCTTTTACCATGATATTTAACTTCGAGGTGTAAGTGACTCCCACGAGCATTGCCAGAAACTCCTCCTTTACCAATGATTTCACCTTTTTCTACTTCCTGGTTCGTTTCAACTAATAATTTTGATAAATGCGCATATACTGTTTCTAAACCATTGTAATGCCTAACTATAACCGTTTTTCCATATCCTCTTGTATATCCTGCATATCTAATTTTACCTCCAAGAATTGTTTTTACACTATCTCCAACCTGTAAATCAATATCAATTCCTCTATGAGGCCTTCCTCTTCGTAGTCCATAACGTGAAGTAACTACCATCTTGCCTTGAACCGGAGAAGCAAAATTTGTATCTGTAAACGATATAGGAACCGGAAATGACAACTCTTTTGTATACGGATTAAAATTTTTGTTATCCCAATTCACATCTAATTCTTTATTAACTGAAACGTGTTCTACCTCTTCTGGAGGATTAGTAGATATGAAAATATTTTTTTTGTAAATAGGTAAATAATTAATCTTTCCTTTAATAGCTATAGTCTTACGCTGTAAAATTTCACCCAAATTTTGAGCCGAAGTATTTGAAGACATTAAAAAAACAAGAATTCCAAAAAATATAAAACAAGATTTACTCTTCATTATTAAAAAAACTCAATTTAATTTTCCCTTTTGATTATTATAAAGTAGATCTGGTTCAAATTATATTCTATTTACTGTTAAGTAGGACTGCAAAAATAAGACCTTGTTACAGAAAAATCCTATTATGAAATGAAATTTTGTTAAATGTTAAATTTAATCAATTGATATACAGTATTATAAGTGTTGATTTTTTAAATATTTTTTTTCTTGATTTATTGTTTTGAAAGGTTTTTAAAAAAAGATATTAACATTTTTTAAGAAAGTGATGTGAAAAAATTAATAATTACAAAAACAATAAAAGAATTAAGGAATAGTTAATGTAAGTGAAATTTTAAAATTAAATAACCATGAAAAGATCTTTCACATTAATCGCGTTAACAGGAGCTGTGATCATGACTTCTTGTGTATCAAAAAAGAAATACGTTGCACTAGAGCAAGAATTACAAGATACTAGAAGTAATTTACAGAAAACTACTGTAGAAAAAGAAGAGCTAGAGGATAAATTTGCGAAGATCGAGGCAAGAGTAGCAGACTACAATGCTAAAATAAATTCCTTAAGAGATTCAAACGATGAAAAAATGGTAATGGTAGACGATGTAGCTGCTATATCTAATAAAACTAAGGAAAAAATGAGAGAAACTTTAGCAAAAGTTGATCAAGAAAAACTTAGTGGAGCAAAATCTCTTAAAGATTCTATGAACTTAGCCTTGTCTTATAATCTTAAAAATTCTCTAGATGATAGTCTTAAAGAGGACGAGGATATTTCTATCAACTTGGATAATACGGTTGTAATGATTTCTATTTCTGACAAGTTATTATTTAAAACTGCTAGTTACAGAGTTAATGACAAAGCAAGTGATATCTTAGGAAAATTAGCAAACGTTATTAATTCTGAGCCAAGTATAGAAGTTATGGTAGAAGGACATACAGATTCTAGAACAATCAGCAATGCTGTTGTATCAGATAACTGGGATTTGAGTGTTAAAAGAGCTACTTCTATCGTTAGAAAACTTCAAAAAGACTATGAAGTTGATCCTGCTAAATTAATTGCTTCAGGAAGAAGTAGCTATAAGCCTCTTGTAGAAAATGATACAAAAGAGAATATGGCAATAAACAGACGTACAAGAATTGTATTGTTACCAAATATGGATAAGTTTTTTGCTTTACTTTCTTCTAACTAAAATACACAATAACTCACTCACAATTTATTATTAACCACTTGTATTCAAAAACCAGATGAGATTTAAAATCTCATCTGGTTTTTGTTTTTATCAAATCAGTGTTATTTATTTTAGTCTACATTATTTTATAATACCCACATTTTAAATACTCTCCCTCTGAAAATATAATTGGATGATCTATATCATGCCCTGTTTTTTCTATGATTTCAAAAGACGTATTAGTTTCAAGTATACTGTTTTCAGATATTTCAAAAAATTCTTCTGGAGATACTCTTGATGAACAAGAAGCTAAAATTAAAATCCCATTTTTGGCAACTAATTTTGACCCTAGTTTTGCTAACCTAGCATAGCTATTCTTTGCTCTATTAATTTCGCTTTCTTGTTTAGCAAAAGAAGGAGGATCAATAACAACAATATCGAACTTATTCTGTGAAGTAATTAATTTTTGAAGGCCTTCGAAAGCATCAGCAACGATTATTTTATGTGTTCCTGAGTGAGAATTCAAACTAGCATTGCTTTTTGCCATGTCTAGAGCATGTTTGCTGATATCAAGGCTTGTTACTTCTTTAGCTCCTCCATGCAATGCATGTACCGAAAAACCTCCTGCATATGAAAACACATCTAAAACTGTTTTGTCTTTAGCCATTTCCCCTACTCTTTTCCTATTGTGTCTATGGTCTAAAAAATATCCTGTTTTATGACCTTTAATCACATTAGCCGAAAAGTTTACGCCATGTTCTTTGAATATCACAACCTCATCGTGTAATTTTCCATACAAAACCTGACCATCTTTTAGACCAAATGTTTCTCCTTTTGATTGTAATGATCTACTAAGCCGTATGACTACAGTACTACAATTACTCTGCTGAATCAAGTGCTTTACAATCCAATTCAAATAAGGAAACCAAATATGAGAATATAGTTTTATGACTAAAACGGTATCATAAACATCCGCAATACAACCCGGAAAATGATCATTTTCGCCAAATAATAAGCGATAACTGTTTGTTACCGTTTCTAGTAAAGGGAGTCGTTTTTGATATGCATGTTTTATTTTTTTGGCAAACCAATCTTTATCTATTTTTTCTGGTTTTTTAAACTGTATAAGCTTAATTCGTATGGGAGAATAAGGATCATACAAACCACAAGCCAAAAATTTATTCTTTTTTTGATCATATATAATTACCAAATCTCCTGCATTCCCCTCAATATTTTGTTTTGTGATACTATTTTCAAAAATCCAAGGATGTTCTTTTTTGATCATCTTTTCTGCTGCGGATTTTACTTTTACAGCAAGCCTTTTGGTTTCTATAGATGCTAATATATTCATACAAAACAAGAATACTAATTATTTTCAGAATTCTAAAAGAACTTTGACTAAATGATAACATTAAAAAAGCACTTACCTTAACTATGGTAAGTGCTTTCATGTATTGTTAAAGCTAAATATTTATAAACAAGAATAATTAATGTCCTCGTTTTTTATGTAAGACGCATACCTTTAATTTTTGTTACATGTATTTTATATTTAATTTTAAAAGATATTTATAAAATCAAAAATAAGATTATGAAAATACTAGTTATTGGAGCGACAGGAACGATAGGAAAGGCTGTTTATGACAGTTTGATTAAAGAGGGCGAAGAAGTTTATGGAGCACATAGAAATAGCACTGATTACCCTGTAGATATCACAGATTCCCTTTCGATAGAAAACCTATTTAAGAAATTACCAAAATTGAATGCAGTGATTAATGCTGTAGGCACTGCAACTTGGAAACCTTTTTCTGAATTGAAAGAAGAAGATTATTATGTGGGGATCAAAAGTAAATTAATGGGGCAGGTTAATCTGGTCCATGTGGCACAAAATTATATTTCTGATAATGGATCTATTACATTAACTACAGGAATTTTAGCAGAACATTATGAACCTAACGCTGTTGGGTTATCATTAGTAAATGGAGCGATACAGAGCTTTGTTATGGCTGCTTCAAATGAATTACAAAGAAGAATTAAGCTTAATGTTGTTGCTCCGGGAGCTATAATTGGCGATTTTCCTAAAGACAAAAAATTTGCAGATCACTTTCCGATACCCATCGAAGAAGTAATAAAACTCTACAAAGAATCCATCCATAAAAGCGATACGGGTCAAGTTCTGAAAAAATATTAAATCAAAAATAGTTACGGATATTTTTAATCTACTTATTGTTCCATAAAAAGTTGATTGATTTTTGAACGTAGTTTTCTTTTGTAATCTTCTTCTAACCAATCTCTATAATTTTTTGTACTCTTGCTAATACAATACGAATATCTTCGTACCCTGTACTCAATATCTTGATCTAGTAGTCGACTTAGAATTCTTGCGTCAAAAACGTCTTCACTATTTTGTGCGCACATTGTAGCATGTTGATCGATCGATTTTTCCAGAACAGTAAGGCTACGGAGTCCATATTTCTTGGTTTTAGAATATTCTTCTTCAATATCAAAATCAATATCTTCAGACTTAGAAAATTCTTTTCTTAGTTCATCAGGTAAGACGTACTTAAAATTCCTTTCAATTTCTTCATCATCAATCAAGTTGTCGTAATAGAAATCAGGAGATCTAAAAATAGATTGCCAGTCCATCTCAGAGTTCCACAACCCAAATCGAGCTGTATTATTACCCAAATCAATGATTGTAAAATCTTTTTTATCAGAAAGAATACGAGATCCTCGACCAATCATTTGAAAATATAATGTCAAAGACTTTGTAGCACGATTTAAAATTACGGTTTCTACAGTAGGTTCATCAAATCCGGTGGTCAAGATACTAACAGATGTCAATATAGCATTATCTGTTTCTCTAAACCATTGTAAAATATCTTCTCGCTCTTGTTTGCTATTTGTGTTATCTAAGTGACGAATAGGATATCCTGCTTTTTTAAATGTATCGTACACATAAATTGAAGTATTAATCCCATTATTAAAGATTAATGTCTTTTTGTTTTTAGAACGTTCTTCATAAGCATGCAATAGTTTATCCTGCATCTGAAGATTAGTATACAATTCTTCTGATGATTTAACGGTGTAATCACCATTCATACCTATTTTTAGAGAACCTAATCCTACATCATAAGTATATGTGATTGGTTTTGCCAAAAAACCTTTGTTAATAAGAGCATTTATCGTATCGCCAACAATAAGTTCATTATAATTGTCCTTCATAGGAAGCTTCATATTCGAACTTAAAGGAGTAGCTGTTACTCCAAGAATAAAACAATTTTTAAAAAATCTGAATAGTTTTCTAAATGAATTGTAATGTGCTTCATCTATAATGACCATCCCTACATTATAAAGCTCTAGATGATCTTCATTGAGTCTGTTGTTCAAAGTCTCTACCATCGCAACAAAACACATATATTCGTTTTGGTCATCTAATCCTTTTACAGAGCTATTGATGATTTTGTTTTTTACACCAAACTCATTTAGCATTTTAGAAGTTTGTCCACAAAGCTCAATACGGTGTGTAAGTACAACAACTTTTTTACGAGTAGCTTCAATATATCTTCTTACAATTTCAGAGAAAATAACTGTTTTTCCTCCTCCTGTAGGAAGTTGATAGAGTAAATTGTACTTCTCTGAGAATTCTTCTAATCGACTAAAAATTTTGTCTATATCACGACTTTGATAGTCATAAAGTACTTTTTGCTCTTTTTTTTGCATCGTTATTGGGTATAAACCCATTTGAAGGTTAAATTAAATAAGCTACAAAATTAAATACTTTAAAAGGTTAAATGAAAAAAAACCTTAAAAAGATTTTTCTATGCGTATTTTCAAATGTTAATTATTCATAATTTATCAATTAAAAGATCCTGTTATTTTAATTTTAAAATCCTATGAATTAATATTGTTTCATGAATAAGAAAGATAAAAACCTCATTCCTGTTCAAACACTTTTAATACCAAAATATATTATTTATTCTGGGAAATTACTCAACTTTATTTCGCCTCTTCTAGCATCAAGATTTGCTGCAAGGATTTTTTTAACTCCATTTGGATATAAAATGCCCGAACGTGAACGAAAAATGTATGAAAACAGTAAAAGAGAAGAAATTTTTGTACAAAAAATTAAAAGAAAAATAATTGTTTATAATTATGGTGTTTCTGAAAAGAAAGTATTGTTAGTTCATGGTTGGTCAGGTAGTGGTACTCAACTTTCCATGATTGCAGATCAATTAGTGAAACATGGGTATAGCACAGTTAGCTTTGATGCTCCTGCTCATGGTCATTCACCAGGAAAAAGAAGTATGCTGCCCCACTTTATAGAAATCATATATCAATTAGAAAAAAGTCATGGCCCATTTGAGGCTGCTATAGGACATTCTTTGGGAGGAATGTCTTTGCTAAGAGCTATTAAATTTGATGTATCGGTAAAAAAACTAGTGATTATAGGAACTGCAAATAGTATTACAGCGATCACCAAAAATTTTGTCAATAACTTACAACTAGATACCAAAGTAGGAATACTTTTGAAAGCTTATTTTGATGATAGGTACGGTGAGAATTTAGATAATTATTCGGGTTCGGTATCTGCAAAAGGGGTTACTATCCCCACTTTGGTCATACATGATCAAGATGATGTAGATGTACACTACAGCTCGGCACATGAAATTATTAAGAATTTAGAAAAAGGAAAACTTTTAATAACCAAAGAATTAGGACATCGTAGAATTTTAGGAAATAAAAATGTCATTGATTCAATATCCGAATTTATTTTGGAATAATTATTGATAAACAGTTATTCTAGATACATTTGTACGACTATTAAGAGACTTAATATAAAAAAATAAAGCTATGAATCGTTTATTATGTTTGCTTATAGGATTACTTTGTATTAGTTGTACTAGTGTAGCGCAAAAAGAAAAATATAAAAAAGAAAAAGTTTATACTGTTTCAAAAACAAATGCAGAGTGGAAAGAAATATTGACTTCAGAACAATACTATATTTTGAGGCAAGCCGGTACTGAGAGACCTTATTCGAGTCCGCTTAATAAAATTTATAAATCAGGTACTTTTCACTGCGCAGCATGTGACTCTCCTTTGTATGAGAGTAAATATAAATTTGATAGTGGTACAGGATGGCCAAGTTTTGATAGAGCTGTAGAAGATGCGGTAGATAAAGATGTTGATTATAAATTGGGATATGCCAGATCAGAATTACTATGTGCTACTTGCGGAGGGCACCTTGGTCATGTTTTTAATGACGGCCCTAGAGAAACAACTGGAATGAGACATTGTATAAATGGAGACGCACTTGTTTTTAAACATAAAGAATCAAAAAATGAATAAATATCCAATTCATAAACCTGAAGCTGAATGGAAAGAACAACTTACTGATGAGCAATATAGGGTTTTGAGACAAAAAGGGACAGAAAGACCCTTTACAGGAAAATATAATATGCATTTTGATAAGGGAACATACACTTGTATGGCATGCAATACTCCCCTATTTGAAAGTAAGACTAAATTTGATTCAGGATGTGGCTGGCCTAGTTTCGACGAATCGATCGAAGGGGCAATAGAATATGTAAGAGATACATCTCACGGTATGATTCGTACAGAAATTTTATGCACAAATTGTGGAAGTCATTTAGGACATGTCTTTAATGATGGACCGACAGCAAAAGGACAACGATATTGTGTTAATTCTGTAAGTATAGATTTTAAAAACAAATAAACATATACGTATAAACCTTAACATTTATGAAAAAAATTTTCACACTCTTATTAGTATTGGCCGCTATTTCAATTTCATGTGAAGGAGATCAAGGACCTCCGGGACCAGAAGGAATACCGGGCCTAGATGGAGCTCCTGGTGAAGATGGCGGTTTGCTTCTGGCTGCAAATTTTATAACCGATCCTATTGATTTTGTATCAACTAACGGTTTGGACGCTGCCATAGATTTTCCTATTCCTGATAATATCAATGTAGAAGAAGGTGATGTTCCTTTCGTTTTTATACTTGATCCTATTGCCAGTCAAGCTAATGGTGCAGATGTGTGGGAACCTTTACCACGTGTATTTAGTCTAGCTGGTGCAGGCTTTACGCAATACAGAAACAATTTTATTTTTGATCAGGCAACCGGTATTTTTGATATTGAAATTATTCTAGAAGCAGATGACTTTACACAATTAGGAATAGAGTTTACAGATGATCAAGTTTTTAGAGTGATTATTACTCCTGGAGAGTTCGCTCAAAATACCGATATCGACGTAACTAATTTTAATGAGCTTTCTAAAGCTTTACATTTAGTAACACCATAAATTATAACACCATATAAACACATTAACAATGAAAAAAATTTTTGTTTTACTATTTTCTACAACTTTGCTTTTTACAGCATGTTCAGATGATGATGATTTTATAGATACAGACACAATTGCAAGAACCTTTGAAATTGATAATGTAGATTTTGTATCAAATGATGGTCTAGATGCCAGAGTTACCATACCGGTTCCCAATACTATAGAGGTATTTGAACAAGATGTACCTTTGGTATATGTTGTAGATCCTGTAGCAACTGCAGATACTGGATCAGAGGTATGGGAACAACTACCAGCAACCTATTTTTTGGATGGAGGTTTAACTGTACAATACAGACCGACATTTATATTTGATGCTCAAAGAGGAATTTTTGACATCATCGTTACATTAGAGTCAAATGATTTTGTTGCTGTTCCTAATACTTTTACTCAAAACCAAATATTTAGAATCGTAATAATACCATCTGACTTTGCTGCTCAAAACCCTAATATTGATTTGTCAAATTTAGATCAAGTACAATCCGCATTAAATTTAGAATTCTAAACATAAAAAGAATCAATTTTATATTTTTTAAAAAGCCTCTAATAAAATTTATTAGAGGCTTTTTAATTTTCAAAATTCATAATTAACATGACATTATCTAATTCCTTTTTGGATTCAACGAATTATGCTTAAATTCGTCACTTGAAAAATTGAGATTTATGAACACATATGATATCATTGTTTTAGGAAGCGGTCCTGGTGGATATGTTACCGCTATTAGAGCGTCACAACTTGGATTTAAAACAGCTATAGTAGAAAAAGAAAGCTTAGGAGGAGTATGCCTTAATTGGGGATGTATACCTACTAAAGCCTTATTAAAAAGTGCACAAGTTTTTGAGTATCTTAAGCATGCTTCAGACTATGGATTAACCGTAGATAATGTAGATAAAGATTTTGATGCTGTTGTAAAACGTAGTCGTTCTGTGGCAGAAGGAATGAGCAAAGGAGTTCAGTTCTTGATGAAAAAGAACAAAATTGACGTTATCAATGGTTTTGGTAAGTTAAAGGCAAATAACAAGATTACAGTTACAGACGCTGACGGAAAAGCTACAGATTATGAAGCAAAACATATTGTTATTGCTACAGGAGCACGCGCCAGAGAGTTACCTAATCTACCTGTAGATGGTAAAAAAGTTATAGAATACCGCAAAGCTATGAGCTTAGAATCTCAACCAAAGAAAATGATTGTTGTAGGTTCTGGAGCCATAGGGGTAGAATTTGCTCACTTTTATAATGCGATGGGAACAGAGGTTACAATTGTAGAATTCTTGCCTAATCTCGTTCCATTAGAAGATGAAGAAGTATCTAAACAATTTGAACGCAGTTTCAAAAAAGCAGGAATCAAAGTGATGACAAACTCTTCTGTAGAAAGTGTAGATACTAGTGGAGATGGTGTCAAAGCAACTGTAAAAACCAAAAAAGGAGAAGAAATTTTAGAAGCAGATGTGGTTTTATCAGCAGTTGGGATCAAAACTAATATTGAAAATATCGGATTAGAAGAATTAGGAATTGCTACTGATAGAGATAAAATTGTAGTTAATGATTGGTATCAAACCAATATTCCCGGGGTTTATGCTATTGGTGATGTTGTTGCAGGTCCTGCACTTGCGCATGTTGCTTCTGCAGAGGGTATTACCTGTGTAGAAAAAATAGCAGGCTTACATGTCGAAGCTATTGACTATGGTAATATACCCGGTTGTACTTATGCAACACCAGAAATTGCTAGTGTTGGTATGACAGAAAAACAGGCAAAAGAAGCCGGTTATGAAATAAAAGTAGGTAAATTTCCTTTTTCTGCTTCAGGAAAAGCAAGTGCATCAGGAAATAAAGATGGTTTTGTAAAAGTAATTTTTGATGCCAAATATGGAGAGTGGTTAGGCTGCCATATGATAGGTGCAGGAGTTACAGATATGATTGCTGAAGCTGTATTAGGTAGAAAGCTAGAAACTACAGGTCATGAAGTACTTAAAGCCATACACCCTCACCCTACTATGAGTGAAGCTGTTATGGAGGCCGTTGCAGATGCTTATGATGAAGTTATTCATCTATAATTAATAATATTAGCTATAATTATAATAAAATAAGGCTGGGATATTTTATCCCAGCCTTATTTTATTATATAAGAGAGTATAGACAAGATCAAACTTATTTATAAAAAGCTTTGTATTCCTAAAATATAACTTTGCATACCAAAACCAAGAATAACCCCTTTTGCATTTGGAGAAATAAATGATTTATGTCTGAAGGCCTCACGGTTATATGTATTTGAAATATGTACTTCTACTACGGGTACAGAAACAGCTTTTATAGCATCTGCTATAGCTATCGATGTGTGAGTATAAGCTCCTGCGTTTAATACAATCCCATCATATAATTCATCGGCCTCTTGAATTTTAGTAATTAATTCTCCCTCTATATTAGATTGATGATAAGACAAACTGATGGTATCAAATTTATCTTGTAACTCTAAAAAAAAGTCATTGAATGTCTGGCTACCATAAATTTCAGGTTCTCTTTTGCCCAATAAATTTAGGTTAGGACCATTTAGTATTAAAAGTTTCATTAATTATTCTTCAAATTGATTATTAATACGTCTGTTGTTTTTTGTTTTAAATAAATATCCTGCAGAAATCTGTATAACAGTGTTGTTATCTGTAATCATATCAATTTCACTGAGATTACTTAATCCTAAATTATACCTTGCCTGGATAAACACTCCACTTTCAGCTTTATACTCGATTCCAAAAACCCAACTAAAATCAAAATCACTAAAAGAATCAAAAAACTCATCGGGAGAATTATCAAAAGATTCTGATACATTAGCCAAATTAGAAAACTGTGGCCCTGTTTCAAGACCAAACCGTGGAGTAAAAAATAATTTAGTAATGATTGGGAGCGATAAATAATTTAAACTGATTTTATTCTCCCCTCTCTCCTCTTCTATCTTATATCCTTGCGCAGAATATAGTAATTCTGGTTGTATATAAATTCGTTGTGTAATAGGAAATTCTATAACGGCTCCAAGGTGCATACGTACTCTTGCGTCAGTATCTTCTGTGTCTCCGGTAATATTTGAATAATTAAGCCCAAATTTAAAACCTGCTCTTGTGTATAAAGGTTCTTCATCTTGTTGTCCATAAGAAGCACTTAACATACAAAAAACAAGAGAGCCAAATATTAAAAACTTTTTAATCATAATATAAGTAGTGTTAATGATTCAAAAATAAGTTTATTTTTCGAATTCAGTGTATTTATAAAATCTTACAAAATACTTACAGCGCATTAAGATACTTTGTTTTACTTTCAATTTTAGTATTCCCTCCTTTAAGTAAGGGATATTCAATAAAATACGATACTTTAAGAATACTAAATAGTTATTTTATAATTATAGTTTGATTAAATACGATTCGACAAAATCACTTTTAAAATCGTTATAAAACAAAATTAACATATTATTGTCAAAAATTAACAATACTGTAACTTATGTATTTATAATCTCCAAACCTTTGTTATATCTATGTTTTAAAAAATTATTAAACTTTTTTCGTAGTTGTTTGATTTACAATAACAAAACCTGTGTTAGCTTTTTTTTATCGATAAACGGCAAAAAATTTAGATTTTATTAACGTCTTAGAAGGATAAAGTAGCCTACATTTGACCCGAAATTTTAAACAAACAGTTATTATGAAAAAATTAATTTTATCCGCAATTGCAGTATTTGCTTTTACTTTTGCTCAAGCTCAAGAAGAAAGTGGTACTCCTGGATTTGCAAAAGGAGACCTATTTATTTCTGGTGCTATAGGAATTAATTCTGAAGAAACAGGAGATTTTAAAACATCTTCATTTACAATTGCTCCTAGAGCTGGTTATTTTTTAACAGAAAATATAGCTGCTGGTCTTAGACTAGGGTATACTGCTAGAAATGTTGAGCAAGGAAATGCTGATTTTGATGTTAATACTTTTCAAATTGGGGCATTTGGTCGTTATTATGCTACTCCTACAAACAGATTTTCTTTGTTTGGTGAGCTAGGGTTTGGATACTTTTCTACAGATGACGAAAACTTTAATGGAAGTGGACAAGACGTAACTGTAGATGGTTTTGACATCGGTGTAAGACCTGGTATTAGCTATTTCTTTAGTAATAATTTTGCTGTAGAAGCTTTAATCGGAGCATTAAGTTATAGAACTTCTGAGCCAGATATTAATGGAGCAGAGTCTACAGATACTTTTGATTTTAGCCTAGATTTAGAAAACATTAATCTTGGATTAATTTATAAGTTCTAATTCTTATAAGTATATAAACACTTTTATAAAATAAAAACCACCCTGTGAATTATCTCAGGGTGGTTTTTGTTATTTTAGCTATAATGAAATGGAAACATGCCATACAGGATTTTGAAAACTACTTACGAATAGAAAGAGGATTATCTGATAATTCGATTATTAATTATATACTTGATATACAACGACTATTAAAATATCTAGAACATCAAGATAATTCATCAACCCCTTTATCAATAAAAAAAGAAACGCTACAACAATTTGTATTTGAAACGGCAAAATTGGTAAATCCAAGATCACAATCAAGGATTATTTCAGGTCTGAAAAGCTTTTTTAACTATCTTGTTTTTGAAGAATATAGAGAATCTAATCCAATGGAGCTTATAGAAGCTCCTAAAATAGGTAGAAAATTGCCAGATACGTTATCAGTTGATGAAATCGATACAATTATTTCACAAATTGATTTAGGAAAACCAGAAGGAGAAAGAAACAGGGCTATCATAGAGACTCTTTATGGCTGCGGTCTACGAGTTAGTGAATTAATCACATTACGATTATCAGATCTTTTTTTTAAAGAAGGTTTTATAAGTATTACGGGTAAAGGAGATAAACAAAGATTTGTTCCTATTGGGGAAACTACTCAAAAATATATCAATATTTATATTAATGATATTAGATGTCATCTGGATATTAAAGATGGCCATGAAGATACATTATTCTTAAACCGAAGAGGTAGACAACTCACAAGAGCTATGATATTTACAATCATTAAAAAACTTGTAGAAAAATCCGGTATCCGGAAACAGATAAGCCCACATACTTTTCGACATTCTTTTGCCACACATTTATTAGAAAACGGTGCTGATCTTAGAGCAATTCAACTAATGCTCGGCCATGAAAGCATTACTACAACTGAGATTTATATGCATATAGATAGAAGTCATTTAACTGAAGTAATACATAGTTTTCATCCTAGAAAATGAAAGATCGGTATCCCTTCAACTTCACTCTACTATTTTTTTTGGCATTGTTCATTAGCACTACTAATGCTTATACACAAGTTTTAAAAGCTAATGGAGGTGTTCTATTAAATGCAGAAATTACAATTGGTAATCAAAATCAATGGCTCAAATTAGGAGTTTTTGGTTTTGGAACATTACAATACAAAGATTTATCATTAGAAAGTGGACTATCAATTGCTTCTTATACATTTTTAAAGCGTCATACAATTGCATCTCCCGGAATTGCCTATTCATATGAGTTTTTTGCTCTAGGCGGAATAGGAAAAAACAGTAATCTATTAGGTTCTTCTATATCAAATATGAATACTAATCTATTATTTAATCCTAATGGAGAGGGAGGGTTCAATGGATTAGGGTTTGGTTTTGGAAAAGATTATTTACCTGGTAATTTAAAATCATACGGACTTCGAAGAGGAGCTTTCCTGATGCGTTTTAGTAATTCGAATCACAATCTGCATCTTGCTTTCTTAAATGATTTTAAGATAGGATGGTTTAATGGTTCACGTACTGATTATGGAGTAACCGGTAGTTTAGATATAGGTTTTACCAAAATCAAAGATCTTACAACTATTTATCAATTAGGTTTTGGAGTAGATCTTTTTACCCCTAGGCCTAACTATAGTTTATCTCCAAGAAAAACAATCAATTCTGATGATGGGCGTAAAAATGTATGGTATATGCTTCCACCATACAAAGATTTATTTTATGGAAATCTTTACCTATATGGCACATTACAAGGAGAACATCTCATGGCACATACAAAACTGGGAATCAATAGTCAAAAAGCAGGAGCGTTTATACAAAATACATTACACGATGGCATTGGACTTAATCCTCGTTTTCCCTGGGCGGTAGAAACAAAAGATAAACTTTATATAGAAATTAGTGGTAATGCTATATATAAAAATATTTCAGAATGAAAATGCAGTACTACATGTATATAATATTACTATTCATCGCTAGTGGATGTAATACTTATAAAACATTTTATCAAACTACTTTTTCGTCAATACCGGATACAGATATTTCAAAAATATATAGGTTGAATCTTAGCGATCAAAATTTGGAGACATTACCCCTATCTGCTTCAAAATTGAGTTCATTAAGAATGTTAGATTTAAGTGGAAATACAGACCTTAATCTAGAAACTGTTTTTGAGCAATTGCATTATAAAGATCATATTGAAGTACTCATTCTTGATCATTTGACTATTGATAAATTACCAAAATCAATTAGTGCTTTTACAAGCCTAAAACACATTTCTTTAGCATATAATCCAAATCTTGACCTGAAACATACTTTAGAACTTTTAAAAACACTTCCTATAGTGTTTTTGAATCTTCAAGGAAACCAAATTACTGATCTTCCTGAAGAAATAGCTGGGTTACATCATCTTAGAGATCTTAATTTGTCTTATAATAAGATCCATAATGAAAAAAGTTATGAATATTTAGGAACATTGCCAAAACTCTATTCTGTTTGGATTGATCATAATGAGTTCGATGAACTTCCCAAAACTATTGGTACACTGGATCAGATTCGTTTTTTGTATATCGATCATAATCATCTAAAAACACTTCCAAAAGAAATGTCACAGCTTAAAACCTGGGTAATACATGCAGGATATAACAATTTTGATACGCTTCCTGAAGTGTTTACAGATATGCAATCATTATTTATGGTGCATATCAATCATAATCAAATCTCAACCATTCCAAAAGCCTATGAAACTAAAAAATACCCTTTAGCTGGTCTTATTTTGGATGGTAATCCTCTACCATCAACAGAGAAAAAAAAGGCACAAAAATTATTTAAAAGTTTTTTTCTACTGTCTTTTGAGCAAAAATAAACTCCCAAAAAGGGAGTTCTGCTTTATTTGATCAAAAAGTTGAATGATTTTGAATTTTAAAGAAGGTTACTTCTCCAACGTACCTGTGATAAAAAAGTTATTGGTACTCATAGTATTTACCTGATTTGCCGTTGCATTATTTGTCGATAATACTTGTATATCAAAAGGTTCATTACTATTATCACCATTTTCTGGCTCTACAGTAATAAACACATTTCTATTTGTGATATCAGCAGGAAAAGCAATATTAATTAGGTTTCCAGCAGAAGTGTTCAAGAAATCTTCACCGGGAATTTGAGGCGCATCACCTTGTCCACTAAAAATGTCATTCTCATCTGATTGACTTGTATCACTAAATTTCCCCAAAGAAAGATTTACATTATTACCGTTTCTATCGCTTAGTACTACCCATGCTTCGTATTTCCACCCAGGATTCAAAGTTGGTAATGATAATGCTGATGATAGATTTGTAGTAGCACTCAACTCATTTGTAAACCATATACCATTAGGTTCGTTACTTGGAGCACTGCCCGTAAATGTTCTTAAAACAAAACTCCCCGAAATCGAAGAAAAATCTCCAATAGCATCTACAGATGATATTTGCGCGGTATTACTATTAGTACTCAATCTGGCAGAAGCAATTCTGGTACTTGATGGAGTATTGCTATTAGCAGTATTATCTTCTATTGTGATAAAGAAATCAGTAGCAGCATCCAGTTCATCAGAAACTACTTCAAAATTCTTTGGAAAATCAACATCCTGAAAAGTACCTAATTCAATAGTATTCGAATTAGTTCTGATCCATGCTTTATAAACAACATTACCCTCGAGCATGTTTAGATTAAGAATGTTTATTGTTAATGTAGTTGTAGCTGGCCCATCATCATCACTAGAACATGAGGTAAATAACATCCCGGTAAAAATAATTGCTATGAATAAAATCTTTTTAGTTGTCATCATTTGTTTCTTTATATGTTATAATAAAATTAATGATATTACATTTGAGTAAACTTTAAAATTTACATAAAATTGTAACAGAATGTTAGCTTTTATAAATGAAGTGGTTTAAACTTTTTTAATTGAAGCGAGAAATCGTTAGTTTTTGATCATTTTGAAGCTTTTTTTGCGTTGCATAGCAGCGCTACGGAACAATAAAAAATCAAAAAAGGGCGAAAAGAAACATTTTATAACCAATTGAAAAAAGTTTAAACCACTTTAATATTAATACTATTGATTTTTATCAACATTCTTTGAATTTTTAAACAATTCTAGGAAAGCATTTCCGATATGATCTATGATATCACTTGCAATTAAAGCTTCGAATCCATTTTTTTGTGCGACAAGATCTCCTGCACTTCCATGTAAATATACTCCAAATATAGCGGCATGTAAAGGAGTATACCCTTGAGATAATAGCCCTGTAATTATCCCTGAGAGGACATCGCCACTACCTGCAGTTGCCATACCGGGATTTCCATTATTATTTACAAATAATTGATCATTATAAATAACCATAGAATTAGCTCCTTTTATAATAACGATACAATTATTTTCTTTTGAGAAGGATTTTACTTTTTCAATTTTTTCAAAATCATCATCCCATTCCCTTATTAAACGTTCTAATTCTTTTGGATGTGGTGTCAAAATCGTTTCAGGAGCAAGTTTCTTTAATAACTTAGGGTTTTTGGCTAAAATGTTCAATCCATCCGCATCGATTACTAATGGATGCGTATTAGTATTCAAAAAAGATTCAAAAGCTTTTATTGTTTTTTCATGCGTACCAATTCCCATACCAATTCCTATAGCGGTAGGCTCATAATCAAACGTAATTTCTTCTATTAAATCTTCATTATCATCTGTAATAACCATAGCTTCCGGCAATGCAGTTTGTAATATACTATAACCACACTCAGGCACGTATGTACTTGCTAATCCTGCACCAGTTCTTAATGCGGCTTTGGTCGCTAGAACAACACTTCCGATTTTACCATAACTCCCTCCTATCAATAAGCAATGCCCATAGGTTCCTTTATGGCTAAATTTAGCTCTGTTTTTATATAAAGATACTGCTTCATATGGACCAATTAACTCTCCTACTCCAGATTCGTTGACTATAAAGTTACGATCAAGTCCTATATCAATTACCTGTACATCTCTAGTATAATTTCCTGTTTGAGGAAGAAAAAATATCAATTTAGGTAATTGAAAAGTAACTGTTATATCTGCAAATATTACGGCTTCTGCGTCTTCTGGAACCTTATTAGTATACAATCCAGAAGGAATATCAATAGAAAGCGTAAAACACCTTAATGTATTGAGGCGTTTAATTGATTGAGCAACCCAAGGTACTAGAGGTCTATTAAGGCCAATCCCAAAAATTGCATCTATAACGATACTTTGTGGTTCTATCTCAGGAAAATCTTCTTCGCTTTTTAATTGTATTGGCCATTCGTTTGTTGTCTCCTTTAAACGATCATAATTTGCTAAAAAATTTTTTGATCGATTTTCGCTAAAATTCACAATGTATGTCTTTACATGATATCCATGTGTGATTAATAACCTTGATACGACTAGACCATCGCCTCCATTATTGCCAATACCACAAAATATGTGTATCGGTACCGCTGCTCCATTAAGTTTATTATGGATGATATTAAAAACCTGAGTAGCGGCACGTTCCATTAGTTCTAGAGAGGTCAATTGTTGATTTTGCATAGTCGCATGATCAGCTTTTTGCATTTGTTTTGCCGAGAATATTTTCATAAATAAACTTTAATGATTAGTTATTTTTTCGGGATCAAATATATTCAATTTTGAATTTGCTATTTTATGCTATCTTATTGTAAATTATTCAACAAAATAAGCTAATAATTAGAGAATACATAAAAGTTTATGAATACCCTTAAATTAAGTTTTCTCTTAGATCAAAAACATATACATTTGATTCAGCAAAAATTAAATAAGATCTAATGTTTAGCATGGTCACAATATTAGTTTTAATTTTAGGTTCGATTATGATTATCGACGCTACTTCTATTACACGTATTTTTTCTACGATTACCCTTAGGGGTTAATTACATTTATATCACCACCGCTATTATCTTTTTGTTGTTTTAAGAAAACAAATAAAAGACCACCAATAAACAATCAATTTATTTCAACTTTAAAACATACTTTTTATGAACGTTCTAAAATTTGGAGGTTCGTCTGTTGCTAATGCTGCAACAATAGAAAACGTAATAGAAATCATTCAAAAACAATCAAACTCCTCTCCTATTTATGTAGTTGTCTCAGCAATGGGAGGCGTTACAGATTTATTATTAAAGGCCGGAAAACAAGCATCTCATAATGATGAAGAGTATAAAAATACTTTGGCAGAAATAGAACAAAGACATTTTGAAGCAATTAAAACTCTTATTCCTGTTTTATCACAAAGTGCTATCATAAGTAAAGTAAAATCAGAGCTTAATGCTTTAGAATCTATCTGCGAAGGTATTTACTTACTAAGTGAGCTATCACCAAAAACAATAGCAGTGATTTCTAGTTTTGGTGAGATGTTATCTTCATACATTATTTCTGAAGCTGCAAAAGCAAAAGGATTAGATATTACATTAAAAGATTCAAGAGATCTTATTGTAAAAGCAGAAAATGGAAAAGTAGCAATCCATTATAATGAAACAAATAAAAGAATACAAGAGTTTCAAAAAAACAATACACATAGAGTTACTTTATTTCCTGGTTTTGTTGCCAGAACACAAGAGGGTGAGCCTACAACATTAGGCCGAGGAGGATCAGATTTTACTGCAGCTATTCTTGCAGCAGCCTTAGAAGCAAATGAGCTACACATTTGGACTGATGTAAGTGGTATGTATACAGCAAACCCAAAACTAGTAAAACAAGCTAAGCCTGTATCACATATTTCTTATCATGAGGCTATGGAATTATCACATTTTGGTGCTAAAGTCATTTATCCTCCAACCATACATCCTGTGCTCGAGAACAATATTCCGATTCTGATCAAAAATACCTTTAATCCTTCAGACAAGGGTACACTTATAACCAGAACTGTCGATGATAGAAAAAAACCGGTTACAGGAATAAGTCATATCGAAAACATCGCTATTATCTCATTAGAAGGTAGTGGTATGGTAGGTATTCCAGGGTTTTCAAAGCGTTTATTTGAAACTTTATTTTTAGAGAATATTAATATTATACTAATCACTCAAGCTTCCTCAGAACATTCAATATGTTTGGCTGTAGAAGCAGAAGATGCCGAAAAAGCTAAACATGTTCTTGATATTGCTTTTGAGTTTGAAATTTCGAAAGGAAAACTAGACCCCGTAAAAATTGAGCATCATGCAGCTATTGTTGCTTTGGTTGGTGATAACATGTATCATCATCAAGGATTAAGTGGTAAAATGTTTAGTACCCTTGGTAAAAACAATGTAAATATAAGAGCAATAGCACAAGGAGCTTCAGAAAAAAATATATCTGTAGTCATAGAGAAAAAAGATATTAAAAAAGCACTCAATGTTTTACATGAACGCTTTTTTGAAGTAAAAACAAAACAGCTCAATCTTTTTATTACCGGTGTAGGAAATGTAGGGAGTAAACTTTTGGAGCAATTAGAACAACAAAAAGAATATTTAAAAAATAAATTACAACTAAAAATTAGAGTAGTTGGACTCTCTAACTCCAGAAAAATGATTTTTGACGAAAGTGGAGTGAACTTAAAAAAATGGCAAGAAGTACTCACATCGGGAGAAACAGCAGATGCAACCGCTTTTTTCAATAGAGCAAAAGAAATGAACTTACGGAACTCCATTTTTGTAGACAATACTGCTAATCCTGATATCGCAAATGTGTATAAGCATTACCTCAAAGAAAGTATGGCAGTTGTAACTTGTAATAAAATCGCTTGCGCAGATGCTTATATTCATTATGAAGAATTACAAAACTTATCAAGAAAATTTAGTGCTTCTTTTTTATATGAAACTAATGTTGGTGCAGGTTTACCGATAATTGATACATTAAATAACCTTATCGCTTCCGGAGATAATATTCATAAAATTCAGGCTGTATTATCAGGAAGTTTAAATTTTGTTTTTAATAATTACAAAGAAGATATTTTATTTCATGATGTTGTACAACAAGCTAAAGAAGAAGGATATACAGAACCAGATCCCAAGATAGATTTAAGTGGTGTGGATGTAGCTCGAAAAATATTAATCTTAGCCAGAGAAAGTGGTAAAGTTATGGAACTTGAAGATATCGAAAATGATGCATTTTTACCAAAAGAAACCTTGAACACAAAATCAGTAGAAGAATTTTTTGTATCTCTACAGAAAAATGAAGAGCATTTTAAAGCTATTTTGCAAGAAGCTTCTCAAAAAGATTGTAGGTTGAAATATGTAGCTCAGTACGAAGACGGAAAAGCAAAAGTAGGATTACAACACATACCTGCTGATCATCCATTTTATAACTTAGAAGGAAGTGATAACATTGTATTATTTTATACGGATAGATATCCACAACAACCTCTTATTGTAAAAGGAGCCGGTGCCGGAGCAGCCGTAACAGCTTCAGGTATTTTTGCAGATATTATTAGGATCGGGAAAAAATAGAGAACATATCATGAGTAAAAGTCTAAAAATATTTGCTCCGGCAACAGTAGCTAATTTATCGTGTGGTTTTGATGTCTTAGGGTGTTGTTTGGATACTGTAGGTGATGAAATGGTGATTTCACTTTCATCTACGCCTGGTGTAAAAATCACTAAAATTGTTGGAGCAACACTTCCTTTCGAAACACATAAAAATGTTGCAGGTGTTGCTACAGAAGCACTTCTAAAAGAATATGGAAAAAACATTGGAATCGAGATAGAGATTTACAAAAAGATAAAAGCCGGTAGTGGTATTGGTAGCAGTGCTGCAAGTAGTGCCGGAGCTGTTTGGGCTGTAAATCATTTACTCGATTCTCCTTTTACTCCAAATCAATTGATCCCATTTGCAATGGAAGGTGAAAAACTGGCAAGTGGTAATGCCCATGCAGATAATGTGGCTCCTGCCCTACTTGGTGGTTTTACATTGGTTAGAAGTTACTCGCCTTTGGATGTAATCAAATTACACACTCCAAAAGATCTTTTTATGACAGTTATCCACCCACAAATAGAAGTAAAAACCTCTGATTCTAGATCAGTGATTAAAAATAAAGTATCATTACAAAAAGCAATTCATCAGTGGGGTAATGTAGGAGGATTAGTCGCCGGTCTATATACAGAAGATTATCAACTTATCGGTCGCAGTCTTGAAGATGTAATTATAGAACCATTACGTTCTATTTTAATTCCAGAATTTGATACTGTAAAAACAACAGCGCTCAAAAATGGGGCTTTAGGTTGCGGAATATCAGGTTCAGGCCCTTCTATTTTTGCATTAAGCCGAGGAAATCAAAATGCTATTGTAATTGCAGAACACATCAAAAAAATATATGATACAACGGGAATTGATTTTGATATTCATGTTTCAAAAATTAATAATAACGGAGTTAAAATTTTAAATAACTAAAGCATGCAGCAACGTAAAAAAGTAAGCAGCGGAGCACCTTGGGAAGATATTGTTGGATATTCTAGGGCAATACAAGTAGGAAATACAATAGAAATTGCAGGCACTACAGCAAAAGGTAATGATGAATATGAGCAAACTCATGCTATCATTAAAATTGCTGAAAAATCACTTCACGAACTTGGCGCAGATTTAAGCCACGTGATTCGTACACGAATATATTGCACAAACATTGCTAATTGGGAGAAAATTGGCAAAGCACACGGAGAATTCTTTAGAACTGTAAAGCCTGTATCGACAATGGTAGAAGTTTCTAAATTAATAAATCCGGATATTTTGGTAGAAATAGAGTTTTCTGCTGTCTTATAAATACTAAAAATAATCATAATAAACAATGAACTATTATAGTTTACATAACCATACCTTAAAAGTATGTTTTTCTGAAGCAGTCATACAAGGATTAGCTCCTGATAGAGGGCTATACTTTCCTGAAGATATTAAACCTTTACCAACATCTTTTTTTGAAAATATAGACAAATTAGATAATACCGAAATAGCGTTTCAGACCATAAAACAATTTGTTGGAGATGAAATCCCTGAACAGGAATTAAAAAATATCTTGTCTGATGTGTTAAGTTTTGATTTTCCTATTGTACCAATTTCGGATAATATAGCAAGTTTAGAACTTTTTCATGGGCCAACTATGGCTTTCAAAGATGTGGGCGCACGTTTTATGGCTAGATGTCTAGGGTATTTTAATAAGGATAATGATAACAATGTAACAGTTTTGGTTGCAACTTCTGGAGATACAGGAGGCGCAGTTGCAAAAGGTTTTTTAGGAGTAAAAGGAGTTGACGTGGTTATTTTGTATCCATCCGGAAAAGTGAGTGACATTCAAGAAAGACAATTAACTACACTTGGTCAAAATATCACCGCTTTGCAGGTAGATGGCGTTTTTGATGATTGCCAAGATATGGTGAAAACAGCATTTTTGGATACAGAAATAACCAATCATAGACAACTTACTTCTGCCAATTCTATAAACATTGCAAGATGGTTGCCTCAATTATTTTACTTCGTATTTGCTTACAAACAATTGAAAAACAATCATAAAGATCTTGTTTTTTCTGTGCCTAGTGGAAATTTTGGAAATATTTGTGCTGGTATTGTTGCTCACAAGTTAGGTCTGCCTGTTAAGCATTTTATAGCTTCGACAAATAGTAATGATACAGTAGTGAGGTATCTCGAAACATCAAATTATGATCCTAAACCTTCTAAAGCTACAATCTCGAATGCAATGGATGTAGGTAACCCTAGTAATTTTGTTAGAATTCAAAAATTATTTAATGATAGTTTTCAAGAACTAAAGAATGATTTTTCTGCATATAGCTTTGATGACGATCAGACTAGAGAAGGAATGAAAGAAATATACAACAAAACCCAATATATCGCTGATCCACATGGTGCAATTGGGTATTTAGGTCTTAAAAAACATCAGCTTTCTGATGATGAATATGGCGTTTTTCTTGAAACAGCGCATCCTGTAAAGTTTTTAGACACAGTAAAAGATACTTTGGATACTACTATTGAAATCCCTCCTCAAATTGAGAAAGTGATGAACAAGGAAAAGAAAAGTATTGCAATAAAAGGATATAAAGAATTAAAGGAGTTTTTATTACAATAAAAACTCCTTTAATCAATTATTTTTTTTTCGAAAAGATGTTGTTTACTGGTTTGCCAGTGACTTCATTACTTTGTACACAATATCTGTAGTAGAAGCTAAATATTTAAAATTAACGGTGGTGTATTTATCTTCACTTTGTCTTACAAAAGGAGAATTATCAGCATTTTTTAGTTCTGCTGTAAGTGTTACTGTCTCATAACCAAAGTTTGCAAAAAATCTACTTTCAGGTGTTGCAACAGTTCTTTTGTAGACAGGAACAGGAGATTCTATACGATACAAAGACTCTAAACTAATATTTGAAGCTAGAAGTTCAATAGCTCGATCCTCGTCATTATCCCATCCCATATAATCTGCTCTATGCATAGAATGAATTTTATAACCATCTTCTTTTAATTTTTTGGTAAACATTCTGGTTCCCACCATATTACTTTTCCAATGATCAAAGAATACGACCATAAAATTTTTATTCCTGTTTTCTAATTTTGCGATTTTTTGAGCAACATAATAAGCTATGGCAACTCCTGTTGCGTTATGAACAGCTCCCGGGCTGTCTTCAACAGTATCATAATGTGCTGCAATCACAACATATTCATCTCCTCCATTGGTTGAAGGAATTTCAGCGTAGATATTTACTCCATTAAATATTTCTCCTTTCTTGTTTTTTACGTTATACGTATGTCTTTCTGGTTTAAGTCCACTCTCTTTTAGAGAATTGTATAAAAAATCTGCAGAAACTTTTCGTTCAGAGCTACTAAACCTGCTCGAAAGCTTCTTTCGTCCTTTTATAGGTTCATGTCCTGTGAGTTTAGCAACAATATTCCGCTGAATATTGAAGATCTCAGCTTCTATTCGGTCTTGTTCAGATTGAGCTGGGGCTATCTGAGTTATAAAAACGAATAATAGTAGAATTGTTCTATAATACTTCATTTTGTAGGTTTTGTACACTTTCCTTTTTTAACACAAAATTATGAAAAAAATGTTATTGATGCAATTTTGTATTTTAGGGGCGAAAATTAATAATTAAAATGAACATCTCAAAAACCATACCTTTTATTATTTTGGCTATTTTATTGACACAATGCCAGACAACCAAAAATAACGAAAACCTTTTAATAGCACCTGATGGCTGGAAATCTGAAATCATAGCGTTTCCTTTAAGCTTCGCTCCTGATTTACAATACACAGGTAATGAACATGTTAGGTTTACTCCAGAATGGGCAAATAAAGATTCAAATGATTATTTTTCATACGTTTTTTTATGGAACATCGATCAAAAACCAAATTTGTCTGCTGAAAAACTAGAAAATGAACTTGAAGAATATTATGATGGACTGATGCAATCGGTATCAAAAGGCCAGAATATAGAGGTTCCTATCAAATCCAAAGCTTTTTTTGAGCAATTGAACGAATCTTCTTTTGTAGGTAAAGTGCTTACTTACGATGCTTTTATCACAAAAGATAAAGTCAATTTAAATATTATTGTCAACTATTCGTTTTGCGAAAAATCAAAAAAATATCAAGTATTATTTAAAATCTCTCCTCAAACCCCTGAACATGCTGTCTGGAAAAAATTAGATAAAGTTTCTCTTCTCGAAAATTGTCGTTGATACCTGTCAGTTTTAAATATATATATTATATCATTATTTATGTAATAGAAACCATTGTAAAGCTATTATCGTTTTAGCGTCATTAATTTTACTATTATTGAGCAAAGAGTCTATCTCTGATATAGGATATTTACAAAGTTGTATATCTTCGTTTTCTTCTTTTACCCCTCCTCCTTCTGCTATCTTATCATTTGAGGTTACTTCTGCATAATAAAGATACATACGTTCTGAGGACACCCCGGGCGTGGCATAAAATTTTGAAATTAACTGTAATTGACTAGCCCTATAACCTGTTTCTTCTTCAACTTCTCGAATAGCACAGGTTACAGGGTCTTCATCTTTTTCAATTCCTCCCGCCGGAAGCTCTACAAGCCAACCATCATTATCTCGTTGAGTGGTTGGATATCTAAATTGATTAATCAATAACACGTTTTGGGTATCTTTTTCGAAAAGCAAAACAGCAACACAATCACCTTTATCCAACATCTCACGCGAATAAGATATTGTATTTTCATTATGAAAACGATCATGAGTAATCGTCGCTTTTTTTATTTTTAAAAATCCCTCATATACTAGATTTTCTTTGTCGATTTTATATTTCATCAATTATATCTTAAAATCAAAATAGTATTTACAATATATTGATTTTTTGACATGAAAACTTTTAAATATATATCAAACTTATTTTAAATTATTTAGACATTCCTGCTTGTGATATTAAAATCAATAGTGCCATTTTTATATTTTTACTTCCTTCTATATTTGACCATGATTCATTTAAAGAATGTGCTCCTTTTCCCTTTCCTCCTCGGCTAATTGTTATTGCAGGTATGTTTTTTGCAATAGGAATATTACTATTTGTAGAGCCTGTTCTTACTTTTGGTTTAATATCCAAATATGTAGCGACACTAATAGCTCTTTGTATTAAAGGTAAATCTTCTGATAATTGTCCGGATGGCCTATCACCTATCGGAATCATTTCTAAAGTTACTTTATCTTTTATACCAGAAGCATTATAATCGGATTCTGCTTGCTGCATACATTTTTTTAGGATTGCATCGATCTCAACTAATCTTTCAGGGCTTAGAGATCGCATATCAATTTCCATCCAGGACTCAAAAGGAATAGAGTTTACAGAAGTCCCTCCTCCTATTCTACCAATATTAAATGAGGTTTTCAGACCCTTTTGATTTGTATATTCGCTAGCTGCTTTTGTAAACAATTGTATTGCATTACCTAATGCATGGTGCGGATTAGCAAGACCAAAAGAACCCCAAGAATGGCCTCCTTTACCTTTAAAAACAACTTTGTAACGTTTAGACCCCAACCCCCCATTAATAATACGTCCTTTACTGCCTCCATCAATGGAGATCCAAGAGTCAATTTTGATATCAGAAGCTTCGCTGAATAAATGCTTTACCCCTCTTAAGTCTCCTAAGCCTTCTTCTCCAACACTGCCTACAAAGACAATATCTGCCTCCGTCTTTATTTTTGCAATATTCATAGCTTTTAATACGGTAAGTAACATCGCCATAGCTCTTGTATTATCACCAATCCCCGGTGCAGTATAGGTGTTACCCTCTATTTTAACTTTTACATCTGTTTCTTCAGGAAAAACAGTATCAATGTGTGCATCTAATACAACGGTAGTGTCATTATTTTTACCTTTTCGAAGTGCTAATACATTACCTACAGCATCGATCCAGACACTATCTACTCCTATTTCAGCAAACATTTCTACATATTTTTTTGCTCTTTTGGTTTCTTTGAATGGAGGAGCAGGGATTTCATTAAGAGTAATCATATTTTTAATAGTCTCTTCATCGAGATCATCAATTTTTTGTAGAGCTGTTTGTATCGTTTTATCTTTTGTTAATTTGTTAATTTCTTTACTATATTCTTTTTTTGGTATTACGGGTTCACTTTGTGAATACATTGTGAAACAAAATAATGTTGTTAAGATTGTTATATATATATATTTATCCATTAGAATAGCATTAGAATAAGCTCGGAATAATGACGGATCATTGACCGAGCTTATCATTGGTTAACTCAAATTATATGTGATGTTATTTAATTCCTTTTATGGAGATAGAATCTATAATAATAGTTTCAGAACCAGCGCCATTAAACATGGTTACCACTAATCGACCAGTTGCTAGTCGATCCTCTGGAATAGGAATTCTTAATTCTTGCCAGACACCTTCTATATCTTCGGCATCATCATCAAAAACAGACAATAAAGGTTGTCCTCTTCCTTCTGCTGTTTCAAAATACACTGCAAGTCCGTCTGTAGATTCCCAGCTAGTAGTTCTAAAAAAGAATTTGATATCTAGTACAGGGTCAGCAACATCAGGATTTAATCCAGTAATCTCATCAAAAGTTAATGTTAACTCTCCATCTAGATCAGAAGTGATATATGCTTGATCACCATCTATGAAAGTTGTTTCAAAATCATCTGGGTTAGCGGCTGCTACTGTATTGTTGTATACGCCCATCCTTTCTTCTTCTATATCAGTAACACTTGATGCAATAAATGATGCTGTAAAACCTAATTCGTCACCTGTACTTACAAAGCTTACATATGGAGCTTCTGAAGAAGGGTCTGTATCCTGCACATTTGGTAAAGGATTGGTAGACGCTGCTGGTCTCGGATAAGTAGTTAGTGTTCCAAAAGTTGGAACGTCTTCAAAACTTGTAAAACCAAACTCAAAAAGATCATCTTCCTGAATAGTGATTTCTACGCTTTTGGACTCTCGTTCTCCTGGTTTACCTAATGTAAAACCTTCTACAGCTGATAAATTAAAAATTATTGATCTTGATCCTACTGAGAGGTCATCATTTACCAAATCAAAAAGAGGTACTTCTACCGTAGATTGTCCTGCTGGTAATATAAAGCTTCCTGAATTAGAGGGTAAAATAAAATCGACACCTTCTTGTGCTGCATTTTCTTCAGGAAATGTTATGGTATAGTTAATCGTAAGATCTTGTGCAGGAAGTGTACTTGATGAGTATATAAATGTTACTGTAGCAGGTTCTGTATCATTTTCATTGACACTTTTGTTTGACGCATCAAAAGATATATAACTAAATCCTTCGGGAAGTATTGGTTCATTTTCTGCATCATCATCACATGCGCATAGTAACAGTATAAAAACCAAAAATATATGGATTGAATTTTTCATAATCATTTATGTTTTTTAAAATGTAAATTTTGTTTGGACTATTTTCTAAAAGCATATAATCTGCCTAATTCAGATTGAAACATTCCTTCAGAATTATGTCCCACATCAGGAACAGTTTCCATAGTTTGTGTATTTTCTATAACAGTTCCATAGAAATCTTTTAAGTAATCATAATAAAAGATTCCTCTTTCTAAACGATGATTACCTTGAAGCATAGCTTCACAAGAGGTATCCAGACTAGAACTGTTGGGGTTATTATCTCGGGCTCCTACTAAGTAAGTAACAGTTCGTTTAGAAAATTGTTCTGTAATTTTAGAAACTCCTATTTCTCTTAAATAGCTTGGTAAATCTTCTAACCCATATTTATATTCATTATACTGGGTACAAGAAGTCGTGGGTACCTCATAAGTAGATGTACCGCTCACCCTTCTTTTGTCATCTAAATAAAGGTAACTGCTGGGATTATTTACAATAAAGTGTATTCTGATTCCTTGACTCTCAAGTTGATCATACATTGGAGTTGTAGCAGCATACCTATTTGTATATTGCCCACCTGCAGAATGCCCCGATAATACAATGGTTTTTAGATTTGTGTAATTACGGGTTAATCTAGCGATCAAAGAATCCATCATAGTAAACGAAGAGATTCGCTCTAATCTTGGATTTTGTTCTTCATTTCTAGATAAAAAACCAATTTTCCACCCTCCTTCACTCCAATATAAATGCTCATTGTCTAAATTATAAGATGCAATATCGTTTTCTATAAGAAATTGAGGAGCAATAATAAGAAGCGTATCTAATTGTGTACTTTCCATTTGTGCGGCAGCAAGCATTCTATCATAATAAATATCTGCATTTCTATCTTGACCATGTTGTGCTATGACCACTCGTGTGATCTTTGTATTTGGTTCATCTATTGATGTAACATTAGCATAATATGGGATTTTAAAAGCATTACCGTTTTTTGTAATCGATAATTTTTTATCTCCTATCTCATCATTTGGATCACTGGATATAGGATCTATATCCAAACCTATTATTACTTGCGTATTAACTCCACTGTTATCATCGGGTTTACCTAAGGTAAATCCATTTATGGGTTCTAAATCAAAATATATAGATCGATTACTGTCTCGAGCTTCTGTGTTTGTAAATACTGAAGCTATAAGTTCGACACTGACAGAAGATTGCCCCGCAGGTATATTGATAACTCCAGAATTTGCAGGCAGCTCAAAATCATCCCCTTCAATTGCTGCATTTTGATTTGGATATGTGATCTTATAATTTACCGAGAGATCTGTATCAAGCACTTTTCCGGTATATCTAATGGTTGTTTTTACCGATATCCCTTCTTTTCTTTCTATAGTTAGAATTTCATTCTCAAAAAAAAGATATCTGGTTTCCCCTATATTTTCGGCATCATCTTTTTCATTATCACTACAATTTAAAAAAGAGAATGATAGCAACCCTAGAAATAGATATTTCAAAAATTTCATGACTATCGCTTTTATTAATTAATACCCAGGGTTTTGTTGACCTTGTACTCCTGGGTTTACATTTATCTCATCTATGGGTATAGGCAGAATTGTAAAATTATCCGGTGCATTGATCGTAATATTACCCAAAAGAATCCTGAATTTTGTAAAAGTTGTTGCTGTTCTGGCCAAATCATGCACTCTAAATCCTTCAAAAGCAAGTTCTTTACGTCTTTCTAATAAAATTCTATTGATCAAAGATTGTCCCGATAATGCAACTGGATCAGCATCCGGATCTCTTATTTCTACCAAACTATTCAATGCGATCAATGCATCTCCGGACTGATTCATTCTCGCATGTGCTTCTGCCTTAATCAAATACATCTCTGATAGTCTTACGACCTCAATATTATCAGTACCATTGATTCTAGGATATTTAGAAATCAAATGTTGATTTACCCCTTCATCCAAAGGATATAATCCTAATCTTACGTCTGTGTCAGAAAAATTAGAAATAAAATCAGGAGTAGCAAATGCTTCTTTATCGCTCAAAAAGAAAAAACCTGCCGATGCATCTCCGGAATTGTCAGTTGGTGTATTGATCAATTTTAAAATACTTTCGCTGGATTGATCTAAATTCCAACTATTTACATATTCGTCTGTAGGGATTAATCCTCCTTCAAACTCATCAATTGTTTCTGTAGCCAATATTTCTGCATTGACCCAATCCTCCATATGAAGATAAGTTCTCGCTAATAACGCTTTTGCCGCTATTCTATCGATTCTCCCCGAATTATTTTCATTTACATCCAACAAATCTATTGCCGTTGTAAGGTCATTTACGATTTGATCATAAACAAGCGCAGTGGTAGTACGAGAAGGTTCTAAAACTTCTAATCCAACTTTTTCAAAATCAGGCAGAATTACTCCCAAGTGGCTTGCATCTGAAGTAAAATTGTAAGGTTGTGCATAATACTGTTGAAGTAACAAAAGTGCTAATGCTCTAAGTGTATACGCTTCTCCAACAAATTGATTTGCCTGACTAATTTCATTTTCTGTAAACTCTAATTTTGCAGTTTCTCTAATGATTATAGCTGTTTGAGCCACAGACCTATATAAATCGTCCCATAATGCATCGGCTCTAGGATCATTATCTGTAACAGTATAATTATTGTATTCTACAAATCGACCTCGATTATCAAAAGGGTCTAGCGATGCATTATCAGAAAGTAAAGCAGGAATAACAATAAGCCCACGGTTATATACGTCTCCCGTTGCAAAACGACTATACGAACCATTTACGGCAACATTTAATGTTTCCAGATCTACAATAGTCTGATTAAGTTCAACTTGATCTGATAGATTTGCTTCTAATGCATCATCACAAGAAGTAAATAATATTGTGATAAAAATGAATAATAATATGATATGTTTCATAATGCTTTTTTTTAAAATGAAAGATCTAAACCAAAGAATATCGTTTTAACAAGAGGTATGTTTTGATCTAACCTCCCCCTTAGTCCTGCTTCAGGATCTCTTTCTAACCTATCATCATGTATATATGTCCATAAATTATTTGCTTTTAGATACATTTTCAAGTTGGTTAACGAAAGACGAGAAATAACATCTGGTTGAAAAGTATATGCTAATTCAACTTCTCTAAGTCTAACATAACTACCATCATATAAAAACCTTGTAGAAGCCTGATTAGACTCACCTGTTTGTGAGTTTCCAAAAACAAAGGCAGGAACATCTGTTACATCACCAGGTTGTCTCCATCTTCTTTCAAAAGTTCCTCTGTTTACATTTCCAATTGGTGAATTTGCTCGGCTACCATCACTATTTGTAAATCTTCCCCATGTATCATAAATATTTCCTCCCCAAGAAGAATAAAATTGAAATCCTAAAGTAAAACCCTTGTATCTAAATGTGTTACGTAAAGCTGCATAAAAATCAGGAGAGGCATTTCCTGCAATTGCCCGCTCGGCATCTCCATAATTATTGGTTACTTCTGTTCTTGTTCCATCGGTATACCACAAGGCTTCTCCATTTGCAGGATCTACTCCCGCATAAATAGGTAAAAAGAAAGAATTGATATCTTCTCCAACGGCAATAATTGATGTTCCGTTTATAATTGGTAATCCCGACTCTGTATTGTCTAGTATTTTTACTTCATTTTTGTTGGTACTGAAAGTTAAATCTGTATCCCATTCAAAACCACTACCATTACTTGACACAATATTTTTTGTGTTTAACTCGATTTCGTATCCCGAGTTTTCTACTTCTCCAATATTTTCTGTGATAAATAAACTAGCATTTACAGCCGATATTTGTCTCTCTCTTAATAATCCATCTGTAGTACGAGTATACCAATCAAAAGTTCCTCTTATTCTAGAATTAAACAAAGAAAAATCCAAACCAAGATCTAATGTTTTGTTTTCTTCCCATTTTAGATCAGGATTACCTAATTGCTGAAAGAAAAAGCCTGGCAAATCATTATAATTATTGGTTGAAAAAGTAGTTAAAAAACCATTACGTCTTATATTATCATTACCATTGATTCCATAACTTCCTCTAAATTTTAGGTCATTAAAGATATTCTGATTTTGCATAAAGTTTTCTTTTGCCAAATTCCATCCTAAACCTACAGACCAGAAAGTTCCAAATTGATTAGCATCAGAAAATCTTGAAGAACCATCTCGGCGTAAAGAACCACTAATCAGGTAGGTATCATTGAAGGAATATTCTCCATTTATAAATACAGAATTAATCCCGTCTCTTATCGTTCGCGTAGAAGCTTCTATGGGTTGCGTAGCATTTTCGAGATCATTAAACGTATCTAGTATTTGATTGACCTCGATATCTGTTCTTTTATCATTTGATTTTGTGACTTCGTACCCTCCGAAAGCAGTAATCGAATGATTTTCTCCAAATGTATTTGTATATCGAATCAGTCCTCGAGCTGTATAATCAAAAAGAATATCAGTATCTTGCTCACCAATACCATTAAAATCAGCAGAATCACTAAATGTTGCTGGGAGTCTTATAAATTCATCCAATACAGTAGTATTCATACTTACTAATCCTTGTAAACTCAGCCCTTTCGCAATTTGAAACACTCCATTAAACCCTCCTAGAATTCTATGCCTTATATCTCTTCGAGTTTCTGCTTCAGCTAATGCCAAAGGATTATGCTCATCATTAAAACTTAAATTAAAACTACCATCGGGATTAAATACTGATTGATCTGATCGTACTCTATACAAAGCTCTTATCGGATTTTCATCATTACCTCCATCCGGCCTTGTATTGGTTATGTCTTTGTTATAAGAAAGATTAGCATCAAATTTTATTCTATCATTTAGTTTATGATTAATTCTTAATCGTGCATTCATCCTTTCAAAATCAGACGATGCTACAACACCTTCCTGATTAAAATACCCTCCTGAAAGAAAAAACTGAGTATTATCTCCACCTCCGGAAATAGATAAATCATGTTGGGTATACACTCCTGTTCTTATAATTTCATCATACCAATCTGTATTGACATCAGGATTAAAATTGGCATTATCAATGATAAACTGAAGCGCTTCTGATTGATTATTAGCAAACCCTGCGTTGATAGCCCCTTCTGTCAATAATTCTTGTAATTCTGGTGTAGAGAGAGGTTTAAATTGGCTCGCAACAGTGGGAGACGAAAAACCAGTTTGTGTACTATACCGAACGACTGTCTTACCGGCTTTTCCTTTAGCAGTCGTTACTACAATAACTCCATTCGCCCCTCTTGCTCCATAAATAGAAGTAGAAGCAGCGTCTTTTAATACTGTTATATTTACGACATCCCCAGGATTTATAGAAGCTATAGTAGCTGAACTAACTTGTAAACCATCAAGGATATAAAGAGGTGCAGAAGTATCGTTTCCATCTCCAAAATCGTCATCAAAAGATCCTGTTCCTCGTATTCTAACATCAGGATTCACACCAGGTTGACCAGTTCCAGAAACAATTTGTAACCCTGCAACACTTCCTTGTAAACTTTCTTGAATTACAGATCTTGGATTTCCTTGAATTAAATCTGCTTTTACAGTTACTGCTGCACCGGTAACTCTAGATTTTCTTTGTACAGCATATCCCGTTACAACAACTTCTCCAAGGTCACTTACATCTGCTTTGAGTGTAATATTTACAGTTCTGGTATTTATAATGACTTCTTCTGTGGTAAATCCCACATAAGAAAACACTAGAGTATCTCCTATATTAGCTTCTAAAGAATATTTACCATCAAAATCTGTTAATGTTCCTTTATTTGAGTTTTTTACAACAACATTAACTCCTGGCAGGGGTAGTCCTTCTTCTGAAATGACAGTTCCAGATACTTTATTTTGTACCGTACTCTTTTTGGGAGGGCTATTTACCACTATAGAACTTCTAGAATTTTTGGCTACCAAATCGATAAGGTTTTTCATTGTCTGCCCAGTTGATTTTACATTTTTGGGAAACAAAACGATTTGATTTTTATAAATCTTGAAGTTGATATTTGTATCACTAAGTAATTCTCTAAGGATTTTCTCTATTCTTTCATTTTTTGCTTTGAGTGATACTTTTTTAGAGATATCAATCAAATTGTTATTATAGAAAAAATGATATTCACTCTTACCTTCTATCTCTTTAATTGCATTTTGTAGTGTTACTTTGTCTAAATGAATTGAAATATTTTGAGAATATGTAGTAGATGAAAACAACTTCGCAATAGTAATACAAATAAGAAGCGAATAGATTTTCATAATTCTAATAAGATGTTTTTTAGGTATAAAAACACCATGAAAGTTTTTTTTCATAATTTTATATGATTTTAATTATTCTACTTTGGATCTAATTAAATGACTTTTAAAGAGAGTGTTGCCGCACTCTCTTTTTGTTTTTATTATTCAGAATTGAGCATAATTTTATTATTTATGTGTTTATAATTAATTGGAGAAGATATTTTTAATACTTCCAGAACTTCTTCTAATGATAGGTTATCAAATTCTCCTGTGTATTTATATTGCAAAAGTGAATCTGATTTGATTACAAATTGTATATCATATTTTCTACTTAGATCAGAAACTACATCTTTAAGAGGTGTTTTATCAAAAATCAGTTTTCCTTGTCGCCAGGCAACTATCTTTTGAGAATCAACTTGATCAACTTCAATTTTGTTTTGAGTTTTATTAAAAATTGCTCTTTGAGATGGTAATAAAGTCACAGGGGCTTTGTTTTTCTGTTCATGGACTTCAACTTTACCGCTGACTAATGTAGTTTCTATATTTTCATCTTTTGGATATGATTTAATATTAAAAGATGTACCTAAAACTTTAATTTTTAGCGTTTCTGTTGTAACAATAAAGGGTTTGCTAGAATCTTTTTTTACATCAAAAAATGCTTCCCCCGTAAGCGTTACGGCTCGAATAGTATCATTAAAGGTTTTTGGATATTCTAATTGGCTTCCAGAATTCAAAATTGCAATAGAACCATCAGGAAGCTTTATTGTTTTATGATCCCCATACTCTGTATGAATTATTTCTGTATTAAAATTAAATAAGTTGGATACATCAGCAATAAGAGTGTTACTTGAAGAAGAGGAAAAATACCATCCCAAAGCCGGTAATACCAATAGCATGACTACCGCTGCAACATAATAGTTCTTTTTCTTCTTTTTCCTTTTTGAAAGCACAGTATGGAATGGTTCATCAATATTAATATCATCCAAAGTTTCTATAGTAGATGCTATATAATTTGCTTTGAGCAAATTAAACTCTTTTTGATGCGCTACATCTTCTCTAATCCATTCAATTACAGCTTTTTTATCCTCTGGATGTAGGGTTCCTTTGATATATTGTATAAGATGTGATTTTTGCATTTTTTATCGCCTTATACTAATAAAGACGTATAAAAAAGATTTAACCCCTAGAGAGTTTTCTGTTTTTTTAGAAAAATGATAAGAATTCTCTAAGATGTAGTCTCATATGCTTGATGGCTTTAGACATATGATTCTCTACCGTTTTAATTGAAATATCAAGTTCATCTGATATTTCTTTGTTTTTTAACCCTTCGATTCTACTTTTTATAAACACACGTTTACATTTTTCTGGAAGTAGTGATAAACTAGCATAGATTTTTTGTTCTAGTTCCTTTTCTAAAAGTAAAGAGGCAGACGAATCACTAAGTGCATTATAATTAATAACCGCTTCTAATTGTAGCGTATTATTAGAACGGCTTAATTTATTTTTTTTAGATCTTAGATAATCGAGGCAAGAGTTTTTGGTGCTCTTAAACAGGTAACCATTAATATTTATACTGATGTCAGCTCTTTTTTTCCAGATTTTTACAAATACATCTTGTACAATTTCTTCGGCATCTTCTTTATTAGAAATATAGTTCTGAGCCACGTACAACAATTTGCTATAATAGAGTTCAAAAAGAATTTTGAATGCTTCTTCATTTCCCTCTCTTATATTCTTAATTAAAAAGTCGCTTGTTATTTGTGATTCCCTATTCACATCAAGAATAATTCATCCTAAAGATAAATATTTTTTTTAACGACACCGAAACAAATAATTAACATTAATAATATTGAAGCTCTTTTTTTGATACTTTTTTGTTTGTTTGATATACAAATGATACGGTAATCCCTTCATTATTAGTGAATAATTTACAGTATAAGCACGGTATACTTACTATATATAATTAGATGAAATTTTAACAGTAAATCATTATAAATAAAAGAGATAGAGAAATTACTTATTATATTTTATAGGGATTATAACATAAAAGCATTGTATAGCTACTCAAAGTTTTTTACTTTCGGCATCGGTTTTTTAATCCTATAAAAATATCCTTATTATGCAAAATACTGCTTTGACAGAAACTCATATAGAATTAGGTGCCAAAATGGTTCCTTTTGCCGGCTTTAATATGCCAGTATCTTACGAAGGTGTGAATATCGAACATGAAACAGTACGATCGGGCGTTGGTGTTTTTGATGTTTCTCACATGGGAGAATTTCTCATCACAGGTCCTAATGCATTAGAACTTATTCAAAAAGTAACAACAAATGACGCTTCGAAACTCGTTGTAGGAAAAGCTCAGTATAGTTGTTTTCCTAATGAAAAGGGAGGAATCGTGGATGATCTGATTGTTTATAAAATAGATGAAGAAAAATATCTTTTGGTTGTTAATGCTTCAAATATCCAAAAAGACTGGGATTGGATTAGTAGTCAAAATAGTATGAATGCTGATATGAGAGATTTATCAGATCAATATTCATTGCTAGCAATACAAGGACCTAAAGCTATAGAAGCGCTGCAAAAATTAACATCTGTTGATCTTAATGAGATAAAGTTTTATAATTTTAAGGTCGCAGATTTTGCAGGAATAGAAAATGTGATCATATCTGCAACCGGATATACTGGTAGCGGTGGTTTTGAAATCTATTGTAAAAACTCTGAAGTCAAACAAATATGGGATAAAGTTTTTGAAGTGGGAGCTTCTTTTGGAATCAAACCTATTGGTCTTGCTGCTAGAGATACCTTACGCTTAGAAATGGGATATTGTTTATATGGAAATGATATTAATGATACAACCTCTCCTCTTGAAGCCGGATTAGGTTGGATCACTAAATTTTCAAAAGATTTTATTAATTCTGAAGCACTAGCCATACAAAAAGAACAAGGAGTAAAAAGAAAACTAGTTGGTTTTGAATTAGATGAACGTGGGGTTCCTAGAAAAGATTACCTTATTGTTGATGAAGACCAAAATGAGATTGGAGTTGTAACTTCTGGTACGATGTCTCCTTCGTTAGGTAAAGGTATTGGATTGGGATATGTACCCACCTCTCTTGCCGCTCCCGGAAACAAGGTTTACATACAAATTAGAAAAAAAGTTATACCCGCTACAATTGTAAAATTACCTTTTTATAAAGGATAAACTATTTATAATAAAAATAAGTATGTTAAGTTTCAGGGTTACGACAGTAATTACTTGAAGCTTAATTTTTTTATATCAGTTTGAAAAAGATTTTGATCATAGGTGCCAGTGGATTTGTAGGAAAGGCTCTTTATAAAGAGCTGAACTCTTACTTTGATACCTATGGTACCTATTGTACTGATAATGATTTTTACGAAAAAAATCAGAAGTTTTTTCAATTTGATATGGAGTTAGAAGATATCACTATTTTACTCGATAATCTTAAACCTTCTATTATAATTACTGCTATAAGAGGAAATTTTAATTCTCAACTTTATTTTCATCAGCAAGTTATTAAATGGATACAACATCATAAATCAAAAATGATTTTTGTATCTAGCGCCAATGTATTTGATGCATTTATCAATTATCCTTCTTACGAATATGACAAAACATTAAGTGAAAGTGTATATGGTAGGTTTAAAATTAAGATAGAAAATGCTTTAATGCGATTGCCTAACCATAAATATGTTATAGCAAGAGTTCCAATGATTTTTGGTGCTTCTACTCCGAGAGTACAGGAAATTAAAACACTTTACGAATTAAAAGCTCCTATAGAAGTTTTTCCAAATGTGATTATTAACGCTACTTCAATTTCTAAATTCACACAGCAAATTCATTATATAATAAATCGAAATAAAAAAGGAGTTTTTCATCTTGGTAGTACAGATTTGATCTACCATTTGGACCTGATCAAAGAAATTTGTGATATTCTAGAATTAGATGATCCCATTTTCAAGCAAGTCTATGATTCTAATAATGATCGATATCTTGCTGTTATTCCAAAAGATAATAAATTACCAAAAAATTTACAGATTACCACACAAGAAGTCATCGATTCTATTATCGTAAATTGATGGTTCTTAACAATTTCATAATTAATTATAGGGTTTTCTATTTTAGAATTATCTTTGTGATATGCTAGAAGAAGGGAAAAAAATTATTTTATTTGATGGAGTTTGTAATCTTTGTAACAATGCGATCAACTTTATCATCAAACATGATAAGAAAGATACTTTTCGGTACGCCTCTTTACAAAGTGATATAGGTAAAGAATTAATTGAACAAAGAAATATTGACACTTCAAAACTGGATTCTATACTCCTTATTGAACAGAAAAAAATGACATATTTCCATAAGTCGACAGCTGCTTTGCATATAGCAAAACAACTGTCTGGTTTATATCCTTTTTTATCTGTTTTCCTTATTCTTCCTAAATTTTTACGAGACTGGGTTTATGATATCGTTGCTAAGAACAGATATAAGTGGTTTGGCAAAAAAGAAAGCTGTATGATACCAACCCCCGAACTTAGAGCTCTTTTTATTGATCAATAGATAAAGAATCATCTTTTGTTATTCATTTAATCTTTGCTTCTATCATAGAAGAATCTCCTTGTTCAATATCTACACTGTGATTTTCATGTTTTTTTCTTAATTCGTTAGACTGTACATCTAATTTATTTACATTATCAATATGGATAATACTTAAACATACAATAGCAAATGCTATCAAAATTGTGGGTAGTAAAAGCCTTTTCATTTTAAAAAAGTTTGGTGTGTGATGAATTATGTCTCAAAAATAAGACCAGAAATAATACTATGTAAGGGGGCTTTAACTAAAAATGAAAGGGGTGTTTTCCCCTAAATACAATTACGGTAAAACCATAATTATTGATAATCAAATATATACACTTTTTTGATGTACTGTTATTTTGATATAAAAACTATAAAAAACACAATAGATCAATAAAATTATGCATTTTTGCAATCACACATATCTTACATTTAGTAGTATTCTAACTTTAAAATTGATTTTAAATGAGACATTTTTTCTTACTATGTTTAAGTTTCTTAAGTATCTCTATGTATTCACAAAATAAAGATTTACCATATCATGAAATACCGCAATATCCTGAAAACTATACTGCCGGATCTGTTGTTTCAAGATTAATAGATGGTTTAGGTTTTAGATACTATTGGGCTACAGAAGGGCTAGTTAAAGATGACCTCATGTATAAACCAAGTGACAAAGCAAGAAGCACAGAAGAAACCATTCAGCATATTCATGGTTTATCCATATTTATCCTCAACATAGCAACTAAAACTCCAATAGATACAAATGTTAAAGAACCCAAATTACCATATGCCGAAGCGCGTAAAAAAACACTAGAAAATTTTAAAAAGGCAAGTGAAATTCTTATGAAAAGTAATAATTTGGAGGAATATAAGATTATTTTTAAAAATAATGAGAATACCTCAGAATTTCCATTTTGGAACAGTATAAATGGCCCTATAGCAGATGCTATATGGCACGCAGGGCAAATTGTATTGATGCGCAGAGCTTCTGGAAATCCTTTTAATTCAAAAGCGAGCGTATTTACAGGAACAGTCAGAAAATAAATATTGACACTATGTAAAGTTCTATATCAATTAATAAAATTTTGTTTAAAATAATTAAGAAAACGGGCATCTAAATCTTTGTTTAGATGCCCGTTCTACAATGATAAAAGAAACAATATTATTTTAATGTGATGTTAGTGCAATTATATTAATCTCCTCTAAAAGCTCTAGCAAATCTTGCTCTGTTGTTAGAGGATTCATTAGCGTTGTCCTTAAATACAAATTATCATTAATTGTTGTTTGTACGATATAAAACTTACCCGACTCCAATAGTCTTTTTCTGATGTTACTATTCAACGTATTAAGGTCACCATTTTCACTTTGTATATATCTAAAATTAACGATGTTTGCCTCAGGAGTCATAAAAAGCTCAAAATCTGTCCTATCTTCTAGCATTTTTGCAAACACTCTTGCCATTTTGTATAAATGATCTACATTTTCTTCAAAAACTTCTGTTCCATATGTTTTAAGAATACTATATACTTTAATAGACATCATAAATTTAGTACACTCAAAAGTTCTTTTTCCTGAATTATACCATTCTCTTGTATTCTGAGATTCCCAAAGGTATTGTGCTTTCTGTGCAAATGTACTGTATGCATCATCAGCATTTTTGAAAAGTAAAGCAGTGTTTAATGCAGGTGTCATTAGCATTTTATGAAAATCTATTGCCACAGAGTCGGCATGTTCTATACCATTGATCAAGTGTTTATATTGATTAGAAAATACTACGGCAGCACCATGTGCTCCATCAACATGAAACCATATATCATGTTTTGTGGCAAAGTTTGCCAGTTCTTTTAGATTATCATAAGAGCCTGTAGCAGTAGAACAAGCACATCCAATCACTGCGATCACATGTAATCCTTTTGACTGTGCCAGACTAAAACTGTGTTCTAATTCTTTTATATCTATTTTATAATATTCATTCACAGGAACCTTAATGATCCCTTCATCTCCCAATCCCATGATTCTTGCTGCTCTGTCAATACAATAATGAGCTTCTTCAGAAACAAGTATTGCTAATTTTTCGTTAGTTCCGTTATTCCAAACATCATTTGGTGCTTTTGTTTTTCTTGAGGCTAATAAAGCAGTTAGATTGGCTAGGGTACCTCCTGAAGTTAAAAAACCAGAAGCATTAGAAGTAAATCCAATCTTTTTAGACACAAAATCAGTGATTATTTTTTCTATTGCATTAGATGCAATCCCCATTTCATATACTCCCGTACCATTACTTAATAGGTCCGAAATCAAACCTGTCAATGCAGAAATAGGAGCCGGTACAGCAACTTGATGCCCCATATTTCTCGGATGATGTACATGTATAGAGCGATTAATTATATTCTTAAATACATCAGAAATATCAGAATTAGAGGCAAAGTCTTGTTTCCAATATTCTAATTCTTCTTCAGGATTTGTATAAGGAATAACAGGCTGATCTTTATTTGTCGTTACATCTTCTAAATAATTAGCTAATGTATCAATCAATTCATGCCCTGTTTTTCTAAATTTTTGGGTATCATAAACATGATTTAATATAGAAGTTGATTCTAACTTTTGCATATGGCATTCAAATTTAGACTTGATTGTACTCTTACTTTTATGATGCTAAATTAGCAAAGCTTAGTTATAATAAAAAATACTTAATTTTGATCAACTTATAACAAAAGTGTATTAATGAATTTGCAACAATTAAAAAATGTTGTGGTTTTGGCAGAAAAACTCAACTTTACTCGTGCTGCGACCACACTTAATATTGTACAACCTGCTTTAAGCAGGCAAATCAAACAATTAGAAGAAGAAATCGGAGCAATTATCTTCAAAAGAGATAAACGTAATGTGTCTTTAACGCCTAGTGGGATATATTTTGTAGAAGAAGCAAAAAAAATAATTCGTCAGTTAGAAAAAACCAAAAAACAAACTGCTAATATCCATAATGGTAAAGCAGGTGAAATAAAAATAGGGTTTACACACTCTATAATGCAGACGATACTACCTGATATTCTAAAAACGATAAATCAACAAATACCAGGGATAAAATCAGTACTAAAAGAAATGAACAATCGTGATCAATATGTTGCATTACAACAAAATGAAATCGATATCGGTTTTGCTACGAATCCTATGGTTCCTTTTAATTTAAATAGTAAAGTCATACATATAGATAATTTTGTTGTTTTATTACCGGAAACACATATAATATCTAAGGCAAATTATTCTGATTTTTCTGTTTTTGCTAATGAAGAGTTTATTTTTCCATCGATAACTGATGGGCCTAATTATGTACATATTCTAAGATCAATATGTATTGATGCAGGTTTTTCTCCTAAAATTGTGCACGAAACAGACTCGGCCAGTACTAGTTTTAGACTTGTAGAAGCAGGATTAGGAATATCATTAGAACCAATATCTTCTCTTCATAGACAAGAACTACATATAAAAACTATAGAATTGGATAAAATCAAGCAAAAAGCACAACTAACCATGATCTGGAATCCAGATAGAGAGTTCGAATATCCTTTTTTATTCGATGTACTCAAAAACTGGAGATTTAAAAAATAAAACTCCCTAGAATCTATCCGTTATAGTTATCATCCCAGTTTTTGACCTTTGGATTTCCCAGTTTCCCTACAGATTTCGCTACAATCATAGAAACCGTAGCATCACCCGTAACATTAACTGTGGTACGCAACATATCCAGTGGTCTATCTACCGCAAATATAAGCGCTAATCCAATTGGTAATTTGTCTGTCGGAAAACCAACTGCTTCAAGAACAATAACAAGCATTACCATACCTGCCCCAGGAACTGCCGCAGAACCTATAGATGCCAGTAAAGCTGTTAATACAATTGTTATTTGATTACCAAATGTTAATCCTTCAGGCCAAAGAACCTGCATAATAAATACCGAAGCTACTGCTTGGTAGAGACTTGTTCCATCCATATTAATAGTGGCCCCTACAGGTAGTACAAAACTAGATACTTCTTTATCTACACCGATGTGTTCTTCTACTCTTTCCATAGTTACCGGTAAAGTGGCTGCACTAGAACTTGTAGAAAATGCTAATAATTGCGCAGGACTAATTTGTTTTAAAAACCATATCGGTGATTTTTTTGTAAAAATAGCAACTAGGATACAATAGAAAATTATCATTAACCCTAATCCAATAACAACATCTTTTGCATATCGCAATAGCGCCAATAAAATATCTGGATCATCAGAAGTTACTACTACATTCGCCAAAAGTGCAAAAACAGCAAAGGGAGCAGTAAGCATAATAAGATCTACCATTTTTAAAACCACTTCATTGAGGCTATCAAAAAACTTCTTGAGAGGTTTTGCTTGTTCTGGTTTTATCAATAGCATACTAATACCTAGAAAAATAGCAAAGAATATTACTTGCAACATCATCTTATTATCGCTCATTGCCTTTATAGCATTTTGTGGAACCATATCTATCACAAATTGTAAAGGCCCATTATTCTGTTGTTTCCCCGCTTCAGCAATACGTTCAGAAATTTTAGTATTGCCGGCATATTCTTGTGTAAGTTTTTCTATCGTTTCAGGAGTGATTCCATTTCCAGGCTTAAAAGTATTTACAATCAGTAATCCAATTGTAATAGCGACTACTGTAGTAAGTATATATATTAGTATAGTTCGCCCTCCTATAGTTCTAAATTTTGAAATATCTTGAAGATCAGAAATTCCTTTAATGAGAGAAGCCAAAATTAATGGTACTGCAATTAGTTTTAATAAATTGACAAAAATAGTTCCAAAAGGAGCTATCCAATCGCCTGTAAACCCTTTACCCCAAGATACAGTTGTCATTAAAAACCCAAATAGTACCCCAAGTACCATTCCGATCATGATTTGCCAATGTAATGCAATTTTCTTCATAAGAATTCTTTAAAATTTTAAGACAAACAGCGTCGAAGATATAAATTAAAAACAAAAAAAGTACACATAAATTAAGATTTACTCAATTATCTAGATGTAAATGCTACGTATGCTATGATTAAAATAAAGTTACTTTGAGTATTTAATTTGGAAGAAATTTATTTTTTAATAGTTCTGTTCATTAACCAATAATCTACAAGAACTAAAGCCGCCATAGACTCAACGATAGGTACGGCTCTAGGAACTACGCAAGGGTCATGTCTTCCTTTTCCTTGCATTGTAACTGTGTTACCATCCTTATCGATAGTTTCTTGATTTTGCATTATAGTAGCCACAGGTTTAAAGGCAACATTAAAATAAATATCCATCCCGTTAGAAATCCCTCCTTGAATCCCTCCAGAAAGGTTGGTCTTTGTGGTACCATCATTATTAAAAAGGTCATTATGTTCACTTCCTTTTAATTGAGCACCTTCAAAACCACTGCCATATTCAAAACCTTTTACGGCATTGATAGAAAGCATGGCTTTTCCTAATTCTGCATGTAGTTTATCAAATACAGGTTCGCCCAATCCAACAGGAACTCCAGAAATTACACAACTTACAATCCCTCCTACGGTATCACCTTCTTTTCTAATTTGTTTGATATAATTTTCCATAGTTTGAGCCATTTCTGGATCGGGGCAACGTACTATATTTTGCTCTGTATGTGAAAGATCAAGCTCAGTATATGGTTTTTCTAATTTTAAATTTCCTACACCACTTACATAAGCATTTATGGAAATATTAGGTAGAATTTGTTTGGCAATTGCACCCGCTACTACCCTACTTGCAGTTTCTCTTGCAGAAGACCTACCTCCTCCTCTATAATCTCTGATTCCATATTTTTGATCATAGGTATAATCAGCATGCGAAGGGCGATAAGAATCCTTAATATGAGAATAATCCTTTGATTTTTGATTCGCGTTTTTAATTACAAAACCTATGGGAGTACCTGTTGTAATACCATCAAAAATACCAGAATAAAACGCAACAGTATCAGGTTCTTTACGTTGTGTAACAATAGCAGATTGACCGGGTTTACGTCGATTTAATTCTTCTTGAATAGCCTCTAGATCTAGCTTTACCCCAGATGGACACCCATCTATGACGCCTCCAATAGCTTCTCCATGTGATTCTCCAAACGTAGTGAGTTTAAAAATACTTCCAAAAGTGTTTCCTGCCATGAATTTTGAATTTTAGACAAATGTAATTGTTAATCTTTAGATACAAAACAAGTATCAGTAGTTTGATAAGAGTAAAATACAAGAACAATGATTCTTTTATTTATAAGAGAGTTAAGATTAGAATTTTTCAGTTAAAGTATTGCTTTTACATTAAAACATTAAAAATGGGTTTATTTTAATCAAATTTTTATGAAAAATGAATCCTACACTATTTCTACTATTTCTAGTGGAGGATAATGTTTAGAATACAAATAATTTTAAAACATAGAATATTTATTAATCTAAAAAAAGTACAAATCATGCTTAAAAACTTATTAGAAGTATCAGGTATTGAAGTGTTAGAAAAAAGCCAACAACAAATGATCGCCGGAGGTAGGCTTATCAAAAATTGTGATGCTAATCTTGGACAACAATGTCATACATCAAAATGAGACCAATCAATTTTTGATCGTAATGAAGATGAGGGTGTATACCCTCATTTTCTATTGAACTCGTTTAAACTTTTCGGATTTAAGCGAAAATTAGAAGTTTTTAGTTTTGTTACAGGCTTTTTTGAGTTGCATAGCAGGGCTAAAAAGAGCAATTTTTAGCAAATTGAAAAAGTTTAAACGAGTTCATTGTATAAAAATCAAAAAATCATCCATAATATAAGCGATACTAGTACCCCTGTACATGCAATCAAGGTAGTCATAACTGTCCACGAACGAAAGGTTTGTTTTTCTGTAAGTCCAAGATATTGTCCTACTAGCCAAAATCCACTATCATTTACATGAGATAAAATTGTAGCCCCAGAAGCAATTGATATTACAAAAAGTGCCGTTTGTATAGTACTAAAATCTCCTTTTGCTATAATAGGAGCCGTAATACCTGCTGCTGCTATCATTGCTGTAGTTGCTGACCCTTGCAATACTCTTACTAATGCTGCTAATATAAATGCAAATAACAAGGGATTAATATTTGAACTCTCTATAGAAGAAGCTAATAATTCTCCTGCTTTGGTATCTACTAATATTTGTTTAAAAGCTCCCCCAGCTCCAGTGAGCAATATAATTGCCCCGGCGGGTTGAAAGGATTTCATTGATAATTTTAGTAAATCATCTTTACTCGTACCTCTTTGTATTCCTAATACATACCATGCAATTACATTTGCAATGATCAGTGCTGTAAATGGATGCCCCAAAAGTGATATGGTGTAGATAATAGATTGAGGAAGCATGTTTTGATCAAACCAATCTCCTAACAAAACTGTTTTTAAAACGATCAATAAAATAGGTAATGCTATGATTACTATAATAATAATAGGATTAGGATAATTATCCTGTTCTATAGCTTTAACAACATTTTTATCTGGTAACGAAAGTTGTATTTTTTGTGAAATATACTTAGCGAATACAGGACCACTAATAATAGCGGCAGGAATCCCACAAGCAAACCCAAGAATGATAACCCATCCTAAATTTGCTCCGATAATGTCTGCAACCGCCACAGGACCCGGAGTCGGTGGAATAAAACTATGCGTAATAGCCAATCCGGCTAACAATGGTATAGCATATAGCAATAATGATTTTTTCGTTTTTCTGGCAATAGCATAGACAATAGGAACCAATATAATAAAAGCAACATCAAAAAACACAGGGATGGCAATGATAAATCCTGTAATCATAAGCGCCCATGAAGCATTTTTTTCTCCGGCTATTTTCAAAATATAGTTAGCTAAACCTTGTGCTCCTCCAGAATGTTCTAGTAATCCTCCAAAAAGAGCTCCTAGTCCTACAACAGTAGCTACAAAACCCAAGGTACTACCCATTCCGTTTTTTATGCTGTTCAAAATTTCATCCACAGGTAAGCCTACCATAATTCCTACTTGAATACAAACGATAAGCAAAGCAATAAAAGCTTGCATTCTGAGCTTTAAAATCAAAAAAAGTAGCAAGCAAACTCCTGTAATAACTGCTATCAATAATCTGTACTCCATAATATTATGCTTTCCAATCTGTATGAAAGTGTTCTGATAAAGGTTTATCTACGCGTTGATATGTATGTGCCCCAAAATAATCTCGTTGTGCTTGTAGAAGGTTAGCCGAAGATTGCGAAGCGGTATAGGTCAAAAAGTAATTAACCGCAGCAGACATAACCGGCAATGGATACCCGGCTTCTATTCCTTTTGAAACACTGTAAGTAAGGCTATCTAAGTTTTTTTTGAAGGTTTCAACGATATCGGGCAACAATAACAAAGATGTGTCTTTTTTATCTGAAAATAAATCTGCTATTTTTTCCATCAAATCACTTCTAATAATGCATCCATTTGTCCAGATTCTAGCAATTTCAGATACATTAAGCTCCCATCGATACTCTTCTGAAGCTTTTTGAAGTATATCAAACCCGATCGCATGATTGATAATACTTGTTAATTGAAATGCTTTTTGAAGATGATTCATTAATACAACTTCGTCAACCTCTTTTTGTTTTTTGAATTGATATATTTCTGAGGCATTATTCCGTTGTGTTTTCATTCCAGAAAGATTTCTGGCCATAACAGCTTCAGAAATAGTGTTGATTGGCATTCCTATTTCTAGTGCTGCCACAGTAGACCATCCACCTGTACCTTTTTGTCCTGCTTTATCTAAAACCTTATCAATCAAAAATGCGTCATTTTCTTTTTTACGAAGAATTTGAATTGTAATTTCTAAAAGAAAACTACTATTCCCCGAAGCTTTCCAAGAAGAAAAAACATCACTAATTTGTTCAGGTGTTTTTTTTAGAAGAAATCTTTGTATATGATAGATTTCAGCTAATAGCTGCATCTCTGCATATTCGATACCATTATGTATCATTTTCACATAATGTCCTGACCCATTTGGACCTACATAAGAACAACAAGGATTATTACTTTTGTCTTTTGCTGCAATTGCTTCTAAAAATCTTCCTGAAATACGATACGCTTCTTTTGACCCTCCGGGCATTATCGATGGGCCTTTTAAAGCTCCTTCTTCTCCTCCCGAAATCCCTGCTCCTATAAAATGTATTTCTTTTTCTTCTAAATATTTCTGTCTCTCGATCGTTTTTAGATAATGTGAATTTCCTCCATCTACAATACAATCTCCCTTTGAGAGGATTGGCAATAGAGCTTCAATAACCGAATCAACAGGTTTGCCCGCATTAACCATTAAAATTATAGTTCTGGGGCTTTTTATAGAAGATACAAAAGGCAAAAGTTCATCAAAACCTAATACATTGTGAGTTTTTGATTGTGTTTCTACAAAATTTTTGGCAATGTCTTCTTCTTGATCTTTAACATGCCGATTGTATACTGAAACATGAAAGCCTTTAGATAATAAATTTGTAGCAAGACTCTTTCCCATAACACCTAGTCCTATAAGTCCTACTTCTGATTTTGGTGGATTCAACATTGATTCTATTTGATTAATAACAGTATCTATATCTTTATTTGCATTGATAACGAAACCACTTTCCGGCCTTTCGAGATCATCAAATTGAGAAGCTAATAACTCTTTTTTAAAAAAATGCCCTTTTCTTTGTTCTAATCGAAAAGCAATATTCTCTATAGTAACGTCCAAAAAAATCCATTTTATATATTGATCGTCAATAGACTGAAGCATTTTTCTATACTTCTTTTTCAAAGCAGAACACGCTAGCACAGCCCCTTTCTCTACATGCCATTCTTTGATTTGATTCGCTAATATCGTTAGCCAGGGTTCTCTATCCATATCATTAAGAGGAAAACCTTCAGACATCTTTTCAATATTGACTTGAGGATGAAAATCATCTGCATCATAAAAAGGAAGAGACAGAAGTTGCGCTACTCTTTTTCCAACAGTAGTTTTACCACAACCTGAAACTCCATAAACGATATAAATATAATTTTTATTCAATGATACTGATGTTTAATTCATTAGACGTATCATGAGCATTTTTAGCAATCCAAAACTTAAAATCTCCGGGTTCTGTGATCCAATTCTTTTCGGGTCCATAAAAAGAAAGGTCATTTGTAGAGAATCTAAATTCAATAACTTCTTTTGTATTAGGTTTGAGTTCTAATTTTTTAAATCGCAATAATTCTTTAACAGGTCTCGTCACACTTCCTACCATATCTCTAAAATACAATTGAACTGTTTCTTTTGCTTTTCGGTCTCCCGTATTTGTAACGGTCACTTTAATTATAATCGTATCTCCCAATTTTGGTTCTTTAGAAGAAATTTGAATATCAGAAAACGTAAAATTACTATACGACAACCCGTATCCAAATGGATATAGTGGTAAGTACCCTGTATCTAGATAATGAGAAGTATTCCCTAGAGAACTTTGCCAAGCTCCAACAGGAATAGAATCCATAGAAACAAACTCTTCGGGAATAACGGGCCTTCCTGTATTTTTATGGTTATAATGTATTGGTATTTGCCCTACTTCTTTGGGCCATGTGATTGGTAATTTTCCCGAAGGGGAAACGTTGCCTGTAATCAATTCTTTTATTGCAGGACCACCCATAGTACCGGGATGCCATGTCATGAGTACCGCATCTACTTTATCTATAATATTGGTAAGTGTAATGGGTCTACCAGCCATAAGGACCAATACAATTGGTTTTCCTGTCTTATGTAGTTCTGTAATTAATGCTTCTTGAGCGCCTGGTAAATCGATATTAGCCCTGCTATGTGCTTCACCGGATAGAATAGCTTCTTCTCCGGCAAAAAATAGTATTATTTCAGATTTTTGAGCAGTCGTTATCGCTTCTTGAAATCCTTTTGTCGATTTGTCTCTGCTAAACTCAAGTCCTCTTGCAAAAGAAACAACAAACGTACTATCTTTCTTAAAAGCATCAAATGGAGTAACGGTATGTTCTTTTTCACCGTCAAATGTCCATGTACCTAATTGTTCATGTGGAGCATCTGCCAAAGGACCTACAATGGCTATTTTACGCTTATTTTTGAGCGGTAATATATTGTTGTTATTTTTTAATAATACGGTGCTTTCTATAGCGGCTAATTTTGCTGCGTCTAGGTGTTCTTGGGTATAAAGAACACTATCATCAGGATCAAAATATGGATTTTTAAATAAACCTAACTTAAATTTCACCCTTAAAATATTTTTTACAATTTCATCTAATTGTTTTTCAGAAAATTTTCCTTCTTCAATTAACGTTTTGAGATGATCTTGATAGGTAATGCTTGTCATTTCCATATCCAGCATTGCATTAATAGCTTTTTCAGCAGCTTGCTTTTCATCTTTAGCATATCCATGATTGACCATTTCTAAGATAGAATTCCAATCACTTACTACAAAACCATCAAACCCCCATTGATCTCTCAGAATATACTGATTTCCTGACGCAGGTATGCCATTAAGTTCGTTAAACCCTGTCATAAAAGTAGCAGAACCAGCCTCTACAGCACTTTTAAATGGTTTCAAATACACATTATGCAACAAATTATCATTAATATTTGCAGTATTATAATCCCTACCTCCTTCTGCGGCTCCATATCCTATAAAATGCTTTGCACAAGCTGCCATACTATTGGGAGAAGATAAATCTTTACCTTGAAACCCTTTTATATATGCCTGAGCCATTATTGAGGTCAAGTATGGATCTTCTCCTGCTGACTCTGCAATTCGTCCCCACCTTGGATCTCTTGATATATCAAGCATTGGAGCAAATGTCCATCGTATACCATTTGTAGTTGCCTCAATCGCTGCAATTCGAGAACCTTTTTCTACAATTTCAGGATTAAAAGAAGCCGCCTGTCCCAAAGGAATTGGAAATATAGTCTTAAATCCATGTATGACATCTCTTGCAAAAATCAATGGAATATGATTAGGACTCTCCTCTATAGCGATTCTCTGTAGTTCTTTGGCATCTTCTTTATTCATGATGTTCAAAAAAGACCCTATTTGTCCTTTTCTTACTGCTTCTTTCAACTCCGGAGGTAGTTCTTTTACTCTACTGGATTTACCTCTTTGAGCGGTTTGTCCTATTTTTTCTTCCAAAGACATTTTAGAAACTATACTATCAATCTTAATTTCAATGGCATCTTGAGAGCGATCTTTGACAGCTTGTTTTTCTTCAGTATTACAGCTGTATATACTAATGCACAAGCAAAAAAACAGTAATACATAAAACAATTTATTGTAGTATCTAGTTTGAGTCATTATTTATATTTTAATATTCCCTTCATCTATATATAAAGAGTGTTTTATGAAAAATATAGACAGTAATACGCTAAAATATTATACTACCCATGGTGTATTTAGGAAAAGTTGTGCAAGCTAGTGAAAGGTAGTAAATTTAAAGTACGGACAGCACTATTAGGTTGGACACCCCAATGCGCAACAACCAAAACAATTACAGGTAACAGCCCTATATCTTCAAAAGAACAAAAAAAGAATAGAGACTCTGTTCTCGCAATTGTAGGAACAGTTCATAATACGAAGAAGTAACGTCAAAATCTTTGAAGGATTTAAAACCAGAATATTATCTAAAATCAAAGCATTGACTGTGGTATAGTGCCTCAACCAGTTCATCTTTGACAGAAAAATCAACAACATTAAAATCAATAGTGCATAAATGCACTATGGGGTTGGTATTAGTTTTTTAATAATTGAAAAACCATTACTCTTTCTTGATATATTTTGCAGCACCTGCTTTGAGCATGTCTAACTGCATATTCAGCATGTCTATGTTTGCATCGTGGCCTGAATTCTCTATTTGTATGTACTCTTTGTCTGGCGCTACGATTTTTTCAAAAAATTCTTTTGTGACTTTCGGCACCGTTAATAAATCTTTATTCCCTTGTATAATATATATAGGTATTTTCAAATCGGTGCAACATTCATCTAGAGCTACATCATTTATCATTCCATCACCATTCAATCCTATATATTTCAAAAATGAAAATTCCTCTGAAAACACAGCATATCTAGAGTCTGAAAATTCAGAAGTATACTCTTTTGAGACCTTCCATTGCACAGGGTTACTTGCTGTCTCGTTTTCATACCTTCTTATAATTCTACGCAACTTACCAAAGCTGGATGGATGGCTCCAACTTGGTGGCCCCATTTTATTTAAAATATCTAGAGCAGCTTTATCACCTCGTTCTACTGCAATCGCTTTAACTTTTTTATAACTCTCCATATACGTTTTATCCCCATTAACAAGTTGAGATAAACCAACATAAAAATGAAACTTATTCGGCGCGGCATGTACCATTTTTGTAGCTAAGAACGATCCCCATGATGAGCCCGAAATGATTATTTTTTCTTGACCTAATCTATTTCTAATGTAATCACTTACTTCAAGACCATCCTTTACCAGAATATCTACACTCAATTTATCGTTGGTAAACATATCTAAAGTGAGCTTTTCTGCCTTGAATTGCGCTTGATATGTTTTTCCTGAGCCTCTCTGATCCCAATGAACAATAGTAAAGTTTTCTTCAAAATCTTGGAAAAGACTATCATGATACATGCTCAAAGGATTTCCTGGACCTCCATGTACCATCAAAACTATAGGATTCGAACAATCCTTACCTTTTATTGTAACCCACTGTGGTACACCCCCGATAAGCACAAATTGAGCTTCGTTCAACTCAGATTTTATATTGCTTTTGGATTGGCAAGATTCGTGAAGAAATACTTTTTCTTTTATTTGAGCTTGATTTGAAAAACAAGAGAACAAGCTTATAAGCAACATAATAATTAGAGATCTACCTTTTAAATTCATGATTTACCTTTTACGTTATGAACCCAAGACGAACGTGAAGACAAAATGTTACAGGTTCTTAAAAAAATATTGAGGTGCAGTCTAATCACTTTTTTATATAATTTGGTAAAGTCATCCAAATTCAAATAAGTAAACCCGTGGTAAAATACATCAAATAGGTTCTTCTTTGACAGAAGTATCAACAATATACCTAAATGCACCACAGGTATTATACTATTACGGTTTAATATCTCTTGAACTTGTTTATAACTTTTGTAAAAAAAGGAACGTTTAATGTTCTGTTAACAAAAGATCAAAATGGTTAAATTTTCATAACAATATACTCATAAATAGATAATTACATTCTAAGAAACGTATTCGTAATTTGTAGTTATTATCCATTTTTCTTATGAAAAAACGTACTGTAGAACTTGTTGTTATTTCAGACATTCATTTGGGAACTTATGGTTGTCAAGCAAAAGAACTTTTAAATTACTTAAACAGTATTAAGCCCAAGACTCTTATACTCAACGGAGATATTATTGATATTTGGCAATTTAGAAAGCGATATTTTCCAAAATCACATCTGAAAGTGATTAAAAAAATCATTTCGTTTGCTTCAAAAGGTACTGATGTTATTTACATTACAGGAAATCACGATGAGATGCTCCGTAAGTTTAGTGACACTCAGATAGGAGATTTTAAATTAGTTGACAAACTTGTACTGGAATTGGATGGAAAAAAAGCATGGTTTTTTCATGGGGATGTTTTTGATGCTTCTATACAAAATGCCAAATGGCTTGCTAAATTAGGAGGATGGGGATATGATATGCTTATTCTTTTGAACCAAGCCATTAATTGGTTTTTATTACAGATGGGAAAAGAAAAGTTTTCGTTATCTAAAAAAATAAAAAATAGTGTAAAAAAAGCCGTAAAGTACATTAATGATTTTGAAGATGTTGCTGCAGAATTAGCAGTACAAAACAAATATAACTATGTAATTTGTGGACATATCCATCAACCTCAAATGAGAGAGTTTGTAAATAAAAACGGCTCTTGTTTGTATCTCAATTCGGGAGATTGGATAGAGAATCTTACTGCTCTCGAATATCATGATAAAGAGTGGAAACTTGTACATTATCAAGAACAACAAATGCAGGCTTACGAAGAAATTAATGAAGAAATTGAAAATATAACACTCAATCCAGAAGACCTACAAACTTCTTTGTTAATGGATCAGATATTTTTGAAAAAATCGTAGTAATTCCTTTAATAAATTTCTTATTCAATCTTTTAATCACCACAAAACTATCTTAATGAAAACTTTTAAAACCGCAATTTTGCTGATGGTATCAGTCCTTATTTTTTCTTGCCAATATCTTGATGATTATTCGGGATCCCCTATTTCTGTACCTCCCCAATTAGTATTGAAAGAAAACATTCAATATGAGTTACCGTTCGAAGTATTAACTACCATCGATAATGATGTCGAAATACGTAATGGCGGATATGGTTCGGGAGCAACTGCACATCCAACCAAAAAAGGGATGTTTTATGCTATTACTGATCGCGGGCCTAATACAAACTTTTTAGAAGGTAAAAAATTTCCTGTATCAGATTTTACTCCGCGTATCGGACTCTTCTCGATTCGATCAAATGCAGAAATTGTTCTTGAAAAAGAAATTCTTCTCAAAAACCCAAGCGGAACTCCTATTTCTGGAATTCCAAATCCGGAAGGGAAAGGTGCTACCGGTGAAATTCCTTATGATTTAGAAGGAAATCAACTACCTTTTGATGATTTTGGATTAGATTCTGAAGGTATTGTAGCCATGCATGATGGTACATTTTGGGTTTCTGATGAATATGGACCACATATTGTACACTACTCTGATCAAGGTGTAGAATTAGAAAGGATTTCTCCTATTGGAGTTAATGAAGGTAATGGTGGACGAAAAATCCCTGCTGTATTTGCAAAGCGTAGGCCTAATCGCGGTATGGAAGGGCTTGCGATTACTCCAAATGAAAAAACTCTTGTAGGAATCATGCAATCTACCCTATATAACCCTGTAACAATACGTACAGATCTTACTCGTATTTTAACTTTTGACCTTACAACAGGTAAAACAAAACAATTTTTATATAGACAAGAAGGAGCAAATCTTTCTAATTCTGAAATTGTAGGGCTTTCTAGCTCAGAGTTTCTTGTAATCGAAAGAGATGGGAATTTCTCAGGAAATGGAATAGCGCAAAAACATATTTATAAGATAGATATTTCTGAAGCAACTGATGTAACCGGAGATGATATTTCTGCTGAGTTTGGTTTGTTAATTGAAAACAAAACTATAGAAGAATCCACCTGGGAAGAAATTGAAGCAGCAGGAATTGTACCTGTCAAAAAACAACTTATCGCGGATCTGGTTGAAAAAACAGGGTATTTACATGACAAACTAGAAGGGATCTGGCTTATAGATGACCATACATTAGGATGTATCAATGATGATGATTTTGCTGTTTTTGATGAAAACGGAGATGGGATCATTGAACAAAAAATACTTCCCGGTACTTCTCAAAAAAATGATGCAAGCTCTTTGTATATGATACGAGTACATTTCTAGACCAGCGCTTCTTTCAAAATACTAATGGGATGCAATGCTTTACGTTGTGTCCCATCAAATATTTGATGCCTGCAACTGGTTCCTACTGCTGCTATAATTGTATCTTGCGGAGCATTGCGAACAGCTGGAAAAAGCGTTTGCTCTCCTATTTTCATACTTACCTCATAATGTTCTTTTTCGTATCCAAAAGATCCCGCCATACCACAACATCCCGAAGGTATGATCGTGACCTTAAAATTTTCGGGTAAATTAAGCAATGAAAATGTAGTCTGTACATTCGATAACGCTTTTTGATGACAATGACCATGCAATTTGATCGTTTTTGAATCAGTCGTAAATTTATGTTTATTTATGTTTCCCTTTTTAACCTCATTAGCCAAAAATTCATCAATCAGAAATGTATTTTCAGCTATTTTTTGTGCATATTCTTTATGATTAGCAAGTTTTATGTATTCATCTCTAAATGTTAATATTGCAGAAGGTTCTAAGCCTATTAGCGGTGTATTTTCATTAATGATATCCTTAAAAATATGGATATTGTCGTTTGCAAGTTTTTTTGCTTGCCCCAATAATCCTTTTGAGATAAAAGTCCTGCCACTCTCTTTATGATCTATGATTTTGATTTCATAATTTAAATGAGTCAATAATTCAATAGCATCAATCCCAATAGTCGTATCTAGATGATTTGTAAACTCATCAATAAAAAAATAAACAGATTGTATTGGGTTACTAGGTTGTAGTTTTGGTAATTTCTTTTTTATCCAACTCTTAAGGGACTGTTTACTCAATAATGGCAAATCTCTTTCTTTTGCAACTCCTAAAGAAGATTTTAAAATTTGTGCTGTTACTCTATTTTTGAAAAAGAAATTAGTGAGTCCGGGAGCTGTTCTCCCCAGATTATTTAATCTGTTATTGTAGGCAAACAATTTTGTTCTCAAAGACGTGCCGTTTTCTTTTTGGTATTGATATTCGAACTCGGCTTTTAGTGTTGCAACGTCTACATTAGAAGGACATTCACTAGAACACCCTTTACAACTGATACATAGATCAAAAACTTCTTTGAGTTCTTTGTGATCAAATTTATTAGCCTTTTCACTATTGGTCAAAAATTCTCTTAGTGCATTAGCTCTTCCTCTAGTTGTATCTTTTTCATTTTTAGTGGCTCTGTAACTTGGGCACATTGTACCTCCTGCCTCAACAGATTTACGACAATCACCGCTTCCATTACATTTTTCTGTGGCTCTCAAAATGCCTAGAGAATCGCTAAAATCCAGTAACGTTTGTACTTGTGGTTCTTTGCGATCAACTTCATACCTAAGTTTTTGATCCATTGGGTAGGCATTTACAATTTTACCGGGATTAAAAATATAATCAGGATCAAAAACAGTTTTGATATTTTCTATAATCTTGTAATTCGCTTCTCCTATCATATATGGGATATATTCAGCTCTTACGATTCCGTCCCCATGCTCTCCACTCATTGATCCATTATATTTTTTTACAAGAGCAGCAACATCATCAGTTATTTTTTTGAATAACACCACATCTTCACTCTTTTTCAAATCCAAAATAGGGCGCAAATGTAATTCTCCAGCTCCTGCATGCGCATAGTAAACAGATTTTTGACCGTGCTTGTCCATTAAATCAGTAAACTCATGTATATAATTATCCAAATCAGATATGGCTACAGCGGTATCTTCAATACAAGCAACCGCTTTTTTGTCACCTACAATGTTTCCCAATAAACCCAATCCGGCTTTTCTGAGTTCTAGAGCCTGATCTATTTCTTTTCCGATAAGAACGGGGTTAGCATAACTTAAGTCGGAAAGATTCAGCGTTTGTAATAATTCATCTTTTTGTATTTGAAGACTTTCTTTATCATGACTTCTAAGCTCTAACATTAGTATCGCCTGTGGATCATCAACGATAAAAAATCTATTTTTGAGCTGTGATATGTTATTTTTTGTACAATCCAAGATGGTTTTATCCATCATTTCGCAAGTATATAACCCATGTTTCATTACAGGGGCAACTGCTTTCATACAATCTTCTATAGTTTTAAAATGGGCAGCGATCATCAACGCTTCTTTTGGAGGAAGATCATCTATTTTTAGCGTAATTGCTGTTGTAAAAGCAAGAGTTCCTTCACTACCGGTCAAAAGTTCACACATATTAAACATTTTGTCTGTATTTGTGAATATTTGAGTGTCAATTAGAGCATCTATCGCATATCCGGTATTACGACGATGTATTTCAGGCTTAGGGAAATGCTCAATAATCTGTTCTTTTATTTCTTCAGGAAAAAGTTCCTGATATATTGTATCGTAAATTTTACCTTCTAAGGTGTCTTGCTCTCTTTTTTTATCAAATGTTTCTTTTGTAATATTATTAAAAATAGCTTCGCTCCCATCTGATAAAATGGTTTGTATCTCAACAACTTTATCTCTTGTGACTCCATATTTAATAGAAGTGGTACCGCTACTATTATTACCAACCATACCACCAATCATACACCGATTGGATGTAGAGGTATTTGGACCAAAAAACAATTGGTATGGAGCTAAATATCTATTTAAATCATCTCTTATAACACCCGGTTCTACGGTTACTGTTTTATTTACTTTATCTACAGAAAGTATTTTTGTAAAATGTTTGGAAACATCGACCACTATGCCCTCTCCTACACATTGACCTGCCAAAGAAGTACCTGCTGTTCTGGGAATTAAACCAATTTTATGCTTTTTAGCAAAGTCAATTAGGCTTTTGATATCCTTTTTATGTTTAGGAAAAGCAACTGCCAAAGGTATTCTTCTGTACACTGAAGCATCTGTAGCATACAATGATTTTGTAAGCTTGTCAAACTGCAATTCACCATCTAATTGGTGTTGCAAAGAAGTCAAAGTTTGATTATTGATCATGAGTATTTTTACCTAAAGTATTAAGAGAAACAGGTCTTTTAAAATTTGTATCGAAACAAATGAAACTATCAGTTCCGGCCACACCATCTATAAGATGAATTTGTTCGTATAAAATTCTTCTTAGATGATGATTATCTATTGCAAAAATAAGAATGAAAATCGCATAATACCCAGAAACATAGCTGCATTCTAGTATTTCGGGAATCTTTTTTAAATCTTCTACAACAGCGGTAGCGTATCTCGCTTCTCGAAGACGAATCCCTACATAGGATTTTGTACGAAAACCAATTTGTTTTTCATCAACAACAAATTCTGCTTTCTGTATTACCCCCTTTTGTTTCAGCTTTTTTATTCTTTGATGTACTAATGAATTTGAAATCTTCAAATCATCTGCTATTTGAGAAAAGGGTTTTCTTGCATCTTCTCGTATTTGTAATAAAATTTGCTGATCTATGTAATCAAAATGCTCCATATGATTAAAAATAATAGATTCGATAGTATCAATTAAACACTTTAAAGTGATAAAAGATGTAAAATTAACATAAAAGATGTTTTTTTATAATTAAATCAATTCTCTATGTTTAAAAATATAATCAAAACTAATAATTTTGTTCTGATTTTATATGTTTTTTAAATAATTTATCATAAGCTTTAGACAAATGAATACTAATAACTTCTTTGAAGAACTTTGGAAACAATACACTACTAAAACTCCATCCGCTCAAAAAATAAAAACATTATTCGAGACTGAAGGGAATATTATATACAATGATCATATCGCTATCCGTACATTTAACGATAAAAGAGTCAATATTGATATTTTAGAGAAGCCTTTTCTTGCAATGGGTTATAAACCAATGGGTGAGTATCATTTTGAAACTAAAAAACTATATGCCAAACATTTTGAGCATGAAACAGATACCGAAGCGCCAAAAATATTTATCAGCGAACTGCTGTTAGAGCATTTTTCAGAAACATTACAATCAACAGTCAAAAATATACTCGGTCAAGTTGATCAAGAACAATTTGAAGATGAAGATTTAATCTTGAAAGGACGTGTTTGGGATTCTATATCTTATGAAACCTATGAAACTCTTCTCGAAGAATCAGAATATGCAGCTTGGATGTACGTAAATGGGTTTTGCTCAAATCATTTTACTGTAGACGTCAACAAATTAAAAACCTTTGATTCTCTCAATGAGGTTAATGAGTTCTTAAAAGCAAATGGTTTCAAAATGAATACCTCTGGTGGAGAGATAAAAGGATCTCCAGAAGTATTGCTAGAACAATCAAGTATTCTTGCTGATGCAATTGAAATAGCTTTTGAAGAGAAAAAAGAAAAAATCACTACTTGTTATTATGAATTTTCATATCGACATCCACAAGATGATGGTACTCTATTTAAAGGTTTTATAGCAGATTCTGCCGACAAAATATTTGAAAGTACTGATATGGGATTACAAAAATCTTCATAAAAAAATGGATTCCTCGTATTAAAAACAGATATGTAACGTTATATTTGACGACAATTAACCTAAAATCTATTTTACTATGACGAATCGTATTTTGATCATTGCTGCTTTTTTAATAGCATCAATAAGTACTGTTCAATCACAAGAAATTGCAAAACATGCCTTAGGTCTTCGTTTGGGAGATAACGATGGGTTTGGTGTAGAAGCCTCTTATCAATTGGGTATAGGCGGTAATAATCGTTTAGAATTTGACCTTGGATGGAGAGACGAAGATAATTTTGACGCTATAAAAGCAGCGGGGATCTACCAGTGGGTATTTAATCTAGACAAAGGATTTAACTGGTATGTTGGTCCTGGTGGGGGACTTATCTTTGTGGATTATGATAATGATCGTATTACAGGTGATGATGGTGATACCTTTGTATTTATAGCAGGAGATATAGGAATTGAATATAATTTTGATATTCCGTTATTGATCTCATTGGACTTAAGACCAGAGATTGTATTTGGAAATGACGATGATGATTTAGATTTCGATATAGGAATCGGTATCCGTTACCAATTCTAAACTTAGTTATATATAAAAGAACAAATCGTTCCTTAATGTATAGCCAATGCGCTCTCGTAAATGGCTACATATTTGGGAACGATTTCGTTTACATCAAACCTTTCTGCCTGTTCGTAGGCTTTTTCTTTAAAAATTTCTAATGTAATATCGTCTTTCAAAATATCTATTGCATGTTTTGACATTTGTTCGATATCTCCTACGTCACTCAAATATCCTGAAATTCCATTTAGATTTACTTCTGGGATACCACCTGCATTACTAGAAATAACAGGCACTTTATTCATCATAGCCTCAAGAGCCGCTAATCCAAAACTTTCCCTTTCTGAAGGAAGTAAAAACAGGTCAGAAAAACATAAAATCTTATCTACTTCATTACTATTACCCAAAAAGATAACTTTGTCTTTAATACCTAATTCTTTACATTTTTGTTCGGCAGGTTTTCTTTCTGGCCCATCACCTACCATTAATAATTTAGCCGGTATTTCTTTCTGAATATTATAAAATATATCAATCACATCAGAAATACGTTTTACAGGTCTAAAGTTACTAATGTGAGTAACAATACGTTCGTCAGGAGTAGCCATTAATTCTCGTTGACAATCGGTAAAACTTGTCTTTTTTTGACTTATATCTATAAAATTAGGTACAACTTCAATTTCTTTTTTGATGTTAAATAAACGTAGCGTATCGTCTTTCAGACTTTGTGAAACAGAAGTTACTACATCACTTTTATTAATACTAAAGGTTACTGCAGGCTTATAATTAGGGTGATTTCCTACAAGTGTGATATCTGTTCCATGTAATGTTGTTACCATTGGGATATGAATGCCTTCTTCTGCCAACATCTTTTTTGCCATGTAACCTGCATAAGCATGCGGAATCGCATAATGAACATGCAGTATATCTATATCATATTTTTTAATACTTTCTACTAATTTACTTGACAGCGCTAATTCATATGGCTGATATAAGAAAAGAGGATATTGAGGAACATTAACTTCATGAAAATGAATATTTGGATTTAGAAGATTAAGGCGTACAGGTTGCTTATACGACATAAAATGTATTTGATGACCTAATTTGGCAAGTGCAATCCCAAGTTCTGTAGCCACTACTCCACTCCCTCCAAATGTGGGATAACATACAATAGCAATATTCATGAATTCAATTTTCCTTTTTATTACTTATAGAAAACAGGTGTATCAATTACCTATTCCCAGAAGTATATTAATTTTTCTAAAATACTTTGTCGTAACAGTTTTGTAACGGCTTACAATGTACGAGAAAATTGGTGTTTTAATTTGTTAAAGTAATTCTAAAAGAGAAATTAAATTTTTGTCAAAATAAGTTTTGAAGAGCTTTCTTTCTTTATTTTAAAGGATTTACTTCTCAACAGCCTTGGATGTGTAACTTTTAAAATTCCATTAAAAGTATCATAGTTCCAAACAGCTTGATCGGCTCCAACTAGGCTTCCCGGGTGAAAAGGACTATAATTTCCACAACGTTTTATTTCTTTGTAATTCTTAAAATGTTTAATTCGGGTTTTTCCTGTATACTTTCCTTTAAAAAATTCGATACCATTCTTTTTGACCTTATTATACCTTTCGGAACGAATTAAATGAATGGTGTTATCATTACTTGGACTATTTGATATAACCACCCATTTATCAAATAATTCTCTTTTGGTAGGGAGAAAATCTTGTGCTGTTAGAAAATAAATTGAAAAGAGGAAGAAGACTAAAGTTATTTTGCTATTATTCATTACAGTTGGTTTAAAAAGAACTGTATCAAATAATGTGCCTATAACACTTCATTTGTAAAAAAGAAAAAGCAGATCATAAGCCGGATTCTGTAACTTTATTAATAAAGCCCTTATCATTTATCTAGTCTTGACATTACTATCAAGATCAAACCGCCTACCCTCCAACGTTAGGCGCACAACCTTCAAATGCTGGTTTACATGGCGTTGCACCGCATAGAGTTTACCTGATTTCACTACAGCATTACCTGTACATTCTTTCTGTTGCACTTGTCCTCGTCTTTCGACGGACGGGCGTTACCCGCTATACTGTGCTACGGTGTCCGGACTTTCCTCTCTTTAATAATATAAAGAGCGATAAGGTGATCTGCTCTGCGCAAAAATATTATTTTTTTCTGATCCTATAACGTATTAATCGTATTTTGAACAGATAATACTATTGTTAATAACTCAAAATAAAAAGCAGAGGCTTACATTTTATATTTGTATGCAATTTATAACTTTGTAGCAATGGAGCATTTTATAGTATCAGCACGTAAATATCGACCACAAACATTCAAAGATGTTGTGGGGCAGCAAGCGATTACTAATACGCTCCTTAATGCTATAGAGAATAATCATCTCGCCCAAGCGCTACTATTTACCGGTCCCAGAGGGGTAGGAAAAACTTCTTGTGCAAGAATTCTGGCAAAAACGATTAACCAAGATGATCAACAAGATCCTGATGAAGATTTTGCATTTAATATTTTTGAACTTGATGCCGCTTCTAACAATTCTGTAGATGATATAAGAAGTTTGATCGACCAAGTACGTATCCCTCCTCAGGTTGGAAAATACAAAGTATATATAATAGACGAGGTTCATATGCTATCGCAGGCGGCTTTCAACGCTTTTTTGAAAACATTAGAAGAACCTCCAAAACATGCTATATTCATCTTAGCCACTACTGAAAAACATAAAATTATACCTACAATTCTCTCTAGATGTCAAATATTTGATTTCAAAAGAATTACCGTTACAGATGCAAAAAATCATTTGATGCAGGTAGCAGAACAGGAAGGAATTATTGCTGATGAAGATGCTTTGCAAATTATCGCTCAAAAAGCAGACGGTGCTATGCGTGATGCGCTCTCTATTTTTGATCGTGTAGTAAGTTTTAGTGGAAAAAACTTAACTCGCCAAGCCGTTACAGAAAATCTAAATGTTTTAGATTATGAAACCTATTTCTCTGTTACAGATCTTATTTTAGAGAACAATATTCCTCAATTACTAGTTTCATTCAATGATATTTTGGCTCAAGGATTTGATGGGCATCATTTTATTGCAGGATTAGCTTCTCATTTTAGAGATCTTTTGGTTTGTAAAAATCAAGAAACTATTGCTTTGTTAGAAGTTGGAGAACAAACAAAAGCCAAATACCTCAATCAATCACAAAGGGCTACCCATCAATTTCTTATAAGAGGCATTGAACTTGCAAATGACTGTGATTTGAAATATAAAACCAGTCGGAATCAAAGATTGCTCGTAGAGCTTTGCTTAATGCAGCTAGCCTCTATCCTTGTTAAGGATGGAGAAAAAAAAAATGACCCACATTACATAATACCTCCTTCATATTTCAAAGAAAAAGGAATAACGCCTGTAAAAGTTTCTTTACAACAAAAAGAAAAATCTCAACAAATTCATTCAGAGGCATCATCTGATGCAAGTGATAATACTATTGATGTTAAGCAGGAACATAAAAATGAGGAACCTGCAATTAGTACTATTGATCAAAACAGTACGGTTTCAAATACCTCTTCTTCTTCAATAGATAAGAAATCTGATATTCCTCAAAGACAACGAAAAACCTCTGGTTTGTCATTGAGTAGTATTAGAAAAAAGAAAGAACATCAAGAAAGCAAAGTAGAGAAAGTTGTTGATCCCAAAAATCTACCTACATCAGCATTTTCTGAATCTGAAATGAAAGCGGCATGGATCGAATATGGAAAAATGCAAGATAAAAAAGGGGAACGAATTATTGGTTCTATGTTTGCTATGAATATCCCCAAACTCAAGGGTAAAGATGTTGTGGCTCTAGAGCTTCCTAATCAATCTATGAAAGTTGATATGGAGGCGGCACAAGCTGGATTACTACAATTTTTATACAAAAAACTAGACAACTATAGCATTACGATTGATATTACTGTAAATGAAGAGGCTTCAAAAAAATATGCGTTTACTCCTCAGGATAAATATGAAAAGCTTAGAGAAAAAAATCCTCTTATTGATAAATTACGCTCTTCTTTTGATTTAGATATCTAAAAAACCTGTTTTTTGAACTATTTATTTTACCTTCTTTACCATATAAAAATCACTCTTATGCCTTTCTATTTCAAGGGTTGTTATTTTAAACTCAACTGATCAAAAAATTGTTTTTCAGTAGTTTATACAAAAAACACTTGCAATAAATACGGTTTTTCCGTAATTTTATCATAACCCAAAATTTAAAAAATTGACTACTTATGTATAAAATTACTCCCGATCAAGAATTTAACAATAGAAGTTTAGATTCAAAATATCATGAAATGTGGAATCGAGGAAAGCACATTCTTACAATAAATGATAGAAACAGAGATTTTTATTATTGTTTTTTCTCTATAGATAACCTTTTTTACGTTAAAGCTGTTTACAATAAAGTTAATGAAAAAATTATTGCCATCAAAAGCTTTACCGACACTAGTGAATTGCTTTTTTACCTAAGAGAAGATTTTTCTTAATTTATAGTTTTCTCCTTTTTTTCTCGTGAGATAACAGGTTTAATTCTCTGCTGGTCTGCCCTGCTACAGAGGTATTTTCTTCTGCTCTACGGATTAGATACGGCATTACATCTCTTACCGGTCCAAAAGGAAGGTACTTGGCCACATTATAACCATCAGCAGCTTGATTAAAACTGATATGATCACTCATGCCATACAACTGTCCGAACCATACTCTGGCATCGTCTTTTGCAATAGCAAGCTCATTCATGATTTGCATGGCTAGATAACTACTTTCTTCATTGTGAGTACCTACGAATACAGATATATCTTTAATGTTTTCTAGAATATACCGTAATGTAGTATTAAAATTTGCATCGGTATGTGCTTTATCTTTGCAAATCGGTGTAGGATATCCTTTCTCTATAGCGCGTTCATTTTCCTTTTCCATATACGCACCGCGAACAATTTTAACTCCAATTTTATATCCGTATACTCTTGCTTCTTCATGCAAACGCTGTAAATACTGAAAACGATCGTGTCTATACAATTGCAATGTATTGTAAATAATCACATTTTCTCGATTGTATTTTCGCATCATTTTGGCTACTACTTCGTCTGCTGCATCCTGCATCCAACTTTCTTCTGCATCAATGAGCAGGGCAACACCACAATCATAAGCTTTCTTGCATAGGATATCAAAACGTTCTTCTATTCTCTCCCATTCTTTTGTTTCGCTATCTGTTAATGGTGTTCCTTCAGACTTTTTTTGCCAGATTAAAAACCTTCCTAATCCTGTGGGTTTAAAAACCCCAAAGGGCATAGCATCTTTTTGATCAGCAAATTCTAGTAGTTCTATAGTTTTTTGTAAAACCGCATCAAATTGAGCCTCTTCTTCTTTACCCTCTACAGAATAATCTAGTACAGAGCATACTTTTTTTGCATACATCTTATCAACAACGGGTAAACAATCTTCTTCATTAACGCCTCCACAAAAATGATCAAATACTGTAGCTCTTATCAATCCTTGTACAGGTAAATGTGCCTTGATTGCAAAATTAGTTACAGCAGTACCAATTCGTACAAGAGGTTCATTGGCAATCATTTTAAATAAAAAATATGCTCTCTCTAATTCTGAATCACTTTTGAGAGAGAATGCTACTTCTGTATTTTCAAACAGTTGATTTTGACTCATTAATGCTTTTTTTTAAGAATCTTTAATTTTTGGCTAAACATAATGCAAATACCATTACTTTTTAACCATAATTAATGATTAATTTATCATATCTGCAAATATAGAACTTGTGAGTTTATTTTATTGCAAATTCTACTTAATTTCGCGGTCTATTATATAATCATAAGTAATGAAACCTATAATTTCTAAAGATTCTACCGTATACTTTGGTAATGAGTGTTATAATGCTCTTAATACTTATCTTTCATCAGCAAATCATTCTAAAATCTGCATTTTGGTAGATAATAATACGCATGAGTATTGTTTGTCATTATTCATGAGTAAAATTGAAGGCGAATATGATATAGAAGTTATAGAGATTGAAGCAGGAGAAATACATAAAAATATTGAAACCTGTAGTGGTGTCTGGAATGCTCTTGCAGAATTAGGCATGGATCGTAAAAGCCTTTTAATAAATTTAGGAGGTGGCGTGATTACTGATCTTGGAGGATTTATTGCCTGTACTTATAAAAGAGGAATTAATTATATTAATATCCCTACTTCATTATTAGCTATGGTAGACGCTTCTGTTGGAGGCAAGACAGGAGTTGATTTAGGCAATCTGAAAAATATGGTTGGTGTCATTAGTGAATCTGAAATGGTTTTGATCGATACTGAGTATTTACACACTTTACCAATTAATCAAATGTGTAGCGGATTTGCAGAAATTTTGAAACATGGGCTTATTCAAGATAGGCAATACTGGAATACTATTAGCGATCTCTCACAGCTACAACTTGAAGATCTTGATATAATGATCTATGATTCTGTTGTGATTAAAAATAATATCGTCAAAAAAGATCCTACTGAGCAAAATATCAGAAAATATTTGAATTTTGGGCATACACTAGGTCATGCAATAGAATCTTTTTATTTGACTCATCCCGAAAAACCAACTTTACTACATGGTGAAGCAATTGCTATCGGAATGATCATGGAATCATTTTTATCTACAGAAGTATCTTCTTTGACAAAAGATGAACTAGAGGAAATTACAACTATTATTTTGGCTACTTTTTCTAAAATTGACATAGATCCAGAAGATTACAAAGCAATAATCGAACTTCTTGTATATGATAAAAAGAATGAAAATGGTAATGTCTATTTTGTTTTGCTAAATACCATCGGAGAAGCAAAATACAACTGTACTGTCCCAGAAGAGTTGGTTTTTAAAGCTTTTGATTACTACGCTTCAATACAATAACTAAGAAATGTAACGTATATTTTTACTTATACATTCGCTAAACAGGACTTATTTTGAAAAAGAAACTGCTCAAAATTCTTAAAATTACCATACTAAGTGTAGTAATTGTTGTTACCCTGGTAATATCATTGACATATTTTATTTTGAATGAAGAACTCCCGACAGGAGAAAGAGGAAAAGTAGCAGATGATTTTGCTCTAAAAGTTTTGGAGGCTGTTCAACATGATGCTTATGTAAAGACAGAACATTTTCAATGGACGTTTAGAAATCAGCATCATTATACTTGGGATCGTAATCAAAATATCGTATTGGTACAATGGGAGGATTATGAAATACTATTACATCTTAATAATCATTCAAAAAGCTATGTAAAAAAGCCTTCGAATATAGCAGAAAAAGAAAAACAAAAGCTACTTAATAAAGCATTAGATTTTTTTAATAATGATTCTTTTTGGGTTGTTGCACCACATAAGCTTTTTGACAAAGGAACTACAAGACAGTTAATACCTTTAGATAATGATCAAAAAGGATTACTTGTCACATATGCCTCTGGAGGATCTACACCCGGAGATTCTTATTTATGGAAAGTAGATAAAAATTATCTTCCTACAAGCTATAAAATGTGGGTGTCTATTATTCCTATTGGTGGTCTTGAAGCCACATGGGAAGATTGGATGACCACAGAAAGCGGCGCATATTTGTCGCAAGCACACAAATTATTAGGATTAGAAATTCCTATTTCTAATATGAGAGCGTGGAACAACTAATCCTCGTTTTAATTTATGATTTACCTTTGCTACTCCCTACAAATTGATGTGACTTATTTTTGAATAAGACATTAAATGTTGTTAAACTACCATAAATTCGAGTAATATATTGTTGTAAATCCACTTTTTCCTGATCATCAAGAGAAGAACTACTATTAATTTTCTGTTCCATTACACGAATTCTATCTCGAACCATTACAATTTTGTGAAAAAATGTCTCAATAGGAATTTCTTTAGACGCTAGATTGGTATCATTTGGTTCTAAAATGAGTTTTCCTCCCTTCCATTTATCAGCTATCGTTACAATTTCAGAAATATCACTATAGTTTTTTATAATTTGTTTTAATGTTTTTTCTACTTCATAAAAACTTATAGTATCAACTTCATCTTCTACTCCTTCTATCACCTCAAAATCCTCATTTACATCTATCGTTTCTAATCCATTTTCAATAAAAGTTACCCAATACATCTTAGAAGTAACATTAGTAACTACTCCTAAACCGTATTTTTCGTGTTTAATTCGTGATCCTATACCTAATATCATATTTTTATAATTTTAAGGCTAAAATACTAAAGTGGCTTCAAAAAACTTGAATCAACATTAGGTAATAGTAAAGCTTTTAACAAAAACCTAAAGTAAAGCTATTTTAGAAAAAGAATTCAAATACCTACATTTGCAATCTTGGTTTAGAATTTATGGTTGTATCAGAAGAAAATATTAAAGTTTTAGGGGCTAGAGTTCATAACTTAAAAAATATAGATGTAACAATTCCTCGCGAAAAACTAGTCGTTATTACCGGTTTATCAGGTTCAGGCAAATCATCTTTGGCATTTGATACCATTTATGCAGAAGGTCAAAGAAGGTATATCGAAACATTTTCGGCTTATGCAAGACAATTTTTGGGAGGTTTAGAACGTCCGGACGTTGATAAAATTGATGGACTGTCTCCAGTTATAGCAATAGAGCAGAAAACAACCAGTAAAAGCCCGAGAAGTACCGTAGGAACAATTACGGAGATTTACGATTTTTTAAGGTTACTATTTGCAAGAGCCAGCGATGCTTATAGTTACAATACCGGAGAAAAAATGGTAAGTTATAGTGATGAGCAAATAAAAGATCTTATCATACAAGATTTTTCCGGAAAAAAAATTAATATCCTTGCTCCAATTATAAGATCTCGAAAAGGGCATTATCGAGAATTATTTGAACAAATTGCAAAACAAGGATTTGTAAAAGTACGTACTGATGGCGAAATAAGAGATATAACCAAGGGGATGAAACTTGATCGATACAAAACCCATGATATCGAAATCGTTATTGATCGATTACAAGTAGCAGAAGATCAAGAGAATTCTAAACGACTCATGGAAACCATTAATACAGCAATGTATCATGGTGATGATGTATTAATGGTTATAGAACAAGGAGCTAAAGAAGCTAGATTTTTTAGCCGTAGTTTAATGTGTCCTTCTAGTGGAATCTCTTATCCCAATCCAGAGCCCAATAATTTTTCATTCAATTCTCCTAAAGGAGCATGTCCTAAGTGTAATGGAATTGGTAGTCTATATGAAGTAAATATCAAAAAAATTATACCTGACGATAGTAAATCTATCAAAAACGGAGGACTCGTTCCGCAAGGGCCGCAAAAAAACAATTGGATTTTCAAACAATTAGAACTGATTGCACAACGATTCAATTTCAAATTAAGTGATCCTATACATTCTATACCAGAAGAAGCCATGGAGATCATTCTATATGGAGGGAAAGAAAAGTTTACGGTAAATAGTAAAACTTTAGGAGTAAAACGCGACTATAAAATTGATTTTGAAGGAGTTGCTACTTTTATAGAAAACACCTACAAGAATAGTGATTCTACCTCTTTAAAAAGATGGGCTAAAGACTTTATGGACAATATAGAATGTCCGGAATGTAATGGATCAAGATTACGCAAAGAATCTCTTTATTTTAAGGTAAATGGAAAAAATATTGCAGAATTAGCTGCAATGGATATTATAGAACTTTCTGATTGGTTTAGAGAGTTACCAAATGCTCTTACAGAAAAACAAAAAAAGATATCAGGAGAGATTTTAAAAGAAATTAATGCTCGTTTACAGTTCTTGGTTGATGTTGGGCTTACATACCTTTCTCTTAACCGAAGTAGTAAATCTTTATCCGGTGGAGAAGCGCAACGCATTCGCCTAGCAACACAAATAGGATCTCAATTAGTTGGAGTATTATACATTCTTGATGAACCTAGCATAGGTTTACACCAGAGAGATAATGAAAAACTAATCAATTCTTTGGTTCAACTTAGAGATATTGGTAATTCTGTTATTGTAGTAGAACATGACAAAGATATGATCGAGCGAGCTGATCATGTAATTGATATTGGCCCTTTTGCAGGTAAGCATGGAGGAGAAATCATAAGCGAAGGCACTCCAAAACAACTTGAGGCACACAATACTTTAACCGCAGACTATCTGAACGGAAAAAAGCAAATTGAAGTTCCTAAAAAAAGACGAAAAGGAAATGGTAAAACTATTTCTTTGAAAGGAGCCTCAGGAAACAATCTCAAAAATGTATCTATAGATATTCCTTTAGGAAAAATGATTGCAGTTACAGGAGTTTCAGGAAGTGGAAAATCTACACTTATCAATGAGACCTTATACCCTATTCTGAATGCACATTACTTTAATGGTGTAAAGAAACCTATGCCTTATAAGAGCATAAAAGGTTTAGAGCATGCAGACAAAGTAATTGACATCAATCAATCTCCTATCGGAAGAACTCCAAGATCAAACCCTGCTACATATACAGGTGTATTCTCTGAGATTAGAAGTCTCTTTGCAAAGACGCCAGAAGCGATGATTCGTGGTTATAAACCCGGTCGTTTTAGTTTTAATGTTCAAGGCGGTAGATGCGAAACATGTAAGGGAGGTGGATTACGAGTAATCGAAATGAATTTTTTACCCGACGTATATGTAGAATGCGAAACCTGTCAAGGTAAACGATTTAACAGAGAAACACTAGAAATCAGATACAAAGGAAAATCAATTTCTGACGTTTTGGAAATGACAATTAATGAAGCTTGCCTATTTTTTGAACATATCCCCAAAATTTTCAGAAAACTAAAGACAATACAAAATGTAGGATTAGGTTATATAACTCTTGGGCAACAATCTACTACTCTATCTGGTGGAGAAGCACAAAGAATTAAATTAGCTACAGAATTATCAAAAAGAGATACAGGTAATACCTTTTACATTTTAGATGAACCTACGACAGGGCTTCATTTTGAAGACATTCGCGTACTCATGGAAGTGCTGAATGAACTTGTTGACAAGGGAAATACAGTACTCATCATAGAACACAATTTAGATGTGATTAAAATGGCTGATCATATCATTGATATCGGTTACGAAGGTGGAAAAAATGGAGGAAAAGTAGTAGCAAAAGGTACTCCTGAACAAATTATTAAAGATAAAAAAAGTTATACTGCACGATTCTTAAAGAAAGAATTAGGCGTTTTACAATAAAAAGAAAATATTTTATGAGAAAAGAACAACATCATAAAGGTTGGAATGAAATCAAAACTAATGATTCATGGGCAATTTTTAAAATCATGGGAGAATTCGTTAACGGATTTGAAAAAATGAGTAAAATAGGTCCTTGTGTATCAATATTTGGATCTGCCAGAACAAAAACAGATAATAAATATTATGAATTAGCAGTTCAAGTAGCAAAAGAAATTGTAGATCATGGTTATGGTGTGATTACAGGAGGTGGTCCCGGAATAATGGAAGCAGGAAATAAAGGTGCTCATCTGGGAGGTGGAACTTCTGTAGGACTTAATATCGATTTACCATTTGAGCAACATAATAATCCATATATAGACAGTGATAAGAGTCTTGATTTTGATTACTTTTTTGTTCGTAAAGTAATGTTTGTTAAATATTCACAAGGATTTGTAGTCATGCCAGGAGGATTTGGTACCCTAGATGAGCTTTTTGAAGCAATGACATTAATTCAAACAAAAAAAATAGATAAATTTCCTATTATATTAGTAAGTACTGAGTTTTGGGGAGGACTTATTGACTGGGTTAAAAATACACTTTTAGAAAAATTTGGAAATATTAGTCCAGAAGATTTAAATCTTATACACATGGTAGATACTCCCGAAGAAGTACTACAAATATTAGATAAATTCTATGCTGAATATAATTTAAGTCCTAATTTTTAACCAATAAGTGGTATAGAGTCTATTTTATAATAATAGACTCTAAAGCTAAAAAAACACAAATTATCTTTTATTTAGGAACGTTTTTTGATAACATTTCAATTATTTTACGGTCTCTATATAAATAGCACAAATTAAACTCTAGAACTGAACTTGAAAAAATTACACCTTTTTTTAATTATTTCTTTTGCATGTATATATGTATCTGCACAGCATGATATAAGTATTAGTGCTGAAATAGATGTAGAAAAAAAAGTCTTAACTATTGATCAAGAAATTCAGTTTTTTAATACCTCTCAAGATACACTTAATAAAGTAGTATTTCATGATTGGGCGAACGCTTTTTCTAATAAAACAACACCTCTTGGAGAGCGTTTTTCTGAAGATTTTTTAAAGCGTTTTTATTTTGCTAAGGATTATGAGAGAGGCAGTACTATAATTCAAAAGATTACGGACACCCCTTTACAAAAACCGCTTTCTTGGGGCAGACAGGATGGTAATCCTGATATTTTGTGGGTAGAAACTGCTACCCCACTCTATCCTGGAGATAGCTACACATTTTCTTTTCAATATAAAGTAAAAATACCGAGTAGTAAATTTACCAGATTTGGTTATCATGACAATGGTAATTTTAGCCTAAAATATTGGCACTTAGTTCCTGCTATATACGACAAAGAGTGGAAAACATACAGCCATAAAAACCTAGATGATTTATATGCTCCTGCATCTAATTACAACATCAATTTTACAATTCCTGAAAACTATTATATAGTTAGTGAACTCTCACAAGATGTAAAAGTATCAAGCAAAGGAGACAACTATAAATCTGTAGTACTAGATGGACTTAAGAGAAACGAAGTAAAACTTTTTATAGAAAAAAATCCTACTTTTTATAGTTTTTCTACAGACAAAGTAGATTTTATCAGCAATATTTATGACAATCATCTAATGCCCGAGATGAAATCTGTCGCTATTAAAAGAATTCTTAACTTTTTAGAAGATCGTTTAGGCCCCTATCCTTTTGATAAAATTCTGGTATCTCAAAATGAGTATAAAAGTAATCCTGTTTATGGGTTAAATCAACTTCCGGATATCGTGAGACCTTTTCCAGACGGTTTTCAATACGAAATCAAACAATTAAAAACTATTACAGAAAATTATCTCGAAAATACGCTATTGATCAACCCTCGCTATGATGCCTGGATCAAAGATGCTATTCATATCTATCTAATGATGGAATATACAGAGCAATTTTATCCAGATATGAAAATTATTGGTAAGCTAAGTAAGGTTATAGGAATTAGATGGTTTCATGCGGCAGATCTTAAATTTAATGATCAATATTTTTTAGGATACAAAAATATGATGAGGCTATTTCTGGATCAACCTCTATTATCGCAGCAAGACAAATTAGTAAAATTCAATCAAAATATTGCAAATGCTTATAAAGCAGGTGTTGGTTTTAAATACTTGGAAGATTACTTAGAAGACGATGAAATTATTCATCAGAGTATTAGAAATTTTTACCAAAACAGTTTACTAAAACCAACAAATTCTTTAGAATACAAAAAAGCTTTGTCTGATTTATCCCCTAAAAAGGTAGATTGGTTTTTTGAAGATTTTATAAAAACTAATACAAAATTAGATTTTAAGATCAAATCTGTAAAAAGAAAACAAGATTCTCTGGAAGTAACTATTAAAAATTTAGGGAGTCACGCTATGCCAGTCTCTTTATATGGTTTCAACAAAAAGAATCTAATATCAAAAACTTGGATCAGTGATATTGATGAGACTAAAAAAGTTAAAATTGCTAATGACAACTTAACCAAATTAGTCTTAGATCATGATCAAAAAATCCCCGAGGTCAATAGGCGTAATAATTATAGAAATCTAAAATGGATTTTCAATAAGCCTTTTCAATTCAGGTTTTTAGATGACATTGAAGATCCTAGATATCATCAAGTATTTTTTATCCCAGAGTTTGAGTTTAATGTTTACGATGGTTTTACAATTGCGTCAAAATTCTACAATAGAACATTCATAAGAAGAAATTTTGAATACAATGTTTCCCCTGCATATGGTTTCAAATCAAAAAAATTACTAGGGTCAGCCTCTTTCTTTAATAGACATCAAATTGCAGAACATGGTTTATATGAAATACGTTATGGAGTAAATGGTAGTATGTTTAGTTATGCACCTGATTTATTATTCAGACGATTTTCTTCCTCTGTAAATTTTAGATTTAGACCCAAGGACCTAAGATCGAATCAAAAACAAAGACTAATCATACGTAATGTAAATGTTTTTAGAGATAGAGATGAAGAAAACCCTGTAGAAACTCCTGATTATAATGTTTTTAATGTAAAATATCGTTACTCTGACTTTAACTTATTGAACTTTTTAGGATATACCATAGATTATCAAATCTCAAAAAACTTTAGTAAATTTTCTGCAACCGTCAATTACAGAAAGTTATTCCTTAATAATAGACAATTAAATCTTAGACTATTTGCAGGTACTTTTTTGTTTAACGATACAGAAAAAGATGGTGATTTCTTCAGTTTTGCTTTAGATAGACCCACAGACTATCTTTTTGATTACAATTATTTAGGACGTAGTGAAGATACAGGTTTTGTAAGTCAGCAAATCATTCTTGCCGAAGGTGGTTTCAAATCAAGACTAGACTATCCTTTTGCTAATCAATGGATTACTACTTTTAATGCAAATACCAATATCTGGAATTGGATTTATGCATATGGAGATGTTGGGTTTGTAAAAAATAGGAATGTTTCACCAAAATTCGTCTATGATGCAGGCGTTCGATTAAGTTTGGTAGCAGACTTTTTTGAGCTTTTCTTTCCTGTGGTTTCTAATAATGGTTTTGAAGTCACACAAGCTGATTACGAAGAAAAAATAAGGTTTATAATTACATTAAGTCCCGAGACACTAATAGGACTGTTCACCCGAGAATGGTATTAAAATAATAGTCCTTTTTAGGAGTGTGAAAATTTTGAATATTTGTTAATCAATACTTAAAAAAACACTCTAAAACGATAATTCCTTAATAAAAATTAGCTTTTACTGAATAGTTTTCAATAAAATTAAGATTCTCTCTCTTGCATTTGGTTTTAATTTTAACTAAATTTGCAATCATTTAAAAATCCGTTCACATGCAGTCTGAAACCCTTAGTACATCTAATATTTCATTTGAAGAATATAGAAATCAAATACTTAATGACTACAAAACAGCTCTAATAAGTAGAGAATGTAGTTTATTAGGCCGACGAGAAGTATTAACGGGAAAATCGAAATTCGGAATTTTTGGTGGAGGTAAAGAATTACCTCAATTAGCGATGGCCAGAGTATTCAAAAACGGAGACTTCAGATCTGGTTATTATAGAGATCAAACATTTATGATGGCTATTGGCAAATTAACTGTTGAGCAGTTTTTTGCTGGATTATACGCGCATACAGATATAAATAGAGAGCCTTTTGCAGCAGGAAGACAGATGGGAGGACATTTTGCAACTCACAGTCTTAATGAAGATGGGAGCTGGAAAAAATTAACAGAACAAAAAAATTCTAGTTCTGATATTTCACCTACTGCCGGACAAATGCCCAGACTGCTAGGATTAGCACAAGCATCAAAAGTATATCGTGAAGAAAAAGGTGTATCTCATTTTTCTGATTTTTCTATTAACGGAAACGAAATCGCTTGGGGTACTATTGGTAACGCTAGTACAAGTGAAGGATTGTTTTGGGAAACGGTAAATGCTGGTGGTGTACTACAAGTACCAATGGTTATTAGTATTTGGGACGATGAGTATGGTATTTCTGTTCATGCAAAGCACCAAACCACAAAAGAAGACATTTCTCTTATCTTAGAAGGTTTTAGAAGAGATGAAAAACATGAGGGTTACGAAATTTTAAAAGTAAATGGTTGGTCATATCCTGAGTTAATGGAAGCCTACCAAAAGGCTGAAAAATTAGCTAGAGATAAACATATACCTGTTATTATTCATGTTAAAGAATTAACGCAACCACAAGGTCATTCTACTTCTGGATCGCATGAGCGATACAAAAGTGAAGAGCGTTTGAACTGGGAGCGTGAGCATGATTGTAATAAAAAATTCAAAGAGTGGATTATAGAGCGTAACATCGCTACAGCAGAAGAATTGTTAGATCTTGAAAAACAAGCTAAAAAAGAAGTCAGAAAAGGAAAACAACAAGCATGGAGTGCTTATCTATCTGAAATTAAGTCAGAATGTGAGGAAGCTTTAACACTATTGACTGCTGTAGAGCAAAAAAGTCAAAACAAAAACTTCATCTCTCCTCTTTTACACACACTAAATAGTAAAGAAGATCCTATTAGAAAAGATATTCTTGAGGCTACAAGAAAAGCGCTACGCTATGTTGCAAAAGAAAGTTTTGAAGAAAAAGTAGCTTTACAAAATTGGGTAAATGCATATATCGCAAAGATACAACCAAAATACAGCGCTCATCTTCATAACGAAAATGAAAACAATGCAATTAATGTTAAAGAAGTAAAGCCTATCTACGAACATGATTCTTCAACAGTAGACGGCAGAATCATTATCAGAGACAATTTTGAAAAATTGTTTAGTAAATTCCCTGAAACCTTAATTTTTGGAGAAGATAGTGGTAAGATTGGTGATGTTAACCAAGGATTAGAAGGTTTACAAGAAAAATTTGGAGAAACTAGAGTCTCAGATACAGGGATTAGAGAAGCTACTATCATTGGTCAAGGAATTGGTATGGCAATGAGAGGACTAAGACCAATAGCAGAGATACAATATCTAGATTATATTTTATATTGTGTACAAGGACTCAGCGATGATTTAGCAACATTACGATACAGAACGTTTGCAAAACAAAAAGCTCCTTTGATCATAAGAACAAGAGGTCACAGATTAGAAGGAATATGGCATTCTGGTTCTCAAATGGGTGGTTTGATTCACCTTCTAAGAGGGATTCATATTTTGGTTCCTAGAGATATGACAAAAGCAGCCGGTTTCTATAATACTTTAATGGATAGTGATGAACCTGCATTAGTGGTAGAGTGTCTAAATGGTTATCGTTTAAAAGAGCAGATGCCTTCTAATTTATCAGAAATCAGAACTCCGATAGGTGTTGTAGAAACTGTAAAAGAAGGATCAGATATTACTTTGGTATCTTATGGCTCTACTCTTAGATTAGTAGAACAAGCAGCAAAAGAATTATTATCAGTAGGAATAAATGCAGAAGTTATAGATGTACAATCGTTACTTCCTTTTGATCTCAATCATGATATTTCTAAAAGCGTTGCCAAAACAAATAGATTACTCATCATTGATGAAGATGTTCCAGGAGGTGCTACAGGATATATTTTACATAAATTAATGGATGAGCAAAATGTATATCAATTTTTAGATAGCAAACCTCAAACATTAAGTGCACAACCACATAGACCAGCATTCGGTACAGACGGGGATTACTTTAGTAAACCATCTGTAGAAGATATTTTTGAGAAAGTTTATGATATAATAAGTGAAACAGATCCTAATTCTTATCCTGAAATAAGATAAGGTGAATTGTTGGTTGAATCGAATTTTGCTTATTTATTGAAAATCTTCAATTTTTAGTCGTTTCCCTTCTTTATAGGAAATCACAAAAATTCTTTCGTCAAAACCAGATTCCATAAGGGTTTTTCTGAATTCTTGTGCTTCATGAAGGGTTTCAAAAATACCTAAACTCATTCTATATAATGTAGAATCATTATAAAACAAAGAGTTTGTGTATTTTTTCGAAATTGAAGGTACTTTATTGGTGTTAAATGCCTTTACTTGAACAGAATAAACGGTGTCTTTATTTATAAGGCTTCGATAAAGGTATAAATCTTTTATTTGTTGTAAGTCATACTTTTCTTGCTTAAGAGATGTAAGTTCTTCCCTTGTTTGCAGGAGTTCTTTTTGAGCAACACTAAGTGTCTCATCAAAAGTCTTATTTGCTTTTGATCGTTTGCTGAAATAGAACGAATTTGCAACAAGAAAAACCGTCAAAAGAAAAAAAGCTAAAGTTAAAGAGCCTAAGAATCTATTAGATTTCTTACTTTTTTTAAGCTTATCTGTTTTTTCTTTTAATGAATCTTCAAGTTTTTTTTGCTGTACTTCAGCTTTCTCTATTTGATAATGTAAATAAAGAAGATCTTCATCTTTAATAACTTTCATGGGGTTAATTTTTTAGTTATTTAAAAGATATTATTTAATCTACGTTATGCTTAAGGGAGTTTTTGTTCAATTATTTCATAAACAATGCTATTATTCATTTTCAAAATAAATATAGGCCTATCTAAAATAATCTGATTTAGGGCTTTTATTGAAAAATCTTTCGAAATTTGATTAATCTTATTTGCCTTTACCCTCGCTCTATCATCTAATTCTAATATTCTTAATTTAGGATTTTTATTTTTAATATAGTAATTATTATATAAAAAATATAATGTATCACCACTTTTGTTTATATCGAATTCTGCATCACCGTATTCTTTGGCTTTTTGAACAGCTTTTTTTCCTTTAAAAAATTCTATAAAGTCTGCTTCTATAAAAACAACACCATTTCTTTTATGAACTTTATTAATATAGCAATATTGTTTTTCGAATTTTAAATTGGATTTATCTTTTATAGCTGAAAGACCAATATTGGTATCTTTAAGTTGATGATCTTCTTTTACAGCATCTACCGTTGTAATATTTGATTTTATTTTATTTAGTTCCTGTTTTAAAGAATCGTTTGTTATCATTAACTTTTTTACCATAGATTGATTTTCTGTAATAATATTTTCAGGTATCTTTCTATGAGTATTATTCATAACATATATCCCTCCTATTGTTAAAATCGAAATCAATATGATGATAAAAACAAAATAAACATTTCTTATGTTTTTACTCTTTTTTAAATCATTAGTGATGGATACAAAACGATCCTCTAACCGCTGTTGATTTACATCGGTTTTTTCTATCTGATATTTTATCGATATGAGTTCTTCTTTTTTTCTATCCATCACTAATCACATAAATACACTTTTATGGAATCCATTTAATGTCCTTGAAATTTGGTTTTCTTTTTTCCAAAAATGCGTTTCTTCCCTCTTTTGCTTCATCTGTCATATATGCTAATCGAGTAGCTTCACCCGCAAAAACTTGCTGCCCTACCATACCATCATCGGTAAGATTCATCGCAAACTTCAACATTTTTATTGAAGTAGGAGATTTTTCGAGTATTTCCTGAGCCCATTGATACGCAGTATCTTCTAATTCGTTATGAGGGATTACGGCATTTACCATTCCCATTTCATAGGCATCCTGAGCAGAATAATTTCTTCCTAAAAAGAAAATTTCTCTTGCCTTTTTCTGCCCTACCATTTTTGCTAAATATGCAGAACCATATCCTCCATCAAAACTTGTAACATCTGCATCTGTTTGTTTGAATATTGCATGTTCTTTGCTTGCCAATGTAAGATCACAAACAACATGAAGGCTATGCCCTCCTCCTACTGCCCAACCTGGTACAACAGCAATAACCACTTTTGGCATAAACCGAATTAATCGTTGAACTTCGAGTATATTTAATCGATGCATTCCATCTGTTCCAACATAACCTTGATGTCCTCTTGCATTTTGATCACCACCGCTACAAAAACTGTATACCCCATCTTTTGTAGATGGTCCTTCGGCAGATAACAATATTACTCCTATAGAGGTGTCTTCTTGTGCATCATAAAATGCATCATAAAGTTCACTAGTGGTTTGTGGACGAAAAGCGTTGCGTACATTTGGCCTGTTAAAAGCTATACGAGCAACACCATTTGATTTTTTATATGTTATATCTTGATACTCTTTGGCAGTTTTCCAATCTATTGAATTCATTTTTGATATTTTTATTCCCTCAAAAATAATACAATATAGGATACTTTATGATATCTTTTATCAGGTAAATCCCCCTAAATTGATGTTATTATGAATTGATGTAAGAATTTTAGCATAGTTTTTGATAAAAATTTTTATATTAACCCTTAAATTTATGAAGATGAAAGGTTTTTGTATATTCTTATTTCTAGGTTTTGGCATTTGTTATTCTTATGCTCAAGAAAATAAAATTGCTCCCATTGCTATCGAATGGGAAGTGCTTTCTTCTCCTCTACGAATGACACCTCAAGAAATATCAACAACAAATACTGTATATCATTTACAAGAAGTTGACTTAAGTATCGATTTAAGAAAAAAAGCATTACGAAATGAAGAGTTTATGTTTGTAAAAGCTTCACCAGTACAATCAAACTCTGATAAATATAATTTTACAGTATCAAAGCCTAAAAAATCAAGTGGTTTTTCTATTTCTGGGCGAAGTAATCTCTCTTCACTTCAAAATAATACTAATTCTGGAGAGATTAAAAATACGGCTTACAAAGATGCAAGTTTATATAGTGGTGCTTTTTGCCCTATAACAGGTCTTCCTTTGAACTATTAACCTTTTTCTACAAGACGTATTCCATCATTTTCTAAAATAATTTTTCTGGCTTTGTATAAAGATCCGATGGCTTTTTTAAAACTTTTTTTACTTAATTGAAATACCTCTTTAATCGTTTCAGGGTCTGACTTATCATTGATATCAATAAATCCTCCACTAGCTTTCAATTCTTTCAGTACAAGTTGGGCATTAGGTTCGATGCTCCTATATCCATGACGTTGTAAAGTCAGATCTATTTTACCGTCAGGACGTACTTTTTTAACAAATCCTTTGAATTGATCGCCTGCATTTATTTTTTGAAATATTTCATCACTATATACTAATCCCAAATATTTTTGATTGACAATCATATTCCATCCTTGAGGAGAGGGGTGCGAAGCTATCAAATCAACTTCATCATAAGAAGATAATAAAACTAAAGAATTATCCAGGAAAGCGTTGGTTTTGCTCGAAGCAACAAGACGATTTGTTTTCTCATCCAGATACACATATACCAAATACCAATTTCCTTTTTTCATCTTAAAGGCTTGTTCTTTAAAAGGAACAAAAAGATCTTTTTCTAGTCCCCAATCCAGAAAAGCGCCTATTTCTGAGGTATTTGTGCATTTGAGATATGCAAAGGAGTTAACAGTTGTGTATGGTTCTAATGTTGTAGATACAATACGCTCAGAGCTATCTAGATAAACAAACACTTTAAGCTCATCACCTATTTCAAAATCTTCAGGAACATATTTGTTTGGAAGCAGCACTTCATTTCCTTCACTATCTCCAAGATATAATCCTGGTTCTCTATCTCTTAATATCTCTAAAGTATTATACTTCCCTAAAGCTAGCATATCTATCTAAATTTTTGCGCAAAGATACTTTTAAATATTCTATATCTATACATTAGATAAAAAAGAGATCAAATATCTCATCTAAATAAGATATTTGATCTCTTTAAAAGGTATTCTAAATATAAGTTCTATACTATTTGTATACAGATTCTTTTTTGAAGTGTTTTGCTAATAAATAATATACAACTGCTCTATATTTATTACGGTTTGATTTACCATACTGCTCTATTACAGAAGCAATTGCTTCATCTAATTCTGGTCCATCAGAAAGACCTAATTTCTTGATTAAAAAGTTTTTCTTTACAGTTTCAAGTTCGCTTTTATCGCTTCCTGATACTGTTGCAGCATCTGCATTGTAGATTGACGGTCCACAACCGATAGTTACTTTAGTCAAAAAATCCATATCCGGAGTTTGACCAATTTTGTCTTTAATATCTGCTGCGTACTTTGTAATTAATTCGTCTCTTTTGCTCATAAGATGTAAGTGTTTTTTACAGGTTTCTCTAGTTAATTCTTAAATATATTCAAATATAGATACTTTATTAATGAATTTTTAATATTAAAAGTATATAATTTGCCTTTTTTTAGACAAAGTATTTAAAATAATCGATTAAAGTACTATCATTTTTTCCTCTTGGTGTAAAAACTTCTAATATTTGTGGAGATTCATTGTTTTGATACATTTTTATAATTGCCTCCAAAAGCTGTTCTTTATTAGTTGCTTTTTGATATCCTAAACCATACATTTTAGATAAATGCAGAGCTGTAAGGTGATGTGTCGTCTCAAAATACGTTTCAAAATTTGTACTCTCTTCTTTACCTGGCAAGATTCTAAAAATTCCTCCTCCTTCATTATTAATTATAATAATTTTAAAATTAGAAGGGATATAACTATTCCAAAGTGCATTACTATCATAAAAGAAGCTCAAATCTCCTGTTATTAAAGTCGTAGGTATTTGTGAGGCTAATGCCGCACCTATAGCTGTAGATGTACTACCATCTATACCACTAGTACCTCTGTTACAGTATACTTTGAAGGATTTGTTTATAGAGAATAATTGTGCATACCTAACTGTAGAACTATTACTTAGTTGTATCATTTGATTATCCGGAATATGATTAAACATGATTTCGAATACTTTTAAATCTGTAAAAGCTACCCGCTGCAAATATTCAGTATGCCTTTCTCTCCTTTGGTCTCTAATTTGCAACCACTGCGACTTATAAGAGCTATTATTGTCTTTTACATGAGGCAGAAATTCTGAAAAAAAGAGATTCGGTTTTAGTTTTATATGTTCTGTTAGACAAAAATATGTGTCTAATGCTTTTTTTGCATCAATATGCCAGTGACAACGAGGTTGATGTGTCCTTAAAAAGGCTTTTATTCTTTTAGAAACTACCATTCCTCCAATAGTTAAGAGGATATCGGGTTGTAGCTCTTTAAACTCTTCTACCGTTAATGTTGATATGAGTTGATCTATACAGTTGATATGAGAAGCATGATGGATATTTGAGGTTGTCTCTGTTAAAACTAATACCGAAGGATCATCTGCAAAATGATCAATCCATTTTTGATCTACAACTTCGGGGGGATTTACCCCAATCAAAACCATTTTTCGTTTTGCAGTATTCCAATCTGATATCATCTTACCTTGCAAAATATTAGAAAATTGATATACAGGTGTTTCTAAAGGAACGTTAATAGGATCAACTGTTGTTTTTTCTATTTTATCATAAAGTGGTTCATAAAATGGAACATTGATGTGTACAGGCCCTTGTTTTTCTATTGCCTTATTAAGGGCAAGATTTACTTCTCTTTGGTTGTGTTTTTGTGCTTCGTGTTGTTTTTGTCTAACTTGCTGATCTTCTATTGTTTTTTCTGAAAAAATTTCTGAATATAAGTTAGCGGAATATAAAATATGGTTTTCAAATACGTTTTTTTGACGTATTGTTTGTCCGTCACCAATATCTATTCTTTCTATAGGTCTATCTGCACTTAATACTACTAATGGTACATCACTATAAAAGGCTTCGGAAATAGCGGGATAATAATTCAATAAAGCGCTACCAGAAGTACATACTAAAACGACAGGCTCATGAATTTGTTGGGCGATCCCTAAAGCAAAAAATGCTGCACATCTTTCATCAACAATACTATAACATTTCATTTCAGGGTTTTCACTAAACCCAATAGTTAATGGAGCATTACGAGATCCCGGAGAGATGACAATATGCTTTATCCCCTTTACTTCACATAAGGTTACAATAGATTGTGCTAAAGGAATTTTAGAAAATAAGCGTTTTTTCATTCGAATAGCTAAATTACAATATCGTATGTATTAACACCAAGCTTTTTTTGAATTTTAAACCCTTATTGAAATAAAACTTTCTTCATTGTAGCAGTCTTTTTAATTGTTTCTTGCCATTCTTTTTCAGGAATTGAATCTTTAGTAATCCCACCACCTACATAAATAATTGCTTTATCTTGTTTTAGTTGCATACATCTCAGGTTTACAAAGAGATCAGAATTTACCTGTTCTTTGTTATTTATGTTAAGCTCTCCTAAAAAGCCGGTATAATAACTACGATCATATCCCTCTTCTTTCAAAATAAAATCAAATGCTTTATCTCTCGGAAATCCACAGACGGCAGGCGTGGGATGTAAAGCAGAAATTATGGATTTTAAAACAGTAGATGTATCTTTTATAACACCTTTTATATCAGTACGTATATGCAATAAAGTAGCTGCTTGGTGTGTATACGCTTCAGAAGATTGAATATCATCTATTAATGGTGTTACTTTTTCTAAAATAAAATCTGTGACCAATTGTTGTTCTTCTAGCTCTTTACTCCCCCATTCTACTTTTTCTTTCCCATTTACATTTGGTTGTGTTCCTGCCAATGCCATTGTAGAAAACCGACGATCTTGTACCTGTAATAATGTTTCGGGAGTTGCTCCTAACCATGTTCCAATTTTAGGATGATACCACAAATACACGAAAGCATTTGAATAGGTATGTAAAAGTCTATCAAAAATTTGTAAACTACTCAAATGGTCAGCGATTTTTACTTCTTCTTTCCGAGAAACAACTATTTTTTTTATTCCTTTGGTTTTAATCGCGTCTATAGCTTTTTGAACTAAATCCTCATGATTTTTTTGAATTTCTTTATCACTTATAATATGCTCTAAAGGCGTTCTAACATTACTAGATTTTGCATTTTTTTCGACCGTTACAGAATGATGATCACTATATTGAACCGGAATAATAATTTGCTGTTGTAAGGCATCAAAAGGAGCAAATACAAAGCCTGCATCTGAATATCCTTTTTCAATAGTATACACAATATCAGACTCTTGAAAAAAAGCGTTCAATTGATCTGAATTAGCCTTTCTGTAGAGCACAAAAGGTAATTCTTGATCCAAATGTTTCTGAGCTCTTGTATAAACATTATCTATGCTCATACATTTTTATTTTTTGGAAGTGCAATTGTAGTTAACTTTACTATTGAGATTAACCGATCTTCTTCATCTCTGATTTTGATATCCCACAATTGAGTAGTTCTCCCCTTGTGTAAAATCTCTGCTTTTGCAAACACATACCCTTCGCTTACACTTTTGACATGATTAGCCGAAATCTCGATACCCCGGATATAAAATTCTTTGGCATCTAGAAACATATGAGAAGCAGCGCTACCAACACTTTCGGCAAGAGCTACCATTGCACCACCATGTAATACCCCATCTGGTTGGTGAACTCTTGGAGTTACCGGCATTTTGGCAACCAAATAATCTTTTCCAATTTCGCAGAACGAAATATCAAGAGTTTCCATCAAGGTATTCTTACAGATTTTATCTGATACTTCTTTTAATTCTTCTTTTGTCAAAGTCATCTTTTATGTTTTAAATTTTCAATTATCAAAATATAATTGTTTATGTTATTCTTTTTGCAATTGGATGCTCCTTATTCAATTCCAATAAATCCCATAGATTACCATATAAATCTTTAAAAACAGCTACCATTCCATAAGATGCTTTTTTCGGTGCTCTTACAAATTCAATACCGCTATCCTTCATATCATTGTAATCTCTCCAAAAGTTATCGGAATTTAAAAATAGAAAAACTCTACCACCTGTTTGGTTCCCTATAAAATTTGCTTGTTCAGGATTTGATGCTCTTGCTAGAAGAATTGTAGCACCTAAAGAATTTGGAGGAGCTATAACTACCCATCTTTTATCTTGTTCTGGTTGGTATGTATCTTCTATAAGTTCAAAATGTAGTTTTTGAGTATAAAACTCAATAGCTTCATCATACTCTTTCACTAACAAAGCGATATGAACAATAGATTGTTTCATTATAATTTAATATTCAGTAATCTATTCAAACCTAATTAAGTTTAATTCCTCTTTTTTGTCTTATGCTATAAACAATACCAGCGATCAAACCCAATAATCCACCCAAATAGCTAAAGTTGTGCATAGAACCTACCATTATAAAACTATCAATATCAATAAGATTTTTGGGTAGAAACCAGCTTGGTGGACTGTCGATTAAAAAAAACTTACCATATCCCAGACCAATCATCCCGGTTAATAAAGCAACCCCAATAGTTAATACAAATGCTTTGATGGTTGATACCAACATTTTCTTTCCGGTTTTGTGAATCAATCCTAAGAGCCCAAGAAGTACTCCGATGATCATACCCACCCACCAGGTTGCCATAACCCCTACTACCGATACTCCTAATCTAGGTTGTCGTAATTGGATTTCCGGGAGTTCTTCGGTTCCTATATTTCGACCCATTGCCCAGTAATCTTCACTCAATCCAAATTGTACAAACTTAAATTTTGTATAATATTCTTCAGAAATGGTATATGTAATTTGATCATGTAATATACCATAAATACCACCTAAAATTGGAGCGATAAGTAAGATTAATAATAAAGTAATAAATTTATGCATATTCAAATTTTAATGATACAAACAAAAATATGTAATGCATATTAAAAATTCTAACTATATTTAACTCTAATTTTAACGAATGTTCAATAAAATGCCTAAAATTAAAACATCAAAAGAAGAAGTATTACAAAGCGTTATTCCTATTTTACGATCAAGAGGTATACAAAACAGCAGTATGAGCGAGCTCGCCAAAGCATGTGGCATACAAAAATCTCATTTTTATTATTATTTCAATAACAAAGAAGCATTAATCCATGAAGTGATTCATACCGTATACAACTACTTTAATTATAATTTCTTTAGAATCATAAAAAACGATACGCTTACTCTAGATGAAAAACTAGCACGTATCAAAAAACTATTTGATACTGTATTTACCTCTACAGAAGGAGGATGTATTATGGCAAAAACAGCTTTAGAAACAATACATTTAAATCCGACATACAAAGAAGAAATACAATTATTTTTTCAAGACTTTATTTTTGGCATACAACAATTATTAGAACCTGCTCATTCTGATGATCCCCTGTCTCTTGCAGAACAAATCGTTCAGGATATTGAAGGTGGAATTCTTTTAATGCAGATCTATGATGATCGAAAATATCTTGATAATGCTATTATCAGAATGGAAAAAATCATACTAAACTCTTAAACAAAAGCATATGCAATCTTATTCCATCCCTTCTTTTGATGATTACCCAATTGCTGTAAATGAATTTATTCCGGAAAACCCTAAAAGAATAACAATTGTATTTGCACCAGCTATTGCTATTCCTCAGAAATTTTATTTTAATATGGCTACTCATTATGCTACCAAAGGGTGCCATGTATTTACTTTTGATTTTCGTGGTATTGGAGATTCTAATTCAAAAAACATTACCTCTCTAAAAAAACATGGTTTTTTCTCCTGGGCAAGAGATTTCAAAACGGTTTCAGCGTATTGTAATTCAAAATACCATGATCATGAACAATATATGATCGGACATAGTTTTGGCGGAAATAGTGTTGGATTTAGTGATGCTCATCAGTATTATGACAAATACCTTACAATTGGATCTCAGTTTGGGTTTTATAAATATTTTGCATTGAAAATGAAATGGCTTATTTATCTCAACTTCAAGTTTTTTATTCCTATTACTACATCAATACTAGGCTATTATCCTTCTGGTTGGTTCGGGCTTGGGCATCCTCTTCCTGCTAAAGCTGCCAGAGACTGGTCTATATATCTTTTACATCCTGATTCTATGCTACATTTTACAAAGGGAAAAGAAGAAACATATTATAATGAAATTGAATCGTCGATGCTACTTGTTAGTATAGATGATGATCTTTTTGCTCCAAAAATATGTGTTGATATTCTAGGAGATCGAGTATACAAAAACGCCAAAGTAACTAGAAAACATCTTTTACCCTCAGAATATAGTTTAAAAAATATTGGACATTTTGATTTTTTTAGGAAGAAAAATCAGGATATCTTGTGGCCAATAATTGATGAATGGTTTAATTTATAATTAACACGATCACTATTTTTAGAATAATTTAGATATGCAAGAAAAAGAGATTTCTTATCAGACAACAAACACCTACTCTACTCTAAATACATTGACTTCAAAAACAAAAAATGTCTGGTTAGTTTTTCATGGTATTGGTTATTTAAGCAGGTATTTTATACGATTATTTGAAGGGTTTGATAAAGATGAGAACTATTTCATAGCGCCTCAAGCTCCTTCTAAATATTATAAAGGAGACGATTACAGAAGGGTTGGTTCGAGCTGGTTAACCAAAGAAAATACAAAAACAGACACGGGTAATGTTCTGAATTATATTGATGCTATTGTTGCTACTGAACATATCCCTAATCATGTACGGTTTATTATTTTGGGGTATTCGCAAGGGGTTAGCATTGCCAGTCGTTGGATTGCTCGCAATCAAGTGCCTTGTACTTCATTAGTACTTGTTTCAGGAGGGTTTCCCAAAGAATTGACCAAAAATGACTTTACTTTTTTACATTCAGATACAAAAATTACGCATATTTTGGGCGAGAAAGATCCTTATTTTGAGAAAGCAAAAGTTGATGCTGAAAAAATAAGAGTAAAAGAAATACTGCCTCAGATAGAATTCAGATTACATCCTGGAGGTCATGAGCTAGATCCAAATACTTTGACAGTGTTGTATTAGAATAGATCATATTTTGGTATTGTTTTTAAGCTCGTTTAAAACAGCTCTGCTATGCACAGTATCATAAATGATAGTTAGTTTTTCTATTTTATTTTCAATGTTAAATTCAATAAGATCAACAACTTTGAATTGTACTGTTTTATGATTTTTTAAAATCCATGTGTAATTAAAAAGCAATGTGATTCGAGAAGTATTTTCTTCTTGAAAAATACCGTCAAATTCTAATATAGATTCACTCGTGTCTGAAGCTAAAGCAGTATAAAAATCTGTAGCAGGCATTGTACCGTACAACGGCGATATAACCGTACCTGTTTCTGAAAACAAATCTACAATCTTACTGATTTGTCCTTTTTCTAAATAAGTAAGATAATTATGTGCTATCTCTTTACTATTCATATCGTTTTAATCATCTAATCTTTTTTCATGTCCATTAGGGCATATTCCTCTTGTCTCATCATAAAAACCATCTTCGTAGACAACCTGACGTGTCCAATGCTCTGTACAATAGCATTTTTTACATTCTTTACAATAAAAAGATGCATATTCCTGATCTATATCCTGTATTTTCTCGAATGCTTCTTTTTCAAAATACTGTAATAGGGTATTAAAATTGCTTTTTTTTATTGCATACTTAGTATCACCAATAAAACCTTTTATTAGAAGAGAACAAACAGTGCCTCTTAGTAATGAAAACTCTTTTAACAATACAATTTTAGCACAATTATTACCACATACATCACAAGGAATATTTTTTGATTTTTTATGTAGAACTATCATACTTCAAAAATAAAGAACCTCGGAGCATTTAAATCTCGATTATCGAGTAAAATTTATTTTACAGATACTTTTCTGCAATCACTTCAAAATGATGGTTTTGATGCCCTTGCAAAATATATCCTACAGCTCTTGTACTCATAGGACTCCCACTAGCCTCACCTACTCGAATAAGCATCTCGGTTGTAAAATTTTTAAATAATGAAATTGTACATGTCCTTACAGCTTCAAAATCATCTATAATTTCTTGGACCGTGTATTGATTTGCATTAGAATATGGCACATAATCATCTTGCTCAAAACCTATAATAGGTGTTTTGTCATTTCTTGCAAATCGTAATGCTCTGTAAGCAAATATGCGTTCTGCATCAATAAGATGTAGTAATACCTCTGCTATTGTCCATTTACCTTCTTGATATGCGTAATTCATCTTTTCTTGTGAAATTGCCGCAACAAATTCCTTGAATTGAACTTTACCATTCTCTAAACCCAATATAATGTCTTCATGCATAGCTTTTTTGATATAAGCAGCATAGTATGGATGGTATTCTATCTCTGTCAATTGTGTGATCATGTAATTATATAATTTTTGATGATATAAAAATCCAAAAACAAAAGCAGAAACCAAAAGGTTTCTGCTTTATTATTTATAAAATGAAAAATCAAACTAAGCAGAGTTACGACTCGCATTTATGTTGCCAAAAAGAGAACGTGTTACTAGTTTTTCATACACTTCTAATTCTTGAGCACTTAAATTTCCTGTTTTGTTATGTTCCTGAATTTTTCTTAATGCATATTGCTGAATCGTCAATAACGGTAAAACAATATTTTCTCGTGCATTAACAGAGGCTTTTCCTGCTAATTCATTTTGCATTAGTTCTGAATACCCTGTTAACTTTAATAATAATGTTTTTGTCAGTTCATATTCGTCATGAATCATATTCCAAAACTCACTATACTCGGGATCTTCACTCATATATGCTGTCAACTGAAAAAATGATTTGGTTAAACTCATCATACTATTACCAACGAGCGCTCTAAAAAATGCCGAATTTTTATATAGTTGGGTTACTTTATCGAATTCATTACGATCTTCAAAAGCTTTTAAAGCTGTTCCAACTCCATAAAATCCAGGTACATTTTGTTTAAGTTGGCTCCAACTCCCTACAAAAGGTATGGCTCGCAATGCTCTAAAATCAAGAGTGTCGCTCTGGTTTCTTTTAGAAGGCCTACTACCGATATTAGCTTTTCCATAATATTTTAAAGTACTCATATGTTCTAAATATGGAAGAAACTTTGGATGCGCTTTAAAATCTGAATAAGTAGCATAGCTTATATCTGCTAGCTCTTGCATTGTAGATTCATCGTCTTCAGAGAATACTTTATTAGTATTGTATTCTAACTCATTTTCTACTCCTGCTCCTAATAACTGTTCAAGATTATATTGGCAGGAATCCAACATTCCAAAATTAGAACTGATGGTTTGTCCTTGTATTGTTAATTGTATTTCTTCATTCTCTATTTTTGGTCCTAAAGAAGCATAAAATTGGTGTGTATTTCCTCCTCCTCTTGCTGGAGGTCCTCCTCTACCATCAAAAAAGACTACATCAATATCATATTTACGAGATATTTCTGTCAAAGCTTCTTTTGCTTTAAAAATCCCCCAATTCGCCATTAGATATCCTCCATCTTTTGTACCATCAGAGAAGCCTAACATGATAGTTTGTTTTCTTTTTCTACGTTCTAGATGTTGCATATAGACAGGGTTCTTATACAGTGTTTCCATTACTTGATCTGCAACCTGAAGATCAGAAACCGTTTCAAACAAAGGAATAACATCAACTGTAGGATGTTGCCAATCACAAAGTCTAATCATTGCAAAAGTCTCCATGACATTTAATACGCTACCATTATTGCTAATTATATATCGATGCGCTCCTCTTTCTCCATTTTTTTGTTGTATCGTTTTAATCGCATAAATAGATTCTATGGTTGATCGCGAAATATCATCTTCAAAAACTGTTGGGTCTAATGTTCCTTTTACATTTGATAAAACCGCTATTTGTTCACTTTCAGAAAGAGTATTATAATCTTTAGGAAATATATCCAGACCTAATTTGTAAGATGTATTTACAATATTCGTAAGTACTTTGTGGTGTACTCTAGAATCTTGACGGATATCTAGTGTTGCAAAATGAAAACCAAAAATCTTTATTCTATCGATTAAGTCTTGAAGGTCTGTTAAAAATAAAGATTGGTGATGTTCTATCAACTCTTCTTTTATTTCTAACAATCCATTAATCAAAGTTTCTTGAGACAAGGGTATTGCTGTTTTAGCGTAATAGAAATTATCATATAGAGCATTTTCTAAGACCGTAATTTTTTCTGGAAGGCTTCCAAATGTAAGTCGTCTTTTTAATGCTCTTATATCTCTGTAATAATTTAATAAAATAGATTTCCTAAGTTTTTTAGCAACTTTAAGAGTAGTTTCGGTTGTTACAAATGGGTTTCCATCTCTATCGCCTCCCGGCCAAAAACCAAGATTGATCAAGTCGTTACCCAAATCTTCTCCAGGAAATATATTCTGTTGTATATAATTATAGATGGTTCCTACAGAATTGTAAAAGACATTTTCCAGATACCATATTAAACTTACAGCCTCATCATAAGGGGTTGGTTTTTGTTTTTTAAAGAAAGATGTTTTACCCAACTGAGTCAGTAACTTTTTGATCATAATCAAATTTTCATCTCGAATTGCCTGATCCAGATCATGTATAATCCCTAATACAGTTCCCGGGTAAAATTGGGTAGGATGTGCTGTTAACGTTATTCTAATCTTGAAACGCCTTAAATATTCTTTAAGTTTTTCAGACTGTCCTTTGGCTTGTGCTTCTTCTTTAATACTCCTTAAAGTTCCTCTACCATCCATATTATGAACAATATGAAAAGCAGAATCCTCTATGGCATCAAACAAAACAACTTGTCTTTCTATTAGTTGTATAAACTGAAAAAGTAAATCGCGTTGTTCTTTTTCATTTCTTTGATCCCCATATCGATCAAAAAACTCTTTAATTATCTCTGTTGGGTTTTTCTTTTCTTCATACCCTTTTTCGCAAACTTCTGTAAAAAGGGGTAATAATGTACCTGTTCTTGTAAGTGTATTAAACGGTAAGGTAATAAATATACTATTGTATATTTGATACTTTGACAGAACGTTTTCATTGAAACGTTCAATTTTTGGTTTTCTTGGCATGACAGTGTGGTTAAAATTTGGTCAATAAACATAAAAAAGCCCTTTAAGATTTTGTCTTAAAGGGTTTGTAAATTTTAATTAAAAAACCCTTTACAACTCTTGAAAAATTGAGTGCATTAAGCGTTTTTTATCATTGATACTTTCTTCTAAAGAAATCATAGTTTCAGTACGATAAACTCCATCAATATCATCTAATTGAAAAATAATCTCCTTTGCATGGTTAGTGTCTTTGGCTCTTACTTTACAAAAAATATTAAATTTACCCGTAGTGATGTGTGCTACGGTTACATATGGAATTTCATTAATTCTTTCTAAAACAAATTTGGTTTGAGATGTATTTTGAAGGTAGATCCCTACATACGCAATAAACGAATACCCTAATTTTTTATAATCCAATGTTAAAGAAGAACCTTCTATAATGCCGGCTTCTTCCATTTTTTTAACACGTACATGAACAGTACCGGCAGAAATCAATAATTTCTTTGCGATATCCGTAAAAGGTGTACGAGTATTTTCAATCAACATGTCTAAAATCTGGTGGTCAACTTCGTCTAATTTAAATTTTGCCATAATTTCGTGTTCTTAAATATTTTTCCCGATTATTTACATTGCAAATTTAGCAGAAAAATACAGTATTCACACCTTTTATTTTAACTTTTTATTGATTCTATTAAGAATAATTCAGAATCAAGGTGAAATTTTAACAGCTTTACGCTTGGAACTATCTCTACTGTAACGTTTTCGTTCTGTATTACCCTTTTTTGACCCAAAATTTCTTTATGACCAATATAATTTTGAAGAGCGCCAATTTTTGCAACTTTCGGCAAGAAATTAATATGATTATCGATCAATTTTTCTTCGTATTGAATAGCAATATCTACATTTTTACCATCTAGAATTACATTTCTAATGATAATATCATAGAATAATTTTTCGTTTTCTGGGATCAAAAAATAATCTTTGTAATGTTGCCCGGTAATTACATTTGTAGCTATAAAATGTGAAGAAACAAGCAGTGCATAAAAAATAAATGACCTAGTCTTATCACGATCCCAATCATCAGGATAATGCCCAGCTTCAAAAAGAATGGTAGGAATACCTCTATTAGCTAATGTATCGCCCACACAATTAATATTAAAACTATCATCATATCGCCCTACCTGATTTGGGATAAATTGCTGGACAGTATCATTCATTTTAGAAATAATCTCCATGGCAATCTTACGATCGGCTGTAATAGTACGTTCGTGATCTCCTGCCGGTGATAAAAATGATACAGTAGCCGGATATTTGGTCGCACCTACAGCAAAAATAGTTCGTTGACCATGAAGATTAAAAGCGACATCTGGTTGTATATCTTTGATTAGCTTATCTAATACGTTACTTTCTTTCTGTGTTCTATCCTGGGCATCTCTATTAAGGTCCACTTTATTATGATTAAGCCTTGTATACGTTTTTGCACCATCTGGACTTAATATAGGTATAATGTAAAGTGTACAGTTTTCTAAAATAGTATTTGCAATGTCATTAGAAGGATCTATAAGCAAATGCAAAAAGTCTACTACTGCTTTTGTAGTTGTGCTTTCATTACCATGCATTTGTGACCAAAACAATAATTTTTTGGTTCCTTTTCCTAATTTTAAAAGATATATAGGCAGTTTATCTTCAGAAAAACCAATTTCACTGACTTCAACTCTTGAAGATTGAGATAATTCATTTAAAATAGGTGATATATGGTCCAAGTGTATATATCGACCTGATAAAGACGAATTACTATACTTATGAAACCAATCTTGTAAATTTTGAATGTTCATTTTTTGTCTAATAAGTTGTAAAAATACTATTGTTTATGAAGGATTCAAATCAAATAAATATAAGTTACAAACGTAAACATTTATATAATTTACTTCTGTAAACAAGACTTATTTACATTTGTAAACACAACTAATATCAAGTTTTCATCATTAAGTAATCTCTAAAGATTTATTTATTCTACAAGTGTAAACAGTATTTAACAAATTATTTATGTTTATAGTTAATAAACTAATTATAAGTAAATTAAATAATCTTACTTAAAGTTTAAAATCATACTTTATTTCATGCATTCACATTTGTAAACTCATTATTTACCATTAATTGTTTACATTTGTATTGACTAATCAAACACCTATTGTTTACAATGCTGAACACTTCCCATTTTGGTGAAAGAATCCAAAAACTAATGAATTATTACAATGTATCTGCATCTTCATTTGCAGATTATATGGGTGTAGGACGATCTTCTATTTCTCATATTTTGAGTGGAAGAAATAAACCTAGTCTTGATTTTGTAATGAAAGTTGTCGAAGCATATACCGATGTAGATTTATTATGGCTACTCTATGGCGAAGGATCGTTTCCTAAATCTCAAAAGATAGAGACTATAGAAAAACAAATTCCTATAGAAACTCCTCCTCCTTTACTTGAAGAAGAAAAAAAAATCGAACATGATTTATTTTCTCAAAATACCTCTGATAAAGAAGATGAAAATATAAGATCTGAAATATCTAACAATATTCCTGCATTAAACATAAATGAAGAACAAAAAATTGAAAAAATTATTATTTTATATTCAGATGGTACTTTTGATTCCTACAAAATGAAAAAAAAGTAAAAAGATTTTTATCTTCTACTCTTTATTTTTAAGAAATAGATTTATTTTCGTCATCTATTTTAAGGGGTGGTATGCTATGAAAAAAATATTCTTGCTTTTTTCTTGTTCTTTATTACTAAGTTGCTACAATCAGGAACGAAATTGTGAAAATTTTCGAACAGGGACCTTTGAGTTTGAGACATTTTTGAATGGAGAGCTTGTTAAGACGACTTTTATTCGAAATGATACTATTGAAATTGATTACTTTAAAGGAAAAAGTGATACGGCAAGTATAAGATGGATAAATGATTGCGAATATATCTTGCAAAAATTACACCCAAAAAGTATGTCTGAGGAAAAGGCAATACATATGAAGATATTAAGTACAGACTACGATACTTACACTTTTGAATATGGTCTTGTAGACAATGCTAATAAACAACGTGGAACCGCTAAAAAAATTAAATAATGTTTGAAATATTTGCTTCTGCAGATGCATGGGTTGCTTTATTAACCCTTACTTTTTTAGAAATAGTTCTTGGTATAGATAATATTATTTTTATCTCCTTGGCCTCTAGTAAATTACCAGATAATCAACAAAAAAAAGCTACAAATATAGGGTTGATATTAGCTATGGTTATGCGGATACTTTTATTATTTGGTATCTCTCTATTAGTTGCTATGGAAGCTCCCTTTTGGCATATCAACTTACCATGGATCGAAGCAGGAATTAGCGGACAATCATTAATTCTCTTTGGAGGAGGTATATTTCTACTTTACAAAAGTGTTCACGAAATTCATGATAAGGTTGAAGAAAAAGGTGAAGAAGAAAAAGAAATAAAAGCCAAAAGCTCTTCTTCTCTATCCAATGCTATAATGCAGATTACATTAATCAATATTGTATTTTCGTTTGACTCTATACTTACTGCTGTGGGAATGACAAATGGGTTAAGCGATGATCCAAATGATGCATTAATCATTATGATTGTTGCTGTTGTTATATCAGTTTTAATCATGATGCTTTTTGCAACTCCTGTTGGACGATTTGTTAATAAGCATCCTTCTGTACAAATTCTTGGATTATCATTCCTTATTTTGATCGGTTTTATGCTTATTGCTGAAGCTGCACATCTTGCTCATCTTGAAATTTTTGAAACAGAAGTAGGAACAATCCCCAAAGGATATTTATATTTTACTATAGCTTTCTCTTTATTCATAGAATTCTTGAACTTCAAACTTAGAAAAAAGAATAAGCGTAGTCGTAGTGCATAGTCCTTTGAATTATAATTTCTCATTTCATCAATGAAATTTAAAATCAGTTTTTTGATATATGAATCTTGAAAAAGAATTGCATAAGCGTAGTGAATCTACTTGTGAACTATCTGGTAACAAAGAAGATTTAATAGTTTACGAAGTACCTCAATCTCCTGGTAGTGGATTAGATTCTCATATTTTGATTTCTAAGGTTTGTTTTGAGCAAATTGAGAATAATAAAGAAATCGATCCTAATTTTTGGCGTTGTTTAAATGATAGCATGTGGAGTGAAATACCTGCTGTACAAGTAGTGGCGTACAGAATGTTATATCGTTTAAGAAATGAAGGCTGGCCTCAAGATCTTATTGATATGTTGTATCTAGATGATGAAACATTAGCATGGGCAAAAGCTACAATTGAAGATGATACAGAAGATAATATCAAACACCTTGATTCAAACGGAGTAACCCTTCAAAAAGGAGATAATGTAGTGTTGATTAAAGATCTGGACGTAAAAGGTGCTAATTTTACTGCAAAACGAGGAACAGCTGTTAGAAATATTTCGTTAGTACACGATAATCCAGAACATATAGAAGGACGTGTAAATGGGCAACATATTGTGATTCTTACAAAATATGTCAAAAAATCTTAAGAAATATAAAAGTCGATCTTTTATACCTAAAATTTATGGGTAAATTGTAAGCCTCCGTAATAAAAAAGTTGTAGCCAATAAAAAAGTTGAAAAGGCAAAGAAATAAAAAATTGCTTCCATAATATTTCTTGCTTAGACATTAATAAAATACCTCCTGTAAGAGCTAATAGTTGAAGTACACAAAATATTACGAATAATTCTGTTTCAAATTTTTGTGAAGTGAATGGAGAACAAATTGTTGCAATCACAAAAAGGATCAACATAATTGCAGAAGGCAATAATATATTGATATTCAATTTAAAAATAAATTTCATAACTAGAACTGCTGTAACTAGTGGTAAGACAAAATATAAAATATTAAAAAAAGTTGTATTCATCTTAACTGCATTTAGGTTTTTTAAATGTAATTATTGGATATATCTCAGACATAATTTCCCCTTGTTTATTAAATGCCTCAATATTCACTTTTTTATAATTTTAATCTTGATGATCTCACCAGTATAAAGCTTAGTTTATTAAAAGACGCTCTCTTTTGGATTAACACAAACCTTCCATTTTTGCATTGATTCGCTGTAGTTTTATATACTAACTAGCAAATGTTACACGAGCAATTAGTTAAATTATTTCCACAGAGCCATTTACTTTCAATCCATCCAATAGCACCATTACATTCAACTTTTACCCATTCACCACAAAGATCTTTTAACCTAAGCCCTATTTCTTCTTCTTTAATAACTTTAATAACTTTTTTACCTTTTGGCTTATCTAAGAGATTTAGGTGTTGACCCTCATAATTCCTAGTATCAACAGAGATCACTGAGCCATGAATCCACCCTTCTCCATTTGGTATTTTAATATCACCCTTTGCACTCTGTATAGGGCTTTCAATCTTGAACCAGCCATTTTTTGCTTCTGTTAGTATTATAAAATAAAAGTAATTTGCATCGTCTAAAATCAATTTTGTGACAATATCTCCCTTAGGAGTTTTACGAATATTAGTACCAGATTTATTAGAGTTATTTAAGTATACACGTAACTTACTCGGGGAACATTCTTTAGTTTGATTTTTTTCAGATGAACTCTTATTTATGAATTTTATATCTGTATTTGATGCTATTAGCTTTGATTCACCTCCGCTAATTGCTCTCAAATTTTGCCCATGAGAGCTAAAAAATAATATAAGAATACTATAAACAATTAAATTTTTCATCGTTTCTTTTTAAATATTACCCATATAAATATGTATAGCCTTTTATTGTGTAAAATTAAATTTCTATTCTTGTAAAATAATCACTGTTTTCAGTGAGATTATATTTTTAATTCTACAATATTTAAACCACGATTCTTTAAAATGAAGTTACTAGCTTTATTAAGACAAATAATAAAACCATTATGTCTAAACTATGAGTTTTGGATATGTGCTATTGAAGATAACAGCTCTTATAAAAACAAAAATCTTTTAAAATCAAAACACAATATTTATTTAAATAAAAACTTTATATAATTTTATTTAAGTATTTATAAATCAAAAAATTAATTAAAATAAACTTGCTTGCTCTCCGTCGCCAGTATTTGTGTCTTCGTCAAACGAATTTGTCTCACCTGGCTTAGATTCACTTTGAGATACATTACCATTTTGAGGAGAAATATTTTCTTCTTCCACTACTTCAATTTCTTCTACAGGCAATGGTTCAGGTTCTTCGTAAGGTAGAGGTTCTAATAAATTTACTTGTTTTACTTTGTGAGTTGTTAATTGATTGCCTTGCGCTTTGATTCCTTTTATTGCAATAAATTCCTCAATATTTATTTCTTCATTAGGTCTTTGATCCTTACCTCTTAGTTTATTAAAAACAATTTCTATCAAAGGTTTAAAATCTGTAGAAACTACTTCTAAAAAGGATTTTGGATGTTCTGAAATAAAATTTTCTTCACGATCAGGGTTTTCAATCAAAAATCGTTTTACATAATATTTTTCTCTCTCACCATCCCAGTATATTGCAGAAATCGGTTTTTTGGGTTTCCATTTTTCTAACACTATCATATCTGAACTAAAATGAAGTGTCATCTCAGGAATAATAGTTTTTACAATTCCTTTTTGATCTATGACTAATAAACGATCTTCTCCTCTAAATTCTCCTAGAATTTCTCCTCGACCATCAACATTAAGTCGTTGCACTGTATCATCAAACCAGATTTTTCTAGGTTTTAATGTAGAAACTCCTTGTTCTTTTAATTCGATTCGTTTGATATTATATTTCGTAACAATATTTCCTTTTACCCCTCTTCCCTTAATCAATAAATCTGCAAAATCAAGATCAAATTTTAGCTTTTTAATACTTCCAGCTTGGCGCAAAAATATAGTAACAACTTCTGCTTCACCATTTGGGTTAGCAGAAAAATATGTGATTTTTGAACTTTTTTTTCCTTGTGTAAGATCATATTCTTTGTCTCTTGTTACACTTGTAACGGCAAATCGCTTAACGTATGACGCGCCTCCTCTGCCATCTTGATAAATCATATTATATATCGTACGTTTATCTTTTTTCTTAAAAATGGCAATATGAATGATATTTTTACCAATAAACGTTTTACTACCAACTTTGGTAATCATCATTTTACCATCTCCGGTAAAACAAATTACATCATCAATATCAGAACAATCTGTTACATATTCATCTCTACGTAGTGATGTCCCTACAAATCCTTCTTCTCGATTGACATATAATTTTGTATTTCGAATCACTACTTTGGTAGCTTCAATATCATCAAAAATCTTAATTTCTGTTTTACGCTCTTTATCTTTGCCGTAAGTAGTTTTAAGTCTTTTAAAATAATCAATTGCAAACTCAATAAGGTGATCTAAATTATGTTTTACTTGAGCAATTTCTTCTTCTAGCGCTTCAATTTTTTGTTGTGCCTTATCAATATCAAATTTTGATATGCGTTTTATTCTGATTTCTGTAAGACGAACGATATCATCTTCTGTGACTTCTCTTTTTAAATGTTTGACATGTGGTTTTAATCCTTGGTCGATGGCTTCTATAACACCTTCCCAAGTCTCTACTTCTTCGATATCGCGATAAATTCTATTTTCGATAAAAATTCTTTCTAGAGAAGCAAAATGCCATTGTTCTTGTAGTTCTCCAAGTTGAATTTCAAGTTCTTTCTTAAGAAGATCAACGGTATTATCTGTAGACCGTCTTAAAATTTCTGAAACTCCTATAAAATTAGGCTTGTTGTCTTCTATCACACATCCTAATGGAGAGATTGAAACTTCACAATTTGTAAAGGCATACAGTGCATCTATAGTTTTATCAGGCGAAATACCTGATGGTAAATGAATAAGAATTTCTACTTCTGCAGCAGTATTATCTTCAATTTTTTTGATTTTTATTTTTCCCTTATCATTCGCTTTTAATATCGAGTCTATTAAAGAAGTGGTTGTTGTCGAAAAAGGGATTTCACTTATTTTTAGTGTATTTTTATCTAATTGAGAGATTTTTGCTCTTACTCTTGCTTTTCCTCCTCTATTTCCATCATTATAATTGGTAAAGTCCGCAATTCCTGCTGTTGGAAAATCAGGAAGAAGTGTGAATTTTTTACCTTGTAGATGTTTGATAGAAGCATTAATAAGCTCTATAAAATTGTGTGGTAAGACTTTTGTGCTCAACCCTACTGCGATTCCTTCTGCTCCTTGCACTAATAACAAAGGAAATTTTACAGGCAAATTGATGGGTTCTTTTTTTCTCCCATCATACGATAATTGCCATTCTGTTACCTTTGGATTATATACAACATCTAATGCAAATTTTGACAATCGTGCTTCTATATATCGGGATGCTGCTGCTCTATCTCCTGTAAGGATATTTCCCCAGTTCCCTTGCATATCGATCAATAAGTCTTTTTGACCTATTTGCACCATAGCATCAGAAATACTTGCATCACCATGAGGGTGATATTGCATCGTATGCCCAACAATATTAGCCACCTTATTATACCTACCATCGTCTAAATCTTTCATCGAGTGAAGTATTCGACGTTGTACCGGTTTTAATCCATCTTCTATTGCAGGAACGGCACGTTCTAGGATTACATAAGATGCATAATCCAAAAACCAATCTTTATACATTCCTGTTACCTTGGTAATCACTTCTTGTGGTTGGTGATCTTCTGGCATTGAGTCGCTATGTAATTCTTCGTTTTCGTTTTCCAAATCCATATATAATACTGGGGCGTACTTTTAAAATTGTAGTTTATACTTTGAGTAATTAAAATCTATATATCAAAAAAGGTTTTGATTACTCACGAAATTATTTTTTATGCTTCTTCTACTGTATCCAATTCAACTTTGAGATTATCTATAATAAATTCTTGTCGTTGAGGCGTGTTTTTTCCCATGTAGAACGATAACAACTCTTCAATAGATTTATCTTTATCCAACATTACCGGATCCAAACGAATATCATCTCCTATAAAATGAACAAACTCATTTGGTGAAATTTCTCCTAATCCTTTAAATCGAGTAATTTCAGGTTTACCAGACAGTTTTTGTATTGCATTTTGTTTTTCTTGTTCAGAATAGCAGTAAATGGTTTCTTTTTTATTTCTTACTCTAAACAATGGTGTTTGCAAAATATACAAATGCCCTTCTTTTATTACTTCGGGAAAAAACTGTAAAAAGAATGTTATTAATAATAATCGTATATGCATCCCATCTACATCGGCATCGGTAGCAATTACAATATTATTATATCTTAAATCTTCTAATGATTCTTCTATATTGAGTGCCGCCTGTAAAAGATTGAATTCTTCATTTTCATATACAATCTTTTTGGTCATATTATAACTGTTCAGCGGTTTTCCTCTTAAACTAAAAACAGCTTGTGTATTAACATCTCTGGATTTGGTAATCGATCCACTTGCAGAATCTCCCTCTGTAATAAATAATGTGCTTTCCAGGTTTCGTTCATTTTTACTGTCTGTAAGATGAACACGGCAGTCTCTTAGTTTTTTATTGTGTAAACTTGCTTTTTTTGCTCGTTCTTTTGCAAGTTTACGTATTCCTGACAAGTCTTTTCGTTCTCGCTCAGCTTGTAGAATTTTACGTTGTAAACTCTCTGCAATATCAGCATTCTTGTGTAAGAAATTATCGAGTTTTGTCTTGATAAAATCATTTATATACGTTCTTACCGTTGGCAAATCTCCTCCCATTTCTGTAGAACCTAGTTTAGTCTTGGTTTGACTTTCAAAAACAGGTTCCATTACTTTTATACTTATAGCAGAGACTATAGATTTACGAATATCGCTAGCTTCATAATTTTTACCATAAAATTCTCTTACCGTTTTTACAACAGACTCTCTAAAGGCTGCTTGATGGGTTCCTCCTTGTGTAGTATGCTGTCCATTTACAAAAGAATGGTATTCTTCGCTATACTGAGTTTTACTATGCGTCAACGCTATCTCTATATCATCTCCTTTGAGGTGAATAATATTATATAAGCGATCTTCTTCTTTAATATTGTCTGATAATAAATCTTTTAACCCGTTTTCTGAAACATATTTTTCTCCATTGAAGATAATAGTAAGTCCGGGATTGAGATAGACATAGTTTTTAAGCATCTTGATTACATACTCTGTACGGTATTTAAAATGCTTAAATATGGTATTATCAGGGATAAAAGAAACTTTCGTACCTCTTCTTCGTGAGGTTTCTTCTAGTTTTTCTTCGTTGACTAAATTTCCTTTTTCAAATTCTGCTGAAGCCGATTTTCCATCTCTTGATGATTCTACTCTAAAATAAGTTGATAACGCATTTACAGCTTTGGTACCTACACCATTAAGACCAACAGACTTTTTGAATGCTCTCGAATCGTATTTTCCACCTGTATTCATTTTGGAAACAACATCAACAACTTTTCCCAGAGGAATTCCACGACCATAATCTCTTACGATAACTTTATCTCCTTGTATAGAAATTTCTATTGTTTTACCCACGCCCATCACAAACTCATCAATAGAGTTATCCATTACTTCTTTGAGCAAAATATAAATTCCATCATCTGCAGAAGAACCATCTCCTAACTTTCCGATATACATTCCTGGTCGCATACGTATATGCTCTTTCCAATCGAGGGATCGTATATTATCTTCGGTATATTTAGTCTCTTTACTCATAAATTTAGGGTAGAATGCTTGCTAATATAATATTTCACTCACAAAATTAAAATAACCCAAAGACAAAGTAATTAACAAATATGCTATCAATTTTGTTGATTAATTGATATACAAGGATTTAAAAAACACTTTAATAAGTAGGTAACGGTTTTTATCAATATCCCAAAAGTTATATTATTCAAGAATCTAAAAAATATTTTTAAACAGTTTTATTATATTTAGAATCAAAAAACCTAACAAAACTCATTTATGAAATATTCTGTATTTATTATTGCTTGTCTCATCAGTATATCATCTTTTGCTCAAGCTATCGAAGATACTAAAGAAATTAAGGGAAATCTTGTACACAATGTATTTTTCTGGCTTAAAAATCCTGATAATCAAACAGAAAGAAAAGCTTTTGAAAAAGGCGTAAAAGACTTACTAAGTCAGTGTAAGTTTATTACATCGAGTCATATAGGATCTACTGCTAATACTGCTAAAAGAGACGTGGTTGATGCTTCTTTTACATATTGTGTGGTGATCACTTTTGATTCTAAAGAAGCTCATGATAATTATCAAGTTGATCCTTTACACAAAAAATTTATAAAAGAAAATGAAATGCTCTGGAGTAAAGTACTTGTGTATGATTCGCAAAAATTAAAATAACCTTTTAAATACTAAAAGGCTGAATAGAGATATTCTATCCAGCCTTTTTATTTTTTAATCAATTATATCGTAATACACCTACCCTTTTAACCAGGCATTTCTAAGACTTACTTGTTCTTTTGAAGCATTTTGATTTTCAACAATCTTTTTTCCTTTGGTATACGACTTTTTTACCTTGGTTTTAATCATAATATCCTCTCCTGCTCTACTTAGTTTTACTTCTACATCATCTCCTTCTTGCCATTGAAATGTAGCTGCCAGAACGCTATTTGCGTTTTGTAATGTTAGTTGAGTTCCGTTGATCTCTATAATATCATCATTAGGTTTAACACCATTTTCTGCCCAAAAACTATTTTCTAAAACCAAATCTGTAAAAAACAAGGTTCCTTTTTCTTGATTTCCTGCAACTATCAACGCTCCAGAATTCTGAATATAATTAGTCTCAACTTTATCTGATTTTATTGTCAATCCAACTTTTGTAAAGAAGTCTTCGTAATTGATAGGTGTATTCCCTTCAACATGAGTTTTTAGAAATTCACCAATAGATGGATATGTCATTTCTGTAATTTCTTGTATGATTTTATCATCTTCAAAAGGTTTGTCTTTACCATATTTTGCAGATAATTCTTTCATTAAAGATAAGATCCCTCTTTCTCCATTACTTTCTTCTCTCATCAAAATATCAATACACATTCCTATTAAAGCTCCTTTTTCGTATACGTTTACATAATTAGAAGCATATGGTTGGTCTAGTATATTTTCACTCATTTTGGTAAAACTCATCGCGTCATCAAAACCACTTGCGCTTTGTATCTTACCCATTACTTTTTTATAAAACTCCTCTTCCTGTACCAATCCTTGATCTACTTGAAAAAGTGTGGCAAAATATTCTGTAACTCCTTCATACATCCATAAATGTTTAGAGAATGTAGGATTGTTATAATCAAAATAATGTACATCTTCAGAATGTATACTCAAAGGTGTCACAATATGAAAGAACTCGTGTGATACAACATCTATCATAGCTTCAGCTAAAGCTTCATCAGGCATTTGCTCTGGTAAAACCACTACTGTAGATGTATGATGTTCTAATGCACCAAAACCAGTAGGAGCGTTTTCGTCACCAGTAGCCAGATATAAATAAATGTCATATCGTGGCGTACTATTAATATCTCCCAAATATGCTTTTTGTGCTTTCATCATTTTGAATACTGTTTCTTTTATCTTAGAAGCAGTATGTACTTGGTTTGGTGAATATACACTTAAAACAATTTTGATATCTCCAACCATAAATTCTTCAACATCAAGATTACCATACATCATAGGGTTATCTGTTATATCAAAATATCTGGAAGCAAAATATCGATCTATAGTAATAGAGCCATCATCACTAGCTTCAGAATCGATCTTCTGTAATGCAGAAGTTCTTTTCATAGATGTTGGAGCTTTTACTTCTAAAGCATATTGATTATTCTTCAATATGTCAAAATACCCAATAAAACCGTGTAAGTTCAATACAAAATTTTCTGGTTCTATATTAGTTCCTGAAGGTGAAAATGGAGTTTCTGTAGTACCTGCATTTTCAATATCATAAGTATCATTAACTTGATATGTTATTTTATCTAATTGCTTTGCATTGTAAATGATCCAGGAATTTGTATCCTTTTTTTCAATTTTAAGCTGATTCCCTTCATAATCTAATGCTGTAAAGTCATCAACAAATTTACCAAAATCACTTACAGAATATGTTCCTTGCACCACTTTGGGCAAAAAATAAGTAATTGTATCTTGAACAAACCTTCCAGGATTTATAACCACAGGTACTTTATCATCTTTTGTGTCTGTCAAATCTATAGATGTTTGTATAGGTGTGCTGGTTGCAATATCATTTCCCGTATTCTTTGTTCCGCACCCAACCAATAATAAAGCAATAAAAAATTTTGCTATTATGAATTTTCTCATATTTAATATACTATTTATATAATGCTAACTGAAAAAAAAGTATGTTGTTTCAATTTTAGTGGCGCAAAATATACAATTGTAATGACTTTAGCTTATTTTTAGCATTTTTTATATAAAAACTTCTGTTTTGCTTATTAAAATTGATCAAAATCTATTGGATTTCTCTAAAAACCCGGAACTTTTATCAACTGATAATCATACTATTATTTTCTTACATGATTCTTTAGGTTGTAATGCCCTTTGGAGAGACTTTCCTAAAAAGTTAGGTATGAAGACCAAATGTGATGTACTCTCATACGATAGACAAGGATATGGAGGCTCTGCTCCTTTTTTAATCAAACATAGAGATCATGATTATCTAAAAAATGAAGCTGAATTATTAGGTAAAATTATCAATAAATTTAATTTGCAAAATGTCATTTTATTTGGCCACAGTGATGGGGGGAGTATTGCACTTCTAACTGCAGCTTTGTTTCCTGAAAAGATAGCTGGAATTATAACTGAAGGAGCACACATTTTTGTTGAGCAAGAAACGATCAATGGTATTAAAGATGCTGTATTGGCGTATAAGCATACAAACTTAAAAAGCAAGTTAGAAAAATATCATAAAGAAAAAACAGATGATGTTTTTAATATGTGGACAAAGACATGGCTTTCGGAATCTTACCAATCATGGAATATAGAACAGTATTTACATCACATACAATGCCCATCATTAATCATCCAAGGGGTGAATGATGAATATGGTACTCAAAAACAAGTAGAAAACATTGTAAATAAAACTTCTGGTCATTCTATACCATTACTAATCCCTGAGATTGGACATACGCCTCATAAAGAAAATCCAACTATTGTGATTAAAGAAACAACTAAGTTTTTAAAAAATAATGTATTGATTTCCCAATAACCATGAGTTTCTTTAGATAAAGACTTAACGAGATAAGTGTTTTGAAATTATATTTTTTAAATCATTTTTATCAAGTGGTTTATTGATCACATCATTCATTCCTATAGAAAGACATTCTTCTCTTATTTCACTTAATTCTGAAGCTGTTAATGCTATAATTGGTATCTCCTGATCAAATTCCCGGATTCTTTTTGTAGCTTCTGTACCATTAAGGTATGGCATATTTAAATCCATTAAAATAAGGTCAAAATCCTCTTTTTGCACCATTTGTATGGCATTAAATCCATTTTCTACAATAGTACAATCATATCCTATTATATTAAGAAGATTTTTAGTCACAATTTGATTGATTTTATTGTCTTCTGCAACTAATATCCTACGATAAATAGTATTGATATTACTAGTATTCGGATGAATTTCTTTTTCTTCTTTTTCGTCTATGATTTCTAATTCCAAATCAAAATAAAACCTTGTTCCTCTGCCTTCTTTACTATCTAAATGAATCTCGCTATCCATCATTTCAAGAAGATTTTTTACGATTGACAACCCCAAACCTGTTCCCTCAGATTTATTAGCTTCTCTGCCAATTTGAGAAAATTTTTCAAATACAAATTCTTTTTTATCTTCTGGTATCCCTACGCCATCATCCTCGACTTCATATCGTATAGTTACTGAATCTTTACTTATAGATAATATCTTTATTCTAAGCCAAATTGTACCATTTTCAGTAAATTTTGATGAGTTTCCGATCAAATTAATTAAAACTTCAGATATTTTTAAAGAGTCTATATTTAATACATCTGGTAATTCATCTGGTATTTCTAACGCTAACTTATTTTTTTTGTTTTTTGCCTGGTATTCAAAAGAAAATAAGAGATTTTGAGAGAGCTTAGCTAAATTAGTAGGTGTTTTTGTTATTTTCTCATTATTAGATTCTATTTTACTAATTTTCAAAACCTTATTAATCAAATCAAGCAAATAATCTCCAGAAAATTTTAGTGAATTTAATAGCTTCTTGTGTTTATCTGCAATATCAGTATCTTCTAACAGCAAGGTCGATATCCCGACGACTCCATAGAGAGGGGTTCTGAGTTCATGACTAACTGTTGAAATGAATTGAGATTTGATGTTCGTAAGTTTCTCGGCTTCAATCTTCGCTTCTACTAATTGTTTATTTTCTTTCAGAAGAGAGTCACAATGTTTTTTTACAACTCTATATTTAATATAAAAAATTAAGGCTACTATAACAAAAAGTAGTAAAAATGAAGACAAAAAATATACAATTTTATTGTTTTGATTATCTACATCTGTGTTTTTTGCATTTTGTAGATTGTATTTTTCGATAGAAATAGAAGAAGCATAAAACAAGTAGTCATTCCCAAGTTTTGATCCTTGATTTGCACTTGCTTCAACATATTGATTTATATTATCAAGAATACTGTTTTCATCTTTGTAGCTTCTTGTATCTACAGAAAAATGATGATACAGTATTATCATTATCCCTAAACCCCATTTAATCATAATCTGCAAAAGTATAATTGTTCTATAAAATCTATTTTTTTGTTCCCCGATTAAAATGTAAGTAATAACTTATCATATTATTGTTAAATTAATAAAAAAAACACAAAAAAACTCATAAAATAAGAATCGATAGTTCTTATATCACTATAAGTTTTACTTTTTCTTCTTGTATTATACTCATTAGAGAACCTTTAGAGCAGATATCTATCGTAAGTTCTTGAAATTATTTTCTTTGATATCTTAAATTAAGAGTAGCATAATTAGTGAATTAAAAAAAATAACAAAGAAGCACTATGAACATACGATTAAATCATATACTTCATAAGCTGCTTAACTCCTTGTAACAGTTTAGTGGATTTTGTTATTATAGAGCATATATATGTAATGATATTTATTGAAATAGCAGATTGAAAAGAATTCAAATAAAAAATCTCTTTGACAACTACCAAAGAGATTTTACTAATATTAGATTTTGTTATTTTTAAACATTAAATAAGAAATGCATTACATCTCCATCGTTTACAACATATGTTTTTCCTTCAACACCAAGTTTTCCGGCTTCTTTAACCTTTGATTCACTTCCATACTCGACAAAGTCATCGTATTTGATTACTTCTGCCCGAATAAAACCTTTTTCAAAATCTGTATGAATAACGCCTGCAGCTTCTGGTGCTGTTGCTCCAATATTAATTGTCCACGCTCTCACCTCTTTTACTCCGGCAGTAAAATATGTTTGTTGATTTAATAACTTGTATGCAGCTCTTATAAGAACTGAAGAGCCTGGTTCTTTGAGTCCCATATCTTGTAAAAACAATTGTCGTTCTTCATAATCTTCTAATTCTGTGATATCTGCTTCTGTTCCTACTGCCAAAACAATAACTTCTGCCTGTTCTGAAACAACAGCATCACGAACCTTTTTTACATACTCATTTCCATCTACGGCAGATCCTTCGTCAACATTGCAAACATATAAAACCGGCTTGTCTGTTATCAATTGTAATGGTTTTACATACGCAACATGATCATCTTCAGAAACATCAATTGCACGAACAGAAGTACCTGATTCTAGTCCATTTTTGAGTTGCAAAAGAATTGCTTCTTCTTTTTGCGCTTCTTTATTACCTGTTTTGGCGGCACGCTTTACTTTATCGAGCTTTTTTTCTATACTTTCCAGATCTTTGAGCTGTAACTCTATATCAATAGTTTCTTTATCTCTAATAGGATCAACAGATCCATCTACGTGTACGATATTATCATTATCAAAGCAACGTAATACATGTATTATTGCATCTGTTTCTCTGATATTACCCAAAAATTGATTTCCTAAACCTTCTCCTTTGCTTGCTCCCTTTACTAAGCCGGCAATATCAACAATTTCGACAGTGGCTGGAATTACTTTTTCTGGATTGACAAGCTCTTCTAATTTCTCCAATCTTGTATCAGGAACATTGACTACACCAATATTAGGCTCTATAGTACAAAAAGGAAAGTTTGCACTTTGAGCTTTGGCATTAGACAAACAATTAAACAGTGTTGATTTTCCAACATTTGGTAACCCTACAATTCCTGCTTTCATAATAAATAAATATATATTTACGTAATTACGTATTTTGTATTAATGTATTTTTAAAAAATGCAAAGATAACAGTATTCTATTATAGTAAACAAATAGAGTTTTACAAGATAATATTATAAATTACGTTATTAACTTTAATTTGAATATAAACGTACTGATTGCTATCTAATAAGCCATATTTATTAGTAGATCATATTTTATAAACTATGAAACCTAAAAATAAGTAAAATGAGAACCCTAACAATTTTAACCAATGTAGTATGTATGACTTGTTTTTTGTTTACCCATGCACAAGCAGATAGTAGCAATACTAAAAACTCTTCTACAGAAGTAGTCACAAAAATAATCAGAATTAAAGGTCCTAATGGAGAAGAAAAAGTAATTACAAAAAAAGAAGTTATTACTAAAAAAAGTAAAATTGAACTTAATCCTGAAGATGAAAATAAGACAAATCAATCAGCCACTTATTCTGATGAAGAAGTTCAAATCGAAAAATCAAGTGATTCTTCTGCTGATCAGACCTACACAAAAGTAGCAGACGAAAATGGTTTTACCATGACTTTTTCTGATAAATCAAAAGATAATACATTCAAAGTAAGACCAATTAATAAAGAATACTACATCGTAAGTTTAGACAACAACAACAATTTTTTTGGTTATTTTGATACTGAAAACAACTTTATTATTGAAACATATGACCATAAAATAGACAAGGTCATTACAACCATATACAAAGAAGTAAAGTCAACAGAAGAAGAACAAACAAATGAATAATTATCTATCCAGATAATCTTAAAGGACCGAGTTTTTACTCGGTTTTTTTTATGGTTTATCAATACTAAAATTGATTGTAAAACTCAACACAATCAACGTGAGAAATCATTATATTTAAATTACATAAATCTTAAAACTATAAAGTCATGTTACAAAGCATTTTAAATTTAAATGGAGTTCAAAAATTAGATAAAAAATCACAAACTGTGATTAAAGGAGGCGGATGGCCTAGAACAGAAGAGGATTGTTTAGCTTGTGGTGGTGAATGGGGCGCTCCTTTATGCTTGTTACCTTCTAATTCGCCATGCGCTTAAAGAATATAAGATAATATATTCTTTATTTTAATATAGAATATTTACAAAAATAAAGGTCAAACAGTTAATGTTTGACCTTTATTCATAAAAAACAAAAAACTATATAATAATTTAAGTTAATTTAACTCATAATATATATATTTAAAGCATTAACCATTTTAAATATATATAGTTTTATGAAAAAACTCACATTATTCGTATTCACATTATACACTCATCTTTTTTTTGCACAACAAACCGTCACCGGTACAGTATATGATTCCAATGGCTCTCCACTTCCAGGAGTTAATATCATTGAAAAAGGAACTCAGAATGGTTCCACTACAGATTTTGATGGCAAATACACTATAGAAGTAGTTAGTGACGCTACATTAGTTTATACCTATATCGGGTTTGAAACACAAGAAATTGCAGTAAATTCTCAATCTTCAATAAACGTAACTTTAGTTAGCGGCTCTCAATTAGATGAAATTATTTTAGTAGGTTCTAGAGCATTACCAAGAAGTAATACAACGACTTCTTTACCTATCGATGTATTACCAGCAAAAGAACTAACCGCTACCGGTCAAATCACATTTGACAAGGCATTACAATACAAAATTCCTTCTTTTAATACCGTACAAACTCCGGTAAATGATGCTACTTCTTTATTGGACCCTTATGAGATAAGAAATATGGGACCTAGTAGAACACTTATTTTGATTAATGGAAAACGAAAAAACTTAAGCGCTCTATTATATACGCAAACTTCGCCTGGTAGAGGTGAAACCGGAGCAGATATATCCGTTATACCAACTGATGCTATTAAACGAGTAGAAATATTAAGGGATGGAGCTTCTGCACAATATGGATCTGATGCCATTGCCGGAGTAATGAATATTATTCTAAAAGATAGTCCGGACGAGGGAACTGCAATCTTAAGAACAGGAATAACCTCTGAAGGTGACGGCGAAACGATTGGTATTAGTATTAATAACGGAAGTACTATTGGTGATAACAAAGGTTTTTTTAATTATACTTTGGACTTTTCAAAAGTTAATCTCGCTAACCGCCCGGGCACCGTAGATACTCTCGGAGAATCTGTTGATTTTGAAGCTAATATAAATGATGTTCAAAATTTTTTAAACCAATACCCTGATGCTTTGAATATTAATGGATCTCCCGAAACATCTTCTGCAAAATTTTTGGTTAACGGAGGGTACGACATCAATGAGAACATTCAAATTTATATGAATGCTGCCTATGTCTATAAAAAAGCAAATAGTTTTGCCAATTTCAGAACGCCATATTGGAGGACTTTAGATGACTTTCCTTATCTACAAGATTTTTTTCCAAATGGTCCGAATAGAGAATATATAGGGTATTTACCTACTTTTGAAGGAAATCTGAATGATTATAATGGTACTATTGGCTTTAAAACACAAAAAAATGGCTGGAACTACGATGTTAGCTACACTACGGGAGGTAATTCTCAAGAATACACAGTAAATAACTCTCAAAACGGAAATTCTGTGTTTGCTCCCAGTTTTGATGATGCTAATAATAATGGTATCCCCGATCCTGGAGAAAATTTTATCCCAATAGAATTATATAGAGAAAATAGTCCTATATCTTTTGATCCCGGAGGAACAAAATTTAGACATAGTGTTGGTAATATCGATATTGCCAAAGCACTTTCAGATTATGTAAGCATTGGATTTGGAGCAGAATTCAGAACAGAGACTTTTGAAATTCTAGAAGGTGACTTAGCTTCGTATGATGGTGGTGGTGCAGATTCTTTTGCAGGAAACAGACCTGAGAATTCAGGAAAATTTAATCGATACAATTTTGGAGGCTATTTTGATCTTTCGGCAGATATTACCAAAGATTTTTTAGTAAATGGAACCATAAGAGTAGAAGATTACAGTGATTTTGGAGAGGCTTTTGTTTGGAAACTGAGCTCTCGATATAAGTTTTTAGACGATAGGCTTACACTTAGAGCATCTGTATCTACAGGGTTTAGAGCCCCTACTCTACATCAAATCTATACCCAAAGAACCCAGTTTTCTTTTGTCGCAGGACAAGGTATACAAGTTGGTGGTTTTATTAATAACGTTTCTCCACAAGCACGAATTTTAGGGATTCCTAGATTAGATGCAGAAGAATCCACTAATATTACTGCTGGTTTGGGAGTGAAGATTAATAAAAATATCAATTTTACAGTAGATTATTACAATATTCAGGTTGACGACAGAATCGTCCTAAGTACCGAAATAGGACCTACAACACAAGGAAATACAGCTCTGGATCAAATTTTGCAAGACAACAACCTCTCTGATCTTAGCTTTTTTGTAAATGCTATAGACACTCGTACTTCTGGAATTGATGTAGTTGCAAATTACAGAAACATTGCAATTGCAAATGGCAATCTTGGGATTAGCTTATCTGGTAATTATACTTTTCAAAATGAAAGAGATGGTAATGTCAAAAATCCATCTTTGGTACAACAAGCTGGGCAATCTGTTGTAAATGATACTCAAGAAGCTTTGTTTTTTACGTCACGACCAGAATTCAAAGCAATACTAGGTGCAAATTACAATATTGGTAAATTCAATTTTGCGCTTAATAATACTTTATTTGGCCCTACTAAATTTAGAAATCAAGGTTTGCAAGACTTAGAAGACTTAGTGGGTGGAAATCCTGCCGATAGCGACGGAGGTTCAGATTTGGGTGTAGAATTCATGACAAAAGTAGTTACTGATTTAGCAATAAACTTTGAAGCTACAGACAAATTATCCGTTATTTTTAATGTAAATAATATATTTGATGTGTTACCTGAGTGGGAGTTTAAATCACTAACTCCCACAGGAGATGCTGTCTTAAACGATCCCGATGCAACTAAAACAGCATTCAACTTAGTGACATTTAATGGTAGATATGAGCAAATGTCTTATGATGGCTTTCATTTTAGCCAATTAGGAACATTATTTAATCTTTCTTTAAACTATAAATTATAACAATCTCATTTTAAAAACATTAGAACTGTTTATATTTGAATCATTGGTTTTAAAAATACCATTATTAATCATATTGATTGATGATACTACATTCAAATTTTAAACAGTTCTTTGTTTTTACACAAAACTTTCGTTAAAAAATACTATATAATTTAGGCAACAAGTGGAATAGGTCTTAATTTTGCACGAAATTTAGAATTCATTCATGAAAGATCTTACCCGTTATTTCTATAATCTTTTTATTTCTAATGGAGTATCTGAAAATACCGCAGAATATTTAAATGTAATTATTGGGATTGTAATACTCGTCATCATTATATTCATTATAGATTTTGTAATGAAAAAAGTATTTGTAGCAATCTTCAGAGCATATGCTTCTCGATCTAAAAATACATTTGATGATTATCTGGTAAAAAACAAGACCTTTGATTATCTCGCACATATTGTACCTCTTTGGTTAATTATTTGGATAGTACCAAAGCTTTTTTTAGCATTTCCCAAAGCTGAAAAATACTTAGAAAACCTTTTTAATATCATGGCCGTTGTACTGGTTATTTGGATTTTAAGAAGTATCCTAAGAACATTCAGAGATTTTTTAAAATCGCTTCCTTCTTTCAAAGACAAACCAATTGACAGCTATGTACAGGTATTCATGATATTTGTATGGTTGATTGGGGGGATTTTGGTTTTTTCTCTTATGACAGGAAAATCTATTTGGGCATTTCTTACTGCACTAGGAGCAATGTCTGCTGTACTCTTGCTAATATTCAAAGATACTATTCTTGGGTTTGTTGCCAGTATACAAGTAGCAGTAAATGATACTGTGAGGATTGGAGATTGGATAACGATGGAAAAATATGGTGCAGATGGTGATGTGATCGAAATCAATTTATCATCTGTAAAAGTTCAAAATTTTGATAAAACTATTACCACTATACCAACCTATTACCTTACTTCAGAATCATTTAGAAACTGGCGAGGAATGATGAATTCTGGCGGGAGAAGAATCAAACGATCTTTATTAATAAAGACCTCTAGTATTACCTTTCTCTCTGATGATGATATCAAACAGCTTAAAAACATTGAAATCATCAAAGATTACCTTGAAAACCTTCAAGAAACTATAACAAAGCATAATACAGAGCAAAAAATAGATAAAAGCTTATTGATAAACGGTCGTAACTTATCCAACATGGGAATATTTAGAGTTTATGTAGAATTATATTTACAAAACCACCCATATATCAATAAAGAAATGACTATTATGAGTCGACAGCTTGCTCCTACTGCACAAGGAACACCTCTAGAGATCTATGCTTTTAGTAACGATAAGGTGTGGAAAAACTATGAAAAAATAATGGCAGATATTTTTGATCATTTGCTTGCTGCTATTCCCTATTTTAAATTGGAAGTCTTTGAATTTAATTACAACACAGATATATAAAATATTATGATTAAAAGTTTTAGAATTATCAGTTATCTAGAAGGTATATCTTATCTTTTGATTCTTTTTGTGACTATGCCATTAAAATACATGTTCGAATCTCCCGAACCTAATAAGGTAATCGGTATGGCACATGGTTTTCTATTTTTGATCTATATCGTATTTGCTTTTCTTGTAAAACCTGAAAAACAGTGGGATAATAAAACATTGTTTATAGTTTTGTTATGTTCAATTATTCCTTTTGGAACCTTTTGGATGGACCGAAAGTATCTTACTTAAAAATCTATACTACCATTAAAATCTCCTTCATCAAAACTGTGCAAATTAAGCACGCTATGTAGCCTTCCCCCTGGTTTAGGTTGTAGAGACAAACTACCTGTTTGTATCGCAATCGGACTACCATTAAACAAAACTTCTAAAATAGTATTACTTACTTGTTCACAATTACAATTTGGATTATAAAAATGGTAATTAAAATCATTAGGGTTTGACGTTGCAATAATCAACTCTAATATATCACCTGTATCTAGGTTATAGATAAGTCTCTCTTGTTCACTTTGATGAGAAGCCACCAAAGAAGCATTAGTAACTTGATAATGATAGTTACCAATTGGTGTATTCTGATTATCAATAAAACCAAAAGTATGATGACATGTGTGATTACATCTATGCACGATTACTGGTCTTTTGGATGGAACAGGTCTTCTGCTTACTACGACAACATCAGGTAATGGTAGCCCAATTTGAACTCCAATAGAGACTCCTCCTCCTATTCGAATTTGAGCACTGTTAAATTGAAAAGAAAAGACAAATAAAAATAATACTAAAAAAGATTTTGTGTTTTTCATGATTGTAGTCTTGATAATAATGTTGTTAATTATCAAACTATATGCCATGAATAAAAACTATTCTATTTCTAAATAAACTAAGGCTATTCAGGATATTCTATCCTAAGATGATATATATTGGTAAGCTTTCTTTTGAATACTTTTTTCACTTGTTGTATTTCTTTGAAAGTAATATTAGCATTCAAAAATTGCCCCTCTTCCATTTGTTTATTTACTATTTTTTCTACAAAACTATCGATAAGACTACTTGTTGGGTTTTTAAGACTCTTAGAAGCAGCTTCTACACTATCACTCATCATCAAAATTGCGGTCTCTTTAGAAAAAGGCTTTGGACCGGGATATTGAAAATCTTCGATGTTTACATTTTCGTTATTTTCTTTTTCTTTTACATAAAAATAATAAACTGTACTTGTACCATGATGTGTTCTGATAAAATCAATTAATCGATCAGGTAAATTATACTTTTTTGCAATCTCGATCCCTTGTATTACATGATCAATAATAATTTTGGCACTTTCTTTTGGAGATAAGGTATCATGTGCACTACCCGAAGCCATTTGATTCTCTGTAAAGTAAGTTGGATTTGCCATTTTACCTATATCATGATATAGTGCACCTACCCTTACCAGCATTGCATTAGCTCCGATCTCATTTGCTGCTGCCTCAGCAATATTGGCTACATTAAGAGAGTGATGAAATGTACCCGGAGCTTTATTTGATAATTCTTTTAACAGTACAGAGTTTGTATCACTCAATTCTAATAGTGAAACATCAGAAATCAAACCAAAAACTTTTTCGTATGCATAAATAAGTGGATGCACAATCAAAGTTGCAAAACCACCTAATACAAATAACCCTATTGTTGCCCAGTCTATATTACTGATACTTCCTTCATGAATCACATGAAAAGCAACATATGCAATAATATATACCAGGGTAATTTGACCAACAGAGATAAAAAGATTTGCTCGCTTAAATGATTCCGAAATCGTTAATATCGTAACAATTCCTGCAATAATCTGCAAAAAGGTATATTCATAACTATTAGGAACAACAAAACCAAGTATCAAGACTGTAATGACATGTGTAAATAACCCTAATCGCGAGTCAAAAAAAGCTTTTAGAATCAAAGGAAGTATACATAAAGGAACTACATAAATAAAACTCGATCTATACTTGACTACAAAAGTTGTAATCAGTACTAAAAACAAAACATTAAAAAATATAAATGTTATTTGCGTATTATTCTCATAAATATCAGCTCTGTATTTACGCACAAACAATAGTAACATAGCCAAGGCTAAAGAGACAAGAAGGCAATATCCAAAAACAATCCAATAGAAATTTTTATCACTCCAAACTTGTGACTCATATTCTGATTTTAGTGAATTCAAAATTTGTAGTTTTTCGCCTTCAACAACCTCTCCTTTAGCGATAATTCGACTTCCTTTTGTCACTCCCCCTCTAGTAGTCAATACTTTTGTTAGTTCACTTTCTAGCGTACTTTGTGTAAGTTTTTGATTACGCTTAACATTGGGCTTGATCAAATCATAAAACAATGCTATAAAATCACTTTTAAAATCTGCATAATCGCTCTTTTCTATTCTTGAATTTATTGTTTTTGTTACCTCATTAAGAGACAAAATTTGATCGTATGTAATAGCTTCTGCTTTGTTTCCTTTATTTAAAAAAACTTGTCTTTTTTTATCGTATGAGTAGTTTTCTTGTAGCACCCCATATCGATAGATATCATTTAGGATAATTCTTCCAAAAACTCGTGCCTGATCACTAGAACTACTTTGATCAAGTTCTTTTAGGTAACTGGAAAAAGCTTTGTTATAAGATTCTTTAGCAGTATTTGCGACAATGGTATCAAATTCAAAATAAGGAATCACATTATCTGTAATTCGCTTTTTTTCTACTTCTATCTCTGCTTCTGTTTTGGCAATTGCAAAGTCAAAAGGAGCATATAGATTTTCATATTGCCATGGTTTTCCTTTTGCAAATTCATATTTAAAAATACCTCCTTTAGGAAAAAGATATACAATAAGTGCAGTAGTACATAAAAAAAGAAAAAATCTATAGATTGTAGATTGACTTTTATAAAATGAATTTAAAAATGTTTTCACAAAAAATATGCTATGTCTAATAAATATTCAAAAGTACTAAAAAAATAAGTCTAAGCTGTTTTGTTCTCTTAACAGAAAGTTCACTGTGCATATCCTCTAAAAATGATTAAATTCGCAAAATAACAATACACATATTAAAATATACATAATGAGTAAAGAAGTAGTAATAGTATCTGCAGCGCGTACGCCTATTGGAAGTTTTATGGGAAGCCTATCGACTATCCCTGCGACCCAATTAGGAGCAACTGCAATAAAAGGTGCTTTAGATAAAATAAATCTTAATCCGGATCTAGTGCAGGAAGTATTTATGGGTAATGTAGTACAAGCCGGAAATGGGCAAGCCCCCGCTAGACAAGCTGCAATAGCTGCCGGGATTCCAGATCATGTACCTTGTACAACTGTGAATAAAGTTTGTGCCAGTGGTATGAAAGCTGTAATGCATGCTGCACAAACCATAGCATTGGGAGATGCAGACATTGTTGTTGCCGGCGGAATGGAAAATATGAGTCTTATCCCGCATTATGTACGATTAAGAGCTGGTCATAAATTTGGTCCTCAAACATTTGAAGATGGAATGCAACGTGATGGATTAGTAGATGCTTATGATCAAAACGCCATGGGGGTATGTGCCGATCTGTGTGCGAGCGAATATGATTTCAGTCGTGAAGACCAAGATGCCTTTGCTATACAGTCATATGAACGTTCTGCAAAAGCATGGGCAGAAGGAAAATTTGCTAATGAAGTAGTTCCTGTAGCTGTTCCCCAAAGAAGAGGAGAACCTATAATGGTAACAGAAGACGAAGAATATAAAAATGTAAAAATAGAAAAAGTACCTGCTCTAAGACCTGCATTTACCAAAGATGGAACTGTTACTGCTGCCAATGCTTCTACTATTAATGATGGTGCTGGAGCCGTTGTGGTAATGAGTGCAGAAAAAGCTGAAGAACTAGGGTTAACTCCTTTGGTAAAAATAAAAAGCTATGCAGATGCTGCTCACGAACCTAAATGGTTTACTACTGCTCCTGCAAAAGCGCTACCAAAAGCAATAGAAAAAGCAGGTATTAGCTTAGATGATGTTGATTATTTTGAGTTTAATGAAGCTTTTTCGGTAGTAGGATTAGCAAATCTAAAAATATTAGGTCTCAATGATACTAATACTAATGTAAATGGTGGAGCAGTATCTCTTGGTCACCCGCTAGGATGTTCTGGAGTACGAATATTAATTACATTGATGAATGTATTAGAGCAAAATAATGCCAAAATAGGAGCTGCCGCTATATGTAACGGTGGTGGTGGTGCATCTGCTATGGTCATAGAACGAGCATAAGCTTTTTATATCAGCATTGTACCCAATTTATAATCAATCATTAATTTAAGTATTCATAAAAATTCATGCAATACGGTATTTGCAACTTAAGTATTGTTCCCTTGCGTTTTGAGCCAAAAGATATGAGTGAAATGGTTTCTCAAGTATTATATGGCGACCTTTTCAAAATTCTTGAAAAACGTAAAAAATGGAGTAAAATTCGTCTGGCTTATGATAATTACGAAGGCTGGATAGATAATAAACAGTACTTAACAATTACAAAAGAAGAATATACAGATTTTATTAATAAACCTATGTCGCTTGTCGGTGATATGGTCGAATTTATCAGTACCAAAGACAATCAATTGATGCCAGTTGTATTGGGCTCTTCTTTAGTTGCGCTTGATTTTTTTGAACACCATTTTGAAGGTGCAAGGATTGATGAAAAACAATTAAAACAAAAAATAGTAGACACCGCATTTCTATTTCTGAATGCCCCTTATTTATGGGGTGGTAAAACCAATTTTGGAATAGATTGTAGTGGTTTTACTCAAATGGTATACAAACTTAATGGATATCCCCTGCTTAGAGATGCTTCTCAACAAGCTACAATGGGAGATCCATTAAGTTTTATTGAAGAAAGTGAACCGGGGGACTTAGCTTTTTTTGATAACGAAGAAGGAATGATTACACACGTAGGCATTATGATGAAAGATAATTATATCATTCATGCACACGGAAAAGTAAGGATAGATAGAATCGACCATACAGGAATCTATAATTCAGAAAAACGCACTCATACTCATAAACTCAGAGTGATAAAAAAAATCATTTAAGTCTTTAAGAATTATAATATTTTTATTGCTTTTACATACTATCTATAAATCAAAATTGGTAAGTTTATAGATATATAAAATAGTATGGTATTTAGAAAAGCTGTTATAGAAGACGTCCCCTATATTGTAAAAATGATTGCAGATGATCCTCTTGGCAAAATAAGAGAACAGTACACCCACCCTCTTCCTGAATCATACTACAAAGCCTTTTTTGCCATTAATTCTGATCATAACCAAGAACTTATTGTAGTAGAAAATGATCACAAAGAGATCATTGGCACATTACAGCTCAGTTTTATACAATATCTTACTTATCAGGGTGGATTGAGAGCTCAAATTGAAGCGGTACGAATAAGAAAAGATGTAAGAGATCAAGGAATCGGTAAACAAATGTTTGAATGGGCTATTGCAAGAGCCAAAAAACGAAAAGCTCATGTTTTACAACTCACAAGTGATAAAAACAGACCCAAGGCTATTCAATTCTATGAAAAACTTGGTTTTATCGCCTCTCACGAAGGAATGAAATTACATTTTTAATTAAACTTATGATTAAGTACAATGTCTGAAGTAGTATCCATACAATTAGTGAAAGTTCTGGTAAGTGAAAATAAAACACTATTAGAAATAGGCAGGCAAACATTTTATGATGCATTTGGACCACCTGTAAACACAGAAAAAAATATCAATGAGTATTTAAATAAAAAGTTTACTCTAGATCAAATTACTAAAGAATTCAACAATAAAAATTCATTCTTTTATTTTGCTAAATATAAAAACAGTATTGTTGGGTATTTAAAACTTAATATCCTTGATGCGCAAACAGAAGATGTAAAAGGCAATACTCTCGAAATAGAACGTATATATGTTTTAAAAGAGTTTCAAGGTAAAAAAATCGGACATCAGCTAATACAAGAAACAATAAAAATAGCAAAAAATAAAAATGTAGACTTTATTTGGCTTGGTGTATGGCAAAAAAATCCTAAAGCTATACAATTCTATCAAAAAAATGGTTTTATTCCTTTCGATAAACATCAATTCAAGTTAGGGACAGATATCCAGACCGATATTTTGATGAAACGCAAACTAACTGAGAAATAGAAAAATTATGTTTTCTATAACAATTAGTTACATTTAATTAATTAAATTTGAAACGTTCATTTCATTTAAAATGCCGAAGTCAGAAACATTTAATAGAAACGAAGTACTGCAAAATGCAGCTCTTATATTCCATAAAAAAGGATATAATGGTACATCAATGCAGGATTTAGTAGATGCTACTTCATTAAATAGATCAAGCATTTATAATTCCTTTGGCAGTAAGTTAACAATGTTCTTAAAAGTCCTATCTTATTATCAAACTAATCTTGATCATAATTTTAGCAAAGAACTTGTAAAGTCGTACAATGCAAAAGAATCGATAGAAACTATTTTCAACCTTCATGTGGAAGAGATTATAAATGATGACGACAGAAAAGGTTGTATGATTGTAAATTGTAAATCAGAAATGGCAAATCAAGAGCCATCCATCAAATCTTTTACAGAAAAAAATCAAGACAAAATGATTGCTTCCTTAGAAGATATTGTAAGTAAGGGGCAAATGGAAAAAATCTTTAATCAAGACCAAACTGCTTATCAATATGCATTATATCTTTTCTCTTCTATACAAGGGTTAAGAATGACAGGTATTTTAAATAAAAACGAAGAAGATCTACAACACCTAGTAAGTACGATATTAAAAGTACTATACTAATTTTTTTTAATCAAAATTGAAATGATCGTTTCAAATAAATTCATATAAAAACAAATACAATGAAAAAATTAGAAAACAAAGTAGCAGTAATTACCGGAGCCAATAGTGGAATAGGATTGGCAACTGCAAAATTATATCTTAAAGAAGGAGCAAAAGTTGTACTCTCTGGCAGACGACAAGAGGCACTAGATGAAGTTTCTAAAGAACTTGAAGGTGATTTTATTACCATCAAAGCAGATGTATCTAAATTAGAAGATAATCAAAAATTAATAAAAGAAGCAGTAGAAAAATATGGAAAAATAGATGTGTTATTTCTTAATGCAGGAATTGCTCCTGTTTCGCCCGCAGAAGAAATAACAGAAGAGCACTACAATACTTTGTTCGATACTAATGTTAAAGGACCGATTTTGGCAACAAAAGAAGCACTACCCCATTTAAATGATGGAGGAACAGTTTTATTTACAAACTCTATAGTTCATCAAAAAGGTTTTGAAGGGTTGGGTGTCTATTCTGCCACCAAAGGTGCACTAAGAGCGTATCAAAAAGTTCTTACCGCAGAGGTAAAATCAAGAGGGATACGAGTAAACTCTATTGCTCCGGGGCCAATTGCAACACCTATTTATGACAAAATGGGATTACCAAAAGAAACTGTAGAAGAAATGGGCAAAGGTTTTGCACAACAAGTTCCCCTAGGTAGATTTGGTACTTCAGAAGAAATTGCAAAATCAGCACTATTCTTGGCTTCGGAAGATGCATCATACATTAATGGTATAGAATTAGAAGTTGATGGTGGATTAAGCCAGATATAACACCAAACAAGTCACTTTTGTTTGTAAAACCACATAAGGCGAAAAAGAAAATGTTAAACGCTTCTCTTATGTGGTTTTTATTTTGTCGTATTCTTTTTCTTTTTTTTCTTCGGTTTCGGGATCACACCTACATAAGGGCTATTTTGTTTTATTAATGTTGCGATAGTCTCTACTCCTTCTTCAAAATAATCAGAATCTGCTGGTAATAATATCCACGATTTTATAGGATACATTTTAATCATCCTCAAATCTTTGATTTGTTCTTTTAACGATTCATGAAAATCTATTTTAGTAGCTATCCAAACTCCATTATCATCGTTATTACTCTCTTTTTCGCGAAGACAAAAAACAATCTTTTCTTTATAGTAAAAGGCATCAATCCCAAACATTTTTTTATGCCTTAACTCTAAGGGATACAACCTCTCTAAGATAAAATCATATGGTATCATTATTTACTTTTAATCAATTAATGATACTCCATTGAGATCTGTTGTAAGTACATCACTCATATAATCAAAAAATGGTCGAAGCAGTTCATAATGATATACTACTTTATCCAAAAAATCATCTGCAAAAACTTCTTTATCGGTATAACTATATGTCACAAAAAATGATTTATTTTTGATTAAATCTATTGCCGGATGGTCTTTACTAAATCCTTTTGGAGCCGTTTTTACTTGATATTCTGTATTAAATCCTCCAAAAGCCTTTTTAAAATCCGGATATGCAAGGATCTCCCTTATTTCTTCGTCATCCATTTCAAACTCTTTTCGTATTCGTAACAAATCAGGAGATTCTGGAGAGAAAAAACCTCCTCCCATCAAAGAGTTCCCGGGTTCTAGTCGTAAATAATACCCGCCTCTTCGATGCGCTCCTGCTCTGCTAAAACTTGCACTTCGATGTACATTATATGGAGTTTTGTCCTTACTAAATCGAACATCTCTATTGATTCTAAACACTTTTGTTTTTTCGATCTCATCCTTTTCATTTAAACGTTCTACAATATTCGAATAGAATGCTTTCAACTCTTTTTCATTTTTTTGATATATTTTTTTGTTATCTGTCATCCAGTCTCTGTGATTATTCTTCTTTAAATCTTTCAAAAAATCAAAGACTCCTTTTGATATAGTGCTCATATAGCCAATTTTTAATTCTAATATTTTTGTGAAACAACAATCAATTCGATGATTGATATTTTCTAAAAATAAAAGAATAATCTGAATTATAGAGATCAATACTTATCAATACTTAAAAAATGTAAGTTTTTAGGTTTTTATAAGACTTTTATATCCCCTATTTGATATATTTACTTTAGTTTTCAAATCCAAAGCAATGACGACAAAAAGAAATCAGATTATTGCTCAAATAGAAGAGCAAAAAAAGAATCCGAATCTGAAATTAAAACTAAAAGAGAGAACAGAATATTTTACTAACCTTCTGTTCTATACTTTATTTGATACTGATACCGAAGTAGAGAAAAATATTGACCTTTTAGAAAAAACATTTGAAGAATTAATTGATCTTGCTTGTTGGGAGACTGAAAAACCTTGTTATAAACTGTGGGAATCTTATTTAGAAGCATTACCCGAAATTTTAGAAAAACTAAATCGGGATGCAGAAGCTTTTATGAAAAGTGATCCTGCAGCCAACTCTATTGAAGAAGTATATCTTGCTTATCCTGGATTTTATGCCATTGCTATTTATAGACTTAGTCATGAATTGCTAAAGTTCGGATTACCACTTGTACCAAGATTAATGACAGAATATTCACATAGGTTAACAGGAACAGATATCAATCCTGCTGCAGAAATAGGAGATTCATTCTTTATCGATCATGCAACGGGTATCGTTATCGGAGAAACTGCAATTATTAAAAATAATGTAAAAATATATCAAGGCGTTACTTTGGGAGGATTATATGTAGATAGAAAACTACGTAACGTAAAACGTCATCCCACTGTAGAGGATAATGTTACTATTTATGCCAATGCAACAATCCTAGGAGGAAGTACAGTAATTGGAGCAAATAGCACTATTGGCGGGAATACTTGGATTACATCCTCTGTTCCAGAAAATTCAATCATTTCAAACACAGCAGAAATCAAGATTAAAAAAGTAGTTTAATGTCACATAGCATCTTAGACCTGATAGGAAACACTCCTATTATAAAATCATCTACATTACTCAAAAACCCTAATATCACATTATATTTTAAACTAGAAGGACACAACCCTGGTGGTAGTGTAAAAGATCGTGCTGCATATAATATGATCAAATCTGCTCTAGATCGAGGTGATATTGATCAGAATACTCAACTTATAGAAGCTACAAGTGGAAATACTGGTATTGCATTGGCAATGATCGCCGGTATTTTTAAATTAAATATCGAATTAGTAATGCCCGAGAATTCTACCAAAGAACGGGTACAAACCATGAGAGCATACGGAGCCAAAGTAACCCTAACCTCTTCAGATGTTGGTATAGAAGGTGCTAGAGATTATGCAGAAGCTAAGGTAAAAAATGAAGGGTTTGTAATGCTTAATCAGTTTGCTAATGATGACAATTGGAAAGCTCATTACAAAACTACCGGTCCAGAAATTTGGAGAGATACCAAAGGGACTGTGACTCATTTTGTCTCTTCTATGGGCACAACAGGAACCATTATGGGTACTTCTACATACTTAAAAGAACAATCTACAGATGTACAAATAGTTGGCGTACAACCTACAGACGAATCTAGAATACCAGGAATTAGAAAATGGCCAAAAGAATATTTACCAAAAATATTTAACCCACAAAAAGTAGATCAGGTAATAGAAGTTAGTCAGGAAGAAGCAACAGCTATGGCAAAAAGACTAGCCAAAGAAGAAGGTGTATTTTCTGGTATGAGTAGCGGAGGTTCTGTAACCGCTGCCTTAAAGCTTGCCGAGACATTAGATAAAGGTGTAATTGTTGCTATTATTTGTGATCGTGGAGACCGATATTTAAGTTCTGATTTGTTTGAATAATTTTTTAGCTAAAAAAGATAAAACCAATAGTCATTTTGATAGTATCAATTAATACACTTTTTTAAAAGAATAGTAAAATGCTTGAAAAAAATAAGAAAAATGCAATTTCATTCTACAAAATGGCATATGAAGGTGATCCAAAACAAGCTGTAGAAAAGTATGTGGGTAAAGAATATATTCAACACAACCCTGATGTAAAAGATGGTAAAGACGGTTTCATCGAATATTTTGAACGTATGCAAAATGAGTACCCTGATAAATCTATTGATTTTGTAAGATGTATTGCTCAAGGTGATTTAGTTGCTTTACATACGCATCAAGTCTGGCCTGATAATGATGAATATATCACAATGGATTTTTTTAGATTCGATAATAATGGCAAGATTATAGAGCACTGGGACGCTATCCAACAAATCCCCAGCTCTTCTGCAAATACAAATACCATGTATTGATACAGAAATCTATTCCGCATGAATTACCATAAAAGCCTAACTATCAAGAGTTTTACAGAATCCATAACTTTTTATGTTACTCATAGCGCCTTAATTTTGAGATTTATCTTCTTGTATTCTCCAGTTTGATTAAAATGAAAGAAGGTATGTAGTATTTTAATATCTACTCTCTTATATTTTATGAACAAAGGAATAACTAATAATTTGTTCTTTCTACATCCAAAAGTACTCGAAAGAAAATATTAGGATATTTTTTACTTCAAAATATTTCATAACAAGACTTAAAAACATTTTAGTAGAAAAACAAGCAATTGTGATAAAAACACAAAAGCTAAATAGTTGTTTCTGTTGACACTATAACAATAAATTGTTAAGAAAAAGAAAAATTTAAGAAATTAATGGTTTAAAAAAAAGTTAAACACTGTATTACATCGACAAAAAGCACTATTATGTCGAAAAAATTAGTAAAACTTTATCAATCAACAAGATATATACTAGTACTGTATTGCAAATAAGAGTATATTTGTTAGATACCCAATTGTTATTTAATAAGTAACAAGCAACCAAACTAATACTCTAAATCATAAAGAACCAAAATAAACTATTTATATATGGCACTACAGACTACTACTCAAATTTTTATCTCCGGCACACCTATTAAATCTTATGTTAGCTTAAAACTTCATCAAGAAATACAAGAACATCATGACTTAGAGTTAGTATGTCGTACTGATGTGGTAGAAAGCCTTTCTAATGAATTGATTGGAGATAGTAAAGAATATCTTGGGGGTATTATTACTGTAAAAATAAATGTTGCCTCTACTTTTGGAAAATATAAAGAATTAGAATTTAAAGGTGTTATAACCAAAGTGCAAGGCACTAGAGGTTTTCATCAAGATAAAGGTGATCTTGTTTCTTTATTTGCCAAAAGCACCTCTATTTTGTCTGATGATGGTTCACATTATGCATCTTTTGTAGATGTTGGACTATCAGAAATTTTAGACGCTGCTTTTCAAGGGTATGATCAAGGTAAATTAGAAACGAGTTTTTCTCCTGTGTCTACAGATACTATTCATTATACGGTACAGCATAATCAAAGTGCTTTTAATTTTGCCAGACGTTTAGCTGCTTATCATAATGAATGGTTCTATTATGATGGAAAAAAACTTGTTTTTGGAAACCCCGGTACAGAAGAAACAGAACTTTCATACGGAGTTGATTTAATAAATCTTTCTATAGAATTGAGTTCAATTCCAAATTCTTTTGAATACTTTACTAATGATTATTTAACAGACGAAGTGCATCAAAGAAGTAGTGCTTCAGTCTCTGTTCCTTCAGAAGGATATCATGGTTTTACAAATAAAAAGTCAAAAGAATTATTTAATAAACAAACACAAGTTTATCATCATTCTTATAATGACACTGCCATAAAATCAAGACTAGACAATCAAGTCGAGCAACACACAAAATCTATTGCTATGAAACAAGTAATAGCAAAAGGGGCTTCAGACAATCCCGGGATAAAATTGGGAGAAGTTATCACAATAAAAGGCTATGGTAGTTATAGAATTATCAAAATCACTCATACGAATACTGAAGGAGGGTTTTATAAAAACGAATTTGAAGCTGTAGATGCAAACTTTACAGCATATCCAAAAATGGATCTCAATCAATATCCAAAGAGTGATATACAAATTGCTACCGTTGTAGAAAATAGTGATCCTGATGGATTAAGTAGAATAAAAGTGCAGTTCCCCTGGCAAAAACCAATGGGAGAAATAACTCCTTGGTTGCGTATGATGACACCTCATGCTGGATCAGATAAAGGTTTTCATTTTATTCCCGAAATTGGTGAAGAAGTTGTAGTGAATTTTGAAGGTGGTAACGCAGAGCGCCCTTTTATACTAGGTACTTTTTATCATGGAACCGCAAGACCAGACAGCTGGCAAACAAACGCTAATAATATAAAAGCCATACGTTCCAGATCAGGTCATACTGTAGAGCTTAATGATACAGAGGGTGGTGAAATGATTACAATTACAGACAAAAAAGGAAATCATTTTATAATCGATACTGTTAGTGAAACCATTAGTATCAATGCCTTAAAAGATCTTAATATCAATGCAGGAGAAAATATACAAATCACTGCAGGAAAAAATATTTCAATCAATGCAGGAGAAAATATTGGTGAAACCGCTGGAGAAAACGTTTCTATTATTGCCAATAAAGATATGCTACTCAATGCCGCAGGCGAAATGACAGAAATAGCAGATAATCGTAATGATATTATTGACGAAGACTTCAGTAGACAATCTTCTATTTCTGAAGAATATGCAAATGAAATATCATTATTTAGTGCAGAAGAAAACCTTACAATCCAAAGTTCTAAAACAGTTAATATTAATAGTGCAGAAAAAAGTAAATTATTCTAATTATGGCAATTACAAGACAAGCACAACACTATAAGGTAATTGCAAAAACAAAATATCAAGCAATTATTGGAGGTAAACTATATAAAAACGCAACAGAGTTGATAGTAGATGCTGCAGATGGAAATATAAACTTAAGCAGTAACAAAAAAGTGATTAATAGCGGAGAAGCTTAGTTAGTAATCCTATTTTTCACACATTGTATTATAACTAAATCTGTTCAGCGATTTACATTTTTATTATATCATTTAGTATACTAAAATTTTTGTTCAGGCTATTTTGAAAACTATATATAGAACACATCAAATAAAAAATAAGGAGACTTTATCGACTATCGCTAATACATATAATTTAGAGATAGAAGAATTAGTTTCTTATCACAATGAACGAGCAGAAATTTATGAGCAAATAGAAAAAAGAATCCCTTATCATTTATCAACGATAATTCTACCTCCAGAAGGTTATGGTCTCCAAAATGGTAAAGAGGTATGGTTAAACAAAGATATTCCTGAACCTAACACCCTTAAAAATTCTTTTTACGGAAAGTTAAATTTTGAAAATCCTGAAAAGGATATTACCTATGCTATTCTAAAAACTATAGTGTCAGGAAATAAAGAAAACACTATCAAATACAAGTTGAATATTCGTTTTTATCCTGATAACGAGCTATTAGCATATAATTATATATCTATTGATCTTGTTTCTAAAGTATTTATTAATGATCAAGAACCTAATTTGGTAGCAGACGAACTTGCAACCGCATGTATGGAGGCGTTATACCCGTTAGTTATAAAGGTAGACAAAAACCTTACTCTATTAGATATTGTTAATCACGATAGCATTTTAAAAAGATGGAAAAAACACAAAGAAAAAAAATTAAGCTATTATAGTGGTCCAATAGCAGAACAGTATTTTCAGCTTTTTGAACAAACAATATTAGATCAAAGTCTATTTTTTGAATATTTACAGAAAGATTGGTTCTATAAAGCTTTCTTCAATAATATATATTGCACCTATAACGATCAATTTGAGTTAGAGAATAGTATTGACTACCCTATTTTACCAAATACAAAAAATATACAATATACAGTCGATAAAAAAGCAACTATCCTTTCCAAGGATAATAGAATCAAAATAGAGATCGATGGTCTTTGTACAGATTTACGAAATAAAGTAGAATTAGAACAAGGAGCACACTTTCCGAATACTCTTGATAGAAAACATACTCCTGTAAAGGGAACCTATAGAGGGATTTATTATTTAAATACAACACAACATACAATACAGTCAATGTTTCTGTCATGTAGTTTGGAAATGAATCAGAAAAAATCAGGAACTATTACAATATCAGAAGTAGAAGATGATTCTGATATACAAACGAAACGTCATCCAAAACATATAGAGGATCAAGTTAATGATGATACTAAAAAGAAAAAATCAATTTGGAAATCATTGTTTTCATAAAAGCTAACCATTATGAGTGAAAAACATATTGTTGTACAAGGAGCAACCTGTGAGTGCCAACATGGATTTACGCCAGATATGCTAAAAGTAAGTTCACATAGTTATGAATATGCCAATGATAAAGATGGAAGTCAAAAATTAATTGCTTCGACCTTAGAAATAGGACAACCTTTTCAGGCCAATACATTTGGACAATGCAAGTTGCAACCTACAGGAAGTAGTTATAAACCTTGTCAGCCAATGATTACAGAATGGACAGGCTTTTACGAAGATGCAACATTAAAAAATGGAGGAAACATTATTCTTGAAGATAGTAAAGCTACCTGTGCTATTGCAGGGGCTCCCTGTGTAAAAATCACAAATCATGGACAAATTGCAGAACCCAGTTCTCAAAACATGAAAAATGCCGACGAGGATACCCAAGCACAGCTTAATCCAATGGTAAATACCAATGATATCGATAACAGTACCAATACCGAAAATAGTGGTATAGTAGAAAACACAAAATAAAACAATAATGGCTAGAGGTGTAAAATCAATACGAATGGTTAAAGGGAAATATTATCCCAAAAAAACGCAGTCTTTAACCACTAGAGTTACTATACAACCCGATCAGGAAGTAGAATTTCATGTAGATGAATGGTTACCAAATACCACAGAAGAAGATAAAAAAGAAGATGTTTTTTGGTTAAGACAAACCAATGACAGAAAAATTATCATATGGAGAGGTAAAGGAAAGGTGTATAGTTTTAAGATTACCAAAAAATTATGTGGTCCTTATCATTTTTATGTAGAAGCCAGTAAATCTGGTAAGAGAGATTATAAAAATAGAGCTGGGATGTATGTAAGAGGTCATTGTACACCTCTTATCAAAAGTAGTGACTGGAGAATGCAACCAAAGGGTACAGATATCAAAAATGGTTCACCTATCAAGTATGGTGAGCTTGTCTATCTTCAGTTAGAAACTGAGGGACTCAATGGTAATAGTATAACTGTAGAAATTTACAATCAAGCGTTAGGCGATGATGATTATATACACACATATACCAATGTAAAAGTAAAAGATGGGGTCGTTTTATTACAAATAGGAAACACATCCGCCTGGATGGCAAAAGTAAAACGTATCCAAAATATAGAAGAATTTTATATTAAAGCCAAAGTAGGTAATACCTATATAAAAGATCATCTAGGTGATGATAAACATGCCGTTTATCTAAATGTAAAAAAAGAATTGGTTTCTAATCAGGTAAAACCAACAACAAACCTTACTCCTACTAAGATTTTTAAACCAGAGGTAAATGCAGAACGTTTTGAACCCTGTAAATTTGATGAAATTATCATTACGGCTCCAACTCCAAAGGATGGAAAAATGGAAACAAAACCGGTAACAGTTTTCAAAAAAGGACAAAATTTAACTGGTATACGAAGTACCGTAGAAAAAATTAATAGAACTGTTCATTTTAACTTTAATGATTATAGCATTAATCCTCAAGCTCAAAAAGTATTAAATAATATCCTTGGATTTCTTTTAGAACATAAAGGTACAACGATGCATATGAGTGGATACGCCTGCGTAATCGGTAAAGAAGATTATAATTTGGACTTATCCAAAAAACGTAGTGATGCTGTAAAAGATTTTTTTGTACAAGGTGGTTTAGATGGTAAAAGAATAAATAGTGTAGGTAAAGGAGAATATAATATACAAAGCCCTGACGATTATGAAAAAAGAAATGAAAAAGTTTATGTAGACGCTCGTAGAGTAGATATTTCATTTACTTTTTCTGGTCATGATGCAGACGCGATTGTGTTTGAAACTATTGCACCAAGTAGTGATAGATTTATTACTTTGGATGTTGTTGGTCTAGACGTAAGTGACTGTTATAGAGAAAATGATAAACATGAAAACAAAACCTTAGTAAAGTCTCCTGATGCAAAAGTATTCGAAGGCTCTGGTCAATCATTACGATTCCCAATACACTCTACATTATCTAAAAACAACCCTGCTCCATTACAATGTATATGGCCAAAATACAATATACTAGAAGCTGCTGCAAGTAGAAGAGGTGATTCTGCAGCTATTTATAATGGTCATATACATAGTTGTAGATATTTTTCAGATAAAAATAAACCTTCATTAAAAATAAAGGCATATCCGGATATAAAATGGACGCTAAAATTCTTTTTGAATTTAACTAATTCTTTAGGAGTTACTTGGAAAGATCAACCCGCATCTAAACATAAAGAATTACAGCAAAAAGCTGGAAAAATAGGTGCTGAAAATCGATGGAAACAAAAAGATGCTTCTTTTGGTTTTAGTTTAAAAGCAGAATGGGATACTAATAATTCTGGAGCATTTAATAGAAATGAAGAATTGAAATTAGAATATGAAGCAAAATTCAAAAAACTTTATAATCTTTTTTCATCCATAGGAGATATGTCTCGAGGAATCACCAAAAAGACTGGTGGTCAAATTAGAAACATTGGTTTTAAAGGAGTTCCTATAAAATTCGAAATAAAACCACCTAATCTTAATATTCAAGGGATTTGGGATCTCCAAAAAGTAGATGACAAAATCGGTACCAAAGTAGATATTTCTTTTAATGCAGAGCCACTCATTGGTTTAGAGATGACTATCGATTTATTATGCCTTGCAACTGGTGCTGTGGCCGGTGCTTTTACTGGTGGAACAGCTTCTCAGCCTGCTATGAGGTTATATGGAGAACTGAAAAGTATTATGAATACAGGAGTTGATGTAGGAACAGATGATTTTGGATTTAAGGCAAGTGCAGATGTTTTTATAGATCTAGTTATTTCTAATATCATAAAAACAAATATTGGATTTAATTTTAATACTGCAGGAAGAGTTAAAAAAGAAGATAAAGCTAAGTTAGAAATAAAAAACACCCTGAAAATAGAATTAAAAGCAGGAATGTGGGTAAAAGCAGAAGCTAATTTAGTAATAGTAAAAGTTGAAGGTTATTTTGAAATGAGTGCCAAAGGTTCTGCTGCTGTAACTTTTGGTCATGAAGTGAAATACAATGAAGAAGGGTTATATTATACTCCCCAACTAGGATTTGATGGTATTACAGCAGAATATATAGTCAAAGGAAAAGTTGGGCTTTCTTCTAAAAAGAAAATCTTATGGGGAGGCACACCTAGTAGTGATAATGAAAATACTATAGCACAAGGAAAAGCCGTTATTGTAGAACCATTTGATGTTATCAAAAGTTTAGAAAAAGCATTTGATTTTAAAGCACAAATTCCACTTATTAAAAACTCTTAAAAATGAAAATCAAATCAAAATATTATATATATATCTTGATAATTATACTTTTTAATTCTTGTAATTCTCAATCTAGAATGGACTTAGCAGAATTAACACTTTCAGAAGATTTCTTAACTTTAATTCCAAAAAATGAGAGATCTCTTTTCTATCCCGATAAGATAAATCCAGATACTGGAACTCCTGCATTCAATACAAACGAAGTTCAAAAATATAAATATAAAAATATACTATTCGACCAACCAGAAGTGGGAACAAGTCAAGTTACTTTTTATACTTATAAAGCTCTTGAAAAGGGGGGCAATAATCAAATTGCAGGAATTCATTTTAATATTGAAGGGAAAAATGACGAATTGTTTACCATTTTAAAAAAACAATATGGTAATCCTAAAGAATTAAGTCCAACTCCTACTACTCCTAAGGAAGGTGTACTATATGGTTATAATAGTTTTATTTGGAAAGAGAATAAAATTTCAATTTTTTTAGGGTTTAACTACTCTGGTTTAAATGATAAACAACGAATACAAACTACTGTTCATATTTTAAAAAATGATGTTATCGACCTTACATCTCCTAAACGAACATCTGTAGAAAGACTTACTCAAACATTGACTAAAAAATAAATACATCTCATGAGTTTATCTCCTTATTATATGATCGATTTTAGTGCCTCAGCTTGCATGTTCGAAATCAGGATAAATGATTACCCTGTGATTACACAAAATATAGAAGGGCAAGTATCAACCTTAATTCCTATTAATTATGCTGTTTTAGAAAATGGAGAGCAATATGTCTCAGCAACCATGTTACCTAATCCAGGTGAAATCCAATTACATCCTAAAGCAGATTTAAGATATAAAGTAATGTTGTTTGATGTCGCAAATGACTTTGTATTTCAAGAACAATTTGAAGAATTTCAATCAAAGCCTGTAGGAGATCAAAAACTTCCTATTATTAAAAATGTTGACGCTTTTAATGCAGAAGTCCCATTTCAATTAAAAGCATGGCAAAATGGTCAAGATTTAAATGAAGTAAAAGATGTAAAGAAAAAATTAATTATGGCTTATAATGATTTAGCAGACATCATAAAAAATGGTAATTATGGGCTATTTCAAGAAAAAATTAAAAATAGAGAGTTAAATATGTCTACTTCTATGTATTTATCTAATAAAGAAGCTCAGGATAGAGTCTCTAGTTTAATTTCTGATTTTGAATCTGGTTTTCAGGTTATGCCCGTCATAGAACAAAATACTGCGCTGTTTATATATGCCAACGGAAAAGCTGCTGCACTGAAAAAACCTAATGGTGAATCAGCTTTATATTTGCTAAATCCAAAAACAAAAGAAGAACTAATGTTGGATCTAACCTTCTATATTCCCGAAGAAAAATCAACTTTTGAAATCATATAGTACTTCTTAAAATATGGTCTCAAAATATAGTATGATTATCATTAGAAACATCATAGCATTGATAATACTTTTTACGAGTTGTAATTCTAAAAAATCGGATGTTAGTAGAGTTGAAATAAATGACTCTTTTTGGAAGAATAGAAAAAATACACAAAATAAAAAAGTACAACATAAAATATTTCCAATTCCAGATACAAATGCCGAAACCTCTGAAAACAGAACTAATCGCATTTATATAAATAGTATGCAATGCCAATACGAAGTTTTCATAAATGATGTGTTACTTATGAAGCTTATGGGACCTATAACAGAGACCGGTGGAGGCATGACCGGAGACTACGATATCAACCAATTGATGTTAACCAGTGGAACGCATGAAGTGAAAGTACGTATTTATCCAAAACATGGTGTTGAAGTATTTCCAAAAGGAGAAGGACAAATAAAACTTACCTTTTCGCATTTTCGAGATAGAAATCTCAAAACAGTTACATATAACCAAGAACTTAACGGACATAATGGGATACAAATAAGCCAGAGTGACAAACAGTGGATATCCAAATATAGTGAAGAACATCAAGAAGAATATGACGGTGATTACCAACCTAAAACACCAAATAAATTTGAGGGATTACCTGTTTATGAATGGCGTAGCACTTTTGATGCTGCAGTATCATTTGATTTTGCAGGTTGGAGAGAATCTGTTGACATTAAAAAAGAATATGACAATAATGAGGAAGTCCTTATCAAAGAATTGAAAAAACTGTATCAAGATATACATACGATATTTCAGAAAAAGGATACTGATGCTTACCTAAAAATGGTAAAAGAAAGAGAAGAATTAATAACCTCATGTTTATTATATAAACAAAATGAAAAATCCTTACGAGAAAAAGAATTCATTACCCTAATAGAAAGTAATGAATATGAGTTAGAACCATTATTTGAAGAAACATTCCAATTAGAATTTCAAGCCTACGGAAAACTTGTAATGTTTTTGCATAAAGCAGATGGAGAAGGTATTATCAGGCTAAAAAATAAAAAAGATCCTAATGATACTATTTTCTTAGATTTTCGTTTTCATAGAAAAGACAAAGGAGAGCCTCTTAGTATTATTTAATACCTTCAAAAATAAAATGTATAACTTTAAACAACCCTTTTATACAATATATGTTTATGAATTAAGTGCAGGAGAAATATGGGTAAATGATGTACCTCTTTTAAGGTGGATGGGACCACAAACAAAAGATGGGATGTATAACGGGGCTATACCTATAAACAATGCTGTTTTACAGAACGGAACTCATGAATTAACTTGTAAATTAAAACCTAGATATGATTATAAAACATTTAATAAAAGTGAATCTCAAGATATATATGATATAGGGTTTGATTGTAGAGAAGTATCAGATTTAAGAACTAAAATTCAGATCGCTCCTAATATAGAAAACCCTTATGGTAAATGGAACGAACAAGAACAGCGTTTTATTAATGAAACTTTAAAAGATTTACCAGAATATATTACCAAAACTAAATTTGAAGTCACTGAATTACCATTTGTTTTGGATGGGTGGCAAAACTCAGTAGATGTATCAAAAATTAAGGAAGAAGAGTTATTTAAAGAGGTATTAAGTAGTTATTATCAAATTCATGCTATAATGAATTCTCATAATGCTGCTAAATTTTTAGAACTTTCTAAAGAAAAAATGAAATTACAAGAACAAGCATTTTACTTTTCAGAAGATCAAAAGAAAGGGTTTTTAAATGAAGTAACAAAACTCTTTGATCAAAAATTAGAAATAATGCCTCTTGATCCAACCAAACTAAGACTTGATATTATGGGTTATGGAAAACTCGTTCGTCTTGTTCGTCTAGATGGAAGTGCTGCATTGCAATTCAAAAGTCCTGACCCAAAAAATCAAGGTAATATTGAGTTTGATACCAAATTACACATGAAAACTGAAAATCAAGGACTAAGTATTATCTAAAAAAAAATATAAAAACAGGTAAATGCATCGTAGAATATTCATAAAAAATACAGTGTTAATTTCAACAGGAATATTAGCTTCTGGATTAATTAGTTGTTCTAATAACACTATCATATTAGATAATATTATAGGTAAATCAGAAGATATTGTAAACTCTTTTCCAAAAGAAGGTGATGATAACTTTTTCTATTATATCTTACCCCAATCAAATGCTGAACATTCTTCTATATCAGGACAAGAGACATTTATTTTTTGTCAGAATGGTAAAATTATAGGTTTTAATATAAAAATTGACGGTACTGATGATATTGAAAAATATAGTGCTCAATTAAGCCAATTATATGGCAGTCAAAAAAAAGTATTTGAAAATGATTTTGGTCAAGAGTTTGAATGGAAAACGGATACAAAACAAATCAAATTATGTTATTCAAAACAATTTCCAAATGTACCACAACATACATTTTATAGCGAATCTATATTCAATAGTAAATTATCTATATTTTGAATACAATTTTGTAGAAAAAATAAATTCTCAAAATAAAAAACAGTTATCAAAAGATATATAGTTCTAAGAAAAAACTTGTACAAAAACGCTCACTTTATCTAGAATACTCTATATTAGTATACGTATTATACTCAAAAAACAAAACAAATGACAAAAGTTAAATTTGGAAACTACGAAGCTCGTAAGGACAAAGAAAAAGGAAGCAAAAGTATTGTTGTGAATGTTTTTTTTGATGGTACTTTAAATAATAGAAATAATACCAGAGCGCGAGTTTCAAATCAAAATCGTGCTGAAGGGAAACCATATAACCGAAATAATAATCCTGATGGATTTATTGCAGCCGAGGATGGCGATACTAGTTTCTATAATGACGAGTCTAATGTATCTCGATTAGAAGAATATGTAGTTACCGATCAAGAAAATGTATTCTCGATATATACAGAAGGTATTGGTACAGAAGATTATCAAGAAGACGAACAAATTGGTACCGGGTATGGTTCTAGTGATCCTAATGATGAGAATATAGATACAGGAATATTAGGGAAAGTAAGAGTTGGTTGTCAAAATATATTAGAAAAAGTAGAACCTACTTTAGGAAAAGTAGATGGTGTTTGCTTTACTTTTAATGTATTTGGTTTTAGTCGTGGTGCCGCAGCAGCACGTAACTTTGTGCACGAAGTAGGCATTACCAATACACGTCCAGATAGTAATACTCCATCCGAGAGACATCCTCATGGACATATAGGAGTTTTATTTGCCGATATTGATATTGCTTTAGAATCAGTAGAAGTTAATTTTGTAGGATTATACGATACCGTATCTTCTTATCATCTTAATGGACCATATCGTTTATATCCTGACACTGATCCAAATTTTGAAGATGATGTACAAGAATTAAACCTTAATAGTTTAGGTAGTACTAATTATGTATTACACCTTACAGCAGCAGACGAAAAACGTATTAATTTTTCGTTAACCAATATTAACAGTGCCAGAAATGGAAGAACTATTTCATTACCAGGAGTACATTCTGATATTGGTGGGGGGTATGTAGATGGTATGAATGAAAATGGAATCGTTTTATATGACTTTGCTCATTGGTCTTCAAAACATATTAATCGAGAACGACAGCTTCTTATTGACGAAGGATGGTATCTAGATGATGGTGAAGAACTTGTAATAGATACTGCAGGCGTTAATGAATTATTAGGATTTAGAGAAAATCTATCTAACAAATACAGTCATATTCCTCTTTATTATATGTTAGATTACTCTAAACAAGAAGGAAATATTAGTTTTTTGGAGTCTGATTTGAAAACAAATTTTACTTTAGATAGTTTTCTTGGTCAGGTCAAAACAAGATTAGATCGTTTTGTAAACAATGGAGATATTTTTATGTTACTTTCGCATAGACAAGGGTTAACAGTACATGATCCTAATTATCAAAGTTATGTAGAGGACGATACCATGCTAAGAAGATTACGCAATAGATATCTACACATCTCTTACAATTATACAAATCTTAATGTAGGAGTTCCTACTACTGTAGAACCTATGGCTCCAAGAGAGGGAGGAAGACAAATTATCCCTGGATAAAGCATCGATTAAAAGAATACTACAAATGGCATATCCAAATACAATTATAAAAATCTTCGTTTTTATAATCTTATGCACTGCATGTACTGATAAAAAAAAGAAAATGGCAATACACCAAGAACCTAAGGCCTACAAGTGGGATGTAGAAGGAGGCGCGCCCAAAAATTATCCGGGTATTTTTTATTACGCAAATCTTGTTTATAAAGGAGGAAGCAAATATGTACCTGCCGGAGCAGCCGGATATCAGAATGGATGGGGACGAGGCGGTAGATCGCATTCACAAGGATCAAAACCTGCACCACTACCCTATCGATTACAAGCGGTTTGGATATCTGTTGCAGAAGAAGGACAAGCATATACAGGAGATTTTGAACTCGATACACAAAAGATTGAAGAAATCTTTGAAAAAGGAAATGTTCGTATGCGCAACGGGTCCATATCACATAACTTTTCTTTCAAAATAAGTATTGCTCCAGGAGGAGTTCTCGCAGTATGGTTAGAAGGCTTGAGAGAACAAGTAGAAATAGGCTATTATAAAGGACAAAAAACGGATGAAATCACTTGGAAAGATTTAGCCCCAGGTGGGGAAGATATCACCTTAGAAGAATATTGTAAAAGTATTATTGAAAGACGGGTACCAAACCATATCCAACAACAACTTGCCAAAACCGGCCCTCCTATTGGGTTATGGGATACCTATCGAAAAAAATATATCTGGAACACAGCACCACTTGAAGAAAAAGAACTGGTAAGTCTAGATTACAGCTATTTTAATGGAGAAAAAGCCTTTCTAAAATTTAAAGAATTTGATTTTAATATCCTTCAAGAATATGCAGTACCCAATAAAGGAACTATTGATTGGGTAACACCGGAAGAAAAAAAATATGAAGGAATCATTTTTTTTAATGAAGAAAGTATTTTTAACGTTTTTGAAGAAGTGTATCAGAAAAAAGAGGATACTGCTGCCATTTTCTATGAAATACAAACGGCAAATAATAGCACCAAAATCAAAGCTTTTTTACAAAACGAATCTGTAAAAAAAGAAATAAAAATCGATAGCATTGAAGTCAGTAAATATCCTGACAAATAATTATTAACTATTATCACTTAGTGTTCATTAATACATAAAACTAAATTGAAAAAGATATAGAACTTAATACATATATCTTTATATAACTTTAATTATTCAACAGTTCTTTGCTGATGAAAGGCCCAAGAATTAATGCGACTCTTAATATTCTATTATTTATTATTTTATTAGTAATATCTATTTTTTCGTTCACTATTTTTAATGACATTTTTGGTTTTCTCTTAATTCCCGTTTCAATTTCTATTTATTTGTCCATATCGAGTATATTAAAAAAACTAGGTATAATTACTTTTATATTATCTATTATTCCATTTATTATGTGGTTATCAATAATGATAATAATACGCTTATATTTCAATAATATACTTATTAACAAATAGTAAAAAATCAAGGAGATTATTACGAATTTCGGGGTATTTTTGTTTTTTTGTACTCATGCCAGATCTACAGCAACTCACAACTACCTTAAAGGAATATTTTGGTTACGACAGTTTTCGACCATTACAATCAGAAATCATCGCCTCTATCTTTGATGGTAATGACAATCTTGTAATTATGCCTACAGGAGGAGGAAAATCAATTTGTTATCAACTTCCTGCTTTATTACTACCTGGCATAACTTTAGTAATATCTCCGCTAATAGCTTTGATGAAAGATCAAGTAGATGGCTTATTAGCAAATGGTATTTCTGCTGCTTTTGTAAATAGCAGCCAAACCACTGAAGAACAGCAATCTATTTATCAGAAGCTTCTTGACAAAGAAATTAAATTATTATATATAGCACCCGAGAGTTTATCTTTTTTAGACGCTATTTTTGCTCAAATTGAATTAAGTCTTATCGCAATCGATGAAGCTCACTGTATTTCTGCATGGGGACATGATTTTAGGCCAGCATATACACAATTAGGGTATTTAAAAAATAGATTCCCAAAAATACCATTAATAGCATTAACAGCAACAGCAGACAAAGCGACTAGACAAGATATATGTGATCAACTTAATATCCCTAATGCCACTCACCATATTGCTTCTTTTGATCGCAAAAATTTAAGTCTTGAAGTTCGACCAGGAAATAAGAGAATCGAGCAAATCTTTAGTTTTCTTTCAGATAAAACCAATGACAGTGGTATCATTTATTGCTTAAGTCGTAAAACTACAGAAACATTAGCAGAAAAATTAAGAGAACAAGGTTTTACTGCAGAAGCTTATCATGCCGGGATCAATCATGATCAAAGAGCAAAAGTACAAGAAGATTTTATTAATGATACAATACAAATTGTTTGTGCTACTATTGCTTTCGGTATGGGGATTGACAAATCCAACGTACGCTGGGTCATCCATTATAATCTTCCTAAAAATATTGAAGGATATTACCAAGAGATTGGGAGAGCAGGCAGAGATGGATTACCCTCTTCTACTCTACTCTTTCATAGTTATGCAGATATCGTACAGTTACAAAAATTTGCTGATATGTCCGGTAACAAAGAAGTACAGTTGGCAAAATTAGATCGAATGAAACAATACGCCGACTCATTGAGTTGCCGTCGTAAAATATTACTTAGTTACTTTGGTGAATTGATTGAGCAAGATTGTGGTAATTGTGACGTTTGTAAAAATCCTCCAGAATTTATAGACGGTACAATCATTGCTCAAAAAGCGCTCTCCTGTGTAACTCGAATTAAAGAAGAAGAACCTATAGGAACCGTTATAGATGTATTACGAGGAGCACAAAACACTACCGTATATGACAAAGGATACCAAAACCTCAAAACCTATGGAATTGCAAATGATATAGCTTGGAGAGATTGGCAACAATATATTATACAATTAACCAATCAAGGATATCTCGAAATTGCTTTTCATCAAAATAATAAATTAAAACTCACTCCTATTGCCAAAAAAGTATTGTTTGAAGGAGAAAAAGTAAGTCTAGCCCACCTCAAAGCATTCGAAAAAACAAAAGAATCTATTATAAAGCCTATTGATAAAGGCACAGCTCCGGATCTTTTTGAAAGACTAAGACAATTACGATTACAACTCGCAAAAGAAGAAGGCATACCGGCGTATCAGATTTTTAATGATGCTACACTAAAAGAAATGGAAAAATTCAGACCAATGAGTGATGATGAATTTATACAAATTAATGGTGTAGGACGACAGAAAATGCAAAACTATGGTTATCAATTTATCAAAGCTATCATAGAATTTTCTAACGAGAAATCAAAAACCGCTAAAAAGAAAAAAGCTAAGAAAGGTAATACTCATAAAGAGACACTATCCCTATATCAAAAAGGATTATCTATAGAAGAAATTGCGATACAACGAAAATTAGCATCATCTACGATATTTTCACATATCGTAAAACTATATAATGAAGGTGAATCTATAGATCTGACTCATTTCATAGATAAAAAAGATATACTTGCTATCAAAAATGCACAAAAAGAACTCAATCATCCCGAAGGATTAAAACCATACTTCGAACATTTTGAAGGAGCAATAGATTATAATACTATCAAATTAGGGTTACTCATGATAAAAGAAGATAAAAATATTTAAGCCCATTTTTTAAAATATTTTTTATCACTCTCAGAAACCAAAGCGTCTTCTAAAGCACGATCAAGAAGCTCTTGATGCTCTTCTCGGTTATAATGAAACATCAATGTGTTTAATTCAGCTATTGTTATCCCAGATTTATGTTCTTCTGTTACAACTAACATATCACCTGCTCGTACTTCTCCGGGCTTCAAAATCCTAACATAAACTCCAGAAAACAAAGAATCTATAAATGATTTAATAATACCTTGATCTTCAAATCGTACTCCCAACTTGTAACAAGGTTGGCGTGGACGAGAAATCTGAACTGTTGCAGTTCCTAGAGTATATATAGAACCTATTTTAATTTGATGCTCATCAAATTCAGATACAGTAAGATTTTCACCAAACATTCCGTAGTTCCAGTCCAAATCAGGGTATTTTTCTTTCCAATATTCATAGTGATCAAGAGCATAAAGATAACAAGCTTTATCTACACCCCCATGATATCGTCTATCGATAACATGATCATCTTTTACATCCTCTTTATCCAGAAAAATAGGTTGATTTACAGGATACTTATAAATTCCTGTTTGTACTTCTTTACCTTTGAATAATATTGTCTTGGGTTCTGCTATATTTGTTGATATTACTTTCATCATAAAAGATATTTAAAAAATCATGTAAATGTTACTGTATTCAAAATCAAACCGGATCCCGGAACGATATGTTCTAATACAATTTCTTCGGCATTAGGATCTAGTGTTTTCTCTATAAAATCAAAGTCAATTTTTCCTTTTCCCAGATCAATCAATGCTCCCATCATTAATCGAATTTGATTTCGTTTAAAACCTTCTCCTTTTACAGCCAAAAGATAACTTTCTTTTGGGAAAAAATTAGCGGTATAGACATCATTTTTTCTGATCTCACAATAAGTAATTTCTCCTTCTAATTTAGTATGTTCTGATGGACGGTGGCAATATGATCTAAAATTATGTTTTCCAACAAACAATTTGGCGGCTTTTTTCATCAATTCAATATCAAGAACATCTTTAATATTGTACATAAAAGGAGCGCAAAATGGATGAAATTTTTCACCATAAGAGAATAAATAAATATACTCTTTAATTTTTGGTGATTGAATAATATTAAAATTTTTATCGGTTTCTTTGATGGTCAATGCTCTAATATCTTGTGGTAAGTTTTCATTAAAAACAACAAAAAAATCATCTAGCTCCAATGAAGTATCATCTACAAAAAGCTCTATAAAAGTTTGATTAGCGGATACTTTTGCATCTGTCCTACCCGTTGCCAGTACTTTAAAATTTTTATGCTTTAAAACATATGCTACAGTACGCTCTACCATGCGTTGTAAAGTATTTACCGTAGGTTGCTTCTGCCATCCATGATATCGAAAACCCAGATACTGTAGTTCTATAATGTAATAATAACGTTTGTTAAACATTAATAATAGAGTTTAGATTGCCGAATATAGACAAATCATACATTTTATCGATAAATCATTATTTTTTTAATAATATCATAAAAGAGAAAGATACTATTATTTGGTATATTTGAGTAAATCAATTAATAATTTAAAAAATCAGCTTAGTTATGGTTAAATCAAAATATCAACCTGTTTTAGACTTAGGACAAGAATTAAACATTCAAAATGGTGATGTTTCTGAAGAAAACGGAACTCTTAAGATCAAAGGAACTGCCCAAACGCAATATGAAAAAAATGTTTTATGGGATAAAATAAAAGAAATAGGCGGTGAATCTCCTTCTGATATCGTTGCGGATATTGATGTTGCAGATACCTCTATATATCACAAGCATACTGTAAAAAGTGGTGAGTCATTAAGTAAAATAGCAAAACATTACTATGGTGATCCAATGAAATATAAAGCAATATTTGAGGCTAATACCAATATTCTTAAAAACCCTGATGTTATCCATCCTGATCAAGAACTTGTTATTCCTAATATATAATACGCTTTTTAAACACATATATAAATCAAATACTTTGAAGCAAATCTGAGAGTATTTGATTCTCGATTATCGAATAAAAACAACATAAAAATCTTATGTTGTTTTTATTTATTATTCATATTTTACTGTTTAGTAGAGTTTTAATATGAATGAATCAGTATAAAACGATTACATAATTGTATTTCGTCGAAAAAAAGAGTGAGATCAACTAAAACATAACAAATCCCATATTTTTATTATGCTTTTAACGTAATTTTGTAGAACAAACAATTCTAAAACGTTAACTATGAGAGCATATTTTTACTTTATTTTTCTTCTAGGTTATGTTTCTTTGAATGCGCAATCTGCATCAAGAACTCATGTTATTTATGAATCTAAAGATCAAATTGTTATAAATAACGGAGAATCATACCAAATCGTTGATCAAAAACCATTTTTTGAAGTTCACGACGCAACAATCAGACAGTATAAGAATTTTAAAAATTATACTTTAAGATTAAATCGTGTAGTGATCGTTAAAAATCAGAAAAATGATTTGCAAAAACAATTAGTTGAGTGGCAACAAGACAACTTCAAATATTATGAGTTGAGAGATATAGCTACAAGCGATTCTGAAAAAAAGAAATCAACAACTGCTAATTTTTAAGTTTTTTAATCGTATCAGTAGCTAATTCTAGAAGCTGATCAAATTGTTCTTGCAAAGTAAGATTAGAGTTATCAATCTTTATGGCATCCTCTGCTTGTCGCAGTGGAGAGTCTTTTCTTGTACTATCAATATGATCTCGATTGACCACATTTTTTAGTACGTCCTCATAAGAGACATCTTCCCCCTTCTCTTTGAGTTCCAAATATCTTCTTTCTGCCCTGTCCTTTGCGGTTGCAGTCATAAATACTTTGAGTTCGGCATCAGGAAATACAATTGTTCCGATATCTCTACCATCCATTACGATTCCTCTGTTTATCCCCATTTGCTTTTGCTGTTCTACTAATTTTTTACGAACACTAGAAAATGCTGCAACTTTACTTACATACCTTGATACAGTCAGAGATCTTATATCTCGCTCTACATTCTTATCATTTAAGAATGTTTCAGCAATTCCCGTTTCTGAGTTTAAAACAAACTTAATGTTAATTTCTGGTAACTTTTCTTCTAATGCCTCTTTGTCAAAGTGAGATTCATTAATTAAACCGTTTTGCATTGCAAACAAAGAAACAGCTCTATACATAGCTCCTGTATCTACATAAATATACTCTAATGCTTTTGCCAGTTGTTTTGCAACAGTACTTTTACCTGTAGAAGAATACCCATCTATAGCGATTATGATTTTCTTTTCTTTCAATCTAAATTATTTTTAGTGTTCAAAATTTTTCAAAAATAAAGTAATCTATCGGTAAATCGTTTTTTTACAGAAGAAATATATTGTATTAATCAAACTTTAATTGAGATGAGCAACATATAAGAATTATGTCACGAACCGTTACTTAATTATATTTTACTTGTATATAGCTTACAAAAACACAATAATTACTTGCTATTAAAGTTATTCATTATTTAAACGTTTCTGTATGAGATAAAATATCTTTTACTTTTTATCCTAAATCATACATGACCAAAATACATTAATATGGGCTTTTTTGATTTTTTAAATGAAAAAATTGCTGTAGACCTTGGTACATCAAATACTCTTATTACTTACAAAGGAAAAATAGCAATTAATAACCCATCTATAATTGCTTTGAATCAAATTACCGGAAAAGTTATTGCTGTAGGTAAAGAAGCTGGTATGATGAGAGGAAAAATTAATAGAAACATAAAAACTGTATCCCCTTTTAGTAACGGAGTTATTTCTAATTTTGATGCTGCAGAAAAGATGCTCAAAACATTTATAAAAAAACTATCTCCAATAAGTGCAAAGGCTTTTTCTTCATCATACAACATGATCATTTCTATTCCATGTGGAAGTACAGAAGTAGAAATTCGTGCTGTACGTGAATCTGCAAAACGACTTAATGCAAAAAATGTTTTTTTGATTTATGAACCTATTGCTGCCGCTATCGGTGGAGGGCTTGATATCATGCAACCAAAAGGCAATATGATCGTAGACATCGGTGGAGGTACAACAGAAATTGCTGTAATATCAATGGGTAGAATCATCAAAGGACAATCTGTAAAAATTGCAGGAAATATTTTTAATGATGATATCAGACAATATATAAGAATGTCTCATAATTTACATATTGGTGAGGCAATGGCAGAAAAAGTAAAAATACAAGTTGGTTCTGCAATAGATAATCTCGAGTCTCCTCCCGAAAACATAAATATTGAAGGTAGGGATTTATTAACAGGTAAACCGAAACAAACCTTTTTATCCTATAAAGAAATAGGAAGAAGTCTTGATAAATCAATATCACAGATAGAAAATGCCATTATGGATACACTCTCTGAAATTCCTCCTGAAATATCAGCAGACATATATAATACAGGGATTTATCTTACAGGTGGGGGCTCTATGCTAAGGGGTTTGGATATAAGGCTATCAAAGTTTACAGAATTACCCGTACATCTTGGCGATCAACCTTTGCAAACTGTGATCAAAGGCAGTGATATTGTGCTAAAAAAACTTGATATTTATAAAGATACCCTTGTAAAAGACAGAAACTAAAAAATTAATAAACAATAAAAAACAGCTATTGAAAAATTCAGTTTTCCAATAGCTGTAAAGTATTAAATATTTTTTTGAAATATATTTCCAGGCTTATAACTGCTTTGCATTTTTGACCTTGGTCTTTGTTACTGCAAGTTTAAGCACATCTTCCATATCTTTTACGTAATGAAATTTTAGTCCTTTCAAATATTCATCTTTAATTTCTTCGATATCTCTTCTATTATCTTCGCATAATAAAATTTCTTTTATATGCGCTCTTTTGGCAGCTAATATTTTTTCTTTTATTCCACCTACTGGTAATACTTTTCCTCTTAGGGTAATTTCACCTGTCATCGCGATACTTTTCTTAACTTTACGTTGTGTAAATAAAGAAACCAAAGAGGTTAACATCGTTATACCTGCACTAGGACCATCTTTGGGCGTTGCTCCTTCAGGTACATGAATATGTACATTATACTTATCAAAAATTTCAGGATTGATTCCTAAATCATCTGCATTTGCTTTTATATATTCCATAGCAATGGTAGCAGACTCTTTCATTACTTTTCCTAAATTACCGGTAATGGTTAAGTTCCCTTTTCCTTTAGAAAGAATAGACTCGATAAATAAAATATCTCCTCCAACACTTGTCCAGGCTAGCCCAGTTACTACCCCTGCAACATCGTTGTTTTCATATTTATCACGTTCCAATCTTGGTATCCCCAATATTTCTACAACATCTTCATTAGTAACTTTGATATTATACTCTTCTTCCATTGCAATATTTTTGGCAGCATATCGAACCATTTTTGCAATTTGCTTTTCAAGGCCTCTTACTCCTGACTCTCTGGTATATCCCTCAATAATTTTTTCGAACTGCGCTTTTCCTATTTTGATGTGAGACTTGTCTAAACCGTGCTCTTTTAATTGTTTTGGTAAAAGATGTTGCTTTGCAATCTCTACCTTCTCTTCTATTGTGTATCCGGTTACATTAATAATTTCCATACGATCTCTGAGAGCAGGCTGTATGGTTGCCAGACTATTAGAAGTTGCAATAAACATTACTTTTGACAAATCAAATCCTAACTCTAAGAAATTATCATAAAATTCTGAGTTTTGTTCCGGGTCTAAAACCTCTAATAAAGCAGAAGAAGGGTCTCCTTGATGCCCAGAAGATAGTTTATCAATTTCATCCAATACAAACACCGGATTGCTTGTACCTGCTTTTTTAAGGCTTTGTATGATTCTACCCGGCATTGCCCCTATGTATGTTTTTCTATGTCCTCGTATCTCTGCCTCATCTCTTAATCCTCCCAAAGATATTCTTACATATTCTCTACCTAAAGCTTCTGCGACAGATTTTCCTAAAGAAGTTTTACCAACTCCCGGAGGTCCATATAGACAAAGAATTGGGGATTTCATATCATTACGCAGTTTTAAAACTGCCAGATACTCAATAATACGACGCTTTACTTCATCAAGTCCATAATGATCTCGATCTAGTATTTTTTTGGCTCTTTTAAGATCGAATTTATCAGTACTAAACTCATTCCATGGTAAATCAAGAAATAAATCAAGATAATTTCGTTGTATAGAATATTCTGCCACTTGTGGATTCATACGTTGCATCTTGCCAAGTTCTTTTTCAAAATGCTTTTTGGTCTTATCATCCCATTTTTTCTTTTTACTACGCGATCGCATCTCTTCTATTTCATCCTCATGCGAAACACCACCTAATTCTTCCTGAATGGTTTTCATTTGTTGATGCAAAAAATATTCGCGTTGTTGCTGGCTCATATCATGTTGAACCTTACTTTGAATTACATTTTTAAGCTCCAGTTTTTGAAACTCAACATTCATATATTTCAAAGTAGCAAGTGCTCTCTTTTTTAAGTTATTAATCTCTAATAATTTCTGTTTTTCTTCTACTGGTAAATTTAAATTAGAAGACACAAAATTGATTAAGAAAGAATTACTCTCAATATTTTTGATAGCAAATGAAGCTTCAGAAGGAATATTAGGACTTTCTTTAATGATTTCTAAAGCAAGATCTTTTATAGAATCTATGATTGCACCAAACTCTTCATTATCTTTTTCTGGTCTCGCTTCTGGTACCTCTTTAACTTTAGCTTTAAAATAGGGGGTTTCTTCTACTATTTCATCTATCTTAAATCGTTTTTTTCCTTGTAAAATTACGGTAGTATTACCATCAGGCATTTTTAGAACTCTCAAAATACGAGCTACTACTCCTACCTTATTTATATCTTTTAGTTTAGGATTTTCTACTTCTTCTTCTTTTTGAGCAACAACACCAATAGTTTTGTTACCATTATTTGCTTCATTAAGAAGTTTTATAGATTTATCTCGTCCTGCTGTAATAGGAATTACAACACCAGGAAATAATACCGTATTACGCAAAGGTAATATGGGTAATAAGTCCGGTAAATTTTCTTTATCGATTTCTTCTTCATCTTCGGGAGTAAGTAAAGGTATTAACTCTGCATCTTCATCGATTCCTTGAAATGACAAACTGTCAAGTGTGGTAAATTTGGTTTTAGCCATATCTATGTATAAAAGTCATTTTGTCATTTTTGACAAAATGATATTTTTTTAAATAATTATTTTTATTATTCGAAAGCCTTATTTTATCTAGGGAAATAGAAGACTCTTATTAAAAATTCTATCTACTATTTCCAATTGTTATGCCATAAGCATTAAAAAAAAATAAAAAACTGTAACAAAAAGAAAATGTGTACATCTTTTATATAAAATCAATCATTTTTGTCACTAACACAACTAAATACTGATCAACTAATATCAAAATGTCGCGAGCATGATCAAAATGCGCAGCTCGAAGCTTATAATCGTTATAACAAAGCGATGTATAACACGGCATTACGAATAATTAAAGACACTGCAGAAGCTGAAGACATAATGCAAGAGTCTTTTTTAACAGCATTTACAAAATTATCAATGTTAGAAGATAATAATTTGTTTGGTGCTTGGCTAAAAAAAATTGTTATAAATGCAAGTTTGACTGCATCACGTAAGAAAAATATGCATCGGGAAGTTTCTCTGGAAACAATAGAATACTCAATAACTGATGATAATGGTATTGCAACTGAGGATTTTGGCGATACAAAAGTTCAGAATGTGTTAAATACAATAGCACAATTAAAAAACAGTTACAGTACTGCACTATCATTGCATTTTATTGAAGGGTATGATTATGAAGAAATTTGCCAAATCATGGATATATCTTATGCTAATTGTCGTACACTCATCTCCCGTGCTAAGGAGAGCTTGCGAAAAAAAATAAAAATGGTATGAAAAATGACGAAATAGAAAAAATGTTTGAACGGCTTGAGGGTACTTATGATATCTACGAACCTTCTGCTGATCACAAGAATAAGTTTTTGGATAAACTACAGCAACAGCATAAAGTTATTCCTTTACATCCTAAAAAGAAGAAAAATAAATTTAAATATTTGGCTATAGCAGCTTCTTTTACTTTGATTATTGGTATCAGTGCTTTTACATTTTTAATGACACCGGCAGAAACAATTGATTTGGCAAATGTATCGCCACAAATGGAAGAAACGCAGAGCTTCTTTACTTCAGCTATCGAGGCTCAGTTAGAAGAAATTAATACTATTTCTTCTCCCGAAACCAAAGAACTTGTATCTGATGCCATGAATCAATTACAAAAACTTGAAACAGATTATGAGGCTTTAAAAAAAGATTTGTATGAAAGTGGAAATGATAAACGCGTTATAAGTGCAATGATCAAAAATTTTCAGAAAAGAGCAAATTTACTTGAAGAAGTCCTCCAAAAAATCAACGAAATTAACAAACTTAAATTATTAGAAAATGAAAATATTATATTATAAAATACTATTACTTTTCTTTATTCCTGCCATCACATTGGCAAACGGAGAGATCAAAGGAAAATATACCAAAGAAAAAAGCTTAAAAAAAGAATTCTCTGTAAGTCCTGATGCGCTTCTCAAAATTAGGAATGACTATGGTAATCTAGACATTACTTCATGGAACGAGAATAAAATATCTATGGTAATTAGTATCAAAGTAAGCGGAAATAATGAAGAAAGAGTAATCAAAAAACTGAAATCTATCGATGTAGAATTCGATGCATCATCAAAATTAGTTAGTGCTAAAACTATTTTTAATAAAGATGGTGGTTCCTGGTGGGATAAAATTACCAGCGGGTGGAATAACAACCTGAACATGAAAATAAATTATACTGTTAAAGTTCCTGTGACAAATAGTGTAGAACTTGATAATGATTACGGCAGTATTACTTTAGACAAACTTGAAGGAAATTCAAAAATCAATTGTGACTATGGTCAAATTATACTCGGCGAATTATTAGGTAGCAATAATTATATTAATATTGATTACACAAATAATAGTACAATTTCTTACATCAAAAATGGTAAGATAGATGCGGATTATTCTGATTTTGAAGTTGGAAAAGCAGAAACAATTAATCTCTCTGCAGATTATACAGAATCAAAGTTTAAATCCGTAAAAAATCTTGAATTCAATTGTGATTATGGTGGTGTACGTATAGAAAACGGAGGCAGAATCATTGGTGAATCTGATTACTTAACAACCAAAATAGGTAGTATCGCTGAAGAACTAAAAATTAATTCTGATTATGGTTCTATAACTGTAGGTGCAATAAAACCTTCTTTCAAAAGTGCTGTTATAGATATAGATTATACTAGTGTATCTTTAAAATATGATGATGGGACAGCATTTGATTTTAGGATAAAAGCCTCATATGGTGGGATTAAACTTGATGACGATCTGACCGTTCGAAAAAAATATGTAAAAAACTCTCAAAAAGAATATGAAGGCCATAGCATAGAACCAAACAGTGGAAAAAACATAGTTATTGATGCTAGTTACGGAAGTGTCAAACTATTCAAAAACTAATTATTTCGCATAAAATCATATCAAAATGAAAAAAATAATATTTACAATCAGCTTAACAATTTTCAGTGTAGCATTTCTACAAGCACAATGGGGTACAAAAATAAGAGGAAATGGAGAAGTTGTTTCTAAAGAACGAACTACACAAGAGTATGATGAAATCAAAGTAAAAGGAAACCTTGATGTTTCTCTTGTTGCTGGTAAAGAAGGAAAGATCAAAATTGAAGGTGAAAGTAATCTTATCGATTATATCATTACAAAAGTTGAAGGAGATGAGCTTAAAATATATGTAAAAAGAGGATACTATTTAAAACCATCAAACAATACAAAATTTTTGATTATTGTACCTTTTACAGATATAACACAAGTAACTTTATCAGGATCAGGAGATATCACGGGCAATGCTCCTATCAATGCACAAGAGTTCAAAACAGGACTTTCTGGCTCGGGTGATATTAGATTAACCATTAACGCAGAAACAGTATATGCACAAATCTCTGGTAGTGGAGATTTAGATCTAAAAGGAGAATCAAATAAGTTTACATGTAGCTTATCCGGTTCTGGCGATATTGAAGCTTATGACTTAAAAGCTAAATATGCAAAAGCAACTATATCTGGATCAGGTGATATTCAGTTGACTGCTACATCAGAAATAAAAGCTTTTATCTCTGGATCGGGTGATATAAGCTATAAAGGAAACCCTGAAAAAGAAGACAAAAAAGTGTCTGGTTCAGGAGATATTTCAAAAGGATAGTATTAAAAAATGATATCTTATAGGCTGTTTAGTGGGATTAATCTCACTAAACAGCTTTTTTTATATACAATAAAAACTTATATTTTTGTAAATCGAACGATTATAATGTGATATTGAGCCCCCTTAAGGTCACCAAAAAACCTAGAAATATTGTTATTTTTTTCAAAAAGAAATGTTCCTTTTAAGGAAATTATACCTGATGGTTATATAGATATACATTCTCACCTTATTCCTGGTATTGATGATGGTGTAAAAACAGTCTATCAATCTGCATACATTTTAGAACAATTTGAAAAGCTTGGTATTAAGAAGGTAATTACAACACCTCATGTTATAAAAGATGTATGGCCTAATTCTTCTTTAACTATAACTAATGGTCTAAAAGAGTTAAAAAACGTACTCAAGCCTTTAGAAATCAACAAAATTAATATCCAGGCAAGTGCTGAATATATGTTGGATACTTTGTTTTTTGAAAGAGTTATAAACAAAGATATTTTACCCTTGCATAAAAACTTTATCCTTGTAGAAATGTCTACATTTAGCCCACCTATTAACCTTAATGAAATGCTTTTTGAAATCAAGTTAGCTGGCTATACACCTATATTAGCTCATCCGGAACGATATTCTTATTATCAAAATGATATTAAAAAATTTGAAGAGCTAAAAAACTCCGGATTTCGTTTTCAATTAAATCTATTGTCGTTATCCGGATATTATGGTGATAAAGTAAAGACTTTAGCTAAAAAGCTATTAGATTTAGGCTATATAGATTTTACAGGCTCTGACATCCATAATTATCATCAACTAGAAGTGCTTAAGAAGGGTATCGAACATAAAACTGCTAAAAAGGTAGCATTGATCATGCAAAACAATATAGCTTTTGCTTAGCTTTTTTTACCATATCCATAACCGTATCCGTATCCACTACCACTTTTTGTATCAGAAGCATTAAGTAATACTGCAATATTTGGTAAGCGCTTTTCTCGATAGAAATTTTCCGGTACTTGTAATATTGTTTTTTCTGTATAATTTTCTCGCACTATGTATATACACAAATCTGCATATTTGGATAATAAAAGAGTATCAGTTACAAGACTCACAGGAGCCGTATCAACAACAATATAGTCATACTTTGTCTTCAAAAATTCAAAAAGCTCTTCTACTCGTTCTTGCATCAGAAGCTCTGCGGGATTTGGAGGAATCGATCCTGAAGGAATAATATCAAACGGATCTTCTCCTTTATCGGTATAAATAATATCTTCTGGTTCGAGATCTCTATTCATAATAAAGTTGGTAAGTCCTTTGGTATCTATCCCGTTGGATAATTCAAAAAACTTATGGAATTTAGGATCTCTTAAATCTGTTCCAAGATATGCCACTTTTTTACCAGAGATAGATAATGTCTTGGCTAAATTTGAAGATATAAATGTTTTTCCTTCACCTGCAATAGTAGAAGTAACAAAAACAACTCTCGATTCATCTTTTTTCATTCCTGCCATTAGAAAATCCAGATTGGTTCTCAAAATTCTGAATGCTTCTGCAACACCAGATCTTTCAGTTTGGGATACAACAATCTTATTTTTCACTTTTACCTTAGGAATAACTCCTATAATTGGCATTGTAAGTGCTTTCTCAAGGTCTTCTCTAGAATTTATTTTTAGGTTTAATAAATCAGAAGTATAAATAATCATAAATGGGATTATAAAACCTAGAAAAAAGGCGCCTGCAAAAATCACTCTTCTATTAGGAGAAACAGGATATGAACCTAATGTCGATGCTTTATCTATAACTCTAGTATTTGAAAGTGTAATATGGCTTGTTATTTCTGCTTCTTCTCTTTTTTGCAATAAATAAAGATACAATTGTTCTTTTATCGTTTGCTCTCTTTCAATTTCTCTTAAATCTTTTTGTCGTATTGGAGCGCTATATAGTTTTCCGCTAAAATACTGATCCTGAGTTCTTAAACTCTTTAATCTAATTCTAATAGAACTTTTCAAACTATTAAGGCTACCTATAAGTACTTGCCTTAAACCATCAATTTGTTGATCGATATTTACAACTACCGGGTTTTGAGTACTCGATGTTTTCAGTAATCGTTGTCTTTGTAGAATTAAAGTATTATATCTTGTGACTGTAGTTGTTATATTTGAATCATCAAATCCTAAATTTGCAGGCACAAGATCATATTTACCATCTTGGCTCAATACGAACCTTCGCATTGATTCAATAAGGTTTATTTGAGTATTCAGTTGAGCTGTCTCTTGTACGTTTCTAGAATCTAAATCAGAAAATTGCTGTGCCTGAGTTGCTACATCACTAGCCAATCCAAACTTTGATTTATATCCGGCGGCTTCGTCATCTACATCAGATAAATCACTAGAAATCAAATTAAGCCTTTCATTAATAAAATCTGCTGTTCTCGCTGAAGTTTGCTTTTTACTTTCTATGGTAAATTTGTTGTATTCTTCAACCAAACTATTAATTATATCTTTTGCTTTTTCTTTTACCGGATCGTTAAGTGATATTCTAACAATAGAAGAACTCTTTGAAGCTGAGATACCTAATCGATTTCTATAATTTTCTGCTACAAATTTGACAGGAGTTACCGTAATTTTAATAATTTTCCCAATGTTGGCATCAATATCTTCAACATTTGGAGTGATGACAATATCACCTAAATTACTACTAACTGTTTTTCCAAAAGAATGTGTCTCTAATACTTCTTTTTTACTGTTTAAGAAAGAAAAAGACGTCTCTGAATCTATTTTGACATGAAAAGTATTTGATTTTGTATGTACAATCGAATCATCTGCAAGAAAATTGATCTCAATTAATGATTTTGGATAATTTTCTACCTCCAAAATTCTACCTTCACTAAAATATCTAACATTGAGCTTTAACTTATTGACTACATTAGTCAAAAGAGTTCTCGATTTAAGAATTTGAATTTCGTTTTCTATTTTGCTCTGTGTGTCATCTAATAATCCTAAATCTTTGAAAGCAGAAAGTTCTGATTCACTAATATTATCATCTTGAGAGATCATAATTGTAGATGAGACATTATACTGTGGTATTGTGTATCGAACCTTTAGGTAAGCTAACGACATAAATACTATAATGCTTAGAGCAAACCAGTACCATTTTTTAAGATATCTAACTAATAACTCTCTAAGATTAAAACTAAACTTAGATGAACTATCAAATACGTTTTCTGTTGTAGGTGTAGAATTTGTAACCATCTCAATATCTATCTTAGTAGTAGAGAGGTCACAGAAAACGCAACTCCTACCAGACTAAGTATAATTCCTAAAGCATTACTATTTGTTTTTGAAGTTCTCACCTGAGATTCATTTGGTTCTATATACAAAACATCATTTTGTGCAAGATAATAAACTGGAGAATCAAAAATAGATTTTGACGTTAAATCTAGACGATGATATGTATTTACTCCCTCATTTTCTCTAATAACCATTACATTTTTTCGTTTTCCTTTTATCGTCATGTCTCCTGCTAATCCAAGAGCTTCTATAATTGTAATTCTTTCATTGGGGATTGTATAAGCACCTGGGGATCTTACTTCTCCTAAAACTGTTATCTTAAAGTTTTTAAGTCTTACACTTACTATAGGATCATTAATATAGACTTTTAATTTTTCTTTAAGCATTTCTTTTACTTGAATCCTATTAAGTCCTTCTATTTTAAGTTGTCCCAATACCGGAAAATCAATATTACCTTCTTCATCTATTAAATAGGTCGGCTCTACGCCACCAGAATTAGTATTTCCTCCACCACCTTCTGCTCCAATAGCACTTAATGAACTTCCTTGCATTAAATTAAAAGGTCTTGCAGCATCCATATCACTTGCAGAAACTAATATACTAACAATATCATCTACCTTAAAAACGGGTGTAAAAGAATTTGATGATTCAATTTTCTCTAAGTTTTCAGAATTTTGAAAGTAAACTACATCTCCAGGTGCTTTACAGGAAAATACTAAAACATACATTAAGAGCAATAGCAAAAATTTACATCGCATAATTTTAAATTTTGAAAACAAAGTGTTGCAATAACCACAAAAATATAATTTTATTTAATCAAGCAACTAAATTTTATCAATAATACTTTAACTTTTTAAACTAGTACTTTTTCTATTTCTTTCTCATTTTTCATATTGATTTTATCAATACTTTCAAAAGTTGAATTATTTGAAATAAATTCTGGTACTATTTCTTTTAATTTCCCAACGATTTGATGATCTTGATTCAAAAGGTTCATGATACAAAGATCGTCTATTTTGTCTCTTACCAATGAACAATCACTATCATCAAATTTACTTATCATTATTTTTTTGTGATATGTAGGTAATGTATTTTCTGTATCAGCGAGGAGTTCTTCATATAATTTCTCTCCTGGTCTTAATCCTGTTATTTCTATATCTATATCATTTGGATAACTCAATCCAGAAAGACGTATCATTTTTTTGGCAAGATCAAAAATCTTAACTGATTCACCCATATCAAAAATGAAGATTTCTCCTCCATTCCCCATTGTTCCGGCCTCGATAACTAATTGAGAAGCTTCTGGAATAGTCATAAAAAAACGTGTTACATCTTTATGAGTGACAGTCAATGGTCCACCTTTTTGAATTTGCTTTTTGAAAAGAGGAATTACAGAACCATTAGAACCTAATACATTTCCGAAACGAGTAGTGATGTATTTTGTTTTACTAGTTCCTTGTAAACACTTGATATACATCTCAGCAACTCTTTTGGTTGCTCCCATTACGTTTGTAGGGTTAACAGCTTTATCTGTTGAAACAAATACAAATTTATCAACCCCGAACTCTGAAGATAAATCTGCTAATTTTCGAGTACCAAGAACATTAATTTTGATAGCCTCGCTAGGGTTTGCTTCCATTAGTGGCACATGCTTATATGCCGCAGCATGAAAAACCATATTAGGCCTGTACTTATCAAAAATAGTTTCGATACGCTGATGATCTCTTATATCTGCAACTATGGGTGTAAAATTAGTAATCCCTTTACTTAACAATTCTTGTTGTAAATCATATAGTGGGGATTCTGCCTGATCGATTAAAACCAAGTGTTTGTAACTATAATAAGAAGCTTGTCTTACAATCTCACTACCTATCGATCCGGCAGCACCTGTAATCATAATTATTTTATCATGGAGCTCTCTCTTTATATTTTGATTTTCCATATTAATTGGAGCTCTCTCCAGTAAATCTTCTATCTGTATCTCCTTTATTTGTGACACATTTAATTTACCATCGATCCAATCGTTTACAGCAGGGATGATTTTTACCTTTACAGGAAGCTTAAGTAAATTATCTGAAATCTCTGATAATCTTTTCTTATCAATATGTGGTATTGAAACTACAATTTCGTTCACATTATTTCTATCAATAAATTTTTGTGATATAGCATTAGAACTATACACTTTAATACCATTGATTGTTTTTCCTATTTTTTGTGGGTTATCATCAATAAAACCAACAACGGTCAAAGAACGAGTAGAATCATTTGTTATCGCTGCTTGTGTTATCAATCCAGAGTCTCCTGCTCCATAAATTAAAATTCTAGATACTTCACCGATTTTAGACTTAACATAGTAATAACAGTATTTGAATATCAAACGGCTTGTTGTTAACACTATGATATTAAGCATGTAATGAATACATATAATAGATACAGGAATATTCATTTGCTCATAAACCAGTAAAGACCTACTCAACATCATCAGAAAAGATGTTAACGCTATTAAGACTGTTACTGATATGAATAAATTATAAGCATCTCTAATCCCCGTATGGCGTACCACTCCTTTATAAGAACCAATAAGTAAAAAACTCAGTGTAGATAAAACAGCCATAATTGGTAGTTGATAGAACATATGGGTTGTATCAAAATCCAATGTTATCCCAAACCTTATGACATAAGCCAAAAAGAAGTTAAAAATTACAATAAACACATCGATGGCCAATACTAACCATTTTGACGCATGTTTATGTGAATTGTTTAAAAGGTAGTTTTTTATCATCCCAAGACATTTTTAATTACTGATACTGTTCTAAATAAATCATCTTTTTCAAGATTTGATCCACTAGGCAGGCAAAGCCCCCTATTAAATAAGTCGTCAGAAATTCCATTGAGGTAAGCAGTACAATCTGCAAACACAGGTTGTTGATGCATGGGTTTCCATAACGGTCTTGATTCTATATTATCATTTGCTAGTGCTGATCGTATTTCTTCTCTTAGTTCATAAGAACTTGTTTCTATACATGTTAACCATCTATTACTATGGTAGCCTGCTGGTTCTTCTAAAAACTTTATATCTGCATATTTGCTTAATTGGCTTTTATAGAAATCGTAATTACCACGTCTATTAGAAACATGTTGATCCAAAACTTCCATTTGGCCTCTACCAATACCAGCAGTAATGTTGCTCATCCTATAATTATAACCAATTTCAGAATGTTCATAATGTGCTGCATTATCTCGGGCTTGTGTTGCTAAAAAAATAGCTTTTTGTTTATCTTCTTTCTTTTTCGAAATTAATGCTCCACCACCTGATGTAGTTATAATTTTATTTCCGTTAAAAGATAAAATCGCTATATCTCCAAAAGTTCCACATTTAACCCCTTGAAAAGTGCTTCCAAGAGCTTCTGCGCTATCTTCTAATATGGGGATTCTATATTGTAATGCTATTGCATGGATTGCATCGACATCATATGGCATACCATACAAATGAACTGCAATTATAGCTTTTGGTTTTTTACCTTTAGAAATACGATCTTTAATTGCTATCTCTAATTGCTCCGGGCAGATATTCCAGGTTTTGGCTTCGCTATCAATAAAAACAGGTTTGGCGCCAAGATAAGTAATTGGATTTGCAGATGCTGCAAATGTCATACTTTGGCATAATACTTCATCTCCGTTGGTTACTCCTAATAATTTTAATCCTAAATGTAGTGCTGCAGTACCTGAACTTAAAGCAGCAACATGAACATTATTTTGAAGATAAGTTTGGATATCATTTTCAAAACCATCAACATTAGGACCAAGAGGTGCTACCCAATTAGTATCAAAAGCTTCTTGCACATAATATTGTTCCTTTCCACCCATATGCGGAGAAGAAAGCCATATTCGTTTTGCATCAATTATATTCATTTTCTATAATTAAATAGTGAACAATAACTCATACCACAACTAAAAGTGTAATAAAAACACTTCCAATCGAAGATATTAATGACAATCTAAAAAACGCAGGAAGAAGGGGGTTTAACTTCCAATTACTGAATTAAATTATTATAATTTTTCCAGTGCTAAAATAACTTAGTTAAATCAATTTTTGATTAAAAAATTCAGTTTTTAGACAGAATACCCAAAAAGACGTCAAAAAACTAAAATCAGTCTCAAAAAGCTATATTTAAAAATACTATTGTAAGATTTTTTTTATTTTATTAACCAATTAATACTAGTATTAATACACAAAATAACATTTTTAATCTTTAACAATAATTAAAATACTCTTAATTTAACATAATTAAATCATAAATTAAATTTGTTTTTAGAGGATATTCTTAAAAATTCAAAATAAATTCATTCCTAAAAATATCCTGTACAAGGATACTATATATAAATCGTTTTGAGCGAGGTCAATAACTATTTAACAAAGGGGTATTTTCCCCTTTTTTGCAAGGTGTTTGTCCTAAAAACAATTCCTTTTATCAAATAATTAAAAATAATGTCATAAATATTTGATTAATAAAATTAATTACATAAAATTTACGGTCATTTTATTAGGTTTCACATCACCTTACAAAAGTGTGATTTCCTCAACAATTTTTATAATCGATATTAATAAGAGATGTTATTTAACTCTTTAGATTTTTTTATTTTTCTTCCAGTTGTTTTTATACTATACTGGTATATTTTTCGTAAGAAAATACAATTACAGAATCTTTTTATACTTGTCGCCAGTTATTTATTTTATGGACTTTGGGATTGGCGATTTTTATTTCTAATTATAGCAAGTACTCTTGTGGATTTTTTTGTTGGACAAGCAATTCATAAAAGTACAAATCACAAAACCAGAAAAGGATGGCTATGGGTTAGCGTCTTATTTAATATAGGTCTTCTGGGATTTTTTAAATATTATAATTTTTTTATTAATTCCTGGATAGATTTCACTTCGCTTTTGGGATATGAGCAACAGAGTAGTTGGACTTTACAAATTATATTACCTGTTGGTATTTCATTCTATACTTTTCAAACTATGTCATACTCATTAGACATTTATTACAAAAGATTAGTGCCTACAAAAAATTTAATCTCTTTTGCTACATTTGTAAGCTTTTTTCCTCAGCTAGTAGCGGGGCCGATTGAAAGAGCTTCTAACTTATTATCACAAATAACCGCAAAGAGAAAATTTAATTACATTCAATGTAAAGAAGGATTAAAATTAATCCTTTGGGGATTATTCAAAAAAGTTGTGATCGCAGATGCTATAGCTCCTATTGTCGATGACATTTTTGCAAATTATAGCGAATATCCGGCTTCTACTCTTATTTTAGGGGTATCGTTATTCAGTTTTCAAGTTTATGGAGACTTTAGTGGATACTCTGATATAGCTATAGGAACTGCTAAACTATTTGGTATTGAGCTAATGTCAAATTTCAAATTTCCTAATTTTTCGAGAAATGTTGCAGAGTATTGGCAAAGATGGCATGTATCTCTCTCTACTTGGTTTAGACATTATGTTTACATTCCTTTGGGTGGAAGCAGAGTTAGCAAACTTAAATCAGTAAGAAATATTATCATCATATTTTTGGTTAGTGGTTTTTGGCATGGCGCTAATTGGACGTTTATTGTTTGGGGAGCCATCCATGCAATATTATACATCCCTGTATTTTTGATGGGTAGAAATAGAATATATATGAATACTGTTGTAGCAGAAAACAAATGGTTTCCTTCGGGGATAGAAATTTTGCAGATATTCAGTACTTTTCTTCTTGTGACTTTTTCAAGAGTTTTTTTTAGATCGCAGTCTATAACAGATGCTTTTGAGTTTTTGAAACAGATATTTACTAATTTTAGCTTTGAAAGTTACGAACATCCTTTAGGGTACCGAATGATCGATTACTTTATTTTACTTGGATTATTTGTGCTCTATGAATATCGTATTAGAAAAGATGAACGAGCACCTTTCAAATTTAAATCAAGAATTGTAAGGTTTATTGCATATACATTAGTGATTTTAGGAATGTTGTTATTTTATGACGATCATATAGATCGATCTTTTATTTATTTCCAATTTTAAAGGCGTAAAGTGACGAATACAATATAATTGTAATATAAAATGAAAAGACTCTTTTTAAAAAGCGGTTTATATATTTTTTTAATCCTTATTTCTTTAGAAATATTGGTACGTATTTTTCATTTAGGTAAGGACACTCCTACCCGATTTCTTGATGAACATGAAGTAGAAAAATGGTTACCAAATCAAAATGGTTTTTCTGTAACCGGAAATCGAAGACAAAATTTTTCAGAATATCATATCAATAGCTCAGGTTATAATTCTTATCGTGAATTTAAACCTACAAAAGACAAAATAGAAATAGCGCTTGTTGGGGATTCTTTTATAGAAGGTTTTCATCAGGATTACTACAATTCTATAGGTAAAAAGATTGAAAATGAGTTTTCTGATATTGAAGTCTATGAATATGGATATGCAGGATATGATTTTGCTGATCAATTACACTTGGTGCACTCATATAAAGATAAATTTGATTTGATTGACCATGTCGTATTAGGGATTAAATTTTCTAATGATCTCACTCGTTATCAATATCAAGTCGTTTCTGGTCGTTTGGCTCTGGAATCACCTTTAAACAGGCTCCTGAAGAAAAGTAAATTATTAGTTTACTCTAAAAGTATTGGTATCCTAGACCCTCCACAAAGGCTAGTCTATAGATTAAAAACTATGCTAAGACCTATTAAACCCACAAAAAAAATTAGTGAACAAGAGATATTGAGACTTAAAAAAGAAAAGGAAAAAAAATATCTTAATAATTTTGAAAAGCTAATTAACACCTACGGTTTTGATAAAAAACGCTTTTCTTTATTATTAGACTCTAGAATAACAAGTCCATTATTTTTATCTTATTTAGAAAAAAATCAATTCAATTATATTGATTTTGCTCCTCTTTTTGAAGCTTCGAAAAAGTCTACAACTTTAATCTATGATAGACATTGGAATAATAATGGCAGAGAGCTTATTGCAAAGACGATAAGTGAGCACCTTAAGCAGAAGATGTCAAAAAAATAGTACGAATTAATAAATATTATTCTATAATCTCATCACTCCATGCTACAGACAATATTTTCCATTCTTCATTTTCTTTTATGAACTGAATGGTTTTCATGCCTTTTGATTCAAAATGAGTGCCATTCAATTTCCCGGATTTTTGATAAAAACTAAATCTATGGGCTATCGTATTAAATACTTCAGTTTTGTGATAAATTTCTCCTTCACTAAAATCTAGTAATGCACCATCGCTAAGGATTTTTTTTCTTGATGAAATAAAATCTTTTAAGTCTAAAACTTCAGAAGTATCGTATGTATTATTTGTTAGCCTCCCATTTGAGACAAATAACTCTTGTAAAGCATCTACATTAGGCTTTTTTACTTTTATATTGGCAAAAACAGCATAAAAATTAGCTGTTATGTCATTGATTTTTTTTCTATCATTGGTATATAATGCTGGAGCAAAGACCAAAACGCTATCATCATCAGACAATTTTAATGTTTTTTCAAAGTGAAGGCCAAGCTTATTCAATAATTGTATAGAAGCTATATTATTTGGATCTGTTATTGCAATAACTTTATCAATATTCAGACTATTTTTGGCATAATTAAGCGTAGCACTTGCAATTTCAAATCCATAACCTTTTTTTGAATAATCAGGAAGCATTGCAAAGCCTATATCTATATGATCAAGAGTATTTCTGTTAACTAATCCGCACATTCCAATGGCAATGTTAGTATTTTTTAATTGTACTAACCACAATCCAAAACCATTATCTCGATAACTTGTGATAGGACCTTCTTTTAGATATTTTTCTGCATCATTTAGCGTTTTCACTCCTTTATCTCCTATATATTTTAACCATTGGGGAGTATTTACTAATTCTAAAATAAAGTCTGCATCATCAATGGTAAACTCACGAAGTAATAATCTTTCTGTTTCTAATATCATATAATTGTACGTACGATTTCAACATTAATTTAAAAAACATCTAGTTTTTAAAGGTACAATAAATCTAAAGTCAAAAATTATTCTTTTAATTTTTAAAATATTTATATTACTTATCTAAAAACAATATCGTTCAAAGTACGTATGGCAAAATTATTAAAAGAACTCACTTCTGAGCTACAGGAATTTATACAACAACAAAAAGTGTTTTTTGTCGGAACAGCAGCTAACGAAGGTAGAGTTAATATCTCTCCAAAAGGTATGGATACATTAAGAGTTACAGATTCTAATACTGTAATATGGCTTAATCTTACCGGAAGTGGAAATGAAACTGCCGCTCATCTGCTCAAAAACAATCGAATGACTATTATGTTTTGTTCTTTTGAAGGAAAACCTCTCATCCTGAGACTTTATGGTAATGCAAAAACCTTTCATCCCAGTGAGCAAAAATATCAGGAATACATTAGTTTATTCCCAGAGACACCCGGTTCACGCCAAATTATAGAAATGCATGTTGATCTCGTACAAACATCATGTGGTTATGCTGTGCCATTTATGGATTTTAAAGAAGAAAGAACACAATTGAATACATGGGCACAAAAACAGGGAGAAGAACGTCTAGATAAATATCGCAAAGAAAAAAATGTATCAAGTATTGATGGTTTCGAAACAGGACTACCCAATGAATAACAATTTAAAGACACAAATATTAAATTTTCTTTAAAGAATCTATTTTGCTTGTTTTGACAATTAGGTTTCTATAATTTGTGATTTCAACCTATTATAAAAAAATATGAACCACAAAAACTTCAAAATTCATTCCCTAGGTACTCCGACTGTACAATCTCCTTTACAACTAAGCAAAACCAAAGGTGATGGAGTTTTCAATTTTATTTCTGAAGATGACAGAGTTTTGCACGACATTTCAACTTCAAACCTAAAAGAGTATTCTAGTGATCATATAGAAGCAATGAGCATGGAAAAAGCTGGCCCTAGAGAAAAAGTTTTTTTTGAAGCTAAAGAAACTACTGCTGGTATCGTTACTTGTGGTGGTTTGTCTCCCGGGATAAATAATGTTATTCGCGGTATTGTAATGTCACTTCATTATTTTTATGGAGTGCAAAAAATATTAGGAGTTCCTTATGGATATGAAGGATTGATCCCTAAATATGGTCATGGTTTTATCAAACTCACCCCAGAACATGTAAAAAACATTCATGAATTCGGAGGTACCATTTTAGGATCATCAAGAGGAGCACAAAGTGTTCCTGATATGGTTGATACTATAGAAAAAAATAAGATAAACATGCTATTTACTATCGGTGGAGATGGGACTTTAAAAGGTGCTGATGCTATCGGAGAAGAAATACGTAAACGAAATATCAATTGTGCAGTTATCGGTATTCCTAAAACAATAGATAATGACATCAACTTAATTGATAAGTCTTTTGGATTTGAAACCGCCTTTGATATTGCAAACCCAATTATCAAAGATGCACATAACGAAGCTACCGGTGCTTATAATGGTGTTGCAATTGTAAAACTTATGGGCAGAGATAGTGGTTTTATTGCTGCATCTGCTGCACTTTCTATGCCTGTTGTAAATTTTGTACTCATCCCAGAAATGAGTTTTGAGTTAGAAGGCGAAAACGGCCTTTTAGAAGCGCTAAAAAATAGACTACTACAAAAAAAACATGCTGTGATTGTAGTTGCAGAAGGTGCAGGACAACACTTATTTAACGCTACGGAACAACAAAAAGATGCTTCTGGAAATGTCTTACACAAAGACATAGGAATACTACTTAAAAATAAAATAAACGAATATTTTAAAACCATACAACATCCAATAACGGTAAAGTACATAGATCCGAGCTACATCATCAGAAGTGCCCCTGCAAATGCAAATGATAGTGTTTTTTGTACCAGGCTTGCTCATTTTGCTGTACATGGAGCAATGGCAGGAAAAACCAGATTTGTCGTAGGAATGCTAAACGGCAAATTCGTACATATACCTATTAATGAAGTTACCAATAAAAGAAAGAAAATAGATCTTGAAGGTGACTTTTGGTATTCTGTTAGAGAAAGTACAGGTCAATTATTTAAAATTTAAACGCTATTTAAATTATCTATTTTATCAGGTACATTTTCAAAAACAACATGCTGCATTTTTGATTTTCCTATGATCAGAAATGAATGTTCTTGCTTATTTAATTGTAAAACACTGACATTTGAAACATTTTCTATTGCAGCGTATAAAAAATCGTAAACTGTTTTTCTTAAGAAAGTATATTGTTCTTTATTAAAATCAATCTGAACCCCATCAGGAACATTATTTATTGCCTCAATTGGTGATACCTCACTTTTTATTGAAAGTATCGGATTTTTTTTGCGTTTTGCTTTATAATTTTTATATCGTACATATGCTATTTTAAAAATAAACTCTTTTATCGTCGCTTTTAAAAATTCTATATTTCCTTTTATTGAAGCTAATACAGAACCTTTTGGATAAATGATTTGATGTTCAAAATTGTAGATATGATTACTCCACTCTCTTTTGTAGCTTAAATCCCCCATTCCCATCTCATACGAAACATGATCATTTGCGAGACACCAATCTAATTTTTTATAAATCTCAACACTACCTAAACTATATTTACCATAATCAATATCGTAAGAAGATATTGCACTGAATAATCTACCATGAAAATGATGATTGAGAGACACCAAAATAGGTTGATTTCTATCAAAGATGACTAACATTGACGCTTTTTTCTCATTAATTAATGAGAAATACAAATTTTTATAATATTCCCATCGCAAAAGGCTTTGACTTGTATCATTACGTTGTTTGAACCGCCTTATCAGCATTTTTTCAAGGCTATCCATAAAAAAATCATATTGTTCTTTTTCTATATTCCCATAGAATGTTTGATATGAAATCTGAAAGCATGCTTCTAGCCTTTTTATTCTTCTTCGAATCCCTTTGGCATTGCTTCTAAACCTATGTTTTACATATGCATCCGCACTGTCATGTCCATCTAATACAATAGCATATCCTTTAAAAAATTGTTCTATTTTTTTTATCGTATAACTGTCTGAACCCAAAACAGGCTGTAAATAATCTGGTACAAAGAAGACAGAGTTTACAGCGTTGTCAATTGTTCCTTTATTAAAATCAGGATTTTCGATTGTTTTTTCATTTTTAGGATCGTGTACTTTTGAAAAAAGTTTTGGAATCGAATTTTTTTCAAACAATTCGAAAAAATAATCTATTCTTACCGTTTTCATACACTTAATCTATAAAAAGGAAAAAAGTAGTCTTTTAGATTTTGCTTATGGACATCAGAATATTCAGGATTAGCTGACGAACATAATTCATCATAGACTGTTTCGTTCACAATTTTGCGACCTGTATAAAAAATAACATCTTCATCTTTTGGAAAAAGAGATTTTTTATTTTTATACAACCCATCTCCATCTTTCATTCCACCTCCCAAAACATAATGTTGAATTTTACTTTGAATTGCCCACTCTATGATTTTTACTCTCAAAAAATCATTGGGTCTGTAACTAAAATATTCTGCATTTGTTCCTCCTAGAAAAGCAAACATAGTCTCTTTATAATGAATGATAAGTTCTATAGAAACAGGTATATCCTGATAATAGGCTATGGCAATAGAAAAGTTGTTTATATTAGACAGAATAAGATTCTCAAAATATACATTAGAAAAGAAGTAAATACTGTCTGCATTATTTCTATGCATGGTTTCTACATAAATATCATTAAAAATTTTAATGATATCTTTTGTTATTTCGCTTTTATTAAAAATTTTAAAATCAAGGTCATAACTTGTTGCTTTTCTATAATTATTTCTAACTTTTGGTAGAAAAGCTGTCCATTGATCCTCAAAATTATCTAGTAGAGTTCCTCTAACATTAGAAAGTGTTTTTACTAACGCTCCAGAATATTTAACTGAGTTTTCGTTTAGACTAAATCGAATAAACTCTGTAATTACATTATTTTCAAGATACCATTTATCGACATGTACCCAAAACTCCTCTAGATCTTCTTCTAGTACTGTATCATTGAATAATGGACCACTATATCCATAAGGACTAATCACATCAAAATAAGGATGTTCTTTACCTTTTATCATTACTTTTCTGAAAACAAAAGGCATCAAAATGATAGGACTCCCGTCTTTTTCGAATAAAAAGAATTTTAAAACATCTGTATCTTTTTGAAAATGTAGCAGATGTTCTACAGAATAATACACATTATTATTCCAGAGATTGTGCAACAAATTTTTGTAATTCTCTAGATCTGATATGTCATCAAAATCTTTGGTCAGTAACTTGTAGTTTTGTTTCAATTGTAAAAATATTGGTTAAACATATAAGGTTAAATTAGTTAATAGGGGAACTTTTTTTTATTTCTTCATTAGCAAAGAAATAATCATTGATTTTTTGGGATAATTTATGGGATAACCAAATAATTCGACCACAGTGCTCTACGTGCCATACCGCTTTGTTATCAAAGATATTACCAGCTAATAATGGCCCCATAATATGAAAATTCTCTGATGACTCCAGAGATTGATTCACATCGAATCCTATTTTCGAGTCATTTGGTTTACTATATCCTTTTTCTATAATATTTTTAAGTAATTGAGGAATATTATCTTTTGTAAGGTTTGTGCTTCCAACACAATTAATTACGATGTTAATAGGGGTGTCATACATCATATTTGTTTTGGTCTGGGTGTCTAAATATTCTAAAATATACGCTCCAGAATCATTTTTTTGTAAATCGCTAAATCTTCCTGCGATATGATGAAAGCGATTTTCTTCTTTTAGTAATTCAACAATTTTAGAATAGTGGAATCCAGCACAACGTTGTCTTCTGCCTATTTCATTACCATATGTACAAGCAAATTTTTTCAGCTCTTTTTCATCTAATTTACTAAGTAAAGATCCAAAAGCTTTTGAAATAATCTCTACAGTAGAAGCTGCCCCCAAATGAATTTTGTCAGCTTGATCCAAATCTTTGAAAGTAGCCTCTGCAATCATTTCTGAGGTTATATCAGTCTGATTTATTAAGGCTTGTAAGTGATATGGAACAAATTCTTTTTTACGCTTAACGTCTATAACTGCATCTGGCAGTAACCCTTGTGTAGAAATAAAAGTAAATTGGTCTACGTGAGACGTTATTTCCTCTATGTCATTAAGTTTATATAGCATTTCAAGGCCACTTGCGTTAGCACCTACGATAAGAACATTGCTTTTTACTTTTTTTTGTCTCTTTACAAAATCTTGTATTTGTCCTAATACTGTTTTTAAATCAGGTGTATAAGGATTATTTACAAAAAGTAAATTATTTTCTTCTATCAATGCATGTTTTTTCCATAGATGATTTACAGGCAATGAACCTATAGAAAGTACAACCTTCTCTGATCGTATTGAAACATTATCTTTGAAAGATAATTCATATTGATCTTCGATTTTTTGTACATCTTCTACTTCAGACTGAATATAATTGACATCGATTAATCCTTTTACTCTAGACTCTTCAAGCTTATTTTTGACTTTTTCATTGATATACCAACCAAAAAAACGACGAGGTATAAAGAGGTCTTCCCACTCATTGTTTTCAATCTTTTCGGAATGCTTAGTAATCCAATCAAGAGATAGTGCTCCTCCATCTTTTTTCAACTCATCAAGCAACCAGGTTTTATTATTACTAAGCCATACAATAAATTTACTTAGTTCTGGTTCCGGCAAAAAGTTTTTTAATGATGTGATAAGATGAACAGAAAATCCTGATCGCGAACCATAGGGTATCCCGGTATGGAATTCTTTGTACTTATCAATTACTGTAATTGTTAATTTTTTTCTTTCTCTATTATGTTCTAAAAGTTCTAATAAATGTAAGATTGTAAAAGACGAAGAAATCCCTGAACCGATAAAGGTTATATCGGATATTTTTGATGTACTCTCAGCCTGCAATCTTGGTGTGTTAATTTTAATTACTTTACCAGGATTACCAACTACTGTAGCATAATCTGGTACGTCTTTTAATACTACCGTACCTGCTCCTATAGTACACCACTTTCCTATTTTAACTTTAGGAATGACAACAGCTCCTACTCCTACATGAGATCCCTCTCCTACTTCAACATGACCGCATAAAGCAGCTTTGGGAGAAACGTGAGCAAAATCCCCTATAATATTATCATGATCGATACTAGCTGCCGTATTTATGATTACATGTTTACCAATACTTGTATTGGGTTGAATAATTGCACCGGCAAATACTACTGTTCCTTCTCCTATTTTTGCTGTAGGCGCAATAATGGCAGATTGATGAATCGCTTTTTCAAAATTACTGTTCAAAAAACCTGCAATTTCTGCACGTTCAGCATTTATACCTACCGCAATAATGACAGGATGACCTTCATGAGGAAAATCGCTTAAATTCCCCCTAGCGCCATGTGTAACATTTTTAGAAGCATAATGACGACCAGATGGTTTATCATCAAATGTTTCTGTGACCTCATAGCCATTTTCTTCTAATACCTCACGTATTACCTGAGAATGCCCTCCCGCTCCGTAGATCCTAATTTTATTGGATGTTCCTGTGATTTTCATTTTAGTTTTCCCTATGTTTTAAGATGGTTTGTTGGTTTGATTAATTATAAAAGTAATATTTTATTTGTGTTTTTGGTTATTCATTTCCTTTCCAGACAGGCATAATTGTGTTTTGATCAATATTGACTCCTTCTTTTTTGAAAACTTTTTGAATCGTAAGTAGTAGTATCTTAATATCAAGAAAAAAGCTAATGTTTTCTACATACCAAACATCATATTCAAATTTTTGGGTCCAACTAATGGTATTTCTTCCTTTTATTTGAGCCCAACCGGTAATCCCGGGTCTTACCAGATGTCTTTTGCTCTGTTCTTTGTTATATAATGGTAAATACTCCGGCAAAAGAGGCCTTGGACCTATTACACTCATATCCCCTTTTAATACATTAATAAGCTGTAGAATTTCATCAAGTGAATATTTTCTTATAAAGGCACCTATTTTTGTAATTCGAGCTACATTATGTACATCTTCTTCTTTACCGGGTTTTAGATCTCTCATTGTTTTGAACTTAATAATTTTAAAAAGTTTTCCATCTTTACCTGGTCTTAATTGTAAGAAAAAGGGTTCTCCTCTATTTACAATCATCAAAATTAAAACAAGTGTGGTTATTATAGGTAGCAATATAAACAGACCCAATAATGAAATCATAAAGTCTAAACACCTTTTTATATAAGGATTATACATCTCTTAACTTGTTTTTATTTAGGTTTTATGAGTTAATACTATTACTGATTATAATTCTGACTCGATGGTCTTTATCAAATCACCTACATTATTCATATTCATGAGATCCATAAGCTTAAATTTGATATTGAATTGTTTTTCTACTTCAGAAATAATCATCATATGTGTAATAGACTCCCAACCGTCAACGTCATTGGCAGTTGTTTCATCTTTTAATTCAAAATTTTCATGTTCTAACACACTTATAAAAGCTTCTCTTACTTTTTTTAGAATATCTTCTTTGTTCATTTTAGTTCGTTTATATCAAAATATGTTTTTAATTCTTTTCTATTTATTTTGCCGTTTATACTATGCGGAAACTCTTTTACAAATTGTACATGCATAGGAATCATATAATCGGGCATTTTTGCTTTCATATGATCAAATATGTTACTTGTATCAAAAGGATCTGACTCAATGGCTAACCCTAATTCTGCATTGCCCAAATTATTAATGATATCTAGCGCTACCATATTTACCTTTTTTTGAGCGTTTGCTTTTGCATGAAATTCAATTTCTGCAAGTTCTACTCGGTATCCTCTTATTTTTACTTGAAAATCTGCACGTCCGACATATAAAAAGTCATGATCTTCGTCTTTAAAACAAAGGTCACCTGTTTTATAATAGCGTATATCTTTACCATCTTCATTTTTAATAAAGAAACTCTTGGCATTACGCTCTTCATTTTTCCAATAACCTGGTGTTATCTGTGGTCCTGCAAGACATAATTCTCCTGTCACTCCTATCTGAACTTCAGAATTGTTTTCGTCGACAACAAGATATTTAGTGTCTTTTTGAGGAGTTCCAATAGCTATAATACCATTATGAGATTTCTGATGGTTTTCTTTATGATAAGGATAAAAACCACTATATACTGTAAATTCTGTTGGTCCATAGTAATTAAATATCTTACAATTGGGTAAACAGTCACTCCACTCTTTTGCTATATCACTATGCAAAGCTCCCCCTCCAAAACTACAATATCTTACATCCGGAGCATTAATTTCTGCAAAATAAGGTCTCAAATAATTTATTATAGAAGGAACCATAGTAAGAACAGTGAGCTTCTGTTCTTTTATAAGTTTGAACACATAGAAATATTTGATTGCACCTTTTGGTATTGTATAAATACATGCTCCCGACAAAAAAGGAAACAAATAAGTGACCACAGAAAAATCAAACGTAAGTTCAAACATTTGTAAGCATCTGTCTGAAGGTAAAAGATTAAACTCTGGTTCTGCATCTATAGCTCTTACCAAGGCTTCTATATTATTAAATGTGATTGGCACCCCTTTTGGAAGCCCCGTAGTACCAGATGTAAAAAGAATATAAGCAATATCATTACCATCAACCTTTTTATCCTTTAAATTAATACTTACATCTTTGTCTATTAATGTAGAAATTACAGAATACTCTTGATAAATAGAATCAACTGAAGAATCCAGTACATATTTGGTTTCGGTTAGTTCAAATATTTTATGGTTTCTTTCAATAGGTGATGACGGGTTAACGGGCACATAGGCTTTTCCTTCTAGCCAAAGCGCAATAATACTCGCATACGTTTGTATGTCATCATTTGTAACAAGACCAATTAGTTTTTCATCATCGTCAACAGTATTCGATATTGCATTTCGTATTCTAGAAATCTCTACTGCAAAATCTTTGTATGTATAAAAAGTATTGTTTATACATAGTGCATTGTGATCTAAATACTTAAGTATTGATTCTTGTAGCTTTTTTACAAATTTCATGTGTCTTTATAAATAGTTTTCAAAATAAATTTATAATCATGTTTTTGTTTAAGTTTAATTCTAAATATACTAAATGGGGTGTCTAATAAAAATGACCATCTCTGTTCAACAAACTAAAAGTATTCGTATCTAAGTTTGTTTCATTATGAGCTAGTCCCTTTTTGGTTACTTTATGAGTAAAAATTGTTTTATATCGTTTTGTTATCGTTTCTGATAATTTAGTGTCATCTGTAAAGATGAATTTTGCTTTTTTTCTGGTAAAATTTTCGATCAATGCATCTACACATACATCATAGTTTGAATCATCACCTACCAGAAAATATTTTACATTTAATTCATTGTAATTAACAACATAGGATATAAATCCGATAATTACTTTATCTTTTATAATTTTTACGTTATGAATATGAATATTATCACTTGTACCGGTTTGTAAAGTTTTATAAGATTGCTTGCCCAAAACCGGTAATTGTGTGTATTGTGTATTGCTTATCTGCCAATTAATGTATTCTTTGGTTTTGTGAATAAGGTCATTCTTGCATAGAGGTTCTATAAAACTCCATGTCTCATCATCTATTCTATTTACATAATCATAAATCAAAGATTTTGTAGTTTTTTTAAATTTAGATTTGTTTACCCCTCTTATTACTGTACCCGAAAATGCATCGATTTTATTCAAGAAAAACCTAAATGATTTTAAGAATTTAAACCTTCCTATTAGCATAGAAGCATCAACACTAAAAAATATAGTATGCCGTAATCTTGAAGCAATTACGGTAAATGGTTGTTTTTCATAAAATGCATTTACATTTTCTGCATAAGATTTGATTAACACTTGTTTTCCTGTAAGATTGACTGCTTCGTTATAAATATATGTCCCCAAAACAGTGTCTTTGTATTTTTTATCAACCCACCAAGAAATCATCCAATACACTTTTTGAGTCTCATCATTGGCAATATTTGCCAAATCAGGAAACATGTAAATAAAAGATACCATTTTTTGATTTTCGTAAGCTAAAACCCCACAGTAATCATCATCTGCTATTCTTGGGTTCGACAACAACCAAAATGCTTTACTTTTTGGAAGTGGATTAAGCTCATTCTGCCAATAAGTATTCTTATCAATACCCTCTTTGAGCATTTTTTTGGTTATGTGTATTATTTCTAAATCTTTACTCATTTAGCAATCAAAACTTAATTATTTCCATTAAAGTACTCTGATGTTTGTTCTTTTGACAAGTTTACATCTTCTTTTTGTAATACCTTTTGGATTGTCATCCATATAATTTTCATATCTAACAAAAAATTACAATGATCTACATACCATACATCAAACTCAAATTTTTTCTTCCATGTGATAGAATTTCTGCCGTTTACCTGAGCCCATCCTGTAATACCAGGTGTAACTTCATGTCTTCGTTTTTGGGTTTCATTATATACAGGTAAATATTCTATAATTAGTGGCCTTGGACCTATCAAAGACATCTCTCCTTTTAAAACATTAAATAATTGGGGAATTTCGTCTAAGGACGTTTTTCTCACAAAAGCTCCTATTTTGGTTATTCTATCCTTGTCAGGAAGTAAATCTCCGTTTTGATCTTTTTTGTCATTCATAGTTTTGAATTTTACAATACTAAAGATCTTTTCATTTTTTCCAGGTCGTCTTTGAATAAAAAATGGTGCTCCATTATTAGCAATTGCAAGAAATATAGTTGTCAATATAAAAACCGGAGAAAAAATAATCAATGCAGTTAATGCAAAACAAAAATCCAGAACTCTTTTTATAAAAAACTTATACACTTTATTCTATTCTTTTTATGTAATCAAACTAGTTCGTAGAAGCAATCATATAATATGGATACTTCGCCTTTATCAAATATTGTTTTCTACTAGTCATTACCAAATAATTTTTAATCATATAAATACTCAAAATGTATTTAGATAATCAGTTTGTTTTAAAAAATTTAGGGGGATTGTTTAACATTTCTTTATACATTAGGGAATTATGAATGTTAAATCATGATTACATTAAGTAACGGGGTCAAATATACAATCAATATTTCAGTTTTCAACCTGAAAAATCGCATTTTTTAACAGAAATTTACATTTAAAAACATCTCCAAAAAAATAGAATATCGACCATATTCTCAACATTACAATTGTCGGTATTCTTCTAAAATTGAATCCCATAAAAGTTGTCGCTCATACCTACTAGTAATAGATTCTCGTGCTTTAGATGCCAAACGTTCTCTAAGTGGTATATTTTCAACGAATTCTTTTAAAGCAAGAAATAGTTTTTCTGTATTTTTTGGAGGTATTATTACACCATTTGTTCCTTCTTCTATAATTTCATTACAGCCATTAATATCTGTTACTACACTAGCCAATCCCATTGCGGCTGCTTGCATCACTACATTGGGGAACCCTTCTCTATAACTTGGAAAAGCTAAAATATCTGCAATAGCCAAATAAGGTCTTACATCATTTTGCCAACCCACAGAGATGATATTTGGGTTATTCAATATTTCTGTTTCTGTTTTTTCTAATAAAGGATCTAGTTCTTTTTCATAAGTTCCTACCAATAGTAATTTTACATCGTTATGGTCTGCATGTATTTTTGTAAAAGCAGAGATTAATTCATTTATTCCTTTATCTTTTACTAGTCTTCCTACAAAAATAATTACGGTATCAGAATCACCTATTCCCAAATCAGAAGATAATTTTTTCTTTTGTTCAACAGAATATAGGTCAGAATCAAAAAAAGAAGTGTCTATCCCGTTAGAGCTTCCATTTGCAATTACTTTTAGCTTTTTCTTTCTTGTGTATTTATTTTGAATAATGATATCATTGAGTCCTTTAGAATTGGGATAAATTTTAGTAGCACATGCATATGTACATTTTTCTACAGTATCTAATAATAACCTTTTGGCACCCGATGCTTCTAATAGTGGTAAACCTGCAATTGTATGAAGTCTATGCGGCACTCCAGCCAATTTTGCTGCCAACATAGATAATGTTCCTGCCTTTGGTGTGTGACTATGTACAATAAATGGTTTTTCTTTTTTAAATATTTTGTACAAATTATAAACAGCCGCCAAATCCTTAAATGGTGTAATCTTACGGGTCATTTCTACAGGAATTACACGTACATTTTCCTGCTGACCCACTGTTTCTAATTTCCCATCTCCTTCCCCAGAAACACCAATCACTTCATAATATTGGGACATAAACTTTAATTGCCCCTGTAATAGTTTACCCAATGATATGGGGACAGTAGTAACTCGTATTATTTTCTTCATTTTATTGATTGGTTAGATCTAATTTTTCCCTTGATCAAGTATTTAGTTTCACAAATATAATTATATGTTTTAGGTTTGAAACTTTAAAAAGAAAAATCAAAAAATAAGCTAATAAAAGATGAGTTAAATTTTTGAATAAATAATCCCTAAAAAGTAAAAACACTTATAACTATTAACATTTTTTAACATTTATAAAAGGTATTCAATATTATTGAAAAAAGAATTCAATATTATTCTCATAATTACTTTAAAAACTGCTTTTTACCAGTAAATTTAATTATTATGATTCATCAGTAGAAAGAGATCAAATGATTGTTAATACACCGATAAAATACAAGTAAAACAGTTAAACAAGAACATAGTACTAGTAGATAAAAACAATTTTAAGTTTTTTTGTCAAATTTTAACATTTATTCGTCTTTTTTAACACAATTAAATCAAACACACTCCGTTTTGCTTTAATAATTAATCAAAAAAGTTGACCCCCAATGAAAAAGTTATTAAGTTATGTAGTGATCTGCATGGCATTAACTGCTATATCATGTAGTAGTGAAAATGTCGATGATCTTATTCCAGACAGCGTAGATGGAGAAAATTCAGGTGATACATCTGACGAACCGGTAATTCCCGATACACCTCCAAACGTAATTACAACCCCTTGTGCTATTGATATTACTAAAATTGCAGCTAATTCCACTGTTATTTTGGATTGTGTACTTGATTTGAAAGGTGAAACAGTAACATTACCTGCAAATGTAAAATTTGAGTTTGAAGGTGGCGATATTGTAGGAGATGGTAAATTAGTTTTTAATGGTGGTTCTATAGCCGGAGAGCTTTTAAGTTCTCAATTAGAAATTGAAGGTAATGTTGAACTGATCGATCCTGTTTTCAACTTCTTCCCTGTACGTTGGGGTATAATTGAAGGAAAAACGACGCAACCAAATGCTTTTCAAAATCATAAAGTTATTCAAAGTGTTGTAGATCTTGTAAAAGGTTTGGGTGCTACCACATTTGGTGTTAATAGAATGGACGCATATTTTGATACAGATGACATTTTTGTAAATACTGTACGTTTACCATCTAATTTTCACTTCAAGATGACTGATAATACTAAAATGCGTGTTTTTCCTGTAGATAAAAGATTCTCTACAAGAATGTTTATGATTCAAGAAGAAGAAAATGTAACTATCTCTGGTGGATTTGTAATAGGTGACCGTAATGAAAGAGGAAGTACTCCTGCTAGTTCTGGTACTATGATCAATATTACAAGTGGTAAAGATATTTTAATAGAAAATGTACATATAAGTAATTCTGCAGTATCTGGTCTCACTGTAAATAGTGCACAATTTGCTTCAGAACCTGATTATGATCCAAGTACTCGAGTAATCATACGAGGTTGTACATTTGATACCAATAGAAGAAACAATTTATCTGTAACAGATGGTTATGATATTCTTATCGAAGATTGTAAAGTCTATAGAGCAGGTATCGATACTCCTACTTCTCAAGGAAGTTCTCCAAAAGCGGGTATTGACGTTGAACCTGATCAAGGACAAAAAGTAGATAAAGTTGTCGTAAGAAATAATATAGAAGAAGAAGGTGCAGGAGCTTCATTTATTGCCTCTGGTGGTAATGACATTACTTTTATTGGTAACACAATGCAAAGACCAATGGCTTATAATATTGCTTCTAATGTAAAGATCATCAATAACACAATAACAGCTGGTGGTATTGACGCCGGAATCAAAAATGATGTTGCCAGAAGATTAAATAAAGGAAATATTATTTCTGGAAATACAATTACAAACCCAGGTGGTGTTGGTATTAAAGCATATAATCAGGATATCAAGATATTTGATAATAAAATTATGAACTGTGGTGTAGGTATCCTTCTTAATGCTCTTAAAAACGCAGAAATATATAATAACACGATCACCTCAGATAATGATGATAGTTTTGGTATTAATGCTCAGGATTATGTTGATGATGTAACAATTAGAAATAACACAATTACAGTAAAAGGTAGATCAATGTACCTAGATATTGTAAATGCTCGTGATACTCATTCGAGTTATCGATTCTCTATAGTAGAAAATACATATGATACGGGAAAATTTGGTCTTGTCGCAGGAACTTCAGGTGTTACTTTTGATAATAATACATTTAGTAACGGGATACGTTTTGACGCCTCCCAAAATGTTGTATTCAAAAATAATACGATCAAAAATAAGACTCCATTTACGATTCATATCTCTAATAGTGCTAAATCCAAAAATATCACAATTACTGGTAATGATATAGAAAACACTGATCCTGATGGGCGTGGTAATGCCATATTAGGAAGCTCTACTGCAGGAACAGCATCCCAAGAAACGAATATCCTTATCAGAGATAATGATTTTAAAGTTAGAGGTTTCAATAACGGAATTAATATGAAAGGCTTTAATAGAGTAACGGTAGAAAATAATAGAAGTAGGTCAGAAGACAGACCTTTTATATTCTTCCGTGGTAATAATTCTACTTTTGCCAATAATACTACATTAGAAGGAGTAACAACCAATGATATAGAAGGAACCAATAATACTATACGTTAGTATTATTAAATTAAGTATTCTAAGAAAATGCGATAAAGTCGTCCTCTTTTTAAGGGCGACTTTTTTAATTACATACCTCGCGTGAGCTCATATCTGAGTAATCATTAAATATATTAGAAATTTAGAGGCAAAAGTTGAAACATTCAAAACCTCAAGTATTGAGTAAAAATCCTTGATTGTATTTATTTAATAATCAATCACTTATTAGTGCACATAATCCCTATACAAAGCACCATTCCACAACAAGATACCCGTTTCTTCTTCAAAGATCTGAACGGTTACAGGAAAACTATATTTTGACTTACGTCTTGATATTTCCTTTCCTATTTGTTGTAAACATTCTTGTGTTCCTCCAATTGCAAATACCTCTACAAATTCACTCTCATAACTATAACAAGAATATGGAGGAACATCAATTTTACCAATAGAAATTTCACATCTAAAATCTGGATGAATCAGCTTGTCTAGTTGTTCTTTGAAGGTCATAATACTAGGGTTTTTAAGAGTTAAAATATAAAATAACTTGTGTCTTTGATAAATTGATTATTTATCTCGTAGTTTATATACAACCTCTAATTCATCAGCTTTATTGTTCAAATAGTGAAAAATAAATACAATTTTAAGATCTTATAGTGGGTAATCAGTAAAAAACATTAAATATTTTAAATGAATTAGTTATTTGTCTTTTTTAATATTGTAATTTGTTTTCAAACATAATTATGTGATTAGCAACTCTTCTAAATAATGCAAAAAAAACGATTCCTTATATATCTACTCCTATTTACTTCTACTCTACTCTTATCATGTATATCGCAAAAACAGGATATGGAAATTAGATATACCAGCCTTAATGATTTTGATGCTCATTATATATTTGATCTTAATAATAACATCAAAGGAATACATAGGATACACAAATATGCTTCAGAAGAAATAAAAGCTCAAAAGCATGTAATTGATTCTTTATTAAAGTCTGGATATGCTGATCATTTGCCTAAAACGTATCAAGAGCATCTTTATAACCCTTCTTTATCGCTAACTGCAACTGATATATACATGTATACACCTCCTAAATTATTAGATCGAGTCCGTGACGAAGAATTAGTTATTTGGTATGAATTTAATGAAGAGACATTTACGATAAAAGAAATTCATATTGGTAATAGTTATCAATCCTTATCACACAATATCAAAACAACAAAAACTAATAATCTATGTACATTTAATATTGATTCTGATCAACTTACACTTAATATATTATATCAAATCTTTGAAAAAATAAAGAAGTTAAAATATCAATTAGATCATGAAACGTTTACTTATCAAATAACTATCAATCCAAACAAAAAAGTATTAGAGATCACATATCACAATAAAGGTAATTCACTTTTGTTAGATTTTAAGTAGAAGAGATATAATAAGATCATTTATAATAACCAATATTGAAAAAGAAGCACTTGGATACAACAAATAGGATCAAAAATATTGCTATCAAAAGTCTAAAAAGAAGTATACAATCAGTTTTAGTTTTTTTAATCATTGGAATTTGTTATTTGAATTTCTCAATGTATTATGCTCCTAAGTTTAGAAAATCAAATGATGACTCTTATAATCTAGATGTTTATCATCAATTAATTTTTTTGAAAAAAGAACTTCGAGACGATGCAGGAGTACGCATGCAAAAACTATTTCCAGAGGGATTTATGTTCATCAACTCATTATATGGATTGGCCTGGGTAAATTTAATTCAAGATATCGATAAAGATTCTGCACTATTTAATGAAGGGATTAACGAAATAAACTGGTCAATCCAACAAATTAACTCAACATACGCAAAACAAATTTTTGACAAAGATCTACCACTAGAGTATGGTGCATTTTATAAAGGTTGGTCAAATTATGTATTAGGTAGTAAGCTAAAAATTCTATCTGAACCGGAAAGGGATTCAAGTGAAATAAATCTATTTAAGAGTAACTGTAATCAAATTATTGAAGTAACCAACCATTCAGACTCACCTTATATTGAATCATACAGAAAACTGACTTGGCCTGCAGATATTACAGTTGCAATGGCATCTGTAAGTATTCATGATCAAATCTTTGAACCTCAATTTCAAAAAGAAATTAAAAAATGGGTTAGCAAGGTAAAACAAAACTTAGATCCAAAAACAAATTTAATACCTCATGCTGTGCATTCAATAACAGGGCAAACAATTGAAAGTGCCAGAGGGTCTTCTCAAAGTTTGATGCTTAATTTTTTGATTGATATTGATCAAGAGTTTGCAAAAAAACAATTCGAAATTTACAAAACTTTATTTCTAGATTCTAGATTTGGGCTTCCGGGAATAAGAGAGTACCCAAAAGGAACTAAAAATTATAGCGATATCGATTCAGGTCCTGTACTTTTAGGTATTGGCGGATCAGCATCAATAGTAGGTCAAAGAACAATGGGAAAATTCAAAAATTGGAATACTTATCAAGGACTAAGAAATTCAATCGAGGGATTTGGCTCTGCATATACTTACAATTCGACTAAAATGTATATTTTTGGTCAATTACCTATGGCGGATGCATTTATAGCATGGAGTAATTCTTTAGAAAGAAACCAAAATCAAGTGCAACCTGAATCAAATTGGAGACTGTATTTTCAACTATTATCTTGCATTATCATTATCATATTTGGGTTTTTAATCAAGAAACTATGAGGAATAGAAAGTAAAATTGCCCTAAACATGATCTATACAACGACTAAATTTATTAAGATTAAAGAGTTATCATGGTCAATTGCAAACTAAATAAGCATAAGTATTATCATAAGATACACTTTATCATTTGCGCATGTACTGTATTATTATTGCTACACTGTACGCCACAAAAAAAGCAGTCAGAAACAATGACAACAAATACTGAAAAAACTGATACTTCGACAACAAAAAGCAAAATTAAAACAGGCAAAACAAAAATTAATAATACTGATAGCTTATTGAATAAACTTGATTCTATAAACGCTTTTAGGCTTCATATTTATACACAAAAAAAGAGACTGAATAAAACTTTTAGTGTCGATCGTTTTGAGTGTTTCTGGTCTTTTGATCCTCAAAAAAATAATGAAATTTTATTATTTGGCGTATTAGAAAATTCTGATCGAGTATGGCGACTCATGATCCTTGATGGAGAAGAATCTTTTGAAGATTTTGAAAAAAAATGGTTTAATGATCAGATAGATGCTGTATTTAAGGATGTAAATTTTAATAAAAACAAAGACTTCATCATCTACTCTAGAGAAAAATCAGGAAATGGCGGAAGGTTTTATGATGTCTATACTTTTTATAATAAAGAACGTAGGTTTTACTATTCAGAAGAATTATCCGGAGGAAATTTTCAGCTTGATAAAAAATCAAAAACTGCTTCTACATTTTGGAAATTTGGAATTAATGAAAACATTACACAAACATTTCGTTTTAGAGGAGATGGAATGATTCATTATACAGAAGTATTAAATAATAAAGTTTTCAAAAAGGATACTATAGATTATTTAGTTACAACATATAAGAAATATAAATACAAACAACTTCTCGAAACCAAAATTGACACCACCGAATTTGATGGTTGGTAGAATAAAAAGCTGTTTAATCAAAAAAGTAATCTTCGTTAGCCATCTTGGATTTCTCCTATTGGTTTTAAATCTTCCAAAGAATTATCATAACTAAATTGTGTTTTAGCAGCTTCAACTTTTACATAAAGAATAATAGAACCACTTTGATAAAGAACTTTAGCTATTTAAATATTTACTCTTTAACTATAATCAGTCACAATCATTTCAATTTCTTACTTAGAATTCAGGTTCAAAATATTTTTACAATGAAAGTTTAAATTGTTCTTCGGCAGAATAGAGTATTATAGTTTTTTTATCTGGCATCAGAAACGTTTGTATAATATCACGGCGATATAAGGGTTTGGCATTTGTTTTGAAAAGGGCTTTTTCATTTTTTAAAGTAAGCTCATAATATTGGATACCACTTTGATAAAGAAAAAAGTTTATTTTACCAGGGCCAAGGTAATTACCTCTGACAGCATGATCAAAAACATTTAAATTTGTTGTTTCTTCTAATAAAACATTTTTTAATTCATCATTATATTTTATATAATTTTCTAATAAATCAAAAGGACTCTTGGGTTCTTCGTTATCATTATTCCAAATAGGAACATCTTTAAGAATAACTTCTCTATTTTCATATTGTAACAAATAAGAGTGATCTATTGGGTTTATGTTTATTCTTTTTGCTTTTTGTAAACCTTTTAGAATAGTAGTTTTAAATTTTTTATTTATTTCTCTTTCTACAGAGTCTATTCTTTTAAATCTAATTTCAGTTATTAAACTATCTGAAAGATGCATTAGTTGTTTTTCATATTCTTTATTTAGTTCAAATATATTTTCATATTCATTACTATAATTATTTGTGAGATATTCAATATTCTTTTTTTTACCAGTCTTAATATCAATTTTAATGACTTTATAATTTACATCATATTTATCTCTATTGGTTTCGTAATGATTATGGTATAAGAAACCATTTTCGCTAATAAAATAATTATTATTATCTAAAAGTATAGAATCTGTTTTCGTTATTAAATCATCTTTATAATAATAGATATAAAGATCTCGCGGATAATGTTCACCAATCTCTGTATCTATATTAAAATAAATATCATCGATTTTATAAAATTTATCAGGATAAAAATTTATTTTTTCAAATTTAATTTTAGTGGTAGTCGTTTCAGGAAAATAAGGTAAGTCCGGATATTTATCTTCTTCTATTTCTTCACGTCCACACGAGTTTAGGTTTATTATTAAATACATCAAAAAAACAAAGCGAAAATATATATTCATAAAAAGGTATTTAATCAACACATATGTTTGCTTTAACTTTTTTCATTTAGTACAATACAACAATCCTATATATGAGTTAATATGTGATTATATTTTTAATAAATCTAACAAAATTTCTAATCGATTTAAAATTAATTATTCCCACTTATACTGGTTTTTGATTTGATCTATAATCAGTGTATTAAATTTCTTTGCTCCAGTATGATTTAAATGCGACGGATCATGAAAAAGTTCATATTGTTTTAGAAATTCTTCAGCATTAAAAAAATCGATAAACATCACATTTTTTTCTTTGGCAATCTCTTTAATTCTATTAAAAGAAACGTTATTTGATACATCTATACGATATAATTTAGGAGAAGTTACAAATACCAACTTTACACCTTTGTTTCTGGCAGTTTCAATAAAACGATATAATGCAGATTCAAAATTGGGATCAATCTCATTACTAAGAATTTTGATATCATCTTGTAGTTTTTGATCAGGTTTTGCTTCACCATTCAAAGGCCTATATCCTTTATAATCCAATTGTGGAGAGAGATAATATCGTATTGCATGTACAATTGTAGAATTGGTTTGATAAGATTTAAAAAACAACTTAACATCTACAAGTTTTGATTTTAATCCCAGTATCGGCTTTAATTCTTCTCTATGTTCTTCATAATAAGGGTGCAAATCCCCTAGCCTATCATATGCCTCCTGAGAAGTAAACAGAAAATCCTTATCGATATTCAAAATGATTAATTCAGGTTGTGTTCTCTTCAGAATCATCTGTTGTAAAACTGTATGATATAACAGTTGTTGCCCTTCTGCTCCTGCATTATAACAAGTTTTTTGTAATAACTCTTCAAAAAGGTTAGGAATATAATGTCTATGTGCATGTGAGCTTCCAAAAATCAAAACATCAGCTTCTGTTTCTTGTATAGCATGTGTTGCTCTGGCATACTTACCCGTTTCTTGACTAAAAAATATGTGCTTCGCAAAAGTTCCCAAAAGAAAATCAATAGCCAATATGAAGACTACAAATTTTATCAGCTTTATTGTCGTTTTTAAATAGTGATTCTTCTTCATACCTTAAAACTGAAAATAAATAAACTGACTTTTACCAAATACTCCAAAATATAAAATCATAAAAACTAATATGCTATACGTTGTCAGTCGTATTAGTTCATATTTCTGCTTTGCTCCTGAAAAGATTGAACTGAAATATTCTTTTTTGATCTCTACTATCAAAAGAATACTTATTGCTAATACAGAATATATCGAAGCTGTAATATCATCTCCACTACCAATATATAACCTTCCCGGATTGGTAAAAATAGTTTTGATCATCTGTCCTGCATCCGCTAGTGTATTGGCTCTAAAAAATATCCAGGCAAAATTGATCAAACAAAATGTAACTAAAATATTAAGGATTCCTTTTCTATTTTTTTTGATCAACAATATTTCTAAAATTAAATATACTCCATTGATTGCCCCCCAAACCACAAATGTCCATTTGGCACCATGCCATAAACCACTGACTAAAAATGTAATAAAAAGATTAAATAGCCATTTGGGTTTGGCAACACGATTACCTCCCAAAGGAATATATAGATAGTCTCTAAACCATGTAGATAAAGAAATATGCCATCGGGCCCAAAATTCACTCACAGAAGAAGAAAAATAAGGTCTCCTGAAGTTGGTCATTAAATCAAATCCAAATAATTTTGCTGTACCAATAGCAATTAATGAATATCCTGCAAAATCTCCATAAATCTGAAATGCAAATAATACCGTTGCAAATACAAAACTTAATCCCTGATGGCTCTCTATATTATTATACACTGCATCAACATAGATAGCCGCACGATCAGCAACGACTAGTTTTAAAAAGAATCCCCAGATCATTAATTTAATGCCTTTAGAAATGATTTGATAACTGAATTCTCTTTTAGAAAGAAACTGAGGCACTAGGTTTGTTGCTCTTTCTATGGGGCCTGCTACCAGTTGTGGAAAAAATGAGACGAAAGCCGCAAAAGCAATAAAGTTTTTGGTAGGTTTTAGTTTTCCTCTGTAAATATCTATAGAATAAGACATGGTTTGGAAAGTATAAAACGAAATCCCAACCGGTAATACAATCTCAAGCATCCAAACATTCTGCGACACATATCCTATCGAAGCCAATGCATCTACCCATGATTCTATGAAAAAATTAAAATACTTAAAAAATCCTAACAACCCTAAATTGAATAATATACTCAACCACAACAATCTTTTTTTTACAGATTTATGATTTGTCTTGTCTAAAGCAATACCAATACAATAATCTAAAAGTGTACTAGCAGCAATTAAAGATAAAAAACGCCAATCCCACCACCCGTAAAAAATATAACTCGCAATTAGCAACAAAATATTTTGTAATTGTATAGATCTACCAAGTACAATCCAATACAATATAAACACTGTTGGTAAGAAAAAAAGAAATTCAAAAGAGTTAAATAGCATAGTTATTTTACATATTTATGGGGGTATTAATTTATAGTTCTATTGTAAAGTTTCGTTTTACCGCATCAAATTTTCCGTTCGGTCCAAGTGGAATATCTTCTACAGTATTAATCTGATACTCGATTTGTTCTCCTAATCTTGTCTTTAAATTATACAACAAGGTTTCTTTCATTTCATCATTAAACTCTTGATCTGCAATTAGGTTAACAATAATATCTTTTGGACTCTCTTGAATAATCTGGCTCTTCACGATGCCCTTTAATCCCTTATAAGCTGTATCCATTCTACCAACATATCCCTTTTCTTCTGTCCACAAGATATCATCTTCTCTACCAGTCAATTTATCAATAATAGGCATTACACAACCACAATCACATATTGTTTTTTTACCTGATAATAGTACTGTATCTTCGATATTATATCGAATCAATGGTGTTTTTTGATTTGTAAAGCTTGTGACTACTAATTGTGCGACCTCTCCCGGTTTTGCCTTTTCACCTTTTGCATTGATAAATTCAAAAATGCCAGAATCCAAATTAAGATGTAAATTACCTTTGACACATTCTGTTATAAAAGGGCTTCCTTCACTAGACGCATATTGATTATACACATGGCAGTTAAAAGCTTTCTCTATCTCCAAACGTTGATAGTCATATAATGTCTCTGCGGTTACGGCTATTGCTTTTGGTGTAAACGTTAATTGAATCTGATGTTGATTAATATACCTACTGATGATATATATTGCTGATGGGTATCCGTCTAACAATACAGGCTTAAATGTATTGAGTTTTTTAATGTAATGTCCCAAATTTGCTTCAGTAAGATGATATGTAGACATTAATAATTGTTTCTCAAAATAATTATACACCCAAAAAGGTGGTTTTTGAGTTGTCGTATCAACGATCAATCTCCCAGAAAATCGTACTTGCCTAACATTACGGGTATCCAGCCCAATAACTTTATGAAACCTTCTCCACAAGGCAAAAGACCTGTTAATTGATTCGGCATCCAAATAATTCACTGTAGGAGACCCAGAAGTACCACTTGTATATCCTACAGCAACTTGTTTACGATTTTTGTTTACAATACGATCTGCATTTTCTTTACGCTCTCGTTTTTTTAAAATAGGCATCTTTTCTAAGACTCCAAATGGATCTTGTTCTATATCAGAAAGTGTAATATTTAGTGTTTTCATTTTAGCTTGATACCATTCAGAATATTGATAGGCTTCTGCTAACAAAGCAATCAATTTTCTTTTCTGATAGGCTTCTATACTTTCTAAATCTTTATCCCAAAGATCAATATACTCTTCTAAATAGTTATAAAAATCCTTCGTATACCGTTGTTTCGTATTTTGATATGCCTTGATGTTAAGTGCCAAAAACTTAACTGGATATGGCAAGTTATTATATATCTTTTCTACAAGTTTCCCCATGATCTTACACTGCTAATTGTTGCAAATAAAAGTGTTCTATGTTTTTTGTATTTGAAATAATATCATAATTGCCTTCTATAATTCTATTGATATTATCAGATTTGTTGATGTTTTCAATTTTCAAAATCTGTTCTGCCCAGAACGCTGCAGGTTTTTCTATAGACAAAAATTGAATATCATCTGTTAAATGTACTTCACTTGTAATAGTATCAGAAGCAAAGACCTTGAGCCCTGCTGATTGCGCTTCTATCAATGTTACAGGTAGCCCTTCATAAAAAGAAGGAAAAACAAAAATATCGAGCATTTGATATAATTGGGGAATATCTGTTCGTACACCGAGAAATAAAATCTGTTCAAAAATAGAAAGTTCTTTAGCTTCGGCTTCAATTTTACTTCTCAGAGGACCATCACCTATCAGTACAAGTTTGCAATCTTTGTTTTTCTTTAAAAGAGCTGCAAAAATTTTAAGTAAAAAAGAATGGTTTTTTTGACTAGAAAATCGACCTACATGCCCAATAACTAGCTTATTTTCAATCGCTAGATCTTTTTTATATGACGCAGAAATTTCTTCTGTGTAGGCAAATGTTTGTGCATCTACGGCATTATTCATCATCATAAATTTAGTATGCGCACCAAACAACCATTTTCCTGCTTTTTCGCCACAAGAAAAACGATGTGTGCTATACTTATGAATTTTCTTTTTTAATTGAAGTTTTACCGCTTTTTTTAATGTCTCCTTAATACTTTCTTTTCCTGAAAAAAAACTGCCTATAGTTACATCATCTATAGCGATATGAGCATGAGCTATCCGACAAGGAATAGAAAATTCTAGTGCTATTTTTAATGGAAAACAACTAAAAGTATTAAGATGCGAATGTATAATCTTATAATCATTATGTGTTTTGAAAAAAGCCCTTAAGTCATTGTAATAGCTTTTTGGAAAAAAAGGACTAATAGGATTCAATCTATAAATTTTACCTCCTAAACTTTCGATTTCATCATCAAAAGCACCTTTTTGTTGTCTATGTACCAAAAAATCAAACTGAACTTTTGTTTTATCGATCTTTCGATAATAATTCATAATCATAGATTCTGCCCCTCCTCGATCCATAATTGTAAATACTTGCAACACTCTAATAACTCCCATCAAAATTCACTTTTAGTTTTGTATCTAATGTATAAGTTTAGTAATACTCCAAACGGAATCGCAAAGAATGTCGTAAGTTTTTTGGGAGATTCACTCAAAAAAGACGCATTGCTTATAAAAATAGAGCTCGATACGTAGTGTATTGCATTTTTAAATTTATCCTTAAAATTTTTAGCTAGTTTCATTCTACTTTTTCTAGAAAAAGCAAATCCTCTGGGATGACGGCGGTATTGTTTCAAGATATTCATACTTGATCCATCTTCCATATATTCTACCACACAGAAAACCTCATTTACAGGATACAAACTATACTCTTGATCTATAAGCTGATACAGATAACCAAGTGGTACAAAGCGTTCTCCTTCAAAAATCGGATATGCTGGATATTTTTTAACTACCTCTGTTCTGTATACTAATTTTTTATCTCCCTTTACATGATGTACATTATATATATCATACAAAGTAGTTTGTTTTAATGTTTCCGGAATTTTGGTCCCAATCAAATTTCCTCTTGTATCTGCATCGAGCCCTACGATGCCGGCAAACTCTGGTTTATCTTTAATCAATTGCCAGGCATCCATTATTTTTTGGATCGCATCTTCTGCAACATAATCATCACTATCAATACAAACATTAAGTGTTGTATCTATAAGTCTATAGGCTGCATTATGCCCCCCATGCATGCCTTGGTTCTCTTGATAATGATATTTGATATCAATTTTATTGTCTTCAATCCAAGACGCTACCAATTCTTTGGTATTGTCTGTAGATCCATCATCAATAATGAGCCAGGTAAAATCCTGATTGTTTTGTTGAATTAAACTCTCGTAACATTTGTGTAAACAATATGCTCGATTGTAAGTTGGTGTAAATACCGTAATAGTTTTCATTTGGTTTTAAAAGTTAGTTGTTAGCCCCAATATAAATAGTACATAAAATATGTGAATGAAAAATATGCGACCATCACTTTTCCAATCATAAAATGATGATCCTTAAAAGATTCTTGTTTCAAAAAAGGATAAATAGTAACCAATGCCATCATAAACCAAGATAGATATGCAAATCTATTTGAGTAATTTGCTTTGATCACTAATATCCAAAACCCATTACAAATCAAATAGGTATTTAAAAGTTGATAGTATAGTTTGTCTTTAAATCCTTTTTTATAAATAAAATACCATCCTGAAAATATGGCAAATGCACTATGAAATAGAAAATCCCACCGAAAGCCGGTACTCGAAAAAGTTCCTTCAGCTGCTTGCGAAGTCAAATATCCGGAAAGCCTGCCATCGCCGCCAAAACCTAAACTACTGAATATTGAGATAAATATTCCGCCTAATACTAACGAAAGAGGAATGCAAGCCAGCCAACCTTTCAGAAAAACTTTTGGGTCATTATAGAAATAAGTAACTATAAATGCAAAAATAGGTAGATATAGTGTTTTGTGAAACATCGTAGCTGCCAAAAAGAATAACCCCATCACTACTTTATTTCTATGATACGATATTCCCCATAAAAATAAAGAGGTAGCTGCGCCATTACGCATACCATTTACACCATACGTCCAAAATGAAAAAGAAACAATAAACATCACAAAACAGTAGTACCAGTACTTTCCAAATAAAGATTTGGAAACCTTATACATAGGGAATATGTAGATAAAGGCGCAAATCGTAAAAAAGGTATGTGCAGATACTATTGTAGCTAATGTTTTCATAAAAACATGCCATCCATAATCGTTTACCTCGCCTATTTCTTCTCCTAGTCTGTAATTATCAAAAGTGACAATATAATTGACCATATCCCCAAAAAACCAGTGTATAGGTCTTTGTCCTAAATACAAAATAAGAGTCACTAATAGGAAATACCCAGAAAAATTAATAAACGTAAGATTTTTAGTATCATTTACACTTAATACACGCGTATGTAAAAGCGTAAACAACACCAAAAACAATGCTGAATTAATATACAAAGGATAATATAACTCTATGGGTACTAATGTATTCATGTATCCATTTTACAACTTATAGTATATTGCATAATTACTAATTATTTGTTAATTCTTCTTCAATTAATTCACATAAATCTAAAGTAAATTCTTTTCCGGATAGTTTATTCATATGATGTCCGTCATAGGTATAGTATAATTTAGAAAACTCATTAAAGTCAAAATAAGGAGTATTTGTTTTATTACTTACAGTAGTAATAATCTCATCAAACTTTGGGTAGTATTTATTTTCAAGAATCAAAAACTCATCTCCTATTGGCATTCTGACCAAATATACTGTCCCTAATTCTTTTAGTTCATTAATTAACACTTCTAGGCTATTGATTCTAAGGTCTGAGATATAATATTGGTCTCGATACTCTAAAAACAGGTCTATTTGATGTTTTTTCCAATCATCATACACTTCTTTACTCCTTGGTAAATTCCCTTCCTCTAACCAACCATTCTTATGGGTTTTAGAATTCTGTCTAAAAAGTCCTTTAAAATGAAAAAACGAATAGTTTTTATAAACGTATTCAAAGTTTGGATTGACGTCTACAAAATGCATATTATGAGGAGGCTGGTTTTGCTCTCTAAATTCTCCTTTGGTATTATCATAATCTGTAAAAGAAGTTAGCATTTCGGGAGTTATAGAAATAATAAAAAGTCCATCTTTTGATTTTTTATCTATTTTTTTTAAAATACTTTGATTGTACAATGGTCCAATAACTGCCTGAGCAATTGTGAAACTATAATTGAACATTCGCATATCAATTCCTTTCTCTTCAAAATACTGATTCATTACATCAGGTTGTATTCCTTGTAAACTTCTGGAATCCCCAATAATCATAGATGTTGCTTTGGGAGTCGTAAATTTTTCGTAAAAATAATCTGTATATCCTCCATATTGCATCAAAATAAAAGCTAAACTACATCCACATAGTGTCAAAAACAGGCTTAATTTTAATAAAAATAACTTCATAGCAATTAGAATTGAAAATAAATAAAAGTTTCAGAACTTTTTCCAAAAAATAACAATACCAAGAATAATGAAATATATAATCCCCACCTTAGCAACATATGATAATTACTGATTTCAAAATCATGCTTCTTTTCTCTATTGATCCATTCTATACCAATAAAAAATAAAATAAGTATTGATGTTGTAGCTGTAATCGTAGTTAATACTGTATGAGGAAAATCAATCAAAGTAACAGAGCATATTTTTTGCAAACAGTTTAAGGCTGTAGTCACACTGTCTGCTCTAAAAAAGATAGCCGTTAGCATTACCAACACAAAGAGTAATACCATCTTTATGATCTCTTTGACAGAAGGAAACCACTTTCCTTTTGCCATAATTTGAGAGCTGTTGATATTTCCTGAATATACAAGTGGAACAAAATAAAATCCATGTAAGAGACCATACACTACAAATGTCCAATTAGCACCATGCCAAAAGCCAACCAAAACAAACGTAGCTATTATAGATACGAGTAATCCCATTTTTTGATACCTTCTTAGCGTAAAAGAAAGCGGTGTAAATACATAATCCATCATCCATGTCGTCAATGAAATATGCCATTTTCTCCAAAAATCGCTAATATTTGTTGAAAAAAACGGAGTTGCAAAGTTGCGCATTAACTCAATTCCGAAAAGTTTAGAAACTCCTAAAGCCATATTAGAATACCCCGAAAAATCAGCATATAATTGAATGGTATAAAAAAATGCTCCTACAAGAATCGTACTTCCTGATTCATTTTCATAATTTTCAAAAATCGGATTTGCAATAACTGCGCAGTTTTCTGCAATAACCACTTTTGCAAATAATCCCCATAGGAATTGTCGTAATCCGTCTACAGCAACTTGATAAGAAAAAATTCTCTTTTTTTGAATTTGAGGAATAAAATTAGCAGCTCTTTCTATAGGTCCTGATAAAATTTTCGGAAAAAAGGCCACAAAAACAGAAAATTGAAGAAAATCGTTACTAGGCTCTATTTCTTCATTATATACATCTATGAGGTACCCTAAATTTTGAAAGGTAAAAAAACTAATTCCGAGCGGTAAAATAATATGCAAAATTCCATGGCTTTTCTGAACTCCAAATACATGTAATAGTTCAAAAAAATTATCGTAGAAAAAATTAAAATACTTAAAATATAATAGCAATCCTACATTAAATACTAATCCCAAACGCAAAAACAATAATTGCCGCGTCTCTCTTTCTGCTGTATGTATTGCTTTGCCAAGAAAAAAATTGATGACAATACTCCCTAACAATAAGCTTAAAAATCGCCAATCTACCCAAGCATAAAAAACTAAACTTGTAATGAGTAAAAAAACATTCTGATAGACCGCAGATTTACTTAATATTAACCAATAAAGCAAAAATACTGGGATAATGAATAAAGCAAAATCAAAAGAATTAAAAATCACTTCTTCAGATTTAGAGTTTACTTTGTATTAGAGTTATCAAAGATCCCATATTTTTTAATTTATTAAGATCTCTAAGTTTAAAGCGGATACCAAACTCTTCTTCAATTTTGGTTATAATCATCATATGTGATAAAGAATCCCATCCGTCTACGTCTTTGGCTGTAAGCTCATCATGAAGTTCAAAATTAGTATGTTCTAAAATCGCAGTTAAAATTTCGCTGATTTTTTCTTTAATAGTAGTTATGTTCATACGCAATATAGTATTGTATTATAAAAATTGTTCTTTTATTTTGTTTCGATCTGTTTTACCATTGGTATTTAAAGGAAAAGTATCTATAAACTTAATCTGAGTCGGAATCATATATTGAGGCAATGATTTTTTTAAACCATTTAATAATTCACTAGTATCAAACGTTTTGGACTCTATAGCTAAACCTATCTCTGTATTTTGAATTTTGTTGGTAAAGGCTATCGCTACCGCATTTATTTTCTGTAATGCTGCTCTGGCATGATATTCAATTTCTGATAATTCTACTCTATACCCTTGTATTTTTGCCTGAAAATCAACTCTTCCCAGATAAAGAATATCTCCATCTTCATCAACAGTACATAAGTCTCCTGTTTTATAAAATTTTATTTGTTCATTATTATATTCCTTAAAAAAGAAAGTCGACTTATTCTTCTTTTCATTTTTCCAATATCCAGGAGTAAGTTGTCCTCCACTAAGGCACAACTCTCCTTTTTCGCCAACAGGCACCTCATTATAGTCCTCATCTATAATGATCGTCTTTGTATTTTTCATATCTTTTCCGATAGTCAAAATACCATTGTAAGCTTTGTTTGGCTCTGTTCTTTTGTAGGTATAGTCTGTACAAAATATAGTACATTCTGTAGGGCCATACACATTAGCAATGGTAGCATTGGGAACACATCTACTCCATTCTTCTGTAATGTCCAAAGGCAATGCTTCTCCACAAAATAGGCTGAATTTCATTGCAGGACAATCAATTTCGTCAAAATATGGCCTTAGATATTGTAATATCGAAGGAACCATTAATGCAAATGTAAGTTCATAGTCCTCCATTAACTCAAAGATGTAGCTATACTTTATTTCATCTTTTGGAATTGTATATACACAAGCTCCTTTTAGTAATGGAGCTAGATAGGATAACACAGAAAGGTCAAAGGTTAACTCAAACATCTGCAAACATCTATCATTAGACGTAATAGAATACTCTAATGCCCAGAATGCATCTATAAATGCGGTTAAATTATCAAAAGTAATAGGTACTCCTTTTGGAGTTCCTGTAGTTCCTGAAGTAAAAAAAATATAAGCAAGGTCATCTGATGATACTTCTTTTGAAGCAATATCTATTGTTGAACATGATACCTTATCTGTAGTAATTGTAGAACAATTAGCAAATGTTTGGTGTTGAGACGAGTCTAATATCGTATGTATCTCTGCTTGTTCAATAATTAATTGATTTCTATTTTCGGGAAAATCAGGATGTAAAGGCACATATGCTTTGCCTTCTAACCATAAGGCAATAATTGAAGCATAAGTATAGATATCATCATTGGTTACTAGACCAATAATGTGACCTGAAGCATCGACCGATTTTTGTATTTTATACCTTATACCTGAAATAATTTTTCCAAAAACTTCATAAGTATAATAGGTATGCCTTATACAAAATGCATTATGATCTTTATGCTCTTCTATAGATTTTTGTATAGTGAGAATCAGATCCATAGTGTAATTCTAATTACATAATAAAATGTTTGTCTTTCCCTAAACTTTTTTACCGTTTCTTTTCACAATTCTTGCGGGATTACCTACTACGACACAGTTTTCTGGTACATCTTTTACGACAACCGAACCAGCACCTATGATAGCATTATCTCCAACGGTAATATCACCAATAATTATAGCTCCGGTATATACAGAAACATTATTTCCTATTAGCGGTCTTTTTCCTTCCACTTCTCCTACAGTAACCAAATGATTTACATAAAAGTTTTCTCCTATGCTTCTAGCATTCAGAATGGTACTATAAGGATGTCCTGTGAGGATTCCTCCTCCTAATTTTGTATTAATATCAATTCTAAAGTATTTTTCCCTTCTACAATAGAAATTAAGAATGTGTGCGAAAATCCCCCTAGTTCTAAAATAAAAAATAGTTCTAAAATCTGGAGAGTGAACTAAAAAATTCAACAACAAAGATACTTTTTTACCTTGTAAATTTTTAGCAACTTTCCATCTTTCTATATCTTTATCAATATCTTCTCGGTTTTTACTCATCTTGTACAAAAAAATATGAGGAATCAAAAAGAGCTTATAAAAAGTAAAAATTAGTGTTTTCATATTGATAAGAGTGTTGATATTAATTGGATAAAGCGGTAAACATATTGATCCAAATGTTCATAATATGTCTGACCTCAAATCGCAAAGCATGCTCTCGAGCATTTTTTCCCATTCTTCTTAGCTTTTCGGGTGAATCCATTGCTTCTAATAATTGATTTGAAAATGCTTTTTGATCGTATAAAGGAATCAGAAGTCCATTAGTATCATCAATAATATTTCTTGGGCCATGAGGACAATCAAAAGATATAATAGGCAATCCACATGCTTGAGCTTCTAACAATACTAAAGGAAAACACTCATTATGAGATGTCATTGCAAAAATAGATGACATTTGCATTTTACCTTTCATATCACTTGTTGGACCTTGTAAAATCAAGGTAGTTTCAAGTTTTTTTTGGTGAATTTTGTCTTGTAATTCCTTGATATAGGTCTTTTCGCCATTCCCATAAATATGTAATTGCCAATCCTTTCTCTCTTTATGTATTGTCTCCCAAATATCGATCAATATATCATATCCTTTTACCGGGGCAATCCTACCAGCAGCAATAACAACTTTTTGAGATACATCGCTAATATTTTCAGGATAAAAAGTAAGCGGATTAGGAATTACAATCGTATTTCCTGTTTTATAATATGTAGCTTCATCTGGATTTAAAACTACCAGTTTATCATATTTGCCTTCTACGTAGTCTGCGAATTTCAAAAAGTACTTTTTAAACAAGCTTCCTGGATTTCTTCTTTTTTCTAATTCAATATATTTTGAATAGTGAAATTCTTTTACTTTAGGAATTCTTTTATTGATAAAAGGAGTAAAATAAGTGTCTACACTATGGCTACAGACAACAACAACATCAGGGTTTATTTTTTTGAGCGCTGCTTTTGTCCTGCGAATATGTTTTGGTAACTTTTTCAAGTTATCTGGATGAAAATATGATTTTTTTCTATTGTAATTGATGGCTATATCCTGAAACTTGATCCTATTATCAAACTCATAACACGCTGAATTATTTTTTTGCTCAGTAGTGATAATAAAAACTTCATAATTGTCTAAAGCTGCCAAATAATTTGCTTTGATAGAAAGTACTCTCTCTATACCTCCATGTAAATACACTTGATCGATTAAGAATACTAATTTCATGTGGAAGCTTTAGAAATTAAACTTTTAAATAAATCATCCCATTCTTTTGCTATTTTTTCAGGTAGGTATTTTTCTATCGATTGCCTTGCATTCGCCCCCATTTTTGATCGCAATTCATTATCGTCAATTAATGTAGATATTGCATTTGTAAAAGCATCTGTATCACTATTGGCAACCAAAAAGCCATTTTCTTGATCAGAAATAATATCTGAAGGACCAAAAGGACAATCAAACGAAATACAAGGCACGCCATAAGCCATAGCTTCTATGAGCACCATGCCAAAGCCTTCATATCTTGATGACATTACATAAATAGACGCATTTTGATATTGATTTTCGATTGTTTTTGTGGGAGGAAAAAACGAAACGCTTTCTCCAATACCCAATTCGTCTGAGAGTTGATCGAGTCGCTGAGAAGGTTCTATTTTACCATAAATCTCTAATTGCCAATCAGGATAACTCGCATGAACGTTTTTCCATGATTTTAGTAACCGATCATATCCTTTTTGATAACATTGTTTACCAACTGCCAATACTTTTTTGTTTTGTAGCGTACTCAATGTAGTTTCTTTAGGATAAAAAGATAGTGGATTTGAGATCACTTGTATATTATTTAACTCCCAATCTTTTAGATTTCCTTTGGTCAATACTATAAATCTAGAGTATTTTTTAGCTAAATAGTTCATCAAAGCATATTTAACTTTGAGTGCTATTTTTTTTACGGCACCAATGGTTTCACTCTGATTTTCTATATTTTTAGACACATGTCTTTCGTACACTTTAGGGCAAGAACGTTTTATGACTAGTGGTAAGAAAAAAGCTTTCAATCCATCATCACAAACAGAAATAATATCAGGTTTAACATGATCTACGACCTTATTGATATTCTTACGATAAGCCCGAATATAATTAATAGGATTGCCTTGTACTGAAATATCATGATACGTTAATTTATCACTAAAGTCATAAAAAAGTGGCATTTCTCCTTGATTGAGGGTCAAAATATGTACATCATAATTATAATGATCTGCCAGATAGCTTGCTTTTATAGACAAAACCCTCTCTAATCCTCCTGAACCACAAATCTGGTTCGTTATGTATAATATTGTATTCAAGTTCTTATCCTTTTCTAATTTTTTTTGTTATCGACTGATACGAAGCTTTAAACGTTTGTACTACCTTATGAAACTCAGGGGTGTTTTTATAACATAGTACAATGATCGTATTGGGGATAAGAATACACAGAACTGCTTTTATAATTAAATTTATAACTCTTGAAAAATTACAAAACTGTGCGATATAATATGTCGTAATTCCTGCAAATGTAATTATTAAAACATAGATTAAAAACTTTTTGAGATAAACTACAGGTGGAATTTTTAATCCCAGTTTGAAAACAATATAGGGATCATACCAAAAATTAGAAACTAAGCGTGATAGTGCTGTTGCCATAAGAATCCCTAATAATCCATACACATGCCCTAAAGCAAAAGAAAAACCAAGGTTTAATACTGCTGTCAAGATTACTAAATATTTACCTTCATTAAAGTACCCATAGGTAGTTTTGAATGTCCATATTGCATTTTGCATGCCCAACATAAAGAAATTAATCGCCAGCATCACTGAGATCGAAACCGGTAAAGTAAACGATTCTCCAACCCAAACTACAATAAAATCATTCATCAAAACAATGATACAAATACTACAAAATCCATAAATCCAAAAATTGGCAAGATTGACCATATTAAAGATTTCATACTGCTTTTCTTTGCTTTCTATAGCATTTACCTGTGCAATACTGGCCGAAATATTATTGAATACTTGTGCTATAAACGTTGTTAATATTCCTATCAAAAGTGTATAATTGGTCAAATATCCTAGTAACGCTAATCCGGAAAAATAATTTACAATAATATTATCTGTATTATTTACCATCACTCCGCCAATACGTATTAAAAAGGTAGCTTTGGCATTTGAGATAATTTGTTTTTTGATGATCGGATCTATTTTTTCTTTTTTAAATTCCTTCAAAAAAGGGTACATCCTGTCTACTATCAATGATATTGTTAGGTTTCCTAAAAATTGAAATATTAATTGAGCAGATAAGTAGTAGATAAAGTTTTTGGTAACAATTAATACGATTATCTGGGCTATGTTCTGAAGAATATAGAATGCTGCATAATTGATGGTCGTAATAAAATTACGTTGATCAGCATTAAGCAATGCTGTTTTGTAATTAAAGAAATATGTAGAAGCGGTATTAAATAAGAAAAATAGGTACAAAAAAGATAGGTTTTCTACAACATTCTCAGGTTTCTCTTCAATAATCAAGTCTAAAAAAGGAAGCACACAAAGCCCCAAAATAAACACAGCAATACCAATGCTTATATATACTTTTTTGTACAATCGCATTATTGTAGCTATTGCCTGTTTATTCTTTTCTGCCAGAGGCTTATATAATGAGTAGATGAAAGCGGTACCAACTCCCAATTCTGTCAAACTCAACACAGAAAGGATACTACTAAATAGCCCATTGATCCCCAAATATTCTACTGCCAAATAGTTTATAAAAACAGTTCTACTAATAAATCCCACTGCCGCTTGCAGAATTTGTCCAACAAATCCTGCTCCGATATTACGTATTGAATTTACTGTTCTAGAATCGGTATTCATTACCTTAATGTAAACGTATTAATGAGTTGTTAAGTTATCGAAACGAGTAACTAATCGTATGGTAAGCCCTTGTACAAATGGCATAAGATCAAATGTTTGTGCATATAGCCCAATACCTTTTGTATCTCCCTGACAAAAATCAATAATTCCATTTCTACGAGTTGCCTGCATCAAACTTGAAATACATTTTTGGGTAGCTTCCAGATATTTTTCGTCAGAGGTTATCATATAAGCATTTAATAACAACCATCCTCCCAAAGTTGTAATAGAAGAATCGTGCCTCGAAGCATCTACAGCAAGCATCGCAGCAAAACTTCCATTCTCTTTTTGAAATGGCATAAGGTCATTTGCTGTATTCAGAATTAATGATTTTAGATATTCTTTTGCTGTATGATCTTTAGGTAATTCATTATATGTATCTACAATACCCAAAATAAACCACCCTAATCCTCTACCCCAACCATACAAACCTAATGGCATATCTTTTTTGAGGTCATACGCATGTGCCGGAATATATTTATTTGGTAAAAATGCTTTTTCTACATATGCTTTAATTTGGAGTATCGCCAAATCTATATATTCTTCTTTCTGAAATTGTATCCCATATGCAGTCAAAAACGGGCAAATAAAACCGATTGTATCTACAAAACGGATATTAGGAATCCCTTTTCGATAAAAAACCGTACCATCCTCTCCTTTGCTTTCTTCTATTAATTGTATGATTTGATCTAGTGCAGGTTCAATTGTTTTGATCTCTGCATTGGTTTTCAATACTGTATATCCTAATAAACCACTATCTACATATTGTGGATTTTCTTTCCATTTTCCTGTTTGAGCATCAATTTTAGAACTGATAAAGTTTTTGATATTCTGATCAGCGTTTGAAGTTGACAGAGCGCCTAATAATGCTCCTCCTTCTTGCCACGATTGTATCGTTGAACTGCGATAATGTCCTTTTATCATATCCTTAATAACATAGCACTCATTATCAGTAAGTTTTACTGTTGGTGTTTTCTTTAACCATTGTAAATTAATAGTTTGTACTTGTTTCAACCAGATAGCTCTATCTGTCCATCGCCCTATTTTGTATCTTCTGAAAACATTACGCGCAAACAATAGCGTATCTAATCCTAAAGTGATTAGAAGAATAAAGGATATAATAAAAAGAAGCGTGAGTAAAAAGTATATCATATTTAAGTTTTTGTGTTGGTGTTGGTTTTAGTATAGATTCAAATTTACACTACATATCCGGAAGTATCATCAAGTTCTTTGCTCATTTGATTTCTCATATCTTCTGTGATACCATTATGGATTGTCCATTTCTCATCATATTTTTTTGAAGTTTCGAGTAATTCTCTGTGTTTTTGAATATAATCTTCTGTCTTCCCAATAATTTTTGCCGGGTTTCCTCCTGCAATCATGCCATCGGGTACAGATTTAACAACTACGCTACCAGCTGCTATGATTGCATTTCTTCCTATAGTTACGCCAGGCATTATAATAGCTCGAGCCCCTATAAAAGCACCATCTTTAATTTTGATTTTAGCAATTTTGGTATAGTTAAGGTCTTTTTTTGTGCTGGCATCATGCGCCAAAAGATAAACTTGTGGAGCAAAAACAACATCGTTACCAATTTCTATCAACCAGCAATGCGAGTAGTCAAAAGTAACTTCGTGTAGTTGAAGTACATTTGTTCCTACTTTCATTCCCATTTTGATGCAATCTTTGTAAGTAATCCCATTATTGATCCCCAAAATGCGTTTTACTATTCTCTTCATCCAGTTTAGCATATTTCTTCCTATTTATTTATACTAATACTTTGTCATCTAGTAATTGTAATATTTCGTCGTCATATTCGATATCAAATTTTCGTGCAAAAAGCTTGTCATCTTGTTGCATCAATTCGTCAAGGTCATCTTTTGCAAAAGTTACAGGAAGTGTACAATTTTTTCTCTTCCAATTGGTGTACATCAATGACGGTTTACATTTCTCTTCGGGAAAAAGACTATGCACAATACTATGGAAAAAGATTTCACTAACAGATACCGTATCTTTATGATATGGGATGTAATCAGGATGCTTATCTAAAAAAGATAATATTTCTAGAATTGTGCTCATAGGTAACGCCCACCAGAGTTCACCTCCATATGGTTCTATATACTTTGGGAATTTTCTTTTTGTAAAAAGTTTGAGTGCTAATTTCGGTTTTACAGATACTAATTTTGCTACTTTCTTAAGATTGTATAAGGTATAGAAGTCTTTGTGATACACATGCGGAAACTTAGTAATCACCCTATCAGAACCATAAATTTTGAACCCATAAAATTCTAATCTATCCATACCTCTGTATTTTCCCCAGATTCCTTCTTCTGTTGGCATTTCGAACCTATCGATATAATTAATATCCGGATTATTAGTCAAGAAACGTACAATTTCTTTAGAATTTTTAATTGGATAACATTGTCCACTTAATACCATTACAGTTCCTTCTACCTCATTTTGTTTAAGAAAATGCATTACATTAATCATTGCATCTACAACAGAAAAATTACCCCAAGTCACAGAAACTCTAAAACTTTCAGGGATAAAATATATGTTTTTTCTTTCCTTTAGTACTGCTTGATAGGGTTCTATTTCTTTTCGACCATCAACATGAATAAAAAAATTGACTTGCTCTTGATCTAATGCATTTACTAATTTTTCTACCTGTTTTGGGTTTTTGTGTACTAAAAGTAAGTAATTAATAATCATAAAATTATATCATTTGGGGCTCGCCGATATTTTATATTTACTGCAATGTATTAATTTCTTTAGCAGCTTCGATAATCCTGCTCTTATATTCTGGCATCATACTTACTAGATAGGCTCTTACTTTTTCTTCTTTGGCAGCAAAGTTTTTAAATTGTTCAATTAAATCCTCTCGTTCATTTAATGACTGTACAGGAAATACATATCCTTCTTCTGTTCCAAAAAGATCACGAGCAATACCGATGGCTTTAACAGAATATCCAACAACTAAAGTTGGTACACATTGTGAGTATGCTGCTATAGAAGAGTGTGTTCTAGCCGCTATAAAAATATTACATTTAGAAATGATATATTTTAATTGAGAACAATTGAACTTATTGTCTTCTGCAACAAAAATTACTCTATTTGTGTCTTTGAAGTTTTCATATAACTTCTTTAAAGGGATTCTATCATCATTATGATCCCACATCACATGGGGTATCAATGCAATCTGATATTTTGTTTCTGCTATAAGATATTCTATTAATGCTTTATAGTTGTCAAACGCAGCTCCTTCATTCTTTTCATAAGACATAATCATAGGGCTAAGATTAATCCCTATAGTATTGCCTTCTTCAAAGCCTTGTGGTAATTCGACTTCTTCTTTTTCTAAAAGAAATGCAGGGTCAGGGCATAATCGTGCTTTTTCTACTCCTTTTTCTAATAATGCATTATATGTGATCGTCTCTCTTGCAAAAATGAATTCATATTGTTTCAGGTCTTCTACCATTTCATCATCCATAGCGCTAGGTTCTATAGAACATCCCCACAACACCGTTTTTGAACCATTTTTTCTAACATAAGAATTGATATAATATATATCTCCCGGTCTACCATAACAGTAGTTGTCTCCTCCAATAGAGAGAGCCAATGTATTTTTGTCTGCCCTATCAAAAATCTCTCTATGCGCAATTCTATCAAAAACATCTTTATCCCCAAGAACCTTTAGCTTAAACATTCCCGAAATATAATTAGCAGAAAATTTTGAGTCTAATGGTTTAGTTTGAGGAAAAACCTTACATTCTTCATGAACATCAAATTGAATATCCTCATTGGGTCGCATCGAAAATAATATTTTTTCTTTGCTGATATCAGGAATTGCTTTTTCCATAATATCTAATGTGGTTTTTACGATGGCTTCGCACCCATGGTTATAACTTCCTCCATGAGGATACATCATTAGTTTATTCATTTTTAGTTGATTTTATTATTGTTTATTGGTTATTTACTACTTTTTGTCATACCATTGATCAAAATAAATGGTGTGATCAATTTATATTTCATACAAAATATGATCCATCCGGCATATTTTTGTTTGTCAAAATAAAGAAAACTTTTCTTTAATTCTTTATCATTGAGCAAAGATCTAATTTTACTTTTTTTCTCAGAAAACTCTAATTTTATATTATTGCAAATCGCAAATAGCATATTATAATAATAATCAAATAGTCTACTGTATAAAACTTTTAGACTGATCTCATCTGTAAATCCTAAATAGGTAAAGAAATCCAACAAAACATAATGAATACGTTTTGCCAATTCTGTTTTATTCTCATAATTCTTTTTTGATAAAGACTCTGTGTTTTCATGAATGTAATGATATGAGACTTCATTAGTCAACGCTAGCTTCTTTACATGTTTTAAATATTCAAAATTAAAAAGTAAATCTTCTCCATAGGATAATGAGGTATCAAATTTAATATCATGCTCTTCAATAATATTTCTAAAATAAAGTTTATTCACAGGACCAAAGAGCAAAAATTTCTGAATAAGTTCTAAAAATAGGTCTCTATTCGGATTTTCTATATCAAATTCTTTATGGTCGACACTCCATTTATCAAACATATTGCCATTACTATCAAAAGACTCGATGGAGCAAACTGCTAATTGAGCATTTTGCTTTTCTAAAACTGATAGTAATCTTTCTATATAATTTGCTGCTACATAATCATCGCTATCAATAAATTGAATGTACTCTCCTTTAGCTACAGCAAGTCCTGTGTTTCTGGCATTAGAAACTCCTCCATTGGGGATATCGATCACTTTTATACGATCATTATTAGCTTTGTATTCTTTACAAATTGATAAACTAGTATCTTTTGAACCATCATTGACCAGGATAATCTCAATATTATTGTAGGTCTGATCGCAAATAGATTTGATACAACGACTCAAATATTTTTCAGAATTATAAATAGGGACAATAACACTTATTAAGGAGAGTAGTTGTTTATTCATACCACATTTTTTCTATTTCCTGAACCGTTACTTTTATATCAAAGTCTTTGCTTCGTTCTTTACTTTTCTCTGCATAATGAGCTCTTAATGATTGATCGCCAAGAAATTTTTTGAGTCCTTGGTACAAAGCATCTTCGTCATTTTCTGTGATCAAACCATATTCACTATCACCGAGTAATTCTGTCATACCCGAACAATCTGTAGCAACAACAGGTTTACCCAGAATCAATGCTTCAGTAACTACTGTACTAAACCCTTCTGATCGTGAAGAACATACAAAAGCATCTGCCGCATCTAAAAATGAATATGGATTTGATTGAAAACCATATAATGTGATAATTTCTTGTAAATCATGCTGATGAATATATTCTTCCAGTATTTTTCTTTGTGTACCTTCTCCTAAAATCCATAATTCAAAAGCATATTCTTCTTTGAGACGATTCACAATTCTAACCAATCGATCATATCCCTTTTGGTCTTCGAGGCGACCTATAGTGATCAGTCGTATTGGTTTTGTCTTGGCTTCATGTTGTGTTTGCAAAGCTTTTCCTTTAATTTCTTCTTGGTCAACCGGGTTATACTTTACGGTAAGCTTATCTTGTATGTTAAATTTTCGAGAAAATGCATCTTGTACACTTTTAGATACACTCGCAATATGGTCAAACTTTTTATATGCTTCAATTTCCTGCTCAAGACTTTTATACTCTTCACTTGTCCAATGATTTGCTTCTAAATCTATATGTACCCAAGCAATCTTTTTGGAATTAGGATTTGAAGATCCACTAATAATTTTTGTACTATATCCTTCTATATAAGCTACTTCTATATCATATTTTCCTTTTACAAATAGTTTATAAAAAGTTTTTGGAGACAGCGAATGATAAATAGACAATTTCATTTTGTTTATGATCCTCATCCATAAACTACTTAAAAATCCTTTCTCCCCATTATTTTGATCAAAAATATAATGATATTGAATATGTGCGGGATATATATTGGTATCAAAGTGTTCTTTTTTGATACTGTATAAAGTAATTGCGTAACGATCAGGATCTAATTGCCTAAGGAGTGTTTGTAAAATTTTTTCTGCACCTCCTGCATATAGGCTGTTATTCATAAAAAGTATGTTTGTCTTTTTTGTCATAACAATTCTTCTATACTTTTTACAATAGCGTTAATATCAAAATCAACACTTCTTTCTTTACTTTTTTCTGTATAGTGTACTCTTAAAGAGGCATCACTTAAAAACTTCTTTAATCCTATGTATAATGATTCTGTATCGTTTTCTGTGATCAATCCGTACTCATTATCACCTAATAACTCTGTCATACCCGAACAATCAGTTGCCACAACAGGTTTTCCTAAGATTAATGCTTCTGTAACTACTGTGCTAAACCCTTCTGATCGTGAGGAGCAGACAAAAGCATCTGAAGCACTAACAAATTGGTATGGATTTTTCTGAAATCCTTGTAAAGTGACTACATCATGTAAATCATTATCAGAAATATAGTTTTCTAAATCAGATTGTTGAGATCCTCTACCAACAATCCATAATTCAAATACAAAACCATCAGACTTTAGTTTTTTTACTATTTCCAGTAGGCGATCATATCCTTTTTGATCCTCAAGTCGACCCACTGTTACTAATCGAATTCCTTTTTTGGGAAGGATGTTATCAAGCGGTTTTTCTGCTTTAGATAAAATGTCCTCTCTATCAATAGGATTATATTTAACTGATAATTTATTGGTAATCCCGAATCGTTTTGAAAATGCATCCTGTACACTTTTAGCTACGCTAACAATATGATCATAATTTTGATAGACCTCTTTTTCTTCCTGTAGATTTTTGTATTCTGTTTTTGTCCAGTGGTTTGCGTACAAGTCTATATGTACCCAAGCGATTTTCTTAGAGTTAGGATTTGTAGAATTGCCTATAATCTTGGTAGCAAAACCTTCGATATAGGCAATTTCAACATCATATTTTTCTTTAAAGAAGCGAGAGTAAAGCCATTTTGCAGGCATTTTTCGAATCAAATTATATCTAATTCCGTATACTCTTTTTTGTAAAGCATTTAATGTATCTCTGTTAGGTAATATACTTTTATAGGTACAAATAGAATTAAGATAATCATTGTAAACCCCCACATCAACCAAAGAGCATACTGTGATCTCATATTTGGTTGCATCCAAATTTGATACCAGGTCAGTCAATACTTTTTCTGCTCCTCCCCCCGAAAGGCTTTCTATAAAGAATAAGACTTTTTTCACTATTATTTTAAAATCTTCTTATAATCGACCATGTACATTTTCTGTCAATATTCCTTTTACATCATACAATACTCCATTAGATTCTAATAAGGAATTAATATCAACATCTAAAAATTCTTTGTGTGCAACAGTCAATACTACTGCATCATATTTTTCAGTTGGTAATTGGTTTATGGTTTCTAGATTATATTCATGTTTTACCTCTTCAGGACTTGCCCAAGGATCAAATACAGTTACATTTGTCCCAAAATCTTTAAGTTGATTGATGACATCTACGGCTCTTGTATTACGTACATCCGGGCAGTTTTCTTTAAATGTTATTCCTAGTACCAAAACATTAGCTCCTTTGATATGGATATCATGCTTTACCATTAGTTTTATGACCTCAGAAGCCACATATTGTCCCATACTGTCATTCAATCTTCTTCCTGCTAAAATAATTTCTGGATGATATCCAAATTCTTGTGCTCTTTGTGCTAAGTAATAAGGATCAACACCTATACAATGTCCTCCTACTAATCCTGGTTTGAAAGGAAGAAAGTTCCATTTTGTACCTGCAGCTTCTAAAACGTCATTGGTATCAATATCCATTAAGTTGAATATTTTTGCCAATTCATTTACAAAAGCAATATTAATATCTCTTTGTGAGTTTTCTATAACCTTTGCTGCTTCTGCTACTTTTATAGTTGGTGCCAGATGTGTTCCAGCTCCTATAACAGAATTATATAAATCATCTACTTTTTTACCAATCTCGGGAGTAGATCCAGAGGTAACTTTCAATATTTTTTCTACAGTATGCTTTTTGTCTCCTGGATTGATACGCTCCGGAGAATACCCTGCAAAGAAATCTTCATTAAACTTTAATCCGCTGAATTTTTCTAATACTGGGATACATTCTTCTTCTGTTACACCAGGGTAAACTGTTGATTCATAAATTACGATATCTCCTTTTTTTAATACTTTGGCAACTGTCTCACTAGATTTATAAAGTGGAGTAAGATCCGGCCTATTGTTTTTATCTACAGGAGTAGGAACTGTAATTACATAATAATTACAATCTTTTATATCTTCTAAATTTGAAGAACAAAAAAGACCTTTACCTTCTATAGATGGAGAGTCTTTTAAAACAGATTGTAGTAATTCATCCTCTACTTCTAAAGTTGAATCTGTACCCGAAGACAACTCTTCTACTCTACTTTGATTAATATCGAATCCGATAACAGGATATTTTGTAGCAAAAAGCCTCGCTAAAGGTAATCCTACATATCCAAGTCCTACAACAGCAATTTTCATGTCTTGCATACTTATAATATTTGTTTATTTAAGATAATGTGTTTCGTATTATAAATGTTTCCAATACCACTTTACAGCTTCTTTTAGCCCTGACTCCATATCAAATTCTGGAGCATACCCCAATAATTCTTTTGCTTTATCTATAGAAGCCAAAGAATGCGGAACATCTCCCTTGCGCTCAGGACCATATTTTATGTCAACATTACCAATAGTAACATCAAATTCTGATAAATATTTTTTAAGAAGTGTAGTTAATTCGTTAAGAGTTGTTCTTTCTCCATAGGCAGTGTTATAAATTGTGTTGAGAGCGTCTGGATTTTCTGATACCATTGCTCTAAGATTCATTTGTATTACATTATCTATATAAGTAAAATCTCTTGAAAATGACCCATCGCCATTGATTACAGGAGATTCATGTTTCATAAGTTGCATGACGAATTTTGGAATTACAGCTGCATAAGCTCCATCCGGATCTTGTTTACGTCCAAAGACATTAAAATATCTTAACCCGATAGTATCTAAATCATATGTACGCTTAAAATTATCCGCATATAATTCGTTAACATATTTTGTGATGGCGTAAGGTGATAAGGGCTTTCCTATATTATCTTCTATTTTGGGAAGTGTTTTTGAATCACCATAGGTAGAAGAACTTGCCGCATATATAAATCTTTTGACTTTTGCATCACGAGCAGCGATCAACATATTAAGAAAACCACTTACATTCACTTCGTTTGAAGTTATTGGATCATTGATTGACCTTGGTACCGATCCCAATGCTGCTTGATGAAGTATAAAATCTACTCCCTTGCAAGCCTTATGGCAATCTTCTAGATTTCTTATATCTCCTTCTATAAAAGTAAAGTTTGGATGTTCTTCTATTGCAGCAATATTCTTTTTATGCCCAGTAGCAAAGTTATCTAAAGCAATTACAGTACTACCAATGTCTAATAAAGCTTCACATAAGTTAGAACCTATAAAACCAGCAGCACCGGTTACCAATATTGTAGAAGAACCTATATGTTCCAAATGTTTTTTATCCATGTATTATATTTAATCTCCCGATTTCTAAACCCAAAAGATTTAAAATTAGTATAAACTAGGCGCGAAATTAAGATTTACTTAAGGAACATACAACATATGCCAAAGGGGATTTTACCCCTATTTTTCTAAGCTTTTATTTAATATCGTTTAAAAACTTTATTTCATCGACAATCAGCACAATACATGAATAAAAACAAACAAATTAGTATTCAATTTTAAAAAAAAATCATAACATTTTCTTAATATTCTAGATTAATACTCTAATAAATCAAGTAATTCTTTTTCAAATCTACTTTTTGCCAGATATTGATTTTCTAAATTTTGATCAAAAGGAATTGGAGTATCAAGACTTGCTACTCTTTTTATTGGAGCGTCTAAATATTCGAAACAACTTTCAACTATCATGGCTGAAATATCAGAAGCGATACCTCCAAACAAAGAGTCTTCTTGTAAAATGATTACTTTACCTGTTTTCTTAACAGAAGCACATATAGTTTCTACATCAAGAGGTTGAAGTGTTCTTAAATCAATAAGATCTGCCTGAATATCTTCCATTTTTTTTAACACTTCTAACGCCCAATGTACTCCAGCGCCATAGGTAATAATCGAGATATCACTTCCTTCTCTGATTACAGAAGCTTGTCCTAGTGGGAGATTGTAATATCCATCGGGAACTTCTTGTCGAATACTTCTGTATAATGCTTTATGTTCAAAAAACAATACTGGATTTGGGTCTTCTATTGCTGTTATTAAAAGCCCTTTTGCATCCTTAGGAAATGCTGGATATACTACCTTAAGCCCAGGCGTTTTTATAAACCAGGCTTCATTAGTTTGACTATGAAAAGGACCTGCTCCTACACCAGCACCACAAGGCATCCTAATCACTACATTCGCAGACTGCTCCCATCTATAATTTGATTTTGCCAAAAGATTTACAATAGGATTAAAACCTGATGATACAAAATCTGCAAATTGCATTTCTACAACTGCTTTCATCCCATTTATAGACAATCCATATCCTGTAGAAACAATCCCTGACTCACAAATTGGTGTATTACGAACTCTTTCTTTTCCAAAAATATTCACAAACCCTTCTGTAATCTTAAAAACACCCCCATACTCTGCAATATCTTGCCCCATGATCATTAGATCATCATGCTTTTCCATCGCAACTTTAAGCCCATCAGAAATAGCATCTACAAACCTTAGTTCATAAGTTGATAAACTTGGTTTGATTTCTTTGTAATCAAAGTTGGTATACACATCATTCTTTTCTTTGTCAAGATCTACATCAACAGCGGGTTCATTATTTGCTTTATTCCAATGCAAATTAATTTTATTTTTAATTTCTAAAGTTGTAGCAGCATCTTGTTCTTCTGACCATAAATGGTTTTCTATCAAGTATTTTTTATAATTTTCTATAGGATCTTTTGTTTCCCAAAATTTCATTAAATCTTCAGGAACATATTTGGTACCACTAGCCTCTTCATGTCCTCTACGTCTGAAGGTTTTAAACTCTAAAAGTACAGGCCTTGGTTGTTTTCTAATACTTGCAGCAAGTGTAGATACTTTATCATATACCTCTAAAACGTTATTACCTTCAATTATAAAAGATTCTATTCCATATCCTTTACCTCTATCTGCAAGGTTTTCACAATGATATTGTTCATAGGTAGGTGTAGATAATCCATAACCGTTATTCTCTATACAAAAAATCACAGGTAAATTCCAAACAGAAGCAATATTAAGCGCTTCATGAAAATCACCTTCACTCGTTCCTCCTTCTCCGGTAAAAACAGCAGTAACTTTATTATTTTTCTTCAATAGGTTTCCTAAAGCAATTCCGCATGCTACTGCCATCTGAGGTCCCAAATGAGAAATCATACCCACAATATTAAATTCTTGTGTCCCAAAATGAAAAGAACGATCTCGTCCTTTGGTAAAACCATTATTTTTTCCTTGCCATTGACTAAAAAGCCTATACATCTCAATATTTCTAGACGTAAAAACCCCAAGATTTCTATGCATCGGTAAAATAAATTCATCCGGCTCTAAAGCAGCTGTAACACCAACTGCAATAGCTTCTTGACCAATACCGCTAAACCATTTTGATATCTTGCCTTGTCGCAAAAGAACAAGCATTTTTTCTTCAATAAGTCGTGGTTTCAACATTTTTTGATAAAGAGAGACCAAAATATTGGTATCATATTCTTTCCTATCAAAGTATAATTCAGCTTTTTGTTCAGAAATATGCTCCATAAAAGAGGTTTTGAGTTTTAATTTGTGTTTATTAATCATTCTCAACTCATATAATTATCTTATAGTACTAACTAGTTGTTAATTTGAATACAACAATTCTATGAATTATTTAAATTTACTAAGTTTTTACAGCTATACCTTAATAATCTCATAAATTAGTACTTTTTTAAAAAAGTAAACAAAAATCGAAACTGTAATAGCGTTTTTTTAACAAAATACTTCTATTTTAGTTTCCTAAATTTATTTTGATACCAATGAATACTATACCAAGCGTAGATCTTGCAGATTTTATATCAACAGAACCTGCACGCAAACAGAAGTTTGTAGACGAAATAGGAAAAGCATATGAAGAAATCGGATTTGTAGCTCTGAGAAATCATTTTTTGAGTGATGAATTGGTAAAAAATTTGTACAATGATGTTAAATCATTTTTTGCATTACCTCTAGAAACAAAAGAGAAATACGAGATAAAAGGATTGGGAGGTCAACGAGGATATACATCATTTGGAAAAGAACATGCTAAAGGAAAAAAAGAAGGTGATCTTAAAGAATTTTGGCATTTTGGACAAGAACCTGATCCTAATGCAAATCTAATAGAACAGTATCCAGAAAATGTAGCAGTCGAAGAGTTAGAAAGTTTTAATGCTACCGGAATGGAAGCCTACAGAATGTTAGAAAAAACAGGGATCTATGTACTTAGAGCTTTGGCTATATATATAGGATTAGATGAGTATTATTTTGATCATTGGGCAAGTAATGGTAATAGCATTTTACGACCGATACATTATCCCCCAATTGAACAAGAGCCAAAAGGAGCTGTAAGAGCTGGTGCACATGGAGATATTAACCTTATCACTTTACTCATGGGGGCATCAACAGGAGGCTTACAAGTACAGCGCAAAGATGGGGAATGGATAGATGCTATACCAGAAGAAGATGAATTAGTGATCAATGTAGGAGACATGTTAGAAAGACACACTAATAATAAACTTAGATCTACCATACATAGAGTAATAAATCCTCCAAAAGAGCAATGGAGCGAACCTAGATATTCAATCCCATTTTTTATGCACCCCAGAAGTGATATGAAACTTGATTGTTTACAAGAATGTATTACACAAGATAATCCTAAACAATACGATGATATTACTGCTGGTGAGTTTTTGCATCAACGACTTGTAGAAATAGGATTAATAAAAAAGTAATTCAATTTCCAAATGGATTTACAAGATCAATTAAAAAATTTATTTCCTGATCATCGACCTGAAGAGAACGAAGATGTTACCGAAGACAAGCATGATGAATTATGGATGCAGGAAGAACCTTTACTTTGTAAATATGAAAAAAGAAAAGGAAAACCAATCACTATAATAGAAGGATATACAGGAGCTACCAATGATTTTAAACTTTTAGCAAAAGAAATTAAAACGTTATTGAGTGTTGGTGGCAGCTATAAAGATGACAAAATTATAATACAAGGGGATTATAGAGATCAAATAATGAGTTTTCTAAAAGATAAAGGCTTTAAAGTAAAGCGTGTCGGAGGATAATACTTCTCTCTTTTGATTAGAAAATATTCATTAATTATATACTAGATACAGTAAAAGAAACTAAAAATTAGTCAGTTTTGGGAAAACGTACGCTACATATTACAAACGGTGATGTTCTTACTCAACGTTTGGATGAGATGAAATTGATTGATGGCGATGTCCTTATTTGGAGAGAGATGCTATGCGAAGGCCCTACTGAAGTCGAAATAGAATCTGAAAGTGCTTTAAAAAAAAGAAAAGAATTTCTAAAAAGATATTACAGAATTCCTTTTAAAGATTATGAAGCAAAATTTGTTCCGCAACTAAAAAAAATTAAAAACTTATCTGATTATGATGAGGTAATCCTTTGGTTTGAGTATGATTTATTCTGTCATATCAATATGGTTGCTGTAATCAGCCTTTTGATTCGTAATGGTATCAATGACACACCTGTTTTTTTGGTATGTAGCGGAAAGGTAGAGCATGAAAAGAAATTATTTGGTCTATGTGAACTATCTGATGCTTTATTAAAAAAACACTACGAAAATAAAGTTAAGCTTTCTTTGGATGATCTTGAGCTTGCTGCACATATCTGGACTTTATATTGTGAATCCAAACCTCAAAAAATTGCTGGTCAAATCAAAAACAATTCTTCCTTTGAATATTTGTCAATCTGTTTGAGAGCACATTTACAGCGTTTCCCTAATATGCTTACAGGTCTAAATGTATTAGAACATAACATTTTAGAAATGGTAAACAATTATCAAATCAAAAATGTAAAACAACTTATGGGATATGCTCTAGAGTATCAGGGATATTATGGATATGGAGACATGCAAATGAAAAGAGTGATAGCAAGGCTTTTTCAGTTTTTAGAACAGAAAAAAGATCGCCTGCAACTATCAGAAAGAGGATTACTTGCTATGCAACAAAAGAAAAACTTTTACAATACTCAAATACTTGATTGGTATTATGGAGGAGTAAAAAAATACGATTATTTATACAATAACGATTCTCACAAATTATTAAAATTATAATATGGCTATAGCCGAATCTGAATTCATTTTAAATAGTGATGGAAGTATCTACCATCTTAATCTCAAACCAGAACATATTGCTACTACTATTATTACAGTAGGTGATCCAGATAGAGTAGCACAAATAACACAACGATTTGACCATATTGAGCACACTGCTCAAAAACGAGAATTTTGTACACATACAGGAACATACAAATCTCACAGAATTACAGTTATATCTACAGGAATCGGAACCGATAATATTGATATCGTTTTAAATGAATTGGATGCATTAGTAAATATTGATTTTGAAACAAGGGAAATAAAAAATCAAAAAACAGCTTTAAATGTTATTCGTATCGGAACTTCCGGAACGATTCAAAAAGATATTCCTATAGATAGTTTTGTAATGTCAGAAATGGCTATTGGTTTTGATAGTCTTTTACATTTTTATAAAAGCGAACATATTCAACAAAAAGAGTATTCTGACGCGCTAATTGAACATTTAAAATGGAATGAGAGTAAATTTACTCCTTATGCTGTAGCATCCGATGATAATTTGAGTAGACATCTTATGAGTGATTCGGTAAAAAAAGGAATTACCGTTACTAATGTTGGATTTTATGGCCCACAAAGTAGAGTTTTGAGACTTCCGCTAAAAGATAGTGACTTAAATAAAAAAATTGCTTCTTTTGAGTATAATGGTAAAAGGATCACAAATTTAGAAATGGAGACCTCAGGAATATATGGAATGGCAAAATTATTAGGTCACAAAGCAGTTTCTATGAATGCCATTTTAGCTAACAGAGCAACAGGTGAATTTTCAAAAGACCCAAAAAAACTGACTAATCGACTCATTGACTATACCTTAGAAAAAATTGTAGCGTATTTAGACGTTATTTAACCTAGAGTTAAATATAAAGCAAAAAGAATCCTGTATTTTGCAGGTACTATGAGTACAAAAAAATATCCCTATAAGCATCGAGATCTTAATTGGCTAAGTTTTAACGAAAGGGTATTACAGGAAGCAGAAGACTCCAGAAACCCTCTTTATGAAAGATTAAAATTTCTCGCTATTTTTTCTTCTAACCTAGATGAATATTTTAGAGTAAGGCTATCTAGATTAAGGCAAATTAAAAAAATTGATAAAAAAATACGTAAAAAACTTGCTTTAAAACCGAGCAAACTAGTTAAAGAAATTATTCAAATTGTAGAACTCCAACAAGAGAGGTTTGGTACTATAATGAATACAGTACTCATCCCAGAATTAAAACAAAATGGGATACATTTAACCTTTAATGACTCTTTTACCGCCCTAGAAAAAGAGTATGCAAAAAAATATTTTGATTCGACAATAAAGTCACATATTGATATTACTATAATTGATGGAGAACAATCAGAACTTCCTTTCTTGAAGAATAACGATCTGTATTATGTGATAACGTTTCAAGATGTAATAGAAAACATTGGTATTATTAATATTCCTACACGTATTTTAGATCGATTTGTATCTTTTCCATCTAAAGGTAACATACATACAATCACATTTTTAGACGAAATCGTAAAAGAAAATATAGCCACATTATTTCCTAATCACAAAATAGAAGCATGTTATCAGATTAAGGTTTCAAGAGATGCAGAATTATATATTGAAGATGAATTTGATGGCGTGCTGGCCCAGAAAATAAAAGAATCATTGGACCAACGTGGGAGTGGGCAACCTACTCGATTATTGTATGACGCTTCTATGCCTAAACCTATTAAAAAATTAATACGAACTATTTTTAAAGTTGGCAAAATTGATATGGTTCCTGGTGGGAAGCACCATAATTTCAGTGATTTTTTTGGTTTTCCTGATCCAACAAATAACTCCAATCTTCATTATCAAAGTGTTGAACTTGTAAAACATAAAAACTTTGAAAACCATGCTGATTATTTTGAAATAATTGCCAAGCAAGATCAACTGGTTCATTTTCCTTACATGTCTTTTGATTATGTACAAAACTTAATTGATCAAGCTGCTTCAGACCCTACTGTTACTGAGATAAAGATTTCGCTATATCGAGTAGCCAAAGAATCTGATTTAACTTCTGCACTATTAAAAGCGCTTAAAAATGGTAAAAAAGTGATCGTATTTGTAGAAGCAAAAGCAAGATTTGATGAAGAGAATAATTTAAAATGGGGAGAGATTTTCGAGTCTAACGGGGCTTCTGTTTTTTATAGTTATCCAAAAATTAAAGTACATTCAAAAATTTTATTAATCAAGAGAACAGAAAATCGTAAAAACAAACTTTACGGTTACATTGGTACCGGTAATTTTAATGCCAAAACATCAAAGATTTATTGTGATCATGGATTATTAACAGCAAGGCCCGAAATAACTTCTGAACTTGATGAGGTTTTTAATGTATTATCAGGTAGAAGTGTTCATATACAACCAAAACATCTTTTGGTATCTCCTTTTATCACCAGACAAAAATTTGAAAAACTAATTGATATTGAGATTGAAAATGCAAAAAGAGGATTCAAAGCCCAAATTATTTCAAAGCTCAATAGTCTTGAGGATAAACAAATGATCAACAAATTATACGAAGCTAGCCAGGCTGGAGTAAAAATAACCTTGGTTGTTAGAGGTTTTAGTTGTTTGATACCAGGTATAGAAGGGATTAGCGAAAATATAAGAATTACTAGTATACTGGACAGGTATTTAGAACATGGAAGAATATACTATTTTGAAAATAATGGTGATCCTAATGTTTTTATAGGAAGTGCCGACTGGATGACAAGAAATCTTGACAAACGTATCGAGGTTTTAACTCCCATTTTAGATGAGTCATTAAAGAAAGAGCTTATTGATATTCTACAAATCCAAGTAAATGATAATATAAAAGCAAGAATACACGATATTGATGAGTCTAATCATTACCAAATAAAAAAGGATGAAGAAGAGTTCATCCAATCACAGAATGCCATAAGAGAATATTTATTAAACATTCACTCAAAACAAACAACTGTTATTAACCAAACAATATTCTAAAACTTATTAGCGCGTTTAGTAATAAAAGAAAAGCTATAAATACGACAATACCATTCTCTAAGGAATTATTTTTTAGTTTTGCAACTTTAACTAAAACTTTGTCATTTTTAAAAAGATTCTTTTTCATAGCAATATTGTTTTTTTATTATTCTTATTAGTTGTTATTCAAATATATTCCTTACAAAAAGAATATGATTCAAATATAACAATCTAATTTGTTTTAATCGATAAAAAACATAAAAAATCGACAAAAAACACAATTTAAAGTATTATAAATGCAAAATATAAAAATCGGTGGTGTTCCAGAGCATTTTAATTTACCCTGGCATCTAGGCATTGAGTCTAATCAATACGTTGAAAAAAACATCAACTTACAATGGATTGATTACCCGGGTGGTACAGGAGCTATGTGCGAAGCACTAAGAAATAAGGATATCGATATGGCTGTCATCTTAACCGAAGGTATTGTAAAAGATATTACAGACGGCAATCCTTGCAAAATTGTACAAACCTATATACAAACACCATTAATATGGGGGATTCATGTTTCTCAAAACTCCAGATACACAGCATTATCGCAGCTTAAACATACTAAAGCTGCAATTAGTAGGTATGGTTCTGGTTCGCATTTGATGGCTTATGTAAACGCTCAAGATCAGAAGTGGGATACAACAACACTACAATTTGAAGTTGTAAAGAATCTTGATGGTGCTGTAGATACTTTAACACAAGGAACAGCAGACTACTTTATGTGGGAGCATTTTACTACAAAGCCATTGGTAGATAATAATACTTTTAGAAGAGTAGCTGACTGCCCTACTCCATGGCCATGTTTTGTAATTGCCGTAAGAAATGAAATTTTAAACGACTCATCAGAATGTATCCAAACTGTTTTAGAAATCATCAATTCGACTTCTACCAATTTTAAACAAATTCCATCAATTGATAATATACTTGCTGATCGATATAAACAACAACTAGAAGATATACAAAAATGGCTTACATTAACAGAATGGAGTCAATCGCAGCTATCTACCAATATGCTTCTCAAGGTACAAGATCAATTGTACGAATTAGAAATAATCAATAAAAAGCTTACGCCTGAAGCATTTTTACATTCATTTTGAAAAAACATAACCATACTATAAAGCCTCATCTAAGATGAGGCTTTTATAAATTAATGAGTAAAACATTCACTATCACATTGGGCCGCACATATTTGATCTAAGAATACTGGTGGATAAGCACATGCTTCTCTACACCCTTCTAAGCATCCTCCAATTTGATATTTAAAAAATACTGACCCTTTAATACTTTTCAATTTATCTCGTGAAATTTTAAATTTTTTAAGATGATGTAATGACATATTATCGGTTTTAAGATTACACACCTAATATACCAATATTTCCCCACTTCACCTAAGTAAAAACACTGTCTTTTAAATCAGTAGACAGTTTTAAAATTTAAAATAAGCATGATTACTATATTATATAAAAGTAGAAAAATCTTTTTTGTAAAGTATCAATGTATTTTAAATTAAATGCCCCATCTTCTACTTCAAAATCAGATTCTAATACCCCATTTGTAATTAAAAATTATAAAATGGAGGTAGGGTATTTTAATAATAAAACGTTATATATATAAAGAACACAAATAAATTAAGATAATGTTAAGATTTATATGATATATTATATAATTATTTATCAATTATCTAATTCTTAAAGATATAGGGTATATAAAAGTAGACAAAGCAAATATTTTTGTACATTTGCCAAGCCTACCCCAAGTAAAATGAACTAATTATTAGCGCATACGCAACCATTTTAATATGTATGCATCAATAATTATAAATAGACTGTTATGGTAACCTTTTTAATAATATTAGCAAGTTTAGTAGTTTTTAATTTTGTTTTACTCAAGTTTAGTATGCAATCTGTAGACTCTGCTAAAAAGAAATCAAAATCTAAGATTGACTCTTTGTCAAAGAAATCTTCAGATAAGTCGAAAACAAAAGACATTCCTAACGCCGCATAATCGTTTTTACCAATTAATTGTTATTTGATTGGTATCCTTTAGATATGTATTAGCTAAACTAAAGTGCTTATTACCAAACCAATATCCTCTATTCGCGCTTAACGGAGAAGGGTGACCACTGGTTAAAATATGATGCTTATTCTTATTTATTTTAGCACCTTTCTTCTTTGCATATCCACCCCATAATAAAAAAACAACATTCTCTTTTTTGTCAGATACTATTTTTATTACTGCATCTGTAAATTGCTCCCAGCCTTTATTTTGATGTGAACCTGCTTGATGCGCTCTTACTGTTAATGTTGCATTTAATAATAAAACACCTTGTTTTGCCCAACGTTCAAGATTACCACTAGATGGATAAGGAATATTTAAATCATCTTCTATTTCTTTAAATATATTAATCAATGACGGAGGAAAGGTAATACCATCTTTTACAGAAAAACACAACCCGTTTGCCTGATCAGGACCATGATAGGGGTCTTGACCTATGATAACAACTTTTACATCATCAAAACGACAATGGTCAAATGCAGAAAAGATATATTTCCCTTTTGGATAACATGTATGATTTTTATACTCTGCTTTCACAAAATCAATTAACGTTTTAAAATAAGGTTTCTCAAACTCTGTTTCAAGTTGTTCTTTCCAACTGTTTTCTATATTTACACTCATTTAGGTATCAAAAATTATAACAATTATGTACTTTTGTCTGGTTCAAAATTTGATCGAATATAACCCAAAAATCGGGTAAAAAAAAGTATGATTCGCATTTCAAAAAAAACACTAGACGATCTTGAGTTTGATGTTGTTCTTAATCAAATTGCAGAACTTTGCAATACTGATTTAGGAACTTCAAAAGCCTTAGATATAACACCTTTTTCTACAGAAGAAAAATTACTAATTGCGCTGCAGGAAGTAAACGAATATGTTTCTTCATATATGCAAGATGCACGTATTCCTAATCATGGATTTGATAGCATTACTAAAGAAATTCAGTTATTAAAAATTGAAAATACATTTCTCGAAGCGCTTAATCTTAAACGATTAATATCTCTTAATAAAACGGCTAATGATTTATTAATTTTTTTCAGGAAAAATAAAGAAATCTACCCTGTATTATATCAAACATCAACAGATGTTCCTTTTACCACTGACATTATAAATTTGATAGAAGCTGTCATCGACAAGTTTGGTGAGGTCAAAGACAATGCCTCTCCTACTCTATTAAATCTGAGAAAGCAAATTAATATTTTACAAGGTAAATTAAATGGTAGCTTTGGCAAAGATTTATCTCGTTATAATAGTTTTGGATATCTAGATGAGATCAAAGAAAGTGTTGTAGATAATCGAAGAGTTCTTGCCGTAAAAGCTATGTACCGTAGAAAAGTTAAGGGTGCAATTATGGGTAATTCTAAAACAGGAAGTATTGTTTATATAGAACCCGAAGCTACATTACAATTTAGTAGGGAACTTAGCAACCTTTTATATGAAGAACGAGAAGAAATCGTTAAAATCCTAAAAGAATTAACCGACAGGCTTAGACCCTTTACTGAATTATTAGAACAGTATCAGAATTATCTTGGTAACATTGATGTTATTGCAGCCAAATCAAAATACGCGAATCAACTTAATGCAATTTTACCAAAAATAACTACAGATCGTGAATTGAATTTAAAAGATGCTTATCATCCTTTATTATATATTACCAACAAAGAAAAAGGTGAAAAAACATTTCCGCAAAGTATAACACTAGATCAAGAGAATAGAATAATCGTAATTTCTGGTCCAAATGCCGGAGGAAAAAGTATTACCTTAAAAACAATCGGTTTATTACAAGTTATGCTGCAAAGTGGTATGCTTATCCCTGTGCACGAATATAGCAGAATGTGTTTATTCAATGTAATTCTAACCGATATCGGAGACAATCAGTCTATAGAAAATCACCTAAGTACCTACAGTTATCGGTTAAAAAACATGAACTATTTTTTACGCAAATGTAATGATAGAACTTTATTTTTAATTGATGAGTTTGGTACAGGAAGTGATCCAGAACTTGGAGGTGCATTAGCCGAAGCTTTCTTAGAAGTTTTTTATGAACGTGAATCTTATGGAATTATAACAACTCATTATGCTAATCTAAAAATGTTAGCCAATGAACTTCCATATATGAGTAATGCAAACATGTTATTTAATGCCAAAACTCTTGAACCACTCTTCAAACTATATTTGGGAGAAGCAGGAAGTTCGTTTACTTTTGAAGTAGCACAAAAAAATGGGATTCCATATAGCTTAATCAATAAGGCTAAGAAAAAAGTAGAAAGAGGTAAAATAAGATTTGATAAAAGTATCGCCAATCTACAAAAAGAACGTTCAAAACTACAAAAAACAACCTCTTCGCTGAAGAATAAAGAGCAAAAAGCAGAAGAAGAAAAAGAACGACTTGAAAAAACAAATTCTAGAATACAACAAAAACTTGAGAGCTATCAAGAATTATATGATAGCAATCAACGTATGATCTATCTCGGACAAAAAATAGATGAACTCAACGAAAGATATTTTAACAATAAGAAAAAAAGAGAGCTAATCAATGAGTTTATCAAGATTGTAGAAGTAGAAAACTCTAAACGCAAAAAACAATCTGCAAAGCAACGTAATATTGAAAAAGCTAAAGAACAAAAAGTTGTAAAAGAAGTAGCAGAAAAGGTAAAAGTAATTCGAGAAAAGAAGAAAGAAGAAAAAAAGAAAATAGAAAAAGAAGCTCCTCAAAAACCAAAAGTAATTTTAAAGATCGGAGATCGAGTAAGAATGCTCGATGGTAAGTCTGTCGGAACTATTGATACAATAGAAAAAGGCAAAGCTGTTGTAAATTATGGGATATTTACAACCAATGTTGCTATAGATCAACTTGAATTTGTAGAATCCGGTAAGAAAAAGAAATAGGGACTTTGGCTCTGACGTTTACCGTAGACGAACGATTTTACTGCTGTTAAAGAAACCTTAAAGCACAATAATCAGAATTTTATCTTTATATATTTGATAAAATTCAATTAAAAATTGCTTCAACAACATCATGCGAAAATCACTTTTTGTTCTCGGTATATGTATATTATTTTCTTCTATTGCTTTAGCACAAAAACCTCAAAAACTTAACGCTTCAGAAATTCATCAAGCCATAAAAAAGCTTAATTTCTTAGGTTCTGTTTTATACATTGCAGCACATCCTGATGATGAAAATACAAGACTTATTTCATATATGTCCAACCATGTCAAAGCTCGTACAGCTTATTTATCTCTTACCAGAGGTGACGGAGGGCAAAATTTAATTGGCCCGGAAATAAGAGAATTACTTGGAGTAATCAGAACTCAAGAACTATTAGCTGCACGTAGAACAGATGGAGGAGAACAATTATTTACTCGTGCAAACGATTTTGGATATTCAAAACATCCAAATGAAACATTATCAATATGGGATAAAAATGAAATTTTAGGCGATGTCGTTTGGGCAATACGTAAGTTCAGACCGGATATAATTATTAATCGTTTTGACCACAGAACCCCAGGCACAACTCATGGTCATCACACTACCTCTGCAATTTTAAGTACAGAGGCCTTTGATTTGACAGCGGATCAAAAAGTATATCCCGATCAATTACAATACACAACTACATGGCAACCAAAACGACTTTTTTTTAATACTTCCTGGTGGTTTTATGGAAGTCGTGAAAAATTTGCAAAAGCAGATAAAACAAAGCTATTACAATTCGACATTGGCACATACTATTCTGCTCTAGGATTATCCAATACAGAAATAGCCGCATTAAGTAGAAGTCAACATAAATCTCAGGGATTTGGTAGTACAGGAAACAGAGGGCAACAAAATGAATATGTAGAATTAATCAAAGGACAATTACCAAAAGATAAAACCAACATCTTTGAAGGTATCGACACATCCTGGAATAGAATAAAAGGCGGAAAACCAATTGGAGATATTCTGTATAAAGTTGAAAAAGAATATGATTTTGAAAATCCTGCAGCCTCTATCCCAGAATTAGTAAAAGCATACCAACTCATACAACAGCTCGAAGACAAACATTGGAAAACTGTAAAAACTAAAGAAATCAAAGCTATCATTGCAGCAGCTTCAGGGCTTTATCTAGAAGCCGTAGCTAATCAATCCAATGTAGCAACAGGAAGTACAATAGACTTAAAAATAGAAGCGATAAATCGTAGTACAACTAAAATGGTACTACAATCTTTGGCAATAAACAAATTAAATATTAAAGAAAATACTGCTAAAGAAATGTCCAATAATGCCAACAATTCTTTTGAGTTTAATGTAAAAATTCCAGATAATTTAAAACCTACTAATCCATATTGGTTAAATGAAAAAGGTACATTAGGTATTTATAATGTAAAAGATCGAAATTTAATAGGAAAACCAAATACTGATCATGAAATAAAAGCAGAATTTGTAGTCTTAATAAATAATGTTGCTATTCCTTTTATAAGAGAAATTGTGTACAAAACAAATGATCCTGTAAAAGGCGAAGTATATAAACCATTAGAAATTGTTCCTGCTATTTCTGCAAATATCAAGGATAAGGTTATTATTTATGCTAATGAAGATTCAAAACAAATACCTGTTACTATAAAAGCCGGAAAACCTAATCAAAAAGGAAAAATTAGTTTGAATCATCCGGACAATTGGACGGTGACCCCAGAATCTATAGATTTTACTTTAAATCAAAAAGGAGAAGAAAAAAGAGTGGTTTTTACGTTAACACCTCCTACGACCCAAAGTGAAGGGTATATTGTACCAAAAATTGAGATAAACAATAAAATCTATACCAAAGAAGTGGTAACTATAGATTATGATCATATCCCGTATCAAACCGTAGTATTGCCGGCAGAAACAAAAGTTGTACGTTTAGACATACAAAAGAAAGGTCAAAATATTGGTTACATAGAAGGTGCTGGAGATGTCGTACCTGAAAGTTTAATGCAAATTGGATATAAAGTTACAATTATCAATCCTAATACGATTACCACCGAAAATTTAAAAAAATACGACGCTATTGTTGTAGGCATACGAGCATATAATACAGTAGAACAATTAAAATTCAAACAAAAATACTTGCTTGAGTATGTTCAAAATGGAGGGAACTTAGTGATACAATACAACACTAATAGAAGATTGAAAGTTACAGAAGATCTTGGCCCTTTTCCTCTCAAAATATCAAGAGATCGGGTTACTGATGAAAATTCTAAAGTAACACTACTTGCAAAAGACCACGAAGTTTTAAATACTCCAAACAAGATTACAGAAAATGATTTTAAAGGATGGGTACAAGAAAGAGGTTTATATTTTCCAAATGAATGGTCAGAACAATATACACCAATTTTAGAAGCTCATGACAAGGGTGAATCTGAAAAAAAAGGCCCACTTTTAATTGCAAAATTCGGGAAAGGATATTATGTGTATACAGGACTTAGCTTTTTTAGAGAATTTCCTGCCGGTGTATCGGGAGCATATCGTCTTTTTGCCAATATTTTATCTTTAGGTAAATAAGAAGGATATGAAACAAGCAAAAGAAAAAATAATTTGGAAAAAATGGTATTCTCTAATCCTTATTGCAAATGCTATTTATATTGTCTTGTTCTATGTAATATCAAAAATATATTCATAAAATATTCATTAATCATATGAATCATTTTTATATCTAATTCAAAACCTTAAAATGCAAATTATAGATTGGATCGTATTAATCGGTACGTTGATGTTTATCGTTTTATATGGATCATGGAAAACCCGAAAAAGTAAAAATGTAGAAGAATACATTCGTGGTGGTAGCGAGGCCAAATGGTGGACAATAGGACTATCAGTAATGGCAACTCAAGCTAGTGCAATTACATTTTTATCTACTCCCGGACAAGCCTTTCACAGTGGTATGGGCTTTGTTCAATTTTATTTTGGTCTTCCAATAGCAATGGTAGTTATTTGTATGGTTTTTATACCCTTATACCATAAACTTAAGGTATATACCGCATACGAATACCTTGAAACCAGATTTGATCTAAAAACCAGAACGCTTACCGCTATTCTTTTTTTAATACAAAGAGGTTTAGGTGCAGGAATAACCATATTTGCTCCTGCTATTATCTTATCAGCAGTATTAGGATGGGATCTAACTATATTAAACATTGTAATTGGTATTTTAGTGATTATTTATACCGTTTCTGGAGGAACTAAAGCTGTAAGTGTCACTCAAAAACAACAAATGGCTGTTATTTTTACAGGAATGTTTATCGCATTTTTCTTAATCATAAGCTATTTACCTCAAGGAATTACATTTACAAAAGCACTTGACATTGCAGGTGCGAGCGGAAAAATGAAAATTCTCGATTTTTCCTTTGACCTTAGCAACAGATATACAGTATGGACAGGAATTATAGGCGGTACATTCTTGATGCTGTCATACTTTGGTACAGATCAGAGTCAAGTTCAACGTTATCTTTCAGGAAAATCAATAAAAGAAAGTCAACTAGGGTTATTGTTTAACGGTCTGTTAAAAGTTCCCATGCAGTTTTTTATACTTCTGGTAGGGGTTATGGTATTTGTTTTTTATCAATTTAATCCTACACCTATTAATTTTAACCCAGCAGCAAAAGTAGCAGTTCAAAACTCTGAATTTGCCGCAGAGTATACAGATTTAGAAAATCAGCTATCTGAATTACAAAAAACCAAAGAACTTGAAATCGGTAAATACATAAAAAACGCTGACCATGCATCTCAAAATTCAAAAAGTATAAAAAGCAATATCAAAGCCTTAAATGATACTGATCAAAAAATCAGAACTAAAGCTAAAGGTATTATAAAAAAAGTAGATAATACAGTCGAAACTAATGATAAAGATTATGTATTCATACATTTCATCCTCAATAATTTACCACGAGGATTAATTGGATTGTTATTAGCGGTAATTTTATCTGCAGCTATGTCTTCTACTGCATCAGAACTTAATGCATTGGCTTCTACCACAGCAATAGATCTTTACAAAAGAAATGTAAAAACTGAGAAAGATGAAAAACATTATGTAAATGCTTCAAAACTATTTACACTATTATGGGGAGTACTTGCAATTTTTGTAGCTTGTTTCGCCAATCTTTTTGATAATCTCATCCAGTTAGTAAATATAATTGGTTCAATTTTTTATGGTAATGTTCTTGGTATCTTTTTATTAGCCTTTTTTATCAAATATGTTCGTAGTGACGCTACGTTTATTGCGGCTATTATCACTCAGGTTATCGTTATTTTTGGATGGTATTTTGATTGGATGCCATATCTATGGCTTAATCTTTTTGGATGTGTATTAGTAATGACAATTGCTATAGGGGTACAACTCATAAATGAATTGATTTCAGAAAGTAAAAAGATCTAAAATCAATTCATCTTAGGTTCTTAAAAATGAACTACTGCATTAGTAGACAGATACGATAAAAAACCGTTTTGAAAACCATGAAATTCTTTCAAAACACTATTGATTTTTTCTCCCGCTTGTGTTACAGAATTATCATCTTCAAACTTTGAGAGTTTATCAATAGATAGTTTTAATTGTCTTCCTTTGCTGCTTAATTCTGTATATTGTTCATACATTTCAGAAGTGCAAGGTTCACAACGATATGAATTCAATTTTGCTAACATCACAGAAAGTTCATTTTTCATTCGGTTAAGTCGCAAAAATTGTGGTTGTCTATTTTGGGGGACTCTTTTGTAACTGTAAGCTCTCATAAGGATCAGGTGTTAAGATAATCAATCCTTTAATTTACTAAAAAATATAGCGAAATCAAAATTTAAAACACTTATTAGCAGCTATTTAAAAAAAGTATACAACAAATAAATATTTATCAAAAATATTGATGAATTAATAAAAAATCATAATCAAAATACATGAATAATATCATAAAATGGGGAATCATTGGTTGTGGTAAAATCGCTCATAAATTTGCACAAGATCTTTCTAAAGTACCAAATGCAAAACTCTATGCAATAGCGAGTAGAGACTTTGATAAAGCAAAAGAATTTGGAAAGAAATATGATGTAAGCAATTATTATGGTAATTATCAAGACCTTGCCAGGGATCAAGAAGTAATAGTTATTTATATTGCAACTCCTCACCCTTTTCACCACACAAATACAATAATGTGTCTTAATCATAAAAAAGCTGTTTTGTGTGAAAAGCCATTTGCAATGAATATAGATCAAGTCAAAGAAATGATCTCTACTGCAAAAATGAATAATGTTTTTCTTATGGAAGCCTTATGGACATATTTCTTGCCTCACTACCAATATGTGATCGAATTAATCGAAACAAAAAAATATGGAAAAATCAAATCATTAAAAGCCGATTTTGGGTTTGAAGCAATTTTTGACCCTAATAGTAGACTATTCAATAAAAAACTAGGTGGCGGCAGCTTATTAGATATTGGTATATACCCATTATTTTGTGCGTTAAGTTTAATCGGAATCCCTGAAAAAATTGATGCTAAAGCAGTATTAACTTCAACTGGCGTTGATGAAGAATGTATGATACAACTTGAGTATAAAAACAACATCAATGCACATTTATATAGTACTCTAAATAAAAAAACCGATACAGAAGCAATTATAGAGCTCGAAGACGCAAATATTATAATCTGTAATAGGTTTCATGAACCTACTTCTGTAATTATAGAAAGTAATCAACAGTCAAAAAAAATAGAGTTTGATGTCGACACATACGGATACAATTTTGAAGCTATTCATGTACAAGAAATGTTGGCGCAAAACCGAATAGAAAGTACAATCATGACTTTTGAAAAAAGCCTTCAACTTATTTCATTATTAGATGCTGTAAGAGCACAAATTGGTTTGTATTATGACTAAAATATAGTGCCAAAACAAATTGATTTTTGAAACCTATTAGAGTTGTATATTAAAATAAGGGATAAAAACAAAAAAAGCGTTCTGTGACAGAACGCTTTTTATATGATTTGTGTGTGAAAAAGAGTGGTTTATTTGGCTCCCCACTCAGCAAGGGAGTCTTTATTAAGTTTAACGTAGTCAGCATTTCCTGCCTTCTCTGCTAATTCTAACGAAGTTTTTGCTGCTTTTATTGCACCAGCTTTATCTCCATTTTTAGCATAAATCAAAGACTGCTGTCTGTGAACCCAAAAAGCAGGTTCTTTACGAAGAGAGATAGCTTTATCAATATGTTCTTTTGCTTTTGCAAATTCTCCTATTTCTTTATAAAAAGTAGCAGCTTGATAATGGTCATTACTAGATGGACCAGCCATAATTTGTTCTATACTTGCAAGAGTTTGTTTTTTTGCAGGAGTTTCTATAGCAATAACCGCTTGTGTTTTTTCCCATTCAAAAAACATATTAGCACCATCCATTTTAAGATCTGAAAATCCAATTGTAAAAGTCTCTACATTAGATGGTAGCGCTTTCACTTTTGCAGTCGTTTTCAAAGCTATTTTACTATCATCCCATTCTCTTGGTGTTCCCCAGTTATTAGTATCTGCATAAAAAATTACTTCCCAGCTTCCTTTAGAAGGTTTAGTAAAAATTGCATAAGAACCTTTTTTAAGTTCTTTCCCATTAATCTTTATATCATCGCTAAAAGTGACCTGTGTATTTTTATTAGCTCCCGTTCTCCATAATTTACCCTCTGGTACAAGATTACCAAAAATGGTTCTTCCTTTCATACTAGGTCTTGCATATTCTACAGATACATCTGTTAATCCTACTACCTGGCTAATTTTTGAAGTAGGGCTAGGTTGCGGTGCTTTAACCTGAGCATCAACTCCTAAAGAGAATAAAATAGCAGAAAGAAATAAGACAATTTTTTTCATTTGTGTTAAATTTAATTTGTTTGTGAATTATACCGAACTAAATTAAGGAATACCATGGCATTAAAAGTTAACAAAAACTTAAATTAAGGAGTAGTATATTTACAGGATTTTTAAACTCAATAATGAAAAGATATATTTCTGAAACGATTGGTACATTTAGCATGGTATTTTGTGGAACAGGAGCTATGGCTATAGATGAAATAACAAATGGCAGTATTGGTCATATAGGAGTAGCAATTACATGGGGACTCATTGTCATGGCAATGATCTATGCGTATGGAGAAATATCCGGAGCGCATTTTAATCCAGCAGTAACAATTGCATTTGCTTACGCAAAAAAATTTGAATGGAAAGAAGTTCCAAAATATATACTTGCACAATGTGTCGGGGCAATTATCGCTAGTAGTTGTCTTTCTTTTCTTTTTCCAGAAAGTGAATTTTTAGGAGCTACTTTACCGGCTCTGGATAGTTTAAAAGCATTTATACTAGAGGTCCTACTTACTTATTTCTTAATGACAGTAATCATTAATGTATCTACAGGATCAAAAGAGATCGGAGTAATGGCAGGAATAGCCGTAGGAGGCGTGGTATTACTTGAAGCTATGTTTGCCGGTCCTATGACAAAAGCATCTATGAACCCTGCACGTTCTCTCGGTCCGGCCTTACTCACAGGTCATTGGGAACACCAATGGTTATATTTCACAGCTCCTGTTCTTGGGGCTATATTAGCAGTAGCTACTTGTAAACTTATAAAAGATGATAATTGCTGTGATGAATGTTAAAAAATGACTCGTGAAATTATTTTTGTAAGAAAATTTTACTTTTTTAACATATCTTTATCAAAAACTTTTTTTGGATGAATACTAATTATGAGAAGTTTTATGATTTAGAGTTTCATACTTCTTATGTCATTATTACAATACACAAAGGAGTGTTTGTGACATTAGATAAAGCAAATATAATCAGAGAAGATATCAAATCGCATTTTGGAAATAAGAGCTTTATCATGATTACCAATAGAAAATTTGAGCATGAAGTTGCAGAAGAAGTATTTCGACTAGGACAACTTCCTAATATGAAAGGATTGGCAATTGTATCTCAAAGAAAAACAGAACGCGACAAAGCAATGATAGAACAAGGCCTCTATGACAGGTCTTTTGCATATTTCAATACCTTAGAAGAAGCCAAATCTTGGGCTGAAGGATACTTTTAAATAATTTTATATTGTTTAACAATAAATGTTTTTAGTTAAACAAAAATGATCATACCTTTACTATAAACTAAGTAAAGTATGAAGATTTATACCCTTAAGGCTAAACAAAACTTACCGATCTCACTAGATGAGGCTTGGAATTTCTTATCCGATCCAAAAAACTTAAAAACAATTACTCCAGATTATATGGGTTTTCAGATTATTTCTGGAGCAGATCGCAAAATGTATTCAGGACAAATCATTCAATATATAGTAACACCAATTGCAGGAATCAAAACAAAATGGGTTACCGAAATCACTCATACCCAAGACAAAGAATATTTTGTTGATGAGCAGAGGTTTGGCCCCTATGCTTTATGGCATCACAAACATTTTATTAAAGAAATTCCTGGAGGAGTAGAAATGGAAGATATCATTGACTATAAAGTCCCTTTTGGAATATTAGGGCAATTAGTACACCCCTTTTTGGTAAAACCAAAGTTAAAAGAGATTTTTGCATATCGTGAGCAAAAGCTAATCGAACTCTTTGGGACATTTACAAAAGAACATAAAAACCAAATCGAATTCATTTAAAAATAAAATAATGAAAAAAAATATCTTATTAATTGGAGGTAGTCATGGCATTGGATTTGAAATTGCCTTAAAATTATATCAAGAACATAATATTTATATCGCTTCAAGAACGTCAGAAAATTTAGGGAATTTAGAAGTAACCCATATATCATACGATGCTTCTAAAGACGAAATTGATACCGCTGCCCTGCCCGATCAAATAGATGGATTTGTGTATTGCCCTGGTAGTATCAATTTAAAACCATTCAAAATGCTTACTCCAAAGGCTTTTGAAGAAGACATGCAAATCAATTTTATGTTCTTAGTAAAGATAATACACGATTTACTCCCAAAACTCAAAAACTCAGATCAAGCAAGCCTTGTGTTTTTTAGTACTGTTGCAGTCAAAGTTGGTATGCCATTCCATACTAGTATTGCTGCTGCAAAAGGAGCTATAGAAGGATTTGCAAAAGCATTGGCGGCAGAGTATGCACCACAGTTTAGAGTAAATGTCATTGCTCCTTCATTAACTGATACCCCATTAGCCAAAAGGTTATTAGGAAATGACAAAAAGAAAGAGTTGATGAACAATCGACACCCTATGAAACGTGTAGGGCAAGCCGAAGATATTGCAAATATTGCTAAGTTTTTGCTCAGTGATGATAGCAGTTGGATTACTGGACAAGTGATAGGGGTTGATGGTGGAATGTCTACTTTAAACGTGAATTAAAATATGACAGAGAAAATCTCTATTTTCTGGTTCAGACGAGATCTAAGATTAGATGACAACATAGGTCTATTCAAAGCTTTACAAAGTAAAAGACCTGTTTTACCGATATTCATTTTTGACAAAAACATCTTAGATAAACTTCCAAAAAACGATGCTAGAGTAACATTTTTGTATCATACACTTCAAAAAATGAATCATGAGCTTTTAAAAGAGTATAAAAGTTCATTAGCAACTTATTATGGTAATCCGGAACATATTTTTATAAAAATTTTATCAGATTATAATGTTGAAGCCGTATATACTAATCATGATTATGAACCATACGCAAAAGAACGTGATCAAAGGATAAATGAAATACTCAAAACCAATAATGTAAAATTTATTACATACAAAGATCAAGTCATATTTGAAAAAGATGAAATCATAAAAGCAAATGGCGATCCCTATGTCGTATATACTCCTTACAAAAACAAATGGAAAGAAACTTTTGAGGCGTCAAAACTAAAAATTTTCGATTCTAGGTCTCTTCTTAAAAATCTAGTTAAACAAGGAGAACTTTCTAATGTTACTTTAGAAGAAATGGGATTTCAAGTTTCTTCTATACAAATCCCTGATTATAACGTCTCCAAAGGTCTCATTCAAAATTACGAGGCAACTAGAAACTTTCCTTCCAAAGATCAGGGAACTTCAAGAATAGGACCTCATTTACGTTTTGGTACTGTTGGCATAAGAACTATTGTAAAAAAAGCAATTGCAGAAGAAAATGAAGTGTTTTGGTCAGAGCTAATCTGGCGTGAATTTTTTATGCAAATCTTATGGCATTTCCCACATACGCGCAATAGTGCTTTCAAATCTAAATATGATAGGATTCAATGGCGAAACAATGAGGATGATTTTGAAAAATGGAAAAAAGGAGAAACAGGATACCCTCTTGTAGATGCAGGTATGAGACAGCTCAACCAAACAGGATATATGCATAATCGAGTACGAATGCTAGTTGCAAGTTTTTTGTGTAAACACCTTTTGATCGATTGGAGATGGGGAGAAGCTTATTTTGCAGAAAAACTTTTGGATTATGATATGTCTGCCAATGTAGGTAATTGGCAATGGGCATCGGGTTCTGGAGTAGATGCTGCACCATATTTTAGAATATTCAATCCAACTACACAGATTACCAAATTTGATAAACAACTTGCATACATTAATACTTGGGTCGAAGACCTTAATGAATTTACGTATCCTAAACCCATGGTTGATCATAAAATGGCTCGTGAACGATGTTTAACGGTTTATAAAGAAGCTTTAGGGTAATTCACAATAATTACAATTTGTAAGTACATACATTGAAGTTTTTTTGTAATTTCAAAGACTTTCTTTTACGTAAAAAATTTTAAACTTCACATTATGGACACAAAACAAGTAGCAAACCGTTTAGTCGAACTTTGCAGATTAGGAGAAAATCTACAAGCTATAAACGAATTGTATGATCAAGACGTTGTAAGCAAAGAAATATCAGGGTATCTAAACGAAATGGTATCTGGAAAGGATAGTGTAATCAAAAAAAATCAAGAATGGTTTACTACCGTAGAAGAGTTTCATGGTAGTGAAATATCTGACCCAATAATAGCCGAAAACCATTTCACACTATCTATGAAAATGGATTGTACTTTTAAAGGTCAAGGACGTATGCAAGTAGAAGAACTTTGTGTCTATAAAGTAGATAATGGAAAAATAAAAGAAGAGCAATTTTTCTATAGCATGCCTCCTCAATAAAAAACAAAATTATTATTTTAAAGAGAGGTGATATTGTAATAATATCACCCCTATATATATTACAAAAATTGCATAATACGATGCAATGCAGGGTTTCTATTATCTTCTTTCCAAATTACAGACAACACTGCTCTTTGAGGAATTTTTGGGATTTCTAGAAACTTTACTCCCAAATTAAAGCCATGTTGCAAAGATGTAGGCACAATAGCGACTCCTAATCCACTTTCTACAAGTTTGTAGATGGTTTGAGCATGAACCGATTTATGCGAAACTTTTGGTGTAAAGCCTTTATCTTCACAAATACTTACGATTTTGTCATAATACAATGAACTATAATTTGACGAGAATAGAATAAAGTGTTCGTTTTCTACTTGTTTTATAGAAGTAAAAGTATCTTTAGTGAGTAAATGATTATCAGGCAATACCAAAGAGAATGTATCAGTATGTATAACTTTCATTTGTATTCCTTTAGGAACTCTCGATAATCTTACAAATCCAAGGTCAAGCTGATCTTTTTCTATCGCCTCTACCTGATCATAATTAGACATTTCTTCTAGACTAAACTTTATATTTGGATACGTTGAATTCACATTTATCAAAATTTCAGGAATAACAGTTTGTATTGCAGATCCCAAAAAACCAACTCGTATTTCTCCATTACTACCTTCATTGATCAATCTTGTATGCTTAATGGTAAAATCAATATGGTTAAAAATAAAAGCCAACTCCTTCTTAAGATAATGTCCTGCTGCTGTTAATGATACAGAACGATTATTTCGAACAAATAAATCCGCTCCAATAATTTCTTCCATTTGTTTGATCTGCCTACTTAATCCCGGTTGAGAAATAAACAATCGATCTGCTGCTTTTCTAAAGTGTAATTCTTCTGCTACAGCCAAAAAATAAGTAAAATGTCTAAGCTCTAATTGATAACCCACAGTTATTGAATGATGATATAATTAGTATTTCTAATTATCAAAAATACATATTAAATTAGTGAAATCAAGATCATTTCAAGTATATCGTATTTTAAAAAAAGGGCAATGCCAGAGAAAACACATTATTTTTATTACGGAGAAGACTATTTAACAGCAGGAATAGCGATAAAGATAGCTCAAGGAAAGATCCTAGGCACACTCTCTGAACTTACCAGAGAAAAAATTAAAAAGAGTCAACAGGTTGTAGAGAATATTGTAGAAAAAGGAGAACCAGTGTATGGTATTAATACAGGGTTTGGTCCTCTTTGTACAACAAAAATATCAAAAGAAGAAACAGAGATTCTTCAAAGCAACATATTGCAAAGTCATAGTGTAGGCGTGGGTGATCCTATTGATACCGAAATTGCCAAAATTATGATGATTCTCAAAGTTCAATCGTTATCCAAAGGGTATTCAGGTATTTCAGAACAAACCTTAGAGAGAATTTTATGGCATATCGAAAATGATGCTATTCCCATTGTTCCTTCGCAAGGTTCTGTAGGAGCCTCGGGAGACCTTGCTCCCCTATCTCACCTGTTCTTACCGTTAATTGGTTTAGGAAAAGTAGAATACCAAGGAAAAGTCATTTCTACATCAGAATTATTTACAATTACTAGTTTACAAGCCGTTAATTTAAAACCCAAAGAAGGACTGGCTTTAATAAATGGTACTCAATTTATTGCGGCTCATGCTATACAAGTGGTCTCAAAACTACACAACTGTCTTTCTCATGCAGATATTATCGGAGCAATGATGATAGAAGGACTTCAAGGTTCTATTAAACCCTTTTACAAAGAATTACATAACTTAAGACCATACAAGGGAAATATTCATGTTGCTTCTAGAGTTAAGTCATTACTCAAAGGTTCTGAAATTATGGAAGATCATATCGATTGCGATCGTGTACAAGATCCTTATTCACTTCGTTGTATTCCTCAAGTACATGGCGCATCTAGAAATGCCTGGCTGCACTTAAAAGAATTATTAGAAGTAGAATTGAATTCTGTAACCGATAATCCTATTATTATAGATGAGGAACTTACGATTAGTGGAGGTAGCTTTCATGGGCAACCTTTGGCAATGGCTATAGATTATGTATGTCTGGCAGCTTCTGAAATTGGCAACATTTCTGATCGCAGAATTTATCTGGCATTAGAAGGCAATGCTCCTGGGGTACCAAAATTACTTATGGAAGATACCGGGATTAACTCTGGGTATATGATCTTGCAATATACAACCGCTGCATTGGCTAGCGAAAATAAAGGATTGTGTTTCCCGTCTAGTGCCGATAGCATCCCAACCTCTCTAGGACAAGAAGATCATGTGAGCATGGGATCTATAGGAGGCCGAAAGGCATTAAAAGTTGTAGAAAATCTCGAAAAGATATTAGCAATAGAATTATTAACCGCAGCACAAGCATTTGAATATCGAAGACCATTAAAATCAGGAATCATTCTTGATGAAATTCATAAAAAACTGAGGACTATCGTACCATTTGCAGAAAAAGACAGAGTATTTGCAGATGATATAGAAAAAGGAATCAAAATGATAAAACAAGGTGTTATCACTGACATCGCATATCAAATCTCTCAACAACAACAATTATCACTAGACACAAAATTCTCTGAAGAATTTGAACTTTTCTAAAACATTCACAACATTGATATATGGAAACATACACATTAATAGGGCCTTTTTCGCAGTTAGTTTCTATGAAAAATACTCCTCTGAAAGGAGCAATAAAAGATGATGATCTTTTGAGTATACAAAATGCCGGAATTGTCATACAAAATCATCGTATTAAGGCTATTGATGATTTTTCAAAACTAAAACAAAGCTTTACAACTTCAGATACAAAACAAATCATTCTTGATAAAAATTATGTTTGTGTACCTGGATTTATAGATGCTCATACTCATATCTGTTTTGCAGGTTCGAGAGCGCAAGATTATGCCATGAGAAATTCTGGAAAATCGTATCTGGAGATTGCCGAAGCTGGTGGCGGTATTTGGGACACGGTAACAAAAACCAGAGAAGCTACAAAAGATGAGCTTCGCAAAGGAATAATAAAAAGAGCCTCTTTGCATGCAAAAAGAGGAATAACAACCATAGAAGTAAAAAGTGGATATGGCCTTTCAATCGAAGAAGAATTAAAAATGTTATATGCAATAAAAGAAGCTAATACTGAAACTGTTTCTGATCTTGTTGCGACCTGTCTTGCAGGACACATGCTTCCTAAAGATTTTGACGGTAATCATAAAGCATATTTAGAATATATTAGTGATTCATTATTTCCGATTCTGAAAGCCGAACAATTATCTAATAGAATTGACGCTTTTATAGAAAAAGGAGCCTTTACTCCCCAGGATATCTATCCATATTTTGAAAAAGCAAAAGCTATAGGATTTGATATTACTGTGCATGCAGATCAATTCAGTACAGGAGGAAGCGAAGTTGCGGTAAAAATGGATGCTATAAGTGCAGATCATCTCGAGGCCAGTACCGAAGAAGAAATCAAAATATTAGCAAATAGTAATGTAATTGCGATTGCATTACCCGGAGCTTCTATAGGATTAGGATGTGATTTTACACCCGCACGAAAAATTCTGGACAACAATGGGGCTTTAGCCATAGCCAGCGATTGGAATCCCGGTTCTGCTCCAATGGGAGATTTATTAACACAGGCTTGTATTCTTGGTACGTTTCAAAAGTTGAGTAATGCCGAAGTATTAGCAGGAATAACACACAGAGCAGCATCTGCATTACACCTAGATGATAGAGGAATATTAGAAGTAGGTATGTTAGCTGATTTCAATTTATTTGAAACTGCAGATTGGAATGAAATATTATATCAACAAGGACAATTACGACCAGCTCAAGTTTGGAAAAACGGACAAAAAATACACCAACAAGGATCATGAGGACTTTTAAAGAACAAATAATAGCAGGAATACCAGATCAACTGCCTTCAAAACCTATTTTGGACAAAAATATCAGTAGAGCTCCAAAAAGAAAGCAAATATTATCGGTAGCAGAAAAAAAATTAGCATTACAGAATGCACTACGATATTTTCCTGAAGAGTGGCACAAAGAACTAGCCGACGAGTTTTTAGAAGAATTAGAAACTTATGGAAGAATCTATATGTATCGATTTATGCCAACATATAAGATGTATGCAAGACCAATATCAGATTATCCTGCAAAAAACCAAAAAACTGCTGCAATTATGCTCATGATTCAAAACAATCTCGATCATGCAATAGCGCAACACCCTTACGAATTAATAACTTATGGTGGTAATGGCGCAGTATTTCAAAATTGGGCGCAATATGTGTTGACAATGCAATACCTAGCGACAATGACCGAAAAACAAACTTTGCATATGTATTCTGGTCATCCTATGGGATTATTTCCATCTTCAAAAGATGCACCTAGAGTTATTGTTACAAATGGCATGATGATTCCAAATTATTCAAAGCCGGATGATTGGGAAAAATATAATGCTCTTGGGGTAACACAATATGGTCAAATGACTGCAGGTAGTTATATGTATATTGGTCCACAAGGCATAGTACATGGCACTACAATTACAGTGATGAATGCTTTTAGAAAAACCTTATCCTCAAAGGATACTCCAAAAGGTAAAATATTCCTAACCTCTGGATTAGGAGGCATGAGCGGTGCACAACCCAAGGCAGGTAATATTGCTGGATGTATTACTATTTGTGCAGAAGTAAACCCAAAAGCTGCACAAAAAAGATACGAACAAGGATGGATAGACGAAATTATCAATAATCTTGATGATCTAGTGATTCGTATACAAAAAGCAGTCGCCCAAAAAGAAACAGTTTCGATTGCCTATCAAGGCAATGTTGTAGAAGTATGGGAACGATTCGACATCGAAAATATTTTTATCCAACTAGGTTCTGATCAAACATCTTTGCATAATCCATGGTCAGGTGGATATTATCCGGTGGGATTATCCTATGAAGAAGCCAACAAAATGATCAGTGACAACCCAAAGTCATTTAAAAAAATAGTTAAAGAATCACTACGAAGACATGCAAGCGCGATTCGAAAACACACAGATAAAGGCACTTATTTTTTTGATTATGGTAATGCTTTTTTATTAGAATCATCTAGAGCAGGTGCTGATATTTTTACAGAAAATGGTATTGATTTTATATATCCGTCATACGTACAAGATATCCTCGGACCTATGTGCTTTGACTACGGTTTTGGTCCATTTAGATGGGTTTGTACTTCTGGCAAAGAAGAAGATTTAGATATCACTGATCAAATCGCGTCTGAGGTATTAAAGACAATAAAAAAAGACGCTCCAGAAGAAATTCAACAGCAAATGCAAGATAATATCACTTGGATTGAAGAAGCCAAACAAAACAAACTTGTTGTTGGTTCAAAAGCAAGAATTCTATATGCTGATGCAGAAGGTAGAATAAAAATTGCGAAGGCTTTTAATGAAGCAATCAAAAATAAAAAAATAACTGCTCCAGTTGTATTAGGAAGAGATCATCATGATGTAAGCGGGACAGATTCTCCTTATCGCGAAACCAGTAATATCTACGACGGGAGCAAATATACTGCCGATATGGCGATTCATAACGTAATTGGTGACAGTTTTAGAGGAGCGACATGGGTATCTATCCACAATGGTGGAGGCGTTGGATGGGGTGAAGTGATCAATGGAGGATTTGGATTACTATTAGATGGTTCTCAAAAAGCAGATGAGCAATTAGAACAAATGCTTTTTTACGATGTAAATAACGGTATTTCCAGAAGAAGTTGGGCAAGAAACAAAGAAGCTATATTTGCCATAAAAAGAGAAATGGAGAGAACCCCAAATCTCAAAGTAACACTTCCTAATTTTGTTGAAAATTCTTTACTGAATAAAATCTTTGATCAAAATGAATAATTATCAAAAACCTGATAAAGATATTTGGTCAGGACGTTCTTCTGAACAACAACTCTATTTGCACGAAAAAATTAATTGTATCGATCTTAAAAATGAAATTTTACCCAAAAAAGTAAAAAATTCGTTTGCAATATTAGGATATGCATGTGATACAGGAGTGAAAAGAAATAATGGAAGAATTGGGGCAAAAAAAGGTCCTGAAAACATCCGAAAAATGTTAGCTCCTCTGTCTAATCATTTTAACAGTACTACACAAATAGTTGATGTAGGAAATATTGTCTGTCATGATGATCATTTAGAAAAAACACAACTAGAAACATCAGAATATATTTCTTATCTTATAGAAAACACATATTTTCCGATTGTGCTAGGTGGAGGCCATGACCTTGCTTATGCGCATTACAATGGGTTATCAAAACAATATACAGACAAAACTATTGGTATCATTAATCTAGATGCCCATTTTGATCTAAGACAATTGACAGGAAAAGGAAATTCAGGAACGCCATTCTATCAAATTGCCAAAGAAAATGACTCATTTTATTATTGTTGTTTAGGGATCCAAAAAGCATCAAACAATAAAATATTATTTGAAACCGCTAAAGATTTAAAGGTAACTTATCTTGAGAATACTCAATTTAATATTGAAAATAGAGACATTGTTTTTTCTACACTTGATCAATTTATCTCATCTGTAGACCATATTTATCTTACAATCGATCTCGATGGTTTTTCTTCTGCTTATGCACCTGGTGTTAGTGCCCCTTCTCCATTAGGTTTTTCTTTGGATATCGTACTAGAAACATTAGAATTTATATGTAATTCTAATAAATTAATTAGTCTTGATCTAGTAGAATTAAACCCTATATATGATATTGATAATGTAACAGCTCGATTGGCAGCTCGATTAATCTATTCAATCATAGAAAAAATTACTTCTTGAATCTAGAATTCATAAAAAGAATTAAAAAATAGGTTTGTAATATCTTTCTAAAATATGAATTAGGAAATGCTTTAAAGCAAACATTAATCCATGATAAAAAAATACCCTTCATATCAATTGAAGGGTTTTTTATTGGGCAAAATAAAACTTTAGGTATTTAAAAATGCTTAAATATTCTTGTAAAGTGGAGCATTACAAATTTAAAAAAGAAAGCATCTTCATTTTTGTTACTTACGAATCGCATAGCTTGAGGCTTCTGGAAGTTCTCTCAAAAAATTAAAAACACTTTTAAAATTCAATCCGAAAGTTGAGTATAGATAATCCATGATTGTGTGATTTAGAATTAATATGTAGCTAATATAGTAATTTATTAACAATTTTACAAATATTTGTTTAGTATTTGTTAATAACTTTATGAAATACTTATAAATACGATAAAATACACAAAAAATCACATAATAAATTATATTTTATCAGTTTATACTTAATTTAATTGTTAATATAATATGAAGAATTAATGATTTGAAAAGGAAAGGAATATCAAATCTGTACTATTTGTTAGTAAGTAGTGTGATAATAAGATAAGATGATATTTTTGTATTGAAAATTAGCAGCGAATAGTATACAGATATGAAAACAGCAACTGTAAAAGAATTAAAAGAAGAACTAGAAGACAAATCTCATCAAGAACTTATTACATTATGTCTCAGGTTATCAAAATTTAAAAAAGAAAATAAAGAATTACTTACCTATTTATTATTTGACTCAGAAAACGAAGAAAATTATATCAATACCATAAAACTCGAAGTAGAACAAAACTTTAGCGCTGTCAATACTACTTCATATTATTATATAAAAAAGAGTGTCAGAAAGATTTTACGATTAATTAAAAAGTATATCAGGTATTCTACAAATAAAGAAACAGAAGTAGAATTGCTTTTGTTTTTTTGTAAACAAATGACATTGCTAAAACCTGATATCAAAAAAAGTAAGGTTTTGACGAATATATATAATAGAGAATTGATTTCTATTAAAAAGAAAATTACTCTTTTACATGAAGATTTACAGTATGATTACAATTTAGAGTTAGAAGAAATGCTTACTAAAGTTGATTGATTTTTTTATAATAACCTAAGAGCATTTTATCACAATTTTACCTTTTACATTTCTGTTCATCACTTCTTCAAGAGCTATCGGCACTTGATGTAATTCATATATTTTGTGTATATGAGGTGTTAGTTTACCTTCTTCGTACCAATGAAGTAGTTCATTTATGTTTTGTAAATTTTCTTTAGGAGATATCGAAGCAAAATTTCCCCAAAAAACTCCAATAATCGCACAACCTTTTAATAACGGGATATTCATTGGTATTTTAGGGATATTTCCTGCTGCAAATCCAACAATAAGATATCTTCCTTGCCATGCTATACTTCGAAGTGCCATTTCTGTATATTTTCCTCCTACAGGATCATAAATAACATCAACTCCTTTACCCAAAGTAAGTTCTTTTACTGTAGATTTAAGATCTTGTGAAGTATAATTAATCACCTCATCCGCTCCATATTGTCTACAAAGACTTAATTTTTCATTTGAAGATGCCGCTGCAATAACTTTGGCTCCCATTAATTTTGCTAATTCTACCGCAGCAAGACCTACTCCTCCTGAAGCCCCCAAAACTAGTACAGTTTCACCTTTTTGTAGCTTTGCTCTATTTTTTAAGGCATGATAGGATGTTCCATAAGCAATCATAAGAGAGGCTGCTACAGTAAAGTCCATAGCTTTAGGCTTTTTTATACAGGCTTTGGCAGAAACAACGACTTCTTCTGCATAACCGCCATACATTACAAATCCAAAGACCTCATCTCCCGGATGTAAGTGAGTAACTCCCTCTCCTACTTCTTTGATGATACCTGCAATATCGCTTCCCGGAGTAAATGGCAACTCTGGTTTCAATTGATATAGTCCTTGAATAATCAAAGTATCTGGAAAATTAACCCCACAAGCTTTAACCGTAATGACTACTTCTCCTTTACCGGGTTTTGGGCTACTTACTTCTTCCAGAGTTAAACTTGATGGTGGTCCAAATTGTTTGCAATGTATGGCTTTCATGACAAGAACTTTTTAGGATTCTTCTATTACTTTTAATACTAATTTGCCCATTTTCTCTCCAGAAAATAATCGTAAGAATGTTTCATGAAAGTTTTCGATCCCTTCATAGATATCTTCTTTACTTTTTAATTGACCTGTTGCGATCCATCCTCCCATTTCTTTAGCTGCTTTTCCATAATCTTTTGCATAATCCATCACTAGAATTCCTTGCATGGTTGCACGATTCAATAATAATGAGAGATAATTTGAAGGACCTTTTATAGCTTTTTTATTATTGTATTGAGAAATCGCACCACAAATTACAATACGAGCATTTAATCTAATTCTAGCTAAAGCTTCATCCAACATTTCTCCTCCTACATTATCAAAATAAACGTCTATCCCTTTAGGACACTCACGCTGTAAAGCTTCTTTTAAATTTTCTGATTTGTAATCGATCGCACTATCAAACCCTAGTTCTTCTACAATGTATTTACATTTCTTTTCTCCTCCGGCAATTCCTATTACTTTACAGCCTTTAATTTTTGCAATCTGTCCTACAACACTACCTACAGCACCTGCAGCACCAGAAATAAGCACCGTATCACCTTCTTTTATTTTTCCAGCATCTAGAATACCAAAATATGCTGTCATCCCCGGCATTCCTAATGTACTTATATATAACGGTAAGGGTGCCAAATTTGGATCGACCACTCTCCAATCACTGGCACCTGTAGTTACGTACTGTTGTACTCCTCCCCAACCGGCAACAATATCCCCTTCTTTGTATATAGGGTGATGATTAGATTTAATTACTTTTCCTATTGATCCTGCCCTCATGACATCTCCTAATTGTACAGGTTCTATATAAGATTTTGTTTCATTGATCCACCCACGCATTGCAGGGTCTAGAGAAACATAATGTTGTTGAATTAATACTTCTCCTTCTTTTGGTTCGGGTATAGGGTTATTTTGTAACTCCCACGTATCTTCCTCAGGAAGCCCCTCTGGACGTTTCTTTAAAATAAGTTGCTTATTCATTGTGTGTATATTTTAAATTGATTTTTGTATTTACGTTTTTTAAAGAGAAGTGCCTCCATCTAATGTGATGGTTTGGCCTGTTATAAATTTAGTAGTATCTGACGCTATCCAAACTACTGCCTCTGCAATTTCATCAGGATAACCATATCTTTTCATCGGTATTACACTTTTAAGGCGTTGATCCATCTCAGAGTGTGTTGCAAGTAATTTATCTAGTAAAGGTGACTCTGTATAACCGGGACAAATTGCATTGACTCTAATATTTTTGGTCGCATATTCTAATGCTGCAGATTTAGTCATACCCACCACAGCAAATTTACTCGCACTATATGAAATATTATTTCTTGACGCTTTTAAACCGGCGAGAGAAGCTATGTTTACAATATTACCTTCTCCTTGTAAAAGCATTTGCTTAAGAGCTAATTGCATTCCATAAAAAACTCCAGTTTGATTTACAGCAATAACATTATGCCAATCTTCAAGGGTGTAATCTGCTGTTCGAACCACATTTTTAGGACCAACCCCTGCATTATTGACCATGATATCTAAGCGCCCATACACAGAAACTGTTTTAGAAATTAAATTTTCTATATCTTCATATTTAGTGACATCTGCAAGAATTAATGTAGCCTCTCCCTGATTGGCTTTAATTTCATTAATAGTATTTCGTGCTTTTTCTGCATTATAATCAGAAACTATAACCTTAGCGTTATGTTTTGCAAAATGTTTTGCTATTGCTGCTCCTATACCTGATCCTGCACCTGTAACAATTACTACTTTATCTTTGACTTGCATAGTATATTATTTTTATAAAATTATATAAGAACTTATTTATAATTTAATCTCTGTAAAACCACTGTATTTTTCTACAATTTCAGGATAATGTTCTTTCATATTATTAAAAATAAATCCAAGTGGAACATCATCAAAATGACCATAATCCTCGAGATATTCCATAAAAACACTTCCTTCTTTATTAAATTCCTGAAACATAGAATCTTGTTCTCCATCAAATTCTAAAGGCTCTACATTACATTTCTCACACAATTCTTTATTGAATGCCGGAGAAGCTTTAAGCCATTTATCATTTAAAAAGATATTAACCATACCGTGAGGGGTCAGCTCATTTGTTCCGAATTTTTCGATTAATCGTTCTACACCAATATGATTTTTTACTTTAGCTAGATGTATTCTTGCCGGAATTCCTAATCCTCTTAAACAAGCTATTAATAAAATAGATTTGTCTATACAGTGCCCACTATTTTTCTCTGCAATTACACTTGCTTTATAGCCTTCTTTGGTCAAATGAATAAGATATGGATCATATCTCCACAGATCCCTGATTTTTAAGTACAATTGCTTAGCCTTTTCTTTTTGGGTTAGTGTGCTTTCTTTTAAGTCTTTTATTATATTTTGAATACTTTCAGTATTGTAATCAAAATAATAAGTTTCTTCTAAATATTTCATATCTCTAGTATCTTGTATTCCTTTGGCTATCAAAAAGTGATATTATTTCTTATTAATCGATTTTTTTTGTTTGTATGGCTTGGTAGGCTAAATTACAAAGTAACTCTGCTGCTTTATTCAGTTTTGAAAATCTAGGATCGGTTGTGAGTCCTTTATGATAACGATAGTAGATTTGCTGTGCAATAACTGCTATCTTAAACAAGCCAAAGGCGTAATAGAAAATCAAATTTTGTATTTCTCTTCCACTCTTCCGGGTATATAATTCTACGATCTCACTCCTACTCGGGTTTCCTTTAAAACTTGTTGGTGATGGAATCCCTTGTTGTACAAAAGCATGATCTGTACTCATTGTCCAGTATCCTAAAGATGTCCCCAAATCCATTAAAGGATCTCCTAAAGTTGCCATTTCCCAATCTAATACTGCCGTTACTTCTTGCCATGTATTGTCTTTAAAAACGATATTATCATATTTAAAATCATTATGAATCAAACTATGGTTATATGTTACAGGTTGGTTCTCTTCCATCCATTTCATTACTTTTTTTGACGCAGGAATATCTTCTGTAGCGGCTTTGAGATATTGTTTGCTCCAATTTACTACCTGACGTTGCACATAACCCTCTGGTTTTCCCAAATTTTCTAGTCCTGCTTCACGGTAATCTATGGCGTGTAAGGTCACAAAAGTATCTAGCCATGTATTTGCTATGGTTTTAAAATCATTTTCATTAAGGTTTCTTTGTTTTGCTTCTTGTATTGTGAGAATAATCCCGTCTACTTTTTCCATGATGTAAAATGGACAACCTAGTATTGTATCATCTTCTGTAAACGTATACATTTTTGGCACTTGAGAAAAAGAATTGTAAATCTTTGATTGTACATTAAATTCTCTGCTCATATCGTGCCCACGCTTTATTGCTCCAAAAGGAGGGCGCCGTAACACATATTCTTTATTTTCGAGCTGCAAAAGGTAGGTAAGGTTAGAATATCCATGTGTAAATTGTGTGACTTGCCATTCGCTTTTGGAATCAGTAATTAATCCTTTATCAAATAAGAATTTTTTTAAAGCCTCTTCCCTTAATTCTTCACCTTTTCTAACGGTTTGCATAATGTTCTAATTAATTATATATCTTATTTATTGCTGAGAATACTTATTGATAATGCTTTTTCCTAATTGATACATATGTACCTCATCAGGGCCATCTGCTAACCTGAGTATTCTTGCAGCTGCAAAAAAATGAGCCAGTGGTATATCAGAACCTACACCTTTTCCTCCAAAAATCTGAATAGCCCTATCAATAACTTTTAATGCCATATTTGGAGCTACAATCTTTATCATAGCAATCACATCTTTTGCCACTTTATTACCTTGTTTATCCATTTTGTCTGCTGCAGAAAGGGTTAATAACCTTGCTTGTTGTATTTCACATTGTGATAGTGCTATTTCTTGTCGAATACTACTAAAATCTTTAAAAGACTTTCCAAAAGCTACACGTTCTGAGGCTCGTCGCGCCATCAATTCTAATGATCGCTGTGCCATACCAATTAAACGCATACAATGATGAATACGACCTGGTCCTAATCGACCTTGTGCAATCTCAAATCCCCTACCTTCTCCTAGTATTAAATTTTCTTTTGGAACCTCTACATTATCCAACACAATTTCTGCGTGTCCTTCGGGAGAATCAAAAAAACCAAAAACAGACAAAGGCCTTATTATTTTTACTCCTGGAGTATCCATAGGAACTAATATCATGCTTTGCTGTTGATGTCTAGCTGCATCAGGATTTGTTTTGCCCATTATTATGGCAATTTTGCAATGAGGGTCCATACCTCCCGATGACCACCATTTTCTACCGTTGATTACATAGTTATCGCCTTTTTTGACTATCGATGTTTCTATATTTGTTGCATCAGAAGAAGCTACTTGTGGCTCTGTCATCAAAAAAGCTGATCGAATGTCTCCCTCTAATAAAGGGGTTAACCATTGTTTTTTTTGCTCATCAGAACCATATTTTGCCAATACTTCCATATTACCGGTATCGGGAGCATTACAATTAAACACCTCTGAAGCCCATAGTGTTCTACCCATAATTTCTGCTAGAGGAGCATATTCAAGGTTTGTTAACCCTGGACTTATCGACCCATAACTTTTTGGTAAAAAGAGGTTCCACAAGCCTTTTTTTTTAGCTTTTTCTTTTAAATCACTCATCCCGGGCCAACGTTGCCAACGATGTTGAGGATCATAATTGAATCGATTCACTTCTTCTTCTATTGGCAATATGTTCTTTTCAAAAAATATATTGAGTTGCTCTTGAAGCGCAATTACTTTTTCTGAATATTCAAAATTCATTATTTCTATCTATTGAAAGTCATTAGTTCATAAAAAATGGTCTTGTCGTATCATGATATCTTTTGACAGTTTTTAATCTCGTCTGATTATCCTGCAATCATATAGCCTCCGTCTGCGTTGTAAACACTACCTGTGATATATGCGCCAGCATCAGAAGCAAGTAAACATGCAATACCAGCCATTTCATCCGGCATTCCCATTCTGGATGTTGGTAACGTATTCTCTAATTTTTGTAATAGTTTTGGGTTTTGCCATAAAGCAGCACTAAATTTTGTTTTAATTAAACCCGGACACACTACATTAGCTCTTATACCATATTGCCCCCATTCTTTTGCCTGATTTTTTGTTAGCATCACCAACGCTGCTTTACTAGTACTATATAAGCCTAATCCGGCTCCGGGATGCAATGCTTCTACAGAAGCTATATTAATAATACTTCCTCCTTTTCTATCTTTCATAGAAGGCAATACCAAATTAGATAACATCCAGGGTGCTTTTACATTAATATCCATGATTTTATCAAAAACGGTTTCTTCTGCATTTTCAATAGGTCCGTATACAGGGTTAATCGCAGCATTATTGACCAAAATATCTATCCCGCCAAAGTGATTAATCGTTTTGTCTACCAAATTTTTACGCTCCTCTGCGTTTCCAATATGACATGCAATGCCAATTGCTGTTAATCCTTCTTTCTTAAACTCACTTACAACTGCATCTACACTGTCTTGGTTTCTACTGCTTATTACTACGTTTGCTCCTTGTTCTGCCAGTCCTTTAGCTATTGATTTTCCTATTCCTTTGCTTGATCCGGTTATAATAGCTGTTCTATCTTTGAGATCAAAAGATGATTGTATTTGATTCATTGTTATAATTAGAATATGTGTTTTAATGAAATAGATTATGAATTGAAGATTGTTTCATCTTCTGTGATCGTCAAAACTTCTTCATTCATGAGTATTTCTGCGAGTCCGTTAGTCTTTGGCAGTTCATATTTATAATAAAATTTCATGGTATGAATTTTACTTTCATAGAAGTCTTCAGAATATTTCTTTTGGTTTGTTAACAATGCATTTTTGGCATCACAAGCGATATCTAACCAAATCCAAGAAATTGTTATCGTGCTCAAAAACTCCATAAAAGGTGTAGCATCAGATAAAAATCGTTCATAATCTCCTTTTTGAGCAAAACTTAATAAGTGATGAATTACTTTTTGCGCTAATTCTAATTTTTGACCAAGTTTGAGCGCATAATGTTTTAAACTTTCAAATTTTGAAGCTTGATCTATCGTCTGTATCATTTCTTTGGTAAGTAATTCTAAAGCCTTTCCATTTTTCATGATTAGTTTTCTACCCAATAAATCTTGAGATTGTATCCCTGTAGTTCCTTCATAAATAGGGTAAATACGAATGTCTCTATAATATTGTTGAAGTATGTAATCTGAACAAAATCCATATCCTCCTAATACTTGTAGACCATTTGAGATAGATTGCACACCCATTTCTGAAGGATATGTTTTTACCATGGGGATTATCAATTCTAATAACAGTGCATATTTTTCTTTCTCTTCTTTACTTTGAAGGGTTTCTTTAAGATCATAATATTTTGAAGCCAAAAGTACTAGGCTTAAGGAACCTTCTGCAACTGCTTTTTGTAACAATAGCATTCTACGTACATCCGGATGATGTATAATCAATGTTTGATCTTGTTCAACTTCTTTTTTACCTGTTTTGGTTAGTTTTCTCCCTTGTGGTCGTTCTTTTGCATATTGCAAAGAGGCTTGATACGCAGCCGTGGTAATTGCAGCTGCTCCTCTCCCTACAGCTATACGAGCACCATTCATCATCATAAACATATAGTTTAACCCTTGATTTTCTTCTCCAACAAGCCAACCATAACAATCGTCTTGATCGCCAAATCCTAAATGTGTAGTACAGTATCCTCGTTGACCCATTTTTTGAAAATCTGCTACCGTAGTTACATCATTAGGCATTAACTGTCCTTTTTCATCCAGTCTCTTTTTGGGGACTATAAATAGTGAAATCCCTTTTGTACCTTTAGGAGCTCCTTCTATACGGGCTAATACTAGATGCACTACATTTTCTACATGTTGGTGATCTCCACCAGATATAAATATTTTTTGACCAGAAATTTTATAATACCCTTCTTCTATAGGTATGGCTTTGGTAATCACATCAGAAAGTGAGCTCCCCGCTTGTGGCTCTGTCAAACACATGGTACCTCCCCACTGTCCGGATAACATATTGGGCACATAAATATCATTGAGTTTTTTATTTGCAAAATGTACAATTAATTCTGCTGCTCCCATTGTTAAACCAATGTATCCAGGTAAATTATTATTTGCTGCTTCTTGAATAAAAAAAGCAGCGCTATATGCCATCATAGGCAATTGCAAGCCTCCTTGTTCATAATCAAATGTAGCAGAGATCAAGCCCATCTCCCCTCCTTTACGCATCATTATACCGACTTGATCATGAGTAATGACTTCTCCATCTTTATGATATGCCGGATACTCGTCCATTTCTTTAAAATAAGGAAACAGCTCTCTATCACTAAATTCTTTTACAGAATCTAAAAACATATTTATTGATTCTTCATCATGGTCTTTAAAACGATCTTGTTGTATCACATCTTTTAATCCATGAACATCGTATAAAAGGTATTTAAGTGTATCTACATCAACATATTCTGCCATTGTGTGAAGTTTTAGAGTTTATTACATATAAAGATTACGTAATAAATTTCGTGAATATTTGATGATTTCTCATTAAACTAGTTTAATAAGTGGTATTTTTTAGGTTTAATTAACTTTTACAATAAAAATTATATGCTAAGCATTGATATAATAACAATCAGACAAAAACCTATCAATTAAAGATTAAAGCTATAGGAAACATTTATGTTTATGGTTCAACTAAAAATGTGTTGAATAAGTTATGATTAAAAGCAAGTAAAAGATTATACTTGACTCAAGCGTTTTCTAATCTTTGAAAGCCCTACAGGGGTGAGCCCTAAGTAAGACGCTATTAAATACTGAGGTACTCTCTGAAATAGATCCGGACGCTTTTCTAATAATTGTAAATATCTTTCTTGGTTAGAGAGACTACGTAATTCATTGATTCGTCTAAAATTATTTACAAATGCTCTTTGCATTGAAAGTCTTCCAAATCGTTCAAATTCATGAGAATAGTCAAAAATCTTTTGTTGATCTTCTTTTGATATAGCATATACTTTTAGATCTTCTAAAACTTCTAAATACGCATTTGAAGGGATTTCTTCTATATATGCATATAAATCAGTAAAAAAATATCCTTCGGTAAAGAGTTCCATCACCTGAGTTTTGCCATCTTCTATCGTGTAGTATGAAACACAGCCATTACTTATAAAATAAAAGGTATCGATATACTCATTTGGTTTTAAAAGAAAAGTTCCTTTTTTAAAGGATTCTTCCTTAAAAAACTGTAATCCAAAATCAATATCAACATTATTTATACTTATAAATGATAATATAGTATCTTTTAAGTCATTCAAAATCCAAACGCATTTAATACGAAAAAACAAAATATTTAAGACTCTTCAAAACTATTAATCAATTCTAATATAATACGTATCTTTAAGTAATGTACGTATCAAATTTCGAGTTTTTTTCTTGATATTCAATCATTTTTATACTTCAAAATTGTTAAAACTTAACAATTGTTTGTAGCTTTAAAGAACCTAAAAATGCTTAACCAACATTAAAAAATAAAAAAACTACAAAGTATTGAACTAATATTACGTTTTATGGAAGCCTTAAACTTATATCAAATATTGATTTTGTTATTTCAAGGGGCTGTTGTAGCATTTTTTATGCTTCTATTGTTCAGATTACGAAAAACTATGGGGCTAGGTATACTTTTTGCCTCGTTAGGTTTATTTCAATTTATACAAGTCTTTTTGGCGAGTACTATATATTTTAAAATATCAGACCAAATCTTAGTATCTCCAGGATCGTCCGTTCTTTTTTCGGCTTCTCTTTTTGCTGTGTTATTACTTTATATAAAAGAAGATGCGAGTACAGCACGAAAATTGATTTATGCCTTGGTAATGGCAAATATCGTCTTATGTTTTTTGTTATTATCATTTAGAATCAATATAGAAGGAGCCTATAGCTATAATCCTTTTGATATTTCTACAGAGTTTTTTTATACTAATGTTTTTGTATTATTTGTTGGAACTGCTATACTCTATCTGGATTCTATATTAATTATATATCTATTTGAATTTATCTCAAAATATATTTCTTCGCTATTTTTTAGAATAGTTTTAACGATGAGCATCATACTCAGTTTTGATGCTTTTTTCTTTTCAGTAGGTTCTTTTTGGTTTTTTGATAACCCCAAGCAAATTTTAATTTCAGGGCTTATTTCTAAAAATCTTATGGTGTTGTTCTACAGTATTATTTTTACGATTTATCTAAAGTTTTTTGAAAAGGAAACGTATGAACCAAATTATTTAACTTTTAAGGATATCTTTCATAACCTTACTTATAAACAAAAATTTGAAGTCGCTGAAAAAGCAATTCAACTTACTGAAAACAGATATCATACTCTTACAAATCTTGTTCCTGTAGGTATATTTATTACTTCACAGGATGGGAAAGCTACTTATGTAAACCCTCAATGGTGTGAAATTTCGGGAATACCAGAAAAAGAAGCTCTTGGAGATGGCTGGTTGAATGCTGTACATCCTGAAGATAGAATAGCGTTGCAACATAAATGGTGTGAAGCTACCGAAAAAAGAGAAGCGTCAGATTCTGAATATCGTTTTTTAAAATCTGATGGCTCCGTTATATGGGTATTAGGTAGATCTATACCCGAACAAAATGAGAAAAAACAAATTATTGGATACGTAGGAACAGTTACAGATATTACAGACATTAAATTATATGAGATTGAACTAAACCGATTAAAAGAGAAAGCCGAAGAAAGTGACCGGTTAAAATCTGCGTTCCTAGCCAATATGAGTCATGAAATACGAACACCCATGAATGGTATCATGGGACTTGCTGAACTTCTTAAAGAACCTAAACTTAGCGGAGATGAACAACAATTATACCTTGATCTCATCAGAGAAAGTGGTGCACGTATGCTTAACATTATAAGAGATATTATTGATATCTCAAGAATAGAAGCCAATCAAGTAAAGATAAAAACTAGTGAAGTCAACATAAATGAGGAGACCGAATATCTTTTTAATTTTTTTAAGCCTGAAACTGATAAAAAAGGAATTGAATTGTCTCTATCCAATGGATTATCAGGAGAAGATGCAACTATAGTAACAGATAAAGAAAAGTTTACTGCTATTCTTACAAACCTTGTTAAGAACGCAATTAAATACACAAATCACGGCAGTATTTCATTTGGATATACAAAAAAAGATCACCTGCTAACTTTTTATGTACAAGATACTGGTATGGGTATTCCCGAAAACAGGCAGAAAGCAATTTTTGACCGTTTTGTTCAGGCAGATCTTATAGATGAATATGCTTTAGAAGGGGCAGGTATAGGATTATCTATTGCAAAGGCATACGTAGAAATGCTAGACGGAAACATTTGGGTAGAAAGTAAAAAAGATAAAGGATCTACATTTTACTTTTCTTTCGCATATATAACCGCAGTAACTTCTTAAGAAATCATTACAATGTTACTACTCTAAAAAATAAACCGATTAACTATTAACTCTACTTATATTAGGCGTTAACTCTTACTATTTTTGCTCCAATAGCTTTTAGGCGTTCATCAATATCTTCATATCCTCGGTCTATTTGTTCTATGTTATGAATTGTTGATGTTCCTTTGGCACTCAATGCTGCAATCAACAATGAAATTCCTGCTCTAATATCAGGAGACACCATGGTTGTTGCTTTTAGAGTAGATTTAAAATCGTGTCCTATAATAGTTGCTCTATGCGGATCACAAAGTATAATTTTTGCTCCCATATCGATCAATTTATCTACAAAAAACAATCGACTTTCAAACATTTTTTGATGTACCATGACTTCGCCTCTTGCCTGAGTTGCTACTACCAGCACTATACTTAATAAATCTGGTGTAAAACCTGGCCAAGGAGCATCTGCAATAGTCATAAAAGAACCATCGATATAACTTTCTATTTGATATCCGTTATCATGAGCAGGTATATGAATATCATCTCCTACTTTATTTAGAGTAATTCCGAGTTTTCTAAACGTATTAGGAATAATCCCCAGATTATCCCAACTTACATTCTTTATTGTGATTTCACTTCTTGTCATGGCTGCAAGCCCTATCCATGATCCGATCTCAATCATGTCTGGTAATATCCTATGCTCACATCCTTTAAGGCTTTCAACTCCATCAATAGTCAATAGATTGGATCCAACACCAGTAATTTTTGCTCCCATCGCATTGAGCATTCTACATAATTGTTGAAGATATGGTTCACAAGCAGCATTATAAATGGTAGTCTTTCCTTTTGCTAGAACGGCAGCCATTACAATATTGGCAGTTCCTGTCACTGAAGCCTCATCAAGAAGCATATAAGTACCTATTAATCCTTCTGGTGCTTCTACTCCATAAAATCGTTCTTCTTTATTATATCTAAATTTGGCTCCCAGATTGATAAAACCCTCAAAATGAGTATCAAGACGTCTTCTTCCTATTTTATCTCCTCCAGGTCTTGGAATATAACCTTTACCAAATCTTGCGAGTAATGGTCCTACAATCATAATAGACCCTCTAAGACCGCTTCCTTCTTTCTTAAATTGTTCACTTTCTAAATATTCCAGATTGAGATCATCACTCTGAAAAGAATAAGTTCCCTTTCCTAGTTTTTGTATTTTAACTCCTAGATTTCTCAGAATCTCAATCAATTTATTAACATCTCTAATATCAGGAATATTAGAAATTGTAACTTGATCTGGAGTTAATAAAACTGCGCAAAGAATCTGTAAGGCCTCATTTTTTGCTCCCTGAGGAGTTATTTCGCCTTTGAGTTGGTGTCCTCCTTCTATTCGAAAAGTACCCATCTAGTGTATAAGTATTAAAGGTTGAAAGTCTATGTTTTATTGGGAATGCTAGAATCTAGTATCGTTTTTTACCACGATTTCTATAATTCTTCTTATTGGTAGTTTTTTTCTTTTTACCCTTCATAAGATCGCTGGCATCGATAAGATCTTCATTGCTATTTTTCAAATTAATTTTTCCATTACTTAATTCAAAAAGGTGGTCAAAAATAACATCATCTTCTACAGTATCTTTATTCCAATTCAAATAACATTTCTTCATATGATTTGCTATTGTGAATGTCAATGCCGTTTTAAGCTCTCCTTCCTCCCAATTATTTGCTACATCTATCATACGTTTGATATTATTACCATAGAATCTATATTTTGGAAAATTCTGAGGGTAATTCAACGGTTCGGGACGTTCTTCTAATTTTTCTTGAGTTAGAATTGGGAAAGGAGCATCTACATCGAGTTTAAAATTACTCATAATGAAAAGCTGATCCCATAACTTGTGTTGAAACTCTGGAACATCACGTAAATGCGGCTGCAAATTTCCCATTACGGCAATAATAGATTTTGCTACTTTATTACGCTCTTCTCTATCTTCAATCTCAACCGTATGATTAATCATTTTCTGTAAATGACGTCCATACTCAGGTATGATTAACTTTTCTCTTTCTGTATTATATTCTAAATTATCAATATTCATAAAGTTATAGGTAAATAAGGTATTTATGCTTTTTTTACGTATTAAAACAAAAAATACTTAGGGATGCAAAATAATAAAATTTAATAAGTAGTTGTGTTCAAAAAAATAAAAGTTTAGTAATAAATACTATTTATCAATCATTCAACACCTATTCGTAAGAAATATTATATAAAATATTACAGAGAAATAACTCCTTCAACTTTTTGTGCTACCTCTTTATATTTAAGAATCACCTGATCAGGGTTTTTCATTCTTACATTAATAGAAACACTTGTATACTTTCCGTTTTTAGATTGTTTGGTGCTAATTACAGCCCCCATATTATCAAATATAGCTTCTATTTGCTCTATTTTTTTTGCTTCTGTAGGAACAATAAATTTATACAAATAGGCAGTTGGCCAAAGTGCAGTATCTGCTAATTGTGTTTTTAATTTTTTATAAAACTCTTCAGAATCTTTCATGTATTCTTTAGGATCAAAATTTGAGCCAAAGATAAAGCTTATGATTTACAAATGATATAAAAGTTGGCTACCATTTTTCAGAAAAAAAATCTGATTTCAATAAAGCGTTGTACTGTTCTTGTGTATCTATATCAATTCCTCTATCATTTGCAGAAACAGATACCACATCATTGTGTTGTCTTATTAAATGTCTTGCTCCAAAATCCGACTGTAATTTTAATAATTCATCAAAATATTGGGAAGGTAGTATTGCCGGTACTCCTAATTTATTTTTTAATTTGGTAGCAATTATTTTTGTTTCATCCTTATAAAAATATTCTTTCATGATTTTATAATGCTCATAACCTAGTAATGGTTGATCAATGAGAGAAATTAAGATTCCTTGATAAGAAACACCTTCTTGTATACATTCTCGTACTGCACATCGTATTGAAGATCCCATTCCAGATTGCCAATCTTTATTTTGGACTATTTTTATAGGGTGATGATCAATATGATCACGTAAGGTTTTGTAATTAGCTCCCAGCACTATACAAATATTAGTATTAGCAACCTTTAAGGCTTCTTTGATCGCATGCTCTATAAAAGTGGTATCACCTATAGTAAGAAGTTGCTTAGGTGTACCCATCCTACTTGATGAGCCTGCTGCCAAAATAATATGCAAGATTTTAGGTATTGAGCGCATCGATATTAATACCCTTATTTATTCTGTCATCATGAATCGCTCCTTTTTTATTCGAAAGTGAAATAGGGTCTTGATTTCGTATTACTGACAAAATTTCTGCAATGATCGAAATTGCAATTTCTTGTGGGGTTTCTGCTCCAAGATTTAATCCCGCCGGTCCATGTATTTTATCTAAAAAATCATCTTGTACGTCTGGAAAGTACTCTATAAACGCAGATAGTAATTTCTCTCGTCTTCTTGCAGGTCCTAACAACCCTATATAAGTTGGACTTGTATCTTTTAACGCTTGTAGATACAATAAATCCTTTGCAAAATTATGTGTCATTAAGATGATTGCTGTTTGATCATCTATATTTTCAACATGTAATTCTTCTGGAGCTTGATATATAATATTCTCAGCTCCCCGAAAATCATCTATTTGTTTATTACTTTTTGAAGAGCAAACAACTTCTACCTGCCATCCTGTAGCATTGGCTAGTTCAGATAATTTAGATGCATCATGTTCTTCTCCTATTATAATGAGTCTAAAACAAGGCAACAATTCTCTCTGAAATTGTTTTGACTGACCATCTGATAAAACATTTTTCGAAAATGTAAAGGTTTCTTTATCAAATTTAATATAAGATCCTAAACCTTCATTGTGATTTTCAATTTTATTGTAGAAAGAAATAATCTCAAAAGGTTTCCTTTTTTTTAGATAGGTATCGATCGTATTAATAGTAGTTGTATTTATAGAAAAAGGTTCTATTAAAATATAGAGTAACCCTTCGCAACCTAATCTGTATTTACCATCATAAGTCATTATTTTTGGTTTTCCTGTTTTAAATACAGATATAGATTGTCTAAAAACTTCTTTTTCTACACATCCTCCACTTACAGCTCCTCTTGTTTGTCCGTTTTGTAACAGCAACATTCCTACACCCGGTCTTCTATACGACGATCCTTCTACATCAACAACTGTAGCCATTACAGCAGGAATCCCCTGCTGTTTGGCTACATGATATGCTTCTATAATTTCTTTGAATTCGTGAGTCATATTTTTACCCTAACGGAGCTTTTTCTTTCTTCATGTTTTCTATAAAAGGTTGTTTGTATAAACGTATCCCTTTAGCTGCTTTTATTGCATTAGAAACTGCTGCTCCTGCTGGTGGTAAAGTAGGTTCTCCTAATCCGGTTGGTGCCACATCACTTTCTATAAAATGTGTTTCGACAACAGGTGTTTCATTTATTCTAATCAAACGATAACTATTAAAGTTTTTATCTTTGGGTTCTCCATCTTTAAAAGAAAAATTACCATACATAGCATGACCTACTCCATCTATAATTCCTCCTTCAATTTGGTTTTTTGCTCCTAATGGATTTACAACAATACCACAATCTACCACACAGGTTACTTTTTTTACTACCGGCATTTCATTTTCAAGCACGACATCTGCTACTTCTGCTACATGAGTATTGTGACAGTAATAGGCACTAAACCCTTGAAAAACGCCTTCTTTGCTATTTCCCCATCCAGATTTTTCAACGGCTACTTTTATAACATTTTCTAGTCTTTCTGGTGAATATTGGATTCTCTCGTCTGTAGTACCTTTTACTTTTTGCAATAGATCCAATCGCAATTGTATTCTGTCTACTTCTAATATTTCTGCGAGTTCGTCAAAAAAACTTTGCTCTGCAAACGACAAAAAGTTAGTATATGGAGCTCTCCAGGCTCCTGTTGTGATTTTACTTTGATAACTGGCAACATCTACCTGATAATTTTCTATAGCACCTGCTGGAAAGAAATTAGGGATCAATCCGTACATATTAGAATTTATGGAAGCTTCTTTAAGGTGATATCCTGTGATTTTACCTTCTTTAATAGATGCACTTATTCTATATTTGATGGCAGGACGATAAATTCCTGCAGACATATCATCTTCTCGTGAGTATACAACTTTTACAGGTTTTTTTGCTACCTTGGAGATTTCTGCCGCTTCTAAAGCAAAATCACCATACAAACGTCGACCAAATCCACCTCCCATTCTTGTCATTTCTACAGAAACATCTTTTAGATCTCTTTCTAATAACTCTGCGACAGCTCCTGCTGTTCTTTCGGGAGTTTGTATAGGACCAACCAGCCTAACTTTTTCATCAGTAACATCTGCAAAGAAATTCATGGGTTCCATACAGTTATGTGGTAAAAAAGGAGACTCATAAGTACGCTCAATCACTTGATCTACATCTTCAAAAGCTTTTTTAATATCACCATCGCTTCGCATCGTGTCAAAATCTTTACCGTCTAAAAGTTCGATAAGTTTTTTATCATGATCTTCTGTACTCTCTAATGTTTCATCAGAAATCCAATTCGCTTTTAATGCTTTTTTACCTTTCATTGCTGTCCAGGTATCTTTTGCAAGTACTGCTATTTTATCTCCAAATTTTACTATTGATTGCACACCTGCAACTTTTTTAGCTTCGGTATCATCAAAGCTATCAAGTTTTTTACCAAATGCAGGAGGTCTAAGTACAGAAGCATATAACATGCCTTCTTCTTTATAGTCCATACCATAAAGAGGTTTTCCTGCTACAATTTTATCAATATCTACGTTATTTATGTCCTGGCCGATGATGGTAAAATCTTTTGGATCTTTTAATTTCACATTTTCCGGGACTTTAAGAGCTGCTGCTTCTTTAACGACTTCTCCATATCCTAATTTATCTCCATTAGCATTGAATATAAAACCTTCTTTTGTAGTACATTCTGACGCTTCTACTCCCCATTTGGCAGCAGCAGCATTAACAAGCATTTGTCGTGCTGTTGCTCCTGTTTGTCGTAGAGGTTCCCAACCTAAGCGAATAGATTGACTCCCTCCTGCTACTTGTCTCGTAAAATTCTCTGTATCAAGCTCTCCTTGAGCAACATGAACATTATCCCATAATACATCTAATTCTTCTGCAATAAGCATTGGCATAGCTGTTTTGACCCCTTGCCCTATTTCTGGATTAGGAGAAAAAATAGTGACTATTCCATTATCTGCAATCTTTATAAATGCATTAAAATCATTAAAATTAAGTTTGGATATATCTACAGGAGGGGCTGCTTCTGGTTTACACGCCTGAAATAAGTTAAACCCTATCAATAATCCTCCTCCGGCTAACGAAGACGTTTTTATAAATGACCTTCTACTGAATGAAGGTGAAACAATATTTTTCATTGTGATTTTTTTTAGCTGGTTTGATTGATTTTACTAGCGGCAAGCTCTACAGCTTTTTCTATTCTATTATAAGCAGCGCATCTACAGATATTACCGCTCATAGCATCCCTAATTTCTAACCTACTTGGATTATTGTTTTCTTCTAAAAAGGCTGCGGCAGACATCATTTGCCCTGCCTGACAATACCCGCATTGAGGCACATCTACTTCTTTCCAAGCTTGTTGTACAGGATGAGAAGCATCTTCAGACAACCCTTCTATTGTTGTAATCTCCATGTTTTCTACCATAGAAACTTGAAGAAGACAGCTTCTGGTTGCAGATCCATCCAAATGTATTGTACATGCTCCACATTGACCTATCCCACATCCAAATTTGGTTCCTACCATATTAAGATGGTCTCTTAGTACCCATAAGAGGGGTGTCTCTTGATCAGCCTCTACTGAGTGGGACTGTCCATTAATTTTTAAATTGTAAATAGGCATGAGTTTTAATTTTAATTAATCTAAATAAGGAAAAGATGAGTTTATTTTTCATTAAATTACTAAAAAATCAAAGGGTTGATCAAATTTTAACAGACCTTTATATCTTATGGAATTATCATTTTTGTAATCTCATATTAATTCCGAAATTTGTAAAAAATTATTCCCTTGACAAAAAAGAGAGTTGTAATTACCGGTGCTCCGGGAACAGGTAAAACTTCAGTAATTCATAAACTTGAAGCATCAGGATATTTTTGTTTTCATGAAGTGATAAGGACTATGACACAAGAATTGAAAAAAAATAATGGTTCTGAAATCAAATCTAACCCAATTGTTTCTACTACTGATCCACATTTATTTAATTCCAAAATCTTAGATGCCAGAGTACAACAGTTCAATGATGCTTTGACAAATGAAAATTCTATTTTATTTTATGATAGAGGAATCCCTGATGTACTGGCTTATATGAACTACTTTAATCAAAAGGATGATCATAATTTTATAACGCAATGTAAAGCTTGCGAATATGATCATATTTTTATTTTACCTCCTTGGAAAGAGATTTATACCTCTGATGAAGAGCGCTTTGAAACTTTCGAGCAAGCAGAAGATATACATCATCACCTCTTTAATATATATACTGATCTTGGATATGAATGCATAAACGTTCCTTTTGGTAGTGTTGCACAACGTACTGATTTTATTTTACAACGTGTTTTGTGATTTGATATGAATACGCCTCTACAAATACTGCAGCAGTATTGGAAACATGATCGTTTTAATCCAAAACAAGAAGAGATCATATCATCTTTGCTTGATGGTAATGATACTTTTGCTTTATTACCCACTGGAGGAGGTAAATCAATCTGTTTTCAAATTCCTGCTTTATTAAAAGAAGGTATTTGTATTGTGATTTCTCCTTTAATTGCATTAATGCAAGATCAGGTACAAAATCTAAAGAGTAGAAATATTAAGGCTATTGCGTTGCCCAGTGGTATCAAATACGCCGAATTAGATGCTTTATTAGACAATTGTATTTATGGCAATTACAAGTTTTTATACTTATCCCCAGAGCGATTACAACAAGATATCGTACAAGATCGGATCAAGCAAATGAAAGTGAATTGTATTGCAGTAGACGAAGCACATTGTATATCACAGTGGGGTAATGATTTTAGGCCTTCTTATAAGAAAATTAGAATCCTACGTAATTTACATCCTGCAGTTCCCGTTATTGCATTAACTGCTTCTGCTACGCCACAAGTCGTACAAGATATTGTATCTGAACTAGACTTATTTCAACCTAATATTTTTAGACAGACTTTTTATAGAGCCAATCTAGCCTATCATGTAAAACATACAGTTGATAAAAATTATGAGCTCATAAAAATCTTAAAAACATATCCCGGGTCGTCTATTGTATATGTAAGAAATAGAAAAGCTTCTATTGATATTAGTGATTTTTTGAATGCAAATGGCTATTCTTCTTCATACTATCATGGAGGGGTTAGCTCTGAAGATAAAACAACACGTTTTAAAAAATGGTTAGAAGAAGATATTAGAGTAATGGTTGCTACCAATGCATTTGGTATGGGTATCGATAAACCAAATGTAAGAACAGTAATACATTATACCCTACCAGAAAGTATCGAAAGTTATTTTCAAGAAGCAGGCCGTGCGGGTAGAGATCGAAAACCCTCTCTTGCTTTTTTATTGAAAAACAAAACAGATGACCGCAGATTATACGATCAATTTATAAAAGTATTACCAAATGTAGATGATATCAAAGTTGTGTATAAGAAGCTATGCAATTATTTTCAGATTTCTTATGGCGAAGGAGAGCAAAGTACTTTCAACTTTGATTTTAATACCTTTTGTAAGACGTATGAATTAAATCATCTGATTACATACAATGCATTACAATTCTTAGATCGTTGCGGAGTTATTAGATTTATACAACGTTTTACAAAGAAAAGTAATCTTTTAATTACTACTACCGGAAATCAACTTCTCAAATATCTTGAAACTAATACAGAATACGAACTTATTGTAAAAGCTATTTTAAGAACATATGGAGGAATTTTTGATGAAGAGACTGATATTAATATTCCATTAATCGCTTCAAGAACCAATACCTCTGAAAAAAACATTATTTCGACTTTACAAAAACTTCAAATCGCAGAATTGCTTACCTTTAACTATCAAGTTTCTGACTCTGAACTAATTTTTCTTGTTCCGAGAGAAGATGAAAGAACGATCAATAGAATTAAACACCATCTTATTGCTCAAAACAGTTCAAAAGCTAATAAAGTAAAAGCTATTCTTAATTTTGCTAATGATACCAATAGTTGTAAAAGTAGCGCATTGCTTTCTTATTTTGGCGAAAAAGATACTCAAGATTGTGGAATTTGCAGTTTTTGCATCACTAATCAAAAAAACATTTCTACTACAGATATAGAAAAAATAAAAAACGATATTATCAAACTACTAAAAGTACAAAAACTATCATCTAGAGCTTTAATCGACAAACTAACATATCCTGAAGAGCTTACACTGAGTATTTTGAGAGAAATGAATGAAAAAAAAATGATTACAATTGATCATTACAATAACTACCAAATTGTATAAAATAAATGAGAGACCTAAGAATCGTATTTATGGGTACACCAGATTTTGCTGTCGAAACCCTAAAAAATATAATAGATCATAAATATAAAGTAGTAGGTGTTATTACTGCACCGGATAGACCTGCCGGGCGTGGTCGTAAATTAAAAGCTTCTGCGGTAAAAGAATATGCATTATCCAAAGATTTAAAAATTTTACAACCTACGAATTTAAAAAGTGAAGATTTTATTAATGAGCTAAAGGAATTACAAGCAAATCTTTTTGTGATAGTTGCTTTTAGAATGTTACCAGAAGTCGTATGGAAACTTCCCGAATACGGAACGTTTAACCTGCATGCTTCTCTACTACCTGACTACAGAGGTGCAGCTCCCATTAATTGGGCTATTATTAATGATGAGTCCAAAACAGGTGTCTCTACATTTTTTATTGATGAAAAAATTGATACGGGTCATATTATTTTTCAAAAAGAAGTCGAAATTGAGAAAAATGATAATGCCGGGACTTTACATGATAAATTAATGAATACCGGTGCAACTCTAGTCATAGATACTATTAAAGCAATAGAAAACAATACTGTACAAACAACGCCACAACCAAAAGGAAAGATTACCAAAACAGCATACAAGCTCAATAGAGAAAATACTAAAATAGATTGGAATCAGGATATGGAAGTTATTGTGAACCTAATTAGAGGATTAAGTCCTTACCCTTCAGCCTGGTGTACACTCTTAAATAATGGAATATCTAATCAGATAAAACTATATGATGTTTCTGTTGTTGAAGAACCTAATACTTATGACATCGGAAAAATCATTATTGAAGAAAATATGATTAAAGTAGCTGTAAAAAATGGATTTATTATAGTTAATAAGTTACAACTTCCGGGAAAAAAAGCAATGGATTCTAAATCTTTATTAAATGGGTATACATTCTATAGAGATGCAAAAATGATGTAAGCCCTGTATATGAAAGAGGTTGCGAAATTAATAAAAAACAACATTGTTTATTAACAATCAGCTAGAGTTATCAACAAATCCTTGTATTTACTGGGCTAAACCTTGCATGAATCATAAATCCGTATAAATTTGTAAAGCGTTTAACATAAAGATTGGTTTAACCAACAATTAATTTAAAAACAGAATTATGAACAAAACAGAATTAATCGATGCAATGGCAGCTGACGCTGGAATTACTAAGGCAGCGGCAAAAAAAGCTTTAGAATCTTTCTTAGGAAACGTAGAAGGAACTCTTAAAAAAGGTGGCCGTGTTTCTTTAGTAGGATTTGGATCTTGGTCAGTTTCTAAAAGAGCTGCTAGAGAAGGTAGAAACCCACAAACTGGAAAAACTATCAAAATTGCTGCTAAAAACGTTGTGAAATTTAAGGCTGGAGCTGACTTATCAAATTCAGTGAACTAATCAGCTTGTTTTATATTAAACTTATTAAAAGCTCTCAATATTGAGAGCTTTTTTTATGGGTTTAAAATCAAAAAATAATGATCTATTTTGATTATTAAAAATAATTATTTAGATTTAAATGTAAAACCATCGTATGATTTCACTTAAACCTTCAAAAGGGCACCTACTTATTGCAGAGCCATCGATTATTGGAGACATGTCCTTTAATCGGTCAGTAGTACTCTTGGCAGACCATGGTGATCATGGTTCTATTGGTTTTATTATGAATAAGCCTTTGGACTTTTTTCTTTCTGATCTTGTACCCGAAATTGAAACCGAATTCAAAATTTATAATGGCGGCCCAGTAGAACAAGATAATCTATATTTTATTCATAAAGTACCTGATTTGATCCCTGATAGCGTAGAAATATCAGGAGGTATCTATTGGGGAGGTGATTTTACCGTCGTTTCAGAATTAATTGCTCAAAGTAAAATAACTCCAAACGAAATTAGATTTTTCTTAGGATATTCTGGATGGGGATCTCAACAACTCAATCAAGAATTAGAAGCTAACTCTTGGGTTATTGTAGAAAATAATTATGAAAAGAATATTTTTGGAAAATCATATGATACTTTCTGGAAAGATAAAATGATAGAGTTAGGTGGTGACTATGTCTTATGGTCTAATGCACCAGAAAATCCTTCATATAATTAATTCCCCAATCGAATCCTAGTATTCAATATCCCTAATAATCTTTTAGCAGTAGTTGCCTGATATTCCTTTTTTCTAAATTTGGTGATTGGCACAATACCTTGTATTACGTTAGTAATAAAGAGTTCATCTGCTTTTTGTAATTCAAAAGGAGAAATTGAAGCTTCTTCCACTGTATATTCTGGTAATTTTTCTAAAACTCTAAGTATTTGAGTTCTCAATACTCCTCGCAAACAACCATCTGATAGCGGAGGTGTTTTTATAGTAGTACCCTTAACCAAAAATAAATTGCTACTCAAGGCTTCAACAATCATTTTATTTGTATTGACTAAAAAACATGTATCAAATCCGTTTTCTTTAGCAAAAATACTTCCAAGAACATTAATAAGTTTATTGTTTGATTTTAAAGTAGACAAAATATCAGGAGAAACATAATGGTCTTTGAAGAGGGTTGCTTCATACTTCTTCTCATTAATAGTATAAAAAGGAGTCTGCAAAGCAGATGCTAAAATCATATATTCTACTTCATTTGAATCAGGTGTATACAAACCTCCTGCCTTTCTATTCACTAATATTTTAACCCTACAAGAAGTATTAATCAATTCATTTTTTTCAACAATTGTCAAAATTTCTTGTTCCAGAAACTCAGGAGTAAATTCCATAGGAATTTGCATTCTAAGCATACGCATAGAAGCCATTAATCTAAAATAGTGATCTTCCCAAAATAGGATTTTTCCAGAATTAACCCTAACCGTTTCAAATAGAGCATCTCCATAATTGATACCTCTATTTTGTACTGTTATTGTTGCACTATCTTTTTCTAAAAGATTTCCATTAATATTTATCATAAAAAAAGTCCCATAAAGCATCCTTTATGGGTAAAATATTGATTTTAAAAGTTATAGAAATTAAGCAGACCCTAAAACATGTTTTAGATTACCTATCATGTTATCCCAAAGCATCTTATTTTCATCTATTTCATCATCTTCAGAATAATCAGTAATGATAAGAGAAACATCTTTGGTAATTTCATCTACCTGGATACGCATTTCAAAATAATAATCATTCCCATCATCTTCGTCTGCGACCCATCTAAATTTTATACGTTCTCCGCTTTTTTTACTTAATAGTTTTGCTTCCTCTTCAGAATCATCCCAAATAAAAGTAAATAACTCTCCTCGAGAATTTACATTATCTGCAAACCACTCTGAAAGCCCAGAAGGTGTAGAAATATATTGATATAATAATTGTGGTGACGATTGCACCACAAATTCGAGTTCATATTTTGTTTTTTCAGACATATCATTAATTGTTGGATAGCCAATATATACATTAATTACATACTTTAAAAGTACATTGAAAAAAAAATTATTATGCATATTGTTTGTAGCAATGTATTTTGTTTTTATATTTGCACCCGAATTAAAAGGATGTAGCATCTAATATGGCGAGGTAGCTCAGCTGGTTAGAGCGTTGGATTCATAACCCAGAGGTCGGGGGATCGTGCCCCCCTCTCGCTACACTAATTCGCATAAGCCCTTTGTTACAAAGGGCTTATTTTATTTTCAATTAGTTGGATTATAGAGGCTTTTTGCTGAATTTTGGTTCTACGAATAGTGTTTATGTGTAGTTTTAGCTAGTTTAATTTCCGAGAATAGAGATCTCAGTTACTATTTTATTTATAACTCTTTCATCGATAAAGTACTTTTTAAGCATACCTATACAATATAAAAGAAAAACATTTTACATTTATCGCCTATAATGAGCTCATTACCTTTAAAATACAGAAAAGCAGCACGTTTTTATACAGTCTGACTTCTCGGGTATGTTGTAGTAAATTATTTTTTAAAAATCAGCTTCATATCCGTGTCCATTTCTTCCATAAAAAGTTAACCATTTAGCTAAAGAATAAACTATGTGTAATTTACTTTCTAAAGTTTCCTCGTCAGCATCTGGTGGTATTTTTTGGTCTTTTAGGTATTCCAAATTATTTTCTTTAGCAATTTTTTCAGCGACAGACATCAATCTATTTCCATAGTCTAATGCATCTTCGGCTGATTTAGTTTCCCAAGCCTCATTTGTGAGATCTTCTCCGATTAAATCAACACAATCTAAAAGAAATTGACCCCTGAAAACATTTTCATCTTGTCCCGAAGCTATATAGCAAGGAACACCATCTTGTTCTTTTGCAAGATGAATAACATAAAAACCTTGATATTCTTTAAAGAACTCTTCCCAAGAAGGCTTTTTTTCTAATTCTTCATATTTCTCTTTTAACCATTCTTCAGCTTCTCGATCTCTTCCAACCATTGGCGCTTTAATAGTTTCGTAAGTCGGGATTTGATTGTCAAACCATTCTTCGATCAATTCATCTTTGGTAGGCAACTTTTTACCTTTTAATTTATCCCAAAAACTGGTTTTCAGAACATTATCCGATTCTACCATTTTGAAAATTTCTAAAAACCTTTTTTCAAATCCTTTTTTGGGTTTTCCTAAAGGTCTCATATCTAACCCCATATTCTTTGTTTTAATTGACTACAAAGTTCTGTGTATGGTTTGTTACCACATGGTTTCATCTTAATTCCGTTATATTTTGATCAAACCAAACATCTTCATAACCTTTTTTATCCGTCAAAAAGCGAAATCCAACATCAAGTCCGAGGTATTTGGCTATTTTAGGTTTTAATTCAATTAGATGTTCCAGACATAAAGGTATGAAAAAGTCATCTTCGTCAGACCATTCACCGCTCCATATGTACCATCCATTCATTTTTCCATGTTTGGGGTGTCTTAAACCATTCAAAGGTTCAAGTTCAAGATTTGAAGAAACTCCAATAAAAAGTTTTTCGTCAATAGAAGTAAAGTCAGAATTATACTTTTTACAAATCAGTTTTTGCAATTTTATATGTTTTTTTAATTCTCCAATTTCTTGATTTTCCATTATTATCTAATATGTGGTATAATGATTTTCATCATTAGGAAATTATAAATCAAAACAAAAGCAACAGTAGGAAAAATAAAATTTTTCTTATTTGCAGTTTTCAAATTAATACAATAAGCAATCGCTCCGAATAATGGTGTAAATAAAGCAGATAATAACAATATACTATTTAGGGAATATAATTTTAAATTTTCCTTTGAATTCATTTCTGCAATATTTTAATTATTCATTTACTTATAACGCCTTATGTATGAATCGTTACGGCAAAGCCACTATGATTTCATACCACCTTGTTACCTGCTGGTTTTTACTTTTTCTATTGCTAGTTTCTGTTCGTCAGTTAATTCAATTTTATTAAGAGAAATAGACATTGTTATGTCAGATACTTTATCAAATGCAATGTTTTTAACTTTTTCCTTATTCAGTAATTTAGCAACTCTTTCAGTACAAAATCTATACATATTACTTTGACCATTTTCGTTTGGATTACACATAAATAAATCCGAACCATCCCAAAAATTGTCCTTAAAGTAGAGTCCTTTTACATGTGGCTCCATGGTAATTCCGATTTTATCCATTATAATAGAACTATTAGCATAACTTCTATATCCACATCGTCCAGTAATAATTAGTCCAAAGAATTTCTCATTAATTAATTCATCTTTTTTGGTAAGAACATTCACATCGTAGGTTTCCCATCCGGTTACAGAATTTTTTTCGAATATCCTGATAACTCTTTCACTAACAATTAAGGGAAATGCATTTGTAGTCCAAACTATATCATAAAGTTTTTTTCCTCCCATTGAATGTTTAACAGGAACGACTATATTTATTCTTTTCTCTCCTCTTGAAATTTGGGGTTCGGCAAGATCATAATTCTCAATTACTCCTCTAAAAGGTCTATTTGAATGTGATTCTCCAATTAAAAATATTCTATTATAATCAGTCATTTTTCTTCTTGCAGGTAACGGCTTCGTATAACCGTCAGTTACGGGTTAATATACGCAGACTTTTCGGTTAAGCACTGACGTTAGCAATTCCGAGTGGATTCGGACGTAGTCGAATCCGCCGTAATTGCGGTTATACATTGTTGTACATAGTTTTTTATCTATTAAAATTTGACTTTATTTTATTCCAGAAAGAGCTTTTTTCAACATAAAGTTTATTTATCGATTCAGCTATTTTTTCCACTTGTCTTGTTTCGTGATTCCAGAAATATAGTTCATTAGATAAATTTCCATTCCCGTTATGAGTTAAGATTAGTTGATTTCCATATCCGTCCGCCCCAATTGCAATTCCATTGTCAGGAAACCCATTCCATTTACGAGCATTTTTTGTTTCAAGTCCGATGTGATTACAAGTCCGACTTATTCTTTTTCGATCAGTCTTATCGAAAAATGGATGCAGTTCAAATTCAAACTCGTCCGAAATCAATAATTCTCCGCCATTTGATTTTATCATTCGGTTTTTAAATTCAGATGGGAATTTTACGTTCAATTCCGATTCCGTCTCTTTTATATATTTTTCGTCTAATGGAAATGGCATTTTGCGGTTTGGTTAAATTATGCACAACGGTTTCGGCTATGATTTCGTTGTGGAATCATACGCAGGATTATTCCGCCGAAATCCAGTCGTTTGATTTATACTTTTACTTTGGTGTGCCACAAAACCACAATGAATTATAGCCATTGTTAGGCACTGGCTTTTATTTTTCTTTATTAGCATCTTCTCTTAATTCCGAGTCCATTTCTAACTGCTGAAGCCAAAATCCGTCACTTTCCATTACCTCTGAATCGGCATTTTTTAAGTCCAATTTTAATTTTTCGAATTGTTCGTCCGTAAAATCAGAATTGAGAAACGCATCTTCTCCATTTTCTGTCTGTACTCTTTTCACAAAATCGCGATATGCTATTAAACATTTAGCAGTAGCAGAAAGATCAGAATTAAAAGGCTGCGAACTGAAATAATCTTCGTGGTCGAGACATTCTATCCTATCACTATTTCCTGTATTGATAACAATTGGGTCTCCGTCATTACAAGAGCCAATTACTATATACTTCTCAAATTCAGGTTCTAAAAAGCCATAAATTGTTGTTAGTCTTTGAACACTATCATAAACATCATTAGAATCTTTTGAGAAAGATAAAAAAGGGGCAGCACTATCTGGTAATCCCGATTTTACAAGGAATTCAATTGAACTTTCCGAAAGTCCAAGTCCATTCAGTTTTTCCTGACTGATTGAATTGAGATTATTCTCGTCCAAAGTCCATATGTTTTTAAATTCCTCAGGTTTCATTTTTCAGCTTGTGCCTAACGGTCTCGTATAACCAGTTACGGATTTAAAGTTACGTTTTTTTCCACTGGCTATGCTTTTTTGTAGGAAATTAAATTCAATTACTAGACTACCGCCGTAATTGCGGTTATACATTGTTGTGTGTAGTTTTTTTTAATCGGTTAATTATTTTTCTGGCTCTACCTTCCACGTTTTTCCATTCCCATAATTCTGGATTTCCGAATTCAGGATTTGTGCTTTTCCAATTTTCAGCTCGTTTTTTTGAGTTGACAGATACATTATATTCTATTTGGTTTTCTCCGTTTTTCAAGTCAAGCTGAACAAAAATTATAGCCCAACCATCAATTCGATAGCGGAAAGTCTTTCCATCACAATATTTTGGATTGAGCTTTATTTTCGATGTAAAGAACTTGCCTTTTGATTCAGGATTATAAATTCCAAATCCGAAATGTACTTTTCCGTTCGCGATTCCATTGTCAAAATAGTCTTTGAATTCAGAAAGTGTATTTATTTGAATAATTTCTTTTTCCATTTCGGAATATGATTCATAAAATTCAGTTTTTGAATCAGATAGAATATATTCAATCAGTTCAAAAAGTTGATTTTTATCTATAATTTCTCTTCTCTCCATTAGCCTTTTCTCAAATTACACCTAACGTTTTATATATGTGTCGTAGCAGTGTGAAATGTTACTTTGCTTTTTGATTTTTCTGTGCATTGCTTGCTAACTTTTGCATTTTACAAGCATGGTGCCTTACCAAAAATACAATAACCTTTCGATTCATCACTTTGCTGCTATGATATATATGTTATTGCAAATCGTTTTTTAATACACAATCTCAGTTACCATTAATCTTTTGATAAAATAATTCGAAAAATCCATTTCCATAAAATTTGATTTTCACAAAAAATGATAATAGCAAAATATTTAAATTTGGCTTAGTACCAATCCAAAAATTATCAGATCATAGTTCTTATCGAACAGTTTGTTTATTTATAATTAAAGTACAACAAACATAACTTATAAACTATTTTCTCTTCTTATCAACAATTCATGTAACGTACTCTCGGAAATCGATATTTTTAAATTTGTATTATTTTAAGAAAAAAGACATATTAAAAGTCTTTAGTCAAAATCTAGATTAAATCAAAATATTCTAAAATGTTACAAATATCAATGAGCCTTCGTATGTTTTTCTTGGGAGTATTCGTACTACTTATAGGATGTAAAAAAGAAAATACAACAACAGAAGTAAAGGTCAATCCTAAAGAAAAAAACTCAAACCCAATTCAAAAACCATTACAGCTTACATTAGATCAAGCAAATACACTAGCCGATTTGCCTTTGGCCTGCGTGCAAGTAGAATATCCTAATAAATTAAATCAAACGCTGGGAGGAAAAGAAAATCTTGGAGAGCCTAAGGCGTTACACCCTGCTTTTTACGGGTGTTTTGATTGGCATTCTTCTGTTCATGGGCATTGGTCTTTGGTTAAGTTGCTAAAAAAATTTCCCAAACTAGATAAAAGAGAAAAGGCACTTGAAAAACTAAATCAAAACATTTCAAAAGAAAATATAGCAATAGAAGTGCAGTATTTTGAAGATAAACACAATCAATCTTATGAGAGAACTTATGGTTGGGCTTGGTTACTCAAATTAGCCGAAGAACTACATACTTGGGATGATCCAGCAGCTCGAGTATTAGAAGAAAATCTAAAACCATTAACGGAACTTATAGCTCAAAAATATATTGAGTTTTTACCTCGACTAAACTATCCAATTCGTGTGGGTGAACATACTAATACGGCCTTTGGGTTGTCTTTTGCTTGGGATTATGCAAATACAGTTAGTGATCTGAAATTAAAGGAAAGTATTGAGCGTAAAGCTCGTGAATTCTATAGTAATGACAAAGATTGTCCTATAGGATGGGAACCAAGTGGTTTCGATTTTTTATCCCCTTGTTTTGAAGAAATTGATATCATGCGTAGAGTACTTACTAAGACCGAATTTGAACAATGGATTTCTGATTTTATGCCTCAGTTAAAGGCCAAAAACTTTAGTATAGACGTAGGAGAAGTTTCTGATCGTAATGACGGAAAACTAGTACATTTGGATGGATTAAATTTTAGTCGAGCCTGGGTGTTAAATGGATTGGCTAAACAATATGAAGGTTATGAACATCTTCTTTATGTGGCCAATACTCATATCAATTATTCTCTCCCAAATTTAATAAATGATGCATATGAAGGGGGGCATTGGTTAGGGTCGTTTGCCATTTATGCTCTTGATGTTAATACACTGTAAATGGAAAAGTATATAAAAAGAAAACTCTTTTTTCACAGCGAAAAGTGTACTAACTACAAAAATTGTTAACCATTTTCTGTTTTTGTTATAAACGTGTTTTCATCATTGAATAATTTAATAATTATTCAAACCTCTATTTTATGATTTTTTGATAAAATATATTCTGAATATCAATAAATTACATCTAAAAAAAATAGGAAAAACAAGATTTTTTTTGAGTAATAATTTTAGTAGAAGTATAGTTCTCTCATTGGTTTTGTAATATGTTTATTTATTATAATTCTATAGATAATAATATTGATTTCATATCAGCTAATGACTTCTTATATGGACCATCAAAAAAAGTATATTTTTTAGATCTGAAAATAATTTCATAACCATTATTTTCAATGATTTTAATGGTATTTATTGCTGATTTTAAGTCTTTTTTAAATTGTGTTTTATCCTCATCTTTAAGGTACGCAATAAGTATTTCCTCATGATTTTTAAAACTCTGACCGTTTATAATATTAGCTAGTACATACATATAGGCGTCATTCTTCTTTTTTAACGCGTAATACACTTCGGATAGGTCCTTTCTGATTCTTAAACGATCTTTATTAACTGTAGTACCACTAAAAGAATGATATGGAAATTTAGTTAATGCTAAATCCAAATATTCAATAGCCTTGGGATAGTTCTTATTCGATATATAAGTATCTGCCAAAGCATGTGCTGCAAGGTGGCTTATATTTTTGTAATCGTTTATCTCTCTATCCGATAAATAATATTTGGTTTTGTAGTTATCAGGTATTTCTGAGAGATACATGATAAAATTTATAGGAGTTATATATTTTGAAACGTTATATCTATCAATGCTTTCACTTAAACTGTTTACGGTTTCCTTATATTTTGAGTTAGACTTAAAAGGTTCTAAATCTGACAATTCTTTTGCATTTCTTCGTAATGCATCAGTTAAAAAATCGTGGTATAGTCGAAATTTTTCTTGCTCTTTTAGTTTTTTTAATCGTATTTTTTCTAATTCGGCAATACGTTCTTTTTCTTCGGGACTACGCTCTGCTTCTCTCTTTTTTACTCTATTTTTAATCCGCTCCCTATCTTTTTTCATCAACTCTGCTCTAGAAGGATAGTATACATGTTTGTCTTTTTTAACATTAAAACACCCCATATCTATTACAGATTGAGGAAGTTCTTTAATTAGATTTTCTCTAATATCCAGACTACTAAGTTGTAAGCTACCTAACGAATTAGGAATGCTGGTAATTTTATTGCTCTTAACATTGAGCCTTTTTAAACTCTTCATGTCACCCATTGCTATAGGTAAACTGGTAAGTTGGTTCTTGTCTAAGCTTAATGATTTTAAATTTTGCAGTTTGGTAATAGTATTAGGAATACTTTTTAAACTCATATATCCAGCGCTTAAATCCTGCAATTTTGATAGTTTACCTATTGAGTTAGGTAATGTGGTAAGTTTGTTTTTATTGAGCCAAAGACGTTCTAAATTTGATAAATTTCCTATTTCTTCAGGTAATTTTGTTAATGGGTTGGATTGTAGTTGTATTGATTTTAATGAAGTTAAATTTTTGATGTTTTTTGAGATTGTAATAATTTGATTATCCGTGAGATCAAATTCTTCTATTGCTGGAAGGTCATAAAAAGATTTTGGTAACTCAACTATTTGATTGTTCCTCAATTTTAAAGTTTTAAGCATTGTTAATGCTCCGATTTTTTTAGGAAGCTTTGTAAGTTGGTTACTTGTTAAATCTAGGGTTTCTAGTGCACTAAGTTTGGAAAACGATTCGGGTAAGGTTTTTAGATGATTCTTGAGTGCGTTAAAATATTCTAGACGGGTACAGTTACCGATAGACTCTGGTAATTTATTGATTTTGCATGTTTTAAGATCTAAATAGCTAAGATTTCTTAAATTACCGAAACTTTTAGGAAGTTCTGTCAGATTGTTTTCAGATAAGGATAACATTGTAAGTGCTTCTAAATTACCAATGGAATTAGGTAATTTATTAAGCTGATTTGACTTGATACTTAAATACGATAGGGATTTTAAATTTCCTATACTTTCAGGTAACTCTGTGAGTTTATTTTTATCTAATGTTAACCGTTCAAGATGTTTGAGATTTCCAATAGTATTGGGTAATTTGGTGATATGATTTCTACTTAAAATCAGATTTTTAAGATTTATCAATTTGCCAATACTACTCGGTAATTCGGTTAGGTTTTTTGATGATAGATCTAAAAATTCGACACTTTCCGGGTTTTGTAATGCTTCTTCTAACGAACGACTTCTTTGTTGAGCAATGACTATATTGATTGAAATAAGTAAAAAGAATAGTATGTAATAAAGTTTATTTTTCATTTTTTAGTGGGGATCAAAATTTTTACTGATATCAAATCATTCATATTCAAACAATTAATTTTTTTTAGCCTTTTCCCTCGTTAACTTAAGAAATTAATTGTATTCTAATTAGAAAAACGTATTACAACGTTTAATATATGATATATGTGTCTTAACAGGACAAAACGTTACCTTGCTTTTCGGTTTTTATACACAGTAATTACTAACTTTTTCCCTCTACAGACATTACATTTTACCAAAATACAACAACTATTTGATTGATCACTTTACTGTTATGACATCGTATATTGTATTGTGATTAGTTTTTAAATCCAGTAGCAAATAGGTTTCTAGCCCCTTTTATTCCGCATTTTTGATATTTGTGATAAGCTTGAGCAGCCCTTTCGTCGATTTGTTTACCATTTTCGTTATTCACCCATCCATCAATTGCTGCTTTTAAAGTGTATGCTTCTGGAGCCATTAAATGTGTTGTCCACAAAATGGGATTAGCATTTGCTTTTCTTATTTCGGGAGAGAAATAACTTCTACTAAAACAGGCTAAGATTATTACATCTCTTTTCTTTTTGTTAATTTTATTATAGGTAATATTTACTTCAAAATCCATTAATCCATCATGTCCGACATAGGCTATTAAGTCAGAATCTCCTCCAAAATTAAGTGTTAAATCGTTTTCTTTTATCGCGAATCCATTTTGCGAATTTGAAGCTTTCAAAAAATCTTCTGTACAGGTTTTTATTTTCTCTCCGTCATAAGCATCAGCTAATAAATAAACATCTTTCGTTGAATGCTTAAACAGTAATCTGTCTAAAATAAAAGGATTCGAGGAATTAAATTGTTTTACAAATTTCCAATCTTTAGTTTTTAATTTGAAGAAAGATTTGACTCCATATCCGGCTCCCCAATATAAATTTAGCTTAGGATCCTTACCATTTCCAATCTTTTCAGGTACAGGTACAACACCCTGAAATTCATTGTCACATAATGCTACAAAAACATGAATTGTCTTAGTTTCAGCATGAGTTTTACTAAATAATGTAAAAAAGAATAATAGTATTATTAAATTTTTTGTCATATAATTTTATAGATTACTCACAACATCTCATTTATGATTTGTGGTGTTGTAAATCAAGTTAATAAAAAAGGAGAGAAAAGTGGTTGAATTTCGTTAGAAAACTGCAAACCAACTTTAAAACCAATAACTATAAAGGTTTTTAGAAATTAAAGTCTAATAATAATTTCCAAGTGTCAGCTTCTTTTTTCCAAATAAGAGTATAAAGCCCTTTTCCCCCAACTTCGAACGTTCCAATATCATAAATAATATTATTACTTATTTGTAATACTTTCGAAGATTCTAGTTTGATTTTATATGATTCATTATTCATATAGGAATATGCATCAATTATTTCTTTTCCTTTGTACAAGGTCCCTCGATTAAAGTATTTCCCATTTTTTGAAAAAACTTTATCAACTATTAAATCAGGTCTATGCTGGTTAGAATATTTTTCCCAACTTTCTCGTGCCTGATTAACTAAATTCACTTCGAGATTAGAATAATCCGTATTTATATATATTACTTCAAATTCTTTTGTCCATTTACCTTTATTTTTCCAGCCAATAATTGTACTTAAGGTTTTTCCATTTAAGGTTTCATAAGTTCCAAGCACGAATTTTTGATTCTCTCTTAGTTGATAGACTTCCAAAGATTTATAAATATTTAACTGCCCAACATTCTTTATTAGGGTTAAAAGTTGTTTGTTTATATCTTCTAAACCTATAAACAGCTCATCATTAATCATAATTCCACTATTTTCAGAATAAAAAGATTCTAGATTTTTAGAACTTTTTAGTGATTCAAGCCAAGACCTTTGTATTTTTTCTGATGATTCATTTTCTAATTGTTGACCAATTGTATTATTAGATATAGAAGTGATCAAAAGAAATATTAGAAATTTAGTCCAATGTTTTTTTTTCATAAGAGCATAGTATTGTATCCAACGACTCTTGTATGTTACGTTTGCGCCCCGTAGGAAGCATATGTACTATACAAATTGTTGTGCGTTCGCTATTTTGTTTATTGGTTTTAACTTTTTAATCCAGTATCCCTTTCCTCCACCTTCAAAGCTAAATCTAATCATATTTTTAGTTTTTAAGTATATTAGAATTGGATATAAATCATCATCATAAATTATATTATAATCTAGGTAATCATTCAGGGCTCCCATGGACTATAGACTGAACTCCCATTTGATTATTTTAACAATAACGCACAGACGTTACCTATTTTGTGTTTCTCAAATTAAGGGTTAAAATAATAAAATTTGTAACGTATACTTGGCAAATACATAACTAACTTTTGGTGTGACATTAAAAAGCATTGGGTTTACATTGCATTATCAATAATTTTTACATGATCTCCTCCCAAGCCCCATTTTGAGGATCAAACTTGAGAAATTCTCCTGTGTCTGTAAATTCAGAAGCAGTCATTTGAATCTCAAATAGATCTTCTTCACTGTAACTTGAGATAAAAGAAAGACAATTACTACGCAAATTCGCCCGAACTGAAGAATCAATTGTTTTGAACGAAAAAGAGGTTTCGGTTTCTGCTTCGTTAGTTATTATAAATCCATATCTCAATAGTCGCTCTCTTAAGCTTTGCTTTTGATTTGGTTCGAAATCTTGAATTAAAGATTCATTTTCAAGAAATTCTAGTCCAGAATTGTTCTCTTTTACTTCTTTCCGGTATAGGTAAATGTGATATCCCATTTTTTGATATTATTGCTAACGTTAAGTTTAAAGAATAGTTTCGTTGACTTCTCTTGCTAATTTATAAATATACCCAAACTTTATGTTTTGTGATTGATTTTCTTACTTGGGAAAATTGCTAAGCAATATTTTTTTAGATTTTGCTGTGCTTAGTTTTTATCGTATCAATTTGTGATCTCAACATTTCTATCCACCAATTTTTTCTTGTGTATTCATCATACTGACCTTTAATAAAGAGTAGTTCTTCTCGCAAGACTTTAATCGTACGACCTACTATAGTTAACACTCTTTAATACATTTTAACAATTATTTATTTAGGGAGATGTATTGGTGGTGTGTTTCAAGAACATATTAATTTAAACTAAAATAAAACACAAAAAATTATGACAATTAAAAAAAGAGAAGAAAGACTTATGAATAAGTCTATTAGAGTAAGTTTTAAATTTATGTTTTTTGTTTTTTTACTTGGAGCTATTTCATGTTCGAAAGATGATCCGGTTAATGAAACTGAAATTAATGAGGTTTTAGCAAGAAAAAAGAGAACCCCTGTACCTTATGATAAATTTTCTAAAGCTCTAAATAAAGCAAAATTACAAGGACCAGGAAGTGGAATCATTAAAAGGAAGATTAAAAAAAATAAAAAAGACATTTGGGTTAATGTAGAGAAAGGAAATTTTAGTGGATATAAGAGTAGTAACTTTTATATGAAAGATAACCAAATGTATTTTAAAAGTCCAAAAGGAAGTAAAAAAAGAACTGAATTAAGAAGGTTTGGTGATTATAGTCCATCAACTAGTTTGACTTCTACTGGAAATCTAAAAGTTCATACTACTAGTCATAAAGAATTTACTGTTATGCAACTTCATCATAGTGGTAAAAACAGCCCTTTATTAAAAATAGAATACAAAGCAGAAAGTGGTAAAAATGCTGCTGGTTTTTATGCCGTAAATCGAAGTAAACCTGGCGCTTCAACTAGTGGAAGAACAAAATTTTTAAGAGGTGGTAGTGCTGCTAAGTTTAAGATTAGATATCGACCTTACAATAAAAAACTTAAAAATGGTAAACTACAAGCAAGAGCAAAGGTTTCAGTAGTTGTTAATAATAATTCAAAAAGCCCTGTCCAAATTGCTGATATTTTGCAGAGTGATTGGGGAACAGGTTTTTATTTTAAAGCAGGAGCTTATAATCAAAAATCAGGTAGTGCAAAGGTATCTTTTCTTTCATTAGATTGGTAAAATTATAGTAGAGTAAATTTCTATAGTACAGTTTTAGGTTTAGCATTACAAATAGATTTTGTTATTGTAATATGATACAAAAATTTTATTTGAAATTTATTCTATAAATGAAAAAGAACTTAAACTTCATATATGGCTCTAGTGCCAAGTAAAATTTAAACCTTTACTTCATTATAATTTTGATGATAATCATATTAATAGGGGGGCTATTATTATATCATTGAATTATAAACTAGAGCCATTGTATGACAATAAATACCTAAAAAAATATTTTTTTGATCATATCATTAACATCATGTATCTACAATGATCTGATGATGAAAAAGAAATAATTATTTAAAAAAATGGGCACAAATAAAGAGAGGAGTTTAAAGAAGTAATACTCTTTTACTATGAATGCATTTTACTTTATGATCCAGGTAAGAATTTCCAACAATTACTTACTTATAATTACAACAGATATTCATTATTTAAATACTATTTTTAATCAAACAAATCAACAAACTGTCTAATACTATATATTACTTCTACATTTAAAGCATGATAACGAATCATACGATCATTTCATAAATAATCAACATTCTATTTTTTTTAAGATGTAATTGCATCTCTGATTTTATTTTTTCTATGTAATTTTGAAAAATATAACGGTTACGTTATGATAAACTTAAATTAACACATTACCCTTGTCACAAAAAAAGTCCAGAATTCTTAAACTAGCTTTATTTGCCACCGGACTTTCAGGAATTGTTGCAGAATATATTTTATCTACATTAGCAACTTATTTTTTGGGTGATTCTGTTTTTCAATGGACGATGATATTGTCTATTATGTTATTCGCTATGGGAGTTGGAAGTAGATTGAGTACTTTTTTTACTACCAAAATCCTAGAAAAATTTTTGATTGCAGAGTTTCTATTATCGCTACTTACATCTACTGCTGCGCTCGCTACTTATTTTCTAGTTGGTTTTACAGAAAACATTGGTCTCGTTATTTATAGCTTCAGTATTGCTATAGGATTATTAATAGGAATGGAAATTCCTCTGGTAACACGTATTAATCAAGATAATGAGGAGCTAAGAACCAATATCGCCGGAGTGATGGAGAATGATTATTATGGAAGCCTCATTGGTGGTTTATTTTTTGTTTTTGTAGGTTTACCTTTCTTAGGGTTAACCCATACACCTTTTATACTTGGCGGAATCAATTTCTTAGTTGCTATTGCTCTTTTTGTAAGACTAAAAAAGTATATAACTGTATCTTATCTAATCCCTTTTAAAATTACAATTCCTGTTGTATTATGTACCATATTGTTTTTAAGCTATAATGCTGATGAAATCGTATTGTATGGTGAGCAAAAGAAATTTAATGACAAAGTTGTTTTCTCTAAACAAACACGTTACCAAAAAATTACCATCACACAATGGAAAGAACATTATTGGTTATATCTTAACGCTAGCAAACAACTATGTACTTTTGATGAATTTTTATATCATGAGCCTTTAGTCCATCCCGTAATGAAACTTACCAAGGATCCTCGCAATGTATTAATTCTAGGAGCCGGAGATGGTTGTGCAATACGAGAGGTATTAAAATATCAGGAAGTACAAAATATCACCTTGGTTGATATTGATCCCGAAATGACAAAAATCGGGAAATCAAATGAGATTTTCACTACTATGAATGATAGTGCGTACTATAATCCCAAAGTAAAGGTAGTCAATCAAGATGCATTTCAATTTTTAGAAAATTCTACTGAATTCTATGATGTAATGATTCTTGATTTTCCTGACCCTAAAAGTATTGATTTAAATAGAGTGTACACCAAAGAGTTCTATAGGCTTTGTCATAAAAGGCTTAGACCTTTGGGGAATATTATAACCCAGGCAGTTAGCCCCTACTATACAACAAAAGCTTTTAGATCTATCGAAAAAACAATTGATGCTTCTGGGTTTACTGCATTACCTATTCACAATCATGTATATTCATTTGGAGAATGGGGATGGGTTATCGGATCCAAACAACAAACCAAAAGCGAACTTAAAGAAGACCTTTTAAAAATGACTTTTGATGATCTCGATGTAAAATGGATTACAAATGAATCAATGAATCTTATGACTTCTTTTGGTCGAGACCTTATAAAGGTAGATAGTGTAGAAGTAAATACTGTGCGCAACCCTGTTTTATATAAATATTATTTAGATGGTACATGGGCTAAATTCTTATAATCATTATAAATGGATAGACGTCAATTTTTATATCTAAGCGGAGGAATCATTACTTTGGGAGCTTGTAAAAAAAGTAATCCTGAAATTTTACAAAAAAAACTAACATTTCCCATCCATATTGATTCGAATAGCAAAACAGGACATCTTGTAAAATCAGCAATTGAACTACCCATAACATCTAACCTGAGAACAGAAACTCTCATTGTCGGAGGAGGAATTGCAGGGCTATCGGCAGCATGTTCATCACCTTCTAAAGATTTTATGGTATGCGAACTAAATACAAGATTGGGAGGCACATCGAGCGCTTTATCCATCAACAATACACTATATTCACAAGGAGCGCATTATGAACATACATATTTACAAAACTATGGTAAAGATGGTCTGAAATTATTAGAAAAGTTACAGGTAATTAAATTTAATTCCTATACCAATTTGTGGGACTTTGTAGATCAACAACACCTTATCTCCTCTGAACAAGAAACTGCTTGTTACGTACATGGAGAGATGAAACCTTCAGTTTTATTGAATTCTGAATTACGCAAAAACTTTTTTGATCTGCTTAGTCAATTCAAAGGAGATTTCCCATTACCAAGTACTTTAATCCCTTCTGAGCTTCATTATCTGGATCACATTACATTCTACGATTACCTCAATAAATATCTACCTATCGATGGTTCATTTATCAATGCAATAGACTATCAAATGCTGGATGATTATGGTGGTACTTCTAAACAAGTTTCAGCATTGGCAGGTATCCACTATTATACATGCAGACCTTATTACTCTAATCAGAGCATTGAATTATTCTCTCCTGTTGAGGGTAATTATTATTTCATAAATAAAATGGCAAATCAGATTCCTTCTGAAAATTTACACTGTAATCATCTCGTATTTGGATTAAAAAAAGAAATGAACAGATGGCATATCGATGTTTTGGATACCAAAAACATGATCCGAAAGAAAGTGATAGCCAATACCGTTGTCTATGCCGGCCAAAAACATGCATTACGATATGTTTATCCTTTAGCTTTTCCTCAATTCAAAGATGTCTCTTATACCCCATGGGTAGTTATTAACATTGCTGTTTCTAATGATATAAAACTCCCTAATAGTAAGTGGCAAAATGATTTTATCTCCACAGATACTACTTTTTTGGGTTTTGCTGATTCCAAGATTCAGAATCCAAATAATAATAGAGTACTTACTGCTTACTATTGTTTTCCTGATATGCATCATTACAGTGTACAACATCTGGAAACTTCTTATGAAGCTATTGTGCATGAAACGATCAAAAAAATATCTGACTATTACAAAAAAGACATTAGTAGTGCTGTACAAGAAGTATATATTAAATTATTAGGCCATGCTATGCCAATGCCAAAGACAGGTTATTTAACAACATCAAGAAAATTATCAATAGATGGTTTAGCTTTTGCAGGGGCTGATACAGGTCGTTTACCACTTTTATTTGATGCATTAGACTCTGGCATACAAGCTTCAAAAATGATATCTAATACAGAAATATGATTTTTTAATACATATCCCAATTGCCATCTAAATAGTATTTATAAAGCATGGGTGAATTAATCGTATTAATTTCTACGAGAGATGTATCTACCAATGGTTTTCCGAAAGATGTGATTAAATTTATAGCCTCTTTATTGAACCATTTATTATTAAGATGTTTATACGAAGCTTGTTTTAATCGTTTTATCATTTGTGCTTTGGTATTTTTCTTACTTCCTAAAATCCAACCCCATTCTCCCAAAGTCAGTACTTGATTGTGCAATGGTAAACACGAGAAACCGGCAGCTTTCATCGTTTTGTCAATACAATAAAATGCTTTTGTTGCATAATAAGGACTACCAGCCTGAGTAATAATATGTCCGTTAGGGCGTAATGCCTGATATGCCAAATGGTAAAACTCTAGAGAATACAGTTTATTGATATCAATAGTTTTGGCATCAGGTAGATCTATAATAATAACATCATAAAAAATCTGGTTCGTTTCTAAAAAAGTAAAACCATCATCATTAATAATTGTCACTTTGGGGTCATGTAATGCAGCCTCATTATATTTTACAATTCCTTGAAATTCTTTTCCTAACCTTGTCATAGCCGGATCCAAATCTACAAGTGTAATTGTATTTACATCATCATACTTCAATAATTCTTTTACATTAAATCCATCTCCTCCACCGATAATCAATATATTTTTATGTTCTGGTGTTAATGCCATGATAGGATGTACCATAGGCTCATGATATAGAAATTCATCAAACGTGCTGAGCTGTTGGTTTCCATTAATATAAAGCCAATAATGTTCTTTCCATTGAGTGACCGTGATTTGTTGATATTTAGACTGTTCTTGATAGACTATTTTATCTTTATATCTGGATTGTTCGCTATGCAGCACTATATCATCTGATACTGTAAACCCTACACTTAATATGAATATCAATACCACTATTGAAGAAATTACCCATTTTTTTTCTGTAATCAATTCACTTTTATAGTTCCAGAAAAGTAATCCTGCAGCAATAAAATTCAACGTTCCAAAAACGAATGCTGTATTTGTTATCCCTAACTCTGGCAATCCCCAAAAAGCAAATAACAACCCTCCTATTAAACTACCAATATAATCCCAGGACATTATATTGGATATGTTTTTGTTTAAGGGCTCATATTGTTGATTTAGCCTTGTTGCCAGAGGGATTTCAAACCCTATACAAAAACCTACCAACAATGCTAGTGTATAAATAATTATGGATATAAATTCTGTTTTTGCAGCAATGGCATAAACAAATAATGGCGAAAAACTGATGAGAATCGATAGTAAGAACTCTATAGTAAGAAATGTGAGTAATATATGTTTGGTAACCAATCTACTGATACGGCTTCCTATCCCCATAGCAAAAAGCATGATTGATAACACAACAGTCCATTGTACAATTGCATTTCCTATAAAATAGGATCCTAATGTAGACAAAATAAATTCTGAGGTTAATCCAGAAATTCCTGTTGCAAAAATGGCTGTTTTAAGCCAAAAGCTCTTTGTTTTGATCATGAGCTTAGTAAAATAATGCTTTTACGAAAAACTAAGGCAAATTAATATTGATCCACCGATATAAGAAAAAGCTTCGATAACAGCTACTCCACTATTTGGTTTTTCTTGATTTACAATTTCGTCTGTTAATTTTCTTTTTGGTAATAAAATTTTATCCGTAAGAAATCTAGCAATTGGTAATAATAATAATCCTATTCCAGTTTCTAATAAAAGGTTTTCTCCTACGATAATCCAACTATCTGCTTCCATTTGTGTTCCAAAACGTACTAAATTTGCAACAGCTATGATTGCTCCCGAAAATCCGATACCAACGGCTACATTATCATTTTTGATATGCTCATGGATATCGTAAGGAGTTATTTTATTATAAACAATCCCAACCAGAATCAATACAAACTGTGCTATTACCCACAGAATAAGAATTTCTAAAAAATTGTCTTGATTTTCTGCAATTACTCCATAAATCACTAGACTATTTGCAATACAAATAGCAGCTTCTAATATACCAACTCCCTCATTTTGATCTTCTATAATTTCTTTTTTTATCGAAAATTTTCTTAGGATTAACTTATCAGAAATGATCACAGAAACATTTAGCAGAATAATCGATATGATACCATAGATCCCAACTTCGATAAGATCATCTACGATATGCCCGATCCCTTCGCCAGAATAAACAGCAGATATCACAATCACCAAACCTATATAATACCCAACATTAGCAAATGAAAAAGCAAGATTATCTTTCTCCACTAGTTCTTTGTCTATATCAAAACTCCTATTGACAAGTTGGTATATCTTTTTACCTATAAAAAACAAAAGAAAACTTACAACTAAATAAATAGAAGCTGTAATAAGGTTATCAAGAGTTCTAAAAAAATCGAATTGCATATCGTGTTGATTTAATATCTAAATATTTATGAAAAAAGATTACTTCCCAAATCCTGTACTTCTGGATCGACTACCTGATCGACTTCTAGAAGAAGACCATCCTGTTTTAGAAGCTCTTCTTCTAAAAAAATTTGGTTTATCTTTTCTTGTTTGAGTAGAATTTGTTCCATAGCGGCTACTACCTCCGGCAGTTCTGGGTCCATAATAACTTTTTCTACCATAATACCCTCCATCACGATACGTGCGATAATCACTTTGGTATATTGGCCTGCTGATCATGCCGAACATTTGATTCATGAACATATAGCGCCCATAGAACCCCCAGAATGTAGAACCATTATGGGTTCTCCACTCTCCATACCTACTATCTCCCACATAACCATACCCGGGAGGTGAGGCTACTTTAGAGATTTCTCCTTGTCCTTTTTTTTCCAGAATTACCATTCCAAGATTATCAACGTGTGTATCAAAAAAACCTTCTTCTACTTCAATCCAATCCGACACTTCCTCATATGGAGTGTCATCTTCTTTATGTTTAATAACCTTATATTTATGTAAATATGTTTTGAAAAAAGTACCTTCAACATTCATATCCTCTAAGATCACAGAGAATTGTTTTTCTTTACTGTTTTCAACAATGTAATTATCGAGTGGTGTTTTTTTGAAATCCTTGGTTCCGCAACTCACAATGCTCAAGATCAATAAACTTAGCATTGTAAGATTTACAAAATTTAATTTGTTCATTTTCATACTTTTATCTTGGAAGAATATTTGAAAATTCATATTCTTTTACATAATTTCCATGAGTTGCTTCAAACTCTTCTTCACCTACTCTATTTACAGAAATCAACTCTTTGTTGTCTTTGTTTTGATATGTCCAGCTAATCAATTCATCATATTCATCTTCATTTCCTTCTTCTGCACAGTTTCCTAAACTCGAACTTATTTTAGTAAAAGTACTATTTTTATAGGTTATAGTATTTGGTGCATCATCGTTAGCTATGGTAATATCAATAATATTAGGGTCAATATCAATGATATCTATTTTTTTCCAAACCGAGCAGATTAATTCATCGTCTTCTTCTACATAAAGGTATAATTTTTCATTACCAGCATCAAGAAAATATTCTCGAGCAAAAGAATTATTACCCCAATCGTATAGGTATACACTTTTGACCTCCCAGGTTTTCATAAAATAATCCAGAATATAACCTTTTTTGAGTTCGTTTACTGTAAAATCAATTTTACTTTCTTTTTTGTCTTTCTTAAAAAAATTAAATATCCCCATAATTATTCATCTATATTTTTACCACAATGTTTACAAACTTTGCTTTGATTTTTACTATCCAAATTATCGCCAAATCCATTGGCTAAAATACCTGCCGGTAATGCAAATAACCCTACTCCTAAAATAGCCATTATTCCTGCCATAAATTTTCCCAATACAGTAACAGGATATACATCACCATACCCAACAGTCGTAAGTGTAGCAACTCCCCACCACATTGTAGCAGGAATACTCGAAAATGCTTCGGGCTGTGCCTTATTTTCAATAAAATACATTAGGCTTGAAGCGACAACCAATAAGGTTAATACTGCAAACAGCGAAATTACTAGTTCTTCTTTTTTTGATCGGATTACATTTCTTATAAGACCAAAAGCTCTGTTATACCTTGATAATTTTAAAATTCTAAACAATCGTACCAATCGTATACCTCTGATCACTCTAGAATCTACAGTTGCTAATAGTGGAATATAAGCCGGTACTATTGCTAATAGATCAATAATACTAAAAAAGGAAAACAGATATTTTAACCGCCCGCTTATTGGTTTCGAATATTCTTCTTTTTCTGTAATAGACCATATTCTAAATACATATTCGATAGAAAAAATACATATAGAAAATAGCTCTATAAAATCAAAAATTAATTGATATTCTTCTTTTAATGATCGAACTGATTCTAAGATTACAGCAAGAATGTTTAAGAAAATTAAAAAAATTATAAAAAAGTCAACTCTTCTACTCCATGTATCGTCCGGAGCTCCTTTTTCTAGAATTTCGTAAGATCGCTTTTTTAGTTTCTTATAATTCATTTAATACCCTTCTATATTAGTATTTATTAAACCTCGTTCTACACTTTTATAACTGTGTTTTTGAGATGTTAATGCTTTTGCCAGCAGTTCATAAGCAATATGATAATCCATATTTGTATTGCAGGTAAAAAAATCTACTGCTGCATATCCATGCTCTGGCCAAGTATGCACTGCCAGATGGCTTTCTGCAATGACCACAACACCGGTTACCCCTTGAGGTGCAAATTTATGAAATATCGATTTTATAATAGTCGCTCCAGAGGCAACTGCAGCTTTATTCATCGTTTCTTCTAATGTTTCTAATGTATTGAGTGCATCAAAAGAACATTCATGAAACTCCATAAGTATGTGTAATCCTAGTCCATTCATTATAGTAATGAGACGTTTTTTATAAATTTTTACTCTCGCTTTTTATTGCAAGATAAAATTATTAAGAATCAGTTTTTATATTTTGAAGATTCTTTTTTTTCAAAATGATTGGATATGCCATTTATCGTAGCATTTTGAATACATTAAAGAGTTGTGCAACATCTAGAGTATAAAAGTTGATATTAGTAACAAATCAACACCATCCTTTTCTTATTTTACGAAGATATTTTGTCTTTTTTTATAGTCAATCCAGTAATCTTAGGGCTTCTCTTTGACTCAAAGCATTTAGTTTTGTAGTACTCACAAACGTTTCAACCCATGTTGGATTTGTACGACTATATTCTCGCAATACCCATCCAATCGCTTTATTAATAAAAAACTCATTAGAGCCTAATAAATGATGAATACATGCTGTTAAAATAGTTTTGTCTAGTTTCTCTTTATATTTTAATTGAAAAAGTAAAGTAGTTCTTTGCAACCAAATATTATTAGAACATAACCATTTATCAATGTGCTCTTCTTTTTCTGAAGGAAAGAGAATGAAATAATTTCCGACCAATTTATTGGCAATAAGATCCACAGTATCCCACCATGAGTTATGAGTAATCATGTGCTCATAAAGTATAATATCTTCTTTTCCTGTAGTCTTTAGATACTTTAATAAAAGTTCTTGTGCAAAATAATGATATTCTCTTTCTTTTTTATTCCACAACGTATATACTATATCATGCAGTTCTTTTCTAGAAGGCAATGTTGTCTTGTGTAAAAAAGGTTTTTGAATTGTTCTTCTTTGCTGGGTAGTAATCCCAAAACATTTGAATTGATTGCGTAAGTATGCTTCTTGTTTTTGTGCGAGCAATGGATCAGCATTTTGGATAAATTCTTCGGTTAACGTACTGATATATTCTGATGTTTCTTTTGACAGCATTTTGTGTGATAATTTTTAGTCCAAAACCAATTTAAACTTAGAATATTCTAATACTCTTTCTTTAGAAATCCAATAAGGAACCCATTTTTCTTCTTTCCAGGTTTTTAATTGCGATTTATAGTAAGGATGAAAAACTCTAGATGAAGTACCCCCTGATAATGAACCAATCATTTTTTCATTATCATTAAGATCTGCAACCATTCTAAAGGTACTAAACCAAGCGGTTTCAAAGTTAAGATCATTAGTTTTGTTATATCCTCCTCTATTAATCGTTTGATTGGAACCGTTTTTAGGAAATTCTTCAAAACCAAGTATTGATTTCCCTATACCTTTCTGTCTTAGTGGGCTGGCAAAATATACAGTATGAATTTCACTCCAAGTCCATTTGTCTTGATTCTTACCTATTTTTTTTGTCAAATAATCTTTTGTTTGGATTCCGGCTTCGATAATTAAATCTTCTAAAGACTCTCTTTCAGGAGTAGCTGTATTATCTATAAATTGATGATCAGAAACAATAAAATCATCTATTCTTTGCATCCAATAATACCCATTATTCCAAAACGATTCTTCTAATTCGTCTGGTAGCTCATCATTCAAAATTAGACTACAAAGTATCGTATACAATACATTATATACTGCTGCACCACGTTCATCAATGGTATCTGTATAATTCCATTCATCTAATATCATGGCCAAATCACGTGTATGTTCTTTTTTATGTAAAGCAGCTACAAATAATGGTGTCAATAGCTCTGCCTGTTTATTTTTGCAATCCAAAATAAGTTCCCATAGATCATTAGCATCAAATGTATCAGACTTGTTCAGTATCTCTTGGATTCTGGTATAGCGATAATTTGGTGAGAAATGAGACGAGTAATAATATGGGTAATCATCTGGTCGCGTATCATGATTGGCAGTTCCTACCCAACCTTTTTTAGGATTTATACTGTGAGGCATTTCTTTTTTAGGAATAAAATCATTGATTAACTGATCGGGAAACTGTGGTTTTGCTCCTTGACCATTACTTCTTATAGGGACAAGACCGGTAGTTTGATGTGCAATATTACCTTCTACGTCCCCTATCACAAAATTGAAAAACATATTGTCTATCTCCATTAATGCATCTCTAAACTCAAATACATTTTTGGCTTCCAAAGCACGCTCAATTCCTAAAGATTTGTTTTTAGAAAGTGCTTGAGACCATCTTAAACTAACTATATCCTTGGTTTTAACTCCAAAAATTTCAAAGTCTGAAAGTATAGGTCCTTGAGCAGTAGAACGTACTTGTATCTCTACATTTGTACTATCTTTTATTTGAATAATCTCTTTCCTTATTTTCATAGGAAGTTTATCATTATTTTTGAAATAATAGTCGCCTTCAGTTTTTTCGATAAATAGATCTTGACTATCGCCATAAGCATTGGTAACCCCAAAAGCAACATATTCATTTCGACCAACGATTAAGCCCGGAACGCCCGGAATAGATAAACCAACACTTTTAAACTCAGGACAAAAAATACCTACGGGATGAAAAATCCCTGGTAATAAACGTGCATCTAGATGAGGATCATTACAAACAATCACTTTACCAGATTTTGATTTTGATGCCGAAATCGCCCAGTTATTTGACCCAAATTCTGGAGGAGTGACCAAGTATGAGGGCAATTGAGACGAACTCATAACATTTGATTTTTCTGAAAAGCCTATAGAAAGTGAATCTATTGGCAAGGGTAAAGGTTTTTTTCTATCCGGATTTATATTATAAGGGAACAAGTCATTTTTCCAATCGATTTGAGTTGATAAATTCAAACTCAGAATTTCATCATCTAAGTTCTTACCATGGGTTAATCCAATGAAATGAATAATATTTAAAATATCTAAAGGAGTAAGCGGTATAGGTTCAATATTAAGTAAACCCAGTTCAAAAGGAAATTCATCTTCAGCAACATTCAAATATTCATTAAAACCTTCACAATACCATTGAAGAAAGTTTTTGGTAGTATCATCAAGGTATTTATAACTGTTTTTTGAATTTTGAGTTATATTCAATACTCGCATTTTGATATCTGATTGTAGCATAGATGTACCAATAACGCTTGCCAATTGTCCTTTTATCAATCGTCTAAAGTATTCAATTTGAAAAAGGCGGTCTTGTGCAGTCACAAAACCTTGCCCTCGTATAGCATCAGCTTTATTTTCTGCTATGATGTAAGGAATACCATTTTCGTCTCTATGGATTTCAATAGGAGCTGTGTTTTTTGAAATTTGAAATGTACCTTCTCTTTTAAAGTTATTGATGTTTGAGACATACACTACAATAGAGGTGATAAATAGTAGTAAGGTTAAAAAAAAGTATTTAATAACTTTTCTCCTGCGATTTTTCTTCTTTAATAACATACAAAATTGTGTATAGAAATTAGGTTTTATAAGTTGAGAAGTATTTTCACTTACAAATGTAGCAGATTTTCAAAAACTTTAAATCATTGATAAATAATCTATCAAATTCACTCTTAAATTTATATGTAATACGTTATTTATTATGGTAAAGAACCTCGGAGCAAGCTCACGAGGCATTCTAAGGGAACTGAATTTTGATTTCGAGGCAAGCCTCAAAGCATTTAAATCTCGATTATCGAGTAAAAAAGGTATCAAAGGAGATATTTTTTATTTACAAGATTTTGTCACTCTATATAAATTGATGCAGAGATACTCTCAAAAGTATAGGTAGATAGATCAACTCTTGTATCTTTTATTACAGTTGTTCCGGGATGAATCTTGTCGAATATCCTTTCATAATGCCCTATTTCTTTTCCTGATGTTGTGGTTATAATAAAAAAGGCAAAATATTTCTTTTTGGTTTGTGTAAAGATTTTATCAGAATTATTGACAAGCTCGTAATCAATCTTATATTCTCCTTTACCTTTATCTCTTTTGTTTACCTCTAAAACATTGATGTCAATCTGAAAATCTTCTGAAATCTTCTCTGAAGCATTTCTATTCACATAACTACCATTATACACAAAAGAACCACAACTTGTTGATATGATTACTAATATTAGAATATATGTATATTTTTTCATCTTTTTATTTTAAGAAAAGCATTAGCATATCTAATGCCCTATCCTGATTATAAACATTTTTGAATTTTAAATTTACATTTTCGACATCTTCTTTGTATATCCCTTCATAGAATTTAAGAATCTTCTTGAATTTTGCTCTCTCTCGGTGATGCATATATTTTGTAAACTCATTGTTTTCAAAAAAGACAGTTGCATAAATGTTTTTGAATCTTTTATATATATTTTTATATAGTTTTTCGTTGTCAGCATAACTAAGTTTTCCTTCAGAAGTTAATTCGTCTACCAACGTTTCTAGAAAAGGTGTTTTTTGTAATATCGGGCTATTGATTACAAAAACTTTATCTGTCAGGAGTTTAATATCTTCTGTCAAGGCTTCTCTTGCTCTTCCTTCGGTATTTGCTATTCTATTGAGCAGAACATCTTGTCGATCAAAGAGCACTTCCAGTTTCTTAAAAAGGCTTGATACTTTTTTGTCAGTTCTTTTGTCAACAATAGAGTCTTTAGCAATAAAATAATTATTATCAACCTTTAACTCATCTATAATAGGTTCAAATAACTTATTAATATTGGTCGTAATTTTGGTCACAAGTATTTTTTCGTCTTCATTAAAGATCTGTAAATCCTGAAGTTTTAATTCCTGTGTTTCTTGCCCCAAACGAAAAACCAAACTCACAAAAAACGGGTCTTTTTCTGCAAAACCAATACGCTCATCTCCTCTATCGGTAAATGATTTTGCCAGTTTTTTTAATTCTTTATGATAAGCATTAATAGCTAAGATTTTATACAGGAATTGTGCTTTGGCTCTCTTTTGTTTATAGGCCTCATACGTCCGAAAAGCGTTTTGAACAGTTACTTGATCTCCTATATTAAGATATTGTATAAAATCCGGATTATGTGTATCTCGAAAATCTATATTCAAATACTCTTTTGCAGGTTTACCATCCTCATTTAGATATGTTTGCTGAGCCTTTAATTTCTTCTCAGGTAAGGTATATAAGTACGTATAATCTTCTTTATACTTTACAGACTTTAGTTTTTCTGCAACTTCGAGAGCTTTTTTATATTCACCTAGTGCATAATATGCTCCCGATACATTGGCTAATAAACCCCAATATATTTTCTTTTCTTTTTTATCCTCAGGATTATATTTTGATGCTTCTGCTTGCCAGAACTCAATTTTTGGAGTCAATAATGCTCTTAATCCATTTGTGTTTTGTTCTGCTTTTCTTGCATCAAATAAATCTTCTAAACTCTCAACAGATTCTTTTATTTTTTCAAGTTCAAATCCTTTCTTTTTATTAAAAGAATATAAAAAGAATCTTTCTTTATCCTGGCGAACATCTAATGTTTTTTGTATTACTTCTATAACCTTATTTTCTGTATCATTTATAAAAATATGCCTGGCTTGACTGTTGTATGCAGGCACATTAGCAAAAAACTCATCCTGGATACTTTTTAATGCGATATCAGGAGTTGGGATAGGAACACCGTTTAGTTCTTCAATACGCAATAAATCTGAACGATTTTTTATAGTCTCTTCAAAAAGCACTGTGCTTTCTCCCTTCTTTATGGTTACTTTGATGCCGCTTATATGTTCTAAATTTCCTGAAAAACGATGTATTGGTGCACTCAGAGGTCCTTCAGTAAATTTTGATGTTGATAGGATAAAAGAAGGTGCTATCGGAGTTAATTCTAAAAAAATACCTGCTTCTTGTATAGGAACTAACTCAAAAGTTCTTAAATCTAGTTGATCCAATATAAAGGTAGAAATTTCAGTATCCGCAATTATGATATTATTCTCTACAGTTTCTTTACCATTAGGTCCATCGATTATTACGGAAGTTGGCAGTGGTTTTTCATCTATAATAATACCTAATTTGGTACTTGTTGTAGTTATCTCAGGAAAATTCCAACTGTAAAAATAGCAAGATTTTTGTTTGGGTTTTTGAGCCCATAAAAGGATTGGGACTATTGCTATACACAAAAAACTAAGTCTCTTTCTGTAGTTCATCTTTTATATTATATATGATTTGATAGTATATATTATTGGTGTTTTTATTCTTTTAGCAATTTATGAAACATATCCGCTAATCGAATCTCTATGAATTTAATAATTTTTTCTTCGGGTTTTTCTGCCTCATACATGGCAAATACCTTTGATGCATTACGTTTTTTGAGCATCTTGATAGCTCCTGTTGGGTTTTCTATATCTTGTAATTCAAGATTCCATTTAAGCAATGAGGTTAGCAGTTCTGTATGGGCTTCATATCGCTGTTCAAGAACTTTTTGTCGTTCCAGATCTTCAGGATCCTTTTCTTCTGCACTATTGATTTTTGCACTCAGTACTGTATACTCGTCTCTTATCTCTCGGTCGATCTGTTGCGCTTCTCTTACCAACTTCAAATATGCTTCATATATCTTTTGGTTATAGAATTCTGCAAAATCAAAATACGTATTCATGGCTTTGAGATAGTTTATGGCAATCTCTTTGTATACTTTTTTATCTTTTTCTTCAGTTTCTTTAAGCTGCTCGCCCAGATCACTCAATTTTCCTTTTCGATCTTTGATCAAATGTGCAAAACCTTCTTTTTCTGGTAAGGATAATAATTGTGGAGTAATCTCTTTTGGCAACCCTAAGTATTGGTACTTTCTATATTGAATTTTGATTGAATCACTATCTTCTTTAGGCTTTTTTTCTTTCTTTTTAAAATTGATTTTTGGTTTTTTAAGTCCAAAGGCATAGTTGTATCCAAAGGTAGCAGTAAATTCACTCAATCTACCATTGGCAGCTCCTTCTCGAAACAATTGTATTGCATTAAGGTTAAAATTATGTTTTTCTTTTAATGTATAGGTAATGGCTCCTCTTAAGTTGGTGACGTTGGTCTTGGCTGTAGCGCTGTTTGAACTATTGTATCCCGCAGAGATTCTTGTGTTTAGTGTTTTTTTGAAATATCGTTTTCCTACACTTATAGTTGGCCCCCAAGTTGTGGCTTCATCTCTACCGATAGTATTATACGTACCATTGATAGCAGTACTGATGTTTAGGTTTCTTTCAGAAAAATCTATCGTATGCCCCACATTCATATTATGAAATGTAGAGGCATCGCCAAGTCGTACGATCCCTCCTTGCTCGTTTACAACATCATTCAAAGAATAATTAAGGATTAGGTTTTGTCTGGATGCTTTTTTATTAGACAATACATAACTTGCGGTCAGCGTAGCGGTTTGAGAGAGTTGTCTAAAGTCTAAGGCTTCTACTTGTTCATCGAGAAGGTCTGCATCATTAATTTCGTCAAACTGATTTGGTTTTATATTGGTAAATGTAGAAAAGTTAGAATATGATCCAGAAATATTCAACCGATCTGAAACCACCAGAGTGGCATTAAGTGACCCTACCGTACGATTGGTATTATTGGCTTTTAAGTCATCGAGATCATCTCTTTGATAACCAATATTTATCGCCAAGGTTAATCGATCTCTAAAAAAGGAGTTAGAGGCATCGAGGGTAATATTTTCAAAATCATTATTAAAAAAGTATGCTCCCAGCGTCTCATATCCCGGATCTATGCGCTCGTATCCCAAACCAAGGCTTACTCTACCAAAGGCATACCCAAATCGAGTACGTACCGCATTATAGTATTCTGTAGACTCCCTGTTATTGAAAATTGCCGAAATCGGAGAAGCTTGTTCTGCATCGATTTCTTGTGCTCTTGTATCTCTTGAAATCGCTGTAGATGCATATTCTGCCTGTAGGCTAAAGCTTTTGCCTAGTTTTACCTCTCCTTCTACACTTACAACCAGGTTTTCTTGTGGTAGTACTCCTTTGGCTTCGGGTATTGAGTCTATTGAATTTTGATCATCTTTTGCATAAAAACCGATGACTCCTATTTTGTACCGTTCTTTTTCGTAACTGGTTTTGATCCCATATCCCATCCGGTTAAAAGCCGGCACAGTTCGCGGGTCATCATCATCGTTGGTTGCTTTGAGCAATCGACCTGCCATGGCACTTACTTTGAAAGCTCCCGGTGGGGTGATATCGACTCCTCCTCCTGTAAATTGATGCCCACTGAGTGTGTAGGGAGAAAACGTCATATTTACATTACCAATATGCCCGGTAACCCATTTGTACTTTGGGTGTAAACTGATACGATTAAAATCAAAAGGTAATTGATATCCCAAATCTTCTCCCTGATTAGAAAAACTATAAGAAATAGGAATTGAAAAACTGTAAATATTAATATTTAGAGCTCCTTGCAAGAAATACGTATATGGGGCTCTGTTTTCGTTTTGATTAGAGTTAAAATACACCCCACTAGCAGATATCTGCCCACTGACCTTAAAAGGTTTACTTTGGGTAATAGTGCCATAATCCAACGTCTGCGAGATGGATACAAAAGGTAACAGTAAGAATACTAGTAATAGTCTCTTCAAATACTTTGCATTAGTAGGTTAAAAAAATAATTTGGGCCAATTTTTCCTTCAAACTCTTTTGGGGAAGAATTTGAATGCGCGAATTAACAAAAAATTAAGAAGCTATCCAAAGAAAAACCACCCTAAGACAAGGGTGGTTCCATATTTTAACAGTTATGTGATATCAAGACTATTTTACATAAACAGAAGAGTCTTCTCTACCTGTGATTGTCAATGTGTTTCCTTCTATTGATACAGGTATTTCGTTTGTCGTTGTATCAAACTTAAACCTGTAGACATTATTGCCAAGATTCTCCCATGTACCATTGGTTTCATTATCAAATATACATTCGTTATTTCGATCTTCAATGTAACTTCTTGTTATATATGTTCCATCTGCTTTAAAGTCTACAAATCCTGTTTTTTCACAAGGCGTACCTTCTTCTAGAGTACCTACCACACCATCTACTACTTCTGCACTAGAAAAAAAGTTCCAATTTGATATAATCGGATCTTGAATTGTAAGTTCATTACTAGTTGAAGTACCTTCATTTCCGTCTTTTGCTTCTACTTTAATTGTAAAAGGATATGATAATCCTTCTATCTCAGAAAACAGTAATACAAATTCTGTACTTGCATTGTCAGAATCTACTTTTTGATCATTTACATAAAAATCATAAGTAACAGTATCACCATCGGCATCTGTTGCCGCGCTCCATGTAAAAGTATAACTAATGTTAGGCATACTCTCTTTGAGTTCTACAATTGCTTTTGATGGATTTGAATTTGTATTGTCATCATCACTACTACAAGAAGTAACTAATACTGAAGCAAATATTGCCAAAAACAAAAATAAATTTTTCATGTTCTTAAATTTGGGTTAAATTAAAGAGGGCAAATATAGATAATATTATGAATATTTAACAAGTACCGTTGATTTATAGCTTCTTTCTCCAGTTACTCCTTCTTCTTTGCTTGTATAAACTGTTCTATTTCTTCTAGTTTGTCTAAGGGTATCTCGTTAATCATCTTGGTCAGTCGTATTTTTATTTTCTCGTCTTTACCTCTGATTTCAAATAATGAATGTTTTTGATCTAATGTATTTAACTCATCTTCGGTAGGGTACCACTCAATAACATCATTTGGAGTACAATTGAGTGTAATAAGCACTTTTTCTAGCATATCTAATCGCATCGAACGCATTTCACTATTGCTAATTGTTGTGGCTGCTCGTGCCGAAAATCCTTTTTTTACCAAATAGGTGAAGGGTTTTTCTATTCCTCTGGCTACAAATATTTTTTTGAAATTAAATTGTAACATATCATATTCTTTATTATGGTTTACAATACAAGTATATAAAATTTGTATTGTATTTATAAGTAAATACTCTTCATTTTTATACAATCACCATTCATTATTGTATAATCATTCTTCATTGTTGTGTAATCATTCTTCATTATTGTGTAATCATTCTTCATTGTTGTGTTTTGTACCTTCGGTACAAAATATATGTATGTTTATTATTCGTAAATGGAAACACTTTAAATTCATAAAAACATAGCACATATACAGTTAATTGATTTGAAACAAGCTATTCAGTTTTTAAATCTCGCCTATGAAGAGTAAAACGAGTTGTCAATCTGAGCCTGTCGAAGATAGTTTGAAAACGGTATGAGTTAAAGACTTCGATAAGCTCAGTCTGACAATAAAAGATTATAGATAACAAACCTCATCCTGAATTCGATTCAGGATCGCATAAGAAGTCAAAACATAACCAGTGAGATGCTGAATCGAGTTCAGCATGACGAAATGAAAAGAAGAGATCAAAAGTAAAGAAACAGAAAAAACAAAATACTTCGATATGTAGAATATACAATAAAGCGAATTGTCAATCTGAGCTTGTCGAAAATAGTTCGAAAACGGTATGGGTTAAAGACTTCGATAAGCTCAGTCTGACAGCAAATAGTTCTCCTTTTGCATGATCTTGTGTTTACAATGATAATAAAACAAAATCCACAACGGCTGCATCTCTATTATTGAGGTAAGGATCGATGATAAAAAATAACTTAGAAAGTTTGTGGTGGAAACTTTTTAACAAACTCTACGACAGATTCTAAATCATACTCTTCTAGGTTTTCTTTTAATAGTTTAAACGCAAAATTACCTTCAAAACGTATATAAGATACTTTCCATTCATCTATAAATTCTATATAAATCAGATCAATCATAATTAAACCTCCTTCTTTAAAAAGATTGCTATATCCTAGACAATGTTTATCAATTTTTTTTAGTACAGGTTTGTAACGATGAGAAAAACCAGCACTAATCAATTTTTCTTTTTCCATAATTAATGCGTAACTAAACCTTCAATCAAAGTAATGTTAAAAAAAAATAATTAAAACTTTTCTTGATGTACTTGTAACCAAACTTAAAATACGGTTACTAACTTTAAGATAAATTCTCTAACAAAGGTTTTAATCCCTCATCTCTCAAGAACTCTGTAAAGCTATCTTTATACTTTGTTATTTCAGGAGTATCTGTTAATATGTATATTGGAGGGTCATCTTCTTTAGTAGAACAATCAAAAAAGAAAAAATTATACCCTTGCCATTGAGCAAAGAAAAAATAACTGTTTTTAACTTCAACTTTTATATTATCTATTTCATCATAACTAGCATCTAAAGCGGATTCTCTATTATTTCCTAATTTATCAATAGTCACTAAATAACTACTCAAAAAGTAGCCACTTCTTTTACCATATTTAGATAAAAAATCAACATATACAGTTGGAAACTTAACATTAAAATCTTGTTCTAGTTGGTTGATCTCGTTAATTTCTAAACCGATAGTTTCATCGATTTTGTTTGAATAATCATCTAAAAAAGAAATATAGTTTTTTTCATTCATGCCCTAGTTTTAAACAACAAAATAGAGCAAGTAAAACAGTTACTCCCTCTTGAATATATATCCTTTGCCTAGTGAATTAAAAACTAAGATTCTTCATTCGTAGATTCCCAATATCGCTGTTCTTTGGGAATTAGATCAAGAAAACTATTTATATCTTCAACCCAAGTACCATTCCATAACCTGGGAACTCTATCTTCTAGTGCTTGATCATAATAATTATTGATTAATCTTTTATTATCAAAATCAATCAATACTTGAGGAAGGTTATTTTTTAACACATTCGTCGCATATAATGGCACATCTAATTCAAACTGGGTTAAAAATTTAAAATAACTTTTGTCATTGATCTCTCGTTCCCAATCATCAAGTAACCAAGTAGAATTCTCAGAATAATAAAAAAAACCGTTTCCCTCTTTAATTACATAGGCTACAATGCCTCCACTTAAAGTTAAATTATTACTCATACATTATTATTTTATTACTTTAACACTACCTTTTATATAATTTTCCTCTATTAAAGTTTGCCAAGATTCTTTAATTCCAAAAGGATTGCCTGGTTGATTATAGTCTACTATTTGAGGAGAATTATTATTTAAGATGTTTGCTCCAGATTTATGTTGTGGAATTGCATCTTTCTTAAGTTTATCATCTAAACATTTAGGAACTTCAAACTCTATTATTGTACCATTAGGTCTATTAGAATGGGAGTTAGTTATACTTTTTTCATTAATAATTTTACTTATTCCATAAAAGCGTATGCTAAGTAATTAACTCTCTTCTTCTTTTGGAGGCAACGGGTATTGACCTATTGGAAGCAAAAGTTCTCTACCAGTTCTCAGACCTTCCTGAAGTTCTCCTATTTTATACATAAAACTAAGAGCTAAATCAATATGAGTGTCACTAAAATCTATCGTTACAAAAGAAATTCCTTCTTTACTTTCTGTAGATATTTTTATAGTTGTATTGTTTTCTCTATTAAAAAAATAAGCGTATTGTTTTGCAGCTAATCCTGAAAACATAATTTCTGTTATTTTCATCTTAAACCGTCTATTAAAATTACATCTAAATTAGGAAACATATCACTAAAATCTTGTATTACTCCTTGGCAAGATACACAATAAGGAAGCTCTGAGGATATAATAATTTCTCCTTTCACTTTTGGATATACACCACCTTTAACCGCTCCTTTACTTTGTGCTATTTCGGATAACATTACATATTCTGTATCCCACTCACGACTCCAAGCCCCATCAACATCAATATTTCCTTGTTTATCTACTTTGTAGGTATCAAAAATAGGATTTCCTTCAAATTCGTCACCACTTCGTCTAATTTTTCCAGAATATTTTTTATTTCCTACATTTCCTTTTATTGAAGCTAAGTTTCTTTTTCCAAAAGATTTTTTAAATTCCTTTAATCTTTCTTTTGGAAAAATTTTACTTTGTTCATATATATCACTCCTTGTCGATACTCTTTGAATAACTTTTTAGCTAGACTGTATTCTTGGGATGACGCTCTAAATATATTTTTGCCTTCTACAAGCCTAGTAGGAAGTTTACCCCTGCGTTATTGATTTTACTAAGAAGTTTCTCTTGAGTTTTCTATCATCACTCGTAATCTTATTAGGACATTTTTTATTCTATAATAATCTACTTTTTCACTTATCTCTTCATCAATTAGTTTGGCAAATTCTTTTAATGTTAATTCATTCATCTTATCTTCAGCATTTTTTAAAAACCCTATTGCCCAATCTTCTTTTTCTTTAGAATTAAGTATTTCTTTATCAAAAATATATTTATATATGTCTATTTCTAAATTCATTTCCCATTCTTCAATTAATTCATCCATCCATAAGTCTCTATCGATTACTGAACTAAGTAAATTAATCAAAAATAATTGAACCCAAGTAATCAAATGTGGATTTTCTTCAAAAGACTTATTTCTATACCTTATATCTACATGTGCCATATTATTTAAATTCTATTAATTTATCTACTAAACTTTTCTATACTATTAATTTCAGTATTAGATTTAAAGAAATATAATATTAGTTGTTTTAATTCTTTCTTGTATATCTAAAATAGACAATTTAATAAGATCAACTTCAGTATTATCTAACTCTTTATAAAGTAATTCATCCGTGATTAACTTTAATTGGTTTTCAAATACTTTTATAGTACCTTGATAAACACCATTCATATTTTCAATACTTAAATCTAAAACTTGAATAAGTGTTATTAAATTAGTAACTATATTTTCATCTTCCGGATAAAACCAAAAGTCTTCAGACACTCCCGCTATAGATTGCTGTATTGAACGATTTTGGTCTAACCCTAATAGATAAGATTCATTTATAGAATCAACCAACTCTTGATATTTCCAATATCTCATCTCTTGTAAATTAAAAATTAATCAACATTACTCCTTTATTATGGATAATTTCAACATCTATTAAAGGATATTTTTTACTAAATAGATCTATGACATTACTACAACTATTACAAGGGGGACGTTCTGTAAACAACCTAACTACTCCCTTTGCTTTATTATTATTACCTAATTTAGTAGCAATTTCTGTAAGTATCTTATATTCAGTATCTATATTTCTTGCTATAGGAACTCCAGCAGCACTAACTTCAGTTGAATAAGGAAATATTTCATCTTTAGGCTTTAAAGATATATCTGGAACTCTATCAGGTAATCTTCCTGTTAATTCGACTTTAACTATACCTACAGTATCTAAATCAAATAGTATTTTACCTTCATTAGATAGAATTAACACTTTGATTTAAAGCACTAGTTATAAATCATTAAAAAGAAAATAAATCTTTTATCTATAATCTTTTTGATATGGATCTTAAAGGAATGAAAGCGAAAAAAACATATATATAGATAAGTAAACTAATTTGAATCTAGATCAGAATTTCTTGTTTTCCTTATTACTAGTTCATCATACCAGTTATCATAGTATCCTCCTTTTGAAAGAGTTTCTTCAATATCTTTCCACCCGAACCAAATATACTTATTTATATAAATATATTTTTCTCTGTTCAAATTTAGATATTCTTTAAAAAAATCATAAACCAACTTGTAGTCTAGATAGCAATTACATGTAACAATAGTAAATAATTTTTTATATCCTCCTATGTTTGGATTAAAAACAAAATATGGAATCCTATCTTCTGATTCTGATTTTGAAGAAGGATATTCTTTATAATACCAATTTAAAGATTTTTCGCTTTCAATTTCCAGAATTATGCTTGATTCTGAATTTTTATAACTCTTATGAATTTGCACTTCATCTTCATTAACATAAAAATCTCCATTGATTTTCAAACAACTTAATTTTAAATCAGCAAGAATTTTTGATTCATCTTCCCATTCTTTATATAAGATATCTAAAGTTGATGCAGCCATATTATTTTATTAATTTAATTAATTCTTCGAGAGAATTAACCACCTCTATCCCTTCTGATTTCAGCTTGTTAATATAAGATTGATCAGAAGGGAACAACTTACCTTCTGGTGTTCTCGGAAGCACTTCATCAATATATAATATTGGCTTCTTATTATTGGGATTCACAAAATCAGCAGCACTTTTATTTACTAATTTCCCTGCTTGACCAACCTTACCTTTTTTTCCTGTAAGTACGAATTTTACTTTAAGACTTTAAATGGTTAGTAAAATTAAGATAGTGAAGTAAAACACCAGTCTTCAAAATAACCTCTATCAGCATCTATCTTTTCTAAATCTTCAAGAAAAAAGAAAGTTTCCCCATAAAAAGAAATACAGTGATCAGGGTTCAATCTCAGATATTCTAACGAAAAATCATACATTAATCGATCATAATCTGCTTGATCGGTTATACCTAAACGATAAAACAACTGATTTTTATGGGTAATTTCAATCTGATCATTTTCTAATCCTAAATAAAAATATTGCTCATCTTCATTTTGGTCATATCGTTTAGCTAGATATAAGTCAATATAATTCTTAACAGTTTTATCTCTTTCCTCTAAATGAAATTTCAAGCCTTTTTTTAATGATATAACAGCAATACTCCCTATTATTTCTTCAGGTTTTAATAATCGTTTTGATAATATTAGTAGCCCCATTATTTTATAATTTTCATAAGTTCATCAAGTGAATTAATCAATTTTACATTACTAGGTATTTGTGATAAAACTTTTGCTTTATCTGCGGCAGTCAGTAATTCATCTATGTATAAAATCGGTTTTTTCTGCATAGGATTTAGGTAATTATCTAAATTGCTATCAATAAACTTATCCAACTGACCTTCTTTTATTGATTTAAAAGATTTCTTTACTTCTATAATATGAGATTTAGTCATTATATCAATATCACCTGCTAAATTGTTAGTAGTTGAATTATTAATTTTCAAACCAAAAGCTTCTATTTCTAAATCTTGTTTCTGTATAAAATCACCTACTTTCCCTTCAACTGCTTTACCTGGATTAGCACTTGATAAAGAACTTTCAATCGACTGTTTAATTGAGCTAGGATGCTGCTCTGTCCACTTCAAAAGCTTACCTGCAGGATTAGTGTATTCAACTTCGTTACCGTTTCTAACAATCGAACCTAAAACATCATCCCATGCATTATTGATATTTTTAACGTAATAATACGGTAAATCTTGTTTTAATATTGCATTAGCTTGGTCAAAATCTTTAGCGAGAATTATTATTTATAAGAATAATAAACAATATTGTCTGAAATAGCATAGATACCGCCAAAGCTTTTAAATTGAAACATGTATTCTCCTGAATAATTTAATTTTGTTAAAGGTTCAAATAAATATAATCGATAATCGAAATCATTTGTTAAACCATAAAGAGCATCATCTAAGGCATACATTGCCTCTTTATCACTTATCTTATAGTTGAAAAACTCTTGGGATAATTCATCATCTTCAATCATTTCGGCTACTTTAACAAAATCCTTCTCATAAATAAAAGTCCACTTCTTTAATAAGTAATCGAATTCATTGTGTGCCTGAAATAGAGTTTTCTTCTCTTCAAAATCTAATTTTATTAGAACTTCAAGTAATGCTGGTGTAATTTTTTTTTCGAATTTTAGATCCTGATAAATTAAATATTTCTTTGTTTTTAAAATTAGTTTATCTGAATTCGGGAAATGCTTATAAATATAATATAAATCGTTAAAGGTAATCTCCATAAAAAGAGAATAAAAGTAACCATCACTGAATGATTTTTCTTCCTTACAGAATAGATCCCAATATTCTAATTGTTTTATTTTTGTCATTATCTATTTAATTAGTGGTGGTAAAAGTTTTGGGTCTATTTGCCACCTTTTCAATAAATTACCTGTACCTCTAATAAGAAAAAAATCCAATTTATTTTATAATTAAATAATTATATCATCTTCATAATAATGCCCTTCTTTATCAAATCGAATTAAAAATTCTTCTAAAGAGTCTGCTATTTTCTCATTAAAATAATAAATAGCATTCTTACCATCAATATCTTGCTTACTTATCAGTAAATAAACACTCTCGTTAACTTCGAAGAAAATAAGTTTATCTTGATATTCTATTTCTTCATAAAGATCTAAGTCCGGATCAAATTCATAAAAATCTTCCCGTAAATTAATCATTTGAAAAGTTTCTGGTCCCATAAATCTATTAGTAGATAAATCAACATGTTTATGAAAAAAACCATAACCAATAGTTTCCCAAAACTCTTGTAGTTCGATTGGAATATGTAACTTTTCTTGAATACTTTTAATATAATTTTGGTTTATAGGATAAAAATAATGTTTTAACCTTAATTCTTGATTTTGTTCACCAGAGTTATTTAAAACATACTTCTTTAAAAAATCATATTTCTTCATAGTTATTTTCTATTTAAACAATTCTCTAGCAGGAGAACCTTTCCCATGTATGCCTACTTGATGTTGATCAGGAAAACGAGCAGGGTGAATATTCCACCACTTACTGTCTCCACCATAATGATTTTCTATAATATGATGAGCATCATAAGGGTCTCCTAATTTCTTTGTAAACTTCTCCGTGATTGATGCTTTTATAGCCAAAAGGAAAATTCAATCGATTTTGTGACTTTCGGATAAGAGTAAACCTAAAAAATAGTGGTTTAGATTTGATCCATTAAATCTTCTTCATGTACCTGCCAACTATAGTCAGTTTTAAATACTATTTTTTCCTTTAATTCTCGATGGTTTTCGTAAAAAACTTCTCGGTATTCTTCTAACTTTTTATTCTCATTTAATACAATACTTGATAATTGTTTTTTATTATCATCAAAATTGAAAATTGTAGTGCTTTTTAAAATTTGGTTATCAAAAGATTCTAAAATTACAGTATTTTTGAAGTGCTTTACTGTAAACATAGGTTTATTCAGATGATTCAGCTTATGGTATTCTTTAATTGAATCCATAGAAATTACATCATGATAATAGATACCGTTTTCGTCATTCATATCATAACGTTTTGAAATATTGACGGATAGCGATTCTTCAAAATAAGTTTTAAAATAGGTATATGGATTATCGCTTAAATTAATTTCATCTTCCTTATCCAGAAAGAAAAACCATTTGTGATATAAGTATGTCATAGTATTATTTCAGTTTTAAAAAAGGACCAACATCCGAATTACCAGAATCTCCAATAATTGATATTTGTAGTTTGTCGATTTTTTAAACAGCCCTACAAATTTTTGCCACAAGCTTGCTGTTTTTACAGCTTTGCCAAATATTTAGCTCCTAACTCTCCAAAAATCTTCTCCCCAGTTTTTATATAATTGTGAGTATTTGTATCCATATAAACTTTCTTCATTTAAAATCAATTCTAAACCATTAAAAAAATCAAATATATTGTTAGAAATTGGAATATTTCTTTCTTCCGAATCCCAAATATCTAATATTACATTATCTTTCAATTCATTTTGCATTCCTATATAAATGCCTCCACCAATATCAATCTGAGCAATTCTTAGTAAATGATTTGTATACCAATCCTTTTCATTTTTTTTGATTTCCCAATTATTTGTAATTTCATCTAGGGTATCAATTTTATCTAATGTTATTGGCCACTTTTTTAATTGCTCAAATACTAAATCTCCAATATAATACTTAGATTCATAAATTGGATGATAGAATTCTGGTATAGAGAATGATTCACTAAAATCAAAACTTTGATAAAACAACTTCATCATAGGTGGGATTTCCATACCTATAATATTCTCATAGTGTTTAAAATCAATATATGTTTTTTGTGATTCTAAAAAAAATAATCCTTTCATACTTTAATATTTAAATAGTCCTTGTAAATATTTTGCAATAATAGATGCTCCTCCCGTATGTGCTATATGTCAGAATGAATCGAACTTAAAATAGGCTCCAGAGTTTTCCAGTTAGATTATCTAATATAGCTCTGTTTAGGTAAGCCTTTTCCATTCTTTATAAATTTGATCTATTTCTTCTTGAGTAGGGATTTTGTTATTTTTAAATGATTTATCCACATAATTCAAAAACCCTTCTTCAAGTGACGGTAATAATAGGGTTACTTCCCCTTCTAAATAACTACTAGATACAAATATTGAACCGACAAAAATTGTACCTCCAGTTTTACTTTCTTTATTTATAAATCCTCCTCTTTTATATAATATTATAATTGGTTCATATGGATTTAGTAAATTATTATTGTAAAAAGTTTTTGGGTTAACATCCTTATTTTGTTCCCAATAAATATATAATGATAGAAATAAATGAATAAATTTTTTCATTCGAGGGGAACTAAGTAATTGAATTTTCCCCTTTAAATCATCCCTAACCAAATCTATTTCAAAATTATTTTCTTCTCCAAATACTATCGGTATAAGATTAAAACTTCCTTTAAAATACATTGGATCTACTTTCATATTAGTCTTCCATTCATTAATTTGAGTAAAAGCATGTGCAAGAAGACAAGCATTAGCTATGGAAAAATCTATTAACCCATGTTTAGTGTGATTAAATTCCGTTATGAAAATAAAATCATTAATAAATCTATTATATAAATCATTCTTAATCATTTCAATTGATAAATTTCTTTAAATTGTGTGACGATTTCATCAAGATTTGATAAATCATTTTTATCAACATTTTTAATAATTATGTTTGTATTACGACCAAAATTATTGAATCCTCTCCAGCTAAATCGAGGAGCTAAATCATGTGCTCCTATATCAAAAACATCAGTACCATTTGAAACATTCATACTAGTATAGCTCATCCCACTTTTCATTAACTTAGATTCTATATACTCATGAGCAATTAAATTTTTAAAATCACTAATCCCATCATTAATTTCTATATATTCATATGCTTTAAGATCTGTATCATAATATTTTTTTCTTTTTTTAAATCCTTCTTCTGCCATTTCCCAAAGTGCTATATCGTAATCATCTTTAGCAAACCTTCCTCTATAAAGACCTAGATTCGTATTTACTAAATGTTCTTTTACCCATAAATGTTCCTTTACTTCTTTTATTATGTTTTTATCTATTTTTATATTATTTGCAATATTCTCAATGTCATTAGTTTTATTTGCTATGATTTTGGATTTTTCAACAAGCTTATCAGTCATATTTGTTATATACCCTTTCCTACTTCGTAAAATTTGCTTTCCAAATATATCAGCAACTTTACTATAATCTCCTTTAATTATTGATTTTCTAGCCTCAATATGCTTCAGCCAAATATTAATATTATCATAAATCAATTTTTGCGCCTCAGAAGTATGATTAGACCATATTGTTACACTCTCAGGATACTTTCCTAATCTTTTAATAATATCATCTGATACATCAGCAAAATCATCAAGAAACTTAGTTCTGGCTGCATCTCCTATATCTTCAAGTCGTTTTGCTAGATTAGGAAAATCATCAAGTCGTCTTGTTAGGTTGTTCCCAGTATTGCCAACATCTTCTACAAAGTTAACGTATTTATTGATATCTGCTGGAGCTTCATCTTTAAGTTTTTTCCCTAATGAATTAAGAGGAACTTTAATGTTATCTACTTTTGCTAATCCTTTAAAAACTATCAAATTTGCTGCTTTTAAGCCTCTCTGTGATAATTTTAATGCTTGTGATAAAAAGTAAAACTCATCAAAAGGAGTAATTACACCAACGATAGCAACTAATCCATTAATTATTTTTTCCTGTTCTTCATTATTAGCAGCTTTTATTAAAAGATAATAAGCCAAAGCAGGCATCATTATTTTTTCTTTTTCTCCAAATAAACTAACATTATCATCTGCAATAGAGACTGCTAAAATATCGCTTGCTACAAACGAATGCTCAATTTCATTTCCTCTATCTACACAGTGACCTGTCTTACCTAAATTTACATCAAAAACTCTGGGCTGTTCTTTAATAATGAGTAAATTTTCTCTTTTATCTACAGACAGGGTAAAATCACAGTCATAATCAAATCCATAAAAGAAAAATTTATTCTCTTCAGGAAACTGTTTTGATGAATACAAATTCGCTAATTCATCATTCGAATATATCCTTTTAAATAGTTTAAAATATTCCTTTGTAAAACGAGAAAGATTATTCTCATTCCCTACATCATAAAACAGAACTGTGGTTATATCATCAATATCATTGATAATAAGTTCTTGTAGTTTAGTATCTGCATTTATCCGATCATAAAGGTCTTTCGCTTTTTGTTTTGTGTCAATAGTAGCAATTATATCTAAAACAAGGTCTTCATAATATTCATTGCTATCATATAGTAAAACAGCTTTAATCAACTTATATCTTTCTTCCTCATTTAAAAACTTTGTACCACAAGATGCTATCTGCTTTAGTTGATCAATTTCTTTCCTTTCTAATTTTATATTATTATTAATTTTAGTACTAATTCCAGAATTCCATACATAGTCAAAATCACTACGTACAGATGTTTCCGTAGGAAATAAATAATCCATAAAATGGTCTAAAGGATCTACTCCTCCAGTTTCTGTATATTTAGGGTTTGTCACTAAAATATCAAAACCAGTAAACGATATTTTACCATCTGAGCTTTTATTCCTTATTTTAGCATCTTGAATCCCTGAAATCATCTTAGCACCAGAAATTGGCCTTACAGTTGCTATAGAAATTCTCTCTCCATTTATTTTTTCTTTCTTATCAACTCCATACGTAAAAGACCCAATTGTTAATTTGTCTATACTTAAATATTTTTCAGGAATATTAATAGCATCTTCACCTGAAATAAAAGCACAACGAATCTGTTGCAATAACTTTTTAAAATATTCTTCATCATCATATAATACAACCTCTTCTGATTCTTCTGTAGATATATCTTTAAAGTTTGAAACTAAGTTTTCTTTTATCAAATCATTCGTGCTCCCTTTTTTAGACTCCTCTTTAGCTCTTTCAACTATCGTTTTTACCTTTTTTCTATCATTGGCTAACTTGTATAGTTTATCCCTATCTTCTTTAGTTAAATTATTGTTTTGATCATTTGCAATATCTCGATAAAACTCTTGAGTAAGTTTTGTTTGTTGACTTGTATCAATATTGTCTTTTATAATTGCAACAAGATCGTCCAATCTTTCTTTTATAACTCTAATAGCCTGAGTGCTTATCACAATAAAATCTTGTAAAGCTGCAACCTCATCCCCAACATCACTAACCCCACCCCAATTCTGGTCATAATCAGTATAGACAACGCCCTCAATCAATTGGTAATCGGTATTGATCTGTATGCCTTCAAAATTTACTTTTAGTTTTGTGTCTTCTAGATAAGGTACAACAATAAATCCCCAACCGGTGTAGGTACCTCCAGTACTGGCAGTACCACTACCAAAGGCCAATTCTTTAACCGTTACCGGGAAATCTCCTGCAGTAAAGACTTCGTTTACTCCCAATGTAGGTAGTAACTCCTGATTGGTAATCACAATCTCGGGAGTGATCCCGCAATTGTATGTAGGCTCATCACTAGCCACAATAGTGGTCGTAAACTCATATACCTGAGAATACGTATATCCAGTATTTTCGGTACACTCGCCCCCTACTCTAAACTCGTAAGTAGTACCGGGTTCGAGATTGTATATTGTGGTAAATTCATTAATCGTACTGGTTTCAAACCAAACCGCATTTTCTGCATCTTTTTTACGATACTGGATATGATATCGGTTATGATCAATCCCTTGCCATGTAATTTTTTGACTGGTCGGTCCCTGCGAAACGCCCAGTATAAGCTCCGGCTCTTTACAGGCATCGGTATAGGTGAAATAGAAAATCTCACTGTAGCCGTTGTTTTTGAACACTGATGTTTCACTAATCCCATCGGTAGCAGTTGCTTTTACCCGCCATCCATATTTTTTATTGGGCAATAACTGAGTTTCTGCCGGACCATATAACACCACATTATTAGATGTTGTGGTTTGATACAACGGCCTACTTGCCAAAAATGCGGCTTGTGGATCGATCTGCGTATCCCAAAGTTCTGCAAGGGTAAACTCATATTCTACTCTCGTACCCCCCGGTGTACTGGGTGACCAGCTAAAAAAGATATTCTGTGGGTCTTTGACCGGTACAAGTTCGCCATTAATCGGCTGGATTAAAAATGGTGGGTTGGATAGTGCCAAAAACACTCGTGCACAACTTTTTCTTGAAATCTGTCTGCCGGATATGGCATCAAAAACTTCAAAACAAAAACTATATACGCCCTCGGGCAAAGGTCTGCTGTATTGCTGTGGGCTGATGCCTCTTAAGTTTTCTAAAGAAAAATAGGGTTGCAGATCTACATTACTGAGGCGTAAGGGTACGCCCCCATCCAAAAAGATAGGATTTGCACCAATGACCACATCATTACTTTGTATTGCTAGTCCGCCGGAGTTACTCTCGATAAAGAGTTTAAGCCGTACTTGCCGATTAGACTCTGTAATATCGGTAAGCAACAGATTAAGAAAAAGCTTATCTGAAAACGAGGTACTATACTCTGATAATTTGAGGCTATACGGAGGCACAAGCTGTGGTGTAGCCTGTACCGGAAAAACCTGAGCACTTGCTATATTAGTAAATAACAGTAACAGTATTATAGAATAATATATAATGTTTTTGTGCATAGACATTTTTTTACGGCAGTACAAATTCTATTTCATTAGTTTCAAAGAAATCTGTAGCTGTATTCGAAAACGTAACCTTCATTTTATATTTTCTTCCTGAAGTAAATACTACTTCTCCATCAGTTTTCAGGTATTTTATTGTTAATTGCGACGCCGAATGAATAGAAGATAATCCTATACCTGATAACGTAATAGATTCTTTAGCAAAAAACCTTTTGTAAGATATACAACTGCTATTATTATCTTGAACAAGGATTATTTCTTTTCCTGTTTCGACATCAGTCATAAATAAAGTGCTTGATTCATAATAATAAGGAAGATTATCTCGAAAATTATTCATAAAATGTCCTCTAACAATTATTTCGTAAGCTATATTAGATTGACAAGAAACTGTACTAATTGAAGAAATTTCATTTATTTGAGGAGTTGGGTTTTGAATTACAAAAACTAAAGGATTTCTTCCGTTTTGAAATTGCTCTATATAACCAATCTCAGAATCCCCAATCTGATAAGCAAGCAAAAAGCTTTTGAATAACGAATATGGTTCTTCTGGGACTAGATCATTAGGCATTTCAAAATTGATTTTATTATCTTTAATTTCATATGTTAAAGGGATTTTTCTACTATCATCAGATTTATCTACTAATAATAGATTGTAATTATCTTTTTCGTTAAAGTTTATCAACCCCTCCTCATAGTAGCCTATAGTACCCTCATGTTTAAAACTCAAAGCTGAATTTACATACTCTAATGATGTTTCAGAATTAAGGTTAAATAAATAATCAAATGGTTTTGTGGCAATACTTCTAATAGGAAATAACAAACTATCTTGACCTCTTACGAGAATAGTGACTTCATATTCTTGGGCTGGCGAAAGTCCATCTATCAACTGAAAAATACTAAATTCTTTAAATTCTGATTCTCCTTTTCTCCTTAAACCAATAGCTAAATTTTCGGTAGATTTGGCCTCTACAGTAACACTTATATTAGTCGCTTCAATATCAATTTCTGAAATTTTGGCAGTACTATCATACTCTACAGCCATTTCTAAATCATTATCTCCATCACTAGAGCATGAAAAAACTAAAATACTGGTTAATACTAAAAATAGGTTTTTAAAGTTCATTGCTTTGTTTTAATTAATATTTATTTATCTAACTTCTTTTTGTACTTTGATATCGATCAGGGTGTATGAATCCGGTCCTTGATTTACATATTCTTTAATTTTAATAGCGCCTTTTTTCCCTTCTTGTGTTTTGAACAATACTATTCTCGGCACTATCATATTATCAAAATCTTGTAATCCTGATGGTTTCTCGATGATATTTAAACTTTGTAAGCGCAAATCGTTTTCCATTGCATCATATTGCGCTACAGTTAAAACAGGCCTACAATTACATAATTCTTGTGAATTGATAAAAATAGTGTTCTTTGGATTTGATAAAGGCACAAAAGTAGTTTCATCCAGATCATCCGGGGTTACAAAACTGTTGGTATTGAACATGCTGTTTAACCCATAAAAAACAAGGTCTATATTTTCACTAATTTGTGGAATAATCTGATCGGCTGTATATACCTCTCGGGTTGCAATACTATAAAAACTACCCACTGTATTTGTATTGTGAGCAGTATTAATACCAAGTTTGATATCGTTAAGCTCTCTCATGTTGGTATTTGGGAAAATTTCTATCTGTTTGGTAATCCTTTTTGTGTCTTTTCCATTTGTGGCAGTAAGGGTTACATTTTGTATTCCTGTTGTTGTAAAGGTTACCTCGGGCTCTTTTTCACTAGAAAAATTTGGTATTGCGCCTTCAAAATTCCAGCTATATGAAGTACCGCTTACAGAGGTGTTATTAAATTTTGCCTTGACCGGAACTTGAAAATCATCATCTTCAAATGCAACAATATACTCAAAATCTGCTACCAAAAATGGGGCGACTGTAATTGTTTTTTGCAGGTCATAGGTTTCTCTACCATTACTGATCTGCAACGTGATCATATGATCTCCAGGGGCTTCAAAAACAACTTCGCCAGGGTTTTCTTCTGTAGAAGTTTCAGGTACACCTCCTTCAAAAGTCCATAAGAAGCTATTTGCTCCCGAAGCGTTATTTTCTATTTTGAAAGTGGCCGGAGAAAAGTTATCGACCTGGTTAATCGCATCAAAATCTATAAGTACAGGTGCATCGATTTGTATCTCTACTGTTTTTGTATCTATTGATCCATCAATATTACTGGCAGTAAGTTTTATAACATAAGTACCGGCAGTATCATATTTTATTAAACCGGGATTACGCTTAAGCGATCTAGAAGGGACTCCGCCTTCAAATTGCCATTCGTACTCCTCTGCTCCTTCGGTATTGTTAAAAAATACGATTTGAACCGGTATAGAATAATCTTCATTAAATACTTCAAAATCAAAATCGACAATAACAGGAACTGCTTCTTCTTTGGCACATCCTAATACCAATGTTAGCAATATGATCGTTATTATTCTTTTCATTTGTTATTATCTATCCGTTTCTTATTCAAATATCAGTTTACGTGTTTCTGATCCTTTTGGTGTTTCTAACAACATTAAATATACTCCTGTGGGTAAGGCTATAGAATAGTCTAGTAATAGCTCTTTTTGATTCTTCTCAGTTCTTTCATCCATAACAGCACCAGACATTAGGTTGACTATTTTTACAGTAACATTTGTGTCTTCGGCAAGACTGATTTTGGTTTTAAATGTACCATCATTTGGGTTTGGGAACACAATAAACTCTTCTATAAATTCTCCTGAAGCGTTAAAATCTTCGGGGGATTCTATTGCGGGTTGTACAACGATTGTTTTTGTATATTCTTCATAACAATCTCCTTGATGAGACGTTAATAGAATATCGTATGGACCTTCTTTGGCAAATTTTAGTACTAATTTGTCATCACTTTGTGAGATTACCTCAGCACCATCTGGCATTGTCCACTCTATTTTTTCTCCTATAGGTTCACTTACATTGATCAGTATAATTTCTTGATTGGTGTATGCTTGTGTTGTAATTAAAAAATCTGCATCTATAGGTGTATTCGAAACCTCTACCTCAATACTGCCAACACCTACACATCCTAAACTACTTGTTATTGTAGCTGTATATGTACCGAGTTCTGTTAGTTCTACAGTACTTGAATTGCTCACAAACCCATTATCAGATACCCATGAATATGTTGCTGCAGCATCCTCTATAGTAATATCTAATGCAAGGGTTTGATCTGCACAAAGTGCTCTTTTTTCAGGCATATTAACTACAACAGGATCAGGATCGGTAAGCACAACCTCATGAAAAGCTTTACAATCATTCGCATCAATAACTTCTATGATATAAGTCCCTTGTGTTAGGTTGTCGATACGATTTGTTCTTGCTCCTGTATTCCATTGTAATCTATAGGGTGTTACTCCTCCTCTGATAGCTACTTCTATAACTCCATCACTTCCTTCAAAACAAGTTGGCGCTATAGTTGTAATATCTTCGATTTGTAAACCATTGGGTTGATCAACGATAGTGCTCCCTTTTACCTCGCACCCCATTGCATCAATAATTTGCACTGTATATTTGCCTGAGATAAGGTTTTCTATTTTTGAAGTAGTCTCTCCTGTACTCCACTCGTATGTGAATGGTGGAATCCCTCCATTTACAATAGCTAAAGCTGTACCGTTATTCCCTTCAGAACAAACAACCGGGGTCGTAGTAAATGATACTGTTAACTTTTCAGGCTGCGGAAGGTATTTAAGACTATCAATATGTCTTACCAATCTATATTCTCTGGAACCATCAGGTAAAAAATACTCATCATACTCTCCTAATTCGATACCATTGGCATCTATAACATTGAGGCTATAATTACCTACACTTTGATGTCTTGCAATGCTATCCGTAATTTCTCGTTGTACATCATCATACAATTCTTGTTTGATACCTCCTACATCTTTTCTCCAGGTATAACAATATCCTCGTAAAGGAAGTCTGCAAGGTTCTGTCGAACTGATTCTTGTTCTATCAAAAGGAACTCCGCCGGTAACAGTTGCAACTAGTACTCCATCATGAAATTGATCCGGTAGATCATATGGAAAATCATTATAACGGCCATCACTATACTCATTGGTAATATTACAAGAAATAGGAGTTTCTATTTCAATATTTACTTGTAAAGGGTCAGGTTCGTTTAAAGTAAATGAATCACTAGTGATCGTACAACCAGCTTTGTTTGTAGCTGGAGTAAAGTTTCTATCTTTTACTTCTATCGTATATTCTCCTTTACCAATACTATGTAATACGACTACAAAGTCATCTCCTTCTACTCTAGTATTTGTTGTAGTAACAGGCACATCATTTTCATCTGTCCAAACAAAATCATAGCTTCCATCAGGATATGCTGTTCCCCCAGAGATAAATGCCTGTATTCGACCATCTTCAAAACCATAAGCTCTTGGATCATTTATATTTTCAATTCTTACTTTAAGAGGATTTGAAGGTTGATCAATTGTTATTTCTTTTGTTATTATTTCTCCTAACGTTACATTACCATCGCGATCTAACGGACCTATTTCTTTTGCGTTACAACCATTACCGTCTCTTATTTGGATATGATAAGTACCTGCTAATATTTTTGTAGTACTATTGAGTCTAGTTATATTATGTTCGTATCTATTCGTAAAAGGCATCCAAATTATAGTAGGATCAGACCACTCTTGCTCTTTTGTTTTAATTCTGTACATATACCCCCCATTTGTACCTCCTCTTGCTTTTATAGGAATTATACCGTCATCTCCTCCATGGCACCAAACATTAGTAACATCTTTTTGAATATCATTTGTAAACTCTACTGGTTCGGGTCTTCTAAGTCTATATCGCTCTTCATGATTTATACCATCTGAAAAATAGTTCTCATCCCCTAAAACTTTTAAGATAAATTCTCTATTTCCCCCTGGTAAACCTATTATTTTATGAACCTTATCAGACACATTGAACTTTGATATGCTAGGAGTACTTCTTACATTAGAATTGTTCCCAGAGTCTGTAATTGAGAAACCTACTTGAGCTCCTGGTTTTAAAGCCCTATCAAAAGTAATAGTAATTTCTCCATCATAATCCCCCTTTTCGTCAGTTGCATCATAACAACTTACATCTTTTGTAGCTATAGAAACAATATGAGGTGCTGATTCTCTTATTTTATAACTTGTAAAATCATCTGAGCCCTCTCCACAAGAAATTGTTCTAAAAAAAACTTCTTTACCTATATCAGACCTATTTAAAAAAGCAGAAGGTTTTATTGTTAAAATTCGAGTAGGAGATCTTGGAATATCACGCCAAACATATCGTGGACGTTCACAAAACCTTGGGCGAATAGTTCCTCCACAAATATATCGTTCTGTACCATCAATAAATCCATATTGCCACTTATATACACTTGTATCATAATCATCATTACCATACACTGATAGATCATCATCAAAACCAGCTATATTTGTTAAAAATCGATCTTCTGGTATATCTTTACCTCTACTAATTGTTGGCATTGGTATCACCTGATAATTAAAAATAACTTCTGATGTTAAATCAGAATGTGCCTGTACTTTTTCTTTGAAAAAACCAGTATAACACCTTGGAAACACATCTTTGGTAAAGGTTTCATATCTATGCTGCCTATCTCTGCTACAACTACCACCACTTTCATCTTTGGCATCAATAAAAACAATTAATTCATCTACAATTCCTTCTATCAAAAAAGATCCGTTAGCGGTTGTTAAACCATTTTCAAAAGCACCTTTATAAGTTACTATTTCAAAACTTTTTCCATTCTTATTCTTGAAGGATATCGTAAAAATATCATGACATGCTCCATCGTCAAAATGTGTTGGGTGCGAAAAATTAGTAATGTTAATTAAAGTCTTTTGCCCAATTAGAAAATTAGAATACAAAAGTACTATTACAATAAGTAAAAGTTTATTCATCCCTTAATAGTTTACCTCATTATATTTTATTTGACTATGCTTCCCTGTTTTAGTCATTACTTTTATTTGATATAAGTAAATATTACCTGGTGATACAGATGTATCTACTATTTTTGATATTGTATTTGGTATTTGTTTCCACAATACCGGGTGTTCTCCTTTTTTTGATTTGTAAATCACGATCTCTGATACTTCTTCTGGCATTTTTCTCCAAGACACTGTAATATTTTTGTTGACCCTATCTGCTATTGCTGTAAATCCTTTTACAATATCTTCTCTAACTCTATTTTGATATGTAACTGTAACGGGGGTAGAGGGTAATGATCTTAGTTGACTATCATCTTCTGCAAAAATGGCATATCGATACTTGGTATTCGACTTTAGTCCTTTATCAAGATATGTAGATGTTGTATCTGCTGTTTTAAAAACCAATTTCCATCCTTTTTGGGAATTTTCAACATCTTGTCGATATAGTTGATGCAGAAACACATCATCACTACTGCTGTTGATCCAGTGTAACTCAATACCATCTTTTTTAACCTTATACGATGAAAATATTGGTGATGATGGTGGGATGACATCCGGTTTCTTTAGTGCTATTTTTTCTGAGTACTCAGACATATTATAACGCTTATCTACGGCAACGATCTGATAAAATACTTTACTATTCAGTGATCTGATGTTTACTGTATCTATAAAATTTGTGTTTTTGATCGGTGAAACTGTTAATTGAGCAACTTCTTCTTTTTCTAGATTTCCTCGGAATACCCTATACCCTAATACATCGTTTTCTGTATTCTGTTTCCATTCTAGTTGTACAATTCCCAAAGTGTCTATTACTCCTGTTACTCCTATTGGCGCTGATGGCGGAATAGAATCTATAGTTTGTACAAATACAGGCAAGGAGGTCGTTTTCTGATTGTTTTTACCGATTGCAGAAATCTTAAAATAATTCGAAGCTTCAACTTCTTTAAAAGTTGTTTTACGAGACGTTACCGATATATCCGATTCAACAAGTTTATATGGGCCTTTTTCTTGTGATGCCCAGTTGAGTTCAAATCGTGTAATTTCATTTTCTGATGTTTTAGCAAATTCCCAAGACAAATTAATATTACCTACACTATCAAAATCATAATCTGAGATATGAGGCACTGTCGTTAACTTTTTTATTCCTTGTGCAGATACTACTTCTGAGAAAGGGCTAAGCTCTCCAAAAGGAGAAATCCCCTGTACTCTATAATAATATTTTTGAGTATTGTTAGACAATGTATCCACATAGAACATTCTGTTAGCAGGGCTCCCCGGCTTATCGTTTAAATTCACAAGTGGAGTATCTCCTAATCGTTTAAAATCTTTTCCATTACTTGAACGTTCTAAATAATAGGATGTAAAAATTGATTTGAACATCTTATATTCCCAAGTAAGCAAAACACTTTTGTCATTAGGAACTGCATAAAGATCTATAGGCTTTGGAAGTGGTTCTGATTTTGATGGTTGAATAGAAACTGAACCAGGATTTATAATTATTGACTCTTTAGGTACAAGGGTCTCAATTGTGTAAAGATACTCTTCATCAGAAAGTACAGTAGTATCTTCAAACCCTAAACCAGCCATTTTTGCAGCCTCAAAACTCATATCTGCTGCATATAAGCTAAAGGAAAACCTTTGATTTATTTCTTTTGATTTATTAACAATATCTGCCAAGCCTCCCCTTACTTGTTCCACCTGAAAGCTTTCCCCATATAATGCTTGAGCAAGTATTGCTGCATAATCATTAGAATTTATTATTTCCTCCCAGTCTTCTAATGGTTTAGGAGTGAGAGCTGTTACTATTGTCTTTTTTTCTAATGGCGAAGGTTCTAAAGCACCGTTTTTCTTAACTGTATATCTTACAATATTATACCCATATTTAGTAGCTTTCATCCAGGCAGAAGGGGTCGTTACCGCCCATCTAAGCATTACCATATTATTATTATACCGCGCAAGTACTTTAATTTCATGTCCAGATTGAACAGCTTCTTGAGCATTAAGAAAACATGATATACTAAGCAAATAATATAAAACAGCAAATACGAATATTTTTTCTTTATTATTTTTAATTCTATTCATTATCTAAACTATTGTCTAAATGATAATTCATTTTTGTACTTATAATCAAAAGAAGTTCCTTTAATGTTACCAGGTAAAATATATTGTAATTTAATAGTGTACTTACCTTCAGGCATCATTCGAAATTCATGTTTTATGATACTTATCTCAGGAGAATTACTATTAAGTACACCTTTAGCATAATCATTATAAACCCTATCCCTAATGCTAATGTAATCTCTGTAATAGATAAATGGTAAATTATACTTATACGGAAACCTTGTTCTCCTCCAATTTAAATTAGTTTCATTTTCTAAACTAGTAATATAATTACTAAAAATAGGTAATGCTTTTTTTGGTATATATCCATATTCCGATGGGTCTCTAGTTATGGAGTATTTATTATTAGAGTTAAATTTTTGATACAAAATGGGGTTAATATCTCTTACAAAGTATATATCTTTTAAATCTGATTCAGCCACTACCAGTGCTTTATTTTCAGAATATTTATTCCCCAATAATTCAACTAAATCAAACCCTTCATTGTAACGTATTTGAGATTCTAGATATATTACTAGAGAATTAATTTTACTCCAATTATTTCTAGTGATCTTAATATTTTTCATCTTGCTTGCAAAAGTTTTATGCTCACTCGATTTAAACTCATAAGAAAGTCTATCAATCTCTCCTTCTTTCAAAATATTTTCGGCTTGATTCTGTCTTACTTGCACTGTATTACCGTCATCATATTGTTTTTGATCTACCCTTGATCTACCAGTGTTTGTAGTGCTCGTATTTTTGGGCGTGCTTACAATAGCCATTAGATATTTTGTATCCTTACTAACTTTTGGTAATGTATAATTTACTTTATTTGATCCGTTATTATATCCAAACGCTGTTTCTTGAGTATCTCCTGTTTCATCTATATATTTAACAGTACTTTTCCACTGTGAATCATCAAATAAGTAATCTTGACCTCTTTGTAATTGGATATATCCTTTATTATACTCTCCAGGATAAAATAGCTGTTGATCTACTACAGGATAAGCGTATTGAATATTATGCAATGGAATATGATCTGGCGCTCCACCGGTTGTAAAATTACGTTCTTCTTTTTCTACAGCTTTCTGACCATCTACATAGATATCTTTGAATACTCCATTTACTTTTTCCTGAAAGCTTACTTCTACAGTAACTTTTAATTTACTATCCGGTGGTAATATATCGTCTGATATAAATGTAGCTCTATCATTCATACGACCCCACTCTAATTTTCCAACGATCTCTTTTCCAGTTTTATCAGTAACATTAAATCTATCAAGAATTACTTTATAGGTTTTATCACCGTCATCTTCAGGAATGACTAGCGGTTGATTCACTTTCATTGCAAAAGCAGCTTGTGGTGCTGCAAATACATCTACATCGCCAGAATTATCTCTCGGTGTAAGATCTGTTATCATTTTAATTCCTCCTAATGGTGAGGCATTATCAAATTCACATTCTTCACCCAATGTAATTTTGAATCTGTAGCTTCCTTTTACCAAACCTCCTAATAAATCATAATAACCGGCTGCATATCCTCTCATCCAAAATGGATTTGGTCCTTTTGCTTGCATTAAAATAGCTGCTCCACCTTTGATAATTGGAATTTTCTTTCTTATAAAAAACAACTTGATATTAATCCCTAATTCTCCTTGCAAATAGGCATATGCTTGTCCATTAGCGTACCAACCATTAATTCCGACTTGTCGCCCTGTGTTAATACATTTGGCTTGCCCATAATTCTTTACCATAATATCAAGACCTACACCTGCCTGGAATCGTGCATAAAGAATCAAGAAATTGAGGTCACCAGTATCTACCTTAAAGTTTACTCCAAAAGCAAAACCTTTTCCTTCTCCCAATGCATTTTCATCACGCATATAATCGAGTTCATTTGCATCTACGCCTAAGATTTCTGCAACTTCTGGTGGTGGAGGTGGGCTACCTGGCATTCGATCACCAATCATAAAATAGCCTCCTGTTTCTAAACTGAAAGAACCTATTCCCATTTTTAAACCAAGCCTGTCTTCTGGGGTTCCTATGTGTACATACCATTCTGAAGGTGCAAAATGAAATACTGCCCATCCTGCCCTATTTTCGGGACCAATACCTCTTAATAAACCATCTACAACTGAGACATAGATATTAGAATTACCATGTAATGTTTCATTGTTAAAGTCATACGAAATATGTAGATCGGCCTTTAGACTAGATTTTGCAAATTCTTTTTTGATATCTACAATATTGACTTCTAAAACTTTATTCGGAGTAATCTTATTTAAAAACTCCGGTAAACCCAATTGCTTTTTTAGTGCTTTTAAGTCAAAACTTACCGAAATATTAACTCCGACTGATGCTGAAACCATAAATTCTCCAAACCCATCAAAGCCAATTCTGTTTAACCCACCATTCTTATTAAATAGCATACTAAACATGATTTTACCTCTAAATGCCTCTGACCCTTTTATACCTAAAAATCCAGCTGCTCTTAAATCAAGTCCAATTTCATTATTGGGTTCATATATCAATCCCGAGAGCGACTGACCGATATCATTAGAAGCTAAATTATCTTGGGAAGTATTTGAAATACTATGCCCAATTCTTTCCATATTATAAGAGAGTCCTCCACCAATTGCATTAAGTCCAACCGGAGGTACTATAGGTATCGTTGCGGGTAAAATTCCTATAAAATCTACGTAGAAATATCGATAGCTATCTGTATTACCAAATAGACCTTTTGCCTGAACTAATCCTTCAGTATCAAAAATATCTAGCGAAAGTTTTCCTGTAAACCCTTTTCCGTAAGTCGGATCGTCTTCAAATAACATGAGTTCTCCAGAAAAACCAACTTTTCCAATATTGGCATCTATTAGAATTTTTGAAATGGTAAGTCTATCATACTTCCACTTCTGCATGTATTGTTGTTCTTCAAATTTACCAAAGACTCCTAATCTGGTTGTTGCAGCAAAACCTTTACTATTTTTCCCCATCAAATTAATCATGAGATCAAATTCTAAGCCTGCACCATATGCATTAGATGTAAACGCAATATCTGCTATAGAAACCGGAAAATTTGCTAATTTCACTTCATCTCTATATCCAAAATAATCTACCGAAATAATAGGAGTTTCTGTCTGAAGAACGAGATTTTGAAATTCTATCCCCTTAAATTCTACTGTATTTTGTCTTCTCTTGCCATTTGCGTCAAATGTAATTTCTTTTTCTCCTTCATCCTGCAAGGATTTTTTCTGGCTTGTAGAGATAGCCATTCTTCCATTGAGAACTGCTTTAGGTCTAAAATTATCTTCAACTACCGTTAATTCTACTCCAGAATTAGGTAATAATTGCGCTTTTGCTTTAAAAACATCAAAATTAATGGTATCTAATGTAGACACAACAAGAGAATATTCTTCTTCAGATATAATCCCTGCATATCCAAGTCCTAATCGATCGCTCTGTTCTTGTCCTGTTTTGATATCAGAAACCGGTAATAATAAGCGACCATTAAAATCCGCTCCGACTAATCGGTTAGCTACTAAACTTATGGATATTGCATCTACAGAGTACGCCCAGGCTTTTGATTCAGAAGTTCTACCTGATTCTAAAGGAATCAGATTTTTTGCCGAAAAATATCCGGAAACGCCATAACTATCAATTATTAGGTTTGCAGCCTCAAAAGAAACTCTACTTTTGTTTTTAATACTACCATCTGTCTTAAATTCTTTTGGTAGCCCAACTTCTAAAGATTCTACATATACTCCTCGCCAGGTTTCAGGACTTGGTAACAATAAACCTTCATCAAAATAATGTTGAGGAAAATTGACATTTAATGTTCTTAAATCACTGAAATCAAATACTGCCTGATTCACAGAGAACATAAATTTATTCGATTGATTTGCCAACACAAAGGGAGACAGGTTTACTTCTACAATTAAATCATTCCAATCCGAAGCTATTGCTCTAAACTGCCCTTTTACCCTATTAGGAATTTGAAAAGACTCTTTAACCGCTCCCTCATATTTAACTGTTTCTGGTAAAGGATCTCCATTAGGTTTAACTGGTAATATTAAATTTCTAGAAAATTGAACCTCACCTTCGATCCCCATTTCTTTTACACCATCGCAATTAATCGTAACAAAAGTCTTGTTTAGAGCATCTCCGGTTTTATAATCGAATCCTCCTTTTAAAATTAACAACCAATTACCTCCATTAAAAGGAATAAACATATCTCCCAACAACACCAAATTAGCATCTCCTATGATCCCTCCCTGATGTGAGAGTTTTACATTATTAGCACCAAAAAATAATTCTATTGGCAATCCGTCTTTATCAGACTGGGGTAAAATAACTTTTGCAAATACTGTTAATTCGGTATAATCTTTTGTAAACCGAGCTTTGGTAAATCCTAATTGGTATTCTACTTCGTTAACTTTGTGTTTAATTCCTACTGGTAGTACTTGAATATCTTCATTACGAAAAGAGCCTATCCATCTGCCTGTACTATCTATTTCTCTAAAACCTTTTTTTGCTTCTTGTTTAGCATCATTTGTTAAGGACAAAGGTGCAGGAAATTCTTTTTGTATTGCATCAAAAGTAAACTCCGGTGAGGTTACTTTTACAAACGACTCTTTATGTACAACAGGAAATTTTTTATCTAACTCAGGAAAATGAAAAAACTCTGCTTCTGATTCACCTACATATAAGTTTTTTCTTACAGATAAACTATCTTTTTCATTCGCTAAAAGGAAGAAAGAATTCGCACTAATACACCATAAAAACAGGAGTAGTTTTATTTTCATAAAGTTATGTTAAGATTCAGGGCTGCAATAATACGAAAAAATATACTATAACAACAATAAAATCAGTACACTTTTAAAGATTTAACAAGTAATAATGACAAGAAAAAATAATGTATTTTTTACAACAATATAGGATAAAAAATAAGGTAAAACCTTATTTTATTGACCATACACTAAGGTATAGAGCAAAAAAAACCGCTTCAAATATACTTTGAAGCGGTATAAATACGATTAATATATTTTACATTTTAGCCGACAATTCTGCTAATTGTCGAGACTTAACTTGCATATATTTACTCATTTTTTCAATCTCTTCTCCAGAAAGTTTTGTCATAAGTTCATTATATTGTTTAGAGAGGCTACTACTGGCATCATTTAATTTTAAAAAAGAATCCATATCTTTTGCCTCTACGGCTTTCTTATAATTAGACACATATTTTTCATAATCACGAATATATCGCTTCGCATCTGCATTTTCTGTACGATCAGAAGTACCTGGAATAGGAATCAGCTTACTGGTTCTCTCAAAATCCTTTTTACCATCTCTTTCCGGATCTTTTTTCTTCTTTTCCTTTTTTTTCTGAGGCTCAGGTTTTTCTTCTTCAATTGTTTCGGATGCGACAATTTGAGTAGAATCCTGTACTTTTTCGACAACTTCTAAGTTATCAGATTTTGGATCTTTCTTACATGAAGATACCAATAATAAGGTTACACAAACAAAAACGGTTAAAATCTGCTTTTTCATAAATTAATTGTTTTAAGAAAATAAATAGTTTTGACGTGTGAAGTGAACTATAGAGCTTTTTATGAGTAAGTTAGTGATTTTTATTGTAAAAATTCTTTTAATTTTTCGTAATTCATTTCGGTCTGAGTACCAGAGACCATATCTTTAACTGTAAAGCTTTTATTTTTTACCTCTTCTGTTCCTGCTAAAACCACAAAAGGGATACTTCTTTTATTTGCATATGTCATTTGTTTTTTCATTTTAGCACTATCGGGATATAGCTCTGCTACAATCTTGTCTTTTCTTAATTTTTGTATTGCTTTCAAACAATACAACGCTTCATTTTCTCCAAAATTGATAAATAAAACCTTAGTTACAGGAGTTACTGTCTCGGGAAAAAGATTTAATTCTTCTAATACCAAATAAATTCTGTCTAACCCAAATGAAATCCCCATTCCGCTTATATTTTTTAATCCAAAAATACCGGTTAGATCATCGTATCTTCCACCACCACCGATGGAACCCATTTTTACAGTATCCGGAGCTGAGACTTCAAATATTGCTCCTGTATAATAATTAAGACCTCTTGCAAGAGTTACATCTAAATCTATACTTGCTGTTTCCAAAGACATCTCTTCTACGGCAGTAAGTATAAATTCAAGCTCTTCTACACCCCTCATACCTTCTTCAGAAGTAGCAAGCATTGCTTTTAATTTCTCTACTTTTTCAGAACTTGTTCCTTTAAAATCGAATAAAGGTTTTACTTTTTCTATAGCTGTTTCAGAAATTCCCTTATTAAGCATTTCTTTTTTTACACCTTCTTCTCCTATTTTATCTAATTTATCTAATGCGACAGTAAAATCAATCAGCTTATCACTAGCTCCAATTACCTCTGCTATCCCTGAAAGGATTTTGCGATTGTTCATTTTGATCGTAACACCTTCTAACTGCAAAGCTGTAAAAACAGCATCATATAATTTGATAAAATCTACTTCTTGCCATAACGAAATGCTTCCTACTACATCTGCATCACATTGATAAAATTCTCTAAATCTTCCCTTTTGTGGACGATCTGCTCTCCAAACAGGTTGAATTTGGTATCGTTTAAATGGAAAATCTATTTCGTTTTGATGTTGTACCACATATCTAGCAAAAGGAACAGTAAGATCATATCGTAGTGCTTTTTCACTGATTATAGAGGTTATTTTTTTACTATCCTTAGACTCATATAGAGAATTATCTATTTTGTTAAGATAATCGCCACTATTCAATATTTTAAAAATAAGTCGATCCCCTTCTTCACCATACTTGCCCATCAAAGTATCGCTATTTTCAAAACTTGGAGTTTCTATAGGCTGAAAGCCAAACAATTGAAATTTCTCTTTGATCGTGTTAATAATATAATTTCTTTTTGCTACCTGTACAGGAGAAAAATCTCTGGTTCCTTTTGGTATTGATGGTTTTTGAGCCATTAAATCGTAAATTGCAGTTAATTAAGGGATTATATTTTCCTCTTTTTTTTTAATTCTAAATTTTCGCTAATACAGTATTAAAAATACTTGTTTAAATTTTGCGAATCTTTACAATAAAAGTTTACAAATATCTAAAAAAGGACTCTAATTTCGAATTTAAAATATCAAGAGTTTTTTAACATCAACATAAAAAACCGTTTTTTGCAGTAACTTTATCATCACTTTACAGTCTTATACAATAAATGCGCATCAAAAGTTATTATGTTTTCACTTTTTAGAGAAAATATTAGAATCGCTACAGATTCTATAAAAGGGCAAGTTCTAAGAACAATCCTTACAATTTTAATCATTGCTATTGGCATTACTTCTCTAGTTGGTATTTTGACATTAGTAGGAGCGTTAGAAAATACAATCTCTGGTGATTTTGCCTCTATGGGCGCCAATACCTTTAATATACAGCGTTATGAATTTGAGGCAAGAAATAGTAGGGAGAAAGAAAAAATAAACCCTATTATAAGTTATCGAAATGTAAAGACATTTAAAGAAAAATTTGAATATCCCTTTACAAAAACTTCTATATATTTCACTGGTACCAAAAATGCAGAAGTAAAATTTGAAAGTAAAAAAACAGATCCTGAGGCTTCTGTATTGGGGGTAAATGAAAATTTTCTAGACAATACAGGAACAGAAATTGACAATGGAAGAAATTTTACTTTTTTTGATATCGAAAACAACAATCCTGTATGCTTGATAGGCTCTGATTTTAAAAAAGATTTATTCAAAAATACCAATCCATTAGGAAAAACTATTAGTATAAGAGGTGCAAAGTTTAAGGTAATCGGAGTACTAGAAAGTAAGGGGGCAACTTTTAGAAATAACCAAGATTTACGTGTCCTTATTCCATTACAAATTGCAAGATCATTGTTCACACTACCAAATATTGATTATGCGATTAGCATCAAGGTAGATGACAAACAATTTCTCGAAGGCGCACAGGATGAAGCTATAATAACCTTTAGAAACATCAGAAAATTAAACCCTATTGAGAATAATGACTTTGGGATAGAAAGAAGTGATGATTTACTCAATAGGATTGCAAATATAACTGTATACTTATACTATGCTGCCTGGATTATCAGCATTATTACAATTTTTGGTTCTTCTATCGCATTAATGAACATTATGTTGGTTTCTGTAACCGAAAGAACAAGAGAAATAGGAGTTAGAAAAGCACTTGGAGCCAAAAAACATACTATTGCCGGTCAATTTTTTATGGAAACTATAATCATAGGGCAAATTGGCGGCATACTCGGTATAATATTAGGCATTTTGATAGGAGGAGGAATATCGTCTATTGCTAATTTTGCTTTTACCACTCCATGGCTAGCTATTATTGCTGCAACAACAATATCATTTATCATTGCAGTAGTTTCTGGTTTATATCCTGCTATAAAGGCTTCTAATCAAGATCCTATCGAGTCATTGAGGTATGAGTAAAGAAGTAGATTATTTTAAATAAGTATTTCCCTAGCTTAATTCAATTCATAACTCAGAATTTATTTAATTTCTATGGGTCACAATTAAAAATCATAAAACCTTGCAAATAAGAAACTTAAAAGTTTATTATATTTTTCTTTCATCTTTTTTTAAAATTTTAAGAAACATTTTTAGGCTAGCTTACATTAATATAAAGAAACAAAATAGTTATGCGTCTTGTTGTTTTGACAAAAATCAATTAGCAAACCAATTATCATATTTAATGATTATAAGAATCACTAAACCAAGCTATAACTATTAAAATTTATTATAAATGAATATAGATAATAATGCTTTTAAAAGTCAAAAGTTAATTTTTTTCAACTTCTTTGCAGATTGTTAAAATAATCTTAATTTCGAAGCCCCAAATTTAGAACCATATTGAATATACGATTACTTACTTTGTTTATTTTTTCCTATACAATTATCCTTAATGCTCAAAACCTTGAACAAATAGGCAAGGTTCCCTTATTGAGGTATAATGGAGGAATTTCTGCCAATAGTGTTTTTTATGATGGATCCGCAAATCGTGATCCTTTTACATATTTTATTAATGGAAATCTTAATTTTAATATCAGTGGTGTTTATAATATTCCATTATCTTTTTCATATACAAATCAAGATTTTGGATATTCTACTCCTTTCAAAATAAATCGTTTAAGTATTCACCCATCATATAAATGGGTAAATACACATATTGGAGATATTGCAATGACCTTTTCTCCATATACTTTAAGCGGTCACCAATTTACAGGTGGTGGTGTTGATCTTACTCCTACAGGACCTTTTAAAATTAGTGCTCTCTATGGTAGATTTTTAAGAGCTTCAGAATATAATATAGAACTCCCGGAAGTTTTACCTGCCTATGAAAGATTCGGATATGGACTAAAAGCGTCATATGATTTCAAAAAAATTGCAGTTGGACTCATATTTTTTTCTGCAAAAGATGATCAAAGTTCTTTAAAAAATGAAATCCCAGTTGAATTAGAACTGACTCCTAAAGAAAATACTGTAATTAGTTCAGAAATAAGTTTTAATTTATTTGATAAAGCAAAAATACGCGTAGAATACGCAATATCGGGTATAACAGAAAATACTCAAACGAATGAGTCTAGAGAAACATCAGGTATATTATCTTTCTTATTAGATGAAAACAATACTACTAACTATTACAACGCTTTAAATGCGAATCTTGACTATCCTGCTGGTAATGGTTCTGTAGGTATAGGATATGAACGCATAGATCCAGACTATAGAACATTTGGAGCATATTATTTTAATAATGATCTTGAAAACATTACATTAAATGCAAATCAAAGTATTTTTAATAATAAAGTAAATCTTAGCGTTAATGCAGGACTTCAAAGAGATAATCTTGATAATACCAAAAGTTCTGAGTTACAACGTGTAGTAAGTGCTGTAAATATTAATTATACTTCGTCTGATAAATTATCATTTAACGGGGGATATTCAAATTTTCAATCATATACTAATATTCAAGATCAATTTGATTTTATAAACCAAGTAAATCAATTAGAAAATGTCGACACTCTGAATTATCGTCAAATATCTCAAAATGCAAATCTTGGAATCAATTATATTTTAAAAAAATCAGAAAGTAAACAGAAAACAATCAATCTAAATCTCACTTATCAAAGTTCTGATAATAAACAAGACGGAAGAACTATAGAAAATGGATTATCCAGATTTTATAATATAGCTTCTGCATATACATTGGGCTATCCAAAAAATGCTCTTAATTTCTCTTTAGCCGCCAATATTTCTTATAATACTATCGGGAATACTGATAATCTAACCTTTGGTCCTACATTAACAGCAACTAAATCTTTTTTTGATAAAAAACTTAGAGTTAATTTTTCAAGTGCTTATAATTCGGCATTTAATGATGGAGAAAAGCAAAATGATATTTATAATATCAGACTGGGTAGTAGTTATACTTTACGGGAGAGTCATAATCTCAATCTTAATCTATTATCATTATTCCGAGAAACAGAAGATACAAATAACACAGATTTTACAGCTACGCTAGGATATTCTTATTCTTTTGACACTTTTAAAATCAATTCAAAAAAACGAAATAAGAAACTTTTGAGTGACGCTGATGGTATTATAACAATTGAAGAAACTTTACAGTTTCGATACAAATCAACCACCTATAGCGGGACAATGCTACAAATCACAGAACAACTTACTAATGTAAAAAATAGCTCTAGGTTTCAAAATATTCCACAACACGGTAAAAAAGAAATCGATTTTTTATTCGAGGTTGTAAAAAAACAAAATAAAGTAAACTCTTATAAAGAACATGCATTGCAATTCTTAAAAGCATTATACAGCTTCGAGGACTTCTTAAAAATATATGATGATATTGTCTACCAAGTATTAGAAACAATAAAAAAAGATATGCAGCTTATGGACTTTAAATTAGAACGAGATTATGTAAAAACAAAAATCGCTTTGGATGCCTTAAAAAAAGAAGTCCCTAAAAATAATTTGAAGATAGAAGAATCGAACAATAAATTGATTGATAGACAGAAAAAATTAATTGGGCATAGATGGATGAAGAAGCAATTTGATAAATACAACAATATTGAATCAGTCAAAAAACCAGATAATTTGATCAAAGAGTTCAAAAAAAATGAAGTTGAAAATGCTTTTAAATTACATTTAGAAGAGAGTGATGATCACAAAAAGATAAAGACATATTTAGAATATCAAATCATCGATTTTTATTATCGTAAATCTCTTGAAGAGAAAAATAAAGGTACATTAGAACTTAGATATATAAATAAGATATAAACCAAGCCCTATGAAGAGACAATTATATTTTCTATTCTTAACCACTATATTAATTTTAGAAAGTGTGCTGGCACAAACTTTTCCGGTTACAATTGTACCCCAAAACGTGCCTCCAGCTCCAATATATTTTTCTTCTTATGCGGATGTTTCTTCAATAAATGGCCCTTTACGACTACAGATTTTATTAAATGATCTTTTTCAATCAAATAGAGAAATAAGATTAAAAGCTTTTTTTGAAGGAAATGGAATTCGTTTTGAAAGTAATGATATTGTTGTCGATGCTCTTTCTCTATTTATAGAAGGAGGAATACCATTAAACCTAACCAGTGCTGAACTTGCTCCGTATTTCGACTTTAAAAATATCACTGGTATTTCCCCTTCTGTTTATGGTCAACCTATTCCGGAGGGATCTTATCAATTTTGTTTTGAAGTCTATGACAGTCTTACTGGAGCACGAATCTCTCAAAAAACTTGTACGACAACATATATTTTCCAAAATGAACCTCCAATACTTATTGCCCCAAACAACAAAATAGAAGTAAGAGAGCAAAATCCTCTAAATTTATTTTTTCAATGGACACCAAGACACATAAATGTAAGTAATGTGCAATATGAGTTAAGTATTGTTGAAATATGGGATCAAACGATAGATCCGCAAGCTGCTTTTCTAGCATCTCCGCCTATATTTCAAACAACTACAATCAACACTTCTTATCTTTATGGTCCTGCAGACCCACTATTACTATCCAATAAAAGATACGCCTGGAGAGTACAAGCTAAAGCACTAAATGGAGCTGAAGAAATCGGAATCTTTAATAATAATGGATTTAGCGAAATTTTTTGGTTTAATTACATAGCTCCCTGTGAGACCCCTGATAATGTACAACATGAAGTGAAGGGAGCTCAACAAGCCAATATTACATGGGAAGATTTTACAACCGATATTCCTCAATTTACAGTTCGCTATCGTGAAAAAGGTAAGAATAATGAATGGTTTTTTACAAAAACAACTGGTAATTGGGTTACATTATGGGATTTGCGCCCTGATGCTACTTATGAGTACCAAGTAAGTAAAAAATGTGCCATTTCTGAAAGTGAATATTCTGTATTGCAAACTTTTACTACTCTGCTTGAAGATGATGAAGAAAGTCTTATTAATTGTGGAATCTCTCCAGATCTTAATATTGATAACATGGAGCCTTTGGAGCAATTGCTTCCTGGAAACATATTCAATGCAGGAGACTTTCCTGTGAAAGTGACCGAAGTAAGTGGAACCAATGGTAGATTTACCGGTAAAGGATATGTTTCTTTTCCTTATTTCAAAAACATAAAAGTCGCTGTAAATTTCACTAATATCTTTGTGAATAATGAAAACGAACTTGCCGAAGGAACTGTTATAACAGTATATGATCCAACATGGGGAAATATCCTTGATATTGATGAAGTCATAGATGTTGGTGAAGATATTGTCGATGTTTTTACCGGAGGAGATAATGAAACGATCAACCTAGATTATGATATTGATGAAAATGATATCAGTATTGTAGACGGACAAATTGTAATTACCAAACCTGATGGGACTACTGATACCTTTGATTATGATGAAGGAGACAGCTATACGATTACTGATGCTAATGGAGATAGCTATACCATAGATAGAGATGGAAATATCTCACAAACTGGACAATCAGACCCTTCTCCTCAACTTACTGCCGATAATACGGATGGAATACGAAAAGGACCTCATACCGGAACTATAGAAGACTCTTATGTCGATATGATTACCAATGATGATGTCAGTGTAACTTTTAGAACTGGTGATGATACTCGATTCGCATTAGATCTTGCGAATAATGAATATGAAAATGCCAATTATCCCAAAATTAGTAGCACATCGGGGCAATCTTACTACCCTGCTCATAAAGCAGCAGTACAAGGAGAAAATGATATTTTTTATGCTGATATAAAAATTAGCAATTCTCAAATTAATATTGATAGTTTAATCATAAAAACGGTAAAAAACACAACTATCAAACATGAAAGAGTATCTGGGACAAACACATTTAAGATCACTATTTCTGGCGTGAATCCATGCCGCACTGAAGAATGTGTAGTTACCTATTTAGACCCTTCTTCAAACAAATATAAAATTGCTGCAAATTTCTTTATACATCATATAATAAAACAAAATGAAATTCCAATACAGGTGGTTACTGTAAATGGAGGTAATAACATTTCTAATTTTGAACAGGGTTTAAATTCCATTTTTGGAGTAGCTGGCGGTAGATTCAAAGTCAAACCAAATGTTATAGATATTACCATAGCACAAAGCTCTTGGGACCAGAACAATAATAACATTATAGATTATGATGGAAGCGGATTATTATCAGATTACCCAACAGAACTTAAGAATATATACCAGGAATTCAAAAAGCAATACCCTGATTACGATTCTCGACAATACTTCATATTTGTATTAGGTAAAGATCTTAAAGTATCAAAACCTCTAAGTGGTTTTATGCCAAAGGCAAGGCAATGGGGCTTTGTTTTTGAAAATCATTTGGGGAAAGGTCTGGAGAAGAAAGATACAGCTCTCAAGGTAGCAGCACACGAGCTTGGGCATGGTGTATTTAAACTTACCCATCCTTTTGGTGAAGATTTTAATAATTCAGGAAATGCTAGTACATGGTTAATGGACTATGGCGATGGAACCGAACTAGGATACCCTAATTGGGCTACAATGAGTGATCCTGATTTGGATTTGTTCTTGTTTCAAGATGATTCTGGAGGTGAGAGTGCTATTGTTACTAACATAGAAGCTTTAAAAAAGTTTGCTAATAAGGATGGAACATTTACATTTTTGTCTTTGGCAGGAAGACCAATTACCCTACCTCAAAATATTACCAAGGTAGTTTTCAGTACAGGTGATACTTTTAAACTAAATGATTGTTCTGATTTTACTATTGTGCCATTCGGAACTTTAAAAGAATTTGCTATAGGTAAAAAAGTTTATGTAAAATGTGGAATATGCGGACAGGACAATTTTACTGGATATTCCGCCAAAGGTAGTGGGTGTTCTGAGAAATATATAGATCAATTTACAAGTAATAATTATAGCTCAGCAATTATTGGGTATCCAAGAATATCTAAAAGTAATACCAATATTTATTTTAAGGTAGGAAAAATAGATATCAAACCAAATGAAGGAGGTTATACAGGTAAAATCAAGAAATATGACTTTCTTACAGACAAGTTAAAGTCAACTTCTAATTTTGAAGATATTGAAGTGACTTTTGACCCTGATTATGATGATGAAGTAAAACAATTTATTGCTAATCATATTGATGCATCAGGTTTTGATGGTTCTAAATTTTATGATAATGATGCTTACGTCTTTATCCATGCTACACAATTACAAGAACATCAAATACTAAAAGGCTGTTTCAAGACTGGTGTACCAGGAGAGATTTTAAAAAATATCACAAGAACCTATCAGGAAGTAACCTCATTTAACAACGGTACACCTCAATATTCTGATAAAGAAGAGATAATTTTTAAACCATCACACGAAGAAGGAGCTTCTAAATTTAATGCTTTAAGTTTAGTGAAGCATTGGGAAAAATATGATATTAATTATTATGCTGAAATCGCAAAGAAAGTAAAGGATTTTAATATAAAAAAGGATGCTGACGCAAGTCATATTCTTTCAATATTTTCTAGTGTTTTTGATACTGAAAACATTAATAACGTTCAGTCAGATAATTGGGATTGTTTTTGGGATCAACTTTCATTTCAGGATAAAATAAATATTTTAAAAGCATTTACAGTCGATTTCATTGATTCAGAGGGAGATTACTCTTTTCAAAGTTATTATGATAGTCTCAGAGAGGATGTTTTTTATTTTGCAACTATCACTACTGATGATATTGGTAATGAGACTGAAAATTTAATTTATAAGATTTTTATTGATGCAGACAAATCTAATGTAAACAAACAATTGTTATTAGACTTTCTAAGAGATCATGATGCTGATGGCAATAATGATTTTTTAGTACTAAAAGGTCTCTTCGATATGTTGAATGATGAATTTATTTTCGATAATGATAATCCTCAATTGGATAAGGTTATAGAGCTTATCAATAAATGGTTACTAGATGAATTAACTAATGGAGGATCAAAACGTCGTGAAATTGATCAAAACATTTCAGATTACGATGTATATACTAACAACATTAGAAATGAGTTTGACTTAGGAGAATTAAGTAATTTTAATGTAATACCTATAAGAAATTTTGATTTTACAGGTACAGCAGATATTCAATCTGATGGAGATCATACTTTATTCTACAAATTAGATTCTAAATTTTTATTAGCCAAAAGATCTATTGATATATCAGTAACTTCTAATTACATCGATTTCTCAAAAATAGAGGATTATTGGAAATGGATATCAAGCAATAGTACAATTTTTCAAAACAATTACTCTCCTTATGATTTTGTTATATTAAATATACTAGAAGATTTTGAAGTTAATGGTAAAGAATTTAAACGACATGATAAAATAATTGTCCCAGCCATAACTTTACATTGGATAAGTAAAGCTATTAATGGTAAAAACCAAGCGGTAGCCGCTAGAGTATTTTTAGATTGTATAGCGATTATCTCAGCACCATTTACTGCAGGAGCATCTACTCTTTTGTTAGTTACTGAAATAGGACTAGCTACTATAGATATAGTAATTGCAACTAATGAAGAAGAATTTATTAAGCAGTATGGACAAGAGGGATTAAATACCTGGAATGCAATTTATGGTATTTACAATTTAGGACTAGCAGTTAAGAGTATATCAGGCATTTTTAAATTTAAAACCAAACCAACTAGTCTAAATACTTTAGCAAATGATAATGTCCTTATAGAAGGGTTTACATTATCGACAAATACTGCAAGAAAAAATGCTGAAGCATTATTAAAAGAAGGAAATATAATTCAAATCAAAGATTTTATTGGAAGAATTGATGACGTTTTAAAAGCAATTAATTCTGGAAAGTTCAATAGGGTACAAAATGTTACCAGAATTTATGAAGAACTTTTAAATATCAGGATTCAATTATTTCTTTCTATGGACGATGCTATAAAAAACATTGCATTAACTGTAAATAAAGGAAACTTAGTAGTAAAAGAAGGAGAAAAGACAATTACTACTCTTTCAAAGATTGATTTTGTTGACAATACAATTTCTTTAACAGGAAATAATATACAATTACTACCACAAAATGTCACTATTACTAAAAAAGTAGGAACATTAAATAGTGTAACAACAAAATCTTCAGATATAACCACAGGCTTGCAATTTCTACAAAATGGAAAAATGATTGCAGGAGATATAGATATTGTAAAGGATGTAAGTACTGGAAAATATTATCTTAAACCTATATTAAATAATGCTGTTATCAAGGCGGAAGTGTTCACGTCCGCAACTAATCCTAAAAATATTTCATGGACAAATAATATTGAAGGATTCCGTTCAACAATAGATGCAAAAACAATATGGAACAATGTTTCTAAGGAACACTCTTTTTTTATTAAGGATGATTATATCATCAAAATTGATAATCTAGGTGATCAAAAGACAGGAAATTTAGTATTTGGAAAATTTGATGAACTTACAGGAAGAGGAGAATTATTAGGAGTATATGAGGGTATACACAATATTGATGTAGTAAATGATTTTGGTTTTAATAGACTACTTAGTAAACTGAAAGCTTACCATGGGCAATGTTCAGGTGGAAGTTGTGTTAATCTTAATGTTTCTAGTGGTGCTGCTATTATTTCTAATCCAAGTACCACGACTACTATCGTAGGTAATTATAAGCGATACCCATGGTTCCAAGGAGACATGAAAGAATTAATTCCAGAACTGTTGGGAGACCTCAAAACGCAACAATTTGGTCCAAAAAAAGGAGGGTATAATGTACTTAACGTTGCTGATGAAAAAATAACTGATTGGACTAAGTTTTGGGAAGAATATAACAAGCCATGGCTAATGGCAGCTATCAACCGATCAGATGATATTTGGGCTGCATCAAACCCTATGGAACTAAATTTACTATTTAAATCCCTAGATGATGTTCCTGTTAATAGAATTAGAACTCCACAAGATCTGGCAGACTATCTTAAAACGTTAAAAGATCAAGTTGTTTTAAAACAAATAACAGGATTTGGAAATGAAGTAAAATTACTATCTGAGCAAGGATATGTTTATGACACTATTAAGTTTAGGTTTATTAAGAATATCAACAATAGCTCTAATATTGTTAAAAAAATTGTACAACCTGTAAATATTAATGATTTAGGAAAAGCTAATATTAATAAATTTTCGCTAATTGATGAAGCAGGAAATATTACAGGAGAACTAAAAAGAGTTATTGGAAAAGGTGGAAAAGAATTACGATATTTTTATACCGATTTTATAGGTGGAAATGGTTTAATTAAAAATCAACAATATAAAATGTCTCCTTCACATATACCTAACTATGAAATAATTGACCCTTCACTATACTTAGAATATAGTAAACTCAAAAGTAAGGATATACTTTATGGAGATTTACAAATGCCAAAAGTAGTAAACAACAATGTGAGTGGACTAGGGAAAATCATGAATACTGATGCCTTTAAGTTGTTAGACAATAAGGTAGAAATAGATGGATTTTACGGTTTGTTTAAAAAGGATGTAAACCTTTATAAAGACTATGGAGGGGAATCAATTAATTTAACTAAGTTTAAAGAAGCCTTAAACCAAGGTATGACTAAGGAACAAGCTGCTTTTGAAACGACGATAGGTAAATTTGCCAAAGAAAAAGGGTTTAATAAAGTTGAGTTTGATCCAGATTTTACAATAGATAATTTGGATGAAGTTCATATAATTTTTTATAAATGATGATAGTTTTTAGTAATAAAATATCAATAGATAATAATGATTTCTTCCGGAACGGAGGAAAAAGATTAAGTTTTAGAGACTACAGTCATATATATCAGAAAATTAAAACTTGGATTGACTTAAAAGATGATCGGTCAGTAAGAGTTTTTACTTACAATGACACATATAAATTAAAAGAAAATATAGTTAAGCGATTATCTTGTTTATTAGATAAGAAAGAAAGCCCTCCAGAGAATATTACCGATAAGGAACTAAAAAAATGGTTAAAGAAAAATCCTAGGGAAATAGTAGAAATATTAGGTAAAAAAATTTCTATAGGTGGTTTAGGTTTAATGCCTCCCCCTCTTGATCGAGAAATAATAACCTACAATAAGTTACTTACTATAGTTGATAGTTGTATAGATACTAATTCTCCTCTATACATAAAAATTGAGGAAGATAATTATAATTAACATTAACTTCTTCGTAAAACCCATGGATACTAGCACTAGAAATAAAATATAAATATGATAAAAAAAGACGGTTATTACATATCAGAAGCTTTTAAAAGTGAGGATTGGCATGCTGGACATAAATTTGAAAGTCAAGACCATAAAATATTGATCTTTTTAAATAATAAAAAAATTATACGTGATATTACGGAAAATCAAAATTCTTTTGATATAAATAAATGTATTTCAGAATCTAATAGTAAGGATACATATAAAATTGTAAATAATATAATAGAAATTACAATCGACCCAGACTCTAAATTTTCAAAAAAAAGAGAATTTACAATCCTCTCCCCAGAACTATTGTTAGACGAAAATTTAGTTGAATATCATTTTATACCAAATCAAAAATCAGAATTTGATTTTTGATTTATTAAGTAAATAAAATAGTAAACAACCCAAAATAGCATGAAAAACCATTACCTCCTCATACTCGCTTTGTTTCTGTCTGTAGCAGGATTCGCTAATACAGGAAAAGATTCATTATTGGTTAAGGATAAGCAACCTATTTCTCCTTTGTATGAGAACCCTGCTGTAAAAGGTTTAGATACAGAAGCTTTAGAAAGACTTGCTGCTTTTAAGGCCAAACGTAAAATCAATGAAGCTAGTAAAGCATATATACTACGAAAATACGACACCAAAGAGTTTCGTTCTTTTCCTGAGTTAGAACATGCTATGACCAATGTAAATATACCTAACGAAAATTTCTTTCAAGGGGTAGCAGAGTTTACAAAAGATTATATCAAAAAGATCTATAAACCTACACCAAAAACTGATTCTCTGGTTAAAACCGCTAAGGCTTTATTTAAAGAAATTGAGAAACAAGAGAATTTTATTAATGTTATTAGTGGTAAAGAATTACTTCAGTTTCCTGTAGGCCTAAAAAAAAGCGTATCCCCTAGTTCCTCAATTACTATTGGTATCGTAAAAGCAAAACTACATGCAAACTATGCCGAGGTCGATCTTTTTGCAAAATTGACCCTTGGTGAATTAAGTACTGAATTATTTTTTGGAGCAAGTAATGTAAAATTATCGCATGAAGGTGGAATTTATGGTGAAGCACAATTACATTTATTAGGTGATTTCCCTGTTGGACAAAGTGGTGGGCAATGGGCAATTACCTTTAAAGGAGGTTTAGAAAGTGATGGTAATGTCACAAAACAAACCTATATAACTATAGATTGTACCGGAAAAGTTAAAGAAATTGCTCTCGAAGCCGATGTGAGAATCGCTAAAACCGTAGCTATTCCTCTGAATGAAGATGGTACCAAAAAATTCCCTGCTGAAACAAAACCACAAGATGGTAAAAAAATAGCTGGAAATGAAAGCTATGTTGGAGCAAGCTTTAGCTTCGTAGCAGAGTCTTTACAAGATCTGTTGATAGAACTTGATTTACCAAAATTTGAATTGGTTCCCCTACCCGGCTGGGCATTCAAAATGAAAAATGTAGTACTCGATTTAAGTGATACCAAAAATTCGCCTCTCGTTAATTTTCCTACTATATATAACGAAAGACAGTTAATCCCTGCCGATCAAAAAGAATTATGGAGAGGGTTTTATGGCGAAGAAGTAACAGTGACATTACCTAAAGAATTTCAAATCACAAAATCCAAAGAACGTATCTCTTTTGGTGCAAGAGGATTACTTATTGATAATTTTGGAGTATCAGGTAATTTCTTTGCTTCAAATCTATTTAATATTAACGAAGGAAATGCCGGTAAATGGCAATATTCTTTAGATTCTCTAAATGTAGATCTACAGGTCAATCATTTTATTAAAGCCGACTTCAATGGAAAACTAGTACTCCCCATTAGTGAGGCTGATAAAAATGGTAATGGCGAACTAGAGTACAAAGGATTGATTACTGCGAATAAACAATATACAATACGTGTAGAAGTCACCAAAGATGTAGATTTTAACATTTTCAAATCGAAAGCAAAACTGTTTCCTGAGTCTTATATTAAAATGGAAGTTGATAATGGTAATTTTTACCCAGAAGCTAATCTCACCGGTTTAATGGCTTTTAACAAAGCCCAAAAAGACTCTCTGAACAACATTTCTTCACAAAATGAAGATACCGATACTAGTGATATTGAATCTTTAAGTTTTGATGGACTTGCTTTTCAGAATTTTAAAATACAGACCAGAAACAAGCCCTATCTTTCTATTAAATATATGGGCTTTAAAGACACAATAGCCTTGCCAAAAATTTCAGGATTCCAATTAGGGTTTTACGATATTAAAGCTAAAATGTATCCTGATGATCGAGCAGAAATTGGTCTTAATAGTTATGTAAATCTTGATAAATCAGGTATCAAAGGAGATGTAAGAATTAGAATTGTAGGAAAACTGCAAGAAGGAGATTATCTTAAATGGAAATTTGATAAAATAGCAGCAGATGCTGTAAAAGTTGATGTAAAACGTAAAAATTTTGAGTTTTACGGAGAATTGAATTTCTTTAAAAACAACCCGGTATACGGTAAGGGGCTATCAGGTAAACTTAATTTGTATGCAGAAAGTCTAAAAATAGAACTCAAAGCAAAAGGAATTTTTGGTAAAAAAGATGATTTCCGTTATTGGTATGTCGATGCCTTTGGGAGTCCAACCTCTAATAAAAATAATAAAAGTCTTCAGATTATAGAGTTAGGCGGGGGTGTATATCATCATATGCAAAAAGCAGGAATTGATAAGCGAGCAGAAAGTTTATCTGGTATCTATTATCGCCCCGATATCAATACTGAGTTTGGATTTAAAGCTATGGCTTCTTTTAAAGTCAAAAAAGCAGCTACTTTTACAGGTCTTTTTGCAATAGAAATGAGTTTTAATAGCCCATCGGCTGGAGGTGGTTTGAGTAGGCTTGGATTTTACGGAGGTGCTGCATTAATGACAGGAAAAAGTGGTGGAGATTCTGGTAGTCCATTTGGTGATGTTGCAGGAATGCAAAAGAAACTGGCAGATAAAGAAAAAACCATTCCTAACTTTAGCGAAATGTCAATTGATAAGGAAGGTATTAAATATTTTGCAACCAATGTATTTCCTAATATTTTAACAGGCAAAGAACAGTTTGCAGCACAACTTGCAATTGACTTTGATTTTAGGAATGACACATATTGGGGTATGTTTGATGTATTCCTTAATTTGGGTCAGATTAAAGGTGCAGGAGAGAAAAACAGACTAGGGTACATTGAATTCTATGATGCACCAAACGATTGGTATATTTACATTGGAACTCCTACAAAACGCTTTGGTGTTGCCGGAATTCCTATTGGTCCTGTTGAAGCAGCTTTTGATTTATATTATATGACAGGAACGATTTTACCAGATCCTGCTCAGCCAAAACCACAAGTCATAAATATTTTAAATTTAAAAGGTGATGAGCTATTATTTGGAAGAAACTTCAATAGTCAGCTTGCTCAAGGAACCGGATACGCTTTTGGTGCTTATGTTGAAGTCGGAAAAAGTTTTGATTGGGGTATTGTCTATGCTTCTGTACAAGCAGGTGTTGGATTCGATTTAATGATGAAAGATTTTGGAGATGCACATTGTAAAGGTAGATCTGGTCCGATAGGAATGAATGGTTGGTATGCTACAGGTCAATTATATGCGTTCTTACAAGGAGAAATTGGTGCTCAAATAAAACTATTTGGATTTAGAAAGAGAGTTCCTATTCTAAAAGCTGGATTAGCAGTACTAGCACAAGGACAATTACCTAACCCTTGGTTTGTAAAAGGATATGCAGGAGTAAAAGTAAGAGTGCTTGGTGTTGTATCTATACAAGCAAGATTAAAGGTAACTATTGGTGAAGAATGTGAAATTGTAGGCAGAACAGGAATACAAAATGTAGAAATTATTTCAGATATTTTACCCGAAGACAATTCTAGTGATGTAGATGTTTTTGATGCCATACAGGTGGCTTTTAATGTACCTATTGGAGAAGTTGTAGAAATTGATGACGATCAGGGAACTCAAAAATATCAAATTGAATTAAAAGAATTTACTGTTACTGATAATAAAAGTACTGTTTTAGGAGAACAGATATGGAATAACAACAAAGATATTTTAATTTTTGAACCTGATGATATTTTATCTCCTAAAACAAAAATCACAGCAACCGTAAAAGTTCAATTTAATGAATATAAAGGAGGCCAGTGGAAACCAGTACTGGAAAATGGTCAACCTGTATTAGAAGAAAAAACAGTAACGTTTACTACAGGAGAAGCACCTACCAAAATCCCATACAAAAATATTGAATACATGTATCCAATTGTAGATCAAAGATACATGCTTCCAAAAGAAAGTAGTAACGGATATATTCAATTAGAAAGAGGGCAGGATTATCTATTTGATCAGCAAGGATTTAAAGACGAACTATTTTTTATCACACAGACTGGAGACATTACCAAAGTTAAATTTTCATATGACAATGTTAGTAATGCATTAAGTTTTCTTCTTCCAAAACTACCTAATAAAACAGCGATAACGTATAAATTAGTTACCTCAAAATCTAATCTTGGAAACAATGAGATAAATGGTCAAGAAACTTTTAATATCATTAATGATGATGTATCAATTTCGCAAAATACGCTCACAGGAACAGCTACCAATGATGCATTCCTTACCCGGTTAGAATTCAATTTTAGTACAAGTAAGTATAATACATTTAAAGAGAAGATGAGGGCTATCAAAATTGAAGATTATTATACTTTTTTTGATGGGGCTTCAAATGTAGCACAAATGGAACTTCGTATCAAGCAATTTGAACCTTTTGACATCAATGAAGTAATGGGAACCTCATATAACCAAAATAAAGCGCTAATAAGTGGACTAGGAATGAAATCTGATGATTATTTTGAGAAAGAAATATACCCTCTACTCTACAAAAACTATCCTTTGGATAATAATATCAGAGTAAACCGAGATGAGCAAATATTAGGAACCCCTCCTATGAAGAATATAAATCCGGGACTTACATACAAGCACTATCTACAAAATGATCCAGAAAATCCATATCTAGAAGAAAGATTCCCTTTTAGATGGAATCTAGCTGCAGCTTACAAACAAGATTTTGTACACTTACAATATGTAATTGTTAATCGATATTTAAGTCAAGTACCTATAAATACTGAAGCATATGAAAAATTCAAGTATTTAATGAATGGTATATTTCCCTATGTAAATGTTGAAAAATATCAAGTACAATTTCAATATACGTTGCCAAACAAAACATCAGGCAATACAGTTAAATTAGATTATAAAAATTATTTTTAATGATACTACGATTTCACATCCTATATACAATTTTCTTTTTCTGTTTTGTCAATTCGGTTCTGGCACAAAAAAAAGATGATCAGGAATCTTCTAAAAAAATCATAGTTAAAGCATTTGCTAAACCAGATACTATTTTACTTCGATGGGCAGTTACTGATAAGTATGCTTGGAAATATAGTAATCAATACGGATTTGTAGTAGAAAGAACAACAGTCTTACGAGATGGAAAACCATTACTTAATCCTGAAAAAATCATCATTTCGGGCGATACTATCAAACCAAGACCCGTTGAGGATTGGAAAGACTTTGTTGAAAAAAATGACATGGCAGCCATTGCTGCACAAGCGATTTATGGAGAGTCTTTTCAGGTTAATAACAATGAAAATGAAAACGAATTACTCAAAGTTTTTTATGAAAGTGAAGAATTAGATCAACGATTTAGTTTTTCATTATTTGCTATAGATCAAGATTTTGAAGTTGCTCAATATGCTGGTTTAGGATATATAGATACAAATGTAAAAGAAAATGAAAAATATATTTATAATATAAAAAGTGCTATTCCTAAAAAACGGATGGATATTGAACCATCAGGAGTATATATTAGTCCTAAAGATATTGAAGAACTACCCAAACCTATGGACTTTTTTGGATACTTCTTTAAAAACTCATTTGTATTAGTATGGGAATATGATCAACTGCTTCCATTTTACACAGGGTATAATTTAGAGCGCTCAGAAGATGGAAAAATATTTAAAAAAGTAAACGAAGTTCCTATAACCAAATTAGCGGATACTCCTTATTCTGGAGTTTCTTATACCGATTCTATTCCAGAATTTAGAAAAAAATATTGGTATCGTATTGTAGGCATTAATTATTTTGGTGAAAAAAGTCCTTCTTCTAACCCAGTAGAACTAATTGGCTTCAAAGAAATAAGAACTGAACCTGTATTTTCATCCACAAATATAATTTCTGAAAAAGAAGTTGAGTTAGAATGGACCTTTTCTAAAGAAGAACAATGGAAATTAAAGAAATTTGAACTTCTCAGAGCAGAAAAGGCTGTTGGCCCTTACAAATCTGTTATAGATAGTATTTCTCCTGAGCAGAATAAAATTAGTTATAGCCCATTATCAGATATCAACTATTTTAAAGTTAAAGCTCACGGAAAGAATCAAGATTTTAAAGAATCCCCTCCAACTATGATACAACCTATTGATAGTATTCCTCCAAATAAACCACAAGGGCTTAATGGAGTGATAGATACACTAGGAATTGTTACCCTTACCTGGAATAAAAATACCGAATTCGACCTTAAAGGGTATGATATATTAAGAGCATACCGTAAAGGCCAAGAATTCACAAAACTAAACAAAGCTAATTTAATTAACGAAAGCTATATCGATAGCATCGATATAACTTCTTTTGACAAAGCCGTTTATTATCGGTTGATTGCATTAGATAATCGTTACAATGAATCCATTCCTTCAGATACTTTGGTATTGGTAAAACCTGATAGAGTACCTCCTACTTCACCTGTATTTAAGACATACGAAATTAAAGATGGAAAAGTAGCTTTATCCTGGATTAATAGTTCTGTAGACGATTGGAATTCTACTGTAGTTTATCGTGCTGAAGCAAATGATACTTTAATCAATCCTTGGAAAAAAGTATTTGAAACTAAAATTGATTCGGTTACCAATTTTATAGACGATAAAACGAACTCTGGAAAAAAATACAATTATACACTTATTACAGTAGATCAAAGTGGTTTAGAAAGTCCCCCTAGCCCTATGATTACTCTTGATCTTCCTGGAAAGTTAGTAAAACCGGGAGTAAAAGGATTATATGCTACAGTAGATAGAGAAAATAAATTTATACAATTAACATGGCGACTCAATCCCGAAAAAGTAGTCGAATTACAAATTTATAGAAAAACAGCTGAGGTACCTTTTACCTTGTATAAACGAATTGCTCCCTCTGAAAGAGGTTGGATAGATCAAAATTTAGTCCCAAATACAACTTATACCTATGCTTTCAAAGTAATTTTTGATGATGGTAGTATTAGTGAATGGAAAGAGATTGAAATAGTGTACTGATAAGATACCAAAAAATAAGAAAATGAAAAAAATTATTCTATTTACAATATTATTAACCGCTTTTTGTAATACTTATGCCCAAACCTATCGGTTTACTTATAAGTTTACAGCAAGAGCAAACAGTGGTCCCGATTTTGGTTCAGGTACTACATATTCAGTTAAATATGCTAACGGCACATCAGAAGTTTTATATAATATAAATGCTAGCCATCCAAGGGTACAAAACCTAGTAGAAAATGTTGTTGTTGATTTATTAATATCCTCTCCAGTAATTGAGCTAAACATATTAAGGTACGGATATGTCACTTCAATGGGAGGTGGTTCACAAACAAGAAAATATAATTTAAGAAGTTGTTTAAAGCCTTCGACTCCACAAATAAGTGATCTTGGTATTACTACTAATTTGAATATCACTCAATATCCACTTGAGAACTTAAGATCTTTAAATACTTCTGTAGGTAACGAATTTCCTGAATGTCAATCTAAAACTTTTACAGCTTACAATAATTGTACTGAAAACATGGAATACTCAGTACATTATAAAACTTCAATAAGTGGTCCTGAAATACAACTAAAACCTTTTGGAAACCATGGTAGGCAATTTACTCTTAATGGATCAGATTTTACTGGTGTACGTACTAATTCTAATATCTTTATTTTTTTAAGATACTTAAATAATGATTCTTCTAGCAATAATACTTCTGATGCCATTATATTAAAATATGAGCCTTGTTCTCCAGAGCTAGATGGTCCAGTGGTTGATATTCAACCTTCTTGTAGCAATAGTATCAATACTACTGATAATAACAATGGTAGTTTTACAATCACTTTTGATAGAGAACTCGATGCTAGCAAACAAGAAAAAATGAACCTGCAAGTGTTTCGTCAAATTGGAACTTCTTTTGATGGATATGCCTCTAAAGTAATTCAAAAAAGTGATTTCTCAGGAAGATCTTATACATGGACTCCAAGAAATCTTCCCAGTGGAACTTATAAAATCTTTTGGCAAACCAAAAGTAATAATCAATCTTTTGATAATATCAATTCTGTACCTGATGCTTATGATGAAAGTAATCCATTTACTCTAACAACCCCTCCCATCCTATCTGTAACCGGCAATACTTCTCTTGTACAATGCGCAGGAGGTAATGATGGAAGTATTACCGCTGTGCCTTCTGGTGGAACGCCTCCCTATCAATATTCTATCGATAATGGAAGTAACTGGCAAACAAACACTCTCTTTTCCGGGCTTTCTAAAGGAGATTATACCTTATTAGTTCAAGATAGTAAAGGATGCCAAGTCAATAGTACGACAATTACTGTTGCTGAACGATTCATTTCTATACCTAATGTGATTAATTTACCACTTACCCAAAGTCCTACCTTAATTGATGGTAACAATGGAAGAATTGCAATATCAGTAACCGGCGGGTCGGGTAGTTATACCTCCTATCAATGGACCAAGGATGGAAACCCTTTCTCTCTCCCCTCGGGATCTACAAATACCAATTTAATTAACCTATTTGAAGGGATATACACAGTTACAGTAACTGACACAAATGGATGTGATTCTACAACTCAAACATTTATCTTAGAAGATCCTTTACCGATAGACATTAATATTAGAATGACACCTGATGTGGTAGATTGTTCTGATTCTAAAGTTAACCTCATTGCTAGCGCTACCGAAGGATATCTTAATCCAGGATCTGATTATACTTATCTTTGGAATGATGGAACTACTGAGCCTACACTTCTTAATGTAGGGATTGGAACCTATCAAGTTATAGTGACTGATGATGGCGGAAATACCCAAATACAAGAATTTAAAGTAGAAGGCCCTGAGGTGATTACGGTAACGACTTTTGATAAAAAAGAATTATCCTGTAGAAATGGTAGTGATGCTGGTATTAAAATAAATATTACCGGAGGAACAGGAACATACACAACTACTTGGGAAAATTTACAAGACCCTAGTTTCAGCACTACAGGAACTGAACTAAAAAATGTAAAAGCAGGACTGTACATATATCGTATTGTAGATCAAAATGGATGCTTGGCAACAAATATAGATACTCCTGTAGAGTTTGTAAACCCTCCACAATTTATTATCGACCTAGGAGAAGATCCTTTCTTTTGTGAAGGACAAATAGTAAATATATCAGCAGAAATACAAGATCCCGGAGCAGTATATAGTTGGACTTCTGATAATGGATTTACAAGTACTGACCCAGAAATAAATGTAGATCAAGAAGGTACATACACTGTAACTGTTACCAGTGGAAAAGGATGTGTTGCTCAAGATAGTATAGTGGTAAAAGAAACGATAAAAGAAATCAAAGCAGAGTTCTTATATGCTAATCAAGTATTTACAAATGAAAAATTTGTGATTATTGACGTGACATTCCCCATTCCCGATCAAATTAAGTGGATACTACCAAAAGAGGCTAATGTTATTACCCAAGATCAGGATCTTACTGAACTCTATTTCGAAAAACCTGGAGAGTACCAGATAACAATGATCGCAAAATTAGGAGACTGTCAGGATACTTATTCTCAAAAAGTACTCGTAATAGAAGGAGAAACAGCAAACAATCCAGAGGAAACTCAATTGGAACAATTAGTCAATATTAAACAATTTAAAGTATTCCCTAATCCTTCTAGTGGACAATTCAATATACAAATAGAGCTCAAAGAAGAAAAAGATATCAGCATCAAAATATTCAACCTTGCTGACAATTCATTAATCAATCAACAGAAACTTACTAAACAAAATAAGTATGATATCCCCTTTGATTTACAGGCAGCTTCAGGAGTATATGCAATAGTACTCGAAACCCCATATGGAAAAGAAATCAGAAAAATGATAATTAATTAATATTTAAGATAAAAAACTTCGATTCTTTAAATAAAATCGAAGTTTTTTATCTTAAATTAATCATATTTTCAAAATATTGGTACAATTCCCCTTTGGTGATTGTTCCCCCTTGTTGGATAAGCTTGAATTTGTCTAGATTTTTATCCTCTCCATACTCTTTAGTAGCATTATAGAAGACAACTTTATCATCCAAAAGATTATTTTGTAACCATTGATACCCTTCTTGTGTAGTGACATCAATATCTTCATCATTAACTTTTATAGCTATCAAATGCATTTGATCTTCTTGCAAATCAAATAAGTGAATTTGGCTTTTAGAAAAATGCTCTACAAACTGTGCATTAGTAAGCACTTTTTCCCATACTAAATCGCTAAATATATCAACCTCTTCTTCTGCTACCGATGGTTTATTAATCTTGATATCATTCCACTCGTCTGCAGTTATTGATTGTGTTGCCAAAAAGTTAATAAATTCAACATGTAGTTCTTCCAACTGCTCTTTACTTAATCTTTGATATTTCATCCTAAAAAAATTGACTGCAAAAGTACTTATAAAAGCGTATTCTTTTATGACTATTTATAAAAAAACCGTTTCTTAAGATTAAGAAACGGTTTCATTCTTATTTTAGTTCACTTTAATAAACTAGAAAATATATCGTAATCCTACTTGAGCTTGCCATCTAGATTGAAGACTTGAGTCATATCCAAATGTTCTTGTCAGATTAGGATCAAATGAGTAGATTGGAGTATTAGTAGTACTATCAACATCTACTCCTAAAACCTGAACATTATTAGGTTGTTGTACTAGTCCCCAGTCTGAATTAATCAAATTAGCAACATTAAGAATATCTACACTTAATTGAATAGTATTAATTCTTTCGCCCACATTAAAATTAAAATCTTGTAAAAACTTCATATCTATTCGACTTCTCCAAGGAGCTATAGCTCCATATCTTTCTGCATATCTTCCTCTATTCTCACTTAAATAATCATCTTGTTGTATATATGATTCAAATGCAGCTCTTTGAGCCTCTCTTTCGCTAGAAGATGCTCCACTAAAAGTATAAGTTGATAATTCTTCTTGAGTAGGAATATAAATTAAATCATTCAATACAGAACCGTCTCCATTAATATCACCAGCATATGTGTAATTAAACCTACCTCCTTGTGCAAATTCAGCAAAACCAGAAATAGTAGTTGCAAATTTGTCACTACCATAAGTCCATTTCTTTGAAGCTACAGCGATAATTCTATGTCTATCTCCATATCGTGAATAAGAAAGAACATCATTATTTACATTACCCAAAGCTGGGTTACCAGCAAATGCATCTCCTGTAATTTCTGCTTCTATAGAGTTTACATCTTTAGAATCTAAAAAACTGTAAGCAACACTGGCATATAAATCATTTTGAAAGTTTTTAGCAGCTTTGAATGAAGTATTAATCACTCTTCCCTTATTAGAATTTGTCAATACAAAAGCATTATTTGCTCCTCTATCTGATGGGCCATATATAGGTCTGTTATCTACACCTTCTAATGTTTGTGTTGGATTACGCAATCCCCAATTTTGCACATGAACTCCATTAATATCCTCTGTATATGCAAAATCACCTGTTAGAACTATACCATTCTTCAAGCGATAATCTACTCCAAAACTTGATCTCCATACTTGTGGAAACTGAAAATCTGGATCTACTATCTGAAAGAAACCATCGTCTGCCCCACTAACCTGATTACCTATCCACACAAAAGGTAGTCTTCCTGTAAAAATACCAGTCCCCCCCCTTATTTGGAATGTCTTATCTCCTCTAATATCATAATTAAAACCTAGTCTAGGAGATAATAATAATTTATCTGTAGGCAATACTGTAGAATCTAGATTAACTTCTTCTCCGGTAGATGGATCAAAATACACTGTACTATTATCTCTAGTTGCTCCATTATCAGTATCAATATATTTTTGAATCAATTCATCTGTATCAAAATATAACGGCTTATCTACACGAAGTCCATAACTAAACTTAAAACGTTCTGTAACATTCCATTCTTCTTGTATATAAAAGGCTAATTGTCCAACATTAAGTTCTGCCAGTTTCCAACCTCCGTCGTTACCTTCTCCTGCGGCATTTAAAGATTGAAATTGGTTTTGTGCAAATTGTAAATTATTTTGAAGTGATCCATCTGGATTGGCAGCATCATTTAAAAATTCTTGAACAGAAGAATATGCACCTAAGGTATCATCTCCGAATGGGATTGTAAAAGTACCAAAATACTCAGGAAAACGCTCAAAATTATCATATGCACCTAAATTAAATGAGTTCTTAAATCGAAACATTTCAAAAGAAGCTCCAACGGTTAGTGTATGATCTCCTAAAAATACATTAAGATTATTAGTCGCTTGGATTACTTTTTGATCTAACTTATTATTGATTGAAAATGGTTCATGACCTGCAATAATATAATTAGAACCTGCTCCGTCTTCAATTCTTATTATAGGGGCTGGAGAAGACAAAGGATTTCTAAAGTCATCAAAATGTGTATATCCCGCTTGAAATTTATTTGCAAGTTTGTTTGAGAAAGTAGAATTTACTTCTAACTGAAATGAATTAATATTATTATTAATCTCATATCCTGAATTTTCAAACTGTAATGTTGCTGCACTTGGACCTCGTATTCCTAATGCAGTTGGATGGGCTGGTGTTTCCTTAGAGGCTCTTAAGAAATTATATATAATAGCTGCTCTATGTTTATCATTGATGTTCCAATCAAGTTTAAAAATACCTTTAGTGGATTCAGAATCATAAGTAAATCCTTGATAAGCTCCTGTATTATACCCTAGATCACTCAACGCATTACTAACTGCTATTAAATCTGATTCTAAAACCCTAGATTCATTAATAACTCCACTACCTGTGTTTGGCAACCATGGTGCGCCCAAATCAGTCCGTTGATCTCTCTCAAAGTTGGCAAAGAAGAATAATTTATTTTTTACGATCGGTCCTCCAAAACTAATCCCGTATTGACTTTGTTCCAAATCACTTTTAAAAACATCATCTCCTCTTACCTTTCCCCCTGTTAAATCCTCATTTCTAAAAAAACCATAGGCAGTTCCTTTAAAAGTATTTGTACCACTTTTTGTAACTGCATTTACAGAAGCTCCCGTAAACCCAGATTGTGTAACATCATATGGAGCTGTCGATACTTGTATTTGATCAATTGCATCTAAAGAAATTGGTTGAGCATCAGTCTGTCCTCCCGGAGTTGCAGCATCTAAGCCAAATGGGTTATTAAAAATAGCCCCATCCAAGCTAAAATTATTAAATTGATCATTTCTTCCTCCAAAAGAATTACCGCTAGCCGTAGGTTCTAGTCGAGTAAAATCTGCAGCAGATCTAGATATTGTAGGCAATGTTTTTAATTCTCTCCTTCCAACACTTGTCTCTGCTCCTGTTCTTTCACTACTAAAGGTATTACTCTTGTTACTAGTTATCACAACCTCTTCTAATTGATTATCATCTTCAACTAAAATTGCGTTAACATTAAATGTTTGACCTAATTGAAGATAGACATCGTTTACAATTTGTTTTTGAAACCCTACATAACTTACTGTTATTTGATAAGGACCTCCTACCCGTAAATTATTTAAATTAAAACGACCATCAAAGTCAGTAACTCCACCGTAATTTGTGCCAGTAGGTTCATGTACTGCTGTAATATTAGCCCCGGGTAGTAGCTGGTTATTGTTATCATAAACCACCCCCGATATGTTTGCAGTTGTGATTTGCGCATTTACAAAGCTACTTATCAATACAAAGATTGATAAAAATATTAGTTTTTTCATTTAAAGATTGTAATGTTAATTATAAGTTAATTCAGCGTAAAATTAAAATAAAAAAATCGCTCAGAAGAGCGATTTTAATAAATATTATTTAATAGTTATTAACTATTTAATTTGCTTGTGGTACAACTTCAAAAGGTACAGAAACAATCACTTCTCTATGAAGACGAACTTTAGCTTCATATTGTCCCAGTCTCTTAATAGTTCCTCCGGGTACAGTTATAAACTTTTTCTCTATTTCAACATTTTGCTTTGCAAATGCTTCAGAAACGTCTGCATTAGATACAGAACCAAATAATTTATCACCAGTACCAACCTTTGCAGAAATCTTAAATTCAGCATCATTAAGTTTTTTACCTAATTTTTCTGCTTCTTCTACTTCTTTCTTTTCTTTAAAAGCACGCTGTTTTAATGTTTCAGCAAGCACTTTTTTTGCAGATGGTGTTGCCAAAACTGCAAATCCCTGAGGAATCAAATAGTTACGTCCATAACCATTTTTCACTTCTACTACATCGTCTGCGAATCCTAGATTCTCAACGTCTTTCTTTAATATAAGTTGCATAATGTTATGTCGATTTTATTTTAATAAATCACCTACATATGGCATAAGGGCAAGGTGTCTTGCTCTTTTAACTGCCACACTTACTTTACGTTGATACTTTAAAGAAGTTCCTGTTAAACGTCTAGGTAATAATTTACCTTGCTCGTTTACAAATGACATTAAGAAATCAGGATCTTTGTAGTCTATATACTTTATTCCAGACTTCTTGAAACGACAATACTTCTTATTTTTAGTAGTATCTATATTAAGAGGAGTAAGATATCTGATCTCTCCGTCTTTTTTTCCTTTAGCTTGTTGTTCTATAGATGACATAAATTAAGCTTTTTGTTTGTTTCTATTTCTTCTCTTTTCTGCCCAAGCGATTGCATGCTTATCAAGACGAACAGTAAGATATCTCATTACTCTTTCATCTCTTCTAAACTCTACTTCTAAAGTATTAATCGCCTCTCCTGGTACTTGATACTCAAAAAGGTGATAAAAACCACTTTTCTTGTGTTGGATGGCATAAGCAAGCTTTTTAAGCCCCCAATCTTCTTTTGATATCATCTTGGCACCGTTAGAAACAAGAATGTCTTCGTATTTCTTAACTGTTTCCTTTATCTGGTCTTCAGATAAAACGGGATTCAAGATGAAAACAGTTTCATAATGATTCATAAAAATCTAAATTTAAATTAAATTGGGTGCAAAAGTATAACTATTTTTTGGATTTTCAAACCCTTAAATTACTTCGATGAAACACTATTTTTATCGACAAAAAGCCATTTTTTTTTGTAGAAATAAGATATATTCACTAATATTGTAAAGGAATATTTAACATTATACGTGTGGAACAATCTCAATTAAAATGTGCGGTCGTAGACGATTCCCGCCTTCAGAGACTGGCTATTGTAAAGCTTATAGATGAACATTCTTCGCTAGAACTAGTGGCAGAATGGAACAATGCTATAGAAACTAAAAATGGATTACTTGATACTCAGGTAGATCTATTATTTTTAGATATTGAAATGCCTATCTTAACAGGTTTTGATCTTTTAGACGACCTAGAAAATAAGCCACATATTATATTTGTGACTGGTAAAACCAAGTATGCTTTTAAAGCTTTTGATTATGATGCTGTCGATTATTTAAGAAAGCCTCTTAAAAAAGACAGATTTAATGCGGCAGTCGAGAAAGCTTTAAGTATGTCTCGCTTGGGAACAGAAGCTGCTCCTGTTGAAGATGATGATTACATTTTTGTAAAGAGCAATCTTAAAAAACGAAAAATTTTCTTAAATCAATTAAAATATGTTGAGGCACTAGGAGATTATGTTAAATTAATTATGGAAGAAGGAGATCCTATTGTTGTGCTAGCAACAATGAAATCTTTTGAAGCGCAATTACCGAGCGATCGTTTTTTGAGAATTCACAAATCTTATATTATTAATCTTGATAAAGTTGAAAGATATAACAGTAGAAATATCGAGATAGCTGATGAGAAAATACCATTAAGTAGACATAAGAAACATTCTCTTATCGAAGCCTTAAATGGTTAGAAATTTTAGACTATAATTTTACAGAAATACTCATAATTCCACTTAAAAAAGTGGAATTTTTTTATTTAATAAATAAGACCTTTTAAAATGGGTCTACATTAATAATAATTCTAACACCCGAAAATTCTTTAATAGTACTAAATGTAGTATGAATTCTTCTTATAGCTTCTTTAGTTTTATGTAATGATTGACCTCTTGGTATTTTAACTATAATATTTTTATGATATTGATTGCGAATTCTAGAAATAAGTGGAAACTCCGGACCTAGTACATGATCGTGAAATACATTTCGTAATGATTTAGCAAACCAGTTTGTAGCTTCATTTACTCTATTATAATCCTTATGCTTTCCAGTAATTTTTATGATTTTATAAAAGGGAGGATATTTATATTGATGACGTTCTTCTATTTGATCTTTATACATCCCCAAATAATCATTTACAGAAACTTGTTGAAGAATCTGATGAAAAGGATTATATGTCTGTATTAGCACTTTTCCTCTTTTATTTGTCCTACCCGCCCTTCCTGCAACTTGTTGCATTAAATGAAAACTTCGTTCGTGAGCTCTAAAATCAGGGAAATTAAGTAAATTATCTGCATTAAGCACGCCTACTAAACTTACATTTCTAAAATCTAATCCTTTTGAAAGCATTTGCGTGCCCACCATTATATCTATTTCTCCTTCTTCAAATCTGTTGATCAGTTTTTCGTATCCATGTTTTCCTCGTGTCGTATCTTGATCCATTCTTCCGATAGTATGATCAGGAAACAATTCTTGAAGTTCTTTTTCTATCTGTTCTGTTCCAAAACCTTTGGTATTGAGATCAACACTTCCGCATGCCATACATTTTTGCATCATTGCTATATGATAGCCGCAATAATGACATCTAAGTTGATTTTTATAATGATGAAACGTTAAGCTCACATCACAATTTGGACATTGAGGAGAATGACCACAGGTATTACACTCAACAACAGGAGAATACCCTCTTCTATTCTGAAATAATATTATTTGTTCTCCTTCTTTAAGAGTATTTTGCATTTGTAACAATAAAGTATCACTAAAATGACCTGTCATTTCTTTTTTACGATACTTTGTTTTGATATCTACAAGATTTATTTCTGGCATTAAAACACCTCCAAAACGTCTTGTTAGTTCAGCAAAACCATACTTCTTTTGCTTGACATTATAATATGTTTCTAGTGATGGTGTAGCCGATCCCAGCAGAACTTTTGCTTCAAACATTTTGGCGAGTACTATTGCAGTATCTCTTGCATGATATCTAGGTGCAGGATCATATTGTTTAAATGTATTTTCATGTTCTTCATCTACGATAATTAATCCTAAATTTGAAAAAGGTAAAAATATGGCTGACCTTGCTCCTATTATAATCTGTGCTTTTGTCTTATTGTTCAAGACATTGTACCAAGCTTCTACTCTCTCGTTGACTGAATACTTTGAATGAAAAACAGTCAATTTGTCTTTAAAATAATTCTGAAGTCTTGTAATAAGCTGAGTAGTCAATGCTATTTCTGGTAAGAGATATAGTATTTGTTTTCCTTCTTGCAGCGTTTCTTCTATAAATTTAGTATAAACCTCTGTTTTACCAGAAGAAGTAACTCCATGTAGTAAACACACATCTTTTTCACGAAACTGTTCTTTTAATGTATGATAAGAATTAAGTTGATATTGATTAAGTTCTTTGCTATTTTCTACTGCTTCTCCTTCATTATCAATTCGATCTTTTTGTAAATAATATTCTTGTAATATATCTTTTTGGATAAGTGCTTTTAGAATAGAAGCATTAGAATTAGCAGTTTTTAATAAATCACTAACTTTTATTGGTTTAGAGTTTTGCGCTTGAAGTGTAAACAGGTGCATCAATAACTCTCTTTGCTTTGGGGCACGCTTCATATCTTGTAATACAGTTTGCAATTTTTCTTCAATTGCAAATTCTGGATGTAGTTTTACAAATCTTACAACTTTGGGTTTGTATTGTTCGTAGATTTCTTCTTGTACTGTAATGATTTCTTTTTCTAATAATCTTTTTATTACAGGAAGTACATTTTTTTTACTCACAATATTCATTATCTCTTGTATACGGAGTAAACTTTGATGTTGTAGCGCTTCATACACTAAAAATTCATCATCTTTTAATGATACATCATCTACTACATTATCTATATTTCTTTGAATGATCGTTTCACTTTCGAGTAAAAAGGCTCCTGGTAGTGCCGCACGCATAACTTCTCCCAGCGTACACATATAATAAGAAGCTATCCATGACCAAAGTTGTAATTGAGATTTTGTTACTATTGATTTTTCATCGAGAATATGCTCTATTTCTTTTGCTTCATAAACCAAAGGAGGGTTTTGATGTATAGAAGTTACCAGAGCGGCATAAATTTTACTTTTGCCGAACTGTACGGCAACTCTCATTCCTGTCTTAATAAAAGAAGCTTCTGTTTTGTTAATACGATACGTAAACTCTTTATCAAGCGGAATAGGAAGAATTACATTTATAAAGTATGACATCAATAAAAACTAGTATATCAACAAAAATACAAGTTTAACTTTTATCTTATAAAATAAATATCCTGGTTTTGCAGCAAACAAAACCAGGATATAAAGAAAATTTATTATTTATTATTTGCTTACTCCGAGCATTCCTCCTTTTATGATCTCACAAGCAGGTTCGTTACCTAACCAAATTTTAAATAAAGCATACTTAAAGTCACGACCTTTTATAAAACCTAATTCTTTTCCGTTTTTATAGGTTTTAACACCCTTTCCTTTAAGATATACTAAATCATAGAAATCATTAACTAACATTGGCGAATCAAAAAGTTTAAGAAAATCTTCTATTCTTGCGTCTAGACTTTGTGTATTACCAAACATCGCGTCATCAAAACCTTTTCTGAAAACTTTGATCATTCTCTCATTAGTCACTTTTTTTGAAGCTATATTTAGTCTAATCGCCATAGTTTCATCAGATTCTAAAACTTTTTTATCACTATTATATTTATTTTGTGTGTACAAAGCTCCAGAATATGTTTTAAATGAAAGTACTTTTCTCATCGCACCCCCATTAAAAGATAATTCTTCTCCATCAAAGGATAGTTTTTCAGGAACCACAATATTACCGATTCGTATTTGGGCAGTTACTGTAATACTAAAAACAAAGAATATCAGTAGGGTAGTTATTTTTTTCATGGTATAGTTTTTTATAATTACAACTATTTAGTTCTATAATTTTAGAAAAACTAACACTAAAGAAATGTTAAAATACTTTTTTTAGCAATTTTATTGAATTTAAACTCTAATCCATTTTTGCGTTCTGTATAAGAATGCTATGTATCCTCTTACATTCAAAGTATTAGGATCATCTTCATCAACCCAAATTTTACAGCGATATACTTTTCCATTTTCGGGATCTGTAATAGTACCATCTTCATATTCATCTCCATCTTTTTCTAGTCCTTTAATAATTACAAGACCTTCTATTGGTTTATTATGATCTGCGCCTTTACATTCTTCACAAAGTCTTTTTCTTCTCTCTTCATTTAATATACGTTCTATTTTCCCATATATCTTATTCCCTTCTTTATAGATTTTCACTATTGATTTTGCTTCTCCAGTATTGTCGTCTATTGTTTTCCATTTACCAATAACTTCTTGTTGTGCATTTGTTATTCCCGAAATTAAAAATGCAGCAATCAATAAAATTCTCAAAATAATCATAGTTTTAATAATTAATATTTAATGTTATCAATATATAAAAATAAAATTAATAAAAAAGCTATCTAATTATTTTAGATAGCTTAATCAATTATTAAAATAATGATAATTTCTTACTGTATTCCTAGCATACCTTTCTTAACAGCCTCGCTAGCAGGTTCTTCACCAAGCCAAACTTTGAATAATGCGTATTTAAAATCACGTCCTTCAATTATTCCTAATTCTTTTTGATTTTTATAAACTTTTACACCTTTATCTTTAATATATACCAAATCAAAAATATCGTTTTTTACGATTGGCTCAGAAAGTAATGTTGTTATTTTCTTAATTCTATCTTGCAAAGGCTTTGTATTCCCAAAAGTAGCTCTTTCAAAACCTTCATTAATTGCTTTAATTAATTTTTTTTGTGTAACAAATGCTGAAACTATATTTAGTTTTATAGCCATTGTTTCATTTGCTTCTAATATTTTCTTAGGATCATTGTTTTTATTTTGTAAATAAAGTCCCCCTGCATACAAATCTACCCAGAGCATTTCTCTTAATCCAGCCCCATTCAACTTTAATTCAACATTATCAAATTTCTCTTCATAAGGTAAAATAGCTTTACCTATCCTAATTTGTGCAGTAGCGGTAGATAAGCATATAAATGCTACTAATGCTAAAGTAATTTTTTTCATTTTAGATACTGTTTATAATTACATTTAATACTTACAATTTTGCTTCGCAAATATGGTTATTTTTATTATGCATACATAACAAAAAGCAAAAAGTCGTCAAAAATACAATTTTAAACGACTAAAAACATATTTTTGAACAAAAAAAACGAAAATTACGTTAAATTTAACATAAATAAGTTTATCCGAATTAAATGAATCCTAATAACCTCTATTGTTTTTTGATTTTATAACAAAAATAGTACAAGAATTTTTATAATACATTAATAATCAACTTTTTTTATGCTCTAAACTGTTTTCTAAGTTGATTTAAAGAAGCATTAAGTTCAAAACCCAACAACAATAAATTAGCATTGATCCAAATGTAAAGCATAAGAATGAGTACCGCTCCAATAGAACCATATAATTTATTATAGTTTGAAAAGTTGTCAATATAAATACCAAAAAGATAGGTTGTAACAATAATTAATAAGGTCGTCATGATTGCTCCAGGAGAGAAGAATTTATTCTGTTTACCTTCTGAAGTTCCAAAATAAAATAGAGTAGATACGATAACAAATATCATGAATACAAATAATGCGTATTTACCAAAAGTTAGCCAAAACAATGTATCATCTACAACTCCTATCTTATTTAAATCATCTACCAAATATGAAAAATAGAGGGTTCCAATTACGGTAATGAGTAATAATATTGCTACTATAATAGATACACCTAATGCAACTACATACTGACGCATAAAATTTCTATTAAGTGATACATGGTATGAATATTCAAAACCTGAAAAAACAGCATTTATGCCATTTGTCATAAAAAAGATAGAAAGTATAAAAACTGTTGATAATAAGCCTCCTCTTGGATTAGATGCAATATCTTTAAAAATTTCTGAGAAAAAATTAGTGGATTGTTTTGGTAAAGCTCCATAAATAAATTCAAAAAAATTGTCTTCAAAACCCTCAATTGGCACATATGGGATAAGATTAAGAAGAAATAATAATGACGGAAATAAAGAAAGAAAGAAACTCCATGAAATTGAACTAGCCCTTGCAGAGAAGGTTCCTTCTATAATTCCTATTACATAAATCTCTAAAAGATCATATATTGACAATCCTTCAAAACCAGGAAGAATAAGTTTTTTACCTATTTTGACCAAAAGATTGATAATAGGAATTTTATTGAGCTTATCTTCTATGATTTTTGACATATTATTCTACAGCTTTCAAACTCAAATCCAAATTATACACAGAGTGTGTTAATGCGCCACTACTGATATAATTTACTCCACATTCTGCATATTTTCTAATCGTTGTTTCATTAATCCCTCCACTGGATTCTGTAAGACATTGATCTCCAATCAATGCTACTGCTTCTCTTGTATCAGCATAATTAAAATTATCAATTAGTATTCTATATACTCCTGTTGAATTGAGGATTTCTTTTATTTCATTCAAATCACGAGCTTCAACAATAATTTTAAGGTCTAGATCATGTTCTGCAATATATTTTTTAGTTTTTTCTATTGCTTTCGTTATTCCTCCGGCAAAATCAATATGATTGTCTTTAAGCATAATCATATCGTATAATGCAAATCGATGATTCTCTCCTCCTCCAATTTTTACTGCCCATTTTTCTAGTGCTCTAATCCCTGGAGTAGTTTTTCTCGTATCCAGAACTTTTGTATTCGTTCCTTCTAATAATTTAACAAATTGATTTGTTTTTGTAGCAATAGCGCTCATTCTTTGCATTGCATTAAGCACAAGTCGTTCTGCTTTAAGTATAGATTGAGAATTTCCTGAAACATAAAAAGCGATATCTCCATTTTTTATTGTAGCTCCATCTGCCAAAATTTGTTCTATTTGTAAATCCGGATCAACAAAATTAAATACCTTTTTTGCAAACATTACTCCTGCCAAAATTCCTTCATCTTTTACTAATAATTTGGCTTTTCCCTCTGCTGATTTTGGGATACAAGCCAAAGAACTATGATCGCCATCACCTATATCTTCTCGGATCGCATTTGCAATTATTAAATCAATTTCTTTATCAAATTGAGCTTTTGTTATCATATCGAATGGTTATTTTTGCTAATGTAAAAAAAGAAGACGTAAGTATAAAGCAAGATAGATAAGGTATTTTTAACCTTTTTGTATTTTGACATTCAAAATACACTGATCATCAGCCTAAAATCAAAATAATTCACGTTACATGAACATTAAACTTATCGTAATTGGCAAAACGGATCAAAAAGCACTAGAAGAGCTTATCAATAACTATATCAAAAGATTACAATTCTATATCAAATTTAATTTAGAAACGATACCTGATATCAAAAATGTAAAACACTTGAGTGAAGCTCAACAGAAAGAAAAAGAAGGCAAACTTATTTTAAGTCATGTTGATACTGCCGATCAGTTAATCTTATTAGACGAAAATGGCAAACAATATAACTCAATTGATTTTTCGACTCTACTACAGAAATATATGAATAGTGGGGTCAAACAATTAGTTTTTGCTATAGGAGGCCCATATGGATTTAGCGAAGATGTGTATCAAAGAGCAAATACTAAACTTTCGCTATCAAAAATGACATTTTCGCATCAAATGGTTCGCTTATTTTTTGTTGAACAATTGTATAGAGGATTTACTATTTTAAAAAATGAGCCTTATCATCATAGATAAAAGAGTTTACCATTAAATATTGATTAGAATCAGTCATTATCCATTTTATTAGAAGTTAATACCTTTAAACCTTCTACATATTTTTTAAAATTTTCAATATCTACTTCTGAAGCTATTCTTTTATCAATTTCGAGTTTTACAACATTATCTTTTAGCATGATTTGAGATATCTTTTTATCCAAATCTCCTTTAAACCATAAGAATGTATTGGTATTAATATTTATGAATTGGTAGCCAGGTTGGTTCTCCAGATAAGATTTGACTTCATCATTCATGTCTTTCATAAATTTGACTTTAACTTTAAAAGTATCATCTGTATCTATCACAATAAATGATCGAAAGTAATTTTCTTTATTAAGAGTGGTATCTTTAGCTTGCCCACTAAGTGTTAGCAATCCAAAAATTAAACTTATTGCTACGGTGATCAACGTTTTCATAATAATCTGTTTTTTAATTTAATTTTGATACCGAAGTTTGAAATTGGTACTTTCTCATTAAGACAATTCCATAAATAAGACAAGGCAATACTATAATCAAAATAGCTATAGTATTGATTAAAGAACTTTCTTCTACTACTTTATTAAGATCAAATGGAACGCCAATTTGATCATATTTTGCTGCAAAATCTATACATGCGTGTAGTAATGCAATAGCATACATATTTTTGGTTCTCAACAAAATAGTTCCAAACATAACACCTATAAATGTTGCAAAGCCAATCTGGCCAAGTTCCCCATAAATCCCTTTATTGAAATTTAACAAGTGTAATAGCCCAAATATTAGTGAAGAAACAAAAACAGCTATGAATATATTTTTTTTTGTTTTTGAAGTATTTTTAATTAAGTATGATTGTAGAAAACCTCTTAGCAATAACTCTTCAGAAAAGCCTATGGATAATGTATAAATTAAAAATAATACAAACTCAAAAGCGGTGTACGAAGAAATATCTTCTAAATTAAACACATTAAAAACTACTAGATACAATGGGAAAATTAATAGTAACCAATTACTGTATTTTAAGTTTCCGAGGCCTGCTAGGTTTTTAAGTTTAAATTTTCTAATTAAAAGCAGTGCCAATGTGATAAGCAATACATTGAAAATAATTTGAAAACTTATACCGGAAACATAAGAATTAATTCCATGATCAAACAGATTTTGTTTTAAAAATTCTCTAGCATACAAAAGAATTGACAATAAAATAATAAATAAGGTGACGACTAAAAATCGATTTTTAGCTACTTTCATAATGTTCGTTTTTTGATTGTGATTGATATATGATTGATAAATTATTCTGCGATGCTGAAAGTGAGTCCTACTCCTCTAACACTTTCTATACTAATGTTTTGATCTTTTTTAAAATATTTACGTAATCTGCTTATAAACACATCCATACTACGACCCGAGAAAAAATCATCATTACCCCAAACTTCTTTTAATACATTTTCTCTCTTAATCATCATATTTTTATTCTTATACAAATATTGTATCAAAACCATTTCTTTATCAGTAAGTCTTTGAGTTTGATCTTCAATATTTAATGTATGATTGATGGTATCAAATTCATAGTTTCCAATAGCAATGACATCTTTTACAGTTGGCGCTATATTTTTACTTCTTTTTATAATATTGTTTAATTTGAGAACAAGGATATCTGCTTCAAAAGGTTTGACGATATAGTCATCTGCACCAAGTTTTAATCCTTTTATTTTGTCTTCTTTCATTTTTTTTGCTGTCAAAAAAATAAATGGTGTATCCGGATTGATCTCTATAATTTTTTCAGCTAGTGTAAACCCATCTATTTTTGGCATCATGACATCATAAACACAAATATCAAAACTTGAATTTTTAAATAACTCTAATGCCTCTCCTCCATCTTTTGCCCAAGAAACTTTGTACTCATGAAGTTCTAGATATTGTTTTAAGATACTTCCAAAATCAAAATCATCTTCTGCTAATAAAATGTGTTTCATATTTTAATGTATTGGAATTGTTATAGTAAATGTTGTTCCTTGATGTATTATACTATCTACCTTTATTTTTCCTTGATGAGCCTTAACTACTTGTTGAGTATAAAACAGCCCCAAACCAAGTCCTTTTATTTCATGTACATTACCTTTTGAAACTCTATAAAATTTTTCAAAAATTTGACTTTGTTCTTTAGGTTCAATTCCTGCTCCATTGTCCTGTATTTTTATTTCATAGATATTATTCTTTAAAGAAGTATTTACCTTTATTTTAACCCTATCTCCTCCATATTTTACGGCATTATCCATGATATTAAACAAAGCTGTTGTAAACAGAAATCTATCGATATTAAGCAACACTTCTTTTGGTTCAATATGAGTGCTAATTTTAAATTCTTTTTGTTTAATGGATAATTTAAAATCTTCAATAACTTCTTTGAAGTAATCATTATCCAGAATTTTTTGTGGATTCAAAGACAATCTTTCAGCACTAAGTGTATTATTTAAAACTTGATCAATAATATTTTGTAATCTATTATTTTGCCTATCTACAATATCCAATGTATTAGAATATAGCTCGGGCGAGTTTTTAATGTTTTCATTCCTCAAACTTTTTGATGCAATACCTAATGTAGCCAGAGGTGTTTTTAGTTCGTGTGTTATATTATTAATAAAGTCATTACGTATATCTGCGATTTTCTTTTGTTTTATTACAGTAGTAATAGAATAAAATAGTAGTACTATTACAAAAACCAGTAACAGTATAGAAAAAGAAAATATTCCTATCATCTGTCCCAAAACGATCTGTTTCCAATCCTTTATACTAACTTGATCTTCAGTTCGAATTTCTAAGTTAAATTTTGAAGGAATCAAATCATTTCCTTTCTTTTCTTCATAATCTTGCTCTGTAAACCACCTGGCTCTACTAACGACTATACTATCTTTATCAAAAAAATTTTCTCCAAATAAAAAATAATAATCATTCTCATTTTTATAAAAAATAGTGTCACGTTGATCATTATCATATAATACAATGCTTCTTATAATTTTTTTATATTCTACTTCATATTCTAAATTGGCATTACTTATTTTATTTTGATAGTATTCTTTAAAAGCTGTGTTAAGAGAATCTGTAAATGGTTCAAACTTTTGTATTGTCTCACTCTTTAAAATTTTATTCTTTTTATAATTTGTAATATTCTCTACCAAATTCTCATACCAATGTTCTGATAAAGAATCGATTTTTTCTGTTTTTATAATATCAGAAACAATCTCTTTGCTTTCTTTTATAAAAGCTTCTTTTTTTAATTGATATGAATTGTATATTAAATATCCTTGAATACCCGAAAGTGCAAGTAGTACAAAAATAGATGTGATAATAAGTATATTTATTTTGCTTTTCATTTCTTAAGACGGCTTTATAATAAACCTAAGGTATTTAATAAAATTATCTATTCGCTTTTTGATTGATGAACAGTATCAAATGTAAACCAAAACATGTTTTAATTCGTCGAATATTAGACTGTTAACCCTGCATTAACCTAAATAAATCCGATCATGACACTAAAATTAAATATTTAGGACGTTTATGTTAATAAATTGGCTTAGGATTAATTATTACATTTGCTATCTAAATTAACCGATTATTTTCATGCTACCCTATCTCAAATTAGTTAAATTCAACAATCTTGTCATTATAGCTATTGCTCAATTATGTATTAAATACGGACTTTTTGAACCCTTTAATATTGCTATTACGTTAAATGGTTTAGGAATTTCGATTTTGATACTTGCAACTATTTTTATTGCTGCTGCTGGTAATATTATTATAGAAATTTACAATCAAAATTCGGGAGAAAATACTAATTCACTATTGTATAATTCTATCACAGAAAAATCTGCAAATCGTCTTTTTATCATCTTTAACGTACTTGGGGTAATTTTAGGGTTTTACTTGTCTAATTTAGTCGGTAAATCTGGATTTGCTGCTTTATTCATAATAGTTTCTGGTGTTTTCTATATTTATGCTTCTTACCTAAAAGAAATAATAGTAGTTAGAAATCTTGTCATAGCTATCCTAGCAGCTTTATCTCTATTAGCCGTTGGACTTTTTGATCTATTACCTGCAATCACACCAAAAAATAGAGCGTCGCAAATCGTTATTTTTTCTATAATTTTAGATTACTCAATTTTCACTTTTATTATTGTATTGCTACGAGAGGTTTTAAAAGACTGTATTTCTATTAATAAAGATCATAACAACGGTATAAGAACAATCCCTATAGCTCTCGGAAAAGAACGAACAATAAAAGTAATTGGTGTATTAATCTTAATACCAATGGCATGTGTAGTCTATTATATATACTCATACCTTTTTACAAATACCAAAGCAATCATTTTTGTATTACTTACCATCATACTCCCTTTATTATATTTCATGATAAAAAGTTTAAGTCATCATTCAGAAAAACAATTAATAACACTATCCTTGCTTTTAAAAATAGTATTAATTACATCATCAGTCTCGTTATTACTTTATCAATTTATCTTATTATAATATGTTAAAAGATTTATTACGTAATCACAGAATTATACTGGCTTCGGGTTCTCCAAGAAGACAACAGTTTTTTAAAAACCTAGGACTAGATTTTGAAATACAAGTAAAAGAAGTAGAAGAAATTTATCCCAAACATCTAAAAGCAGAAGAGATCTCGGATTTTCTTGCTTTATTAAAGTCAAAAGCGTTTACCGGGCTGAACACTAATGATATTCTAATCACTAGTGACACTATAGTTTGGCACGATGATAAAGCATTAGGCAAACCTAAAAACCTTGATCATGCAAAAGAAATTATTGCAAAATTATCAGGAGATACACATCAAGTTATAACATCTGTATGTTTCAAAACATCTTTGAAAACCGAAATTATCAATCAATCCACAAAAGTTACATTCAAAGATTTATCAAAAAATGAAATAGACTATTATGTAGAGACTTATAAACCTCTCGACAAAGCAGGAGCATATGGCATACAAGAATGGATTGGATATATCGGAATTTCTAATATCGAAGGAAGTTATTTTAATGTCATGGGGCTACCTACTCATCTTGTTTATGAAACGTTAACAAAGCTTGCCAACTCCTAGTTTTATTGTAATTTGTTAAACAAAAATTAAGAAACTCTATTGTATATTGAATTAGGTATGTATTGCCTTACAAATACTCAACAAAAAGGGTTATTTTAAAATAAAAATTATGAAAAAGCTAGTAGGAATCATTGTATTACTGGGTATTATAATATGTATTGCATGTAGTAATATAAAAGCAGACGAGTCTAATCCAAAAAGTAAAACCATAGCAGAAAACAAAGTGCCTGCTAAGGTTCTTTCTGAAAAATTTAAAAAATATTGGTATTCTGGTAATGCGGAGATTACCTCATATGCATTAGAACAGGCACGCTATGGTGAAATAAGAAAAGGAACCTCTGTACTTATTTTTGTAACAGAAGATTTTTTACCAAAAGAACAAGTAAAAGCTGATTCTCAAAATAAAAAAAACATTCCGGTTCTTAAGTTAAATGCCACAAAAAAGTTTGCAACAGGAATTTACCCTTATTCTATAATGCAAAGTACATTTTATCCCGTTGCGGATAATCAACATGCCGTAAAAGTATCTAGTTCTATGCAAGAGTGGTGTGGTCACGTATATGCTCAACTTAATAATCGAGAGCAATTTGAAGTAATTTCACATTCTTATTTTCAAGGAGAAGCAGACGAAGAATTCAAGATCGATAAAACTATACTCGAAAATGAACTCTGGACCAAAATTAGAATCAATCCAAAAGAGCTACCTCAAGGCGATCTCAATATTATTCCTTCTTTTGAATTTACACGATTAAGGCATAAACCTATTAAAGCTTATAAAGCAAAAGCATCTATTGTAAAAGAAGAAGAAACCAGCACTTATACAATCAATTATCCCGAGCTTAAAAGAACTTTAAATATTACTTTCAACAATACTTTTCCTCATGAGATTGAAGGTTGGACAGAATCATTTGTAAGTGGATTTGGCTCAAATGCAAAAGAGCTTACTACAAAAGCTACCAAAATAAAAAGAATAAAATCTTCATATTGGAATAAAAACAGTAATAAAGACGAAGTTCTTAGAGAAGAGCTAGGATTATAAAACACATTCAAATTAAATTAAAAGATGACAAAACTATCTCCATCAGAAATAGAACAAAAGCTCAGTGAAATAGATGGGTGGGAGTACCAAGAAAATGCTATTCATACTACATTCGAATTTAATGACTTCAAAGATGCATTTTCAGTAATGACAAGAATCGCTTTTGAGGCCGAAATACAACAACATCATCCAGAATGGTCAAATGTATACAACAAATTACAAATTAGTCTTTCTACTCATGATTCTGGAGGAGTTACAGAAAAAGACTTTACTCTAGCCAAAACAATAGAAGAAATTGTTGCCGCAGAATCCTAATAGAGTAATATATTTATAAACTACAATTAAGTATTATACAAACATTTGTCAAAAACGGTGTTTCTACTTATGTTTGTATTTAGATTTTTAACAAATTAGCATACTATATGGGAAGAGCTTTTGAATTTAGAAAAGCACGTAAAATGAAGCGTTGGTCTGCAATGGCCAAAACTTTTACGAGATTAGGTAAAGACATCGTTATGGCGGTTAAAGAAGGAGGGCCAGATCCTGATTCTAATTCTAAGTTGAGGGCAGTAATACAAAATGCCAAGGCAGCCAATATGCCTAAAGATAATATCGAACGCGCCATTAAAAGAGCTTCAGACAAAAATCAAGGTGATTATAAAGAAGTGCTTTTTGAAGGTTATGCCCCTCATGGAATTGCTATATTGGTAGAAACTGCAACAGACAACAACAATAGAACAGTTGCAAATATTAGATCATATTTTAATAAATGTGACGGTAATTTAGGAACTTCTGGCTCTGTAGAATTTATGTTTGACCATACCTGTAACTTTCGAATTAATGGTGAAGGTATTGATCCTGAAGAGCTAGAGCTTGAATTTATTGATTTTGGAGCAGAAGAAGTTTTTAAAGACGATGACGGGATTTTAATTTATGCTCCATTTGAAAGTTTTGGAACGATACAAAAAGAATTAGAAAGTAGAGAAATTGAAATTCTTTCTTCTGGTTTTGAACGTATCCCACAAGTCACAAAAAAAATAACTCCGGAACAAGCTGCAGATGTAGAAAAATTATTAGAAAAAATTGAAGAAGATGACGACGTCCAAAATGTGTATCACACCATGGAAGAATCTTCGTCTGATGCATAAATAATTTCAATTTTAGTAAATAAATTAAAAAGGGTTACAGAATATGTTAACCCTTTTTTGTTATAATTTACAAAGCTTGTCGACTAAATTAAAAATTCATGGTATGAGACAATCACTTTTTTATATCTTAATGATCTTTCAAGGAATGGTATATAGCCAACAAATGAATAATCAATTACTAAGTGAAATCATACATAAACATGCAGATACAATAAATGGAGAAACAGGCAATTGGAAATTTATTCATCAAAATGTCTTAATGATTTGTGTTACTGATGAGCAGAATAACAGAATGAGAATAATCTCTCCTATTACTGAGTCCAAAAATCTTGATGAAGACTTATTATTGGATACTCTCACTGCAAATTTTCATTCTGCTCTGGATGTAAAATATGCAATATCAAATGGTATTTTATGGTCTGCTTATGTTCATCCCTTAAAAGAGCTTACTCCTGAGCAAGCTGAAGATGCAATATCTCAGGTTTATTATGCTGCCAAGACATTTGGCACAACTTTTTCTAGTACAAAACTTATATTTGGTGGTAAGAGTATTAATGCACAAGAAAATGACCAAAAATTAGAACCAGAAGAAAAAAAATTGAAAAGATTCTAACTAATCATCAACGTCAAAGCTATATTTTGCAACTTTACCTTTTACTCCTTTAAAAAAACTATACATTAATTTAAGGTCTTTATTTATATCATTAGTTGGATAAAAAGGTTTTGAAATCACATTTTGCTTTTTTCCAAAATCAAACGTAACCATTATAATAGGAACAGCAGCTTTTTGAGCAATATGATAAAAACCTGTTTTCCATTCACTCACTTTTTTTCTAGTTCCTTCTGGAGCTATTGTTAATCTTAACTCATCTCTTTTTTTAAAAAGTTCAGCAATAGCCTCAACTTTGTTTTGTCCAGGAGTTCTGTCAAGAGCTATTCCTCCTACTTTTGTCAAATACCAACCCATTGGCCATTTGAACAGTTCTTTTTTACCCAAAAAGCTTATTTTGATCCCTGCTAATTGTCTAATAAGCAACCCTATATAAAAGTCATGCCAACTGGTGTGTGGTACTACTACTACTACACATTTTTTTACAGTTTCTGCACTAAAATCACCAATGAGTTTCCACCCCAAAATTTTATGGTATATAAATGAGGATATTGCTTTCATAACATAAAATGAAGTGAATACATGAATTATAGAGATCTATATAATTCTTTTAACATATCTGCATTGATCTCTGATTTCCAATCTGCACCCAAAGCATTTTCCCAAAGAGGTTCGAGACTAAGTGCTACGTTTGTCATTGTATCTAATTGTTCTTCTGTGACATTAGCACAAACACCTTTTGGTAAATTTATATTATGAAATTCTTTCATTTTTTTAAATATGGCTACTCCTTCGGGGTAATATTTACCTAACTTATCAAAAACGATACAATTACCAATACCATGCTTGGTACCCAGTACATAAGCTAACCCATAACTCATTGCATGTGCAACACCTACTTGAGAATAAGCAATACTCATTCCTCCGTGCCAAGAGGCCATCATTAATTTTCCATCGGATGCTTCTCTAGAAAGGTTATTCTCCAAAAATATCTCTTTACACAAATCCAAAGCTTTCTCTCCATAACTTTGACTAAATGCATTTAAGTATGTTCCATCAAGCGATTCAATACAATGAATATAGCAATCCATACCCGTATAAAACCATTGATCTTTTGGTACATCTTTAATCAAATTTGGATCTAAGATCACTTGATCAAAAGGTGTAAAATCCGAATTAATACCTAATTTACGTTCTGGGCCCATCAATACTGTTGTACGAGAAACCTCTGCTCCTGTACCAGATATAGTTGGAATCCCAACATGATACACAGCTTTATTCTTTACCAAATCCCAACCCTGATAATCAGCTGCGCTACCGGGATTAGTAAGCATTATTGCTACTGCTTTTGATAAATCTAAAATTGATCCTCCTCCTATTCCAATAATTCCGCTGGGAACATATTGATAGTTTTGTTTGATATGTGTAACAATATCATCAACTTGAGAAGTTTTAGGTTCTTCTGCTGTAGAAATATAAATAATTTTATCAGTACCAGATAATGGTATTCTATCTTCTATAAATGATTTATTGTTTTCAAAAACACTATCTATCAAATAAATAAAAGGTGCTACTCCATTTCGTTCTGGTAAAATTATTGTATCAATCTGATCAAAAGAGTTGCTACCAAAAACCACCTTTGGTACCATTGGGAAATTTTTATAAACGGTATCTATTTTCTTTTGATTATTCTCCGTAATAGTATTGTTTACAGGTATTTCCTTATTGATCAACTTCTTAGCTCTTTCTAAGTCTTCAGGAGTATCTATTTCAACCCCTTCGTGATGCGTTTCAACCATTTTAATGTTTTTTCCATACTCTAAGTAACGGATACATTCAATCTTTTCTGAAGCTTCCAAAGAACGCATCGGTAAATTATAAAAATCTATCAATGCTTGTTTTTTAAAAGCATAAACCCCTTTATGCTTGAAGTAAATATTATTTACCTCAGTATCTCTAGGGTAAGGAATTGGAGCACGAGAAAAATATAGTGCGTAATTATGTTCATCAGTAATTACTTTTACACTATTTGGATTCATGATGTCATTCCAATCGTTCATAGGTGTCATTAAGCTCGCTAAATCAATACGATTAGAATCTTCTTGATAAAACACGTTTAATAGACTTTGTAAACTCTCCTTTTCAGTAAAAGGCTCATCCCCTTGAACATTAACAACGATATCTACATCCATATCTTCTATAGCTTCTGCTATTCTATCACTACCACAAGAGTGTTCTTTCTTGCTCATGATGGCAATACCACCATTTGAAGTTATTTCATTGTAAATTATCTTGCTGTCTGTAACTACATAAACTGCATCAAAAAGATTAGAATTAAATGTTGCTTCATATGTTCTTCTTATTACAGTTTTCCCTCCTAAATCTTGCATTAGTTTGCCAGGGAAACGCGTAGCAGAGTACCTCGCGGGGATCATCGCGATGATTTTTAGAGTATTTTTGTTCAAAATTTTTGCTTTTCTTGAAATGCAAAAATAACTTTTTTAGATTAATTTTTAAATCCTTGAGTATTAAGTTTTACATTTTTAATTTGAAAAGTATAAAAACAAACGGATTAAAAGTATAATATTACGCTATTCTTCTACAAAAAAGTCTTTCTTAAAACCTATTAGATACAATCTTTTTTTTGCTCTGGTAACGGCTGTATACAACCACCGTAAGTAGTCTTTATTAGGCCCTTCGGGAAGATAAGGTTGTTCTACAAAAACATGATCCCATTGCCCACCTTGAGATTTATGACAAGTGATTGCATAGGAGAATTTAACTTGTAAGCTATTAAAAAACTTATTATTCTTAACCCCTAGGAATTTTTTATATTTTGATGTTTCATGTTCGTAATCTTTTTGAACTTCTTGATATAACCTATTAGAATCTTCATAAGTTAAAGAAGGTGATTCTGAGGTAAGTGTATCTAATAAAAGTACAGTTTCGAAGGGTTTTTGGTCGGCATAATCAACCATATCAATTTTTACCTCTGCAAATTTAAACCCATACAGTTCTTTGATTGCATATATTTCCAAGACCCTGATAATATCACCATTAGCTATAAAACCTGCATCACTTTTGCTATCCAACCAAAAATAATTATTCTTAACTACCATTAGATAGTCTCCTGTAGATAATTCGTCTTCTTGAAATAGTATTCTTGATCTAATTTGTTGATTAAAAATGTTAGCTCTTTTATTGGATCTAAGTATAATCACTGATTCTTCGTGACCAGAACTAGAATATGCTTCATTAAGAGCATCTATAATCTCGTGACCATCAAAAAAACGAACCACATCAGGGTAATCCTGTATTTCGAACTGAAAAGATGAATAAAACCCATCATTGATAGTTTCTCTCAGGTTTGTTGCATTCATCAAAATACCACTATCTGCTGCTTGTCTGACAACTTCATCCAATTCTACCTGAATGACTTCTTTATTAAAACCTAATTCTAAGTTATTAATATCTAATGCGGGGCTCAATTCAAGCTTTACAGGAGGTAACTGTGCTGTATCTCCTATAAGTAGAAGCTTACAATTATGCCCAGAATACACAAACATCATCAGATCATCTAGTAAAGAACCATTTTCAAATGATTTGCTATCACTAGGCGTATCAGAAATCATAGATGCCTCATCTACAATAAAAACAGTATTCCTATTTTTATTTTGCTTAAGCTGAAAAGTCAATCCCCCACTATTATTTTTTTTGGGATAATAAATATACCTATGAATCGTCTGTGCTTGCCTTCCTGAATAATTACTTATTACTTTTGCTGCTCTACCAGTAGGAGCTAATAGAACAGGTTTTAATTTTAATTGCCAGAGATTTTTTACCAAAGCTCCTGTGAGAGTAGTTTTTCCGGTTCCTGCATAACCTTTTAAAAGAAAAACAACATCAGAAGATTTTGAAAATAAAAAATTTGAAAGTTTTTGTAAAGTAACATCCTGTTTTAACGTAGGACTAAAAGGAAAATCTTTTTTTAATAATTCATAAAATTCTTTTTCTTTCATCAAAATTTTGTACTTATAAGTGCCTACAGTTAAAATAACAAGCCAAAGATAAGGAGGATTTTTTGGCAATAAACTTTTACGATTAAAAAAAAATTGTAGATTTGCGTAATACACTAATGTTTAAAGCTAAATCATAAAATGAAAATTGTTATTCAATTAGTTCTTTGGGTTGTTATAGGATTTTTAGGATACCTTGTATTCAATTCTGTTAACGGTCCTGTACAATTCAATAAATTAAAAAAAGCAAGATATGCTAAAGCCGTAGAAAATTTAAGAGATATTCGTACAGCTCAATTAGCACACAGAACTATTACCGGTAAATTTCAAAAAGATCCAAGCAAGCTTATCACTTTTATAGATACTGCAAAATTTACTTTAACCCAAAGAAGAGATTCTAGTTTTATAAGATTTAATAAAATCCTTAAAATTGATGAGCCTAGAGATACAATAGTTATCGATACATTAGGCTATGCTTCTGTTAAAGACTCTTTATTCAAAAAAGGAAGTCATAAAACAATGATGAATGTTCCTATTGAAGGTGTTGATGCTAATTTTGAATTGGATGCCGGATATATTAACAAAAATGACTTAAGAATCCCTGTTTTTGAAGTAAAGGTATCTAAAGATGTTTTACTTCATGATCAAGATGAAGACTTAGTTGCACAAGAGAAAGAAGTTGTATCCGTAGATGGAGTTAATGGTGCTTTTCTTTCAGTTGGATCTATGACAGAGGTAATGACTTCTGGTAATTGGCCAAGAACTTATGGGGCAAACGACCAATAATAACATAGAAAACAATACTTTAAAAATATTGTCCATTCAGATCAGCCTGAATGGACTTTCTTTTTGTGTTAAAGAAAACAACCAAGTAATTGTCATAAAACAAGATAACTTTGGTATTTCTTTAAACCCAGAACAGGTTTTAAACAAAATAAAGTATACTTTTCAGCATGATGAAACATTAAAAGGAGATTTTTCGTCTATAGAAGTTATCTATCAAAATGATTTATACACTATAGTTCCAAAATCTTTATTCAACGAAAATAGTGTTAAAGAGTATCTTAAATACAATATTAAAATACTAGAAAATGATTTTGTAGCATACGATGAGATACATCAACATGACATTGTTTCTGTCTATATTCCATACGCAAATATCAATAATTTCTTTTTTGAAAACTTTGGTTCTTTTACCTACAAACATTCAAGTACGATTTTAATCAATAACCTCGCCACAAGAGAGAAGAACAACAATACACCTATCGTTTTTGCCAATATTAATCAAAAATACTTTGACTTAATTATTATTAAAAAAGGAAAATTGGTGCTTTTGAATACCTACAAATATGAAACAAAAGAAGATTTTTTATATTATGTAATGTTTGCTACTGAACAATTAAAATTAAACCCTGAAAAATTTACACTTAAATTTATAGGCGATCTTACTAAAGACAGTGATTTATATACTATAGCATATAAATATATACGCAATATTGAATTTGAAAAAGCATCAGATTCTGTGCACATATCACCTAATTTATCTAATTTTGAGCCTCATCAACATTTTGTTTTACTCAGTCATTTTTAAAATTTATAATGCGTATTATTTCAGGAAAATATAAAGGAAAAAGATTAATTGCCCCAAAAAAACTCCCTGTTAGACCAACAACCGACATGGCAAAAGAAGGGTTATTTAATATTTTAAGAAATAAATATATCTTTTCAAACATATCTGTTTTAGATCTTTTTGCTGGTACTGGTAATATTAGTTTTGAATTTGCATCAAGAGGAGTAGATAATTTAACTGCTGTAGACTCTCATTATGCCTGTTTAGGATACATAAAGAGTGTGGCCAAAGAGCTTGATTTTGAAATAGAAACTATAAAAAGTGACGTGTACTCTTATTTAGAAAAAGTTAAGAAAAAGTCTGATATTATTTTTGCAGACCCCCCTTATAATTTTGAGATTGAACAATTCAGTAAAATTGTAACTCTGGTCATCGATAATCAATTACTAAATAACGATGGTTTGCTGATTATAGAACATTCGAAGCATACCAATCTAGAACAAGTTCCTTTTTTCGACAATTCAAGAAAATATGGAGGATCAGTATTTAGCTTTTTCAAGTATTAGTATTATTATACTCTATTAAAACTATTGCTGCAAAACCGATGATTTTATAGAGTTTTCGTCTATCGTAGTCAAAGTACTTAACGCACGTATTTGGTGTGAAGCATTATCAATAATATCTTGATAAAAAGATAATACTTTTGCATCAAAACCAGGAGTATCCTCTGCTGTAATCTTAAAAATATCCATTTGATAAATAAAATTATTTAAGATATGATGACTTGAAGAAAGCATGGCTTTATAAATATTTAGCTTTGTTTTCTCTATACGTAATTTCGTATTTCTTCTAAAAGAATCAGTAACAAAAAACACAAAGAAAATAAGTAAAGGAATAATAATTTTATCAAATTTAAATTGTTCTAAATTTTCTAGAAACGCTACAAATTTTTCAAATAAATCTAAATTTAAAATTACAGAGCTCAAATAGACACTTATAGCTGTTATTAATCCGATTAGGGTGAGGTTGTATTGATTATTCATCAGTTCTAGGGGTAAAATGTGGTTGTTTTTGGTTATAGATTGAAAATAAATATAAACAAAAAAGATAAAACAATATAATTTACATGTAATTTAACAGTAAAAGACCTCGGAGCAAGCTCACGAGGCATTCGAAGGGAACCTACTTTTGATTTTGAAGCAAGCCTCGGAGTATTTAAATTTCGATTATCGAGTAAATAAACGATAATTATGGCACTTGATTTCCTGTAGAAGCTTCCCAAATCTTAAACCATTCTTCATCTGTCATTGTAACATCCAAAGAAGATACAGCTGATTGAATTCGATTAATCTTTGTAGATCCAATAATTGGTAATATCCCTGATGGGTGTTTAAGAACCCATGATATTAATATTTGATCTAGTGTTACATGGTATTTATCGGCAAGCTCTAAAGCCACTTTTGTTATCCTTTTAACTCGATCATCTTTATCTTTTGCAAAAAAGTCACCTCCCGCTAAGGTAGAATATGCCATCGGTTTAATTTTTTTTGTAATACATTGATCTAACGTACCATCCAAAAAAGGATGTAGATGTAATGGAGATATCTCAATTTGATTCGTGATCAATGGCACAAAACTATCCAACATCATAAATTGATCCTTTGTAAAATTAGACACTCCAAAATGCAAAACTTTATCACTGTCTTTTAACTTTGTAAAAGCCTCAGCTATTTCATAAGGGTTCATCAAAGGACTTGGTCTATGAATTAAAAAAAGATCTATAAACTCTGTACCTAAGTTTTTAAGCGATCTTTCTACAGAATTTATAATGTACTCTTTACTGGTATTGTATGATTTAATTTGATAATCAGGTCGATTAGGTGTAACTAATTTTATACCACACTTAGTTACTATTTGCAATTTGTCTCGTAACGAACTTTCTTTTTTTATAACATCCCCAAAAAGTGCTTCTGTTGTATAATGTCCATAAATATCAGCATAATCAAAGGTAGTAACCCCTATAGCTAAACAATCTTCGATTAATTGTTGTACTTGATTAACCTCTAGATTTGCTCCCCAAGTACCCCAATTCATACATCCGGCTACAATTCTTGAAAATATTGGTCCTTGATTAGATAGTTCAATTTTCATATTACCTTTTAAAAAATTATAAGATTCATTGTATTAATACTCAATAGCTTCATAAATCAATCTCTGTATATCTGATCGGATATTATTCGAGATTAATTTTCGATTTGCTGCATTAGGAAAGGTACGATTACTTAAAAACACATAAATAATTTCTTCTTCAGGATCAGCCCAAGTAAAAGTACCTGTAAAACCACTATGTCCAAAACTTTTTCTTGATAAACATCCACAAGTGGGACCTACTTTTCCCAATTGAGGCTTATCAAACCCTATTCCTCTTCTGACATTTTTATAACAATAGTGACATTTATTAAATTCATCTAGAGTTGCCTTCTCAAAATATTGTTTCCCGCCATAACTACCACCATTTAAGTACATTTGCATGATTTTGGTGATATCATTAGCATTTGCAAAAAGCCCTGCATGTCCTGCAATTCCTCCCATCATAGCAGCTCCCTGATCATGCACATAACCATGAATAATTTCTCCTCTAAAAATTTGATCATTCTCTGTGGGGACAATTCTTTTTTTCTTAAATCTACTTAAGGGTAAAAATGATGTATTATTTGCGCCTAAAGAACTATAAAAATGCTGTTGTGTAAGCCTATCTAAATTATCATCATAGTAATCCTCAATATATTTTTTCAAAAGATAATAAGGTAAATCGCTGTATTTATAGCTTAATCGTGTTCTCAAATCACTATCCCTTATTTTAAGCAATAAGGAATCTTTCATATCCTTTCTAAAATATAGATTATTAGTAACTTGAATATTAAAATCATCAGTTTTATAATTTCGATAATATTTCTTATCTGGTCTACGGGTTACAGTATCCAAAGTATGTACATAGAAAGGAATCCATGCTTTTAATTTTGCATAATGAGACAACATTGACCTAACCGTAATATGTTCTTTATTCGATCCCTTAAAAGAAGGAAGCATCTCACCTACTTTAGTGTTCAAAGAAACAATGCCTTTGTCTTTCATTTCAATGATCATAGGGAGCGTAGCTAATATCTTGGTGAGTGATGCTAAATCATAAATATCGGTTCCTTTTACTTTTTTAAATTTATTATAAGTATGATACCCATAATTTTTATTAAAAATTACTTTCCCTTTTCGTGCAACAATCAATTGTAAGCCAGGAGCCATTTTTTCTGTTAATGCAAAATCAACTATAGAATCTATTCTTTGTAACTTATAAGAATTCATACCAACGCTCTCCGGTAATCCATAAGATAATCTGTTCAAAGATCTAGTTTCTACATATGTTCCTTCTGGATAATCTTCCCCTAAGCTAACAGGCAATACACCTTTACTTTTTAATGCTCCAAAAAGTAACTGAGCTGATTTTTCTTGCGCTTCATTACTATTCTGATAAGATATTAATATACTTTCTAAATTAGTTGTGGTTATCATATCCAACATCGCATAAGGCTTTGCAAAAACACTCAACACCGTAGTATTTAACCTTGCTATCTCATACAACCAGACTAATTCTTTATCTTTAAACTTATAGTTCTCCCAAGGTGACCGATTTGATTTATGAAACCCAACAATTACATAATTATAGTTTTTCAACTTTTCAATCATATCACTCAATAAACCTGCTTTTACCCAATCTACCTTTGTATATTTATTTAATTCATTATAAAAAGTGTCTCCAGAACTGTCTCCAAGAGAGACATAAGCAATTTTTTTGAGGTTCAAGTTTTTTATTGGGAGTGTAGCTTTATTATTTTTAATTACGGTTAAGGAGCTCTCTACCAACTTATTATTAAGCACTTTACCTTTAACACTATTCAATTCCTGATACAAAAATGTGGTATCAATGGGTTTGTATCTATTGAGACCAACTTTATATTTTGAGTATAATATTTTTTTTACAGATTTTGATAATCTCTCTTCAGTTATGGCTCCAGAATAATATGCTGATACTATTTTTTGAGAAGCAAGAGGAACGTCTTGTGACATCAAAAGAATATCATTTCCTGCTAGAAAAGCTGCTAAATCTAAATCTCCTGGACTTTTATAATCAGAAACTCCTTTCATGTTAAGTCCATCTGATATGACTAAACCATTAAACCCTAATTCATTTTTAAGAATTCCTGTTACAATCTTTTCTGATATTGATGATGGGTAATCTTGTCGGTATTCTATACTTGGAATACTTAAATGTGCTGTCATAACACTTGTAAGTCCATCATTAATAAGAGTTTTAAAAGGGTGTAATTCTACACTATCAATCCTTTTTGAATCAAAATTTATTATAGGTAATGTGTTATGAGAATCCGTTTCAGTATCTCCATGACCGGGAAAATGTTTTGCACTTGTTAAGATACCTTCTTTTTGCATTCCTCTCATGAGCGATAATGCTTTTTTAGCTACCTTATTCTTATTTTCTCCAAAAGAACGGTTTCCAATAATAGGGTTTTGGGGATTCGTATTGATATCGACTACAGGAGCAAAATTAATATGAATCCCAAGTCTTTTGCAATTTCTAGCAATTTGTCTCCCGGTTTCTTCAATAAGAGTATCATTTTGTATTGCTCCCAAGGCCATATTGTATGGAAAAACCTGCGTTGAATCTAATCGCATGCCCAAACCCCATTCTGCATCCATACCAACCAGCAAAGGTATTTTAGACACTGATTGAAAACTATTAGTTAGTTTGGCCTGTTGCAGAGGACCACCTTTAGTAAATATAATACCACCAACAAAAAACTCTGTTACAAGCCTTTTGATTTCATCAACTTCTTTTTTTGAAGTAGAAACGGGTATATCTATCATGAAGAGTTGACCTACTTTTTCTTTTAAGGTCATTTTATTATAGACACTGTCTACCCAAAATCTCTGTGCTTCCTGATTTTGTACTAATAGAGGGTTTTCTGATTGCGCATAAACATTAAAGGTCGTACCAATTAATATGAAAAATACAAGGTTTCTTATTGTATACCACACAAAGATTTTAGTTTAAAAAACGATTGTGCCAACTTTCTTTGGCCGGCACTTCCCAATTTGTTCGATACTCTGCTATATTGGTCACCAAATTATTAAAAACAATAGTATTTGGTGACACTGACCTGTTTTTTGCCATTTTTCTGAAATCTGCCAAAGGCTTGTAAGCAACATATTCTCCTTGCTTAAAAGATACATTCATTTTATCAAGCAGATCAACATTGTATAGTTGTTCTAATTGTTGAATAAAATGTACAGAAGCATCTATAGAGCAACCTGTAGCAGCATTTTTTCCTTGATCTAATCCTATTGTGATAAATCTTTTATATTTTATATCATATCCGGCACGTAAATCAGCACCATGTGCTGTCCATTGTTTTAAAAACTCGTCTAATGCCGTTTTTATGTTTTCTAGTTCTTCTTCTGTAAAAGACCTGCTTGCCTGGTAAATCCAAACACGAGAGTCTTCCGGAAGGTTATCAAAATCTACTAACATCCACTGTTTTTTTTTACTAAATAACAAAAACTATCTTGATTTTACATAAAAAAAAGAGTTAATATGAAAACAACATATTAACTCTTTTCTAATTTATATATAACTAAGAAAAATCTACAAATCTTGTGCATTGGCTATAAGTTCTGCCACATCAAGAACTTGTATTGTTTCTTCTTTTTCTTTATTCTTAATTCCGTCAGTCATCATAGTATTACAAAATGGGCATCCTGCTGCAATAATATCAGGTTTTGTTTCTAAAGCATCTTCTGTTCTTTCTATGTTAACATCTTTATTTCCTGGTTCTGGCTCTTTAAACATTTGTGCTCCGCCAGCACCACAGCATAGACCATTACGCTTACAGCGTTTCATTTCGATGAGCTCTACTTCTAGTTTTCTAAGTAAATCTCTTGGTGCTTCATATACATTGTTTGCTCTACCCAGATAACATGGATCATGAAATGTAATTCGTTTCCCTTTAAATTTTCCTCCTTCAACTTTTAAACGTCCTTCTTCTAAAAGTGATTTTAAAAATTGTGTATGGTGCATTACTTCATATTCACCTCCTAAGGATGGATACTCATTCTTAAGCGTATTAAAACAATGAGGACAAGCAGTAACTACTTTTTTAATTTCATAGGCATTCATCACTTCAATATTAGTAACAGCTTGCATTTGAAACAAGAATTCATTACCTGCTCTCTTAGCAGGATCTCCTGTACAACTTTCTTCGGTTCCTAAGACAGCAAAATCTACATTAGCATTATGGAGAAGTTTTACAAAAGCTTTTGTTATCTTTTTTGCCCTATCATCAAAACTACCTGCACAACCTACCCAAAATAAAACTTCCGGCTTTTTTCCTTCGGCCATATATTCTGCCATTGTCGGTACTTTTACTGTTTCAGCCATAATAAATTCGTTTTTTATCTATTTTTTCTCTGTAATTAGAGTTAAATTATAATTAAATTAATCGTGTTTTCCATCATCAAAAACCTCTATAGTCACCACTCTCTCTACTAATTCTGTAAATTTTCCGGTATATCGAGTTGCTTTTACTAAGTGATTATCGATCCAATGATAGTTTCCTCCTCTGGGTTTGCCCATCAAAAGGCTGTGGTATTTAAAACCATGTTTTTTGAGCCATGCTTCTGTAACCTCCCTATGTTCTTCTGTTCTAGAAGTAAAAAAACAAATCATATGCCCATCGTCATACCATTTATTTAATGTTTCTAGAGCATCAGGAAAGGGTTGACAAGTAACCATTCGCTCTGGTTCTTCATTTGGCACATCTTCTGTTATTGTTCCATCGATATCAATAAGATAGTTCTTGATACCTTCTGGTAAGACAGGACTTACATGCTCTCCTGCTTCTACTTTGTCATGCAATAATTTTTCTACTTCTTCCTTCTTCATAATTTCTAATTTGACTAATTTATGGTTTTTTAATTGGTTAAAAATAATTACTAGGCTACTATGTTATGCTTCGTCGCTCCAGTTTAATCTATCCATTTGGTTAAATGGCCAAGGTGCTCCGTTGTTTTCTATATTTGACATCATATTGTTCAAATCTGAAGGAGCTGCACTTTGCTCCATTACCAAATATCTTCTCATTTCTAAAATGATAGATAATGGGTTAATATTAACCGGACAAGCTTCTACACAAGCATTACAAGTTGTACATGCCCATAATTCTTCAGTTGTAATATAGTCGTTCAATAATTGTTTACCATCGTCTACAAAGCTTCCATTTTTATCGATATTATCTCCTACTTCTTTAAGTCGATCTCTAGTATCCATCATAATTTTACGAGGAGATAATTTTTTTCCTGTTTGATTAGCAGGACATTCACTAGTACAGCGACCACATTCTGTACAGGTGTAGGCATTTAATAATTGTACCCAGTTCAAATCCATCACATCTGAAGCTCCAAATTTTGAAGGTTCTTCATTTTCATCTAGAGCATCATCTGCCGGTGCTGCAAAAGGATCTGCGTTAGGATCCATCATAAGCATCACTTCGTCTGTAACTGCTTTAAGGTTATTAACTTTTCCCTGAGCATTAAGATCTGCATAATAAGTATTAGGAAATGCTAAAAGGATATGTAAATGTTTTGAGAAATATAAATAATTTAAAAACGTCAATATCCCTATGATATGCAACCACCATGCACCTCTCTCGATGATAACTAAAGAAGTAATTGACATCCCATCAAACAATGGCGAAATAAATTGACTTATAGGATACGCACCTGCTCTTACATAATGGTCTGCTCCCAAATTTTGAAGTTGTAAATCTGTAGCATTCATGGTAAGAAAAAGTGTCATCAAAACTACTTCAAAATACAAAATGATATTTCCGTCATTTTTTGGCCAACCTTTAAGGGTCTTAAATCTTTTGATATTAATTACATTTCTTCGAATCCAGAATATGAATACACTTACCAACACCAAAAATGCCAAAATCTCAAAAGAACCTATCAAAAAGTCATAGACTCCACCTAATGGAGCAAATATGCGGTGAGTTCCAAAAATACCATCTATGATAATCTCCAGAACTTCTATATTGATAATAATGAATCCTATATAAACGATCACGTGTAAGATCCCGGCAATAGGTCTTCGCACCATTTTGGTTTGACCTAATGCAATCATTGCCATGTTCTTAAAGCGTGCATTTTTGTTATCTGATCTATCTACATCCTTACCAAGCTTGATATTACGGATTATTTTACGAACATTTTTGGCAAAATATCCAATACCAACCACTAAGGTTACTATAAATATAATATTAGGTAAAAATTTAATCATTTTTTATTGAATTGAGTCTGTTGGTTTTTCGTAAGGGGTGTTTTTCTTTCCAAAAACAGATATATGAACATATCGTTTTGGATTTAATCGTAAATCTTGTAATAAAAGCTCTAATTGCTTACTTGTCTTTTCTAAATTATCATACAGCTTTTCATCTTTAAGTAGTTTACCCGCCGTACCTTTTCCAGAATTTAAATCAGAAGATATTTTATCAAAATTTGCAAGTACTGTTTCTAATTCTTTTCCTAATCTCGCAACATTTATTTGCGCTAAAGAATCCGAAACTTTATTCAAATTTGTAGACATTTGATCCAGATTAGTAATTGTATTGTTCAACTTATCTTGATTACCTGACAGTAATGTATTAAGTGACCCTGACGCCTGTCTAAAGTTTCCTACTGATACTTTTAGGTCTTTAAAAATTGAATTTAGATTATTTTGATTATCAACAGATAGTATTCCATTTACAGAAGTTAACAAGGTGTCTGCATCTGTAATTGCAGATTCTAATTTTGCTTGTAGAGGAGCAAGTTTATCATTTACTAATTCAAGTAATCCTGCTTCTACTTTCCCTTTTAAAGTATCTCTGTTTTTAGCTTCTAACCCTTGCTCATATTTTGGAACAATAGCTATTGATTTTCCTCCTATTAATCCTCCGCCATATACTTTTGCTAAACTGTTTTTTGAAAAAGAAAAATCCCGATCTACAGTAAATTCAACAACTAAGTTACCGGTTCTATCAGCAAAGTCAATAGATACAACCTGACCAACGACCAGACCATTGATCGTAACAGGCGAAGAAGGAATTAATCCCTCTACATTGTCGTATACTGCATAAAAAGTGCGGTCATTTTCCAAAAGATTTTTACCTTTTAAAAAACTATAGCCAAAAATTAAAAGTGCTATAGCGCAAACTGCTAAAATCCCTGTCTTGACCTCTTTAGTAAATTTCAAAATATTTTAGATTTAGGACACAAATTTAGAATAAAAAATATACTTCTAACGATAATTCTTTAAGGAATTATCAGTATTTATTTAGATTAATTCGAAGATGTGTTAGCTTTTAAGGCTTCTGTTAAAGGAATTAATTGATTATTACGAAAAGCTACTATAAAACAAGAATCAAATCCTTTGTCTACTGCTATTCCTTTTAATTCTTGTATTTGATTATAATCTGATGTGTTACCATAATAATACTTATACAAATTATCTATTTTTATTTTTGACAACTCGTCTAAGCCATTAAAATTAAAAGGCTTAAGCTCAATATCCGTAGATCCGGCGGCTATTTGAATTTTAAAAACAACACCATCATCAGCTACCTTATCATCATTTGCCAAAGGAACGTCTGATGTAGAAGGTGTATTTGTTTCAGTAGTTTTTGATTCAGTAGTTTTCGGTTCAGAAAATGTATACAATGCATCAAGACTTTCTTTATAATCAATAATAGATGATGTTATTGATTTTGACATTTCTGCCTGTCCTTTTTTAGAATTAAGGTACTTGCCTTCGCTATTATTTGTTAAAAAACCTAATTCTATCAGCACACTAGGCATATAGGTCTGGTGAAGTACAATAAAACCAGCCTGTTTAACTCCTCTGCTTTTTCTATTCAAAGATTTCTTGAATTTGTTTTGTACAACACTTGCTAATGTAAGGCTTTGATCTAAATATTCTTCTTGCATTAATGTCAATCCAATTATAGATTCTGGAGAATTTGGGTCAAACCCATCATAATTGGCCTGATAGTTATCTTCTAATAAAATTACAGAGTTTTCATTTTTTGCTACACTAAAATTTTCAGCATTAGCATGTAACCCTAAAACAAATGTTTCTGTTCCAAAGGCTTGCGATCGATGTGAATTACAGTGAATCGAAACAAATAAATCAGCTCCTGCTTTATTCGCAATTTTTCCTCTTTCATATAATTCTATAAACTCATCCGTTTTTCGGGTATACACTACTTTGAATCTCCCATCTTTTTCTAGAGCCTCTCCTACAGACAATACAACTTTGAGTGCTATTTCTTTTTCCTTATATCCATTTCCTCTATTACCAGGATCATGCCCACCATGCCCTGCATCGAGGACTACGACAAATTTTTCTTTTTCCTGAGAAAAAATTGGTGTTTCAGAAACTAAAAACCCACAAATAAAAGTTATAAAAAAAATACTTTTTATACTGCTATTCCTCATGTATTCTCTTTTATTTTAAAGAAATAGTAATTGATTTTATTCATTTGATATTATCCTATTACTATTTATATTACAAATTATTTTATTATTAACTTTGAAACATTCCCTTTTTGTTTCAGTTTTTATAAAACGAGTTAAAGATTGTAATTTGTATAATAAACCAAAATCTTATATGTTTCATAGCTTAAAAAGGCATGCTTTTGACATATTTTTTTATTTTTTTGCGAATTACAATTCAAGGATAAAAAATATATGTAATTTTGGCACTTCAAAAATTAAGCCATAGTCTTACAAAAATAAGATTTAAACCATTGCAAACAACGGTACGTCATATACTTTATTCACTAAGTTTTTCACTGCTTTGCATCTGGCAAATAACTGCGCAGGAAACTAATAAGGGCAAAGAAGTCCAAATTCCTGCAGAAAAAGATACTGTAAAAAGTAAACAGGTTACGCCAGAAGAAATACTTAACGAAAAAGCCCAAGATACAACGAAACAGGATTCAATTGTTGAAGAACCTCAATTTTTGACTGATAAGGTTGTCTATAAATCAAAAGATTATATGCGATTAAGTCGTAAAGAGAACAAAATGTATCTTTATGATGAGGCAGAAATTGTTTATGGTGACATGCAAATTAATGCCGGGTTTATTATTGTTGATAATGCAAAAAGTGAAGTATATGCTTATGGTATTAAAGATTCGCTAGGAGAATACATACAGCCTCCTGTTTTTAAACAAGGACAAAATATTGTAGAGCCAGATTCTATTCGATTTAATTTTGATACCGAAAAAGCGTTAATATACAATTCTCGTACGGAGCAAAATGGTTTTAAAATTAAAAATGAAGTTTCTAAAAGAGAGAACGACTCTGTGATTTACATGAGAAATGTAAAGTTTACAACTTCAGAAAACATTGAAGACCCCGAATATTATTTCTATGCGCGTAGAATTAAATTTGTACCCAAAAAGAAGATTGTTACAGGTTTGGTCAATATGTATATTGCAGATGTTCCGACTCCTTTAGGACTTCCATTTGGATATTTTCCCTTATCAGAAGACAGAACATCAGGATTTATCATTCCTAATCCCGGTGAAGAAAATGTTCGTGGATATTTCTTACAGAATGGTGGATATTACTTTGCAATCAGTGATTATGCAGACTTAACCTTATTAGGGGATTACTATACTAATGGTAGTTATACTTTTGCTGTAGAGTCTGCTTATGCACTACGATACCGATTTAGAGGAAATCTTAGATTTAGGTATGAAAATAACTTACAGAGTGAACGGGGATTTCCTGATTTTGCTCAAACGACTACCTATAATATACAATGGACTCATAGTCAAGATGCAAAAGCAAACCCTAATTCTAGATTCTCGGCTTCTGTAAACTTTGGTAGTAGTGACTTTTTTCAACAATCTACCAACCAACTTAATACCGGTAATTTCTTGAATAACCAAATAAGTTCCTCTATATCTTATGCAAAAACTTTTCCGGGTGATCCACAAGTAAATGTTAATGTTGCTGCTACTCACGATTCTAATGTAAATACAGGGGTTGTCAATATGACACTTCCTAATGTTACTGCCAATGTATCAAGAGTTTTTCCTTTTGCTCCAAAAGTTGGAGTAAAAAAAGGGATTATCCACAATATTAATACACAATATAACTTCTCTGGGCGTAATAGCATTCAGACAACAGATGATGATTTATTTTCGGCTCAGATGTTTAGCGATGCAGATTTAGGCATGCAACATACAATTCCTATTAGTACTAACTTTAAACTTTTTAGGTATTTGAGTGCTTCTGCAGGAACTAATTTTCAAGAAAACTGGGTTTTTGAAACCATAGAACAAAGTTTTGATCCAGAAGCTAATGAAGGACAAGGAGCAGTTGTGAGAGACACAATAAAAGGGTTTGATTCTTTTAGAACTTATAATTTTTCTGCAAGCGTAGGAACAACCATATATGGTACATTCAATTTTAAGAAAGGTAAAAAAATAGAGGCTATTAGACATACTATGAGACCTTCTGTAAGTTATAGTATTAATCCTGCTTTTAGTCAGTTTTATGATACTTATGAAGCTGTAAATGATGAAGGCGAGACAGAAATCGTAGAATATTCAAGATTTGAAGGTGGTTTCTTTGGTGCACCCAGTAATGTATTTTCTAGTAGTATAGGATTTTCTTTGAGTAATAACCTGGAAATGAAAGTCAAAAGTAAAGACTCTACAGAAACAGAATCAAAAAAAATCACAATTCTTAATAACTTAAATTTTAGTACCTCTTACAATATTGCCGGTGATTCACTCAAACTAAGTCCAATATCTGTAACCGGTAATGTTCCGATTATTCAGAATAAATTAGATATCAACTTTAATGCTACGCTAGACCCCTATGCACTTGATAACAACAATAGAAAGATTGATGTTTGGAATATTGACAATGGAGGAAGTCTCTTTAGACTCACTCGTGCAAGTGCTAATTTTGGTTATTCTTTTACTAGCAAAGACTTTGAAAAAGGAGGTGTCAACGATGATCCTTTAGAAAATCAAAATTTTAGAAACGGTGGTAGGCCGGATGATTTATTTGGTGGTGTTACAGATTTTAGCGAAGGGAGATCGTATGATAACACCAAGGATAAAGAGGTTGACAAAGACACAAAAGATTACAATTTTAAAATTCCCTGGACGTTACGGCTATCTTATAATGTAAATTATAATAATAACGCTCGCCAAAATGAAATATCTTCTCACTCTTTAATGTTCTCCGGTGATGTCGAAATTGCACCAAGATGGTCTGTTGGTGCTTCTTCTGGTTATGATTTTAAAAACCCCGGCTTTACATTTACTAACTTAAGATTTCAAAGGGATTTAGAAAGTTGGGTAATGAATTTTAACTGGATTCCATTTGGAGACAGAACATCCTGGAATTTCTTTATCGGGATCAAATCTTCAGTTCTTAGTGATATTAAATGGGATAAGAGACGAGAACCTGATAGACAATTATAACGGATCATATCTCTAGAACATATAAAACATAAAACTTTACACAATGAAAAAAATAGTAACCACTACAAAAGCCCCTGCACCGATAGGACCTTATAATCAAGCTATTTTAAATGGAAATATGCTATATACATCTGGTCAAATTGCTATTAATCCAGAAAATGGAGAATTAGTTTTAGACGATATCAAAACTGAAGCAGAACAAGTAATGCAAAACTTAAAGGCTATCTTAGAAGAAGCTGAGATGTCTTTTGAAAATGTAATTAAAACCACTATCTTCTTAAGTGACATGAATAATTTTGCTTTGGTAAATGAAGTATATGGTAGCTATTTTAATGAAGATACAGCTCCGGCAAGAGAAACTGTTGCTGTTGCTGCTCTGCCAAAGTTTGTTAATGTAGAAATATCTGTGATTGCGGTAAAATAAATAGTAGATTCTTTTTAATCTATTGAATAATAATCTTTCTACTTATTTTGGTTGTATTCGTTTCTATAGTAATAATATAATTACCTTTTGGAATTGAATCCCCCTTAAACGATAGGTTGTATACTCCTTTTTCTACTTTTTTATTTTGTAAAGTAGTAATCATTTTTCCTGTCATATCATACAGACGAATCATTACCTTAGTAGCATTGTTTATTAAATAATGAATATTACCTTCGTCTTGCATTGGATTAGGATACACCCCTATTACAATTATATCTTCTTTTGAAGAAGTATTGTTTATTTCTTTTGTATCAGCAGAGAGGATTCCAGATGACCTATTGATTCCTTTTGCTTCACTTCTTGCTTTTATCATTCTACAATTGTTAGCATTTACATACCAACCTCTACTTCTAGTTTCTCCAACCTGTGGCTTAGAGAGCTCTTCGATATCATACCAATCTGCCTGCACTCTATCCTCTTTAACATCCAGAACAAAATATCCGTGATTATCAAGATCAACATCCTTTATATGTCGATTTAATAACTTGATATAAAACTCTCCTATACCCGAAGCAATACCTCCTGCTACATCGAGATTTTGAGATGTTACACTGGGCACTACAAATTCACACATCTCACAATCACCATTATATCTTACTTCTCCTGCAAAAGTACTATGTATATCTCCTGTAAGTACAACTACATTATCTATTGAATTTACTCGAATGTAATTCAATAGCTTATCTCTTTCAGTCTTATATCCATCCCATGCATCGTTAGAAGGCACACCATTCCAAGGCATAAGCATTACTTGATTACCAATCACTATCCATTTTGCTGTAGATGATGATAATTGATTTGTAAGCCAATCAAATTGTTCTAAACCAAGTATAGAATTATATGTAGCTTTATTTTCTTTGCTATTGTACATATCATTATATACTAGTCCTTTTTGTAAAAGAGTTTCTAATTTTGATTGTTGTAGATTGTTTTTGGACTTTAATGATTCTTTGTTCATCACCAAATCTGTAAAACTCTTGATTACTTCAGTAAATTCTTCTTGTGACAATCCTTGTGCCTTAGTTTTTGTAGTATTTGAAACCGTTAAAACCATAGGTAATATTGTTTCTAAAATTTGCTCTATATTTTCTCTTTTACTAAGATCTTTTTTAGCAATTACATCTTGAACATAATTTTTAAATTTTTCATTGGATGCTGCTGCACTTATTAAATTTTTTGATGAGTTAATTTGAGTATCTCTACCTTCAATTCTAGTATCAAGCATGATAAGATCCATAAGCTTACCATATGATATTGTGCGATACAGCCTGTATTGTTCTATAGTGTTTGCTCGAACAGGCATCCATTCAAAATAAGCTTTATACGCATTATTCTTTCTTACCTCCCAGTTTCCTTCTGTAGCAGTTGTATGATTTTCTGCTCCAAACTTGTTGGCATCATTTGCAAATTCATGATCGTCCCAAATAGCGATAAAGGGGTGTTTTTGGTGTATATTGCGTAGCATTGGATCTAATCTATAAAAAGAATATCGTACACGATAATCGTCTAATGTTATGATTTCATTTTCTGGCAGATGCCCTCTTCCTATATCATCACTATATCCATAACCCCCGGATTCATATTCATAAATATAGTCTCCCAAATGAACAACTGCATCAATATCATCTCTATTTGCTATTTGATTATATGCATTAAAATATCCATTTTGATAATTAGAACATGACACTACGGCAAGCCTAACATTATCAACCATATCATCTACAGCTGGAGTCGTTCGGGTTTTTCCTATTATTGATTTTTTTCCTTCTGCCTCAAATTGATAATAATATGTGGTAAAAGGATTCAAGCCTGTTGCATCTATTTTTACCGTATAATCTTTACTTTGATTTGTGATGACTTCTCCTTGATTCGCAATTTGAGACATATTTGCATCTGTTGCTATTTTCCAGCTTACTTTTATTGTAGGTTGATTAACAGTAACTCTAGTCCAGATAATTACTGCATTTTCCAGAGGATCACCAGAGGCTACCCCATGATAAAAAGGGGCTAAATTCCTATCAAAATAATTATCTATTTGACTTTTATTATTAGTCCTTTCAACTTTAGTCAAATGTGTTTGAATGTGTTGAGCAAAAGTAAAAGATGTTACCAATAACATCATTGCAATACTGCGTAAATGAAATTTCATGCGAATTGTATTTAAGTTAGTTAACAAAATCAAAATTATGTTAATAGAAATACAAAAACAGGACTCGGATTTCATTTAATGATATATTAAATCAAGTAACAATACCTTAACCAAAATATTCTAAAATGGTATTGTATTTTTAAAACTAAAACATATATTTTTCCTAGGGAATAAATATGATTTTAAACACGATTATAGAACTTTAAAAGTTAAAAAAGAGCTGAAAAATAATAGCTGGTCAAAAACAACTATTTTTACATCAGAAACATAGAATATTACCTTTTATATTTAACGATCATACATTGCAAAAATCAAACATGAAAATTTTTATTAGTACTTCTTACTTGCTTCTTTTCCTTACAATATACTCTTATGGTCAGAAAAAAGACACTAATGTATTAACAGAAGCTGAACTTTTGGAAGAAGTTGAATTTATAGAAAAGCTATCCTATGATCTCACTTCTGAAATATTTGAAAAAAAATCAGATGATTCGACAATAGATAAAGAATATAAATTACCTTGGAATAATTTACTTTATACTGAAGCACAACTTAAAACTGCTTTAGACACACTAGCAAAAAATGCAGTGATTAAAATCAAGGAAGGATTTTTTTCGAATCATGTTTTAGAATTTAAGTCTTCTTTTCCAGAATTTATTGACGAGGGTCTTATTGATATTTTTGAATTATCTGTTACAGCAAGCACAATTCAGGATGGTAAGGCTACTTTACAAATTAGTAAGGACGGAAGTAGCGGATTTGGATCTCTATCTACCTCTGGAACTAAAGATGGAAAATCATATTCGCATCTTTGGAGAACCATAAACAAATCTTTTGATATTAAAACTGAAATTAAGACCAATAATCAAAAGGGAACGGTTGTATTTGAAAGTGGTTTTATAAATGGTTATGATTATCTGAATATCACATCATCCGATATAGGCAAAGAAATAAAAATTGGTGAGTATACCTTTACTATTATAGATATTTTAGAGAATGCTATAGTCATAGATTTCAACACCAATATTGAAGGTATAGACTTTTCTGTGATCAATATAGATAAAGAAGGATATAGAATCACTTGGCCAGATATCTCATATAGTTCTCAAACACTTTCTAAAGATATCTATTTGATGTTTAAAGAAAAACCAAACTTATCATTTGAAGACTATAAAAAAGCTGTTCATCATAAGTTTTTAAAAATTGCCAAAAGCGATCAAAAAGTTAAAGAAACAGAGAATGTTTTTGGAAAAAAGTATCATATTTTCTCTTTCCCAGGCAAACTCACGAATCTATTTTTATATACGCCAAAATATATTTCAAAATCATTTGAGATAAAATATCCTGACAATGATAATCAGTCTGTCACTAATTAGTGACCTATTACGAATATGAGCTCGTTTAAACTTTTTCAATTTGCTAAAAATTGCTCTTTTTAGCCCTGTTTTTGTTTTTCTATCCTTCCGTAGCCCTGCTATGCAAATCAAAAAGTCTGCAACAAAACTAAACATTTCTAATTTTCGCTTAAATCCGAAAAGTTTAAATGAATTCTATTAAAACACTGGTGGTCAAGGTTATTTTACTGAAGAATCTTAACACATGTATTTCCATCAAAAATCAATACTCCTTCTTCATCTTTTCCCATTTGTTCGATCAAGACACCTTCTTTATTCCAAACAGAACTTTTGCCCACACCGTCAAAATCACCACAGTTACCAATGCAATTTGATAATAAAACAGGGATAGAAAATTCTTGGGCGATATTTGCATAATGATTTATTGCTTTATTCATATTATCCTCTGACTTTGCTACACTGGCTATATACATATTAGCGCCTTCTTTTACTGCATTTATCGTATGATGTAACTGTAAACTCTCGTAACAAATAGCCGGCGCAATAGTTTGATCTTTAATCTTGATAAATACTTGTTGTTTCCCTTCTCTAAAATAAGGGAATTCATCTTCATGCAAGATCTGTTTGGCATATACTTGTCTGTCATGATAAGGTTCAAAAATCAACATTCCTATCTTGATTCCTTCATTGTCCTTTATAGGTACTCCTATCGCTATAGTAACCTTGTGCGCATCACTTATATTTTGAAACTCATTAAATATAGTATCATTGATATCAAAATGGAGTGTATCTACCAATTCAGGTTGGTATCCCGTTATAGAAAGTTCTGGAAAGAAAATAGTATCAATATTGTATGATAAAGTATTGTATATTAATTCTAAATGTTTAGAAATATTTTTTTTTACATCACCTTTATATGATTTTACTTGTGCTACACAGATTTTCATATGAATATCCTCAATTTAATAAATGATTGAATTTTATTTTTTTGGGAATAAAGCCTATATACCTTTTAATAAAAGTTCTGCTGTTGCAGGGTTTGTGGCAAGAGGTACATTGTAGACATCACACAACCTCATCAACATAAAAATATCGGGTTCATGAGGGTGTTTTGCCAAAGGGTCTCTAAAAAAGATAACTATGTCTATCTTATTTTCTGCTACATCTGATGCTATTTGAGCATCTCCACCCAATGGTCCCGATAAATACGGAGAAACATCAAACCCTGCTCTTTTAGCTTTTTCTCCTGTTGTTCCGGTAGATACTAATTTGATATTTTTTGAGTGAAGTAATTCTTTATTTTCATTAAGAAATTGAACCATTTCTGGTTTTTTACCGTCATGAGCAATAATTGCAATAGTCATACAACGTATTTTGAGTTTATTACATTTTTTGTATTGTAAAGTCTTTCTTTTTTTAGGTAGAAAGAATATCAGAAATGCGTAACAATTCTTTATTAATCCCATGTTCTTCTTTGAGACCTTCTTCGAAGCTTGTAGCTTTAATTTCATTGTTCAATATCCCTACCATTACATTTTTTTCACCATCCAGTAATAATTCTACAGCTTTTACACAAAGTCTGCTCGCTAAGGTTCTATCAAAGCATGATGGAGAACCTCCTCTTTGCATATGGCCTAATACTGTAACCCTTACATCATAGTTAGGTAGGTTTTCTGTTACATAATCTGCTAATTCATATACATTTTTACCAATTTTATCTCCTTCACTAACCACTACTATACTTGATGACTTTCCTGAACGTTTGCTTCGGCGTAAAGATTCTAATAACCTGTCTAGTCCAAGATCTTCTTCCGGAATCAGAATCTCCTCTGCTCCTGCTCCTACTCCACTATTTAATGCTATAAATCCAGCGTCTCGCCCCATTACTTCTATAAAAAACAGTCGATTATGAGAACTTGCCGTGTCTCTAATTTTATCTATTGCACTAATTACAGTATTAAGAGCAGTATCGTACCCTATTGTAAAATTAGTACCTGCAATGTCATTATCAATAGTACCGGGAACACCAATAACAGGAATATTAAATTCTTCGCTAAACGTTTGCCCTCCTCTAAATGTTCCATCCCCGCCTATTAGTACCAAAGCATCTACTCCTATTTCTGAAAGCTTATCGGCTGCTTTTTTCCTACCTTCATACGTCATAAACTCTTTTGATCGCGCCGATTTTAAGATCGTACCTCCTGTACTAATAATATTACGCACGCTTCTGGCATTCAAAACACAATGATCTCCTTCTATCATACCTTGATATCCCCTATAAAATCCTACACATTTGATATTATAATATGCAGAGGCTCGTGCAACCGCACGAATTGCGGCATTCATTCCAGGAGCATCTCCTCCGGACGTTAAAACACCAATAGTTCTAATTTCTCTTGCCATTTTAGTTTTGATATTAGTTGGTTCTTAGACTATCCAAAATACGAATGTAAATCAAAATATTAATTCTCATCTGTAAAATTAATGAAATCCGGGGGGTCTATTTTTATAGTATCTTTTGGTTTGGCTATAGAGTCTTGTGCTTTAGCCTTTTTACCTTTGAATATTTTAGTCCATAATTCATTAAAATTATCAAAATCTACAGAATAGGATAATCCTGCTCCTTGTTCATATACTTGATTTCCTGCGCCTACAAACTGTATATCATTTTCTCTATTAAATACTTTTCCTCTTAAGGAGCCATCTTCATTAAACAAATATTCTATTTCTACATCTCCAACTACAGAAGATTCGTTCACTCCTCCTATAGGCACTCCTACTCTTCCATTTAATAAAATCCTATTATTGATTTGAGTAGAAAGCGTTAGTCCAAATCGGTCCGCATTCTCTTGGTCTAGTGTACGAGCTCCTTGTGTATAATTAAGGCCTACTTGAAATTTATCATCTTCATCAGAAAAAATACCATTAAAAATACTAGATGCGCGTTCTGCTACTAATCCACCAGTAATTGCATTAGCATCAAAAGTACCACTATAAAACTGCCCGGAAGATACTAAAGAAAGGGCTTGTAATTCTTTGTTGGCTCGATCACTCAATTTATAATCCAATTCACTCTTTACTACAGAGCTTAAATTCGGAAATTCTATATTAAAATTAACGTTTGGTTGCACAAGCTCTCCTTGTAGATCAACCACAACTTCTACAGGTATTTTGCGATTAATAGAAGCATTTTCTAATAAAATTGCCGGATTTGCCTCTGTACGATATACTGCACTAAGGTCTAAGAGTGCACGCGTTGGGCTACCATCCCAGTTTATTGTTCCTCCTTCTCTTACAGTAAATAATTTTTCTACAAAAGCTCCATATCTAAAATTATATGTTCCTTCATACGCTACAAAGTCACCCCACATATTGAATTTACCATTGGTATTGATTTCTATAAGAAGTGTACCTGCCCCTCTACCTTTTAGAGAGCTTCCTGTACTTTTATCTACTACAATTTCTACTTCTGCATCATCATTAACATCAAGTTCAAAATTGAGTTCTAGCCCTTTGATATCATCCAATACTATTTCTTTACCCTCAAGGCGTGCTCTCTTTTCTTCGGGGCTTAAAAAGTGAATATATGAGTTATCTCCGATAGATTCTGTTTCATTGAGAGGTATTTTGAAAACCGTTCCTTTTTCTGTTGTTGCATTTACATCAATTACTAATTCATCTGTTGGTCCATTTATAAAAGCTTCTCCCTTAATAAACCCTGTTCCATAATATAATGATTCTTCATCTTCCTCAGTATCTAGAACCAAAAGCCTATCGTTTGCATATAATTCTAGTGCTAATTCCCACTTAGAAAAACGTCTGTGCGCAATATATCCTGCGAGAACTCCTTTTGTATTATATTTGGTATCCCTTATATTGATATTATCAAAATTAAAACGTTTTTTATCTAGTAATACCTTGGCATTATTTTCTAAGTCGAGATCTACATTGAGATAAGGAATTTTTAAGCCTACGTCATTCAATTTTAATGTACCATCTATGTCAGGATTTTTGTAATTACCTGATACTTTTGCCTTACCAGATACATATCCTCTCATATCAGAAAGCACAATACCGCCTAAGGCACTAAACTCAGAAATATTAAACTTATTAAAATCAACATTCAAATCTATTAGAGGATTGGTTTTAGAAACATTGATATCTCCTAGTGCAGAAAATGTTTTTTCGTTATTCTCATTAATCAGCTTAGAATTGATATTATATTCTGTAAGATCTTCACTTCCTGCTACGTTTAGTTTTAACTCTCCCAGAAGTGTCTGATTAATATTAAGATCTCTAATTGTTATGGTTGATGTAGGAAAATAATTTCCACTCTCTTGTAGTAAAGAGAGTTCCCCGTCTACCCTACCTGCAAACCCTAGACTGTCAATACGTGGCGTAATTTTATTTAGGTCTACATTTTCGAATGTAGCTTTTAGGTTTTTATAATATTCTCCTTGAGCATTACCATCTACTTTAATTTTTTCATCTTCATAACTCAGGATGATAGATTTTATATCTATACTCTTATTTTCGTTATCAAAAATAATTTTATTGTTGCTCCTGCTCTTTTGTTTATTAGCATACCACGTATATCCTTTATAAGTAAAGTCTGATTTCTTTAATCCTACTACAGATTTGTTATTTTCATTAATGGTATGATAAAATTCTAAATTAAAATTGTCTGCATTATTTTTTCCTCCTTTGAATTCTGAATGCATAAATAAAGTATCATTTAGCTTCACATTAATCAAACTAAATTCTGAAGCATTATAATATCCGGAATCGATACTATCTATAGCTATATAGGTATTAAAAAGAGGGTTTTTGTTATCTACCTGTATGTTTACTTCTTCCATATAGTTACCAAATGCAGTAATAGAAGGTGATTTGAATGTAAGCTTAAACTCTGATTCGTTACTTTCTACCTTTCCTTTGATAAATGTATTTGGAGCGAATTGAATTTCAGGAAAAAATACGTCTACTATTTTATTATATATATTAAAATTAAAAATAATAAACTCGTCATCAGTAACTTCTTCCGGTTCAAAGTTTGTGTATAAACTACCAATAGAATTTCTAAATAGATCATATACATTTTCAAATCTGAAAACTCCTTTCACATTACCTTCAACAATATCTGGGCTATTAATTGTTATTGTTCTTACATTCTCTTCATCAAAATCAGATCTGATATCAAAGTCTTCAAAATAATAACTTGCATTTTGATTGGTATATAATGTTTTTTCAAAAGAGATAGATCCAGAAGCATCATTAATACCTTGTCCTTTCATTTTCATATAGACATCCCCGTTAAAAACTGAAATACTATCTCTAGTAAAAAGATTTAATTTATGAAGATCCATATGATCTACATACGCTACAAAGTCATAATTGCGAATTTCTTCAGATAAATCTGCAACCCCATTAAAACTAAACCTTGCATTTTGATCTCTAGAATTAAGGTTACCATCAAAGACACGATCCCTAAGGTTACCTCTGGCTTTCATATCAGTATAAACATACTCATTGAGCTCTAGTTTACTAATATCCCCTTCTATTTTGGTATCCAGACTTTCTAAAGTAAAACCACTACCATCTACATGAATATTAAAAGCCGAAATCCCAATTGTTTCAGATTCAATTAAACGACCTATATTAAAATTATTAGAAATAATATTTCCATTGTAACTAGCTTTTTTGAGATCACTCAAATTCTCTAACAAAACGAAGGCATTTATTTTTCCTAATTGTGAGAAAAGGTCCATATCAATATCTACGGCATCTGTAGTTACAATAGCATTTCCTTTTGCAGTTACACTACCAAATTGATATAATTGGCGTGGTAGAGATTTGCCTAATATCTTTGGCAAAAGGTTGACCAAATCATAATAATTAGTCGTCAAATTCTCAAAATCTCCTTCTAATGAAAATTCTGAAGGATTAGAGACCGCATTTTTAATATTAATATTTCCTTTTACCATGGATCGATCTAAACCTCTGATATTAGCATTAACAATATCAAAATTATTAAGATACCCTGATACCAAGGTGTTTTTAAGTCTCAGTTTTTGACCACTACCGAATTTACTATAAAAAGGGATTAAATCATTTGTAGATACAGTTGCTTTCGAAAAATTAGCCTTGATATGCACTTTGTTTTCAAAATCGACCAATCCTCCTCTTTCAAAAGAAAAAAGTACCTCTCCAAAAATTTCAGAATCTTTAGTTTGTATAATCAAATCTTGAAAATTCATTTCTGTAGGAGTGAGTAAAAAACAAGTTTGGAGGTCTGTTACATTAAGTCCTCTAAAATCATGAAATGAAAGTGAATTGATATTCAAAACAATATCTTCATCATCGACCACAAGATTTTCTGCTTCAAGATGTATCGAGTCGTACTCAACTACCTTTTGCGTATTTAGATTTTCATTTATAAATCTATACTTTCCGTTTTTTAAAAATATCTCTTTTGTCGTAAGAAGAAATGTATCTGTTGTAGTACTTTTTTGTTTACTATTAAATTTTCTGATAAAGGTCATAAGATTATCACTACCCTCATCTTTGTATATTTTCATAAAAAAATTAAGGTCTTCTATATATACCCTCCCCAATTTTGGGCGACCTTTTGAAATTTCTTTTATGTTGAGAATCGAAGTTCTTATCGTATTGACCTGTAAAAGTGTGTCATTATGATGGTCTTTCACTAAAACTTCTTGAAGGTTTATGTTTCCTGCATAAGTAAGTCCAATACGATTAATTTGAATGTTAACATCATATGTTTCATGAAGATACCCTGTTATTTTCTTTCCCAAATACGTTTGTACTGCGGGTATAGAAAACAAAATCACCAGAAATGCAAATAGTGACAAAAGAACAAGAAATGTTCTTAATAGTATTTTCCTAAGTTTTTTGATACGTTATAATGTTTTAACTTTGTCGACAATATTAACAATTTCTATGCCTTTTTCCTCATAATGAATGAACAAAAAACATATATTTTAGGTATTGAATCTTCTTGTGATGATACATCTGCGGCTGTATTATGCAACGACAAAGTATTATCAAATGTTGTGGCCTCTCAAAAAATACATGAACTTTATGGTGGAGTTGTTCCTGAATTGGCTTCTAGAGCGCATCAACAAAACATTGTACCTGTTGTAGATCAAGCTATTAGACAGGCGGGTATTACAAAAGAAGACCTTAATGCTATTGCATTTACTCAAGGCCCGGGATTGATGGGATCATTACTTGTAGGGACTTCTTTTGCAAAGTCTCTTTCATTAGCACTAGACATTCCATTAATTGATGTAAATCATATGCAAGCTCATATCTTAGCTCATTTTATAAGTGAAGAGGGATTCGATACACCTGAGTTTCCTTTTCTGGCGATGACTATAAGCGGAGGACATACTCAAATTGTAAAAGTAAACGACTATTTTGATATGCAGGTTATTGGCGAAACAATTGATGATGCCGTAGGAGAAGCTTTTGACAAAAGTGCTAAGTTATTTGGTTTACCCTATCCCGGTGGACCGCTTATTGACAAATACGCCAAACTTGGAAACCCAAAAGCATTTGAATTTCCTAAGCCAAAAGTTGGTGATCTTAACTTTAGTTTCAGTGGTCTTAAAACTTCTGTCTTATATTTCGTTCAAAAAAAGGTGAGAGAAAATCCAGATTTTGTAGAAGAAAACCTTAATGATATATGTGCCTCTCTTCAATATACGATTATTGGTATTTTAATCGATAAGTTAAAGAAAGCTTCTAAACAAACAGGAATAAAAAGTATTGCAATTGGCGGAGGGGTTTCTGCTAATTCAGGCATTAGAAAAGCTTTAAAAGACGGTGAGCAAAAGTTTGGCTGGAAGACATTTGTACCAAAATTTGAATATACAACAGATAATGCGGCGATGATTGGGATTGTAGGGTATCTAAAATATATCAAGCAAGAGTTTACAGATATGAGTGTTATTGCCAAAGCAAGAGCCAAATTTTAATATCAACTTTAGTTTCTTTTTAATCATACAATTAGGATGCAACTCTTTTTCAATAGCACATTAACCAAAACTAGTACTGAGATAAAGTTTTCTAGAGAAGAAAGTAAACATATTACGAAGGTCTTACGCAAAAAAGAAGGAGACGCCCTCTATATTACGAATGGAACTGGGTATCTATTTACTGCCAATATCATTCACGCAGAACTATCTCAATGTATTGCAGTAATCGAGTCTTGTGACCAAAAACCAGCAAAACCCTATCAATTACATCTTGTTGTTGCTCCTACCAAAATGAATGATCGATACGAATGGTTTCTTGAAAAAGCTACTGAAATTGGGATTGATCAAATTACTCCCATTATTTGTGATCGAAGTGAAAGAAAAGTTATTAAGCATGAGCGATTTGAACGGATTTTACAAAGTGCCACAAAACAATCCTTACAATGCTATTTACCAAAGCTGAATCCTGCAATATCTTTCTCTGATTTTATACATCAAACAGATCATTTTGGTCAACTTTTAATTGCTCATTGCGAAGAAGGCAAAAAAAAGACAATCAAAGATAGTGTAACACCAAAAACCAATACCACAATATTGATAGGTCCCGAAGGAGATTTTACACCACAGGAGATTACTCTGGCAATATCAAAAGGATATTTACCAATTACACTGGGAGATAATCGACTACGCACAGAAACTGCTGCAATATCTGCCGTACACAGTGTAGCTTTTGTGAACCTCTAATTAGTCCTTATTTTCTTTGTTTATTTAACCACCAGTCTAGTCGTTTTTCGACTTTATAATTACTGATCTTGGGTTTGGTTTCTGCTCTTTCTATCGTTAATGCTTTTATATCTGCAACAACAGACCAGATCGTACCAAATTTTTGTTTTTTCAAGTCTAAACATACACAACTATCCGATAGTATTTTTTTTGCATCTTGAATATCCATATGTTTAGTAGTCATCAAAACCTCTTTTAGTCTACTATATCGTTCTGTACTTTTACTCCATTCGACTTTTCCCTGATCATAGGATTTCATCTCCTTGGTTTCAAATTGATTCGTGATATGAATAAAGTTTTCATTGGGTTTTGGATATCGAACCATACTTTTTTCTACGGCAGATTCTACGACAGCCATATTTCCAAAACGATCTGCTATCAAAAAGTTATTGGCAGAAGATACTTTAGCACTTTTGATCATCATTATGGCTCCATCTATAGTGGCACACTCTTCTAAAACCTTCCTTACTATAAAATAAAAATTGATTCCGGGTCGAATTTGAGTACCATTTACAAATGACATGGCAATAAATATCCCTTTTTCGTTTACCCCATCTACTCTACCGATAAAAACATCTGATTGACTAATATACGCATATTTACCTTTAGGGGCGATTAAACTACTTTCTGTAAACTTTTTCAGAGAAAACAAGAAATCATAATTTCTACCAATGATTGTTGAATTTTTATTTTTAAAAGCAAAAACACTACAATATCCCCTAACATCCGGAATAACACTCAATAAAAAAGCACCTAATTGCTCCGGTTTCTCATGTATTCCCTTCGCAAAACCATTAATTTCTTCAATTACTTCAGGATAAAACTTTTTTAATTCTTCATAAGATTTAAGACCAAAATCTTTTTTTTCTTTACTAATATTGGGTAATATAAAACCATTTTTATGTAACAATGAACCATATTTAAGCCCCATTTCATAAAAATCTCCATATAATCTTGGATGATACATACACTATTTTTTTCTAGTACAAACATCTACGTTTATCAATACAAAAAAGTTGATCTATGATAATTAATGGCTTTTTAATATTTTTTTACGAATTCTCGAAAAACTCTCAGGTGTAATGCCCAAAAAAGAAGCTATATATTTTGATTGTGTTCGTTGCAAAACCTTTGGTTGAATTTCTAATAATTTGAGATACCGCTCTTCTGCAGAAAGAGTTTGCAAATCGATCAATTGCTGATTTTTGAGAATATACAACTGTTCTGCAGCTATCCTTCCTATTTTTTCGCTTACAATAGGACTTTCATATGCCTCTACTAATTTTGTAAATGGGATTGATATATACGTAATTGTTTCTAGAGACTGAATTTCTAAAGGACTTATCTTTCCTGTTAATAAAGAAGAATAATCACCAAAAAATGAGTTTTCGTAACACAAATCAACACATATCCTTTTATCTTTTTTGTAAACAAAATTACCTGTCGAACCTTCTATAATGTATCCTAAATTCATTTCTTTTTTGAAGGCATCTCTGAGAATGGTATTTTTAGGATATTGAAAATATGTTGAAACTTCTGAAAGCTTCCTGTAATCTACATCTATAATTCCAAAAGATTTTTTAAATACGGAACTTAGTATTTGTTCAATTTCAGTTTTACTCATGCTACAAAGCTAATTGAAACCATAAGAAAAACCATCATTAGTATTCCTATAAAGGATAAGAAGGAAAAAATCACAAAACACATCATACTGCACTTGATATAACATCTCACTTTTGAGTGTTTGAAGCAAAAAAGTAACAGGTTAGAAATACTAAGTAACAAGCACTGAACATGATTCTTCACACTCAAAGACTCAAAGCAAAACGCACAATACCAAATTACAGACTACTTTTCACTTTTACATTTTACATTTTACATTTAAAGTTTTAAATTGTTGACTACTGAAGTACAAGTAAGTACATATCTTTAGTTTGCTCGTATATACGTAACGCAAACACCCACAAAACGATACTGTTCTGTGGGTGTTGTTATAACTTCTATATTGATATTTATTTATCGTTTGGCGCTGTTTACAATCCTGTCGATAATTACATTAAGCTCTTCTATGGTAGTATCGATACCTGGTACTTGCTCGTTAATATAAAAAGCATTGACCAAAGTATAAAAGTTAACCATTTCCGGTTTAAGCACTCGTATCGCTTCTTTGTCTGTAATAGCTGTACTTTCTGCCTTCTCTGTATTACGTTTTGCAAAAACAATATCAAAATCCTGTTGATCCTGGTCAAGGTCTGTAACAAATCCTCTTAGCCCTGTAATCAAGATATCAGTTTGCGCTGTTTGAGTATCAAGTTCTTGAAGCAACGCTTTTACAGCTGTGCTTTGTTCTGCATATGGTAATTTATTGATTCCTCGGCCATGCTTGTTGAGTAACTGCTGTAATCGGGTGCTCGCTTCTTGATATTGTATGTTACGATGTCTTTTTGTACCGGCCTCTACATGTAATCTTATAGCATTGTAAGAGGTATCACGGTTCATATCTGCTGTAAATACCTGATCCGTTAGGTTTTCTTTGGTAGAGGTACCTACCGCTTGTCGTGCCAATGTAATGGCTGCCTCTGCTTTTTGAATGCTCTTATCAAATACCGTTTCTGCTTCGTGATTTTTTTGAATAACGCCTATTGATTGTTCTGCCAGGCTAATCAAATTCTCTGGGTTTAAATACGAAAAATGTACTTCTTTGATCATTATAAAATAGTTTTAAAAATAATTAGGGCGCAAATATATCAAAGCATTTCAAAAACGTTAATTAAAAGTTAACAAATATTATATTTAGTTAATAAATTTAACATTATTACTCCTGCCGGCAGCGGGAAGAAAAAAAATCATCAGAATTGCTCCTGCTGACAGCGGGAAGAAAAAAAATCGTCAAAATTGCTCCTGCCGACGGCAGGAAGGAAAAAAATCATCAGAATTGCTCCTGCAGATTACAGCAAGAAAAAAAACCATCAAAATTGCTCCTGCTGACAGCGGGAAGAAAAAAAATCGTCAAAATTGCTCCTGCCGACGGCAGGAAGGAAAAAAATCATCAGAATTGCTCCTGCAGAACTGTAAAGAATTATATCTTAAAATTGTAGAACAAAAACTATAATCCCCCTGAAAACAGTGATTGTTTTGTCTCCATAGAAATTTAATTTTGAAGAAAAAACATTTAACTAGAAATAGTATCAGATATCGGGTGCAAACTATACTATAGATCATCACCATATAGGTATTGTACCAGAATAACCTTTAACCAATACTACAATGAATAATATAACAAGAATAGTATTAGCATCTCTATTATGTTTTGTGAGTTTTACATTTGGTTTTCAGAAACCCCAAAAAAAACCACTTGTACGCGGAGAAGATCCGGTAGCGCATACGGTTTTTGATAATGTTCACTCTTATAGGGCTTCAATAAACAGTAATTTAGAAACCGTTACCAATGCATATCAATCATATATAAATCAAATAGATACGATCAGTGGTCTCCCAAAGGTCAAAAAAAGAATACGTTTATCAGCTTTACTTTCTGCATATGATGATATTCCAAATGTTAAAGAAGTTTTTACTAAAGAACCAAATGTTTATGTACCTGTAAAAGAGGCTAGTATCCAGTATATACAATGTTTAACCGAACTAAAGATTTTATATTCTTCAACCCTACGCTACTATTTCCGTGAAAGCTATAAAAATGATGACTATAAAGAAGCAAAGAAAATGAATCCCCAACTTATGAGTGCTTTTTATGGTTTTTTTCAAGCTCAATACGATCTTAAAAAAGAAATTATTGCTATTGGTAAGGAAAAAGGGTATTACTTAAAAGACCATAAAGTAACTAAAATGTCATCAATCCCTTCAGTTGCCTATCAAATAAAATTAGAAGGGTGTGATAAGGGAAAAGAAATGGCTGAACACTCTTTTAAGCAAAAAGAATATAAAATAATCAGTTATGGTTTACCTAGTTTTGACGCCGATGATTCTTATGAAACATATAAAACAAAAATGAAACAAAAGTACGGTATCAGATTCGTAGAAATTGGTTGTATAGTCTCAGGTTACCACTTGTGCTATAATGAAAGAATGAGGGAACTACTTAATCAAAAATTCAAAAAAGATATTTTTGACACTGATAAATAGGTGAATTCTATTAGACTACAACAAGAAATTAAAAAATAAAAGCAAAACCTAACCCGTTAAAGGTAATCATTCAACGAATTGCAGGTTGTTAGATGCTATAACTCAACTTTACAGAAACTATTTTACAATTTGATTGCTGTTGCTCCTGTAGTTTTCAAGTTTTCATTTTGTGTATAAGCAATAATAGAAAGTTGGTCTCGTTTTGTTATCCAATCTGGTACAATTATAGATATTTCTCCACTATTTTCTTGTTTGATCACACGGCTTGCTACAATATTGGTATTTTTTAATGTACGATTGCTATTTTCTCCTCTTTTTACAGGAGTATTACGAGCAGCAACTGTAAGCGCCAAAGTGATTTTATAAAAATCCTTACCTTCTACATGATAAGACAATTGTAATCTCTCTTTTTCTTTTTTTATATTATCTAAAGTGATATTAGTCGTGGTTTCGGCAGTTTTATACTTCTTCAATGCATTGTTTACCTTATAGCTATTTGACCCTGTAAAATGCTCACTACCGTTAACAACTAATTGAGGCGTATATATCGTTTCACTTCTAAAATGAGATGCGTATTCTCTTTGATAATTAGTAAACTCTTCTTTACTAAAAGGGTCTTTCCAGCCTAATCTATTCCAATAATCTACATGATAAGACAATACATACACATTTTGATCTTGATATTCGGCTTTTACTTTATCCAATAATTGATCTGCCGGAGGGCAACTACTACATCCTTGTGAAGTAAATAATTCAAAAACTATAGGTTGATTACTTTTCTGAGCTTTTATATGTGTGGAAAATATAACTAGGAATAAGATAAAAAGTTTCGTTATCGTCTGCATAATTTTAGTACTTTTAAACACTTTTATTAGACGATAATGATAGATAAACTTACATTTTACAGTTTTGTTTTTATACTTTCTGTATCGTTATATGGTCAGGATATTGCCGTTTTACAATATAAAGGAGGAGGCGATTGGTATAGTAATCCTACTGCGTTACCAAATTTGATAACATTTTGTAATCAAAATATTAATACAGCTATCGCTCCCAAACCCAAAACTGTAAAACCAGAAAGTATTGATATATTTCAATATCCTTACATACATATGACAGGACATGGAAATGTGTTTTTTACAGAAGAGGATGCAGAAAACTTACGTAATTATTTGATGAGTGGAGGTTTTTTACATATAGATGATAATTATGGAATGGAACCTTATGTAAGAAAAGAACTTGTAAAAGTTTTTCCGGATAAAGAACTTGTAGAACTCCCGGTTAATCATCCAATATTTTCTGCTCAATATAAATTCCCAAAAGGATTACCAAAAATTCATGAACATGATGGAAAACGCCCTGAAGCATTAGGGATCGTTCATGAAAATCGACTTGTTTTATTATTTACTTTTGAGAGTGATCTTGGTGACGGTTGGGAAAGTCCTGAGGTACATAATGATCCCGAAGAAGTTCGTACAAAAGCCTTAAAAATGGGTGCGAATATTGTTAAATATGCTTTTGAAAATTAATGCCTATACAATTAGACCACAATAAAACATCGTTTATCAAAAAACAGTTTCCGATAACCCTTATTTGTGATCGTGTTAATTCTCCCGCCAATATGGGAAGTTTATTTAGAATTGCTGATAGTTTTGGGGTAGAACAAATTTATTTTTGTGGTGAAGAGATTACTGTAATGAGTAAACGAATGGAACGAACAGCCCGATCTACTCACAAGATTATTCCTTATCACGAAGAAGATGATATTATACTCGTAATTGATACCCTAAAAGAAAAAGGATATACAATTCTAGCATTAGAAATTACAGAAAATAGTGTAGCTATTGATACATATCAACCCAATGTCGGTGATAAAATTGCTCTGGTAATCGGTGAGGAAAATCTAGGCGTTTCTGATCAGGTTTTAGAAAAAGCAGCAAACGCATTGCATATCAACATGTTTGGCAATAATAGTAGTATGAATGTTGCTACAGCAACTGCAATTGCCCTATATGAATTAACAAAAAGCTTATGAAGTCTATAATTAGGTTCAAAAAAGTTTTTTGTATTTTACCAAAATAACTTTTTACATTTCATATTAATCCATCATTATGAGTTTCAAGTATATTTGCGCAACATTTTTATGTATTTGTTTTCTTTCAATTCCTTTAACCACTTTTGCACAGGATAAAAATACAGAAGAGGAGGTAAAACAAACTTTGCTTACCATTTTTGAGCTAAGTAAAGAAAATAAGTATGAACAATTAGCTCCTTATCTTGTTTATAGAGGTAATGATGAACAACGCAAATGGAAAGACATCTGCAATCTCAATCATCCTGATGAAGTGGAGCAGCTTAAGCTTTTGAGCAAAGAAATAAATCGTCTTCACCAAATTAGTGAGCCTAAGTTTGTAGAATTTATTCAACAAGAAGAATCAGAAGGAAAATGGTATGTCTGGAAATTAGAATTTAAAAACGATACCAAAACAAGACCAGCATATTTTGCCTTTTTAAAAATCAATGGTCAATATGCTATTGGAGATATCGATTAAGAATTAGAAATAAATAGCTTATGAGTTCTAAAACAATAGCATATGGAATTTTGAGGGCGACTGCTATTATTATAGGAGTATTGGGCTTACTATGGTTTCTCTATAAAATACAATCTGTATTGGTATATATTGCTTTTGCAGCAGTTATCTCACTAATGGGCAGACCATTGGTATTGTTTTTAAAAAGAAAACTCAAATTTAATAATACGCTTGCAGTAGTTATTACCTTAATTATTTTTATCGGATTGCTTTCTACAGTATTTATGTTATTCATTCCTATCATTACTGAGCAGGGACAACTTATCAGTGAAATCGATATCAATACCATAAAGGCAGACCTAACCCGACTTAATCAGGAAATAAATGAATACTTTAACCTAGAACGGCTCAATATAGAAGAACTGATTCAAAAAACCGATCTTATTCAGTTTCTGGATCTAAAAGTTATCCCTAATCTTATTAATTCTTTTATTAGTGGCTTTGGATCCATTTTGATGGGAGTATTTTCTATCCTGTTTATATCTTTTTTTCTACTAAAAGACAGTTTATTACTTGAAAACAGTTTACTTGTCTTTGCTAAAAAAGAAGATGAAAATAAGTTTATGAGAGCTTTTACCAAAATTAAAGATCTCTTATCTCGTTATTTTGCTGGTCTTTTACTACAAATTACTATTCTTTTTGTTTTATACTCTATTATTTTATTAATATTTGGAGTCCACAATGCAATAGCTGTTGCGCTAATTGCCGCTATTTTTAACTTAATCCCGTATATCGGTCCTCTTTTTGGAGGAATATTTGTTATTATTCTAACAACAACAAGTAATTTAGGCCTTGATTTTCAGAGTGTAATTTTACCAAAAGTTACATACGTTTTGATTGGATATCTCATCGTACAATTAATTGATAATTTTCTTAATCAGCCTTTAATTTTTGGGAATAGTGTACGTTCTCATCCTCTAGAAATATTTTTGGCGATCCTTATTTTTGGATTACTTTTTGGGATTAGCGGACTTATAGTTGCAGTACCTTCTTATACTGCAATCAAAGTAATTGCAAAAGAATTTTTATCAGAGTATAAGATCGTAAAAAAATTGACCAAAGATCTGTAAATATAAAGCTTACCATTGAATCAAAATATATTACATACTAATATACAGAAGTATATTATTGACCAATCGAACTCATCCGAAGAGATTAGTAATATCGTTTTAAAAGGTAGTCCTTTTGATAATATTTCTATTCAAGAATTGGCACAACAAATTCAATCTAGAAGAAAAATCAGAGACAAACTGCCTACCTGGTACGCAAAAGAAAATATTTATTATCCACCATTATTAAATTTAGAACAAACCTCTTCAGAACTTACGGCTTTATATAAAAGTAATATCGTTTCAGGTAAAAGCTTAATTGATCTTACCGGTGGATTCGGGATTGATGATTATTTTTTTGCAAAAAAAATGGAAAATGTTATTCATTGCGAAATAAATAAAGAATTAAGCGATATTGCACAACATAATTTTACTGCTCTTCAACAAAACAATATCAAGACATATGCTGATAACGGTCTGGAAGTTCTTAATGATTTTGATTATATAGATTGGATTTATGTTGATCCCTCAAGAAGGCATGAGAGTAAAGGAAAAGTTTTCTTTCTAGAAGATTCTATTCCTAATATACCAGAAAACTTAGATTTCTTATTCTCAAAAAGTGATCAAATTTTGATTAAAACTTCTCCTCTACTGGATATTCGTTCAGGGATACGGTCATTGCAATATGTAAAAGAAATTCATGTACTAGCGATTAAAAATGAAGTAAAAGAACTGTTATGGATTCTTAACAAAAGAGAGCATCAAAACGTCAAAATTATCACTATCAACATACAAAAATCAAAACAACAACAGTTTGCTTTTTGGTTAGAAGACGAGACAAAACAACAAGTAAAATTATCACCGCCTCAACAATTTTTATATGAACCAAATGCTGCTATATTAAAAAGTGGTGGTTTTTTGAGTATCGCAAAAATATTAAACCTTAATAAACTTCATCTACACTCTCATTTATATACATCAGATACTATAATTGATTTTCCTGGTAGATGTTTTGAAATAAAAGCTATATATCCTTACCAAAAAAAAGCATTGACAAAAATAGGTATTGATAAAGCAAATATCACAACACGTAATTTTCCTGAGAGTGTTGCTACATTAAGAAAAAAATTAAAGATAAAAGATGGTGGAGATACCTTTCTATTTTTTACAACAGACAATAAAAACAATAAAGTAATGCTACTTTGTAATAAGATCAATTGATTATACGTTTAATTTATTTTGAAAACACATCAGAATACTCCATATACCCTCTGATATAAGATTCTAAGTCTTTTTGGGTAACCTTATCAATATTTTTTTCTATAAACTCTTTATCTTCTGCTATGTTCTTATAATATCCAGCAATTTTTGGAGCATTGGATTGTATGCTCAATCTAATCATTCTTAATTCTATATCATCAATATCTTTTCGAATAGCATCATCTACCATTTTTTTTCCTTTGTTAAAGTATGATACTTTACTGATTGGATTCCAACAATAAGAGGCTTTTAAAGCTAATGCAGCACCATGATAACCTTTATAAATGTTCTTTTTATTCTGTAAGGCTTTTTTAGTTTTTGAATAAAACTCTTCAGCATTTTCTTTGGATTGATCACATATCTTAAAAGATGCTCTAATATCTTTTATCAATACATCATCGTTATCATAATGTGTAATGGTCAAAAAAAGAAACATAATTATCGATAGAAACTTCATCTTGTTTTAAATTAAGATCATGATAATTTTACTAACACTTATCTTGCCAAAGATATTTTCACCAATAAATTATTCTTTTTTCCATCATAGGCTTCTAAAATCATATCCTTATTAGGTAATTTTGCTACTTTGGTAATTTCCATAACGTCTAATCTGGCATTTCTGATATCACTTCCTGTTAAGATAGCCTCTTTAGTTGTTTCTCCTGTAGCATCATTAATGACATAAGACGTTAAATAGATAAATTCTTTATTCCCATCAAAATATTTAGTTGGAGTCTCGCCAAAAGAACGTTTCAAGTTTGTAAAATCATCTATGTAAAATAAATAGTGTTTACCATTATCCATAAAGTTGAGGTAAGACATACTACGTTTTCCTATAGTTCCCATTTGATGTTTTGGTAACCTATGCATCCAAGACATTGTATTATCAGATAATTTAAAAACAAAAATATCTCTATAATAGTACTTATATGTCGTTCTTGAGCCCGAAGAACTCGATGTTGTAAAGGATTCTACATAGCGTTGCTCTCCAAACAAAGTCATACTACCATCTGCATTGAGCTTTACGTCATTAACTTTTAAATTCTCAAGATCTTTTTTATCTTTTTCCTTTTGTGTTCCTTCATTTATCCGCTCTTCTCTTTGCAAAGCAAGCATTTGTAGCGTCTCTGCGGGAATATCACTGTTATTAATTTTTCCTACTACTCCATTACTTTGTAAGCTTGCAGAGAATATCCCAGAAACTTCTGTTTTATCGGTATTTTTTGCATAAAAACCACAAATTGAAATCTCATCATTACTACTAACATTAATAATAGCATCTGTAATAGACTTCCCGGAAATCTCTATTTTACTTTTAGTAATTTCGGTACTGTTTTCTGTAATTTTAAATACTTCTGTTCTATATGTTGATTCTAATTTATCTTTATCACCAGATGCATCATTGAATATAGAAGCTGTCATATAAAAATTACCTTTGTTATCAATCATAAAATCTTCATTCAAAATTTTATTTGTGGGATAAGGTAGGGTTACTTTCTTCTTCCAAATCAGATTCAAACCATTACTAAATACTGCGATCCCAATCTTATCGGATTTATTATCTCCTGTCTCTATTCGATAAAGTACTAATACTTTTTTACCATCTTCAGATCTTTTGAATGCAAATTTGTTGATTCTCCCTCCTGCATCAAAACCGTGTGTACTAACAAAACCAAAATTTCTATCGATATTTTCTTTATCATTTATTAATTGAATTGGTCTTTCTGCTGCAATTCCTGTTATTGATATTTTTTGACCGTAAGCTTTATCATTTATTGTATAAAAAGCAACTGCCTTATCATTAAGGTTCATAATTGTTTGAAAATCCCCTTTGTCTTCTATAATTTGTCTTTTCTTTATATCCTCTTTAAGGTCATCGAGATTAAAACGCTGTACTGTTATAGATTTTCTTCCTTTTTTTATAGAAGCTAATCTATTACCAGAAGCTATATTGTACGTATTATTACTTTTGATTCTTTTATATTTCTCCCCTACATCGAAGGTAAAATCTTCTAATAAAATCGGTTTTTGAGCAAAACTACATGCAGAAATAAAAAGGATAAAGAAAAATGTGTTTTTCATATGTTGTTTATATGAATTCATAACATAAGGTATAGGTTAACATTATTACAAATATATAAAAGAAGTCATTATTACCTTGTGGCTAGAGAATTTCAAAATTATTTTTAGTTTATAATACAAGAAAAAAACTGATTTTCAAGTTTTTAAAAAAAAGGTACTATTAAATTAAAAATAATGCACAAAAAATGTTGCATGATAGGTTCATAAAAGCTACATTTGCATCCGCATTTGAAAGATTAATGCGATGTTCTTTTTAAGTTTTAAAGGAGAGGTGCCAGAGTGGTAATGGAGCAGATTGCTAATCTGTCAGCGCGTAAGTGCTGCCCGGGTTCGAATCCCGGTCTCTCCGCAATATTTTTCGGGGTGTAGCGTAGCCCGGTTATCGCGCCGCGTTTGGGACGCGGAGGTCGCAGGTTCGAATCCTGCCACCCCGACAAAAAAGCTATTTGTTTTCTAATGATAACAAATGGCTTTTTTTATGTCACATATTATATTTGAGAGTCTTCAATCTGTTATATTCATAAGTACTTAATCGTATTAAAAATAACTATGTAGTAATAATCAATACGAGGATATACTTCCATTCAAAAAAGGCATGTCTGGTCAAATCAAAAGCTACAAATAAAATTATGTGATATTAAATATATAAAGAAGATGACTTATCTATATATATTACAAACAAGAAGTATGCTGAATATTTAAATACAGGTAATTAATGATCTTTTTTTAACGTATTTTACTATTCTGATGTATTCTTTTTTATTAGCCTCTAAAAAATTATATCTTCTATTTAAAAACTAAAGGATCAGGTTTATTTTCTCTGGTTCTGAAAGCGATAAAATCTTTTTTGCTTGTAAAATTAAAATAGATATTATGTCTGAGCAAATAGTTAAAATCTTTTCCGGGGGTTTCTCCAAAAGAATGACCTGGCCAGAATAAGGTGTTCTCTTTCAAATACTTTTTTAAAAAGTTAATTGAATCATATAGTTTACTTGCATTTTGCTTATTACAAATCCCTACACCTTCAATAAAAACGGTATCACCAGAAAATAAGTTCTCACCTAATAAATAACAAGTACTACCCAATGTATGTCCTGGAGTAAGAATTGGCATTATATTAAAACCATCTATAACCATTTTTTTTAAATGAAAGACTTTTCTAAGATTTGGAATCTTAATATCATAAGACTCAATTTCAACATTTGAAATGTACACAGGAATATCATTACATAGTGAAAATTTTGTTGCCAAATCAGTATGATCCTTATGCGAATGAGTTAATAAAACTGCCTTTATCTTGATTCTTTCACGTTGTATGAAACCATTTATAAGATCGTAATCCCATGCCGGATCAATTAAAATTCCTGTTCGGTTGTTATAAATTAAATAACATTGATTTTTAAAAAACGAATTCTCAACTTTGAACATTTTTACTACAGCACCCAATTCATTCATAAATTACAACCATTTATTAATAATTAGCTTAATAAAGATTTTTGACAATCTTTTACTTCTTCAAGATGTTTTTTAATGTTTCCTAATAATTTTATAATTAAAATGCTTGAAGTTTTTGAGGGAATAACTATAGAATACATATATCCATCTATACATCTTGATATAGATTTATATTGTAAAAAGTTTTTAAAATGGCATATATAACACTTATCTTTTTCAACTATTGAGCAAATATCTAATAATCGAAAATCAATAGTTAATCCGGTTTTCAGAATTTTCGAAAGACTCTCTTTGGATGTCCAAATAAGAGTATCTCCCATATGTTTTTCTAATGAACAAGAAACTATTTGTTTATGTTCATCTTCAGATATATACTTTGCTATTGCATCTGAATTTTCTTTATTAATTCTTTCAATATCAACACCAATAGGATGTTCTTCTTGAAACGCACAGGCAAATCCATATTCATCACTATGACTTATACTAATTTGAATATTATCTTTCAATATATTTTTGACAACAGGAAAATGAAAAACTCCTGACTTTATAAGAATTGATTTTAAACTCTGAAAATTTTCAATCACTTCTGAAATAGCATACTTTGCAACAACTCTTCCTTGTAGATAACTTATTTTTCTTTTTTCATATTCAAGGTTCGAATAATAGTCTATCTCATCGTCATGAAGTACATGTTTATAGTCAGAAATGTTAGGCTGGGCATTTTTCATAATACAAAACCCAACTTGAAAACTTCCTTCCTTCCTATGTAATACAATGCTTTCTTTATAAATCATAAACAAATATTTGAACCTCAATATGCTTCTAATTATTCATTATAGAATATTGATATAATAAATAAGAATCTAGGATTTAATTCTTATTCATAAGTATTGTTGCATCCAAAAAATATATCAACCAAAAAACTTCAAATATTATTTTTAATAAACATATGAATTATTAGCTTTTAGTATTTCCTGTAATTCGATCAGCTTTTCATTTTCTTTTTTAAACGGACTCATTATAGAAAACGTTTTTGAATAATTATGTGTGTTTTTTAAGTTATAATTTACAAAAGTTGAGCCTGTTCCTGATGGACCAATATCTATATATAAAAAATCTCCTTTACCTTGTATATAGTCTACAGATTTTGAAAAGTTTATGTGTTTGGATACTACTTGAGCAAAATAGTCATCAGAAATAACAACTACCTCTGTACATTTCAATCCAGAAATAAATTTTTGATTTGGTTGTTGCTTTATACTCCCAAAAACAGATAAATACTTTTTAAAATCAAGCAAACTTTTGTCAATAAGTGGACTATGAAATGGTACTTTGACAGGAAGGCGGATAAAACTAATATTTTGTTTTTTGAGAAAGTTTTGAAAATTTTCTAAATCATCATTCAATCCAGAAATTGTATAGTGCCCATCAAAATTATTCGAAGCCAAATATAAGTTGTATGCTAAGAAAGAATTCTTATCGAGTAACTGTTCTTGATCAATAACTGCAATCATTCCTCCTTTGCCTATTATCCCACTTTTTTCAATACATTTTGCTTGAATTATTGAAGCTTCAATAGCACTTTTTGCATTCCAGATTTCTGCGACAACACCAGCTGCAAATTCTCCCAAACTATTACCAAGAATATAGTCTGGAAGTATTCCTAAACTTTTTAGCACTTCATACATCGCTATTTCTACTGCTACTATTGCCGGATGGGTTATAAGCAAATCATCAAACTTAGTATCATTGGCTGCATATAACTCTTCAATCAAAGATCTTTTTAGATGTTTTTGAATTATCGTTTCACTTTCTTCTATACTCGATTTAAATATATTATTATGCTTATATAGCTCATATCCCATTCCTCTATACTGACTTCCCTGACCTACAGAAACGAATACTTTTTTTATATCCTTCATACATCAAATTTTAGACATTAATAACGAATAATGGTTGATCAAACTCAACTGGTGTCTTATCTTCTACTAAGATTTCTTTAATATTTCCTGATATGTTAGAGTTTACATGATTCACTAACTGTAATGCCTCAATAGAACACAAAAAATCACCTTTTTCAATATAATCACCAATTTTTAGCATTTTTGTATTCCTAATCGGTGATTTTAAACTAAGGGTCCCTATATGGGGTGATTTTATAATAACTTTCTTCAAATCAGATTTTTCTGTTGTTTTGGTATTTAATTCTACTTCTTTGATCAATTCAGAATTTTTATTATCAAAATCTAACATCTCAATCGTACGAACTTGAGTCTTGACATCTGGATTTTTTGATTTTATTTCTATTTTTAGATCATCAGTACCTAATTTCACTTCGTTTGTCCCTGATTTGGCAACAGAGTTGATAAAACTTTTAATTTCTTTTAAATTCATAATTAATACGGTTTATTCTATATTCCAAAAATCTTCCAGAGCCTTTGCTTTTTTGAGTTCTAATCATAATCGAATAAGAGTGATTCGACTAAATATAATTTTTCAATATAAAATGAATATTACCTACTTCTATGATTTAGCGTAAGTTGAAAACTAATTAGAATCTTTTTTTTAAAAAGCAGTTTTGTCTTAAAAGAAGAAAAATTGTATAAGAATTTGAATTAAAATTTCATCTATTTCTTACACAATTTTCTACCTAAAAAACACTTCGAATAAGATTTTTTCGATCGTACCTATTCTATTTAGCACACTTTTTATGATCATCATATTTGTGCCAAATTTTACTAGGTAACATAAGACTTCATAATAAATCTATACTAGACTTAAACTCCCAAATTAAATTGAAGATCATTACATTTTTGAGAAAACAGATCTGTTAATTCTCCAATATTTGAAGCTGAATGAAATTCGAATCTATCTGCCTCGATTCCTAAATCCTCAATGGTTTTTTCTATTAATTCAGCTCTATCAATAGAGTTAGCACCGAGTAAACAGAGTTTTGAGTCATAATTAACATCTTCTACTTTTATTTCTGAAAGGATTTCTTTCAAATTATCCAATATTAAACTAAAAATTATTTTCGAATCCATATTTTGTTTTTTTAAGGTTAAAAGATTCTAATTTATCTACATCCAAAATAAAAGTCTTTTGTATTACTTTTAAATCATTTGATTTTCGATAATTGGAGTGCAGTTATTTTTGATTTCATTTACCATTTTTGAAAGAATTTCACTGCCGATTTCTTCAAAATCATGAATCCCCTGTCCCATCAGATAACGTATGCTGCCTGTCCAGTTAACAGAACTATTAATTTGCTCACTCAATAATACTTTAACTTGATCGTCTTTATAAGGAACTCCTGTAACATTAGAAATGACTGGTGATTTTAATGGAGAGAATTCGAAGTCTTCTAAAAACAATGAAAAATCTGCGGCTGCATTTTTCATGTATCTAGAGTGAAAAGGTGAAGTAACAAATAATGGAACAATAAGAATATTTTGGTTTTCAAAATCTTTTAATAGAATATTAATGGCTTCTTTTGGTCCTGAGACAACTGTTTGAGTAGGAGTATTAAAATTGGCAATATCTATGCTATCATAACCTCCTTCAGACAACTTATTTTTAAGTTCTTCAATATCTAACCCAAGAACAGCTGCCATAGCTCCCTTTACGGCATTACCCATTAATTCGCCTCTTTTCTGAACCAATTTAAGTCCTGTCTCAAAATCAAAAGCTCCTGCTGCAAGTAATGCATTGTACTCTCCTAAACTGTGGCCAATAAACCAATTATTGGTAGTTTTTATATCCTTCTGCATAAAAGCAAGTGCATTAACTACGTATAATGCCGGTTGTGTGAATTGTGTTTTTCCTAATTCTCTCCTTGGATCTTCTAAACACAAAGTCTCTAAATCATATCCTAAAATATCAGAAGCTTGTGTTATTTCTTTTTTAAAAGAACCAAACAAATCTTTACCCATTCCTTTATGTTGTGATCCCTGACCAGGAAACATTATTGCTTTCATATTGTTTATTTAAAAAATTATGTAATTATTATGTTCTCAATTCCAATCAAAGTTTTGCTTTAGAAGCAAATTGATTTATATCTATTTTTTGAAACTTTTATAGTACTTAATCGTTTGCCATTGCAACTTCCATTATATCTTCTTGCTTTTCATTTTGAAGAGCGCATCCAAACTTTTCTGCTGCTTCGATTACCAATTTTGCAGTTTGTTCTAATTGTTCTTTAGTATGTTCTGAAGTGATAAAGTGTCGAAGTCTCCCTGCTCCTTTAGGAGCCGCAGGATATACTAAAACAGGAATATATACCCCTTTTTCTTTTAGGTAATTCGAAGCATCGATAGTTTTTTGTTCATCTCCTATAATAACAGGAACAATCCAAGTTTGTGTATTTGCTAGTTTTACTTTATCCTTATAAAGAGATTTAATGTATTCAGCATTTTCTAACAATCTTTTTCTTCTGGTATCCCCATCTTCTCCAGATGCTAATTTTAAAGATGCCAATACCCCTCCTGTTATAGTTGCTGGTAATGAACCAGAGAACATACGATTTCTTGCTGAATAATCGATATAATTTGAGATTGCTTTGTTTGCCAGTAGAAAACCTCCTGTTCCTGAAAAAGTTTTACTTAAAGTTCCGACAAACAAATCCACCTGATTCAAAACTCCTTGATCATCACTAGCACCTCGACCATTTTTACCCGTTAATAATACTGAGTGTGCTTCGTCTACAAAGACCTTTGCTCCGTATTTTTTTGAAACTCTAACAACTCCTTTTATGTCTCCAAAATCGCCATCTGCACTAAAACACCCTTCTGTACAGACAAGAATACGGTTTGTACCTGTATCGATACTCTTCAAAATATCTTCTAAATCCTCTAGATTATTATGCATAAAAAAGTGCACATGTGCTTTAGAAAAAATAGCTCCATCAACTGAACTAGCGTGGCTATAAGCATCCAAAACTACATGATCTCCTTCTCTCATATAACCAGAAATAGTACCAAAACAAGCATTATATCCAGAACTAAAAAGAGTTACAGCAGAATCTTCTTTTCCAAAAAAATCAACCAATTCTTGTTGTAATTCTTGATGCAATCTTAATATAGCTCCTCCAACAGGAGAAGAATTTGTTCCTAAGCCATATTGATCTAAAGAATTTTTAGCTGCATCTATAACTTTAGCATCGCCAGAGTAACCCAGATAATCATAATTAGAAAAATTTATTAATGATTTTCCTTCATCAGTCATAAAAATTGGTCTTATCTTAGAAGTTTGGTATAATTTTTTTGACTTATCTTCTTGTATTAATTTTTGAAATTCTTTAATTTCTTCATCGTCTCTGCTACTTATTGATCCAAAGTAATTATTAGATTTTTTCTTCTCTTTGGTGTTTAATACTTCATTTTTGACTGCTGGATTATTAAGATTTGTATCGGCATCCATTTTAGTTTCAACTTCAATTGCCTGAATAGAGCTAAGAGTTTCTGAGATCAAACCAGAAATCTCACGGATAGTTGAAAGCCCTATTATTTCTTCTACCTCTATTTGTATTTCAAATTGATCATTAATTCTACGCAACAAGCTCATTTGTCCCATAGAATCAAGACCATACTTGTTTAATTCGTAATCTATTTTTATCTCATTTGTTGGAATTTTCAACAATTCACTAAGAATTACAGTTACTTTATCAATAATTTGATTTTCAGAGTATTTAACATCAACTGTATTGCTTTTTTGATGTTCTGTATTTTTTATTTTACTCAATTCTTTTAAAAGAATTGACTTAAGGATTTCCCTTTTGTTTTGTGCTAAATTTTTTTCAGCCATTTTTACTTAATTTTTAAGAGTTACGGATAGTTGAGATTAATTCTTGCAATGCATCTTCTGATATCAGATCCAAAACTGAATCTATAGCATCTTGAGAATCCATTTCTAGTAGACTATCTACCATTTTTTCTATATCATCGAGTTCTTTTTCTTGATCTTTTTCTGACGATAAAACCGCTATTAATTCTTCTAAATTTTCATCAGGAATTTTTTCTATAAAATCGTCTATAGAGTCTAAAGAATTGTTTGCTAGTAATTCTTTGATTGAATCTTCTAGAGTTTCTTCTTCTAGTTTTTGATACACAATACTTTTTTCTAGCTTTTCGATATTTTGACCGTAGAGTACAAGATTACATTCAATACTATTTTCTAGTACTTTTTCGAAAATAGCTACTCCTTCTTTAGAAGGAAGAGGTTTTAATCCAAACTCAGTAAACATATATTTAATAACCTGTTCACTAGGATGCATCCCGCCATCAATCCATAATGGCCAATTAATACTATAAGTATTACCACTTCTTTTACCTTTGTCTTTCATCTGATTTCTATATTTAGAAAAATTATCTAAATAAGCATTTCCAGATGCATAATCAGATTGACCAACATTTCCTAATGCACCTGCTACAGAGGAAAATAACATAAAGAAATCCAGAGGTATATTTTTTGTCGCTATATCAAGGTTTTTTGTTCCATCGATCTTTACCGCGAGTACCTGTTTTGTATCTACAATTGTTTTATGAACAATTCTACGATCATCTTGTATTCCTGCACTATGGATAACTCCATCCAATTTTCCATGAGTTTTGATGATATTCTTAATAACTTTTGAAATAGAATTGCTATTTGTAACATCACATGGGTAATATTCTGAATTAGGAATAGTTTTCAAGCGAAGTTCTTTTTCTTGTGACAGCTCACTTCTTCCGGTTAGTATAAGTTTAGTGTTTTTTGTTTGACTAATATGGTCTGCAAAGACAAAACCTAACCCTCCTGCTCCTCCGGTTATCAAGTAAACTCCTCCTTCTTTTATCTTTACATCAGAAGGGTTTACGTTTGTAATTGGCTTAAAATGCTTTTCTTCTCTAATATCATCTTTATAACGAACATCTGTAAATCCTTCTTGATGTTCTTTCTTGAGTCTATCGATTAATGTGTCAATCGTTTTAATCGATAGACTATCAACGCCAATCATTCTTGTTGTAATCTTTTGGCTTTCCATTTGAGCTGTTTTTAGTAGCCCTGATACAAAACCATACTTTATGTAATCGTTATTTTTATAAAGAATAGTAATATCTTTAAAAGCATTATCTTTAATTATTTGCTTTACTTTTTGAAATATTTCAATAAAATAATTGACTTCAATATTTTGTTCTAAAGACTGAACTTCAACTCCTAATTTTTTCTGTAGACTTTTGGATAATTCCTTTGAACCTCCTGCCAACAAGATCAGTTTTGAAGCTTGATCAACCCTATGATCTTTTTCTTGTGGGTTACACTTTTGCCAGTACTGTGTATAATAATATGTCTTGGTAATGTTTTGAGTTAATTGAGGTTCTTTATGAATAATTGGCTTGTTTTTTACAGGCAATATCATAAAACCTATAAAACTTAATAGAACTTCTCCTGTATTAGATATCAAATCGATATCATAGCTAGAAGTACTCGTATTTTTATTATTCCTATTTTTTTTACGAGCACGACACCAGCTGGCCTCTAAAACGTTTCCATAAATATTAACCTCTTTAACACTAAAAGGTACGGCAAGTGTTGAATCATTTTTAGTGCCCATTTCTAATAAGATACAAGTTTGCAAAGCACTATCCATAATACCTGGTTGCAATATGTAGTTGCTATCACTTGGGAGTTCTATTTTTGATAAGGCAATTGAATCATTATACCAGAGCTTTTCTATTCCCTGAAAACTTGCTCCATAATTAAGTCCAATTCCTCTAAAGATCTCATAACATTCAGTACCTCCTTTTCGATTAGTCAATTCGCTTTTAATCTGTTCTATATTTACAGATTTGGGAGTAATTAATGCTTTTTTACTCAAAACACCTTGTCCGCAATTAATCTTATCTTTTTCTACATTTTTTGAAATTTTATAAGCTATTTCATCATCTCCTTCTTGAGATAAACTAATTTCTATCGATTGTGGTTTTCCATTTACTGATATAGGATTTGCCCAAATAATATCTTTTATCTGAGTTATATCTGTTTCTATACTTAAGCTTGCTGCCTCTCTAGCTAATTCTAAATAAGCAACTCCTGGTAACATTTTTTCATCTCCAACCTTATGATCTGTAAGGAATGGTTCTAAACCACTATATGTACTAGTGAAAAGTTGTTCATTAAACTTGGAATTATTAAAATGTAATAATGGGTGTAAATGATTGTTTGAATACGAGACAGCACTCTCATTTTTATCTAATTTAGGAATCCAATATCTAACCTTTTTAAATGGATAGGTAGGCAAACTGACTTTTTTTGGTTTATATTCCTGATCATAAAGAGAATGCCAGTCGATTGTAATGTCTCTAATCCATAATTGAGCTAATGATTTTGGTTGCTTTTCTTGCAATACTGTTTTTACATATAAATCAAGTGCTTTTCCTTCTAATAAAAGATCTGATGTATCGTCTTCGATATTACCAGTAAACAAATCAGAAAGTTTTCCGGAACTATATGATACCAAATGCTCTCTTAACTGTGCAATATTATCTGCAGTAAAGGCTAATCGTTCTTCCATTGGTTCTCGACCTATCTGCAAAGTATAGGCAAGATCGTATATATTTATTTCTGGATATTGATCTAAATGATATAGTAGATTCTGTACTTGTTGTTCTAAACGATCCTTGTCTTTTGCAGACAGTACAATGATTGCAGGATCATTACTTTGATATACCGGCTTTTTACCAGCAATATATTCTTCGATGATTAAATGGGCATTGCTCCCTCCTGCTCCAAATGCACTAATACCTGCTAGTCGTGGACTATCCTTTGCAGTAACCCAATCCTCTAACTCTTGCTGAACTTTAAAAGGGGTCTTTGTAAAATCTATATTCGGGTTCAATGTTTGTGAGTGTAAACTAGGAACCAACTGTTGGTGCTTTAATTGTAATAAGACTTTGGTCAATCCTGAGATACCAGCTGCAGACTCTGCATGTCCAATATTGCTCTTGATACTCCCTATTGCACAATATTGTCCTTCTTTACTACCACTAAAGGCTTTACTTAACCCTGCAATTTCAATTGGGTCTCCCAAACTTGTACCTGTACCATGAGCTTCTATATAACTAAAATCATTCGGGGAAACTCCTGCTCGGGCAATAGCCTCTTGAATAACACTTGCCTGTGCTGTTGGATTTGGTACTGTATATCCATTGGCTTTACCACCGTGATTCAAACTACTCCCTTTGATCACTCCATAAATCTGATCGCCATCTGCCTCTGCCTGACTTAGTGGTTTTAGTAATACAGCTCCAACTCCTTCGGAAGGAACATAACCATTACCTCCTTCTCCAAAACTCTCACATCTACCCTTATCTGAAACGAACAGGTTTTTGCTAAGCATTTTGTATTTATTAGGGTGAACACTTACATTTACTCCTCCAGCTATAGCCATACTACATTGCCCCTTGTGGATTGCATCGATAGCTAAGTGAATCGAAACCAGTGAACTGGAACACATCGTATCAACTCCCATACTTGGACCATGAAGATTTAAACAAAAGGATACCCGATTGGCAATACTACTGGGACTGCTCCAAGTAGTTACAGGATTTCCTTTTAAAGCTTCTTCTATCGCTAAGAACTGGTATTCTCCATACATCACTCCGGCATATACCCCAACATGACCGCCTAAACCAGCGCTATCTGAACGACCAACCTTCGCAAGCTGATCCAGTGTATATCCAGCATCTTCTATCGTTTCCCATGCCGTTTGTAAAAACAAGCGCTCCTGAGGATCCATATATTCTGCTAGACTAGGAGAAATATTAAAAAACAAAGGATCAAACTTGTCTACATCATCTATAAATCCTCCCCACTTACTCGCAATCTTACCTACTTTGCCCTTTTCTTGATCATACAACTCTGCTGCATTCCAACGGGATAAAGGAACCTCAGTAATAGCATCTTTGCCCAACTTCAAATTATCCCAAAATTCATCTAAGGTCTTAGCTCCGGGATATCTACCACTTAACCCTATTATAGCTATTGGTTCTGTATCAATCGACTCTTTTTTGTAGTGTGGAATACTACTGTTAGTCTTTATAAATCGATTTGTAGATTGTAAAGAAACAGTCTTATCTAAAGTAGGTTTTGGAATGATGGCTTCTTTTTCAGAAAAATGTTCATTTTTGTTAACCAACTCATTAACTTTTGTGCTATGATGACTTATAAAGTAATCTGATAAATCTTCTAATGTGAAATATTCAAAAAATAAAGTTGGCGGTAACTCTCCAAAAAAACTATTCAATTGATTAGTCATTTTTACTATCGATATAGAATCAATGCCATAAGCCTCAAAAGAAGTTGTTGTGTCAATTTTATGTAATGGTACTTTTAATTCTGAATTTAATACTTCTTTTAAATAAGTAATCGTTGCCTCTTTATATTTAGAATTTTCAGAATCAGTATTTGATTTAATTTTTTGAGCATCTTCAATTCCTTGTTGAGATTCATTATCATGAATTTCTAAAGCTTCTCTTTCATCGACATTATGATCACGCTTTTCTAGAATACCATCTATAGGGAGAGAGACTAAATCTTTAAAGCTTACCAAAACTTTGCCTTTTGAGTTCATAATGTCCACATCAGAATGGACAATCCCGTTTTTCTGAGAAGATTTACGACCAAAAACCCATACCGTATTAGGAGTTTTTTCATAAACATTCAATTCTTTAAGGCTATAAGGTAATACGAGCGAAGTTTCTTTCTCATGCTGATAATCCATAAAAAAACAGGAGTGAAGAGCACTATCCATAAGTCCAGGAGAAAGTAACATCTCATCAGGATTTTCTAAAGTAATTTGTGATAATACTGAAGTATCATTATACCATACCTTTTTTATTCCTTGAAAATTAGTCCCGTAAGTTATTCCTAATTCAGCAAAATGTTTATAACATTCTTCACTATCCATAGAGGAAACAAACATCTTTTTTATGTCTTCTAAATCATGATAAATAGGATTCAATTTTATGTTTGTACTCATTGTACCTTGACAATGTAAAATATCTTGCTTAGCGTTACTAGATATCTCAAAACCAATTTGATCCTTTATTGGAAAAATATTTATGTTTATTTTTTTAGCTTCATTAGTAATGCGCAAAGGAGAAGCCCAAGTAATATTATTGAGTTGTATCACTTCATTTCTCGTACTTAAAGCCCCTGCTTCTCTAGCCATTTCCAAATAAGCTACACCAGGTAATATTTTATCACTTTTTACAACATGATCAGACAAGAAATATTCCTGACCTGTAAATAAGCTTTGATATTTTTGAGCTGTTAAATCTGACTCATTACTATGAACTAACGGATGTAATTGACTAATTCTATTTCCTAATACAGAGAAAGTCTCTGATATAGGTACCCAATAGCGTTCTTTAGCAAATGGATATGTTGGTAAACTGATTTTTTTAGGCGTATTGTCTTTTTGATAAAGTAATCTCCAATCAATATCAAGTCCTTGTATCCATGATTGAGCCAGATTACTTATTTCTTTACTTTCTAACGCTGATTCTATGTAAGCAGCACCAGCATTACCCGTAAGTTTGAAAGTATTTTTATCTTGAGAAATATTACCGCTTAACCATTTACCGGAATCTCCTTTTTTGTAATCTAATAATGCCGCTAATAGGCTATCTAAATCTATAACTGTTATAGCCAATCGTTCTTCCATCGGTTCTCGACCTACTTGTAAGGTATAGGCAAGATCGTAGATGTTAATGTCCTTATGATCTTCTACATAAGCATATAAGTTCTCGACCTGTTCTTTGAGACGATCCTTGTCTTTTGCAGACAAGACAATGATTGCAGGATCATTACTTTGATAAACTGGCTTTTCACCAGGAATGTATTCTTCGATGATTAAATGGGCATTGCTCCCTCCTGCTCCAAATGCACTAATCCCTGCTAATCGTGGACTATCCTTTTCAGTAACCCAATCCTCTAACTCTTGCTGGACTTTAAAAGGGGTCTTTGTAAAATCTATATTCGGGTTCAATGTTTGTGAGTGTAAACTAGGAACCAACTGTTGGTGCTTTAAT
>NZ_VFWZ01000010.1 GCF_006443095.1 Aquimarina algicola
CATCTTCAGTGAAAGTAGAGTTTGTTGTATTGGTATCCGTGTCAATATCTGCTAATGGAATAGATACTGTACTTCCGTCAGAATCAGTGATGATCAAGTTTGTTCCATCTTCAGTGAAAGTAGAATTTGTAGTATTGGTATCTGTATCGATATCCGCTAAAGGAATAGACACTGTACTTCCGTCAGAATCAGTGATGATTAAATTTGTTCCATCTTCGGTGAAAGTAGAATTTGTTGTATTGGTATCCGTATCGATATCCGCTAATGGGATAGATACTGTACTACCATCCGAATCAGTGATGATCAGGTTTGTTCCATCTTCAGTGAAGGTAGAGTTTGTTGTATTGGTATCCGTATCAATGTCAGCTAACGGAATAGATACTGTACTACCATCCGAATCGGTGATGATCAAGTTGGTTCCATCTTCAGTAAAGGTAGAATTTGTTGTATTGGTATCCGTATCGATATCCGCTAAAGGAATAGATACTGTGCTACCATCAGAATCAGTGATGATCAAGTTGGTTCCATCTTCAGTAAAGGTAGAATTTGTTGTATTGGTATCCGTATCGATATCCGCTAAAGGAATAGATACTGTGCTACCATCAGAATCAGTGATGATCAAGTTTGTACCATCTTCAGTGAAAGTAGAGTTTGTTGTATTGGTATCCGTATCGATATCCGCTAATGGAATAGATACTGTACTACCATCCGAATCGGTGATGATCAAGTTGGTTCCATCTTCAGTAAAAGTAGAATTTGTTGTATTGGTATCCGTATCGATATCCGCTAAAGGAATAGATACTGTGCTACCATCAGAATCAGTGATGATCAAGTTTGTACCATCTTCAGTGAAAGTAGAATTGGTTGTATTTGTATCCGTATCGATATCCGCTAAAGGAATAGACACTGTACTACCATCCGAATCAGTGATGATTAAATTTGTTCCATCTTCAGTGAAAGTAGAATTTGTAGTATTGGTATCCGTATCGATATCTGCTAACGGAATAGAAACGGTACTACCATCCGAATCAGTGATGATCAAGTTTGTACCATCTTCAGTGAAAGTAGAATTTGTTGTATTTGTATCCGTATCGATATCTGCTAAAGGAATAGACACTGTACTACCATCCGAATCGGTGATGATCAAGTTTGTTCCATCTTCAGTTAAACTGGTATTTGTTGTGTCAGAACCAATAAAAGTAATAGGTGATCCATCTCCATTATCAAATGTAAAAGTATTATCACCATTATCTGTAAGTTGAGCCTTATTTATAATAACATTTGTTCCGCTTTCATTTGTATAAGTAAAAGTTCCGTCAGAATTTTCTACTATAAAGGTTACTGTTTCAGAAGCTGAACTTAGACATAAAGATTCCCAAGCACTTCCTGAATATTGGTGAACACAATTTTGATCAGTATTATACACCATTGCGCCGGCAAGCGGAGTAATAGTACTCATTTGTGCATCTGTAACTCTTGTTAAAACAAATACTTTGTCTGCACTTTGAAGTTCAAGAAGAGAGGTGTCATCTATTAAATTAGGGTTGTCACCTATCTTAATTTGCGCATATGACAAACTGAAATTTAGTGCTATAAACAGAAATAGGGTAATTTTTTTCTTCATAGTAACAGAATTTCTTTAAATCTGATAAATTGGGGGCTTTAAAAATTCCTTAAACTAACAAAATAAAGAATTAGTTTAGAAACTTTTGTTAACAAAAATACATTTTTTTTTAGATTAAATGCATTTTTTGTCGATAAAATACGGTTTAACCGTAATTTACCTTTGTGAAAAAAAATATTTTTCAATTAAAATTTCATTATTTAAACAAAACTTATACATTTGCAATCTCAATTTTAAGGCGGGAGTAGCTCAGTTGGTAGAGCGTCAGCCTTCCAAGCTGAATGTCGCCGGTTCGAACCCGGTCTCCCGCTCAAAATCCTATCTTCGTGATAGGATTTTTAATTTCTAGAAATATTATTTCATATTACTTTCATCTATTTACCTTCTATGCAAAAGAATGTATTGTGATTTTTAAATAAAAGATATATTTTAACAAAATTAATAATGTTTCTTATGTGAAACATTTAATTATGTTTTGCTCTAGTTACGTTAAAATAAATATATATGTCGACCAAAAATTCTCGTATTAATTACGAAGAAATGTTTCAAAAAATTAGTTTTCAGAAGATTTTAATTGTCATTACAATAGTGACTATAATTGTTTTTAGTCCTATTTTTATTGGTTCAGAGTTTTTAGCTTACGATGATAATTGGTACATATATGAGAATAAAAATGTAATTAATTTTTCATGGGATTCTATTGTTAATATGTTTTCGTCCCCTCTGGCAGGTCAGTACTCTCCTTTGGGCGAACTCTATAATTTCATATTATATTTTCTATTTGGCGAGAATGCGACAGCTTTTAAAATAGTCGCATTGTTTGTTCATCTACTCAATGTTTTTTTACTGTTCAATATCTTGAAAAATCTTTTTCAAGATAAAGTTTTGGTTAGTGTGGTTACTTTATTTTTTGCCATTCATCCATTACAAGTAGAAACTATAGGTTGGTTGTCGGTGATGTATAGAAATACAGTATTTTTTATGTTTCTGGGATATTTTTTTTATTTCAAATACCTAAATGATAATTATAAGAAATATAAGTTAATACCAGTTGTTGTATGTTATGTTGTAGCATTTCTATTTAAAGAACAAGCTATTTTGTTTCCAGTTGGATTATTCTTGATAAACATGCATAAGTTTGATTATAAATGGAATAAAAGAATCATTGTTGAAATGTTATTTTGGGGTGTGATTACACTTGCTTTTGGATTGGTAACCATACAAATTACTCAAACAGGTGGTCCAAGTATAACAGGCATGAAAATACCATTACTTGAAAAAATACAATTATTCATAAATACTATTTTTGACTATACTTATAATTATTTATTCCCCAATAAACTATCTTTTTCCTATCTGTATGCTTTGTCACAATCGGGTAAATCTGTTTTTAAATTAACGTTTACCATTATTATACTATGTCTGGGTATTTTTCTATCATTTAAGAACAAGGTTTTTAGATTTGGTTTCATTTGGTTGTTCGGATTTTTAAGTTTATCTCTTTCTTTTTCCTTTTTAGGAATGAGGTTAACCTATATGGCAGATCGATATGTTTATGTACCTATCATTGGGTATTCTATAGTATTGTATTCGCTCATACTTTTTATCCATAATAAATTTCCAAAACGTAATTTACATTTATGGATAAGTTTGGTTTTTGCTATTTCGTTTGCAATTTTTTCATTTAATAGAGTTTCGGTTTTTAGGAATACAAAAAATCTATGGAGTAATGTCATAGACGTAAATCCCAATGATCATTATGCTCACAATAACCTGGGTTACTATTATAAAACGAATAATGAAATTGATAAAGCGACTTTTCATTACAAAAGAGCTATAGAAATTGACGCTACAAATTATTTGGCTCATAATAACTTGGGTGATATTTATGCTTTAGAAAAACAATATGGCAAAGCGATACTTCATTATTCAAAATCAATTAAAAAGAAACCACAATACAAAATTGCTTATATAAATAGAGCTAATGCAGCAAGAAAAATCAAGAATTCAGAATTGCTAATATCTGACCTAAGGAAAATTATAGGATTCAATCCAAAAAATACTAAGCTGCGAACAGTATTGATAAAAGATTTGTTCGAGAATAAACGATATAGAGAGGTCGTAAAAGAAGCAAAAGAAATATTAAAATATGATCAATCAAATAATGAGATTAATTCTTATTTAGGACGAAGTTATGTGTATTTAAAAGAGTATAAGAATGCAAAGATTTTTATAAGTAGAGAAATTGAGAACAATAAAAACAACGGGTATTATTTATATTTACGTTCTGTATGTTACTATCAATTAGGGGATTTGGAAAATGCTTTTAGAGATATTGCGAGAGCACAAAAAATAGGATATGCTGTAGATAAAAACTATTTAAATTTAATGGTCAGTGAGGCGAAAAAAAGCGGTATAATAAAATAGTATTTAACATTACATTATAAATACTCTTAAAGTAATTCAAGAGATAAAATAGGTCAGGATTTTAATAGCTATTTAAGAACGATAATTGTTTTGATAAAATTTTTAAAAGAAGATTACGCAAGAGTTTTGGATCATATATCATCGTATAAGATATTAATTACGATCCTTGTCATCACACTAATTGTTTTTAGTCCTGTTTTTTATGGCTCAGAGTTTCTGAGTTATGACGACAATTGGTATATATATGAAAACGAGAATGTAATTAATTTTTCATGGAATGCTCTTGTAAATATATGCTCTACACCTCATGATGGTCAATATTCTCCCTTAGGAGAGATTTATAATGCGATATTGTATTTGTGTTTTGGCAAAAATGCAACAGCATTCAAAGTAGTATCCCTTCTCGTTCATATACTTAATATTTCTTTGCTGTTTATTATTTTAAAAAAAGTTTTCAAAGACAAACTATTGATTAGTGTAGTAACCTTGTTTTTTGCGATTCATCCTATGCAAGCAGAAAGTGTTGGTTGGTTATCAGTAATGTATAGAAATACGGTGTTTTTTATGTTTTTGGGGTATTTTTTTTACCAGAAATATTTAGAAAACAATTTTGAAATATATCGATTACTACCAGTTGTTGTATGTTATGTCTTGGCTTGTTTGTTTAAAGAACAAGCGATTCTATTTCCGATAGGAATCTTCTTATTAAACATGAACAAGTTTGATTATAAGTGGAATAAAAGAATTGTTTTCGAAATGCTCTTTTGGGGATTAATTACGTTTGTTTTTGGTTTGATCACAATTCAAATGACAAAAATTAGTGGTCCAAATATAGTATCCAGAGATGTTGGGTTAATTAGAAAGATTGAAATGTTATGCAAAACAATATTTGATTATAGCTATAACTTTTTGTTCCCGTTCAAGCTTTCATTTTCGTATCCTTATCCATCATCAAAAGAGAATATTTCTTTGTTTTTGGTATTCGCAACAATCGTTTTTTTAGGTTTGGGAATTTTCTATGCATTTAAAAATAAGATTTTTAGGTTTGGTTTTATTTGGCTATTTGGATTTTTAAGTTTGAGTTTTGCGTTTTCAGTTTTTCATCTTAGAAATACATATATGGCGGATCGCTATACCTATATTGCAATAATAGGATACTCGATAATTTTATATTCTTTTCTAGTTTATTTGAAGAAATTGACGCAGTCGTATAATCTGTATGTAGTGGTGATTTTGATGTTTAGTATTTCTTTTGCGGTAACTACATTTACCAGGATACAGGTGTTTAAGAATAATATTAGTGTTTGGTCAAATGCAGCAGAAGTAAATCCCGGAAATCAATATGCCTATTATAATTTGGGAATAACTTATGGTAATAAAAAAGAAATGAATCTTGCCGAAACGTATTTTTCAAAAGCGATTAAAGTGAACCCTCTCTTTAAAGAAGCGTATAAAAATAGGGCAATTGCAGCAAGAGAAACAAAAAATGAAGAGCTATTAATGTCGGATTTAAAGAGCATGATACGTTTTGAGCCCAAAACATCATATTATAGAATCAAATTAATAGAACTATTGTACAAACAAAAAAAGTATAGTGATGTCATTGTAGCTGCTAATGCGCTATCAAAAATCGACACTACCCAAGCATCACTTAATTCTTGCATTGGGAGAAGCTACTTTTACCTTAAGGATTATAATAATTCGATCCCGTTCTTAACTAAAACCATTAAAAATGATAAGAATACAGGGCATTATCTTTATTTGAGATCGATTTGCTATTATCAAACAAAAAATCTGAAAGGAGCTCTAAGCGATATTGCGAGAGCTCAAAAATTAGGGTATCAAATCGATAAACATTATCTCGATTTGATAATTGGTGAGGTGAAAAAGAAAAGTAAAAGCAAGTGATATTAAAAATAAACAAGATATAACGTTGGATTTTCAAATGAATAAAATACATTAGAGTTCCGATAACTATAAAAAATAGTAACTATTTTGATGAATTTTTTAAATAAAGATTACATAAAGATTTTTAATCAAATAGAAACACACAAGCTTTTAGTTGCAATTCTTATCATCACAGTAGTTGTTTTTAGTCCAATTTTTTCTGGTTCCGAGTTTTTAACCTATGATGATAATTGGTACATATATGAAAACGAAAATGTAATCAACTTTTCATGGGATGCTTTTATCGATATGTTTTCATCTCCATTAGGGGGGCAATACTCTCCTTTAGGTGAAGTGTATAACGCATTATTATATTTGCTTTTTGGTAATAATGCATCTGCGTTCAAAATAGTAGCATTAACGGTTCATCTGTTTAATGTGTTTTTGTTGTTTCATATTTTAAAAAACCTTTTTTGTGATAAGCTATTAATTAGTCTAGCGGTATTATTGTTTGCTATTCATCCCATGCAGGTAGAAACAATAGGTTGGTTGTCAGTGATGTTTAGAAATGCTGTGTTTTTTATGTTTTTGGGGTATTTTTTTTATTTCAAATACCTAAATGATAATTATAAGAAATATAAGTTAATACCAGTTATTGTATGTTATGTTTTGGCATGTTTGTTTAAAGAACAAGCTATTTTATTTCCGGTAGGTGTCGTTTTAATAAATATGCATAAGTCTGGTTTTAAGGTAAATAAAAGAATTGTTCTTGAAACAGTTTTTTGGGGGATAATGGCGTTAATATTTGGCTTATTCACCATTAAAATAATGCGCACTGGAGGTCCAAGTTTAGCTGGGAACACTATATCATTAGAAGAAAAATTCGGAGTTTTATCAAAAACTATTTTAGAGTATCACTACAATTTTCTATTCCCATTAGATTTATCATTTTCTTATCCCTACCCACTAGTAAAGTTGAATAATTTTTCTCTAATTGTTACATCTGCATTAATGCTTATTGGTTTTAGTCTTTTTTTTACTATCAAAAATAAGATTTTTAGGTTTGGTTTTTTATGGTTATTCGGGTTTCTTAGCTTGAGTTTGGCACTATCTTTTTTTAGTATCAGAGATACTTATATGGCTGATCGATATGTGTATATTGCAATAGTTGGGTTTTCTGTTTTATTGTATTCTATTTTGAGAAAATTTAATAAAACAGTTTTGTCTAAAAATTTAGTTTTGTCGATATTATTGGGTTTTAGTACTTTTTGTGCAATAGTGTCTTTTAATAGAGTTTCTGTCTTTAAAGACAATAAAAGTCTGTGGACCGATGCGTTAAAAGTTAATCCTCAAAATCAGTATGCTAATAACAGTTTGGGTTTCTACTACAGGAAAGCAAATAATTTTGAAAAAGCAGAACATTTCTATAAAAAAGCCATAGAAATTGATTCAAGTTATTTTTTGGCGCATAATAATTTGGGATATGTTTATGTCAAACAAAAGAAATATAGAAAAGCTATATTCCATTTTACAAAGGCAATCACGATTAATCAACATTATAAAAATGCTTATGAAAACAGAGCATTTGCAGCAAAAAAAGTTAATGAAGTTGAACTTTTATTATTGGATTTAAGAAAACTTATAAAGTTTGAACCTGACAACATCAATTATAGAAAAGAACTGGTCGAAGTATTGTTTCAGAAAAAAGATTATTCTGGAGTGATATCAGAAGCTATAAAACTCTTACAGCATGATTCGAGTAACAGAACTATATTATCATATATGGCTCGAAGCTATTTTCATTTAAAAAAGTATAAAGAGGCAATACCATTGATCACAAATGCTACCAAAAGTGAAAAAAATAAAGGATACTATTTCTTTATTCGTTCTGTGAGTTATTATCAAACAGGTAATTTAGTAAATGCATTAAAGGATGTGCAAAGTGCTCAGAAGTTAGGGTATAAGGTTGATAGTAATTATCTAAATTTAATTATAAGAGAAGTGAAAAAAAGTCAATAACCCCTATATATAGATGTGGTTATACTTAGTTGTCCATTCGATAAGATTTTATTTTTTACATCTCAACTCTTATAGCATTATAACAACATAACTTCTGTGTTGTTTTTCATTTTTTGAAAAGTAAAAAGGTGTAAAAAAATCCATTCACTATTTTAAGGTTTGTTAAAATTATTTCTGAAATTTTAAAAATGTTTTGTAATATGTAAACTCTATCTTTAGAGAAGTAATATTTGAAATTTATGAATAGCCGAAGTTTTACCAATACTATTAGATACTTTATGGATGAATGGATTCCGCCAGCAATTAGGGATTCAAAATTGTTTATGTACCCTCTTTTTTATTATGCGTACAAAGGGAAAAATATTAAAGAGGTAATGAATTTGAAGAAAAAAGTGTTTAAATGGACGGATAAAGAGTTGTCTGATTTTTATGCTAATAGAGATACTCGTTTTTCTAACAGTAGGAAAACTGATCTTTCAAAGCAAAGCATAGATTATATTTTTAATAATATATCAAGTGATAACAACACATTACTTGATGTAGGTTGTGGTAGTGGTTTTTTTCTTGAGCTAGCCAATAAAAAAGGATTCATTACAACAGGTTGTGATATTATTCCTAATAAAAGTTTTGACCATAGTGATTATTTTCAAGGAAATGTAGAAGAATTACCTTTTGAGGATGATGCTTTTGATATTGTGACCTGCTCACACACTTTAGAACATGTAGTTGATTTTGAAAAGGCCGTTTTAGAACTTAAAAGAATAACAAAATATAAGTTATGCGTGGTGGTACCTTGTCAACGTGCTTATTTTTATACTTTGGATGAGCATATTAGATTCTTTCCTTATAAGTGGATGCTGGAGCAAGAAATGAAAATGGAGTTTTATACATGCAAAAAAGTACATGGAGATCTTGTGTACATCGCAGATATTGCAAAAGAAAAGAATAAAAAATAGTAATAAGCCCCTGTATAATGGAACCTAAGAAATTCTCTATTGTCATTTCTATCTATAATGAAGCCTTAGGATTAGTCTCTTTTTGGGAGTCTTTAAAACAGGTGTTAAGCGAGGAAAAACAGTTCCTTTTTGAACTGCTATGGGTAAATGATGGAAGCACAGATAAGAGTCAATTCTTGATTAATAAAATTATTGAAGAAACCTCGATCGATAATATTAATAACATTGCGATCGAATTTTCAAAGAATTTTGGACATGAATCTGCCATGATTGCCGGTATTGATAATGCGTCTGGAGATGCAATTATTTGTATAGACTCAGATGGACAACACCCTTCAGAAGAGATCCCCAAAATGATCAATGCTTTTTCAAAAGGGTATGATATTGTCTTGATGCATCGTTTGCAAAGAGGAGATAGCAGCTTTCTCAAAAAAATATTTTCAAAACTCTTTTATAAAACGATCAATCTACTTTCGTCGATAAAGTTTGAGGAAAATTCTACGGATTTTTTTCTTATTTCTAGTGAAATTTCTGAGATATTAAAGGCAAATTTCAGAGACCAAAGTAGATTTATTAGAGGATTTGTGCAATCTGTTGGTTTTTCAAAAACAATTCTTTCGTTTAATGCTCCTGCCAGAGCTCATGGAGAAAGTAATTACTCATATTGGTCATTGTTTAAATTATCATTTAATGCAATTTTTTCATTTTCAAATAAACCGCTACGAGTAAGTATAGGCCTTTCTATTTTATTTATATTTTTAACACTTACTTTGGGCGGATATAGTTTGTATATGTATCAATATGCAAGTGAAGTTCCTACCGGTTATACCACACTTATTATATTTTTGTCTGCTTCTTTTTCTACTTTATTTATCGCATTGTCTATAATATCATTATACTTTGAAAAATTGATTAAAGAAGTGCGAAAAAGACCTTTGTATATTATTAAAAAAAGAAAAAAGTAACCTTTCTAAAATATAGAATACCCCGTCAAAGTAGTTAGTCTTTCTAAAGCATACATTCCTAGCTCTGAATTTCCTTTAGGGTTAAGAGGAGGGCTCCATACCGTTACCGCATATTGCTCTGGGTGAATCGCTACAATGCCTCCACCAACACCACTTTTACCTGGTAAACCTACTCTAAAACTGAATTCGCCTGCTTCATCATAAAAACCGCAAGTTTGCATTATGGCATTAATACGTTTTATTTTTTCCGGAGCAATAATTGTTTGATTATCGAATAGTTTTTTTCCACCATTAGCGTATATCATAAAAGCAGTAGATAATTCTTCGCAAGACATTTCTATGGCACATTGATAAATGTAAAAATCCAGTACAGTATCGATATCGTTTTTGATATTTCCAAAAGACTTCATAAAGTTAAGTACAGCTGCATTGCGATAACTGTTTGATTTTTCAGATGCATATACTTGTGGATTGATGGTTATAGTATTATCATTAGTAATGGTATGAATAAAATGAAGAAAGTCTTTCTTGGGATTTTTTAATTCTGAAATTAAAATGTCAGAAATGACAAGTGCTCCTGCATTAATAAAAGGATTTCTTGGGATTCCGTTTTCGTGCTCTAGTTGTACCAAAGAATTAAAAGGGTCTCCGGATGGTTCTACACCTACACGATCAAATAATGTGTCATCCAACAAAGACATTGCTATTGTCAAGGCAAATACTTTAGAAATACTTTGAATAGAAAAACGCTCTGTGTCATCACCAAAATTATAATGACCAGAATTGATACAATATAGATGCATCCCAAATTTATCAGGTTTGATTTTTGCAAGTTCAGGAATGTAAGACGCTACTTTACCATTGCTTTTAATATGATATAATTCAGATTGTATTGTGTTGAGTATCTCCTGATAGTTCATTATTGAAGTTCTTAATGTAATTGAGATAGTGTTTTTCCTGTTTCTATTTCATAAGGAGCTTTGTTTTGTTCAAAAATTCGAGCATCTAATTCACCTTCTAGAGTGATTGTAGATTCTTTTACACGTAGCCAGCTCCCTTCTCTCAGACCTACTACAGGTTGTGTGTTTAATTTGTGAAACTCCTTAATTCTAGTTTCTCTGGTTTCGCCTTTGTGTGTTGATGTTGGGTCAGGATCTATATAATGAGCATTAATATTAAAAGGAAGTATCCCTAATGTCATAAAACTTGGTGGATATACAATAGGCATATCATTAGTAGTCTGCATAGTCAAACCACAGATGTTACTTCCTGCACTTGTACCTAGATAAGGGGCGCCAGATTCAATTTTTTCTTTTAATGTAGTTATTACATTATTCTTATAAAGTTGATGAACTAATAAGAATGTATTACCACCACCGGTATAAATACCATTTGCATTTTTTATGGCTTCGATTGGATCTTCAAACATGTGAACCCCCATAATTCTTTTCCCTATTTTCTTGAAAATATTATTGACTCCAATCGTATATTCATCATGCGATATCCCGCCAGGACGAGCATAAGGTATAAAAAGTATTTCTTCGGTATTTGTGTATAATTCTTCTAATGAGTCGAATAAGTATTCTAAAGGGCCACTGCCATGAATTGTAGAAGAACTAGCGATGATACAGTTTTTCATTACTGTTGTATTTGTAAATTAGTTTAACGTTTTCTTATATCAAAATCTTCGCTGAAGATAAAAAAATGTAGTAATATTAATACATTAATCAATCAGGTTTGTTATGAGAATTAAGATATCTATCTTTTTAATATGTTTTACTGTATGCTTATCCAGTGCACAAATTACATCTAGAGTCATGATCGATGGAAAAATCAATGCTCCAATAGGTGATGATGTAGAAGGGATAGTGGTGTATAATAGAAGTACAGATAAAGGAACAATCACAAATAGTAAAGGTGCTTTTAAAATTGCAGCGGGGATTAATGATAGAATAGAAGTAGTGGCAATGCAATACCAACATTTTATTGTCTTGGTAGACAAGGGAGTGGTGAGTACAAAAAGACTTAATATTTTTCTTAACGAATCTGTAAATCAATTAGAAGAAGTAATAGTAAAACCTTATGATTTGTCTGGTAACACTTCTGTAGATTTGAAAAAAATAGAAACTCGTAAAAGTGGTATTGGAGATGTTGCCAAAGAAACATCTGTTAAGATAAATGATACAGACTATGATTTTAGACAAGACACCTTATCTAATGTAGAAAATACAGTCTTTCTAGAAGATAGAATGATCAACGGTCTTAATTTTGTGAATCTTTTTAAACTCGTGTATGATAAGAATAAAAAGAAAAAGCAGAAAAAAGATATAGATGTAAAGATGAGAGATATGTATACCGATGAGTTTTTTCAGGATTTTCTGGCTTTAAAACCTGAAGAAATTAATGAATTTATCTTTTTTGCTCAGGATAATGGATTGAGCGATACCTATTTTGAGTCCGGTAAAGAATTAGATCTCCTTCAATTTTTAGCATATCAAAGTAAAATATATCATCAGCGACAATAAATAATTTTGTCATATTATCATTATTATACAGTATTTATATAGAATTAGAATAAGTTTTCTAAAAAATTAAAGCTTAATTCTATATCAAGTAAGATAGTTTATGATAAGACTTTTACGACTTTTTATTTTACTTATTTCTGTACAAAGTTTTGGGCAGTCTGAGATGCTCGAAGGAAAAATTTTAGCAGATTCCTTAGAAGGTTTTGCGATTAATATAGTGAATTATAGCAAAGCTATTGGTACAACAAATGATCAAAAAGGATATTTTAAAATCAATGCTAGTGTAGGTGATTCTATTGTTTTTTCTTCAGTTCAATATCAAAAAAGAGCAATAATAGTTAGCAAACAAGATTTAGAAGACGATCTGGTAACTATTGTTCTTTTTCCTTTGGTTCAACAGCTTAATAAGGTTAATATTAGCAATATTGATCTCTCTGGATATTTGGATAAAGATGCAGAAGCGATAACAGTGCAACCTTTTGTAGATAATAAAACATTGGGATTACCTTTTAATGATCAGCCTCAGCCCACATTATCAGAACGACGTTTATATACTGCGAGGTCTGGAATACTGGATCTTCCCATCAATTATATAAATGGAAAAATAAAGAAATTAAAACGTATTGATAAAATTGAGAAACTCAAGAAGAGAGTTCATAAAGGAGAAATATCTTTTAATACTGATTTCTTTGTAGACTCATTAAAAGTACCAGAGAATTTGATTTCAGATTTTATTTACTATTGCTCAGAAGATCAGTTGTATAAAAGCTTGCTCGCAGAAGAAAAAAAGCTTCTTTTGTTAGAGTTCTTTCAAAAAAAATCAAAAGATTACAGAGTGCACAAAGAGATAGATTAATTCTGATGAGTTTATTTTATAAGACTTGTTGTCTAACTTTGGCATAATTTTTTGTCACTAGATTTCAGAAAAAAGCTATTTTTAGGACTTTACAGAATATGTATATGAAAAAACTTTTTACAGTAATATTTTGCATTCTCTTTTCATTAGGATTAAATTCTTTTACGACAGTACATAAGTTTTATGTAAGTGTCACTCAGATTGATTATAATGAAGAACAAAATGCGCTACAAATGATTACCAGAGTCTTTATTGATGATATTGAAGAATTACTTAAAGAACGCTATGATACTTCTATAAGTATTGATACCAAAGAGAGTGATGTCAAGATTGATCAATATTTAAACACATATTTTAATCAAAAACTCTCTTGTATTGTCAATGGTCAGAAAGTTACATTTACTTTTATAGGTAAAGAATATGAAGAAGACCTTATGCTGTGTTATTTAGAAATAGAAAACATTAATAAATTACAGAGTATAGAAGTCTCTAATGAGATTTTGATGGATGTTTTTGAAGAGCAACAAAATATCATCCATGTAAAAAAAGGAAAACAACGCAAAAGTTTGATTTTAGAAAAAGGAAATCATAGCGGATTGTTAAAATTTAGCGAATAAAGTATTAAACTTTCAAAAAACAACTATTTTGCAAGTTATTATGGTTAACACAAAAACACATCAATGAAAAATTTACTTTTAGTTATCTCGATAGCCTTTTCGATATCTATAAGTACTTCTTACGCACAAAATCAAGAAGGGACTACAAAAACTCGAGAATTAGGTCACACAAATGAGAATAAATTCAAGCAAATGTACGAGGAGTTTGCTACCCCAAATATGTACAGAACAGCTTCGGGAGCACCTGGCTCTGCTTATTATCAACAACAAGCAGATTACAAAATGAACATCGAGCTTGATGATAAAAACAAAAAGATAACAGGTAGTGAGACTATTACCTATACCAATAACTCTCCTGATGATTTAGAGTTTCTTTGGGTGCAATTAGATCAAAATATGCGTGCCAAAGATTCTAAAACTCCTTTAATCCAAGGTAGTGGTGTAAATCCAGCTTCGACTCGTCAGGGTTTTGTGACAAAATATATAGCAGAACCTTTTGATGGAGGATTTAACATAACATCTGTCAAAGATGCAAATGGAAAACCTCTTGAACATACTATTAATAGAACGATGATGCGAGTAGAGATGCCTAAGCATCTTAAGCCTGGAGAAAAATTTATTTTTTCTATCGATTGGTGGTATAATATAAACGATCACGTGAACGGAAGAGGAAGATCAGGGTATGAAGAATTTGAAGATGGAAACAGAGCGTATGTAATTGCTCAGTTTTATCCTCGTATGGCTGTTTACAATGATGTAGAAGGATGGCAAAACCATCAATTTTGGGGTAGAGGAGAATTCGCCTTGCCTTTTGGTAATTTTGATGTAAATATTACTGTACCTGCAGACCATATTTTGGATGGTACCGGTGTTTTGGTTAACAGAAAAGAAGTGTATACCAAAGATATGATGAAACGCTATGAAGCAGCAAAAAAATCATATGATAAACCTGTAATTATTGTAACACAAGAAGAAGCAGAAAAAGCTTCAAAATCATTTTCGGATAAAAAGAAAACCTGGAAACTTAAAGCTACCAATGTAAGAGACTTTGGTTTTGCAACTTCCAGAAGGTTTATCTGGGATATGATGGCAGTAAAAATAGGTGGTAAAGATATCATGGCGGTTTCTATGTATCCCAAAGAAGGAAATCCATTGTGGGAAGATTGGTCTACAAAAGTAGTAGCAAGTACTCTAAAATCGTATAGTCGAATGACATTTGATTATCCTTATCACAAAGCAATTTCTGTACACGCCAAAAATCAAGGGATGGAATATCCTATGATTTGTTGGAATTACGGAAGACCAAACCCTGATGGTACATATAGTGATCGTGTTAAATATGGTATGATGAGTGTTATTATCCATGAAGTTGGTCACAATTTCTTTCCTATGATTGTAAATAGTGATGAGAGACAATGGACCTGGATGGATGAAGGATTGAATACTTTTGTACAGTACGTTGCAGAACAAGATTTTGGAGAAGCATACCCTGCGGCTTTAGGGAAAGATAAAAAATACCCTTCTAGACGTGGTCCTGCCACAAAAATAGTTCCTTATATGAGTGGTAATCAATCAAAATTATCACCAATTATGACACAGTCTAATAATATTCATCAATTTGGACCAAATGCTTATGCTAAACCTGCAACAGGCCTTAATATCTTGAGAGAGACTGTGATGGGTAGAGAGCTTTTTGATTACTCTTTTAGAACATATTCACAACGTTGGATGTTTAAACACCCAACACCCGAAGACTTTTTTAGAACAATGGAAGATGCATCTGCTGTAGATTTAGACTGGTTTTGGAGAGGTTGGTTCTATACCACAGACTACACAGATATAGGTGTAAAAGGAGTGAAAAAATTTGTGGTGTCCAAAGTGCCTACACTCGAAGCACAAAAATTTGCATCTACAGATAGAAGCTTAAGGTTTGCAAATTTTTCAGACCTTGTATTTATGGTAGAAGAAGGAAGTAGTGACTACAAAAGAATCAAGGCAAATGATGGTGTTATAGAAAATTCTGTTACATTAAAAGAGTATGTAATGGATAACTTTACACCCGAAGAAAGAAAAAATCTCAAAGAACCAAAATTTTTCTACGAAGTTACCTTTGAAAAACCAGGAGGTTTGGTGATGCCATTAATTGTAGAATATACCTATGCAGATGGTACAACAGAGAGAGTAACATACCCTGCTCAGATCTGGAGAAAAAATGATAATCAAGTGAAGAGGCCAATAGCCTCAGAACAAGAGATTACTAAGATTGTTGTAGATCCTGATTTAGAAACTGCTGATATAGATACTTCTAACAACAGTTGGCCAAAAGAAAAAGAAATCGGTAAATTCGATAAATTCAAAAATAAGGTAAAAGGTCAATAGTTAATATAACCTTTTAAGAATACGTTAAAGCCACTTCTATTCGCTTAGAGGTGGTTTTTTTTATGTTTTAATACCTATATTTGCATTGTTATGTTGAATTTACCATTATTCATAAGCGGAACCGAAATTGCCTTTATTGTTTTTATATTGGTTATGGTTTTCGGTGCTGATAAAATCCCTGAGATCGTGAGAGGTCTTGGCAAGGGAATGCGTGTAATCAAAGATGCTACAAACGATATCAAAACAGAGATTACGAAGAGCGCAGAAAAACATGGTATAGACTCTGAAGTAACTTCTATTACTTCGGATATTAAAAATGAAATTGATCAGGTAAAGGAAGATATCAATGAAATTACCGGTTCTGTAAAAAGACAATAGTAGTACTCACTCTTTTTGATTTACTTATTTTAAGCATATTTGATAACGTTTCATGATTCTTAGTTTTTACTAAGAATTTTTTTAGTTACAGACGCTTCCTAGATATTTTGATATTGATGAATGATCAAAATACATTGTTTTAATTACGATTATTTCAATTATTGTGTTAAAAAATTAAAATAATACAAGTATAATCCGCTTTTTTTATTTTTGATGTTAATAAGCTGTAACCCCTTGCTATTATTGATCTTTTATTAACATTCAAAGCTGTTATGCAAGCATAGTAAAAATTCATTATTTAATGTTTTGATAATTTAAGGGTTAAATAAATATTGATTATTTAATATATTAGCTATAAAATTAATTAAAACGTAATTTTCGTATTCCCAAAATGTCAATTATGTTTTTAAAGGCTTATTCGCAAACTCATAAATTATTCTTAAAATGAAAAAAATTATCCTCTTATTTTTAGGGCTTTTTGTGATCGCTTCGTGTTCTACTGAGAACACAGAAGAAATCCCCAACCCCAATCAAGAATCCTTATCGCAAAAATTATTATCAATTTCTGAAGTGAATGCTTATATCGCTAATCAGCTAAAACAGAAAGGAGACCTTGAGTGGAAAAATGCTCCCACAGACGTTTTATATAGTGCTATCATGCATGGAGAAGGAATCGTGAGTATTGGTTATGGCGACCAAGAAGAAAGTTTTACAAACAAACGGTCTTCAAGGCTCACAGATATTAAAGAAAATATTTTTAGTATCGTAAGTGAAGAAGAAGGAGTAAGTAAATCTAATGCTGTTACATCAGATGATGAAATTCTTAATGTTATCGAAGTCAATGTTCAAAGAATAGAAACAATCCAAAAATTACAAAATGCAGATCATATCAGGTATATAGATCCGATTGGATATGGCTTTTACTTGCAGGAAGATGTAGCATATCAACAAAAATCTGCGGGTTGTAACACGAGTGGAGATGCTATCAATGGTAATGATTTTAGAATCATTACACCAAATGCAAAGTTTCCTTGGAATTTTGATATTCATAAAGTATCACAAGCATGGCAGTACAGTACCGGTTTAGGAATTACTGTTGGATTGATTGATACTGGTATTTCTGCAAATCAAAATTTGTTAGGAAGTGGTTTTAATAGTGGTAGCTCTAATAATTCAAGAACAGTACAAAGATTTGGAACATTTGTAGATTCTCCCTGGTGGTGGTCAAACAATACAGATGGTCCCAATGATAAATGTGGTCATGGTACTCAAATGGCTTCTGCAATAGCTTCTCCTCGTAATAATAGTGGTATGCCGGTAGGTGTTGCTTACGATAGTAATCTAATTGCATATAGAGGAACAAAAGATGTAGTATTAAACGGATATCATGAGCGTAGAGGGGTAAGTAATGCTCTAAAAGCATTGGCAGACAGGTCTGATGTAAAAATTATCTCGATGTCTATAGGATATCCCTGGTCAATTGGTAATGTAAAAGATGCAATAAAATATGCGTATAGCAAAGGTAAAATGATTATAGCAGCAGGAGGTACGTCTACTTCTTTTACAAATTGGTATGGTGTAATTTTTCCTGCAAGTATGTCAGAGACTGTAGCAGTTACAGGTATAAAAGACAATGGCTATAACCGTTGTAGTAATTGTCATGACGGAAATAGAATTGATTTTACTATAGTAATGCAAAGAGCATCAGATTCAGATAGAAATGTTCCTGTAATTGGTTTTAATACAGGTTCGCAAAATTATGTTGGAGGCTCTTCTGTAGCAACAGCAACTACTGCAGGAATTGCTGCATTGGTATGGGCACGAAATCCAAACATGACTAGAGCCCAAGTACTGGATAAACTAAAAAGATCAGGAGAATTCTATCCAAATCGTAATAGCAAATTTGGCTATGGAAATATCAACGCACTAAAGGCTGTACAATAAATATCCTTTAAATGATAAAAAAAAGAAGAGCATATATTCTTAGAATGCTCTTCTTTTTTTGTTTATGGTTAATTGAATAAGTTTATAAAACTCGACTTATAGTCAACCCGTCTCTGATAGGAAGAAGAACTGTTTCCACTCTTTTATCTTCTACCAAAAGTTTATTATACTGTAGTAAAGCTCGAGTTGATATATCATCTTCTTGAACTTCTTCTATAACTTTACCACTCCATAATACATTATCAGATAGAATTACGCCTCCGGGATTCATTTTTTTGATCACCAAATCAAAATAAGCCGGATAATTAGGTTTATCTGCATCTATAAAAACAAGGTCAAAATGAGTATGCAATGAAGGAATGATTTTAGTCGCATCACCAATATGCTGATGGATTTGTTTGCCATACGGCGAAAGATCAAAATATTTTCTTTGAAAATCTTCTAGCTCTTCATTGATATCAATAGTATGTAGTTCTCCATCTTTTTGCATTCCCTCGGCAAGACAAAGTGCAGAATATCCTGTATATGTACCGATTTCTAAAATATATTTTGGATGGATCAATTTTGATAACATACTCAGTACACGCCCTTGGTAAGGACCACTTAACATTCGAGGTTGTAATATTTTTTGATACGTCTCGCGAGTTAATTTTTGTAATAGTTCTGGCTCTTGTTGTGTATGGTTAACTACGTAAGTGTCTAACGCGTCTGGAATAAAATGCATATTATTATTTATAAATCTAAGAAAGTTTATATATGAGATATCGGATTTATTGATCTTATACGTATTTTTGATCAAAAACGCTAAGGATGCATTTTGAAAACACCAAAGAATTTGCAAAATCACTAGATCAACAAGATCCTTTACACAAATATAGAGAACAGTTTTTGTTTCCAAAAGTTAATGATAAGCAAGTCATTTATTTTACGGGTAATTCATTAGGGCTTCAGCCTAAAAATACACAAGCTTATGTAGATGAAATTATGAATGATTGGGCAGAATTAGCTGTAGAAGGTCATTTTTATTCAGAAAAACCTTGGTGGGATTATCATGAACGCTTGGCAGAACCTCTTAGTAAAGTGGTAGGAGCAAAACCTTCGGAGATTACTGTTATGAATACTCTTACTGTGAATCTTCACTTATTAATGGTTTCATTTTATAGACCTACGGCAAAGCGGTATAAAATTATATGCGAAGAAAAAGCTTTTCCCAGTGATCAATATATGTTACAAAGTCAAGTTCGATTTCATGGTTATGATCCTGATGAAGCCATTGTAGAAATTAAAAAAAGAGAAGGAGAGCATAATTTTAGAACAGAAGATATTTTAAAAACTATAGAAGAGGTAGGAGAAGAGTGTGCATTACTCTTAATAGGAGGAGTGAATTACTATACCGGCCAGGTATTTGATATGAAAACAATAACAAAAGCTGGTCAGGATATTGGTGCTAAAGTCGGTTGGGACTTGGCTCATGCCGCGGGGAATGTACAACTAGAATTACATGACTGGAATGTTGATTTTGCTGCGTGGTGTAGTTATAAATATATGAACAGTGGTCCGGGAAATGCATCAGGATGTTTTGTGCATGAACGGTATCACAATCAAAAAGATATTCCTCGATTTGAAGGGTGGTGGGGAACTCAAAAAGATACTCGATTTTTGATGAAACCAGAATTTGAACCTATGCCTAATGCAGATGCGTGGCAATTGAGTAATGCTCCTGTATTGTCTGTAGCTCCATATTTGGCTTCATTACAAATGTTTACAGAAGTTGGTATGGAAACCTTAATCCAAAAACGCAATCTGATTGTATCTTATCTAGAGTTTATATTACAAGAAATAGACAAACAAGTAGATAGCACTTTTGAAATTATTACACCTACTGCTCAAGAAGAGCGAGGAACTCAACTTTCAGTCTTTCTACATGGAGAAGGTAGAAAACTTTTTGATTATCTGATGAAGAATGGTGTTATTATCGATTGGAGAGAGCCAAATGTAATCCGTTTAGCTCCTGCACCTTTTTACTGTTCTTATGAAGATATGTTTGAGTTTGGGCAAATACTAAAACAAGGTATTTTAGATAAATCTAATCATTAACACGGTGATGTAATTGATCGTTAAACTGTGAAGGAGTTTTACCAGTATACTTTTTAAATTGCCTTGCAAAATACGAAGCATCATTGAACCCACATTTGTACATCGCTTCTGATATATTAGATGTTGTATACATCAAATATTCTTGCGCTTTTTTGATTCTGAATTCATTTAAGAAATCTATAAAAGTTCTGTTAGTCATAGCTTTAAACATTCTACAAAATGAGTTTGGTGTTAGTCCTAAATGTTCTGCCATATGTGTTGTACCAATATCTTGGTTATAATTGCTATTGATATATTGATATACCTTTGCTATTCTCTGTAAAGAATGTTGATGATTATTATATGAGATCGAGTCTTTTGATATCGCTTTTGTGTTTTCTGATATAGAAAGTTGATACAGTATTTGTATAAAATTTATTAATCTTTCAGTTTTATTTTGTTTTTTGAGCTTTTGAAACAAAGAAGATAATTTCTTGTGGGTAGTAGGAGAAAATAACATTCCTTTTTCTGCTGTTCTTATAAACTTTGAGATCACTTCAAATTCTGGAAATAATATAAGTTTATCTTCAATAAAACTTTCTTGAAATTGTATTACTACTTCAAGATTATTTTTAAACTGCTTATTACTAAAAGGCATATGTCTTACATTTGGCCCGAGAAATACCAATACGCCATCTTCATAATTTTCAAAATAAGAACCTATTTGTAAACTTCCTTTTCCGTTTTTGATGTACACAATTTCATACTCAGGGTGTACATGCCAATTAATAGCATTGCATGTTGTGTGATAGGTATAACATTCAATTTTTACTGAAGCAGAATGTTCAACTTGTATTTGCTCATACGCTAATTTCATTATATAAATGTTTTAGTCCACATGGTGGGGTTTGATTCTTCAGGATAGACCTCAAAATCTAAGTATTGTGTTTCGACTTGATGCTTTACGGACTTATGCCTAGAGAATTAACTAATAAGATAAAATTAGCGTTTATTTTTTTATAAGTTCATGATTAAGAATATTTTGTATCACTTTTAGAATATTTTATTATGCTATATAAAACTGACTACGAGTATTTTTGAATCTAAATTTAGATTGGTCTTTTTGTTATGAACTCATTACAATTATTAGTCACTCGATTACGTTATTTTGGTCCTGCTTGGGTTTTTGCTTCTGTAAATATTATGACAAGTACATGGGCTTTGTATATCCCTACCATAAAAAGCAGATTAAAAATTGATGATGCTCAATTAGGATTGGCTTTATTTTGTTTTGCCTTAGGAACATTGATGATGATAGCATTATCTTCATTTGTGATCAAGAAGGTTGGATTAGGTAAAATAACCATCTTTTCTATTATTTTGTTTTCACTGTTATTTTTGATTCCGATACAGTCTACTACATATATTATGTTGTGTATAGCATTATTTATGGTAGGTGTTTTTGGTTGTTTAACTGATATATCAATGAATGCTTTGGTGTCAGAAATAGAGCAAGAAGATAATATTCATATCATGTCTGCTTCGCATGGTTTTTTTAGCTTAGGAGGAGTCATTGGTGCTGGTATTGGTAGTCTTATGATCACCTTGTTTACAACACCATTAGTACATATGATGTGTGTAGCAATTTTTGTGATTTTTACGAATCTTATTGCGTCAAAATCGTATTTAAAAAGAGTAGGGAAGAAAGAAAAGAACAATCATGATACATTTTCTTTTGATCTTGTACGACCACTTTTGGGGCTTACTGTTCTTGCTTTTTTAATTATGGGTAGTGAAGGAGCTATTGAGCATTGGAGTAAGTTGTATATACAGGATGTTGTTCAAATTACATCAGAAAGAATATCAGGGTTTGGTTTCGTAGCTTTTTCTATAACAATGACCTTTGGTAGGTTTTTTGGAGATTCAGTAAGTAAAAGATTTGGGTCTTTAGCAATTATTATTGGTGGTGCTTTGATTGCAATATTAGGTTTTGTAGGTGTTTTAGCAAGTCAGTTTATCATTACAATTATTGGTTTTGGTTTTGTTGGTATGGGATTTTCTGTCATAATTCCAGAATTATTTAGGCTTGCCGGAAAGACAGAAGGAGTTTCTTCTGCACAAGGAATATCTTTTGTTGCCGGATTTGGATATTTGGGTTTTTTGTTAAGCCCACCTTTTTTAGGTTTTTTATCAAGAATACAGAGTTTACGCCTAAGTTTTACCGCATTACTTTTAGGAGCTTGCATAGCAGTCTTAATAGCATTGATGTTGAAAAGAAAACATAAAAAAAGAGGTGCACTATAGTACACCTCTTTACTTTATATACTTTAATAGGTAACTATTCGGTGATTACTTTTATGTTAGTAAAATGTAATTTCCAATCTCCTTCATTACGTTTATGGGTTTTAGCAATTTTAATACCTTCAAAATTTTCATAATCTTCCCAAGAAGTAATTAGAGAAGGTTCTGCAGCATTTTCTTTTCTAAACACCCATTCTTTGATAATAAAATCTCCTTGAAAGTAGAAATCATAAGCATCTCCTGGAGTATACCCGCCTTCATTTTTGTAAACAATTGTAAATTTTTGCATTTCGGTATTACTTATAGGAGCTGTAGCTTTAAGCGTATGTTCAGATGTAAAACTTTCAGCATCCCATACCAAATTAAAAGGTGCTAATAACCAATATTTATCATTGATAAATCCTTGATCAGCTTTGATGTTTGTACTGTCTATTTTTGTTCTATTATATGTGATTGTATCTTGTTGAGAGGTTAGTGTAACCATCTTTTCTTTTGGTTTCCAAACCCAAGATCGCTCAAAATGAGTAGTGTCTTTATCAACATTGAATGTAAATTGTATCTCCTTTACAGCATTCCATTTTTGTATTCCATTTGCTTTTGCAATAGCTTGTGCAGTGCCATCTATTTCGGTTTTATTTTCATCAGTAGGTGGCTCGGGATCTCTGACTTCTACATTGTCTTCGTATTTATTTTCATTTTTTGTGTTTGTCCCACAAGCGATAAAAAGTACTGTAAAGGCTAAGATTAAAATCGTGCGTGTCATAAAAGTAAGTTATAATTGAGATTCGAAATATAAAAAGAAAAACTTTGTTACAAAATGGTAACAAAGTTTTATTTTCTTATCAATTTATAGCAAAAATCTATGATACTAACGTAAGTGCAATAGTTTTTTGTGCTGCTAAAACAGAAGATTGAGGGTTTTGACCTGTTACCAGATTACCATCTTCTACCACAAACTCACTCCAGTCATCGCCTTTGCGATAGATTGCACCGTCATTTATAAGTTCTGTTTCTAGTAAAAATGGTACTACATCAGTAAGTTGTACAGCTTCTTCTTCGGTGTTGGTAAAAGAAGTAAGTCTACGGCCTTTTACCATAGGAGTACCGTTCTTGGTTTGTACACCTTTGAGAGCAGCAACTCCATGACAGACAAGCCCAATAGGTTTATCGTTTTCATCAAATGCATTTACTATTTGTGCTACTTCTGCATTATCTCCTAAGTCCCACATAGGGCCATGACCTCCCGGAAAGAAAAGAATATCAAATTGAGAAGGTTCTATATCTGCTGTTTTTGCTGTGTTTTTTAATAGAGCTAATGCATCTTGGTCTACGTTAAAACGTTTTGTGTGTTCTGTCTGCCATTCTGGTAACTCACTTTTTGGATCAAGAGGTACACTGCCTCCTTTTGGAGAAGCAATTGTAATTGTTGCTCCTTTATCTAGATATTGATAATATGGGCCCGCTAATTCTTCTAACCAAATACCCGTTTTTTCTCCTGTATTTCCTAGCTGATCATGCGAAGTAGTAATCATTAATACTTTTAAATCTTTCATAATGAAGTTGTTTTATAATGAATATTGTACTACAAATTTCGGGATAACCAGAAAATATATTGATTGATGTAGGTTATAAAATTTGATTAACTTATGTTAAGATATAACTAATTGTTTTCGAAGTCTACTTAAGCTTTCGGGCTTGATTCCCAGGTAATTTGCGATAAGATAATTTGGGATTCTTTGTTCTATGTTTGGATATGTTTTACGAAACTCCAAATAGCGTTCTGCACTTGTTTTATCTAACGAAGAAAGGATACGGTCTTGTAGTGCTACAAAAGCATTGGTAAGTTTGATGCGAAAGAAACGTTCTAGCTTTGGAATATCGATAAATAATTGTTCTAAGTCTGTTTTTGCAATACCCAATAACAGAGAGTCTTCAATACAATCGATAGTAAGGCGTGCTTTCTCATTTTTAAAAAAAGCTTTAAAATCACTGATCCACCAATCTTCAATTGCAAATTGAATAATATGTATGTTGTCAGAAGGATCTATTTCATAGGCTTTTAAACAGCCTTTTACAACATAATATTCATAATTGACAAGATCACCTTCTTGTATTAAAAATTGTTTTTTACGTAATTTTTTGGTTATTAAAACAGATGTAAAACGTTCTAGCTCTTCTTTTGTAAGCTGTATATGCTTTGATAAATGTTGTTCGATTGCTGTAAACATACAGCTAAGGTAAATAAAAAAAGAAGCTATCTGAAAAAGAGTTGATTTTCATATTGTCATGTATCCCAAGATTGTTCCCCAAAACAATTTATATAGAATAACTACTTTTAGCTATTACTGTTTTTTTGGGATTCTTATCCTTACAACTCAACTTTTCAGATAACTTCTGATATATAAATCTATAAAAGACTAAAAAATGTTACTCTACAATCAATGTGTACTGTGGTGTTTTGTTAAGAGGGCAAAAGTATGTGTACTCTCCTTTTTTCAAATTAACAGTTTTAGAATTTTCAGTTTTTCCTTCAGCTACTACTTTAGTTACATAAGCTTCTTTGATGTGGTTTTCGGCATTAGATGCATCTTTACCTTTAGGTACTAATACAAAACCAACATCTGTTCCTGCTTGATTATTAGAGATATTAAAAACATAGCTACCTTCAGAAAGTTTTATTTCTTTTTGGGTGAATTCTCCTTTTGTTTGCTCTAGAGAAACTGTTTTTACTTGTTGTGCTTGTGCACTAAAAGTGATTGCTAAAATAAATGAAAATACTGCGATTAACTTTTTCATGATGTAATAATTAATTATAAATGTTTAATAAAATTTTGCTTGATTTCCCGAAAAAAAGAGTGTCTTAAACATGTCATTTTAATAATAATCATATGTTACCAATACATCGTATTTATATGATAAATAAGACACCCTTTTGTTCAGGAATTGTAAATAAAAGGGGTAATCATTAAATTACGTGACTACATGTTATATAGACGTAGTTTCTAGTGGTTGTGCCACCGGGAAATCTACAGGTACTTGTGTGGTACTATGTATGTAATTAGATATTGTTTTATCTCCTACCAATACAATAGTATCAATGAGGTTTGCTTTTGTATAACCTGCTGTTAATAAATTGTCTACGACTTGTTGATCAGCTTTTCCTCTATTTTCGGTTACATTTTTGGCAAATTTTGCTAATGCGTCTAATTTTGAATCAAAAGAAGCTTGTCCTGCTCTTAATTCTAATATTTGATCGTCTGTAAAACCATTCATTTTTCCTATAGCCGTGTGTGCAGATAGACAATAAATACATTCATTTACTTGGCTAACAGCTAGATTTACTACTTCTTTTTCTTTCGCTGATAGTGACGTTTTTGCGTTAGAAAAATTCAAATAATTTTCTAATGCTGTATCACTATGTGCATATGTGGCATAAAGATTTGGAACAAATCCAAGTGCTTTATTAAGATTATCAAAAATCGCTTGATTATTTGCGCTTACTTCTTCTCTTGTTGGTACATTAAATGTGCTCATAATTTCTAATTTTTATCAATTAAAGCTTTTGTTCTAAGAGCTTTAACTATGGTGAATAGTATCTATTTATTTTAATTATTTATTCTTATTATTTCTTTTACAAAGGTGCATGTATAATTCTTGTTGTGCACTACCTATTTTTCCTGTTTAGTTGTCAGATTTTCCCTTTTCTTATTTACTTATATAAGGACGTTCGATATCACAATAAAAGTCATGTATACTTCTTTGTTCACAATGTTTTTTTGAATTTAGCTTATTTACAATTTTTCTTTTTCCTTGTCTAAAAATCTCTATAAGATTGAATATGGATTTATCTTGATATGTCATTTGTATATTGTTTTGATTTAACAATACAAAGATGCAATAGATAGAAGTCAGTATAAAGAGTCGTTTTTCCTTAAAACTTGTCAATTTTTCCTTGTTTATGAGAATTGTTGATATAAATCGAGGTATAAGATGATATTTTGTAAAATACTAGTATAAATGGGTAGGGTATTATGAACGATAAGCGTTTTTATATTATATGACAATACTCTCAACAAAAGTATAAGCACACAAAAATCTAATCTCAAATGAAAAAAATTAAAATCGTATTAGTAGCATTATTAGCATTGACAATACTTTCATGTGAAGGTGATTCTCCTGAAGAAGAAACTACAGGAACTACAGCAGAAACTAATGAAGAAGCGATTACTGCCGAAAATGTAATAAATAGGGTAAAAGAAGAACGTGAAAAGGAAGAAGAAGCCGGAGGTGAGGATTCTGGAGGAAACTTTGTCTTTATAAAAGATCTTCAAAATTACGAAGGAACATGGATAATCAAGGAATCTAGAAGTGATGATTCAAAAGAATTTATTGCTGCTACAGAAATCGTATCTAATGAATTATTTTTTCCGGCGACATCAGATAATTTAGTAAATGTTCAATCTATAAGAATAGAGGCGGGTAAAATAGTTTTAATAGATGCTAATAATACTGTCCAAAATGAATTTGGGATTTCTAACTATATGATTGGTTCTTTGGTAATAGGAGGATTATTTACTGTAGATTTAAGTTCTAGCAATTCTACTGCCAGCAATTTGATTTCACGAATTACTCTTACTTCTAATAATGGCGATTTAAGAATTGGTCAATTTTTTAATCCAGGTTATATTGAATACAGACTAGAGAAGGTAAATTAATATCATAAACAGTTACAGAAGAGTATTTTTCATAATTCCTAATGTTTTTAAAAAACCTGTCAATTACATTTGTAATAGCAGGTTTTTTTATTGTAACACAATGGTTTATGATTAATGTATTAAATTAAGTAAAGTGCATACTTGCCTACACTTGGCAAAAAGACAGAATTCTTTTCGCAAATTAGTACATAGCTAAGCTAGATTTTTGATTGCAAATCAAGCTTTATTAAGCAGATTAAAAAAATTTAATTTCTTTTCTTTTAATCCATAAGATAACTCCACTTAAGATAAATGTTAGAACAGCGATAGCGAATAGAATACCTTTGTCGTTGTTTACTTCGATACCAAGTTTGGTGAGGTGCATCATGATTGCTCCTCCGATAATGCCTAGACTTATTGTAGCACCTATCCAAACTGTTTTTGGAATAAGAAGTAAAACTCCTGCAATACATTCGGTAATTCCGGTTCCGATTCTGCCGTATGGCTCTAATCCTACTTTTTTGAAAATGTATACACTTTCAGGATGTGCCATAAATTTAAACATAAGCGTTTTTAATAAGATAATTGCTACAACAATTTGCAGCAATAGGGGTAATATCTTTTTCATAAAACGACGTAAATGTTAATTAGCTTTTATGTCATTATTTTTAAATATGTAATTGTAAGAAAAAATATTTTTACTTACAAAAAAAAAGTTAAGCTAATTTATAACATAAACGTTTTATTTACAAAACGCCTGGTAAAGCATCAATTTTACCATTAAAAGTATCTTTTCTCACAACAGTGTATAATTGTTTAAGATTATTGTCTTTTTCAAATTGAATACTTAATTGAGGTAAGTTATTTTGGATAAAAACTTCAAATGATTGTACAGAGGAACTTCTATTTGCACCTTTGCGAAGTGTTTTTAAATATTTTAATTCTAATATTTCAAGATTATTTCTGTCAGAAAGAAAAAGTAAATATTGATTTGTCTTTTTTGCTTTTACAATTTCTGACCTAAAATCAATTTTGTTTGAAGCAATTAGATTGTTGTTGAAGTTGCTGAAGTTATTTGTATAAACCACTTCTTTTTTACTTTCTTTTTTTAAATAAACTGCTTCAAGTTGATCTTGATATGTTACTTGTGCATTACTTATAACAAAAGTCATAAATAACATACTTGCTAGTATAAATCTAATGTTGTGTGTTAATGTTTTCATAGCCCTATATATTTTATCTGAATCAATTCAGGATAATTATTATTTAATTTTATACTACAAAGTTGGGGCAAAAATCTTAAAAAACTTATATATCTTTTTCCTTTATACTGGTCAATATTTCCCTGCGGCTTCTAATTTTAGTTTTTTCTTAAACTCTGAAGGAGAGATTGATGTATGTCTTTTAAACATTCTACTTAAATGAGAAGCATCTTCAAACCCAACTTCATATGCGATTTCTTTGGTAGATTTATCAGTATAAACTAGTAAACGTTTGGCTTCTAGTATTATACGGTCATGTATGATCTGTAAAGGAGTCTTATCAAATTTAGCAAAATTATTTGACAATGTTTTAGGAGAACGATGTAATTTTTCTGCATAAAATCCTACACCATGCTCTTGTCTAAAATGCCATTCTACCAGGATATTAAAGTTTCTCATCAAGTCTACTTGTTCTTGTTTTTGATCGAGATCATTTTGTTGTTTGATAAGCCTGGTTGTTGTTATTATAAATCGAGCCATTAGCATCCTCAACATCTCTGCCTGAATGGTATCTACGGTTTGTAATTCTTCTAAAAATACCTTGTGTAAAGTATGTAATTTGTCTTTTTCTTTTGGTGATAATACTACAATAGAAGGACTATTGGTACCATAAAAAAGAACTCCCATACAGCTTACCTCTTTATCATGATCTTTAATACAATAAAATTCTCGATTAAATTGATATACAATAATGTCTGAGCCTTCTTTAAAACTAAAGTATTGATTAGGAGTTAGAACAACAATATGATCTGCCGGTATAGTTGTAATTATACCATCAATTTCTATTATTATATTTTCACTCTGCGGCCAGATAAAAGTATAGTATTCAATTGGTTTTGAATTTGAATATGATAATAACACTTCTTGATCGGCAACTTTTAAAACTGCTCCTGTAGAAAATTCATTAAACTCTTTATTCATGCTATATGAGTCGTCTTTTTGTATGTAATATTACAATATAATATTCTAATGTTTTGTTAATACAAGATAGTACATTTTTAATTGCTAAACTTGTACTTTTTATACCTTTTGTTGTATTTTTAAAAAGCCGCTTATATATTAGATAATCTTTTTGTAATCAATGTTTTTGATTTAATTTTTTAAGCATTTCTATTCCGTTTTGATTCTCAGGATTTAATTCTATTGACTTTTGATAATTTTGTATGGCCAGTTCTTTATTTCCATTTTTCATATACCCTTCTCCGAGACTGTCATAAGTATTTGCGGCATCAGGAAATACTTCAACATTAAGTTTGAAAATTTCTATGGCTTCATCAAACTTTTCTGCATATAATAAACTATATCCAATACTGTTTATAGCATTCTCATGATAAATAGGGGCAAACTTTGGAAAATCTTTTTTAATTAAGTCTACTATAGCTTTTCCCTCATCAACTTTTCCCATATGAAATAGATGGTATGCAATTTCTACCATTTCATACGCTTCTGGCGTATTAGATTGATTATCATCTAGAAATGAAACCCCTGCAGAAATCCCTTCTTTTTCGATAAGATTTAAAACAGTATCCTGGATACTGTTTTGAGGCATAAATACTTTACCTTCTTTGATGACTGTTTTTTTTGCAAGAAAATTTTTGACATTAGTAAATGGATTCTTATCAAAAAGAACCAGATCTGCTTTTTTGCCCTTTTCAATTGTACCATACAGATGATCTATATGCATGGCTTTAGCACCATTCCATGTTGCAATCTGTAATATATCTTCAATGCTAAAACCTGCTTCATGAAACAGTAAAAACTCTGATAGTATTGCTTGTCCGGCTTCACTATTGTCAGTTCCGATTCTGATCGTTACACCCATTTCATGCGCAATTTTAAGATACTGCATCATTGTAGAAAAGGCTTCTTTTAATTTTGCTTTGTTAGCGGGAGTATAATCAGGTAACTCTGGTGCTTCTCTCAATGGAAAATGATTAAAAGAAGAAAAAAAATCTGTTTTTTCTGCTGCAGCGCCCAATACATGAATGGTAGTACTTATTGTTACTTTTTTTTCAGCCATTTTTTTGAATAACTCTATTAATCTTTGATGTAATTCAGGATTTTCTTTGATATATTGAAAGTAAAAGGATCGAGTAGCACTAAAATCGTCAATATGGTTTGGTCGTTGTAAGTTATATTTTTTAAGTAGCGCTTCTCTATGATCTTTGAGATTGAGAACACTAGGCAGTACTGTAAAAAAATGTTCAAAATCTCGTACGCCTAATTCCATTGCTTCTGGGATGTTTACAATATTATTATCTACATGGGCATAAGGTTGGATATTACTTTTGCTTGCTTCATTTATAATAGCTGTCATCTCCGGGGTTTCTAATTTTGAATACAATTTGATATGTTGAACTCCCATTCTCGCATATTTTTGTACTTTTTTAACGCCATCTTCAGGGTTAAATACAACAGTATGGTGTTCGGGTACATATCGATTCCATTCTAGATCAGAGATCATAGCGCCGCCTGCAATGTATAAGTTTGGATAATCAGGAGATGTTTTTTTTTGCCACTGTAACGTTTCTTCCATCCATTTTTCAGAGATACCTAAATCTACAGCTGTCGTAGTACCATAACTCAATAATTTTTCAGTTAACTTTTTGCGATAAGAGCGGTCTATAAATTCTGGAGCAATACCAGTTGTTAGATCTAACATTTGGTGTAAATGTATATGAGTATCTATAAAACCGGGAACTACTAATTTTCCATTACCTTCTATAATTGTAATCGCATTACTATGTTGCGAAGCATCAATTACTGCAGCTATTGTATCCGCATTAATCAATATAGTTTTGTTTTTAGATACATTTTTGGTTTTACTATCAAAAAGAGAAACATTTTCAATAGCCAAGTCGTACTTTTTTTGATCGCTATTTGTTGTACAAGAAGCAATGCAAGTAATTATAATGAGTATTAAAGTTAGTTTTTTCATGAGATATGTTTTTATAGGTATACCTGTAAGAAATAGAAAGGTTACATCAGGGATTAAAAAAAGTAGTTCTAAAACTGTTTATATAGTATTATGTTAATACCGCATTACATTAGAGATATAATATATATGTTTGTCTTTGGTTTGATAGGGGTATTAATATTATAATCAAACGGATATGCTCATACGATTTTCGATTTACTTTTATATGTACAACTTCATTGTTATACAATCAAGTACCGCTACAAAAGCACAACCCGTAGAGAAATTGAAAGAAAATCTAAGAGTATGGGTAAGAAAGGATATAAGGAAATGAGCATTTATTGATAGAAATCAGGATTTGATTTTACCTGTAGCGTATCATGATATATGTTTTTTGAACTAAAAAAGACTATAGAATTCAAATACTAACGTATAAAAATGTAATATTATACAGATATTGTATCAGAAACAACAATGCGTATGAATATAAAATACTTTGATCAACATTTTGCAGTTTATTTCTTCTACATAAGTAGTGCTATCACGATATTATTTCCTGCTACTACAAAGGCACAATCGGTAAATAAATTGAAAAAAGACCTTAGCATTTGGGTAAAAGAAGACGAAGAGAAATGGGCATTAATAGACGGAAATCAAAATATGATTCTACCTACTTATTATGCTTATGTTCATGATACTTATGATAACATGGCTATAGTAGAGGTCAAAGATTCTATACCAAATGCAGGAGATAAACATCTAAAAGTGATTGATGCTACAGGAAAAAATATTCTTGATATTAAAGCTACATGGGCCGAATTTTTAAAACCTCATACTACTATAAAGTTTAAGGTTTCTGCATCAAAATATGGAGTTTTGAACAGTAAAGGCGATACTTTGGTAAGACCCATATACAGAACTGTAGAAAAAGATAAATTTCATGCTGACAGATTCATAGTAAAATCAGAAACTACAGATACATCTAGTTTGGTCAATAGTAAAGGAGAAGTATTGATTGCTGATTTTACGAGCATATATCCCATGTACAAAGACAGATACTTTGTTATAACTGATAAAACAAAACAGTTGGTAGCTACTGATCAAACATCAATACAACAAGATCAATATGAAGTAATGATTCGTCCATCATTACTTTTAGATAAATATTTCCCAAAGAGTATACGCCCAGAAGTACTTGCACTCAAAGAAGAAGAATATTTTTTGGTCAATGTATTGACAGGTGAGCGTATTATGAATAATATAACTCCAAGTTTTTTTGGCTTTACAACCAGCAATAAAAATTGGATTCCCTTTAAAGAAGGGGAGGATATGGGGTATCGTAATCTAAAAGGAGAGTTACTTTTTTCAAAAAAGAATGAATACGACGATCTGGGGTATTTTTTTGAAGGCATTTCTGTGTTTACAAAAAAAGTTACATCTACCACAGCAGAAGATAAAAATAAAAAAGAAGTTTTATTTGGGATCATGGATCAAAAAGGAAAAGAAATCATTCCTCCGACCTATGATTGGATTTATCGATTTTATGATGGTTTGGCTAAGTGCAAAAAAGACGGTAAGTATGGATATATCAACAAAAACGGAAAAGTAAAAATTCCTGTCATTTATGATGAGGTCGTAAATCATCATTTAGAAAATGATCCATTATTAAGAGTATGTTTGAATGAAAAACAAGAAAACAAACCTTATTACAAGACAAAATGTGGTATGATCGATCAAAATGGAGATATTGTTGTTCCTATAGAATATTCACCATATGATATGGCAATGTTTGGAGAGGATAAAGAGTATATTAAGGTTCGAAAAAAATACCATAAGCCTAATAGTACATATATCTGGGGTGAATCGGGCTGGGATTATGGTATTTTTGATAAAAAAGGCAGGGCAATTCTCCCTTTAAGTTATCAGGATATACGTTTTTTTGAATCAAAAAAGACCATAGAATTTAAAAATTAATCGACAAAACAATATTTCTATGGTATACTTTGCCATAGAATTTTTTCGATACACCAATTTTTATCTTCTTTTGTAAGCAACAAATAATCAAACCTAAAGATTTTTGGAGCCCATTCTATTTCAACTTTTACAATGGCAATTTTATCCTGAAGATCTAATATAGTAATGTCCGGCTCTGTATCAGGCATAATATTGTTTTGATTATACGAGGCTACAGATGTTTTGAGATCATCACAATTCATATTTGTCATACCCATCCAGGACTTTTTGATATAATCGTACTCGTATCCGATCTTCGATATTTTTTTAGAGAAAAATATATCAATAAGTTTTGTATCCATCTGTTTAAAGGCCATTGGATATTTTCTTGCAGTTTCTATAACTAATGATTCCTGTTTCATTATTTTGATTTTAAGGATGCTAATCACAAAAGTAGAAAGGGGCAATGCCAACAGTATGTCAAGAGTGATAATTTTATAACGTTTTTTTATATCGAATTCGTCTATTTTAAGATTTTATCAAACCAAACCACTTCAATATATATAGCAATATTTGTAACCGATGAGGTATAAAAATCAGTGCAGAATATAAAGTATGGCTATTGTGATATTATTATAATAACTGATAATGCCTCAGGGAATCCTAGATATTTGATCATATATTTTTTGTTTAGATTTTTCAAAAATTTGACCTCCAAACTCTTCGTTATCCAGAGAGATAGTAGTCGTGTCTCTAACACCCATAATTTTAAAAATAAATTCCAGATAGGTAGTTTGAAAATTCATATGTTCATTTTTTTCATTCTTGCCATATCCAGTATCTCCTCGACTAGATAGAATCAATAATTTTTTACCCTCTAGTAGGCCTACATAATCTCCATCGGGTTTTCCGGAGCGAAATTTCCAAGTTTCGTTAATACGCATGATTTGATCAATATACGTTTTTAAACCGCTGGGTATAGACCAATTATACATAGGAGTGCCAATCACATAGATATCATTCTCTTTTAATTCTTTAATCAATTGATTGCTTAGGTAAACACCTTTTTGATTTTGTATCGTTTGTTTCTTTGGTTTAGTAAATGCACTTGCAATCCAATCTTTATTAATTGGTGGAATTTTATTTAATCCAACTTCTCTAAACGTAAATGTATAATCAGGATGTTTTTGTTGCCAGTTTTTGACCAATAATTCAGTAAGTTTTCTGCTTTGTGATTTTTTATTTCTTACACTGGCATTGATGATAAGTACTTTTTTCATTTGTTTTTATTTTAATGTAAAAAGCAAAATTCATAAATGATATGATCACAAAAATTGATCTAGTTCAATTAATGTTTAGATTTTCGTATACGGCTTAAAAACTCGGCAGAAACTCCTAAATATGAAGCAATAAGATATTGAGGAACTCGTTTAGAAATTTCAGGGTAATGCTTTAAAAAATTAAGATACCGTTGCTCGGCATCATAGCTGTTGTTCATAATGATTCGCCATTGTAAACTCCCAAGATAATTCTCTAATATGATACGAAAATACTTCTCTAATTTTGGAATTGCATTCAGCATACGCTGAAAAGACTGATAATGAATTTGTAATAACGTTGTTTGTTCTAGTGCCTGTATTGTGTATATAGAAGGTTTTTGTTTTTGAAAACTACTAATATCTGTTGCCCACCAACCATCAATTGCAAAATATAGAATCTCTTCTTTACCATTTTCTGCATTGATATAAAATGCTTTTAAAACACCGGATATTACATAATTATCTGTTTTACAAACTTCACCGTTATGTAACAGGTAATCTCCTTTTTCTAAAACTTTTTCATACCAAAAGGTTTCAAATAGTTTTTCCTCTTCAGCAGTTAATCTCACGTGATTTGATATGCTATGAATTAGGTTGTGATACATCCAGGCGATATGAGTAAAGTTTGTGATTTTTTGTTTTACTGTAGTGTTTATTTGAAAATCAAAATTCAAAAGCTTCGAGACTAGTTCTAAGGTTTTGTACTATTTTAGACTTATTCGTATACACTATTCTTGATGGGAGATAATCTTTTTATTGTAAAATAATCAAAATCAAATAAAATGATTTCATAGCTGCCATTTAGATCTTCGAATTCACTTTTGATCTCTATGATTTCATCTTTACTAATGTTATATTGCTCTTGGGTTTGTATGGTGTCAAAAATGGTTTCATTATTATGGTTACGTGCATTCTCATAGGTAAGTGTTGTGATATCATTAGACAAAAACTCTATGTCGATAAGTTTGTGTATGATCTTTTTTTGCGGCTTTTTTGAATTAAAATTTTCAATAAAGCGATCAGCAGATGTGTTGTATTCAAAATAGAAATCCTGGCAGTTTCTCGTTATACAATGATTATTAAAATTTGCTCTTACAAGATAAAGAGTATCTAAGGTTTCATTTGCTCTAATAATCCATTTATTTTTTATAATCTTTTGAAAATCGCTGATGTCCTTTTTTAAATAAATAGTATCCAAATGCCATGTAGTGCCTTTTCCGCCACCGCCACCGTATTTGTTAAAAGCAACAATTTCTTTTTGTTCGTATCCTTCTTTTTTGATGATTTCAGCAATAAAAAGGGGAGGAGCCTCTAACATAAAAGCCTCAGGGATAAAAAATTTATTGTATCGTTTTTCTTCAAGAACAAATTTTCCATTTTTGTCTGTCATTGTTTCTCCTACAGTACAATTGTCGATAGGATTTCTTTCAAAGTCTAATATAGTCCCGGTTAGTTTGGGTCTTGCTAAACGAGATATACAAGAGGATGCAATAATTAGCATCATAATGCAGTATAACATAAGACTATTTTTCTTCATAATTAAGATCAAAATATATGTTCTGAAAAGATTTCTACATGTTCAATTTTCCAGGTATTTTCTTTTTTACGCCATATGTAATTTCCTTCTCTCTCGACAGTAAATGTTTTTATGAAAAAAATAAAAACTTTAATCGACACTCTGGCTTTTTGAATGATGTTTTCTGTAAATATATGTTCCTCTACCGAGTAATGTACTCTATCATATTGACTGTGTACATTTTTAATCCTACCAAAATAGGATAAAGTATTGTGAGATAATGTATCCTTGTCTATGACCGACCCATCAAATTGTTTATATTCAAGAGTATCTGAAAAGATATTCATATACGTATCAAATTGCTTTTTTGCCAAGGCTTCGTTTGCCATTTGATGTATGTTATCAATTTCTTTTAGTACTTTATAATCCATAACACTTATTGATCTAGAGGAGAGAATATTGATAATTCATTATCATTAGGAATACGATATTCTTCACAAGAGTTTTTGACCGCATTATATTGTTCGTCAGAAACTTCTATCCAATAATCATCACCCAGAAGTTTAAAAAAATAACGTTTATCTATGTGTTTTTCAAAAGACTCTTGTATTTCATCATGATAATTACCAATAGTAGTATTCGATATTGAGTCAAATACTTCGGTTCGTATACTTTTCTTTTTTAGATAACGAATATATGTAGTATCGTTACAAAAGATAATATGTTTGGGTTCTCCGCTACCTCCGTTCCACTTGATTTTTCCAGGATTTAAAGCGAATGTATAAGAAAACCGATGCGTGGTACCATAATTATGTTTTGTAAATAGTCCTGTAGCCGTTGTTTCTTTATTCGTTTTTTCAACAACCAAAAATCGATCCCCCGGTAGCGCTATACTCGTCTTATCAGTTGTTTCTACAGTATCATAACTACAGCTGCCTATGAAAGATGTAGATAGTATAGCAACACCTATTATTATTCTTGACACAAATGTATTGCCCATGGATTTGATTTGCATTTAGTTTACATGATTACAGTGCAATTTACAAAACTGTTTCGATTATGGATCAAAGTATAATAATTAGGAAAAACATAGAGAATTTACATCTCAATGATCAAATAAAATATCTCCAGTACACTGAAATCAACTATACTTTTACTTTTTAAGATTTTTAGATCTTTACTTCACTATTTACAGAACCAGTTTTTCAGTATTTTTATTTTAATCCTTTAGAAGCTTCTTTTGTTCATACTTGATCTTCTGCATTAAACCATCAAAAGGTATTATCCTCAAGTACTATATATCTTCTAGACTCGTATGTTTTAGCTTATAAAGTGCTGAAAATCTATAGCATTTGGCCATGAGAAATACATGATATTATGATTTAAATAGCAGTAAGTATTGTTTTAAATCATTTCATTTTTAGAGGTGTAAATATTAATGATTTTCAAAAGTATAGAATTTATTTTAAGAGTATAAAGATGGTATTATTCTTTATCATAAAAAGAGTAGATAATATATACAACTTCTCTACTCAACCTAATTACATTTATCATTTAGACTTTTACACTTTACATTAATAAAGTAAGGAGTAAAAATTTGTTAAAATACGAGATGAAAAATAATCATAGAGAAGTATTAAATCTTCTTTTTTAGCGTTACTTTCCTTATTGTAATAATATTTTAACAACCAACAATTATGACACACAAATTTATGTTAAGTATTTGTGCATTGTTCGCATACATTTGCGCATATGCACAACCGACGCCCCCGGCTGGGAAAAAATGGCAAAAAGTAGAAAACTTGTCAGATGAGTTCAATACTGGTTTTGATACCGGTAAATGGCAAAAGGTATTGTGGGACTATTCGAATACGCCTACCAAAATGGTAGCGCAAAACTCGGGAGTAACTGCAGGAAATCTTTGGATTAAGGCTACACTCGATAATAATGCTCAACGATGGTTTCAAAGTTCGAGAGTGCAGTCCAGAGCTCAGATTAAATATCCTATGTATACAGAAAGTAGGATAAAAACAGCACATCTTTCTGCATTTAATACTTTTTGGTTAAACAATGGAGATATTAATAACCGAAATGAAATAGATGTTATCGAAAATAACTCTAGGCCTAGTTGCGGATGCCGAGCGGATTATCCATGGCAAATGAATTCTCAATACTTTCATGTTGTCGATGGAGATACCAAAAGAAATCATGGCAATTTTGATAATAGAAATCTATCAAACAATAATCCTAAAAAAGGAGTACGATGGAATGAAGATTATCACGTAGTTGGTGTATGGTGGAAAGATGCAAAAAATATTCAATTTTATCTTGATGGAGAACCCGCAGGAAGTGTTGTCTCTGCCAGAGATTTTACACGAAATCTGAATTTAATATGGGATTTATGGACAGATGATGAAGATTTTTTGGGAGGAGTAGCCGTAAGAAGCCATCTTACCGATGATAATATCAATACAATGAGAGTAGATTGGGTGCATACTTACCAACTTGTAGATGATCAAAATAATAGTGGTAATCCAGAAGATGCTTATGTGATAAAATCTGTAAAATCAAATAAGTGGGTATCTCCAATTAATGGAAATTCTACAAACGGGGCTCAAATCGTAAATCATCAAAATGGTACCGGCAAAGCAAGGCAATGGACGTTTGTAGATAAAGGTAATGGATATACAGAAATCAAAAATGTGCAATCAGGGAGATGTCTCGCTGTATCCGGGGGTAATACTGCCAATGGAACAAAGCTAATACAGTGGGACTGTAAAGGATATGATGATCAACAATGGAAAAGAGTACTAAGGGATAACGGTCAGTTTTCTTTTCAAAATTTAAAAACAGGTAAATGCATAGATTTACCGGCAGGCAATACAGCAAATAATGTACAATTTCAACAATGGGAATGTGGCGAGACGAATCAAAATCAACGCTTTTGGATATTGAGCCCGAATAGTAAGGTGTATTCTAATGATATTGTATTTGATTCTAATGCGTCTTCTTCTTTAGGAGAATTGATGTACCCCAATCCAACAGATGATGTATTAAATATTTCAAAGCTTAAAAAAGGAACGCATACTATTAAAGTATTAAATATGTTTGGGCGAGTAATGTTGCAACATCAGGTACAATCAGGAGGAGATAATGTAATTGTTAATGTAGAGCGTTTAACTCCCGGGATGTATACTCTAATTGTAGGAGATAAATCTGTGAAATTTGTAAAAGAATAATAAGAGGAATCTTAAGTAATATCCTAAAAAAAGTAAAACACCGGACTTTGTAATAAGATCCGGTGTTTTGGTATTACAAACTTTGTTTAAGAAGATGAACAACTTTTTTATTATAAGTAATAAAAAAAAAGAGGAAATTCTGAACATCATCATATTCCAATGTCCCTAAAAAAACAAACAGTGTGTGAGGGGTATGATGGCTTAGGGATTATGGTTGACTATCAAAATTTCAAAAAAATAGAGAAAACACAAAGTGTTTTCTAATTAATGAGTTCTTAGCGTATCAGAACTTCCTCTTGGTACATACTTAATATGATAACAATTCATAAAACACATTAAGTATATGAAGAACTCATCCGGATGCTCAAGACCCGAGGGCGTGACGATGCATATAATAATTCACGCTATTAGATATGCCATAGCAAGTATCACAAAGAAAACCTTAATTATCTTTAAGGAAACAGAAGGCGATATTTGCATTTTGTGAGTTATATCCGGATGAGTTCATGTTTTTAGTTTCTCAATGTACCTGTTAATTTGGTTTCTTTTCCATACAATCCTTGCGATATGCTATTGAGGTAACTGGTACGATCTGTTCCGTCTAGATTGTACATCACAAGAGCACCAAAATTGTCATTCTTGGTTCTTCGTGCAAAATCAGCGGCTACACTAGCAGAAGTTTCTTGTACATTTACAGCGCCAGCGGCGAGTTTGCTTTTGCCCATACCAGGTACAGAAATATTAGCATCATAACGGCCATAAAAAGGTTGAAAAGCGTAATCTAAAAAGTTACCTGCTTTTTTATTACCTTGTTGTAAATAGTTTGAAGATGGACCAATTTTGTAATAGGTGATTATCTTGTTGGGCATTGCTGCTCTAAGTTCCTGTATTAACCACATAAAAGAATCTTTGTTAGGTTGTGGTTGCCCGTTCTCACCATATTTTGAAAATTCGTCATCAAGATCAACGCCATCTAATCCATTATTCTTGACTACTTTGGCTACTTGTTTGGCAAAATCTTTGGCAGAAGCCCTAGAGGTAAAATTAGCAATACCAACACCTTGATGATTACCAAGGACAGAAAGTAACACTTTGATCCCCTTATTCTGTAAGGGACGAATCGTATTTTTTCTCTTTTTTAATACTGATTTTACTTGGGGGTTTAAGAATAATACAGCTTTATTTTGCGAACTACTATAATTGATATTTGCTGCAAAAATGATCCCGATATCAAAAAGGGGTTTTCCATTGGGTAATGTATACGCTCCCACGTTACGCATATCATTATCATTTACTTCTACATACATTACAGATGCAGGGTTTTTTAAGCCATTTACTTTACTATTAATATCAGTGATATCTTCTAGCGAGTTTAGTTCATCTTCTTGCACATCTTCCTTATTACATGAGATAATAAAGAGTGTCATTAGGGCTATAATTGTGATCGCTTTAATGTTTTTGATTTGTGTGTACATGTTTAAAAAATTGATTTTAAGATTATTTGTTCCATAATTGTTTTAAATATTTCCTGTCTCTATTAAAAGAGACAAGAATATTGATTTGGTAATAAGAATGCCAGATAGAGAACTAGTATAATCTGGGCATCATTTTTTGATTTTTTATGGTATTCATTGTTAGATCAAAAAATGTAGTAATAGTGATACGCGACATCACAATTTTGATTTATAATAGTATCATCAGAATTATAAAGTTGGACAGATTGATTTTGAATGAAATGAGAACCAACCTTATTTCTAAAACACTATGAGAATCAAAAATTTACAGAAGAAAGGTATTTAAACTATTGTTGGCTTCCCAAAAAAAAAGACGAATAACTAACGAAAAACGATGAATGTGTAAATGACACCCCAAAAAGTGTACTATTTTGCATTATAAAAAAATTAACAAAGGAGTAAAAATGCAAAGTATTGATAAATAAATGATTAAATTTATTTTTTGTTTTTTATTACTAGTAATAAAAAACATTTAATGTATTATTTTATCCATTGTTTTTGTAAAAGAAGCCATGCAAGAGCTATTTTTTTAACGAACACTACATCAAATATAGTTACATTGCCGAAATTTGGATACATACAAAAATATATATGAGATGAAACAATTAAAAAATTGTATTTCTGAGCAAGTACATATTGATACATTTTCTTTAGAGAAGATTGTTTCTTCATTTAAAAAAGTAACCCTTAATAAAGGAGACTATTTTCTAAAATCCGGAACGTTATGTAAAAAAATGGCTTTTATAGAGAGTGGATATTTACGAATGTTTGATATTGTTGATGGTAAAGAAATTACTCTTTGGATAGGTAGTAGTAATATGTTTATCACTTCGGTATCTAGTTTTGTTTTTCAAACTCATAACTTTTGGAATATCCAAGCTATCACTAATGCAGATTTATGGTTACTAGACAGGGAACAACATTTTGAATTGTGTAAAACACAACCCAAATGGCTTGAGTTTGATAATATTCTATTAGCACGATCATTTGCATTATTAGAACGAAAAATGTTTCAACAACTGCACACCACTGCACAACAAAGATTTCAATCATTATTAGAAGAAGAGCCAGAACTTTTTAATAGAGTACCATTACAATACATTGCATCTATGCTTGGGATTACGCCAGAATCATTAAGTAGACTTAGAAGAACAGGTATCTAGTAAATTTCTTAACATTTGTCAAGAGAAAATAGATATAAGCAAAAGACCTTTGTAAAAAGTTTAATGATATGAATATTTTACAAAAGTCTCTTTTAGCAAATAGTATTTTTTCTTCTGCCAGTGGAATATTACTGATTATTTTTAATCGATATATAGCTGATCTTTTTGGAGTATCGAGTACTACCGCATTTTGGGTGACAGGTATTGTTTTGTTATTCTTTGCTATTACAATCATTATAGAAATTGTTAAGCAAAGGCGTTTGGCAATAATATGGATTATTATTCAGGATATATTATGGGTATTGGCAAGTATTATTTTGGTTATAACGAATCCTTTTTCAATTACAAAACCAGGTAATTATATGATTTCGATTATAGCATTTATAGTATTGTGTATGGCTATTCTTCAGGCTCGGGCACTTTCTCAAATTAAGAATGCAAGAACCAATACAATACATTAAATTATTCTTTTTGTACAAGTTTTTGTTGTTCTTAATCAAAAACTATTAATCGCACAGTAATATTTGATACAGGAATCAAAATAATACAATTCTATTTTTACAAGACATACTGATAATACGTATACCGAAAAGAAAAATATGTTTGTATTGATAGTGGCTATTATAAAAAGGCGACATTTATATCTTTTTTTTGTTACCTGTTTTTATACTACTAAAGATTACTTTTTCAGGTATACGAATGCTAAATGTATAGGTCAAAAAATAACTTTTGTTGCGTATATAGGAGTTGTTTTTCTACCATTTTTTAATCAAAGTCTTATTGCCCAAAAAAAAGAGATTGAATATGATCATCAACAATGGATTCAATATCATCAAGATATTCAATTGACAAAAAAATGGTTGTGGAGCTCTGATATTGGGTATCGATGGAGAGATGGTTTTGGTCAACCTACAAAATATGTAATAAGAACCGGTTTTGGTTATTACATCTATCCGAAGGTAAGACTCTCTGGCGGTATAGCGTATTTAGGAAAATATACTTCCGGAGTAGTGCAAGAAACAGAATTACGCCCTCACCAGCAAATTACTTACAAACATTTGATTGGTAATATTAAAGTAAATCAGAGGATAAGAATAGAGCAGCGATTCTTTACATCCCTTATTGATGATATGATGAATGAGAATAAAGTTCACTTTAGATTTAGGTACTTTGTAATGCTTGATGTTTTTTCAATTCAGTTCTCAAAGAGTCATTTTTTTGAAAAGTTATCATTTTTAGTAGGAGATGAGGTATTTGTTAATATAGGAAAAGAGGATAATTATACGATGTTTGATCAAAATAGATTTATGATTAGTCCAACATTGTATATAGATCGCAACTTTTCTGTTTCAGTTACCTGGAATAGCCAATTTGCTCATGTTCAATTATCAAAATATAATAATAGGCATACTAATGTGATTTGGGTTCAGGTAAAGTATAAGGTAAACCTTATAAATTAGATATAAGTAAATGTCTATGTAAAGCAGTTTATTATTCAATAAAGTAGCAAAATCAAAAGATGATCTAGAAGTATTTTATCAGTTTTGAGGAACTTTTACGTTTATACTCAGAGAATTTTTTGGTTGGAAAATATAGCAAAAATGATAATGCAATAGAAATCAACCAGATTTGATAGATATGACTTACTCCAAAAGCCCTACCTTGATTTGCTCCTACAGTAAGCAATAAAATCCCATGGACAATTAAAATAAGGTATAGGTGTACAATATAAAAGAACATAGGTGCTGAACCATATACTTTTAGAATTTTTGATACAGTACCATGTATTTTTTCAAAATAAGAAAGCAATAAAAAACCAATCCCTAAGGTGAACAACAAAAAGTGTAAAGAAGGAGGATATTTTGTATAGTTCAGAAAAGACATTATTGATTGTATAATAGTACTTTGTGTGTGCCAAGGTAATGTCTCTCCATAGATATTCCAGCCCCTTAATATTGCTAGTAAAGCAAGAGAAGAGAACCCAAGAAATATTAATATTTTTTGTCTTTTTGCTGCTATTACTTGATGATGATAAAGAGGGCCGGCAAAATATCCTAATAAAATTACTCCTATCCATGGTAGTATAGGATAAGAAGCTCTAATGTTTATAAAACCATCTGTTAGTAAATATCCCCTATCATGTAAAATAGTCCAAAAATTATAGCCTAACTCTGTTTTGTCAAATGTAATTGGAGTTAAAATGTTATGTCCAAAAACAATTATAAAACCAATAATTCCTATCCAAACTCTCGGAAGTTTAATTAACAAAGCTAAGCAGATCATACTAATTCCGATTGCCCATATCACTTGTAAATACAAGGTGTGATAAGAAGCGGACCACGAAAAATTAATAATTGTAACTTCTAAAAGAATTAAAAATAGACCTCGTTTTAGTAAAAATGAAGTTGCTGATCTAGGTGGTTTATTTTTTGGATTTGAATATAACCAAGCAGATAACCCCGTTAAAAAAACAAAAATAGGAGCACATAAATGAGCTGATAAACGTGTGAAAAATAAACTGCTACTAACTTCTTGAATATCTAATGGATCTGTAACAGGATGGTGAGAAAAAAAATGTTCTCTTGCATGATCTACTAACATGATTAACATCACCAAACCTCTTAAGATATCTATAGATGCTATTCTAGCTGCTTTTTTTTCTTGTGTCATATTATTAAGATTAAAAAGTATAATTTTTACTGTATCAGCCTATTATGAAATAGAAAACTAACAGCTACTTTGATTATTAGTAAATACTATATTTTGCGAATAAAATTGATAAATAAAATATAATTGACAACACGTTTTAACATTTAAACCTAGTAGCATAATATTTGATGAAAAATACACTCTAACTAAAGTTATTTTTTATAAAATGTATTGTCTTTAGAAATCAAATATCTCATTTCATTTATTTTAAATTACCCTTATTTTTAGTAGAATATTAATAGCATTTCTTTTTGGTAGTTTATATTAGTTTATTAGTAAAAGTTAGTTCTTTTTCTATCAAATCTATTTGATTTTATTTCTATTCTTATTTCAAGTTTTTATATAAATTAAAGCTGAAATCATTTGTGTTTACATTATAATTATTAATTTAAAACATAAAATACATTCTATAATGTATTGTGTAGCTCTAAATATGACCTGAATAGACAACAAACTGAACCAATTTTTAAACACTAGATAGCTTTTAAGACGTATTTTTAACAAAAAAAGGAAAATGGTAAAAGACTATAAAACTATAGATCTATTTGGAAAGTTATTATTTGAAACCATTATTTTAAAACCACCATACAAAAAGCCCAATTTAATGTCTAATGAGGCTTGTTTTTTGTATATAATTAAAGGTGAATATAATTCTATTTCTGAGACCAAACGACTTCGAGTAGAAGCAGAAGAATCGCTTTTGATGAAATGCGGAAACTACATTTGTGATATGCGTACCTCAAAAGCTTCGGAGACATATCAAGCGCTAGCTGTTCACTTTTATCCTGACATTTTGATGAAGATTTATGAAAATAAGCTACCAGAATTTCTTACGCAACAACTGCCTCTAGATGTTGGGATGTCTAAGCTTAATAGCAATATTTTAATTCAAAAGTATATTGAGGATATTTTATTTTATTTTAAGAATCCAGAATTAGTTAGTGATGAAATACTAATCCTGAAACTTAAAGAAATCATCTTGTTATTAAATCAGACCAAAAATGCTTCTACAATTCGATCTATACTTTCTAATCTGTTTAATCCTACATTACATTCCTTTAAAGAAATTGTAACAGCACATTATTATGAAAATATTTCTTTAGAAGAGCTAGCTGTTTTAAATAATCAAAGCTTATCTACTTTTAAAAGAGAATTCAAAAAAATATATAAATCCCCTCCAGCTGCTTACTTACGTGAGAAAAAACTAGAAAAGTCCATTAAGTTACTTATGTCAACAGATTTAAGAACTACAGATATAGCCTATGAATGCGGGTTTACAAATGTTTCTCATTTCTCAAAAACATTCAAAAATAAATATGGGATTTCTCCAACAGTTTATAAAATGACCCATTTAGACAAAACTTTGAACTAATCATAAAACACTTCCTGTCTTTCTGTTTTCATCTTTGTATCGATAACAAAAAAACATGAAAACATGAAAACAGTACTCATTACAGGAGCTAGTAACGGACTTGGTTATTTATCTGCATTAACATTGGCTAGAAAAGGCTATAACGTTTGGGCAACGATGCGCAATATCAATGGAAAAAACAGTATCAAAAAAGAACAACTTGAAACTATTGCTTCAGAAGAAAATATTTCGATTACAGTAGCAGAACTCGATGTGACTAGTGATACATCTACCAATGATTTAGTTAATAGAATTCTTACTGAAGAAGAAACAGGACTAGATGTTTTAATAAACAATGCAGGTATGATGTATGTTGGCATTACAGAGGCATATAGTATAAAACAAGTACAAGAACAATTTGATACTAATTTCTTTGGTGTGATTCGAACCTCTAAAGCATTTCTTCCTTTGTTAAAAAAGTCTTCAGATGGATTGATTATTAATATTTCATCATTAGCCGGACGATTGGTGTTTCCTTATTTTGGCATTTATTGTGCTAGTAAATTTGCCTTAGAAGCTTATTCTCAAGCACTAAAATATGAACTAAAGCCTCTTGGGGTAGATGTTTCTGTTATAGAACCAGGGCCGTATCCGTCAGGTTTATTGTACAGTGGACCAAAAGAAGACGATAAAACGGCTTTAGATAGTTATGGAGAAATGGCAAGTGTTCCAAAAACAATGCTTCAAAACTTTGATCAATTTTTCAAAAGTGATGATTCGCCCAATCCACAGGAAATCCCAGATGCTATTTTAAAAGTAATCGAAATGCCAAAAGGAAATAGGTTAATAAGACAAGCCGTAGGTGTAGATTACAATACTAATGAGTTGAATGACAAAATTGGTCCAATTCAAGAACATCTTATAAAAGAGACCTTGCAAATGGAACATTTAATTTAAATCACTACAAATGGCATATTTAAAAAAAATAACAACTATTACTTTGGTAGGGGTATTATTATTGTCATGTATGGTAAAAGCTCAAAACTCAAAAAGCACAACAAAAATAGATAAAATGAAAGATCAAGAAATCGTAAATGTTGCTTTACTATATATAAAAGATGGAGAAGAAGCACGTTTTGAAAAATATAAAAAGAAAGGAGGCGCAATTTTAGAGAAATATGGAGGAAAAATAGAGCGCATTATCAAACCAAAAATGTTGGTAAAAGGAAAACTAGAAATGCCGGATGAAATTCATTTTGCAAGTTATCCAAACATTGAAGTATTTAATAAGTTCAATAAAGATTCTGAATATATAAAGATTAGAAATGAATATGCAACTCCTGCTCTTAAAGATATTTCAATTTTTACCAGTAAGAATACTGATTTTGAATTTAAAAAAGAAATTGGAGATCAAACCAAAACTTATGGTGTTGCTTTGATCTACTTTAATGAAGGAGAGAAATATGTGAAGCAGTTTGAAGAATATCATAATGATGCTTGTGCAATCATGCCTGAGTTTGGTACTCACTTCGAACGTTTTATAGCTCCTTTCCAATCAAAAGGAAATATAGAACAACCTGATGAAATACATCGTTTTTATTTTGACTCAAAAGAAGGATTGCAGCAAATGGGAACAGATGAACGAATGCAAGCATTATTTCCTAAAAGAGATGCTTCATTAAGAAAACTATATTTCTTTATAGGTGAATCCAATTTATAAAACTTGTGTATAGGTAAACCCAAATATCTTAAGAGATATCATCAACATTGAGAAATAATAGCGATTTGAACTCTAATTCAAATCGCTATTATTTTTTAATCGATTCTATCTTAAAAAAATCATTTATTGAGTGTAATGAAAATGAACCTAAGCTATTCAGATTAATACTACTCTGATATTTGAAAAAAGTGTATAGACAATTTTTAGAAGATATTAATTCAATAAAAATCAAGTAACTTAGTCTCCGATATTTTGATCTTAGAGTTTTATACTAATATGATTGTAAAAATTTAGAAAATTTACAATTAGAGTTAGATTTTTAAACAAAAGATCGTTTTTAGCTCTGATTATAATTAAAATAATAAACATAAAATTTATTGGATGTATAACAAAATCAATCTGGTTTTTCTTGGCGTTTTAGTCTTGTCTTCTCTCGCTCAATGTAAAACTAATAACAGTACAAACACATCAGAAGACTCTAAAAACCTAGTTACAGAGACAAAAAATATAGAATATTTTAAAGACTATTACCCATCAGGAAATCTTAAAACAGAAGGACAGCTTATTGATAAAGAAAAAACAGGAAAGTGGATTTCATACTACGAGAATGGAGAACAACAAGCTATAGAAAATTATAAAGAAGGCCTTCTAGATGGATATCAAAAAAGTGATTATTCACAAGTTTTGTATATGGAAGGATATTGTAAAAATGGACTAAAAATTGGTACTTGGAAAAGTTACTTTAAAGAAAGTAAGATTCTAAAATATTTAAAACATTATGATGATGAAGGAAAAGCAACTGGAGAATGGAAGAGCTATTATGATAGCGGCGAGATTGCAAGTATTGAAAACAATTTGAATAATAAAGCAAATGGAAAACAAATTGAATATTACAAAAATGGAAACATAATGAAAGTTGGGGAAAAACTAGATGGTAAAAAAAATGGAATTTGGAAATATTATTTTGACGATGGAACATTAAGGTGTGAAAGAGAATTTAAAAATGATATAGATGATGGAAAATATGTTGAATATTTTCGAAATGGGAAGATGTATAAAACAGGAACAAAGCAAAATTCAAAAAAAATTGGAACATGGAAAACCTATGATAAACAAGGAAATATAGTAGAAACTATCTCTTATGATAATTGAAAGCTTAAGAAATAACAATGAGAGATACTAAGTGTTTTACTTTTATGTTTTTTTAGCTAATTGCTTTTCAAAGAATTCTCTATGATTAATGACAACTGTTCATATAAGAATGTATTAGAAATTTTACTGATTAAGGTGAATAAACAAATAGGGTTTAGTTATTATTATTTGTTTTTGTATGAATTTTAGTTTTGGCTAATCTCAAAAGCCCTTTGATGAATTTATAACAATTTTGCTACCTTAGAGAATTATTGACATATTTTATAAAAACTATCAAAATAGGAAATAAGTCACATACAAAACATAAAAAAGTAAATATTTACATATGAGTTTTTTTAAATCACTATTTAAGAAAAAAGAGCAACCTATACAGTCGTATTCAGATTTCTGGAATTGGTTTGAGCAGCATGAAAAAAAGTTTCATGATGTTATTAAAAAACAAGGTGATGTTAAAAGTGATTTCTTCGATAAACTTGCGCCAAAATTAAATGAATTAAAAGAAGGATTCTGGTATTTGGCAGGAATGTATAATGAGAATACGCCTGAGTTGGTCATCACACCTGATGGAGTGATCAATAATATTGTATTTGTAGAAGAACTTGTTCAAGCAGCACCCAAGATTGGTAATTGGAGATTTACAGCATTAAAACCAGCACTGGATATAAAAAATGTAAGCATTAATATGGGCGGGTATACTTTTGACAGTGAGAATTTATCATTCTATTCAATCGACCATAAGAACTACCCTGATGAGATCGATATCGTAATTGTACATAATGAATATAACGAAAAAGATAAGTCAACCATAATAAATGGAACATACATTTTTCTTGATAATTATCTAGGAGAATTAAATTCTGTTACAACAATAGATAATATGGTTGTCGTTTCAAAAGATCAAGCAGATAAAGAGCTCATTCCAATTTCTAAATTAAAAGATTTTTTAATTTGGAGAGAAAAGGAGTTTGTAGAAAAATACAAAGGACTTAGACATAACACTGATAATGATAGCTATTCAAGCCTAGAAGGGACTTTAGAGAATGGGTTTCCGTTGCTTGCAATTGTAAATTCAGATGTGTTGGATTGGGATTGTAAAGCTTCTCATCCTTGGATTTTAACAATTGAAATCAAATATGATGGAGAAAATAATAACGGAATGCCAGACAAAACTACATACCAACTTCTAAACCAAATAGAAGATGAAATCACTATAGAACTAAAAGATTCAGATGGTTATTTGAATATTGGTAGGCAAACTGCAGATTCAATTAGAGAAATTTATTTTGCTTGTGTAGATTTTAGAAAACCATCTAAAGTTTTATATAATATTCAAAAAAAGTATCAGGATCAGATTGACCTTAAATACGATATTTATAAAGATAAATATTGGCAATCGTTTAATAGATTTATTGCGAATTAAGAAAATAGAACACCTTATAAAACAAAATTTTTGTTCTACATTTTTTATATGATCTATTCTGGGTACTTGTGCCTCTCATCAAAATAATTAAGTATTGTAATGAGAATAATAATATCTCTATTCATGATGGTAATATCACTAATGTCAGGTGATATAATCGCACAAGAAAGTGTGAAAAAGATATCACTCAAAAAAGGACATAGTGAACCAATAAAGTTTCAAAATCTAAAGATAAAGACATTACTTCAAGAATATGATAAGAAAGCAAAGGCACATTTAGTTGGAGATATATACCTAAGAATTAGTGACGATTATAATGATGAAGTTATTGCTGATTATTACATAGATAATGATGGTACAGGTAAAAACTATGATACCAAAATATATAAGAATTACTTTTTGACCTTTGCAATTGAAAATGACAATAAATACTTAATTATAGAACAGGCTCTATTTGGAAAACCATTCGCTCTATCTAGTAATAGAAGTGCAACAATAGGTGATCAGGATGGTTTAGTAGAGGTAGAAATAACTCAATTTTTTGAAGAAGAAGGATATGATGAACCTCCATTCAAGGATAACAGAGGTTATTTTTCTAATGTGCACTATACTTTGAAAATAAAAGTAAGAGACAGTATAAAAACATTTGATTTTTATAGCTCTGATATCAAACTCAAAGGTAATTTTACTTTTGAAATAGAAGATTATACGATTTTAATTTTATCCGATGTTTACAAAAATTCTTCTGCATTAATCGAAATGAAAATTAATAAAACATAGGAGAGATTGATTAATGAGTTAAAAACTCAATTGATAAGCAGCATGTTGGCAAAACTTTGAAGTCATTCATTATATCATATTACTTATACAATTCAACACAATAAAGTACTATAATATCCTATATAAAAGTTAAACACTTCATCAAAAAGACAGAATGTAACTTAATTTTTATACGTTTATTTAATCAATCAAAAATCAGCCAATAAGATCTTAATTTAGTTTAGACCTTGTTGGATAATAGGTACTCATGAAAAAACACCTTCTGCTACTATTCATCGTTCAAATCTTTTTTTATTCCTGTGCTGAGAAAAGTCCAAATTTTAAAAAAGAAGAATTGATTGGAGTTTGGTCAGGACTTTTATTTCAAACCGAATCTTACTATGATTCAATTATATTAAAGCCAACTGATCAACCAAGAGAAGCCTTTTTATTTAAAAATGGTAAGCAATTTGATTATTCTTTAGTTTTAAATGGTAATACTCTTCAATTTGAAGGTGATTCAGGGTTGCGTTTTGATGCCGTTCAATCAGAAGATAAGCAAGAACTCCATGCTGTATTAACAGATGATCTATGGGCACAAAGTTTAGATTTTGAAAAAGTCGAAGATAGGTGGATTTCCAAAATACATAAACACGAAATCATAGATACCGATTATAAAGTTTATCTAGAGTTTTATCGTGATTCTATAGGAGATATTCAAGCTAAAATTCAAAGTAATAAAGAAAACCGAAATTTACATTTTACCATCAAAAAAGTAATTTTTGATGGTAATGATATTGATTTTGAAATCACCAATGATGGTTTTGGTATTTCAGCATTTTATGAGGCCACATCAAAATCCCTCTCTTTAAAATATGGTAATACTGGGGGTAAACGGGTAATACAATTGACAAAACTTAAAGAAAATGAGCTAGAAGGCTATTTACCAAAAGTATTGACAGAAAAATATGAATATAAAATTCCGGAACCATTTGATGATTCAATTCAGACAGCTTCATTAGAAGAAGTAGGGATAGATACATCAATGCTCGAGTTCATGAATAATGAAAAGATCAAAAAACTGAATCATATTCATAGTATTATTATTACAAAAGATAAAAAACTAGTATTTGAGGAATACTTTCATGGGTATCATAGAGCGTATCTACATGATATACGATCTGCATTCAAATCTTTTGCTTCATTGGCAGTAGGTAAAGCTATGATGCAAAAAAGAGACTTGAATGTCAATAGTACTTTAACAGATTATTATCCAGACTATAACATAGAAGATACGCAAAAGAATATGATTAATGTTCACCATGCGCTAACGATGAGTACAGGGATACAATTAGAAGACGAAGATAAAATGCAATGGGATAATGATGACTGGGTTGCTTATAAATTAGATTTACCAATGCAATATAAGCCCGGAGAGAAATATGTGTATTCTTCGGGAGGATGTAATTTACTTACCGGTGTTATACAACATTCTACAAATCAATATTTACCATTATTTATTTATGAGAAGATTTTAATTCCTATGAGGATTAAAAATTTTCAGATGCTCACTTCTCCTCAAGGAAGAGGATATCTAGCAGGTAATTTTTATTTACGACCTATCGATTTTACCAAGTTTGGGTTGCTGGTGTTAGACAAAGGTAAATATGCAGGAGAACAGCTTATTACAGAATCTTGGATTGTAGAATCAACCCAACCTCATATAAGTGGAGGACATCCCAAAGGTTCAGAATATGGATATTTATGGAGGTTGTTAGAAAGAAATGTAAATGGTAAAAAGGTGAAAACGATAGAAGCTTGGGGAAATGGAGGGCAGTTTTTGATTATAATACCTGAATTAGATGTGACCGTAACTTTTACCGGAGGTAATTATAATCTGTTTCCTGAGATGGAAGAAATACCATTTGAAATTTTAAATGATTATATCTTACCCGCAGTTCGTATTCAAAATAACTAAGTATTAAGTTAAGCTTTTTTCATTGGGACAGAAACACGAGGATGTTATATGAGATCTAAGTCAGTTTGTTCATATATTACAAAACCATTGTGCATTGGTAATTGCTTTTTTTTCATCCAGGAATGCTTAGCATCTGCAAATTTTTTCCCCTTATTAGCGTCTAAAAAATCTCTAATGTATTGACAATACATATTATGTTTAGCAATTTCTCTTTTAAAATCAGGGTCTTGCTTTCTTTGATCTAAAATTTCCCATTGAAGGATTGCATCTTGAAGTGTCTTTCCTAAATTACTTTTAACCCAATCCATAAAATCACCATGACAATAAAACTTGGTACCAATCTGAGATTTCATAAAACCTCTAAAATTTGGACCAAAGGAAACATTATCAGTAATTATAGTGTCTAAGGTAAGTTGTTCTTTTGCCCAATTAAATTTTGAAGTTGTTTTGTTTTTGGGTTTTTTAGGCTTGATTTTTCCTTGATGATCAAGAGCATACATGATTCTGTCTCTAAGTTCAAATTTACTGCCAGAATAGGGGAGATTACTACGTTTACAGATATCGACCATTTCTTTTTTTAACCAATACCAATTATTAAACTCTTTTCCAGAAGTAATGTTCTCAAAATCAGGTCTACTCATATTAAATTGTAGGAATTAAAATTTTAAAAAAGACTTATGTTCATAACACCAGGCCCAATTTTCATTTGGTTCGGCAGATATTATGATGTTATGATCCGGGTGCATTTGATAATGTTTGCTGGCATGTTTATTTGGAGATGAATCACAACAGAGAGTAACCCCACATTGCTGGCAAGTTCTTAGATGTACCCATGTGCTTCCGGTTTTAATACATTCTTCACATTGATGCGTACTACTTTTTTTTATACTGCTACTATCAAAATTTTTAAGATGTTCGCATATTTTAGCTTTTAGTGCCATGATTATTTGTTTGCATGCATTAATGAGTTATATTTTAATGATATAAAATTATATTTTAGGTTTCTGCTAGATATTCATGAACAAATTTGACCGCCATAGCACCTTCTCCTACAGCAGAAGCCACACGATTCATAGCTCCGGCTCTCACGTCTCCAGAAGCGAATATGCCCGGGCTACAGGTTTCTAGTAAAAAAGGTTCTCTATCTTTTTTCCATACTTTTTTAAAATTATCGTATCGAGTTAAATCTCTTCCTGTCTCTATAAAACCTCTTTCATTTTTGATGATGTCTAATTTTATCCAATCTGTATAAGGCTTGGCCCCAATAAAAATAAAAATAGCGTCAGCTTTTACTTCTCTTGTTTCTAAAGTATTTTTATTGGTTAGTTCAAGAGTTGTAAGGCGATCATTTTCTCCATGGGCTTTGGTTACATTGGTATTGCCGATAACTTTTATATTGTCTATTGCATCAATTTGATCGATAAGATAGCTAGACATGCTACTGCTCAAATCTTTTTTTCGAATGATTATTGATACATTTTTGGCAAATTTAGATAGATATACTGCTGATTGGCCGGCAGAATTACCACCACCTACAATGTATACTTCTTTTTCGCAACATGCTTGGGCTTCTGTCATAGAAGATCCATAGTATACACCAGCACCGGTATAGTTGTCTATACCTTCGGCATCTAATCTTCTGTAATTTACACCGGTTGTTATGATAACACTTTTGGTAGAAATAGATTTGCCGTCTGCCAATGTAATATTTTTATACCCATTTTCTTCAGAGATAGAAGTAACTTCTTGTGGTGATAAAAACTCAATTCCAAATCTTTTGGCTTGAGTAATCGCTCTATGTGTAAGCTCTTGTCCGCTAAGTCCATTAGGGAAACCTAAATAGTTTTCGATTCTAGAGCTGGTTCCGGCTTGTCCTCCGGGAGCATGTTTTTCTATTAATAAGGCATTGAGACCTTCAGAACCGGCGTATACGGCGGCAGCCAACCCAGAAGGACCAGCTCCTATAATGACAACATCGTATAAGTTTTCTTTTGGTTCAGCATTTAACCCTAATGCAGTAGCAAGTTCAACAATATCCGGATTCTTAAGACAAGTTCCATCTTGTAAAGAAACAACGGGCATGTCTTTTGTATCTAGTTTATAAAGTGATGTGTACTCTTTTGCCTTTTCATTAGTTTCTATATCTAACCATTGAAATGGAAATAAATTACTGGATAAAAAATCCTTGATATTGTGAGATTTTGGAGAAAATTGATACCCCACAACTTTAATACCATCAAATTCTGGTTTAAAATTAAGTTGCCATGCATCAAGTAAATCATCTAGTGTTGGATATAGTTTTTCTTCTGGAGGGTTCCAGGGTTTTGTCAGATAGTAGTCTAATTGTACATCATTTATTGCTTTAATCGCAGCGTCTGTGTCAGAATAAGCTGTTAAAAGTACTTTTTTTGCTTCCGGATAGTATTTTTTGGCTCTGGCTAAAAAATCTACTCCCAACATTTCTGGCATTCGTTGATCTACGAGAAATAAGGCAATCGATTCTCCTTTTCTTTTTAGCTCTTCCAAAGCTTCTAGAGCATCATTTGCAGAATCAGTACTCATAATTCTATAAGTTGTACGGTATTCTGATTTTAAATCACGAGTTACAGCTCTTAATACTTGCGCATCATCATCTAGTGCAAATATGATAGGTTTTTTCATTGTGTGTTGCTTCTTTTTATAGGTCAATATAAGCTAAAAACTGAAGTTATCCTGATCAGTTCAACTTTTTATTAGATCATATGTCTTATTAAAATTTGTTTAGCATACCTGATTACTTTTATAAAATTGGTAAGCAAACAGTAAAGGTAGTTTCACCTTTTTTGGATGTTACTTTTATTTCGCCATTATGTTGATTGATAATTCGTTGTACGACTTCTAGTCCCATTCCTGTCCCTTTGCCGATACTTTTGGTAGTAAAAAAAGGATCAAAAATTTGATTGATATGTTCTTCGGGGATTCCATGCCCATTATCTGTAATTGTAATTTTGATAAAGTTATTGTCTTTACTGGTCGTAATAATCAGTTTTCCAGAATGATCCATAGCATCTATGGCATTATCGATAAGATTTGTCCACACTTGATTGATCTCACTAACAAAAAGTTTTGGTTGCGGTAGGTCTTTTTCAAAATGTTTTTCAAGTGCAATATTTTTTCTTTTGAATTTATGGTTAAGCATTATGAGTGTACTCTTAATACCAACATGGATATCAGTATTTATTTTTTCGGGAGTTTGATCCATATGCGTATAACTCTTTATTGACTTTACCAAGCTAGATATTCTATCTGATGCTTCGTCTATTTCGTCAATAATTTTTTCTGTAGTTAATACGTCTTCTATCCATTCTATAGCTTCCAAAAAGTTATCATTTTGCGAGTTATTATGAATTTCACTAATAACAGTGGCATCCATACAAAAATCAAGGAAGGTTTCAGTATATTCAAATGCATTTTCGACACCATGTTCTTCTAACCACAACTCTAATTCGTCTTCTTTTTCTAATCGTTCTGTGAGTTTCATATTATTTTCAGGACGATTATTAATCCTGTCAAAGATTAAATTATTGATTGTGTCTATTTCTTCTTCAGACACATCAATAGACATAATTCTTTTAAATTTTTCAGGAACATGAGAAAGGTGTTTTTTTAAGGCTTTTGCACTTCTTTGCATCGCAGAAGCGGGGTTGTTAAGCTCATGGGCAAGTCCTGCAGAGAGTTTTCCTAAGGCCATCATTTTTTCTGATTGTACATTATCACGTGTAAGCTCTCGAACTCTAGACGTCATATGATGTACAAGGCTTTCTGTTAATTCATAATGATTTGCTACCATTTCTCTGAAAAAAGATTTGTTGAGAAATAATATTTCTGAGTCTTCAATTACCTCACTATACCCTATAGAAGAACTTAAACGAGAAAATGGTAATACACCTCCTATTGTATTGGGACCCATTTTTTTGATTAATTTATAATTTCCATTTTGTTGTATTTTTAGGTCAATATATCCCTTTAGAATAATGGATAAATTATCAATAGGTTCTCCTTTTTTTAAAACATATTCACCTTGTTTGAAGGTTTGTATATAAGATTTGTCGATGAGCCACTGTAATTGTTGATCGGGAACATTTACAAAATCAGGAATTTTTTTGAGATCTTTTATAGAATATTTCATCATAGATAATTAGTGGGAGTTCTTATGTTATCTGAAGAAATCTGATATTATTTTACCACAAGAATTTACTGTTAATCTTATGAAAATTATGCTGATACCTTAATTTCTGTTCGTTAGTTTTTATATAGAACTCACGTTAAAATTAGGTAATAAAAAATCCCTTTGCAATAGTTACAAAAAAACCAAGTCTTAAGGTTTTGATAAAATTATAAAGGACTTACTTTAACAGAGTTATTTCTCAAATAAAGATTGAGTTGATTTGTCTGGTTTTGGATATTGAAAACGATTTAGTAAATGTGGTAAGGCATACCCGTCTAATCCAATGCAAGACACAGTTTCAGCTTTGTCTAATTGAACCCAGCCATCGTTGTGTAATAATTTGTTATCAAGATGTATATGTTGAATGGCTCCGATAATTAGAAGTGTGTCATTTTCTACGATATGATATTCATTTACGTATTTGCATCCTATTTGGATAGGACTGTTTTGTACATAAGGAGGATAAAAATCATCTAGATATTCTGGTTCAAGATTCGTTTTTTCAAATTCAGAAATGTTCTCATCGTATTTTGCGGCAGTATGATGAGCATCTGTAATTTGATCTTTGTGTACTTGGTTTACAGTAAAAAAACCTGTTTCTTTAAGGTTTTTGTATGTGTTTCTGGGAACTGTAGTAGGTCTTAATATAAAACCCAACATAGGTGGGTTGCTGCCGATATGTATAATAGAATTAAAAATAGCGACATTGGTAATTCCATTTTTACCTTTAGTAGCAAGTAGATTACAGGATTTATACCCTGTACAACTATTGATTAAATTAGCACGATATCTAGACGGCATTTCTATAAGATCTTGCAAGGTGTAACGATCCATATACTTTTTTAAATTTATGAAAGTCAAATCTAACGAAACCCTTAAAATTATGTCTAAAGAATTTCAGAAATATTTTGACACAAATAAAGAAACATGGAATGAAAAAGTAGCTATACATGCAAGTAGTGATTTTTATGATCTTGATCGTTTTAAGAAGGGAAAAACTTCTTTAAAAAAATATGAACTAGAAGCACTTGGTGATGTTTCAGGAAAGTCATTATTGCATTTACAATGTCACTTTGGCCAGGATACTTTGAGTTGGAGTAGAATGGGAGCAAAATGTACGGGTGTTGATTTGTCCGAAAATGGGATTACGTTAGCAAAGAAACTTAATGAAGACCTTGAGTTAGACGCAAATTTTGTGTGTTGCAATGTATTGGAAACCTCTAATTTTGTCGAGGAAAAATTTGATATCGTTTATACAAGTTATGGAGTAATCGGTTGGCTGCCTGATTTAAAACCATGGGCAAAAATGATAGCAGAACGATTACAAAATGGAGGAGTGTTTTATATGGTAGAATTTCATCCAATAGTTTGGATGTTTGATTATTTACAACACCCTCCTGTATTGAAATATGGGTATCAGCAAAAAGAGGTAATCTATGAAGAATATCAAGGTACTTATGCAGATACAAATGCAAATATGATTAGCAAAGAATTTGGCTGGAATCATGGGTTGGGAGAAGTGGTGTCTTCTTTGTCAGAGGCAGGGCTTACGATCGAATATCTTAAAGAGCATGATGCTTCACCCTATGAGATTTTTCCGGAAATGATATCTCTTGATACTGATCAGGGTATGTACGTTTCAAAAGATAGATTATATCCATTGTTATTTTCTATAAAAGCAAGATTGTAATTCTATGACTTTGATGACAAGAGATGAGAAATGTAATACGTTATATTTAATGCCAGTCGCAGTATGTAATGCTTTTCTCATTAATAATCATTACATTTACCGAAGGTTTTAATGTCTGCACATGCTCTTATCACAACAAAGAGCCAACCTACTGAAAACATTAAAGCTCGAGTTCTATTATCACTCTATTATCTTTCAGTAGGTTGTTAGTAGGACTATTTTATGCAAAAGAAGAATATAGCTATAGTAGGAAGCGGACTTGTAGGTTCGTTATTAGCTCTTTATCTAAGAAAACGCAATTACAATGTTACAGTTTTTGATAGGCGACCAGATATAAGAACAATAAGGTTTAGTGGTCGTTCAATCAATTTGGCAATGTCTGTTCGAGGGTGGAAAACACTCGATAGAGTCGGTATAGGGGATGAGGTTAGAGCATTAGCAATCCCCATGTATAAAAGGACGATGCACACATCAGATAAGCCTGTTTATCATCAATATTATGGTAAAGAAAATGAAGCTATCTATTCTATTTCAAGAGGTGTGTTAAATAGAAAAATGATAACATTGGCAGAAGAAGCCGGTGTTGTTTTTAGATTCAATGAAAAAGTTTGGGATGTTAATCTCCCTGAAGCCAAAATATACACAGGAGAAACAGAAAAAGGAGAATGGAAAGAATATCAGTATGATATGATTTTTGGTTGTGATGGTGCTTTTTCAAGAGTGCGTCACAAAATGCAGCGAAGAAGTCGATTTGATTATTCTCAAGACTTTCTAGATACAGGGTATAAGGAACTAACAATACCTCCAAATCCTGATGGGACTCATAAATTAGATAAAAACTCATTGCATATTTGGCCAAGAGGTAAATTTATGTTGATTGCATTACCAAATATAGATGGTAGTTTTACTTGTACATTGTTTATGCCCCATGAAGGAGAGTATTCTTTTGAAAAATTATCTGATAGAGCATCGGTACAGCAATTTTGGGAGAAGTATTTTCCGGATACTTTAGAAATTATGCCTTCACTGATCGAAGATTTTGAAAGTAATCCTACAAGTGCTTTGGTAACCATGAAATGTTATCCATGGTCATACTGGAACAAAGTAGCGTTGATAGGCGACTCTGCACATGCAATTGTTCCTTTTTATGGTCAAGGAATGAATGCTGGATTTGAAGATATATCTGTATTAGACGATATTATAGAACAACTTGGCGATGAAGACTGGCAAGCAATTTTTGAAACCTACCAAAAATCACGTAAACCTAATACAGATGCTATAGCAGAATTATCATATCGTAATTTTATGGAAATGAGTAGCAAAACTGCCGATCCTGTTTTCTTATTACAAAAAAAGATTGAAAAAAAGTTTTCAGAAAAATATCCAGATAAGTGGTTACCGTTGTATTCTAGGGTTACGTTTAGTCATCGCCCATATTCAGAAGCATTAGAAATAGGTGACCAACAGGCAAATATTATGAAAAGAGTAATGCAGCTAGAGGATATTGAATCAAACTGGGATACAGTCGAGGTAGAAAATTATATTTTGGATTTATTAGCTTCTGAAAGCTATAAACTTCAAGATTAAATAAAATAAAGACGAACCTCAAAAATTATAGACTTTTGAGGTTCGTTTTTAAACGTATATTTTTAGCAACCATTTATCCTCAAACAATCGCTAAAGCATGGCTCGAATGGAGTTGTTCTAGGGTCTGATAAACAAATTGCTCTGCAATTTTCTGTACAAGAAGGGAGACCAGACAGGCCACCAGTTATTTTGGTATTTTCTTTACGAGTTAATTTTCGAAAATTTAACCTCTGTAGTTGTTTTAAGCTTTTCATGATCTTAATAAGTTTTTAGAGTTCGATTTTAAATTTAGATTGGGCACCCCGCATTGGTTACACAATTATGGAAGCAAAAACTGTAATTGTCTCCACAACTTTGCTCACATGCGCATCGTATTGGACCGCAAGGACCATTACAATTTGGTTCTCCAAACCCTCCATTAATAGTGGTTGCTTCACTTCTTTTTAAGATACGATAATCAGCATTTTTGAGTTTTTTAAAATTTGTCATAATATTTGGTTTTAAGAGTTGTATTTTTTGAAATTATACAGGACATCCAGCGGCATCCACACAAGAATAAAAACAGAAACTATAGTCATTACCACATCTGGATGCACAATTAGCTCTGATTTCAGAACACGAATTTCTTCCTCCATTTATACAAACGGCTTCATTACGGTTTAATGTGCGATAATCAGCATTTTTAAGTTGTTTGAAATTTGTCATATTATTTAGTTTTAAGGTTTAAAGAGTTGTTTTTAATACAAGGGGCATCCTGCATCATCCATACAAAAGAGAAAGCAATAACTCTGATCGTCACCACATTTTGATATACATTCATCCCTGATTACTGAACATGAAATTGCCCCTCCGTTTATATAAGAAGCTTCATTTCTCTTTAATATTCGATATTTAGCGGTTTTAAGTTTTTTAAAACTTGTCATATTGTTTGGTTTTAAGAATTAATATTTTAAGGTTATAAAGAAGATTCAGAAATAGTGCTAACCATTGTAGCAACCGCCATTTCTTAAGCAAGGTATATAGCAGGCAAAAAATTCTGGTCTAGATGGAGATGCACATTGTATTTGGCAAGCATCTATGATATCAAAACAGTTATTTTTAGTATGTCCGCCTAAAATATTTTTGGTTTCATTTCTGGAAAGTCGGCGATAATGCAATCTCCCCATTTTTTTGGATAATTTCATGAGTAAGGTTTTAAAGTAATTTTATGATATTGAAAATAAGACTTTTATATCACAAAATCACTTTATGAAATCATAAAATAATCAGAAGAATTTTATTGTAATGTATATTTTTTATCCGATAATCCTTTTTAAAAAACGTAGCTTTTTCTCATTATACGGAGGATATTTAAAATTAGGCTCAATCAAAAATGGCTTTTGTAGCACGCTTTTTAGATGAGAAAACGCTTCGAATCCATATTTACCGTGATAATTACCAATCCCACTGTTTCCAACTCCTCCAAAAGGAAGTGTATGTTCTGTAAAATGCATGACAGCATCGTTTATTGCACCTCCTCCAAATGAGATTTCATTCAGTATTTTGTTTTTGATATTTTTATTTTTGGTAAAAATATAGCAGGAGAGGGGTTTAGAAAGTGTTTTTACTTTTTGTATTGCTTCTTCAATTGTTTGATAAGGTATTGTAGGTAATATAGGACCAAAAATCTCGTCTTGCATCACCAAATCAGAAAATGAAGAATCCTTTAAAACAGTTGGAGAAATAGTCCTGTTTTCTTTGTCACAATCTCCCCCATAGAATACTTTGTCATGATCAATAAGCTCTGATAAACGATCAAAGTTTTTATGATTTATAATTTGAGTATAGTTGTGATTAGCTACATGATAATCGGCTTTTTCTATATAAGTTTTGATAGATGATAAAAGCTTTTCATAAATTTCACCTTCTGCAAGTACATAATCCGGAGCGATACAAGTTTGTCCAGCATTTAAAAATTTGGCCCAAACCAGTCTTTTTGCTGTCATATCAATATTAGCATCTTTGGTAATGATAGCAGGGCTTTTTCCTCCAAGTTCTAAGGTAACAGGAGTAAGATGTTTTGCGGCTGCTTGGTATACAATTTTTCCTACAGCTACACTACCGGTAAAAAATATTTTGTCAAATTTAATATTGAGCAAAGCAGTTGTTTCTTCTACACTGCCTTCTACAACTTTGAAGAAATTTGGATCAAAATTCTCATTAATTAGCTTTGCCATTATTGCAGAGGTGCGAGCAGGTACTTCGCTTGGCTTTAGTATTACTGTACATCCGGCAGCAATAGCCGCAATAGCAGGACACAACGATAGCTGATAAGGATAGTTCCAGGCACCTATAATGAGAACAGAACCATAAGGTTCAGGGATTATATAATTCTTACCGGGAAGATTAGGTAAGCTTGTTCTAACTCTTTTCTTTCTTGCCCATTTTTTTACATTTGAAACAGCTAGATCAATTTCATGATAAATAATTGATAATTCAGTTACGTAAGTTTCAAATTCAGACTTTTTAAAATCTTGATCTATTGCTTGATATAACTGAGTTTCATTAGCCTGTAAGATACTTTTAAGACGTTTTAATTCTTTACATCTAAAAGAAATATCTTTTGTAGTGTTGGTTTCAAAAAACTGGCGCTGTTTATCAATAAGATCCTGATAATTCATGTTATTAGCATTTAAGAGTTGTAATCTGCAATTAACTTACGGTTGCTATTTTTGTTCCTTTTGCTTCTTTTGTTTTTTTTAATTTCAGTTGTCGTTGCATTTGCTTAACAGTCAGTGTACTACCATCATGACTCCAACCGGGAGGGCCAAAAATATACATAAATTTGTGATACCAGTTTTTTGACTTTTTGGTGTCGTTCCAAATATCTTTGTACTCATGTGTTAAGATAACCCAGGGATTATAAGAATTAGGAGCATGAGTCACTCCATACTGAATTTCAATATTTTCATCAAGCTCTTTCCACGTACCAAAAATCTTATCAAAGATATTGAGGAATCCACCATGATTTTTATCCATATATTCAACATTTTTAGCATGATGTACTTGATGCATTGTATGTGTGTTGAATATTTTTTCTAAGAATCCCATTTTGGGAATATATACAGAATGAAGTTGGAACTGCCATAACGCTTCTATACCCAAACATACGACAACCATCTCTGGCGGAAACCCAATTGCAGGAAGCCACATATAAAAAAGTGGTTTGTATAGTATTGTGAACCATCCGTTACGAACAGCTGTTCCCAAGTTAAAGTTATCAGAAGAGTGATGAACAATATGAGCAGCCCATAGTGCTCTTACCATATGGTTTTGTCTATGAAACCAGTAGTATGTAAAATCATCTAATAATTGGCAAATTAACCAAACATACCATGCATACCCAAAAGATGTCCAACCCATTATATTTGTTCGTACACCATCTATTTCAGGATTAAATACTTCGTAAACAAAATTAAAAATAACAATTGCTGATATCGTTTTGATAAGTGGGGCTAATAATGCAGAACCAACCCCCATTGCCAGACTAGCAGTAAGATCTTTCCATTCGTATAAATCTTTTTTGTCATGTGTCTTGCTATACGTTAGTTCGAGTAGAATTAATCCTAAAAAACAGGGCACACCATAAACCAAAGGGTTTGTAAAATCCATCTTTTTCTTTAATTTTTGGAGCAGAAGATATGAAGAATTTTTACGAAAATCGTTATAAATCTAAAGTATTCCTTAAATAGGAGTCGTTTGCTGAAACTATATTTTTTAATTTCTTGCAATACAGACAAAAGAAAAATTGCTTAATATTTTCTAGTTCTATAGGTTTACTTTTAAAGTATACTTCTAGTTAATAAGAGATATGATTTATAAATCTGTTTTTCCTCCTAAAGCTGTATATGCATTTAAAATGTTTTGAATAGCTTTGATCTCTCCTTTGCTAATATTAATTGATTTTTCTTTATTTTTTCCTGTGAATTTGATGTTTCCTTTTTTACAAGATGCAATAGCTTTTAATAGTGCAAAATCTTTTTCTTTTACAATACGATCTAACCATTCTCGTTTTCCTCCTGATTCTTCTTTGGCGTTGAACTCTCCTGGTGTGTTTTCTTCAATTACATGGGTTTTATCGTCTGTCGTAATTTCAATTTTTTGAATAAATAACCAGTCTTCTTTAGAGAAATAGTTGATAGATAACCCTAACCAGGGTTTGCGTTTTTCTTTTTTTCCTATGTAAGCTTGTATGAAGTTATCATCATTATATTGAGTCGATGTTTTATCAGAGTACCAGGTAACTTCATTGGCAACATCATATTTTTTCTTCATTTTTGATAGCGCTTCTTTATAGTTTTCGTTGCTATCTTCTTTTTGCTTTTCTTTTTGTAACGCTTTTTCATTTTGTAGAATTTCTTTTTCTACTTTTTTGAGTAAGCTCTTTCCTTTTCTGGCAGGTTTTGAATCCGGATACTTATCGATTAGAAAAACTAAGCGGTCTTTACTTTTTGTATATTCTAGTTTATCATAGTATTCGTACGCTTGTTCAATAATTTGAGAAGGAGTAAGATTACAATCAGCAATTTCCTTTTTTAGTCTTTCGTTTTCTTCTTTTAATTTATCAAAGTCTGATTGCGGTACACAAGCATTTATGATTAATAATAGTAGTCCTATGTATAAAAGCGTGGTGTTTTTCATAACTGAATCCGATTAAATTAAATATGGTAGTTGTATTTAGAACAGCCATAAGTTAATAAAAAAGGATTAACAGTTGTAATTTTATGTTAAAAACGCATGTGTTTTTTTGTTTTTGTAAGTTTTTGTTAACTATTTTTCAAAGATTAGTGATATATCTCTAAAAGATTTAAATTCTAAAGCATTTCCGCAAGGGTCATAAAAGAACATAGTAGCTTGCTCTCCTTTTTCTCCCTTGAACCTAATATAGGGTTCTATAATAAATTCGATACCTTTTTTTGAAAGCATATCAGCAAAGTTTTGCCAAACATTCCATTCTAATATCAAACCAAAATGAGGAACAGGCACATTTTTTCCATCTACTGGATTGGTATGGATATCCTCTTTATTGGATTCATCTTTATAATGGATAACTAATTGGTGACCAAAGAAATTAAAATCTACCCAATGATCACTACTTCTGCCTTCTTCAAGCTCAAGAACAGTATTATAAAATGTTCTTGCTTTTTCTAGATTATTAACGGGTATAGCAAGGTGAAAAGGAGATAACGACATGTTTTTGGTAATTATAAGTTAAAGAAAATGATTTTTTGACTACATTATTTCGTGACTATTTAAATCGATCTTTTCGTTTTTTAGGTGAAGATTGTCTATAATTTGAAGTTCCATTTCTTTGTTTTGAGTTAGAACTTGATCTACGATTTTTGGATGTTCTTTTTTGGGTTACTTCTGTTGTATCGTTTAGTAGAGAGGCATCTTCGGTTTTGCTGGAACCTTTTACATCAGCATTGATAATTTTCAATTCGTCTTTAGTTAGGTTTCTCCATTTTCCTGAAGGAATATCGAGCGTAACATTCATAATCCTAATACGTTTCAATTTGATTACATCGTAACCTAAATATTCACACATTCTACGAATTTGTCTATTAAGTCCTTGTGTAAGTACAATTCTAAAATCATATTTGCTTATTTGCTCTACTTCACATTTACGAGTTACCGTATCGAGAATAGGGATACCGTTACTCATTCGTTTTATAAATTGAGGACTGATCAATTTATTGACAGTAACAAGATATTCTTTTTCGTGATTATTTCTTGCTCTCAGGATTTTATTTACAATGTCACCATCACTTGTCAAAAAGATAAGGCCTTCGCTGGGTTTGTCTAATCTCCCGATAGGAAATATGCGTTTTGGATAATTGATATAATCTATTATATTATCTTTTTCGTTTTGTGCTGTTGTACATACAATGCCAACCGGCTTATTAAAAGCGAGATATACATGTTCTTCCTTAGGTTCTGTAACAAGCTCTCCATCGACCTTTACGACATCATCTGTAGTAACTTTTGTTCCCATCTCCGGGACAGCATTATTAACAGTAACTCGGCCTTGATCTATAAGCTTATCTGCTTCACGACGAGAACAATATCCAACTTCGCTAAGGTATTTATTGAGTCGTATTAATGTTTTTTCTGACATACATATAAAAATGATATACAAAAATAACGTTTATTAATATGATCACAATGATTTCTATTTACTTTGGTAAGGCTGTTTAAAAAGCTCATTATACAAAATAGTTACTTTATTAAACAGCCTTTGTGCTTTTGTTGTAAAAATTACTCTACCTTTAGTTCTTTTACATCTATGGTACCATCTGGCGATACTAAAAAGTATTTTGGAATTATCTTTACTTTTTCAACTGGTTTTGATTCTTCAGGTTTTGGTGTATATTGTAGTTTTACCTCCAAACCTATTTGTATTACAGGTTCTACTATTGAAGCATTAATCACTTTATCATAAGCTTTATAAGAGATCGGGTCGTAATAATAGGTTGTTTGTTTTTTTGCTTTTACAATACCTTGTTTTTTACTTAATGCTTCCAAAGAAGTACTGGTAAACGCTTTGTAATTTTTATAAAACTCTTTTGGGAAATAGCAATATTTGTTATCTGCAACAATAGGATTGTATAACGTTAGATCAAAACCTAAGTCGTTATAAAATTGTTGTTTTTCTTTTATGATTTTTAAAAGTTCTACACGCATCTGCTTATATACGCTTTCTATATCATTTATAAAATAATCTACCTTTACAAGATTATAGATTTCATTATTAGCACAAGCAGAAAGTATATTTTCAAATTGTTCTATTTTATTAAATTTTATATGAATATTTTGCTGTAATTCAAATCCTTTTGGGACTTCATTGTATTTTTTGCTAAATATTTTCTTTTCAACAACCGTCTCATATACAGGAACGAATGATATGATATCAATGATGATTTCTTTTTCTAAAATACCTTTGGAAATAAGTTGACTTTTTACTTTGGCAATTCGATCATTCATTAATTTATTCGTCTCTTCAGAGGTTTCTCCTATTTGTACAATATTGAAGACTGCTGTGTATGAATCTGCGACTATATTATTTAGGACTTTTGCATCCACTGTCAATGTGGGGTTTGGGATTAAATTTTGTGTTCTAAATTCTTGTATCTCATCTTGAAGCATCCTAGATGTATCTAAATGTTCTGCTGTAATACTGTTCTTTTTTTGAATAGTTAATGCATTTCCTCTAATTTGAGCTGTAGCTATGTAGCTCATTAACAATAATGATATATAGATGATGTTTTTCATGTTGTATGGCTTTAAATTTTCCATAAATCTATGTTGAAGATCATCTAGGAAAAAGTATGAATGAGGGAACAATACTTTTGAGTGAGTATTAAGTGTCTTTTAAAGACTTTTGAGAAAAATGTCTGTATTGTAACCTTATTATTTAAGCTCTTAGGAATTCAATAATCATAGTATCGACTTCATCAAAAAAAAGAGAATGTCCATAATTTTCTGTCGATACAAATTGTACTCCGTTCCAATTGTTACTAATAGCTACAGACTCTTGGTAAGGAGCGATATCATCATTTTTGTCATGAATGAGTAGCCCTTTTTGTGAGATGTTTTGAGAGAATTTGGATATAGAAAATTCATCAAAATAGAAACCATGTTTGTCTTTAAAGTATTGGCTCAGCGTATTCATAAACTTTGAAGAGAGGCGTAATGTTTGCTGAAAACCTTTCATAATTCTAGCGAGTTCTGAGGGAGGGGCTAGTACAACCAATTTTTCTATTTCTTGATTAGGATAAATATACTGATGAAAAAGAGTTGTCATGCCCCCTACAGAGTGCCCCATAATATGGTTTGGGCGATACAATTCAACAATTTTTTGAAGACATTGTGAATACAAAGGAATGTTTAGAATCTTTCCTGTAGAATATCCGTGAGCAGGTGCATCAAAAGCAATGATGTTATAATCTTGTTTTTTTAGTTTTTGTATTAACCCTTTCCAGCGATGAGAATTACTTTCCCATCCGTGAACAAGTAGTATGGTTTCTCCCAATCCTGCCCATCTATACGTTTGTACTTCAATATTATCTACAGCAACTACTTCGTCTACAGCATTTTCTAGAAAATCCTCTTGTTCAGGTAAAATTTTTCCTTTTCTTGGCGTGCAAAATAGTGTATATGATTTGCGAAGTGCTTTTTGCCGAGAAATTATAAACAGAAATTGAATATATTTTCCAAGAAGTATAGGGAGATATTTTTTATACTTTTCTTTCATTCGCCTTCGCGATGTACAGTTTCTATACTAAAAGCCGGAAGGCACACGGCGATATATTCACATGCTTCATCAAATGGGTTTGAATATTGAACTTTGGCGTTTTTATGGATTTTTATTGATTGTCCGGCTTCTAATATTATTTTTTCGTCATCAACAATCAATTGTTTTTTACCTTTTATGATATACGTATATTCGTCAAATTCTGGCGTTTGAAAAGGCTCACTCCAAAAAGGAGGTGCTATCATGTGAGCAATACTTACTTGATCATTCTGATCAGTAGCTTTTCCAAAATGTTCTTCGATCAATTTACCATCAGTAGTAGGAACTACAAAAGGAGATTTTTGAATGGTATAGTTTTTTTTCATTTGTATATTATTCTTCAAGATCCCAACTAATCCAAAAATTCTTGATTTTAGCAGAATCAGGAATATCGGTATTTGTTATTTTCTTGTCTGTATTATTCTGAAATTCTGTTGGCAATTCTTTTTTGTCTATGGTAAAGTATGCCTGAATACTATCAACAAATATAACAGCAGTGCTCAAGGTATTATTAATTTTTGAGACCGTATAATGATCTTTGATATCTTTAAATACTCCATCTGGAGATAAGCCAGAAGTAGTTTTGTATCTAGAATCTATAACTTGAATCGTTTGTATTGTAGAAGTAGGGTCTGATTCTTTTTTTACTTCTAAAATAAGGAGTTTATCTCCTCCCTTTTCATAAATTTCAATTTGATTTGTTGCAGATATGGATTGTGTGTCGGCAGTCGTTTTCAAAATTGAATCATTTGCAAAAATCGAATCCAATTGTTTGACTTGAGTAGTATGAGTTAATAATCCAATACGGTTTTTGGTAATCTCAAAAGGATCATTTTTTGTTTCGTTTTGACAACCAATAACTGCTAATGCTACAAATAGAGTTAGTAAAATTCTTAAGACCATGATGATTTAATTAAATGTGATATATCTGTATAAACGTAAAATATTTTAAAATACATATATGGTGCACTATCGAATATAAAAATATAATTTATTAGAGATACAATTTGTAATTATAATAGCTTTTACAATAAGTATAACATAATTATATTATCGTAATAGTTTGTTTAATACTCCTAATGCTCCCCTTATAAAAGTTGCACTTGTTAATACTTTGATAATCGCTTTTTCGGTAGCACTACTTTTTGGAGCACTTTTAGACCTTGAAGAAGTCTTATTTAGTTTTTCTCTTTCTTTTTTAGCAGCTTCCTGAGCTTCTTCAGCTTCAGCTTTTTCAATTTTTTTATTTAAAAGTTCATAAGCACTTTCTCTATCGATTTCCTCATTATATTTTGAAGCAAGTTTGGATTTTTTCAATACATCTTTCAACTCTTTATCGGTAAGGATATCCATTCTACTCATTGGTGCTCTCAACATAGTCGCAGCTAGTGGGGTAGGGCGCCCTTTTTCATCAAGTGCAGAAACTAATGCTTCCCCAATACCCAAAGATGTTAATATTTCTTTTGTATCATAATATTCTGAGATGGGGTAATTTTCGGCAGTAAGCTTAATTGCTTTTCTATCTTTAGCAGTAAAAGCTCTTAAGGCATGTTGTATTTTAAGCCCTAGCTGACTCAATACGCCATCTGGTACATCAGTTGGGTTTTGAGTAACAAAATATAACCCTACTCCTTTTGATCGGATAAGTTTTACGATACTTTCGATTTGATCCATCAATGCGTTTGAAGCTTCTTTAAAAATCAAGTGTGCTTCATCCAGAAATATGATTAGTTCTGGTCTGTCACTATCTCCTTGTTCTGGGAAAGTACCATATATTTCGGCAAGAAGGCTAAGCATAAATGTAGAAAACAATTTTGGTCTATCTTGTATGTCATTAAGTCTAATGACATTAATGACACCTCTGCCATTATCATCAAGTCGGCACAAATCATTTACTTCAAATGATTTTTCTCCAAAAAATAGATCAGCACCTTGTTGTTCTAATTCTACTATTTTACGTAAAATAGCGCCTGTAGATGCCGTAGAGATTCTTCCGTAGTCTTTTTCTAGTTCTTTTTTACCTTCTTGTGTAGCAAATTGTAATACTTTTTTCAGGTCTTTGAGATCGAGTAAAGGAAGTTTGTTGTCATCACAATATTTAAAAATTATTGCAATGATACCAGCTTGAGTTGAGGTTACATCTAATATTCTTGATAGTAAAACAGGTCCAAATTCACTTACGGTAGCTCTTAGTCTTACCCCATTTTGATCAGAAAGGGATAACATTTCTACCGGGAAATCTTTTGCTTCAAACGGGATTCCAATTTTTTGATGTCTTTCATCGATTTTAGGATGTCCCGGACTCGCTGCTGCAATACCACTAAGATCACCTTTAATATCCATTAATAATACCGGAATACCTTTATCACTTAAGTTCTCTGCCAGTACCTGTAATGTTTTAGTTTTTCCTGTACCGGTAGCTCCCGCTATTAATCCATGTCTGTTTAATGTTTTCAAAGGGATTTTTACATGAGCATTTGTTATCGTTTCGCCATTATGCATAGCAGCTCCCATTGCAATAAAATCACCTTTGGTAGTATAGCCTTGGTTGATATGATCAAGAAAATCTTTAGTATCACTCATAATAAGATGTAAATTTTGATAAAAATAGGAATCTTAACTTTTCTATAGAAATAATACGTTATTTTTAATGCTAAAGTAATTCTTTAAAAATATGATATTTTTTAGTAAAACTATTCTATTCGCATTTCTTTCGTTTTTTGTAGTGAGTACAATTCAGGCTCAGGATACAACCGATAAAGTGATTTTTCACAAAAGTCATGAACCTAAAAAAACAAAAGCACCTTTTTCTGATGCAGTTCAAGTTGGCAACTTGTTCTTTTTATCCGGTCAGGTTGGAATGGATCATACGACCAGAAAACTTGTAGAAGGTGGTATACAAGCAGAAACAAAACAAACTCTAGAAAATATAAAAGCTGTTTTGGCTCATCATAAACTAACAATGAATGATGTTGTAAAATGTACTGTAATTCTTGCTGATATTGATGATTTTAAATCTTTTAATGAAATCTATACTACTTATTTTCCACAGAAACCTGCCAGAACAACTTTTGCAGCAAAAGGGCTAGCAGTAAATGCTAAAATAGAGATAGAGTGTATTGCAATCAAAAAAGACTAATAGGTTGTAAATAAAATATTTCGAGGTTTTCTGTATAAATTTCCTGTGATAAAAAGTAATTTTTTATAGATCATCAATGTGTTATTATTGATTATCTTTGCACCCTTATGCAAAAAAGTATACAACAACTAGTGGATGAAGGTAAAATGCTTCCGCTTATGGAAGAATTTTATACAATACAGGGAGAAGGGTATCATAAAGGGACAGCGGCTTATTTTGTGAGAATTGGTGGTTGCGATGTAGGATGCCATTGGTGTGATGTAAAAGAGAGTTGGAATGCAGAAATACATCCTCCTACAGATACAGATGTAATTGTAGAAAATGCTGTAAAATATAGTGATGTTGTTGTGGTTACCGGTGGAGAGCCGTTGACATGGGACATGACTGTGCTTACAGCCACATTAAAAAGTAAAGGAGCAAAAACTCATATAGAAACTTCTGGAGCGTATCCACTAACTGGAGATTGGGATTGGATATGCCTTTCTCCAAAGAAAGTGAAATTACCTAAAGAGGATATTTATAAAAAAGCAGATGAACTAAAATGTATTGTTTATAATAATAACGATTTTGCATTTGCAGAAGAGCAAGCTTCAAAAGTTTCTGAAGATTGTATCTTGTATCTTCAGCCGGAGTGGAGTAAAAGAGAAAAAATGATTCCGCTAATAGTTGATTATGTGATGAAAAATCCAAAGTGGAAAGTTTCTTTACAAACTCATAAATATTTAAATATTCCGTAACATTTGAGTTAAATATTGGTTATATCTGATGTTTTTTGTGAAATTACAAGTAATTCGTGCTATTTTTCTTACGGAAAAACCATACTAAAAAGAATCTTTATCCTTTTGACAATTATGTGAATGAAAGAAAAGGATTACTTCGCTTCCTTATTTGATTGCCAAATTCTCTTTATATGTCTATATTATAGTCTATTATATCGATTTTTTTATTTTTTGTGTAAAGGCTTATTTGATGTCTGTCAAGATTGTATTAAATTTAAGTAAGTATTTAAAAACAAGATTCTTATGAAAAAATTTTACACTATTTTTGGGCTACATTACAAAACCTTTTTAGGTTTTATTAAAGAACTTCCAGGGGCATCTCTTTATGCCTTGCGACGATAATATCTTGGGGAATTTTCCACTCATTAATACAGACATTGAACTATCTTACTAGTATTAATACTTTGATGTAGTTAATTTTATATTAAAACTATAAATTGTTGATAATTAAACTTATAAAAGTTTTACGCAGATATTAAGTTTTTGTATTTTTAGTTATTGGGGAACGTTAATTTTTATTTCTAATTGAACTTGAAATAAATTTACTTAGATATTTAATTATCATTATTTGATTCAAACTTAAAAAAAGCTAAAACAGGGGAAAAACCCCCTAAAACGTAAGTATTTATTGTAAGAAATATCCTTATTTATTTTTGTTATATTATTACTTTTTTAGTTTTATATCGATTATTGGTTGAATTATATCTAAAACACTATTTTGAAAGTGTTAATTTCTTTCCCTCAATATTTGTAAGTAGTATCTTTGTGTAATAAATTATAAATCAATCGATTATGAAATTATTTTACGGTATTTTTATTTTAGATTTAAAAGCTTTGAAGGCGTTTTTAAAGCAATTACCATCTGCTTGTAGCAATGCTATACATAGATAAAAAGATTAGGTAATAAAGAAGAAATGAATTGTTGAATTAATTAAAAAAACTATTTAAATAACTTTTTTGAATTTCTTAAAAATGTTTGTTGTCGATAATACTTTGATCTTTATCTAAAAAGCACAATAATTTTGCTACAGACTTACTAGGGGATTCTATATTTGTCGAAATATATTAATAACTAAATAAAAAAATATGGGGCTATTTTACACAAAATTTAGATTAACATTCAGAGTAGTAATGGATTTTTTGAAAGAACTACCTGGAGCATCAGGACATGCGATTCATAGATAAGAAATGAATCCATTATTAAACATAAAATTTTTATGGGGGTAAAAATAACCTGACTTTTGTCAGGTTATTTTTTTATTCTTATCATTGAAGATATATCATTTGATAAGAGTTGTTTTATAATGATAGGATTATAAATGGAAAGGTACTTCTACAATAGAAGTTTCCCAACCCATAGCCATATGATATCCTTTGTCTACTTTTTTGAATGCTATAGAAAATACTTCTAGTTCTTCTCCTTTAGTTACAGGAACTTTAATTCTCGCTACATCTTTACCCTCGTCGTATGTATATGCTCCCCAACTGTCTAAATCAGAATTGATGATAATGGTCCATTCTTTTTGTCCAGGAATTGTAAACAAAGAATATGTTCCTGCTTTAATTTCTTTGTCTCCCATTTTTACATCTTTAAAGAATTTGATTTCTGTAGCTTCGTCTGCTCCTGTTCTCCACACTTTGTCATATGCAACAAGATTTCCAAAAACTTCGCGACCTTTTTTCTGAGGACGACTGTAGATAACTTTGATTTCTGGTTTAGCTCTTCTATCTACTTTGGCATATGCAATATCAGTAGGACTTTTTTGTAAGCCTGAAAATTTTTGAGCATTTGCCGTTGATAGAGTTCCTATTAGCATAATAACAACTAAAAAGAGTGATTTTTTCATGATTATAAATTTATATTTATTTAATAGACGTAAAGATATCCTCGAACTTAAATGATAAATGTTAATCGTATCTATAAAAATTGTTAAAAATTACAAATAACAATTTAATAGTCGAATTGATCATATTTGTATTATTTAGTTATATTTAAATAGTTTTAATTGATTTTTTGTTTCAAATTGTAATCGTTTTTTGATTTTATGTTTTTATAATGTAGTTAAGAATCAATATTTGCATATATAATTATTAGAAATATAAGATATGTGCGGAATTGTTTGTGCTTTTGATTTGAAGCAGGATTCAGAAATTTTAAGATCTCAGCTATTAGAAATGTCTAAAAAAATTAGGCATCGAGGTCCTGATTGGAGTGGTATTTATGCAAACACTAATGCTATTCTTGCTCATGAACGCTTAGCTATTGTAGATCCTGTCTCAGGAAAACAACCCTTGTTTAGTGAAGATAAAAAATTGATTTTGGCTGCAAATGGAGAAATATATAATCATAGAGAATTAAGAAAAAGCTTTGAAGGGACTTATAATTTTCAAACAGAGTCTGATTGTGAGATTATTTTAGCACTATATAAAGAAAAAGGGGCAGCTTTTTTAGATGATCTGAATGGGATTTTTGCTTTTGCTTTGTACGATGCAGAAGAGGATTCATATTTAATATCTAGAGATCATATGGGGATTATACCTCTTTATATGGGGTGGGATCAAAACGGTACATTTTATGTCGCTTCAGAATTAAAAGCCTTAGAAGGCTTTTGTACAAAAGTTGAATTGTTTCCTCCGGGTCATTATTTATATAGTAAAGATGGGGAATTGAAAAAATGGTACGTGAGAGATTGGAGTGAGTATGAAGCTGTTCAAGAAAACCAAACTAGTATAGAAGAATTGCGAGATGCTCTTGAGGCTGCCGTACATAGGCAATTAATGTCTGATGTTCCTTATGGTGTTCTCTTATCGGGAGGTTTAGATTCTTCTGTTACTTCTGCAATAGCCAAAAAATATTCAGAAAAACGAATAGAGTCAGGAGATACAAAAGATGCATGGTGGCCTAAATTACATTCTTTTTCTGTTGGATTAGAAGGTTCACCTGATCTAGAAGCAGCTAGAAAAGTAGCAGATCATATAGGTACTGTACATCATGAGATTAAATTTACAATACAAGAAGGGCTTGATGCAATCAGAGATGTGATTTATAAATTAGAAACATATGATATAACCACAATAAGAGCCTCTACACCTATGTATTTGATGGCTAGGGTCATTAAGTCAATGGGAGTAAAAATGGTTTTATCAGGAGAAGGAGCAGATGAAATTTTTGGCGGATATCTTTATTTTCATAAAGCACCAAATGCAAAAGAATTTCACGATGAAACTGTGCGTAAATTAGGTAAATTGCATATGTATGATTGTCTTAGAGCTAATAAGTCACTTGCTGCATGGGGTATAGAAGGGAGAGTTCCTTTTTTGGATAAAGAGTTTATAGATGTAGCTATGAGAATTAACCCAAAGGATAAAATGATTAATGGTGAGCGTATGGAAAAATGGGTAATCCGTAAAGCATTTGAATCATATTTGCCAGAAAGCGTTGCGTGGAGACAAAAAGAACAGTTCTCTGACGGAGTTGGATATAGCTGGATTGATACCTTGAAAGAAATTGTTGAAAAAGAAGTAACTGATGAACAAATACAAAATGCTCACTTTAGATTTCCTATTCAAACCCCACAAAATAAAGAAGAGTTTTATTACCGTTCGATATTTGAAAGCCATTTCCCTAGTGATACAGCGGCACTAAGTGTCCCTCAAGAACCTTCTGTTGCTTGTAGTACAAAAATTGCATTAGAGTGGGATGAGGCATTCAAAAATATGAATGATCCTAGTGGTAGAGCAGTTGCTAATGTTCATGAAGAAGCATATTAATTTGAATATTTAATAGAATATTTTCAGAAAGAATTCTTTTTTTGAAAGGATCAAAAAATAAAACAGGAGACTCATTTTTTTGAGCCTCCTGTTTTTAGGTAAGTTGAGATTATGTTTAAGTCAGTTTAAGATAGGATGTCTTTGGTTAGTTGCCACACTGTCCTTGATTCGACCATCTTCCATTACTTTGTAGTTCGTATAAGAATCCTCTAAAAGTAACCTTGTCACCCGCACTGTACCTTGTATTTCTGCTGTATTCAGAAACTCCATTACAGATATCTTCTTCTGGGTTTGAGCCGCACTCTTTAATTCTATTCCATCTAGAGAAATCTCTTTCATATAAAAAACCGCGGTAAGTAACTCTGTCACCTACTTGATAGCTTCTATTTCTAGACCACTCTTCAACTCCTTCGCAAGTATCAGGGTTGCCATTTCCGTCACCACCACCATTATCTCCAGGATATGCTTGGTTTGTTCCTGCAATATCACCAGAAGATAATCTTGCACTTCTTCTCGGATATACGCTACCATCTAATCTTGTAATTGTAGGTCTTCCATTTTTACTAAATGTATATGCTCCGTACATCATCGTAGATTGGATATCAAAATCACCTATTAATTGAGCTCTGTCGCTTTTTCTGAATTGACTTTCTGCTCCATTTTGGATGTTTTCAAATAAAATTCTTACATGATTGTCTCTATCAGATCTATTTTGTTCATGTATGTATCCTAGAGTATGTCCAATCTCATGGATCATAACTACCTCACTAGTTCTGGTTCCGATTCTAATTACACCTCTATTGCCTATTACACCGAGATTTGCAGAACCACAATTACAACTTCTCCCATCATTTGATATGGTTACATAATAATTTTCGTTAGTTCTTTGTTTGAATTTTACATTGGTCTTGGTTGACCATTCTTCCATAGAGTTTCTGGTAACCTCAATTTGATTTGCGGTTAGGCTATTGTCTAAAACATAAATTACAGTATTATTAGGCCATTTTCTAATCCCTCCGGCTAATCCTAGTTTTGTACTAACTTCTCCGGTAGGCTCAGGGTTTTGTTTTAAATCAAAAGCAGCATCTGATAATTGATCAGGAGATAATAAAATATCAGAGCCATCAAGTTTGTATGTTTCACTGTCAATTTTTTCGACAAGTACTTTTTCTCCTAAAAAGAACTTTTCAGTTAGTTGTACTTCGTTGTCGCTATTTTCAGGGGCTTCTTCGAAATCTTCGCTAGAACAAGAAGCTGCAATAAGTCCTAAAATTAATGTAGTTACCGTTGTTGATTTAACAACATTTTTAAATTTCATGAGTTTCAAAATGATTAAAATTTTTGAGTTTGTGAATTAATATGATTAATTAGTATATATAATCTCGATTTAAAAATATTATAAAAGAATAGTATGTGTAGGTATAAATGATTATCTGTAGAGATCTGACTAGTAATCGTTTTGTTGTTTTAGTTTTTGTTACTAATTATTTGATATTTAAATTGTTGTAAGGTTGTTTTTTGATTAAAGTATTAACGATTTTTTTGAATTTTTTATTTTGAATTTTATTTTTTTATGAAAAATTAATAATGGGATTCAAAATAAGAATTGTTATTTACGTCCTGTAAGCTCAAAACTAAAATGTTAAAAGGAATTAACAGAAATGTTATTTTGATCTTAAATGCGTTTTAAGGCTGTTTTTATCGATTTTAAGAGCATTTTTCTTTTTTCTAGTGTTTTTCTTAACTAATTGTTGATAACTCTTTAAATCATCGAGGATAAAATTCTTTTATCCTTTTACTCTTTTTTTATCTTTGTTTGTTGACCAATATTTATAATAAAACAAAGCTGGTTTATGAGCGAGGAAACAAATAAAAATAAGTATTCTGCCGATAGTATTCAGGCATTAGAGGGGATGGAGCATGTACGTATGCGTCCGTCTATGTATATTGGAGATGTAGGTGTAAGAGGGTTACACCATTTAGTATACGAGGTAGTCGATAACTCTATAGACGAAGCTCTTGCAGGGCATTGTGATACTATCGAAGTAACAATAAATGAGGATAACTCTATAACAACAAAGGATAACGGTCGAGGAATACCTGTAGAAATTCATAAAAAAGAAGGGGTTTCAGCACTAGAGGTTGTAATGACTAAAATAGGTGCTGGAGGTAAATTTGACAAAGATTCTTATAAAGTATCTGGAGGACTTCATGGAGTTGGGGTTTCTTGTGTGAATGCTCTTTCTGATCATTTGCATGCATATGTGCATAGAGATGGAAAAGTATGGGAACAAGAATATGAAAGAGGAAAAACTTTATATCCTGTAAAATCTACTGGCGATACTGATTTTAGAGGTACTATCGTTACTTTTAAGCCAGATCCCACGATATTTCAGCAAACTACAGAATATAATTACGATACTTTAGCAAGCCGTATGCGGGAACTGGCATACCTTAATAAAGGAATCAAAATTACACTTACTGATCTGCGTCACAAAGATGATAAAGGAGAGTTTGTGTCCGAGACATTCCATTCTGAAGAAGGATTAAGAGAGTTTGTTAAGTTTCTTGATGCTAGTCGTAACCCTATTATCGGTAGAGTCATAGCTATGGAGGGAGAAAAAAATAATATCCCTGTAGAAGTAGCTATGATATATAACGACTCCTATGCAGAAAACCTTCATTCTTACGTGAATAATATTAATACGCATGAAGGGGGAACACATCTTTCTGGTTTTAGAAGAGGATTGACATCTACATTAAAAAAATATGCAGATGCTTCAGGAATGTTGGATAAACTAAAATTTGAAATCGCAGGAGACGATTTTAGAGAAGGACTTACTGCTATTGTTTCTGTAAAGGTAGCAGAACCGCAATTTGAAGGGCAAACCAAGACTAAATTAGGAAATAGAGAAGTTACTTCTGCGGTATCTCAGGCAGTTTCCGAAATGTTAGAAAACTATCTAGAAGAGAACCCATCTGATGCAAAAACAATAGTAGAAAAAGTAATCCTTGCCGCTCAAGCAAGACATGCAGCAAAGAAGGCTCGTGAAATGGTGCAGCGTAAAACTGTCATGAGTATAGGAGGGTTACCCGGTAAATTATCAGATTGTTCAGAACAAGACCCTGCTTTGTGTGAAGTATTTCTTGTAGAGGGTGATTCTGCAGGTGGAACGGCAAAACAAGGTAGAGACCGTAATTTTCAGGCAATATTACCATTGAGAGGTAAAATATTGAATGTAGAAAAGGCCATGCATCATAAAGTATTTGAAAATGAAGAAATCAAAAATATTTTTACTGCATTAGGGGTAACTATAGGTACAGAAGAAGATAGTAAAGCACTTAATATCTCAAAATTACGTTACCATAAAATTGTAATTATGTGTGATGCCGATGTCGATGGTAGCCACATTTCTACATTGATCTTAACATTCTTCTTTAGATATATGAAAGAACTTATAGAAGGGGGGCACGTTTATATTGCAGCTCCACCGTTATATTTGGTTAAAAAAGGAGCTAAAAAACAATATGCCTGGAACGATGACCAAAGAGATATTATCATGAAAGAGTTTGGAGATAATGCCAAAATACAACGATATAAAGGTCTTGGAGAGATGAATGCAGAACAACTTTGGGATACTACTATGAATCCTGAGTTTAGAACATTAAGAAGGGTGAGTATTGATAATCTAACAGAAGCAGATCGTATTTTTTCAATGTTAATGGGAGACGAAGTGCCGCCACGTAGAGAGTTTATAGAAAAGAATGCAGTGTATGCTAATATAGACGCATAATAATGCTATCATGTTATAATATGATCGCTATATCTTAAAAGGTATAGCGATTTTTTTTATATTGCACTGCCTATAAAAACCCGAATCCTATGAAAAAATACACCTTGTTATTAGCGTTGCTTCTTACACGTGTTGGATTTTCACAAACAGATATAAACCAAATTTTAGAGATAGGGCTTGATAATGCTCAGAAATTCAGTGAAGATTATTTTGATGCCGCAGGAGAATCTCTAATCAATGCAGTATCAAATGGATGGTACAATTCTGCAAAAGTTAAAGAGTTATTTCACTTTGAAGTTGGTATCGTGGGAAATCTTTCTTTTATAAGAGAAGAAAAAAAATCTTTTGTATTAGATACCAGAGAATATAACAATCTTGCGTTTAGAAACGGAACTGTAAGACAAACCGTAGGTAATGTTTTTGGAGCGAATCAACAGGACGTAGCAGTGGTTATCACAGATGGAGTTGGAGCAGGACTAGAAGTAGTATTGCCCGGCGGTATTTCAGACTCAGAAATGGGAGTCGTGCCTAGTGGTTTTTTACAAGCTTCTATGGGATTGATTAAAAGTACTGAAATAAAATTAAGATTTCTGCCAAAGGTAAAAGCAATTGAAGATGCAGAAGTACAATTGTACGGGATAGGATTTCAGCACGAATTTACAGACTGGGTTTTTCCATTAAAGAGATGGCCGGTTAGACTTTCTGGATTAGTGGGATATACAAATGTAAAAGGCTCATATGATATAGATGAAAATAGTCAAATCCCGGGAGAAGATCAAAAAGTAGAATTAAATTCGAATGCTTTTTTTATTACCAGTATTGTATCAACAAGGTTACCTGTTTTAAATTTTTATGGAGGGATTGGCTATTATTTTGGAAATAATGATGCAGAAGTTTTAGGAACCTATCAAGTGCAAAATGGACCTCTTTCATCCCAAACACTAACAGATCCAATCAGCGTAAAAAACAAAACAAATGGAGTTAAAGCTACAATAGGAGCAAAGGCTCAATTTGGTGTTTTTAGAGCGAATTTGGATTATTCACTTCAAAATTTTCAAAACCTTTCTCTGGGGGTACATTTTGGCTGGTAATTAACGTTTTATTTGTTAATGAAATCGTGAAAGAATTCGTATTTTCGCGACAGAATTAGAATGATTCTAAAACTTTAGTTAATTATTAATCAAAATAACAAATAAAAATGAAAGTTACAGTAGTAGGTGCTGGTGCCGTAGGCGCTAGTTGTGCTGAATATATAGCGATAAAGAATTTTGCTTCAGAAGTAGTATTATTAGATATCAAAGAAGGATATGCAGAAGGTAAAGCTATGGACTTAATGCAAACCGCCTCTTTAAATGGTTTTGATACTAAAATTACAGGTACTACGGGAGATTATTCAAAAACTGCAGGAAGTGATATTGCTGTAATTACTTCAGGGATTCCTCGTAAACCGGGAATGACAAGAGAAGAGCTTATTGGGATTAATGCAGGTATTGTAAAAGATGTATCTTCAAACTTAATACAACATTCACCAAATACGATAATTATTGTGGTAAGTAACCCGATGGATACAATGACATATCTGGTTCATAAAACTACAAACCTTCCAAAAAATAGAATTATTGGTATGGGTGGTGCTTTAGATAGTGCACGTTTTAAGTATAGATTAGCAGAAGCATTAGAAGCACCAATCTCTGATGTAGATGGTATGGTGATAGGAGGTCATAGTGATAAAGGGATGGTGCCTTTAACCAGATTAGCGACTAGAAATAGTGTTCCTGTTTCAGAATTTATTTCTGAAGAGCGATTAGAGCAAGTAGCGGCAGATACAAAAGTAGGAGGTGCTACACTTACTAAATTATTAGGAACTTCTGCATGGTATGCTCCAGGAGCTGCAGTGTCAGGACTTGTACAAGCTATTGCATGTGATCAAAAGAAAATTTTCCCTTGTTCTACTTTCCTAGAAGGAGAATATGGATTAAATGACATCTGTATTGGTACTCCTGTAGTGTTAGGTAAAAATGGAATCGAAAAGATTGTAGAAATCGAATTAAGCGATGCCGAAAAAGCAAAACTTACAGAAAGTGCAGAAGGCGTTACCAAAACTAACGGTCTTTTAGAACTTTAAACATTGAGTATTATAATCGTATCATATAAGAAAAGAGCTGCCACTAGGTAGCTCTTTTTGTATAAATCTATAATAATGTCTTATCTTAAATCAATTGTTTTTCTCTTTATCTGTATATCAGGTTTATCTTCTTGTAATTTGATAGGAAAATCCTACCCTAAGCCGAATAAGAGTATAAAAATGACAGTGTCTTATTCCAGTAATGTGACCGAACAAGAAAGAGAAAATATCGTAATATCTATTACAAAGAGGTTAGAAATAATTGGTAAAAAACCAAAAATAGAAAGGCGAGATGCTAAAAATGAATTGAATATTGAAATTGCTACAAATTATGAGGTAAATCGAGTAAAAAGGATCATAGAAACCGAAGGTAAGATTCAATTATTTGATGTGTTTAAAAGAGAAGAAATGATGCCTTTTTTTAAAGAAGTTAATGCTTTGATAAGTAATGAGGATGATCCAAATAATTTATTCAAACTTTTTGTGCAAGAAAGAAATAATTTTGATCAGATATTATTCTATGTTAAAGAAAAAGATACAGCACAAGTATTCTCATATTTGCAAATGCAAGTCGCTCAATCCAGCCTTCCATCAGAAAAGAAATATATAAAGTTTGTTTGGGGAAAAGAAGATATTGTTACAAAAAGCTTCCCTTTGTATGCAATAAAAATAGAAAAAGATCCTACAATGATTTTTAATGGGCAAATGATTAAAAATGCAAACCAAAGCTTTGGGCAGTTAGGAAACCCATCTATACATATAGAAATGAATGAGGAGGGTGCTAAACTTTTTGAAAAACTCACCCAGAGAGTATTTGAAGAGCAGTCTAATATTGCTATTGTTTTTGATGACATCGTTTATACTGCCCCTTCGGTATCAAGTCCAATTAAAGAAGGAAGAGTAGAAATTAGTAATGCTTTTTCTCAAGAAGAAGCTCAAGATCTAGCTATGATTTTGAATAGCGGTGCGATTTCTGGTGTACAGATTGAAAATATTGAAGTAGAGCAACTTTAATACTTAAATCATTGAAGATATTTTTCAATAATAATATATAGAATGTTATGCGGTAATTATATATTTAATGTGAGTACTTTGGTTATGAAGTTTTTATTTTTTTATATTTGCCGCATGAAGAAAAAATGGTACTTCAGAACTCTTATCGCTGTATTAGCAATGCTTATTGTTATTCAGCAGAATGCTGTTGTACCTAATCAAGAAATTGTCTTAGAATTTGATGATGCCGAGGTAACATCTTTAGAAGCTCAAAATGCAATAGCAATTGTAAAAAAACAATTACAATCAATTGGTGCTGTAAATACAAGAATATCAAAGGAGCTAAAAAATGGTAAACTTAAAATTAGCTATTATAGCGATGAAGATGTAGAATGCATAAAAAAGATTCTTTCTGAAGAATCTAGCATAGAAGATAATCATATTGCTAATAGCAATGAAGGCAATGATAAACTTCCTTTAGATAAAAATACTACAAATTATAACTTTGATGTCTACGAAATCCAAAAGAGTACCGATTTTGATACTGACTTTAATGGGAAACTTGTTTTAGAAATAAAGCAAAAACAAGACAAACAAAATTATAAAAATGACTCATACGATTTTACTTCAATAATTGAAATTACTAATGATTTTGAGAAACGTAGTAAAGTCAAACAAAAAGTACATTCAGCTATTGTATTAGCAATAGATAATACTTCATATAAAATCCCGGAAGTTCGAGCCGGCCCTACAGTTTAAGATTACTATCAAAAAAGAAAATTATTAAAAAACTAAGACAAAGTTTTTTAATTACTACTTACTTATACAAATGATGATCATAAATTGATCCATCATAAATACTTAAAACAAATGTCGAATGCATCATGTTTGATGATTCGACCTAAACAAATCAATAATGCAAAATAAAGGACTTGTTAGGATATTCGCCATATTATTTGGAGCGGTATGTATATATCAGTTATCATATACATATATTACCTATACAAAAGAAAAAGAAGCAGAAGCATATGCACAACAGAAATATGCAGAAACAGTAGAGAATTACTCAAAGTTAAGAGAAATCGCAGAACGTGAATATTTAGATTCTATAGGAAAAGAAGAAATATTTGCTTCTATTAGTTATAATGATGCAAAAAGTAAAGAGCTTAACAAAGGTCTGGACCTTAAAGGAGGAATCAACGTTATTCTTCAAATCTCTGTAAAAGATATTTTAAAAGGATTAGCAAATAATTCAAAAGATCCATCATTTAATCAGGCATTACTGGCAACAGACGAATTACAAAAAAATAGTCAAAATACATATATAGAAGACTTTTTTATAGAGTTTGAAAAAATACCGGATGCGCAACTTGCATCTCCTGATATTTTTGCAAATAAGAACCTGAGTGATGATATCACATATGATATGACTAATGATCAGGTAAGACCAATCTTAAGAAAGAAAATAGATGAATCAGTAACCTCTGCGTTTGAAGTATTGCGTAAGCGTATTGATAAATTCGGGGTAACTCAACCAAATATCCAGCGTTTAGGAGAGTCTGGTCGTATCTTAGTAGAATTACCAGGTGCAAAAGATGTAGATAGGGTTAAAAGTTTATTACAAAGTACTGCTCAGTTAGAGTTTTGGGATGTATTTAAGTCAGAAGAAATTCTTCCTTTCCTATTTGCAGCGAATAATGTATTAAAAGAAGCAGCAGACGAAACAAAAACGTCAAAACCAGAGGTAAAAGAAGAAACTGATGAAGCAATTTTAGATTCAACACAGTTAGACTCTACTCAAGTTGAGACAGTTCAAGTTGATAGCACAAAAACAGATGCCGATTCTGCTATAGAAGATTTACTAGAAGATGCAGAAGACTCTACTGTAGTAGAAGAACAAGTTAATCCTCTATTTGATCTTATAGCAGGTCAAGGAGGTCAAGGAGGTCCTGTAATTGTTTCTGTAGCAAAAAAGAACGCAGATCAGTTTATGTCATACCTTAATGATCCAAAAGTAAGAGCTTTATTACCGTTAGAGCAACGATATGTAAAGTTTGCTTGGGGAAAACCGGCTAAAGATTCAGAAATATTAGACCTATATGCTATAAAAGGAAACCGCGATAATACACCAGAACTTAGTGGAGGTGTAATCACAGATGCTACGCAAGCGTATGATCAAACAAACAATGTAGTAGTTTCTATGCAGATGGATGGTAAAGGTGCTAAAAAATGGGAAGAAATGACCGAACGTGCCTACAACCAAAGAAGTCAAATAGCAATCGTGCTTGATGATGTAGTGTATTCTGCTCCAGGAGTTTCCAGAGGAAAAATTAGTGGAGGTAGAAGTGAGATATCAGGAGATTTTACTATAGAAGAAGGACAAGATTTGGCAAACGTTTTAAGAGCAGGTAAACTTCCTGCTTCTGCAGACATTATTCAAAGTGAAATAGTGGGTCCATCATTAGGACAAGAAGCTATTGATAGTGGTATTATGTCTTTTGCTATTGCTCTAGGACTTATTTTGATCTGGATGATTTTTTACTATGGAAAAGCAGGAGCTTTTGCTGATGTAGCCTTGGTAGTAAATATTCTATTCATCTTTGGTGTATTAGCAGGTTTAAAAGCTGTTTTGACACTACCTGGTATTGCAGGTATTGTATTGACTATAGGTATGTCTGTAGATGCCAATGTACTTATCTTTGAAAGAATCAGAGAAGAATTGGCAAAAGGGAAATCTCAGGTAGATGCAATTAGAGACGGTTTCAATAATGCATTGTCTTCTATTCTTGATGCCAATATCACCACTGGATTAACTGGTTTGATTTTATTAGTTATCGGTACAGGGCCAATTAAAGGTTTTGCGACAACATTATTGATCGGTATTTTAACCTCTCTATTTACTGCGATATTTGTGACTCGTCTATTTATCGATGGGTATGGCAAAAATGGAAAAGAACTAGCGTTTTCTACTGGAGCTACCAAAAACCTATTCAAAAATGTTAATATAGATTTCTTAAAAAAGCGCAAGATTGCTTATGTTATTTCCGGGATTATTATTCTTGCCGGAATTGGGTCATTATTTACACAAAGTCTTGATTATGGAGTTGATTTTGTAGGGGGTAGAACATATACTGTACGTTTTGCAAAAGATGTAGTACCTACAGAGGTAGAAAAAGATCTTGTTGCTGTTTTTGAAAGTGCTCAGGCAAAAACACTGGGAGCTAATAATCAATTAAAGATTACTACAAAATATAAAGTAAATGAGACAGGAGAAGGTATCGATACTGAAATTACAAATAAACTATACGAAGCATTAAAGCCTTATTTAACAGAAGGATTAACGTATGACGAATTTGCTAATGGTAGTGATGATAAGCAAGTAGGGATCATGTCGTCTATGAAAGTTGGACCTACTATTGCAGATGATATCAAGCAAGCTGCATTCTGGTCTGTTTTAGGATCTTTAATTGTAGTATTCCTGTATATTCTATTTAGATTTAGAAGATGGCAATTTAGTTTGGGTGCAGTTGCTGCAGTATTCCATGATGTATTGGTAGTACTTGGAGTATTCTCTTTGACTTGGAAATTTATGCCTTTCAATATGGAAATCGATCAAGCATTTATTGCAGCTATACTTACTGTAATAGGATACTCACTTAATGATACAGTGGTTGTTTTTGATAGAATTAGAGAATTTTTTAAAGAACATACTGGTAGATCTTTAGATGCGAATGTAAATGGAGCTTTAAATAGTACTTTGAGTCGTACATTAAATACTTCTTTAACAACTTTACTGGTGCTTGTAGCCATTTTTATATTTGCAGTACCGCTTCGAGGATTTATGTTCTCTCTTATTATAGGTGTGCTTATAGGAACATATTCTTCTTTATTTATTGCAACGCCTATTATGCGAGACTCTGTTAAAAGAGTTGGGTTAAAAGAGGAAAAAACAAAAGAAGAGCAAGAAGTTGCAACAGCAAAATAATTAGATATGAACTTTTCTAAGGTATTTTAGAAAATTCAATACAAAAAAAAGCCCTATCAAATTTTGATAGGGCTTTTTTGTTTTTCAAAATGTAATAATGAATTTGTCTTACATTTTTTGTACTTATATTTTTTATGTAAAAAGAATCAACTACATTTTAGTAAACGATATAGAATCTCCTGCTTTTAGATTCCATTGATCTGATAATTTGGCGTTTATTTCTAATACGTATTGTGCAGGCCCTTCTGATGGTAAAGAAGATTCATCTAATGGTTGTGCATTTTTTTGAATACTCACTACTTTATGTTTGCTATCAATAAAAATAATATCAAGTGGAAATCGGGTGTTTTTCATATAGAACGAATGTGGTTCTTCATCAGGAAAGACAAAAAGCATTCCTTGATCGTTCTTCATAGATTCTCGGTACATGAGCCCTGTTTGTATTTGATAATCATCATCTGCAATTTCAATATCAATTTTTTTAATAAGCTTTGGGATAGAGTCAGAAAGCGAAAATAATGATAATTCTCCCTCTTTAGAAAAAGTAATTTCTTTGGTTTCTAGCACTTGGTCTTTCTTTTCATTTTTACAAGAAATTACAGTATTGAGTAATGCTAAAGCTGCTATTAAGTGGATTTTTGTCATCAAAAATAGTTTTAAGAGTAAATGTATACAAAAAGCCGCACTTCAAAAATATGAAGCACGACTTTTTGATTGTTTATTATAATAGATATATGTATTTTATGTAAGTGACTTAATCGTTTTTCCAATCAATACGACGAGAGATCATCATGATCGTACCCAAGATTAGAAATAAGCCAATACTACCAACTAATAAAGCATAATTTTCTAATTGTATAATTACAAAGATAAAGCTGTATAATGCCGTTAATGATATGGCAACAAATCCCATAAATTTTATGCTCTTTAAAATAGCCTTAGAGTATATACTGGTCAATAGGATTACTGCTGTTCCTGCAATGATATATGCTTGTAAAAAACTAGAATGTTCAGAAATTGAAATTAGTAATGTATAAAACATAGTGAGCGCTAATCCAATCATCAGATATTGAAAAGGATGAATATCTATTTTACTAATCGTTTGTATCAAAAAGAATACAAGAAAAGTAAGCGCTATTACCAGATAACCGTATTTTGCAGCTCGCTCGCTTTTTTGGTATTCATCTACTGGGATCAATAGCTTTACACCAAAAGCAGAATTATTAATTTGTGGTAAAGCTCCGAAGAATTCTTGTTCGAATTCTCTATTAATTTGTAAAACTTTCCAGTTTGCTTTGAAGCCATCTTTTGAAATTTCTTTGGTTTTGGTATCAGGAAGATAATTACCATTAAAACTTGGAGATGCCCAATCGGATGTCATCGATACATTTGTCTCTCTTCCTACAGGAATAAATCTAAGTTGCTCGCTTCCATTTACCATTAAATTCATGTGAAATGAAACTGTATTTTCTTTTGGTAATGAAGTTTCTTCGAGAAATTTGGTCTCAAGCATATTAATGTATGAGTTTTCTGTGTATTTTGACCGTAGTGGATAGTTTTTGTTTCCTATATTTAATTCTAGGTTATTACGAATACCTTTCAAGTTTGTTGAGTTGATAATAACTGTAGCTTTGTTCCATAAAATATCGGAAGCCTCTATATCTTGTATCTCAAAATTTGGAACGGTAAAAGATCCTTCTATTTTCATATCAGCAGTATATACAACAGATTCATAAATGCTTCTGCCAAGGGTTTCTGATTCAATATTGGCTTTGATATCTAAAGTATTCGGAAAAAAGAATGCGTGTTTTACTGTAATAACATCTTCTTCTATATATGTTTTTGTTTTTTCATCCCATGATTTTTTCAAATGATGTACCTGATAAGGAATTTTAAGTGCAGGACCATATAGAAGTACTTCGTTACCCCATTTTTGATTGATCTCACTTACAACTTCTTGTTGTCTGTAAGAACGTTCTTTGATTAAGCTTTTTACATACGATAAAGGGATAAGTAATATGAGGATAAGAATCCCGATCATAATCATTCTTACGGTGATTGATGTTTTGAGCCATTGCCCAAAAGACTTTTTTTGTTTTTGATTTTCCATAGTTTAATTGTTTAAAAATTTTATTCTAAATGAGGGGTTTTTTTGAATTTGCTATTTTGAGTTTGATACTAATGTTTATTCTTTTTTTCTGTGATATGATTGCATCGTCCTGTAAGTGATGATCAAGAAAATTCCGAAACCTAAAGTAAAGGCCCATGTATTGACATATTGTGTTGGAAATATGATCCTTTTGGCGATATCAGAAATGATACCCATAGGATCTTGTATGATGTCCCAGCTATTCCATCTTAAGACTCTACCTAGATAAATCCCAAAGCCACAAAGTATAAGTATCAAATGGATCATTAAATCTGTAATGGTTTTAGAAAATCGCTCTCTCAGCAATTCTTGCATCATGGATAGAGAAGCAAAGCCAATAACTAAACCATTGATTGCAAATGATAGAATCAATAATACATCGAACCATACAGACGATAATGTACTTGTTCTGATATGCTGTAAATCAGTTAGGATGTATGGAGAGTTAGGAAGAAAGGCTAGCCAAATCCCAAAACACATCCAAAAAATAAAATGATTTACTTTTTTTAAGCTCAATAGAAGTGTAACTGCATATGGTATACAGGCTAAAAATAGATTCCAAATTAAAAATATAAATAAAATAGATTCGGTTTTAATGACCCTGATCAATACCAGAATAAAACTGAATGATACAGTCAATATAAATCCTTTAACAAAGGGAAGCTGTTTATTAATTGTTGCGTTCATGATAAAAATAGGATTAAAAGAAATGATTTTCTACAATGGTTATATATCCTAGCGTAATAGGAATATTTAAAATAATGAGTACAAGGGTGACAAGGTTTTCTTTATAGTGTTTTAGATGAATCAAAGTATTTGCAAAGACACTTATAAAAGATATGGTGTTTAGTGCTAGTGCAATTGTAACATAGATCAGCCCCACAGAAATGAGGGAATTGGATTGACTTACTAAATAAGCGATCAATAAAATGGTGCCAAGAATAAAACTTAAGGCAGCTATAAAAAGAGCATATTTGTTTATCGAATTTGTGATTTTCATAATGATGTGATTAAAAAAGTAGTTTTTAGTTTTTGTACAGATTGGTCTAGAAGCTTTAGATATTCTAATTGATGAAATGGATAAGCTGTTTTTCCTTTTCTCAATGCTCTTCTAAATAGCTTGATTTTATCAGGGTAGCATATTGTTCCAATACCAATTACTGATAGCATATATAGACTGCGTTTACCGTTTCCAAATAAATAGTATTGCATGGCGATTTCTTCATGAACAGAAACTCCGGTATCAGTTAGTACATGAAAAACATCATGATTCTCTAGTTTGGGCTGTGGGTTAAAGTCGTGTTTAAGCAAAAAACACCCCAAATGAAACCCTAAGCTGTATTTAGGATATTTTAATAATGTTTTTGTAGAAATATCCCATTCTGGATTATGTTTAAACCATTTTTGATATGGTTTTTTGCTCCATTCGTATAAAGTTTCCATTATAAGTGCTCTCATCTTTTTAAGTTTTTAAAGTACTTTGAATTTCAAAGTTTAAATTCAAAAAAAATAGTACTATCCCTGTTGTTTTAATAATTTTTCGATGGCTTCGACATGTTTTTTAAAAGCTTCACGACCATTTTTAGTAGCGCTATATTTTGTGTTTGGTTTTCGGCCAATAAATGATTTTTCGACTCTTATATATTCTTCTTTTTCTAAGGCTTTGGTATGGCTTGCCAAATTACCATCAGTTGCGCCCAATAATTCCTTTAATGTTTTAAAATCTGCATATTCATTGACCATAAGAATAGACATGATCCCTAATCGAATTCGATGATCAAAGGCTTTGTTTATGTTGTTAATTATACTACCCATTTTTACTTCTGTAATGCAGGAATTTTTACCCGTGATTAAAGTAAATTAAGCTTCCGTAAATAATATGCATCACTCCAAAGCCAAGTACCCAAAACCAAAAACCATACCCAGGAAATATAGCGCATATCAATCCTAGTAAAATTTCTATGTATCCCAAATACTTTACATTGCCAATAGTATATTTTGAAGCATTTACTAATGCTAAACCATAAAAAATAAGCATCAAAGAACCAGTTAAACCATAATGATTACTAGATATTTTAATGATTATATAAATCCCACCTGTGATTAATGGTACTAAAAAAGCAGAAACCAATCGTTTTGAAGCTCCGTTCCATAAAGGTTCGTTATTTTTTTTGGCTTTTCTGATGCTTAACGAAATTCCGGTTACAATACTTAAAAAAGCAACAATAGCTAGGTCCAGTAAAATATAAGTAAACAATTTACCATCTAATATCACATAATTTCTACCACTTATACTTACTAGATAATATGCCACAGATGCTCCAATCAAGGCATAAATCCCGGCCATGATACCAGATAAACCACTTAGAGAAAAAAAACGAGATGATTTATTCATCATGTCTTTGATTTCACTAATATCTTTTAAGTATTCCGAATTATCCATTTTTAAAGTACTTTGAATTACAAAGTAAATACAAAAAAATGAATCACACAAATTTTTTTACGATTACTAAGAAAGAACTAAGAACATGATAATTCCAAAAAGTAATACACAATAAAAAGGGAGTAATGTTTTTGAAAAAATACCTGATATCCATGTTCTGTTACCTGTATTAAATTGATGGATCTGCATTTTGAAATCAATTTCATCTTCTTTTTTATTGGCAACCGTAGCATACAAGTCTCTGAACATACGTTCTCTTGAAATATAAAACCCATCCATAATCCAAAATGAAAAGAAAATAAGAGTGGTAATGATAATAAATGATGTATTTTTTGAAGATATATAGAGTGCTAATACGGTTGTGATTAATGTTATCGACCATCCTTTTACAATAAAAGAATTAGAATTCATTCTATTAATAATATTTTGGATGAGTTCTAAATGCTTTATTTTCTTTTCCATTATGAAACGATTCGTATTGTCTATTTTAAAATATAAAATACAAAAAGTATCAGAATTATTTCCATCTTACTTTGATATAATTATCAAGTTTTGAAACTTCATCAGGCAAGTTTCTTTTTATGTTTGCCAATAGTGTTTCTATAAGTTTTTCTTTAGTAAAGCTTTTGTTTACGACGAGGCTTATCTCTCTTGTCGGTTTGGGGTTTTGAAAAGGTTTTATGAATGTTCTTTCTGAAGGTTCTAAAACAGACAATTGCGGTACTAAGCTATATCCTAAACCTGCTTTGACTAAATTTTTGATGGTTTGTATAGAACCGCTTTCAAAAACAAAATGTTTATTCTTTTTAGCCTCGCTTTTTTTGCAAATATTTAGTACTTGATTTCTAAAACAATGGCCTTCTTCTAATAATAATAAATCTTCTGGTGTTAAATCATCTTGATGTACAGTATTAGAAGTGCTAAACTGCTTAGGGTTTTTACAGTAAACTAAAAACGGCTCTTGATATAAATGTATTTCTCTCAAGGCTGGATTAGATAATGGTGTAGACAAAATACTAATATCCAAAGTACCATTATGCAGAGCTTCTATAATATGCTCTGTCTGCATTTCTTTGATCACTAAATTGATTTCTGGATTAGCCTTTAAAAAGGTATCTAAAAAAAGTGGTAACAAATATGGCGCTATTGTAGGGATGATTCCTAATGTATATTCACCAGATAATTGTGTTTTTTCATTATAGGCAAATTCTTTAAATTCATTCGTTTCTCTTAGTATAGATCGCGCTTTTGCAATAAGAATTTCACCGATAGGAGTAGGTTCTAGTGGAGTTTTGTCTCTGTTGAAAATAGTGGTGCCAAGTTCTTCTTCTAATTTTTTTACCTGTATAGTAAGCGTAGGTTGTGCCACAAAACATTCTTCTGCTGCTTTTACATAATGTCTTTTATGATCTAGAGCTACAATATATTTAAGTTGTTGGATTGTCATTGTTATTTATTTTGTAAATAAGTGTATATAAATTATTAATTTGATAAATATACTCTTTGATCCGTAGTTTTGCAATACAGACATAATCTTAAAATATATCACACATGAAAAAGCTTTCTTTAATCATCTTAATCCTTTGTAGTGGATTGGGCTATGCACAAGTAATGACAACCAATGGGGGAGTACCCGTTGGGGATAATCAGAACTCAAAAACAGTAGGCGAATATGGTCCTGTTTTGTTAGAAGACATTCATCTTATCGAAAAACTGGCGGCATTTGATCGTGAGCGTATACCAGAGCGTGTCGTACATGCTAGAGGAGCTGGTGCTTTTGGTCATTTTGTAAGTACCAAAGATATGTCCCAGTACACAAAAGCAGTATTATTTTCGGGTAATAGCAAAAAAACCGATGTTGCTGTTCGTTTTTCTACCGTAATTCACGGTAAAGGGTCACCTGAGACAGCAAGAGATCCAAGAGGTTTTGCCGTAAAGTTCTATACAGAAAAAGGGAACTATGATATTGTAGGGAATAATCTTCCTGTATTTTTTATACGAGATGCGATTAAGTTTCCGGATATGGTGCATTCTTTGAAACCTTCACCGGTTACAAATAAACAAGACCCTAATCGTTTTTTTGACTTTTTTACACATGTACCAGAGGCAACTCATATGATCACTCGATTATATACAGATCTAGGAATCCCAAAAGGGTATCAATTTATGAATGGAAGTAGTGTTCATGGGTTTAAATGGGTAAATGCAGAAGGAAAAGTAACCTATGTAAAATATTCTTGGGTAAGCAAACAAGGAGAAGTTAATTTAGATTTAGATCAGGCAGCTGATCAACAATCAAAAGATTGGCAACATGCTACCATAAGTCTTAGAAACGATATTAAAAATAAAAAATATCCAGAGTGGGATTTGTATGTACAGCTTATCAAACCAGAAGACATACATAGTTTTGATTTTTGGCCACTTGATGCTACAAAAGATTGGCCTGCAGATAAAATTGAGAAAATTAAAATCGGTACTATGACCCTTAATAGAAACCCTGTAAATTATTTTCAAGAGGTTGAATCTATTGCAATGGCTCCCGGAAATTTAATCCCAGGAGTAGAAACATCAGAAGATAGATTATTGCAAGGGCGACTATTTTCTTACTTTGATACACAAAGACATCGATTAGGACCAAATAATCAACAAATAGCAGTCAACCAACCAAAGGAAGCAAAAGTAGTAAACTATAATTCAGATAGTTTCTCAAGTGCAGACAATTCAAAATTTCCAAACCCTGATGTTAATTATCAACCAAGTAATAAAGTTGATCTAGCAGAAAATAGTACGTATAAAGACCCGGAGCAAACACTCGAGAATGTAACTATTATGCAAAAGAAAATTTCGAAAACAAATGACTTTGCACAAGCAGGAGATTTTTATAGAACATTATCTGATCAAGAAAAACAAAATTTGATTAAAAATTTAATCAGCGACTTAGGACAGGTTCAAAACAAGAAAATTCAAAAAACAATGATCTCTTATTTTTATAGAGCAGACAGAGATTATGGGATGAGAGTGGCTAAAGCTTTAGGGTTTTCTCAAAAAGATTTTATGTCTGCCGGAGGCAACTAATATAATTTTCTTACAGCCATATTATTTTTGATAGATCATCACTGTTGATCATCTTGAACGGATTTGATCTTCGGTGGTGATTTTTTCCTTTAAATCAACAAAAAATATGAAAATTAATTCATTAACAATTCAAACACCAGATATATCAAAGACAGAACATTTTTATGCTAGTGTTCTTGGATTCGATATTGTTACTAAATCTGATACATCAGTGAGTTTTCAGATTGGGGATACCTTTCTTGAATGTATTTTAGTCGAAAATCAAAACCCAATATATCATCTTGCTTTTAATATCCCAAGAAACCAATTACAAGAAGCTATAGAATGGATGAGCAATAAATTACAATTGTTGACTATAGGGGAAGATGAGGTTGTGACAGAATTTAAAGATTGGAACGCAAAAGCTATTTACTTTTTTGATGATACCGGTAATTTATTAGAATGTATAGCCAGACAAGACTTGCAAAATAATACTGAAACGCCATTTTCAATACATTCAATTTTGAATATTAGCGAAATAGGAATTATAAACGAACAACCTTTGCTATTAGTAAATACATTATTTGAAAAGCATAATATTTCTCTTTTTGATAAAAATAAAAATAGTAATGACTTTGCAACAATAGGTGATGATGATGGATTATTAGTCGTTGTAAAACCAAATAGAAATTGGTATCCTACTCAAATCCCGGCTAAGCAATTTTTTACGAAAATCAAGATCCAGAATAATGATGTGATTACTGATTTGGTTTTTGAATAATCAGCGTCATAACATTTTTAAAAAAACAGAATAAAAATAGAAACAAAACCATTGAATTTTAGAATTTATAAATATCAAATACAATGAAATCAAACCTTATTCTTACAACCTTTATACTAATGTCTTTTTTTGGATATACTCAAGAAGATATCTTTGAGCATAGCAGAAATGGAAATACCAATGCCATCAAAAAATTATATGAATCTAACTCAAAAATCATAGATACAGTTAATCATAAAGGGTTTAGTCCTTTGATATTAGCGGTTTACAATAATCAAATTGAAACGACTACTTATTTATTGGAGCATGGTGCAAATCCTGATGTACAAGATACTTCTGGCAATACGGCACTTATGGGGGCTTGTTTTAAGGGGTATGTAGAAATGATAAAACTGCTCATCAAACATAAGGTAACTGTCGATCAACAAAATTATAATGATGCTACTGCTTTAATATTTGCATCTACGTTTGGTCATACAGAAATTGTAAAAGAGTTACTCAAAAATGGGGCAGATCTTAAAATAAAAGATAACAGAGGTAATAAAGCTGTTGATCATGCACGTATGCAAGGAAATACAGAAATAGTTGCGCTACTAGAAAGTAAATAGTAAAAGCGTTTTGTAATCAACAAACAAAGTATTTATTTTAGGGTACTAAATTTAATCTATGAACCCTGCCGAAAATTATATACTTACTCAGCCAGAGCCTTATAAAACAATACTATTACACCTTCAAGTACTTATAGAAACGACAGTACCGGGAGTAGAATTACTGTACAAATACAAAATTCCATTTTATTACATAGAAAAAAGACCTTTTTGTTATCTTAACGCAACCAAAGGGTATGTCGATGTAGGATTTTGGAATGCAGGCCATATCACAAAAAATATAGAATATATGACGACTGCAGGACGTAAAGTAATGAAATCTATGCGATATAACAGCCTAGAAGATATTCAAGATCAAATCCTAATAGAGATTCTTCAAGACGCTTATAAAGTAAAAGACAAAAAATTCTATAAATAGGCTTACAACTTAATTATAGTTTGACGTATTGCAACAAGGTTAGATAAGAGTTGCTCTAAATATTTTAGATCAAGCATATTAGCTCCATCGCTCTTTGCATTAGCAGGATCAAAGTGTGTTTCTAAAAATAAACCATCAACTCCCGTTGCTATACCTGCTCTTGCAATTGTTTCGATCATTTCAGGACGACCACCTGTAACACCACTGGTTTGATTTGGTTGTTGAAGTGAATGTGTAACATCAAGAACCGTAGTTCCATATTGTTTCATAGTAGGAATTCCTCTAAAATCTACAATCATATCTTGATATCCAAACATAGTACCTCGATCAGTAATCATAGCATTATCATTACCACTATCTTTTACCTTTCGTACAGCATGTTGCATCGCTTCAGGGCTCATAAACTGCCCTTTTTTAAGGTTTACTGTTTTTCCTGTTTTGGCAGCAGCTACTACAAGGTCTGTTTGACGAACTAAAAAAGCAGGAATCTGTAAAATGTCTACATATTCTGCAGCCATAGCGGCATCTTCATTTTCATGTATGTCTGTAATGGTAGGTATTTCAAAAGTTTCTCCAACTTTTCGAAGTATTTTTAAAGCTTTTTCATTTCCAATACCGGTAAAACTATCAATACGACTACGATTTGCTTTTTTAAAAGATCCTTTGAATACATAGGGTATCTTTAATTTAGAAGTAATAGTAACCACTTCTTCAGCAATACGTAATGCCATTTCTTCGCTTTCTATAGCACATGGGCCGGCTAAAAGGAAAAAATTATTGGCTTCGAGATTCTTTAGATTTTTGATATTAGAAAGATCCATATGATAATTTTAAAACGCAAAGATACTTCTTTTACTCGATAATCGAGATTTAAATCCTCTTTGGCTATACTCAAAATTTCAGAGATATTTACTTTACCGATCGTGTGTTGTGAGCTTGTCCAGAGGTAGTAGATTGATTTTGAAATGTATGATATGATCAAGTTTAAAAAAAGTAATGTAGAAGATTCAATACTGGATTATAGATCTTATATCATAAATAACTTTTTAATAATCTTATTTTCGTGTAGAACGTTTCAAAATAACTTGTACCTTTGCACCCTTAAAAATGAGGCGTTTATGACAGCTATAAAAAATATTGCAATAATTGCTCACGTAGATCATGGTAAAACAACTCTGGTTGACAAGATTATGTACCATTGCCAATTGTTTCGCGAAAATGAAAATACAGGCGATTTAATTTTGGATAATAATGATTTGGAGCGTGAAAGAGGAATTACAATTACCTCAAAAAATGTTTCTGTAACCTACAAAGGAACCAAGATTAATATCATAGATACTCCGGGTCACGCCGATTTTGGAGGAGAAGTAGAACGTGTATTAAACATGGCAGATGGTGTTTTATTGCTAGTTGATGCTTTTGAAGGGCCAATGCCACAAACTCGATTTGTATTACAGAAAGCTATCGACTTAAAATTGAAGCCTTGTGTTGTTGTAAACAAAGTAGATAAAGAAAACTGTACGCCGGATGAGGTTCATGAAAAAGTGTTTGACCTTATGTTTGAGTTAGGAGCAGAAGAATGGCAATTGGATTTCCCAACAGTATATGGTTCTGCCAAAAACAACTGGATGAGTGATGATTGGAAAAAAGAAACAGAAAATATAGAACCGTTGCTTGATATGGTTATCGAGCATATTCCATCTCCAAAAGTTGAAGAAGGAACTCCTCAAATGTTAATTACATCTCTTGATTTTTCATCATTTACAGGTCGTATCGCTATCGGTCGCCTACAAAGAGGGACATTGACAGAAGGAATGCAAGTTTCTTTGGTAAAGCGTGATGGTTCTGTGAAAAAATCTAAAATCAAAGAATTGCACACCTTTGAAGGGTTAGGAAGAAGAAAAGTAGAAAAGATTGAAGCAGGAGATATTTGTGCGCTGGTAGGATTAGAAGGTTTCGAGATTGGAGATACTGTGGCAGACATCGAAAACCCAGAAGGACTTGCAACCATTGCAATAGATGAGCCTACCATGAGTATGTTGTTTACCATCAATGATTCTCCGTTTTTTGGTAAAGATGGAAAATTTGTAACTTCAAGACATGTCAAAGAAAGATTAGAAAAAGAGTTAGAAAAAAACCTGGCACTTAGAGTTGAAGAAACAAATAGTGCTGATAAATTTATGGTTTTTGGTAGAGGGGTATTACACCTTTCTGTTCTTATCGAAACAATGCGTCGTGAAGGATACGAATTACAAATAGGGCAGCCACAAGTAATTATCAAAGAAATTGATGGAGTAAAATGTGAGCCTATCGAAGAATTGACTATAGACTTACCCGAGCATGTTTCAGGAAAGGCAGTAGAAATGGTTACGATGCGAAAGGGAGAAATGTTGAGCATGGAAGCTAAAGGTGATCGTATGGTATGCGAGTTTATTATTCCTTCTAGAGGGATAATAGGATTACGTAACCAATTACTAACTGCTACTGCGGGAGAGGCTATTATGGCACACCGATTTAAAGAATATCAACCTCTTAAAGGTGATATACCTGGTCGTATTAATGGTTCTTTGGTCTCTATGGAAAAAGGAACAGCAATCCCATACTCAATAGATAAGTTGCAAGAGAGAGGTAAGTTTTTTATTGATCCGGGAGAAGATATTTATGAAGGACAGGTGATAGGAGAGAACTCCAGAGGAGACGATATGACGGTTAATGTAACCAAAACCAAAAAACTTAGTAACGTTAGATCTGCAGGAGCAGATGACAAAGCTAAAATAGTACCGGCGATTAAATTTTCTTTGGAAGAAGCTTTAGAATATATTCAGAAAGATGAGTATGTAGAAGTAACACCAAATCACTTACGATTACGTAAGGTTTTACTTACAGAAGTAGAGCGTAAACGAAACAAGAGTATATAATCTTATTTTATTTAAAAACAACAAACCCCGAATTTTCGGGGTTTGTTGTTTATTATTAGTACTCTTAAATATATTTTTCTAAGGATTCTTTTCAGTAAATACTGAAAAGAACTTATTTTCTCATAGCATATCTGCTAGCTCCGGGTAGATGAATCAAAAAGTTTCTTAGTGCTTTTATATCCACTACTACAATTCCATAAAATAATCTCATAGCAAATCATTTATACGTTAAACAAAATTTTTAAAGTAGTTGTAGTATTTTCCTACTTGTATAATAAGTACGAGAAGAATAGGAAAGAGTTACATGATTGCCTTCTTTTTATCAAAACTTTAAGTTTTTGATAAACATTACTTTAGTTAATTTTTTTAACAAATAAAAGTAGTTGATTGTCGTTGTGATTTTTATAAAAATAAAGCCTTGAGGTATCTCAAGGCTCTGATATAGATATTTTGGGGTAAATTGGGGCTAATTCCTTATTTTGGGGCGAATTGCCAAGTTTTTCTTTTCTTTTGTAAAGATATTACAAATATAGAGAAGATCACCGTTTCATAACTTGTAAAAAGCATTAAAATATCGGTAAAATACAATTTTTATCGATAAAAGTATTTTTTTTGATTTTTTATCCTTTAATATTTAGACATACTACCTGATATTGAAGCAAAACATAAGTTTGTTTCATTCCTGAGAATAGATAAAAATTAAGGTATGAATACTTGAACAGGTAGGTTCTAAGTTATCCTTTTCTTTGTACTACTTCGAATACCTTATTGCCATCACATTTCAAAGTTTTTGAAGGATATTTAAGTAGCAGTGCATAGTCATGAGTCGCCATTAGAATAGTATTGCCATTTTTATTGATACCCTGTAATACTTCCATTACTTCTACAGAGGTCTGTGGATCAAGATTTCCTGTTGGCTCATCAGCAAGAATTAATTCTGGATCATTCAATAATGCACGTGCGATTGCAATACGTTGTTGCTCACCACCAGATAATTGATATGGAAATTTGAACCCTTTGGTTTTCATACCAACTTTGTCTAAGACATCATCAATTTTTTGATCCATTTCACTCTGATCTGTCCAGCCTGTAGCTTTTAATACAAAAAGAAGGTTATCTTTTACAGTTCGGTCATTTAATAGCTTAAAATCCTGAAAAACAATTCCTAATTTTCTGCGTAAAAATGGTATTTGGTTTTCTTGCAGTGTTGGTAAATCAAAATCTACGATGCTTCCTTCTCCTTCAAGTAGAGGTAAATCCCCATATAGCGTCTTCATAAAACTACTTTTTCCGGTACCGGTTTTTCCGATAAGATATACAAAATCTCCTTTGTGTACTTCTACATTTACATCAGAAAGAATTAAACTTTCTCGTTGATATATTGAAGCATTTTTAAGAGTTAGTACCGTATCAGACATAGTATGCTATAATTCGTAGTTAGTATTTGGTAAAATTAAAAAGTTTTTTGTGTAAACAAAGACTCGCTCACATAATTGTTTGACTATATACAATTGAATAACATTATTACACATCAAATATTTTATAAAACCGCCTTAATTTATCGTTGTTTTCATCTTCGGGATCATAGTCAAAAATATATAAAGACATTATTGAGTCATGATCCTAAAGAATTCATAATTATAAAACTCAAATGTAATTATCTTAAAAATCTTCCGTTATTAGGAAGAAGATTAAACTATCTTTAACATAAAATATATCTAAGGGAAACGATATTTACTCAAATTAAACAATCAATAAGAATTAGGATTAATAAACCGGACTTTGTAGTACTAGATTTTATTAATTTTACACAATATGTATACTATTTTAAGTTTTTACTTGTGATAAATAGTAGGCTTATGTAAGACAATAGGATTTGGGATATACAAATAGACTGAAATAATCAGTATGCAACCCCATCTGGCCTTTTGAATACTAATAAATTAAAACAGATGAAATACATCACTTCGATGCTTTTTGTGTTGGGCGTATCAACATATATTTCTGCACAGCAATCAGCGATTTACACTAATGATCTTGTATTGTACAATAGAGCATTAGAATTATACAATAATAAACAGTTTTTGGCAGCCCAAAATCTTTTTGATAAAGTAAGAGATGAGTCTAATGATGAAAATATAGATTCAAATTGCACGTATTATATAGCCAATTGTGCAGTTTGGTTAAACCAAAGAGACGCAGACCAGCTTTTAGAAAGTTTTGTGGTGCAATATCCTACAAGTATAAAACGTAATGCAGCGTATTTGGATGCTGCTAATTATTATTTTGATAATGGTAAATATGCATATGCCAGAAAATGGTATGAAAAAGTAGATGAAAGCAGCTTGAGCCGATCAGAGAGAGAGCGGTTTGATTTTAATAACGGATATGCATATTTTAAAATTCAACGGTTTAATGAAGCAAAAAAATATCTAAATCGAGTAGAAGATTCGCCAGAATATGGTGCAAAAGCCAAATATTATTTAGGGTTTATTGCATATGAAGGCGATAACTATCAAGAGGCAGATAAACTTTTTGATGAAGTCAAAGATCTTGATGAATACAACAAAAACCTGTCGTATTTTCAAAGTGATATGAACTTTAAATCAGGAAACTATCAAGAAGCCATAAACGAAGGATTATCTCAATTACCAAAATCAAAACCTTCTGAAAAGTCAGAGTTGAATAAAATAATAGGGGAAAGCTATTTTAAATTAGAAGAGTACGAAAAAGCAATCCCATATTTAAAAGAATACAAAGGCCGAAAGGGAAAATGGAATAATACAGACTACTATTATCTTGGATATGCATATTATAAACAAGGTGATTACACTAATGCTATTTCAGAGTTTAATAAAATTGTAGATGGTCGTAATGCAACTGCTCAAAATGCATACTACCATTTGGCAGAATCCTATCTCAAGACAGATCAGAAGCAACAAGCACTTAATGCTTTTAAAAATGCCTCAGAAATGGATTTTGATGCCAAGATCAAAGAAGATGCTACTTACAATTATGCAAAACTAAGTTATGAGATCGGAAACTCTTATGAAAGTGCTTCAAAAACATTGTTATCCTATTTAGAGCAATATCCAAATACATCTGCAAAAGAAGAGATCAAAGAATTATTAATTAGCTCTTACATTACTTCTAAAAATTATAAAGAAGCGATGGATTTGCTAGAAGGAAGTAGAAATTTTGCAGACAAAGAAATCTATCAGCAAGTTGCTTTTTATCGTGGAGTAGAATTATATACAGAGAATGATTATCGATCTGCTATAGAATATTTTAATAAATCATTAAAATATCCTACCAATCCTCAGTTTGAAGCCAGAGCAACGTATTGGAAAGCAGAAAGCAATTATTTGCTTACTAATTTTGATGAAGCGTTGATCGATTTTAAACAATTTGAAGGAGCAACAGGGGCTTCTACTGTAAATGAAAGTAAAAATATAAACTATAATCTGGGGTACACGTATTTTAAATTAAAGCAATACGAGCAAGCAGCCAAACATTTTGAAGCGTATACTACACAATCGGATATTGATGATAACAGAAAGACAGATACATATTTAAGATTGGGAGATAGCCATTTCATTTCCAGAAAATACTGGCCAGCAATGGAAGCCTACAATGCTGCAATAAAAGGGAATGGACCTGATGCCGATTATGCACATTATCAGAAAGCAATTAGCTATGGTTTTGTAAATAAACCCAATAAAAAAATCAGCGATCTGGAAATGTTTCTCAAAAAGTATCCTGAATCCGCATATCAGGATGATGCCATGTTTGCTTTGGGAGATGTGTATATATCCGAAAATAAGATTTCTAACGGTATTAGTGCTTATGATCGTTTAGCCAGAGAGATGCCCAACAGTACCTTTGTACCAAAAGCACTGCTAAAGCAAGGGTTGGTTTTCTATAATGGCAATCAAAGTGAAAAAGCATTATCTAAATTTAAAAAAGTAGTAGCAGATTTTCCCGGTACAGACGAAGCTGTACAAGCCGTAAATACAGCAAGACTCATCTATGTAGATTTAGGGAGAACAGAAGAATATTCGGCCTGGGTAAAAGGATTGAGTTTTGTAGATGTTACAGATGCAGATTTGGATAATACCGCTTATGAAGCAGCAGAAAAACAATATTTAGAAAATAATGATGCAGGAGCTATAAACGGCCTAACAAAATATCTCGCAGAATTTCCCAACGGGTTACATGCTGTAAAAAGCCACTTTTATCTGGGGCAATTATACTTCAAAAAGGGAAATAAAAATGAAACCATTCCTCATTACGAATATGTATTGCAAAAAGGGCAAACAGAATTTACAGAACAATCGTTATCAAAACTTGCACAAGTATATTTAGAAAACAAGAAGTATGAGAAAGCCATTCCTGTATTAGAGCGTTTGGAAAATAATGCCAGCCACACGCAGAATACTATTTTTGCGCAATCAAATTTGATGAAATCGTATTATCAGTTGGTTAATTATCCGCAAACGATAGCATATGCAGAAAAGGTACTGGCAAATCCAAAGATTCAAGATGACGTAAAAAGTGATGCGCAGATATTTATAGCGCGTGCAGCATTGCAAACCGCAGACATGCCAAAAGCAAAGCAAGCCTATGCTCAAGTACAAAAGATAGCAAAAGGAGAACTTGCTGCAGAAGCGTTGTATTATGATGCGTATTTCAAAAATCAAGAAAAAAATTACAAAGCTTCAAACGAGACAATACAACAACTGTCAAAAAACTATTCTGGGTATAGGTTGTATGGTGCAAAAGGTTTGGTATTGATGGCAAAAAATTTCTACGGACTTAAAGATGCCTATCAAGCTACATATATTTTAGAAAGTGTGATCAAAAACTTTACAGATTATCCCGATGTTATTGAAGAAGCACGTACAGAATTAAAAATGATCAAAGCAGAAGAAGCTAAGACTAATTCATCCATCCAGACAGAACAATAAATAACAATAAAGTATAAAAGATCAGTATCTTATGACTAGATATTTTCATAATAGAAATACCCCCAACCGTTTTTTGATTTTTCCAAAATCAGTAATCACACTTTTAGTTTTTGCATTTTGGGGGATGACCGGGATTTCACAAGAAAAACAAAGCGATAGCTTGGATACAGAACGTGTAGTTGTAGTAAAAGCATATACACCTACAATAGGAGATGCATTTAAAATAAAAGCCACACCTACATTAAATGATTCGATCACCCAACAAAAGAAACCAATACAATACAATATTTTTTCGGTTCCCGTAGCGTCTACATTTACTCCGGCAAAAGGTAGAGCTGCTAATATTGATCGTCCCAAACCCATTGATATTTATGATAATTATGCAACATTAGGTTTTGGTAACTTTACTTCTGTATTAGCAGAGTTTTATAGTAACTTTCAATTAAATCGATCGGATAATTTAGGAATATATCTTCATCATAACTCTGCACAAGGAGATATAGATGATGTAGTATTGGATAATAAATACTATAATTCTGTCCTAGATGCTACATATACTTCGCGTACAAGAGATTATACTTATGGTATCGAAGTAGGTGCAGAACACCAGTTATACAATTGGTATGGTTTGCCAAATCCTTCTCAGTTTACTGCAGAGCAGATAGACGCAATCGATCCTCAGCAAAACTACTTTGGAGTCAAATTAGGAGGAAAAGTTCAATTTGATGACCTTTATTTTAAGAAAGCCTCTTTGCAATACCGTTTTTTTGGCGACGATCAAAGTTCTGTAGAACATCATGTAGTTGCAAAACCCACTTTTGAATTTGAAATGGGAGATAATTTGATCACTACAGATGTAATTATAGATTACCTGAGTGGTAGTTTTGAGCGAGATATCGATGTTGCTACGCAAACTCCAAATGAATATGGGATAGTAAATCTTGGAGTGAGTCCCAGCTTATCGATATTAAGAGATGATCTAACCCTAAATCTAGGTGCTGCTGTATATTACAGTATAGATACAGAAAATAGCGATAATGATCTCTTTATTTATCCCAAAGTAACAGCCTCATATCGATTGCTGGAAGAATCTGTAATCGCTTACGGAGGAGTAGAAGGAGATTTAAAACAAAACTCGTATAGAGATGCAGTACAAGAAAACCCTTCTGTGTCTCCTACTTTAATTATAGAACCTACGAATATGCTTTTTGACGCTTATGTTGGGATAAAAGGAAAAATATCTGAGGTGTTGAGTTATAACTTTAGAGGAAGCTATATTACAGAAGACGAAAAACCATTGTTTGTTAATAATCCTTCTACGACACTTCGATTAGAAGGATTTGATTACGGTAACTCATTTTCATATCGTTATGATGATATCAATACTCTGGTGGGGTATGGAGAATTAAATCTTGAAATCAATAAAAAATTTAAGCTAGGTGCTTCAGTAGAATATTTTAATTATGATACAGAAGACGAACAAGAAGCTTGGAATTTACCAGAAATAAAAGCTTCTGTCTTATTAGATTATCAAATCAATACCAAATGGTATGCAGGAGCGCAACTATTTTATGTAGGAGAGCGTAAAGATATTAATAATCAGGTAGCCTCATTACCCAATAACCCAGTTTCCACTGTTACACTTGATGCATTTTTTGATGCTAATGTAAATGTAGGGTATCGTCTTAATGATCAATTGTCATTTTTTGTAAAAGGAAATAATCTAGGAGGAGAAAATTATGAACGCTGGGCAAATTTTCCTGTTCAGGACATACAAATTTTAGGAGGAGTTACGTATAAATTTGATTATTAGTTATCTTTAATCCATATTGTGGAGTTTATTCTCTGGTGCTTCTTGCCTCAAAATCCAAATTTTGATTGGATACCTTGTAGGTTTGTATGAAGGAGCAAAAGGTATGTATTTAATACCAAAGATATCTAGAATATCTTCGGTATTATTTTTGATAAAATAGAATAGATATTAACCTCTTGATCATATGAAAGTTATTCTACCCCTTTGCTTTTTATTGTTTTCAACAGTTTTATTTGCACAAGATAATTTTAAACTTTACCATCAACAAACCGAAAATGGATTTGTAATTCTTGCAGATAATGACGAGTTCAGTCCGGTTTCTGTACAAATGAACTTTAGATTAGAAAACTTAAATTCTACAAAAGGAAATAATAAGGTTTTTGTAATTCCGGCTAGGACAAAAAAGCATATAATCACCAATTTAGAAGTTATTGACCGAAAAAAGAGGATTAAACTGGGTTATGAGTCTACTTATAATCATGGTAATCATCTTCTTAAAAAATACGATCAAAACTTTAAGTATTACCTGCCTTTTAAAAAAGGGAGCACGCATTGGGTATCACAAGGATATAACGGCGCGATTTCTCACAAAAATGAAAACGCATTGGATTTTAAAATGCCAATAGGAACTAAGGTTTATGCTGCCAGAGGCGGTGTCGTTGTTGATATAGAAGAAAGTTACAGTAAAAATTGTACATCAGCGGAGTGTGCTAAATACAATAATTTTATTTTGATCTATCATGATGATGGCACATTTGCAGAGTATACGCATATCAAAGAAAATGGAGCCCAGGTTACAATTGGCGATAAAATAAATATTGGTCAATTTATAGGATATAGTGGTAATGTAGGATGGGCCACAGGGCCTCATCTTCATTTTATAGTATTTTTTCAAAGATTGAAAGAAAGAGTAACACTAAAGACCAAATTCTTAACAGGAAAAGGCGATAAAACAGAACAACTTATCGAGAAACAAGAATATACAAGATCATATTAAGGTACGGATCATTTTTCTAAAACTAAATACATTGTAATTATATTTTGAAACTCTGTTTTAGGAATATTATAGGAAAATTTATCAAAGATAGATACTTCAAAAGACCTATAAAATTCGCTATATTTCGACTTTAAACACTTAAAAAGTACGTAATATCAATATCATGATGAAAAAAAATCTGGTTTTGGCATGTCTTACTATTGCTTTAACGGCCTGTAAGAATGATACCAAAACAAATACACCTGTAGTAGAAGAACAAGTTAATGTAAGTGAAGAATTCAATAAAATGTTGGGTGATTACTATGAAGAAGGATTACAACTCAATCCGGTTCAAGCTACTTTTGCAGGAGATAATCGTTATAACGATCAGTTTCCAAATCCTTTGGCACAAGAAACTGTAGATAAGAGTAAAGCTTACTATAAGAAGTATAAAGAAGCTGTGAACAAATTTAATGATAGCACACTTACAGATAGTGAAAAGATGACAAAAGCGATTCTGAACTGGGAGTGTGACATGAATTTAGAAGGATTTAATTTTAATCAGGATTATTTTCCAATTGATCAAATGTGGTCTATTAATTTGGTAGCAGGTCAATTAGCTAGTGGTGCTAGTGCACAACCATTCAAAACTGTTGAAGATTATAAAAATTGGCTCAAACGATTAGAAGGATATCTAGCATGGATGGCATCTGCCGAATCCAAGATGCAAGAAGGGATGCAAAAAGGATTTGTATTGCCAAAATCACTGATTGTAAAAGTGATTCCTCAGTTAGAAGCATTAACCGTAGAAGATCTTGATCAACATCTTTTTTACAGTCCGGTTAAAAATTTTCCGGAAAGCTTTTCTGATGAAGAAAAGAAAGAATTGACAGTATTGTATTCTAAAATGGTTTCAGAAAGAATCATTCCTGCTTATAAGAAGCTTCATGATTTTATGAAAACCAAATATTTACCAGAGGGTAGAACAACTTCGGGTATCGCCGGTATTCCTAATGGAGAAGATTTTTATAAATACCAGATCAAAAAATATACAACAACAGATATGACGGCAGAAGAGATTCATGAATTAGGGCTCGCAGAAGTAGCACGAATTTCTTCAGAAATGGAAAAAATAAAAGAACAAGTTGGATATAAAGGTGATCTGAAATCATTCTTTAATCATGTTCGCAATAAAAAAGAATTAATGCCTTTTAAAGATCCAAAAGAGGTTATTGATAATTTTAATGCCATCCATGATCGAATGAAACCTCAAATTGAAAAATTGTTTGATGTAAAACCTAAAACACCTTTTGAGGTTCGTCGTACAGAGGCTTTTCGCGAAAAGTCTGCCAGTGCAGAATATAATCCCGGATCTTTAGATGGTACTCGCCCCGGTATTTTTTATACTCCGATACCAGACGTAACCAAGTATAATGTATATAGCGATGAGTCATTGTTTTTACATGAAGCCATTCCTGGACATCATTATCAAATCTCATTAACTCAGGAGAGCGAAATATTGCCTCAATTCAGAAAAACACTATGGTATAGTGGTTATGGAGAAGGTTGGGCGTTATATAGCGAATCTTTGGGTAAAGAATTAGGATTATACACAGATCCATATCAATATTTTGGAATGTTGGGAGCAGAAATGCACAGGGCAGTACGTTTGGTGGTAGATACAGGATTGCACGCCAAAGGTTGGACTCGTGAGCAAGCGATACAATACTCTTTGGATAATGAAGCAGAGTCTGAGGCTGGAATCACTTCAGAAATTGAGCGTTATATGGCTAATCCTGGGCAAGCATTATCTTATAAAATTGGACAATTAAAGATTAGAGAATTGCGCGCAAAAGCAGAGAAAGAATTAGGGGATAAATTTGATATCAGGCAATTTCATAATCAAGTATTAGAAACAGGTTGTGTGCCATTAGCTCTATTAGAAAATAAAATCAATATCTGGATTACTGCTAGTAAATAGTAGTATAATAAACATATTACAAAAACCTCTTGAGTAATAATCTTCAAGAGGTTTTTTTTAATCCTATTTTCTTATAGAAAACACTTTTTTGTACGTTAAGCACCTCCAGATCCATTCTAAAGGACCAAACTGAAAATACGATAACCATAACTTGCTGAGTATAATCTGCACCCCAAATACAAGGATTGCAGCAAGTAACAACTCTGAAGGGCTTAATGTTTGATATAATGATAACCCAACAGAAGAAAATAAAATTAAACCGATACCACTATGCATAATATAATTTGTGAGCGCCATTCTTCCTACATGTCGTAATGGAGAAAGAAAACGTTTTAGAGTTGCACTGTGATAATAACACCATGCGATTAACCATAGGTAAAATAATCCCATTATAGTATCTGAGATTACCATTGTTTTAATAAAAAACGGATGAAACTCCCTATACATAGCAGTGCTAGGTAAAATAAATAGAAATAGTATTCTATATACGTTAGAAACGATAACAATACTTAGCATCGGTATTTTTATTCTGATGATCCACTCTTTTATAGAATATATAAGTTGATTTTTACCAAAATATAACCCTAACAAAAACATTGATAAGGCTATTGGTGCTAAAATTGACAAGAGCATGGGTAAATTTGATAAATAATCCATAACCCTGAGGACAAGACCTTCTATATAAGATCCGTTTCTTATGGTTGTAACAATCTTATCCGAAGGGTAATCTCTTAAGTAATACATAGGATCATAATCAAAAATATTGAATAAAAATTCTGCTATTTGATCATAAAACGGAAATACAAAAAGTAAGATCGATAAGCATAAGATAAATGTATTCGAAGCTCTGATAAGTAGTATGGTAAAGAGTCCTAATATTGCGTAGAGATGAATCACATCCCCGGGCCATAATAGTACGATATGTAAAACACCAAAAATAAATAAAACGAGCATTCTTCTGCTCAAAAAAGAAAAAGTAAACTGATTTTTAGAATGCAACTTTAGCGCTTGCATTGATATACCTAATCCAAATAAAAAAGAAAAAATCGGAAAGAATTTTGTGTAGAAAAATAATTGAAAAATTCGGATAGCCAACAGATCAACATCGGATGTCCATTGTTGATTATATGAATCCTGATTCGCAAATACACAATTCATAACTTCTATGTTTACAACAAAGATTCCAAAAACAGCAAATCCTCTAAAAATATCTAAAAGTTCAATTCGCCTTTGACCTAAAGTAGGTTGATGATTCATAGTACTACTTCAAATTTAGAGTATAAAGATATAAGCTTTATGGATAGTGCTCTAAATTAATACTGTCATCTCTTATCTATTACTGATATTAAGAAAATATTAACTTTTAAACACTATTGATATGCCTATTTTTAGCGCTAGACAAAAACTCAACACCCAATGAAAAAGAAAGTAATATTATTTTTTGCTAGTATCACCATACTTATTTCCTGTACACTACCCAAAGAAAAAGTAGATGTATTAGTCATAAATGCAAATGTTTATACTGTTGATGATACCACTCCAAAAGCAGAAGCATTTGCTGTAAAGGATGGAAAGTTTATTGCTATTGGTAATAGTAAAGAACTTTTAGAGAAATTTGAAGCTTCAGACACCATAGATGCGGAAAGAAAGACAATTATTCCCGGTTTGATTGATGCCCATTGCCATTTTTATGGATTAGGATTGCAACAACAAAAAGTGAATTTGATAGGAACAAAAAGTTATGATGAGGTCATAGAACGTATTGTAGCTTTTCAGAACGATAAAAAAGTATCCTTTATTACTGGTAGAGGATGGGATCAAAATGATTGGGAGGTAAAAGAGTTTCCTACCAAAGAAAAACTGGATAGCTTATTTCCTGATATTCCCATAGCACTAACCAGAGTAGATGGACATGCAATGCTAATCAACCAGAAAGCATTGGATATGGCAAAGATTACTAAGGATATGGTAGTAGAAGGAGGTGAGATTATCAAAAAAGATGGAAAAATAACAGGAGTATTGGTCGATAATCCTATGGAATTGGTTGAAGCTATTATACCTAAACCTTCTGTAAAAGATGAAATCCAAGCATTAAAAGATGCAGAAGTTATCAACTTTGGTTATGGCTTAACTACAGTAGATGATGCAGGGTTGAGTCCTCATGTAATTAATTTGATTGATAGTTTACAAAAAGCAGGAACATTAAAAATCAGAATGTATACAATGGTTAGCAATGTGCCTGAATATGTAGACTATTATTTAGAAAATGGTGTTTATAAAACAGATAGGCTTAATGTTTCTTCTTTCAAAGTGTACGCAGATGGTGCACTGGGATCTAGAGGAGCAGCTCTCAAAGAACCCTATCATGATCAAAAAAATCATTATGGAGCTATGGTAATTGGGCATGATGATTTTACTGCTCTGGCAAAGCGAATAGCAGCATCTTCTTTTCAAATGAATACACATGCCATAGGAGACTCTGCAAATGCTGTTGTTATCAAAACATATTATGAAGCATTAAAGGGTGAAACAAATAGAAGATGGCGTGTAGAACATGCACAGGTAGTATCACCTGAAGAATTTGAGATGCTTGATGACAATCTAGTAATGAGCGTACAACCTACTCATGCTACCAGTGATATGTATTGGGCAGACGAGCGATTAGGAGAAGAAAGAATCAAAGGGGCATATGCCTATAAACAGTTACTGGAAAAAACAGGTAAAGTAGCATTAGGAACAGATTATCCTGTAGAAAATGTAAGTCCTTTTTATACCTTTTATGCTGCTGTAGCGCGAAAGGACCTAAAACAATACCCGGAGGGAGGTTTTCAAATCAAAGATGCACTTACAAGAGAAGAAACCCTAAAAGGAATGACCATTTGGGCTGCATATAGCAATTTTGAAGAAGAAGAAAAAGGAAGTATCACCCAAGGTAAGTTTGCTGATTTTGTTATTCTCGAAGAAGATATCATGACTGTTAAAGAGGATAGAATTCCAAATATAAAAGTAAACGCAACATATTTGGCAGGAGAAAAAGTGTATTAGATCTATTTTGGATTTTATCGTTTTAAGTTGAAATTTTTTTGAGTTTTTTTTAGCTGGAAAGTGTGTTTTAATTTTTTTACTTTAGTAGAGTTCTATCATCTTCAAATGTTGGATTAATAATTTTTAAGAATAGAAGTGGTTTAAACTTTTTTGATTGAAGCGAGAAATCGTTAATTTTTGATCATTTTGAAGCTTTTTTAGTGTTGCATAGCAGCGCTACGGAACAATAAACTTCATAGAGATGAAATCTATATCAGTACATCTTCTTTCACTTTTATAAATTATTTGGCGATTATTCATTTTTGTTTTTTTGAATTAACACTAATAAAGGTATAAATGAAAAAATGAAAATTCTACAAAGTATTTGAAAATACATTAGTTATGTTTTTTAAAGAATATAAAACTGCATGATTAAGATGTAGTCTATATCAAAAATGCACATCTGATTACATAATATTTAAGTATCTTTGATTTAATTACCTCTTTATGTATTGCCCAACTCTTAAAACAACTAAAGACAATGCAGTTAGAAACTATCAAAAAAGCCATTAGAGAATGGAGAATTTTAAGACAATCTAAAAAAGCTTCTACAGACCTTCTTGGTCAAGGCTCATTATTCCATATTGATGTCAAAAAAGTATTAGAGGTTTCTTCAAGAATCGATCCGATTGATCCTACATATATTCATGCTTATCTTGGGGTACATGAGGGAAAATTATTATTCTTTTTAATGAATAATATAATGGACAGCGAAATAGAATTCACTAAAGAAGGAAAAAGAATTGAAGATTTCATAGTTGTAGAAGAAGCTATATATATGGATCAAGATCAATTCGCCCCTTTTATTACCACTTCTCAGTCTAGATATTTTAATAGTACAGATGCCATTCCATCTAATGAAGCAATTACAAGAATCATTCACTGGTCTGTGCTTAAAAATAAATGGATCAACAGCGCCATAACAACACCAAATGGCCTTTTTGAGGCTTTTGTCATTCCTTCTGTTGATTTAGAAAAAGAAACAGAGGTTTTTGCTTTGTTTGGTCTAAAGAAAAAAAAGCCTGGTCAATATCCAGAAGCAGAGTTGATAATATGGAATGAAACAAAAGGTTTTTTGTTATCTAATCCTGAAGTAGAATCTTCTTTTGAAGATATTGTTCGCCCTGTTCCTCCATTTGGTCAGGGAATTACGGCAATCAAAAATTTTCATTTAATGCAAGTTTCAGAACTGTCAAGAAGTGTCACTCTATGATATTCTTGAAATAGCTTTATATCTATCTCCAGTCACTTTGATATTTGGAATAGGGATAGGATTATATTATTACAGACATATAACGTCTGTATATAAATTACTTATTGTTTATTTTGTCTTTGGACTTCTGACAGATTTGATCAGTAGGCTCCTTGATGCTTTATATGGAAATAACCTATTGATAATACCAATATATGGACTAATAGAACTAATTATATTTTCATGGATGTATTATAGGTATTTGCTCAAGGACAAGCGTTATATTTTGTTCCCTTTAATGATCATTTCTTTTGTAATTATTGTTATGGATATTATTCATGTTGCTGGTCAAAGCCCAGAACAATTCCAATCTTATGGAATGGTAATAGGAGATATTTCTATTATAATATATACATTTCTTTTTTATGGAAATGTACTTAATGAAAAGGAGCAAAAGGCACATGTATATATGTCGTTAAATGCGACATTGCTGTTGTTTTTTTCAGTTAATCTGTTATTATACTTACCTATCAACCTATTAGTTAATATTAATTCGGAGGTAAAATTTTATTTTTGGGCAATCAATCTTGTCATTACGATCATGTTTTACTCATTTCTTATCTACTTAATATGGAAAAATGGCAGGAACCCGAAACTCTTATACTCTGGTTGAGTATCTCACTATTTCTGATTGTCTCTTTCGCATTGGTTATTATACTATTTACTCGTCTTTATTTCAAAAAAATACTCAAATCAAAGGCCTTGCTTATAAAGACGAAGCTGGAACATCAAAAAAAATTAACGCATATCAGTGTTGAAATTTTAGAGCGAGAACGAAGCAGAATTGCTTTGGAATTACATGATGCACTGATTAATAAATTAAATGTAATGCTTCTTATTTCTTCTTCACACGATCCTGAAAAACACTTTGAAAATAGTATAGCAGAGTGTATTTCACTTACAAGAGAACTATCGCATAACCTGAAGCCACCGTTTATTGAAGAGTTATCCCTTTATGAATTACTGAAAAGTTTATTTTTACCACTAAAATCATCATATCAAGTAAGGTATACCCTATTACGGGACAATACTAATAGCACACTATTATCGGAGCAAAAATTACATTTGCTAAGAGTGGTACAAGAAATCATTAATAATATTATCAAACATGCTCAGGCCACAGAAATATGTTTTTATTTACGAATATCAAATACTACAACGGTATTAAAAATTAGCGATAATGGAGTTGGATTTGATTCTCTCAAGATTCGTGGTTTAGGATTGCAAAACATTGAACTTCGTTTACAAATATTAAATGGAGTATATAAATTTAAGTCAAATCGAAAAGGTACAACTTTTATTGCTTGTGCCCCAGCAACCCAAGAATAATGAACAAACCTCTTTCATTAGCAATAGTTGATGATGACAGCCTGTTGGTGTCATTATTGACTACCTTTTTTAAAAGTCATAATATGATAGTGAGTATATGTGCTAAGAATGGAATAGAGTTTTTTAGTGCATTAAAAAATATAGAATCTCTTCCGGATATTGTGGTGTTAGATCTTCGTATGGAAAAAATGGATGGTATGGAGGTATTGGAATTATTAAAAAATGATTTTCCTGAAGTGAAGATTGCTGTTATTTCTTCATACTACAGTAACTCCTCCATAGGTTTTATGCTTAAGGCAGGAGTCAACGCGTTTTTACCTAAAGGCATATTGCCAGGGCAACTATTGGAAGCAATTCATGAAATAAATAAAAAGGATTTTTACTTTACTTCAGAACAAATAAAGGTATTAAGAGATCAGTTGCCACAAAACCCTTCTGCGAAGCCTCAAATTGTAAGGCATGATCAAATCTCAAAAAGAGAATTTGAAGTGTTGGACTTAATTTGTATGCAACATACTGCAAAAGAAATAGGAGAAAAACTCTTTATAACACAACGGACAGTAGAAGGACATCGAACCAACCTATTATTAAAAACGGGTGTCAAAAATACAGCAGGTTTAGTTATTTATGCTGTAAGAGAAAATTTGTTTGACCCTTCAAAATTAGTATTGTACTAATTTAAATAGATATTAATTCACTATTCTCTATTTTCTTCTATTTAGGAAATTATAAAGATATTAAAAGTTAAACTGGTCTAATTATTCAGGAGTAATCCTGAGGCATTGATATTGTGATGTCTCTTTATATTTTTTGTCTCTTTATATATTAATCTTTTGAAGTACGTATTTTTACCTGTTTTTCTTAATACAGTAATTCTACGCTGATTTTTATAAGAGATTCATGTCATCTTTGCTATGTATTAAGACGTTCGTCACCCTTAATAAAGAAACGTTTCACACTACTTGACGCAGGCATAAAAAATGCCTGAAAATAAATTAATAATCATTTTAAAATTTAGAATTATGAACAATGACAATTCAAGTGCAATAAAAGATACATCATTAAAGGGTGTTTCTGCAATTCCACAACTTTTCTCTTACGTTAATGACAGTATGAGTATTTTTGTAAACGGTACACCACCAACACCAGATTCAACAATAGCCGGATCTATTGTAAGTGATACTGATAAACCTGGTCGTATCGCGTTTGTAGCTACTCCGAATACTCAAAGTAGTACACAAACAATGATCACTAATATTGTTAGTAACAACAGTGCACCTTCTAATAGAGCTTTTAACTTTATGTTACCACCAAAAGCCCTACAAGAAAGTAGACCTGGTCAGATTTGCTTACAAGTAGTTCCTATTACTACACCTTTGTCTAATTCAGATAGTCTATTACTCCATAATGGGCAAGGACTTGGTAACTTGGTTCCGATTATTGTTGGCCAGTCTTCTGTAAGTTTAGCCTCTCCATTTACTACCGACGAAATGAAACTTGCTGGTTTTAAGGAAGATCTTGGAGTTGATTGGGGGGGATTATTAGACGGTGTAACGAAAGCTATTCCTGTAATAGCTGATACTGGATTAAAAATTTATAACGAGCTCTCTTCAAGCAGTCAAAGTGACACCAAGTCGGGTGTAAAAGTAGAAGGTATTTTTTCTAGTATAGGATCGGTTATTGATACAGCCATACCATTTGCTGCAGCATTACTTTAAATCTAATCATTAAACCCTATTGGTACAAATCCATATGTGCATGATAGGGTTTATTTTCCAAAATATAAAATCATGAATAATAAAATACAAGATCCGGTAGGGGCACAAGTTTTTGGTTATAATGGGGAGTATTCTTCCTCTTTTAATTTTCAAAACGTAAATACCTATAATTCCATCAATAATTACCTCTTTGCACAGCTGTGTGGGCTTATTTATGCTGATATAGAAAGTATCAATAAACAAGTAGAGCAATGGAACGCTAAAAGCTCCTCATTAAACTTGATTGTAGATGTTAAAGATGTAGACAGTTTTAGATTTATGGTACTCTCTAATCAAGATTTTGTTATTGTTGTTTTTAGGGGATCGTCTAACCTAGCTAACTGGTTAACAGATTTTGATATTATCCTTACGCCATTTGAAAATATGGAAAACAATCTTGTTCATCAAGGTTTTTATCTTAGCGTACTATCAATGTTAGATGAACTTCAAGAAGTAATTACAGAGCGAAAAAATAATGCGCAAAATATATACATAACGGGTCACAGCCTTGGAGCCGCGCAAGCCATTATTTCTGCTTTTGCTTGTCCAAGCCTTTTTGATTTTGTTAGCGTTACTACCTTTGGAGAGCCTAAAATAGGAGATAGCGGACTCATTACATCTTTTAACTTAAAACTACAAAGTTGTCCTCCTTCAGGGCAAAGTAAGCTTTATAGAGTTGTAAATGGCTGGGATCCTATACCTAGTCTTCCTCTATTTTATAAAACTCAATTTTATTACCATGAAGGATGCTTCTACCTATATGCAAAAAGTGAAGGTGATCATTATGATATAAAGAATACATCAATACCATTGAATCCAGATCTTATTGACCATTTTCCAATGGGGCAACAGGAAATACTAGAATGGCGTATTGATTACCATGCGATTGGACTCTATATCAGTAATGCACTGGCAAATATTGATAATAATGTTTTCTAATCAATGAATAAGTTAAACAACTTAATAAAGCATCAAAAAAATGAATACATCAATTTCTTAGGAGATTAAAAGTGGTGTATTTATTTTTTTGGATTTTGTGAATAGTTAAAGATGGGATTGCCTAACCTTAATGTTTTATGTTAATAAATTGAACTTAGGTTATTAGGTCTACAACATATTTAAGCTTGAAGTATGAGGTAAGAAATAATCAGTATAGAGTAATGAGCAAGGCTATTTTGGTCATTCTGAACTTGATTCAGAGTCTCATTGTAGAATGTTCGAAGTTAGAAGTAAGATGTACAAAATTAGAGGATGTTTCAATTTTTTTTGAGTTCTCTACACTGTGGAAATCATTTTAAAATTTTTTATTGAGTTTTTTCATGCGGGAGGTGTATTTACAAAATATTACCTTCCCCCATTGGCCTGTAAATCGGCTATACATTGTGCATCAAGTTGTGGTACGACATTACCGATACCCATCATTCCACTTGCGAACTCTATAGCTGCTTCCATAAGGCAGTTAGGAACATTGCAATGCCCACCTTCCTCATCTTCATGATCAGATTGTAGAGGAGTTCCGATGTTTACTAATCCTAAAAGATGAGCAAACTCATGATTAAGTGTAGCCGTTTCAATAGTTGCTAATAGGGGAGAGCGTGGTCGTGAAGCTAATCTGCGCAATGTGCCTTCATAAATTACAATTGATGTGTTTAGATAAGCAGATCCAAGTGTTACTTGCTCGCTGGAATCTCCCCCTCGGCTACCATCTGCAAAATAAATGTATACAGTGATATCATCTCCCTGATTAAATAGTGTTCTGTTGTCTTGTTCGATTTCGGCAATTTCTTCGATAGTAAAAGGAGCTTCTCCTGAAGAAGCAACAGTACGTTGATTTATAGTGATGCCATCGGGTTTAAATAATCGCCCTTCTAAAAAGGTTTTGAATGCTTGTACAGCTTCTGCAGTTGGTTCAAACCCTTGCACAGAAACCATTTCTATAGTAAGACTGGTAAAATTATCAGCACTTAATAAATCTTTTGGAGTTTGTGGATTTCCCAAAGCAATTCTATTTGCTGATCTTGAGGGCTCATTATTTTGGATAGGATTATTATCATCGTCGTCATCTGAACATCCTACAAGGATAAAAGAAAAAATAAAACAATAGGTAAGTAGCTTTATAATTTGCACAAGATTAGTTTTTAGTTACACTTTTGATATAATTGACAAGTTTTGATAATATCTCATTCGAATAGTGTACCAAAAATTATACCATCAATATGGAAAAAATGTTATCAAACAGCCAAAATCAGTTTAACTAAATAGTCGTTGTTTTGACCTTTTACTAACAATTCTGTAGTAAATCCATTAGCATTAGCAGCATTTTGAAGAGTGTTGTAATCTATATATAACCAATCAAACCATTCTGATTCTAGTGATTTATATTTTAGTTTATATTGCATTTCGCCATAATATGCACCAGATGCATCTACCCAAAAACCACCATCGTCATCTTGATATAAATAAGAAATATCTGAGGAGTCTAATAGTATTTGTCCTCCTGGAGCCAATAGTTTTTTGATATGGTAAAAGAAATGATCAATTTGATCAAGGGTACCGATGATACCGCTGCCATTCATCAAAAAAAGTATTGTATCATATTTAGACTGATCAAAGTTGAGAACATTTGTAGCGATTGCATTTTGGATACCTCTTTTTTTACATGTTTCGATAGCTCCTTTTGAAATATCAATTGCAGTGACATCAAGTTTTTTTGTGTCTTGTAGGTATAAACTATGGCTTCCGGCTCCGCAGCCAACATCTAAGACTTTTCCATAAGATATATCTAATGCGGTTTGTTCTATCAAAGGCATTTCTTCATAAGATCTAAAAAGATAAGAGATAGGAATATGATCATCATCAAAATCATGTGCTTGTACTATAATGTTACTACTGTGTTTTTGATGATGAAAATCTTTTATAGCTTCGCCAAAGATATCTATGTTCATATTTTTATTTTTGCAGTATGCAAGAATTAATCAATCAGTTACCTACACTCGCCAAAGATAAGTATAAAGAGAATAAAAAGTATTTTGCAAAACTGAAAAAGAAACCTCCTAAAAAGTTAGATCAGATGATGCAAGAACTGCATGATGAAGAATTTGCAGCTACTGATTGTTTGTCATGTGCAAATTGTTGTAAAACAACAGGGCCTTTATTTACGGATAAAGATGTAGAACGTATAGCAAAGTTTTTTAAAATGAAACCTCGCCAGTTTGAAGAACAGTATTTGAGAACAGACGAAGAAGGTGATCTTATATTAAAAAAAACACCTTGTACATTTCTTGGAGCCGATAATTATTGTAGTATTTATGAAGTAAGGCCTAAAGCTTGTAGAGAATATCCGCATACAGATCGTAAAAAGTTTCAACAGATTTCTAATCTAACGATCAAAAATGTAGCTATTTGTCCTGCAGCATTTAATATCGTAGAAAAAATGAAAGCAAAACTACCCTTATAGTAGTATACGCTTTAAAATAAATATTCCTATGCTAATGATCATTAACATAGGAATATTCTTAATGTGTATCTTTAATTATTGTTTGAATTAAAAAGGGGGAATTATAGTCCTTTTTTTAATTCTTCTATTGTTTTTGCCATTACAACACCTGGGATTTTTACAGGGGCAGCAACTTGAGCAAGGAATGTACCGTTTACTTCACCTTTTTTGTAAGTAGTAAAACCGATACGGTATAATCCAACAGTCAATGCTTTTAAAGGATCACCAGCAACACTTTTATATCTCAATAATGAGTTATATCCTCTACCACTTGGCTGCTTTGGCATCTCACTACTGTCATCGTTACGTTCTAAAGTAGTCCAATTAGCAGCTTTTACACCTTCTTCGCTAATTTTATCTTTACTTACGATATCAGAACGTTCTAATGTAATATAAGTATCAAAATAATCGCTAGAACCAGCATTCTCTTCATAAGAAGCAGACTTAGTAGCTCCTTTGATTTTTGTTTTTCCTACTGGTGACATCATTCTTACACCTAGTTCTGGAGCCACAAGAGGAACCCATACATATATATAATAAAATTTCTTGTTGTCTTTTACCTCATCTTCATTACCCGGAGCTGCATAACCTAAATAAGAAACTACTTCTGTATAAGGTACTTTAATAGTTTTTGGCCCTATTTTCTTTTCAACAGAGCTACCAAACTTTTTTAATTTTTGAGCATTAGCGTCCACAGCAAAAAGTACTGCAAATGCACTTAATAGGATTAAGATTTTCGTTTTCATAAATAATTGAATTTTAGTTATAGTTGACGACACACATTAATTTTTTAAATTATATGTGGGGTTTTTCTAGTATTGTATTCCAAATAATACTTTTGCAAATATGAGACTTTATTATTTAAAAAAAGGAATTTAAAAGTAATACATGGAATTTTCTTACAATTAGAACTAAAAATTGATTGTATATCAAAAGTTTATTTTATAAGGTATTATTGATAAATAAGGTGTTTTTTTCGAATAGCTTTGAAAGCATCTAAATCTTTTTGCCATGTTTCTCTAATTTGATCTTCGCTTAAACCATTTTGTATTTGCTGTTGTAATTTTTCTGTACCGGCATGACTGGTAAAGGATTTAGTCTTAAAAAATGTGTCTTTGGCATTTGTGCTATTGTAAGCATTTATAATCCACTTTAAATGAATTCTATTCAAAGGTGTAGTGGTTGTAGTTAAATCTTTACCATAACAGTTTTCTCCTTGATGTTTAGGGTATTTTGCTCCAAAATTTGGTTGTGGAGTATAGGTGTAATCATATTTTTCTATGGGTAGATCAGGAGAACCAAAGATTTGAAATTGCTTCTCTGTACCTCTACCAGCGTTTATTGTAGTTCCCTCAAATAAACCAAGGCTTGGGTATAAATTTATAGCTACATCATTTGGTAAATTTGGAGAGGGCCTTATAGGCAAGTGGTACGAGGCTTTGTGATTGTAATCTTTTATTTCGATTACAGAAAGGTCACATTTTAATCCTTTTTCAAGCCAGCCTTCTCCGTTAATCATTCTTGCATATTCTCCTATAGTCATACCATGAACCAAAGGTATTGGATGCATACCTAAGAAACTAGAGTGTTTTGGGTCTAATGTTGGACCATCAATATAGTGAGCATTAGGATTGGGCCTGTCTAATATTAATATAGGAATTTTGTTTTCTGCACAAGATTGCATGACCAAATGTAGTGTGGAGATATAAGTATAAAAGCGTACACCAACATCTTGTATGTCAAAAACGACAATATCTACATTAGAAAGAGATGCTTTTGATGGTTTTTTGTTTTTTCCATATAACGAAATAACAGGTAGCCCTGTTTTGGTATCTTTTCCATCAGATACCAATTCTCCGGCATCAGCCTTGCCTCTAAAACCATGCTCAGGAGCAAAAACTTTTTTGATTTTGATATCTCTGGAAAGTAGTGTGTCTACCAAATGAATATAATTTTGATTGGTGACACTATCCTTGAATATTACAGAGGTTTGATTACCTACTATGGCAACATTTTTATTCTTGAGAATAGGAATATAAAGACTTGTTAGATTTGCTCCAACTATTATATTTTTAGCTGTTTTTGAGGTATCTTGTGCAATATATGCTGCTGATATTGAGTTTTCAATCTCAGGATTTTGTGTAGAAGAACTTTTTATTCCATTTACGCATGAAATTAAAACCATGAAAAAGAATAAAAATGTATTTTTGAAAGCATTTCTAATAAAAACCATAACAGAACTTGAATTTCGAGTATTTTATTGCTAATCGCCTTATCAAAGGTAAGGAACATAAAAGTAGTATTTCTGCGCCCATTATAAAAATCGCAATTTTTGCCATTGCAATTGGTATGATTATGATGCTAATCACAATTGCAACAGGTATAGGCTTACAACGCAAAATAAGAGAAAAAGTTGCTGCTTTCAATGGACATGTTCTGATTTCTAGTTTTGATAACAATAGTAGTGTAGAATCTTTAATGCCAATATCTAAGAACCAGGATTTTTATCCGGATTTTGAAGATATAGAAGGGATCACCCATATACAAGGTGTTGCTACAAAAATGGGGCTGATACGAACAGAATCTGATTTTGAGGGAGTCATTGTAAAAGGTGTTGGTAAAGATTATAACTGGGATATTTTTTCGGACTACCTTATAGAAGGTAGATTGCCCAAATATGACGAGAAGCTAAATGAAGAAGTTTTGATGTCGGCTTTTATTGCAAACCGTTTAGGTTTTAAAATAGGGGACAAGGTAATTACCTATTTCCTTAAGAAAAATATGAAAGCCAATTCTAAACCTTTTATAAGAGCATTTACTATTGTAGGTGTTTATGATTCGGGTTTTCAAGAGTTTGACGAAAAATTCCTTTTTGCAGATATTAGGCATATCATTAAGATGAATAAATGGAAACCTGATGATATAGGTTATTTTGAAGTATTTATTGATGATTTTGATGATATTGATCAAAAAGGACAAGAGATATATGAAAATATTCCTTCTACTTTAGACAGTCAACCTATTAGTCTAAAATATATGACGATTTTTGAATGGTTAAAATTATTTGATCTTAATATTATCGGAATTATCGGAATCATTATACTAGTGGCAGGAATTAATATGATTACAGCCTTACTAGTGTTGATATTAGAAAGAACTCAAATGATTGGAATTCTAAAAGCACTTGGAGCCAATGATTGGAGTATAAGAAAAGTTTTCTTGTATAATGCAGCTTATCTGATTTTAATAGGTCTCTTTTGGGGAAATTTGATAGGTATCGGAGGACTATTTATACAAGAGCATTACGGGATAGTAAAACTTAATCCTGAGACATACTATGTAACTACAGCTCCTGTATATCTGGATATTGGTTACATATTGATTTTAAATATAGGAACAATGCTATTATGTTTATTAATGTTACTGATTCCTTCTTATATCATAGCAAAGATCTCTCCAACAAAATCAATTCGATTTCAATAGTAGTTAATCTATTTTGATTAACCATATTTTATAAATAATTATATACAATTAAAGCCATATAAAATATCATTTTATATGGCTTTATAAATTTCATTATAAACGCTGTAAGTATAAATAGACTTAAAACATCTCTACGCATTTTCCGTTAATACATTCAACTGTATTACCGGGAATTCTAGGGATACATACCACCACAGTTCCATCGGCACATACTCTAGGATGTCTTGTTCCTCCACCAATCGAAGCTTGCTCTTGCTTACTTAGTTTTTGGAAGCTTTTAAGGTTTATAACTTTTGTGTTCATAATATATAGTTGTGATTAATAAATTGGTTTTTGCTACTTTGGACTGGCATTCTCATAAGCTGCAGAACCTCCTCCTCCAGGAGTTGCAAAAGCAGCTTCTTGATCGGGAACATCCCAATAGCCAAGATAGTTATAATCAAATGTTGCATTTGTATTTAGATTTCCTACTGCATCTAATACGACAGCACCAGTTCTTCCTCCACCTTGACTTACAGGTTCTATGACACCCCATCTTCTTGCATCATAAAAGCCTACACCACGCAATAACAATCCTATTCTTCTTTCTTTTCTTAATTCTTCCAGAGCGCCTGCTTCATCTAAGCCTGTTCCTGCTACAGGAGCTAACTCTGCATCCTGAAATTGTCTGATATTATCAATAATATTTAATCCATCTTCTATTTGTCCACTATATATAAATGCTTCAGCTTTCATCAATTCATTTTCATCGTAGGTAGAACCATAGTATATGTTTATCCTTTCATCTATACGGGAGGCATAATCAAGATCGTTGAAACCCCATCTTGTTCCATACTGTATCCCTCTTCCGCTTCTATTTACCTCGGCATTTCTCAATTCTACTACATTATCAGTAAATCTTTTATCTCCTGGTTTAAAATCCTGAACCAAACGTTCACTAAGAAAGTGCCACCCGATAAGAAGCCTGATAGGTACGTTTCCTGAAAGATTAAAATTAACTCCATCTTGCTTGATCACAAATATAAAGTCTCCTGCTTGTAAACCATTATCAGTAAGTGTTTGGATTTCTGTCCAATCTGTTGCTGTCATCTCATCCACTTTTTTATTCACAAGAATATTTCTTGCTTTTAAAGTATTGATATTACGAATCCACATATCTTTTGTAAGTAATCTGGAAGATGAATTTCCTCTGAATGATGAGGGAGCGAATACGCCAGGTACTATACTCTCCATAAATCCAGAAATTTCTCCATCAATTTGATTAAGTTGTTCTATGGCGTTATCATAATTGAGGGTTGCTTCTTCAATCATTCTTTGTCGAGAAACATAATTTGCATTAGTTTCGCCAGGCTCTGATGTAATAATACCTTCAGTGTACATAGAGCCAATTCTAGAATATGCATATCCTTTCCAGAAATAAGCCCATGCTCTTAATGCTTTTCTTTTTAAATCTACATCATCTCTTATTTCTACGTCATCTACCAGACTAAGAATGTAGTTACCCGTGTTATTTGTTTTGTACATGGTCATCCACTCATGGGCAAAGGCATTTTCTTCGGTCTGTGTTCTTACATTTCTAACTCTAAGCGCTTGTGGTTGAGGTCCCTCTTGTGGTGGTGTTACAAGAGTACCATCATCTAATGTAATAGAGGTAGGTTGGTTTGTCCAGCGAAATGACCAATTACCAAAAGGTATATATATAGCATCTGCCATACACTCATGATAGGCCTGTACTTGCCATGCAAAATCATAATCTATAAATGGATCATCATCGGCGTCTATATTTGCTTGATACACTCCTGTTGCTAATGAAATGAGACCGGATTCTGTTTCGAGTACATCAAACCTTGGATCGTTTAGATTTTGTACCTCTAATTGATCATTATCACAACTAGAGATAAAAAACGTGATTATTATGATTAAAATAAACTGTTTCATCTGTTTATTATTTTTTTTATGGTTTAAATAAATTACCAAACTTTAATTGTATAGATATATTCAATGTTAACCTTAAAAAAGTATGGTATAATTTTAAAATTATCTAGTTTTTTTAGAAGCCTACATTAATACCAAATGAAAAAGATCTAAAATTTGGAAAAGCATATTGATCTAATCCTCTTTCTACAGGATTATTGAAATTAGAAGCTGCTTCTGGATCTAATCCTTTATAATCTGTCCAGGTAATTAAATTATCACCCGTAACTGTAAGTCGTAAACTTGATACTTCTTTGATTAGATATCCAAGGTCATATGATAGCCTTACATTACGTAGTCTTAAAAAAGAACCGTCTTCTACAAACTCAGCATTTGGATTGTTTGTCGCATACAGGTTTGCATAATATGCAGCCCAGGCACCGGTTTCTCCATTAATCGTAATAGGTGTTGCAACATCTTCATGTAAAAGATCTCTATATAACCATTGTCGAGTTTGGTTATAAATATCATTGCCCTGTACCCAATCTAATTGAAATGAGAAATCTAAGTGCTCCATGATATTAAACTCTTGTATAAATGATAGTGTAAAATCAGGAGTTGGATCACCAATTAATTCTTGCTCATCAGTAAGGGAAACTTGTTTTGAATTTCTGTTTACCACGTACCCGTTAGGTCCTATTTCAAAATCATTAAGATCAGCATCCTGTATATATCGAGATCCATCACTTCTAGTTTGTGTTAGACTTGTTAGAGGTGAGAATCCAAAGAAAGCACCTACAGGAGCTCCTTCTCTAAGAATATGGTTATTACCTAGTGGAATATCAAGACCATTGGCAATACTTGCAATATCACTTTCAAAAGTACTGAAGTTGAATGTAGAATTCCATTTGAAGTTTCTCTTATTAACCACAGAAACATTGAGACCTGCTTGAAAACCAGTTGTTTCGATAGATATAGCATTGGTTAAAATAGCAGCGGCACCTTGTGATGGCTGTATATCTAATTCTCTTATAATATCATCAGAATCTCTCGTGTAGTAGGTAGCGTTTAATTCTAATCTATTAAACCAATCTTTTTTACCTGGAGTTAGTACTAAATCAGTACCAAATTCTAATTCTTGAGAAGTTTGTACATTAAGGTTTGGATTTTGAAGTACTCCGGGAACTGATATCGCTCTTGTATTTACGATTTGTCCTGAGTCAAGAACCGGGATTCTATCAAAGGGTCCGGGTTGTATACCGGCTTCTCCATATGCAGCACGTAATTTTAGTTGATTTACAATATCACTTTCAAAGAATTCATCAACTCTTACATATAGATCTCCTCTTGGAAACACAAAAGCATCAGAACCTTCTCCAAATGCTGAAGACCAGTCAACACGAACACCTCCTGAAATCCCAAAGTAATTACCAAAATCAAACTTTTGATTGATTAAATACCCAAATGTTCTAAAAGAACTTTCAAAAGCAGTAGCAGATTGTTGCCCAGTTTGGTTCATATTGATATCTCTCGTAAATGTGGGTAAATCAGTACCAGTAACGGTCAATCTTTCAAAATCTTCTCTACGCCAATCATATGATACCTGGGTTGATGAAGATATAGGAAGGCTCCAACCAAAATCTTCTTCTGTATTAAACCTAATAAATGCAGAGAGTAAAGAGTTTTGTGTAGTACCACTTTCGGGTCTTTCTACCAATGACCCTGTGTTTGGTATAATAGTACTACTCAAAAAGAGACTTTGATTAGCAATAAATTCTCTAAATTGATTTTCATAATGATCAATACCATATTTATAATCCAATTCTAAAAATTTAAATGGTTTGTAATTGATATTGATATTTTGAATGATTCTTGAAAGGTCAGAATTAAATAATCTATTATCAAAACTATAGAATGGATTTACTTCATTACCTCCCGTTGGATTTGCAACAAAGTTGCCTATAGCATCTCTTGCTGTATTGTCTATAAATTGAGGAACATTTAAAGCATTACTTAGAGCACTATTAACATTGTTGGCCCCTGTAATTCCTCCGGTAGTATTATCACTTCCAATAAGTGTAGTGTTAGAAGATATAGAGAGTTTGTCTGTAATATCAACACTAATATTTGATTTGAAGTTTGTTCTTTTTAGTCGTCCAAAAATAACAGACTCTTGATTAAGGTGCGAAGCAGAGGTGAAAAATCTCACCTTTTCACTTCCTCCGGAAACAGAAATTCCGGTTTCCATCGTAGTAGCAGTATTAAATATTTGATCTAGCTGATCAAAAGTTTCTTCTCTAAAAGGTTTATTGACTTGTGTATCTGGAGAAATTCCTCCAATTGGAGTTGGCCATATACCTGTTGAAGGGTCAGGCGTTAATCTTGTGCCACCGCGATTTGCCAAAAAACCATCATCTGTTGTCTCATAAAAATGGCGATCTGTTTTTCCAAAATTTCCTTCTAAAGCAGTGCTAAAACCAACACGAGATCTCAAGTTTACATTTATTTTACCAGCTTTACCTTTCTTAGTGAAAATTTGAATTACTCCATTAGCTCCTTGTGCTCCATAAATGGTTCCTGCAGCAGCTCCTTGTATAACCTCTATCCGTTCTACGTCATTCAAATCTAAATCTGCTAGTCTACTTGATTGATTAGTAGCAGAACCATTGTCGAGGTTATCTGTATTAATTTGTACTCCATCTACCATAATCATAGGCTGCGAAGTCGATAATGAATTAATTCCTCTTAGTAAGATATTCTGTTGCTGTCCCGGTTGCCCCGAAGTAGATTGTATTCTTGCTCCTGGGACTTTACCGATCAATGCTTGAGATATATCAGCAGCAGGAGCGGGTGTAAGGTCATCAGCTGTGACAGATTCTACAGCGATGGCTACCTTTCTTTTTGCGGTAGCTACACCAACACCAGTTACAACGACTTCTTCTAGTGTCTGTGTGTCTTCTTGCATTTGTACATCAATAGTGTTTTCACCACTTACTGTAACAGTTTTGGTTTCAAAACCAATGTAGCTAAAGGTTAGTGTATTTCCTTCTTCTGCTTCGATAGTGTAATTTCCATCAAAATCAGATTGTGTTCCTGAATTAGACTCTTTTACTAATATATTAACGCCGGGTAGTGGAATTCCTTGATTATCTGTAATCGTACCCGTAACTGTTTTTTGTTGTGCAGAAACTATTCCCGAAATAAAAAGGAAGAGTATCAACAATTGGTAGTGTTGTAATCTCATAAATTTTGATAGTTATTTTCTTAAACAAATATGATTTGGTAAGTATCCAAAAAGAGAAGAAAAACAAGGCTTATGTTGAAAGGCTAACTCAATTATAAATTATTTCCTGATTACTTGAACAAAGTGCAGTGGAAAGTACTGACCTTGTTATTTCTTCTACTTTCGGATAACTAAGAAGTAAAGAAATGTACTTCTTGCAAACAACGAGTTAAATACGATAAAGGTTTACTGTTTGCCGAAGAAGTGTTACTTGTTACCTTCTTTGTATATCAAGCAACAAGAGACTTTATATATTCTGATGGGGTTGTCTTATTGTATTTTTTGAAAGACCTATTGAAACTAACTTTGTTATTAAAACCAACCTCATATGCTATATCTATAATGTTGAGGTTATTGTGATCACTACTTTTGATTTCTAATAGTCTTTTGGCTTCAGTAATTCTATAAGTATTGATAAGATCAAAAAAATTAAGACTGAAATGCTCATTTATTACCTGTGAAGTATTATGTCTTGTGGTTCCTAAATATTCAGAAAGCTTTTGTAGGGTAAGATCATTTTGTTTAAATACTTTTTCATTGTCTAAAAGATGCGTCAATTTTTCCTTTAATTCTAAAGATAAACTTGGAGTAAGCCCGGAATTTTGATATCGATCTTTATTTTCAGTTTCTAATTTATCCTCGGTAGAAGTTTTTTCATCAATAATTATACTATTTCTAAAAATGCTGGGTTGTACAAATGCCATATAGCTTATGTATAAAATGAAAATCCCCATTGTGATACTTTGTAAATGAAGCAAAAAAGTAGTTTCTACAGATTTAATGGTTAATACTGTATATAATGTATATAGTATAGTATAAAGCGAGCAGATGATTATAATGTTTCTAATCCAGGTATGTTCTAGCTTAGAAATATGATTCTTTTTGTCTTTTTTGAAGTTAATATGTATACGTGTAATCAAGATTCCGTAGAAAAATAAAGAAATCAGTTTGACCAGAGAGATGATGTCAGCATACAAAGAATCATTATTAATCATCATTTTTAATTTCTCTTCTTTTGGTAATAAATAAATAGGAATTAAAAAACTGATCAATATAAGTGTTGGCAATAAATGGATGATATCTATTTTTTTTAAAATATATCCGGTTCTAACTCTTTTAAAGTAAAAATATATCAATGGACCATATAGCAATGAAAATGCTGCAGGGATATGTAAAGCATGTGGCAGATAATATTGATGATTTGTTATGATGAGAAAAAGCTGGATGATGAAAAAAGAATTCAATAGTATAAAAAAGCTTATCAAAAAATTCGCAGTTTTATCTTTTGCGTTTTTGAGGTTAAGTAACACTGCCATCAATAGTCCTAAAAAACCAATGAATAAGTAAAAAAAAGCTTCAAAACTAATGTCTTTTTTATAACTTTTAAATACTCTTTGATGCATTTTTGAACCTTGTAATTGATCAAAATAACTATGTTCTGCAAAGCTTACATCCAAACTGGCCTTAATATATTTTTCTACATAGTCTGTTGCAGAGTGGTCACTATCATTTTTGATGTTGCAATATGCCAGTTGTTTGTAGATTTTCGTAGAATCCGGAACATTATAATATAAGGCTTTTTCATATTCTTTAATGGCTAATTGATATCTTCCTGTCTCATAATAAGCATCTGCAAGAGATACGATACTATCAAGATCTAGCATTTGTTCTTGATAGTTTCTTTCATATCCATGAAGATGTATTGATAATAAAAAGAATAATAAGCTGTTGGTAACAGATATATTAATAATATTTGTTAGAGTTAGCCACACAAGATTTTTGTTATAGGTTGACTTTAAATTTAGCTATGTTTTTTTTAAGAAAAACTAAAAAATGTACTTAATAAATATAGATTTATCTTTTTTTTAAGATAAAGATTACGGTTGTTTTACAGGTAAAGAACAGTTATTTTACAGGGAAACCTTAGTTGTGATGACGTCGCTAGTTTTGATTTTTTGATACCCAAAAAAAAGTTAAATTTTTGAAAAAATAAATTTAACAAATGTGTTTATTTTTTTTAACAAAAAATAATATTAAATAATTCAAAATTTAGTTTTAATAAAAACTTAAAATCGAACTTTTACTATTTATGAAGTTATAGTATTATACCGTCCTATTTTGAAGTTTTCTCACTGTAATAGTAAAGTTTAAAAAGTTATTATTTATACATTGTTGTAGATAAACTAGATTGTATCTTTGCCAAATAGAATAAATTTAATTTTATAAAAAATAAGATTGTGGAATACGCAAAAAATATACTGGAAACGATTGGTAATACACCATTGGTTAAATTAAACACTTTGGTGAATGATATTGATGCTCTGGTATTAGCAAAATACGAAACTTTTAATCCCGGAAACTCTGTAAAAGATCGTATGGCATTGAAAATGATAGAAGATGCAGAAAAAGATGGCCGCCTGCAACCGGGAGGAACAATAATAGAAGGAACTTCTGGCAATACAGGAATGGGACTTGCTTTGGCAGCAATAGTAAAAGGATATAAGTTGATCTGTGTAATGGCAGATAAGCAGTCTAAAGAAAAAATGGATATTCTAAGAGCAGTAGGTGCTAAAGTTATGGTTTGTCCCACTAATGTAGAACCGGATGACCCCAGATCATATTACTCAGTGTCCAAAAGACTTGCAGAAGAAACTCCAAATTCTTGGTATGTAAATCAATACGATAATCCATCAAACGCTCAGGCGCATTACGAAAGTACGGGTCCAGAAATTTGGGAACAAACAAAAGGGAAAGTAACACACTTTATCGTTGGAGTTGGTACAGGAGGAACAATATCCGGAGTAGGAAAATATCTAAAAGAACAAAACCCCAATGTAAAAATATGGGGAATAGATACATACGGTTCTGTTTTTAAAAAATATCATGAAACCGGAATTTTTGATGAAAATGAAATCTACTCTTATGTTACAGAAGGGATAGGAGAAGATATTTTGCCAAAGAATGTAGATTTTTCTATTATTGATGGTTTCACAAAGGTAACAGATAAAGATGCAGCAGTATACACTCAAAAATTAGCCAAAGAAGAAGGAATGTTTTTGGGAAATAGCGCTGGTGCAGCAATAAAAGGATTACTTCAATTAAAAGAACATTTTACCAAAGAAGATGTTGTCGTTGTGCTTTTTCATGATCATGGTAGTCGATATGTTGGAAAAATGTTTAATGATGATTGGATGAGAGAGAGAGGATTTTTGGATGAAGAAATATCAAAAGCACAAGATTTATTCAAAAATCGTACAACAAAAGAACTCGTTACAGTTAAAACAGAAGAACTTGTTTCTCATGCGGTAGAACGCATGCGTAACTTTCAAATTTCTCAAATACCGGTAGTTGATACCGAAGGATTTGTGGGGTCTATAGACGAAAGCACTCTCTTTTCTGCATTTTTGGATGATAAGAATATGAATAGCGTTCCTGTTAAAGAGGTTATGAAAGCTCCTTTTCCTGTTGTTAATGCCAATACTTCTCTAGAAGAGATTTCTGGATTAATTAAAAATGGAAACCAGGCTGTTTTAGTTCATTTAGAGAATGGAAAGCATCATATTATAACAAAACACGATATTATTAGTCATATAAAATAAATTATTATCTTTAATACAGTAATCTTAACCCCTCTATTAACAATTTAACATGTTAATAAAGGGGTTATTAATATATATAGCGGTTTTTATTTTTTTAATATAATAACGCAACGCTAACGTAGGTTAGGTGTCTTATAGAAATAAGGGAATTTTATTAAGTCATTAAATATGTATAGATATACATTTGATTTTTCAGACATAGATGCATTAAGAAGTTATTTTAGATCTCATCTCGATTCTGAAAGCAAAACAGATAGAATCTATTTTCCGCCAGAGATAGGAGAAGGATATTTATCTTATTACAAGATATCACCAGAGGTATTTTTATTAGTCAACAATTACAAAGCTAATACAGATATCGAATATATAAGAATGCCGATAAATGAAAAAGATATTATTCTTCATTTTAGAAAATATTCATTAGATCATCAGTTAGAAAAAGACTTGATCGTTAGTAAATATTCTACAAATTATACTCCGGGAAATATGAGGTGTATGGATGCCCAACAAGGAGAACATGTATATATTACAAAAGGAGCAGAAGTAAGATCTACTATGATAGTGCTGAAAAGTTCATACATAAAGCCATATTTTATGAAAAATAATGATATGGCAGAAAAAGTAGACAATTATATTAGATATTCTCATCAACATATCAATAAGTTCTATCTATCTTATAAACAATCAAATCTTTTTGATCAAATAGTAGAACCGGATTCAGAAAAAATAGAAAATTATCTATATTATATAGCCAGAGGGATTCGTTTATTAGAAACATTTTGGAAAGATGTTTTAAAATGGGAAACTGATCGAAATCCATTTAAAATTAATAGTTCACAAGTTGGTAATATTTATAAGGTAAGCGATTATCTTAAAGAAAACCTCAAAGAACCTTTTGTAGGAGTTGATCAGCTTGCAGCTATGGCTCATATGAGTAGAACGAATTTTTTTAATATGTTTAAAGAAATTCATAATCAAACACCTTTAGAATTCTTCAACAATAAAAGATTAGAAACTTCTTATAATATGATCGTGAGAGATGGACTTTCTATTCGAGAAGTAATGGATACTCTTAATTATTCAAATTCCTCAAAATTTAAAAAAGCTTTCTTTAATAAGTTCGATATTTATCCTGATATAAGAATATAGTAGCTATTGTATTAAAATTAAAGTTAGGTATGTTATAAAAATAAAGATGGTTGTCAAAAGACAACCATCAATAACCTAACACAAACTCAACTTAGCTTAGGGTTTTGTAATCTTAATATTTCTTAAATTGAATTAATTTGTTTCCCATCAAATTATATGAGCAAAGTAAAGAAATGAAATTGTTCAAATGTTTTCCATTAATCCATAATTTATTACCAATAGTACATTTTTGTAAGAATTAACTTCATTTTAAGAATTATAGGTAATCCGGAAACTTTTTGATGAATAAACGTAACATTCTAAGGTAACACATTCATAATACTATAAAACAATCAAAGGGTTATATAAATTAATATTTAACCCTTTGATTGTTTTAATTTTAATTATCAACTTATAATATTGATTATTAATAAATAGCTCTTAGGCCAACTATATCTTGATTAAAAAAGTTACCTGTTTCATTACCAAAACAAGCTCTCATAACAGAAGTTTGAGAATTTCCGTCCGGATCTGTCCCGGGAATAAATACTGCACCAAGTGCAATACCATCTGCACTGGCTTGTTCATCTCCTTGAAGGTTAGGAGGACATGAACTGCGTGTTCTCAGATCAGAATGTCTTAACCCAAAACAATGACCAAGTTCATGAGTCATAAGATGTTCAATAGAACCAAGAGTATTGTTTGCAGATACATCCCTGAAAATTTCTATAGAATTATGTGGATTTCCATTTCTGGGAAACCCTGCAACAGCTCCATTACCAGGGTTATTGCTTGCAAACACTACAATTTCACTATTTGCTGTGGTGTTGCCAAATGATAAAGCCATTATAAACCCAAGTCCTAATTGGTTGTAGTTATCCACAGCTCTTTGTAATCCTATTTGTAGTCTATTGTCTAGATTTACACCTCGTATAGTAATCGTTCTCTGACCACTGTTTGGGACATTTACAAGTTCAAAACTACGGAACAGTTTTATAGTTGCATCATCACTTTTGAGAGGAAGATCGCTCATATTATTAATATCTTCTTCAGACAGAAAAATATCATGAGCGAGCCATCCTTTTTCAGAAGTTCCATCAGGAAGGTTTTTTGTATAAGGAGTAATCCCTGCCGGGTTAACTCCAAGTTTAATAAATTTATTGATTATTTCATTTTCGACGTCTTGTGAGATTTCATTTTCAACATCTTCACTATCCTGACAAGAGAATAGGAAAACACATGCCATCGCAGAAATAGCAAAGGTTTTAAAATTTGTCATAATTGTTTGTGTAAATTAAATATTATAAGTTGATACTTGTAAAATTATGTAAAACCTTGCGTTTTGCTTGTTAAAGTAAGTATAGGATTATATTAAAATATTCATTACAGAACAAGGGCTTTTGTGCGTAAATGCTAAAATTTTAGTATTGTATAAAGTAGTTTTTAATATTTCTAATTTTAATTATTCTAGAAATATATGGTAGCTTTAAAAATTGGGAATATTCAAAACTCGATAATTTTTCATTACTTTGAATTCTTATGAAAGAAGATTTTCTACATTACCTCTGGAAATATAAAAAGTTTGATATCTCTAATTTGAAGACCACCAAAAATGAATCGATTATCCTTCAAAAAATAGGAATTCACAATATAGAGAATTCCGGTCCTGATTTTTTTGATACCAGATTAATTATAGGTGAACAAAAATGGGTAGGTAATGTAGAGATACATATTAAATCTAGTGATTGGTATGCTCACAATCATGAGATTGATTCTAATTATGATAATGTAATTTTGCATGTAGTCTGGGAAGACGATATGGATGTTTTTAGAAAAAATAATACCATTATCCCAACTTTGCAACTTAAAGATTATGTGTCTCCAGGACTTATTAATAATTATCAAAATCTTTTTCAAGAGAGTAAGAAAAGTCAAATTAGTTGTGAGAAACAACTGCCCGATGTTTCTGGTTTTATACTAGAAAATTGGCAAGAGCGATTATATTTAGAACGTTTAGAACAAAAATCAACTCTCATTGCCGAATTACTTCAAAAAACAGCAAGTGATTGGGAGGCGACTTTGTTTTTACTTTTGGCCAAAAATTTTGGATTAAAGGTAAATGGAGACGCTTTCTTGAGCATAGCGGACAGTATAAATTTTTCTGTCGTACGAAAAAACAGTGACTCGATATATAAATTAGAAGCTCTGTTTTTTGGGCAATCAGGACTATTACAAAATGATTCGAGCTCAGAGTATAGTATTATGCTTAAGCGAGAATATCAGTTTTTGAAAACAAAATTTAAGTTAGATACTTCTGGATGTTTACCGGTTCAGTTTTTTAGGTTACGTCCACCTAATTTTCCTACGATACGATTAGCTCAGTTAGCAATGCTTTATTTCAAAAATACGCAACTATTTGCTGATAGTATTCAAATAAATTCTCTTGAAAAATTATACAAACTTTTTACAGTAGAAACTAGTGAGTTTTGGCAAGAACATTACACCTTTGATAAGGTTTCGACAAAAAGAAAGAAAAAAATAACAAAGTCGTTTATCGATTTAATATTAATTAATACGATAATACCATTACGCTTTTTGTATGCCAAAACATTAGGTGAAAATATAGAAGAAGAAATTTTTGAACTGATTAATCAATTACCATCTGAACACAATCATATTACAAAATATTTTTTATCATCAAACATTAATATTAAAAACGCAATGCATTCTCAAGCAATGATACAACTCAAAAAAGAGTACTGCGATCAAAAAGCTTGTTTGCAATGTGCAATAGGTAATTTTTTATTAAATAGAGAACAAGTTTTACAATAATGTAACTATTTTGCAGTATGCTTTATAATTTGAGACACTTTTTAGAAAGAAATGGGTTTTATGTATCGTCTAGATTAGCAGACAGATTAGGAATGCGTGCAAAAAATGTAAGATTGTTTTTTATCTATGCAACTTTTGCTACTGCTGGATTAGGTTTTGCAATTTATCTTACCCTAGCGTTTTGGTTAAAGCTAAAGGATTTGGTATATACTAAACGAACTTCTGTATTCGATTTATGATTAAAGTTTATAATTTTAGAATTCCTAAAGTTTACTTAGCGTTACTATTACTTATAAGTGTAGTTACTGTAGGGGTTTTAGGATTTCGTTTCTTTTCTGACTATACTTGGGTTAATGCCTTGTATATGACTGTGATTACGATGTCTACAGTTGGCTTTACAGAAGTTCAGCCATTAGATGACAATGCTAAAATATTTACCGTTTTATTGATATCTACAAGCGTTTCTATATTCGCATATTCTGTATCGGTAATTACAGAATATATTATCGGCAAAAATGATCCAAAAAGAGTTCAATTGAGAAAAACACAGAAAATGCTACAAAAAATAGAAAACCATACTGTTATTGTGGGGTACGGTCGTAATGGCAAACAGGCTGCAGCTAAGTTATTAGCATATAACAAACCTTTTGTGATAATAGAAAAAGATGATGAAGTAATTAATAAAAATCAAAATGAAAAGATATTTTTTCTCAAAGGCAATGCTACAGAAGATGAAGTCTTGATCAAATCTGGCATAAAAAAAGCAGATCACCTTATTTGTACATTACCAGAAGATGCAGATAATTTATTTATCGTACTTTCTGCAAGACAGATCAATAAAAAACTCAAGATCATAAGCAGAGCTTCTCAAGATACATCCTATAAAAAAATTCGTTTAGCTGGTGCAGATAATGTAATTATGCCAGATAGAATAGGAGGGGATCATATGGCCTCTCTAGTTGTAGTTCCTGATTTGATAGAGTTCTTGGACAACCTGTCTATTGTTGGTAAAAGATCTATTAATATTGAAGAAATTTCTTTTGAAGATATGTTTGATGATCAAAAAGAAAGAACAATTTTGGATATCAATATGAGGTCTAGAACAGGTTGTACTATTATAGGATATAAATCTCCAGAAGGAGAATATATAGTAAATCCTGAAGCAAGCACATTATTAAAACCTAGTTCTAAAATTGTGGTTTTAGGCCGTCCTGAACAAATAAATCTTTTAAATCAAGAATTTGATATTTCGTAATGTTAAAGATATTTAATGCTTAAAAAATTGTAAACAAGTGTTTTTTTTAGCATCTTGCTCACTTCTTAATCTAAAATTCAATTAACACAAAATATTATGAAGAAAATTCTTCTTCCGCTTTTAACATTCATTATTCCATTTATTACATTTTCACAAGAAGCAACAGAAAAAGGGTTAGACAAGCAAATAGACGAAGCTTTTAAACCTATTTCAAAATTCTTCTCAGACGTTATATTTTTTGAAGTTTTTAAGGGAGCACCTTTTGTAATCATATTATTGGTACTTAGTGCCTTATTTTTTACTTTATATTTTGGATTCCCCAACATAAGATACTTTGGTAGGGCGATCAATGTAGTAAGAGGGAAATATGATGATGTAGAAGGACATGGAATCGAAGGTGAAACAGAGTTGAACATTGTAGAAGGAGATATACGAGATACAATAAGAGATGAATCTAAAGAAGGAGAAGTTTCTCATTTTCAAGCTTTAGCGACAGCAGTTTCGGGTACAGTAGGTAATGGTAATATAGCTGGTGTTGCACTTGCAATTGCTCTTGGAGGACCGGGAGCAACATTCTGGATGATAGTTTGTGGATTATTGGGGATGTCAACCAAATTTGTTGAATGTACTTTGGGAGTTCAATATAGAGATGTTGGAGAGGACGGTACTGTTTATGGAGGACCGATGTACTATCTAAGTAAAGGACTCAAAGAAAAAGGATTCATGTGGTTAGGTAAAATTACAGCTGTATTGTTTGCTATTTTCTGTATAGGAGGTTCTTTTGGAGGAGGTAATGCTGCACAATCCAATCAGGCGACTATAGTTATCAAAGAATTGATGGGGCTAGAAAGTACAGGAGCAGGTACTATTATAGGAGTGGTATTGGCAGTTTTGGTTGGTATTATTATTATCGGAGGAATCAAACGAATAGCCTCTGTAACTGAAAAAGTGGTGCCTTTTATGGCTGTTATGTATATTATAGCCTGCTTGTACATTATTTTTTCTAACTTCTCTTTTGTAGATGATGCTATAGCCTTGATAATAGAAGAAGCATTTAATCCAACTGCAGTAGGGGTAGGAAGTTTTATAGGAGTTTTACTTGTTGGTTTCAAAAGAGCTGCATTCTCTAATGAAGCTGGAGCAGGATCTGCTTCAATAGCGCACTCAGCAGTAAAAACAAAATATTCGGCATCAGAAGGATTAGTAGCACTTTTAGAACCTTTTATCGACACAGTAGTGATTTGTACAATGACAGCCTTAGTTATTATTATCTTCAATTTTGGAGGTTTCTTTGAATATGGTGCAGATGTTAGTGCAGATGGTAGTGGTGCAGTTATGATAGGCGATGAAATAGTAAAAGGAGCAGGAATAACTTCAAAAGCTTTTGCTCAATATATTCCTTATTCTAATTACTTCTTGACTATTGCAGTGGTGTTATTTGCAGTTTCTACTATGATTTCTTGGTCTTATTATGGTTTACAATCCTGGAAATTTTTATTCGGTAGAGGTAAAGCGGCAGATCTTGTCTATAAGATTTTGTTTTTAACTTTTGTTGTTATAGGAGCAGCAGCAAGTATGGGGTCAATTTGGGATTTCTCTGATGCAATGATATTTGCAATGGTATTTCCAAATATGATTGGATTATACTTTTTATTTCCGGTTGTTAAAAAACAACTTATCCGATATTTTGAAGCTATAAAAGCATCCAAACAATAATTTGATTATTGTATGAGTAAAAATATAATATCCCATTTTGAAATGAATTCACGTTTTCGAAATGGGATATTTTTTTTGGCAACTATTTTAGTCTCTGTTACTGGGATTTATTATTTGTATGCTAATACCGTTTCTTCAGAACCTGTTTTTTTTGAATTAAAATCCTTTCAAGAACAGGTAGATAGTCTTAAATTAAAACAGGAACAAGAGTATAAAGCTTATGCAGTCAAGCCTTTTAATCCAAATTTTATTTCAGAATATAAAGCATATGTACTAGGGATTTCGACAGAAGAGTTAGACCGGATTTATAAATATAGAAAAGAAGGAAAATGGATCAATACAATTTCTGACTTTCAAAAAGTATCTAAAGTTTCTGATTCGTTGTTAAACGCTATTTCACCATTGTTTAAATTTCCAGAATGGATACAGAATAAGTCAAAACATACTAAGTTCATTGATAAAAAGAATTCACAAAAAACATATGCCGCAAAAAAAGATTTGAATGTAGTTACTGAAGATGAGTTACGACAAATTGTTAATATACCTGAATTTATTGCAAAACGTATTATTTCTTATAGAAATCAACTGGGTGGATTTGTTGATGATATACAGCTTCAGGACGTGAATGGTCTGTATGATTATAAAAGAATAGAAATCTTATCAAATTTTACAGTCAAAACCCCTCAAAAAATTTCCAAAATCAATATAAATAAGGCTTCAGTAGAAGATTTGGTAGAGATTCCTTATTTTGAATTCGAGACTGTTTTAGAAATAAAAGCATTCGTAGATACAAATGGACCAATTTCAGATTTTAAAGAATTAGGAAAAATCGATGGGTTTTCTTTAGAAAAAATAGATAGAATAAAGTTATATTTGACATTAAAATAGAAATCGGAAAAAATTGCTGTGAATTCTGATAAATCTTCATTTTCTACCTTTGCGTAAACATATTTCCTTTTTTTAAGGATTTGTGTCCTATGCGTATGATGTCGATGGTCATAATCATAGTAATACTGTTTGCTACAAATTATAGATAATTAAATGAATAGCATGTATTTTACAGAAGAGCACGAATTGTTTAGGCAGAGTCTTAGAGAATTCCTTAAAAAGGAAGTTACACCACATATTGATAAGTGGGAAAAAACAGGAACCATTGAAAGGTTTATTTGGAAAAAGTTCGGAGAAATGGGGTATTTCGGGATAGCATATCCTGAAAAGTATGGAGGAATGGATTTGGATCTTTTTTATACTGTTATACTTTTAGAAGAACTTCAAAGAATCAATTCGGGAGGTTTTGCAGCTGCAATTTGGGCACATATATACTTAGCGATGACTCATGTTAATAAAGAGGGTGACCATAGAATCAAAGAAGAATATCTGAGGCCAAGTATTTCAGGTGATAAAATAGGTTGTCTAGGGATAACAGAGCCTTTTGGCGGATCTGATGTGGCAGGAATGAGAACTACAGCGGTCAAAGAAGGTGATCATTATATTGTTAATGGATCTAAAACTTTTATTACAAATGGAGTGTACAGTGATTATTTGGTTATTGCAGCCAAAACTGCACCAGAACTTGGTAATAAAGGGATAAGCATCTTTATTATAGATAGAGAAACAGAAGGTATTTCATCTACAAAACTAGAAAAGTTAGGTTGGAGAGCTTCTGATACTGGAGAAATTGCTTTTGATAATGTAAAAGTCCCTGCCGATAATTTAATGGGTGAAGAAAACAAAGGTTTTTCATATATCATGCAACATTTTGCATTAGAAAGATTAATTATGGGGGTCAACGCTCATGCTAGAGCAGAATTTGCATTAGAGTATGCGATAAAGTACATGTCAGAAAGAGAAGCATTTGGTAAAACGATAGATAAATTTCAGGCATTGCGACATACAGTTGCTGATATAGCTAGTGAGATTGAAATGTGTAAGGAGTTTAATTATTCTATTACAAAAAGATTAGACCAAGGACAATATGTAGTTAAAGAGGCGTCTATGTCAAAATTATTATCTACAAAAATTGCTGACGAAGCAATATATAAATGTCTTCAGCTTTTAGGAGGGTATGGATATATGGAAGAATATCCACTTGCAAGAATGTTTAGAGACAGTCGACTAGGACCAATAGGAGGGGGTACATCAGAAATACTCAGAGAAATTATTTCTAAAATGGTAATTGACAAAAAAGAGTACAAACCAGCGACTTAGTTTTAAGAATAATAAAAGATTATTGATGTAATAGAGCTGTCAAAAATAATTTTATACAAAAAACTTTGTGTGTTATAGATTTATGTTATATTTGCAGCCTAATTTTTAAAGAAAGGAGGTGCTACTATGTTAATTATACCAGTTAAAGACGGAGAAAATATAGATAGAGCGTTAAAACGCTTTAAACGTAAATTTGATAGAACAGGAACGATGCGTCAGCTTCGTAGTCGTCAGCAATTTACTAAACCTTCTGTAAAAAGAAGAGCTCAGATCCAAAAGGCTCAATACATTCAGCATTTAAGAGATCAAGAGGAAATATAAAGCGTAGAAACGTAGTTTTTTCTGTAGATATATTCTGATACAAGAATAACTTCGTTTTTCAGTATAATATCAAATCCGTTAGATGATAAAAGTTTTTTACTTTTGTTATTTAACGGATTTTTTATGTTTATATCAGAATTTATTGATTATCTCTTGCTGGAAAAGAATTATTCTAAACATACAGTAAAAGCGTACAAAGCTGATCTTATTTCGTTTTTGGAATTTTGTGTTAAAGAATATGATGTTTCAGATATTCAAAATGTTAATTATTCTCAGATTCGTTCTTGGATTGTGCAGCTTGTAAATTCAGGGGTGTCAAATAGAACTGTAAATAGAAAAATATCTTCTTTGAATGCTTACTATAGATTTCTGCTTAAAATAGAAGAAATAGAGAAAAACCCTCTTGCTAAGCATCAGGCTTTAAAAGTATCCAAAAAACTTCAAGTTCCTTTTTCTGTTTCAGAAATAGAAGATGTTCTTTTGGTTTTAAAAGAAAATACAGATTTTGAAAGTGTTAGGGATAGATTGATTGTAGAACTTTTTTATGCAACGGGGATTCGTAGGATAGAGTTAGTAGATCTAAAACTGTCTGATGTGGATTTAAATAATGCTCAGATAAAAGTTTTAGGAAAACGAAACAAAGAAAGATATTTGCCTCTTCTTCCTTCTGTATGTTCTACTGTTCAAGAATATATTAAAGTACGTTCTGAGTCTTTTGATCAAGATGAAATACCTTATTTGTTGCTTACTAAAAAAGGAGTTAAAATATATGAAACACTTGTTTATCGCATTATAAATAATTATTTTAGTAAGGTGTCTTCTAAGGTTAAAAAGAGTCCGCACATTCTTAGACATTCATTTGCGACTCATTTACTTAATGAAGGTGCAAACCTAAATGCTGTAAAAGAATTACTTGGTCATTCTAGTTTGGCAGCTACGCAGGTATATACACATCAAAGTGTAGCTCAGCTTGCTAAAGTGTACAAACAATCTCACCCAAGGAATAAAAAGTAAGAGAGTAACATGTTATTTATTCGTCTTTTTAAGCATATTTTTTTTTGTTTAACTAATAAAATAAACGAAGTATGAAAGTGAACTTGCAATCCGTAAACTTTAATGTAGATCAGAAGTTGGTTAATTTTACACAAACCAAATTAGATAAATTAGAGAATCATTATAATAGGATTATTCATGCAGATGTCTTTTTGAAAGTTATGAATACAAGTGGTAAAGAAAATAAAATCACAGAAATTTTATTAAGTGTTCCTGGAGATGAATTTATGTCTAAAAAAATCAATAAAACTTTTGAAGAAGGTGTAGATGAGTGTGTTAGTTCATTAGAAAGGCAATTAAAAAAACGTAAAGGAAAATTAAATGCACATGTTTGACTTATTTTTTTTAAAAAATAGTTTTGTGTAAAAAATAAATTATATACATTTGCAGTCCGTTAGAAATAGCGGACTTTTTTATGTTCAGAAACATAGTGAAAAAGCCGATATAGCTCAGCTGGCTAGAGCAGCTGATTTGTAATCAGCAGGTCGTGGGTTCGAGTCCCTCTATCGGCTCAAAAAAGTAACTTTTTTGAAAAAAAAATAATACTTTTTTGTTATAATTTTGAAATGTAAAATAAATGACTATTTTTGCACACTCAAAATTGAAAAAGTTCATTTTAAAATATTGAATTCTTAATCTTTTGGGGAGATACTCAAGCGGCCAACGAGGACAGACTGTAAATCTGTTGGTTTTTACCTTCGCAGGTTCGAATCCTGCTCTCCCCACTTAAGTTCAAAACTCATATCATTTTATCTAATCATTCACTATTTCGTTTGTTTAATACTGATACGTTTTTTTGAGAAAAATTTTTGAATTTTTATTAATTCAAAATATTTTAAGGCGGGAGTAGCTCAGTTGGTAGAGCGTCAGCCTTCCAAGCTGAATGTCGCCGGTTCGAACCCGGTCTCCCGCTCAATATCTTTATTGATTAATGGATAAAGATGACGGTCTGAAAACTGTCTAGAGTATAAGTTTTAAATAACTTATATTCTTTAATCTAATCTTGATGCTTTGGGCATTGGATTTATAAACAAAGTAAAGCAGGTAAGTCAGTTTTCTTTTTGTAAATAGCAAAAGAACTCGGATTTGTCTTAGTACTTTTTAAAGCCGGTGTAGCTCAGGGGTAGAGCGTTTCCTTGGTAAGGAAGAGGTCACGAGTTCAAATCTCGTCATTGGCTCTCAGTTCAGATATTTTAATTGAACACTAATATATAACTAAGATTAAATAAATTAATTATGGCAAAGGAAACTTTTGATCGTTCCAAACCGCACTTAAATATTGGTACTATTGGACACGTTGATCACGGTAAAACAACTTTGACTGCTGCAATTACAAAAGTATTAGCAGAAGCAGGTCTTTCTGAAGCGAGAGATTTCGATACTATCGATAATGCTCCAGAAGAAAAAGAAAGAGGTATTACTATTAATACTTCTCATGTAGAGTATCAAACTGCAAATCGTCACTATGCACACGTTGATTGTCCAGGTCACGCCGATTATGTGAAGAACATGGTAACTGGTGCGGCTCAAATGGACGGTGCGATCTTAGTAGTTGCTGCTACAGATGGTCCTATGCCTCAAACACGTGAGCACATCTTATTAGGTCGTCAGGTAGGTATTCCTAGAATCGTGGTGTTCCTTAATAAGGTTGATATGGTTGATGATGAGGAATTATTAGAGCTTGTTGAGATGGAAGTAAGAGATCTTCTTTCTTTCTATGAGTATGACGGAGATAATGGTCCTGTAATTGCTGGTTCTGCACTAGGAGCACTTAATGGTGAGCAAAAGTGGGTTGACACAGTTATGGAACTTATGGAAGCTGTAGATTCTTGGATCGAATTACCTAAGCGTGATGTAGATAAAGATTTCTTAATGCCAATTGAAGATGTATTCTCTATCACAGGTCGTGGTACTGTTGCAACTGGTCGTATTGAAACTGGTGTAGCTAATACAGGTGATGCAGTTGAGATTATCGGTATGGGTGCAGAGAAATTAACTTCTACTATTACTGGAGTTGAAATGTTCCGTAAGATATTAGATAGAGGTGAAGCTGGAGATAACGTAGGTATCCTTTTAAGAGGTATTGAAAAAACTCAGATTTCTCGTGGTATGGTTATTACTAAGCCAGGATCTGTAACTCCACATAAAAACTTCAAAGCTGAGGTGTATATCCTTAAAAAAGAAGAAGGTGGACGTCACACTCCATTCCATAATAACTACCGTCCTCAGTTTTACGTACGTACAACTGATGTGACAGGAAATATTGCACTTCCTGATGGAGTTGAAATGGTAATGCCTGGAGATAACTTGACAATTACTGTTGAATTAATTCAACCAATTGCAATGAATGTTGGTCTTCGTTTTGCTATCAGAGAAGGTGGTAGAACTGTAGGTGCAGGTCAGGTTACTGAAATTTTAGACTAATAAAATTATCATAAACAAGTTAAGGTATTCGTTCATCGAATACCTTGACTTATGTATACGGGTTTAGCTCAGTTGGTAGAGCACTGGTCTCCAAAACCAGGTGTCGGGAGTTCGAGCCTCTCAACCCGTGCTTTAAAAAATATTACGAAACTATATTAATTTTGTTTCGTTCAAAAGGATAAATAAAATGGCTGGAATAGTAAATTATATTAGCGAATCTTTTAATGAGTTAAAAAACCATGTAACATGGACACCATGGGCAGAAGCTCAAAGATTAACTGTCGTTGTAATTGTATTTTCTGTTATATTTTCTCTAGCTATTTGGGGTATTGATACCGTGTTTAGTGGTTTGATAGAGTATTATTTTACATTGGTAAAATCTTAAATATAAAAAATGGCTGAAGTAGATAATACTAAAAAGTGGTACGTTGTTAGAGCCGTTAGTGGTCAGGAAAACAAGGTGAAAGATTACATAGAACGTGAGATTGCTCATTTAGGTATGCAAGATTACGTTTCACAAATATTAGTACCCACAGAAAAAGTAGTTCAAATCCGTAATGGTAAAAAAATAAATAAGGATAGAGTATATTTTCCTGGATATGTTATGATAGAAGCAAACTTATCTGGAGAAATACCTCATATTATAAAATCTATTAATGGAGTTATAGGTTTTCTTGGAGAAGTAAAAGGAGGAGATCCTGTTCCTTTAAGAAAAGCAGAAATTAATAGAATGCTCGGTAAAGTTGATGAACTTGCTGTAAAAACAGATAACGTTGCTATACCTTACACTGTTGGTGAGACAGTAAAGGTTATTGATGGTCCTTTTAATGGATTTAATGGTTCTGTTGAAAAAGTAAATGAAGAAAAGCGTAAGCTTGAGGTAATGGTTAAGATTTTCGGAAGAAAAACTCCATTAGAATTGAGCTATATGCAAGTTGAAAAAGTATAATAATTGTTACGTTATATAAGAATTGTTCTTTTGCTTCCAAACTTAGAACGATTCTAATTTTAAAATTAGAAAAATGGCTAAAGAGTTAAGCAAGGTTGTAAAACTTCAAGTACGTGGTGGTGCGGCTAACCCATCTCCACCTGTTGGACCTGCTCTAGGTGCTGCTGGTGTAAATATCATGGAATTCTGTAAGCAATTCAATGGTAGAACACAAGATAAAGCAGGTAAAGTATTACCTGTAGTTATTAATGTGTATACAGACAAGTCTTTTGATTTTGTCATTAAAACTCCACCTGCAGCTGTTCAAATACTGGAAGCAGCAAAACAAAAGAAGGGTTCAGGAGAACCAAATCGTAAAAAAGTAGCAAGTATTACTTGGGATCAGGTAAAAACTATTGCAGAAGACAAAATGCAGGATTTAAATGCATTTACTGTAGAATCTGCGATGAAGATGATTGCTGGTACTGCTCGTTCAATGGGTGTAACTGTAAAAGGAGATGCTCCTTTTTAATCCTAAAACGTTCATAAAATGGCAAAAATAACCAAAAAGCAAAAAGAAGCGAGCGCTCAAATAGAGAAAAATAAAGCTTATAGTTTGGATGAAGCTTCTGCTTTAGTAAAAAAAGTAACAAGTGTTAATTTTGATGCTTCTGTAGACCTTGCTGTTCGTCTTAATGTTGATCCACGTAAAGCTAATCAAATGGTTAGAGGCGTTGTAACATTACCACATGGAACAGGAAAGGATGTAAAGGTATTAGCATTAGTTACTCCTGATAAAGAAGCCGAAGCAAAAGAAGCTGGTGCAGATTTTGTAGGTTTAGATGAATATCTTGATAAGATCAAAGGAGGTTGGACAGATGTAGATGTGATTATAACTATGCCAAGTGTTATGGGTAAACTAGGTCCTTTAGGTAGAATTTTAGGTCCAAGAGGTTTAATGCCTAACCCTAAAACCGGTACAGTAACAATGGATGTAGCAAAGGCAGTATCAGATGTAAAATCAGGTAAAATTGATTTTAAAGTAGACAAAACTGGTATCGTTCATGCGGCTATTGGTAAATCTTCTTTCGATGCAGAGAAAATAGCAGGAAATGCTAAAGAATTAATAACAACATTAGTAAAGTTAAAGCCTCAGGCTGCTAAGGGAGTATATATAAAGTCTATTTATATGTCTTCTACAATGAGCCCTGGGATACAGGTTGACTCTAAAAACTTTGCTGGGTAATTAAGATAAACGATTATGACAAGAGAAGAAAAATCATTGGTAATTGAAGACTTAACTGCTCAGTTGACTGAAAATGCTAATATTTATTTAGCTGATATTTCAGGTCTTGATGCTGGAACAACTTCAAACCTTAGAAGAGCTTGTTTTAAAGCTAATGTATCATTAAAAGTAGTAAAGAATACTCTTCTTGCTAAAGCAATGGAGAATTCTGATAAAGATTTTGGAGAATTACCTGCTACATTAAAAGGTAATACTTCTATTATGTTTGCAGAGACAGGTAATGCTCCTGCAAAAGTAATTAAAGAATTCCGTAAAAAATCTGAAAAACCCTTATTAAAAGGAGCTTTCATAGAAGAAGCAATTTATGTTGGAGACGAGAACTTAGAAGCTTTAGTTAATATCAAATCTAAAGAAGAAGTTATCGGAGACATTATTGGTCTTCTACAATCACCAGCTAAGAATGTAGTATCTGCATTAAAGTCAGGTGGAGGAAAAATTGCAGGTATTCTTAAGACATTATCCGAAAAAGAAGGATAATCAATAACAGTGTACGCACTTTTTAAAAAACTATATTTCAATTAAAAAAAATTATTTAAAACGATAGAAAATGGCAGATTTAAAAGATTTCGCAGAACAATTAGTTAACTTAACAGTAAAAGAAGTTAATGAGTTAGCTGATATATTAAAAGAAGAGTATGGTATCGAACCAGCTGCTGCTGCAGTTGCTGTAGCAGGAGGTGCTGCTGCTGGAGGTGGTGATGCTGCTGAGGAAAAAACAGAATTTGATGTTATACTTAAAGCTGCAGGAGGTTCTAAATTAGCAGTAGTTAAATTAGTAAAAGAATTAACTGGACTTGGTCTTAAAGACGCTAAAGAATTAGTTGATGGTGCTCCAAAAGCAATCAAAGAAGGAGTAGCAAAAGACGAAGCAGAAGCTCTTAAAGCTCAATTAGAAGAGGCAGGAGCAGAGGTTGAGCTTAAATAAGCTTAAGATAAGATAATATATAGGTTTAGACCTGGAGATTTTGTCTCTAAGGTCTAAACCATTTTGCGTATATAAACACTAAGTGTTATATACACCCTTTTTAAATTTTAATTTAATTCCGTCCATTGATGTTAGCAACGCAAACTGAAAGATTGAATTTCTCTTCTGTAAAGAATAGACCTGACTATCCTGATTTCTTAGATATTCAGATCAAATCCTTTCAGGATTTCTTTCAATTAGAAACAAAATCTGAAGAAAGAGGAAACGAAGGTTTATACAATACCTTCATGGAAAACTTCCCGATTACAGACACTCGTAATCAATTTGTATTAGAATTTTTAGATTATTTCGTAGACCCACCTAGGTATGATCTTCAAGAGTGTATAGAAAGAGGCCTTACGTACAGTGTACCCTTAAAAGCCCGTCTTAAATTATTTTGTACAGATCCAGAACACGAAGATTTTGAGACGATCGTTCAGGATGTATATTTAGGAACTATCCCTTATATGACTCCTAGTGGTACTTTTTGTATTAATGGAGCAGAGAGAGTTGTAGTATCTCAATTACACCGTTCTCCGGGAGTATTCTTTGGACAATCATTTCACGCAAATGGAACTAAATTATATTCTGCAAGAGTTATACCTTTTAAAGGTTCTTGGATAGAATTCGCAACAGATATCAATAGCGTAATGTACGCATATATTGATAGAAAGAAAAAATTACCGGTAACCACTCTTTTTAGAGCGATCGGTTTTGAGAGAGATAAAGATATACTGGAAATATTTGATCTTGCTGAAGAAGTAAAAGTTTCTAAGTCAGGATTAAAGAAAGTTTTAGGACGTAAGTTAGCAGCCCGTGTTCTAAATACTTGGCATGAAGATTTCGTAGATGAAGATACAGGAGAAGTAGTTTCTATAGAACGTAATGAGATCGTTCTAGATCGTGATACGATTTTAGATAAAGATCACCTGGAAGAAATTATAGAATCAGGTGCCAAAACAATTTTATTGCATAAAGAAGATAACCAAAAGGGTGATTATGCAATAATTCATAATACATTACAAAAAGACCCTACAAATTCTGAAAAAGAAGCAGTAGAACATATATACCGTCAATTGCGTAATGCAGAACCGCCAGATGAAGAGACGGCTAGAGGAATAATAGATAAATTATTCTTCTCAGATCAACGTTATAATTTAGGTGAAGTTGGTCGTTATAGAATGAATAAAAAATTAGGTCTTGATATCGATATGGATAAGCAAGTGCTTACCAAAGAAGATATTATAACCATTATCAAATATTTAATAGAGTTAATTAACTCTAAAGCAGAAATTGATGACATTGATCACCTTTCTAACCGTCGTGTAAGAACAGTAGGAGAGCAATTGTCACAACAATTTGGAGTTGGTCTTGCACGTATGGCGCGAACAATACGTGAGCGTATGAATGTTAGAGATAATGAAGTTTTTACACCGATTGATCTGATCAATGCAAAAACATTATCTTCTGTAATCAATTCGTTCTTTGGTACTAACCAGCTTTCTCAATTTATGGATCAAACAAATCCATTAGCAGAGATTACACACAAACGTAGACTTTCTGCACTTGGACCTGGTGGTTTATCAAGAGAAAGAGCAGGATTTGAGGTTCGTGATGTTCATTACACACATTATGGACGATTATGTCCTATCGAAACTCCTGAAGGTCCGAATATCGGATTGATCTCTTCACTTTCGGTATTTGCAAAAGTGAATTCGATGGGATTCTTAGAAACACCTTACCGTAAAGTTGAAGATGGTAAAGTAGATCTTAGTGGATATACATACTTAAGTGCAGAAGAAGAAGAAGAAAAATTAATTGCACAAGCCAATATTCCTTTAACAGAAGATGGGACAATAGATTCAGAAAAGGTAATTGCGAGAATGGAAGGAGACTTTCCAGTAATTGAACCAACAAATGTAAATTATGCAGATGTTGCTCCAAACCAAATCGCTTCTATTTCAGCTTCTTTGATTCCTTTCTTAGAGCATGATGATGCAAACCGTGCGTTGATGGGCTCAAACATGATGCGTCAAGCAGTACCTTTATTGAGAGTAGATGCTCCTATTGTAGGAACTGGTCTAGAACGTCAGGTAGCTTCAGATTCAAGAGTATTAATCAATGCCGAAGGAAATGGAGTAGTTGAATATGTAGATGCTCAAAAAATTACCATCAAGTACGACCGTACAGAAGAAGAAAGAATGGTAAGTTTTGATGGAGATTCTAAAACATATGAGCTTATTAAGTTCAGAAAAACAAACCAAGGAACCAGCATTAATCTAAAACCCATTGTAAGAGTAGGAGATAGAGTAGAAAGAGGTCAGGTTTTATGTCAAGGATATGCCACAGAAAAAGGAGAACTAGCTCTTGGTAGAAATATGAAAGTAGCATTCATGCCTTGGAAGGGGTATAACTTTGAGGATGCTATCGTGATTTCTGAAAAAGTAGTTAGAGAAGATATTTTTACTTCTATTCATATTGATGAATATTCATTAGAGGTTAGGGACACAAAATTAGGAAACGAAGAGTTGACTAATGATATTCCTAATGTTTCAGAAGAGGCTACAAAAGACCTTGATGAAAACGGTATGATTAGAGTTGGGGCAGAAATTAAGCCTGGAGATATTCTTATAGGAAAAATTACACCAAAAGGAGAAAGTGATCCTACTCCTGAAGAGAAACTATTAAGAGCTATCTTTGGTGATAAGGCAGGAGATGTTAAAGATGCTTCTTTAAAAGCTTCTCCATCATTACATGGTGTAGTTATAGACAAAAAACTCTTCGCAAGAGCAATAAAAGATAAAAGAAAAAGATCTCAAGACAAAGAAGATATCGAAGCATTAGAGGTAGCTTATGATGCTAAATTCGATAGATTAAAATCTGAGTTGGTAGATAAACTATTTATTATAGTAGGAGGAAAAACTTCTCAAGGAGTGATGAATGACTTAGGAGAGGAAGTATTACCAAAAGGTAAAAAGTATACTCAAAAAATGCTGAATAGTGTTGATGATTATACACATCTTACTAAGGGGATTTGGACTACTGATGAAGAAGTAAATAGAATGGTAGCAGATCTTATTCATAATTATAAGATCAAAGAAAACGATCTACAAGGGAATCTACGTAGAGAGAAGTTTACTATTTCCGTAGGAGATGAGCTTCCTTCTGGTATTATCAAACTTGCTAAAGTTTACATTGCTAAAAAACGTAAACTTAAAGTAGGTGATAAAATGGCAGGACGTCATGGTAATAAAGGTATCGTAGCACGTATTGTTAGAGAAGAAGATATGCCTTTCTTAGAAGATGGTACACCGGTTGATATTGTTTTGAACCCACTTGGGGTACCTTCTCGTATGAATATTGGTCAGATCTATGAAACTGTATTAGGTTGGGCCGGTCAAAAATTAGAAAGAAAGTTTGCTACTCCGATTTTTGATGGAGCTTCTTTAGAGCAAATCAATGAATTGACTGATGAAGCTGGTATACCAAGATTTGGACATACGTATCTATTTGATGGAGGTACGGGAGATCGTTTTGATCAACCAGCAACCGTTGGAGTTATCTATATGCTTAAATTAGGTCATATGGTTGACGATAAAATGCATGCTCGATCTATTGGTCCATACTCGTTGATTACTCAGCAACCTCTTGGAGGTAAAGCACAGTTTGGTGGTCAGCGTTTCGGAGAAATGGAAGTTTGGGCATTAGAAGCTTACGGTGCTTCAAGTACACTACGTGAGATATTGACTGTGAAATCTGATGATGTTATTGGTAGAGCGAAAACATATGAAAGTATCGTAAAAGGTGAACCAATGCCAGAACCAGGATTACCAGAATCTTTTAATGTATTAATGCACGAATTAAAAGGACTTGGTCTTGATATCAGATTAGAAGAATAATATAGTATACGTTATACCTCTTGATGTATTCTTGAGGTGTAACTCAAGTTCATTATTCAATTTTAAATTACAATAATTCTTTAGCAACCATATATTATGGCAAGAAATAATGATAAGAATGCAGTAAAGAGATTTGATAAAATCTCTATAGGTTTAGCTTCTCCAGAGTCTGTTTTAGCAGCTTCAAATGGAGAAGTATTGAAACCTGAAACTATTAATTATCGTACTCACAAACCAGAGCGTGATGGTTTGTTTTGCGAGCGTATTTTTGGTCCTGTAAAAGACTTCGAATGTGCTTGTGGTAAATATAAAAGAATTCGTTATAAAGGAATCGTTTGTGACCGTTGTGGTGTAGAAGTTACAGAAAAGAAAGTACGAAGAGATCGTGTAGGGCACATTAATCTTGTAGTTCCTGTAGCTCATATCTGGTATTTTCGTTCTTTACCAAATAAAATAGGATATTTATTAGGTCTTCCTTCAAAGAAGTTAGACATGATTATATACTACGAACGTTATGTAGTAATCCAACCAGGTATTGCAAAAAATGAAGATGGTGAACCAGTTCAAAAAATGGATTTCCTTACAGAAGAAGAATATCTTAATATATTAGATAGTCTTCCTCAAGAAAATCTATATCTTGATGATAATGATCCAAATAAGTTTATTGCAAAAATGGGTGCAGAATGTCTTATAGAGATTCTGAGAAGAATTGATTTAGACGAATTATCATATCAATTAAGACATAAAGCAAATAACGAAACATCTAAACAACGTAAAACAGAAGCACTTAAGAGACTTCAGGTTGTAGAATCGTTTCGTGATGCAAATAAAAATAGAGAGAATAAGCCAGAATGGATGATCTTAAAAGTAGTACCTGTAATTCCGCCAGAATTACGTCCTTTAGTACCACTTGATGGAGGTCGATTTGCAACTTCTGATTTAAATGATCTTTATCGTAGAGTAATTATACGTAACAATCGTTTGAAACGTCTAATGGAGATCAAAGCACCAGAAGTAATTTTACGTAATGAAAAACGTATGCTTCAGGAGTCTGTAGATTCTCTATTTGATAACACTCGTAAAGCATCCGCAGTAAAAACAGACTCAAATAGACCATTAAAATCATTATCAGATTCTCTTAAAGGTAAGCAAGGTCGTTTTCGTCAAAACTTACTTGGTAAGCGTGTAGATTATTCTGCTCGTTCTGTAATTGTTGTAGGACCAGAGCTAAAATTATTTGAGTGTGGTTTACCTAAAAACATGGCAGCAGAGCTGTATAAACCTTTTGTAATTAGAAAACTAATAGAAAGAGGTATTGTAAAGACAGTAAAATCTGCTAAAAAGATAATAGATAGAAAAGAGCCTGTTGTATGGGATATTTTAGAAAATGTTCTTAAAGGACATCCTGTATTACTTAACCGTGCTCCTACGCTTCACCGTCTTGGGATTCAGGCATTCCAGCCAAAACTTATTGAGGGTAAAGCAATACAATTACATCCATTAGTATGTACAGCATTTAATGCCGACTTTGATGGGGATCAAATGGCAGTTCATTTACCATTAGGACCAGAAGCAATCTTAGAAGCACAATTATTAATGTTAGCTTCTCATAATATTCTGAATCCTGCAAATGGTTCGCCTGTAACGGTACCTTCTCAAGATATGGTTTTGGGTCTATATTATATGACTAAATCTCGTAAATCTACTCCGGAGCTTGAAATTAAAGGAGAAGGGTTAACATTTTATTCTCCAGAAGAAGTAATTATTGCTTATAATGAAAAGAGACTTGATATTAATGCTAATATTAAGGTTCGTACAAAAGATTTAAATGAAGAAGGGCAATTAGTAAATAAGATAATTGAAACAACTACTGGTAGAGTTTTATTTAATGAAAAAGTACCGGAAAGAGCTGGATATATCAATGAGGTCTTAACTAAGAAATCATTAAGAGATATTATCGGTGGTATTTTAAAAGTAACAAGTGTTCCTGAAACTGCCGAATTCCTTGATGAAATCAAAACATTAGGGTATAATTTTGCATTCCAGGGAGGACTCTCTTTTAGTCTTGGAGATATTATTATTCCAGCAGAAAAGCACACAATGATTGCTGATGCTAATGCACAAGTAGATAATATAGTTGCTAATTATAACATGGGATTGATTACTAATAACGAACGTTATAATCAGGTAATTGATATTTGGACTTCTACCAATGCAGAATTGACAGAACTATCAATGAAACGTATACGAGAAGATCAACAAGGATTTAACTCAGTATATATGATGCTTGATTCTGGTGCAAGGGGATCCAAAGAGCAGATTCGTCAGTTAACGGGTATGCGTGGTCTTATGGCAAAACCTAAGAAAGCGAGTTCTGCAGGTGGTGAGATTATCGAAAACCCGATTCTTTCTAACTTTAAAGAAGGGCTTTCTATCCTTGAATATTTTATTTCAACTCACGGAGCGCGTAAAGGTCTTGCAGATACAGCATTAAAAACTGCTGATGCAGGATACTTAACACGTCGTTTAGTAGACGTTGCACAAGATGTTATTGTTAATATCGAAGATTGTGGTACGTTAAGAGGAGTTGAAGTAACAGCATTAAAGAAAAATGAAGAAATTATTGAGGGACTTTCCTCAAGAATAGTAGGTAGAACAGCTTTAGTAGATGTTATCAATCCTTTAACTCAAGAGGTTTTAGTTGAAGCTGGTGTAGAAATAGATGATGCAACAGCAAAAATTATCGAAAAATCTCCTGTAGAGTCTGTAGAGGTTCGCTCTGCTTTAACCTGTGAAGCTAAAAAAGGTATCTGTGTGAAATGTTATGGTCGTAACCTTGCAACAGGTAAGACTGTACAGCGTGGTGAAGCGGTTGGAGTTGTAGCTGCTCAATCTATTGGAGAACCAGGTACTCAGCTTACATTACGTACATTCCACGTAGGAGGTATTGCAGGTAACATTTCTGAGGAAAATCAATTAAAATCAAAATTTGCTGGTAAAGCAGAAATTGAGGAACTTAAAACTGTAAAAGGAGAAGATACTGAAGGAAACGAAATAGATGTTGTAATCTCAAGAACATCAGAAGTTAAAATTATCGATCCTTCTACAAAAATTGTTTTAAGTACAAACCTTATTCCTTACGGTTCTCAATTATTTATTAATGATGGAGATATGCTTGAAAAAGATCAAGTAATTTGCCAGTGGGATCCATATAATGGTGTTATTATTTCAGAATTTGCCGGTAAGGTAAGATATGAAAATATAGAACAAGGTATTACATATCAGGTAGAAATAGATGAACAAACTGGTTTCCAGGAAAAAGTGATCTCAGAATCTCGAGATAAGAAGAAAATACCAACACTTCAAATATTAGGAAAAGGAGACGAAGTATTACGTTCTTATAACCTTCCTGTAAGTGCTCACCTTATGGTAGACGACAATGATAAGATCAAAGTAGGTAAGGTTCTTGTTAAGATTCCTAGAAAATCTGCAAAAGCAGGTGATATCACAGGAGGTCTGCCACGAGTAACCGAATTGTTTGAAGCGAGAAATCCTTCTAACCCTGCAGTTGTAAGTGAAATTGACGGTGTAGTATCATTTGGTAAGATTAAGAGAGGTAATAGAGAAATTATCGTCGAGTCTAGAATAGGAGAAATCAAGAAATACCTCGTTAAACTTTCTAATCAGATTCTAGTGCAAGAAAATGATTATGTTCGTGCAGGTATGCCATTGTCAGATGGTTCTATTACACCAGAAGATATACTTAAAATTAAAGGACCTTCTGCAGTACAACAGTATTTAGTAAATGAAGTACAAGAAGTATATAGACTACAAGGTGTAAAAATTAATGATAAACATTTTGAGGTTGTAGTACGTCAAATGATGAGAAAAGTTAGGATTCAAGATCCGGGAGATACTATTTTCTTAGAAAACCAGCTAGTACATAAAGCAGATTTTATAGAAGAAAACGATGAAATCTTTGGTATGAAAGTAGTAGAAGATGCTGGTGATAGTGAAAACCTTAAGGCAGGTCAGATTGTTTCACCTCGTGATTTGAGGGATGAGAATTCTACTTTGCGTAGAGAAGATAAAAATCTTGTTGTAGCTAGAGATGCTTCTCCAGCAACAGCAACACCAATACTACAAGGTATTACAAGAGCTTCTTTACAGACCAAGTCATTTATCTCTGCTGCTTCTTTCCAAGAAACTACTAAAGTATTAAATGAAGCTGCTGTAAGCGGTAAAGTAGATACCTTAGAAGGACTTAAAGAAAATGTAATCGTTGGTCATAGAATACCGGCAGGTACTGGAATGAGAAATTATGAAAGTATAATTGTTGGTTCTAACGAAGAGTTCGAAGAACGAATGGAACAACGACAACAAGAAGTTAACTTTAATTAATTTTTGATATAAATAGAAAGCCTACCTGATAAGGTAGGCTTTCTTCTTTTATAGTAATTTTAAAATATTTCAGTATGGCTGATAATCAGGAGCAAAAACAAAATCAAATTAATATCGAATTAGATGAAGCAATAGCAGATGGTACTTATAGCAACTTAGCTATTATAAACCATTCTGTTTCAGAATTTGTAGTAGATTTTGTAAATATAATGCCAGGAAGACCCAAGAGTAAAGTAAAAAGCAGAATTATCTTGACTCCACAACATGCAAAAAGATTATTAAAAGCACTTAGTGATAATGTCAATAGATTTGAATCAGCACATGGAGAAATCAAAGATTATGACCAAGCACCGATACCTATGAATTTTGGCCCTACCGGTCAGGCATAAACTATATAGAAAAGTATATTCAGTTAAATTGATTAGTAGTATACTATATAACTGAATATACTTTTTTTAATGAGTTACTTTTAAAATTCTGATGTAAAATGGAATTGTACCGAAGGATATTTTTGTTGAGTCATTTGCAAGCTAAATGAAGAATCTGCCAGAAAAACTAACTGTCCACGTTTATCCTTTGCCAAAAACTTATTTTTTACTCTTTTAAATTCTTTAAATTCTTCGGGGTCAGAAGTTTCAGGGTCTACCCAACATGCTTTGTGAACATTCAAATTTTCATAAGTACATTTTGCACCATATTCGTGTTCTAATCTATATTGAATTACTTCGTATTGTAAAGCTCCTACGGTTCCAATTACTTTTCTTCCATTTAATTCTAAGGTAAAAAGCTGAGCTACTCCCTCATCCATTAATTGGTCTATCCCTTTGGCTAATTGTTTTGATTTTAAAGGATCTGCATTATTGATATATCTAAAATGTTCTGGAGAAAAACTAGGAATTCCCTTATAATGTAAAACTTCACCTTTGGTTAGAGTGTCTCCAATTTTGAAGTTACCAGTATCATGTAATCCCACAATATCACCTGGATATGAGATATCAACAACTTCTTTCTTTTCAGCAAAAAATGCATTGGGGCTAGAAAATTTAAATTTTTTATTGTGTCTTGTATGTAAATAAGGAGTATTTCTTTCAAAAGTTCCAGATACAATTTTTACAAAAGCAAGCCTATCTCTATGTTTTGGATCCATATTGGCGTGAATTTTAAACACAAAACCTGTAAAATCTTCTTCTTCTGGTTTAACAATTCGAATATCACTTTCTTTTGGTCTTGGTTTAGGGGCAATATCTATAAAACAATCCAATAATTCTCTTACACCAAAATTATTTAAAGCAGATCCGAAAAATACAGGTTGTAAGTCACCATTTTGATAAGCATCATTATCAAATTTAGGATAAATACCTTCTACAAGTTCAAGTTCTTCTCTTAATGTATCTGCAGATTCTTCTCCAACAATTTCATTTAAGTGTTGAGAAGAAATATCGGATACTTCAATGGTTTCTTCTATATTTTTTCGACTATCTCCACTGAAAAGATTGATGTTTTTTTCCCAGAGGTTATATATCCCTTTAAAATCGTAACCCATCCCAATAGGAAAACTTAAAGGGGTAACCTTAAGACCAAGTTTTTGTTCAATTTCATCAAGAAGTTCAAAAGCATCTTTACCTTCCCGATCAAGCTTATTGATAAAAACAATCATTGGGATATTACGCATGCGACAAACCGAGACAAGTTTTTCGGTTTGTTCTTCGACACCTTTTGCGACATCGATAACAACAATTACGCTATCTACAGCGGTTAACGTTCTAAAAGTGTCTTCTGCAAAATCCTTGTGACCCGGAGTATCAAGAATATTAATTTTTATGCCTTTATACTCAAAAGCTAATACAGATGTGGCAACAGAAATACCACGTTGCCTTTCAATCTCCATAAAATCACTGGTAGCCCCTTTTTTGATTTTATTAGATTTTACAGCACCTGCTTCTTGAATAGCTCCTCCAAAAAGTAATAATTTTTCAGTTAATGTTGTTTTTCCCGCATCTGGATGCGAGATAATACCAAAAGTTCTCCTTCTTTTTATTTCTTCAGTAAATTTCATATCAAATTCTTGCTCAAAACCACAAATATAATACTTAAAAGGACAAGATTAAATGAAGTTTGTTCTGAACATCATTATATCTACTTACAATTCCTTTTTCTAAGGTTATTGAACGATTATAGTTGTTTTTAAACGAAATTTGATAGTTTTTTTTATTAAAAAAAATAAAAACTTATACTTTTACTCTAGTTTTATACTGGTATTAAATGATTGAAAGCTAAGATAGATATGTAATCATAGTATCTTTTCTTTCTTTTATAAAAGGGATGGAATATTAATATTGGTATAGTTTTTTGTAGCACTAACAAAAAAAGTAATTTTTCTTTATATAATCATTTTGGCGAGCAATACGTTTGTCGATGAAAAATAGCATTTCATCGATAATAACTTGTAATTGGAGTTAGTTTTTGGTTCATAAAACGACTCAATTACATATTTTTATAGCATAAATTACGGTTTAAACGTAGTTTTTTTGTGGAATTAAAATATTTTGTATTGATTTATATGTAGTTAATGATAATTACCCCACATATTTTATTGTTAACGAATTAATTATAGTAACCATCGTCAAAATGAAAAAAATTACCCGAGTCTTATCTGGCTTTAAAATGCCGGTATTGTTATTTTTGTTTTCGTTTTTCTCTACATTTGGACAAACAGGTATTACTTCTCTGTCTGCCAGTTATAAAGATATAAACGATTCTTCTAATGATTTTTCTAATGTTGGAAATGGAACGAATCCTGGATATTCTTCTGCTACAACTTACAATTTACTATTTAGTACAAATACTACTATAGAAAACGATTATACTATAGACGGAAGTTTCGTTGCAGGTGGTACTACTTACAATACAGTGATCCTAATTGATCAATTTGAGGTAAGAAGAAATGGTACTATAGATGGTCAATCAAATAGACAAATCTTATGGTTTGAGCGAGAATCTACATCTGGCACTACAATAAATTTAAGACCGTCTTATGTGGCTAGTGTAGAAGAATCTTTTAGAGGATTTAGGCTAAATATAGGGTCTGATAATACGTTTGTAAATACAGGCTCGAACCAAAGTAATAATATAGAACGTTTTGATTATATTAATAGTTCTCCTCTATCAACTAATACTACAGCAAATGCAGGATTTGCTATTTTTGAAAGAGACGGAAATGATTCTTTTAAAATAGCAGCTATTACCGGTTTAGATGCTTTTGGTGAGCCAAATGCATTTACTCCATTACTTACTGTAAATACTGCTGCTTATGGTCCAAGTTTAAAACAGGTTAATTATACTATTTTTCAAAAACAAGATAGTGAGAGTAATTTAAAACCCGCTGAAAACGGAGGTCCTCAACAAATAAGAGGTACTTTTGTGAGTTTTCAAGACTTGGGTGTAATCCCTAACCAAGCAGTTTATGGGTATGTAATATTACCTGCAGATGCGACTTCAGTTGATTTTACAACAAATCCAACTAATACAGATAGTAGTAATGGAGGTATGGATGCGTTTCCAGGAGGAGGTTTCTTTGACAGTGATGGGGGACTTACTGTTGTCAATATGCCTGATGCTGATAATGACGGTGTTTCTAATACTTTAGATCAAGATGATGACAATGATGGAATTCTTGACATTAATGAAGGGCTTGATTGTGGTAATGGAGATTGGACTGCTGGTGGAACCTATAATATCAATCAGAATTTAGGAGCAACTATAAATAATACTGCAACATACAATACAAGAGATGTTGATTTGACTGCAACACTTTCTGGTGGAGCAACACTAAGCTTTATTAGAATACAAAATGCAGTGGGCGGTAATGGTCAAGGAATAGTGCAAAGAGCGCAAAATTCAAATTTTAATACGTCACCTGTTGATTATACATATACTTTTAATGATCCGGTAGTAAATTTGGCGTTTGATTTTGGAGGGCTGGATAATAATGATTTTGTTGAAGTTCGAGCATTTTTAGGAGCTAATGAAATTATTCTGGGACCTGATAATTTTAGTGTATATGTTGCTAGTGATGTATCATATAATGGAACGTCATCTTTTTTGGCAACGAATAGTGGAGCTGGAAATAATAGTAATAATGGAAGTTTTAGTGTAGAAATTGGAGATCCTATAGATAGAATTGTACTAAAAACAGGTAAATCTACAGGTTCAGGTCAAGTAACATTACATACTAGTGCTTTTAGATATTGTATACCGAGAGATACAGATAATAATGGAGTTTATGACCATTTAGATACAGATAGTGATAATGATGGTTGTGCTGATGCTATTGAAGGAGGATATACAGATCCTGATGATGATGAAATTTTAGGAAACTCACCTGTTTCTGTAGATGGTATTGGTCGTGTTACAGGACAAGGAGGGTACTCAGGAACGAGATCTGGTGTTATTACCTTTGGCACTTTACCATCTATAACAGCTCAATCAGCCAATCAAACTATAAATACAGGAAGTAATACTTCATTCACGGTTACTGCAACCGGAAGTGATTTAACATACAGATGGCAAGTTGATACCGGAGGTGGATTTGTAGACATCGATCCTGCAAATACAACAGATATTTATACAGGGAGTGATACAGCTTCGTTAAATTTAACTAATGTTCCCGTCTCAGATGATGGTAATTTATACCGTGTTATAGTATCGAGTACTTCATTTATGTGTGGAAATGTTGAATCAAGTTCAATACTTCTTAACGTTAATAATTATACAGTAAACCTAACGGCAAGTGTTGATACAGCGGTAGAAGGTGGTATAGATGGAGAGTTTACAGCGACTTTAAATGCGGTGAACACTACAGGCAGTGCTATTGTGATCCCTGTAGTGATGAGTGGTACGGCTACTGATGGTACGGACTATACCAGCATTGTAAACATTACAATTCCCAATGGTTCAGACACAGGTACAGTAGCAGTTGATGCGGCTACTGATGGTTTGATAGAAGGAGATGAGACGGCTATTGCGAGTTTAGGCACCTTACCAAGTGGTGTTGTTGCAGGAACCAGTACGAGTGATACCGTTACGATCAGTGATGCTACTGAATATACAGTAAACCTGACGGCAAGTGTTGATACAGCGGTAGAAGGTGGTACAGATGGAGAGTTTACAGCGACCTTAAATGCGGTGAACACTACAGGCAGTGCTATTGTGATCCCTGTAGTGATGAGTGGTACGGCTACTGATGGTACGGACTATACCAGCATTGTAAACATTACAATTCCCAATGGTTCAGACACAGGTACAGTAGCAGTTGATGCGGCTACTGATGGTTTGATAGAAGGAGATGAGACGGCTATTGCNAGATGGAGAGTTTACAGCGACTTTAAATGCGGTGAACACTACAGGCAGTGCTATTGTGATCCCTGTAGTGATGAGTGGTACGGCTACTGATGGTACGGACTATACCAGCATTGTAAACATTACAATTCCCAATGGCTCAGACACAGGTACAGTAGCAGTTGATGCGGCTACAGATGGTTTGATAGAAGGAGATGAGACGGCTATTGCAAGTTTAGGCACCTTACCAAGTGGTGTTGTTGCAGGAACCAGTACGAGTGATACCGTTACGATCAGTGATGCTACGGAATATACAGTAAACCTAACGGCAAGTGTTGATACAGCGGTAGAAGGTGGTACAGATGGAGAGTTTACAGCGACTTTAAATGCGGTGAACACTACAGGCAGTGCTATTGTAATCCCTGTAGTGATGAGTGGTACGGCTACTGATGGTACAGACTATACCAGCATTGTAAACATTACGATTCCCAATGGCTCAGACACAGGTGCAGTAGCAGTTGATGCAGCTACTGATGGTTTGATAGAAGGAGATGAGACGGCTATTGCGAGTTTAGGCACCTTACCAAGTGGTGTTGTTGCAGGAACCAGTACGAGTGATACCGTTACGATCAGTGATGC
>NZ_VFWZ01000011.1 GCF_006443095.1 Aquimarina algicola
AATCCATATTTTATCACTCAATTGCTTTTTCGCAAGTTTCTTAATAGTTTCCGTTAATTCTGTTGGGTTAAAGAGTTTTAGAAAATTATCCATAATTATATTAAATAAATACTTGAGTCATTTTAATTAAGCCTAACAACAATATATAAACACCTCAACCTAATTAAACATTTGTAGCTGTTTACAATCGTTTGTATTTGGTTAAAAATAGTATTATTATTATATAAAATTAATGACCTCAAAAATCAATAATCTTTTGTTACGATTTTTACGGATTTCCACATTTGGGAGAGATTTTTATATTTTTTAGCCTACAACAAGTGTATCTAGATGAGCATGTTTTTTGCCAATGTGTAGTCTAATCGTGGGGGTAATAGCGAATGTTTTTGGTTTAGAAGATTTTTTGTAAACCTATTTTAGAGCAATATATATTGTATATCACCAGTTACAAACTGGCGCTAGCCCTTAGTTTAGTATTATTATTCACATAGAGTTAATAATGATGTAGATGATTGATTTTCTTTTCTTTTTACTCATTTTTGAGATATCATTATTTTTATAATTAGCAAATAATCACAATCGCTATACAAACTTATTATGGTAATAAAATGAAGTTTTTAATCGAAACAGAAAGATTATTATTAAGAGAAATCACTCTTGATGATGCAGAATCGTTATTGAAGTTGTACTCTGATCCTAAGGTACAAAGGTATACGGGAGAACCTGTAGTGAAATCTATAGAAGAAATAAAAAAGGCTATAGAAACGAGAATTGTTAATTATAAAAAATATGGATTTGGTAGGTGGGCTACTATCTTAAAAAGTGAAAAGCAGTTTGTTGGTTGGGCAGGATTGGCATACCTACCAGAATTTGATAAAATTGATCTTGGGTATAGATTCTTGCCTGAGTATTGGGGATTAGGTATTGCTACAGAGGTTTCCCGCGCAATTTTAGATTATGGATTTGATACTCTCAAAATAAAAAAGATAGTGGCAATTGCAATGACCGAAAATAAAGCATCGATCAGAGTGATGGAAAAAATTGGAATGGAATTCGATAAATTTGCTCCTTATGAACTTGGAAGTGAAGATGCCATTTGGTACTGGTGTGACAAAAAGCTTATTACAAAAAATAAATCACGCTGAAACACACACCTCTCAAACTTGTATGTCTACCTCTTTTTAAAGCCTAAAAAAGTTACGGTATTGTGTATATAATGGTCTTAACAGACTACATATTTATGTTGTTATCATATGTAACTCTAAAACCCTAAATCCGTCTTTAGTTATAGAATGAATAATATACAAGACCTAAATATCGAAAAAGAAATACTTCCTTTATTTGACAATACTCTAAATAAATTTTCAAGAGCCAAAGTCCATGAAATATTCAATAATCCTTTAAAAAGTATAGAGAAAATAAGGTATAGACAAAGTATATTTCAAGGATTTTCTGATAACAAAAAAATACTGAAAGACTATTCTTATTCTGTTTCATACCTTCTAGAAGTTTATCATTTTCTTAAAAATTATGATCTAGATAAATTACCCCAAGAGGAAAAAAAACAGTAATTATCATAGCTTCTATAGTATTACTTTTTGCAGTAGATCAAATTTTGGTTAAATCTTTTTCGAAATTTAAAATAGAAAATACTGATTTAAAGTAAAGAACCTCGGAGCAAGCTCACGAGGCATTCGAAGATAACTAACTTTTAATTCCGAGGCAAGCCTCGGAACATTTAAATCTCGATTATCGAGCAAAAAGCACGAAGTTATAATAATGGTATTCTATCTTTTTAGAAATCGCTTAACATCATTTGTTTCTGGATTTTTAAAAAAGTAAGTCCCACTCTTCAAAACACTTATGTCTATAAAGTTGTCTAAGAGATTTCCTTTTAATACCACCTTACCTATAGTATTTATGATGATATAAGGCTGATTCTTCTTTAGTCCTATAACCTCTAGGAACGTTGAGGCTGGATTTGGAGAAAGACTGATATCACTTTTAGAGTGGTTTAATGTTTTTACTAATACATCTTTAGCATTATTTCTCATAGATACCGTTGAAGTAATCTTTAACCAATTGATATTCCATCCTCCTGATAGTGCTTTGACAGCAATTTGCTGAGCCCCCGCTTCTAGGTTTACTGTATGTTGAATGGTTGTCCAACTTTGCCATCCACCTGTATTTGGAATATTCAACGTGCCATAAGCAGGAATTCCTCCAGCTTGTTCTAATTGAAGCGTACCTCCCGAATTAGGGCTTGCTACTCTATATTCAACTATGTAACTATCGGTATTAGGGATATTTACATCCCAAACCATCCAATCATCAGTATCTATCTGGCTAGTATTTAATCCTCCTTCTGAACAAACTTCTGTTTGAGTACCGGATTGCACAACATTTTCTTCTGCTTCAATTAGTGTTGACCAAGGTGAGTTGGTTTTTGATACCACTATCGAAGTCATTTTATCATTAAACCCTTCATTAACCAAACAATTATTATCACTAGTTTTTATTAAGGAAGCTCCTGTAAAATTATCATTCTCATAAACAACAACTTGATATCCATTTTGAACCCTTAGAGAAGAGATATCGTTGTCTTTAATCCCTAAGCCTCGTAACTGACTAAGTGTATAGCTTCCTTCATTTAGAGAAATGGAATAACCACCATAATCACAATGTTCAAAAAGTGTTGCTACTCCTGTATCCGGAGGAGTATTACCTGCAAAACCTCCTATCGTAATTTTTATATTCGTTGGATTAGGTGTGTGAACCGTAGCAGATTGATCGAATACATCATCGTATGCAAACGTGTAGGTTTGACTATCCTGGCTTATATCTGGTCTATGAAAAAACTTAGAATACCAATTATAAGGCCATGTTTGATAGTATGTAGAGGTATCACCAAAATCTTGTAAAATACCTGAAGGCGTATTGAGGTTGATCGCATGTCGTGTGATAGCGGCCACAAATTGTGCTTGCACTACCAAGTCCCATTGCGCTCCGGAGGCAAGTACTCCGCTTCCTTCCATAGCTTCTATAGTAGTAGGTTTACCGGGAATTCTAGCGATCTGACCATCTCCTTCTCGGGTAAAAATAAACTGATCTCCTGCTACACTTCCTCGCCATATCCCTGCTTGACCGGAATTAAACACTAATTCGTCATTTCTATACTTGTTCCATATTGCATCTATATATTCTTGAAAGAAAGTAGTTGGAAAGGTTGTTGTCTTTGTGGGAAAATGTATGATTCCTTTTGATGAATCCAATAAGCCCTGAAACTCTAAAGGAACTGTGGATTGCCATGCAGATAAAATCTCTTCATGAGTTTTTAACTCTCCTACTCTTTTATAAAAATCGGCACCCCAGACCTCAAGACCCATAGGATATTGATATGAATCTACTCTTGTGGTATTACACCAAAGTCCAAAATCATTAAATGTTAATTCGATTAATTCATATTTAATTCCCTGATTAGGATCTGTCGGATTTGAAAGATTAGGCGCACTGTATCCACTCGGAGATCCAGAATGGCCAAAGAAATACAAATATAATTGACTCTCAAACGAGATCATGATTCTACATCCTGCTATTTGAGGAATATTGATCGTATTATTAGGAATATCACTTAGTTTTCTGAAACAATTAGCATAAAGTCCATTATTACCAGGCCCTGTATTGCCATTGATAACAGGCCCGGGTATGGTATTATCTGAAGCACTCATGCGGTTTACTTGACCCGTTACCGGATCGACCCACACATGACCATCTGTAATCCCAACAATAGCAATATACAATTGATCATCTGACAGATTTGAGTTGTTTTCTATTTGGTAAGGTAATGTTTGGGATGCAACAGACCATTTTACTAAAATTAGTAATGCAAATATAAAGTTCTTACCCCGTCTGGTTTTTATCTTACAATTATCAGCTTTCATATATAGTTTTTTTTATGATTAGGTAGCATTTAGAGCATTGAACAAAACATTATTTATTGTTTAATAAATCGAGCAGTCTTACCTGTCGTAAAATCTTTGATGATATAGACCTCTGATTTTAAATGCTCCACATTCAAAGTTGCAGGTTCATCATGTATTTCAGTTTTTAGAATTAGCTCACCATCTAGTCTGTATACTCCTATTGAAGTATCTCCTTCTATTCCTTTCAGAGTTAAAACATCATATGTTGGAACTGGGTGCGCCGTTAGAACATCTTCTTTTATCTTTGTGCTATTCATATTGGGTGCAAATGTTTTATTTGCATTGCTTAACTTCAACCAATTGATATTCCATCCTCCAGAAAGTGCTTTTATCGCAATTTGCTGTGGTCCGGCATTTAGACTTACAGTATGCCGAATAGTCGTCCAATTTTGCCATCCTCCTGTATTTGGAATGTTCAACGTGCCGTAAGCAGGAATTCCTCCAGCTTTTTCTAATTGAAGCGTACCTCCCGAATTAGGGCTTGCTACCCTATATTCAACAGTGTAACTACCAGAATTAGGTACATTTACATCCCAAACCAACCAATCATTGGCATCTATATAACCTACATTTAAACCGCCTTCTGAACAACTCTCTGTTTGAGTTCCTGATTGTGTAACTGCATTTTCTGCCTCGATCAATGTTGACCATGAGGAAGAAGCTTTGGATACCACCACAGAAGTGATCTTATCATTAAACCCTTCATTAACCAAACAATTATCATCACTAGTCTTTATTAAAGATGCTCCTGTATAATTATCATGCTCATAAACAACAACTTGATATCCATTTTGCACCTTTATAGAAGAGATATCATTGTCCTGAACTCCTAAAGCGCGTAGCTGATTACCTGTATAGCTTCCCTCATTTAGAGATACTGAATACCCTCCATATTCGCAATGCTGAAAAAGTGTTACAGGACCTGAAGAAACATTTGTTTTTTGATATACTCGGACATAATCTACCAACATTCTGGCAGGAAATGCACTATTATCTACTGTAAACCCGGGCCAATTCCCTCCTATCGCCATATTCAACAGAATGAAAAAATTATTATGAAATTCTGATGTACCATTCACCCCATTTGCAATACTTGCTTCGTGATAAAGGTTTCCATCTACAAACCATTTTATAGCAGATGTATCCCATTCTATAGTATATACATGAAAATCTGTAACCGAACTAACAGGAGTAGAACCACTATAATTGGCATATGTATTATTATGATCCTGCCAATGAATCGTTCCGTGCGTTTGTCTTTCTACATTTATATGTTCCATAATATCTATTTCACCACATGCGGGCCACCCGATAGAAGATATATTATCTCCTAACATCCAAAATGCCGGCCATGACCCCATAAATGAAGGCATAGAAATTCGAGCTTCGATCTTACCATATTTCCACGACTTTTTTCCTTGGGTTTTCATTCTGGTTGATGTGTAGTTAAAACCTCCTATACTTTCTCGCTTTGCAGTGATTACAAGGTTTCCATTTTCTACAGTAGCATTTTCACGTCTGTAATATTGAAGTTCGTTATTCCCCCATCCAGAGTTTCCGTTACCTATTTCAAACACCCAATCCGGACTGATCCCATTCGTAAATTCATCTTGCCAAACCAAATTCCAGTTTTGAGAAAACGAAAATTGGTATAGCGTCAAGGCCATTATTGACCATACAATCTGTAGTTTCATAATCTTGTGTATTAATCGTTGGTTTTTTTGCTTTTTTAGAAGGTTCGGAAAAATTGTTATGTTTTAGTTATCTTTTGACTACTTTAAAGGCTTTTTCTTTCTCCCCTATTTTTACAACAAGGAAATATATTCCTGATGGAAGCTCTGAAAGATCATCTATAACGAATACTTCTTCTTTTTTTATAATTTCGGTAGGAATACGAATCAGGTCATGCCCCATAAAATCAGTAATCTTTGCAGTCATTTGTACTTCGCTTTCGGATTCTATATCGATACGAAGTTCATGCTCAAAAGGATTTGGAGATATCGCAATCTTTGTTTCATGCTTCTTTATCATGCCTAAAACAGGTGATACTTCGGGTTCTGGTTCTATCCCAATGAAAGGTTGCATCGTTGCACATCCACATTCAGAACAGTCATTAGTATCATCTAAATCGGTATTTATATTTAAAATACTTGCATATCGTTCATAAAATCCAATGCGACCTAATACTTTAGGAATTTCTGTTCCTTTACCACACTCTATACCTCCATTGATAATATTAATCGTTATTCCAAAACCAGGTTTACGATTTCGTTCTTGATCATAAGGTGTAGTTATCCAGTTACCAACCATCACATCATGAGCAGACGGTTTTGGATATTGAGGTGTCATCCAAAACCAGATTGCCGTTTGAAATGCCAATGCGGCATCTTGTGTTACTTGTTCTGGATTGTTGAGTAATACAGTTTTATCTCCAAAAAGAAATTCACTTACTTGTCCATAATTATAATTCCAACTTAATTGGATAGGCCCTCTCCCGTGATATGATTTTCCGGGAGCAGGAGGATAAGATGTATTACCTTCGTCACGATATCCTAGATTTGTGGTTCCTTCATATCCTTGTTCTTCTCTAAAATGTAATCCCCAGGAATATGGACCACCAGGTGCGGTGGCCCATCCCCCAGTAGTTTCCTGGGAAATATTCGCCAAAAATGCAGCTAATTCTCTTTTAATTGTGGTTTCATCACCTTCTGAAACAAATTTGCCATAATCTACAACTTGGGTGATAATTGGTTTTGACTGGTTCCAATCAGCATCAAAATCAGCATCAGTTCTTATAACAACCGATTGATTGGTCATTTTATCTCTACGGGTTAACCTATATAGGTTTGTTCCTTTTCTTCTTTCAAAAGTAACTTCGATATTATTCATACGTTCTGTAGCTTCTACAAAAGATTGATAAGTAAAAAAATCTCTTGCAGGGTCTAGTTCATAGGTACTCAAATCTGTTCCATATCGATATGGAAAAAATTCATCAAATTCTTCTTTGGTCATTAGAAGATCACCTCTATCTATAGTTTCTTTTATCGTAATATCAAATGTGAATTGTGTTAGTAGACCTTTAGTATCGACAGCTTCACCTGTAAAATTAAATGTTCCATACTCAGAAAACGACCAATCAGATTCGTACTCATCATTTCCTTGTGGTGATAACAGCAAAGTTTCTCCAGAAACATTAACATACACCGATTCCTCTATCCCATCAGGGTCTGTAACACGAACTCTAAATGGGACTGTAATAGGTAGAACATCTGCATATACCACAGTAGGAATCATAACAGTTACATCTGGCGGTGTATTTCCTTCAGTACATAAGCCTAATTCTTGCCACGCATTTTCCCAAGCCCAGCCAACTCCCGGAGCATAAGGTCCTCCAACAGTACACCATCCTGCCACGAGACATTCATACTCTTTACCATCATATTGTACCTTATCACCTCTGCTATAAGAAGTTCCATCTACATATTGAGCAGTATTACAACTCCCCTCGTCTGTTTTATTTACAGTGATAGAGACTGGAGAAGACACTGTAAAAACACCTTTATCATCATAGGCTTTGACCATTAAAAGATGTGTTCCTTCTTCAACTGATGAAAGTGTATACTCATAAGGTATTGACGTATCTGTGCTAATCAATGTATCATTTCTAAAAAATTCAACTTTTGAAATACTTCCATCAGGATCAGAAACATTGGCAGCAATCAATAAAGTACCTCCCTTTTCAAAAGCCTGATTATTGGAGGGTGTAACGATACTGCATAATGGTTGCTGATTGGTAGAGGTTCCCGTTGAAGAAAAATCTAATCGATCAAGATTGAAATCATCTGCGTCCATGGCGACACGAATGATTTGTTTTCCTTTAGTCAAAGGTACATTTACTTCTACCGTTTGCCAATTTTGCCATCCTCCTGTATTAGGTACATTTATTGATCCACTACTATTTTGATTATTAACTTCTATATGAAAACTTTTTCCTGAAGTAAGAGCGGCTACTCTACATGCTACGGTATATGTATTTGTTTCCAGAACATCTATAGTATACTCTAGCCACTCTCCCGATTGAATCCAACCTACATTGTATCCACCTTCGGAGCAAGGTTCTATATCTACAGTATCATTTCTATAAGCTCCTCCTTGGTTAGAGCTTGTAACATCATTGTAAGCAACAGATTGCCCTCCTCGATCGTAGTTTTCTGCTTCTATAATACCTGGAATAACAATAGGAGCTCCGATATAGGGTATTTGCGTTGTTCCACTATCTCCTCCGGGAAATTCATCTGCCGGAAACTTGATTTTATCACGTATCCATTTTCCTGCTTCTTTTAATCGATTTGTACTCCACGGACCTCCCGAACAAGTTCCTGTTTGCCAAGCAGCTCCTGATCTGAAATCATCAGAATAGTTCCAGCTCGTCCAACTAATCTTTTTTTGGCGCATAAGATCAATAAAACGTTGCGTCATTGCAAAATCATTTGGACCATCACCAGTATATTCCTGGCTTCCAAATTCTGTGACAAATACCGGTAATCGATCTGAGGCTTGGTCAAGAATATTTAGGTAGGCTTCTCTGTGACTTTTAGCATAAAAATGAAATGTATACATGATATTATCGAACCGCAAAGGGTTATCGATCACATCTTGCAAACTTCCTTCACCAGAAACTCCAAAAGTAGCCCATCCATGAGTTCCTACCAATACAACAGCATCATTATCTATTGTTTGAATTACAGGTATTATTTGATCTGCATAATTTTTAATACGATTCCAGTTTACTCCTACACCGTTAGGCTCATTACATACATCGTATATGATATTATTTTTGTCCTTATGTAAGGTTGCTATATCGGTAAAAAACCGTTTGGCGTTTTCTAGATTGATATTGGGGTCACCTGGATTTAACTGATGCCAATCTACCAAAGCATACATTCCTCGAGCTGTTGCTTCATTTATAAGTTGGCTTACCTGATTGGTAAACCCTACAGGATCTGTTTCATAACCTCCTTCTTGAACATACAAAGATATACGGAGAATATCGGCTTCCCAATCATATGCCAGTGCATCTAATGATGATTCTGTAAGGCAATTTCCCCATCCATACCATTGTATGCCATGAGTACTCATTCCTCTAAGTTGTATAGGTTTGTTATATTGATTACAAAGCTGTGTTCCACAGACTTTAAGTTTTCCGTTTTTGGCAACGGGAGTATTTTGTGCCATTACTACTGATCCAAAAAGCAATATTAGGTTAAAGCAGATCAAAACAAAATAGCACTTGTAGGTATTTTGATTTTTCATAAATATGGTTTTAAGATTTGGACATAATAGCCCATTAGAAAAAATCACCCAATACTATAGCTAAGATAGTATCAGGTGATTAAAATTTAGAAGCTTAACGTTTAATCAATTTACCAGTTGTCTTTCCTTTTGATGATGAAACTGTATAGAAGTATAACCCTTCTTTTAATTTACTTACATCAATAGTGTTTAGATTACTGTCTTTTTTAATATCGATATTTCTGTATTGTAATACTTTAATCCCGGTAGCATTAAATATCTCTAAATCTAATATCAAATTAGAATAATCACCATCTAGATTTAAATTAATGATATCATCTGTTACTGGGTTGGGAGATATTTTAATATTGAACGGATTTTGACTTTTCAATAGTGTATTTCTACTATCTAATCCATCAAGGTACGTGCGATGAGGATTCGAGAATCCAAATCTGGCAACGATATCCCAATTAATAGACCATGTCATTAATCCTCTGAAGTTTGCGTATCCCGAAGGGTTTCGCAGTGTGTACTGTCCTCCAAAAGATTGTCCTTTGATCAAATAATCCAATGCCTTATGCACTTCTGTTGCTGGGGTAAATCCACCACTAGGCGCGGCAGGACCATTAGCAGGTAATCCTATCATAACCTGATCTTGACGTAATGCAGGAAATTGTACTCCATTTACTGGAAACCCTTGCAACAACATTTCTGCCATAGCCACATGAAAATCTGCTGTAGCCTGAGTGTATACCTTATCATCTAAAGCACGCATTGTACCAGAATTATAATGTTGCACATGTATATAATCAAGATCACCGCGTAAAGCATAAATCACAGGTAAATATGCACCAAATGTACTTCCATAAGCAGAATATCCACCTTGAACAAAAGCTGTTTCAGGAGCCATTGACAATACAAAATCAGAACCGAATTGTGCTAATATTGACTTAAATGCTGTTATTAAATGCACCACTTTCGGACCTACTGGATTTCTAAAGTCAGTATCACCAGCACCTAGAACTATAGAACTTCCTTCAAAATCAATATCCATACCGTCAAAACCATATTCATTGATGATATTGATCATAGAATTACTGAAAGTCTGTGCATCTGATGGGCTATCTACATCTACGGCTCCAGTAGCCCCCCCCATAGAGATTACTACCTTCTTACCTCTACTTTGTAATAGAGCTACATCATTTTTAAACTCCTGTGCACTTGAATATAGTGCAGGATCTGGTGTAAAAGTCATATTTGCTCCACCAGGTACTGTTGGTATAGTAAAGGCAACATTAATTACATCCCACTTATCAGACACTTCTCTTAACTTAGGAAATGAAGAACCATTGTCAAAATTATGCCAGTATCCTACTAGTAACCTTTTTGGTAAATCTCCTCCAGGATTTGGTGGATTGGTTGCTCCAACTGTAATATTTATCGGACTGGACTCGCTCATGGCGTTATCATCGTCGGTTGCTTTTGCTGTAAGCGTATAACTTCCATCAGCTGCATTGTTCCAGCTAAAGCTGTAAGGGCTTGTTGTATCTTCTCCTATTTTTGTTCCATTTCTGAAGAACTCTACTCTACTAACAGTACCATCGCTATCGGATGCTGAAACATTAATAGTAATTGTACTTCCTGAAGTGAACGATTGTCCACTTCCTGGCTGTGTAATATTTACTGTAGGAGCAATATTACCAGGTGGGTTTCCTCCCCCATCACATGTTCCAAGTTCTTTCCATGCATTAGTCCACGCCCAACCAATTCCAGGTTCGTATGGACCTCCGGTAGTACACCAGCCTCCAACTAAACACTCATATTCTTTGCCAGAGTTTTGTACTTTATCTCCTGTATTATATGCTGACCCATCAACATATTGCGGTGTATTACATCCTTCTCCACTTGTATCCGAAGTTACGGTAACATTAATAGCAAGAGAGGTTGTAGATGCTCCAACATTATCTGTAGCTTTTGCAGTAATTGTATGATTACCGGCTATTGCAGACCAATTAGCAGCGTATGGTGCAGAGGTATCAGTGCTAAGCAGATTTCCATCAATATAAAAATCAACTTTTGCTACTGTACCATTACTATCTGATGCATCTGCGGTAATACTTATACTATTTGTTGAGCTAAAAGTTGCTCCAGCAACAGGGGCCGTGATTGCTACCTGAGGAGCTATATTATCGGGTGTACACGGGTCTCCTGACACTTGATGAATTGCTGCTAATAATGATGTATTAGGATCTGTGGTATCGTGAGATAACTCCCACATCATAATACCTCCTGCACGATCTAAAGCCATTTGAGTTTTAGCTTTGATTGTCGGTATTCCATTATAGTTATTACCTTGGAAAGAGTCACTATTAGGACTTGCTCCTTGAGCTAGTAAGGAAGCGTAACTTTGTGCTTGGGGACGACTATAAAAAGGAACTCCTAATATTGCTTTTTCTTTAGGAAGACCACGACCTAACCAATAATCTAACCCACCAGTAGCTTGTGCCATAGATCCGTGATCCGGACCATCGTATGCCATGATGTTCAAAAAGTCTACATCATCAAAAACACCACTAAGTACTCCATCAGCATTCCATCCAGAGACCACCACCGCAGCAGTAAGTAATTTTCCTCTACTATGCATAGCTTGCCCTAATTCTTGCATTAATAACTCAAAATGCTGAGGCTCGTTACCTTCACGTGGATATTCCCAATCCATATCCACACCATCAAGGTTATACTGATTTACAAAATTGACAAGATTATTTACAAAAGCAGTTCTTGTGGTTGGGTTAGCGGCTAAAGTAGTAAATGCAGAGTCATTTCCATCCATCCATCCACCAACGGCAATTAATATTTTTACACCTTGTGCATGACCGAGCGATACGAGTTGTTGCATTTTTGATACATTATCAAGTGGTCTTAAACTACCATCACTATTGGGCAATAAGAAAGAATAATTGATATGCGTTAACTTATCATACTGTAATGCATTTGCATCACCTTGCCAACTCGGCATATATCCGACAACCTTAAAGTTATTATTTTTATCACAGCCACTACCATCAGTATTTACAGCTATGGTAACCGAGGTAGAAGTAACACTTTTATTAGAATCATTTGTAGCTTTTGCAGTTATATTGTGATTTCCTGAGGTTGCAGTCCAATTGATCATATAAGGTGCAGTAGTATCTTCTCCTACCTTATTTCCATCAACATAGAATTCTACTTTTGTAATCGTACCATTAGCATCTGATGCACTCGCATTTACTGTGACTGTACTACCAACCGTAAAAGTTTGACCATTACTTGGCGATGTAATCGAAACCTGAGGTGAATTATCGCCTCCGCTACATGGACCAATCAATTTCCAAACATTTTCATTATTGGTAACTGGATCATTATTTTGTGTCCACCATTTTGCTTCATATTCATTGTCTTGATATGATACTTTATCACCACCTGTATATACTTGTCCAGGAACATAAGCTGGAGCAGTACATGATCCTCCACTTCCATTAACGATAATAGAAACAGATTGAGAACTTACTCCATTTTCGTTATCTGTTACTTTTACAATGATAGAATGACTTCCCGCTGAGGCATTACTCCAATCATAGGTGTAAGGCTCGCTTGTATCTTCTCCTAGAAGGGTATCTCCATCAAAAAATTCTACTTTACTAACTGTCCCATCACTATCCGAAGCATTAGCAGCTATAGAGATAGTTGAACCTATAGTAAACGAATCTCCATCTGATGGCGAAATAACCGTAACTGAAGGTAATACATTCCCCCCTGAACCTGTAACTGAAATATTGACTGTTTTAGTAGCATTAGCACTTTTATCATCATATGCCTTTGCAATAATTGCATGACTACCAGCAGGTACATTATTCCATACATATGAATATGGAGCAGATGTATCTTCTGATAATAAAGTTGTTCCTTTATAAAACTGTACTTTTGTAATGTTCCCATCGGGATCACTGGCATTTGCAGAAATAGTCACATTATCACCTGAGGCAAATGTTTCATCTTCATTTGGAGATGTTATTGATACTACAGGTGGCTGGTTATCGACACCTCCACTTGCAAATACTTCATTTAAGGTATTCACTAAAGGAGATTTTACATTAGACCATCTTTTCAATTTAGTTCCAAAAGACTGTGGCGATCCTGAAAATTCGACATCTCCAAAAACTGTCCAAATAATCGTTCCCGCTAAATTGTTTGCATTAATAAATTTAGCTTTCTCCGTGATTGATTCTTCATCATCATAACTCAAAAAGAAATTTCCTTTAACCATATAGGGCACTTTGGCCTGATCATCCCACTTTCTGGTCCAACCACTACCTGCTCCTGTTTTTTGCTTAATGAAAAAATAATTTGGTGTACCATCGTATACGTCTTGAGGCCAATTAGTATAATCGGCAGCTGTTTGTATAGGGCCATCTGGTTGTATAGTCACAGCTGTTTTCACAGTTGGAACATTTAAATCTGCTGGTCCATCTGTCACAACACCTCTACCATAAAAGGGAGCTCCAAAATTGATTTTATAAGAAGGTACTCCCATACCTTTCATTTTATCTAATAATGTTTGCCAATTAAAATCAGGTGCTTCAGCACCATCATATGGATATACTGGTGCATTATGTCCTGCTATATTTGACCATCCTCCATTGAAGTCATAGGTCATCATATTAAAGTAATCCATAGTATTGGACAACTTAGACCAATTAAAACCTTCTAATTTTTTGTAATCTGCTGCCATAGCAGCTGTTATTAACTTATCCGGACCAATGGCGTCTCTTATTTCCTGAACCAAATTTTCGAAGTTAGCATAGTCTGCATTGGTTCCTGTAAAGTTCATCCCCGGGAACGGTCCAGGATATTCCCAATCTAAATCAATACCGTCAAAGCCCATATTGATAAGTTTTTTACAATCTTCAATAAAACGAGCTCTTTTTACAGGATCGGCTGCCATTTCTGGAAAATGCTTACACATACTCCACCCTCCGATAGACGCCATTACTTTTACACCGTTATCATGTGCTAATTCTAATAATCCTTTAGCTCCGCTACCTTCTTTAGGAAGTGGTAAGGGTAATACTCCACTTAAACCCCATTCTGGATGCGTCCAGGTATTTCCTCCTACGGTTACCTGATATCCCATGGCTTCTGCTCTTGTTTTTACCGCTGGGCTGATGTAATTGATATTTTCGATCTCTCCAAACAAGATATGAAAATCCCAACTACTATATGGGTCACCGTACAACAAATCAGCCGGTTCTTGAACTACTCCGGTCTGATAAATATTTTTGTTTCTAAGATCTCCACTATGTAGTGATCCATCAACAGCTACTCCAAAAAATGAATAATTTAAAATGGTATACTTTGAATAATCAATGTTTAATTGCGTCAGTGCCCCCGCAGAAGGAACCCCAGCACTTGCAGCTTTCCAGGCATCCCAATTGGTGATGTACCCAATAATTTGTTTATTATGATTGGACGTGGTCGCACCACCCCCTGTATTCACCTGCGCAATCGACAAGTTATACGTACAGAATAAAAAAATAATTGTTAAAAAATCGAAAATTCGGATTGATGGTTTGGGGATAATACTCCCTAACCAGTCTCTAATCGTAATTGGTTTCATGAGTTATATGGTTTGTGTTTGTATTAAGTGTATTAAAAGTATTAACAACAACTTCTAATGTGTAATTTTTTATACAAAAGCACTAAATTGATAGCTAAACAACTTTATTTAACTCACGAAAGGAATAAAAAATTAAATTATTGAAGAGTAAAGAACCTTGGAGCAAGCTCACGAGGCATTTGAGGGGAATTGGCTTTTGATTTCGAGGCAAGCCTCGGAGCATTTAAATCTCGTTTATCGAGTAAAATTATGTTTCTAAAACAAGGAAAAATATTATAATTCATTTTTTTTCATGAATTCAAAAAGCTTTATAAATGAATCATTTACAACTATTTCTACATCTGCATGAGGTACCTTTGCAATATCAATAAGCTTTATGAACTCATTGTAATTTGTTTTAGAAATCCCACCTTGTTCAAGAAGTCTTAAAAAAAATAAAGATAATTCTTTGAGTGCCGATGATAGATCAAGCAATTCGTTTACCAAAGGGGTTTTACTATTAAGTATTTCTAATTCATCGTGATTGCGTACCCAACTGTTTAAAATAGCCTCTAATGGTCTGATAGCGTTTTTAGGATTTACGATATATTCATTTACCATTTTATCGAATTTTAAGGCATCGGGAGCATCCGTTGTACAAGCATCTGCAAATAGTGTAAAAGGAGAGTAGGACTTGTATTCTGTACCTCCTTTATTGCGAGTATATCCTTTAAGAGGTTGACATACTTTTGTTAGCTTTGATAATGCATCAATAGTATAACCATTAGCAATATTTCTTAGAATCACCTTTTGATTTTTGATGTGAGTAATCCCTAACTCTTCTAGACGAAAGCTTATGATTGCTAACCGTTTTTTCATGTGTTCTACTTCTCTAACCTCTTTTGGTGACCATAGGCGTTCGGCTATTGCTGCTGCCCTTGGCCAAATCCTTGAATCAATAGTTAGAGTGGTGATTAATTCTCCCCACATTGCTATTTCGCCACCTAGAATTCTTTCTTTTTCACCTTCGGTAAGGGCTATATCATCAGGAATTGGATCCACTAAATAATGATCAGAAACGTTATGCATAAGATCAAGATAATACCCATTTGAGAGTACCGTATGATAGCCACCTTTTGCCGCTTGCAATAAAGAATGTCTAGGTTTGACTCCTTCATTAACTCCTTTCCATGAGTGGATAATAGACGATGTATCCAGATCTTTGGTCATGATTTCTTCCCACCCCATCATCTTCTTTCCTAGTTTCCTTAAAATTCTCTGTATCCTCGAGTTAAAATAAGCTTGTAGTTGATGGTTATTAGTAAAATGATGTTCTTTTTTAAAATCTGAAATCTTTGGATTTTCATCCCAATGTTTCCCCTCATTTTCATCACCTCCTATATGAATATATGGGTCAGGAAAAAGTGCCGAAATTTCTTTAAATATATCTTCTAGTACTTTATATGTTTTTTCATTAGTAGGGTCTAAAGTAGGATCAAAAATACCTGCATATCGTTCCACTTGATACGTAGTATCTTTACTTCCTAATTCGGGATATGCTGTTAAGATTGCAGTAGCATGTCCAGGGACATCGATTTCTGGTATAACTCGAATTCCTCTATCCATAGCATACTCAATAACATCTTTGATTTCCTGATGTGTATAATATTGGCCATCTGAACTCATTTGATGCAATCTTGGATGAGATTTACATTCAATTCTAAACCCTTGATCATCGGTTAAATGCCAATGAAAAACATTAAGTTTTACAGATGCCATTGCATCCAGGTTTCTTTTAATAACTTGAATAGGTTGATAATGCCTTGCTACATCAATCATCAATCCTCTCCATGGAAATCTTGGCGCATCTTCAATTTTTACACCAGGAATATAAAAATGATCTGTTGTGGCTGTCACAAGCTGAAGTAACGTTTCTAAACCGCGCATCGCTCCTATATCTGTTTCAGATTCTAACAAAATACCGTTGCTTTTTGTGGTTAAGGAATAGGATTCATCCTCAGATAATTCAATGGTTCCTTTTCTACCAACTTTTATAATTAAAGAAGCCGATGTTCTTTCCTGATCTGGGAAACCCACATCAAAAAAGACTCCTGTTCTACCACTTAATCGTCTTAAAAATCGGGTTGAAGCTTTATATAACCGATTGGTTTGTTTCTGTTGTATTGCTATTGTAAAATTTGAATCAATAATAAATTTACCTTCTTTATTTTCAATTTTTTGAGGCCATGGCATTAGATTATGCATGGTATTTTCGATACTTTGTGCAATCATGGTTTGCATCATTATACACAAGACTAAAGTTCTTATAAATTGTTTTTTCATCCACTATTTTTAAAAGTGATATCTTTTAAATGCTTCTATGGCTTCGTATTCTGCCATACCCAGACCATGATATCGATGTGCTGTCTGTTGATTTCTTTCTTCTGCTCTGACCCAAAACTCTCGTGAATCATCACCCTGAAACATAACTCCGTCTTTTTGTGATTGATGATAAAATATTGCCTTTCTTTTCTTGAGTACTTCATCGGGACTTAACGGCACTGCCATCTCAATATCATGAATGTCCCATTCTTGCCAAGCTCCACGATACAACCATACCCAACAATCTTTCATGAATTCTTCTTTTTTCAGTTCTTTTAATACTTCGAAAAAGATATCTAAACACACTTTATGGGTACCATGAGGATCTGCCAAATCGCCTGCTGCATATATTTGATGCGGTTTAATTTCCTTGATTAAATTGAATAGAATTTTCTTGTCCTCTTCTCCATAAGGGTTTTTCTTCACAGTTCCTGTTTCATAAAAAGGTAAATCTAAAAAGTGAACATAATCATCAGGTAATCCTAAAAACCGGGTAGCACCGTAGGATTCTCCTCTTCTAATCAAACCTTTTATCTTTCTGACCAATAAAGAGTCTACAATCCCCTCTTCTTTCTTTTTAAGTTCTGTAATGATTGTGTTTATCTTACCACTATCGTCGCTAACATCAATATTTTTGATAACCTCAGCGTACTTAATTGCCTCTTCATCTGATACCGCAATATTTCCAGAAGTCTGATACGCGACATGTACAGTATGTTGTTGTTCTATTAAACGAAGAAAGGTTCCTCCCATAGAAATCACATCATCGTCTGGATGTGGACTAAGAATCAGTATTCTTTTTTTGTGCGGCATATTACGCTCTGGCCTATTGGTATCATCTGCATTAGGTTTTCCTCCAGGCCACCCTGTAATTGTATGCTGTAATGTATTAAACATTCGTATATTCAAATCATAAGAAGAGCCTCCTTCTGCTAGTAAACCAGACATACCATGATCATTATAATCCTTGTCTGTTAGTTTTAAGACGGGTTTTTCTACTTTTTGACTCAACCAGATAATAGCTTTGTTTTTAACCTTATCTGTCCATCGACATGGTCCAACTAACCATGGGGTTTTGACTCGAGTAAGTTCTTCGGCAGCTTCTTGATCTAAAACAAAAGTAGCATTGTTATGTTCCTGCAAGTATGATGCGGGGACATCAGCAGTAATACTATCTTCAATGGTTTGTTTTACAACTTCTGCTTTTTTATGACCCCATGCCATGATCACAATGCGTTTTGCTTTTTTTATAGTTCCAATCCCCATTGTGATTGCCTTTTTAGGAACATTTTCAATACCATAAAATGCAGGTGCTGCATCAGAACGCGTAAGATGATCTAAAGTAATGCTTCGGGTAACTGAGTTATAATGAGACCCAGGTTCATTGAATCCTATATGACCCGTACGGCCTATTCCTAATAACTGAAAATCTAAACCTCCGAAGGCATTAATTTTTAATTCGTAGTCTATACAGTACTGATGTAAGTTTTCCTGGGTTATATTACCATCCGGAATATGAATATTTTCTGGAAGGATATCTACATGGTTAAACAAATGCTCATGCATGAAGTAATGGTAGCTTTGAACATTGCTTCTATCCATAGGATAATATTCATCAAGATTGAACGTAACAACATTTGCAAAACTTAGCCCTTCTTCTTTGTGAAGGCGAACCAATTCTTCATATACTTTGATTGGTGAAGATCCAGTAGCTAATCCCAAAACGCAACAGTCTTGCTTTTCTCTTATCAGCTCTGCTATTTCATGAGCAATAATAATTGAAGCATCATCAGAACTTTTGAAGACAACATTATGAATTTTCTCATATCTTGTTTCTTCAAATTTACCGGCTTTTCTGTAGCTGATATCTTTATAATATGACTTTGTGTGACTTTTATTTGTAGTATTATATTTGGCGTTTGTATTCATTTTTAATTTAAGTTATAGTTACTCACTTGATTAATCTCATAATGAAACTATTACGAAGAGTTATCTAAAAAAAAGTTTTTCGACAAATGACATAAAACACATTATAAATTACCTTAATAATCGGACTAAAATTAACCTTCGTGTCCTTAGACATATTTTTATCATTGTTTTAAAAATTACCGGAATTAACGTCCCACCATAATCTAGTCCCTCCTGTGTCAGGCCCATTGAGCAACATTCTGGCCCCTTCAATTCCTTGTGGATTCGTACTTCTTTCACTTGCGGGGAAGGGCAATCTCCGTATTTGGATATTGGTATCTATTGTACCGTCACTATTGTTAGCCACAACCGGAAAGATTTTAGGATACCCCGTACGTCTAAATTCGCTCCATGCTTCCTGACCATCTGGGAACATGGCAATCCATTTTTGAGTTATAATCTTCTCCAGTTTCATTTCGTTGGTATCTGCATTATCCCATGCTATCGTGATTGCTGTTAATGCATTTATATTGTTTGAAGCGTTTACTGGATCTATATAATCAATTGGAGTATTTGTATTATTAGTCATATATACCGAAGCCTCCGAAGAAAGCTCGTATTGCGTAAAAGAAGTAGAGATTCCCATTTCATAATTTGATTGTGCATCTCCGGCATTGCTCCATCCTCTTAATGCAGCTTCGGCTTTTAAAAAGTAAGCTTCTGCAGCGGTCATTAGCTGTATACTGGTTGTTGGAGTTTTATCCAATATATATGAATCACCTAATCTTGAGAAAACTTCATAGTCTTCTTTTTGATCCAACTCCTCCGTATATCTTTCCAGCAAAGGCATTCCTCCTCTTATCCCTTTAAACATTCCAGATGAAACTGAAGATACTTCAAACATTTGTTCTAATCTTGGATCTTGAAAGCCTACTAAAATAGACTCCATAGAAGCGTTCATTCGTACATCATTCCAACTCGAATTAAATACAGTAAGCGGATGGGTTATTCCTCCTTTAATATTAAAATTATCTGCATTGGTTTCTAAAAGACCTAGATCATTAGTTAATGATTTTTCTCCTTCTATCTTTGCTTTACCAGGATCAACTTTAGCGATTCTTATCGCTAGTCGTAACCTGAGTGTATTGGCAAATTTGATCCATTGTACCAGATCCCCATCATACACAAGATCGAACTTAGCAAACTGATTATTAGTTGGGTCTGAAGATAGCGTTTGTATGGCTTGATCTAATTCTTCAAAGAACTGAGCATATACCTCTTGTTGCGAATCATATTCTGCAAAGGTGGCATCCAGTCCATATTTTGAATACACAATAGGGCCATAAACATCTGTTACCCGATGCATCGCTTCTACCCTAAGTATTTGTGCCAATGCATACATTAATGGAAAATCTGTTTCTCCTCGTTCTTTAATTAAACGTGCATTTTGCATTACCCCGGTTGAAGAATAAGGCACATCCCAAGGGAATTGATCCCAAAAATCTACAAAACCATAGTTTGTGGTATTTATTCCTCCTACAAATGGTCGCGGTGGAGCCATATACCCACTAAATGTATCCGCATTCAGATTATGTTGTAACTGCGTTTGCCAAGCCGGATCGTATCGATAAATATTTAAGAAAATAGGGTTAAAAGGCCCTCCCACACTTATGAAATCCGCTTCACTTTGTTCGTCTGTTAATCCATAGGGATCTGTATTTAATGCTTCGAAATCATCTGTACAAGAAGCAATCAAAAACAATAAAATCCAAATCGTTTTAAAAATAGTTATATTGATATTTTTCATGATATTATCTTTTCCTTTAGTTAAAATGAAAATCCAACATTTACCCCTATACTTCTGGTCGATGGTGATCCAAAAATATCGATCCCTTGAAGACCATTTGCAGTACTTAATGACACATTAGGGTCATATGGAGCATCTTTATAAAAGAAGAATAGATTTCTTCCTATTACAGAAGTTGTGATAGAAGTAAAAAAACTATTCTCTTGTAACTTAAAATTATACCCAAGCGACAACTCGGCCATTCGTATGTTTGTAGCATCGTAAACATACTCACTGGTCAATCCATTTCGTCCTCCAATCATCTGATGATATTCTTGTGAAGGGATTGTGGTTTCAGCATTTGTGGCCTCATCAAAGATTAAAATTTCTCCATTTCTATCAGAAGTCCCGAATCCATCTACAGCCGCCTCGGTAAGACTCATGACTTCTCCTCCAAACTTGGCATCAACGAGGAAATTCAACGTAAAATTTTGATAGCTGATACTGTTATTCCACCCCAAAGCAAAATCAGGGTTGGCATTTCCCAATAAATCGAAACCACCTCTAGAGTTTTCATCTGGTTCTGCTTGTGTAAAATTACCATCGGCATTTCGTATTGGTAATCCTTCTGGAGTTCTTCGAAGTTTTCTTCCATAAATGTCTCCAAAAGATCCTCCTTCTCTTATTAGTAATGCATAAGAATTCACATCGATAGGAGTTAACTCCAAAAAGTCCCTTCCCAGTCTTGGATCAAGCTCTTTAATTGTATTCTCATTCTGAGAAAAGTTAATATTTGAATCCCATCGAAAGATATCACTCATGATGGGAACAAAAGTTAGCGTAGCTTCGACTCCTTTGTTTTCAAAATCCCCTGCATTAATTGCTAAAAAATCCGCAGCCACTCCTCCATCAATTAACATAAACTGATCTATAGTATTGGTTTTGTAATATCCGATATCAATCCCTAATCGATTATCAAAAAATTTCCATTCTGTACCAATTTCAAAAGAGGTCTGCGTTTCGGGTTCAAGCTCTGTAAGTGGTAAAATTGTTGGAGGAGTTAATCCTCCTGCACCAGTACCGATAGTATTAATTGGGTTATTCACAAAACTTTGAATATCGTTACCAACCTCGGCATAAGAAGTTCGTACTTTGGCATAATTAATACTTTCAGGCAATTCAAAAATTTCTGATAGCATTGCTGTAAGTCCTATCGATGGATAAAAAAACGGATCCGACACTGTTGAAGACCAATCATTTCTTGCTGTAACGTCTAAAAAAAATTGATTATTATATCCTATAGTAGCACTTGCAAATATAGATTGCACCTCTTTTTGCTCTGCAATACGCTGTTGTAAAATAGGATTCACTCCAGTTGTTCCAACAACAAAATTAGATAGTGTGAATATATTAGGAATTTTTAAATCACCTCGAACTCCCGAATCTAATAGTATCGATTCTCCTAAATTTGATTTGCGAATACTTGCTCCGATATTGGCCGAAATATTAAATCGTTCTGATATATCTTTATTTAGGATTGCAATAATATCTCCATATAATTGGGTATCTTCGATATCATTGTATAAATATCGTCCATTAGGAGCAGATAATGTACCATCTGTAGTTGCGTGGATCCTTCGCTCGAATTTGTAAAAATTCTTATCGTAGCTCCCTCGTGTTTGCAATGTGAACCAATCTGTAAACTTATATTGTAAGGATACAGAGGCTAATAATTTTTGATTTTCGTCATCGCTAACATTTCTATTTAAAATCCAATATGGGTTTTGTTCAATATCAGAAGTAGCTCTAAACCAACGTTGCGCCATAAGGTTTCTTTCTTCATTAAACTCTTCAAAAACTTCATAATCGGATAAGCTTTCTGTTTCTGAGTTAAAACCATAAACCCCAACCAAAGGATTATAGTAAAATCCTGAAATAGGTTTATTACGTATACTTTGTGTTGATAATAAAATACTGGCATCTACTTTCAATTTATCATCAAAAAGTTGAGCCGTTTCTCTTATATTGAGTGTATGTTTTTTTACATTATGCGTAGGTATAACTCCAGATGCAAATGTGTTGGCATAAGAAAAATATGTTTGTGCATTTTTTGTTCCTCCTGATATAGAGATAGCATTGATTGCTGTTGTACCTTCATTATAAAAATCATCAACATTTTTTTGTGTCCTATCATCAAAGTCTAATAAATAGGAAGCCCGATCTACAGTGAAGTTAGAAGAAACACTTGTTTTAAACATTCCGGATTTACCCTTCTTCGTCGTGATGAGCACTACTCCATTTGATCCTTGACTTCCATAAAGAGCAGATGCAGAAGCTCCTTTTAAAACAGTAATACTTTCTATATCTTCAGGATTTAATAAAGATAGTGCATCCCCTCCATCCCGATTTCCGGCATTTTCGATATCTCCAAATGAGTTATTAGGTTGTATAGCAGAATTATTAAGCAATGGTATCCCATCAATTACATACAATGGTTGATTATCTCGGGTAGAGGTATTACCCCGTAAAGTAAGTTTTACAGATCCTCCTACCCCCGAGGCACTTCTATTAACAACCACTCCAGCGATTTTACCTGATAAACTATTTACAGGATTGGCGTCTTTTACCTTGGTTAATTCTTCAGCATTAAGATCTTGAGCAGCATAGGTAAGAGATTTTCTGCTTTTTTGAATTCCTAATGCTGTAATGACAACATCGTCTAATTGTTCTGTGTTTTCTTCTAAAATAACATCTATAACACCGGATGTACCTACAGGTAGCGTAACTGACATAAATCCTATATAACTAAACTCTAAAACATCTCCCAATGAAGCCTCAATAGTATATCGACCATCAAAATCTGTTTGTACACCTTTTGTTGTTCCTTGTAGTATTACATTAACGCCTGGAAGCGGCATAGCATTTTCTCCTTTAGAAGTTACTGTTCCCGAAATTATTTTCTCCTGTGCTTTTATATATTCTGTCATTAAAAGAGATAGAAAAGCTGAGAAAATTAAAATACTTTTTCTCATAAAAATTACGATTGATTTGCTTTGATTATTGAGTTTTAAAGGTTTTATGAAATACTCTGAAAAAGAAATTAAATATCTGAACAACATGAAAAAAACAACAAACGACAGGTTTCTGCACATAAGCGTTTTAAAATTTAATTATGTTTTAAAATATTTAGCAAAGTATTTTGTTTTTCATTAAAAAAACACATAATTTTTTCACGTTTATTAAGGTTTTTTCACAAAAATTAACAGCATACAATGATAAACCCCACACAAAAAAAAATTACTCCTCACATACCATCGAAATATCATTTTTTTCTTTGGTTCGGATATTTCGTAATCAATTTTGTACGTTGGGGGAGTTATTTTAATGACTATTTATACTCACTGAAATCTAATCTTGTAGAGTTTACTATCCATATTCCGCTTACCTATTTTCATATCTATTATTTAATCCCAAAACTTATTGCTAAAAGAAAGTTTGCAGCATACCTAATTGCAGCTTTGGGTTCACTGATGGTAGTCTATATAGCTCGAACTGAACTGAATTTATTATTGGTAACCAGTAACATTTGGCCAGAAGCAATTGGTGCACAAAAAGCATATAGCTTTAACCATATCGTTGCAGTAACTATTGGGGAAGTTTATGTAGTAGCTTTGGTGACTGCTATAAAGCTTACAAGTGAGTGGATATATGAAAGAAAAAAGAATGAATCATTAAAAGAACTTCAATTACAAACAGAGTTAAAGTATTTAAAATCTCAAATACAGCCTCATTTCTTTTTTAATACCTTAAATAATTTATATTATTTAACCATCGAAAAATCAGAAAAGGCTCCGGATGTGGTTCTTAAACTATCTGAGATTATGCAATATATTCTCTATGATGTTAAGGAACCAAAAATAGGATTACTCAATGAAATTAATTATATACAAAGTTATTTGGAGTTAGAGCGATTACGACATGGTGATAAAATAACTTCAGAAATACAAATTGAAGGCAATATTGATGATATTAATATTCCTCCATTACTACTACTGCCATTTATCGAAAATTGCTTTAAACATGGAGGTAAAAATAATACGATGGTAGCATTAGATATTAAATTTGAAAATGCCAAAAACGAACAACTCATATTTTCTGCTACGAATAATTTTAATGTAAACACAACTAAAGAAAAAAAATTCGGTATCGGAATTGAAAATGTAAAACGACGCCTAGAATTGTTATATCACAACAACTATTCTTTAGAAACCAAAATCATAGACAATACATTTAATGTATTACTAAAAATCCCCATAGTATGAACATCAAATGCATCATTATTGACGACGAGCCCTATGCCATAAAAATTATAGAATCTCACTTGGCTTCATTTAAAAATATTGAAGTATTAGGTTCATTTAATAGTCCGATCGAAGCCCTAGAAATTATTGAAAACGGACAAGTAGATGTAATGTTTTTAGACATCAATATGCCCGAAATGAACGGTTTAGACTTTATTAAAAGTAGTAAACATGATTATCAAATAATCATCACTACAGCATATAGAGAATATGCTGTAGAAAGTTTTGAACTTGATGTATTGGATTATCTGGTAAAACCTATCCCCTTCAATCGATTTCTAAAGACCATGAATAAGTTGAGTCAGGCGATCAATAAAAACCAATCTGCAAATGGAGAATATCTTGCCAATAAAGAACCTTATATTTTTCTAAAAGTAGATAAGAAATTGGTCAAAATTTTATTGAAAGATATTTTATACATTGAAAGCCTGAAAGATTACATAAAAGTAATTACAACTCATGGAAATTACCTCGTTCATAAATCGCTCACCGGAATTACCGAAGAGCTACCAAACTCAAATTTTATACGCGTACATAGATCTTACACCATCGCTATCGATAAGATAAAGTCGGTAGAAGGAAATCTGGTAGAAATTGATTCTAAACGGATTCCTATCGGTCGTAACTATGTCAAGCATGTAAAAGATACTATTTTTAGCAACAATAAAGATTTACATATTTAAAAATCATCTACATGATTACACTATCAAAACTAGACCTTATTCTAATCTTTTCTTTTTTTACGATTACTCTGGTTATTGGAATTGTAGTTTCCAAAAAATCCGGAAAAAATACCAGTGAATTTTTTCTTTCCGGGAGAAACATGCCTTGGTGGCTCTTGGGATTATCAATGGTTGCTACCACATTTTCTACAGACACTCCCAATCTGGTGACTGATATTGTGAGAAAAGGTGGAGTTTCTGGAAACTGGGCCTGGTGGGCGTTTTTGATTACCGGATTACTTACCGTTTTTGTGTATGCCAAACTATGGCGAAAATCTAATGTAAACACTGATATTGAGTTTTACGACTTACGATATGGAGGTAAACCTGCTCATTTCTTGAGAGGGTTTCGAGCGCTCTACTTAGGAGTTATTTTTAATGTATTAGCCATGTCAGGTGTTACGCTGGCAGCCATAAAAATTAGTCAAGTTATGCTAGGACTAGATCCTTTGTACACTGTAGGTATCGCCGCGCTGATTACTGTAATCTTTAGCGCCGTGGGAGGTTTTAGAGGTGTCGTATATACTGATTTTGTATTGTTTTTTACTGCTATGGTTGGAGCCATAGGAGCGGCCTATTATTGTGTTAATCTTCCAGAAGTAAACGGTGTAACCAACCTCATCTCTCATCCTCAAGTCGTTGACAAAATATCTCTGCTTCCCGATTTTAATAATACAGAGTTAGTCATTGTTTTGTTGATTATTCCTCTTGCCGTGCAATGGTGGAGCTCATGGTATCCCGGTGGTGAACCCGGAGGTGGTGGCTATATTGCTCAACGTATGCTGGCAGCTAAGAATGAAAACCATGCCATCGGAGCTACATTTTTCTTTAATATTATGCATTATGCTTTACGTCCCTGGCCATGGATCTTGGTAGCACTGGCTTCTTTGGTATTATATCCAAAAGATGATGTGAATACCATGGAAACTGCAAAACATAACTATGTTGAAATGCAGAAGCTAGAAGAAACAAGAACATTGACCGAAGAAGAAAAAAAACAAATGGATACCTACTATTTTGCTTCAGAAGGGCTCACTGCAATCCGAGAAGCATTTCCTGAAGAAAAAGTACAAAAAGATAAAATTGGTCATGATCTAGCATATTCTGCAATGCTTACACGACTACCTTCTGGTCTCTTAGGTTTAGTATTAGCTTCTTTAATTGCGGCATTTATGTCTACCATTTCTACGCATCTTAATTGGGGATCCTCATACATCGTTAATGACTTTTACATACAACAAATCAACAAAAATGCTTCTGAAAAAGAACTGGTACGTGTAGGTAGAATTTCTACTGCTACACTGATGTTAATCAGTACTGTTCTAGCACTAAAACTTACCAATGCCAAACAAATTTTTGATTATATTATCATGTTTGGTGCAGGTACGGGATTGATTTTCATATTAAGGTGGTTTTGGTGGCGTATCAATGCATGGAGCGAAATTTCGGGAATGTTCGCATCTGGAATTGTATCTATTATTTTTAATCTCGAATCCGTTAATCTTGCGTTATCCGAGGCTGGTCCTCTACCCGGATGGTCCAAATACCTTCTGGTCGTTGCCATTACAACAATCATCTGGCTTACGGTTACTTTTCTAACAAAACCAGAAGACAACAATGTCTTGTTTACCTTCTATAAAAAAATACAACCCGGTGGTCCTGGTTGGAATGCCACATTAAAGGCTGCAGCGCAACAAAATCAAGACATCAAAACCGATTTCAGTACATGGAGTGTTCCCTCGGGTATCTTAGCTATGCTGGTAGGATGTGTTTTAATTTACGGAGTTCTTTTTGCCACAGGATATTGGATTTATGGTCAATATACATTAGCTATTATTTTAACAATAGTTGTTATAGTCGCTACATTCATTTTGAACAAGCTGTGGAAGAGAATAAAGAATACTTTTTTATAACAAATAAGATATAGCAATTATAAAATGACATCTTATCTAATTTAAAAAGTATTCTTTATTAATATTAAGAAATATTTTTACAATGGAAAGTCTTGTGAGGGTATCGAAGCTTTATTCATTAAACTCTTCAATTCTTTGACAATTGCAAGATGTTTATTTGCTATATTATTCATCTCCAGACTATCTTTAGCCAAGTTATATAATTCAAATTCTCCTTTAGGGGTTTTATTGATATTATACCATACCCCTTTCCAATCTCCTTTTCTAATTGCTTTTCGCCCCTGTTTTATATTATATTCCCAATATAAATAATCGTGTTGTTTTTGATTTCCTGTATTGGTTAATGTAGGTACAATAGAAATCCCGTCGCTAATGTTTGGTGTATCGATTCCTGCTAGCTCTGCAAACGTTGGCATCATATCCCAAAATGCAGATATATGGTTAGAAGTAGAACCTTCCTTAATTTTACCGGGCCACATTACTATAAATGGTGAACGAATTCCTCCCTCATACAAATCACGTTTTATTCCTTTAAGTCCAGCAGTACTATTAAAAAACTCTGGGTGTGCTCCTCCTTCTTTGTATGGTCCATTGTCACTAGCAAACATAATTATTGTATTATCAGCAATTCCTAGTTGTTGGACCTTCACCATTATTTGACCAACATAAGCATCCATTCTTGTTACCATTGTTGCATAAGTTGCCAAAGGATCATCTTGTGAAGTATACTCTGATATTACAATATCAGGACCATAATCTGACGTATATTTTTTATCTGCTGTATGCGGTATTTCTTTAAATTTACCTTTGTACATATCATAAATAGAGTCGTTTGGTGATATGATTTCTGCATGCGGTAACACCATTGGTATGTAAGCAAAGAATGGTTTATCTTTATTTTTTTCAATAAATTCTAATGTTTTTTCTTGTATAACATCTGGAGCATAAGTAACCGTATTTGTCCAATCATTACCTTCTAACTCTACTCTTTTCTGATTGTGATTTAAATACGCCGGATAATATCTATGTGCTAATTTCTGACAGTTATACCCAAAAAATTCATCAAATCCTTGGCTATTCGGATCCCCCTCATTAAAGCCAAGTCCCCATTTGCCAAACATTCCTGTTTTGTACCCGGCTGTTTTTAAAACTTCTGCAATGGTTATTGCCTCACTTGGTAATGGTAATTGACCTTCTTCACCTACTCCTTTATTTCCTCTAATAGGGGTATGACCGGTATGCTGACCCGTCATTAAAGATGAACGAGCAGGGGCGCATACTGCTGCACCACTATAATGTTGTAAAAATTTTATTCCTTTTTTTGCTAGTTGATCTATATTAGGCGTTTTAATCTTTTTTTGTCCATAACAACCTAAATCACCATATCCCAAATCATCTGCTAAAACATAAATAATATTAGGCTTTGATATTTTTTGAGAAGTAATCGTATTTGATGCTATTTTTTGCTCCTGTTTACAACTCAAAATAATAATTACAATTAACAAAAGGGTCGATCTATATATAATTGCCATTTTTTAATAACATTTTAAAGTTAGATATTGTCAAATGAGTACATACTTATTTTTGATAAGATTAATAAGCGATATCAATAAATCGCATTGAACCAGCAGGTATATTCACTTTAATTTCTTTTGCTAACTTAATTTCATTGCCTGATAAAATATCAGTGGCAGATTTAGGCGTTCTATTTTGAAACTTGACTATAACCTCATGCTGTTTTGGATTAATATAATTTGGATCTACCAAAACTAACCTAGTATGATTTTTATCTATTCTAATGGCACTCCAAGACGCTCCATTAACAAGAATATTCAATTGTTGCCCTCCTTGAGCAACTTTTTCTTTTATGGTAGCACCAAACTCAGTTGCCGAAACTTTCTTTTCTCCTATGTATCCAACCTTTGCATTACTAACAAAATATGGGATTTTTTCTGTTTGTAATTTTTGTTTGGATTCTACAGGAGCAATCGCAACCATACCCTTTGGTATTTGTGGCAAATAATTTAACCAACGATATCTGACTCCCAAAGCTAACTTTGAAAAATCATGTTCTGGAATTGATGCACCTGCCCAATGCATTTGGGCTACCGAAAACACCGCATTTTCATCGTCTGTTTCGTAATGTTTTACTTTATGATGATCATCAACTACATGTACTAATTTTTCGTCTACATCTTTAATTAAATGCCAAGAACCAATCGATTGGATATTTTCTGGTTCAACAATTGGAATAACACCTGATTTCATCAATGCAAACAGAATATTTAAGCCTGGTCTTTCTACAAAACCACTTGTAGACACAATACCAAACCTTGCTCCATAAGAAGCCATAATCACCCCTTGTCTTAAATAAGGTGAGACTGTATTCTGCCCACATGGTGATAATGGTCGCCAACTTGTTGGGTTATCATCAATCAAACGCATCGCAAAGTCATTGATATAACCTCCGGAGTGCATACCAATACGACCTGCTAAGTTTAGGTCTTGTATTCTATTGCTTGTATCTTCTGATGCCGGCACTAAAAAGTCATTATATTTTCCTGAGAAAAACATTTCTTTCCATAAAGGTAAGTGAGATGTTGCTGCCCAAAACATATTTTTGTATCTAAACATTAGCTTTGCTCTATTATTCTTACGAATTGCTTTTGCTAATCTTGGTAGATATTCATTTATAAAATGAATGACTCTTGGATCTTCGGTATTATGCATTTCTGCATATACAAATCCATAACAAGTTGTTGGTGCAACCTCTAGAATTTTTTCTAATGTTTCGATTTGAATATAAAATGGATCATTCCCGTGGCCTGCCCACATTGTAAATGGCTGACCTTGTTCTTCCATTTTTCTAGCCATTTCTACAATTTCTTCTCTAGTATCTTGGTATTTACCACGTCTATCTTTTTTTAAGGCAATATCACCCAAAAGGGCTACTAAAGGGGAACGATCTGTACCTTCTTTTGGTGATTTTTGAATAACAAATTTTACATTCCCTCCATTTAATTTGTCTAATTTTGGATCAATATTTTCTCGTGTGCTCATTACCCATTCTTTATCAGAACGTTTTTGATAAGAAGGTAATTTAAAGTTTAAAGTTTGTTCGTAAAGTTTTTTGAGATTGTCTGCAACCTCTGCCATTCGACCTTCTTTTTTGTGCTTTGTATCCCACCATTTATCATTTTTTAGATCAAAAAAACGTACTACATTACCACCATCTACTGTTCCTCCGGCAACAAGCTGATTAGAAACCGGATCGTAAGTAAAATCACTAAATACCATTTTACCATATCTCGACCCAGCTTCTTTTACTACTTTTCCTTGAGTATCTAATACCATTATAATGCCCCCATGTTGAAACATGATTTCATTTCTACTCGGTAAAAAAGTACCCTGAGAATGTGCGTATCGTTGAGTTTGTTTTTTGTTTCCAGTATAGACTGCTAATACATCAAAGTTACTGTCCAGAGCTGTGAATTGGGGCTGCATAGATCTATCACCAAAAAATAATACATCATCCTTATTATCTCCGTTGATGTCTGATACTGTAATATCAGTAATCATATATTTAGAAAGGTTTTTTAAACGCTTATCCTTTAATTTAGCATTCTTGATCACTTCTTTGGTAGCAGAATCTATAAACCCTAAAAAATCCCATCGAAACTTATCGTGATTATAAGTCATTAAAAATAAATCTTCTTTATCTCCAAAAAAGTTCCCAGTTTGTATTTTTCTTACAACACCCTTGATTTTTGTTTTAGAAACTAACTTTCCTTTGCTATCTAATTCGTATAAATTGTAGTCGTTACCTCCTGCAAAAATCTGAACTTTCTCTTTGTTATTGACAATCGCAACTTCTGAAAATCTTATTTTATGATCTGAATTGAATTTCCAAAGCAATTCACCTGAGCTATCATAGCAAAAAATATTACCATTAGCATTGGCTGCCAGCAAATCATCATTACCATCGCCATTAATATCAGCTGCTTCGATTTCGAATAATACAGCAGGATCTTCTGTTTTAACACGCCATTTTTTTTCTCCATCCATTGTATAACTAGATACACTACCATCTAGCTCTCCGATATATAAAATGCTTTCTCCACCTACAGAAGCCACAACAGTGTGCCTAATAGCATCCCCTTCTGTTTGAAAGTTTTGAGCTTTAACGCTATTTGTTAAAACGATGAAAAAGCATAACGCAAAAAATTTGTTCATTTTCCTAAATTAATTTTAGTTTCTTTTAAGACTGTCAAAATTTATATTCGTTTAATCATTTCAAAAAATACAATTACTCCATAAATTTTTTATATTCTGGATTCACCGTTGCATTTTTAAATTGTGATCTGTCTTTCCACAAATTATATGTAGCTTTTAATTGTACTGAATGTTCTGGGGACTGTCCTTTGTCTCCTGTTTCTTTTATCCAGTTTTGAAGTACTGTTCTGTGTTCTAAAAGAATATCTGCATATTCTGGCTTTTTAGCCAAATTATCTATTTGATGTGGATCGTCTTTTAAGTTATATAATTCTTCATGAGGTCTTTCTCCAAACCAATGCTCTTCCTGATACTTTGTTAGTTTTTTTTCTTTGAAAGCTTTTTTAAAATCTTTTACGATAGGCTTCTTATCTCTGTAACCGGCTTGCATCATTGGTCTTTCCGGAAAGTAATTTTTTATATAACGGTATTCTTTTGAAACTACTGTTCTAATTTTATCAATGGTAAAATCACAACGATCTCTTGCGCCTATTACGTAGTTTTGTTCTTTGTAGGATGCTGCAAACAAATCTTGTCCGTCTAAATAAGTTGGTAATTCTGCTTTACCCATCACAAGAGTAGTCTTGGCAACATCCAAAAGCGATACCAAATCTGTTCTGACCGATCCTGATTTTAACAAAGGATGATCTCCTTTTATAATTAGAGGAACCAACATTCCTCCTTCGTAACAAAACTGTTTATGTCTAAGCGACGTGGGACTTCCATGGTCTGAGAAAAAGAAAATGATCGTGTTTTCTAGCTCTCCATCTTCTTTAAGTTGGTTTACTATTGTTTCAACATTTACATCGGCACCTCTATTTGCATTAAAATGATCTGTCCACGCGCTTCGATGAGACGGAATATCAGGAAAATATGGTGGAATTGGAACATCATTTGCCGCTAGCTCCTCTCCTTTTCTAACAAATTTAGCATGTGCTTTTCCTCCATCGATCTGAATTTGACCAAACCAGGGTTGATTCTTATCTTTTCTAGCATTCCATGTATTTTTAGTAATGGATTTAGAATATTTTGCTTTATTACCTTGCCAACCATTCATTCCTACTTTATAATTGTCATCGCTCCCCACATCATAGAGTGCGTTCCTATCATAATGAAAATTGTAATCATCTTTTCCGCTATTGAAGGTAAAATATCCTGCACGCCTCATAAGTTCAGGAACTGTCTTCATTTCTTTGGGCAGATTAATACGTAGTTTTTCTGGTACAATTTCACCATCTGTTGTTCGGCTAGAACGATGATTATGAGTCCCAGTTGTAGTCTGCATCACACCAGTAATCAAAGCAGAACGTGATGCGGAACAAACCGGTGCGGTTGTATATGCTCTTTTAAAAAGTACACCTTCAGACGCTAATTTATCAATAACCGGTGTTGCATTTTTATTTATTGAATCTCCGTAACAACCCATAAACGGAGATAAATCTTCAGCAAAAATCCAAAGTATATTAGGTTGTTTTTTGTCTTTAACTTTAACTTTCGGACTATCGCACGAAAAAAGTACGATACTTGAAAATAAAAATAGACTAAAAACTAATTTACTAACGGTAATTTTCATCCTAACAAGATTAAGTTGTAATAGTAATCAAAGGTAATTTTAAAACAAATGACGAAATGTCTCTAATAGTAAAAAAAATGTATTTGAAAGTACTATTAATACCTAAAACACAATACACTAAGGAGTTGAAACCTTATTCGTTGTTAGCAACTTATATAAACAGTTCTAAAATTTAGTTTGAGAAATTTCTATTTAGCATCAATTATCTTCTTCTAGTCATGCTCTTATAATATTTCCAAAAAAAATTAACGAAACTATTTACAATCGATGCTCATACTATCATGTACGTACTCACCTCCAAGTGCAAAATCAGAATTTGTAATCGTTATATTCTCGATATTAATCTCATAACATCCATTTCCGTCACATCCACTAGCTACAGTAGCATTATCTCTAATAGCACCAATAGAAATCCCAGATTTACTTTCTTGGTCAGGATTGAACTCAGCTGATTTTAATATTTCTTGAGTCGAACAATCAAAAAATTTAAAATCTTTAAATTTCAATTGTGCTTTGTCTCCACCTGTACATATAATATTCCCTACATATGATAGTTCATTAAATGTTCCTTTATTATTAACTGAGCCTGTATTATCTAAAAACCCAGCAGCAATTTTGACCGCGTAGGCTGAATTAATAGCTATTACTCCATCAATATCAACACGTCCTTGATCTACTCGATGTGGTGAGAAAGTAATACCAGTTCCGCCATTTCTTATTTTTATATTTCGCCCTACAATATCATCAATTGTAGATTGGTTATCTATATTTATAACGGAAGCACCCGTCTCTAATCTTAATGTAGTACCTCCGGTTCCGTCTAGGTTTTTGAATAAAATCGTTTTTCCTGCTTGAATTTGGATAATTCCATAACCAACATGACCGTTTATTGCTATAATATCCTTAATAATACCATTTTGACTGGTTTCATTTTTATCATTGCTAGAGCTTAAGTTTAGCACGATATTCGAAATTTTAGAATATGAATCTTCAATCTTAATCCCTGAAAATTGAAAATTGTGAACATAGCTATAGTCCGCAACTCTAATCCCCTTATAATCTCCTGTCGGGATAATAATTTTAAACCAAGTACTAGAATCTACGTTGTTTTGATCTGTATTTGTAATTGCAGAATTTTCAACAAAAAATGTATCGCCAATATCAAAAATAACAAGATTCTTATTTGATGTGTTTCCTGACAGATCTGGATAAATGACTACATCTGCATCAAACTTCAACTGTACGTTAGATCTTAATTTTATATTTAACAGGTAGTATGTTCCACCGGTTATTCTAATTACACCACCACCTGAATTAAATTTATTTTCAATTTCTTGATTTAATGTATTACTATCTATCAAATCTTCATTACCTGTTAATGTAAGGATCGTTTCATTTGCAGGTATATTATCTACATAAAATCGTTCTTCATTATCTGCTAGCCTAGGGAAGTTATTTTCTTCTCCGTTATCATCAGTTTCATCGTTAGTATCATCATTATTATCGTCGTCAACATTATCATCATTATCATCTTGTTGCATTTCTTCTTCCAAAATAAATTCTTCATCAGAGCATGATATGAATGTTAATGAAGTACATAATAGTAGCAAAGCTGTTTTAAGTTTAAGTTTTAGCAGGAATTTCATCATAGTAATTTTGTTTTCGAAATTAAATTCGCACAAAAAAAATGTTAAAATCCTAATAAATTGTCTTCAACAGTTCACAAAATGTCTTTTAAGATAAAATGAGTGGGATATTTTATTTGATTATGTAAGCCTTATTATTTTTTAAACCAGGTTCATCATATTTTTTTAGCTGTTTAAACAGCTCGTTTTGCATTTCTTTTGCAATGGTAGCGTATGCTTTATCATAGTAAAAGTTGACAATTTCGTCAGGGTCTTTTTTCAAATCAAATAAATATGGTTTTTCATCTTTATCTATAACCAATTTATAACGATCACTTACGGCGCATACCCATTGACCACCTGTTCTGGCGAAGTAAGTAATTCTATCACTATTTACAACTTTTTCAGTGCTTATGTAGTCATGAGAAGTGTCTAAGCCATGAAACTTAACATCGGTTTTAATATCCATCAAACTTAGTATAGTTGGTGTAAAATCAATGTTATTATATGCGGTATTAATTACCTTTCCGGCCATAATTTTATTGGGATATCGAATAACGAATGGAATTTTAGCCGACGCTTCGTAGGGCATACCTTTATTTCTACGATTATGCTCAAAAAATAAGTCTCCATGATCTGATGTAAACACTATAATCGTGTTTTCAGTTAAGTTGTTGTCATCCAAAAATTTAAGAATACGTCCTACACTATCATCAATATGACTTACCATACCAAAATACTGTTTCAGAGCATTCTTTTCATTGATGAAAGACTTTTTCCCAACAGCTTCATTATTTGTTTTTCCTGTTGCCCAAGATGGTCTCATTTTAACATATTTTTCCTCCATCGTTTTTGGCGCTTTGATATCCAAACCTTCATACATTTTATCATAAGGTGGTCTGGCATGGTCCGGTGTATGTGGATCAGGAATAGACAGCATCAGAGCAAAAGGTTTGTCTTTATCTCTCTCTAAAATTTCTAAGGTTTTATCAGTAAAATAATCTGTTGCATGAATGATCTCATCTTGAGGTACTCCTTTGGCTTTATTGATATTAATCTCTCGGATACCATCTTTAGTAAACTGATAGTAAGGAGTATGTCCACCGGTCATCATGTATCGGTTATCATCAAAACCTGCTTTATATTTTATATTGAATTTATATTTTTCATGACCTCCAGCCAAATGCCATTTACCCACATATGAAGTTGCATAACCCTGAGCTTTTAAAATAGTTGCAAATGTTGGAATATCTTCTCTTATTGGCATACCATTCTTTGGTGCACCGGTAGCTTGTGGATATAAACCTGTTACAAGAGATGCTCTAGATGGCGTGCAAACCGGCGAAGAACAATAATAACTTGTTGCTATAGCGCCTTCATCTGCTATCCTATCTATATTGGGGGTTGTAGCATTATTGCCTTTACCCCAAACAAAGGCTTGATCTTCTGACATTAATTCTTGATAACAACTTAATGTTCTAAAATTATGTTCATCTGTATGAATAATAATGAGATTTGGTTGTTTTTTGACTAAAGTATTATTGTTCTTATCTTTATTAAAATTTTCCTCAGAGGTTTTGAAAGAGACAAATATTACTCCCAGAAATAATATTGATAGTATAAAAATTCGTAGTTTCATTTTCTTTAAAATTTGCGTTTCGATTTTATTGTAGGGTCTTGGTCAACATCAACGTAGTTTTTAGGCTTCTTGTAACGTTCTTTACTAGGTTCTTTTCGAGTTTTAGGAATGTATTTTCTTAGATTTGCTATAATATTTTGATATTTGGCATCGTATACTAAGTTGTTCCATTCCATCGGGTCTTTTTTAACTTCATATAGCTCTTCACCTCCATCGAGGTATTGAATAAAATGAAAATCATTTGCTAGTACAGAGGTTCCATTTACAGATACGGTCACTCCTGGATATTCCCAATTAGCAGATGGAGCACGTAATAATTCTGAAAAATTATGACCATCAAGATTTTCTTTTTGAGGTAAGTTGGCTAAATTGATCAGTGTTGGATATAGGTCTATCAAACTAACTGTTTGATCTGAGTACATGGCATTTTTCATACTCGGAAGCTTTACAAACAGTGGTGTTTTTATAGCTTCAGACCAAAGTGTGTTTTTTAAATAACGTAATTTTTCTCCTAAATGCCAACCATGATCTCCCCAAATAACCACTATTGTATTGTCTGCATAGTTGCTTTTTTCTAATGCGTCCAAAACTAAACCCAAGCATTTGTCTACAAAACTAATACTTGCCAGATAGGCTCTGGTAGCTTCTTTAGCCAGATTGTGTTTTTTAATCCATTTGTATTCGTTTGATGGCTCAAACATATTTTTGTTACTTACACTAACGATGTCATCTAAATCGTCTTCTTTTATAAGTATGTCCTCAATATCATCTAGTTTATACATTTCAAAAAACTCCTGAGGCACAAACCAGGGTAAATGTGGTTTAATAAAACCTACTGACATAAAAAAAGGTTTATCAAACTCTCGATTTAATTGTTTTTTTGCCCAATCTGCCACAGCATAATCAACTGTTTCTTCAAAAGTATCTTCTGTTGCTCCCCAGCTTAGCTTAGATTTTTTATCTTGATATTCAGGTTTTTTCACCCCATTTATCATACCTGCTTTTGATGATGTAACATACTTTTTATTCACTACATCTTTATTGTACCTTCTAGCTCTCGCAAATTCATCATAAGCCCAAGCGCCAAAATCTGTGAGCCCATTTTCAGTACCATGTTTATGAAATATTTTACCATTAGAGAGTGTATGGTAACCATTTAAAGAAAAATATTCAGGTAGGGTTGGATTATTTTTTATGATATCAGAATATAGCATATTATGCGCGTTTCCATAAACTCCGGATGTACTAGGCAAAAAACCTGATAATATTGCCGAGCGTGATGGACCACAAATAGGAGCAGCAGTTACTGCATTTTTAAAAACCACTGCACCGCTTTGTACAAATTTATCCATGTTTGGTGTTATCGCTTGCTTGTTGCCGCTCATAGGGCCAACCCAATCGTTGATATCATCAATAGCGATGAATACTATATTAGGAGGTCTTACTTCTTTCTGCGATATTCCATGGAAATATGAAAAAATAAAAATTAGTAATATGTAGGTATGTTTATTCATTAATTAAGCATTATTGATTTACCATTTTTTAGACTAGTATTCATAATAAAGGTTTAAACCTCTATAGCTAAACTTAATTGAGATGACACTTGATCAGCTTTATATTATGATAAAAATTCTGGTAATACTTATTCTAAAGCATTTCTAGAATAACGCTTAAAACTTTCTCGAAATGATAATATTACATTTCTAGTATCAAATACTATTTACCTTAAATATTTTTTCTTCGGAGTTGCTTATCATAAATACTTTTTAACTATGATAAAGTAAATTAATGTGTAGGGAATATTTGTACTCTTAGATACATAACATGTATCTATCAATAAAATTGGAATTACTACTTTTAAATATTTATTAGAATATACTGAAGTGATTCGTATCTAAAAATATATATTTTCAACTTTTAGATACCCATTAATCTAGAAACCAAACCATCTTGGAACCATCAAACTAAGATCAGGAATGTAAGTAATCAATATTAATACAAAAACCATAACCAAAAACAATGGTAACAAAGGCTTTATAACTTTCTGAATATTTAGACCTGCCACGCTACATCCTACAAATAAAACTGAACCTACTGGCGGAGTGCATAAACCAATACATAAATTTAGAATCATAATGACCCCAAAATGTATTGGATCGATACCCATATCTGTAACAATGGGTAAAAAAATAGGTGTAAAAATGAGAACTGCGGGTGTCATATCCATAAAAACACCAACAAAAAGCAATATCAAATTAATGATAATAAGAATTACCACCAGGTTATTACTTATCGACAGTAAGGCAGTGCTTATTTCCTGAGGAATACTTTCGTAAGACATTACCCACGACATCGCAACAGAGGTAGCAATAAGCAACATCACTATTGCGGTAGTTTTCACAGTTTCTAAAAGAATAGAAGGAATGCTCGCAAGTGTTATTTCTTTGTAGACAAATCCTAAAACAAAAGTATAAATTACAGCTACGGCAGAAGCTTCGGTCGCAGTAAATATTCCTGCTACAATTCCTCCAATAACCACTATTAGTAAAAATAAGCTAGGTAAAGCATCCAAAAACCTTTGAACAAGCACTTTTAAACCTGCTTTTTTTTCTGTAGGATATTTTTTTATATATGAATAAATTCCTGCTACAAGCATAAGTGCCAATCCTATCAAGATACCAGGAATATATCCAGCCAAAAACAATGCTGCAATAGAAACACCACCACTCGCAAGAGAATAAATAATTAAAATATTACTTGGAGGTATAATCAATCCTGTAGTCGCACTGGTGATATTAACTGCTGCACTAAATGATTTGTCATAACCTTCTTTTTCCATCATAGGATTCATAAACCCTCCAATAGCAGAAGCTGCTGCCACCGCAGAACCAGAAATCGCTCCAAAAAGCATACAAGCAATTATGTTCACAAAAGCTAACCCTCCCGGTAGAGAACCAACGATGACTTTTGCAAATTCAATTAATCTATATGCTATCCCCCCTCTGTTCATGATTTGCCCCGCAAGAATGAAAAAAGGAACCGCTAACAAAGCAAAACTATCTAATGAAGTGGCCATTCTTTGAGCCAAAGTAGTTACCGAAGGTAGTAAAGGCATAGATATCAATAATGTAAAAAAGGCAGACAATCCAATACTATACGCTATTGGAACCCTTAGTGACAAGAAAATCAAAAAACTAATTACCAATATTAAAGCCTCAATATAATCCATAAGAATTTATTCATTTTGATTTTTCATCTCCTTTAATGTATCTATACTATAAAAAATAATAAGTGATCCGCTTATGGGAACTGCCACATAAATAAATGTTAAAGGGATCTCTAATGCTGCGGACTTTTGATCAAGTATATAAGTTAACCAACAAAGTCTGGTTCCTCCTACTACCATTACAAAAAGAGAAAATATAATCACAGATACAGCAATAATTGATTGATAAAAAATAGGAGAATTATTTATAATTTTACTTGGTATCAAATCTATTGCCAGGTGCAATTGTTTGCCTGTAGCATAAGCTGCGCCAAATAAACCTAACCAAATTAGTGAAAAGCTAGCGATTTCATCTGTAAGAGTGCTGGGAGACCCTAAAATATACCTGGAAATCACCTGCCAAATTACAGCAAGAAGCATAATGCTAATAATAACAATTAATGCTCTTTCCAAAATTTTATCAATCAAAGATCTCATCATTCAATAGATTTAATTTCTTTAATTATCCGCAAAGTCTCCGGATCATTAAAAAGATCATATATTTTCTTAGTTTTTTCGGTAAATGGGGTCTTATCAGGATAGATAATATCAACTCCTGCTTTTTTAATAGCTTGTAAAGCGATCCTTTCTGCTTCTGCCCATGCTTTCCTTTGAAATAATGCTGATTCATAAGCAGCCTCCTCAAGCCATATTTTTTCTTGATCGTCAAGATTTTCCCAAGTATTCATCCCAATTAATAAAATATCAGGTACAGAAGTATGTTCGTCAAAACTATAATATTTACATACTTCATAATGCTTAGAAGTATAAAAACTAGGAAGATTATTTTCTGCTCCATCAACTACACCTTGCTGCAGTGCGGTATAGAGCTCTCCCCACGAAATTGGAGTAGGAGATCCTCCAAGCAGTTGTACCATAGAAACAGCCATATTACTTTTCTGTACTCTTATTTTTAGACTATTCAGGCTTTCTGGTGACAAAATTGGTTTGTCTTTTGAGTAAAAATTCCTGCTCCCGGCATCATAAAAGCATAAACCTTTTAGCAGATAAGGTTTACCTTTTGATAATAGCTCCTCTCCTATCGAACTATCAAATACTTTATGTGAATGATTTTTATCCTTAAATAAGTATGGGATACTTAGAATCTTATATTCTGAGACAAAATTCTCCAATACTGCGGCTGATACTTTAGTAATGTCCAGACTACCTATTTGAAGAAGTTCTAAACACTCTCTTTCTGCCCCTAATTGACCACTGGGATATATTTTCACCTGTAATTTGCCTTTAGATTTTTGTTCCAATACTGTTCCTAAATGTACCATTGCGCTATGAACCGGGTGATTTGTATCCAAACCATGTGCTAGTCTTAGCGTTTTGACCTCCTCATCCTTTTTACAAGAATACAAAAGGAAAAAACATAGAGTCATTATTGCAATTCTTATCCTTTTCATCAGTTTCGCAAAGAATTTATAATTGTTAGAACAGATATAATATCATTCTTTAAGTTTTGATATTCATGACTATCTAAACATTCTTTTTTAAAAAGCTGAGAGCCCATACCTACACAATGCACTCCTGCATCAAACCATGTTTTAAGATTTTTTTCTGTTGGTTCAACTCCCCCGGTAGGCATAATTTTAACCTCAGGAATAACAGATTTTACTGCTTTAACAAAAGTGGCACCCAACAAATTTCCGGGAAAAGCTTTTATTAGTTTTGCCCCTAGTTTTGTCGCATTATAGACCTCAGAAACCGTAGCACAACCAGGAATCCATGTAATTTTATTTTGGAAAGCTACATCTGCTAATTCAGGAATTAAAGCAGGTGAAATAATAAATCGAGCTCCGGCATTAATAAATTTTGAGGCTACAGAAGGTTCAAAAATAGTACCAACGCCCAAAACTAAATCTTTATACTGATCAGAGTATTCAACTAGTTCACTAAAGATATCTAATGCGTTCGATTGCCTATTGGTAAATTCAAAAACTCTAATTCCTGATTCATAACATATATCTAAAACACTTTTACAAACAGAAATATCACCATGACTAAAAACAGGTATCATCCCGGTAAGGTTCATTTTATGTAAAATCTCTTCTTCTGAGTACACTTTTATCATCTCAATAATTTTCCAATATTATTCCCAGAAACCAACATTTCAATCTCTCTCACATCAGCTAGATTAGCATCTCCTTCTATAGAATGTTTTAGAACCGAAGCTGCCAAACCAAACTCTAGTGCTTGTTGATCTTCTTTATGTAACAATCCATAAATTAAACCAGCCATAAAGGCATCTCCGCTTCCAATTCTGTCTATAATGTTTTTTAATTCATATTCTTTTGAGGTATACAACTTATTATCCTTATACATTAAAGCAGATAAGACATTATGAGTAGTAGAATGTGAAATTCTGTTCGTAGTCGCTATTGCTTCAATATTTGGATATAAACGCACAGTCTTTTTACATGCCGATTCAAAATCTTCTTCCTTAATTCCTAAACAGTTTTCAAAATCTGTTAGTCCCGCTATAATTACATCTGTTTTTGAAATTAAATCCGGCATAACTTCTAAAGGTTTTCTACCAAAATTCCAGAGGTTTCTTCTATAATTAATATCTCCGCTAACCTTTACTCCATATTCTTTAGCCTTATTGATGGCAATTTCGCAGAACAACAAAGTTTCTTCAGAAATAGCAGGTGTGATCCCGGTCCAATGAAGCCAATCTGCACCTTTAAAGATCATTTCCCAATTAAAAAAATCACTCTTTATTTTAGAAAACGAAGAGTGAAAGCGATCATAAATAATTTTTGAAGAACGATGCATTGCTCCTGTTTCCATGAAATAAAGCCCTATACGTCCTTGATCAGAAAATTCAATATAATCAGTTCTAACATGTCTTGATTTAAGATAATCAATAACCGATTTTCCAATTTCATGGTTTGGTAAAACAGTGATATGATAACATTCTATACCTAACTGGGCAAGTGATATAGCTACATTGGCTTCAGCACCACCAAAATGAACATTGAAATAATCGGATTGAGAAAACCTTCTATGACCCGGGGTGGTCATCCTCATGAGTATCTCTCCTATTGTAACTATTTTTTTATTCATGAATTATCTATGACTTAATATAAGAAAGTTTTTAAATTTTAACACTTTATACTTTTGATTTGTTCTTTTTTATGTAAATTGCGCAATCGATTGCGCAATATAATGAATAAATTTTGAAATGAATCAAAAATTTTTAAAAATACATCCGAACGACAATGTCTTTGTAGCTCTAAATGATATAGATAAAGGCGAAAATGTAGCTATCAATGAGCACTCTATTGCCATTATTCAAAATATTCCGGCAAAACACAAATTTGCAGAAAAAAATATTGCTCCCAACGACAGTATCATCATGTATGGAAGCCTTGTGGGAACGGCAAAACATAGGATTTTACAAGGAGAATTATTGACAACTCATAATGTAATACATGAAACCAATTCATATTCAAAAAAAGAAAATTCTTCTTATTGGTCTCCCCCCTCGATAGATCAATACAGTACAAAGACTTTTTTAGGGTATCATCGAAATGATGGACAAGTAGGTACTGCAAATTATTGGATGGTTATTCCACTAGTATTTTGTGAAAATAGAAATATAGAAATCATGAAACAAGCCTTTCAGGAGGAGTTAGGCTTTGCGAAACCAAATAAGTACAAGGATTTGGTTCATCGTATGATAAATTTGTACAAAAAAGATGATATCACCAAAATTGAAGACCTAATTACAGAAGAGAATGATGTAAACTCATCTCAAATATTTAACAATATTGACGGCATAAAATTTTTAACTCACCAAGGGGGGTGTGGAGGCACAAGGCAGGACTCAGATATGCTTTGTGCTTTGATTGCCGGATATCTCAATAACCCCAATGTAGCAGGAGCTACTATTTTAAGTCTTGGATGCCAAAATGCCCAAATATCTATTCTTAACGAAAAAATTAGAGCTCTAAATCCAAATTTTGATAAACCTCTATATATTTTAGAGCAACAACAGGAAGGAACTGAAGAAAAATTATTGTCAACTGCTATCAAAAAAACGTTCTTCGGGCTTATCAAAGCAAACAAAATTACCAGAAAACCTGCCTCATTGAGCAAACTGGTAATCGGTTTAGAATGTGGAGGATCTGATGGGTTTTCTGGTATTTCTGCTAATCCTACAGTAGGGCAAGTATCTGATATGATTGTGGCTCTAGGAGGGAAAACAATGTTAGCAGAATTTCCAGAACTTTGCGGTGTAGAGCAAGAACTCATCAATAGGTCTGTTAATAAAGAGGTTTCAGAAAAATTTATAAACCTTATGAGAGATTATGCCAATTCTGCAAAAGCAGTGGGCTCTGGATTTGATATGAATCCCAGCCCCGGAAATATTAAAGATGGATTGATCACAGATGCTATGAAAAGTGCAGGAGCTGCAAAAAAAGGAGGAACATCTCCTGTTGTAGCTGTATTAGATTATACAGAATATGCTACCAAACAAGGACTCAATCTATTATGCACGCCCGGCAATGATGTAGAAAGCACTACAGCACTTTCTGGATCAGGGGCTAATATAATTCTATTTACTACTGGCCTTGGAACCCCTACCGGAAACCCTATAACCCCAGTTATCAAAATATCTTCTAACACTTCTTTGTCCAATAGAATGTCTGATATAATTGATTTTGATACCGGAGCTATTATCGAGGGTAAAAAAAATATTGAACAAATGAGTAAAGAATTGCTTGAGTATATCATAAATGTTGCCAGTGGAAAAATAAAAACTAAGTCTCAACTTTTACATCAGGATGATTTTATTCCTTGGAAAAGAGGGGTTTCACTCTAAAAAGTATATACATGACTAATATATTTTCAATAAAAAATAAAATTATAGTAATCAGTGGTGCTACAGGTGTTCTAGGGTCAGTCATCGCAAAATACTTAGCTAAACAAGAAGCAACGATTATTCTACTCGGTAGAAATCAAAAAAAAGTCGACAAGTTAGCGCATGAAATAAATAGCGGGGGATATTTGGGAATACCCATTGTTGCAGATGTTACAGATGAAGATCAGCTCAAAGAAGTGAAAGTATATCTTGAAAAAAAATTCAAAAAAATTGATGTATTGATTAACGCCGCAGGCGGAAATATGCCAGGTGCAGTAATATCTCCTGATCAAAGCATCTTGGATAGTAATACAGAATCATTAAAAAAGGTTATAGATCTTAATTATTTGGGAACATTTTTACCAATCAAAACATTTTTACAATTGTTTTTAGAAGAAAAAAAGGGTATTGTGATCAATTTTTCGTCAATGGCAGCACAAAGACCACTCACAAGAGTGATGGGATACGCTTCTGCCAAAGCTGCAATTGACAATTTAACCAAATGGTTAGCCATAGAATTTTGTCAAAAATATGGACAAGGAATCCGTATAAATGCCATAGCCCCTGGTTTTTTCTTGACGGAGCAAAATAAGACACTATTGACAGAAAAAGATGGAAACTTAACTGCGAGGGGGCAACAAATTATAGATAATACTCCTATGAAACGATTTGGCCAACCTGATGAACTATTAGGAGCTACGCATTGGTTATGTAGTGATGCTTCAAAATTTGTTACCGGAACCATTATCCCTGTAGATGGAGGATTTAATACTTACTCTGGAGTCTAATTTATAATAAAAAAGATGAAATTTTTAGAACAAACTATGCGTTGGTATGGACCTAATGACCCTGTAACCTTGTTGAATATTAGACAGGCTGGTGCCACAGGTATCGTTACAGCATTACACGATATTCGCAACGGAGATATTTGGAGTGTCGAAGTAATACAAAGGCATAAGAAAATAATAGAAAATGCAGGTTTACAATGGTCTGTTGTAGAAAGTGTTCCTGTTCATGAAAATATTAAAACCAGAAGTAAGAATTTTAAAACCTATATCCAAAATTATAAAGAAACTTTAAAAAATTTATCTTCTGAAGGAATCACCACTGTTTGTTATAACTTCATGCCAGTACTGGACTGGACTCGAACTGATCTTGCATATACACTACCCAATGGCGCAAAAGCCTTACGATTTGAGATACAAGCTTTAGTCGCTTTTGATTGTTTTATTTTGAAACGTCCCGGTGCAAGTTCTGATTATAATCAGACACAATTAGAAAAAGGAGAATTTTATTATAAACATCTGTCTAAAAAAGACAAAGAATTGCTGACTAAAACTATTATCGCAGGGCTCCCCGGTGCGGAAGAAGGATACTCATTAAAACAATTCCAACAAGCACTGGATGCTTATCAAAATATAGATCAAAATATCTTAGCTCAGCATCTTCGTTTATTTCTTGATGAAATTATTCCTTTTGCAGAGCAATTAGGAATTCTAATGGCTATACATCCAGATGATCCACCATTCTCTATATTTGGTCTTCCAAGAGTTGTAGGAACTTCATCAGACATACGAAGAATTCTTACACAAACTCCTAGCCCAAGTAACGGAATTACATTTTGTACAGGTTCTTTTGGTGTAAAAAAAGATAATGATCTTGTGCAGATGATTCGTGATTTTGGAGATCATATCCACTTTGTACATTTAAGAAGTACCCAACGAGATAAGGAAGGAAATTTTTATGAAGCCAATCACCTAGAGGGAGATGTACCTATTTATGAGGTAATGAAAGAACTATCTTTACTTCAACAAAAAAGAGAAAGACCGATACCAATGCGCCCTGATCATGGACATCAAATGTTAGATGATTTACACAAAAAAACCAATCCCGGTTATACAGGAATTGGGAGATTAAAAGGTTTAGCAGAGCTAAGAGGACTCGAATTAGGAATCGCTAAAAGCTTACTTTAGAAATAGTTTAAAAATTTCAGGTGATTAAGTATCTAAATATTTTGACATTTCTTTTTCGTTAACCTTTAGCCCTAATCCCGGATTTTGTGGAACATAAAGGTGACCGTTTTCAAATTTAAAATTATTTTCAAAAAGTTTTCCTAGTTTTAATTTGGGTCTTGTGCCGCCGTACTCCTGTACTCGTGCCGGATTAAATATCGAGGCAATAAAATGTAGAGTAGCTGCAGTAGCAAGGGTTGGTCTTGCATTATGGCACATGATCTCTTTCTCAAATGTCATAGCTAATGCTGCAATTTTTTTCATTTCACTGAGCCCTCCCCCTTTTATAAGATCAAGGTTTAATACATCTGCATTTCCCTTTACAATAAGATTTTTAAAATCCCATCGATTGAACTGGTGTTCCCCTGCTCCAATCCTTATCGGGCTTTGATCAACACATTGTTTTAATCCTTCGTAATCTAAATAATGTACGGGTTCTTCTACCAATTGAATATTATATTTTTCGTAAAGTTTTTTGATTAAATCAATCGCCTTGCCCGGTGTATATCCATTATTAAAATCAACAAAAAGAGTGTTCTCGTCACCAATAACTTCTCTCACTGCTTTGACATACTTTTCTGTAATATCATCTTCTGGATTTCTTTTTAAAACACGAATCTGCATTCTTAATTTTACGGTATCATAACCTGTATCAATAAAATTAGCAGCCATATTTTGTGCTTCGGAGATTGATTTTTTACCATTTTTAACTCCAAAACTTCCATATACCTTAATTTTTTCAACTTTTGCCCCTCCTAAAAGCTTATAAACCGGAAAATCAAGGAGTTTGCCTTTTAGATCCCACAACGCATTATCTATACCTGCCAAAGCCCCAGTAAGTGCTCCTGATAATCCTAAGTCTTCTCCTCTGTATAAGATTGTATGCCACAAATATTCACTTTGAAAAGGATCTTGATGTAATAAATATGGTTTACATACTTCTCTAACAATTTTAGCAATGATCTTGGGATTATCATGATCTCCTTCTCCCCATCCTATAACCCCGGCATCAGTTTCAATTTTTACAAATAGTGCTTGAGGATGCACATAGGTTTTGATATTCGTGATTTTGATAGTGTCTGAAACTTTATGAATACAATCTTTTGTTCCTAACCCACCATTAAATTGATTTGCTATGACTGTTGTAGTACCTGCTAAGCCTAATCCCAAAGCTGATAAAAACTTTCTTCTTTTAATTTCCGGTTTCATATCGTTGTTTCATTTCACTATAAAATTTTTTGAGCACATAAAAAGCTTGTTTTTTAAATCCCCTATCAGAAATAAGTCCTTTTCTATTCCATCCATCCTGAATCTTTGGCAGATTTCTTCTTGGCGATCTAAAATCTACCAAAACCCAGGGAGTCATTCCTCTTAAAGTTGGTATTTTTTTTAGCATCTTGATTTGTTCTTCGTAGAGATACTTCATATATTCTTCTGTCCACCGAGTACGTTTGTCTCCATGGTAATTATACAATGCTCCTCCACCAAATTCGCTCACAAAAAAGGGCTTATCTGTAGGCAAATCCCAAGTGACCTCACCACAACGGTCTGGTAATCCTGAGTACCAACCAATATATTCATTACAAGCTAGCATATCAACATCTTCTGCAAATGGATCAGGGATTTTTACTGTATTTGCAGTACTTTTTTCATCACGCTCAAGTGCTGCACTTATAAAACGTGTATTATCAATAGCCAAAGCAAGATCTTTTAATTTACGCAAAAAAACTAATCTTGATGGTACTTCCGGAGTCTCATTGGCAACAGACCAAACAATAACACTTGCTCGATTTTTATCTCTATGAATCAAGGTTTCAAGTTGTGATTTTGCTTGATTAAAAGCTATAGGGTTTTCATAGTCAATCCCCCAATACACAGGAATCTCTTCCCACAAAAGTAATCCCATCTGATCAGCTAAACGAGGCATATTTTCATTATGGGGATAGTGTGCTAAACGAACAAAGTTACAGTTCAACTCTTTTGCCCATCCTAGTAACATTTTAGCATCTTCTATACTATTTGCTCTTCCTTTACGTAATGGATTTTCTTCATGTACACTTATCCCTCTTAAAAAAATAGATTTTCCATTCAATAAAATATCTGCTCCTTTGGCTGTAATGGTTCTAAACCCAATTTGATCTGTTATTTTATCATTTTCTACTGAAAAGTGTACATCGTAAAGTTTAGGGCTTTCAGGATACCATCTTTTTAATTTTTTAGAAGAAAACTCAAATGTAAATCTGCCTTTTTCGTCAGTTTTGCCTTCTATTTTAATTTTTACTTCAGGGATTTCTATACTAACCTTTTTTTCTTTTGGGTCTCCTACAAGTTGCAAATATCCGTTCACTTTTTCAGGTGCATCCTTATTCAACTGGATAAAATAATCTTGAATATATGTTTTAGGAACTTCAATCAATGTTACCTCTCTGGTAATTCCGCCATAATTCCACCAATCTGTAGTCAAGTTAGGAACACGCTCTTTTTCTCTTCTATTATCCACACGTACAACAAGTGAATTGCCTTTGGCTTTTATATAAGTTGTGATATCAAAATTAAATGGATCATATCCACCGGAGTGTGCACCAATCTTTTCTCCATTCAGATATACATCTGTTCTGTAATTTACAGCTCCAAAATGCAAGATCAGCTTCTTATCAGCCTGCAAATCATAATCAAATTTTGTTCTATACCAAACAGTGCCTTCGTAGTATAACAGTTTATCTGATTGTGAATTCCAATCTCCAGGCACAGCTATTTCGTTAGACGTCTCAAAGTTATATTCAATTCTATCCCATCGATTTTCGATTTTTTTATCGGTATAATAAGGTTTTGCCGATGCTTTTGTTGAAGAAACCTGATCAAAAGGCATCCAATTACGGTGATTTCTATACCCTGTCTCATAAGGGTCTATAATATACTTCCAATTTCCGTTAAGAGATATAGATTTTCTATTGTAAGTATTTTGTAACAAACTGGTTGTCTTATTGTTGTCTCCCTGACCATATCCTAAGGAGAAAAGCCAGAGAATATTTATAAGAACTATTATGAATCGATGTTTTTGCATGATAAATTATTTACCTCTATCGAGAGGGATTTACTTCTTTACTGTTGTTTTGATATAGGAACGTCTTTAACTTTCACATTGTTCAAAATCACGTCCTCTAAATACTCTGTTTCAAAAGGGTTAGGGCTTTTACCAAATGCTACGTTCTCCAGATATATTTTTTTAATGGGTTCTTCTCTTCTTCCTGTAATCTTAATCGCTACCTCTTGCGCCTCTACCATTTTAATATTTTGAAAATAAAAATCTGAATATTGAGTAAAGAAGGTATTTCCTCTCCAACCTTTATAATCAGTTGTAAACTCAAATCCATACTTTACAGGAGTAACGACCTCAACGTTTCGTATATATATTTCTTTTATAAAACCACCTCGATCCGGATTACTTTTAAACTGAAACGCATGTTTATCGCCTCCTTTGAGTGTATTGTTTTCAAAAAATACATTACGTACTCCTGCAGACATTTCTGACCCTATACAAAAGCCGCTTCCTACTACATTGGTCAATTCGTTATTTCTTATAATGATATTTTCCGAAGGTGGATAAGGCCATCCATCTTGGTCTCGCCCAGCTTTGATTGCAATACAATCGTCATGAGTGTTTATGATACAATCTTTGATCAGCACATTCTTACTACTTTCAGGATCAACACCATCATCATTTGTGGTTCCTTGTAAAATAGTAAGGTTAGATACTGTAATATTTTCTGAAAGTATTGGATTGATTGTCCAAAAAGGAGTGCTTTTTATTGTAAAATCTTCAAGAAGGATATTTTTACATTCTATAAACTGAATTCCTGCCGGTCTTAAAAAATGTCCTTTGCCAAAGACGCGTTTTTCAAGTGGTACTTTATCATTTCCCATTTGTCTTGCTCGAATTTTGTCCGGGTTTTGTTTCTGTTTCCAACTTGCCCAAATTTTTTCACAATGCCCGTCAATCACTCCTTTTCCTGTAATTGCCAGATTTTCTTGACCTATTGCATAGATTAGCGGAGAATAGTTTTTGATAAAAGTTCCTTCCCAACGTGTTTTTACTACAGGTAGGTAGTCTTCAGGATTGGGCGAAAAGTTTAGTATTGCTCCTTCTGAAAAATGCAGGTTAACATTAGATTTCATAAAAATCGAACCTCTTACCGTATACATACCTGATGTAACACTAATAGTTCCTCCTCCAGTCTCAGACACTTGATCAATCAGCGTATTGATCGTTTTTCTAAAATTTAGTGTATCAGAAATTAAATATGTTGTGTCCTTAAAAGTAGGTGGAACTATTTGCTCAAGAATTTTTGGTAAAGTATCACTCCAGGCCGTATCAATTTTTGCTTTGGCATACGTTTCGTTGAAATCATGCTTTGGCTTATTACCATTACAGGAGATCAGTATAGTGACTGCAATCACTTTTAAAAAGTACCGTGCAATTTTATTGTTTCTTATTTTGTATGGCAAAGCAATGATATTAATATTCATTTTTATATGTATTCCTTTTTGTTTTATCCCAACCTTTCTTTTTTAGAATGCATTTTGATATACATTACTCAAAAATCGCATTCCAAAACTAGTTGCAATATCTCTATAATAGAGTTCTAACGTACCGTCTTTCTTAGCTCGTTGTCTTATTTCATAATATGCGCCTGCTAGATTAGGGTCTTTATGATCTTTGCTAAATTGGTTCTTTAAGGTAAAATTGATTGCGAGTCTAATATTCTTTTCAAAATCGGTAATTCCTAATTCATATAGTTGTAACCATAAAATCCCGGCAAAACTAACCGCACTACCACAGGGGCTTCGTTTATCGTGATTACCGTCTAAGTAACTGCTATACCAGATCACGCCACTTTTACCTTGTACTTTTGCTAATGCTTTAGCGGTTTTTACAGCTGCTTCTAAGTATTTTTGTTGTTTCGTTAACCGATAGGCTTCTAATAATGCTTCTGCATTCCAGGTATTAAAACGACCGTGTACTTTACCTGTAGTCGGATCATTTGGTTCATAATCCATCCACCAACCGTTGTCAGATTGATCATCTATCAGTTTATCACAAACTTCTAAAAAAGCATATTTATAGCGTTTTTTACCCGTATGGGTATATATGTCTTTCCAGAGGTATCCTTCTACATTTGGCCTAGCAACATGTTTGATCGTAAAAGGTAATCCTTGATGTTGAGCATGTGGACTTTGATTTTTCCAAATTTTTGCAGTCTCGCCATCTACGATATTATAACTTAATCGTTCTTTAGGGATATATAAATTGTCTAATATCCAAGCTCCTGCGCTTGTGGCTACATCTGCATATTTTTTATCTCCTGTTACATCACTTAGATCAAAAAGCCCGGGAGTACCATCAGTTATTGTTGTTGTATTGATGAGGTCTCCTAATGTATTTCCATGCTTTGCAAAAAGATATCCCTCAAGTGCATGACCTTTTGGGAACTGAAGGCTAATCCACCAATTTCCCGCCTTGATTGCATGATCTAGGGCCATTTTATTATCTGTTACTTTATATGCTTCAAGTAGTCCCTGAATCGCTTGCCCAGTATGCCAAGCTGCCTCATATTCTTGCCATTGCCCGCTAATCATATGATAATTACCTCTTGCCATACCTTTTTGATTCAACATTGCTTTGGTTGTATGATTTATAGCGCTATTAAGCGAGGCAATGATTTTGTCCTTATATCCTTTATCCAGGGGAAATTTAGTTTTTTGGGCGTACGTATGTATCATTACTCCAAAAACCAATAGTATTATATAATTATTCCTCATTGAATTATTCTTTTACAAATACGAAACTTTCTTTATGCAACGTATTTCCTTTGATATTAGTAGTATCTAGTGCTTTCACGTCAATAAGATATAAACCATGACGCGCCATTTCTCCTTGTTGATGTGTTATTGACAGATCTTTTATTTTAAAATCCTCTGCATGTGCTACAATTATTGATCCTGGCGATTGTACATAGCTCAATGTATTTTTCCAGTACTTAATCTTTTTATTTCCTTTAGGCTTCTTCCAATTTGTCGCAATGGTATTATCAGCATTTGGTATTGTTATTTTGATATCTTCTAATGTGATCCCTTTAATTTCTTTTTCAGGATACCCCGAAAAGTACAACAAACCGTTAGTTACAATGTTTATATTTTTAAAATTGATATTTGATATTGATCCGATTTTAGAAATACTATCTCTTCTATGCGTATCTATGAATATCCCATATTCATCTGTATGCCTTCCTCCTGTATGTATATTAATATTTTGAAAATTGATATCTGAATACTTACCTCCATCCATCATAAAAAGAGCAATGCCGTATCTTGATTCCTTTATCGTAATATCTTGAAAAGTACATCTCCTGGTATGATATGCCGAACCTGTACCCAATTTTAATGCTGCATCATCACTTGTTAAGGTACAATTCTTTACGGTAATCTGCTCTGTATATCGACTTCTTGTTTGTGACGTATTTTGGGAAAATTTTTCTTCTTTTTTATTCTTTATACAAATGGCATCATCACCGGTACTTATGTTGCAGTGAGTTATTAATACATCTTTTGAATTACTAATGTCTATCCCATCTGTATTTGGACTTTTGGGATGATTCTTAATGATCACATTATCTATTGTAACTCCTTCACAAAAATTAAAAACTAAACAATGTGAAGGGCTGTTGATTAAAGTAATCCCAGAGATAGAAATATTTTTTGTGTCTTGAAAAAGAATCCATGGTTGTGGGCGATGTTTATACTCCCAATTTTCATCAAAAAAAGATTTGCCATTACCATTGATAACTCCTTTGCCTTTGATTGTAATATTATGAGTTTCTGGTGCAAAAATAAAACTAGATCTATGATAATCTTTCATATCTGAAGAAGCAATTAACTCCGCACCTTCTTCAAAAAAAATAGTAATATTAGGTCCTAAAGTAAGACTTCCTGTATAGAATTTTCCTTTCGGAATTATTACTGTTCCTTTGGAAGCAACGGCTTGAAGAATGGTCATCTGGATTGCTTCTGTATTCAACGTTTTTCCATCTGCTATTGCACCATAATCTAAGATATTAAATTGGTTGGCTACTGTATTAGAACAAGACATTACGATAGTTAACACTGCCAGGCTGGTCATACCTGACAGTGTCTTTATAAACTTACGAATCGTTTTTATTTTTTTAAAACAATCGTAATCATAAACAAACAAACTACTTTGAAACATTTACTCTATATTATTCAAAATCGTAAAGTGAATTATTCTTTTATACTTCCATCAAAATTCCTTGTCCAACCTAATGTCCAATCATTATCTACAGGAACAGCTCCAACATAATTTACATTATCAAAAAAGGTTCCTAATGTTGAGGCATCCACAGAATTAGTCATTGATACACCAACGAAGGTATCGGTAATACTAAAAGAGTCCTCAGAGTTATTATTAGCAGCTTCACGATATTGATCTCTTATACTACTGTGCAAACCATCACTATCACCAGTATCATCATTATTGAAAACTGCACAATTTCTCATCGTGATTTCTCCTCCATCTCTCACTCTAAAAGAGGTTCCGAATCCAGAAATTACAGTATTGTAGTATTGCCCATTAGCACCATCTTGCATACGAACACCTTCACCTACATCTAGCGTTGTTTCGGTAATTCCTGCTCCAATAACAGTAGCATTAGAAATTATCGGATTAGATTGTGGAGTAAGGTTTTCATCGGTACCATTAATTGCACGGCTTCCTGAACTTGTGGCAAGTGCCCAAAATTGACCATTACCATTCCATCCGCCACCATACCGCACACATCTACTATCCGGTTTAGTCACTACAATGTGCTTTAAGTTTACGGCTCCGCCTCTAATCCTAATTCCTGTTGAATTGGCATCATGTACCTGAACAAAATCAATTGTTGTTAAATTCCCTACCTGACGTAATTGCAATGCATCATCACCATTGCCTCCATACTCTATTCTTACATATTTTAATATCCCTGAATTATCATCAGGCATGTTATCCCCTCTCAATGTTACTCCGATCCAATCTCCTACAGATGGGGTTCCGGATTGTCCGGGAGCATTATTAAAACTAGTAAATATAATTGGGGCTTCGAGAGTACCTTCGGCTATTATGTCCCCTCCAATATTGATATCAAGTTCGCTATCGGCAGTGAGTGCATATATCGTAGTGCCTTCTTCGATGGTGAGAGTTGTTTGTTGATCGACTTTTACACTCCCATTGAGCAACCATATATTTGAATTACCTAAAGTCTCATCAAAATTGACATTACCGGTAATTTGTTTAAAATTAGTTCCGTTGATCGTAACATCTTCTATCGTATATTGCGGTTCTATTTCTGAAATAGTCGCTTCAAAACTTTCTGAACTGACTTGCCCTTGCATATCGGTAAGAGTAAAAACGATAGACTGTGTGTTACCAAGCCATGAGGCCGGAACTTGTACACTCAATCTAAAACTTTCTTCCCCGGTAGCCTGATAATCTTGTGATGCCAGTATTGTACTTTCTGCAGAAACAGTGAGATTCTCTATAAGACCAGACGCTTCAAGCTCTGCATCTATAGTAATGACTTGGCCAACCCCAAAAGATCCACTTTGTTCGGATAAACTTATTTGTGGTTCAAAGTAAATAGGTGCTCCAACACTATCGTCGTCATCATTACATGAAATTAGTAGCAAAATAAAATATAAAATCGGGTAGATATAAGTAGTAAATAAAGATTTCATCATATTTAAAAATTAAAGTTAAGACCAAAACGACTAGACCATCCATAAATCTCATAATCAATCACTTGACTTCTATTGGATTGGTATATTACAGTAGGATCATCTAAAAGATTAACAAATTCTGCAAAAATAGTTAGATGGTCATTGAGCTTATAGGAAGCATTCGCGTCTAATTGATATCGTTCATCAATAAATCGATCAAGATTAGGATCTGTACTTGGTGCAAACAGAGCTGAACTATTATAATTTAATGAAACTCTTGAACTAAACTTACCTAGATCATAGGATAATGCTACATTCCATACATTATCGGCTTGCCCGGCAAAGTCAACGTCATCTCTGGTTTCGGTCTCACCCGTATCATCGTTGATAAAAGAAAAACTACTTTCGGATTGTACATGAGTATAGTTTGCATATATCCCTAAACCTGAAAGTACACCCGGTAGAAAGTCAAGTTGTCTTGAAAAATTAATTTCTGCTCCAAAAAGTGTTGCTTCGTCTCCATTTACAGGAGAAAACCTTCTAAATCCGGCAAATTCTCCTGCATCTACATCTGTAACATCCAGAAATATAAAATCGCTGATGTCTTTATAAAAGATTCCTCCAGAAATTACTCCTACACTTTCAAAATAGTTTTCGTATAGTAAGTCTAAGTTTAATACATCTGAAGGTTTTAGATCGGGGTTACCTGTTCTCAATTCCTGATCTGCAAAGTTTATATTCTCCGCAGGCACCAAATCTTGCAAATTTGGCCTGGCATAGCTACGAGTTATTGCTCCTCTTATGTTAGATTGATCGTTGATTTTATATTTCAAATGTAACATAGGAAGGAAAAAGTCATAATCATTATTCCCTTGTATCAAATTAGAAGTTATCTGTTCGTTATCATTAGCCGGCACATCTAACCGAAACGCATCATAGGTAACATCTGTTTTTTCATACCTAACACCTGCCAACACTCTAAGCTTATTAAAATCAATTTTACCCTGAATAAAAGTTGCAGTCACATTTTCGCTAGCATCATAAAAAAAGCTATCACTATTTAGCTTAGTAGCATTTTCATCTAATTCATAAGCATCTATATTATCTAAAAAGTGTTGCAATGCTCTGTTCGGATCAGGAAACTGCCCCATTTCATAGTTTCCATCTAAGATAGAACCACTATTACCATCAAGCACTTGTGATAAATTATAAGGCCCGTTAAAACCTGAGTATTCTACAGTATTTCTTCTTCTTAGGTTATCTAGATCTCTATATTTCCCTCCTATTTTAATTTCACCAAAATTATTACCAAGTGTAAAAGGAACAGTAAAATTTAATCGAGTTACTAAATTATCTCCTCTATTTAATATAGGTTTATCTTGCTGAAAACTATTGAATTCGTATTCTTCATAATTCTCAAAATCAAAATCAGGTGAAGAAAAAACCGGAAAATCTCTGTTGTCTCTATTCACATCTAGTATCAATCCACTTTTTCTAAAAACGAATCGGTCACTTCTTAAAATTCTTTCTGAACGGGTATAGTTAAATCCATAATCTATCTTTCCAAAGTTTCCTAAACCATGTTCTCCTTCAAAGTTTAGTGTAATATTTTCTCTATCAATCACACGATCATTAATATCGCGCCTTACACGAACGTCTCCATTATCTATGCTTCCTGCCAGATTAGGATTACTGGGATCTTGATAATTATTACGGGGTCTAAATCTTGTTCTTCTACGTAAAGATTCATCTCTAAGGTCATTATAAATCCCTTTTAAAACAATCTTTGATGTTGGACTAAACTTATAATCAAAAGTAATGTTTACCCCAATACGTTGTCTTTCATTTTCCTTTGGTCTCAATCTAAAATCGTCGATAACATCAGCTGTAAAAGAGTTTGGATCATCAGAATCCCCTATTCTTCTATTTCTGTAAGAAGCCTCATATCGTTCTTCTCCGTTAACAGTATTATAATAACTAGCCCCGAATAAGACTCCAAACTTGTCCTCTGCAAAACGTTGATCATACTTTAACTTATATATTTGACTTCCTCTTTCGAATAAATCATTATAACCACCGCCAATAGATCCTTTAAATCTTGCTTTACTACTTCTCGCTGTTGGAGTTATCAAATTGATAGCACCTCCTACCGCATCTCCATCCATGTCAGGTGTTATAGCCTTGCTAATCTCCATAGCTGCCAATTGATCTGCTGATATCAGATCAAGTGATTCTGATCTTCCTCCTGATTCATCTGTTGAAGGGATTTGCTCTCCGTTGATCGATACGGTTGTAAAATTTTGTGGAGTGCCTCTAATCTTTACCACAGCTCCTTCTCCATTATCTCTATCTATAGTAACACCAGAAACGCGTTGCATCGCTTCTCCTACATTTATATCAGGAAACCTATTTACCAAATCTGCAGATACGACTGTTTTGATATTATCAGATGTTCGTTGTAGATTATATGCTCTTTGCTGCCCTTCGGCACTTCCAGTCACTAAGACTTCTCCTAACTCATTGGTCGAAGGTGTTAATACGATATCTCCCAAATTGATCATATTTGTAGAACCAGTCACTTCGATAATTTTGGTAAACGTATCGAATCCTAAATAAGAAATTTCTACCGTATGTGTTCCTATTGGAACTTGATCTAAAGTAAAATAACCATCCCAATTTGTAGAATTACCTAAGTTGAGTGCTCTAATAAACACATTAACCCCTGGTAGAGGATCTTGAGTATCGCTGAGAACCTTACCAGTAATCACCATATCATCTTGTTGTACTATGGTAATAATGTCTTCTTTTGATTTGTTTTCTACCGCAATAGCCGACTGCATCAGTCCAAAACCAATCAGTAACATCAATACTTTTTTGCAAAATCTCGTATTCCTATTCATACTTTATATAGATTAAATTTGAGAATTGTTTGTTTTCCTTTTTTGATGAAATACATTTTACACTGTCATTTTTAATATAAAAGTGTAAAATTTAATGCAATCGATTGCATATTATAAAATATTAATGAATTCAGCAAATTTTAGATTAAATTTTGTTTAAAAATTCATTTTTTAACATTAATATTCATTAAATTCATATAATTAGCCCATGAAACAACAATTTAATTACATAATTTTATATATATTGCGCAATCGATTGTATATTTGAATCGTTAATATTTTAAAATTAAGTCAATTAAGTTTTGCCTATTTAGATTTCAAAGATTTTCTTTGTCATTTATGCCTAATGAAAACAAAAAAAACAACCATACATGATATTGCTAAAGAGCTAAACATTACTGCTTCGACAGTTTCTAGAGCCCTGAACAATAATCCCAGGATTAGTGAAGCTACCAAAAAAGCAGTTTTAGGAATGGCCAAAGACCTTAATTATCAGCCTAATAATCTAGCTGCTGCACTTAGAAAAGGTAAAAGTCAACTCATTGGTATTATTGTTCCTACTATCAATAGGTCTTTCTTTTCTTCTGTAATTAGAGGGGTTGAAGAAGTAGCTAATAAGTTAAACTATAGGGTAATTGTAAGTCAATCTAATGAAGATGTTGATAATGAAATCGTTACACTAAATGCGTTACTAAATGCTCGAGTAGATGGAATTCTTGTGTCGATCGGTAAAAACATGGACCGTTTTGAGCATTACCAAGAATTGATTAAAAAAGGGATACCTTTGGTACTTTTTGATCGTACGACCAACGAAATAAGTACTAGTCAGGTCATTATAGATGATTATTTAGGTGGTTTTCAAGCAACGCAACATCTTATAAAACAAGGTTGTAGAAAAATAGTGCATTTTACTAATGTCAATCAGGTCAACATTTATAAAGAAAGGTATAGAGGATATCGAGAAGCCCTAAAAGAATACGATATCCCTTTTGATGAATCCCTTGTGTACAAAAGCAATATGCAATTAGCAGATGGCCGCGAATGCGCAGAAAAACTATTGGCATCCAAAACAGCCTTTGATGCTATTTTCTCTGCAAGTGATTATGCTGTGGTAGGTGCTATGCAAGTTCTTAAAGAAAATAAAATCAAGGTCCCTGATGATGTAGCTCTTGTTGGGTTTAGTAATGAGCCTTTTACCTCATTCACTGATCCCGCATTAACTACCGTTAGTCAATTTCCTATTGAGATGGGACAGGCTGCGGCAGAATCTTTTTTTGAAATATTGAATTCTAAAAAGAAAAAGTTTATTCCACAAAAAACAGTACTGCAACCTGAGTTAATTATCAGAGCATCCTCACTTAAATTAGATAAGTAACACTATGAATGAGAATAAAAATTTAATGTTTGACACAAAGAGCAATCGATTGCATGATTCTAAGAAGAGTTTTATTGATGAGGATTTTTTATTACAAAATGAGTTTTCTCGAAGGTTATATCACGGATATGCCAAAAGTTTACCTATCATTGATTATCATTGTCATCTTTCACCTAAAGACATAGCAGAGAACACTCAATTTCAAAATTGTGCTCAAGTGTGGCTTGCCGGAGATCATTATAAATGGAGAGCTATGCGTACTTTAGGAATCAAAGAAGAATTCATCACGGGGAATGCTCCTGATGAACAAAAATTCTTAAAATGGGCAGAGACAGTTCCATATACCATAAGAAACCCTCTTTATCATTGGACACATCTTGAACTTAAAAGATATTTTGATATCGATGAGCTTTTAACTGATACCAATAGTTTAGAGGTCTACAAAAAAACTACTGATATTCTACAACATAAAAGCCATGCGACACAAGGGCTCTTGAAACAGATGAAAGTAGAAGTTGTTTGCACTACAGATGATCCTACTGATACTTTGCAACATCATCGAATAGCACAAAAAAATGAAATCAATACATCGTTATTACCCACTTTTAGACCTGACAAGGCATACGCTATTGAAGAGCCTGTATCTTACTTAGATTATATTAATACCCTAGGCGAATCTTGTAAAACAACTATTGATACCTATACCGATTTAATCGACACTCTTAATGACAGGGTCGTTTATTTTCATGAACATGGAGCAAGACTTGCAGATCATGGTCTGGAGCAATTTTATTTTTTTGAACTTGGGACTTATAATTGTGAAAAAATCTTCAAAAAACTAAAATCCAAACAAGATATAACTTTAGAAGAAATCCAATATTTCAAATTTGAAACCCTATGGCATCTTTGCCAAATGTATCATACACAAGGGTGGGTTCAACAATTCCATTTAGGCGCTTTACGTAACACAAATCATAGAATGCTTTCTTTACTTGGTCCTGATACCGGTTTTGATTCTATCGGAGATTTTTCTCAGGCACTGGCGCTAAGTAAATTTTTAAATCTTCTGGATACCAAAGATCAATTAGCCAAAACCATACTCTACAACCTCAACCCGAGAGACAACGAAGTCATGGCTACAATGACAGGAAACTTTAATGACGGGAGTGTAAAAGGAAAAATACAATTCGGATCTGCATGGTGGTTTCTAGATCAAAAAGATGGTATGGAAAAACAGCTTAATACGCTATCTAATCTGGGGTTATTAAGCTGTTTTGTAGGAATGTTGACCGATTCACGAAGTTTTTTATCATTTCCTAGGCACGAATATTTCCGCCGAATACTTTGCAACCTTATCGGGAAAGATGTCGAGAATGGAGAACTACCTGCCGATGAATCCTGGTTAGGTAAAATCATTACTGATATTTGCTATTATAACGCCAAAGAATATTTTCAATTTTAAAATGCCATAACAGGATGAAGCAGTTAAATCGAAATACAGTATCTGTCCAAAAAAGACCTATTAAAGTGCTTCAATTTGGTGAAGGTAATTTTTTGAGAGGGTTTGTAGATTGGATATTTGATATTCTAAATGAAAAAACAGATTTTAATGGAGACATCCAAATCGTACAACCAATTGAAAACGGTATGGAAATGCTGATTAATCAACAAGAGGGTTTGTACCATGTACTTCTAGAAGGTCTTTTGGATCACAAAAAAACACAAAAAACAAGACTCATTACAAGTGTTAGAGGTGTATTAAACCCCTACAAAGATTACAAAGCATTTTTAAAATTAGGAAAAAATCCTGATTTAGAATTTATAATATCAAACACTACCGAATCAGGTATAGCTTTAGACGAAAGAGATAAAGATTTTAATACACTTCCCAATTCTTTCCCGGGAAAACTTACCGCACTATTATTTTATCGTTTTTTGCACCTAAAAGGTGACAATATCAAACCTATAACTATAATTCCTTGTGAATTAATTGATCGAAATGGGGATAAACTTAAAGAAAATATTCTTCGTTATGCATGGATATGGAGGTTACCTGATGGATTCAAAATATGGCTCGACAAGAATGTAAGTTTTTGCAATACACTGGTAGATAGAATCGTTCCGGGATTTCCTAGAGATACTATCAAAACTGTTCAAAAAAACATAGGTTATGAGGATCATTTGGTTGTAAAAGCAGAACCTTTTCATCTTTGGGTCATTGAAACTCCAAATGACAACATTCATCAAAAATTACCTATTGAAGGAACAGGATTAAATATAAAATATGTTACGGATAAGACTCCTTATCGAACCCGAAAAGTTAGGATATTAAATGGGGCTCATACTGCTCTTGTACCTTTTGGATATTTAAACGGCATAAGATTCGTTAGAGAAGCTGTAGAAAATGAGTTGACAATATCTTTTTTACATCAAATAATTTTTGATGAGATCATACCTACACTTGATTTACCAAAAGAGGAATTAGAATATTTTGCTGAAGCAGTTATAGAACGTTTCAAAAATCCTTTTATAGATCATTTACTTATAAGTATTGCTTTAAATTCTATTTCTAAATTCAAAGTACGTGTATTACCTACAATTCTTTCGTATCTCGAAAGAAAAGGGAAATTACCTGAAAAACTAGTACAATCCTTTGCATGGCTTCTTGTTTTTTATAGAGGGTATTATGATGATAAAACAATTCCTTTAAAAGACGATCAAAGTGTCATCTCTTTCTTCCAGGAAATTTGGAAAAATGAAGACTTAGACACTATTATTGAGAAAATACTAGAAAATACGATGTTATGGGATACCAACTTAAACAAAGTTCCTTTATTACATGCTACTTTATCTCATGAGATAAAAAATATCTTGCTAAAAACTGTATTTTAACCCCATTAAAACAACACTGATCAACAAAACGATGTTTAAATTTATAGTTTGATACATCAAAATGAGACATCATTAGGATGAATTCAATTTTGTATCATAAAATAATTAATTATCAAACCTAAAAAAGTAAGATGTATACATCTTTTTGAAAATTATCGATACTAGAAAAAAGAGACATTTATGAAATTCTTTATTCTGGATATTTATTTTTGTTTTAAAAAAAAAGCAATTAATGTAAGTCATAGAATATATGAAAGCGATTACACTTCCTGATGAGTTGGTACGAGAACCCTCTTTGTCAGTTGGTGTTTTTGATTATATTAGTAATCAAGAAATTTCTAAACAACATATTGTTCTCAACAAAAATACTATCAGTTTCTTAAGAGAAGGAACTAAAGAAGTTTTCTCAGAAAATTCGTCTTTTGCCATTGATAATTCTCAGTTTCTACTGATGAAATCGGGAAAATGTCTGATGACTGAAAAGCTCTCGCAAACTAATAATTACAGAAGTATTTTATTATTTTTCTCTAATGAAGTAATTTCAGAATTTATAAGAAAATTTGAGATCCGTACATCTAAACCAAAAATTAATCAGTCTATTCATGCTTTTGAATACGATATATTTATTACTCGTTTTGTAGACAGCTTACTAGATATTACCAAATTTTCAAAAGAAATACAGCACAATATTTTAAAGATTAAGTTTGAAGAGTTGATGCTTTACTTAATTGAATCCAAAGGAACTGATTTTTTATATCCTCTAATTACTGATCCAGGGAATCCATCTCAAAAATTCATTCACACTGTTGAACGCAATAAATACAATAAGTTAACATTACAAGAACTTTCGTTTTTATGCAACATGAGTATTTCTTCTTTCAAAAGAGAATTCAAAAAACATTATCTCATATCGCCTATAAAGTGGTTTCAGAATAAAAGATTAGAATATGCTTTCCACTTAATAAAAGACGAACAAAAAAGGCCTTCTGATATTTATTCTGATGTAGGGTATGAAAACTTATCTAGCTTTATCCAAGCATACAAAGCAAAATATGGTTTAACTCCCAAACAGCATCAAAACAATTTGAACTTTTAGCAACATTTTTTGAACTGTTCTCTATCTTTTCGAATACGTCTCGCAACGTAATTTTGTTTCGAATAATTAAATCATTGAGAACATGAAAAAAATACATTTGATGTTAGGGCTAATGCTTACAATATCAGTAACCACATTAGCACAAAATACATTTACACTTACAAGTAAAGATCTAGGCGGGCAAGCAACGCAAATACAAGAGTTTAATGGTTTTGGTTGCTCAGGAAAAAATGAATCTCCTCAATTATCATGGACCAATGCACCTGCAGGAACAAAGAGTTTTGCAGTTACAATGTATGATCCAGATGCACCAACCGGAAGTGGTTGGTGGCATTGGTTGGTATTTGATATTCCAGCAAATGTAAACGAACTTGTTTCGAATGCAGGTAATATTGATTTGAATATTGCTCCAAAAACAGCGATACAAAGTATTACTGATTATGGTACAAAAGGATATGGAGGTCCTTGTCCTCCTAAAGAGCATGGTTTACATCAATATATCATAACTGTTTATGCCTTAAAGACGGAAAAGCTTGGACTTGATGAGAATACGAATGCAGCTGTGGTTGGATATTATCTATCAAATAATATCCTTGCAAAATCAAGTATCGTAGCATACTATCAAAGATAATATCGTATTCGCTTTAACATTTCAAAAATGAGGGATTGCAATCCCTCATTTTTGATTTTTTATATGTTAACAAACTAAGATTTCTTCATATTAGAAATGCAATCCCCTACAAATAATAAATTCATCAAAATAAGTACGTTTTTATTACATAAAATATACTTTTTTAACATAAATAAAAATTAAATATCAACACTCAAACGTTTTCGTAAAATATTCGGAAGCCCAAAAATTGTTAAAGATTATTTTTTTACAAACCTTTACTATAACGTTTGAAAAATCTTGTAAGAAAAAGATTTTCAAATAGTTAAACAAAACACAAACCAAACTTTTTATTTATGAAAAAATCACTCTATTTAGGAATAATACTGATTTTATTCTCATTAAAAATCAGTGTAGCCCAATCAAACAGAAATATACCTTTTGCATGGGAGAATGCCACCGTATATTTTGTATTAACAGATCGTTTTGAAAATGGAGATACCTCTAATGATTTCTCTTATGGAAGACAAAGAAATGGCCCTCCCCTAAGAAGTTATGAAGGAGGTGATTTGCAAGGATTAATCAATAAAATCGATAGTGGATATTTTGATGACTTAGGAGTGAATGCAATTTGGATCACACCTCCTTATGAAAACATACATGGTTCTATTGGTGGTGCCGGCTATGCATTTCATGGGTACTGGGCAAAAGATTGGACAACTATAGACCGTAATCTTGGAACAGATGCGCTATTTCAAACTTTTGTTGATCGAGCACATGATCATGGTATTCGAGTAATTATGGATGTAGTACTCAATCATGTCGGGCCAGATAATTCTAGAGATGATTCCTGGCCATCAGAATGGGTACGAAGAGAGCCTACTTGTAATTTTCAAGGTCCGGGAGGCAACATCCCTTGTGAATTGGTCGACAATCTACCCGATATTAGAACAGAATCTAACAGCAATGTATCACTACCCGGTTGGTTACTCAATAAATGGAATCAAGAAGGAAGAAGACAGCAAGAAGAAAATGAATTAAATGATTTTTTTAACAGAACAGGTTATCCTAGAGCTCCTAGATATTATATCATAAAATGGTTAACAGACTATGTTAGACAATATGGAGTTGATGGTTTTAGAGTTGATACTGTAAAGCATGTTGAAGAATTTGTATGGAAAGAGTTAGAAAGAGAAGGTTTAATTGCATTAAGAGAATGGAAAGATAATAATCCATCTAAAAAACTTGATGATCTAGATTTTTGGATGACAGGAGAAGTATTTGGCTACTCAGCGCCAAGTATGGGGAGAAGATTTACAGGAGATGGCTTTAATGTTGATTACTATGATAATGGATTTGCTAACCTAATTAATTTTGAATTTAGATTTAATGCAAATGACGGTCTCGAAAGCATTTTTAGCAGATATGACAACTTATTACAAAATCAATTGGGTAATGGTAAAAGTTCTTTAAATTTTTTGGCAAATCATGATACAGAGGAAGTATTTGATAGAAATCGTACCAGAACATTTGAAGCAGGTACAAAGTTATTATTAACTCCCGGTCCTGCACAAATCTACTACGGTGATGAAACTTCTAGAACATTAACCCCCGGAGGTGGAGCCTCAGGTGATGCGACCTTACGGTCTAACATGAACTTTAACGAGTTAAATAATCCAAACTCTAAGGCTTCATTAACGCTGATACATTTTCAGAAACTAGGAAAATTTAGAAGAGAACATGTTTCAGTAGGTGCAGGAAAACATAGTAAATTACAAGATACCCCATATACGTTCAAAAGAGAATATAATCAAAATGGTATTAATGATAAATCTTTGGTATATACCGGTAATGATGGAGATTTTATAGGAGCTCTTAATGTTTTTGGCATCTGGCCTGATGGCACACAACTAAAAGATTATTTTTCTGATCTTACAGCAACAGTTTCTAATGGATCTGTTTCTTTTGGTACCAATTTTGGTTTGGTATTGATTGCAGAACCTCTTAGTATATCAGATTCTGTAAACTTATCAGTAACACCGGCATCAGGATCCTCTAATAATTCTTTTACTGTAGAGATGACAGCATCTACGACAACACCAGGAGGCAGCGTAAATATTTTTTATACTACAGATGGTTCAGAACCTTCTTCAGCTAGTATTCCGTACACAGCACCATTCAACATAAATACAACGACTACAATAAAAGCAGTTGCCATTGATTCTGCCGGAAACCAATCTTCTGTAATCACAAGAGAGTATTCGATTTTTGACGGTAATCCTTTTGATATTTATTTTAAGAAGCCATCAAATTGGTCTTCTGCCTTTGTATATCTATTCAATCAGAACACAGGAGAAGTATTATCAGGCTTTCCTGCTTGGCCGGGAGTTGCTATGGATTCGGTAGAGGGTACACCATGGTTTACTTACAATGTAAATCAAAATGTTCAGGTAGGTATTGTGTTTAATGATAATGGAGGAGCACAAACCGATGATCTTACAAGAACAAAAGAAGGATGGTATGATAATCAATGGTTTGATGATTGCCCATCTGACTGTCCTTTACTTACACAAGTACCAGAGCTTACCGTATCACCTGATTCAGGTACATTTGATCAAAATGTTACTGTATCAATAAGTGCCACAAATTCTGGATCAATATTCTATACATTAGATGGGTCAACTCCAAGTGTAAACAGCATTCCTTATAACAGCTCATTTACCATTTCAACAATTGGCGTTACAGAGCTTAAAGCTATTGCTGTTAATACTGCCGGCAGTTCTTCTGTCATCACAAAAACATATACTATAGAACAAAATACAGGGAGTTATGTGGTAAACTTTAAAAAACCAAATAGCTGGAATACGGCATACATCTATTTATTTGATAAAAATGCCGGTGGTCCAATTTCTGGTTTTCCTGCATGGCCGGGAGTAGCCATGTCAACTATTGATAATACACCTTGGTTTACCTATACAATCGATCAATCTGTAGAAGTAGGTATTGTGTTTAATGATAACGGAGGAGCACAAACCGATGATTTATTCAGAAATAGTGAGGGTTGGTATGATAATCAATGGTTTGATAATTGCCCATCTGATTGTCCTCAGAATACAGCTCCCGGATTTGAAGTATACTTTAAAAAACCTACAAATTGGGGTACTGCATTTATCTATTTGTTTGATAAAAATGCCAATACTCCTCTTTCTGGGTTCCCTACATGGCCTGGGATAGCTATGTCTGCTATAAATAATACCCCATGGTTTGCATACACAATCGACCAATCTGTAGAAGTAGGTATTGTTTTTAATGATAACGGAGGATCACAAACCGATGATTTATTTAGAAATAGTGAGGGTTGGTATGATAATCAATGGTTTGATAATTGCCCATCTGATTGTCCTTCTTCCGGTATCAGATCAATAGCTGATCAAACAGAAACATTAGTAAAAGCATTTCCAAATCCATTTAACGAAACGGTCACACTTACTTTTTCTGAAGATGTAAAGAAAAATCCTGTGTCTGTAGAAATGTATGACCTATCAGGATATAAAACCCAATTAATTCCTCAAGAAAAAATAAAGACCAAAACTATGACGTTCAATACCTCAGAACTTCCAAAAGGTATTTATATGATCAAAGTAACATCAAATAATACTTCAAAAATCATGAAACTAGTGAAATAGCTTACAGCCAAAAATCTAGAAAAAGCCTGCTATTAATATACAATAGCAGGTTTTTTTGATGCTTTGTCTCAAATTCTTTTTAGACAGCAGATGAGTTATTTTAATCCTTTACTTTTGCATATCAGATATTACATAAATACTGTTGAAAGAATTCAGGGTAGAAATTAATATTAAGCAAGAAGACAGAAAATATTTTGAAGAGAAAAGAACAATAGTTACATTAATGCTCCCCTTACAAAAGAAATAAATATGATTAAAACTATACTTATTGAAGATGAGTCCTACATAAGAAAAGGATTAATTGCCCTTATTGATACCTTAGATAAAGATCTTACAATTGTAGGAGAGTGCGGATCTGTAGAAGAAGCGGTAACCGTAGTCAAAGCTTGCAAACCGGATTTAATTTTTCTTGATATTAATTTACCAGATGGTAATGCTTTTGATTTTTTAGCACAAACTGAAGAACTCAATTTTAAAGTAATTTTTGTTACTGCTTATGATGAATTTGCATTAAAAGCTTTAAAACTAGGAGCTATTGACTATATCTTAAAACCAGTAGATATAGAAGAGTTAGAAATAGCAATTGATAAAGCTATAGCAGCAACACACAGCGCTCAAAAAGAGAAAATACAAATCGTCAAAAACGAACTAGATACAAACAGATTGGTATTAAGTCTACAAGACGGATATCAGGTCATTAATATTAATGAACTCCAATTTTGTAAATCTGATAAAGGATATACAACATTTTATCTCTCTAACAAAAAGCCAATTATCGCTTCAAAACCTTTAAAGCATTTTATAGACAAATTACCTGCTTCAAAATTTGTGAGAACACACCAATCTTGTATGGTCAATCTAGATTATGTAGATAGATACGATAAAAGCGGAATGATCATATTAAAAGACAACCAACAAATTCCCGTATCTATTCGTAAAAAAGAAGAATTTCTTTCTAAGTTGCTTGCACGCGATTAATCATAAATATACGCAACAAAGACATCCTTTGAAAAAAGTACAAGCTTATAAACCTAAAATATATTCTAAAAAGTTAGCATAAAGAAAATACTTTCTATATATCCAAAACGAATATTGATTACTATATGACGAATATAGATTCTCTGTTCGATAAGGGATACCTCATGTCTATTTTTGAAGAGATATGTAATTAAAAAACCAATTTAAATACTTCAAAAAAAAATTTAATCACAAAAAAATTCAGACATGAAAGTAACAAAGCTTTTATCAACATTACAAGTTTCATTATTACTAATAGGAACCATTTTATTTTTTACGAATTGCGAAAGAGATGAAGAAATAATACCTGAAAACACTATCAAAAGTGTTAGTATCCCTAATATAAGTGGATATTACACCGGTAGTGATAAAGGGCATTATTATATTAAACAGATTGACAACAATATTTTCTGGATGGGAGAAGACCCTACAGGGATTTGGGTAAACATATTCAGAGGAACTCTTGTTGGCAATAAGATTTCGGGTATATTTTATGATGTGCCCAAAGGACGAAATAGAGGGTTTAGAGAATTAGAGTTCGTTGTAAACGGCAATGTCATCAACAAAACCTATGGTCCGGGATTTGGAGGTAATGTATTAACAAAATCGGTAAAACCAAATGATCTTCCCGGTGAGCGTCCTCAGGGATTTGGCACCAAGGATAACATCAATGATCTTACAGGTAAATGGAAAGCCAATGACAGAGGTACGTACTATATCAGACAAATTGGAGATAGAGTTGTATGGTTTGGAGAACAGGACTATACTTCAGGAAGACCTGTTTGGTCTAACGTAGCATTTGGAACCAGAGTCGAAGATACTATTACTCTAGAGTGGGCAGATGTACCAAAAGGCCGTAATGGTGGATCAGGACAATTAACATTAACAGTTGATGATGCTAATCAATTATCCAGAATTCGTGTAAGCGGTGGATTTGGCGGTAGCCGTTGGAAGAGATAGTAACATCACAAAATATAAAATACTATTATACAAATAGAAGTATTTAAACAAAATCAATCTTTTCATTAAAGTGTTGGGTTTTTTAACACATGTTGAAGTGAGCCTCGGATTTTAAAAAAATCCGGGGTTTCTTTTTGTAATCTAATTCGGATACCATTTATAAGAACACCTCTTCTCTACTCTATTTCTTTTTAAGCCTCATGACGTTGTATTTTTAATTTCTAAAAACAATACAAAAATATATTCATTTCCTACGAATCTATATTCAGCAATACACGATACCACCCTAACAGCTAATTTTGAACAAAACAATAACGACTAAAAGACATAAAAAATGAATAAGAGTATAAAAAGTAAGTTAGGATATGTTGTAGCATTTCTGGCAGCAGGTATTTATTTTTTCTTTCAAACGGGGGACAATCCTTTTCAAGGACCGGGAGAAAAAGGTGAAATCATTAGTATAGAGCAATTCGAGGCCCTTAGAAAAGAAACCTCTAGCGATGGCAAAAGAATTGCTTTTATAGGACATGCAAGCGTAGGAAGTCATGATATAACCTATACCATAGGAGCGCCACTAGAATTAATTTTTAGTACTCCTGATGATGATTATATTGCTCATATCCCTTTTCCATTAGACCAAGATGGAAAAAATTCGTGTTACTTACCTTCAACATTTACACCGGAAGATTTGGTTTTATATGATAATGAAGGAAAAGTGTATCCATATAATGAAGATGTAGTTGTTTCTTTTACCTTAGAAAGGATAAAAAATGCTATTCCTGAAAAAAATCCGGAAACTGGTGAATATTCATGGAGATATAAACAAGTTAGAATAGATCCTTCAAAGTAAAACGCTGATAATTACTAAATATAGAGCAGGTCACACAAATATAAATTCATCTTCTACGAATCTATGTTCAGCATATCATCATTAGCGCTTTACCTATACTTTTGTTAACGTATTTCAATATTAAAAATACAACGTCATGAGTCTTAAAAATTTATTTTCAAAAATCATAGAGAAGGCGATTCCTTCAGAATATAAAACTGAAAACCTTACTTATGAGCAGCTTCTTAATTTGAAGAAGCAAGGCTGTGATGTAGATCAATATTTAGAAGTATATGAAAAAGGAGAGCATCCTTCACAAATACAAGAACAAATAGCACAACAGGAGCAAATTAAAATAGCACAAAAAGAAGAATTATTAGAGCAATTGCGTTTTGAAGACATCAACATTGCTGTACATGATATTCCTAATCCTACAGACCTAAGTAAACTTACTCCATATTTGAATACTCTTGATATTAATTCGGATTTTATCAAAAAGAGTATCGGTTCCGGTCCTTATATCGGCAGAAACAAATGGCGTGAAGAAGTAAGAAAAGGAAAAGTCATTTTTACATCTGTAGTACAAGCTGCTCCAATCCTTTGGGAGAAAGGCGAAATAGGATATGCCGTTGCTGTATATGTATTGGTAGAAAAAGGGGAATACAAAAACAATGTAACTTTTCTAAAATCTTTGAGCCATATGTTAAACGATTTTAGAGACAAAGCGTACTGCCCACAAGGATTATCATCAGCAATGATACAATTATACGATGACTTAAATAATCCTGATTCTATTTTTGATGTTAAAATCGATCAAACCCTGTTAGACTCATATGGTTTTAGTTTTGAAGGAAGAAAGGTAAACTCACAAAAAATTAGAGTAAAAACAGGTGGAATAATCAATTCTCAAAAAGAGAAAAAATTGCCAAATGGATATTTCCCAACAGATGGTATTATCCCTATGATTGCTTTTGGTACTAACAGAGACTTTGAATTTGAAAATTTTGAATTCGTATCAGGAAAATTTTATAAATTATAGAACACTAACATAAAAACCCAATTAAAAATGAGAAAATTAATATTAGTAATTGCAACAGGTCTACTACTTTGCTCTTGTGGAGGTAAACTTTCTGATGACAAAGCCGGTTTTCAGGAAATCGAGAGCAAATTAAATGATAAATTCGGCGATGATGCCTTTTATACCAGTATCATGGTTGCCTATACAGAACAAATAGGGATGTTGGTAGATGCTACCGGAACAGATGATCCTGAATCGCTTAAATTAGAAGAATGGAACTGGGTGCAAAACAACTGGACACAAAAATCTGATGTCACCTTAGAGATTACAGGAGGAGAGGCAAAAGATTTTATGTTTACTCTTGGTGATAAGATAAGCATCTCAAAACTTGGAGAATTGGCTGAAACAGCAAAGAAAAAACTAAAAGACGAAAAAGAAATCGATGAAGCTATCGTTACAGTTGCCAGAATAGATTCGCCAAACGATGGTGATAAATCCAAATTGGGATATAATTTAACTTTAGAACCAAAAAATGGAGGTACTTCATTCCATTTTAGTTATGATCTTGATGGTAATTTAAAAGATTTTACCTACTAAGAGTAACTACACTCCAAGGCTAGCCTACAAAATATAGGTAAATAAATATCTCTGAAGTTTTTGAGACGAGCCTTGGAGCATTTAAAACTCAATTATCGAGTAGATTACCCACGAATACGACTATAAGTTTACGCTGCTAAGACAACCCTTATACAAATTATTGTAATTAGTGGTTCACCTAACTATTGTCCATAATGAAAATAATCTGTACAAATGATAAAATTTTTTAAAGAAATCATCGCTTCAATCAAAGAAGGTGTAGAAGAGGCCAAACAAGAATTAGAAGAAGAGAAAAAGCTTGAAAATGAGAATGCTAATCTTGAAGAAACCTCGATAGAAGATATACAAAAAATACCATACAACGAAGCTTTTGGTAACGCTTTGGGAGCTCCTTTTAGAACTGTGATTTTTGGAGATTGGTTTACGCTTTTCAAAAGTAAAGAAGGAGCCGAAGATAATTACTACCCTATTCATCTACATGCGTTTGGAGAGTACCCAAAACTTAAAGAGCATCAAAAGGATTTTACAAAATTACTGAAAAGAGATTTTAAGATTGTAAATGAGCATTCATGCTTTGTGGTGTTAAGCTCATTTTTTGACATACTATCAGTTTCAAAAAACAATACACGCTTAGAAAATATAGAAGGAACACAAGTAGGTATCCCCTACTCTAGTTTATCTGAAATTAAAATCTCTGCGGTATTACCTTGTATCATTTCATATATCGTAACATCTGCAACAGATGTAGGGTACCTCAACAAGAAAGATGCTCTAGACATATTGGATAGAATCATCCCCTTTGTAAAAAAGTATCATAATAGTTGGAGTGAATACGGTACTAGTTTTATTGAAGGACAAACTGAAGTAGGGTTAAATAATTTTGTTGGAAACTCGATATTAAAAAAGAATATCGGCTATTTAAATTCTAAAAACGGAAGTCCCTGGAATACTATAACATGGTAATTAAAAAATAAATCACCATAACAAAACTATAAATTATTACAAGACCTGAGTTTCTATTTAATAAATAAGAAAAACTCACTAAACTTCTAATCTAAAAAGAGCTAAACGTATTTAAAAATGAAAAAGCATTTACAACGTGAATATGATTCTCTAGAAAAAATCATGTCTTATTTAAAAAGTAAAACAGATTTAGAAATATCCATAAAACCAGACGAATGGATTACAGATGGTTCTCTAATGCTCACTCCCGGTAAAAAATGTATTGTTGTCAAAAAAAGCGCTACGGCAGGAGCTAAAATCAACATAATAGATTCAAGTACTATCGAGATTCATCCTATACCGCCAAGTAGTTTTGTAAATCGTGCTACACAAAGAGGTATACTGGCAATAATTATGCATGCAATACTATTAGGATCACAAGAAAAAATAGCAAAAGATGTAAAAAACCTTTTGCTCGACATACAAGCAAACTAAAAACAAGAAATAAATAATTAAATAATACAATAAAAATGAAATCAATACAATTACATCTATTACTAATAATCGGTATTTTGTTTACCTCTTGTTCTCAAAATACATTACCTAGTGAACTTATACAAGATGAACAAGGATATACAGAATTATCCGAATATATATACTCGCATTACCCCGAACTTGAAGATAATATAGAGGTATTAGAGTTTAGTTATTCTGCAGGTTTGGTATCTTCTCATAAAGACTTAGTAGAAAGTAGTATCTCATTGGATTTTGTAAGAGGTGATGACAAAGACAGAATTGTAAACTACCGAATTGATAGCAATCGTTTATTGACAAATAATAATGTTGATATAAGTGTAGGAGAGGCATTTAACCAAAAACTATCGAATAGTTATGAGACCTACAAACCTTTTCTTTTCTCTTCTGATCTCATCAATCTTACTAACATCAATAATGCTATTTCAAAATCTACAGAATTGTTCAAAGAGGATGCAAATGTTCAAGATGCCATTTGCTCAATGGTAAGAATAGAGAAAAAAGGAGAACAACCTATACTATCAATACGAATTGAGCAAAATAAATTTGCTAGTTCTATAAGTAGATCTTATGAATGGTCTGTTGACGGGCAAAATCAAATAAAATAATATAAATTTCTAAATAACGTGGGGTTATTACGTTTTGAAAACCTATAATAGTGGTGTCATAATACTAATGTGTCATCGTCTAACCAGTCAAAAAGATGAAGTTGAGTTTCATAGTATAGGCGCCGCTATTTGGTTTTCAAAATCATTAAAAAAATTAAAGTTCTCAATAACAGTATAAGTATTTTAAAAAGACAAATCATGGACAAATATGTAGCTATTGTAGAGCATGAAGACTCAAAAAAACTATCTGTGTGTTTTTGGATAGAAAAAGAAAAACCATTTGTGATAGGAGAAAAAATGTATGAGATCCATAGTGAAGCATACATGAATGGGTATAATTGGGAAGCATTTTTTAATTATTACCTACCAAAATACTATCCCGATATTACTGCTAATATGAATACCGATCCCGAAGCAGGAAGTTATATCGCTTATTATGAAATGAATCCTGAAAATGAGAAAAGAGCAAAAAAATTTGTAGAAATTATTTGTGATTTGATAGAAAATGAAGAAAAATTATATTCCATTTTAAAAAATGAAGGTGACCATATCGAATGGGATTAAAAAAATAATTATCTGATGAAAAATACTCTTATTTACATAATATTACTATTACCATGTATCATATTCGCTCAAGATTCGACAGAATGGATATCTACTGAGGGGATCATAAAAGATATCGAGATCAAACGATCAGGAAGAAGGGTTAGAGAAATGGCTTTGGTGGCATTTCAAACCAAAAATGGAGAATCCATGACCACATACGTACAACTTAACAGAATTCCCCTCTTAGGAAGTTTGAAATCAAAAGGCGATACTATAAACGTAAATTATGATAAAAATAATCCTGCAATTGCTCAAACAGATACAGGTAAATTTATATCGCAATACGGGCTTTATATCTTAATTGGTCTTGGCATCATATTTTCATTAAAAAATGTTTTGAGAGCAATTAAGTTCAAAAATATTAATGGACAAAATACTTGATTTTTTTGATAACATTTTGAATAGTATTTTTTTGTAATGAACTCATCTTGACTTTTTATTTTTAACCGAAAATGAGTTGAAATTTAATCAGATGAGGCACTTTTTGAAAATTATAGTAGGGCTACAAATAAAAAAAGTAACAAAATATGAGTGAATTTCAATCATTTTTTAGGAAATAGAAAAAGTCAAGATGAGTTAAATTATAATCTCTAAATCAATCAGTCATGAAATTAGTACATAAAGCCATTTTATATGTTGTAATCATGTTACCCATGCTAAACTTTGGTCAATACCGAAAATTGACATACGAAGATTACAAAAACAGTACAGCAGAAAAAATATACTTTGTCAATTCTGAAACTTGTCAAGAGATAGATGGCTGGTTCCAAGAAGATTTTAACATGTGTACTATCTTCTTATTTTTACAAACCGAAGCCGAATCAGATGATAAGAGTGAAATTAACATTGCTTTTGAAAAAGAGTTTGGCGTGTATTATTTTAATTTAGGTTGTGAGGCACCGGAGCAAAAATGTATTGCGAAATATAATCATCAAGTATTTGAGTATCTAACAGGACAATTTGATACAAAATGGATCTCAAAAATTCGTGAAGATAGTATTGGTTTTAAGGATTGGAAAAAGAATAAAAGCTAATGATTTAATTACTTACTAATGAGATTGTATATCTTTTTAATTATATCCGTTTCTTCATGTTTTACATTATTTTGTCAAAAACGTCCTCAAAAGATAAAATCAGACGAAATATATGTTGTCCAACATCAAGTATTTTCTAATGACAGCATGCCTGTAAATGGGTATTACAAAATCAAATATGTAGGTTTTTTGGACCGTAATGAAGTTGAAGTATCTCGTTTCAAAAATGGCTATCGTTATGGTTCTTCAAAAGTAATGAGGTCAAATACAGTGCTTAGAGAAGGGGATTATGTAAACGGACGCAAACACGGAACTTGGAAAAATTACGAAACCGATATTACTTCAGAATACAAAAACGGTTTAAAGCACGGAAAAGAATTTGGCAAAAGAATTATGGGTGGAAAGTTTATCTGTACTTATGAGAATGATAGTCTACATGGAACAAAAATAAAGTACGGGTATTTTGGGGACATTGAATCCAAAGAATCATATCATAAAGGAAAAAAACTATACGAACATAAGTTTGACGATTTTTTGAATATTATCGAAAAACGAACCTTCACCTATGTAAATGACACACTAACCATAGAAGAACGGATGACAGAAAAAAAAGATATTCGATCTATCGATAGTATTTATTTTCATAAAGAAAGACCGGTGAGAAGTAAGTTTTATAAAAATAATGAACTCTTATACGAAAGAGAAATATGCATAACAAAAGACACTACCCGATCCGGAAAATATGACAAAATCTTTACTTCAAATTTTTATGACAAAGAAAGAACTAAACAATCTATCTCTTTTTACTATAATGAACAATTAGTAAGCTTTTCTAGTATAAAAGACATATCAAAGTATATAATTAGTGATCATCTTGTTTCTGATATTGATTCTTTTTTTCAGTCGATGTTGTTTTCATATCCTTTTGAAGAAATATATATCTACATATATCAAAATAATATTTTCTCTCAGTATAGGTGTTTTTTTGATAATCAAAATATTAGTTCTGATTGTTCAAACAAGTATCAAACTCCAACCTATTTTAAGCAATCTTACTAACCAAAAGACAAGATTAGGCAACTTTAACATCTCGTAATAGTATTAGCAAGAACTATACTACTGTTTTTACTACCCTATATAATTTTACAAAATAGTATTAATTAGTTATTTTTCGATCATATAAATGATATGATCAAAAAATATACTTCTCACAAATGAATCAAAAAATAATATTCGTTACCCCGCCAGGTGTGCATTTATTAGATATCAACGGACCTGCTCATATTTTTTATGAAGCAAAAGAATATGGTGCTAATATCGATTTACATTTTGTGAGTCCTATAGATAATGATATGATCGTAAGTAGTGCCGGTCTCAAATTTTATGATCTTAATTCTTATCATGACTATACGTTAACAGACGAAGATTTTATCATTGTACCGGGAATATCTTTCTCATATTTGTTAGATCGTGATTTATTAAATGGTTTTAAATCATTTTTTGAATGGTTACGGCTACAAAATGAAATCGGTGTAACCATATGCTCAGTCTGCACAGGCACATTTTTGTTAGCAGAATCAGGTGTGCTAAAAAATAAAAGCTGTACTACACACTGGAAACGTATCGTTACTTTCAAAGAAAAATACCCTAACATTAATATTAAAGAGAATAGACTATTTGTAATCGACGATAATATTTTAACCAGCGCCGGTGTGTCTTCGGGTATAGACTTGGCCTTATACATTTTAGAAAAAAAATTCAGCACCAAACTAGCTGTAGATGTTGCCAAAGAAGCCGTAATCTATTTTAGGAGAAGTGAATCAGACCCTCAACTTAGTATATATCTAAAATATAGAAATCACTTAGAAGAACGTATCCATCGAGCACAAGAATTTATCATTGATAATATTGGGAAGCAGTTTAACCAAGCAGATATTGCAGAACATGTTCATATGAGTACTAGGAATCTCACACGATTATTTAAAAAGACTACAGGCATCACAATTCATAATTACACTCAAAACCTAAGAATAGAAAGAGCTTTACAATTATTAGCCGACAAAAATAAAATTGAAATGGTTGCTTCAGAATGTGGGTTTAAGAGCTCTAATCAACTTAGGCAAATCATTGGTAAACATAAAAAATCGTTATAAGAATTACTTCGCAACACTTTTTCAAAGTAAAAACCTCAGAGCGTTTAAATCTCAATTAAAAACTACTTATTGATACATTTTTGTCTCAAAACAGTATAATTCTGTCCTTTCTTTATACAAGCATCAAATTTAATTTTATACAATAAAATATGTATGAGATGAAAAGCTATTTTTTGCTATCGATATTTACGCTATTGTGTTTCATAAAAGTAGAAAATGCTGTTTCACAAAAAAAGATCGCCTCACAAATAACCTATGTATGTCCTCCATGTAACAGAAAGTGCGACCATCTAACTTTTGATAAACCTGGTATCTGTATGCATTGTAATATGAAATTAGTTGATAAATCCACACTAAAAGACCACCCTAAGCCTAATAGAACAAAAGTAGGCTTCTACCTACAATCCGGAGTAGAAATTCTTGATTTTGCAGGACCCATGGAAGTATTTGCATATGCCGGTTATGATGTATTTACAATCTCTAAAACCAAAGAACCTATTTATGCACAAGGAATTCTTACAGTAATACCTGATTATGATTTATCAGATGCTCCACAAGCTGATATCTTAGTATTTTTTGGTGGTAATGCCGTACTTCCTTCCAAAGACAAAGAACTTATTACATGGATTAGATCTCAAAACAATACCAAATATTACTTCTCTGTCTGTAGTGGTGCTTTAATACTAGCAGAAGCAGGAATATTAGACAACCAAAAAGCAACCACATTTAGATATACCATAGAAGCATTAAAAAATTTCAAAAAGATAAACGTGTTACCAAATGTTAGATATGTTGATAATGGTAAAACAATCACTACCGCAGGAGTTTCTGCAGGCATAGATGGCGCTTTACACATGATTGCAAAATTAGAAGGCTTAACCGCTGCAGTAGAAACTGCATTTTATATGGAATATGAATGGACGCCTAATAAAGGAATCATTCTGGGATCAGACAATCCGTATCATAACATTAATAATGTCAGCATCTTAAAAGACTACAAAGGCAAGTTCAAATCAAATCAAAATCAAACATACGAACTAGTATTAGATCCGATAATCAATACATTATTTATAATCATAAATAACGAAAAACATCCTGTTTTCTACATCGAAAAAAATCGGTTTTTTTTACCCTTTACAGCTAATTTTTTAGTATTCGAAAGAGACAAAAACGATGTGATCACGGGACTCAAAAACACCGCACACAGCAATTTATTTATCAAACAATAGTATAAGTCAAAATGAAAAAATTACTTCTTATCTTATGTATATTATCGCAACCCATAGTAACGGCTCAAAAAATAAGTAAAAAAAATAATATTAATAATATTGCTATTTTTTTACAAGACAATGTAGAAATCTTGGATTTTGCAGGACCATTGGAAGTATTTTTAGTAGCTGGGTTTAATGTTTATACTGTTGCAGAAACTAGCGATCCTCTACTTGCAATGCATTCTCTCAAAGTTATACCTGATTATGCTATTGAGAATGCTCCCATACCTGATATTGTCGTTTTTGTTGGAGGAGGAGATATTGGACTATCAAAAAAAAAGAGTATAAAAGATTGGGTAGAAACAGTAGTACAAAAAACAGAATTACAGCTTACAGTATGCACAGGCGCTTTTTTTCTTGCAGAAATAGGCGCACTTGATCATAAAGTTGCAACAACATATCACCAATCAATAAGTCACCTAAAAAATACATTTCCAAAAATTGATGTAAGAGACAATATTCGTTTTGTAGATAACGGAAAAGTAATCACAACCGCTGGGATTTCTGCTGGAATTGATGGGGCTTTACACCTTGTATCTAAGCTAAAAGGAGAGAAATATGCAACCAAAGTTGCAAGTTTGATGGAGTACGACAAGTGGATCCCCGAAGAAGGGCTTATTATCAAAAATGACTTTATTTCTAAAATTGAAAAGTATGGATTTGAACATATATTAACAGAAAAAAATAACGATATATTATATCCGGGAGAAATACTAAACTTGGCAGAACAATTCAATAAAACAGGAAACTACAAAGAGGCAGAAAGAGGAATCAAAATAGTTATAAATCAATCTAAAAATCCTGGTATAGAGCTTTATGAATATCTGAGAGAAAACTATAAACTACAACAAAAAAGCGTTCCTATAACTAGTACAGACTTTATTGATAGTATTAAAAAGAATGGAATACAAAAGGCAAAAAAAATGTACAATGAAGTTAAAAAAGAATTCATAGATTGGGTGTTTGTAGATGCAGAAGATATGATCTCATTAGCATACACTGATTATTACCTAAAAGGTAAACTTTCTGAAGCCAAAGAGATTCAAACTTTCACAAAAGAAATATTTCCGGATGATGCATACGTTACATATGTTTTGGGAGTATATCATGAGAAAGACAATGACATTACAAAAGCAATTGATTTGTATAAAAAAGCGCTTCAAATAGATCCTAATTTTGTGATGGCAAAAGATAAACTCAAAAGCTTAGAAAAAACTAGTAAAATATAACATCTAGTTTATTATTTTTAATAGGTTTATGTTCAAAAAATATAAAACACGGTCTTATAAATAAGATCGTGTTTTGTTTTTCTGATATCTTTATAAAAATCTTTTAGTAAAAAAGTATTACTTTTTCTACTGGTTTCTTGGTATTTTTAATTCTACATTTTTTGATCATTTACAATCTTAATACTTTAGTTCTTAATAATATATCATTTTTATCAATGTCTATTCTAAAAAAATGTTTGCCTTTTATATTTGCTTGTTCTTTTGTATATGCGCAACAAACGAAAGAAAAAAGATTAGACAGTCTACACAGTATCATACAAAATGTAGAAAACGATATTTACAAAAGTGATATTTATAGTGAATTAGCAATAACATATTCGGGTATAGATTCTTCAAAAGCTGTAGAATATGCTCAAAAAGCTTTGCAGATAGCTCAAAAAGAAAATAAATTATATAATATAAGTAAAGCAAATTTTGCTTTTGGAGGGATATATTTGGATTATGATAGACCCCAAGACGCATTACAATACTATCAAAAATCAAAGGAACAGCTTGAAAAATTAATTGCTACAGATTCTTTGGACAAATACTTACGACTTTGGGTAAGAGCAACTTTTAATATAGGTGTCACATATAGTCGCCAGGGGTCGCTTGAACAACAAATAAAACATACTCAAGAAATAACTCCTCTTGCCGAAAAGCTTGAATTTGATTCTATCTTAGGAAAAGCCAACACTAATTTGGGGATCGCTTTTTTAAACTTAGGACAATATGAAAAATCATATCAATACTTTATCAAAAGTGAACCATACTATAAAAAAACTAGAGACTACAATGCATTGATATATGATCGATTGGTTTTTGCGGCCTGTCTTCAGGAATTGGATTCATTATCGGCTATGAAAAAAGTATTAGACACTACTAAAACATATCTAAAAAAGACTCCAAATGCTCTAGAGTGGCAGATGTATTATTTAATTAATGGCAAATATCATACTGCAAAAAAAGAGTATCGCAAGGCTATTGCGAACTATGATCAATCGCAAAAACGTATTATACACAACAAGACTTTTGGAAATCTAGATCAACTCTATCTAGGCTATTATGAAGCGTATAAAGGGTTAAAAGATGATAAACAAGCCAAAAAGTTTTTGATCTCATATCTAGAAAGATCTAAAAAAAATGATCAAAACCTTAGGACTCTTGATATTCTAAAAGATCTTGCTGCATATGAAACCAAAGAAGGAAATTTTGAACAAGCAAATTATTACCTTAACCAACATATCAAAATAAATGATAGTATACAAACTGTAGAAGTTCTTAAAAAAATTAATCAGTTAGAAGCACAATACAGGACAGAAAAAAAAGAACGAGAAATTTTAGAACTCAAAAATAAAAATAATAGCGCCGAACTTTCACTTCAAAAAAGTAAAGCGCAACGCTATTTCTTAATACTAGTGATTGGATCTTTGATTTTTGTAATTATAATAGGATATTTTGTGTATCGAAACCGGCAACGCAAAACACAAATCAATACGCAACGATATGACCAACAAATCCAAAAGTTAAAATTTCAACAAGAATCCAAAGTTTATGCTGCAATATTAGAAGGGCAAGAGAAAGAAAGAAAAAGATTGGCTGTAGATTTACATGATGGATTAGCAGGTCGATTATCAGCAACTAGTATACAATTAAAAGAATTAGCAAAATCTTGCGAGACGACAAACATAATTTTTGATCAAGTACATGTTGCAGCAAAAAATATTGATGATTCTCTATCCGAATTACGAAACATAGCACGCCATCTCATGCCTGAAACCTTATTTCAATACGGATTAAAGGCTGCTGTAGAAGATTATTGTTTGAGTATTAGCGATCCTAAGCAAAATACCAAGTTCATTCTACAGTTTTATGAGTCTAAAATCGAATTAAAAGACACTACGTTACTTACTGTCTACAGAATCATACAAGAACTAATTAATAATGCAATAAAACATGCTAATCCCAACGAAGTATTAATCCAATACATTATAGAAAGTGAAAAAATTAGTATTACAATTGAAGACGATGGGATCGGTTTTATCGAAGATAATGTAAAAACAAGAGGAATAGGGCTAAATAGTGTAAGAACAAGAGTAGCTTACCTAAATGGAAGTATCGAATTTTATTCAACACCAAATGAAGGAACAAATGCGCACATCGAAATACCAATTTAAAGATGAAAAACAGTCTAAAATCAAAGTAATGATTGTAGATGATCATACTTTAGTTCTGGAAGGATTGAGGTCATTATTAGTCACAAATCAAGACATTGATGTTGTAGCAAGCTTTACTACCGGTGAAGAAGCATTGGCATTTTTATCATCTAGTACGGTAGATATTGTTTTATTAGATATTAATTTATCCGACACTAGCGGAATTGATGTTTGCCATACTATTTTTCAAAAATATCATAATATAAAAGTGATTGGTTTAAGCACTTATAATGATAGAAGTATTATTAATCAAATGATCACTAATGGTGCTAAAGGTTATTTATTAAAAAATGTAAACTCTGATGAGTTAATAAAAGCAATTACTACTGTTTATCAAAATGGAAACTATTATGGTATAGAAATACAAAAAACGATGGCGAATACTATTTTTAGTACTCTAGATGATACCCCTAGGTTAACAAAAAGAGAAAAACAAATCATAACACATATTGCAGAAGGGAAAACTACAAATCAAATTGCCGAAGAACTATTTATAAGTCCGCTAACGGTCGAAACACATCGTAGAAATATAATGAAAAAAATGAATGTTTCTAATGTTGCCTCATTAATCAAAATAGCTATCGAAAAAATGCTCATTTAACTCAAAAAAACCTTCCAAGGCCAGGAAAATAAATCTATAACATAAATCAATAGCAAAGTGTAGCAGTATACTTTGCAAGCAACACCTTTGCTTAATCTTAAACAAAAAATCATGAAAAATTTAGTAATTATCTTACTCCTACCTTTGTTTTTTGCCTGTAAATCAGATGATGATACGAATACAAATAATCCTGATGGAGGTGAAATCACAGGTGAATCTTCTTACAACCCTGATCTAGTACCTCCTCCAGCAAATCCATTGCCGAATTTATTAAAAAATGCTAGTTTTGAAAGTGATGATGCCTGGATAGTATGTGGAGATGCCAAAATACAAGAGCTCCCTGATGCAAAAGAAGGTCAAAGAGTTGTAAAACTTAGCAATACCAGTATTTGTGATCAAGCAGATCAACCGTTTTTTACAAATCGTACTGCAATTCTCATACAGACACTAGATATACAAGAATTGCCAGAGTTACTTACGGTTTCATTTTGGATTAAAAGCGACACAACAATTCCAGAAGATGCATTAAGACTATTTATTACTAATGAGCCAGATAGTTTTTTCAATAGTTTGGCAGGAGGGGATTCTTTAGTAAAATATTTTAGCGAAGAAAGCATAAATAATGAGTGGTCTAGAATAAAAATGTACTATCAAAAAGAAGACAACCCACTCTTTATAAGCAATCAAGGAACATTATCTGTTGTTTTTCAATTAGAGCCCTCTAAATCATATAATGAAAATATAACTATTTATCTCGATCAAATAAAAGTATCAGATGGTACCGAAAGTTTTACACAACCAGATAAGATGCCAGAAGGACTAGTTAACTATCAAGGAGATAGTAAAATCTTATTTCTAAATACAACATCAGATGCTGTTTCTTCTATGAACCCTAATGGAAGTAATGTTATAAATCATACTCAAATACCAACTGAATTTCTTGTTGGTATTCCGCAATGGCTTGATAATGATCAAATTACAGTACAACAAAAAACATTTAACCCAGCCAATCCATCAAGCACAAATATAATTCCTGCTTCGGGAACAGATGTTTTTAAGTATACTATAAATAGTGATCAAAACGAAATGATCTATCAAACTGTAGGTGATCCGGGATTTTTTAGAGTTCCTAACGATCCTGAAAATAAGGAAGCTATAGATATAGAAGTACGAAGAAATGCTTGGGATACGTCAAGAAACAGAGGTGCACTTACTATCTGCGGAAGAAGTAGATTGGACCTCTTTACATCTGATGATATTTGCAATATCGTAATCGTTGATACAAATAATTTTGAAGAAATTGCCAAAATAGAGAAAGGGTTTAACCCTGTATGGTCTTCTACGGGAAGGCTTGCCTATTATTATGAAAATTCAATCTTTGTAGCCACCATTAATGGAAATGACGTTACTGTCACCAAAGTCTATGAAAATACCTCTATAAGTGGATTATTACAAGAGGTAGACTGGTCACCAGACGGAAAAGAAATTCTTTTTGCCGAAAAAGGGAATGGTGCCAACATCAATAATGGTGAATTAAGTACTTTTTATACTATAAAAACATTAAACACTGAAACGAATAAAGTGACTCCTCTATTAGCCATTGATCACGGTCAGCTTAGAACAAACCTTTCCTGGTCACCAGATGGTAATTACATATTATATTCTTTAACCAAAAATTCTGAAAAAACAGAAATATGGTGGTTTGAAGTATCCAGCAAAAAAACTGGGCCGTTGACCAATACGATAAATGCTTTTTCCGGATATTGGAAAAAGTAATATCACAATTTTTAACTTCAAAAAAAACCTGCGATCGAATTGCAGGTTTTTTTGATCATCATAATAAAACCTAAAACTTCAAAATTTTTCTAGTAAGAGTGAATACAATCATATTATATTTTGAGATAACTGTTTTTGAGAAAAATGCTCTTTAATATCAGAAAGAATTTTATTCTGAGAATCGTCATCCTTTTCATATTTCACAGAATAATCCAAATAAGTAGCTACTGCTCTTTTAAGTTCACGTTCTATCCCAGCGCAATCGTAGTCTAACAAGTATAAAAGATAGTAAATAGTTCTCTTGAACATATCACCTGCTTTTTCTAGTAATTTTAGCTCTATATAAGTATAGGCAATATTATTACAAGATATGATGTAGAGTTGTATAAAAGGTATTTTACCCTGAATACATTCACTCTTATAATTATTCAAAATTTCTGCTTGTCTAAGAGCATTTTTATAGTTATTTAAAGCTTCTTTAAATTTATGTTGCTCAAAAAGTGTATTGGCATCTACGGTAATTGTTTTCCACAAACGTTCTGTTTTATAAATTATATTCTCTCGAGATCCCTTGTCTAAATACACGTTTGAAAATTCATTTGAAACACTCATACTTTCTCAGGTATATTTTTTGAGTTTTAGAATTTTTATAGCCTTTTTAATCTGAGTAATCTTAGATAATTCAGCAACAGCTTTTTTCATATCTTCTTTCATTAGATTATTAGCCCTAACTTTATTATTTATATGTTTTTTCTCTTCTTCCAAAATCTTAATTACTTCTTCCATAAAACCTTAATTTAAAAAATTAGTTTTTCAAAACTAAAAAAGTTAGCTTAAACTAACAAAAAATATTAGTTAAATCAATTTTTTCAAAATTACGTTATAGCTTTAACTAATTTATATTTCAAATTAATATACTTTTTCATTTATCTTTGTATTATGAACTTTTTTGCAGTAATATTATCAATTTACTTCCTTGCATTGAATTTTATTCCATGTAATGATACTCATCCTGATGATGATATTGTTGTAGAAATTTCAATTGGTGATAATGCAGAACATGATCATTGTGGTCTTGAATTATGTTCGCCTTTTTGTAATTGTCATTGTTGTCATATTCATGCCACCTATTTCGAAATGAAAAGTCATCATTTTGTAATAAGAGAAGCAAATACATTATCTATTTCTTATCATGAAAATACAATTGAAGATTTAGTTTATGGCATTCTTCAACCTCCCCGGTATATTGGCTAGTATCAAAAGAAAGTAGCCTTACTTTCAAACAACCACATTTATAGTCAATTACAAAATTTAAAATCAAATGCATATTAAAAATATAAGCATAGTGCTTATGCTATTGTTTTGTGCGCTTGTAAATGCGCAAACAAGCTCTATTACCATAAAAGTCCTTACGCAAGAAGACAAAAAGCCTTTACTGGGAGCAACAGTTTATATAAAATCACTTGAGAAAGGAACTATTACAGATCTTGATGGTGTCGCTTTGTTTAATGAAATCCCTAATGGAAACCACATAATTTCTATTTCTTATGTTGGATATAAAAGTGAAGAACGGTCAATTATTTTACCCACCTCAGAACCTTTAGTTTTTTCTTTACAAGAAGGAGAAAACGCTCTTGATGCAGTAGTACTGCAATCCACAAGAAGTACTAGAACCATACAAAACATACCAACACGTATTGAGTTTATAGGATCTGAGGAATTAAGTGAAAAAACAATGATGAATGCCTCTAACATAGCTATGGTGCTACGAGAAAGTACAGGTATACAAATGCAGCAAACTTCATTAAGTAGCGGTAATACAAGCATCAGAATTCAAGGACTCGATGGTAGGTATACCCAGTTATTAAGAGATGGGTTCCCCCTTTATGGTGGGTTCTCTAGTGGATTGAGTATTTTGCAAATTCCACCAGTCGACCTTAAACAATTTGAGCTGATCAAAGGTAGTTCTTCTACACTATACGGAGGAGGTGCAATTGCCGGTCTGGTAAATATGGTTTCTAAAACTCCCGAAGAAGAACCTCAACTTGATATTATGCTTACCCAAACACAAGCATTAGGCAGTAATGCCAATGTTTTTTATGCTGAACGTAATCAAAAATGGGGTTGGACTATTTTCGGTTCAGGGCAATATCAAAAAGCTTATGATCCCGAAGATGATGAATTTAGTAATCTGCCATTAACCAAATCCGTTGCTATAAATCCAAAATTATTTTATTATCCAACAGATAATACAACCTTTTGGCTGGGAATCAATGGTACTTATGATGATAGAACAGGAGGAGATATAACTACAATTGAGGATGGACAAAATGGAATCCACCAATATACCGAAGAAAATATCTCTAAACGTTTAAGCAGCCAAGCCGTTTTCAAAACTCAAATCGACTCTTTACAATCATTTAATATAAAAAACAGCATCTCTTATTTTGATAGAAATCTTGAGATTCCGAATCTTACTTTTGAAGGCATACAATGGAATACTTTTACAGAAGCAACTTATCACAAACTAGGGAAACGAGCAGACTGGATACTGGGTGCTAACCTTTACTCTACTTCGTTTGATGAAGATTCAGAAACACTACAACGAGATCAAAATGATATTACTTATGGAGTATTCGTCAATAATATTTATGATCTTTCTGATCAATGGATTTTAGAAACAGGACTTAGAACAGACTATACAAAAGATTGGGGCTTTTTTCCACTACCTCGAGTTTCTTTACTGTATAAATCAAAAAAATCTTTCTCTAGTAGAATTGGTGGTGGTGTAGGATATAAAATACCGGATATTTTTACTGAAGAAGCAGAACTTATTAATTATCAAGGCATCGTACCTATTAACAATGATATTTTAGAAGCCGAACATTCTTATGGTATCAATTTAGACTTTAATTATCAAACAAGATTATCTCAGGAAGTCAGTGTATCTATTAATCAATTATTTTATACTACTATGATACAAAATGGTTTATTACTTAATAATATCGATGGGCAATTTCAATTTGAAAATGCAAATGGTGATATTGTGAGTAAAGGAGCAGAAACCAATATTAAATTTACATATAAGGATTTTAGATGGTTTCTTAATTATGCTCTGATAGATACAAGGTTGAATTATTTAGAAGGCAATCCTCAGAAGCCACTTACAGCCAGACATAATGCGGGGAGTGTTTTTATGTATGAATCAGAAAAATGGCGTGTTGGTTTTGAAACGTATTATACAGGAACTCAGTTATTATCAAATGGTACAGAAACCACAGATTTTGTTACAATGGGATTACTAGCGGTTCGTAATTTTACGTGGGGAAGTTTGTTTGCTAATTTTGAAAACTTTACAGATAGAAGACAAAGTAGATTTTCTCCTCTTGTATTACCACCCCATAATGCTCCTAATTTCCCTGAAATCTATGCCCCAACTGATGGATTTATTTTAAGCTTAGGAATTATCTTAAAACCTTTTGGTAATAAACCTCATCATTAGTAAACTATCGTATTATTCGGTTTTCTCTGCTTTTATAATAATATAATGATTATAAGAAGATAAAACTAGGATAAAAAACCCTGTTTTCAGGGTAATATTAGACTCTTTTTTTATGGACTTTTGAAATATTCAATTTGTATGCAGAAAACAAAAATGAATAATACGATTATTCATTTTTGGTTTCTTCTAAGATAAATCTTGAAAATAATTAAAAAATAAAGTATTTAGATTTTGTGATTTCTTGGATAAAAAAATATTGTTTCTCAATGATTTTTTGTTATTTCGTTACTCACAAATGATAGAATAAAATAACTTCATGCAAACTTTAGGATACTCACTTTCTCAAGAAGTAAAAAATGTAATTCATATTGCACAATCAATTGCAAGAGAATATCATAACGGTCAATATAATGCTGCACACTTATTAAAAGCACTATTACATAAAGATGCCGGTCTAAAGGATCTCCTTTTTGCAATAGATGCTGATACCTTTTATATAGAAGAATGGTCTGAAGTACGAATCGAAGCGTTACCAAGAGCGGGAAGCATCCCTGACAAAATTGAAGGTGATAAATCTATAGAAGCAACTTTTAATGAAGCTGATAATTTAAAGCTTAAATTAGGAGATGAAGATATTACTACAACAGCTTTATTAATTTCGCTTTGTACTCCGGGAGTTGGTTTTTCTTATGAACAACTTAAAACACTACCTATAAAAGCAGACGAAATCATGATTAGTGCTACTTCTGGTTCGGCTCAGGCTAACGGAAGTGTATCCGGAAAAAAGAAAGCTCAATCAGGAACTCAAAAAAATATTGATGCCGGCATCCTTGATGAGTATTGTTTTGATAAAACATTAGAGGCAAAAAATGGTAATCTGGATAATATTTTTGGAAGAGATGCAGAAATTAAAATGATTGTAGAAATATTAGGTAGACATTCTAAACCTAATGTACTTATAACCGGTGATCCCGGTGTTGGTAAGACCGTTTTGCTAGATGGTTTTGTTGATGCCATCATAAACGGTGCCGTTCCTGATACTTTAAAAAATGCTCAGATATATGAACTTGATTTTATTCATCTGGTATCTGGCGCTAGTTATAAAAGTGAAGTAGAAGATCGATTCAAAAAAATTATCACTGCAATCAAAACCTTTGAAAAACCTGTTTTATTAATCGACGAGATCAATAATCTAACCAATAAAGATAACGGTAATCAAGGTTTAACAAATATTTTAAAATCAGAGTTAGCCAAGGGAGAAGTAACATTTATTGCTACTGCTACCAATGATGCGTTTAGAAAGCATATCGAAACTGATGAAGGATTAGTAAGACGATTCGAAAAAGTTGCTCTAGAAGAACCATCAGAAAAAGATGCGCTTACCATGATTTCTAACACTATTGACAAATACAAAGAACATCATAAACTGGGTATAGATGATGAAACTATTGCAGAAGCTATTCGTCTTTCAAAAAGATTCAATAAAGACCGTAGTTTACCCGATGCGGCTATAGATCTTATCGATAGAACCATGTCTGCCTCGAGATATATGCTTGAAACTACAGACGCAAAAACAAAAGATGTAAAAGAAAGTTTATCAGCAATTGAAGAAAATGATAAAACCGATGAAGAAAAAATAGAAAGTATTCGCTGGCACTGGGATAATCTAAAAAACAATTTTAGTTACTTATTATTCACAGAACTTGGTGAAGAAGACACTTTTGAGGGCGTAGATACTCCAAAACAAGGTATTGATATCATTGAAGATATACTAGAAAGATTTCTAACCAAAGCTCAAAAAGAAAAAGAAAATATCGACAAAAACGATGTATCCTCTACCATTGCAAATAAAACCGGGATTCCTGTTGGTAAGCTTCAAGCGGACGAAAAAGAACGCTTACTTACCATGGAAGAACACCTCAAAAAACGTGTTATCGGACAAGATTATGCTGTAAAAACGATTACAGAAGCTGTTCTCGAATCACGATCTGGATTAAGCAAACCCGGATTACCAATAGGTTCTTTCTTTTTTACAGGCCCTACTGGAACAGGAAAAACAGAGCTTGCCAAATCCCTTGCAGAATTTTTATTTCAGACAGAAGAAGCTATTATACGATTTGATATGTCTGAGTTCAAAGAAGAACACTCTGCCGCATTATTATACGGTGCTCCTCCTGGATATGTAGGGTATGAAGAAGGTGGTTTGCTAGTAAATAAAATCAGGCAAAAACCTTACTCTATTGTCTTATTTGATGAAATTGAAAAAGCACACCCTTCTGTATTCGATATTTTCTTACAAATACTAGATGAAGGAAAATTAAATGACAGACTCGGAAAAACGGGAGACTTTTCTAACGCAGTTGTATTATTCACATCGAATATTGGTAGCGAACATGTCGTAAAGTCTTTTACAGGTGGAGAAATCCCAAAATCATCGGACTTACTCGAATTGATGTCCAGACACTTTAGGCCGGAATTTCTAGGAAGACTTACAGAAATTGTTCCTTTTGCACCAATTACAAAAGAAAATGTCGTTAAGATTTTTGATATTCAGATGAAAGACTTGCTTAAGGCATTAGAAAAACAAGAGATTAAACTCGAATTAACAGATACGGCAAAAGAATTTCTTGCTCACAAAGGATTTACACCAAAATACGGAGCAAGACCCTTGCGTGGCGTAATACGTACAGAACTTAGATCTCCTTTATCAAGAATGTTGATTACCGGTAAGATTGGTAAAGGAAATTTGGTAAATTTAGATATTAAAGAAGAAAAATTAGTATGGAATTATAGCTAACACTATGATCTCTAGTAAATTTTAGTATATTTATATTTTATAAAAACACATTAAAAACCACTGATTTATGGATAATTCATATGGCTTAGGAGGAACGGAAGTAAAAACTGACGCAAGTGAAGCGATTATTGAAATTGGACAAAACAAAACGTTACTTATACAAAAACTCACAAAAGACCAACCTTTAAAACCACAAGTTACAACAGGGCTAACTTCTATTGATCATGTTTTTGATCACTACAAGCCAGAAGTAGATGTAGAATTTGAAGACGCTGATGGTGTAGAAAGTAAAGAAACCCTTAAGTTTAGTCATTTAGGCAACTTTGGTAAAAAAGGTATTATTGAACAAAGCAAGTATCTTGGTGATCTTGATACAGAAAAAGACCAATACCTGAAAGTTGTAAAACAACTTAAATCTAACAAAATTTTAAAATCCGCATTAGCAGACCCTGAAGCTAAAGAAGCACTTATAAAATCAATTCAGTCATTAATTGCAGAATTACAGCAACAAGGATAAAAAAAACAATTTTATATGGCATTAGAACAAAAAGCAAAACAGGAAATTAAGATAGAAAATCCTGCTAAAGAACTTAAGGCTAACGAAGAAAAATTAGCAAAGTACGGAGGATTTGATCTTATAGAAGCATGTATTGATGATGTGCAAAATCTAAATCCTGATCGTAAAGCTAGAAAAAAGATATTTCTTACTGAATCATCTAAAAAATTAGAGCGCCAAAAACTACAAAAAACACTAGAGATTTGGAATGATATCTTATCATCTTCTGATGATATTTCAGAAATGGCTGACGAATCCGAAAAAAGATCTGAAATCGCCGCAAATTCTCTAGCAAAAAATCTTGGAGCTGCTCTAGAACAAACTAGAGAGCTAGAACAATCCTATCGCTCTGTAGCATTGTTTTATAAAAATACTGAATCTCAAAAAATCAAAAACATTAATATCCTTAATGCAGAACTAGAACAATTAAAGGATCTTGACAATACTCGATTTATAGATGCTGTACAAGAAGAATTGGTGCAAGGGTATGACCGTTTAGATCTTAGAGACAACTATGGCTTATTAGTCGTACCAGGGTATCTTGGTTCAAACAAAGTGATTGAAAAATGGGCAAAGATTGCGCATGACAACAAAGTGATGATGGTAACCGATTTTGAACATTTAGACGAACCAGACGATGTTATGGAGCTATTTGAAGCCGCAAATTTAACCGGTGGAGACAAATATCGTTCAAACGTAATTATGGCATGTAACTGGCTTGTAGGAAGAGGTAAACATGATGAAGTAGGTGAAGAAGATGATCTTTTTGTTCCACCATCCAGTGCACTTGGTGGTAAAATCTACAAGACGTTAATGTCTCAAGTTACCGCAGGTAAGAAATTCGGGGGTATGAACGAAGTAGATGGTGTACGTTTCGATCTTAAGAAAGGTGAAATTTCTCAGTTAGAAAAACTTGGTTTGGTACCTATGGTTAACGAATATGGTAAAGTAATGGCATTCTCTGCTAAAACGTTATTTAATGGAGACAATCTTGGATTACAAACATACTCAGTAGTACGTGTATTCGATTATGTAACCAAAGTGTTAATGGATTTCTTAAATCGACGAGCTTTTGAAAATTTTAATGCAAGGACTCGTAAAGAACTTATGGGACAAATCGTTAAATTTTTAGACAATATTACCGGCCCTGATAAACTTATTGAAGATTTTTCTATTAAACGTTTTGAACAAGATCCAACACAAAAAGACAGAGTACATCTTGACATCCATATGAAACCCTATTTTCCTGCAAAAAACTTTATGATTAAAATGGACGGTCAAAAAGGAGACGATGGATCAGAATGGAATTCTGAATACGAACAAGAATAAAGAATTAAAATTTTCAAAAAACTTCTTAAAAAATCATCTAAAACTTTTTAGATGATTTTTTTTATACCTTTAATTTAAAAAAATTAATCAATAAACAAATTATAAAGTTATTGGATAGGATCATCAATAAAAAAGAGACTTAAATAATCTATTTAAACCTCTCCTCTATTTTTTTATATTTTATATTCCTATAAAATAATTTCTTAATCCCAAAATTAAGCCTTAAGAGGCCAATTATTAGTCAGTGTAGTTCCTCTCATTGTCAGTTCTTTTGCAGAAATTTTCAAAAATATTTTAAGAGGTTCATTATCTATGCTATTAAATTTTTCTGTGTATTTGATACAATACGCTTCATTAAATTGAAGTTTTTTAAGACTAGAGATGTTATCTCTTCTGTAAAATTCAATCCGTCCATCTTTAGTAGCTGAACTTGATTTAGACCACTCAAAAAAATCAACTTTAGTATTAGACTCTATAAGCATTTCTATTACGCCTCCCTTAGGTCTTGCACACGGTCTATTCGATTCGTCAACACTTTGTTCTACAGAAAATTCAAATTCTAGTACATTGAATTCTTCTCCATCTATATGTAATTTTGATAAAAATGACATAACTAAATAAATTTATTAAGTTAAATTAGTTTTTTACAAATTAGCTATAAAAACATTAACTAACATTGTTAAAAAAAGGGAGTGAAATACACTCCCTCTTCTATATTTTCGTTATTATATTGAATATAATGATGAAAATTTTTTTTTGATAGGTTTTTTATACCCACTCATTAACATGCTCTCCGTTTCCTATTCCTATCTCTCTAGCTGAAATAGTAAGTTTCTCAGTCATTGGGTTTTTACTATCGGAATCAAAACTTTCTAAATATTTAACCGCATAGGCGTCCGTAAAGTTTAATTCTTTAGAAGTTGCTTCTGTATCTCTTTTCAAAAATACGATACTACCACTTCTCATTTCGAAGTTATTAAACATCCAGTCAGACAAACTTGTATCTGCTGTAGATTCTACCTCAATGTTAATCAATCCTCCTCTAGTAACAGAAGATGGACGACCTGTTGCATCAATTTGTTGAGTTAAACAATAATCAGTACTTAATACATTGTACTCTTTACCTCCTACTTTTAATTTTGCTTTAAAAGACATAATGGATAAATTTTTAAAAATTAATAATAAATATAAATAATAATAAACGTGACTTGCACATATCAAATATAGTCATTTTTTTGTTCCTTAATTCATTTTAAATCAAGCATTTCTTCATATTTTCAAAAAAAATAAGAAAAAGACTACAAATTTGAAGTTCACTATTTTTGACTATGTTTTTAAGCAAAAAAAAATGGATTTGACCTATAAAATCAAATCCATTTTTAAGTAAATTTTAACAAAATTATTTAAGCTCTTCTACAAATAATAACATCATTTTCTTTGATATTATTGGAGTCTACAGTTCTGGTAAAGTCGATGTGTCTTTGTATTCCAAACCAATTCGGTTTGGTATGAAAAATCCAGCCAAAAGGGTTGTTTTGATCATCAAGAAACTTGATCTCTCCTCCTGGATGTCGTTCGTTATAATCATTGATAAAAAAGTAAAATAACTTACCAAATTCCATTTTCTCAGGTGCTTTCAGTCTAAAATTACTGATCTCATCAAGGTTTTTCCCTTTATTAAATTCAAAAGAAATAACTAGAGGGTTAATCAGTTCCTCATCTTTAGGATCTTTTACCTTTTTATCAACAGGATAGAACCATTTTTTATAGACCGGTACAGGTATCGAAATTGAAAATTCATACAACTTTACCAACATAAATGGCACTACAAAACAGATTGCAGAGGCTGTAAATATGTATTTATATTCCGGTTTAAAAATGCCTACCACATAAATAAAAGAAATTAAACCTAGACAAACTGTTACTACGGTATACAAAAACTCTGACCAAAAAGAAGTCGTTTTTTCATTAAGATCAGGGAAAAATTTTCTGAGCGCTAAAACATGTAAGCCTCCAAAAATTAAAAAGATAATTTGAAAGCCGATAAAGCTATTTAGGGGAATGTCATCTAAAACTTTTTCGTTACTCAGCAAAGCTGTTAAGCCAAATAATAATAAAACAATTAAGATGTAAATAAAGAATTTCTTTTTATTTTTTGTAAATAGTTTTTTAAGACCAGTCACAAAACCCATAAGCAATACACTCACAGCGAGTAATAATATACCTACTTTCAAAAATTCAGCGTTCATAGCAGTTAATAAGATCATTTTATATCATAGTTGTTAACCCCATTCTGGGACTGTTGGTTTCATTTAAAACAAATATGCTTTCTTTTTCAAGATATGTGATGTTAAGTCTAGTATCAATTTCTATTGGGATAAAATAGTCGCAAAAGATACTAATAAATTGTCTAGTTATACTATTTTCGAGAAATTTATCTATATTTTTTCTTTCAACGGGGCCTATAGTAATTTCAAAAACAGGGTATAGAACACGAGTTTCTTCTAATGCTAAAACAAGATCCATACCAAGTCTATTTTCACTCTCTTGTTCTATTATTTCAGAATATGGCTCTAATAATCGTTTAATGCTTACTGTCTCTCCAATGATTTTTTCAAGACATAGCGCAATTAAATCCTTATCCCCTGAAATTCTATGGGTATATGGTAAAAGTTGGAGCAATTTGATATTATATTCTGTAGGCATATTCTTATTTAACCCCCACAAATCTATCAAGAACTCGTTTTTTAAATTGACAAATTTATCGACTAGAACACGTTCGTTTTGTTCAACCTTTACCTTTTGAACAAAAAACTCATTTTCTAATGGAGCAAAAAAATCACGAGCATGACTTTCGTCTTGCTTATGTTTTCTTCTTAATTGTTTGTAATCTAAAGACTTCTTTCTATCGATAGGAGCATGAAAAAGACCTTCTGGCAAAATATCATAAAGACCGTTACGGGCTAGATTAAACTGAAGCTTATCATCAGAATTATTCGTATTTGTATCTATTGAAAAATTAATAACATCCCGACGATAAGATCTCGTAAAAGTACTTTTATTGAAAATATCTATATCCTGAAAATCCAAATCAGATTTTTCAAGGATCTCTGCTACAAAAACCTCTGCTTTCAGGTTATTAAAAATAGACAATAGTTCTTCGTGGATATCTTCTATTTGTGTACTTTTCTTCATGTATTTTGGGGAAACTCTTTTAAATCAAGATAATAATATTTGTGCTAGTCGTCTTTGTTTACCTCATTTTTAGAATTAAGAGGTTTTCTACCGGCAGCTACAAACATTCGTTGCCAATATCGATCTCTAAAATTACTTATTTGCACACCATTAGAACCGGTAAGTCTATCTTTATTTGAAGTAGAATGAACAAACTTATCATTGCCTAGATAAACTCCTACATGTGATATAATTTCATACTTAGAACCTTTAGAATTAAAGAATAACAAATCTCCCTCTTTCAAATATTCTTGCCCAACAAATTTTTTAGTATCAGGTGCCATAAATTGTTTTTCTGCGGTTCTTTCTATCAAACCTCCATAAACATCATGATATAAAAACTGTGTAAAAAAAGAACAATCAATACCTCTTTTGGTCTCACCTCCTAATCTATATGGAGTTCCCATCCAAGAATCTATAAAAGCATAAAGTGGAATATTTTCAATTTCCTTTGGAGTCACTCCAATAATAGGAGCATATTTTTCCTGAATAGGATCCAGTTTTTCCTGAGTCGGTGTACTTATTATTGGACCGTCTATTTTTGCCCCTTTACATCCAAAAAATACTATAAACCCTAATATTAAAATTGTATTAATGTGATTTTTTTTCATACCCAAACATTTACGCAAATATAAAAACTTCTAGTTATTTTCTTTACTTAATAACAGCTTTATCTATTCAATATAAGCTATAAAAAATTAATTTCCAAGTGAAATATTTAGACTGATAAATGAATTCACAAAAATGTAATATTTACATGTAAAATCCATATAATCTTTCTAAGAAAATAGAAACTTATCCAATCAAAAACATTAGTAATCAATACAAATGTTTCAATTACTTATTCCTAGTATAATAAGACAAATAAAAAGAAATAATTAAGAAATAAAAACCCTGTTTTCAGGGTAAAAAAATATTCTTTATCTGTAGACCTTTAAACTTCTAAAATCATAAATTTAACATACACATAATTATATAAAAACAAAACATTAGCCATAAAACTATAAAATCATATGATTTTGATTTATTGTTTACATGTAAAATGTAAATGAAACTAAAATCTTTATTAAATTGCGTATCCTTTAAAAAAATTCATTAATGATAACCTCTTTTTACACTTTACCATTACAAACAAAGAAATTTGTAGACAATGATGAAATAGATCAATGTGGTATAAAAAAGTCTATCTCAAACTTCATTCATTTGATTACGACTTCTCATTTTGGAGAATGTGCATTTGATGAAACATTTGGCTGCTCAATATGGAATGTAGATTTTGACAACTTAACCAATAATAATAAATTGAGAGATATCATTACAGACTCGCTTTTTGAAAGTATTACTTTGCAAGAACGGAGATTAAAAAATGTGTCTGTTGATGTAATTATAGAACAAGAAGAGTTCAAAGGAGAAAAAAACTTAAATAGAGTAAAAAAACGTGTAAATATTAGAATAAAAGGTACAATTCGTCAAACAAATGAACCTTTTATTTCTACAGAACGTTTTTATATTGCCCCGCTTTCATATTAAAAACTTATGAGTTTAGAAAACAACACACAGATAAAGAACAGAATGATCAAAAAGGCAGCTTCATTATGGGGTGTGCCGCCTAACGAAATCGAAAATTCTTTTGATCCTATAATTTCACTACTCATAGGAGCTTGCGCCTCTGAAATCTCAAAAATTTCTGGCGAAATAAATAGTTCTCAAACGAGAATAACAGAGCGCTTGATACAATTAATGACTCCGGACACGCTTTATGGTGCCAGACCTGCCCATGCAATAGCATATGCAGAACCATCTAGTAAAGACATGTTGATCGCACCTGAGAACTTATTTTATTTCAAAAAGAAAGTCAAAACCCGTAATGCAGGGCAAGAGATCAAAAATATATTTTTCTCTCCTGTACAAGACTATAAACTTGTAGATGCAAAAATAACTCATATTGTATGCGATGATGAAGCATATGAAGTTGAAGGAAAAACAAAGTCCAGTAGCAAATTATCATTGAAGGGGAATACTAAACTCCCCCCATCAACATTATACCTTGGGATAAAATCAGAGAATAAAGAAATAGATCTAAAAGGTGTTTCATTATTCTTTGAATTATTAGACGTTCAAGACAAAGATTTGTTTTATCATCATCTTCAAAATGCTGAACTCTATTTTAAAGATCAACCATTAGATACAAATGGAGGTTTCATAAATAGCAGACAAGGAGAATTGATTCAATTAGAATCAATCTTTTCATTGAAACCTAATAAAACCATAACAATAGAAAATGAGGTAAATAAAACGTATCAAAAACATTTTGTTACTATAAACTCAAATGTTTCTTTAGACTCAGAAAATACACTCCCATCAGATTTTAAAAAGCTCTTACATCTCAAAGATCACGAAGAGTTTGAAAATCTTACATGGATAAAAGTCGTTTTCTCTAGAATTATTGATGCCGACATTTTAAAAAATATTTTTACATCTCTTAATTCTTTTCCTGTCATTAACAGAAAGCTAGAAAGCATCTCATTTCAATTAAAAGACTATATAGATGTAATCCCAATAAGTACAATGGATTTATTTTTGGATATTAAATCCATCACAAATACTTCTGGAAAGCCATATAAACTTATCGAAAATGATTCTGAACAAGACCAAAAAGGTACTTTTGTCATAAGAAGAGATAATGTTGGTAAGCTTGATTCTAGAAAAGCTAAAGAATATTTATTACATTTAGTAGAATTATTGAAAGATGAAAGTGCTGCCTTTTCGATTTTTGGAAGTGATTTTTTACAATCTAACATCAATGAACTGAATCAAAATATCGCTGCGTTAGAAAAAAAATTATCTGACATGAACAATGCTACTGCAGAGACAAATTATATTTCTGTTAAGCCATTGAGAAAAAAAGACACTCTTTTGATAGACTATTGGACAACTAATGGAGATGAAGCCAATCAAATAAAATCTGGCACTTCATTACAAGTTTATAAAGGGAGTGAGATTAAACAAAAAGAAACTTTCTTTCTTACATCGACATACAAAGGAAAAAATGACCTGAGTATGGAAGAACGTTTGTATGCATACAGAAGAGCACTTTTAACAAGAAATAGAATTGTAACTAAAGAAGATATAAAAGCATTATGTTACGAGATTTGTGGTGATAAAATTGAGCAGATAACAATAAAAAAAGGATTTAGAACTGCAATAAATTTGCAAAAAGGGTTAGTCCCTTCAATAGAAATAATTCTTCATACTAATAAAAAGGTGAGGACATCAGAATTAGAATGGAATTCTATTAAAAAAAATATATTATCCGTATTAGAAGAACAATCATTAAATGTTTTTCCATACCATATTACAATAGCAAAATAAAATTAAACAGAAAATGGAAACTTCAGACAATTTAAAAGGTAATCACATAGACAAAAGTGTTATTTTTCTTTTTATAATAACAATCTTGATTACGGCATCTGTTTTTGGTTATAAATATGCAAACCATATCCCTTGTGAAGGGATTCAATTCAAAGCCAGTTCTAATAACTATAGAGTTGGAGAGATTGTAAGGTTTAAAGACAATACAAAAGGAGCAATTAAAAGAATTTGGGATTTTGGTGATGGATCACAAATACAATCAGGTATTTCCCCAAACCACTATTATGAAAAACCAGGCAAGTACAATGTAAAATTAATAGTTAACGGGCAATGCGAAGGTCTTAAGACAATTGTAATAAAAGAAAAAATACGTGTCTTTGACTCTACCAAACTCGCACAATTTACAATTCCTGCATCAATAAAAGTTGGCGAAGTATTAAAACCAATTAATAAAACAATAAACGGAGACAAGTGGGAATGGCGATTTGGTGATAATGCTGACGTAGACTCTAAAGATAAAAGTCCGACACATGTATACAGAACAAAAGGAACTAGAACTGTTACACTTATTGCTAATGGCGAATTAAAATACAGTACCAGTCACCGCATCAGAGTATTGCCAAGACGAATTGTAGCAACAACAACACGATCTAGAGGTAGAGGAAGTAGAGGATCTACAGGAATGAGAGACCCTGGTATAATTGAAATTGACCCTAATGAAGAAAAAGAAGAAACATTCAGAGCTCCTGATATAAGTGAAGCAGCTTTTAAAGACAAATTAAAACGTGTATCTGAGAAAAAAGAATTCGCAGAAAACTTCAATAGTTATCTATGCGGAAAACTAGATAATAAGATTGTTTACATCAAAAACAAAAGCATCTCATTTAAAACACTTTGTGAAAAAATTCAGAAAAATAAGATCAAAGTCAAAAAAATACAAAGTCTTAAATTTCATAGAGCAAAAAAAGATAATTGTATAGAATATATCAAAATTGAATATCCAAAAGGATTATTCCAGAGAATATGGAACTAAGCATTGATGAATTAATATTCATTTACTTAAAAAAACATAATCATACCCTAAAACCTTTATATACAATATGACAAAACACATTTAGCTAATCTTCTTGTACCCTCAATAAAGAATAACTAAATTAAATACAAAAAAATGGAAACTTCAGACAATTTAAAAAGTAATCACATTGATAAAAGTGTCATTTTTCTTTTTATCGCTGCGATTTTGATCACTGCCTCTGTTTTTGGTTACAAATACACCAATTATACGCCATGTGAAGTTATTGATTTTAAAACTGATTCTAATAATTACGAAGTGGGAGAAATTATTAGATTTAGAGATAATACAAGAGGGGCAATCAAAAGAATCTGGGATTTTGGTGATGGATCACAAATACAATCTGGTATTTCGCCAAACCACTATTATGAAAAACCTGGTAAGTATAATATAAAATTGATTGTAAACGGGCAATGCGAAGGGTTTAAAACAATTGAAATATCAGAAAAAAAACCTGTTTTTGATTCTACACAATTGGTAAGTTTTGCAATCCCGGCAAAAATAAGGGTAGGTGAAAAACTAAAACCTGTTAATGAGACTATATATGGAGAAAAATGGGAATGGCGATTTGGTGACCGAGCAGGTGTTGACTCTAAAGAAAAAAATCCAACACATACGTATAGTACTAGAGGGGTAAGAACAGTTACTTTAATTGTAGATGGAAACTCAAAGCGAAGTATAAGTAAACGTATTGAGGTACTTCCAAAAAAAGAAGCTAGTAAGAAAAAAGATACTGTAGGAGTTGGTAGAACTCCTCCACCAATTATTCTTAATCCCAATAAAAAAAGAGAAGAATTCAGAGCTCCGGATATTAGCGAGGCGGATTTCATGAAAAAATTAAATCTCGTTGAAGCACGAGAAAAGTATAAAGAAGATTTTACAGATTATTTTTGTGGAGAATTTGATAGAAGTGTTTATATAAAAGGAAAAACCATATCTTTCGAAAAACTTTGCGAGCATATTCGAAATAAGAAAATAAAAGCAAAGAGGATAGAGAGTATAAAATTATACAGAGACAAAAAAGATAATTGCATTACACACTTAGAAATCGGTTATAAAGGTTGGTTGCAATCGTTATTTGACTAAAAAATTATAGAACGTTTTTCAATAATGATCAATACAAACTAAAAACATATTAAACTATAGAATATTCTAAAAATAAAAAACATAGAAGTATTAAAAAGCTTATTTGATAACATATGGAACTAAAAGATCATCATCATAGAGTTAACTGGGTCGATGGAATGAAAATTAACAAAGATCATTTCATACAAACTGAAAACGCCCTTACTCAATTCTCTCAAGCAATAAGTTCTCAGAATATAACTTCTGTTAATTACGGGCTACTTCCATTATTTGGATCAGAAGATGCTGTTGAGATCAGTCTTTCTATGGATGGTCAGGAAACTATAAAAGCAGAACTGACCAAATGTAAAGCTATTACTGCGGGAGGATTTTTAATTAATATATCTCCTGAAACCAGTTCTTTACTAGAGGGCAAAGGAAGCGTAATCAGAGCAGAATACAAGGTCAATAACGACATAGGCGAAGAGTGCTACATTGTATTGAGTGTAAATCCTTATGGCAGAGTACCCGTAGGAGACTCTCTTCCGGATGAAGATCCTCCTAGGCATCCATTTGTACTTCCAGAATTCAATCTTAGTATTGTAGGCAAAACCGAAACCAATACCGAAGAGTTTGGAAAATACCATATTACTCTGGGAAAAATAGCTTTTAATGACAGTGTTCCTTATTTGGCAGAAGACTTTATACCACCTTGTGCTTCAATTCAAAGTCATCAAGATTTAAAGTATACTTATTCTGAAATTGCAACCTTTTTTAATGCATTAGAAAAATATTCGATGAATATTATTCAAAAAATATATCAGAAAAAGCAGTCAAATGACTTAGCAAAAATGGTACTTACTTTATCACAAAATTTATTACAGCATTTAGGAAGCATGATCCCTGAATTTAGATTTAACGACAGACATGCTCCACCTATTAATATGATTACGAGATTAGTATCTACTGCAAGAATTATAAAAAATAATCTTGATGTATACATCGGCACTGGTAATGAGGAGTTGTTAAATTATTTAACCGAATGGTGTGACCTCAACCAAGGGGCTTTTGAAAATGTATTGGTAGAAATGATCGAACTAGAATACCAACACACAGATATTAACAAAGCACTACAAAGTGTTTCGGGCTTTACTAAATTGATGTTATCACTATTTAAAAAATTAAATGAATTAGATTATATTGGAAAAAAATCTGATTCTAATATATTTGTAAAAGAAGAAGTGATTGCAAAAGAAGATGTAAAAAACAGACGAAGCTTCTTATTAGACTAACATAAAATCATAAAACCTTTAGATGAAACCAAAAAATAATAAAGAAAGAAGAAATAGTATACTGAAATTTTCAGTATTATTTATTTTTACTATTGGATTAATCGTATTTGCCTTCTTTTTTGATTTTGACAGAGTTCCCTTAAAAATCGCAGATCATTTAATGGAACGCTCAAAGGCAATTGAGAAAGAAATGGAGTTTCAGGAGCAGTTTTCTAATAACATGTCAGAGATACAATCATTGATTGACACTTTAGACACTCCTGACCTTAATTATAGGCATTACAATGCAATGATTGATACAAAGATTGTAGATTTACAAAAATCTATTCCTGTAAAAGACTCTACATATAGATTTAAAATGTATAATGATATCGTAAACTCTTATGCAGACTTGCATGATTATAGAAATAAGTTGAAAGAACTTGAAGATGTAGAGATACAGCTAGAAGATTATAAAGAAGAATTAGAAAAGGTAAAAGAAGACTTGCTAAAAGCCAATGAATATATTCAAGTGCTACAAAACAGCAGGAGATAATTTTATAAATAAAAAAACCGATGTCATAAGCATCGGTTTTTTTGTGTAAAATAATATTGCGAATTTATTTTTTCTGTTGAGAGCTTAACCACTGTGCTCTCAATGCTAATGCTTTTTCATTAGGTTTGGTATACTTTGCCAATTCTATCTTTGGGTCAGTTCCAATCTTCACAAAGACCTCTCTATCTTTACCATGTCTTTTGAACTTTACAGCAACCTTCTTCCCTATTTTATTTTTACTGACAACTTCTTTATATTGATCTATGTCAGAAAAAGATTTATTTCCTATAGAAACAATAATATCACCTTTCTCTAAACCAGCTTCATATGCGGGAGTACCTCTTTTTGTATAATTTGAAATCTTTGCTAGCCCATTTTTTGTAAAATCTATTTCTGCACCAATATAAGGAGCTTTATCAGACTTTAAGAAAATAGCAACAGACCCCAATATTTTCTTAAAATCAGGTCTTTCACTATTATTGATATAATCCTTAAAATAATTATCTGCAAATGATTCCCCTGCGTATTCCCTTAGTGTTATAAATACATTTTCGATAGTATAAGGTATTTCTGTTTTACCATATTTTGTCCAGAATAATTTCATAAAATCATCTAAACTCAAATCATCCTTATAATCTCTTAAGGATAAGTCTAATGCTAATGCCAACATACTTCCATATGAATAATACGAAACAAATATGTTATTTACGTTTATAGGATCATTATATACTGCCCAATCAAAAAATGGAGCTTTTTGACTCATGTCTTTTGGATTGTATGTCGATAAAGCAGGAGAGTTCCAAACTGAATTAAATGTATTTGTAATTCTATTGAAATACTCATCTTCTGAAATAATCCCCGTTCTACATAAGGTAAGGTTTGTATAATAACTTGTAAATCCTTCTGCAAACCATAATTCTTGAGTCATACTTTCTTTCTCAAAATCAAACGGTTCTAGCGAAAGTGGTCTTATACGTTCCATATTCCATGAGTGAAAAAACTCATGTGCAAAAGTACTTATGTTCCCTTTAATACCTCCATCTGCAAGGCTTCTGGTTTTTGTAATTACTGTAGAATTACGGTGCTCCATCCCATCGTTTGAAACTTGTGGCATAAAACTTACCAAGAACACATATTCATCATGATCAAAACTAGGATAATCACCAAAGATATGTTTTTGCTCTTCTACGACTTTTTTAATCTCTTCTAAAAAAGTATTAGCCTCTTCATCTGTTCCATTATGATCTAAAGCCATTTTAATGGTATACTCAGCATTACCGTTACCAATTTTAAACTGCTTAACCGAGTGATTACTGATTAATGCAGGACTATCCATAAAATCATAAAGGTTTTCTGCTATATATGAGTTATTACCAAGAGGTTTCATTTGAGTCGAAACCCTCCATTGAAGGTCGTCTCTAACAACATACAAGATTTCTACCGGCCTGTCCTTCAAAGTAGGTACGTACATAAAAGTAGCAGGGTTATTTACAATAGCATGTGTTTCATCAAATTGAGGATACGTACCGTCTCCCTTGTTTGCAAATAAAGTATAATAAACATTAATAGTACCATCATGACCAGAAATATCCCATTGATGAAGGTTTGGCTTAGTTACAGTTACCTCTTTACCTTTACCATCTGTAATTCTTACATCATAAACATTTTTTGCAAAGTCATGTATAGCATATCTACCAGGAGAAGTGCGGCTCATTTTTAAAGAAACAGTACCACTTTGAAGATTAGAAAAATTTGCAGTGATTTTTGCTTCGTGATGTTCTGCATTATCAAAAGAAATAGTATACTTATTTCTAATTTGAGCAAAACTAAGTTGAGTCACAAAAAATAAAAAGGCGATTATTGAAAAAGATCTCATTTATATTTTTTTTAATTAAAGTGAATAGTGTGTTATTTTTATTATAATTCAGACAAAAATAGCGCCCACAATTATAGTTGATTTATTTTTTATTTTAAGAATTCCAAAAATACGATAAACTGATTACTGTGCAAATTATAGATTATTTAATAGGTTTATATTCTAATATTTGAGAGAAAGTTTTCATTATTTACCAAATAAAAATACTGCTCATGCTACCCTCATAATTTTTTTAAAAGATTTTAATTTACAATGATATGTACCCTCGATAACTCTCTAATTAAAATGAATATCGAAAAAATATTTCAAACTATTGTAACAAATGCTTCATAATTATGTCAAACTACTTAAATTATGAAATCTATTTATAAAGACAAATATTACAATCACTTTTCTAAAAAAGAAGATAAAGAAGTTCCCTTTTTATTTAAGGATCAAAACTTTATGATGAGATTTGTAACAACATTGCCGGGATATATTTTTGACGAAAACAGTTTAACCATTATCTATTTTAAAAAAGGATCAGGACAATTATGTTGGAGAGATAAAAATGCCAAAATTGACGATGATAAATTTATCATTGCAAACCCTAGTTCGGGATGGGAGTATATAAATAATGAAGAAAAATACATTGATGTACTAAGTTTTGCTATTTCGGATCACTTTCGGAAACAATTTAATTTTTATGTAAACTCTCCTCAAATTCAACTTTTAGACACTCCTTTTGATACTTTGAAGGAAGAATATTTTTTTATTGAAAGTCCATTAAGTACCCAATATTATTCTTCTGGAAAATTATTAGATCAAATCCATACCATAAGTAGTCAAGCAGAATATGAATTTTTATCCCCAGAAGAACTTACCATAGAAGTTTTACAATCATTATACAAAGAACAAACAAATGGGTATAAAATTGCCAATAAAATAAAAGCTAAAAAAAACTCTACAAAACTAGAAACACTAAAGCGACTTTTGATCGTAAGAGATTTTATACATGACAATATTGGTGACAAATTATCCTTAGATTTATTATCCAATATCTCTTCTCTATCAAAATTTCATTTATACAGCTCATTCAAAACTGTTTTTGGTAAAACTCCTCATCAATATATCAATTGGCTTCGTTTATCCAAAGCAAAACATTATATCTTAAAAGGAGATTTTACAGCTAGTGAAATAGCTTTAATTTTAGGATTTTCTGACCTACCTTCATTCAGTAAATTATTCAAAAAAGCCTATGGAGTTTCTCCTTCTAACTTCAACATTAACGAATAAGCAATACGTTTTTATCCACATAAAACAGTAAAAAAAGTATACAACTAGATATAAAAAGAGAATTTTTGACAAATAAAACTCGTTATTTTCGAATACTTTTATCTTTCAATCAGTTATTCTTTTTTAAAATTAGAAATATATGCTACCAAGACGGAATATAGGAATAGATATTCTTCGTGGGTTTTGTATTCTATTTGTCATCTTATTACATCTCAATATACAGGTAAATTTCAAAGAAACCTTATTAGGAGATTTATTACCTAAGCGATGGTATAGTTTGTTTTTTTGGAGTGGATTTTATGGAGTAATTATTTTTTTTACATTATCAGGATATCTGATTACAAGCTCAGCTATAAAAAAATGGGGAACACTTACCGATATAAAAATTAAAGATTTTTTTATCATGAGATTTTCTAGGATAGCGCCATTGCTTATTTTATTATTAATTGTACTCAGTACACTTCATATCGCAAAGATTCCTGGTTTTATAATTAATGAAGAAAAAACCTCTCTAATAAGAGTTGTTTTTGCAGCATTAACCTTTCATATCAATTGGTTAGAGATACAGGTCGGATATTTACCTGCAAATTGGGATGTTTTATGGTCTATATCTATTGAAGAAATATTCTACTTAACATTTCCTATTTTATGTTTACTTGCACGCAAAGAATGGCATTTTGTAGCATTAATCTTTGTGTTTCTTATCATTTCTCCATGGGCAAGAACAGGAATGTTTCCTGATAACGAACTTGGTGACAGGAATCATTTAGCCTATCTAGATGCAATTGCTTTTGGATGTATTACTGCCATTATCGCCCACAGAGTCAAAATATCCAAAAAAATCATAAACATTTTAATGATACTTGGTTGTTGCTTTATCATTTTGATAATGTTTTATAAAGGCTTTGTTTATCGATCTGGTCTCACCGATATTGGACTAAACATAACCCTATTATCATTAGGAGTAAGCTTATTGGTATTATGGCTACATTATAAAGAAAAAACAAATACTCAAAAAGATTTTTGGGTGCTGAAGGGAATTAAAAAAATGGGAGAATTAAGTTATGAAATGTACTTAACACACATGTTTGTAGTCATCGTTTTTGTAAAAATTTATAAAGAAGCTGCACTTTCAAAAGAGTGGATTTATGTATTATATGCCACCGTAATCTTTATCTCTTTTTTATTAGCTAAATTTCTGCACAAATGGGTTACAGAACCTATGAATCAACGCATAAGGTCACGCTACATTAAAAACAAGGTATGAACACTATCTTAATAGCATATAAAAACGCTTATCAAAACCCATCATACCAAAATAAATATTTCATTATAAGTTCTCAGGATTTACAGCTAGGCTATTGAATAATTTTGCTTTTGTTGTAAAAAATTTATTTTGTACTTCGACTTGCTTTAGCTTAGAATCAATAAGGCTTCTTTCTCTAGAGTTTATAAGAAATACAGAGCTTTCTCCAAAACTAAACTTACGTTCCTCTGCGGCAAGCAAAGTTTCATAATCTTTTACGATATTTTCTATCAATTCATTTTGATTTATGAAAGAATCCAACTCTGCATATATTCCTGTAACTTTATTTCTGATTTCTAATTGAGTACTGGCAAACTCAAATCGAGCGTCTTGCAACTTAAATTTTGCTAGTTTAAGATCTCCTCTTTCTTTTCTTAAAAATAAAGGAAAGCTAAAATAAACACCTCCTTTATACTCTGCGGTATTAAAAGAGTTACCTACATCTGGGGTCTCTGTCAAAAAATTATATTCTAAATTGATTTTAGGAAGCAACTTATTTGCTTTTAGTTTTCTGTCGACTTCAAGCCCTTCAATCTTAAAATTTAAAGACTGTAGTTTAGGATGATTATCAATATTAAAGCTATCTAAGGGTTTTCCTTGAATTTCTAGAGTACTATCAATAATTTCTTCAACATTGTTATCAGGAATCACATTTGGTCGTAATTGTACTGGGATATCTCCTTCTAACCATAAAAAATTTGAAAGATCCAAAGATCTTTTAGTTAGCTTTACTTTTGCTTGCTCGAGACTCAATGCTCTGTTTTGAAATGCAATTTTTGCTTCTACGGTATCTATAGCAGCTTTATCTCCTGCCATTGCACTTCTTTTGATCCCCTCGAAACGTATTTGGGCATTAGATAGAAAATTCTCATAAATTTCTTTTTCATTATATGCCTGTAACCAATCAAAATACGCTAAAGAAGCATCATAAAGAATTTGATTGACCAAAAGATCTCTATCCGCCTTAGTTTGTTCTCTAAAAAACTTGGCTTTTCTCAATGTAGCCATTCGCTCATTGATCAATAATCCTTGCGCTACAGAAACCGATACTCCTGCGTTAAAGAGACCATCTTCTGGCACAGAGTTTTGAGGGTTAAGAAATTCTCCATCGTTTTGCTCAAACCCACCTTTGAACTCTACACCATACCAAGTTGGTATTTTGAAGGTTGCATTAAGCAAATCATAATATTCTAAGCCTTTAAACTCTTTTCTATCATAATCAACTTCTAATTTTGGGTCAAATCCACCTCTTGCCTTCATAAGATTAGCTTGCCCAATATCAATATTTAATTCTGCTTGCTTGGCGATAGGGTGATATTTTTTCACATACCCCAAATATTCCTTAAAATTAAGAGGAATACTATCTGTCTGTTGAGAAAAAAGAGAAGTAGCTGCAAAGATTAAAACATACAGTAAGTGGTTCTTCATTTTATTTCTTTTCAGTTTTTTTTGCTGATGCAGTAGCAGGTTGATAATAATTAGGTGGAAAACCATTGAGTTGTCGCCATAATTCGTACCATATCGGTACATCTTCTAATAGTGCTAATGTATTTGCTCCTGATCCTACTCGAATATCTTTTGGCCATTCATGATCATTTGGATCCGGCGCTATTAATACTCTATACATACCATTATCACTAATAAATGTCTCTATAGCAACTATTTCTCCACCGTAAGTACCATAAGACACATTAGGCCAACCACTAAAAACAATTGCCGGCCAACCATCAAATTGAATACGTACCTTCTCTCCTTTATGTACCAGGGGTAAATCTAATGGTTTTACAAAAGTTTCTACGGCTAATTCATAATCTGATGGCATTATACTAACCAGTTGATCTCCTTCTTTAAAAGTCTCTCCCACTCCTGACCTTAGTGCTTTATTTACAACTCCACTTTGTGGTGCCTTGATATAGTACATGTCGTTACGCATCTCATAATTTGTATACTGATTTTCTAATTTTGTTACTTGGGCTTCTGCATCAAATTGATTCGATTGAGCCGTAAACCTATCACTTCTGGATTTAGAAATTTTATCTGTATACTCTGCCTGAACTCTATTGATCTCTACTTGAGCATTGATAACATCATTTTTACTGGCAAGCAGTTTATTTTCTTGTGATATTAGTTTGGCCTGTCCTTCTTGTAATTTAAGGCGTTTTTCTTCGAGGTCTGTCACTGCCTTTAGTCCTTCTTTTTCTAGCTGAACAACCCGATCATATTGTCTTTGAGCAATAGCAATATTTGTTTTAGCAGCTTCTAGGTCTATACTATCACTTTGTACTTTTAACTTAGACTGCAACAATTTATTCCTTGCTTGTTTTAGTTTCAGGTTTCTTTCATTCATCAAAGCATCTGCTTGAATTCCTAAAGCTTTTACTTTTTCTTCATATGACGTTACTGCCATTGACTTTGCCTTGATTTGTTGACCAGTACGCTCTACCAAATTCGGATCGAAATATTCATTTTTAACTTCTGAAATGAACAATATTGTATCTCCTTTTTTTACAAAATCTCCTTCTCTTACATACCATTTTTCAATACGCCCGGGAATAGGAGATTGTATTGTTTGCGGTCGTTGATCAGGCTTGAGCGTTGTCAAAAATCCATTTCCAGAAATGATCTGAGTCCAGGGCAAAAACAATGTTATTAGAACAATTCCTGAAAATACTTTAAGGAATCTATTAAAGTATTTATAGTGACGTTTATGAAAGATTTTCTGAGTAGCTTTATACTTAGAAAGATCTATTTTTATATCTGATTTATCATTTGCAATGTTTAACATCTTCCCTATTTTTCATTTATTATTCGACCATCTGCTAGATTAATTATTCTACCACAACGCTTTATCCATTTTTCATTTTGACTCACAACAACTAGTGCCCAAGGATTTGATCCATCTGTCAAAAAGTCCATGATTCTAATGGTTTCTGATTCGTCAAATTGATCTAATGGATCTTTTAGGATTAATAGTTTTGGTTTTTTTACAATACTTCTAGCCAAGACAATTTTTTTTGCAATCGTATAAGAAATATGTTTTCCTTCGGGATAGATAACTGTTTGTAATCCCTTAGGTTGTTCTTTTACAAATTCTGTCAATCCTGTTTTTTCTACCGCCCATCTAATATCTTCTTGAGGGACTGTAGTATCGCCAAAAGTTATATTTTCTAACAAAGTACCCTCAAAAGGAGATTCTTCAGTTAAGGATTGTCCCAAATGTGATCTATAGTAATTAAGATTTATTCCTTTCAGTTTTACATCATTCACATAAATATTACCTTCTGTAGGTTCAATTAAACCGGCAATTAGACGTAACAAAGTGGTTTTACCGGATCCATTTGGCCCTTGAATTAATATAGTACAATCAGGACTAATAGTAAGCGAAATATTATCAAGAATTTTCTTATAATTCTGATCTGGTATTGTATAGGTTACGTCTGATAGTTCTACTGTATAATTTTCTCCTTCGGCAAAAGGTAATTCTCCTTCTTGTGGTTCTAAATCTTTATCAACTACTTGACCTAATTTTTCCATAGAAGTCAAAACATCATAGAATGATTCCAGACTTACAATAAGTTTTTCTACAGAACCTATTACTAAAACTATTATAATTTCTGCTGCTACAAATTGCCCAATGTTCATTTCCTGATTTAATACCAAAATACCTCCTATTAGTAATAATCCTGCAGTAACCAACACTTTGAAACCTATCATTTGGATAAATTGCATAATTAAAACCTTAAAATGGCTTTCTCTTGCCGAAAGATACTCTGTCACCAAAATATCATTTTTATCTAATGCATGATTCGTTTGGCCAGAAAGTTTAAAACTAACTATTGTTCTTGCTACCTCTTGTATCCAATGTGCTACTTTATATTTACTTTTTGACTCTTTTAAGCTCGTCTCTAAACCTTTTTGCGCCGTAAATTTAAATAACACATAGATAAGCACAATCAATAGTAAACCATAGATGATAAAAAAGGGATGGTAGAATGATAATAGCATCAATCCAAAAATAATCTGTATCAAAGCTGCTGGAACATCTATTAATATTTTTGCTAACCCTTTTTGAGCCGTTAATGTATCAAAAAAGCGATTGGCTAGTTCAGGAGGGTAGTAACTTCTCAATTCGCTCATTTTAATTTTTGGAAATCTATAAGAAAATTCAAAAGAAGCTCTTGTAAATATTTTTTGCTGTACATTTTCTATAATCCTGATTTGCATGAGCTGCAAGAGCCCTACAAAAGCCACACCCATAGTTACCAGAATAACAAGAACTACCCACGAGGTACTTATTTGAGCTCCTTGAATAAGGTTAATAATTGCCTGGATTCCCAAAGGCAATGATAAATTTACCAATCCTGCAAATATTGCATAGTAAAATGTTTGTAAGATATCCTTTTGGTCTAGTCGTAATAAACCTATTAGCCTTTGCCAGGCTGTAAGTATGTTTTTAGCCATGAGCTATTTCTTTATTGAATTAAACACAAGATCAGTAAAGTATGTTGTTGGAGTTATAGTTTCATTACAATTTGTTAACGAAGGAAAATGATCTTTTAAGAAGTGTTGATGCAGTGCCCCTTCGATAATAGTACTTGACAAACTCGAAGGATATGGATATGTAGTATCAACTTCTTTGATCATATCATTAAGACGTATTACCAATCTTTTATAAAAAGAAAAGTAACCTTCTTTATTCTCCTCATCAACTTCTTTGGTTAAATACGACTTTGAGTATTCGTTGATTACAATTTTATTTAAAAGAACTTCATTAATATGAGAAAATGAAGAATCTTCTTCGATAGTTCTGGTTATAATCTCTATTGCTTTTCTTAATTTATCTTCAGAATTAGAGATGCTATTCGTTGCAAAAACCAATTGATATTCTAACCATCCCCAATACCAAGACGTAAGATATAATAGTAGTTTGTGTTTATTTTCAAAATAACGGTAGATAGAACTTTCATTAGATTTTATCTTCTCTCCAAGCTTTTTAAATGTAAAACTTTCAAACCCTATCTCCTGTATCATTATGATACTATTTTCTATAATTCTTTTCCCCAAAGCAGATGATTCGGGATCTTTGATATAAATCTTATCGTTTATTTTAACTTTTAGATCTTGTAAAATGTATTTCATTCTAAAAAACTTTGAAGCAAAAATAAAAGTAATACTATCATATTTTAATAGTTTAACTTTTATTTAACCAAGTCGAATTATTAAGTTATGTGAATAATTCATAATTTTATACATAATTGGTCTTTAAATTAAATATAAATTACTTTTATTGTTAAAAAATTAACATTAATTCAATTTTATAATTTAAAAGAAGAGTAATTAACTTTTAAATACAAATTAAGAAAATATAAAAATTGAAGGTTTATTAACAATAAACACGTCTACTAGTAAAGAATAGTGACATATTTATTTTGCTAAAATAAATGTTATCATCAAAAAGCAGATTAACAAATTATAAAGCTTGATTGGAGACCGTGCAGTAATTACTAACATTAGAAAAAATGCTAATGAAAATACCAAAATCACATTAAATTGAGAGGACTGAAAAAAGTTGTTTTATAGTCTCGCACTGGTAAAAGTAGACTTATAAAATGCTTTAGGTAAGAGAGAGGTAATTTTAGTATATTAGATAATTACGTGCCATATCTAAGAAAAAACCATCCCAATTTGGGATGGTTTTCTATTATATAGAAAAGTTTATGCTCAAATATTTTTTAATATAAGAATTCTAATGCTACAATATCAAAATTACTAAATTCTCCATCTTCTCCGCTATCGAAACAAGAGATCATGATAGAATTTGAATCAATATTGCTACCACCCCACTGATTACCACTTGGAGTTCCCGGGATAGCTATTGCACCAAAAGAACTTTGTCCTTCATTGATATTGTCACATCTTCTTCTGGCATAATCTGTATGTCTAAAACCTAATGCATGCCCCATTTCATGAGCTGCAACATGTTCATTAACATCACTATTAAATCGATCCATACCTCCAAATATCTGGATAAATTTACCTGGTCTTCCACCACTAGGGAATTCTGCCTGACCACCAGCATCAGAACTTCCTGCATTATAAACTACCATATCAGCGTTTGTGGTCGCTGCAAATCTTAAGTTAAATCGTAACGAAATGTTTATTGCATTATAATTATCTACGGCTCTTTGTAGACCAGTTCTCATTCTACTGGTTAATGCAAATCTTCCTCCGGTATAACCTACAACGTTTATAGTACGATTTTGACTAACCAATGCACGTGTTCTATATTGCTTACCATCAGCATCCGATGCTAATTCTGTTTGTGCTAGTGCATCTAAAGTCACAAAAATATCATCTGCTGTTAATACACCACTTTTTGAAGTTCCATCAGGATATTCATTCGTAACATATTTTACCTCGTTTGATCCTAAGCCTAGGTTTTCTATCGCGGTTTTATGTTCTTTTGAAACTGGTCCTGATAATATGTCTGTTTGAGATTCGTTTAATGGCTCATCTCTATCATCACTACAAGACATAGCGAATGAGGCCACTATAGCGCATAGCGCTAGTACTTTAATTTTTTTCATTTTAATAAGTTGAGTTTGTGTAATTAAAACAAAAATTGTTTTAAAATAATTTTTTAAAAAAAGCTATAAACTTTTCTAAGGTGCAAAGATATAATATTTTTATCGACAAAATTCGTTTTTTGTTGAATTATTGATTACAAATACCCCTATCCTATCATTTTTCTTTAAAGAAATAGCAAAAAATCTATTTTTTATCTAATGGTAAAATCGACAAAATACATCTTTGACAGGATACCATTTTGCCAAATAATTGTTAAAAAGCAAGAGTTCAAAAAGCAATACTCTTTAATGCAACTAAGTTGAAATGCATTTCTAAAATAAGTTTTTTCTTACAAGTCATAAATTTTTAAAATAGTAATAGAAAACCTAACTCAAATACCATAATAATCTCTAATTATTATGATTTATAGCTTTTTATAAGCAAAAAAAAGATTCTCATTACTGAGAATCTTTTTCTAAATATTATTGAAGCTGTTGAAATTATACAATTTCAGCACTTAATCCTGCTTGTAGAAGTTTAGAACATCTTGGTTCGAGGTCTTTATAAGTTCCAGTTTTTACAGTACATTTCCCTGTATAATGGACCAATAAAGCGCATTGCTCTGCTTGCAGTGGTGTATGTTCACAAGTATAAACAAGCGTTTCTATAACATGATCAAACGTGTTTACATCATCATTATAAAGAATAATTTCATTGTTACCTTGATCAACTGATTTTTCTAGAACTTCTTCTAAAACTTTTTCCTGAGTTCCCATTACATATAAACTTTATACAAATATATAATTAAAAGTAATAAAATCGTAAACCTCAACTCTATTTTAACTCATAAAAAGCTGCTAACCAATTATTTCTATTAATATGTGATTTATATATCAAATTATGTTTCGCACATTCTTCTGTAATTTGTTCTAAATCTTGCTCATAAAAACCACTTAATAATAAAATTCCTTCTGACGATAATGATAATGCGTATTTTTTTATATCATTGAGCAATATGTTTCTATTAATATTTGCTATAATAATATCGTAGTTTTTTCCAACAATCAAAGAAGCATCACCTTCGTAAGCAATGATATTTTTGCAATGATTGCGTTCTATATTCTCTAAAGTATTTAAATAACACCAGTTATCAATATCTATTGCGTCAATATATGTTGCGCCTCTTATTTCAGATAAAATAGCTAATACCCCTGTACCACAACCAATATCAAGTACTCTTTTGTCTTTTAGATCAATTTGTAAAAGATGCTGAATCATCATATGAGTTGTCTCATGATGCCCCGTACCAAAAGACATTTTTGGCTCGATGACAATGTCATATTGTGTATCTGGCTTTTCATGAAAAGGAGCTCTTATACTGCAAATTTGATCTACAATAATAGGATCAAAGTTTTTCTCCCATTCCTTATTCCAATTTACCTGATCAATCTCTTCTATTGTATATTCTATTACAAACTCGCCAGAATTCAGCACATAAATATCTTGTAAGATATCATCTCTCCAATGTTCTTTTTCGATAAAGGCATTAATTCCTTCTTGTGTTTCTACAAAGCTTTCAAAACCAACCTCTCCTAATTCTGCTATTAAAATTTCTGAAGCCGGTTGAAGTGGAGAAACGTTAAAATAATATCCTAGATATTTATTATTAGACATGATCTGTTTTTTTATTAAATTGAAGCTGCTATTGCTGCAAAACTTTCTGCATCCAATGATGCACCTCCAATAAGTCCACCATCTACATCTGGTTTTGCAAATATCTCTTTTGCATTATTTGGTTTTACACTACCACCATACAAAATAGATACCTCATCGGCTATCTCTTGACCATAAGTTTTCTTGATAGTTTCTCTAATAAATGCATGCATTTCTTGCGCTTGTTCAGGAGACGCCGTTTCTCCCGTTCCTATCGCCCAAACAGGCTCATAAGCTAGCACAACATTACTCCAATCATCCTTATTGATATGAAAAAGCCCTTCTTTTAATTGTTCTTCTACAACAGAAAAATGGGTGTTATTTTTTCGATCATTAAGTTCCTCTCCGAAGCAAAAAATAATCGTCATTTCATGTTTAAGGGCAGTAGTTACTTTTTCAGCAAGCAATGCATCAGTTTCAGAAAAATATGCTCTGCGCTCACTATGTCCTAAAATAACGGTTTCTACTTTTATATTTCTAAGCATTTCTGCAGAAATCTCACCTGTATACGCCCCACTCTCTGCTTGATGCATATTTTGAGCGGCTACGACCACATCAGAATCCTGTAACAATTCTACGGCATTTTGTAGATTTACGAATGTTGGCGAGACAATAACCTCTGCTCCAAGAGATGTATTTACTTTATTCTTAATATCAGATAACAACTCCTTTGTCTCCAATAAGTTTTTGTTCATCTTCCAGTTTCCTGCTACAATCTTTTTTCTCATTTTATAAATTTTATGTTTTGGTTAAAAAGTAAATTTTTAAATTTTATTTCGAAATATCTTATACTCTTATTCTAGGGTCTAACCAGCCGTAGATAATATCTACCAGAATATTAATCAGGATAAACATAGAGGCAATTACAACCACCGCTCCCATAATAATGGGAAGGTCTAATGTATTCAAAGCATCAACAATTTCTTTTCCTAATCCATTCCATCCAAATATATATTCTACAAACACTGCTCCCGCCAGCATAGAAGCAAACCATCCTGAAATAGCAGTCACAACAGGGTTTAATGCGTTTTTTAAAGCATGTTTTCTTATTATTTGATACATAGAAAGCCCTTTTGCTTTTGCTGTTCTAATATAATCTTGGCTTAAAACCTCCAATAGTGAATTACGCATCAACTGGGTAACGACTGCCAAAGGTCTTATTCCTAAAACAATTGAAGGTAAAATAAGATTCTTCCATTGTATAAATTTTCCCTCTCCAAAATCATCTACTTCATACAAACTCCCAGTCATATTTAGATTTGTAAATTCATGTAGTACATACCCAAACAACCACGCAAATAGTATTGCACTAAAAAATGAAGGCACACTCATTCCTAATGTACTTATTAACTGGATTAATCTATCGGCCCATTTATCCTTTGTTAATGCACTAATCACACCAAATAATATACCCAAAAAAATAGCTATACTTATCGCCGATACTGCAAGAATTGCTGTATTAGGAAGCGTTTCTTCTATAACTTGACTTACATCTTTTCCATTTTTTTGAAAAGATTCTCTCAGATATGGTAATTTTAGTATTGAAACCGAATTCTTGGTTGAAAACAATATAAAACCCGAATACTTTTTAGGATCATAATATGAAAAATCATCTGAATTTGTACTATGAAATGAGATAGGCGATAAATCATTTATGTAGTATAAATATTGTGTCGATATAGGCTGATCAAACCCATATTTTTTTCTTACACTTTTTAACTGTTCTTCTGTTTCATTTTGACCTAGCATCATCTGTGCCGGGTCACCCGGAAGTAATGTAAAAAGTAAAAAAATCACAGTTACAACTCCAAATAAAGTGAGTAAAGCGTATCCTAATTTATTGATAAAGTAACTGAACATTATTATAACTATCTTTTATCTCAAATTAACAATACAAGTATAAGATGAAATTATTCATTACTATTGATTTGGGTATACTTTTTATTTGCTAAATCGAGATATTCTTTATCATACTCCCCTTTTTCTCCCGCTTCTTTGAGCAAATCATAATACGTTTCAAATTTATCAGACTCATAAAGAATGAGAAAAGCTACCAAATGTGTATTTTCTGAAGTTTCGCCTAGTACACTTTTTCCAGGATATCCATATTTTTTTATAACATCTTCTATAAGTGTAAGTTTTGTGCTATCTATAAGTTTTTGTTGTTCGGGCGAGATATCATGATACAAATTACCGTTTTCATCTTTAGGGCCTATATTTCTAATACTATCTAGTTTCTGTTTAAGCTTTACATTAAAAGTTTTTGTAGTATCTATTTCTTTAATATTTTGACTTATTTTACTTTTTGAAGGAGTTACTTTTTCTAAAGAAAGCTTTTCTGCATCATTCCAATGCCATTTTTCTAGGATTGTTCCTTTACTAAGCTTTACTATTCCGGGATTAGAACGTAAAATTGTTTTTAAAGCTGTTTCGTCTGTGGTATAAAACTCAAAAGAAAGCCCATGTTTTTGTTGTACTAAAGATATATCTTGTGGTGTAGATGCAGTAAGACCAATAACATCATAACCATTAGAGATTGCTTTATCTGTGATTTCTTTAACTTTACTAAAACCTTCTGATTCACTTTTAGATAAGTTATATGTTACAATCAAGATTAGATTTTCTTTAGCTAAGAATTCTGATGTATAATCAACATCATCTTTTTCTATTGCAAAATCATGTATTGGAGGTTCGTACCCTTCTTTAATTGTTTCGGTTTCAACATCAATAAATTTTCCAACTACACTAGGGTAATCACCACTTGTTGTGATGATTTGTTCTTTTCCATTACTTAATTTAAACTTCCAATGGTATGCGAATTCTGCCTTTGGAGCTCCTTCTGGGATTTCCATGCCTTCTTGTATATTCGTACCTATTTTATAAGCTCTAAAATCAAAAGCAGGTAAGTGCATCAATACATAGTATGCAAATCCTAAACAAGCTGTAAAAGAAGCAAATACGATCCATTTATGTGTTGAGACTGGTAAAACCGGACGGATATATTTTTGACCAAAAAATAATACTAATATTAATATCAGAAGAATTACATCTTTGGTAAACGACTCCCAGGGTGTCAATGGTAAAGCATCACCAAAACAACCACAATCTGTAACTTTATTAAAATAAGCTGAATAAAACGTAAGAAAGGTAAAAAACACAATCATCAATAATAATGACCATACCGTAAATTTTGGCAAGTACCCCAATAATAGTGTAATTCCTAAAATTACTTCAAAAATGACCAGAAAAACTGCAATTAGAAGTGCATAAGGGATTAGAAATTCTAGATTAAGTACTCCTTCTGCAAAATATTCTTGAAGCTTATATGAAAAACCTAAAGGGTCATTCAATTTGATAAACCCTGAGAATAAAAAAAGTGCTGCCACGAAGATTCTAGAAAAGGTAACAAGTATTTTCATAGTATAACTCTTGGTATGGTTTACGTTTTAATTCTTACAATATATATAGGATACTTGATGTTATTTTTAGTTTAACAGTATTTTATATATCTATCTTATAATTCTGCCTCTCCTAAGTGTATCATTGCAAATACAGCATAATTGATCATATCTTGATAGTTAGCATCGATCCCTTCACTCACCAATGTTTTTCCTTTATTGTCTTCAATCTGTTTTACTCTTAATAGTTTTTGAAGAATCAGATCAGTTAAAGAACTCACACGTAAATCTTTCCATGCTTCTCCATAGTCATGGTTTTTGTCAAGCATCAATTGTTTTGTATTAGCAATATGTTTGCTATATAACTCTGATGCTTCTTCTGGAGAAAGGTCAGGTTGATCCGCAACTCCCTTTTCTAACTGTATCAATGCCATAAGGCAATAATTAATAATCCCTATAAATTCTGCCACTTCGCCTTCATCGATTTTACGAGTTTCGTTTTCTTGAAGACTTCGAATTCGTTGTGCTTTAATAAAGATTTGATCTGTTAATGATGGTAATCGTAATATTCTCCATGCACTACCATAATCTGTCATCTTTTTGTTGAAAAGATCATGACATTTTTCGATTACAGCATCATACTGTGTCCCTGTATCAGGCATATTTTACTATTAAATTTTATGTAAATTTCGTTTTATTATATCAATAAAAAAAATTGTATTCTCAAATCCTACAATGTAAAAACATAATTTCACCCATTTCATTTCTAAGAATGTAAAATAAATCTATGTTTTGAGCTGAATCTACTATTTTTGCACAAAAAAGCGACAATTTTTATTAAAAATCGATATTCACAACACAATACTTATGACAATTAATTGTAAAGGTAATTTGATTGATTTTACTTCGCCAAAAGTAATGGGGGTTTTAAACCTCACTCCGGATTCTTTTTATGATGGTGGGAAATACAAAAATGAGAATGAGATTTTACATCAAACTGAACGAATGCTTTCTGATGGAGCCACCTTTATAGACCTAGGAGCATATTCTTCTCGACCAGGCGCAGATCATGTTACTACTGAAGAAGAAAAAAGAAGAATAACCCCTATCGTATCGTTGCTAACGAAACAATTTCCTGAAGCTTTATTATCGATAGACACATTCCGAAGTGAAATTGCCTTAGCATGCATAGACAGAGGTGCAGCAATGATTAATGACATCTCTGCCGGAAATCTTGATGATCAAATGTTTGAAACTATTGCAAAAACAAAAGTACCGTACATCATGATGCATATGAGGGGCACTCCTCAAACTATGAAATCTCTAGAGCAATATGATGATCTATTACATGATATGAATTTATATTTTTCTGAAAAAATTGCGCTCGCCAAACAATATGGGATAAACGATATTATCATTGATCCAGGGTTTGGATTTGCCAAAAACATAGCGCAAAACTTTAACCTTCTAAAACAATTAGCACTTTTAAATTTTTCTGAAACACCAATATTAGCGGGGTTATCTCGAAAATCAATGATTTATAAAACGCTAGGAATTACAGCGAGTGAAGCTTTAAATGGTACGACTGCACTCAACACTATTGCTTTACTTAATGGAGCCTCTATACTAAGAGTGCATGATGTTAAGGAAGCTATGCAATGCATTAAACTAGTAGAGATGTATAATAGATAGAATATTTTGATATATTCCATAAATATTTCAAGCACTCATTTTACCCCCTTATAAATAAAACCAAGCATAATAAAGATCATAGATTAATTTTGATTGTATAATTTTTAAAATAAGGTTTCGCTAATTTTTCTATTTTTACATCAAACAGCTGTAATTTGGATTTAATTAACCTTAGAATACTCGACGTACTAGACATAGTATTTGTAGCATTTTTACTGTATTACATTTACAAATTAGTTAAAGGTACTGCTGCTATTAATATATTTATAGGTATTGTGATTATCTATCTCGTCTGGAAACTCACCCAGTTTCTAGATATGGAGATGTTAAGTAGTGTTTTAGGTGAGTTTATTGGAGTAGGAATGTTTGCTTTGATTGTTGTTTTTCAGCAAGAAATACGAAAATTTCTTTTGATGATTGGATCAACTAATTTTGGGAGGAGGCGTAAATTTTTAAGGCAACTCAAATTTATAAGAGACACTCCCGAAGAAAGTATTACAAATATCAGAGCTATTATTACTGCCTGTCAAGAAATGGGAAAAACACGTACTGGAGCATTAATAGTTATAAAAAGAAATACTTCTTTGGATTTTGTAAAGACATCCGGGGATTCTATGAACATACTGGTAAACACCCCTATCATTGAAAGTATTTTTTATAAAAATAGCCCCCTTCACGATGGTGCAATGATTATAGAAGACAATTATATTGTTGCTACTCGTGCTATCCTACCGGTAACTAATGACAATAATATACCTCTACGATTTGGTTTACGACATAGAGCGGCTGTAGGGATCAGCGAAAAGACTGATGCAATTGCATTGGTAGTAAGTGAAGAAACCGGCAAGTTATCTTACATTAAAAATGGTGAATTTATTATATACAAAACAGAAGAAGAATTGATCGAGCAGATAACAAAGGATCTAACATAATGCACGAGTTAACAAGGAAACAAATAAACAATTGTAAGAATTGTGGTACGCCTATAAAGAATTTCAATTTTTGTCCTAATTGTGGTGCAAAAAAAATTACCCGACGAATAACGTTCAAAAATTTATGTTTAGAATTCAGTAATTCATTTTTAAATTTTGATAATTCTTTTTTTAGAACTTTTACTCATTTATTTACAAAACCAGAACAAGTAATAGATGGCTACATTAATGGATTGAGAAAACGATACCTAAACGCTATAAGTTATTTTGCGATCTCACTTACTTTAATCGGGATTTATTCTTTCTTCTTAAAAGACCGATTAGGAGAACTATTAATATTAAATGCAACTTCTGAAGAGCAATTAGAAATCACAAAAAGCACCACAGATCTCACTGTTAAATATCAATCTCTTACAAACTTTCTTATAATTCCTATACTAGCATTGATTTCTAGACTTGTTTTTATCAATTATAAAAAATATAACCTTACTGAGCATTTAATCATATATCTATATGCTTACTCACATATAGTAGCCATAATGTCAATCGTTTTATTTCCAATACCATTCATAACAGACAATATGTATCTTGCTACTATGATACAATTTCCTATCTATATAATATATATTGCTTACGTTTTAAAGCGTCTTTACAATATAAGCTTTATGAAAATAACCCTCAAAACAATATTATTTTTGGTGATTTCTACAATAATATTCACGATTTTCACCTTTATGATTGCGGCTATTTTTTACAAATTTGAGATTATTGAAATCCCCTCTAAATGATAATTAAAAAAGACAATAATTAATCTGGAATTGTATCGAACTGTACTTCGTATAGGTTTTTATAATATCCACCCTGTATTTCTAATAACTGATTATGGTTTCCTCGTTCTACAATTTGCCCTTGATCCATGACAATGATTTGATCTGCATTTCTAATTGTAGCAAGTCGGTGTGCAATTACTATAGAAGTTCTTCCTTTTGTGATTTTATTAGTTGCATCCTGTATCAATTGTTCACTATGGGAATCGACCGAAGAAGTAGCTTCATCTAAAATTAAAACACTAGGATTAGCAACATATGCTCTCAAAAATGAAATCAATTGTCTTTGGCCTGAAGAGAGCATAGCTCCTCTTTCTTTTACATTATATTCATAACCTCCCGGCAAACTCATAATGAAATCATGGATTCCAATTTCTTTTGCTGCATTATATACCTCTTCTTCAGAAATCTCTGAATTATTAAGAGTAATGTTATTAAAAATAGTATCTGCAAATAAGAATACATCTTGTAATACCAGAGCGATATGACTTCTAAGAGAAGTTAGCTCTACTGTTTTAATATCTGTATCATCCACAGAAATTACGCCACTATCAATCTCGTAAAATCTACTTAAGAGATTAATAATTGTTGATTTGCCTGCACCAGTGGCTCCAACAATAGCAACAGTCTCTCCTGCATTAACAGTAAGAGATACTCCTTTTAAAACTTCTTCATCTTTTACATAACTAAAACGTACATCATCAAAGGTAATTTTACCTTTTACACTATCAAGCAACAGATGACCATTATTTTCTATCTTAGAATTAGTATCTAAAATTGCAAACACCCTATTTGCAGCTACCATACCCATTTGTAGCGTATTAAATTTGTCTGCTATTTGTCGTAACGGCCTAAAAAGCATTTGTGACAGTTCTATAAAAGCAATGACAACCCCAAGAGTTATTGTTCCGTTTTGAGTAGCATTCAATCCGCCAAACCACACTATCAAACCAATGGTTATAGAACTAGACATCTCTGCTATTGGAAAAAAGATCGAATTATACCATACTGTTTTTATCCAGCCTTTTTTATGCTTTTCATTAATCTCCTTGAATTTTTCATATTCAATATCTTCTCTTGTAAACAACTGAACGATTTTCATACCAGTAATACGTTCTTGAACAAATGAGTTAAGATTAGATACTTGAGTACGTACTTCTTCAAAAGCAGCTTTCATTTTTTGCTGAAAAATTCTGGTTGCATACAAAATAAGAGGTAAAATAAGTAATACTAATAAAGTAAGTTGCCAACTTTGATAAAACATAAAACAAAGAATTACAAACATTTTAAGAAGATCACTTATTATCATAAATAATCCCTGACTAAAAATACTTGCAATGGTTTCAATATCGCTTACTGCTCTGGTAACAAGTCTACCTACTGCTGATTGGTCATAATATTGTTTTTTAAAACCAATCATATGTTTAAACAATTTGACTCTTATATCTCTAATTACTTCCTGCCCTAACCAATTTGCAAAATATATAAACAAGAATTGAGTAGTAACTTCAAGAACAAGCACTCCTATCATAGCACTTATAAAAAATAGAAGCAACTCATTATCTTTGGGAATTATAGTTTTATCAATCGTTTGCTGCAAAAGATAAGGCCTTATTACTGTAAATATTGACAATAAAATTGCTGTTAACGCAACAAAATAAAAAGTTAATTTATATGGGTTAGTATACGTAATTAGTCGTCTAAATAATTTGAAGTCAAAAGCCTTACCACTTTTTTTCTGCGTCATTTATCTTTTATATATAGTTTTTGGATATTTTACTTCTACTAAATACAAACCATGAGCGGGCACTGAATATCCTGCTCGACTACGGTTTTCACTTTTAATAATATCAACAAGATCCTCAAGATCCAGCTTACCTTCACCAATTTCAATCAAGGTCCCTACTATTGCTCTAACCATATTTCTCAAAAAACGATTTGCAGAAATTTTAAAGATCAAATTATCTTTATTTCTTTCCCAAATAGCTTCAGTAATAGTACAATTATACGTCTTTACATCGGTTTTAGACTTACTAAAACATTTAAAATTAGTATAGTTTAACAGTAATTTGGCAGCTTCATTCATTAGATTTAAATCTAATGATCTCTTCATGTAATATGACTTTTTTATCAAAAAGGGATCTTTAGTTAAATTAATACAATATTCATAAGATCTACTTACAGCATCAAATCTAGCATGTGCATCTTTATCAACTTCATATAATGACTGGATCGCAATCTCAGCAGGCAAAATTGAATTAAGTTTATAAATAAGACTTTCGACATTAAGATCATGATCACTATCAAAATGAGCCATAATTTGTTTTGCATGAACTCCTGTATCAGTCCTACCAGCTCCTACAATTTCTGTTTTAAATCTCAGAATCGTGGACAGAGCATTTTCTAAAACTTCTTGAATCGAAACAGCATTAGGTTGTCGTTGCCATCCATGGTATGGCGATCCATTATAAGAAAGTTCTAAAAAATATCTCAAAGTATTCTATTTTTGTAAAATAACAAGGGCAAATATACCTTTTATAATACAGATATAAGTAACAACATTATTTCTGTTTTCTTATTATTCTATAAATGATCTTTATAATTTTATTTTGAAAAAAATCCTTTTACTCAGTGATACACATAGCCATATCGATGATCGAATTTTGCATTATGCAAAACAAGCTGATGAGGTCTGGCATGCAGGTGATATTGGCGACTTAAAAGTAACAGATGCTATTGAGGCAATTACTCCTTTGCGAGCCGTTTATGGTAATATCGATAACAACAAAGCAAGAGCGAGTTTTCCACTCCACCAAAGGTTTACTTGTGAAAAGGTATCGGTATGGATAACACATATTGGAGGTTATCCACCAAAATATAACAGTGCTACACGAGATGAAATTATATCAAATCCCCCTAACCTATTTATATGTGGCCACTCACATATCTTAAAGGTGATACCCGATCACAAAAACAACCTTTTACACATGAATCCGGGAGCAGCAGGAAAACATGGATTTCACAAAATAAGAACAATGTTACGTTTTACAATAAACCTAGACAAAATTGAAAACCTGGAAGTCATTGAACTAGGTAAAAAGTAATCAAAATCACTCTAATTAGTTAACAGCAAAACCAATATCAAAAAACTAAAAACCCGAAGTTGGCATACTCCGGGTTTTCACGCACTAATACTACTAAGATGTTAGGTTTATCGTAATCGATCTACAGATTTTACGAGATTTTCATCCTTTTTAATAGCCTTATTGGCTACAACTAATAAAACGATAGAAATAATAGGAATCATCATCCCAATACCTTTCTCAGAAATGTTCGTTTCTCCAGATATCATTAGAGACCAATACACAAATACTCCTAGTAAAATAAAATTTAATAAGATATTTAGACGCCCCAATACAAATTGAAGCTTTCTATTTTTAAACATAAAAATCGCTAATAGCGATAAGGCGGCTGACGCAGAAAACATACTCAAAAGAAACATATTATCTTTAGCAAATAATGCAACGCCATTTTGATCAGTTGCATAAGGTAAATACAAATGAACCAAACCTGAGATCAAGCCTGCAATTAATAAATATATTGTCTGAATTCGTTGTAACATTATACGTTTCCCTTAAAGAAAAGCAAAAATAAGAGTTTCTTTTTAGAATTATGAGTAAAAAATAAAAATAAAGTTGTATAATTGCACAACAAAATCTGTAACCTTCTCAACTAAGGTTACTTATCTTCAAAATAAAATTTTCCTAGATACTTCTTTAGAAAAATTACATCTAAAAAACGTAAATTATATAACAAATTTAAATGTTAGAAATTTCTGAATTAAAAGCAAAAAAGCTTCCTGAATTACAGGAGATTGCAAAGAGTCTAAGTGTACCTAAATTCCGTACTTTAAAAAAATTAGATCTTGTATATCAAATCTTGGATTACCAAGCAGCTAACCCTGATAAAGTAAAGCAGGCCGTTAGCGGAGATTCTCCTGAGAAGTCAGAGGCAGAACCAAAACCTAAAACCAGTACACGCCAAAGAAGACCTCGTACACGCAAAACCGACACAACCTCGAATACCAATAAAAAAGAACCTAAAGCTCAAAAAGAAGCTAAAGAAGAAAATAAAGAAGTTGTTGCTGTCGCAAAAAACACAAAGGCAAAAAACACCGATGCAAACGAGGACAAAACAAAACCTCAGCATAACAAAGAGGACAAAAGAGAAAACAAAGGTAAGACTGATAATAAACCTCAACAATCTAGAAATCGCAATACAAACAATAACCACAATAATAACAAAAAAGACAACGGCAATAGAGATAACAGAAATCGCTATAAAGAGCCCGACTTTGAATTTGACGCTATTATAGAAAGCGAAGGAGTTTTAGATATCATGCAAGACGGTTATGGTTTTCTGCGTTCTAGCGACTATAATTATTTGTCTTCACCAGACGACATCTATGTCTCTCAATCACAAATAAGACTCTTTGGATTAAAAACCGGAGACACAGTACTAGGACAAGTAAGACCTCCTAAAGAAGGAGAAAAATACTTCCCTTTAATAAAAGTCAACAAAATTAACGGTCTCGATCCTCAAGTAGTTCGTGATAGAGTTTCTTTTGAACACTTAACACCTTTGTTTCCTCAGGATAAATTTAAACTGGCCGAAAAACAAAGCACAATCTCTACCAGAATAATGGATTTATTTGCTCCTATAGGAAAAGGGCAACGTGGTATGATTGTATCGCAACCTAAAACTGGTAAAACCATGCTACTTAAAGATGTAGCCAATGCAATTGCTGCTAATCATCCTGAAGTATATCAAATGATTTTACTAATTGATGAAAGACCAGAAGAAGTAACAGATATGCAACGTAATGTTAAAGGCGAAGTTATTGCTTCTACTTTTGACAAAGAAGCAAACGAACATGTAAAAGTAGCAAACATCGTATTAGAAAAAGCCAAAAGGCTCGTAGAGTGTGGTCATGATGTTGTAATACTATTAGATTCTATAACTCGTTTAGCAAGAGCATATAATACGGTACAACCTGCTAGTGGGAAAATCTTAAGTGGTGGTGTTGACGCTAATGCATTGCACAAACCAAAACGTTTCTTTGGTGCCGCACGAAATATAGAAGGAGGAGGATCTCTATCGATAATCGCAACCGCCCTTACAGAAACCGGCTCTAAAATGGATGAAGTTATATTTGAAGAATTCAAAGGGACGGGTAATATGGAATTACAATTGGATAGACGTATTGCCAATAAACGTATATTCCCTGCGATTGATCTTATTTCAAGTAGTACAAGACGTGATGATATTTTGTTAGATGACACTACAATACAACGTATGTGGATTATGAGAAAATATCTGGCAGATATGAACCCTGTAGAAGCAATGGAGTTTATCAATGAAAGATTTAAACAAACAAGAAATAACGATGAATTCCTTATTTCGATGAATGGATAAATCATACCATATATAAATAAGACAAAAAAAGAGCAGTAATTTTAATAAGAATTACTGCTCTTTTGGTATTTACAAAATAGTAAACATAAAACAGTTTGTTATCTTTTATATATATAATGAAAGTTTTTTTAAAGTAACCTGACTTATCTTAAAAATTTAATTTTTATGAAAAATATCATTTCAATACTATTTGTTTCTGCACTCTTATTATTAAGCTGCAATAGCAACGGTCAATCAAACAAAAAAGACAAAACAACACAAAAAGATATAAAACCTGTAAAAGTAGAACCTGTTAATGGTTTAGAAAAAGCATATTTTGCAAGTGGATGTTTTTGGTGTGTAGAAGCTGTGTACGAAAGTGTTAAAGGTGTAAAAGAATCTATATCTGGTTACTCCGGAGGTCATACTGAAAATCCCACTTACCAAGCAAGCAACACAGGACGTACCGGGCATGCAGAAGCTGTTGAAATCCTATACGACCCAAATATTGTTTCTTTTGAAACATTGGTAGACGTATACTTTGGTTCCCAAAACCCAACTCAAATAAATGGTCAAGGTCCGGATCATGGATCACAATACAGATCAATCATATTTTATCAAAATGACAAACAGAAACAAATTATACAAAAGAAAAAAGATGAGCTTGCCAAAAAGCTAAATAGAGCAATAGCTGCAGAAATTTTACCATTTCAAAAATTTTGGGTAGGAGAAGACTATCACCAAGATTATGAAAAAAGAAATCCAAATAATCCATATATTAAAAATGTATCAATTCCTAGATTATTAAAATTTCAAAAAAAATTTCCTGATCTAATCAAAGAGAAGCACTAGAAGATTTCATTTTTGAAGTTTTTCAGAATAGAAGAAACAGTTAATTTCTCTTAAAAAAACTTAAAAACGCATTATATTCACATATTGATAACATAAAATTTACAAACCGTATAAGCGCAATATAGGCAGTGAATAAATCGGTTGTAATGACAAAAAAAATCGTTGAAAAACACAAATTAATAGAAAGAAAATATTATTTTTGTAGAAATAAATTCAAAACAAGTTGTGTTTTTAATTATAAAACACTACTTTTGAATATGTTTTAATAGTTTTTCTTTCAGGAATTTAACCTTAATTATTAAAGTTTTACTAAAGACTATATAAATTAACTTACTGAAAAACAATAATTTAAAGCATTTAAAAAGAATTAGAATTGGTTAATTTTTAAGGCTTTTGTAAGAATTTAATTTTTTAGAACTAAAATTATTGAAATAATAATTATTGAATTAAACATAACCCAATCTACTAAAAAACAAGAGATATGAAGTCAATTTTTACATTTATTCTGCTTTTGGTGATTACCTTCTCTACTGCTCATGCTCAGGCTGATCAGTATTTGATGTCTGCTCGTAAATTAGAAGTAAGGAGTGGACCTGGTTTTAATTATAATACCATTGCTGAGGTTCCTCAAGGAACTCAAGTATACGTAATCAACTCAGGCTACGGAGAATGGAGTACCATTCAGTACAAAAGTATGAACGGATTTGTAATCACTGCCCACTTAACACAGGACAGTCGTATTGCAGATGCTGAGAGAGCCGCTTCCGAAGCAGCAGCAAAAAGAGAAGCTGCTAAGAAAGCAGCAGCACAAGCAATTGCTCAAGCAGAAGCTGCAAAAAGAGCCGCTGAAGAAGCTGCAAGAAAAGCTATTGCGGATGCAGAGCGATTAAAAAGAGAAGCTGAAGCAAATGCTGCAAAAGCAATCGCTGATGCAGAAGCTGCAAAAAGATCTAAAGATGCCGCAGCTAGAAGAGCTTTAGCAGATACAGAAGAAACAAGAAGAGCACTTGAAGAAGCCAATAGAAGAGCTCAAAAAGGAGGTTCTAACGTTGCATCAACGCCAATAGAATCTACTACACCATCTTACGGTTCGAATTCATCACCAGCTCCTTCTACAGCTGCCGCAGCTATAGAAGTATCAAGAGAGGATAAATATTCTTCTTGGGAGAAGAAAACATATAAGTCAGGAGCAACTCCTAAGTCATTTAACTTTAAAGGAAAGTTTGACTATAAACTTGACAACTACTTAAAAATTAAAGTAGGTAAAAATACTGAAGTAGTTGTTAAGATGTACAAAATGGGTAAAACTGAGAAAGACGACGAATTAGTACGTGTTACTTACATAAATTCTAATGCTGTTCAGTTTATAAGAAACATACCTGAAGGTGAGTACTTCTTAAAGATTGCTTATGGTAAGCAATGGGTAGAAACAGTAAAAGATGGTAAGCGTTACGGTACTTTCTCTAAAAATGCATTATATGAGAAGAGTGAGCAATATTTAGATTTCAAAACTGTAAAAACATCTAAAGGTATAAATGTTCCTTCTTATAACTTAGCATTAGACCTTTTACCTACAGGAAGTGGATACAGCACTGGAAATACTCAAGACAATATAAGTGCTGATAAATTTAACGAAGATTAAAAAATAAAATATTAGTGATAAAAAATTAGTTCTATCACATGCAGTGATTAAGAATTTATCCAATCACCAAAAAATAAATGTAACAAAATGTTAGAGTTAAATATTTAACTCTAACATTTTTGTTTTTATACTTTTTATAAAAAATAAGATTACTATTAATGAAAGATTTTTCTTAAGCTATAGCTAAATCTTTATTTAAAAAGTTTAAAACCAACAAAAAAGAACTTGGCTTACATTAAAACCTAAATCATCTTAAACAATTACAAAAAAAATAAGAGATAAAAATTTTGAATTCTTATCTCTTATTTTTTTGTCTTTTTGTGTTTTTATTATTTCTTACTATTTACACGATGTCTTTCTCTAGCTAATAACGTATTCTTTAATAACATTGCTATAGTCATAGGACCTACTCCACCAGGTACCGGTGTAATAAAAGATGTTTTTTTACTTACATTTTCAAAATCTACATCTCCTACAATTTTATACCCCTTAGGCTTAGAATCATCAGCGACTCTTGTAATACCAACATCTATCACCACAGCATCATCTTTAACCATTTCTGCTTTCAAGAAGTTGGGAACCCCTAGTGCTGAAATGACTATATCTGCTTGTGATATAATCTGAGTAATATTTTTAGTATGACTATGAGTCAAAGTAACTGTTGAGTTACCCGGCCAACCTTTTCTACCCATTAGGATACTCATTGGTCTACCCACAATGTGGCTTCTTCCTATTACTACTGTATGTTTCCCTTTTGTATCTACATTATATCGCTCTAGTAATTCTAAAATACCAAAAGGTGTTGCAGGAATAAAAGTAGACATATCTAACGCCATTTTACCAAAGTTCATAGGATGAAAACCATCTACATCTTTGTCTGGATCTACTGCTAAGAGTACTTTTTGTGTATCAATTTGAGGAGGTAATGGTAATTGTACAATGAAACCGTCTATATCATCTTCTTCATTAAGCTCTTTAATCTTTGCAAGTAGTTCAATTTCGCTAGTCGTACTAGGCATTTTGACTAATGTAGATTCAAAACCTACTCGTTCACACGCCTTAACTTTACTTCCTACATAGGTTAAACTTGCGCCATCGTTTCCAACCAAAACAGCAGCAAGATGTGGTACTTTTTCTCCACGCTCTTTCATTTTCTGAACTTCTGCCGCTATCTCGTCTTTTATGTCGTTACTGATTTTTTTTCCGTCTAAAACTTCCATAATGCACCCCTGAAATATCCTATTATATTTTGTTTTTAATTTTTAAATTATCTCATTTTACCCATCATCTGCATCATTCTTTTGCCGCCTCCGCCTTGCATCATTTTCATCATTTTACTCATTTGATCAAACTGTTTTAATAGTTGATTAACTTGTTGAATTGATGTTCCAGAACCTTTTCCAATACGTTTTTTTCGACTAGAATTTATGATTTGAGGTTTAGCTCTTTCTTGTGGTGTCATAGAATGGATAATAGCTTCTATATGTTTAAAAGCATCATCGTCTATATCTATGTCTTTCATCATTTTACCCGCACCAGGAATCATACCAACAAGATCTTTCATGTTACCCATTTTTTTGATCTGCTGGATTTGTTTAAGGAAATCATCAAATCCAAATTGATTTTTGGCGATTTTCTTTTGTAGTTTTCTGGCTTCTTCTTCATCAAATTGCTCTTGAGCTCTTTCTACAAGAGAAACTACGTCACCCATTCCCAGAATACGATCTGCCATACGAGAAGGATAGAATACATCTATCGCCTCCATCTTTTCTCCTGTACCTATAAATTTGATGGGTTTATTTACAACAGATTTAATTGATAATGCTGCTCCACCTCTAGTATCACCATCTAATTTTGTGAGGATCACTCCATCAAAATTAAGGATATCATTAAAGGCTTTTGCTGTATTTACAGCATCTTGACCTGTCATAGAATCTACTACAAAAAGGGTTTCATTAGGAGTAATTGCTTTATGAATATTAGCAATTTCTGTCATCATTTCATCATCAACAGCTAATCGCCCTGCCGTATCTATAATCACAACATTAAATCCATTCGCTTTGGCATGAGCTACACCAGCTTTTGCAATTGCAACGGGATCATTATTACCTTTATCACTATATACTTCTACGTTGATTTGCTCTCCTACGACATGCAACTGATCAATCGCTGCAGGTCTATACACATCACAAGCTACAAGTAGCGGTTTCTTGGTTTTTTTGTTTTTAAGATAATTTGCAAGTTTTCCAGAAAATGTTGTTTTACCAGAACCTTGTAATCCCGACATTAAAATTACAGATGGATTTCCTGATAGGTTAACTCCTGCAACATCACCTCCCATAAGCTCAGTCAATTCATCTTTTACCAATTTTACCATCAATTGGCCTGGCTTAAGACTCTTTAACACATTTTGACCTAATGCTTTTTCCTTAACAGTAGCTGTAAATTCTTTTGCTATTTTATAGTTAACATCGGCATCAACTAATGCTCTTCTTACCTCTTTTAATGTTTCGGCTACATTTACTTCGGTAATTTGCCCGTGTCCTTTTAAAATATGTAAAGCTTTATCTAACTTATCGCTTAAATTATCAAACATATATTATAGTTTTTTAACAAAACACTACCTCATCCGGATAGATCGTGCAAATTTAAGAATTTGTCACCTATAAATAAAGAATGGAGTTATAGAAATATAAAGAAGATAAGTATTCAGTTATAAGCTTAAATATAGATATCTATAATAGTAACGGCTAGAGAGAAATTCTTCTAGCCGTTACTTACTAAAACACTACTTACTTTTTTGTTTAATGTCTAGGCGGAATTAATACGTTTTTGATTACATGTACAATACCATTAGAAGCTTCTATATCTGCAAGCTCTACTTTTATTCTACGATTGAGGATGACTTGTCCTCTAAAGTTTCGTTGAATTGTTACTCGATCTCCCTGCAAAGTGGTTACAGTATGTTCTCTTAATAACTCTTGAGCAGTAAATTTACCCGATACAACATGGTATAGTAGTACTTGTTTCAATGCTTCTCCACTAGGAATTGTTTCTAGCGCTTCAAAAGCAGCATTTGTAGGGGCAAATACGGTAAATGGACCTTCTCCATTTAAAGCATCAACCAATTCTGCTGATTGTAATGCGCCAACTAATGTAGATAACTCTGGAGTTGCTACTGCGATATCTACAATATTTTGAGCCATCGGAGGAAGTAAAACTCCTGTGATTACATGAATAATTCCATTTGTAGCTTCTATATCAGCAGTCATAACTTTTATAGAACCATTTAGAAGCACATTCTCTTCTTCATCTTTTTCAATTGTTACTTCTGCTCCTTGCAAAGTTGTAACCGTCTGCTTTTCTAGCAAATCTGCTGCTGTAAATTTTCCGGAAGCTACATGATATAGTAATACTTCTTTCAAAGCATCTCCCTCGGGTATTGCTTCTAAAGCTTCAAAAGCAGTATTAGTAGGAGCAAATACAGTAAATGGACCTTCTCCACTTAATGCTCCTACCAAATCTGCAGCTTGTAGCGCGCCAACTAATGTGGATAACTCTGGAGTAGCAATTGCAGTATCAACGATACTTTGTATTTCTGCAGGAGGAAGTAAAACTCCTGTAATCAAATGAATAATTCCGTTTGTAGCCTCTATATCAGCAGTCATAACTTTTATAGAACCATTTAGAAGTACATTCCCTTCTTCATCTTTTTCAATTGTTACTTCTGCTCCTTGTAAAGTTGTAACCGTCTGTTTTTCTAATAAATCTGCTGCTGTAAATTTTCCGGAAGCTACATGATATAGTAATACTTCTTTCAAAGCATCTCCCTCGGGTATTGCTTCTAAAGCTTCAAAAGCAGTATTAGTAGGAGCAAATACAGTAAATGGACCTTCTCCACTTAATGCTCCTACCAAATCTGCAGCTTGTAACGCGCTAACTAATGTGGATAACTCTGGAGTAGCAATTGCAGTATCAACGATACTTTGCAATGGTCTAAAAGATGGTGGGATAAGTACTGCATCAATTACTTGAATAACACCATTAGATCCACCAATATTTGCAGATAACAATTTTACAGTATCATTGATAACAATCTCATTTTCGCTATTTAGACTTACTTTTACATTTTCACCTTGCAATGTTTCTATTAGTTCTTGTTCTAGTAAAGATGAAGTATTTAATCTTCCACTTGCAACATGATATAAAAGAATTTCTTTTAATGTTTCTCCTTCAGGAATTGTTTCTAAAGCAGCAAAGGCATCATCCGTAGGTGCAAATACAGTAAAAGGACCCTCTCCATTTAATGCTCCTACTAAATCCGCAGCTTGTAATGCGCCAACCAATGTTGTAAACCTACCATCTTCTACTGCTAACTCTACTATAGTTTTGTTTGGAAAAGTAGCTTCTGTAAGAGTAGCAGTCCAAGAACCTCTGCCAACACCGCCATTTGTAAATAATCTGAACCCTCCTTGTAAATTACCATCATCTCCTATTCTACCAATACCAAAAATTAAATCTCTTCCCGGTGGATTAATAATAAGATATACAAAACCATCACTTATAATTGCTCCTCTGGTTCTTGCTATTGCACCATCGGGCAATTCTAGAACACCTCTTACAATTGTAAAGCTGGCATGATAGAATGTAAAGTTGAGTTTAAGTTCTCCTGAAAGTTCGGTTCCTGAACCTGCACCACTATTAACAGTCCCGGAAAAATCATAGATACGTTTTTCTCTGCTGATGTTAAACCCAAATACTTTGTTTTGATTTTCAGATCCAGAGGCCTCGCTTTCTTCAACAGCCAATTCACCATCGATAATATTTTGAGTCATTTCTTCGATGGCATCAAAACTTATGATTTTGGATTCTTCAAATTGAACGTTTTGTTCTGCCGGTTGATTTTGTGAATCATCATCCTGACAAGAGATAAAAAAATTCGTTACGATGAGGCACAACAAGGGTACCGTTAATCTTTTGATTATCGTTTTCATGTGATAAAATTTTAGAGTTAATATGTTAGAAAAGAAGTGTGAAGTAATAACTCCGGGTTATATTTATAGATTTAGGATAACCCGGAATTAGTATATTATAAAAAGTAGTTTAAAATACTACTGGAGCTGCTGGCAATAATACTTGATCTATAACGTGTATTACTCCATTAACAGCTTGAACATCAGTCGCAACTATATTACTAGCTGTGTCATTTTCTGCTCCTTTTACACTTGGTGCAGAAGCATCGATAGTTACATTTCCATTTAATGTAGCTACAGGCCCATCAACAAGATCAGAAGAGCGAACATTTGATCCTGTAACAACATGATAATTTAGAATATCAGCTACATCGTCTTCATCACTAGGCACAGTAATGTTACCAAAAGCATCATCTGTTGGTGCAAATACGGTAAAAGGAGCAGGAGCTGCACCAGTTGTACTAAGTGTTGCTACAAAATCTGTAGAAGGTGTTAATGTCGTTAATGCAGTTTCTAAAGTAGAAAAAGTAGGATCTGCTGTTGCAAAAGTTACTACTGTTGGCAATGTAATTACTTCATCTACAATATGAATCACACCATTAGTAGCTACAATATCAGCAGTTGAAACTTTAGATATTCCATTAAATTCGACACCATCAGACGTATTAATATAAATACTTAAATTGGATGTATCATCTCCAAAAGTTACTGAAGCTAGTGTGCTACTATATCCTGTAGAAAGTCCTTCTGATAAAAGACTACCACTGATCACATGATTCAATAAAATTTGTTCTAATTCACCAGCAGATAAACCTGAGATATCTCCAAGATTCATAAATGCCATATTAGTTGGCGCTAATAAGGTAAGAGCATTACCTGTTTTATCTCCTAAAACAGCTCCAAAATCTGTTTCAAAACCAGTTGTTGTTATAGCCGTAGTAGCCAAAGATGATAAGCTAGGATCCAAAGCAGCAAAAGTAAGCAATGAGGGAGTGTCAATCACTTTATCTACAGCATGTATAACTCCATTTGATCTTTCTACATCTGCAGTAGTAACACTAGCAACTCCGTTGATTGTTACATTATCTCCTTCTTTGGCGATATAAGAACTAAAATCTGCTTGATTTTTAACATATCCTGTTTGGATTTCACTAGAAAGAACTTTTATTCCTAAAACATGATTTTCTAAAAGAGTTTTAATTTCTTCTTCAGAAAAATCATCTAAGCTACGATCTCCTAAGAATTCATTAAAAGCTGCATTGTTCGGTGCAAAAACAGTAAAGTTTCCTGTTCCTGATAAAGTTTGTACTAAGTTAGCCTTTTCTAAAGCCGCTAATAAAGAACTATATTGATCTTGATTATCTAATACAAAGTCTGCAATTGATTCTGAATCTGCAGGAAAAGTCGTATCGTCATCATCACTACAAGCAACCAAAGTGATTACAAAAAGTGTTAGATAAATTGTCTTGAATAGATGTTTAAATTTCATGGGTTTTAAATTTATTGTTTGGTGATTAAACAACTTACACAAAAAAATACTAACCCCAAAGATTCGTTTTAGCATTACTTTAACTTTTTGTTTAACAAAACAGAAAAAATGTTAAACAAAAAAAAGATCGCCAAGTAGCGATCTTTTCTAATAGGGGGTCTTGACAATTGATCAATTATCGTTTTCGTTACATGCTGATATTACATCCAAAATAGCATTCGTGAGTTCTGTATTATGCAAAACTTCAACCTTTTCACTATTATGCAGAAGCAAATCAACAGGATAATTCACACTAACAATTAAATTACTATTAAGGGTATTTATAATTTGAAAAAGTACAGAATCATGTACAACTTCTTCTGTTACTAGCCGGTTTGTATTTATATTAAAAGTAGATACTTGTATAGGATAAATAAAATCGATACACTCTATATCATCATCTTCTCCTTGCCTACAACTACTTGACAAAGCAGAAAGTTCATTTGCATCTTGTATCACAATTTCTCTATAATCACTCAAAGTAATTGTTACAGGAAATTGAATTTCGATTTTATCCGAGGTCGACAAATTAGTGTAATCCTCTTCTTTGTCTATTCTTAAGATTCTTCCATTTTGAAAGATAGAGTATGGCAACTTTATGCTAAAACAATAACTTTTATCAACAATATCATCAAAAGAACCATCGTGAGTAGTTACGTTTTTGACAAGGGCAGCTAATTCTGAGTCTTTAGGAATAGAAGTATTTTCATCATTAGGAACAATACTCTCAGTTTTTTCTTCCTGACAAGCTATACATAGTACAAATAAACTTACAAAAAAGTAAAGAAAGAATTTTTCAATTTTCATAGCAATTTTAATCCATTACGATTTATTTAATAACAACTTAGAACTAAAAATTCCTACCATGATTCTCATTTTTTTTTAATTTTAGCAAAAATAGTTTGCTATGCCAAAAGACCTGTTCGAGGATGTCTGTGAAGAAAAAATATTTTCTGAATTATTTAGAAAACATTCTAAAGAACTACATGACTTTATCTATTATAAATATGGTGAACATATTTTACCAAGTGATAAAGTACAAGAGGCATTCATAAAATTATGGGATAATTGTAAGAAAATTCCTTTGCAAAAGGCTAAGAGCTTCTTGTATACTGTCGCTAATAATTTATCACTTAATGAAATTAAACATCATAAAGTTAAGCTTAAATTTCAAAAATTAGAACATCACGACAGAACTAATGAGAGTCCTGAATTTATATTAGAAGAAAAAGAATATTTAATCAAATATCAAAATGCTCTCAAAAAATTAACCGAACCTCAACGAGTTGCTTTTTTATTAAATAGAGTTGAAGGAAAAAAACATAAAGAAATATCAGAACTACTTGGGATTTCTAGAAAAGCAGTAGAAAAAAGAATTTATGGGGCTTTAGAAAAATTAAGAAAAGAAATTGAAGGAATTTAACATATTAGTGGTAGGAATTTGTAAACCACTGTTGTTATAATAATATAACTTAGGAGATGAAAAAAGAAGATGTTATAAGTAAATGGTTAGATCATGAAACGCTAACACCGGATGAGTTAGAAACGTTTAAAAGTTTAAACGAACATGATTCCTATGTTCAAATTTCTGATACTGCCAAAAAATTCAAAGCTCCAGAATATGATGTCGAAGACCATCTGATTAGCTTGACGTCTCAATTACAAACTCATAAAAGTAAAAGAAATACCAAATCATACGTATCTATGATCTTGAAAGTTGCAGCTATGTTTGTGCTGTTTTTTGGCATTTATTTTACATTTTTTTATTCCCCTCTCACTACCGTAGATACAGCGATTACTCAAAAAACTTCTGTAGAATTACCTGATACTTCTATAGTTGAGCTTAATGCCTTATCTTCTATTAAATATAATAATGATTCGTGGCAGAATAATCGAGAGATTTCTTTAGAAGGTGAAGCATTTTTTAAAGTTGCCAAGGGAAAAAAGTTTGATGTTGAAACCGCATCAGGCATCGTCAGTGTATTAGGTACTCAATTCAATGTAAAGCAACGAAACAATTATTTTGAAGTTGTTTGTTACGAAGGATTAGTTAGTGTAACCTATCAAAATAATGTAATCAAATTACCGGCAGGAAACGCTTTCAGAGTGATTAATAATGAAATATCGAATTATAAAACCTCTGCTGTTGCTCCTGATTGGAAAGAAAATCGCAGTTCGTTCAAGAGTACTCCTTATCAATACATATTAGAAGAGTTTGAGAGACAATATAATGTTACTATTTTGACAAAAAATGTCAGCTTAGATAAACTTTTTACAGGTAATTTTGTACATTCAGATATTCAAACAGCATTACAATCTATAACCATACCTATGCATTTGAAATATGAGATCAAAAACAAAACAATAACCTTGTCTAAGGAGTGATACAATATAAAATCACAGTTTTATTTACTTTTTTTTGTTTTCTTTTCTGTGAAGTATCTGCACAATCTACACAGGATAATATATCTCTTATCTCTATTCTAGAACAAACTCAAAAAAAATTCAACTGTAATTTTTCTTATGCAGATAGTGATCTAAAGGGAATTGTCTTGATAAAACCTTCTGAAGAATTAAATCTAAAAAGTACTATATCCTATCTCGAAAACAATACTCCTTTCATCTATACATTTTTAAATGACGCTACTATTACTTTAAGCCGCAAAAATGAGCAAACACAAACGGTTTGTGGCACTCTGAAATCACCTGTAAATGATGAACCTGTTGCTAATGCAACCATACAAACCAAAAGCAATGCAACAATTAGCAATCAAAATGGAGAATTTAAACTAGTAATTAAAAATAGCAACGAAATCATTACGGTCAATTTTATTGGATATAAAACAATATTTCTTTCCGCAAATGACTTTTTAGATTCCCCTTGCAAATCAATCACTATGATTCCAGAAGTACAATATTTAAATGAAGTAGTACTTAATGATTATTTAATCAAGGGGATTGACAAAAAATCTGATGGTTCGATTAGCATAGATTATACAGACTTTGGTATTCTTCCCGGACTCATTGAACCTGATTTATTACAAACAATTCAGGCATTACCCGGGATTTTAAGTGTACAAGAAACTGTTTCTGATATCAACGTGAGAGGGGGAACTAATGATCAGAACCTTATTCTTTGGGATGGTATCAAAATGTATCAGTCCGGACATTTCTTAGGACTCATTTCTGCTTTTAATCCTTATCTAACCAAAAATGTACAACTCATCAAAAACGGGTCAAGTACTGTTTACGGAGATGGTGTTTCTAGCGTAATTGCTATGAATACAAGTAATGAAATTAATACCGAACTCGATGCGAGCATTGGAACCAATATGATTAGTGCAGACGCCTATATAGATACACCTATCGGTAAGAAATCTTCTCTTCAATTATCTGTAAGAAAATCAATGAGCGAAATTCTTGAAACTCCTACTTATAATCAGTTCTTTGACAAGGCTTTTCAGGATTCTGAAGTGGTTAATAATTCTGAGAATATTTTTAATACCAATGATGAGTTTTCTTTTTATGATGCAAGTTTACGGTGGTTGTATCAATTTACTGACAAAGACCTTATCAAGGTAAATGCTTTAGTGATTAGAAATAATCTTGATTTTCAAGAAAATACAAAGATAAATCTAATTAATCTTTCCCGAGAAAGTAATCTTACACAAAACAATAGCGCAGCAGGTATTTCTTATCAAAGAAACTGGAATGATTTTTTTAAAAGTGAAATTTTGTTGTATGGTACAAATTATACGTTAGAAGCTATAAACTCTGATATTGTTAATGATCAACGATTGCTACAAGAAAATGAGGTTTTAGAAAGTGGCGTAAAAGTAAATACATTGTTACAGCTCAACTCTAGTATCAATTTAAAAACAGGATATCAATTTAATGAAACCGGAATTTCGAACCTTAGAGATGTAAACAATCCTGTTTTTAGGGATTTGATAAAAGAAGTTGTCCGTACACATGGTATTTTTTCTGAAATTGAGTATAAATCAAAAGATAGTAACACCCATCTTAACATAGGTGCTCGTGCCAATTATTTTGAAAAATTCGATACATTTTTGGTAGAACCCAGAATTAGCTTTAATCATCGGTTTAATAATCATTTTACAGTTGAGGTTTTAGGTGAACTAAAGAGCCAAATCACTTCTCAAATTATTGAGTCACAAAATGATTTTTTGGGAGTAGAAAATAGAAAATGGATATTATCTAATGACGATGATATACCTATTTTAAAAAGTCAACAAGTTTCATTAGGCTTGAGTTACAATCACAATAATTGGTTGATTAGTACAGATTTTTATTATAAACATGTAGATGGTATTATTGCACAAAGTCAAGGATTTCAAAATCAACTGGAATTTCAAGAAGACCATGGAAGTTATACTGTAAAAGGAGTTGATTTTTTGATCAATAAAAGCTTTAAGAAATTAAGTGCATGGCTCAGTTACTCTTTTGCTGAAAACAATTATGCTTTCAATACACTAACCGAAAGAGATTTTCCTAACAATATAGATATCAGGCATAATGTTAATCTTGCTCTTTCTTACTCTTTTAAAAAATTTAAATTCTCGAGTGGTATCAATTGGCATAGTGGTATTCCTACAACTCGACCTGTTTTTGGCAATGAGATCAATGAAGATAACACCATAAATTATAATCACCCTAATACAGAGACTATCGAAGATTACTTTAGATGGGATGCTTCTGCCATATATAATTTTAAGCTTTCAAAAAAAATCAGTGCAACTGCGGGATTATCGATATGGAACATTTTGAGTTCAGAAAATACAGTAAACAATTATTACAGGATTAATCCCGAAAATAATGTAGAAGAGGTTCGACAATTAGGTCTTGGCTTTACTCCTAATGCTATGTTTAGGGTTAATTTCTAAAGATGCTTGATTCCACTATAAGTAATAACTTCTTCTCCTCCTGAAACTCTTACAGCATTTTTAATAATTTGAAACCCTTTGCTTTCAAAAAAAGAACGCGTTTGCTTATTAATAGATGTTGTTAACGTAATAATTTTATCTTCTCTAGCAATTTCTTCTACGGTATTATACAATTTTGAAGCAACTCCTAATCCATGATAATTTCTATTAATAAAAATATATTCTATATGGCCTTTGGCATTCATAAAAACAGAACCAATAATTTCACCATTTAATTTGGCATTATAAATATATTCTGTTTCAAATTTGTCTAACCAATATGAAGTATCACTCGCCAATTGAGAGTATTGTTTTATTTCTGATTTTGTAAAAACGGCAGACCCGTAAGTAGTCACCGTTTGATAAAACAATCGTTGCATTAATGATAGGTCTTGCTCAACAGCTCTAAATACTTCAATCTTCATTTTACAAAAATAACAAACACATTAATCACTTCACTATAAACTGCTTATTTTCAACAGTTTCTTTAGATAAAAAGGGGTAAAATATCGTTGTAAGAACTTTTTGCTATTCAAAAAAGCTTCTAGAAATACTAATTTTTAACTTTTATCTAATATTTTAACTACATTCTTTCAGGAACATTGATTCCCAATGTTTTAAAAGCAGACTTAATAGTATTACCTACAAGACTTGAAAGCTGAACGCGGAATATTTTCTCTGCATCTGTATCTGCTCCAAATATAGATACATTCTGAAAAAATGAATTATAGCTTTTAACAAGATCATAAGTATAATTAGCCATTAGAGCAGGGCTAAGTTCTTTTGCAGCATTTTGTATAACTTCTGGATATAGCTCTAATTGTTTTATTAATTCTTTTTCCTTTTGATGTAATGTTATATTTTCAATTGATTGACTCCAATCAAAATCAGCTTTACGTAAAATGGCTTGAATTCGCGCATAAGTATACTGTATAAATGGTCCCGTATTCCCTTGAAAATCCACTGACTCTTCAGGATTAAAAAGGATACGTTTTTTAGGATCTACTTTGAGTATAAAGTATTTTAAAGCTCCCAAACCAATTGTTTTGTATACTTCGGCTTTTTCTTCTTCAGAATAACCATCTAATTTTCCTAGATCTTTAGAGATTTCTGCAGCAGTTTTGGTCATTTCTCTAATTAGATCATCTGCATCTACTACTGTTCCTTCTCTACTTTTCATTTTTCCACTAGGTAAATCTACCATACCATAACTAAGATGATGTAAGTTTTCTGCCCAGTTATATCCTAATTTTTTCAAGATTGCAAATAGTACTTTAAAATGATGATCTTGCTCGTTTCCGACCGTATAAATCATACCACCTACACTCGGATTATCTTTTACACGTTGTATGGCAGTACCTATATCCTGAGTCATATATACAGACGTACCATCACTTCTTAATACCAATTTATCATCAAGCTTTTGATCACTAAGATCACACCATACAGAACCATCTTCTTTTGTATAGAAAATACCTTTTGACAGCCCTTCTTGAATATTATCTTTACCTAGTAAATATGTATCGCTCTCATAGTAATAACTATTGAAATCTACACCAAGTGTTTTGTATGTCTGTTCAAAACCATCATATACCCAACTATTCATCTTGCTCCATAATGCTACAACATCTTTATCACCAGATTCCCAGTCACGAAGCATTTTTTGAGCTTCTAGAAGTATTGGAGCTTCTTTTTTGGCTTCTTCTTCTGATTTTCCTTCTTTAATCAGTTGTGCGATTTCTTCTTTGTAAGCCTGATCAAATTTTACATAATAATTACCTACTAACTTATCTCCTTTAAGTCCAGTAGATTCAGGTGTTTCTCCATTTCCGAATTTCTGCCAGGCAATCATCGATTTACAGATATGTATCCCTCGATCATTTATGATTTGAGTCTTGTACACTTTTGTTCCACTTGCTTTGATGATCTCTGCGACAGAGTATCCTAACAAATTATTACGTACATGTCCTAAATGCAATGGTTTGTTGGTGTTTGGTGAAGAATATTCAACCATAACTGATTTTTCTTCTTCATTAACATTTACAAAACCATATTGTTCTTCATCTTTGATTTTATTAAAAAAGTCCAGGTAATACGTATCTGTGATCACAAGGTTCAAAAATCCTTTTACCACATTAAAATTAGAAACTTCATCTACTTGTTCTACAAGATACTTTCCGATAGCTTCTCCTATTTGCACAGGATTTCCTTTAACCACTCTCAGCATAGGAAAAACAACTACTGTAACATCTCCTTCAAATTCTTTTCTAGTTGCTTGTAATTCTACAGTATCTAAAACTGCGTTATATAATTCTTGTATAGATTCTTTTACTTTTTGTGAAATAACCTCCTGCAAACTCATCTTAATAAAATTAGGGAGCAAAGATAATAGAAATTATAGTGTTCGACCATGACATTTATACTTTTTACAGTGTTTATAAATCAAAGTTTTCATCTTAATCAACACAAGATTAAAAATCCTTGTTACATTAAATAAAACCGATTAAACTAAAATGGATATCATTCGCAAAGTTTTGAGTTATAGAATATCGCATCACTCTATATCTTAAAATCAATGACTCAGCTATTATACCGTTCACAAAGAATAAAAAAATATAATGTAATACGATGATATTGTTTTAATTAAGAAAAAATTCTTTGTATCTTTTACTTAAAAAATGCGAATTCTTATTACTGGTGCCAATGGGTATATTGGTATGAGATTATTACCATTACTTATTAATGCAGGTCATGAACTTATATGCTGTGTACGAGATAAGAATAGGTTATCTATTGATGAAGACACAAAAAATAAAGTTTCTGTTGTAGAGATTGATTTTTTAGAATCCCCTGACTTTACAAAACTCCCAAAAGAAATAGATGCAGCGTATTATCTTATACATTCTATGAGTTCTTCTACAACTGATTTTGATAAAAAAGAAGAAATTTCTGCTCAGAATTTTAATGCATATGTAGCTCATACAAATATTAAACAAGTGATCTACCTAAGTGGTATTGTCAATGAAAAAAACTTATCAAAACACCTTTGGTCTAGAAAAAATGTAGAAGAAACACTTTATAAAGGGAATTATCATCTTACTGTATTACGATCAGGCATTATTGTAGGATCCGGTAGTTCTTCTTTTGAAATCATTAGAGATCTGTGTGAAAAGCTTCCTTTAATGATTACTCCAAAATGGGTAAATACCAAAACACAACCTATCGCAATTAGAGATGTTCTTAACTTTATGATAGGGGTATTAGGCAATCAGAATTGTTATAATGAATCTTATGATATTAGCGGACCTGATATTCTTACATACAAACAAATGTTATATCAATATGCCAAGACCAGAGGCATCAAATTATTGATTTTCACATTACCTATCATGACTCCTAAACTTTCTTCTTACTGGTTATACTTTGTAACTTCTACCTCATATAAACTTGCTTTAAACCTTGTAGATAGCATGAGTATACCCGTAATAGCAAATGACAATAGGCTCCAACAGTTATTAGACATCAAACCTATGACCTATAAACGAGCTTTGGAACTTGCTTTTATAAAAATAGAGCAAAATCAGGTTGTATCAAGCTGGAAAGATTCTATGATCAGTAGTAGATTCAAAAAAGACATTCAAAAATATATTACTGTGCCTAAAAGAGGTTGTTTTAAAGACCAAAAAATAATGCAACTTTACAACAAAGAAAAAGCATTAAATCGTATATGGGCTATTGGTGGAGAAACAGGGTGGTATTACGGAAATTGGATGTGGAAAATAAGAGGATATATAGATAAATTTTTTGGGGGAGTTGGCCTGAGAAGAGGAAGAACAAACCCAGATCAAATATTCTCTGGCGATGCTTTAGATTTTTGGAGAGTTCTTGTTGCAGACAAAAATAATATGCGTTTGTTATTATTTGCAGAAATGCGAGTCCCGGGAGAAGCATGGCTAGAATTTGATATTGATGAGAATAATATTTTACATCAAACGGCTACTTTTAGACCAAAAGGTATTTGGGGAAGAATATATTGGTATATGATGATCCCTTTTCATTACTTTATTTTTGGAGGCATGATTAGAAAAATCGCATCAAAATAAATATTTTACTAGGACAAAATGCTAATTTTTATCGATAAATTACCCTATTTTTGCTTTTTTTGTTATTTTTATTAAAACAACCAAATGAAGCAATTTTTACTTATCATCTCGCTACTCATTCTCTTTTCAGGATGCGTCTCTGCGCCTGTAAAAGACAAAGAATTGCATAATTTGGTGTCTCTTTTAATTGGGGATTTTACAAATAAAGAACAAGCAGAAAACGACCCTAGCTTTTCTCAGCTTTCTCTAATCAATATCAGAATATGGAAAAATAAATCCGGATACTGGGTATACTCTCAACTCTTTGATGCAAAAAAAGAAAATATTATCTACAGTCAACGAGTATTATTTTATGAACGAGTAGACTCTATCACTTTTGCTAGTAAAAGCTATACTATCAATAATGCAAAAGAATACAAAGAAGCTTGGAAAAACCCAAAAATTCTCAAAAGTCTAAAACCTGAAGATCTTGAAATCAGAAATGGGTGCGATGTTTATTTTAAGAAAAAAACTTCAACTATATACTCTGGTAAAACTAATAAAGGATCATGCTCTAGCAGTATTAATTTTGTAGATCATATCTCTAGTAATTTTGTTATCAGCAAAAATAAATTATCTGTTTGGAATAGAGGATATGATGAAAAAGGAAAACAAGTTTGGGGTAAAATTAAAGGACCATACAAGTTTAGGAAAAATATTGACTAACATCCCCTTACATCATAAAATCGCTAAGTGTCTTATTTTCTAATACTTTTAGCGTATTATCTCTTACTTCTATCATCAAACCATGCACTGCGCATTGATCTTCATCAGGACAGTCTTCACATTTTTCATAAAAGTTAAGACTCACACAAGGCACCATTGCAATTGGCCCTTCTAAAACTCTAATAACAGAAGCCATAGTAATGTCTTTAGGATCTTTAATAAGGTAATATCCACCTCCTTTTCCTTTTTTAGATCCTAAAAATCCTGTTTTTCGAAGTGTTAGAAGTATGCTTTCTAAAAATTTTTGAGAAATATTTTCACTAGACGCTATTTCAGAAATTAAAACGGGATGATCACATTTTTTTCTGGCAATATATGTTAGTGCTTTTAATCCATATTTTGTCTTTTTAGAAAGCATATTCTATATATTTTAAGATATAAATCTACATATTTAAGCTTTAGGAAGAAAAACTTCTGCCATCATACAGCGTGCACTGCCTCCTCCAAGAGTTTCTATCGTATTTAGATCACTATGAAGAATTAAACAATGCTGTTCTATCTTGGCAATTTGCTCTTTGGTAAGGCTATGATACGCAGCAGAAGACATTACAAGATAACGTTTACGATCTATCCCTTCAACTTGAAGCATATTTCCTGCAAAATTATTTACTTGTTCTTCTGTGATCGCAATAATTTCTTTGTTATCATTTTTTAGGTGTTCGATAAGGTTTTTTCTTTCCTTTTTATCATCTATAGCATCTAAGCATACTATTGCAAGTGTCTCACCAAGTCCCATCATTACATTTGTATGATAGATAGGTAATCGTTCTTGATCTACTGTTTGATAGGCTGTAAATATTACCGGAGTGTATTCAAAATCTTCGCAAAATTCGATAAGAAGTTCTTCTTCGGCTCTGGGAGATAATGCACAATAGGCTTTTCTATTCACTCTGTCTAAAACCAGGCTTCCTGTTCCTTCTAAAAACACTCCTGCTTCTTCTGCACTCGTATAATCAACAATATTATTAATTTTGAAACCAGAAGATTCTAATTGATCTAAGACTTCAGGTCTTCTCTCTTTACGTCTGTTTACTGCAAACATAGGATACAATCCTATATCTCCATTTTCATGAAAAGAAACCCAATTATTTGGAAAAATAGAATCAGGTGTATCATTTTTAGGATCGTCATCAATCACAATAACATTTACTCCTGCTTCTTCTAATACTTTCACAAAGGTGTCAAATTCTTGCTGTGCTTTTTGGTTTGCACTTTCAGAATCTATGTTTCCATCAACTTGGTAATAATTATTAACTGCAGTCTGCTCATTCATTCTGAATTGAACAGGTCGAATCATTACAATAGTATTAGTTATTTGTCTCATTTTTATTCTTTTCTTTTTATTAAATTATGAGTATATCTTCAACATTGATTAATCTCTAATTAGTGGCATTGTAGAACAACGTAATAGTCCTTCTTGTTTTGCGATCTCTGCATAAGGGACTTCTTCAACTGTAATTTTATGATTACGCAGCCATGTATTTAACCTGATAAAGTTTTTTTCTGAAATTACAATATCTTCTGCTATAGAAAATATGTTTGAGTTCATATCATACATTTCGTCTTTTGTAATATGAAAAAGATTTTCTTTACCAAAAAGGTCTACTAAAAACTCGTATCCTTTTATATCTCTAAATCCCTCTTTATGAATTATAGCTTTATTTTTTCCAACCGGTTGAAAACAACAGTCAAGATGCAAAGCATTATCTCTGGGGTTTTCCATTGATTTATTTAAGTCAAATTCTTTTACAATTTTATTAGGAAAGAGTGTTTTTATGTATTCAACTCCCTTCATATTTGTTCTAGCTACAATACAGTCAGGATAATCTTCACCCTTGTATGTCCCTATAAATATATAATCATTATGTATGATAATGTCTCCCCCTTCAAAATGTATTTCTTCTGATGGTGCTTTGAACACTTTTTTTGGATCAATTGTATCGATTACATATTGAATTGCCTTTATCTCTTTTTCTCTATCAGGTAAAATGTTAGATTTTATGAATTTATCTTCTATAACTAGTGAGATATCTCTGGCAAAAATTTGATTACAATTTTTAATAATTTCCGGTCTAAAAACTTTTACATCATATTTCTCCAATACTCTAGCGACAGCATTCATTTCTTCTGTCATATCTGATTCTATTGGATATGTTCCTGCTTTGATATGTTCTATAGACTTAGGGTCGTATGCTTCTTCTACTGTTGGTGTATTCCCGTTACTAACAGCTGTTCCTAAAACCACAGCTCTAAGCCTTGATGTTTCGTTTTGTATATTTAATTTCATACCCTTACATATATGCCGCAAATATATGAAGGTGATATGTCTATAAGAATAGTTTCATTGGTTTTTTTTAACAAAATGATGCTCTAAAAAACAAATAGTTAAGTAACATTGACAAAAGATGCTTTTTTGAGCTAGTAACTATGCATCTCTTCTTTCTTTCCTATTATTTTTTCAATATTTTTTGTTGTCGAGTTTAAAACTTCAAAAGCTGCTTCGGCAATTTTATTTCCTTTATTATCTAGTGTAGGATTCACTTCTACAATCTCAAAACATGCAATTTTTTTAGTTTGAATAAATGCATCTATAATACTTTTTACTTCATCTATATCAAATCCTTTGGATACAGGAGTTCCTGTACCTCTAGAAACCAAATCGCAATCCATACTGTCTACATCAAATGAAATATAAATGATGTCACATTGATCTAATCTTTTTACAGCTTCTTGTAGGCATTGTTCAAACCCTCTATATCTCATCTCTGCAACAGAGTAATTTTTAATTGTATTGGTAGATAAAATATTATCTTCTGCAGGTTCTGTATCCCTAACTCCAAAATAGACAATATTCTCAGGTTCTATTTTTCGTTCCTTTACTCCTATATTTTTAATTTTTTCCCATAACTCTACCGTTTTTTGAGGAACATCATTGGTTTTAAACATCAAATGATCATCTGCCAATGCTGCTGCCAATGGCATTCCATGAACATTGCCTGAAGGTGTTGTATAGGGTGAATGTATATCTGCATGTGCATCTATCCAAACCACTCCCAGTGTTTTTTGTGGGTAAGTAGATTTAATACCACTAATCGTACCTAATGCAGAAGAATGATCTCCTGATAATACTATTGGAAATTTATTTTTTTTTAGGTTTTTAGTGACACTATCACTTAATCTTGAACAGACGTTATATATATTTTCTATCCTCTTTGCAAATAAGTTATCAACCTTGTTATATATTTTTTCATTTTCTGTTTTTATATCCTCGTATTCATATAAATTAAAAAAATCATTGTCTTGATTAATTGCAGCTATTTCTATGGCATCTATACCTAGATCTGATCCTCTAGTTCCCGCACCAAGATCAGACCTATTTTTTATTACGATAATTTCTTTCATGGTTTTTAGAGTTTAAAAAGTTATCTACTCTTATTTTCTAAATAGTAAAATTTAGATTTAAAATAAAAATATTAAAAATAATGAACAAAATCGACTATAAAATATCAATTTCATTTTTTAAACCCTGTAAAATTGTGATTTTAGCAATACTATAACATCATATTTAGATTCTATTATCTTATTTCTAAAAGAAACAATTGATTAACTCGAGTATTTAGAAAATCAAAAAGCGCTGAAAAAATTCAGCGCTTTTAATATATTTATTTAATAAGGCTCTAATTATCTATCTGCAATATCCTTGAATGATCTAAGGTTTTCTCCAGTATATATTTGTCTTGGTCTTCCGATAGGCTCTTTGCGTAGGCGCATCTCTCTCCATTGAGAAATCCACCCTGGTAATCTTCCTAGCGCAAACATCACTGTAAACATTTCTGTAGGTATACCTAATGCTCTATAGATAATTCCTGAATAAAAATCTACATTAGGATATAGTTTTCTTTTTACAAAATATTCATCTTCTAAAGCTACTTGTGATAGACCTTTGGCAATGTCAAGAACTGGATCTTCTATACCAAGGTCTCCTAATACTTCTTCGGCAGATTTTTTAATGATTTTTGCTCTTGGGTCAAAGTTTTTATAAACTCTATGACCAAATCCCATCAGGCGGAATGGATCTTCTTTGTCTTTTGCTTTTTGTATATACTTAGCTGTATCTCCTCCATCTTCTTTAATTGCTTCAAGCATTTCTATTACAGCTTGGTTTGCTCCTCCATGAAGTGGCCCCCATAGTGCAGATATTCCTGCTGATAATGATGCAAATAATCCTGCATGAGAAGATCCAACAATTCTTACAGTAGATGTAGAACAGTTTTGCTCATGATCTGCATGTAGTATTAATAGTTTATCTAGTGCATCTATTACGATCTTATTTAATTCATAAGCTTTATTAGGCTTAGCAAACATCATTTTATGAAGATTCTCAACATAGCTTAGAGAATTGTCTCCGTAATCTAACGGAAGACTTTTTCTTTTTCTCATGGTCCATGCAGCAAGTACAGGAAATTTTGCCATTATCTTAACAATAGCATTGTACATTGCTTCCTCTGAATCTACATCAACAGACCCTGGATTAAATGCAATTAATGCACTTGTTAGAGAGGAAAGAACTCCCATTGGATGAGCACTTTTAGGAAACCCATCTAATATTTTTTTCATATCCTCATCTACGTGAGACTCTTCTTTAATATCTTTATCGAACTTATCTAATTGTTCTGCAGTTGGTAGTTCTCCAAAAATTAGTAAATAAGCTACTTCTAGAAAGTCTGCTTTTTCAGCTAACTCTTCGATAGAATATCCTCGATATCTTAGAATTCCTTTTTCTCCATCAAGAAAAGTAATTGCACTTTCGCAACTCCCTGTATTTTTAAATCCGGGATCAATAGTCGTAACACCTCCTGTTACTCCTCTAAGTGTCTTTATATCAATTCCCAATTCATTTTCTGTTCCTTTTATAATAGGGAACTCATATTTATTACCATCGATTTCTAACGTAGCTATTTTTGACATTTGATTATTTTAGAATTTGCTGTTATTGTAAGGGTCGCTAAAATACGAAATATAGTGTTAATATATTATTAATCGTTATATGATTTTTGGCCTTACATGAGATTATCAGAAATACTTACAAAAAAAATAGATGACCTTTTAAAATCATCTATTTTTAATATCAAAAAACGATAAAGTTTATTTTATTTTAAAGGCATTTTCTTTTGGATAATAGGCTACCGTTCCCAATTCTTCTTCTATGCGAAGTAATTGATTATATTTTGCCATTCTATCACTTCTGGAAGCGGAACCAGTTTTGATTTGCCCAGTATTAAGTGCAACAGCTAAATCCGCTATTGTATTATCTTCAGTCTCTCCCGAGCGATGAGACATTACAGAGGTATATCCTGCGTTGTGCGCCATATTAACTGCTGCAATTGTTTCGGATAATGTACCTATTTGATTTACTTTGATCAAAATAGAGTTTGCAATATTATTATCAATACCTCTTGACAACCTTTCTACATTTGTAACAAAAAGATCATCTCCTACTAGCTGTACCTTGTCTCCAACTTTGTCTGTTAGGTATTTCCAACCTTCCCAGTCATTCTCATCCATTCCATCTTCTATAGAAATAATCGGATATTTTGATGCTAGCTCTGCAAGGTAATCAGCTTGTTCTTCACTTGTTCGAACAACGCCTTTATCCCCTTCAAACTTTGTGTAATCATACTTTCCATCCACATAAAATTCTGCAGCAGCACAATCCAGAGCAATCATTATTTCATCTCCAAACTTATACCCTGCTTTTTCTACCGCTAAGGCAATTGAGTCTAAAGCATCTTCTGTACCTTCTAAAGTAGGTGCAAAACCACCTTCATCTCCAACTGCTGTGCTCAATCCTCTATCGTGTAAGACTTTCTTCAAATTATGAAAGATTTCAGTCCCCATTTGCATTGCATGAGTAAAGTTTTCTGCCTTAACCGGCATTACCATAAATTCCTGAAAAGCAATTGGGGCATCACTATGAGATCCTCCATTAATAATATTCATCATAGGAACCGGAAGTGTATTGGCACTAACACCTCCTACATATCTATACAAAGGCATATTTAATTCGTTTGCTGCTGCTTTTGCCGCAGCAAGAGAAACTCCTAAGATAGCATTCGCTCCTAATTTTGATTTATTGGATGTACCATCAAGGGCAATCATTGTTTGATCTAATAAATTTTGATCAAAAACCGAGAAGCCTAATAATTCTTCTGCTATTATGGTATTTACATTTTCTACTGCTTTTGTAACACCTTTACCCATGTAATCTTTTCCCCCATCTCTAAGCTCTACTGCCTCATGCTCTCCTGTCGAAGCTCCAGAAGGCACAGCTGCTCTACCCAATACACCATTTTCTGTTATTACATCTACTTCTACTGTTGGGTTTCCTCTTGAATCTAAGATTTGCCTTGCGTGAATATTAATAATTATACTCATGTTTTATTTATTTTGTTGGATGATTTAAACTCTTCGCAATATACAAAACCAGTAAGTTTTAAAGATGCTGAAAAGTTCTTAATTATATGAGAAAACCTCAATATCTACAGTAAGTTATCAACTATAACGTTTTAGCATTATTCGTGATTAACACGTCATTAATTTTACTTTATGTTTTTGTGTTATACTGTTTCTTTCACTTTTTTGATATTCTCAATAAACTGATCAAAAAGGTAAGTCGAATCATTTGGTCCCGGACTTGCCTCTGGATGATATTGTACTGAAAAACAATTTTTATTTTTCATTCGTATTCCTGCTACAGTATCATCATTTAGGTGTAGATGCGTGATCTCAATATCTGAATGATTTTCTGTTTCTTCTTTATGTATTGCAAAACCATGGTTTTGAGAAGTTATTTCTCCTTTTCCTGTAAGAAGATTTTTTACCGGGTGATTAATCCCTCTATGACCATGATGCATTTTATAAGTACTAATCCCATTTGCCAATGCTATGACCTGATGTCCTAAACATATACCAAACAAAGGTAAATCTCTTTCTATAATTTCTTTGGCTAGTGCTATTGCATCTTTCAAAGGTTCTGGATCTCCTGGACCATTAGACAAGAAATATCCATCAGGATTCCACTCACTCATCTCTTCAAAAGTGGTATTAAAAGGAAATACTTTGATATAAGCATCTCTTTTTGCTAAGTTTCGCAAAATATTTTTCTTTATCCCTATGTCTAAAGCAGAAATTTTATAGGTAGCATTTGGATCTCCTACAAAATAAGGAGCAGTCGTTGATACTTTGGAAGCCAATTCTAATCCATTCATATTGGGTACAGCTGCCAATTCTTGTTTTAAAGCATCTATATCATCAATCTCTGTAGAAATTACAGCATTCATAGCTCCATTATCCCTAATATAAGAGACTAAAGCTCTAGTATCAACATCTGAAATTGCGAGTAAATTATGTTTTTCTAAAAACTCCTGAAGAGAACTATCTGCATTCACTCTAGAATATTCAAAACTAAAGTTCTTAACAATTAACCCAGCTATTTTTACAGAATCAGATTCGTTTTCTTCATCATTTGTTCCGTAATTACCTATATGCGCATTGGTAGTCACCATTAACTGACCATAATAGGAAGGGTCTGTAAAAATCTCTTGATATCCGGTTGTTCCTGTGTTGAAACAAACTTCACCAAATGCTTTACCTTCTTTTCCAACTGCTTTACCATGAAAAATAGTTCCATCTGCTAGTAAAAGAATCGCTTTTTTTCGAGATTGATATTTTGTCATTTTATTATTTATTTAGTACTTCTATTTCTAAAAATAAGGTTTTTACAATTTTTCAAAAAAAAAGGATAAACGACGAACGCTTATCCTTTGTATCTTATGTGTCACTCACACTCTTCATTTATTCTTCTTCAGAACTAGAAGTGTCTGCTACAGGTGCAGCCGGTGCAGCGGTTTCAGTTTTTTTACTTCCTCCTCTACCTCTTCTTCTTGCTTTCTTCTTAGTAGGTTTTCCTGCGTTATACAATTCGTTGTAATCAACCAATTCTATCATTGCCATATCTGCATTATCACCTAAACGATTTCCTAGCTTTATAATTCTAGTATAACCTCCTGGTCTATCACCAACTTTTGAAGCTACTTCTCTGAACAGTTCTGTAACTGCGTATTTATTACGTAGTTTACGGAACACAATACGTCTATTATGTGTTGTATCTTCTTTTGATTTAGTTACTAGTGGCTCAACAAACTGTTTAAGCGCTTTTGCTTTTGCAACAGTTGTATTAATTCTTTTATGTTCTATTAAAGAACAAGCCATGTTTGCTAGCATCGCTTTACGATGAGCAGATTTTCTACCTAAATGATTTACTTTTTTTCCGTGTCTCATGACATTTAATTTTAATCATCATCTTGCATCGACTCACTCTTGAGGTGCAAAATATGATGTATTAATCTTTATCTAATTTATATTTGGAAAGGTCCATACCAAAGTTAAGTCCTTTCACATTTACTAACTCTTCTAATTCCGTTAATGATTTTTTACCAAAGTTACGGAACTTCATCAAGTCATTTTTATTATATGATACTAAGTCTCCCAAAGTATCAACTTCTGCAGCTTTTAAACAGTTAAGAGCACGAACAGAAAGATCCATATCTATTAATTTTGTTTTTAATAGTTGTCTCATGTGAAGCGATTCTTCATCATAAGTTTCTGTTTGAGCTATTTCATCAGCTTCTAAAGTTATTCTTTCATCAGAGAATAACATGAAATGATGAATTAATATTTTAGCCGCTTCTGTCAAAGCATCTTTAGGATGTATAGAACCATCAGTAACGATTTCAAAAACTAATTTTTCATAATCAGTTTTTTGCTCTACACGATAGTTTTCTATGCTATACTTAACATTCTTAATTGGTGTGTAGATAGAGTCAGTGAAAATAGTACCTATTGGAGCATTAGCTTTCTTATTTTCTTCTGCTGGAACATAACCCCTACCCTTTTCGATAGTAATCTCAAGATTAAGAGCCACTTTTTTGTCCATGTTACAGATAATCAAGTCAGGATTTAAAACTTGAAATCCAGAAATGAATTTTTGAAAATCCCCTGCAGTTAACTGCTCTTGACCAGACACTGAAATTGTAACAGATTCATTATCTATATCTTCAATTTGACGTTTAAAACGTACTTGTTTAAGATTTAAGATAATTTCTGTAACATCTTCTACTACTCCAGAGATAGTAGAAAATTCATGATCTACCCCCTCTATCCTTAAAGATGTAATAGCAAATCCCTCTAGTGAAGATAGCAAAACTCTTCGTAAAGCGTTACCAATTGTTAATCCATACCCCGGTTCTAATGGTCTAAATTCAAATTTACCATCAAACTCTGTGGAGTCGATCATGATAACTTTATCGGGCTTCTGAAAATTTAATATTGCCATATTATTGTTTCTTCTTAGAGTTAATTACTTAGAGTATAATTCGACAATGAACTGCTCATTGATTTTTTCAGGAATTTGTATTCTCTGTGGAATTGATACAAAAGTACCTTGTTTAGTTTCGTTATTAAAAGTAATCCACTCATAAACATTGCTGTTATTAGCAAGAGCATTTTGAATCACCTCTAAAGATTTTGATTTTTCTCTTACACCTACAACATCTCCAACTTTCAATTGGTAAGAAGGAATATTTACTAGTTCTCCATTTACAGTAATATGCCTGTGAGAAACTAATTGTCTTGCTCCTCTTCTAGAGTTTGACAATCCCATTCTAAATACTACATTATCTAAACGAGACTCACATAACTGAAGTAATACCTCACCGGTAATACCTTGTGCACGTGTTGCTTTTTCGAACATATTACGGAATTGACGCTCTAGAATTCCATATGTATATTTTGCTTTCTGCTTTTCCATTAATTGGATCGCATATTCACTTTTCTTTCCTCTTCGTCTGTTATTACCGTGTTGACCAGGAGGATAATTTCTTCTTTCGAATGACTTATCGTCACCAAAAATCGCTTCTCCGAATTTTCTAGCGATTTTAGTCTTTGGACCAGTATATCTTGCCATTATTTATGATTTAGTTATAAGAGGGATTATGAATTAAGGTCTCTTTCCTTCGATAATCGTATATTCCTCTTTTAGATTTACTTATTATACTAAAACATCCTGAAACTATACACTTTAATATAAAGTGTAACATTTCCAGGATAAATTATTTTTTTTAAACTCTACGTCTTTTTGGAGGACGACATCCATTGTGTGGTATAGGAGTTACATCTACAATCTCAGAAACTTCTATCCCAGAGTTATGGATAGATCTAATTGCAGATTCTCTACCGTTACCAGGTCCCTTTACAAAAACCTTTACCTTTTTAAGACCTGCCTCAATAGCTACTTTTGCAGCATCTTCTGCAGCTAACTGAGCAGCATAAGGAGTGTTCTTTTTGGATCCTCTAAATCCCATTTTACCAGCAGAAGACCAAGAAATAACGTCTCCTTTTTTGTTGGTTAAAGAAATAATAATATTATTGAAAGAAGCAGTTACGTGAGCTTCTCCTATAGATTCTACTATTACTTTACGTTTTTTTGAAGTTGACTTTGCCATATTTTCAAGTATTTAGCTTATAGTACATAGCAGTTAGAGTTTTATTTAATAATTTTAAAAAAAATTACACTTATTCTAACCTCTAAATACTAATACTAACTTCTATTTTAGATTATTTAGTCGCTTTCTTTTTATTAGCTACTGTTTTTCTTCTTCCTTTACGCGTTCTAGAGTTATTCTTTGTACGCTGTCCTCTTAAAGGCAATCCAGATCTATGACGAATACCTCTGTAACATCCTATATCCATAAGACGTTTGATGTTCAATTGAACTTCTGAACGTAATTCTCCTTCAATAGTATAGGCTCCTACTGCTTCACGGATACGACCTATTTGATCATCATCCCAATCTGAAACTTTAATATTTTCATCCACTTTAGCGGTAGCTAATATTGTCTTTGCTCTACTTCTACCGATTCCGAAGATATAGGTTAATGCTATAACTCCTCGCTTTTGTTTGGGTATATCTACCCCTGCAATTCTTGCCATAATTATCCTTGTCTTTGTTTAAATCTAGGATTCTTTTTATTAATCACATAAAGTCGCCCTTTTCTGCGTACAATCTTGCACTCGGCACTTCTTTTCTTTATTGATGCTCTAACTTTCATCTTTATTTTGTTTTTGTTTGCAAAACACTATGCAAAAATTGCATTTTATTTTAACAAATTGGATAACAAGATTTTTCAGCGTGCAAAAATACACAAAAAATCTTAATTACCTAAATATTAATATCTATATGTTATACGAGCTTTTGTAAGATCATATGGACTCATTTCTAGTTTCACCTTATCACCCGGTAATAATTTAATATAATGCATACGCATTTTACCAGAGATATGTGCCGTAACTACATGTCCATTTTCTAACTCTACACGAAACATTGCATTGGACAATGCTTCTATAATACTTCCATCTTGTTCTATTGCAGGTTGTTTTGCCATTATGCTACCGCTTTACGATTTTTACCTGTTTTCATTAACCCATCATAATGTCTATTTAACAAGTACGAATTAACCTGTTGCATAGTATCGATAGCAACCCCTACCATAATCAACAAAGAAGTACCTCCAAAAAACAGAGCCCAACCTTGTTGTACGTTTAGAAGTTTTACTGCTATTGCAGGAAATATAGCTATCAATGCAAGGAATAATGATCCCGGTAATGTAATTTGTGACATTATTTTATCTAAATACTCAGAAGTCTCAGAGCCAGGACGTATTCCAGGAATAAAACCTCCACTTCTTTTTAGATCATCTGCCATTTTATTAGTAGGCACAGTTATCGCTGTATAAAAATATGTAAAAATTATAATTAACAATCCAAACACAATATTATACCACAAACCAAATATATCACTAAAAGCAGCTGTAACACCTTGCGCAGTTTCAGACTCTGAAACTTGCGAAGCTATAAGCCCAGGCACAAACATAATAGCTTGTGCAAAGATTATTGGCATTACACCAGAAGCATTTAATTTTAAAGGTATATACTGACGAGATCCAAAAACATTTTTTTCATATCCCCCACCAGCGGTTCTTCTAGCGTATTGAACAGGTACTTGTCTAACTGCCATAACTAGCAAAACAGAAGCTAGAATGATTACAAACCAGATAACTAATTCGATAAGAACCATTATCATTCCTCCACCTTCTCCAGAAACTCTTGAAGAAAAGTTCTGAACAAAAGATTGCGGTAAAGTAGCAATGATACCTACCATAATCAAAAGAGAAATTCCATTTCCTATACCTTTATCTGTTATCTTTTCTCCTAACCACATTGAAAAAATACAACCCGTAGATATGATGATTACAGATGATACAACAAAAACAGTTTGATTAGGTATAACGAATGCTTCCGCAGGGAGTGTAGCAAATAAATTATAAATATAGCCAGGTCCCTGAACCAAGGTAATAGCAATAGTTAACCAACGTGTTATCTGATTAATTTTTTTCCTTCCGCTCTCACCTTCTTTTTGAAGTTTCTGAAGATAAGGAATAGCTATCCCCATCAGCTGTACCACAATAGAAGCAGATATATAAGGCATTATACCTAAAGCAAATACAGAAGCATTAGCAAATGCTCCTCCTGTAAACGCATTAAGTAAACCTAATAATCCATCTTGAGTTTGAGTTCCCAGACTAGCAAGCTCTGATGCGTCTACTCCAGGAAGTACAACTTGTGCTCCAAATCGATATACTAAAAGCAATCCTAGTGTTACTATGATTCTGTTTTTTAGTTCTTCGATTTTCCAAATGCTCTTTATTGTATCAATAAATTTCATGAATAGTTTTTTATAAGGTTACTGCTTCGCCACCTGCTGCTTCGATAGCAGCTTTTGCAGTGGCAGTAAATTTGTGGGCTGAAACTTTTAATTTTGCCTTTAATTCACCTCTCCCCAATATCTTAACTAAATCATTTTTTCCAGCAAGACGTGTTGATAAAATCACATCTAAATCCACAGTATCCTGAATTTTTCCCTCGTCTACAAGTTTCTGTAGTGTATCCAAATTGATTCCTTGATATTCTTTTCTGTTAATATTTTTGAAACCAAACTTAGGCACTCTTCGTTGTAAAGGCATTTGTCCACCCTCAAAACCAATCTTTTTAGAGTATCCTGAACGTGACTTAGCACCTTTATGACCACGAGTAGAAGTTCCTCCTTTACCAGAACCTTGTCCGCGACCTACTCGTTTATTGTTATTTTTTACTGAACCTGCAGCAGGTTTTAAGTTACTTAAATCCATTTGCTCAAATTATTTTGTTTCAACAGAAACTAAATGTTTAACTTTATTTACCATTCCAAGGATATTAGGAGTGTCGTCATGCTCCACAACCTGGCCGATCTTTTTAAGACCTAAGGCCTCTAGGGTCCTTTTTTGTCTCTGAGTGCGATTTATAGCACTTTTTACTTTTGTAATTTTAATCTTTGCCATCGTTCCTTAATTTATCCTTTAAACACTTTTTCTAGTGAAATACCTCTTTGTGTTGCTACTTGTTGAGCGCTTCGCATTTGTAACAAAGCATCAAATGTGGCTTTTACAACATTGTGTGGGTTAGATGATCCTTGATTTTTAGAAAGTACATCATGTACTCCTACAGATTCTAATACCGCACGTATAGCTCCACCAGCGATTACTCCTGTACCTGTTGCAGCAGGCATAAGTAATACTCTTGCTCCACCGTACTTTCCTTTTTGTTCATGAGGTAAAGTACCTTTGTGTAATGGTATACGAACTAAATTCTTTTTTGCATCTTCCACTGCCTTTGCAATCGCTTCAGCTACCTCCTTAGATTTACCTAAACCATGACCAACAACACCGTTTTCGTCTCCTACAACTACTATAGCAGAGAATCCAAATGCTCTACCACCTTTTGTTACTTTAGTAACACGCTGTACACCAACTAAACGGTCTTTTAATTCTAGTCCACTTGGTTTTACTAATTCTGCGTTTTTATATTTCTGATACATATTCTTTAGAATTTAAGTCCTGCTTCTCTAGCACCTTCTGCTAATGATTTTACTCTACCATGATACAAATATCCTCCTCTGTCAAAGGATACTGTTTCAACTCCAGCTTGTTTAGCTTTTTCTGCTAATGCTTTTCCAACTAAACCTGCTTTTTCAACCTTATTACCAGATGCTGAAGCAATATCTTTATCTCTTGATGATGCTGAACTTATTGTTTTTCCAGAAACATCATCTATAATTTGAGCATAAATTTCTTTATTACTTCTAAAAACAGATAATCTAGGACGTTGTTCTGTTCCGCTTATTTTTCCGCGGATTCCCTTTCTTATTTTTGCTCTTCTTGAATCTTTTGAGAATGCCATAACGTTAGTTATTATGCAGATTTACCTGCTTTTCTTCTTAATTGCTCTCCTACGAATTTAATTCCTTTTCCTTTATAAGGCTCTGGCTTACGGAAACTTCTAATTTTTGCCGCTACCTGACCTACTAACTGCTTATCGTGAGAAGTTAATTTTACAATAGGGTTTTTACCTTTTTCAGAGATAGTTTCAACTTTTACTTCAGGTGCCAAATCTAGCACAATATTGTGAGAAAAACCTAAAGCTAAATCTAATTTTTGTCCTTGGTTAGAAGCTCTATAACCAACTCCTACCAACTCTAATTCTTTAGTAAACCCTTCAGAAACACCAATAACCATGTTATTGATTAAAGCTCTATAAAGACCATGCTTTGCTTTATGGTCTTTAGCATCACTTGGTCTCTCTAAGAAAACTTGACCTTCTTCAACTTTTACATCAACGCTGTCGATCTCTTGAGAAAGCTCTCCTAATTTCCCTTTAACAGTAACAACATTACCTTTCACTTCTACAGTGACACCAGACGGAATAGTTACTGGATTTTTTCCTATTCTTGACATTTCTTTTTGTCTTTTATACTGTTAATAAACGTAACAAAGTACCTCTCCACCTACATTCTCTTGCTTTGCCTGCTTACCAGTCATTACACCATGAGAAGTTGAAACAATCGCAATACCTAATCCGTTAAGAATTCTTGGTATATCATTAGCTCCTGCATATTTACGAAGACCAGGTTTACTGATTCTTTGTAATTGTTTAATAACAGGCTCTTTGGTCATCTTATCGTATTTAAGTGCGATTTTAATAGTACCTTGAGTTGTGTTATCCTCAAATTTATAACTTAAAATATATCCTTGATCGAATAATATTTTAGTAATTTCTTTTTTAACCTTTGATGCAGGAATCTCAACAACTCTATGTTGAGCTCTATTCGCATTACGTATTCTGGTTAAATAATCTGCAATAGGATCTGTATTCATTATTATTTATTTATGATATTGGTTTTCGATAATAAATCGAACCTTAAATCAATTAATACTTTTTGTTATATTACCAGCTTGCTTTGGTTACTCCAGGAATTAATCCTTTGTTAGCCATCTCTCTAAAAGTAACACGAGAAATTCCAAATTGACGCATATATCCTTTTGGTCTTCCTGTTAGCTTACAACGGTTGTGCATACGAATAGGAGAAGCATTTTTTGGTAATTTTTGTAATGCTTCATAGTCGCCTGCTTCTTTAAGAGCCTTACGCTTTTCTGCATATTTAGCAACAGTTTTAGCTCTTTTTACCTCACGGGCTTTCATTGATTCTTTAGCCATAATTAATTCTTTTTAAAAGGTAACCCTAGTTCTGTTAACAATGATTTTGCTTCTTTATCCGTATTTGCAGATGTTTCAAAAGTAATATTCATTCCTGAGATTTTATTTACTTTATCAATATCTATTTCTGGAAAAATAATTTGCTCAGTAATACCTAAAGAATAATTTCCACGACCATCAAAACCAGTAGCTTTGATTCCGTTAAAATCTCTAACACGAGGTAATGCAGAAGTAATTAGACGATCAAGAAATTCATACATCCTTTCTCCTCTTAGCGTTACTTTTGCACCTATAGGCATACCTTTACGAAGCTTAAATGAAGCAACGTCTTTCTTTGAAATTGTAGGAACTGCTTTTTGACCAGTTATTGTTGTTAACTCGTCTACAGCATAGTCAATCAATTTTTTATCAGCTACAGCCGCACCAATACCTCTACTTAAAACTATTTTTTTAAGTTTTGGTACTTGCATTACGTTTTCGTAACTAAATTCTTCTCTAAGAGCAGACACTACTCTGTCTTTGTACTCTTGTTTTAATCTTGGTATATAGGCCATAACTATATTACTTCATTAGATTTTTTAGAAAATCTTACTTTCTTATCACCTTCCATTCTATACCCTACTCTTGTAGTTTCTCCATTTGAAGTCAAAAGAGAAAGGTTAGAAATATGAATAGGCGCTTCTTTTTTTACAATACCTCCTTGTGGATTAGTTGCACTAGGCTTCTGGTGTTTAGAAACTAAATTTACACCCTCTACAATTGCCTTGTTTTTATCTATGAGTACTTTTTGCACTTTACCCTCTTGACCTTTATTGTCTCCAGCGATAACTCGCACAGTATCTCCTGATTTTATCTTTAGCTTTATTGCCATCTTCAAAACGTTTTAAAGCACTTCTGGCGCTAGTGAAACAATCTTCATGAATTGCTTATCACGAAGTTCTCTTGCAACAGGACCAAATACACGCGTTCCTCTCATTTCTCCAGCAGGGTTTAACAAAACACATGCATTGTCGTCGAAACGAATATAAGAACCATCTGGCCTGCGTACTTCTTTCTTAGTACGAACTACAACTGCAGTTGAAACTGCTCCTTTTTTAATATTTCCATTAGGAGTTGCTTCTTTTACACTGACAACTATTTTGTCTCCTACAGAGGCGTATCTTCTCTTTGTACCGCCAAGAACACGAATTGCTAAAACTTCTTTAGCTCCCGTATTGTCAGCTACTTTTAATCTAGACTCTTGTTGTACCATAATTACTTCGCTCTTTCAATTACTTCTACTAATCTCCAGCATTTGGTTTTACTCAAAGGTCTTGTTTCCATGATCCTTACAGTATCACCAATATTGCAGTCATTTTTCTCGTCGTGTGCAACATATTTTTTAGTTTTCAACACGAATTTTCCATACATGGGATGTTTTACTTTTTTAACTTCAGAAACCACGATTGATTTCTGCATTTTGTTACTAGTAACAACTCCTATACGTTCTTTTCTTAAATTTCTTTTTTCCATCTTTCAGCAGAATTAACCGTTTAATTCTCTTTTTGTTAGCTCTGTTGCAATTCTTGCAATAGATCTTCTCACTTTACGAATTTGTAAAGGATTTTCTAGTGGCGACATTGCATGAGCCATTTTTAAATCTGAATACTCTTTGCGAGATTTACCAAGTTCTTCTTGTAATTCAGCTGTAGATAATTCTTTTACTTCTGATTGTTTCATAATCATTTCAATTATTAAGCTTGATAATCTCTAGCTACGATAAACTTTGTTTTAACAGGAAGTTTTTGTGATGCAAGACGTAATGCTTCTTTAGCAACATCATAAGGAACACCACTTATTTCAAATAATATTCTTCCTGGCTTTACTACCGCTGCCCAATATTCTACTGCACCTTTACCTTTACCCATACGTACTTCAAGAGGTTTTTTAGTAATAGGTTTGTCTGGAAAAATTTTGATCCAGAGAGAACCTTCTCTTTTCATATAACGAGTAGCAGATATACGTGCCGCTTCTATTTGTCTAGCTGTAATAAAACTTGAATCTAACGATTTGATTCCGAAAGTTCCGTTTGAAAGGGTATGTCCTCTATGAGAAAGACCTTTCATACGTCCTTTTTGTTGTTTACGGAATTTTGTTCTTTTAGGCTGTAACATTGTTTAATTACTTTAAAAAATTACTTTCTACGACGTGATTTATTATTTCCACCACTTCGTCCTCCTCTGTCACCTTTTCCTTGTTTTTTGGATAAACCAACTAAAGGAGAAAGTTCTCTTTTACCATATACTTCGCCTTTCATGATCCATACTTTGATCCCTAATCTACCATAAGTAGTGTGGGCTTCAACTAAAGCATAATCGATGTCAGCTCTAAAGGTTGATAAAGGAATACGACCTTCTTTATAAGATTCTGTACGTGCCATTTCAGCACCGTTTAATCTACCAGAAATCTGAACCTTTATTCCTTCTGCATTCATTCTTATTGCAGCCGCAATAGCCATCTTGATTGCTCTACGATAAGAGATACGACTCTCTATTTGCCTAGCAATACTAGAAGCTACAAGAAATGAATCTAATTCAGGTCTTTTGATTTCAAAAATATTGATCTGTACTTCTTTATCAGTAATTTTCTTAAGCTCTTCTTTAAGCTTGTCTACCTCCTGTCCACCTTTTCCGATAATAATACCAGGTCTGGCAGTGGTGATAGTAACGGTTACAAGTTTAAGCGTACGCTCAATAATTACTCTAGATACACTAGCTTTAGATAAACGTGCGTGTACATACTTTCTAATCTTATCGTCTTCGGCAAGTTTATCACCGTAGTCATTACCTCCATACCAGTTGGACTCCCAACCTCTAATGATACCAAGGCGATTTCCGATTGGATTTGTCTTCTGTCCCATAGTTTATATTAGCTTTGTGTATTATTGTTAGCTCCTAACACGATAGTTACGTGGTTAGAACGTTTTCTTATTCTGTGTGCACGACCTTGAGGTGCAGGACGAAGTCTTTTTAACATACTTCCTCCATCAACACGTATTTCTTTGATAAATAAATCAGCATCTTCAATGCTTGCATCTTCATTCTTAGCCTGCCAATTTGCAATCGCAGAAAGCAATAGCTTTTCTAGACGACGAGAAGCTTCTTTAGGGTTAAATCTAAGAATATGAAGTGCTTTCTCTACTTTCTCACCACGAATTAAATCCGCAACCAAACGCATTTTGCGTGGTGATGTCGGGCAGTTATTAAGTTTAGCAAAAGCAATCTGCTTTTTCTCTTCTTTAATTCTATCTGCCATTTCTCTTTTACGAACTCCCATGACTTAAATTATTTTTTACCTTTATTTTTTGCTCCTGCATGTCCTCTAAACGAACGTGTAGGTGAAAATTCTCCTAATTTATGACCTACCATATTCTCTGTAATATATACAGGAACAAATTGACGGCCATTGTGAACTGCTATAGTTTGCCCAACAAAATCAGGAGTAATCATTGATGCTCTAGACCAAGTCTTGATTACTGATTTTTTGTTAGCTTCAACATTTGCAGCTACCTTTTTCTCTAATTTATAGTGAACGTAAGGTCCTTTTTTTAATGAACGTGCCATATCTTATTATTTCTTTCTACGTTCTACAATATACTTATTACTCGCTTTCGTTTTAGAACGGGTTCTAAATCCTTTTGCAGGTAAACCTTTTCTAGAACGTGGATGACCTCCTGAAGAACGACCTTCTCCACCACCCATTGGGTGATCTACCGGGTTCATTGCTACTGGTCTAGTTCTTGGACGACGCCCTAACCATCTGGTTCTACCAGCTTTACCACCAACGATTAATTGATGATCACTATTAGAAACAGCTCCTATGGTCGCCATACAACTTACTAGTATCATTCTAACTTCACCTGAAGGCAACTTTACAGTAGCAAACTTACCATCTCTCGCCATTAATTGCGCAAAAGAACCTGCACTACGAGCCATAACGGCTCCTTGTCCAGGGCGTAATTCTATACAAGAGATTATTGTACCAAGTGGAATATCACTTAAAGGCATTGCATTACCAATTTCTGGAGCTACATTGTTACCAGAAACGATATTCTGACCAACTTGTAATCCATTTTGAGCGATTACATAACGCTTTTCTCCATCTTGATAGTTAACAAGTGCAATAAATGCAGTTCTGTTTGGATCGTATTCTATTGTAGCAACAGTAGCAGGAATTCCTTGCTTGTCACGTTTAAAATCAATAATACGATACCTTCTTTTATGACCTCCTCCTTTGTAACGGATAGTCATTTTACCTTGACTGTTTCTACCACCAGTTCTTTTTTTCGGAGCTAATAAACTCTTCTCCGGCTTATCAGTAGTAATTGCGTCAAATCCATTTACTACTCTAAAACGCTGACCTGGGGTAATTGGCTTTAATTTTCTTACTGACATTTTTTAGTCTTAAAGATTACTATATAAATCAATTACTTCACCTTCCGCCACCTGTACGATTGCTTTTTTATAAGCAGCCGTTTTACCAGTGATCATACCTGTTTTTGTATAACGGGTTTTTCGATCCGGACGGACATTTATAGTTCGAACTTTAGTAACAGACACTCCATAAGCAGCTTCCACTGCTTTTTTGATCTCTACCTTATTCGCATTTTTATCTACCACAAAACCATAGCGATTAAACACTTCACTATCTGAGGTAGCCTTTTCTGTAATAATAGGTTTTATTAAGATACTCATGGCTTCTATTTACTTAAATTCGTTTCAATTCCTTTCAAAGAACCTTCTAAAAGCACAACATTATTAGCATTAAGTATTTTGTAAGTACTTAATTCTGAAGAAGTTATAACTTCTGAGGCTTTTAAATTGCGTGACGACAAATATACATTTTTATTTGGCTCAGCCAACACAAACAAAGATTTTTTATCTTCTAACCCTAAAGACTTTAAAATTGCCGTAAAATTCTTAGTTTTAATAGCATCAAAAGTAAAGTCTTCAACAACTGTTATTGCCTTATCACTTGCTTTGATACTTAAAGCTGATCTACGAGCTAGTCTTTTTAAGTTTTTATTCAATTTGAAAGAGTAACTACGTGGTCTAGGACCAAATATTCTACCCCCTCCTTTAAACACAGGCGACTTAATACTACCTGCTCTTGCAGTACCAGTTCCTTTTTGTTTTTTGATTTTTCTAGTACTACCAGTAATCTCTGCTCTTTCCTTAGCTTTGTGAGTTCCTTGACGTTGATTTGCCAAGTATTGCTTCACATCCAAGTACACAGCATGATTATTTGGCTCTATACCGAAAACAGCATCTGAAAGGTCTACCTTTCTTCCTGTTTCTTTTCCGTTGATATCAAATACTGCTACTTCCATTACTTTTCAATAGTTACATAAGCATTTTTGTGTCCAGGTACACACCCTTTCACAACAAGTAGATTCTTTTCAGGAACTACTTTTAACACTCTTAAGTTTTGAACTTTTACTTTTTCTCCACCCATTCTTCCAGCCATACGCATTCCTTTGAATACTCTAGCAGGATAGGATGCCGCACCGATAGAACCAGGGGCTCTTAAACGATTATGCTGACCATGAGTAGCTTGTCCTACTCCACCAAAACCGTGTCTCTTAACAACACCTTGAAAACCTTTACCTTTAGACGTTGCAGACACATCTACAAACTCTCCTTCAGCAAAATGCTCTACAGTTACTGTATCTCCTAATTTGTACTCCTCACCAAAACCTTTGAATTCGACAACTTTACGTTTAGCAACAGTTCCTGCTTTTTTAAAGTGACCCATAGCCGCTTTAGTAGCATTTTTGTCCGCTTTGTCATCGAAACCTAGTTGAACAGCTTCATAACCATCAACTTCTTCGGTTCTGACTTGGGTAACCACGCATGGTCCAGCTTCGATCACCGTACATGGAATGTTTTTTCCATTTTCGTCGAAGATGCTGGTCATACCGATTTTTTTTCCTATTAACCCAGACATATTAAAATTATTTATTAATTATTCTTATTTATAAAGTGTGAAAATTACTTTTCTAACTTTTCTTTGTTTATTCGCAAAAAAACAGGGTCAAAATAATTTCAACCCTGAAATATATTTTTGCCGTTTTTCTCTCGCACGCAGCTCGAGACATTTTATTGTAAGTTCTTTAGCTTACTTAAAGATTTTATCAGACTTTTATCTCTACTTCCACACCACTTGGTAATTCTAGTTTCATCAACGCATCAATCGTTTTTGAAGAAGAGCTATAAATATCCAAAAGTCTTTTATAAGAACTTAATTGAAATTGCTCTCTAGATTTTTTATTTACGTGTGGAGAACGAAGCACTGTAAAAATCTTTTTATGCGTTGGCAAAGGAATTGGACCTGTTACAACAGCACCAGTACTCTTTACTGTCTTTACGATTTTTTCAGCAGATTTATCTACTAAATTGTGATCGTAAGATTTAAGTTTTATTCTAATTTTTTGACTCATTTCTGTAATAATTAAGCGTTAACTCCTTTTGCAGCAGCAATTACTTCTTCTGAAATATTAGAAGGAGTTTCGGCATAGTGAGAAAATTCCATTGTAGAGGTTGCTCTACCAGAAGATAATGTTCTTAATGATGTTACATATCCAAACATTTCTGAAAGAGGAACAATTGCCTTTACAACTTTAGACCCGGAACGATCACTCATGTCATTCACTTGACCTCTTCTTCTATTCAAGTCACCAACGATATCCCCCATATTTTCTTCTGGAGTTAATACCTCTAGTTTCATGATTGGTTCCATAATAACAGCTTTCGCAGCTTTTGCAGCAGCTTTATACCCAAGCTTAGCCGCCAATTCGAAAGACAACTGATCAGAATCCACATCATGGTAAGACCCATCAGTTAAAGTAACTTTCATAGCGTCCATTTCGTATCCAGCCAAAGGACCATTCTTCATAGCTTCTTTGAAACCTTTCTCTACAGAAGGAACAAATTCTTTTGGTACATTACCTCCTTTGATCTCTGAAACAAACTCAAGACCTACTTTACCTTCTTCTGCAGGCTCCATAGTAAATACGATATCTGCGAATTTACCACGACCACCAGATTGCTTTTTGTACACTTCTCTATGATCTGCACGTGCAGTAATAGCTTCTTTGTACTCAACTTGAGGCTGCCCTTGATTTACTTCTACCTTAAACTCACGCTTAAGACGATCTACAATAATATCTAAGTGAAGCTCACCCATTCCAGAAATAATTGTTTGTCCTGAGGCTTCATCTGTTCTTACTGTAAAAGTAGGATCTTCTTCAGCTAACTTAGCTAAAGACATACCTAATTTATCTACATCAGCTTTAGTTTTTGGCTCAACCGCAATACCAATTACCGGATCTGGGAAATCCATTGATTCTAAAACAATAGGATTTTTCTCGTCTGATAATGTATCACCTGTTTTTATATCTTTAAAACCAACAGCTGCACCAATATCACCTGCTTCTATGTACTCTATAGCATTTTGTTTATTAGAGTGCATTTGGTATATACGTGAAATACGTTCTTTTTTACCTGAACGATTATTCAACACATAAGAACCAGCATCTAACCTACCAGAATATGCACGGAAAAATGCTAAACGACCTACGAATGGATCTGTAGCAATCTTGAATGCTAAAGCCGAAAACGGTTCTTTTACATCAGGCTTACGAGAGATCTCTTCATCTGTATTTGGGTCTGTTCCTACAATAGCATCTTTATCTGTTGGTGAAGGTAAGTAACGGCAAACTGCATCTAATAAAAACTGTACACCTTTATTTTTGAATGCAGATCCACATACCATAGGAATGATTGACATATCCATTACAGCAGCTCTAAGCGCAGCATGCACCTCGTCTTCTGTAATAGAATCTTCATCTTCCATATATTTCTCCAATAAATTCTCATCATAAGCAGCAACTTCTTCAATAAGCTTACCCCTTAATTCTTTTGCTTCTTCTTTAAGATCTTCTGGAATATCAATAACATCAAAAGTAGCTCCTTGAGTCTCATCATGCCATACAATGGCGCGATTCTTAACTAAGTCAACTATACCTTTAAAGTCTGCTTCATCACCAATATTTAAAACGATAGGCACTGCATTAGAACCCAACATTTCTTTTACTTGATTACAAACTGCCAAAAAATTAGATCCTTGACGATCCATTTTATTTACAAACCCCATTCTAGGAACTTTGTAATTGTCAGCAAGTCTCCAGTTAGTTTCTGATTGAGGTTCAACACCATCAACAGCACTGAATAAAAAAACTAAACCATCTAAGACTCTTAAAGAACGGTTTACTTCAACTGTAAAATCAACGTGACCTGGAGTATCAATAATATTAAAGTGATATCCTTTAGCATCTGCAGTTGGCTTACCGTTTTCCGTAGGAAAATTCCATGTACAGGTAGTAGCAGCAGAAGTAATTGTAATACCACGTTCTTGCTCTTGCTCCATCCAATCCATAGTAGCCGCACCGTCGTGTACTTCACCGATTTTATGACTCACTCCGGTATAATATAATATACGTTCAGTAGTTGTAGTTTTTCCTGCGTCGATATGCGCCGCAATTCCAATATTTCTTGTGTATTTTAAATCTCTAGCCATTTCTGTTATTGATTAAAATCTAAAGTGTGAGAATGCTTTGTTTGCTTCAGCCATTTTATGAGTATCTACTCTTTTCTTCACAGCAGCTCCTTCTTCTTTCTCTGCAGCTATAATTTCTGCAGCAAGCTTTTGCGCCATAGATTTCTCATTTCTTTTTCTCGCAAACTGGATCAACCACTTCATAGCGGTAGATATTTTGCGGTCAGGCCTGATTGGATTTGGAATTTGAAAAGTTGCTCCACCTACTCTTCGGCTTCGAACTTCAACATGAGGCATTACATTAGATAATGCATCTTTCCAAATTTCTAATGCGGTTTTTTCTTCGTTTTGTTTTTTATCTTCTACAATATCAATTGCATCATAAAAGATTTTGAAAGCGACAGATTTCTTTCCATCCCACATCATCATATTTACAAAACGAGTCACTAATTGATCGTTAAAACGAGGATCTGGTAAAATCGGTCTTTTTTTAGCCTTTCTTTTTCTCATTTCTTCTTAAAGTTTTTTAATTACTTCTTAGGGCGTTTTGCACCGTACTTAGATCTTCGTTGAGTTCTTCCTTCAACACCTGCGGTATCTAAAGCTCCTCTAACAATATGATATCTAACTCCCGGTAAATCTTTTACCCTTCCACCTCTAACTAATACTATCGAGTGCTCTTGTAGATTGTGTCCCTCACCACCTATGTATGCATTCACCTCTTTTCCGTTAGTTAACCTAACACGAGCTACTTTTCTCATAGCTGAATTAGGTTTCTTTGGAGTAGTAGTGTATACACGAGTGCACACCCCTCTTCTTTGCGGGCATGAATCTAAAGCAGCCGATTTACTCTTCTTAGTTATTTTGGCTCTACCTTTTCTTACTAATTGTGAAATTGTTGGCATAATTTGCTTTACACTATTATTAATTTTTCTTAATGATCCCTTCTAAAAGGGCTGCAAAGGTAGAAATATTTTTCAGCAAATCAAATCCTTGAAGATTAATTTTTTAACCCTTACTTTTTTTCTTTCAAAAAACAAATGAATAAGCAGCTTTTAAAACATTGAAATAAAATCTTAGGAGATACAAAAATTTCTGTTAAAAAACATCACAAAAAAGGCTTTAAATATCATTAATTATTTCTGAAGCATTTTCTCTAATGCATTTATGATAGCTAAGTGATCAACAGCGAATAAATCATCCATCAATCAAGGGAATTTTCCACTTTTTTTTATATAAAATATATTTACTAATTTAAGTGAAATTAACAAATTATTCTCTAAGAATTTTGCATTTTCTAATTATTTTATTGAATTTTGAACTAGGCTAATTCTAATAATCAAATACATGAAATTACTTAAAAAGCGATTTTTAATGCTTTTCATAGCATTGAGTGCGCAAATTTTTTATGCGCAAGAAATTACCATATCTGGTAAAATAACAGACGATAGCAACTTACCTCTTCCCGGTGTTAACGTCTTAGTAAGGGGAACTAATTCCGGGACACAATCTGATTTTGACGGACTTTATACTATAGAAGCATCTCAAGGCGATGTTTTAATATTTAGTTATGTTGGTTTTTCATCAAAAGAAGTAACTATCGGAGTAAGCAATTCAATAAATGTACAGCTTACAGCTTCAGCTTCAGAACTTGAAGAGGTAATTGTAACCGCACAAGGAATTAAAAGAGACAAAAAGGCTCTAGGATACGCAGTAAGTACTGTAAAAAGTGAAGACCTAGAACAAAAAGCTGATACCGATATCGGAAAGATACTAAGAGGTAAAGCTTCAGGTGTTAGAATTACAGGTACTGGTGGTGTTTCAGGTTCTGGTGCAAATATCATAATCAGGGGTATTTCTTCTATTACAGGAGGAAATCAACCATTGTTTGTAGTAGACGGCGTTCCCTTTGATGGTTCGGCCGGAGGCGCAAATCAAGATGCATCTAACCAAAATTCTTCTGCTAATTTTCAATCCGGTAACGTGAGTAGTAGATTTGCAGATCTTGACCCAAACAATATTGAGAGCGTAAGTATATTAAAAGGACTTAGTGCAACTGCTCTTTATGGTGGTCAAGGAAAAAATGGTGTAATTCTTATCACAACAAAAACGGGATCTGGAGCAAGAAAGAAGTTCGAGGTTACTGTAAATCAATCTCTTTTCTTTAATGACATTGTATTACCGGATTATCAAAACACATGGGGTAATGGTTTTCAAAATGTTTATGGCGCTTTCTTTAGTAACTGGGGAGCTCGTTTCGATAGTCAAGAAACAATTCCTAACGCCTTCAGAGTAATGCTTAACAGAAACTTTGATTTGGAACCATCTCAACTCTTCCCTAACAGAACTGATCTAGATGCAGAAAATGTAGAATATAGACCCTACGATAGCCAGAAAGATTTCTTCAGAACAGGAACCGTAGCCACAACTTCTATAAATGCATCAGGAGCATTAGGAGATAAAGGTTCTATAAACGCTTCTTACGCTTATACTGATGACCAAGGTTTTATCCCTAATAACTTTTTAAGGAGAAATAATATTTCTTTGGGTGGAAACTACAAATTCGATAATAAACTAAGCGTTTCAGGAAAATTCAGCTATGCGAGAACCGAAATCCAGTCTCCTTTTACAGACGCCTCAACAGGTAGTGATGTAACAATAGCTGATAATGGATCTGGAGGTATTGCCTCTGTATGGAATATTCTTTATTTACCAAGAAGTGTAGATATCAATGATCCTTTTCAACATCCAGTAACAGGAGAAAGTCTTTGGTACCGTGGAGGAAATGACAGAATGAATCCTAGATGGGCTTTAGACAACACAAGAGACACAAATTCAACTGATCGTTTATTTGCCAACTTTAATGTTGCATACCCTCTTACAGAATGGTTGGATGTTAGATATAGAGTTGGTTTAGACAACCAAAATGTAAGAGCTACCAGATCCATCAACCGAGGTGGTAATGATGGAATTCACCCTCTTGGATACCTCCAAATATCTAATGAAAGATTCACAATATGGGATCATTCGATATTACTTGGAATCGACAAAGAGCTTTCAGAAAGTTTTAGCTTACAAGGAACTTTAGGATCTACTCTACAAAGTAGAATAGGAAGTCGTGATGGTATCGAAGGAAGAGATCAAATCATTTTTGGACTTCAAAATCTGAGCAACTACAGAACAACAAGTGGTATAATAGAAGGAACTCTGTTCCCAGGTAACACTGCCCCTTACCAAAGAGAAACAGAAGAAAATAATGTCTCTTTGTATGCAACAGCAACACTAGGGTTCAAAGATTACTTATATTTTAATGCTTCTGCAAGAAACGAGTGGACATCAACATTAGAACCTTCTAATCGCTCACAATTTTCCCCAGGAGTTAGTTTATCATTTGTACCTTCTTCAGCAATAGAAGGCCTAAAATCTGAAAATGGAATTAATTTCCTTAAACTTAGAGTTGGTTATGGAACTTCTCCAGGTTTCCCTTCTCCATATGCCACGAGAAACGTACTTGCACTTACCCCTAACTCTTTTCAACCTTTGAACGGAGCAGGTGTAACCACTACAAGTATCGATGATTTTCTAGCTAATCCAGATTTAAAACCAGAACTCACAAAAGAATTTGAAGGTGGTATTGAAGCTAGATTCTTCAAAAACAAAATAGGCCTTGAAGCTACATTTTACAGAAGAGATACAGAAGATTTAATAATTAGCAGACCCTTAGGACCAGAAACAGGATTTACGAGCACTTTTACAAACATCGGTAATGTAATTAACGAAGGTGTTGAAATCACATATGACATTAAAGCCATACAAACAGAGAATTTTAAATGGAATTTATCTGGTAGCTATACGACTAATTTTAGTGAAGTCGAAGGTCTTGATGATGGAGAACAAATATTATATGGAGGAATAAGTCCTCAAGAACCAAGAAACGCAGCAATCAACGGAAGACAATTAGGAGTTATTGTTGGAGGTAGATTTGAAAGGGACGAAAACGGAAACATTCTTGTCAATGAAAATGGATATTGGAAACAAGACCCAGAAAATGGTGTTATTGGTGATCCTAACCCAAATTGGTTTACAACTATCAACAATAGCTTTACTTGGAAAAACCTATCTCTTAACATGCAATGGGAATACCAACACGGAGGAGATATATTAGCAAGTACAGTTGGAGCATTAATCGGTAGAGGTCTTGTAGAAGACACTGATTTTGACAGAACTCAAAGTATAGTTCTTCCAGGAATAAGAGAAGCAACAGGACAACCTAATGATATACAAATAACTGCTACCGAAGCTTATTTTAATAATATTGGGTTTGGAATTGACGAAGCTATCATTTATGATGCAACTCATGTTCGATTAAGAGAAGCTTCACTTACATACAATTTTGCAAAAAAGTGGTTAGAAAAAACACCTTTCGGCTCCCTTAGCCTATCACTTGTTGGACAAAACTTATTTGTTTATGCATTTAATATTCCTTCAAGTATAAATTACGACCCAGAACTTAATAGTTTAGGAGTAGGAAATTCTCAAGGATTTGATTATTTGACTTCTTGGAATTCTAGAAGATATGGAATGAGTGTTAAGTTGACATTTTAATAAGAGAAAAAATGAAAAAATATATAAAAAATATTATAGGACTATTAGCAATAATAACAGTCTTATCATGCGAAACCACGGAGCTCGATTTATTAGACAATCCTAATGCACCTCCGGTAAGTGTTGATGAAAACACTTTTCTAAATAGTATAGAGTTTTCATTTTCAGAATTTTTTGAAGACGTTACTTCCGCAGGAGCTGAAGTTGTTAGACTTGAATACATGTTTGACACATATGAAAATCAATACATTAATACGAATCCTGATTTGGCCGGAGCATGGAGACAAGCATATTCAGGAATATTGAAAGACGTTCAAACCTTATTACCTGTCGCAGAAGAAAACGAGTTATACATTCACTCAGGAATCTCTAAAACCTTGAGAGCTTATGTATTAATGACATTAGTAGATTATTTTGGTAATGTACCTTATTCTGAAGCATTACAGGGAGAAGAAGGGGTTACATTTCCTCAGCTAGACGAAGGAGTTGATGTATATGCCGCTGCACTTGCTGACTTAAATGATGCGTTAAATGATTTTTCTAGAGTTACAGATGACACCCCTGAACCAACAAGTGAATTATTTTATGGGAGCAACATTGATAAATGGATTAAACTTGTTAACACGTTAAAATTCAAGTACTACTTAAATACCAGACTAATAAATGAAACAGAGTCTGCTAATCAAATCGCAAACTTGATCAGTGAAAATAATCTTATATCTACTGCTTCTGATAATTTTTACTGGAGAGCTGGTACTGCTGACCTTCCTCAAAGTAGACACCAATATTATGTGAATGAATATTTAGCTGCAAGTACAGGTGATTATATTTCAAATTACCTAATGTGGACATTAACTATTGAAAAAGGTTTAGACGATCCACGTTTAAGATACTATGTGTATAGACAAACTAATGAATTCCCTACTAGTGTTGCAGATTTAGACAATCAAATTGATTGCTGGAATGATCCTAGACCAGCTACATATGCTGCAGTAGATGCTATTTCAGCAGCTCCATTACCATTCTGTTCTTTATTTGGAAGAGGTGATGGATACTGGGGTAGAGACCATGCAGAACAAGATGGTATTCCACCTGACAATACTTTAAGAAGTACTTATGGAGTTTATCCAGCTGGAGGTAGATTTGACGACAATGATGGAACCAGAGTAAGACCCGGTCAAGGATTAGACGGAGCAGGAATATGGCCAATTATGACCGATTCTTTTGTATATTTTATGAGAGCAGAAGCTGCTATCTTTTTAGGAACTACAGACGACTCTAGAATGATGCTAGAGCAAGGAACTAGAAAGTCAATATCTAATGTTATGGCTTTACTGACAAATCCAGAGAATTTTGACAATGTTCCCGAAACCACAGATGTTGACAACTACATAACAGCAGTATTAAACCTATACGATGGCGCAGGAACAGATACTGAAAGAATGAATGTAATCGGCAAAGAATATTGGATTTCATTATTTGGAAATGGAGTTGAAGGGTATAACCTTTTTAGAAGAACAGGAACACCAAACAACTTGCAACCAACTTTATTAGGAACAGGTAATTTCCCAAGAACATTTCTTTATCCTAATATAGCTGCGGACAGAAACACTAATATTAGCAACGCAGACAGATCTTTTACAGATAAAACTTTTTGGGACACAAACCCAGATGAGTTAAAGTAAAAATTGGTAACAAAAACATATACAAATGAAAAAAATATTTATAAGCATAATAAGCATTGGACTGCTCTTTTCAGGGTGTTCTGATGATGATAAATTACCGGTAGATTTCGACGATTTAATTAACACAGGGTTGCCATTTGCAGCACGTACTAACTTCGAAAGCAAATTCAAACCTATAGAAAATGAAATTTTTCTAGAGGAAGTCGATATTGCTAATTACTCTCTTACGACGACTCTTGAACTTAATTCTATTCAAGATGGTAGTGATGTTACTGCCATAAAAGTAGTAGGAAGTTTTAAAGACAATACTGTGATGATGGGCGGAACAGATATTTCTAAAAATGATGTATTGATACAAGAAATCCCATCTTCTCAATTTACAACATCTGGAGAATTACCGGAAGTTACTTTTACCATTACCGGAACTGAACTATTGGGAGACTTTGGATACACAGCAGATCAAATCAAAGGAACTGATGTGTTCACATATCAAATTGTATTAGTGACAGCGAATGGTGAGTTCACAGACGTAAGTGCAAATTTTGATAACCAATCTGCCGACCATACTTTTAATGCACAAGTATTATGTCCATCTGACTTTAGCGCAGAATTCACTTATGAAAGTACTAATTTAATAGAAGATGAAGATTTAGATGTACCAACAAGTCGTTGGGCTACTCAAACCGGAACCGGAAGTTTTGAAGAAGTACGAGAAGGTGTATATAGAATAACCCCAGGAGCAACATTTGGTGCTTTGTCACTCTGGAATGACGGTGTAACAGCAGGACCTGAAAATATATTCTTAAGAGACAACTGCGGAACTTTTAGCTACATTGGTGAAGATAGCAATGAAGATGGTTATAATATTTCCCCATTAACTGTTAATGGCAATGAATTAACTTATACCTGGGAAAATGATGAAGACCAATCAGGTACAGTAACTCTAACAAGAACAGACGGAATGGATTGGCCAGATATTGAATAATCTTTAAATAACTAATTTTTATTCATAAATTTAAGGAGTACTACCAAAAAGTGCTCCTTATTTTTTTATTCTAAATCAAAATTTTATGAAACATAGTATATTCTTAACCTTATTTATAATTACATCATTGCTTTATGGTCAAGATAATGCAGGAGCAATAAGTGGAGCACCAAGACAGTACATGGGTACATTTCAAGCTTTTCAAAAAATAAGAAAACTATTAAATGAAAACGAAAACTCAAATTCAATTAAGTTTTCTGACATTAAAGGAAGCCCATATTTAAATAATGAATTTGAACCAGGAAATATCTATATAAAAGATTCACTAATAGAAAAAGGCATGTTAAGATATAATATATATGCTGACGAAATAGAAATAAAAGATCAACAAAAACTATTTGGATTATATAAAATCCAAGATTCTAAAGTTAAAATAGGTAAGGATGAAATTATCTTAAAAGAATTTTTTGAAGACCAAAAAAAAGAAAAAGGTTACTTTATAACTCTGATTAATGGTAACAAAGTAAAACTCTACAAAAGAATTCGTTGTAAAATTATAGAACCATTAAAAGCCGCTACTCCAAACCAAAAAGATAGGTCAGCAAAATTCAAGTCATATATCGACTATTATATAATACTCCCTATTCATAAGAATGGGCAATTATCCAAAATTAAATTGAAGAAAAAAAGTATTATGAATTTAATGCAAGATCAGGAAGAAAAAATAAAAGGTTATTTCAAAAAGAATCAAGTAAACTTAAAAAGAGAAAAAGATATAACAAAATTGTTTTCTTATTATGAAAGTATTGACATATAAGAAAAAAATAATCAACACAAAACACTAAACACTGAAACACATAAAATTTACCAATTATTTAATAGTTAAATTGAAAAATTAATATTTCTTCTGTAAGATTTTTCTTTAATTATTAAATATAAACCTTAACATAACCAAATTTCATATTTAAACCTAAAAAAATGTCTAACAAGAGTAGAAGCATCTCATATTGTGAAACTTACAAGGATATTTTAAATATCAAAAAACAGACCTATTTTAATCAAAAACCATGATTTATTAAGGGTTTCACCAACTATGCCACTCAAATTTTAATATTAAAAAGTTGTTTTATAAAGATATTATTATGATTTTTGGAACTGGCTAATTCAAATAAATTGTAAAATGAGAACAAAGTTTAGTGGAATTTTAACGCTATTCCTAGCGTTTATTGTGCAGATAACCTTTGCACAAGAAAAAACAATTTCAGGAACTGTGACAGATAATAAAGGTCTGCCACTTCCTGGGGTAAATATTATAGTAAAAAATACTTCATCAGGTACTCAGACTGATTTTGATGGAAATTATACGATTACTGCAAATCGTGGTGCTGTTCTATCTTTCAGTTATGTAGGATTTGAAGAAAAAGAAATTATTGTAGCTGACAATACTTCAATTAATGTTCAATTAAATGAATCAGAAGCTGTCTTAGACGAAGTTGTTGTAACAGCTTACGGTGTAGGAAGAAAGTCAAGTGTAACTGCGGCTATTTCTACAGTAGCTACAGAAGACATTGAAGACTTTGTACCTTCTACTAGTATTGATAACATACTTCAAGGTCAAGCTTCGGGTGTACAAGTAACTGCTGCTAATGGTAGACCAGGTAACACTGCATTCGTTCAGATTAGAGGTGTTGGTTCTTTAACAGGAAGTACAACTCCTTTATACGTAATTGACGGAGTTCCTGTTCCAATTAGAGAAAATGATCAGTTCAACCCTTTAAGTAACATCAATCCAAATGACATTGAATCAGTTTCTATCTTAAAAGATGCTGCTTCAGCTTCAAAGTATGGATCAAGGGGTGCTAATGGTGTTGTATTAATTACAACAAAGAAAGGAAGATCTGGTGAGGCAAAAATTACTTTCTCTTCTTCTTATGGTTTTGGAGAAAGAATACCTGATCCATTTGATTTACTTAATGCAGAACAAAAGCTAGAAATTGAGCGTCAATATGCTGATTTAGGCGTTTCTTCAGCTCAGAGTTTACCTGGAGCTACTTTAAATGCTTCTCAACGTGCAAGTCTTATTGCATTAGACACTGATTGGGAAGAAGAACTTTTAAGAAAGTCTGTTATTCAAAACAATGCATTATCTATAGCAGGTGGAACAGAAGATTTAACTTATTTTCTTTCATTAGGTTACAACAAAGACTCTGGTATTATTGATAGAATTGATGGATTTGAGAGAATCTCAGCGAGATTAAATACAACTTATCAAGCAAAGAAATGGTTAAACATAAGTGCAAACTTTTCTGCTTCGAGAAGCTCAACAGATTTACCTAGGGATAGAAACAACGTACAAAACCCATTTAGAGGTTTATATGATTATAACCCATATGCTCCTTTATTTGTAAGAGACGGTCAAGGTAATATTGCTACAGATGATTTAGGAAACCCTATTTTCAACAGAGGTGGTGGTATATTCTTCCCAATTGCTGAAGCCTTAACAACTGAACCAGAAGATTCTAGAAACTTACTTTTTATCGGAAACTTAGCTGCTGATATTACTTTCTCTGAGAAATTCTCTAATAGATTCTCAGTTGGTGTAATCAACAACAGATTTAATGGTACAACAAGATCTCTTCCTGGTGGAGTACTACAAGGATTTGTAGGAGATGCAAATTTCCCTGGAACTCAGACAAACTCTTTTGATCTTGACTTAGAATATAATGTGAATAACTTATTTACTTATAGTGACACTTATAATGATGTTCACAACTTAACTGCAAGTTTCCTTTTAGAATACAATGAGAACATCAGACAAGAAAGCTTTACTACAGCTAGAGGTTTTCCAACATCTACTATTCCTTTCCTTGATGTAGCGGCAGAACCAACTAGAGTTGGTTCAAATGAAGCAAGAAGAATATTATTCTCTCAAGCAATATTTGCTGACTATGACTATGACGGAAAATATTCTGTATCAGCTTCTGTAAGACGTGATGGATCTTCAAGATTTTCTCCAGACGATAGATATGGTACTTTCTATAGTGGTAGTGTAGCGTGGAATATTGCTAAAGAAGCTTTCATGGATGGTTCTATTTTTAACGCTTTAAAATTAAGAGCTTCTTATGGAACATCAGGTAATCAAGAAATTCCTGACTTTGAATTCTTGGATGCAGCAGAATTTACTACTTATAATGGAAATACTGCTTTACGACCAGAAAGATTTGGTAATCCAACAATTAAGTGGGAAGGACAATCATTATTAGATATAGGTCTTGAATTCGGTTTCTTAAACAATAGAATAAATGGTGTTGTAGATTACTTCAAGAAAACTTCTGATGACCTATTATTAAATAGACCATTATCTACAACAATTGGTGACGAAAACAACTCACTTGTTTCTAACGTAGGAGAAATAGAAAACTCTGGTATAGAAATTAGTTTAAATGCTGATATCATCAGAACAGAAGATTTAAAAGTTTCTGTTGGAGGTAATATTACATTTATTAAGAATGAAGTTAAAAAACTAATTAATGATCAAGATATCATTAGAGGTATTTTTGGTAACTCAATCTTAAGAGTTGGAGAAGAAGTAAACGCTCATTATCTTGTTGAATATGCAGGTGTAAACCCTGACAATGGTGCACCATTATATGTTGATTTAGAAGGTAATGTTACAGAAGAATTTAGTAATTCATTCTTAAAACTTCAAAAAGACAAATCTCCACTTCCAAGTTACCAAGGAGGATTCTACGGATCTATTAAGTACAAAGGATTTGGTTTAAGAGGTGATTTTGTTTTCAGAGGAGGAAACTACATTTTAAATCGTCAAAGAGCATCTGGAGTATTTATTGGTAATATTGACAGTAACCTTAGAGAAGAGGTTTTTAACTACTGGAGACAACCTGGAGATACTAATGTACTTCCTTTACCAAGTAATGCTAATGAAGCAACTGCTGACCAATTTGGAACAACTAGATTTTTAGAAAAAGGTGATTTTATTAGATTAAGAACATTAACACTTGACTATACTTTACCTAGCAAATTTTTAGATGTTTTACCAATTGATAGATTAAGAGTATTTGCAACTGGACAAAACATATTAACATTTACAGATTATGAAGGTGATCCTGAAATAGGAATCGGTTCAGCAGAATCTGGTACTCCTGATGGGAATACATTTGATCCTAACTTTGTACCAGGAGCTTTCTCTCAATTTAGTTATCCACAAGTAAGATCATATATCTTTGGTGTAGAAGTAGCGTTTTAAAATAAAAAATTAAGAAATGAAAAATAAAATATCAAAAATACTTGTCTTATTTTCATTCATGAGCTTTTTCACAGCCTGTGATGATGAATTAGATGAATTACAACCTTTTGTAGAAGTTAATCCAGACACTTTCTTAAGTGAGAATAATGTTACTGCATTTCAAAATGCTGTCGATGGAGCTTATGGTCAATTATGGCAGTATTATGCAGATTCTGCAAATGGTTTACAAGGATTAGGTGACATATTATCTGATAACGTAATCCAAGCTCAATCAGGAAGAAGATCTAATAATGCTTATCATGATTATTTGTTTGTTCCTAGTACAGCCGGTTTCATTGCAAACACTTGGGATGAAGCTTACGAAGCTATCAATGCTTCTAACATCGTTATTAGAAATATTGACAATTTAGAAAACGGAGCAGGAAAAGATAATATTCTTGGTCAAGCATTAGGTATAAGAGCTTGGGCTCACTTTGATTTAGCTAGAGTTTATGGTCAAGTACCAACTCAAAGTGCCGGTGCTAATAGTACTCTAGGTATATTTTATAGTAAATTCGAAGATGGAGATACTGATGATTTACTTGCTCAACCAGCTAGAGAAACTGTTGGTGAAAACTATATCGAAATAATAGGTGACTTAGAAAGAGCTGCTGAATTGATTGGAGCTTCTAATGGTGAAGGTAGATTAGATAGAAATGGTATCTATGGTCTATTATCAAGAGTATATTTATATAACGGTGAATACCAAAAAGCAATAGATGCTGCTGATGAAGTATCTACTGAGCTTGCTACTTCTGAAGAATTACCAGGAGTTTACACTGATTCAAACAATGCTGGTATCGTAATCGAATTAGCTGTTAATACAACTACTGAAGCTAACTTCTTTAATGTAGGTGTTCTTTACAGTCAGTCTAGTAGAGGAAATATAATTTCTGAATACGTTTTAGATTTTGATTTAACAAACAGTATAAATGCAGATGACATCAGACTTGATGTATTACAATTTGACGCTGTAAATGGAGATAACACTTATAATGGTGTTAAGAAATTTTTAGGAGAAGAAGGTCAAAATAACGGACGAGTTGACATCAAAGTATTAAGAGCAGCAGAAGTTCTTTTAAATAAAGCTGAAGCTCAATTTGAACTAGGTTTTGAGCCAGATGCTTTAGCAACGTTAAATATACTAAGAGAAAGTAGATTTGTTCCTGCTGAAAATAGAGATGATGATCCTCTAAATGATGTAATGGAAACTTACACTCCTGGAACTGAAACTGGTGCAGCGTTAGAAGCAGCTATACAGTTTGAAAGAAGAGTTGAATTAGCTTGTGAAGGACATAGATTCTTTGACATAAAAAGAAGAGGTGAAAGTATAGAAAGAGATCCTGATAACGGAGATCTTATAGACGGTACTGGTACTCCTCCACAAATAGCTACAATACCTGCTGGGAATTTTAGATTTCAATTACCAATTCCAATTAATGAAATCAATGCTAATCCAGTAATGGCTGAGCAGCAGAATCCTGGATACTAAGAATTTATTTTAGTTCTCAAAATTATATAAACATCCCGATGAAATTTCATCGGGATGTTCTTTTATATTTATATTTGCCCTATTATGGATAACACTTCCCTCATTTTTGGCATAAGAGCCATCATCGAAGCTATCAAAGCTCAAAAAACAATTGATAAACTTTTTATACAAAAAGGTTTACATGGTGATTTATCAAAAGAATTAATGCAATTAGTAAAAAAACATGGTATAACATTTTCGATAGTACCTATAGAAAAGTTAAATCGCCTTACTCGCAAAAATCATCAAGGTGCAATTGCTTATATCTCTCCTATTGATTTCTATGATTTTGAAGAGCTTGTGATAAATGTTATTGAGTCTGGGCGTACTCCTCTATTTTTAGTATTAGATCAACTATCTGATGTCAGAAATTTTGGGGCTATAATTAGAACAGCAGAATGTACGGGAGTCGATGGAATTATAATACAAAAAAAAGGTGGAGCTCCTGTAAGTGAAGATACGGTAAAGACATCAGCCGGAGCTGTATTCAAAATCCCTATATGCAAGGTTGATCATATAAAAGATGCAATTTTTTATTTGCAAGGCTCAGGAATTAATGTAATTGCTGCTACAGAGAAAGCTTCTGACACAATTTATAATACAAACCTCACTAATCCCACTGCTATAGTAATGGGTAGTGAAGGAAAGGGTATTTCTAATTCAGTATTGAAGCTTGTTGACCAGCAAGCAAAATTGCCTATGTATGGAGAAATAGGTTCATTAAACGTTTCAGTTGCTTCTGGAGTCTTTTTATATGAAGTGGTTAGACAGCGTAGTTAAAATACACCTATTCTTCCTTATTATTGTCAGCTTCCTTGTAAGTATAGACAACTTTGATATCCCCACGATCATCTAAAATGTTCTCATCTTGCAAATTATCAGATTCAGGAAGTTGCTCTATAAAATTACCATTCTCATCAAAATGCTTCAAGAAATCATCTTCCTCAGGATCATAATCTTCGGATTGCCAATTATACAGCTCTGGCTTTGCAATACCTTTTTTTAGTACAAAAGCCAATATAGTACCTGTTACAATTCCTGATAAGTGACCTTCCCACGAAATTTTAGGATCAATAGGTAGCACATACATTACCAAGCTACCATAAATAAACACTACTATAAATGACAATGCCATTAACCTAAAATGCCTAGCTATAATTCCTTTAAAAAATAAAAAACCAAATAGCATATATATAATACCACTCGCTCCTATATGATTTGCAGAACGTCCTATCAACCAAGTAAAAAGTCCTGTAAAAAATAGACCTATAACAAGTACTCTCCAAGCATTGTTTTGATAGAAAAAAAATAATGCAGAAGAAAGTATTAATAATGGTAAAGTATTATGCCATAAATGAGATATATCACCGTGAATAAATGGAGAGAATAAAATACCTCTTAACCCAATAACAGTTCTAGGGAATACGCCTAAATGATTTAAATCCAAATTGAATCTAACTTCAAACCAAAAAACAATCCAAATTAACAAAACAAATAATAAAGGATAACCTACAATCCCTGTATTGAATTTAAAATATGTATCATCATCTTGTTTCATACATAAAAGATATCAAAAAAAAGTCCAAAATAGTTTATAAGTAAAAATGACAGTATGTTTTTTATCTAAAATCAATACTCTAAACTAATGACGATTAATATATCTATATCTTCGTAAATTTGTTATATGAATAACAATAAACCTTTAGCAGAACGAATTCGACCTAAATCATTGAATGAATATCTTAGTCAAGATCACTTGATAGGCAGTAATGGTTCACTTACGCAACAAATCAAGAAAGGAATAATACCTTCTTTAATCTTATGGGGGCCACCAGGAGTAGGAAAAACTACTCTTGCCAATATCATTGCTAGTGAATCCGAAAGACCTTTTTATACATTGAGTGCTATTAATAGCGGCGTAAAAGAAGTCAGAGAAGTCATTGATAAGGCAAAACAGAGCGGAGGGTTATTTACTGCAAAAAATCCAATTTTGTTCATCGATGAAATTCATAGGTTTAGTAAGTCTCAACAAGATTCACTTTTGGGTGCTGTAGAAAAAGGTTGGATTACATTAATAGGCGCTACAACAGAGAATCCAAGCTTTGAGGTAATCCCTGCACTCTTATCACGTTGTCAAGTGTATACACTTAATCCTTTTGGAAAAAAAGAGCTAGAAACTCTATTAAAACGCGCAATGGATGAAGACAAATATTTGCAATCAAAAACAATACTACTCAAAGAAACAGAATCATTATTAAAACTTAGTGGTGGAGATGCTCGAAAACTTCTTAATATTTTTGAATTGGTAGTATCAAGTCAAGATCATGAAAAAGTTACAATTACAAATGACCTGGTTTCAAAATTAGTACAACAAAATACTGTTCGCTATGATAAAACTGGCGAACAACATTATGACATAATTTCCGCTTTTATTAAATCTGTAAGAGGAAGTGATCCTAATGCTGCTGTATATTGGCTTGCTCGTATGATAGAAGGTGGAGAAGATCTAAAGTTTATTGCCCGTAGAATGATTATTCTAGCATCAGAAGATATCGGTAACGCAAATCCTACTGCTCTTATCTTAGCAAATAACACATTTCAAGCTGTAAATACTATAGGGTATCCCGAAGCCAGAATTATATTGAGTCAATGTGCTGTTTATCTCTCATCCTCCCCAAAAAGCAATGCATCTTATATGGCTATTAATGAAGCTCAAAAATTAGTCAAACAAACGGGCGATTTACCCGTTCCTCTCGCTATAAGAAATGCTCCCACAAAATTAATGAAAGAACTAGGATACGGTGAGGATTACAAGTATGCTCATGATTATCAAAACAATTTTGTAAATCAAGAATTCTTACCCGAAGAAATAACGAATACAAAAATCTATAATCCAGGAGATAATCAGCGTGAAAAATCTTTCAGAACTTTTCTTAAATCAAGGTGGGGAGATAAATATGGTTATTAGGTATCTTTTAAGCTAAATTGCTTTTTAGTACTTCTAAGAACATCAATGCTATTGTCTGGCAAAAGTATCTGATATTAGCTTATCATTTACAGGGTTAATGCGTTCTAAAATAAAATTACCGTAAGAATCAAAATATCCTGTTCCACTTAATTCTCCAGCTTTTACTATAAAGCTTTTATTGCTATTAGACTTATAAATTTTACCAATAGATTTTTTTTGTTCTTCTTGCTTAAACATTTCGAAGCCATAATCTCTTTTTTCAAAAATATAAGCTTCTTCATTCAACGTATATGATAACGTCTTTTTTGTCGTATCAACTTGATTGACAGTAGCACTATTTTCTTGTGTACTTATTGCTTTATTATCTGAAGTCGTAACTGCCGTATTCGAACTACTTGTAGCAGGCACAGGTTGTTCTTTGTCTCCGACATACGAATAATTAAGTGTTCCTATACTTTTAAAAGCATTACGTAAGGCTTGTTGATATGCTTTTCTAAATTCTTTTTCTCTACTTTTTCCTTCCTCAGAAGCAAATATCACATTAGCATTACAATCCTTTAGCTCTACAACTAGCTTCGTCTGAAGAAAACCAGAATTTTTCTGTACATTGGCCATTAATGCTTTACAACCGTTAAGTTTTAAATCTTCAGGAAAATCATCTCCTTGCATAAAAGTCTGAAAACCATATTTATTAAGCAAAAATTTGGTCATAGAGTTGAGTTGATATTGGTCTTCTTTACTTAAGAATTCGAATTTTTTAGGAATTATTACATATTTATAATCATTTACACTTTTTTGTGCATTACTTTTATTAAAAACAAATGTTACTGCTAACCCCAAAATTATGATTCGTAATATACTCATGTATGAAAATTAAAATTCTTAAAAATATTTTATGCTTAATTATACCTTTCTTAAACACATTTTTCGAAAGATAGTAAATAAATCATCTTGACAAAAAAGATTAATAATACATTAGAGTAATCTTTTGATGTCAATCAACTGAGAAACTTGAATATTAGAAGGAGGTATTTTTTCTTTATGATAATTAAAACATATTGTATGCAACCCTACTGCTTCTGCTCCTTGAATATCTGCTTCATAATTATCCCCTATCATCATACTTACCGATGGTATCGCTTTAGATTTCTGTAAAGCTGTTTCAAAGATTAAAGGATTTGGTTTTTTTACCCCAACTTCTTCACTATTTGTTACTGTACTAAAATAATCTTTAATCCCTGAGTTCTGTAACTTATCATTTTGTATTTCTTTAAAGCCATTTGTAATAATATGAAGCTCATATCGTGGTGTGAGGTATTCTAGAAGTTCTTTAGTCCCATCAATCAAATTATTATGTAACGGTAAAAAATTGACATAATCATCGGATATTGTATCTATTTGCACTACAGATATACTTTTACCCAAAAGTTTAAAAGTATCCATGAGCCTGCCCCTTCTCAATTGTTCTTTATTAACTTTCTCCTCACGATATAATTTCCAGTATTTAAAATTTATAGGTCGATATACTTCTAAAAAATCATGTACTCCTACCCCTATATTGAATTTATCAAAAATCATTTCAAAAGCTAAGAAAGAATTCTTTTCAAAATCCCAAAGCGTATGATCTAAATCAAAAAAAATGTGTTCTATTTTTTTATTCATCTTCTGTATTCCAAATTTCTGTTAAAATTGATTTCCAAAAAGATTTTCCGTCTAAATCACTTAGTGATGAATTACTGAAAATCGGAATAAAATTACCATTTACTTTTTTAACTTTATTTCTATATTCAAGAATTTCTTTTTTTACTAGCTCTTCTCTATAAACCTCTTTATTATTAGACACTGCTGCAAAGCAAAAGGGAAAAACCATTAGTGGCGTTTGTACTTCATAATCCAAGTCATAAAACATAAATGGAGTACATGTACCTGCTCTAAATCCGGAATAATCAGAATATCCCATAGAGTAGTCTTCTGCTACCTCTAACTCAATTAGATCACGATAAGGACCAGGAATTCTAATTTTAAAAAAGGAACACATTGTATATTGTAATCTCCTGTTTTGAATAGCTTCTATTCTTAACTTTTCTTTTTTTAAAACCTGCAAACTATTTAGCGCTTCAAAAGAAATCTTTAAACCAACATCGACATAATCTGCTATGTGCTTTATCAAATTTTGGTGTTTTGGATGATTGTAACTTATATTTTTCTCATAAGTCGAATAATCCCCAAGTCCAAATAAAACTTTAGCTTTCCGTTCTTTATTTTTCTGAAGTTCTATTACAAAATCAAAAATATCATATGGATCTTTTTTTAGTCCAAGGATTACTTTTATTCTATCAATACATCTTTCAAGTTTTAATTCTCCCAAATCTCTTAATATACCTCCTATTGATCTTAGTATGCCCTTATTTTTATATACAAAAGTTTGAGTTATTGAGATGACCGGAATCGTTGTAAACTTTTTATCCAAAAACTTGATATCCGGATATTTTTCTGTTATAATATTTTTAAACTTATATGCCCAGATATCAATAATGGGATCTTGCAAAAAATTATGCATATATCCCAAACTTTCACTTCCGGGAAAACGCCCTAAAGAATCCTTGACATGCGGTAAATATTCTTCATATCGAGAAAGCAGATAAAAAGTAGCAGCAAAAATATCAAAAGGCATAGCCGCATCACTATGTTTTACTTCAAAAAAGCATTTGGTTTCTTCCCAATCAAAAACATGAATCTCTACCTCATCCAATCCCTGTTGAAACAACAAATCAACACTCTGAAAGTATAATTCTTTACCCAAAGGTTGTTTCCCATAAGAAAATTTAGGGCCATCATGAGCTATAAAGGATTCTATTTTTGAAGTTAAGTCTACCTCAAAACCTAAAATGCGTTTGCAAATTTGTTTAAAAGTATAAGAAACCCTAGGAGTAACTTTTTGTACGTGAATTAATAGCATCTATCCTATAAAAGCGTTATACGTTGAACTGACATCTACTCTTATTTTATAATGATTCCACTAGACTGAATCATAATACAGACTCATCAGCAAAGCTAAAATAACTTTTTTCGGTTACAATTATGTGATCAAGTAATTTGATATCAAGTGTTAAACCTGCATTTTTTAATTTTTGCGTCAGATGATGGTCTGCTTTACTAGGAATTACAATACCGCTAGGATGATTATGTGTAAGTATGATAGAAGTAGCACCTGATTCTAATGCGTGCCTGTATACAATTCTTGCATCTACCATTGTTCCAGTTTTTCCTCCAATACTGATTTGCTTTTTTTGTATCACCCTATTTGCGTTGTTCAAAAACAACACCCAGAATTCTTCATGTTCAAGGTCTCCAATAATAGGTTGCATAAGGTGAAATACATCTTTGCTACAAGTAATTTTTGAAATTACCTCTTCATCTTCATTTTTTCGTCTTCTTCCTAGTTCAAGACCAGCAATTATAGCGATAGCTTTAGCTTCTCCTATACCATTAAAGGTCATTAATTGTTTTAAAGACATTTTTCCAAGAGCATCTATTTTATGTTCAACACTTGCCAAAATTCTTTTACTCAAATCTACCGCACTCTCATTTCGATTTCCCGAGCCTATAAGTATTGCAATGAGTTCGGCATCTGTAAGAGAATTTTTCCCTTTAGCGATTAATTTTTCTCTTGGACGATCATTTTCACTCCATTCTTTTATAGAAAAAGAAGGTTTTAAGTGCTTCATTTGATTATTTTAGATATTAAATACAATATAACTAAGCGAGCCGAATGTATAAACTATTTCTCTCAAAAACAACGCTTTATTACAATATAATTAACTAAAATTAGAGATGTTTTTTAAATAAATTTTAATAATTGTTTCAGATATTTGTTTGAAAATGAAAGTTTTACTATATTTGACCACCCTTAATCTAAATTTTGATAAGTTAACAACTCCTAACATACCTATTTATGAAAAATATTTTTACTTTCGTTTTACTTCTGGCAACACTTAGTTTTTATGGGCAGGATAAAAAGATATCGTTTCTTAATTTAGTAGGAAATAACATACAAGTTCCTAGTGGATGTGAAGCAAAATCTGAATATGAATTACAAGCCTGTAATGGAACTTCAATAAAGTGGGATTACTACAGTGATGATATGTTAAGTGCTGTTTTTGATGCTACCATTACCGCATTTGCAGAGTCTAATTCTGCGAAATCAGAAGTTACTTTTACTTCTTTTGGTTCACAATTAAAAGGATTTAAATTTAAAACCGGAACTACGTATCAATATTTCTTAAGAGGTACTATAAAAGATCAACCTCTTATGATTAATCTTGGTACTCATAAAGATATTGCTAAAACAGACGACCTTGATGGGTTTTTAAGTCTGTTTTTTGATGAAGCTAGCTAACTAAGTAAGTTAATTTATACAATGATACAGGTTAATCTATATGATTAACCTGTATTTTTTTGGAGTAAAATAGTATTTTTGGCGTACACATCAATCTTTAAACTATTTAGTTATGAAATCTTTATTTGATCCAAAGGCTTTAGAAGAAATTGAAACTAGAATCCAAAACCTATCTTCTGAAAGTACTCCTGTATGGGGAAAAATGGATGTAGCTCAAATGTTTAATCACTGTCAATTTCCTTTAAAAATTGCTTTACAAAAAGATCATCCCAAAATAAAACCTAATTTTTTCGCAAAACTATTCTTTAAAAAAGCTTTATATAGTGACAAACCCTGGAAAAAAAACCTACCTACTGCCCCAGCTTTAAAAGTAGTAGAACAAAAAGATTTTGAACAAGAAAAGAATTATCTGTTAACTCTGGTTAATGAATTCTCTAACCAAAGAGATAAAAAAGAATGGGATCCCCATCCAATGTTTGGCAAATTCACAAACGAACAATGGGGAAAATTACAATACAAACATTTGGATCATCATTTACAACAATTCAATGTTTAGATAACAAAATATTAATTTAGAAACTTATATTTATATCTTTTGTTTAAATTGATCAAAATCTAACCCTCCATAATTACCACTACTCATTAACAAAAGAGCAGAATTAGACAAGTCTTTGTTTGACAAAAAGGTCTGAAAATCGTCAGAATTTGTATAAATCGTTAAATCTTTTCTCTGAAAAGACTCTAATATTTGATGCGCAGAAATCTCGTCTAGACGTTTTATTTTTAGAGCTTCGGGAGAATAAAATACGACAGCCTCATCAGCAGCATCTAATGCCCCATCGTATTCTTTTATAAATTCTGAATTAAGACTACTATACGTATGCAATTCTAAACAGGCAATAACATTTCTATTTTGATATTGTTCCTTAACAGCTTCGGTTGTTGCTTTAACTTTTGATGGACTATGAGCAAAATCTTTGTATACAACCGTATTAGAATTTTCTGCTATTTTCTCCAATCTTTTTGATGCTCCCGAAAAAGAAGCTATTGCTTCATAAAAATCATCCTCATCAATACCCATATGCTGACAAATCCATTTTGCGCCTGCCAGGTTATTCAAATTATGTTTTCCAAATACTTCTATAGGCATTTCTCCTTCTGGAGTATCTAATAATGTTTGACCATCTTCTACTCTATATTCAGGAGTCATATATGGAAACTTTCGTATTGGATTTTCAAGTTGTTCTGCAAGTTCCTTTACTTCATTATCTTCTTCATTATACACCAATGCTCCCCCATTGATTATCGAATCCATAAAAATGCGAAACTGCTCTAGATAATTATCAAACGTAGGAAACACATTAATATGATCCCAGGCTATACCACTAACCAATGCTATATTGGGTTTATATAAATGAAATTTTGGTCTACGATCTATAGGCGATGATAAATATTCATCTCCTTCTAATACTATAAAATCATTTTCTTCGGTAAGGTGTACCATTGTATCAAAGCCTTCTAATTGAGCCCCTACCATATAATCTACCTCCTTATCATGATAATGTAACACATGTAGTATCATTGAAGTTATGGTTGTTTTTCCATGTGATCCACCAATTACTACACGAGTTTTGTCTTTGGATTGTTCATATAAAAACTCAGGATAAGAATAAATTTTCAACCCTAACTCTTGCGCTCTATTCAACTCAGGATTATCTTCTTTGGCATGCATTCCTAAAATCACAGCATCAAGGTCACTAGTGATTTTTTCATCAAACCATCCAAATGTTTCTGGTAACAACCCATACCGGTCTAATCTAGATTTTGAAGGTTCAAAAATAGTATCATCACTTCCTGTAACATGATATCCCTTTTGATGCAGCGCAATAGCAAGGTTATGCATTGCACTTCCTCCAATTGCTATAAAATGTATACGCATAGTTTTTATAAAATTTGAATGTAAAGATAAAGCTTAATTCTATATCATATCTATCCCGCATGAGATTTGCAAGATTGGAGAGTTCTCAGAAAAGTTTTTTAGTGAATAGAACCTAATTTTAAAAAACTCAAACATTAATATATTCTCAAACAACAATACAAAATCAAGTCAAACAAAGTATACTTTACTCATCCAAACGATTACTTTGCTCATTGATAGTTTTATATTAATATGATAAATAGTTTATTTGAAATTCAAAATAAGAATTATTTATGACTGCAAAATTGTTAAGACTCAATTCAAATATGTAGCTTTATAGTACATTATTGATCTAACCATAAATAATCAAGACGCAACGGCATGACACTTGTTGTATCTACTTAAGAATCAAAAATCTTTTATGATGAAAAAACACATCATCTTTATTATTATTTGCACTTTAAACCTATATAACATGAATAGTCAGAATGACTACCAAGAAGATTGGAAAAAAGTAGCATCTTTTGAGCAAGAAGGCTTACCTAAATCTGCTTTAGAAATTGTTGAATCTTTGTACAAAAAAGCACAAAATGAAAACAACAACAGTCAAATTATCAAAACATTACTATATAAAGCAAAATACGCGTTAACTCTTGAAGAAAATGCACAGCTTTCTATAATTACTGATTTTAAGAATGAAATAAAAGAAAGTAAATTTCCTAAAAAGAATATTTTAGAAAGTATTCTGGCAAATTTATATTGGCAATATTTTCAAGAAAATCGTTGGAGGTTTTATAATCGCACACAAACCGAACAAAAAGTTGATCAGGATGATTTTAGAACATGGGATCTTAAGACACTATTTACAGAAATACATTTACATTATCAAGGATCGATCAAAAACGGAGTTTTATCACAACAAACTGATCTCAAGCAATTCGATCAAATTCTATTAACCGCAGAAAATTCAAAAAAATACCGCCCTACACTGTACGATTTTTTATTGCATAATGCTTTAGAATTCTATACTTCTTCAGAAACAGGGATCATTAAGCCCGCTTATGCATTTACTATAAATGACTCAAAATACTTAGGTTCTCATGATGAGTTTAATTCATTAAAAATCAAAACAAAGGACTCTCTATCTTTACAATTTAATGCTTTAAAACTATATCAAAACCTTATAAAATTTCATAAAAGAGACAAAAATCCTGAGGCATTAGTAGAGGTAAATATTGAACGTTTACAATTCGTATATGCAAATGCTGTATTTGGAGACAAACAATCCTTATTATTACAATCTTTGAAGACAGAAGAAAAAAAGTTTGAATCAAACCCATCATCTGCATTATATAGTTACGAGATTGCAAAATTATTTAAAGAACTAGCTGCTTTATATAAGCCTCAAAACAATGAAGAACATCGATGGAAGTTAAAGGAAGCTATTGCACTTTGCGATGCTACTCAAAAAAAGTTTCCTGATTCTAGAGGAGCTAAACGATGTGAATCCCTAAAAAGAGAAATCTTTGAGTCAGAATTAGATATAAAAATTGAAAAAAACATTCCAATTCAGACTCCGGCAAGGCTACTGATCACTTACAAGAATATTAACAAATTATATCTAAAAGCATTAAGAATAACTCCTGCGCAACTCAATCGCTTACATAGGATGTATGACAATCAAGAGCAAGTAAAATTTTTAAATAGTTTGAAAGAAGTAACCTCTTGGGAATCTGATATACGTGATGAAAAAGATTATCAATCACATACTACAGAAATATCGGTTCCTAAACTAGCACATGGCTTTTATCTAATTGTTGCTACCTTATCAAAAGATATTTCTGAAAACGGTTTGTTTTCTTATGGAAATACGCAAATAACTAATCTTGCTCTAACAGAGAACAAAACCCGTAGTCAATCTATCTTTCAAGTTATAGATAGAAATAATGGAGCTCCTATTCAAAATGCAAAAGTACGTATCAAAACAAATAATGAAGCGAGATATGGAAACAAGATAGATAAAACTTTTACTACAGACGAAAAAGGTCAAGTATTCTTCAAAGCAAACACTCACTATTACGATTTGAATATATCTGTTTCTTATGAGGAAGATTCTGCCTTGTTTGGAGGATTCTACCTCAATAAATCTTATGAAAATGTAAACAACCAAAATAAAATTCGTAGAACTACATTTTTATTTACCGATCGAAGTATTTATAGACCTGGTCAAACGGTTTACTACAAAGGAATAGTAATGTCTTCTGATGGTAAAAAAACATTTGAGGTTCTCCCCAATCAATCTACAACTGTTACTTTAAGAGATGTCAACGGACAAGAAGTAAAAAATGTGACTTTACAAACTAATGATTATGGATCTTTTTCAGGAGAATTTGTATTGCCATCAACAGGGCTAACCGGTATGTATACAATTTACACCAGCGATAATGGTAGCACCTCTATATCTGTAGAAGAATATAAACGTCCAAAATTTGAAACGAAATTTAATCCTGTTACTCAAACTTATAAAATAAACGATATCATAAAACTTACAGGGGTCGCAACTGCATATTCAGGTAGCACAATCACAGATGCAAAGGTAGTATATCGTGTAAAACGAAATGTAAGATATCCTATATGGTGCTATTGGTACCCTAGATACAATATCCAACCACAAGAAATTACTTTTGGAGAAACAAAAACAAATGATCAAGGAGAATATACTATCGATTTTGAAGCATTACCTGATCTAACAGTAGCAAAAGAAAATCAACCTATTTTTAACTATGAAGTAACCGCAGATGTAACTGATATTAATGGAGAAACAAGAAGTACAACAACAATAGTAAATGTAGGGTATCATACTATAAATGCAAGCATGAACATTCTAGAACTTATAGATCAAACTCAAAAAGACCAAACATTTAGTGTAAGTACAGTAAATTTAAACAACGAACCTATCGAAGCATCGGGAGATATCAAAATTCATAAATTAAAAGCTCCTGATCAACCTATGCGTATCCGCCCATGGAAAGCCCCAGACTACAAAGGCTTCAGTAAAGAAGAATTTAATACATTATTCCCGCACGATGCCTATAATACTGAAGATGATTTTAGAACATGGAAAAAACAAGAAATGGTGCTGGAGAAATCATTTAGTACTTCAACATCAAAAGAAAGCGACAAAGGGATACAAAACTTCTCTTTAAAAGATACAAAAAAATGGAAAACCGGTAAATATGTTATAGAACTAAGTACTCAAGATCGATTTGGACAAAAAGTAAAAGATATCAGATATTTTACACTGTATAATCAAAGCGATAAAGTAATTAGTGACAAACAATTATTTGAGATCACTGCCAATAAAGATTCTTATAAAACAGGGGATGAAGCTATTATTAAAGTAAGTTCTGCATCAGAAGATATCTCAATTACTTTAGATATAGAAAAAAATCATAAAATCGTAGAAACTAAAATTATCAAATTATCTGAAAATAGCAAAGTAATCAAAATCCCTATTCTTAAAGAAGATTTGGGAGGTTTTGCAGTTCACTATAGCTATTCTAACTATAATGGGTATCAAAACGGAAGAATAATTATTCCTGTTCCTTATGAACCTTCCGAACTTAGTATAGAAACCAAGACCTTTAGAGATAAATTACAGCCTGGACAAGAAGAAACGTGGAGTTTTGTAATCAAAGGACCAAAAGGAGACAAAGTCAGTGCAGAAGTATTAGCAAGTATGTATGATGCTTCTTTAGATCAGTTCAAAGCACATCAATGGTATTTCAATCCTAAATACAGATCGTCATATTACTCGCAAAGTCAAAGAAATGCTATACAAAGCTTCGGAATACAAAACTTTGCCCTCCACAACCAGAACCGCTCTGTATATTATCCTGAAATCCAACAATATGATAGATTGAATTGGTTTGGCTTGTATTTTGGCAGACAATACCTTGTCAATAAGATGAGCAAGAGAAGAGCAATGGCTCCAGCTCCAGCGATGAGTATGGCTCAAGAAAAATCAGCCTTGGGGATGGAATTAAATGAACAAGTAGCAGATGTAGAAGAAGAAGCAGATTATGCTGATGATCGCGAAGAAAAAAGAGATTCTGTTACAACAAACACAACCTCTACAGAAAAAGAATCAACCTCATTAGATGGTGTTAAAGTCAGAAAAAACTTCCAGGAAACAGCTTTCTTTTTTCCCCAGTTAACCACAAATGAAAATGGTGATATCAGTTTTAGTTTCACAACACCAGAAGCATTAACACAATGGAAACTACAATTATTAGCGCACACCAAAGAACTTAATTCAACTATTAAAACACTTGAGACTGTTACACAAAAAGAATTAATGGTATTGCCTAATCCTCCACGATTTTTAAGAGAAGGAGACAAAATTATTTTAAGCTCAAAAGTATCTAATCTCTCCAACAAAGACCTTAATGGTATTATCGAGTTGCAATTGATAGATGCATTGACCAACAAAACAATTAATACTGAATTGAGTAACAATAATATTCAACAAAATTTTACTGTAAAAGCAAAAGGTAATACTAATATTTCATGGGAGCTAGATATTCCTGACAACATACAAACCGTACAATATAAAATAATAGCCAAAGCAGGAGAATTCTCAGATGGAGAACAGAACGTGTTGCCTGTTCTAAGCAATAGAATGATGGTTACCGAAACGCTACCTATGTGGATTCGGTCTAATCAAACGAAGAGTTTTACGCTAGACAAACTAAAAGATAACACTTCTAGTACTCTAAAAAACCATAAACTCACTCTAGAGATAACTTCTAATCCTGCATGGTATGCAGTACAATCTTTACCATACCTTATGGAATACCCTCATGAATGTGCCGAGCAAACTTTTGCCAGATATTACTCTAATCAGCTGGCAAGCTATATTGCAAACAGTAACCCAAGAATAAAAGAAGTATTTGAGCAATGGAAATCTAGTGACGCTCTGATTAGTAATCTTGAAAAAAATCAAGAACTTAAATCTTTGATCATACAAGAAACACCATGGCTAAGAGACGCACAAAGTGAAACCGAACAGAAAAAAAGAATTGCACTCTTATTCGATTTTAACAAGATGAACAATGAACTACAATCTGCTTTGCAGAAATTAAGACAAATGCAAATGGGGTCTGGTGCATTTCCTTGGTTTAAAGGCGGACGAGAAAGTAGATTTATTACACAACATATCATCACTGGTTTCGGACATCTAAAAAAATTAAATGCCGTTTCTAAGTTCGATAACCAAACTTTGGCAATGATTAATAAAGCTATCCGTTTTCTCGATAGAGAGTTTGTCGATGAATATGAAGAATTAAAAAGATATTGTAAGAAAAATAAAATTGATATAAATGAAAATCATTTAGCATATACCCAGATTCACTACTTGTATATGCGTAGTTTCTTTAGCAATATCAAAAGGCCTAAAGCTACAAATGAAGCTTGGGATTATTATCTGGGGCAATCCAAAAAATATTGGTCAGACCAAGGATTATACGCACAAGGTATGCTTGCATTGATTACAAATAGAAATAATGATAATGCAACAGCAAATAAGATCATTAGGTCTCTTGACGAAAAGAGTATTACCAGTGATGAATTAGGTATGTATTGGAAATCTAATACAGCTAGTTGGTATTGGTACCAAGCACCTATAGAAACACAAGCTTTGATGATAGAAGTGTTTAGTGAAATTGAAAAAGAACCTAAGAGAACAAAAATTGTAGACAATCTTAAGATTTGGTTACTCAAAAATAAACAAACGAATAGATGGGAAACTACAAAAGCTACCTCTGATGCTGTGTATGCACTACTGCTTCAAGGCAGCGATTGGCTTGCTGTAACCGATATGGTAGATATAACGCTTGGTGATCAAAAAATTGATCCTAGCAAAATAGAAGATGTTAAAGTAGAGGCTGGCACCGGTTATTTTAAAACTTCATGGAACACTACCGAAATAAAACCCGATATGGCAACTGCAACCATATCAAAAAAAGGAAAAGGAATTGCCTGGGGAGCATTGTATTGGCAATATTTTGAAGATTTAGACAAAATCACTTTTGCCAAAACACCGTTAGAAATCAAAAAGAAGCTATTCTTAAAAAAGAATACTGAAACAGGTGAAAAACTTACAGAAGTTACCAATGCCACGACACTAGAATTAGGAGATCTTATAAAGGTAAGAGTAGAAATCAAAGTAGATAGAGCAATGGAGTTTGTACATATGAAAGACATGAGAGCATCTGGATTTGAACCGGTTAATGTGATTTCTCAATACAAGTGGCAAGACGGTTTAGGGTATTATGAGAGCACTAAAGATGCTGCTACAAATTTCTTTTTTGATTATTTACCCAAAGGAGTATATGTTTTTGAATATGATTTGAGAGTAAACAATAAAGGAGATTTCTCTAATGGAATCACAACAATACAGAGTATGTATGCTCCTGAGTTTACGAGCCACTCTGAAGGAGTTCGAGTAAAAATTAAATAAACTATAATATATCAAATATAAGAAAGGGTACTTATATATAAGTATCCTTTTCTTTTTTAATCAAAAAGAAATAACGTCAGAAAATAGTCCATTCTTGGCTTTTTAATCGTATTTAATTAAGAGATTACGCCAACAGACCAGGGAATATTAGCCTTTTCTGTAGCTGTACATATAGTAGACAAGTAAGAATAAATAGGTTCGGGAGTATTTTTGGATACTAAAAAAGTATGTTTTTCTGTACAAAAATCAAATTCTACACTAGATAAATCTACCCATTCTTTATTATCCATAAGCTCTAACAAAATTATAGTAGCCTTTTTTCGAAAATTGTACTCTAACTTTAAAAGTTTCTGTACTTCGGAGGATTTGGCTTCAGATTTTGATAACCAATTAATTTTCATAATTTGAATACAAGTTAAGCTGTTGTTAAATCAAAGTTAACCACATTACTGTTAAACCGCAAAAAATTAACGTTAATGTTTTCGCATTCACCTAATAAACAAACAACTAGAGTTTTAATCATGTATTGTATTACAAATTCTTTTCTTCATAATAGATTCACAAAAAATCCGATTGTACAAATAACAAAAAAATCCTTTCTGAAAATGATCAGAAAGGATTTTTCATATATATAGACAAAAATGAATATTATTTTTTGGGCATCATAACTGCATCTATTGTATGTATGAGACCATTAGAAGCTTTTACATCAGTTGTTACCAATACCCCACCATTACCCATTTGATCTATCAAAAATATATCTCCACTTTTACGAGTAGCAGTAAGTACAGTACCATTAATTGTTTTTAGTTTTATACTACCATTACCTTTCTTAATTGCATCTACTAAGTCATCTTTTTTCTGAATCCCCTTGATAATATGACAATCCAAAATCGTTTTGAGCTGCTCCTTATTCTCTGGTTTTAAAAGATGATCCAAAGTCCCTTCAGGTAACTTATCAAAAGCTAAATTTGCCGGTGCCAATATAGTATATGGTCCTTCAGAACTAAGTGTTTCAGAAGCACCTGTTGCTTTTATTATTGAAGTTAATGTAGAAAACCCCTTATCAATAGCTGTAAACTCAGCAATGTTTAATACTTTCTCTTCTGTTTTTTTCTCTTCAAATACTGCTTTTGAAGGAGAATCAATCTTTTCAGCAATCAATTTATTATTATCTTCAGAAGTCTTATCGGTTTTCGATTGAGTACATGAAGTAATTACTATTCCGGTAAGAATAACAGAAAATATTTTATACCTAATTTTCATCTTTTTTCGTTTGTTTTTTAGTGAGAACGTAGTATTCTTTTTATTTCATAAAATATTAAGTTAAATAAGTCCCAATTGATCGTTAAAATTTATTTGAATATCAACTTAAAGTAATAGAATAAGAATTACTTTTTTGAGTAAAAACATGTATCAAAAAATGGTTTTAGATGACTAAATCAACATTAGTTTTGATTAAAAGTCAATTAGAAACTTCATTCATAAAACATTTTAAAAGTTTTACATTTGAAATTGTAATTATAAATTTTGACGTATGGAAAAGAGAGATTGGTCCAAAATTACTTTGATAGATAATACCAACTATCCCAAAAAAAGATTTGAATTACATATCGATAATAAAATTGCTTTTATTGAATACATTTTAGCGAAAGGAAATACTATTTACCTCACACATACAGAAGTACCAGAAACTCTAAAAGGTCTTGGAATAGGGAATCAAATCGTAAAAAAAGCGTTAGTTTATATCAGAGAAAAAGAATACAAATTAGTTCCTATATGTCCATTCATAAAAATTTATATAAAAAGACATCCAAAAGAAGCAGAAGGATTACTAAAGTCATCTTGACTTAAAAATTAAAGTATTTACAATACGTTTGTGATATACTTTTTAAAGAGTATATCACAATTACTCATTTAACATTTTCCAAAGTTTATCTTTTAATTCCTGTAAACCTAATTGCGCAACAGAAGATATAAAGATATAAGGTATTTGTAATTGTTGATCTAACTCAACTTTTAACTCCTCTTTAAGTTCATCATCAAGCATATCGCATTTAGAGATTGCAATAAGCCTCTCTTTATCCAGCAATTCTGGGTTATACCTACGTAACTCATCTAAAAGGATATCATATTGTTTTTTTATATCTGCTGCATCTGCCGGAATTAAAAATAGTAATGTAGAATTACGTTCTATATGTCTTAAAAATCGGTGTCCAATACCCTTACCTTCTGCAGCTCCTTCAATGATACCAGGTATATCTGCCATTACAAAAGTTTTGAAGTCACGGTATTTTACAATTCCCAGGTTAGGTTTTAACGTTGTGAATTCATAGTCAGCAATTTTTGGTTTTGCTGCTGTGATGACAGACAATAATGTTGATTTTCCTGCATTCGGAAAACCAACAAGCCCTACATCTGCAAGTACTTTTAACTCTAGTGTAATATCGTGTTGCGTTCCTTCTACTCCTGGTTGAGCATAGCGAGGAGTTTGATTTGTAGAGCTTTTAAAATGCCAATTACCTCTTCCTCCCATTCCTCCCTCTGCTACAACAAACTCTTCTCCTTCAACTGTAATTTCTTTAATAACAGTTTGAGTGATTGTATCTCTGATCACTGTACCTAGAGGTACATCTACATAAATATCTTCTCCATCAGCTCCTGTACTCCTGTTTTTGCTTCCGTGCTCACCATGCCCCGCTCTAAAATGACGTTTAAATTTGAGATGATACAGCGTCCACAAATTAGGATTTGCTCTAATTATGATATGCCCTCCTCGACCTCCATCACCTCCATCGGGTCCTCCTTTGGCAATATATTTTTCTCTATGTAAGTGTACAGAGCCTTTTCCTCCATTTCCTGAAGTTACATGCAATTTTACATAATCTACAAAATTCCCTTCTGTCATTATTGCAATACGTTTTTGTTTAAGTTTTAAAACCTATAAAAGTATAAACTACAAATTATCAATTACTTCGCTTAGTCTTTTGGTGATTTCTTGTATCTCTCCTACTCCATCTACACCAAAATATCGGTCCCTTTTTTGATAATAATTCTTTAAGATCGCTGTTTCATCGTAATATACTTTTATTCTGTTACGAATAATACTTTCATCTGCATCATCTGGTCGACCTGAAGTTTTTCCTCTTTCGAGTAATCGTTGTACCAACACCTCATCTTCAACTTCGAGAGCAACCATTGCACTTACTTCAGAATTCTTTGACTCTAGTAATTTTGATAAAGAATCTGCCTGAGCTTCTGTTCTAGGAAATCCATCAAAAATAAATCCCTTTGCATCCGGATTTTTATCCACTTCTGTACTAAGCATATCTATAGTAACCTCATCAGGCACAAGTTGTCCTTTGTCGATATATGATTTTGCCAGAGTACCTAGCTCTGTTTGATTTTTTATATTGTATCTAAATACATCTCCCGTAGAGATATGTACCAGATCATATTTTTGTTTTAAAACTTCTGCTTGTGTTCCTTTTCCTGCACCCGGAGGGCCAAATAACACTAAATTTGTCATGCGGTTAGATTTTAATTGATAAACAGTGGTAAGATTTCTTCCTAATCCATCATAATCGAGACCATATCCAACAATAAATAAATTAGGGATTTCTATACCTATATACTCTATATTAATTTGTTTTGTATAAGCTTCGGGTTTGAAAAACAATGTGGCTATCTTACAAGCTTTACATCCTTTGTCTAATAATAGTATAGATAATTCTTCTATTGTAGTACCCGTATCGACAATATCTTCTATAATCACTACAGTTCTTCCCTCAACCTCTTCATTTAGACCTATTAATTCCTTTACCTGATTTGTTGTTTTAGTCCCTTCATAAGAAGATAATTTAATAAAACTCACCTCACAGTCATAGTTGAATCGTTTAATTACTTCTGAAGCAAACATAAAAGCACCATTCAAAACCACTAAAAATAAAGGCTTTTGATCAGCAAGATCTTTATTAAGATTAAAAGCTAGAGTATCTATGGCAGATGTAATTTTATCTTCAGTAATAAAGGGAACAAAGTCTAAGTCATGAAGCCTTATCATATATTTTGAAAGAAGTATTGTATTTTTAATCTAAAGGCGCAAAGATAATAATTAGAAACGAGCCTAACTAAGATTTGTTTCTGTAAGCCAAAATATTATACCTAAAGTTAGTAAAACCTCCATATTTATATCCTTAAACCCAAAAAAACAATACCTATTAGGCACTTTTATAGTGGCAAACTCAAGTATTTACCCCTCATTAATTATGGTTATTCTTAGCGAAAAAATTATTTTTGTGTTTTTAAAATTAATTCTGAAAATCCCCGTAATGACAAATTTTTTCTCGTCAGACTTTAAACTTGGTATCTTAGGAGGTGGTCAATTAGGCAAAATGATGCTATATGACACTAGAAAATATGATATACAAACATATGTATTAGATTCAGATTCTGATGCTCCTTGCAAATTAGCATGTAATTATTTTTACCAAGGTAATTTAATGGACTATGAGACGGTATATAATTTCGGAAAAAAAGTAGATGTCCTTACTTTCGAAATAGAAACCGTAAATGTAGATGCTTTGCTAGCTCTTGAAGAAGAAGGCAAAAAGGTTTACCCTAGTGCAAAAACACTCTCTATAATTCAAAATAAGGGGCGCCAAAAGCTATTTTATAGAGAACATAACATTCCGACTTCTGAATTCACTAAATTTTCTAATAAAGCACATCTTACAGAAGGGATCACAAATAATAATATTAAAATCCCATTTGTTTGGAAAAGCACTCAAGGAGGATATGATGGCAAAGGTGTATCTATTATAAGGTCGGGAGCTGACCTTGCCAAGCTTCCTGATACAGAATGCATTGCCGAAGAGTTAATCGATTTCAAAAATGAATTGGCTGTAATTGTAGTGAGAAATCCTAGTGGAGAGATCAAAACTTATCCTGTTGTAGAAATGGAATTTCATCCAGAGGCAAATCAAGTTGAGTATGTAATTTGCCCGGCACGTATCGATGCTCAAGTTGCAGAAAAAGCACTAGCAGTAGCTAAAAAAGTTTCTGAAGCCTTTGAACATGTAGGAATTCTAGCCGTAGAAATGTTCCAGACACAAGACGATAAAATCCTGGTAAATGAAGTTGCACCAAGACCCCATAATAGTGGTCATTACAGTATAGAAGCAAGTTATACTAATCAATTTGAACAACATATCAGAGCAGTACTTGATTTACCATTGGGAGCTACAGAAAGTAAACTTGGCGGAATTATGGTAAATCTCGTAGGAGCCGAAGGATATACAGGAGATGTATTATATAAAAACATGGACAAAATCATGAGTATGAAAGGAGTAACCCCTCATATCTATGGTAAAAAGCAAACCAGACCATTTAGAAAAATGGGGCATGTAACTATAGTACATGAAGATATTAATGAAGCTAGAAAAATTGCAGAAGAAGTAAAAAACACAATTAAAGTTATTAGCAAATAGACATATATTTCGTATCAACAAATATACGTTATGTGATACAATGTAAAAACATCATTTTTTAATTAAAACATCATGAGTAAAGTTGGGATTATAATGGGAAGCACAAGTGATATGCCCATTATGGAAAAAGCAATCGAAATATTAAAAAGTTTTGATATCGAAGTTGACGTTGATATTGTTTCTGCGCATCGAACTCCAGAAAAATTATTTGATTATGCAAAAAACGCTCATAATCGTGGAATATCAGTTATCATTGCAGGGGCAGGTGGAGCTGCTCACTTACCAGGAATGGTTGCTTCTCTCTCACCATTACCAGTCATTGGAGTACCTGTAAAATCAAGAAATTCGATTGACGGATGGGATTCTGTACTTTCTATTCTACAAATGCCGGGCGGGGTTCCTGTTGCCACAGTTGCCCTTGATGGTGCATTGAATGCAGGTATTCTTGCTGCTCAGATTATTGGATCTGGAGACCAGAAGATTCTCGATACAATAATTTCTTATAAAGAAGGTCTAAAACAAAAAGTAATAGATGGGGCCAAACAAATAAAGAAGGCATAAAAAAAGAGCCACCGAGAGGTGACTCTTTTCAAATATCAGGTCTTACAAAAGAATATAACAATATTTATTAACCAACTTAAATATATTACACAAAAAAATTCGTTGCAAGACCATTACTCTTAAAACCTGAAACAAAGGTAAAACCTTACTTTGATTACACAATAAAAGTAAGGCATAAATATTTCAACTTTTCGATGAAATACATAAAAATAGGATGAAATACATAAATTTTATTTTTTAGTTTGTTTTTGTGGCTGAAAAAACACACATAAAATTAAAAAAATTGTTAAAAAACGTATTTCAAACCGTAATTAGAAAACAAAAATGTCAACTTTGTACAAGTTCTTTTACTTTTTGAGAGTATAATTTCTTGTATCCAGGAACATGGTAAAATCTCAATTCTAAAAAAACATAGTATAATAACTTTTAATCCATTTATTTTTACATAAATAAATTTAATATCCAAGATGAACAATCCTTTATTAAAATCATTCGACACTGCTCCTTTTTCTAAAATAACACCGGATTTTTTCTTACCAGCAATAAAAAATGGAATAGAACTCGCCAGAAAAGAGATTAATGCCATTGTAACAAATACAGAAGAACCTAGTTTTGAAAATACAATAGAAGCATTAGATTATGCAGGAGAATTATTAGATAGAATCACAAGTTTATTTTTTAACCTTAACAGTGCAGAGACCAACGACGAGATTCAAAAAACAGCTCAGGAAGCATCTCCTCTCCTATCTGAATTTAGTAATGATATTGCTTTGAACCTTGATTTATTTAAAAAAATTGAACTTGTTTATAACACTAGAGATCAACTCAACCTTACACCAGAACAATACCAACTGCTAGAAAAACGATACAAATCTTTCTCTAGAAATGGTGCTAATCTTACAGATGATAAAAAAGAAAAACTGAGAGAAATTGATAAAGAGTTATCTCTTGCCAGTCTAAAATTTGGTGAAAATGTATTGGCTGAAACTAATAAATTTGAGATGCTACTCACTAATGAAGCAGATTTATCAGGATTGCCAGAAGGTGCCAAAGAAGCAGCAAAAGCAATGGCAGAAGCAAAAGATATGCAAGGATGGTTAATTACACTAGATTACCCTAGTTATATTCCTTTTATAACATATGCTGATAATAGAGCGCTTCGTAAAAAATTAGCTCTTGCCTTTGGTTCTAAAAGTTTTCATAATGATGAATTAGATAATCAGGATATTGTATTAAAAATCGCAAACTTAAGACATCAACGTGCTTTATTGTTAGGATATACATCTCATGCAAACTATGTTTTAGAAGAACGAATGGCAGAGACCCCCGAAAAAGTATTTTCATTTTTGAATGAAATACTTGAAAAAGCAAAACCTGCAGCAGAACGAGAATTTAAGCAATTAGAAGCTTTTGCTAAAGAATTAGATGGTATTGACCAATTACAAAAATGGGATGGAGCCTACTATTCTGAAAAATTAAAACAAAAACTGTTTGATCTAGATGACGAAAAACTAAAACCCTATTTCAAACTAGAAAATGTTATTGATGGAGTTTTTACTATTGCTTCAAAACTTTTTGGACTTCAGTTCAAAGAGAATACTACTGTTGATTTATATCATGAAGAAGTAAAAACATACGATGTAACGGATACAAATGGTAGTTATATCGCATTATTTTACGCAGATTTTCATCCCAGACCCGGTAAAAGAAACGGAGCATGGATGACTTCTTACAAACCGCAAATGGTAAAGAATAGTGAAAATATAAGACCACATGTATCAATCGTTTGTAATTTTACGAAACCGACTCCAAGTAAACCATCTTTACTCACATTTAATGAAGTAACTACATTATTTCATGAATTCGGACATGCACTGCATGGCATGCTTGCCAATACTACATATCCGGGACTATCAGGCACAAGTGTGTATTGGGATTTTGTAGAGCTTCCTAGTCAAGTGATGGAGAATTGGTGTTATGAACAAGAAGCATTAGAATTGTTTGCCAAGCATTATGAAACCGGAGAAGTAATCCCAATGGAACTTATACAAAAGATTAAAGAATCTGCTACCTTTATGGAAGGCATGGCAACACTACGGCAATTAAGTTTTGGATTACTCGATATGTCTTGGCATGCACAAGACCCAAGCAATATTAAAAATGTAAAAGAGCACGAAAAAAAGACATTTGAAACAACATCTCTATACCCCGATGTAGCAGAAAATTGTATGAGTACAGCTTTTTCTCACATCTTTCAAGGAGGATATTCTGCCGGATACTATTCTTATAAATGGGCAGAAGTATTGGACGCAGATGCTTTTGATTATTTTAAAGAAAATGGAATTTTTAATGCAGAAATAGCAGCAAAATTCAAAGAACATGTTTTATCAAAAGGAGGTACAGAAAACCCAATGACACTTTATAAAAGGTTTAGAGGAAAAGAGCCTAAACCAGAAGCATTACTAAAAAGAGCAGGGTTAATAAAATAATCTACCTTATAGGCTTGCATCTAGTTAGAAAATAATTTTGACACAGAAACAAGTCACGTGGTATTTAGATCTAGATAATCGAGTAAAAAAGTATTTATACTAAAAAGTCGGGAGAATTTTCCCGACTTTTTGCATGTTGCCTATCTGATTATTTTTTAATCATTTGCTTGGTATAGCTATTTGAACCTTCAAAAAATGTCAGGAAATATGTGCCTGAAGCAAATTCTGAAACATTAATTTGAGTAGACTGTTTTTCTAGTTTTACTTCTTTTATGATATTTCCTTTTATATCGAGTATCATAATCATGCCTGATTTCCATAATCCATTATTAACTGTTATGGTCACAGTAGCTTGATCTACGGGATTAGGATAAAAATCAATTAAAGCATCATCATTTGTAAGCTTTTTTGCCAAAGTAGTACTCAAAGTAGATCCACAGGCTCCTATCCTATTCCAATTATTATTTGCTGTTCTTTCATATAAACTACCTTGAAAAGTTACACGATCGCCCGGTTGATAATTTACAGAAGAATTATAAGGACTAACTCCATCACAAATATCCGTATTCCCACCAGAAGTTTCAAAAACTTCAACTTCATCAATAGCAACATCACCTTGCCAACTATTTCCCGTTACCGTATTAAACCGAACTTGTGCTATGTTTCCTATGTAAGAAGCCAGATTAATTGTAGCGGTTTGCCAGTTATTTCCCTGAGCCCCGGTTTTTGAAAAAACATTAGTCCAACTATTTCCATTATCTGTACTCACCTCTACAGAAAGGCTTCCGATTGCGTTCCCAACCATATGATACTTAAAACTTAACGTTGCTTGAGATGCACTCGTAAGGTCAAGACATGGAGAAGTAATGATCGCCCTTTTATTAGGAAAGCCTGAACCGTTACCCGAAGCTTCTACATAGATATAAGATGATCCTTCTATTGCACTGGCAGGTCCTGTACCATTAGATGGGGTTCCATTTGAGTCAACGGTCCAATTTAAATCATCAGAAGTAGACTGTGACCATAAGTTTATAGAACCTTCAAACCCTTCTTGGTATGGAAAAACAGATACTGTAGAGGCGCATTGGTTTCCACCACCTGTAGAGCTAACACCATTTCCTATCTCTATAAGATATTCTAATGCCAATTTGGCAAATTTAGCCGAATGTGTAGCATTAGGTGTTGGAGAACGATCAAAAGTATCTCTTGTCGTATGGATATTAGGATTACTCTCTCGAAAAGAGGCCTCAAATGGGAAAGCTACATCATATCCTTGTTGAGCCCAGCTATAATGATCAGAACAACCATAATTACAACTCGAAGTTCCGTATGTAATTTTATGTACGCCCGATGCATTATAATAATCCATTAATTGGATCAGAAAGTTATTAAGAGCATCGTCATTATATGAATCTGTAGAGATATATACATCATTTACAGAACCTTTATAATTTGTCATATCTAGCTGCATGTAGCTTACAACATTTACATTGCGTGCTTTGTAATCCTCAGCGATTTCTTTTGACCCTCTTAGCCCTACTTCTTCTGCTGCAAAGGCCATAAACTCCATCGTTCTTTTAGGTTTGAAATCCACAGAAAATAATACTCTGGCCGCTTCTGTAATAGTAGAGATACCAGACGCATTATCATCTGCTCCCGGAGCATTTGTTGTTGTATTTCCTCTGGCAGTCGAATCTATATGACCACCGATTATAACAAATTCGTCAGGTTTTTCAGTTCCTTCTATTGTCATGATGAGAGAAGGCATGTTCGTACTTTGGTGATTTACTATTCTTATGCTAACATCGCTACGTCCTGCTGCGAGACTTTCCCATTTGGTTTTAAGATCAAGTACTGCTCTTCTGGCACTACTTGTAGTGTGATAACGAGTACCATAATCCTCAAGTTCTTGTATTTGCGTGGCAATATTCAAATTGTCAACCAAATCAATACACCTTCTTACCAAATTGTCTTGGGTGATTGAGTATCGTGAACTTTGTTTGTTATAAGATTTCATATTTACATTCTCAATCGATTTGAGTGCAGCCTGTTGAGAACTTTCATAAATAAACCCAGGACCATGAACTAACACTTTATGATGTAGTTCTTCTGCAGCATCATGGCTAAGTAGAACTGCACTATAACCATTCTTAGAATTAATAATCTTAATATCTTCTGGATGGCTAGATTTTAACCCATTGGCATCTTGTGTCTGCATTGTTGCAAAAAACATGTCAGTACGATCTTGTGCATAATTGTAGTTGAACAGCAGTAGAAATAGCATTACTGCCAGAGTGATTTGATTTGAATTTTTCATTTTTTAAGAGTTTGCATTATTAGCCTTAACTTACACAAAATCAGTTGTTATATAAAATGGATTATCCTCAAAATAATAACTGTTAAAGCTCATCTAAAAAATAAATTATTATTTAATTTTCAATATTTTTTGAAAGTTTGAAATTTTTAATATATTTGTAATATCAATTTCAATACAAGTTGAATATTTAAGAATTAAAAACAATTTGGTTATGAATTATGAAGAAGCAAAAAATAAATTTATTTCTACTTGGGGGTCTTTAGGTACTTTGTGGGGTATAAATAAAGCAATGGCCCAAATCCATGCTTTACTCATGATCTCTCCAGAACCTCTTTCTATGGAAGATATTATGGAACAGCTTCAAATCTCAAGAGGAAATACCAGTATGAATTTGAGACAGCTCATGGATTGGGGTATTGTTTTTAAAGAAAATAAAATGGGAGAACGCAAGGAGTATTTTACTTCAGAAAAAGATGTACAAGAACTTGCAAGACAAATCGCAAAAGAAAGAAGTAGAAGAGAGCTAAAACCTACTATAAAAGTATTAAACGAGGTATCTAATTTACAAGAAGATGGTACTCCTGAGACTAAAGAATTAATCAAGCAGACAAAAGCTTTACATGATATGGCTGATACATTAGATACATTGATGAATAAAGTTATCGGTCACGATCACAATTGGATTACAAAAGCACTAGTAAAACTTATCAAATAATATATATAACAACATTGTATAAATAAGGAGAGCTCATTCTTCTTTTTATTTTAAATTAAGATTTCAATTTTTTCTGAAAATTCAAAAATTATGAATTTAAACTTGATAGGATATAGTATTTATACATTGATAACAGCTGTTATCATTATAAGAGTAGGTGCAATTTGTTATCATAATGGAAATATTTTTGTAGCTAATCTTGTTCCAAATGACAAAGAATTTTGCGTACGGGTAAACAAACTCTTATTGATTGGTTATTACTTATTTAACCTTGGATATGCAGTCATCTCTTTTTCAAAATGGCCTATCATAAACACAGTTACACATATGACAGAGGTTATCTGTTATCGATCAGCAATCATAATCTGTTTACTTGCAGGTTTACACTATTTCAACATATTCTGGATTTCAAAATTTATAAAAACATTTAAAACAACAATCTAAATTCTACATATTATGGAAACTTCAAAAATTTTTATCGGTTACCTTATTTATTTACCTATAACCATCACATTAACTTTTTTTGTATCAAAAACATTGTTTAAAAACGGCAGGACATTTATGATCGATATTTTTAAAGGAAAAGAAGATATTGCATTAGCTACAAATCGATTGTTTGAAGTTGGTTTTTATCTTCTAAACATTGGTTGGGCACTATTAATTCTCAAAATAGACAGTGAGGATTTTCAAAACACATACCAAAATCTTGTAGAAACATTAAGTACAAAAATCGGAGGATTCTCTATTTATTTGGGCATCATGTTATTTTTTAATTTAATGTTATTCTTCAGAGGGCGAAAAAGAGCTAATAAAGCTAATTATGTGAACCAACAACGTAACAACCCAAACAACCCGCAAGTAAGGCTTTAGTTACTTACTATTTCCTTTTTATAATTTCTAAAAAATATCACTATGAGTACTTTGGCTATATTACAGAAACTCAAAATCAGAAAATTTGCAACAAAGAAAAATATTATCAATTTTTATGATGAAGCTACCGAAGATTATGAGTTTTGGAGTAAGGACCTTAACATGCATTTTGGTTACTACATTCCTTTCAAAACAAGTTTTTTGAGAAGAGATACCATGCTTAATGAAATGAATCAACAGATTTTTGATCGTCTTAATGTTGCAAAACAAAATACATTGGTTGCCGATCTTGGTTGCGGTATCGGGGGAACCATGCGATATGGATTAAGAAAATACCCATTACTAAAGATCATAGGCGTAACCCTATCCTCTTTTCAATCTACAGAAGGTAATAAAATGCTTAAGAATAAAAATGGACTTATATTACAGCAAAATTACTCTCAAACAACATTCAAAACCAATAGTGTAAATGGAGCGTATGCTATTGAGAGTTTTTGTCACTCGGGACATGGAAAAGAAGCCTTACAAGAAGCGTATAGAATTCTTAAACCAAAATCTAGACTAGTAATAGCAGATGCATTTCTAAAGAAAGATAGTACCGAATTGTGTACAGGTAGTAATTTTTGTTACGAACAATTATGCAAAGGATGGAGTCTTGAGGGATTAGGAAATATACATGATGTAAAACAAAAATTAATACAGATAGGATTCAGAAATATTAATATTGAAGATGTTTCTTTTAGGGTAGCTCCTTCTGTATTACATGTACCTTTTGCCATTACTGGTTTTATATTTAAGAAGCTTTTTAAAAAAGAAACACTTAAACCACAAAGCTGGAAAAATCTAAAAGGATCTCTATTCGCACTTCTTTCTGGCTTACACCTTACTAGTTTTGGATATTATATTATTACAGCAGAAAAATAAAGATGAAAATGAAAAAAATAGTTATCGCAGCAGGAACAGGTTTTTTAGGAAAAGTACTTATTCAATACTTTCAAGCAACTACAGATCAAATAATTATATTAACCCGAGGAAACCAAAACACAAAAAACAACATCAAATTTGTACACTGGGATGCACAGAATATAGATACCTGGGCAAAAGAGTTAGAAGAAACAGATGTATTAATTAATATGACGGGCAAATCTGTCGACTGTAGATATACTGAAAAGAACAAAAAACTTATATTAGATTCTAGGGTAAATTCTACTATTGTATTGGGAGAAGCTGTTAAATCTTGCAAAACACCTCCCAAAGTATGGATCAACTCGTCTACTGCCACGATATATAGACATTCGCTAGATAAAGAAATGGATGAAATACATGGAGAAATCGGAACTGGTTTTTCTGTAAACGTAGCAAAAGCATGGGAAAAAGCTTTTTTTGATCAAGTAACCCCGAGCACTAGAAAAGTAGCTGTAAGAACGTCTATAGTTTTAGGAAAAAATGGAGGAGCACTAAAGCCTATCCTAAATCTTACAAAAATAGGAATGGGAGGAAAACAAGGCACCGGAAATCAAAAAATAAGTTGGATTCATGAAACTGATTTTGCAAGAAGTCTTGATTTTATTATAAATAATAAGAGTATCGAGGGCGCTATCAATATTGTTGCACCAAAACCGACAACCAATGCTATTTTTATGAAAACAATGAGAGAGGTAACAAAAATTCCTTTTGGCATTCCTTCTCCTAAACTTTTACTCGAATTAGGTGCAAGAATCATTAATACTGAAACAGAATTAGTATTAAAGAGTCGAAATGTAGTACCCAAAAAATTAGAAGAACACGGGTTTCAATTTTCATTTTCTGATCTCAAAAAAGCGTTACAATCTTTGGTCTAACATATTTCTATATCAATTTTGTTTCTAATCCAAAAAAGAGGCCGATTAAAAAAACACGACCTCTTTCATTATGAATCAGATTTAAAAAACAAACAGTGATCGATTATAGCTACATTTATATTATTATCATTGAACCATAAAAAGTTTACTATACTTTTGTCCTCCTTTGTCGATACGATATAAATATTGCCCGGTATCTAAGGTGATACCAGAAATTTCATCAAAATATATTTTGTGTTCGCCTTCAAACATCATTTCATTTTTTAATACTCCTACTTCCTGCCCCATCATATTATATATTTTGATAACAATATGACCCGTTTTATCATTATTGATATATAAATAAGGCTGATCTCGACTCTGTATTATTTTATGTTCGAATGCACTCAATGTAATTTGATCTTCTGCTTTATTATTAGAGCTTGAAGATTGAGATGGACAATCAAAACCAAGATCTAAAGAAGGATGCTGCCCCAATACACGATCTACTAAATTGTCAGGAACACAAAGCCATTTTTTCATGATAGTACTATAAATATTTACAAAGCTCTGGTTGTATTTTAGGTTTCCTCCTTGGCCAAGATCATTTAAGTCCGGATGATTCCCTACAAAGCCATCTCCTTTTAGCTCTCCTCCAAAAATCATTACCGGAGCGGCAGTACCGTGATCTGTTCCTCCAGATCCATTCTGTTCAACACGACGACCAAACTCTGAAATTGTCATAGAAAGCACTTTATCTCCCCAACCATCTCTATTTAGTTCTTTATAAAACACAGATAGTGCATTAGAAAGTTCTTCCATTAATTTGCTGTGTCTTGCAGATTGATTATTATGGGTATCAAAACTACCTATTGTCACTAAATAGATTTTGGTCTTTAGGTTTCCTCTGATTAATCTCGAAACCACTCTTAATTGTTTTGCGATATCACTATCAGAAGAATAATCGCTTGAACTTGATGTTTTTTCGTAAGCTTGATTAATCACTTCTGAGTGTTTGATCGTTGTATTCGCAATTCCTTTGAGGTATTGAACTTGTCTACCATGAGCATTGTCAGGGATTCCATTTAAATCATATACAACACCATTTTCTGCAATTTGTGCCAGTTGATCAGGGTTTGAAACAGAAAATGCAAAATTTGTATCAGTGCCATCAAAAATTAAATTTCCATTATTTCCTATTTGAATTGCAGCAGGTCTATCCGGTGGAGTTACCAAATAATCAGGGTAAATATTCTCAAAATATCTAGCCGCCCATCCTGTTTCTTGTACATCATTTATATCAGCAGTAGCCCAAATATCTGATCCTGTAAAATGCGATCGAGAACTGTTTTCATAACCTACACCATGTATTACTTTCATTTGTCCTTGATCCCATAAATACTGCATGTCATTAGCGTATTTTGGCATTGCAAAATCAGTATTAAGTTTAAACAATTGATCTTCTTTAATTCGAATTGTTTCTCTAACCCGTGCATAGTTATCATAATCATAATACGGTATGATTGTATTCAACCCATCATTTCCTCCTTTTAATCGTATTAACACTAATACTCTATCATTATCAGATTGATTCAATGCCGCCTCTAGTAACGAGGGTTGAGAAACCGTAAGTGATGTGTTTGCCAATGCCATAGAACCTCCTCCAACAATCCCTAATGCTTTCACAAACGATCTTCTACTCCATTCTTTATGATCATGATGATTACATGATCCTTTTTTTTGATCTTTATAAATATTACACATACTACTTCTATTTTAATTGAAATTCGGGGATACTAACAATATGTTTTACTAATTGATAAACTTGTTTAGGAACAAAAGAAGCCTCTAAATCCCATAAATCATCTTCAAAATAATTTTCTGGCACCTCATCTTTAAAAACATCTATTGCTACATTGTATTCTGAAGCATTGAGCAATGGTCTTGATAAAAAATGATTAACGATGTATTTTGTTATGAGTGCAGGATTTTTTGTTTCTTCTTCTACCAGATTTTTAGCAAGTGTTCTGAATTGCTCTTTATCCCTTCTCCATGCTCTATCTATATACCCATGTAAAAAATCTTGCCTGGCAGGCAGTGTGCTAGAATTAATCCAATCTTTATCACCTGGCCAACCGGATACATCTGGTGGACTTAATAGGGCTTGCCCTAAATCTTTTAGATTATTGCGAGTCGCTTGTTCGATTTTAAAAGTAGGTACATATTGAAACTCAACCTCTTTTATGAATGGAATAATTAAATCTGTAGGACTTTTGATAATAATACCAGATACTCCTCCCGACAAAAAATGCTTACTTTTAAAAAGTTTACGTAATACAGGAGCTAGATTAAATCTTTTTTCTATCAACAATTCAGATAATTCTCTAACTACTCCTCCATTACCATTTGGGTTAACAAAATACCTATAAAGCTTATCACAAATAAACTTTGCTATTCTAGAAGATTTTTCCTTGAATAAAATATCAATTACATCATCATATCCCCAATTACCAGTTTGTCCAAAAATAGTTTTGGGGTTGTTATCAAATGTATCCTGATCAAAAAGAATAGGTCCACCAAGTTTTTTTATATCTGTCCATCCAGTAAGGGCTCTTGCCGTTTCTTTTATATCATTTTCTGTATATCCATTATTATCTCCCAGAGTAAAAAGCTCATATAATTCTCTTGCATAATTCTCATTAGGAGGTCTTCTGGGGTGATTTCCATTATTTTGTGAGCCATTAAGATAGACCAGCATGGCAGGATTAAGACCAATATCGTGTGTAAATTCTTTAAAATTACCAATAGCATGTAATTGTAAGATATTATAATACTGAAATGTATAAGAAGGGTAGTTATACACTCTATCTTCTGTAACAAAATGATTACTCCAAAATAATGTCAAACGCCCGCGCAGACCATCTTGCAAACAATCTTTGATCATTTGTTCTTTCCACTCGTTGCGGTACTCAAATAAAGATTTTGAGGAGCTATCAAATCTATCTTTTGTCCAAAATCCCCATTTTGGAGCTGGTGTAGGCACCTTATCAACAGCTTCTTTTATTAATCTGTCAATTAATCGAGATGGTCCTATTCGTAAACCATCTTTAATCATTTCTTGTGTAGCACCAAAACCTAGTCTTCTATATACATGAAGAACTTTTCTCTTATTCCAAGGGTCATTCTGTGATGGAACAAAAGGGTCGAGAGGACTCACTGCATTCATTGCTTGTGTTGTCATATCATAAATTTTAGTTTTTTAACTCGCAGATATCATCAAGAGCATACTTAAAGACCAAAACCAAACAACAAACTATTTCTTAATTAGGTGAGTAATTTTATAGTGTAAATAAGCTATAAGAAGAAACATCTATTTTCTCATAAATAATATTTAGACACAGCATAACAGAGCATCCAAGATATATAAAATCTATATCTTGATTCCTTTATTAAATAATGAAATTGTTGTTTTACTTACTAATTAAGAGCTCACTATACTTTTAGTACAAGTGATACAAAATATAACTATAAGGAAAGAATATTTTGGTTGAATTTGGTTTTAAGAATTGCATAATGTTTCTGGGGTTAATTAATTTAAGTTAGTCGCTGGCAAAAATAAAAAAACAGCACATAGGTTCTTGACTTTGATTTATTAAGAAATTCAAAATAATTTATAATTTTTTTATAATTTTTATGTAATAGTGTTTCTCGTCATACGACTAAACAACTGACCAAGAGAAATTATTGATAAAGATTCAACTTTTTATTCTATTTTTGGTGAACACAATTTTAGATAAAAACATGTCAACAAACACCATAAACCCCGATACTTGGGTGGACAAGTACAGTGATTATCTTTTTAATTACACCATCGTAAGAGTTGATGATAGAGAAGTGGCTCAAGATTTGGTGCAAGAAACATTTTTTGCCGGACTAAAATCTATGAAAAATTTCAAAGGAGAAGCTAGCGAGAGAACTTGGCTAATTTCTATCCTTAAAAGAAAAATTATTGACTATTATCGTAAAATTAATAGTAATAAAGGTAAAGCTGAAGTAAGAATTAAATATACTTCGGATAACGAGACAGAAGGAGACTGGTTAGAAGAAAGAGTTGCAGATCCTTTTGACGGTAATGCTGAAAATGAAATTGAAAACGAAGAACTTGGATTAGCCATTCATAATTGTATAGGAAAATTACCTGAAAAACAGGCAATGATTTTTAAAATGAAAACAATTCAAGGTTTTGATACAGAAGCTATTTGTAATGAATTCGATATTACTGCGTCTAACTTGTGGGTTATTATACATCGAGCACGAACAGCAATGGCTGAATGTTTAGAAAAAAATTGGTTTTAGAAAACATGAGTAAAAAAAGAGGAATTTTTGTAAGTTGTTCAGAAGCAAATCACTTCTGCGATAAGAATCAATATAAAGAAGCCACTTTTTGGGAAAAAGTGAAACTTAACATACACGTATTATATTGTAAAGCATGTAGAAAGTACTCTGCCAGAAACGCAAAATTGACCAAATTAGTTAAAGAACCAAAAGTCATAAGTATTAATCATTATGATAAAGAGGCAATGAAGGAGCGATTAAAGCAGAAAATGTCTGAGAATAATTAAATAATGTAATCAAAGAATGTTTTAAAATTACTCTAGCAGTAAGAATCTAATGTAAGAATGAAAACTAATAGTAAGCTATTTATATCTTGCGAAGAAGCAAAATATATATGTGATAAAAATCAATATGGGGAAGCTTCTTTCCCAGAAATTCTTCAGCTCAATATCCGTTTGATCTATTGTAAAATTACAAGAGCTTATGTAAAGAGAAATAAAAAACTCACTGAAACTATTCGTAATTCAGATGTGCAAACTATTTCTGCTTCGCAAAAAAAAATGATGAAAGAAGAGCTTCAAAAGCAATTAGGTAAATAGACCTTGTAAAACAACAATAATCAACAACCAAAATATAGGAATACTCTCTACCCAAAAGGAACAATAATATTCTGATTGTTTACGTTCTGTTCCCCAAAGAAAAAATAAGGTTATAGAAGTTACCAGTATAGTACTAAGTATCTCGATAGAAGAAAATAACACATTTTCTTTTACCGGAGTAAGCAATAAGAACATAACTAGTAAAATACTCCCAAAGACTTTAGTTTTTGTTACTCCTATTTTTTGAGGAACAGTTTCTAAGGTCGCATCATCATATTGGAGATCCCGAATCTCAAAAGGTAACATAATAATGATTATAAACAAAAAACGCTGAACAGCCTCAATCAAAACATTTAAATCTATCGTATTGTTTACATGCAACATTGGCACTAATACAGTCGTACCTGACCAAACTACAGCAATAATAAATATCTTAATTCCGGCTAGATTTCTTAAGTTCTTTTTCTTAGGAAGAATTGGCACAACGTAAAAAACAGTTAATGCCACAAACGGTAAAAGAAATAACAATGTTTTTAATGGTATTTGAAAAATAATGTACGCATATATTAAAGCGCAAAATATTGTTAGAAACCTTATCCCCTTCATAGATCTAGTAAGCCTTTTATGATAAAGCTTAGATACATTAGAATACTTAACAAAATTATATGCGGTAATAGCTCCAAAAAAACTTAGTAACAGAAAAAAGTATTGATCAGAAATATCAAACTTAACAAAGGTAATTTGTACCATTGAAGTGATAGCAACGGCGACGTGGATGCTTCCGTTTATATAAAATCTAAATATACTTTTTAGGGTTTCCACGTCGTATTTTTAAGGTTAAGTGTTAATAAAGCTCGAATTTGGTTAAAAACTTGATACATCTAGGTTAATTTATTGTGAAATTTTTTGCAATTAAATATGTACTTTTGCCCCATAATTCTCAACTGATTTTCTTGCTATGAAAACTGACTCTTTTAAATTGCGCCATATAGGGCCATCAGAAAGGGATTTGCGTGACATGTTAACCACCATAAAAGCAGATTCTATTGAACAATTAATTTATGAAACTGTTCCGGATGACATCCTTTTAAAAGAGCCACTGGCACTGGCTCCTTCAATGAGTGAACAAGAGTATTCTGCTCACATCCAAAAACTATCATCCAAAAATAAAGTATACAAGACGTATATAGGATTAGGATATCATGAAGCATGTCTACCCCCTGTAATTCAAAGAAATATTTTAGAAAACCCAGGTTGGTATACAGCATATACGCCATATCAGGCAGAAATTGCCCAAGGTAGATTAGAAGCACTACTCAATTACCAAACCATGATCTGTGACTTAACAGGTATGGAACTTGCGAATGCTTCATTATTAGATGAGAGTACAGCCGCAGCAGAAGCAATGACAATGCTATTTGCTGTAAGATCTCGAGAACAGAAAAAAAATAACACTAACAAATTCTTTGTTTCAGAAGAAATCTTACCTCAAACATTATCCTTACTACAAACCAGAGCGATCCCTCTTGATATAGAACTTGTAGTTGGTGACCATGAGCAATTTGATTTTTCAAAAGAATTTTATGGTGCAATCCTTCAATATCCTGGTAAATCGGGTCAAGTATATGACTATGCAAATTTTGTCGAAAAAGCACATGCTGAAGAAATAAAGGTAGCTGTAGCAGCAGATATTTTAAGTCTTGTTACTTTAAAATCTCCAGGAAGCTTTGATGCAGATGTAGTTGTAGGAACAACACAAAGATTTGGTATTCCTCTTGGATATGGCGGTCCTCATGCGGCATTTTTTGCAACAAGATCTGCATACAAAAGAAATATTCCCGGAAGGATAATTGGTGTAACTCAAGACACAAACGGTAATCGTGCATTACGTATGGCTCTTCAAACCAGAGAGCAGCATATCAAACGTGACAAAGCCACTTCTAATATATGTACAGCTCAAGTACTTCTTGCTGTAATGGCAGGTATGTATGCAGTATATCATGGACCAGAAGGACTTCAATACATTGCTTCAAAAGTTCATAACTCTGCCACTACTCTAAGCGATTCAATAGAACAATTAGGATTTTCTCAGCTTAATTCTATTTATTTTGATACGTTAAGAATAACAGCAGATGCTCAAAAAATAAGAGAAATCGCAGAAACCAAAGAGGTAAACTTCTATTATCCTGATTCAAAAACAATTGTAATTTCTCTTAATGAAGCAACTACAATTACTAATTTAAATACAATCATTTCGATTTTTGCTAAAGCTGCAAATAAAGAAACTATAGAGATAAAAGAAATTAATCCTGGCGAAAATATCCAGGAAAACATTAAGAGAAATAGTGAGTTTCTTACAAATGAAGTATTTAACTCTTATCATTCTGAAACAGAACTGATGAGATACATCAAAAAGCTTGAACGCAAAGATTTATCTCTAAATCATTCAATGATCCCTCTTGGGTCTTGTACAATGAAGCTTAATGCTGCTTCAGAGATGCTCCCTCTTAGTGATCCACAATGGGGCAATATACACCCATTCGTTCCTATTGAACAGGCTGAAGGGTACAAAGAGATTTTAAACAAACTCGAAGAACAACTAACAGAGATCACCGGATTTGCTGCAACATCCTTACAACCCAATTCTGGAGCACAAGGAGAGTTTGCAGGACTAATGGTTATAAGAGCATATCATGAATCTAGAGGTGATCATCATCGCAATATATGCTTAATACCATCTTCTGCTCATGGTACTAACCCTGCTTCTGCTGTAATGGCAGGAATGAAAGTAGTAGTGACCAAAGCTACAGAAGAAGGTAATATTGATGTAGAAGATTTAAGAGAAAAAGCACTTTTGCATAAAGACAATTTAGCAGCTTTAATGGTTACATACCCTTCTACTCATGGAGTATATGAATCTGCTATTAGAGAAATAACAGCAATTATACATAAAAATGGTGGCCAGGTATATATGGATGGAGCCAATATGAATGCACAAGTAGGGATCACACATCCTGGTGCTATTGGAGCCGATGTTTGCCACCTTAATCTACATAAAACATTTGCCATACCTCATGGTGGTGGTGGTCCCGGTGTTGGTCCTATTTGTATTGCAAAACAATTAGCTCCTTTTTTACCAGGCAATCCGATAATCAAAACTGGAGGTACAGAAGCTATATCTGCAATATCAGCAGCTCCATGGGGTTCTGCATTAGCTTGTTTAATTTCTTATGGATATATAACTATGCTTGGTGCAGAAGGTTTAAGAAATGCAACTGAATATGCTATTTTAAATGCTAATTATATAAAAGAACGATTAGATGGGCATTACGATGTGTTGTATGTTGGAGAAAAAGGCAGAGCAGCTCATGAGATGATTGTAGATTGTAGGCCTTTTAAAACTAATGGTATTGAAGTAACTGATATTGCCAAAAGACTAATGGATTATGGCTTTCATGCGCCAACAGTTTCTTTTCCTGTAGCAGGAACGATAATGATAGAACCGACCGAAAGCGAGAGCAAAGCCGAACTAGATCGTTTTTGTGATGCCATGATCTCTATAAGAAGTGAAATCGCAGAAGCTAGTGCAGATAATACAAATAATGTAATGAAAAATGCTCCTCATACTCTAGCAATGCTTACAGCAGATTCATGGGATTTTCCTTACTCAAGAGAACAAGCTGCCTATCCATTATCATATGTAGCTGATAATAAATTCTGGCCTACTGTTCGCCGTGTAGATGATGCTTATGGAGACAGAAATTTAATCTGTACCTGCACTCCTATCGAAGAATATATAGAAGCAGAAGTTTAAAATAATCACTTACTGCAAATTTATCACCAAAGAGGCAACCTATTATAATAGTGTTGTCTCTTTTTTTAAATCCTATTATGAACGATATCAAATCCAGAGAAGACTTAGAACTTTTACTGCAATTATTTTATAATCATGCATTAAAAGAGAGTTCTTTACCAAAATCGCAAAAATAGATCTCAAAGAACATATCCCGCATATTGTGGATTTTTGGGAACAACAACTATTTAGAACAATCGGGTATAAAAAAAATGTAATTGAAATCCATCAACATCTACATGACCAAAAAGAAATCGAAAAACTTCATTTTGATACATGGTTATCGTTGTTCAATACAGTGGTAGATGATAACTTTCACGGAATAAATGCTAATTTAATTAAAACAAGAGCACTTTCTATAGCAACTGTGCTCCAATTAAAAGTGAAATAAATAGTCAATTTTATATTCAAAACATCAAACTGAACATTGTAAAACATATTATGCATGCATAGCAAACTAATGTACAATATGTACTTTACAATATAAAATTCAATTTGACACTCATGAATAGTAAGATAATAGGCACGGGAAGCTATATTCCTAAAGAGATAGAAAAAAATGAAGATTTTATAAATCATCAGTTTTTTAATGAAAATGGGGTCTTAATACCACAAAATAACACTACGATCATCAACAAATTTGAACAAATTACGGGCATTGAAGAACGTAGATATGCTTCTAACCAACAAAATACTTCTGACTTGGCATTTCTTTCTGCAAAAGAAGCTATTAAAGATGCTAAAATTGATCCAGAAGAGCTTGATTATATTATTGTCGCTCATAATTTTGGCGATGTTCATAAAAATGGCGCACAGGCTGATACCGTACCAAGTCTAGCTGCAAGAGTAAAACACAAATTAAAAATTAAAAATCCATACTGCGTAGCATATGATGTTCTTTTTGGCTGCCCGGGTTGGATAGAAGGTATTATACAGGCACATCTTTTTCTAAAAAGTAATAGTGCAAAAAAATGCCTTGTTATAGGAGCCGAGACTTTATCTCGAGTTATCGATAAACATGATCGCGACTCTATGATCTATTCTGATGGGTCTGGAGCAACAATATTAGAAACCACAACAGCTCCGGGTGGTATTGTCTCTTCAATTAGTGCTTCGTATACTTTAGAAGAAAGTAATTTCTTATTTTTTGGTAAAACATATAACAATACTGCCGTTGATGATCAAAAATATATCAAAATGTATGGACGTAAAATATATGAATTTGTTTTGAAGCATGTTCCACAAGCAATGAAAGCATGTCTGGATAAAACTGATTATACTATTAATGATATTAGTAAAATTATTATTCACCAAGCAAATGAGAAGATGGATGAAGCCATTGTAAACAGATTTTATGGCTTATATAATCAAAGCATGCCAAAAGATATAATGCCAATGTCTATCCAAAAGTTAGGTAATAGCAGTGTAGCAACTGTTCCTACTCTATATGATCTGATTCTGAAAGGAAAGATTAAAAATCATACTGTTCGTAAAGGAGATCTTTTATTATTTGCTAGTGTAGGTGCCGGGATGAATATTAATGCATTTCTATATCAACAATAAGCTAAAAAACCTTGCAATGTAATACGGGTAATCTATGTAATTATTTATTTTTACATCCATAATTACCAAAAACTATGTACGAAGGGTCTTTTCCTCACAAACGATATCAAAAAACATTAGAATTTCTTAGAGATCATATCCCTGCTCCTGCAAAGGTTTTAGATTTGGGAGTTAAAAATCCTTTTGTAGAATTTATGGAAAAAGAAGGATACACGGTTTCTAATACAAAAGGTGAAGATTTGGATTTTGACACCAATGCTGTAAAAACAGATGATGCAGAGATTGTAACCGCTTTCGAAATTTTTGAACACCTCATTGCTCCATTTAATGTTTTAAGAGATATCAAAGCAGACAAACTTGTTGCATCTGTACCCTTAAAACTATGGTTCTCTCCTGCATACCAAAGCAAAACTGACCCTTGGGACAGGCATTACCATGAATTCGAAGATTGGCAATTCGATTGGTTATTAGAAAAATCAGGATGGCAAATTAAAGCACGAGAACAATGGACACATCCTGTAAACAAAATAGGAATTAGACCGTTACTTAGATATTTTACTCCAAGATATTATATTGTATATGCAGTACGAAAAACGGCATAATACCTATTCTCTGCTAGAAAATTAAATATTAGAATGCACAATAGTTGAAGATATATATTATTATACCAGCACATAATGAAGAGCGTTTCATCTCTAAAACGCTACAATCACTTGTTTCGCAAACAATACTTCCTGAAAAAATAATTGTTGTAAATGATAATTCTACTGATCAGACCGAAAATATCGTAAAAGAGTTTGTTTCAAATTATAAGTTTGTATCACTTATCAACACCTCATCATCTATTGAGCATTTACCTGGCAGTAAAGTAATAAACGCTTTTTATCAGGGACTCCACTCTATAGAAAATGATGATACATACGATATTATTTGCAAATTTGATGCAGACCTTATCTTTCCTGATAATTATCTAGAAAAAATATCTTCTCATTTTGCCAGTAACCCAAAGGCAGGAATGATAGGAGGTTTTTGCTATATAGAAAAAAACAATCAATGGGTTTTAGAGAACCTAACAAACAAAGATCACATAAGAGGAGCTCTAAAAGCATATCGAAAGTCATGTTTCAAGCAAATTAAAGGACTTGTCCCTGCAATGGGTTGGGATACTATAGACGAATTACTCGCTCAATACCATGGTTGGGAAATAAAAACTGATATTTCTTTAAAAGTTAAACACCTCAAACCTACAGGAAACACCTATAACCCAAAAGCAAAATATAAACAAGGAGAAGCATTTTATCGAATGCGATATGGTTTTTGGATCACCCTGCTTGCCTCTGTCAAACTTGCGCTATTAAAAAAACGACCTAAACTTATTGTGGATTACCTAAAAGGGTTTTACAAAGCAAAAAGAAATAAAAGTTCGTTTCTAGTTACCGAAGAAGAAGGTAAATTCATAAGAAAACTTCGCTGGAATAAAATCAGAAAGAAATTCCTTTAATTTCACAGTCAGTACACATCTATAAACTTGAGATATTCTACTCTCTAATTTTAATTTTGATGAATAATTTTTAATAATTGAACAAAAAACAGACAGACTTGTCTGTTTTTAAATATTTATTTATATATTTGTCACATGAAACATTCTTTAATTAAAGAACATATTATTAAAACAGCTTCAGATCTCTTTTATCAAAAAGGGTACAATCTTACAGGGATAAATGAGATTATCAAAGAAGCAGGGATTGCAAAAGCAACCTTATATAGTCATTTTGCTTCAAAAGAAGATATTTGTCTCGCGTATTTAAACTATAAGAATACTACTTTCAAGAAAGAAATAAAAGCTTTTATAAAAAGTACAGAAGCAGGTAAAGAACAAATCTATGCTTTCTTCTATTTCCTTATGAAGTTTTTTGAGCAAAAAGATTTCAATGGTTGTTGGTGTATAAATACTGTAGCCGAAATCCCGGTAGAAAATAAAAGAATAAGAAATGAAATTCAAAAACAGAAAGAAGAATTTATAGCTTACATACAAGAAATTATTGAAAAGAATTACAATCAAAATTCTACAAAGGAAAATAATAGTTTAGCAAAGAAAATATATCTATTGTATGAAAGTTCTATTGCCGAAAGTAAATTACATCAAAATGTATGGCCTATCGAATCTGGACTATCATTATGTAAAAATATAATAAACTAAAAAAATTTAAACTAAAAAAGACAGACTTGTCTGTTCAATATTAATATTTAAATCTTTATAAAATGTCAACATTTAAAAACAAAACAGCCCTAATTATAGGAGGAACAAGTGGAATCGGTAGAGCAACTGTAAATACGCTTATAGAAGGAGGAGCTACGGTGCACGTTGTGGGCAGAAACACTTCAAAAATTACAGATGCAGAAGGTATTATCAAACATCAATCAGATATAACTGATATTAACAGTGTTAATCAATTGGTAGAAACTATTAATGGTCTTGATCGTTTGGATTATTTAGTAAATGCTTCTGGTATATTCGGACCAAAACCATTTTTAGATCATACAGTAGAAGATTATGATTCTTATCAAGATCTTAACAGAGGTTTCTTTTTTATTACTCAGGCTGCTGCAAAAAAAATGAAAGAAAATAATGAGGGCGCAATAGTAAATGTTGGTTCAATGTGGGCAAAACAAGCAGTAAAAGCAACACCATCGTCTGCATATTCTATGCAAAAAGCAGGACTCCATTCATTAACACAACACCTCGCTATGGAATTAGCTGACTACGGAATCAGAGTTAATGCCGTATCACCGGCAGTAGTTGAAACACCTGTGTATGATGGTGTATTTGGTAGTGCAGAAGAGGCTAAAAAAGCATTAGTGGGATTCAATAATTTTCATCCTATAGGACGAAACGGTACGGCAGAAGATGTTGCAAACAGTATTACTTTCCTTTTATCTGACAAAGCTTCTTGGGTAACAGGAGCCATATGGGATACTGATGGTGGAGTAATTGCAGGAAGAAATTAATAGGATTCAATAATCTAAAAAAACAAGACATTATGTATGATATGAATAACCTAAAGAAATTAGGTGCATTAGGTAAAAATGCTGATAAGGCAATGAAAGCTTTTCAAGCTTTTGATAGTATAGCTCTTGAAGATGGAGCCATCCCGGTTAAATATAAAGAACTAATGGCGGTTGCAGTTGCGCTTACAACGCAATGCCCATATTGCTTAGAAATCCATAAAGACAAAGCAATAAAAGCTGGCGCTACAGAAGAAGAACTTGCTGAAGTAACGTTTATATCTGCCGCATTACGCGCAGGTGCCGCAGTAGTACATGGTACGCATCTAATGGAAAAATAAAAGCTTAATAAAAATCCATAAACAATTGTAACGAATACTCTAAAAATCAAATGAATAATTTAAAAACATATTCATAAATCTTTTTAGGGTATTCTTATTACATTACCTTTATGAAAACAGATATATTAATTATAGGAGCTGGGCTCACGGGGTTGCTATTAACGCATAAATTAAAAAAGAAAGGTGTTTCTCTTAAAGTTATTGAAGCCAGAAATCGAATTGGTGGCCGTATACATACCATCAATTCTCAGCAACAAACCCCAATCGAAATGGGTGCAACATGGCTTGGAAAACAACATAAAGAGTTAATGCATACATTAGAAGACCTCGATATTTCTGTATTCGAACAGTATATGAAAGGAATCGCCCTCTTTGAGCCACTTTCTACTGCTCCACCTCAACAAATAGAGTTGCCTTCAAATCAAGAAGCGAGTTATAGAATACAAGGTGGGACAAGTACCTTGATTGATACTCTAGCCAACTCATTAGAATCAAATGAACTCATTCTCAATAAAAAAATAGTATCTATATCATATAATAAACAAAATCAGTTTACAGTACGATCAGATAATCATGAAGAATTTGAATCCAAATATGTTATCTCTACCTTGCCCCCTTTTCTACTCATCAATTCTATACAATTCGATCCTCAGTTACCTGAAAGTGTAAATGCAATAGCAAGCAAAACTCATACTTGGATGGAAGATTCTATAAAATTTGGGGTTTCATACCAAAATCCTTTCTGGAAAGAGATGAACTATTCCGGAACTATATTTAGTAATGTTGGTCCTATTACAGAGCTCTATGATCACTCTAGCTATGAAAATGATAAATATGCTTTAAAAGGATTTTTACAATCAGGACTTTACTTACTACCAAAAGAAAAACGAAAAGAAAAAGTCTTACTTCAGCTAGAAAAATTATTTGGTAAAGTTGCCAAAAATTATCTCGCCTACGAAGAATTACTTTGGACAAACGAAATATATACTTCATATCCTAAAGAACAATATATATTACCTCACCAAAATAATGGTCATCAGATATACCAAAATGGTTTCTTTGATGATCACTTTTATATTGCAGGAACAGAGACCTCTCCTCTATATGGAGGATATATGGAAGGTGCTGTCCTAAGTGCCAATTTTATATATCAAAAATTGAAATATATTCTTTAGATTATTCTTCATAACTGGCAGTACATCTGATCATAATTTTCTTTTATCTGTATAGAAAAGAGTATGTATACTGTATGTGAACCTCCCTGCTGTCTAAGCAATTACTTTTTTACATAAAACATCACTTTATTTGCTTATGGTAATTATTTTTTGGTAATGCTTCATTATAACAAAGCAAATCGTTGTTTCTATAATAAAAGCTATATCCATATTATTCTTTCGCGAAGGATGAGACATAAACTATGAGTGTCAATAAATGTTCATAGTATTTATAATTAATAAACAATTAAATTATGTTAGAAAATATTTCAAATATAGGTACACCTTTAAACAAGAAAGAACAAAAGTCGATTCATGGAGGATTATGGAGAGCCTGCTCTAGAGAACTACTAAATGATGGTTGTTATGACTCAAGACTTGGGTGTGTCTGTGATTCTATTTAATTCATTTTTGCGATTAGTATAATCCTGATATTTACTATGTCAAAAAATCATTAGGCATCAAAAAAGTCGAGGAATATATTGTACCTCGACTTTTTATAATTTATCCTAATATTATTTATTCTAACACAAAAGACAAAACATCTCCTGTAGTTCCATTAGGGAAAGTAATTCCTAATAGTGCGGATATTGTAGGAGCAATATCCGGAATATATGTTTTTTGAGTTGTACTTCCTTTTTTGATTCCTTGTCCAAAAAACAATAGAGGCGCATGTGTATCATAAATTAATGCACTGCCATGAGTAGACCCTGTTTTTGAGTAAGAGATCGTTGCGGGATCCATAACAACTACTACATCCCCGCTTCTCTTTTGATTATACCCTTTTTGTATCAAACTTGCTATACCCATCGTGTATTGTGTGCTTTCTAATTGTTTTCTGGTAAACACTTTATCCACCTGATCTTGTTGTAATATAAAATGCGCTACGGCTTCTTGTAGAGTTTCAGAAGAAATATTGTTTTTCTTTAATACTTCGTAGTCAAAAAATACTTGTTGGTTAGAAATATTCTTTATTAAACCTTCTACTTTAAATGTAGATGTTACAAAAGTTTTGATATGCTCTGCAAAGGCATCTCTATCAAAATATCCTGCTGGAATCTTAACCGATTGTAGATATGCAGGTACATGAACTGCGCCATGATCTGCAGTAAGAAAAACAGTGTATTGCCCCTTACCTACTTTAGAGTCAAGAGTTTTTAATAATCGTTCTATATCCTGATCTAATCGCAAGTAGGTATCTTGAATCTCTTTAGAATTAACCCCAAAATTATGCCCTACATAGTCTGTACTAGAAAAACTAACCGTCAAAAAATCAGTAATTTTATCTTTTCCGAGTGCTTCGCCTTCGATAGCTGCGATAGCAAAATCTGCAGTCAAACTGTTTCCAAAAGCAGTACTTTTTATAATGCTATAACCGGAATTCTCTTTTTTCAATGTCGCTAAATCATAAGGAAAAGTTGCTGTTTCTTTTCCCTTAAAACCACCTTCAAATGCATTTTTATCAGGACCACTCTCACGATATGTACTAATATCATAGAGTGTATTCCATTCTTTTAAATAAGAAGCTGCTTGATCAGAATCATTGAATTTTTGCACCCAATCTGGTAATTGGTTTGTATAATAAGAACTCGTAATCCATTTTCCCTGATCCCCTCCTATAAACCAATATGCACCATTAGCTGTATGACCTGCTGGTAGAATAGCCCCTCTATCTTTTATGGCTATACCGATAGTTTTACCATGTAATTGAGTATGTAATCTGTTTTGGTCTGCAACTGTAGACGTTTTCATTCGATTTGGAGACATTTTTCCCATATCAGTCTCTAATCCAACAGAAATCACTGAATCATCTTCTGCACAATATACAGTCTTGTTTTCAAACTTATTATACCAATGATTAGAAATGATACCATGATTTTGAGGTGTAGTTCCCGTATAAATAGATGCATGCCCTGGTCCCGTATAAGTTGGCACATAATTAAAATGATTATTTTTACAGTTAAAACCATCATTTATCATTCTTTTAAAACCACCTTCTCCAAAGCGTTCATAAAACCTGGTAAGATAATCATACCGCATTTGATCAACAACAATACCAACGACAAGCTTTGGTGAAGAGTTTAATTTAACTTTGTCTTGTGCAATACCAGAGATTGTTATTACCAAGAAAGTAATAAGAAAAGTTACTTTTTTTGTCATGTCATTATGAATTTGAATCGCTAATGTACTATTTGTGCAAATGTAAAACTTTAATGAAAGGTTAAATGCTTACGATATATTTTTTTCTATTTTAGCCTTTCTAATTACAAAGAATGTTTTATTTAGAAGATATTGGTCGCTATTTTTTGATGTTGAAAGGTGTTTTTAGCAGAATGACAAAGGGTTCTGTGATCAGAAATTTAATATTCAAAGAGATAGATGATCTTATTATTGGCTCTTTGGGGATAACGGTATTTCTTGCTTTTTTTATAGGTGCCGTTGTAGCTATACAAACTGCTTTGAATCTTACAAACCCTCTTATTCCAAAAAAACTTATAGGGTTTGCTTCAAGACAATCGGTAATCCTTGAATTTGCCCCAACCTTTATTTCTGTAATTATGGCAGGTAAAGTTGGATCTTTCATTACATCCAGTATTGGTACGATGCGGGTAACAGAACAGATTGATGCATTAGAAGTAATGGGTATCAACTCTCTTAATTATTTGATATTTCCAAAAATCATTGCAATGCTAACCTATCCATTTGTTATTGCCATAGCAATGTTTACTGGTATTCTTGGTGCTTATGTTGCCGGGATATATGGCGGCTTTTTATCCAGCAGTGATTTTCTTACGGGATTAAGAGAAGAATTTATTCCATATCATCTGGTATATGCATTTATCAAAACATTTCTGTTTTCTTTTCTGTTAGCTACCATTCCTTCTTTTCATGGATATTATATGAAAGGTGGCGCACTAGAAGTAGGAAAAGCCAGTACCTCTGCCTTTGTATGGACTACGGTTGTTATTATTATATCTAATTATATACTCACCCAATTATTATTGAGCTAATGATAGAAGTAACAAACTTACATAAAGGGTTTAATGGAGAACAGATTCTCAAAGGGATCACGACTACCTTTACTCGTGGAATGACCAACCTTATCATTGGTACAAGTGGTAGTGGTAAAACTGTATTCTTAAAATGCATGCTTGGGCTATTTACTCCTGAACAAGGAGCTATTTGCTATGATGGTAGTACTTATTCTGACCTCAACAAGCAAGAGCAGAGAGATTTGCGAGAACAAATGGGAATGGTTTTTCAAGGGAGTGCTTTGTTTGATTCTATGACCGTACAGGAAAATGTGATGTTTCCACTTATGATGTTTACCAAACAGAAAAAAGATGAAATGCTCGACAGAGTTAATGAAGTACTTGATCGCGTAAATCTTGAAAATGCTAATAATAAACTTCCTTCAGAAATTAGTGGGGGAATGCAAAAACGTGTTGCTATTGCACGTGCTATTGTAACGCGCCCAAAATATCTTTTTTGTGATGAACCCAATTCAGGATTAGACCCCAGAACAGCGATAGTCATAGATAATCTCATCAAAGAGATTACAGAAGAATATGATATTACCACTATCATCAATACGCATGATATGAATTCTGTAATGGAAATCGGTGAGAAAATCGTTTTCTTAAAAAATGGATATCTGGAATGGGAAGGTGATAAAACACAGATCTTCAAAACCGATAACCAGGCTGTTACAGAATTTGTATACTCTTCAAACCTATTCAAAAAAGTGCGAGAAGCACAGTTAAAAGGGTTGTAATACCACTACTCAAAAATGAGTAGCCTTAACAATCTAATAAACAACTATCTTTATAAAAAACATAAAGAATATATTGCTTTTGGTGTACTATGATTACATTAAATTCAGAAAAAATTATAAAAAGAAGTCTGTACTTGATTGCTTTACCTGTTCTTATAATCTTAATTCTTGGAATTGAATATTTGATAAGTGCTAAAGAAGCCATAAACGGCAATTATGAATATAGTTTCATGCTCGGTGCTGATGCTATACCTATACCTTGGTACATGAAAACAGAAGAGTTCTTTATAAAATACTGCATAGGATATGGAAGTTCATTAATCCTTTTGACAGTAGGATATGTCTTTGCTCTCTTAAAGAATAATAAATTCATACAATTGGCTATAGGAGTAATCACAATTTTGATTCTTTATTACGAATACAGAATGTTTTTGAACGCTATACCTTGAAGCTATTAAAAACATATGAAAGCATGGCTATCATTCTGTCACTTCAAATCTTATAAGTGACAATCAGCTATTAATAAAACTTAAAATGAAGGAAATATTTGAAGATATTGAGTTTCAACTAGGAGAATTCGGATTACACTCTCAACTCAGCGAGGAAAAGAAGTCAACATTACCCAAAATCTTGAAAGAAATCCATAAATACAACGTATTTGGGAGTGATCTTTTAGCAGTCCCTGCAGAATTAATCATTAGTGGTGATGATCAAGAATATGAAAGACCATTTTCATTTCTTGATCTGGATGAAGGATTTGTCAATTTTGAAAATGAATTCCGATCAGAAGTCCCAATAGATTTTATTCCGATGGGATACTTATATGGTGCTTCAGAAATAGTTCTATACAACAATTTGAATAATTCTATTCACATATTTCATGTATCGGATATCGTTGATCAGGATCGGATGAAGTACAAACTTGATAATCCAACATGCACTTTTAAAGATTTTATATCGCAAATTAGACTCCAAACAGTTACTTGTTTGTTACATCCAAAAGATTATTCAAAAGCGACACTTATTGAACTGAGAAAAAATAAAATTTACTTAGATTACGAATTCTTAGCATCTAAAAGCGAAGATATATGGGAGGTATATTTAGACAAATGCAGATCACAAATAGCAGATGGTATGGAGATTCATTATGCTCCGCAAAATGTGATTCAAAAACTTCAACAATAATAAGTGCAAAACAATGAGAAAAAAGATCATAATTTTAGCAGTAATTATTTTAATCATCTCAAAATTTTGGATCGGAATCTATAAAGATGGTGAATGGGGCGAAAAATATATTTTTATAAAACATAGACCTATTTGGAAAACCTATTTTTATTCACCACGAGGAATGAGTGATTTAAAACTTTCTGAAATGAGTGAAGACAAACAAAAAGAACAACGATTGTTTGATGAATTTGTTCTAAAAATGTATTAAACCACATTTTAAATTAAACGTTTATAACAATTTGAAAAAATGAAAACAGAACAATATCCTATATGTCATTCAAACCTAGAAGTAAAAAATTTTGCTCCATGTGATGACTGTGGGGTATTAGAAAAGGAAATTATCACTTCAAAGATGGAGTTCATAAATACACTATTTATGAAGTTTATGGTGGGCTTAAATTGCAATTATGTGATTTTTGTGATGTAGATTCTGGTTCATATCGAATTGAATATTGGGGCTTTTTAGACAATGAACGAATCGATTACAAAAACTTTAAATTCATATCCTCTGTAGAAAATCCATCTTTTCAAAAAACAAAATACTGCTCTGAGTGTAACAAAGGCATAAATTTTCTGACTTTTCTAAAAAAAATCAGACATAAAAGAAAAATTGAAAAAAACCGGATATAAATATCAAATAGAGCAAAGATTAAAGAAAGATAATTGGCAAATATCATCTATAGACTCAAACTACGAATGGTGGGATGACGAACATTGGAAACTTGAACTGAAACACAACCCTGAAATATCATTCTATTTATGCTTTATAGTTGATCCGATGTTTGAAGGAACAAGAAAAAAAGGACAAGGAATTTACGAAATAAAAGCCTCAACCAAATTTCCTGCAAATTGGAATGACAATTCAAACAAAATTTCTTCAATTAGCATGACAAAAAGAAACTTTGAAATTAAACTTGAAGAGTTTATTCAGAATTTAAAAGAGTATAAAAAAGTAAAAACGAAACACAAGAAAGTATAAAATAGACTACGAACTTTTTTTGAGCAGCTATAATCAGCTTAAAATTAATATAATGATACTATATGGAAATTAAAGCAGCAACAGTACAAGATCATGAAGTATTGACAGAGGTAATGAGGGGATCAAAAGCAATATGGGGATATGAAAAAGAACAGTTAGAAGAATGGAAAGATGAATTAACGATTACACAAGATCATATTAAAAAGAATAGTGTTTTTAATTTATGGAAAGATGATCAAATAATAGGATTTTATTCTTATAAACAACAAGGTCCAAATTTGAAATTAGACAGCCTGTTTGTACATCCAGAATTCATTGGTCAAGGAATGGGAAATATAATGATGACAGACTTTTTAGAAAGGGTAAAACCAATATCAAAGGAGAGAATTGTACTAGATGCAGACCCTAATGCCGAATCATATTACAACAAGTATGATTTTAATACCATTGCCCTCAAAAAGACATCAATTCCAAATCGATTTATGCCAATTATGGCAAAAAATAATCCTAATTTAGAAGAAACACATCTTTTTGATAGCAAAAGACTTTTTGTAAGACACTTAAGCCTCGAAGATCTGGATGATTTTTATGATATGCAACGCAATCCAAATGTAATGCAATATATCAAACCCGAAATGAACTATGAAGAGGCCAAAAAAGAGTTAGAAAGATTTATTGGGTATTATGAGGATAGAAAAAAAATGTTTAGAATCTGGGCAATAATAGAAAAACAAACTAATACTTTTATTGGGATTTGTGGAGTATACTTAAATAAAAATAACGAAGAAGAAATCGCTTATCGATTACGAGAATTATATTGGGGTAAAGGCTATGGAGGAGAAATTGCAGAACGATTATTTGATTTTTGTTTTGAAACCTTGGACTATGATGAACTTTATGCATATGTAATGGAAGAAAATCAAGGTTCTATTAAAATTTTAGAAAAACACATGTCATACGATAAGATCATTCATTCTGAAGAGACCAATTCTAAAGAGTATATTTATAAAACGAGTAAGGAAAACTGGATACAACACCGTAATCTGTAGTAAAAACAATCAACTATTTATATTCAAACTGGTATAACACTTTTTGAATGAAAAAAATAGAAAAAGATACTGTTTCAATCGAGTTGATCAATGGAAAAATATTACAATTTGTTAGACAAACATCAAGATAACTTATAGTGAAAACCATGAAAAAAACACCAAAAGTATCATCAATTCATAACCCGTCTGATGGTTTTTTAGGAGGGTTAAGAAACGTAATATTAAGTACCAAAGAAACAGATGGCGACATTTATCTTGTAGAAGGTATCATGCCAAAAGATAGCATAGTACCACTGCATATTCACGAACTAGAAGATGAGATATTTCATGTTTTAGAAGGCAAAGTAGAGCTTATCTTAGGAGACAAAACGATACAGGCAAAAAAAGATGATATCATATATCTACCGCGAGGGATACAACATGGAATCAAAACCTCTGGAAATCAAACAGCCAAAGTACTTAACTATGTAATCCCGGGTAAAAATTTTGAGGAATTCTTTAACAAAATGAATGCAATTGGTCTACATGCTACTACGGAAGAAAAAGCTAAAATTGGAGTTGAACACAAAATTAAATTCCTTTAAAAAGGAGCTTATGTAACCGATTAAGAAAATCAAACTGAGGAAATGAATATAAACCCGAAAAAAAATCTTACCAAGTTAGGATTACAACTGCCAAATGTTTCAACACCAGGCGGAAATTATGTTTCTGTGAACATTCGAGAAAATATTGCTTATGTCGCCATTCAATTCCCTATACTCAATGAAGAATACTTGCATCAAGGCAGATTGGGAAATGAAATCACGACTGAACAAGGCTACAAGGCAATGGAATTATGTGCGTTAAATGTTCTTGCTCAAATGGACAAAAAGGTTGGATTTGACAACATAATTGGGTTGAATCATATTGACGCTTATTTCCAGTCAAGTGAAGATTGGGACGAATCACCAAAAGTGGTTAACGGAGCATCTAATTTATTTGTAAAAGTACTCGAAGAGAAAGGAGAACACTCTCGTTCTATTTTTGGAGTTCATAAATTACCAAGAAACTTTAGCGTGGGGTTAACCACTTCATTCACAATAAAAAAATAAACATAAAACTATTCGTTACATTATGCAGGTTTAGTGATTAAAAATCTACCACTACTCATACACAAGATCGTCAGACTTTCTCAAAATTCAAATATAGTTTTACGTTCTAAGGTTGGAAATTTATTATCTTAAAGTATGGAATATTTACAGAAACGTCTAGCAAAACTATTAATGAAAAACATTTGTATCCTATTCTTAATATTGCTTGTGAGTTGCCAACGAAACATGGAAAACAAATCAACAAGTTTTGATTTAAGCAAGAGAAAATACTTTTTAGGAACACGTAAATGTTGTCATGATGAATACATGATATTTGAATTTCAAACTAAAAATAATTCTTTAAAGGGAAAAGTTACTAATATCAGATTTATTCGGGATAGCTCATCTATTTTAAAGGGAACAATTAAAGATTCTATCATTGAGTTCACCTACGAAGAACAAAGAATAGAAAAGGCACATGGAATAATTGGGAATAAGGAAATTAAAATTAAACTGAATGATTATTACCAATTAACATTACAAGAGATTGATTCCAGCACTTATTTCAAAAAATATTTAAAAGCATACCCTAAACTTATAACCTTAAAAAAAGATACAATTATTGGTGATTACCTATTTGAAATAAAAGTTAGTGATTGGAATTCAAGAACTCATTATGGAAAATCCACAATAACGATTAAAGATAAAGCATCAAAAAAAGAAATTCAACAAATTAAATCAGATGCGTTTTATTTTTATAACAAAGATAAATTGTATTTTAATTATAGTGAGGATTATAATTTTGATCATCACAATGATTTATCTTTTTCAACAGGAACTAATGGACCATACATGTCTTATAGCGCTAATTATTATATTTATGATAAAGTAGAGAAAAAGTTTCTTAGAAATATAGAATATGAAAATATAGCAAATGCTTTATCTTTTAGAGTAGATACAATTAATAAGATAATGATTAGTCACAACAGAGGAAGTTCTAGTATCCATTATACAGATGCTTATGAATGGAAGAATAATAAAATAGAATTAGTTAAAAGTTTGACAATAGATAAGCAATATCAAAGAAAAGTTATCTTAAAAAAGAGAATTCACGGAGAATTAAAAACAATAATAGACGAACCTGATTCAAATTTTACTGATGACGAAATGAATAAAGTCTATGAAAGTTTTTGGAATTGAAATAACTATTGCTAACACGATTTATAAGTAATAATAATTCAGTCGCTAAAATAAAAGTTAGTCAATCTAAAAAAGGTTTGTGTTTAATAGAAAATCTAGCGTTTTAAAGTCCGCTACTACTCATATATTAGGCTATTATACAACATTTAAAAAATATATTTTGTACAAACGAAAAACACCACTAAAAAATGATTGTGCTATAGAAAAAACATTAAATGTGATTTCTGGGAAATGGAAACCTGCAATATTAAGCCAACTTTTAAAAACGAACTTAAGACTACGTGATATACAAAAAGGACTACCCGAAGCCTCTAAAAGATCATTAACACAACAGTTAAGAGAGATGATAGAAGATGGACTGATCGAAAAAAAAGATTTTCATCAATTTCCTAAAAAAACTGAGTATTCTATAACATATTTAGGCACACAACTTTCCTCTGTTTTTCAAGAACTTTCAAAGTTTGGTGACAAATTAGAATAGGGCATAATTTACCCCTTATTTGAAAAATAAAGGAAATCAAATAGCTTTAACCTTGTAATAACAAAATAGACATTATGAGTTCTAAAGGTGTAATAATACAAGGTAGTTCTAGAAGCAATGGAAACACAAACAAAATTGTTTCTTTTGTTCAAAAAAAGACTGATTTTGATATCATAGATTTAAAATTAAAACGATTTAGTGGATTTGACTATGATTCTAAAAATCAAAATGATGATTTTCTTCCTTTAATAAAAGAAATAGCTGATCAATATAGCATCATAATTTTTGCAACTCCTGTATATTGGTATTCTATGAGTGGAATCATGAAAAATTTCTTTGACCGAATAACAGACTGCTTAACAATCGAAAAGAAAATCGGACGAAAACTAAGAGGAAAAGCAATGGCAATGATAAGTTGTGGATCAGACTCTACAATCAAAAATGGATTTGAAATGCCTTTTGTAGAAAGTGCAAACTATCTCGGCATGCATTATCTCGGTAATATCCATACTTGGATAGAAAATGAAACAATTTCTGAGACTCTAAAAAATGAATTGAATACTTTTATAGAGAAAAGAATAAACAATATTACATAACATTAAAGTAAAAATAGAAAGTCTGAAATGAAAGAATCTTTACAACACATTCTATATAATTACAGCAACTATATGGTAAACAAATGGTTATTATATTTTTGGTAAAACAAGGCACTTATTTGAAGAAAAGTTAATAATTAATTCAAAGAAAAATCAAAAAGTAATATTAATATTTTTTACAGTAACAAATTACATATACCATCTAAATGAAAAGGTCAATTATCATAAAGGTTTTAAGTGGACTACTTAATATTCTTACATGCTTAATAGGAACATTAGTAGTATTATCTTTTCAAGATTGGTTCGGAAGCAATGACATATATCCGCTTTTGTTCTGGACAATTCCCCTTTCAACAGGACTTGTTGTTAGTGGTAAGAACATACTTACCCTTTTTAGAACACAAAATCGAATACTTAGACTATTGCTTATAATTTTGACTGCAATACTGATCCCTTTTGCATTTGTGTATTTAGTTTCTATGTTTCTTGGGTCTTGGATTAATGCCTTCTCTTTACCTATATTTCATCTCTGGATAGTTGGCACATTTGTTCAACTGTTATTTCTAGACTTATTTTTACTTAAGATTATAAAAAAAATTAAGCCTATCAAAACCCTCCTTAAAATTGTTATTCTTCCAATCACAATAATTTTAACTATTATAGGAATGCATATGATATCCTTTTTGAATGCATATTTAACTAGGCCTGAACCGGAAACATTTTTGATTCCTGATAATTATGCAGGAAAAATAAGAATTGTGTATGGAGAAGAATGTGGTGTTAATCCACTTATTGAAAACGGTAGACGAGTACTACAAATACCAAATAGTGGTTTGCTAATTATAAAGCCCAAATTTAAGGCTGGGATCATTGACCATGAATATTATTTTGTCGATAGTAATGGTAATCGAACAATAGCAAACCGTAACAATGGCTATGAGGATCAATCAAGAGGAGTACAACTTAGTGGATCAGGTAGTATTGGTGGAGCAATGCCGGACGGAAGTAGTTCTAGTGAGTCTCCATTGGCGATACATTTTACAGATTTTTATGTTCACAGTGGTTCCTCGAATGAATTTACAAATAAAGAATATACAGCACAAGAAAAACGAATTGACTCTTTAACAAGAGCTTCGGTAAAAGATTATAGAAAAAAACAAAAAGCACAATAACATCTATAGACAATAGTATTTTAGTATCGATTAAGATAATTCGAAAGAAACACTATCTATATTAATTTTAGCCCTGTCTTTAGATTACCAAAAATCAGAACGTAAAATAATATACTTTGATATGCTCTAATAGTCATTTTTTGATGTTAATAACAATTAAAAATAGAAAACAATAATTCAAAAAAAATAAATTTCGAATTTATAAGCATAAAGAATCGATTTACTAACTTTTATAATCATCTTATATATTTGCTCACACTTTTTGCTTTTTTCCAAACCACCTATCAAAAATCACACACGCAACTAGGTCTCCGGTAACATTTACTGTTGTTCTGAACATTCCCAAAATACGATCAATACCTATAATAACAATAAGCCCTTCTGTAGGAATCCCTGTACTCTGCAATACAGACGCCAAAATAATCACTCCTCCTCCAGGTATAGCAGGAGTACCGATAGAAGCACCAACTATTGTAATGGTAATCAATAGTAAATTAAGCAACGATAATTCAAAACCATAAGCTTGTGCAATAAAAATTGCAGAAATACATTGAAAAAGTGCTGTACCATCCATATTAATAGACGCTCCAACAGGAATAACAAAATCACTGATATTTGAAGATACACCAAGTCTTTCATCAGCTACTTTCATGGATAGGGGCATTACAGCAGCAGAACTGGCAGTAGAAAAAGCCAATAATTGAGGTTCTCGTATTGCTTGAAGAAATCGAAAAGGATGTTTTCTACCTATGAGAACTAATACAATCATGTAAAATAACAAAAGTAAAAACAAACCAAGAATTACTACTCCTATATAATACCCGAGACCGAGTAATACTTCAAATCCTAAATCTGATAATAATGCAGCTATTAATCCAAAAACAGCAATAGGAACCAATAACATGGCCCAAGAGACCACTATCATACATATTTTTTGAATAGCCTCAATTAAACGAATAATAGGAATAGACATTTCTTTTTCTAACTGTGTAATAGCTACCCCAATAATAATAGTAAAAATAACAACCCCTAGCATCTCTCCTAATAAAATAGATTCTAAAGGATTATCAGGAATAAGATTTGAAATTGTATCAGGGATACTTTTAAAATCAGGAACATTTTGATCTGTTTCAATTGTTCCGGTTTCGATACCAGGTAGCCCACCTAACTCATTGATCAATACTCCGGGTTGCATAAACAATGTTAATACAACTCCTATCCCAATCGCAATTGTAGTTGTCGCTACAAAATATAAAAATAGTCGTAAGCCCATTGTTTTTAAATCCTGAGTATTATTACTTACAATACCGGATATTATCGAAGCAAATATTAGCGGGATCATTACCATTTGAACTAATCTCAAAAATATTTTACCCGGCAGATCCAACCAATTCGCTAACCATTGACTAAATGTCGAAGATACCATACCAGATGATGGATTCAATATGACACCCACTGCGATTCCTAATAGTAATGCAATGATGACTTGAAGCCATAATTTACCTTTTGTGAGCCTTCGTAAATGCGATGTCAATTCATTGAGAGATACAATTTCTATCATATAATATGTATAGTTAGAATGACTGTTTCTATATCACGAACCTATTCAAAATAGATCATGTATACAATATGATAATTGTTAACAGTTTTGTAATTAACGTTATCAAGAGATACCTCATCTCATACTTTTCCCTTTGATAAAAATGTATTCTCAACTTTCATTACAAGTTGGTTTTTAGGAAAACTTTAAAATACATTAACTTTTTGAACCGTCTTTTTAAAAAATGCTATAACTATCTTTAAATAAACCTTTTAAAACCTATTACAATGAAAAAGTCGATTTTAAAAATTACAGGTGCTCAACAATTATCAAAAGCATCACAGTTAAAAATCAATGGAGGAGATACATTTACATCATCAGGTTGTCCAGCAGTAGGATGTTGTTTTAGCCCTTCACTAATAGACAGTAATAATAATGTTTGTATTATTATCGGAACTTCTGGTCAACAGTGTCGTGGTAGAATAAGACCAAATCCTTTTAGCGGTCGTGATGAGTGTTGCTTCTAAATTCAAAGAATGAGTAAAACGATTATTTCTTGTTTTACCATGTAAATTGGTTTAACGCTAACTCTCAATTACTATTTTTTGTACTTATACAAAAAGTTAGCGTTAAACTAATTTTATTTTTAAAGCTTTATGGCATACTCTACTTGTTGTATCTTTAAGTAAACCTTTTAAAACCTATCATTATGAAAAAATCGATTTTAAAAATCACAGGTGTTCAGCAATTATCAAAAACATCACAGCAAAAAATTAACGGAGGAAGCACTTCATCCGGTTGTCCAATAGGGCGTTGTTTTGATGCATCAATGACAGACGTAGATGTCGACAATAGTTATTGCATTGTTTTTGGAAGTTCAGGAGAACTTTGTTTTGGAACTATACAACAAAATAGTGTTGGAGAACCTGAAAAATGCTGTATCTAAAATATACACATCAACAACATAATTTCCAGACTTAATATTATTTAGTTTAACGCAATTTCAGTTTTACTAGGAATAAAGTAATTTGAAACTAGCGTTAAACTAAATATTTTTTTAAAGTCATCCTTTATTATTCTACATATAGAGTATCTACTTTTAATTCAGTAGTAATCCATTCCTGTAGTTCATTTATTCTTTTTGTATTTAAGCTATCTGATACTTGAAATTTCCATCTCGGAAAAATAACTTGTATTGTATCAACCTTTAGAAAATTAGATTTTAGCACTTCTCCATAGCCAAGTTCTTGCAAATCAGGAAAACGTATTTTTGCATCTTTGGCAATGTTACTAAATGGAGGTGTATTGCTAGGTATTTCTTTATTGGCCTCTGTAAGTTGAGTTTCTAAGATAACTTGTTTGATCTTTAACTTTTCGATTTCGCCTAATAGCCTTTCATTCTCTTTTTCAACTCTATTCAATTGTTCTATGGATCTATCATATGCTTTGGATATTTGATCAATTCCTCTTGATTTATTACCATTGATAGCTAAAGTAAAATCTTGAATGCTTTCATATTTTTTAATTTCATTCTGTAGATCACTAACAGTAGCTTTATTGATTTCTCCATCAAAGTATAGCTTTATAGATTGATTATTGTAATCATAAAAATCTTTTCTTAAGTATAAATTTTCATTAGCATCTATTTCATTTTCTTTAAATGCTTTGTAGTCACGCGCAGCATTACTTTCTTTTAGTGTTACATAAAAAGTATAACAAGCAGGAATCATAGCTAATACTGCCAATAGGGATGCTAGCTGAGCTGTACGCTTTCTTTTTGCAGAATTCGCATATCGTAGCATCGGAAAACGTAATAGTTTTGCTACAATAAATGTAGAAAGCGCAATAAATATGGCATTAATAGAGAACAAGTATAAGGCTCCTAACGCATATTCTATTCGCCACTCTGCAATCCCATATCCTACTGTACACAATGGAGGCATCAGAGCTGTAGCAATAGCCACTCCTGCGATAGCATTTGCCATCGTTCCTTTTTTGGATTTTGCCACAATCAATGCCAATCCCCCAAATACTGCTACCAATACATCTAATATTGTAGGTGCTGTACGTGATTCTAACTCCGGAGTTAGCTCAGTAAGAGGAGATACCCAAAAGTACAAGGTAGCAGCAATTACACTTAATCCTACCATTACACCAAGGTTAATTAATGACCTTTTTAAAGTATCAATATCATTAATTGCAATAGATAAACCTACACCCACAATTGGTCCCATTAATGGAGATATTAACATGGCCCCTATTACTACTGCTGTAGAACTAACATTGAGTCCTATAGACGCTACAAATACAGAAAAAATTAGAATCCATGCATTATGCCCTTTGAAAGGAATATCACTTTTTACATGTTCTATCGTTTGATCTTTATCTGTTTCTGATCTGATATCTAGTAGTTCTCTCAGAAATTTATTAACACTAGCAAAGAGACCTCTTGCATCTCTTTTTACAGATTCTTTAACTTCTTCTTGGTTTGAATTAGATTGATTGGTATTTTCCTCCATTGTATTCTAGGTATATTGTTCTCCAAAAGTGTTTTCAACTTCCTTACGTATATTTTTAATCTCCTGCTCCTTTGTTTTGGGATAAATTAATAATACGTCTTCTTTATCTACTATTATATAGTCCTTTAAACCATCTACGACTACTATTTTGTTGTTGGCAGTTCTAATCATATTTCCTGATGCATCTTCATCCAAAACTCTTGCATTTACAATAGCATTGTTTACGGATGTCTTTTCTAATTTGTCATACAAAGACCCCCACGTACCCAAATCATTCCAATCAAAGGTTGCAGGCAATACAAAGACATTCTCTGCCTTTTCTAAAATTGCATAATCTATAGAAATATTTTCTGCAAGTGCATAATGAGTATTGATAAATTCTTTTTCATCTTTGGTATTATATACCTTTTTACCTTTTTCAAACAGAATCATCATCTCTTTTTGAAACTTTGTAAAAGCATGTATAATACTACTAACACTCCATATAAAAATGCCTGCATTCCATAAATAATTACCTTTGTCTAAAAATTGTTTTGCAGTTTCATAGTTTGGTTTTTCTGTAAACTTAGCAACTTTTTTAATTGGAGAAGCTTCTTTATGGTATTGTATATATCCATACCCTGTGTTAGGAAAAGTGGGTTGTATTCCTAAAGTCATAAGAATATCTTCTTTTGCACAGGCATCAAAACTCTTTTCCAGATTATCTAAAAATGCTTTTTCATCTTCTATCCAATGATCACTAGGCGCAACCACCATTAAAGCATCAGGGTTTTCTCTTTGTATTTTTAGGGCTGCATATAGAATGCAAGGTGCGGTATTTCGCATTGCCGGTTCTGCAACAACTTGTTTTGAAGAAACTTCAGGAAGCTGTTCTAATACCAAATCGGTGTAACGTTCATTAGTAAGAATAAGAATATTTTCTTTAGGAATACGTTTTGACAGTCTGGAAAACGTTCTCTGGATTAGTGTTTCTCCTGTCCCCAACATATCGTGAAACTGTTTTGGGAATGTTGTAGTACTCACAGGCCAAAACCTTGAGCCTACCCCTCCTGCCATTACTATTGCGTAGTGATTTTTATTCATAGTTCTTATCTATTTATTCCCAAGGAGATACTATCTCCTCTGGCGAATCAGCGCCTTCACCATTTATATATATATTATCCCAATTAAGTGATTCTCCTACTTTAATAAAAACTCTATAATATCCTGCTTCCAAATCCTCTACATTGACAAGTACATTATTTGCAGTTAGGTCTTTGACACTTAATTTAGCTGCATCGTTTAGAACATTATCTTTATAACTAACCGTTCTTAATATTTCTTCAAAATTCTCATTTTGATACTTTTTTTCGGGTTTAGCTTTGAGAATCCAAATAGAATTTATGTTATCCGAATTAATAGTTTCTATCATAAAGTTTCCGATTACCGGATTAGGAGAGATAATAACCCCATTCATTTTTATATTAGGATTACCATATTTTAGAGGAGCATCATTACGGCTTTGTTTTAATTGTATACCTGTTGCTAAAAATATATTTTGCGCACCTTCAAGATTTTCATCGATAATTTCACTATCAATATTACTTTCAGATGTTTGAGAATCATCATCTTTACTACAGCCTAATAGTATCGATAGGATAAATAATACAATTATTCTATTCATTAAAAATCTCATAATTTAGTTCAATGTAATAACTCTACTTCTGCATTAGGGTTAAAAAGATAGATTCTACCTGTGCTTATCTCTACACATTCGTAACGTTTTACTCTTTTATTTCCTTTTTTAAAAATTTTACCGTTGTATAATCTAAATGTACTTCCTAAAGGTAACTCAAAAATATAATTTTTATCATTTACAGGATCAAATTGTTTAAGTGCCAAAGATAATTTCTCATCTGTATCACTACTTGCTCTCGGGTTTTTAAAATGATTCGCCAGTACCGGCAAAAGTTTTTGTGGAAATATTTGAGGAATAATGTATGGTACCATAAGCTGTTGAAAAGTACGTTTCCACTCTACACCATGTGGTTTTATATATCTGCCATATTTCTCAAAAGCGACCAAATGTGCTATCTCATGAATTAAAGTAATTAAAAAACGATATTGGTTGAGCGAAGCATTTACTGTAATCTGATGTTGCCCATTTGGCATTTTTCTATAATCGCCATGCCTTGTCACTCTTTCGTTTACTATTTTGAGATGCACATTGTATTTTACGATCAATTCAAATGCAGGTACTAGTGCACGTTCCGGAATGTATCTTGACAATATTTCCTTCATTGTCGCAAAATACGAAATAAGATAATGTTCTTAAAGCAATATTTATATTAGTATTGGTAAAAGAGGTTCTGACAATAAAACGATGTATAAAAACATCCCATATATTTTTAAAGCTAAGTGCAGAAGCACTTAGCTTTATTGTAACTATCTTTAGATATAAATTTATTTTCTTATCCATTTAAAGTAAATAAATATCATTATTCCTAAAAGTATTAAAGGCCAGATGTAAAATAATGACAACGTAAGATTTTCTATAATAGACCAGCCAAACTTTAATCCTTTTGTAGCTTTATCCAAAAAATTAGGCGTATACGATTCAGGTTCTTCTTCTGGTATCACCGTTTCATATACATTCATTTGAATAGTACTATACGCTACTTTATTACTTAAATATTTCAATCTTCCTTGTGAGGATTCTATCTCTTCTTGTAAATCACCAAGCTTGTCCTCTGCAAGCAAAATATCTTTTACAGTTTTAGCTCTATTTCTCAAAATAGATTCATATCGCTCTTTTACTTCAAATTTTGTTTTTAATCTTGATGTTACATCTACATACTCTTCGGTTACATCTAGCGTAGATATATTTTTATAATCTATAAAGTCTGCTGTGTCAGTAATACTATCTAATACCGTGTCAAAGTGATCTCTAGGAACTCTAATTGTAAAAAAGTTTTCTTTTGTATAATTCGTATTGGTATACTTCTCTTGAGAAATATATCCTTTATACCTTGAAGCTAAAGCCTTTGCCAAACGTGTTGTTTCTTTTACATTGGTTACTTTAATTTTACAATCCGCATTTTTGATAATTTTTAATTGCTGACTGGTTATCGCATCATCATTGCCTGTCGATGGAGTTTCCTCTACTTCAATAGTATTAAGAAGCGCTTTTTCTGTTGACTCTTCTAAAATTATGTCTTCTGATAATGGTTCAGAACTTTGTCGATGATTAGAACATGATATCATCATAAAGATTGCTACTAAACTTATTTTGCTTATACTTGTTAAACCGATTGTTTTCATTTCTATATTTTTATATCGTTAGTATTGAAAACAAACTTAAAAGTTGTCTTTACATATGGCTTGTATATACTTTGTAAAGGCTTTGTAAAACATTTTACAAATCACAAAACACTGTTTATCAAAAAATTAAACAATCATTACTGAAGAAGAAAAAATATTATTCAATGCGCTAAAAAAGATTGTAAGCAAACAATTTTTGAAAAACAATACTGCTTCCAGCATTAATATTTCTGAATGGAAAGGGCAAGATATTGTATCATTTCAAGAAGATTTACAGCAAAAAGTAAAAGGTAACATCAGTGAAAAATCTTTTTATAGTTATTTTAAAAACACACCAAAAAAACTTCCAAGAATAGATATTTTAAACCTTCTTGCTAAATATTGTGACTTTGAAAATTGGAATGATTTTAAAATCAATCATTCTCCTCAATCTTCTAAAAAAGGTTCCAAAAATAAATTTTCATTGCAATGGATTTGGATTGTATGTACATTCACTGCCATCATTTTTATTGCATACCTATTCATTCCAAACGAGAATACCTTCAAATTTTGTTTTATAGACCCCGATAGAAATGTACCTATAACCAAAACTCCTTTAACAATTACAATACTTAATAATAGTGAATCCCCATTTTATATCAAAAGTGATAGTACAGGCTGTTTCACATGGAAAACAAAAGACAAATTTGTTCATTTTATTGTACAATCACCTTATCATAAAACAGATACCATATATAGGACAACTTCCCAAAAAGATTTAGAAAACATACAAGTCCAAACTGATGATTATGCATTAATGTTACATTATTATGCCAATGGAAAAATAGAAGATTGGAAAAACAGGAAAAATGAATTATCCAAACTTATTGCAAATGACGCTACTATTTTTCAGGTATTGCCATATGGATTGGGTATAGAAGTGTATGAAAAAAATAAATTTATTGAGTTATTGACTACGCCTACTGAGTCTTTAAAAAATATTGAAATCATAGCATCCCAAAAAATAAATGGAAAGATTGTTAAACTCAAATTTAAAGTAAAGTCATGACAATAAGATTTCTATTTATCATATCGATCGCCATATTTATAAGCAGTTGTTCTAATAATGCTCATAAACGGATGGAAATGGAATCTGACAAAGTAACTTTAGAGCATAGCGAAACAGAAGAAGCTTTTATATCAGAAAATGATGCTTATGAACTTTTAATACAGCAAAAACTTCAAGAATATATTGATAAACAGGTCTTGCTTACTAGCCATCCTAATTTTAATCTATCCATCAAAAAAGAGGACTCATTATCCACAAAAGAAACCAAAATAGAAAAAATTAACCTTATCGATTCGTTTCAAACTGTTTCTGACTCGATAAAAAAAGCGACCGTAAAAGTCACATACAAAAACACGATCGATACAATTTTGGTAACTATTACTTCTACACAAATAGAAATTGAAGGAGAACAAATAAAAAATACCAAAGTCTCTTTTGAGCAAATGGATAGATCAAACTAATAAAGAATCTAGTAATATTCTTATTGCTATATTTTCATCACATCACTCCTATTTTTAGACAGTAAAATCGTCAATATTTCAATTTTAACATAAAAAAATGCATTTCAACGATTATTTATGCATATAATCGTTATATTTGTATCTGTTAAATAAAATATAACCCCAAACTTCAAATCATTTTAAATTAGAGAAATACGATTCTGTCCCCAAAAGAATATATGATATCACCCAAACTCATATGTTTTTATAACAAGAATCTATATCGAGCTAACCTACTATGAAAAAGCGTTTTATTATCCCCCCCGTTATTACCGCCATTGTCCTATGCTTTTTTTTAATTTCAGCAAAAAAAGTACAAAATAAGACTGATTTATCTAAAGAGATACAAGCCTACGCCGCGCCTCCTCAAAATGTGATAGATCTTCCAAATACTCCAGCTATCAATGATTTTCAAAAACAGAAATTAGAGCAGGCGTTAAATGAATATTTTGAAAAAGCTATACGCAATCGCAAAATTGTTGGTGCTGCAGTATCAATCGTAAAATGTGATTCTATTATTTTTGCTGGTGGTTTTGGAAAAAGAAACATCAGAAACTCTGAGACAATAGATCAAGAAACCATATTTAGAATTGGATCTGTTTCTAAAGGATTTGCAGGTATTCTTACCGGGATTCAGGTACAAGAAGGACTCCTTGATTGGAATGAAAAAATCGTTGATCATTTTCCTGACTTCAGGTTTGGGAATACAAAACGAACCAATAGTGTAACTGTTTCACATGTATTATCACATGCTACAGGGCTTCCTTATCATAGTTTTACTAATCTTGTCGAAAAAGGATTGTCTATAGAAGATATTTCTAAAAAATTCAGAACAATACGACCTAAGGGCAAATTAGGAAAAATATACAGTTATCAAAATGCTGCCTTTGCTTTAAGCGGTGCTATGATAGAGAAAGTTACTCAAAAAACATTCAGTGAAACAATACAGGAAAAGATTTTTGATCCTCTGCATATGACATCTGCTTCTACTGACTATGAATCTTTGATAAAAGCTGATAATGTAGCAAGACCTCACCGTCTTAAATATAGAAGATGGAGACCTGTTGCTTTCAACAAAAAGTATTATAATGCTATAGCAGCGGGAGGTGTTAATGCCAGTGCTACAGACATGGGAAAATGGATGAAATTATTACTAGGACAACACCCTGAAATAATTGAAAATGACATTTTACAAAAAGTATTTACTCCAGCTGTAGAGATTCCAAAAAGTTATAAATATTATCAAAAATGGCCCGGACATATCTCTTCTTCTTATGGTTTTGGTTGGCGATTACATACATTTTCAAATGCTGACGATAATGACACCTATACCATGATTCATCATGGAGGTTATGTCAATAATTTCAGAAGTGAAATTGCTATTTTCCCTAAAAAAGAATTGGGAATAACAGTACTATTTAATAGTCCTACAAAATTAGCCAGAACAGTGATTCCTGATTTGGAAAACATTATAAAAAATAGTTTAGAAATGTCTGAACAAGAAGAAATGCTGGCTGTTGTAAATAATATACAATAATCAGTTTGTGTAATAATTACTTTATGTATTAGTGTATTTTTCATTGCTATGAAAAAAATTGAAAAAGGTGTGCAAATGCACACCTTTTTAATTGGTTTGTTTATGTATTGGCAGGTTGATTAGTTTACATCCCAAAAAATTCTGGTCGTCACAGCATCTCCACCGATAGCGCTAGCTGCAGCATTATAGCTATCTCCGTTTAAGGTTTGTTCAACTATAGGATACGTATATCTTACAGGCGTTTCTGATACAGGATCTGTTGGAGCAGGCAAAGTGGGGAAATCTAATAATTTCCAAGAGTTCCAGGATTCAAAACCTCTGTTGTATAACGCAATCCATTTTTGATTTCCTATTTTTTCTTTCCAGTCACCAGAAGCAGTAGCATAAGCGATTGCCGGCAATGCTAAATGTGCAGAAGCTTCTGCAGAAGTACCTCCCCAATATTCTATAGAAGCGGTTACTGCATTATTATAATGTTCTTCTGCAGTACCTCCTACTGCAAAGCCTCTTTCTACGGCTTCTGCCAGTAAAAATTCGACTTCTGAATAATCCATAAGAATACCCTCTAATGTCGGATTATTTCCAATGCCTGGACTAATATGTGTAAAATTAGAGAACGAATTATTAGAACCAGGAGTTCCTCCTAAGTAAACAATTTGTTCTATAGATGGATCGGCATCAATATTGTCTTCAAAATAAAACTTCATCCTAGGATCTGTATACTCAATTGAACCTGGCACAACGGTTTCTCTATCACTTTCATCAATTGTTCCATCTCCGTTTGTATCTTCTATTCTTTCATAATCTCTAGGTTGCATTGCTTCCACAACTGTATTTGTCACTACATAATCGTTTCTCCCGCTTAATGTTAAATCTACATAAACAGGGTTAGTATTTGGTGTAGAAGACAGATATTTTAATGTTGCATTATATTCATTACTACTTATTACGTTAGGTGCTGCTTCTTCTATCATAGTTCTTGCCAGAGTTGATAATGAAGATACATCAGATATTGTGATTCCCATTCTTAGTTTTAAAGAATTAGCAAATTTAATCCACTTAGACACATCTCCCAGATACATATTATCTTGAGAAGCCGGGAAACTACTACTCCCTTCATCTAAATCATTAATTGCATTATTTAATCTGGTAATCAAACTAGTATATATCTCCTGATCGTTATCATACTTAGGTAATAGGTTTTCAATGTCTAATGCTTCAGAATAAGGAATATCTCCAAATGTATCAACCAACGTTGAAAAAGTATATACAGAAAGTATTTCTATAATCGCTAATTGGTTTGCTTTTACTTGTGGATCTTCACCCGGCAATACGTCTTGCTCATTTATTACAGTATACGCTTCATCAAGGTCCTTTAGTACATCCTTGTATAGCGCATCCCACTGGCTCTCGGGTATTGTTCGAGTTACAATATCATAATTACTTTCATCTGTATATGTAGTTGCTGTCCATTGCTGCATAATCAACCTAAAGATATTTCTATTCACATTGGTACTTACCATTTGATCTACCAGGCTTTTTTGAGCACTTGTAAACAAAGCTGCCCCCGGTACATTTATCGGGTCCTTTACATTTTCATTCAAGTCCTCGATATCAGAGGAGCAAGAAACCGTAACTAAAATAGTCAACAGTATATAAATTATATTTTTCATCATTATATTTTTTAGAATTGTACTTTGACATTAAACGCAAAATCTCTTGTTGTAGGCAATGATCCTGTAGAATACCCTTGTAAATTACCTGATCCTAACCCTGATTCTGGATCGGCATGCGGCAAGCTTTTATCTATAATCCATAAGTTAGAACCAATAAAACTGAATGTTGTAGCCTTCAAGAATGTATTTTTAAGAAATTTCTTTGGAAGGTCGTATGATAGTGTAACTTCTCTTAATTTTACAAATCCTGCATCGTATACAAATGCGCTATCCGGCAAACCTCTTCTATAACCAAAAGCACCAAAACGATCTGCCCTGATACGACTTGTATTTACACTTCCATCTGGATTAACACCCGGATTGATAAAACCACCTCCATCTGCTAATGAGTTTCTTACCGGGTTTCCTAAATCATTAATAAATGCTGTTTCCTCGTATAATCCAGTAGCCAAACCATAGTATTGATCCAAAGAAAAAATACTACCTCCTTTTTGCACGTCTATTAGAAAGCTAAATCCTATATTCTTGTATCTGAATTTATTATTAATACCTCCAACCCAGTCTGGGTTAACATTACCTATTACTTTATCAGATGTTGTTGTTTTGATATACTGACCATTTGTAGGGTCTACAACTCTTTCTCCATTGACATAGGTATAATCAGTTCCTTGAATTGTTCCATAGGGTTGACCTACGGTTGCATTTATTGTGATTCCTCCTTGAAAACTTCCTAATTGAAGGTTCGTAATTTCATTACCATTAGCATCTGTAAACAACGATACTACTTCGTTCTCATTTTTACTCCAGTTTAAGTTTACTTCCCAAGTAAAATTATCATTTTGAATCACTTTACCAAATGCAGACACCTCTATCCCTTTATTTTCTATTTCTCCTGCATTGATAAGTCTTGTAGAAAAACCTGTAGCTGTAGTTACTGGTAACGACAAAATTTGATCTGTTGTATTGGTTTTATATAATGAAACGTCAAATCCTAATCTTCCTGAAACAAAAGACATTTCTAAACCTGCCTCTATACTTGCAGTTCTTTCTGCTTTTAAATCCGGGTTGTTTTTTCTGTCCTTTACACTTGCACTTCCGCCATTAAAAGCAACATTGATCGATTTGGTATCTTCCACTCTATCAAAAGGGGCACCATTACCAACTTCTGCGTAATTGAGACGTAGTTTACCAAATGAAATACTTTCTGATTCAAATAAATTTGAAAAGAGAAAACTTCCTGATACTGATGGATAATATACAGTACTGTTATCTTCTGGTAATGTTGAAAATTTATCTCTACGAATAGTCCCATCCAAAAAGAATGTATTATCATATCCCAAAGATGCACTTGCAAATAAACCGTCTACACCAACTGTTGATTCTATCTCTGTCGGATACAAAAGAGGGTTAGTGGTATTTTGTATAGAATACACTCCCGGAATTGCTAAACCTCCATTAGTTGCATTAAATATAGATTTGAATTTTGAACGTCTAATATTCAATCCTATTAGTCCTTTAACATTAAATTTTTCAGAAATATCTTTATTAAAATTCGCTATAAAATCATAGTTGTATTCTGATGAAACAATATTTCTTCTAGAATATCCTGATTCAGAATTGATACGACCAAGACTACGATCATCTCCACCTGTACCAATCCCAAAGGCATTAGGCACACTACCTACAGCTCTTCTCTCTTCCTGCAATTCATCATAATTGTCTACGGCAAAACGACCTAAGAAATCTAACCAGTCATTAACCTTATAATTTAAGGATACAATTCCTATAAAACGATTACGCTCATCATTTTGAAAGTTCTCATAACGTGTCCAATAAGGATTATCCCAATAGATTGGTGCTGTATCATTAACCCCTTTAGGGTTCCAGGTAATATTACGTCCGGTAGAAAAATAAGCGTTTCGCTGATCTTTTATATCAACATTGGTTTGCCACCATTGTCTAAACATCCCGGTAATATTATCATTATACCCTGTTGAGTTACGACCCAGCGCATCGGTTCTAATGAAATTACCAAATCCGGTAGCTGTAAGTTTTTCTGTAAACTTATATGTAGCATTAAGTGTAAAATTATTACGTGTAAGATTACTATTGGGCAATAATCCTTCTTGATCAAAATTACTGATCCCTAATCTAAAACTTCCATTCTCAAATCCTTTATCCAAAGAAATTGAATTTGTAAGCGTATATGGGGTTTCAAAAAATTCAATTGGGCCATTCTTTGCATTAACCCAAGGTGTTGCTGTTTGGTAATTATCTAATTCTGGATAAAAAGCATCCCATTGATACACTAGTAAATTTGGATCAAACTCTGCTCCATATGAAGCATCTTCTGATAATGGTGTTACAAGTTCAAGTTCACCATCTCCATCGATATCAATTCTATCTAAAAATTCATTTCCACTTGGTCCATAAAAAGGCCCATATCCTGCACCATATTGTTTTTGATACTTAGGAAAAGTAGATCGATCAATTGAGCCTACAGTAATCCCTGAATTAATAGTGACTCCAATACCAGAACTTTTCTTTCCTTTTTTAGTTGTAATAATAACAACCCCATTAGCAGCTCTAGAACCATATAAAGCAGAAGCTGCCGCTCCTTTTAAGACATTAATAGACTCTATATCGTCTGGATTGATATCTTGAGCCGCATTACCGTAATCATACCCCGAACCCGCTTGCTCCTGAGAACGAGTATTGGTGTTACGGTTTGTAATAGGCACACCATCAATTACAAATAATGCCTGGTTATTATTTCCTAATGAAGTAGACCCTCTAATTACAATATTAGTTGATCCTCCCAGGTTGTTATTCCTTCGAATTTGTACTCCCGAAGCTTTCCCAGACAAATTGTTTAAAAAATTAGCTGTTTTTGTAGTATTAATATCTTCTTGCTTGACTTCTTGAGTAGAATACCCTAAAGATTTCTTTTCTCTGGTAATACCGAGAGCTGTTACTACTACTTCATCTAATTGAGAGGCTGAAGGTTCTAGTTGAACATCTAATGTAGATCCTGTTCCCACGGGTACTTCTTTAGTTGTAAACCCCAAATAACTAAAAAGCAGCACATCACCATCTGAAACTTCAATAGTATAAAGACCATCAAAATCAGATTGGGTTCCGTTACTGGTACTTTTGATAATAATATTCACACCGGGGAGAGGAGATCCGTTGTCGTCGACAACCTTACCGGTTACAGTTCGTTCTTGCGCAAAGGCTAGCTGTGCCACTAATGCAATAAAGAGCATTAGGGCACGTTGAGTGACCATTTTCATTATGATATTGTTTATTTATTAGTTAGTTAAAACTGAATAAAAAAAAACAACACTCCTACTAACAAAAACATAACCTTTTGTTAACCTTATGTTAGTTAACTAAATAAATAAGCAATGACTTTTTTAGTCAATAAGTATCACATTTATAAGACAATATCTTCAATAAATTAACAAATAAGGAAAGTACTCCTTAACAAACAATTAATACTTGTGAAATAATATCACAAAATGATTAATTTTTTCACAGAAATTACAACTCAAGGAGTAGTACTCGACACTTGAAGAACTTTGCCATTATAAAGTTTATTTCCTGTTAGTGCAAACCCTTTAATATAATTTGCCATTTCTATTGCAGTTACAGATGCCTGGTATCCAGGAAAAGCTTCTTCGAGCATTTCTGTCTGTACAGCACCTAGCGCCAATACATTAAAAGCAATCCCTTTATATTTATATTCTTCTGCCAATAACTCACTTAATGTAATTACCGCACCTTTACTAGAACTATAAGCTGCAAGGCCAGGAAATTTCATACTCCCCTGTATTCCTCCCATACTACTTATTGTTACCACATGACTACCTGATTGCATGAATGGTAAGACCAGACGAGTAATTTCTGCGACTCCGAAAACGTTTACTTTATATACATCTATATAATCCTCTACGGAAAGATCTTCAAATGGTTTATTAATCAATTTACCTGCGTTATTAATTAGTATATCAACTTGACGCCATTCTCTATTGATATACGCTGTCATTTCTTTAAGGCTTTCTTGATTTGAAATATCAAACGAAAACGTATGTATGTTTTTATGTTGAAGTTCTAAAATGGGTTTTTCATTTCTGGATAAAGCCAAAATATTATGCCCATCAGACGCAAACGCTTTTGCAAGCTCATAACCAATGCCCCTACTTGCTCCGGTAATAATTATGTTTTTCATATTTAATGACAATCGTTTATTGTTAAATCAGAAACATTTATCTTTTCAGCACATTATTTTAATGTAATTTCTTTTGTTTGAGAATTTGCTATTTTCATTAAAACAGGTGCAGAACTATTAATTAAGCTAGTCATAAATTCAAAGTCCATTTCAGATGCCTCATCATCAACATGATGATAATAGTCATAATTAGTAAAATCAAAGGTAGAGATTGTTTGACAAGGTACTTTAAAGGCTTGATAAAAAGGGTAATTATCACTTCTTTTAAATAATTGATATTCTTTTGCTTTTGGCAAAAAGCCTACAAGCTCACTCCCTGCATATTCATTTATTTTATCTGCCATATTTGACAACTCATATCCAGTTATATACGCTTGGTAAGATTTCGCATTTAGAGGAACTCCTATCATTTCAAAATTAACCATTGTATATAAGTCAACACCTTTTTCTTTTAACACATTTGCTAAATGTTTGGACCCCAGCAATCCTTTTTCTTCTGCTCCAAATAGAACAAAAAGAATACTTCTCTTGTTATTTTTAAGTTTTGCCAGTTGCTTTGCCAAAGCAAGCACAGCGGTACTTCCCGCTGCATTATCATTAGCACCATTGGCTATAGTATCATTATTCACTTCTTTTCCTTTTCCGATATGATCAAAATGAGCTCCTACAATCACAAGCTCCTTTGAAAGCTCCTTATCAACACCCTTGAGATACCCTACAACATTGTATGTTGCAACTCCTTTTGCATCAAAGTTATCTCTATAAGTATCAAAATAAGGAGGTATTCCATATTTTTTAAATTCTTCTTCAATACGTTCTGCTGCTTTTTCGAGTCCTTTGCTACCAGTATCTCGCCCTTCGAGTTCGTCACTGGCTAAAAAATTCATAATTTCTGCAACATATTTAGAATCTGTCTTTTCTAAAGTAATTTCTTGAGAAGTATTAGCACTGGTTTGAGCTGTAGTATCTTGTTTACAATTCACAAATAATACTACTATAAAAATGTAAAAAAAATGCTTTATCATGATCAATGTTTTGAGATAAAGATAAAAAATCCCACTTCATTAGAAGCAGGATTTAGTTATGAATATTTATTATGGTTTCTTCTAACTATGCCAGCATAGTAACCGGATTTTCGAGATATTGCTTTAATGTTTGTAAAAATTGCGCTCCAGTTGCTCCGTCAACAGTTCTGTGATCGCAAGCTAGGGTAACTTTCATTGTATTTCCTACTACTACTTGTCCATTTTTTACTACAGGTTTTTCTACAATTGCCCCCACAGATAAAATAGCAGAATTTGGCTGATTGATGATCGAAGTAAATTCTTGTATCCCAAACATTCCTAAATTTGACACTGTAAAAGTACTACCACTCATTTCTTGTGGTGTTAATTTCTTATCACGAGCTCTACCCGCTAGATCCTTAACTTTTGCTCCTATTTGTGTAAGTGACATATGGTCTGTAAAAGGCAAAACAGGAACCACTAATCCATCAGGCACTGCAACAGCAACTCCAACATTTATATGCTTGGCATATATCGTATTTTCGTCTGTCCACTTTGTATTTACCTGTGGATGTTTGCGAAGCGCCATAGCACATGCTTTTACTACCATATCATTAAATGAAACCTTGATATCAGGAAGAGCATTAATATTCTTTCTGGAGGCCATTGCATTTTCCATATCTACTTCGATAGTAAGATAATAATGAGGAGCTGTAAATTTTGAAGCAGAAAGACTTCTGGCAATTGCTTTACGCATCTGAGAATTTTTTACTTCTTCAAAACTTTCTTCTCCCGCAGGAGTAAATGTTTGCACAGGAACTTCGGTGGTAGTTTCCTTAGAAGATACTACAGGAGTATCTGATATTGGTGCAGAAGCAGAAGGTGTAAATGATTCTACATCTTTTTTTACAATGCGTCCATTATCTCCCGTTCCTATAACTTGTGCAAGATCTATTCCTTTGTCGGCAGCAATCTTTTTTGCTAATGGAGAAGCAAAAATTCTTTCTCCATTATTATTTGTTGATGTCGGAGTAGTATCTTGTTTTGTCTCTGATTTTGTTTCTGTAGCAGGTTCTGAAACTGCGCTCGATGAAGCAGAGGTTACAGTACCATTTTTTATACCCGATATATCTGTTCCCTCAGGTCCTATAATTGCAAGTAAAGCATCTACAGGTGCCGTTTCGCCTTCCTGAATTCCGATATGTAAAAGTGTACCATTATAGAAAGACTCAAACTCCATAGTAGCTTTATCGGTCTCTATTTCAGCTAGTATATCACCTTCTTCTACAGCATCTCCTACTTTTTTGAGCCAATTTGCTACTGTTCCTTCTTCCATAGTATCACTCAACCTGGGCATTGTGATAACTTCAACTCCTTCAGGTATAGCCGCAACACCAGTAGTATTTGATGTTTCCTGACTAACTTCTTCTTCTGGAGCAACATCTTTAGCCACTGCAGATGTGCTTCCGTTAAGCAAATCAGAAATATCTTCTCCTTCTTCTCCAATAATCGCTAGCAGCTTATCAACCGGAGCTGTTTCTCCTTCTTCAATACCAATATGAAGCAAAGTCCCTTCATAGAAAGACTCAAACTCCATAGTAGCTTTATCGGTCTCTATTTCAGCTAGTATATCGCCTTCACTGATTTTATCTCCTTTATTCACTAGCCACTTCGCGACAACTCCTTCTTCCATTGTATCGCTTAATCGCGGCATATTGATTACTGTAGCCATAATTTATTGTGGTTTGTGTGATAAAAATGGATAGTCTTCTTGCTCATAGACAACATCGTACATTACATTCTTTTCAGGGAATGAAGATTCTTCTGCAAATTTCTGACATTCTGCAACTCTATCTTTTACTCTCTTATCTATTATCTTTATTTCATCTTCTGTAGCATATTCCTTTTCTTTAATAATATCCAAAACTTGAGTGATTGGATCTATTTTTTGATATTCTGCTACTTCTTCTTTTGTACGATATTTTTGAGCATCACTCATAGAGTGACCTCTATATCGATATGTTTTCAGTTCCAAAAATGTAGGACCTCCTCCGGTTCTAGCTCTTGTAATCGCTTCATCAAAAGCTTCTGCAACTTTTACAGGATTCATAGCATCTACAGGACCACAAGGCATTTCATATCCAAGACCTAATTTCCAGATATCAGTATGATTAGCAGTACGCTCTACAGAAGTTCCCATTGCATAGCCATTATTTTCAACACAAAATACTACAGGCAAGTTCCACAACATAGCAAGATTAAAAGTTTCATGCAAAGAACCTTGTCTTGTCGCCCCATCCCCCATAAAAGTTAATGTAACAGCATCTCTTTTATGATATTTATCTGCAAAAGCAAGACCAGCTCCCAGAGGAATTTGCCCCCCGACGATACCATGACCTCCATAAAATCGATGTTCTTTTGAAAAAATATGCATAGATCCTCCTAAACCTTGAGAGGTTCCTGTGCCTTTACCATACAATTCTGCCATTACTCTCTTGGGATCCTCTCCCATTCCTATTGGCTGAACATGATTACGGTAAGCAGTGATCATACGATCTTTGGTAAGATCCATTGCATGGAGTGCTCCTGCCAAAATAGCCTCTTGACCATTATACAGGTGTAAAAATCCCCTAACTTTTTGTTGAATATAAACTTGAGCTAATTTATCCTCAAATTTTCTCCAGAAAAGCATTTCTTCATACCAATTAAGGTAGACATCTTTTGTTATCTTCTTCATTTATAAATTGTACTGATGTGTGTCTAAAAATAGATATAACAACCTTTTTCAATTACTATTTCTTGTAGTTTTTAAAAAGATCGAAAAACAAAAATAACATATTAGAAATTAATCAAAAAACAGTTTGGTCATAAAATCAACGAAAACGTTATAAATATGAATTATCAAAAATAAGTGGCAATAAATTAGATAATGATGAAGATTTTGCAACTTTTCCTGTTTCTCCCATAAAATATATTTCTATAGGAGCATCCTGTTTTTGCTCATATTCTGCTATCGCCTGTCTACAAGCTCCACAGGGAGGTATAGGAGATTCCAGCTTATGTTTTAAAGATTTTGCTGTAAGCGCCATCATTTTTATAGATACTCCTGGGTAATTAGCTCCTGCGTGATAAATAGCAGTTCTTTCTGCACATAGCCCCGATGGATAACTTGCGTTTTCCTGATTATTACCTAAAACTACCTCACCATTTTCTAATAAAATTGCTGCTCCTACCAAAAACTGAGAATAAGGAGCATATGCTTTATCTCTGATCATGATTGATTGCTTCATTAAATCTTGAACATCTTTGGAAAGATCATCAAACGAATCATAAACCTGTAATACCGATTTTATTTCAATTTCTTTCATTATCCTTTAGTATATTACTCAAAAAAGCTTGACTTGCAAAAGAAAAAAAGTGCCAAACAATATGTTTGACACTTACTTCTATATATCTTAATATATTAATACATTAATCATAATATTTATCTCCAAAATTAAATGAAACACCAAAACGAAGTGTTCCTTCTAATGGACTTCTAACTGCCGCAGTAGAAAATAAGTACGAAACATCAAGATTCACCGTGTTATACTTAAATCCGGCTCCCAGAGATAAAAATTGTCTTGAACCTTTCTCTTCAGATTCATTAAAATATCCTGTTCTGAATGCAAAAACGTCTTGATATTTATATTCTACTCCTAATGCCCAGGTAATTTCTTTTAGCTCTTCACTAAATCCACCATCTGCATCTCCCCAAGAAGAGAATATAGCTCCAAAAGAACTTATATCTTGATACTCTTCATTATCCTCTGCATCAATATCTCCATCTCCATCAAAATCTTGCGGAGAAGGCACTAATAATTTGTTTATTTCTATAGAAGGTGTTACTATATTATCTTCGTTAAAAATAAAGTCAAAAGAACCACCCAATTTAAAATTTGTTGGTATAAAGTTTTCCTGTCCAGCGTCGTCATAGCTTATCTTAGGACCTATATTAGAAATTACTGCTCCTGCTCTCCATCTACCATTAAAAGAATTAAAAGCAATTTCATCACTCCTGTAAAAACCAGCTATATCTACACCGAAACCACTTCCAGCAGAAGCATCATCACCAGTTCCTTGCAATCTAAGATCCGATCTTAAATACCTACCGGTTACAGACATAGAAAGTGTCTCACTTAATTTCAAAGCATATGTAAGATCGAAAGTTAATTCATTGGGCTGCTGTATCAAACCTAAATCGGTAGCATTTTCTCTAAACTCAATTTCACCAAGACTGAAATACTTAAAACTGGCTGCAACGGCACTTCGTTCATTAAGTCTATTATAATATGTTAAATTCCCTAAGAAAATATCATTTACAAGATCACTTAAATATGGTGTATAATTCACTCCTACCCCCTGCTTATTTCTAATAAAAACGTATTTAGCCGGGTTCCATTGTTGAGAAAAAGCATCAGCTGATGTTGCTACTCCTTGATCAGCAAGACCTGCTGCTCTAGCATCGGCTGCTATTAATAAAAAAGGTACGGCAGTGGTTATTGCGCGGTTTTCTTGAGCTTTTATCCTGGAATTAAAAAGTGTAAAAAAAACAAGACCAAGAATAAATATTTTTTTCATGCCTAATAAAATTGAGTTTGACAAATATATAGTTATTTAGTGATTATGAGTAATTGATTCTAGTTTTTTTACTCATTGATTGATTAACGCAAATTTTAGAAATATGTTATAATTTTTCCATAAGATTCTCATAAACAAATATCTGCCTAAAAATAAGGCAGTTACAAACCAACGAAGCCATTTCTACAAAATTTTCCATCCAAAAAGTATCTGTTAAAAAACAACTCTAATCAAAAGTATATGTTAATATTTTTACACAAAAAACATAACCATTTACAAGTATGGATCAATAAAAAAGTAGACTAATCTCATATTGATTTCAAAAAATATTAAACTCTAAAAATATTTTTTAATCTTTTTTTTCTAAAGCCTTTTAAATTTCCAGAAAGCAAAAGATTTTAATAAATTTCTTTAACATAACCCAAAAAGCAAAAAACACCTCAAAAGCAGGCAACCCCTTATTTATAAGCAACTTAAGACCACTTTCGAAAAAACAAAAAGATCAAAAACAAGTGATAACCCCACTGTTTTTCTTAAAAAAAATAATAAATTTAAAATAATTCCGTTAATCCAAAGTCGTTATAAATCCGCAAAAAACATTTGCGAATTGATAATTATTAAAAAAATTTAGGGTAAGTTTAACGTTTATTACTATATTGCAAGCCCTAATTTCTACTTTAACGAACTTAAGATTATGAAAAACGCGTTTATTTTTAAGTCACTAATGGCACTTTCCGTTAGTGTTTTATTATTTGGTTGTTCTAAGAATGATTATGGGAACAATTCGAGAGCTACAGGTTGGGAATACAACTCCAAAGATGGCGGGTTTCAAGTAGCAACAAATTACAAAGAGCAAGAAACTGGACCTGGATTAGTATTTATTGAAGGTGGTACCTTCACTATGGGTCGTGTTCAAGACGATGTTATGCACGATTGGAATAACACCCCAACCCAACAACACGTTCAATCTTTCTATATGGACGAAACCGAAGTTACTAATATAATGTATCTTGAATATCTGGATTGGTTAAAAGGTGTATATCCACCAACTGAACCAAAATACAAGAACATCTATTATGGTGCTTTACCTGATACACTAGTTTGGAGAAACAGACTTGGTTTTAACGAAATGATGACTAATAATTATTTACGTCATCCCGCTTATGCAAACTATCCTGTTGTTGGAGTGAATTGGATTCAAGCAGTAGAATTTAGTAACTGGAGAACAAATCGTGTAAACGAAAGAATACTTGAAGAAGAACAAGTAATAAAGGAAAATGCACCTTTTGAAGATGTTTCTGCAGAAAGTACTTTTGATACAGAAACTTATTTAAATGCACCTTCACAAACATATGGAGGTAACGACGAAGCAATAAGAGGAGGAAAATCTTCTCAAAGATATTCTAAAACAAATGACTCTACAGGTCTATACATTCAACGTAAAGATGGGTTGTTATTACCTAAGTATCGTCTACCAACGGAAGCAGAATGGGAATATGCTGCTTTAGGACTTGTAGAAATAAGAAGTTATAATATTTATAGAGGTAGAAAAAAATACCCTTGGAATGGTAAATATACCAGATCTGGAAAAAGAAGAACTAGAGGAGATCAATTAGCCAACTTCAAACAAGGAGATGGTGACTATGGTGGTATCGCAGGATGGAGTGATGATGGTGCTGATATAACTGCTCCAGTAAAATCATATGATCCAAATGATTATGGTCTTTATGATATGGCTGGAAATGTAGCAGAATGGGTTGCAGATGTTTACAGACCTATCGTAGACGACGAATACAATGATTTCAACTATTATAGAGGAAATGTTTATACAAAAAACGCTATCAATCCAGACGGAACGGTAAAAATAGTTATGACTGACTCTATAGTTTATGATACATTGAGTAATGGAAAAATTATAGCTCGTGTTCTTCCTGGTGGTATCTTACAAGTTCCTATTGATGAAAATGAAACTTATATGAGAACTAACTTCACGGATAGTGATAATAGAAACTACAGAGACGGAGACAAAAGCTCTTCTAGATATTATGAAGGTTATCAAGAAGAAAATCTTCCTAATCGAAGAATGTACAATGCTCCAATACATTACGTAGGGCCTAATGAAGAAGATAGCACTAAAATGGATAGGAGATACGACGAATCGAGCAAAAGAACTACTATTGTTGATGACAAAGTAAGAGTATATAAAGGAGGTTCTTGGAAAGATAGAGCTTATTGGTTAGATCCTGCACAAAGAAGATTCTTACCTCAGGATATGGCTACAGATTATATTGGTTTCAGAAACGCGATGTCTAGAGTAGGAACAAAAGCGAAAAAACAAAAAACACCAAGACACCAGAAACCAAGAAGATAATATTAAAAATTAACTAAAGTTCGTTATATAGAAAAGCCCTGCATATATTTGTAGGGCTTTTTAATTTTACTGATTTTAATGACTATACACCAGATACACCAATTATTCTTAAAAAGTAACGGAATATCAACCGATACAAGAAAAATAGAACAAAATGCTATCTTTTTTGCATTGAAAGGAGAAAACTTTGATGGTAATACATATGCTGATAGAGCTCTAGAACTTGGCGCCAAGTATGCCGTAATTGATGATAAAAAACACAAAACTACTGACAACCATATTTTAGTAAGTAATAGTTTAGACACACTCCAAAAGCTTGCTACTTATCACAGACAATATTTAGATATTCCTATTATTGCATTAACAGGAAGCAATGGAAAAACAACTACCAAAGAACTCATAAATTGCGTATTATCTTCAAAATTTAATACAACTGCAACAATTGGTAATTTAAACAATCATATTGGTGTACCCCTTACACTATTATCTATGTCCAAAGACACTCAGGTCGGAATTGTAGAAATGGGAGCTAATCATCAGGGAGAAATAGAATTATTATGCAATATAACAATGCCTGATTATGGTTTCATTACCAATATAGGAAAAGCACATCTAGAAGGATTTGGTGGCCTTAAAGGTGTTTTAAAAGGCAAAACAGAGCTGTATCGACACTTGAAAAAGAACAACAAAATAGTTTTTCTCAATTTAGAGGACAAAAAATTAGTTGAAGCTTCTAAAGATATCAGCACTTATACCTTCTCTGAATTTAATACCGGAAATGTTTGTGTAAAATTTATTGAAGCCAATCCTAATGTCACCATCTCTTTTAACGACATCACAATCGAAAGCAATTTAATTGGAGCATACAATTTCTCTAATATAGCTGCTGCCATTACTATTGGTTCTTATTTTGATATAAACAAAGAGAACATCAAAAAAGCTATTGAAGGTTATACTCCAAAAAACAACCGATCGCAAATTATACAAACAGCAAAACATACTATCATTCTAGATGCTTATAATGCTAACCCTTCAAGTATGGAGGCTGCGATCAAAAATTTTGAACAATTAAATGCATCGCACAAAATTGTATTTCTTGGAGATATGTTTGAGTTAGGAGAAGAAGCTTCTGTTGAACATCAAAAAATAGCTAGCCTAATCAATAATACAAATACAGATAACATTTACTTAATAGGAAGTAATTTTTACAAAACATCAACTACCGATATTCGTATTAAAAAGTTCGAATCATATGATGATTTCAAAAGTCAGTTTTATTTGAATTCAGAGAAATCAACAATATTAATCAAAGGATCAAGAGGAATGAAATTAGAACGTATTTTAGACCTTTTTTAAAGTACTATTGTATTTACTTTTTGTTTTTCTGGATACAAATACATAGATAACGTATGGTAAATTTAGACGCTCACTTCCGCTATTCATCCTTCAAATTTCAATGTGTAAATTATATTTTTTATTCTACAACTCCTGTAGTCTTTGTATGTGTCTCTTTCTGATCCAACGCTGCATCATATTTCATGAAGAGATTAATCCATACATTTCTGCCTAACCTTGCTATAATCGGAAATAACAGTATTAAAACTGCAGTTATCACAAAAAAAGATGTTAGTAAACTTAAATTCAGGAAAAGATAACTAATAACAAAACAAGCCACCCCAACAGCAACTCCAATACCATAACTCACATACATTGCACCAAAGAAAAACGAAGGTTCAATTTTATACTTGGTATCACAGTGAGAACATCGAGAATGCATAAGAAACAGCTTTGTTGTAAAATATGGATTCTTATTTACATACATAGACTCGTTATGACATTTTGGACATACTCCTCTAAAAACACTATACAACTTGTTTCCTTTGGCAAACATAAGAATGGATTTGGTATTATAAAGATACTGTATATTTAAGATATTAAAAATAAGAAAATGATCTCAATATAAATTTAAAGTACTCTATAAATAACAATGATTTTTTAGCACTGTTAGACTAGTCAACAAAATGATTAATTGTATACTTAAATCTAGTAAAAACAAAAAAACCTGAAGATTAATCTTCAGGTTTTTAACGAAGTGGGCGCGAAGGGATTCGAACCCCTGACCCCTTGGGTGTAAACCAAGTGCTCTGAACCAACTGAGCTACGCGCCCCTATGTTTTTTTCACAATCCTTGTTCCTGATTGCGGATGCAAATATAGCACAGTTTTATAGTCTACCAAAAGATTTTTAAAGAAATTTTAAATTATTTCTGCTACAACAAATGTACTGCCTCCTATATAAATCAAATCATTCTTTATAGCCTCCTGTAAAGCAGCATCATACGCAAATTTAACAGAAGAATATTTTTTTCCTGACAAATTATTTTTTTTTGCAATTTCTTCTAATTTTTCTTCGTCCATTGCTCTTGGGATGTCTGGTTTAGTAAAATAATACAAAGCATTTTTAGGAAATAATGATAAAATAGGATCTAAATCTTTATCATTTACTACCCCTAATACGACATGAAGTTTATCAAATTTTTCTTCTTGCAACTGTTTTAATACTACCGATAAGCCATCTTCATTATGTGCTGTATCACAAATAACTTTTGGTTCTTTTTGAAGTATTTGCCATCTTCCAAGCAATCCTGTATTCAAAACTACATTACCTAATCCTTTTTCAATAGCAGAATCATCGATATCCCATCCCTTATTTTTTAGCAATCTAATAGTTTGTAAAGATGTCCTTATATTCTCTTTTTGGTAATCGCCTTTTAAATCAGAGGTATAAAGCTTTCCATCATATTTCTCAGCAAAATATAAATCACAATTATATTGTTTTGATTTCTCTTTGAATACACTTTCTGTTTCAGGAATTACCCTACCCACAACAACAGGGACATTTTTTTTGATAATCCCAGCTTTTTCTGCAGCTATTTTTTCTAAAGTATCTCCTAAAAACTGGGTATGATCTAGTCCTATGTTAGTAATTATAGAAACTTCGGGAGTAATGATATTGGTAGAATCAAGTCTTCCTCCTAAACCAACTTCTATAATTGCGATATCTACTTCTGATACTGCAAAATATTGAAAAGCCATACCTACTGTCATTTCAAAAAAAGAGAGATGATGAGTTTCAAAGTAGTGCTTATGTTTTGCAATAAAATCAACTACATAACTCTCAGATACTTTATTGCCATTAATTCTAATGCGTTCTCTAAAATCTTTTAAGTGTGGTGAAGTATATAAACCGACTTTGTACCCTGCTTCTTGTAAAACAGAAGCAATCATATGACTAGTAGATCCTTTTCCATTTGTTCCGGCTACATGAATGCTTTTAAATTCTTTTTCAGGGTTTTGTAAGTAGCTTGCTAACTCAATTGTATTGGTGAGATCAATTTTATATGCTTTTGCCCCTTGTCGTTGATAAATTGGCAATTGGGCAAACATCCAATCAAGAGTTTCCCTGTAATTCATATTCAAATTTTATATATTATTCTGAGAGTTTAAATTGATAAACAATTGTTCCTACTTGCTTTGTAGGTGCTTTAGTATCGCTATTAAATCGTGTAGCAAGCGCAGCTCTTTTTGCCGGTCCCATCAAGCAAGAAGCACTATTTGTAGTTCCTTTCACTCCGGGCGTAGCTCTGATTACTTTTCCTGATTGATTTACCTCAATTTTTACTACCACTATACCAAACTCATTACAATCCGGAACAATTTTTTCTTTATTCAAGGCCTTACGACCTCCTAGACGATAGTTTCCATCTCCATCTAACCCTTTTCCTGTCCCATAATAAGATCGCGCATTAGGATCGCCATTGGGACTACCTTTATCCCCAGGTGAATTATCATTACCTTCACCCCCTTTGGCCGTTCCATTATTTTTTGGACCATTAGAAAAACTATTCAAGATATCTAAAGTAGATTTATCTGGTTTAGGATCAGCTTTTTTCTTTTGTTCTTTCTGCTTAGATGTATTATTAGAATTCTTAACCAATTGCTCTTTTGTCGGATCTTTTTTAGGTTTCTCAACCTTTTTTTCCGGTTTTTTCTTAGGTTTTTTTTCTATTACAGGAGCATTTTCTGTGTCTTGAGTAATAACTTCATCTTTGATTTCTGGTGACTCTACTTGTTCTTCGGGAACGGATTCAGAAGCTTCGGGAGCTGTATTTCTAGGAGATGTTTTAATAGGTTGATTAGGTTGGACATTTCCGGAACCTGTAAGAGTAGTACCAAAGTTTACAGCGATCCCCCCTTCTTCATCTTCGGGTTTTAAATAACTTAAACTCAGGTAAAATAATAAAAAAATAATCCCTATGTGAACAATAATTGTCAACACCAAGGATTTTCTTTTATGTTTAGTATCAAATTTAATCATCATTATTCGGGCCTTACCGCCAGAATCACTTTAAACTTATTCCTATTAGCAATATCCATTACTCCTACGGCTTTCTCTATAGGAACTCCTTCTTCAGCCCTTAGAATAATAGTAGGGTCATTTTTGCCTTGTAATCGAGACAGCAATGTTGACTCAAGCCTACTTTGACTTATCCGTTCATCATCTACATAATATTGTAATTTGTTGGTAATGCTAACAGATATATTTTGAACATTAGAGCTCTTTCCTTTGGCTTTAGGCAAAATCAAATCCAAAGCTTCTGGAGTAATCGCCGGAGATGTCAATAAGAAAAAAACCAATAACAGAAATACAATGTCTGTCATTGATGACATACTAAATTCCGGACTCACTTTATTTCTTCCTCTTAAATTCATATCAAACTGGTTCGTTTAACAAGTCTAGGAAATCTACTGCGTTTGCCTCCATTTTGTGAATCACTTTATCCGTACGAACAACAAGATGATTATATCCAATATAAGCAACTATACCAACAACTAATCCTCCTACTGTGGTCGTCATCGCTGTATAAATCCCTTCTGCCAATACTCCCATATCAGCAGTACCAGAGCTTGAAGCCAAGTTATGAAACGCTATAATCATACCAATAACTGTACCCAAAAAACCAATCATAGGTGCAGCACCTGCAACCGTTGCCAAAATACCTACATTTTTTTCAAGTTTATACACCTCTAATCTACCTGCATTTTCTATAGCTTTATTTATGTCTTCTAAAGAGTGGCCAATCCGCGAAATTCCTTTTTCGGTTAATCGAGCTACCGGGTTGTTTGTCTGAGCACATAGTATTTTTGCTGCTTCTATTTTTCCATTGGCAACATTATCTCTAATTTTACTCATAAAACTTTCATCATACTTTGATGCTGCTTTTATAGCAAATAACCTTTCAAAATAAATGTAAACGGCTACAAAAAGCAATACAAAAAGTATGGATATAATGATTACCGCTCCAGTTCCTCCGCTAAATAGCAAATCCATAATGGATAAGCTCTTTTCTTCTAGGTCTTCTTCTACCTTGGGGGTATTTTGGGCTAAAGCACCCAGCATAAATAAATACGTCATTTGATTTTGTTAATTTAGTGTTAGTATAGTAACGTTAATTCTGTAGGTTAAGTATTTCAATTTACAATATATACAATATTCCCAACAATCCAATACCTCCAAGCACTATAGTATAAGGAAAAGCCATTTTCACCATTTTAGAATATGACAATCCTATTAAAGGAGCTAGTGAAGAGGTAAGTAAGAATAAAAATGCTGCCTGACCGTTTGGTGTTGCGACACTTGGTAAATTTGTACCCGTATTAATCGCTACAGCTAGTTTTTCGAATTGTGCCCTGTCAATCACACTATTTTTGAACGCTTGCTCTACTTCTCCAATATAAACAGTAGCTACAAATACATTATCACTAATCATAGATAAAATTCCATTTGCCAGATAAAACATATAAGGTTGTGAGTCTGTATCCAAAGACAATGCCCAATCAATAATCGGCTTAAACAAGTGTTGATCATGGATCATAGCAACAATCACAAAGAAAACAACTAATAGCCCTGTAAAAGGCAGAGCTTCTTCGAACGCAGGACCCAAATGATGTTCTTCTGTAATTCCCATAAATGCAGTTTGTATGATGATTAAAGCCAACCCAATAAAACCAACAGGAGCAAGATGTAAAGCTAAACCTATAATTAAAAGAATCGCAGAAATACCCTGTACTACTAATCCAAATTTTGCAGCATCTGATCGATTAGCATCTTCTTCTTTTGTATAGTTTTCTATTATTTTTCTAGCGACTTCAGGTAGTTTAGCTCCAAAGCCAAATGCTCCAGTCATTTCTAACACCATAGTAGTTATTAATCCGGCTACTAATACTGGAAGTGATATAGGAGCCATTTTTAAGAAAAATTCTATAAAATCCCATCCCATTCGCTCACCAATTAGTAAGTTTTGAGGCTCTCCTACCAAAGTACAAACGCCACCAAGAGCAGTACCAACTACTCCATGCATTACTAAACTTCTTAAAAAACTTCTGAATTGTTCCAAAGTCTCGCCGCTTAATTCTTTCCTATCAAGCACACCACTTTCATCATAATCTCCTGATCCCGAATGAATTTTATGATATACCCCATAAAATCCAACCGCAACGCTAATTAAAACGGCTGTAACAGTAAGCGCATCTAAAAACGCAGAAAGCACTGCAGCCATAAAAACAAATAGCAAGGATAATATCATTTTGGATTTGATTTTTATAAATGCTTTGCTAAATAGATACATTAACAAGGGCTTCATAAAATAAATCCCGGCTACCATAAATACCAATAGAAGTACAACCTCTAGATTTTGATCCACCTCATGGTATGCATTTTTGGGTGTAGTCAAATTAAGAGCTAGAATCTCTATCGCTAACAACCCTCCAGATTGCAAAGGGTAGCACTTAAGTGCCATAGCTAGTGTAAAAATAAACTCTCCGATAAATAACCAGGCCGTAATCGTCGGGCCTAATATATAATAAGAAAACACATTAAAAATTAAGAAGCCAATCATGACTGCTTTAAACCATTTCGGACTATTGCCTAAAAAATACTTGAACATTGTTTTACTTAATTATGCGATTAATATTACAACAGCTGATTAAGGGCTATCTCAAAAGCTGTTTTGCTTATGTTAATTTTAGATGTTTGAATATTATAAATTTGTTGAATTGCTTTTTTTATGGTCTCTGAAGTATCCATAAATATTGCTTCATCAGTCATTTGTACTTTTCTCTCCATAAAGTATGCAAAAACTCTGGCCATACCACAATTAGAAATAAAATCAGGAATAAGACTAACTTTATTATCTGTGTACTCCATAATAGGACCGAAAAATATTTCTGTATCTGCAAAAGGAACATTTGCCCCACAAGAGATTACCTCTAGTCCTGCATCTATCATTTTTGTGATTTGGTCTTTGGTAATTAATCTAGATGCTGCACATGGCATAAAAACTTCAGTAGGTAATGACCATATTTTTTCATTTAGTTCTTCAAAAGGAATAAGTTTTTCACTGTAAAGCTTATTCCCTTTTTTGTCAAGATATAATTGTTTAATTTCTTCAAAAGAGAAGCCTTCTTCATTTATTAAACCACCAACATGATCAATAATCCCAACAATTTTTGCTCCCATTTCTGATAAATGATAAGCTGCTGCAGATCCAACATTGCCAAAACCTTGAACAATCGCTCTTTTTCCTTTTAGATTTCCACCATAAATATCATAATAGTGTCTAACAGCTTCTGCAACACCATACCCGGTAATCATATCTGCTACTGTATATTTTTGTAATACATCAGGAGAGAATGTAGTATTTTCTAAAACTTTAATTACCCCTTGTCGTAATTGACCTATCCTATTGATTTTGTCTGCCTCTGAAGGTTTAAAATGACCATTAAACACTCCTTCCTGAGGATGCCAAACTCCGCATTCTTCTGTAATAGGGATTACTTCATGAATTTCATCAACATTAAGATCTCCCCCAGTACCATAATAACTTTTCAAAAGAGGGGAAACTGCTTTATACCACCTTTTTAGCACATCTTTTTTTCTTGGGTCATCTGGATCAAAATTAATCCCTGATTTTGCACCCCCTATACTTGGACCAGAAACGGTAAACTTTACTTCCATAGTTTTCGCTAGAGAAACCACCTCATTCACATCTAACCCCTTTCTCATCCTTGTTCCTCCACCGGCTGCGCCTCCTCTTAATGAGTTGATTACTGTCCAGCCTTCAGCTTCTGTTTCTGAATCTTTCCAATTAAAAACTATTTCAGGTTTTTTTTGTTCGTATTTTTTTAATAATTCTTTCATTATCTTTTTTCAATCTATTGAGTTAATGACTTCGCTTGACACAGAAAGTGACACTATTTCTATTTCTTGTTTTCATAAAAATTATATATTCCCTTCTTCACGAAGGTCAACGCTGAGTCATATTATTGAAGTATTACAATAAATTGAATTCGGATCTTAATGTATTCAGACAAATATAAAAAACTTAATATCTCTAAAGCTTAAATAAAAACAAAATTATTAACCGCATTATAACAGCTCACTACCGCAAAAACAAAGATTGTCAGAACTACGTTATTAACATAAAAAAGTAGTACGCATTTTCATTTTTTCAACGATTTTACCAAAAAAGAAAAAAAACAGTAAAACTATTATTTTATAGCTTATATTTGTAGGATTAATAAAAAAATAGATCTTATATCGATTTTTTTTTACAAAAAAGTACAAATTACGTGTTATGCACGCACAGTAAATAATAAAAAAATATGGACTTTAAATTATCTGAAGAACAATTAATGATACGAGACGCTGCTCGTGATTTTGCAAAAACTGAATTATTACCTGGAGTTATCGAAAGAGATAATAAGCAAGAATTCCCTGAGAAAGAGGTAAAAAAAATGGGAGAACTTGGTTTCTTAGGCATGATGGCTTCTCCTGAATATGGAGGAGGCGGAATGGATACTCTTTCTTATGTATTGGTAATGGAAGAATTATCAAAAATAGATGCTTCTTCTTCTGTAATTGTATCCGTAAATAATTCTTTGGTATGTTGGGGTCTAGATACATATGGCACACCTGAACAAAAAGAAAAATATCTTACAAAATTAACCACAGGAGAGTCTATTGGAGCTTTCTGTTTATCTGAACCGGAAGCAGGTAGTGATGCGACTTCGCAAAAGACTACTGCAATTGACAAAGGTGACCATTATATTCTAAATGGAACTAAAAACTGGATCACTAATGGAGGAACCGCAGATTACTATCTTGTAATTGCACAGACCGATAGAGAAAAAAAACATCGTGGAATCAACGCTTTTATCGTTGAAAAAGGATGGGAAGGTTTTGAGATAGGCCCTAAAGAAGACAAATTAGGAATACGTGGTAGTGATACTCACTCACTTATTTTTAATGACGTCAAAGTTCCTAAAGAGAATCGTATTGGTGAAGATGGTTTTGGTTTTAAATTTGCCATGAAAACCCTTGCCGGTGGTCGTATAGGTATAGCTGCTCAAGCACTTGGTATTGCAGCAGGCGCATATGAACTAGCTAAAGAATATTCTAAAGTTCGTAAAGCATTTGGAACAGAGATTATGAATCATCAGGCCATTGCTTTTAAATTAGCTGATATGCACACCAAAATTGAAGCTGCAAGAATGCTCGTATACAAATCTGCATTAGATAAAGATAACAATGAAAGCTATGATCTGTCTGGAGCAATGGCAAAACTTTATGCTTCAGAAGTAGCAATGGAAGTGGCTGTAGAAGCTGTACAAGTTCATGGTGGTAATGGGTTTGTAAAAGAATATCATGTAGAAAGATTAATGAGAGATGCAAAAATTACTCAAATCTATGAAGGAACAAGTGAAATCCAAAAAATTGTGATCTCCAGAAGTATTTTGAAAGATTAAGAAAATTGAACTTAATATTTGAAAAGCTGCCTATATAAAGGCAGCTTTTTTTATTAGTATTATATATAAAATAATCATTATAGATAGCACTCGCTCGGTAGTATAAAATATTTTAAAAATAAATCAAATTCATCACAGACCATTATCTTGTCGATACGCATGGTATTGATAATACGTAATTACATGCGCCAAATGAATCTTCTTTAATATCTATTTTATTCAGGCTTTGCTATCAGTGTCATAAAATCAACTTTATCATCTTCTAACAAAAATGTATAAACTAAAAAAAACCCTTCATTTTAAGTAATGAAGGGTTTTGAAGAAGGCGGCGACCTACTCTCCCACGATTGTAGTACCATTGGCGCTAACGGGCTTAACTACTCTGTTCGGAATGGTAAGAGGTGAGC
>NZ_VFWZ01000012.1 GCF_006443095.1 Aquimarina algicola
ATTTTATCACTCAATTGCTTTTTCGCAAGTTTCTTAATAGTTTCCGTTAATTCTGTTGGGTTAAAGAGTTTTAGAAAATTATCCATAATTATATTAAATAAATACTTGAGTCATTTTAATTAAGCCTAACGGTTAATATATGTGTCGTAGCAGAGCAAAATGTTACCCTGACTTCGACAAAAACTGGGCATTGGTTGCTAACTTTTCCATTCTGCAAGCATTGCATCTTACCAAAAATACAAGAACCATTGGATTAATCACTTAACTGCTATGATCACATATATGTTGTTGTACAACGTTTTATTTTCGAAGATCTTTTTCAGTCATTTCTGAATTATATCTTTTCCCATCCTTATCAAAACACCAAACATTTGAGACTTCCCTTAGTTCAGGTAAATCCTCTTTATTCAGTTTGACTTTTTGTTTAATAATTCGTCTAAATTTTCTATTTGCGTCTTGCTTGTTTTCCTTTTCCGATTTCGCTGTTGTATTTCCGTGAATTTTAGTTTTCTGTTTCGATCTACTCATAGTTCCTTCATTTTAGTTCGTGACTTTTGTAATTATTCACAGTAAGTTAACATCGTATTGAATACTCAGTTCTCCATATTGTTAATCCATTTTTGCATTTTCTTAGTAAATGGAATTTGATCTGATTTATTTATCATCTCAAGCATAAGTTTTTTAAATCCCTCATTCCATTCAATTCCTTCTCGTTCACTTAACATCTCAACATGATAAGGCCAACCCATGGCTCTTTCTTCAACTTTATATTCGATCGCGATAAATTCATCAAGCAATTTCGTCCAATGAGGCTCACCTTCTTTTCCTAAGTCAATACCATGCATGAAAGAAACGATGTTATCCTTAGTCATATCAGGCAAATACATAGACATCCTATAGAGAAAATGAATCATTTTTTCTGTCTCAAATCTTTTCATTTTTTTATATGATCGCTAACGTTCCGTGTATGGTGTCGTAGCATCCCGCAGGGTGCTATGCACTATACACATTGTTATATGCCGTTTTTATTTTATTCATTTCGTTTTTAGCGTTGGCGAGAAAGCGCTGCCGCAACCGCACGCAGGAGGATTGCAATGTGCTTGAACTTGCGTTGGCCATTAATAATACTCTTTTATATAAGCATAAGCTCGATCAAACAATACCTGGTCCTTATGTAGTTTATACTTTAATAATTGCTTTCTAAGCGACTTTTGTACTTCACGCTCACCAGCATTGGTTTGCTGCCATCCAGGGAAACTCACTACTCTTACAATTGCATCTATATCATTTACGATTCGTTCTACTACGGCAGGTGTTTCGTCTGTTTTTAGTTCCAAAAACAAATCTGATAAAGCAGCCTTTGGTGATTTCTCTTCAATCAACTCCACTAACTCCTTTTCTGCTTGAATGGTCTCTTTCGCTATTTTACAAAGCTCTTTTACGAATTCTATAGAAGTGATTAACCCTCTTTCGGCTTTGTCTCTAAGAGCTTCCAATCGTTCGCTCAGTTTCTTAAAGGTTGGATTTTGTCCATGTTTTTTAAAACGCTTAACCAGTATTTTCTCTAACGTCTTGGCATTCTTTGGATCTGGATTGTTAAAGATGTCTTCAATCACATCAGCATCCAAGACAAACTCTTGCAATTGGTGTACATCTCCAACATGCACATTCTCATGTATTAACTTCGTAGTTTGAGCTCCTAAAGAGAACCATAAGAGCTTACCAATATTATCAGATGCTGGTTTTACGGATTCGAATACTTGGGAGAGCCATTTGTAATCCGCATAATGTAAATCCAAAATGTTGTCTGGCGACAATGATTCCCAAAGTTTCGATAGGTATTTGTAGTCCTTAGCAAAAGCATCTTTGGCTTCATCTGTTTTGATAGCATTTTGAGCAGCTTCTAGACCTTCAAATCCATCTAGTGTTCTATCTACTCCCTCAAAATGGCTCAATGCATCTTTCATGGCTTGTGGTAACTTTTCTCTTAGCTCTGAAAGGTTCGAAATTACCTGCTTTACAGACTCCTCATCAAACTGTAAGGCTTTTGCTGCATCATCAAACACTCCGAAATAATCTACAATTCTACCAAATGTCTTACCTGGATATAAACGGTTGGTTCTACAGATAGCTTGTAATAGCGTGTGGTCTTTTAATGACTTATCTAAATACATGGTTTGTAGTACAGGAGCATCAAAACCAGTTAATAACTTAGCCGTTACAATGATAAATTTGGTATCTGATGAGGGATCGCTAAATTTCTCTACAATCTTTTCTTGTTGACTTTTATCAACGCCCCATTTTTGCTTGAATTCAAAATCATCATTGGCTGAAGTAGACATCACTACCACACTGGCTTCTTCTGGGAAGTATTTATCTAATTCTTCCTTGTATTGCACACAGGCATAACGATCTGGTGTGACAATCATAGCCTTAAAACCGTGCGGATCTACCTTTTCTTTGAAGTGATTTGCAATGTCTTCAACGATTTTAGAAACACGCTCTGGTGATTTCAAGAATGCAGCCATTTTAGCCGATTTCTGATTCAAAGCATCTGCTTCTTCATCTGATAAAGCGGTACTTTCTTTAAAGTCAGCCATTGCTTTATCAATGGTTTCTTTATCGACATGAACGTCTACCAATCGAGGTTCAAAATGCAAGGGCAAAGTAGCATCATCGCGAATGGAATCATGGAAAGTGTAACGAGACATATAGCCGCCTTCATCTTCCTCAGAACCAAAGGCCCAAAAGGTGTTTTTGTCAGCTTTGTTTACGGGTGTTCCTGTTAAACCAAATAAGAATGCATTTGGTAAAGCAGCACGCATGGTGCGACCCAAATCTCCTTCTTGCGTTCTGTGCGCTTCATCTACCAATACAATTACATTATCTCGTGTGTTCATATTGGGCTTCGCATCTCGGAACTTGTGAATCATCGAAATAATAATCTTGCGAGTGTCTCTTTCTAATAAAGTTTGTAATTCTTTAATGCTATCGGTGCTTTCCACATTAGAAACATCTGCTGCATCAAATATTCCGCTGATTTGTGTATCTAAATCTGTACGGTCTACCAATACAATTACGGTTGGGCTTTTTAAATCTGGTTCTCGTCTGAGCTTCTGCGCTGCAAAAACCATTAAGAAGGATTTTCCCGATCCTTGGAAATGCCAAATCAATCCTTTTTTAACTCGACCTTCTTTGACTCGCTCAACAATTTTATTGGCTCCTTCGTATTGCTGAAAACGAGGAATGATTTTAATTCTTCGTTTCTTTTTATCCGTAGAGAACAAAGAGAAGTTACGCATGATGTCTAACAAACGAGTAGGGCTCACCAAGTCGGATAATTCTTTACCAATTTCTGAAAGCCCAAGGCGTTTGGCTATGGCATCTTCATCATTTTCTATGCGCCAAGGTGCCCAAAACTCCAATGGACAACGAACAGCCCCGTAATACAACTCTTTACCTTCTGTAGCGAAAGAAAGGATGTTCGGCACAAACAGTTGAGGCACTGCATTTTCATAAATATCATGTACTTCATGTGCTCCATCTAACCAACTTACTGAAGGACGAATAGGTGTTTTGGCTTCTCCTACCACCACGGGAATTCCATTGATAATCATCACGATATCTGGAATTTTGGTTTCTCTATGATGAATTCGGTATTGGTTGGTAACTACATAATTGTTGTTGGTTAACTCTTCAAAGTCTATGAGACGAACAGGGACATGACGGTTGTTTTCTCCAAAAGGCATGGTTTTCTCACCTGTCATCCATTTGAAAAACTCTTCATTGGCTTTGACCAATCCCACTTGATTCACAGCAATTAAAACCGCTCTAAGTTTGTAAATCACTTCATCTGCCAATTCTGGTTTAGCAGCAATGTCTGGGTTTAAACGTATAAGAGCTTCTTTAAGCTCTGATTCTACCAATACTTCATTGACTCCACGCTGAATCTCATCTGAAGATTTATATACCCATTGTACACTATAACCTACCTGTGGTTCATTGGCTTCTTTGCTATTTAAATTCACCCCACTGAGTTGGTGAATGATGTAATGCTCTACGCTATTTAATTCATTGAAACCCATTATTAGAATATTTGGTTGATTAAACTTTTTTGAAGGGATTGAGAGCTAGAAATCTTACTCGAAATATCTGTCAATTTCTCATCTAAAGTGCTGAACTTATCTAGGTATGAACTAATTTCATTTTCAGTTGGTAAAAAAACATTGGTCAACAAAGCGTCATCTCTATTTAATCCTGGCACGGCAGTCGCAATTGAATGTTTTTTCAAATTTGAAGCGATAAGCAAGTAATAAAAGAATTTCAATGGAACATGTTTGAATTCTTCATTGATTAAAACAAAATAAGCTGTATCAGTTGTCCAAAAGTTATCATCTAACCATGTTACCTGACCAACATTCCCCTTTCTACCAACAACAATTCCTGGACCTTCAGTTTTATATTCATTATGTGTCCCTTGAATCCCAGAAGAAGTAACAACATTATATTCTCCCTCTTTGCGATCAGATTCTTTTAATGCACTACCGTAATTAAAAGTCATTAAGTCTTTTATTTTGTGTTTTGTCCAATTTTCTTCTGAACTAGTAAACTTTTTAAAAAGACTGTTTTTGATTACTTCAGTTCTTTCTAAAACGACCTTCTCCCTCTCAATCACATCATCCATAGCCCAAAGTAATTTGGCTAGTTGGGCTTGTTGATCATTGGGGGGGAGGAGGAATTCTTGATGCTTTAAGTCACCCCAGTTTATAGTTGGCGAAAGTCCACCAACAGAAATATCCACCATACGGTGCATAAACTGATTAGAGTGCAAAAAGAAAGGAAATAGTTTTGGGTCTATCACTTCTGGATTTGCTCTAAAAACAAAAGCGTGTGCAGAGCAGATACCATCAAAATCAACTATTGCAGCTTTTCTTTGATAAGCTCGCCTTTTTCCGAAAATAATATCACCAGGATAACATCTTAATTTGCCACCTTTTACATCAGCAGGAATGCCTTTTCTTCTTATATGAATATCTTCTCCATTGAGATGTTCTAAACCAACATAAATATCAACTTCTGCTTCTTCAGGTTTTACTGTTTTGGATATTTTTTGAGCAATTTCTTCAAACTTGAAAGACGTCCAATTACTCTTATCCAAATTCTTCAAATCTATTTTTTCAGTCATTGTCTCCATATTAATTCAAGATTTGAAAAAGTTCGTTCATGCTTTCTTTTAACTCATTAGATTTCTTGTTCCAATTGGTTAAAGCTTCATCAATAGACAATGAATCTTCATTATTTTCAACATTACTTACATACTGAGCAATATTTAGACTTCCCTTGCTTTCTAAAATTTCTTCCACAGAAACGAGCTTAGAAAACTCTTCTATCTCCTTGAAATCTTTATAATTATTGTAGATTTTTTCAATATGATTTGCTTCTAGGAAAGCAATGTTCTTTTCTTGCTTTACTTCCTTAACCGCATTAATAATCAAAACCTTTCCTTTTCTTTCTGCAGACTTGTTGGTTTTGGTTATCAATAAACAAGCCTCCATTGGCGAGTTATAGAATAGATTTGGTCCTAAACCAATGACACATTCCACCAAATCATCTTCAATCATCTTTCTTCTCATTTCTGCTTCAGAATCTCTAAAGAGTACACCATGCGGCCAAAGCGAAATAGAACGTCCGTTATCGTTATCTAAACTCTTTTGGATATGCTGCTGAAAGGCATAATCGGCACAACCTTGTGGCGGCACCCCCCATAAATTACGTCCGTATGGATCGTTGGTAAATGCTTTTTGGTCCCAGGCTTTAATGGAATAAGGAGGATTCGCCAAAATCACATTGAACTTCTTCAATTCATCATAGTGCAAAAAGGCAGGATTGGCCAAAGTATCACCACGTACAATACTAAACTCCTCAATACCGTGCATAAACATGTTCATACGTGCAATGGCAGAGGTAATGAGGTTAATTTCTTGTCCGTATAATTTAAGCGTACGGTATTCCTTGTCTTCTTCTTTTAAATGCAACGCACAGTTCAATAACAAACCACCAGAACCACAGGTAGGATCATATACCGATTCGCCCGGTTGCGGATCCATGATTTTGGTCATGAGCGTTACTACCGTTCTGTTGGTATAAAACTCTGCTGCGGTATGCCCGCTATCGTCTGCAAATTCCTTAATAAGGTATTCGTAGGCGTTTCCTAATTTATCATCTGGGATATTGCTTAAACTTAATTTGTGTTGAGAATAATGCTCAATAAGGTTAATTAGTGTTTCATCACTCAAACGGTTTTTGTTGGTCCAAGAAGCATCACCAAAGATTCCGTACAAAGTATCAGGATTCGCTTTTTCAATGGCGCGCATGGCATCTTGTAAAGCCACACCCACATTTACCGTAGTTTCTCTTACGTCTTTCCAATGTGCTCCTTCAGGTACTTGGAAGTGATGATGCTCAGCAAAAGCTGCATATTCCATATCGCCATCACTTTCAGCCAATGCACTTTCAAATTCTTCATCATACACATCACAGATACGTTTGAAGAACAAGAGTGGGAAGATATACTGTTTGTAATCTCCTGCGTCTATCGTTCCACGCAATTGGGTAGCTGCACCCCAGAGGTATTTTTCTAATTCTTTTTGGGTCATGCTGTTAGTATTTCTAGTGATTGTTGGATTGCTTCAAATGCCTCTATATCTATAGCTTCATGCGCTTCATCTTTTCTTTTTCTATGTAACACATGTAACTGTACGTTTTCCAATTCATTGGAAGTTTTGAAATTATTATCCATCTGGGTAGGGTTAATATTTCCACCAAAAACCACCACCATATTGTATTGTAATGCGTCCGAAATTTTAATGTCTAGTACGGATTTATCGTGTTTGTCTCGTATCCAGGCATTTTGTCCTTTTAACTTTTCAATGAATCGATTTTTATCCAACATGTAGTTTTCTGCATTTCTGTTCCACCCCAGGTTGGATTTTAGGTCAAAATAATGCGTCATTACACCATTATCTACAATCGCCAAATCAGGTTTAAAGGACTTAGCTTTCTCATTTTCTGAAAATCTGATTGAAATGACTTTGTCTACAAAATATTCAACATCTTTCCTGTTCACTTTTTGAGCTATGTAGAGTGCAAATAAGTCTTCCAAATAGCCAGACATAACATGAGCCATTCCACGCTTTATCTTATATCCTCCATCACCTTCAAGTAGATGATTCGAATCTTTATATTTCTGATGTACTTTCTCGAAAAATTGTACTTCTGTCATGCTATATAAATTCCTTTAAAATCGTTTTAAACTTTTCCTCTGCTTCTAAGCTTTTTTGCCAAGCGATTTTCAAATCAGCTAATGCTTCTTCCACACTCGGTAGGTTATCTTCAATTATCTTTTCTACATACAATGGAATATTGAGGTTGAAATCGTTTTCCTCTAAATCCGCTTTAGAAGCTACTTTTACATGATTCTCTACATCTTCAAAAGCATTGTACCAATCAAATATTTGTGTTACATGCTCTGGTTCTAGATAATTCTGTGCTCTACCAACACGCACCTGATCGGAAGCATCAATGAATAAGACTTTATCCTTTTTATCAGCATCTTTTTGTTGTTTGAAAACCATCACACAAGCAGCTAGTTGTGTTCCGTAAAAGATATTTGGCCCGAGCCCAATAACAGCTTCCAACATATCCTGCTCTAATAATGCTTTTCTGATTTTTCCTTCTGCACCTTTTCTGAACAGAGCACCATGCGGTAAGACAACTGTCATTCTTCCAGAATCATTCATGGATTTGATCATGTGCTGTACCCAAGCCATGTCTCCATTTCCTTTTGGTGGAACACCAGCTATATTTCTTCCATAAGGATCACTAGACCAATTTTCTGCACCCCATTCTTTTAACGAAAATGGAGGGTTGGCAATCACACAATCGAATCTTTGTAATCCATCTGCCTCAAAAAAGGCAGGATTTCTAAGTGTATCGCCTCTATGTATTTGGAAGTCTTCAATACCATGCAAGAACATATTCATTCTCGCAATAGAACTAGATGTAAGGTTCTTCTCTTGTCCGAATAACTTCAGTGTTCTGTAATCTTCTTTGGCATCTTTTAAGTGATCTACACATTCTAAGAGCATGCCGCCCGTACCACAAGCAGGGTCGTAAATAGTTTCTCCTTCATGTGGGTCAAGAATTAAACCTAGGAGATGAACCACTGAACGAGGTGTATAGAATTCCCCCGCTTTTTTATTGGTTAAATCAGCAAAATGCTTGATTAAGTATTCGTAAGAATTACCGAGGAGGTCAGCATCTACATTGCTGTTGCATAAATCGTATTGAGAGAAATGCTCGATTAGGTCAATCAGTAATCTATCCGATAACTTATTCTTGTTGCTCCATTGGGCATCTCCAAAAATCCCATACAAGAATTCCTGGTTGGCTTGCTCAATGCCTCTAAGTGCTTTCTCAATGGCTAATCCAACATTGGTTGTTGTTTCACGCACATCTTTCCAATGACAATCATCAGGAATAACAAAACGGTGAAATTCGGGAAGGTTTGCGTATTCTTCATCTCCATCAGATTCTTCCAACGCAACACGATACTCTTCATCATACACATCCGATATTCTTTTAAAAAAAAGTAATGGAAAGATGTAAACCTTAAAATCCGAAGCGTCTACAGGTCCTTTTAGAATCCAGGCAGCTTTGGAGAGGTATTGTTCAAGTTGTGATAATGTTATTTTTTCTTTAGTCATTGTCTTTTGTCGGCATAATTAATTCACGCACATCTACATCAAGTATGTGTGCAATTTCATTTAGTACTTCCAAGCGTGGTTGTTGTCTATTCTGGACATAGCCATTTACCATATTGTAGCTTTTACCTAGCTTTTCGGCCAACCAAGTCTGCTTGATTCCTTTTTCTTTTAGTACTTCTTTTATTCTGTTCATTTCGTTTCAGAATTGGAAAGCACCAATTTAAGGATTTAGATTAAATATATCGTATTTCGTGATATAAAATGTTTGAAATACTTAACAGGGTGGCAGTGGGGAAGTGAAAGCTCTTTTACTGCGGAGGAACGGAGCAGAAAATGTGCTTGAACGTGCGGTGGACTTTTTACTGCAATGGCATACAACGTTTCGTATAAACTGCGTTTTAATGCAGTTTATACTTTGTTATAGCCTTTTTATATTTAATTCGTATTCCTTTATTTTCTGATCTAGACGATTATTAAGATAAGCATTTTTACCATTAAGGTGGTAAGAAATTGTTTTTGCTTCTTCAGAATATTTTATTGTTTTTTCCAAGCTCCAGTGTTTTGGAGGAGTTTGCAAGTTGGTTATTCTGTCTGCAAGTTTAACGATACCAACCTCCTTTTCTAATTGATTTATTCGATTTAGGCTATCAATCATTCTTTCATTTTTTGTGTTTAGGCTTTCATTCTTAGTTAAAGCTTGTACGGCAGTAGCTACTTTTTCTCCAAATTTATCCTTTACTTCATTAAAGTCTACATTAGTATCCTCAATTGTGTCGTGCAGAATTGCCACTTGAATTGCAAAATCTATATCAAAGGATTTTTTGGCGGTATATGCTAATAATACTTCCATTGCAACATTGGATATGTGCAGTAAGTAATTGGAATTAGTTCCTGGAACCTTTTGTTCACTATGCTTTTCTCCAGCAAATTTCATTGCCTCTTGATAGAGTTCTTGAGTCATTTAGTTCTGTTATTTTTATATTCTATCCACTCAGGAAGAATGCAATTATCCCACCAGTTCATTGTTTCGTAAATCCAAGGTTGCCATCCATTACCATTATTTCTTGAAATTTTTGCAACAGGTCTTTTTTTGAAATTTAGTTGAAAATGTTGCATACCTAAATATGGAATCGTTGTCTTTTCTTCATCTGTTTCAAATTGATAAAATTTACTCAAAAAATTTGATAAATTCTGTGCTTTATATTTATTTACAAATATTCCTTCGATAAAGTTATCAGTACCTTTAAGTTTTAAAAATTCGTCTTTACTTAAATTGTTTATTTTATTTTCATCAATTCCAATTTCATAATCGTTGTCAGCAGAATAAGTTCCGCTTATATTTACAATAAAGCAACATTGCTTTTTATCTACTAATATTTTTTTTTCTATATCAAATTGATAGAAAATTTCCTGAAATTTATCAATTTTGTCTTTTTCAAATACGATTTCTATTTCATCAAATTTAAAAAAGAAAAAACCATTATACTTGGGATTATTTAGAAGAATACCATTGAAAAACATTTTAGTATAATCACCACCTCTTATTTCCCAAACATCAACTAAAGAACTATCAATACCAAGTTTTCCACCTGCTCTTTTTGATCTCCAAATAAAATCAATACAGTTATTTTCTTTATTATCGAATACATTCAATTCTTCATCTAACAAAGCAGTTTTCACAATGTTTTCAGAGATTTCATTTTTGTTTAAAATGGTTTTGTCAATTTTAGGATATACCCGAACTATTCTTGTATAATAATTACCCATTCGTTTATTGATAGTGATTGGCTATAACGGTCTAGTGTATGAAATGTAGCGTATAAAAAGACACTAACTTATCGGATTAACACAGAACCGAATTCTTATATTTTGTTTTTAATTTATCATTTTTTTAAATGCCTACCGAAGGACTACGACTACCAAAAAAGAAAATAAAAGAAGAAGTCGTAAATTAAAAATTTGGTAATCTTTTTAAATAAGCACTAACCTTTAGGTTAAGCATTTATTAGCTATGTTTTATACATGTTGTTACCACACGTTTTTAGCACACATCATATCCGATTTCTATAGATATTTGATTATTATTTGTTTTTTCAACGACTATAGTCATATCACAATATCTGTCAATTTGAAAAATATATTTTTTTTGATTCTCTGATTGTTCTATTTCAAAATTCCTTTTATTTAGAGATTCATTTATAAAATTTAAGTCAGATTTATTAAATAATTTTTCTGCAATCCACAAAGCTTTTTTAAATATTTTGCTTTCGTCATTTAAATTCAGTTCCGATTTTTCTAAAAGTAAATTCCCATAAAACGAAAAGTGATTACAACCTCCACGAGTTACGATTAATGTATTTCCGTCGTCAAGTTTTATTGTTGCCTTTTTTTGCTTATTATCCCAAACGTAATTTGAAAATTCAGGGATTTCTTTGAGAAAATCATCCGTTTGAGTATTGAAGTCAAAAACACAATCATCTTCTTGGTCAGCTAGCCAGACCGATGTGTCATTTATTTTTTGTTCACTTAAACTTTTCTGATCTGATAAAAAAGCATTGAAAACATAAACGGTGTCTTTACCTTTCTCAACTCCATACCATTCTCCTTTTAGAGTTTTTTCACCGTCTTTTACTTGGTCTAATATCTTTGTTTTTTCAATTACCAGTAATTTCGTGTTTAAATTAAATTTACTTATTATTTTTCCTTTGGGAGATTCTCTATAATTTAAACCAGACTTTGCGTTAACATAATAATACTCATTGTCTTTTTCTTGAGCTAACTTTTTTTGCTTACTGATAGAATCTTTATAAGTGGTATTTTGTTTTTTCGAAGGCTCAAATTCTTTACTAGAAGTAACTTCTTTACAGCTAAAGACGTTTATCAAAATAAACGAAAGTATTAAGTGAAGAGATTTTTTCATAAATTATATTATTCCATTTCAATTCCAATTCCAATTATTACTATTAAAATTCCTTGTATCATTGGTCTTGTCAAATGTGTGGTAACGGTCTTGAATAAGCGCAGTAGCGGATTTTACGTACTAATTTTTCCGTTAAGAACAGACCTTATTTAAGTTTACTGACTTTGGCATAAGCACTAAAACCGCTATTATTTTTATACATTGTTGGGCACAGTACTTTTTTCTTTCAATTCCTCAATTATCATTTCCTGTGATTGGATAATTTCAATATCCGATTCCAATTCAAAAAGCCTGTTACCTCTTGATTCTCTGCGAGTTTGAATTACAATTTTTAAATCAAATTCTTTTCCTTGGCAAGATTTTTCAAGTTTCTCAATTGCATCATTTAGAGTTTCTTTCTTCCCTTGAATTTTTACTGGTACAGGTTTCTCGTTAAAATGCTTTCTTAAAAACCCATCAATTCCAGAGTTTCTTTGAACTGGCAGAGCATCAATACTTTTAAGAATTGCCATCTCGTATTCAGATTTTTCAAGGTAGCTATTATAACCTTTGTTTAATAAAGCAGAATCCGTGATTATCATTTCTTCCAATCGTCTATTTGCAAGTTCAACAGCATCTTTGGAAGCATCAATTCCAATAAAGTTTCTGTCCATAGATTTAGCAGCTACACAAGTTGTTCCACTACCACAAAAAGGGTCAACAACTAAATCTCCTTTATCTGTTACAATCTTAATTATTTCTTTTAAAAGTAAAACAGGTTTTTGTGTTGGATAGCCAACTCTCTCTTTTGCTTTAGGATTGAGATAAGGAATTTCCCAAGTATCTGATAATGGCACGCCTTTTTTTTCTTTTCCTAAAACAATATTGCCATTTTCATCTGTTTTGTAGATTGACTTTCCATTGGCAGTTTTTTTTCTGTCTTGTAAGATTTGGTCAATATTTGTTGTAGCAGCGTAATTTGTGTAATATTGATTGAATTTAAAGTTCTTACTTTTTGAATAGAAATATATATTCTGATGCGAGTTTAAAAGTCCTTTTTTTGAATTAGACCATCTTTTGTAACTCCAAATAATTTCACTTTGGAAATTTTTCATACCAAAAACTTTGTCAAGAGTTACTCTGATATAATGAGAAGCAACTTTGTCGCAATGAAGAAAAACACTTCCGGTTTCTTTTAAAACTCTTTTACATTCTTTTAGGCAAGATTCAATTAAATCTATATAGTCATCTAATGAGTTCCAGCTATCGCTGAATTCATATTTTTTTGACTCATCTCTTGTTACTAATGAATGTTTTTTTGAGTAAAAAACGGCGGGTCAAAATATATTAAATCAACGGAATTCGATTCTAATTCTTTTAATTTGTTGATACAATTTCCCTTATATATTTTATCTACTTCCATCCGCTTTAGTCTTTTTATCTGCAATAGAAGTTAGGATTTCTAATAAATCGTAGCCAGTATATTTTTTGACAAAATTCCAAGCTTCATCTCCACCATAATATTCTCCTTTTACACCTTTATAATAAGTAGCAAGTATTTTTTGAATTTTTATTGCTTGTTTTCTTTGAGGATAGTAAAACATAACTCGAATTGGTTTATAGCCCTAACTTGTTATGCACTCAACTCTTGTATGTTCTTTTGTTATGTGGTCTCCATCTGTTGTAGCATCTCGCCATTTGATTTCAATTGCATTGTTACCATCTAAAAAGTCAATTTCAAACGTTTTAGGTTTTGAGCCTACTGTATTATCTACAAGCGTTCTTTTTCCTTTTAAATTATTAAATTTGAAACATAGAACAGTAGCTTCCTCTAAAAAAGAGCCTGCATATTTGTAGAGAAATCGACCTGTATTTTGATAAACATCAATTAATTGACCTCTTTCATTAGAAATTCCCAATACTCTATAAATTAGATAATGAGAAGTATCATCTTCGAGCATTTCTTCTTTTCTATCCTCTATCTTTCCATTCAGAGTTTCAGCATATCTATTGGAAAGTTCTTCGATTTTTGAATATAGCAACTCAAAGTCCGTTCCGTCCTTTTTCGCTTGCAGGATTTGTTGATTTCCGTATGTTTCTGCATCCTCCATTAAAGTGTTTCTAGTTTTCTCTTTTGTCTCAATTCCTAGAGATTTACAGTAATCTACAAGTTCTTTTTTATTCAATTTATATAGTTTCAATTAGTTCTTAAATTTTAACAAATTTAAGAAATTTAAATCCTTTTGCAGAGTTCTTTTGGGTATTGTGCCCAACGTCTCTTGTATGTTGCGTTTGCCTGCCGAAGGAGGCATATGCAATATACAAATTGTTAGGCTTAGTTTTTTTATATCTCAAAAATAGGATTTAATATACTTTGATATTTATTAATAGCTGGAGTAATAATTTCTTCCTTAGCTTGTTCAATGGTTAAAACTACTTCTAAACCG
>NZ_VFWZ01000013.1 GCF_006443095.1 Aquimarina algicola
TTTTATTTTGAGGATTATTTTTATTGTAAAGCTAAGGTTACTAGAGTGTTAAGATTTTTGTTATTTTTTTTGGTTAAAAAAAGGTAATTTTTTTGTTGTTGATTTAAAAAAGGGTTGTATGTTTGCACCCGCAAAACGGGATTTGGTTTTGCGTTGTTCATATAAGATTTGATAGGTTTGTTACCGGGTATTTTTGGGATTTGTTTTCGGAAATATTTTTTTTAAAAAAAAGTTCAAAAAAGTTTTGGTAGTAAAAAAAAGGGTTTTATATTTGCACCCGCTTTAAGGAACAAGCGTAGAGCTAAAGCGGGATAAGCGTTCATTTACAAGATAAAATAATATACAGGAGTAGGGGTTAATTTGTAGCTTCATTGGGTTCGATTCCCGGTTATTAACAAGAGTGATTACCTTCGATATTTATCGTTAGGGAGATTGCTGAAAAAGTTCATAGACATATTGATTGACAGCGCGTATTTTAATTTAAGGTGTTATTACATTTTAGATGAGATACAGAATTTAAGCAAAAGACTAATTTTCATTAGCAGTTATGATTATAATTCCTGTTGTTTAGTTGAATAATATTTTACGAAACAACGATGAAGAGTTTGATCCTGGCTCAGGATGAACGCTAGCGGCAGGCTTAACACATGCAAGTCGAGGGGCAGCATGATCTGCTTGCAGATTGATGGCGACCGGCGCACGGGTGCGTAACGCGTATAGAACCTACCTTTAACTTAGGGATAGCCCAGAGAAATTTGGATTAATACCTTATAGTATTATTGATTGGCATCGATTAATAATTAAAGATTTATTGGTTAGAGATGGCTATGCGTCTTATTAGCTAGTTGGTTAGGTAACGGCTAACCAAGGCAACGATAAGTAGGGGTCCTGAGAGGGAGATCCCCCACACTGGTACTGAGACACGGACCAGACTCCTACGGGAGGCAGCAGTGAGGAATATTGGACAATGGAGGCAACTCTGATCCAGCCATGCCGCGTGTAGGAAGACTGCCCTATGGGTTGTAAACTACTTTTATAGAGGAAGAAACCCCGGTATGTATACCGGTCTGACGGTACTCTACGAATAAGGATCGGCTAACTCCGTGCCAGCAGCCGCGGTAATACGGAGGATCCAAGCGTTATCCGGAATCATTGGGTTTAAAGGGTCCGTAGGCGGATTTATAAGTCAGTGGTGAAAGTTTGCGGCTCAACCGTAAAATTGCCATTGATACTGTAGATCTTGAATTATTGTGAAGTGGTTAGAATGTGTAGTGTAGCGGTGAAATGCATAGATATTACACAGAATACCGATTGCGAAGGCAGATCACTAACAATTGATTGACGCTAAGGGACGAAAGCGTGGGTAGCGAACAGGATTAGATACCCTGGTAGTCCACGCTGTAAACGATGGTTACTAGCTGTTCGATTTTCGGATTGAGTGGCTAAGCGAAAGTGATAAGTAACCCACCTGGGGAGTACGTTCGCAAGAATGAAACTCAAAGGAATTGACGGGGGCCCGCACAAGCGGTGGAGCATGTGGTTTAATTCGATGATACGCGAGGAACCTTACCAGGGCTTAAATGTAGGTTGACAGGTCTAGAGATAGATTTTTCTTCGGACAACTTACAAGGTGCTGCATGGTTGTCGTCAGCTCGTGCCGTGAGGTGTCAGGTTAAGTCCTATAACGAGCGCAACCCCTGTTGTTAGTTGCCAGCGAGTCATGTCGGGAACTCTAGCAAGACTGCCGGTGCAAACCGCGAGGAAGGTGGGGATGACGTCAAATCATCACGGCCCTTACGTCCTGGGCCACACACGTGCTACAATGGCCGGTACAGTGAGCAGCCACTACGCGAGTAGGCGCGAATCTTCAAAGCCGGTCACAGTTCGGATCGGAGTCTGCAACTCGACTCCGTGAAGCTGGAATCGCTAGTAATCGGATATCAGCCATGATCCGGTGAATACGTTCCCGGGCCTTGTACACACCGCCCGTCAAGCCATGGAAGCTGGGGGTACCTGAAGTCCGTCACCGTAAGGAGCGGCCTAGGGTAAAACTAGTAACTGGGGCTAAGTCGTAACAAGGTAGCCGTACCGGAAGGTGCGGCTGGAACACCTCCTTTCTAGAGCAAATAAATGATAGGAATTAATTATATATTATAGGTCTAATGGATCTAAGTCTTTTGAGCTGTTGGTCGATTATTATTTAGTATTGGGTAAGCTATATTAGGTATTAAGTAAAGACATATTTAGGTGTTATCTGAATACTGATTACTGATTACTCTTTACTATAGAAACAGTCTCATAGCTCAGCTGGTTAGAGCGCTACACTGATAATGTAGAGGTCGGCAGTTCGAGTCTGCCTGAGACTACAGTTTTAAGGTTTTAGATTTACGATTGTTGATTTGAGATTGTTGATTTGAGATTTTAAGAAGTTCATTAAGAATTATGAAGGAAATTTTAGAAGTTGTGCTACTGTCAACTATAAACTGGCAACTGCCTACTTTATTGACGGGGAATTAGCTCAGCTGGCTAGAGCGCCTGCCTTGCACGCAGGAGGTCACCGGTTCGACTCCGGTATTCTCCACAAGGCAATGCCTTGGGATTTAAATTTCAAGAGTATTGCGATACAGAGTTGTTTACTGATTTTACTCAGTTACGACTCTTGATAACGTTCATTGACATATTGATTGAATACACGAGCACACACATTGATTGTGTGTTTATAGAGTAAAAAAAATAATAATATAGAGCAAAAAAGCAAGACGCATAAGCTAATTAAGGGCGTATGGGGAATGCCTAGGCTCTCAGAGGCGAAGAAGGACGTGATAAGCTGCGATAAGCTGTGGTTAGTGGCACATACACATTGATCCGCAGATTTCCGAATGGGGCAACCCGGTATATTGAAGATATATCACACCGTAAGGTGGGCGAACCCGGAGAACTGAAACATCTAAGTACCCGGAGGAGAAGAAAACAATAGTGATTCCGTTAGTAGTGGCGAGCGAACGCGGATTAGCCCAAACCAATGTTGTTACGGCAACATTGGGGTTGTAGGACTACGATATTTGGTGTATAATGAATTAGAATCCTTTGGAAAGAGGAGCCAAAGAGGGTGATAGTCCCGTATAGGTAAGTTATATGTTGATAGTAGTATCCTGAGTAGCGCGGGGCACGTGTAACCCTGTGTGAATCTGTGGGGACCATCCCATAAGGCTAAATACTCCTGAGAGACCGATAGTGAACCAGTACCGTGAGGGAAAGGTGAAAAGAACCCTGAATAAGGGAGTGAAAAAGATCCTGAAACCATACGCTTACAAGCGGTCGGAGCCATTTTTGGTGACGGCGTGCCTTTTGCATAATGAGCCTACGAGTTACTTTTACTAGCGAGGTTAAGGTGTTCAGCACCGGATCCGTAGCGAAAGCGAGTCTGAATAGGGCGTATAGTTAGTAGTAGTAGACGCGAAACCGTGTGATCTACCCATGGGCAGGTTGAAGCTTTGTTAACCCAAAGTGGAGGACCGAACCCGTTGACGTTGAAAAGTCTTGGGATGACCTGTGGGTAGGGGTGAAAGGCCAATCAAACTCGGAAATAGCTCGTACTCCCCGAAATGCATTTAGGTGCAGCGTTGATTTAGTTTTATAGAGGTAGAGCTACTGATTGGATGCGGGGGCTTCACCGCCTACCAATTCCTGACAAACTCCGAATGCTATAAAATGATGATCAGCAGTGAGGGCATGGGTGCTAAGGTCCATGTCCGAGAGGGAAAGAACCCAGACCATCAGCTAAGGTCCCAAAATATATGCTAAGTTGAATAAACGCGGTTGAACTGCTTAGACAGCTAGGATGTTGGCTTGGAAGCAGCCATTCATTTAAAGAGTGCGTAACAGCTCACTAGTCGAGCGGTTCGGCATGGATAATAATCGGGCATAAGCATATTACCGAAGCTATGGACGAAAGTGGTAGGGGAGCATTGTAGTGGCGTTGAAGGTTTAGCGTGAGCTAATCTGGAGCATCTACAAAAGAAAATGTAGGCATAAGTAACGATAAGGAGGGCGAGAAACCCTCCCACCGAAAGACTAAGGTTTCCTCAGCTATGCTAATCAGCTGAGGGTTAGTCGGGTCCTAACGCGTACCCGAAAGGGGAAGTGGATGGATAACAGGTTAATATTCCTGTACCTGCCGGAGTTAAAAGTGACGGAGGCGAATAGTTAGTGCGTACTGACGGAATAGTACGTTGAAAGGAGTAGTAATACCCTGATAGTACACCAAGGCTACGGCTGCGGTGATAATCTAGCGAATCGACTTCCAAGAAAAGCGATCCAGGCAGCCCGTACCGTAAACCGACACAGGTAGTTGGGATGAGAATTCTAAGGTGCTCGAGCGATTCATGGCTAAGGAACTAGGCAAAATCGACCCGTAACTTCGGGAGAAGGGTCGCCACACTTTTGTGTGGCCGCAGTGAAAAGGTCCAGGCGACTGTTTATCAAAAACACAGGGCTATGCTAATTAGAAATAAGATGTATATGGCCTGACACCTGCCCGGTGCCGGAAGGTTAAGAGGAGATGTTAGCATTAGCGAAGCATTGAATTGAAGCCCCGGTAAACGGCGGCCGTAACTATAACGGTCCTAAGGTAGCGAAATTCCTTGTCGGGTAAGTTCCGACCTGCACGAATGGTGCAACGATCTGGACACTGTCTCAGCCATGATCTCGGTGAAATTGTAGTATCGGTGAAGATGCCGGTTACCCGCTACGGGACGAAAAGACCCCGTGAACCTTTACTATAGCTTAGTATTGGTTTTGGATAAGTAATGTGTAGGATAGGTGGGAGACTATGAAGGTGCGTCGCCAGGCGTATTGGAGTCATTGTTGAAATACCACCCTTTGCTTATTCGAGATCTAACTCAGTGATGAGGACAGTGCTTGGTGGGTAGTTTGACTGGGGTGGTCGCCTCCAAAAGAGTAACGGAGGCTTCTAAAGGTCTGCTCAGTACGGTTGGTAATCGTGCGTAGAGTGCAATGGCATAAGCAGGCTTGACTGAGAGAGGTACATCTCGATCAGGTAGGAAACTAGAGCATAGTGATCCGGTGGTTCCGCATGGAAGGGCCATCGCTCAAAGGATAAAAGGTACTCCGGGGATAACAGGCTGATCTCCCCCAAGAGCTCACATCGACGGGGGGGTTTGGCACCTCGATGTCGGCTCGTCACATCCTGGGGCTGGAGAAGGTCCCAAGGGTTGGGCTGTTCGCCCATTAAAGTGGCACGCGAGCTGGGTTCAGAACGTCGTGAGACAGTTCGGTCTCTATCTGTAGTGGGCGTTAGAAATTTGAGTGGATCTGACTTTAGTACGAGAGGACCGAGTTGGACGAACCGCTGGTGTATCTGTTGTTCCGCCAGGGGCATTGCAGAGTAGCTACGTTCGGAAGGGATAAGCGCTGAAAGCATATAAGCGCGAAACCCACCACAAGATGAGATTTCTTTAAAGGGTCGTGGGAGACTACCACGTTGATAGGCTATAGGTGTACAGGCAGTAATGTCATAGCCGAGTAGTACTAATAACCCATAGGCTTATGCGTTGAAGTTTGCTTTATTTTATACTGTATTTACTTTAGGTTTGTATGTTCAATCAATATGTTAACAATATTTATTCCCGTGAAGACGGGAATCTCCTAGCCAAGGACAGGAAATCTTTTCAAATAGATTCCTACCTACGCAGGAAACCTTTTAAGGTGGTTATAGCATCGGGGCTCACCTCTTACCATTCCGAACAGAGTAGTTAAGCCCGTTAGCGCCAATGGTACTACAATCGTGGGAGAGTAGGTCGCCGCCTTCTTCAAAACCCTTCATTACTTAAAATGAAGGGTTTTTTTTAGTTT
>NZ_VFWZ01000014.1 GCF_006443095.1 Aquimarina algicola
TATTATTGGGTGATGCCGGGTCAATTGGTTTACCGCTTAATGTCTTTTCAATTATTTTTTTATGACTTACAAATCGTTTTCTGATCTTATACGCTCCTTTTACCTTTTGCCATGTAGTTGTCATTTTTACCGCACTGGCAGGCTTTCTAGTAATGTATATGATCAAGGCATCTACCGCAGCAGATAATAATACCCCGGTAATGATCATTGTTTTAGAAATCCACTCGTAGCGTTGTGCATAGTTAATAATCGTGGGCTGATTTGCAGTGCCAAAAGAATGATACCCATGTAACCCAACCCCAATATCTTCGGCTGTTTTTTCAATATAATCATATACAATTTCTTCAACAATACTATTCAGGGTTGCGTTGGGCAAGTGTCGTTTTACTATTTTGGCTTCTTTAGAGATTTCCCGTACCCATTTCATTTCCTTTTTAAGTCCTCTTACCAACTTGTGTTGTGGGTTACTATCTAAATTAACCTTACGGTAGTAGTTTTTATTTTTTCCGCTAAAGTCCTTTGGTTTTCCTATATGTAGGTGCAATGCAAAGGCAACATCAGGATGTATAGCTATTTTGACCTCTTTTTCAAAAGCACAGGAGTGTACAGGAATTGTAAACTTTGCTTCAGGAGGTAAAAAAGCAGGGAAATAGGTTGTAAAAAACTTGACATCGTCCAATGGTTCTATATGTTCATATGGATATACCGGTGTAAAACTTAGTTGGGTTCCATCTTCAGAAATCTCTACATCATCATAAGCAGCTTGCAATTCGGTAGCGTCGATGATAGTTTCTTTTTGGTGTAGATCTTTACTTCTATGGCAATGGCTTACATCTGCTTCTTGTAATGATATGGTCAGTTTCTTGTTACTATCTTTTGTAGAGACTACCCCGACATCGAGTATTTTTCGATTGAGATTGATATCTTGTTTTGTAGAAAAAAGGGTAGCTTCTTCTGTTCCGGGATATGTTTTTGTAATCCCATTGTATCGACAGTTGTTAAAATGTGCCACTTCTGTCATTACATTTCCGATTACTACGGGTTTGTTTCCTTCTTTTGAGGCTGGGTTGGCATGGGTATCTCCCGGGCTTTTCTTTTTTACTCTTAGAAGGTCTTTATTGTCTGTAAAATGAAAAGGCTTAATCCCTTCTGCAGCCAGTACACCACCAATTTCTATTTCCTGACCCCTTGTATATTGTGCAGCCAGACGCATCCATCTGTGTTCTAGATAAATTTTAAAAATCGCCTTTTGCAACTTTCTATTAGGGTTACCGGCATCTTCATAAATTTTTACCTGTTGTATTAATTCTGTAGCCAGATGGTCATTGTTGGTCTCGTTGGTATCTTCATCAAAAGTAAGATCTTTGTTTCCATAAAGGTAATCACTTAAGCGTAAATGGAGATTATGTCCATATAATCCTTGAGTATATACATGCAATTCCACATATTGCCCATAGAATTTTTCGGTTGCCTTACCGCCATTATGTTTTTCCTTGTATTCTCGCCATTCTATTTTAGCAATCCCTTTTCTTCCTGTGCTACGCACAAAAATACCATTAGGTGTTTTATTTGTAGGGGCTTCTCCTGGAAATACAGGTTCTAACCATGCAAGGCCACCCCCTGAGTATATTTCATGCATTTTAACCCTGATTCGAGAACCAGACGCATTTTCATGTAGGTTTTCAATCGTAAAATTTGGTCCACGATCCCATATAACAGTAGAAGCTACCCAACGGATTTGATCTCTTTCTTCCTTGGTCATTTCAGCAGGGACGTCCACCTTTGCATCAACATATTCTCCCGGCTGTGTAGTCACCACATAATTAGCCTCATTATACTGTTCATTATGACTTATCAAGATAAGGTTACTTATTTTTATCATGCTTAGAAGTTTTATGGGGTTTGGAGTATACCTTTATGATATATTATAGTTTTGAGTAATGTACCTTTCTCATCATAAGTACACCATTCACCTTCTTTTTTACCGTTTTCATAACTCCCTTCTTGTTTTAGAATTCCTGTATTGTAGTAAAAATCTTTGTACTTGCCATTTCCTTTTGCTCCAAAATCAATCTGGTATAATAATTTTCCTCCAGTATTATAAACATTGTATTCATTGGAAATCAAACCGTTATTCCAGTGTTCTTTCTTCACTATTTTATTTTTGTAGCTTGTTTTCCAAAAGCCATCTTTGAGTCCTTTTTCAAAAGTACCTTCTTCAACAATGTAGTTTGAATCCATTAATATGGGAATATCAGAAGGACTTAACTTCTCTAAGTATATTTGGTATTTTCCTTGGAGTTTTTTTTTGCTATTTTTTGAAATAAAAGAATAATGACCATTCTGAGGTATACTCTCTATTTTGGAAAAGAGAACTTTAACAGCGGGTTTTGGTACTTGCTGCGCTCTTGAAAAGATGCAGATCGATAAGCAGAGAATTAATACTATTACAGGACTGTTTATTTTCAACATGCTGATAACGATTTTAAGGGTTTTGTGCTTTACCATCATCATATAATAATGTGCTAACCAGTTTACCTTTCTCATCATAAGTACACCATTCACCTTCTTTTTTTCCGTTCTCATAACCCCCTTCTTGTTTCAGAATTCCTGTGTTGTAGTAAAAATCTTTGTACTTGCCATTTCCTTTTGCTCCAAAATCAACTTGGTATAATAATTTTCCTTTGGTATTGTAAACACTGTACTCATTGGAGATTAAACCGTTATTCCAATGTTCTTTTTTCACTATTTTATTTTTATAGTTTGTTTTCCAAAAACCATCTTTGAGTCCTTTTTCAAAAGTTCCCTCTTCTACAAATCCAGTATTAATACCACCAAATAATGAAACATTATTGTGGCTGGAATCCAACTTTTGGATCAATATTTCATATCTGCCTTCTAATAAGATTTTGGCATCACGCTTTTTATGAATAACTAATCCATTTTCATTTTGCTTTTCTATCTTTAAGTTAGAAGAAAGGACAGCAGGTTTTACAACTTTTTGTTGCGCATTCAACACTGAAAGAGCAACTATATATAAGAAGGTGATTATTTTTAGTCTCATTTTTTGCTATAGAATTTTTTTGTGTCTTCTTGTAGAGCTTTCCATTGATATCTCCAGAAAGATACTCTAGTGCTACTGTAATCCATGATATTTTCTGTTTCGTATTTTTTGAACTTAAACGGGTTTCTATAATAGATGTATAAATATTCTCTAAGTTCTCGATACTCATTCTTAAACTGATTCCATTCTTTTGCTATTTCTTCCTCGGGAGTACTTGAATTTAATAAATAGTTAAAATAATCATCTATTTCAACTATTCTTTTATTATACCTTGTAATATCCTGAGGAGCAGCTTTTTCTTGAAAGGAATGTGATAAACCTAATACATGTGAAATTTCATGAGCAAATGTTGTTTTTTTCCACAAATTACTATTGTAAATAGCACATTGTTTAGCATCAATATCAATGATTTCTCCTTCACCTCCCGATTTCTCTTTATTTAATGGAGATAGAAATACAATTATTCCTCTTTTTGAATATTGTTTAGGATGTTGCCTTTTAAATTCTTTTCTGAATTTATCCAGTACTTCGTCTCCTTTAAACATACATCCTTCTTCAACAATCAACCCATCATCAATCCATTCCTGTTCATCTATAACAATATCATAAACTTTGCCAATTTTACATTGTAATAAAGCTTGATTCAAAGATTGTGTGTTTAAATAGTCTTGTAAATTTTGTAAATCCCCTGTAATATCTTTGTTGGTGTCACCAAAACCTTTGGGAAGGTCTATTTTATTTTCAATAGCTTCTTTATCACTCTCTTTAGAAACCCCTCTTAATATTCTTACCGGGGTGATCTCAAAGTGAAACTGTTCGTGATCTACGTTTTTAACAATATGAATTTTGCCTACAGTTTCGTCATCTTTATCTTTAAGTTCTATGGTCGTATCTTCTGTAAGGGGTTCATCGCAATATATGGTGATAGGGACATCTTCCATATCCGCATCCGCTACATCTATTACATCCGGCTTAAAACGTATCCCATTTTTAGAAGGAAGTTTGATAATGTCCTCATCCGTAGTTGGAATATAATCGTTATATATATGTACTGTTAAGTTTAATTGTACTCCTTCCTGTTTTGGGAACATGGAAAGCCAAGGCACAAAATAATCTTCTCCTTCTATTGTAAAAGGAGTGTATTCTTTCTTTAACTTTTCATAATCATCACAGATGCTCTTACCATCAGCGTTGTTCTCCGGGATATAGTTATACCGCATCCAATCAAACCCAAACTCTCCTTTATAATCATAAAGTCTATGAAAATAAGCTTTAAACTTTAGCTTTTCGTCTTCTACTGCCTCATCTTCTACAGGGGCAACACTTAAATCTTCTGGTTCTGTAACTTCAGTAAACTTCTTCATATTCACCAAAGGATTTAACTGGCTTTGCGCTTGTGCATTGGTTTGTTCAATATCACTATTTCCTGCAGCAGCAGTTTGCCCATGATATGTAAATTCTATACAGGATGCTCCTGCAATAGCACAAGTCGCCTTACTTTTTTCAGTTAAGATTTGCCCGCCATTAGGGAGTTCTACTTTTTCATAAACATCCTGCCAAGCTGTAATCGAAGGAACACATGGTAGAAACCCACTGTTAGAGGGTTGTAGTTTACATTGTCCGAAAGTTTTAGCCTGTAATGGCATTCCTATATCCATTGTATTGCCTATCAATTTTTTACTTCCTGCACCATCATTGATATATCCCTTTTGTTGGGTCTGTACTACAAATGTATCAGGGGTATTTCCAAATTTACATTTGCATATCGCTCCATCTACTACAACGTGTCCTTTACTCATCCTATTATTTTTTTAGTCTGCTACAGTTTAAGTTCTTTTCCCAAAAAGAAATATCGTTTTTTCTTTTTCTTAGGTTCAGGTTCTTGATGTTTTGCTTCTTGTATTTCTACTTGCTGTTCCGATGCTGTTTTCGGGGTTTTATCTTTAAGGTGATATATTTCTACATCTACTATTTTAAATGCTCCAGAAGGAAACTTTATTGTACAACCCCCTAAAATTGCATCCCAAATAGGGGCATCTTTATATAAATGGTACTTGAGCGCTACCGTTCCATCCGGTTTTTTGCCTTTAGGGTCAGTAGGGTGTTTTCGACCTTGTGTTATATCGGTTTCTGTTCTCGGGTCTGTATATGCTCCCGATCGTGTGATCAAAATGTCTTCTTGTCGCTTAGGGTGGTAGTCAATATAATCTTTGGTTGTAAAATGTATTGGGGTCAAATATGGAACCAATGGATATCCTATATTTTGATCACCTTGTACAGCGTGTATTGATATTTTTGTAAAGAAAAGACTAAAAAACCAATCTTGCTCTTTTATCTCTGTAATAAGCAATAGGGGATCTGTAATCATATCATCCATTGCTTGCAATATGGCATCGGTTTGTTTTCCTGAATAGTTTTTTTGCAATATTATTTTTTGATCCAGCCATCGGTTTACCATTTCCTGATGATTGGCAATACCCAAAACAGAAAGGTTACGGTTTACATATAACTGCATGGGATATAAAACCGCCCCGCACTGTCCTGCAAATTGATCCATGACAAGATTTGGTGCTTTATTGTCCAGATATATCTGGTGTTTGTGCAATTCAACCACAAATGTATCTTCATCAATCTGTTCTAAAAAGACCACATCCATCTCAAAATGTATGTGTTGCGCTTTTTGATGCTCATCTT
>NZ_VFWZ01000015.1 GCF_006443095.1 Aquimarina algicola
CGGATGGTAGTACCGTTTCTATTCCATTAGCGGATATTGATACGGATACCAATACAACCAATTCTACTTTCACTGAAGATGGTACAAACTTGATCATCACTGATTCGGATGGTAGTACAGTATCTATTCCATTAGCAGATATCGATACGGATACCAATACAACAAACTCTACTTTCACTGAAGATGGAACAAACTTGATCATCACTGATTCGGATGGTAGTACAGTCTCTATTCCGTTAGCAGATATCGATACGGATACCAATACAACAAACTCTACCTTCACTGAAGATGGGACAAACTTGATCATCACTGATTCGGATGGTAGTACAGTATCTATTCCGTTAGCAGATATCGATACGGATACCAATACTACAAATTCTACCTTCACTGAAGATGGAACAAATTTAATCATCACCGATTCGGATGGTAGTACCGTTTCTATTCCTTTAGCGGATATCGATACAGATACAAATACAACCAATTCTACCTTTACTGAGGATGGAACAAACTTGATCATCACTGATTCGGATGGTAGTACAGTATCTATTCCGTTAGCGGATATCGATACGGATACCAATACAACAAACTCTACCTTCACTGAAGATGGAACAAATTTAATCATCACTGATTCTGACGGAAGTACAGTGTCTATTCCTTTAGCGGATATCGATACAGATACCAATACTACAAATTCTACTTTCACTGAAGATGGAACAAATTTAATCATCACCGATTCGGATGGTAGTACAGTGTCTATTCCTTTAGCGGATATCGATACAGATACCAATACAACCAATTCCACTTTCACTGAAGATGGTACAAACTTAATCATCACTGATTCGGATGGTAGTACAGTATCTATCCCATTAGCGGATATCGATACGGATACCAATACAACTAATTCTACCTTCACTGAGGATGGAACAAACTTGATCATCACCGATTCTGATGGTAGCACGGTTTCTATTCCGTTGGCAGATATCGATACAGATACCAATACAACGAATTCTACCTTTACTGAAGATGGGACAAACTTAATCATCACGGATTCGGATGGTAGTACAGTATCTATCGCTCTTGCAGATCTTGCTAGTGAAATAGATACAGATACTAATACAACCAATTCTACCTTTACTGAGGATGGTACAAACTTGATCATCACTGATTCGGATGGTAGTACAGTATCTATTCCGTTGGCAGATATCGATACAGATACCAATACAACCAATTCTACCTTTACTGAAGATGGAACAAACTTGATCATCACTGATTCTGACGGAAGTACGGTTTCTATTCCATTAGCGGATATCGATACGGATACTAATACTACAAATTCTACTTTCACTGAAGATGGAACAAATTTAATCATCACTGATTCGGATGGTAGTACAGTGTCTATTCCATTAGCAGATATCGATACAGATACCAATACAACAAACTCTACCTTCACTGAAGATGGTACAAACTTGATCATCACTGATTCTGATGGTAGTACAGTGTCTATTCCGTTGGCAGATATCGATACAGATACCAATACAACCAATTCTACCTTCACTGAGGATGGAACAAACTTGATCATCACTGATTCGGATGGTAGTACAGTCTCTATTCCATTAGCTGACATTGATACGGATACCAATACAACAAATTCTACCTTCACTGAAGATGGAACAAACTTGATCATCACTGATTCGGATGGTAGTACAGTGTCTATTCCATTAGCAGATATCGATACAGATACCAATACAACAAATTCTACTTTCACTGAAGATGGAACAAACTTGATCATCACTGATTCTGACGGAAGTACAGTATCTATTCCATTAGCTGACATTGATACGGATACCAATACAACAAATTCTACTTTCACCGAAGATGGAACAAATTTAATCATCACTGATTCGGATGGTAGTACAGTATCTATTCCGTTAGCGGATATCGATACGGATACCAATACNAATTCTACTTTCACTGAAGATGGAACAAACTTGATCATCACCGATTCTGATGGTAGTACAGTATCTATTCCGTTAGCAGACATTGATACGGATACCAATACAACAAATTCTACTTTCACTGAAGATGGAACAAACTTGATCATCACTGATTCGGATGGTAGTACAGTATCTATTCCGTTAGCAGATATCGATACGGATACCAATACAACAAATTCTACTTTCACCGAAGATGGAACAAATTTAATCATCACTGATTCGGATGGTAGTACAGTATCTATTCCGTTAGCGGATATCGATACGGATACCAATACTACAAACTCTACTTTCACTGAGGATGGTACAAACTTAATCATCACTGATTCGGATGGTAGTACAGTATCTATTCCGTTAGCGGATATCGATACGGATACCAATACTACAAACTCTACTTTCACTGAGGATGGTACAAACTTAATCATCACTGATTCGGATGGTAGTACGGTGTCTATTCCGTTAGCGGATATTGATACGGATACCAATACAACAAATTCTACTTTCACTGAAGATGGAACAAACTTGATCATCACTGATTCTGACGGAAGTACAGTATCTATTCCATTAGCAGATATTGACACGGATACCAATACAACAAACTCTACTTTCACTGAAGATGGAACGAACTTAATCATCACTGATTCAGATGGTAGCACGGTTTCTATTCCGTTAGCAGATATCGATACGGATACCAATACTACAAACTCTACCTTTACTGAAGATGGAACCAACTTGATCATCACTGATTCTGATGGTAGCACAGTATCTATTCCTTTAGCGGATATCGATACGGATACCAATACAACAAATTCTACCTTTACTGAAGATGGAACCAACTTGATCATCACCGATTCGGATGGTAGTACAGTNGACGGAAGTACAGTATCTATTCCATTAGCAGATATTGACACGGATACCAATACAACAAACTCTACTTTCACTGAAGATGGAACGAACTTAATCATCACTGATTCAGATGGTAGCACGGTTTCTATTCCGTTAGCAGATATTGATAAAGATACCAATACAACAAATTCTACTTTCACTGAAGATGGTACGAACTTGATCATCACTGATTCGGATGGTAGTACCGTTTCTATTCCGTTAGCAGATATCGATACGGATACCAATACAACTAATTCTACTTTCACTGAAGATGGAACAAACTTAATCATCACTGATTCGGATGGTAGTACAGTGTCTATTCCATTAGCAGATATCGATACGGATACCAATACAACTAATTCTACCTTTACTGAAGATGGTACAAACTTAATCATCACTGATTCGGATGGTAGTACAGTGTCTATTCCATTAGCGGATATCGATACAGATACAAATACAACCAATTCTACCTTCACTGAAGATGGAACAAACTTAATCATCACTGATTCGGATGGTAGTACAGTATCTATCCCATTAGCGGATATCGATACGGATACCAATACAACTAATTCTACCTTTACTGAAGATGGTACAAACTTGATCATCACCGATTCTGATGGTAGCACGGTTTCTATTCCGTTGGCAGATATCGATACAGATACCAATACAACCAATTCTACCTTTACTGAGGATGGAACAAACTTGATCATCACGGATTCGGATGGTAGTACAGTATCTATTCCGTTAGCAGATATCGATACGGATACCAATACAACTAATTCTACTTTCATTGAAGATGGTACAAACTTAATCATCACTGATTCGGATGGTAGTACAGTGTCTATTCCATTAGCAGATATCGATACGGATACCAATACAACTAATTCTACTTTCACTGAAGATGGTACAAACTTAATCATCACTGATTCGGATGGTAGTACAGTGTCTATTCCATTAGCGGATATCGATACAGATACAAATACAACCAATTCTACCTTCACTGAAGATGGAACAAACTTAATCATCACTGATTCGGATGGTAGTACAGTGTCTATCGCTCTTGCAGATCTTGCTAGTGAAATAGATACAGATACCAATACAACCAATTCTACTTTCACTGAAGATGGTACAAACTTAATCATCACTGATTCGGATGGTAGTACAGTATCTATTCCATTAGCAGATATCGATACAGATACAAATACAACTAATTCTACCTTTACTGAAGATGGTACAAACTTGATCATCACTGATTCGGATGGTAGTACAGTGTCTATTCCTTTAGCGGATATCGATACGGATACCAATACAACTAATTCTACCTTCACTGAAGATGGAACCAACTTGATCATCACGGATTCGGATGGTAGTACAGTGTCTATTCCATTAGCGGATATTGATACGGATACCAATACAACAAACTCTACTTTCACTGAAGATGGAACAAACTTGATCATCACCGATTCGGATGGTAGTACCGTTTCTATTCCGTTAGCGGATATCGATACGGATACCAATAC
>NZ_VFWZ01000016.1 GCF_006443095.1 Aquimarina algicola
CACTACCTGTATAGGTACTCTTGTATTTTTGTTCTGATAAACTCGAAGCATTACTATGCAACAAAGGATGTAATTGATCCGGATTACTCAAAAAGGAAGAAGAAGCCTCTGATATAGGAAGCCAGTAACGCTCCTTAGCAAATGGATAAGTCGGTAAACTCACTCTCTTAGGCTGTTCATGAGAATACAAAAGTTCCCAATCTATACTAAGACCTGAGACCCATAATTGAGCTAATGCAGCATATTGATGTTTCGAAATCGCTGCTTTGACATAAGTTTCTGAAGCATCTTCTGTTAATGAAAACGAGGAAACTTCTTTTTTGACATTACCAATAAACAAATCAGGTTGTTCTTCTGAATTATAACCTGATAAATTCCTTTTCAACTGTGCTAAATTATCTGTTACAAAAGCCAATCGTTCTTCCATCGGTTCTCGACCTACTTGTAAGGTATAGGAAAGATCGTAGATGTTGATGTCCTTATGATCTTCTACATAAGCATATAAGTTCTCTACCTGTTCTTTGAGACGATCCTTGTCTTTTGCAGACAACACAATGATTGCAGGATCATTACTTTGATAAACTAGCTTTTCACCAGGAATGTATTCTTCGATGATTAAATGGGCATTGCTCCCTCCTGCTCCAAATGCACTAATCCCTGCTAGTCGTGGACTATCCTTTTCAGTAACCCAATCCTCTAACTCTTGCTGGACTTTAAAAGGGGTCTTTGTAAAATCTATATTCGGGTTCAATGTTTGTGAGTGTAAACTAGGAACCAACTGTTGGTGCTTTAATTGTAATAAGACTTTGGTCAATCCTGAGATACCAGCTGCAGACTCTGCATGTCCAATATTACTCTTGATACTTCCTATTGCACAATACTGTCCTTCTTTACTGCCACTAAAGGCTTTACTTAACCCTGCAATTTCAATTGGGTCTCCCAAACTTGTACCTGTACCATGAGCTTCTATATAACTAAAATCATTCGGGGAAACTCCTGCTCGGGCAATAGCCTCTTGAATAACACTTGCCTGTGCTGTTGGATTTGGTACTGTATACCCATTGGCTCTACCACCATGATTCAAACTACTCCCTTTGATCACTCCATAAATCTGATCGCCATCTGCCTCTGCCTGACTTAGTGGTTTTAGTAATACAGCTCCAACTCCTTCGGAAGGAACATAACCATTACCCCCCTCTCCAAAACTCTCACATCTACCCTTATCTGAAACAAACATACTCTGGCTCAGATTTTTATACTTATTTGGGTGGATACTCACATTTACACCTCCTGCTATGGCCATACTACAAAGTCCATTATGAATCGCATCAATAGCTAAATGAATCGAAACCAGTGAACTGGAACACATCGTATCAACTCCCATACTTGGACCGTGAAGATTTAAACAAAAAGACACCCGATTGGCAATACTACTCGGACTACACCAAGTAGCCATAGGATTCCCTTTTAGGGTTTCCTCTGCTCCAAACATTTGGTATTCTCCATACATCACTCCGGCATATACCCCAACATGACCGCCTAAACCAGCGCTATCTGAACGACCAACCTTTGCAAGTTGATCCAGTGTATATCCAGCATCTTCTATCGTTTCCCATGCCGTTTGTAAAAACAAACGCTCCTGAGGATCCATAAGCTCTGCATCACGAGGCGAAATATTAAAAAACAAAGGATCAAACTTATCTACATCATCTATAAATCCTCCCCACTTACTCGCAATCTTGCCTACTTTGCCCTTTTCTGGATCATACAGCTCTGCTGCATTCCAACGGGATAAAGGAACCTCGGTAATAGCATCTTTGCCCAACTTCAAATTATCCCAAAATTCATCTAACGTCTTAGCTCCGGGATATCTACCACTTAACCCTATTACAGCAATATCCTCTTTTATAGTATCCCCTCTCAAAGAACCACCTTTTGAAGAAAAACCAATAGCTCGTTTTCTACGACTCTGATCGGTATCAAAAGCCTGAAAATCAAAATTAGGTAAAGTGATATCTGTTGCTTCACGACTGGTGTTCAAACCGGTTAATTCAAACAATTCTATGGTATAGGTTTCTGATAGGTATGCTGATAAACTATTGATAGTTTGATGTTCAAAAAGTAAGGTAACCGGGATATCCTCAAAAAATTCATTCAATCGATTGGTCAACTTAGAAATCATAATAGAATCGATACCATATTCTGAAAAAGAACTTTCATTATCTATACGATCTATAGGCAATTTAAGTACTGATGAAAATAACGATTTGACATATTCTGCCGTAGCTTCTCGTAACTCTACTGTTACGGAGGATTCATTGGTTTGATCTTCATGGTTTGAGGTTGATTCCTTTTTTAGCATCAAACGTTCAAGACGTTCCTTATTACCATAAAAAACAGCTCCCTGAGTGATGCCTTGTGATAACAAAACATCAAAAGCAGTAATACCATCAGTAGTAGAAAGAGGCTGTAAACCTGTTTGAGATTCCATGCGCTTTTCTACTTCTCTATCCACTCGCATACCGCCTTCTGACCATAAGGGCCAGTTGATACTCAAACTAAGTCCTTTTCGTTTGCCCTGAGATAACAAATCATTACGATACTCAGCATATAAATCCATCCAGGCATTACCACTAGAGTAATCGGATTGACCTACATTACCAAAAGCTCCGGCCGTACTACTAAAATAAACCATAAAGTCCAGATCCATACCTTTGGTCGCTTCATCAAGATATTGAGCACCAAAAATCTTTGGAGCGAGTACCTGATAAGCTTCCTCCATCGTTTTATGCAATAAAAGACTATCACGAAGCACTCCTGCACTGTGAATGATACCGTCTAGGTGACCATAAGTATCCCTTATATCAGATATTAAATTGAATACTGATTCTTTATCACTTACATCACAGCTATGGTAAACTGCTCCAAGAGATGATAATTCTTTATCGCTTAAATGACTCTCTGTGCTTCTTCCTGTCAAAATCAATTGTACTCCACCAGTACCAGAAAAATGAGTCGCAAAGATTTGACCTAATCCTCCACATCCGCCTGTGATCAGGTAAACCCCATTTTCTTTAACACTAAAAGCATTAGAAGGAGTAGTCAATGGTAAGGCTTCTAAACGACGAACCTCTCTTTGTTCTCCAAAATAACGAACCTCTTTATCTGAAGATGAAAATTCTGAGGTAATGATACCGCTTAAATTATCCAATGCCTTAACTGATAAACTGTCTAATCCTATCGTTTTACAACGTAGTTTTGGGTTTTCTTGCTCTGCTGTACGCAATAAGCCTGTGATAAATCCATAAGTCAAATACTCTGAATGACGATATAAAACAGTAACATACAAAGGAAACTTTGTCCCTATGTAAGATTGCATTAATTCTTGTAGTGTATTATAAAATGAAATCGAATCAGATGCATTGACGGATATCACATCATATCCTAAAGAAGATTCAAGCTTATCCGATAAACTAACTGAGCCACCACATAATATAACCAAGCCTTTACTATCTGATATATCCAAGCTACCTGCTAAAGGTGCAAAACTCCAGGAATTACCATAAACCAAAAGTTCTGAAGATGAAGGAGCAACACTACTTGATTTTTGATTGCCTTGATCTTGTATACCCGCTAATGGTAAAGTCACAAAATCTCGGATGCTTAACAAAACAGAACCCGAGGCTGACAATAGATCAAGATCATAACTTGATATCTTATCAGCATCTGTAGATCGCTTACGGGCATAACACCAAACCGTTTGAGATACATCTCCATAGATCGTAACCTCCTGAATACTGTAAGGTACACTCAAAGACATCTCTGATTCTGTCAAACTAAAACCTAAACACGTTTGTAAAGCACTATCTAAAATCCCGGGCTGTAGTATATATTTATCATCTTTCGATAATGAAAGCTTACTTAAACATGCTTCAGAATTGTAATACAAACGATCAATACCACGAAAACTAGATCCATAACTAATCCCTAAATCCTTGAAAATAGAATACAAAGAAGAAGCATCTTTTTCATCAGAAAAAGTAGAACGTAATAACGAAATATCGTAGGGAGATGGTGCTATAAATGAATCTGTACTCAAGTTTCCTTGACTATGAATCAACTCTGAAGCACCTAAACCACTATAGATCTCATAACCCAAACCTTCCGAATCCTCAAAAATACCGATCTCTATTTCTGTCGGAACATCTTTAATACATAATGGTTGTAACCATTTGATATCGCTGATTTGTGTTATAGAAGATTCTAACGAAAAAGAACCCGCAGCTCTGGCCATCTCTAAATATGCTACTCCGGGGAGCATCTTGTCGCCTAGAATAATATGATCTTCCAAAAAGAGCTCACTACCTGTATAGGTACTCTTGTATTTTTGTTCTGATAAACTCGAAGCATTACTATGCAACAAAGGATGTAATTGATCCGGATTACTCAAAAAGGAAGAAGAAGCCTCTGATATAGGAAGCCAGTAACG
>NZ_VFWZ01000017.1 GCF_006443095.1 Aquimarina algicola
TTGAAAAGTTAGACAAAAAAGACTTGGTAATGTATATCTATGCAGGAAAACCAAGTGCAAGATACAGTGCTAGTGCAGGAAATCAGCCTAGAATACAGCTTAATGATAAGTTTGCTAATGTAAGCGACATCAAACCTTTTATTTTAGCTGAAAGAGCTTCTAAAAGAGAAGAACTTGTACCCTTTCTTACAACTGCCCTAAAAGTGGACGGACAAACCAACATGGGACTTGTAGGAGATATCAAAAAAGAACTTAGAGAAGTACAGGCTCTAAAAATCAATTACACCACCAGAACTGGTGATGCAACTGACAATCTGAAGTAATAGATTCATTGCAAAATAAATATTTAAAAAAGTCCTACTTACCGTAGGACTTTTTTATTACTCCAAACGTATCTATAAATTGGCATAACTATTGCTAATTTTCACATAGTGATCCAAAACCAATAATTCAAATATCTAGCCACCCAATAATGATATTGAATTTGTAAAAAAACAACTATCGCAAAAAATATTTACACATAATTCAACATCATTAATTGGTCACTTTTTACTGATTATGTAAATAATTATTAACTAAATATTTTTTATTATGGTAAGAAGATTAGCACCAGAAGTTAATGCAGGATCTATGGCAGATATTGCATTTTTACTCCTCATTTTTTTCTTAGTCTCTACGACAATTGAGACAGATAATGGGATTAGCAGGAAACTCCCCCCTCCTATCAAAGATGACACTCAAATTTTTATCAAACAAAAAAACATCTTTACAGTAGAATTAAACAAAAACAACGATCTTTTGGTAGAGGAAGTTCCTATGGAATTGAAAGACCTTCGCGAAGCTGCTATTAAATTTTTAGATAATGGTGGCAGAAGAGGTGAAGACGCTTGTAACTACTGTCAGGGAGCTAAAGACCCTTCTTCTTCTGATAATCCTACAAAAGCAGTAATTTCTCTACGTAACAACAGAGAAACAAATTATGCTACTTATATCGCAGTGCAAAATGAGCTGGTAGCAGCTTATA
>NZ_VFWZ01000018.1 GCF_006443095.1 Aquimarina algicola
ATATACAAATTGTTAGGCTTAGTTTTTTTATATCTCAAAAATAGGATTTAATATACTTTGATATTTATTAATAGCTGGAGTAATAATTTCTTCCTTAGCTTGTTCAATGGTTAAAACTACTTCTAAACCGAAATCTTTTTTGATCCACTTCTTATATTCCTCATTTGAAGGTTCAGAATCATAATCAATTTCATCGTCTAAAAACAAATTAAAATCCTGATAGTCCAGTGAATTAATGTATGGTTGAACATAGTTTAATGTTAAGAATCTCATCAAACCAAAAATATTTTCAGCTAAGACAACGCAACCTCCTTCGTCTCCCATTACAATTACTGGCCATTCATCACAATTTTCAGCGTCTGGTTTTTTATAAAACGCATAGGAACTTCCTGAATGAGTAGCTTGAGCAAAAATCAAAAATGAGTTTTTATATTTTCTACATTTTTCTTCATCAAGAATCATATATTTAAGATCGTCATATCTCGATGAACTTAATTCAAATCCATTTGCAATCCATATTTTATCACTCAATTGCTTTTTCGCAAGTTTCTTAATAGTTTCCGTTAATTCTGTTGGGTTAAAGAGTTTTAGAAAATTATCCATAATTATATTAAATAAATACTTGAGTCATTTTAATTAAGCCTAAC
>NZ_VFWZ01000019.1 GCF_006443095.1 Aquimarina algicola
GCACCTTACCAAGTGGTGTTGTTGCAGGAACCAGTACGAGTGATACCGTTACGATCAGTGATGCTACGGAATATACAGTAAACCTAACGGCAAGTGTTGATACAGCGGTAGAAGGTGGTACAGATGGAGATTTTACAGCGACCTTAAATGCGGTGAACACTACAGGCAGTGCTATTGTAATCCCTGTAGTGATGAGTGGTACGGCTACTGATGGTACGGACTATACCAGCATTGTAAACATTACGATTCCCAATGGCTCAGACACAGGTACAGTAGCAGTTGATGCGGCTACTGATGGTTTGATAGAAG
>NZ_VFWZ01000002.1 GCF_006443095.1 Aquimarina algicola
GGGTGCAAACATACAACCCTTTTTTAAATCAACAACAAAAAAATTACCTTTTTTTAACCAAAAAAAATAACAAAAATCTTAACACTCTAGTAACCTTAGCTTTACAATAAAAATAATCCTCAAAATAAAATCGCTTTTTTCTGAAACAGGTGTAAACACCTTGATTTTTATTCTAGAAAATAGAGTATTGATGAACACTCATATTTTTTACATACCAAACTTAAAGTTGAATAAAAACTCCTAGATGTAGTAGTTTTTTTACTAAATCGTGAATATAGATTTGTTTTTACTACAAACAATACCAATTTATATTATGTACACACGCTTTTTTTTAATTTTAGTATTTATAATTACCAATTCCGTTTATATAAGTTGTAGCAGCAGCGATGATTCTATAGTCGATGATCCTGGTTCTTCTGTTAATTTTGAGAATGCTTTGCTCAAAACCTTTCCTTTGTCTGAAGTTGATCCTGGTTCTGAGGAACGCTTTTCTACTGAACAACCTACGTTGGTTAATGGAGTTCCTCAAAATAAAGGAAAGATCACAATACAGATTTCTTATACAGAAGTATCTAAATTTAGTCTCAAACAAGTTGAGTTTAATTCTTCGGATTTTAGTATTTCTCCAGAGGTAGGGGAACCAAGTATTATTCCTAATCAGATTATTACTTATACCATAACTTCTACCAAAGACTCTTCTATTTCTTTGCAATACGATGTACTAGTTACCATTAAAGAAGTAAATCCCGGGGATGAAATGTTGGGGATTACGAGTTTTCGTTTTCTAAAAGACAATAATAGCACCCTTGATAAGGACATTAATAGTTTTGAAATCAGAGAAGAGAACACTGTTCCACATATTCGTAATGCTAGAATTGCAATTGTTGTCCCTCCGGGAACTGATTTTTCTAATCTCACTCCTACTATAAATTTTAAAGGCAGTTCTCTGACTTATCATACAGACACAGATGGTAATGATTCAGATTTTAAAGAATTTACCAATGAAACATCCTTAGATTTCAAATACCCAAACATTATCACTTTTAGAATTTACAATAGTAATAAATCAAAATCTTATACTGTTCCTATTTATGTAGATGTTAAAAACCCTATTGTTTTTGATGAATCTAGAGTTACCCTCAATAATGGAAATACAGTATCCAGAGACAATTTATTTGATAATGTTGTTGAATTTACAAATCAAGGGAATTACCCAATTACCGCTAGCCGTATTAATGCTTCTGAAATAAAAATTACGGAGACTCCAGAAGTGAACTCGGTAAACTACTATCGTAATATTAGCTTAAGGTCTGGCAAAATAATACATGCCGGGAAAAAAGGAAGATTAGTCGTTCAAACCAACTTTCCTGCAAATTTTGTTGGGCCGGGGTTTCCGGGTATTAAAGAATATATTGTTAATGCCAAGTTTGAAACTGTGCTTAATGTTACTAATGAAGAAATTGATCTTCTACCTTTTTCTATCCGTTCAACAGATTTTCACATATACGATCCTGTCGATATAGAAATAATAGCTAAAGTATTTGTATTTGAAACATAATCATTCATTCACTTTATATGTATAATTCCAAATGCTCTGGTTATAAGAATCTAATCAGAGCATTTTTTTACTTCTTTTGAATACTATAGTACTTTTATTGAAAACCCTATGAATGAATATATTTAAAATACCAAACTTTTTGAGGATTACTTACTATTTATCTATTCCAAAAAAGACAAAAAACATTCAACTTTGTTCATGAAAATGATTGATAGATCGCTTTTAAATTCTCGAAACAAGAAGTTTCAATTATTTATACAATTATACTTATAATTATATAAATCAAATCTTATATGTGGTCTAAAAGCAAAACATTACAAAAAGAAATTCCAAACTAAACCAAAACGTAATACTGCATCTCTTGTAGCATATCCGGGAGCAGAAAACTCATTGTTTTGCATGAAAGCTTCTCCTATGTTTTCAAATTTTAAGTAAATACGCGTTTGTCTAACTTTGGCATTGAAAAAGATATCAAACTGAGGAAAACCTCCTATTTCTTCTTCATTTTGAACATAAAATTCTGCCAAAACAGGATCATAGGCATCTGCCGTATAGCTTGTAAAATATTTAAATGTCACTCCCGTCTGTAAGAAAAGTGCTCTTTTAAATAAATGATTTTGATAATACAATGTGTTTCTTGTTACGATATCAGGAACATTATAAATCTGGTCTCCTCCTTGAACATTTTGATACATTACTGTATTATTAAGTCCAAAATTACGAAATGTTAGATCCTGACTTAACTTAACCTTCAGCACATCGATATTATCAGAAAATTGATCTGGCTCTATAATTCCTTCCGAATTTTGGTTGAAATATGTATAATTTTTGATCGTGGAGTATTCAGCTTGAATTTCAGCAAATTTCTTTGCCTTAAGATTTACTTGAATTTTTTGAGTCTCGGTATTATCGAGATCATTTTGCCAATTGTAATTTACATAATCACTTTGATATAAAAGAAAATTATAATTTGGCGCTACAGAACTGGTTCCTATTTTGGCTTCGATCTGATACTGTTCATTTAATTCATATCCCGCTCCGGCATTAAAATAATTGCCTGTAAAATCTCCTGACACAATCGTCATCCCATCTGCAAATAGTTGAAATCCCCTATAATTATTATGATACTCTCCTCCTATAGTAAATATATCTCCTTTAATTCTGTTTGTAATATTGGTCAAGTTCCCCAAAGTATCAACTTGTGTCAAGATTGAGTTATACCCATAATTATAATTAGAGTTACCTCCTTTTATTTTAAGATTACCCAACCATGTATTCGTAAAATCAATAAACAACTGGTTACTCAAATCTTCTAGTGCTACATTATCAGAGATAGCTGCTGCCACGTATGCCTCTCCCAGTAATCCATTTGGTGCTATTGCGGCCTGGTCGTATGTATATCTCTTGTCTGTAAGATCGAGAATATGCCCTATTGATAACCCTGTATCGGTACTATCTGTTTTTTTGATTATTGAATATTCGTGGTTTACATATGTTCTTCTACCTACAAGTTTATTTTCTGCATCTTCAAAATTTACTGAAATAGCGCCTCTATCTGAAAATTCGCTTTCTTCTCCTACAAACGCCCCTCTACCTAGATACTGATCTAAACCTTCTTCTGAGAGTCCTCCATTCTCTTCATTAAGTAAGTCTTGTGATACAAAATGAGCTTTCATTTTATATCGTTCATTTTTGGTATAATAACTAGCTGTTGCTCTAAAGTTCCCTGTACTTGTTAGCGCATGTTGAAATTTACCAAGAGAACGCACTCCTTTGTATGCGATAGATAAATTTAATCTAGGCGAAGTATTTACCGTAAAAAATGCATCTAATTGTTGTCCTTGCTCAAAAGTAGTTCTAAAATATAATTCTGTAAGTGGTGTTGGAACAAGATAATAGTTAATATCTTCTGCTTCCATAAAATTAAAATGCCTAGATCTCGCTCCAAAAAGTGGTAAGACATGGTCTCGTTCTGTTCTTTTTGCTAAACTATTATAAGATTGTCCGACATTATGAATAGGCAACAACTCAAAATCATCTCTCCTTAAATAATTAAATTTATAGTCTTTTTGAATTGTAAGGGTCGTATCTACATAGGTTGTATCGTTATCAACAGTAATAATCCTATAAGATGTAACAGGAGGTCTCTCTCTTTCATCTTCCTGATTTCTTAGCGACTTAAAGTCTCCTTCTTCTCCCTCTGGTTCTGATTCTTGATTTTGATTTTGTGCGCAAACAACCGAAACCACCAATACCAAAAATGTAAATATTATGTTTTTTCTCATTAGAATATTCAACTGTGGCAAAAATATACTTTTTTACTGAAAGTAAGTACTCATCATTATTTATACTAAAACGATATTTTTGTGACTTTGATTATAGATTCTATCAAATAGTTTTTTTGAAACTAAACTCATACTGTATATTCGTAACATGCTTAAATTAAAATTAAATCAAAATGTTTTAGAATGCGGCACAGATGAAGCCGGAAGAGGATGTCTTGCGGGCCCAGTTACTGCTGCTGCTGTAATTTTGCCAGATGATTTCAAAAATCAAATACTCAACGATTCTAAACAACTAAGCGAAGCGAAGCGACAAAAATTAAAACCTTTATTAGAAGACTGTTCTTTGTCATATGGTGTTACACATATTTTTATGGAAGAAATTGATAAAATCAATATTTTGAATGCATCTGTTTTAGCTATGCAAAAAGCAATTGCTCAATTATCTCCTCAACCTGAGCATATCATTGTAGATGGAAACAAATTTAAACCTTATCATAATATACCTCATACTTGCGTTATAAAGGGGGATGGTAAATTTTTAAATATTGCAGCTGCATCGGTACTGGCAAAAACATATCGAGACGAATTTATGGAAAAAATACATGAAGAATTCCCGATGTATAATTGGAAAAAAAATAAAGGATACCCTACAAAAGAACATAGAGAAGCCATACGAAAGTATGGTATAACAAAATATCATCGAAAAAGTTTTAGATTATTACCAGAGCAGCTTACAATAGATTTTTAATACCCTTTTTTATATTGAAAAATATAAAAATACAAGTATATCAAAGTTTTAATCTATTTTATTGAATTAGATTTTAATAATTTATAAATCATAAATGTTGAAATTTTTACCTTTGAGAACTAATTTACAGATTATAAAACGCACGCTTACTATGAAAAAAATAGCTATTCTTATTTTATTATTATCTGCTATTTCTTGTAAAAAAGTATCAAAAACTTCTAATTCTTTAATCGATCACATTCCCAAAGACACCCAGATTGTTATAAAAATTAATGATTTAGAAAAAGCTTCGAGCAAACTTAGAGATAATTATCTGATAAAGAATAATACTAAAATAGATTTCATAGACTATTTTAAAAATCTATTTATTTTAGAGAAAACACAACAAAAAGAAGCGTTATTATGTTTTTCTCCTGTCGGAAAAAGTAATTTTGAATATACTTTTATTTCAAAATTTGACCCTTCGATTATAAAAAAAGATTCTTTGAATACTAATACAATAGAAACCATTAGTTATTCTAATAAAGAAATATATAAAATCACATCAAAAGGTCAATCATTTTTTGCTACTCAACAAGATAGTATTTTGGTGGCTTCTTCTTCTCAATTACTCGTTGAAAACGCTATACGATTACATGCTAATCCTATTCCTGTAAACGGAGATTTACAAAAAGTTTACGATGTATCCGGAAATGATAATATTTTATCCTTACTCGTCAATGGAAAACGATTACAGAATATTCAAAAAACATTATTGCCAAATGATAGTATAGATGGGCTCAAAAACTTTAGTGGATGGATATCTGTTGATGCCACTGTTGATCAAAATGCAATGTTCTTAGATGGCATTGCTATTGAAAAAGATTCTTTATCTAGTACCATAGGAATATTTGATAGTACCATTCCTCAAGAAAATCGTATTTCTCAAGTAACTCCTATTACAGCAAAGGGGTTTGTCTCTTTTACATATGATGATTTTCCTGTTCTAAAACGTAATTTATCTCTTGCTCAAGAAAGAGCTATTGAAGACATGCCAACTGTTTTGGATAATATCTTGTCAAGTGTATCTGAAGTTGGGATGATTTTTATGGATAAAGAAGAAGCGTTATTAATTAATTCTCTGGATATCGAAACTTTACAAGAAGACCTATCCGGAAAAAAAACAGAAACATATAGAGGTATTACTATCTATAAATATGATGATCCATCTTCTTTTTCAAAAGTACTTACACCGCTGATTTCGGATTTTGAAGCTAACTATTACTTTATCAAAGATGAATTTGTAATTTTTGGCGCTTCGGTGAATGTCCTTAAGGATATTATAGCCAATATTTTAAATCAAACTTTGCTTCACCAACAGGAGTATTATAAAAACACCATCAAAGACTTATCCGATGAATCTTCTATTTTAATGGCAGGTACTACAAAAAGTCTAAAAAGTTTTATTGCAGAAAACTCAAATAGCAAATACCAAGAACAATGGAAAAACTTGGACGATAAAGGATACCAAATTGGAATTTTACAAATTGTTAAAGAAAATGATTTTGCACATATTCATGGAGTCTTACAAAAAAATATTGCGCGAGGTTCTGCAACTTCGGTAACTCAGACAGCTTCTACAACATTAGAAAGTAAGGTACTTAACAATCCTGTTCTTGTTAAAAACCATAGAACAAAAGGTATGGATATTGCCATACAAGATATAGAGAATAATCTATATCTTATTTCTGATAAAGGTGCTATCTTTTGGAAAAAACAAATTGATGGAGAAATACTAGGTAAAATTCAGCAAATTGATATTTATAAAAATGGTAGATACCAACTACTATTTAATACTGCAAATACATTGTATTTATTAGATCGAGACGGAAAAGACGTAAAACCATATCCTAAAGCATTCGACAAACCCATTACGCAACCTTTATCTCTTTTTGATTATGATAAAAACAAAAGGTATCGTACTGTTATTACCCAAGGTAATGCTGTTACCATGTTCAATGCAGAGGCTGATGTTGTGACCGGCTTTAGGTTTAAAGGTACAGAGACTGATCTTATTCTACCTCCTAAACATATCCGAATCGGCTCTAAAGACCATATTTTATTAACTGAAAAAAATGGAAAACTTACTATTCTTGACAGATTAGGAAGAACAAGAGTTGATGTAAAAGAAAAAATTGATTTTTCTAATAATGAATGGTACCAATACCTTGACAAATTTACTTCGATCAGCAAAGATGGAACTATGATTCAAATCCAAAAAGATGGTAAAGCTGTAAAACAAAATATCGGTTTAGAAAAGAACAGTAAAATTGTAGCTACTAATAAGACGCTGGTTACAATGCATGAGAACAAATTATCGATAAAAGGAAAAACTATCGAATTAGATTTTGGAGTGTATACCAAGCCTATATTATATTATATTAATGACAAAATATATGTAACTGTTACCGATATACAAACCAAAAAAGTCTACCTATTCGACAGCAATGCCGAACTGTTCCCTAATTTTCCAGTATACGGAAGTTCTGCTATTTACATGGGGAATATGGATAAAGACCCTAACCTTGAATTTGTCGTACAAGGAGAAGATAATAGTGTGTTGATATATCAGGTTAACTAAAATAATATATCTAAAGAAAAAGACTAAACAACCTCTTTTTGTATTAATTCTGCTTCAAAAAGAGTAGTAAAGTGTTTGAGTAGTTTACTTTTCACTTCTTCTTCGTCAACTTTTTCTAATCCTAATTCTACATTAAGGGAGGTTACTGCTTTTCCTCTAATACCACAAGGAATAATATTGTCAAAATATCCTAAATCTGTATTAATATTAAAGGCAAAACCATGCATGGTAACCCATCTACTTGCTCGTACACCCATTGCACAGATTTTACGAGCAAAAGGAGTACCTACATCTAACCATACTCCGGTTTCTCCTTCACTTCTTGTTCCTACAATACCATATTCTGCAAGCGTAAGAATAATCATTTCTTCTAGAAATCGAAGATATTTATGAATATCAGTAAAAAAATTATCTAAATCCAAAATAGGATATCCAACAATTTGCCCAGGACCGTGATACGTGATATCCCCTCCTCTGTTTATTTTATAAAATGTTGCTCCTTTTTCTTTGAGTTGCTCTTCGGATAATAATAAATTACTGATATCACCACTCTTACCTAATGTATACACATGTGGATGCTCGACAAAGAGAAAATAATTTGATGTTTGCAAACCGGCGTCCTCTCTACGGTTCTTTACTTTTGTGTCTAAAATATGTTTAAAAAGATCTTCTTGATACTCCCAAGTTGTTTTAAAATCCTTTCTCCCTAGTTCTCTTACTTCAATATTCTTGTTCATGCATCTATCTTTTATAAAAAATATTCAATTACATTTCTACAAAAATAAGGATTTTGATATTATGGAGCAGCGCTCAGAAGATTGAGATCAGGAATTGGGGTTATTGAGGATTACCAACGCTGCGATAGTACCGGGAACCCAACCACATAACGTAAGTAATAAAACGATTAGAACAGAACCACATCCTTTGTCTATAATAGCCAAAGGTGGAAAAAAGATAGCAAGTACAACTCTCCAAAAACTCATTGATTGATATTATATTTTAAAATTAAGTGTTATATCTATATGTAGTCAAAACACCTGCAATGTTACAAGTATAGGTACAAAATAAGACAATAATCCTCAGAATAATTTCGAAAAATACAGTCAAATGATCAAGTAACAAAGGTAAAATCTCTTAAATAGCGTCCCATCACTTTCAAAAAAACTAAAAAATGTTTTATAATTAGGTTACTGAAATAAACTTTTTTCAACATAACGCAAGTTATCGTTACTATGCTATTATCATATTGTATTGATATAACATTTTATTTTGTTCATTTTTTTAAACCTACAATGAGTTAATTTTAGATATTTTAAATAATTTTAGCACACCATGAGAATATACTTTATCATCATTTTGATAACCTTTACTATATGCAATACAGGTGTTGCACAGTATAATTTTTCAGGCTTTGTACATCAGGAACATACTTCTGTAGAAGTTTATTTATCTCTTATTGAAGACTATAGACAATTATCAGGTGTTTATCCCGAACAGATCATCCAAAAAACAGTTTGCGATTCTACAGGATATTTTAGTTTTTCAGGAGATAATTTACCTGTAGACAATAGAATTTATAAAATACATATAGAAAATTGTTCAAATCAGGAGCAAAAATTAGTTCATTTTGATGGTTTTTGTCCTGATAGTAAAGAGATTCTCTTCATTGCCCATAATAAAGACAGTATTTCTTTACCATTTTCTTTTGATACAGAGGTTTTTTGTAAAGTTGTTTCCAGTAATGAAAAGAGTGATGCTTTTATTAAAGTAGATTCTATAGTTGAGGAGATGCGATTTGCTTTTACTACTTACAGAAGTGAAACCAACCGCAAATTGAACTCTCAAAAATGGTTTTCTACGTTACAAAAATATGCACAAGAGACTCAAGAACCTTTGGTGGGATTATATGTATATGCTTTTGTATCAAACAAATCAAACCGTTTGCATTCTTTTTATCTCAAAGACTTAAAAAACAATTCTTTTTATCAAGAGGTGTTAGCACAGCTTAAAACAGTATATCCAAATAGTCCATACACCACTCAATATGAATCAGAGCTAGCTTCAGATACATTTATTGCGCTTCCAAAACAACCCAATAGGGCATCATATTGGATATGGGTTCTTGTTGGCCTACTCATTATTTCCTTAACTTTTAATATGTATCAATATTCAAAATCCAAAAACAAAAAAGTTTTGAATGCGATTGAAAATCAATTGACACAACAAGAAGAAAAAGTACTTCAACTAATTCTAAACAATAAAACAAACAAAGAGATTGCTTCATCAATGTTTGTAAGTGTAAGTACTGTAAAAACACATATCAACAACTTATACAAAAAACTAAAAGTCTCTTCTAGAGACGAAGTTAAATCCCTATATATCAAACGGTAGAAAAAATCCACCTGGGTTCTAGTACCGGTTTCAACCCTTACTTTATTCAGATTTTATCTTTCAATTTAGAATTTTATTTCAGCGAATTCAAAAAATCTGAATATTATGAAAAAACACACATTTCTCACATTATTATTAATTGTGCTTTATAGTACTAGCTATGCACAAGTATTTAACCACGAAGTTATTCAACAAGATCAACCCCCTATGCTTTTGGGCAAAATCAACAACGAAAAACTTTCGACAGCTCCTTATGATCAATGGTTTTTAAAAAATTATGATGACTATGCACCTCAAGAAAATAGTGTAATTACTCTAAAAACACTATTACCAAAATATACCATATCTATTTTTATGGGAACATGGTGTGGGGATAGTAAGAGAGAGGTCCCTCGTTTTTATAAAATATTGAAGGAAAGCAATTTTCCATTAGATCGATTAACCACTGTAGCTGTAGGTCGAAACAGAGAAGATTATAAACAAAGCCCTGGAGGAGAACAAGAAGGTTTAGGCATACATAGAGTTCCTACTTTTATAATATATAAAGATGGGAAAGAAGTCAATCGAATTGTTGAATCTCCAAAAAACACACTTGAAAAAGATCTTATCGATATCATTACAAAAGAGTATACTCCAAACTATGAGTCTGTACAACTTATGCATGGTATTATTTCTGAACATGGTATTGACTACCTCAACAAAAATACTCAAGAAACTATAGATCTATTGAAACACAAAACCACATCTCTTTATGAATTGAATACTTATGCAAGTGTACTATTCTATTCTCATAAACAAAATGATGCATTAGCAGTATTACACTTCAATACATTATTATTCCCTGAAGAAGCAGATGTTTATATTAGTCTTGCCAAAAAATATGATCAATTAAAGAATGTAAAGAAGGCTATCACCTACTACAAAAAAGCATTACAATTTGAAGATAATTCTAAAATAAAAGATAAAATCAAAGAATTGCAGCAGCGACCAAATCAAGGGTAAAAGTTTTTTGAGAAGACTTTTCTTTAAATTCTTCAAATACTATACTTTTGTGCCTTAAAATGTAGAATTTATGCAACTATCAGAACAAGAACTTGTAAGAAGAGAGAAATTAAAAGCTTTGCGAAACATGGGCATCAATCCTTATCCTGCTGCTCAATACCCTGTAAATCACACCTCAAAACAGGTTAAAGCTAATTTTGAAGAAGGTAAAAAAGTAATTATCGCTGGTAGGTTAATGTCTAGAAGAATACAAGGTAAGGCTTCTTTTGCCGAAGTACAAGATGCAGATGGACGCATACAGGTATATTTTAACAGGGATGAGATTTGTCCCGGAGAAGACAAAACACAATACAACGAGATCTACAAGAAATTATTAGATATCGGAGACTTTATTGGTGTAGAAGGAGAACTTTTTACTACTCAGGTAGGAGAAAAAACAATACTTGTCAAAAACTTTACGGTATTAAGCAAGGCTTTAAGGCCTTTACCTCTGCCTAAAAAAGATCAAGAAGGTAACGTATATGACGAATTTAATGATCCTGAGCAACGTTACCGACAACGATATGCTGACCTGGCTGTAAACCCTCATGTAAAAGAAGTTTTTGTGAAAAGAACTAAGCTATTCAATGCGATGCGTAGTTTTTTTAATGATCGTGAATATTTTGAGGTAGAAACTCCGATTTTACAACCAATTCCTGGTGGAGCTGCAGCACGTCCTTTTGTAACTCACCATAACTCTTTGGATATTCCTTTATATATGCGTATTGCCAATGAGTTATATCTAAAAAGATTAATTGTTGGTGGTTTTGATGGTGTTTATGAATTTTCTAAAAACTTTAGAAATGAAGGAATGGATAGAACCCATAATCCTGAGTTTACAGCGATGGAAATCTATGTTGCCTACAAGGATTATAACTGGATGATGGAGTTTTGTGAGCAATTATTAGAACATTGTGCTATTGCAGTAAACGGTACTACTACTGCTACTTTTGATGGTCATGAAATTGATTTTAAAGCTCCATATGCAAGAGTGACTATGGCAGATTCTATTAAACACTTTACAGGATTTGATATCACCGGAAAATCTGAAGATGAAATCAGACAAGCTGCTGTAGAAATGGGAATACAAGTTGATGAGACGATGGGTAAAGGAAAGCTTATCGACGAGATTTTTGGAGAAAAATGTGAGGGCAACTATATTCAACCTACATTTATAACTGACTATCCTAAAGAAATGAGCCCTTTATGTAAAGAGCATCGTGATAATCCTGAATTAACCGAACGTTTTGAATTGATGGTTTGTGGTAAAGAAATAGCCAATGCTTATTCTGAGCTTAATGACCCTATTGATCAAAGAGAACGTTTTGAAGATCAATTAAAGTTGAGCGAAAAAGGAGATGATGAGGCTATGTTTATCGATCACGATTTTATAAGAGCGCTAGAATATGGTATGCCTCCTACTTCTGGAATGGGTATTGGTATGGATCGATTGATTATGTATTTAACCAACAACCAATCAATACAAGAAGTTCTGTTCTTTCCGCAAATGAAACCGGAGCGCAAAGCCGTTGCCATTAGTGATGAAGCAAAGGGTATTCTGAAAATCTTAAAAGATGCAGAAAAACTTCCTCTAGATGATCTTAAAACTCAATCTGGATTAAGTAATAAGAAATGGGATAAATCTGTGAAAGAACTTACTAAAAATAAACTTGCTAAAGTAACCAAGACAGAAACTTCTCTAGATATAGAAATTGTATAGATTAAGGATAGTCTTCTAAATTCCTAACTCTAAAACCAACAATCTCTAACAGCTACAGAATAATTTAAAAATAAAAACGCAACCAAATATTGGTTGCGTTTCCCCCTATTAAAAACAATTCTAACTATACGACACTGTATTTCCTACAGTTTCTGTATAACCTTCTTGGGCAATCGTATTGATAAAATTCCATTGCGCCTCGGCATTACCTGCCGTAAATGTTACTTTGAGATATCCTCTATTAGAAGCATCTGTATATTGTAAATCATCTATGAGTATTTGTAATGATTGTTCAAAACCTTTGACCTGTTCTACTGAACCAAGTCCTACATATTGTTCTAGACCCGGCGAGGTCACTGATGACGTTGCAAACTCGACTCCTACTTCTTTGCCTGTCAAATCTTTGAGTTTATTATGCCAAGCGTTATGAGTATCTCCTGCCAAACACACTAATTTTTTATCCCCTAATGCCTGATATAGTTTTTCTCGTTCTGCAAAATATCCGTCCCAGGCATCAAGGTTATAAGGTACTACGTTTGTAACTCTAGCTTTTTCTTCATCTGTAAGTGTAGCATCATTTGCCAAAATTCTTGACTTGATCTCAGTAAGATCTTGCAATGTTTTCTGAAAAGTCGCTGCTGTTTCATCAGAGATTCCTCCTGTGGCAGAAACTTCTCCTATAATTCTGCCCAGTAGAATAAGTACTTCTGCCGGCATAAACATTTTACCCATCAATACTTGTTGTCCCAGTACTTGCCAAGAAGCACTGCTCCCAGACACTACTCCCGATAACCAGCTCAACTGTTCTGTTCCCAGTAAACTCCTATTAGGATCTTGAAGCGCAGCTTGAAAAGCTGCTCCGTCCAATTGCCCTGTTGTAGTATCAATAAAAGTACCAAAAGCAAGTTGCTCATCTCTACCAATAATTCTGGTATCTAGCATATGTAAACTTAAAAGTGATCCAAAATCGAAAGATCTGTATATTTTCTCCAGATTATCAGGATTATCAAATCTAAGAGGTAAAAACTCGCTATATACTTGCAAAGCTACTCTTTTTCTTTCTTCATAAGACCCTTCACTTGCATCGTGATTTTCTGCCCCGTCTTTATAAGCATCATTAGTAATCTCATGATCATCCCATACGCAAATAAATGGCTTTTTTTGATGCGCTAGCTGTAATTGAGAATCACTTCTATATTGCTTGTAGCGTTCTCTATACTCTTCTAATTTAATAATTTCGGTAGATGGTTTGTGCGTTCTGCCTAATCGTTCTGTATTTTCGTTTGTTCCATATTCTCCATCTGCATATTCGTAAATATAATCCCCTAGGTGTACAATAACATCTGCATCAGAATTTGCCATAGCACCATATACATTAAATAAGCCGGCTGCATAATTTGCACAAGAACATACTGCTAATTTTACATTTGCAACACTGTCTCCTGCCGCTGGTAAGGTTATTGTCTCTCCAACTGCAGAAACTGCTTTAGATTCGGCGTTAAAAAATCTATAATAAAATTTACTGTTAGATTGTAGTTCCCTTACATCTACAGCGATAGTATAATCACGTTCTTTTGAAGTTAAGAACTCTCCGCTTCGTGCAATATTTTCAAAATTTTCGTCTGTAGCTACTTGCCAATTAATTGAGATACCTTCTGCCACAGATTCTTTGCTTTCTGGCGTATAGCGACTCCATATAATTACACTTGTACCAGTAGGATCAAAACTTGCAATACCTTCAAAAAAGTTATTTTTAGTAAGATCAGGAATTTCTATATCAGGCCCTTCATCATCATCACTGCAGCTGATATATACAGATGCTAACATAAGGCCCCCAGTAGCTAAAATTGATTTTTCAAAAAATTTTCTTCTATCCATTTCAATGATTTTTGTTCGTCCCTAAAGGTATTGGGGGATAACAACCTTAATGTTATGTATGGATTAAATAAACCTTAATAATCTTATGTTAAAAGCATACTTCCATATATCAACTTTAATCTTATTTTATGTGTCTCATAACAACTTGTTAACATGTTGATTATTCGTAAAGCTTGGATTTTTATCAGAATCATTTATATTTGAAGCATTAAATACTAATCAAATGCCTTTTATAACAGACGCAGAGTTAAAGAATTATAAAGATCAAATCGAAAATGCCGATGAGGCAAAACGTACCGCAGAGTATATTCATAAAAAAGCAATTGAAGGAGAAAAAGAGAAAGCTAAAAAGTTTAAAATTGCAACCATTATTTTAGGAATAATAGCCATACTCGGTGTCGCCGGAACAGTTTATTTTATGAATTTTAACACTCCTGCAAATATGATCACTCAAAAAGATCACAAATCTGCTCTGAGTCTAAGAGATTCTAAAATAAATGAACTGAAAGAAACGATTCAAAACCTTTCGATGAATCAAGAAATTCAAGCCGATGGGGGTACTGCTACTCAAGTTTCCAAAACAGGAACTTTGACAGGTCAAATAATATATGCTGTTCAGATTGGAGCTTTTGAGGATAAAAATTTGTCTTTATATTCTGAAAATTTTGTCAATTTTAAAGAAATTAAAAGCGAAGGGTTTAATAAGTATGCTTTAGGTAATTTTGAAACACTCAATGAAGCTAAAGAATTCAGAAGAGAATTGGTAAGATTAGGGTTTAGTAATGCTTTTATTGGATCGTATCAAAACGGACAACGCATTAAAATTGAAGAAGCCTGGTAAAAAAACAAGAGACTTTTAAATAACATAAAAGCCTCTTTGTTGTAGTTATCAACCATCAATTCAATATCTATATAGTTACGATAATGTATCTCTCTCCGGATTTTTTGTAATGTACCCCATTACATCTGTAATATTTTACACCACGAATTTTCACATTTTTAGAACCTCTAGGCAGAGTTTTTACCCTAGCTCCCACAGGTGCTGCCACTTTTCTATAGCCTCTATTATTTTTTAAATACCAGACACCTCTGCTTCGATAATATTTTATATTATTATGCACAATCATTTTTGGATGGCGAATTTTGGTAATCACTATATCATTAGAGGGTCTCGTATGAACGGTAGTAGCACAAGATGTAGTTACTACTCCTAATAGCATAAAAACAGGCAATACAATGTTAAATAATCTTTTCATATCCTTTACAATTTTTGGGTTCCTATTTATTTAGACATCTACATTGTAAAAAGGTTTAATCGAAGATGAAAAAAATTAATCTGTGTGTTCTACTAACAGTTTTTTAATTAATACTATTTGACCCAGATGATAGTGTGTATGCTCTATTAGTCCTAAAAAATTCCGATAATAATTTCCATATTTTTTATCCACAAAATCATCCCATAACTTTTCTTCCGGAAACTTTTCTATCAACTCTGCTAATTTCTCTGTATAGTCCCAAGTTTCTTGTAACAATGCTTCCCAATCTTGAGGAGATTGAACAGGAGGGTGATCAAAACTATACTTGTCTTTGGCTTCTAGTGGTTTTCCTTCTAATACTCCTGCAACAGCTTTTATATAATACCCTGTGTGATATACCAAAGCTGCAATAGTATTAAGAGATTGTATTTGTTTTGTCGCTTGATCCCATGAAACACCTTCCAAGGTGTCTTTAAGGTTTGATATGCACCAGTTCCCACCAAAGTGAACATCACGTAGGTGTTTTGCTATTTGAGTAGTTGATTTCATAATTACGATTTGAATGTTATATCTCCAAAAGATTAAATTTCTAATTTTTAAGTCAAAATCACAAAAGCATGTTTTTACATTATTCTTCTTTTAAAAATTCTGCTAACCTATCAAAAACAGATCCCCAACCATTCATAATTCCTAATTTTTCTTGTTGTTTGCAGTATTCTTCTGTTTGGTGAACTACATTGAATGTAAAGTTAGTTTTGTTTCCATCTGCTTCAAAAAGAGCTTGTATTTCAACATTTTCGGTCATTGGTTTAAAATCCGCTGAAGAAATAATTTTCTCAAACTCCACAATTTCGGTATAAACTCCTTCAGAAATAAATTCGTTTCCGTTAGGCATCATCATACTATATCTCCATTTTCCACCCACTTTAAAATCGTGTTCCAAAACCTTTACATCCATTCCCTTTGGCCCCCACCATTTGGCAATATGCTCTGACTGTGTCCAAGCTTCCCAAACAAGTTGTATAGGAGCATTAAACGTTCTTTTTAATGTTACGGTTCGGTCATTTGTTTGATTTGTTTTTTCCATTTTCTTGAGTTTTAGATTGTAAATCGTTTAAATATGCTTCAAAAGAATCGAGTTTTTGTTCCCACAATTCTCGATATTGATCGATCCAAAGAAATGCAGGAACGAGATTTTTGGGCTCAATTTGGCAGAGTTGTTCTCTTCCTTGCTTATTAATTGTAATAATACCGCATTCTCTTAGTATTTTAAGGTGCTTTGAAACTGCGGGGCGACTGATGTCAAAGTTTTCGGCTATGGCATTCACAGTAAGCATCTCCTTCGCCAAAAGCGATATTATATCTCTTCGTATTGGATCTGCTATTGCTTGAAAAACATCTCTTCTCATAAAATTAGGTAACCAAATGGTTACAAATATAAACGTAACCATTTGGTTACACAAATATTTTTTATACAATTTTTAAAAAAGGATTGTCTCAACACTAAGAAAAACATAATGAAGCCTTCATAATATTATTTCATAAAAAAATAAAGCTCCAAAAGTCAATACAACTTTTGGAGCAAATATAGTATGCTCGAATACCACTTTTGACAACGCTAATTCGTTAGCAGAGAATCTTTTGTTTGTTCTACATATTTCTTGATCGGTATATCATCTATGAAAACATTATCCAGTACTGATTTTCCATCTTTAACATATACTAAACTGTATACCTTTTTTCTTAAGCGCCTTCTATTTGCCTTTCTATATGCAAGTTCTGCATCGTATGCTTTTGTTTCTTCCATATAAAATCTTGTAAAAGGTAATTCAAACATTACTTTTCCTTTGTATGAATCTGTTACTTTTGCCATTACAAAATCTGTATTCATATCTAAAGGTTTTTTACTAATTGTGTCTACTACAGCAAAGCCTGCTTGATCATTTTTAATATATACCCTTATATCATCTCCCGGCGCAAATGTGGTTAATGATGTGAATGTGGTGTCTGATGTGATAAAATATCTCATTTTATATTGTAGTGTGATATACTTTCCTCTGAATGGATCTGTAGGATCGATCGGCCTTGTTTTAAATTTATAAGGTGTTCCAGAAGTGATTACATTTTCGCTATCATGCATCATTTTAAAAGGAACAACAAGTTGTATCAAGGCTAGTACAATAAATCCAATAAACATATAATTAAGTTTCATTTTTCTTTTTATTAAGTATTACTTATTACTTTCTTTCTTTTTAGCATGATATAGTTTGAGAAAAAGAACCCCAACCCTACCAGAACAAATGCAAAACCTTTGAGAACAAAATTGATTTCTGTATCAAAGAATCTACATATGATTAGTATCGAAACGATTAAAAGTCCAAAATTAAGAAGTCCAAAATTAAATTTTTGCGCTCCTGATATCACTGTAGATACCCCTAATGCAAAAACGAGTAGGTTCATCAAAATAACAGGAATATTTTCTGTTTGATATAATAAAAAGTATATCAATACAAAAACAACAAAAGCAACTTGAAAAAGGTTTATAGATCGGATTCCTTTTCTAAAAATGTTGTATCCCAAAGCTAACAAGGCTATTGTACCCATTATGATAACATTAAAAAGTTCTCCCATATAGGATGAAACCTCGTCTAACAAATCTCCCCAAATCCACTGAAATGTTGTTACGACCAAAAGAATTATGGTACCCAAAGAACCTATTATCAAAAAACCATTACGTAATCTTTTTACTTCTTTAAATATTGAAAACTTACCAATATTATATAGGATTCCGAATGTAATTACATACAAAACAAAGACCATATGATCATGACTTCTAAAAAAGGTAAGCGATCCAATCATGAGACTTAAAGGCAGCATCCAACTAAAAATGGTTACTGCATTGCTCGATGCATTTCTTTTCAAAAGACTTATATAATATGGAAGTATTGATAAAAAGAAAGCCATATACACCCATGGTGCTTCTATAATCTTATGATCCCAAATCTTTGCGGCTAATGCATAATATGTACCTGTAAGCAATACAAGTAATGCCACGGCATGTGATCGTAATAGATATAATAATGGAATACAAAGTATTGTCCAAATGATAAGAAAAGAACTTAAACTTCCAGAAACATTATAAATCTGGCTTATCATCGAAATACTAGATCCTACAGTAAAAAAAAGGAATGTTCCCGAAGCTTCTTTCCAAGCTTTCCCCTTATTTTTAAATATAGAAAATCCTACCAAAGATTGTGCTATTACCAAAGGAGCAAAAGCAAAGATAGTTTTTGTAATCTTTGAAAAGTTATCCCAATTATGTGCGATCATCAGAATGATGCCAGAACCTATTAATAATGCTCCAAAAATTCCGAAAACCAAAAATAATAGATTAGGTTTTTCTTTATTTTTAGCGATATAGTATGCTTTAATTTTATTTGAAGTTTCAAGAGAAATGACATTATCTTGTACAAGTGTTTGTAATTCTTTATCCAATCTCATATCAAAAGATTTTTATTATAGACTTGATGTATTCTTATGTATTAAAAAATACGGCCGCAGCCACACGACCGTCTTCTTAATCATCAAAACAAGAAGCCAAGCTGTATTCCCCTTTGCAAGGCTTCTTCTCTTGATTATTGCTCTCTATTTTCTATAAACTTTTTATCTCTTGTGTTTTTTTGAACTGCAATTGCTGCAAACAAACTTAATGTAAAAGACATTCCATAAAATCCTTTTTCGCTAAGATCTAAGTCTGCATTCCACAATCCAATAACAAGTAATAAAATAGAGGCTAACGTAGTAAACCAACTAATCCCATAATATATGTCTGTAACGGGTATTCCTTCTAATCTATCTCTTACACTTTTTTGTACAGATACTGCAGAAAATAATCCAAACAAAAGAATTGTAAAATAGTACCCTTTTTCATTGAGTTCCATATAAGCATTCCATAATCCAATACAGTATGATGTCATCCCTATAAAGAGTGCTAACCACGATGCTGATATAAAAGCAGGTGTTGGTTTTACATTATACTCTTGTTTTTCGGTTTTCTCGTTTGTAATATCTGATGTATCACTATTAAATTTATGTTCCATTGTAATTGATTTTGATGATTATTTTATAGTTCAATTCAACGATACAAATGTGCAAGGATTCTATTGAAGGTGAAATTCAATTTTGCAATAAAACTTATGATATATTTCAAATCAATTTTCTATTTTATCAGTATTTATAGTATTTTTAAAAAATTAAACTTACTATATAATGAATACAATTTCTTCAATCATACAAACATTATCTGTAGAAGAAAAACGAAGTTTTATTTCTCTATTGAAGCAAAAAAACAAGAGAAATGACACCAAAAACATTCAATTATTTAAGATTTTAAGTACTACGACTATTACTCCAAAAGACATAGATATACAACTCTATGGCAAAAGTGCCAAAGGTGCTTATCATGCATTAAGTAAACGATTACATGATTCTTTAATCGATTTTGTAGCTTCCAAAAGTTTTGAAGGTGAAACTTCTGAAGAAATGGAAATTCTGAAACTACTAATAGCCGGCAGGATATTTTTTGAACAAAAGCAATATAAAATAGCATTTAAAACTATTGATAAAGCTGAAAAAAAAGCCAAATCATATGCCCTCTTTAGTATTTTGAATGAAATTTATTACTCACAAATTCAATATGCGCATCTTAATCCTTCTATCGAGCTAGAGACTTTATTAATTAAATTTAAGGACAACAAAAAACTATTACAATTAGAAGAAAATCTAAATTTATTTTATGCTACTGTACAGCATGAATTAAAAAAACAACATAAAGACGTAGTCACTACGATAGAAAAATCTTTAGATAGATTTGAGATTTCGATTACAAAAGATTTAACGTTTAGATCTCTTTACAAGCTCTTAGAAATTCTAAATAAGACAGCCTACATCACAAGAGATTATCAAACGATACTCCCTTTTGTAGAAAAAGTGTACACAACCATTGACAATAAAGAAAATCTTGCCGACAAGCATTTGTTTTATCATATCCAAATCCTGTATTATGTAGCAAACTTCTATTTTAGGAATAAGAACTTTAAAAAATCTATCGATTATCTTGCTATGATGTTGATTCAAATGAAAAAGCATCAATCAAAATATTACAAGCGTTTTTTTCCTCAATATACTTTATTACAAACATTAAACCTCAATTATACCTATCAAGCTCAAGAAGCCATACAGATATTAGACAGCTTTGAATATGAAAAATTTAAAGATCAAATTTCTTATATATTAGACTTAAAGCTAGGACTTGTTGTATGCCTTTTCCAACAACAAGAGTGCAAAAAAGCGCTTCATACACTCAATAGCTTCTATCATAGTGATCATTGGTATACAGAAAAGGCAGGTACTGCATGGGTTGTAAAAAAGAATCTTATCGAAATTCTATTGCATATCGACCTAGATCATATCGATTTGGTAGAATCCAGAGTTAAAAGTTTTAGGAAAAAACACCTTTCTTATCTCAAAGAAAATAATGAAGAACGTGTACTACAATTTTTAAAACTTTCTATACTATACCATAATAAACCAGAATTATCAGCCGATCAAGAGTTCAAAGAGATCATCAAAAACACACTCAACAAAAAAGAATTTCGAGAAGAGGATATTTTTGATTTAAGTTTTTATGCCTGGTTAAAAGCTAAAATCTATAGTACTAATCTTTATGAGACTACGTTAGCATTAGTTTCTTAATCGTCAGAGTAAACTATTGTCTGTTTTTATTCTATAAAAATCAATTAACCTTTTACACATTTATCGTTTTACAAATCATAAAGCTTTAACATCTTTTAATACAGTTTCTTACAACAAAAACAAGATGCAGAGCGTTATCACTAGAACACAAATCAGGGAAACAATTCATGAATATTATATCAAAATTCGAGTTGCTTCAGTTTAAAAATGCGGCAAGAATATATCTCAAAAGTATCGAAGAGAGTCTGCAACTTTTTAAAGAAGAGACCAAAAACCTAAAGATTCCCGTATTTATTGTATATCAAAAAGGTGAAGAAGAATTATTGGAGTGTGCAGTTAATTTTTTAAAATGTTTCGAGATATTAGTGTACGCGAATTGGGTAGATGAAGATATTCCTGAAAACAGTGATGACATTACCCAACAGCATATACAACAAAAACTTCAAGAATGCCAGAAACTCGTTTTTGTTGCTACAGAAGATGCTCTACAATCTAAATGGTTAAACTGGATATTACGGTATACAAAGACACAAAAAAACATAGCTGATATTGCTATACTGCCTATTAGAGAAGACTATGCAGATTATGGTGGGCTATCGCTTTTAGAAAGCTACGCCTATATACAAAAGAGTGATGTTGATGCTAAAACATATAATGTACAATTGAGTGATGGAAAAATTATAAGTGTCGAACACTGGCTATCTTCTTAATGAATATGTAATCCAAAATGAGTGTCTAACCTATTACTTATTTAGAATAATCCTAAGTCTCAATAAGTGTTCCCAGAAAACCAGAGATGTTTTCCGGAAATCCATGAATAATGCCAGAATACCTCTAATCATTTTTAAACTCAAAAGAGTCATTTCATAGATTCTGAGAACATTTTAAGTAAAATTGGAGTGTTGTTGATACCTTACAAAATTCCTTGTGATAAAGTTACTTTTACGTATTCTATATCTTAAAAAGATAGTTTCTATAAAAATCAATAACAAATAGGATTACCTCAGTTTATTATATATAACTTCATAGATATCTTTAATAGGCTGGTTTCCATCAATTTCAATTAAATTGATCCCTGATTGATTCATATAATCTATTGCAGGAATTGTAGAACTACTAAATTCGTTAATCCTCTTTATTACAACATCACTATTTTTATCATCTTTTCTATTTTCTTCTTCTGCTCGTTTTACAGCTCTTCTAAGAAGTTCTTGTTTAGAAACTTTTAAAAAAATAATATAATCGAAAGATGCATTATCCTTTTTTACTACATTTAGTAGATGCTTAGCTTGTTCTATATTTCGCGGATATCCGTCGAATAAAATCCCTTTTTCAGATTTATGACCGTGATAGAAATTTTCAACAATTTGCGCTACTAAACTATCAGGTGCCAATAAGCCTTTATCGCTATATTTTGAAGCTTTGATCCCTAATTCAGTTTTTCTTGCTTTCTCTTCCCTTAACACATCTCCAGTCGAAAGATGAATTAAATCAAAATCTCTTATTATTTGCTTACTTTGCGTTCCTTTTCCTGCAAGCGGCGGTCCAAAAATAATTATATTCATTGTTACAATTCTAATAAAATTAAACCGTATTTATAATATCTCTGCCACTTCTTCTACTGCTTTAATAGTTTCATCAAGATCTTCATAAGTCAATGCATCGGTAATAAACCAAGATTCAAAAGCACTTGGAGCAATATAAATACCGTTATCAAGCATCCCATGAAAGAACTTTTTGAAGGTATCATTATTTCCTTTTGCAGCAGCATCAAAATCAACAACCTTGTCTTCTGCAAAATGTACAGAAATCATAGAACCGATTCTATTAATCGTATGTGTTACTTTATGATTTGTAAGCGCATTTGCAATACCTTTATGCAAATATTCTGTCTTATCAGCAAGACTGGTAAATATTTCTGGTTTTGTATGTAGTTCTGTAAGCATTGCTAAACCGGCTGCCATAGCCAAAGGGTTACCACTTAAAGTTCCTGCCTGATACACAGGGCCTAATGGTGCTAAATGGTTCATAATTTCTGAACGTGCTGCAAAAGCCCCTACCGGTAATCCTCCACCAATCACTTTACCAAAAGTTACAATATCTGCATTGACTCCTAGGAGTTCCTGAACACCTCCCTGTGCCAATCTGAAACCGGTCATCACCTCATCAAATATCAACAAAATATTATGAGTATCGCAAAGCGTTCTAAGCTCTTCTAAAAATCCATCTATAGGAGGAATACATCCCATATTACCCGCAACAGGTTCTATGATCACACATGCAATTTCACCTTGATTAGAAGACATGATTTCTTCTACATGTTTGATATCATTATATCTTGCAAGCAATGTATCTTTTGCAGTTCCTTGTGTCACTCCCGGACTATTAGGACTACCAAAAGTAACGGCTCCACTACCTGCTTGAATTAAAAAAGAATCACTATGCCCGTGATAGCACCCGGCAAACTTAATGATCTTGTCTTTACTGGTATATCCTCTAGCTAACCTTACTGCACTCATACAAGCTTCTGTACCTGAGTTTACAAATCGTATTTTATCAATATTAGGTACCATTTGCACAGCCAATTCGGCTATTTGCGTTTCAATTTCGGTAGGCATTCCGAAACTGGTTCCCTTTTTAGCTTTTTCTACAACAGCTTCTACAACAGGTGGATGTGCATGCCCCAGAATCATTGGGCCCCAAGAATTGATATAATCGATTAAACGATTGTTATCCTCATCATATAAATATGCACCTTTGGCTTCTTTTACGAATATAGGATCGCCTCCAACTGCTTTAAAGGCTCTAACCGGAGAATTAACCCCTCCAGGGATAACTTTTTGCGCTTCTGCAAACAACGCGCTGCTTCTTTTGTAAATCAAGTGTGTAAAGTTTATGACTAGTTAAAATCTTCTTCCTCTTCTGCTGCTGCAACTCTAAGTACTTGTCCAATCTTAATAGTGTTATCAGAAAGATTATTGAATACTTTAAGTTTTTCGACAGTTATTTTATATCTTCTGGAGATCGAATATAATGTATCTCCTTTTCTTACAATATGTTCTCCATCATTAGAAGTTGGTATTGTTTGTACCTCTTCTTCTTTTTTCACTATCGTTTTCACCTCTTTTGTACTTTCTACTCTGGTATATTTTCTTTTCTTTGAACCTAATACTTCATCATCAAATTCATATAGCTGATAGCGTTCTATAATCGATATTAGTTTTTCAGGATATTTCTTGTCGGTTGCATATCCAGCAGCTCTAAGTCCTCTAGCCCAAGATTTGTAGTCTTTTTGCTTGTATGTAAAGAGTTTTGCATATCGTTTTCTATTTTTTAGAAATAACGAATGATCTCTAAAAGACTCACTTGCATATTTATATTTTCTAAAACACTCTTGAGAACGATCATCATCATGATATACACGAGCCCCTTGCCAATCATGACATTTGATTCCAAAGTGATTATTTGCTCTTTGTGTTAGGTCTCCATACCCGGCACCCGACTCGAGAATCCCTTGGGCTAATGTGATACTAGCAGGAATCCCATATGTTTTCATCTCATCTTTGGCAATACCAGAAAACTCGTAAATGTAACGTTGTACTTTATCTTTGTATGACAATACCGGAGCAACTTTTTTAGGAGTCGCAGGAGTAGTTTTTCTAGAAGGAATTACTCTTGTACTTCGCTCTATTCGGTTTACAGAAGTAGGTCGAGAGTTCGTTTTTGACCTTTGGGTTATTACTGTTTTCTTTCCTCCACAAGAAGAGACCAAAAACCCAAGTATGCCTAGCAATACGATAAGTTTCTTCATTTCAATCATTTATTGCAATAAGGGGTAGTTTCTTTTTCATTAATTTCTTGTTCATTCCGGCTATACCTTGCAAACCACCAGTATGGATGGCTAAAATACGAGTATTTTTTGTAAAAAACCCTTTTTCAATACGATCAAAAATACCAAAAATCATCTTTGAAGTATAAACCGGATCCAGAGGAATATACTGTTCATTATTGAATGTATTGATAAATTCAATTAATTCACTATTTATTTTACCATAACCTCCAAAATGATAATCGTGTATAAGTTTCCAATTTGTTCGAGATGTATATTTTTTAATTTCAGAAGTAAGAAAATCTCCTTTCAAAGCTGGAAAACCTAATACTTTCTGATGTTCAAAAGAACTATTAATAATACCAGAAATCGTGCCTCCTGTTCCTACTGCACAGCATAAAACATCGTAGCTAGCATCAGATGCTTCGAGAATTTCTTCACAACCTTTTATTGCCAATTCATTTGTCCCACCTTCTGGTACAATATAACTATCTTTATATTCTTTTTGTAATTGTTTTAAAAAAGTAGAAGTGCTTTTTTGCCGATACGCCTCTCGGGTAATAAATCTAAATTGCATCCCACAGGACAAAGCAAAACGCAAGGTATCATTCTCTTTTAAGGTTTTAACAAGATCAACACCTAATTCTTCCCCTCTTATGATTCCGATTGTCGGAATATTTAAAATTTTTCCGGCCGCAGCTGTAGCAGCAATATGATTACTAAAAGCCCCCCCAAATGTTAAGACAGAGGTATACCCTAATTGCTGGGCCTCGATAAAGTTATATTTTAACTTTCTGAATTTATTTCCTGACACATCTTTATGAAGTTGATCTTCTCTTTTGATATCTAAAACTATTCCGAAGCGATCAAGAATTGGATGACGAACAGGTTGATTCTTTGAATATAGCTCTTCCGAAGAAAAAAAATGCATAGTAAGTACTCTAATTAATTGCATAAAAGTACATTAATTTATTTTTAACTATTTTTGGTTGACCAAAATAATCAACTATAAGATTATGATTAAAAACATACTTTCATATCGTATCATTCCTTTCGTATTTTTACTTTTTACAATAGCATTAGTAAGCTGCAGTAGTTCTGAAGAAGATAATACTCCTGAAACAGAAGCGGTTGCTACAGAAGGAGAAGAAGAACCTGAAGAAGACAATAAAGAACCCGAGAATCCTCCTGTACAAGATCAACAAAATTTTGTTTGGAAAAACTGGTATCTCTCTGTTCCTATCAATCGAGGTAATGGCAAAGCCACTTCTATATACTATGAAACCATCGAAAATTATGCGCTTACTTCTGATCAGCAACAATATTTTTATAAAAATGAAGATGGAAGCTATACCTTTTTTACTCATTTTACAGGTTATACTACATCAGGTGAATCTCAGTTGAATGCAGGAAAATATTGTCGTACTGAATTAAGAGAATACTGGAGAGGCAATCAAACTACAAAAGATAATTGGTCTATGGCAACAGGTACACATGAGATGGAATCTACCTTAAAAGTGACGTATTGCGAAGGAAGAAAGCAAACATATATTGCCCAAATACACGGGATAAAAAATGAAGAGCTTGGTCTTAAAAACTCTCCTGCAACAGTAAAAGCGCAGTGGTATGATGGCGACATCGTAATCGAATATTATCAAAAACCCGAAAGTGGAGAATGGACTAGTGATGGAGATGCAAAAGTTACCATAGGAAAAGTCGACCACGAAAAGTTTACAATTTATCTTAAAATCGAAGATGGAAAATTAATATACAAACTGGTTTGCACTACTAAAGGTATAGATACTGGATATGTAACTTTATATGACTATGTTGGTAATGGATATCGTTATGATAATTATTTTAAAACAGGTAATTATTTTAAATGGAATTCAGATTACACTCAATCCTCAGAAGCAATTCTTTATAGTGTAAAAACAAAACATGATTGATGTTGTAAAGAAAAAGAAACAACACAGCACTACCAATATTTCATAAAACTCCAGAGTTTTCTGTTTTTTAGATAGTCTAAATCATCTTCATTATAATAAGCTTCACGCTCAAATGATATGTTCCGGTATGCTTTCTGTGTATCTCTATATTGTAGGACTCTAATAACGTATTCTACAAAATAGATAAGATAAAAAGGTAAAACCAATAATTCTGCTTGTTGTCTTATATGAATTCTTTCATGATTTATAAACGCTTCGTCTTCCTTTAGAAGAGAGTCTTTTACAACTATAAAAGGCCAAAGTGCGATTCCTACAAATCGACGACCTATCAAATATTTGTTAACAACTATGCGCATATACTACTAAGATAGTATTTTTGTAAATATGAATGACCCTAAAAAAGTATTAACTCCAAAAGAAGGAGATTATTATATAACCCCAGAAGGATACAGATGTTTTACAGAACAGTATCATTTACGAAGAGGGTATTGCTGTGAGAGCGGTTGTAGACATTGCCCTTACGGATATGATAAGAATACTAATACCTACAGCAAAAAATAAAAAAACTTATACTTCATGGTATAATTTTTGTGGTTAGGATAATAAAATAGCTATTGTTAAATTTATAAAAATTAGGGATTATGAAAATTTTTTCACTTTTATCATTAATCCTTATCATAACTCTCAGTTCTTGCTCGAGTGTGCGTGTGGCTTCGGATTATGATAAGCAAACTAACTTTAACGGATATAGAAGCTTTGCATTCTTCAAACCAGGAATAGACAAGGCAGAGATCAGCGACTTGGACAAAAAACGTATCCTTCGTGCAATAGAAGCAGGAATGGCTTCAAAAGGATTCTATAAGTCAGAAAATCCCGATATGCTCGTTAGTATTTTTACAACTACCAGAGAAAATGTAAACATACAACAAAACAACTTCGGCTGGGGCTGGGGTTGGGGATGGAACCCTTGGTTTTGGGGAGGCAACCAAAATTATGTATCTACCAATACCGAAGGAACATTATATATTGATCTTATAGATGCGTCTAAAAGAGAACTTGTTTGGCAAGGTATGGGTACTGCTGTATTGACCGAGGACATCAGTAAAAAACAAGAAAGAGTTAATAAAATTGTTGCTGCTATCTTAGAAGAATACCCTCCTTTGGCAAAATAACCTTTATCCGACAAAAAATACAAATAAGCTCTCTTTTATCGAGAGCTTATTTTTTATTGTACATTTATAAAAGAAATTATACCTTAAAAGTATGCGTAACTTTCTTTTAGGAGCCCTATTGGCTGCGTTATTAGTGTTCGGAATAAAATACTTCATAGACCAATCTCATCAAAGAAAAACAGAACTTCAATCTTCTGATTTAATTCTGGATCATATTCAAAATGTAGGAAAATTAGTCGTTACAGAAGGGCATTTTTCTGAAGTCATTACCTATAAAGATGCAAAAAAACTATACTTAGATATGCTCACTGCCAGAAAAAAAGCAATAGTTGTGGTAAATGCAGATGTAAGTGTCTCTTACGACCTAAGTAAAATAAAACATACGCTTGATCACGAAACAAAAACAGTAACCATTACTCAAATCCCAGAAGCAGAAATAAAGATTAACCCCGACATACAATATCACGATTTACAAGAAGATTTTTTTAATAAGTTTAGTCCCGAAGACCATAATTTGATCAAAAAAAAGGTCAGCAACCAATTAGATAAAAAAATAAAAAAATCAACTTTGGTCAAAAATTCAAAAAATAGATTGATCAGCGAACTTCAAAAAATATATATTCTTACTAGCTCATTAGGCTGGACATTAAAGTATAACAATAGTGTAATTGAAAGTTCAAATACAATAGAAACTCTAATTCAGTAATCATTTTTAAACGACTACAAACGATTACAACCGAAAATAAACACTTACTAACCGAATCTTAGTTGTGCTACACTCTAGGTTTGTACTATCGATCATCTACATCGACATCATAAAGTGTTTAACCATAAAAAAATAGTAATGAATACACTAAAAAACAAAGTACAATTAATTGGAAACTTAGGACAAGAACCAGAAATAATCAATCTTGAATCCGGAAAAAAATTAGCCAGATTCTCTCTTGCAACAAATGGCTTCTATTATAACAAGCAAGGAGATAAAATTACAGACACACAATGGCACAATATCATAGCATGGGGAAAAACAGCAGAAATCATCGAAAAATATATCAACAAAGGACAAGAAGTTGCCATCGAAGGCAAATTGACTTCGAGAGATTATGATGACAATCAAGGTAATAAACGATATATCACAGAAATAGTTTGCTATGAGTTGCTTATGCTTTAAAAACAAATTACCAAAAGCCTACTTATTTTTCATGAGTAGGCTTTTGGAATAATCATTAATAAACACAACATATTATCGTATTATTTAAACTTTACATTGCACTAAAATATTCCCAAATCTGAATAAAACGTAACCCTAAGAATTAAGAACTTATTAGATCAATGAAGGCAAAAAATAACGTACTTTTGGGCCGAAAATAATAGCGCAAAGATGACAAGTACAGGTACAATAGAACTAATGGCTCCGGCAGGTAATTTTGAATCCTTGCAGGCAGCAATTGATAATGGAGCAGACTCAGTGTATTTTGGTGTAGATCAGTTGAATATGCGCGCACGAGCAAGTATTAATTTTACGATCTCAGATTTACCTGAAATTGCTCGCCGTTGCAATAAGAAAAATATTCGTACTTATCTCACCTTGAACACCATAATTTATGATCATGATTTATCAATAATAAAAACGTTACTGGATGCTGCAAAATCTGCCGGTCTTACTGCTGTAATTGCTATGGATCAAGCAGTAATTGCATATGCTCGCCAAATCGATATGGAAGTTCACATATCAACTCAAATCAATATTACCAATATCGAAACAGTAAAATTCTATGCTATGTTTGCCGATACCATGGTTATGAGTAGAGAATTAAGTTTAAGGCAAGTAAAGAAAATTTGTGATCAGATTGAAAAAGAACAAATAAAAGGCCCATCAGGAAATTTAGTAGAAATCGAAATATTTGGTCATGGCGCTCTTTGTATGGCTGTATCTGGCAAGTGTTATTTAAGTCTACATTCACATAACTCATCAGCTAATCGAGGGGCTTGTAAGCAAAATTGTCGTAAAAAATATGCTGTAGTAGATCAGGAAACCGGTTTTGAAATGGAAATAGATAATGAGTATATCATGTCTCCAAAAGATTTGTGCACCCTTGATTTTTTAGATCAAGTCATCGATACTGGGGCAAAAGTACTTAAAATTGAAGGTCGAGGCAGAGCACCGGAATATGTAGCAAAAGTGATCAAAACCTATCGTGAAGCTATAGATGCCTATGCAAATGGAACCTATACACAAGAAAAGGTAACCACTTGGATGGAAGAACTCAATAAAGTGTATAACAGAGGCTTTTGGAGTGGATATTACCTTGGTCAAAAATTAGGCGAATGGAGCGACGTTTCTGGATCAAAAGCAACACAAAAAAAAGTATACATCGGAAAAGGAGTACATTTTTTCCCAAAACCCAGTATAGCCGAATTTAAAATTGAGGCATATGATATAAAAGTAGGTGACACTTTATTGGTTACAGGCCCTACTACGGGTGTCGAAGAATTTGATCTGGAAGAAATGATGGTTAATGATGAACACCTAGAAGTAGCAAAAAAAGGAGATTCATGTACAATCCCTACATCCTTTAGAATTCGTCCATCAGATAAACTCTATAAAATAGTACAGGAATAATGGTAGTCGTCACACTACAACGTGAGAAATGTATTGGCTGCAATTACTGTGTAGAAATGGCACCAGCTCAATTTCAAATGTCTAAAAAAGATGGAAAAACTGTATTAATGCATGCCACAGAGAAAAAAGGTTTTCACACATTAAAGTCTCCAGACAATACAATATTTGATAGCTGTGAACAAGCGCAAAAAGCATGTCCGGTTAAGATCATTACCACCAAAATGATTTGATAATCTAATCAAAATTGAACAATATTAAGTGTCAATAGTATAAAATCATGAAGAAAAGTCAAGCTGAAGAAAGTCAATATTGGACACAAAGATACATCGAAGAACGTACAGGATGGGATATTGGTTATATTTCTACTCCTATCAAAGATTACATCGATCAACTTACCAATAAAGATATTAAGGTATTAATTCCTGGTGCGGGCAATGCATATGAAGCAGAATACTTATTCGAACAAGGGTTCAAAAATGTTTTTGTTTTAGATATTTCTCAAACACCTCTTGACGCTTTTGCCGCAAGGGTTCCAAATTTTCCTAAGAATCAATTACTATTAGCTGATTTTTTCAGTCTTGAAGGAAGCTATGACCTCATCTTAGAACAAACGTTTTTTTGTTCTTTTCCTCCAACTTCAGAAAATAGAAAAGCATACGCAAAACAAATCTCTGACCTTTTATCCAGAAATGGTAAATTGGTCGGATTATGGTTTGATATCCCATTAACAGGAGATATGGAAAAACGACCTTTTGGCGGAGATAAAAACCTTTACTTATCTTACTTAGACCAATATTTTGATGTCAACATATTTGAAAAATGTTATAATTCGATACCAGAACGACAAGGCAATGAACTCTTTGGAATTTTTATAAAAAAATAGACCCCAAAAATCATTAATTCATCTTTTAATCAATAGGCTTGATACGATAGGGTCTGCTAGGATGTATCGAAAACCAATCTATTTTAATTTCTACCGCATTATGTTTAAGAAAAGGATATCCTTTTTTTCCTACATCCGAATAAAACCAATATGCTGCATCCTTATCACTGAACACAAATTCTAGATTTTTATGTAAACTCTCTTTGTTTTTGTTTGAGTAACACAAATTTTCAAGTATGATTTGATTGTGATAAGGCCCCGAATACAGAAGCCTTCCTTCTGGATTATTGATCGTATCTTTTTTATCAATAATTTCAAGCTTTCCATTAAAATTGACTAATGGATATCTATATGAAAATTGAATTTTGAGATCTTTATGATCATATCCGATAGCACTACAATCTATAGAAGATACTTCTTGATATACCAGATGTTCGGCTTCATGAATTTCAAATTGATCACTAAAAGTCATCATTGTAAAAATCGATGAAAGTACCCAGACAAGTCCAAAAATAGCGACACCAATTATAAATATTATTTTTATTATTTTTTTCACTCTTCCTTTTACACTAGACCTGTAAAATCATCAATACTTTAATACTTCTTCAATCTTTGTTTTTACTTTTTCTGTAGAAGGAATCATAGTCTGTTCTAAAGTACTATTCAAAGGTATAGCTGGCATATTTTCTGAACCAATCGTCATCACTGGAGCATCGAGATACCTGAAACATTCTTCTTGGATCTTTCCTGCCAATGCTCTTGCAAACGAATTGTTACTCGGTTCTTCGGTTACTACCAAACATTTTTTAGTTTTCTTTACCGATTCTATAATTGTTTCTTCATCCAAAGGATATAATGTTCTCAAATCTATAATTTCTACAATATCAGAAATATCTTTTGTTGCGTTTAACGCCCAGTGTACCCCCATCCCGTAGGTTACTACCGTCAAAGTTTCTTTTTCATCCTGAGACCATATCTGTTGTACGATATTTGCTTTACCAAACGGAAGTATATACTCTTCAGAAGGTTCAATGGTTCTGGCGGCATCTGTTCCTTTTACTTTAGACCAATACAATCCTTTATGCTCAAGAATCACAACCGGGTTAGGATCGTGATATGCAGCTTTCATCAAACCTTTTAAATCTGCTCCATTACTTGGGTATGCAATTTTAATTCCTCTAATATTAGTGATTACAGACTCTACCGATGATGAATGATAGGGCCCACCACTACCATAGGCTCCAATTGGAACACGCAAAATCATCGATACAGGCCATTTTCCGTTAGAAAGATAACAAGATCGACTTACCTCTGTGAACAATTGATTAAGTCCCGGCCAAATGTAATCGGCAAACTGAACTTCTACAATGGGTTTTAATCCAACCGCAGACATCCCTACGGTAGATCCAACGATAAAAGCCTCTTGAATTGGGGTATTAAATACACGTTCATCACCAAATTTTTGCGCCAATGTTGCCGCTTCTCGAAATACTCCTCCTAATCGCCCACCAACATCCTGACCATATAGTAAACACTCTTTGTGTTTCTTCATTAATTCTTCTACAGCAAACAAAGCGCAATCTACCATGACCACTTCTTCTTTGTCTGATGGAGATCGTTCTCCTTGTTCTTCTGTAATAGGAGTCGGAGCAAAGTCATTTGTAAATAAATCCTCAGGTTTAGGGTCTTCAGCTTTCATTGCCTTCTGTAAATCTTCGGCAACAACTATTTTTGCATTATTCTCTAACTCCTGTATTTCCTTTTCGGTAAAGCCATTTGCTAAAAGTTGATTTCTAAGTACAGGATATGGATCTCTGGATCGTGCTTCATCAAGATCATCACGATACCATTCCATTCGTACTCCAGAAGTGTGGTGATTCAATAAAGGAACTTTAGCATGCACCAACATCGGTCTGCGTTCTTCTCTTATTGTTCGGATCGCCTCTTGTATTGTCAAATAACTTTCTGTAAAATTGGCTCCATCTATAGATACAGCATCTAATCCATTAAATCCTCTGGCATATTCAAAAGCATTTTGTGCTCTGGTTTCAGCTTCATTTGCCGAGATATCCCATCCGTTGTCTTGTACCAAGTATAAAATAGGAAGCTGTTTTAAAGCAGCCATTTGAAATGCTTCTGCAATTTCACCTTCGGTAACAGAGGCATCTCCCAATGAGCAAAGCACCAAAGGTTTATCTTTTATATCTTTATCATCAAGTCCTACCAATTCTTTATACTGTAAACCTAAAGCGACTCCCGTTGCAGGAATTGCCTGCATACCAGTCGCAGAAGACTGATGTGGTATCTTTGGTTTATCGGCATCTCGTAAACTAGGATGAGAGTAATAGGTTCTTCCTCCTGAAAAAGGATCATCTTTTTTAGCCAACAATTGCAACATAAGATCATACGGTCTCATCTTGATTCCTAACAACATTGCATCATCGCGATAATACGGAAATGCAAAATCCTGAGGCAGTAATTGCATTGCAACTGCAATTTGTATCGCTTCATGACCACGAGAAGTAGCATGCACATATTTTGAAACTACTTTAAAGTTTTCTTCATACAGTTCTGCCATTGATTTTGCCTTGCAAAGTGTTAAAAATGCCTCTTGCAATACTTCTTTGGCAATTGTTTTTTCAGCTAACATAATCTTCAATTTTTTAACATACAGATTGCTTTTTCAAGCATACTATTACTTTATCCTACTTTCTCCTCTATAGTGACAGGAATAATCCAACCATGTTTATCTTCTCTCTTCTGAGTTTTGATATCATCGAGGGTGGTTTTCATATCTCGGCTTACAACATTATCTTCTGGTAAAGTGATTACTTCATCTTTATAACCAATCGCTTCAACCATAGCAATAGCTACAGCAGTTCCGGTTCCAAAAGCTTCTTCAAGTTTTCCTTCTTTAGAGAATTGAATCACCTCATCAATAGTAATTGGGCGTTCTTCTACTTCAAATCCTTTATCCTTTAGTAATGTGATTGCACTATCTCTGGTAATTCCTTTTAAGATAGAACCGTCAGTACTTGGGGTGATAAATTTACCATCAACTTTAAAAAAGATATTCATGGTTCCTACCTCTTGTACATATCTATGTTCATTAGCATCCAACCAAAGTACCTGATCATATCCTTTGGCTTTAGCTTTTTCGGTAGGCAATATTGCGGCTGCATAATTTCCGGCTGCTTTTGCTTCACCTGTTCCTCCATCGGCAGCTCTAATGAATTCTGTCTCTGCGTATAATCTAATTTTCTTTGTAAAAAATGGCCCTGCTGGAGAACAAATCACAATAAACTTATAGCTTGTTGCTGCCCGCATCCCGATAAAAGGCTCATCGGCATACATAAAGGGCCTTAAATACAAGGCACTACCGTCATGTGGCGGAATCCAATTATGCTCTACACCTACAATCTGTTTTACAGCTTCTACAAATAAGGTTTCTGGAACTGTTGGCATTCCCATTCTCACAGCACTATGGTTAAAACGCTTGGCATTTTCTTCTGGTCTAAACAACAGTGGAGTATTGTTTTTCCCTACTGTAGCTTTCATTCCTTCAAAAATGGCTTGTCCGTAGTGAAGTGCCATAGCTGCAGGATGTGTAGGAATGTGTTCTAAAGGTTCTATTCTAGGATTTTGCCAAGCTCCATTTTCATACTCACAAACAAACATATGATCGGTAAATACCGTTCCCAAGGGAATATTGTCAAAATCAATATCCTTTAATCCTGAATTTGAAGTTCTTGTAATTTTGATCTGTTGTTCCATTTTTATGTTGTTTTTGGGCGCATCCCTTCGGGTCGGGCTATTTGCGCTACATGGTAGCTTGCTTCTATCCCTTGCGCATGTATTCTACTTATATTTTTCTATTCTTATCAAATGCTTCGAGTTCGTCTCCTACTTTTCGTAAAAACGAACCTCCTAAAAATCCATCTACCACACGATGATCAAAAGACAGGGATAAATACATCATGCTTCTAATCGCTATTTCATCTCCTTTTTCGGTGGTAATCACTTCTGGTCTTTTCTTGATAATACCTAATGCTAATATGGCTACCTCGGGTTGATTGATAATGGGTGTTCCCATCAAACTTCCAAAAGTTCCAACATTTGAAATGGTAAATGTACTTCCTCCTATTTCATCTGGTTTTAGTGCATTGTTACGAGCACTATTAGCTAAATGATTTACATTTTTGGCCAATCCAAGAAGGTTTTTCTCATCAGCATTTTTGACTACAGGAACAATCAAATTTCCACTAGGCAATGCTGTCGCCATCCCTACATTCACATCATCATGAACTACTATTTTATCTCCATCTACAGACACATTGATCATTGGGTATGCTGTGATCGCTTTTGCTACGGCTTCTACAAAAATGGGAGTGAATGTTAGTTTTTCACCATACTTTTCTAAAAACTCGTTCTTTACTTGATTTCTCCAGTTCACAATATTGGTCACATCAACTTCAATATAGCTGGTTACATGAGGTGAAGTATGCTTAGAGTATACCATATGGTCCGCAATCATCTTTCGCATACGATCCATCTCTACAATACGATCTTTTCCTTCAATAAAATTAATCGGTGGAGCATTATATGCAGGTTTTGGTGCTATAGCTTGAGGGCGGCTTGGTAAAGGATATGTTCTATTTTTAAGATATAGCATCATATCACTTTTGCGAATCCGACCGCCTTCTCCAGTACCTGCAATACTTTGTACCTCTTCTATACTTAAGTTTTCTTTTTTGGCAATACTAATTACCAAAGGTGACAAGAAACCATCATTGTCTCCGGTGTTTAACGACCTAAATTCTTTATCTGCTATAGGTTTCTCTTGTATAGCAACCTCTTTTTCAGGCTGTTTTTTATCTTTAGCTACCTCACTTTCAACAGAGGGGGTCACTGTCACTTCACCACTGGCATCGATAACCGCAATAACAGTTCCTATCTCAACTACTTCATTAGGCTCAAATCGTATTTCAGCAATCACACCATTACAAGGTGACGGTACTTCAGAATCAACTTTGTCTGTTGCTACCTCTAGTATGGTCTCATCTTCTTCTACTGCATCTCCGACTTTTTTCAACCAGTTTAAGATCGTCGCTTCTGAAATGCTCTCGCCCATCTTGGGCATTTTTAATTCTACTGTTGACATTTTAGTTAACTAATGTTCGTTAGTTTAATATTTAAATAAATGTACTATGCAAAAATTGCATTATTATCTTTTAAGGTTTTATGGATTCCTTTCCACAATGCTATTCGTTTCTCTAAGGCTATTTTACTGTACTGCAAAGCTTCATCCCAATCTTCTTTTTGTTCGCAAAGTGATGTAACCATTTCTAAACTTAAAGGTCCGTGTTCGTCTCCATCTAATTCGATATGTCGTTCAAGATAGTAAACAAGTTGTCCTAAACCAGATGTCGAATTGTTTCCTATATTTTTCACCAATTCTATAAACATATCCGGAATCAGATCTTCTCTCCCAAAAGTAAATACTGCCGCAATAATATGAGGTTTACGAGTTTCTATCACCTGAAATGTAAATTTCATAAAATCTTTAACCTCATCAATAACCGAAAGCGATGCTATACCATTTTCTATTGTGCCATGATTAGATATATGATTGATCAATGTATCGATTTGAACTGTATTTGCACCTGCTTCTTTCATCGCATCCAAATACATTTCAAAATGACTAACTGATTTTCCTGACTGGTCTATATCGCTTTCTTCACCTAATACAATTTCATTAACAAAGCGTCGAACTTTTGGGTTCTTCGACGGAATCCATGGGATATCTGTAGTTGTGAGATGTAATTGTAAGCTCTTTAATAAAGACATAAAATCCCAAACGGCAAACACATGATTCTCCATAAATACTCTTACGTCTTCAATTTCCTCAATTTCAGTATATAATGGGTGCGTTGCAAGTTGCAATCGTAACGGTTCTAGTTCTTTTATGATATCCTTTATATTCATGTTTTCTGTTTAAACTCTTCTAAAGTTTTATAAAAAGCTTCTTGAGTGGGTCTATTTTTTGGCACTTCTCTCAAAGGTTCAACTTCTTCTAATGATTCAAAACAATCAGCAGGTAATTGCTGATACAATCGTGTACCTTTTGTTTTCCAATTGATCATTTCGTCACTTACTTCCCTAACTATTTTTGCTGGGTTTCCTACGATCAGACTTCTTTTTGGAACAATAGTTTTTGCTTTTATAAATGACATGGCTCCTACGATGCATTCGTCTCCTACCTCGGCATCATCCATAATTACGCTATTCATTCCGATGAGGCAATTACGTCCTAAATTTGCTCCATGTATTACTGCACCATGTCCTACATGGGCACTTTCTTTGAGTACAATAGATTTACCCGGAAACATATGTACTGTACAATTTTCTTGTACATTAACTCCATCTTCAAGAATGATCTCACCCCAATCTCCTCGAATAACAGCACCAGGACCGATATAGCAATCTTTACCAATAATTACATTACCGGTAACCGCTGCAAGAGGATGCACAAAACTGCTTTCGTGTACTACGGGTATATATCCTTTGAAACTGTATATCATGTATAAAGTCTAAATTTTAAATGTAAAATGATAAAGTTTAAAGTATTTATTTTACAACTTTTACACTTTATATTTATTTTTTTGTATTTGATGTTTTTATACTTGAAGTAAAAATTGCTACTAGCTCTTTACATTCCTTTATAATATTTTCAAAACTATCTAGATCTTGAATTAATTCTGATTCTTTCAAAATCTGCAAATTTACCTGAGATTCTCTTAATTCTTTAAGACATATTTTCATCTTATGAATAAAATCTCTTTTTGATTCTGCTCCTTGCGCTTCACCATAATTCAAAGCAGCAGACGTGGTTGAACGAATCAACTGCTTAGCCAAATGCTCTGATGCAAAACTTTTTTTCAAAGTATTAATATTTAAAATAATACTTGAAGAGAATTTGACTAGTCTTTGTTGGAGATCATATTTTTGAACAACTTTCAAAACTTCTAAATTTTTCAGTTTTACATTTTTATAAAGTCTAAGTTTTAAATATAAAGTAGCAAAGTTCAAAGTATATCAACAAATTCACTTTTTACTTTTAAATTTTACATTTTGCGGTTTTACATTTTCTTCTTTTCGTTTTATTTAAATCTTTTCAAGGTTTCTTTTGTAAAGTCGCTTAATACCAATCGCCCACTAATCACTGCTCTTTCTGCTAACAATGTATCCCAGTGTTCTGTACCTTCCCAGAATACTTTTTTCATTTCTCGCATGGCTTCAGGATTATACGAACATAAATGCTCTGCAAATGTTTTTACTTCGGTATCTAAGGTTTCGATATCTTCAAACACTTGGGTAAATAGTCCTTTTTCTTTTGCCCATTCGGCGCTATAAAAAGTATTAGCATCTATTGCAATTTGCGACATTGCCGAGAGGCCAATTTTACGTTCTACAGCGGGTCCAACAACAAAAGGTCCAATACCTACATTAAGCTCACTTAGTTTTATTGATGCGTATTTGGTAGCCATACAGTAATCAGTTGCAGATGCCACTCCTACTCCACCTCCTACAGTTTTACCCTGTACTCTACCAATGATGAATTTAGGGCATTTTCGCATGGCATTAATGACATTAGCAAATCCTAAAAAAAACACTTTGCCAGTTTCGGCATCATTTATATTAATTAACTCTTTGAAACTTGCACCCGCGCAAAAAGTTCGATCTCTTCCACTCTTCAAAACAATAACTTTTATCTCATCATTATTTCCTGCATCGGTTATCGTTTGCGCAAGTTTTGCCAGAATATCTCCTGGTAGTGAGTTGTGAGCAGGATGAAAAAATTCAATCGTTCCTACTCCGTTTTCTATTTCTATATTTACGTATGGTTGTGTCAAAATAAAGTCTAAATTTTAAATGTAAAATGATAAAGTTCAAAGTATATCGGCAAATTCACTTTTTACTTTTAAATTTTACATTTTTAAGTTTTACATTTTAAGTTTTATGTTATCATCACACTTCGACAAGCTCAGTGTGACAGCTCAGTGCGACCTTGTTTTACTTCAATTATAATATTCCAAACTGTTCAAAATGATGATTCAAATGTTTTGTATTCAATAAATTCCACTCAAACTTATTCATTTCACCAAAGACAGCATTTTTGGTTATGGCATTAGGATTTTCTTCAAAAAATGTTTCAAACTCATCATATGCTTCTAATAGTTTCGTTTTGGCAACAGATAAATTCTCATGAATCAAATTTTCTAAACTCCCTTCTTTCATTAAAGGATGGTTTACCTCTTTAGGCATTGGTTTATGATTATAAATCATTTCTTGTACTTTCTCCAGATGCTTCTCTGGAGTAGCGATCTCAAAATCTTGGATTTGCCCTGCGCCAATTCTAATTGTTTTTTCGAGATGTTCTACCATGTGTTGTGGGGTCATGATTCCCCATTTAACTTTTGCATCTTCATTTAGCTTTGCTAAATATCCTTCAATATTTGATCGATCTACTTGTACAAATGGTGATTTCTTTTGTACCATTGTTAAGATCGTGGCAATCGCTGCCAATTCATCTTCTTGATCAAATACTTCTACAAACCATTTTACAATTCCGCTAGGTAGTTCTTTACCTCTATGATCTCGATCAATTTTTTGTTTGCACGTTAATCGTACATATACCGTATCATTATGATATATAGGACGTAAGAAACGACATTCTTCGAGGCCATAATTAGCAGCTACCGGCCCTTTATTTGGATATACAAATAATCCTGCTGCTGCTGCAAGGATAAAATATCCATGTGCAGTTCTTTTTTCAAAAATACTTCCCTCTAAAGAGGTGATATCTGTATGCGCATAAAAGTGATCCCAAGTAAGGTTTGCAAAATTGATAATATCAGTATCGGTTACTGTACGCTTATGTGTCTTGATAGACATCCCAGGTTCGATATCTTCCCAATGATATGCAAATGGGTGTTTTTCTGAAGGTTTATATGCAGAGTTTGCTTGATATATCCCTGTTACTTCTGTTAGTGTGGTAGGAGTTCCTTGTACTGCACATCGTTGCATATAATGTTTAATACCTCTCATACCTCCCATTTCTTCTCCTCCACCTGCACGGCCCGGGCCTCCATGTGTCAACATCGGTAATGGTGAACCGTGACCTGTACTTTGCCTTCCGTTTTCTCTATTTCCTACCAGAATACGCCCGTGATGCGAAGCTGCTCCTACCACAAATTCTTTTGCAATAGTATCATCATAGGTAAAGATAGAGGATACCAACGATCCTTTGCCCATATGTGTTAAAGCAATTGCATCGTCTAAAGAGTCGTAAGGCATTATTGTTGAAACCGGACCAAATGCTTCTATTTTGTGAGCTTCTGTATTTTTGAATGGATGATCTTCCCTCAATAGAATCGGAGATACGAATGCTCCTTTTTGAGCATCTGCGCCTATGGTTTCTATTGTATCTAAATCTCCATATACCATTTGAGCGGTTTTAGCAATTTCAGACACATTATTTCTAAAACTTTCAACTTGTTGCTTACTAGCAAGTGCTCCCATTCTGACTTCTTTAAGCCTTGGATCTCCTATGGTAACTTTATCAAGTTGTTGTCCTAAAGCAATTTGTACATCTTCTACTAGATGAGTTGGCACAATAATTCTACGGATAGCAGTACATTTTTGACCGGATTTTACAGTCATTTCTTTGCGTACTTCTTTGATAAACAAATCAAACTCAGGTGTTCCAGGCACTGCATCTTTTCCTAATACAGAAGCATTAAGAGAATCAGCTTCCATAGTAAATGGGACAGACTCTTCAATTAGTCTAGGGTGTGCTTTTAATAGTCGTCCCGTATGAGCAGATCCTGTAAAGGTTACTACATCTTGAGACTCAACAGTATCTAGTATATTTTTGGTCATCCCACTAAGGAGTTGTAAAGCGCCTTCAGGAAGAATTCCTGAATTGATGATCACTCTTACTACTGCTTCAGTTAAATAAGACGTTTGTGGTGCCGGTAAGACTACTGCAGGAACTCCTGCCATCCAGTTTACAGCACATTTTTCTAACATTCCCCAAATAGGAAAGTTAAATGCGTTTATGTGTACTGCTACTCCTCGCTTAGGCACTAAAATATGATGTGCCATAAAGCGTCCTCCTCTTGAAAGATCAATAGGATCTCCTTCAACATGATACGGTTGATTAGGGAAAAGTTTACGCAAAGAAGCATTTGCGAATAAGTTACCAAAACCTCCTTCGATATCAATCCAACTATCAATTCTTGTCGCTCCGGTTCGGTAGCTTAATTCATAAAAATCTTCTTTTCTTTTTGTAAGGTATAGTGCTAATTTTTTGAGCATATTACCTCGCTCTTGGAACGTCATTTTGCTCAGTACTTCTCCTCCCTTAGTTCTACCATATTGCAAAACCTCTGGAATATCTAATCCTTCTGTAGTAGAGCGACCTATTGTTTCGCCGGTAACCGCGTCATGCATAACAAGTCCTTCTCCAGAACCTGCAACCCATTGACCATTAATATAACTTTCTAATATTTTCAAAATCTTAAATTTTAAATGTAAAATGATAAAGTCAAAAGTTTAAGTTTTATCCATTCAACTTTTACATTTTAAATTTTTGGTTTTATATTCATCTTCGACATCTATAAAGTGTACAAAACAAACAGACTCAGCCCTCACAAACTCAACTACTCAGCCACTCGTTCTATCACACATGCATATCCTTGTCCTACTCCTACACACATCGTAATTAAAGCGTATCGTTTTTTCTTTTCTTGTAATTCTAATGCTGCTGAGTATGCTATCCTAGCACCTGTAACTCCAAGAGGATGACCTAATGCAATTGATCCACCATTAGGGTTTATTCTAGGGTCATTATCTCCAAGTCCCCATTCTCTAATACAGGCTAGTGCTTGTGAAGCAAAGGCTTCATTGAGTTCTATCACATCGATATCACCCATAGTAAGTCCAGCTTTTGCCAGCGCTTTATTTGAAGCTTGAACAGGGCCTATACCCATAATTCTAGGTTCTACACCAACTACAGCAGAACTAACAATTCTTGCAATAGGCTTTAGGTCATATTTTTTTACCGCATCTTCAGAAGCAATTATTGTTGCAGCAGCACCATCATTGAGTCCCGAAGAGTTTCCTGCTGTTACACTTCCATCTTTTCTGAATGCCGGACGTAATTTTGCCAAAATCTCTTTGGTTGTATTTGGCTTTATAAATTCATCTTCTGAAAATAAAATCGGATCTTTTTTTCGTTGTGGGATTTCTACAGTTACAATTTCTTTGGCTAGACGTCCTGATTTTTGAGCGTGAGAGGCTTTAAATTGACTCCAGTATGAAAAAGCATCTTGGTCTTCTCTAGAAATATTATATTTTTCCACTAAATTTTCTGCGGTTACCCCCATACCATCTGTTCCATAAAGGTCATGCATCTTTTGGTTTACAAAGCGCCATCCGAAGCTAGAATCATACATTTTTGAATCATTACCAAATGCCGATGATGATTTTGCAATAACATACGGGCCTCGTGTCATATTTTCTACTCCACCCGAAATAAACAGCTCTCCATCTTCTGCCTTGATTGCTCTATTTGCATGAATGATTGCCGATAATCCAGAACTACATAGTCGATTCACAGTCTCTCCCGGTACCGAATATGGTAGCCCTGCCAGTAATGATGCCATTCTGGCGACATTGCGATTATCTTCGCCTGCTTGATTAGCACACCCCATGATCACATCATCATATGCTTCTTTTGGAATATTAGGATTTCGTTCTACTAATTTTTGTATCACCAAAGCTGCCAAATCATCAGTTCTTATCGTTGACAATGTTCCTTTATAATTTCCGATTGGTGTTCGGATTCCATCTATAATGTATGCTTGTTTCAAAGTTTTAAAATTTTAAATGTAAAGTGATAATGTATCAAAGTATTTCTTATAACTCATCATCTGTAATTACATATTTTATCTCTTGTTTATTTATTCCCAATCTTTATTGGTTCTGTAGACTACTCCTTTGAACAGTGCTACAATTTGATCTTTTCTTTTTACTTCTACAATATTAAACCCTACTCGAGTTTTTGCGATATCAGTTACAGCTTCTGCAGTCAAATAGTCTCCTTCTTCTAAGGCTTCTATATGATTGATCGAAGTTTCTATAGAAACCGCATATTTACCATGTGTATTTGCAGAAAATCCAAAAGCGGTATCTGCTAAACTATAGGATATTCCTCCGTGAGCTTTACCCATGCTATTTAGCATTTCTTTTCTTATTGTCATTCCTACCTTACATCTTCCTTTTTCTACTTCTATAACTTCAATTCCTAACCATTGACTAAAAGGGTCAAGACTGAGCATCTTGACAGGTATGAGGTGTGAGGGAGTTGGTGTGAGGTTTTTCATTTTTTAGTCTCAATTCTTGTTGAAATTCGATTTCTAAGTGTAGTGATCATTTTTGAAAGCTCAGTTACCATCCTTCTATTTTCTTCATCTTCCTGAAATGTAATATACCCTCTCATCTTTGCTTTAGAACTACACGCAATACATTCGTGTGCACTGAACCAAGCATTTCCGAGATAATTATAAAATTGTTTATCACTTCCTGAGGAACCTTCTGCAATATTTAACGCAATAGAATCTGCTGCTCTTCTAAATTGAGAGGCCAATTCAAATCTTTCTTCATTTGGAAATTTTTTAGTCAAACTATTCACTATTTCTCCAAACTCCATTGCTCTGTCATAAACAGTTAAATTTTCAAACTTAAAATTATATCTAGATTCCATTTTTAATTATTTAAAGCACAATAATCCTCAATCCTCATCCTTCAAACCTCATTCCTAAGAAAGAATACTTTATTTTCTTTTACCATTTTTCGTAATAGTGGGCTGCATCTGTATCGATCTTCCCTATATTCATCGTATAAATAGTCTAACCTATTCATACACCATTCTATTCCTTTTTCATCTGCCCAACGTAATAGTCCTTTAGGGTAATTTACTCCTTTGGTCATAGCGTTGTCTATATCTTCTGCAGAGGCAATATTCCAAAACAGCGCATCTGCAGCTTCATTGATCAACATCACCAACACTCTCTCAAAAATATAGGCAGACAATTCTTCATTGTATTGAGGAGTTGGTTTTTCAGCATGTTTTGAATAATCATAATATCCTTTCCCAGACTTTCTACCTAGATACCCCGCTTCTGAAAGTCTTTTCTGTGTAAAAGAAGGTTTATATCTTGGATCGTAATAAAAGGCTTTGAATACCGTTTCTGTAACAGTGTAATTCACATCATTGCCAATAAAATCCATCAATTCAAAGGGCCCCATTCTGAATCCCCCTAATGTTTTTAAGCTTGAATCTATAGTAGCAATATCAGCAATTCCTTCTTCTAAAATTCGTAATGACTCTCCATAGAAGGGTCTAGCCACACGATTTACAATAAATCCAGGCGTATCTTTGGCTAGTGCTACTACTTTCTTCCATTCTTTGATTGTATTGACTACTGTATCTGTCACTTTGGTATCGGTTTGTACTGCCAGAATAACTTCTACCAACTTCATCAAAGGAGCAGGATTAAAGAAATGAATCCCTATACAACGTTCTGGTTTTTGTAACGAAGAAGCAATAGAAGCGATAGATAACGAAGACGTATTAGATGCTATAATGGTATGATCAGAGACATAATTTTCTAATTCGGAAAATACTTTCTTTTTAATATCAAGGTCTTCAATAATAGCTTCTATCACAAGATCCGAATCTCTTAAATCTTGTAAAGTGGTAACGTGTGATATATTTTCTTGAATACGTTTTTTTTCTCCCTCGTCTATCCTTCCTTTTTCTACCAAACGAGATAAAATCTTTTCTAAAGCGACTTTACTTTTTTCTAAAGCGCTAATATTGGTATCATACACCTTTACTTTACAACCGGCTGTAGCGGCAACTTGTGCAATACCTCTGCCCATAGTTCCAGATCCGATTATACCTACTTTATGAATCATAAATTCTAAATTCTAAATGCAAAAATGAAAGTAAAAATGATTTTTCATGAATACTTTTGACTTTTTTATTTTACATTTTTCGGTTTTACATTTTTAGTTTATTTCCCTTTAAAAACAGGTTTTCTCTTTTCTATAAAAGCGTTTACTCCTTCTTGGTAATCTTCACTTTCTGCAGCTTCGATTTGTAATTCAGACTCCATATTCAGTTGTTCTTCCAGAGTATTAGTCATAGATTCGTTGAGTAACCGTTTTGTTAGCCCTAAAGCTTTTGTAGGCATCAACGCTAATTGGGTAGCAAGTCTATGCACTTCTTCTTCAAAAGTATCGTGAGTAAATACTTTATATAACATTCCTAGTTGTTCTGCTTCTTTTGCATTTACTTTATCACCTAGCATCATAAGGGCAGATGCTTTTTGAAAACCTACTAATCTAGGTAAAAAGAATGTTCCTGCACTATCGGGGATTAACCCTATTTTGCTAAATGCCTGAATAAAACTCGCCTTTTCTGTGGCCACTACTATATCGCATGCCAAAGCTATATTTGCTCCTGCACCTGCTGCTACTCCATTTACGGCTGCAATTATAGGCTTTTCAATAGCTCTTATTCTTTCTACAATTGGATTATAATGTTCTTCAAGTATTTTTCTAAAACCGGGATTTTGTTCAGGAGAGGTTACTTCATTAAGGTCTTGACCGGCACAAAATGCTTTACCACTACCGATTAGGACTATCGCTCTTACTTCATCATTAGTTTTACAATTATCTAATGTTGTTTGTAAAAGCAGTGCCATTTCTCGATTAAAACTATTAAACGTTTCTGGTCTATTGAACGTTATGGTGGCAATACTATTTTCTATTTTTAATTCTATTGAAGGCATTTATTTTATTTTAAACATTTAAAATAATCAAAAGGTTCTAAGCAATCTTCACACTGAAAAAGTGCTTTGCATGCTGTCGACCCAAATTGACTTACTAATTTAGTATTACTGGAGCCACAATTTGTACATTTCACTACTTTTTTACCTCCCAGTAGCGCTTCTTTGTCTGCTTCTGCTTCTAATGGAGCTGCAATACCGTATTCTTCTAGTGCTTTTCTTCCTCTTGGAGTAATCCAGTCTGTGGTCCATGCGGGTGATAATACGAGAGCGACTTTTGCTTTCTTTCCCACATCTTCAAATGCATTAATAATATCATCTCCCATAACATCCATTGCCGGACACCCGCTATACGTAGGAGTAATAGTTATGTTTACAATATCATTTTTGACATAAGCGGAACGAACAACACCCATATCCATAATCGAAAGTACAGGGATTTCAGGATCAGAAACTTTTTCCAAAATAGGAATCAGTAATGGATCTATATGTTGTTCTAATTTTGTAGACATTTTTTAGTAAACTAACTTAATTATATATCAAATAACTAAACTACTTATTACCATTTCATATCAGGATATGTACGTTGCATATACTGTAAATCCGAAAGCAAATATCCCATATGCTCACTATGGATACCTTGTTTGCCTCCTTTTTGAAACCAAGATGTTTCGGGTATATCAAGTGTAGCTTCTTGAAGTATTTCTTTTACTTGTTGGTAATACTTATCTTTTAGCACTCTTACATCTATTCCTACACCAGATTCTAAAGTTGCGATATCATCTTCTGTCATATGAAATAATTCGTCTGTAAAACGCCATAAATCATTTACAGCTTCTTGAACTTTTTGATGACTTTCTTCTGTACCATCTCCTAATCGTTTTATCCAATCAGAAGAAAATCTTTTGTGATAACTCACTTCTTTAATCGCTTTTTTTGCTATTGCAGAAAGTGTTTCGTCAGTACTATTCTGTAATTGTTGAAGTAGCTGAAGATGAAAAACATCAAAAAAGAATTGTCTTACTATAACATAACCAAAATGAGTATTGGGTTGTTCGACCAATAACACATTTTTATATTGTCTTTCTGTTCTGAGAAATGCGATATCATCTTCTGTTTTATCTTCGTCGAAGAGTTGAGCTACATATTGATAGTAGCTACGTGTTTGACCTAATAGGTCGAGTGCAATATTTGTACAGGCAATATCGGTTTCAAGACTTGGGCCATGACCACACAATTCTGATAGGCGTTGTCCAAGAATTAAGACATTATCTGCAATGCCGTAGATATATTGTTTTAAATTTTCTTTTTTCATACCAATGGAATCGAATTTGAAACTGAAATTGAAACCTAGATCGAAGTTGAAATTGTTTTTATTCTAACTTCGATTTCAATTTCTATAATCACATATGTTTTACCTCGTCTGGCAAATCATAAAAAGTAGGATGTCTGTATACTTTATCTTGAGCTGGCTCAAACAATTCGCCATTATTATCAGGGTTTGAGGCTGTGATATGTTTTGACTCTACCACCCAAATACTCACACCTTCACTTCTACGAGTATATACATCTCTGGCATTTTCTAAAGCCATTTCGGCATCTGCGGCATGCAGACTACCAAAATGACGGTGTTCTAAACCATTTTTGCTTCTTACAAATACTTCCCAAAGGGGCCAATTATTTTCCATTTGTCATGTATTATATTGCTTCTCTAAGCTTCTTATCTTCTTGTTTCTTGGCATACGCCATGGCAGCATCTCTTACCCATTCTCCTTTTTCCCAAGCATTTACTCTGGCAGACAGTCTTTCTTTATTACAAGGTCCATGACCTTTTACAACTTGCCAAAACTCATCCCAATCGATTTCTCCAAAGTCATATCCTCCTTTTTCTTCATTCCATTTTAAATCTTCATCAGGAATCGTTAATCCTATCAATTCTGCTTGAGGAACCGTTTGGTCTATAAACTGTTGTCTTAGCTCATCATTTGTTTTACGTTTCAACTTCCATTTCATGGATTGAGCTGTATGCACAGATTCTGCATCTGTAGGACCTAACATCATTAACGAAGGCCACCACCATCTATTAAGGGCATCTTGAGCCATTGCTTTTTGTTCCGGTGTACCTTTGGCAAGTGTCATCATGATTTCGAATCCCTGTCTTTGATGAAAACTTTCTTCTTTACATACACGTATCATAGCACGAGCATATGGTCCATAAGAAGTACTACAGAGAGGCACTTGATTGATAATCGCTGCACCATCTACCAGCCATCCTATCGCACCGATATCTGCCCAAGTGATTGTGGGATAATTGAATATACTTGAATATTTTGCTTTTCCACTATGTAACTGTTCATATAGTTCATCTCTGGAAACCCCTAATGTTTCGCAAGCACTATATAAGTAAAGACCATGACCTGCTTCGTCTTGCACCTTAGCTAGCAAAGCTACTTTACGACGTAAAGAAGGCGCTCTGGTGATCCAGTTTCCTTCTGGCAACATTCCTACAATCTCGGAGTGTGCATGCTGAGAAATTTGTCGAATATGCGTTTTTCGATACTTCTCAGGCATCCAGTCTTTGGGTTCGATTTTTTCATCTCTTGCAATTCTTTGCTCAAAGATTTCTTCTAAATTTTTTACTTCTTTTTCGCTCATAACAATTGTTTTTTATTATGAATTTGAATTCCTGTCAAATTCAGAAATTACAAATAAACTTATACTACACATCAAAATCTACAACTACTTTTTCAGTTGTAGGCACAGCTTGGCAAGATAATACCAATCCTTTAGCAACTTCATCTTCTTCTAGCGCGTAATTAATTTTCATCTCTACCTCGCCTTCGATTACCTTGCACTTGCAAGTACTACAAACGCCTCCTTTACAAGCGTATGGTAAGTCTGCTCCAGATGATAGTGCTCCATCTAATATATTATCACAATCATCATCCATCGCAAAATGAAATTCTTTTCCTCCGTCAATGATTGTTACTTTTGTTCCTTCGAATTTTTGTTCAACTATTTTAGCAGCTTTTTGTTTATCTTCTTCACTTTGACCAGAGAAGAATAATTCATAATGAATTTTTTCTTTGGATAAGCCTGCATTTTCTAACCCATCTCTAATCAAAAAAATCATTTCTTCGGGACCACACACAAAACACTCGTCTACATCTGAAATGTTTATGATTTTGTTCGTTAATTCTTTTATTTTTTCTTCTGTAAACCTTCCATTAAGAATAGGAATATCTCTTTGTTCTTGTGTCAGAAAGTAGAAGATTTCTAAACGACCAAAATATTTGTTTCGTAGCGCTTCTATTTCTTCTTTAAAGATAATTGATTTTACATTTCGATTCAAGTAAAACAACTTGAAAGTGCTATTCTTTTCTGAAGCTAGATGCGTTTTTATAATCGATAATATTGGTGTGATTCCACTTCCAGCAGCAAAAACAATATAATTTTTAGGTTTCGATTGATCAACTTCTACATAAAAATTACCCAGCGGAGGCATAACTTCTATTACGTCACCTTCTTTGAGTATGTCATTGACAAAGTTTGAAAAAACGCCTTCATGAATTCTTTTTACTGCAACTTGCCATTTATTTTCGATTGGACTAGAGCACAAAGAATACGAGCGCCTTATCTCTTTACCATTGATATCTGTTTTGAGCGTTAAGTATTGCCCTTGCTTGAATTTAAATTTATTTTCAAATTCTTCTGGCATGTCAAAGGTAATCGAAGTACAATCTTTTGTTTCTCGTTTTAGTTCTTCAACCTTTAAAGGATAAAAATCAGTCATATATATTTAACTATAACGTTATAGCTAAACAAAACTAACGATTGTTAGTTTCAATCACAAATAATTGTTTGTTAATTTTATAACACATTAAATGAGAATACATTACACAATACCACTTAACAAAACAGATATCATATCTTTTTTCAAAATATCAGCATCTATATCTTTTTGTTTAGGATACCACAAATACAGAGTTCTTAGAGTAGAAAGTGTTGAAAAGACTATAATTTCAATATTAAATGATTTAATCTCTTTATCCTCTGTTCCTTTTTGGACTATTTTTCTAAAATTATTCTCATAATCATAGCGCATTTTTTCAAAATATTGCAAATTATCTTCTTCAAGATGCATCCAATCATTATTTAATGAAGCTAGTCCATCTGCATTTCTAAGGGTCACATCAATATGCAATTCTATAATATTCTCAATTTTTTGAATTGTTTTTTGATCTGATTCACTAATCTTATTCATTCCTTCTGTAAATTCTTCTGCCAAATCAATAATAATCGTAGATAAGATTTCTTGTTTGGACTGAATATGATTGTACAAACTAGCTGCCTTAATCCCCATTGCTTTTGCCAAATCTCTCATGGTAACTGCACTATATCCTTTTTCTTTAAAAAGAATAGAAGCCGCCTTTACAATTTCTTGTTTCCTATTTTCTGGTTTCATAAATATTTATCAGGTTAGCTAGATGGTCATCACAAGTATAAAACCAACTCGTGATTTGTTATTATAGTATTAATAATAGTTATTATTTTTTAAATATATTCTAAATGCCATACAATTTCCCTTAAAGTTTTACTTTTACTATTCAATTTTTAAGTTATGAAACACCTGATAACAACATTAATCAGTATTGCACTTTTGTTTAATTGTAAAACAAAAAATGAATCCATTGCTCAACAAAGCAACACAAAAAGTCAAGAATTTTCAAAAGTTAAGTTTTATATCACTACTCTTGAGAAAGAGAATATTGCAGAAAAAAAATTAAGCATTGTTTTTGATGAAGACAATAAAACTGCATCTGGTTTTTCTGGATGTAATTCTTACATAATAAAATACACTATTGATAAAGACATCATATCCTTTGAGTATCCTGGCACTACAAAAATATACTGCCAGAATACAGACAAATTAGAAAAAAGATTTTTAAGTCTTTTGACTCAGGTAAAAATAAAAGAAATCAAAAATAATACTATTTACCTAAAGAATAATAACAAAGAAACTCTTATCACAGGGATTCGATCACAATAGAAACTAATCAAATTATTTTCTATTGTTGATAATTACTTTTCTAGTAAACTTGCTCCCATCAGTGTTATTCTCTACACGAACAAAATACATTCCCGAAGACTTTGACGACATGTCTATAACCTCTTCATCTTGTGATGAACTACCAGAATCAACAAGCATACCGGATATATTATAAACATAATATTTTAAGTCTGCTCTTACATCTTCTACTACTGCATTAGAAATTGTAATATCTCCTCTAGAAGGGTTGAAAAAGATTACCAACTCTCTTGTTAAAGGATCTGGCTCTGGCTCTACTACCGGAGGACCTTCTCCATTCCCACAAACTATATCGTTTTGCTCTGTTGATGTTTCACCATTCAGTTCTTGTGAGAGCATATTAAGTTTAGTTCTCTTAGTATCATTTGGATCCAGCCAAGACACTAAACTATTTGTATCTCCTGTACTTTCTGAACACCACGAAACACCAAATCTACCATACAAATCAGGAAGACCATTATCAATGGTTGTAACAAAATTTCCAGCTGCATCTCTACCTCCACAGGCAGCTCCACCTCCAGCAAGCTGACCAATAATTCTACCATTCTGATCAAAAAGAGCAGAACCTGATGAGCCTCTTTCTGTAACTCCAAGATCCCAATCTCCAACCTGCCAAGAATCTACAGGTGCTACCAAACCTCCTACAGGAGCTTGTTCTTCTTTAACAGCGGGATTATTATCCCTGGCAACCTTCATGATATCTCCACTTGGATGATGTATTCCTACCGTAAAACTAGGAGCATCTCCTGTTCTATCCCAACCTGCCCATTCTAAATCCCATTCGTCAGGCAATTCAGAATCGATATTGACCAACATAAAATCAGATCTAGAATTACGAGCCAATATCGTAGCCCCACTAGTAGTCTGATCAAAAGCTCCATTGGTACTTGGATCAGTAGTTGCGCAAGATGGATTAGGACTTACCCAATTAAAACGGAATGCCCATGTAGATGGAGATGAACCTATACCGTTTATATCTTCGAAACAATGATTGGCTGATAAGAAATAAGGTTTTCTATCATTATCAGTATTATTAATCAAAGTACCCGTGCATGTTCCTCCTCCTAATATAAAAAGTGCTACAGATCTTTTTAATCTATCTTTTAAATCATCAAAGTTATCGCTTGCACCACTGACAGGACAATCTACATCCTGATTACAATTTCCTGAATCTCCTAATGCTTTACTTTGAATTTGAGCATCTGTTACAGATCGATACCCATGTACAACTTTAGACAAGTGTAATTCTCCTTTAAATTTTGCAGAAGCAGGTTCATAGTATTCTATCCACACATTTTCTCCTTCAATCATCCAGGTACCTAACATTTTATCAGGTCTATTAAAAGTATGCGTATAAGCTCCTAAAATATCAGTTCTGTCATTATTATATAAAAACATTTTTGCTCCTTCGGGGATTTTGAAAGTATCAAAAACAAAATTCATGGTTAGCGCCCCTTTTGAAACAATATTGATTCTCCAAACTCGATCACCATTTGACAGTCTATCCCATGTTCCAGAATTATTAAGTCCCAGATTCACTTTAAGCTCGTATCCAAATCTCCAGGGACCGGATTTATCCAGATCATTTTTAGCATCTTCTACTCTAAGCTTGTTGAGATCAAAACTTTTCATACTCACAGGAGTACTTTTTCTCAAACTTGACTTACCCCAACTTACAGGAGATTTTTCATTGGTAACTTGAGCATTTACTCCTAAAACAATAAACAATCCTAATATAACTAGCCTAATATTCACGATACTATTTTTTAATGAAAAACAAATTTAACTATTTAAGAATACTTCATTATCAAAATAAAACTATTAATTTTCCGGTAAAATTGTTCTGAATAAAAATTATTTTTTAGATATGTCGTTGAATATAGTGTCGAATCCCTTAATCGAAAGGCTTCCAGCTCATTTAAAACAATTTATAAAACCTCAAAATTATGATGAATACACTCCAATCGATCAAGCTGTTTGGAGATATGTAATGCGAAAAAACATTGCTTCATTGAGTAAAGTAGCACATCATTCTTATATAAATGGTCTTAAAAAAACAGGTATTTCTATAGACAACATACCTAGCATGTATGGCATGAATAGAATTCTTAAAGAAATCGGATGGGCTGCCGTTGCTGTAGACGGTTTTATTCCTCCTAATGCTTTTATGGAATTTCAAGCGTACAATATTCTCGTTATTGCTTCTGATATCAGACAACTCGAAAATATAGAATATACTCCTGCACCTGACATCATACATGAAGCTGCAGGGCATGCTCCGATTATTGCTAATCCGGATTATGCAGAGTATCTAAGAAGGTTTGGAAAAATTGGTTGCAAAGCTATTTCTTCAAAAAAAGATTACGATACTTATGAAGCCGTAAGAACACTTTCAATTTTAAAAGAAGCACACGATACTACCGAAGAAGAGATTAAAGAAGCCGAACAAAAAGTTTTGGATTTGCAAAACCAAAAAGAAACGCCTTCAGAAATGGCACTTATACGTAATTTGCATTGGTGGACTGTAGAGTATGGATTAATAGGTACTACTGAAAGCCCTAGAATCTATGGTGCCGGATTATTGTCTTCTATCGGTGAGAGTGAATGGTGTATGACAGATCATGTAAAAAAAATACCGTATTCTCCCGAAGCAGCTTTTCAGGATTTTGACATTACTCAGCCACAACCTCAACTGTACGTAACCCCAGATTTTGCCTACCTATGCCAGGTTCTTGAAGAATTCGCAGATATTATGGCACTAAGAAAAGGAGGACACAAAGGGTTAGCTAAGCTGATTGAATCTGAAAATCTCGGTACTATCGAACTGAGTACAGGACTACAGATTTCTGGTGTTTTTTCTAAAATGATCAAAAACGAGGACAATGAAGTAATTTACTTTGAAACCAAGGGACCTACTGCTCTATCTTATAGAGAAAAAGAACTAATTGGTCACGGAATTGAGGTACACCCTGATGGATTCAGGTCTCCTTTAGGCAAATTGAAAGGAATAAATCTTGCTATTGAAAATATGTCACCAAGAGACCTTAAAGCCTATAATTTTTATGATGGTGAATATATAGAATTCGAATTTGAAAGTGGTATAACCGTTGCTGGAAATAATATTACTGGAATGAGAAATATAAAAGGTAATCTTATTCTTATCCAGTTTAGTGAATGCACTATAAAATACAATGATGAATATCTCTTTAAACCAGAATGGGGAACTTTTGATTTTGCTGTAGGAAAAGAAATTGTTTCAGCATTTTCAGGACCTGCCGATGATAACTCTTTTGACCTTGTGACTCATCAATCTCTTGCCACCGCCAAAAGAACATATTCTGATCAAGAAATAGAATTACATTCTTTATATCAATCAGTAAGAAACATCAGAGAAGGAAAAAACACTACATTTTCTCTTGAAGCTGTATTTGATATTTTACAAAAAGAACACGATAACGATTGGCTACTTCCTTTAGAAATATATGAGCTTGTGCATGATAGAAATGCTCAATTTGCAGAAAAAATATTTACACATCTAGGACATCTTAAAAAACAAAGACCAAACATTAAACATTTGATCGAAAGCGGACTTTATATTATCGCAGAAAAACAGTCACAGTCTGTATCTTAAAAACAACAAAGAATATAGCTTGGTCAAAAATTTAGAATACAATGAAGTTATATTCTGCTTGAAGTTGTTGTTTTTTTGCTTCTAGTCGGCGTAAAAATGTTTGATACTGCTCACTATTGGGATTAAATGGACGATGAGACAATCCTTTTTGAATTTCTTCTACTCTTTTCATGATGTCTATAGCAGTTTCTGATATCCAGGTCTCCGAAACGTATTGCCAAATACATGCTATAGCTAATTCATTAGGGTGAATCATATCAAGATCATAAAACCTATAGTCCCTCAATTCATCCATTACAATTTCATACGACGGAAGATATGAAGTATATTCATTATCATCAACTACTTGATGTATAGACGCTAACAAATGAGATTTACTTCTATTATTTTCTATATATCCATCTTTGATGTGTCGAACAGGAGAAACAGTAAAGACAACCTGTACATCAGGATTTATAGCTCTTATTAAATACAAACTATTTTGAAGACTTTGAGATATCTCATCAATACTTAATAATTCTTTCTGAAACTCTTTTTGAGGAATTTTATGGCAATTTGCTACAATCAAATCAAGTGCTTTCAAACGATATACCCAAGAGGTTCCTAAAGTTATAAAGATATGGGTTGACGTCTTGATTTTTGCATTTGTAAAGAAAAGTGCATCATTCAAATCTGCCAGCAATTCATTTTGATCAGTGTTACTCATTGAAGAATGCGCATCAAAACAGTGCCATTGCTCATTATGAAAAAAAACATCGGCAGGTGTATATTGCTCTCCTTGAGTAGACATCCATAAAAAATTTTCTATTGCTTTTGGATGAAATAAAATACCAATAGGATTAATTGCATTTTTAAACTTAAAATACTCAAATTTATCCCCAATATTTTCGGCAAAACACGAACCAAACAACAACACTTCCGAAGCGTACCCGATTTTAGGTTGCTTAGGAAGTATTGGTATTTTGGTTTGTAATTTCATTCTATTCTAACAATATAGTGTTGATGTCTCTATTTTTTGTATCCTATCTAGTCCAAATATGATATAGCATTTTGCAACGCTTCTTCAATCCCTGACGGGTTTTTACCCCCTGCAGTAGCAAAGAAGGGCTGCCCTCCTCCACCTCCTTGGATATACTTACCTAATTCTCTAACAATTTGCCCTGCATTAAGTTCTTTTTCTTCAACCAAATTTTTAGAAATATAACACGACAATAGTGCTTTTCCTTTTTGATCGGTTCCAAACAACATTACAACATCTTCCATCTCGCCACCAAGCTCAAAAGATAAATCCTTGATCCCAGCAGCATCCAAATCTACTTTCTTTGCTAAAAAATTTACTCCATTAATGGTTTTGAATTCAGACTTAAGTTCTGCTTTTAGATTTTTTGCTTTATCTTTTAATAAAGCTTCAATTTCTTTCTTAAGACTTATGTTCTCTTCTTGCAAAGAAGTAATTGCTTTTATAGGATCTTTCAGGTTTTTGAGTGCAATTTTCACTTTGTTATACGACTCTGATTGTGACGTGAAATATTCTTTAGCTGCATCACCGGTTATCGCTTCAATACGTCTAATTCCTGCTGCAATTGCACTTTCTGACGTAACATTAAAATGCCATATATCTTTTGTATTTTGCACGTGAGTTCCTCCACACAATTCCATAGATTCTCCAAATCGAATTGCACGCACAGAATCTCCGTATTTTTCACCAAATAACGCAATTGCACCTTCTTCTATTGCTTTTTGGTAAGAAATACTTCTTTGTTCTTTGAGCGGAAGATTTTCTCTAATGCGAGCATTAACAAAATTTTCTACCTCTTTTAATTCTTCCGAAGAAACTTTGGCAAAATGAGAAAAATCAAAACGCAAATTACCACTATGCACCATAGAACCTTTTTGTTCAACATGGGTTCCTAATACAGAACGTAGTGCTTGATGCAACAAGTGTGTAGCTGTATGATTTGATGATGTTCTAGCTCTTTGCTTTTGATCCACTACTGCCTTAAAACTACCAGAAACATTTTTGGGTAGATTTTTGGCAAAATGTAAAATTAAATTATTCTCTTTTTTGGTATCAACAATGTAGATAACATCGCCGTTTGATGCTTCAAGATATCCTTTATCTCCTACCTGACCACCTCCTTCGGGATAAAATGGTGTTTTATCAAAAACCAATTGATACAACTCCCCATCTTTTTTACTATCTACTTTACGATATCTTGTAATTTTGATGTCGGCATAAAGGTTATCATACCCAATAAATTCTTCTTCGGCATCATTGATTAGCATTTCCCAATCTCCCGTAGACACTTTTGAAGCCGCACGAGATCTATCTTTTTGTTTTTGCAGTTCTTCTTCAAACGCTTTTTCATCTAATTCATATCCTTGCTCTCCAAGAATAAGAGCTGTAAGATCTATCGGAAATCCATAAGTGTCATAAAGCTCAAAGGCTTTTTCTCCAGAAACTGTTTTACCTTTTGTTTCTTTTATTACATTATCCAAAAGTGTTAATCCTTGATCCAATGTCCTTAAAAAAGACTGTTCCTCCTCTTTAATTACATTGATGATAAGGTTTTTTTGAGCTTTTAACTCTGGAAAAGCTTCACTCATCTGATTACAAAGCGTAACTACTAATTTATATATAAAAGGTTCTTTAGTATCTAAAAATGTAAAACCATATCGAATTGCTCTTCGCAGTATTCTTCGGATCACATATCCTGCTCCTGTGTTACTAGGCAATTGACCATCTGCTATAGAAAAAGCCACAGCTCTAATGTGATCTGCGATTACTCTTATTGCGACACTTACTTTACCATCTTTATCAGAAGGCAAGCTATTTTTGTCATACTTTGATTTTGTGATGGTTTCGATCTCCCTAATTAATGGTGTAAAAACATCTGTATCATAGTTTGATTTAACTTTCTGCAATACCATACACAGACGTTCAAATCCCATACCTGTATCTACATGTTGTGAAGGAAGTTTCTCTAAAGTTCCATCGGCTTTTCGGTTATATTGCATAAAAACCAAGTTCCAGATTTCTACCACTTGCGGATGATCAGCATTCACAAGTTCACGACCGGGTTTTGCAGCTTTTTCTTCTTCAGATCTAATATCGACATGTATTTCTGAACAAGGCCCGCAAGGCCCTTGATCTCCCATCTCCCAGAAGTTATCTTTTTTATTACCCATAATGATACGATCTTCAGGAACTATTTCTTTCCATAAATCATATGCTTCCTGGTCCATATCAAGATTTTCGTCTTTTGCTCCTTCAAAAACTGAAACATAAAGTATATCCTTATTTATACCATATACTTCAGTCAATAACTCCCACGCCCAATGGATCGCTTCTTTCTTAAAATAATCTCCAAAACTCCAATTACCCAACATTTCAAACATTGTATGATGGTAGGTATCCATCCCTACTTCTTCAAGATCATTATGTTTACCACTTACTCGCAAGCATTTTTGAGTATCTGTTATTCGATTATTTTTTGGAGTTCCGTTTCCTAAAAAGAATTCTTTAAATTGATTCATTCCGGCATTTGTAAACATCAATGTTGGATCATCTTTGATTACCATAGGCGCAGATGGCACTATACTATGTTTCTTTGATTCAAAAAATTCTAAAAAACGTTTTCTTACTTCTTGGGATCTCATGAGTTATAAACTACTATGGTTATACAAAGACTTTACAAACTAACAATCAGCAACTTGACTCATTCATTGTGATTTTAAGGCACATTGATATTTGTAAGTTTTTTCTGGACTTTGTAACAATTTACTATATTTGTTGCCATGTTGCGATTTTAATTGAACCGCAGCTTTTTGGTATCCTGCAAAAATAGTATATTTTATATTATGTCAAAGGTTAAATATTACTATGATAGTGACACTCTTTCTTATCGCAAAATAGAGCAAAAGAAAGGGAGAAAATTAGGTATAGCAGCTATAGGTATTTTAGGTGCCTTTTTAGCTGGCTTTATCTTGTTATTAATCTATTTAAACATTCCTCAACTAGAAACTCCTAAAGAAAAAGCATATAAGAGAGAGCTAGAGAATATGCAATTGCAATACGAGTTAATGAGTAAAAGACTCGAGCGTGATGAAAGTATTTTAAAAGAAATTGCCGAACGCGATGACAACATCTATCGATTGTATTTTGGAGCTCAAGCAATCCCTGAAGAACTTCGCAATGCCGGATTTGGTGGAGTAAATCGATATAAAAATTTAGAAGGTTTTGATAATTCTGAAATGATTATTGAAAGTAATAAACGAATTGACAAATTAACAAAGCAAATTGTAGTCCAATCCAAATCCCTTGATGAAATAGCAGAGTTAGCAGAGCAAAAAGAAGAATTACTAGCTACAATACCTGCAATTCAACCTATACAAAATTCTGATCTAAGACGTATGGCATCAGGTTATGGTTGGCGAACCGATCCTTTTACCAAGGCTAGAAAATTTCATTATGGTATGGATTTTTCTGCTGCTACTGGCACACCTGTCTATGCCTCTGGAAACGGAGTAGTAACTCGTGCAGATGCCAATTCTTCGGGGTACGGAAATCATGTTCGTATAGATCATGGCTTTAACTATGTAAGTCTTTATGCTCACCTAAGCAGATATAACGTAACGAAAGGTCAAAAAGTAAAACGAGGCGATATTATTGGTTTTGTAGGAAGCACAGGAAGATCAGTAGCTCCTCACTTACATTATGAAATATTTAAAGATGGCGAGCGAATTAATCCTCGTAATTTTTATTATGGAAGTTTGACTTCTGAAGAATTTAATGAAATGCTCAAGGCTTCGAATCTTATCAATGAAACTTTAGATTAAAATTTCTATGCAAAAAACCCTTCTTTTTGTCTCGATATTTGTGTTATCGTATTCGATACAAGCTCAAAAATATTCTAAAGAGGCAATAGATTCGATGTATAGCATCACAAAAATTACTCAAGAAAAATTAAAAACTCCTGAGTTTATCAAAGTAATGGCAGTCGGAGATATTATGATGGGAACAGATTTTCCTAATAATAGCTATTTACCTCCAGATGGCAAAGGACCTTTTGATGACGTAAATGAAATTCTCACTCAAGCAGATCTCCTATTCGGTAATCTTGAAGGTACATTAACTGACGAAGGTAAAAATGCTAAAAGTTGCTCTGATCCCTCAAAATGTTATTCTTTTAGATCACCAGAACGTTTTGGAAAATATCTCGAAGAAACTGGCTTCGATGTTATGAGTATTGCTAATAATCATATAGGAGATTTTGGTGCTAAAGGAATTAAAAACACTGCCAAAACACTCGAAAAGCACAATATTGCTTATGCAGGGATATTTGCGCAACCTTCTACTATTTTTGAAAAAAATGGAATTACTTATGGCTTCTGTGCTTTTGCGCCTAACAAAGATTGTATCAAAATACATGACTTGAAAAACGCAAAAAAGATTGTAACTGAACTTAAAGAAAAAGCAGATATTGTAATTGTTTCTTTTCATGGTGGTGCAGAAGGACATAAACACACTCATGTACCTAGAAAAACAGAACGTTTTTATGGCGAAGATCGTGGTAATGTGTATCTTTTTGCTCATACTATGATTGATGCCGGTGCAGATATTATACTAGGTCATGGCCCTCATGTTTCCAGAGCTTTTGAAGTATATAACAATAAATTTATCGCTTATAGTTTAGGTAATTTTTGCACCTATTCCAGATTTAATCTAACGGGTATAAAAGGTTATGCTCCTATTGCAGAAATAGAAATAGATAAAGAAGGAAACTTTATAAAAGGAAAATTACATTCTGCAAAACAAATCGATGAGATATATCCATTTATGGATAAAAATAAGAAAGCTTTATTTGAAATTAAACGTCTTACTGAAGAGGATTTTCCAGAAAGTCAACTTATCTTTAATGATGACGGAAGTTTTTTTCAACAAAAAGAATAAGTATGCACGTAGACTTACCCAACAAAATGTATTATGGTATTGGCGAGGTTGCCGAAGCATTTGGTGTAAATACATCTCTCATTCGCTTTTGGGAAAAAGAATTTGACATACTTAAACCGAAGAAAAATGCAAAAGGTAATCGTAAGTTTACTCAAGAAGACATCAAAAATCTTGAGCTTATCTACCACCTTGTTAAAGAACGTGGTTTTACCCTGGAAGGTGCTAAAACTCACCTAAAAGAGCAAAAACAAGAGTCTCTTAGTAGTTTTGACATCATTAGAAAACTAGAAGCTATCAAAGGACAGTTGATTAAAATTAAGGAGCAATTATAAGCTGAAATTAAAAGTAAAACTATCCTGATGAAAGCAAAAATGCAATGGATAGAAGAAGGGTACAAAATGTTCTCTCATCGAGGTCCTGAAGGAATCAAAATTGAAAAATTAGCTAGAGAAGTAGGGATAAACAAGTCCTCATTTTATCATCATTTTGCTGATGTCGAAATATTTACAGAACATCTTTTAGAACATCATTTAGGACACATCATACAATTAGCAGAAAAAGAAAAACAAGCTACCAATCTAGACGAACTGATCGAAATTTTTATTCAACATAAAACAGACCTTCTTTTTAATCGATATTTGAGGGTACATAGAAATAACCCCAGATTTTTAAAATACTTAATTACAACCAACGAAATCGCCGGTAATGCCATTTTAAATATTTGGGCACAAATACTAGAGCTAGAAGAAAATTCTTATCTCGCTCGTTTGGTTCTAAAACTTAGTGTCGAAAACTTCTTTCTTCAAATCACGGACAAAACAATCAATCAAAAATGGCTCAAAGATTATTTTAATCAGCTGAAAACAATGGTCAGGGAATTCAAAAAAAATAATCATAAATAGTTCAACAGACGGTACCGTCTAAAATTTAAACCTCACATCTTCTATATTTATGGTTTATAATACAGAGATTTAAACCATATGAATATTTATCTGTTCCTAGCCGGTATGTTATGTCTTTTATTAGGAATAGCACATTCTATTATAGGAGAACGTAACATTTTTAGTAGTAAAAGAACCAAAGGAAACATCGTACCTACACAGGCAGGGACATATATAACAGAAAAACATTTACAGATTATTTGGGTTGTGTGGCATTTTGTCTCAGTTTTTATCTTTTTTATTGGAGGAATAGTACTAAACATAAGCTTAAATAAAAATAAATACTATCAGGACAGTAATGAATTTATCATTCAGGCGATTTTATTGACATTAACAGCAACTTCAATTCTAATACTCCTTGGTACCAAGGGTAAACACCCTGTTTGGATAGCTTTTTTGATCATAATCTCATTATTACTTATCGGAATGTAAAACAAAAATAAATGTCTATATACAAAAAAATTGCACGGATAGGACCAAAATATATTGGTAAAAATAAGCTTTTCAAATACGGGTTTAATTTTTCGCCAATGTATCGAAGAAGTACTGCCAAAATTATTGAAGCATCAAAAGATTTACTACATATTAGAATTAAACTTCCTATCAGCTATAAAAACAAAAACTATGTAAATTCTATTTTTGGAGGAAGTATGTTTTCTGCGGTTGATCCAATTCCCATGGTACAACTAATAAACTTAATTGGAGAAGATTATGTGGTTTGGGATAAATCAGCAAACATTTTCTTTAAAAAACCAGCAAAAGAAAACTTATATGCAGACTTTGAATATAACTTAGAAGAACTTGAAGAGATCAAACATAAGGTTGCTCAACAAAACGAGATAGAAATTACAAAAACAACAACACTTACAGACAAAGATCGTAAAAAAACATACTGTGAAGTTCATAAAACTATCTATATCGCCGATAAATCATTTTACAAAGAAAAAATGAAACACAAACTTAAAACTGCATAGCTCTATTAGACGTTGGAGCGTATTTAAAGCATTTGCATTGCCATTCTATATATTACCTCCTCTTCTATTTAGAAACAGTGAGGGTATCAATAATTTCAAGCATCTATATTCTTCGTGATATTGGAGGAATTAGAGTGATTGTTATTTATTTTTTCCTTAAATATACTGAAACAGGCACCCCATTAAAATCAAATTCTTTGCGAAGCTGATTTTCTAAAAATCTTTTATATGGGTCTCTGATGTATTGAGGTAAATTACAGAAAAATGCAAACTGCGGTTGTGGTGTTGGTAATTGCGTGATATATTTAATCTTTACATATTTACCTTTGTATGCAGGAGGAGGGTTATGTTCTATAATAGGCAACAAAACATCATTAAGCTCGCTGGTTTTAATTTTTTTAGAACGGTTTTTATAAACTTCTACGGCAGTTTCTATAGCTTTAAAAATACGCTGTTTGGTTAAAGCAGAAATAAAAACGATAGGCACATCAGTAAAAGGTTCTATTTCTTTACGAATCATTTTTTCGTAATCTTTGAGCGTATTACTCTCTTTATTAGCAATCAAATCCCATTTATTCACCAAAATAACAATACCTTTTCGGTTACGTTCGGCTAGCCAAAATATATTCTGCACCTGCCCATCAAAGCCTCTATTGGCATCGAATAATAATAGACATACATCACTATGCTCTATGGCTCTTACAGAACGCATTACAGAATAAAACTCAAGATCTTCTTTGACTTTGGATTTTCGTCGGATTCCTGCAGTGTCTACAAGATTAAACTCAAACCCAAAACGATTATATTGTGTATCAATAGCATCTCTGGTAGTACCTGCAATATCAGTAACAATATACCTATCTTCTCCAATCAAAGCGTTGATAAATGATGATTTACCTGCATTAGGCCTTCCTACTACTGCAAATCTTGGTAGTTCTTCTTCGGTTTTTTCTTCTTTCTCAGGAAGCACTTTGACTAATTCATCCAAAAGTTCTCCTGTACCACTTCCGTTTATACTGGCAATCGTGTAGTATTCTCCAAGTCCAAGACTATAAAACTCTACTGCATCAGATGCTCTTTGCGAATTATCAACTTTATTTACAACCAAAAAAACAGGTTTATCTACTTTGCGAAGAATATTGGCAACATCTTGGTCCATGCCGGTTATCCCTGATTCTACATCTACCATAAAAATTATAGCATCTGCTTCATCTATTGCTAATTCTACCTGTTTATCAATTTCTGCTTCGAAGATATCATCACTACCTACTACATACCCACCTGTATCAATCAATGAAAATTCAACCCCATTCCAGTCACTTTTTCCATAATGACGATCGCGAGTTACACCACTTACAGCATCTACTATCGCTTCTCTTCTTTGAATTAATCGATTGAAAAATGTTGATTTTCCTACATTAGGTCTTCCTACGATTGCAACTATACCACTCATTAATATCTATTTCTAAAATTTGTGCAAAATTAGACTTTTTATTTTAGCAATACTATATAATATTCTGATTTGACAAGAAATAGGAGAGTCATAAAAATAAAAAGTCCAAAGGCCGATGTTTCAGGCCGATGGAACTTTTCATAATTGATAGTCAGTCAGTGAAATAATTACTTATATCAAAGATAACAAGTATTCAATCTAAGTTGGTTACTGTTAAACAACAAAGTTTTTATGGATGTCTTTTAGTTTTGATCCGGCTAATTCTTTTCTGTTGTTTATCAAAAGTTATTCTTATTGATTTTAATGTTCACAATTACAACACTTTATTTAATCATCTCCCTTACGGATCTCATAAATAGCGACGGTATTAGATACTTCATTGGTAGCAATAACCAAATCATTGCCTGTTGGACTATCTTCATCTTTTACTACAATAAGTCCTTCTGGAGAAATATCTTCTGTATCTCGTAACCACTCTAAAAACCTAGGGTGTGAAGGATTAGAGATATCATAGACCAAAATCCCTCCTGTTCTTTCTAAACCTACAAACAGCAATGTTTGTTTTCCAACTTTTAGGGTTGTAACTGCTTCTGGTTCTGCCCCTTTATCATCTGATCTTTTATCAGCCTCACTACCTTCATTATTATTAAAAGCATCTGGATCTAAATCAAAAATTGTTTTTCCGATTTCATCTCCACTATCATAGATTAAAGCCCCTGAAGTTGACCATATACTAAATGATCTCGCTCCATAAGCATAAATTACTTCGTGATTACCATCGCCATCTATATCTCCATTGGCAGTAGTAGTTTTTAGCCTTCCAAGATTCTCATCAAGTTGTAATGTTGCTGCGTTTGGAAAAATATCAGGATCAAGTGTTAAATCTTTGACTCTAGTTTCTTCAGAAAATCCATCATAATCTCTCGCATCACCTTCATTAGCAGTAATCAAATACCTGCCTCCATTTATTCTGGCAAAAGCAATGGCATCCGGATGATAAAATCCAAATACAGGCCAATTCTTAAAATTACCTACGATATCATCTTTATCACTAGCATCTATTTGATTGGCGGGTAGAGAATAATCTTTTACACCAAGACCAACAACATTTTCTATAGTTTTTGTTTCTAGATTTACAATAGCAATTCCATTATTTTCTTGTAAGGTGATATATGCTTTTTTTGAATTATTGGATATAGCTACATATTCTGGTTCTATATCTTGTGCGAGCGTTGCATTTGGTCCAAAAACCCTAAAATCGTTACCAATATTTCTACCATTGAAAGCTGTAAAACCAAGAGTAGAAACTTGTCCTGTAGCTACTTCTATTATTGTAACCGAACCTTCGGGGTCATTAGTATATAAATCATTGGGTTCTCCTTCGTTTGCCGTTACAATATATTTTCCATTTGGACTAAAGGTTACCATATCTGGCAGTGCTCCTGCAGGATATGTATTTAGAAGTGTCTGTGTATCTGAATCGTATGTTACTACAGTACCATTGGCTTGTTTGTTTGCTGCATTTTCTAAAGCGACTGCTACAACTCCATCATAAACAGCAACGCTATTAGGTATTCCTGTTAAAGTGATACCTGCTCCTCGTACCGGTTGAGCCGGGTTAGAAATATCCCAAACCGATAGTTCTGAATCATTAGGATTAACTATAAATAATTTACCAGTATTAGGGTCGAAAGCAGAAATCTCTGCAAAGCCTTCGTCTCCAGTACCATTGGTAAAGCCTCCAATTTTACTAAAAGTAAGTTTGTCATTGTCTCCTCCGCCTCCGCCTGTATAATCATCAGGTTCACAAGAACTTAAAATTAGTGAAGCCGCTAAAGAACAAAGAATAAATTTGTTGAAAATTTTCATTATAAGTGATTGTTTATGAAGTTAAAACTTCAAAAATTAACAACCCATATTTCTTTAACGTTATCTTAAGAATAAAAAATAACTATCAATGCAACGTATATGTTAGAAAATTAACAACAATAGAGGTAAAATATTTTTGCATTTAGTTCCGGAAAGAGAATTTACTGATTATATCCAAAACGTTTTAGTTGTTTTTGATTGCTGCGCCAGTTTTTATTTAATTTTACATACAACTCCAAATGAATCTTTTTTCCAAAGAATTTTTCTAGCTCTATTCGTGCCTCTGTCCCCACTCTTTTTAGCGCAGTTCCTTTATGACCAATTATGATTCCTTTTTGTGAGTCTCTTTCTACCATAATAACAGATCGGATTCTGATGATATTTTCGTCTTCAAAAAACTCTTCAGTTTCAACTTCTACTGAGTATGGTATTTCTTTTTTGTAGTGTAGTAATATTTTTTCTCGTATGGCTTCATTAACAAAAAACCGCTCCGGTTTATCTGTTAATTGATCTTTTGGATAAAAAGCAGGAGACTCTGGTAGTAGCTTTACAATTCTATCAAATACTTCTTTAACATTAAAATTCTCTAAAGCAGATATTGGATATACCTCTGCATTAGGTACTTTTTCTGCCCAAAAAGACACTTGCTCCTCTAAAGTCTCTTGATCAGACCGGTCAATTTTATTGATTAACAAAAGAACAGGGATTTGGGTTGTAGTAATTTTGGTAAAGAAAGCCTCGTCTTTTAATGCTTTTTCTCCTATTTCTACCATATAAACCAGTATATCTGCATCTTCAAAAGCTGATTTCACAAAATCCATCATAGATTCTTGCAATTCATAAGAAGGCTTGATAATACCTGGAGTATCTGATAAGAGAACCTGAAAATCTTCTCCGTTTACAATCCCTAGTATACGATGCCTAGTGGTCTGCGCTTTAGAAGTTATAATAGATAATTTTTCTCCAACAAAGGCATTCATCAATGTAGATTTTCCTACGTTGGGATTACCTATAATATTTACAAAACCTGCTTTGTGTGCCATAGCAACTATTTTAAGGCGTAAAAATAATGTATTCTATAGTATTACTCCTCATCATACTTCAAACTAATGTTAAAACCCAATCCAAAAATAAATATTTGTTTAATCATTTTGTAAATTTGTTAAACAATACTATATTCAATACATGAAAAAAACACATCTTCCTACAAAAGTTTGTAAGGTCTGTAATCGTCCTTTCACATGGAGAAAAAAATGGGCAAAAGTTTGGGAAGAAGTTCAATATTGTAGTGAACGTTGTAGAAGAAATAAAAATAGATAAATGCAAAAAACAGGTTTAGTTTGGTTTAGAAATGATCTAAGAAGTCAGGATAACGCTTCTATTACTGCTGCCATCAAAGAAAATGACAGAGTAATAGGTGTTTTTTGTTTTGACCCGGATCTATTCAAAACAAATACATATGGTTTTAAGAAAACAGAAAAATACCGAGCCAAATTCTTAATCGAGACGATAACACAGCTAAGAGATCATCTCGAGAAGCTCAATATTTCACTGCTTGTTTATTACAAAAAACCAGAGCATATTATTCCTGAAATTGTACAGCAACATCAAATACAACATATTTACCTTCAAAAAGAATGGACACAAGAAGAAGTAGACACTTGTAATCGTGTAAAGAACTCAAAAGACATGTCGCATATCCGCTGGGTTGAGAATTATGACCAATTTCTTTTTCATCCTGATGATGTTCCTTTTGAGATCGAGAATATTCCCAAAGTGTTTACCAATTTTAGAAAAAAATGTGAAAAATACAGCAGTGTAAAAGATGTGTTGCAAACCCCTGTTTTGTCGTCTGAAAATAAAGTTGACCACAATACAAAAATTCCGGAGCTTGCTGATTTAGATTTTGAAGATTTTACAGTAAGTACTAAATCCGCTTTTCCATTCAAAGGAGGAGAATATGAAGCTCAAAAAAGAATTCAATCTTACTTTTGGGATACAGAACGTCTTTCTTACTATAAAAAAACACGTAATGGATTAGTAGGCGTGGATTACAGCTCTAAACTATCTGCTTGGCTTGCTAACGGGAGTATTTCTGCAAGAAGCATTTATCACGAAGTCAAAAAATATGAACGTAATATCAAGAAAAATGATTCTACGTATTGGCTCATTTTTGAATTGATTTGGAGAGATTTTTTTAAATACATCTCTCTACAACATAATAACTCTATATTTCTTTTAGGAGGAATTCTAGAAAAAAAATACGAATGGAAAACCGATTCTAACCTAATAAATCAATGGATGAATGGCGAAACACATGAACCTTTTGTGAATGCAAATATGATAGAACTCAAAGAAACAGGGTGGATGAGCAATCGAGGAAGGCAAAATGTAGCTTCTTTTTTTGCAAAAGATCAAGAATTAGATTGGAGAATAGGAGCTTCTTATTTTGAATCACTTTTGATCGATTATGATGTTCATAGTAATTATGGTAACTGGATGTATGTTTCGGGTGTGGGTAATGACCCCAGAGATCGAAAATTTAATATTAAAGTACAGGCAGAACGCTATGATGCCAATCACAAGTTTCAAAACATGTGGTTACAACAAACATTATTTTAAATTATGATTTTAAGACTTATCCTTGGTGACCAGCTTAATGCGCAACATTCTTGGTTTGATGAACCAAACGATGATGTTTTATATTTTATGGCAGAAATGCGCCAGGAAACAGATTATGTAGCTCATCATATTCAAAAAGTAGTTGCTTTTTTTATGAGCATGCGCAATTTTAAAGATACACTTATAAAACAAGAATTTAATGTCAAATATTATACGATAGATGAAGTAGAAAACACTCAGGATTTAGCTGACAACTTATTACAAATCATTTCACAAAACAACATCACAAAATTTGAATATCAGCTTCCAGACGAATATCGTCTAGACCAACAACTACAAAAATTCTGTACTACTCTTGGTATTGATACAGAAGTTTTTGATACAGAACACTTTTTAACTTCAAGAAAAGAACTCACTGATTTTTTTGAAGGTAAAAAGCAGTACACGATGGAGTACTTTTATCGCTACATGCGCAAGAAATATGATATCATGATGATTACCGAAAAAGATCCCGAAGGCGGAAAATGGAACTTTGATCAAAGTAATCGCAAAAAATGGACTGGCAAAGATGCTATTCCTAAAGAAAAAAATACTGTAAAAGATGTCAAGAAAATTGTTGATCTCATCCAAAAACATGATATCAAAACGATTGGAAACATTGATTACAAAAGCTTCAATTGGCCAACATCAAGAGAAGAATGTTTATCAATCCTCAACTACTTTTGTAAACACTTATTAGTACATTTTGGTGACTATCAAGATGCTATGCATACCGAAGAAAAATTCTTGTATCACAGTCGGTTATCATTTGCCATGAATAGCAAAATGCTTCATCCTATGGAAGTGGTGCAAACTGTAATTAATTATTGGAGAGAACATAAAGAAAATATAGATATTTCTCAAGTAGAAGGCTTTGTGAGACAAATCATAGGTTGGAGAGAATTCATGAGAGGTATTTATTGGAAAGAAATGCCAGACTATCAAAAAAGCAATACCCTAGACAACACGAATACATTACCTGATTTCTATTGGACGGGCAAGACCAAAATGAATTGTATGCATCATGCAATTAAGCAAAGTCTCGATCATGCCTATGCACATCATATCCAGAGGTTAATGGTCACCGGCAATTATGCATTACTTACACAAACGCATCCAGATGAAGTTGATAATTGGTATTTGGGAGTCTACATAGATGCTATAGAGTGGGTAGAAATTACCAATACAAGAGGAATGAGCCAATTTGCCGATGGCGGTATCGTAGCAACCAAACCTTATGTTTCTAGTGGGAGCTATATTAATAAAATGAGTAATTATTGCAAAAGCTGTCATTATAAGGTAAGTAAAAAAACAGAAGATGATGCATGCCCATTCAACTCATTATATTGGAATTTTCTAGACGAGAAACGTTCTTATTTTGAAGGAAATCAGCGTATGTCGATGATGTTAAACCTATTGAATAAGATGGACAAAGAAAAATTAGAGGCTCATAAAAAGAGAGCTGATCATATTATACAAAACCCCAATGAATACTAAAAAAGAACAGGTAAATATCGTTTGGTTAAAAAGAGATCTCAGGTTACAAGACAATGAGGCTATTTATAATGCGCTGTCATCTGATATGCCTGTTCTTTTATTATACGTTTTCGAAAATTCTCTAAAAACTGATAAACATTACAGTCAACGACATTGGAATTTTATAAAACAATCATTAGCATGTCTCAATACCCATCTTTTATCGTATAATACAAAGGTAGTTACGGTATCTTCAGAAGTTATTCAGGCATTTAGCACCTTACAACAGTTTTGGAAGATTAACACCGTATTTTCTCACCAAGAAACCGGATTACGTATTACATATAATCGGGATAAAGCATTTGCCCGATTTTGTAAAAATAATCTTATCGAGTGGCAAGAATCTGTAAACAATGGTGTCTTCAGGGGTCTTGAAAATCGAAAAACATGGCGCAACGATTGGGAAGAGTATATGCAAAACCCTTTATTTGATTTTCAACCAAAATCAAATGTCTTTATCAATTTAGAGACGATCTCAAAGTTAGAGGAACTTTTTAAAGTGGAATCTTTAGAAACAGATACAGCTTCTACTTTTCAAAAAGGAGGAACAGATATTGGTTTAAAATATTTACATTCCTTCTTCAATGAACGTTACAAAAATTACAATCAACACATTTCTAAACCCGAATTAGCCCGAAAAGGTTGCAGTCGACTCTCTCCGTATCTGGCATGGGGAAACTTATCAGTACGACAAGTATGGCAATATGCAAAAGCTTTTAGAGAAACAGCAAAAAACAAAAGGGCTATAGATGGGTTTACTTCTAGATTACGTTGGCAAGCCCATTTTATCCAAAAGTTTGAGATGGAAGATATTATGGAGTTCGAAAGCATCAATAAAGGGTATCGAAGACTCAAAAAACAAATTTCTGAAGGATACCAAACCGCATGGCGAGAAGGAAAAACAGGGTATCCGCTAGTCGACGCCTGTATGAGATGTCTAAACGAAACAGGATATCTTAATTTTAGAATGAGAGCTCTGGTCGTATCCTTTTTTACGCATAACTTATGGCAACCCTGGCAAGAAGCTACGGCTCATTTATCACAAATGTTCCTTGATTTTGAACCCGGTATACATTTTCCTCAATTACAAATGCAAGCAGGCGAAACCGGAATCAATATGTTACGCATTTATAATCCGATAAAAAATAGTATTGAACATGATCCAGAGGGTATCTTCATCAAAAAATGGGTCCCTGAACTACGAAATATTCCAATAGCCTTTATACATGAGCCTTACAAGATGACACCTATGGAGCAAAAGTTTAATAATTTTACATTAGATAAAGACTACCCTTTACCCATAGTTGATATGATCAAAACAAGAAAAAAAGCAAGTGACACACTATGGAACATGAAGGACGATCAATTAGTGCTTAGAGAAAGCTATAGAATTCTAAAAAAACATACATTACCCGATCGCAATAATTTTGACTAACAGAATTAGATCTGAATTATGCATCTAGAAAATAAATAAAAATATGCAACATAAACTATCGATAAGAGACATCGACCGTATTATAGAAATGGCATGGGAAGACAGAACGCCCTTTGATGCAATTTTAATGCAATTTGGTTTAAAAGAACAAGAAGTAATAACTTTGATGCGTAGAGAAATGAAGCCCTCTAGTTTTAGAATGTGGCGTAAACGTGTACAAGGTAGAAAAACCAAACACAGTAAACGAAGGGATTTTGAAGAAGGAAGATTCAAATGCAGTCGCCAACGCCAAATTACTCATAATAAAATATCAAAAAGATAATGTCTGAAAAAAAGAAGCCCGATGCCGTTGTATTTGATGAAGAGCACCAAAAATATAATGCTTCCCTAAAACCATACAGTACTAACCTTGGCGCACCAAAGATCACAACAACAGACACTGTTGCATGGAAAAATGTGAGTATTCACAAAGTAAACAAACAGGTAAAAGCCAAATATGATGAGTTAAAGGCTGAATACGATGCTCTTATGGAACAATTTGAGTATAATAATCTCGTGTATAGTGCCAAATTTAATTTTGAGCCTATAGTAGGTGAAACGTATCACTTATACAAAGATAATGAGCAGCAACCTTTTTTATCTATAATTTCACCAAACGAATGCAATTTTAATCATATTGGAACATTCAGACTTAATGCAGAGAAAATGTGGGAAAAATTATAGAAAACTCTATTATTAACCAATACAAGTATATTTAGCAATAGATTTACATCTATTTCAGCATTATTTGTATTTCTATATACCGTTGGGTATATTTGTGACATGATAAGATCAGAAAAGACAAGACAATTTATTATTGAGAAGACTGCTCCTATATTTAATAAAAAAGGATATGTAGGAACGTATTTATCCGATCTTACCATTGCAACCGGGCTTACTAAAGGAAGTATTTATGGAAATTTCAAAGATAAAAATGAAGTAGCTTTAGAAGCTTTTAGATATAATTATAAATTTCAAACAGAAAACATTATATCTAAAATAGAAGAAGAAAACAAAGCTGTTGACAAACTATTAGCATTTTTGAATCATTATAAAACTACATTCAAAGCTATCTTTAAAAATGGTGGTTGTGCGATTCTAAATACTGCTACAGATGTAGACGACGGAAATGATTTACTAAAAAAAGAAGTTGTAAAAACAATTTACAACTGGCATCATAGAATTGTTTCTATTTTATTACAAGGGATACAAAACGATGAGTTTGATGAATATCTTGATACTAATGAATATGCATATAGAATGATAGCGCTAATCGAAGGCAGTATACTTCTTGCCAAAACATTAAACAAACCCGATATATTATTGAATAACATCATATTTCTAGAAAAAGAAATCAAACAAATATCATTAGAATAAAAAAATTTAAATCGCCATATACCTTACGGTATATAAAATAATTTAATAAACGATATGAGAAGAGTAGTTATAACTGGCTTAGGAGCAATAACCCCAATAGGAAACAATGTCAAGGTCTATTGGCAAAACCTACTTAAAGGGATATCTGGAGCAGAGAAAATAACCCGTTTTGATCCAAGTAAATTCAAAACTCAATTTGCTTGTGAAGTTAAAAATTATGATCCTTTGGTTTATTTTGACAAAAAAGAGGCTAGAAAACTTGATAGATTTAGTCAATATGGATTAATTGCTGCAGAAGAAGCTATAAAAGACGCAAAACTTGAATTTTCAAAGTTAGATACCAATAGGATTGGTGTAATTTTTTCAAGTGGAATTGGAGGGTTTGAAACATTTGAGGATGAAATAGTACAATACACTCAAAACAACTTCCGACCAAGATTTAATCCCTTTTTTATTACCAAAATTATACCTAATGGATTATCTGGTGCTATTGCTATCAAAAATGGATTAAGAGGAATCAATTATACTCCTGTAACTGCTTGTGCTTCTTCTACACAAAGTATTATTCACGCTTTTAACTATATTAAATTAGGGAAAGTAGATATTGTAATTACAGGAGGGTCTGAAGCTCCCATTACAGAAGCTTCAATTGGAGGTTTTACTGCAATGAAAGCTATGTCTACAAATAATGAAAACTATAGTATTGCATCAAAACCTTTTGATAAAAATCGAGATGGTTTTGTAATTGGTGAAGGTTCAGGGGCTTTAGTTATAGAAAGTCTAGACTCTGCTATAAGAAGAAATGCTACTATATATGCTGAGATTACCGGAGGTGGAGAAAGCTCAGATGCATATCATATCACAGGAACACATCCTGAAGGACTTGGGGCCTATCTCGCAATGGAAGGTGCCTTAAAAGAAGCTAATATTCTTCCTGAAAAAATCGATTATATTAATGCTCACGCAACCTCTACCGGAATAGGAGACTTATCAGAAATAAAAGCAATCGAAAAACTTTTTGAGCACAATCCAGAAAAACCACAAATTAATGCTACTAAATCTATGACAGGACATCTACTAGGAGCGACTGGAGCAATAGAAGCTATTGCAACTACTCTATCTGTAAAAACAAATATGATTCCACCAACTATTAATACTATAGATATTGATGAAAATATCTCTAAAGATTTCAATTTATCATTGCACAAAAAGTCAATAAAACAAATTGAATATGCGCTTAGTAACAGTTTTGGATTTGGTGGCCATTGTGCCACAATAGTATTCAAAAAATATAACAATTAAAATACTTAAAGAATAAGTGACACACATAAAAATTATAAAAAAATAAAACAGCATATTTTTTCGACTTTGATTTGTAATTTCATAGTTTAGAGTATGATGAACACATTCTCAGATTTTTTTGCTACATACGGCTTTCTCTCCAAAGAAGTCATTTCTGATATCGACAATATTTCTGTTAATATTTCATTTCCTGCAAATGAACTTATACTTACAGCAGGTAGTACTTCAAAAGATATATATTTAATAGTAAATGGAGCTGCAAGACTTTATTACTACAGCGAAGGAAAAGAAATTACAAATCAATTCTTTTTTGAAGGAGAAATCATTGCCGATATGGAAAGTATGTATTCAAAAAAAAGAAGTAATTACAATATTCAACTATTAGAACATTGTGATTTGATCAAAATCAGATATTCGGCATTAGAAAAATTATATCAACAATATCACGACCTGGAATCCATAGGTAGAAAGTTAGCTATAGAATGTTTTCTAGAGGAAAATGAACGTAATCGGTCTTATCAAATACAAACTGCAAAAGAAAGGTATCAAAGTTTAATCAAAAAACACCCTAACATATTAAATAGGATCAATCTTGGTCATATTGCATCATATATTGGGATTACTCAAGTACAATTAAGTAGAATTAGGTCAGAACTTTTTTCTTTTTAACAAATGTAAAAAGAAAAGGCTTTTTGGTTTTAGACATTTGGACCAACGAATAAAAATCTAAAAAAATTATCATGTCTAAAACATCAATTAATCCCAAAGAACTATATGACGGTTCTATATTTGGAATGTCACAATCTGTAATTGAAACTGATTCAAAACTTGTATTTATATCCGGTCAAGTCGATTGGAATCATCAACTTGAAACAACATCGCAGACAGTAGAAGAACAATTTAAGAACGCTCTAAAAAACCTTAGTATAGTGTTAAAAGCTTCAAAATCATCAATTGAAAACCTATTACAATTACGAATCTATATAAAAGGTGAACTCAATGATCATTTGAATGCAATCGGTCCTTTATTAACAGATTACTTAGGTACATCAAAACCTGCTATAACGGGTGTAGGAGTAACTTCTCTGGCTTCGCCAAGTACTCTTGTCGAAATAGAAGCAATAGCATCCTCAAAATAAAAATTTGATTAAAAATTTGCAAAAACATCTATAGGGTTATTTATAACAGCCAATTATCTTGATTTTTATCATTACATTTAAAAATCAGGTTTAGAAAAATGATAACAACTAATAGCATAATACAAAAAGAATATAATGACAGGATGAATCGGGTTTTTGAATATATTGACAAAAATCTTGATGCTGATTTGTCATTACAAACCGTTGCACAAGTTGCATTTTTCTCCCCCTTTCATTTTCATAGAGTATTCAAATTTATAACACAAGAAACACTAAATGAATACGTAACCAGACAAAGAGTAGAAAAGTCTGCATCAGACTTATTACATAAAAATAGTAGTATACAAGAAATAGCTATCAAATATGGATTCAATGATAACTCTTCTTTTACAAGGGTATTCAAAAAATATTATAATGTAAGCCCTAGAGAGTTTAAAAAACAAAATCCGAATAGATTTAGCAAGATTTGCCAACTTCAAAGCAAGAATAGCCAAGAATATCTTACCTACGACAAATACATTTGTGTCATTAATAATCTAAAAAACTGGATAAAAATGAACGCAAAAATCGAAGTAAAAAAACTTCCAAAAATGGATGTAGCTTATGTATCAAGTATCGGATGTCAACATCTAGAATCTGCTTATCAAAAATTAATACAATGGGCGACTCCAATAGATTTGATGAATGAACATACTAAAATGATTACTATTTATCATGATAGTTTTAAAATTACAGAAGCAAATAAAGTAAGAATGAGTGCTTCTATTTTACTTCATAAACCGGTCGACGTAAAAAAAGAAATAAGTCTCACAACTATCGAAGCAGGAAAATATATTGTGGGCCATTTTGAAATTGGACTCGACGAATTTGAAAAATCATGGACAGGGTTATTCATTTGGATGAACGAGAATGGATATCAAAAAGCAGATAATAATCCTTTTGAAATCTATCATAATGACTTTAAGAACCATCCGGAAAAAAAAGCAACTGTTGATTTTTGCATCCCAATCATATAAAGCATTTCAAATAATACAACCCAATGAAAAAAATATTAATAACAGGAGGTTTTGGAAAAATAGCAACACACTTTATTAAAAACTTTAGCGATCAATACGACATAACCGTTGCTGATTTGGTCGTTAATCATCATACTTTTTCAGACAAGGTTCAGGTGCAAAAAGTAAACTTATCAGATGCATCTGCATGTATAGGTTTATGTAATGATATAGATACTATTATACATTTGGCAGGAATAGCAAACCCAAACGCTACGTTTGATGAAGTGCTTAACGCTAATATTGTTGCTACCAGAAATATTTTTGAAACTGCGGTTCAAGCTAACTGTAAGAGGGTCATCTATGCGAGTAGCACCCAGACTATAGAAGGATATAAAGAAGACATTCAAATCAATAAAAATATGCCTCTAAGACCAAAAAATATATACGGTGTCTCAAAATGTTTTGGGGAAGCGTTAGGGCCATATTATGCATATCAAAAAAACATTTCTGTAATTTGCTTGAGGATTGGGGCATATGAATTTCCAAAAGACTTTACAGAAATGAATGCTCGGGATTTAAGTGCTTTTTTACATCCGGATGATTGTAACCAATTATTAACCGGATGCATCGAAACAGAAGGCATTCAATATGAAATTTTAAATGCTATATCAAACAATAGATATAAGAGACTTGACATAACCGAATCTATAGAAAAGTTTGGTTATCAACCAAAAGCAGATGCATTTGAATTATTCAAATTGGCTAAACCTTAAATCAATACAGATCAACTTTTCAGTTTTTCAAAATATATTTTTGCTTTAGCATTAACTTTTGGAGCCAACAACAACCCAGAAAATACTGTAGGGATAGCCATAAGTGCGAATGCACTGTCGATTAGGTTTATCGCTATATCAATCTTTACCCTTGCTGCTATAATTATGGAGAGGATATAAATATAATTATAGTATTTTCCATACTTGGGTTTGGTTAAAAAACCAAGACATGTCGTACCATAATACGAATATGAAAACAATGTAGATAAAGCAAATACCAATACCATAACAAGCACTACTGCATCTCCTAATCGATAAGGTAAGACAGCGTTAAAAGCTTGTAATGTAATAGAGATCCCATTATCATCTGTACTTTGCCAAACTCCTGTAGATAAAATCGCAAGGGCAGTAAGTGTACATATTAATAATGTATCTATGGCAGGACCTATCATAGCGACCAACCCTTCTCGTATTGGTTCATTTGTTTTTGCCGTACCATGCATCATAGGAGCTGTTCCTATACCTGCCTCGTTAGAAAATGCAGCTCTTTTAATTCCTGTTTTGATCAAATACCCTAATACTCCTCCTGCAGCGGCTTTACCCGAAAAAGCATCTTTAAAGATCAGCATAAACATCTCTGGTAATACTTCTATTTGGATGATTAAGACTGTAATGACCGTTATAAAATATAGTATCACCATAAAAGGTACCAACCTACTGGCAACAACTCCTATTCTTTTGATCCCTCCCAGAATAACCAAAGATGCAATAATAGATAACCCTATACCAATAAACCATTTGCTATCTTCTTCCCAATGCAGAACATCGACAAGAGTTTGAGTAAGTTGATTTGCTGTAAAAGCTGGTAGTGTTCCTACCAATCCTGCTAATGCGAATAGTACGGCCAAGGGTTTCCATTCTCTACCCAAACCACGAGTAATTACATACATTGGACCACTTAATGATGTTCCTTCACTATCTTTTGATCTATACATCACTGCAAGAGAGCATGTATAAAATTTGGTAGCCATACCAATAATAGCACTTATCCACATCCAAAATACAGCACCTGGACCACCAGAAACAATTGCAACTGCTACCCCACTGATATTGCCCATACCAACAGTAGCGGCAATTGCAGAAGATAATGCCTGGAAATGACTAAGCTGCCCGGGAGCATAATCTTGATCATATTTGCCACGCAATACACTAATAGCATGTGTGAAATACAAAAAAGGAGTAAATCGTGAATACACCAAAAAGAAAACACCTCCTCCTATAAGTAATATAAGCAATGGCCAATCCCATACCCAAGTACTAAAACCGGCCAGCAACCTATCTATAATATCTAACATACGATTATCTTGTTGTATAAATGTAATAACAAAAACTGTATTTTAACTACATGATGGTCAGATTAAATAATTCGAGTTTCCTATTTTAAATTATCTGTTTCATCTAAAAAGCCATTACAAACAAGATCACTATCAATATACATCTATTAGTGATAGCTACATATATATCCAAGCAAAGCATTTATCTATTAAAAAAAGTGGTCAACACCCAAAAAAGGTAATTGTAGGCCTTAGAAAGGTAGTTATAAGCCTTACTTTGATCCTTCGAACTACCTATACAGGTGCTCGAAGGATCAGAAAGGTGCTTCTAGGCCGCGCAAAGGTAGTTCGAACCACCTCTTTTTGGATCAGAACCCCTAATTTTATCAAAAATAACCCTTGACATAAGCCCTAGAAGCCGCAAAGGATCAAAAAAAAGTGTCAATCGATGGCTTCGAAGCGATAAAATATGGGTAAAAAGAAGTAAAGTGCGGCCTCGAACTACCTTTGCGTGGCCTCGACCCCTTCTTGGTAAGGGGGTACCCCCTACTTGATAATGGTATTTGACTTGCATTAAAACCTTTAATCAGGATAGAAACTATACATTCATGATACTAAAATGGAAGTCACGAAATAAAGAACTTTGAAGCAACCCCCAGAGCATTTACATCTCGATTATCGAGTAAATCATTGAATAAAAGTTTATTAAAAAAATGTTAGGTTTATTGTGACCTAATAAATCTTGGCTTATCAATTCCTCGATCATACATCACTATACTTCCCGCAACAGCCACATTTAGACTTAACTCCGAAGAAAATTTAACTAAAAAATGAGATTTTTCTATGGCTAATTGTGATAATCCATGATCCTCTGCTCCTAGCAGATATACACAACGTTTAGGATGTTTAAAAGTTTCTAGAGATGCTGCATCATCAGTAAGTTCTACTCCTACCAACATTGCTCCTTTAGGTAGGTGTCTATAAAAATCATCAAATGTATCATAGTGAAAATAGGGCATTGATTTTACAGCATTATGCGTATCACTAGCTTGTTTTGCATATCTGTTTCCTATTGTAAAAATAAAACTAGCCCCCATATTCTGTGCAGAACGCCAAAGTACTCCTAAATTTTCAGGGGTTTTGCCATTTTGAATACCAATACCGAAAAATTCATTTTCAAAATTATCTATCATACAGCAAAAATAGCAAAACCAAACCTGCAAATCCATACCTCTCTACATCGCACTATATTTTTGATATGCCTTACTCAATTTTGTATCGTATTTATTTTTTCGATATCCGGGACCGTTATATCCTTCTGCGAATCGAGCCCAGTTTTTTTCTTTGATCCAATCCAAAAGCTTTTTACCTCTAAAAGAAGTATTGGCTATAAATTTTCCAAAAGCGACAAGGTGTTCTCGTTCATGCTCATGCATCTTTGAAACAAATTGATCTACCGAAGAGTACCCCAGAGATTTATAATGAAATCCCATAATCTGAAAAGAACCCCATGATGCCGAAGTATGAGCTGCTTCATGAAATTCAGTCCGATCAGCAATTGCAACTGCTTTTGCCAATCTATCATACTCACCCGCTCCCCCTTTATAATGTACCTTAGTCCATTTTTTGTACAAAACATCCTTATTACTCTGATTAGCATGTTTTTTGGGGTCAATCCCTCTTTTATCTAATTCTCTCCAGAATACGTGTCCTTCAAATAATATTCTAGGTCTTCCATCAACCAAAAAACCTCTCCCATTACTCTCTATCTCATTTACTGCTTTTACCATAGCCAACTCTAGGCCAAACAAATTTGCAAAGTCTATCACGTCTTGTTCTGATAATAACTTGGTATTATGCGTTGTAAGATCATTTTTTGCTTCAATAAGCTTAGACCAGGTTTTTAATCCAACGATTCCATCTACTACCAGATTGTTTTTGCGTTGAAAATCTTTTACCGTCTGATCTGTATCTTTGCCAAAAAAATCAGAGACAAAAACAGTATAATCTAATTGGTTTAAAATTTCTTCTAGGTAGCGAACTTCTCTTCCTCGAGATCTGTAACGTATTGTCCTCATTTATAAAGTATATTTAGGTTTTAATTTATGTTTCTATAGTACTTGTTGGGCTTGTATATCTATAAAACACATGCGCCCGTAAAAAATTACCAGCCATTCTACCTTTTTGTAAAAAGCTTAACAAAAAACAATCTATTTTAACAGGGTATGTAAGGGATAAGTACTACATAATCGGGAAAACAAGTTTCAATCCCTTGATTACGTTAATCAAAGCTGAAGATACAAAAAATAGTTGATTAAGCCTCTTTTTTAATCTCGGATACTCTTGATTAGTTATCATGGGACATCTTATGATTTCAAATAGGACATACTTGGCTTATAATCGGGGATTTTTCAGTCTACAAAAAAAGATAAAATGCAGATTAATTCGATAAAAATCAAGCTGTTTTTGTATTCAAAAACGAATTCTAATTCATCCATTACGAATTCTAAAATCTGATTTTTAAAACATCAGTTTGAATGTACTTTTATATGAAATAGCCAACCTCAAAATAAAAATTGCTATGAAAAATATTGCTATAATTATTATCGTGTTTCAAAGCTTTCAATATTTGTACTCACAAAAAAGTTTTGCTAAATCAAATAAGTTTTTAGTAACAACTCAAATCGCTCACCAAGATTTAGAACGTTCCCCATATGTTTTGAATTTAGTGAATTCGGGTGATGCAACTAATGTTATATCTACCCTTACAATCGAGGATACTGAGCTTTTTGAGGATGTTTTTATTACTACCTTAGAGAACCCTGGACTTGAGGGGATCTCTGAGGTAGTTAAACTAGAAGTAGAATATTTGGCTTGTTGCGCCCATGTAGATGCTTATTATTATCTTATTAAAGAAGATAATACCGTTGTAGCTTTGCCTGAGCTCAAAAATGTATATTGTGAGGGTTCTGATACCGATTATCAATATACTTTTCCTAATCAAGAATATGGAATCAAAGGTAATATTCTAGAAACACAGACCTATTATAAAGAAGATATCGATGATACTATTAAATATGTGAACCTTAAACAAAGTTTCACATGGAATAATGGAGATGTCGACAAAACAAAAATGAATTCAAGCGCCTTAACAGGGTACTAAAAGTGAAGAATGTATTTTTTTTAATCTGATAAACAAAAAAGGGGGAAACTTTTGTTTATTATACCGATCTGTTTTAGAACAGATCGGTTTTTATATTTTAAAACATATAGCAATATCAAGTAAAAAAAACAGTTTAACTATATTTGTTCTTAACCCAGATTCTCTATTTCGTGAATTCAAAATACACTCTTCTCTACAGTATTTATTTCCTAGTCTTAGGATACACCACATCATCTCTGGCTCAAAATAGTCAACTTAGAGCATATACACTAGAAGACGGTCTGCCCCAATCTCAGGTTTATGATATTGTGCAAGATCAAATAGGATATTTATGGCTTGGTACTCAAGGAGGAGGATTATGTAGATTTAATGGCGATGAATTTAAGGTTTGGAACGAAAATGATGGTTTACAATCTAATTATATTCACTCACTAGCATTTATAAGAGATAGTCTTTTTATTGGTACCAAAAGTGGACTAAGTATCAAAACAAAATACAAGTTCACAAATATTGATGGCCCGAGAATTAACAAAATTTGTCAGTTAAACAACAAAACATACTTAGCAACAAATATTGGTCTATATGAGTATAAAAAAAGTAGAGGACTTGTTAAAATCAATCTGAATTCAAAAATCAACACCAGTATTATAAATGATATTGTTTTTGATGGAAAATTATATTGGATCGCTACCAACAGAGGATTATGGAAACTAAATGATATTAAACAAGATGCGAGTATCATAGTTAGGCATAGTGCTTATGATTTCACTTCCGCTTTTTTTTATGAAGACAAAGTATATGCCGCAGCATTTAATCGTGGAGTATTAGTATTAAACACCAATGCAAAAACATATGGAAATAATTGGGTTAGAACTCCTGTTCGCGTAACTAATATTGCTTTGCACAATAATGAAGAATTATGGTTTTCTACTGATAATGAGGGCATCATAATTCTAGATTCAGAATCAAATTCGCAAAAAAAGAGAATTAACCGCAGTAATGGTTTGGCGGTATCGCATATCCGAAAAAGTATCCTCGATCGACAATCTAATATCTGGATAGCTACGTCTGGAGGAGGGTTTTACAAATACTTTCAAAACAACTTTATGCATTATGACCAGTCAAATGGTCTTAAAGGAAATCGCGTATATGCTGTGCACAGTACAGATGATGAGATATGGGCTTCTAATTCTGAAGCCGGATTAATCAAAATAGACTCTCTCGGAAGCATTAAACATATCACACAAGATGAACGATTGTCTGATATCAAGATTAAATCAATAACTAGTGATCGATCTGGTAATATTTGGGTCGGCACAGATGGTAAAGGGATTTTATTTAAGCAAAAAAAACAAATAGATACCGTTATTGCAGATAGTACTACGTTACAAATTATTGGTAAAGATACTATTGTACAAAAAGATAGTATTGTAATAGATATTTATACCAATCACATTATAGATAGCGATAAAGGATTACCATCTGATTGGATCAATACTGTACTGATCGATAAAAATACGCAAGCTATCTGGGCTGCTTCGTACTCTACAGGAATTGTAAAATTCATGTACAATACTAAAAAAAAGCGTATTGCTCGTTTAAAGAAATTTCATCTAAGAAATGGTATAAAGGATCTACAAATAAGTTATATCACACAAGATGTAGAAGGAACAATTTGGTATGCTACTCAAAATGGACATTTAGGCTATATAAAAGATGATCTCGTCACGCATCTTGGCAAAATTCTAAATCAAAAAACAGCAATTAGAACATTACTGTTTCATAAAGACAAGTTATATATTGGTACAGAAGGACGAGGTATATGGTGGTCTTTGACCGAAAAAGAAATATCCTTCAAAAAACTAAAGGGAAGAAAAAGACCTTATTCTGATAATATTTATCAAATGATATTTGATGACAAAGATAATCTATGGGTAGGTAGTGAAAGAGGTGTAGACAGGATAGAAATGAACCCATCTTCTAATGAAATTGTAGATGTATTTCATTTTGGGCGTAATGATGGATTTCTAGGAATAGAAACATGCCTTAATGCAGTAACTAAAGATCCTAACGGTAACTTATGGTTCGGAGCGATCTATGGATTGACAAAATACCAGCCTACTACTACTACCAAAACTACAATAAAACCAAGTATTCATTTTGAAGAAGTAGAAGTAGATTATCAAAGTATTGATACTATTAGCCTAAGCGCATGGACGAATAGTAATCATGTCCTGCAATTGAATCCAAATCAAACCGAATTATCATTTAACTATAAAACAATTGATCTCGATCATCCCGACGATGTACAGTACCGCTGGAAACTTAATAATTCTGAATGGAGTCCGTGGTCGTCTGATCATAAACAAAACCTTGCTGGATTAGCGTTTGGTGAGCATATTTTTACAGCACAATCTCGAAACTACAGATGGCAAGAAAGTGATCCTATTACATTCAATTTTTTTATTGATAGTCCTATGTACGAGAAACCCTGGTTTCAAGTTGCCGTATTAGCAGGAATTCTGATTTTATTAGGAGGATACGCTTTATCATATATTCGTAGAGTTAAACGAAAGAATCGTGAAGAACGCAAACATCTGGAAATGCAAAACCATTTGCTATCGCTGGAACAAAAAGCATTACGCCTACAGATGAATCCACATTTTATATTTAATGCTCTAAATGGTATAAAAGCAATGGGAACGCGTAATCCGGCTCGGATGAATACAACCATTAATACATTTGCAACATTATTACGAGAAACTTTATATAATTCTCGAAAAGATTATATTACTTTAGATCAAGAAATGCAAACGTTAAAACATTACATAGAAATAGAGCAGTTAATGGCCAGCAAACCATTTACGTATCATATAGATGTAGATTCAGAGTTTGATCCCGAAGAAATCCTGATCCCACCTATGTTGATTCAACCGTTTGTAGAAAATGCAGTACGACATGGTATCCTAAAAGGAAACAGAGAGGGTGAATTGACTATAAAGTTTAACACCACAGAAGATTATTTATATTGTACCGTGCTGGATAACGGCATGGGGATTTTTCAATCACAAAAGGCAAAAACAAAAACAGATCATCAATCTATGGCGCTCACAGTAACTAGAGAACGACTTGAATCTATTTCAGGTAAAGATGCGTTAACGATAAAAGAGATCATGGCAAACGACAATAGTGTTGCCGGAACTGAGATTGCCTTCAAAATACCTTTACAAACCGATTATTAAAATTACTATGCTCACCGCGATTATTGTAGAAGACATGCCCGATGCACTCCAGCTTTTAAAAAGTGACCTAAAAGCAAATCATCCTGAAATAAAAGTTGTAGACACGGCTCAAAGCGTAGTAGAAGCTGCCAAATCACTTAGAAATACACAACCGGATATTCTCTTTCTTGATATTATGCTGGGAGACGGAACCGGTTTTGATATTCTGGAAATTTTTCCTGACTTAAAATCAAAAATCATCTTTGTTACCGCAAGTGATGAATTTGCCATTAGAGCTTTTAAATTTGCTGCTATTGATTATGTATTAAAACCCTATTCTAACGAAGAACTTGCACAGGCTATTGCTAGAGCAAAAGAACAGATACAACCAAATAAAGAACGACTTAGCATTCTCAAAAACACCCTATCTGCACCAGAACAAAAGCCTGATAAAATATCATTACATACATTAGACAAAATCATTATTGTAAGTCTTGATGATATTATACGTTGTGAATCTGATAGTAACAACACTATTTTTTATCTTCAAGATGGTCAAAAAATATTTGTGACGAAAACTTTAAAATATTTTGCCGATATGCTCAAGAACTATCATTTTCTTAGGGTACATCAAAGTCACCTTGTTAACTTACAATGTATTAGCGCATTTATTAAAACAGATGGTGGATATTTGATGCTAAAAAATGGAGAAAATATTCCTGTATCAGTACGCAAAAAAATAGAAGTCATGGAAATTCTAGATCATTTGCATAGATAAGAATTTTATTCCTTTATAAATTATTTTCTACTTTTTAATGCTTTAGCTTATCATTAATATTAGAGGTATTAGTTCTTTTCTGTCAAAGCAGAAAAAATTAAAATGGCCAAATTAAAGGCACAAGCAATAATGTTATAATAAAAAACAATAAAAGTAGCGGTACTCCTACCTTTAGGTAATCCATAAATTTATATCCTCCAGAAGACATCACCATTGCGTTGGTAGTTGTACCTACAGGGGTTAAAAAAGCTGTAGAAGCACTTACAGCTACTGCAATCATAAATGGTTGAGGAGAAATCTGCAAAGATGTAGCTGCCATAATTGCTATTGGTGCCATCAATACAGCAGTTGCAGAGTTATTGATGGTTTGGCTAAAACCTGTAGTTAATAAGAAAATACCTGCTAGTAATATAACAGGAGGCATTGTTCCTAAACCATCAACCAAACCATCTGCCGCTATTTTGGCAATACCTGTTTTTTGTAATGCTACTCCCATAGGAATCATAGCAGCAATCATAACCACACTACTCCAGCTTATACCTTTGTAAGCTTTTGCAACAGGTACGCATTTTGTAATTAAAATAACTCCGGCACTAATTAAAGCTGCAATAGCACCGGGAATTATATCAAACATCAAGAAAACAATCATCATTAATAGCGAACCAAGTGCGATATAAGACTTATAAGTAAGCTTATCAACATTCTTAGACATCTCTTCTGGACTTCCTGAAATTACTAAGTTTTTATGCACATTCTTTAATCCTTCAATCCGATCCCATGATCCTCTTATGATAAATGCATCGCCTGCCTTAATATTAACAGTTTTATCAATCAGTGGTTTATTATTACGAGAAGCTCCTAATAATTGTATTCCTGCTTGTTCCAAATACAATCCCATGGGTACTTTATGCCCTAAAAGCATAGATCTGGGGGTTACGACCATTTCTGCCATACCTACTTCTTGATTGATAAATTCTTTACGTAATTCTCCATTAGTTGGCCGTATAGGGATTACACCTAATCGAAAATCAAGGATCAACTTATCCACATCTTTTGTTTCTCCTTCTACTGTAATAATATCATGATATCGTAGCTCAGTATCCGGTTGCGGAAACTCTACAAAAGGTTTGATCCCTTTAAGGATATTTGGATGTCTTCTACGCAGTCTTATGATACATACATTATATTTTTCATCAAACTGCCATTGCTTAATATACGTATCTATCAAAGGAGACATAGAACGTATTCTTAACCTATAGATATTTTTCCCGATACTGTAATTCTCTATCCAGTCATGCATTTCTGAGTCTATATTTACAGGACGGTTTTCTGTAGTATTAGCAGGTAATATCTTATACCCTATATATTTGAAATATACGATTGAAGTTAACAACAAAGGAATTCCTATAAGAGAAAACTCAAAAAATGAGAATCCTTCAAACCCTTTTTCTAACAATGCATTGTTCGCAATAATATTAGGTGGTGTGCCGGTTAGCGTTAATAACCCACCTGTATTTGATCCAAAAGCAAGAGGAATCAGTAATTTTGATGGTAGTGTACCGATGTTCCAGGCTGCAGAAACTGTAACTGGTAACAAAGTAGCTACTGTACCTGTGTTACTAACAAAACCTGATAATAGCCCTGACCCCAATGTCACTAGAATTAGTAATTTGGTACTACTTTTTCCTGCCCAGTACACAAACTTCTGTCCTATAAGAGCTGTCCATCCTGTTTGCGAGAGCCCCTCTCCAATTATAAAAAGAGACGCTACCATAATTACAGTTGGGTTACTAAAACCGCTCAGCGTTTCTGTGACATCCAAAACCCCAAATAGAAACAAACTGAGCATCGATAGTAATGCCACTACATCTGGAGTAAATTTTCCCCACATGAATAAAACAATGGTTACGACCAGAATAACTAGTACTATATTCATACTACTTTTTATACATTGACATTAATAAAGATCAGAGTTGTCTTTTTTAATCCAATGTTAACAGAGGTACTTTGGTATGTAATGTTAACAATTTTGTAAGTCTTCCTTCTGATGGTTGTTGTTGTTTTGAATGATTAGAAGGTAAAATTGCTACCATATCAATCTTTTGATCTCTTACATAATCAAAAATACCTTGTTCTACATCTTGATTTTCTCTAAATGTATGATGTGAATAGAATTTTTCTAAATAATAAGCAATAGTATTTTCGTTTTTTTCATCGGCAACAGAATATCCATAGGTACCATCTTCATTTACAATTGTCAATACATGAACCTGGGCCTTAAATCTACGAGCGACTTCTAATAATACTGAGAGTACAGATGGATCATCGATCTCTTCCTTACCTAATACCAAAGCAATTTTATGAACTTCAAAACCTTTAGTTTGTTCTGGTACAACCAATACCGGGCAATTTGCTTCTAGAACCAATTCTGCTGTATTTGTTATGTGACCTTCATCTTTGGCAATACTCCCTTTTGTACCCATGATAACAAGATCTACACCATATTCTTTCTGTTCGTTTATAATGGTATCTATCAATACTTCATGTCTTAAAACCAATTCAACTTTTGATTTGGATACATACGGAAATTCATCTTTAATTACTGATATTTTCTCTTTTAGTGTTGTTACTAAAGTATTATCCTCTATAGCATTAGAAGAATGTACGATAACAATCTCGGGAGCATCATCTTTGGTGATAAACCCAAGAGCAAACTTAAGTGCCTGTTCTGAAGCGGCAGATACATCAAAGGGAACCAGAATTTTCTTTATATCATTCATAATATTCATGTTTTTTTGTTACTTAAGAGGATATTAAAGCATTATAAATCAGAATTTTCATGTAACAAAGTTTATATTATTATCAGTAGGATAAAATGATATTAATCATAGTTAAGACACAATTAATCAGGCATCTTTGATAGTAGTATGTAGTTACCTATTTTTTGTTGATAAGGGTACATACATTTTTTTAAAATTACTCCTCCTTATTACTGATATAATGTTGTATTTTGGAGGTAGCACAATCATGAGATATTAAAAATTTTGTAAATACATATTAAGTTAAAAACTATACTTGCATGGATATAGTAGTAGGAATTGATATAGGAGGTACAAAAACTAAAATAGGGCTTGTAACTCAAGATGGAAATAGTGTTACCCAAACATATTTTAGAACCAAAGAATATCCTGACTTAGATGACTTTCTTAACAAAATAACAACTACTATAGAGGAGTTAAAACAACATGCATCTCAAAAAATAAATGTATTGGGAGTAGGGATTGGTGCGCCAAATGCTTCTAGCAGAAGGGGGACAATAGAAAATGCTCCTAATTTGTTATGGAAAGGTAGTGTGCCATTGGTACAAAAATTAAAAGAACGTATTAAAAGCCCCATGAAAATGATGAATGATGCCAGTGCTGCTGCTTTGGGAGAAATGTTATTTGGCAATGCAAAAGGGATGAAAGATTTTATCGTTGTAACTCTTGGTACTGGATTTGGTGGTGGTATTGTAGCCAATGGTCAACTTATAGACGGTTTTGATGGATTTGCGGGAGAACTGGGACATATTGATCTAACTCTTGGAGACGGAAGACTAACAGGACTAGGGGTTCGTGGTGGATTAGAAGCTTATGTTTCTGCTACAGGATTAAAAAGAACCATTCTCTATATGCTTTGTAAATATATGGACGAAAGTAGATTTAGAAATATTGCATATACAGATTTACATGGAGAGGACATCACTAAAGCCGCAGAAGAGGGTGACCCTATTGCAATTAAAGCTTTTGAATATACAGGAAAAATATTAGGTTTTGCTCTGGCAAATTTTACCGCATTTACACAACCTGAAGCATTTTTTTTGATGGGTGGATTAACAAGCAGTGGGAAATGGATTTTTGAACCTACTCAAAAATATATGGAAGAAAACTTATTAGAAGTTTACAAAGGGAAAGTAAAACTCCTACCTTCGGGAATGGTTGGAAAAAGTGCTGCAATCTCTGGGGCTGCAGCATTGATATGGTCTGATCATACTTAATGCTTCAAGAGTATCTATCATTAAAATATGTATGTAAATGTAGAGAAGAATTTTATCCTTCTCTACATCACAAATTAATATTTAGTCTTTTACAAATGTAATTTCAAAGATTTCTGAAGCTCCAAGTCCATCTAAATATAAGTTTTTATTGCAAGTCATAGGACCTTCTCCATTTTCAGAACTTACTATATTTCCTGATGCAGGGCTTCGAATATATACATCTGTTGCTTCAAAAGGAATATAAAATCTTTCATAAATATCTATTTTATTTTTATTAAATCGCAAAAAAGACTTCCCTCCCGTTCCTAAACTTAAATATTTACCGTTATTACCTTTAATAGCTACGAATCCTTCTGATGGACCTACATTGATAAGTTCAAAACGTTCATTATTCCCTACAGTTGAACTATTACAAGTAATAGCATTGCCGTTGTTGTCGCTAACATATTTGCCATTATTACATTTAATTGTAATAATCCCCAAGGATTTTGATTCTGATTTTTGCTCTGATAAAGATCGTTCAGACTCTTGCGAATCATCTTCTATTGTTTCTTTTTCACAAGATAAAAAGCATAAGGAAAGTGCTAAGACAAAAAATAGTTGGTGAATTTCAAATAGTGTTTTCATGAGTAATATAATTTAAATTAATTCTATGTTCAGATATGTAATTGCGCAAGTAAAATTTGTTGGTTCTATTGGTGCAATAAAATTCAATGAATGAAGGCTAAGAAGCAAAAATGAAGCGTTACAATTTGGTTACAAAAGTATTTTTAATTGGATACAATAGGTATACAAAAGGTAGGATGTAATCGTTTGGGTTACATCTATTATCATCTAAATCCTTATTTTAAAATAAGATGAAGTAATATCAGTTAATCCATTTTTCTAATTTTATAGAACGAAATGTATGTTGTGTCTTTGTTCTATACTTTTTCGAAGTTGTCATTAAACAAATATCTAAAAAAAGCTTACAAGGAATTTTATTTATAAAAATTACAAATCAAAGAAGATATTACCTTAATAATTTTGCTTTGGTGTGACGAGCATTCATTTCTGCTATATTTAAGATTGAAATATTTTCTGGACATTCTACTTCACAAGCTCCTGTATATGTACAACTCCCAAATCCTTCTTGCTCCATTTGTTTTGTCATTTTGAGAACTCTGTTATTTGCTTCTGCTTTTCCTTGAGGTAAATTATTAAGGTGGTTAATTTTTGCAGAAGTAAATAGAGCCGCAGAAGAATTCTTGCAAGTAGCCACACAGGCTCCACAACCTATACATGCGGCAGCATTCATTGCTTTATCCGAAATCTCTTTAGGGATCAAGATAGCATTAGCTTCGGGTGCTGTTCCCGTTTTTGCGCTGATATAAGCGCCTTGTTCAATAATACGATCAAAAGCAGAGCGGTCTACAATTAGATCTTTAATCACCGGAAAAGAAGCAGCTCGCCAAGGTTCTACTATTATTGTATCTCCATCTTTAAAGCTACGCATATGTAATTGACAAGTGGTAATATGATCATGAGGACCATGAGCACGACCATTAATAAAAATCCCACATTGACCACAAATCCCCTCTCTACAATCATACTCATAAGCAATTACTTTTTCACCTTTGAGAACCAATTGTTCGTTAAGATGATCCAAAGCTTCTAGAAAAGACATATCCTCTGTGATACCGTCTACTTTGTATGCTTCAATCTTACCTTTTGTTTTTGGAGAATTCTGTCTCCATATCTTAAACGTAATTTCCATCTTTACTTTTGTATTACTTATAACTACGAACTGTAGGTGTTACATTTTCGAACTGTAATTGTTCTTTGTGTAATTTAAAATTACCTTCATTATATTCCCATGCTGACACATAAGAGTAATCTTTATCTATTCTGAGGGCCTCACCTTCATCTGTTTGATATTCTTCTCTAAAATGTGCTCCACAAGATTCCTCTCGTTGTAAGGCATCTGTACACATTAATATTCCTAATTCTATAAAATCTGCAAGGCGATAGGCTTTTTCTAACTCTGTATTCAATTCTTTATCATGGCCAGTTACTCTTACATCTTTCCAAAATTCATTTTTTAATGCTTTGATTTTATCAATTGCTTGCTCTAATCCTTTTTTATTTCTACTCATTGCGCACTCTTGCCACATAATTTCACCTAATGCCCTATGAAAATGATCTACAGTCTTACTTCCCTTAACATCCAATATTTGTTGGATACGTTTTTTTGCCTCGTTTTCAACTTTTTCAAATTGTGGATGGTCAATAGTCACAGTTTCTTCTTGTAGCGCATTCGCCAGATAATTATTTATTGTATTTGGTAAGACAAAATATCCATCAATACTGGCTTGTAATAATGAGTTTGCTCCTAAGCGATTCGCACCATGATCAGAAAAATTACATTCACCTACAGCATATAATCCCGGGATAGTTGTCATCAATTCATAATCTACCCATAGTCCTCCCATAGAAAAGTGTGCTGCCGGAGAGATTTGCATAGGTTCTTTATAAGCATCTATACCTGTAATTTTTAGATACATTTTAAATAAATTACCATATCGATCTTTTATTGTTTGTAAGCCAAATGTATTGATGGCATGCTTAAAATCAAGATACACTGCATTTTTAAGTCTTCCTACACCATACCCGGCATCTATACGCTCTTTTGCTGCTCTTGAAGCGATATCGCGTGGAGCCAAATTACCAAAACCGGGATAACGACGTTCTAGGTAATAATCTCTGTCTTCTTCAGGAATATCATTTGCTTTGCGTGAATCTGCCTTTTGTTTTGGCACCCAGATTCTTCCATCATTACGTAACGATTCTGACATCAAAGTAAGTTTAGATTGAGACTCGCTAGTTTGTGGTAATGCTGTTGGATGTATTTGTGTAAAACTTGGTCCTGCAAAAAAAGCTCCTCTTTTATGTGCTTTCCAAATTGCGCTTCCATTACAACCTATTGCCAATGTTGATAATCTAAATACTCTAGAGTATCCTCCTGTAGCCAACACAACGGCATCTGCTGCGTATTTCTTAATCTCTCCGTTACGTAAATCTCTAACAATGATCCCTTTTGCCTTACCATCAATAACCACCAAATCCATCATTTCACTACGTGGGAACATTTTTACTTTATTCAAATTGATCATTTTGTAAAGCTGAGAATATGCAGCCAATTGTAATTGCTGTCCTGTTTGCCCTCGTGCATAAAATGTTCTTTGTACTTGTACCCCACCAAAGCTTCTGTTTACCAAAACACCTCCATATTCTCTCGCAAAAGGAACTCCTTGTTGTACATAATGATCAATTAGTGGAGCAGATAATTCTGCTAGTCGATACACATTGGCTTCTCTAGACCTAAAATCACCTCCTTTTAGTGTATCGTAAAACATGCGCCAAACGCTATCACCATCATGCTGATAATTTTTAGCCGCATTGATACCACCTTGCGCCGCAACAGAATGGGCTCTTCTCGCAGAATCCTGATAACAAAAACATTGTACATCATAACCTAGTTCTGCCAGAGTAGCAGCAGCACCTGCACCAGAAAGCCCTGTGCCTACGACAATTACATTGAGTTTTTTCTTATTTGCAGGATTGATCAATTTGGATCTGATCTGATAGTTTCTCCATTTATCTTCTAATTTCCCTTCAGGTATTTTTGAATTTAATATCATAAACCTTTGTTATTTAAAATATACAACCAGAGGTATTATACCAAAACCTATAGCCATCAAAGCGCTATAAACAAGGGATATTCTTGCAATAATGCGTGTCCACTTTTTATGATAAAATCCCAGAGTTTTGAAACCACTTTTAAGCCCATGGTTAAGATGTAATCCCAACGGAATCATTAAAACACTGTACAATAACACATAATATATATTCTGAAACAAGCTATATGTGACCTCATATACATCTAAATGACCAGATGAATCAAGTGCTACATCTTCTCCTATCCCTAACTTAATTCTTGCCCAAAAATTAGCCAGATGTATTACAATAAACAGTAGAATAACAACTCCTATTAGTCCCATATTTTGAGAAGTCCAGGTACTGTTTGCTTTGGTATTATTGACAATATATTTCTGTGGTTTTGCTTTTTGGTTACGAATCGTAATCAATAAGGCATAAATGGTATGAAATATAATAGAAGCATATAGCAAATAGGCAACTATCTTAATCAACGGACTTTCTCTAAGAGTTGTAGAATATGAATTATAGATTTGTCTGGCAGTTTCTTCCGGTAGTACTAAAATACAATTTGCAGAAAGATGTACTATTAGAAATAAACATAAAAAAAGTCCTGTACTTGCCATAATCGTTTTCCTAAAAAACAATGTATTTACGGCCATGTTTTGATTTCTTTTATTGGTTGTATATGGTATATAAATTTAGCTCTTCAGAAAATAATGTTGTAAGAAGAAAAGAATAATTTTTTGTTAAAACACTATCTTATAATCAATACAATAAAATCCATTTTAAATCGATTTGTACGAATACTTTTTAGAATATTTATCCATAAAAAATTATTTATATAGTTTTGAATATATTTATTATACTGTTGAAAGTACGAAACTATTATGATAGAAAAATTATATCAGTATCGTTTTGAAATTTTCTTTTCCAGTCAAATTTCAATTCTTTTTGGGTCACTACTATTTTATTCTCCTTTTTTTGAAGGAGTTGTTACTTCTCTACTACTTTTGGTTAATCTTATTTCAGGAATATTATTGATATCGAATAAGAAGCCATTGATGTGGTTTTTTATTATTTTATTGGCCTCAGCCGGTTTAGTTTTTAGTGCAAATCTAATTGATCAAAAACACATTAAACCTCTTTATTTTTTAGATATAGCTATACATTTTCTTTTTTATATTGTAGTCACTATCGAAATTATCAAACAAATTTGGGAGACCAAAAAAGTTAATAGGAGTACTATTCTGGGATTAATGAGTGGTTATATATCTTTAGGACTAATCGGTTTTTTTATTTGTATTAGTATAGAAATATCTTCTCCTGGGTCTTTTCAAGGCATTAATACTGCTCTAGAAAACCCAGAATTACTTACCGAAGAACTACTATATTACAGTTATGTAACACTTTTGACTATCGGATATGGTGAAATTGTACCTGTCACTCCTTTATCTCAAAAAGCTGCTATCTTGATTAGTTTATTGGGGCAGTTCTATCATGTGATCCTTACCGCCATTATTGTTGGTAAGTATTTGAATAGTAAAAATGAGAGCGAATCAAAATAGTTAGTTTTTTTGAACTAGCTTGTCATTATATATTGTATTCGCCATATCTTTTGCCCAGGTTTGATATGCCAATTTTGAAGGATGTACACCATCGCTAAAAAATGCAGACTTTGGTGCTTCTATCTTCATTTTTTTTATCCATCTCTGTAATGTGATAACCTCATCAATATAATATACATTATCATACTTTTGTACTATCTCATTTAATTCTTTTCCTAAAAGTTCTACCAAATTACCGATTACAAATTTGATTAAGGGTGTAAATGCAGGAAACTCTTTGATTGGAGGCATATTACAAAATACAATAGTCGCAAATGGAAATTTTAATTTTAAGGCAGTGATAAGCATAGACATATCTTTTCGCCATGTATTTGGTCTATTCAAGGTAAAAGCATCATTGCCTCCTAGTCCTACAACGATTATATCTGCATGAGATTCTTGTATTTTAGGAATAATTTTTTGGTGCACTCTTCTAGCTGTATAGCCACTACGAGCATATACTTTCCAATCGACATTTGTACTCAAACGACTTGATAGTTCTTTTGCCAAAGTACCGGTAAAACCTTCTTCGTGAGTCTTAACTCCCACACCTGCGATTGTACTTTCTCCAATAGTGAGTAAATTAAGCGTCTTTTTTGAATTTGCATTAGTAGTACTACCCTTAATGCCCTTTGCTTCTGGCAATTCTGGCACACTAGCTTTTATTTTTTTTCCTTGAAAATACATCAAAGGTAAAAGAGGTATCGATAGTATTACGCCAAAAATGTATTTAAAATTCATATCCAAAAACATCTTTAAAATTGACAATTATAATTTTCATAATGAAATATTTTTGATTCATCAACAGTATACTATTTTGAATACACAAATCTTAGACCGTTAGTGAAACCAACTCCAAAAATAGTTCTATGAGTTTCATTATCTATAACTTCGGATTTTATATCTAAATCTTTGAGTTTTTTTGCTTTCAACAATGCTATAAAAGTAGTTTGAAGGTCATCTATTCGCCCTTCAAGCTCTCCTGAACCCATATACAGTTTGGTTTGATTAATATTTAATTCTTTGTGCTTTACCTGAGATATGAGCAGATTACTTTTATACCATAAAGAAGATCCCAGCAAAATATATTTATTAAATAAATGAGATTTTTCTAAAAGCACATATGATCCAAATAATCCACCATAAGAGTGTCCATACAAAGCTCTGTCTTGTTTTTTTACATTAAAATTTCCTTCAATAAAAGGAAATAATTCCTTTTCTAAAAAATCACAAAATTCTGAAGCCCCTCCTGTAGGGTCTGGCTTTTTAGCTCCTCCTATTTTTAATTTATTGTCTTCTACAGGGGTTAGATCTCTACTTCTTAATTTATAAAAAGTTTTATAATCGGTATCATAAGCTATCCCAACCACAATTATTTGGGGAATTAATTTGTCTTTAATTAATCTTTGCACAATATACCCTACGCCTCCAAAATTTGTCTCTGCATCAATAACATAGAGCACGGGATATTCTTCTCGACTATCATCTTTATACCCTCTGGGAAATTGAATTTTTATCTTATACTTCTGCCCATTAAATTTTGAAGTAATCTCTTTTACTGTTGTATTGGGTAATGCAACACTAGTGTTATTTTTCTGATATTCAATGGTTTTGCTTTGCTCTTTTGCTTCTTTTAATTGTTTTTCAAGAAGTTCATTTTTAATTCTCAATGCATTAATTTCTTTACTATCATTTTTACAGCCAGTAAATACTAAGACAAGGAATAGTATTATGATATGTTGGTATTGTATTTTCATATTTAAATTACATCTGCTTACATAAAATACATGAAGCTTCTTTAACTACTTTCTATACTAGCAAAAACTCTTGAAAAATCTTTTATTGCTAAATCTTTTTTATGGATACAATAGGTTAATGTTCCCGCATCCCAAAAATTAAATTCACCGGTACTTTCCATATTCAACAATACTATCCATTCTGAAGGTTCTCCTCCAAATCTTGCTGCTGCAAGTTCCTGTGGAGATTCATGTTGTGTAAACACATGACTATTGATACTATGAAAATGTAATGGTATGTTTGGATCACCTGATGACAAAGGAGAATCAATCACATTTTCTAAACTTTCTATACCATATTCTAAGTCATCAATTATATCTTCGTTACTCTCGTCTTCAAAAAAATCAGCATACTTTGGATACCGTTCACTACCATGATTATACAAATTATAAAATATTGGTATAGAAATTCCATTCTTAAAACTTATACGCACCGCTTCTCTAATATTGTTATCCAAATTACTATCTGTAAATTCAGTATTTTCATCATATTGGTAGCGTAATAAATCTTTTACATTTTCGGTATATAGTACTATTGGTTTTTGGGCATATTCTTCATCATTAACAAAAAAATATAGCATCCCTTTTCTTGGCAAATATTTTTGATATGAAGAAGCCTCTTCGCAATTGATCTGTGCATGAAAGACATAAAGACTACCTTTATTACTTTTGGGATGTTCCCATGTTTTTGGTAAATCAGGGTTACCGCCCACTTTTGATGCACCAACAGCTATATTTTTATCTTCTTTATCAGGCATCAAATAGGTAGCCATAGTAGTGTAATCCAAAATCAAATCTGAACATTCTGTTACTTCCGGAATACTCTCAATCGCATTTTTGAGTTTTATCTTTTCTTCCGGATAATAACTCAAATCAAATAATGATTCATCTATTGGATCAGGATTATTACTTCTATAACTGGTATCCATAAAAAGTTTTTGATATTTTCGATCAACTTTTATACTGGGAACAGCAGTAATACTTTTAGGAATCTTTTTAAAGTAATTACCTTCTATATTTATCATTTTTAAATTAGGTGTTGTTCCTATACATTCTGGTAATTCTATCAATTTATTATATCTAAAGCTTAAATCAGATAGAAGTGGTAACTCACAAATTGAATCCGGTATTGTTTTTAGTTGGCTGGATTCTATACATAGTTCTTCTAGGTTTTTAAGCTGGTTGACTTTATCAGAAATCTGATGAATTGAACTACCGTAAATCCTAATGGTATGTAATTGTACTAAAGAAAAGAGAGTATCGGGTAGTTCTTTTACATTAAATTGTGTTTGACCTCCTATCCAGAGGTCTTCCAGATTTTTGAACGTTAATAATTTTTCTGGAAATGCATCAAAAACGCCTTTACCAATAGCTAACCCGTATACTTCTAGAGGATTTTGTTGTAATGCTTGATTCCAGGTATATTGTGTACGAGGCGGTAACAAATCTTTCGGAATAAATTTTTTCAAAATATCTATAGGAATACTACAATCTTCGCTCCGGTATTCGCTTCTTAGCTCTCCTTTGATATGCACATATCCTTTTTGAACATCTATAACTCCATAAAATTTAAGGAGTTCAGGAAAACCATATACTTCAAACCCAACAGCAGTATCACCATAAGGACATTTAATTTGCGTATTATACTTTCCTTCAGGTATAACCAAGTCGTGATATGTAGTGAATCTAAGCCAGTCAATATGGTGGTTATTATCAACATCGGGATTGTTTAACATCCCATTGTGTAAATCTTCAGTAAGCTCCAAAGATGGCGTAAGTATATTGATCCTTAATTTACCTTTACGTATTAATACCTCAGTATCTAAAGCCCCTTTGAGATAAATAGTTCCTTCTACAGAATGGTTTGCAAAACCTACATTTATAGTATTAACCTTACAGTATTCTTTCATGATATGAGTTTAATTTTACAATACCTTTCTATGTCATGCTTATTCATTAGAAACTAAAGCCGTTTCAAATTCTTGAATCAAAGTTGTAACATCATCTTCTTTGTATCTTCTAGAAAAATGAACGGGTATGGCCTCTACAACTTCTGATAGCTTCATGATTTGTGCAGATATAGAAGCATAGCTATGATAATTTAATTCTGCTTGTTCCTTATCTTCATTTTTATAAAAACTTTCTATGTACACTTTATTACACTGATAAAAATGCTCTTTAATTTTAGTATGATTTGGCTCATTAGCTGCATGATCCATAATGATTCCAAGAGAATCTCCTTTTTGTACATGCAACATATGAAACAACTCTTTTGCGATATAACTTTTATCTCTTATTATAATCTCTTGATGTGCCGCATTAGTTAAGAAAGCTTCTTTGAGTGCCGCTATCCATTTTCCACCAGTGAAATCTGTAGTACTGATATCTATTTTTACAGTATCATTTTCTACAAACTTGTAGGCTATCGAAGGTATTTTATGATCTAATATAACTGCTGATACTACAAATGATTTTTCTTTAAATATTATGTTATCTTGAATTTTTGTAATCTTTTTTAACTCCCAATATGGTGGTTTGATTTCATAAACAAGAATATTATTTTCTGATAATATTTCTCTGATTTCATAAGTGATTGCATCTTCATTGATCAAATTCCAGGTATATCCTTTTATTTTTAACTGCACATGTTCTGCAATCCCTTTTGGCCCACAGATTACTACTCGTCTTTGTATCCCAATTTGATGCCTTAAAATAGTATCAAAATTCACAAAATGATCTATATGGGTATGACTTATAAATATTGCATTAGTATTCTGAATCTCTTTTACTGTTAAATCACTAGCATCACCACAATCACAAATGTAATTATAAGGGTGATTATCAATTTTGATCAAAATTGAAATATCTTCATATGTTTTACTTTTTATTTCTGATTTAAACATTAGCTATTTCATATAATAGAGTTATTACAATCCTTATTATTCATCTTACTAGTTTATTTTCTTTTCTTTTGGCTCAAAATAATATTGATCTCTATGATAGCTCCCACCCGCAAAGATGAAAATATTACCTCCATTTTCATATAGCTTGTCAATGACTAGTTCATTCTTTTTGGTCATACCTATTCTTACTCTGTCAATGTGTACATTACTGTAGAGAATTGAAAAAAACGGAGGAATTTCTATTCTTTGTTTTATAAGATACGCTTCAAAATACCCTCTTTTTGTGAATTTCCCCTCAAAATAGCTTGTTTTTGCCCCAGTCTCGTCAACATAAGATAGTTGCATTTGATTTTTTTTGGGAAAACTTATGCTAAATGAATCGGTGTTTGCATCGTATATATTAAATAGACTTAATATTCCTATCTCACTTTTAGCTTTCTCTTTGTATTGAAGTATATAAGATGTATTAGCAAAAGTGCCTGAAAAATTAGAAGTTATCTTTTGTTGGTGTTCTGAACTGATCTTTAATCCTGTTCCGCAAGAGCATAATAAAAATAGGCAGGATAAGAAAAAAATATGTGTCGTTTTCAATATCAAAAATCTTAATAGCAAACAATTTTTGTATGCTTTTTGTTTGTTAAGTTACTAAATAACGAATTGATCTATGATTCTCAAACAACATTCGATTATAAATTACTTTTTAAATACTTTTATCAACTACTTCTTCAGAAGTTAATCCAAAAATCGGTGGGGTTTGTACACCAAGAATTGCTAAGTACATATATAATTGTCCTCTATGGTGTACTTCGTGCTCTACCATTGCCCGTAACCATTTCCAGATAGAAATTTCAATCCCTGCTGGTGTCATACATTTTTTCATTAGATCTTGTTGAGGGATGTCCAAAAATATTTTTGCAGATTCTTGATGCATATCTTTATAATACTCTATAACATTTTTATGTCCTTCTGCAAATTCTATCCCACATCCGTTGTATTTACTTTCTTTGAATTGTACATTTTCTGCATACATATATCTTTCAATATTTGCCAAATGTCTTATAATATCACCAATTGTAAACTTATTGTCTTGATAAGACCATTCTATTTGATCTGCCGGTATGTAATCAAATAGCTTTACTGTTCTTGCTTTTATCTTTGAGTAATACCTCATAAAACTTTGAACATCTATAATTTCCATCTTTGCATTATGTTTTAAAATGATGATTTGAATTACGTGGTTACATTTATCGATAGATATCCAGATTCATGGGTTTGCCATCTGCGATAAACGTTTATTCGTCATTTAACCTTTAATAAGGTCTTACTTCTATAAAAATACAATAACGAATTGATTTGCAAGACAACTAATGTTCTTAAATCAATATCATTAAAAATATGTAATTGTTTTCAGCTATATAAATTCACTTTATTATTCATTATTTTCTTCAAAAAAATTATACCTGTTATAATTTATATATTGCTTCAAATATTTTTTGCACTGATGATATTAAAAGATTTATGAAAAAGAAAAAGAAGCCTTGGCCAACTAAAGATGCAATGAAACAGATTTATGAAATGAAACTTTGGGGTGGTAATACCTTTGATTTCTACTCTGGGACAGGATCACATGATCCTGAGATTGTGAGCCCATATCTAGAAGTTGTCATCTCATTTTTAACTTCTTTTAACTCCCCTATTACTGTTTGTGATTTAGGTTGTGGAGATTTTAATGTCGGAAAAGAATTAGTAAAATACACCAATAGATATATAGCTGTAGATATAGTACCTAATCTTATACAATACAATAAAGAAAAATTTAAGATCAAAAATCTAGAGTTTCATTGTTTGGATATAGCAACAGATTCTTTGCCTAAAGGAGATTGTGCGTTGATAAGACAAGTATTACAACATTTATCAAATATTGAAACACAAAAGATAGTCCAAAAATTAGCTGATTTCAAACATATCATCTTGACAGAACATGTACCCGAAGGGGATTTTATACCTAATAAGGATATTATATCCGGACAAGGGATTAGATTAAAAAAACAAAGTGGTGTCAACTTATTAGCTCCTCCATTTAATCTTGAAGTTAAAAAAGAGAGACAATTATTATCGACCACTTTACCTAATCATAAGGGAATAATCGTTACCACGCTTTATAATCTTTAAGACTTTATTGATGAATGTATAAAATGATTGAGTTAAACTAACCAGCTTTCAAGTTTTCTATTTTTATTTTGTATTCAGAAATAGTATCTAAATAATTTTTTGATTTTTCTGACTTTTCTATTCTAGATAACTCAAAAGAAGCTTTATCTACATTTTGTAAATCGATATAAGCTTCTATTTTATGAAACAAGTATACTATATCCTTAGTTTTATTGTACTGTATTTCTGTATTTTCAAGAAACATCGTATACACTTCTGCTTTACTTTTTTTATCTCCTTTCTTATCATATAGTTTAGCCTTGTGTGTGAGTAAATAAGAGTTTTCTGAATCTTTTTCAATTGCTTTGTCTAAAAAAATCAATGCGTTATCAAGTTCGCCAATTTTTTCATATGATTTTGAAATACTTAGATTAATCGTTGCATATGGATTAAAAAGATCATCTTCAAAATCTTCATCACTATTATCTAAAATTTCTATTGCCTTTTTAAGCACTTTTATACTATCATTATATTCTCCTAAGTTTGATAAAAACGTACCGATATCTTCATATACTTCATGAATATCTTCTTGCTCAGGAAAATTGTCTATTTGAGTATAAAGATGTCTTATATATGCCTCTAAAATTTCATTTTTATTTTTGAATGTATTAATCTCATAAAATCCATCCGAGCGTTCGTCAAAATATTTTGATCCATCATACAGTAATCTATTTAACTCGCTAAACAACAAAGATTTTTGTTTTGTGATTCTAATATTTTTAGGATCTAGTTGTATCGCTTTATCAATAGATACTAAGGCATCATCAAAATCTTTATTAGCTGATTGCATCGTTGATAACATTGCCCAACCTTTGATATTTTCTGGATATTGCTGTAAAAGTTCTTTAAATAACTCAATGGCTTTAGGATATCTATCTTCATTATATTGATGATAGATTTTTTCTGCCTTTTCTAATAGTTCTTTTTCTGTTTTTTTGTTGGACATAAACTATGAATGATATGGATTCGTGATCATTCAAATATAAATATTCTTATATTTTTAAGCTTGTAAACTTACAATACGATAATACTACAAAAACACATGTGCTTACTATACACTTTCTAATTATTTTTATGATGTTGATGATTTAAAAACAATTAATCATATCATTTCTGTTTTATATTCCATACCATATTTTTTGATTTTGCAAATTCTTGAATAGAACTTAATCCGATTTCTTTTCTCCGTTTATTAATCAATTCAGGATCTTTTATATCATAAAACTGTAACTTATTTTCATCATCAGACTTAATTGCAGTGCCATACATTTGTAATCTATTTGAATTAATTAACATCCAATCAATTAGACTAGCATAGTGATTTGCCCGAGACTCTTTATGAAGCACAGATTCTTTAAGTAACGGGGCATACTTTTCTTTAAGGTGTAAAGGCCCGTGTTGTAATACTGCCCATTGTGCGGTATTTGCCAAACGTCCTACTTGAGAAATTCCGAGCCAACCATAAGTATCTATAATAAGAGAAAGTTCTTTTTCTAATACTTTATCTTGGCCTTCTACAATTTGCCAGAAATATTCCATTTCGAAAGAATCTTTGCCTAATTTTTTTTCTGCTTCTTTATATATTTTTCTAAAGGCCTGATCTTTTTTAAAGAGGGTCTCTAATTGAATTTTCAGTGTGTCTAACTGTTCTTTAGATGGTATCTTATATTCTGAATTGATTTGAGAAAATATTGGTAGTGTTACGCAAAAACATATTAAAAGAAATGAATATTTCATATCTAAATTTTTAAAGTGAATTCAAATATAACTAAATTTTTAGTTAAAACTAAGAATTTAGTTATATAAGATATATCAAATCTGTTAAGTGCATTAATTTGTGATCAATTTTATTCTGATTTATCTTCTTTCCAATAAAGATCTACAATGTCAAATGTTTTATTCTTTTGATTGAGTTGAAATTTGATTGCATTTCCCTTCAAACAGTGTTCTGATTCATTTTTAGACAACAACCAGGAAGAAACTAAAACTATCTGGTCATCACTAAAATCATAATCATAACCTAGTTCACTTTCTTTTAATAGTTTAATACATTGTTTGGAAGTATTCGAAAGTAATTTTTGATCAAATTCACTAAACCAATTGATCATTTTTGTGGGAGTAAGTCTACCATTTTTGAGGCTAAATGTTCTAATATCATTACCATCCCCTACAATATCATTTGTAACTACAAAGTAGTCATCCTCACCAAAATCGTACGCAGACAATGTCCAAAACCCATCTACAACTTGAATTCCGATCGTATTTGGTTTAATATATTTAATCGTATTAAACATTTCGGTCGAATCGACTAAATGATCATACTTTTTTATATATTCAACGGTCTTTACCCTATCTTTTTTGCTCCATCCCCAACTTCCCATCGTTTCGTCTGGTACTATTTTTAAAATCTCAAGTATATTCTTGTTCTCAGAATACTTTATTTGTACTGTATCTCTGTATTGAGATTGACTAGTGCTCTCTGTATTCGACGAATTATTTTCTGAGGTTATTTCTTTGTGAGAAGCATCCTTGTTTGACTCATTAGTTTTTGTTCCTAACTGACAAGAATACACAAAAACTGAACATAAAATTATTTTTAAATACTTCATTATGTTAATGTATTTATGAGTATACTATTAAGTGAATATAAATAGCTTTTTTATTCTGTTTGATATTGTAATCCTACGTTTTCAGGCTTTTTTAAGTCAATCCAAAAAATATCAATAGGTTCATTTGATTCTATTTGTCCATTCTTGTTTTTATCTGCTTTGGCAAATACATACATAAAATCATTTGCAGAATCATATTCTGAACCTATAACAGAATATTCTTTGGGAATAAGGTTCCTTTTGTTTTTTCCGTCGATATCAAAGTAATAGAATCTCCTTAAATCTTTTACATTTATAAACCCATCTTTATTTGAATCTTCGTCATATACTGAAACCATATAGTATTTTCGATGTACGGGCTCAAAATTTAGAGTATCTTTTGAAAATGCAGGATAATAAAACGTTTTTATCAAAACAGGTTTATCGAATAATTTATTTTCTGCTTTAGTTTCATTATTGTAATGAGAGACATTTACAAAATTATATCCATAGACAGCCTCAAACCCCGGCATAAAATTATTATTCCAATTATTGCCTTCTTCATCGTTGTCTCTCCATTTGGTATGATAAGCGTTTGAACCGGTAAAAGGTTTTTTGGTTTTTTTATGGTAATTCACCTTATATATAGGTGTTATTCTATGTGTAGGGTTTTTTGTTAATAAAACATTTCTAGGTCTTGTTTCCAGTTTTAACGAATCAATATTGAGCCCAACAATTTTATTTCCATTTTCGTCTTCTGAAATTTCACTTACTTGAAATCCCTTTTTTTCTATTTTGTCATTAGAGCAACCTATCAGAAAAATCGCCAAAGTAAGTATTGTAATTATCTGTTTCATTGATATGATTCTATTTTTATATATGGTTATTTTACAATGTGTTCTTAGAAAGTTTACTTGATAATCGAGATGTAAATGCTCCGAGGTTCTTTACTTAGCCTCTATCTTCATTGATTGTTTTGTATTTCTTTTTACTTTCTGCTGTAAGATAAGAAATCGAAAGATTTTCAAGACTATTAACTGCTAAAAGAAATAGGTTCAATCTTCATCAATTATAAAGTTAATAGATAAAGTGCTTTTTCTATTTTTGTTAATATGCCGGAAGTGTCGAGTTTATTAGTTATGCCTCTATAAATGACTTTAATTTTGACTTCCCTTTTTTTATAAATTCTTCAAAGTCTCCTTCTAAAATTAGTACATAATTTAAAAAGTTTGCTAATCTTGCCAACATTAATATTTCTATATCACTATCCTTATATTCTTTTATTGGATTCACCTGAAGATAACCTTCCAGAACTCTATCTTTTACCAATTTATATGAGAATCTTTTATCTTCTTTATAGTAATATAGCATTATGGCCAGCTCATGTATTCGAGGTCCATATATAGCATCTTCAAAATCAAGTATGGATAATTTTTCTTTTTCTAATTTAATATTCCATGGATTGATATCTCCATGAAGTAATTGTGGGGGTTCTTGTATATAAATTCGTTTTAACTCAGTATCTAGTATTGGTATTGCATGCTCTATTACGTCTATAAATTCTTCATCTACCTTTTTACTATTTTTCTTCTTTTTATAGTTTGGTTCTTCATCTCGAAAATATAAAACTTTATCCCATTTTTTTGGTGTTATACCTTCGGGTAATTTAATATTTTTCAATATGAGATGTAATTCTCCCATCAATTTTCCCAAATTAATAAAAGCTAACTCACTTTCATTATCATTCAAATCCTCACCTTTTAACCATTTAGTTACGCTAATCCTTCTAGGGTTTGTAAATACAGCATCTTGATAATACGTAAGCTTTTCTCCTAGTCTATTTGTTATTATTTCGGGCGCTTGAATTGTTCCTTTTTCTTTTATCGCATCTAGAATTAATATTTCTATTTGATTATCATCTTCATTACTTGATGCTTCTTCATATATTTTTAAAGCATATTCCTGTTGATGAGAATCAACAACCTTATATATAGTTGATGTTTCTTTTGCGAAGAAATTTATAGACGAAAAAGTTCTTTCATATTGATGTAGTGCTAATCTTGCAAGTTGATCCAATTCCTTTTGTTCCACTTTTATCGATTTAGATTTTAGAGAATGTGTTGTATATATGAGTTGTAGTTGAACAAATCGTTACACAACTTTTAGTTTTTATATTGAGATCATGGTATTATGTGTAGCTATTGCAAGTTTCAAAAATTTAAAAGTTTTTATTTCTCAAACATCTCTTTTACTTATTTAAAAACAAACCAACATAAGTCAAACATTTAATCAAATTCTTATTCTAATCTATTCAATCTTTCTTCTAGTTCTCTTTTTCTTTTTAAAAACTCTTTTAAATGTATTTTCCCGAGGCTTTTGTCTTTTTTTAAAGTATCTAGTTGCTGTAAAAGTTCAGTTTTTTCTTTTTCTTCTTTTGATAATGTAGGAATTTTAATAGTTCCATTTTTCACCTGATATTCATAAATATCATCATCTATGTCATATGTTTTATTCAAAACCTCATCAAGTGTGTTTCCTAAAAAACATGTGTCTTCTTCAAAACCGATACAACTTGCATGAACACCACATATTATAGGTTTTTTGTCATTTCCTGAAAATTTGTATCCATAAAAAGTTCCTCCACCATTAAATGCGATAGGTAGTATATTGGGTGCATTTACTAAAAAACCATAATTGATATAAAACTCTCGTATGGTATTGATATCAAAAAACCCAAATTCTCTGTCTTTATTTATAATAGCACCCCCATTAGAATAGCGTAAAAGTTCGATATATTCATTTGGTAATTTGAGATCATCAGGTATTTTGAAGTCTTTATGAGTTTTACTATCATCATTATACTTCTTGTAGAATTCAAATTCTTCTTCTGTACAAGGTTTTGTAAAAAAATCAAATGGAATATCCTGATCCAATCCTTCATTTTTTGATTGTATATCATACTTATCAAACCACATTACAACCTATTTTAATTACTTTTTACTAGTTTTATTATCAACAACTTTCACTCCAAAATTCTTACACAAAACAAGTTTTCTCACCTACACAGCTTTAGCTTATAGTATTTATTTTCTCTTGTTCTTCATTTTATCTCTATGTTCATAATACAGTTCTGAACATCTTTCTGCATAATTAAAATAGACTGCTTCTTCAAAGTTGTCTAAATATATTTTATCAAAATACATTTTTGTTTTTATTGTAGGGATTTTAATCAATTCTCCTTCTGAGTTATTACTCTCAAGATCAAAATAATTCCAATCCCCCAGATAATCTCCTGTCAATAAGTTCACACTAGATTCTCCACTACCATCATTGGCAGCATTGCCAAACTCATATCTACTCATCCCAATAAGTCTAATTTTCTTTAACCGCTTATCATATCTAAATTGATTTGAATAGCCAGCACGCATCCAATGGTTCTCAAAATAAAATCCATCTCTTGCATCTTTTATTGCAGATTCTAGATTGAGTATTTCTATAGGTTTACTCACTATTTTTTTGAACTTTTCACTAGATAAAACACAGACAATAGTTGCGTTATCATGATCGACAAAGACAGTATCGATAATACCATCAAAGTCAATGTCTTTTTCGAGTTTATGTTGAGCAGAAACAGTAAAATTTATTACAATCAAGACTATCCAAAAAAAGTGTTTCATTAAGATTTTGTTTTAATTAATACCAATTTCTGTATCTCTCCAAACTCATTCCATCTCTTAAAGAGTCTTATATTTAAGAAATTTCAAAAATTCTCTTTTAATATCAGCAATATAAGAAGTGGTTTGAAAAAACCTAACAGTTTTGTATCTGAAAAATAGCATTTTTAGGAAACTATCTTTTCATTATTAAAACTAAAATAATAAAAAAGTGCAAAATGTTGAATCTTGCACTTTTTTAGCAATTTTTTGATTATTATACTATAACTTATGACAGGACGAACAGATTAAAAAACACCTATCCTATCAATAGTGGATTAACATTGGTTCCCCCATCTACATTAAATTCGGCACCTGTAATAAAAGAGGCTTTATCAGAGGCTAGAAAAGCTACCATTTCTGCAATTTCCTCAGGCTGTCCATATCTTTTTAGAGGAATTCGATTTTGCATCATATCTCCCAGTCCTTTGAGTTGCTCTTCTGACATTCCTGTTTTGCCAAAAATGGGTGTAGCAATTGGTCCGGGATTAACAGCATTTACTCTAATCTTCCGGGGCGCCAATTCTGTAGCTGCTGTTCTCGTATATGAATTTAATGCAGCTTTTGAAGCGCCATAAACAGCCGTATTCGGCATACCTGTATAGGCATTGATAGAGGATAAATTAATGATGCTACCACCATCATTAAGTATGGGCAAAAATTTCTCAATTGTAAATACTGCTCCTTTAAAATTAATATTCATGAGGTTATCAAAGATATCTTCTGAAATTTGTCCTATCGGTATCGGAGAGAAAATACCGGCATTTACAAATAAGACATCAATCTTCCCAAATTCGCTTTTTATTTGAGCAACCGCATTATCAATAGCAAATAGGTCTGAAACGTCTGCTGTAACTCCTTTAACACCAAGTTCTGTTGCTGCAATTTTAATTTTTTCTGTCGAACGGCCTATAATAATTACAGTTGCACCATCTTCTTTAAATTTTTTGGCTGTTGCGTAACCAATACCACTATTACCACCTGTAATAACAGCTATTTTCTCATGTAATGTACTCATCTTTATATTTTAATTTATTCAAATGTTATTTGATACAAATATCTGAGCAGATCACCTTTGTATAATTATCAATTTATTTTTTAAGATAGTCAATCTCTAATCGAGTTGATTTTTAATTTTTCTTGAAATTGTAGTGGAGTCATTTTGGTATATTTTTTAAAAAAGCGAACAAAGTTAGAAGGTTCTTTGAATCCCATTTTAAAAGCAATTTCTTGTGATGTATATCTCTTTTCTGAAATGTTTCGTTTAATTTCTAATAATAACCAGCCATCTATAAATTCTTTGGCTGTTTTATTTGCAATTTCTTTGCAGATCTCGTTCAAATAATTATAAGATACATTTAACTTTTCTGCATAATCTTTTGCATTATGTATTTCACTATAATGTTTACTAATTAGCTCTTTAAATAGGTAGAAGTTTTTAAATTTTTCACTGTCAAAAAAAGTATGTTGCTTACAAGCAAGTCGTTTGATTTGAAATAACAACGTCATAAAGGTAGAATGAATAATTTCTGACTTTAAATTAACATCTGTATCCTCAAGTAAATTTTCGATTAACTGTAAAATAGGGGTTAACAAAGCAATACTTTCTACACCTATTTGAATAGTTGCAGTGTGAAAAATCTGAAGAAAATGAAATAGGTTTTTATCGCTTATATTTTGAGTAATAAAGTGCTCTTCAAATCCAATCACACAGCCTTTTACAACCAGGTTTTTATTAAATGAATGAATTTGTCCTTTTCTTACCGGTAGAATTGTTCCGGGAGATAACACTTCCTCCTTAAAGTCTATAGTATGTTTGCTTTCTCCCTCAAATACAACAATCAATGCATGAAAATCAATGCGGTGTGGTTTTGATACATCAAAATTACCTTCAGAAACCCGTTGATACAACTCTTGAATTGAGATGTACTCAAAAGGAATATTTTGCGTTGCGAAGCGTGAAAAAAGAATATTTTCTATTTCATTTTGCATAAACTATTTCTGTTTATTTACACAATGCTTTGTCTATAGTATTACAATTATCCATTTTAAATCAAAGGTTTTAAATGTATTGTTACCTCTTGGACTTGATGATCTTGTTTAAATTTGATAGTAATTACTTTCCCATCCTGATGCAATAACTTTCTTAACTGTGTTAAAGATGTATTTGATGTTTTTACATTATCGATTTCTATAATTTCATCGCCGACTTTGAGCTTAGAGTTTGCTACCTCAGATTTTGGAATTATATAATCAACTATAATTTTTGATCTATCAGAATTCAATTTTAATTTCAATCCAGAATGTGAAATTTCAAAAGCTTCATTCAAAAATCTATCATTCAATTCCCAATAGCTCCTTTTTCTTTTATAATCAAAAGTAATATTGAATTTTTTAAGGATTTCATTTCCTATAACGCCGGCTATTACTTCATTAGCGAACACTCCAACATCAGTATTATATATGCTTGCCGGTATGTTTGCATATTCATAATCTAAAATCTTTAGCTTATGAATTTTTCCAACATATACATTCGCCACATTAGAAGAAAAACCGCTAGCATTATTAGGATATGTTTTACCTATACTACTTCTTAAATTATTTCTTTTTGAAAAAGGTGATGTAAATGCCAAAGCAAGACCGGCTCCATTATCTAAAATGAATTCTTCTTTTATATACCTTCCTTCTTTTAAAGCAATTGGAAAAACCGCCGTAGGAACATTACCCAAATCAATTTTAACCATTTCTCCATCACCTTGATACTTAAAGTTTTTAGCTTTAAAAACGACTAACTCAAAATCGTCATAATCAATTTCAACGACATACTTTTTTAAAAAATCATACCCAATTATGCCGTCTAAATTTCTACCAAATTTTTCCTCTAAATGACTAAGTGGAGCACTTTGCAAATCAATTTTATCCAATTTTATGGTCTTGATTCTTATTTGACTATTCTTAATTATTTTTGTTATTACTTTTCCTGATGCTCCTGTGTTTTCTGAGGTCTTACTCGCAATTAAGCCAAGTTTTTCTGCCGTTGTAGTATTGATAACTGTTCCTCCGGCGCCGGTATCAAATACAAATTCTAATGATTCTGATTCTTCTATTTTCAGTTGAATAAAAATATGATTTCCTTCAAGTTCAAATGGGATTTTGGTGATAGGTTCGGTATCTTTTTGTGCATGCATAAACGGCATAAAACAAAATATGCTTACTAGTAATATTATTTGCTTCATAACTCCTTATAATAATTTAATAACACTAAATTTTACTTTGTTTTTCAATTTTTCTGAATAATTAGTTACCTACTAACTTCTTTATTTCAATCCTTCTATTTTGATGAATTCTATATTTTCAGTATGCTTACCTAATTTACCATATTTATCACTGAAATCGAATAATTGAATTTTTGTTAGGTTTTTATTGAATTTACCTAAAAAATTAATCCCGTCATTTCTTGAAAATTTTATTAAATTATTCTCGATTGTATACTTACCTATTGATCCTTCTTCTTTGCTAAGCTCTACATTCTTTAAATTAATTATATCTATAAAATCCCAGATTGTTGTTGTACATGTTGCTGTAATTCTAATAAACATTCCGTTTGAGTAAAATCTATAATAATTTTTTACCTTATTACAAGTATTATTTTTATGATCGATTTTAATTTTCGTTGTTACATAAACCCCATTTTGACGACAGCTATTTTTAGCTTTTTGATTCGATATTTTCCAATTATTTCTAAGCTTTTTGCCTAAATGTCTAATCGTAACATTTTCTTGAAATTTATTTGAAATTTTAACAAGCCAATAGCCTTCAAGGTTTTTAAAAAGATAATAATCAAAATCTTCGGGAACACCACCTACCCCACAAAACAATCCATTAAATTTATAGATTCCTATTAACGATATGTCTTTACTGCTAATTATTTTTTTATTATAGTAATAAATATAATTTTTATCCTTCAGAAAAATATCGAATACTATTCCTAAGGTTTTATTATCAATACCTTCTACTTTAATTAAGCCTTTATTTTGCTTAAAGTAATATATATTTTCAATATCTTTAAACAGATATATAGACGATTTTTCATCTACTCTTTTAAATGTATCTGCATCTGCTATTGTTTCTTGATCTTGAAAATAAATTTTATCATTGTTTTTATATAATAGATCGGAGTAAAATTCTTGATCTAAGACTTTTTTTTCTATTATTACATGATTACCTCCTTTTTTGATGTTTAGCTTACTTTCTTTTGCTAACTGAACTTCTTTTGGAGTTAAATTTTCAAAATAAAACTCTAAATAATGGCCCAAGCATGCTTGTTGTTCATAAATCACATTTCCATAATCATCTAAAAATATACTAGATTCACTTATAGGTATTTTATAATTAAATGGGATTTTTCTGAAACCTACACCATTTGTATTTCTTCTATAAGTTCCATCATAAACACCATTTTTGTCATAGAAATATTTACTCCCTTCTAATACTCCAAAAGTTTTGGCGTCAATACCTTTTAATATATGGTCCCTAAAAAAAACATGTTCACCATCTGATACATAATATGCTCTACTATGACCGCTCCAAACCTTAATATTTTTTAATTTTTCTTTTTTTATGGGTAAGGGTACAGTAGGTGTTTCCAAATAAATATGATTTTTATCCATCATATAACAACCACGATATTCTTTAGTCCCCAAAAGTTTAAAGGAGTTAACATCTAACTGTGATAGATTCATGAATACACTATCATTTAATCTTAAAAGATGTTTGGCAGTTCTAAAATAATTATAATGCCCTATAGGAATTATTTTTTCGTTGTCATAAGTAATAATTTCTCCTTTCAGATAAGAATTGTTTTTATCATAAGCGAAATCATTATAATATTCATTTTTTATTGTTTTGGGGTCTGCTTGTTCTATTTTTGTTTCTTTATAATAAACATTGTTGTCGTCTTTAAAATAAACATTATATTTTATTGAGGTTAGATTGATTAATGTTGATGGGTCAGAAAAAACTTTTAATTTTTTAGTGTTTTTATAAACTGCATTTTTTGTTTTCCAATACACTTTTTTATTTTCGTCTAAATAGCTACCATCAAAGCCTATAATTTTAAAATCCGTAGAATTTGTTTTAATTTTTTTTCCTCTAAAATAAACAGCATCTTTATCTAAGGCGAAATAATTTTCTACGTTATCTTCTGGGATATGAAATGAATTCATATCTGGATATAGTTTTTTTTGTGTAGTGCAATTTGTAAATAAAACGAAATCTTCATTCACTGTATAAGTATCTTCACGAGTATATCTACATAATGTTGAAGAAGGTACTTTTATGTTATTATTTATAGTAGGCTCTTCTATTTTTAAAACTTTATTTACTTGCGAAAAAGATATAATGGGAAGTATACATAATATAATAAGATATTTTTTCATTCCATAATTTTAATAATGACTACTCTATTAAACATTTACATGTATTTACAATTGCTTGTGTTAGATTATTTAAAACTACAATATCCATTCGTTTTATCAACTAGTCATTATTACTTTACACCCTCTGTTTTAATTATTTTTTATTCCCAATAGTGATGCGCTATTTTCTCAATGATTTTCTGAGGAGAACTGCCTGTTAAATTTGTTAAAAGAATGATTGTCAACTTGTCTTTTGGATAAATAATTACAGATGCTCTTCCTCCACCAATAGGTGCAACACTCGAATGATTTTCTCGCATCATAATTGGCCATCCATAGCCGTAGCCATTTAGAAACCCACCGAAACCTCCATACTGACCATTATTCAACGGTACGGCAGTCCACATTTCTGCTATACTCTTTTTTGTAATAAATGTTTCATTTTCTAAAGCCATTATCCACTTTGTCAATGCTTCGGTTGTTGCAAATGCGCCAGCATCTGCCCAAACAAGAGGCGAAAAATCTTCTGAAATTTCAAATAACTTTTCTCCTTTTTCATATTCATTGGTCTGCTTGTTTTTTTTGTAGTAACTATAAGTAGAACTTTTGTTCTTTTCAACCTCAAAAGAGCTACCAAAAATAATCTCTTTGGATATCCCAATCTTGTCAAATTGTTTTTTTTGCAAAAATTGTACGTAATTCATCCCACTCATTTTTTCAATCAGTTTTAGAATCAACACGTAATTTGTTTGTATATAATCAAAGTTTTCACCTGCTTTAAATCGGATGTTGGCTTTTTTTACTTCTTCCCATGCAAATGCTTCTCCTTTGCCTCCTATGAGTCCACCATTCTCAATATCCTCAATATCAGGTAGTCCAGAAGTATGGCTCAATAGTTGTCGAATCGTAATTTTTTGCCACTCTGAGGGCAAGTCATCCAAATAATGTGAAATAGGGTTTGACAACTTCACTTTTTTACTTTCCACCAATTGCATTACAGCTGTACCTGCAAATATTTTTGAAAGTGAATTGATAGAAAAAATCGTTGTATTATCTACAGGAACGGAAAATGCAACATTAGCCAGACCCAAAGATTCAGAAATTATTGTTTTTCCATTTTTAATTACTACTATTCCGCAGCCTGGTATTTTTTCCCGTTGAATTTCTTGTTTTAATTCGTTTAAGAATTTTTTCTCTTTTTCTTGAGCAGTTAGTGCACTAACCATCACAAAAAAGACTAGCAAACCCCTGAGTGATTTATTCATATATTTTGGTTCTTTTTAAAAATAAATAGATTTTTTTTGGTTTGATATTTAACAGCTATATTTTATATGGCATTATATTAAAGTAGTTTTCATTTAATACAACCCTTTTTCATTTAGAATTTTCATGACTTTATCATTTTCCTTAATTCTTTTTAGTCTTTCTCTTTCTGTTTTTTCTGGATTATTTTCATAAACCTGATAGCCAAATTCCCATAAATTCTCTAATCCTTCTAAGCTTCCATCTGGCTTCAATCTCATATGTCTGCTATTTGTCATTCTGTGTACTGCAAAAAAATCGATATGATAAAGTTCTTGAGTTCCGTAGATTCTGGCTTTAATACTCCATCCCCCAATCCCTAAATCATATATTTTTTCGGTTTCCATTATTTCAGGAAGCTTAATTTCATTCTCAGAAAAGTAGTTTTCAAAACTAATTTTAACTTTTTTTGAAATTGTGATTATCACTTTTATGTATTAAAACTTCAAATTTTATTTTTGTCAATTGGTTATTTGCTATAGAATCCGAATCAAATAATTCCATATTTAACATGCAAAATTGCTGTCAACGATTCATATAACTATCTATTATGCCAAGGTATGCCTTGTTTTTGGATCTGGCAAAGATTTTAGCATTTCCAAATAGATGTAGATTTAGTAGAATTTGTTACAATTATTATATAGTATTGTTTCTAAATTTTTCAAAATCCAATACATTTAGAATAGGCTTTTAATATTCAATCTTTAATTATATTTTGTGATTAATTAAACTTAGTACAGTTTATTTAACTTTTTCAATTAATTAGACAACTATCTTTTAAGGTATAATATAAGATTGACATAGTCTATTATCGCATCTCCTTTTGTCAACACATCAGCACCTATGACACCATCTATTTTTTTAATACCCAAGGTTTCAAAGGCATTATTTACATATCCTAAATCCATAAGTGTAAGCGACTTATTTTCCATCTTTAAACTAGACAAAATAAGTTCGTTATTTTTAGAATCTTGCATTGCAATACCTGAGCCTCCTGCACCTGTAGCAACATTGTCTGTATTTATAGCTTTCATTTTAAACTTTTCTTTCTGTGTTCGTTCTATTACAGTTGCTCCAGCGCCCGTATCCAAAATGAATATCCCCTTTACACCATTTATGGAACCTTTTAGCTGTAAATGACCAGATATTTCTTTGGTCATAGGCACTTTTATGTAGCCATTGGCCAAAAGTGATTTTTCTAGATTAAACTCTAGAACAGTAGTTTTATTTTCATTTATGTTATTGGACTGTGCGCAAGAAGTAATTGTTGCGGTTAATGTCAAAACAGTTAGCATTTTAAGGGTTCTTCTCATGATTTCTCAAATTTTAAATTCTACGCGAATATTAGTTGAAAATTACAGATAGAAGTCCTAAAATGAGATTTCGCACCTATTTGGAAGTGCAAACTTTACCGAACTTTAGTGTATGTTTTTCGATATTGTGATGGAGTCATACCTGTTTTCTTTTTGAAAACGCTATTAAAAGTTGATTTTGAATTGAAACCATTAGCATACGCTATCATAATAATCTGTTCATTAGATTGAGTCAGTTCTTTTTTTACGCTTTCAATCCTATATTGATTTACAAAATCATGAAAATTTCCGTAGGTGTTCTTGTTTATAATGTAAGACAGTTCATTAGATTTTATATTAATCAAATTAGCCAGTTTGTTTAGAGTTAAGTCTACTTCGAGAAAGGGTTTTTCCTTTTCCATAAAAGCGAGTAATCTTTGGAAAATTTCTGCTTGTTTTTCAGAAAGCTTATTTTTTAAATTATTTGTTTTTGTCTCATCTTCTTGATGCACAATTCGGATATTTTCCTGCTCAATTACATTTGTGCCAAAATAGATTGCTGATAGTACTAAAGAGATAATAAGCCCCATTTCTAAGTAATGAATATTTACTATTGGGTATATGTAGTTGAAGAAATATATAGTCAAAGGGATTAAAAGTAGAAACATCCAAAACTTAACAAATTTTGACAACCAATTAACACCACTCTTGTTTATAGTGGAAAGATTGCTCAACATGACTTTTTTTATTTTTTTTACATCTTTAAGACTCAATAATGCATAAATGGCATTGTGGATTAATATGCAGTAGATAAAGACACTTTCTTCTACGGAAACTCTATAAATATTCTGCTTTGATTGGGATAACAATTGTTCAATTATACGAGGCCAATCTGCTTTTGGCACTTGAAAATACGTGTAAATGGTAACAGCAAAGGCCATTACTGCCGGAATAAAGTGCAATAAAGCTTTACAACGAATTCTATTAACCGAAAGTGATTTAGAATACAGAAACAATAATGGACCATCTACAAAAAAGAAACCTTGATCCAGAAAATATAACAATGGAAAAAATGATACATCTGTATTCTCTTTCACATAAAATAGCACAAAACGCAACGTCCATATGCCAAGAATAGCAGTTGCAATTTTCTCTGAAAACAAAGAATTTTCTTTTCTTGTGATTAAGATGATAGAAAAGATTGAGACTGTAAATCCTATACTGAACCAAATACTCATTCGTGGCAATCTTTAATTTTAAATTGTTCTTTTTGGTAAAGATTCATTGTTTTGGGTAATACTCGGTTTAGCTTATCACCAACATATTTTGTATAAAATGCATTTCAATGTATTTTTACGATATGTAAGGTTTTATTTTTCTTTTGATTTTTGAATGATCGATTCGACAAACTCTTTTGCCATAACTTCTTTCAGTTTAGCATATTCTTTTCTATTTTGATTTGTCATTTCGGCAATTTTATATTTTAACTTTTCATACTCTGCTCTTTCTTTTTCATTCTCTCTTAAGTAGTTACGAAAAATCATATGTCTCTGTAATTCGCTACTATTTATCTGGCAAACATATAAATGATGTTTGATTGAGTCTAATATGATGTGATTCTCTTCTTTTTTCTTTCGTTTAAAAACTTTTCTTCCATGTATCCCCTGATTGCCATTGTGATAGTAACCAAGTTTTTTCAAACTTATTTTTATTTCTTCGAATGATTCTGGTTTTTCATATACAATATCAATATCTATGATTGGTTTCGCGGCTAATCCTTTTATTGATGTACTCCCGATATGTTCAATTTTAATATCTTTTGTAAGAATATTATTTTCAAAAACTCTTTTTAATTTACTAAAATTTTTAAGCCACTCTCCTTGATATTCCTGTATTAGCATTTAATTTTATTTTTCGAGAAAGGCATGATATTTTTCTATCTTATTTTTGAGCCTCTTGGCTAAATAATCATTTCCATCTTTCAAATATTCATAAATCATTTTTGCCTCAGATATGTACTTTTCTTTTTTGTCGTTACTCCAATAGAAAGGTGGTTCATAAAGGTTACAAATTCTATCCGCCATTTTTACAGCCCATACCTCTTTGGGTTGCTTTTTTACTCTTTCTAAACTATCAATCATCATCTCTTGCTTGCCAGGTAGACTTTCATTTTTAGTAAGCGCAGAAACACCATCAGCTATTTTTTCTCCAAATAACTGTTTGGCTTTTGCATAATCAAAATCAGTATCCTCGATGGTATCATGCAGAACTGCACAATGCATGGCTAAATTGGTATCAAAATCATCGCTCAATTGTGCAGCATTAAGAACTTCAAAAACTACACTTCCTATATGGTTAATATACTCTACTTTTTCTCCTTTATTTGGCCCTCCGTATTTTTGTCCATCATGCAGTTTTGAAGCTATTTTCCAGGCATCTTGTAATTTATCTATAGACCATTTCTCATCCATAATCTTTTATTTAAGTGTATTTATAAGGCTAGCTTAACCATTGATTACATTAAGTTACATCAAAACTTTTTGGTTAGCAACCGAGTATTTAGCGTAGCATTTTATCAATTTTTCTTCTTTTCCTTTCTTTCTTTTAACTCTTTAAGTTCAAGCTCTAATATTTCCCAAAAATTCATATTGGTAGGTTCAATTATATTTTCCTCGTGGTTATATTTAACAATATTTCCGTTCTCATCAGTACAATAACAATTAGCATCACCAATTAATTTTAAAATAGGAACAGCCTTAATGCCAGTTTCTTCAATAAATTCTTTTCCTGTAATAGAGAGTGTCATCCAATCTTCACTTTCTTGACAAGCAGTGTAGGTATGAATTCCATATAAAAAACTCCATGCTTCTCCAACATCATAGAGCTTAGGTCTTTCCCAAATTTCTTCTTTAACTTCAATAAACAAGCCTCGTTCAGGTAATATTTCAGCATCTTTAGCAAGTAAATGAAATACATATTCTTCTGGAAATCTGACCCCTAAATCTTTTTCGACGCTATCAATATCTATTTTCTGTATTCGTTCAGGAGACATTGGAGAAACTCTAAAATCTCCATCTAGATATTTACTTAATAATGCTATCGTTTTGTCCATATTTTATTATTCAAGCGTATCTCTAAGTTCTTTAATAAATTTTATTGATTCTATTTCAATCTTTTGGGTTAGACTTCTTTTGTCATCAAAATTTGGATTTTCAACAATTATCTGGTCTATGATCGATAAACTGTTATCGATTGATTCTGCCAAATGATATTTACTCCAATCACTATCTTTGAAAATTTTCCAATACTTTTTTCGGATACTTTTGTTTTGACCTGACAGGCAAATTGAAAAACATAACGTTTTGTGGTCTAAGATAATAACAAATTTGAGTTTTTGTTTTTTTAACTCTTCTGTGGTTAGTGAAAAATAAGAGTAATCGGGGCTCTGAAGATAAATATTACCAAAAGAAAAGGAAGCTTCATATTGTTTACTAAAAAAAGTTCTTAATTCCTTCATGTATGCAATAAGCTGATGAAAATCCAAACTTTTTTTACTCTGATTATTATTCTCCTTATTGGATAATTCTACATTTCTTGTGGTATCCAATTTAATCTGCTCCGTTCTTTCTAGTGGAATACAAATATCTATGATGATTTTTTGCTCAGGGTGATTGCGGTGGTCATTATGATAGACTTCAAAATAATCTCCGTCTCTAAATTCATATCCATTCTCAATGACCCAAATGCACATGTTTTTCCATGCTTTTGAGATTTCTTCTGCTTTAATTTCAAAGTGTCCAACTGCATAAAGGCCTTTATCTAAATTTATCTGCCTGATTTCTCCATCTGGATTGATATTTTTACTAATAGTTACACAAGTACTGAATCTTAATTTAGGTGTATGAGTAACATTAGGATTATCGTGATAAACGGTAACAGCTTTAAAATTTGAAGTGTCTAATACTTGTTTCTGATACCCCCATTGCATTAATCTTTGAAACATCATATCGGCCTTATCAAAAACTCCTATATGGGATATCCCAGCAAGCTTTAGCTCTGGAAATTCTTTTATTGTTATTTGTGCATTCATGTTCATCCATTGTCTAATATGATCAATGGAACAAATGTATTTTTCAATTGAAAAAGACTCTATACCAATCTTGCTAAGTATTTCTTTTCCTTCGGTTCTAAATCTGGTTGGACTTATGCCATAATATTTTTTAAAAGCTCTCGAAAATGAGCTATCGCTATTAAATCCGTATTTATAAGCCAAATCATTAAAAGGAACATCTGGCTCAACAAGTATAATTGAAGCAATGCGTTCAATTCGCTTTCTGTTGATGAATTCGTTTAATCTCTCATTTACAACTGCCAGAAATACTCTGTGAAAATGATACGGTGAATAATGCGCTTTCTTGGAGATATAGTCGAGCGATAGGTCTATATCAAGATTATTTTCAATAAAGTCCAAGACGAAATTGATTCGTTTGAGGTATTCTCGCCTTGTTTCAGTCATTTAAATATCAGTTTTAAAATGCCGTATAAAATATGTTTTAATGCATTTTTGCGAATTGTTATCTGGTTTTTAATGCAGATTTTCAATAAAGCTATTTATTTCAGCTGTATATTTTTCTTCTTGCTCTAGCCATCCATAATGGCCGCATTCATTCAGCAACACAAGTTTAGAAGTTTTATAAACGTTATGTGCTTTAAAAGCCGTTTCGGAGCCAACTAAATCTTGTCGACCTTGTATGATAAGAACAGGTGAGTTAAATTTTGACATGGGACTACTCCAATCATAATTATTTTTGGATAAGTCACTGAGCATCAAATTTCTTATTTCTGGATTTGACTGCGTCAGTCTATGCGCAATTTGTTCTATATATTCATTTCCATATAAATAGGTAGGGGCTCTTAGTTTGCCTACTTTATATTTGGCAAGATAAGTGGTATCTCCTTCATTAATTTTTTTGCTCCAATATCTTAGAGAGTCTCTATCCATATCACTCATTCTAATGTGTATATTAGCGCTCATATAAGAAAAAATCTCCAAATCAATTCCTCCAGAGGCAGACAATATCATTCCCTTTATCCGATCTGAATGTTTGGAAGCATAGTGCTGTGCTACAAACCCGCCAAATGAATGCCCAAGTACGACCCATTTTTTAATGTTCAAATGATTTCTCAAAATCTCAATATCATCAATTAACAAATCCATGGACAAGGTAGTTGAATCAATGGTTTTTAAATTAGATTTACCAGTACCTCTTTGATCATAAATGATGGCCATGTATTTATCTTTGAACAATGTTGCCAAAGATGAAAAACCTTCAGAATCTATTCCTGGTCCGCCATTGATGATAAGAAGAGGCTCGCCTTTTCCAAAAGTTTTATAATGAATAGATCCAAAGCTTGTGGTTATCATATTGCTGGTTTGTGCAATAATTGTATAAAAACCAAAAATCATTAAGGCTAAAACTAAAACTCTATTTTTCTTCATTTTTTTCTTTTTATTACCAACAATTAGTGTATCGGTGTGTAGGATTTAGTCAACATGAACGGCATAAATATTACCTTATGCTGGTTTTTCTATTCCCAAATTGGTATTGTTTTTTCTTTATTTTTTCTTTTAGATGTCTTCACATACCAATTACAGCCTCTATTTCCTTGTTTACTTGATTCCGTTTTTTCATTTGGTTGTAATTGTGCAAAACATACCAGCTATGAGGAGTGCGGGATTAAATCCGCAAGATTCGTTACACCGTAGCGAAAAGATAACAAATTTGTCTCGAATTCTAATAAAAAATCAACTGTAATGGGTTACAGCATTTGTTGACGAATCTTTTTTATTTTGTTATGCTATTATACTTATTCAAAATTTCGGAATATTTACTTAAGACTAATCCTCCAATTGCTATTTCATAAGGAAGCTCTTTATCTTCTTTGTTCATTGAAAGAAAAAGTACCTTATTGTCTTTTTTCCATATTGAAAAAGCCCCATCAAATTCATACATAAATGGATTTCCCTCAGAGAGTTCATAATATTTATCCCAAGTACTATTATCTTCAAAGTCAATTTTTTTTGGAAGTAATTCGCTATGAGGCTCCTGATTTAATAAACTTGAAATCTCATCTTCGTATTCTTTAAATTTTTCTTGAGCAAATTGCTCCTGTTCTTCGTAAGATAAATTACCTGCATCTCCATTAAAACCGTAGAATGTGGTAGAAAAAGCCAGTGGATATTTTGGGTATATAAAATCATCTACTTCAATTTCTGTTTCGTCTTCTACTTCTTCATATTCGGTTTCATCTATTTCTGTTTTAATTGACCACATCATTTCAAGATTTTGAAGTATCTCCTCTACTTTTTCTTTTGAGTATTCTCCTCTAATTCCCTTTAGTCGAATAGATTGCCTCATTGCTTCTTTGTTACTTTCAGTAATATGGGATTCATTTAGAAGCTCTAGTTTATATTCAAGTCTATCTATAAAATTATCTATAGTATTTCGTTCTAACTGCAAAGGCAGGATATACCTTTGAGCAATGTTCCTGGCAAGTTCTTTGTATTTATCTGATAAGTCTTCGGTATATTGATCTTCTTCGGGTAATAAATACTCTTCGATCGCATCTATAAGCGACTCAATTTCTTTTTGTTTCAATTGGATTTGAACAAAATGATTTTTAACGATTTCATCGATTATTTTTTCTTCTCTTTGCAACCATTCTTTACTCAAATCTGCAGGTTCAACCCTTGAATAATCAGGCTCATAATTTTTAAAAACATCCCAAAAACTAGCACTAGAATTTTCCGGTAAAATAAACTCTGTGTAGAGTTGTTTCGGGCTTTTTTCTTCTATCCAAAATTTGTTTTTCATTTTTTTGTTATTATTACCAACAACTAGTAAACATGAACCCTAAAAGTATCTTTCTTTACTTTTTCGTTTTACAAACTCTTCTATTTTTATGTATACTCTAGTTTTATTTTTTTAAACTACGATAAATTATTGTGCAACTTGTTGATGGTAGTTTTTTTTTTAATCTTGATAATCAATCAATTTAAATTTAATTTTTTGTGTTTTAATATAATTTTTTAGATCACCAAGGTGATTCCACAAATAAGAAGAACTATATTGACAAACGTAAATTCCATCATTTTCAAAAATGATACTAATATTTGGCATTTCCCCATTATTTTCTGGTTGTCTGAAATCCCAAAACATTTTACTATTAAATTCATACTTTTTGTCAAATATTATATTGGTAACAAGTAAATCTTGAATTTCGGCAATTTGTTTTTCTGTAAGTTTTGTAACTATTTTATATTCATACCCCATAGTTAATCGCCTAATATTTCAATGTCATACTTTTTATTTGAAAAGTAGTTAATTAAAGCTCTAAATTCTAAAATATCAGTTGTTTTTTGTTTATCAGAATTCAGGTTTGATTTTTCAATATAGATGTCAATAATTTTTATTAATGTCTTTTGACCTTCAATGGTAAGTTTTGTATCATTATATAAGTCGATAATAGTACCTGTCCAGTTTTTATACTCAATGAATATTTCGTTAAGGTTTTTAAATCTACTATCATCAAGTCCAAATAAATATTCTCGATTGTTAAGCTTATGAAAATCTAATGCCATATCGTTTATTACATTATTGCCAACAGTAAATATGTGAATCGGAGCAATGAAAACATACCTGAACCAATCCATTTGTATACATATTTTTATTAATCTTATAAAAATTTAGTGTCTTCGCAAAAAGAGGATGGTCTTTTGATCCGATACTAAGCTTCTCTGATCTTATGCGTAAATGTTATAAGCTGGCTTTTTTAAATTGATGCTTTTTCCATTCCAATATTATTGAATTCAATAAAATCAGAAGAGAGCCGACCACTACAGAAACATCAGCCATATTAAAAATTCCAGTATGTAAAAAACCATATTCTAAATACATAAAGTCTGTCACTGAGTTAAATACTATTCTATCATAAATATTTCCAATACCACCCCCAATAATAAAAGAGAATCCGATGAGATTAAGTTTTGAAACCTTATTTTCTTTAACAATATAAATGAACATAAAAAGAAGAACTAGTAAAGGCAGAGCTTGTAAAAAAATTATCTTTAAGTTAGGAGTTAGGTTTTCTCCTAAACTCAGAGCCGCTCCAGTATTCTCCACTTTAGTCAAAATGAAGTTATCACCAATCACTTTTACAGTTTCATTTTCAGAAATTTCCTTTCTAACCTTTTCTTTTGTGATCTGATCACAGCTTATATTACCGAAAATTATGATTAAAGAAACAAATATTTTAATCAGTCTTTTTACTTTCATAGTTTTATTCTTTCTTGCATACTTGTAACATTTAATATATGTATCCTAACAGTACAAAATGTTACTCTTACTTATCGACTTTGCTCTACATTGATTACTAATCATTTTTCGTCTCGGCAAACATTAAAACTACAATCCTCATTTGATTAACCGTTTAATTGCTATGATCACATACATTGCTGTTAACAGTTTTTCAATGCTTTTTATTTGTCTTTACTCTTATTTTCTTTTCTATTTTATCTAAGTCGGCTTTGTACGTCTCCCATTCAAAGTTACCGGTTTTTTTAACCAAATCTAAGGCTATTTTGTAATTGTCTTTTGCTTTTTGTAATTCGCCAAGATTTTCATACGCCATACCCAAAAGGGAATAGGCATCATAAGAATTAGGACGCTCTTTTAAGTTTACTTTAAAAACATCAACGGCATAGGGTTTTAGATCTTCTATCTTCAATAAGTCATAACCCAAATCTATTAATGCACTTTCATTAGAGATTTCAAACCCATAAGTTTTGGAAGCATCATCAAAATGATTTAATACATTTTCAATAGCTTTTTTTGGACCTCCTTGTGCCATAATGGCTCTTTTGGTCTTAAATCTTTTGAACTGTATAATTGGCTCAAATATGTATCGTAAACCAAAAAATACCGAAGGTAACCCCACAGAAAGGTGTGACTCTTCTGGCATATGATGGTATTTAAATCGAAGACTTGTGTTTTTATTGGTATTAATATAATTCTCAAAATCTCCACCTAATTTAATAATATTACCCCGCATATTACCCGCAATTTCGGTAGCTAAAGTCATATAAAAGGCTTGTTTCATTTTAGTAGGATCAGGAAATATAGTATCAAACCCATCATTAATATTATCAATGGGATACCATAAACTTGGACTTATGGTTATATAGGCGTTAAATAATTCTGGATGTTTGAGAAAGGAATAAACATTAAAAAGACCACCTAATGAATGCCCTGAAATTATCTTGTAAGGAGCAGTTCTATAATTTTTTTCTATATGAGGCATTAGTTCTTTTTCAAGAAAAGCTATAAAGTTGTCGGCACCTCCAACATTACCCAATCTTTCTCGTTGTTTTGGGTCAAGATTAATAGATTCGGGAGTAAGGTCACGAACACGATGTGTATTTCTTATCCCTACAATAATTATTTCTGGAATACGATTATCAAAATTGAGAAATTCAGCCGAGGCTACTGCATGTCGAAAATTTAAAAAACTGTCGAGTAAATATAGTACAGGGTAATTTTTTGTAGATGTATCGTAATCCTTTGGGAGATAGATTTCCAATAAACGGTCTTCATCTAGTATTTGCGAATATATTGAGGAAGTATGCCCTATAGTAATGTTCTTTTGAGCAAAGATTGATAGACCGGTTAGAACAAAGCCAATAAATAGATTTAATTTCATGTGGAGCACTTTGATTTTGATTCTTTACAACATCTAATGTATATGTCATTGCAGCGCAAAATGTTACTCTTACTTATCAACTTTGCTCTACATTGATTGCTAATCATTTATGACTAAAGAGTAGACTTTTGAGTCTGTATCATTTGAAAAACAAAGATTATCACAGTCAAATTCGTCATCATCTTCTGAATCGTAGCAGTCTTCCTCAACACTTAAAGTTATTTCGACACTAAATACGCCTGCTTCATTTGGTACTCCTTGTAAAATTAGTTTGTTTTCAACTTCAAAAGAACGTATTCCATCAGGTAAATTTTCAACATGAAATGAATAAAAATAGTGACCAAATTCGTTTCGTACTTCCCCCACAATTACCTGATAGTATTCTATACCAACTCTACCTTCAGAAATTCTTTCAGTTCTTAAATTTGGTTTTGAAACAAAAAAAATACAATCTTCAAGGAATTCATCACAAGATATAAATTGTAAAATAAAAATTAGAGGTAAAACTTTTTTCATCTATAGTATTTCAAGAAATAATTACTGTTGTTTTCAGCACTTAATTTGTTTTCACCTCAACAACAAGAATTATACCACTATAAATTATTATGTAGATTATCGAAATGTGTGCTAGTAGAGTTGACTACTAATAATTATGGTCTAGCACTAATATTCAAAGCACATACTAAACTGAACATCTGTGAGAATTTGCAGAAGTAGTCGATAAGAAGCAATTACTTATAGTCGTTGTAGGATGTACGTTATTATCAACTTTCCCAAGCGATTCTTTTTTCTAAATTTTCATTAATGTAGATTCCTAGAACCTGATCAGATATTTCTTGGTTTAAAACATAATCAGGAACAATTTCATCATCATGAAATGCTATTGCTTTTAACTTTAAAGCATGTAATAGTTTTTGTGTTTTTTCGGATTTTGTGGAACTATCACCAATAATTTTGGTAAACTTTTCATGCATCTCTTCTAAATGGTATTCTAAATACTCTAGGACTGTTTTGTCTTCTGAATTATCAAATTCTTGATAAAGTAATGATAGATTGTTTTTATCAAAAGTATCTAAATCGTCAAGAATAGTTTTTGCATTTTGAAAATAAGTCTCATTAATTTCTTCTGCAAACCACATTAAGATAACTTTTCTGCCTTGAAAATCAATCTCCATATATTCTTGTTCTTCTGTAAGGCGATCAACATCTACTTTGCCAAAATATGGTAATTCAAATTGTTCCATTTTAATATTTTAAGTTGTATCAAATGATGCTTAACCTCTAGGGTATTGTGCCATAATTGACAAAAGAAAACTATGCACCATACCCTTTGTTGACATTTTGTTTTACTTTAATTCTTTTTATATAGTTTCATAAAAATTCTCAATAGACCGACTCCACTGTAACTGCGTTTACACCTTATTGTGTAACAAGTTTTTATTTAAATATTATTGGTAAATCAGAATTATGAATTTTTATAATATTAAAAGATTGCGTAATAACAGTTGTTGCACCACCTCCTTCTAGAACAAAACTAGTAACATTTACAATTACGTTTTCAGAATTCGATGTTATATCAAGTTTTAAGCTATAACCTCCGTTTCCTTTTATTGTATCAAATACTGCAATAACTGTATATTCAGAAAAATCTATATCAATTTCTGTAAAGTTATCAGAGACATTATTTACTGAATTCATTTTAGTTATTAAATCATTCCAAGTAGCTTGATCAGAAATAATTAAATTCTGCTTCATGATTCCTTCTTCTCCGTTTCCATAAAGATTATCTTTTGCAATTACAATAGATTCAACATCTGTCATTTCTAAATTTTTATCATCTGAACTGCAGCTCAAAGCAAAAATGGAAAGTAAAATAATTAAAAAATTGTTTTTCATGATAAATTAGTTTTATTGATAGATCACAAAACATTCAAAAGGTTGCATTAAATTTACTACAACGTTTACTGTAAAATGCATTTTATATAGTTTTAGTATCTTTCATTTGGTCAAATAACCTTTGAATTTAAGTTTTATTCAAAGCTCTCATTTTATACTTCGACTTTTCAATATCAAAAATGTTCTCCAAGCTTAATACAATGCAAATGAAATAGTTTTTTGAAGATACTTCATTTTCATTGTCACATAAGCAAGTTGGCATCTAAATACCGTTCCAACCTTCAGCTTCTTTTACAAAAAAGCCTTCAAAACCTGCTTTTTCTAGCGCTTGTTTTACATTATCATTAATAAAGATTTGATTTAGCATTTTAGATGCTCTGAAAACTTTAGCATCTTTTGGTACTGCATCGTAATCCACAATCATGTTATCCACATCAGCAATTTGGCTCTCATCTAAAGAAGACATATCATATTCAGATTCTTCCATATCGAAGATATCTATCTTGCTTAACACATTGCATATAAAATAATCCTTTGAAGACACCTCATGATTATGATCACATAGCCAGATAGGCAGATACTCGATACTGTCTACCCCAAGATCTTCAAATACTTCTTTTACTTCACTATTTACAATTAAAAGGTCATTAATATTATCCAGAAAATTGTACAACTGGATACCTTCAGGGTATTGAGGATCATAATAAATCTTACAATCTTCTACTGAGGGGTACTCATTAATCAAGCTAATGCCTTTATCGAACTTAAAAGACTCTGGCATCTTTGATGACAATCCAGAAAGAAACACGGCATCAGAAGGACCATAAAATTTTATAACCCAGTATTTCATTCTATCTTTTATTATATTAAATTTTTCATCAATCATAGTAACCTGTTCTTTAGTAAACCTTATATTTCCTATTAATCTCATTTAATTTTTTTGAGAGCTGTTCTAATGTTTTTTGAACATACGTAATGTATTTGGAATACTTACCATTTCCGGAATCTGCAAAATATAAATTTGCTTTTGTATGATTACTACCAGCATTAGGGGTGTAGTATGTTTAATACACTATATTTTATTTAGTTACTGTTTTTGTTTTTTTAAATATCCATCGTAACCCTTGTGTAATGAAAGTTGGATATACAGTTGCATGGTCTTTATTAGGAAAACAATACTTTTAATATTGAGGTTTTTGTACCATTGAGAACTTAATTTTTCCTAAAGCGTTCATATTTGGTCAATTTAAGATATTTACTTCTAGTCTGTATGAGTCTCAAGCAACCAATTTTCTATGAATTCTATTTATAAACTTGGACTTATAATATTTCATTAGTCATACCTCTATTTCTTCACCTACCCTATTATAAATTTTTCTTTCGTAAAACATAAAGTCCATAATAGTCTTGTAATTGTTCTCTATTTTTTTTTGAACCAACTTTTACAATAATTAAATCTTTTCCTTTCTCAATCATTGGATAATATAGTTCTATACCTGTTCTAATCACCCCATCTTCATTTTCGAAAGCTTCTAATTTAAATGGAAATGATATTGATCTAGATTTTAATTTTACGAATCCTGTACCGTACCAACCAGCATAACCATAACTTGTCATGCTAAAAAAAGGAGGTTTGAAGCGTTGCTTTTTTTCAAAGGCTTCGATTTGAATAGCACATTTTTTTTCAGGTGAGACGTGCTCTTCCTTTTTTAGTGTAGTGAACCTTTTTTTAAAAATCCCTAAATATTTCTCTAGTCTTATACTAAATGTCTCTGAATCTTCCATTTCAAACAATTCTTTTTTTCCTTTTGATTGGTAATCGTTTTCTTCTTCAACAGGAATTATTGCATTGTATAGTTTTTTAGACTTCAGACGGGTCCAACCACCTTCGCTAAGTAGAAAAAGCTCTAGTACTGTATTTTCTTTATTAGAATAATCCACACCAACATCAATCATAATCGCTTCATCTATATAGTTTTTTATTTCGTCTAAAGACAAATTTTCATCATCTATAATTCGTAAATACTTTTTCTTGGCTTTATCTCCAGTATTAAACCAATCTATGTAATAATCACTTTCAAAGAAAACACCACAGTTGAATAATCTTGGATCAACTACAGAAATAGAATCTATAACATCTCCTTGATTACTAAGTTTCCAGTAAGCAGTATGCTCTAGTTGTCTGTTTTTATCAAAACCTATGATATAATTACTATCATTTATCTGATCATAAAGAAGTGAATAAAAAACAAAACCTCTTCTTTTATTTTGGATAAATAATGGTACCATTTCATAATTATCTGAAACAAGTGGTGCTTCAGAAAGGCTTTTATATGAAGCTACCTCTTTTGGTAATGTTTTACTGGACAAGAAAGATATGACAGGATCTTTAGAGTATATATAGATTATAGAAGCAGAAATTATAAATACAACTATTTTTATAATGTTTTTTGCTTGAAATAGTGTAGAAATTTTAGTCTGCCCAAAAATAATGTATACTACAAAAGCTATAAGAACAAAAAAAATTATTTTAAAAAAACTTTCTGTGTCTATATTTATCATTAGTTAATAGTTTTTGTTAATGGTTTGTATACAAATATGTAGATCTAGAAACACTATATTTTTGGATTAAACCCAACCGTAAAGATATAATAAAGCGGTTTCGGTACTATATCGAAACCGCTTTATTTTTATATACTGTTCTACTTTTGTACTTTATTTATTATTTCTTTTATCACTCTCCATGATACATTTTAGAAAACATTTCAGCTAATCTTGAAGGTTCTTCTTTCCAAGTGTTATACATTTCAAGTCCCATTACGTCTGGTACAATATCTAGTTCTCCCACTTCTACTTTATCCAGTATTATTTTTGCAATACCATCTGGTGCAGGCATATCCCAATCACTCCCTTTATTCATGTCAGTATCAATGGCACCAGGGTTTACAGCATGTACAGTAATTCCCTTTTTTTCTAATTCAGTTCTAACTGAAAGTGTAGCCGAATATAAAGCTGTTTTTGAAGCAGAATAACCCGCAATGGAGGCTAAAGGAGAATAGGCTACAATAGAAGCTATATTAATTATTCTAGCAGGTGTATTTTGTTCTAAAACGGGTGCAAATGCTCGCATCATATTTACTGTACCATAATAATTAACTCTCATATCATCTTCCAACATACTAATTTCTCCTTTTAGAATATTTCCGTAACTTAAAATTCCCGCATTATTAATAAGGACATTTACATCTTTTGTATTCTTTGCAATTTCCAGAATTTGAGTATTATCTGTAATGTCCAATGCTAATGTCTCAATCCTTTTGTCTCCAAAATTTGGCATTTTGTTTACATCTCTGGATGTTGCATAAATTTTTTTTGCTCCTTTTTCTAATGATGCCTTTACAAGTGATTTTCCAATTCCTCTATTTGCTCCAGTAATTAGAATTACTTTCTCTTTCAATGTTTGCATGTTTTATATTTTATTTAAATGATCAGGATGCAAAAATATATTGAGGATAGTGCTTGTAAAACCCGTTACTTGCGGTCTTAAATGTCGATTGTTCTAAAGGTTAAATTTATTCTTGGATATTTTACTTTTTTTGTTGGTGGTAAACGATGAAGCCAATGTGTTTGTGTCTCTCCTTTCATAACCAACAAACTACCTTTTTCTAAAAGGACAGAAACCTTTTGTTTTGTCTTTTTGTGTTTAAACAAAAAATTACGTTCTGCTCCAAAGCTTAAAGAACCAATCGCTCCATTTTTTTTCAAATCTTTTTCAGCATCACTGTGCCAGGCCATTCCTTCGTTACCGTCATGATATAGATTAAGCAAACAAGAGTTAAATTTTTCTCCTGTTTCCTTTTCTACTATTTTTTTGAGATCTAAAAGTTCTTCTGTCCAAGGAAAAGCCAATTTGGTTGTTTTTGAATACGTGTAACTAAAGGGCTCATCTCCGCACCAAGCTACTTTTCGTTTTGTGACTATCTGTTTTCCCAAAACAACAGCTTTATCATTTTCCCATTGAATATTCTTTAACAATTGATCAAAATAATATTGAGCCTTTTTGATATTCATTATTGAACCGTAATACCTAACTTCTCCATCAAAAGGCAAGAGGTTGGCTTTTGGTGTATTAAACAAGTCCATTTTTCCAATTTTTATAGTCGGCACGCAAACAATGTCCACAAGGTCTATACCCGTTTTTTTTGGCTTGCTCTATTGTTTTAAAAAAAACACGGTTTTCTCTTTTCATTCTTTTCCCTGATTTGCATTGCAAAGTACCGTAAATCTTTAAGTTATGATTTCCGCCATATACAATTTCTTTTTGTTTTATTTTTTGATGAAGCGCTACATCATCAATGTCTATATGTTTTATCATTTTGTTAGTTAGTTGCTTCATGAAATATAACCCCTAAGGTATGACGTTCTCCACTAATTACTTCGCTTACTCCGTGTTTCATATTTACTCGATAGTAACCTCTTATTCCTTTAACTGGCCGGAAATTGGTAGTAAAAATAAGCATGTCTCCTTTTCTGGGTTTTAAGACAGTGGCTTTAGATTGTGCCCTTGGTGTTTGTTGTGTCAAGACAAATTCTCCTCCAGTAAAATCCTTGTCTGGTTCGTTTAAAAATAGAACGCATTGCATAGGAAAATAGACTTCTCCGTATAGATCCTGATGTAAAGTATTAAAGCCACCTTTTCCATATTTTAAAATCAATGGTGTTGGTTTTGATTGATTATTTTGATGGCAAAGTGACTGTAAATTTTCTAATGTCTCAGGAAATATTCTATCTATGTTTAGTACTCTCATCCAGAGGTTGGCAATGACTGAAAGTTTTGGATATATCATTTCTCTTAATATTTGGATAATTTCAGGGAGTGGATCATCAAAGTATTTATATTCACCCAAACCAAAACGATAGCGTTCCATTACTACGGTTTTTCGATACAAATTTTCGTTATCATATTTTTTTATGAATTCATTACACTGCTGGTCAGAAAGTATTTTTGGAATAGTGGCATAACCTTTTTGATTCATTGATTCTCTAACCGCTTGCCACTTGATCCTCGTCAGTCTTATTTTTAAATTTTCCATAACTAAACAGCTATTTTGAGAGGTTAGTTATCGAAGCTTCCCAACCAATAATAGCAGTTTTTCGAGTTGTTCCCCACATATAACCACCAAACATTCCTGTTGATTGAATTACTCTATGACAAGGAATTAAAAAAGCAATAGGGTTATTACCAATTGCTGTCCCTACTGCTCTTGACGCTTTTGGTCGTTGAATAAGATTTGCAATAGTTCCATATGTGGTTAGATTACCTACGGGTATTTTTAGTAAAGCTTCCCAAACTTTTAATTGAAAATCTGTTCCTTTAAGGTGTAGTTTAATAGTATTTATCGCACTCCAATCCTTATTGTAAATTTGTAATGCATTTTCTTGTATTTTGTCTGTTTGCAATGTAAAATGTGCTTTAGGGAAACGTTTTTCAAGTTCTGAAAAGGCTATTTTTTTGTCATCTGAAAACCCCATATAACAAACTCCTTTGTAGGTAGAAGCTACTAAAATTTGTCCAAATAGACTTTCAGAAAAACTGTAATTTATCTTGAGGTTTTCTCCCTTGTTTTTAAATTCGCCAGGTGTCATCCCTTCAATTTTCACAAATAAATCATGTAACCTACCTGTACCAGAAAGCCCTGTTTTGTAAGCAGTTTCAGATAGGGTAGCTTTAGAATTGTTCAAAATTTGTTTTGCATGTTGTATACTTATAAATTGTAAGAATTTTTTGGGGCTAACACCTGCCCAATCGGTAAACATTTTTTGAAAATGAAAAGGACTTAGGTTAATTTTTTTGGCAATATCTTCAAGACTTGGTTGATCTGTATAGTTATGTTGTATATATTCAATAGCGTCTGCTATTCGAGTATAATTTATGTATTCTTGCGCATTCATTATTTTCAAATTTTATAACAGCAAAAATAGAATTGATTAGACCTCTATAAAACCCAAAAATTGCTGAATGTATAGGTATTTCTTATATAACACACAACGTAAGATATAAAAACACGTTTCAATGTATTTTCATCCATTGTTATGGATTCACGGGTGATTTATTCAATCTTTTTTTAATTTAAGTCTGAGTACCGTATCCTTTTTTGACATCATGTTGTTCTAACCATTTTAAAATGGTTTGGGTAGTTTCTTTTGGTTTTTCTTGTTGAATACAATGACCACAATCAAGGCTAACCACTTCTACATTAGGAACAAAATCTCTAAGGTTCTTAGACTTAGGAATCATATCCTGTTCACCATATATCATCAATGTAGGATGTTTAATAATTGGGTTTACGTCTGCAAGTAAATGCCAATTTCGATCAAGGTTTCTGTACCAATTTATACCACCTGTAAATCCTGATGCTTCAAATGCTGAAATAAAAATGGCTAGTTCATCTTCACTCATTATTGGTTCTCCAAGTGGTTTTTCTGCTTTTGCAAGATTAATCATTAACATTCCCGGTTCGGGTGATGTAAGAGGTACATTTTTTCTGAATAAATTGCGAAGAAAATTAGAATTGTTTTTATCTAATATAGCATCTGCGACTCCTTGTTGTCGATTGAAGTGAACAAAATAATTATCTTCTCCAAATATCTCTTCCATCCACTCAATCCAAGGCTTTTTTCCACGAACTTGATATGGCAAAGCCAAATTTACTATTTTTCTTACTCGTTCCGGATGCAATAATGCAAGATTCCAAACAACATTTGCCCCCCAATCATGACCAATGAAAATGGCGTCTTTATACCCATAATAATCAAGTAGCGAAACTAAATCACCTGTTAAATGTTTTATGTCGTACTCCTTTACTTCAGTAGGACAGGATGATTTTCCGTAACCTCTTTGATTAGGAACAATGACATGATATCCTGCTTTGACAAGTTCAGAAATTTGGAAACGCCAAGAAAACGCATGCTCTGGGAAGCCATGGCAGAGTACAATGGGTTTATCTTTATTTTGTTTGCCTGCCTCAAATACTTCGAGCTCAATATCATTAACTGAAATCATAGTAGAACTTGGAAATTCGATTGAATTATTTTTTTTGTTCATTGCGTTTGTCATTTTTTTGTTTAAAAATTATTGTGATACAAAAGTAAAATCAGTCGGCGACAGCCTTATGGCAAGGGTTAATTATATTTGTCAAAATACTCTTGTAAAGTCATATTATGAGGTTCGAATTTTTCTGTTAGCATTTCCATTTTTTGAATTCTATCGGGTCTAAAAAACCTAAACTCATTGCGCAAACGACACCGTGCAATTAAATACCAATTTTCAGAATTTAATATCGCAAAAGGTTCTATCAATCTAATTGACATACAATTTTCTTTGTTGATATATTCTATTTTAACAAGTTTGTAATTAGTCAATGCATTTTGCAAATCTGATAAATTGTCGCTATTTCTTTCTTGATGTATAACTTGGTTGTATTGAGTCCTATCCTTTAATAAATTTGTTTTGTCTTTGACCGTATATTTTAGGATTGATTTTATTTTATCAATTGCTTCTGAATAGTCTTTTATAAATGATGCGTCTTTACTGTTTAATACTAATTGTTCTGCAAGTATTAAAGCATTTGCTTGTTTTTCGGTAAACATTACAGGTGGGATTTTATATCCGTCCATTAATGTATATCCTTTTCCTTCTTCTGTTAATACAGGAACCCCAGACTGTTCTAATGCTTTTATATCTCTGTAAATAGTTCTTTTACTAACATCAAATTTATTTGCTAATTCTGAAGCTGTCAAAATTCGTTTCGTCTGTAATTGAATTAAAATTGCTGTTAATCTTGATAGTCTATTTGTTTCAGAATAATCCATTTTTAAATATAGTTATTGTTTTTTTCAAATGGCTTACAAGGAGTTTGTATGTGAAAAGTAGCATGATATTAGTTTTCATTATAGAAACTACAGTAATAAAAAAGTGCAAAACTTTATGTCCTGCACTTAATGCGCTATTTTGTATACCTGTTGTTGTGCTCTGTCATTTTGTGACATGAAATATTCATTATTGTTAAAGTTTATAGCACACTTTGATAAAGGATTTTATCTATATACCAAGAACTATTTTCTTTAACAAGAAACAAATAATCACATCCTTTTCGATTTTCTGCCCAATACATATCTATTTTAACTACAGCTATTCTATCTTGAGTATTTAAAATTTCTATATCAATTTCAGATTCGGGCATGATTTTTTCTTTATTATATAACAAAACCCATTGTTTGATTTCCTCTATTCCTACTGTTGATAAATCAAGCCATTTTTGGGAATCATAGTCATAAATAAAACCAGTTTTGGTTGCATTTTTAGCAAAGTATTTGTCTATTAAATTTGTATCGAGTTCTTTAAAAGCCTTAGGATACATTTTAGAAACCTTTATAATTTCATTTTCATTCATTTCTATAAATATTTTATTTAATGAAATAAAAGTAGGGAGAGGATATGACAGCCCTATGTCAACTACGTTTAGAAACTTTCAAAATATTTTTTAAGTTTAAAATTGCTAGATTCAATTCTCCTATTTGCTTATTCTTGCTTATGAATTGAATGATAGATTATCTTCAATTGACATTAATTCTAAATTAATTTTCTATTAACAACTATTTTATTCTTTTTATTGTAGATAAATATTTCAAACAATATTCAGGTTCTCCTTTACCTAACTCTTTTTGATCAATCGAAACTATCTTAAACACCTCTTCTTGAGACTCTAGGATTCCTTCCATTCTATATTCAGTTCCACCGCTTCCACCTGCTTCACTAAACGTGTAATAGCTTAAAGTAAATCCATTTTCAAAAGTATAGGATTCTGTGTATTTCTCTTTTTTAATGTTTGATTGAAACTTAGCAATACCGAATTGCCTAATTGCCCTCCCGTTAGGATTTAAATCGATTGTTAGCCTATCCTCATTTTTAAAAATATGATGTTTTTGAGGAATCATTAATTTGATATTTAATGTTTTCGATTCTAACTCAAAAAGATTCTCTAAAAGCAATACTTGTTTAAAGTCTTTTTTATTTGAATTACAAGATAATAGCAAGGTTATCGCAAATAAGACTATTAATTTCACTTTCATTTTTTTAATTTTTGCTAGCATCATGATTAGTACTTTTGGACTAAGTATTTTCTAATTCGGTAGACAGAATTTCCCAAGAAAACTTTACTAACTCTGAGTTTTCCATATCAATAAAATCAACCAGTTCTAAATTATTAAAGATATAGTGATCACTAAATATACCAAGGCATTATCATGATCCCAAATTTTTACTTGAAGAAACTCACCGATAATTCCTTCTCTTGTAAATATCTCTTTTACTTTTCTGTTTATTACTAGCGCCCTATCAAGACGGCCTAAAATATCATATAATTTAATATTTTCTTTGAAATTAGGATCGCAACGCATAATGGTATTCTCTGGTTTTGGGAAAACACTTCTAAGGAATTTCCTTTTTGGTATTTATTAGATGTAGCCCTTCATCAGGAACACAAAATAGCGGTTCAAGTTGACATCAAAAACCGCTATTCTTTATACAAGTGTGTTCTAAACTGTTATTTTTCCTCTTTTCTTTCTTCTATGACTTCTTTCAACGTAAAAGTACCATTCAATGCAGAAGGAAAACCTGCATAAACCGACATCAAAATCATAATTTCTGAAAGCTCTTGTTCGGTAACTCCAACATTCAAAGCAGCATTAATATGGACTTTTAGTTGTGGACTAGCATTCCCCATTGCAACTAAGGCGGCGACAACTGCAATTTCTTTTGTTCTATTGTCCAAAATTTCCCTGCTGTAAACGTCTCCAAATGGATATTCGATGGTGTATTTTCCCAAGTCAGGCGAAACATTTTTTAAGCTTTCTATTACGTTCACGCCAGCTTGTCCGTCAATTTCCTTTAACTTTTCCCAACCTTTCTTAAATCGTTCTGTTTTTGTACTGTCCATTTTAGTTTGATTTTCTGTTTGTCCGTATCCACTTATAGTGATGAATAAAGAGAATAGTAGAATTGATAAATAATTCATTTTGTTTTTATACAAAACTAATGGTAGAAAGAAGTTCCTTTACAGGACTTTTTCGAGATTTTCAGACACTTTTGAAGTCTGTAGGCGAAAGGTTTGTTTTCTGTTTAAATATTCTTGAAAAATAGGAGCTGTCCTCAAAACCTAATCGAAATGCAATTTCTTTTACTGACAGATCCGTAAAATAAAGTAATCGTTTGGCTTCTGTAATTTTCTTTTCTAAGATGATTGTTTTAGGGCTTTGACCGTAATTTTCTTTACAGATTTCGTTGAGTTTATCAATAGTCAAATTCAACTTAGAAGCGTAATCGTTTACAGAAAGGTTTTTGTTTATGTTATCTAATACTAGTTTTGAAAACTTTAAGGTTGTTTTTGAATAAAATCCTTTGTTTTGAAGCAATTCGTTAGACAGCCTTCTTAATTTAAGTAGTAAAAATGAAATTCCTTGAATAATTGTTTTTTCACTCAAGCTATCATTATACTTGAATTCTTCGATAAGTTGTTCAAACAGGGGTTTTAAGCTTTTTTTATCTATAGATGACAAGTCCAGATATGGGATGTTGGTAAATTCTATTGTTGGTTCTTTTAGAAGATGCTTGTCAAAGACAACAATATATCCTTTTGAGTTTTTTGAATAAGACCAATTATGAACCTGTTTTGGTTGCATTAAAAACAATCTGTCGTGTTTGATTTCATATTCCTCAAAGTCGATTACATTAATTCCTACACTTTTTGTAAACCAAACAAGAGAATAAAAGTCGTGTCTATGTGGCCATTCAATATCTGGATCTTCTGTTCCCTCAAAAGTACCAATGTAGAAAAACTTTTCTTTTGGGTTAGAAACTATAATGTCTGATATAGAATATTCTTTCAGCAGGATGTTATGTGTTAAATAAATTTTCTAATACTCATCATATGACCTAAATGTAATCCTTCATGATAATTATTAAATTCGAAGGCATCCATTAGTGAACTTAAATAAAACCCTGTTCCTGTCATTCGTTCGTTGTAAGTATTAAAAATACCATTATAAAAATCTGTTTTTGTTTTTTCAATCATAGAAATTAACAAAATTTTCAGCGCTTCCATTTCGGATTCAGTTATTAATCCTGTAGGTTTTGTTCCGTGTTTATAAAGTTCGAATAGTTCATCTGAGATATATCCTTTGAGATTCGAACCTTTATAAATTAATGCTTGTTGGGCTACTATTATGTGTCCAATATTCCAAATTAAGTTATTATTAAATCCATTTGGTATTTTGTTAAGCTGTTCCAAAGTGTATTTGTCAAAATAATCCAAGTAGAGATTTCGACTTGTTTCCCAGACTGTGAATACAGATTCCATTTTAATTTCTGTTGTCATTTCTCAAATATTGGGTGAGTGTATGAGTAGTAGATTTACACTATTACTTTTCAATTTACAATATACTTAATTTAACGAAAAAGCGGTTCGAGTTGACACTTAAAACGGTTATTACTTACCCCCTCTTATTAGGCAATGTTTTATTTGATCAAAATCCCAATCCCAGCTAGTCTTTCTATATTTTGCTTAGCCATTTTGAGGTAATTTTTATAATCATTCTCAAATTTAGATTGAGTTATATCACCAAGTCGGTCTACATACTTCAAACAATTCTTAAACAGTTCTAATTCGTTTTGATTGGCTGGTTTAAAATTATTCCATTCTTGATATTGTCTGTCAAACTGAGCGTCCCAAGCTTCAAAAATCAGATTGTATTGATGGTTTTCTGCATCTTCATCATATTCATCTTCATTATCAATTTCTAATGGTTCTCTTCCTCCAAAATTTGGAACAGGCGAGCGTAATACGGTGAAATTAATCACTTCTTTATCCTGTAACTCTAGAACAATTAAGCCAGGACTCCACTCAATTAACCAATAACATTTATTTTCAAACAAAATGTAGCTCCATCTTGCAGCAGTGTGCAAAATTGCAGAAAACCCTTCTACATAATCAATTTCTTTTGCAGGTTTTAGGTTTGGTATGATGTACGTTCTAAAATATTCATTATCTGGCTTCTCAACTTCGGCTGTCAATGGATTATTATTCTCATCCCAAATAATATATTTCATGAATTCTGTGTTTTAAATATTGCCTTACGGTTTAGCTAAACGATATAGCAATACTATAAGCATTCTAACCATTATTGATAGTAGTGTTCTTTATTCAAATTGGTTCAAGATTTCAAGTGCTTCTTTCCAATTACCAAAACCAGAGTCTGCATTTATATGTCCCGCATCTCCTATATTTACAAATTCACTCCCCCAGTTATTTGAAAAATACTCTGCCCTATCGATTGACACCCAAGGGTCGTTGGAACTTGCTACGACGATAGTCTTAAATTTAATTTCATCTTTGGGGATAGGATCAAATCCTTTGGCCGGAAAAGTATATAGAGGAGCCTCGAGGTCACTTGGAGCAACGAGCAATGCTCCTTTTATTTGTCTTTGATATACTGTAGCCCATTTTGCAATTGTTGAGCAACCTAAACTATGACCTATCAAAACAACTGTTGATAAATCAAACTCTTGAACTTTTTCATCAATTCTTTTTATCCAATCTTCACAATTAGGAGCATCCCACTCGTCTTGTTCTATCCTATAGAAATTATTTCCCGATTTTTCGAGGTAAGTTTGCCAATGCTCCTCTCCTGAGTTACCCAAACCAGGAACAATTAAATAATTTATCATTATAGCTATTTTTTCACTTCTCAACAACAATACAGATGCCCTTATATTCAAGTAAATATGTATACAGCATTTACAATTATTTGTTTTTAGTTATGTGTAAAAATACAGGAATCATTTGATTAATCGCTTAGTACTATGAAGACATTTATCATGTTCGGTATGGTTTTTAATTTCTATTGGAATAATATTTTCAAAAGGTTCTTTGTCGGCTTTAAATTCTAATCGGTCAAATGCAATCACAGATTTACCATTTTCTATTTCCGAATTCACTAAATTTTCTAAAAATCCAATTCCATTAGCATCGACTCCATAATAATCCAAAATTATACTATCATTTCTGTCTAATAGTGCTTTTATTATTAAAGCTTTTCTATTGGTAAAACTCAAAAGCCCTAATTTATCTTTTAAATTAATTCCGATCTCTTCTACAATTTTTTTCGCTCTCAATTTTTCAATTCGCATTTTATGGACTAGGTATTTATTTACAGTCAAAGGACTCATTAATTCTATAAATGTCTTTTGTTGATAATTTTTTGCCCATGGAAGATTAGGTTCTTGATTTTGAAAACGTTTTATTAATTCTATAGTTAGGTCGAAACCTAATGGCATGTACTTTTTGTCAAAATTTGGGGTATAAATTCGGATAAGATTACCGCTTTTTAATTCAAACTCAGGTATGGAAATTCCATTTATTTTAAATTCTTGGTTATGAAAAATAGTATTTGTCATAATTGTGACTCAATAACACAATACGCGCGCATGTATGTATACAGCATTTACAATTGTTTGTTTTTAGTTATATGTAAAAATACAAGAATCATTTGATTGCTGTGAATGCGTATATCTTAATTGTTTGTTGTTTTTAAATCCAGAATTGCCACCATTTCTTATTTCCTTTTCTATCCAGTTCTTTAAGTTTCTATTGATGCAGCTCATCATGTGTTTTTTCTATTTGTATTAAATATTCAGTCCAAGAATGAGCTTATATGTTCATATGCTCATCTGAGCCTTCTAAGTCAAAAATATGGACTTTTTCTTCTCCATTAAGTTTAATGAAATAGTAATGTTCCTCTCCATCTGATCCAATAGAAAAACTTTTGTCTTCTTTGGTAAATACTCCATTTAAGTTTATTATCCTTTTAGGGTTATTACACAATAAAAATTCAGCTGCCCAAGAATCTTTGGAAAAAAGGTAGTTGAGCATTGTTGAAACATAAAACTCTGGTAATTTTATTCCAAGTTGCTCCTCTATTATTTTAATACCTTCAGGTTCCATTCAAAATTCTGTTTTTTTAGTAATCTTGTCTCTAGTAATAAAAAGAATTCTCTGAATAGATTTTATCAACTACTTTTCAATTTACAATATACTTAATTTAACGAAAAAGCGGTTCAAGTTAGTACTCAAACCGCTATTGCTTAAAAGACAAATTATTGTAGCATATTATTTACTTTTCTATTTTATTAAAAAGCTTGTACCAAAGGTGACCTGTTACAAAATAAATTAATAGGATACACAAAGAACCAAAGTACAATTTGTTAGTAAATATCTCATCTAATCCATATTGATATACGTAAAGTACTATAGAAATGACCAAACATAAAAAGCCATAAGCAATATTCTGTTTGTTACCAAAACCAAAAACACTAAACATTCGTCCTTTCCATATACCTAAAACTAAATGAGGCATAGCATTCATTAAGGTTACTCCTATTATAAAATCTATCATACTATTGCTTTAAATTGAATATTGTATTATCAGCTATTTTTATTTTGTCTTTATTGTATCTATAATTTCTGAAACCTCAACACGGTTTCTATAATCTCCACCTAAAGATTTTGCAAATAAGACGGTTGCATCTTTCTCTATGATAAACACTGCAGGAATTGGCAACTCTCTTGAATCATCTGGATAATGAGCATCAAAATCGAACCCTAATTCTGCCATTGTATTAACTGGTTTATCATTATTTATAAAAACAGTTGTATATTTTCTTGCCACGATATTACCATTATCGCTTAAGACCTCAAAATTGAGTTCGTTTTTCTCTTTTACATTTAGAGATTCATCAGGTGTTTGTGGTGAGATTGCTACTAGTTCTGCGCCCAAATCATGTATTTCGTTCAACGACTTTTGATAGTGCGACAACTGTAAATTACAATAAGGACACCAAGTACCTCTATAAAAAGTAAGGATAACTCTTTTGTCTTTTAGCAAATCTGAAAGTCTTATAGTTTTGCCTGTTGCATTAGAGAGTGAAAAGTCTGGTGCTTTGTCTCCTACTTGCAATTTCAAGATCGATTTATGATGATTATGTAGATGTTTTGCATCATTGTCAAATACTTCGAGTGCTTCTTTGGGAAGCATAGTTCCTAAATTCTCTCGTAAATCTTTTAAGTTTTCTTGATAGGATTTTTTTTCTGTGATCATTTTACCTTGTTTTAATTGAAGTCAAAATCGACAATACAAAGGTGTGACGATGTTACAACTTTAAAAATGAACTGGATTAGGAAATTATCTTGAAATAGATTAAGATTTTGTGGATAATCGCTTCCGTATTTTGCTCAAAAATTCGGGTGACATCCCTAGGTATGAAGCTAAAGCATATTGAGGTACACGTTGAACAATTGAAGGGTAAAGGTTTAGAAAATCCAAATAACGTTCTTCTGCAGATTTATCCAGGTTAGACAATATTCGTCTTTGTGAAAATGCAAATGATTTTTGGGCAACTAACCTAAAGAATCGTTCAAATTTTGGGTTCTCACTGCATAATTTTTCGACATCATCATATGATATCTGTTGTACTATCGAATCTTCGATTGCCTCAACAAATAATAAAGCTGGTGTTTGACTTATGTAACTATTAAAATCGCTTATAAACCAATCATCAATAGCAAATTGAATTGTATGCTCAATCCCTTCATTATTCACAAAATAACTACGAAATACACCTTTAAGGACATAGGTTTGATGTGTACATATAAAATTTGGTTGAACTATGAATTGTCTACGTTTTATGTTCGAGGTTCTTACAATTGATATAAATTGATTTTCATCCTCCTTATTCAAGGGGACATATCTTTTGATATTATCTAATATGTTTTTGTAATCTCTCAAGTTCATTTTAATGTTCAACAACGATAAGTGTAAAATTAGTCTTTAATGCATTTATAAAACACCTTATTGTGCTTAGTATTTTTTGTTACAATTATGATTCCTGTTGGACCAATTCATTTTAGTCAAATTAAAATCTTCTCAGTTTTCTAAATACTTAATTAATGTATCAACATCCTCTTGATGGCCATCAGTCCAATTTGGTTGAGTAAACATGCCATCAATACTGTAAAATCTAACTGCTTTAACATATATAAAGAATGTAGCAATATACTTGCTATTATTATCAAAAGTTACAATTACATCAGAGTTGTCATTTAATTCTTCAGCTCCTCCAATCATTGTTCCTTTGTCCTTACTCTCAATCTATATTTATTGGTATCTGCACTGATCATACATAACGTTGTGTTTATAATTTCGTTGCATTCATGAACACTAAATTTAGCAAATAAAAGCTGAATAGAAAATCTGAGAGAATTTTGATAAGTAAGCGAGAACTAGCAATGAATTCTACGCGCTGTTGCACTAGCTTTTTTTATCTTTCTGTTGTTTTAAATTCTTTTTCTATTAATTTTCTTAATTCTAAAATTGAAATTCCGTTCTCAACGTTTTTGTCCATTTCTAAATGATAAAAATCTATGTACCCGACTTTGGTGATTGTATTATATTCTCCAAGAATGTGGTCAAGATAAAGAAATGATAATGCTTGATGTTTTTTAACATCTGAATTCATATTTCTAATATAAACTTGAATATTTACTTTTCCTTGTTCTTTATCTAATCTAGGAATAATTTTAATATCTGAACTTGGATATTCAATTCCGTCATAATTCAGTTTGGTTTCGTCTGATGCTTGTCTAAATTTTTTGATTATCCAATTATCTAACTTAGGTTTTGAATCATATAATTTTTCTGTAGGTAAAATACCTTCTGACATTCCATCTGGTGTAATTATTAGAACAACTTCATTTTTTTCGGTCAAAGTCATTTCGGGAAAAAGAACAGAATTATATTTTTTCATTTCACTAGTCAGTTGATTATAAATGGTATAATCTTCGTGGTTAGAATTAATGAAATTTTCTAGTTCGACTTTATTTTCAGAAACCCAATTCCAAAATTTTTCTTCTTTTGTTTTTGTTTCAGATTTACATCCAACCAATAATACAGTTGAAAATAAAAATAATAATGTTTTGTTCATTTTTTATTGGAATTTGTTTTTCTAGCTTGTTGTTAACTTTTATCGTGTATAGCTTTCGCCACTATTCAGGAGGTATCGTTTATACGAAATTTGTTTTAATTAAAGGTAAATAAATTTTGTGTAAAAGTTTAGGCATTAACTATACACGTTGTTGGTAATAGTTTATTCTTTATTAATCAATTCTAAAGTGTACTTCAAAGTAGTATCTATGCCATTTAACCAATCTTCAATGGTTCTTACACTATAATGATGTGGTTGCACACCCCTTTCCTGTGAAATAGAATCGACATCATTTATATGTGTAAATCTTCCTACCAAATAAAAAACGTTTGTATTTTTAAGACAAAACATTTGTTGACCACCAGTATAAAAAATCCCTCCATTAGATTCTTCTCCTATTAAAGTGCCCAAGTTATGATGTTTTGCTAAAGCAAGTAATTGTCCAGTAGTAGAACCTGATCGACCGTCAGTTAAAAAATAAACATTACCCTTATACGTAGTTTTAAATGGTTTTAAAGGTTGTAATTTACTGTCATTTAGTGGAGCTACTTTAAAATAAGTAAAAGGTGTTTTTACTAAATATTGTAAAACATGTGCTGCTCCCCAAGAATTTCCCCCGCCATTCCCTCGAACATCAATAATTAAATTTTTTGGCATTTTTTTATTTATTTCCTCGAAACTATCATCGATAAACTTTTGAAGAATATGAAATTTATTACCATAAAAGTCCCAATGATTTATTGTCAAAAGCGCTATGTTTTCATTAATAAAATTGAAACAAAAAGCGTCTTTGCAAGTACGTAAACTCTTAAATTGAAATGTATACTCATCCAGCATTTTTAAAAAAATAGGTTCTTGTCGCCCTTTAATTATTACTTCATATTCTTTTGGAAATCCTAACGAATAGGGCACCATTGCTGTCGCTCGTCCATTAAACAAATGTCGTTTTGCAGGGTTTTCAACCTTGCCCTGTGATGAAGTGTGCTTAAAAATATCTTCTATAATTTCGAAACTACTTTTTCCGTTGATTGAAAATATTTCTATACCCACTTTTACTTGGTTTTTATTTATCAATGGGTCTATCACATAAAGCCTATTATCAATGTACGATAATTCCATTGGGAAACGCAAGGTATCTGGTAACATTTCACTCTCTTGTTGAAAATACATAGGAATTGCACTGTGTCCACAATTTATATTGGCTACCAATTCGCTACAATGCCAAATAAACTCTGCATAAGTGGTTTTATCTGTAATGAGGTCTTTTTTATCTTCTACTACTTTCCAAAACTCTTCTTTTGAGATAGATTTATACGGATGAGGATTAACTGTGGTTAAGCTATGTGCTAATTCATATAAATCATCTAAATACTGTTGCTTGGTATATATTTTATAAAACTTATTCTTGTCTCTATTCTCAAACTTTATTTTTGTTATAAACCGTTCGGCATTGGTGTTTTTTGGATTCAAATCGAGAGATTTTTGGTAATTAATAACGGCTTTTTCATAATTCTCATTCATGTAATATGCTTCACCTAAACTGTCATAACCATTAAAATCATTAGGAAATTCGAATACCAATAATTGAAAGATCTTTATGGCATCATCAACTCTACCATCATTCATGAGTTGATATCCTAGGTTGTTGAGCTCATTTTTATCATTAAAATTGTATTGTTTACTATTGTCTTTTTTAAGAATTTTATAATGACGAATAGCCTTGTCAATATTATTATACGCATAAGAAATCAATGTCTCTTTAATAGACTTTTGAGATTGAATTTGTGCATTGGAAATACTCGCAAAAAATAAGATTGAATTAAGGATTATAAATTGTTTAAACATCATTTTGTAATTTTTCGACAATTATAAAATGTATTAAATGAAATAATTTATAATTAAACACCAAATATGTGTTGAATTATAAAAGAGAACTTATAAACTTGCTTTGTATTTAGCAGGTGTAGTGCCTGTATGATTTTTAAATGCTTTGTAAAATGCTGATTTTGAATTAAAACCTGATTTTTGGCCAATTGCTTCTATAGTAAATTTATTTTCCGTTACTATTAGGTGTTTTGCTTCTTCAATTCGGTGTTCGTTTATAAAATCGTTAAAACTTCTGCCTAAATTATCATTAAGTAATTTAGATAATTCGTGTACAGATAATTCTAACTTTTCGGCAACATCTACAATTTTTAAGCTCGTATTTGTATAGAGTTTTTCGGTCTGCATCAATCCATCTAATTGTTTTCTTATCTTATTGAATTCAATAGATTGCGACACTGTTTTTTTTATTTTGTTTTTGATAAAAATTTTGTCCATTATCTTTTTGTTAAAAAGAAAAAACAAGAATAGTGTATAAAAGAAAACAGAAAAGATGATAGAACCACTTATAAAATAATCAAAATCGATAAGTGCAAAACTTGCCCAAATAATCAGATTTACACTAATAAAAGTAATAAACCACTTATATTGAATAAGATTTTTTTTAGGATATAACACCATTAATCCAGAAAGAATAATATAAATCAACAATTGAACGTTGATTATAGGTAAGATGATTTCTTTATTGAGTTGTACATTTTCTTTAAATGGTACAAAAATCATTAATGCAATAACAAGTAAACACCAAAATACAATATGGTATTTCCAGTTTTTTGCCCAAAAAGATTTTGGTTTTGATACACTAATTAAGTAGCTAAACAATAGAGGTCCGATAAGAAAAAAAAATGAAGGACCAGTATTAATATACCAAATAGAATCTGCTGTAGAGAATGCATAAAATATAGATTTTAAAACTCTAAAACTTAGTACAAAAAGGAATAATCCAAAAAGACGATTACTTTGTTTATTGTATGATTTACTAATTAAAAAATAAAGGGAAACAATTAAGCTGTTAATAAATCCAATTGCCCCAAGAGAGAATAATATTTGTGGTAAATAATTCACAAACACAAAGGTAAGCTTTCTTTTAGTTCATCGTCAAAATTACTGCCGACACCAATACACACGTACCTAAATCCAAATCAACATGTGTGCAAATTTACAATTATTCAATTTTAGCTATATGTAAAAATACAAGAATCATTTGAGTAATTATTTAGGTACAATAGGCTGTACATTTTGTACCTCATTGATTTATTGATCAAATTACTAAATTCTTGTTATTAGTTTATGAGTATTAAAATCTGAGTGTGTTTTTTGATTCCTTATCAAATCAGTTAAATCTTGATGCCATGATTTGTCTCTCCACATACCCACAAATTGAGGGCCGCAAAAGTTACTTGTTGAAATACCAACCCACCTGCCTGTTTTAACAGCCTCTCGAGTTCCTAGATCACATAATTCTTTTACCCAATCCCAATCCAAAAGAGGCCAGTCTTTATAATCAACTACACCCCAACACTCTGTTGTTACTAGAGGTTTGTTCACTTTTTTGGACCATTCTGCTGCATATTCGATTTGGCTCAACAACTGGTCTTTCCAATAATTCTCTTTTTGGCGATAAAGTTTTTCTCCTTTTAAAGCAAGATTATCATAACCTTCATACGTAAATCGTTCGTATTGGTAACCCACTTCTTTATAAAATTCTCCTCCATTTCCGTTAACCATCCATATATGTGGTTCAAGAAAATCAAGCATAGAGATATCCCCACGTGTCAAGGTCTCTTTGGTAACTTCTCCGGTAAACGAGAACGTATAGGGCAGCTTTGGATACTTATCTTTCAAAACAGCAATGGATTCACGCATCCATCGTGCAGACTCTTGAGTATCCCACCAACCTAAATCAGTTTTGTAGGGCGTCCAAACTTCCAAGGGCCATTCATTACTCAAGTCAACATAAAGGATTTGATCCATCAGATCGTGATCTTTGACTAGATCTAAAACAGAAAGCCAAACCATCCCCAATTTTTGAGGGGTAGTAATTACATTGAAAGATTTATTTTTATCCTCACGCCACCAAGAAGATAATCCAAGTTTTACATTGAATTTTTTACACTTTTTGATAAAATCAATGAAATGAGGTTGGAGTCGGACTTTAGTTATTGCAGGACTGCCCCAATCTTGGGTGTCCCAATGTGGATTGATCAAGAACTCTTTTTGCAGATCGTTATAAATAAGGTGCGGAAAAGCATCGATGCGTATCGCATTATATCCTCGTTCTACTAATTCGGCAAGAGCAGTATCCCAGTCTTCATAGCCTGCACCAGGCCAACGACGCTCAAGCCAACTAAACTCCCACATGGTAATGGCAAAAGTTTCTTTTTGAATACCAGAATTAGGTACAGAGGCCGTTGCATGTTGAGTATTGCCTAACAATAAAGAACCTAATCCGGCTACCGTTGATTTTTTTATAAAATCTCTTCTGTTTTTTGATGTATCCATATTTTTCATTAATCTAGTATAACAACAATACACACGCACCTACATCCAAATAAACACGTGTGCGAATTTACAATTGTTGAGTTTTAGCTATATATAAAAATACGAGAATCAATTGATTGGTCGCTTTTCTGCTATTAGCACATGTATCTTGTTGTAAACTGCCTTTTAGTAATTTATTGTTGCTTCTCTTATTCCTGCAATTACTTTATTTGGATTACAAGAATTTAATCCGGCACCCCAACTAGAATTAAATTCTATAACAAACCACCCATCTACTTGATTATATCCTAAGTCAATAACATATGTTTTAGGCAAATCAATTGTGAGCTTTTGTAAAAAGTCCACTAAAAATTCTTTTGCAAGATGTAGATCACAATTCCCCTCATAAATTGCAAGATCAAGTATTTCATTATTTAATATAAATGCACGGACTTCACCTTCAATCTCTATGATATTAGATTTTATGACTTGTTCGTTTTGTTCAATACCTCTTATTTCTTTAGTAAAGCTTTTGAAATCACTGTAAATACCTGATTTAAATGTCTTAGGTTTGACTGGTTTGATAAAGATTGGAAAATCAGTTTCTTTAATTTTAGAAATTTCCAGAATCTGAATCTTACGTTTGATCCATTTAAAATCTAATGTACTAATTAACTCATCTTTAGGTTCGATCAATTTTAATCCAAGTACCTGAGCCAAAACAAGACTAAAAGTATCAATCCCGTATATCGTTAATCTTTTTTTAGCATCAATTTTTGGAGACTCCCAAAACTTTCCGATTCGTTTAACATCACCGCCATTCTTGATCCAGCTATCTGCAATCGAATTCCTTTCAACATCGTCTTTGTCAGGAATTAATAAGATTTCGTTCTCCATTTAAGCTAGATATTTATTTTGGTTACTGCCGGCACCAATACACATGCATCAATAATCAAATAAGCATATACATATATTTACAATTGCCCGTATTAGGTTGTATGTAAAAATACAAGAATCAATGGATTAATCAACGATTAGTTATACCTACGTATAGGCATTACTATGTCTTTGATTTTTGAATAGCAAATAATCTCGTTAAAGTTCTACAAGATAATTTAATCGATAATAGCAATCTTCTGTTAATACTTTTAAGGTTTCGCCATCATTGGAGAAACATTTTTTCCAACTTTAAATCTCATGAATTTATGTTCTTTGAATGTATAATAAATACACTATATGAATTATTACAACCATTTACTTTATCAACTCTTTTGAACGATCAAATTCTAGTACGCATTCTTTTAAGTTTTCAAAATCCATATCATAACAATAATGAATCCCATTTAAGTTAAAATAGCGGATAAATTTATATCTGTCGTATTCAAAATACATATAACCAGAATTATCATGTTCAATTAATTTATAACTCGAAGTTGATTTATAAATATTGGAATCAATAAATTTGTTAACAATTTCCTTAATACTACAGCTTGTATTTTGATCTTTTAAAACATTTAAGACACCATTAGCTTTATCATCTATTTGGTCGAATTCTACATATAAAGTATCTTTTATTTGATATTGAATAAGATCTTCATCATAGATATCGAAACTAAGGTCGTTACACAAATTAACACTATAGTATTCTTCGGATTTTTCTTTTATTATCTCATATTTCGAAGGAAAATTTATGCTTAGATCTTTGCTAACCTTCAAAGCACTTGTATTACTTCGATTATTTTCAGCTCTTATTTCTTCTAGTATTGGTAAATACTCTTCGTTGTATGCAATTTCTTTTTTTGAATTTACTTCTTTCAGTACATATTCATTCAATGTACCATCTAAAGATTTTATTTGCTCTAGACGATTTTGCAAAGCTTTAATTTCATTATCATACTCAGATATACTCTTGTATGGATAATCATAGCGAGTTCCATTTAACATTTCTATCTTGCTTGGTGTAATTTTTACGTACAAGTCAAAATCACTTAAATTTTTAATTGGAGATTCAGCTTGTTCTAACTGTTTTACCAGGCGTTTGCTTCTTCTGGTTAATAGTGCTAGAGTGGTTGATAATGTAGGGAAATAGTCATCTTTTCCTTTTGAAATTCCAGAAAGATTAGAGCGTCCCAAGCCTACATGTTCGATAATTCGGTTTTGAGAAATTGAATAAATTTTAATGTCAAACATAAATGAAGTTATTCCTGTTAGATCACCCTTATTTTGAATTTTAATTTTAAGAGAGGGGTCATCTGATTTATATTTCTGTATATAAACTTCGGTAGGTTTAAAATCATTAAGAATAGTAATTATTGAATCAGAATTTTTGCGATTCAATTGTAATTCAGAAATTTCGATCTGAATCTTTTCTATTTCCTTTTCATTTTCTTTTTTCAGAAAATCTTCGGCAAATCTTACTAATTCTTTGTAAGTTTTATTATCGAGAGCATCAAGTGTTATTTTGTTGATAGGCGTATCCCAATATTTACCATAATTCTCTTTTTTCTCCAACTTAGAATACGAATCAACGACATGTAGTGCAATTTCTAATTTTTTTTGCTTATCAGTTGGTAAGCCTCTTAAAACTTGCGCTTTAGATATTTTAAATTGTTCTTCTGAAGTACCATTAAGTTTGACCTTACAGCCGATAAAGCTAAATACTATGAGAAAGAAAAAACAAGTTTTAAGTTTCATATTCTTAATGTTTATTAGCGTGTTTGCTTTTCAAAGGGAGCATATTCGATACAAACAAATTGTTAACCATTTTTTATTATTTCGATATTGTTACAACTCGAACACCACCAATATTCTTTTTCTTTGTCTTTTAATTTTGTTTCAGACTTCTTTCCACATTTTCTACAATTCCGTTCATCTGATTCATTTTCTAACGCTTCATAGTTACATTGATAACAACCCCAAACTGTTAAATTTAATTTTTCATCATCTACGAACCAAGTAAATGAATTGTTTTGACATTTTGGGCAAAGTTGTATTGCCATTTATTGTTCTATAATTTGATTAAAAATTAGTTAATTGACCAATAATAAAGGCAAAAGCAATGAGACCTAGATCTAATAATATACCTTTTTTGATTGACCATTTTGATGTATATACTTTGTTACCAATAAAAATTCCAATTAGCCCAATCAAAACCAAACAGAATAAAATTAAATCAGGAATCTTATATGAGAAAAGTATCATAGTAAAATGATACTGGTAAAACAAATTAATGTACATCCAAACAATATAAATATTGAATAAAATAATAATCAATCCGATTACCTTATTGAATTTTATCATTCTTAAATTTAATTCTTAATTGCATCAAAGCTAAATATATGAATCGAAATAAGGTAAATATTACTCTGTTTTTCGGTTTTTCTGAGCATTGCACCTTACCAAAAATACAACGACCATTTGATAGATCACCTATTTACTATGACATCATATATAGTATTATTTGCTGTTTTCATTCCATATTAATTTTTCGGAGTCTAAGAAGTCAAATTCCGACTTTACTAGTTTTACTTTTCCTTTCTCTTTAAGATAATCTAACGTTTGAATTAATTTAGGAGTATTATCTATATAAATAGAACTTATAGATTTAAACTCATTTGTGGTTTGCATAAAATATTGGAAAAACCATAAATCTATTACTCCATAAAAACCATTATATTTGAGATTAATATCAACAATTTGCCCTGATTTAGAGTTAGAGAAACAAATATCTCCACCGTGAAATCGATAACTCCAATTTTCTGATAATTGATTTTTATCTTGTTCTATTTGCCCTTTTATTTTTGCAAATGATTTATTTGTATCAGTAAAACTATAGTTATATTTTTCCTCAAATCTCTTTATTAATCTTTCTGAAATTAATCTGTAGCTTTTGATTGCTTCTTCTAATCGTTCCGAAATTTTTTTTACTTCATTTTCAGAGAAAAGATTATAGAGATTATAAAATTTCAAGTCTTTAAATTCTCCTTTTTGAATCTCAACATTCAATAAATCTTCAATATTTCTTATTTGTCTTTTTAAATTTCTAATAAAAAGAAAATTGAATTTAGAATTGTAATCTATTCTAATTCTGTCATTTCTACTTAATTCTTCTTTAATTGTTTCTAAAGAAGGTATTTCTCTCGTTCTACTGCAGAATATTTTTTTCAATTCTTTCATTATTGGAATTGCACATAACGTTTAATATATATGTCGTAGCAGAACAAATTGTCACCCTGTTTTTCGATTTTTCTGAGCATTGCACCTTACCAAAAATACAATAACCATTCGATTTGATTACTTAGACTCTATTAGTAAATACATCTTGTCATCATTATTTTTTTAAATTCAGAAGACGTATCATTATATGCCAGAAACCATAGTAATCATGCTTTTTATTTAACCAAACATCTATTGAATTCCCATTAAGATAATTTATAGTTAATATTTCATATTCAAACTTTCGAAGCATCCTATCAGGTTGATTTTGTTTTGCTTTTTCGAATTCAGATTTTGGAACTTTAAATCCTTTAATTTGTTCAATTCTAATTAAGCTCAGTGTATCACTTTTAACAGCAAGTTTTTTAGTTCCTACTATTAACCAATTACCATTTTTATGTCCATATTTAACTATTGGAATTCCAAATTCAGATTGATCAATACTCCTTTCGAATTCCTTTTTAAAATTACTGGATAAATCATCATATAAAAATGAATAATCTGTAGGTATTCCATACTTAATGGCTTTCTCACTTACATTTTTTTTGATTTCTAAGTCCGTCATATTTATTCATAATAATGCTTAGTTATGAGTAGTTGCGTGTTTTAGCACTTAACCTTTCAAGGTACGTAAACCAGTTTTACATCAGTTATATATTTTCCCTCAACTTCTCTTACCTCTGCATTAAGTGTTAAATCACTAAGGCCTTCATTTTTTGTGAACAGATCAATCAGAATATTCCAATAGTTTCCATAGTAGATATATATTGAAGTGTCCCATGTTGCTTCAGGCAGTTCAGTCAATTCTTCTCCATAATCCTCAATATATTCCTTTATTTGGTTGGCTGTATTTTCTGAAATAGGATTAACATTTGTTATTGGCGTACTAAGCCGATAATCTTTTTCTACAAAAGCATTCACAATATTTTTAAAAGTAGAGCGCCACACATGAGGTATAGCCCCTTCCTCTTCTTCATTCTTTTCAACGGTTATCTCATTCATTGCATGTATATTTATTATTTGTAATCATCAAAGTCAATGACTTCCTTTTCAAAATTTATATTTCCATTCAGAATTGAGTCTATTTCAGTAATTATAATTTCATTGTCTTTTGACATGATAAAAACAAAACCCAAGAGTCAATCGATATTAAAAATGTCCCCAAGTCGATACGATTACATATATAATGCTAAACAATGTTTTAATTGTATTCAATTTTTCTCTCCCAAACACAATCTAATCTATTATTAGAATACCTTTTTCTAGTAACCCAGTTATTGTTTTCATCATATTCATAAGAAAACGAATTCCAATGTTTTTGACTTCCATCTTTGTCAAACCAATATTCGGAGATTACATTATTATTTTTATCATATTCAGAAACGAATTTCGTATACTCTCCGTTAGATCTAGTCAAGTCAGACTTTATTTCGTTACCCATATTATCATACTTAAAAGTTCTAACATCCTCAATCGAACCGTCAGGCTTAAAATCTATTTCTTCTATAAGTTGATTTTTTGAGTTGTATTTACTTGTAATCTTAAAAGTTTTATTAGAAGAAGTAATGGTTAGCGAGATTGATAATAGATTACCATTCGAGTCATATTCATTGCTTTCTGTTGAAGTCAGTTCATTATTTTTGTTATACGATTTATACTGTACAATATTTCCATAATTGTCAAATTTTGTATTTGTATAACTTTTTAAGTTCCCCTCACAACTATATGCTGTTTTTTTAATCAGCTTACCTTGTTTATTTTTTTCCAGTTTTACTTTTTCATAATATAAGCTATCTTCTACGTATACATAATCCCAATATTCAATTAATTCTCCATCATTATCATAAAAACTTTTTCGATCAAGGCTCTTTCTAGTCAATTCGCCACTTTCTTTTACACAATATGAAGCCTCAGTTATAGTTTTGAAAGTCCTTTTTTTTGAAATTATACAAGTTTCTGTAGATGAATAGAAGGACATAAGTCCTAGTATAATTGTGCTAATTAAAATTTTCATATTCTTAATGTTTACTAAAAACAATATACCCACACCGATAATCAAATAAACATATATACGCGTTTACAATTGTTGAGTTAGTTTTAGCTATTTGTAAAAATACAAGAATCAATGGATTAATCAACGATTAGTTATACCTACATAAAGGTATTAATATACCTTTGATTTTTGAATAGCAAATGATCTTGTTAAAGTTCTACAAGATATTTTAATCGATAATAGCAATCTTCTGCTAATACTTTTAAGGTTTCGCCATTAGAAGTAATCTCATAATTGATTGCCATACTCATAAACGAAGCATATGTTTCTGATAAGTAATCGTTCCTTTTTTCATGAGAGATATCCATTAACTGATATATGATCTCTAAGATTTCTAAATGATGCATACTAGATGATGATAACCCTAATTGCTCTAACCCATATATCAATTGGCAATGTTTAAGGTCTTGTTGTATCAAATCAATAATTAATTGCTCGTTTTGTTTATACATGCGCTTGGTTTTTAGGTTTTAGTATTGATTCATCACAACACTTGTTCGTAATACCGAACACAAGATATGGATAATTTATCGAAATTCGGTATAGTGAACAGGAAAGAAGAGAAATATTTTCAAAAACTAGGTGCTAGAATCAAGCAATTAAGAGAAGAAAGGGAGATTGACCAAAAGTCCTTTGCTTTTGATTGTGAGATTGGTCGAACTCAATTATACATGATCGAAAAAGGTAGAACAAATCCTCGTTTGCTTACGCTTATGAAAATCGCTGATGGTTTGGAAATTTCTATTGCTGAACTTCTTAAAAATTAATGAATACTATTCACACGTATTACTCTATTGTGAATTTCTAAAAAGTTTATTATTCATCGTTTTTTTGATATTTATATTGTGTGTTAAATAAATCATTTTTATTTTTTAGCAGTAGTTCTTTATTGTCAACTCTAACTATTATATACTTTCGGTTTCCCATTGTCAATATCGAGTCACTTATTTTAAAAGTTGAATTAGATTCATCTCCCATTTGAATGACAAGTAATGAATTATCAGGTTTAAAAATCAAAGTTATTTCAGGCACAGTCTCTACATCAGAATCAGTCCCTCCAATTGAAAGTTTATCAATATCATCGGGAAATGAGTCTGATTCTGCAATCAAAGTCCACTTTCCGATTAATTTATCCTTTACATCAGATTGAGCCAAACAGGAATTGAATCCAAAAACTAAGGTTAGAAGCAATAACAACCTCTTTAAGTTATTTATTACCAACAAATTCATAGTTTGAATAATATTCGTTAAGACTTTTGTCATAAACAGTTTTATTTATTTTTGATTAATGAATTTTGATAATCTTTCTCGTATTAATTTAGCCTCTTTATAGCTTACTCTCAATTTGATTAATGAAAAAGAATAATGTTGTTCCAGATCAGTAATTTCAAAAGAAGGTTGAATCCCATTATAAGTCAGCCTTTCAGTTCCATTTAAAATTTTGTTTTCAATAATCTTGTTCCTTATAATAAAAAGAATTCTCTTTTCCGTGACTATTAAATAATCGTTTTTTTGTCTAAGTAAAGCATAGATAAAAGTTAAAATAGATATTTGTTTGAACACAATTTCCCAAAATTTATCTTCAGAGTCTTTATCAAGTAAAATCATTCCCGATTCTTTCTTAATTAACTTATCAACTTCTTTTTTGGTCATTCAATTTTTCGAATTATTTATAAAGGCTCGAGTATGTTACGTTTGCTTCTTCAACGGAACATATCGCAATACAAACTTTGTTATCTTCTTTTATTTTTCAAATATTTTCCATTTATCACCAATATTCATTCGTTCAGCTGATTCTCCATAATTTAGATAATAAATCTCGTTAAGGGTTTTGTCTTTTTTGACAAGTTCTTCCAAACAGACAAGTTTTGCATTAGTTAAATCTGGGTCTTCTTCTGAATGAAATTGCCAATCCCCGTCTTCATTATGATAAACAAACTTGATAGGTTTGCCTTCTAACACTTCAGAAGTTGTAAATACTCCAAGGTTTCTTTCTTCAAGAAATTTGAACTCCGTATTTCTATCCAGAAGTGGTTGTTTGAATTTGAAATTCTCATTGAACTCTGTTTCCCAAGGAAATTTTCCTTCTCTATCCGGCCAAACTAGTTGAAGTGTTGGAAAATTTATGGAATTATCATTGTACCATCCTGCATAACCTAAATAGTCTGGATAATGTTCTTTTTTCACATCTACAAACTGAACTGGAAGTTCTACCAAAAAATCTGGATAATTGATTCCCTCTATAAATCTAGTTCCTTTCTCAATTTCGTCTTTTGCATTATTAATTATTGCTCCGGTCGATTCAGGGTCTAATCCAATTATTATTAGTTCTGGATGATTAAATTCCTTATACAGTCCGATAGAATATCCAAACCTTGGACAATACCCATCACTTTCTACAAAAGCAATGTGTACTCTATACTCTTCTATATCTTTGAGGATATTGGTAGTTATTTGTTTGTCGTGTTCGTAGTGTTCACTCATTTCTTAATTGAAGTTATCGTTTTAGGAAATATGTCATAATATAGTGTTGTGGTGTCGTTTTTAATAGTCAATATCTTCAAATATTAATTCATCTTTTTGCTTATAAATTTTAATTCTTCGATAAGTAGGAGCAGAACCATCTCCATTAGGTTTCATGTATTCTCTAACAAAAGAATCTTCAGTTTCATAATTTTGAGTTCGTTTAGTACCTTTATATATGTTTTCAGTATCAAAATATAAGTCCAAAATTGGTTCTCCGATTTTTTTGAAATTATCTGACTTTTTAATTGTATTAATAATTTTCATCTTGTCTGTTCCTGATATTCGCAAAGTAAATGTATGATAATAGTCTCCGATTGAAGACATTGATTCATTGTTGATTAATTCAAATTCATCTACCAGCTCAATACCTTGTTCTTCTACTAATTCCTTTGCATCAATTTTTGAAAATAATTGGTCTTCAAATGCTACCAATAAAATAATTAAGAAGACAATTACTCCATACGAGACTGTTAAATACTTTGAAACTTTTGGGTATCCCATTCGCTTAGGAATGAAATAGAGCAAAAGTCCAATTCCAATAGGTATCACAATAAAAACAAAAACTAAAAATCCTATTAATAGTATTTCACTCATTTTGTTAATATAAAACAACAACAATCCACACGCACCTATATCCAAATAAATATATCTACGCATTGCAATTGCCTGTATTAGGGGTTATATGTAAAACTACAAAAACTAATACTGGGTATCATATAGAGCTCAAAAAAAATTCAAAATGCCTACCAGCATCAAAAACAGCAATAAAAAAATTTAAAATCCAGTTCTACGTACGTAGAGAACCATAAAAAAATTTCAAAATGCCTCCCAGCACCAAAAACAACAATAAAAAATTTTAAAATCCAGTTCTATGCACATAGAGAACCATAAAAAAATTTCAAAATGCCTCCCAGCATCAAAAACAACAACAAAAAATTTTAAAATCCAGTTCTGCGTACGTAGAGAACCATAAAAAATGATCCTCTTATTTAATATGTTTTAGGAAAAAAATGGATTTTTTTTAACCTTACTTTTTTCGAAAAAAAGGTAATTTATCAACTATTCCTAAAACCAACATATTATGAAAACACTCAAAAATATTAGTGTTACCCAATCTACACACTCAGAACTCTCTGAAGTAACCAGTAATTATCTTTCTATTATTAATTCGCATTTATCAGCTAATCCTTTTTTGATCAAACTTGTTGAATATATTCAACCTAAACTCGAAAATCTACGTACAGCACTAGCAGCTGTTCGAACCAATAGCCTTGTTGAAGAGGTAATGCAATTAGATCAAGCGAGAGATTATGCTTTTATCGTATTTAGAGATATGATCAATGCTTTTGAAAAAACAGATGATACCAAAGAAAAAGAAGCGTATGAGCTACTATACGAATTACTAAAAAAAGTAGGTACTACACTTAATAATGAAGGGTATATGGAACAATCAGGGCGGTTAGAAACGATGTTTCAAGAAATGGATAAAGACCAATATCAATTGGCAATACAGTCACTAGGGCTTGTAAGTAGGTATAAAAAAGTAAAGAAGACCGAACAGCAGTTCAAAACCGCATATACCAATCGCCTGGAAGAAGATACCAAAAAGAATTACCCGACTATTGGCGAGGCTCGTGCAGCATTAACACCACTAATCAACGACCTAATCCCTACACTACGCAATGTGATCAGGGTTGCCGATACCAACGATACTCTGGGTTGGGTGGATTTGATCAACGAACAAACCGATACCGTAATGACGCAAATAGCTGCTAGAAGAACACGAAAAGAAAATGAGCAAATTACAGAGTAGTAGAGCATACTTATTATAACATTAAACCTGTCGAAGGGATATCTCTTTCGACAGGTTTAATATCACAGTATACTAATTCAGTTTTATCCTATATATCTACACCGTTTGTAATCGCCAACGATTCAACGCAGCAATCAATACTCCGCTTATAGCTACCATCCAGCCCAATACAATAATCTCTGAGGTGTTTGATGGCTCGTGCATGATGGCTTCAATCACATGATACACGTTGAATAATCCCAACAACACTGCCCAAACCATAGAGGTGATTTTGAACCATTTTTTGGTAATCTCCAAACTTGCCAATGCCAGCATCAAAATGATAATTTCAAAAAGAATACGATAATAGTGCGCCCATCCGGGGGTCTCGCCCGTAGCGCCTTCTATTTTGAGTTCTTTTCCAAAATAGATCCCTGCTAATCCATAGATATGATGCAGAATAAAACCTACTGCAAGGAACAACCATAATAAAGCGATCTTATTTTTCATTTCTTCGATATTTTGTGTTGCTGTGGCCTCATCATCAGACACCTCAACAACAACTTTGTTTTTCTTCTTTTTCTTTAATCTATTCAAATACAACATCAGCCCGGTAATGGGTAATGATGCTCCTATCAAGCCTGCCAAAAACACGAGTAGTTTACCGCCAAAACCCAAAATACTACCGGTATGGATATCATAATAGAGGCTGTTTAGTTTTTGACCCGCATTTTTTTCTTCGTCAAATCTGGTGGTAATCAATGATCCCGTATCTGCATTTGCATAATAATCATCACTATTACCAAATTCATCATCATCAATAGAACTCATCACTCTAATGGGTTCTGTATCTTTGGTCGGTAAAAAATAAATAAAAAGGTCTTTGTTATCTCTTTGAGGAACGACATCTTTCTTTAAGCGATCCAATGCAATACGATCAAAGGTAGCAGATGCTGTTGTAACAGGTTTTTCTTCTGTTTTTTCTTCAAAAGTAACCGAGGCATAGAGCAAATTATCTACCCATGTAAATGTCCATGCAATCCCAGTGATCGCCAATAAGATGAGTATGGATGCGGCATAAAACCCTAATACATTGTGTAAATCATACAATACTCTTTTTTTGGACCCCTTGATTTTGACACCAAATCTGGATTTTCTTCCTTTTTTGCTTTTAAATACTTTGAGACTTCTCGGAAACCACAACACCAACCCGGTAATCAACGAAAATATAAAGAGGACTACTGACCAACCGATAATCTGTGTTCCCACTTCTCCCAACAGAAGGTTCATGTGTATATAGAGAATTATCGTAAAAAAATCTCTTGCCAGAAATACTTCTCTTAGGATTTCTCCCGTATACGGATCAACAAACGAATAATAATATGCCTTATCCTTTACCGTAAGCAACATCGACGATCGTGTGGGTGTATTAAAATCATAAATACGCATCACGTCATGATCAGATTGCTGCTGATATTTATGTAAAAGCTCAGACAAAGGCATTCTTTCTGCAGCATCATGGTGTTCTACCGTATAATATGGATACACCAGCATTTTGATCTCTTTCTGGAATGCATATATCGATCCTGTAAGACATACAATGCAAATGACCAGGCCTGTTACCAGACCCAGCCATAAGTGGATAATTCTAATTGTTTTTTTAAAGGTATTCTTCACTAGTATAATTTAAAAGAACAAAAGCGTTTAATTAATGGTATACACAGCGCAATGCCATGTAAATTGATACTTGACACCATCATATGATCCGGGTAACTCATCTTCATGAGTGGCTTCTACAACATAGCGAGTAGCAAAAGGCTTAGAAAATGTGATCACCCCATTACTATCGGTCTTGATTTTTTTTGACCAATCTTCTTTTATAAATACCGTAACCTCTTTATCTGCCAAAGGTTTATTTTTGAAAAGCACCTGTAGTTTTGCAGTATCTTCTTGCGTAGATACATCTATGATTGTGATGCTTTCAGGATTTGCACTTGCCGTTTTTGGAGCACGCTTATCTCCTACTTCTACTTTGGCTACCGAGTGATATTGTGGGCGAAAGATCCCATAATCATATTGTGTGTAGTCTAATACCTGATATTTTTTGTTGTCTAATATAATCGAATATGTACCTTTTGATTTTGGTGTAAAACTCGAAGCATAATATGATGCTTCTGCCTGTGGTTGTAGCTGTTCTTTGTTACCGTTTTGATCTACAACCCATATTGTAAAGTTTTGCGCATTTTGAAACACTTCTCCATCTGTTTTTTCGATTTCACCACTGGTAAACTCTCCAAAGTAGATGCGTATTTCGTGTTGTTCACCAATCTGTCCTTTGGGTGCGGTCTCAATCCAAAAGAAATGTCCAAAAGATTTTGTAGTACCTATCAAAGCTAAGCATACGGTTAGAAATACTAATTTCATATTCATCATATTCACGTACATTTTTAAAATTTATAAGAAATACTTGCTAGTAAACTTCTTGGTTGTTGTGCATTAAGTGTTGACCAACCTCTAAAATAGGTTTCATCAAGAGCATTGTTCAGTTTTAATGACACTCTATAGTTTTTGTGTTGATAAAATACCGAAGTATTTACTACAGTATAACTAGGGATAATAAACGTATCGGTAATAGAACTGTCCAGAGTATTGCGATCTCCTGCGTAGTTAAATCCTGCTCCCAGTCCAAATCCTTTGAGCGCAGAAGATTCTTGAAATGTATAACTTGCCCAAAAATTAGCTAAATCTTCTGGCCCCGCAGTATCTGGTCTTCTTCCTACCTCATCAAAAGGACCCGGGTTATTTGTAGAAACTAATATCTCACTATCATTATGGCTATATCCCGCAATAATATTTAATCCCGGGATTGGATTTGCGATCACTTCTATCTCAAAACCTTTGCTCTCTACTTCTCCTCCTTGTATAGACACACTACCTAGTGGAGCTCCTGCATCGTCAAGAATGATATTAGAAAATACTCTGTCTTTTACCTGAATATCATAATAGCTAGTCACTATAGAGAGTTTATCGTTAAATAAATTGGCTTTAATCCCAAACTCAAGCTGGTTTCCTTGCTCCGGATCAAAATTAAGTGTCTCGCCGGTTGGAGAAACTTCTGGGGCAATGTTTCTAAAACTATTTTGGTAGTTTCCAAACAAAGATAACTTGTCTTTGATAGGCTGATAGATCAATCCAAATTTTGGAGATACTGCAGTTTGATCATAATCATCTTCGTCATCAAACGTATTTCCTTCATTATCAAAAATATCTACTCTCAACCCTGCTATTGCGGATAATTGTTGTTTTCTATCTTCTGGAAAGAAATCTACCTGGTCAGAAGCATAAAAACCATAGATATGCTGGTTAGTCTTAATATTATTCACAACTACATCCGGGTTTGCAGCCATATTTTGCGCAATAGCAGCATCTACAGAAGCTCTATTCAAAGGAACATTAGGCACAGAACCATCTGGTGCTCTTCCTACAGCGGTTCCATCAGGTCTGAAAATACCTGTAAATACAAATCCAGAATCAGAATTATTAGTTGTTGATTGATTATAATAATCAAAACCTGCTATTACACGATTTCTCACTTGACCAATTTTAAAATCTCCTCTGAAATTTTGCTGGATATTGGTCGTTCCTACAGAAAAGTTTTCATTTCTAATAGATTGCGAAAAATTAAATTGTCCATCTATATCAAAAAGGAAAGAGTAATATCCTTTGGATTCTGCAAAACTTCTTGAAACCGCCGTTTGAGAACTCCATTGGTCAGAAATTTGATAATTCGCCTGTGCTTGTAGGTTGAATGTTGGGCTCTCTATTGTAAGATCATTGCTGGTAAACGAGCGGTCTCTATCGATCCCTACATCATCCGAATTAAGTACTGCAGATGGCGCTGAACGATTTAAGAATAACAAAGGCGTATTGGTTTGCTCTGCATCATTAAATTCTGCCATAACCAAAAATGATAGTTTATCGCTAGCTTGATAGGATAATGTTGGGGCCACAAAAAATGATTTTTGAAAACCTGCATCTTGCCAACTCCCTCTATACTCATACGCACTAGTTACACGTAATAGATATTTACCCGCAGCATCAAGATTCGTATTTACATCGGCTGTAACTCGGTTAAGACCGTATGTTCCTGTAGTATAAGAAACTTCACCACCAAATCCCTGATATGGTTTTTTGGTCGTAACATTAATAATTCCTCCGTAATTAGTAAGAGGGCCTCCAAACAACGTTCCCGAAGGTCCTTTGATTACTTCAATTTTTTCTATATTGATAGGATCAGGACTTCCAAAATTAAGTGCCGGTAACCCATTAGAAAAATTAGGCTGTGCTTCAAAACCTCTAAGTGCAAAATATCCTGCACCATCGTTACCACGACCTGTAGACTCCCACAAGCGATCTAACCCTGTAACACTATTTAAGGCATCATCAAAGTTGGTAACCACCTGATCTTTGATCAATTCAGAACTTATAGTATTATACACCTGAGAGTTTTCTATATTTTTTAGTGATAGTTTTGATACCACCTCGCTTGTTTTTCTAGAAAACTTATTAGCTCTTTCTCCATTGACCATCACCTCATCAAGTGATTGTATAGATTTGATTAAGATAATATCTGATACTTCTTGTGTCTGATTTGATGTTACTTTAACCCCAATTTGTTGAGAAAGATATCCCACAGCACTTATGACAAGTGTATAGGTTCCTTCTGGTACATTTGTGATCTCAAAAGTACCATCACTCATAGTTTGACTACCCAAACTTGTTGTACTTAGTGCTATATTAATATCATCTAATGGAGTATTTGTATCCGAGACCACTCTCCCTTTAATGGTACCCGATTGAGCAAGAATTATTTGTGTTGCAAATAAAAATGCTACGGTAAACAACCAATTTACTTTTTTCATTTTGTTTGTCTTTTTATTGGTAAAATAATGTGGTAAAAAAAAATTTATCCCCTGAGTAGAGTATTGTTTTGTACTATTAAAAAGCACCAAAAAATATTTTTAAATGTTTTTTAAAATAATGACTTGTGTTATGCGTTTTCATTTAACTATATTTGTTATTTATAATTGATCTAAATAAAATTAATGCAAAAATAATGTCTGGGAAAAGATAAAAATGACGCATTATGGATAAAAAAAGACGCAAAAAAACGTCGTTATCAAATACAATATCAAACGAACCAAAATACCGATCGTTACATGCTATCATACAACTCATTAGTAAAAAACAACATTGCGGATTGTACACAAAAAAGTTTCAGTTTCTACCAGAATATGGAGAGGGGTATTTAGAATATCACCGATTTGAAGGATTGCAAGTCAGTATTTTTGATGCCATGCTTCATCAGGATTTTAATATCTCAAGAAAACAAACTGTAGATGCTTTAGAGCTTTCTTTTTTGATAGATGGCGAACAGATCATAAAAATTGATGGAAATAAAGATGATTTTATTTATGAAAATCAAGAAAGTTATTTGGTGTACATTCCCAACGTTTCCGGGTCTGTCAAATACCACAAAAACAAACCGCTCAAAGAAGTAAAAATACGGATGACTCAAGATTTTATCAAAAAATACGAACTCGATACTTCTTACGAAATAAAGACCAAATATGCTTTACGACAGTTCAAAAATAGTTTTATAAAACCATTATGTACAAAAACTCAGGAAATACTGGCAGAAATATTAATAGACAATAGACAAGGGTTATTAAAAAGATTGTTTCTCGAATCCAAAGTATTAGAACTGCTTTCTTTACAACTCGATGCAACACCTAAAGATAAGCCTGAAACTCAAAACACAGATCATCTTATCAAAAAGTTATATAACGTACAGGTGATCATCAATGAAGATCTTACCACTCAGCATTCTGTTTATGAGCTTGCACGTAAAGTTGGTATCAATGATTTTATGCTAAAAAAAGAATTTAAACGTGTATTTGGCACTACGATCTTTGAATATACCCTTGATCTTAGAATGACCAAAGCAAAAAAACTGTTGAGATACAGTAAGAAACCCATCTATGAAATCTCAGAATTAGTAGGATATAAAAATTCTACTCATTTTACCGCTGCTTTCAAAAAGATAGAAGGAATTACCCCAAAAAAATATAGAAAAGAAATTGCAGAAAGTTTATGATACTTCTGAAGTTTGAAGTTTAAAATTAGATTTTAGATGTTTGAAGTACAAAGTAATGAGTACAAAGTAATGTGTACAAAGTACGAGAAAAAAAATTTTCTTGGATCTCACCCTTCACCCTTTCAAAAGCTAATTTTCACTTTTACATTTTACATTTAGACTTTTACATTTTTAATCATTCTTCATGTCACAACAGCATAAACTAGAGACCAAAAACAATAAAAAAATCCCCCAAATGTGGAAATCCGTAAAAATCATAAAGAAAGATTGTTGATTTTTGAGAATCCTAATAATATAATATTAATGCAATTCTCAACTTAGTACAAACAAATGTAAATGTTTGTAATTTTGAATTAACACTAATACTCAAAATAAACTTCTATGACTGAAAATATTTTATCTCTAATTATCGGTGGAGGAATTGCAATTATATCTGGAGGGTTGAGTCATTTTTTAAATAACTATTTTAAATCAAAAAATGAAAAGCAGAAATATGTATTTGAAAAATTAGAAGATATAATCGAAAGTGTAAGTAATTTGGAACAAAACTTTCAAACTGATATAGCTGGAATTTTAAAACTATCAAACCCAAAGGACGGTGAAAAGATTCTAAATCTAACTTTTGAACAAAATAAACTAGAATGTCTTGTTAAAATATATCATAACGATTTATCAAAACCTTTTTTCGAATTAAAAAATGCAATGAATGCATATCATAAAAGAAAAAGGGAGATAATTAACTTTGAAAGAAATACAAAGATAGATAAAGAAAAAATTACAAATGAATACAATAGGTTAGTAGTTGACTTTGAAAATTTTATTAAAAAAAGTAATGAATTTATAAATTGCTTATCTAAGTATGGTAATAAGAAAATAAAATAAAAACGAGTGTTAATAGACATTGTAAAAAATTAAAACCTGTTTTGAAAGTAAAATCAAAAAAACATTGGTATTCATATACCGGAAATCTATTTTCAATCCTATTCTTAGGAATTCCTTGTCTAATATTTTATTACAAAAAAGAAGTAATACCTGAAATTCACCCATATCTTAGAATTGGAGTTTTAGTTTTTGGAGTTTGGTTATTTTACAAAATGCTTAGAGGAATTATTTTAAACTCAAGAGTCGAATGGATATTTGAAAACAATGTCCTAACTATTAAATCAGGCTTATTGCCTTGGAGAAGAACAGTTTTTGGAATTGATATTTCTCAAATTTATGAGGCTTACTATTCAAAATCCTTTATGGGAACGCTTTTAGGCTTTGGGGGAATTTATATTAGAAGAACTGATGGGGTTACATCTAAGATATATCAGCTCACAATGAATAATCATAAAAAGATGGTCTCAGAAATAAATAACGCAATATCATTATATAAAAATGATCAAAATGAAAAGAATGAAGTCTTAACCTCAAAAGAATCTTTATCAGACGAATTGAGGAAGCTTGCAGATTTAAACAAAGACGGTGTAATTTCTGATGAAGAATTTGAAAAACTAAAAAGAAAATTATTGAATAATGTTCTTGATTAACACTTATTCTTATTTAACTCTTAACCTCTAAACAACCTTTTTGATTCGATATATATTTACAAAATTATGTATTATCACACGCAACTATCCATAACTAGTACCTTCAAACTGAACTTGTCACCTTATTAAAAACCCTATAAAACTTTTACTTTATATCATCCAATAAGTTAGTTTTTTAGAGATACAGTGCGTTTTATGAAGACAAACTAACCTTTACTTTTCTTGCCTGTGCATTGCCTAATGCTTCCATCTTACGAAGATCAAATTTATGAACATTCATACAAGCCTCTACCCATAAGTCTGTGATTTTGATAAGCTCTTCTTTCGACAACGGAAAAACGATTTTTTGGCACTGCCGATGGTAATATTCAAAGTTAAATTTTTCTCTAATGCTATCTATATGAGACAGTAAAGAAAAGGTTGCATCTTCAAATCCAATTAAATGATCGATACAACCTTTTTGATATAAATCTCTAGCAGTATAGATTTGTCCGTTTTTTAATATGATGTCAGCGTCTTTATGGTTTAACTTTCTGTACAAAAAGCTATAGGCTCCCATTCCAGGAAAAAGATTGAATTTATTTTCAGGAAGGCAAAACTTAACTTGCTCTTCTGCTACGATCAGATCATGCGCCAAAACACATTCAAAACCTCCTCCATAGGCATTGCCTTCTACCAGAGCAACCGTCAATACGTCTAAACCAAAAGAAGTATAGATCTCAAAAATAGCATCGATACATAAATGGGCATATTTACGAAGTTCAGAAAGATTACCAGATGTAATATTTCTTATAAAAAATGGCAAATCGCCTCCCATATTATAAATCCCATGATGTTCTGAGGCAGATACAATAAATTTAAGTGGTCTATCTGGTGTAGAAAAATAGTCTCTAACCCATCCCGCAAACTCTTTGAATTCTTGTAGTCCTTTCAAACAGAAGTTTGGCATTCCTGTATTTTTAATTTTCCAAAGTAACATCTCCTGTTCTTTGTAATATGTGACATCAAGGCAACCAAAACTTCTCATCTCTTTTGCTATTACTATTAAACTATCGATTTTTTTGAAATGACTTTGCTTGTTTTATCTTTCTTTATTGAAAAAAGCTTGTCAAGGCCTTTTTGTATCATTAGGGTAAGTGATAGAAAAACAGGAATTAAAATCAAAACTCCCACAACTCCAAATTGTTGATATCCTAGCACTCCCATACCCCAACAAATAATAACCCATTGTATGATATATATGGTGGTTACTCTTTTACTACAATAAAATAAGAACTCAAATATTTTGTTTGATTTAACTTTGGAAGTTACTGTATGTGAAATCCATAACAGTACAAGATTAAATCCTGCCAAATATAATACCCCACCTGGTCCCAGATGAAAATAATCTCCAAAATGATACTCAAAGTTATAGTAACACAATCCTCCTCCCGCAATCATTAACACAATTCCAAAAAAGAGCATCCTTGTAAAAACAAACTTTTGGTCTTTATTTCTTTCATTGTACCATTTTCCAAAAAACATTCCGAGTAATATAAAAGAAAACCAAGGAAATACAGCAAAATACACATTCCATCCGGCTCCCCACATAAGATCTAAGACATAATCCAATCCTGAAATACCTAAGCGGAAACCATGTATCTCCTTGGTCGTAAAAGCAATAACAAGTGAAAGTAATAATGGAATATATTTGTTTTTACCAAATTGATTGATAATGCCCATAAATAGCAATGAAACTCCTGCCAGTTGTAAAATATCGCCTGTCAATAACATATAAACCATGTTATCAAAAGTAGCCGGAGGTGTCCAGCCATAAGCTTCTATAAAATTATCAGGCATTGTTCCTAATGCTGTAGGCAACACAAATTTTAAAAAATTCATGAGATACCCTGCCAACAATAAATAAATCCCCCTTTTAATTGATAATATAGCACTTTGATTTCTGGATAAAGTAAATGAGATCCCCATTGCTACCAAAAACATAGGAGTACCTTTTCCAATAAAATGGATGGCTTCTCCTAACCATGTTTCACTTTGTGTAGCAATACTACCATAAATCCATAGTGTATGTACCAAAACGACCATAAGAACACTAACTCCTCTGGCAAAATCTACTGCAAGGATTCTTTTTGAATTTGTAATTGTTTTCGTTTCTATTTTTTGATGCTCCATAATAGCTTTTTGTCTAATAGTTTTCTTTTTATTCGTGTATTTTTTTCATTAATATCCAGCTGGTTATGCATCAACATTCTGGATATCTTCTTTGATAAACATTATATTTTGGGTTTTAAATCTTGCAATTGGGTTTTGCAACATTCCATCTAGAATTAAACTCTCAATAGGATCGCCAAGATTGAGCATTTGCTTCGTATTTCGCAACTGCAATCTATTTAAGCAACATCTATCAAACTCTGGAATAAAAAGATCATACTTATCATATTTTTCCTGAAACTCTGGGTGCTCTGATTGATAGATTAGAATACATTCTGCCACCAATTGCCAAAAGTGATCTTCTTCAAATCCTGAGTGTTTTTCTAAAATTGAAGACATAAATCTGAAGAAACAATCAAAGACATCTGTGAAAATGGTAAGCACTTTCATCTCATCAGAGGTTTTGGTGTACAACCGTTCTGCTTCACCAAACAATTTTTCTTTGTTAAAAACAATCACTTCTTCTGTGATATCTTTCATCAAAATATGAACAGGGGTATGATCCTCCATCACCATAATGATGTTTTCGCCATGAGGCATAAATACCAATTCATGTTTATAAAAACAATGCAACAATGGGCTTAGATATGCATGTAAGTATCTGCGAACCCATGTTAATGTGTCATTTCCGGAAGCATTAATTAGTGCTGCAAGAAAAGAATTGCCTTGATTATCTATATGCAAAAAGGCAGCCATTGTCATTAGGTTTTGGTGTGCTTCAATCTTATTATGAGGACTTTCTCGCCATAAGGCGGACAACATTTTATTATGAGCATTTGTTTTTCCTAACACTTCGTAATATGTATTCTGAAAACCAACAGTAGCCACTTCGCCAAGCATTGTAAAACCAGTACTTTTAAGATACGGATCATTTTCAAGCAACTTCGTAATCCAATTTGTGATGTGTGGAGTACTTTTCATATAATACGGCGAAAGTCCTCTCACAAATCCCATATTCAAAATCGATAGCGCAGTTTTGGTATACATTTTTTCGGGATTGCTACAATTATATAAGGTACGTATTGACTGTTGCGCACTATAATGATCTTCACTCTCTCCTAAAAAAACAAGGTTTTGATTTGCTATATCAGCCGCAAACACATGTTGGATCTTATTGTTCCATTGCCAGGGATGTACGGGGATAAATGTATAGTCTTCTATATCCAATCCAAGTGCTTGAAGCTTTGTATTAAATTTTGCGATACTGCTTATTCCTATTTCTTTTCGCATCAAAGGCTTATATCCAAATTGTTTTGTGGATGTAAAAGTTGTTTTACTGTTATGCCCTGCCAACCATATGATCGTAAAAGGATGATTCGCTTCTGGAGCATACTTCATATAGTCTTCGCTGTCGAATCCTATTCGTCCGTTATTGGCAACAAAACAAGGATGCCCCTCTGTCATAGCATGCTCTATCATCTGAAAAGAGGTATGTATTAATTCTTGAGCAGAAAATTGTTGATTCGCATACTTATATGCTGCACCAGACAATGTGCTTGTGATTTCTTCTAAATACACAGCAAGTAAATCTTCTGGGATACCTAAAGTATTTTTGAATTCTACAATAAATGTCAGTGCTTCTATAGGTTGTATGATCTCAATTTTCTTTTTTACAATGGTTTGTTCATCTATATCCCAATGATCTAGTGCTCTTTTTGTAGCGTTAAATTCGTAGGTAATATCTGATGTATCTGAAATAAGGACATAAGTGTTTGAAGCCTTTTCTTTTTCAATTTTTTGAGGAATAAAAACACGTTCATGAGCAAATTCACTGATGGCTTTGCGTACCAGTGCCAGATTAACCTTTTTCCATATTTCAGGAGATAGGTGCATCATGGTAGATTTGGATTGGTCAGTTAGTTGTACGCTTGTCATTGTGTTTGATTTTTGTTGTAACCATTTTGCTTGTTGATACACTTGTTTTTCACAAAATGCTAATGCTGCTCTTTTTTCGGGCAATTCAATTTCTTTTTGATATTGAAAACCTGCTTTTTTATTGAGTTTATGAATCTTTTCATTTCTCACATCTGGTTCGACCACAATCCTATCGATATTAGGTTGATCAAAGAAGAAGTCTAAAACGGTACTAAATACATTCCATGTAAAGTTTTTTATTTTTTGTGTAGGTGGGGCTACCAAAATATGCATTCCATAATCTGTATCTTTTGCCTTGTAATACTTTGCAATTCGATCTGCTGTAGCTTTGTATTTCTCCATTAAAAAAATAGGTTTGCCCTCATGCTCTCCTATAAAAACATCATAGTATTTTTGGGCAACTAGCTTAGCATATTCTTCTCGTACTTCATGTATTGTACTATCCAACATCCCCCAATATGACGCATACGGTTTGGTCACCCATTCATGCAAAAAACCTGCATCTTGTTCTACATTAAGATAACGTAAATGAATGGTTCCAAACCCTTGGATAGATTTTGAAAACACATATTTTGATATTTCTGTATGAATATTCATAAAATTAGTATCATGTTTAAGAAGCTGCTTCTACAATATCTTTTCTGTAACTCGCAATAGGGTTCTTCAATCGACCTGCAAATTGAAGTAAAGCAACAGGGTCATCCAGGTCTATCATTTGTTTATGGTTATTCAATTGTAACCTGTTGAGACAAGACAAATGAAAATCCGGGGCAAATAAATCATATTGTTTGAACTTGGCTGATTTCTCAGGATAGCGTTCTTGATATTCCTGAATATTGGCAGCAACAGTTTTCCAAAATTCATGTTCAGAAAAACCGGCATGTGCTTCCAGAATATGAGACATAAACCTAAAGAAGCCATCAAAAATATCGGTAAATACAGATAATAATTTGACATCTTCTGGCACCGGAGCATACATTCGTTTAAGGTGTTCTGGTAATTCTACTTCGGGACTAAGAATACAAGCTTCTTCGGTAATGTCTTTTAACAATGCTTTTACCGGAATATGATCTTCTAATACCATGATAAGGTTTTCACCATGGGGCATAAAAACCAAATCAAAATGATAAAAACAGTGTAATAAAGGGCTTAAATATGCTTTAAAATACCTTTGAAGCCAATCTTGTATGGAGAGTCCTGATTTTTGGATAATCTTGGGCAATAAGGCTTCGCCTTTGTGATCGATATGAAGAAAAGCCGCCATCGTCATAGGTGTTTGCTTTTGAGTAATCGCACTCATTGGACTTTCTCTCCATAAAGAAGCTAACATTTTATTATAATCATTATGGGGTCCAAACTCTTCAAAGTGAGGATTTACATAACTCACTGAAGCAATTTCACCAAGCATACGAAACCCAGTCTCCTGAATGTAAGGGTCATTGTATAAAAGCTCTTCTAACCAAACTGCCATTTTGGGTGCTGTACCTAAATAATATAATGGTAAGCCTCTCATGAAACCCATATTCAAAATAGACAGTGCTGTTTTGGTATAAAATTTATGAGGATTGGTACTATTAAAAAGTGTTCGAACTGATTGTTGTGCAAAGTACTGATCCGGACTATACCCTAAACAGATCAAATTTCCCTCGGCAATCTCGGGTGAAAATATGTGGGCCAACTTATTAAACCATTGCCAGGGATGCATCGGGATGAAGAAATAATCATCCGGATCAAAACCTTTGCTCTTTATTATCTCATTAAAAGCGGTTAATGTATCTTGATCAAGTTCGTTTTGTATCAGTGTTTGATAAGGTAAATCTTCTATAGCTGCATATACGGCTCTACTTTTATGACCCGCCAGCCATAGCAATGAAAAAGAATTTCCTGCCTCGGGGGCATATGATCTATAATCACTACTATCAAACCCAATTCTACCATTGTTTGCCACAAATCCAGGATGCCCCTCTGTCATAGATTGCTCTATCGTTTGAAAATCTGCATCTACCAGTGCTTCTGACAATGGGTTTCCTTTCAAAAACTTAAAAGCGCTTCCGTATAGTGTGCTGATAATTTCTTCTAAGTACAAGGGCAATTGATCATTACTAATACCTAGTTGTTTTCTAAATTCTTTGATAAAGATCACCCCATCAAGAATTGCAAGTTCGTTGTCTTTATATTTTTTAATAGAAGAAGTATTGATCCAAAGGTGATTGAGTGCCAATGGTTTTGCTTTAAATTGATATGCTGTAGTATCATGATCGGTTTGTAGTGTATACATGTTCCAGCCATCTTGCAGTTCTTCTGTTACCGTTGGTTTGACTAATAACTCATGACTAAATTCACAAATTGCCTTTGTAATAAACAACGCATTTACTTGTCTCCATACTTCTGGTTGTAGATGGGCAATTGACTGCTGCGGCGAAACAGCGTTATCTAGTGTATTCATAGCACTTCTTTTATGAATTGTGGGTAATAATTTAAGTTGTTGATATGTAGCTCTAGACAAAAATGCCAATTGAGCCGTTTTGTGTGGTAATTCTATAATTTTATCTAATTGAAATCCGATCCGTTGACAAAGTGCAAACATCTTTTTGTTGCGAATATCCGGTTCTACCAAAATCTGCTTGATGGTAGTATCTTCAAACACAAAATCCATGATTGTCCGAAACAGATACCAGGTAAAATTTGAAATTTTAACCTTTGGTGGTGCTACGATAATATGGATGCCTTTGTCTGTGTCTTTTGCAGGATAATAATCTCCAACAACATCCTGTGTGGGAGCATATCTCTCAAGTATAAAAACAGCTTCTCCTTTGTATTCTCCTACAAAAATATCATAATGAGCGGGTTGCATTAATGTTTTGTATTCTGCTTTTACCTCTTCGAGTGTATAATTTTGCATCCCCCAAAAAATGGCATAATCCAGATTTACCCATTCATGAAGAATAGGACTATCTTTTTTGACATCAAATTTCCGAATGCGAATAGCTCCCAAATCATCATAATGTGTTGTAAACACATATTCTTGATTTGTGTTTTCTAAGGAAATATTATAATCATGTTGTTTAGACATACAAGATTCTTTATGTTTTAGCGAGTTGTTTTACTTGCTTTTCTTTAAATGTTTTATAAAATATCAGGTAATACAAACCAAAGGTTAAGATGAAACCAGCGAGCCCATATACAAATGGAATCTGTAATCCTTGGAGATCAACTAAAATCCCTACTGAAAAAGAAGCTAGCAATACACCCAGATTTTGAAAAAAGTGAACTTTACTATAATCCAGCGAATAAGACTCTGGAGTACTGTATTCGAATAACAAGACATCAAAACGAACGACTCCTTGAAAAATAGCCCAACCATATATGATCCTACCTACAATTACAATTCCATCTACCGGGATTCCTTGTAGCAATATCCCTATCATACCAATAGCAATAGCAGAAATGATTCCTTGGTGTTTGCCTTGCGAACTACTTCGTTTGGTATTGATCCATAGGGCAAACAATGCCACAAAACCTGGAATTGCATATATAAACCCTGATATCAATTTACTTTTGTATATCGAAATACTTTCCCAATAGGCTGCAAAAAATGGTCTGATCAAAAAGTCACTAAAATATAAGATCATTGTAATCAGTCCTATTTTTAAAATAAAACCTTTGGGCATTACACTGCTTTTTGCTGATACCTCTTTAGACTGCTCTGGTTCTATATTCTTTTTAGTATTAAATCGTTTATTTTGTATCAGATATAGACTCATACCCATCTGTACGAAGTCTCCTGCTGCCATGATCAAAAAGATTGTACTGGCTTGAACCAAATCAACTGTTAGCCCTCCTATTACTGCTCCTAGAATTCCTCCCAGATGCACTACAACGGATAGTGTTCCAATAGTCTGTTGATGCTCTTCTTTGGTAATGATTTTTAAGATATAAGGATATACCAGCAAGTAACTTCCTTTGAAGAAAATCATGATCAGAGAAATCAACCAAAAATTAAAATATGAGCTTGTCCAATAGCAATACAAGGCTAATATACCGGCAATAAGTTGTGTATACACCAATATATTGAGCTCTGAAACTTTTTTGGAGATATATGCCCAAAACGGAAATCCTATCATCACCATAAAACAAATGGCAGCAAAATAATATCCTACAAATTCTGGATCTTTAATCCCGAAACGAGCCTCAAAAAACTGTGGATAGAATGGATGTAGCAAATAGTCGCTTACTACTGCTACAAGAGTCATCAAAATAAGAAAGTTTTTTAGGCTCATTACTGTTTTTTATAGGTACATCTCATAAACCCACATAAAGATTTATGAGATGTATACACTTGTTTATTTTATAAAAGAGGCTTCAGTAAGAATTTCTTCTTCTTCAGTGACTTCAAACTGCTGAAAAGCAATACGTTTTTCTATCGGATAATACTCTTTGCCCATAATTTCTTTGATAATAAAAGAATTACGATAGCAGGCCATACCCAAGTCAGGAGTCACAAAACCGTGCGTATGTAATTCTACATTCTGTACAAAAATATCTTCGCCCGATTTGTCTATACTATAATTGCGATGTACATCATATCTTCCTTTATCATCCCATCGTATTTGATCTGAAATTCCTTTGATAAACTCAGGCATATGATAGGTGTATCCCGTTGCCAAAACTAGAGTCTCTGTCTGATGCCCATATTGTTTGCCCTGCTCTACTTGATTTAATTCTAGACTAAACACTTCTTCAGCTTCATTAAATTGTACTGCTGTTAATTCTGAATTGGTACGTAACTGTATATTGACCTTATTAGTAAGTTGTTTTGTATATATCAGATCATAAATATCTGCTATAAGGTTTTGGTTGATTCCCTTATAAAGATGTTTTTGATTCTTGATCAGATGATCTCTTTTTTCTGAAGGAAGATTATAAAAGTAATCTACATACTCTGGAGAAGTCATTTCTAACGTCAGCTTAGAATATTCTAGTGGGAAAAATCTTGGCGATCTTGTAATCCAATTAAGTTGATATTCTTTGGTATCAATCTCTTGTAATAGATCGTAAAAAATCTCTGCGGCACTTTGCCCACTACCTAATATGGTTATTGCTTTTTTAGACTGTAAAGCGTCTTTATGATCTAAATAAGAAGATGAATGAATCGCTTTTCCTTTCAGGTTTTTACAGCACTCAGGAATGTGAGGTTGTGTTCCTGTTCCTAAAACTAATTTTCGAGCTTTGTAAACCTTGATCTCTTCGGTTTGTGTACATTTTGAAGTCACAACATAACACTCATCATTTGTATCATATTCTACATAAGTAACTTCTGTATTAAAAAACAGATTGGGTAATTGTTGTATCACCCATTGGCAGTATTGATTATACTCATTACGTAGTAAAAGAAAGTCTTCTTTGATATAGAAAGAATACATCCTACCCTGTTTTTTAATATAGTTTAAAAAACTAAAAGGACTTGTTGGATCGGCCAAAGTAACCAAATCTGCCATAAAAGGGATTTGAAGCGTAGTATCTTGAAGCAACATTCCGGGATGCCAATTAAATCCTGGTCTTTTATCCAAAAACACGCCTTCTACTTCTTCTATTGGGTTTGTTAAACACGCTAAGCCCAAATTAAAAGGACCTATGCCAACTGCGACAAAGTCAATTATTTTATTTGTTTCCATCATCATGTGGTTTTAATTATTGGAGGTGTAATATTGTATTCCTTGATCTTTGATCATAGTAATGATGTCAAGGAGGTTTTCTTTTCTATTACGTGGATTTAATAAGGTAAACTTTAGATAGATATTACCATTCAGTTTGGTACTTGCTACTGATGCTTGCCCAGAGTTGAAAAGTGTATTTTTTATATGAAGATTTATAGCATTGAGCGTTTTATCATCCTGAATTCCGGGGGTTTTAAAACGAAATACCAATGTACTTAACTCTGGTTTATGAGCTACTTCAAAATGGGTATCTTCTTTAATACTTTCATACACTTCAACTGCAAGATGATGTACTTTTTCCAGAAAGAAACCTAAGTTTTCTTTTCCGGTTACTTTCAAAGTAAACCATAATTTTAGTGCATCAAATCTTCTTGTGGTTTGTATCGATTTTTCGATAAGATTAGGTTGCTCTTCGTCCCTATGTTCTAAAGGGTTCAGATAATCAGCATAATACGATACATATTTAAAATGTCTTGTGTCTCTTACTAAAAATGCACTGGAGCACACAGGTTGAAATAATGTCTTATGGAAATCTATTGTAATTGAATCTGCATGTTCTATACCATTAAGGAGATGTCTATGCGTATCTGTTAGCACATAACATCCACCATATGCCCCATCAACATGAAACCATATATCATATTCTCTTGCAATTTTAGAAATGGTTTGTAAAGGGTCAAAACTTCCAAAATCAGTTGTTCCTGCTGTAGCTACTATCGCAATAGGAATATTGCCAAGTTGTTTTTCTTTTTCTATAGCTTGTACAAGAGCATTAGAATCCATCTTCATTTTATCATCTGTAGCCACAGGAATAACGGCATCGTAACCCATACCTAGTAAGGCGGCATTCTTTTTAGTACTAAAGTGTGCTTTATCAGAGCAGAAAATCCTGAATCTGCTTACCTGGTCAGACCACCCATTTTCTTTTAGATTAATCCCATAATGTGTAAAAGCATAATGGTCTCTTGCCATCAAAATAGCTTTAAAATTTGATTGTGTGCCTCCACTGGTAAAAACACCATCGGCCTGAGAGGGCAGATTCATCAAATCACAAATCCAACGAATCATTTCTTGCTCTATTAGTGTAGCAGTAGTGCTTTGATCCCATGTTTCTACAGCTGTATTTACAGTAGAAGCGATTAAATCGCCAACCAAAGCTGGTAAAGCTAATGGGCAATTAAGATGCGCTACGTAGTTGGAATGATGAAATGAAATAGCGTGATCCAAAAAAACGGTTTTGATCTTTTGTAATGTTTCATCAATAGTTAATGTATCTCCTGATTCTACCGAAATATCATTTTTAAACATTCGTAATTCCTCTGGAGAAGCACCACTATAAAACTGATCATTCTCTAAAAAACTCTTGAGATATTGAACTGTTTTTTCAATATATTCTGCATATTCTTCTTTTGTATTTGCATCAAAAAGATGGTCAAGAGTGTGGTTAGGTTTAAGACTAATTTGAGTTTCTAGCAACATATTTTATTTTTATTTAATCTAAATAAGATTTAATACAAAGCTAGTGATCAAAAGAAATAACTAAATGACGTGAATTGGATAAAAAATGACGTGTTTTTTTAATTAAGTAGAAATTAACACTCTAGTGATACCTTGGTAATCATAAAGAAATATAACGGTGATTACATTTTAAAATTGTAAGATTTATACTTTTATTTTGATATGCTTTTTTAAAAAAGTGGGCTATATTATCAAAACAATATAGCATATAAGAAATCACTCATTTTTTGTATATGTAACCATTGTTACTGATGGATATCTTTTGAAACTATACCTTTATAAAAAATTTAAGCAGGTATTCTTACTAACTTATTTTATTACTATTTTAACGTAGTAGAACACAAATACTATATCATACTATAAATTAAAAATCATGTTTGGTAAAGGTTCAAAATTATACAGCATCCTATTTTTAAAATGCCCTCGATGTCATGAGGGGAAATTTTTAAAAGCTCATCCATACAACTTAGCAAATTTTAACAAAGTAAGAGAAAAATGTCCTAAATGTGGATTGAAATATAGCATAGAGCCTAGTTTTTACTACGGCTCTATGTATGTTTCATATGGAGTAGGTATTGCTGTAGCTGTAGCTGTTTTTGTTTTGATCAAATTGTTTGGTCTTGATTTAGGACCTATTGAGATTTTCATAAGTATAGTCGTAGCCCTTGTATTGGCAATGCCATATATCGGAGCTGTCTCAAAATCCATTTGGGCTAATTTTTTCTTTTCTTATGATAAATCTATTGCCAAAAATATAACACAGAAAGTTAAATGATTCAAGAGTTAAGAGATAGTTACGGAAACCAATTTGAGGATGCTTTAATTTATGAAATCGTTCAGGTCGGCACTTTCAAAGAAATTCCTGCTGGTTTTAAAATGATAGAAGTTGGAGATTATATAAAAGGGATGCCTTTGTTGGTCTCTGGCGTGATCAAAGTACTACGAGATGACAAAGATGGCGATGAGTTGTTACTATATTATTTAGAAACAGGCGATACTTGCTCTATGACAATGACATGTTGTATTGGTGAGGTTAAAAGTGAAATCAGGGCTATTGCAGAAACAGATGCAAAATTGATTATGATCCCCATTAGAAAAATGGAAGAATGGACTGCAAAATACAAATCATGGAGGAATTTTGTTTTTGAAAGTTACCACAATAGACTCAACGAGCTCTTAGTGACTCTGGATAGTGTTGCCTTCAATAAAATGGATGAGCGCTTGGTCGATTATTTGAAAGAAAAAGCTCGTGTAAATAACGAAACGAGTATCCATAATACACATCAAGAAATTGCTTACGAATTACATAGTTCTAGAGTTGTTATTTCAAGATTATTAAAAAAACTTGAAAAATTAGGTAAAATAGAACTTCATAGAAATTATATCGAAATCATTAATCTGTAATACCATATCGCATATTAGTTTATTAATCATGGTATAACCCATATTTTAGATGTTAAAACGCTATTTTCCAATTCTACAATGGTTACCCAATTACAAGAAATCGTATTTGTCTGGTGATATTGCTGCAGGAATAACAGTAGGAATCATGTTAATCCCCCAAGGAATGGCCTATGCAATGATTGCCGGCTTACCTCCTGTATTTGGACTTTATGCCGCACTTATCCCTCAAGTAATGTATGCAATCCTCGGTACATCGAGACAATTAGCAGTTGGACCGGTAGCTATGGATTCTCTACTTGTTGCTTCTGGCCTAGGAGCTTTATCATTATCAGGTATCGAAGAATATATTGCAATGGCTATATTTCTTGCTTTATTTATGGGAAGCATTCAACTCTTACTAGGAGTATTAAGAATGGGGTTCTTAGTAAATTTCTTATCAAAACCAGTTATTAGTGGATTTACCTCCGCAGCTGCGATCATCATCGGATTAAGTCAACTCAAACACCTATTAGGAACAACCATAGAAAGAAGTAATCAAGTACATATTTTACTGAAAAATGCATTTGCTACCATTGATCAGACCAACCTATATACATTAGGAATCGGTATTTTTTCTATATTTTTAATCAAAGGAATCAAAAAAATACATAAAAGTATTCCTGCCGCCTTAATTGTTGTAGTATTAGGTATTGTTGGTGTCTATGTTACAGGACTTCATGATCTGGGTGTAAAAATTGTAGAAACTGTTCCCAAAGGTTTTCCTGATTTTAAAACTCCATCTGTACCATATACTAGGATTACAGAATTGCTCCCTATTGCATTAACACTAGCACTTATTGCCTTTATGGAGGCTATTTCTGTAGCCAAAGCTGTAGAAGAAAAACACACTGACTATGAAATAGATGCTAATCAAGAACTAATTGCTCTGGGAGCGTCAAACATGATTGGTTCTCTTTTTCAATCCTACCCAACAACGGGTGGGTTTTCTAGAACTGCTGTAAATGATCAGGCGGGCGCAAAAACAGGTATTGCAGCTTTGGTTAGTGTTCTAGTTGTTGGACTTACCCTACTATTTCTAACACCATTATTTTATTACCTTCCTAATGCTATTCTTGCTGCGATCATAATGACCGCAGTTTTTGGTTTGATAGATATCAAATATCCGATACAGCTATTCAAAAACCGAAAAGACGAATTCTTATTACTAATCATCACTTTTATAATTACCCTCACTATAGGAATTAAAGAAGGAATTCTTACAGGAGTATTAATATCCTTGCTACTTTTAGTCTACAGAACTTCAAAGCCGCATATTGCTATCTTAGGTAAAATAAAAGACACGAATTATTTTAAAAATATCGATCGTTTTAATACCGACACAGAAACTTCTCAACATATACTGATTATTAGATTTGATGCACAATTATATTTTGGTAATAAAGATTATTTTAAAAAAGAACTTTATTATCAAATAGATCAAAAAGGGAAAGAACTACGTACTATTATCCTCAATGCAGAATCCATTAATTATATCGATAGTAGTGCTGCGCATATGCTCTTACAAATAATTAAAGAATTAAAAAACAAAAATATCCAATTCATGGTAGCCGGTGCTATTGGTCCCACTAGAGATATTTTATTCAGTAGTGGGCTTATTCATGCTATTGGAAAAGAAAATTTATTTGTAAAAACGTATGAAGCATATGAACACTGTAATCATTCTATCCAAAAAACAGCATTACAAAAGAAAATAGCATTACAAACAATTAAAAGTTCTTAGGTGACTTAAGTCACTGTATCTCTAATATTTCGGATATATATTTATTCCATCAAAATTTTAAAAGATAGAATCATGAAAGTAGAACAAATTTATACGGGATGTCTTGCTCACGCAGCTTATTATATTGAAAGTAATGGTGTCGCAGCCGTATTTGACCCCTTAAGAGAAGTGCAACCTTATATTGAGCGAGCACAAGAGGATAATGCTGAAATAAAATATGTTTTTGAGACTCATTTTCATGCGGATTTTGTGAGCGGACATTTAGATTTACAAAAAAAAGCCGGTGCGCAAATCGTATTTGGTCCTGGAGCTAAACCTAATTACGAAGCTATCATTGCAGAAGATGGGCAACTATTTGAACTTGGAGCCTATAAAATAAAAGTCATTCATACTCCGGGACATACTATGGAGAGTACAACATATCTTTTGATTGACGAAAATGGAAAAGAACACGGTATCATCACAGGAGATACTTTATTTATCGGAGATGTAGGAAGACCTGATCTGGCACAACATGTAGTCTCAGAATTGACAGAAGAAAAATTAGCCGGGCATCTCTATGATTCGCTTCGCAATAAAATTATGCCATTAGACGATAGTCTTATTATATATCCTAATCATGGGGCTGGTTCTGCTTGCGGAAAAATGATGAGTAACGAAACTACAGATACATTAGGTAATCAGAAAAAATTGAACTATGCACTACGTGCAGACATGAACAAAGAAGAGTTTATAGAAGCACTGCTCAAAGGACTTACCACCCCTCCCGGATATTTCCCCCAGAATGTATTGATGAACATCAAAGGATATGAAAGCCTAGACACAGTAATGGATAGAGCTACAAAAGCTTTGGAGCCAGATGCTTTTGAAATAGTTGCAAATGAGACTTCGGCTTTAATACTCGACACCAGAGATGCTTTAGATTTTGCTAAAGGAGCCATCCCAAATAGTATTAACATAGGGCTTAATGGTAGTTTTGCACAATGGGTTGGCGAAATGATCCCAGATGTAAAACAACCTATATTGTTAATCACTTATCCCGATAAAGAAGAAGAGGCAATTACAAGATTATCCAGAGTTGGTTATGATTATGCTATTGGTTATCTCAAAGACGGATTTGACTCCTGGAAAATTGAAGGTAGAGATTATGATATTATACATCGGATATCGCCAAAAGAATTAGAACACCGTTATCATAAACAAGAAACACTCATTTTTGATGTACGTAAAAAGAGTGAGTATGACTCTGAGCATCTTATCAATGCAATAAATGTACCTCTAAATGAAATCAATAAACGTCTAGCTGAATTTCCAAAAGATCAACCTTTTGTTATCCACTGTGCAGGAGGATACAGAAGTATGATTGCTGCTTCAATCCTAAAACAAAGAGGTTGGAATGAATTTTCTGATGTTGAAGGAGGTTTTAAAGGGTTAAAAGAAACATCTCTACCCAAATCAGAATTTATTGAACCTACAACAATGCTATAGTTAAACGCTAGTGTACTCCCTTGGGTTAAACCCAAAAGGCATCGGTAGAAAATAATTTTGATTTCCAGCCAAGCCACGGAGTACTTACATCTCGATTATCGAGTAAAAAGTAGAAATTAAGGTTGAAGATGAACCTTCTTTGTTCGATGAGCAGAGAAGGTTTTTATTTTATCGAAAATAGTATCCTAATGATCTTGCTATGTAACCTATGTTACAAAAATTTCAATAATTATGTTATAGTTTTAGATATTTCATATTAAAAATCAACAAATTATGACTAAAAAGCACCAACTATTAATTATAGGGGGAGGAACAGCAGGAATTATGGTAGCGGCGCAAATGCTCAAAAAAAATAAAAAAATTGATATTGCCATCATAGAACCTTCAGATACGCACTATTATCAACCGGCATGGACACTAGTTGGCGCTGGCGCCTATAATTTTAAAAACACAGCAAAATCAATGCAAAGTGTGATCCCAAAAGGAGTCCATTGGATAAAAGATTATGCTATTGATATCGATCCTGAACATAAAGTAGTCGAAACTAAAGCTAGTGGTCACATTAAATATAGCTATCTCGTTGTAGCTACCGGTCTCATTATGGAACCATCAATGATAGAAGGGCTTACAGAATCTTTAAGCAAAGGGGTTGTTTGCAGTAATTATACAGATCCAGAACATACCTGGGAGGTTATCAAAAACTTCAAAGGTGGAAATGCCGTTTTTACACAACCAACTACTCCTATAAAATGTGGTGGTGCTCCACAAAAAATAGCATATCTCGCTGCAGATTATTTCAGAAAAAATAAATTGAGCTCAATAACCAACGTGATTTTTGCAACTCCGGGATCTGTAATTTTTGGAGTAAAGCCAATTAGAAATACCCTAATGCATGTTCTTGAACGATATGATATCTATTTCAAAACCTTCTATGCTCCTTTTAAAATCGATGCAGAAAAACAAATCATTTATTTTAGGCATACGGGAGAGAATGAAAATCAATGTGTAGTTACAGAAGATAAATCTATCGGTGAACGACTAAGTGGTGACGCTATTATAGAGATGCCTTTTGACATGTTGCATATTGCTCCGCCGCAAACTGCTCCAAAATTTATACGTGAATCTGTATTAGCAAATAAAAATGGTTGGTTAGATGTTGATCATCATTCTTTACAGCACAAAAAATACAGTTCTATTTTTGGGTTGGGTGATGTAGCAGGCTTACCTACAGCAAAAACAGGTGCTGCAATACGAAAACAAGTACCAGTTGTTGTAGATAACATTATTGATGTTATGAAGCATCGAGAAGTATCAAACAAAGAATATAATGGATATTCTTCTTGTCCGCTTGTGACCGGATATGGTAAAATGGCACTAGCAGAATTTGATTACGAGAGTAATTTTACTCCAGATCCTAAGCTGAAAAAAGTTTTTCTTTTTAATAGTGATAAAGAACATTGGCGATTATGGTTATTAAAAAAGTACGGTTTACCTTATCTATATTGGAATAAGATGCTAAAGGGTAAAAAGGTTTAATTAGAATCACTATTACTCAGCTAGATTTATCTCCTAATAGAATAGTTAAAAATGTAATCGTCGTTAATTCTAAGTTAAACTCTATATATGTAACAAAGGTTACTGCCCTCCATTATACTATAGCTTAAATTTATTGAGAAATAAATATTTAATCATTAAAATCTATAATCAAATGGAGACAACTTATGACACAACACCTGAAAAGGTATTTGTGATGCCAAGAATCGGAGATGATGCTCCTGATTTTGAAGCAGTAACTACAAAAGGAAACATCAAACTTTCGGATTTTGCAAAAGATAAATGGATTATCATGTTTTCGCACCCGGCAGACTTTACACCCGTTTGTACAACAGAGATGAGCGGTTTTGCAACCAGAAAATCAGAATTTGAAGCTCTAAATACTGAACTGTTAGGACTTAGTATTGACAGTATCCATGCGCATTTGGGTTGGGTGCAAAATGTAAGGCAAAATACAGGAGTATATTTTGATTTTCCTATTATCGCAGATCTTGATATGAAAGTATCCAAGTTATACGGTATGCTTCAACCAAATGAGAGTGAAACTGCTGCCGTAAGAGCGGTATTCTTTATAGATCCAAGCAAAAAAATACGCTTGATTATGTATTATCCTCTTAATGTTGGGAGAAATATGGATGAAATTCTAAGAGCATTAGAAGCTTTACAAACATCTGATCAACACAAAGTAGCTATGCCATTAGATTGGAAAAAAGGTGATAAAGTAATTGTTCCGCCACCAAAAACATTAGAAGAAATGGATCAAAGACTTAATGATTCTTCAATCGAGCGTGTAGATTTTTATCTTGCTACAAAAGATATTTGATAGCATACTTCTAGAAGGTTGAAATGTAAAATAGAGAGGGTATTTCATAAAGAATATTACCCCTAAGTTAATCCAAACCCTCTCTATTTACAAACTAATCAAAACGTACCCTCAATTATGTTTTGATATTCAAACATTATTAACACAAACCTTATCATAATATTCTTAAGTATAAACTTGTACTATTATGAATACAGTACAAAGATGCTAAACAAAAACTCTTTTAAATACCCTGAAAACAGTGAAAATTGTAGTGGGTATTTATTTTCTTTCTTAAATAATCCTTAATGTTATATTAAAGCTCTGCCATTCACTGTTTTCAGGGTATTCATGTGCGTCCGCATTCTTCAATTTTGAAATATAATCTTAAAAAACTTTACACATGAAAACAAAATTTGCAACTTTTCTACTATTTGTATGTATGGTGCAGGCCGTAGCCGCTCAACACATATACTTTTTTGCAGGAGGAAACAGAAACCTGAAAAGAGATGAAATAACAATCCTTCATAAGAATAAAAACAATGAGAATACAAAATATAAAATGGTATATGATTGGATTAGGATTGATGTTTCAAAAGGCAAACATGATTTACAAATTAAATCATCAGAATTTGATCAACCAAAACTACTATCTGTTGATCTTACTAAAGAAAATGCACTATTTTTTGAAATCAATCTAAGTGATACATCATGGAAGGTTTTGAAAAAATCAAAGGAAGAAGCTCCTACTACTGTAACATATGATTTTGAAGTTTTTGAGAAAGAAAATAACCTGACTTCTCGATTAAAAGACCATCCAAAAACAAAATGGGACACACAAAGCTTAAAAAAATATCTTACATCTAAAAATGAAGGCATGGAAGGTATTTATGAAGTATATTCTAAACATCATAGTAAAAGTTCTTACACTCTAGGAATTGTAAAAAATGGTAGTAATTATGATATTATCTATTTATCCGGAGGAAATGATAATTGGAAACAGGGAGATTTAAAAGGAAGATTAATTACAACAGGAGCAGAAAACACATTCAAAGTAGACTGGTACATGAGTGATAAATTTCTGGAAAAAGATCATTATGCAGAATTCTATGAAAAAAATAGATTGGGTATAGTTTTATCTAATCAGACGTTGTATTATATAAAAACATTTCCTGTAGTTGATTAATAAATAAATTATTCTATATACCTCAAAAGCTCAATATTACAGTATATTGGGCTTTTTTGATCAACTAATTGACTCAAATTGTCAAATTAAATTTTAACTACTACAGGTAAAAATTATTTTTTATTGTTTAACATCAATTCTAAAACTTGCTCATAATCCAATAGGTCTCTAGTGGTGTTGTCAAACTTTTTTTTCCAACAAAAATTGGTGATTTCTATTCTTCTATGTACTGTTTCTTCCCAATTGGTTTTAAATCCATATTCTTTTAGCTTTTGCACTATTCGTTTTCCAACTGCTACAGCTGTAGCTTCATCTTCATTATCAATTTTTTGAAATGCTAAAAATAGATTTCTACTTTCATTAACTGCCGCTTCCAGGTCTTGTTGGTGATAAAAACAGTAGCCGTCTGATTGTATCCCATGATTTCTTAATTCTACTTCTATTTCTACTACTTCGGTTTCTCCATCACTCATTGTATAACCGGCACAGTGCAATGCAATAATATTTTCTTTACATAACGCATCAAACACTTTTACCAACTTATCGACATCGGTTTCTTTTTCCCATTGTTCACTATCTGTATCTAATGCCTTGATTTCTTTTTCTATTGTAGAAAGTGCCCATTCATTAGATATTTCTTTTTCAAAACCATTATCCTCTATTTCTTCAAAAATATTTAGTTCTATTTCTTCTAGAGAAAACAAGCCTGATCGAACTTGATTGCGGATAGACGCATAAATAAACTCCTGATTTTCTGTCATTTTGAGATATGTACAAATAATAGATTTATGTTTTTATTAATTTTTTTAATATTGAGATTAATCTTCTGGACTAAGCACCTTCCATTGATTATCGATTTTATACGTATTAATCTTTTGAAAAGATTTTCCTCCATCAGGGTAGTAACATATTTCTGTGACCAAACAGTGATCATCTGCCTTAAATTGTCTTCTGAAAGCTCTTTTGATACCATTAAATTTTGGCATCCCATTTTCTTGTAAACTTTGAATAAATGAAAGTTTGAGTGTTTCTGAGGTTTTCTGTATTAATTCGTCATCAATCTCTATTTGCAACGTCTCTTTTAGCATTAATTCTGCCTCTTTATCAAAATCTTTGCAATAGATCGCCTTTTCTATATCATCATGATCATAGGCTTCTTCGAGCAATAAGATTGCACCTTCCGGAGTGTCTAGATTAGGAGTAAAATAGTCTTCTCCCTCGTCGATAATCATTCCTCCAAGGCTTTGGTCAAAGTTTTTTAATTGAGTTCCGGCAAGCCCTTCTCTCACAGCTCTTATCGTATATCCCCCAATTAGTCTTCCATGTTCTATAATCATCCAATCAGACACAAATTCCTTTGTTATTCCGATGTTTTGGTTCATTGAAACATTTTGTACATCAATAGGTTCATTTCCAACTACTCCAAAAATATTTCCTTCATTATCAAAACTAGGGTCTGTCAACCAAATATGCTCTATCATACCGTTATCTTCTATTCTTGCTTTGATAGAAAAATAATCTTGACCAATTTTAGGATTTTGTAAACATTCTTGAAAATAGTGAAGTGTTAATCTGGCTTTTTCCATTCCCCAATTCATTCTTTCATCTTCGTTTGGTATGTCATAGACATCAGGTAGGCCTTCTCTTTGTCTTACATTATCTTTTTTTCCGAATAGTTTTCTAAAAAATCCCATTTTGAACAATTATTTAGATTAAGTTATTAGTAACAAATATAGAAAAGCAAAAGATCCTTTTACAGTCTATATCTTAAAATCTTATCATTTTTAAAATTAAAAATTAGTATTGCTAATTATGATATTGAGTGTTCAATATATCATTCTAATATTGCACTCCCCAATGTTACACTAATGCATCGATAGCCATAATCTGTTTTTAAAAATTCTATATGGTCTTGAGGAAGATCAAAATCATTATTTATGATTATTTTCATAAGAGGATATTGTTTTTTAGCCTCATCACAGGTATTGAAATAAGATCTGTAGTTCTCTCTTTTAAATATAAAAGGATTGAGTTCACTCATACTGATAAAAAAATCCGCCCCCTTAATTTGTGTACTAAGTAATTTTTCTATGATTATATTATAATTATGCTGAGAAAAATCATCTTTGGACTTCGTGACTAAACCTTCTGGCTCTTTGCTATATGTTATACTATCCATAGAAAATTCTCTTAACTTTTCTACAGACAGTTTTGGCAGTAATTGATTCTCAAACCAATACGTAAATTCTTTTTTGACGTCAACAAACGTATAATACTTATTGTAAACACTTTTAAAACTTACTTTATAAGGAGAAGAAGTGGGTTCATTTTGAATTTCTAAAGAATATAAGTCTAACTCTCTATCGTATTTAAAATCATCGATCAATATTTCATTTTTTGTATTGATAAGTAAATGTTGTCCCCCAACCCATTGGTAATGATTACAACCAGATTCCTTATGATATTCTTGCCAATATTCTTTTTTTGCACCTTTAAGTGCCCAAATTACTCCATTATGTACTCTCGAAATCTCATTATACACAGGTGGTATTGCAATATTTCCATCACTATCAAACATTCCTGTTTTATATGTTTTTTGATCCCTAAATCGTATAAAACCTTCATTTTCGCAATCAAAACCATTACTGACAACGTTCATACTATCTACTCCCACTTTTCTACCTGATTTCGTAAGGTAATAAGAAGGGTATTTTCCTTCTTTTTCTTCCATTACTGCAATAATCCCATTAAATTCTTTGGCCATAGTAAGCCCCATAAATTTTGGTTCTATTTTTACTTCTCCTTGTTGATTTTTGTAGCCTATTAATTGGGATTCTTCATCAAAAAAAGAAAACCATGTATCTGTAGTATCTTGTGCATGTATAGAAAGTCCTGTTAGTAATACTATATATGATATGATTAGCTTTTTCATTCTTGTTAACTTTTTGTTTTGGTATCTTACTTTTATTATATCAAAAATGATAAATAAAGTAACTTGCATCTTACCTGAAAACAGTGAAAAGCTTTATTTTTTTTAGATTAAAATAAAACCTCAAATATTTTGTTTTTAATCCCAGATAGAATCTCCTTTACGTTCGTTCCAAATTGTATCGTTGTCTAGAAGTCTAATCGATGAAGAAGATATAATCTCAAAAACCAAACTATTTAGAAATCCATCATTCTCGATATCAGAATTGATCGTTATTACATTGCTATCAATTCTATACGTTACAGGATACACAATATCTTTAAAAATAATAGTTGCATTTGTTTTATCAATAAAACTGATTTCTTGATGACAGTTGATAAAAAAATTAGGATCTGGCTGTGCATCTATGCACTTTTGTTCTGTATCAAAAAGAAGATGATCAAATGTTTTACCAGATAATTGGATTTGCTGTATAAAATCATCGTCATTTGAACAACCAAATAACAACAACACTATGATAAAGGATACAAAATACCTCTTCTTCATTTCTTTTTTATCAAAACACTAATTTATAACGAATTCAAAAAAATCATCAAAAACTGTTTTTATACTTTGATTTATATAAAAATCTTAATCCAACAAACCTAGTTTAATCGCATATTTGGTTAATCCCGCAAGGTTACGCACATTAAGCTTTGAAATTAAGTTTTTACGATAACTTTCAATAGTGTGTTTACTTAAAAATAATGTATCTGCAATTTCTTGTGTAGTATGTTCTTTTGCAATAAGGCGAAGGATGTCTTTTTCTCTTTCTGTTAAGGAGTTAATAATATCTTTTTCTTTAGTAAAAATACTATCTCTATGTATTTGTTGAACGCCTTTGGCAAAATATGAGTTTCCACTCAAAATTTGATCAACTGCCGTTAATAATTCTTTTTTTTCTGCATTTTTGGGAATATAACCATCTGCATTTTGTTTCTTAAGCGTCTCATATACTTTTGCATCTTCATGCATACTTACCACTAATGTTTTGATAGAAGGAAAGTTTTGTTTGATCTCATTATTAAGTGCAATCCCATCCATATCAGGCATGCTTATATCTGTAATGATCAAATCTATATCGGCTGCAGTATTAATTTCTAAATACTTTAATGCATTTGTAGCACTATTGACTGTTAAAACAACATTGTAAGATTCTTCTGTATCAAAGATACTTTTTAATCCTTCTAAGAACATTTTATGATCATCAACAATTATAATATTTTTCTTCATATCTGTATAGTTTTATGATAAGTAGGAATATCTATATCTATTATAGTACCTCGCCCTAATCTGGTGTCTATATGCATGTTTCCAGATAATTTTTTCAAACGTGATTTAATATTCATGAGACCAATACCAGGGTTAATCGTATTAACATCAAAACCTTTTCCATCATCTTCAAATAATAGTTTTACTACGTTATCATTTAGGTTAAGCTGAATATCCAATTGATTTGCCTTTGAATATTTTACAGTATTAATAAATAATTCTTGTATAATTTTAAACAACTCCATCCGTATATTTTCTGCTAAAGTATTGATTTGTATTTCTGGAAACACCTGAAAATTTAACTTAAACCCTGCACTTTTAGTATTACGATGTAAATAATCCTTTAAAAATATTGTAAAATCTTCATTTTTGAAGCGCTTTGGCATTAAATTATGGGATAAATTTCTAACAAGCTCATACGTATCGTCTAATTGTTCTTTTAATTTATCAGCATTTTCGTTTTGTAAAAAGGTATGATTAACTTGTAACTTAATCGCAGCCAGATTTCCTCCGATGCTATCATGTAGTTCCTGAGCAATACGTTCTCTTTCTTTCTCCTCGGACTCAATAGTCGTTTTGATGAGTCTTAATTCTTGATCTTTTTTTAATGTCTCAACTTCTTGTTGATTCATTTGTTCTTGAACTTTATTCAGCGTTACCTGTGCTTTTAATTTTTGATAATATATAAAAAGAAGAATGATCACTCCTATAATTATAATCGAAGCACCTACGATCAAAGCTGTTTTTATAAGTTTTTGTCTTGCAAGTTCATTCTCTTTTTTTGTCTGAGATTCTTTCAACTTGAGATTTTCGACAACTTCTTTTTGATTTTTATTTTCTAAAACGAGAATCTTATTTTTATACTGTTCGTTTTCCAGCTTTTTTTGTAGGGTTATTGCTTGTATAAGTTGTTCTTGATTTTTAAGTCTTAATGCTTGATTAGAAGATAAAGTGCCTAAAAATTCAAGTCTTCTTCGTTGCCTCATCATTTGGTCTTTGACTTTGAGTTCTCTGGTCTTTTTTACCAATGTTAATTTATCAATGGCATTACGAGTCTGCATATATTGCACCCAATATTCACTAAATGATTTTCTACTTTTGATAACCTTATAATAGTCTAAAGTATATTGATAGGTTTCTTTTTGTAAACCGAGATCATATTCTTTTTTTGCTTTCTTCATGATATATGCCAATGAGTCTGTTACTGTTGTAAAATCATTTTTGAAAGCATTTAATTTTTTCAATTTAAAAATCGTACCATTACAATGGTATATCATTTTCTGAGTGCTACAAAGATCATGACCTTTTTTATATATATCTTTTGCTTTATCGTATTCTCCTAATATTGTGTAAAGAGCAGATAAACATTGATAAATAGCAGTAACTGTTGATAAAGCTTCTCCTTTAGGTATTTGTTTTAAACTCATTTCGAAGGATCGTATGGCACTTTTAAAATTACCTATTTGAGCGTATGATCTTGCAGATCCAATATGTCCTCTTACAAAATTATTGTTGTAGTTTCTGTCTCTTGCTATACCTTGCGAAAGGTATCGTAAGGATTTGACAAGATCCTCTTTACCAGTATTGATTTTACTAAGATCTACTTTGATCATGTTTGCAATCAGATGCAATTGATGTTTCTCAGCAACCTTGAGTCCTTTTTCATACCAACTTATAGCTTCCTGTATTTTATATCCTTTTTTTCTGGTAGAATGGCCTAATATCCGATAGGTATTAGCAAGTCTTTTGGGTTTTTCAATTATTGGCAAAGCTTTGTTGGCATAGAATATTGCAGAATCCCATTCTCTTATGGCATTATAATATTCACTTTTATCTACAATCGAAGCAACACTATTATCATTATTAAGGTCAACTTGTAAAATCTCATTAATAATACTTATTGTATAACTTGGATTGATCGCGATTGAATCTCGTGCGTTTTTGAGTAATTGATCTGTTGATGCTACGGATTGAGCCAAAGAACTAAAACAGCTCATCACCACTATTGCTATACACGCTATTTTTACTCTTTTAATTACAATTATCATTAAAGGTTTTATATTAAATTTTACTTTGGGACATACTTCAAAATTAAAATATCATATACTCCTCTACTACCCCATAAACAGTGAAAAAAATAATTTCAAATTACAAGTACAAACAAACAGGTAAATCGTGTATTTTATGTTTAAAAAAGATCAAACATATTCTAAATACCAATCACCTATACAAAACTACCATTCATCTACACTAAAAGCTGTTTTATCTATGTTCAAAAGAAATCTAGTATTTAAAACAGCATCTTTACACTGATTACAAATTATAGATAACAAAACTAAGATAGAAAAATCATGGCATTCAATTTTTTACTTATAGAAGATGATGAAATAGAACGATTAAAATTTGCAAGAGTATTGCAAAAAAATAATTACTCTCATAAACTAATTGAAGCCGAAAATGGTGAAGACGCGCTACAAATTTTAGAAAATAATGAACTGATACCTGACATAATTTTTTTAGATTTGAATATGCCAAAAATGAATGGCTTAGAATTTCTTAAAATTCTTAAATCAAATCCATCGTTAAAATATACCCCTGTTGTAATACTTAGCACCTCTGATAATCATAGTGATCTAAAAGAAAGCTATGAAACAGGAATTGCCGGGTATATCGTTAAACCTCTTAAGTACGAAGATTATGCACATAAAATAAAATGCCTGATCGAATACTGGAGTGTTAATGAATTTGTAAACAGATAATGTAACAACAAATAAATTGACTCATACATATATGGTCAATAATCGTTTACATCTATAATTAAATCAAAAATACATTAGATGAAAGGTATTATTTTTACTGAATTTCTAGAATTAGTAGAACAAAAATTTGGATACGATGTAGTTGACAAAATCATAGAACAATCAGATTTACCCTCTCAAGGTGCATATACTACTGTAGGTACTTATGATTTTACCGAAATGATAGCGCTACTCTCTAATCTTAGCAAACATAGCGGTCTCAGTATAGACGAACTCTTATACACTTATGCCGAACACTTTTTTGGTGTATTGATAAGTAATTATCCTGACATGATTAGTAAGTACAACGATCCAATGGAACTACTGGCATCTATAGAAAATCATATCCATGTAGAGGTTAGAAAACTATATCCGGATGCAGAATTACCAACTTTTGAGATTTTAGAAAAAACAGATACCAAACTAATCATGATATACCGATCATCGCGGGCAATGCACAGTTTTGGTTTAGGATTAATGCACAAAACTTTTGAGCATTTTAATAGTGAAGCCGAAATACATCTTGAAAAATTAAAACCAGATGCAACTGAAGTGAAATTTAGTATCATGAAAACCAATGAGCAGTAATGATATAGAAATACTTAAAAGAGCTTTATCCAGAGAAAAAGCTGCAAGAAAACAAGCAGAAAAAATTCTCGAAGATAAATCTAAAGAGTTGTACTTACTAACTACTAAGTTAAAGAGTACAAACCAAAAATTAGAGGATCGTATTGAGACGAAAAGCTCTGAACTGCAAGGTTTGTTTGAAAACCTGGTAGATGCTTATGTACTTATGGATCTTTCGGGCAACGTTATTGAAATGAATAATGCTGCTGTAGAACTATTTGGATATGATATCCACAAAGAGAGACTTAATGTCGTGTCCTTAATTTATAAAGAGGATTTTACCTATGCAATGAACTCTTTTGCAAAACTTGTTAAAGAAGGTTCTTTTTCTGATTATGAAGCAAGAGTATATACCAAAAATCGCGGTATTAAGACTGTACATATCAACGCTAGCATCATCAAGGATAAAAATAAAAAACCTGTTGCTGCACAAGGTATTGTAAGAGATATAACCGATGAGCTTTTTAGACAACGAAGTTTTGAAGAACAACAGAAACAATTATCTGTTATCGTAGAAAACTCTTCATTAGGTATTGTACTTTCTCAATTTGGTAAAATAGTACAAACCAACAAAGCTTTTCAAAATCTTTTAGGATATGATCAGGAAGAACTCTTACAAAAAGAAGTAAAAGATATATCCATCAAAGATGAATATACAAAAGCGGCAATCAGCATGGACAAAATGAACAAAGGCGAGATTGACCACTTTACTGTCAATAAAAGGTATCTAAGGCATGATGGCTCTACATTTTGGGCAAAAACAAGCGTAGCAGCAGTACGCAAACAAGACCAAAGTGTAAAATATCAGGTCGCTCTTATAGAAGATATTACAGAACAACTAGAACATGAAAAACAACGAGACTTATTACTCAAAAAATTAGAAAAAAGTAATAAAGAACTCAATGATTATGCCCATATCGTTTCTCATGACTTAAAATCTCCTTTGAGAAGCATGAATGCTTTAATCACATGGCTAAAAGAGGATTACCAAGATGTCTTGGATGAAAATGCACAACAATCTTTTGATATGTTGTTGAAAAAAATAGACAAAATGGATCATCTGATCAATGGAATTTTAAAATACGCAAGCATTGATAAATCAGACCAACCCAAACAAAAAATCAATCTTCAGCAAATTGTAGCTGACACTATCGATATTATATATATTCCTGATCATATTACTATAAAAATAGATACCCATTTGCCAGTAATAAAAGGAGACAAATTCAGGTTGCAGCAGTTATTTCAAAATTTACTTAACAATGCTGTAAAATACAATGATAAAGAGCAAGGGCTTATTAACATCTCTTACACAGAAAATAATGATTTTTGGCAATTTGCTATCAAAGACAACGGCCCGGGAATTCCAGAAAAATACCATCATAAAATATTTCAAGTATTTCAGACCATAAGTGATGGCAAAGAGTCCACGGGAATTGGGTTGTCTATCGTAAAAAAGATTATAGAACTTTATGAGGGAAAAATTTGGATAGAATCAGAACAAAATAAAGGAACAACGTTTTTTTTCACACTCAAAAAATAAGTGCCATGAGGTTACAACAACTTACAAAATTAAAAAATCAAGATTGGATGGTTGTCCGAGAGCATACAGAGGAACTCAAAAAACCATTGGTACTTGTTTTTGGTAATCGATTTGAATTAGAAAACCCTGAATTATATCAAGAAATAAGGCAAATGTTTCCTGATGGAGAAATTGTTTTTGGATCGACTGCAGGAGAAATTGTTGGAGAACGTGTGCATGATAATGCTATTACAATTACCGCCATAGAGTTTGAAAAAAGTAGTTTTATTATAAAAAGAGAAAACATACTAGATCATGATAAAGATGCTCGTACTCTTGGTGCTACACTAATCAAAAAATTACCTCAAGAAGGATTAAAACATGTATTTGTCGTTTCTGAAGGGAGTTTTGTAAACGGTTCTGCTTTGATAGAAGGATTAGAATCGCAATACAAAGATGTAACTTTTACAGGTGGTCTGTGTGGTGATAATGATAGGTTCGAAAAAACATTAGTTGGATATAATCAAAACTCAAAAGAAGGAGAAATTGTTGTCATCGGTTTTTACGGTGACACCTTAGATATCTCTTATGCACAATTTGGCGGCTGGACCCCATTTGGACCAGAAAGAATCATTACAAAATCTGATCATAATATCTTATACGAACTGGACCATCAACCGGCATTAGACCTATACAAAAGATATCTGGGTGACAAAGCTTCTCTATTACCGCAATCAGCATTATTATATCCTCTTAGTGTGAAATCCAAAGAAAGATCAGAACCCATTGTTAGAACAGTTTTGTCTATAGACGAGGCCTCTAATACAATGATACTAGCAGGAGACGTCCCAGAAGGTTCAGTGGTACAATTAATGATGGCTAATATCGACAATATAGCGGATGGAGCTTCTAAGGCTGCTCAAATTGCAATGGACAACCGTTCTAATAGACCAGAATTAGCAATTTTGATAAGTTGTATTGGCCGAAAACTAGTCATGGATCAAAGAGTTGAAGAAGAAGTAGAAGAAGTTATAGAATTAATAGGTGATCAAGCAGTAGTAAGCGGTTTTTATTCTTACGGAGAGCTAGCTCCTTTTACATCAGGCAAAACATGCGAACTACATAACCAAACCATGACACTTACTCTTTTTAGCGAATAAAAAAAATGAATTCATTACTAACAAGACAAATACGGAAACACCTTGGAGAGGATGCAAAAAACGATCCTAATCTAAAATCATTTCTAGAGGCTATTCAAGCGTCTTACTTAAATTATGAAGATCAGTTAAAAATGTTACAGAGAGCAATGTCCATTAGTTCTCAGGAATTATATGACGCAAATCAAAAATTAAAACAAGAAGCAGACCAGCAAAAACAAGTTATTCTAAGTCTTAAAGATGCGACTAATATTTTAAATGCAGTAACGTATCATAAAGAAAATCAAAAAAGTGGTGAAATCAAAGAACTTAGTGGTATTGAACTTGCAAATCATATAGAAGAGCAAGCACATACCATTTCTGAGATAGAAAAACAAAGAGAAATCATTTTACAAGATTTAGAAAAAAGTAATAAAGAATTAAGAGATTATGCTCATGTCGTATCACACGATCTCAAATCACCTCTTAGAAATATTAATGCATTAATTAACTGGATTAAAGAAGATGGAGATATATCTGATGAAATCACATACAAGAATTTAAATTTAATTGATGAAAATATTGAGAAAATGGATAATCTTATCAACGGGATTCTGCAATATTCTGTGATTGATAAAAAAGAAAGCTCAGCTTCTATGATAGATCTCAATCAGTTCATCAAAGAGATTTTATCACTAATTCAAATCCCTGAACATATCGATATTGAAATTATAGGTAAATTACCTGTATTAAAATCACATAAACTTAGATTACAACAACTTTTTGAAAATTTAATTACCAATGCCATTGCCAGTATTGATAAAAAAGAAGGAATGATCACTATAGCTGCAGAAGAACAAGAAAAATTCTGGCAATTTTTTATCAAAGACAATGGTAAAGGCATTGCAGAAAAGTATCATCAAAAAATATTCAAAATATTTCAGAGTATTAATGATGATAAAAAATCTACTGGTATTGGTTTATCTATAGTACAAAAAATTGTAGATTTTTATGGTGGTAAAATCTGGCTAACCTCAGAATTAAATAAAGGAACAACATTTTATTTCACCTTAAAAAAATAAGAATGAAAGAATCTCCTAATTTAGTTTATATAAAAGAATTAGCAGCAGGTTCAGAAGAGTTTGAACAAAAATTGATTCATATTATAAAGCGGGAATTCCCTATGGAGAAAGACCAGTTTTTAACCAACTATAATAACAATGCACATCTAAAAGCAGCAGAAAATGTACATAAGCTAAAACATAAAATAGGAATGCTTGGTTTTGAAAAAGGTTATCAGACCACAATTGATTTTGAAAATGAGCTGAAAGAAAACAATACATCGTTATATTCAGAATTTATGTTAATTTTAGAATCTATTGAGCAATTTCTTGAAACCCTTTAAATATTAAATACTTTATGAATTGTATAATTATAGATGATGAAGAAACGGCAAGAGCAATCGTACAACAACTTTGCTCCCAAGTAGAAGATATTACTGTTATTGAAGAATTTCCGAATGCAATTCAGGCAATCAAATTTTTAAATAAAGAAGCAATAGATCTTATTTTTCTTGATATCCATATGCCTGATTTTACAGGTTTTGATTTTATACAAACCTTAAAAAACCCACCCAAAATTATCCTCACTACCTCTGATAAGAATTTTGCTTTAGAGGCTTTTGAATATGATTGCATCGTAGACTACTTAGTAAAACCCATTACATTACCACGTTTTCTTAAAGCAATTCAAAAAGCAAAAGATGCAGCTTCTCCTCCAAAAGAAATTCCTGTAACCAATACAGACAACAATACTCAATCATCAGAAGAAAATGATTTGTACATCAACATTGATCGTAGATTAATTAAAATTGATCTCCCGTCTATCAATATTATTGAAGCCAAAGGAGATTATATCCTTATAAAAACCGAAAAGCAAAATTATACTGTTCATTCTACACTAAAAAAGATAGAAGAAAAATTACCTGATGATTTATTCTTAAAAGTACATCGTTCTTATGTGATCAATATTAAGAAAATAATTGATATAGAAGACAATAGTGTTCTCATCGAGAGAGATGTCATTCCTGTGAGTCGTTCTAATCGACCAGAATTAATGAAACGCCTTAATTTATTATAGTGAACTATCTAGGAGCAAGCCCGCAAGGTTCAGTTAGAAAATAATGTGATGTCGAGGCAAGCAAGCCTTGTAGCATTTAAATCTAGATTATCGATAAATATACCTATCTTTTATAATAAACCACTCACCTACGGGAAATTACCATCCAACGAGTAATAGGTTTTCTTGTGATGTCTATAAATTAATTTTGAGTATCTCAAATTCAAATATTTATAACATCATGAAAAAAATATTACTATTAACCAGCATATGCATAACTACACTATTAAGCGCTCAAAACTATCAATATTTAGGTGACTTTGACAGTAATGGGGTGCCTTTATATCTAGATGAAAGTGATATTGTTTCTCAAGAAACATTAGATATGATCGCAGGAGCATTACCCGAAAGCTATCCTGTACCCGAATACAACCCACATTATATTTCTTCGGGATACGATACTGATATTGTTCTAACTGAAACAGCAGACATTTGGGTAACATTTGTTGGTGAAGGCGCAGGTTACAAAAATGTATTAGGTTTCTATACTTATGATGTTGATAACCCATCTGCTTCTGCACCAACAGCAGAAGATATTACGATCATTTTTCCAAACGTCTCTGCCAAAGGCAGTGGTGGTGGATTAGAAGTAGGAAATAAGGTAAAAATTGGTACTTTTTCTCCGGGAACAGGAATCGGTTGGGTACTATTGGCCAATGCATGGTCTAATGGCAGCGTTGGATCAGGTCTTTGGCAACTACACTCTAATCCTGATTATAACCCAGAGAGTGATCCAGAATTAAGATACCATAATGTACTACTAAGTGATCCAGAAAACGAAAGAATCATCTTAGGGTTTGAAGATATTAGAAGAGACTATGCATCATGTGATCAGGATTTTAATGATGCTTTGTTCTATATTACTGCAAATCCATATACAGCGATCAAAACAGATAATTATGCTGATGTAGATAGCGCAACAGATGTTACCTCTGCAAATGATGGAGGATTAGAGAGTAATGGTGATCTGGCAAACCTAATCGCAAAGAGAAACTTTGCCAGAACAAAAACAAATAGCATTTTTAATACCAAAAAATCACAGAAAAAATTTAAGCCCAATGCAAAATCAAACACATCTGGTGAACATCTAGGTTCTTATTTTCCCGAAACCGGAATGTTTGGAACAGAATCAGCCTATATCTCGAGTCCAGAAGACCTTGTAGGAATAACAAATGCAAAAAAAGTATTTTCTGTAGACTATTATCAAGGCGCAAAAAGAATTGCAGCCGGATTTGCTACAGCTACACAAGGAAGTGTATATGATCATTCAAAAACAATTTGTGACCGACTTAATGGATCAAAATTACTAGATGTAAGAACTGTAAAAATAAGAAAGCACACGATTGTGAGTAGTAAAATCGAAAGAGCAACCGGAGAAGTAGAATATGCACTAACATTTTCGATCAAAAAAGGTAGCAAAACAAATGAATTATATAGCCTTTGGAATATCGGTAATTACCCGACAGGAGATTACACTAATTTTCAAATTTGGGGAGGATCGGTTTCTCAGGTAGCTACTATTGCTAATAATATTATAGATGTAATTAGTCAAAACAAAGCTTTAAAAAGTTACGAGATTGACGATAGAACACCAACTGTATTTGTACAAAAAGGAGCATACAGTCAAGGTAAAATAACACTTGATATTGTAAATAAATTTGGAGCAAAACAAATGATGTTTGATGGTAATGTTAGAAGAACTGAGCAATCTATAGAGCAAAATATAAACAAAGTAGTAACATTATCAGGAACATATAAAGAGCAAGTAACTATAGAAACAGATTATTTGTTTGACATAGGATTTTCTATAATCGGCGAAAACTCTGCTCAGGTAGATGGATTATACCTGGCAGACGGACCATGGGGTATTGATTATCTCGATCAGGGTGTTACTGTTGAAAATTTTGAAGTTGGAAAACACAATATACAACACTCAGAAGACACATACTTAATAGAAAGAGATGCAACAGTGCAAGGGCAGGTAAAAGAAACATTAAACTTATTTAGAAACATCTTAGCCGGAGAACTTACCCTAGAAGTTACTGACTATGAAGCAGTACAGTTTAAAATGCAAAATAATATGGATGTAGAAGTAATCCTAGTAACTGAAGGATTAACAAACTGGAACAATCGATTAAGATACAACATAAAAGCTAGCGACAAAGAGCAACTGTATAACATCCCATTCTCTCATTTTGTAAATGGCAGTGAAGAAAATGAAGACTTCAAAAAAATCAGAAGTATCGTCTTTTCAGTTCAAGGTGATTATCAAAATTTTGTTCCTTTTCATCTACAAGTATCTGAGTTGAGTTTTGAAGGCGCAAAAAGCGAAGAAAATACAGATTTTGCTTCAGAAGCAACACAGGAAAACGAAGAATTAGCGCAAGTGTTGATTGAAGAAGACTCAAAAGATACGATCTTAAAAAACTATCCTAACCCATTTATAAATCAAACTACGATACAAATCCCGGGAGATTATGACCAAATAGATCTAAAAGTAATCGATATGCTTGGTAGAACGGTAAGACAAGAAAACGTTACACCAAATAACAATACAATAATTTTTAAAACCAAAAATCTTGTTCCTGGAATATACTATTACATTATCAGAGGAAACAACAAGAAGAAATACAAAGGAAGCTTTATGGTTATATAATGTTTAGTGTTTCAGGATTTGGGAAGATAGCGGAAGTATAGTCTATGATATACTTTCGCTATTGTTTTTGTAGTTTTTGGATCTTTTTATTAAAAATTGACTACACTTTTATAGCAAATTTAAAATTAGAAATTCAATTTATGCCTATATCTTAATATTCTGATTTAGCATAATATGGTATGAAGTAAGCATTAGAATCGCTTCCTTTACGAAAATATAGTAATGAAATAATTTTCGACTCTTTCATTAAAATATAGGATTCTATGTTATCAGCAACGCTCACAACGTAAATATTTTTTCTTTCATTTTTTTCAAAAGGCAATAGGTTATTTCTAGAACTATTTTCATAAGTTTCTACCTTAAAACCATTTCTTCTTTCGAGAAGATGTTCTTTTTCAGACTTTAAAAATTCGATATGCTTTTTAAACATTTCGTTTGCCTCATCTTTAGATTTAATTTTTGAGCCTTTATATCTATATTTTTCTGATATTTCATCTAAAGATTTATCATTGATAAAAACATCTTCAAAAAACATCCTTACAAATTCACCTTTTTCCATTTTCTTACTCTGACAATAGGTAAATACTGTACAAATCAAAAAAAATGATAAAGTAAATTTTATTCTATTTTGTTTAAGCATAACATTTAGTTTTTGAGTTAACATCCTCAGCTAAATCAATAGGACTTCTTCCTTAATCTTAATACTGCTACCGTTCTAATGCTTTTATCTTTTTATTAAAAATAGGAGCGTTTAGAACATACCATTTTAGTTTAAAACCAAACTCTGTATACTCAAAACCTGCAGCTGTTGCAGAAGAAATATTACTGTATTTACCAAATATATTTACTATAAAACGATCAGAGAAACGATATCCAAATTTAGCTTCTGCCCTATAGGTAGACGAACCGGGATCATCTTCTACAAATTGTTGACCATAGGCGGCACTGGCTTGATAAAACCATTTTTTCTGAGGGTCACTCACTACTTCTAGAAACACTTCTCCAAGATTAAATGTCTCAGGACTAAAATAAATTGTAGGTACCTGATCTTTAAAAGAAATATATTGATAGTTAAGTCCTCCTTTTATAATAGGTTTACGAAAAAAAGTGTAGTATAAAGAAGTAAACAAAAGATTTCTTACATTATCATCTGTTTGCGAAGTATACATATATTGTGTATACCATCCTAAATTAAAATTAGTACCCAGATTATAATTCAAAAAATAGTTATTCATCACAATTTCACGATTCAATAAATCGGCATTAAAGTTTTGTAGCTCTCTTTTGTACCCTATATCCAAATTCTGTAGTTTAAGGGGTTTAGTTTTAAGCACCACTTCTGCGATCAATTCTGTAAAGTCAGTTGTAAATCCATCTGCATTTGTAATTCCGGCTTGAGATTGTAGTGATAATCGACCAGTATGTTTATATATAAAACCGGCAGAGATATCATGAGAGCTAGCTTTATCATTCGTTACTGTATTTTCAGTAGTACGATAATCATATTGCACTATCGATGCAAATTTTGTTGACCATGGGATTTCTGATCGTAAAGATGCGTTTATCGCTTCGTTATCACCATTATCAAATGTAAATGCGGTCTTTTGTTCTATAAATGGTGTGTGTGATTTCTTTAATGTTTTTATTAATTTTTGTGCATCAGGCTGTTTAGGATAATATTGTAATGTTTTATAAGCATATGTATATGATTTGATATCATCACCAGCAGCTCTATATGCATTGGCAATACCAAGATTACCATCAAATGACTTTGGATCCTTTTTTAGTATTGTATTATATTGGTCTAAACTCATCCCAAAATCACTGGTATACATACCATAGGTTGCTCTCAACCCAAGTGTTTTGAGTTCATTTGGATATTCTTTTTGCAGTGTATATAGCTCTTGTCGAGCAGACTTAAATTTTCGATTCCAAAGCAGTGCTTGTATATACCGCTCATAGGTAGACAGATAGATATCTTTATCATCTTTGAGTGCCTTTACTTTATTTTTAGCCTTGATAGCAATGGCAAGTGCTTTTTTATCGTTTTCGGCTTTATGCGCAACCAGTGCCAGCCCATTGAGCGCTATAATACTATCCTTTGCATTTGAAGCTAAAGCATTATACGTCTTTTTTGCATTTCTAAGATCATTGGTAATCAAGTAAATATTAGCACGGTTAAGCTGTGTATCTTTATCATTCGGAAAGTCTTTTAAATTAGAATTAAGGTATTGCAAAGCTTTCTTATATGATTTATTTTGTGCTAATGTATTGGCGTAGCCCAGCCTAATATATTTTCTAGATAGTAATGCATTTTGATTTCCTTTTTGTAGTGCGAGAGCGTTATTTACATATTGTAGTGCTTTTTCATATTTTTTGAGATTAGACAATGTATTAGCATAGCCAAGCACAGCAGGAAAACTATTTTTATCTTCTTTAACCAAATCTTCATAAAATGTCTCCGCTTTTTCAAATTGTTGATCCCACAATAAAGACTCTGCATAGTTCAATTTGATTTCAAAATCATCAGGATATTCATTACGCATTTGTGTAAATATTGCAACCGCTTCTTTTGACCCTCCGGATAATCCCACTGCTCTTCCATAACATAAGTTAGCTGTTTTATTGTCTGGATATTGCTTTAAAATTTCTTCAAAAAAAGATTTAGCTTCTTTATATTTTCCTGTTTCCAAAAAAGTAAATCCCGTCTGCATATCTTGTGAATATGTAAAAGAGAAAGTAAGACATAAAAAGAGAATAAAAAAGGAAAGTGGTAAACGCATTTGTGTAGTTGTTGATTAATACTGTTAAAATAATAATAACTATAAAAACAACGGTAAAAAAAATCAATTGGTTCTCAACAAATTACTAGCTTTCACAAATTAACAATATCAAAAAATATCATTTATTAACATATTTTTATGATATTTAAGCACTTATTGTATTCTAAACCTACTGTTTTTAACATAAAAATTTACATAAAATATCTTAATTTTATTAACTTATGTAATCCATTACTTACATTATAACAAAATAAAAATGTTAAAATTTACGTTAAAATACATAATTATCGATGAAATACACAATTTTTAGAGTTATCGTAAAAGTTTTGTGGTTTTACCGTAACCAAATATTCTAGAAACACTCCTATCTTTACAAAAGAATTAAGAAACCATTAGTAATTAAATAATAAACACTCAGTTATAATACAGTAATTATCGTCAAAGTGTAAAATGATCTTCTCGCCCCAGAAGAATGTTTAACATAATTTAAAAGATTTTAAAGGTCTACAAATGAAGTAAAGACCATTTTAAAAACCTAATACTTCAAAGCCCCGGAAGTATTCCCAAATCTTAGATAACATGACGAAAATTACCGGAATTATAATTCCATGCTATAATGAATATTATAGGTTGGAGACTGAAAAATTTTGCCACTTCCTAATTAACAATCCAGAATATCATTTATGTTTTGTAAATGATGGCAGCTCTGATAACACTTTAGATCTGCTACAGCAACTCAGAAAATTTAATCCAGAAAAAATCTCTGTTCTTCATTTAGAAGAGAATCAAGGTAAAGCTACTGCTGTACAAACAGGAGCTAATTATCTGGCAGAATTAAATCATATTGATAACATCGCATTTCTAGATGCAGACCTTTCTACTTCATTAGAAGAAATGCACACACTAGTACAAAAATTAAATAGCAATTCTAGGCTGAGTATGGTTTTTGGTTCTAGAAAAGCAGCCGAATCTAAAAACATAGAAAGAAACGTTGTAAGAAAGTTCTTGTCTAGTGTTGTTGGATTCTTTATCAAATTTATTCTTCAATTACCGATCAAAGATACACAGTGTGGTGCTAAGGTATTCAAAAAGAGTATTATTGAAAATGTATATAGCCAAAGATTTATCAGCAGATGGTTATTCGACATAGAAATCTTTCTTAGACTTAAAAAACATATTGGGATTAAAGACTTATTAAACTGCATTAGCGAAGAACCTTTAGATAGCTGGATAGATGTAGAAGGATCAAAAATAACATTAAAAGATTCTTTTCTTATCCCTATCAACCTTTTAATCATCTGGTTAAGTTATTTTAAAATCAGAGTCCCAAGAAAAAATGTATCCGATATTTTCAACTTAAAAACAGATTATTATATGACAAGATAACTACTTTCTACACATTATATACAATAAAACAGATAAGTGTTTAACCAACTAAATACTTTATTAAACTATCAAAAAATACAACTCAACGAATATTCTGACTATCAAAAAATGTTTGTATTAGTTTAGAGGTATAACCCAAAATATTAATGATCGATATATCATGAAAAAAATTCTCCCTATACTAGTAATCTTTTTGACAAGTATTACTTATGCTCAACAACCTTTTGATTGTAATGATGGTAAATTTTACCAGGTCATCTCTGGCGCATTACGATCTTATGACCCTATTACAGGAACATATTCTGATCCTTTACATACATATCCTTCGTATAATGCAGGAGGATATAACCCTGTAGATAACTTTTTATACGCAATTAGAAGTAGCGATAAGCATTTATTAAGAATTGGTACAGATGTAATTGTAGATCTTGGAGCGGTAGCTCCTAATGGTGGTATTAACTTTGGTGGTGGTTATGCTGCCGATGTTGATAGTGAAGGAAACCTTTGGGTTTTTCAGAATTCATTAGACAAAAGATCTTTTCATAAAATTATTAATCTACAAGATTATGATGGTTCTTCTGCACCTGTGTTTGAAATCGTTGTGTCTGATCAGGCATCACCAGCTTCATGTGCAGATATCGTTTTTATAAATGGCAATCTTTATGGTGGTAGCAGAGGCAATATGTACAAATGGGATTTGGCTACGGCTACTCCTGCTTTTAGTAGTAAAAGTGTAACTGATTTACCTAGCCATACCTTTGGAGCATGTTATACTGATACTAGTAATCGATTATACGTATCGAGTAATAATGGCGGTTTATATTTAGTAAACGATTATGAAGGTACATCCCCATATGCTTCACTTCTTAACAATACAGAAGTAACTAATTCTAATGATGGATTCAAGTGTGCCAGTGGTGTATCTCCTATCGATGCTGACAAAGACGAAGTATTAGACCCGTATGATCAGGATACAGATGGAGACGGTATTCCTGATGTTGTAGAAGGTGGCGGAGTTGACCCTTATGGTGATGATGATGGAGATGGAATCTTTAACTATCTGGATGCTGACTTTGGTAATACATGTAACAGTGGGGTATCTCTTGCTTTTGATACTGATAGAGATGGTGTACCAAATGTACTTGACCTTGATAGTGACAATGATGGGATTTTTGATATTGTAGAAGCAGGATTAGGTAGTTATGACACCAATGGTGACGGAATGTTTAATTCTGAAGATTCTGGATATGTTGATTCTGATCTTGATGGTGTAGCAGATGTTATTGATGTTGATCAAACAGGAGTAGCATTTTTTCCACCAGATACCGATGGCGATTTAATATATGATCCTTATGATATTGATGCCGATCAAGATGGTATTGTAGATCTTATTGAAGGTCAAAACAGTGCAAGCTTTGTAACCTTATCAGGTACTGATCAGGATAGAGATGGTATGGATGATGCTTTTGATCCCGATCAGGGAGGAACTCCACAAGGATATGTAAATACAGATACCACAGATAATCCTGATTTTCTTGATACCGATTCTAATAACGATGGTAAACTTGATACTGTAGACGCATACGACACTAATAGTGATAATATTGCAGATACAGTAGCTTCCGGTAATGATTTTGATCAAGATGGTCTTGATGATAACTTTGATACCAAAGAGACTGTATTTGATTCTGATAACGGAGATCAGACTCCTGCTAGTTTTCCTTTAGCAAGTATTGGCGAACGATATAATTATTTAGGAACATTTACCAGTAATGGAACCCCTGATTATCTAGGTGCAAACGAAACTTTATCACCATCTTACCTTAACCGTATTGATGGAGCTTTACCAGAAGGCAATAACTTACCAAACGTAAACCCTAATTATATATACTCAGGATACGATACTAATATTACTGTAGAATCTACAACAAATATCACTGTAACCTTCATTGGAGAAAATACAAATTACAAAAGTGTTTTAGGGTACTATACATACGACATCAATTCACCTATTACAAATACTCCGGCTCCAGAAGATATTACTATTGTGTTTCCTAATGCTTCAAAAGCAGGAAGTGATGGTAACCTAAGTGCCGGTAATACAGTAAGTATAGGAAGTATTCCTGCTAATACCGGTATCGGTTGGGTATTACTTGCAGATGGTTGGGATAGTGGAACAATAGACTCTGGATTATGGCAGTTGCACTCTGACGATGACTATAACCCTGAATGTGACGAAGCGCTGCGCCCTCACAATATCCTATTGGCTGATACCGAAAATGAAAGTATCGTATTAGGTTTTGAAGATGCAAGAAGGGATTATCCGGAAGCAGACCATGATTTTAATGATGTATTATTTCATATCAAAGCAGATCAATACCAATCTTTAAAAACAACTAATATCCTTGAACTTACAGAAGAAGGTATTGTAACCTCTGGTAATGATGGTGGATTAGAAAGCAATGGAGATTTAGCTACTTTGATCGCAAAAAGAAACTTTGTACGATCCAAAACCAATACAATATTCAACAAACAGAGCTTACAGCAAAAATTTGCTCCGGGCAAAAGATATGCTAAATCAAACCAGATTGATTTGAGTGTTTATTTCCCTGCTACGGGAGCATCAGGAACAGAGACTTCTTTTGTATCCAGTCCTGATGATTTAATAGGAGTAACCAATGCAACCTCTGTATTCTCAATAGATTATTACAAACAAAGTGATAGAGTTGCAGCAGCTTTGGCAATGGCAACCAAAGGAGGAGTATACGATCACTCAAAAACAATATGCGATAGACTTAATGGTTCTGTGATAGAAGATATAAGAACATTACGATTCGGAAACCATACTTTGGTCAATACCAAAATTAAAAGAAGAAGTGGAGAAATAGAGCATGCTGTACACTTTTCTGTAAGAACAGATGAGTTTCAAAATGAATTATATAGTTTATGGAACATTAACCAATACCCAGAAGGTGATTACCTTAATTTCCAAATATGGGGAGGATCTGTTGCACAAATAGCCAAAATAACGAATACTATTCTAGACAAATTAGCTTTGAATAAACCTCTAGGTAAAACTTTTATCCCTAATAACATCCCATCAGTATTTGTACAAAAAGGATTTTATAGAGATGGTAAGCTTACTTTGGATATTATAAATAAGACGCAAGAAAACCAATTCTATTTTAGAGGAAACAAAAGAGCTACAGAATTATCAATAGAGCAATTAATGACGGAGACCATTCCATTATCAGGAGCATATTCTGAAACTGTAACTATAGAAACAGGATACTTATTTGATATAGGGTTCTCTATCAAAACTGATGATCCTAACAAAGCAGATAACCTTTATCTTGCTGATGGACCTTGGGGTATTGATTACCTTGAGCAAGGTGCAAACATCAATAGATTCAATATTTCTGAAAATAAAAGAACAGACCAAAACGAAGGAGAATATTTTGTAGAAAGAGATGCGAATGTAAATGGAAATATCAAAGAAACTTTAAACTTATTTAGAAACATACTTGGTGGTGATCTTACATTAAATATTTCTGATTACAAAGCGGTACAATTTGAACTGTTTGCAGACAAAGATGTAGAAGTGATCCTGGTAACCAAAGACCTGGTAGACTGGAGTCAAAGGCTGAGGTATGTAATCAAAGCAGATCCTAAGAAAAAAACATATACGATTCCTTTCTCTAAGTTCTATACACAAAGTAACCAAAGCTTTGTTCCGGATGAGTTAAGAAGTATTGTATTCTCTATACAAGGTGACTATAAGAGTTTCTCTCCTTTCCAACTAGAAGTAGCTAAATTAGCATTCACTCAATCAAAAGGAATTGACGAGAACAATACAGAAACTTCTATACAATCAGGAGTTACAATTTTCAACTCTCCAAATCCTTTTAGAGGTCAAACCACAATACACCTGCCAACAGAACATCAGAAAATATCAATATCTGTAGTAGACATGTTAGGTAGAGTTGTACAAAAACAAGACATAAATAGCTCTACAGGAGCATCCTCTAATACATTTACATTTACCGCAAATAATTTACAACAAGGTGTATATAAATATATTGTAAGAGGTGATAGTTATAAAAATCGCTATGAAGGAAGCTTCTTAATTAAATAAGAGGTAGTAATTTAATTTTTTTAGAAACCAACTGCTATATCCTATTTTTTATAGGGTATAGCAGTTTTGTTAAAAAAGAGTATCTTTAGTTAACACAAAAAATTCAATCAAAACAATATTTATTAATGACCATCAACAATACGATTCTACAAAAACTAAGTGCTGAACAAAAATTTATGATCAGCGTTATTTTTGTAAATGGAGGCAACTATCTCTATAACTTAATACTAGGAAGAGTACTTGGCCCCAAAGAATTTGCAGACGCAGCTTTGTTAATTACCTTTTTACTCGTTTTATCCTTTGTTGCCATGACATTTCAACTGTCTACTGCAAAATTCACAGTTCTGTTTGATCATATTATTTTTAAAAACTTCATCAATATTATATATAAATATGCTACTATAATCGGTAGTGTTTTTGGGATACTGTTGATTGTATTATCTACGTTGTTTCAAGACTTTTTTAATACACAATCTTATCAAATGTTTATCGTATTCGGTATCGGGATTCCGATTTATTTTATCATGAGTGTCAATAGAGGGATATTTCAAGGGAATAAAAAGTTTGTCTCTTTATCTATTACATATCAAGGTGAAATGTTGAGTAGACTGATCATTACAATCCTTTTGATCTACCTTATAGATATCCCTTCCTCAATTTTGATTGCATTAGGGATTTCTATCTCCTTTTTATTTGGTCTATTACCTTTTGAAAGCAGTGATATAGAGATCACAAAAAAACATACATTGCCTTCTGCAAAATCCAGATATGTAATGCGCTTCTTTTTGCTTACTGCTTTTTATGAACTAACACAAATCATCATAAACAATAGTGATATTTTGATGGTTAAGCATTATTTTGACGCCTATCAAGCAGGTCTTTACGCTTCGCTAGCCTTAATCGGGAGAGTTGTTTATTTTGTTGCATGGATGTTTGTGATGTTGTTATTGCCAAAAGTAGTCGAAAAACAAAAAGAAGGACAACCCCATACTTCTATACTTTTTAAATATGTAGCATACATAATGGTATTATCGGTAAGTATTGTGACTACATGTTATTTTTTTCCAGAATTTGTGATTAACATTATGTTTGGTGACCAATATATTAGTATTGCTCCATTATTATGGAAATATGCAATTGCCACCTCAACATTTGCTATATCTAATATTTTTGCCTATTATTTTTTATCGCTAGATCAATATATTCCTGTACTCATTTCGGCAGTATTGGGGATATCTCAAATTATATTAATTATCTTTTTTCACGATACCTTAGCTCAAGTTGTAATTATGCAGATCATTGCAATGGTTGTATTATTAGTTTTTCAGCTCTTGTTTTTTATAAAACATCAGAGGATAACCTAATTCTATTAATCTGTGGCTTATGTCAACTCGTCGCAAGATAAGAACCACTCAACCGGTTTGCTCTTTTGGTATCCAAAAAATATTTCATCTTTGAAGTGTTATTAAAGGATAAATAAAAATAAACATTAATAACTATAACGTTCTCAAAAAATGAAACTAGCTATTGTAACTGCTTATCCCCCTAGTAAAGTGACTCTTAATGAATATGCATATCATTTGGTCAAATCGTTTAGGCAGCACAGTAACGTTTCAGAAGTTATATTACTCACAGATGTAACAGAAGATCAAGCTAATCTTAATTTTTCTGAGCAAGGAGTACATGTAACTGTAAAAAAATGTTGGACTTTTAATAGCTATGCTAATATATTTTCGGTGATAAAAGCCATTAAGCAAACCCAACCTGATGCTATCTTATTCAACCTTCAATTCATGAAGTTTGGAGACAAAAAAATAGCTGCAGCGCTCGGATTATTATTACCAAAACGTTGTGTACGGCTCAAGATACCAACAATCGTTCTTTTACATAATATTATGGAGCAGGTAGATCTTAATAGTGCAGGATTTACAAAAAGTAAACTTTTGCAACGTATCTATACGTCAATTGGTACTACCTTAACAAAGTTTATTCTTAATGCAGATATCGTTGCAGTAACCATTAGCAAATATGTAGATATTTTACAAGAAAAATATCACGCCAATAATATTGCTTTGATTCCTCATGGAACTTTTGAGTTACCAAAAGAACCCACATATCAAATCCCAAAAGGAGCATTAAAAATTATGACCTTTGGTAAGTTTGGGACCTATAAGAAAGTAGAAATCTTGATTGAAGCTGTAGAAAAAATAAGAGCCCGAAGAACAGTAGATCTTGAGATTGTAATTGCAGGGACTGATAATCCAAATGTAATAGGCTATCTCGATACGGTACAACAACAATATAGCCACGTACCGGGACTGGTATTTACCGGTTATGTAGAAGAAGCAGATGTTCCTATAATTTTTGAAGAAAGCGCGATGGTTGTCTTTCCTTATACTTCTACTACAGGAAGCTCGGGTGTATTACACCAGGCAGGTAGTTATGGCAAAGCAGTTGTAATGCCGGATATAGGCGACTTAAGTCTTTTGGTACAAGAAGAAGGATACAAAGGAGAGTTTTTTGATCCTACCAGTATCGATAGTCTGGCAGATGCAATAGAAAAGATTGTTATTGATCCAGAATACAGGCAAGAACTAGGAAAAACAAACTATAAAGCCGCTACAGCATATCCTATTAGTAGAATTGCAGATATCTATGTCTCTAATTTTAACTCGATAAAAGAACGAAAAAACAAATGATAATTACAACGGTAATTGTCTACATAAAAATATACGAAATTACCCCAAAAACTATGGATTTTTAAGTGAGCACATTGTCAATTTTTAAAACACCTATATAACCTTATATAGGTGTTTTAAGCGTTGATATACTTCTATACCTATTTCTTTTTCAAAAAGTGGTCGACATATATCATGTACTTACAAACAGTCTTTACCTTTGCACTTCTCTCTTCAAATAGGATTTATTACTTTTAGACTTCATAAATTAGATCAAGAGAATGTATGAGGTTGCTAAATACAAAGATTTTATCACATCAATATTTCACCAATACTATCCGGTTCATCAAAATGTGATCGCCTCTATATGCGATATAGCAAAGGTTCAGGTATTAGATAAAGGAGAACTCTTGCTTCCTATCGGAAAAGTATCTAATCATATACACATTCTCTATCAAGGTGCCATTGTTTCTTATTACCTTAACAGTGAAGGAAACATATACCATAAAAATATTTTTTTGGAAGGCAATCTTGTAGTATCAACGGTATCTGCACTCACAAATACTCCGTCTCATTTTGCACTCGAAGTTATAGAAAAAGCAACTGTTATCTCTTTTAGCTATAAAAAATATCGACAATTGATGGATGAAAACATAGACTTAAAAAACTTTTACATTGCATACCTCGAAAAAAACTGGGTCATCAATAAAGAAAAGAGAGAAATAGAAATTGTACTGAATCATGCAAAAGAGCGATATCTGGATTTTATAACAGCACATCCTAATATCGAAAATCGTGTCCCTTTGCATTATATCGCTTCACATTTGGGTATCACCCCTACTCAATTAAGTAGAATTCGCAAAAAAATAGAATCCTGATTCATATCCATCAACATATGTAAAGAGAACATAAAATATATAGATTCATCTTTGCAGTATGAAATTAATACTATATATACTGGCATTCATGGGAGGGGTATTTCTAGCTATTCAAGCAGGTTTCAACACGCAATTAAGCACATTGGCCAAGCATCCTGTTTTTGCTGTAATAGCTACATCAATTACTAGCGCAGTAGTAGGAGTTGTATTCTTATTTTGTTTCCAAAAAGAAACCTTTCAACTTCTTAAAACGCAAAACGCACCTTGGTATTTGTGGTGCATTGGTGGTATTTTTAGTATGGCTGGTATCTCATTATATTTTTATACCATCCCAAAATTAGGAATATCCAAAATGATAACTCTAGGTCTTTGCGGACAGCTTATTTTTTCGATCATAGCAGGAAAATACGGTTGGTTACACTTACCGGTAGAACCGATAACTACAAAACGGTTACTAGGTGCTTTTATAATGATTATCGGAATCATCTTAATTAATACAAAATGAACACTATACAATTAAATATCAAAAATCTGACCCATTTGTGGGCAACAGCAGGACAATCATTTCAAAATTATATTGAAGCTCAACCCATTTATATTTCAAAAATAGATGGCTCTCAATGGCCCAACCGAATCTGGACAAATGCGCTTCTGTCTGAAGAAAGTATTGAGAAGATCATCTCTAAAATGCAGACTCATGATGGGCTTACCTTTTCTTATTTTAATACTACATCAACTCAACATCCATTACTTACTGGCAATAGTTTTATGCTTAAATCTTTGCAGTATGGTATGAGTATGGAACTTACTGATAAGTTTGAAACTCAAAAGTCGATTACACTCAAAAAGGTAACCAACAAAACTGATTCAGTATTATGGAGCAAGGCATTTTATAATGCTTTCAATTACCATATAAGTCCTGAAGTTGTATTAAAAACAATACATGTAGTACCTTATTTTATAGCTTTTTATAAAAATGAGTGTATAGGTACAGTTATTTTGCATGTTACCAACAATGTGCTAGGCATACATAGTCTTGGTATTATCCCAGAACAACGAAAACAAGGGTTCGCTTTAGAAATCATGCATCACGCTATCAACAACGCAATTAATCATAATCTCTCTATAGTAATCTTACAAGCATCACAGATGGCAAAAGACATGTATCAAAAAATAGGGTTTTCAATTGATTTTTTAATGGAAAATTATCAATTAAAACAATAAATTTGTTGATATAACAACAACATAGTGAGACACTTTACCATATTTTTTCTGATTTTTATCTTGTACTCTTGTCATCACGAGCAAAAAACGAATCCCAGCATCGTATCCGCTCATCAAATCAATGACGTAAATAAGAAACCGGTGCAAATCTCTTTATTAGATTCTGTCACTACATTATTTAAACAAAATCCAGAATTTATCGCCAAAGGATTTGATTTTCCTGTGGGTAAACCTAATGCAAAGGGATATTATAATGCTCAAAAGTTTGGAAAAAACTATCATTTGGGAGATGATTGGAATGCTGTAACGGGGGGCAACTCTGATCTAGGAGATCCTATATATAGCATTGCAAGCGGTTATGTACATTTTGCAGAAAACATTGGTGGTGGCTGGGGTAATGTGATTCGCGTTTGGCATAAAACTCATGATAATAAAGTTATAGAATCACTGTATGCACATTGCGACACTATTATGGTCTCTTCGGGGCAGTTTATAGACAAAGGTCAGCAGATTGCTACAATAGGTAATGCTGATGGTATATATTTGGCACATTTACACTTTGAAATACGGGATGATATTACCCTTCCTGTAGGACAAGGATACTCAGAAAATATTGACGGATATACAGATCCTACAGCTTTTATAAAAGCAAATAGAAAGCCATAGAATTATATCTACAAATTTGATTGAAGCATTATTTGAAAATCAAATAACTTAAAAAATTATACACATTACGTTTGACGACAAAATACATCAAAAAAAAAGAGGCAATACATATGTAATTGCCTCTTTTCACCACGAACTCTACAGATTACCAAACACGACTGTTTCCACTCTCGTCATTAAAATTTTGAAGCTCATTCCAAATAAAATCTAATGTTTCTTGATAGTTATCTCTAACTATACTATGCACAGTTTCCGGAATCTCAAAATCTGATGGCGGCTGTGTACCATACATCGCCGAGTAGGTAATCAAACCTGCTAGAAAATAAATCGTTGGTCTGCCATGCGGGGCATCATCTTCATATAAGTCCAAAATCGGAATTTGTTCTAATGCCGTATCTGTTAGCAATTTACTTATGATTGGTCCTACCGGAATCATTTTAACATTAGGTTGATCAATACGTATTGCATCATGATAATCCAACCACCAATTATGAAAATCTCCTAATATGTTGGTATTATAAGCGGCAAACGCTTCTTCCGTAGGAGGGAATGAATTCATAAAACCAGCCATATCAGGCCAGTTTTCATAAATATAAACTGTTATGCCTTCTTCCTGTTCTGTAACCCAATCAATAATCGTATTGGTAGCTTGTATAGGTGTTACGTTTTCAGGATTTTCTCCATCATAAGGTATATTAGCAGGTTGATATTGGATAAAATTAGCTGCAGTTAATAATATAGTATTAAAATCGGCTTCAGAAAAAGGCTCTACTTCAGAGTTCCAAACCCCCGACGCAATATCAAATCCCCATTGAGCAGTTGGCGGAAGATTATCATGTTGTGGTAAAAAACCATATTGACCATCTACAGCATAGCTATGCCCGGCAGATTGGGACAAAGCATGCATCCAATGTGGAACCGTTGTCTCATCACTTGGAGTAGGAATAAGCGGTGGAGTATGTACAATAAGACTATGTCCAAATATGAATGTTTTTACGTCTGTACGTTGTGTTATTTCTCGTGTAGGAGCATCTGGGTTCTCTCCGGATTCCTCTTCTGTAGTACCTCCAGAATTTTGATCCATTTCAGCATCGGTAGTATCCAAATTATCTTCGTTACTACTACAACTTACAAGTAGTAAACAAAAAAACGTGTAAATAAACAGAGAATATTTTTTCATCAAAAGTATTTTTTATTAGCTAACTATACAGCTTGATAAAATGAATACTCTAATTCTTTGAAAAATCTATTTGTATTATTCTTTAGGGGCCGACAGGTAACTACATTCAGATACCAAATCTACTTTTATATTCTTATTCTACATTTACTATTTGTAGTAGAATCGTAATACTACCCTTAATTTTTATTGGCATGTATTAATCTACCATATCACAAAATACCATACGATTTCAAATAATATAAAAATTAGGATTGTCTATATATTTTATCTAATAATTATCAAAAACAGAACACCATTCTTCATGATAATCTCCTGCCCATTTTTTTATATTTTCAAAATACCATTCAGAGGCTCGAGGGGCAAGACAAAAACCGTTTTCATCATCAACTATTGCTTCTTCTTCAAATCCGGTCAAAGCATGATGCAATGCCGAACTGCATAATAAAAACTGGGCTATATTATCCGCAATTATTTCGCCATATTCCCAGCTACCAGCACCATGCATTAATTTCTGGATTTTCATTTTGCCTGAATTCAAATCGATTATAACAGGATCTGCGCCTTCGTCTGCAAGCATAAAATAATGTTCTGGCCATCCATCAATTGCTTTTTGTTCAATAGGGTTATAATTGTACCCTTCTTGTAATTTTTTTAAGTTATTAATACCATACAATCTCATCGGATTTCCGACAGTATCAAAATAGAAATCGCTTTGAAGAGCATGATATTGGATATATTCATTTAACTCCTCAGGTAATTTTTGATTAAATTCTTTCTCTAATCTTTCAACATCCTGAAGGTTATTTTTTGGCTTAGATAAAGGGTCAATAGCTAAAAATTCAGAAATTAATGCTAATGCTTGTTGGATTTTCATGTACAATAGTTTAATGATTCATAAACAATACTCAATATGTTCAAAATAATAAAGGTAATCGTTTTTTATGATCTGGTCGGTCTTAAAGGTTTTGTTGTAGATCTTACAGGTAATTAGTAATTCAATAAACGTTTCAGATTCAAAAAGGATTATTTTTAGCTTATCGTTAAGTGTTTTTGGTGAATCAAATTTGTTTTGAGTTTCAGTTTTGAATAGTAAAGGTTCAATCGCGAACCTTTTACATTCGCCGTTGAATCTCAAAGGTTCAATTTTGAATGTTTTTTGTTAAAGTTTTAAGCTTTGACATTCATCGGAGAGTATTTTTTGTTAAAATTTTAACCTATTACATTCAAATTTGAATATCAAAGGTTAAAAATTTAACGTATTAGGTTCTCCCAAGAATGTTTTTGGTTCTTGGTTGAATGTTTGAGGTATCCCTTCCTAAAATTACTTGTTATATAAGGCTTAGTATATCTTTATTTTCGACAACTACCATTCATCATATTCATCAATTTTGTAGTAAAAGTTATTTTTAATATGACTGATGTAGATAGAAGTTTTTATAGGTACAGTACTAAAAATAATACTGTGTTTATATATTGAATAAGGAGGTATTTCATAAAGTTCGTTTGCATCGTTAGAAACCATATTATAATCTGATTGATCCGCCTTAAATTCTATTATGGTGTCTTTTTCGGTTATTTTACAATTCCCGGGATAAGCTATAAACCTTAGATTAAAAGAGTCTTTTTGAATTGTGATCATGCTGTCGATTAATTCGCTTGGCGTACTTTCGCGTTCATTATGTAAGACTTCTTCTAAAATTTGTTGATCATCCTTTACAATTTGAGTGTTTATTCTTTTCCAATTATTCACCATCATCAGGGCAGCTTTCTTATAATTGGTTATATTTTTTATTTCTGAAGAAATAGGTTCTAAATCATCTCCGTAACCATCGTCTTTAAAATTTCTATTGTAGATATCCATTAGTAAAAATCCGAGAGGTTGTAATAGAAATAAAGATGGTATTATAAGGATCCATATAAACTTATATTTTTTCTCAAAAACTAAGATGATCAGAATAATGATAATTAAGATTATTAAAAAAGTACTCATTATCTTTTAGGTATATGACTTGAATATAAATTTATTGTACAACAACTGTTCTTTTTGAAATTTATAAAATAACATTAGTAGCAAGATATATATCACTGCTGGTTATGAGTAAATTAGTGATTTGTTCTATTGAACTTGTTTAAACGAGTTCATTGCAAATTGTTTTTACTTCCAAAATTCCCACCAACGTTTTTTATTTTTTTCATTAGACATCTCTGAATTGTCGGTCTTTTCAACTTCTGTACTATTAGAAGTTTTTGGAGCAATTAGTTCTCCATTATGAAGAAATTTGAAATTTACCTTACTATTGGCTAATGTTTGAGAAAGTACCTGTAGCATTTCATTCTTTTCAATTTGACTAATGTATGAATGACATTTATCTACTAATTTAGTATCCAGATTGATATTATCATTCAACTTAAATGTAATTTGACCTCCAAAAGATTTTTTTTGCATGATCATTAATAACACTTGTTGAAAGGATATATTTACATCTTCTGTTAGCCTATCTATACTATTGCTATTAAGTTCTATGCTATAATTTTGGTTTTTATCTTCTGAAAAAGAAAAACTATCAGAATCATTTGTTTTTGGTATTTTTTCTCCACCAATAGCTACGATTTCTCCATTTTGCACCATAAATACCTTATCTGAAATTTTATCTTGCTGTGGATTGTCGAAGTATTGCTTAACAATTACAGGCAGTTTTAAACGCATTGGCGAGTTAGCATCTATCGCAATAAGTAATCCTTTAAAGGGAATTCCAACCATTAAGCTTTGGCTGTTTAATTCTGAAGCGATTTTCATCATAAAATCTTTATCTAGGATTTTTTCACTTGCATATTCATTTCCTTCTGCAAATAAAATTTTTGTCCCTTCTGCATCAGTAATTTGATAATGAACATCAATGGATTTAAGATTTGAGAGTGCCTCTTCTTTGAGCTTTGGAAATTTTAAATTAAAATCATTTTCGTCTGTAGCAGATTCATACATTACCATTCTTCCTCTATCTTTTCCATAGGCTACGATTGGAGAAATCTCACTTTCAAATAAATATTCTTTGAATAGCAGTTTTTCGTCTTTTTTATAATCCGAAGTTTTTAATATTGGTAATAGTTTGTCCATTCATTTTTATGTTTAGAAAGAAGTTAAGTTTTTAATTCTATTTTTTGCTATTTGTTATTGCATAGCGTTTCATTATTTTTCTTTTCGAATATTCAACTCTGTCTTTATTTTTTTCATGTTATTAAATTGCATCGGAAGAATGGCACTACAAGAAATGGCAACAGCAATTAAGGCTATAAAAGTTGATTTATTTTCTTTGGTCAATAGCCCATAAATAGTAACCGCAAATAACAGAATCAAAACCCCAATCAATGCTCCTATGATCGTTTTAAGGCGCTTTAATTCAGACTCCAACTTTTCGGTTGTTTTGTTTTTCAAATCTATACTCTTCATTTTAGCTTATTTTTTTGTCTGTTGTTAATTTACCGATATAATATATTTACATCCTAACAAGCGCTGCGATTTCATAGACTAGCATGATGTATTTTTGTATCATAACTTCCCTTCGACTTTGATAATTTGTTTTCCTGTAAGTTTCTCTAATTCTATAATAAACGAATTCTTAAAAATTGGCCAATTCCAAAAAACAAAACCTAAGTTGCTCAAAGCCCAAATCGGCTCAAATTTGTATTCACTTATTGAACTTGATTCTTTACAAGTAATGCATTCTAAATTAGCTGAGGTAGGGTTTTCTATCCATTGACCAAATAATTCACCCCATTCACAATGAAGGTTATTTTCACCACATTTTGGACATTCTATTTTTTCAAACGCTCCTCCATCTGCCCAAAACACTGTTCTCCCCTTCCGAATCTCTAAACCATTTGTCCATAACTCTAAAAAGTGTTCTTCTTCAGGATACTTGACAGCTAAATTCCAATGCTCTCCGGGAGCATATCCTAAATCTTTGCCTAAAACATTATCAGACTTTTTACTACTAATGATTTTTTCTTCGATTAGATAGTTTACTACCTTTTCAGCGATATTATCTAATTCATTATTTTCAACATTTTTGATAACTATATCCTGATGCCTATCTCCCATTTTATTTAAATGTTAGTTAAGATACATGTTTTGCACAAGTTAAAGATCAGATATTAAGAATAAACTAGTTTCTAATCTTGTTGATTGTTATTTATTTTTCTGAAATACTATTTAACACAAATTTTGCCATTTCAATATTTCCAAATGTGGTGTTAGTATTAAAAATAACATTAGTTAATATTTCAGATGCTTCTTTCAAATTTCCACTTTCATTTACTGCAAGAGCTTTATTGATAAGAAGCATTCCTTCAGTCTCAACATCAGGGTTTTGTTCAAGACCTTTTTCAATTGCGTTTAGTCTTTCTTTACCTTCTAATAAACTTGAATACTCTTTCCATGCTGGCGCAAAAGAAGGAATTTTTTGAACCAACAGTTTTATCATTTCTTCTTTTTCAGAAGCGTTATTTATCCATTCCAGAGACAAATAAGACCTATAGAGTCCCTTTGGCAATTCTCCTGTTTTTTCTCTTTCTAGAGTATGTAAAGCTGTTTTAGAAGTATAAAATCCTTTGGGAGCTACCTCATCAGTTAAACGATAATACTTTAGTGCATTTTCATAATCCTCTTGAAGCAAATAGGTATAGGCTAAATCATATAAAGGGTATGCCCATTTTGGAGCTTCTTTATTTGCCAGCTCTAATTTTTGTATCGCATTCTTATAATCCCCTTTTTGACCAAATTGCCTTGCTTCTTCATGTAATACTATTGCTGATCTTGAGACTCCTTCAATCCCATAAATCGCATAATTGAAAGTTCCTGTAGAAGAAGCCAGTTCTTCTTTTGATATTTTATTTCCTTGTTTATCTGTAAATTCTATTTTCACAATTTTGTCTGATTTAATTGTTTCTTCACTTTTCTTTGTTTTATTACAAGAGGAGAAAAAACCGAATAGTATTAGAATTATGGCTACTCTATTTTTCATTTGATTGTTTTCTTAACCATCCTAAAACTCTATCGTCATTAATTTTCCATGTATCGTCTTTCGTTTTGATAAGCTCAAACGTTTCTCGTGATGGAGAAAAAGGTCCGGGATTCTGTTGTATGATTTCAATTTTGCGATCAGTAACCTTTGCTATTATAGCTACATGCCCGTATGTATTTAAAATAGTACCACTCATTACAATCAAATCACTTTCTCTTGGTTTAGATCCACTTGGATTAGAATATTGAGTCAAATCCCGTTTTGTATTTATTTCTCCATCACCAAAATTTTTGTCATAAAAACTTTTCGCATGACCATAACTGTCTGGCATTTTATGATTGTAATACTCAAAATAATATCGTTTTACAAATTCAACACATTGGTATTCGAGTCCAAGATTATAGCCATCTTTTGTGTTTCGTTGTACTACATTATCAACCCCGCCATTATAATATACGGCAACTCCATTAAGGCTATCAATTTTTTGTCCTACTTCATAATCAGAATTAAAATTCACTCTTTTCAATCCTTTATATACAAGGAAAGCGATTGTAATAACACCTATTATAATTAAGGTTTTTTTTATCATATTTTATAAATGTAAGTGGGTTGTGTACAAAAGAGCTATATACCAATCATCAATAAAGCCTTTTCTATTAATATTTAAGATATTCATTCTGCTACTTGTTTTAGCTATTAAAATTTCATGATATCTCTTATAGTACTTGAAGATAAAAGTAATTATTTTTTACCTTTTGCTAGATTTGACTTCTTTAATAAAGATAAAATAGCGTGGTATGTATGGGTGTCGAGTTAGAAAAACTATATGTTTTTTCATTATATATTGTTATTTTTTTTGTGTTTGCTCTTTAAAAATGAAATAATTCGTCATTTCTGTATTGTATACGAGTAGTATATTTGTAATATGAGAGCAACAAAAAATGTTATTGAGCATCTTAAAGCAAACATGTATCAACCGGTAAAAGTTGATGAACTGGCTGATATTGCTTGTCTCTCAAAAGTTCAATTATATAGGGTGTTTACATCCGAAATAGGAGTAACTCCTATTCAATATCATGAGCTATTACGTATAAAAAAGGGTATAGAATTACTTCAGTCTGATATTCAAATCCGGCAAGTTGCTTATCAATTGGGGTATGAAAATTATGAAACATTCAGCCGAGCATTTAAAAAAATAGTTACACTAGCCCCCAGCGATTTACAGAGCGTATATTTTCAATTTATTGAGCAGGCTAACCCTAACTGTGCTCTTATTATAAAGGAACAAGCATCATTGATACAAATCGACAATTTGATCAACGAATCTTTTGGAGATAAACGATATGATTTAGATGTAGAAATTTACAGATTGAATTTTCAGACTAAAAAAAAGTGGGATCTTCTTCGCGACCTACAATCAGAAAATGCTCTAAAAAGAATTAAAAGGTAAATAATAAAATCATTTATTTATGAAAACAATAACTTCAGCTCATACTGAAGACAGGACTAGTATGTCTATTCGTCTGAGCGATAATCGAATATTAAGCTACTCGACTTATGGCCCCGAAGATGGGATACCATTTATCGTTTTTCATGGATCACCGGGTTCTCGCATCTCTGCAGAAAATGATTTGTGCTATCAACTGGGAATAAAAATGATTTATCCGGAGAGACCAGGATATGGGAACTCTTCACCAAATCCAAAAGCTTCTTTTCTAAGTTGGGCTACTGATATCAATGAGTTTTTGAATCACTTACAACTTGAAAAAACAGCTTTGGGAGGAGTATCAGGGGGAGGTCCATATGCAATGGCTTGTGCTGCGCAATACCCTCACCGATTTACATCTTTATCACTAATAAGCAGTGCAGCTCCACAAGATCTACCCGGGTATAAGAATCAGATGGCAATATCTAATAAACTGGGATACTTACTTAATAAGTACACTCCTTTTTTAATTAGATCGATTAGTAAAAGTTTTGCAAGAGGGCTTAAGAATAATCCTGAAAGAACGTTTAATCAAGTTTTTAAACAACTATGCGAGGCAGATAAAAATATTATTTGTCTAATGAAAAAGTCTGAAGCTTTTCAAATAGCAGTGGATCACTTGCAAGAAGCATTTTCTAATGGTGTAGAAGGACATGTCACTGATATGAAGATTTTTTCTAGAAAATGGAATATCCCTTACCAAGAAATTACTTGCCTTATACATATTTGGCATGGTGAAGACGATACGCTCGCTCCAATTCTGGGTGCAAAAGAACTTGCAAATCTCTTACCAAACGCAAAACCTAATTATATTAAGAATGCCGGACATCTATTAACCGAAGACTCAAAAATATTGAGTCAAATTCTATCCAAAGTAAAGGAATCTTATTTCTTATAACAATATCAAATAAAGACTTTGCATTCAATCTCAATAATTCATTACAAAATCATCGGCTCTATAATTCTTCTACTCTGTTTTTTCCTAAAAGTATAAATCCAATGGAAACACCAAAATAACTATTATCGACCGTTCCAATTATTTGATCATCTGGTATTTTGATATCTGCTTTTGGAATAAAATCATACTCTAATCCAAATCTTGTATTTCCTAATTCGAACCCAGCTCTTAACAAGAAACCTAGTTGATTATTAACACTCCCATTTACAATATCTGAAGAATTATTACGGTTGGAAATATCTATGTCATTGAATATATAATATCCGATACCCGATCCTACATAAGGACGAAAATGATTGTCATTTAAATAATAATCAAAGGTGGGTACAAATGAAATAACGGCATTATCATCTAAATCATCAATAAAAAATCCAGAGCTATCATCAATTTCAAATTTTTGAGGATTTATTGCAATTCCAAATCTTAATCCAATAGTTGTATTTGCTGAACTTTTAATTTTAGGTTCAATATTGAGTAGTAATCCTAAATTATCAGAATCTGTTTCTAAAAGAATACCCGGCTCTATTCTTAACTTTATACTACTCTTCTCTTGAGCTTCTAAGCCAAAAAAACAGGATATAAAAACTATAATGAGTAATTTTTTCTTTGGCATAATTTGATCTTTTATGAAAGCATAACATAAAAACCTTTGTTGAATCAAATTATTATATAAACTCTAATCAAAAGTGATTAGCTAAGTTTTAATTATGCTATTAGATACTATTTTAATTTATTTGAATAGCTTTCACCAAATTATCATAGTTTTTTAAGTCTTGATTGCCAAAATTTGGAAGCACAAGAATTGCAGGTCTATGTTTTTTACCGGTATTCTCATATATCTCTATTGTAAAGTTTCCTTTTTGATTTGGGTTCCATCCTTGAAGTATAGCATCTTCTATAATTTGTGATATTAATTTTGGTTTAATTTGTGCGAACTGTTCTGGTCCTAAAAAACCATCTACGCACAATCCAAAGTATTTTACTATAATTTTTGATTTAGGAACATCATATAATTCTATAGGGATATTAAAAACAATATCTGCAACACTACCTAATCCATATTTTTCAGCAACTTTTATATACTCCTCAGACAAAACCTCATTTTCAACTCTATAATCAGAAATTCGCCTAAATCGAGAAACTCTCCAACGATAATCAGAGTTATTGACTGTTATTTTTCTAGATCCTTTTTTTTGAATACTCATTTTATGACTTCTAATGGTTTTGTATATGAAAGATAGTATTTAGTTGAATAAAAGGATACTATTTTTTCAGGAGCTACAAAATGTAAAGTTTTTATATCTCGCTTTTAACTTTTATAATAAATTGATTAATTATTCTTCTACAATTATTCTTACTTTATCTTCTGTTTCATTTGAAAATTGATCTACACCTTTGAATATCAAATCAAATTCACCACTCTTATTTGGATGCATTGTCAACATCATTTTTTGGCTATCAAATTTTGCCCATTCAAACTTTTTATGATCAAAACTAATCTTTAATTTTTGATCATCTATATCTTTAAAATAATTCGTCGGTATAGAAATTTTAGTTTCTTCTTTAACCTTAATTCTTATTTCAGAAATCGGATGAAAAACAAAAGGCTTAAAGACTTTTGTTGTGTTCACCCAGTAAATATCGGATTCAGCCAAACCCTTATCATCAAATGAAAGTTTAGTAAAAAACAAAAACTTGTGATCCTTAGATACAAATGGTCGCCTTTCCCAATCGGTAGAATTAATTGTAGAATCTAATACAATCGGCTCTCCCCATTTTTTATTGTGATCTCGATAACTGATATATAAATCCGGGCCATTTTTATCCGTCGCATACCTGCTAAAAATTATGTAATCCTCGTCAGGAGAGACAAAAATACTTTCTTCATCTCTTACCGAACTCACCATATCTATACGTTCAACGTTTGTATATTTTCCGTTTTTTGGTGATGAAAAATATAAATCTGCCAATCCACTCTCACCTCTATTAGATGAAAAATAAATGGTATTATCCAAAGTCATACAGGCCGTAGATTCTCTTGTTGATGTACTTATCGGACTATTCAACTTTACAGGTTGTCCCCAAAAATCATTAGTCTTTTTTAGCATCCAGATATCTGTTACGCTATTATTTGCAACAGACTTGCTTTGTGTATATAAAATAGATCTCCCGCCAGGTGAAAAATAAGGAAGATATACACTTTTACTTTTTAATGGCTCAAAAATATCCGGTTCAGTCCATTGATTAGTATTCTTTTTAGAATAATAAATTTTTCCACTAAAATCATCTTTATCTAAAACTCCAAATACTAATTCTTGTATATCCGGTGTAAATGAAATCCCATGTTCAAACCGACCTTTTATTGAAATACTATTTTCTCCAAATACCACAGGAGTAGTTTGAGGAATTGCTTGACCAAAATAATCAATAGTTTCAGTTTTTGTATTACAACTTATCAGTCCGAGAGCAACTATAAAATGAAAAAATATTTTCATGATGTTTTTTTATTGTCTACATAGTATGTTTATGATACTCAATGTTTATTATAGGTGTCAAAGTATAGAAAAATGTTACTTTACTTTTCTTTTTTTAAGATTCCAATCAAACAATTTATACACAAAAATAGTTGACCAAACACTACAATAATTACTGACATAGCTATTACAAAATTAGCCGTTATCACACTATCAAAATAAGAGTGATCATGAGTAGAAATATATGTACCATTCTCAAATATTGAATTTGAAAATGTGATAAGTAATATCCCTCCAATCGTTAGAATGGTGTGAATCATTGTCATCCATTTGTTTGTTTTACGATTAAAACTAAGTAAAACCCAATATATAAAACCAATAAAAGCAAATATTGAGGAAACAAATATTCCTAAATGGAAATAAGCTATTACAAAGTACATATCATGTATATTTATACTAATAGTGGAATCACTATCTCGAAAACAGAAAAATAGTATCACTGGAATTAAAAACCAAAATATTTGATAAGTTTTCTCTGACAGTATCTTCATCAATTTTTAGTAAAGGGTTATTTATATTTTATGATTTAATTTATCTGCTTGTTTAAAAAATCAAATACAACTTTTCAATTGTATTGCTATACAATAAAAGTATATACTTTAGAGATTAATTAGTAGTATGCTAAAAGTAATTATCATCTAAGTACCATTCTATAATTACAATTTAACAATCAAACTGAATCGCAACTTCGGCTGCTTTTTTAATGATTTCTTCTTTATTTGCTATAGAAGATAAGTATACTATGACTCTTTCTTCTTCATAATGTCTGTTTGCCTCAAAGATAAAGTCTAATCTACCATCTGAGTCAAGGTCTCCTACAAAAAGTAGTTCTACAAAAGTGTCATTAAACGTTGTTTCTTCTAAAAACAAAGACTCTATATTATTATTTATAGAGATGTAGAGTCTGTAGTTTTCTACCTCGCAATATCGTTCTAAACCATTGTCTGTATGAACGTTTTCTGATGAAATGATATCACCTTCGGCTCTGATCTTATATTGTATATTATGATACTGAAAAGATGTTTGTTCCAGAGGACATATTTTATTTTTATCAAAGTTAATAGATGTTATTTCTCCGGATTTTAAGTTCGTATCATTAATAAAAAGTAAAGTTTTGTTTTTTGCTTCAATGATCTTGGTAGAATCTCCAGAACAAGGAGAATACCCTCTTTTGATTGTATAATTGGCTTTATCCAGATAATATTTCCCTTCTTTTTGATAAAGTGCTAACCAGTTTTTGTCTATTTTATCTGCTGGGTTTTTATCTTCCCAATCACGATATTCAAAAGGTAAAAGTATTTCAGCAGTATTGTTATGTTTTAGGTCTTCATTAGCATTGTCGTCATCTTTATCGTTTGATAAATACCCATCAAAAATGTATACGGTCTTATTATCCACTATAATTCCTACCCATTCTCCTTTTTTGAGATCATTATTATCATTAATCGTTTCAACAATATTAGTATGTTCTGTTACTACTACCTTTTTCCCATATTCTAATTTGCCAATGATTTCGCCTTTTGGTTGTTTTCTATAATTTAATCCAGATTTAGCTGTCACAAATTTTTCTTCTAATTTTTGAATTGTTTTTTCAGAATTACCAGTATTAAAAGCGTCTTTTGTTGTTTCATTTTTACAACTAAAAAATTGAATCATCAGAATAACACAAATTATTTTTTTCATAATTATGGTTGGTAATTAATAAACGATATGAGATCTTGTATAAAACTTGTTTTTAAAAAAATTCTTTTTTCTGCTTTTCTGTAATAACAAAATTTTCATTTTGAGATATCTCGCATTTTTTAAATTTGATTTTGCTTTTATCATCAATATCTATAAAGGGGGCTTCATCTATACTAGAATTTGAAAAAATTTTTGTCTCTATTACCTCAACATCGCTCTCAATAATATAAAATATACTTGGACCATCCCAATACTCTGCATCAGCATCTAAATGGTTTGAGTGAATATTACTTTTTATAACTTTTACATTCTTACTATTTTCAAAACTAACCCCTCTTTTATTACAATTAAACACTTCTGTTTTTACAATCGCTATGTTATTTACATTTTTGGTATAGATCCCTTCTGTACCACTTCCATTCAATCCACATGTATCGATTATAATATTTCTACTATCATAAAATGTTATTACAGGAGCAAATTCACCACATCCTCCATCTGTTTCAGGTCTGTGAAATATATTTAAATTTTGCAGCTTAAAATTCACCAAAGAGTCGAACCTAATTACTTCGTCGTCGGGCTGATTCAAAATAATATTTGCAGAAGTATTAGTCGTAATGGTAAGATTATGTGCTTTTTTTATAACCAGTACAATATCATTTTCGATAAAGCCTTTGAAACCATCTTTACTCAATGACTCTTTAGTATCTACCGAAGATGTATAAGTGCCCATTATATCATAAAATTCATTTTCATATTTTGGAGAAAACCATCCTTTTTCTGAAGAATTATTAAAGAACTTACTCGTATCTGTTACTACATTTTTTAATTCTTCTTTAATATGTATATCGTTTTCTATAATAATCTTTCTATCATTTCCCAAAGCTTCTAAAAATTCTTTCAAATTTGAAACATTGTATTCTTTTTGTGTTTTCTTTATAGACTCTTCTTCTATTTTGATAGGGTTAGTATCTATATCAGCCTTGCCTATTGATGCCCAACTAATAATTAGGAGCACTAGTATACAAAAGCTTTTCTTCAAATTACTTTTCATTTTTAATTATAAGAGTTTGTTTAAAAAATTGTCTATAGTTTTTCACCCATTTAAGTATTCATTTCTTTTAAATTGGATTCCTTTTCGTATCAGATATGCATGATATGCACTCGGAACATCATGAGTCCATTTTGGTAAGATTAATACAATCAAAATTACATCGATATGCGAAATTAACCCCATCACAATAGCACTGTAAAATGGAATCCCGGCATGACTAAATCCAATTAAAGATGTAAATGCTATTAATAATGTCACTCCCCATATTTTAGAAAGAAAAGCATGAGTACAGGTTTCTTTTTTAAATTTTATTAAACTCACTACATAACAGGCTAACTCCATGATTAGAATAGTCCAAATTGCTGTAGAATTTTCAGAGATTAATTTTGGATATAATATCCAAGTGGCTAATCCAATAGATACCCAAAATACCATATCAGTTTGACTATCCATTCGTCTTAATTTGGCTGAGGATATATTTTGTTTTCGTGCAATAATTCCATCTAAAATATCTGAGATCAACCCCAAATACATTAAAACTACAATAGTTATTTTTGCGTTTTCGCCAATAAAATAAGCCAATGCAATAATGATTGGTGAAAGCAACAAGCGAAATAATATCAATAAAAGTGGGGTATTCATTTTAAGTTTATTAATGATCAATATCAATTAGAGATAATCGTGCTTATTCTCTATCTCTTACTCATCATGATAGTGTTTTTGAGTTTTGTGGGGGATTACAATATAAATTCAATTACATAGCTTTTAACTCGGTAATATCATTTTTTTGAAACATATTTTTTAATCTATGCATTAATTTTGTGTTCAATGGTATTTTTTCATTCGCTTTTGTTTCGATCGTTATACCTAATGTTTCTGCTATTTCTTCTATATATTTATGATATGATCGATTTAAAATAATGGTTATGTTTTCATCTTTACTCATTATTTTTATACTAAGACTTTTTTGATCAATTGTAAAATCACTAAAATCAATCTCTTCTTTTATATTACTTCTAAGAAACCTGTTTTTAACAATATAGAATTTCTCGTTTTCTTTTTCAAGTCTTACAATTCTACCTTTCTTGATTTTTTCTGTTGGGTTTGCTGTGTATATTAAAATTGAAAATGATTCTCCGTTTGTTAATATCTTTTCTTTACTTCTAAAGAGATTCAGAATAGGATATATGATTAAGTATTTTGTTTTTTGAATTAATCGTACAGAACGACGATAAAATATTAATGCCACTATAAACATCAATACTGAGATAATTACAGATAACATAGGGCTTATAATACTAATGAATACAAAAATTAAGGATACTATTATTTTTGATATTTCTAAAGCTGAATCTATTAATGGAAAAGGAGAAAAGAAAATCAAAATATCGAGAAAAAACCGCACACTCATAACGATAACCAGAAAGTACATTGATGTTATCAATACCAAAATCGTTTTAAAACTAACTGATAAAAAACCTGCTTGATACACTACTTCTTCATGAAGAGAATCACTAGAGAAAATAGTCGGAGCCAACATGATAAATCCATTAATCAATAAAGCAGCATGATTTGAAAGATAATTATCCACCAATGCTATTGGTGCTGTTGCTTTATTTGTTTTGAAAACTGTTCCAACTGATGCAGTAAACAAAAACAATACTCCAAACAATATGGTTATAAACCAATTATTAAAAAAAGGATTTGTCGCAACAAAATCATTATGAAATCCAATTTTTGCGCTTAAAGAGGTCAAAAAAACGGTCAGATACGGATTAATACACATTGGTGCCAATTGAGCAAATTGATCTATCAATGTTGCATTTTGATCTAATGTATCTTGAATCTCCTGTGTGCTATTTTGAGCTAACAAGAAAAATGGAATAAGAAGAAATAATAATGTAATTTTTTTCATCATGCGGTGCTATAAATATCAAATATGTAGGTTAATATTTTGAATATGAGAGCTAAAAGTAATAAACTTTTGATTAAACACTACTTCTAAATTTTTATACATTCAGTTTCATACTGTATTAATGCTTTCCAAATGTTTGAAATCTCTTCCCAAATTTTTTTATCACCTAAATAATCTGTATCTGTATTCGAGATTATAATTTTACCTGTATTTCTTTTTGGACTAAAGAACATTCCTGTAAAAACACCGGGATCACTTCCATCGTGTCCAACCATTTTATCATTTATATGTATCCAGTTATTATTATACTCTATAAAACAGCCATAAAACTGTCCATCGTAATATTGTTTTTGATAAAATCTTGCAAACCCTTCTTTAGATAAAATTCGTCCTTTACCATTATATCCTCGAATCAATTCTGAAAGTAACAATCCCAAATCATGACTACAACTTCTAAAAGAACCATTGGGATAAGAGCCTTGCACATAATTCGTTATCATCATGTCTTTTGACACAAATAATCTCGAGCGATTACTGCTTACCATTTCTTCAGGTCGCCAACCCGAAGACTTCATTTGCAACGGTTTGAGTATATACTTTGCTGTAAAATCTCTAAAATCCTGTTTCGCCACTTTTTGCAATAGCAGAGCACATAAATCAGACCCTATGTTTGAGTATTCTCTTACTTCTCCCGGTTTGTTGTCTGAATATGGTTGGATTTTATATCTCTTTTTAGAAAAAACGTCTTCCAAATAGTTCTCTAAAGATTTCTTTTCGTTAGCCTTTCTAAAGAATTCATAATAATCTTCAGCTTCATGATCTGATCTTTCTATATCTTTTTCAAGAAAAAATTGATCCAAATAAATTTCATCTTGGTCGATAATAGATGATGTATGGTAAGCCAGATGTTTAACCAAAATCTCTGTATCAGGAAAGTTAGGATTAACGACAGGAAAAGGTAAATACTTGTTAATGGGATCCTCTAAGCTAAGAAGGTTTAACTCTTCTGCCTTTATCAATGATAATCCAATCAATACTTTGGATATAGAAGCAACCGGTTGAGTAGTTTTTGAAGTATACTTATAAGTAGTATCTATATTAGCAAACCCAAAACCTTTTTCAAAAACAGTACCCTTATCATTCACAATAGTAACAGCAAACCCTTTAATTAAATCTTCGCTATATGCCTGGTTTAATTTCTTAACCAAAGATGTATTTAATTCATCATAACCTGAAGTACTAGTATTATCATCTCTCTTTTGATTTTGACAAGAAATCAAAATTACAGCGAATAGAATTTGATATATTTTATTTTTCATTTATGCATACTGTTTTTCAGATCGTGAATAATGATAAATATATGAATTAAAGTAAAAGAGCTTACTTAAACCAACTGATATAAACTTTATCACTAATTAAGCGCATACCAGTTGAAGTATTGTTACAAATAAGAAATTAACTTTTGATCCCTTTATTTTATGTACTTGTCTGTACATAATCCCAATCTTGATTGTGGTATTTTGTCAACCAATTCAAAGAGTAATGCCTTTCATAAACTACACTAGGGTTGATGTTACCTAACACTTCTTGTCCATTAATCCTAGCATCAACACAAGCCCAATTCATTCGATAAATCTTATCTAATTCATCTAAAATCTCGGATTCACTTCTCAATGTGATCGAACTTTCAAATTCTTCTCTTGTCGGCTCAAAAATCTTTGCCACTATTGTCTGAACATCGCAAATATCATCTGGGTACTTCAACTCATCCATTTTTCCTAGTGCCCAAAGCATCACGTAGAGACTCTCATATCGCCAGGTAGCATACGCTCTTTCTTGATCATTGAGATGATCTGCTTGATATATGTAATTTTCTTGTTGTGAGAAGAAATCAATTTTTTTTGCTTCTACTGTTCTTATAAGATGTTCCTGCTCCACTCCTTCTCCTTTGGCTGCGATTATTAAAAGTGCATAAGCTCTATCAGTTACTTCTTTTACACTTCTAAGATCAACATTTGTAGATGAAGATACACAAGGCAAATTTTTATTGATTTTGATTCCTTTAGATGTTAAAAAATTCTCTGATTTTTCTTTTCTTGCTACTTGCTCTTCTTCATAATTCTCTTTGGGTTCATCATGATATTTGGCATCTACAATTACCTGTATATCTTTAATTTCGCAATTCCCGTTTGTATCTAAAATCAGGTTCAAATCTTTATCTGCAAAATACTGCCCATTTGATTTGTTCAAAAATTGATTGGGTTCTGCAAAAATAAAACCGTCTAAATCTTTGATTATTTCTTTTAGAATAGATTGAAACTCTTTGACCATTTCAGGCTCTGCAATAAAGGGAATTTCATAATTTGCAGACATCACCTTGTATAAAAACTTATTTCTAACTTCCTCATTTTTAGCAGGAATTGATTGAATATAATTAACCATTCCCGAAAGATTTTCAGTCAATCCACACTCAATCTGTTCGAGCTTATATGAAAGATTTTTTCTTTCTCTATATTTAATTTTTAAGGTTTTTGATTTTCCAAAAAATCCACCTTTAATTGTTGCAGTCAGAGACTTCTCATCACGATCAATTTTGGCTTTTGGAAGCTTTGCTTTGACGATTTGAATCACTTTTTCAAATTCTAGATTGTGACTGTAGATGGTACAATTTTCCATTTAATCCGTGTTGTTTCTTTGCTTATTTGCTAGAGTATTTAAATAAGATCCTAGTCAGGCATCTTTTTGAGATAAATGTAATTATTTTATCTAAGAAAATATAAATAGTTATTAGTAACTATCTAAGGTATTAAAGATTTGTTGTAATGGTATTTTTCGTAATACTGGCTCACCATACTCATTAAATATCAATTGATTATTTATAACCTCAAAAGTATCCATACCTCCTTCATCTGTTCCATTATTGTAAGACGGCTCAAAATTTAAATGTCCTACTTTTTGTGTTTCTATATTTACAATATGAATGTTATATGTATTGTCTGGCGGAACATCTTGATGAATAATTAAATATTTATCAATCAATTGAATCTGTTTTATTGAAAACCAACTCCGCCGATCTGGTGCACCGGTTACCAATGAATCTGAAATAAACAACCAGTTATACATGCCTCCTCTCTTTACAAAAACAGCATGTGGCGTTTTATATATTTTATAATATTTATTTTGTGCAACAGGAGTTAAACTATCTAATTTCTCTATGTGATGACCCGATGGATAATAGATCAAAAAACCATGAGATTCTTCGTTTATAAGATGATCTTTATATGCTGAGCTGAGTTTTAGTATTTCTGAGGAAATATTAACATAATAAGAATCCGGAATTTCTAATATCTCAGACTGCCAACTCGTTTTAGGACTTACAATATCTCTGAAAAGAGAATCGTCATCTAAATCTTTATAACCAAGTGCACCTGTTATTATCCATTCTAGAGAACTATCTATATGATCTCTTTTTTGATCGGGTAGTACTTTTTTCTTTAAAACATTTAGAAAAGCTTTATTAGTTTTTAGTTTTAATTTTTGAGGTACCATAAGTATCCTTATAAAATTAGAGTAACAACCTTCGTTACTTAAGCTAAACTGCTCGTTTGTTTTGCCATTAATAACTGTCACCGTTCTTCCACCACAAGCACTTCCCCTGCTAAAATCATTAATAAGCGTATCAACTATCTTATCGTGATTTATATCTATAAGAGTTGTATCTAAATTGTATTGCGCTATCGATATTTGATATCCATTAATGATGACAAATATTGAAATTATAATATTTTTCATACAAGGATTTATGTTTTGTATGTAAGAAAAAGTTAAGAATTCTAAATATACCTCATTTCTACTCTTTATTAATAAACTTAAAGGCTTCTTTTTTCTTACCGTTTTTATCGATAAAGCCAAAATGTTTCTGTTTATGTTTGCGCCAGGGCAAGCTCCCTACAACAGATGATGGTACTTTTTCAAAATCATATAGTGTCCATGACAAAAAATGAATCTGATCTTTATTGATGATCTTTTGAAACTCTTGGTGAAATTTTGCTTGTTTCTTTTCGGTTGCGCCAAAAGGATTCCAAAATCCTCTACTAGAAGGCAATCCAAATTCTTGAAGAACAATTGGCTTATCGATCATAATACTCAACTCTGAAAATGTATCATTAAAATCCTGTAACGGTAAATAGTAATGAAAGGAGACAAAATCTACCTCTTCGTCTAATATTGGGGCAGCCAATGCACTGGCCCAACCTATCGTCACCAAATGATTGGGATCATATTTACGAACTTGATTGATCATTTCTTTGAGCCATGCAACTACATTTTCTTTATTTCTATTTTCGAAATCTAGATCCGGCTCATTCTTGATATCCCATGCCAAAATAGCCTCGTGCTCTTTGAAAGCACTTACAATTTGTTCTGCATGACGATGTGTAGCCGTCCAATCTAATACAGAGTAATCTCCATAAAAATCAAAAAGTGTAACCACTACTTTAAGCTCTTTTAATTTTGCGAGATCCAGAACTTGTTTTAGTTTTTTCATTTTTTTGGCATCTACCCTTGTCTTTCCAAAATCGCTGTATTGCACAAAAATCCTTACAGTATTAAGCCCGGCTTTTTTGATGATATCAAAATCCTTAGAAACTGTATCGGGATCAAACTGTTCTCCAAACATATCCCAGGGGGATTTTTGAGGATAATAATTGATTCCTTTAATTCTAAATTCTTTTCCATCGATATAAATCTTATATCGAACAACTTTAGCAAACTTATTTGTAGTTTTACTTTTTTGCGGTACACTACTCTTTTCTTTTACCAAATGCCGTATTCGCCAATATCCATCTTCTAATAATAGCATTACCTGATAGTCCGATTGTTCTTCGGTCTCTAGAATAAGGTTGTCATCTTTATAGATTTGCTGGTATTCTTTTACATTTTGGTCTGTGATTACAGCTAGCTGCCCATCTGCGCTATAAAAATCTAATGAGATATTGTGATCGGTAGTCGTGCCATGAATCGTTATTGCTTTGGACCTATTTGTTTTCAAAATTTTTGCAATCCGCTCACTTGCATTAGTCGTATAATAATCTTCTACCCCTTCTTTTTTATTGGTTTGATAAGCAACTTGTCGAATATACCATGCATTAAGATAGTCTTCTTCTATATCAATCATGGTTTGCTTTTCTATTAACCTCCCGGGGTTAACAGTATCTTTCCATATAACTTTTGGTAAATATGTATTTTCTTTATTTAATGCTAATCGCAACATAACAGATCGATCGGCACCAGTATTCAAATACGACAAGATTTGGCTAATCCCAAATAATAGTAATACCATAAGCCCAATAAAGGACGTTATTACTAGTGATCTATAAAAATTTTTATTCCATTTTGTCATTCTAGAGGTAGCTGTTTAAATTCTTTATGGACTCCCAAAGCTTTTATATGTATATCATATATTCCTGAGGGGTAAAACTCTTTTTTTAAAACAAACTTAGCTTTACCTTCAAAAGTGCTTTTTGTAAGGGTCTCTATTTGATGATTTTCATTGATTATCTTTACTTCTACCAACGCCCCGTTAGGGATCAACTGATTCATAAAACTTGATAATGGCCCAACAACAATTTCTCTGTTTTGCATACGAAATTCTATAGGGTAATCTTCAATCACAGGTTCAAATGCGATGGTAATGGTATTACTCTCTGCGATACCAGGCACGTAAGCCTTTATTTTCCATGTGTCTTTATGATCGGGGTGTAGAATTTTGGCAACGGCTACACCGTTTACCGTACTACCTTGTGTTTTTAGTAATGCTCCTTTTGCATCTATAACATTATAGGTTACCCAGGTACCATCACTAATAATATTACCATATTGATCTTTAAGTACAGATGTCATCAATTCTACAATTTGATTTCCGTCTGCATAATTATGTTTGCGAATACTATTAATTTCAAAATCCTCTGGCAACGATGGAAATACTTCTACCGAAAATTCTTTGGATATTTTAGCGTTTACTTGCGATGATAGTAGTAACCGGCCAGACTGATCATAAGAAAATCTGTTTTGCCAGCCGATCATATCTTTACTAAGAACAGTTTCTTCTTTTTCTATATTTAAGAATTGATGTTTAAGCCATATAGCGGTGCTGTCCGGCAAAGGATTATCATAACCATCTTTGGCAATTACTACTTGCATTGTATAATCTTTACCTCCTGCAATAATACTTGGTGGTCCTACATATGATTCTAATTGTAGAGGAGTTTTTAGATTAGGCTCAATTATAATCTCTCCTTTTGCAAGCTTTTTTGTTCCTAGAAATAATGTATAGCTTATTATACCTTTTTTTTCTGATATAGATGTTGGGAGTATAAAACGTCCTGTAGAAGACATAAGCAACGTGCTCCCAAATGAAGAATGTATAAAAAGCCGAGTGGTTACTTTTTTAGACAGTCTAAAATCAAGAACTACTTCTTTGCCTGCCACAAAAGACGTTTTAGGCTTTTCAAGAACGGTAACTTCTTGTACAAAAGGTTTGATCACCGCTGTAAATCCTACACAGCAAAGTAGTATTATACAAATACCGATTATATTATATTTCTTCTTTAGATTCAATAGTCTTATTTTCTAATATTGTTACTGTTTTTTAGGGTTTTAATTATGGGTTACCTACATAAGCATTGACCTCTATTTTTATGTAATGAAACCCTTTACCTTGTATCGGTATTAATTGAGTAGCAGCATAGTCCTCTTTTCGGTTTGGCACTAGTTTTTTACTGATTAGTGCATTTGGAAGCCCATTCACAAGAATATTATCCATAGTATCGTTGATATTTTTAACCTTAGAAATATCTGCCAATGTGTATGTAAAATACTGCTTCCGCTGTGGCCTTATACCTTGTGACAGAAAGCTATGATCCATCCAAATCAATGCTTTATCTTTATTATAATAGGATACCAACAGTTGAGGGATTGTTGCTTCTTGTAGTCCTGAATTAAAAAGTACTCCATTTACTTGTTCTCCTTCAATATTCAATTCATTAATTACTAACCCTTTGAAAAGATCGACTGTGGCCACATTACCTACACATTGTAGATTGAAGGTTACAGGGTTTTCATCAAAATGTATAGGAGTAAATTGATCCGGATCAAAAATTTTCGGTTTGGCTTCTTCGTTATTTAGCCAGGCAATGTTTTCAAAATCTATTTTGAAACTCGTAATTTCTTTGGGAATAAGTTTATGTTTGATTTGATGTTTTACATTATAACTCGCTAATTGATCATCATTATTATTATACAATACTCCTGTAATGGTAACATCAGCAGGAACATTATCTACATTTTGTAATTCACCAACAATACTATATTGATCTTGATTCTGAATAATCTTTGCTGATAACACTTCTAAAACCGGTTGTTTTAGTACATCTTCATGATACGTTTGTTCTGAGGTAATCCTTCGGCGCCCATGATTATAGAAAAACGTTTTATTGGTAGCAAATAACTGATCAGGTGGGATATCTAAGTCATAAGCCAATGGTTGAATGAACCATTTTCTATTTCTTTTTACTAATTCATGATAAAAAGTTTTATCTATCTTTTCTAAAGGGGTCACCCATTGTGTGTAAATTTTTATTCTTGCAGTACTATCAGAACGAGAAATTGTTTCTACACTCATATCATCTAGTTTTGCATAAGAACTTAGCAAGCCATCGGTAACAGCAACCTCGAGCATATACTGGTCGAGTGTTTTATTACTTTTGGGATCGAGATAACTATGAGCTGCCTTGTATCTTTTCATATCCAAAGCATCATAATACGCTTTAATTGCATTGTCAGGATTGATTTGTGCAGCATTCTTAATATAAATTCTGTAAGAACCTATTCCAAACAGGATAATCATGAGTATTGCCCAAAGGTATGATGTCGTATATACCGTATTAGTAAGGCCTGTATAATAACTTTTGAACTTAAAATAAGCAGGAAATCCAACTTGTTTTGATTTTAAGGCATGTATCCATATAAACTGTATATTGATGATAAATGCCAACAATACTGTTAGCACAGGGATAATCCCCCACATCATTTTTTGAAAAGTAGGTACATCGTCTTTTGGCAGAATATTCGACAAAGGAGGAACATTAAGTTTTTCCCAAACCATAATACCATTTTCTAACTGTCGTAGGCGTTGCCAACCACAGAAAAATAAAATTGGATCATAGAATTTATCATTAGAAAAAACATATTTGAGATTATACTTCTCTGGAACAGTAAGAAACTGCTGTAAAGACCCGATACCTTCTATACCCCTATATTTAGAATTCTCCAGGCGTTCTACTGCTCGGGTCGTTAATTCTGGTAGTCTTCTTGCAGAATGATAATTACCATCTACTGTCATGGCATTGGTTTGAGAAGATAGCCATGCCATTTGATCTCCAAAACCAAGAGGTAAGTATCGCCAGTGATCATGCTGATCTTGTTTTAAAAAGTTTAGAATAGGCAGCATTTTAATTTTTTGAGGTTGAAGTGGTCTAAAATACCCCAAACTCATTGTAAAAATGATCATAAATAAAACTCCCCCTGCAAATAACCCTCCTAAAACCCTATGATAAACAGCACCATATTTTTTAATATTTTTTTCTTTAATGTCTCCTTCTACAAATCGATATGTAAACTCTCCTAAAATTGGCAATGCCATAATAGATGCCCATAGCGTAAAACGATCTAATGTGAGGATATTAAATGCATTTTCGCCTAAAAGCATCCTAGGTATTGGCGTTGTTCCTCCAGAACCCAAAACGGTTAATAAAGTTATCGATAAGCCAAAAAATAAATATCGTTTACTAAAAAATCGATACCATATATATGGAAATAACAATAACAAAATCCCCCAAGGAATTAGGAAAAAGACTAATCCCGAAGAAGTCACTTCTAAAAAATTGTCCCTAGATCCATGAGGAATAGGCACCTGGGTAATAGGATTATTTTTGGTGTTGATCCAATAAGGTAGAATACAAAATATGATCAGTACCAAAGAGCCTATTCCAAAAGTGATAATCCTTTTGAAAGAAGATAAAAATGTTTTCAAAAAAATGCGAAGTCTTACTTGTTGATATGATCCGACCTTTTCTTTTGAAGCATCCATAATCACCATACCCAATAGAGGGAAGATAAAAAACACCATCCCAAAAATAGGAGTTACATGGTGAGAAGTAACGGTTACAGCAATTAGACTAAGGCTATTCCATAAATACCTATATTTACCTATTTTGACCCACAGATAAATCTCCGGTAATGCATGCAATAATATAGAAATACCGACTACACTTGGTAATTGCCCAAAAATATGCAAGGTTTCTATAAATGAAGAAGAAAATACAGCAAAGATAGCCGCATACCCTGCCACTACTCTATTAGACGTAAGCACTAAAGCAAATCTATAAACCCCTGTGATAAATAGGATAACAGCGATAATGGCAACACTAAAGAGTCCAAATTTTAATCCTCCTATATAAGACAATAGCCCTATACTCTGGTGTACCAAAGGAGGGTATCCTAATACTGTAAAACCTGTATACCAACTATAGTTCCAGGATTCAAACCAATCATTTGCATAATGATTACCAAAAAACAAGTGTATCAATGCATCATAAGTAGATTCTAGTGTAAAAAAAATAGAAGTACCATGAAATACAATCCCGATTAGCAATGCACTAATCAAGTACTTGTTTGTGAATTTATCCATAAAGCTCGCCATCGTTTTCTGATACTAAATATACAACAAAGCTTCTAGATTCGACAAATGGCACAACTATCGTTAAAAACCATTCACCGATAGCAATTCTCTGCTAATCGAAATCTCAGAATCACAGGCACTATCCTCATATATCTTTGAGTCATAACCCAAAAATAATTGATCATGAAAACCGGAATTATCATACCTTGTTACAATGAAGAAAAGAGATTAAACGTTGCTGCTTTCAAAAAATTTATTGCTCAAACAAATGATTTTCATTTATGTTTTGTAAATGATGGGAGTAAAGATGATACTATTTCTGTACTAAAAGATATTCAGTTTTCTAATCCAAACAAAGTAAGTATTATCGACATGAGAAAAAATTCGGGTAAAGCCGCTGCCGTAAGAGCCGGAGCAAGATATCTGCATAGCAGAGGCGATATTACATATATAGGATTTATAGACGCTGACTTATCTACAGATTTTGAGGATTTTAATGATCTTTTAAAAACATTAAAAACCAATAAAAAATTAAGTATGGTGTTTGGATCCAGAGCAAAAAATGCTACCAGTAGTATACAAAAAAATAGTTGTAGAGGATTGATCTCAAAATGTATTAATATCCTTATTGTATTGATCTTAGGGTTATCGATCAAAGATACACAGTGCGGAGCAAAAGTGTTCAAAGCCGAATTGGTTCCAATCGTTTTTAATAAAAGCTTTTTAAGCAAATGGTTATTTGATGTAGAGATGTTTATCAAAATGAAAAGACATTTTGGAAAAGCAGTGATCATGACAAAAATTCATGAACAACCATTATCAAGATGGATTCATGTAGAAGATTCTAAACTTGGTCTTAAAGATGCTATAGAAATTCCTTTTAGATTAATTTCGATATGGTTTAATTATAATATTGTACAACAAATCAATATGTTACAAACAGATCAGAATACAGAACCTGCATTAGACATATTTAATCCTGTAACTACAGTAACAGTTTAACCCCACAAACTATATAACCTAATATAAATAGGTATTAATTTTCTAATTTGTTTATATCCTCAAATAATCATAGTAAAAAAAATCGGCTCTAGAGCCGATTTATATTTTTTTTAAATATTGACGATGTTAAGCCATTGCTCGAGGTGCCCAGCTAGAACAAAGCATTCCCGGTGCAGCCTTTTGCGGATTTGCACATTCGCTTCCTTCATAACGTAAGCAAGACACGCAATTACGGTCATCATTAAGAGCAGCTTTCATCTTGAAACCATCACAAGTATAGATTTTACTTACCGTTACTTTGTGAATAGCACACATGTTTTGCTCCATTAAATTTTCGCAGTTTGCACAAGTATTTCCTAATCGAATTGCCATTTTTTTGTTGTTTTAAGATTTATATATTTAAAATTAGAAAGAAAGAAACCTAGAAACAATATAAATAACTGTATAACAAATATTTATAAATAGATTGATTTAAAATAACTTCTAGTCGCTAGATATTCTACAAACAATAAAGCCACATATTTAAAAATCAGAAACACAAGAGTAATGTCTAAAAACAATTAAAGATACCAATCGCAAAATATTTATATTTGATTTGTTATCATTTCAAAAACATTGTTGATTCGCTTCTATTAAAATGCTTATCGAAGGTTTGTAAATAAAGCTAAATATGAAAAAATTCATTCTAATTTTGACATTATTTATTGTTACTGAATTCATTTCTGCCTATACAACTCAAAACTATACTGTAGATGAATCTAAGTTTGTTATTCACAAAATGAATCCCCAAAAAGGAAAACTGAAATTGTATTGGAAAGATCCAAAAGGAAAAATCTTTGGTTCTTTAGGAAGTTTAAAAAAATCATTAGAAAGCAATGATGAAATCTTGGTATTTGCCATGAATGGAGGCATGTATAATAAAGATCAATCACCACAAGGTCTTTGTATCTTAAAAGGCAAAACTATTGCAAAAATAGACCGCAATACAAAAGGGTATGGTAATTTTTATTTACAACCAAATGGTATTTTTCACATAGATAAAGACGGAAAAGCTTTAATTACACAAACAACTAATTTTAAAACAAACTCAAATATTGATTATGCTACTCAATCTGGTCCTATGTTACTAATTAATGGAGCTTATCATCCAAAATTGACTAAAGGTTCAGCTAATCTTCATATTAGAAATGGTGTAGGTATTCTACCAACAGGAGAAGTACTATTCGCTATGTCTAAAGAAAAAATAAACTTCTTTGATCTAGCAACATTATTTAAACAAAACGGTTGTATAAATGCGTTGTACCTAGATGGTTTTGTATCAAAAACGTATCTACCTGTCTCTAATTGGATTCAATTGGATGGTAAATTTGGAGTTATAATAGCAGAAACAAAATAAACTATCATTCATAAAAAAGACGATATAAATTTCTTTAAATAAGATTATGAATATTTCGGTACTCTTTTTTACCTAATGGAGTTAAATAAGGAAATATCGTTTGATTAATTACATCAGTATACTTTAATACTAGTTTTTTAGATATTTGTTTTGATTGACTCATTACAGAAGACATCCAAAAATCACTCAAAATTTGAATTCTCAGATATAAGTTATCGTACTCATTTGGTAGTACTTCTTTTTGTATCAAACCTTCTTCAATCAACTCTTCAATGTATGCTAAAAACTGAAGTCTTCTGTTTTTTAATAGTTCTTTATAATGATCTTTTATTTTAGGGTAATTGAGCATGATAGAATTAAAATCCTGAAAAATAAACCGATATTCATAAAAGCATAGCACAATGATATTTGTAATCCTAAATAGTTCTTCTAGCTTGTTTTGAGAATGAATACTATCAATAATTGCTTTATCAATAGTAGCTACCAATTCAAAGTATAATTCGTGTATGATTTCCTCTCTTTTTTTAAAATGATATTGAAGATTTCCAATACTAATATCTAACTCTTTGGATATAAACCTCAACGATACATGATCGAGTCCTTTACTATTAAATAACAGCAATGATTTTTTTAATATTTTTTGCCTTGTATTACTCACTTTGCAAAATTATAAAATATAGTACATTTGTCCTAATTCAATTTATTTAGTACATTTGTACTAATCAATTCGTTTGATATGAAAATAGATATCATTGGAGCAGGAATTTGTGGATTAACTACTGCGCTCGCATTAGAAAAAAGAGGATTCAAACCTAATATTTATGAACAAGCAAAGCTTTTGAAACCTGTTGGAGCAGGAATCATTCTAGCAAGTAATGCTATGCAAGTCTATAAACATTTGGGTATATACGATCAATTAAAAGCATCAGCAACTCCTTTAGATTCTCTAAACATAACAAAACCAGATTTAAAAGTAATTTCTAGAATTAACTTCAATTATTTTAAAGAAAAGTATAACTTACAAAGTGTTGCTATTCATAGAGGTAAGCTACAGCAAATTTTATTAGAAAATTTACACCACACAAAAATTTATCTAGACTATGAATTACAAAGTATTATAAAGCAAAATGAAGGGTATCGCCTCTCTTTCAAAAATGAAAAATCAATAACATCTAATATAATATTAGGTGCAGACGGGATCAACTCTAGATTAAGAAAATCTTTATTTCCTAATAGTATAATAAGAAGCACTGATCAAATGTGTTGGCGAGGCGTAACAAATTTTGAATTGCCAATTCAATATAAAAATAACCTATACGAAGCATGGGGAAAAGAAAGTCGTTTTGCCTTTGTTCAATTGAATACAAATCAAATATATTGGTATGCTGTCAAAACATTCAAAAATGATAAAAATGAGTTGTCTAAAGATAAGTTGAGTCATTATTTTAGAGATTATGCTGCAATAATTCAAAAAATCATCCATGCAACTCCCCTAGATACATTACACACAACTGTAATTGAAGACCTAAAACCTATCTATCAATGGCATGACAATCATATCTGCCTTATAGGTGATGCTGCTCATGCTACTACTCCAAACATGGGTCAAGGTGCTTGCCAGTCTATAGAAGATGCGTATGCGATAGCAGAATATTTGAAGACTAATAACGTTACTACTGCTTTTGAAAAATATCAAAATGCAAGAATATCAAATGCGCATCGTGTGGTATACCAAAGTTGGCAGATTGGAAAAGTATCTCATTGGAAAAATCCTATTGGTACATTTTTTCGTAATACCCTTTTACGATTAACCCCAGAAAGAGTAAATCAACTACAGTTAGAAAAATTGTTTGAGTTACAAAAGTAAAATAGTATGAAAAAAGTAAAAGAAGAAGCTACTCCTTTGATATATACTCAGACTGATTTGCTTGAACAGATAGACTTTTCAGATACTTTTGCGACCACAAATCAAAAAAATAGTCTTGAAGAAATTACAACCCTAATATTTAATAATCAACCCAACTGGATCAAAAAACTATTCTTAATTAGAAACAAAATAGTAAAACATATAGGTTTAAAAACAGAAATTACAAAAGACTATAATAAAGGTTTTCGTGTTGGGGGATTTCTATCGTTTTTCAAAATATTCTCTATTTCTGACAATAAAATCGTTTTAGGTGCAGATGATTCTCATCTAAACTTTAGAGCTATCATTGCAAATACTAATGCAGAAATTTATAATATTAAAGTCATAACATTGGTACAATATAACAATACAAAAGGAAAAATATATATGAGTATTGTAAAACCTTTTCATAAAATAATCGTAAAGCGAATGGTAAAAAATGCGTTTGTAAAAAGTTAGGCTGTAAAAAGATACAATACCTTTCTAGTCATGTTTAAACTTCAAAAAGTGTAACTAAAATCAAAAAACAATTACTAATCAAGTATTTGTAACACATAACAAAGCATAAATGGATCAAGATATTACCTCTGCTGACTTTTATCGTTACTTTTTGCTAACATTTGTTATCTCTTGGGCTTTATGGAGTCCATTCTATTTTTCTTCGAATGTAAATGAATTTTGGGTGCTTCTCGGTGCATGGGGACCTACTATAGCTGCATTAATTTTAACCTATAGAAAAAAAGGAAAAAAGGGAATTCGTAAACTTTTAAAAAAAATACTGATTTGGAAAGTAAAATTCAAATATTATTTATTTGCCATTTTTGGGATTCTATCTATCGGAATAATCACCGTTTTTGTTCATAAGGCTTTTAGTGGTAATTATCCCAATTGGAATGTTATTTTAGAGGGAATGGGATTAGGAAAAGGACAAGTAGTATTAGCCATTGCATTATCGCCTTTATTCTTTTTAATCAATACTATTTTTGGAGGTCCTATTGCAGAAGAATTAGGATGGAGAGGTTATGCGCAAAGGATTTTACAACAAAAGTATAATCCCAACACTACAGGAATAATAATTGGTTTCTTGTGGGGTGTATGGCACCTCCCATTAATTATATTTTTACCTAAAGCTACGGGTAATATGCCGGTTTTTGCATACATACTTTTGATGATTGCGATGGGGATACTTTTTTCATGGTTGTATAATAAAACCAAAGGCAGTGTACTATTAGCCATACTACTACATGGAGGCATGAATTTTACTCATGGTTTTCTTGGAGCTGATATATTAAGTGACAAAACTCTACTTTTTATTCAGGTGGTATTAATAGTCGTAACAGCAATTCTATTATCTATACAAAATAAAAAGCCTATAGCTTATAACACTTGATTTATTAATGTTATCTTTCCTATTATTTAGTTAGAAAGAATCTTAAAATTAGTATAAATGAAACAAGTGATTTTCTTTTTTGTATGTCTCTTTTTGAACTTTACATTTGATGCCAGTGCACAAACAAAACAAGACTCATTAGATATTAAACAAGTAGCCTTAGACTATATTGAATCACAACATAATGTCAAACCCGAACAATTTGCACGTGCAGCGCATCCAAGAATGGTAAAAAGAACTTTTTGGACTGACAAAGCAGCAAAAAAAGAATATCTCAGAGAAACATTTGCTGATGCTATGATCCTATTAGCAGAAACATATAATAAAAATGGAGATAAATTTCCTAGCAACCCTAAAAAAGAAGTAGTGATACTTGATATTTTTGATAAAACAGCTTCTGTAAAACTTATTGCAGATGAATGGATCGATTATATGCATATCATAAAACTTAATGGAAAATGGCAAATCGTAAACGTACTTTGGCAATTTAATGATTCTAAAGACCATTGAAACTAAATTTATTTAACGGGTTAAAATATCTATTTTATCTCATGGTATCGTTGATATAAATCTCTCTTTATAGTCTTAACTCCTATTTTACATGATGTCATCAGTTTCTGATTCTTCTTATCTGTTATAACCTAATATAAATTACATATATGATCTCTTTATAGCAATGACCACAAAGACTAAAATATCAAAAGCACTTTCTCACCTCAGTCATGATTTGGCCTCAGAAATCATCAAAAACTCCATAATCAAAGAAATTCCACAAGACACCGAAATATTAAGAGAAGGACAATATGTAAAAGTCATTCCAATCGTAATAGAAGGGTTAATTAAGGTTTTCACACGTTATGAAGGTAAAGAATTATTACTGTACTACATCAAACCTAGTGAAGGCTGTATTATGTCGTTTACAACAAGTCTGAAAAATGAACCTAGTAATGTTTTTGCGTTGACCGAAGAGAATACCACTGCTTTACTTCTACCTGTGGATAGAGTTCCTAAATGGATAAAACAATTTCCGGATATCAACACCTTATTTTTTCAACAATATAACTTGAGGTATAACGAATTACTTGATACCATACATCATGTTTTGTTTAATAAGATGGATAAAAGACTGTATGATTATTTAAAAGAAAAAGTGAGACTGACAAAGAAAAATCCACTAAAAATATCACATCGCCAAATCGCTAATGAACTTGGGACTGCACGAGAAGTAATTAGTAGGGTAATGAAAAAACTTGAAAATGAAAATAAAGTAAAACAATATAATAATACTATAGAAATACTGAAGCGGTGACTGTAGTCACTGCACAGAAACATTGTAGTGAGTATTTTTGGCAAAAAAGAATGAAAAACAACAAAGCAGTAATGTTACTACTCGTTTGTTTAACCTGTATAGGAATGGTTACTGGAGTAGTTGTATTACTTCAATATTTGTCAAATTAAAAAAACAGTACAATGAAAAAAAACATGGGAAATACCGACCGGATCTTTAGATTAATAATCGCCGTAGTGATTACAATTCTCTATTTTACGGATATTATAACAGGACTTTTAGGAATCGTACTCTTGGTACTGTCTGCAATATTTGTCTTAACAAGTTTAATCCGTTTTTGTCCTCTTTACCTTCCATTTGGATTAAAAACATGTGCTCCCAAAAAATAAAATAAGAAGACAGGTAGCAAAAAATTGATTTCAAAGAACATATCATGAGCGTAAAACTTTACTGTTTTACGCTTTTTTAATGAAATATTTTTGACCTCTTAAAAAATTTGAAACAATAGACTGAAAAACAATATGTTCATTCTATCATTTCTACCAAAAGTAGTGCACTAATATCCTAAACCAACCTCTATTTTTGTACCCCTGTAGAATTAAAAAAAACAAAAAATGAGAAGATTTATAATGATCATAGCTATTTTTCTATCATTTATCTCTTGCCAAAAAAATAATGACAGAAAAAAACCTGAAGAGACAAAAAAAGATAGCACTATTGTCGTTGTTCCTACAAAAGGTACGCCTTCTGTTAAGACTGAAAATTATAAAACAAAAGACTTACTAACTAACTTAGAAGTTCTGAGAAACGAACACCAAGAAACTAACCTAATTATTATTGGCGGCGGAAAAAATAAAAAGGAGGCAGAAGAAATTAAGAACAAATACTTAGCCAAAGTCTCAATGCATTCTCAAATACGAGGTATCCCTACTATAGCATTATCTGATACTATACAAGGTTTGAATCCAGGGTTTTATATCACAACCATTGGGTGTGTTAATAATAATTTTAAGACTCAAATGATTCTCAGATATATCAATCAATATCTGAAAGGAGCATACTCCAGAAAAATAAAATTGAATAAAAATCAATTCAATTCAATAGGTTCAAAAATAGATTTCAAACCTAATAAAAGAGACGATTTAGACATGAAAGACCTTATAGGCAGTCACGAAGAATCAGGAGATTGTAGCTTTGAAAATTATCAAACTTTTTGTTTAAGGGTAGAATCAGGGTACCAAAGTGGTATCAGCGAAATAGAAGAACAATATTATGAAGGAAATTCAAAAGAAATAAAGTATCCACTAGAGCATTATAGTTTTCATGAAGTTTTAGATTATATAGTATCTCATCAAGAAGCGTTTGCAGTACTATTAGAATATGACAATCTAGAAGATTTAGAAGAAAAAAAATACTCAGAAAATCATGACTATGATCAAATCAGAATATTTGATGACCTGGAAATAGAAATCGAAGGAAGTCATTATTCTGAACATCTGTATATTGAAGATAAGTATATTATTTATAGTTACGCCAGTGGTGTATAATAAGATATTAGAGAAAATTCAATTAATGATGTATATATTTTATTTAATCTATTTATAATTTTTTATCCTACACATGTAAAAACAAATTATGCTTAACCATATGTGTCAAATTGGTATTTTACTTGATAATACAATTTTTATATAACTATCGCTATTCTTCTTACAAGTTTTATCTTTGAAATGGCTTATATGAGTATGCATAAGAAATAAAATGATATTGATAATTAATACATTAAACAAATAGAATTGTTAAAATTTAGCCTCAAAACCTTTTATTTCTCATCAAAACAATTTTTATTTGTGTTAACTTTATGGAAAACCGTAAATTATGAAGGTCTTAATTACTGGTATAGCAGGTTTTATCGGGTCGCATGTTGCAGAAAAACTAAACAGTTTAGGTCATAATGTTATAGGTATCGATAACTTTTCAGATTATTATAGCGTTTCTCTTAAAAAGAAAAATGCTGAGACATTATCAAATCAAGGAATTAAGGTAATATCACTCGATTTATGTATCGATAATATCGCACAGGCACTACCGTCTGATATTGATTATATATTTCATTTTGCAGCACAACCCGGAATTTCTAAACACTCAACTTTTGAAGATTATTTGACTAATAACATATATGCTACAAAAAATTTATTAAACTATATCCTTAGATATACTATCCCAAAAATGTTTGTCAATATTGGTACATCTTCTATTTATGGCTTGCATGCCACCTGCGCTGAGCATGAAGATCCCAAACCAATTTCTAATTATGGAGTCACCAAACTGGCTGCAGAACAATTAGTACTTTCAAAAGCTAGATTAGGAGAGTTGAAAGCCTGTTCCTTACGCTTGTATTCTGTATATGGTTCTAGAGAACGCCCGGATAAACTTTTTACAAAGCTTATAGATGCAGGAATGCATAATAGAAAATTTCCGCTATATGAAGGTAGTCTAAATCATTTAAGGAGTTTTACGCATATCACAGATATTGTAAATGGTATTATAAGTGTTATGGGTAAAGAAAAAGTTTGTAACAAAGAAGTGTTCAACATTGGTACAGAGGCAGAATATTCAACAAAAGAAGGTATTGAAACTGTAGAGAAGTTATTAAATACCCATATAGATTTCGACATTTTACCTCCAAGATTAGGTGATCAAAAAAGAACTAATGCCAATATCAATAAAGCTAGAAAACTTTTGGGTTACGATCCAAAAATATCTTTGGAAGAAGGGCTAAAAGAGCAAATAGCATGGTACAAAAAATCCATTCTTCTATTTAAAAATAGCTAAGAATATTTCTCAGTTGTATCTGTATCGTTTTTAGGGCCAAAAAAACATCATTACATTAATAAAAAATAATCAAAGGTTCTCTAAGAAATATGTTTCAAAAAGAACCTTTTGAATTGTTCATCTAAGCTTTGAGATTATACTAGGCCCAAATATCTATACCGTCACCATCTCCTCCGCATCGAGGTGAATTTCTAATAACTGCTGCGCAGTTTTCATAATTACCATTACTTAATGTTGCGGTAGTTCCAGAACAGGTATATAAGCAAATTGGTAATAAATCTCTTCCTCCTTGTACAGATTTTTGTTGCTTCTTATCTAGTTTTTGCACCCCATTGACATTCAAAATGTTTTTTAACATGACTTATTTATTTTAAAAAATTAGTATTCCCTCAGTAGTTTTATGACACCTAAGGTTTGTGTCAATTTTACAATGCTTCAATTGATATCAGAAAGAAGTAATAATTGTGTTACTAAGATATATAGAGTAACTATACCTTGATGAAAGTTTTTTTAGTTAGCAATCTGTTTTCCCGAAAACGGGTTTTCAAAACACTAAAAATCAAAACATTAAATACTTCACTAATTCGTTTAACCAATAGTGAAACGGCTTCTCCTGTAAGTAACAAAACCTCATGAAGTTATTATTGTAAATGAATATATGCTTTAGAAAATTCTTTTTCCAGAACAAAGCTATGTAGCAACTCTAATTTTCTATAGTTTACTAATGCTCACCAAAAATAAAATTGAATTAACCTCTAATATTCAGAAAAAATATGAAAATTTTAACTTTTAAAAAATATAAAAGTAATTGTATCTTATGTTATTGTAATGCATTTAAAATAAATCATTTAAATGTTTATGACTAATAGAATTAACTGTACTCAAGTAAAAATATTTTATGAGCGATTTAGTATATTAGTCTTAATCAAATCAAAAAACAAATCATATTCGTCAAGTTAATGGAAGACATTGTAGCTGAAAAATTAGAATTACTTAAACAGAAAAATGAAGAGGCTTATGATGAATTCACTTCGGCTTTTGAAACCGGAGCAAGTAAAAAAGGAGAAGTATTAATCCCTATGAATCAAGTATGTAAAAGGCTTTACATATTAGAATCTGGTTGCGCAAAACAATTTAGATACAAAGAAGATGGTACAGAGCATATCACATGGTTTAATTTTGAAGGTGATGTAATGACTGCTTATGCCAGTTTTGTTACTGCAGAACCTAGTTATGAGGGGGTTCAAATTCTTGAAGATTGTGAATATATACACATATCTAGAGACACATGTTATGCATTAGCAGAAAAATATCATGCTGTAGATACTTTTTTCAGAGAATTGTTAGAATTATATTACATAGCAGCAGATGAACGCCTATTTTTTTTACAGGCATATTCTGCAAAACAAAAATATGAGTACATGCTTAAAAATATGCCGCACTTTTTACAAAGAATACCACAAAAAGAACTCTCTTCTTTTTTGGGTATTACAAGAGAAACACTAAGTAGAATAAGACGTTACTCTTGATTGGAGAATTATTTTTTGATCGTTTATACTTGTTTCTTAAAAATTTTGAGAGCATCTTTAAATAGATGTAAACAATTTTCTTGATAACAAAAATATTTTATTTCTTTATGCCGTCTTTATAATAACAGTTCTCTTAAAGACCAAAGCACATAAAATTAATGGAAGATAATATTCTACAACAAAAACTAGAATTGCTTAAAAAGAAAAACGAAAAAGCTTATTTAGAATTTACGTCATCTTTTGAGGTTGGATCAAGTAAAAAAGGAGAATTATTAATTCCTATAGATAAAATTTGCACAAAACTTTATATACTAAAGTCTGGAGTTGCCAAACAATTTAGGTATAAAGAAGATGGATCAGAATATATCAGTTGGTTTAATTTTGAAGGTGATATGATGACTTCTCATATCAGCTTTGTCTCACAAAAACCTAGTATTGAAGGAATAAAAATCATCGAAGATTCTGAATACACCTTTGTACCTCGTGATGTCTGCTATGAATTATCAGAAAAATACCATGCCGTAGAAACATTTTTCAGAGAGATTTTAGAAATGTATTCACAAGCCGCAGAAGAAAGACTATATTTTTTACAGGCATTAAGTGCTAAACAAAAATATGATTATATATTAAAAAACATGCCTCACCTTCTTCAAAGAGTACCACAAAAAGAATTATCTTCTTTTTTAGGCATCACTCGTGAGACATTAAGCAGAATTCGAAAACATTCTTAGTCGATTTCTAAAATAGTAATCATTTTTCAATTCTTATCTTAATCACCTAGCAAGATTAACCTCTGCCTTTATTGACGTTGGTTTTCTTTTTGTCTAATACTTTTTAGATTAAAAAACCGAAAATAAAACAAAGTACTAAAAATCAAACACTTGCATTAATTGACATTTGTCACACGTATTCCATTTTGATCCCTATAGATTTGTATCAAAAATAAATCAAAATGGAAAACCAGTCATATATTCACTTATTTCCACTTCTTATACGAAGAGAATTTTACCCTCCTGCCATGGGTAAAATATTAAAAGCTTTTTACTCTTCGAACAAAAAATACTTGTCTCTTGAAGAATTAAAAAGTAAAACTCAGTTAAATCAAAATGAAATTGAAGAAGTACTAAATAAACTAAAAGTTGTTGGAGAAGTAAAACATGATGCAACAACAATGGCAGAACAAGACTTGTTTTATTTGGATACTGAAGGTTGTATAGAAAGCCTACATACTATCATAGAAGAAAATCGAATCCTCATTGAGTTTTTAGAAGAAATTATAGAAACCCGAGACTCATCTAATAAAGCTTTAAATCAATTTATAAAAAGCTCTATCGCTTTTAATAGTGAAGTCCTGGACGTTATCGAACGAACATTTAAAGAATATTTTACAAAAAAAGATCCTAACTCATGAAAAAGTTATTTTTATTTTTTGCGCTTTTAAGTCTTTCTCTTACCATATCAGCTCAGAAAAAATCTTATCAAATAGGAGTGTTATTAGAAACTCGAAATGAAATGATTAACACTCAATTAAAAAAACTTCAAAATGAAATCAAAACAGTAGTTGGAGAAGATGCAATTATCATTTTTAATGAAAAAGATATATTGATTAATGATTATAAAATTGATATCGCTCAAAAACAATATGATCAGCTGATCAATAATGACGTTGATATCATTCTGGCATTTGGAGTCACGTATACAAAAATAATAGCTCAACAAAAAGAACATAAAAAACCGACAATCTTGTTTGGAGCGATTAATAAAGATTTTAATACTGTAGACCTGCCAAAAGAAAAATCAAATATCGATAATTTCACATATCTGGTAGAACCAGAATCTTATAGAAAAGATCTTGAAAGATTAAAATCATTGACGAACTTCAAAAGAGTTGGGATCATTATAGAAAAACAGTTTATAGACTTTTTATCAGTCAATAATACCTTTGATACGATTTTAAAGTCTTTGGATGCAGAATATACGCTGATTCCTTTTGAATCAATCTCGGATATCGAATCAAATCTGGATGATGTTGATGCTGTTTATCTTGCAGGTGGTTTTTTTATGAGCGACACAGATGTAAAAAAACTTTCAGACATATTTATTGAAAAAAAACTCCCTTCTTTTACCATAAATACGACTAAACAAGTAGAAAAAGGGATCATGGCTACCAATAATCCTAATCGTATTTTTGATCAATTTATACGTAGAGTATCACTAACAATTGAGAGATATATCAACGGTACTCCTCTATCTGAAATACCTGTTGCTATTGATTACAAACCACAATTAACACTCAATTATAATACTGCAGAGGCGATAGGAATTCCTATAAAATATAGTTTGATTAATGACACAAACTTTATTGGTGAATTTGATAATGTGTTATCAGAAGAAAAGTATAGCCTTGTAGAAGCTGTAAATAAAGCTTTAAACAAAAATCTAAATTTACAGGCTTCCAAAAAAAATGTTGAACTTAGTAATCAGGATGTCAAGACAGCCAAAAGTAATTATTTACCCAATCTTACTGCTAGTGCTACTACTAATCATGTAGATCCGGATGTAGCAGCCTTAGGATTTGGGCAAACTCCAGAATTTCAAACCTCGGGAAATCTTACACTACAACAAACTATTTTTTCTGAATCTGCAAATGCCAATATAACTATTCAGAAAAATTTATTGAAAGCCCAACAAGAAACACTTAATGCAGAATCACTTAATACTATTTTCAATGTTTCAAATGCATACTTCAACACTTTGGCATTAAAAGCGAGTGCACAGATTCAAAAAAGTAATCTTGATCTGACCAAAAAAAACTATCAAATCGCAGAACAAAATTTTGAAGCCGGGCAATCAAGCAAATCAGATATGCTACGCTTTAGAAGCCAAATGGCACAGAATACACAAACAATGATAGAAGCTGTAAATCAGCTTGAGCAAGGGTTTATCACATTAAATCAATTATTAAACAATCCTGTAGAAACCAAAATCGATATCAATGATGTAACATTAGATGATGGGATCTTTAGTGAGTATCAATATGAACAACTTGTAGGATTATTAGATGATCCAACTACAAGAGAACCGTTTATCGAATTCTTAATTCAAGAAGCCAAAAACAACTCTCCCGAATTGAAAGCAATAGGTTACAACCTAGATGCTACAGAACGTTCTATCAAACTAAATGGTTCTGGGCGGTTCTTACCAACAGTACAATTACAGGGACAGTATAACACCATTTTTGACCGAAGCGGAGAAGGTAGTGATCCTCAACCCGGATTTACCCTACCAAATAACAACTATAATATTGGGGTAACAATGTCTATCCCTATATTTAATAGAACACAAACAAATATCAATCGTCAAACTTCGATCATACAAAAAGAACAGTTAAGTATTAATAGAGAAAACACCGAACTAACAATCAATACTAATATAAGAAACGGTATTCTCAACGTTATTAATCAAATAACCAATATCAGGTTATCCAAAGTTTCTGAAGAGACCGCAAAAGAAGCATTAGAATTAACTCAGGTATCTTATTCAAAAGGTGCTGTAAATGTAGTGCAACTCATAGATGCTCAAAATAATTATCTAAATGCACAATTAGCGAGTATGACTGCAGTATACACATATCTAACTAGTGCATTACAAATAGAACGATTTATAGCCCACTACTTTTTGCTTAGTAGTAAAGAAGAAAATAACGCACTTACGCAACGATTTCTTCAGTACCTAAATACAAAAACCAAATAAATCACGATTTTAAAATAATTAACAATGAAACATATAGCCAAAATCATAAAAATATCTTTTATCATCATCCTACTGGTATCCTGTACCGAAGAGAAGAAAAAAGAAGAAGTATTTCTAAGACCTGTAAAATCTCAAGAAGTTGGATACTTAGGAAATAACAAAATAAGAACCTTCAGTGGTTTTGCAGAAACAGACAAGGTTATAGATTTAAGTTTTAGAAACACTGGAATTATCTCTCAATTTGACATCAAATTAGGTCAAAAAGTAAGCAAAGGTCAACTGCTTGCAAAACTAGATAATGTTCAGGCAAGGTTATCCTATGAGCAATCTGTTGCACAATTAAATACTGCCGAATCTCAATTAAACACTGCCAAATTAAGCTTAGACAGAGTACGTTCATTATATGAAAAAGAAAGTGCTTCTCTTAGTAATTTTGAATCTGCAAAAAATGCTTTCAAGACTGCACAACAAAATTATGAATCTGCAAAAAGAGGTGTGGCCATACAACAAGATCAGATCAGCTTCGGCCATTTGTACGCCCCAGAAGATGGCATCATCTCTGCAGTTTCTTCAGAGATCAACGAGAACGTATCTCCCGGACAGCCTATAGCAACATTAGATGCAGGAAGAGATATGGAAATTAGCTTAGGAATACCAGAAAGCACTATTAATGAAGTAAAACAAGGTGATACAGCAGATGTAAGTTTTACAGCATTACCTGGTAAACTTTTTAAAGCAACAATAACAGAAGTAGCTCCATCAATTTCTGCACAAACAGCTACGTATCCAATAAGAATTACTTTACTAGACTCCACCAAAGACGTCAAAAGTGGTATGGCTGCCAATGTTACTTTCAATTTTGGGAATACTATTTCTAGTGAAAAAGTAGTCATTGTACCCACAAGTGCTGTAGGCGAAGATCATAACGGAAGATTCGTATTGCTCATTGTAGAAGAAGGAGACAACGCAGTGATAAAAAAACAAACTGTAACTACAGGAAATTTGACTACAGAAGGGTTTGAAATCACTTCTGGAGTCAGTGCAGGGCAACGTATCGCAACTGCAGGATTACAAACATTACTCGACGGACAAAGAGTAAAAATTCAATAAACTATACAAATATTGTATTATGAATTTAGCAAAGTTTTCAATCGAAAAAAATAGAATTACCCTAATGGTATTAGGAACTATAATTCTAATGGGAATCATTATATATTCTAGTTTATCAAGAGATAGTATGCCTCCTTATACCGTAAGGGTTGCCAATATTATTTCAGAGTTTCCGGGAGCAAGCCCAGAACGAATAGAATTATTAGTTACAGATAAAGTTGAAAAAATCGCTCAGGAATTGCCTGAACTTAAAGAGGTAAGCAGTACTTCTAGATCAGGACTTTCTGTAGTGACAGTAACACTCAAAGAAGATGTAAAACCTCAAAAGATGCAATCGGTTTGGGATCGATTACGACGTAAATTAAAAACAATCGAAGGGTTACCGGAAGGAGTCGCACCTTTTTTGGATGATGATGGTGTTGGAGAAGTATATGGTATCGTAGTAGGTGTTACTTCTGATGGGTATTCTTATGCAGAAATGAAAGACTATGTCGATGATATCAAAGATGATTTGATCAAAATCCCGGATGCCGCCAAAGTAATATTGGGTGGTGTACAACAAGAACGTGTATTTATAGAGTTTGATAATGCTCGTTTAAAAGAATATGATATTTCATCATCAAAATTGCAACAAATGATATCTGCGACCAATATCTTAAGTTCGGGAGGAGAAATTAATGTTGGTGATGAACGCATCATTCTAGAGCCAACCGGAAATTTTAACTCTATAGAAGATATCAATAACATGTTGGTTCCTATAGGAGAAAATAATTCTCAACTCGTTAAACTTGGTGATATCACTTCTATAAGAAAAGGATATATCGATCCATCAATACAAAAAGTACGTATTAATGGTAAAAATGCAATCTCGTTACACGTTAATCTCAAAAAGAATTCTAATATTATAAAGCTTGGAGAAGATGTAGATGAGACGCTTTTAAAATGGAAAAAGAAACTCCCTGTAGGACTAGAATTAACAAGAGTTTCATCTCTAGATACTTATATTGATAACAAAGTAAGCAACTTTATCAATAACCTATTACAATCTATAGGAATTGTTCTTGCTGTTATGCTTATCTTCTTAGGTTTTAGAACAGGTATGATTATCGCGAGCTTAATCCCAATTGTTACAATCATGACGCTTATGATTATGGGATTACTAGATGTAGGGTTAAATCAGGTTACCCTTGCCGCTTTGATCATGGCATTAGGTATGCTGGTTGATAATGCTATTGTTGTTGCAGAAACAGTTATGGTCAAAATAGAACAAGGACTACAACCTAAACAGGCGGCGATAGAAGCCTGCTCAGAACTGTTCATGCCTTTATTAATTTCTACACTCACTACATCTGCTGCATTTTTAGCTTTTTATATGTCGCCAACCAATATGGGTGATATTGTAGGGCCTATATTTGTTGTCATCTCAATAGCTTTGCTATCGTCCTGGATCATTGCATTAACTATAATCACAATGTTTTGCTATTTATTTTTAAAGGTAAAACCAGCATCTGAGAAAAAAATCAGTTTAATAGACAAGATCATCAACAAATTAAAGGTTCGCTACAAAAATCTCATTTTAAAAGCCTTACATCATAAGTTAAAAGTTATCATAACTATTCTGGTTGTTTTTATGATATCAATATATGGTTTCTCATATATCCCTTTCTTGTTTTTCCCGGATAGTGACAGAAATATGATTACTGTAGATATCAATTTACCTGAAGGGACAAAAGTCGAAAGAACAACAGAAATTGTAAAACAAATAGAACAGTTTATGACAGATTCTTTACAGACTAATGAGAATAGAACATCTGGTATAGTAGACTGGTCATCATATATAGGCCAAGGTCCCGAATCTTATGACCTTGGATACTCGCAAGACGAAGCAAATTCGAGCTACTCGCATATTCTTGTAAACACTTCTTCTTTTGAAGTAAACAAAACTATGATTGCAAAACTTGACAAATTTGGATTTAACAACTTTCCTAATGCAGATATCAAGGTAAAAGCTCTTGCTGCAGGAGGAGGTACAGTACCTATAGAAATAAAAGTACAGGGAGAAGATCCTGTTGAGTTATCCAAAATTGCAAATGATGTAAAAAGAAAACTTAATGAAATTTCAGGAACCAAAAATGTAAAAGATGATTGGGGACCAAAAAGTAAAAAGTTTTTAATTGAAATTGATCAAAATAGAGCTTTGGCTGCAGGAATCAGTAGTCAGGATATCGCTATATCTTTAAAAACAACTTTAGACGGTTTTCAAACAGGAGAATATAGAGAAGACAATAAGTCAATCCCTATCTTAATGCGAAATGACGAAAGCCAGCAACAAACCCTTGCTTCTTTAGAAACATTAAATATCTATGCGCAATCAACAGGAAAAAGTGTTCCTTTATTACAAGTAGCATCCATAATACCACAGTGGCAATACGGTAAAATCAGGAGATTTAATCTTCGTAGGACCGTTGCTGTTACATCAGAGTTAAGAGAAGGTGGTAATGCCGCAACGATTACAAAAGAAATTACTCCCTGGCTCGAAGAACAAAAAAAGAATTGGCCAGACGAATATACTTACGAGTTTGGTGGAGACGAAAAAGATACCGCAGAAAACATGGGGTCTGTAATCGGATATTTACCACTATCTGCATTTATCATTGTACTGTTGTTAGTCATACAATTTAATTCTTTTAGAAAAATGAGTATGGTTGTTCTTACTATCCCATTGGCTATTATAGGTGTTGTTGTTGGTCTATTGGTTTTTAGAGAACCATTTGGGTTTATGCCTTTTTTAGGTACTATTTCTTTGGCAGGAATTGTAATCAATAATGCAATTGTACTCATTGATAGAATGGAGATTGAACAAAGAGAATTGAATCGAAAAATCGAAGATGCCATTATCACAGCTTGTTTACAACGTTTTAGACCAATTCTACTTGCAACTTTTACAACCATATTAGGACTTATTCCTTTGTACTTAAGTGGAGGAGAAATGTGGGAAGGTATGGCTGTAAGCATTATGATAGGATTACTTTTTGGAACTGTAATCACATTGATTTTTATCCCTTCATTATATAGCGTACTCTTTAAAGTTAATTACAAAGGTTACACGTTTAACGAAGAACTCCTGAAAGACTCTTAGTCGATAAAAACATAGCTCTATTAGTCTGATCATTTGATTAGATCAGAATTGAACACCCTAAAAACAAGGGGAATTTCTAATCACAAATAATTAAAATGTCATGAAAGTAATAAAGGTAGAAAGAAAAAATGCGCTAATTACCGGATCTTCTGGAGGTATTGGTTCTGCTGTCGCAAGAAATCTGGCAAAAAAAGGATATCATCTGATTTTGGTAGATATTAATCGAGAAGATAATGAAGTTCTGGCTTCAGAATTACCTAGTGCTAGAGTAATTACACTTGATCTTACTAATAGAATTGCGCTTCAAGAGTTTTGTAGAAAAATCCCTCAATTTAATCTTGATATCGCTTTTATCAATGCAGGTGTCATACATCCGGGAGATGTCACTAATATATCAGAAAAGATAATCGATTTACAACTGGATATTAATCTACGTAGTGCCATATTAATCAATAAAGCCTGCGGAAATTATATGAAAAGTAAAAAGAAAGGTAACATTATAAATACTGTATCTACAGGAGGTGTTTTTGGTTTAAAATCAAGTGCAACTTATAGTGCTACCAAATTTGGACTCCGAGGTTTTTTAATGGCGTATCATTCAGAATTGAAGCCTTATGGAGTACATGTATCCGGTATTTATTCGGGTGCTGTAGATACACCTATGCTTCTTCATGAAACTTTAAATGGCGGTAGCGCAATGAATTTTATAGACAAACCGAGTACCGTTGATGATCTGGTGAAAGCCTTTAATAAAGCATTGAATACCGGTAAATTAGAAATTTATGTTCCTAGTATTAATAGTTTTTTTCCAAAAATTTTAGGAGGACTCCTGCCCGGATTTATTCCCAAATTATATCCTACCCTAGAACGTATTGGTAAAAAAGGGCAAAGAAAATATTTAAATAGTTTAGAAGAACAAATTATTTAAATCTACATCATACCGATCAAATCAAGAGGAAGTCATTTTTTATATATAAGACCTCATAAGAATGGAAATAGTAAGTAGAAACCTAAACGAATATCTAAAACATCTGTACAGATCTATAATCTTTTGGACAGTAGCAATGATCTTATTCTCAATATTTAGATATTATGCGTTAGACGAAGAAATTGGTATTACTATAAAATCTGTATACAATAGTTTTTATAGTAATCATAAAACGATCTTCAGTTACGGTTTTGGTGGATTTCTAGTGGGTATTCTATATGCCACCATAGAATTTTATTTTGATAAGTTTGTTTCAAGAAGAATTATTCCATTAGGAGTTAATATCCTTATTCAAGGTATCCTTATTTTTATTTCGATAATAGTGATTTCATATTTGGTAACTAGGCTCACTATTTCTATAAACAATATTCCTTTTAATTTGAGTCCGTATTGGTGGTATCAAGATCAATCTTTTTGGCCTTTATTACTGTATGTATTATTTTCTTCTTATATCTTTTCCATGTTCATTATCATTTCAGAAAAATTCGGAAAAGGGGTGTTTTTTAAAATGCTTATAGGAAAGTATAAATACCCAAAAGAAGAAGAACGTATATTTTTATTTCTAGATCTAAAAAGCTCCACTACAATAGCCGAAATTCTCGGACATTTTAAATACAGCCAATTGATACAAGATTGTTTTTATGACCTAAATGAAGTTGCTCCAAAGTATCAGGCAGAAATTTACCAATACATAGGTGATGAAGCTGTTATGTGTTGGCCCTATAAACAAGGGATATCTGGTAATAATTGTGTGAATTTATTTTTTGCATTCAAACAGAAAATTCATTCAAAAAAATCCTTTTATATGAAAAAATATGGTATTGTTCCAGAATTTAAAGCAGGGATTCATGGAGGAGTACTCATGGTTGCAGAAGTAGGTGTTATTAAAAAAGAACTTGCCTATCATGGCGATGTAATCAACACCGCTGCGCGTATTCAAGAACAATGTAATGTTCATGATGTATCTATTCTTATTTCAGAAAAATTATTAAGTGATCTCAGTATTGCACAATATTATACCCCAAAATTTATGGGTACAGTACTATTGAAAGGAAAAGAAAAAGAAATTAATATTCACACACTTTATCCGGAAAAAGAAATACTTGAAACCACTAAAACTAATGTATCATCAATAATGTTTTTGTTTATATGAATATCATTACTTAACAAATATCACCCTTAATCAATAAATGTATAACCCTCGAAGTGATGGTAAAAAAAGCCATCACAAAAAATAGTAATTAAATTAAATTATGTTAAAATATTTTCTTGGCAATAGCCCAAAATGGTTTAAAACTATAATCATTGGATTTCTGGTCTTTAATATCTTTTCTTACTTTATTTTAGGCCCTACAATAACGGCTTGGTTATTTATAGGAGAGTTTATTTTTACCCTTGCAATGGCGCTTAAATGTTATCCGCTACAATCCGGTGGATTACTAGCCATAGAAGCATTGGCTTTACATCTTACCACTCCAAAAAATGTATACCACGAGGTAGAGCATAACTTAGAAGTCATCTTACTTCTGGTGTTTATGGTTGCCGGTATTTACTTTATGAAACCCTTATTAATGTATATTTTTAGTAAGGTTTTTACCAAAATCAAATCCAAAGTATTACTATCTCTATTATTTGTTTTTTTAGCAGCTTTATTATCTGCATTTCTAGATGCGTTAACGGTTACAGCTGTATTAATTAGTGTAGCAGTTGGATTTTATGGTGTGTATCATAAAATCCATTCAGGATCTGGAGATTATGACCGAAGCGGAGTATTAGACAAAAAAGAATTGAGCGGAAAAACTTTAGAGCAGTTCAGAAGTTTCTTAAGAAGTCTTGTCATGCATGGAGTGGTTGGTACTGCGCTTGGCGGGGTTTGTACTTTGGTAGGAGAACCTCAAAATCTATTGATTGGAGAACAAATGGGGTGGGATTTTATAGAATTTTTCTTAAAAACTGCACCAATATCGATACCTGTACTTATTGCAGGGTTACTTACAACAGTACTTTTAGAAACTACAGGAATATTTGGTTTTGGAGAGAAACTACCAAAAATTGCAAGAGAAATTATTGAAAACTATACATACGAAGAAGATCGTAATAGATCACATCAGGCAAAAATGGGGCTAATCATACAAGGAGTATCTGCATTACTTCTTATTGCAGGGTTGGCTTTACATATTGCACCGGTAGGATTTATCGGGTTAGCTTTAATCATCGTTCAAACAGCATTTATGGGGATTACAGAAGAACATCAATTAGGCAAAGCTTTTGAAGAAGCACTACCATTTACAGCTCTTATTGTAGTTTTCTTTGTTATTGTAGCTATGATACATGATCAACACCTATTTAAGCCAATTATCGATTGGGCTTTATCATTAGATCCGGGCACACAACCTTCGATGTTTTATGCAGCTAATGGCGTATTATCAATGATCAGCGATAATGTTTTTGTAGCAACTGTATATATTAATGAATTAAAAGAAGCTTTTGATCATAAAGTAATCTCTAGAGAACAATTTGAAAAATTAGCTGTTGCCATTAATACCGGAACAAATTTACCAAGTGTTGCTACTCCTAATGGACAAGCTGCCTTTTTATTTTTATTAACCTCTTCTCTGGCTCCTTTAATTGGACTGTCTTACACCAAAATGGTAAAAATGGCATTTCCATATACAATAGTATTAGGAGGAGTAGGGTTATTAGGCATTATATTCTTCTTATAATCATGAGTAATTAAAGATATTATCTAAGAATATCTTAGATCGATACCCCCATCCCCCCAAAGTTAGAAAGCCTGAGTATTTTGATGTTCGACTCAGGCTTTCTTTTAGTTTTTATAATTAGAGGATATCAAAATGCAACCTTTTACTGTATTGAGTGTTGTTGTAAACACCAATATAAAATTTTGGCTATATTTTTTGCATCATCTACCCCTCTGTGATGAGTCCCTTCTAGAGGAACTCCCAAAATCCCCAAAGCTCCTTTCATACCCACTTTGCGTCTTAGTCCTTTAGTCATATAAAAAAGCTCCTTTACATTAATATGATCTGTTGACAAAGGATATTGAACTCCTCTCTCTTTGCATTGTTTTCGCATCATATTCAGATCATATTGCCCGTAACTTGCCCAAGTATATTCATAACCACTATACTCATTGACTAATATCTGACAAGCTTCTTCAAAAGAAACCCCCTCATTATCCAAAAGTTCTTGTGTAATCGTAGTAAGTTCAGTACAAAAAGGACTTACTTTTGATCGTGTTGGATTGATCAGAATCCCTCTGTTATCTGAGACCGTCCCTGTTTGCGCATCAAGAACACAAATGCCTATCTCTATAATTTCATTCTGTTGCCCTTTGGGTATAGGACCATTCCAACACGTGGCTTCTAGATCTATAATGATTATTTTATCTGTTGTTTTCATTGTAATTGGTTATTTTGTGCCGGAATCTTAACAAGTTCTTCTCTATCCAGCGGATCTATTTGTTTTTTTAAAAGTGTAAGTGCAGCCTGAACTGCCCAACATTTATCACTAGAATGAATGTTGTTATACAGCGTTAATAAAAAAGAAGGTTCGATAATATTCCATCCTTTTACTTTTCGATACGGCACTTCTCTCACAAAAAAATCGATTGTAATTCTAAATGATTTATGGTCTGAGCGTGTTATTATTTTCTCGTATCGCCTAAAGTTTTCTGTACTTGGCAATGTATCGTAGCGTGTCCATACTTTTTTATATCCATTCTGGATCATGATAGACATCACTTCTGCCACATCCCTTGGGTGTACAAACATATCTATATCTTTATGATCGTGGGCATGCTTGTACTCTGTATGCCCTTCTGGTGACAAAAAGTGCCATGCCCACCCTCCTGACAATACCACTATATTTTTAAACAGCTCTAATTCTTTTAACGAATATTCTATTCTGTATTGTGGCCACGTTTCTCCATATCTTTTTATGTTGTGCGGTGCTCCCATAGTTTTATTTTTTGTTTGATTTCTTAGAAGATTTAGCTTTCTTTTTCTTCGGCATTTTGCCTTTGATCCTGTCTTTTTCTTCTTTCAAATTATTGATAAAATGATTGTTGTACGCATATTGTTTGGATAGTTTCAAACACTGTAATGCTTTCTTATATTTCTTTGTATGCTCAAAGAGTATTCCTTTTTTTAAATACAGCACAGCTTTATCTGTACCTTTTACCGTCAATGCAAAGTCAATCAGCTTTTTGGCTTCGTTATAATCTTCATTCCACAATAGAACATTGATATATTTTGGGTACACATCTAATGCATACATATCTTCTGCCAAGGCCTCTTGATAATATTCTTTTGCCGCCTCATAATTTTTTAGACTTTCGGCATATACCTGACCTAATAAACATAAAGCTATAGGTTTTTTTGCATCATACGACAAAGCATAGTGTAGTGATTCTATGGTTTCTTCAAGATTATAAGGATATGCATCTAATGCCTGAAATATATATTTATCTAATAGATTGTTCATTTTTAACTATTTAGTTGATTACGTAAATTTTGTTTTAACTCGTTACGTTGTTTTTTAAAGGTTTTTACCTTTTTTTCTTTTTTAAAATTAGTCCCCCGAAATACTCTTGTCGGATTTCCTCGTTGTACACTCAAGTGATTTTCCCATTGATCAACCAGTGATTTTTTTAATTGCTCAAGTTGTACGTGTTGTACTTTTTCCGTTAATCGCACAATAGCATTTTTTTTATTTTGGTGTTGTGAGCGACTATCCATTACTACTACATTTGTTTTTGTGGGTTGATGAATGGCTCTTACAGCAGAACTCACTTTATTAACATGCTGCCCACCTGGCCCCGAGCTTCTCATGGTCTGAAATACAATGTCTTTTTTTTCTATTGGTTGTATATCGATAGTATCTAAGGCATAGCACCCTACAAACCAATTTTTGCGTTTATGATGTTTACGAAAGGTAGAAGTGCCAATCCATTGAATGGTTCCTATCCATGAGTTTAAAACTTTGTCTATCTCTTTTCCTTTAAGTTGAATAGTCACAGATTGTACGGTACCATTTTCTATCCCGTTTACTTTGTCGATAACGGTATAAGATATGCTTGCTTGTTTCAATTCTTCTAAGAAATATTTGAGTACTTTGGCAGCGACCCAGCAGCATTCTGCTGGGCCTCTACCTGCTGTAATTTGTATAATTTTTTGTTTCATTTTTCTTTTTTTACTCGATAATCGAGATTTAAATGCTCCAAGACTTGTCCCGAAGTTCTTTATTTGTCCATACGAACAATTTTTGGTATAAATGTTCCTACAACTTCGACCAACTCTTTTTGATTGCTCATTACTTTATGGATATCCTTGTATGCCATAGGAGCCTCATCTACTCCTCCGCCAATAAGAGTTACCTCGTGAGCTTTGAGCTGTTTTTTGATCTCGCTTTGGGTAAGGGTTTCTTTACATTTTCTTCTAGATAGTAATCGCCCTGCGCCATGAGAGGCAGACTCCAAACTCTCTGTATTTCCGAGTCCTCTCACAATAAATCCGGGTGCAGTCATAGATCCGGGAATGATTCCCAATTCTCCTTTGGCTGCCGGAGTGGCTCCTTTGCGATGTACAATACACTCTTCTCCATTTACTTCTTGTTTCCAAGCAAAATTGTGATGGTTCTCTATCTTGGCTACTGCTCTCGCTCCTAATAGTTTTGCGATTCTGGCATGAATATCGTCGTGACATGCTTGTGCATAATCCCCAGCCAGATTCATCGCCAACCAATATTCCTGACCATCGTGAGTATTGAGATCCAACCATGCCAATTGTTGTACATGCTTTGGTAACGGGCATTGTTTTGTAGCCAAATACGTATAATGTTTAGTTATATTGGCTCCCAAACCTCTTGATCCGCTATGCGACAACACTCCCAGATACTCTCCTATTGGTAACCCCCATTCGTTTGCTGTTTCTGTAATGGTTACTATCCCAAACTCTACAAAATGATTACCTCCGCCAGAAGTGCCCAATTGTTTATAAGCTTTGTCCTTTAATCGTTTTACTAATGGAATCTCTTTAAATTCAATTCTTTCAAAGATTTCGTGATCGTGCTTCACCTTATGGGTTTCATACATTCCGAATTTTGTATGTTCTATTAAAATGTTTTGAAGCTGTTGTTTCTTTCCTTTTAGATAAGAGGTTGCTATAGGATAAATGGTCAAACACATTCTACATCCTATATCGACTCCCACTCCATAGGGAATCACTGCATTTTTTGTTGCCAACACCCCTCCTATCGGAAGCCCATATCCAGCATGCGCATCTGGCATCAAAGCCCCTGCGGTTGCTACTGGTAATTTGAGCGCATCAAACAACTGGTATTTTGCTTGTTCATCAATATCAGTTTCTCCATAAATCTGAAAAGGTGCACGAGTTGTTCGTAATGCGTGTTTTTTGACTTGTACGGGATCAAGTAAACTTTCAGCTATTTTACCCCAAACCCCATCACCTTTATACGCCTCGGGATTAAGCAACACTTTTTTTGCTTCTATTAATATTTGTTCTTTTTTTACTCTTTTTTGATATCTATTAATCTGACCTAAAGTCACGTTAATTGAATTATTTTTTGGAAAACCCAACTTAATCAGGTCTTTTCCGCTTAGTTTCTTTCCCATGTTATTTCTTCGTTTATAATCGCTCTTGTGGAGTATTTGGTAAGTTCTCTTAGCCTTGTATTCACTTTCAGTTTCTCTTTTCGGCTCTCGGATATTTGCCAATTATTTTTCCACGTGTCTCCTTTTAAATTTGCTGCGTAGTATTCGTTTTTCAGAAGTTTTTGTTCTAGCAATGCTTCTTCGCTTTCTAGTGTTGGGTCAATCCTTTTACTATGAGTCACATATGCTCTGGTAAACTTGATTTTATAAGTTCCTTTGGGAAGATTAACATAAAACCGAAGTTTCAATTTTCTCTTCTCTGTATAGTAATAAAACGGGACGCATAATCGTTTTGCACCATCGCTTAATCGGTTATATTGCCTTCTACTTAGTGTGGGCACCTCTTTATTAATCAAATATTTTGAGGTTTCATTGCTCCATTTTGTTTCTGCTTCTTCTTTGGTTCTACCCCAAAAACACTTTGCTAACTTTTTATATACCTCAAGAATATATTCTTGATTCTTATATCTTTCGACATGGGTTGTTATCACAAGTTCTTTGAACCAACCATGACGAATAGGTTTTTCTAATGGTATATAGCCAAGTTCTTTTTGTGCTTTCCAGATTTGAGTTCTTCGTTTACGAATACGACGAATTTCTTTTTGTCTTTGGGCTTTTTTATTTGCCAGTTTCATGTAGACATTATTTTAATTCGTATTGTCTTTACTTTTGAATCCGGCAATCCTCTTGAAAACCGGAAATTTTAATTACATTGTGAATAAAATTTCATTAGATTATATTTTAATATTGTACATTATTGCTTGATATTGTTTCGGGCAGGAATACATCCAGAGCGCATCCTATAGTCTTGATATCAGTTTATTTTCATCTAAAAATACTGATGAATGGTAGTACTGATCTGCTATATACTTTTGGTATTGGAATAACAAAATGGATAGAAACCCGAAACTTGATTACCTTCGGACTTCCTGTTCATACAATGATGAATCTTATTTGTGAGTGAAGTCCCGAAGCATGTTTACAAAAGAACCTTGTCTTCCTGTAACACTATTTTTTATTTTACTAAAGTTCATATCACTTCGGTTTTTAATGGTTTATAATTCTGTTTTGCTCTTTGCTAACTACGGTGCAAATATGAATGCTATTTTTTTAATACGCAACAAAAAATCAAAAATAATTTATTGATTATCAGTATTTTAAATAAAAATCAAGCAAAAAAATCCCTGTCCGTTTCTAACGGATATTTTGAAAAATACACAAATCACTGTAGGTCTTAGACTTATCTTTCAATTTCTTATATTTTGTGATCGCAAAACATTTTCTATTTTTTTTAATAAAAAAAGCGCCTAATTTCTTAGACGCTTTCTTTTTTTATGATTTGATAGTTTTTACACCTATAGTTTTGGATTCACAAATCGCATTTTTGCGTCTTTCTTATGTATCATATAAAACATCATAGTATAAAACTGGTTTTTCTTGTTTAATTATTGTACAAATATGAGATAATTTCTTAAATATTTTAAATTAAAGCATCATTTTCTCAAAATCATGTTTTTTATTTTTTAATATCTTATTCGGGTATTCCATCTGTTTTTTCGATCTTATCATTAGATCTAAAATCTACCAAAGTCCCTTTGTTTGTTGTGATATCTCCATGAATAACCGTTGTTTTTTGATTTCTTTGATTTATGATTTTTATACCACATCTTTGCGAGTTGTCACTGGCATAATATTCACTAAATACAATATATTGGTAACCCTCATTTATAAATAACAGATAATTCAAGTCAATACCATCATTTTGGATTCCGCCTCCGCGGAAATAAGATGTGAATTTAAATCTACTCCAGCTCTTTTCTAAATCATTGGGATATTCAAATTCAATCTTTTCTTTTGTTCCAAACCTGTACACCAAATAGTCTTGTATCGTATCGTTAGCGATGACGAGCCTTTTTCCTTTATGGGTATCAAATGAAAAAACTTCTTTTTCATTTTTTAATAGGTATTCTTGAGCAAACAAAGTACTCATCTGAAATATGCATACTAAAAATAGTATCGGTTTCATATTTTTTTAAATTACACTTACAAATATGATATAAGAAATTAACTAAGAATACCCTGAAAATAGTGAAATTAGAATTTATTGAATATCGAGTATACCATCTGATTTCTAAGACAAAACCGATTGTTTTTTAAATAACTATATATTTTGATGTTCACTTTTAAGGTATTATTACTATTAATAAAGGACTTGTATTACTATGTTTTCAATACCTTTAGTCTAAACTTCATAAAAGTTATGTTTCATATTTATTAAAGTACAAAAAGTATACTATGCAAATCACCAAGCCAAAAGTTCTATTCTTTGATGTAAATGAAACATTACTAGACCTTACTACAATGAAAAAAAGTGTAGGGACTGCATTAGGAGGCCGAGAAGAATTACTTCCCCTTTGGTTTACAACCATGTTACAACACTCTTTGGTCGCTACGGTTAGCAATCATTTTGAAGATTTTGGCGCTATTGGTGTAGCTACACTACAAATGATTGCAGCTAATCATGGAATTTCTCTTTCTGATACGGAAGCAAAACAAGCGATTATAGATCCGTTACTCTCCCTACCTCCACATCCCGAAGTCAAAACCGCTTTAGAGCTTCTAAAAAAAGAAGGGTATACATTAGCCGCAATCACAAACTCTTCTCACAAAGGTGTACAAACACAATTTAAAAATGCAGGGTTAACCTCATATTTTGATGCTATATTAAGTGTAGAGCATGTAGGCAAATACAAACCGCATCCCGACACGTATAACTGGGGAGTACAACAAATGAAAGTGTTGCCAAGCGAAGCCATGTTGATCGCAGCACATGGTTGGGATATTGCAGGTGCATTATGGGCAGGATGGAGAGCAGCTTTTGTAAGTAGGCCGGGAGCACAACTATATCCATTGGCTCCAAAACCTGAGACAATTGGTAATGATCTCAAAAATATCACGACATACCTTTCACAATTGAAATAACAAGAACAACATCCAGATTTTGAAGTAATTCTTTAGAAATTAAACTTTATAGCATGGATTAAAAATTCATTCTTATATTTGCAGTGTACACACACAACGTTCTTTGTTTTGAACAACATCAGTAGTCTTTGAATTTATGTTTAATTTAAATACTAATACTAATGAATTGGAAAATTCAAAAGCTACTCGATGGAGAAACGATTATCTCAAAAGAACCCGGCAACTCAATGTTACCTATTCTAAAGTCTAAACAACCTGTTGTTTTGGCTCCTGTAATTTGGGAAGAATGTAAAAAAGGTGATATTGTATATTGCAAGGTTAGAGGAAATTGTTTTACACATTTAGTAAAAGGAAAGAACGCAAAAAAAGGATTATTAATTGGTAATAATCATGGTCATCTAAACGGATGGACAAAAAATGTGTATGGTAGGGTTATTGAAATCTTACCAATGAAGTAGCGCTAGAAGCGCTTTTTTTGTATCTGATTGTGTCATTTTTTTATAGTATTGCCTCCAAAACATTTCTACAAAAAATAATTTCATATTTATATTGCTAATATATTACCTTACCTCATCAAAATATGAATTGGTATGCCAACTCGAAATCGAGGAAAAGAAGCTAGTGATGATCGACTTTTTGGAGATCTAATCATGCAAAAAAAGTTGAAAGATGCTACACAAGATATGTGTTATTTATTAAGTAGAGGCTTCGCAGAAAAATCTTCTGTACAACTGGTTGGCAATCGATATCAATTGAATGCGCGCCAACAAAAAGCATTACAAGGTATGAGTGCCAGTAATCATCAGATTGATCTAAGAAAAAAACGTGCTATTACGTCACAAGAACTTGCAGAGAAAACAATTGCCATAGATGGGTTTAACCTTCTTATTATACTAGAAAGTGCATTATCTGGGGCTTATATTTTTAAAGGTTTAGATGGATATTATCGTGATGTATCCGGGGTACATGGCACATACAAACGTGTACAAAAAACCGAAGAAGCAATTCTATTGGTAGGTACAACGCTTAGCCGACTAGGCGTGACTGCTGTACAATGGTATTTTGATGCACCGGTTTCTAATAGTGGACGACTAAAAACCAGATTACGGGAAATAGCCACGCAGCATAATTTCCCTTGGGAAATCCATTTGGTAAATGATCCAGATAAGCAATTAGCCTTTTCTCATGATATCGTAATCAGTTCTGATGCATGGATATTAGATCGCGCTGTCAAAAATTATAATCTAGGAGCTTATCTGATTGAAGAGCGACTTGCTATAACTAATATTATTTATGCAGAATGAACTATACAAAATTGTGAGAATAATTCTATCTTTAATAATATCACTTATTTGTAACATCAAATAAGAAGACTATACTACATTTTGCACACGATGCAAAGCAATATCTTCTTTTTGAATATAACTTTGCAGTAAAGTTACCATCATTTCAGAAAATTGTATATCACTTACAGCTTCTTGATGATTCATTGTCGTATACCTTCTTTTTATTGAAACTCCTATAAAAACAAGAATATTCATTAATTTTTCCTTTCGATTTTCAGGAATATTAAGTTCATTGACAATGTGTGTAAAGCTTATCGAGTAGAAATCTCTTTCTGTTTTTATTAATACAGCTTCAAAATCATGTAAACTTTTTAGTCCTTGAAATAAATATGAATTAAAAAATAGTTTAGCAATGTGGTTAAGTGCTTTAATTTGAAAAACCAGTTTTTGCCCTCCTGAACAATCTAGCTCTATAATAGTATTGAGTACCCCTTTTGATTGTTTGATATATAAAACAAAAACCTCATAGAGCAATTCATTTTTAGATTGAAACAATTTATAAAGACTCTTTTTAGAACATTTTAAATTTTTACTTAAAATATCCATAGTCATTGGATGCTCTTTTTTTTGCATTAGAATGTTATATATATTATATAATATCAACTCTTTATTCATATTCAATTCTATGATTTAGGATGAAACTCAAGTAGTACTGTATCACTGTGTAGTAAAGATGAATCAAACATATGGTTATTGTGTTCTTTTTCTTTTACGGGAGAATAGTTATAGATAAGAAAGTAAAGAAGACATCTTCGTCAAAATTTTGACGAAGATGTCTAAAAAAACAAATCAAAAAACTAACTATGAAAAAGTAAGTGATAGATGAAACAAAAATACCTTCAATAAGTAGCAACACTATAATGCTATATTCAATTACGATCTGATATTCTAATTTCTTTGTTATCATATTTTTAATGATCTAAGCATTGTAATGCCATTAGTCTTTGCCTTGATTTTCAATACTTTTTAGATGCTTTGATAAACTTTTATATTACTGATGCGTTCAATTGTTTTACTTCAGTACTTTCATTTTTAGGCTTTAACCATAAATAATACATTAATGGTATAATGTAAAGCGTCATAAACATTGACCACATTAATCCAATACACAGTACACTTGCCAATGGTGCCCATAATGATGACCCACCTATAATCATGGGTACCACACCAATCGCTGCTGCAGATGCTGTTAAGAAAATGGGGCGCATACGTCTCTGCGCTGCCAGAAGAGATGCTTTTCTTAGATCATACCCATGATCTCTTACCAACTCATCTGCATAATCGACCAGTATGATCCCATTACGAACCACGATACCGATAAGGCTAATTGTCCCCAAAAATGCGGTGAATCCAAAGGGGTGTCCTAATCCTAAAAGCCCAATTGCCGCTCCGGGAATCGCCAAAATAAAAGTAGATAGTATAATTAGTGATTTGCGATAGTCTTTGAATTGGAACATGAGTACCAAGAATATCAATAGAATACTAATCCCTAAAGATTTAACCAATTGAGGAAGATTTTCGTTTTGATCCTCTAGGTCTCCCCCATAATTGATACTGACACCGGCAGGTAGTTGAAGTGCTTCAATTTTTGGTGTGGCATCTGCTAGTATTTCAGAAGAATATTTTCCCATTTGGGCTTCAGAACGTATGGTTACAGTACGAAGACCGTTTCTATGGGCTATTCGTCCCGGCATCCATTTTGCTTCTAATTTTGCTACTTGACGCAATGGGATCGATGTACCCATTGGTGTTGGGATATAAATATTTGATAAGTCAGTTACATCCTTACGATAGGTTTCATCTAATCTTAAGATTACATTTACAGGCTCGTCTCCTTCCCAGAATGTTGTAATAGGAACCCCATTGAGTAATCCTCCGACAATTTCAGAAACACCTGCTGTAGAAAGCCCTACTCTATTGGCTTCGGTCTCATCAATATTCACTGCCATTCTGTAATATTTTTCACGCCAGTTTGAGTGTAGCCAGTTAGCACCTTCAGATTTACTAATAATTTCTTCCACCTGACTTGCTACTTTTTGAATACTATCGATATTTTCTCCAACTACTCTCACTTCTAGAGGCGTTGGTGCATTTTGATAACTCAATTGCCTTACTCTAACCGTTGCGCCCGGATATTTGTTTGCAAGCTCCGTTTTATATGTGTTGAGTAGTCTAGATGCTGATGCAGCATCTACTGTCTTGATAAAAAGTTGTGCATAATTTTCTGCTGGCGGCTCAGGAGCATATGTAGCATGAAACCTAGGAGATGATTCTCCTACAAAGCTACTGATACTCTTTATTCCTTCATCATTTTCAATATCACTTACAATTTCGTTTACGGTTTGCTCAGTTTTTTCTACAGTAGCTCCTTCTGGCAACCATACTTCTAAATTGAATACATCTCTATCTAATTTAGGGAAAAATTCTTGTGGTACTTTTGAGAAAAGAAACACACCCAAAAGAATCGTTAACGTTCCTACACCAAGAGATAATTTACCATTTTTGAATACCCATTCTATTGATTTGTCATAACTATTCTGTACTCTATCCAGTACTGTTGGCTTTTTATCTTTCTTATCTTCTTCTTGTTTGTGAACTCCTTTTTTGATAAACAAATAACATAAATATGGAGTAAGAAATATCGCCACTACAAACGACATTAATAATGCCAGAGATACTGTTATCGGCATTGTGAACACAAAATCTCCACTTACCCCCGTCATCATAAATCCAAGAGGCAAAAAGGCCAAAATTATAGCTGCAGTTGCTGTCATTACAGGAACAAAAAGTTGTGTTGCACTTTTCCAGGCTGCTTCCCAGCGTCCCATACCTTCGTCTAACTTTTCTACATAATTATCTACAATGATTACCGCATCATCTACCACCATACCAAGACAAATAATCATTCCTGCCAACGTAACACTATGTATCGCCAGACCCAAAAAGTTTAATATCGCAAATGTGATCACAATAGACACAGGACTTGCTATAGCTGAAACTGTAGCCATTCTAAAGGGCAATAAAACCATAATCACCAAGATTACCGCTATTACGGCAATAGCAAATTCTACAAAGAAATGGTTTACCGCTTCTTCTACAATTTCTGGTTGTGAGTGAATCATATCTACCTTTACATCTGCCGGTAGAAGCTCTTTTGCTTGTACAATTGCCTCGTCTAAATCTTTACCAAAATCAACAATGTTAAACCCTTGTTGCATTTCTACGGATAATGCCAGGACATCTTCATTATTTTTTATGATTTTTTGTTGTAAGTCTGAATATCCTCTTTCTACAGTTGCTATATCTTTAAGACGGACTGTTTTACCATTAGGTTCATAATATATGATCTGATTTTCTAATTGATCGACCTGATCATAAAGTGCATTTGTATTAATGGGTACATTAAACGCATTAGAATTTAACTCCCCTGTTCCTTTAATCGTATTCTCTTGTTGTATCGCTTGTGCTACATGATTTAAATTAAGGTCATATCGAGCTAGCTTTTCGGTATTTGTAGTTATGGTTATTTGCTCATCCTGAATCCCTAACCTATTAATTTTTGATGCCTTGGGCAGCACCTTTATTTTATCTTCTAGCAGTTCTAAAAAATCTTTTTTCTCTGCATACGAATGTCTATCAGAAGAAATCGAAACGATTATGGCTGTTGTTTCTCCAAAGTCACTATTCAAAATCGGGCCGATAGTACCATTGGGAAGACTCGGTCTAATCACATCTAATTTACCTCGTATTTTGGACCATACAATTTCTAGGTCTTCATTATCTACATAATCATGAAGATCTATTGTGATTACAGAACGCCCTTCTCTGGTTACACTATAGGTATCTTCTTTATCAATCTCTTCCATACTGAATAAAAAATCTTCCAGCTTGTCTGTAACCTGTTCTTCAACTTGCTCTACATTTGCTCCGGGATAAAGTGTATAAACAACGGCTTGCTTTATATCTATTCGTGGCTCTTCGCTACGTTGCATCGTCATTAGTGAATATATCCCGAAGGCTAGAAATAGCCCGAAAAGGGCAAATGTAACTTGCCGATATTTCATGGCAAGTTCTATTATATTGGGTTTCTTTGTTATCTTTTCCATGAGTTGTTTTTTGAAAGTTCTCCTTTAGTTTTTAAGTAATTAGAATGACTCAATTGTTGGGCAACACGAGCATTTATATAGTCAAGTTGTGCTTGTTGATTTAAGGCTTCTGCTTCCAAAACCTCTTCTGAAGTCACAATACCCTGAGTAAAATTGTCATTAAGGATCCTAGCGTTTTCTTCTGCTTGTAGTTTAGATTTCTGAGACAGTTCGACCTGTATACTGGCTTCGTCTATTTTGTCGATTGCCTGTTGTACTTCTATCGAAATTTGATTCTTTGTTTTTTCTTGTTCTAGTGCTATTTGCTCTCTTTCTAATGTGTTTCTTTTGAGCTTATGCTTTTTTTCGCCCCATTTAAAGATGGGGATATTTACATTCAAAAAAGCTGCACCAAAACCTTGATCGGTTTCTAGGGCAAGTGGATTGGTCTCCTCACCGGCATAATAGTACCCTCCTAAATTTAAACCTACTTGTGGTCTATAGTCTGATTTAATTAAGTTTTCTTCTTCTGTTTTTGCCAAAATTGAATCTTCTAAAATATTCATTTCAGCACGATTGCTATATGCCGTTTCAACATCACCTAAATAATTATAATCGATAAATTTTTCAGAAAAATTATTCGCAATAGTAAAGCTCTGTTTACCCAAACCAATCGCCAATGATAATTGAAGCTTGGCAACACCTGATGCATTTTCTGCAACTTCTACATTATATTCTGCCCTGTTTTTTTCTACTTGAGTCTCCAAGAGATCTGTTTTATTGACGATGCCAGCAGTATAAAAATCTGAGATTTTGTTTTCGAGTTCAGTAAGTGTCTTTAAGTAATCTCTTGCTACAACTACTTGTTGATCAATAGCAATTACTTGCCAATACAACTGCTCAACATAATAGAGCAACTCTTCGTCACTTAATGTTTTTTGGTGTACCGCAATATCTCTCTGTATTCTTGCCAAATTATTTACAGATTGAATTTTGCCTCCAAAATAGATGGGTTGTTCTAGTGTTACATCACTTAAAACACTGTATTTTGCAAATGTTGTCAAAACCGGATTATCTGTAAATGCCGAACCCGTTGCAGATGCTGAAAGAGATGGAAAAAAACGTGTTCTTGCCTCTTTAATTTGAGCTTCACTAATTTTTACTTTTGATGAAGCAATAATAGCATCTTCATTATTCTCAAGTATCAATTGTCTGCACGTCTCTAAGGTAATTTCTTGCGATTTTTCTTGTGCGTTAACAACGGAAAAAGTAACCAAAAACAATGTACACAAAGCAATTTTTAATATGTTGTCAGACCTCATTTCTTAAAGATTTTGCGCGTTTAGCATTTGTTTTCTTACAACATTTACTTCAAATCCGTCTCGAAGTTGATGTTGCCCTTCTGTTATTACCATTTCATTTCCCTTGAGACCTTTGACAATGTTTATTTTATCACCGGCAACTTTGCCAATAGAGATTCTGGTTTTCAGTGCTTTTTTAGTTGCAGCATCATATACATAGATATGAGGAACATTGTTATTGCTCATTACTACGGCATTACCAGGAATACTAATTGAATTTACTTTGTTTTTTGTGCTAACGACTACTTCGGTAAGCATACCATCTTTCAACATATTATCATCATTATTTACTTTTGCTTTCACTTGATAAGATCTAGTGGTTGCATCTGCTACATTGATGATACTAGTTATTTCTGCGGTCACCGAATGATTAGGCAATGCACTGATTTTGGTTTGTAGTCTATCTCCAATATTTATTGTATTAATCTCACTCTCCGGCACTGCAAAATTAACCTCCAGATTATTGGTTGATGCTATCTCATAAATTGGTTGACTTGGATTGATCACAGTTCCTTTTCTAACCGTCTTTTTGAATATTGTACCATCAAAAGGAGCATATAATCTGGTATCAGACAATTTTTTACCCGCTATATCAACCAGTGCTTTTGCACTTAGAAAACTTGCTTTAGCTCTTACATAATCTCTTTCCGGGATACTTTTTTTGTCATACAATGATTTCATACGTTCATAAGTATCTTGAGCTTCGAGTAAACTCGCCTTACGTAACGCCAAATCATTTGAGTAATCTGTTTGCTCTAATGTAGCTAGTAAAGTTCCTTTTTTAACATGATCACCTTCTGCTACATGAAGTTCTTTAATCATACCACCTACCAAAAACGATAATGTTGATTTATCTTCTGAGATTAGCTGACCGCTAAAGGATAATAATAGGTTTTCTTGATTAGGTGAGATTTGTACTGTAGATACATTGATCACCTCTTGTTCTTTTTGTTCCTTATTGCTAGAACATGATTGCATAATACTAATTATGATTATGCTGCTGAATAGTTTAAATAATTTGTTCATTTTTTATTTTTTTACAAAATTACCATTGAAAAGGTATTTAAAATTGTTTATATCAACATTTAAATGGTAATTTTGAAACATTTATTATTAATGTGCGATGATCAAGGATTTTTTTAAGCGTTTATCAATCGTTCGTTTTCTATTTGTAACAGCTTTCATTAATTCCATCAATTCAGGGTTTTTCGTTTTTTTATAGGTTTCATTAATTCCTAACACTATACGTTTACCTAGTCTCGAAGCAAAAACCCTATCGCTAGTCGACATATTCTTTCTTTTTAATATTATATATTGGTGCGCTTGATGTATCCACTCTTGAATATCTGATGAGTTCGATGATTTTTTCATATCATTATTATTTTAAAGTTCATATCAAAATTTATTATGTTACAAAATTACCATTGAAATGTTACGTATAGTGGTATATATCTTATCTTAAATGGTATATATGAAGCAAAATGAAGTTTACACCCCTCAAACAACAAAAGAACTGGTTATATTTGTATAAAAAGAAGACATGACAGATATACCATTACTGAAAATAAATTCGCTCGCAAAAGATATAAGCTCTTCCTCTTTAGAAAATAGTAACTTTTCAATCTTTAGAGCCAAAGAAGCGCCTCAGCGATTACGCCATGGAGACCCTTTTAGAAATGATTTTTATGCATTAGCTTTTATACTAAAGGGTTCTGTAGATTTTACGGTAGACTTTAAAAACTATAAATTATCCGGTAACACTGTTTTATTTATAACACCTGGTCAGGTACTTTCTACAACAGACAATATTGAAGATGGCTTCGGAATCCTTTTTAAAAAAGAATTTTTAATGCGCCAAGGTTCTTTTAAATGGTTGCAAAGCCTCCCAATGTATCATCGTTTTCATAGCGAACCCTGGATTGATCTTGATAATACCTTTTCTGAACAATTATCATACTATTTGCATGCTATGCTTGAAGAAGCTGCTAACAATAAAGATTACAAATACGATGCAATAAAATCATATCTTATTCTCACTTTAATCCAGTTAACACGCTTATATAAAGAAACCAAAAAAAATGGTCATACAGAAAGCAATCACATCATTTTGCAATACGAATCCTTTATAGATCAACATTATAAAGACATCAGATCTGTCAAAGAATATGCAGATATGCTATTTATGACTCCTCAAAACTTAAATAGAATTTGTAAAAAAACTACAGGTAAAAGTGCAAGTGACTTAATTAATGAGAAACTTTTAATTGAAATCAAAAGACATTTAATTTTTACAGCAAAATCAATTGAGGAGATAGCTTACATGCATAATTTTTATGACAATTCATATTTTACAAAGTATTTTAAGAAAGCTGTAGGCAAAACACCAACAGAATTTAGAAAAGAAAATAGTAACAATACAGCTTTTTAAAAGAACTGTACAAAATACAATAACACCTTATACTTTATACATCTTGAAACCGTAAAGACAGGAACTCAGTATATAATCCTGATCATTAAATTTTTATAAAAATCCAGATCTGCGCAAAATCATTGCGTAGTTTAATAAGACATTCGTACCATAGTTACAAGCAAACATATTAGTAATGCTTTGTTAAATTAAAAATTATGGAAAACAAAACAAACATCACAGGAAAAACATTGATCAGCTTAGGATTCAGGTCAGGAAAGTGGTTTCCGGAAGCGATACAACATATCAATCAAAATCAATTGCAAGGAGAAGCTATGCATGCATATCTAGAGCAATTTAAATCTCCTCCTATTGTTGATTTACATAAAGAAGCAACAGCATTTGCCGTAAATATAAAAGCAGAAAATGAATTAGAAGAGTCTAATGTAAATACGGTTATCGCTTCTATGGACACCTTAATGAAAACCCCAACACTTGTTTCTGGTGCTATCATGCCAGATGCTTGCCCAACAGGACCTAATGGAACGATTCCTGTGGGAGGAGTAGCTGTAGCAAAAAACGCAATTCATCCAGGAATGCATAGTGCAGATATCTGCTGTTCGGTAATGCTAACTGATTTTGGTAAAACTGATCCTAAAAAAGTATTGGATGCAGCACATCAAAATACACATTTTGGTCCAGGTGGTAGAGATCGAAACACACAATATAAATTTCCATCGGCATTGTTAAAAGATTTTGAAGGAAATTATATGTTGAATAATGAAAAAATGATTCAGGCAGCAAGATCGCATTTGGGAACGCAAGGAGACGGAAATCATTTCTTATTTGTAGGAAAATCCAAAAAAACCGGTAATACCATGATGATTACTCACCATGGATCCAGAGGTGTTGGTGCTAATTTATATACCAAAGGGATGAAAATCGCAGAACGTTTCAGAAAAGAGATTTCGCCAGAAACCTTAAAACAAAATGCATGGATTCCTTTTGATACCGAAGAAGGGCAACAGTACTGGGAAGCTCTGCAAATTATCAGAAAATGGACCAAGACCAATCATGAAGTACTCCATAACGCAACATTGCAAGCATTAAACATAGATGGATGGGACCGCTACTGGAACGAACATAACTTTGTCTTCAAAGATCAAGACTTGTTTTACCATGCCAAAGGGGCCACTCCACTAGATGATAAGTTCATGCCGGATATTACAGGTCCGAGATTGATTCCATTAAATATGTCAGAACCTGTATTGATTGTAAATGGCGAGACCACTGCCACTAACCTTGGCTTTGCCCCTCATGGAGCTGGTCGTAATGTGAGTAGAACGCAACATAGAAAAAGTAAAGTAGGAAAAACCTTTGAAGAAGTATTTTATGAAGAAACTCAAGGTTTGGATGTGCGCTTTTTTTCTAAAGAAATTGATATTACAGAACTACCAAGTGCATACAAAAACGCCGAGACCGTAAGAAACCAGATGAACGAATTTGGGTTGGGTACTGTTGAAGATGAAGTATTACCTTATGGATGTATTATGGCAGGAGATTGGCAAAAAAATGCACCTTGGAGAAGAAAAAGAAGAAAATAAAATGTGTTCAAATTTGGAATTTACATTATAAATAACACATATTTGTAACTCAAAATGACAAAAAACAGCATACATATTGCACCGAAATCACTGTTCAGTCAGTGTGATTATCGTTGGATAAATGAAATATCCAATCGAAACAGGATGTTATGTAGCTATTTTTAAACCGTTTTATGAAGTGATTTAAGATAAAAACTAGATATAACTACAAGCGTCCAAGAAATTGGGCGCTTTTTTTTATAATTTTTTTTAGCAAAATGTATAAAAGTTAATTAGCACATAAAATTTAGTATTTGGAAAGTAAGCATCAGGGAGACAGACGATTGCCTAAATATCCAAAATCTGTTGAAAAACGGACAGGAATCCCTATATCCAAATTAAAATATAAATATTTGAAAATCAACAAATTAAATCAAAAAAATATTTGCAGATTAAAAAAAAGTTTTCATCTTTGCATCGCAATCGAATCAAAAATAATGATCAAGATTGCATAACAAAAAAACAGATAAAATGATACCGAATAGTTCACAACATATTTTAAACCAACTCTTAAATAAACAAAGAGAATATTGTTCTGATGTGAACATAAAGGGAGTCTATTATATAGAAAAGATGATAATAAGAATATAGCTTATACAAACATCAAGATATATGAGAAGACGCCCGGACAAGGCGTCTTTTTTTATGCATACAGTTCATTGACATATTGAAAACTAAATACGTTGACATTTAGGATACTTGGATACATCATTCGGTTACGAATCAGGATAATAATCCTATGCCGAACTTCGATCAGCATTCAAACCCTAATATGACAACCTTACGGAAGGACAAGCCAATAGGTATTGCCGCAATCTTGAAACATGCTTGCGATTCAACAACACCAATTGGCAATAAAAATAAGAGTTAAAACTGTTAGGAGATAGTAACTCGTCTGGGTTCGCCCCCACTCCTTCCGCTATGGAGAGTAGGTAAATATTGGTTGGTTACGCTCGCCTGCTAAGCGAGTTTACATCTAGCATATGATGAAGGTTCAATTCCTTTGCTCTCCGCAAAAAAAAGGAGGAAGTCCGGTTGGTCGAGGAAACTGTCTTGAAAACAGTCGAGTGTAATAGCTTCGGGGGTTCGATTCCCTCTTCCTCCGCAACAAGATACTGTAGCTTAATGGTAGCCCTGGGAGCTGTTAACTCTCAAAGTGTAGGTTCGAGTCCTGCCAGTATCGCAAAGACAAGATGGCTGAATGGTTAAGGCTACGGTTTGCAAAACCGTTTTTTGCAGGTTCGAATCCTGTTCTTGTCTCTTATGGGAGTTCGCCGGAGTTGGAGAGCCGGGGCAGACTGTAAATCTGTTGTGTAATACTGAATAGGTTCGAATCCTATATCTCCCACTATTGAGTACCGTAGCACAGTGGCTAGTGCACCCGACTGTCTCTCGGAAGGTCGCGGGTTCGAATCCCGTCGGTACTGCAACACTACTCTAGAGATATAACAATGGTAGTTTACCCGCCTTGGACGCGGGAGGTTGTAGGTTCGAGCCCTGCTCTCTAGACAAATTGCTCTGTTCGTATAATGGTTTAGTACACCTGACTTTCTATCAGGAAATGGGGGTTCGATTCCCCCACAGAGTACAAAATGAGTTATAAATCAGTTGGTTAGCCTACATGTGCTGATATCACAGAAGTCTTGGGTTCGAGTCCCAATACCTCAACTAATGCAGGGATGGCGAAACTGGTAAACGCGCCTGACTTAGAATCAGGTTTTTTGAGAGTTCGAATCTCTCTCCCTGTACAACGTTCCTTTAGTCTAATTGGAAAATATCATGGACTCAAAATCCCAACAATCCCAGTTTGAAATGCATAACATTCATGATTTCTTAATTAGACATGAATCAATGAGGAATTTGGGAGGAAGTACAACTTTTATATCTGTACATCCTTAAAATTATGATTGTGAGCGTATCAAGCAATTTACAAATTGACCTGTGGTGTAATGGCAACACACAAGACTTTGACTCTTGGATTAGAGGTTCGAATCCTTTCAGGTCATCCAAAATGGTGTCTCTAGCTTATCTGGTAAAGCGCCCCGCTGTGAACGGGAAGAACAGGGTTCGAGTCCCGGAGTACACCCAAAAAAGGAATATAGTTCAATTGGATAGAATATTGGGTTACGACCCCAAAGATGCGAGTTCGAATCTTGCTATTCCTACGATTTTTTAAAACAATGTCTAACCCATTTTTAAGTATTATGAAAAGAGAAGTATTACAACGATTTTTATGTAGAACAGAAGATACCGGAAGATTTATAGTACAATCCAAGGTAACCGGTATCACTTATTTTGTAGAGCCAATCGATCATGGAAAACCAGACAAACTCTGGGGAGACCTAGATCCAGCAACCAAAAAACTGACAGGAGACTACGGAAACGTTCGTAGAGGAGCTGTTACCAAAGAGGAATCACTCATTTTATCCAAAAATGGATTTAAGAACATTTCTACTTTTAAAGGAAGTCCATTAGCCGAAATTGATCGCAGGGACAGAAATTATATAGCTCAGCGAACATAGTTTTTTGAACACTGAATGTACAACCAAATTAATTTGAATGATATGAAAACTCACTTTATCATTACCAAGAAAGAGAAAAGTTTGAAGCTTTTGATTGCTCAGATACTAATAAAGTGGGCTTCAAATTATATAGAAGCAATGAGTAAAGCTTTATATCCTCCTGAAACACGGGAAGTAAAAAGCAAAAATGACATACATCGTATGTTTCATAAATAACTTTTTATCTACGCAAAAAGGATGCGCACTATAGTTTCATCTTTGTTGTGTTATTAAAACAGACTTTCATGTCTAGTGGGGTAAAACAGAAAGTTTGTAGTAGTGCCCTGTTACCGAATAGGGAGTAACAGGGTTTAGATAAAGTTAAAAACATGAAAACAAGAAAAGAATTTATAGTAGTTGCAGAGAATAATAATCAAGACATTCTTTATGATTGGATTGATAAAAACAAGCATTTATTTTCATTTATTTCTAAAGATGAAGGGTGCGGATGTTGCGTAAGTATTTTTACCATTGAAGCAGAAGAAGAAGTATTAGAAACGCTACCAAAGGAAATATTAGTATAGCAAAAGATTCTCACTTTTGAGAACACAAAGATATCAAGCAAGTCTTGTTGTGTGTTTCTGTATGGCACCATTGTATGAGGGGTTACAACGTTTGTATCATCACTTCATATACAACTTGACTTGAAGGTTAGTTTATTACCAAAAATAAACGTTTCTGTAGTCGTGGGTTCGAATCCCACTCCCGAATACTCGGGATAGTTTAGCGGATAGAACGACAGATTGTTTCATGTGGGTTCGAGTCCCACTATCCTTATCGGATATGGCGGAATTGGTAAACGCACTAGACTTAGGATCTAGCGAAACGGGCACTTTTATGCCTTTTATTTGCACAGGTTCGAATCCTGTCGAGACCACCATTTTAGGTTTCGTAGCTCAGTATGGTTAGAGCACTACACTCATAATGTAGGATGTTAAAGCTGATCACCTTTTAAAACTGATCACCAGCCTGTCACGCTGTTAAACACGACAAAAACTGTGATTGCAGATCGGTTGCTATAGTACTCTTGCTATATCGACAATCTCGAATATACTTTGAAATATTAGTATTGCTATCACTGAAAATAGTTGCTTTTTTGAGATTATGATTTTAGTATAATCAATTTTTTATAATGTTAATTACACTTTGATCTCATTTCTTAAAACCAGTTATAGACAGTATAACAAACTCTTATTTCCGTACAGGAAAGATGATTTGCTTTCACCGTTTTTATAAAAAGTAATATTGTGTGAGGGATAGTAGTGGTTACCCCGCAGGGTATCGTTTTGAGATATAACACTAAGCTTGCCGAAGTGTTATCGAAGAGCGATAACCGAGGAGTAAAAACGGATAGCCCGACCTCGAGTATTCGAGGGCACACCCAAAATATACTTTAAGACAGAGCCATACCCGTAGTTCTGGATTGAAGTAGACAAAGTCTCTAGTATAGAAATTGTCATCTCATAAATGTTTAATTAAAAAAGAAAAAAAATGAAAAGAGTACGAATTAATGCGGGCAAAGTAGGTTTAGTTTTCAAAAAAGGAGATTACCAAAGGGTGATCACCAAAGGAAATCACTGGTTGGGATTTAATGAAAAAGCAATACAATACGATCTTACAAAACCTTTTGCAGCACCTATAGCTCTGGAAATTTTATTACAAGACAAGGAGCTAGAGACCATGTTACATATCATTGAAGTAAAAGACAACGAGCTTGTGCTATTATATGAGAATGGCAATTTTAAAAACACCTTAGCTGCGGGACGTTATACATACTGGAAAGGATTAATGGATTATGAATTTGTGACTGCAGATTTGAGTAAGGTTTATATTACTGAAAAGATCGAGAAATCGTTATTTAATCACTACGCATTAATAAAGCATATCAGAGCTTTTGAAGTCGCTGCATATGAAAAAGCTGTATTGATCGTAGATGATGTATATGCTAAAATTCTTGAGAGTGGTACGTATCGTTTTTGGAGAAATGATACTTCTATCAAAATTGCTAAAGCCGATTTGCGTCAGCTACAATTAGAGATTACCGGTCAAGAACTATTAACTAAGGATAAAGCAGCAGTTCGTATCAATTTCTATACTCAGTATAAGGTTGTTGACATTGAAAAAGCTTTATTAGATAACAAAGATTATGAAAAACAATTATATATCGCTATGCAGTTAGCCTTGAGGGCTTTTGTAGGAAACTACACGCTAGATGAGCTTTTAGAACGTAAAGAAAGTATTGCAGATTCAGTACTGGAAAGCGTAAAAAACCAAGCTACAAAACTAGGTGTACGAGTATTGAATTGTGGTATCAGAGATATTATTTTACCAGGTGACATGAAGGAAATTATGAATCAGGTACTGGTAGCACAAAAGAAAGCTCAGGCTAACATTATCACTCGTCGTGAGGAGACTGCTTCTACCCGTAGTTTACTAAATACTGCCAAACTTATGGAAGAAAACGAAATGCTCTACAAGCTAAAAGAAATGGAGTATGTAGAGAAAATCGCCGATAAGATTGGTGAAATCAGTGTCTCTGGAGACGGTGGTATGGTGAAACAATTAAAAGACATATTCTCTGTGAATAGGTAGGTGTACATTGAATGCATCAGTTTGCGTAAACTGATGCATTTTTATTTGAAATATAGTTAAGACTTAATCTGACAAATTATTTGTTCACGAGTTTTATTTTTTTACTATTAATGAAAATACAATTTATATTCATAGGTTCGAAACATGTCTTTATTGCACTATTAAGGTCTTTATTTTCAAAAAATCCGGTAAACATTCTTTCTGTATCGATATCTCCTGATTGTATTGTGATTCCAAATTGCCTTTCTAATTCGTTTATAACTTGTTTTAATGGCACTTCTTTAAATGTACTAATACCATTAAGCCAGGTTGGTTCTTGGTCTTGGATCTCAAATTGAAGCATTTTTTTGGATCGTCCTGATCTTACTGCTTTTCCTCCCTCTATAATTACACTTTCTTTATCATTATCTACTTGAACCCGACCTTCAAAACAATGTACTTCTAATCTGTACTCTCTAGCATTTACGTCAAATTGCGTGCCTAATACTGAAATATCTCCGTTTTTTGTTTTGACGATAAAGGTAGAGCCTTTGGCAACTTTAAAAAACGCCTGACCTTTTAATGTTAGTTTTCGTTTCGTTAAAAAATCTTTAGGAACATATTCAATTGAGGAGCCCGCATTTAATGTTACTTGAGAATTATCTGGTAAGGTCAAGGTTTTGATTTGTGAAACTTCGGTACGTATCGTAGTAGATTGAGGGATAAAGATTCTCAAACCAATCAAAATTAATACAACTGCGGCGGCTGCAGATAAAAAAAGTTTGAGTTGAACTACCTTTGGTTTTTTGGCATTATAAGTTTTGTTAAACTCTTTTTGAGCTGTAAGATTACTTTCTACATCAAAAACAGGTCGTTCAAAACGTTCTGTTGCATTCAAAATATCTTTAAAAGCAAGGTAATCTTTAGATGCTTCAAACCGTTTCCTTTCTTCTTCTGAAACTTCTCCTTCTAACCAACGCGCCAGGAAATTATTTTTATGTTTAAAATCAGACATTTTTAAATGTTTTATACAGTTTTATTTTTTTCTCTAGAATTGACCAAATTTTTATACAGCTCCGAAGTCATGAAAGATTCTAAATCCTTAATTGAAATGTTTCCTTGTATCCAGTTTGACAAAAACTCATTTTCTTTATATTCTTGAATTCTTTTCATAATAAAAAATTATAGGTTAGGAATTGACTTACGAAGGTTTAACAAAGCCAATTGCATTCGCTTCTCTACTGCTTTGACTGTGATCCCTGAGATTTCAGCAATTTCTTTATATGTTTTTTTCTCCATTCTACTCATTAAAAACACTTCTCTCTGCCTACTTTTTAAATTCCCTATGGCTATATTTAATCGCTCCATGAATTCTTTTTCTTCCATTTGATATTCTGGAGATTCATTTGTAATCGTTTTTTGATTTGTATTTTGATATTTCAAGAAAGATTTCTGTTGTCTTAATTCGTTAATAGATGAATTATTGGCCACCTTGTACAAGAAACTTTTGGCTGCTTTGATAACTATCTTAGAACAATTGATCCATAATTTTGCAAAACTATCCTGGACAATATCTCTTGCTTTTTCGCTGTCTCCAAATTTATAATACAAATAGAAGTATATTTTTTCTGCATGATCTCTATAAAGCTGTTCGTAGACTTTTTCTTCACATACACTTTTAGTGTTCTCGCTCATAAATACATATATTTAAATTGATAATAATAATATTTTACAACCTAAGTGTTTTAAAATCATTGGAAATGATACTCTTTAAACACACATCTAAGTAAACACCCTAATTTTTTTAGAAAATAATTAGTAAAATAAATTTGTAATAGTACATCAACTAAATTAGAGAGTAGTATAAATCAATACTTGCATATTAGAATCTATATTTTTAATTATCATATATTAAAATATAAATTTTTCTCTACAAAAATACTATGAGCATAAAAAAACCACTCATAATAGAGTGGTCTTTTAGTACAACCTAATCAGAATTTAAAATGTGATTTTCCCCCTTAATCTTCTTTTAAAATTATGATTTAGGCGCTTAACAAATTAGTGATATAACCTTAATCGTTTTTTGTCGAAATCAATGTTTTTGTAATCATTTCTTGGATATGTATTACATACACAAAAAGTATTTTTTTTATCATAAACAGGTTTGTTATTGATTGCTCTGCAAATCTATTTGTTCTTTTGATTTTTTTGTAAAAAACCACCTCTACAAATACCCCTACAATTTCAAAAACCCAGTTATAACAAGCATTACAAGGATTTCTCTTATTTAATAAAATGAATATTCTTTTTGTTAAAGAGGACAAAAACGTAAGTATTGAGCTCCTTATTTTTATATAAAAAATGGTCAAAACAGTATGAATATATTATCTTGAGAATATAAACATTATTAATCTCTATCTTAATTTTACAGTGTTTCAGGATGCTTCTAAATATTCGAGAATTGGAGCTCCCTTTGGCGCACTAATTTTTTTACGCAGACGATATCGATTCATCATTACACTATCCTCTGAAATGACAAGTAAGTTTGCTATTTGTCCTGTATTAAGGCCCAACTTTTCCATTGCTACCAATCTTTCTTCAGATTTGGTAAGTTTATACCCTTTATTTTCTATTCTACTAAAAAAGTTTGGATGGACTAAGACAAATTTTTCTCTAAAAGTATACCAGTCATCTTTTGTAAGAATCTTATTCGTTGTAAGTTCTTGCAGATTTTTGAGTGATTGTTTTTCTCCAAATTCTGATTTTAATTCTTCTAATTCTTTGACTAGTTTTTCTTGTGCATCTCCTTTTTCTAGTAATTGTTTTGTAAACTTTGCAAGTTCTTTTTCGTTTTTTTCAATTTTTGTGGCAAGTCTTTTTCGTTTTTGTTTTCCATATCTCCAGATATAGTAAGTAACTCCAAAAGCTACTACAATGATAATTGCCAAAATGATCAACAGCGTATTACGCTTGGTTGTTGCAATTTCTTTCTCGTTTTCGAGTTGTTGTATTGCTGCATTTTGTTTGATGATTTCTTTCTCCCTTTGTACGGTTTCAAAAATAGATTGATGATATAATAATGAATTTGTATTGTTTGATGTATATATGGAATCTTTTGTGATACTGTTACTTTTTATAAGTTCAAAAGCTTCTTTATACTTCCCATTAGTAACGTATATTTCTGAAAGCATTCTTTGAGCTTCTATATGAAAATCAATATCGCTTATTTTTCCTTTTTTAGCGAGAATTTTTTTCAATGCTGTTTGGGCCTTCTGTAAGTCTTCTGTTTTTTGATAATAATTTGCTTTAAGAATCAATACTTTGGCTTCATAATATTGAGGAGATTCTGTTTTTGCCAACAGTTTTTCGCATGTATCCAGATACTTTTTGGCAATAGCCAACTCATCATTCAACAATAAATAATCGGTATAACTTCCTTTTAATAATAGGTGTAACGTGCGTTTAAAGCTTCCGTTCGGCACGCTATCAAAGATAGCTTCAAGCCGATCTATTGTTTTTTTATGGCTATCATAGTCTTTAATTTTTAGATAATCATTGATGTTTGATTGCAGTACTTTTGCTTGAATACGATACTTATCATCATCATTATTACCTTTCTGAATTGATTTTATTAACTTTTCTCTATTAGCAATAGCCTTTTGTGAAAAGCCATTCTTACTATACAAATCATTAAGTTCGATTGCCGCATAGAGCGCATAATTTGTATCTCCCAAAATTTCATATAATTGATGCGCTTTTTTATACTTATTGACTGATTTTACAAAATCATTCAAATTAGAATACACCTGTGCAGCAAAATACATACCGTCTGCAGCATAAATAGAATCTTCGGTTTTTAAAAAAAGTGTCGAAGATCGGTTGTAATCTGATACCGCTTTGTTTAATTGCTCTTGATTATAGTATACAGCTCCGCGCTTTAATAATAAATGTGCTTCGGATTTTTGTGTTTTGAATTTTTCTTTGTGCGTTAATAGTTCTTCAATAACTTGTAGTGCTTTATCATTTTTTCCACTCCAGATATAATTTTGTATGATAAACCTTGATTTTGAAGCCATTAGATCGTAATCATCTAACTTTTTAGCGAGATGTATCGTTTTTTCAAGATATTCAAATTGTTGATCATGATTTGACTCTATCATTCTTTTTGTTAAAGAGTCTAAAACGATAAGTCGTTTTAAATTGTCTTGAGTTTGATCAAAGACTTGTAATAAAGAATCAATTTCTGTTTGTGAATATATTATGTTTGAGAAACCACATAATAAAAAAAGAAGTATTGTATAGGTTTTACGATATAAATGACGATATCTATTTACTATTGAAATTTGCATGAGAAAATCTTTACTTAAGAGGTTCACGAATTATCGGGGGCAAATTTCGAAAAATCAAATAAAGGAAAAATAATTCTTAAAAAAAAGTTAATAACAGTTTTAAAAAAATATTACACCTGTCAACAAAAAGTATTTGTATAACGATCTAAAAAATTATTCAATGATTTTATGATCATCGCAATCAATTTGTAACTCCTTATTTGATAAACTCTTTTGCAGAAAGTTACAATAACTTGTATTATTATTTTGGGAGTAATGTTGACAAGTAAAACACATTCTCTGAACTGAAATAACAGACTTTTTGCTTAAGCTATCAATAATCTTTAATAAATTATTAAATAAAAGTTCTTTTTTATCATTTCCTAGTGGATTGATAGCTGTTTCTAAAGCTGAAGTATATCTCAACGTTTTGTTTGCTATATCTCTACCCTCTTTTGTTAATCTTACCGTATAACTTCTAGCATCATAGGTATCAGGCACCTTTATCAAAAGTTCTTTTTTGAGAAGTACTTTTATAGAATCACTAACTGTAGCCTTAGTAAGATCAAATTCTTTTGCAAGTAAGCTTACCTTTAACATATCTTCTGTATGAGTCAAACAGAAGATTAAAATCTGAATTTGAATTGGACTAATCCCAAATTCTTTACTCTCTTCCCATAACAAGACTCTAAATGTCTTTGAAATTCTTTCTAAAGCTTGGGTTATTTTATAGTCAATGTCATTTTTCATGGTTCATTTTCACTAACATTTATTTCTTGCAAGCTGTAGTTCTCTTGATTTTCAATATTTAAAGTATTTCTTTTTGATATCGAATTTATGAAGTACAGCTTCAAAATTTTATGGTAAGATAGTTCATTGATTTGTAAAATTAAATATTCGTAGCAAAGTATCAAAAAAGTCAGAATTCTAATTAGGAATCCTGACTTTATAAATTAAAAAATCATCCTTTAACATCAGCTATAGATGCACCGAAGTTTAAATGTAAGACATTTCCGTTGGGTGTTAATAATGCTGGAACAGATTGAACTCCGGCTGTTTCTGCTTCAGAAATTCTTCCTCTTACTTCTCCGATATTAACAATTTCTACATTCTCACTACCAATTAGGTTAACGATATCTTGTTCGGCACTTACACATACAGAACATCCGGCATGATAAAAAATTGATTTACTCATAATGTTACGTTTAAATTTTATTGTTAGCATTATTGCTAGCACAAATATAGTTAGGATACCTAATTATATTTATGCTTGTGCCATTGGATTTACTTATTCGCTTATAATAATTTCTGATTTATAGATTGAATACTCTTTAAAAAACTAGGAAAATAACATATCCGTAATCCTAAAGATAGAGTGATTTATTAAGTTTTTTTGACAAAACCGGCTATTTCTCTTTATTCCTAAACATATATTCAAAACCTTTTACAAATGCCGGAGCCATCGTAGACATATGTGTCCCTTCAAAAATATCTGTTTTATGATGCAACCCACTATGATTACTGTTTGTTAGTTGTTTTATAAACTGGGTATAATTGTTTATATATGCCGGCTTTTCAGAGTTACCCATAGAAGTATATAGGGATATGTCAAGGTTTTTATTTTTGATATGGAAATTCTTTTCCATCTGTTTGATATACCCTCCATCTTCATCTACAGAAGGGCTTGTTAAAATATAATTTTTGAACACTAACGGTTCTTTAAACATACTATAAAAACCAAATACTCCTGCACTAGAATGCCCGTAGATAATATTCTTATCTTTTTGGGTTCTAAAATTAGTGTTGATTAGCGGTATTAACTCATCTTTTATAAATGTATGGTATCGGTCAATCTCTTTTGTAGAAGTCGTATTGGGCATTAGGTCACGACCTCTTTTATGAATCCACTCTTGATATGTAGTATAGCTAATTCCTACAATAATCACTGCGCTATGTTGTTTTTCAAAGTATAGCAACTTTGCGATATCACTTACCATACCAAAAGATACGTTTCCGTCTAAAGCATATAACACTGGGTAACGATTCTTATTACTCTGATACCCAAAGGGAATCTGAACATCGATACGATACGTGTCCTTTGTATGTTTTGAAACGAATTGCATCGTGTATATCCCTTCTTTTACCATATTAAATGTATGGTTCTGAGCATAAGAATACTGAAATACTCCTACCAAAGCCAGCATATATATCAATTTTTTCATTCTCTACTCTTTTGTATTCCTTTTTGACAATCGGTGCTTAAATCTCTTTTTTATTTTCGTCTAAACGGAGGATCCCGGTTTGTTTTCCACTATCATCATATATAAGTTCTACCTTGTGATAGTGTGTAACAGGATGTAATTTTGGTTGATTTTGCTCATCAAAATATGAAATCGACACTAAATTGTCATGATCATCAAACTCAAATTTGCTACTGTGTATATTATCATTACTTATTGTAGGCTCATCCAGTGTATCCAAAAATTTCATTGTAAAAGATCGAGATATTCCTAATTTTTGATCTTTCCAATCAAAATCATAAACTACTTTGGCATAGCCAAACTCCATATCAGCTACACTTTTTCGATTCACTAATCTTTTATCCAAAGTATGAAAACTCCATCCTCTTTCATTTCCAAAATCATCAAAATCAAAGATTACAGTAGCATAACCAGCTTGTTTTTGTAGTGATTTGGTCATTGTAATCGTATCTAAATTAGTAATGCTATATAAATGTCCTTTGCTGTCTATAGTAATCTCTGCACTGTAAAAGGGAAAATAGCTCGTTAGCTTACTATAACTACCATCTTGCTTATATTGATGTTGTATAAACTTGTTAGCAGTATTTGTTTTCCATATGTATTTATAGGTTCCAAAAGCATTAGACACTCTTTTATTGAGGGTATCATGCATAGTCATCTCTTGTTTAATACCTCCTTTATTAAGAGAAAATCGTTCTTTATAAATATCTCCCCCGCCATAATAATGTCTACTCATATATGCTTTTTTATTGTCACTATTATAATATCTTCTTAAGATACTATCTTGATAATATTGATACACTACTTTATGCGTTCCAAAGTAGCTGTCTTCACTCTTTTTTCCGTTCTTAAAATACCTTATTTCTGCTATGTCGTCTTGTGTATAATACATAACACTGTAATATGATTTTCCTATAATTTCTATCGAATCTAACTCTCCTCTAGGGGAATATTCCATATAAGGTGAAATGATCCCTGTCATTTTAGAAAAATATCGAATAGACGCTTTTTGACCAGCTTGTTTATTTTGTGATGTACAACCTACACACAACACCAATAGTAATACGGTATATTTATACATATTTAAAGCTTTAAAAAAAATTTGAATGTATTTCTAATAATGATTTTATTGCTTAGTGTATATATCGGGCAAATCGGGATACGAATTGGTATCACTAAAAATAACAGAATATATCAACCAACCTTGTTTAGGATCTTTTATCAATTGTATCGTATTTACTCCTCTTACACTGCGCTCTTTATCCTCACGCTTAACCCTATATTCATAAGAACTAAAACGCATTGCCACGCCGCCATATACATGGGTAATAGCATTAATTTCTCTTTCTTGAAATAAGGTGATTTTTGCATTTTTAAATGCTTTTTGGTTTGTTTCTCTAAACTCATCTTCGGTAAACATTCTAATTTTTGTAGTGTCTACCATACCTACCATAGCTTCTCTATAGTGAATTTGTTTTAAGGCCTCTCGATCCTGCCCCTCTCCTTTATCAAAGGAGATAGCCCGATACAATTTAGAAATGACCTTGTCGATAGCTTTTTTATCTTGATCTTGATACTGAGAAAAGGCAGTTGCCGAAATAAGAAACGTACATATCAGTAATGTGATGTATTTAATATTCATGGGTAATGTTTAAAAAGTGAGTATACTATTAAATGACTGCAACAAATTCTATTTCTACTTTTAGTTTTGGGATAAATAAACTTTTGACTTCTACCCAGGTAGAAGTAGGAAATTGATTCTCATTATAAAACTTTTTACGTAGCGCAATATGTTTTTTAAATTCTTCGAGGTTTGTAGTAAAGACATTTTCTTTAACAATATTTGCCGAAGTTGCATCAAAATTTTTGAGCGTTTCTTCTACATATTTATAAATAGTTGTGATTTGTGATTCCATATCCTCATGTAATCCATCAACTGTACCGGATATATATAGCGTATTTGCAACTTTTATCGCCTGATTAAAACCAATCATGTTTTCAACGTTTTCATGCCCAGGAATGTGATAAACCTCTCGGTTTTTATCTTGAGCAAAAGACGGTTGAAACATTAAAAAATAAATAAATACAGTTATAAAAAATGTTTTCATATCAAATGGGTTTTCAATTAAATGTTTTGCCGCAAATATTAGGAATTATGCAGTTTTAGAAGTTCGAATACACTTATCCGAACGCATTTTAATCCTCATCTTTAAGGTTTTAACATTTTATTAGATAATTACACATGTCGATAGTATTAGCAATATCAGATGATATGTTTACTACACATTCTTTTTCTTGTATTGAGAAGGAGTAAAACCTGTATTTTGTTTAAACAAAGTATTAAATGAAGATTTTGAATTAAACCCAACTGCATACATAATTTCAGAAATTGTAACTTTTTGATCCTTGGGATCAACTAGCATCTTTTTGGCTAATTCAATGCGAAAAACATTTATATATGCTACAAAATTTAATTGATAATGAAAATTAATCAACTCAGACAAATCTCGTTTAGAGATATCAACCTCTTTGGATAACTGTTCTAAAGTTAATGTAGGGTTCAAAAATGGTTGATTTGTATTCATATACTCCTCTAGCACTTTTAATTGAGATGTATATACTGCATTCTTTTCTTCTTGTTGATTTCTGTTGAAGATAAAAGGTTTATTAATACCAAAAATTATGATTCTAGAGGTTGCATCAAGTATAGTTCTTAGCATATACAACACCAGTATTAGAATACACAAATACACCATTGTCTGAACAAACAAAAAGCTATCTCCAATAATCCTGAATCCTAGATAGTATGCTAAATCAAAAATCACTATCAATAAAAATAGAATTGTAATATTTTGAAGCCAACTCACAATTCTTGGCAGATTTGATTTTGCATTTTTTAGGGCATTACGTTTTTTAACGGCTCCTTTTCTAAGAATCAAAAAACTATATACAAAAACACCTAGGTATACCAAAACTCTATGCCAGGGAGATAAGGTTACATTATTAAGTGCTAATAGCATTGCGACTATGGTAGGCGTAAAATGTAAAAAATCTAAATTTCTAAATTTTCTTTTAGGTTCATGAAGGTATTGCGCATGCAAAAATAACAGTGGAGCAAACGAAAATGTCAACGCAGAATTGTATTGAAACGCCCTCGCAATCCCCATAAATAAATACCAAATGACATGACCTGTCATTTGTAAGGTATTCAACAGTAAATATATTCCTAAGAATATATTGGATAATCGTTTTTTTGTATTTGATAATAGTATTCCTCCTAAAAAAAGGCTTACAAAAATGATTGCAACTAATATCGTATTCAGGAGTATCAAAAAATTCAACAATTTACATTATAAACGTGCTGAAATTATAAAATTTAGTGTTTCTAAATCAAAAAAACTCGAATTTTTGTACTACAATGTTATTTAGCGGAATAAAATCATAGCTCACAAGATTAACAAAACGCTGAAATAAAATAGCCTACTCTTGCTCTTTCTTGACTAATTTGATAGTGTATTTTTCTTTATATAAAATAATTAGATTACAAAAAGAGATCATAAATCCCGCAGAAAACAAATAGCATAAAAACAAGAACACCATAAGTAAAATTCTATTTGACATTATGCTTTGCTTCGTCCATGCTTTTTCGGGATCTCCCAATAGAATCATCATCCGTTCTTTTCTTGCCGGTAGAAACCCATGTGAGGCTTCAAAAGCTTCAAAAGGATTGTTTTCTACCATAGTATTACCAATGATAATATCTTTTTCTACATACGGTAATGTCTTAGCTTCTCTAAAAAAGTGATAGGTTGTGTAGCTACAGATAAAAAGTATGAAAAAAGCAATCGATAATCGCATCCATGTTTTGGCTACTTTATTTTTTAGTGAAAACAAAATAAGAAACCCAGCGATTACAGTTGCTATAAATACTCCAAATTTGGTTAGAAAAGAAGTGTTTTGATCTGAAGAATACCATGCTGGTAATGGTATGATAAAGGCTCCCGTTACTGTTGCTATCCAAGTAGTGAGCAGTGTAACCTCTTTCCAAACCTCTTTTAATTTCGATACAAGCATTATCGTATTATTTAGGCGTTTTTAAAACCAGTTTTTTCTCTTCTTTCTCTTTTCCGCTCCCCACAATAAGGTGTAACTCGGGTTCACTTATACGATTTTCTTTTTCTAACCAAAACAAATAATATCCCGGCACAAACTCCTGAGAGGCATTTTGGGTAGGTCTATTAAATCGAAAACGCTTAATATTAAGCCCTTGCTCGAATGATAGTTTCCCAAATACAAAAAAACCTTCGTCTTCACTAGAATCAACCGTTACGATGATCTTAGTTGTTGCTTCATTTCTGGGATTGTTTTGGATTGATTTTAGCTTGGCATCATAATCTAAATGTATCGCACTCAAAATAGAAATCTTGTCTTCTACGTTATCAAAGTCTTTGTGTAATCGAGTTAATGATTTCTCTGCTCCTTCTAGTGTTGCCATATATGGTTTAGTCAACGCATATTTTTCATTACATTTTCTAAGTAGTGGAAAAAGTTCTTTTATTTTTTGTTCTAGCGTTTGATGTGCGTCCAGAAGGTTTTTGTCTGTTGTTGGTATTTTTACTTTAAGATCTGTCATCGCTTGTTGTGTATTGGATAATACAGCAGAAAGATGATTACTTTTTGGTGTATACGTCCCACAAGCACTAACAAAAAACAGCATAAAAACGGTAAGTTTAAATGTATATATCTTTTTCATGTATAACGATTTATATTGGCTTTTACTACAGATATTAAACAATAATTAAAGGTACTTATGGAGATAGTACAACTCTGTCAAAAATACGACAAATACGGGTAATTTCCCGACCTGTTTATTACGATGTTAGGCTTTCTATAACTGTATTCCAGTCAAAGGCCGGCCCTATATCCCATTTGCCTGATACTCTGTAGTTCACATGAGATACAATACCTTCAAAATTCACCAAGTCATTTGTACCTATTTCATATCGCTGATCTTCTGGCAAAAATGCTTTGGGTATATTGTACTCTGAAGTCAAATACTGTAATAATAAGATAAGGCTATTATACTGTTGTTTGGTAAATGTAGCATAATATTGTTCTCCTCGATAAGGCGTTGCTAATTTCGTGTAAAATTGTGTTTGATCCATGTTGCAATACACATCATTATCACTATATACGGTAACCAGTCTATCATTTCGTTTTTTTAGAAACCCAATATTAGACAACTCTATCCCAATGGTTCGTTTACTACCACGAGTGTTCCCTCCTACAGCACCAGAACCTAAATGATATGACCAATATGCTGACGACCATAGGTTGAGTATTTTACCATTTCTTGCAATAATAAAAGGGGTTGATACGCGATAGTTAGGCCTTGATAACGCAGCGATATCTCCTTTTAAATATCCAGCAGTATAGTGCAGTACGATTTGGTTTTTTGTATGTTTCTCTTGCTCATAAAAAGATGTATCTCCGTTTTTGAGTCTGCATTGCACATAAGGCATTACCTGACTCGTTCCTTTAATAGGAACAGACATTTCTTTAATAATAAATTCTTTTCCGCTGGCATCTATTCCTTTGTCAAAAAACGTTTTTTCGTGATTAGCAATGCTGGTGGCTTTCATGAGTACATATATTGTTATTTAGCATCTCAAATGTACGTAAACCTACGGTGATATACTATTACAAATACGCCAAAACAATTGTATTTATGCGACATGGTTAGAGCATGAATAGTTGAAGGCGCTAGGCTGTGAGAGTATCTGGATTTGAGAGGAATTATCAATCTCTATTCATGATGACTTATAAACTGGTATTTTAAATACAAAATGGTATTGTTTTTTTGTTTTTTCTATCATATTCACTGCTTACTATCATAATATACAAGTGTAATTATATAGTACATCTATAGTGTTTTTTGAAGTTGAATATTTTTTTCAAAAAAATAACGAGAATACGGAAAGCCGTAAAAAATTTACGGGAAAATTCCCTAGGTTTGAAATGTTAACACAATGAAAATTAAGTATTTACTAGTAAAAATAACAACAAATCACTCATTAAAACAAATAAGTATGAAAATTAATAATGTAATTGTAATTATTTTAATATTAATCACATCTGTTGCTTGTAGTCCGGCTATTAATGTAAGAAACACAAATGCAAGATCTGGAATTATGAGAGTAAAACAATTTACGAATAAACCAACTACATTAATGTGGGCTCATCATGACCCAACTCAAAGACAAACTCTTATGTATGTGGACGAGAATGGTAATATTAAAATTTTAGCAGAACAGTCACCAGATGCAGGTTTATCAAGAAATTTAAATCTAACCACAAAAGCAAAAGTTGAAGGAACTATTGATGCAGAAGTTGCAATAAAAACCGCTGCTGAACTTGAAAAATTAACTAATAGGACAACAAGTCTAATGATTACAAGAGAATCTTTATATCGACTAGCAGAAATGTATTTTAATGGAGCAATTGATAAAGGCAAATATGAAATCTTATTTAAAGAGGTAATAAATCAAACTAAAGAATTGATAAAAGAAGAAGCAAAACTCGAGGAACAAAAAGCAAATATAGCAAATACAGAAATGGAAAAACTTAAATTAGATTTAGAAAAATCTAAAAAGAAAGAGAATTTAGAAAAAGATAAACCAAAAGAAAGTAAAAAGAAAAGTGAGAATTAAAGTAAAATCACAATTATTATATAAATCTCTAATTTGAAAAAAATAGATATGAGCTTTTTCAAAGCTCATATCTATTTTATAATTTAAAATTCAAATAAGGAAAACCCATAAAAAACTTTGCACATAATTCTAAATGGATTTATAAATTGAATGTTTGAAAAATATGTATCAAAATTGTATACCTCAATCAAAACTCAAGTTAACTCAACAAAAACAACAATTCACTCATTCATCATGTTATTAATCAATCACTAAACATATATTTGAATAATCAAAAATGTATCAACTATGAATGAATATGTATTTATTTTGCTTCTTTTGATGAGTTGCGGACAAATAATTGGTCAGGAAAAATTACAAAAAGAATATCCAAAATCCCTTGCGAGTTATGGTGACTTTAAGGATTTGGTAAACGAAGTAGAAGACTACCGAGCACAGAGGTTAATTAACTTGGATGAATTTGTAAAGATGAGTAAAGAAAAAAATGTAGTAATTTTAGATACTCGTTCTAATTTTAGATATTCTAGAAAACATATAAAGGGAGCGATTCATTTGGATTTCTCAGACTTTACTCAAGAAGATTTATGGAAATTAATCCCTGACACCAATACTAAGATTTTAATTTATTGTAATAATAATTTTGAGGGTGATCAAATTGATTTTACTTCTAAAATTACAAACCCGAAAAAGAAAAGGAAAAAGAAAAAACGAAATGCTAAAACACAAACATTGTCTAATAAAAAACCAATAATGTTAGCATTAAACATTCCGACATTTATAAATCTTTATGGATATGGGTATAAAAATATTTATGAGTTAGATGAATTAGTAAATGTTAATGATGAAAGAATCGAATTTGAAGGTACAACTGTCAAAATTAAACTATAACCGACTACTAATTGCCTTTCTCTTTATTTTTCAATTTGCATTTACACAACAAAAACATATTGTGATTGATTATACGAATGTAGTAGATTCAATTACATTGTACGTCGATCAAAATAACACCGAAAAAAGATCTGCTATAGGGTTTATCCGAAAAACACAAAAGAGGACGAGTACAGAAAAGAAAACTATAGATACATGCTACTTTCATAATCTTATCAGTAAAAATCCTGATTATCATTTTCAACAAAAAATCAGTGTACAAAAGATCAAAAAGAATGTTTGGAAACATTATTTGGTATATCACGAAGATTGTCGCGGTTTTAAACTACCAAAAGATTCTATCTCATTAGAAGGGTATTTTAAAATACTAGACAATACAAAACCAGTAGATGGCGCCCTATATGAACCATCTCTATATAATGAACCTGATCCTTACGATGATAATAAGGTATTAAGACCTGTACCACTCACGCCAGCAAGTACTTCAGAAGGTTGGTTCTCAAAGGGGTTAAAAAATGGGCAATGGGTATTTCTTAATTACTCTTTTGCAAAGACCGAAGAATATTATAAAAATGGTATCAGAGATGGTTTATACACAGTAAATACTGAGAACGATAGTATTTTGTATCAAACTACATTTATCAATGGAACAGGAGTAGAAAAAATATATCGTAAGGATGGCAGTCTATATCATATCAAACATTTCAAAAATGGAATCCAAGACTACACAAAACCTTATACGATATATTATGATAGTAATAAAATAGCTGCTAAAACCGATTATGTAAAAGGTATCGTAACAGAATATTATAGAAATGGAACCATTTTCAAAACACAACAAATAACACTAAAAAATGATATCTTCTATTATAATGGTTTGTATAAAGGATATAACAAAGCAGGGCAACTGAAAGAAAAACAATACTACGACCATAATACGATTATATATACCATTACCTACGACACAAAAGAAAGAATACAAAAGATAGAAACAGGTAATATGATTCAATATTTTGAAAAGGGAAAACTAAAAGAGGTAAAATTTATACCGTAACTTCTTTTAAGAGAACAAAAACAGCTACTAATACTTCTAATCATTTTCAGATTCTTTATCTTGTTAGGATTAATTTTAAAAAATGCATGTAAAAAAATTATCGAGTATATCCTTTGAAGAAATTTTAGATTGTTTTTTGTTAGCTTTTGAAAGTTACTACGTAAAAATGCCCACTGATAAGGATTACTACCAAAAAAGGTGGAAAGTCGCAAAGGTAGATTTTAACCTGTCGTATGGGATGTTTGACAACAAAAAATTAGTAGGTTTTATCATTCATGCGATCGACAAAAGAAATGGAGTATCAATCGCATTTAACTCCGGTACCGGGGTCATTCCTCAATATAGAGGAAGAAAAATAGTTAAATCTATCTACGAACATGCACTTAAAGAATTAAAAGAGATAGGGATTGAAAAAACTACATTAGAAGTAATTACAAAAAATGATATTGCAGTTCACCTATATCAAAGTATTGGCTTTAATATTGCTAAAAGATATAAATGTTTTGGCGGTGTATTACAAATCGATAGCAACCAACAATTTGAGTTGAAAGAAATTGATCTGCTGGATATTCATTGGAAAAAACTACCAAATCAAGAATTGTATTCCTGGGATAATCAAAAGGAGTCAATTATAGGAGGTAATTACAAATTTTTTCACGTCATATATCAAAATCAACCTGAATCATTTTTTATTATTAATCCAGATCAAAACTATCTGGCACAGTTTGATCTTTTATCTATGGATCAAAATAGTTGGAATCGACTTTTTTTAGCGATCAAAAGTATTTCGGATACAGTCAAAATAAATAATGTAGATGAGAGATTAAAAGAAAAAGTTGATTATCTAAACCATATCGGGTTACAAAATACAGTAGATCAATTCGAAATGGAATTGAATATAAAAAATAATAGTATTACATGACGTATCATCTAAACATAATATGAATCAAAAACAATTCTATCGTGTTACCTTTCTTTCTGTATATTTTGACGATCATGACTAGTTCTTTATTTTCACTGAATTCAGTATATTATTCTCAAAAGCTTAGGCATACTTTTACACTACAATAACATAAACAATCATAATTTATGAAACATCTTAACAAACTTGTACTGATCATAATTTCAATAACGTTTTTTAGTTGTGAAGTCGTTCAAGAAGTAAATTTTAACGAAGATAAAAGCGGAACACAAAGCCTAAGTTTTAGTTTTTCTGAAATGATGAATATGGGAATGCCTCCAGAACAGGATACTGCCAACAAACTAACCGACACTGTGATACGTTTTTCTGATTTTCTAGAACAAAAAAAAGATAGTATCTCAAAATTAAGTAAAGAAAAACAAGAGAAAATCAAACAATTAGAGAACTTCAGTTTATATATAGATTCAGATTCTCTTTCGACTAAACTCGAAATGAAAATAAACTACGATTTCAAAAATTTAAAAGATTTAGCACTTTTTAGTGAGAAACTAAAGGATCAAGACATCAAAGAATTAGATCAATTTACGACCAAAATTGAAAAATCAAAAAAGAATGACGATGCTAACATTTTTGATTTTAACACCTCTTTTAAAACTACATTTAATAACAAAAATTTTTCACTTAAAATTACTCCCGAAACACTAGAAAAAATAAAAAGTAAGAAAGATTCTACTTTAACAAAAGACAATCCTATGCTTGATCTTATGCGATTTAAAGTGAAGTATACTTTTCCATACAGAATCAAAAAAATAAGTAATAAAAATGCTAAAATTCTATATGACTTCAAAGGTTTTGAAATCTCTGCCAATGTTTTTGAAATGGAAAATAATCCTAAACATTTTGATGTAGAAGTAGAGTTTGAAAAGGATTAAAAACCATCTATCATCTTCACTGAATTTGGGGTATAATTGTGATCGACTAACACTTACTTTTGTTTTAAAAATATTAAGTACTCTAATACACAAAATCTAAATAAAAATGAATCAAAAAAAAGTAATAGTCTTTATTTGTTTTGTATTAATAACAAGCACTCTAACCTATTGTCTACAAAGCAAGAACAATAACACTCTTAATCGACATTTAGGCTCTAAGAATGCTCACAATATAGAATTAACTTTATCAAGAGGAGCCTTTCATGGTGATGCCTTTCAATTAATAGGAAATGAGTTAACACATCTTACAAATAAACCAGAAAACATAAAAATTAACTCTGAATACGATAAAAACTCTACTGTAATTTTAAGCGATAGCATTATTAATTCTTTAGTTCAAGAAATTAATGAAGATCATATTCTAGAATTAGATACTCTTTATAAAAGTAATTTTTCCTGTAATAGTATGCTTAGAGTGAACATTAAAATCGACACTATAGAAAAGACAATCTTCTGTGAAGATTATATAAGAGGTTGCCCTGATAAACTTAGTGATTTAGAAACAAAATTGATCAGACTACACGGTAAAAATCTAAAACGAATATATCTCCCTGGGTAAAATCAACTCTTTAATATTTTATAAATAAAAAAAACATAACTAAATGATGAATGAAAAGAGAACATATCAATATTCAGGTAAATGGTTAACACTCCTTTTGGGATTCATAATGTTTACAGGGTGCACCTTACTTTTTCATTACAAGGCCATAAATAATACTCAGGGTCTTATTATTAATCATAGTATCGAATTAGATGTTAATGATGCGACAATTTTTTTCTGGATATTATTTGTATTATCATTATTGATGACATTGATGACTATTTTTGGAATGTATTTTAAGCTAAATTCTAAAAAACAATTGATCATTGATGAACATACGATAACAATACCTCCTGTTGGTTTTCAGAAGCGTACTACAATAATCCCATTTGCTGAACTTTCAGAAATAAATGAAACCAAAGTAAGTGGTAATCGTATATTGAACTTGTATTCTCAAAATGAAAAATGTAGCATTATGAGTAGTTTATGTGTAAAAAAAAAGGAATACAATGAAATTAAAGAACTAATTACACAAAAAATTAACGAAGTTAATTCTTAGGCACTTAAAAAGTATTACATCAAAATATGCTTACATAATGTAAGAATACGTTTTCCACTAAAAATAGTGGATACTGCATGAATAGTAGATGATATTTTTGTCTGAAACAGATAAAAAAACAACCAAAAATGATCAACAACTATTCTCTTAAAATTTTCTTACCACTTATAATTACAGTATTATGTATCAGATGTGGGTCAGATGATAACTCCTCACCCCTATCAGAAGGTTCTGAAGAAGAAATTAATCTGGAAGAAGCGAGATTAACTGATTTTCCTTTCCAAGAAATTGAATATCTGGACATAGAAATTACACAACCCACTATTGTTAATAATGAAGAGGTAGAAGAAGGTGAAATTATTATCACATTACCTCATACGGTAACTTCACTATTGCTAACACTTGAATCGGTTAATATCGATACCGAAAAATATAATATTTTTCCCTCCGTCGGGTCTCTAGAATTGTATTCTGAAACCGAATTTGTAAATTATCAGATTACCTCAACAAGTAATCCTGATATAAACATTCATTATAATGTAAGAGTTATTGTGGCTCCTAACCCTGATCCCAAAGAAGAAAAGCTTTCAATTTCAAGTTTTAGACTATTGGCAAATGATGGAGTGTCACAAGCAGATCTACGTTTGAAAAAAGAAGCATTATCTATTCAATCTGTAGATTCTCTTTTGTTTACTCTGTTTCCAAGATCTGTTGATTTTTCTGATTTAACTCCCACAATAGAGTATCAGGGGTCTAGACTCGAATACAGAATTAATGACGAAGAATTTAGAGTGTATTCCTTTGATACAGAAGAAAAAATAGATTTTAAATATCCAAACACTGTTGATTTTAGAGTAAGCGACGCCACAAATTCAACAGCAATAACATATAGGATCATTGTAGATACTACAAACCCAATTGTTTTTAATCAACCGGAGTTGAATATCCCTGATTTATTTCCCGGGGATACTTATAATGGCATTGGTATTGGCACATGGACCAACCAAGGTAATTATCCTATTACAGATATGAGCCCAAATCAGCTTAGGTTTACATTGGGAGAGTGCAACCGTACAGAGCTTTGTAATATTTTTAATGTTGAATTATCATCAAATGAGCCGCTATTTACCAAACCAGATCAAGATGGTGTTATTAATATTGTGGTTACGAATAATGCTCCGGCTTCAGAGCAATATGAAACTATAGCTATTTTTAGCAATCTTAAATTTGATGAAAATACATGGAGAATCATTAATGCTCCGGCAGATGAGTATCGCAGTGATATTGGGTACACCCCAGTTCAATTGACAATGAGGGGAATTGTAAATTAAATCATTTATAGAAAAACAACATCATTTGCTTTTTTAAAAATCAATCATATGTTTAATTTTTTTAAGAAAAAATCCCCTAAGAAAAAAGTAGAAAACTCTTTTGCAGGTAGAAAGTTTGGTCCATTTGTGATAAGAATTCCACAAGAATGGGATTGTCTTAATGATAATGGAACCTTGAGAGTCACCAATAACGAAGACACTGTACGATTAAATATCACTATACGAGATTTTAGTAATATAGAATATTCACTTGATGAGTTTTTTGAAACGCTCAAAACCGGTTGGTTCAGTTCAGACTATAATTGGTCCACATATTCTGATATAACCCAAAAAGACGATTTGATCTACCAAACATTAGAATATCTGGATGATCCAAGATTAATACTAGCTGTTATTAGAAAACAGGTCGGAAACAAAGAGTTTGTTCTCAATATGTCGTTTGCAGGTAATACTAGAAAAGACATCGATACTCATCTAGATAAATTTCACAATGTTTTATTCAAGATAGATACCTTGAATCATCTGAATAGTAAAGAATAATAATACAAAATGGTTTTAAGCTTTTCTATCATGTAATTCATACAGATGTTTCCTACAAAATCAACGGTTTCTGAAAATATACTTTAGTACTAAAAGAATTAAATCGATAATACTCTCAAGAAAAACTCAAATCAAATTAAAGATATATGAAAAACAATGGCCATATAAGTAGCCTTACAAAATATCAAAATGAAAAAATAAAATATTTATTGTTGGCTAAAGAGTTTGATGATTCTGGAGAAAAAGAAATCGATGATAAAATCAAAAAATATTTACTCGAAATGTTAGATTGGATTGATGCCATCGAAATAAAAGCTAATGCCGATAAGAACCTAAATACCTTTTTTAATAAAGTAAAAGAATCATTGACTCCTACAGAGTCTATTCAAGCTATAGTATTCTATTTTAATAGAGATAATGGTAAGCTATTTTTGAGCGCTTATCGTTCTGTAAAACCAGACGCTTTTGTATATCAAGAATTATCCAATATAAATGCAAATTATAATAATAGAATCATAGGAGAGATTGGCCCAATTCAGGTCTTGAATTATAATGAGATATATGAAAATGTTTTATCCTGTAAAAAAGATGAAATAGAAGAATATGAGCTCGAATGTGAAAATGATCATATACACGAGTTGATGATATTAAAAGCCTATGCCCTTTTTGAAGAAATTTTCCTGAGTATAGATTTGAATAGCATTTTTTCTGAAACACAGATCAAATACCCCTTTTATAGTTACATTCAAGAACATGATGGAGGGTATTCTAATTTACTAAGTATTCTTAAAAACTAATGATCCTATTTACATTAATTTAGAAAGATATAACTGTTTTAAATAAATTTTCAATTTACAAATCAAATCCTTTATCATAAAAAAAGAATGATGGACAACTCAATTTGTTTTTTAACTTTTGACAAGTCAGACATTGCAATAAACCATTTAATTACCTGCATACAAACTAGTTACAATACAAAAAAATCGACATAACACACAGACATTCTTTGGATGTTTTTACAAAAAAGTAATGAATCAAAATGCTATGATTCCAAACAAAAAAGACTGGGAAGAAGCTTTAAAAAGCCTAGATGGAGTTTATGCATTCAAGCATTTTAACGGTAAATCTTTACAACAAGCAGAAGATATGATTGACAAAGTTGCTGAACTCTATTGTGAGGATTTTAAATGGATGCCCGAACAACCTTTCAAATTCTATTTACTTGCTTATCTTAAATATCTTAGATCAAATAAAAGTGAGTACAATTTTTACGCATCAATAAGTTTTCTTGGTTTGATTGAATATATAGTTGATTACAGGCCTCATTGGGTCACAGATAGATGGGGATTTATTACAGAAATATTCGAAAAAATGATTGAAAGAGCCAAAAGGGATGAACATTTTTGGGACTCAGAGAATATTATAGCCTCCATAAGAAACATCAAAACAAAGACAAATAGTTTTTAACTTTCAATACATATATCTATTTGTAATCGACTCTTTTATACACTTTCACTGGATTCAGGGTACTCCTATAGCACTTCAGCATGTACTTTTGTTTATAGATAATACCAACTACAACAAATAGTAAGGTTATCAAAATAGAATATTTGATTAATCTTAAAAAATGTTGATTGTATACACATAATTACTCTAAACAATATTTAAAAAATGAAAAATCTATCTTATACGTTAATTATTACTATCTGTAGCGGTCTGATCAATGTTATTTCTTGTACACAAAATCAAAAAATGAATTAAAGATTGACCAGTAAATATTGAAAATAAATTATTAATCACTCTAACACACAAAATCATGAATCTATTTAATTTTAACACTATTCTAAAATTCATCCAGCAACTACCAAAGGCATGTAGCTATGCTATTCACAGGTAGTATCTTATAAACTCATATTGGGTAAAGAAAAAAACAAATTATTAATCACTCTAATACACAAAAATCATGAATCTATTTAATTTTAACGTTATCATAAAATTTATAAAACAACTTCCTAAAGCTTGTAGTTTTGCAATTCACAGATAGTAGATGTATATTCAGAAGTCTCTTTGATCTAAAAGCTGTATTCACATTTTGAAACGCATCAATCAAAGGATATAACATTACAACCATTATTATTATATTTCATTGTACAATACCATACTCTTATGAAAAATATAATTCGCGTACTATTCATTCTATTAATAATTGTTAGTTGTTCAACGCAATCTAAAAAGGAGACCGATGACCAAACTGTCGAAAATTCTGACATGAACAATGTAGATAGTGAAGAAACTAAGGAAACCACCTCTACTAAAACTATAGATCTTCGTAAGATCGATTATCCTTTAGACAGCTTATTATCTATTGATTCTGAAAGAGAATTGATAGAAATTTTTGGTCAAGAAAATATTGAAAGAAAAACAATATACGGCCCTGAAGGAATGGGAGAATTTAAAGTTACCATACTTTTCCCAAAATCAAAAAATACTGTAGAAATCCATTGGAATGATGAAATCAACTTTAATAAATTATCAAGGGTAAGAGTTTTCAAACAACGCAGTGATTGGAAAACTAAAGAAGGCATAAGAGTAGGTACTAGTATTGAAGAACTTGAAATCTTTAACAAAAAACCTTTTACTTTTTATGGTTTAGAATGGGACTTTTCTGGAGGTATCGATTGGAATGAAGGGTATCTTGATAAACGCAAAATTTATGGGAGTTTAGGATATCCTGATAAGAATATGCCTGAAGAATTTAACAGTTTGATAGGTGACCATACAATCCAAAGCTCTTCAGAAATAGCACGAAAAGCAAAACTAATCCTTAGTGAATTAGTATTGATAAAAAAAGATAATTAAAAATTAAACCACTACGATTGCTATAAGAAGTTATTTCTATCTAGCAAGCAGGAAAAATTTGATAATAGCTTTATTAAAAGCCATACAATTTATAAAACATTACTTTGATCAAATATTTTTATACTTTTAAATAAACAATAATCTTAATAAACCCTTTTGATTAGCAAGTTTAAAAAAAGTTGTATTCAAAAATAGTCACCACAGCTACACTATAGAAAGGATAAAAAATGGAAGAAGCTCCCCAAATTAGAAGATCAATTCATAAACCTTATAGGTATGATAATACCATTCATGGTCATGCAGAAAATTTAGAAATGGTATTTTTTATAATGACACCACTTTTAATCGGTGTTATAATAATGCGCTCTGCTATTGGTCCATGGTCTTTACTAATTTTTGGAGTATCCGTTATAGTGGGGTCAATACTATTATTTAAGTTATATAACATCTTTTTTCATCGCTATTATCGAATCGTAAAAAGAAAAAATGATGACAAATCTGTATACTATATCATTCAATCTTATGTTTCGAGCAAAAAACTAGAGAAAATAGTTCAAAAAAAAAATATAAAATGGGTAGATGTAGAATCATATTACTCTTCAAATGGAGAAAATCCTTCTGAGAGAGAGAAAGCCGAACGTTTTTTTGATCAAAAGACAATCAAAAATGATGTAGATGAAATCGTAATCTCAGAGATTAAAAAATCGATTTATAAACCTAAATTTCTACATAAACTTTTAGAAAATAATAATCTACATATAAAGGAAATAGTAATGCCGGGTATACTACTTGGTATCGTATTTATCTTTGTTTTTTTTAAGAGTCTTTTGTTTTTTATGGGCTCTCCTTTAGGCCCTATAAAAGCCTTTAGTATTTTAGGAGTTATTATATTAGGTATACTAGCAGTTTGTATATTGTATATCAGAAAAAACAACCGTTATCTTAGATTAATAGAACGAAAAGAGAGTCAAGGTCGATATCAAAATACATCATACTATATACAGTCATTTATTTCTAGAAAAAGACTGGAAAAAATAAAAGAAAAGAAAAATATAAAATGGAAATCTTATAAAAAATATGGAGTTGACCAAGAGCTTTCTAGAAAAGATGCTAAGTATTATTTTCATCAGTATACTACAGAAAAAAAAATCATTGATGAAGTTTTATAACACTTCAAAGACGATTTATCTCTAGTAAAGCCTAACTTCAAAAACAATACTTCCTAATCCATATAGAAAAATAGAATGGAAAACTGTCTTTATAAATAAATCTAAAGAAGAAGCCCAGTTATTTTTTGATCAAATGACAATAAAGAAAGGATTTGATGAAGTCCCAATATCCGAAGTTAGAAAAGTTATAAAAACTGTATAGAAACCTGAATTTTATAACCGATTTATAAAAAACACAATATGTCTCCCAAAGGAATAGAAGCTCTTGGATTAGGTTTTTTTATGTATCTTATTGGTTTAACGATGGTATCATTAACCATAAACGTTATTTGAACCTTCTATGGTATAGGTGTTTTCGCAGTAACCGTAATAGCAGGATATATTATCTTTTTTAGAATTCCAAACCTTTACCTACGCCTAATAAAAAGAACAGAGTATCTAGGAACATAAAAGACATATCATATTGCACAATCATTCATTTCTTATAAAAGTCTGGAAAAAATAAGAAAAAAGGAAAATATCGAATGGACGGATTTTAGATATGCCGAATTTGCAGGAAAACACCTATAACGAGTTGGATTCAAAAATATTTTAATAAAGCGACAACTACCATAAAACCAAAAATCATAGATAGAATGTTATGATAGTATTGAACTTGTTTTTGTGAATATTGACTTTATCAAACATTTGCACTTTACAATACTTTCTACTTTATCAAGAGTAATTAAACTGTTTCTTTCAAAAAGACACTGTCTGTTATTATAAATTATACAAATGCATATTCTTCAAAAAGTTTCGAAACTTACTATACTATTAGTATAATCGTTACAGAGGGAATCTTTACTTTTATATTTCCCTCTGTAACTATCAAACTTATTTTATTTCTTTTTTAAAGCATTACAGAACAGTTTGAGTATTTCTCTGATCTACAATACGCCCAATAAACCATATAAAAGGTTCTATCTGTCCTTGTAAAATACAGGTTCCTTTACAAATACTATGAAGCAAACCTTGTACATCTGATGATCGCAAGGCCAAAATCGGTGTTCTCTCAGTGAGAAGTAAGGTACAAGAAGGCATATCAAACCTTTTGTCCTTATCCAGTATCACCTCTTTATCCTTACATAAGATTGTAACAAAATCTGAAGATTCAGAAATACGAATAGTTATGGCAAGATCAGGGGTTGGGATCAAGACTTCAGCCATTACCATTTTCAGATACGCTACAAAGTCTGTTGCCCATGCTTCAATATCAGAATAGGTTACATTTATCTCTTTTATTTCATTATTTACTATATCGAGTTGCTTTTCTACTTCTTGTTCTGCTGCAATCAATGCTTCTAGTGTTTTGTCCACATCTTCGCGAGTATGAGCAGCTGAACAGATCAATCGCAATCGACCTCGCCCGCTTTCTACTATAGGATACGTTACTGCCGATGTTTGAATACCTCTTTGATATAGGTTTTGTACTATCGCATACAGCTTATCTTTATTGCTAAAATGAGGAGTAACAATTGGTCCGTCTCCTGTACCCAAATCATATCCTACATCTTCAAATCGCTGACGCATATAGCGAGTTGTATCCCATAATCGTTCTCGTAATGCATCATCAGATCGCAGACGACGCAATGCTGTGAGTGCAGCTGCCATATCTGCCGGGCTAATAGATGCCTGAAAGATATATGCCCGTGAAGATGATTTTAAAAGATCAATATGTTCTTGACTGGCTGCGACTACTCCGCCAAGACTACCAAGGGCCTTGCTAAGGGTAGTCATAATAAAATCTACCTCTTCAGTAATTCCTTGTGCAGCACAAATACCTGCTCCTCCTTTACCATAAAAACCAAAAGAATGCGCCTCGTCTACCAAAACAAGAGCATTGTATTTTTTTGCCATGCGTACAATTTCTACTACAGGAGCAGCTCCCTCTCCCATACTATATACCCCTTCCAAAACAACAAGCATTGTACGATAAGGCGAGGCTTCTGACTGAAGAACAGTTTCTAAATCATTTGCATTATTATGTTGAAAAGTTCTAATCGTTGCGCCGCATAAACGTGCACCATCAACAATAGAGGCATGACATAGCTGATCGATAATCACTACATCATTTTTTCCCAGAAGTCCTGCTACTGCTCCAACATTGGCTGTATATCCCGTAGGGAAAAGGCAAGCACTGGGTTTTCCTACCAAATCAGCAAACTCTGCTTCAAATTCAAGATGTTGATTAGTCATTCCTGAGGCTGCTGCCGAAGTTCCCATTCCGGTTCCAAACTGTGCTAAAGCGTTTGATGCCTCTTTCATCACTGCTTCATCACGATTTAATCCTAGATATAGGTTAGTGGTCCATATGATCGCTTCTTGCTCTTCATCATTATACGCATCACCAACGATACCTTTGGTCGCACTTCCTGTTCGTAACACTTTACTATAAGGGTTTCTACGATCATTGTTGACCATACGCAACACTTCTTGAACGAGTTTACCTTTGTCTGTGGCATCCCATGCAGAAGCTTTTGCGGCTTGAAACGTTGGGTGACTAGATTGCATATGGGTCTGAAAGCTAGCCAATGAATCTTTACTACTACTAAATGGTTTTTCTGCTGAATTCTTTATTGTATTTTCAGATACATGAAGAAGATAATGTACCAATGCATTAGGGGTAGCATATTCAAACAAAGTATGCGCCGAAATTTCCTGACCTAAAATATTGGTAAGTCGACTGCTCAATTCTAACGTAGTAAGTGAATCAATTCCCAGGTTATCAAAAGAACAGTCTGGCAATACTTGCTTTGGATCACTTAAGTTAAGTATCGAAGCTATTTCGTTCTGAAGTATTACTAATACCTCTTCATGTTTCAAATCACTATTGATTGTATTTGGTATGGTATTATCTTCTTTGGCTTGCTTTTCGCTTTCTAAATTCATTAATGTTTTACGATCAAGCTTATCATTAGGCAGTAGCGGTAACTCTTTTAAATATTTTACTACTTGTGGAACCATATATTTGGGCAAACGTTCTGATAAATAAGATTTAATTTTAGCTTCTGTTATGTCTTTATTTTGAGTTACTATGTAGACTACTAATATTTTTTGACCAATACCTCCATCTACAGCCGCGGCAGCTACAGCATCAATACCTTGCATCGACTCTAGTGTAGATTCAATTTCTTCTAGTTCGATTCGAAAACCTCTAATTTTTACTTGTTGGTCAGCTCGCCCAACAAATTCTATTTCTTCATTTTCGGTCCACCTACACAAATCACCTGTTTTATATAATCGATGTTCGGGAATCAAATCGCTAGGTTCCATTACTATAAAGCGTTCTTTGGTAAGTACATCATCATATAAATATCCACGAGCAAGTTTGTCACCGGCAAGATATAATTCTCCCGCTACTCCAGTTGTTACAGGTTGCATATTATCATCCAGAATATAGGCTTGCGAGTTGGGTACTGATTTTCCGATCGTAACTACTTTTGTGCCTTTAGCAACTTCTGCAATTGTTGAATACACGGTGTCTTCAGTTGGGCCATAGGCATTGAATATCCGTATATCCGGTTGTTGTGCATACACTTGTTCTACCAGAGAACGTTTAAGTGCTTCTCCACCAAAAACTAAGCATTGTATGTTTTTAGGTAATTTTTCTGTAGACAGTAATGCCTGAACTGCAGAGGCTACCATAACACAGGTTTTGATCTCGTCTACTGCAGGAAGTTTAGTGAGTTCTAAAGCATTTTTTGCTAGTATGATTGTTCCTCCCAAAGATAGCGTACCCATGATTTCCATCACTGAGGTATCAAAACAAACGGATGCGCCTGCAAATACTCCTTTTAATTCTTCATCACTAAAGAGTTCTCGCATAGATTGTCTTAAAGATGCAAAACCTTTGTGCTCGACAGCGACTCCCTTTGGATTTCCGGTTGATCCTGAAGTATAAATGACATATGCCAAATCACTACCAGAAGGTTTTATCAATTGATTAGAATACTTACCAACAGTACTGATCTGAATTAGCTGTTTTACTTTAGCACATAAACCAGCTGCATTATCGTTATCTACTATGGTGGCCACTGCACGAGAATGCTCTAACATATATTGAATTCGGTCTTTTGGGTATGCCGGGTCTAAAGGTACATAGGCACATCCTGCTTGCATAACCCCAATGAGCGTAGCAACCAACTCCCAGGAGCGCTGCATACATACTCCTACCAAAGATCCAGGTGCTACCTTACGATATTGGAGCTCTCCTGCAACCTCGCTAGCCCTCTTCATCAAATCTTTATAATCGATTTTGGTTGTACCCTCAATAATGGCTACCTGTTGTGGGTGCTGTACCATTTGCTTTGCGATCAATCCGCAAATTGTTGTTTCGAGACAATCCTCATTATTTTGAGTGACTTCTTTTTGTATTAGTTTTTGTAACTCTTGCGGAGTCATCATCGTGATCTCTCCAACATCTTTTATTCCCGCTGCATCGAGCATACTTTGTCTATTACTAGCAATTTCTTTTGGACTGGTGCCTGTATTAAAACGGTCTAATTTGTCGGTGTTGGTTAACAGTTCGCTAAAAAACTGAGTTAATTTATCCATTTTGTTTGTGGTTTTACTTATTATTAAATAATCGCAATCACTACCTTGTTCTCTTTTTTGCTTAAAGGATAGGTGTGCTATTGTTATGAAGTTAAAATTCTTAACCTAAATAGATATCAATTTCAAAATATTGTTAGTTAAAAGTTAAACTATATCAATACTTTTTTCTTTTTCTCATCATGTTCTGAATATTTGGAGGTAAATCATTCGGTACATGAGATCCCAAATCTGAATTATCTGTTCCTAATGCTTGTAAAGCTACCATTCTTTCAGCATAAGTCATATTAGCAAGATTTGCTCTTGTAGCTCTATCAACACTGTTCGGATATGCAGTATTAACTGACTTATAAGGTTCAGTAGGTGTAATTACCCCCCCGGTTGCATCTCTACCACCTTCGGTATAGCCTAAAATATAATCTCCTTGAATTAATAATTTGTGTCGTACAGAAGCATGATCAGGTAACTTGTAGTACAACCCTGTAAGAAAATTACCATCATCTCTATTTCCTTCTCTTAAAGTGATATTTCTATTTCTTTGAGCTTCATCCAGACTATCAGAGTCATCATATTCATCTATATCTAACACTGCTCTTGTGTTATTGTTTGACAACCACGCAAAATTGTTACTTCTTGCTGCTGCATCATCTATTTCTTGCCTAGCTGTATTTGAAGCTGCAACCAGTCCTACACGTACAGTATTATTTCGTCCTACCATAACCCTTCTGATCAATCGTGATAATTGCGCTCCACTATACGAAGCATCATCGATAAAAACCAATGTGTCATTCTGTTGTGTAAGTCCTAAGTCATATGCCGATTGGTTTCTCATACCCTCTTGAGTAGGATAAGAGATGATCTGTGAAGGTGGTGTACCTCCTAAAATTTCTACCATACGTAACACTCTAGATGTTATCCAACTACTACTTTTTCCTTCCTCAGAGATAATACATGTATAATTATTAATTTCAGTGAGTTTTTGTGCTATTTCCCACAAGGCAGTATTAAATTCATTTTTTCCTATTATGTTAAATTGATCTGCATAGTTGCGTTCATGTCTATTTCTGAATCTCTTTCGGATTTTGAATCCAAAACTACTGTTTTTTCTAACGTTTGCTAATCGGTCCTGTGCTTGAGCGCCCCGTAATAGCTGATTAATAAAAACAGCATATTGTTGCCAATTGCCTTGTGATTGAAATTGATGTCCATAATCACTTTGGCTAACGTTAAGAATTTTATCTGGAATCGGTGGGGCTTGATTCTGCCCAACCCAATATGTCCAGGATTGCATCACACCTGGATTGTTTCTTTGCCATATAAGCCCTGTAGTGGCATCCATACACCATATACCATCTCTATATTCATTAGTGTTTCTAACTTTTTTCCAAACAGGTTGGATCAAGGAGGTAGATTGTTTTACAGTTTGGGTCTTGAAACCTCTGTTTGTATAGCCTGTTTTTGAGATGATCTGTTTTCGTGCCTTTTCTCCCATCACATCTGCTTCTTTTTCTAACACGACATCATCATTGACGTTTATTTTACTTTTTAATTGCTTAGTAGGCTTTACGCGTCCTTGTTTTTGTTGAACCACATGCCATGCTTCATGAGGCAAATGCTTTTCTTGCCCTGGTCCTAAATGAATATCTGTTCCTTGTGCATAAGCATGTGCTTGTAATTGAGCTGGTTTGCTAGAATTGTAATGTACCTTTACATCATCCATACTATATCCTGATAGATTTTCGATCCCTGATTTAAGAGTATCAGGTAAGCCTGTATTATTTTTTCTTTGGATAGGAGGAGTAGGGCTTGTAGTCGTATCTATTGTCTCTTTTAACTTGCGCTGATATATCGTTGAAGATCTGTAATCTTTGATTGTTGCTGTACCTCCGTTACTTGATTCTTTTGGTACTTGCTGTACAACTGTACTTTGTTTTTCTTGTGATGTATCTGTTTGTGTTTTCATAATCTTAAAACTTTTATTTAAAAATCATCCAAAAAAAATGTCTCTAGTCTTTGAATTGTAGATTCACAGTTTATTTGATCTTAGTTTTTCTTCTCATATTTAATGCTACTAATGATAAAATACGATAGCTAAATAGGAGCATGATCTATAAATTCTCTTAGATAGGTTAAGAATTTACTTTTTAAATAGGCTGCCATGCATTCTTACTATTATGCCGTCTACTTTCTATATATTCACTAGCTATACCAGATATAAAAACCCACTCTCGCTGATACGACGAACCATGTTTTGCCAAAGCTATAATTTTGGCATTATGAATTAAACCAGTGTCAGTATATAATGCAACTTTAGTTACTGCTTCTTTTACTTCTAGGTGCACTAAATTGAGAGGTACTCTAATTCTATAATCATAACCTGGATCCTCTCCTCCTTTTGTGCCATAAGCCTGTACATCGTCAGTTGATGTTGACGTATATGGAGGGCGGTTAAATTCGCCATCATTTGCAGCAGTAAAGGCTTGAAAAAATTTGGTTCTATCTGGCATAGGCATATCTCGCCATTCATTTGCTAGTTTCCTTGCTTGAGTTAATGGGATTGCACCCCAGCCAAAAAATCCATTATTATTACTTATGGTTGTAGGGTCTCGTTTATCGAACCTAAAAAACTCTTTCCAATTTGTACCATTACTAGGAGGAAGTGAATTTGGATAAGTCGTTGTCTGCTGACCTCCAACGTATGCAGCAATCTGACTATCCCATTGCTGTTTTTGGGTCTTATCGGCACCAGTAAGATCAGCTAATATTTGAATAATATTTGTAAAAGACCCCTTATTCTTCTTATATTTATGATAAAGATAACATAAGTACACTGGATTAGTATTTACAGGTTCTCCTATAATTTGATTATACTCTTGCATAATCTCTAACCAATCAGATATATTTATATTTTTTATAGCGCTGATAAATTTACCTTGAACTATATTCTCTCTGTATGACTTACTTGCGTTTAAATATCCTGCTTTTACTTTTTTTGTATTCTTAACCGCCTTCTCTCCCATCACATCGGCCTCTTTCTCTAACCCAGCATCATCGTTGATATTTACTTTACTTTTTAATTGTTTAGTAGGTTTTACACGTCCCTGTTTTTGTTGTACAACATGCCAAGCTTCATGAGGTAAATGCTTTTCTTGTCCTGGGCCTAAATGGATATCTGTACCTTGCGCATAGGCATGTGCCTGCAACTGAGCCGGTTTACTAGAGTTATAATGTACCTTTACATCATCCATACTATATCCTGATAGGTTTTCGATCCCTGATTTAAGAGTATCAGGTAAGCCTGTATTATTTTTTCTTTGGATAGGAGGAGTAGGGCTTGTAATCGTATCAATTGTCTCTTTTAACTTGCGCTGATATGTAGTTGAAGATCTGTAATCTTTGATTGTTGCTGTACCTCCGTTACTTGATTCTTTTGGTACTTGCTGTACAACTGTACTTTGTTTTTCTTGTGATGTATCTGTTTGTGTTTTCATGCAAAATCATTTTTAAGTTGTACACTATCTTTAATTTAAAATAATACCTTCTTTTTGAAGCTCTTTTTTGATTGAGATTTCCAGATTGTGTTGTGATATGACGCTTTCTTCGTTGGCAACAGCTTGTAAAGTACATTTGCGAACTACATTCATGATGAGTCCCCCTGATATTTCATATTTCTCTGCTATCGCCAGAACATCAATCTTAGCGTCTAGTGGTAGTTTTGCTGAAAAAGACTGTTTCCAGAGTCTATGACGTTCTTCTACACGTGGTACTTTAAATTCTATTATAGATTGAAAACGACGGGTAAAAGCTTCGTCTATATTATCTTTGAGATTAGTGGCTAGAATAACAACTCCCGAAAAGTCTTCAATACGTTGTAACAAATACCCAATCTCTTGATTTCCATAACGGTCATTTGCGCTATTTACTTGTGTACGTTGCCCAAAAAGTGCATCTGCCTCATCAAAAAACAAGATCCAATCATGGTGTTCTGCCTGATCAAATACCTTGGCAAGGTTTTTTTCTGTCTCACCAATATACTTTGAGACCACCATACTCAAATCCACTCTGTATACCGGTTTATTAGCACTTTTTCCTAATAATGCTGCGGTCATTGTTTTTCCTGTCCCGGGAGGGCCATAAAACAAACTTTTGTATCCTGGTTTTAGTTGTTTTTCTAAATCTAAGTCTCGCATCACTACATTCCCATAAGTCATCCAATCACGGATTTCTTGTAAACTAGTTGCTGTAGCTTGTGATACGATTAAATCTTTCCATTCTAATTTGGTAGTCATGCGTTGTGCAGGAAAATCTGCACTGTATGCGGCTTGATATGATTTTCCTGTAGTTAAATAATCTACATATTCATTAGAAACAATAAGCATTTGACTTAATCTTGGTACATCTTTCTTTTCTCGTGTATTTTTGATCACTTGACTTGTTATCAATACATGATCTACATCAAAAATATATTGATAGTGTAACCGTTTGATCAGATCATCTCCTGCTAGTATAAACATTGCTGTCTCTGCCGTAGGAATCAATCCATTATGCCCTTGTACAAAAAGCCCTCCAAACTCACTGAAACGACGATCATAATCTTGATTTTTGCTACATAAAATATCTAATACCTCTGGTTTAATATGCGGAACTAATGCTAGTACCAATACCAATCTTTCTTGAACTGTTAAATGATTTTTTCTAACAAAATTTGCGTAAGGCGAGCTGTATGATGTTATATCCGGAGGGTATAGCTCGTCTATCGTTTCATAAGGAGTTTCGTGACCAAAATGTAAAGCAATACGAGTATGAATTACAGTATTGAGCCATGTCAATTCTTGATTGAGTACTATGGCATTTTGTTCTAAATCAAAAGAATTCAGTTTTTTTTCAGTTGAATTTGCTATCGAAATTTCCATCATTGTCTTTTAAATTGGTTTCTCTACATTTTTTCTCTTTCTACTCTATATCCATTCTACCATCAGAGGATTTGGCATCCACGGTAATTTTACTACGGTTATTCCCCAAGGTAATTTTTCTAAAGTCACATCATATGTTTCTTTTTGCACCTGTAACAACCAATGGTCATGATGTATACGTAAAGATCCTTGTCTCATTAAATAAGAGGTTCGGAATCCATCTAATGATAAATTTTTCCAGTGTGGACCTTGGTTAATTACCGCATGTAACAATCCCTCTGCAATCTCTTTTTCTTCTGTTGAAAGTGATTGCATAGAAATTGGATCTTCTATAGCAACGCCACAAAGTATTTTGACCAATGGAAACATGCCTTCAAAAAATGTTTCTTCGTCTTCATTACACAAATATTGTAATGCCCACATTGCTTTAGTACTCGCTATTGTATCAGGGAATGTTTTTTCTTCTAAAAGATTTAAATTTTCAAAAAAGCGTTGCAAAAAAGGCCATAATAATACTAATCCAGCGTTTTGCACGGTAATAAAATCTACTTCATCAAACTGAGATTGTCCTTTTCCTATTTGACTGTATTTTTGATCCGATATTATATTACTTACTATTTCTAATTGCTGTATATGTTCTGTTGTTACTTGTTGTGCTGCTTCAACATCAAAAAGTAATTGTTTGCATTTCTTTTTGATATCAATATCAGCATGATAAAAAGAAGGGTTATCAGTAACTTTATCCATTCGTTCCAAAAATTGCTGCCAGATCTTATCCTTAGGATATTGGCTTTGAAGTCTTACTATAATAACACGAATTGTTTTGATTTCTTTATCGATGTCATTCTTTTCCTTGTTTTGATGATCAATAGGCATCCCAAATTCTAAAAGTGTATGCTGTATGCAACTTTCCTTTAATTCAGCATAAGTCTCCGCAGTATGTACTGTGTTGAAAGCTGTTCTCCAAAAGGTTTTTGCAAAGGTTGCATATGAATTATTAATATTATTGCTAGAGTTTGTTTTTATTATTTGATCAAAAAGATCTTTTTTGACTTCTACTAACTGTTCTATCGAAAAATCGGTCAATATCTGTAGAGATTGTAAACATTGTTTCTCTGAAAATGTGTCTAAAAAACGATCTACATATATATTTTTCTCTTGTAGCTGTTTTAGAAGTATTTTAAAATCCGGTATTGGCTTTTGTATTAATTGATCTAACTGTTTCCACAAAAAATCCTTGGTTGTTTCACTCGCCCACCAAGGTAATCGACCATTTGTAAGATAATAGGTCAGTATTTTAAGAGGCGTTTGTTCATGATGATGTATTGTAACCGGAATTGAATCTTCAGAATAGAGTTCTACATTACAATTAGAAAGTGCTTGCTTCAGTTTTTGAGTAAATACTGATACAACTTCGTTCATACTAACTTCTCCTAAATCGATAACAAGGGCATCGATTTGATAGTGCGTATCTATATCTTTTCCAAAATGATTTGTCAATAATGTATCGATAATGGGTACAAATTGCTCTCGGTATAGTGCGCTAACTTTTTGCTGCATGGCAAATGTATCTTCCTTTTTAGAAAGATGTACTTCTATAATTTGTTTATTGATGACATGCTGCTGCTTCATGATTATAATTACATTACTTATTGATTTTTTCTAAAAACCTATGAAATGCTTTGTCAAATCCTTGCATTTCTTTTTTATTAAGCCATTTTAAGTACACTCTTATGTGAGCAGGTGTTTCTTCTTGTATCGTATATTCTACAAACTTCTTGAACTCGATATTTTGATACCTTTCTATCCAATTAGGAAGCATAAAAGTTACCTGTAACGAATACGGATCGTGAGTACCTGCTGATCGTATCCATCGACCGGAGGTCTCTTTATCAGTAAATGGTACAGGGATTTCAAAACCTTCTTCGGTGATTGCAGTAATCTCATGAACACCATCATACTGTTGCGTTGCTGTTACTTCTATGGTATCACCTACTTGCAAATCATGAGTCCCGATTCTACAAAACGTATGATCCGGTGATCCTGCTGCAAAGTTTTGAATTGTAGAAGATCTTATAAAATATCGTATATCAGGAATGCGTTGCCACAAACCACTTGTCTGAGATTCTTGAAAAGGAGTGTCAATGTCAAAATGGTCTTTTTCTACAGCAACAATAGTGTAGGTCTCGGTATACTGATCGTTTTCTACAATTTGTATGTGCTCTCCTATTTTTAGATTATGATCTTTTGAAAAACACCTAGTGTGTTCTTTACCTTCTACTGCTTCAAAACCGGTAATTTCTTGAGGAATATAAGAAGTACTAAAAGGATATGGATATTGTTCTCTAGGGCGTAAAAGAATATGCTCGACCATATGAAAACCTTCGGTTTCCCCATCTCCGAGGTTTCTGCGAGTATACTCTTCTATCCCTAATTTTCTTGCAATACGTTTCTCTAATCCCGAAATATTATCATTTTGCCAATAGACTTTAGTATAATTGAAAGCATTGGCTCTACCCGAACTTAGCTCCGGGTATTCTTTAAGAAAAGTAGCCTTATCTTTGATCAGTTTCTTACCTAAAACCTGTTTGTCTTTAGAAATATCTTGTAACAGCATCGCATATCCGGTAAACTTTTCTCCAAAACGTGCCAACAGGTGATTCAAAAATTTGTTTTTGCGTGTTACGTTGGTTTCAGCATCTATGGTTTCTTTTAGGTATTCTTCATAACTTTCTTTACTTTGTAACACCTCTTCTATTCCAGGAATGGTATCTAATAAGGACTGATTGAAATAAGTACAAATTTCCTGATCATCAAAACTCATTAGTTTTTTAAAATTGGCGGCTTGAGAAAAATAATTCGCCAAAAGTTGTTCAAAAAACACTAAGTAAGAAGTAAGTTGTTTGGCTTGTACTTTTCTAGTCTCGGATGCAGAATCGGGGAGTCCTGCTGTACCGATGCCATAATTTACAGGAAATTCATTTTGAATAGAATAATACTTTTCTATATTTCGATCTACAGTTTCTCTTGTTGTGACGTCACGCTCTTTTGACGGAAGTATTTTTGGTAATCCTTCTGCTCTCTTTTGATCGTATATGTTTTTTATGATATTGACATCTATATTTATTTTAAGTCCTTTTGCTGTAAAAGAAAGATCTTCTAAAGTTTTGTCAATGTTCAATACCGGTGTTTTGGAAGGATCTAATGCTAACACCCAGCTTTTTATCGTGCCTAATCCTGTAGCAATTGTAAATTGATCAATAGCCAACACTCCTGATTCATCCATAATCTCACGAATAATATCAGACGCTTGAATTTCTTTTTTTCGACGATGCTTTAATAACTCTTCGTTTTTAATAAAACCGTGATCAAGTAAAGGGCCATCAAAAATTTCATCGATTCTTTTGCCTTCTGCTAATAATTGAGAGATATTGTAAAAAGAGAGTCTTGGAGAAAAGTACTCACTTACTCTGTACAACATATTTGCAATAAGTTGATGTACATCGTCGACTGTATCTGTAATCTCAATTATTCCTTGCAAGCGTATGTCTTGTATATTTAGTATTTTGATTTGCTCAAAATCTTCACAAACTGAGCGACACGCTTGTAACCTGTTTTTTACTTCTGCTAAGATTTTGGTTCCTGTACTTTCAAAGAGTGTATCTTTTTCGATAAACACATGATATAATCCTTTGGGGATTATACGAGCGTCTTCTGTTTCACTAGCTTCTCGACTGTGTTTTACCTTTTCTATCCATGCATTTTTAACCCCTTTTACGTCCATTACTATTTTACGTAAATCAAGTATGGTAACCGGATGCACCATTAATATCGAAGCTGCACTATGAAGATCTTTATAAGAACTAGTATGGTCAGTTCCTAAAAGATCCTTTATATCATAGTCCATACGATATGCAAGATCAGTAATGGCATAGCATACCTGTTCTAATATTGTAATTCCAGGATCATGCGTATTATGATCTGTCCAGGTATGACCAGCCATTTGTTGTATGAGCTTAATTCCCTCTTTACGTAAAAAATTATAACTCAACGCAGAATCTTCTGGTAACGTATTCGGTATGGTAATAGCGTCTATTGTAGTTGTCATGAGTTTATAATTTCATTATGTAAGCCAACACAAAATATGGTGGACGGTTTTCGTGTGATTTCCCTTCTCCTACAGTATTCGTTTGAAAAGAATGTTTATGTTTTCCCGCAGATTGCGTTGTTCTAGGATGTTCGATATAATAATGATTTGAACTTCCTGTTCCACTTCCATCTCCTCTTCTTCTTGCTCCTGTAAAATTATGAGTATGTCCTCCGGCTTCACTAGTAGTACCTAAGTGGGCATGCGATGGTATCTGCGATTTGTTTAACGTTACTTGCTCCAGTCCTCCTGTTTTTTTTACTTCATTATAATCTTCATTATTCTTATCAAATCCTACAATAAATTTCCCGGAGAGATTGGGTGTTCCATTAGTACCATCACATAACACCCAGCCTTTTGGTATATCTTTTCCTGACCACATTGAAATCAATCCTTTAGGAAGTCGCGTATCTACATAGGTTTTTACTGCTCTTTGTGAAGGTATTTTATCATTGCTTGCCTGATCATTATCAAGTTCTGTATTTGTAGCAATATTATTTGAAAACATTTCTCCATCAACAGTTAATGTCCCTTTTATCGTTACCCCTTCTTTTGGGGTTACTTCTAAAATTTTAGTGTGTTGCTGTGTCGTATCTATAACTGACAATAACGAATCAACATGCTGACCTTCGATAGTAAGTTTTGATTCAGGTTCTATAGTTCCTATCCCAACACTACCATCTACTGATTTGATAAATAATCGACTTTGCCCTGTAGCATCTTTGATATTCAATCCCGGTTGATTGCTTTTCGGTTCTTCTGAATCTACTCTGGGGTTTAGGTTTAATGACCAATCCGGATTTTCTTTGGTAAAGCTTGTATATAAATCCAATATTTCCTGTGTACTTACTTCTTCACCTTCTGCTTCTATGGCCAGAGGGCTCCCTTGAATTCTAGCAATACCATCTTCTTTCTGATTAATCCCGGCTTCTATAAAGTCAGCAAATTGTTTTTCGGTAGGTTTATCATTTACTTTAAAGTATTGCTTGAGTTCTGTTCTATTTTTTTTATCGATATCCATGTTTTTTCTTTTTGTTATTGTACTTCTGTTACTGCATCGAATAGTATATTATTTAAGGTCTTCGGCAACTTCAAAATCTAATTGTATTTGCATATAATTGATTCCTTCGAAGCTATCTTCGTTATAACCGTTTTCATCAACTATATCAATGAAATGTGTTGCTCCCGAAACCATAACCATATCTGGACGAGAAGGAATCACTATAGATTTACCATGATTAAGGCTACGAACATCTGTGAATGTTTTTCCATCTTCGCTTTGAAACAATTTTAAATTCGCTACATAATCGATGTAAGGTCTTTCTGCAATAAAATTGATCATAACACTGGCATGAAGACTCCCGCCTATTTTAATATCACTCTCTTGATCATAAGCCCAAGGGGATAAAAAACGTTTAATTTCATCGATCAATTTTTCTTTGTAAAACTGTTCATCATACCCTTCATTGAATTTTACCGTACACCGAGTCAATACCTGGATGTAAAAAGGATTCATGACTGCTACTTCTGCATAAGCAGGCGAGTGTTGATCTAAGTACTCATGAATCTCAAACAGCGTATTGGCAGCGACCTTTGGTGAAAAAGGATGAAATGGCAAGCTTCCTTTGATATCAGGGATTACAATAACTTCTACTTTCCCTATTTCATCATTAGAAGGCAAACATTTTGTTTTATAGACTTCAGGAAATCTATTCAACACCATATGCTCATAATCCCACATCGTAAGCGCTCTGTTTTTATGTCTAAGTCGCTCACTTAGCCGTTTATACATAGTATCGCTTTGTTCAGCGGGTTTTCCTTTACTTGAAGTATAAGGTTGACTGATTTTAGCAATTTCAGGAATTGAGATTAAAGATTCTGTAATGGTTTCTGAAGCTAATGGAGTTTCAAAATGCGAAGCATCTACTGTAGCACTCGACAGTGTAGCACTAATTACCTGACTTCTGATATCAATTGTATCAGAGACTCCATCAATATTATTGGTTACACTTACTTTGAGCCAATGTAGTGTATCCGGCATCAAAGTTCCTCCCGTAGTCGCATCTGAAGGAATATTAATTTTAATAATCCCGGTATTTATAAACCCATTTGTTGAATCCGAAAGGATATCAGATGTTTTGAGCTCAATCCAATCATTATCTCGTAGATAGCTCCATTGTAGTTCTGGTTTTGTGATATCAGGATTTGCACTTCCTTCTGCCATTTGAAACAAAATCGAAATGATCTGAGGTAGTTGAAGCTTTGAAATACCAATATACAGCGTGCCTTCATCTTCATATCGTGGAAGTATATTTGGTTTTTCTGAGATGTTGAGCGTGTTATATCCAAAAGGATGAATATGAGACAAATAATCTTCAGTTCGAGTGGTATTATGTTTGGGTACTATATCTGTATGGGCTACATATCCTATTTGTAATCTTTTAAGTTTTGGTTGATAAGGTGGATGAATCTTAAGCGATTTTATCTGTTGATTGTCAGATAACGCTTGCTTGGTGAATAATGTATTGTATGTAGAATGTTGAAAATCTAAAGGATCCAGCTCTAGTCTAAAATACCGATCACATTCTAACACGTCATCCACATCTATTATAGCATTTACATCTTGCTTGTACACATAATTAGGGGTACTCTCTTTTATTTTAGATGGAACATCAGTAACATCAACTTTACCCTTATTAGCAAATAATGCTATATCTTCTAAAAACACCTCTGCATTATGATCCTGAAGAAACACTTTTGCTTTAAAATCACTATCATCTTGAATTATGTAAGCATCATTGGCAAGATCAGGGTCATTTTCATCAATCAACCAGTAATTTTTATAATATTGCATAAAAGATTCCGGTTGTTTTATCCATTGCAAATCGAGATGTAAATCCTTTACTTTTTTCTGACATATTTCTTCGTTAGCCATATAAAAGCTCGTTCCTGTTTCAGGTTCAAAACCAAAGGGTTCAAATGGTTTCTTGGCATCCAAAATACTTTGATCGTTTTGCAATACAACATCCTTTATCCCTTGTACATTAACTTGTATATGGGCTTTTTGAAGTTTAAGATGCATCAGTTTTTGATATTCACTTTTATATCTTTCTGATCTTAATGGATCGATTAAAAAATGGTTCAAAGCACATACCAAAGAAGGTTGATCAGACTGTATAAATGTTGGTGTTCCATCAGATAGTAATGGTACTATTTTTGGATCGTCTTCAAAAAGTTTGATCTCTATTTTAAGCGCGTTAAGATATACCTGATCAGCAGCGTACTTTTGGGGAGTTTCAAAATCCCCCTTGACGCGACCTACCTCTTTTACTTCGACAGTTTGAGGAGATCGTATTTCTATAATCTCATAGATAATATTGTTATCATTAACAATATAGTTACCAATATCTGCAATACTAAAGTTACTCTTACCAGTAACGGTAATGGTATTGCCTGTAAGTTCTATTGCCAAAGAAGCTTCAGAGGTTGATCCCAGATAATGCCCCAATGTGAGTAACACCTGTTTTGGAATAAACCATTCTTCATCACTACTTAAATACACTTGAAAAGGGTTATTTTTCTTAAAAAGTGTTTGTAATATATCTATGTCATGATCTTCCTTTAACCCAAGATCCAATAACGTTTCAATTGTTCGTACTCCTTCTTTGAGCAATAAAGTAGGGGAGCTTATGGCAAAACCTATTGTAGCTGGAGATAATACTTGATTTGGTTCGGATGCTAATCGGTTTCCAAATGTCTTAAAACGTTTACTTTCTTCTTCATCTCCGGATTGACTAAATGTTAAAGCCCTGGCATCTGGTATCGCATAAATATCAGACAATTTTTCTACACTTGGTGATGGTAACGTAACTACACGCACCTGACGGTTAGCAAGTTCTAGAAGACGATATATTTTATTTATGTCTTGTTCTGTAGCATTTTGATCTTTGCTTTTTTCTACAATATGAATAAAATCTTGCTCTTTAAGCTTAAGTTCTTCTTCTATATATTCTAAAGCTAGATTACTATTTTGATCCGAGTGGATGAGATCATCAAAAATAATATCCAATGAAGATGGTTCTCCTTTATACAAAGGAAGATCGTCTCCCGGAGATGGAGTTCCATATACATATTTGAGTAATTGATCAAAACCTTTTTGTTCATGCAATACTTGTAATTCTTGCTGTCTTTGTTGTTTTACCTTATTCTTATATGCAAAATCAAGTATGCCATATACCCTTTTCCAATCTACCGGGATTCCTTCTTTTTCTTCTAGATGTTTTTCAATAATAAGGCTAAAATCTTGCGTTGAAAGAAACAATTGTTCTGCTATGTAGGCAATAGTAATTGTATTTCCTTGCTGCATTAAATTATAGAGTTCGATAAGGTCTTTTGCTTCTTTTGGAAAATCAGGAAGTGAATTCCCCGGGTGAGGATGACCAAGTGCCATTTTCATCATACTCATCAAACCTAAATCTTCAGTATCCTTATCATTTAGATGCGCCTCTCTAATCGTAAGGAGTTGTTTTTCTACATATACATTTTTTAGCTTCGCTATTTTAGCTTGACTAATAATCGTATCTTCATTTGTCTCATAATGTAACTTATTTCCTGAAGCATCTTCTCCTGCATTAAGTACAGTTCCTTTTTTGACTTCTAGATACTCAATACTTTCTACAAGTTCTAACAAAACATTTACTACATCGGGAACAGATTCTTTTGGGGTCAGTGACAAACGTTCTCTGAAATAGAAATCAAGATGTTTTTGTGTTAAACCATTTATTTGAGATTTTACGTGATTAAGAAGTTTTAAAAACGTCATAAAAAGTACAACGTGTGGCCTGGATAGTTTTGCTATTTTATTTTGATCATTGAGAAACTGCTCTGGATGCTCTATATATGCTACCAACTGACTTGCCCATTGTTCTCGTAGAATTTCTTTTTTCTTTCCGGTTTCTGATGCTTTATGATACATTTCTGCGTCTTCAATCAAAAACGACTCCCATGTTTGACCTGATATGCTTTGATTATTGTCTTCAAAAAAACGAAGTTCTTTTGCCAAACGTTGTGCTTCAGTGATCAGATCTTTTATACTACGATCTTCTACAGGTATGTACTCTGGTCGAATCGCATCGGTATTACGATCTTGTTGACTAGTACCATCCCTGAAAAGGAGTTCATTAGTTTTTTTTGTGCTCATCATTTTCTACTCCTATATTTTAATTAAGTGGCTTTTATCTTTGTGTTTTTTGGCATTAATTTCCCCTGACCAATGTACATAGGTACAGGATCCGGAGTATTTGCCGGTGGTGGTAATTTTGCAGGAGATTTTACTTCAAAAAGTGCTATACATAATTTCCCTTTTAAGAGTAAACTCTTATTCCCGCTTTTTGCTTTTTGAGTTAGTTGATCAGAAGTCAAATTATTAATCTTTATCGTCCCTGAACCGGGTACTGTAAATGGCGGAATGACATATGAACAATTTGTAACCTCTACTTTTTTCTCATCTCCATCGATACAAACCTTTTTACCATTGATCGTCGTTTTTCCTGACGCTTTTAATGTCCCGGGTTTTACGCTAACCACAGCTCCACTAAATGTGGGAAGAAATTGTACTTCATCACCGTCCATAATGATTATATCTAATGCCATATAAAATCTGTTTTATCTTCGTTACTCCAATATTGTAGCTTCATTGATATAAAATGGATACACCAGATTAAATCTATTATTTGTACTACGTACTACATATGCTACAGCAATAGTGAGTAATCCGTTTTCTGAATCTGAGTTATCAACACTTACCTTTTCTGTTTCTATTCTGGGTTCGTGAGATAGAATCGCATCTTCAACAACATGTCGTATATCAATCAAAACACCTTGGCTAATCTCTTCAAAAAGAAACTGATTAAGATCACAACCAAATCCTGAATTCATAATACGTTCACTAATAGTTGTAGACAATAGTATCTGCAAACTTTGTTTGATATCTTCTTCTCCAGAAACCATCTCTACTTCTGCTCCTTCTGCAAAAAACTTTGGGGGAAAAGACCACCCTCTGCCTAAAAATTTATTTTCCATTATTATTGAGTTTGATTTCTTTTGTTGTTTATCTTTTGATGTATTCCTATTCTAACTCTATATTAAGTCTATCTTTTTTCCTTTGATCTTTACATTTCCTTTTGCATCAAGATTCAAATTACCCTCGGATTTAATTTCGCAATCTCCGGTACTTGTAATCACAATACCTTTTTTGCTCAATTCTATTTCATTACCATTAGCATCAGAAAGGCTTATGCATTTTTGTTTTTCATCAATACAAATACAATTTTGTTCTGAGGTAGATAATGTGATCACTTCGGTCTCCTGATCAAAAAGTAATTGAGATTTGGATGTAGTAAAGAAAATTCCTTTTTGAGTGTTTTGTTTATTGTTGGGCATAGGGATTTTCTTTTTAGGATTGTGTACTGATCCTAGAATGATTGCTTGTCTGGGATCATCATTCAAAAAACCTACGATAACCTCATCCCCTTTTTCCGGGCGAAAGAATACTCCTCTGCCTGCTCCTGCATCTATTGAAGTAAAACGAGCCCAAATTGCCCCTTGATCAGTACCAAAAGCAGGGATCATCACACGAACCTGAAACGGATCATTGGTATCTTTTTCGTCTGACTGTACAATTCCGATTTGTAATCCATTGATGCCGGGTAGCAATCCTGCTGCCTGAGTATCTACAACATTGGGTTGCGCGGTAAACCATTGAGCATTCATTCCTATTTGTAAATGAGTTACCCAACCCTCTGTAGTGACTTCGTGTCGAATCCCTGATATTATATTTTTTCCTGTAAAATGTTTGCCAACACCTTTGATTGTTATCGTTTTTCCTACTTCAAAGATTGTAGTTCCAGGTATTTTAATCCAACCTTTTACCAGTGATAATCTTGATTTTATTATCTGTGCATCGGACCAGGATTGCAATTCATCTCTATGCATCGGTACCGCTTGCATCAAGGTATGTTTTTTGGTCCCTATTGCAGTTGCTAACTGCGAGATATTTTGTTTCCCTTGTTTTATCTCATATTCATTTCCTTCTACAGGTGCAGTTAGTTTTTGTTCAGAAAAATCCCAGGCGATAGATGAAACCTCTTGATATTGGTTACGGCCATTTATTTGTAAGTCAAAGTCATAAATCTCGTCTTTTCCCAACTCTATTTCTTTCGATGTATTTTGAATTTGAGGTTGAATCACAGATACCTTACCATCATTCACACTTACTAATCTTCCATTGGCTTCTGCTCTAGAAACCATAAAATCCCAATCAGAAGCATAGTATTGTACCATTTGGTCATGCTTCCCTTTTGTAGCTGAAATTGTATCTACTGTTAAGCCATTTTGCTCAATTAATGTAGTCATGATATCACTATCACTTTTATTAAGGTGAACCGAATTCTTACGTATACCCGTCATGTTAATAGCTTTATCACTTAGCTCTATGGTTAATGTTGGGCCTAATCGATTAAGCTCTAAAGATTGATTTATAACCACGCCTTCAAATATGGTTTTCTCGATCTCTAATTTTCTTTCATACTTAAGTGCGATCTCTACCTTTTTACCAGGTTCAAAAAAGTCTCCATCAAGAATCTTAAATTCTTTTTTGGCTATATCGCCATCAATTAATTTGAGTTCTGCCGTAGGGATTTTATTAAACTCCTTACTTACATCTATCGACAAGAGCTCAAATGAGGCATTCATAACCTCTTCTCCACTTTTTATAGTTGCTGTTACGACTGCCATAGTTTATTGCTCTATAGGTGGGAAATAAATCTCTTGACCCGGTGTTAAGTTTCTAAAATCATCCAAATGGTTGGCTTTTGCCACCAAAAGGTAATACTGAGCTGATCCATAGATTTTTTCGCACATTAGTGGTAATCGATCATGTGCTCCAACAACCCTGTAATGTGTTAAATCCGGAGAATTTTTATTTTCTTTTTTTAATCGCTCAGATACTTCAAGGTCACCAAAAAACTCAGTATCTAATTCTGCTCGCAAGGGAATTCCGTTACGATCAAACAAAGAATAGTTTACTTGTACTGATCCTAAGCGACATTTGAACAGTAAATCTCCCCATTTTAGAGTTAGATATTTGGGTTCATGAATTTCTCCATCCATATAGCTGGTGATTTTCATGAATTCCTGAACTTGTTTATAGACATCATCACGTCCCATACCCATGATACTCGTTAGTCCAAAAGTGGTCACACCGCTACCATCGAGGATAATTTTGAGGTTCAATTTTTCGGGCATAGACATAGCATACTTTGCTTTACGCCCACTTGTATTTATCCCTTGTTTGTTGTCATAAACATTTTGATAGGAATGAGAATATGATTCGGGATTGAACATTACCACAAATTTTTCTCCCAGACCCTTTCTTTCTTCTTTTTTATGACTTACAATGGTCAGTTTTTCGAGCTTAAAAAAATTAAACGACATAATGATTATCTAAGATTTTTCTTATTTAATATTTTCAATACCTGATTGACACATTCTTGTACCAGGTCAGTTTTTCCTTGTAATGCTGTTTCAGTACGTTTTGTAGATTTCTCTTCTTCACTCAGCACTGCTCGTATTACGATCTCTTTAATTTCTACTGCCATATTTTTATATTCTCATGATTTGAAATCTGGCATACGCTAGTTCTAGCGTATCCACCAATACAGAATTTGATTGTGCATCTAGTTCTGAAACCGACCACTTTACAGGATATGCTTTGATAAAAAGCCATGCTCCGATCGGTACAGGTACACCACTAAGCTCATCAAATAAAGTGACCAACACATTAGAGGGGTAAAATTGAAATCTCGAAAACGCTATATTAAATTCCATATTCAAAGGTGAAGGAATGGGACTAGTGCTATATCCTCTCTCTAAAACCAAATTATTATAGTTTACCTGACTTGGTAAACGGTGTGCATGTAAATTTTGGCCTCCTTCATTGATAGTTTGTAATTGTATTTCGGTGCTAAGACCGCTTACTTTCTGGAATCTAAAATCAATTCGGTTTGGAGCGAGCCCTCCTGCAAAGAAGAAGACTCCAAAGCGATGTGATAATGCAGGGTTTGGATCTACTATATTTCTAAGTGTGTTTAGTGCTTCCATATCTCAATCATTAGTGGTGCGTAAGTTTTATATCATGAGCAATCAAATCCAGGCTTTCGATAGCAATATCATTGGTACTAGCATTAAATGATGGCGCATCCATTTTAAAAGGCAAAGCTCTGTATATATCCCAGCTTACTATGGCTACACTTTGCTCATCACACAACTCTATTCTGATATCTTTTTTTGTTCCGGACCTCATCCAATCATAGAGATAGCTACGCTCTTTGACCATACCTCTTTTGAGTGTCACATTTATTGGTTTGCGTTGTGCGCGAATCAAATAATCGCCCATAACCCAACTGAAACCGTGCCTATACAACACATGTTCGTAATCGATATCTAATCCTGAAATTTCAGAAAAAGACATTGCTGTACTATTATCAATGATCACCTGATAGTTATATACAGGAAGGGGGTAATTTTCGATAATTGTTTTCCTATCTATTGCCATAAAATGCCTTTAAAATTATTGGATGATTAGTTTCTATTCTAAACCTGAGATTTGATCACATCAATTTAATTATGCTTCTTCCATCGTTACTCTAAACGCCATTAACTCCATACTTTCTATTGCAACTTCATTTGAGCTTGCATCAAAAGATGGTGCTGATAATTTGGTAGGGAATGCATCAATTACTTTCCAGCTCACTACTGTACTCCCCGCTTCGTCTAGCAAGTGTACTACAATATCTTTTTTGTCTACACGATTCAATTCAATACCATTGATCCATTCATAAAAGACCGGGATACTTTTTCCTTTTACATATCCCTTTTTTAAGCTGATATTTACTGGTTGTATTTGCCCGGGCATGTACATGATATTTGGACCTACTTTACCACTAGAAGCAAAACTTTCTTTATAAGTAATCGTTTCGAATGATAATTCAAGTCCTGAAACTTCTGAAAAACTGAATGATATCCCATCTATATCTACTCTATAATTATAAATCGGTAGTGGGTAGTCTGTTTTTATTTGTTCTTTTGTTAAAGCCATTTGTTACTTTATTAATAGTTTCTAGAATGATTTTAAAATAAGGTTTGCTTGTATGACTAAACCTCTTGTAATTTGTGAGAGAACTTCAGGATAATAAATTCTGCCGGACGTGCTGCTGCAATACCGATCTCAACAATCATTCTTCCTTCTAGAATATCTTGCTGAGTCATTGTTTTTCCTAATCCTATGTTTACAAAATAGGCTTGTTCTTCTGTAGCTCCTGCAAGACCACCTTGTTGCCAAATCCCATATAAGAAACTTTCTATCATGGCTTTTACTTTTAACCAGGTTGCCGCATCATTAGGCTCAAAAACAGCAAAATAAGAAGCTTTTTTAGTCGACTCTTCTATCATGTTGAATAATCGACGCACAGGAATGTATCTCCATTCGTTATCATTTCCTGCCAATGTACGGGCACCCCAAACCATAGTTCCTTTGCCTACAAAACTACGTATGGCATTTATAGATTTTCCTGCGGTGGCGTCTACATTAAGCTTTTCCTGATCTTTTGAAGTGATTTTTTTTACAGGTCCAATCACAGCATTAAGACTTACATTTGCCGGAGCTTTCCATACTCCTCTTTCTCTGTCTGTAGTGGCATATACTCCCGCTATAGCTGAACTTGACGGTAAAATAATTTTTTCTTTTGCCAATTCGCTTTTGATTTTACTGTACAAAGCAGTTCCTTTTTTGGTATCCAGCGTAAATGATTCTTCACTTATTACAACTTTTTTTAATGCCTTGCCAGAGTTTCCAGAAGTTTGACTGATCGTACTATCTGTATCTATTGCTATGATTTCAAAGTTTTCTTTATTTTCAAATTTTTCCCATTCAGCAACAAGTTCATTTGCAGTGACACCTTCTTCTGGTACATTTGATACCGTTAATAACTTGTTTGGTGATATAGAAAATTTAATTGAAGTCTCGCTACCGCCATTGATTCTAAATTTTGGGATATTTGACTCATCACCTAAATATGTAATTTTGATCCCCTGATATTCTTCTTCAAAAAATAACTCTTCTTGCGAAGCAGATTCTTTTGAAATATTTACATCACTATCATGATATACGTAGTTAAGTGACGTTTGTAAATATGGTGTGTATGCAGCTCCATATTTTAAATTATTAGCGCCAATTCCTTCTCTAAATCCCTGTGCTGCAGCATCTTCATTTTGAATATCAAAAACGCAAAATCTATCCTTTAACTCCTGACATTGTGCTAATGCTTGCTGACAAATTGAATAGTAATCTGCACTTGGCAATTTGGCAGCTTCTCCCAACATAATTAATGTAGGTTCATCCTCCTTACTTAAGATTTCTAATCCTTCTAGAAATGCTTCTTGAGTATACCCATCTTCATATGAACCAACAGATATAATGTAACAATCCCCACCTCCATTTTTGAAGTACAAATCCATCGCATAATACAATGTACTGTTTGGAGATTGTACTGTGATCGCATTGATTGTTTCTTCATTATTGACATCAACTAAAAAGGAGGTTGGCTGCGCCATACCAAATATTTCTTTGTATTCTAAAAATGTAGCAATCCTAATAGCTTGATTGGTTACATTTTTACCTTCTTTTACCGCTTTTTGGGTATAACCGATAAACGCAGGTACTGCTGTAGATACTCCTGCCACTGATTGTGGTAAAAGAGGTACCTCTTCTGTGTACACATCGGGTGTTAAAAAACTAGACATATATTATTAATTTTAAGATGTTAAACTATTGATGTTAGAATCATTATTAGGCGACCAATAATCGTTTCTAATCATATTTTTACTCGATAATCGAGATTTAAATGCTCCGAGGCTTGCCTCGAAATCAAAAGTCAGTTCCCTTCGAATGCCTCGTGAGCTTGCTACGAGGTTCTTTACTAATCAGATTCTAATAATCTGGACCCCTTGGTCTTCCGTTTGGGGATTAGGCAAATGTTTAATGAATATTGTATCACCTTGGATCAGCCTTATATCTTTGATAGGGGTATCACTATAAGGGATCATATTATTCGACTCGAATGCAAATATTTGGTGATTAGGAAAGTTTAGTTCTAAAGCGTTTACGATTTGATCTGAAGTAGTTTCTTCAGTTTTTAATTTATTAAAACTAAGTTGCTCATTCTTAGTTTTGATAGTTATATCAGAAGTACTCAGGCTTGATACAAAATAGTATTTCCATTTTATAGATTTTGTATTGAAAACTGCACGATATACTGGATTAGATATAGTTGCAGAAGAGATTACCTCTCTTTCTATAATCTTGATACTTGCCATTGCAGGAAAGCCTTTGTAAATTCCTTCTTGTTCTTTTTTGGATTGGGATAATAAAAAAGTATTTGACTCTAATCCTTCATTTGTAAAAAGGATCATTTTACCGTCTTCAAAACCTGACGTATCTGTATATTCTCTAATGCTATTTGAGGTGGGAAATACATAAAAGACAAATGCATGATCAGGCGTTCGCGAAGCTACTGTCTCATTTTGATCTGCACCTGGCTTCAATACTGTAATTCCTTCTACTGTTTTCTTTACCAGAAAGCCTTGTTTTTCTAATAAACGTTTGGTTTGTTTATCAGGGATGATTACTAAATCAGTAGGTTTACCTGAGAAGTAATCATGTATGATTTCTATCTGAAAGAATTCACGATAATCCATTTGTCTACTTACTTTTTTAAGGTTATAAGAGTCTTGTGTAATAAGACTGATTACTCTATTCTTTTATAATTTTTTTAAAAATTATTATCTTGATTTTTCTAATACATTTATCCCTATATTGTTTATTGAAGATCCTGCAAATGCTATACTTTGTTCATCAATTAAGGATAGTAAGCGTATTTTATACAATACAGAAGGTAAGTATGAAGTATTCAAAGAATGCCATACCTGATTCTGTTCTTCAAGAGGAAGAGATATGAGTTCTACAATTATTTTTTCTATATTTTCCTCGGACAGTCCAGGTGAATTTTTGGGTGTAAAAATTCGATTTGCCTGAAAAAATTTAATGACATAAGATAAGAATTGAAGAGCCTGGTTATAATCATTAAACTTTGAAACAAATAAGACCAATAACTCAATTCTAATTTCTGGATTAATTTGTGTTCGTATTCCATTTTGGATCACTCCCGAGTATTGATCTGCATTTCTAAATTTACGATCTTCTGAAATGTTAATCAGAAATGGTGTTACAGCATTATTAGTAAAAGTAATCGGATCATTATTAGTACTATCAATAAACCGTATTAAATCACTATCAGCTTCAGTTTTTAACCTGAAATATTCATTTAACTTTTCTTTTAGTATGCTTAATGTAGTGTGAATCATACGGATTGATTTTGATTGAAGGTATCTCTAGTATTCGATATCTTATGATACCAAAATTAAAGCTAGTTTCTACGTTCGGCTATCACATTTCCGTATAATCCTAATACAATTACGACATTATAAAGTGAAAATCTTCTATTTTATTTTTTGGTTTTTGTTGCTGTACTGAAGTTGGTTGGATACCAAATTCTTTTTTAAAACATTTAGAAAAATAAGAAGGGCTCGAAAACCCAAATTGAAAAGCAACTTCTGATACCGTATAATTATAAGACATTAACGCTTCCTTTGCTTTATTCAACCTTGTAGATGTTATCAGCTGATTTGGAGACTTCCGGGTAGTAGCTTTAATCCTACGTTGCAACTGACGCTCACTTATTCCCATTTTTCTACTTAGCATTTCTACACTAAAAGTATCACTGTCTAAATATTGATCAATAATATGTAATACATTTTCTAAAAAAGAATCGTAATGAGAACTGTTACCAGATGTAGTCATCTCATTTTGATCATGCTTTTGTATTTTCTTTGTAACACTATACAATTTGAAAAGTTTATGAGATGCGGTATCCAATACAGAACTACTTTTTATAAAATCAAATCCTGCTCCTGATAATAAATGTTTTACTGTTTGCGTTACTAGAATTTGATCAGGGTTTATTTGAGAAAGCATAGATTTAATGATACGATCGTCATTATCATTGAGTACTTCTGTATCATTTTGCACCCCTTCTTTCATATAAATACCCATAGAAGCAGATGCCTCTATATCTTGTAAGGCTTTTTTTATATCCAAACTACAATGAACTGCTTTTCCCGGAACTTCAAAAGTGGCTACAAAACATGTTTTATTAAGATGAATAATACTACCTTCATGTTTTGAGATACATTGGTGGATCATCTCAAAATTAAATTCTGATTTTATAGCGGAGATCATTTTACCGAATAGTACTGTAAATAGTCTATTCTTATAGCGATGATTTGGTTTTATGTTCTTGATGAACACTTTCATTTCTTCTAAAATTTCTTGGGTATTTCCTACCCAAAAAAGGTGATCCGCTCCATCAAATTCTACAAATTTTGAATTCTCGATATGTTGATTAATAAACTTACCTTCTTCAATTTTTACATCCACATCATGAGTACGCTGCATAATCAGAGTAGGTACTTTGATATATTTTAGAATATCAATAATATTTACTTCTGTATTCATAGTTGTAAGCTTTAGCGCTGCTCTAGGGCTTGCACCACACCTAAAATAGCTTGCTAACCAATCCATGAATTGTTTGTCTTGCGCTTTTGATGGTGCTAGTGTTTCTAAATTCATTTCTCCTCCTCCCCATCTATTTTCGATCATATCATACACTTTTTGTCGTTCGCTATCGGTTGGCGCCCAAGGATAATCATCAGAGTACCTACGTTTTGCAAAAATTCCAAAAGTGATCAAAGAGAGTACTCGATTGGGGTAAGTTGCACTAAATAGGGCAGAAACTGAACCTCCTTCAGAATGTCCAAATAAAACTGCTTTTTCTGAACCTACGGCATCCATAACAGCCCTTATATCATCCATTCGCTCTTCTAAAGTAGGAAATGCGACAATACGATCAGAAAGCCCTGTTCCTCTTTTATCAAATAGAATTACTCTAGATATTTTTCCTAATTCTTCTAAAAAATTGACGAGTTCGGGGCATAACCACATCGAATCAATATTAGAAATCCACCCCGGGATATATACTAGATCAATAGCACCTGTGCCAAAAACCTGATATGCTATATTAACATGACCGCTTTTGGTATATTTTGTTTCTGGTTTCATTAAAAAAATGTTTTGATAAAGTGTTGCTTAACTACCTAGAAGTATCTGTAATTCCCCTTTTAATTAGCCATACAATTTCACTTATAACTAAAAGAGGATTTGCTCTCTTTAAAATTAGGAAGATTGAAAAATTTTGAATGAAAAATAGTGTATACAATATGTGAACCTAATCACAAAAACTGTTAAAAAAGGACAACAAAAGGTAGACAAATCATTATTAATGACTTAAAAATCAAATAATTAAAAATAACAATCTCGATTACAGCAGATTTTTTGAATTCTAATTTTATCTTATTCCAGATGTAACAAATAGGTAAGAATTTCTTGTCGAGAATCTAAGGCTAATTTTTTACGAAGACGATATCTTGCTGTTTTTACACTTTCAGGAGATATTCCTAAAATACTAGCCGTTTCTTTAATATTAAGATTCAATCGAATTAATGAGCAAATTTTTAGGTCATTTGTACTCAAATCTTTGTGTCTTGATTTTAAACTAGAATAAAATCCTTGATGTGCATCTTCAAAAAACCTATTAAAATCTTCCCAATCTTTATCAATACTCAGGTTTTTTCTGATAATTTTATTTAAATCAGCTACTAACTTGTCTTTTTCTATTGTAGAAGATCTTTTTATGTTTTGTATTGTGGTTTGCAACTGTTTTACAACTTCATTTTTTTTGATAAAATTAAGTGCATACGAGGTCAGTTCTTTGTTTTTAAAATCTAATTGTTGTTTTAGCTCTAGTTGTTTTAATTCTGAATTTTCTAAATCTTTTTGGGTAAGAGCGAATGCAGATTGAAGAAGTTCCTGGTTTTTTTCTGCCAATTGTTTACTTTTTTTGGCCCTTTGTTTTGATATTATGTAAATCACATATCCGCAAACAGATATAATAACCACCCCCAAAATTAAAATAAACTTAATGAGGTCATCTTTTTTTTCTTGTTCTTTTAGTGCAAATAACTCTTTATCTTTTGTTTCTAGCTTGTTTTCAAATTCTAAATAGGCAATTTGTTTTGCTTTTTCTGAATTAAAAAGAGAATCTTTTAAATTGACATATCTGTCATAAAATATTAAGGCTTCTTCAGCTTGATATTGTTTTCTTTTAAGTTCTTTTAACTCTTCGTATGCTAATAGTTCATATTTTTTCAGTTGATTTTCTTTAGCAAGTGCCAACCCTTTTTCTAATTCAATTGCCGCTTCATCAAGCTGATCCGACAATCTTAAAATTTTTCCATAAACAATAAGATTATTTGTAAGTCCATCTATATCACTTACCTCGCTTCCCAAGGTCATTGATTTTTTGATATGATAACTCGCTTGCTCAATTTCGTTTTTATGAAGACATAATATCCCTAATCTATTATGCGCTTCTGCTATTCCATAAGTGAAATTAGTATCCGTATGCATTTTTAGTGCATCTGTCAGGTATTTTAATGCTTCTGCATCTCTATTTTGTTCTATTAGAATTGTTCCTATTTTGGTAAATGTTGTTGCTATTCTACTTTTTAGCCCCAAAACGGTAAATTCGTTGATTGCCTGCTCATAATAATGCAATGCTTTTTTATATTCTTTTAGATCTGCATATACCATACCTATATTAAGCCTCGTATTCGCCAGCCCGGTTTTATCTTGTATGGTTTGATACATTTTATGAGACGTATTGAGGTAAATTAAGGCATTGTTGAGATTACCTTGTGCCCAATAGGCAACTCCAATAATACGATTTGCTTTTGCTTGACCATTGATATATCCAAGTGTTTTGGACAATTTTAATGCTTCTAGACCAAAATTGATGGATTCGTTAGCATCAATAATCCAGTATTCAAAACCAATCGTATTAAGCAGATCTACTTTTGAAATATCTTCTTTTGTATGTAGTGTTAATTGATTAAGTAGGTCGTCTACTTTTTGAGTATTTGAAAATAGCTGTACATGACTTATAGTAATTAGTATTGCTATAATCATACAAATAATTATTCTGTTTGTTTGAAAATCTCCTTTTGATTGATCTAAAAAAGCCCTAAAAAAATTCATAAAAAGTGTAGTAAAAAGATGAAATTGGTCTTACGCATTTTCAATTTGCTATAAAACTACTTATCATTTTTTTAAACAGGCTAGTAATAAGTGTTAAATCATATAGGATAGATTTTATATCAAAATCGGATTAAGTTCACCACACTCAAGTAAGAAAAATGGATAATAAAGCAGCTAATTATTCCCTAATAGGGGAAGTGTTGTTATAATTTTTCAGAGCTACTATTTTATTTAAAATTACCTGTATTCAAAATAAATCAACGGCTACTTGTATACCCCCATGTTTTAAATCGGGATTCCACATGGCGGTTGCAGATACAGGAAGATATATCAGATTTAATACATTTACCTCTTTGTGATATGTAATACCAAAATTATTTAAAAAGTCCTCTCCATAAAAGTGTTTGTCATTACTTGCAAAAGAAAAAGCCCCGGCAATAAAAATATCAAGACTTGAATGTTCATTTTTATATATAGTACTATTCAATTGCACATAATGTGTAAATGCATTTTCTTTTTTACCTGATTTATTAATGAATGTATCGCGACCTAATAAAATAGTAGTCCATGAAACAGAGATTGGTACTTTTTTAAAAGAATAAGCAGCAGTAAGATCTACAAAATGCGATGTTGTATTGATATCATAATCAAAAATTTCTGCATCGGGGAAATCACTAAAATTATTAATATCCCATAAGGAAAAAGAAAAACCACCACTAGAGTAATTTATATAATAATCAAACTCAGTATAATCGCCATTAAATCCTGCTCCGCCCCACAGACCTGCTTTAAATTTACCATTTTTAGAAGTAAAGAAAACGTCAGCAGCTGTCATTGGAGCGTCTGTAACCCTAAATCCACGCCATAAATGCATATTTTTTACCTGAAGTTTAAAATCTAAGGGTTTGTACTTTTTTTCTGATATAGAATCTTTTGTAATATTTTCTTTTATGATCTTTTGTAAATCAGCACTATTATGTTCTTGCGCATTGATAATAGTAATAAGAGTTGCTGATATACTAAGCATAAAGCTTAAGATATATCTAGAAGGTTTCATTTGTGTTTATGGGTTTGTTACGTTACGTCGTAAGAATATTAAATAATAGAGCTGCCAGTATACCACCAATAATAGGGCCTATAATTGGAATGATTGCATATCTCCAATTATTACTTGCTTTATTTTTTATAGGTAGTAAAGCGTGTATGATACGTGGTCCTAAATCTCTAGCAGGATTGATGGCATAACCTGTAGTACCCCCAAGAGACAAACCTATAGCCCAAACGAGAAATGCTACGGGAATTGCACCTATTGATCCTAATCCCAAAATGGTTTCTTCTTGGTTGTAATCAAAACTTGCACTTGTAAAATATAATATAGTAAACACGAGAAAAAAGGTTCCTATAATTTCGCTTATTAAATTACTAAGAGGATTTCGAATCGCAGGATCTGTACAAAACACAGCTCTTTTTAGGATTGGATCTTCTGTCTCATCTAAATGATTTTTATAAACTAACCAAACAAGGATAGCTCCTAGCATTGCTCCTATAAATTCACCTAAAACATAAATAGGTACCGAACTCCAAGGAAATTTGCCCGCTATAGCCAGTGCTATCGTTACTGCCGGATTGAGATGTGCACCACTATATGGTCCTGCAATTACAACTCCTACATATACTGCCAACGCCCAACCTGTTGTAATTACAATCCAACCACTCCCATTTCCTTTTGTTTTATTCAATACCACATTGGCAACGACTCCTCCTCCCAGTGTGATTAGAAACATCGTACCAATGATTTCTGCTATAAATGGTGTCATTTTTCAAGTTTTATCTGGTGATCACTTTGTCCAATATTCTAATGCATCAATAGCCTTGTACCAACGTTTAATCCCTTTTTCTATTGCTAACCTTTCCTGATTTGGAGTAAACTGTACATCCTCTTCCCAGATTTCTTGAATTTCTTCGATATCATTCCAATAGCCAACAGCAAGACCTGCTAAATATGCTGCTCCCATTGCTGTAGTTTCTATGATTTTAGGTCTCACTGTAATTGTATCAAGTACATCTGCCTGAAACTGCATTAACATGTCGTTTATGGTTGCTCCCCCATCAACACGTAATTCTTTAATTGAAATACCTGTATCGGCCTCCATTGCTTTTAGAATATCCATTGTTTGGTACGCAATAGACTCTAATGCTGCACGTGCAATATGAGCATCTGTGCTTCCCCTGGTAAGGCCAAAGATAGTACCTTGTGCATATTGGTTCCAATGAGGTGCTCCAAGACCCGCAAACGCAGGAACAAAACAAACCCCCTCTGAGCTGGTAACACTATTAGCCAGTTCTTCTACTTCTGAAGAGGTTTTGATAAACTTAAGGCTATCTCTTAACCATTGTACTACTGCTCCTCCCACAAATATACTACCTTCTAGAGCATATTGTGTTTCTCCATTTATCTTCCAGGCTACCGTAGTCAATAGGTTATTTTGCGAAATCTTTGGTTTTTTACCGATATTCATTAGCATAAAACAACCTGTACCATAGGTGTTTTTAACCATCCCTTTTTTGATGCACATACTACCGAACAATGCTGCTTGTTGATCACCTGCAATACCTGCAATTGGTATTTCTGTAGCAAAAACTGTGGTTTTGGTGTGCCCATATATTTCACTGGACTGTCTTACTTCTGGAAGCATACTCTTTGGAATGGTAAAAAGTTCTAAAAGTTCTTCGTCCCACTCCATAGTATTAATATTGTAAATCAATGTTCTTGAAGCATTGGTAACATCAGTAACATGTTTTTCGCCTTTTGTAAAATTCCAGATCAACCAAGTATCTATAGTTCCTAATAATAAATCCCCTGCCTCTGCTCTTTCTCTTGCTCCTTCTACATGATCTAAAATCCATTTTACTTTGGTCGCAGAAAAATAGGAATCCAGAACTAGACCGGTTTTTGAACGGATCAGATCTGTTTTTCCTAAATCTGCTAATTCATCACAATAGGCAGAAGTACGTTTATCTTGCCAAACAATAGCGTTATAAACAGGTTTTCCTGTTTTTCGATCCCATACTACAACAGTTTCTCTTTGATTTGTAATCCCTATTGCGGCGATATTTGTTCCATTTAACCCTTTTTTCACCGTGGCTTCGGCAGCAATACCTGCTTGCGTTGACCAAATTTCCATAGGATCATGCTCTACCCATCCCGGTTTGGGAAAATATTGAGTAAACTCTTTTTGAGCTGTTGAAAAGATATTTCCTTTTTTATCAAAAAGAATAGCACGAGAACTTGTGGTACCTTGGTCTAAGGCAAGAATATATTTATCCATCTTTACTTGAATTGATGAAAAGGTCTAAGGACTTTTTCGGGTTATTTAATTTTAGTGAGCCATAATGTTGATATCTCTATGATATCATGCAACTTTAACGGTTTTGGATTTGACATTTTTGGGCATATTTGTCTTATCCAACACGTAATTTTCTGCTGTTTTAGTGAATTGTTGTATTTGCGCTACTACCCAATCTTGTTCTTTATCGAGTTCTTGTGCCAATAATTGAGCAACAACAGGAGCAGACTCTATAGCTGTACTTGCATCCAAAAAAAGGATTCTTGCTCTTCTTGCCAAGACATCTTCTACAGTTCTTGCCATCTCATATCTTACCGCCCAGATGACTTCTGCTTTTAGGAATACTGAATTTGGATGGATTTTCTCTCCAAGTTCAGGTATTTCTTGTATCAGTTTAGCAATACCTTCTTGATCACTACCATACACGTATAAATGGTTACTTCTATCATGAGTCTCTTGTGCTCCATGTATTTTTAAATCATAGGTAACACATTTCTTTTCGGGTAACATTTTTTCTTTTATAGCATTATCTAAAGTATCTTCTGCCATTTTTCTAAAGGTTGTCCATTTTCCCCCAATTACAGAAATCAATCCTGAATCTGAGGTTATAATTTTATGACTTCTAGAAATTTCTTTTGTTTTTTCAGATGCTTCTTTTGGTGCTGCGAGTGGTCTTAATCCGGCAAATACACTTAAGACATCTTTGCGAGTGACTTTTTTTGTTAAATATGAATTTGCAGTAGAAAGAATAAAATCAACTTCTTCTTCTAGAGCCTGAGGCTCGAGGCTATGTTCTTTTAATAAGGTATCTGTTGTGCCGACAACCACTTTACCATGCCAAGGCACAAGAAACAAAACTCTGCCATCATCAGTCTTTGGTATCATTATCGCATCATCACCCGGCAAAAAAGTATTATCTAATACCAAATGAACTCCTTGACTTGGGCGAATCATATTTTTGCTTTCTGATTTATCCATTTTTAATATATCATCTGCAAAAACCCCTGTCGCATTGATCACAACTTTTCCTTTTATATCATATGATTTTTTTGTTTCGATATCAGTAACTACAACGCCGCTTATTGTCCCTTTTTCATTTTTTAATAATTCTCTGACTTTAAAATAGTTTAGTAGAGTTGCTCCCTTTTCTATACATGTTTGAGCAACATTAATTGCAAGACGAGCATCATCAAATTGACCATCCTGGTACACCACCCCTCCTTTTAACCTAGTATCTCTGATCGTTTCTATTCTTTTCAACGTCTTGGTTCTAGAAATAAATTTAGATTTACCTAGACTAAGTTTCCCTGACAAGAAATCATAAACTGTAAGCCCTATTGTATAAAAAAAACCATTCCACCAACTGTAATTAGGAATAATAAAAGATTGGTTCTTTGCCAAGTGAGGCGCATTCTTTAGGAGCAATCCTCTCTCTCGCAATGCTTCTTTTACCAAATCTATTTGGCCTTGAGCCAAATAACGAACTCCACCGTGAACTAATTTTGTGCTCCTACTAGAAGTTCCTTTTGCAAAATCTGATTGCTCCAGCAGTAAAGTTTTGTATCCTCTAGTAACACTATCGAGAGCTATCCCCAATCCTGTCGCTCCACCACCTATAACGATCACATCCCAATCCAAAGTTGTTTCTAATTCTTTCGATATTGTTTCTCTATTAAACTTCACAGTATTCATTTCTTTCGATTTAGTTCAAAACATAAACAAATATAAGTATAAAGTTGTTTTTTCGAAACTTTTAGAAACTAAAAATAACATATCAAAGCTCTTTTTAATATAATTTTAAGTAATCTATACAAAAGGTGTACAAAAAGCCATTCGTTTGACATTAATCATGTTTCGCTTATTTACATTACATTTACAACAACATTAGTTATTATGAAAAGGCATCAGATTATTCTTGACAAGCTAAATCAAGAAAAACATATCACTGTTTTAGAATTATGTATGACTCTTGGCGTATCGGCTGTTACTATTAGAAAGGATTTAAAATTATTAGAAGAAAAAAACCTTTTATTTCGCACTCATGGAGGTGCTTCTTTAAAAAACCCCTACGCTAATGACAGACCTGTTACTGAAAAAGAAAAACTATCAGTAACCCAAAAAACAGGTATTGCCAATGCTGCCGCTACCTTCATTACAGACAACGATTCAATATTGATAGCCTCTGGCACTACCGTACAGGCCTTAGCAAAGGCTATTGATGTAGAAAAGAGATTGACAGTAGTCACTTCATCTTTGAATGTAGCATTAGAACTTACAAAAAACAAAAACATCGAGATATTGCAGCTTGGTGGTTATGTTCGACATAATTCTTCATCAGTTTTTGGAGATCATGCATTACAAATTTTAGAAAATATGTCGTGTAGCAAACTATTTATGGGAGTTGATGGAATTGATTTAAACTATGGCTTAACGACAACAAACCTTGAAGAAGCAAGACTTAATAAAAAAATGATGGCTTCTGCCAATAAGATTGTCGTTTTAGTGGATTCTTCAAAATTTGGAAAACGAAGCTTTGCAAAAATTTGTGAATTAACCCAAGTAGACCATATTATAACCGACAAAGATATTTCTAAGAAAACAGTTCGAAAAATCGAAGAAAAAGGAATCAACATTACAATAGTAGAATAGTATTTTATCAACTACGCACTTTCGTTTTGCACAACCTTAGTTTCGTTTCTTATGAATGTATGATATTTTACTTATCAAAATTTAATAATCAATCTTATCAAATCACCAATCAAAACTTTTGAACTCACTTATCTTATTATATTACACTATTTAGCTCAAAAACATCAAGCAATTATCTCTTATAGTAACTATTTCTTACCTCAAAAATCAATTGATTTACATATTCAAGCTTTGGTCTTTCTATTAAATTAGAATGTTTGTAAGAAATCCCCAGGCTTTCTTTTAATACTTCAGCTTTATTCACTAATTCGTCGTACTCAAAATCTCCGTTTTTAATTCCTAATAAATAATCACGGTCTGATCTTCTTACATTCACAACATTTTGTTCTGCAATTTCTTTTGCCATATGCAATAATCGAAATGTATGCATCATATTTTTGGTATCATAATTTTTACCATGCGCTACATTATTTTTGTATCGTTCTTCATTTCTTTTTTCGACCCAAGACCAATATTCTACATATTTTTTACAATATGACGAATATCCTTCGACATTAAAATACAGTAATGCAATCGGTTCTTCTTCTTTAGGAACAGAACTTAAACAAACCTCGTTAGCATTTTTTCTTGCTACACCTTGATATCCCATATTTTTTCCGTAGAAAAGATTATAACAATCTTTCATATGTGGAATTTTAACCAATCCACAATCCTCTGCACTTATTTCATTTTTAGCCAAAAACGCTGTAAGTAAAGTTGATTGTTTATTGGTTCTCACGTAACAGAAGTCCGATACTGATTTTCGTTTTTTCTCTACAGGGTTTACAATTTTTTTATTCAACCCTCTTGCTTTTTTGATCTGGGTATATGCATAATTTGCAAATGTATCTTTGCATTGTTTTGATAAAAAATACTCCATTTTGATTTGATCAAAAATTGGATCTTTGATTAATATGCAATCTTCAGGCACATTCAATAATTCAAGAATATTAGGGTTGTTTTTTGACAACAAAGCAATGAATTTCCTTAACTCATAATATACTACATCATTTGTTTCGTTATTGATTTGTTCTACATACTGTAGTGCATAATATTCTTCTTTTGGTGCAATATAAACACCTCGTATATCGGTATCAGATGATGCGGTAGCGAGTCCATATGCTCGGCTACCGCTGATACATTCAAAAATTATATTTCCTGAGGCCTTAAGCTCTTTTATAGTTTTCATTAGTTTAAATAGTACTTGTTGAAGTATACTCAATGCTCATTTTACATTGTTAATACTTTATATAAAAATTGATCTATCTTGTTTGCATCAGGTTTACCAGAAGGCAATGACTTGGAATACTTATCATTATTAGTTATAGTTTCTGACACAAAACGTATTATTTTTTCATTTCTTGGATGCAGATAACTCTCATTATTTTCTGATTTTATATTCATGAGCTCTCTTATTTGATTCGCCACATCATCAGATATCATAGGAAGCATTTCACTAAAAACCACTGGGGGCATTGTTTTATATTCTAAGATCCATTTTCCTGCCATTGAGGTGCGTAATGCATAAAATAAATTCTTTAACTTAACAGTTCTATCTCCTAATTTTTCTTCATACTTTTTACTCATACTCAAGTAATGAAACATACAAGCGATTGGAGAAAAACACTCTAATGCTATAGTTCTTAACTCTGAAATAAACGCATCATCTCCCTTATAAAGAATCGGTGAAAATAAATGTTCTAAGGCCGGGACATTCGATTTTTTAAGTAATCTTAAGCTTTTGCGAAGCTCCCAACCTACAGCATCAAAATCTCCATCCATTATATCAATAGTATCTCTTTTTTCGGATACCGAAAGATACCATTCTATAGGTTTGGTATATAAAAAACGTACATCATAATCACTATCAGGAGAAGCAAACCCCCATGCTCTGCTGCCTGATTCACAAGCATAATCTATACAAACATTATACTTTTCTTCTATATTTTTAAGTTTTGTTTTCATTGCTATTTAATTATGACACAAAGATGAGACTATACTACGCAATTATTTTACGTAGTGATTTTAACAAAATGTAAGATCGTATTTATTTTCTAAAATTGTATATGCAATAGATATTCTATTTGCTAGTGTTTTATTGTTTGTTTTGAAGAATACATCTTCAATTTTAGACAACATGATCTCGGATGACAACCATTCTGATATTTTATTGTAATTTCTAGTATTAACTTTTAAGTTGAATCCACTTAATACACCTTCAACGATAAAAAGTGTAGATTTTAATGTCTGAGTATTTGACCATTCTGATAAAGCTATCTCCAAATAACCATATTTTAGCATAATATTCAGGACATCTTCAATTAGATAATCTGTCGTATTTTTATCATTGATAGTTGTATACCAAAGCGCAATGAAATAATCTTCAATCGCATTTTGTTCTTCAATAGGCCAAGTCTCCCATTCAGAATAATTTAGTTTTTCATAACAGACAAAATCATGCAAAAAATCACTATTGGGATACCTCATCAAATCTAAAATTCTCGGTAAGAAATGCTTATAATCATCTATAGTACCAAAAGTAGAAACTGCCGATCTAAAAAAGTGTTCTAGTTCTTCTTCTGATAATTGTTGCAATGGCTTATTCGCAATTTGTTTAATTTCTTTATTAGTTACACAACAAAAACAACTATTTGCTCTGAGCCTGGCAACATCAATATGGTATTTCTCAAAAATATTATATAAGTTCTGGACGGATATATCTAGTTTTTCTTTCATCTTTTCTTTCTTATCGACAATCAAAGATTTTAATTTACTACGTAATCATTTTGCGTAGCATTTTCCTTTTCTTATTTTTAGACTAAACTCAAAAAAATGGCACTAAACAAAAACGCTTTAATTCGTTATAAAACAATTGACAAATGTTTACAAAACAATAACCAACAGTGGACACTAGATAAGTTAATTGATGCTTGTTCTGATGCTTTATACGAATATGAAGGGAGAGATATAAATGTAAGTAAGCGTACAGTTCAATTGGATATTCAAATGATGCGAAGCGATAAATTAGGATACAATGCTCCTATAGTTGTTTATGATCGTAAATATTATAAATATGAAAACCCTGATTTTTCGATAACCGATATCCCTATTACCGAAAATGACATGAGCGTTCTAAGTGAAACTGTAGAAATGCTTAAGCAGTTCAAAGATTTTTCTCTATTTACAGAGCTAGGGGGTATCATACAACGTCTAGAAGATAAAGTCTATACAGAAAAAACCAAAAACAAATCTATCATTCATATGGATAGAAATGAAAACCTTAAAGGACTTCATTTCTTAGACGAGCTTTATCAAGCAATTTTAAAAAAGGTCGTACTCAAACTAGAGTACAAATCTTTCAAAGCTAAATCTGCAAATATCATTACACTACATCCATATATATTAAAGGAGTTTAATAATAGATGGTTTTTGATTGGGAAAAGAACTGGAGCAAAAGGAATTTCTAACTTAGCGCTAGACCGGATCATTACTATTGATTACGATTTTAAGCTTTCGTATTTTGAGGCCGACTTTGATCCTGATCAATTTTATAAAAATGTGATCGGAGTTACAGTAAATCAAGGAGAGCGTCCTACTCCTATTCAACTTCGTATAAACGCATATAACGCACCATATGTAATAACAAAACCACTACACCATTCTCAAATACTTGAAGAAGAAAATGAAGATGGAAGCATTATTGTAAGCATAAAAGTGAAAATTAATTTTGAACTAGAACGATTGTTGCTAGGTTTTGGAGAGAGCTTAGAAGTATTAAAACCTAAAAGACTTCGCAAAAGAATTAGTGATAGATTACATCAAGCTTCTAAAGCATATTTACAATCTTAACTTACAAAAATCAAATTTCAACATAGAGCACCTCATATTTTTTATATTTCATAAAAAATTCTCAATTATTTTTTAGGAACTCATATCATCTAAAAAAACAAAAACTTTATAAATATATAATATTTTGATTTTCAATTAAATACAATTAAAAATCAAAAATCTTTTGTTGTTCAAAATTCAAAAAAAAGAGTTTTGCGAACATGAAAAATATTTATTTTTATAAAAATTTAGCGAACGTTCGCTTTTTTAATTAAAAACTTTTTTATAATATTGTCCTGTAATTAATTTACTACGATAACAAGTAAATCATTTAATCAAGTTGTCTATTCTCTTTTTAGTAAAAGAAAATTAATTTTTATCCTAAAAAAAATGACAGACAGCACATTATGATCTTCTTGATCGTATAATCAAAAAAGAACCCTACACATATCTATTCTGATATTAGAGTTCAAATTATTAATAAAAACAAAAAATCTAAAGGATGAAATCTCAAGTAAAAACTAAAACATTGGTTACAAATTGGGCTATTAATAATACGATTGATTACAATGTATATGATGATAACGCATAAAAAACCAACTAAAATATTAACCTTAAAATAAAATTTAAAAACATAATATTATGACTACTTATAATTCAGTTCTTGATGCTGTTCGCAAACTAAAAGCTAAACATGGTGATACCTGGGCAACAATAAGTCCAGAGAATACAGCACGTATTGCTATGCAAAATAGGTTTAAAACAGGGTTAGATATTGCTAGATACACTGCATCTATTATGCGTAAAGACATGGCAGAATATGATGCAAATCATGTAAATTACACACAATCTCTAGGTTGCTGGCATGGTTTTGTTGCGCAACAAAAAATGATTTCGGTAAAGAAACATAGAGGCACAACAAACAAAACGTACTTATATCTTTCTGGTTGGATGGTAGCGGCATTACGTTCTGAGTTAGGACCTTTACCTGATCAGTCGATGCATGAAAAAACTGCAGTACCAAAATTAATTGAAGAGATATATACTTTTTTGCGTCAGGCAGATGCTGTAGAATTAAATGATCTTTTTCGTCGTCTTGATGCAGGAGAAGACGTTCAAGCCGAAATCGATAATTTTGAAACACATGTAGTACCAATTATTGCCGATATCGATGCTGGTTTTGGTAATGAAGAAGCAACATATCTTTTAGCTAAAAAAATGATTGAGGCCGGCGCTTGTGCTCTTCAGATTGAAAATCAAGTATCTGATGCTAAGCAATGTGGTCATCAAGACGGAAAGGTTACTGTACCACACGAAGATTTTATTGCTAAGTTAAATGCACTTCGATATGCTTTCTTAGAACTAGGTGTAGACGAAGGTGTAATTGTTGCAAGAACAGATTCTGAAGGTGCTGGTTTAACACAAAAATTACCTGTATCTCAAGAAGAAGGAGATCTCGCTTCAAAATACATGGATTTTATTGAAGCAGAAGAGGTACTCTTGGATGAAGTGAGTGATAATGATGTTTTATTTAGACGTAACGGAAAACTAGTTCGTCCTGTGCGTATGCCAAACGGACTATATAAATTTAAAGAAGGTTCTAATATTGATCGTGTTGTATTGGATTGTATTACGAGCCTTGAAAATGGTGCTGACTTATTATGGATCGAGACTCCTACTCCTAATGTGAAGCAAATTGCTCACATGGTAAATCGAGTTAAAGAAAAAGTACCAAATGCCAAGTTAGTATATAATAATTCTCCATCATTTAATTGGACTATCAATTTCCGTCAGCAGGCATTTGACATAATGATAGAAGCTGGTGAGGATACCTCGACTTACAATCGTGCAGAACTGATGGATGCTAAGTATGATGGTACAGAATTATCAAATAGAGCAGACGAAATGATCAGAAATTTTCAAGCTGATGCTTCTCGTGAAGCGGGTGTATTTCACCATTTAATTACACTGCCGACTTATCACACTACTGCATTACATATGAATGATTTAGTAGAAGGATATTTTGGAGATCAGGGAATGTTAGCGTATGTAGGCTCTGTTCAACGCCAGGAAATACGTAAAGGTGTATCTTGTGTAAAACACCAAAGAATGGCAGGTTCTGATCTTGGTGATGATCACAAAACCTTCTTTGCTGGTGAAAAAGCTTTAAAAGCCGGTGGAGCAAAGAATACTAGTAACCAATTTGAAAGTACAGAAACTCCAGAGTTAGTTCTTGATAAATAAATTTAGTTAGGAAAAGTGAGGATAGGAAGAATAAAATTATTCTTCCTATCTTTTTTTGTTCTAAAAAGATTTTCACACTCATCAATTATTAGTATAGTATATTTTTGAAACCTTCTTTTCAATCTATTGTTTCATTAATTACGTTATTTTAAAATAAAAACAAGTATATCCAAGTTGTAGCTCATTGTTAATAGTCAAGGCTAATTTCACTTTCAAAGTTAAAAATTGATAGTGACCACTTATTTCCAAATGAATTTAACATAGAACTTACTGGGCACGAGGATCTAAATGCGTATGTTTTCATAAAATAATTTCACTTTCGTTTTAAAAGTTATTTCTATTTATTATTTTTACTTCCAAAATGAAAGTAAAAATACTCTTTTAGTCAAGGTAACTAAAGCTTGAAAAATAGATTTCATAAAAATGAAAAACGACAACACTTACGCATCAAAACTGCAACCTGTAACGGCTAAAAATGCTAACGAAGCTCAATTAGAAGTTCTGGAATACACAAAGAAAAAAATGGGGTTTATTCCTAACTTACAGAAGAATATGGCCCATAATATTGGACTACAAAAAGTATACAATTATTCTGCTGAAATATTTCGAGAAGAATCTGGATTTTCTCCTATAGAGATTGAAACAGTCTACATCACCGTTAGTTTTGAAAACAACTGTGATTACTGTGTTGCTGCGCATTCAATGTTAGGTTCAGTAAAAGCGAAGATGCCTAGTGATGTAGTAGAAGCTTTACGTAAAGGAAAAGAAATACCAGATTTCAAATTAAATACTTTACACAACTTCACCAAACACATGTTGCTGACTAGAGGTTGGCCAGATAAATCCGAAGTTCAAAAGTTTTTGGATGCAGGATATACAGAAAAGCACATTTTGAGTATCATTCATGCCATCGCTACAAAAACTCTAAGCAATTACACCAATCATATCTTCCACACCGAATTAGACGCTCCATTAAAAGTTTGGGAATGGAAACCTCTTAGGAAAGTTGTGTCTTTTTTTAAACGATAATCATATTCAAAATAAATCAAGATGTTATACTTATTATACATACTAATCATACTTATCATCACAATTACAGCTCTAGGAGTTTGGATCAAAGGTGGAGGACAGAAGGCAGAAAATTCAATTCCTGAGGTTCTCGAAGGACCTGAATTTAAAACTTATAAAGCTGTTACACCCGAAAGCCCACTCAGATTGAAACATTTTATCTCACAATCTAACGAAATCAATGTTTCTTCAAGTTTAGTTATGGGACATAAAGAGATTATTGTATTTACTGCTCAAGCCACCAAATATGCCGCAGAACGATTGGCAGACGAGATTGAAAAGACAGGTTTAAAATTAACCTATGTATATTTAGATCATGCACATTTAGACCATTCGCAAGGCGCTTCAGTACTTATCAAAAGATTTCCTGATGCCAAATTTGTTGGAGCTCCAAGAGTTGTAGCATTGCAAAAACTACGCATCAAAGCTGATGATAAAATGGCATTGAAACGCTATGGTGAAAATGCAGCCATTCCTTCGGTTCCATTTGAAGCTTTGGATAGTAATACATTAATGATTGAAGGCAGAGAAATTCAACTCACTCATAATCAGTACGGAGATGTAGGAATCGGATATGAAGATGAGCCTCATACCATCGCTTATATCCCAGATCTAAAAGCATTATTACCAACAGACATTTGCTATTTTGGCGCTCATATGATGATGGGAGGTACTACACCAAAAAGCAGAGCCAAATGGAAAGAACAATTAAGAAGCTATCTAAAAATGGATGTAGAGGTAGTAATACCAGGACATATTCCTCGCACCTGGAGTGATAAGTTAACTCCAAAAACAACCATAGAATATAGTCTAAAATATATAGAAGACTATGAAAATGCTCTAGAGTCAAGTAAATCTTCTGATGAAGTAATAGCTAAAATGCTAGAGCTTTACCCTGAACAAGAACACACTTCTGCTTTGTACATTGGAACGTTGATCAATTTTGGAGAAACACACAGGTTATTATTTAACCCCAGACTAGAAAAAGTAATGTCATTTTTACCAAAATCTTTTGTTAAATGGTTTGATAAAAATATGTTTGAGTCAAAAAAGAAAGCAGCAAATCTTTTATAAAGCTACAAGTAGCAATTATAAAACTTTACAAAACATAAAATGTAAATTTTAAACCTCGTAATACAAAATATTACATTTTCGGATATAAAAAACCAGTTGCCAAAACAACTGATTTTTTAAATAGTGGGAGAGATTAAAACATTTAATTATTCAAGAGTAGTCTCTCCCGCATTTGGATTATATACATAACTAAAAGTGTAATATCTTGACGGTTGAGAAGTATCTTCATTTTGATAATAACTTAAAACCTCAATCTTAGCATAATTGCCATTACGAGTTCTAAACACCAATATTTTACCGGGAATTGGAGAGATTATGTTTGTCATGAAGTTATAATTATACCAACCATTGTCACTACCGGTAGGAATTGCAAACGACGTACTTGAATCCTGTACAAAACTTAAACCTTCGGCTGTAGTTACACTAGCAAAAGTACCCGTCGCAATAAAAGCCGCTGCATTACCATTACGTTCAGGTTCATCTGTAGTTCCGGTCACTTCTCCTCCATTTACAGCAATCGTTGTACCTCTAAACGCAATATCCCAATCGGTATCGCTATCTGTTATTTCTCCTGTTTCTAAATCAAATTTGGTAAAAGTTCCGCTAACCGGTTGCCCTGTTCCCTGTCCTCCTGTTTGTGGGGCAAAAACATTTTCTACTTTTTTCTCTATCAGTGGAACTAACACCGTAAAGCTTCCTGCCGAAACTGTTTCGTTACGATAGGTTACCACAACATTTCCTGTTGTTGCATTTTGTGGAACTGAAGCAACTATTGATGTACTAGTAATTGCGCTTATTGTAGCTTCTACATCATTAAAAGTAACTGCTATTTCTTGAGCTGAATCAGGAAAACCTGTTCCGGTAATTGTGACTTCTGTCCCTATAGCACCTTTATCAAGTGATACATCAGTGACACTAAATGTAGCTGCCTGAGGCATATCATTATTGTCATCATCATCGCTACAAGCGATAAAGAACAAACTAAAAAATGTGAGTAATAAAAATCTTTTTTTCATTTTTGATTGTGTTTAAAGTTTTTAAAATTGATAATTTAATCTCGCATACCATTGTATTCCAGGTAATGTAGGAATATTGGTATCCGTATAGTCAAATAGATTATTGGCTCCGATTTGAAGGTTAAAATTTTTAAAAAAAGTTTTATTTGCAGAAATATTAGTAGTTACAAATCCATCAACAAAACTGGTATCATAATCATCTATAAGACCATTACCATTAGTATCAAATAATGCATATTTACTTCTATATATTAATCTTAGATTCAGATTTGTATCAATAGAAGGAATCTCATAGAAAACTTTCAAATTTGCATTGTGTCTAGAGCGATTGACCAATCCAAAATACTCAGACGTAGTTACTGCTATAGTCTCATTAGTTACTGGATCACGAGCAAATATTTCTCCATTCCCAACCTGGTCTTTTTTGGTTTTATCAAAAGCATAGAGCAATTGATATCCCGCATTAATTGTTAAATTAGTATTGAATTTATAACCAATGTTAGTTTCTATACCTGTAGTATAGATTTCATCAAAATTAAAGTAACTAAACACATTTTGTCCATTGGTTTTTCTGGCAATAATTCGAGTATCAATTAGGTTTTCAAAGTCATTTCTAAAAAAATTGACCTCTGCATTCCAGTTTTTCTTTTTATATGTAACTCCTACATTATACCCAATTGAACTTTCTGCTTCGAGAGGATCTTGTAATTCACTCTCAGGAACAACAACATCCAAAATCTGACCTTGATCTTGTAATTCCTCTAATTTTTCTAAAGCCACATTATATCCTAAAACAGTATATCCCACTGCAGAATTTGTAAAATCAAAATACAACTGTCTAAAATCAGGCGCTTTGAACCCATATCCTATAGAAGCTTTTGCAGCGATCTGATCCGTGATTTTATATCGCAATGCTAGTTTTGGACTTAGCTGATTACTATATTCTGAATGATTATCGAATCTAGCTCCTACAATAACATTTAGTTTTTCAAAAAAATCAGCATCATATTGTACATATACATACTGCGAATTAAAATCGACTCTTTCATCAAAAAAAGTACGATCTAACTCATCATACTGAAACCCAAAACCACTTGTGAGTTTACTATTATTTTTGAAAGTATAAATATTTCTGATTTCAGGTCTAAATAGAAGCTGATCAAAATCACTATCAGAGAGTACATCATCAGATATGGGATCTGCTAATTTTTCGGTTGCTGTATAATTGGTAAAGTAAACTTCATACTCAAAAGATACATTTGCTCGTAGTGTATGATCAAAACGTAGATGCGCATTCCATTCTTCTTCTTTACTATCTCCTTCAAAATTAGTATCATTCAAAACAAAATCAGCATCTTGATTTTGATTGTAATATCTGGCAGAAGCAAAAACGGATAATTTTTCAGAAAAGTCATTATATACTCTTGCATTAAGTGTATAATTTTCAAAGGGATTCACAGTTTGTCCTTCAGCATCTGGATTAAGATCATATCCCTCACTAGAAAATCGATTTACAAAAATTCCATATCCAAAGTCTTTAATTCGCTGTTTGATATCGAGATTAATGTCTTGCTGAGTAAACCTACCTATTCTATATGATACGTTTCCTGATAAGGCTTCTTCTTTGGGTTTTTCGGTAATGATATTAATCACGCCACCTAACGCTTCTGAACCGTATAAACTACTAGAAGGCCCCTTTACAATTTCAATTTGCTTTATATTACCTACAGTAAGCCTACTAATATCAAAATTTCCTGCACTTCTTCCTACTAATGGAACACCATCTATCAAAATAAGAATATAATCTGAAGCAATCCCTTGAATTTGTACCCCTTCGAATCCGCTCTCATCAGCAACGGTAATAATCCCTGTTTGTTCATTTAAAATTTCATCAAGACGTATCGTTCCAGAATCAATAATCGTGTTTTTAGAGACCAACGTCACAGGCAACGGTAAAGAAGAAAGCTGTCTTGCTGTTCGTGTTGCAGTAAGCACTACCTCATCTATTTCTGTAACCTTTGTACTATCAGCTTGGATTTCTTGAGAATATGCTTTTACAAGAGTGAAAATAGATAAAACACTTATATACAATTTTTTACCCTTCATTTTTATTTATAATCATTCTTAATAGTAGCAAATATATTCTTTATTTTTATTTATTCTAAATAAATTTAACTAATTTTGAAAAACTTTATATCAAATTGTCATAGCATGAAAAAAGTAATTTATATCGTATTTGGAATTTTAGTATCATCTTCTCTTTTTGCACAAAACAAAAAGGCAAAAGATCTCAGTGCTATTAAAAGCATGTGTGGTTGTTTTGAAGTAACTTTCAATTTTGCAGAAACTTTTCAATACAGTAAAGATTCTTTATACAAAGGATCAAAACCTAAAACAGATAGAGGCTTAGAATGGGCTCAATTGGTTGTTGATGAAAAAGATAAAATTTCGATCCAACATATTCTTCAAGTAGGAAACCCTTCTGAACCTCATATCGTAAAACATTGGAGACAGGACTGGTTATATGAGAACACTGATTTTTATATGTTTAATGGTGAAAACACCTGGAATTTTGAAAAAAAGCCAAAATCTAATGTAAAAGGACAATGGACCCAAAAGGTATATCAAGTTGACGATAGTCCTCGATATGAGGGAACAGCAACATGGGCACATATTGATGGCAAAAGTTTTTGGGAAAACACTACCCCTGCTCCACTTCCTCGAAGAGAAAAAACAACCAGAAGTGATTATAATTTGATGATACGAGGAAATCGTCATGAAATCACAAATACAGGTTGGGTACATGACCAAGATAACGAAAAAATAATTCGAGAGAACGGACAAAAAGATATACTACTTGCCAAAGAAAAAGGGTATAATACCTATGTAAAAGTAGAGGATAGCAGATGTCAAGCAGCATCTAATTGGTGGAAAGAACATCAGCAAAAATGGGCTTTAGTTCGTAATAAATGGGATGAAGTATTTAATAGAAATATAAATTTATCTTTAGAATCAAAAGTTGAAAACAAGGCATTATATAAACATTTATTCTCTGATGACTATACTCAAAAAAATGACATCGCCAAAGTAATAGAATCATTTGTAAAGAATTAAAAATGAAACATCTATTTTATATTCATTTATTATTTATAACAACTGTATGCTTTGCTCAGGACACAAATATCTTTTTGGATCGCGAGTATTGGAAAACAAATCCCAGTATAACAGATATTGAACAAAAGATAAAAGAAGGAAATGATATCGCTCAATTAAACCAACATTATTTTGATGCTGTATCTTATGCTTTACTTGAAAAAGTAGACAATAAAACGATACAATACCTACTATCTAAAAAAGGTAACGAAGTAAATAAATTGACGCATGATGGTAGAACTTATATTTTTTGGGCTGCTTATCGCAATAATCTAGAAATTATGCAGTTTTTGGTTGACAATAAAGCAAAAACTGATATTGTAGATAGTCATGGGTACTCGCTATTAAATTTTGCTGCAATAACTGGTCAATTGAATACCAAGCTATATGATTTTTGTATCAAACATGGTGCTAACATCAATGAAGAGAAGAATCACGATGGTGCTAATGCATTATTACTAGTTGCTCCTTTTATTACAGATCATAGCTTTGTCGATTATTTCACATCCAAAGGCCTTGATCTACATAGTGTTGATGACATGGGTAATGGTATTTTTAACTATGCAGCCAAAAGAGGAAACATAGCATTTATGAAGTATTTGATCGAAAAGAAGGTTTCGTATCAACATCTAAATCATCAAGGCGGAAATGCCATGATTTTTGCTTGCGAAGGCACCAGAGGACATTCAAATGCTGTGGAGGTTTTTAAGTATCTGGAAGAATTAGGTATTTCACCAAATGTAACCATAAAAAATGGACAAACACCATTACATATCTTAGGCTCTAGAAGTAAAGATGTGACAGTGATGGATTATTTCATTGATAAAGGCATTGATATCAATAAGCGAGACAAAAATGGAAAATCTGTTTTGACTCATGCCGTAGCAAGAAACTCTAATGAAATTGTTCAATTTTTAATACAAAAGGGAGCAGATGTATCTGTAAAAGACAAAAAAGGAAACAATTTAGCACATTATCTTCTCAATTCGTACTCGCCCAGAAACATTGAAAACTTTAATAAGAAATACAAGTTATTAGCAAAAAAAGGACTGGATTTGACAACACCTCAAGAGAATGGAAATACTTTATTTCACCTTGCTTTAGACAAAAATGATATTGATTTATTAAAAACAATAAAAGCATTAGATATTGATGTTAATGCTAAAAATAAAGAAGGGATTACTCCTTTGCACAAAGCGGCAATGATCGCAAATGATGATTCAATTCTGAAATATTTATTATCCATTGGAGCCGATAAAACTATAAAAACAGACTTTGAAGAATCTGTTTTTGATCTGGCTCAAGAGAATGAATTGTTACAAGAAAACGATATTGCATTAAATTTTTTAAAATAATATGATTAGATCAATTTTTAGTCTTTTTGCTATTTTTTTTATCCCGATTTTTTCCTTTTTAAGCTTCAACACAACAAACGAAAGCACTAAATATAAATGTCTTATTCAAATGACAAATTACACGGGAGAAGGTGCTTATGTTATAATCTCATTACTTGACTCAAAAGATAATTATCAAAAAACACTGTATGTACAAGGTGATGATGAAGAATGGTATCACGACATCCCCGAATGGTGGAAATTTTATGGAAAAAGACGCCCAGATATCGATGCTATTACCGGAGCTACAATTAGCGGCGGAAAAAGAGCTATAAGCGTTATCGAAATAGAAAATGATAAAATCGACAGTGGATATAAAATCCGTTTTGAAACTGCTGTAGAAGATCAAGAGTACTATAAAGACGATATCGAATTTGAATTAACCTCAGAAACGATTAAAAATAAAGTAGAAGGCAAAGGATTCATACGATATGTGCGTATGCTTCCACAATAATTAGTAGAGCCAAATGACCATTTCAATCTGGAGATATAGCCATCTTGTTTTGGCTATATCTTCTTCTCTTTTTTTGTGTATAGCTTCTGTAACCGGAATCATTTTGGCATTTGAACCTATTACAAATGCTGTACATGCTCATACTATAAAAGAAAGTGAAAATCTTACATTAGCTGAAGTTATTCCGACATTAAAAGCAAATTACGAAGAGGTAATCAACTTTGAGATCAATGCAAATGATGCGGTTATAGCCTCGGTTATCACAAAAGATGGTCAAAGTGAAACTATTTATATAGATCCTTTAACCGGAAAGAAATTAGGAACGCCAACAGAAAAAGCTGCTATTTTTAAGTTTGCAACCAATCTACATCGATCCTTGTTCTTAAAAAGTATTGGACGATTTTTTGTGGGCTTGATCTCATTTTTACTGATCATTATTGTAATAACAGGCATCTTTTTAATCCTAAAAAGACAAGGTGGAATCAGACATTTTTTTGCTAAAATCGAAAAAGAATATTTTGCTCAATATTACCATGTGACTCTTGGTAGATTTTTGTTTATTCCTGTACTTATTGTTGCAGCTACGGGAGTATATTTATCTCTCGAAAGATTTTCTATAATTCCAAAAACAACAATTTCTCATGATCTAGAGGATTCACATTTTACATCATCTCACAAAATAACTATTCAAGATTTTGAAATTTTTAAAACTACATTACTAAAAGATGTAAAATCTGTAGAATTTCCATTTTCTGAAGCTCCTGAAGATTATTTTCTGGCAAAATTATCTGATAGAGAACTCATCATCAATCAATTTGATGGCTCAATCATAAGTGAACAACCATACCCATTTGTAGCCTTTGCTTCTTCTTGGAGTTCATTATTACACACAGGACAAGGAAGCCCTGTATGGTCTATCATATTATTAATAACCTCTTGCGCTCTTCTATTCTTTATGTATTCGGGGTTTACATTAACCATAAAAAGGCGTAAAAACAGTCCTCATAATATGTTCAACGCTAAAAAAGATGAAGCAGAATATATTATTTTGGTCGGCTCTGAAACAGGGAGTACTTTTATGTTTGCTAACCTTTTTGCAAGTGCTTTGTCAACTATAGGAAAGAAAGTTTTTATTTCTGAATTGAATACATATACTCTTTACCAAAAAGCACAATATCTTATCATTTTTACGTCTACGTATGGTATAGGAGAACCTCCTGCAAATGCAAAAAAGTTCGAATATTTATTCAAAAAAATTACACCTATACATCCTTTACAATATGCTGTAGTTGGATTAGGTTCTTTGGCATATCCTCATTTTTGTCAATACGCCCTCAATATTGACAAACTTTTAGGAACAAGTTCGAAACTAGAATCAATATTAGACCCTTATAAAATAAATAATCAATCTTTTACTGCTTTTAAGGATTGGGTATCTCATTGGAATACAAAAACAGGAATTACTTTAAAAATTGAAAGCCCTTCAAAAAAGAGAAAAATAAAACAACAATTATTTACTGTAATCGAAAGATCAGAACGTAATACTGATGACACTTTTTTACTACGACTTCGTCCCCAACATCATATAAACTTTGAGTCAGGAGATTTACTGGCTTTTTATCCCAAAGAAGATCAGGTAGAACGACTGTATTCTATTGGAAAGGTTGATAATGACCTTTTATTAGCAATCAAAAAGCATGAGTTTGGAATCTGCTCGAATTATTTTAGTAAACTCACTCCAAAAGAAACAATAAAAGCAGTAATAAAACGAAATCCTGATTTTCATCTCCCGAATACTCAAAAGGAAATTATTCTTATCGCTAACGGAACAGGAATTGCGCCTTTTCTTGGAATGATTTTGAATCATCAAAACTTTGATAAGACTCACTTATTCTGGGGAGGACGTACCAAAACTTCCATCAAAATTTATGATGATCTATTGAGACAAGGTGTATCCTCAAAAAAAATATCAAGCCTTCATCTTGCGTACTCACAAGAGGAGGAGAAAAAGGAGTATATACAGGATTTGGTCGCAAAAGAATCTCGCCTTGTTGCCAATGCCTTACATAACAATGGCATAGTTATGATCTGTGGTTCAATCGCCATGCAAAAGGATATTATTAAAACTTTAGAAACTATTGTAACTACAGAATTAGGAACTCCATTAGCAAACTTTCAAAGAAAAAATCAAATCAAAATGGATTGTTATTAACCAACAAATATATATCTCAACATTATGTGTCAAAACATCAGAATCATTTCAGAAATCAAAACAGGACAATTGGCAAAATGTGATACTTGCCAACTATATCATTTAACTTTCAATAATCTATTATTTCAATTCACTATAGAGGAATTTGAGAGTTTTAGAAAATATCTTTATCATCTAGAAGTAGATTATTGGGAGCATAAACATATTGACTCAGACTTATCAAGAAAAATTCCTATTCCCACACTTCAGGAAAATTTATTTTTGATGTTCAATAGAAAGGAGATTAATGATTTAAAAAAACTTGTTTTTAATTCTAATTATGACGCATCAAGGATTTTAAAAACTCATGAAATTGAATACGCAGCATATTCAAATTAGCTTGACGACTACCTAGTATTTAACCTTAAAAAACATACAAAATCCATTTATACTAATCGGTAAAACCTAAATAACTCTACCCAAGTGCTAATTAATATATAATTGCGCAATCAGAAATTCATAGTTTTATTGTATAAATGAAAATAGCCTCCACTAATGTTATAAAATTCAATCTAAAACCTTTTTTCAGAAAAATAAAAAACTCTGCCACCTAAAAACATATGGATAGCAGAGTACTATTGAAACCTATGATTACCCCATAAATCAGAGATTTCCTATATTCCTATATCTTAACATACAACTTTCAATTCTTCATACAGAGGATCTTGCTCAATCATTTTTAAAAGCTGTTTTTTGGCCAAAAATTTCTTTTTTCTCGCATAGCCTACAGTATATCCTGTAATTTTCGAAATCTCTTTCATTGACTTTCCTTCAAAAAAGAGATGTAATAATTTTCTATTCTCAGAGCTTAATTTTTGAAAGTGTTTTCTATATAAATGTTCTCTTTCTTTATTCTCAATATTATGTATTATAATATCATTGCTTTCTTCTTCAAAGTAAACTCTTTTATCATCTACAACTAACCTTTGTTTTTTCCTCAATCTATTTTTCCACAAATTTTTACAAATCCCATAAAAATAAGTAGTCACAGGCACTCTCATTTCCACCATTTCAGATTTTAATTTTTGATATAATACCACCAGAGCATCTTGAAAAATATCTTCTACATCTTCAGCGTTACCAAAGTTTTGAAGAATATACCCTTGAACATAGCGTATATTTTCTTTATAAAAATTACTTAATATCCTTTCATCCCCATTAATGATTCCTGTAATCATTATTTGATCTTTATCCATCGCTATACTTAGTTTGTGTCTTTCAGATTCAGGATATAGCTCGGCCTCATTTATCATTCTTCGGCTATTACGGTACAAACATAAACTTACTACTTTATAACACCATACAGATTTCTGTATAGCACTAAGGATTTAAAAAAAATTATGCGTTTAATTACTAAAGACAGTCAATTAATTAAAACTAACATCTTAATTATCAATCCATAAAGGAGAGCACTATGAGTCTCTACGAAAATGAGATAGAATTTGTTAAAGTTTAAGAACTATTTACAACAGTCCCAAATCCTTTACGATAGCCACCAAATGTGTAGTATTTTTGGCTTTGAAATTGTCAAACAGCTTGCTTACTCTTTTATCAATGGTACTCTCACCGTTTGGCGTAATATTTTGTGCGATAAGTTTTAGTCTAATTTCCTTTTTTGTAAATCCATTGGCTAATTCTTCTAGCAATATCATATCCAGATCATCTAAATGCACCATATCACTAGCTTGTAAATTACTAGTTAATTCTGGCGGATATACTTCATCGCCTTGAAAAACACCCTCCACACATTGAATTAATTGTTTGATCGCATGCTGACCTTTACACACATATCCATTAATGCTATATTTATCAAATAACATATTGATTCTGTCCGGCCTATCCTCTTGTGAGTATACTATTATTTTAATATCGGGGTCTACCTTTCTTATATCTTTAATAAGATCAATTCCTGATGTTCTTGTCTGGATTTTATAATCTTTTCTAAAAGAAAGATCTGTAATCAATAATTCGAATGGGGCATTATCGTTGTATTCTTTCCGGAATTTGAGATAAGCATCATCACAGTATTTGGCTTGATGCACATTATGGATACCTATCTTCTCATTTAATACTTTGACAATTCCCTGATTAGCAATTTCATAATCCTCTGCCACCAATACTTTAGTAAACATCTTATAAATTTTTTAACTCGGTATTCGAATTTCGGCTTTGAAACCTTTTTCCTTTTCGGAATCAAAGATAAAAGTTCCATTCATAGCCCGAATACGTTTTTCTGTATTTTGAAGCCCATTTTTAGAATTTAAGTCTTCCTTGTCTACTCCAACGCCATTATCTGAATATTTAATAGTGAGCATGTTATCTTTATTAGAAAATATAAGTACAACAAGACTGGCTTTGCTGTGTTTTTTCATATTGGTCATTAATTCCTGCAATACTCTGTATACGGTTATTTTTAGTGATGTTTCAAAGTCATTCCATACGACCTTATCTAAGCCTCTAACCATAAGCTGAATCCCATTTTTGGTATAATTTCTCAGCATATCGTTGAGTTCTTCAGGAAATGTTTCATCGGTTTCAAACTCATTATTTTCGCGAGAAATATCACGTGCTCTACTGTAGGCAGAATTTAGTTTTTGTTGTATTTGAGGGTCATGAGGATCACTTTGATATTGTAGCATAGCTTGAAAAATATCATTCCCTAACTCATCATGTAACCGTTTTGAGATTCGGGTTTCTGTCTCATAACTTGCTTGAAACTGTACTATTTTATTTTGTTGTGCCAAATACTTGGTACGTTGCCTAAAGAAATAGGAAGCAAAGCTAATCCCTGTAAGGAGTAATAAAATCCCAAGTAGGTAAATAGTGTTTTGATTTTGAACTTCGATAATTTGTTGTTCTTTTTCTTCGGTTTCGAATTTAATTCTTGCGAATTTGTTTCTACTTAGTCTTTCTTGATTCTGAACACTATCATTTAGCTTAATATACAAATTAGCAAATTTTAAGCTTTCTCTATTTTCATTTAAATCTTTTAAAAAAAATAAAGAATTCAACAATTCCTTAATAGAACCAGTAAATTTCGAAATCTTCATAGCTTCTATCGCGTAAACCATAGATAAACTATCCTCGCTGATGGATTTGTAATACTCTGCAATATGAATATTATTAGTGATTAAACCAGAATTATCTTTAATGCTATCTCTAATTTTTAAAGATTTTAAAAAAGATTCTAAAATTCGATCCTTCTTTCCTGATAAAAATTTCGCGTAAGTCATATTATCTATTAAAATGGCTTTGCTTCTAGGTTTACTATCTAAAATACCCTTATGACTTAATGCTTCTTTATATGTTTTTATCGCTAAATCATATTTTTTTTGATTTTTAAAAACAACCCCAATATTGTTTAAAGCTTGTATTTCTCTATACTTACCATTTTTAGTTTTTCTAGCGTATTCTATAGCTTTTTGGTATTTTACGATAGCCTCATCATTTTCACCTAAATCCTTTGAAATAATTCCTAAGTTATTATAACAAAAAAACAAACGATCATAGGCTTTTATTTTTTCGAATTGTTCTATAGCATCTATAATATTAGCCTCTCCTCCACTAAAATCTTTAAATTGTTTTTGAATCAGAGCAATATTATAAAGTGTAGCCCCAAAAGATACTTTTGCCTTCTCATCTAACTTTTTCAGTTTATCGAGTCTTCTATAAATTTTAACTGCCTTATTGAAGCTATAAAATGCGCTATCAGGAATGTTTTTTCTATTATAGTATGATCCCATATTACCAAATGATCTGGCAATGCTAATTGAATCACCTGCTTTAATAGATAATTGTGAGATATTTAAAGTTACCTTTTTAAACAACTCATATTCTTTTAGATTGTAGTATTCTAAACCTATTTTGAATAAAGTAGTAATAACTTTTTCCTCATTTTGTAATTCTTTTGCTAAATCAAATGCTTTGTTTACCGATATTAATTTTTCTTTTCCAGATTCATTTTTAGAATTTTCGAGGTATGAATTAATTATTTCAATATCGACATCCTGCTCTATTGAAATATTTCCACATGATAAAAGACAAAATAGTAAAGTTAAAGTAATCAACTGTTTTAAAAACCTAACATCCATTTTAATTAAATAACAAAAAGAAAGCTAATTTAAGTAGAACTGAATTTAAAAAGAAAATGAAAAGCCTTTTTAAACAAGAAAGAAGGGCAATTTAACATTGCCCCAATGTTCCCTTACGTTTTATAAATTAACCAAAAGGTGACATTTCTCCTTCTCCATCATCTTCATCTGAAACAGTTTCAACCTGGTCTATTCCAAGCTCCTCATTTACTGCAGGAGGGTCGCAAGAAACAAAGTTAAGAACTAAAAGTATACCTAAAAATATATGTAATAAAGTTTTCATGTCGTTATGTTGTTGTTGTTTTCCTTATGTTGGGGTATGCCCATAGGTTTCTACCCCTAGTTAGGTATGTTGTTCATACCTGATCCCTATGGGAAATGGTCAATTGTTTTGGGAAAGTCAACTCCTATACAGTTGCAGTACCCTACTTTCCCCTTTTGGGGTAATAGCAAACCGTATTGGGATTTTATGGCTGATTAAGTGTTTTTCATTTAAATCTGGGGCCTAGTCACCCAGTGCATTTATATACGTCTATATAATGCTGCTCATATGAAAATCTTTAACCGATGATGATCGCAATCATTCAACTATGTCATCAGACCTTAAGAAATAGTAAAAAATCAGAGGGTGTTTTACTACTTTATTTGAGATAGAAAACTTAGCTGGATATGATTACTTATTAAAGCTTACGAAACCCAAGCTTTTGGAGAAGAATAATGTATTCCAATTATAGCTTCACACGAGTTTTCACATATAAATAAGAGTGCTCTTTGCAGTCTTTCGACACCTTTTGATACTGGTATCATTTTTGGGAGAGGATTTACAACCGAAGTATGTAAACCCATCCCAAGGATACTTCCGAATGCGTCGGTCAATAGGCGATCTATGATCTCCTGATCCTTGTTAAAAAATAGATTATACTTCATTTTCTTGGTTGTTTAGTTGTTTATATGTTATACAGTTCTCTGTGAATACTACACTATTATTTTACGTAGTAAAAAATCAGATGTTGTTTCTGTTATTATTGTTCTACAAAGGTTAAAATAATTTTGAATATTTACAAATATTTTAATCTTTATTTAACTGATTATCAGGTGCTTACTGCAAAAAGTAAGCATAAGAGTTCCTGTCCGTTTTTCAACAGATATTCGATATTTTGAAATCACTTATGTATCAGACATTTACTTTCTACCTGCATCAGTTATAAGTGCATCAATTTTTATTCCTTTTAACAGAAAAATTTGCTTCATTTTTTTGAAAAATTTAATTTCTAGTTTAATACTTTATTTATGTAATATTCATAAAAAAAGCGTCCAAGTAATTTGGACGCTCTAGATATATTTATTTTTAATCTTCTTAATTATGTAAAAGATTCAATATAGCCTACAGATGTCCTTTTTCGTTGATTAGGCATTTTTCTAATCCAACGACAATCATACTGTCCTACCAGTAACTCAAATTCGATATGTATGCTATTTTGTTTCACTTTTATTAATATACTAATTTTTACAATATTTTCCTAATGGAATATGCATGGAATATTTGTCAATTTTATTGTTTGATTTTCAATTGAAAAAAAATAAAAATCATTACTCCTTTCTCTATTTTTCCACAGTCATCAAAGAATAATTAAAAGTCCCTAAAGATCTTTTACATATCTATCCTTCAAACTTTTTTATCTTATATTTACAAATCCACAGTATAAAATTTTTACAAAAAAAGCGCTCAATCTCTTGAGCGCTTTTTTTATTATTATTAACAGCCTTTGTTACCTATAATTTTAGGTTTGAAAACCGCTTTTAGCGCCCTTTTTATATAAACTAGATAACATTATAGATATAAAACTTAATTTTTTTGATTCCTAATTTTGCCACAAAGGTGATATAATTTTCGAATATTTTGCAATTTTTTGTAGAATTTCTTTCTAAGATTAGAGTTATACACCTTGTTTTCTTGGATGTAAGTATAAATATTTAACAGCTAAAAAGAATCTTACTGATAGAGAAATTGAATGTATCAGAGGTATTTTTATTTGCGCACTTTATAGGATAGTATTTTATTAAGGTTGTCCAATTGAAATTGATTATAAATTAATATGTGTAGCTTAAGACAATCTAACAATCATAATTTTTCTAGTTTAGCAAAACCTACTGTTTTTCTATAATTATCAGGAGAAACACCTACTTTCTTTTTGAAAAACCTACTAAAATAAAATTCATCATCATAACCAAGACCAGCAGCAATTTGTTTCAAAGGTTTTGAGGTTAAATATAGCTCACGTTTAGCCTCTATAACAATCCTATTAGATATTAATGCACTAGGTGTTTGCTGCAAATATTTTTTTACAATTCCCGCCAATGTTTTAGTACTAACGCACAAAATATCTGCATAATCTTTAGGAGAGTGCAACTCACAGTAATTATTTTCAATGGAATCCATCAAATTTTGCAGGATTTCAGATTGACCATCAGAAAATTTTGGTACTACATCTTTATCAAATTGTTTTTTCTGTCTCACCGCTTCTATTAAAAATACTTTTAAAAAAGCCACAAGAACTTCATGTTGAGCTATAGAATCTCTATCCATCTCTTTTGACATTTGATCTATGAGATTACAAAACAATGCTTCTTCAGAAATTTTAAAATGTTGCAACCCATGAAAATTGTTAAAAAGAATGCCTTCTGTTTCAATTTCATTTTGATGTCGATAGGTACAAAAAAAATCCGGGTGAAAGTTTAATAACCATCCTGAACAAAATTCATCAGAAGTAATCATAAAAGGCTGATAAGGCGATAAGCAAATCATTTGGTTGCCTTGTAATTGATAACTCGAAAGATCTACACTTAATTGACAATTATTTCCTTTGAGTAAAATGATAGAATAATAATTTTTTCTCTGTAAATGGTCAAATTGATCAAGATCTTCAAATCTTTCTAGTCTAAAGGCTAATTCACCATTTTGTTTATCAATAATAATTTGAGCCATAAGAATCTATTTCTTTATTTAGTAATACTTAATAAAAAGAAAGGAGTGCTTGCGACACTCCCTTCTAAAGGTAATCATTATTTCGAAGCTATAATATCTATTTTTTGAATCGCTGATGCTTCAAAACCTTCCAAAAGAACAGGTGCATTTTTCATAAGTGCTGCTGCAACTTTTCCAGTTAAATGAGCATCTCTACCAGAATCATCTGCAAAAGTATCAAAGATTGCATACGTGGTAGCATCTACTTTTATAGCATACCAGGATAAAGTCTTTGACTCATCACTTACTAATTGTTTACCAACTGTAAGGAAGTTTTCTACATCTGTTGTCTTTGTATCTTTAGACTTCATAAGAACAAGCAAACCTTTGTTTTGTAATCCAGATTTATGATTAGAGGCTAATACATCTATTGTCTGGATATCTGTACTAGGATTAAAATTATCTAATAAATCATCAGCATTTGCTAATAATGCTTTGGCAACTTCACCTACTAAATGTGTTTGTCTTCCTTCTTCGACTTCAAAAGTATCATATATTCCAAATGTTTTCTCATCTATCTGAAAAGCAAACCAGGATATGGTTTGAGGTTCTTGATTTACTAATGCCAATCCCCCAAGCAAAAAGTTTTTGACCTCTTGTTCCTTTCCTGGTTTTGCTTTCATAATGACTAATAATCCGATAGTTTCTTCCTTTGTACTGTTCATGATGTTTTTGTTTTTAGATTTTGTTAGGGTACAAATTTGGGATAAAACAGAAGAAGATAGAATGAACATTTATTACTTATGCATGGATAATTTTTCAAAAAATAATGTTACTCAATCCAGTATGCACATAACAAATGTTTTTTGTAGTATGAATTTTTCAACTACGCTCGTGTGGATTAATACCAATAAGTAAATCGGATACTACTTTTGCATTATTGCTATAATACACAAGCCTTTAGATATTAACACCTTCTAGGATTAAACATATTTACTATTTTAAACTGTACTTCAAAATTTTATCACATCAATTACCAGAATACATAAGGTTTAAGCTTGTATTAGATATTTATAATGTAATCTTCAAGCGATTCTCCTGTAGTAAGGTTCATTTTTTTTCTTAGTCTGTGGCGAGCTTTTTTAACCCCCTCTGTAGATATATTAAGAAATGTACTTATTTCTTTTGAAGAAAGGTTAAGTCTTAACAAGTAAATAAGTCTTAGCTCTTTTGAAGTAATAGAGGGAAACCTGTTTTTTATTTCTTTATAAAAACCTCGATGGCTTTCTTCAAAAAGTTCTTTAAAAAGCTCCCAATTTTGATCTTCTTTTTCATTAAAATTTATAACCTGTAACACCTTACGATACTCATATATATTTGCACCTTGTGTATTGCATAAGTCTGTCACTTTTTCTTTGACGTTATTAAGGGTGTTATTTTTTTTTAGCAAATGAAGTGTATTGGTGGTTAACTCTTTATTTTTTCGTTCCACTATTTCCTCCAATTTTTGTTTTTGTCTATTTTTCTTTCTTAACATCTTCCCACCTACAAGCAAAAAAGCGATACAAACTAACCCCAAAATCAATAATACAAGAATTTGTTTTCGTTTCTTTTTAGTACTTTTTTCGAATTGCTCAATCTTTAAGTCTTTTTCATTGGCTTCATATTGAGCACTCAGTTCGTAAACCAGCGCTTTATTTTCTAGCTCTTGTATAGAATCTTTCAACATTGCCAATTTTTTAAAATATTCAAGAGCAACAATATTATTGTTTTTTTCTTCCGCGGCAAGCGCCAATAGATGATAGGTATCTATTTTTGCTCGTAAAAAACCATTTTTATGTGTATACCTTAATGCTTTTTGTGCATAAAAGACTGCTGAATCCGTTTTTTTTTGCTTTAGAAAAAGTGTGCCCATAGAAATATAGGTGTATGCTTTCGCCAGCTTGAACATTTTTTTATTGGAATTCAATTCTAGTACGGCTTTTTTTTGATAGTCGGTAGCTTTATCCAGCTGATTTAAATCGTAATAGATCTCGCTTAACATGGATAATGCATAAGAACTATTAGATATTGGATATTTGTTTTTATAAATTTCTAATGCTTTTTCATAGTGTTTAATGGCATTATCATACTCTTTTAATTCTTTGTAACACCATCCTAAATTTTGATGATTAATTAATATGAATTTAAAATTACCTATTTCTTGAAAGCCTGATAAAGACGAGTTCAAATAAGGTAAAGCTTTTCTATATTCTTTTTTTATCGATAAAATATCCCCTAATTGATAGTTTGAATGTGTTATTCCTGTTGTAATGTTAAGTTGTTGATAGATTTTTATAGAAGCCAAGTATTTCTTAGTCGCTACGCTTAGCCGCCCCAATCCTTTATAAGCAACTGCCATAGTTTGGAGGGATTTTGCATAAGAGAGAGAATCATTCTTTTTCAAAAACAACGCTCCAGATTTCTCAAGTACAGTGATTCCCTCAAGATAATTTCCTGAATAAACGTGGGTAGCAGCAATTTGATGCAGTGCAGAAGCCTGTCCCCAAATATGATTTGATTTTTTATTAATCTGTAACGCTTTCTCAAAATATTTTAGAGCAGTATCATACTCATCCTGATAAAGGTAAACCTTACCCAAACAATTGTATGAACCAGCTATTCCTCTAGGGTTATTATTTTCTTCTGAAATCGCTAATGCCTTCATTATATACTCCTTTGCTAATAAGGGTTTTGATATAGCATATTGGACTCCTAAATCATTAAATGCTTTTACCAGAGTTGTATCTGCTGATGATTTATGATGTATAACTTGTAAAAGGCTATCTACCACTTTATTATTTTGTGCGTTTACAAAAGCACAAATAAAAAAAAGCCAGAAGAATATGAAGTTTCTAAGAAACATTTTTAGATTTTTTTAAAGTCGAATAAAATTTTGTTCATACCAGAGATAATTATAGTTGACCTATTCCTAGAATTTAATTTAAAAGTAGAAAATCTGAGTTGTTTTAAGGAAAATAGAATAAGGTACTAACTCTGCCTCTTTATTTTTATTATAAGTAATTTTAAATACTATTTCAATACTTCTATTGTTATTTCATAATGTGATGTAAATATATCTTTTATAAAGGATTGTTTAATTTGGATTTTTTACTATTCAATTTTTGCTTACAAGAAGTTAAATATATCATCATCAACTTCGACTGTAATTACCTAATACTTTTCAATTTCTTCGTATTTTAATTTAACACAAAGGAAGAGATATTTAAAAATAATTATTTGTGACTTTTGGCACAACAAAAAAATTATCTTCAAATTGAATTTCTTTTATCTTAGGCTTATTTGTTCATTAGATTCCAATTTTTTTTAGCAATCTAGAAATAACTTCTCTAGTTGTTCTCAACTCGTGATGTATTTTATTTACAACATGATCCTTTGTATAAGGTGATCTAACCTCTCAACCTACTTTATTTAGATTTGAAAATACTATAAAAAGAATACTGTTTTTTTTTCATTCTAACTAATTGTAGGGGATCATTGGAGTACATATACTAAGTTGTCCCCCCTTTGTCCACCTTCTATTTTTGTGAAAGATCAATCTGATAAATATGTTTGTGTTTAAAAAAAGTTAAGGCATACTAAATATGTTTTAAGAGTAATATTAAAAATTAAAATCGAACATAAAAAAGCAAAAATGATCCATATTAAAACCCACAAATCAATATTATATATTCTGTTTTCTTTAATTCTTTTTTCTTGTGATTCTGATAACGATTCTAATTCAGAAAACAATGAGCAAGTTTCTCAAGATATAACAGTTACCAAAGAAAAATTAGTTGGAGATTGGATATTAGTAAGCAGTATTATTGGTAATGAAACTGTTTCTCCATCAGAATTCGAATGCTTAAAAAATTCAACAGCTACTTTCAATCAAGACGATACTTATGAAGTAACTTTTTTAAAACTAGGAAGCAATTCTACAACTCTTTGTTCTCGAACAGTTACACAATCTGGGACCTATACGGTTGTTGGTTTGAATAGTGTTACTTTTTTTAATTTTGATTCTGAAATCGAGTTGATCGACGATACTTTACAGATTACTTCCAAAGTTACTAATGGCAATGAGCAACAAGATCAGATAGATATTTTTATTAGAAGTGACAATTCAGAATTAGGAGAAAATCAGGAAGAAGAAACTGACAATGTAGAAACGGATAACCAGACAGATGATAATAATGATGATAACACCTTTGATGGAGCAGAGGTAATTCGAAATATATTAGGAAAGTGGCAAATCGACTCTGACAAAGATTGCCTTCAAAAAAACACAATAGAATTTAAATCCCAAAGTGTTTTTGAATTTATTCAGCATAAAGAAACCTTTAATCGTAGAGATTTGTTAGATTATAATGTAAGTGTGAGTTATCCATTACCAGAAAGTATTAACGCAACAATCATCAAAGGAAATAGCACAGTTGTTTTTGATACCAGTGCAGAATGTCAATTTATCAAAACAAGTACTCTAGAGTATGTTGTAAAAGATGAAAAGACAATAGTGCTTAAAAATATTTCAGGAGTCAAACTTTTACTAGAAGACAACAATACTATCAAACTTATGTATACATTCACCGATAGTAATACCAATGAACAAGTAAGAGAATTTGTTTATAGAAAGCTATAAAAATCAATTTGTTTATACATCGATAATATGAAGAAAGTGGAGGAAAATCCTCCATTTTTTGTTCAATATTCTTAATAATATCATACATTCCTATAAGATCCAGATACAACTAGAAAGCTTATTTTGAATATAATAATTTACCCTTTTAATTTCCCTTAATAGAATAAGCTCCCTAATCTATATATAAGAATAAGAAAGCCATAAAAAATTGTAAAACCATGAAAAAATAATAACCCTATTACCATCAAACTCACCTATCTAAAAATGAGAAAACATTTACTCTATAATAGCATCCGAGTCTTTATAGATTTCTTTTAATGCATCTATAGTTTCTTCTGAAGGATTTTCCCACATACCTCTTTGAATAGCTTCTAGCATGCGCTCTGACATATCTTTTAACGCCCAGAGATTATGTTTTTCTATAAATGCTTTATTCTCATTGTCAAACAAGTAATTGTCTGTAATCTGTTCGTACATAAAATCGGCTATTAAATTGGTAGTGGCATCATAAGCAAAAAGATAGTCCATAGTAGCAGCCATTTCAAAAGCTCCTTTATAGCCATGCTCTCGCATCCCTTTTATCCACTTCGGATTCACTACTCGAGATCTGAACACTTTTAGTAATTCTTCTTTTAAAGATTTTACTTTTGGATTTTCAGGTCTAGAATGATCTCCAAAATACGTTTCTGGTTGACTACCTTTTATTGTATTTACCGCAGTTGTCATTCCTCCCTGAAATTGATAATAATCATCAGAATCTAAAATATCATGCTCTCTATTGTCTTGATTTTGCATCACTACCTCAATAGAAGACAATCGTTTTTTAAATGTTTCATGAGCCGATGTGCCACTATTTTCATTTCCATAATAGGCATAACCACTCCAGTTAATATAAGCTTGCGCTAAATCATCTGAGGTTACCCAATTTTTCCCTTCTATTAAACCTTGTAACCCTGCTCCATATGCACCCGGTTTTGAGCCAAACACACGATACAAAGCTCGTTCGTTAGCCTGCTTTTCATCTAAACCTTCTTTTTGCCACTGTTGTCTTTCCTCATTAAAACGCTTTTTGATTGGATTTTGTTCGTCTGTTTCATCTAAAGCAGCTACTTTTTCAACAGCAGCATTAAATAAGGAGATCAAATCAGGAAAAGCGTCTCTAAAAAAACCAGAAATACGCAATAGTACATCTACTCTAGGTCTTTTAAGTTCTAAGGTAGATAGTACTATAAAATCTTTAACTCTTCGGTTACTTCCTTGCCAAACGGGTTTTACACCTATCAATGCCAACGCTTGTGCAATATCATCTCCGCTAGTACGCATTGTAGACGTTCCCCAAACGGATAAACCAATAGAAGTTGGATATTCTCCATTTTCTTGTAGATAACGGTCAATTATATTTTGTGCACTTTTTGTTCCTAATTGATACGCAGCTTCAGAAGGAACTGTACGAACATCTACAGAATAAAAATTTCTTCCCGTAGGTAAAATATCTAAGCGCCCTCGTGTTGGTGCTCCTGAACCACCAACAGGTATATATTGCCCATTTAACCCTTTGATTAAGTGACGTATTTCATTACTAGTTTTATGTAAAGTTGGTAATGTATGTAGTTTAATATATCCTAAAAGTTGTTGTGTATTTTTACCCACACTTTCATATTCATCATCGTTCAATAATTGACGTACAAGATTTTTGGCTTTGTTTTCTAAAAGTTCTACTGCTTGTCCGTAAGTACGACAGGAAATACTGTAAATTTCTTTTTCAAAGCTATCTGAATAAGAAACATCTATAGGATCAAAGTTCAATTGCAAATCTTCTGCTAGACATTGTGTAATCCCTTTTAAATTACCTTGAGGCAAACGATGTAAAGCTACAATTAAATCAGCTAGTTTTTCTTGCTTAGGCAACGTTCCCAAAATATGTAATCCGCCTCTAATTTGAGATTCTTTTAATTCACATAAATAACCATCAATAACTTCTAATAAAGCATCGATATCTTTCCCATCTTGATTTAAATCACTTTTAAGATGGGTGTCGTTTACTAGGCTTTCAATTTTGGTTTTGATCAATGACGCTCTTCTTTTATCCACTAAAGCAGCTTCATAGAACTCATCGATTAAAAGTTCTAATTTTAATAAATCCCCATAATTCTCTGCCCTTGTCATTGGTGGGATTAAATGATCTAAAATAATAGCTTGATTTCTTCTTTTTGCTTGTGTTCCTTCTCCCGGATCATTAATAATGAAAGGATAAAAATGCGGAATTGCTCCAAGAATAGCAGCAGGAAAGCACGTTTCTTCACTTAACGCTACACTTTTCCCGGGGAGCCACTCTAAATTTCCATGTTTACCGATATGCACTAAAGCATCTGCTTTAAACTCATGTTGTAACCAAATATAATAGGCTAGATACGCAGGTGGTGGTGGTAAATCTGGCGAATGATAACTAGCTTGTAAATCCAAATCATAACCTCTACTAGGCTGGATACTTACCAATACGTTTCCAGAAACAAATCCAGGAATTAAAAAACATCCTTTTTGATAATTAGGAGATTCTTTTGGATCTCCCCATTGTGCTTCTATGGTATCGCGAAGTGTTTTTGAAAGTTGATTGTAATACTGATAAAAAACAACTTCTTCTAATTTAATAGCATGGCGTTCGTTTAACGTATTGATCGTCTCTAAACTGTTAGTAACCGAATTGGTTAATTTATCCATCAACTCGTTTGTAGTTTTAGGATAATCAGAAGCTAACACATAATTTTCATCAGCCAATTGTGCTAAAATTTGCACCGTACTTTGTGGTGTATCCAAACCTACGCCATTTGCCAAACGACTATTATTATTAGGATAATTAGGTAAAACTAAAGCTATTTTTTTCTCTGTATTTGTTTTTTGTTGCAAGTTTATCCAAGCTTTAGCCATTTTGGCAACAAACTGACAACCTTCTAAATTAGGCACATAAGAAACCACTTCAGAATCTGTTAACGCATCTTTTTCTTTGGATTCTTTAAATGAAATGACTTTTGATATAATTTTACCATCCACCTCAGGTAAAGCAATATTCATGGCAATATCGGTAGGTGGTAATCCAAAATTTCCTTCAAACCAACTTTCGCGATTACAACTCCCCATTATAGCTTGAATAACAGGCACGTTAAACACATCAAACAAACTTTGTGAAGTATCTTGAAAACCTTGCACGCTAAACCCTGTAGTATTAATAATAACTTGAGGTCTTTCTATTCGATATCTTTTAAGTAAGTCAACTATTTGTTGCTGAATATCGTGTTCGCGATACCCCGCAGCCATTAGAACAACAGTTGAAACACCCTGTGATTCTATAGCGTCAATAATACTATGAATAGGTGCTAAGTTATTGGATAAGTAATAGCTTCTATAGCTAAAAATTATAGCTTGTTTTTTTTTTGATAAGACTGTTCGCGGATTGTAAATTCCTTCTTTTGGGTGATATAAAAATAAATCAGGAATGATTTTAATAGCATTAGGTGTTACTGTTACATCCGTAATTCTATTACTAATTAATTGCAAAGCAGCATGACAGTTTTCTAGTCCACCAGCTTGAATATATTTCCAGATCAAATCGACCTCTTTTAACGGAATATTAGACGATTGCATCAATTCTAAATCTGGTTTATTATCACCAGGTAAAAACAATAATTGAATATTGTTTTCTTCACAACATTCGATAACCGCTTCGCACAAATAATTGTAGTAAGCTTTTCCTCCTAACAATTTTAATACTACAATTTTTGCTGAAGATACGACCTCATCGATATACGTATCTATAGTTAATTCCTGTTTGAAGTAACCAAGATTTGCAAACCGAAAAGAAGGTCCATTTTCTACAGTATTATGAATTAACTTATAGGCGTTATTCATCATAAACAAATCAGAATCTGCGGAAGACAAAAAAACAATGTCTCCGGGAGATTGATCTATATAAAAAACTCCTTCATCATTAGGATTCCAGCCGCCCGGTATTGTAGATATTAAATGCAAGACTTTAAAATTTTTAATTATCAGTTTTTAATGTTGAATTATTTTCTCAAAAGCGATTTCAGGTTATGAAACATTTGCATCAATACTTCTATCGCTTCTTAATAACTACTTATAAAATGTGTTCTTTGTTGTATTATAACATTTTATAAAGCTGAATTATTCGCAAAGAAAATTTAAAACTCTTATCTTTTATAATGTTCTCTTTACTCATTTATAGTTTAACATTGAAAATTTATAATTACTTAAATCTTCTACTCTTATTAATGAGAATGAGAGTGTTCGTGACCATGATTATGATGATGTTCATGAGTAATCACTTCATTTTTTTCAGTGAGTTCTATATTACGACCGATAACTACGATACTGGTCTTACGAGTTTCATTAGCTCCCCAAGGTCTTTCGAAATAATAATCAAAACGAGAACCTACACCTTGTAAAACCATACGCATTGGTTTGTTAGGTATATTTACAAACCCTTTGATTCTATATATCTCGTGTTTTTCTACAAGTGTTTTTAAATCGCTAACTAAAACTTTAATGTCTGCTGTTTCAGGGTATTCTAATAAAACCGTTTTTATATCATCATTATGATGGTGGTGATGTCCGTGTTTATGATGTTCTTCATGAATAGAATGACGGTTGTCTACATCATCTTCCGCAGAAGCTTCAATACCTAATAAAATAGCATTATCCATTTGCCCTTTTACAACAGGAACAATTTTAGTATTTGGTCTTGCTTTTGTTGTAACTATGTTAGTAATCTCATCAAATGTTGAGTCATCAATCAAATCTCTTTTACTAACCAAAACTAGATCAGCACACGTTAACTGGTCCAAAAACAATTCTTCGATCGGTGTTTCATGATCCAAAGTATCATCTGCCAAGCGTTGTGCTTGCACACGCTCTCTATCACAAATTTCTCCCGTAGCAATTCCTACGGCATCTACAACAGTAATTACTGCATCGATGGTAATATGTGGTTTTAAGTCTGGCCAGTTTACTGCTTTTACCAAAGGTTTGGGCATAGATAAACCCGAGGTTTCTATCACAATATGGTCAATTTCCTCCTTACGCTCTAGCAATTGCAACATAGAAGGCAAAAACTCTTCTTGTACTGTACAACAAATGCATCCGTTTGGCAATTGAATTAGATTACATTCATCATCTTCACATTCAGATGAAGCTATCAATTGTCCATCAACATCTACTTCTCCAAATTCATTTACTAAAACAGCAATTCGTTTTCCGTTGGCGTTCTTTAACATATTATATACTAAAGTCGTTTTTCCTACGCCTAAAAATCCGGTAACTATGGTAATTGGTATTTTATTCATTTTTTAAATTTTAGGTTTCAATATTTTTATAATACTATTCTATCCTTTTTGGGCGTTTCCCTATGGGTCGGGCTATACGCTATATCTTTTTTCTGTGCTTCGACACGCTCAGCATGACACAGAAAAAAAGGATGCCGCTGCTATCCCTAACGCAAATTATCATATCTATTCATCAAGCTATTAAGCCTAACTTTTCTTCTTTTTTCTTTTGTACAAAAACAAATTCCACTTTTCTTCAGCAACACCGTGTTTGTCCATCTCTGCTCTTGCCATGGTGAAAAATAAATCAGACATTCTGTTTACATAACTCATAATATAATCGTGTACACATTCCGGGTCTTCTTGCATTAGGGTAACCAATTGCCTTTCTCCTCTTCGTATTTGGGTTCTACAAACGTGACATAGTGCAGAGATTTCATTTCCGCCTGGTAATAAGAAATAATCAGATGGTGAACTGATGCTACTTTCCATTTCATCTAACCATTGTTCACAAAATTCAGCCCCATCTTTAGGCTCTGGATTTGGGTTTTCCTTTTTAGAATCTGATGGACGTGCCAAATGCGACATCATATTCATCATATCTTTTTGAATACGATGTAAATTGAGTTGCCATTCATGATCATTACCTAACTTAGCACGTAATAACCCAATGGTAGAATTTACCTCATCCAAGGTTCCGATACATTCGATGCGTGCCGAATTTTTATAGGTTCTTTTTCCTCCAAAAACTCCGGTAGTTCCTTTGTCTCCTTTTCTTGTGTAAATCTTCATATGTTAGTTATTTATTTCGTTAATCAACTGTAATACTCTTTCTTCTGTACCAAAATAATGATGCACATAAGACCCCATTACTTTATTTTTTTTATAAATTTTAGTGGTAGTTTCACCACCTCTTGCATTCAAAATGGTTGCGTTTAGGGTCGTTTCTGTATCGTTTATCAAATAAGAATAGTGAAACTCATGCCCTTTGAAAACGACTTCATTAATTTTGGAAGTACGATACCCCAAATGCAGTTTTTTGTTAGCGATTGTGGATTCAAAATCAAAATAATCAACCATTTTAAAAACTTCATTCTTTTCAGATATAATAGCTTTACCCAAATACATCATGCCTCCGCATTCTGCATAGATTTGACCATTATTCTGGGCAAATTTTTTAATACTGGAAAGCATTTTTGTGTTTTCAGATAGCTCTTTTAAATAGGATTCTGGATATCCACCAGGTACATAGATAAAATCACAATCAGGAAGTATAACATCATGCAATGGACTAAAGTAGATCACCTCGCCTAATTCTTGCATCGCAGAAATATGCTGAGGATATATAAAATTAAAAGCTTCGTCTTTGGCTACTGCAAATTTTATGTTCTTGTTTACTTTTGATTTCTTTTCTGAAACCGCTTTTGATACAACTTCTTTTGAGGCTTCTAAAATCCCTTTCCAATCAACCGTTTTATCCAATTCCGTAGCAATTTGGTTAATCACACTATCAAACTTTTCGATGTCGCGTATGTTTAGACCTAAGTGTCTTGATGGGATTTCAATGTTTTTTAAATTCGATACATACCCAAAACAAGGCACATTAATATCGTCGCAGGCTTCTTTAAGCAGGGCATAATGCCTCTCTGAACCTACTCGATTAAATACAACACCCATTATTTTCACCTCAGGGTCAAAATTTGCGAAACCTTGAATAAGTGGCGCAACAGAATAAGCGACTGCTTTTGCATCGACCACCATTAAAACAGGGGTTTGCAGTTTTTTTGCCATTTCGGCAGTGCTACCCTGATCTTTTTTTGCGCCATCAAACAATCCCATAACTCCTTCTATGCAATTAATTTGAGTGTTTTTTCCATAGAAATTCAAAGTAGCATCTACTTCGTTTTGAGTCATCATAAATAGATCCAAATTGACACCTATCTTTCCACTAGCCAGCTCATGAAATTTTGGATCAATGTAATCTGGACCCACTTTAAAAGGTTGAACCATTATATTTTGCCGTTTAAATAATCGCAATAGTCCTAAAGTCACAGTGGTTTTTCCTGCATTACTACTTGGGGCAGATATGATAAACTGTCTACTCATCCTTTTGTATGTGTTGGAATTTCTGAAACTTTTTCTCTTATTAAAATTTCATAGGTAGCTTGAATACGATTTGCAAATTCTTGGGCAACTCCAATTTTTACCATTCCCTTTTCTGCATCAATAATTTGAGTGATATGTATTCCTTTACAATAGGTTTGAAAAGCTAAAACAATATCTTCTAAAGTATGTTCTGTATTTAATTTTCCATCTGTAATGATATGCAGGTTATTACAGATATCAGTATCTGAAGCTATACTTTTCACTTCTTTAAAACCCGCAATTAAATTTGTCTTTCCTCCAGTTTTGAGTTCGGCTAAGGCTTCTTCAATTTCTTTTAAAATTTTGGTCTGGCGTAAAATCTGTTGTGCTTCTCCATCAAATAAAGAAACCATAGAGAATTGCGTATTTTGTTTTTTAGATTGTTCTGCAATTTTATGTACAGTACCTTTGGCGTAGGCTATAATTTCATCTTTCAGCATAGAACCGCTAGAATCTATCAAAAAGATATGATGCTGCTTCAAAAGGTTATTCTTCCGTTTGGTTTTTAGTTCAAATTTATCAGTTGCTACATATTGACTTACGGTATTTTTTATGTCTGGCGAAGTAACATTCCCTTTGTTATTTTTAATTGAATTTACCCCATTATCAGTTGTATTTGCTGTGACTTCTTTTGGTTTGTTAAATTCATTTTGCGGAGGTAACATATTTATTTTTTCTTCTTTAGAAGTAGTACCATCAGCTGGAGATTCTTTTGATTGCTCTTTTTGGTTTTGCGAAGGATTTCGTTGATTTGGATTATGTTGTAAACTCCTGTGATTCAATACAAAATCAGCAATTTTATCTACTGCTTCTTTAGTGATTTCAGATTTATCTTGATAGGCAATATAGGCTCTTGCTGTTTTTAATAATAAAATATCTGCACGTAAACCTTCTACTTGATGTTGAATCGCTAGTTTACTACAATATTCAATTATTGAATCATCTATTTTTATAGATTTCAGATTGTTTTTGGCAGCATCAATTTGTTTTGCAATGCTCTCATCTTTACTCTTATAATTTGCTACGAAATCTGCAGGGTTGTCATCAAATTTAAAACGTTGTTTGATAATTTTTTGACGTATTACAGGATCTACAGGAGTTACAATATTTACACTTAATCCAAAACGGTCTCTTAGTTGCGGTCTTAAATTTCCTTCTTCAGGATTCATAGAACCCACTAAACAAAATTGACTATTAAAATGTTGAGATATACCTTCTCGCTCTACATAGTAACTACCAGAGGCGGCAGCGTCTAATAAGATATCTGTAAGATAATCTTGCAATAAGTTAACCTCATCAACATATAATATACCTTGATGCGCCTGTGCCATTAATCCCAGGTTAACAACTTCCTTTTTTTCATTAATTAATTGTTCTAAGCTAACATTTCCAATAAGTCGATCTTCAGACACACCAATAGGTAGATTAACAAAAGGATAATTTTGATGATCACTCATTAGACTTGTTACCGATCTAATCAACGTAGTTTTTCCTGTTCCTTTATCGCCAATGGCCAAAACTCCACCAATACGTGGATCTACCAAATTTAAGATCAATGCTAACTTAAAATCATCTTGGCCAACAATAGCCGAAAACGGAAAATTTATTTGTTTTTTATCTTGTATCATAACCCAGTAATAGTATTATAGATCCATATTATACCAATTACTATTGAGGCTAATCCCGCAATACCATTCATCCACTTAAAAACAGAGAGATTACGTTCTAAAAATCTACTCATTACATAAATTAAAACGTAACTGTATACACCCATAGCTACAATAATCCCTAGAGATTCTACTACCAAAATAAGCAGTGCATCCCCTATTGTAGCACTACTTAATACTAATGCAGAAGTTAATGCACCTCCAGTACCTGCCAATCCATGTAACATTCCAACCCAAAAGGATTTGTTCATTGGGTTCATGGCTATTTCTTCACCTTTGGTTCCATGTAAATGTATTGGATTTGAAAGTTCGTGTTCGTGCGGTTCAATTTTTTTATGCTCTTTAACCATTTCATTAATAGTATGATTTCTTCTAATGGCTACAACACCTAGCCAAATCATAATAGGTCCTACCGCCAACTCTGCATAAAAAGAAATATTATGCACTGCTAACGTGGCCACACTTTTAAATAATAATGCTACTCCTCCAAATAATAACAAGGTAACCGAATGCCCGAATGCCCATTGCGATGCTTTGAATACTGATTTGAAGCTTACTTTCTTTTTATTAATGGCATTCTCTGTAGCCAGCACAGAAACTGCTGTTACATGATCGGGCTCAAAAGAATGTAAAATTCCCGCCATCAAAGGTCTAACTAAAGAAGTAAAAGTCATTGTTTATTATATTTAATGAATGTTCCGTTTTTATGAATCAGGTAAATATCTAGTGCTACCTGTTTAATCTTTGTATGTGTATGTTGATAACAGTGTTCTAATAACAATTGAAAGAAAGGAGAATTCTGCTCGAAATCAAATAACTCTATCAACCGTCCAGCCATATTGAGAGATTTGATTTTGTCAGCATCTTTATAACCTACTTGTTTTGCTAAATCCACTACAAAATCTTTATTCCAACTAGAGACACAACTATGGGTATCGGTTACTCCGCCTGCTAATTTTACCGCTTTGCCCAACATAATGCCAATACTCACTTTTTTAATAGGTGAACTATTGATTTTATTTAATGTTTCGCCAATCCAGTTTCCATAATGGATAAAAGCATATTCTGGTAAATAATCGAATTTATTTGATAAATATTTTTCACTTCTAGCACCAGAATTAATTACTAACTCTGTTGCTTTGTTTGCAACAGCAACATCAATTCCTTGTTCTATACTAGCTATATAAGATGAAGCAGAATAAGGTTTTACAATTCCTGTGGTTCCCAAAATAGAAATACCATTCATGATCCCTACTCGTTCATTAAGTGTTCGTTTGGCCAACGCTCTTCCATTAGTAACATACACCGTTACCAACACACCACATTCTAGATCGTAATCATGTAATAATTTTTGGAGTGCGTTTGTTATCATTTTTCTTGGTACAGGATTAATAGCAGGCTCTCCAATTGCCAATTCTAAACCTTTAAGTGTAACGGTACCTACACCTTCACCGGCAATAAACCGAATACCTTTTTCTTGAGTCAGTTTTAATATACAACCTATCTCTGCACCATTGGTAACATCAGGATCATCTCCCGCATCTTTGATTACAGAACTGTTAGCCGTGTTTTCTGTAAATTCACAATGATGAACAGGAATTTCAAGGATCTTATCTACAGGCAAGTGTACCTTTACCGTCGTATTTTTTTTCTGATGAATAATCGCCATCAATCCCGATTTGGCAGCTGCCGTAGCACAAGTGCCCGTGGTAAATCCTTCTCTTAAAGGTCCTTTTGGAATTTTTCGTAAACTCATACTACAATCGTTTTAGAAATCAATAATTCCAATGTATCCGCATCATAAACTACAATAAAATATTCTGGTATTTTTGGTTGTTCAATAATAATGATTGATGTATCTGTTTTTAATGCAACTTCAATTTTTGTGCTTAAAAACCCGCTATTTCCAGTTTCTTTGGTCAAGACAACGTCGACTTGATACGTTTTAATCAAATCAATTTCTTTCTCTAAATCATTAGAAGGAAATCCTAAAATCAATTGTTTTCTGGGAAAATTACTTTGCCTTGCAATTGCTAAAGATTCAGGTCTGTTTAGTATTCTAAAGTAGGTAGTGTTTTTTTTCCACCGAGGTGTTAACCTTTTGATAGATTGCACACCCGTTAAAGCTAGTAGTGTTTTGTTTTCTTCTAATAAATCTAAAGCCTCTTCATACGTCTTTACATAAAAGACTAAGGGATTTGCCGTTTTGGGCAGTAATTGCCGCCCAAAACGAAATACTGGTATCTGTAAAGATTCAGCAACCTTAGCAATGGTGCTATGCAATAGTTCTGCAAATGGATGCGAAGCATTTACAATCATTGTGATATCATGCCCTAAGATGTATTTTTCTAATTGCTGCTCATCTAAAGCTCCATACCTATAACTGACAATATCATTGGTCTCAAAGGCGATATTTGTTTTTGTAGAATACACAAAAGGCAACCTCATACTTTCTAATAAAGCGGCCGTTTTTTTACCTTCTGTTGTTCCTCCAAAAACTAATATCATTCTTATTATGTATTATTCTGTAACTACAAATTTCTTATTCGTTCTAAAAATATGTTTCCATTCTGGACTGTATAATTGAGAACGATTTTTACGAGCGCCAATCGCACGCCCTACCACAATCAGTACGGTTCTTGTTTTCTTACTTTTCTTTACAATTGCTGCAAGATTTTCTAATTTTCCTTGAAAAATCTCTTCATCCTTCCATGAGATTCTATATATTACAGCTACGGGTGTATCAGGGTCAAAATGTTCTAATAATTGCGCTTCTACTTTTTTAGCAATTCCAGCACTTAAAAAGATACACATCGTAGCATTGGTAGCTGCAAAAGCCGAAATACTTTCTTTAGAAGGCATTGGTGTTTTGCCTTCTCCACGGGTTAATACAATAGACTGCACCACTTCTGGAATCGTAAATTCTGATTTTAATACCGCTGCCGCTGCACTAAAAGCAGAAATTCCCGGAATTATAAAATAATCCATCCCTAATTCATCAAAAATGGTCATTTGTTCCTGAATAGCACCATATAGAGATGGATCTCCTGATTGTAAACGCACAATCGAATTTCCTTTTTTATACTGTTCTTGCATGATAGTTACCTGCTCTTCCAAAGTCATCATTGCAGAGTTCCTAACGATTGCACCTGGTTTACACCAACCGGTCATTTCTTCAGGGACTAAACTACCTGCGTATAATACACAATCAGCTTCTTGTAGGTATTCTTTTCCTTTTACGGTTATTAGTGCTGAATCACCTGGGCCCGCACCAATAATGGCAACTGCAGTTCTACGTTCTGCCTTGATATCAACAGCTACAGAAAAAGTGAATTTCTGACCATTTTCTAAATGATTTTTTTGTTTTTCAACCCATACATTTTTATTTCCAGAAAGTAGCATCGCTGTAGATTCTGAAACGCCACTGACTCCAATTTTAGATAATACCACTTCACTTGGGTTTGGTATGGTAATCGTATTGATTTCGTCGCGGGTAAATGTGCTAAAAGGAATCCTGTTTTTTGAGCTGAAGTCTAAATACGCTTGTTGTTTTGCCTTAATATCTATGGAACCAAAGTTTTTAATGGCTTCAACATGAATATTTCTACGTTGCAGTTCTTCTTTTAACGTGACTTCAAAAAGCTCAGAATCTAACTCTTTGGAACATCCTGAACCTATAGAAAGTACTTTTGGGATATAAAATAAGCTTGGAATTGTTGGTTTATACACTTTGTAACTTACAGCAATGCATAATTCAAATTTTGTATAATCAATATCTGTTTCACTATAAAAAATAGTCACAAAATCAGGAACTGTTTTTTCTAAATATTGTGTCCCTTTGTCTTTAATATCTAACAATACCGCTGTAGGTCTATTATTCACAAACAAAGCCATTGTTTTGTTCATAGATAAAGAACTTTCTACTTGCCAATCAAATTGAGTACCCAGAGTGTCTAATGCCCATATATTTTGTACATCACTGGATGTAGATAGTATAGGATTTGCTCCTAAAATAGAGGCTATTTTTAATGCAAAATCATTTGCACCTCCTTTATGCCCGCTCAACACTGATTGTACATTCATCCCTAAATCATCTACAGAGACTACTGCTGGGTCACTATTTTTATCTTGAATATAAGGTGCTATTAGTCGTACACAAATTCCTAAAGCAGTAACAAAACAAATACCATCTAACTTTATAAAGTTTGTCTTTAGATAGTCTGAAATAGATGCGATAGTTGATACATTTTCATCATTTGATTGCAATGTTGTAATGACCAATGATTTTGGAAATTCTTTCTGAATAATAAGGGCTTTTTCAAGACCTTTCTCGGTAACTGCTATGATCGCTATTTTTTTCATTTATCGTTTTTCTGCTGTGTGAATGCTAATTGTATTATGTTCATTTAACTGTATAGTATCGGTACTAATCGTATAGTTTAGCTTTGTAAGTGCTGAAATGAATATCTTACTACTGCTTACTTTTACTGCATTGATTACGAATCGTGCTTTTGGATTGAGTTGATAAACGATTTGTATTAATTCTTGTAAGCGACCTCCATGTCCACCAATAAATACTACATCTGGGATAGGATAATTTTTTAAGTCGAGATTAAAGAAATCATCAATGACAATTTCAATCCCTGGTGTTGCTATGCGCTCTGTATTTTTTTGAATAATCGTGCTACATTCAACTCGTTTTTCAAAAGCCACTATTTTTAAATGCGGAAACTGCTGCTTTGCTTCGATAGCTACAGAACCCGTGCAAGAACCTATATCCCAAAAAACACCTTTATCTCGTAATGCTAACGAACTAATCGTACTTAAACGAATCGGCATTTTGGTAATCATATTTGTTCGATTCTCTAAAGGAATAAAAGCAGTATCAGGAATACCAAATGGTTTTTCTTTAGGTCTTATTTGTTTTAACAATACACAATTTAAGGTATGATGTGTTTTGGTGGCACAAGTCGATACATCGAGTTCTTCAATATGCTCATTATCTCCGTCTAAGGTTTCACCAACAATTATTGTATAGTTATCAAAACCATATTGCAACATACGTTTTGCTATTGCTGCCGGAGTTTTTTTGTTATCTGTTAACACACCTATCAATTCACATCTATTGATTAATGCTTCATCTAAAGCTGACCAATCTCTACCATGAACCGATATTGCTGTTAAGTTATTATAATTGGTTTGTGTTTTATGGCAGAGTAACTGTATGCTATTGAAATAAGGAAATGCTGTTAATTTTACATCAGGTAGCAAACGTTGCAAGGTATTTCCGAAACCATAGAAAAAAGGATCTCCAGACGCAAAAACAACAATAGAAACATCAAAAGTCTTGTATTGTTGAACCAATACATCCATTTTTCCTGAAATTTCAATCCAACTATGATTTTTAGGCAAATATGATTTCACCAATTCATAATGACGTTTTCCACCAGAAAAAACTGTAGATTTTTCAATTAATGACAAAATTTCGTCACTCCATTTTGGGGTAGGATGGTTACTAATTCCAATTAAATAAAAGTCAATATGTGTATCCTCTTGCTTCATTTATTGGTAATATTCTTTAATAACTACATCATTTATCTGCTTGCGTTTTTCCCATTGTAAACGTTCTAATTCTGGATTTTCATAAAACTTATCTACGTGTCCTAAACATAAATAACCGATGAGCTGTCTATCTTCGGGAGCATTTAAGATGCTTTTAATTTTATTAGGATCTAAAATGCTCACCCAACCTAAACCTACGTGTAATGCTCTTGCCATTAACCACATATTTTGAATTGCGCAAACCACAGAATATACGCCTGCTTCTTTCATGGTAGTTTGTCCTAAAACAGGATGTTCACTGGGTTTGTAAAAAACAGCGATATTTAAAGCCGATTCTGTAATACCTTCTAATTTTAATTGAGTGTATGCATCTGCTTTTTTTTCTTTAAAAAGCCGTTTTGCTTTTTCATTTTCTTCAAAAAAGCTTTCTTTAATTCTGTTTCTAATCGCCATATCTTTGATAACCACAAATTCCCAAGGTTGTGAAAAACCAACAGAAGGTGCGTTTACTCCAGCAAATAGAATTTTATCTATATCCTTTTGAGAAACAGGTGTGTTTATAAATCGATTTCCTCTCACATCTCTACGTGCAAGGATGATCTGCTCCAAAGTTTCTATATGTTCTGAAGTAAATTTGCTCATCTCAAGATGTAAAGTAGTTTAAAGCTTCGGGTAGCGTAAAAACAGCATTTACAATCGCTGCAGCAACGTTGCTACCTCCTCTGTTTCCTTCTATTATTACCCAATCTGTATTATTAATTTGTGATAATTGTTCTTTTGCCTCTAAAACATTTACAAAACCAACAGGTACACCTACAACGCCGACAGGTCTAAACGTGGTATTTTCTCTTAGCTGTTCTACAATTTCAAATAAAGCAGTAGGTGCATTTCCAACAACGTATAGAGCATTCGGATACTTTTTAATGGCTTCTCTAATACCTGCTTGAGAACGCGTAATATTTGCTGATTTCGCTAATAATTGGACATCTTCATCATTTAATAAACAATGAATCTGATTTCCGTATGCTGCTGTGAAAGCTTTGGTGATTCCAGCTTTGACCATAGTAACATCGGTAACAATTTCTCCTCCATTTTTAAGGTGATCATGCCATTTTTCAATCGCTTCAGGTGTTGCCACATACTGATTAAAATCTTCTAATATTCCTGTGGTATGAATCACTCTTGTTATTGCCCATTTATCTGCAATAGAAAAAGGTAAATTGGTAAGATGTTGAGTAACTATTCTAAAACTCTCTTGTTGAATTTCTTTCCCTGTATTAGGTTTTCTATTGAGATATCCTCTAGGCGTTACCAAATAGTTTTTAAAACGATAGGTTTGAGAATTCCCTATCATCACCAGGCAAAACATATCGACATCTTCAGGATTGAATTCCCCCAAAGTAGTAATCTTAAGTTCTTCTTCTGGTCGGGTTACGTGTCTTATAATGGCAACAGGGGTATCAGGAGAACGCTCTTCTAAAAATATTTTTTGTAATCTACCTAATTGCCAATGTCTTTTTTTACTCTTCGGGTTATATAAACTTGTTACAAAATCTCCTATTGCAGCTGCCTTAATTCGTTGCTCTATTTTGTTCCAAGGTGTCATTAAATCTGACAACGAAATACAACAAAAATCGTGACCTAAAGGTGCCCCTAATTTACTTCCTGCAGCTAAAAAAGCAGAAACACCTGGTAATGTTTCTAATTCTATAGCATCGTGGTCTTCTTTAGAAACTACTTCATAAACAATAGCAGCCATTGCATAAATACTTGCATCACCAGAACCAATAACTACCACATATTTACCTTCATTCGCTTTTTCAATTGCCTTATGTGCTCTTGCTTCTTCCTTACCCAAGGGCATTGAAATGAGTTCTGCATCTTCTCTAAAAAGCGATTCTCCAAATTGAAAATAATAATCGTAACCAATAACCACATCTGCTCTCTGCAAAGCATTTTTGACTACAGGTAACATATAATCGATATCTCCAGGTCCCAAGCCCGCAACGGTTATTTGCATTGATTGATTTTTTTAATAATGAGTAAAGAAAAATAAGGGATCTCTCTTTGGTTAGCTTTTGCCCAATTGTTGGTGATAAACTGTTTGTCGGTCCCTAAGCGTTCTGCATAAGTAATACTATGTATTTTTGGGTCAATTATGGCAGTAATACTATCCATAACCGATTTTATTTTCATCAATATCACTGTATCAAAATTCAGTATCGCTTCTTGTAATTCTGCTGCACTTTGAATGCGCGGAATGATGGTAATTTTCTCATTCTGTAAACACAAAGGTATTCCACTTTCTGAAGCCAAATGTGAATACGAAGTAATACCTGGAATTAAGTCTACCGATAGTTCATGCGCTTTTATTTTTTTTAATAGATAAGAAAAAGAACTGAAGGTGCTGATATCTCCTTCGCTAACAATAACTACAGACAAACCTTTATGATAATCTTCTACTATTTGTTGAAATGTAGTTTCGTAAATGGTGTTTGCTTGGACCCTTTCTACATCCATTTTTAAGTAGAAACCGTTGAGTTTTTCTATGTCTAAATCGTATTGTTGTAAAATAGATAATGAATAGCTGGATTTTCTACCATTTTTAAATAATGACCCCGGATAATAGATTTTATCAGCTTGCCGCAGGGTTTTTAAACCTTTTAGTGTAATTAAATCGGCATCACCCGGTCCTAAGGAAACTCCATATATTTGCCCTAATGTCATATTCCTAACATCTTTTTAATTTTGTTTCCTAATCCGTTTTGATTTTCATTAGGTTTCTCATCTTCTTCAAATAAAATCCCTTTCACATTTAGATGATGCCCCATTTGTTCTTTCCCTTGATATTCCTCAAAACCAATCACTTGTTTTCTGTATTTACATAACTGACAGTTCATATTTGCTATTCCATTTTGGGCTTCGTGCAAACGCTCATCAAAGGCTTGTAAAATCAATTCATCCGCTCCAAATGGATCGGTATACACATATTCTAAATCAGAATTAGCATTCATTTCAGAAACATGGTTATAGATTCGTTCTAATAAAACGCCTGTAAAAAAGAAAAAAGGAATGACAATAGTCCGTTTAAAACCTAACTTTTCTACTAACTGCAAGCCTTCATCAATTTTGGGATAAGCAGTTCCACTATAGGCAGTAGTTGCAAAGCCAAATCCCATTCCGTCCCAAAGCATGCGAGTTAATTTGGCAACATCGCTATTGGCATCTGGATCTGTAGTTCCTCTACCAACCACTACCAAACATGTATCTTTTCTATCTACTTTTGGCAAGTTTTTTTCGGTTTCCTCAATACGTTTTACTGATAAATCCAGTAAAAAAGAACTTACACCAATATGTTTTCCCATAGAAATGGTTAAATCATCATGATACGTTTGCAGCGTATTTAATTCGTAAGGAATGTCGTTTTTGGCATGAGAACCTGCAAATAAAATAACAGGCAAAGCATAAATTTTACGGATCCCATTTGCATACATACGTTCTACCGCTGCTTCGTATGTAGGATGATTAAATTCTAAAAAACCATAATCGACTTCATAGGCATCTTGATAACGTTCTTTAAGAATGCTCACCAATCGTTTAAATGATTTTACGCCTGCTTCTCTTCGCGTACCATGTCCACATAATAAAATTCCCTGCTTCATTTAATATTAGTTTTTAGATTCAATAGGTATTGCACCAATAATAAAAACTACTGGCATTTGTACATTGCTGTTGGTTATTTTTTCTTCTATGTTTCCTAAGTTTCCCGTAACCATGGTTTGTTCTTTTCTTGAAACGCTTGAAATCGCATTTACAGGAATAGTTTCATCTTCACATACTTCTAATAATTTAGGAACAATTTTATGCAAGCTTTTCAAGCCCATATAAATAGAAATTGTATTTCCTGCTTTTAACATATGAGCAATACCATTTAACTGTTCATATGAATAATCTGCAGTATGTGCGGTACATATCAACATAGCATTTGATCGGTTACGTTCTGTAATAGGAATATTACAAATATTAGCCGCTGCAAGGGCTGCCGAAATCCCCGGCACAACCTCAAAAGGAATGTTTTTTCGGTCAGATATCGAGCTTCTTCAGCCGCTCTACCGTATATATAAGGATCGCCCGACTTTAGGCGTACCACTTTTTTTCCTTCAAAATAATAATGTTCTAATAGTTGGTTTATTTTCTGTTGACGTTCCCATTGATTAGAAGTATCCCCGTATTTGCGTCCAACATATATTTTTTCTGCGTCACTATTTATGATCATTATGTTATCAGAAACCAGATTATCATGCAGAATTACATCTGCATTCTGAATATGTCTATGCGCTTTTACAGTTAATAAATCTGGGTCTCCAGGACCAGCTCCTACAACAGCTACTGAATAATGCTTCATTAAATTAATTTTAAAGGATCCGGATATATATATGAGTATCCTAATACATTTTTGCTCTTTGTATTAGCAATAATTTTATAAGCAATTTTGTCCTGTTTTTTAAAAGTAGGAGGCGTCAAACTGATCTTGAGAGCAGCCTGCATGTAAAAATCTTTACGTAACGGATGATGATCTGCACAACCATTAATAATTTCTCCCCAGACATTTTTTTTCAAAATAGCATTAATCAAACCTATGCAATCATCTCTATGAATAACATTAATTGGTGCATCACCATTCAATACTTCTTTTTTATTCGCAAGAAATCGACCTGGTAAGCGATCGTATCCAATTAACCCACATAATCTTAAGGTCGTTAAACGATCTCCTAATTCATCTTGCAGTAATTTCTCTACTATGGCAACGGCCTTACCTGATTCTTTTTCGGGTTCAATTTGTAGCGTTTCTGAAACTTCATTATTCGTATTTTGATATACCGAAGTAGAGCTCACAAAAATCACTTTTTGTGTTTTAGAAATGTATGGAAGTACACTTTGCACTTGTTTTTGATATACTTCTATGATATTGGGGATACGTTTTGGCGGAAAATTAATAATGAGCACATCGCTATTTTCTAAAAAATCTTTGTAGATCTGATCTTTTGTTTCACCTAATGTGAAAAGAAAAGGAATAATCCCTTCTTCCTGAAAGGTTTCAATTTTACTTTCGGTAGTAGTAGACCCCTTTACTGAAATTCCTTTTGAAAGAAAATCTAATGCCAAAGGATATCCTAACCATCCACAGCCCAATATACTTATCCTATTGTAATTCATGCTCTTCTATTCTAATGTGTTTAGAATCCATAGACAAGTATATGTTCAGGATATGCTCCCAGGTATGGGTATCTTCTTCTTTTATCCATAGAGTAGCTAAATGCTCTCCTTTTTTATTTTTAAGCCGTAATGCTTTGGTAAATGTCGCGCTGTTTTTCAGCCAGATTACTTCTGCAACGCTTACTTTTCGATTTGCAATCTCATCCGAAATATCTTTTGGGATACTAGCAATTGTTAGTGACAAGTTGATTTCATTTCCATCAACATGTACCATATATTCATCAGTATAATCGACTGTATGTGCTGTTTTTATTTCAACAATTGTATCATTTTGCTGTACAGCTATGGGACGGGGTTCTTTAAATAAAACTTGAAACAACGGATATAAATGTTGATCTGAAGCAAAAGCTCTGGCTATCAGAACTTCTCCATGCTCTATATCAGTTTTATGCTTGAAAGTTGGACGAACAGCGGCTTTTTCTTTGTTGGTTAGCAATGATGTCCAGCCGTCTTTATATAACAGATACTCTTCTACAGGTTTATTGTCTTGTGTATGAGATTTTACAATAGAAATTGCTTTTTCAGGAGTGACCTCTTTGTACCAAAAATTATCTGGCTGTACAATCCATGTAGGTGCATCCTCACATCTACCATTACATCTTGTTTTTATGGTATGTGTATTGTCCCAAAGTCCTTGATTACGTAAATAAGCTCTTGCTTCTCGTACTGCAATTTCACTTTTCGCTTTTCGACAAGAACCCCCATCACAAAACTGAAAAGTTGTAGATACTTTTGGTATATTTTTTCCCATTGCCTAGATCGTAAATTAAAAATGGGAAAAGTTGTAGAAAGAAAAAATAGCATTCGGGGTTAAGCCCAAAGGTCAAACAAAGACATATAGTCCATCTATTTTTTATAACTAACCCTTTACCCGAGAGTTAATAATAACAAATAATATGGCAGGTCTCCTGACTTACGCATTACTACTTCCTTCCCATCCGCATTAGGCAGACAGTGGTTATCTAGCAGTAATGTTTTTTATTGCGTATTACAGTTGCGGGAACAGTTTTGGAATCTCACCAAATTCCCTTTTAATCTTTTATTTCTAAAAGAACCATAAAATCAGAAACGAATATACTAAATAATAATAGATTGAATAAATTCTATACGCTTTGTTAAGGTTGTTTTAGGTAGTATTTCTATTTTAAAATCTAATGCAGTATAAACTTGTAAAAGGTTATTATGAATCTCTATGGCATCTTTAGAGGATTGTAACCTTTGAGGATCACCAACGTAAATCTCTTCCCAAAAAGGAGCTAAAAACACTGTGTTATTATAATATTCTTTGAAGGGAAAATTCAATAAATAATCTGGGATTACTTCAGATTTTGTTTGTAAGTATGCAATGGTATCTGGCAATCCACGATCTACAAAGGTGTTTTTGTGAATGGGGATATGCAGTTCTTCAACAGTTTGTTGATACACCAGATTAGTAAAACCAAAAAGATCTTCCCAAGGTGTTTTATTACTTTGCTGTTGTTGTTGCTGAATGATGATTTGTCTTGAAATTTCGGAAAAACAAGCATGCCCTTTTTTTTGCAATATATCGATAAGGCTGGTTTTTCCTGTCCCGGGAGCTCCTGTAATAATAATTCTCTTACACATTATATAAACAATAGTAGATAACAGCAATCAAGAGTACAAAAGTACATGTTACTTTTTGATTGACACTGGCCACTGTTTTTATTTCATCATTGTTCAAAATCCTATCATTGGTTCCTATAAAAGGTTTATTAATTAATTTTCCGTGATAGTAATTAGGGCCTCCGAATTTACAATCTAAAATAGCAGCCAATGCAGCTTCGGGATATCCCGCATTTGGACTTGAATGCTGCTTACCATATTTCAATACAAATGGAATTTTATGAATTTTTGCAGTCACTATAAGCATCAATAACGCAGTCAATCTAGCAGGAATATAATTTGCTACATCATCTAACCTAGCCGCAAACTTCCCAAAGTTGATATAGCGTTCATTTTTATATCCAATCATAGAATCCAGCGTATTGATCATTTTATACCCCATCGCTCCTCCTACTCCAAATAATGCATAATAAAATAAAGGGGCTATTACACCATCACTTAGATTTTCAGACATAGTTTCAAAAACTGCCCTCTTAATTTGTTGTTCATCTAATTGATCTGTTTCCCTACCTACAATCCAGGATAATCGTTTTCTACCTTGATCTAATCCTTTTTCTAAAGCTGTAAAAACAGCCTTACCTTCATCAATTAAGCTTTTATTAGCTAAGCTGTAGAATACAAAAACTGTTGTAAAACTATAATACAAAATAGGATATGGCGTCAATAACCGTGGTATAACATAAAAAAATAGCATAGTTATAGTCACAAGTGTGATCGTGAGCAAAGCTCCTTTTATACATCTAAACGATTCTTCATTCATTCTTTTTTCTCCATAAGAAATACTATTTCCAAATAATCGTATGGGGTGTGGTAGATTTCTTGGATCTCCAAAAGTCAAATCAAGCAGGTAACCCAACAACAATGGAATGACTACTGGTAAATACTCCATGCTTTTAATGCATTGATTAACAACTCATTTTTTTGCGGATCCTGGCTGGCAATTCTTATGTAATGTTGATTTAATCCTTTAAAATTTGAAGCATCTCTAATTAATAATTGATGTGTATTTGCTAAATAATCTTTGAGTTTGGACGCATCAGGCATATTTAATTTGACCAAAAAATAATTGGTTTGAGAAGGAATCACCCTAAATCCATCTAATGCATCAATTTCTTTTTGCAAGGATTTGCAATACGTAAGCAGCACAGCCATATCAGGAAATATTCTCTCATAATTCTCAAAAATATACTTCCCCGCTTCAATCGCTAAAGTATTTACATTCCAGGGCATTTTGTATTGTTGTAGTTTTTTTCTACTTACAGCATTACATAAAATATACCCTAATCGCAACCCTGGTATAGAAAACAACTTGGTAAGTGATTTTATAATAATAATGTTATCAAATTCATCAAGTAAAGAAACGCAAGAACCCACCTGAAACGTAAAATCAATATAAGCCTCATCAATTACGAAGGTAGTCTTAGGGAATTCTATTACTAATTTTCTTATTTCAGGCAAAGAATTAGAGAAACCATCTGGATTATTAGGGTTGCATATAAATGCCAAATCTTCTTTAAAATCATTGAAAACAACATCTTGTCGATTATAATATGTTATCTGCATTTTATGACGTTCACAAGCATCTTCATATTCAGAAAATGTTGGGATTCCGATACTTGCTTTCTTACCAAAAAAAAGATTACTAATTATATAAAAAGCTTCTGTCGCTCCGTTGGTAACCAAAATGTTTTCAGTTTTCAATTGATGATGACTTGCTATTTTTTCTACTAGTTCATCAGCATTTGGATCAGGATAGTTTGTAATCTCAGATAATTGTTTTTGAAGATATTGCAACAGTTCTTTCGAAGTCTTTTGATACCATACATTTGAGCTAAAATTAGCCTTAAAATCTATATCATATTGATATCTGTCATCACCGTGCCCGTAGATCATGATAATAGTTGCATTTCTGAAACCATGGCATCTATATCTAGATGTTCTTCTAACAGATCGGCTAGCTTATCATAGTTTTCTTCTTTATAAGCTTTATAATCAAAAGTTGTATTTCTTTTTGCTACAGAAAAACTACTTAAAAGATCTTCAATTACGACAGGGTTATCCAAAATACCATGAATATAAGTTCCCCAGCAATTTTCTGCTAAATATCCTTCATTAACCTCTCCTATTGTATTTAAAGGAGCTTCTTTTTTAGTAGTAGTTTCTCCCATGTGAATTTCATAACCGCTACAAATTTCAGGGTATTCTTTGAAAGTGAAGCTGCACTGAACCGTTGTTTTTGTTACAGTTAGCTTTGTAGAAATAGGTAAGATGCCAAGACCTGGTATGGTCTTGATTTTAGTTTCTACACTCAAAGGATCTTCTACATACATTCCCAGCATTTGATACCCACCACAAATTCCAATGATCTTTTTACCAGTTTGGTATGCCTCAAGAATAATTTTTGCGATACCTTTTTGTCGAAGAAATAGCAAATCTTGGATTGTATTTTTACTTCCTGGTATAATGATAATATCAGCATTTCTTATATTTTTAGGATCATCAGCATAATACAAATGAGTTCTGGGATCTTTTTCTAAAACATTGAAATCCGTATAATTAGAGATATAAGGGAGTAGTATAACTGCTATATTGATTTTCCCTTCTGATGAGGTCATATTTTTTTGTAACAATGCTACAGAGTCTTCTTCTTCTATATATATATCTTTTGCATAAGGTACGATTCCTAATACAGGCATTCCTGTTAATTTTTCTAAAATCGTTTTTCCTTCCTCAAATAAAGAAACATCTCCTCTAAATTTATTGATAATGATTCCTTTTATCAATTCTTTTTCCCAAGGTTCTAGTAATGCTATAGATCCATAAACACTTGCAAAAACCCCACCTTTATCAATATCAGCTATCAAGTAAACATCGGCATTAGCGACTTTGGCCATCCTCATATTTACAATGTCTCTATGTTTTAAATTAAGTTCGCTAATGCTTCCTGCTCCTTCCAAAACGATGGGATTATATTGTTCCTGAAGCCTTGAAAATGCAGTAATTGCTTCTTCAAATAAATGCTTTTTATTATCTCCTAAAAAATATTCTTTTATCGTTTGATCTCCAATAGGCTTACCATGTAAAACCACTTGTGATTTATTGGTCCCAGAAGGTTTTAATAAAATAGGGTTCATGTCTGTAGAACAATCTATTTTACACGCTTCAGCTTGTACCGCTTGGGCTCTCCCTATTTCTAGTCCATCAGGAGTAACAAAGCTATTAAGCGACATATTTTGCGCTTTAAAAGGTGCCGGAGTATATCCTTTTCGTTTTAACAATCTACAGACACCAGTCACGATAATGCTTTTTCCAACATCTGATCCTGTACCCACAAACATAATGGGGCTTAATTTTTTCATTCTTAGAGACTACTATTTTATCAAATCAAAATTATATAAATAATTCGGTTTTGATTGAAGACATTAAAAATGTTATCGACTTTTTGTATACTTAATATTAAGTAAGAATCTCAAAAGTAAGCTTAGGGGATGTATTAAACTCTCGCAAAATAAACTGCATTATGTCTTTGGAACATAATCCTTATCAAAAATTATACTGTACTGTAGTTCTTAAAAAGAAAGGCGTTCCCGGAGTAAAATGGATTTCTTCAACAGATTCAGGTTCTCCTGATAAACGTGATTCTGTAGCAAATTGAGTTTCGTTCCAATCCTGATCAAATAGGTTTTGTATTTGAATCCCTAGACTGATTTTTCCCAATTTATACCCTACGTTCATATCTGTGATAGTATATCCTTCTGCCACAATGCTATTATCTTCATTAGCAGGACGATCATTTAAATGTCGGACATTGACGCTTCCGAAAAAGCCTGACTTGTGTAGAATATTAACACCTCCCATTAACGTAAAATCTGCTGCTAGTGGAATGTAATCTGCGTCTGAAGGTTCGTCAATAGATCTAGCATGTGTATAATTTGCATCAAGATTGCAAAACATCCAAGGGAAAACCTGATATCTATAACTAAAATCAATTCCTTGACGTCTGGTTTCTCCACTAGGTTCTACAATCCCAGCATCTCCTACGTATACAAACTCTTGTTCTAAATGTAAATACCAATACGCAAGATTAAAAAGCATTTTGGAAGTAGGTTTCCAAACAAATCCTATATCACTCCCAAGAGCTGATGGCAATATAGTTTTGCCTTCTCTAGCAACTACGACTCTTGTATCATTAGAATGAAAACCTTTTCCGGCTTTGATATACATTTGTAATTCGTTGGATACATTATAAAAAACATTAAGTTTAGGACTAACGATAGCCTCTGTCTCCTCTTGGGTTTGATAAACTCCCAACAGTGCATCGTTATATTGAAAATCAAAATAATCTACACGGATAGAGGGGTTAAATGTCCACTTATTGAATTTAATGTTTGCTCCTAGATAAGCTCCAAAATTCGTCTCATTAATATCTCCAAACTGAATCTGTTCTAAAGTTTCGATTCTATTACGTGAACGAGATAATTCATTATCCTTACTTTGATCATTTCTAAGAGAAATCCCTGCCTGCCAAGTTCCCTCAAGCTTATGGACAGAAAAGGCTTTTTGGTATTCACTATTCAGTCCAAAAATTGTTCTACCTTCTTTTTGCCTTATTTGATCACCATTAATAGGATCTTCTAATAGGAAAGTAAAGTTTGAATAGAGTTCAAAATCATATTCACTCCAATAAACACTATTCTTCAAAGTTGATTTTCTGTCAATAATTTTATCATAGTTGACTAAAAAATTAATTCTTGATGTATTACCTCCTTCTGTATCGTCAATAGCACCAAATCTTGAAATCAAACCGCTATCGACAGCTCGTTGCGGTATTTGCCCTGATGCATCCCATTTACTGTCGAAATTAGAGATGATAACACCGAGTTTATCACTTTTAGTAACAAAACCCGTATACTTCCCAAAGATATTAGTCCGATTAAAGTTTTGTGGACTGTCAAAAAAACTATCCGTAGACAAATATTCTGATGCTATATAAGCATTGTGTTGTGCGGTATTTATAATATTAAACATTCCCAAAATGCGATATGTATCAAACTGTCCTGCTTCCAACTTAATCATACTAGTATCTAAATTTTCTTTGGTTTTAAAATCTACATAACCTGCAGTGGCAAAGTTACCTTTGTCTTCATAATAGCCCCCTTTTCCAAAATCTACTTTATCTATAGTTTCAGGAATTACAAAGTGTAAATCAGCATATCCTTGTCCATGAGCATGGGATACCATATTAACAGGCAATCCATCAACAGTTAGGTTAATATCAGTCCCATGATCAATATCGAAACCACGTAAAAAAATTTGTTCTGCTTTACCTCCTCCAGCATGTTGACCTATAAATAATCCAGGAACTTTTCTCAAAATATCCTGAGAAGAATCTACTGGATTGATTTGTGTATCTATATCTGTAATTAATTGAAGTGTATTAACCTCTGAAGCAATAATAACCTCATCCAAATTGATCGATTCTGGAAACAATACTATAGCTAAAGGTGAGTTCAGATCTTTAACTATCAATTCTTCACTTCGATAACCTAAACGTGAAAATTTTATAATATCACCAACTGAGACATTTTTTAAATTAAAACTTCCATAAGTATTCGTATGGGTATGTTCATTTGTCGTTTTGTTTAAGATGGTAGCTTCTTTTAGTACTTGTTGATTTTGATTTACTACACTTCCCAAAAGGGTCTGAGCATATAATGAACTATATAAGAATAAGAATAAAAGAGAAGAAAAAAATAATTTCATTGATGATTGTTTAGGGGCGAACTTAAAAGCTATTTATATGGTAATATTTTCTTTAGCAATTTCTTTTTCGATAGGGGTTAAAATTTTAAAAATGCCAAAGGTAGAAGCTTTTCATAAAACTTTTCTTAAATTCATGATAACTTAAATTATCTATTTAAAATTTCATAGTCCTACCAAAAATAAACTCTAAAAGAAACATTAAAAGCATGCTAACAGTGCTTGAAGTACCGTTCTGAAATGTTTTTGAAATTCAGACATCTATAAAAGCTCATTCTACATTATTAATAGCTTTATAAAGATTACAAAAGATACTCAAGTATAAAGAATTAAGTCAATTTAAAACAACTTCGCAAATTCAATAATCGAGAAATTTGATATAAGTCGATTAAGTTTATAAATACTCTTATTAACTACTATTTTTCAAAAACCAAAGTAACAATCAATAAGATAAATTTTCAGCATATTGCTTTTAAACTTTGTAGAAGATTCAGATTCTTCATGAAATAATATATTTCCTATAAATACTGTTGAAATGATAATTCCGTCAGGGTATTATATCATATTAATATAGATTTGTTTCGTATTGTAGTTAATTAGCTGACCGAGAACTTAGAAAAGAAATTAAAATCAGAAAACAAATTAGCAAATACATCGCTTTTATAGGATTGTTTTTATTGCGACCTGCTATCTTGGAAAAAACTCAATAAGCATTATATTTTGTAGCAATTAAAATTCTGTATAAAAAAGAACTTATTATAAATAAACTAGTTATATGCAAAAATTAATAATAGTAGTTATAATCATATTTTCAATAGTACAAGGAACAGCTCAAGAAAAAGGAACTATTGATTTATTAACTTCTGGAAAGTGGTATGCTGAATATTTTATTGTAGATGGACAAAAACTTGAATATGCTCTAGAAATTCAGAAAAAAACCTGGATTTTATTAGATCCTAAAGGAACCGTTGACTACATGATAAATGGAAGGATGACTAGAGGAAACTGGGAGTATAACAATGTAAATAATATTCTGAAAATTTTCAAAGGAAGTGAAATACAGGAGTATAAACTTATTACTATAACTGAAAAAAAAATGTTAGTTGAAGAACTTGGCGAAGAAAAATCAATTATTGGATGGAGAAAATAAGAATATATCAAAAGTTGAAATACACGAATCATTTTTAGGACCTAGCATAACTATTGAGACTAACTACTAAAAAACGACCAGTTTTTACAATTTTCTATCGTCAAAAATGATCTGAAAATTTAAACCTGAATTCAATTCTACAAATGAAGTAGTTTCTAACAAAACCATTTTCTAATTCAGATATGCGAAATAAACTATTAAAATTTTTGAAAATACTATTGGGGACTATTGTTTTCGTTTTTTTGGTAATACTATTAGGAATTTACTGGCCGATGCCAGAACTAAAACCACCAGCAAAGCATAACACAGTTATCATAAAATCCATAAATATTATTGATGTAAAATCTGGTAACATTTTAGAAAATAGAAATGTACTTATAAAAGAAAATAGAATTCAAAAGATCGATAGTTTAGAGATCTCTAATAAAGATTTTAATTCTTTAATAATCAATGGCCGTAATAAATATTTGATTCCTGGCTTATGGGATATGCATACGCATTCCAATCAACATTCAGAATGGTTACACCATCCGTTGTATATAGCAAACGGAGTGACTGGCGTTCGTGACATGTCAGGACAACTTAATAAGCGTGATAGCTACTGGGTTGGTAGTAAAGAACGTTTACAGTGGAACAAAGAACTCGAAGCAAATACAAGAGTAAGCCCCAGATATGTGCTACAAAGCAGTTATCAAATGGATGGTGCATCTGCAATACCATCTGGGTTTCCAGACTTTTTTAAACTAGAAAATCCATCGGATGTAAATGCATTGTTACAGTTTTATAAAAATGAGCAGGTAGACTTTATTAAAATATATCAACAAATACCTCCAAAATCATACAAACAACTGGCGTATTCCACGCCAAAATACGGATTACATTTCGCTGGTCATAAACCAATGTTTGTAAGTCTTGAAGAGGCTATTTTATTAGGGCAAAGAAGTTTTGAGCATGGACGCATTTTTATGTTTGAATCTTTTCCGGGAGCAGATAGCTTAAGAACTTCTATAAACTGGAAAAGTTTTTACAGTAAGTCCAAAAAATCAATGGTTAAAGATTTCGATACTCAAACCGCAAAAAAGTTGATGAAATTAATGCAAAAACATAATGCATATTGGGTTCCAACACTTCAAACCTTAAAATTTGAGGCCAATGCCCATGATACGTCATTTATTGAGAATCCGAATCTTAAATACATTACAAGCATTCGAAAAAATTTATGGTGGGGGTTTGATGTAAAAAACAATGCAAAGAAAAATCTATCGGAAGAGCATAAGGGATTAAACACTAATTTCTATGATTTATCTAGAAAACAGGTTGAAATGGCTAATACCATTGGTGTACCTATAATGACAGGAACAGACGTTACAGATTCCTATATTTTTGCAGGGTTTAGCATACATGACGAATTAAAAGATTTAACCAATAGTGGGTTATCTAATTTAGAAGCATTGCAAAGCTCTACTATTATTTCCGCTAAGTTTGCAGAGATGGATAAAGACTATGGAAGTATTGAAGAAGGGAAAGTTGCAGATTTGGTTATTTTAAATAATAATCCACTAGCAAAAATCACGAACTCAAGAGCGATAAATGGTGTTCTTATTAATAGTGTTTATTATGATAAAGATAAAATAAAGGAACTTAAGGACTTTACTGAATCAATTTCTTCTAAATTTCATATGAATATCAAAGTTCTCTATAGTTTTTTAAACAGTCCACTTATTAGAGTACAGTTTGCAGATTAGCACATCTAATATTATATTTTAATTGTGATATTAGTAAACCTATATACGATAATGATAGATATCCATACTATTAATTATCATGGTTATAGATCTAAAGCTCATATTAGAGTTTTCTCAATAGAAAGAATGAAAAATTTTTATATTTCTGATTTTAAAGTTTTAGATAGTCATACTACTCTCTCTGTTGTGAACATCGTTTATTTGATAACCTTTCCTTTTAGTATAAGGAGATCCAGGTAATACAAATCCCAGTGCAAACAATAGAAGAACATTTAGAAATCAAATATCTTCTTGAACGTTATCTTATCAATCTTCGCAAACTGCTTTTTGAAAGAATCTATATATAATTTTTTATTTATGAGATTTTTTTGGCTTGAAGTGAAAATATAAAAACCATAATTTGCCAATAAAATAGATTTAATGCCGAATTATATTATAAATCATTTGGTGATTTTTTTAGTAGACACAAAGACAACTAAAAACAATTTGTACAAAACTATCCTACTTATCGAAGAAATTGTCTTTATAAATGAATGATCTTGTTAGTTGAAATTTACAAGCAATCCAAAAGAGTCCATAAAACACTAAAACAAAAAAGCCAGACAAAATTGTCTAGCTTAAGTGAAAAACGTTCTGTTTTAGTAGCGGAAAAGATTGAAATACCTAACCATCCTATTCATTATTTATTTGAAATAGAGGTATTTACAAAAACTTATTCTACAGTATTAATTCAATCCTGAAATATATACTGTTCGGGGTGTTTTCTATACTTTCAATACATTTGACAGCATTTTCCAATATTTAGATACAAATTGACAAGTGTTTTTGACTTCTTATTATTTCAATAATGGTACAACTAAATCTATGGTTTTATGTTAGGTCAACATCAATGATTTTAGTACAAAAATCACTTATTAAATTTCCACTCTTAATTCTATCCAATAGTAGCCTAGCGGATTCTTTGCCGATTTCTTTTGGATTCTGATTTATAACAATAAGGGAGGAGTTATATTTAGATTGAAGGTCATTACAAAACCCCGTAATAGAAACTTCTTTATCTGTTTTTTTTAATTTATTAATTGATAATGTAGCGTGTAAAACACTTTTTTCATTTAGCCCAAAAACACCATCAATACTAGAATCATCTCTTAAGGCATTCTCAAGTTTTTGTCTAAGAATATTAGACTTTTCAGCAAGTATTATACTGGATTTAACAGTTGCTTTATGTTTATCAATTGCTTGTTCAAAACCTTTTTTTCTTAACTTTAAATGATGCAAATTATTTGTTTTAGAAGTCATTACGATATGTCTGCATTTTCTATGTTTTATAAGATATTCTGTGGCATCTAAAGCAGCTTGAAAATTATCCGTTATAACTTTATCACAATATATCTCATCGCAGACCCTATCAAATAATATTAAAGGGATTCTATTGTTAATTAAAGAATTTATATGTCGATACTCCTTTTTTTGTTCAGCTTCTTTAGAAACACAAACAATTAATCCGTCTACAAAGCCACTTGACATTATAGATATATTTTTAATTTCCTTTTCTAAATAATCATTTGATATAGAAGCTATTAATTTATATCCTTTTTCATCTAAATATTTTTCAATCCCAACAAATACTTTAGCATAGAATGGATTTGTAATGTTTGGAATAATCAACCCAATTGTCTTCGTACTTCCTTTTCTAAAGCTGGAAGCTAAAATGTTTGGGCTATAATTACTTTCTTTTGCATATGCTGAAATTTTTTTTCTTGTTTTACTACTAATTTCGGGGCTATTTGCAAGAGCTTTTGATACAGTTGATACTGATACATTTAAATCCTTTGCAATTGTAGATAATGTGGTTTTGTTTGGTGTCATTTTACTAAAGCTTTAACTAATTAAATGTATTTTCTATTTCTTAAAATACTATTGACAAGTTGTAATATATTCTTCTAGTTTTTTAACCATATTTTTACTCCCACAAAAAAATGGAACTCTTTGGTGCAATTCAGTGGGCTTGATATCTAAAATTCTACTTTGACCGTCACTTGCTTTTCCTCCTGCCTGTTCAGCTATATACGCCATAGGATTACACTCATATAATAACCGTAATTTCCCATCATTGGCAATCTCACTATTTGGATACATATAAATTCCACCCTTGATCATATTTCTATGAAAATCTGATACTAACGAGCCGATATACCTCGAACTGTAAGGGCGATTTCCTTCTTCTTTTTGGCAATATTTGATATATTGTTTTACACCATTCGGAAAATGAACATAATTACCTTCATTAACAGAATAAATGCTACCATCTTCCGGAAATTTCATATTCGGATGAGAAAGGTAGAATGAACCAATGGCAGGATTAAGTGTAAACCCATTAACACCATCACCTGTAGAATAAACAATCATAGTCGATGTTCCATAAATAATATATCCTGCAGCAACTTGGTCCTTTCCGGGTTGTAAAAAATCCTTTAGCTGAACTGGACTACCTAAAGGGCTTATTCTTCTATAAATTGAAAAAATAGTCCCCACAGAAACATTAACATCGATGTTTGATGAGCCGTCTAGTGGATCTATTAAAACAACATATTTATTTTGGTTCTTTTTGTCATCACTGTTTAATATCACAAAATCTTCTTCTTCCTCAGAGGCGATACCACACACTATTTCTCTGTTGTCCAGAGCCTGTATAAATTTTTCATTTGCAAATACATCAAGCTTTTGCTGTTTCTCACCTTGAATATTAGTCTCTCCATAAGCGCCCAAAATATCAACCAAACCAGCTTTATTAACTTCGTGATTTACCACCTTAGCCGCTAAGCGAATTCCATTAATAAGACTAGATAATTCTCCCGTAGAAAATGGAAAGGCCAATTGATTTTTTATGATGAATTCACCAAGTGTTCTCGTATTTTTAATCATTTTATTGCTTAATAGAACGGAGAACTTTTCACTACAACTAACTAATAAAAAGTCCTCCAGAGAAAAGATTAATGTTTGTATTTAAGTTTTAAAGCAATTGATTCGAATAATATCGCAATAGCTTCGGCTCCAGGATCGACTACATCTTTCAGACTTTCAGATCTTAAATAAGAAGAACGTCCGGATTCAGCTTTTTCCATTTTTGCGGTAGAATTAGCACCTTCTCGAGCTGCTAAAGCTGCTGCTTCCAAATCCATATCTTTCAATTTTTCAACAGCAGGTAGTAACGCATCTATCATAGTTCTAGACCCTAACTTTGCACCACCATATTTCATCATCATTTTTACACCTGATTTTAGAGCTACGTCCAAATCGTTTCCTTTAGAAACACAAGCCCCAGCATTTGTTAGCATAATTGATGATAGCACACCACTAGAGCCGCCCATATGACTAGCAAGTAACTCACCAATAGCAACGAGTAAATCTCCAGTATCGTTAAGCGGTAAACTTTTAGAATTTAATAAATCAATGATTCCATTTGCCCCAGCAGCAAAAGTGCTACCTGTATCTCCATCTCCTATTTGTTTGTCCAAATTATTTAAATGCTCTTCTGCATTTATTAAAGAAGCACAAATAGTTTGAAGGTAATCTTCTACTTTAGGATTCATACTTGGCTCAAAAGTCTTCCTTAACTGTAAATAGCTGATATCAAATATTTTTGGCTCTAAAGGTTTGATAACACCTGGCCACGATTTAGGTTCTACGGGGGCCAATAGCATTTCTTTATTTTCTTCTGTTAGCTTCATTAAAGAGAAACTAAACCCATACATATTTAATGAAGTCATTAAAAGAGCTGGACCTATTATAAACTCAATTTGGTCTTTGTATCGAGATGTAAGAACTTCATTTGCAATTATTGACATTTCTAAAGGCGTTACCGCACCAAGGTTATTAATCAAAAGAGCATAGTTTTCTTCAGGTTTTGTTTCTGCAAATAGTCGTGAAAGTACCATAGCAACTGCCTCTTTGCCGCCTTTAAAATCTACTTTTTCTAAACCTGGCTCACCGTGAATTCCTAAACCTAATTCTGCTGGAGCATCTGTAACTGTCAATTCTTTACCAGGCAATGTACAAGTGGAAATAGCTAAACCTAGAGAGAAGCTATTTTGAGCTGTTTCCTCTGCTTTTTGTTTTATTTCTTCTAACGACGATCCTTTTTCAGACAGATAACCTGCAATTTTGTGCACAAAGAGCGTACCTGCAATACCTCTTGGTTGTGGAGCATCAGCTATGGCTATATCGTCTTGAACAACTACCATTTCTACTTTTTTGCCCATTTTCTTTGCTCTTTCAGCTGCTAAACCAAAGTTCAATCTGTCGCCCGTATAGTTTTTTACAATTAATAAACAACCAGCATCGCCAGTAACGTGTAAAATACAAGCTAAAACTGCTTCCACACTAGGTGAAGCGAAAACCTCTCCAGAGATAGCAGCAGTTAACATACCTTTGCCTATAAAGCCGAGGTGTGCGGGTTCGTGACCTGCACCACCTCCTGAAATTATTGCTACTTTAGATTTATCCCAGTCACCTCTAACAACAAATTTTCTCGACGGAAAGCCATCTGCACGAGTTAGATTTTGAGTTCCTGTTAGGCGCAGTTCACCGTCTATGGCTTCTGTCACTACTTGTTTAGATTCATTAAAAAATCGTTTCATAATTTTTTCTTTTTTACGTTAATTTTAGGGTATAAATACCCTGGCCGACTATTTTCGGCATTTAACTTTGTTCTTAAATATTTGTGATTTTGGTTCTTATTCCTTGTAGAAAAAGGGCTTTAGATGGGTAGTGATAATTTGGTTACTTTTCCATAATGTTACTTTAAAAATGTTATTGATCAGGTAGGTACTTGTTGTCTAAATTTTAGAGGCGAGGTTTTATAATTCTCTTGAAAAAGACGACAGAAATGGGAGGTATTGTTAAAACCTGAGTCATAACAAATTTCATTTATATTTTTATTCGTGGTAATTAAAAGATGGGAGGCATATTCTAGTCTTTTTGTTCTTAACCAATGGGCTGGCGAATCTTTGTACCTCTTCTTAAATTCTCGTTTAAACTGAGATAAACTTAAATTAGATAAGTGAGCTAAATGGTCAACATTCAAACTGGTATACATATTCGTTTGAATTACTTCATCAATATGAGACTTTTCTTCTACCAAACATTCTTTTAAGAAGCTCATAAAGTAACTACGCTCTTGACCAGACACCAGTAACAGAAGTAATTCTTCAAACTTGTGAAAGATTAGTTCATTCACGGGAGGAGATGTTGTAAGTTCAAAATATGGTAAGACAGAATTGATATAAGCATCCATCCATTTATCCATAAAAAATTGATAAGCGCCTAAAGACTTGACATCAAATAACTCGGATGGTGATATCATCCGTTTATTTTTATTCATAAAGTCTTTTAAAAAATCATCAGTCAAAAGACCTAACATACATTCTAGCTGATCTCCGTGTTTTAGTTTTTCACAAACTATAATAGACCCTTTCTTAACGAAAATGGCTTCTCCAGCTTCCAGTTTATAAAAGTAATTTGGAGTAGCCACCCCAAGATTACCTCTTAGAACAAACATTAGCATATGATCTTTAATAAAAATCCTATCTCTTTCTTTTGATTCCGCAATTGAATACTGTATTAGAAACTGATTATTTGTCTCTAACACCCTATACTCATCGGCTTTTTCAAAATAAGTTTTAAGTTCTTTATTAATCATATTCAGTATTCTGTAGGGTATAAAAATAGTTATTAATACCTATAAAAAATGTTCTATTTGGCTCAAAAAATGTGTATTATGAATTAATGATGTATTAATTAAACATTTTTGTCAAAATTCTACATCATATTTTGATGAAATCTTATTTTAAGTATTTTTCATTAAAATCAATAACTTAAAACTAAGAATCAAGTAAATTGTTTTTTAAATAAATATCTAATAATCAATAATTTGAATCCTAATTCAAAAATACAGCACAAATGTTCTAAAAAGGTCTAGCTAACCTATTTTCGATATTATAATTGCAGTTTACTTTTAACAACGGATAGTGTACTCCATTTATAAATATCATCTAAAGAGATTTTATTTTCTTTAATATTCATTTTTCTTATCGCCTCTTTAATTGCCGGTATTGCAGGACTTGACATACTATAACTTCTAAGTCCGATAGAACTTAGTAAGTTGGTAGCTTTAGGGTTTCTCGCTAACTCTCCACAAAGACTTACCTCAAGTCCTTCTTTATCAGAATTTTGTATAATAGAAATTAAAGCAGATATGACGGTAGGATGTAATGCACTATAATGTTTGGAAATAGATACATTTTCTCTATCCATAGCCAATAAATATTGCGTTAAATCATTTGTGCCAATACTTAAAAAATCTAATTCCTTAGCTATTTGTGGTAAAATGAAAAGTATTGAAGGAACCTCTACCATTATACCCTTCTTTATATGTTTAGAATACTCAACTCCCTCTTTACTTAATTCATCCTGCACCTCTGCCAAAATACTATTGGCTTCTATTACTTCTTCTAACATACCAACCATAGGGTACATAATACGAATCTCATAATCAGCAGAAACACGGCAGATTGCTCTAAGTTGGGTTTTAAAAATTTCTTTGTTTTGCAAACAATATCTAATTCCTCGAACTCCAAGAAACGGATTGGTTTCTTCACCTATTCCTAAATACGGAATAGGTTTATCACCCCCAACATCTAGCGATCTAATGGTTATAGGTAAACCCTGCATATTTTCGCATACCTGTTTGTATATCTCATACTGTTCCTCCTCGGAAGGAGGCGTTTCCCTATTCATATACAGAAATTCTGTTCTATATAGACCAATTCCGTCGGCACCGTTTTCAAATGCAATTTTTGCCTCTTTTGGACTACTAATATTTGCAAGAATCTTAAATTTAACTTCATCTTCAGTAATTGCTGGCATTTTAGCTCTTGAAAAACGTTCCTGAAAAATCTTTTCTTCAATCTTCTTTTCCTCACGTAAAGAAGCTATTTTTTCTGGATTTTTTCTATCTAAATATATCACGCCTTTACTGCCATCAATTCCAATTAACTCACCATCCACAATAACATCTACTTGATTCTCTAGACCTGTAATAGCAGGAATACCAAGGGATCTAGCAAGAATTGTAGCGTGGGACGTCTCACCTCCAACTTTTGATACAATTCCTAGTACTTTATCAGTATCTAAACTCAACGTTTGAGCAGGACCAATTTCTTCAACAATTAAAATACTTGGCTCTGTTAAATTGATTTCATTTTCAACACAATCTAATATCTGAACTAATACTTTATTCCTTACTTCTATAACATCCGAAGCTCTTTCCTTAAAGTACTGATTGTTCATTTCTAAGTACTTCAATTCTAGTTTTTCAAAAACATAAAACCAAGCGTACGCAGCACTATAGTTTTCATCTTCTATTAGGTTTTCAATTTCATTTATTTTTTCATCATCCTTGAGTAATGACACGTGAAAGTCAAAAATTTCAGCATCTTCTTTTCCATATAAACCCATAGTTTTATGGCGTATATCCTCAAGTTCTTCAACAACCTTACTTAAAGCACTTTTGAGCTTTATTTTTTCCTCAGTCGTATTGTTAATAATAGTTTTTTCTACTATTACAGTTTGATTGTGTAATACTTTTGCTGGTCCAACAGAAATACCTTTAGAAACAGGAACTCCTTGAATATTCTCAGAAGATACATTAGCACCATTAGTTTTAACCTGAACAGGTTTTTTTGATTTTATCTCCTTTTTTGAATCTCCGAAATTATTGGCATAAAACTCTTGTAAAGATTTTTCAAACTCGAGGAACTCCTCTCCAATAACCTTGAAGGTTAATACGTCATCTTTTTTTGCACCCAATGTTCCTACTTGACTTATACTTCCAGCAGAAACATAGTCTCGTTTATTTTTACTTACACTTACCTCGTTGTTGTATTTATTAACGAGTTCTACCAATCTAACAGCAGGTCTTGCGTGAAGACCTAATTCATTAGGGACTTTAATTTCAATCTCCTTACCAACTACTTGTGCAATTTGTTTAGGTTTTTGCTCCTCACCATCACTTCCTAGTAAAGATTTTTTGCCCATTAAACCATTTCTCGCTTCGTTTGCGACGGTTTTTAGGTCTGCACCTGTCATTGCTTGGGCTGCAGCCGCTATAGCTCCTTCTGTTAAAGGTGCTTCGCATAGCAAGACCTTTTCCTTTAGATCATCGGATAACATTTCAGAAGCAAGTTCTGCATTCATTACCGCACTACCTATATCCATTAAGACCAAAATACCCTCTTTAGAATCTGCTAACTCAATAGCCTCTTTAATTTTAAATGGATCAGTACCTATCGGATTACTTTCGTCATCTATACCACCAGCAGCAAAAATTTTCACTTTGTTTTGCGACATTTGTTGGGCTAACTCTTTAACTCCATCTGCCAATTTCTCACTATGAGAAACAATTACTATTCCAACCATATATCTTAAAACTTAGTTTATAGCTTCTTTTAACGATTTAAATATCAGATAACTTGAAGTAGCTCCAGCATCTTGATGACCAATACTTCGCTCTCCCAAATAGCTCGCTCTTCCTTTTTTAGCAATTAGGTCTGTTGTTGATGTCATACCTTTTTCTGCAACCTTTACTAAATTTTCTAAAGCTTCATTTATTGACAAATTAGCGTTTAAAGAATCTGATAAAGATTGGATGGCTGGATCGAGAACATCGATCATAGTTTTGTCGCCTACCGAAGCTTTTCCTCTTAGCTTAACTCCATTTACTCCATTTTCTAAACAGTTTTTCAAGTCTATCAAGTTCAACTCAGTTTTATCTTTTAAAACCATACTTGCCTGCAAGAACAGTGTCCCATAAAGAGGGCCAGATGCCCCACCAATACTGGAAATCAATGTCATTCCAGTATTTTTGAAAAGTGAGGCAATGTCTTTGCTATTAGAGAGTTCATCTAATTTTTCTCGGACTTTGTTAAAACCTCTTTCCATATTAAAGCCGTGATCTGCATCTCCGATATCAGAATCAAGTTTTGTTAGATAGTCCTTATTTTCTTGCATAACTAAGGCGGCTTTTTCTAACCACTTAATCAGTTGCGATATATTTATAGTTTTCATAGGTTCTTTTTTAACTAAAATTCAAAAACATATTAAATTACTTACCCCATCTTAGCCCAGGGGTATTTACTGGCGAATCCCAGAATTTAAGAATTTCTTCATCTGCTCGAACAAGAGTTACAGAGCAACCCTGCATATCTAAGGCAGTGATATATGCCCCAACTAGATTTCTCACCAAGGATATTTTCTTTTCAGTACATATTTCGTCTAACTTTCTATAAACAGCATATAATTCTGATACTGGAGTGCTTCCTAAACTATTTACCATAGCAATCATTTTATCGCCAGATTTAAAGGATTCGCTAGTAAGGGAAGTTTTCTTCCATCCAGAAGACTCAATATCCCATTCATTTAGGTCACGCGTGTAATCTTCATCCTCTAAGATGGCATTTGTCAAAATTGCCGTGATCTCATCAGCAGAAGTATGGGCTATTCTTTTTCTTCCTGGTTCTCCGTGTATTCCAACTCCTATTTCGATTTCATCTTCATCAATCTCAAAATTTGGTTTACCTGCTGCTGGAACAGTACACGATGTGAGTGCCATACCCATAGATCTTCCTCGTGAGTTTACCTTGCGTGCAAGTTTTGCACATTCTTCTAGATTGTAACCAGCTTCGGCAGCTGCTCCTACAATTTTTTCCATTATAACAGTTGTTCCGACACCTCGTCTCCCAGCGGTATATAAACTGTCTTTAACCGCTACATCATCATCTATTAGAATGTTTTGCGTTTCAATACCTTCAGAATTTAGCATTTCAGCTGCCATCTCAAAGTTCATAACATCTCCAGTATAATTCTTAACTAAGAATAATACACCACCACCATTTTCAACTGCTTTTGCACATTCGTACATTTGATCGGGGGTTGGTGAAGTAAAAACCTCTCCAGGACAAGCAGCATCCAGCATACCTTCTCCCACAAAGCCACCGTGCATAGGCTCGTGTCCACTACCACCTCCAGAAATTATTACAACTTTGCCCTTTTTTGTGGCTTCATTTCTAACGATATATTTTGGTTCAAGATTTATTTTTAGATTTGGATGTGCTGCTGCCATACCTTGCATCTGTTCTACAATAACATCCTCAACTTTATTTATTAGCTTTTTCATTTCTTAAATTTTAAAGTATTAATTGATACATCAATTTCATTAATTCTAACCTCCTTAAGGTTTAATACAACCTTCTCGATAAAATAAGAATTATAGTTTAATAGTAGCATTAAATGCAGCATTAAATTCTTCTCTATCTGGATTATAGACCATATCTGCTTTAAGTGTTAATCCAACCTCTTTACTTATAGAATATGATTTTGAAGTATACCAACCTATTTGCGTTACATTGGCTTTCTCATCTGTCGTGTAGTAGTTATCGTTTGGTGAGCCAGAAATAAATGGGCGTACTGTAATTTTATTTGGCATTTCAATAGAGTAGCCAACTTCCAAATAAAGAGGAGCATCACTCCCAGGGAAAGAATTATAAAAATCCCAACCTGCAAAGAAATCTAATTTTCCAATATTGTAAATAGCTCTTAATTCGAGCCTGTTTGTAGCTCCATCATTGTCAAAATCAAAAAACCCTCCTACATTTGGATCGTAGTGCGGCAAGACCATCACCGCTAAGTTAGATTTTTCTCCCACTTTACCTCCATAACCAATGTATGGAATGATTTCCTTGTAGTTGGGTGCATCTGATGCTATAGCAAATGGATAAGAAGACCATACCCCAACAAAGAACCCACCGTTGGAAAAGGTTACACTAGCCTGTGCATTCGGATGATCACCTAAAACTAATCCACGCCAGATAAATCGACTATTTAATGTAAGGTCGTAAGCTACATTCCACTTGCTTTTTTTAGGCTCTTCCTCTTCTTGTTCTGACGCATCAGCTACAATGTTTTCATCTTGAACCTCTTGGGTTGTCTTTTGGTTAGAAGAAACTGTTTCTAAAACTTCAGCAGTTTCATCCTCAGCTTGTTGTGCGATTATTGGCTGTAAGCCTAAAATAATAGTAAGTATTAATATGTATTTTAAATTTTTCATTTTTATGATTTTATGTGATTAAAAAAGTAAGTGGCTTAAAAAACAGGGAATAGCATTATAAATACACCAGCAGCTACTCCTCCTAAGATTGGTCCTACAACAGGCACTAGGCTATAACCAAAATCTGAGCTTCCTTTACCAGGAATAGGTAAGATGGCGTGAATAATTCTAGGAGCTAAATCACGTGCAGGATTCACAGCATAACCGGTAGTCCCTCCTAATGATAAACCAATACCCCATACAAGACCCGCTACTAGAAAAGGCCCTAATCCTGGGGCTAGAGAACCACTACTATCAAATATTGCAGCTACACCAAGAACTAAGACAAATGTTGCTATCGTTTCGCTTAGAATGTTAGCACCTTTTTTACGAATTGCTGGTCCAGTAGAAAAGCAAGCCAATATTAAACCTTCATCTTTTGTTTCTTTCCAATGTGGTCCGAAATGAAAATAAACTAGAAAAGCACCAAAAGCGGCTCCAAAAAATTGTGATAAAACAAATGGTAATACATTTGAAAAATCACCACTTGATACAGCAAACCCAATCGTTACCGCGGGATTGATATGTGCTGGAGCACCAAAAGCCAAAGCGACAAATACGCCAACGAGAACCGCAAAAGCCCATCCAGAAGATATGACCATCCATCCCGAACCATTAGCTTTAGATTTCCCTAAAAGACAATTCGCAACAACTCCGTTGCCAAGTAAGACAAGAATCATTGTCCCAAAAAACTCACCAAGTAATACATTAATTTCCATAATAAAATATTTATTTAATTAGTTAAAAGCTGTTTAACATTAATGATTTGACACATTTTTGGAGCTGTTTTTGATAGAATGGCAAATAATTGATGTTAAATTTGCGTTATTATTATTTTAACAAACTTATATTTTTGATGGTATTAGGAATTTTCTATTTAGTCCATATTGTGTTTTATTTGGGCTTAATCATACTTTTTACAAAAAAGAGGCTAGTATTTTTGTCACTTTTGTAAAAGTTCGTACTGATTTTTTGTCAAAAATCAGGTTTTGGTAAAGATGTTTTTTAAATGATTTAACTGTACAGCTATGAAGAAAGTAAATAGACTTATGACTAATATTTGCTCTGATGATCTTGCATCTAGTAAACATTTTTACACTACACTTTTTGATTTTAGTATAAGCTTTGAGAGCGACTGGTTTATTCACTTAATAACCTTAGATAATAAATATGAATTAGGGATAATAGATAGGAATAACGAAATTGTGCCAAAAGATTCCCAAACTAATCCTAATGGATTTTACATCACTTTTGTTGTAGAAAATACTGATACTATCTATCAAATAGTCCAAGAAAGCGGTTTTGAATGTGTGTCAGAACCAACAGATACTTTTTACGGACAAAGAAGACTACTTTTAAAAGATCCAGACGGCACGCTAGTAGATGTATCATCGCCTATTAAAAATTTTAAATTCTAATTATCCGAATAATGTGTAACATCAAAAAACTTGGAGGTATTAATCAGCTCCAGGAGACCTCCAAAGTGAATCTTATTAAATATTGGAATGAAGAAAAGGTTTTTAGAAAAAATGAATTTATTCTTAAAAGTGGGCAAGTTGAGCATTATCTCTATTTTGTTTGCTCGGGTTCTTTATTTTTAGGATTAGAAAATAACGTTAAAGAACACGTTTTAGGCTTCGGTTATGAAACTTCAGTAATTTGCTCGTTTTCTTCTTTCATCACTCAATCGCCTTCAAAGTTTCATATAAAGGCTATTACTGATTGTACCCTACTGCGAATTTCTAAAACCCAGCTAATGAAACTTGTAGATGAGTATAGTGATATAAAAGCTTGGTACTATTCTTTAATTGAACAGACCTTGGCTGGGCATTTGGAAAGACAAGCAGAACTATTAAGTTTATCCCCAAAGGCAAGATATACTTCGTTTCTTGAAAGAAGCGGCCATTTAATAAACAGTTTGCCTCTTAAGTACATATCATCTTATCTCAATATGGAGCCTGAAACTTTAAGTAGAATACGAAGTAAAATTTCTTGATTAAAATCAAGGAAAGTAAAAGCTGCTATCTTCATTTTTGTATGAAAAGATTATGAAACTAAAACCAGGATATAGGGCACCAACCTTTAAGACGATAGATATTTTTGGAAATGAGTTTGATTTGTCTAAAATAAATGATTCTAAAATTTTCCTTTCATTTTTTAGATACGCAGAATGCGCATTGTGTAATCTAAGGATTGCCGAATTAAAAAAAGAAGCTTCAAATTTTCAAAGTCAAAACATTGAAGTGATTGCAATTTTTCAAAGTGATTCCAAAAGTATTAAAGCATCTATCTATGATAGACACCAATTAAAATTTACAGTAATATCTGATTCAAATTTCAAACTGTATAACTTATACCAAGTCACTCCTTCTTGGAGAAAATTATTAAGAACAGCAAGTTTGAAAGGTTTAAAAAGTATAGCTCGAGCAGCTTCAGAAGGATATAAACTTGGAGGTAAAGTTGAAGGTAGGTTTAATCAAATTCCAGCTGATTTTCTTATAGATTTAAATGGAGAAATTAAGATAGCGCATTATGGGACAAGTGTTATAGATCATATACCAATAAGAGAAATTCTAAAGGATATGTTTTGGTCTTGACCTGTTTATAAAACATTAAAAAAGCCAGACAAAATTGTCTGGCTTGAGGAAAAAAATGTCCTATATGTAGCGAGAGCAGGACTCGAACCTGCGACCTTCGGGTTATGAGGGTGAATACCACATTTACAATGTATTGATTTTCAATGTTTTAAAAATTAAAGTGGGTGGAAAATAGCTAAAAATGCTTGTAAAACCACCCACATAAACCGCCCACCTGATTGCGGGATTTTACGAAGACTTTTAAGATTTTTTGATAACTCACCAAAAACTCTAAAAGAAGATATTTTTCATTATCAAATTTCCTATCCACAAAACCTAAGTTCCATAGGCTTGCAAAGGGTACTACATTTTGTTAATGTTATTCCTAAGTCATACGTAAGAGTCATTGGTCTTTCTCTATTAAATACTGATACTCCTCAAAATCAATTTTTCCTTGAAAGATTCTAATCGATTTCTTAATCAGTTCCAAAGCTCGATCTTCAGAACATCCTAATCCAATTGCATATTGATGAATGAGTTTTATTTCATGTGGATCTACATAATTATCAGCAAAAATCATTTTAAAAAGATCAAACAGATGATGCAATCTTTCTTCTTTCGAACTTACAGCTTCTAGAGCAAATCGTTTGGGATTCTTAATTACTTCAGAGTATTGTTCTTCACTGATATCAAATTTATCAGCAAATTTAGAAAGTAGTCCCTTCTCTTCATCATTGAGTGCTCCATCTATAAATGCCATGTTTACAATACTTGCAAAGTGAGCTAGGTTGTTTTTTTGAATACCTGATTCATAAATTTCTGAGATTGACATAACTAATATATTTTAAGTATACTTTTTAGACACCATTTCATAATAGGGGTCACATTTTTAACTATATTTAGTTATTGTTAATCCACTTTCATTATGAGTTCCTTTGGAGATCTATTTTCAATACCGGACGAGAAAAAATCAAGTATTGTTCTAAAAGAAGCTAAAAGCTTAACCGATGAAGAATTGGTTGAAAGAATTAAAGAGTCTAAAAATCAACTCCTATTTGGAGTTTTATATGAAAGGTTTAGTAAAAAAGTCTACAGTAAATGTTATGACTTTGTGAAGAATGAAGATGAAGCAGAAGATCTTTCTCAAGATATTTTTATGAAATTATATACAAAACTCGAGGGATTTCAAGGCAGAGCAAAATTTTCTACTTGGCTGTATGCTTTTACCTATAATTTCTGTATAAATTTTTTGAACAGAGATAAAAATAAAAAACTAACCAGCTTCTCAGAAAAATTAAAAAACAAGGATTATGAAATAGTATCTGAAGAATTAGAACTCGACGAAGATTTTTTTGAAATCAAATTATCTAAACTCGAAAAAGCTTTGGAAATGATTGCTCCGGAAGACAAAGCATTACTTATGCTTAAATATCACGATAATATCCCAGTAAAAGAACTTCAAACCTTATTCAATATTAATGAAAGTGCTTTAAAAATGAGATTGAAACGGGCTCGAATAAAAGCTGTAAAAGCACATGATAAATTGACTTAGAATCAACTTCTATCTAAAATCATATTTTAATTTCACAGTTGTCTAACTTGTTGTTTCATTTTCATTAGTGACAGGAGGTATAAAACTTAAATCTCCTGGCTCTTCATCTTTTTTTAAAATTTGAATTCCTTTTTGTATAACATAGGAATTTGGCAAAGTAATATCCTGACCATTATCGGTTATCATAAAAAAGTAAAACCCTGTAATATCTTTGACTTTTCCAGTTAAATTAAAATCTTTATCCAAAATTCGTATTCTGTGACCAATACGAACCGGATGACTAAAGAATAAAATAATACTTGCAGTAAGGTTGGATAATATAGACCATTGCGCAAAAAAACCAACCCCCAAAACAGCCAATACAGAAGAAATAAAAACTACAAACTGTTTATGGTCTACACCCCAAATAATAGCAAGAATAGATATAACAATAATATAGGTAAAAAGATAAACCAAATTAAGTATTATTTTTCTTCGATTAACCTCTATTGACTTTATAAAACCAAATCTACGAATAGCTCTTTTAGTTAATAACAACCCAATCACCATAATAGTCAGTAAAATGGTAGTATAAAGAATTTCTGTTTGATATGCCAACATATAAATAATTAAAAAGTTTTTCAAAATTACTTTAATTCTGGCAGAATTAAGATAGGTAGCACACTATTAAAACTAATTTTGTCCACCACATCTTCTTCAAGCAATTTTTGAAAAAAATTTTGTTTGTGATGAATTAATACAATCAAATCACTTTCAGTTTGCATCGTAAAATTTCTTAAAGCTTCGGCTTCAGAATTTCCAACATCGATCTTACAGAAAATATAGTCCAAGTTATGAAACAAACCTTTTAAAGTTTCTTTGTTGATATTTTGTCTATTGGTAAGGTACTCTTCATCCATTATTCTGGCAATATTGATTTTTGAACCTTTGGATAAAACAATTTCAATTAAAGGTTCTAATTCGTTTTGATAGAATGTTCTCTTGAAATTAGTTGAAAATGCTATCAAAGAAGGTGGTTTAGGAATATAGTTTTGAGGAACTACAATTATAGGACATTTATTTATTCCATTAATTACTTTCACAGTGTTGCTGCCTAAAAATATTTCTTTAGCACCTTTAGCCCCTTTAGTTCCCATAACAATATAATTTATTTTTTTTGAAATGGAAACATGGTTAATTGCCTTCAAAAGGGTGTCGGTAACAGAAATAGCCTTAAATTCATGATTAGAGTAGTTATTATTCTTTATAAGTTTCTTCAAAAGAACTTCTAATTCATGTTCGGATTCATCCGACATTTTATCTAAAATTGTATCATTATATTCTTCGCTCAACATAGCAGAACGATTACTAACATAAACATTCAACAAAAAAAATATACATTCTTCATTATTAAAAAGTTCACGAGCATATTCTAATGCATTCAGAGCATTAGTCGAGAAGTCAATTGGAACTAAAATTCTTTTCATTTTCAAACACTAATTGGGTTTATTAAAGATAAAAAATTCAATTATGGAATATCTATAACAAACTTATATGTATTATGACACAAAGAAATTTCAAAGGTCACTCTCAAATACAAAATTGAAAAAGTATTGCTATTACATTCTCTTTTAATGTACTGTATTGATGTATTTGTATGAATTTTTCTTAAAAAAGTGACCTTACATACATTAATGTGTCCTATGACAGAATGCTTTTGACAATAAGACATTTTATAACAATTAAATGAATAACAATTATGGAAATAATAAAAGATAATGACACGTTAATTACGGAAAAAAGTGAATCAACTTTCAAACCATATTCAGAACTAATTTCTATCAATACAGCAAAAAGTAAAATAAGATTAAATAATGTGTTGAAAAAGCCATTTGACACATTCATGTATTGGTCTGATATAATTTATCTTGACATGAAGAAAAAATTAAAGCGATATTCGGAAACAATATGGTCTATTATCATTGTGTTGTATGTTAGTTACCTTATCATTTGGTTAATTAAAAATATCTAAAGTCGTTAGTTACCGAGTTATCAAAAAACTCGGTTTTTTTATTTCTGAATTTTATTATTGTAATTCAAAAAAAGCTACATTTAATGGTCTTAAAACAAACCATTTTTAAATGCTATTAATTTCCTCTTTAGATCCTATCATAACTCTTATAGCCATACTTGCAGTTTTAGTCATTGCTATTAGTTTGGTGCTTCGTAAGTTCAATCAAACATATATTATTGGGTATATCCTTGCAGGAGTAATCCTGGGAGAACACGGTTTAAATTTGGTAAAAGATCAGACTTCTATACATCTTCTTGGAGAGTTAGGCGTAATTCTATTGCTGTTTTTTATCGGTATGGAAATCAACCTTATTGATTTCTTAAAACGATGGAAAGTTGCAGTTATAGGAACTCTCTCTCAAATTGCCATTAGTGTTGTTTTGGTATTATGTATAGGGCATTATTATGATTGGAATTTTGCGCGTTCCGTAGTTATTGGTTTTGTGATTGCCTTAAGTAGCTCAGCTGTGGTCATTAAACTACTACAAGATAAGAATCTTATAGATACCAAAGTTGGCAAAAACGTTCTTAGCATTTTGTTGGCTCAAGATGTTGCCTTAGTACCACTTTTAATCATTATTTCCCAATTAGGAGGAAAATCAGAATCAACAGAAAACATTATACTAATGATCATTGGAGCGATGCTAATTGTAGTTATTCTGGTTTATATCTATATAAAAGGAGCTATCATATTACCCTTTTCTAAAAAGATATACCGTGATCATGAGCTACAGGTATTTATGGCAATATTTTTATGTTTCGGATGTGCTTTAGCCACATCTCTTTTTGGAATATCGGCAGCTTTGGGAGCTTTTGTGGGTGGAATGATTATTAATGCTGCTCGGTCAACACATTGGATTCACGATACTTTACATTCTTTTAGGATATTGTTCGTCTCTTTCTTTTTTATTAGTGTAGGTTTACAAATTGATCTGACATTTATCTATCGAAATTTACTTACAATTTCTATTACAATTATTGTGGTTTATATTACTAATCATTTATTAAACTCCTTGATTCTTAGAGTATTTTCATGTAATTGGAAAGAAGCTATTTTAGGAGGAGCCTTACTGGCTCAAATTGGGGAATTGAGTTTTCTGTTAAGCTCTACCGCCTTTAGCCTAGGAATTATCGAAAATTTTGGATATAACTTTACTATCAGTTTGATTTCTCTGACTCTGGTCGTTAGCCCCTTCTGGATTGGAATAACAGAAAAAATTATTAAAAAATAGTAAGGCTCAAACTAAAAATTTCTTGGAATCTAATGGCCTTATTTGGTAATAAAAAAATTATAGAATTAATGTGACGGCTTGTAAAATTAGGTGTATTAGGTTATAGTTTTGAATACCTATTTTTTTTAACATTTAAAAATTAACAAAAAAAACTTGTTTTATTCATTTTTTTATTATGTTTGCTTTAAGAATGAGTTCATAAATAGAACGCATTGCCTAAATAAAATGAAATCTTTTTTCAGATTCGGGCTTAGGAGGATAATGAGGTCTACTCCAAAAGCTGCCCTAGGGATAGGGACCCGAATTCTCAGGCTGACTTCTAAAAAGTACACAATCGCTCTTCAGTTTTTAGAACGAATTTCCTTCGTTCCACATACGGTTACCATTATACGTATATGAGAATAGATTGATACGAATGACCTATAGTCATTTGTCGTACCAATTTATAATTTTTTCCAATCGCATTATGGAATGATCCATAGAATGTTAAGGCTGTATATGTCTGTGCGTTTCTATCGTGAACTTCTCTTGCAATACAAAGTCAAATAGATGAAAACTAAATATATCGATCTTATTGATCAAACATTTTATTTCCCACAAGAAGAATTTAATCTGGAAAACAACCAGTTACAATTTCATGGCATCAACTTAATGGCATTGATTGCCCAATATGGAGCACCGTTAAAATTCACCTATCTACCCAAAATATCTGAAAATATAAATAGAGCAAAGGGATGGTTTGATAAAGCTATTAAAACCAATAATTATGCAGGTAAGTATAACTATTGTTACTGTACCAAAAGCTCGCATTTTCAACATGTATTGAATAAAGCGCTAAAAAATGATATTCATATCGAAACTTCATCTGCTTTTGATATTGATATTGTAGAAAATCTAAAAACGCAAGGTAAAATCAATGATGACACCTATGTGATCTGTAATGGCTTTAAAAGAGATCAGTACATTCAGAACATTGCGCGATTAATCAACAACGGACATCGAAATTGTATTCCTATTATTGATAATTATGAAGAATTATCATTACTAAGCGAAACCATTAATGATAAATTTCAAGTAGGTATTAGAATAGCTTCAGAAGAAGAACCAAAATTTGAATTTTATACCTCTCGTTTAGGGATCGGGTATCGCAATATTGTTCCTTTCTATAATAACCAGATCAAAGGAAATCCCAAGGTAGAATTAAAGATGTTACACTTCTTTATCAATACGGGAATTCGTGATACTGCTTATTACTGGAATGAATTACTAAAATGTCTTAAAGTATATATCAATCTTAAGAAAATATGCCCTACCCTAGATAGCTTGAATATCGGTGGTGGTTTCCCTATTAAGAACTCATTAGGGTTCAATTATGACTATGAATATATGATTAATGAAATCGTAAACCAGATCCAAATTGCTTGTGAAGAAGCTTGTGTTGATGTCCCAAACATATTCACAGAATTTGGAAGCTTTACGGTTGGTGAAAGTGGCGGTGCTATCTATGAAGTACTGTATCAAAAACAGCAAAATGACCGTGAAAAATGGAATATGATCAATTCGTCATTCATTACCACATTGCCCGACACCTGGGCAATTAATAAACGTTTTATAATGCTAGCGGTTAACAGATGGGATGACGAGTACGAGCGTGTACTATTAGGTGGCTTGACCTGTGACAGCGATGATTATTACAATTCTGAGCAACACATGAATGCCATATATCTACCAAAATACAAAAAAGAAAAACCACTATACATCGGTTTTTTTAATACAGGAGCCTATCAAGAAACTATAGGAGGATTTGGCGGGTTACAACATTGTCTGATACCACAGCCCAAACATATTATTATAGATCGAAACGAAGAAGATAATTTGATTACTTCAGTTTTTTCTGAGCAACAAACATCAGAGCAATTATTATCCATTTTGGGATATCAAAAAAAAGAAGGACATAGTTCATCTCTCGAGAATACAAAACAACAATTAGAAACCATTATTTAAAACCACTTATAATTAAAAAATGAAAACTGATAAAACATTTGCCGGTATTCCTGAAAAATATGCAGGCTATGACAAATCAAAAGTAGTACTAATTCCAGTTCCTTATGACGGCACCAGCACCTGGGGTAAAGGAGCTGACAAAGGCCCTGAAGCTTTTTTACATGCTTCGGAAAATATGGAACTATACGATATTGAAACTGATAGTGAAGTATACATCAGAGGGATTCATTTATTAGATCCAATAACTGTTAATGATTCTCCCGATTCAATGGTAGAAGCCGTATACAATACTACCAAAAAACATATTAAGAGAAACAAGTTTGTAACCTTGTTTGGGGGTGAGCATTCTATCTCTATTGGTTCAATCAGAGCCTTTGATGAGTGTTTTAATAATCTTACTGTTTTACAGATTGATGCACATGCGGATCTTAGAAAAGAATACAAAGGTTCTAAATATAACCACGCTTGTGCTATGTATGAAGCGAATGAAAATACAAATTTGATTCAAGTTGGTATTCGGAGTATGGATGCATCAGAAAACTTGGTAGTGAATGATGATCAGGTATTCTTTGCTCATGAAATGGTAAATGATGATTATTGGATGGATAATGTGATCGATCTGATGACCGACAATGTGTATATAACCTTTGACTTAGATGCTTTCGACCCTTCTATACTGCCCGCAACGGGAACACCTGAACCTGGAGGACTGTTATGGTATGAGACCCTTGAGTTTTTAAGGAAAGTATTTGCAGAGAAAAATGTAGTGGGATTTGACATTGTTGAACTATGCCCCGACACAATGAGCAAAGCATCTGACTTTGCAGCTGCTAAATTATATTATAAAATGCTGAGCTACAAATTTGAAGACAGTGAAGAAATCTTGGAAGATGAAGATGATATCACAGAAAATGAAACTATAAAAAAATTCAAACCTAATTACGAAGAGCACGATGAAAAGTAAAGGTGAAATTTCAAAATTTATAGAAAAGTACTTTCTTCATTTTAATGCAGCTACTCTTGTAGATGCTGCAAAAGGATATGAATTACAATTGGCAGGTGGAAGCAAAATGCTAGTGTCCCTTGCGGGGGCAATGAGTACTGCTGAACTGGGAAAAATCTTTGCCGAAATGATTCGTCAGGATAAAGTACATATCATTTCTTGTACTGGAGCGAATCTCGAAGAAGATATCATGAATTTGGTAGCGCACAGTCATTATAAAAGAGTACCTAATTATAGAGATTTGACTCCACAACAGGAATGGGAGTTACTAGAAAGAGGACTAAATCGTGTCACCGATACGTGTATCCCTGAAGAAGAAGCTTTTAGAAGATTGCAAAAACATATTTTTAAGATCTGGAAAGATGCAGAAGAAACTAAAGAACGTTATTTTCCTCACGAATTTATGTATAAACTTTTACTCTCTGGAGTACTTGAAGAATACTATGAAATAGACATCAAATACTCTTGGATGTACGCTGCTGCAAAAGCTAATTTACCTATGGTCGTTCCAGGTTGGGAAGATAGTACAATGGGGAACATTTTTGCCAGCTATGTAATGAAAGGCGAATTGAAAGCTAGTACCATGAAATCAGGTGTTGAATATATGACGTTTCTGGCTGATTGGTATACTGATAATTCAGAAAAAGGTATAGGATTCTTCCAAATAGGAGGCGGTATCGCAGGGGATTTTCCCATTTGTGTAGTGCCAATGTTGTATCAGGATTTGGAGAGAACCGATACGCCTTTTTGGAATTATTTCTGTCAAATAAGTGACTCTACTACAAGTTATGGGTCTTATTCTGGAGCTGTACCTAATGAAAAAATTACTTGGGGCAAACTAGATATTGATACTCCTAAATTTATAATAGAAAGTGATGCAACCATTGTAGCTCCATTAATTTTTGGCTACCTATTAGATATGTAAAATGAAAACACAACGAAACGCACATTTGAAAAAAGTAATTGTTGATTACAAAAAGTTAAATAACAAGATTTTGGATTTGTTAGTAAACAAATATCCTGATGGATATGATGATGAAGATGTTATCACATTTAGAAATGCTCAAAACGAAATAGTAGAGTGTGTAGAGGTGAAAACCGAAGATACGCTCTATCTCGTAAAAGTGAGTAAACGACTTGTTGCTGCTATGGAAGATCATGATGATTCTGATGACAATGCTGAAAAGAATCACGATCTTCCAAGTGAATCAATTGATTAAACGAATAAAACTATTAAGAAATGAAAAAGGCTGAATTTCATTTAGCGCTTCCTTGCGAAGATGTTGAAAAAACAAAAGACTTTTACACCTATAAATTAGGTGCAAAATTGGGAAGGCATACAGACAATTGGGCAGATATTAATTTATATGGTAATCAAATTACATTTACCAAATCCGGCAATTTTAATTTTAATTTCAAAAATTATAGACTAGGAGAACAGATATTACCTTCTTTTCATTTTGGGGTAATTATTGATGCAGAAACATGGGGCAAATTATACTCACGCTTGTTCTCTATGGATCTTGAAGTGACCACAGAAGTCACATTTTTTGAAAATAAAGTAGGAGAGCATCTTTCCTTTTTTGTAAAAGACCCCGATGGATACATGGTAGAGTTTAAGAGCTTTAAAGACCAAGGAGAAATATTTACTGTCTAACCATTATGAAAACTGAAGCATACGCATTGCAAATTGCCGACGTAATCTCGATAAAGGATTGCAAGAAAAACTTTGATTCAAAATTATTGTTCTTTGATACAGATGAGCTGTTTTATGAACGATTCAAAGGACAATATATATACGTTTTCAAGTACGGAGTCATTTGCTTTTATAATATAAATAGGGATACTTCTGAACAGATTTGTAATGAAATATTGGTGTATAGCAAAAATCTAACTAAAGAAGAAACTTCAGAAAATATTGATATTATCATTGAAGGAGAATGTAATATGGTCTCTTTCGGAGAAGTCACCCTGAAAGAATTCAATATAGAATCAATACGACTTGTCATGCTAAATGTTTCTCAATCTGTGGCACTTGATAACTACGCAAACATTTCAGAACAGATTTTGGAAGACACCAAATTACACACCTCCTATCTCGAAGAAAAAGGAAGATTAGACATTAGCGGTAAAAAACTCAAAAAATACATCGGTCGGGTATTGAATATCAAAAATAAAATCTCAGAAAACTTATACATTTTTGATTCACCTGATGTGACCTGGGAAGATGAAATGCTAAACAAATTAGATCAGGATTTAAAGAGAGTATTCGATTTAAAGGATCGCTATAGAAGTATCCATGATCAAATAGAAATTATTAAAGAAAATCTAGAGCTTTTTAAAGATATCATGTTCCATAGACAAAGTAGCACACTCGAATGGATCATTATTATTCTGATTCTTGTAGAAGTGGTAGATCTTTTTATTCAAAAATTAACATAATAAAGAAATTAATTCAGTGATTGAAACTACAATAAATAGCGAATTAAAAGTAATCGGAAGCGAAGAATGGTGTGTCTTTGAAGAGTTTGGCATTCCAGCAATCAAAGCAAGAGTGGATTCTGGGGCCAAAACCTCTTCTATTCAAGCTAACAACATCAAACTTATCCATAAAGGAACGGAGGAATGGGTACGCTTCGAGGTAAACCCTATTCAGGATAACAGAAGTATCGTGATCACTTGCGAGACTAAATTGCATGATAAGCGTGTAGTGAAAAGTTCATCTGGAATTTCGGAACAACGTTTTGTGATCAAAACCCCTGTAACTCTTGGTGGAATCACATTTGATATTGAACTCACATTGGCCAATCGTGACGCGATGGAATACCGAATGTTATTAGGGCGTGAAGCTTTAATAAATCGATATATCGTAAACCCATCTATAAGTTTTGTACAACAGAACTTTACTTCTGATGATATTCAATTAAAGTATAAACCCTTCCTTAAGGAAAAATCAGGGTTAAAAATTGCTCTATTGGCTAGTAATCCCGAATTGTATAGTAACAAGCGTATTATAGAAGCTGGTATTGCTCGAGGTCACGAAATGGTATTTCTCAATGTTGAGCAAGCGTATATGAAGCTTGACGCAGCTGAGCCTGAAATACGTTATCGAGGAGGAAATATTATTGATGAATTTGACGCGATTATTCCTAGGATAAAACCTTCGGTAACATTCTATGCTTGTTCTTTAATTCGACAGTTTGATTCAATGGGGGCTTATTGTTTAAATTCTGCTGAAGCGATCACACAATCCAGAGATAAGTTATTAGCTACCCAACTTTTTGCCAAAAATGATATTCATATTCCTATTACAGGATTTGCGAAATCTCCATTGGATACCAAAGACCTCATTAAAATGGTTAATGGTGCACCGTTAATTATCAAACTCTTGGAAAGCACTCAGGGAAAGGGCGTGGTACTCGCCGAGACCAACAAAGCTGCTGAAAGTGTAATCAATGCTTTTAAAAGTGTGCAAACTAACATTCTAGTACAAGAATTTATTAAAGAAGCCAATGGGCAGGATATCAGATGTTTTGTAGTCAATGGTAAAGTAGTAGCATCTATGCAACGACAAGCAGCTAAAGGAGAATTTCGTGCCAATATCCATCAAGGAGGTTCGGCTTCTAAAATTAAAATCACTTCAGAAGAGCGAAAACTCGCCATTAAAGCAGCCAAAATATTGAATTTACCGGTGGCCGGAGTGGATATAATTAGATCTAATAAAGGCCCTCTCTTATTGGAAGTAAATTCATCCCCAGGTCTGGAGGGTATAGAAAATGCAACCGGATTAGATATTGCTAACATTATGATTGAAGCTATAGAAAAGAAATTAAAATTTAAAAGATGATACATCCCAATACGGAAATACAATTCATAAGTGATGAAGTAGGTTATGGAGTGGTAGCCAAAGAGTTAATTCCAAAGGGAACAATCACATGGGTATTAGATAAGTTTGATCGTGAGTTCACCCCAAATCAATACCATGCATTAGAGCCCATTTATAAAAACATTTTAGAAACATATGCTTATAAAAACAATCTGGGTAATCTTGTATTATGTTGGGATAATGGACGTTTTGTGAATCATAGTTTCAACGCCAATTGCCTTACCACTGCCTATAATTTTGAGTTAGCAGTCAGAGATATTCATCCGGGAGAACAACTAACTGACGACTATGGATATCTAAATATTGAAAAACCTTTTAGAGGAATTGACGAAGGAACCAGAAGGAAAATTGTATATCCTGATGATCTTCTAAAATACCATAAATCATGGGATAAAAAATTAATAAAAGCTTTCAAATATATATCAAAAGTAAAACAACCTTTGATTGGATTGTTGGATGAAGAACTATGGCAATTAGCAGTACAAATTGAAAAAGGAGAAAAAGAAATGGAATCCATATTAAAAAATTACCATTACAAAATTTAGTGGAAACGAAACAAATTGATGGCCTATGAAAATCAAAAAACACAAACAGAAATCAAGATTGATAGTGTGTCAAGGGGATGAGCTATTAGTATTTCAAAAGATCAGCAACAAACTTGAATATGGATTAGTTGGGGGATTTTTAAAAAAGGGAGAAACTCCTGAAAATGCTCTTATTAGAGAAACCTACGAAGAGACGGGTGTTCATCTTTCAGAACAGGATCTGGACTACTATGATTCTTTAACTTTTGATTGGGGCAATAATCAAAAACTCTCTAAACACTATTTTGTTTGCAGAAATGCCAACAAGTCGTTTTTACTCAACGAACCCCATAAGTTCAATAAAATTGAATGGGTATACTGGAAACATACTTTAGCATACCTCGGTAAATCTGACCGAAAAGTAGTAAAGTCGCTTTTCAAACCGTGTAAGATTAATTATTAAAATCAATACATATGAATGGAGTTATTATTAATCAGAATGTAGAGTACGGAGTATTTAAAAAATACTATGATGGGTACTTTCAATTTGAAATGGAAAATGGCGAAACCATTGTCTTTGAAGAAGTGTCCCGTTTTGCGATCAAAAAATTTGATCTTAGATCGGACACATGTAAAGGTAAAAGTTTTGAAATCACTTATTCAGAATATGTTGAAGATGATGACGAAGATTTTGTTTCCTTCAAAATTGAAAAACTAGAACTAGCGTAAATTCAAAAAATTTAAATAATTGATGTGACTTTATAAACGAAAATGTGTCATAATTAAAGAAAAATAATATAAGCTACCATCACGTGTAAGTATCTAAGAGATGATTTACTAAAAGCACCAGACTTGAAGTGATAACAATCTGGTTTTTTTTAAAAATAATATAAAACTTAAATCTTACATATTATGAAAAATTCAAAAAACGTAGTATTCGCTTTACTTGCATTATTTTGTTGCACCCTAACCGCAAAAACACAGGTGTCAGGTGAAGAAACAGAAACCATTATCGGAGTCTTCGAGGGTTTTGATGGGGAGCACTTCACTTTTAATTACACCAATGAAGAAAATGAAGAGGATGTTGTACTATTCTCTAAAGCTAATTCCGAAGTTCTTGAGAAGTTTAATCTAAGTAGTGAAAAATTTATAGGAAAAACTTTTAACATCACTTTCATTACTGAAACCGAAACAGAAGTCGATGAAGATGGTGATGAGCAAGAATATGATGTTAGAACTATTGTTGATTTGGAGTTGTTGGATTAAACCTAAAATGATGTCAGCGATGAAAACAACAAACAAAATATCGATACTACTAGTGATCTTTTCACTGATTTTGCTTTCCTGTAGAGAAACTAAAAAAGAGGAACCTTCGGTAAAACTAAGAACCGAAAAAAAGGCTCCATCGTCTGAAGAAGACACAAAGGAAGAAAATATAGAGTCTGAAGAAGAGTATGATTCAAACCAAGAAGATAGTGAAATCGAAGAATCTGAAGAAGAAACCGATTCACTTTCAATAGAGGAATAATTCAAGCTCAACTAGTGATTAAAAGCACTCATAGGGCTATAAAAACCGTGAGTGCTTTTTTATTCATCCTATTAGAGCAAATAATTCAACACTTTTCTAAAATAATACAAACGTGAAAGACAAAATAGAAACTTTTATGGAAGAAGTAAGGGCTCGAAACACACACGAACCAGAGTTCTTACAAGCAGTACAAGAAGTTGCAGAGACGGTGATCCCTTTTATAGCATCCCAAGAAATCTATAATGGTAAAAATATTTTACTTAGAATGGTAGAGCCAGAAAGAGCAATTACTTTTAGAGTACCCTGGGTAGATGACAGAGGTGAAATTCAGGTAAATCGTGGCTATCGTATTCAAATGAACTCTGCGATTGGCCCTTACAAAGGAGGTTTGCGTTTTCATCCTACTGTGAATATGAGTATTCTTAAATTTTTGGCATTTGAACAGGTGTTTAAAAACAGTCTTACTACTCTACCAATGGGCGGTGGTAAAGGAGGTTCCGATTTTGATCCTAAAGGAAAATCGGATAATGAAATTATGCGTTTTTGCCATAGTTTTATGAGTGAACTTTATAGGCATATTGGTCCAAATACAGATGTTCCAGCAGGAGATATTGGTGTAGGTAGTCGTGAAATCGGTTATTTATTTGGGATGTATCGTAAAGTCAAAAATGAGTTTACAGGAGTTCTTACAGGTAAAGGCTTAAGTTGGGGAGGATCTCTAATTCGTCCTGAAGCCACCGGTTACGGTACAGTATATTTTGCTCAAAGTATGCTAGCAACAAAAAAAGAAACAGTAAAAGGAAAAACCGTTGCAATTTCAGGATCTGGTAATGTAGCTCAATATGCCGCAGAAAAAGTAATCCAGTTGGGTGGAAAAGTAATAACCTTATCCGACTCTTCGGGATACATCTATGATAAGGATGGCATTGATCAAGAAAAATTAAAATATGTAATGCACCTCAAAAATGTGGTTAGAGGTAGAATCAAGGAGTATGAAAAGAAGTACCCATCTGCTAAATTCTATGAAGGCAAAACACCTTGGAAAGCCCCTTGCGATATTGCCTTACCTTGCGCAACCCAGAACGAACTAAATGGTGAAGATGCAAAAGTCCTTATCAAAAATGGCTGTATTTGTGTGAGTGAAGGTGCAAATATGCCTAGTACCCCAGAAGCTATTGCTGAGTTTCACAAAGCACAAATCCTCTTTGCGCCAGGGAAAGCATCAAATGCAGGTGGTGTGGCAACCTCAGGATTGGAGATGACACAAAACTCGTTACGCTATAATTGGACTCGAGATGAAGTTGATCAAAAACTACAGCAAATTATGTCTAATATCCATAAATCTTGTTTGGAATATGGCACTGAAGACAATGGTTATGTAGATTATGTAAAGGGTGCAAACATTGCAGGTTTTGTAAAAGTTGCCGACGCGATGTTGGCTCAGGGAGTGGTTTAGAAAATAACGAGCCCCAATTCAATTAACATTTTAAATCACAACCGATTCATTTGTTAAACCAAACGAAACCGCTTTTTACGGCGGTTTCGTATTTTTATATATCTTTCATCAAAATAAGAATTAATGATACCAGAACAATTACAAAATGAAGAGTTTTATCAAAAACTTGCCCATCTTTTTTATGCCGTTGCGATGGCAGACAAGAAGATGGTGATTGAAGAAAAGCGTAAGATTGTATTATATGTTGAAAAATACTGGTCGCATTCTTTCAATAAAAATGAAAGTAAAGAGGTGATTTATGAAACTATGCGGGAATTAATTAGACAACAAACAACTTCTGAAGATGCTTTTGAAGTTTTTAAAACTTATTACCAAAACAGATCGAATGATTTTTCGGATGACTTATGCCAAAAAATAATGGAAGCGGCAGATGCCATTGCTACTTCATTTTCTAAAAGAAATAAATCTGAACTGGTTTTACTTACCAAACTTCATAACTTGTTATTTAATGGTTTTGATAATAGATTAAATTAGTTTTTATATGAATCAAAAACAGTACATATCCTTATTAATGTTACTAATAGCTAGTTTATCCATTTCTGCTCAAACAAATACATATGACATTCTTTCTAAAAAAGATACACTTGGTATATTAAAAGTTTCAAAATTAAAAGAAGGAGAAAACCTAATATATAATTACCATGTAGACATGAAAGTAAAGTTGCTAGTAAATATCCATATGAAATACACTATTAATGCAAAGTATGATCGTAATCAATTAAACTACGCCAGTGTTAACAATTTTATAAACGGGAAATCGCATCACTCATCTAGTATTAAATGGCTAGACTCTACATATGTTATTACTACAAAAAATAAAAAACAGCAGAAACTAAATGAAAAGATTAGTTACAGCGGTATTCGGCTTTTTTTTGATGAGCCTACTGATGTTAAAAAAGTTTTTTCAGAATATACAGGACATAATGGAAGCATCAATAAAATTAATACTGATATTTACGAACTCACTTTGCATAATGGTAAGAAAAACAAATATTTCTATGATAATGGTGAATTGGTAAAAGCGAATATCCATAATTCGCTTATTCATTTTGATTTAGTTTTAAGAAGATAACAACTATTAAACTTAGATTTATAACCATTTACGACGCTTAAAATAAACAATCAAGCCTATAAATATGATTAAAAGAACCGTCCAAAATATATAATATCCATACTTATATTTAAGTTCGGGAATATTTTCAAAATTCATCCCATAAATTCCGGCTAAAAAAGTAAGTGGTATAAAAATTGTCGCAATAATTGTAAGTACTTTCATTACTTCATTCATCTTATTGCTAATGGTCGTCATATACATATCCATTAATCCCCATATCATATCACGATAAATCTCTACATTTTCAGAAACCTGAATAATATGATCATATAAGTCTCTAAGGTAAAATCGTGTTTTTTTAACGATCAACTTATGCTCAATTTTCTCTAGACGGTTTACCACCTCACGTAACGGAAATACTGCTCTTCTTATTCTAAGGATTTCTCTCTTTAGATTTTGAATATCATACGTAATATCATTGTCATCTTTTTTTTCGAAGAGTTCATCTTCTAATTCTTCGATCTTATCTCCCATGACTTCAATTAAGTTGAAATAATTGTCTACCACAGCATCCATTAGTGTATATAACAAATAATCTGACCCCATTATTCTTATTCTCCCTTTATTATTTCTTATTCTACTCCTAATAGGATCGAAAACATCTCCATCTGATTCTTGAAATGATATAACAAAACTGTCTCCTAAAACACAACTTATATGTTCAATAACAAGTTCTCCATTTTTATCAAAATATAACATTTTAAGAACAACAAAGAGATAATTCTCATACTCATCAATTTTAGGACGATGTTGTGTATTTACAATATCTTCTAATATTAGAGGATGAAGACCATAATGATTTCCTATTTTTTCTATGACTTTTGTATGATTCAATCCATTTACATTAATCCATGTTATATGCGTGGCTGTATTATATGAAAAAGCTGCTTCAATAGCATCCAATTCCTTTTCTTCATAGGTTTCTTTATTATACTTAAAAACTTCAATATATAAATCGCTAGAAGTTTTTTCCCCAGTATAGAAAATCGTTCCGGGAGCAAGCCCTATTGTCTTTTTATATGAAGTATTATCTTTTCTTGCCATTATCTTTTTATACTAACAATTTAAGATAAAAAATACATCTGCCAACAGAGATTATTATAAAAGATGTGATTGTAACATCCATAAACTTTTATCTAACCCTCTAACTACTCCGGTGAAAAGATCTGCTGTTGCTTTGTCACCTAATAGACAAATGCTTTCTATAGCTACTCTAGTAGATTCACAAATTGTATTATAACGCTCTACTAATTTTTTAATAGTGAATTCACCACTATCAAAAGTCTCAGGGCTATGAGGTAACCTAGAGGTTTTTGCCGCCATTCTCAACGTTCCTTTAGCAATTCCACCCAATGATACAACTCTTTCTGCAATGTTGTCAATATGATCAAGAATCTCCTTAGCTAAATCATCAAAAAGTAAATGTAATGCATAAAATTGCAGCCCTTTTACATTCCAATGGGCTTGCTTTAATTGACTGTATAAATCAAAAGTATCAGCTAATTGTTGATTTAATATGGATATTATTTCGTCTTTATGTTCTACTCGAATAGTGCTTTTGTATTTTATCATTTATCTTCTTTTAAATTATAAATAGTAAGGCCAGAATGGGGATCTGGCCTCACACAATCACTAATTAATTAGGATTGCACTGCATCAATCAAAAAACAACTCTTATTTGAATCAAATTGTAGCCTGTAGTTCTAAAACTATTCACAAAATTCGGCATCACAAGCTTCATCTTTTCTTTGGAGAGATGAAAAATAATCATCATCAAATAACTCTAAAGCATCGTCAATAGCAGACTTCTTTATCAAATATAACGTATCATCAATTTCTAATTTTATCATCTCAATATCCTCATTTGCAGCATGAGCAAAAGTCATTACATCACAATTTGCAAACCCATTAGGATAGGCTACAACTATTTTGGATACTAACTCTGGTGTCAGATATCTAAAATCTACTTTTACTTTTTTCATGTAGAATTATTTAATATTTTAATATTTGACACCACTTTGATTTAAAAGTCACATAATTTGAAAAAGTTTTGAAAGACAGTTCAATCCTTTTAATACTTTACACATTTCCGTAATAGGAATATATTTGAAATCAAATACAAAAATACCGCCCACCAAAACCTCCCACCAATATTAAATGAAGTAGCTCTACTTACCACTTGAAAAACACATAAAACACTAATAATCAATAATTTAAATTTATTATTAGTATTAGAATTGAATATGCGACCTTCGGGTGGATGGGACGACGATCACACGGTTTTTAAGGCAAAAAATCAAGTTTCAATAGTGAATTTAACATAAAATAAAAAAGCTAAAACATTGAATTTCAACGTTTTAGCTTTTATAGTAGCGAGAGCAGGACTCGAACCTGCGACCTTCGGGTTATGAGCCTACAAGGTCATTATTTTAGCTGCCTGTTTATAAGGGTTTTACAGTTATTCTTGTTCGCAAATCAATACAAATCTGTACAAATCCATACAAATGGGTACGTTTCTGCGGTACGTAAATCTTACGTACCTTTTGATTAATTTATCAGAATTTCAACGTCCTTCAATTAAAAATGAAATATAGAAAATATATTGACCATAATCTAATAAAATATAAATTGCTTATCAATAAAAATTGATTGAAAAACTCATATTTCAAATGAACAAAAAAATTATTAATAGCAGCTACCTCAAAAACGACCCTAAGCACGATAAGTTCCTTCAAAACTTAGCAAAACAAATTACCTTAGAATGTTTCAGAAATTCTTATTTAGAAGATTTACATAAAGGGGTATCTCCATATACGAAAACCGGTGATTATTCAGATGTAAAAATAATCACTCCTAAAGGAGAAATATCTTGGAATGAATTAAGCAGGATCAACAATGAAGAAATGCAGAGATTAATTGTAGAAGTGGTTGATCGAGTATTTACAGCAATAGATAACCTAACATACCCTTCCTTTTCTAAAGAATTAAGGGGTTTTATAAATAAGAATGAAATAGCTCCAGAATGGGTAACTCCAAAATTAATTACTAATGATATATTTAAAGATGAAGACTTATATTGGGAAAATAGAGTTGCATCCGCAAAGGAACACCAAAAAAATTTCCGTAAAAGAATATTAGACAATTTAAAATAATCGTTTTAACCTGCTTAATAAATAATAAAAAATTATGTATACTATAAATATACACTTTCATAATCCTGCTGAATTCTGTGATAAAGATGTAACGTTTGAATTTGAAATGCCATTTGTACCAAGAATTAAGGATCATCTTTCTTTTACTACCGAAATCTATGAAAACACCTTAGAAGATCTTCAACGAAAAGTCGACAACGACAATAATTTAAAAATTAGGTATGAAGATTGTGGATATTTGGCGGATGCAAATATCGTAAAAGAAATTTCCTATTGTGGTAGAAAAGGAACTATTCACGTAGAATTAGAAACCAATTGGAGAGACAACTAGTTAGTCCCCAGCATAACTAATGTATATCCATCTTTATCAAAATATAATTTTAACTTAACTCATATTCCAAGGAGAATTAAATAATCTAAAAACAACATCAATTTTGCCCTTAACAATTAGAAAAGTGATGATATTATAATTAACTTTTAGACGTTTAATAACTTCATTCTATTTGAAAAATGAAATTTAATAACTAAGATTATGTTAAATTTTGAGTTATTTTAAGTTCCAAAATTCAGCAGAATTTTATAAAAAGAATCCAAATAAAATATGGTCTACCCACTCTTCAATGCAAGGCTATACCATAAATAACTCTATATCATCAAGTTTCAAAATGTTTTGAAATGTTTATTATATTTTGAAATGTATACACATGTTTAGAAAAAAATACGAGGTAAACCCGTAACTAATATTTCCCCATTTTTATTTTCTTTGCGTAAGTAACTAATATAACTAACTTAAGAGTAATATCGATTATGCTAACAATATGTTTAGAAAATAATTTTTTTTCACATTAGTATTTGGTTGTAGTCTATTATTGGTATTTTGTAATTAATAACCAAAATAGATTACAAAATGAAAAAGATTTTTTATTTAATAAGTATGGCATTTATCTTGTTTTTAAGTAGTTGTGAAAAAAGTGATTTAAACGATGAAACAGGAATTAAATTCGCAATTGACAAAGACAATGTTGAGCCACCAGGAGGGCAACAAGGATCAGCCGAAGATGAAGGCATACTCAACAAAATCGATAAAGAAAACGTTGAAACACCCGGAGGACAAGGATCAGATTGAAAAATTAAATGAGTCAAAAACCGAGCATTTATTTTTCATAGAGAGATTAGGATATTTTTTTATTCTATTTAGCGGGCTTGTTCCTTTTCTTCATTCTTTTGTAAAATTTGAAAAATTAGAAGAAAAGATATTTGGATTCACAAGTGTCCAATCATTCTTATATTCATTTGGAGTACATCTAAGTATATTATTACTTACTATAGGTGTACTCTTTGCTATTTCAGTTGGCACTAGTGATAATAGATACAAATCGATTCAACATCACTTAAGATATGCTTTAATTTCCCCTTTTGTATCCGCCATCTTTTATTGTAGTTGGGTTTTTATACCTAATGTAAATTATAACTTTCTGGCATATGTATTTCTTTCACTTTTCATTTGTGCAATCTCAATTTTGATTTATAGAAGAGCTACAAATTATATAGAGTCTATAAAGATGTTAAGTAAACATAGAGAAAACGTCTTAAACAGTGGTCTTAGCTATTTGAAAACAAAATTAAGTAAAGGGAAATAAGATTCTTCATACACAAAGCAAGCACAAGCACTAACAACAACTAAGGCGAGCCACAATGTTAAATAGAGTAATCAAAAGAATTAAGAGTCATAATGATCTTGTCTCCAATCATAAGGAAGGTAAGATCAGTGATTCTGATTTTGAAAAGTATTTGTTAGACGAAATAGACTTTGTTCAACAAGATCTTGACGAAAAACTAAATGACGAGTTATTAAAAGAAGAAGAAAAACTTAGGAAAAATATCACCAAAATGCAATACGTAATAGCTAAAACTAATTTAGATGAGATTACATTAAAAAACCTCATATATTCAGAGTTTAATCATTTGTTTTTGAAACAACACATTTTATGAACTCTTACTTTTAGCCTTATAAATTCTATCAATTATTTCAGGTAACATCTCGTTTAGCTTAATCAATGCGTGTCGCTCAACCAACTTTTGAATTTTAGGAATTTCCATTAGTTGATCTTCATATTCCACAACAGTATTTGCCAAATCATTTATATCACTGTCACTAGCAACATTTTCAAGTTTAGATTTTTCATGATTTTTCACAAATTTATCACCTTCGTTTTTCAATAACCAATTATAACTTATTTCTGGAACTACCGCACAAATTTCTTTTGCAAAATCTGGAGTAATCTCATTTCTTCCTTTAATAATATGATCAACTTTGGTGCTAGCTGATAACCCTAACATCTTAGTAGAAAATTTATTTTTTGAAACTTTTAAGTATTCAATCACGAATAGTATTCTTTCTCCAGAAGTCATTTTTATGAGTTATTTGATCTGTGTATTAGTTAAATAAAAAAAACATTAGAAATGTTTTTAAAAGTTTAGATTTGTTTTGTATATTTAGAAATGTTTAGATACTTTTGGTGTATTAACTTGCTATTTTACCAAGTAAAATTACAAAAAATACATTAATTAAATGGGGTTACCAGAATTAGCTCATGCTATTAGAAAAGAATTAAGTGTAAATGAAATAAAACAAGCAGCAAAAGAATTTGGATTATCACATTTCTATTTTACTCAGAAAATAAAGTCAATTGATACAAGTAGAGATGATTTGCTAAGAGCTGTGGAATGTTTACTTAAAGTACATAACGCTAAAAATGACAAGATTCAAGAACTATATACAAAGTTCTTGAAGGAATACGAAAATAAAAAATAAGCTTAATGATATTAATAATCCCCAAAAGAATGCTATGAAAAATTCAGAACAAGACCAAGAAAGAAATAAATTCATTTCATCGATCATTGAGTCAATAAAAATGAATGTCAATGAGTTTATGGACAACTTGGCAAATGGAGAAAAATACGAAACCACAATCTATAAATGGTCAATAAATCTCTTTAATGAAGGTAAATCTATTGATGATGCTATAAAAACAGTTCATAAAAGACGAATGCTATTTGTGGTCAATTCAACTTATAACCCTTCGCCCCACGAGGAGTATTCATCACAAAGGAATCATCAAAGGATAATGGTTGAATTAGAATCACTTCCTATCTATCTCAACCTAAATCAGAGTCAAAAGGCATCAATTCAAAATACTATTGATGCTTTAGTCGAATCAAAATTACGTACTCATTCAGGAATAATTGAGTTAGTGACCGAAATAATAAAATACAATTTCGAAACAAATTCATGGAAAGATAAAACATCAAATAAATCAAGAAAAAAGTTCGATTCTGATGATAACGAATCATCATTTTTATTAAAATTTAAAAATTACTTAAACCCTAAAATGCGACTAAATGAAACATTATTACCGTCATAGTTAAGTTGAGTTTGTGGGTTAGTTACCCCAAGCAAGAAGATATTTAGGGTGCTTTTTACTAAAAATGTACTATTGAAACTTTATTGTGACACTCCCAATTTCTGTCATTTAATGAAGTCCCTACCCATCTGTATTAACAGTTTTCAAAGTACACCCCCTAACATGTGAACTAGCATCCTTATATCTTCTAACTTAAACGAATATTTGAATTTAATTATCAAACTCTAAAAAACCTTAAAAATGAAATACTCTCTATCATCTTTCGTTTCCTTGAATTCAAATACTAAAAAAAGTTTGACTAAAGTATTATCAAACAATTTTAGTAGACGAACAACCAATATAAATTGTAAATATCTGAATACAAACTAATTATTTAAGAACCAATTATAAAGATTTTCTAAACCAATTATCTAAATAATTATGAGCGCATTCATTAAAAAAGTTGAAATGATAAATCGAATAGATCAACTTATTCGTTTACAAGCTACTGGAACACCAAATGAACTGGCTTCGAAGTTAGGAATCTCAAAAACTAAACTATATCGCATCCTAAGCATTATGAGAGATTTTAATGCTCCTGTTGAATATGATATCGGCAGTCAGAACTTCGTATACGAAGAAAGTGTAATCTACTTTAGATTTGGGTTCTATTCAGAAAAATTATATAAAAATAATCAAGCTATCAATATGTAAAAGCTTTGTGGTAGATCTTCTGTTTGTTATGAAATCTAATATCGCAATTTAACTTAAGTCTATATGCCAAATGCAAATGAAGTTTATGAAAAGTTGAGTAAAATAGAAAAGTCATCTATTCTAAAAACAATTGACACTATCGTTGATATGAAAACTCCATTAGAAATCTCTAAGAGGTTAGCAGATCAACTACATAAAAAGTTTCTATCACTAGGGATTTTCAAAGCATCAAATGTACTTTTTATTGAAGCTGAAAAAAGTGTTTTCCAAAAAATAATCTCATTGAGGTTTTATAGAAATATACGATCAATGAGAAGCAATAAATTAAAAGTTAAGAGTGGGTTTTGAGTTTGTGTAGAACAAAGATGTCGAGTGTTTGCTATAAAATTAAACACAGTAAAAATTCAAATCATTTTGAATTTTATGCCAAGTGTTTTCTATGCAGTCCCATAGTTTTAGGTAAACATCTTGACGTCTTTGTAAACTCAGCACAGAACAATTAAAAACTAATCAAACCATAAATCGAAAATGAATACTAAAACGACACTAACAATTTTATCATTTTTACTTTTCACAACGATCTCTGTTCAATCACAGATAGCTCAAAAGCAATCTTCAAATGAGTTTACTGAATTTTTTCGATTCAATGCAACTACCTATTCTGGTGATCGAATTTTTGGCATTCACCCAAATAAAGAAAAAGCCGTACAGATCGCTACAAGTTTAATGTTTCAAGAAAACAATTCCGAAGATATTGTAAAAGAATTAAAAATTAGCACAGAGATTATTGAGAAGAAAAAAGGGGCGCTTGTTTATAAACGATTTAAGAAACTATGTCCAAACGGATATAGAATAATCTCAAAAGATGAGTTTTCCAAGCTCACTGCAATAGAAAAAGAAGGATTACTAGGGAATAGTTCTTTACTAAGAGAAAAGAATTAAAACGGATTTTTCAAGGTCATCAAAGAATTCAGAAGAATATCTAAAAAAAACAACCTAGCTAAATATTATGAAAAGCCAAAGAGACAATCAAATAATAGAAGGAATCATTGCCGGAGATTCATTCATAATCAATTCTTTTTATCAAGAGAACCTTTCTTTTGCGAGTAGATATATTAAAGCCCATTATGGTAATGAAGAAGATGTAAGGGATATCTTCCAAGATGCAATGATTATTATATATCGAAAATCAATTCTCAATCTGTTACATTTCAATGGTTCTTTGGAAGCCTATTTCTTTGGGATTTGTAAAAATCTATGGAGAAATCGCTTAAGAAAAAAAAACAAAGTAATATATGATAACGTTCTTTTGGAATACAAAATTGATGAAGCTTATTTTTCTGATCAACCAAACATAGAAAAAGACTTATCACGTAAAATTTATGACAAGTACTTTTTAAAATTAAGTGAGTCAAAAAGAGAATTAATACTTCTCTCACTAGAAGGAAAAAGTTCTAAGGAAATTTCAAAAATTACAGGCTACACTCAAGGCTACGTTAGAAAGAAGAAACATAAATCAAAAAATGAATTGCAAAATAGCTTGCAAAAAGATCCTGTTTTTTTGGAACTAACAGCTCCATCAATTTAACAAAAAAATTATGACTCTAATTACTTGTTATCTAGTAGGTTTCCTCATAGGTTTTGTTTTCGCATTATTATTAAAAAAAAGGAGAAAAAGAAGAAAAAAGGACTTACAAGATTTCGTTAACAAAAAAAACTTTGAACTTAAAAAGCTACACAAACAACTCAATATCAAATCAGAATTTGAACCTTTAAAATTCAATTAAACGATAGTCGATTCGTATTGTGATACTTAAAATAAGAAGATAGTGTGAATAGTATAAAAGAAAGAAGAATAATTAAAAAAATGGTCAAAGAACTATCAGGGCTTACAAATCCAGAAATATTTGATATTCTTTATAAAACAGAACGATTGTTTAATGTGGTTAAAGATCCCGAACCCAAAATAATTGATGCTATATTATTTTCATTGGATAACCCCCATGATATCCCTTTTGATGGTTCTTTTTATCTTTTAACTGATTACACCTACAACCTAAGAATTTTTATTACCTCTTATCCAGTTACCTTATTATCTGTCTTTAGAAATAATTATTATTTCAAAACTGCTTATTGCAGTAATCCAAAAAAGTTTACAAAGAAAAATGTCCTTAAATCTTTCAAGGACACTAGTATGGAAATATATGTATTCGAATTTCTGAAAAGAAACAAATTAAGGAAACGAAATCCTAAAACAAAACGGTTTCAAATTCTTGAATACTTACACAAAATAGAATGTTAAATGATTTATAAAAGATATGACCAATTTGTAATTGACAAATAGACAAAATGAAACATATGAGTTCTTTATCGACAATATCAATCTACTTATCGAAAAGTCAGCAATATAGGGGAAAACACCCTTATGCTCTTTTAGGTTACTAATTATTATAAAGCTATGTTTGTAAGACTTAAAACCTATATCAAATTGAAAAAAATAATCTCCTTTTTACTACTTGGAGTATTTCCTTTTTTGAATGCTCAAGTACTTCCTGATTTGATGCCAAAAACACCAAATGCAAGCCAGTTTACTAATTATTCTAAGAATAACCTTGGTAGCCCTACTATTTCTCCATTGAATACTACAAATCAAAGTGTGAGAAATCAACTTTTAATTGCAGAAGTTGAAAGAAATCAGCAAGAGCAACAAATGAGAGAAAAGCAAGCGCAGGCATTAATTGATGATGCTTTACATTCTTTTCCAGAAAATTATAGCTTACCTTCTTACGGAGATGAGGCAGGAGCTAATTATTACCGCAAAGCGTTTGAGAAGCTTCGAAACTTGTCTAGCGCTGACTTTTCTGTAAAGAAAGCAATATTTGCCATTGAAAATGCATTTTACGAGGAAACAGAGAACTACGATGAGTTCGAAAGTACTATCAAACAAACAGGAGATTTTCTAAGAGAAAAAATGAACGAATTAGGTTATGATTCTAAAAGTAATTTAGCAAAGAATTTTCTGCTTTTCCAATTTTTCTCAGATACTCTCCAAATAGAATCTAAAAATCTTAAACACCTCCCCTTAACTTATGATTTTGAAGACTATATGGGTAAGGATGATTGGAGCAAGATGTTTGTGAAAAAGTTACTAGAAACAGGTAAAGGGCAATGTAATTCATTACCACAACTCTATTTAATACTGGCAGAAGAAATTGGAGCTGAAGCTAATTTAGCCCTTTCACCTAATCACTCTTATATAAAATTTCAAGACGATGAAAAGTGGAAATGGTATAATGTTGAATTAACTAATGGAATGCTAACTACTGATGCCTTTATACTTCAATCTGGATATGTGAAAGCTGAAGCTCTCCAGAATAAAGTATATATGCATCCACTTTCTAAACAACAACTACAATCTCACCTTTATATGAATTTGGCTTTGGGGTATATTGGTAAATATGGGTATGATGAGTTTGTTAATGAAATGATCTCAAAAGCTTTGGAACTCAACCCTTCCAATGTTCAAGCATATCTAATAAAATCTAATTACGCCACTATCAAGGTTAAATATGCTCTGGATAGACTAGGTATTGGCAAAGAAAACTTTGATGAAATAAAACAACACCCAAGAGCAATTCAATTGTACAAAAATATGATTGCTCAATACAATATGGTCGATAAACTAGGGCATCAGGAAATGCCACCAGATGAATATCAAAAATGGTTGGCTTCAGTAAAAGAAGAAAGTAACAAACAACAAAACATCGAACTTAAAACTAAACTAAACACTATAATACCTGTTAAGCAATAATGATGCAAAAAAGAATATTTCTATTAGCACTACTTATTAATATTTCGCTTTGGTCGCAAGATCAGGAAAAAATATATAATGACACCTTAGAGCAACTAAACTGTATGCTCAAAGATTCTTGTCAATTAAGTTTTAAAAAGGCTGTTATGAGTGTCGAAAATGCGTATTACAATAATGTACTCGATACAGTAGGATTCAATTTTGAAATTAAAAGACTCTCCTCTTTTACTAGTTCTATGGTAAATCAGATAAAATTGAAATACCAGGGTAAGGATAGTTTAAAAGTTAAAAAGTATGCTGCCTTGTTCTCGATAGTAACAGATACAATACCAATCGTTGACAAAGATGGAGTGATGTATGAATACATTCCTTACGTATATGATTTTGAAGATATTTGGGGTTTGAAAAATTGGGATAGTATGTTTGTTTCTAAATTACTAGAAACTGGCAAAGGAAATTGCCACTCTATGCCTTATTTGTATAAAATACTTGCCGAAGAAATTGGAGCAGATGCTCATTTAGCAATAGCTCCAAATCACATATATATCAAACATCGAAATGAAATAGATGGTTGGTACAATACTGAGCTTACTTCTGGTATTTTCCCTAATGATGCTTGGTTAATGGCTTCTGGTTATATCCATTTGGATGCAATAACAAATAAAATGTATATGGAAGCTCTAAGTGACAAGCAAAGTATTGCTATGTGTATAATCGATTTGGCGCAAGGATATAATAAAGTTTTCCCTGATAATGACGGTCAATTTGTAATGAAAGCTTGTCAAGTGGCTTTACAATACTACCCTCATTATATAAATGGAAGAATTCTTCAAGCAGAAACCAAAAAGAAGGTTTTTGAGAAAGAAGTAAAAAAAGATTTTGATGTTTTTACCAAGGAAGTATATGAAGATGATTTTTTGAGGTTACAATTCTTAGAGATTCAACACGAATATGTATCAATTCACGAATCTGGTTATCGCAGAATGCCAGAAGAAATGTATCTGAATTGGCTCAATTCCTTGAAAGAAGAACGTAAAAAGTATGAGAATAAAAAAATAACTAACACTGATAAATCCAATTAGTAAAATGAAAAAAAGTTATATTATCTTGTTGTTAATTATGTTTACAACTATTATGACAGCACAAAATCCTTTTGAAAAATTTGGATACACACCAAAGGTAGGCACACTAACTAAAGGAAAATTTATTGAGCATTTCGATAATGATAGTATTGTTCAAATTGGAACGGTATTACTTAATGTCCGTTCTAAATCCATAATTGGATTTGAAATGAAAACGATAACATTATCTGAAGCGACTTTAGAACCTTCAATATCTAGTCGATGGATGAATCCTGACCCATTAGCAGAAGGCATGAGACGATTTTCCCCGTATAATTATGCTTGGGATAATCCTATAAATGTAATTGATCCAGACGGATTATTTGGAATTTTCGTAAATGAAGCTGGTAGACAAATTGGTGATGATGGTATAGATGATGACAAAGTCTATGTTGTAAAAACTTCCAAGAAAAGTTTTGATAGTGGTGTAGCATCGGCAGGTATATCTGGTAAAGAAGCAAGAGCAACCGAAAAGTTTATAAAGGAAAATAGTGGTAATACAGCAGCATTTCAAGAAAATAGTATTGCTTATGACAATAGTGTAGAGATCGAAGGAAGTGCTGATACTAGGCAAGCAATGGTTGACATTGTAAATCAAGACAACGGACGAGGAGGAACTTCTGATGCGAATAACAGAGAATATGGTGGAACAATCTCAAATGATGGAACGGTTACTCAATCTCCACCGGGAGCCGTTTCTGATCCATCGGTAAACTCGCATGCAAGTATAGAACATGTAATACGTGGTAACACTAAATCAACTTTTCATAGCCATCCAAGTGGCACAAAAGTAACAGGTGCGGGCGCAGCGAATAGAAATAGTACATCTGCTTCTTCGAGCATTGGAGGTAGTACAACAACAAGCAGTTTCCAAAACGCTCCTTCAAAACCTGATGTGAGTGGATCTACTAGAACAAATTACACGTTTTATAGAGGTGGTGGTGGAAGAGTATATATTTATAGTGGTAAAGGGGTTATAGCAACACTTCCTCAAAAAAGATTTGTTAGACCAAAAAGATAAAAAAATGAAGAATCTTGTATTAATATCATTCTTGTTTTTTAGCGTCTTAAGTTTTTCTCAAAAAGAGAAGAATATCGACTTAAGAACATTTTACTATACCGCTATCAAAAATAAAATTGATTATGAAAAAGGAATGATTAAAAGCGGAGTATCTGCCCGAAAGATTAATGATTATTATTTTGTCTTTAAAGATGATTCGATGAATGATTATTTACCTGCAAATATCGAAGGGTATAAAATTAACTATATAAATATCTACGGCAGAAAAAATAAAAGACTTTTAAAAAAAGGGATTTATGCTTTTCAAATTCAGCCTATCAAATTAAAAGGAGGTAGGATAGAAATCGATTTAATCGATTTTCAAATAACCTACAAAAATAAAAACTACAATATGGCTAATGGTGGCGGTAGTACGACTGTTTTTGAGTATTCCTGTAGTACGAATAAATGGGAGTTTATAGAAACAAAGCATCATGGAATATGAAAAACATAATTTTATCATTATTGTTAATACCTTATTTGAACATATTTGGGATAGTCAATGCTCAAAATCAAATTACATCAAAAGAAATGCAATTTGTTTTCAAAGAAACACTTGCCAAATCTCTAAATTTTGTACCAGAAGCAACGAATATATGGTCGTTTGATAATTCAAATAATGATTACTTCAAAAAAGATACAATTATTTTAAATAGTGCAAGATGTGGTTTTGGATATAATTGCCATAGAATACAGTGGAGTTTTTACGAAAATGAAAGATTTATTTTGGAAAAGATTGTTGAATGTGATGAACCTCCGACTAAAGTTGCTTCCAAAGAGGAAGATTTTATGGATTTAAAAATCAAAGAGCAAGATGGTATGACATATTTATGCCTTCATAACAACAATGGGATTTTCGAGACTTTTGAAGTTTTAAGTTTAAAAGCAAATAACACTACTGATGAAGAATGCACCTTTAACTATACTTTAAAGCTTCTTAGAATTAGAGAGAATGAATAGAAAATCAAATCAACAAAAAAGAAAAAACACTAAATCAATCAGAATGAAAAAAATTTATTTATTCTTAATATTCCTTCTGAGCTTAACAATTATGAAAGCTCAAAATCCATTCAAGAAGTTTGGCTATAAACCGAAAATAGGAACTCTTAGTAAAGGAAAGTATATAGAATCTTTCGACAATGACAGTATAGTCCAAATAGGAACAGTATTGCTTAATGTTAAATCAAAACAAATTGTTGGATTTGTCAAAGAAACTATCACTTATTCTGAAGCAACTCTAAAACCTTCAATTTCTAGCCGTTGGATGAATCCTGATCCTCTCTCCGAGGAGTTTCCTGATAAATCTCCCTATAATTTTGTAAATAATAATCCTATATTTTTTACCGATCCAACCGGATTAGCTCCACAGGGTTTATTTGATGACTATGGATTGGATAAGAATGGAAATATTAGGTTGATCAAAAAGACCAATGACAATACTGACACACTATATGCAACAACTACCAATGAAAACGGAGATACCGTAAAAGATGAAAGTAAAGGTTCCGTTACCGTAAATAAAGATTCTGAAGGTAATAGTTTAGTTTCTGACTTAGCAAATAACGGTAAGACACAACAGTATGATGATTATGGCACAACTAAAGAAAGGGAGGTAAATATAGCCGTCACTGATGAAAAGAATAAAAATGATGTCTTTAATTTATTTAAGTTTGTAGCAGATAATTCCAATGTAGAATGGAGTGTTGGTAAAATTGAATATCAAGGGCTTGGAACAAACTATCAGATTGGAACTTATCACGATTCTAACCTTTCTCCAGGAGTTAAAAATGGTTCTCTTGGAAATGTCTTAGGCTTGGTTCATTCCCATCCTAATCAGAATACTGCCCAAGAAAGACGTGAAAGTATAGGAGGAGATACTGGGGTTTCTACTCGATTTTTGACTAAGCATGGAAGTAATAAACCTTATTTAATATATTTTCCTAGTACTCAGTCAACAACTAGACTTCGCTTACCAAAAGAGGACTTTCTAAGAGGTAGAGCCGTTCGCAGAAGTAACTCATCATATAAATTTTAAATATGAAAATAAACTTAATAATTTTTGTTTTTTTTGGTTTGCTAGTAAGTTGTAATAGCAAACAAAAACTAGAGGACCAAAATGACATTATAAAGATTGATCCCTCTTTAAAGAAGGTTTTAGACGATTATATAGAAGAATATCCTATAAACGTAAAGTATGGAGAGGATTTAAACAGATTCTATGAGAAAGGATTCTCACATCCATCATATCACATTTACTTTGATAAAAAAGAAAAAGACACGATTTTCACTATAACCATTTTTCCACAGTTACACACATTTGAATTGGAAGAACGCGAGGGGGAAATGGAAGGAGAATCGTTCATCTTTCATTTATACCCAAAAGGATTTTTTACTTATAAAAAAACCAATCCTATTGTAGTTTTCGATCAAAAATCTATTGCTAATAAGTTTTACAATAAAGAGGTATTACACTCCATACCCGACACCCTTATTACAACAAGTATTGATGACGTTAGAGGTTATAAACCTTATCCTTGGAGATATCTTATTAAGAATGGTAAAATTACTTTAAAAATTGAAGGCAATTAATGAAAATGACAATTTTCTCAAAAGATTTAAAATGCTTAAATATCCAGTTATCATATTCACTTTGTTCTATTTGACTTCCTGCAAAACAAGTCAAGAGGAACTAAATTTGAGTGATCGGGGAACAATACTTCTGGATTCAGAATATAACAGATGGCTTAGAACCAAATACGGTTATGTAACTTGGAAACCGAAGAAAGAAGACCTTCGCATTTTAAATATTGTAATCAATAAAGCTATAAAAAACAATAAATTCAATTTTATAAAACAACCAATAAATAAAAATATTGAAACATATTATCGGCAGTATATCCCTTATATCAATGAAAGTAATGAACGTCTTATAAAAATTAATGCTTTTTGTGAATTACTTAAAACTCCTCCTACTCCATCACAGAAAGATATTGGCTTCACAAATATTGATTGGAAAGAAGAATATGTCGAAGTTGAAGATGGTGAAAGTTGTTATTGGGAATTGATTATCAATATTGACACAAAAGAATATGAATAAATTTACCTTGACATCCTTAGTCTGTGAAACATTTCTTTCAACACCATGATTAAATTCAACCACTATGAAATACTTAATGTTATTATTGATATTTATTTTAATCAGTTGTAAACCGAAAGCAACAGGTAAGAGAACTGATTTTAATGAGACCCAAAATCCTACTAATGAGAATGAACTAGTGAAATATCGTTTTAACATCACTATGGAATGGGCTACCAGAATAGATGAATTCGTCGTAGTGGAAAATACGATAACAGGGCATATACAAAGAAAAGTAGAAGAAATAGATGATGATTTTACTGTTATCAAACTACAAAAAAAGAAATACCTAGAATCTAGTTTGACTACTTTAATCAAAAACAACCGCCAAAGGATTGAAAAAAAGAAAAATGCCAGAGAACTTTTAAAGATTATAAAAACCGATGATACTATAAGCTTGTATTCTTATGGTCTTTCAGATAAAAGCAAGTTTATTAAAGAATACTTTGCGGTAATGAAAACAATATATCCAAACAACCATAGCTTTGAGTATCCTAAAATTATCATTGATTAATATTTAAAGAAAAAAACACTAAAACAAATCATGTCTCGTATAGTTTTACCAATAATAATATTCATTTTACTAACGTCAGTTTGGCAATGTAAACCAACTTCCAAAAAGGAATCGTTTACTATTGATTTTAGTGTAAATGACATTGTTAGAAAAGACAAAAACTGTCAAGAAATCTTTAAAAAAGTATACTGGATTGATTCTGTTCGTTTAAATACGGAGCCTTATGTTGAAAGCTTGCTTAACCGCTTTATTGGATACAATAGACGTGATTCATATGAACGCTTATTTATGATCATTTTGGATCAAGAAGGAGAAATTTGGACAAGGCATAATTTTGATATTCAAATCAAAAATAGTAGTGCCTCAATTGTGAAATATGAATATCTAGATGGTAAATTCACCCCAATTACAAAGAAAATGGAATCATTTGACGAACAGAAATTTGAAGATTTTTTAAATGCAAATTCTCTTGTAGAACGTCAGAGAAATTATAACATACTAACTTTTGATTTTAAAAATAATAATTCTTGTGAATGTCGATTTTTAGGTAGGACAGAGTTTGTTATAAATGACTTAAAAAATTTAAACTTGTTCGATCAATTCGAAGACTGAACTACTAAACTGGATTAACCCTAAAACTAAATTTAATGAGTTTTAAAGTAAAATTATATGTAGATGGTATGGAATTCAATATTTTACAACATCACTTTGGTTTCTTGCAGAATAGCGATTATACAGGCAGACCAATTTCCAAACCTCAATCAAGAACCTTTGACTTTATAATAGAAGCAAGTAAAGATAATACATTCTTTGAATGGTCAACCCACCCAACGATGATGAAAAAGGAATGCGAAATTGTTTTCTCACCTACTCTAGGTAATAGTAAAAGCACCAAAATTAAGTTATTAGACATTTATTGTGTGTATTGTAATTATCACTTTACTAGTACAGGTGTTGATCCTTTCACAGTTACATTCAGTTTATCTCCAGCAACTATTTTATTTGATGGTCAAGTAATAATGTCAAAACATTGGAAAGTAACAGATCCCGAAAGATTAAATGTTGCACCAACCACTATTGAAAGTAACAAGGAATTAACTAGATACTATCTTACAGATATGGATGGTAACGAAATTGAGGATTACGTAACAGGAGATATTATATTACTTCAACTAGAAACCCGAAATAGAATAGGAGACAAAACTAGCGTCAGTTTTAATGATAATGAACATGATTTCAAAATGAATGGAAGTATCCTTAAAAACGATACTATAGAAGGCTATATCATCAATAGCGATCACGAAACGATAAAATTAGAAGTGATAGATCAACAAGAAGCTTAAAACCAATAACCATGACAAGATTTACAGTTAAATTTGAAGATGGAGAAACTAGAACGCTCACAGCAAAGTATATCAAGCCCGAAATTGTAAGAGGTTGGTGGACTTATGATAAAGAAGGAGAACAACCCTATATTTATAAAAAGCTGGATGAAAATAAAAATGAAGAAGAAGTTTCTGTTCTTTTAGGTGACACAATGTATTTTCACGTAGAAGTAAAAGGAATCCGAGCTGGCGAAGAACTGGAATTTCAGCTTTTCGATCATGATCATCTATTATGGATTGACGAGATTGATCCAGATGATTCCGAATTCCCTAATGATCCAGTATTTAAAAAAGAAAAAATAAAACAAGTAGGTGATAAAAGAATTGCGACTATTGAAGTAAAGTTAGAGGATAGTTGGGAGCCTGTTATTAAAGATGATCACGATGGGAATTTGGTTTCCTTAGATCATACTATAGAATTATATTGGAGAATATCATATAAAAACCTATCTGAAGAATATCCTAAAGATGAAAATGATGATCGTCTACGAGTTGGTTATAATGATCGAAATCTTTGGATTATACCCGTAAACGAAGGAAGTAGTATTCCAGAATTTTTTGATAGAGAAGGAAATCTTATTGTAACTTCATTTAATCCTATTGATGCCACTTCCAAAAAACCTGACAATGAGGAACGATCAGAACAATATGATAACCACGGAAAGTTAATACGTCACGCTGCTAAAAAAGCAAATGATATGGCAAAGGCTACTGGTTTGGAGGGTAAAATTGCTAATGTTATTGTTATGAAGGTAAAAATTATAACAAAAAGTACCGCACTTTCTGAAATTAACATGATTAAAAAGCAAGTATATCGAGAAACTATAAATCTAACTAAAAATGAAATTGTTCATAGTATTGAATATGAGGTAAAAAGTGCTTCTGCCTTTGTAATCAAAGATACTTTTTCCCACATCAATATAACTGAAGAAGAAAAACTGATACGAAAATCATTCTCTGAATACTTTAATAAAGTAGATTTTAAAGAGGGAGTTGTTGGTTCATTACGAAATGCTAGAGAATTGCTAAGATTTTATGATTATGTACAAGTTGGTCCAACAATTCATAGTCTATTTGCACAGGAAGGGGGCAGTAATGGTATACCAAAACCTTCATCAGTTGTAAGTATATTTTCTACATTTTCTGGTACGAAACCCCTTAAATGGGCAGCGAGAGATATTGCCGAAGAAGCAGCCAAAAAAACAATGGCTGAAACAGCAAAAAGAACAACCACTACGGCAGCTTTAGAATCTGCTACCACACAACAGGCAGCAAGAATGAATCCTATGGTGTTAGCATCTGAAGCTCTTACAGGGCTAGGTTCTTTATTTATGGTAGCTGATGTGATAGCAACTGAAGTTACCAACAGTATGCTTAATGATATGAGTGCCTATGGAAAAGAACTTGTACACATTAATAAACATAATGGATTAGACGCTATAGAAACTTTAATTGAAAGAACTTACGCAGATGAATTAGGAGATTTCTTTCTTCAAAGAGATATTTCAAATGAAGCCCATTACAAAGTGATGAATGGAGAGATTAAGACACTCGAAGAATTAGATCAATTCGATCCTATTGATGATTTTGGGCAAAAGTATACTTATTTAATCTTTGTGCAAGACAAGGATACAGAAAATGAAAAGTTTTATATTGACGCTGTTTATAGCCAAACTTACTAAATGATGAATAAGATTATATCCAAAGTATTAATTACTATTACATTACTTTTATCTTCTTGCAATAACAATGCCCAAGAGGAAAAATTAATCCATAAAATCTTTCCTAATACGGATTTACCATTGAAAGTAAAGATTGGAGAGCTAAAACGAGATAGTATTCCAACGCTCTTTTATATACCTCTTGAATTTAAGTATGTAAACAATAGCGGCTCTAAACTTAAAATTAAACATACTTTCTGGAGTAAAAAAAGCCCAAATATCAGACATGGAACAGTATATTTTAAACACAATGAAAAACTGGTAAAAGGCATAAGAACGAAATATTTGGAAGAAAAACAACAGGAACAATATCAATCATTTGTGAGGTTTGATTTATTATTAAGCAGTCAGGAATTTAATAACCTATTCAATAAGGAATTTATTAAAAATGAGATGTACGACCTAAAATTCAAACCCGATCTGCGTTCTTTTTTAAAAGATAAGCTTTTAGAAAAAGGATATGTGATTTCAATATTTTTTGATATGGAAAACAAAAAAAACATCATTCATAAGATACCGTTAGAATTTTAATAACAAACAAGTCCTCTTAAAACAAAAATCAATGGAAAACCAATTATTTTTTTATGGCTTATTTAGTGCTATTCTAGGTTTCTTATATTTTATCTATAGAATTGGAAAAACCAAAATACCTAGTTTTAATTTTTTAGGAAACGGGAACCGATCACTAATAAAAAAATTTATTGAAAATGCAGATAGGATTCCTATTGATCTTAACAAAGTAGAATTCAGACATCAAGTTAATGAGAAAGAAAGTTTTGACTTCAAACCTTATGAAAGAGATATCTTATTAGAGTCCAATAAATCAAAGAAATATTCAGAATATAAAAATAGAGGTATTATTAAGTTTACCTATAAAAACCAAGAATATAAACATCTTATCTATGCAGATGGTATTCCCGAAAAATCATTACTTACATACTTTTACCTCCAAAAAGAAACGTATTTGTACATTGATAAAGAAAATATATCAAAAAGATATTTAGACTTATCCTTTTTAACAGAAGCTACAAACGGAAAATTTCAAAACCGAGGTATTGAATTTATAGACCTAGACACATATGATTTGAAAATAAAACATAGTATTTATGGGTGATAAAAGCCTACAAAATCTATTAGCTGCGGTTTTGGTGGTTTTTCAACTGGATTAAATCTAAATTAATAATTAATTATCAAATACCACCGTAAAATTCATTTCATCCTGTTCATATTAATTCTTAATAACTATAAACAAGTTAACCAATCTTAAATGCGGTAAGAAAAAGACTCTCGTTGCTTCCAACCGTCCAATAAGGAAGTAATACTTCACTATCACTAGGAGAATCTAAAAACCATTGTCGGAGAGTATTAACTCTCCTATCAAAATTCAAGGGATCGACTTCAGCTATAGTCATTAAGGTTCTCGATGTGCTGAAATTATAATTCAGTCTATAAAATTTAGACACTTCAAAAGAAGCTGTTCCTCCTATATCTTGTGTCCACCTTCTATATCTTGATCCACCACCATACATCTGATTTGCCGTACCGTTAATTACAAATAGATGAGATTCTGCTTCGAATAATGGTTCTGAACCCAAGTTACCTGCTTCAATGCCAATTCCTCCAATTCCAAAAAGACTGATCCCTTCTATTTCGCTCAGGGTAAATACAATATTAAAAGAAAGATCGTCACATCTTTTCCAAGGAAATGCTCTAAATTTTACGGCACTATTAAAATCTGAACTTCTATTAATACCCCATAACCCTTTTTCCAAGTTACGGTTGACAATTACTCCTGGACTAATTTCTAAACCTAAATCAATTACTGATGTTGTTCTTAAATCTACCCAAACAGGATTAATTACTACAATAGTCTCATTTCCAGTATCGCCAGAATTTAGATTTCCATTTCGTACTATCAGATTAAATCTCCCTTCTGTATCTCCTGCAAATACTACAGCTTCTAATAAGGTTGGATCAATAAACTTTACCTGACTAATTACTACAATAAGACTCCCTGCTCTTTTAAACTCCGAACTATCTATTTCCGCACCAGTATCTATAGTTACATTTGGAGTAAAGTGATATCCTTTGATTTGTATCTTTCGTATTCCTTTTACACGCATTCTAGCACCACATACTTCGGTTATAAATGGTGCTAAACCACTTGTACTCCCCTCGGCACTATAATTTGTTTGTGTTCCTCTTACAAAGCGTTGTGTTCTAATTGCTCTCATAGTATTTACTCAAATTGTGCCGTTTTATAAAATTGAATTCTTAAAATGGGTGTTCCATTTTTTTGTACTCCGATTACCCTAAATATCTTTAGATTTTCAGATCCGACCAATTCGAATATATCTTGGTTTGCTAATCCAAAACCTGAATTGATACTTGGTGATGATCCATTTTCCCTAAACCTTAATACGGCTGACGAATTCGTAATGGGTAATTCTATTACAGGTATAGGTAGTGTACGCTCCCTTTTTTTTGATGTAGCAACAATTGATACTGTTTCATCCGGATCTGGATCGGTAATAATAGTAACTGCTCCTTGTTCTACCATCATAGTTGCTGATACAGCTTCTTCAGGTACTTCTAGTGAAACTATCCTGCCAAATGGAAGAGGAATATCCTGATATCCCTTATTATCTTGATCTATAGGCACAAGTCCAACTTCTTTAGCATTAATCAATACTAATTCTTCAAGATAATTAAGAATTGTCGCAGTATTTTTTCTTTGTGGATATGTCTGTTTCTGTATTCTATCTCTCAACATAATTTTGTCTTTTATACAAAAGGGTTTATTGGCGGTTTTGTTCCTGAAGGATATCCCCAAGCCACATATTGCTTTTTTGAACTATCATTATCCAGATGAACAAAGGTTCTACCCACTCCAATACGTTTGAACCCAACTAATTTTGCAGCCACTACTATCTTATTTCGAATAGCCCTAGTAGGTGCTTTAATATCCGCAGCTTGGCATTTTGGTATTTTATGGGATGAATTAGAAACTCCACCTACTTTAGTGTTCCAAAATGATGATCTTGCTCCTGAATTTATCATATCAAAAATGGGTAGTTTGGTGACTTTTGCTAGTTTTTGAAGCATCTTGATAAACTCCTTATCCATACATCTACCAGATCCTTGAATATCGGGGCTGTCAAATTTGGTGAGATCAACTTTTGGTTTTGGTTTTGATTTTAGTTTAGCTATAGCAATAGCCCCTATAATGACTATAGAAGCTGCTCCTAAACCAACCCAGATATGTGTTCTATCCTTTACCACCACAATTACACTGTTTCTTCTCTTTTACTTTTTGATTTCTATCATAAATAGCCATACCAATTCGAACCATATTTACGATCAAAAAAGCTCCAAAGATTACATTCATAGTCATATTCCCTTTATCTGCTCTCATTTTTTTTCTTGGTGTTTTTTTAATTTAAGTTCCAGTTTTTCAGTATAAACTTCAAGATCATTAATACGTTCACGTTGTTTAACTATGATAGCTTTCATCTCTTGATTATTTTTCTCCAGTTCCTGAATTCGTTCTTCCATTTTGTCAGACCATTGAATCCAGTTGCTAATTACTTTCTCATCAGCTTCAGCATTTAGGTTTCGAATTTCAGCTTTCCTTAATTTCTTTTGACTTCTGTATTGAAGAAAGTACTTCACAGTCTCGGTCAAAACCGAACTACCTAATACAACTCCTGCTAGATTTAGAAATTCCATACTTCTATTATTTCGTTTTACTTTTTAATACTGCTACTATTATTGCGATGACACTTATCCCCATAATTGCCATTGGAATGATAATGCTACCTTCTTTTTTATCTAATTTCTTCAGGACAATTACCTGTTCTATCTCCTTCATTATCCTTTTGATCTTACTGGCGTAATTAGGATCTGTAGCGTATCCAGCTTTGGCTACTTCTTCAGCGAATCGATACGGGTCTTTTTTAAACCGCATTGCATAGCTATATCTCCTATTTTTAAATAACAAACCAGCCCAATCTATAAATGAGAAAAAAGGATTAGGGTATGCCCTGAACACATCTTTTATTCTATACTTCCATTTTCCATTGGATTGTCGAATTGGATAGCCTGGATAAATAAAAGGGAAACTGCGATTCGGACTAGAACTATATTCAGTAGTAGTAATTAACTGGCTGTAACCCTGCGACCAACCTCCGTAATTTCTTCCAGATCCCTTTTTGATTCCAAACATCATATTGCCTTTCGCTGATTTGCCCCAACCAGATTCCAAAGCGCTTTGCGACAATGCAAACAAAATGGGGACTCCAGATTTCTCAGAAGCCTTCTTTGCATAAGGGTAATAACGAATTACAAATTGTTCTTTTTTTGTTGCCATTCCTCATTTCTTTATGGTACTGGTGGAACGTTAAAGACAGGATTTGCAGGGATTTCTAAAGGTAATTTTGCGATGTATGGTGGAAAAATTATTAATACTTCATCTAGTGCTGAAGTAAATTCACCTTCTATAGCTAATACTCCAAAACTACTCAACTGACAAAAGAAAAGGTTTCCTTCTGAAGAATGTGTAGTCCAAGCAATCACGCTACCAAATTCTGCCAGTGCCGGCATTTTTAAAACCGTACCGCCACTTCCTGTACCACCTGTTTGTCCTGCACCTCCAACCCTTCGAAGTCTTATATTTAATGGTGTTACTAGATTCCCATTAACTACAGAATATCTATTTCTATTACTGGTGTAAAAAACACTATCTGAATTTATGTTTTCATCCAGTACTGAAAATATTTCTTCTCGGTTTTGACTAATGCCTGTACTTACAGGAATTCCTGTAAGAACCTGAAAACAATTCCCATCGAAAACCAATTTATAAACGAGGTTCATTTTTAAATCATTAGCTACTATAGGTGTCAATGATACCCCATTGAATTTCTTTAATGGAATAGCTCCCTGCCCATCAATATTTAAAGTAGCTGCTTCGGTATTTGCACTATGAAATACGACCTCTAAAGGTAAACCCGCTTCGTAAGGTCTTGTCAATTTAGGATCTAATGATAATTCATATACATTATCGTCTGCTCCAGTAGTAACTCCATAACCTCCTATACTATTTTCCAAAGGAACGTTACCATCTCCTCTTACATCTTCTAATCTAAAATCTGATTGATATCCTCCCATTTCTTACTTATTTACTAATTATTAATGTTCCAAGTGCTACTAGACTTATCCCTAATAATATTTTATGTAGCTTACTTCTTTTGATCTTTTTCTCTTTTCGTTTGATAGTTTCCTCCAATAGTAAAATGGTTCTATCATTATTATTTACCACCATTGCGTAATTCTCTAATTGGTCTGACTGAAAAGAGATAATACTATCTTTCTTTTGGGTAACTAGTTCAAACCTTTTAATATTCAAGGATAAATTATTCACCAACGAATCATTGTATTTCCCAAGTTCCAACAACTTGGCAATCTCACGTGATTGAGCAATCGTAAAGCAATAGTGTGGAAGCTTATCAATTTCCCTTATTTTTGGTGTCAAATCTTGCGAAATACTGATAAAGCTCATCATCAGTAAAGTCATCAATAGCACTAACTTTTTCATCTTTCCTTTCCTTTAATTTTTCTATTACTTCCTGATCTACATTAATCAATACCGTTAGGCTATCCGCCATCGATTCCAAAATCTCAACCTTACTATCTAATAATTCATTAGTTTGTATAAGAGTCTTATTTTCTCGCTTCAATTCTTCAATCTCAATCTTCTGTATCTGATCGATTACATCATCCTCTGCAGGAATGATAAAAAAGAGTGCAATGACTACCCCTGCAATTGCTATAAGGGGTAGTATCCATTTATACTGTTTCATAAAAGATCATCTTTTGGAGTATCTACTTTCTTCTTTGGCATAAATCTTTCAACAACAACCTGAAGGAGAAACTTATAAAATGCAGTTGCAAAAAGAAAAGAGATAAAAAGGCATAGTACTTTTGACAGATCATATCCTCGAATAAAGAAGACAATCACGGCATATATAAATGCTATGATTAATACCTGGTATCTGTTCCTTAGTTTAATCCCTAATCCTTTACCTATAAATTCAGGTATTTTATAATAGTTTATTACATAAGTAATAAGCATAAAAGAGAAGATATATGCCCAATCAAGGGAATTCAAAAAACTTGTAAACTGTTCCAATACGATTTCCATAACTTTTTAGATTTAAAGGGTTTGTTTAATTTTTATTACTTCTTGTTCTATAGCTGCTAATTGTGTGTTTGGAAATAGGTTTTTAACCGTATTAGCCACAACAACAATGGCTACACCAGCTAACAGCATTCCTATTATGATTTTTAACAAGGTCTGATTGGTAAGTGTAATTGTCACTTCTGTTTTCAATCCATCCTTATCTACTAATGCATCTAACAGACCTCCAAGATTTCTTTTTTTGCGTACCATGTATCTTAAGCTTTAATAAGTTCGTGAATCGGAGTTCCCATTTGATGTTTATCATAAGTAACTCTATCAATGCCATCAGTCTTGAAAATCTTCTTTACCAATTCTTCAGTTTGCTGATCAAAAACTTTGGTTATAGTTCCTTTCCAACCGTGATGTCTTAATAGCCAAATCTGTAGCCGTTCTACTTCTTTGCCCTTACTTCCTTTAGTCAATAACCAAGGTTTCTTTGCTTCCTGTTTTGGTTTTATATAATTGGCTTCTGACGTTACTTTTGTAATGGGTTCAGGTTCTATGATTTCTTCTACATTTTGTCTTTTCTGTAATACAGGCGTTTCCTTTTCAGGTTTCTTTTTTTGACCTTTTATGAGGTATACCGCTAAAATGCTTACACCAATGCCAACCCCTGCTATAATCAAATCATTTGTACGTATCATCTCTTTATAGTTTTAATTGCCGTTCTCATTCCATCGATATCTTGTTTGCTAAAAGACGTTCTTTGTAAATGCTTCTTGGCTGCCTTATTGGTTTTATTTCCAAACATTCCATCAACGCCATCTCTGCTTCTTCCGGAACGTCCCAAATCTGCCTTATAAATTTTACTTAAATAGGATTGCAATATTTTTACGTCCCTATGGCAAGTACCATATTTCAGAGGATATTTGTTACTGCTACATCTAAACCTTGTTGGTCTTCTTGTTGTAGTGGATCTTCCTGTTGTAGTTGATCTTCTTGTTATAGTGGATCTTCTTGTTGTATTGTTTGCGATGGTACTTGCTATTTCCCCATCAAGATCCTCTTCTCTTGGTAACATCTCTAATTTGCTTTTGCGCTTCTTATAGTACCAAAATCCAATCCCTCCTAATGCAAGGGTGGTAACTCCGATAATGATCCAAAGTGTTTTATCATCATTATTCTTTTTTTTGACTATTGGTTTTTTATTCTTTATCTCCATAGTATTGTCCTTTATTGAAAAATTTTGTGATATATCATTTCTTAGGCTAACCTGTAATTTGGCAGTCTTCGTACAGGATCTTTTACAAGCTTTTTCATCTCGCTGTCACTTAAGAAACTTCTAAGGTGTTGCCACATATCTTTTTTACCGTGATTAAAATAAAATGCTCTGGATAGACTAGCGACCTGTGTTTTATCTTGTAAACTTCTAAATACACGCTCAACTGCTTTTTCATCATCATCGAAAAAGCTTTTGGCATTGTTCAATTCACGAGCATACTTTTTAGCAGCAGATTCAGACAATTCCTTGATACGTTTTCCTCCTAACCATTTTTTGACATCCTTGATATAATTCATATTGAAAGGCGCATTCCAATTCGGTTCTGCCACAGGGGTTGCTTTACCACCACTTGTTACCTTGATGGGTTTTCCTTTACTTCCCATTACTGTAAATGAAGTCTCTTTATTGGTTTTGTGTTTCTTTACAAAAAAGTAAATCCCAACACCCAATCCAGCTACTCCTGCACCTCCAATTACCCACCACATTGTTTTCGTCATTTCCATTGTTTTGCTTTTATACTATTCTGTATTTCGGTAACCTTGAGATAATACCTAATACTGTTTTGATTTCATCTTTGTCAAAGCGATCCTTTAACTGATCTCTAAGATTTAATTTATGCTCTCTTTGATATGCTTTAGCGACCTGCGATACCTGAACTTTATCCTTCAGGTTTCTGAACACGGCATATACATTTTCTTCTAAATCCCCTCCTAGATACCAAGGCTTAAATGCCTTGTGGATTTCATTGGCATATCGTGTTGCGGTAGATCCTTTGAGGACAACTATTTTTCCAGAAATGGAGTTAAAAACTTTCTCTACATATTTAACATCTAAGGCTGTTTCACTCTCTAATCCTTTACCGTCCGGATTCAGACTTTTACTTAATTGTGACAAAAGATTGCTAGCAAGTTTATTACGCTTTCTATTTCGTAAAGTGATATAGGTAGTACCTATCAATATCAATCCAACTGCTCCTGCGGTGACCTGTAATCCTGCTACTTTTTTCATTTGTTCAAGAATTTAATTCCTCCACCAATGGACTTACCCATTGGAGTTAGCATGGCAAGATCAGTTACATCAGCTTTCTTTGCTGTATTCCACAAAATCATTCCTATAACTGCCAATAATAATGTTAAGGTCACTGGAACAGCTATTGAAGCAACTTTTGACAAATTCTTACCTAACCCCATAAAGTTGCTACCTATTTCGGATGCATCTGCAATAGCCCTTGTAGCTGCATTTGAAACATCAATTTTGTTCTTTTTTAGCCACCTATTAAAATCTCCATTTGTTGTGCAACTGGATGATCCGTTAGTTTTCCAAGTCACCAACCAAATTGTACGAGCATTTGCAATTCCAACGGCAGTTTTTAAAGCATTGAAATAATCAACCCATAGTAAACAAGGATCGTTAGATTCTGGTACCACAAATAATTTATTCTGTATGTTGATTTCAATAGGCATATTATTCTCTTTATCTTCTTAATATGTGATTTGATTGTGACCTGACTTCTCGTTTAGAGAGCCCAAGCTCTTCTAAAGTATCCACCAATCTTCTTTTAATCTGTGCCTCTTTGAGGTCGGCTTCTTTCTTATCATAATTTTTGTAGATATGCCTACCAATAAGAAAACCCACGCCAAGTGCTAAAATGGTGTTCTTCATTGCTATTCCTTTTTGATTTTTTTAAAGATGTTAATTTCTGGTACACCTATTTCCTCTAACCAAATGGATACACTAAAAGCAGGGTTTTCTTTGCCTTTCATAGCAGGAGCTTCGTCAAGTCCTAATACCTGAATTTTTGGAAATTTGAGAACGTAAAACTTAACAATAGCTTCCAAGCTTTTTATCTGTGCCGTAGTACGGCTATCCTTTGATTTCACTTCCTTTTCCGTCCGTCCACCTACGTAGGCAATGTGCTTACAGATTCCTAGTACCCCTTCCTTCCCTTCAGAAATCCCCCATAAGTCAACAGTAGTTGGATTATCTTCTGAAACTAGAGTTTCCATTGCCCCATCAGGTTGAATTAGATAATCAATACCAGGACGATTAAATCCATAGCCACCTAGTTTTTTGTCAGTGGTATGTAGGTCTATTATATCTTCTTTAGTAACAGGAATTCCTTCTCCCGATTCTGTACTTTGAATAATTAAATAATCTACTTTCTTCATCTCTTATCATTTTAAATGTTCATTTCTGTTTTGTGTTACTATGCAGCATCCAAAATCGGTTTGAATGTTTTTTTGATGGATCTAAACCCTAATAATCTGTAAGTAGGATAGGGCTTAATGTTTACCTGATTGTTTTGGTTTCCACCTAGCACATAGATGTATTTTTTATCTTCACTATACCCGATAAAAAAGCCTACGTGACCTTTCCAACTACTTCGTTTTTCCCTCCAAAAAACAACTATATCTCCTTGTTGTGGGATCTTTACTTTTGTGCCAACTTTTAACCAAGATCTTGCATTGAGCTTACCACTTTTATGGCAACCTGCTTTAAAGGCTACCCAATTCGCAAATGCACTACACCAAGCTGTTTCATCCGTTGTTACCCACCTGTGACCAATCTCCTTAAAATAGGTCAGTATACGGGGGTTGTGGTTCTTACCAACAACCTCGGTGACTCCGTACTCTTCTAATGCTATATCTAATACATTGTTCATAGCTTTCTTTTTTTCTGATTAAGTATTGCATGCTCTAAAATTTTTTCTGTTTCAAATTGCTTGTAATAGGTTAGTATAGTGATGGTTTGTTTTCCTGCTATTTTGAATACCCATCCATTTTTACCATCTATGATAGCTCCATTCATTTCAAACACTTCTGCTACATTTCCGAAATTCTGTGGACTATTGTAGCTTGAGAAAGAAATAGGTTTTACCTTGGTACTACCTGTAACTGTTTCTTCTTCCAGCTTTAACACCTTAAATCTTTCCGTACCTGATAAAACAAATTTTACGTGTTTGACAATGGCAGGGTTAAAGGTGAAGTCTTCTCGTCTTGCCTGATACCCGTCATTGATGAGTACTTTATTACTTTCTCTACTGTAGCTAATGATGTTTATAGTACCACTAGTGCTATCACTACTATAGATCATATCACTATTAGGATCTATAGCTACTCCTGTACCTACAGCTCCTAAAAACAGCGTATCAATAGCTGTATCGGTACTATCTATAATGGAAAAGGAATTATCCTCTCTGTTCCCTACATAAAGTAACTCATTGGTAGGGTTATAGAGAATACGATACGGATCAGCTCCGACTGGAATTACTGCTCTTGTCACATTTGTGTTTAAATCAATTGGGATTATAGTATTGTCTCCAGAGGAAACGATATAAAGGCTATCATTTATAGGGTTATATGCTGCCGTTGTCAAAGTATTCCCTACATTTTCAATAGTATTTGTTACCAGATTATTAGTATCTATTACCGATATACTGTTGTCATTTGAATTGACTACATAGACCGATCCAGTCTTTGGCACAATTGCAATATTTCTTGGTGCTTTCCCTACACCAATAGTTTCTATTACTGTTTCTATAGTAGTGTCAATTACACTAATGGTATCATCAGCAATGTTAGCTATGTATACATTTGAATTAAAAGGATTGAAAGTTATACTAATGGGTCTTTTCCCCACTTGTATGGTATTTACTATTTCCAATTGTGTATTAATCACCGTTACGGTATCACCTATAATATTCGCCACGTAGACCGTACCAAAGTTTGGGGAACTAGGTTGGCTATTCACGGTCAGGTCTACGGGCGAAACCCCAAAGGGGCTGCTAGCATTAGCAGTTATAGGAATTAGGGAAACTAAAATTCCTTCAGTATTCAGTACACTAATATTATGAGATAATTGATTTGCGATATAAGTAAATCCATTAAAAGGATTGACAATAATTCCTTGTGGATATATGCCCGTTCCTAAATTAGAATTGACCGTTACCGTGCGAAAAATATGATCCGCTACGTCTCCTGGTAATGTAGGACTGAGAGGTGGCTTTTTATTGCCTGCCCACAATCGAACTTCTCTTTCTACATCAGAGGTATTTGTAATAGTCAGTTGTGTAGTTTCATACTTGTCTTGAAGCCTTTTATAAAAAGCTGCATTATCCAATTTTGTAGCACTTCTATGTAAGCCTTTAAAGGTTCTTTTTGGTAACCTTCTTGCATAAGGGCGATTTATTTTTACAAAAGAATCGTACCGATCTGAATGGATTAATTCTGCAATCATAGTATCTTCCTTTTCTTCAGAGGACACATCATCTTTCTTTTTAGTATTATCTGTTTTTGAGACTCTATTTTCATCATCATCCAATAACACCCACCAAAGCGCAGCAAGGGTAATACCCGTTGTTATCAATGCTATTTCGGTGTTTTTTTTCATTGCGCTAGTGTGTATTTATCTATAAATTGAACAATATCTTTCGTTCGTCCCACCTGTGTTTTTCCCACTAAATCGGGATATTGGCTAAAAATTTTTGTTGCTGCATATACCGCTTCTATTTTGGGGAAACCATAGTCTAAATAATGTCGAATCCCACATAAATCTGCGGTCGTTTCGCTACGGGTATTTAAAAACCAATGACAACCTTCATGTGCTAGTATAGCTACTCGCACAGGAATTGTATATGTTTTAAACAATCGTTGCGATATCTGAACTCTTGGCATTTTACGATGTATTCTTGCTGGAGTAATCAATTCCTTACCAAAAGCATCAACGATGCTAGGTAAATATTGGAATAGAAACTCATTATTTGGACTATCATAAAATCCCGAAGGGACATACCCTGCCTTTTGAGCAAACTGGATGGCAAACTCCATAAACCGTTGTTGTTCTGGAGTAGTCCAAATCTTAGGTTCGTCCATCATGATCACTTTAAAATCAAGAATATCGATACCCTCATCATCGCCTGTCTTTTTATCATAGACCTCCATCTCCAGTTCTTCAGGTGAAACAGGTAGAGAAATTTTGATGCTTCTTTTTTGTCCTCTTTCCAAGTAAGCTTTCCTACGGAAATAATGCGTGTTTGGATATAAAGGATCGTATACTTTAAATCCTACATGCATTGCCCTTTTTACTTTTACCGTAATGGCAATAGTAAACCGCTTTCTAAGAGAAGGAATTGGAATGATCATCGTTATTAACCTTGATTAATTCTTACGTACTTATTTTTCTGAGCTTGATAGGCTAATACCCCAATTCCACCAACGACAACAACTCCTAAAGCAACATATAGTATTGTCGTTGTGGTCGTATCCTTTTTAGGAGTTTCCTTAGTTCTTTCATTTCCAAATCCTACTCTGAAATCCGAAGGAGTCTCATTGTTAGGCGCTCCGTATAATTCTGGAATTTGTATAGGCGCAGGCTTACTGATAATTGTATCAACCGCCCCTCCTATAGCTGCTCCACCACCTAAATCCCTATAAGCTTGTCCTAATTGTGAAAAGAAGTTTCTTCTCTTTTGCCTTCTGGCAATTCGTTTAGGATTAGATCGCCTTTTGGCTCGCCTTGCTTTTCTAGCAGCACGTCTTTTCGCTCTTTTCTCTTTGTTCCCAAAAAATAGGAACTCATCATAGGTATCATCACCTACATGATCTGCTAACAACATTTCTGTTTCTCCTGCTATCATAGTTAAGTTTCTTAAAGTTTAGTATTTATATGATGTACATAATGTGTAGGGTTGAATCCATCGGGTCAAACGACTTGGCATTATGTGGTTTTCCAACAAAGGGATACGATTTTGCGTCACCAGCAGCAAGTGGTATTCCATTCACCATTACTGGAGAGTTCCCAATGTTTTTTACGGATGCAAATAGAAACCCTAATGGGATTTCTCCTGCATCACTAAAAACTTGTTCTATAGTTTCAGCTAGTACGTCCATTTGCTTCTATTTTAGTTTTCATTTTATACATTACAAATCCCGTTACCACAAGCCCTAAAACAGCAACTCCAATGATGTTTTGCCTCTTTCTTTTGTTACTAGTTTTTTCTGGTTTTTTCTCTTTTCCATTTCTATCCATTACTTCCATATTTGATGCGCTCATATTTTCTGCTACTATCGGTAGTTCTTCCTCCATTAGTGGGATAGTCCCCTTTGGAGTTCTTCTACGCATAATAGGTGTAGATCTACGTTTACGACTTCCATATCTTCTTTTGTACGGAATGACTATATCTCTTGATACTTTCGGTTTTTTCCTTTTATTAGGAATAGATACAGATGGTCTTGTACGCTTTCTTGGATCGCCTGGCATAATAGGAGTTCCCTTAAAAACTGGCTTTCTAATCCCTATCTTTGAGATTCCTTCTAAGTCTCTATGAATAGGGTTTCCAAATTTTATCGGTGGTCTTCTGAAAGGCTTTTTTATGGTTCTAGGTCTTGAAACCATTCTGTTTCTAAAGGGGCGACCAATAGGTCTGCGATATCGCTTATCTAGTGTTCTTACTGGACGCCTTACTGGACGGGTTCTACGCCTTCTTCTTCCGATACCTACAGCATTTAATATTCTTGCTTTAGGATGTTTACGTATTAGCCTACCTAATCTTCTTCGGTTCTTTTTTTTACGTAGCTTATGACGAATGACATGATGTAAAAAAGGATCATATTCCGAAGTCTCTAATTCGTCTATATCTATTGGGTAATCAATCATATCTTCTGTATTTTAAGTGTTAAGATTACCTATTAGATATAGGTTGCGCTGGCATATAAGGCATTGGTTGTTTTGAGCTATTAGATTTAGCCATTACCACACCAATAATTGCTAAGAGCGCAATTCCACCTCCTGCCATTAACATTGTATTAGTTTGCTTTTTCTTGGCTGCTGCTGCTTCCCTTTTAGCTGCTTCTTCTCTACGTCTGCGCTCAGCTTCTTCCCTACGTCTGCGCTCAGCTTCCTCCCTACGTCTACGTTCGGCTGCTTCTCTCATTTCCCGCATTCTACGTTCCATATCCCGTTTAGCTTGAGCAGCTTGAGCAGCAGCTCTACGTCTTGCAGCAGCAGCTTGTGATGCTGCAAGTGCAGCAGCATTTCCACTACCACCTCTACTTCGTCTACGTCTTTTCTTTTTGAAAAGCCCTCCTACAATACCAATGGCTCCTTTTGCAAGCGCTCCCCAAAATTCATCTTCATCCTCGTCTCCATCATCATAGGAACTGAAATTGCCTTGTTCCAAATCAAGCATTTCTTTACCTCGATATTGAATATGAATCGTTAGTAGTTTACCTAAATCATCTTCAAATTTTTGATTATTTGATTTTAGTAATTCCACTACTTCATTGATAAGTTGTTTTTTATTGGGCGTTCCTGTAAAGGACACTCCATATTTTGCCAATAACCCAATTACAGGTTTAGGTTTGGTTAGGATCAAATGACTGATTAGGTTAATCGAATCATTATATTTTTTTTGAAAACTCTGTTTCATCTCTTACTCTTTTAATTTGTTACGAATTGCTCATACGTGTCGCACCTACCAGATATCCTGCGATAAAAACCACACTTAATAGCACTATTTCATCTTTTCCAAATACCGATGCTTTCTGAGGTTCTGAAACAGTAGGTGTAGTTTCTTTTTCTTTTTCAATACCCTTTCTCTGGCGTATTTCATTCCAGACCATTTGTACTTCTGATGCCAATTTCTGATCTTCTGGATTGGCATTAGATTTCTTTACGATACGGTCATAATAGTTCTTAACTTCCTTGTCGCTTGCATCAGAAAATTGATCTAAGAAACTATCTTCGTCACCCGACCCATTGTAGTTTGAGTGTCCACACTCTCCACAAAAATTATCATCACTATTATAATTATTGTTGTTACAAGAGTTACAGGGCTTTTTCTTTTCCTTCTTATTAAGGGCTAGTATTGCCTTCTTATCTGGATGGTGCTTTAATACTTCTGAAATTACCGATTTACCATTTTTCTGTATCAGTTCTTTGGTTGCCTTCACAAGTGTGTGTAAATTCTCTGGAACTTCATATCCACAATCAAAAATGATCTTACGTATCGGATCAGGGTTACTAAGCACGATGTAATCAATACTATTTTGTGCTAAGCCTTTTGTTCTATGTCTTTTTGATGTTTTCATAAGCATATATTTTGTGATTAAAAAAAGATCAGCCAAAGCCTTGGAGAATATTCCTATCGCTTTGGCTGTATCACTTTTGTAAGCTTGCTTATAGCAACTATCTCAATCTACGTCTACGTAGACTTGATATTGGATATCGACGTCTTGGTCTATATCTGCGTACTGGTCTTCTACGAAATCGTCTACGTCTACGTGGACGGATTCCAAAGGCTGTCTGTCTTTTTCTTCTACGGATCAAATCGATCTGTGGCAGACCTGTGGTTCTTGGAACTCTTGATAATTCCGCTACATTGTTACCTTTTAACAGGTTACCCATGTTGGCTCTCGCTTTAATTGTAAAGGTGAAAACTGCTGTAGTTTCAGGATTGATCGTAACACGCAAGGAATCCTGTCCTGTCACGTTCAACTCGAAATTATCATCATCAATTAATTGTTGAGTAAAGTTCTGAGGACTCGTAGCATTACGTGGTTGATACACACGGATGGTATTTGATCCAGCAGCTGTCCTTTTTGTCAACTTTAATACGTTGTCAAATTGTAAGGGATTTGATACCGAATATTTCATCCCTGAAATCTTGAAAGGATTCGCTTTGGATTCCTCCCTAACTTCCTTATGGCTCGATTCCTCAACCGTAACAGTTACTCCAGCAGGCTGCGCTGCTTCCTCATTTCCTCCAAAAACAACAGCTTCGGCTTGATCACCAGAAGTGTTCTTCACTACTACCGTAAGAGTTCTATCGTTTGGATCTATTTTACCAATGGAAGTACGTGTATAATCGTCATAACCATCCTCCTCATAGTCATCTACATATTCATCTTCGTATTCTTCGTCATAGTCATCATACCCATCCTCATTTCCTTCAAAACCTGAATCAAAATCATCCTCGTCTTCGTCGTCGTAGTCATCATACCCATCATGCATATCCATATCTCCATCATAATCATCAAAACGATCTTCTGCATCGTCTTGATATCTCATTAGTTCATCGTAATCGTTCATAATAATTTGTTTGTGCTGTCATAGACAGCGTTTGACATTTTTTCCCCTCAAATCTTTTCCAACTTTTATAACAAATGGCATCGATAATGCCCCTCTCTAAAGGGTTATGCTTTCTTGTTTGTGACTTGTGGTTTTTTAGCTTGTGCTAGTTTTTTTGCTTTTCTCTTATCCAACATTGGGCGTACATAGAATGCTCCAAGTGCTGTAAAAGCTATTGCTGATACGACTATTACTGCTCCTATAGCTTTGTAGTCTAAATCTTTCTCATTTGCCATTTCTCTAGTGTATTATTTGTGAATATTTGGCTTGGTTTCTAAACCTTTGAGTGCTAAATTCAGAAGGTGTACTGGGAAAAACACGCAACTTTTTTGCTACGGGGCATCAAAAAAAAGAGGAATTCAGGAAGGGCAACACATAAGAAAGTACGAGGTGTAGTAAAACTTTTTTTTGAGATTCTTGGCTATGGGTCGATAACCAACTTATTTAACAAAACATGAAGATATTTGACCTTAGTTCCTAAACCTTATGTTTCCGGAAATATTCCTGTTTTTGTATTTTTATAGGAAATATTCCATTAAATGATCCGCAAACTAATTCAAGAGCATTTGGTTTTTACCAAAGATGTTTACGATTATTATTTTAACGATGCCTTAAAAAATGGAGTATTAGCGGTAGAAAATGATAAAGGAAAGGCAAAATTGGATATGGGTATTTATTACCTTAATGATATTCCTAAACCTAATATAAAAAATGATGAAGTCTATACAATTCTTTGGGGACTAATTCAGAAATATAAAGCTTTCAGCTATACTCCGCATCGCTTTCGTGACACCCCTAAGTATTATGAATATGAGCCAGAATCAAAGACTTGGGAAATATATAATAGACCTTCCCCTTGATGAACAAGGGAATTATTAATACATTTAAGGATTAGGATTAGCATTTTTAATAGCTATATATTCTTTAACCTTAAATAAGATTAAATGATCTTAATCTACATAATCATTGGTGCAGTAATTCTTTTTTTCATTTTTGGAATCATTGGTTCTGCTCAACTAGAAAACAAAAGTACCAAAAACACGTCAAAAACAAATAGCAGCAAATCTTTACCAAAAATTGAAACTTTGGTCTCTGAAATAAATACCATACAGGATTATAGAAAGCTCAAAGCTAAATACAACAGAGCTGAAGAAAGTTACATGACAACTCATAGTGATACTGCTGAAAAAAGGTATGAACTTTATGAGAATGCTTTCTTAGAAGCTTCAGAAAAAGTTATGTTTTATCAGTACTTTCCCGATTTGACGCTAGACGCTGAAAAGGATGAAATTGAAAATACTTGCAAAATTGTAGAACTATCAGAATATGAAAAAATACGTAAAGAAATAGGAGGTTCTGATGCTGATTGGGTAGAGATTACTTGCGGGGATTATGTTGATAAGAGTTATGAGACAAAACCAAAATACTTACCTTCTCTAGTAAAGTATCAAGCTATTATTAACTCCACGGAAATTAGTGATTTCGACAAAGCCAAAGTTGTAGAAAACCTAATAAAAAAAGATGCAGTTTTTTTTGATGAATTTTTCTATGGTTATAGCAAAGAAAGTTTTATTGAAAATTGGCTAATCAATCAGCTACGAACTAATGGTGTACCCCTAGCAGACAAGATTTATGAACTTGGTTATAAAACTATGGATGAATTAAAGAATATTAATCTTGATGAAATTAAAAACATCAATGGATTCGGAACAAAGAAAATAGAAAAACTAAAGAGTATCATTGAAAAAACGAAACAAGATTAAAGCATGGATATTGTAAAAGAGATTAAAAAATTACATAAAGATATAGTCGTAGAACTACAAAAAGATTTTTTATTGGTTGAACATCCAAAATACAAATTTGATCTTGAATTTGACCTAGAAGATGGGGATAACGAAACTCTATTAAAGATTGTTAAAGAAACCTTAGAATGTGAGTATGTATTCGGAAAATCATTTTTGAATGAAGACTGTTTTGAAATAGTGGTAAACTTGACCTATGCCAAAAATTTATTTCCAGAAGAAAACATCGATATTGATTTAGCTGAAGATATCAAAGATAAATGTATCTATGAAATCGGTGAGATTTCACCAATGTTTGCTCAATTCCTTAAAGGCACCATAAAATATGATCATTTTGATGTCGATTATTATTACAGTTTAAAAATACACAATCTACAATCTGTATTCATTCTCACAGATAAAGAAGAAATTAAACAAGCCTATAATGAAGCTTTAGACATAATTACCTTTGATTTACATCGTAAATATGATCTTAAACTAAATATTGTTGATTTTGGTAATACGGAAGAACATGATATCGATTTTTATGAAGAACCCCAATTAGATACAATTGAAGATACTTCTGTTACTTTGGATATATATGATAGTGATTTAGTGTCCTATTACAATAGGGCTTCAAATATGACAGATAGTGAGTTTAAATACCTTGCATATTTTCAAGTATTGGAATGTATTTTCGATGAAGTATATAAGGAAGAAACTATACAAGATGTAAGAGGTATCTTGCAATCAAGTAACTTTTCCAATAGAAGTAATGAAGATATTTCCAATATAATAAAAATCGTAGAGCGCTATAAACAGGAGAAGAATGATAGAAGTAAAACGGGACTTGTCCTGGATAAATATTTCAAAGGAGATTTGAGAAAAGAAGCATATAATTTAGTAAATAAAGATATTTTCGATTTACTAATCCAAATGAAACAAATCAAAGATACTTCTGATATGAATGATTTGAATAAGCTTGCAACAGTCATATATGATTTCAGAAATGAATGTACACATTCAAACAGGTCATATCCTATTAAGAATTCTACAGTCTCATCTAATGCAAATCTTCTAGATTATATATTACTAATTCAAAAGGTGGCTGAACGAATAATTTTGAATTATAAGGTATGACAAACCCAATATGATGCTGTGAAAGATTTCAATATTTTTAGTTTGCACTATAATACCTTTTTAAACTTTAGACACGAATTGTACGTGCTAAAAACAACCCAACAATTTGTTTATTTGGAAGTCGCTCCATAATAATCTGCTTACAGGCTTTAAAATGCGCTCCAGTAGTCACAACATCATCAAAGAGAATAATATTACGTCTCAAATTCTTGATTTCATTTTCGTCCAATTTCAAGTTCTGTGCTATCTGAAACTGATTTGGTCTTGGCTCTCCCTCGGCAATTGTATGTGAAGCTTGTTTACTTTCATTACAAAGAATAAGTTCACTCATTTGCCCTCCATATTCTTCACATAACTTCCGTATGGCTTGAGACATTCTATCATCATACTCAGGGTGGTCTTTTGCCTTGGATGGTGGAATAGGAACTAACGTAAAATCTTCAAATTTTAAACCATTTAACGCTTCGATAAAATTATTGGCAACTTCATTGATTGCACCATCCTTATATCCCCAATCTGCTTTTCCTTTTCGATTTAGAGGTTTTTTAAAGTTAGAAATTAATTGATTAGTAGGGCTGTGTGCATATCCAGCTCTTGCTGTATACTCTCTTAGGTAGTAACAATTATCAGAAACCGATAAATAGGAATGATCCAAACATAAAAACTCGTCTAGTTTAAGTATTTTGTATGACATTATAAACCTAGTGCGTTTTTAATATCCAAATAATCTTTAACACGAATAGCTCCTTGCTTCAAAAATCTATCCGGCCATGTAATTTTTGGGTTTTTAAAACAGCTATCTAAAATAAAAAGTTTTCTCCCTTGATGAAGTGCTGCTCTTGCCTGTATTAACGTTCCTGATGTTTCTCCTGCTTCAATTATAATGGTAGCTTCGGTCAAAGCTGACATGGTTTTATTACGTTCAGGAAAAAACAATTTGTTACCATGAAAAGTTTGTTGAGTATAACGATAAAATGGTACTTGGCTAACTAATAAATGGTTTTTTGCTATGTACTCCTGTAAACTTTTATTTTGCTTTGGATAAAAAGTATTCATTGGTGTTCCAATAACAGCTATTGTTCTAGCCTTTGCATTAATAGCGGAAGTATGAGCTTGAGTATCGATTCCTTGTGCTAAACCTGAAACAATTGTAACATCATCTTTGACCAACAATTTAACTAACTTGTCGGCACGTTTCTTTCCTTCATCACTAGGTTTTCGTGTGCCAACTATAGCAACCGAACGTGTACTTAGATAATCTAAATTACCTGAATAATATAATACTTCAACAGGTTCTTTTGCGTCTTTTAGTCTAATTGGGAAATCAAACGTTCCATTAATCAAAATATTAGTCCTGTAATCAAGTTGATTACTTTTAATCATCTCTGTAATCTTGATTTTAAAAGATTCAATTACTTCAGGATCTACAAAATCTGAAGGTCTGCTACCTGGATTACTCGCGAACCTTTCCGAAAGTGATTTGAAAGAAGTTTTTCTATCATTCCATAATGCTTCATAAGCTCCTATTTCTTTCATAGGAACAATTGCATCATCCAGTAAAAGATCATCACTTCTATCTGCGAATAAAGACATAATTAGATTTTAGGTTTAGTTTTGTTAAGGTTATACAATATAAGTAAATAAATCTATTACTCTGTTACAGTTCTATATTTTCAATAAATGGATCAAGCAACTTCCCTTCATTAAATACTTCTTTATCAATAATTCTATTCCGCTTTCGATCATAAGTTAACTGAACATAGAATTTATACAAACTATATAATATCAACTTTGAATTCGTTTTAATTATTGTATCAATATGCGTACCATCTTTCCATATCGACTTGAATTGTTCTTCTTCAGACAATTTTAAAAATTCATCAATTCTCAAAACGCAAATCATCCTTTAAATTAGAATTCAAATATAAGTAACTCACTAAAATATGCTGTTAGTTTTAATGATTTACAAGTGACTAAACTGTTAACAACTTAATAAAGTATTAGTTATACAGGTTTCCTAAGACATCTAAAATCCCTATTTTTAAGGGAAATTAACGCTTACAAAAGCAATCTATATACCAACTTAAAGAAATCTTTGTGGACATTATTAACCCAAACCTCAGTCATCTTAATCAAAAACAACAAGTTGCTGTTCTTAGTGAATCCAAACAACTCCTTGTATTAGCTGGGGCAGGATCTGGAAAAACAAAAACCCTACTTCAAAAATTGCTGTATTTGATTGAAGAGAAAGAGGTAAGTCCAAATCATATTCTCACCATTACTTTTGGAAAGGAAACTGCCAACGAGATGCTAGATAGATTACTTTTAGCAACAGACGAAACTGGTGCATATTCTAAAGTACTAACCGATCCAAGTTTAAGTAAAAAAGAAAAAGACTTAGAACGGCATTTCTTTATTAAAAAGTACAAATGGATAGATAATTTAACCCTCAAAACCTTTCATAGTTTTTGCTATCAGATTTTGAGGAACTATGGGGTAAAGGAGTTTGATAATAAGTTTAAAATCATCAATGATAACTCAAAGAAAGATGAATTCTTAACTACAAGTGCAACCGAAAGTGCTACTGACGTACTCCATAAAATAATTATAGAAGAATGTGCCAATAGTGAATATTTATTAGACCTTAAACGGTATGTATTAGATTATCTTTCTTATGATCTACGGAAAAAGAAAAATAACATCCTAAATACTTATGAGGAAAGTAAAAAATACATCTCCCTTAACGGAACCAAGGTGAGATCAAAATCTGAACAGTATATTGCTGACTGGTTATATCGTCACAATATTGTTTTCAAATACGAAAAGCCTACCAATTTAACAGGTGACTTTGATTTTAAACCTGATTTTTTTATTCCTGAAGCGGATATATATCTCGAACATGTTAGTGAGAAAAGTTATCCAAGTAAACAAAAAGAAGCACAGTATAAAAAGACAAATAGGGTATTGGAAAAGACATTTGAAAAACAAGCGCAAGATACTGCTCTCTTTAATTTAGAGCTAGATCGGATTGTTAAAGGAAGATTGCCCTCAAACTATCACTATAAAGTTTCTTTGTCATTCGAAGAAGAATTTAAAAACTTCAATAAAGAAATAAAGGATTTTATAAACTTGGCTATGTCCGTAATGCATAAGGCTAAAGTAGAAAATCAAAGCCCTGAAAAACTCTATACCAAATCTCAAACTGATCAGCACGAAAGAGTCCGTAAATTTTATCAATTGGCAATACCCATTATTGAAAAGTATCAAGAATATTGCACCAATAAATCCTATATGGATTTTGATGATCTTATTTCCAAAACTATCTCTCTTTTAAAAAATCAAAAAGACATAAAAGAAAAGTTCCAGCAACAATACAAATATATACTTGTTGATGAGTTTCAGGACGTAAATACTTTACAAGTTGAACTATTAAAACAGTTACATCATTCCGAAAACCAATTATTTTGTGTAGGTGATGATTGGCAAAGTATTTATGGGTTTAGAGGTTCCAACGTTGATTATATTGTTAATTTTTCAGACTATTTTCCAGAAGCAAAGACAATTAAATTAAATCTAAATTATAGAAGTACAGAACATATTGTTAATGCCGGAAATGAGGTAATTGCGAATAATAAATTTAAAATCGAAAAAGAAATAATTTCTTCTAAAAAATCTGACAGCAAAATTCACATCTATTCTGGCAATACAGAAGAAGATAATGTTGATTTTTTGGTGGATCAAATCCAACAATTACAACAAGAAAAGGAGTATAAAAATGACGATATACTTATTCTATATCGAAGCTCTAAAATGTATTATCCATATCAGAATCGACTAAAAAAAGAAGGGATTTTTATTTCCAGAAAATCAATACACGCATCAAAAGGACTTGAAGCTAAAGCGGTTTTCGTAATAGGAATGACTAGCGGATTGGGAGGATTTCCTGATGTAAGGATGGGAGATCGTATTTTTCAAGTCATCAAGCCATCTAATCACGATCTCCTTATGGAAGAAGAAAGACGACTTTTTTATGTCGCAATTACCAGGGCAAAAGATGAACTTTTTTTAATTACTGAGAAAGGTAATGAATCTCCTTTTTTAAAAGAGATTCCTAACAACGTTAGGCACAATATAAACAAGCCTTTAAGATTGTTAAATCCTGAAAAGAAACTGTGCCAATCTTGTAATCACCAAATTAACGAAAAGTTCTTGTTTTGTCCTCATTGTGGCGAAAATCAATAAACTTTTCAATATCGTTTATTTGGTTGCATCCAAAGTCCAATAAATAATGCTATTGAAGTTGTTTAAATCACCTTCTTCACAAAAATGGATATGTTTATTGTTGATGCAAACGGATCTAATTTCAATAATGTCTTTTGGAAAATTATCAATATACTGGATCGAATATTGCCAATCTTTACCAGTAACTTTAAAATACTCTAAAAGTGTTTCCTCAATTCCTATTCTTTTCATTTAAATGCTGATTGAAAATTGGTAACTTAAAAGAGTCTCTTTTTATTGTAGCGGTAAAAAATAGATCTTAAATTTATTTAATTGAATAGACTATACAAATTTAATTACAACGTAACTTTGAATTATCATTCTCTATAGCTTCCAAGGTAATTTCCATGTAGATCGTATAAGTATCTTTTTCTACTTTTTTCTTTACGTTGTGCAATAAATTTTTTTCCTCCGGTTTCAAACCAAATCTTATAAAACATTGGTTCAATAATTTCTTTATCATAACTATTTACTACTCCAAAAACTTCATTCTTTTTTACAATAATTCGATTCCGAAACTTTTTATTCAATAACAGATCAGTATATTTAGGATAAATCATAATATCTTTACTCACATCATAAAAACCATATTCTTGGTTTTTTTTCAATTTAACTAGCCCTATGTCCTGATTAATCTGGATTTCCTCAAATTCTTCATTACTCACTAAAGAACCATCTGACTTGGCTAATTTGGTTTTTTCACCTTTTAGTAAAATCAATATTTTTCCATTCAATTTATAGGAATCAATTTCAGCATAACTCTCTGGGTACAGATCTTCGATTGTTTTATTAAGTCTTAACAATTTCCATTCATCTAACTTCTGACAAGCAATTATAAAAGGGTTTTTATTAATAATAATAATATCTTGATAAATTGCATCATCCATAATTTGACCCTCGAAATTCAAGATTTCGTATTCAGATTCGCTCTGAACTACCAGATAAAAACCTGTTAGTAATAAATAGTCCTGAAATGCAGTGCTTTTTGGCTTTCCTTTATAATCAGAAATAAAATAATCCCCGTAAACTTCATTAATCAATAATGAATTATTTGATATTTTTTTTAGTTCATTATATTTTAGAGGAATTACAATTTTACCATTAGAATTTATAACACCTGATTTTTCATCTTTGGAAACAATAGCAAGATCCTTTTCAATAATTTTTGCATATCCATATTTGTGCGGTATTGAAAGATTAAGATCTCTATCACAAAAGCCTATTTTATTAGTTTCAAAATCCTTCAACGGATAAAAACTTAGTTCAGAGTTATTACTAAAGGCTTCTTTTACTCTTATGAAATGGTCAATTTTTTCTCTGTGATTACTTATGGCATCTTTAACTTCTTCATTTGATAAATCATATGAACCTACATACCCTAAAACTTTTGCTGACCCATTACAAACATTACATTTAACTTTTCTTGTGAAATTGATCTTTCCGGACCCTTTACATACAGAACATTTTACAGTATAAGATGTATTTTTATTCGTTCCATTAAGACCGTTAGCAAATGCTTGAACATAGTCATATTTCGTTTTTAATCCATCTCCATCACACGAATAACACTTCTTAGAATGAGATTCTTCAATTTTTCCTGATTCACACCTATAATTTGAACAACTTTCATAAGTATAATATTTAAGCGACTCTTCCTTTTCTTTTCTTACTTTCTCTATTCTTTTTTCTTCCTCTCCCTTCTTCTCAAAATACTTTTCAAGCTTAATAAAATAACTCATGGTTTCGTTTCTTAACTCTGGTGTCACGGAGTTAGAATAGTTATTTATAAATAAGTCTAAAGAAGCCTGAGCTTCCCTAAATTCACCAGAATTAAAAAGGGTTTTTACTTTTAAATTCAGTATACGACCATTAGTACTTTTTAAAGATTTTTCTGTTTTAGAAATATACTTCAATGCTTCTTCCCAATTGGTTTGGTTAAATTGTTTCTCTGCTTCTATGAAATAAAGTTTTGCTATTTCATTAGTTGATACTTGGGCATTAACACCTGCAATCAAGATTAATGATAAAAACGGGAATAATATATTTTTCATAATTGTTTTTTTAATAGAACCAATAATTAAGCAATCTTTATTTCGAGTATGTTAAAATGTAATTATAAGTAGAGTAGCTGTGTAACCAGTTTTAATATTCCATTCTTTATTGGAAATTTTCTTTCCTTTATCATCAATTATTATAAATTCGGCTGTGTTTGGAGATGATGTTCCTTCATTTAAAGCAGTAAAATCAATTCTGTTTTGTCCACTTGTCAATTTAATATCGAAAGAAAAATAACTGTCACTAAGTCTAATACTAGATTTAATAATTACCCCGTTAAGTTTTACGCTTACTCTATCCCCATCTATATTCCCATGATCTCTACATTTAACAGTAAGATATTTAGTCCCATAGCTTTCTATATCCCCAATAAACTGATTACTTTCAACAGGTTTAGTATTACTTTCAAATTGATTTTCTTCTTCTATTGTTCCTTGACCACTCCAAAAATCATCTTTTACTTTATCCTTTTTCTTATCAACATTTGATGATTCTCCAGACCAAAAATCGTCTTCCTCACGTTTCTTACAATTTTTTTTAAGATAGTTATCGATGTAAACTACATAATTATTAAGCTCCTCAAACTCTGAATAAGATTTATCTAGTCTTCGATTGTACTCCTTTAATGAGTCTTCAAACATTTTTAATAATCGATTGAGTTCCTTTTTTGATTCAGAGAACTGTTCATAATTATTTACATTTTCACGAAGGTTATTTACAAATGAGTAAACAGCTCCTAGTCTCCCTAATCTTGAAATAGCTTCATTAGCAATAATCATTTCTATATTATCTGCCGTTGCCTGATCGAGAATTTTTTTACCATCATTAATATAGTTGTATATTCTTTCTGATTTTTGACTTACATCACCCGCTTCCTTTGCTAGGTTTATTATTTGTCCAGATGGGGAAGCAACACCTACAAGATCATTAATCGCATCACATAAGGTTTTTAAAGTTATCGGTATCAATCTCCAATCAGATGCCGGTGACGAATCATCAATCAATTCCTTTCGATATCTCCTGATATCCTCTATCATTGAAGTGTTGATCATATATTTTTTCTTAGCCAATTCCCATTTTTCGCTTATTGTTTGATTTCGATAAATAAGTAATTCTTCACAAGACGTTTGTGAATAAGACAAAAAAGAAAAACTAAAAATAATAACTACCTTAAATCTTTTAATCAATTCATTTCTTTGTTTGTATTTCATAGTCTAACTATCAATTATATATTCTAACTGGAAAAAATCCGAATAACAAACAGATTATCTGATGTTATAAGAGACGTACTTAAGAACAAAAATCATTTAAAGGGTAATAGTCATAACAATATGTCAGAAAAAGAAATCACTACCAAAAAATGGTTCGGGGTAAGACAAAAGTGATTCTTTAACTATTAAGTCTTTCTAAAATTAAATATTTTTTCGAATAAAAAGAAATTTTATTTTTCTAGGATTTTACCTGTTGTAGTTACTCTTAAAGTTTACTCTTAACTAACTGAAAAATCACTTTAATCTTTTTACACGCCACAAATTCCTTCGCATTCATCAATCAACTCTGGAAATATATTAAGCTGTTTTGATGCTAATTCTTTACCTTTTTGGATATCTATTATAACCTCTTTAAGTGGTCTGCAGGAACGGTGAATAAAACATTCATCTTTAATGCCTGGATAACTTCTTATTTTTTCATCTAAGATTGTTGCTGCTTCAAAATTATCAGGCTCATTTTCGTAAATCCATAGCCAGTAATTATTGGAATGATACGGGCATACAACACAACTAGAACGAACTGGAACAGGGAGATAATGTGCTTTGAAATTATTGATACAGTCGATTCTTCTGTATCTTTTTTCGATAAGTGGAAAACGATGACTAAGCCATTTTACATCAGCTTCCTTCATGCGTTGTAACTCATCATAACTAATTCCTAACCATAAATTTACCTTACTCTTTTTCTGTACTACTTCCCTTATAAATTTGCGTACAGGTCTAATCTTATAGTCTCCTGTACATTGCCTCTTAAGCATTGATTTTTTACCCGTAGTTGGGTTCTTAATAAAAAATGGTATTCCTGAAGGTCGTTTACGATTCGATTCGAGATAATCCAACATATCTTGATACAAATTACCTCCAGTAGTCACATTTATATTAAAATTATATTCCTGATCAACAAATTTCATTAACCATTCCAAATATTTATATACTCTTTTTGGTTCATTTCCTGTATCAGAAAATATAGCAAGATCTGGTTTTTTATTAAACTCCCCCCGAAGACTACGTAAGAGCAAATCTGTAGATTGTGTTCCTGCTCCTAATGAAATGATATTATATTCCATAACTTCTAATTTAAAACAGGACTTAGAATTTTATCATCGTGATAACGTAAATAATCAGAAATCAATTTGATAATAGCTGCATTACGATCCTTATAAACAGGTTTATTATAAAAATCTCTTTCATTAAGCATCATACGTATTGTAGACTTTTCTTCCTGATCAATAAATCGTTTACAAGCTCGAATATAGGCTGCCCTAGTACAACCACTAACTTTTCGTCTACGCATATCGATATAAACAAAAAAACTACGTTGTTTTTTGTACTCCGATTCAGTTTTAAACTTACCTTCATCCATTGCTCTGGAGCATAAATCGTATTGCTCATTAACAATAAGTTGTGCTATTCTAACAATAGAATAATTAGGGATTCTTTCTTTATATTTTGTAATGGGATCTACCTGATGATGTAATCGTATCCAAGTACACGCTTGAAATTGTGTTGTAGTCACTTTTCCTAAAGATTGGTGTGAAAACAAAATATCTATTCCCTTATGCCTAACGGTAGTCAATGCCCCAATAAGTGATTGTCCCTTTGCTCCTGTCATATAACTATCCGTATCATCTAATACCACAAGACCGTTTTTAAAGTGATTTACAATCTTTTCAGCTACTTCTCTTTTTTCTATGTTACTCATAGCTTTACCACCCTTCTTGAAAGGAAGAATTCTTCTAGCAGCCACTTTTGTTAATGCCTTTATATGATTAGGACTTACAGTACGGAATGTAGGATAATCATGTCCATTCGTATCAAACGCTAAAACTTTTCTGCCTTTTTTACTTTTTTCTGGATTATCCTTCATATAATATTTGATCTCCAAATTGGTACGAAAGGTCTTTCCAACTCCCATTTCACCGATGATAAGCATCACAAATGGATCACGTTCTAAATCCTCATTGCTATATACAATGGGTTTCCTTCCCTTAGTAGACTTTTTCTTAGTTTTTGATTCCGTAGCCATACTTCCATCATTTTGGATCTTCTGCCACTTCGATAATCGTGCTTTCCATTCTTGGTTCTTCATCGTATTCTTCTTGAACAATTACAGGATCTATTACTTCTTTTTCTTTTAGTGGCACTTCTTCTTTCTTAGTTTCCGGTTTACCATTGATTTCCTCATAGGCTGTATCAAGTATATCTCTTTCATCATCATCAGCTTCCAAGTCCTGATCCGAGTATCCTTTTTCCTCTCTTACGATATCCAAAATACGCTCTACTAAAAGATCATTTTCTGCTTTGATCTCCATTACTACACGACCTTTCTTAAATAAAATTGACAATACTACTGCCATTAATTGTCTCTCTGGAGTCAGCTTTTTTGCCTTTCTTTTTAGTATTTGCACTAACAAAGGTTTTAATAGCGCCTTATCCTCCTTATCTAATTTTATTCGCTTTACATTCTTCTCGTTCTGAACCTCAATGAGTTCTATTATTTCTTCAAAATCATAGAATTCCTTGTGCTTCCTGATCTTTACAAAATATCCTCCTCCTAAATCAATTAGATTGTTAACCGTTCCAAAAATGCTATCAGCAGCTTGTTTAGCAGCATCCGTCGGTAACTCAAATTCATCCTTCTCTGCATCACTATTTGCTTGTGAATCATCATCACTTATAGTTGAACCATTCTCAAACCCTTCGTCTATTTCCTGTTCTGGTGCGTCTAAAGGTGATTTATCCCTTGTATCAAAAGTTTCCTGTTCCATTGCTTTTCCTGAATTCTTTTCTGCTTCATTAAAATCATTCTTTTGTCCTGGTCTATCTGGTTTCCATATATTCCAGTCGTCAGGTTTTGTTACACCTGCTATTTCCTTTTCAATGACCGCCTGATTTAAAGGACTCAATTCTTCATCCTGAATATCTTCAAAACCAATATCATTTGGATTTTTCAATACGTCTACCACTTCTTTCTCCAATTCTTTCTTCATATCTTCTTAGTTTATCTGTGCTATAAATTGAATAAGGTTTTCTTCTAAGGTTTCATATCGACCTACGAACGGTTTATTAAATTGTGGAATGGATAGGATCTCCTTACAATTTTTAATATGATAATAAGCTCCGAATTTCCCTTGATCGAAATACTTACCTATCTCATTGTAACTTAATCTGGTATATTGATTTATAAGATGATAACTCGCCATACGAGCTTCTTTATACTCTTTTGTAATCTTACCATTTACTTCTTTATGCTCAACTTCAAAAATTTTAAAGGCTTCAGAAATCACAAAAACAGTAATCAGCTTAAGACGTTGTGTTTTATTTTTTCGAACCTTTATCGTTCCTGATAATTGTCTTATAATATTGATGGCTTTCTGCATCCCAAACTTTCCAATCAGCTTATCGATACTTTGTTGTAAATCTGAATACTCTTTCCCTGCTATTTTTTCCATACTAAATCCCCATTTAAAAGATTACTTCATTGAAACTATGTTATATCGATAATAAAAAAACGAAGTTCTTTCAAGCATATATTTACCGATTATTGTATCGCCCCCAATCTTAGTTTTTAGCCCCATACCTCTCAATTTTGATCTCCTAAGACCTTTAGTCCTTTTCATTTTTACCAATTCATCCAAAATCATTTCATCAGTTTTCTCCTTTGTGGGAACTGTTTTTTGTGGTGATTTTTTGATAGTAACTTCTGGTTTCTTTGGAAGTTCGGTTCGCTCATTATTAGTAAGCAAATCCTCATATTCTTCTTCTATATCCTCAAGGATATCGATATCCAATTTTTCTAATTGCTCCATTAACTCCTGAAGGTTTGGTTCTTCCATAGTGTCTACCAACTCATATAATTGATCGTAGATTTCGATCATTTCCTGAATCGGCTCAGGAAGGTCTTTTTTCTTAATGTTGTTTTCTTTTAAAAACTGTTTGAATTCAATTGCCTTATTTTTCATTTCTCTTACTTTTAAAATTTCAATTCATTAAACCACCGTACCTTGTCTAGCTTCAGTATTTATAGCACTTTCAATCCCTTTCGATAACATTGCGGTAAGCACTGAAGTGACAGCAACAACAGCTAGTGTTTGATACAACTCTTTACCTCTTGGAATTCCAAATTTGAACGATTTAGTAGTAGCATTCTTTCCAAGATTATAGTACAATAGCGCTTCTCCAATTCCAATAGCTACTCCAGCTCCAGTTATAATCCACACTTTCTTATCAATCTTCTTTTTCTTTACCTGTTTCATATTGCTTTTATTTACCTTCAAGTTTTTCTTCGATTTTATCATATCGCTCCTTCAATTCTTCATTATCCTTTTGACCTCGCAATGCATTCATACCGTAAATCTTCAATAGATTACGATGGGTATTCTTTAGCAACTTTTTGGATTCTTTTTGCACTTCAAGATTGCCCTTTAGTTTTTCGGGAATCAAGTTTCCTAAAGCAATAAAATGAGCCCGTATTTTAATGTATGGAGAGGGTTTAGGTTTTGGTCCTTCTTCTTTTCTTTTTTGCTCGTTATACTTCTTTATTTTGACACGGCATTGCTTTATTTCATTAAGAACCGCGTCTAAATCTTTTTTAGTAGTTGTTCTTTTTGGAATTTCTTTTTTTTCTTTTTTGGGCGTTTTGTCTTTTTTCTTTGTGGTAACTCCCTTTTTTTGGGGAGACTTTTTTTCGGTTTTTTCTTCTTCTGGATCTCCACAGGGATTTTCTACAATGGCATCCGGAGATACTTTAGTTACCATTTGGTATATCTTATTGATACTATTTTCTTCTTCTTTCTCAAATACCTCCTTAGCTTCTATCCCATTATAGTCTTCTATAATTCCTTTTACAGATTCTTGTAAAGCTTGTGGTCGTACTTTAGAAAGGTCTAATTCTAATAAATCTTGTATTGTTGCCATTTTTCTTATTTTAAAAGGTTTATGCACTTTTGGTGTTTAATTCCAACTCTAGTTCCAGCTCCAGTAATTCTAATGCTCTGGCTCTGGCTCTTGCTTGAATTTGTATTTCTGTTGCGGAAAGTTCTTTTTTCGAAGTTTTCTTCTTCTTTGATGAAGTTCCTGAAGCACTTTTAGCATCACGATTCAATAACAGATGTAAAAGTTCATCTGCTTCCTGTGCTTTTACATTAGATGTACTGAAGCCATTTGATTCATTTTTAATAATCTCAAAAGCTTGAACTGGATCAAGTTTTCTTTTGGTTCTTTCTAGGATTTCTTCCTGATGCAGAATTTCAACTGCTTTTAATTCTTTTCGTTTTGTATCTTTTATCTTGTACATAATTTAAAGGGTATGATCGATTGAAAATTCTTGTTTATATAGTGTCGTCAAACTCATGAAAAATTCGTTTGCTTCTTCCTGATCTGAATAATGAATAGAACAGTTTTGTGGAGTACCGTCCATATCAAAACATTCGTAACGATAGCATTGTAAAGGGCGGTCAACATTACTAATATCAATGGTTGTCCACCGTAAGATTCTGGTGTCTTTATGCATTGATGATTCCATAATTCTGAAATCCCTACAATGTTCAGCACACTCTTTGTTAATCTCTATAGCTCTATTCATTATAGCATGAATGATATGCTGGGTAATATTTTGGGTATTCTTAGTGGTTTCCTTTTTCATTTCTTATTGATTTGTTGAGTGTAGTCCTTTATAATCTGTGTGACTTCATTGACGGCTGCATTTATGGAATAACTCTGTTCAAAAACAGCATAGCGCTCTTGTTTCTCCCCTATTTCTTTCACAAAGTCTTTTCCCATATTTGCTTTTAATGATCCTAAACCATCGGGTATGTTTAGACCAAAATGATCACTTAATCCTATAAGTGCTTTAAATCCTCTGTAGCGAAAGTATCTTGGGTCACTTGTCATTAGTAACAGTTGATTTTTATCTAATCTATCCTGAAACCGTTTAATCCGAATAACTCCCATAGCAACATTCCCTTTAAAAGAAGTTCCTAATAATGTATTCACTTCTACGGCTACCCCTCGTATTTCCATAAACTCAACCAATTCAGCACACGCTAAACCCACATATAAGAGTTCATCTCCCTTTACTCTTGCATTACCACCTGCCATTAAATACAAGCTCAATGCTGGATATGAAGATTTTCTATCCTTGAAATAGGCGAATACACTTTTGACCGCAGTCGTTTTATTTGAACTATCCAGTTCTATTTGAAGTTGGCTAATGGTATTTTCAATTGGGTTTTTTGATCCTGTAGGCTGTAATCGATATAATCCCATTGCTGCGCGGTCAAACGAGAAAACTCCCAAACCTCTGTCGTTATATGCCACTTTCGGTTTAGATAAAATCTGATTGCCCATTAGTTTTATATATTGCTCTAGCTTATCCTTAATCTTGGGTTGAATTGTTCGCAATAGTTCCATTCCTAGAAAGTATCTATGTTCATTCAATTCACTAACATCTTTGGGACTTGGAGATCCATACCAAGAACTACCAGCACTTATTGCTGAAGCTGTTGCTTCATTCATGTTTTTTAGTCTTTCACGATTATGAATATTCAAAGCAGTAGCTTTATTATCTACAAAGTCATTGAATGCTTGAACACTATCGAAATAAGAATAATAGGTAGTCCTCCTTCCTCGTTTTTTTGTATGTATCTTAGTTACGCCCATAATATGCTATTATCCCAACCTTTTTTTGTATTCAGTTTTGAACTCGTTCATCATTATTACTCCTTTATATGAGTTAAGAAAGCCCTCCAGATTCACTTCTAGTTTGATCTTGTTCGCTTTATCTTCATTCATCACCATAAAGTAACTTTCCAAAGCATCTTTTAATGTTTTACCATTTGGCACTTTGCGATAGGGTTTTCCGTGTTCATCCTTTAATCCAGTTGCTCTTTTCATCTCCAGTTCATAAGCTCGTTCCATATTGAGCATTGTTCTTAAAGTCATAATATCTTCAGTATCATCATCACCTATTTCTTTGCCTTCATAGGCTAATATGGCTTTACGTATTTTTATACATATATCTGCTACTGGAGCGTAGACTAACTGACGTTCTAATACTTCATTAAATCCAATCCTATAAATACATCCGCTAAAGCGGTCTAAAAGAGATGCATCCTGCTTATTGTTACCGACATAATTCCCACTCGCTCCTTTCCCTATAACATTTCCAGTTGCAATGCAGCCAAAGTCATGATGTTTTACAATCGGTTCATTAAGACCATTAAAAATGATAGCTTCAGGTTTTGAACTCTTAGCCAAGGCATCATTTAATAAGCCTGCGGTATTGGCATCCAGTTTGGGCATCTCATCAAGGATGAGTATTTTTCCATCCCTCCAAGCTTCTATAAGCGCACCTTCTTTATACCCTGAAATTGTCTGACCTCCTTTAATATCGATCGGGGATGTCCATTGATTACAGTTCACCACTACAAAAGGCAATGCTTTTTTATCATTTTCAGTTCTGCCAAATAGGGCATAGGCTACCTTTTCTCCTAGAGTGGTTTTACCTGTTCCAGCACTTCCTACCAAAAACACATTGTTCCCGCTACTCAAATCATCTAAGACTTTCATAAAATTTGGGATCTGTTTGATCTCTGGAATATCTAAGGTGTATGTTCGTCTTTTCATATCAATTCTATTCTATTAATAGTTGTTTACTAGCTACTCATTAAGCAGTTTGAAGACTATGATAAAGCCTTAACTGATCTAATACTTCATCAATAGCATTAATTTCCTCTATCATATCTTCATAGGCTGTTCTGCCTAATTCCTCCTCGTTATATCTTCCGAAAACAAACTCAGGGTTTCCATCCTCGTGCGGATTGTTAGTGATAAAGAACCCAAGCGTATCTTTGGCTTCATAAAGTGCTTGCTTTGAAGCTTCTTCCACTATATTTTCAAATTCTTTCCCTACTGGAGTACTACTAATTGCCTGCTTCCAAGCTCTGTAAGGAATCACCACATTTTTGAAAATAGGAATAAGTGAATAGTTGTATTTCTCTTTATCACTAAGAGGTCGATTGTAGGATACAGTACCAAAAGTATACTTCGTATCTCCTGGTTCTTTATATTCTTTGAATCCTGTAATTGGGTTACTTCCCTGACCATAAGGTCTACCTAATTCATACAAATACTTACCTTCAGATTCTTTAGTATTTCGATCCCAATCTTTTTGATTTTCTATTTCCCAATCCTCTAACTCTTTGGCTTTACCCAAAAATTGCAAACCATAGGTATCTAATTGCTTTAAAAAAGGCTTAAGGTTGTTTAGATGAAGAACTCCTGTCATTTCTCCTCCATTTTGAACAAAATCGGGTAATTCATCATCTGTCTGACCTTCTGCTTTTCTAATTAATTCACGTAGCTTGGGATCTATTGCCATCTTATAATTCTCCCCTTTATGAATGTATACTTGCAAATAATTTTCGCCAATGCGTTTGAAGCGAAGTTGATCCTTTTGATCTGAAAAGAATTCATCGGTAGAAAGACCATTAATAATATTAAAAGCTTCTGACATGGGTAATAGAGCTTTGTTCACACCATCTTTACCGAACTCTTTATCCATCAGAATACCATTCTTAATGACACCTGTTTTGGTATTGTATTTAACCAATTTATTTTCTCCCCCAATTGCTCCAGATGCAGCGACAATATTTTCTGTAAGAATATGTCTTTGTTCTCGTTTGGATGATGCTTTTTTTATCAGCTCATTCCATTCTATTGGAATTTGTTTATGTTCTTCTTCTGAAATATCCTTACTCTGCGTATAGATCAAACTTATATATGCGTGTTCTTCAGGTTGTAGAGAATAGGAAATAAGCCTACGGGAATCTGCAACTGCAAATCGTAATTGTATGTTACCATAGGTATATGGGTTTTTGGCAGATGTGCCTAATGAGATCCCTAAAAATATACCCCACGAAGGTTCTTTAGTAGGGTTCAGATACGGTATTTTCAATACTTCTCCGATATCAAAATATCCCACATACTTTACAATTTGCTTTTTAATATATTCCAGCTTTTGTAGGTACTCATTTACTGCGCTTAATTTTTCTTCTATCAATTCGTGCAGCCTTTCTCGGTCATTTGCTATTTTTTCATTTTCATCATCATCCTTTCCACTTCCGATATCAGGTAAATCATTCAATTCTTCTCGAAGTTTACCGATAACTGCCATTCGTTTCTCTCTACGTTCTTCAATGAGTAATGGAAATTTCTCGTTGATATCGTTTGTGAGTTCGGCTCGTACTTGCTCAGGTTTTCTTCCATCTAAAGCTTTGGTGATTCGATTTTCAACGTCTTGTTTAGTTAAGGGGCGCTTTAAATTATTGACAATGCTTACTTCCCGAACGGTATCTTTTCCAAAGGGTGTATTTCCACCATTCCCTTGTTTAAATAGGTATCTTTTTTTAATTTCAGCATCTAAGGGTAGAAATTCAGTTTCTAAATCATACGTTCCCTGTTGTTTTTCAAGCTTGATTTGATGGTCGTAGCGTTCCAATAAAACATCATATAAATTATCCTGTTCTTCCACTAATAATAATCCCGCCCTTCCTGTAAGTTGTCTTATCGCGCCTTCTTTACCATCATTCCTTTCGTAGTACTTTCTCCCTGTCTTTGAGTCGGTCATTCTGTGATACGTTGGATGACCTAATTTTTGCATCATTTCTGGATTTTCGGTAATCCATTGCCAAGCTACTTTATCGCCATACTTGTTTAAAAAATCTGCACTTTTAAGGGTATCATCATTGGTGTTTTGAGATCCGGTGGTGTTTGCATCCAAAGACTTTAATTTTGCCTTTAGCATCGTCATCAATCTTCGTTCTGTTGGGATATCACTTGTGATATAATAATACTCAGGTAAATTCACCTGACCTGTTCGATTAATACGCCCCCTTTTTTGTACTTCAATATTTATGTCCAACTCAAACTGATGAATAACCATAGAACGCTGTCGTTGATCAGCGAAATCTTCAGAAGCATGAGCAGATTGACCTGTACTTCCACTTTGATTAATTAATAACACATCATACTCACCAGAGTTGAACAATCGAAAAGACTTCTCCGAATCACTTCTAAAAGATGACACCACTACATCGTCACCGTTATAGCGTACTTTTTGATTTCTTCCAGTAACTTCCGCCACTTTGAAATACTCATCATCGTGACCTCCTAAATTGGAAGGTTTTTTTTCATTTTCTATTAACTGCACAAGTTGGTCAATAGGGGAAATACTTAGTCCTGAACTTTCTAAAAGCATTGCCTTTTTAATCCTGGTATATTCCTCTTGACCTTTTTTAGATAATTCTTCAATCGCTATTCGTTGCCTGCTTTTTTTACCATCAATATCTGTATAGCTATAGAAAAAAATACTATCCAATCCTTTTATTAAGGTTCTTACAAAATCCAATTCTTCTTTTGGTAAAACATCACCACTTGATAGATTCAGATCCTTTAAAAATGCACCCATTGTGGATTTGAAAGCGATAACTACCTTCTTGTCCTCTCTTAAAAGTGAAAGTGTTTTCTTTGCCACTTCTTCAACTTTCAAAGCGAAAAGCATTTGATCTACGATATTAAATACTCTTGAAAAATAAGGAGCTTGTTTTACACCTAAACCTCTAGGTTTATCTCCCATTCTTTCTCCTTGGGCTTTTGCATCTGCATGAATTAAGCCGAGAATTGGAGCTACATATTCTTCCTCAAATCGAACTACCTCATTCATCAATTTGATAATCCGATTTACACTTGCCCTGTTTTTACTTCGGCTTGGTTCTTCATCCAAAGTGATATACTCCACTTTAATTCCCTCACTTGAGCGTTGCCTTCTAATCAGCTGACCACTTTCTGCAAGATTAGAAGCTACAATTTCCTGAAGCGCCAATCCTCCGCTACGCATAGCCGTAACAAACGCACCGTCTTTTAATCCTGTTTCGGAAATAGCCGTTTTCTTGCCGTAAAAAGGCATTACCTCTGGATACTTTGCAAAAGTTGCACTTAAAAAACAACAAGAATGTGTTTTAGGCAGTACCCTACGCATCCAGTTTCCAATGATAGAATCAAATCCACCAGCACTATGAGATTCATCTAAAATGAACACTACTTTTTTATACCGTTTACTGCCAACAATACCACTCTCGCATATACTTTCTATCCAAGCACGTTTGTAATAACTAGCGGATTGGATCTGACTGTAGGTAGTAAATACCATATCATATCCACTTGGCAGGTAATCTATATTCTCATAGATAGTTACTGTTGGTGTGGTTTCAGGATTAGGTAGTTTTTTTCCTATCCTTTTATGCCATTCTATCGACTCTAAACTTTCCGTAGCTAAAGTCTTGGAAGTAGTAAGTAATTCCTCTTGAGCTTTACCTGATAATGGAGTAAAAATCACATTACCATCTGCATCTTTTATTTTAGCTCCTGAATCAGAACTGGAATTGACAATAAAGGGTTGGATATCTTCAAAACCAATTGCCTTTAAATCACGATACATATCCGTAAATAAACTAGGGCTTTTAGTAAAAAAAACAGGTAAATATCCTTGCATTATAGCATGACGAATAACGGCTGCTGCTTGTCTTCCTTTTCCGATTCCCGTTTGATCTCCTATGATAATCCCTTGTTGTCGCTCAAATTGTTTAAGGTATAAGGCTACTGCATCGACTTGCTCCGCAGCAAAAGCTTTCCATAAGGTTGCCGTAGATATATATTTTAATTCATTACGAACGTAGTTATCAATGTTTCCTTTTTCTTTCACAATACGGTTCAGCGCCTTTTGAACTTCGAAAGCCATATTTCTAGGAATAAGGGTATCCATTTTGAAACTTGCATTTGACTTCGGCACATAGGGAACAAGTGCAGTTTGATCTGCTGCCAGTTTTGCTACTTGGGCTGCATCCTGAGCGAACCCGTCTTGTTCTACCTGTAATTCAATATTCTCCATAATTCTCTTATTAATAGCTATCTTTTACTTTTTGTAGCGCCCAGCAAGCGACTTCTCCTTCATCATCATCACCTGCTGTGCAGCTACCTATCTATGATTACACATTTTCAAACCTTGATAGTACTTCTAAGTACCTTCGTAGAGTGGTATCCGCATATATTTGGACAGCTTCTTCCTTTTCCATCCCTCCATACATTAAGGAACTGTCAGGGACGGTATCGTCCAGTTTGCTCCAGTTTTCTTTGAGTGTCCAAATAGCAGTTTGCATTTTATCGTGGTACATCAGGAAATTTGCAATTTCTTCTACCGTTCTACTATCGGTATAGACAGTCTCCAAATATTCTTCAATAAGGGCAATAGGATCATCTCCTTCCTCCATTGACCAAGCTATTAAGTTGTGTAATCGAATAAAGATTCCTGTTTCGTGATCTTCGAAATTTTCAAAGGGTATTGGATTGCTAACCATAAATAAGGTTGCATTGCTATCCGAAGGCATTAATTGATTATTAAAAAATATCATAGTCCTAATTCTATTTTAAGTTGGGTGATAATCACCTCTAGTGTATATTCTTCTGCTTTTATATGGGAATTGATACGTTCCCATAATTCTGGAAAGCTATTCACCATTTGCTCGATTTCTGGGTTTTCACTCTTTGTGGGTGCAACACCTTCCGGTGTTTGTTTTCTTCCATTGATAAGGATCAACATCGTTTTAGTAACAGCTCCCTGTTTATTGTAAAGTTTATAGCTGTTCATATTGATAATATCATCCACACGATAATGGCGATATAACCAATTAAAAAAAGGCTTGTACTTCTCTATATATCCATCCTGACCGAAATACACATGCCCCATAATTATAATAGCTGCTTTTCCCGTATCCTTTAGCGTATGCAAAGCAAGTCCTGCCATAAAATGCTCTAAACGCATATGTTGTGCTACTCCGATTTGATTATTGAAGTATTTTTGCGTCCATCGCTCTTTGTCAAACTTTGAATCGTCCCAACTGGCAAATGGGGGATTGGTAACCATTACATCAAAAGAGTGTGTCAATTCCTCTGGAAAAGGTTCCGCAGCATTCAAATGAGTAATAGTATTGAACCTTTGTAATTCAAGAGAATATCTCCTACTCTTATCAATTTCATTTACGTGTGTTTTTTCTGGATCTGCACCAAGTACCAATAAGCCATTTCCAGCACTAGGCTCAAAAACCCATGTGGCATGAGACATTCGCGTATATTCGGCTACCATTGCTCCAATAGGACAGGGTGTGGAATATTGCTTAAATAATTCCTTACTACTATCCGAATAGGCATAGGTAGGTTGTACAGTATTCCAGAACTGGGTCATTTGAGCTAGGCGTTGTTCAAATGAAATAGGAAGGTTATATATCTGCTTATACCATAAAAGCCAACTAAGCTCAACTGCTTCCCATAAAACACCTAAATTCGGTGCGCCTGCTTCTTCCCTGATATTCTCTATTTTCTTTTTACTTAACCGTTCATTCCTGATATAGTGATCGTGCATAATTGCCACCACTTTATCCAAATAATCAGGATTCCATGATTCTTGTTCTTCTTCATTTTCCGAAGTCGCAAAGAAATCATCAATGAGAACTCTCGCCATTTTACATAAAGGTTCATCGGGATAGTTTTCTGCTATTCGACCTCCAAATAAATTGTTCAGAATAAAGTCACGAAAGTTGGCTATGTCACCCCTATCTATGACATAGCCATAATCTTTCGTCATCATTAAAAACTCAAAAAACAACTCATCACGAAATACTTTGTCCTCTTTTCCAACTAATTTGTTAAGTTCCCTTGCTTCTTTTTTTAGGGCTAAAATTCGTTCTTCTCTATGCGCTTTACTATTCTTGCTTTTTTTGTCTTCTTTTTCTCCTATCGTGTGAATTTCCTTTTCGAGAATTGAAATCCATTTATTAAATTCTTTTTCTGTCTTCTCATCCAATTTGATTTTATTAAGCTCATATCTATAGCCCAACTCAAATATTGATACATTGTCTATAAATGCTTGTTTCCCTGTGAAATCTATCGTAAAACCTTGTAAAGCAAACTTTTTTCGTATTTGATCTACTTCACTTGGTTTTATAAAAAAGAATTCTTCTAAAGATGATTTTTCAAGTTGTTCAGGTTCTTCCTCATTTTGAGCTGTTTCCTTTTTTTGCCGTTCTTCTATATACTCTTGTATTAGCTCTTTGGAATTATCAAGATCCTCAATTTTGAATTCAAGATCCCGATATAGTTCTTTGTCTTCTTTTTTGGATTTTGGCTTTCCTGTTTTTGGATTGGTATGTACTAGTTGCTGTTTCTTAAAATCGGCTTTTTCTTCTTCTATAATTCGTAGCGCCTTTTCAAAATCAGCAATAGGTCGATACATAGTAGCAGCGTGCCACCAAGATTGTCTTCCTCTTTCTTCATCTATAATACTTTGTAGCGGATAAACACTCTTGTAACCTCTATTTAGATTTACGAATAGATAATTTGGATCTGTTGGAAAACCTAATTCTTCGAACATTTCTTTACCACGTCTTTCCCATTCACGTAACATTGCAGATCTTGTTACTAAAAATCCATAGTCATTTGGATGCGCCATTTGAACCAATTCAAATAATTCTTTTGCACTCAATTCCGAAAGATTATCATCCGAAGCTTCTAACAAGTACGGAGCGATTTCCTGAATCTTTTTAGCATCCTTTATATACAATCCAGAATTAAATAGCGCTATCACTCTATGAGGAGTTAAGACATTCGGAATTGTTGTTCCGTATCGTGTAATATCTGTAGCAATAGGTTGCTTTTCTTCTTTTTGAGTTTGTCTTGCGTTTTCATCAGGAACAATCACCTTACTAGGATTTGAGACGATATATCGAATTGCCTTCTTAAGCTTGGTCATTGACATGGTACTGCCCCCATATATTACACCTTCTTTGATAGGTTTATGACTGCTTATAGCTATTCGCTTATTCTCAAGAACTTGAAAGCTAATTTCATCATGATCAGATCTGATCCCATATCCATGTGGTTCTGACTCCTCTGGATAATATTTATGTTCGATAAGATCAGGTCGGGAATTGATAAACTTTTCAAAGTCCTTAACGGTTTTAGTATCCAGTTTTGTCCAGGCTTGCTCTAATATATAACCAGAGCTGTGGGGAACTGTGAAAGGTGTGTATCCTAATGCTGCTGCATTTGAAAGGATCAAGTCTAAAAAAGTATTCCTGACAGCTTCTGGTTCTATATCATTAACCCAATCTTTTTGATCTGTAATAGTGTGTTTAACTTCATCTAAAAATGTTATCTCATTCTCAACCCGTGATGCTTCTTCCAATGCTAATCGGAAAGTCGCTATTATTGTTTCAGTATCGCCTTCAGTATCAATCTCTAAGTCGGTAAGTTTTTCAATCATTGATTGAACCGTAGTACGCTTTGAACCCGAATGTTTCGCATTAGTTTCTTCTTCTACTTCAACTGATTTGTCTTTCCCTAATTCTATTTCTTCTATTGAAAGTTCTATTCCTTGCTCCGTAGCAAACTCTTTTAGAGCTAACAAAGCAGATTGAACGGCTTTAAGCTTTTTCTTAGCCTTTATGGTGGTCGCTATAATTAATTCTGTACGTAGGTCTTTAGCAATCAATTCCAATGGACGCTGGATTGCTTCTTTTTTTGAATTGTATCTAGTACTTCCTCTTTTCGGTCTGAATTGATTATTACTTCCCGATCCAATTCGATTAAAAAATTCCAAACCATTCAAATAGTAGTCTTCTTCATCCCGAACTGTGGTAATAGATGCTTCCACTCTTACGGATTCAGGGAATGGAATTTCCAATACTTCTAATCGTTCTCCTGCGGTTTCAGATGTATATACTCCTTCCTCATCTGCGAGGGATCTTGATTCTATGGATTTAGAAAAATCATAATCATTAAATGAAATGTAGTCTAAACCTAGTTCGCCTTTAGAGTTTGTTTGTCCTTCTATCAAATTAACTAGATCTAATACTTGCTCCCTAAAACCTTCAATTCCTATAAATGATGTCTTTCCTTTACTAACCAATGGATTATTGGCTGTCACTATTTTCAAGTTATCTCCTTCCCACAAAAAACCTGACCTTCCTCCATCAACCATCACACCTTCTATAAAATTACCCGTATTACCTATTCCTTTAAGTAATTCTAAAAATGCATTGCTCGTTTTAAAATCAGTACTATCAAACCCAAACTGGAAGTCCTCGGATTTTAAAAGTTCAGGGTGGTCTTGCAAAACAGGTTCAGGAACTTTCTTACCATTTCTTAAAGCTGTTAATACTGCAATTTTATGGTCGTGTTTTTCTTCTGCTAGAAAATCTGGATCAAGTAGTTGATCGTTAGAAATAGATTTCCCCGAAACCTCAAATAGATATGTAGCTTTTGTTTTAAGCCATACAAATTCCTCTTTTGGTGTATCTGTATTTTTTACTTCTTCTTGATTACTTTCAGAAATTCCTGTGATAATTCTTCCTTCATCAAATGCGTTTCTTGCTCTTTCTTTTAAATTCCTAGCAGTAACTTTAAGCCCTTTAAATTTATCTCCTAACTGAGATTTTAAAAACCGTTTTGCAATGTCCTCGGCTGAAACCCTGAAATCTTCAAAAACAACATAATCTTTATCTTTTATATCCTGATCTTCATTTTCAATCGAAACTGTCACCAAACTAAAAAGTTTGTGATCAATGTTACCTCTTACAACTTCATAAGATGGTTCAATTTTTACGGATATAAGATCTTTACTTTCTTTGTTAGCGTTTTCTAAAACACTTGTATACTTATCAAAAGAAGGACGAACCCCACGTATATACCAAATACCTTTGTTTCGATTTGCATTTTTAAATCCAATTGAAATAAGATATTTTTTTAAATCCGTATTAGATAATTCAGGATCAAATTCAAGCTGAATTCCTTTAGGAGTTTCGTTATATGATTTTGTTATTCTCATTTACTTCTTTTCTTTTCGTTAAATGAGATTATTGAACTTCACGCTTTACTAAAAACTCACGTATCATCCCTATAGGAAATACTTGGTCATTGCTATAGTAAAAACACACGTGTCATCCTTATAGGAAATACTTAGTCATTGCTATAGTAAAAACTCACGTGTCATCCCTATAGGAAAAACCTAGTCATTGCTATAGTAAAAACTCACGTGTCATCCTTATAGGAAATACTTAGTCATTGCTATAGTAAAAACTCACGTGTCATCCCTATAGGAAAAACCTAGTCATTGCTATAGTAAAAACTCACGTATCATCCTTATAGGAAATACTTAGTCATTGCTATAGTAAAAACTCACGTGTCATCCCTATAGGAAAAACCTAGTCATTACTATAGTAAAAACACACGTGTCATCCTTATAGGAAATACTTAGTCATTGCTATAGTAAAAACTCCCGTGTCATCCTTACAGGAAATACTTAGTCATTGCTATAGTAAAAACCTAGTCATTGCTATAGTAAAAACTCACGTGTCATCCTTATAGGAAATACTTAGTTTTATAATCTCAAAATGTGTACAGAAATCTCCTTGTAGCGGGAGTAAAAATGTAGATAACGTAGTTGATCTATTCGATCATTAAAATAGTTTGGAATTCTCCTTGTAGCGGGAGTCGTTCCTATTTAGGCTTATATCAAAAAAACAAGCACTCAAAATGCCATAAATTGTATAAATCCAATGACTTATATACTCAAATATAGCGAGTCTTTTTTAATTTCTTCTTTACATAACAATGCTATCGTTGCGTAATTAAAAGTTGGAAAAACAGCATAATATAGGTTAGCCCAATAATAATGCTATTTCCCAATTTATACCCCCTATAAATTAAATTACCTAAACCGTAGTAAAAATAATTATTGGGGGTAAAAATAATTAGGCACTAATTGATCGAATCTTATTGATATCGTAACTAAAATCTCCAGCTCTAACCTTTATCGTTATAACTCCTTCTTCATCCTCATATAATTCTAGTATGGACAATATTTCAATAGGAATTACGGTTTCAAGATCGAATAATTCTCCTACTCCTGATTCGACTATTGCATCTTTTGATTCGTCTTTTACCGTATAATTATATAGTGTCATAATTCTAAAATTTCTTATTTTAAATGTTAACTTAAAGGAGTTTTAGTTCTATTTTGGTATACTTTTTTAAAGGGTACAAGAATACCTTGTGCTAAATAACTCAACCTTTATCTCCAACCAAAATATGTAGAAAAGTTGTTCCTTGGTGGTGATCCCATTTCACCATTTCAACTTCCCATCCTGTAGTATTTTCAACCCAATCAAATACATTTAATTCTATGTTGTTGTGCATAAACGTTTCATCCGATTGATAGTTTCCTCCTATGAATTTTGGAATGTTAATAGCTTCGCCTTCTCTTGGGAATCCTTCCCCATTGTTCCAATTGATAGTAAGGTCACGCTTCCCTGAGTTATAAAATCCTGTCTTACTCCAATTAATACTAAAATGTACCTTCATTTGTGATTGTGGTTTATTATGATTGTATTAGTTCCCCCCTGAAACTAAAAAGTAATAGTTCTTTTACTTGACCATTGAGTAATTACAATAGTTGTATTCTTTGATCATTTTCCAATTCCCAAGCTCCATATCTCTCAGGCTCCCATTCCTTACGAGACTTATGTGCTGAAATATGCCCGTTTAATTGTTTAGAATTCGAAAAAGGTTCATTACATTCTGGACATACATAGGGTTGCGGTTTAAAGCGCACACCCGCTTCAATAGCACGATGTATTTTTAAAGCTTCTTCAGAAAGTTGCACACCTACTTCTTCTGTTTTTTGATCGACTTTTTTCTTTTTGAAAAAGAGATGACAAAAGCTAAATAGCGTAGCAGATTGAACGATACTAAGCAATACACTACTTACTACTCCTTCTGGCATAAATTGGTACACTAGATTGTGAGCAAGTGTCGCAAAAAGATAAATAAAAGCTGTGCGTAACCACCCTTTAACCGTAAAGATTAAAATAGCGAGATCTACACCAATTGCGTAGCACCACGAAAACCAAGGATGGTCATAGTGGCTATTCGCTTCAAAAACATATAACGTATGTGCAATTTGTGGAATCAATAAGATTGCCATTGCAATGATTCCAAATAAGTCCTTTTCTATTAATTTTTTCATGCTGCGCCCCATTAGCATTAATTAATACTGATTTACTAGTTTGTGTACATAAACAAGAAAAAACAATCCTCTTTATGTTGTTGAGTGTTGGAATTAGTTAGTTGTGAATTATAGTGGGTAGGCAGTTGTAAATTTAAGTGCATTATTCACTTAAAACCAAATAGAATTTCCCGCTTTTCTTGAAAAGCGGTATCGTTTTTCAAGAAAATCGACATATTCTACGCTAAAACCATAAACTTTATATGGTTTTGTGTTAATTTTAACAATAAAATGAAACAATAATTGTTAAAACCTGTTTTCTATGGTAACATAAATATCGACCAGAACACTAATATAGTATATACGTATACACAAACTCAAATTAATCAAAATCATTACTGCTAAATGGGGCTAGCTACTAATGCTGATAAAAAAAGGATAATTGAAATTATCTTAGAATCTTTTAAAGACAATCAATCTGTAAACTACATTGTAAAACAAGACCAAAAACGGGTCAAACGAATTTCAAAATTAATAGAATATTCATTTTTTCAAGGAAGTGAATTTGGTGAAATTTTTATTTCTGAAGATCGTAATGCTGCTTGTATTGTCATCTTTCCAGATCAAAAAAAAACTACGTTCTATTCTATTTTATGGGATCTCAAATTAATGGCAGAAGTCATTGGTATCAGAAAAGTGAGAGCAGCACTAAAGCGAGAAGCTTTGCTTAAAAAAAACTATCCTAAAACACCATATGTGCATTTATGGTATATCGGGGTTGATCCACCCCATCAAAAAAAAGGCATCGGAAGTGCATTACTGGAAGAAGTAATCACTTTTTGCGGAGACAAACCTATCTATTTAGAAACCTCTGTGGTTTCAAATTTAGCCTGGTACGAAAAATTTGGTTTCGAATGTCTCAAAATATTAGACTTAGGATATATACTTTACCTGCTTAAAAAAAACTAACCATATGTTTGGAACAGAAATGCACCCTATTACTTTCGTAATATTGGTTTTGCAAGCATTTGTCTTATTTACTCAAATTATGTTTGTAGTAGCTAGACCTCATGACAAAACCAGATTACGTTTTTTAGTACTTACTATTACTTATATCTTCTATAACCTGTCTTCAGGTTTATTTCCTGATGAAAATATTCCTATAAGTATTATACTGCAAAATATCATTGCCTATGGCAGTGGTATTGTGGTAGCTGTTTATTTCATCTCCTATACCTATTGGGAATTTAATATTTACCCCTTCAAATTGTTCGGTGTAAAATCATTGCTATATACTTTGGTTATTTCGTTCATAGTATTGTTTGTACTCCCTTATTACTTTTATGGTAGTTTGGATCTCTCAAGAAAGTTATTTTTAGCTGTTCCTTTGGTTATATCCGTTGCCTTTTTCGTACAAGTAACTAAGGTTTTAAACAAAATATATAAAGATGACAGACAGAAATCTATAATTTTCAAATATAGAGTTCTTACTGGAAATGTAGGATTATTCACTTTGTCTTTAATGCCTGTTGTTGTTGCTTTTGGTGATTACCAAGCAGTCGAACAATCCATTGTAAATTTTGGCTTTATTCTAATGATGGTCGTGTACATTGTAGAATTGAATTCTGAAGCAAAAAAAGAAGCTATTGTCCTTACTCAAATTCATAAAAAAACAAACACACCAACTACCTACGAAATGCAAATAGCGGATAAACTTATTCAAGATGTACTTGAGAAGCTTCAGCAATTTGAGGATGATCGAGACTATTTAAAAGGTAAAATCACCTTAAATATGCTCGCCAAAAGATTTGACACTAATTCTAGATATCTTTCACAAATAGTCAACTCTAATAAAGGGAAATCTTTTACACAATACATTAATCATCTAAGAATAGATTATGTGAAAGTTAGATTAGAAGTAGATGAAAAATTCAGAAATTATACCTTAAAAGCAATTGCAAATGACATTGGTTATACCTCTACTGAAGCTTTTCAGAAAGCATTTTACAAAAAAGAAAATATCAAGCTATCAACATATTTAAAAAAACTAAGGGGCAATTAACAAAATTGCCCCTTATTCTTATAATCAAGTATTTACCTAATTTAGCTTTCTAAATAAAAGCATTTTTAAAATGTATAAGGTTTTTCTGAGTATACGAACGGTTTTTCCAAACCCATTTCTTAGCATTTTCACCTAATTTATTGCGAAATTCTGGTTCCTCAATTAATTGTATCAATGAAGATTCCCATTCTGGCAATTTCAAAGCTAATATCCCATTTTTTTTATGGTCTATAACTTGAGCATAAGAAGAATGTTCCAAAGCAATGACAGGAACTCCAATTGCTGCTGCTTCCAAAAATTGTATGGTATTTGAATATGCGTAATAATTTAAAGATCGCATTGGAATAAGCACCACATCGAAATGTAAATTCTTCAAGGTCTGATAATAATCCAGAAAACTTACAGATTTATGATAGGTAATATCCACCTCTTTTAAAACCTCTACTTCTTTTGCGTTCTTGCCATTCCAACCAAATATCACCAGCTCTACTTTATCTTTGTATTTTTCTTTTATTTTTTTAAACATAGGAAGAAAATACCTATAATCTGCTGCGGATTTAAGTGATCCGATTATACCAACTCTTACTATATTATCATTAGGTTTTACAACTGAAGAAATACCTTCAAACCCAATACTGGAGATCAGTGAAGGAAGCCAAAAGAATTCTATCTCTCTTTGTTCCATTTCACTTCTGTCTAACCACTCCTGGTATAATGTACATAATCGTTTTATTGGAGTGGTAATCATATCCATAAGGATCAGGTTTTGTAACAATTGATCTTGTTCTTCTTTTTTAAATACCTGATGATCCGGATGCGATTTTGGAATGTTATGAATCTGCCGTGTAATATCCATTACTAAATATATATTTGGATTCAAAACTCTGATTGCTTGAAACAAATACGTATAGTTACCCGTAAGCATTGGAAAAATGATGTAATCCGCCCATCGTATTTCTTCTTCTTGTAACGTATCCGTTCCAATTGTAAAGGTTTTTGCAAAATCCCACTTAGTAACCGAGGTTACACGGGTTTCAAAACCGTCTACAGATCCCAATTCTAAATACGGAAGGATCATTCGATAATAACCATCTGAATTTAATAATGGTGATACATACAATAGCCGTACCGTGTCTGTAGATGATTTTTCAATAGCTAAACCTTCCTTTATTTCTGACTTTTTTAATAATTCTCGAACCTTTTTCATTCTTTTTTCGCTTTTGTTTTTCAACCTTTTTTCACCTCTTAGATTTCAACAGGTTCGCCTTCAAAATACTTTTCGATCAATCTATCTGTAGTACGATCATAGATGAGTATAAAATTTGCTTTGTCTCCATATTCCTGAACTTTTTTATGTAACCCATCCAATCCTTTTTCTGGATCGAGAAATCTGGAGTACCCACTTTTCCAATCAAATGAATAGAAAGTACTGGATTCATCATCTTGGGTAGGATCTATAGCTTCTTTATCTTTAAAATATACTACCATTTTATATCTGGAGTGTTCTTTAGGATTCCACCGTTTTCTTTTTTTCCTAGTTTTCATTGTGTAAAATGTTTAATTAAAACACCCAACGGAATGTCTTTGATAAGGTCTATACCCTTATATCCTTTAACCCATACTTTGTCATGACTTGTGATTATACAAATCTGCAACTGATCAACACCAATGTTATGCGTATCAGAAAACTCTACCATAAAGGCTTCTATTCCCTGTACCACTTTAGCTTCCAGATTGAACAATCCAGAAGGTTCAGAATTTGTAAATAGGGTAATCAATTCTTTTACAGGAATCTTTTTAACTGGTCTTCCCTGATTATGGACTGCAACATTTATAATTGTTCTATCCTTAAAAATTCGTACTACTAATCTATCCTGCGGTAAGCCAGTTTCTTTGGATAGTTTTGAAAAATAATTAATGATATTTTTAGTTACTTTGGATTCATATCCAAAAACATCAACATTCAAATTTTGAACAGCTTTTTTCAATTTTTCTGCCAACCTTGGGCTTCTTCTTTTTGTTTTTTGTTCCATTTTTTCACTTTTTTATTTTATTATTCCTTCAATTTTGGGTCTAAAACAGCAGCATAAAATTTGCTCAACAGCTCTGGTATCCCCAATTTACCTATACGCTGTTCGCACTCCCTGAAGACCGTTAAACGGGGTTGTGCTTCTGTTGTATCTTTCTTTTCGTTATTCCTGAATTTTCTAATTTCTTCCCGTAAAACCTTTTTTAATTTTAATCCTTCCTTATGCCTTTTATCAGCTTGATACCAAGGCATTGTTCCTGCAAAACCACCTTCAGCTTTCGGGTCAAAGTATTCATAGGGAAGCTTGATAAAACGATGATCAGGGTCACGATCAACATAATCACGGGCAATGTGAATTCGGGATTTGTAGACATTGTGAACATAATCCATTTTTTTATCCGAAACAGGTTCATACCATTGATACAAAAGGGTTAATGCAAGGTTACATTGTCGCTTATTGAGCCAGACATCTTTGTATAAAACCTCTTTTGCTAATCCCCATAACTCTTTGACATATTTCGATAGGAAAGCGTGGCGGGATGCATCACAAGGGGATTCATATCCCTCCTTGCTTTCTCCGATCTCGATGTTTTCCGCGCTGGTTTGCCTACCCTGCGCAGTTTTTTCATCAAGCTCGGTTTTTTCCCGCCAAGCATCTTTCCTTCGTGCATCTTCTTCCAAAAGGTCTTTCCTTCGTGTTTTTTCAGTTTCTTTTTTAGCTTTTTTTTCAGTTACATCATTATCCGTGAGCGAGAGCGAACACCTTTCTTCTGTTTTTTCAGCACTTTTATGAGTCTTTTTTTCAGTCAATCCCAAATCTGAATCGAAATTCACTTCCCAACTGTTCTGAAGTTTTTCAACAGCTATTATTCTATTATTTCTTTTATTAGTTTTTTTACTAGTGTATGAATGAGGACATTTTGGAGTATTATTATTTTTAATACTCTGATTTTCAATGTTTAAATTTTGATCATTCTGTCTGTTCTGTTTTACCTTATCAACACTTCCCACCCCTTTTATCCACAGAATTTTAGGGTTTATGAACAGCTCATAACTGGAATGAGAACCATGCCATATCTTTTCGGTTAAAATGCCGCATTCTAACAAACGATCTATGTGCCTTTGGATAGTTCTCCCACTAGCTTGAGTGATCTTAGCTAGTTGCATATTATTTGTCCTTAAAGAAGGTAGGTTACACGGATCAATAGGTGTTACCTTATTTGACTTCACCAATGAAACTCCATAAATTTTAATGACTTCTTTTGCGGTAGCCAGCATTGACTGCCTAATCTTTGTACCAATGGTTTGTTGATCATTGTTGAACCGAAATACAAATTGATCCAACGCCTGAAATGAAATGGAATAATTAATAATCATAGTAATTGTTATCTTTTCAAATTGAAAATCAGGACATAAAAACTCCACAATTGCCCAAAAGCAACTGATGACCGTTGTTCCCAATTTTAATAGAATTTATAATGCTTAATCCTCCCTTTTGATAAGTACCTTTATGTAATGAACAGGTGTGGTACTTGGTCTTCTTCTTGGCTTAAATACCTGGTTTATTTTACTAAGGAGTTCTTTCCTTTGAGATTCTCGAATTGTGACTATCTTCATTGTTTTCCCTTGACTTTAAATTATGCAGATTCACTTTTCTCTATATGCTCCTCGTCAGCTAGTTCTAACTCTAACTGTATAATGCGCTTTCCTCGCTGCTGAAGGGATCTTCTTTTTTCCTGCGCTTCTTCATTCATTTTAATCACAGCTTCAATAAGCTTATCCTGATTATAAGAACGTAACGTGTTTCCTTCTAAAAATTTAGTCACCGTTGGTCTGGTCAATCCAGATCGCTCAACTAGTTTGTGAATAGGCTCTTTGTAGTAGTTGTAGAGCGTTTCCAATTGTTCTTCAAATTCTTTTTTTGTGTACATCCCCAAGTGTTTTAAAAAAATATATAAATTTTATACTAAGTTTATATAAATTTTATATACATTTGCAACTAACAACGAAATAACAAGTTGTTTTTGTTTGTTGTATATAAATTTTATACAATTATCATCAAATCTATATAATATTTATATAATAATTACTATGCAATGTAAACAACTCTAATTGATTAAAATACAACTAACTCATTATCAATATATAAAATTTATATAAATTTTATATTTTAACACTCATTTAACATGTCGCAACTCAAAATAATAGACAAACAAACCCTGAAACTAGTGGATTATCTAATAGCTTTACACAAGAAAACAGACACTAATCCCGATCTTGTAACCGACTATTCTTTTGGGGTGAAATTTTACCCTTATAATAAGTACATAGTAACTCACATGAGAGGAAAAGAGGTAGAAGGAGGTAAAGGAAAGCACGCGCCACATCCGCTTATAATTGAAATTGGAAAGCACTTTAATATAGATTTCAATTTCTTTTATGATCAGACTATTGATGTTCAAGATGCCTTCTTATCAAAAGAAAGGGTAGCCTATAACCCTAATAAAGAATTTATTGATGGAATATTTGAAGAAATTGATAAGCGTTTTGAACTTTTTACACAAGAAAACAGGCTTTTAAAGAACAAGGAAGAAAGAGAGATTTGCAAGAACACAGAAAAAGAACTATTTAACATCAAAGTTCACCTAAATAAATCCTTTTCTGGAGCTACTCTTGTTGAAAAAAGAGCAGATATTATAGAAATGTTTGACAGAATGATTTTGTTATGTCGAGAGAAAATAGAAACATCGATATCCAAGATGAGTCTCGAACAGCGTATAGCTAAACTAAATAATGAAGTAGTGCAAGGCGCAGAAGATAAAGTGATAAAACTTGAAAGTACTATTCAGAAACTAACAAGTGACTTGGCAGAATGCAGCAAAACAGCTATTGAAGCTCAGAAAGGACAGAACGAAGCTCTTAAAGAACTATTAGCTATAAAGAGTAAGAATTGATTGGAATAGATAGACCATCTAAACTTTTATTGTCTATTTAATAAAGGTCGGTAAAGGTCAAATTTGGAAAGAGTAGTGTAAACTTATGTTAATTTGAACTGTCACGTTATCGTGACGTGACGGTTTTTTTATATATTAGCTTTTATAAAATACTAAAAGTAAAAAGAATGAAATCAAATCAAGAAGATTTTACGCCCCATAGTGAAGCTTTGAATGAACTAATATTCGAGAGTAAAGCAATGGTTGGGATCAACAGAATGACTTTACACACATGGCGATTAAAGGGCATTCTGGACGACAAAAGAGATACAAACAGTACAAACAGATATAACTACTATAGTGCTTTAGATGTTATTCTCATAGGATTACTAAATGAAATGAAAAGTTTGCGATTCTCACATGCTGAAATGAAAGCTTGTAAAGAAGCCATCCTTGCTCCTATTTTAGCTAAAGATGGAAAAGAGTATCCCGCCCTTGAATATTATACATTTTTGGTATTGCTCTACAATCAACCTATATACACAATCATAACTTACAACAAAGGAATTGAAGGTGTCTGGATGCTTGATGAAAAAGATTATTTCTCAAAACTAAAGTCCGGAGAAATCGAAAACCATACGGCACTTTCATTACATAAAGCAATTAAGATCAATCTTGATCCTGTTTACAATATACCTGAATTCTGTAAGCTGGCAGGATTAACAGACGATGAATTAAAGGTTATTGAGATTATACGTATGAAAGAATACAAAACTATTCGTGTTCTCAAGAAAAATGGAAAAATGGATTGCGTTGAAGGTACAGAAAGAATTGAAGATGCAGAAAGAATAGAAAAATTGCTGAGAAATGGAGATTACCAAAACATAGAAGTAAAACAAAACAACGACAAAATTACTGTAGCTCACAGACTAGTGAGAACAGATTTTAAAAGATAATTACAATTAACGCAAGATGACCGCTACAAGTCATGCACACTTATCACTACTGTTTTGACCGACGCTACAATTGGAGAAGCAGCAATTAAGTATTAAAATGAATACAAATGAAAAGAAAGAAATGTTTATTGAAATTACTGAGTTATCAGAAATTATAAAAGCAACCGATTTAAGGGCTACAATGAAATGGTGTGAAGACTATAACCTTCCAATAATACCAGTTGGAAATAAGAAGATGACATATCGTTTTTTAGCTGAAGCTGCATTAGATAATCGTATAATTCAAGTTCTAAAAAAACTGCATCCATCAAACTGGAAAAATCTTTATAATTTATATAAAGATAATGACCTATTCGGTTACCAGATTGCAACTCAAAACGAATCAGCAGAACCCTTAACTCTTGAAACTAGAACAACAAAAAAAAACCAACCAGTATCAAAATATGCACAATTACTCGCAAAAGATTAATTAAATATAAATACTATGATTAGACGTAAAAAACTACCGCTTCAAAAACATGAAGGCTTATGCATTTATTGTTCAGACTCAGAATGCAGGAAGTATTTCTTTTCAACTCACAAAATGGAAACAAATGAAGCCGGTAAAAGAATCAAAAAAGAGTCCATTTGTAAAAAAGAAAACATCCCTTTTTCAAAATGTAATTCGTTTCATAAGCACAAATATATGGCTCGATTTCAATTGCCAAATAGTGCTGGTGTCAAAACAAGCAGAACATTTGATGTTTCACAATACGAAGAAGCAGTAACAAAAACTATCGAATTCAAACAGGAAATTCATAATCAAATTTTCAGTACAATTACTACAGATTCACAACAAGAAACAAATAGCGCCTATCTACACGATGCCCAAATTAGGTATTTAGAATTTCTAGCGAACATTAATGTTCCAGAACACGAAAAGGTTGAAAGATCAGAAAAACACATAGAAGAACAATATAAATGCATCAGGCTATTCAACCAATCATTGCAACAAAAAAAAATTAATAAAAAAGGAATTCCAATTCATAAAATCTCAGATTTACATGTTGGTTATTTCCATAAATTCTTATTAGAAGACATGGAGTATGCTAATAAAACATACAATAATAAAATCGGCTCCTTAAAAGGTTTTATGAAATGGGCAATAGACAACTATGAATTAACTATTAAAAATCCGTTTGAAAAAGTTAAACAAAGATCTACAAGAACTAATAAAACAACTATTACCAGGAATGAGTTTTTAGCCCTAATAGATCCGAATAACATGAATGCTGACAATGGTAAAATAGCAGTTGGTAAGGAAAAAAGAAAAAGAAATCTCTATCGAGATTACTTGTCCGATGGTATTGAGTTGTGTCTTCATACTGGAGGAAGAAGAGAAGAGGTTGTAGAACTCCAATGGAATATGATAAAAAAAATTAATGGAGAAATTGCTTACATAGAATTTAACAATTTAAAAGTAGAAAGAATTCTTGGTGAAGGCTTTAATGATAACGTCCAAACCAACATAATTCCAATCACAAAAGATTTAAAAAACTTATTAATAAGGCTAGGGTACAACGAACACAAAAACACCAATAGATACATAATATGTCCTGATCGTAAAAATCAATCAACACATACTATTATGGATAATCTCTCAAAAGGCTTTACACATTTTTACAAACTGCTTAATACAGGTAGAGAATTACAAATGAAATGCCTTAGAAAAACATATCTAACTTATCTGAAATTGACTCTTAAAGGAGATATGAAAAAACTAGATTCACATAGCACCGATGCAGTCTTGGAAAAACACTATATCGATGAAACAATTGTAAGTAAAGCTGTGGCTGAGATGACAATTTTCGGAAATGAAAACTAAATTTTGCGGTACGTAAGTGCGGTACGTAAGCTTAAATTCCAATCAAAAACCCTTATAAACAGATTTACCAAAACTAATCAGCTAAATAAAAAAGGTGAAATTCATATATCAATCGAAAATAAAAAATAAAAAAAATAACCCCCTGAAAATCAGAAGGTTATCTAGTAGCGGGAGCAGGACTCGAACCTGCGACCTTTGGGTTATGAGCCCAACGAGCTGCCTACTGCTCTATCCCGCGATATATATTTTTGTTAGCTTCGTCCTCAGAGTTATGAGCCCGACGAGCTGCCTACTGCTCTATCTCGCGATATTGGATGGCAAATATACAACCATTTTCTATTTATACAATATTATTTTTACAAAAAAATTAAAAAAATATTCAACCTACTGTTATTAAACCAATTAAGTTATTGCTCTATACTTATCGCTTCAAAACTTATAAGTTCTTGTTCTTCAAATCTAGGATGGATTTCTATAGGATTACAACATACTTCGCAATCCTCTACATATACTTGGTAGTTGACAGAAGGATCTAAAAGCATAGAAATCTCTTCCCAACAATATGGACATTGAAAAAAATGTTCGTACATAGTTTTTTGATTTTTTAAATCAAAAATAAGTATATCTATTTATCTATATTAAAAGTCTATATTAAGCAACTGTCCTGTAAGTTGAAGCAATTGTAGTTCCGCTATTTTAGCATCATATTTTGCTAAATTTTTATTTGTCTGAGCCGAAATAAGATTTATTTGTGCTTGGCGAAACTCAATCGAGGTAATTTGGCCTAACTTAAACCGTTCTTGAGAACGTTCAAAATTATTTTCGTTAGTAATTACATTTTGCTGTTGAATTTTATAAACCTCTAATCTATTTTGATAATTCCCCAATGCATTAGCGATATCTCTTTCTACCTCTTTTATCACTTGATTTTTTGTGATTTCCTGGTTATCTAAAGCAATCTTAGAATTTTTCACTCTAGTTATTGTACTTCCACCATCAAAAAGATTCCATGTTAGTGTGACCCCACCTCGTAAAGTATATGTATCTGCCACATTACCTGGAAAAAAAGCAGAAGGAGGATTTCTATTTTCGTTCCAACCATATGAACCTGTCAATCCAACAGTAGGCAAATAGCCCGATTTATTTACTTTAATATCATATTCGCTAATACGAATATTACTTTCATTTTGTAAAAGAGTAACATTATTCTCGTTTGATTTTTCTAAATATTGATCCAACATAAGTTTAGGGATAAAGTTAATGATGGTATCGACTTCAAATCTTTCTTCAAGGTCATTGGCCAGAATGACATTAAGGTCTCTCTTTGTATTTATTAATTGCTGTTTTGTGTTTAATAAGTTAATACTATCGTTAGCTACATCTACTTGTGCATTTAATACATTCAGTTTTGTATTCTGCCCATATTCAAATTGATAATTCGACCTCAATACACGTTCTCTAGAAATGCGCAACTGTTTATCTAAAATCCCTATGTTTTCTGAAAGTCTTGCTATTTCATAGTATACAGTAAAAAGCTGTAAAATAGTATTTTCTATAGTCTCTCTAGCTTGTAACCCTGTAAGGTTATATTGCTCTTTTAGTCGTCTATAATTATAATATCTACCTAAGCCATCAAATAAAGTATAATCTAAGCTCAGTGAAGCATTGTACCTTTGTGTTTCTGCTCCTTCTATTCTAATATCAGGCCTGGGTTCTCCAGTGTCAGGGTTTACAGCACCTTGAAACCCTGTGTTAGAAGTAGCAGATTGATACTCTGCCCCTGCATTTGTTGTTAAAGAAGGTAGGTATCCGGAGTTTAGCAAATGCTTATTATTTTTGGCTATTTCTATATTGTTGGTTGCAACTAATATTCCGAAATTATTTTCTAAAGTTAACCGGATTGCTTCATTTTTGGTCAATTTCTGGGAATACATCTGACCCGAAATAAAAAGCAGAAGCAACTGCAATGTCAATATAAAATAATTAGGCTTGCAATTCAGGTTGCTGTTCATGTTCTTCTTTTTGTTCTTTAATTGCTCTCTCTACTTCTTCTTTTGTAATCTTATTACCGGTAACTAGCCATTTTGTTCCTACTTTTATATTATTACTAAATGATAAAAACAGAGGAAGTGCTAATAATGTGAGGACAGTGGCAAAACCAATACCATATGCAATCGATATTGCCATAGGAATTAAAAATTTTGCTTGTCGACTTTCTTCAAAAATCAAAGGTGCTAAACCAGCAATAGTTGTTAGAGAAGTAAGAAAAATAGCTCTAAAACGAGATCTTCCTGCTTCATAAATAGCATCATTAAAATTCATCCCCTCTCGCAGATTACTATTAAACTTTCCTATTAGTACCAAACCATCGTTAACCATAATACCGATTAATGCTATTATACCTAGCAAAGACAATATATTTATAGGAAATCCATGTATCCAATGCCCTAAAGCAACTGCCGGAAGACTTAAAGGAATTAGTAATAACAATAATAATGGTTGACTGTAACTTCTAAATGTAAAGGCAATTGTAATATAAATCAAAGCAAGTGCTGTAAGGCCTACCGGGCCTAACGAATCTAAAAATTTACCAGCTTCTCTATTTTGTCCTTCATACGATGGGGTTACTGTAGGGTATTTAGAAATAATTTCTGGCATAATAGAATTTCTAATTTCATTAAGAATGTCTGTAGAACTTATAGTTTCAGGGTCTTTAATATCTGCAGATATTTGTACTTCTCTTCTACTATCTAAGTGATTTACTGCCACATCACCTCGTTCAATACTATAATTTGCTATTTCGTTCAAAGGTATTCTTGCTCCCCCAGAAGTAGCTATTCTCATATTATCCAAATCCAAAATTGAAGAACGATTGTCTCTGTCATAGCGAACCCAAACACGAATCTCGTCTTGCCCTCTTTGAAATCTTTGGGCCTGGACTCCAAAAAAACCTGCTCGTACCTGAGTCATAACATCTCTAAGATTGAGTCCTAACGCATAAGCATTTTCTTTTAGCTCTAAACGTATTTCTTTAATTCCTTCTGGATCATTATCTGCCACATCTTTTAATCTTGAATCATTATCAAGAATCTCCTTAAGTTCTTTTTTTGCAGCTTTAAGCTCTTGTATATTATTTCCTAGTAAAGAAACCGAGACAGGACTACCTCCAAAATTACCCCCAGAACCAAAAATTAACCGTTCTGTGCCAAAAACAGGTCCTACTTTTTCTCTAATACGATTAGCTACAAGACCTGAGCTGATAGCATTTGGACGCTCTTCTCCAGGTAAAAGATTGATCCTTAAAGAGGCATTAGAAGATGTATTGATACTTCTTATCACATTTTCAAATAATTCTTTATCCTGATACTCTTCTTGACCTTTCAAAAATTCTTCTGTCAACTCCTTATTTACGATCAATGCCTTTTCTTCTATCATAGAAATAATAGAATCTGTAACTCTTTCATTGGTACCATTAGGCATTCCTAAATCGATGGATACTACATCACTTGCAATACGAGGAAAAAAAGCAGTTCTTACTATACCACCTCCTATAGTACCTATACTCAATACAAGAAAAACTAAAAAGATTGAGAACATAAAAAACTTATTTTTTAATGCAAATCTTAAAATGGGACTATATAGATTATTTCTTAACCAAACCATAATGCGATCTCCAAAAGCATTAATATTCCTTAGTTTAGCAAATACCCGAGCAATCCCGCCTTTTGGTTTTTTATCTTGTGGTTTTAACGCTTTAGAATGTGCTAAATGAGCAGGGAGAATAATCAATGCTTCTACCAAAGAAACAACCAAAGTAAGCACTACAATTACAGATACTTCTCCAAAAAAGTCTCCTATCCGACCATCTAGAAATAAGAAAATTCCAAAAGCTAATATTGTTGTTAGAATAGCAGAAACAATAGGAGGAATTACCTCCATAGTACCATCTATCGCTGCCTGAACAGGACTTTTTCCTCTTTCATAATGTTGATATATATTTTCTGCTATTACAATTCCATCGTCTACCAAAATACCAATCACGATGATCATCCCAAATAAGGAAAGTACATTAATTGTAACATTAAAAGAGCCTGCAAAAATAAACATTCCCAAAAAGGCTACCGGTAATCCAAAAGCAACCCAAAATGCTAATCGCGTGTTTAGAAACAAAGAGAGAAAAGTAAGCACCAACAACATTCCTATAATCGCATTTTCAGTAAGCAATTTGGTACGCTGTACAAGTGTTATCGACCGATCACTAATTACATTGAGCTCAACATTATTATACTTTTGGTTGAAGGCTTCTATATACTCTTTTGCTTTTTCTGCTGAAGAAATAAGGTCTTCTGTATTGGTACTAGTAATCTCTACATTAACTGCCAAATCACCATTAAAATAGGTTGCATTTGGAGTTTCTGAAAAACGATCTCTTATTTCTGCTACATCCTTAAGTCGAATGACTCTTCCAGAAGCATCTGCCCTAATAACTAGATTTGATAATTCGTTACCGTAATAAGACCTATTATTTGCTCGAATCAAATATTCTTCTGCATCTGTTTTTATTGTTCCTCCTGTAGTGAGGATATTAGCTTGACTTACTGCTTGAGCAACCTGACTGAAACCTAGATCAAAGGCAAGTAAACTATTCTCGTTTACAGCAATCTCTATTTCTTCATCTGGATATCCACTAATGGTAATTTGCGAAATCCCATCTATACCGCGAAGGTCATTTTCTATTTGTCTAGCTATTTGTTTTAATGTTACTAAAGGAATATCTCTACCACTTACTGCAAAATTAATTGTTGGACGTATTGCCTCTTGTTTAGCCACAACAATTGGTTCCATTCCTGTCGGAAATGTAGGTACTCGATCAACAGCATTTTTCACTTCGAGTAACATAAAGTCTATGTCTTTCCCTTTTTCAATTTCGACGTTAATATTACCGCTATTTTCTCTCGAAGTCGATGTAACTCGCTCTACTCCTTCTAACCCCTTTAGGTTATCTTCTATTTTAAGGATTACACCTTCTTCTATCTCTAGTGGTGATGCTCCGGGATAGGTAACATTAATATTTATATTTTTTGAATCTGTAAGCGGAAAAAAGGAAGACTTAAGTGATAATGCTCCAAATATACCAAATGCAAAAAAAGCAATTACAACAACATTTACAGCTACATGATACCTGATAAAATAAGAAATTATCTTTCGCATATTTTTTATTTTATATTGGTACTAATACTGTTACTATCTGAAGAAGTCTTTGATTCTTTTTCTTGAAATATCTTTACCAACATTCCTGCGTAAGCTCCGGGAACAGGTTTATTAAGAATTAATTTTCCGTCAGGTATTCCTTTTATAACTACTTTTTTGTCTGAAAAATGAACAGGGCTTACGTCTACAATATCAAGAATACTATCTTTAACGATAAAGATTTTATTTCCTTCTTCCAGCAAACGTCTATCAATCTCTATAGCATTTTCTTCTTTTTTTGCATCAAGATTTGCTTCTAGATACATCCCTTCTCTTAAAGAAGATTCATTAATCTCTATAAAAGCAGTTATCGTTTGTGTAGATTGATCAACTCTTCCATTTATTCTGGTTACAACACCTGTAAATATTTTAGTTTTATCAAGGTTTGTAAGTTCTACTGATTTTCCTATTTGCAATAAATCTCCATATTCTTTTCCTACTGCCACTTCCATTTCATAGCTATCGGTATCAATAAATTCTCCTAATTTTTGACCTTGCCGTATTAGTGTTCCTTCATTTACTAAAGCTTCAGTAAGTACTCCATCAAAAGGAGCATATATAGTATACTTTGCCAAGCGTTGCTCCAAATTTTTCACATTGTAATATGATGTATAAATGTTTCTTCCTGTAATAAAGTATTTTTCTTTATCTGAAGTGGTTTCCGGAAGCTTTGGTGTTGATTTATTCATATCAAAGCTACCAAGATATGTTTGCCATTTATCATATACTTCTGGATAATCTAGACGTAAATCAGGCATGATAGCAGTAATTTGATTATATAATTCACTTTTTGCAGATTGAACACTAGCAAAATATTCTGAAGCATCTATTCTTATTAAAGACTGCCCTTTTCTATATTTTTGTCCTGTTTTAAAAAGTTTTGTCCCTCCTTGAAAAATACCTTGAACTTCAGAAAATAATTCAAGTCTTCTTTTTGCTATCAAATTTCCATTGGCTCCTATACGTATAGGTATAGTAGTGTTTTGTACAGTATCAACAAAAACAGTCTTGACCACTTTTGCAGGTCTCGGTTTTGGCCTTGTCTTACTGTCAATAATCATCTTGGCGCCAAAAATAGCACCGATAATCAATAATACTCCTAATATAGATAGTATAATATTTCTCATAAAGCAATTTTGTTTAGACCTTGGAGGAGAAAGGCTTCACAAAACTATCAACATCAATACTATGGTGGAGTTAAAGAACTCATAAAAAATAAAATAGCTCATAAGGTTACTACAAAAACAAAAAAACACCCATCATTAGGTGTTTTCTTTATCTTATATATATATCTTTTTTACTCTTCAGCTATATCGGCGATCTTCAGTTTTATCTTTTTGAGTGTTGTAATCAAGGTTTCTATTTCTTCTTCGCTAAGGCTTTCTTGTACTGCTGGTATTAGATCATACATGATTGGCTGTACCTTTTCTATTACCTCTTTTCCATAATCTGTGAGAAAAATACGATTAACTCTTCTATCATTTTCATCATTTTTACGAACCACTAGATTTTTACTCTCCATTGTATTTATTAATCTAGTCATAGATGTTTTGTCTCGGTGCGTTATAAATGCTAAATCATTTTGAGGCTGACCGTCATTTACATTTAAACGCTTTAGAACACTCCATTGTTCTTTAGATAAGTCCAATCCACTATTATGAAATGCTTTTTGTACCAAAAAACCAAAGTCATAATGAATTTTGCCAACCCACGATAATGCATGTGCGTTTAAATCTATGGCTTTTATTTCACTCATAAGTGCTATTATTTAATTTACCAAGACACAAAAATATTTATAAAAATCTAGTTGAACTTACAACAAACAATAAAAATATCACAAAAGTAACATACTGTTATTTAGGTAACTTTAAAGTAACAAAAGTAAAAATATATCTTTCTAAAAATTAACTGCTAACGATTACGAAATCTCTAATTATTTTTTATTCTATTAAGAAATATGTAAAAATTAAGTTTTGGTTAATCCGTCTATTTTTTCTTGCAGGTTTTCCCAATCTTCCATAAGAGAAGAAAGCATTTCTTTTTTAGCTTGATAGTTATCAAAAAAATTAGGTTGCGCTATGGTTTGATCATAATTTATGGCTAACTCTACATCAATCTCTTTGATTTCTCTTTCGAGTTTATTGATTTTAGATTCTATATTGCTCAGTCTATTATTAAGCGATTTCAGCTTTTTTTGATCTTCGTATGATTGTTTTGCAGTTGTTTTTGCCGTAGATGTTTCTTTGGCCTGCTGATCTCTTTTTTCTATATCTCTTAGATCACTTACTTTGCGCTGTTCAAGATAAAAATCAATATCACCGAGATATTCTTTTATGTTTTTATTTTTAAACTCATAAACTGTATTGGTGAGCCCTTGTAAAAAATCTCTATCGTGAGACACCAAAATTAAAGTCCCTTCAAAACGTTGTAAAGCTTCTTTCAATACATTTTTAGATTTTATATCTAAATGATTTGTAGGCTCATCCATAACCAAAACGTTAAAAGGTTCTAGAAGAAGTTTACACAAAGCTAATCTATTACGCTCTCCTCCAGAAAGTACTTTTACTTTTTTATCAACCTCGTCCCCTCTAAATAAGAATGCACCCAACATGTCTCTAACTTTGCTCCTATTCTTTTCGTTGGCGGCATTGATCATTGTTTCATGTATGCTTATATCGCCATCTAGATATTCTGATTGATTTTGTGCAAAGTATCCTATCTCTACGTTATGCCCTAATTTGAGATCTCCTAAATGAGAAATCTCATCAATAATAATTTTTGCTAAAGTGGTTTTACCTTGACCATTCTGACCTACAAAAGCAATTTTAGACCCGCGTTCTACTAATAGATTAATATCCTGAAGAACATCTTTTTCACCATAAGACTTTCCTACTTTGGAAGCCTCAATAACTACCTTACCGGGCTGAATACTTACTGGAAAGTTTACATTCATGACTGCATTATCATCTTCATCTACTTCGATACGGTCAATTTTATCTAATTTTTTGATCAGTGATTGCGCCATAGAAGCTTTAGAAGCCTTAGCTCTGAATTTCTCGATCAGCTTTTCGGTTTGCTCTATCTGTTTTGATTGATTTTTCTGTGCTGCAAGTTGTTGTTCTCGTATCTCTTTACGAAGCACAAGATATTTTGAATATGGTTTGTTATAATCGTATATGCGTCCTAGTGAAATCTCTATAGTTCTATTGGTTACATTATCCAAAAACATCTTATCGTGCGATACTATAACTACGGCTCCAGAATAATTTTTCAGAAACATTTCTAACCAGATAATAGACTCTATATCCAGATGGTTTGTTGGCTCATCCAACAATAAGACATCATTATTCTGTAATAATAGTTTCGCCAGTTCAATCCGCATTCTCCATCCTCCAGAGAAGGTATCTGTTACTTTTTCAAAATCTTCTCTCGCAAAACCTAATCCTTGTAAAACCCTTTCTGTCTCACCTTGATAATTATATCCTCCCAGAACTTCATAATGCTGCGTAAGATCACTTAATTGTGTTATAAGTTCGTTATAGCTTTCACTTTCATAATCTGTTCGTTCTGCAAGCTGCGCATTGATATCGTCTATTTTACGCTCTGCACTTTTAATTTCGATAAAAGCTTCATATGCTTCTTCTAGAACTGTACGTCCTTGTACAAAATCAATATCTTGTTTCAGAAAGCCAATTTTAACCTCCTTATCCATCGCTATTTGACCCGTATCCGGCTCTTGCTCTTTAGACAAAATTCTAAGCATTGTTGATTTTCCAGCACCATTTTTTCCTATTAAACCAACACGATCACCTGCATTAAGTCTAAAACTTATTTCTTCAAAAAGAAACTCTCCTCCAAAAGAAATTGACAAGTTATGTATATTCAACATATGCGTTTATTTTTTTGCAAAGATGATCAATTTTACCATTCTACAAAAGAAGCTTTTTCATTTCTTAATTATGACAAGCAAGCAAACTCTACGATAGATTATCATTATTAAAAAAGTATGTATACAGACGCTACTTTATAAGATTCAAAGAATATTTATTTATTTTCTGATAGTTCAAAAGCTTTATCAAAACGATGTAAACTCACTTCTACAGGCAGTTGATATTTTTTTTCTATGTGATTATATAATGCTCTAGCCATAACGGGTGCTGCCAGTATACCTCTGCTTCCCATCCCATTCAAAATATGAATATTTTTATAAGAAGGGTGTGTTCCTAGGATAGGTCTTCTATCCTTTACAGCAGGACGTATACCTGATACTTGATCAACAACTTCAAAAGGTACTTTTATTACTTTTTTTAATTTATTGACAAGTTCTTCTTTTGCACTATTTGTAGGGTTATCTGAAATATCCTTATTATTATAAGTAGCCCCCACTTTATAAAGGTCATCTGCAACAGGTATAATAAACACAGATGATTTAAGTATTTCTTTTAGTTGAAGTCTTTCTGATTTTATGATAATATATTCTCCCTTATTACCATAAATAGGAAGATAGTTAAAAAATGGATTTTTATGAACCCCAAAACCCTCACAAAAAACAATATGTTTTGCTTTAATATTTTTATACTCTACACATTCATTATGATGAAGTAATTTATCATGCTCAAAAGAATCTTTAATTAAATTACCTTTTTGATCGAGGTCTTCAAGATATGAAGAAAGCAGTATTGCCAAATCAATTTTTCTTGTATGCTTTACTCTTCCATAATGAAAAGGGATATCCAAAGCTTCATTAGAGTTACGAATCAATTCTGGATAAAGGAAATCATTAAGAATTGGTTTATCGCAAGCTTCAAACCATGTGTTTTGCTCTTCAACAGAATTGAACCTTCTTAAAATCGGAAGATCCAAAACTACATCTTTACCAATTTTATTTTGAATTTTTTGATAAAACGGTACAGCTATTTTCATTTGTTCATTTGCCTGCCAAGCCACTGTAAAACGTTTTAAAACCAAAGGATTACAAAGTCCTCCTGCTACTCTTGATGATTTTTGAGTAAAATCTTCAAATACTACATATGATTTGTTTTCATTGGCAATTTTATCTACAAAAGCCAATCCGGATAATCCTAGCCCAACAATGATATAATCTAACATGTTTTAAAAATAACAAAACGTCTGGGTTAGCCCAGACGTTTTATATATAATATTCTTATAAAGTTATATTAGTAACTCCACATATCCATTTCGAAGTTCCTGATACTCTCTTTTATACGTTCACTCTCGAGAAGCTGCATTAATGCATTATCTACGACATAATCTTTAATCTCCCGGTCACCTTGTATGTTATCTTCTTTATAAATAACAGAATTAAACCTTCGAGCATTAAGAATATGATCATATGTAAATGGCATAGAAGTATTTTTCCTATTGAAAGCCATAGCATTATGGAGAATTTCTCTCACATCCGGATACCAAATCCAAAATAAAGGAACCATATCTGGCTCATCATCATCGATAAAGTTAACATCTGGAGCTACAGGTGCTATACCCAAAAGTCTGTATCTTAATTCTCCTTGTCTCTTATCAAAATACCAATATCCTCTTATTCTATAAGCTGCAATATCAGCTGAAGTAATATCTCTCCTATTAATATATTGAGGATCTACTTCTTCTCCGGCATTGTACTGCTCATATCCTAAATCTGTTGTATCTATCTTAGACATTGTTGATTCAAGATCTTGAAATGTACGAGTTTCAGTAAAATATGAATCTGAATAGATATTTTTAATTTTACCGTTTTTAATATTTGACACTAATACATCATACAAAGAACGACGGTTTGCACCAATATTAAATGTATCTATTGGGTAGTACAAAGGAAAGTTGATTCTTTCATCTAGATCAATAATCTCCCATGTAGTCTTCGCCCAAAGCACATCACGTTTATCTACATAACCATATTCAAGCGGACGGTCATTGTCATTAAGAATCTGCTCTTCTGTTTTCTTTCCGATATCATCTGGATTATCAGCATTTAGAATATTAGCTTGTCCAAAGGTTATTACAGAAATCAACAGACCAAAAACGGTTAATATAAAATTTCTCAAATTCATAACTTCTAAGGTTTATTTTTAATTTGTTAGCTCAACAATTACAGGAGAAATTTTCTTTAATTTATATCCTGAATTTGTAGCTAACTGTGCTTTAATATCAATAATCTGAACAGAAGAACCTCTTTTTGCTTTCTTAAGAGCAGACTTAGCTTTAGCATTAAGTCTTCCTCCACCAACACTTACTGTAGGCTGTCCTTCTACTTTAAATTTAAATCCTGTTACTTTTAATTTTATATCAAAATCAAAGTCAGGTAATATTGCTCCAATAGAAGAAATACCTAGAGCATTTCTTGCCATTTTTATAGAACCATCCTCTCCTCGAACAGTACCTACTGGTCTTGGAATGTCTTTGATTCTAAATTTCTTACTATCACTTACAGTAGTACCGTTAGCAAGTTTTCCACTTACTTTAATACTAACTTCACGAGCTCTTACAGTAGTTACATTCATAACATATTTTCCTGCTCCACCTGATTTTCTAAGTCCAGGCGCTGAAGCATTTACATTTGGTACTCCAGGAATAGAAATAGTCATTGGGTTGTTTACACCACGATAAACCACATTCATCTTGTCTGCAGAAATTACAGCAGAATTTGGTCTTGGTATTACTGTATAAGAACTTTTGATTGGGATTTTTACAATTGAATCACCTTCCTTAAACTCAAGCTCTCCTGCCACATCTCTTTCTCCTACATTTCCAGCAGGAAAATCAAGCATGATTTGACCATTCTGAACATCCGTTTGCTCTTTACCATTAACCAATACTTTTGTTGGTTTTAAAGTAGCGTCAAAACGTCCAAGAACAATTCTTCCTTTAAAGCTCTCTCCACTAAAGAATGCTGTTTTATCAGCAACAACAATAGCTTCATAATTACTAAAAGAAAGTTCTGATGCTTGTTGACCAGCTAATAAAGCCGAAAGTACTTTACTTTCTGTAGTTTTTACATCAGCTTGCATTTGAGTCAGCTTTGTAATAGATGCTACTAAAGGAAATCCTTCAAAATTATAGTTCAACCAATTTTTGGTTACTCCTGATCTATCTTTTACATCTTTTGTATCAAAAGTAGTTTCTACATCATTTGCCACTTGACCATCTACTTCTTTTACAGAACGTATAGCAGTTACTACACCTTCTCTATAAGTAGATATTTTTTCTAAAAATTCTGTAGCCGATGCAGATAATTTTCCTCCTTCAAAGAATTTAGTATTAAGAGCATCTGGCTTATCCATAGTTTCATAATCTGTAGGATCATCAGCTGTCTCTAATAATTCTGCTTTTAATTGCTCTACATAAGCATTAAAATCATTTGAAAGCGCACTAATTTGATCTGCTTTCTCTTTTAATGGAGTATATTTTTCTGGTTGCTCGCTAACTTTTTCTGCAAGACCTGCCATAAAAGCATTATTTCTCTCTGTAGAAATAGTGTTAGACTGAGTAAGTTTTTCGTTCATCAAGCCGAAAGCTGATAAAACTTCTTTTGACATATTAAGTGCCATCATCGCGATGAAAACCAAATACATCAGGTTAATCATCTTCTGCCTTGGGGATAATTTTCCTCCTGCCATATTCTTCTTAGTTTTGGTAGTTACTAATTAATTATATAATCAAAAATGTTAACCTCTGTTCATTGCTGTTAACATACCACCATACACACCGTTAAGTGAAGAAAGGTTACTTGCTAGGCTTTCCATCTGGTCTTTCAATTTAGCAGCATTATCTGCAATAGCTTGATTAGCTTCTGCTTGACGAGCTGAAGATTCTAATTGAACTTTGTATAGACTATTTAAAGATTCTAATTGAGCAGCAGCATGTGTAAGCTCTTCGCTATATTTTTTCTGACCAGCAATCGCATCTACAGTAGGAGAAATATTTTTTGCAGCTCCTTCAAAGTTACGAATACTATCTCCTAAGCTACTCATAAGACCTGCGTCTACTCTAGCTTCTTTAAGCATTTCGTCTAATTTCTTAGACAACATACCTTCTGGATCTTTTGCTTCTTTTTCTTTTTTATCTCTTTTGCTACCTCCAGCAAGTTCTGGATATACCAAAGACCAATCTAATTCATCGTCTACTGGTTCGAATGCAGAAACTGTAAATACTAATGCTTCTGTAATAAGACCAACAATAAGCATTTCGTTACCAAATGGCCAGTGCATAATTTTAAAAAGTGCACCTAATATTACAACGGCTGCTCCTAGACCGTATACCATGTTCATTAACTTCTTGCTTGCTTTTGAATTTGCCATAATAAATTTGTTTTGTTTTTTAAATCTAAAGTTTTTAAAAAAGGGTTAGTAATTAAGTTGATAGAAAATTTTGGGACTTATTTTTGATTCTGAGTATTATCTTCTCCAGTAACATCAGTACCCATATAGTCCTGAACAGTTCTGAATCCGATATAACTTCTAGCTGAATCTGAGTATTCGTAATCTCTCGTGCTTACCTGTAGGAAATAAGCAACATCTTTCCATGAACCTCCACGCACAACTTTACGTTTATTTTCATTATCATTAACGTTAGGGTTCATTGATGATACATACTCATATGCAGCAGGATCATAAGAGGATTGTACCCACTCAGAAACGTTTCCTGCCATATTGTATAAGTTATAATCGTTTGGCTCAAATGTTTTAGCTTCTACAGTATACAAGAAGTTATCCGCAGCATAATTACCTCTTAAAGGTTTAAAGTTTGCCAAAAAGCACCCTCTATCATTTAATGCATAAGGACCACCCCAAGGATATGTAGCAGATTCGAGGCCTCCTCTTGCTGCATATTCCCATTCTGCTTCTGTAGGAAGTCTAAAATAGTTTACAAATTCTTTACTCTTTCTTTTTTGAAATGTATTTTTTTCTATAGTTCTCCAACGACAAAAGGCTTTAGCTTGTTCCCATGAAACACCTACAACAGGATAATCATCATAAGCACTATGCCAGAAATAATCGTTGTGCATTGGTTCGTTATAAGAGTAGTTAAAATCTTTAATCCATACAGTAGTATCAGGATAAACTTCGATAACTTCTTCTTTTACGAAGTCTTTTCTTCTACCTTTCTTAGCTCTAGCAGCAGATTGAATATCCATCCATGTAAATCTGAATTGATATTTACTAACATCTAGAGTACGTCTACCATTATATGATTCTTCTAAAGGAATATACATAGTATCCATCACTTCTGCATAAAACTCGTCTGGATAATCATCTACATCCCAAACGATATCTATGTCTTTATTAAGCTTTCTTCCTTCGTAACCTGTTTCTCCTGTACCGCTGTAGTTATCGTACATATACTTTTCGTAAACAGTCATATTTTCGGTATCTGCATCTAAGAATGCATATTCTCCGATTCCGTCATCACCAGGTGTTTTTCCTAGTTCATCAGCCATTATTGCTAATCTCATTCTGATTGTAGAGTCACGCACCCAATTTACAAACTGTCTGTACTCACTATTCGTGATTTCAGTCTCGTCCATATAAAAAGAACGTACTGTCACCATTCTAGTTGGTGCGTTTGCTAATGCGGCTTTATCATCATCAGACTTACCCATAATAAATGATCCTCCGGGGATAAGGGCCATTCCATAAGGTTTTTGTGGATGCCATTTCTTTCCTTTAGCTCCTACTAATTCTCCGCGGTTTCCGCTTCCACCACAACTGTAGAGCATCGCTAAAATAGCAAAGAGTGATACAAATTTCTTCATAACGTGTTTTAGGTTAAGATCTTCTAGATTTAAGGACGTAAACCTATTTATTTATTTTCAGAAAAACAATTTTTTTCCAAAAAAAACCTTAAATCCGCCTAATAAATATGTTAAACTTCGTTTTTTCGTTTAGCCTTATACCATCTTTCGGGTATTTCTTGATTACAGGCTCGCTCATAATCTTCGTATGTGCAAGGTAATAACGTATGTCTTTTTAATTTATTATTACCAGACATCACAAATGGTATTTCGATCCACCATCTGCCTGTCATTCCACTTTTATAAAAAGACAAAATCTCATCATCTATCGGCACACTATAATGCAAAGTGCTTTTTAGCTCTTTTACATCAAGTTCATGAGACCTATAATTCACTCCTTCTATAAAATACCAGAAAATTTGAGCGATTAACATCGCCGACATTTCTTCATTTTTAGAGTTCTTGAATTCATATACCCCAAAACTTTTTACCTTATCACTTATACCTGCATATCGGGAGATAGCGCAAATCTCTCTTCCATCAAATCCATTTGGAGAAATTGTAGCTCCATTCAAACTACTACTACTCATTGCTCCTAAATCCAAGGATACAATATCCGCATCTCTCATTATAGGCTCTACAATTGTGATATCAGAAATCACCTCACCTAATCGGTATGCATCAAAATATAGCTTTTCTATAAGATCGATTTCTTCTTGAGTGTTAAAATAGGTTTGATATCCAATATTACTGTAATTAAAAAGATTATAGGGTTGCTCAACAATAATCTTGCTTACAAATGAAGTATTAGTAATTGACTCTGAAGAATCACCAAGATCAAATTTGCTATCTATATTCACTAGATTTACCATACGCTCTAAAATATCAAATGATCTATATTGCGCATAAACCAAATCTTGACTCCCTCCTATAATTATGGGTATGATGTTTTTTTGCAAAAGTGTAGCTAAAACTTCTTGCAATAAGTAATACGTATCCTTTACTTCGTTTCCTGCTACTATATCTCCTATATCTACAATATTAGTACTCCAGTTGCCTGGGCATAACTCGTAAAAAGACTTACGAATCGTATCAAACTCAAGATTCTCTCCTAAAAAATCAATATCATTTCTATTCTCTCGAACTCCTAATAGAACGATATCCACTTTTTTTAAATCCGGAATCCCTCTTTCCTTCGTATGCAACTTGATTTGTTTTCCAAGAGTATGATCGGGTAAGAGTTCGGCATGAGCAGTAACCAAGTCACTTACTGGTACAAGAAATTCGAAAGACATATAACAGCTTATTTCTTTTTAGTTGTCTTTTTTGTAGTTTTCTTTTTTGCAGCAGCCTTTTTCTTTGGAGCATTTTTCTCGATTAAGTCTTTTACTTTATCAAGTGTCAACTTAGTAGCATCTACTGTCTTAGGTAATTCGATTTTGGTTTTACCTTTTATAATATTACTTCTACCCCATCTTGCTTTTTCTACACGAATACCTTCTTCTTCCCAATTATGGATAACCTTATCTATTTCTTTTTGTTTTTTATCCTCTATTAAAGTGATAATATCTTGTTCAGAAAGGTTTTCAAAATCATATTTTTTATTTACATTGATAAACATCCCGTTCCATTTGATAAAAGGACCAAATCGCCCTTTCCCTTTTTGCACAGGAAGGTTCTCATATGTATATATAGGAGCGTCTGCTTTTTCTTTGGCATCTATCAACTCTATTGCTCTATCCAAACTGGTACTCAAAGGATCTTCTCCTTTTTCTAGTGACACAAATTTTTCTCCAAAGCGTACATAAGGACCAAACCGACCATTGTTCACAATTATGGTTTCTCCTTTATATTCTCCCAGCTCTTTTGGCAATTGAAAAAGACTCATTGCTTCTTCAAAAGTAATTCCACTAAGTGTTTGACCTGGTGGCAAACTTGCAAACTTGGGTTTATCTTCGTCATCTGCTGTTCCTATCTGAACCATAGGTCCAAACTTACCAAGCCTCACACTAACTACTTTTCCTGTTGCAGGATCTTCACCGAGAATACGCTCTCCTACTTCTCTATCTGCGTTTTGAGCTACATCTTCTACTCTAGGATGAAATTCTTCATAAAATTCTTTCATCACCTCCGTCCAGTCCTCTTGACCTTCGGCTATTTCATCAAAATCCTGCTCTACTTTTGCTGTAAAATTATAATCAAGAATAGAAGAGAAATGATTTACAAGAAAATCATTAACAACCATCCCTACATCGGTAGGAATTAATTTTCCTTTATCACTTCCTACTTTTTCTGATAATTTCTTTTCATTTATACGATCGCCAGAAAGTATCATTTGCACATATGCCCTTGGCTCACCTTCTTTACTTCCTTTCTCTACATAATTCCTATTTTGAATGGTAGAAATTGTAGGAGCATATGTAGACGGCCTACCAATACCCAATTCTTCAAGTTTTTTAACCAAAGAGGCTTCTGTAAATCGACTCGGAGGTCTAGTGAATCTTTCTGTAGCAGAAATATAATTGTTGTATAATGATTCCTGAACTTTCATTGCCGGAAGAATTCCTTCTTGCTCTTCATCTTCATCATCATTTCCTTCTAAATATACTTTCAAAAAGCCTTCAAATTTGATCACTTCTCCATTAGCAGTAAATTGCTCTTTGTGAGTATTGGCTTCTATTTTCACATTAGTTCTTTCTAGCTTTGCATCACTCATTTGAGAAGCGATAGCTCTTTTCCATATCAACTCGTATAAACGCTGCTGATCTGGTTCTACATTTACTGTATGCCTCGAAAAATCTGTTGGCCGTATCGCTTCGTGAGCCTCTTGTGCTCCTTTGGATTTACCTTTATATTGCCTGGGATGACTAAATTCATTCCCATACGCTGAATCAATTTCTTTTTTAGCTCCATTTTGAGCTTCTACAGATAAGTTAACACTATCTGTTCTCATATATGTGATCAACCCTGCTTCATACAATCGCTGAGCCATATTCATCGTCTTGGCAACCGAAAAATATAATTTTCTTGATGCTTCTTGTTGTAACGTCGAAGTTGTGAATGGAGGAGCTGGTGATTTTTTCGCAGGTTTAGTAGTAAGATCTGCGACTTTGAATGCTGCCCCAACATTATCCTTCAAAAAAGATTCTGCTTCTTCTTTTGTATTAAAGTTTTTAGCAAGCTTTGCCTTAAAAGATTTTCCTGCTTCATTAGAAAATTCTGCATCAATTCTATACGAAGCTTTTGGCGTAAAATTGATGATATCTCTTTCTCTCTCTACGATTAATCGAACTGATACAGATTGTACTCTCCCGGCAGACAATCCCCCTTTTACCTTTCTCCAAAGCACAGGTGAAAGTTCATACCCTACAAGTCTATCCAAAACCCTTCTAGCTTGTTGTGCATTAACAAGATTGTAGTCAATTGTTCTAGGATTCTCAATCGCCTTTAAAATTGCATTTTTGGTGATTTCATGAAAAACAATACGCCTCGTTCTTTTTTTATCCAATTTTAATGTTTCTGCCAAATGCCATGCAATAGCCTCTCCTTCTCGATCCTCATCACTAGCTAGCCATACCATCTCTGCTTTCTTAGAAAGATCTTTAAGTTTCTTGACTACATCTTTCTTATCTTTAGAAACAATATATTTTGGTTTAAAATCTCCATCAACATCTACCCCGAGCTCTTTTGAAGGCAAATCTGCGATATGCCCAAAACTGGAGGCAACTGTATACTCTTTTCCAAGAAATTTTTCTATTGTTTTAGCCTTGGCCGGCGACTCTACAATCACTAAATTCTTAGCCATAATCCTTTTTATTTCTATAGCAAAAGTATATCAAAAAATTGATATCGAGATTTTTTATTAAAAAATTAGCACAAAAAAATACTATTGTCAATTAAATTGATAAATATTTTAGCTCAATAATTTCATCTCTTCACGCTCATCTTCTTGATCAAAACCCAAAGACTCCTTATAAATAAAATAAATAGGCATGTATATAAAGGAAGCCGTAAAAAATATTCCTATAAAACAAGCTAGTACCCCTAATTGTGCTAATGAAGAAGCAATAAGAATCAAGAGAAATGTCATCCCCCAAACTTTATTACCAAATTTAAAACTTGCTTTGACAAGATCACTAGGGTTCATCTCCGGATTAAAAGCAAAAATAACACCTAATAGATGTAGCGGCACCATAACATAAAAAAGAGGAAGGTAGCACAGCATCACTGCCACGATAGAAATTCCAAACTTGGCAAGAGATAGGATAATAACTTTCTTTAAATATTTTTTTTTGAAGAACATAAAATACGTCGAGGTTTCCTCTAGACCTAAATCAACCTGTTTGCAAACTCTGTAAAAATGAGCAGTCATTCCAAACTGAACCATTATTGCCCCAATAGATGCAAGAATAATCAAAATAATAAGTAAGCACATTACTACAAACGCCATAACACCTTCGGGACCATCAGAACTACCATACTCATAATCTTGATAACCTCCTATTCCCGCCATGAGCAACATTGGTATATACATAATAATAAAGAGAGGAAGTAATAATAATAAATTGAGTAATAAGTGCACAAATCCTTGCAACCAAACTTTTTTAAAAAGCTCTATCCCATTAGTAAAAACAGAGCCAAAATCAACTGGCTTACTGTTTTCTATTCTATCATCAAGTGTATTTTCAGTCATATTTATAGTAAATTAAAAGAAATCAAATATATATTTTTTTGAAAATAAAGTCCTGACACTTTGTCACAAACCGTATTTAAAAGTATCTTTGCATATTATTTGAACCCTGATCGATAAGGAATTATTATTATGGAGAAGATTATTGATGAAAATATACAAGGACAGCCTCTTATTTTAGATCAAAAAGAAGAAAATTCACGTAAGCTTTTTATAGAGAGTTATGGTTGCCAGATGAATTTTAGCGATAGCGAGATTGTAGCTTCTATTTTAGCCAAAGAAGGCTTTAATACTACACAAAACCTTGAAGACGCTGATCTCGTTCTGGTTAACACTTGTTCTATTCGTGAAAAAGCCGAACAAACCGTTAGAAAAAGATTAGAAAAATACAATGCTGTAAAAAAGATCAACCCATCTATGAAGGTTGGTGTTCTTGGTTGTATGGCAGAAAGACTAAAGAGTAAATTTTTAGAAGAAGAAAAAATCGTTGATCTTGTAGTAGGTCCTGATGCTTATAAAGATTTACCTAATCTTATTGAAGAAGTAGATGCCGGTCGCAATGCTGTAAATGTAATACTATCCAAAGAAGAAACGTATGGCGATATATCACCTGTTAGATTACAAAGTAATGGTGTCTCAGCATTTGTATCTATAACCAGAGGGTGTGATAATATGTGTACATTTTGCGTAGTACCTTTTACAAGAGGTAGAGAGCGTAGTCGTGACCCCCAAAGTATTCTCAAAGAAATCGATGATCTGGCAAATAAAAACTTTAAAGAAATTACACTATTAGGGCAAAATGTTGATAGCTATCTATGGTATGGTGGTGGATTAAAAAAAGATTTTGATAAAGCCAATGATTTTCAAAAAGCAACTGCTGTTAATTTTGCAAAATTATTGGATATGGTTGCAGAAAAACATCCAAAATTACGCCTTCGCTTTACTACATCAAACCCTCAAGATATGACTCTAGATGTGATAGAAGTAATGGCAAAGCATAAAAATATATGCAAATATATTCACTTACCAATACAAAGTGGTAGCGATCGCATCCTTAAGGAAATGAATAGATTACACACAAGACAAGAGTATTTTGATCTCATTGACAATATCAAACGCGTCATTCCTGAATGCGCTATATCTCAAGATATTATAACAGGCTTTCCTACAGAAACAGAAGAAGACCACAAAGACACACTTTCTCTGATGGAGTATGTAAAATATGATTACGGTTTTATGTTTGCTTATTCTGAAAGACCCGGAACTTTGGCTGCAAGAAAAATGGAAGACGATATTCCTGAAGACATAAAGAAAAGAAGACTTGCAGAGATCATAGAATTACAACGTAAGCATAGCGAGCAAAGACACCATGCTTTTATAGGAAAAACTGTAGAAGTACTGATCGAAAAATCTTCTAAAAAATCCGATGCACATTGGAGCGGAAGAACTACTCAAAATACAGTAGCTGTTTTTCCTAAAGAGAACTACAAAATTGGAGATTTTGTAATGGTTCAAATAAACGAATGTACAAGTGCTACCTTGCTTGGGGAAGCCGTAGAATATTCAAACAACAACTAAAAGAACTAAAAACTCACTATCAAACCAGTTTACTATTAATTATGGAATCAGTTCAGGCAATAAAACAACGATTTGGAATTATAGGGGACGATATTGGTCTTAATCGAGCAGTAGAAAAAGCAATACAAGTTGCTCCAACTGATATTTCAGTATTAGTAACCGGAGAAAGTGGAGTTGGTAAAGAGAGTATTCCTAAGATTATTCACTCATTATCACATCGCAAACATGGTAAATATATTGCTGTAAATTGTGGTGCAATACCCGAAGGAACAATAGACAGTGAATTATTTGGACATGAAAAAGGAGCATTTACCGGAGCAACCCAGACTCGAAATGGATATTTTGAGGTAGCAGACGGAGGAACCATATTTTTAGACGAAGTCGGAGAATTACCCCTTACTACTCAAGTACGATTATTAAGGGTTCTCGAAAACGGGGAGTTTATCAAAGTAGGTTCATCAAAGGTTCAGAAAACCAATGTAAGAATCGTAGCAGCAACAAATGTGAATATGTTTGAGGCTATTAAAAAAGGAAAATTTAGAGAAGACCTTTATTATAGACTTAGTACTGTAGAAATTTTTCTACCTCCACTTAGAGAACGCAAGGGAGATATACATTTATTGTTTAGGAAATTTGCTTCAGACTTTGCATCAAAGTACAAAATGCCAACTATACGGCTTACTGATGATGCAGTAACACTCTTAGAAAAATATCATTGGAGCGGAAATATCAGACAATTACGCAACATTGCCGAACAAATATCAGTCCTTGAACAAAATAGAACCATTACAGGGGTCACATTACATAGTTATCTCCCGAATATTGGCAGCAACTTGCCTGCTTTAGTTGAGCAAGACAAAAAAGAAAGTGATTTTAGTAACGAAAGAGAGATATTGTACAAAGTACTTTTTGATATGAAAAGTGATCTCAACGACCTAAAAAAACTGACCATGGAGCTTATGCAAAGTGGTAATACACAACAAGTACAAAAGGATAATGAGACATTAATTCAAAAAATATATCGAGATAAGGAAGAAGAAATTCGTTTTGAAGAACCACCAATACAATCAACCCCTTCTGAAGTACTCGAAATACCATCACAAGGAGCTTTAGAACCTAAAAGAGAAGACAAATATCATTTTGCAGAAGAAATCGAAGAAGAAGAAACCTTATCGCTTCATGACAAAGAACTAGAATTAATCAAAAAATCTTTAGAACGACACAAAGGAAAACGTAAAGCAGCAGCAGAAGAATTAGGTATTAGCGAAAGAACATTATACCGAAAAATAAAACAATACGATTTGTAAAATAGTCATCCAAAATTTAAAAACACTTTACAAAAGCAAATAAATAAAAGAGCTTGAATCGATGAATTATATAAAAAATATTGCAATTGGGATATGTATTCTGATACTTGTTCAAGGTTGTGGGGTTTATTCCTTTAGTGGGATATCTATCTCTCCGGACACCAAAACATTTCAAGTTAATTTTTTTCAAAACCAATCCCCAAGAATTTTTCCTGGAGTAGATCAAAATTTCACAAATCAATTACAAGATCTTATTCTTAATCAAACTAATCTAAGTTTAACAACATCTGGTGGAGATATTGTTTATGAGGGAGAAATAGTACAAGATTATGTTGCCCCTAATACTGCTACATCTGATCAGACAGCAGCACAAAACCGCCTTACTGTTGCCGTAAACGTGAGGTTTTATGATACCAAAGAACCAGATCAAGATCTAGAACAACGTTTTTCTTTTTTCTTTGACTATCCTGCTGCTACCTCAGAAAATGCAGTTAGAGATGAAGCATTACAAGTAATATTCGAAAGAATCACGCAAGATGTTTTTAATGCTACGCTTGCAAGATGGTAATCTTTTTTTGTAAAAGAGCTAAAAAATTAATCCTTAAGAAATAGTAAATGCTATTCTTTTAATTTTCAGATTAAATTGAACACTAAAGAACTTTCATACGTATTACAAAACCCAACATCCTTAAACAAGGATCAAACACATGCGTTAGAAAAACTAACAGTGGCTTTTCCTTATTTCCAAGCGATCAAAGCTTTACACTTGAAAGGACTTAAAGATTCAGACAGTTTCAAATACAATAATGAACTAAAAACTACTGCTGCATATACTACAGACAGAAGTGTTTTATTTGATTTCATTACTTCAGAATCATTTACACAACAAACAAAAGAGCAACAACCACAAAAGCAGAAAACAGATATTCAGGTCATCGATGCAGAAGAAGTAAAAGTTTTGCCTAGAATGCCCATTGACGAGGCAATACGAATGAAAATAAAGGAAGCAGAAGATGTTCTTGATCCTGCTCTTTTTTCTGTTAGAAAAGAAGATAGTACTATCAAACAAATCGAAATTGCCGAATCTGAACAAAACAAAGAACATGAAGAAGAAAAAACAGATCGCACAATTGAAGAACTCCAAATAGACAAACCATTAGAATTCGACAAAAAAGAAACACACTCTTTTTCTGAGTGGCTTAAACTAACTTCACTAACCCCTATCAACAGAGATCTTAATGAACAAGAAGAATCTACTGAGCCAGAAAAACAGAAGAATCAGTCGTTAAAACAAAAAGAAAAATTCAATCTAATAGATGAATTTATAGCCAACAATCCCAAAATCAAACCAGCTGGCAAAAACACGACGTCAAAAAACCTTGCCAAAGAAAATATTGTTCCTACAAATGAATTAATGACCGAAACTTTAGCCAGGGTTTATCTAGCTCAAAAAAATTATAAAAAAGCAATTCAGGCATATAACATATTAATTTTGAAAAATCCCGAAAAAAGTGGTTTCTTTGCAGACCAAATTCGAGCTATAAAAAAATTACAAGAAAATAAATAACAATATAATGACAACGTTCACAATTTTTTTAATCCTAATAGTTATAGTATCTTTTTTACTTGTTGTGGTAATTATGGTACAAAATCCTAAAGGAGGCGGATTATCTTCTTCTTTTGGCGGAGGCGGTACTCAACAATTAGGTGGTGTAAAGAAAACCACTGATTTTTTAGATAAAAGTACATGGACATTAGCTACTTTACTACTTCTTCTTATTCTTTTATCCAATGTAGACCTTATGGGTAATGGAACAGTACAAGAATCTAAAGTAAATACTGACAATGTTCAATTAGAAACTCCTGTTAATTCATCAGCAGATGAAGAAAACAACGATCAAGAATAGTATTTATCAAAATATTTTGTAATAAAAATGCCGACTTGTCATATAGTCGGCATTTTTTATTTCAATTTGTCAGTATCGTTCTACTGGCATAATTTCTGAAATAAGAAGCATCAGATAATTCATTTTAATTTTAAATAATAAATAAAGACGAATCATAATGGGAGTAAACATTAAACCTCTTTCAGACCGTGTGGTTATAGAGCCACTTCCTGCAGAGACTCAAACAGCATCAGGATTATATATACCTGACTCTGCTCAGGAAAAACAACAAAAAGGTAAAGTAGCTGCAGTAGGCAGTGGTAAAAAAGATCACGAAATGACTGTTAAAGTTGGTGATACTGTACTTTACGGAAAATATTCTGGTACCGAATTAAAATTAGAAGGAAAAGATTATTTAATCATGCGCGAAGATGATATCCTCGCTATCGTGTAATTAAACTCGAACTCTTTAAAAACGCAAATCAAAAATCCTGACTTTACATATTCAGGATACAATTAAAATAAACACATAGTTATTATGGCAAAAGACATAAAATTTGACATAGAAGCACGTGACGGAATCAAACGTGGTGTAGATGCATTAGCAAATGCAGTAAAAGTAACGTTAGGTCCAAAAGGTCGTAATGTAATTATTAGTAAATCATTCGGAGCTCCAACAGTAACAAAAGATGGAGTTTCTGTAGCTAAAGAAGTAGAATTAGAAGATGCTCTTGAAAATATGGGAGCTCAAATGGTTAAGGAAGTAGCTTCAAAAACTAATGATTTGGCCGGAGACGGAACAACAACTGCTACTGTTCTTGCACAAGCTATCGTAAAAGAAGGTCTTAAAAATGTTGCTGCAGGAGCCAACCCAATGGATTTAAAACGTGGTATCGACAAAGCCGTAGAGGCAATTACCGCAGATCTAGAAAAACAAACAAAAGAAGTAGGAAGCTCATCTGACAAAATTAAACAAGTAGCAGCTATCTCTGCAAATAATGATAATACTATCGGTGATTTAATCGCTCAAGCTTTTGAAAAAGTAGGTAAAGAAGGAGTTATCACTGTTGAGGAAGCTAAAGGTACAGATACTTATGTAGATGTAGTAGAAGGTATGCAATTTGACAGAGGGTACTTATCTCCATACTTTGTAACCAACAGCGAAAAAATGACAGCTGATCTTGAAAGTCCATATATCTTATTATATGACAAAAAGATTTCTGCGATGAAAGACTTACTTCCTATATTGGAGCCTGTTGCACAAACCGGGAAACCATTATTAATTATTGCAGAAGATGTAGATGGAGAAGCTTTGGCAACATTAGTAGTAAACAAACTACGTGGAGCTCTAAAAATAGCTGCTGTAAAAGCACCAGGCTTTGGAGACAGACGTAAAGCTATGCTAGAAGATATCGCAATCTTAACCGGAGGTACTGTAATTTCTGAAGAACGCGGATTCACTCTAGAAAACACTACAATCGAACACCTAGGTACAGCAGAAAAAGTAGCAATCGATAAAGATAATACTACTGTTGTAAATGGTGCCGGTGAAGAAGAAATGATCAAAAACAGAGTAAATCAAATCAAATCTCAAATTGAAACGACTACTTCTGATTATGACAAAGAGAAACTACAAGAGCGCTTAGCAAAATTAGCCGGAGGAGTTGCAGTTTTATATGTAGGTGCTGCTTCTGAAGTAGAAATGAAAGAGAAGAAAGATCGTGTAGACGATGCTCTTCATGCTACTCGTGCTGCTGTAGAAGAAGGAATAGTTGCTGGTGGTGGTGTTGCTTTAGTAAGAGCAAAAGCTGTTTTAGATAACGTAAAAACAGAAAATGTTGATGAAGCGACAGGTGTACAAATTGTAAATCGCGCCATAGAAGCTCCTTTAAGAACAATCGTTGAAAATGCAGGAGGAGAAGGTTCTGTTGTAATTTCTAAAGTATTAGAAGGAAAAGATGATTTTGGATACGATGCAAAATCAGAAGAATACGTAGATATGCTTACTGCAGGAATCATTGATCCTAAGAAAGTTACTCGTATCGCTTTAGAAAATGCAGCTTCTGTATCAGGAATGATCCTTACAACAGAATGTGCTTTAATCGATATTAAAGAAGAAGCTCCGGCTGGAGGTGCAGGAATGCCACCAATGGGCGGAGGAATGCCAGGTATGATGTAATACCAAAACATAACAAAATATAGTAATTAATAAAATGCCACTTCTAATGAAGTGGCATTTTTATTTTGATACAAAAAATATCAACGCTTGTACAAGTACACTTTTAAATAAATTCTAAAAGCTTATCTGAAATCACTTCAGAATAATCCTCTTGCAAAAAATGTGACCCTTTTGTTTTGGTAACTTTTGTGATCCCCAACACCTCTTTAAGTGGAAGACCGTATTGCTTATAAGTAAGTCCTTTATCTGTCTCTCCCCATATGATTTGCTTAGGGACATTTAATTGTATTAATGTATCCAAATACAGCTTCTCTTTTTCTTTAGTAGCTTCAAAGCCTCTCATTATCTTTAAAAATGATTTTCCTCTATTATTTCCCTTTAGAAATTTTAGATAAGTCTTAGCTTCTTTCAGTCCAAATGCTTCTTTTTTATTAATCCCTCTAAAATGCATTAGTTTTTGTAACATAAAAGCATTAGTCATTGCCACAAATATCTCTCCAATTCCATAATAAGGAAAAAACCACATTGGAAATGGTTTTTGAAACCTAGGCAAATTGACCAACATTGTATTCAATATAGTTACAGACAAAATCTGCTCAGGAATTTTTGCCATCACCTCACAAGCGATAGGACCTCCTATATCGTGAAGCACAACATGAAACTTGCCTAAATTTAATTTTTTAATTACTTCTACAGACCAATTACCTAAACCTGTCCAACTATAGTCATAATCCAATGGTCTATCTGACAACCCCATACCAATCAAGTCGAAAGAAATACCTCTAACCTTATTTGCTGCAAGACGATCAATGACTCGCCTATATAAATAAGACGATGCAGGAACGCCATGAAAACAAACTACAGGAACGCCTTCACCTTTATCAAATACAAATACCTTATGATGATTTACCTCTAAAAACTTCCCTGCACTTTTATGCTCTACTACAAAGTGATCATTCATTAGTTTAGTAAACGTAACGGATTAAGAATATTGTTTTACAATTTCGTCTACCAATGCAGACGTTTTCTTGTACTGTTGCTTAGCAAGTAATCGTTTTGGAGGAGCAACTCTAACCTCACAATCCTTAATAGAACAAGATTCGCAAGTAACCCCTACTTTTATTTTAGGAATTTTAGCATCATTTACAAAGCCAATCTTTTTTTCTAAAGCCGGTGAAATCAGAAAACCTATCCCTATACTCCTATAATAATCCTCTTTAAAAGGGTCTTTTGTTGCAGAAGTAAATACCAAATATTGTTGATTAGTATCTACATAGTCAGAAATTTGTATGTTAAAGGCATAGTCCAGATTTTCATTTGCGACACGTTGTAGCGTTTTGATTGCCATCCAACGTCTGCAATAATGTTCATTAACCTCATTGGCATGAGGCTGTTGCTGATTGGTAATATGCAATTCTTTTACCAAATTAAATTTATCCACACCCAACTTATGTGTAAATCTTAAGAAAAACACATTTTGCATCCCAAAATCCTTTGGAAGAATATTGGTTAAACGTTGATAAAATGATTCTGGAGAAACATTATAAAGACTCATGATTTTATGAAAATCTTTTTCAGAAAAACGCTTTAACTCAAAGAGTTTCTTTAATTTCTCTTTTAGGTGATTTCTTGGTATAACAAGTGCTCCTGCAAAATATGAGGCATAAAAATTATGCAATACTTCTTCAAAATGATTGTATTTTATCCAACTAAAGGTATAAGGTCTATCTACAATTTTCATATACTGATACCCTAACTCTTTAGCATAAATAAATGTTTTCTGAGCTTCATCGACACGATCTGACAATAATAACGTTTTGGTAGATGGCACAAAAACCGATCTCAAATTATCAAGTTCTTCTTGCTTAGGAATCCCGGCTTCATTTATATTATATCCATACTCTTCTTTAAGTATTTCTTCTAGCTCAACAGAAGAAATTTTACCTTCAAGATTTAATTGATAAGAATTTGCACACCGTATCGCTTTTTCCTCAAGATCTTTAAAAAAATTATTATGCGCCTCTTGATAAGATCGTAATGAAGCCAGATAAAAACCTTCTCGAGTCATATTATAATGCTGAGCAATCTCGATAATAGTACTAATAAATGCATTAACTTTTGAAGGTGCATTTGCAATAATATCAATCAAATCACTTTGCTGTATCCCAAATAACTCTAATGGAATCTCATCTAATATTCCGGATTGTAATATCTCTCCAATAGGAGCAAGGTTCTTATCCAATTTTAGAGACACCAAACTATCATAGGGAACATCAAGCGTCTCTGCTAGCTTTATAATCTTATCTGTTTTAGGGTATTTTTTTCCCTTTTCTATTTCGTTTAAGTATGATTTTGAAAGTCCACTTAATTTGGACAACCCAAATAACGATAAATCTTTATCGGTTCGTATTTGCTTGATTTTTAAACCAAAAATCAATCTAATGTATTCTTCTGCTATTGCCATAAGCTCAAAAATAACAATTCATGCGTAATTCCCCAAAGTAAAAAAAATACATTTTTAGCGAACGTTCGCTTGTTTTATAAAAAACTTTTTTATAATATTGTTCACTCAAACGATTTAGTTATGGAAACACAAACGAATATTACCCAGAAAATCAGCTTCACTAAAGAAGTAAAAAACTACCATCCGGAGATTTTGACAGATGGTGCATTAACCTTTTTAGAAGCCCTACAAGATCGTTTTAACCAAAAGCGACTAACTCTTCTAAAGAACAGAGAATATCAACAGGAGTTATTTGATCTGGGAACGAATCCTTCTTTTCCAGAAAACACTAAAGAAATTCGTAATAGCGAATGGACAGCATCTCCAATCCCTATGGATCTTCAGGATCGTAGAGTAGAAATCACAGGGCCAGTAGATAGAAAGATGGTCATCAATGCATTAAACTCAGGAGCCAAAACTTTTATGGCAGATTTTGAAGATAGTAATGCTCCACTTTGGGAAAATTGCTTACAAGGGCAAAAAAACCTAAAAGATGCCGTCAAAAAAACTATTTCGTTTTATAATCCAAAAAAAGACAAATCTTATCAGCTTAAAGAAAAAACGGCTACTTTAATTGTACGCCCAAGAGGATTACATCTTAATGAAAAACATCTTTTGATCAAAGATCAAGAAATGAGTGCATCGCTATTTGATTTTGCCTTATACTTATTTCACAATAATGAACAATTAAAAGAAAATGGAACAGGTCCATACTATTACCTTCCAAAATTAGAACATTTTACAGAAGCTATTTGGTGGAATGATGTGATAGATTTTTCTGAAGAATACTTAGGCATTCCTCACGGCACTGTAAAAGTAACTGTGTTGGTAGAGACCATTACCGCAAGTTTTCAACTTGATGAAATCATTTATGCTTTAAAAGATCATATCGTAGGACTTAATTGTGGTAGATGGGATTATATTTTTAGTTATATAAAAAAACTAAGAAATCACAATGGTTTTGTTGTTCCAGATCGTGCACAGGTAACCATGACTAGTCCATTTATGGATGCATATAGCAAACTAGTAATACAACGTTGCCACAAAAGAAACATTTTGGCGATTGGGGGTATGGCAGCACAAATCCCAATTAAAGATGACGAAGAAAAAAATACTGTCGCTTTTAATAAGGTAAAAGCTGATAAAGAGCGTGAAGTACGTAATGGTCATGACGGCACATGGGTAGCACATCCAGGCTTGGTACCATTGGCTATGAAAGTATTTGATCAACATATGCCGACTCCAAATCAGATAGATGTAAAACGCGATGATATTAATATCACCGAAGAAGATCTATTAGCCATTCCTGAAGGAACAATAACAGAGAAAGGAATAAGAGAAAATATAAATGTAGGCATCCATTACATTGCTACATGGCTTGGAGGAAATGGTGCTGTAGCGTTATATAACCTCATGGAAGATGCTGCAACCGCAGAAATTAGCCGGACACAAATATGGCAATGGCTTAAAAACACTGTAACACTCGAAGATGGAAGAACATTTGATACAGGCCTATTTCAGACTCTTTTTGATGATGAACTTGAAGTTATAAAAGAACAAACCGGTGGGACTCTTTTTGAAACCTCTCAATACAAAAATGCAATTGATATCTTTTATCAACTTGTAACATCAGATGATTTTGAGGAGTTTTTAACGACTAGAGCTTATCAATACATATAAAAGATAGTATAAAAAAACATCTTTAATATTAAAAATAGCCGACACGGTTAACTCAACTATGCAATTCTAATTTTTTCCGATTTTATAATTGTACTCCAAAATGGCACTTTGCATTATGCAGGTGCCGTTTTTATTTTTTTATGATTTAATAAAAAAAGACAGAACAACTAGTTGCACTTCCATGTAAAATCTGATATTTTATAGCTTTTACCAGATTTATAATTATAGTGCCACCACTCTGTTCTGATGGTTGTAAAACCATTTTTTTGCATGATTTCTTTTAATAGCTTTCTATGCCCTAAAACTGTTTTTGAAAGCATTGAGTACGAATGGTGTGCTTCTTTACCAAAATGATCAAAATCAGTCCCCATATCTATTGCTCCACCATCTAGTCTTACAATAGACAAATCTACAGCTGCACCTCTATTATGAACAGAACCACCCTTAGGATCCGCAACATATCCTGGGTTTGGGAATATCTTCCACATTTTTTTCTGTATGCTATGTGGCCTATAACAATCAAATAATTTGATTCTATATCCTTCTTTCATTAAATCTTTATTAGCTTGTAACAAAGCGTTAGCCACATTCTTTCTAACATAGCATTTCGCACAAGGATACACCTTTTCTTTCAAAAAATTATTTGAAGTAGCATATCTCATATCCAATACAAAATCATTAGAGAGACTTGTTATATCAACAAAATCACCATTTACAGTATTATCTTGATCAGAAGAAGGCCCATCAATAAGTAAATCTATAGAATCTTTCTTTCTGAGCATACTCTGTTCAACTCTATCACCTCTTTGCTTCAATGCTTTCGACTGCTCAAGCAATGCTAGTATCTTGTCTGAAGGTCCTGTCTCTATTTTACTCTCAGCACATGAAAAAAGCAAGATAGAGAGAATCATCAGCATTAATTCTTTCACTATCATATCTATCGTATTCCAATTAATTATATTTCTATTTTACAAAATCCAGAGTTTTCCCAAGTACCAGATTAAGTATTTTCTATTTATTATAAAGGTCAATATTTTTTAATTTTAATTTCATGACAAAACTCATTGTCTTAAAATCAATGTATTTTTTAATTTAAAACTTGTTTTACTGTTCCACAGGTAAGCATTTTATTACCGTAGTAAGGGTTTCTTATCTCTTTAGAGTCAGAGAGCCAATACCCTCCTTCTCCACCAAAAGCCATTGGACAAAATTGCTTATATACTTCTCCAGATGTTATCTCTGCATTGGCTATATGTTTTTCAATTTCACTAGTAAGCGTTACAAAAAAATCACGTTGCTTTTTGATATTTTTAGTCAGTGAAATCAATTTTGATGTAGCTTTTAGCTGTTTATCCTCTTCTGAAGAAGAAATGATCGATGCCAACTTTTTTGAAGCTTTTTGCACAGCGACACTATCAGTATTCACCATTGCAGCTTTAACTTCTAAATATTGTAAATAAATTTTTTGAGTTTTGTTATCTGAAAATTGCACTTCAGATTTTGAGTCTGTTGCATTAAGGTTAGTATATTCTTCAACCGATTCAGCATTGACCGATTTTTCTTGTTTCTTATCCTGTTTACAAGAAAGGAACACTACAGCAACGACAGCTACAAGCAGCTTTAAAAAAGAGTTCATACGGCTTAAAAATTAGGGGCAATTTATATTTATCTTTTAAATTACGACAAATTTACTTGATATGCTAAACAATTACCAATCATTTTTTGGTTTTGATCATTATTTTTTAACAAAACTATACCATATTAACTAAATTGCCATTATAAATATTTTAGATATTTTTGCTCGACAAAATTGTAAGGAATGTCACTGAATGATTTAAAACCAGAAGTTACTGCTATACTTCAAAACAACGATCTTGACACTACAGATCGTTTGCATGCTATTTGCAAATTGCTACAAGAATCAATTGATTATTATGATTGGGTAGGCTTTTATTTTAAGAATGGAGATAAAGAAGAACTAAAGTTACGTACCTATGTTGGAGAAGAGACAGATCATAAAATTATTCCATTCGGAAAAGGGATTTGTGGCCAAGTAGCACTTTCTAACGAAAACTTTGTTGTACCAGATGTACAAGCGCAAGATAATTATATTGCTTGTAGCATTAACGTAAAGTCTGAAATAGTGGTTCCTCTATTCAAAAATGGAGAAAACATCGGGCAAATAGATATTGATTCTGAAACACCTGATCCTTTTACAGAAAAGGATGAACGATTTTTGGAATTTATAAATCAAGAAGTTGCTAAAATACTATAAATATTGTTCCTTCGTGAAGTGAAATATTAAATCGCTATACACATGAAAATCTTAGTTACGGGGGGATTAGGGTTTATCGGCTCCCATACCGTTGTAGAACTTCAAAAAAAAGGATACGAAGTAGTAATTATTGATAATTGTTCTAACTCTTCTATAAAAGTTATTGATGGTATTACCGCAATAACTAGCAAAAAACCGGTTTTTGAACAATTTGATCTCAGAGAAAAAGATAAAGTTGTATCGTTTTTTGAGCGTCATCATGATATTGAAGGTGTTATTCACTTTGCGGCTTCAAAAGCAGTGGGTGAAAGTGTAGAAAAACCATTACTGTACTACGAAAACAATCTTTCGACATTAGTATATATTTTGCAACAACTTACCCAAAAAGGTGCTTCAAATTTTATTTTCAGTTCTTCTTGTACAGTATACGGACAAGCTGATAAGCTTCCAATTACAGAAGATGCACCTGTAAAAGCAGCAGAATCACCTTATGGAAACACAAAGCAAATAGGAGAAGAAATTATACAGGATACCTGTAAAGTAAATCCTTCTTTAAAAGCTATTTCTCTTCGATATTTTAACCCCGTAGGAGCACATCCTTCTGCCGAAATTGGAGAATTGCCTATCGGAGTTCCACAAAATTTAGTTCCCTTTATTACGCAAACAGGAATAGGGCTAAGAGAACAATTATCTGTATTTGGTGATGATTATCCTACTCAAGACGGCACCTGTATTAGGGATTACATTCATGTAGTAGATCTGGCTAAAGCACATGTAATTGCACTACAACGTTTATTAGAGGATAAAAATGCTTCTAATTATGAAGTTTTTAATGTAGGAACAGGAAAAGGAAGCTCTGTATTAGAAGTAATTACATCTTTTGAAAAAGTATCTGACCAAAAACTAAATTACAAAATTGTAGGCAGAAGAGAAGGAGATGTTATTGCAGCATATGCAGACACGACTAAAGCCAATAGCCAACTAGGATGGAAAGCAGAGAGCACTCTTGATGAATCTTTAAGTTCTGCTTGGAAATGGGAACAAAAAGTTAGAAATAGTTAGAGGTAAAAATCATATTAACAAAATAAAAATAGCCTCTGATATTTATAAATAAATATCAGAGGCTATTTTTATTATATAGAGTAGGTAATTACAATGACTATTATATACAATAATAAAGGTAATTAACTCTCAGTTTTTCTCTAGTAAAATCTAGATCTTTTATCTTCAATCTCTGCAGCTTCTTTAAGCGCATCAAAAACTTTACTATTCACCAGACCTGCTTGTCTTTTAGTTTCTTGAGAAACATAGCTCATGTAGTTATCTAATCCACTAGCAGGAGTATTTTTTGTTACTTCAATAACGTATACTCCATTATTTCCAACAATTGGAGAAGAAATACCACCAGGTTTTAATGAGAAGGCAGCACCAACAACTTTTGGCTCTGTACCTGCACCACTGATTGTCGGTGTTTTCATGTTTAATGCTGAGGCAACACTAACTTTTTGGTTTTGATTGCTTGCTATATCAGCTAATGTGCTTCCTGAAATCTTACTCTTAAGCTGTTCTGCTTTTTTCTCTTTAACTAATATAGGCTTAACAGTTGGACTAGCATCTTTAGCAGTCATTGCACCTTCTTTTGCAGAAGCAGTAACTTGAACTACCGCATAACCTTCTGTCGTATCAAAACGTTTTACATCACCAACTTTTGTTTCTTCATTAAAAGCCCATTGTACAATGTCTCTTTTTGTTCCAAGACCAGGGATATTCTCATCTAACTCTTTGATTTTATTTACAGGTCTTACTGTTAATTCTTTTTCTTTTGCTACCGCATCAAAGTCTTTATCTTTTGCAGCAATCTGAAATTTAGTTGTTTCAGTAAAAATAGCATTAGAAGTTTTTTCACTAGCTTCAATTTTTTGTCCAATTGTAGCTAATTTTACAGCTTTTTGCTCATTTTTTTGATCTTCTATGCTAATCACATGGTATCCAAATTGTGTCTCTACAACCCCTTGATCTCCAATTTCATTATCGAAGATAAAATCATTAAATGCAGGAACCATTCTACCCGGAGCAAAATACCCTAAATCTCCTCCTTTGTCTTTATTAGAATGATCAGCAGAGAATGTTGCCGCTAATTCTGTAAATTTTGTTTTATCTGCTTTGATTACAGTTAAAATACTATCTGCAAGTGTTTTTGCCTCTTCTTTGGTTCTTTTTGTATCTCGAGCAGTACCTAACCCTTCCCAAGACACTAAAATATGACTTGCTTTTGCAGAATCTGCTAATTGCTTATGCGCAACCATTCTAGATATCTTGAAATATTCTCCGTCTTTATAGGGGCCGTATACGTCACCTACATTAAGATTATACAAGGTATCTGCCTCTGTCGAAGGAAGCTCCTTCTTAAAAACAAATCTGTCTGCATATTTTATAGAAGAATTTTGATTTACGAACTCTTCGATATTTTCTACATTCTTAAATCCTTTTACAGAATCTTGACTCTTTGAAGCTTCATTGAATTCTACTTTATCATTCAATAGTTTTGCCAAATCTTCTTTTACCTGATTTTCATCCTCTTGACTTGCTTCTTCCTTGAACACCACATAACGAACACTCACAGAAGCATCAGCCTTATATTGCTCAGGATGTTTACTGATATAAGCTTTAATTTCTTCGTCTGTTACTTTTATGTCTTCATCTTTTATACTAGAATATGGTAACTGCACATACTTGATATCTACATTATCATTTTCCATTTTATAAGAAAGTTCCCCTTCTTTTAATGTAGCACCAACTCCTGCTTTAATCAAGTTAAGGTATGTTTCTTCTAATGCACCTTTACTTATCGAAGCTTCATAATCTATCCATTGTTGGTAAGCTTGTGGTGAAGTTGCTTTTACATTTGCAACATATTCTTGCATCTTTGCTTTGTCAAAAACTCCCGCTTCATTTTGAAATGTAGGGTTACTTGCCAAAGACTCTTCTAACAGTCTATTAATTTGATCTTCACCTGCTCTTATCCCTAACTCTTCAAATTGCTCTTCAAAAACAGCTTGACGCAACTCTTGGTTCCAAACATAATTTACTGCTTGAATACTTGAACCGCCTCCACCAAAACTTCTCGTTGCTGCTTCTACTTTTTGAGCAAAATCTGTTCTGTCAATGTCTTTTCCGTTTATGGTTGCAATTACGTTTTCTGCTCTTTGAGAAATTGCTCCTCCATTTCGTATTAAATCAGCTAATACAAAGGAAAAAAGCGCTAATGCAATGATCACAATAAGAAAAACCGAACGCTGTCTGATTTTATTTAAAACTGCCATGGTATTGTAGTTATAATTATTCTAAATATAGTGGGCGAAAATAGCATTTTATTATAATAATAACAATTAAAGATTGAATAAAAATATTTACCTTTTTCTTTGTCGCATTATTACCTTCTAGCACTGATCTAATAAGCTTTATGATAAGAGATTAAGCTTCTCTTTTTTAGATCTACTAAAATAAAATGGAAATTATTCTGCTTCAATGACTTCTAATTCTACAATCTCAATTTTGGTGTTTGAAGTTTCGATTATTTTAATTTTAAAGACTCCTATTTTTACTTCGTCTCCTTCTTCGGGGATTTCTTCGGTATGATTGACGATCATACCTCCAAGAGTTTCGTAATTTTCGTCTTCTGGCAAGTCAAGTTTGTACGATTCATTAATATAATCTACTTCTATTCGTGCAGAAAACACAAATTGAGTATCTGAAAGCTGCTGTTCTATAAGAGCAACAGAGTCATGTTCGTCTTCAATTTCTCCAAAAAGTTCTTCTACAATATCTTCTACTGTAATAATACCGCTTGTACCACCGTATTCATCAATCACAACAGCAATACTTTTTCGTTTTTTTGTTAGAAGATTAAGCACATCTTTGACAAACATTGTTTCGGGAACAAAGACTACTGGCAGCAGAATTGCTCTTAGAGATTTTGGTTTTTTAAACAATTCAAAAGAATGCAAATACCCTATAATATCGTCTATTGTACCATTATAAACAATCAATTTAGACAACCCCGTTTCAATAAACAGTTTACTTACCTCTTCTACAGATTGTGATTTTTCTACTGCTACTATTTCTGTTCTAGGTACCATAACTTCTCTGGATTTTACATCAGAAAAGTCTAGTGCATTTTGAAAAATTTGAATTTCACTATCAATCTCATCATGTTCTTCTATCGTTTCCATTCTTTCATTGATATAATCTCCTAATTCTGTTTTACTAAATGCCAACTGAACTTCGTCTCCATCGGTTTTAAAAAACCGCTTCAGTACAGAATCAGAAACCCATATTACAAATGTGGAAATCGGTGCAAAAATGATATAAAAAACATATGCCGGAAACGAAAATACTTTAAGCAAAGTATTGGAATAAATTTGAAAAAATACCTTGGGCAAAAACTCTGCTGTTATTAAAATAACAACTGTAGAAATAATTGTTTTTGTCAACAAATTAAGATCAGAAATCAAATAATCCAAAAACCAAAAATCCGAAGGAATCAATGAGTCAAAGATACTCATTAGCACCTCTCCCATATAAAATCCATAAACCACTAATGCTATATTATTGCCAACTAGCATTGTCGCAATGAATTTTGATGGTTTTTTTGTTAATCTTGAGAGAATTACAGACAAAAAACCTTCTTGCTTTTTTTCTATTTCGATATGAATCTTATTAGACGATACATATGCGATTTCCATCCCTGAAAAAAACGCTGAAAGGAGTAATGAAAAAATAATAACAATGATATGAAATTCCATGAATTAATCTCTGTTATTCGCTTCGAATCGTTTTCTAAATCGTCTTTTAAAGAAAAACATAAATATTGCAGCTACGGCAAAGAAAATATAAAGGAAGCTTCTGCCTCCTTCTTGCCCCCATTCTGTATATGCCTCATAAATAAAAAAGAGCATGATCGCCAAATACGCATACTCAAAAAATCTAAATACTTTCATCATAAAAAAGTTGAGTTACTCCTCTATAAACATTACACCATCATTAATTCTTGAATTCAAGATAGTAAAATCTTGATTAGCATCAAAACCATCTGCTTCATTAATATTACCATCAGGCAAAAAGCTTTTGTAAGGATAATCTGTAAATATCCAGTTTATTTTTTGATCCCAATATAGCTGTTCAGCCTGAAGATGTGTACTATCAGCTGTTTTAATATCCACGTTACCACGCATATCTATAATACCTGTTTGCTGATACGAAATGGCATAATCTGATGTAACCACACTTACTTTTCCTTCTTTATCAATAATATCAAGGATGATGCCTTCTGGAAATTCATGATATGCAAAAGACTTGTTTGAGTAATCCAATATTTTTGGTGTTTTAAGTACAGCTGTTAATCGACCAGAATCTGTATATTTTAAATTCACCTCAAATGCCTCCGCAATAGGAGCTTCTTTCTGTACAAGCATACCTGAAGGTTTACTTTCTTCTGACTGGCATGAAAAAAACATTGTCACAGCAATTGCTGTGACAATGTTTAATAATATATGATGTTGTTTATAATTTTGCATTACAACTTTGGAACTCTTACAGTTTCTCCAATCCAGCATCCTATAGAAACAGAACTTATTCCTGGATTATTGAAGATATCAGTTTTTGTAGGTGCTTTTGCTTTATAATTAGCAGCGTATTTATTTGCACTACTTTTTAAACTTGGATCAACTTTCCCTGCTCTTCTTGCATAATTTTCTGCTAACCAATATACTGCTCTTTTAGAGAACACATCATTACCACAGCTATTAGCACTACTTGCGATCATACTTGCAATCCTTAGATAACAAACTCCCATAGATGGTTTTTGTTGTAATGCTTTTCTGTAGTAAGATCTTGCTTTTCCTTTACTACCTTGTTTTTTCATTACTTCTCCAATTTTGAAGTATACTTTGGCCTTATCACTAGCTTTGGTTTCTAAGTCTGCAGATTGATTAAAATATTTCAATGCTGTAGATGTTTTCTTATCTTTTAAAGCAAGTATCCCTAGATAGTAAGCTGTTTTAGCAGAAGGCTCTAATTTGTGCTGAGACTCCACAAGCTTAAAAAATAATGGATCGTCTGTACATTCTTTTGAATACATTCTTCTCGAAGCACTTTTTACCCAATTAATGTCTGATTTTTTAGCTTCAAACTGACCATTATATAAAGGTATAAGGTTTTTACAATCAGCTAGCTCACCTAATTTTTGATTGATACCAGATTTTACTTTACTAAAGGCAGTCAAGTTAATTCCTGAATTTTTTAATTTTCTTTTTTCTTTAGAACTTAATGCCGTTCCTGCCTCTTCTTTTTCTGTAAGAGTAGCAATTATTTTTGCTAGTCTACTTTCTTCTGCTTCGATTTTTTCTGTTACCTCATCATACGAGTCAAAAACTTCTTGAAGTTCTTTTTTCTTCTCTCTATGTAAGTCAACTAAAAGTGAAAAGTAGGTATATAATTTCTTTGGTCTCTTAAAGTTAGCCTTATCTTCAGTATATGCTTTATTGAACTCTGCAAACTGGCTTGCTTTGTCTCCTATTTTGTTATCATACATGATCTGACCGATATCAGAATGCATGTCTCCTATTTTGGTCTTAGCTGGAAAATATTGAAAACGCTCTTTCCATAAAGTAATTTTTTCTTTTGCAATGCCAAGCTTATCTCCATCGGCTGCTTTTTTATATTTTGCTTCCAGCAATTTTTGTCCAAATTGATATGTAGCAAGACTGTAACTTGGGCAATCTTTTCTTACTTTCCATAAAGGCTCTTCAGCAGAGTCCCAATTCTTTACTTTAGCATGCTCATAAGCTATCGAAGCCGTGGTTGCGCAATCTGTAGCCTGAGCATTTGTATTTGCTATGCCAAGAACTACTCCTGCTGCTATCGTAAATAAAGTTTTAGTATTCATAGCTATAGTAATTATTGTATTTAATTATATTTTATTTTTCTAAACCATTTATCATTCAATGATAATCCTAAAGAGAAATTAAAGTATTCTTCCTTTACTAATCCAAAATCTGTTTTTCCTCTTTGACCATACTCAAATCCTAGATTAACATTTGAGAAAAGTCTTCCAACAGGTAACCCTAAACCAAAAGATATGCCAAACTCATCTATAGACTCTCCATTAATATTGAATCCTGTCTCTTCATATCTAAATCCTGCTCTATACACAACTCGACTAAGATAGCTGGTGAGCGAATTATATTTAGGTATATAATACCCCCCTACTTTATATATTGAAGCGTTTTTATATTCTACATTTCGTTGGGTTAAAAAAGTATCTTCAAAATCTTCAGTACCTCTATACCCATATTCTGCCCCTACAAACCATTTTCTTTTCTCTCCGATACCTCCACCAACTCTAAGCTCTGCCGGGAGATCAATATCTTCGTCAATATCTTCTATGCCTTGGCTTTGTATTACTACTTCACGATTAGCAGAATTTATAAGCACAGTAGCTAAGTCTCGTTCTCGTTCTGTACCAATTGAGAACGACGGTGCTCCCGATGCTGATAATGAAAGTTCAAGCTTTTCAGTTATCATAGCATTATACATCATCCCAAAAGACATAGTAAACGCAGATAAATTAATCTTATTTTGTTCCCTTGTATCAAATTGTACTCCTGACCTACTTAAGATTGCTTTATTTTCTATGTTACCAAAATTATAATTTAAATCTAAACCAACACTAATATTCTTGTTAACTTTAAATCCGGTTGATACAAAAACTTTATTTAAACCTCCTTCTCCTGTAAACCTACTCTCTCCATTGCTAGACTCTAATTCATAACCAACAGATGTAGTTGGCATCACTCCAAACCCAAAACCAAATCTACCGGCAGGAATACCTACTACTAAATAATCCAGAGAGGCATTTTCTCCTGATGAAGATTCTGTTTGATTACTAAAATTAAAGTTATTGTAAGACGCTCCTATACCATATGTGGTAAGCGCCAAACGACCATAAGCTGCAGGATTTTGAAGATTTACATGTATGCTATCTCCTATAATACTCAATCCCCCCATAGATCTGTTCTCTGCCGTCCCCTTGAATTTAGGAAGTCCTAATCCATAAAAAGAATATGGTGACGATGTTCCTTCTTGAGCACTAGATATTACGGTAACATGTACCAATATAACTACTAAAATCTTTTTTATCATTTATTTTTATTAATGGATAAAATGTGGTTTAATCCTTCCAATAAAAAATTGGAAGTGGCAAATATGCTATTTTTTAATCTTTTAGACAAAAAATGTGCATCTCCTCCGGTTAAAATAACTGTTAAATCAGGATAAATGTTGCAATATTCCTCAATTAGTCCATCAATTTCGTGCAAAACTCCAAAAATCACCCCCGAATGTATTGCTTCGTTTGTACTCTTTCCTATAAGATCTTCTGGAGATTTAATTTCTAATAAAGGTAATTTTGCAGTATAGTTATTGAGACTATGATATCGAAGTCGAATTCCCGGGGCTATCGCTCCTCCCAAATACTCTTCTTTGGTATTTTTAAAATCATATGTGATACAAGTACCTGCATCTATAACCAAAACATTTTTATTTGGATATTGATCTACTGCCGCCGCTACCAAAGCTAACCTATCTATTCCTAAAGTTTGAGGGGTTTCATATAAATTTTTGAATGGAAATGTAATTAAATGATCAACAACAAGAGTAGAGAATCTTTTTTTTACAAAATCAATATTTTCTTTTTCTAGATTAGACACAGAAGAAATAACGGCATTTGAAAGCAGTGGGTAATCATCTTTTATTTCTCGCACTACTTTCTTAAAATCAACTTGTTGAACATTAGTTTTATGTACAAGTCCTGAGTGGTTAAAAACTCCTATTTTGGTTAATGTATTCCCTACGTCTATAACAAGATTCATGCTTATTTTTGTAAGTTGTAAAAATACAAAACGATTTTTTTTATTTTTTCTTTTGATGATTAAAAAAAGCGTTCTATATTTGCATCCGCTTACAACAAGGTGCCTTAGCTCAGTTGGTAGAGCAAAGGACTGAAAATCCTTGTGTCCCTGGTTCGATTCCTGGAGGCACCACCTTAAAAGCCCAAACAAATTGTTTGGGCTTTTTTTATGTCCATCTAATGTTTTATCCTTTGTCGAATAAAGATTACAGAAAAATTTAAGTAATTCAAAACTAGATTTAATAATCTGCCTGCCCTATATCTAATCGATAAATTTTCCCTTGATCATTAATACGAAATTTAAAGTATGTCTTAAAATCCCCCCATTTTTTGGTATGAATTTTCCCATAAATAGATAAGCCATTGTCTTCGATTTTATCCAAACTGATAAACCACTCTTCTCCTATAGCATGGGTAGAAAACTTATGAAAATCCCTTAGTTTTCCATCATCATATAACCGAGCATCTTTTGTAAAAAAAGATAACCAAAGTTTCGAATTACCTCTTTGCCAAGCCTCAAATGCTTGCTTAATCGTATTATTTGTAATCATATCAACATCTGTGGATGTTGCTCCTTTACGTTCACGATTTTCTTGCTGGCCACAGGCACTAAAAAAGGATACCATCATTAATATGTATATTGAATATATTGTTGTTTTCATTATAATATTTATTGATTGGCCCCTCCATTGACAAGCAGGTGTTGTCCGTTCACAAAAGATGATAAATCACTGGCAAAAAATTCTGCCGCATTTGCGACATCCTCAACTTCGGCCAGCCTTCTCATCGGGCAGCTATCGATTAATGATTTTCTCAATTCAGAATATGCTTCGGGATCTGCAAATATACCCGCATGATCAACTGCAAAAGGAATAATAGAGTTTACAGTAATACCACGATATCCAATTTCTTTTGCAAGTACATCTACCATATATCTTGGTGTAGTTTTGCTTCCTCCATAGATTGCCATTCCTGGAACAGGGAAAGCAGTTGTACTTGATGCTATGTAGATGATTCGCCCATTGTTTTCAATATTTTTAGCAGCTTGTTGCATGGTGAAATACGCTCCTTTTGTATTTATAGAAAATAACGTGTCAAATTGTTCTTCTGTAAATTCAATAACAGGAGTCTCGACCATCTCTATTCCTGCGTTGGCTACCACAATATCAATTTTACCAAATACTTTCTTTGCCTCATCAAATAAACGATTAATATCTAGCGGTTTACTTACATCGGCTTGTATTGCTACAGCTTTGCATCCCATCGCTTCAATACTTGACAAAGTCTCTTCTGCTGATATTTTATCTTTTGAATAATTGATAACAATATTGGCTCCAAGAGCGGCATATCGTTCTGCTATTGCTTTGCCCAAACCTCTTGCAGAGCCTGTTATCAAGGCTGTTTTATTTTGTAATGTATTCATTCTTTTTTATTTTGAAATTTCTTGTTCACATATTTAAGTCCCGTATCATTGATTACCGCAAAAACCACTCCTACCATGATAGGAATCAACAATTGGAGTATTGGTATTGGTTTTAACTCAGGGTGAACTCCAAAAAAGATGATCAACCCAAGAAACCAAGCAGGGATATTATTTAAACCTTTGATTTTTGATAAATATGCCAAAGAACCAATAAGCACAAAAACTGTTGATGGAAACCCAAAAGTTCCTAATATGGGAACAAGCAAACCGGCTATAGATCTAATAAGTACTCCCATTACTATACCCATAAGTATCTGTAAAAAACTAGGAATATATGCTTTGATAGATTTCCCAAACAAATAATAACTTACCCAAGCAAGAAACATAGCCCAGGTAGGCCATTCTAAAGAGAATGAGATAAACACAGCCAATGCTCCGCATAGCCCCATAATAAGGGCTGTTAAAAATGTTTTCATAATATTCAATGATTAAATGAGTGAAATTGCTATGCCATTGCTCCGTTGGCTCCTATATTTTGAGCAGAAATCCATTTGGCTTCATCACTTGCCAGAAACACTACTATCTTTGCAATATCCTCTGGTTCTCCAATGCGGCTAAACGCTGATAAAGAAGCTAATTTATTGATCACAGTTTCTGGTTTTCCTGAGGTAAACAATTCTGTATTTGTGGGGCCTGGGGAAATTGAATTTACATTAATACCTCTATACCCAACTTCTTTTGCAAAAACTCGTGTCAACTGCTCGACAGCAGCTTTTGTAGCTACATAAGGCCCATAAGTAGGCAACATAATTCTATTAACAGAGGTTGAAAAATTGATTATACTTCCATTTTCTGCTAATCGTGTGGCTGCTTCGCGAAGCGTATTAAACACGCCTTTTATATTTACATTTAATTGTTTGTCAAAATCCTCATCTGTGGTATCTTTAATAAGCGTATTTATCATAATACCGGCGTTATTAACCAAAATGTCAACTTTTCCGTAATGCTCGATAGCAGCATCAAAAAGTTTTTTTACATCTATTGTACTACTTACATCAGCTTGCAAAGCTATAGCATCTCTACCAATAATTTTAATCTGTTCTACAACCGCTTTGGCTGCTTGTTTACTCCCTGAGTAATTGACAATCACTTTTGCTCCTGCTCTTGCAAGACAAATTGCTACTTCTGCTCCGATTCCTCTTGATGCGCCTGTTACAAGGGCTACTTTTCCTAATACATCACTCATTGTTTTATATTTTTTAAATGATACTAAATGTTTATTGAACAAAAGTAGTGTGGTAAGCAATCTTGTATGTTGCAAATTCTAAAGCATCATTTGCATATTTTAAATATAAATAAGGAAAGAGAAAATTCCATTATAGATTATTTTGCTCCTTTCTATATTGAATAGGAGAAATGTTTACATGTTTTTTGAAATAATTACTAAAATGTGCAGTTTCAGAAAACCCTAATACATACGCTATTTCTTTAATAGGCATAGATGAATTTTGTAATAAAGATTTGGCTTCTACAATAGTTTTATCAGCAATCCAAGTACTAATAGATTTTCCAGTTTTGGTCTTTACAATATTACCTAAATAGTTAGGATGTAGGTTTTGCGTATCTGCATAATCCTGAATTCTAAATACCTGTTCTGTTTTTCTTTCAATTAAATCACGATAGTGTTTTTCTAACGACTTTTTAAATGATTTAACGATTTGTGAACTTCTGTTTCCTTCATAAATTGGATTGTAATCTTCCCAAAAGTACGCTTTGATTTTGTAAAGTAAGATTGCTAAAAGGTGACCGATAATTTGATATTTATCAAGAGATTGTTCAGTATACTCTTTATGAATTTGTAAATAAATATTTTCAGTTTCATTATAAAATTGATCACTCGCAATTTTTGGACTAATTATCTCTGTAAGTAAAAAAGGAAATTCAGAATAAATATCCTGACGTATATATTGTTTTAAGAATGTTTCATCAAAAGTAATAAGATATACTTCTTCAATTTTTTCCCAACTGAATGTTCGGTAATTACTTGGATTAGTAAAGTAGATAGAATGGGGTTGAACTTCAAAAGAAGTATCATCGATAGTATATTTCCCTATGCCTTCTTTTACAAATAGAAATGAAAAATAATCCGGTCGAAATGATAATGATTCATAAGGAAGTTTAAAATTTATTGCTTTTAGATTAAGAATAGCAAACCCTTCTTTGGCTTGAATCATATCTACGGGTAACCCTAAATGAATATATAATTCATATAATGATTTTGTTTCAGGGTTTTCATTTTTCATTGTTCTAAATATTCATTTCGAAATTAAAATAACTTAAAGTAATGAACCTTTATCATCAAAAAAACAACTTTATTTATAGTTCTCTTTTAATTCCTACATCTCAGAAGACAATTTCTTTTTTTCTTCTTGTTTTTTTATAAAAAAAGTTCTGTTAGCATCTCCCCATTTCGTCATAGTTTCAATTACAGGAATCAATGACTTCCCAAAATCAGTTAAAAAATACTCTACTTTTGGAGGCAATACCGGGTAGATAACCTTTTTTACAACACCGTGTTCTTCTAATTCTTTTAATTGTAGATTAAGGACTCTTCTGCTAGCTTCAGGATGACGTCTTTGTAATTCACTAGGCCTTCTGATTTCGTTATTAATAGAATCAATAAGACAGGGTTTCCATTTCCCACCGATAACTTCGACCGTAATACTTATTCCACAATCAAAGTTCTTTGGTATCTTTTTCTCGTACATCTTTTATCATTTAAAACCACACAAATATAGTTTTTTTATAGGTACAAAAATGTTCTTATGTTATAAAACATACATATAGATAAAATTATCAGTACTAGAATATTTTTACCGTAATTGCACCCATGTACATATGCTTATACATTTGTATTGTAAATCTAAAATTAAAAAAATGGAAATTTCGATTAAGGAAAGAACGGCTGCTATTCAAAACAGTATAGAAACTGAAACTTTAGAAGAAATAGGATTTATTAATACAAAACAATACAAGCAACATAATATTAATGTGAGTGATGGTTTTGATGCTATCGTTGCTTTACATGAAACTATGCCTATGGACAAAGTTTATGTTAATGTAGTGCGAGCATTTCAGGATGGAGATATTGGTTTTGTACATGTAGATTATTTTTTATTCGAGCCAACAGTTGCTTTTGATATTCATCGTTTTGAAAATGGAAAGAGCGTTGAGCATTGGGACAATCTACAGACTAATCCCAAAAAAGTAAATAAAAGTGGTCGTACAATGGTAGATGGAAAAACCAAAGCTATAGACCATCATAAAACAGAAACCAATAAGTTGATCGTCAAAAGGTTTGTTGAAGAAGTCTTAATAAACAATAATGTAAGCATAGTTACAGATTTTTTTGAGGACGACATGTTAATTCAGCACAACCCACATATGGGAGATGGTGTGTCAGAATTTTTTAATGTCATGAACGAATGGAAAAATCAGGGAACTCCTATGGAATATACCCGAGTTCATAAAGTTTTGGGTGAAGGCAATTTTGTTTTGATTTTGAGTGAAGGCAATTTTCAAGGAAAACATTCTTCATTTTATGACTTGTATCGTATTGAAAACGATAAAATTGTTGAGCATTGGGACGTGATAGAAGAGATTCCACCTGTCGAAGATAGAAAAAACAACAATGGTAAATTTTAAAATGAAATACTACACGTACGTCAATACCTTGTTTATTGTTCTCCCCATGACTATAATAATGGCCTTGGTTGGATTATGGTTGAATGACGGATTTGTAGAACATTGGATTTATGGTTTTTTAAAATCTTGGATAATCATGGTACCAATTGCTTATTTTTCAGTACTCATTATTTTACCATTGGCAAAAAAAATAACTGATAAAATTTTTTACCCCTGTAAAGATTGAGTAGAATCAAAAAAATAAGTTTTAGTAAGTATTTTAATATTTGATGAATACTGCTAAAGTCTTATATTCAAAAAATTGATTTTATTCTTGAAGCCCAAACAAATTGTTTGGGCTTTTTTATTATAATTACCTCTCCTAAAAATGAGTTAGATAATGTTATTAATAGCGACTACAATAATGCTTACGACAATGCTTGCTATAAGCAAATCAAAACTCAACTTTGGTTTTTGTTGAGATAAAATTGCACCATTGTAAAACATACATAAGATTGTAACTATGAATAACTGAATCATTTGTAATATTGAGTTCCCATTAGCTAAAATATACATAGCTGCAGCAGATCCTAAACAACTTTGTCCTATGATAGCGATAGGTGAATAACCAATAATTCCTTTTTTATACTCTTCTAAAGAACGTTGATAAATTTTCATGATACTTATCTTTTAAAAAGCCTACCTGATTAGTTTTCTTAAATTGGCTTTTGGTTTTTATTATTAATTTCTATTTGATTCTGAGGTCTATTCTTCCAAATCATTAAATACTGACCTGTTGCCATTCTACGAGCTGCGTCTTTTGCTCTTTGTGCTATGTTTCCTTCAAAAAAACTATCAATGGTCTTAAACCAAAGCTGTAACCATATTCCAAAATGAACTTGATCAATGGTATGATTAAGATTTTGATCTACTTTTTTATGAGCTTTTCCTGGATTCCCTTTGAAACAAGCTTTTCCAAACAAAGTGGTCATCCAAAAGTCTGTTAGTTTTTCTATATGTAGAGACCATTGTTTTTCTGAAATATGATTATTGAAGATTGGGCCTAATACCGCATCTTTACGTATAGCTTTATAAAAGCTTGACACTAATAAGAAGACATCAGCTCTATTATTTATTTCTTTCATTTTTTAATTTATTTACGACATAGCCTTATAGGTTTTAGCAGTATAATCTGACTCCTGAGTAGTTTTTCCTTTTTTCCTAAAACAGTACAAGGTTTCTTGTATTGCAAACCAGCAGAAATAGAATATTCCTATAGAAAATAGAATATCACCGATAATGCGAAGCCATTTGAGAGTTTGTACAGTAGGTGAATACAATAACTCTGCATCCCTAGCAAAGGAGTATCCTTTTGTGATCGAAGTATAAGCTTGTATTACCCCTACTGGCAGCAAGCTTAGAGCAACCATTGCTATTAAGCCAATATTCAAGAACCAAAATGCTCTTTTCAATTTTGGAGAATCCCAAACTCTATTTGAATAAAGTCGAAGGCAAATAATGATAAAACCCATTCCCAGCATGCCATATACGCCAAATAAAGCAGTATGGGCATGCACAGACGTAGTATTTAATCCTTGAATATAGTATAGAGCTATAGGTGGGTTTATTAAAAAACCAAATACTCCTGCTCCTACCATATTCCAAAAAGCTACCGCGATAAAGAAGAATATAGGCCATTTGTATTTTTGCATCCACAGGTTTGATTTTAATAAATTCCAATTCTCTCGAATTTCAAATCCCATTAAAGTTAGCGGTACTACTTCTAAAGCACTAAAAGTAGCTCCAAGCGCGATAGCTTGCACCGGGGTTCCAGAATAATACAAATGATGAAGTGTACCAATAATCCCCCCTGCTAAAAATATAGTCGCTGATGCAATAGAAGCTTTACCTGCGGTTTTTGCCGAAAGCACTTTCATTCTTAAGAATATAAATGCAATGATCACTGTAGCAAAAACTTCGAAAAAACCTTCTACCCATAAATGTACCAACCACCACCTCCAGTAATTAATAACCGGTAAACTACTATTTTCTCCATACATCAAACCTGAAAAGAAGAACATACCTATGGCCATTACAGATATGAGTAATATGATTAATAAATGTTTGGCATCATCATTTTTTTTGATCCCATATAGTATATGTCTTCCAACCATAACTACCCATAATACTAAACCAATACCTAGAAATATTTGCCAAAACCTACCCAAATCCATATACTCATACCCTTGGTGACCAAAGAAAAAATTAGTAGTCAAATCAAGAAATTGGTGTACTCCCAACCATTCACCTAGCATAGATCCTAATACTATAATGAGTAAAGCGACAAAAAGAAAGTTAATTCCAAAAACCTGATATTTCATCTCTTTACCACTTATCATAGGAGCTAGAAATAAGCCCGTAGCTAACCAAGTTGCTGCAATCCAAAATACGGCTAATTGGGTATGCCAGGTTCTTGTAATTGAATACGGTAAAAAACTTGCTAAATCAAAACCAAAAAAGGCCTGACCTTCTACGGTATAATGCACGGTTAGTATACCCAAAATGATTTGTAATCCGATTAGCAATGAGACTATTATAAAATATTTCAATACTGCTTTTTGAGATTTTACAAGTATTATGTCTTTCAAAGGATCTTTTTCTGGATGTACAAGAGCTTCTCCTTTTTCATGATTTCTTATATAGTAATACACAAGTATACCTATAAACAGTAAGAGTAATATTATTGAAAATCCCGACCATATCTGAGAATCCGGTGTAATTGTATTATCTATTAGAGGTTCATAAGGCCAATTAGAAGTATATGTATACTCTTTATTTGGTCGATTGGTACTAGCAGCCCATGATGTCCAGAACAAAAAGGCATTCAATTGATTTAATTTTTGAACATCGACCAAAGCTCCCTTAGGAATAGCATATTGTTCATGACCTTGAGAAAAAATTGATGAATAATAAGATGCATTGCTCTTGAGTGCATTGTATTTGGCAAGAGATATTGTTACACTATTATCTGTTGTATTAAATGTATTAGTTTTAATATCTTTAATCAATCTTGCTTTTAAAACTGCTTTTTTCTCAACATCCAAATTTTCATATTCTTCTTGAAATTCTTTTTCGGCCCATGCATCTAGCATGAATACAGCTTCTTTATGAATCCAATCTGCGGTCCAATCCGGTGCCACATAACTCCCGTGTCCCCATATAGAACCAACTTCCATTCCTCCAATAGATTCCCAAACATTTTGCCCTTCTTGAATATCTTTTTTGGTTAATACTACTTCCTGAGTTTCTTTTACTATTACTTTATCAGGAATAGGTGGTTGTGTCTGATAAATTTCTGTTCCCACCCATATTAAAGCTATAAACGATAGTATTACTACGCTTATAAATCCGATCCAAACTTTCTTCATTTTATTTATTTTAGGCTATTTTCTGTTTCTATTGCTTTTCGGAAAAGAATATTATTTTCCAGGTGAATATGTTTGTGTAAATCTTCTTCAAACTCTTGTAACATCGAGAACGCAACTTTATAAGTTGTACAGGCATCTTCTGGTGGAGTATAATTATTACTTATACTTGAAATTATTCTGAAACGATGTCCTTCATTATCATGTTCCTCATGCATCATGGCAATTGGGTTTTCAACAGAGTTGAACGATATAGAAACATCCACCTTATTTCCTTTCTTTGCTTTAACCAGTTTTTTGAAATATGGAAAAAGAATCAATTCTTCCTTTTTCATATGTTTAGTAAGTTCATCCGCACTATCTGTAAAAAGCTCTCTAATCTTGAATAATTCAGGATGGTTTTGCCCATGGACTTTGCATAGCTTATCTAAATATTGTTTAATCTCCGGTATTTTATTTTCTACATATTTATGATGATTGTTATATATATAATCTGATAAGAAGCCAATATCCCAAGATTGATAATCATTGACATCTTTTTTCAATTCGGTATCAATATTTAATTCTTCAATAAGTTGCTCGATAATTAAATCATTATTTTGACAAACCTCAGCTATGGTACGGTTTCCATTACAACAAAAATCTATTTGATGATTCTTAAAAATAGTAGCGTACTTATAGTCTTCGGCTACGATATCACTTACTAAAGTTTCTTTACATATTTTCATTTGTATTTATTTTAAAAAGTTTTATTCCGTAAATAATTAAGGCACTCACTTTTGCTACTTCTAGTATAACATACCACAAATGCAAACGGCTTTTAGGAACTTCTGTACCTTCAATGATTAAATTGGCTCGATGATCTAGAGCTGGTAACAATCCCAAAGTTTGTATCATCAAAATGGCGAGAGGGACTAAAAGAAGAATGAGAAGTGTTTTATCTTTTCGAAGGTTTCTTGAGAAAAGAACTCCTAATAGTATCAGAATGCTAAAGGTAATTTCAACTTTATTCAACGTTCCAAATACTAATTGACCTATACCTAGTCCTATCTCTTTGGTCACACCTGGGGCTTGAAATTTCAACCAGGCCTCCATAAAACTTATAGCACCAATGAAACCTATCCAAATAAAGGTGAAACCTGTAACAGTATGCTCTTTAATATTTTTCATAAAAGATTAAAGGATCTTTTTATCCTTTTTTAAATTAAATTTTTTTATCGTTTCAATATTGTTAAATCTCCATTTAGATCATTTGCTAAAATTTGTAATGATGTACTCTCTAACATATTTCGGAGGTCATTTCTTATCTCGACAAATCTATGATGCAAGGGACAAGGAGAATTCGCATCACATTGTTTTAATCCCAAACCGCATCCCGTATAAATAGCATCTCCATCAAGTACCCTTATAACCTCACTAAGTTTTGTATTCATTTTCTCTTCTTCTATTATAAATCCTCCATAAGGTCCCTTAATTGATTTTACTAAATTATTTTTAGTAAGTTGCTGTAAAACTTTTGCAGTAAAGGCTTGTGGAGAATCTATTTCTTTGGAAATAGTATTCAAACTCACCTTATTATTTTTAGAAGTTTGTTGAGCAATAAAAATTATTGCACGAAGACCGTATTCACAAGATTTTGAAAACATACTACAAAGTTTGTAACAAAACTACGTAATATTCTTATAAAGGACAAAAATATCCTTTATAAAATAACCTTATTTTGATTCTTGATGTATGAATAATTGAACCTTAATTAGGTTCAATTATTTTATTCGTATAAACTCTATGAAGAGTAAACTTCTAATAAGTAAATAAAAATCGGATACCACTATAAATCCTAAATTGTAATGTTTAATTCTATTTCTGAAGACTTCATTATAAAAAAGTAATATCGTAAATCAGTTATATACTATTTTTGCATAATAACATCACTTTTTTATCATACATATCATTCGTATTACACCACTTTAATTTCTTTTCTATAGATTCAGGAATTGTTCCGTTTTGATACATTTCAAACCCAAATCTGGTATAAAAATTCAACAAATTTTCAAAAGGCAAACACCAAATAGTAGATTGCTCAAACGGGTTTTTGTCGATTAAACCACTTACAATATGCGCTGCAACTCCCAAGCCTCTAAAATTCGAAAAAGTATAAATCCCGCCAAGTTCTATATTTGTATCATCTATCTTTACTAGCCTTCCTAATCCGGCATTTTCATCTTCGACATTGGCTATTACAATAAATTCGTTATCATAAGTAGAGTTTACAAAATCAACTTCTCCATATTTAGCATTTACCCAATCTATTTCATGTCTTTGTGCTTGCTTGATTGTTACTTTTCTCTCCATTAGCTCTTACTTTATATCTACACATTAGTATAATCTTCTATGTATTTAATATAAATGTAATCAATTTTGGTATAGAAGTATCTCTTATAATTTTGAATCTTCTTCTACCAAACACTTAGGGTTATGTAGTATTTTGAAATTAACAGAGTTTGCAATAAAACACAAATCATTTGCTTTGTTATGCAATTCTATAGCTTTTTCTATCATAGCTGTATTTGCGACTACTACGATTGGATTAAGGTATATTGTAGAAAAACAGCCACTACCATTGTTATTTTCAATCATAGTCCCTGTAGCGCTGTCTTGATATTGAGTTACAACTATTTTAGACTCTGAACATAAATGCAAATACCATAACATATGGCAGGATGATAGGGATGCTACTAATAGTTCTTCTGGGTTATGTTTGGTTTTATCACCTCTATAAGCCGGATCAGACGAACCTAAAATATCAGGTTTATTAGCAATAGATATTGTATAATTTCTCTTAAAACTTCTATAACCAAAGGTTCCTTTCCCTCTGTTACCTGTCCATTGTATTGTTGTAGTATAATGATGTTCTTTTTTCATCTTTTACATAGTGTTTGATTATCAGTTACAACCATAAAAAACCTACTTTACTCGATAATCGAGATTTAAATGCTCCGAGGATTGCCCCGAAATTAAAAGTCATTTCTCTTTGAATGCCTCGCGAGCTTGCTTCAAGGTTCTTTATTTATATAATATAGTCATCACTATCCCACCATTTTTTCATCCATTCTTTTGAAATTTCTTTCCCTTTATTATAATCATCTACAACCATGATTAATTGATTTGAATGGTCACTATACTGCGTTAGAATATTAACATTGGCATCTGCAAGTTCACTACAAAACATGCCCAATTGCCCTGGGATATCTTGTCTAAGTTTTTGAATAATTACATCATTAATTTTCATATTTTTTATTCCGACTTTTTCTAGTTCTGTTTTTGCTTTGTCAGCTTCTTTTACTAAGAAATGAGCTATTGAATGTTTTCCATTCTCAAAAACTCCACCTCCTTCTAGACTAATTTTATTTTCTCCTAATACTTTGCCCATAAGTGCCAATTGTCCCGGCTTGTTTTGAAGTAAAATCTCTATGTCTTTCATACTTTATAATATTTAATATTGAACAAAATAAATTGAATTGATAGTCTTACATTTCATTCTAAACTGAACAATGAAAGAAGGAAGGTTTATTTCTATAGTTCTATTAATCCCTGTGCTGTATAAAAATTAGCATTCTTAAAATCTAAATAAGATGCCTTTACATCATTATACTTTCTTTATATTTATTTCAATTTACATCATATCTTTTTTATGAATTATACATTGCATCAATTGCAGATTTTTTTAAAAATCGCAGAAAAACAAAGTATTACAAAAGCGTCAGAAGAATTACATCTTACGCAACCTGCGGTATCTATACAATTAAAGAACTTTCAGGATCAGTTTCCGATTCCGCTTACCGAGGTAATAGGACGTAAACTATATATTACAGATTTTGGAAAAGAAATTGTTTCTGCGGCACAAAAAATCTTGCATGAAGTACAAGAAATCAATTATAAAACAATGGCCTATAATGGTCAATTATCGGGCGTTTTAAAAATTTCAATCGTTTCTACCGGAAAATATGTTATGCCTTATTTTTTATCTGATTTTATTAATCAACATGAGGGCATTGATTTAGTTCTTGATGTCACAAACAAAGCCAGAGTTTTAGAGAATCTAGAAGAAAATACTGTTGATTTTTCTTTGGTTTCTGTGCTTCCTAAAAACATAAAAGTAGATAAAATACAATTGATGGAAAATCAATTATACCTGGTGGGGAATACAACAAAAGCTTTCAAAAAAAAGCAATATGATACTTCTATCCTCACAGAACTTCCTCTTATTTATAGAGAACAAGGATCTGGTACTAGGCACACTATGGAGCAGTTTATCGATAAGAAAAACCTATTGGTAAGAAAAAATATGGAACTTACCTCTAACGAAGCTGTAAAACAAGCAGTAATAGCAGGATTAGGATACTCTATTATGCCATTGATAGGAATACGAAGCGAACTTGACACCGGTAAGTTACAGATTATCCCTGTAAAAGGTTTTCCTATTAAATCGCATTGGAATTTGATCTGGCTAAAGAACAAAAAGTTTTCTCTCGTCGCAGATGAATTTTTAAAATATATCGAAAACAAAAAAGATGATATCATTAAACAGAAATTTCAATCTATATAGATAGAATTGGACTCACTCTATACAGATTGAAACTAAAATGATACTTAAATAGCATAGTTTTGGATAATATATAGATATAGCGGCATCCCCAAAGTAATATTAAAAGGAAATGTTATAGCTAGTGCCATAGGTATATACAGTCCGGGATTTGCTTTTGGTGCTGCCAATCGCATCGCCGCAGGAACCGCTATATATGATGCACTGGCAGCTAATATTGCAAACAAAAATCTATTACCTACACTGTTGGTAAAACTAGAACTAATGATAGCTACTGCACAACCATTAATTACAGGAATAACAATAGAAAATAACAATGCAAACCAACCTTCTTTTAGAAATGAAGAAAGTTTTTTACCACTGGTAATCCCCATATCCAGAAGAAATACCGCCAGAAATCCTTTAAAAATATCTGTTGTGAATGGCTTTATTCCTTCTGCTTGCTGATCATTTGCCATAAAACCAATCACCAAACTACCAAGAATAAGTAATACACTACCATTTGTGAGTGAATGTTTAATCACACTAGAGAATTGTATTTTATCCTGATCGTCTTTGTTGTAAATAGAGATAAGTAGTACTCCTATGATAATAGAAGGAGCTTCCATCAACGCCATAACCGCAACCATATGACCTCCAAAATCAATTTTTTCTATTTCTAAAAAAGAGATCGCAGTTACAAAGGTTACTGCACTAACAGAACCATAGGCCGCAGCTATAGCACCTGAGTTTGGAACACTGAATTTTCTTCTTAAAATAAAATAAGTGTAAAATGGTACTACCAAGGCAAGTACAATACCAAACAAAAGAGACCATACAATCTCCATATCAAAATCACTGTGAGCAAGCTCCTGACCACCTTTGAACCCTATAGAGAGTAATAGGTAAAGTGATATAAATTTTGAAGAATTTGCCGGAATTTCTAGGTCACTTTTTAATTGAACTGCAAAAATTCCTAGAAAGAAAAATAAAAGTGCGGGATTGGTAAGATTATCAATCAATAAATGTAAATCCATAAAAGGGTAATACTAGTACCTTATTATAAAGGCAAGCTGTTAAAAAATGTAAGAAAAAAATGATATGCTATTATTTATTTTACTAATTCAATCTCTATAGTACCATTGATTTTAATCTCATAGCCCTCATCTCTAGCTTTGATAATAATATCTTTGATTTTGTTCTTCTCTTCTTTTAATTCAAGAACCCGTTGTTCTGAATGAGAGGTGTCTTCATTAAATCTTTCTTTAACACTAATGATTTGACAGTTATGATGTCTTATCTTATCAGCGATAAGTGATAGCAAAACATCTGCTGCGTCTACTGGAGAAAAAACACCCTCTACGAGTTTAATTTTCTTTTTAGTGTTTCCTAACTGATCTACTGATTTTTCGGTATCTAATTTCATGTTGTTTAAACTTTTTTTGTTTATTAGGTCATAAATACACCGCAAAAATGAGAAGACTTTTTTATATATAATAATTTATATTTATTATGATAATCATAAAAATAATTTATGATTAATCTTTTTATGGATAAGTGATTCTAGCTATTATTTCTTGATTTTCGCTTCTTGATAATTGATATCGTATCACTTACAATTTTATTTAATTCTATAAAATTATTCTAATAATGCTATTATTTTAATATAAATTCATTTGTTTTGTATGCTAAAGCTTGTAACAAATAAGGATTAACTTTTATTATGAAGCAGTCTAAAACTCTACTTGTAAGTATTCTACTATCATTTTTTACCATTTCTTTTTATTCACAATCAGATTCTATTCCAAAAGAGATGACGATCTGGCAAACCATCAAATATGATGGGGTGTCTGTTTATAAAGGTGTAAAGCATTCTTACACACAACCATTTAAATGGAAACAAAAAGACTGGGCTACTTTTGCAGGAGTAATGGCGGGTACGGCTACGCTATTGGCACTTGATGAGCCTGCTAACCAATATTTTGCAGATCAGGGAGAAGATATCCCAAGCGGAGTAAAAGAAGTAGCTTTTAGATTTGGAAAACCATTAGTTAATTATGGATTAACAACTAGTGTTTATGCTTTAGGGCTCATTACAAAAAATGAAAAAATAAGAAAAACCGGAGTATTATTAATCGCTTCTGCTACGGCTGGAGGATTGTTACAAACTGCAGGTAAGACCTTAGTAGGCAGAGCCAGGCCTTTGGAAGGAGAAGGAGCATTTAGCTTTAGGTTCTATTCTGGAGGAGATGCAGCATATCACTCTTTTCCTTCTGGTCATACTATTCTCTCTGTAACTACGGCATATGCTATAGGAAAACAGTTTAAAAATCCATTTATAAAAGGCGGGATTTACGCAGTAGGTTTATTATCTCCTGTTTCGCGTTTATGGGAAGAAGCACATTGGCTAACAGATGTAGTATTAGGAGCTGCAATTAGTGTTTTTATTGTTGAAGGTATAGATAATTACTTTAAAAAGACCGAACGTTACGCATATAATAAAAAAGATAAAATAAAATGGAGTCTTAAGGTTGGTGCCGGTCAACTTGGTGTTGTAGGTCGATTTTAAAACTCCATTTTATTTTATCCTTACATAAGGAGGTCTATTATTACATTATTTCATCCTGTTAGATTCTTTTATAAGTTCACCAAAGGCTTTTGAAAGTTTTTCGGGAGATACTTTTACATATTGTTTCCCCATTCTCCCAGCTCTTTTTACGATAAGATCAAATTCTTTTTTATCCTTTCCTACTTCAGAAATTTGTTGACTCATCTTGATATAGTCTGCTACTTTACTATTAAAAATGGATAAGAAATGTGGGTTTCTTACTTCTTTCTTTAAAATTTCTTCATTTTTAGCTAAATCATTAAACATTTTAAAAGCAGTCACAATCGTATCTGTTTTTTTATCATATACTTCAAAGTTAATTTTGTTCATTGTCGTATAATCGTATTGTGATGTGTATTGCAGATGTTCTCTCATATGCTCTATAAGCATTGTATGTGCGTATAAAACCTCTTTCCCGTTAGTTTTATAAGATTCTAATTCAAGTTTAATAAAATTTTTATCCATGATCTCTATTTGTGCATTAAACAACGAATCAACAGATGCAAATTTTTCAAATGCTTCTAGTACAGTTGGATTGAGTTTTTTAGCTTTTTCATAATTGTCTTTTTCATGATCATTGATATCATAATAGTCTATAAGCTCTCTAATAACTTTATGTAGATTTTGATATGCTTCAAGATACAATGCGGCACTTTTATCCAACCCGTCCATTTTTGGCCCTTTTACAATATAAGTTTCCATTTTCTGTAGTTCATAAGGTCGATCGGTATTCAAAAAAGGTGAAAATGTCATTCCTGCACGTAATACCCCTGTCTTTGTATCCACACATTCTACATACTTGATCTCTGCTTCTTGTGCTGCAGGAGAAACATAATTAGAGACTGCTACATAGGCATTATATTTATTTACAAGTGCTGTATCATGCAAAGGATCTTCATTCTTGTCTAAATATAAAGCTGCTTGTTCTTTATTTGTTTCTTTACAGGAAACCAAACATAATAATAGTATAATTAAAAAAGATGTAGTGCTTTTCATTTTAATAAAGTATTGATGATTTTACACTTACAAATTTGCTGTGTTTTTTGAGATAAAAACCCCCTGAAAACAGTGAAAATAAAGAACATAGAAACTAAATTACTATCAATTTTTCACTGAAAACAGGGTATTAACACATACTTATAATTCTTTATTTTGAGATTATTACACTTTTTACAAAAGTTTAATTTCAATATCATGTATATACCTTATCATACTTTATACAAAATCTTATTTCTATGTTTATGTTTCTTTATCTCATCATGTGAGATTGATTGCGATGATGATGATTATGACGATTGTTATGATTATTTCTTTGATGATTGTCATGATGATGATTATTCCGCAGTGATATCTTTTACTCCTCCAGAATGGATTTACGGTACTTGGATAATTGAAACAAACATTATGGAAATACAAAAAATTACATTTGTGGAAGATCTAATATTTTTTGATATCGAAGAGGGTAATGTTGTAGATCTAGCCGAATCTATAGAAAATTATGGCCAATACATAGAAGAAAACATGAATACACAAAGAGAATATCGATTTGCTGTTTTTACTGGATATGATCAATTTCTTTTTGAATATCAGTTTATCAGACGCTCTGAAAATTCTTTTGAATATTCAGACAGTGATGGGGTCACGGCTATTTTCGTAAAGAATTGAACATGATATCTACAATAATTTTTTGACAAGAGAATTATGATTAGGTTTATATTATTGTATAGTATCCAACATAGGGATTTGATCTACTTCTTCATCATTATAAAAAGTAATCAATTTATATTTATCCGCAAATCTTCCTTTTAGGTCTGCATCAGTAGGTGTTTTTACCAAAACTGTATTGTATTTGCCTTGTACTCCTATAAAATACTCATCAAATGTAGCCTTTGTATACTCATCCAAACAAATTTCTACCGCTTTTATAAATTCCTTACGGTAACCAGCTTTGATCTTTTTGATATCTCTAATCTTTAACAAAACCAATACCTTATTATTATTGCTTTTCGAATAATATCTAATCTTATCCATATCAACATCAGACTCAATAGTGTAAGACATACAATTACTAAGATAAGTACTAATAGAATCTGTTTGATACGTAATTGATGTATCGAGTTGCTTAAAATCTTTATCGATCCATTCTTTTCTTACATCTTCATGCTTCGTTAATTTTTTTGCCGCAGATGGATTGATCGTATGATAAATTAATGAAAAAAGAAATAGTCCGATAATAAGTACTATCGGAACAAGTGCTAATATCCCTCCTATACTATGCCACAAAGGACGTTTTACCGGTATCTTTTTATTTAGTTTTTGCAATGCTCTCAACATCTCACTTGTGAACTCACGTTCTCGAAATGTTCTTTTACAGTGTTGACACTCTGCAACCGAGGTTCTTGACACAGGAAAAAGAGGAATCCAAAATAAATGAAAGTACTTCCCAAAAGTAGTGACCATAAAGGTATCTCTATTTTTGCAAAAAGAACACTCTGCCCCATTCATGTTACGTTTTTTAAGAACAGAAGATCGAAGTCCATAAAAAAGATCATATCTTAAATATATTTTAAGTTACGAAATTAATGATTTGCATACAGTACTATTTCACTGTATTCAGTAGTTTTATATTCTCCACAATAAAATTACTTTTCACTGTACTACAGGTAAAAATATTTCTGCTTTCCACTGTAATTCGTCTCCTCCTTGCATTGGATTATTGTAGAAAATTTCGAGGGGTTCTGGTTTGACTTTTATATTATTTTTCTGTGCATATTCCAGTAAAGTAAACCATGCCTCGTCACTGGTTCTATAATTACCATAATATGTTGCTTTTAAACTTTTTTGTGATACTAGTTTCTTATAAGATATATCTGTTTCTATTGGTAATGAATCTTGATATTGTGCAGGAAATCCAAAATAAAGTTGAATACTGTCTGTTGATTTGTTCCAATGATTAATTTTTACAAAAGGGTATCCTTTTTTTTGAATTCTATACTCTAATAATTTAGGGTGAAGATAGGCATTAGACCTCATCATTTCATTGGCTTTTTTGTATCGTTTTGTTTCAGAAGAAATGATCAATCCCTCTAGGGCGGGGCTATTTTCTTCTCCTTGAATCACAACTTGAAAACGATTTGTATAATATTTAAGCCTTTTTCTAAAATCTATGATATCTTTTTTTACTGTTTTTACTATTGATGAAGAACCTGTTAATACCTCAAGACGATGTTTTATCACATTATTTCTTGCTACAATACCTACTGTAACGTTACTAATTGTATCGTGTATACTAGTAAATGTCCAATCCAACAATACTTCTTCTCCCTTTATTTTGGTAAGCTGTGTTACGTTTTTAAAAAGTATTGTGTCAATTAATCTTACATATCCCGGAGTTATTGAGTCTTTTTTTGATTTCAGACTCTTTACTTGTTGATATACACTACCCGGGGCTGCATTGGCTCTAAATGTGATCTCATAATCATATTTTTTTATCCAAAAATACCAAATCGCTGCTCCACTGATCAGAATCAAAATAGTCAATACAACCTTTCTCATATATTGGTACTTTATGGATTACCCACTACTTTTGAGTGATTCTGAGTCATTTTTAATCTATTTATGACAAAATTACCCAAATTACGCCCTTGTTCTAGTCCCAAGTCTATTGCAGAACGATAATGAATCCCTCCATAAAGTCTACTTATTGCCGCCTCATCTGCTGCTGTATTAAAAGAGGTAAAAGATCGTACTGGTAGTCCATAGGGTACTTCTGTATCATCATCAAATGCAAATTGATCTCCAAAAATTTCTGTAAGTACAGTAGACGCCGCTCCTGAAACGACAGAGTGACCACTTGTATATTCTGGAAAAGGTGGGGTTTGCAAGACGGGCTCCCAGTTTTCATCAATATGTTGATTGATCAATGTTTCGGGTCGGATTAAGTTGCTTCTGTATTTCTCATCCCAACAGCTTATAAATGCATCTGAAATTGCGATACTCGTTTTGGTATATGCATATATGGTTTTTGCAAAATCTGCATTGGCCTTTATACAGGCTATTTTACAAATTCCTATCCAATGTGCTCCCGGTGTAATTTTTTTGGTAGCAAACATAAGATGTCCTTTGTGAGTTGAAACATAAGGATTGCAATCCCAAAATTGTGCAATTTCTAATTTTTCAGAACCTTCTCCTTCTTCTTTTATTGTTTTTCCTACTTGATGGGTTTCTAGTACTTCTACATAGAAAGGAGACTCTTTTTCAAGAGAAAACTCCGGATGTTTATGAGGTGTAAATTGTGCTGCAGAGTCTATAATTGAAGGCCGAATTTTACGCCAATGTGGCTCTATACCATCCATATAATCCGGAGGTGTGGGTTGCCAACGCGAAGGATCTTCTGTATTGACCGTAAATTTTGGCATTGTACGCGTTTGCGCATAATTATCTTTAGCCAACCATTCTTTAATATGTTGCGCTACCGATAAACCATATGCTTTTGAATCCTCAAAAGTCTTCTTATTGATCGTCTGCCATGACCCGTACAAACTATCACTATAAGTTTCTATCCTATCCTCAGAAAAAACTAGCGCTTTACCTACGTCAAGATAAGCTACTATTGCAGCTACCTTATAATCAATTTGTTGTGTAGTATCAGGTTGAGGAACATGACTAAGACCATGTAATTGGCCTGATAAGGTTACATAATCTTTATTTTGATGTTTGATAACTTCATAAGCAGCAATATTGGGATAATTATAGATTCTACTCGCTACCGGAGGAGAAAAAATATCATGTACCATCACTGCTGTAAGTCGACCTACCACCGCATGATATTGATCCGTAGATATTTCTATTGTCTTTGGTTCTTGTTGACAAGAAGTAAAAACGATGAGACTAAAGCCCATTATTAGGCTTTTATACATATTTGTTCTTTTTTTATTCTCTAACCATCTCATACATTTCTGGTTTTGCATTATTTATAGTGACTAACAAATAGTCCTTATCGTCAAAATTAACAATATCTAGTCCTCGCACTAATTTCTGAGTTAAATTAATATTGAGTTGATCTCCTGTACTAATTTTTCCTCCTTTTTGTACAATAGCACCAGAAAAACCATCAAATCGACCATGATATGGTATTACCCCAAAATGATTACCTGCCACTAACATCTCAGTTGTACCATCTTTATTAAAATCATACTCTAGCATTTGTGTGATAGGTGATACTTGTAATACATCTTCAAAAGGAATAAAAGTAAAATTACCTTCATCGTTTTTGAGATATCCGGATGCTAATTGATGTACTTCAAAAAGAATAGCTTTATCCAATACCTGTTTCTCAAATATCTCATCGACTGTTTTTCCTGCAAAAGAAGCATAGGTTGTAAACTTTTTCTTCAAAAAATTCAATTGCCCTGATAGCTCATCCAATCCATGAACAGGATAGTATTTTTCTCCTTTTGGAATTGCTAATACCGTTTCTGTTTTTTTATTATTATCAAAATCCGCATACCACATTTTGAGTGGAAATTCCTGTGAAGCTTTTAACTTTGTATTCAATCCAAAATTACCCAACATATAATCTAAATCGCCATCACCATCGACGTCAAATTGATGTATTGATTGCCATAAACCATTTATTTTTTGAGTGATCATGGTCTCAGTAACATCAATAAGATTTCCTTTTGTATTTTTAAAAAAACGAGGAGACATCCACTCTCCTATAACTATTAGGTCTTTGATTTGATCTCCATCAAAATCACTCCAGATAGCATCTGTGACCATTCCGACGTTTTGCAATTCATCATTCTTTTGTACTGTAAAATTCCCGTGATCATTTATCAAAATATATGAGTTGGGGAGTTTTCCAAAATCATTAGATACGACATATCCACCAACAAAAAGATCCAGATCTCCATCTTGGTCAATATCATAAGATTTTATTACCGATTCATGCTCATATAATTCTGGAAATTGTGCTTTTTGTAAACCTGAATTAGTAGTAAGATATAACCGATCTATTAATTGTTCTGATTGTCCATAGAATTCTCCTCCAGAAGATGCAATAAGAAGATCATTTTGAGTATCGTTATTAAAATCTTCAATAATGGCAACTACATCTTCTTTGGTTTTTTCTGCTTCAAAAATGGTTAATCCTTGTTCTTCAAAACCTTTTGAGGTTTGAAAAAACAGTTGAGACCTTTTATTTTTAGCACTTCCGAAAAAAATATCATCTTTACCATCTCCATTGATATCTCCTACTACAGTGGCAGGGCCTTTATCTGAAATTTTATACGGAATCAATTTCTGACGATTAAAGTCAAGGTATGTATTCTCTTCATGCGTATATGTTAACCCCGGTAAACTATCTATCTTTTTAAACCATCCTTCATTTTTGGGGAATACATCGTTATAATCTACAGATTGTCTTTTGGGCAATACTTTAATCGTAAGTGTTTGGTTTGTTTTTATGTTTTCTGCAATTTGTATGGTTTGATCGGGCCAAATAACTTTGAGTGAGTCTACAGTTTCTACCGCTCCATAACCAAAGTGTATTATAGCTTCTGAAGAAGATTGAAATCCTTTTGCCGTAAATAGCTGTTTGTATTGTGAAATCCCATTATGATATGAAATTACCTTAGTTCCAATTCCTAAAGCATTCGGTTTTTTGTACGAAAACTTCAACTTAAGATAATTAGCTTTTTCATTGGTTGTATTGTTGTAAAAAGTAGCTGGAGCATTTATATTGTTTGTCACAATATCAATATCTCCGTCGTTATCAAAATCAGCATATGCGCTTCCGGTAGCAATTATTGTGTCATTTGGCAACCATTTTTGTGATTGATTTGTAAACTGAATCCCTTTCTCGCCCTTGAAAATGTAGTTTTGAACTGCTCCCGAGGGCATCAGGTCTAATGCTTCTTGATCTACTAATTTTGTTTTGGTTAATTTGTCTTTGATCTTATCATTAGAAATATATTTTATATAATCCAGATCATTAGGCCGTTTTGGGATTCCGTTAGAAATAAAAATATCTTGATGACCATCTTGATCATAGTCTGAAAATAAGGCAGACCAACTCCAATCACTTGCTGCCACACCACTAAGTAAGGCAGTTTCTGAAAAAAACTTCCCTGAGTGATTCACCTGAAGCATATTACGTGTAAATTGATAGTGATACCCTAATTGATGTATCCGCATATTTAACATATCTATCGTTTCATCTCCTACAGAAGCTTTGAGAACTTTTTCATCCTCCGGGCTCATATCAAGAGTTAAAATATCATAAAAACCGTCGTTATTAATATCTGCAACATCACTCCCCATAGAAAAACGGCTGGTATGTCCAAATTTATCTTTTGACTGTTCATTAAATGTACCATTCCCGTTATTGATATAGTAATAATCATCCTCATGAAAATCATTACTAATATAGATATCCGGATAACCATCATTATTAAAATCGGCTGTAGCAATGCCCAAACCATATCCATTGGCTCCTCCAAAAATACCCGCTTCTTCACTTACATCTGTAAATACATTATCGTCGTTGCGAAGAAGTTTATCTCCACTTTCATAATTTCTTTTATACCGTATTGAAGCTTTGCCAAAAGAATTCTGAGTATGTATAGCATGATTAAGTAAATACAAATCTAAATCTCCGTCATTATCATAATCAAAGAAAGCCGCTGTAGAAGAATAGTTGTCAAAGGCTAGCTTATATTGACTTGCTTGTTCTGTAAATGTACCATCTCCATTATTAATAAATAATTCATTTACTCCATCCAACCCTTGAATCCCCACTACAGCGCACACATAGATATCCAGAAACCCATCGCCGTTTACATCTGCCATAGTTACTCCTGTATTCCAATCAGAAGTCCCTTCGACTCCGGCTTTTTTGGTAATATCTTCAAAAGTAAAATCTCCTTTATTGAGATATAATTTGTTTTTTTCTTGATTTGAAGCAAAATATACGTCTACCCAACCATCATTATTGATATCGCCTACTGCTACACCAGCTCCATTATAGAAGTATAGATAATCAAGAATATTTACATCTTCTGATGGAGTGAGTGTATTTTGAAAAGTAACATTAGTCGTTTTTGATGATACGCTTTCAAATAGTTCCCCTTGCTTTATCTTTTGTTGGGTACAAGCAGCAAATACGAATACGTTTACTAAAAAAAATATTTTTTTCATGTGTGAATGCCGGGGGTGCTTTATTATTTATTTTTTCAATGTAAACAATTTAGGGCTTTTATCATTCAATCCGGCAATCAAATATCGATCTCCAGAGGTGCTTTTGATCCAATGTAGTTCCCTTAATTGCCCTTCAATAAAAAAACCTGTATTTTTCTGATCTGAATATTGTTGTGCGGCACTACTCATCAAAATAGTACCTCTATTGGCATCTAGGCGAGAAAATTGAGGTTTATATTCGTAATTATTTCCTCCTAAAATCAGATCCTGAATACCATCTTTATTAAAATCATAAACTTCTATATCATAAATACATGATAATTGTGCTGCTACAGGTAGTATTTTGATTTCAAAGTCACCTTTACCATTGTTGTACGCGATAATACTCTCAAATGTATTTACTTCTTTTACAATTGCCTTTTGTAATACGTCTGCAGAAAATAATTCATCTATTGATTTTGTTGCGTATTCTGAAAATTTTAAGTTCTGCTTTTTCAAAACATTAATTTGATTGGTAAGTTCTTTTTTTAAGTGAACAGGAACATCTTTACCATCTATTGTTTGTGTAAAAATTTGTTCGATAGTACCATTATTATCAAAATCATTGATATAAAGCTTTACCGGGTTTTCTTTATTTGCTTTATACATAGCATTAAGTCCTCGATTTCCTAATACCAAATCTATATCTCCATCATTATCCAAATCTTCGGCCTTTATGGCATTAAACCATCCAGTAACGTGATCTAATTTGCTGGCAAGGGGACTAAGTCTTCTTCCGTTATTTTTGAATATCTTGGGAGCCATCCATTCTCCTACAAGGATAAGATCTTTTTTGCCGTTACCATCTATATCTTTCCAAGTTGCATCAGTAATCATACCTACATCCTGAGCTTTAAAAGCTTTAGATTCGATCACATTTTTAAAATTGCCTTTTCCATCATTTTCTAAAAGTTGATTTTTGGGATTGATCCCATAGATTCCCGGTACACTTATATTACCTAAGAAGAAATCTATATCCCCATCCTCATCAAAGTCACATGGTGCTATAACAGCAGTATTACTGTCATTTATAATTGTTTGTCCTTTTGAGAAATTACCTTTTCCATCATTGCTATACACCCTTGTATTGAACTGCGATGATTTTGTTTGTGCGAAATTACCGCCTGAAGCGACTACCAGATCTAGATCATTGTCATTATCAATATCTATAAAAATAGCCGCTGTATCTTCATAAAGTGCTTCTTCTTCATCAGTCCAAGGGGTTTTATTCTGAGAGGTATTGACTAATTTCCCTCCTTTTTTATGAATATATAACATTCCTGCCTGCCCTTTTGCACCTCCAACATATACATCTTCTTTACCATCTCCGTTTACGTCTCCTACAGCTATCGCAGGACCTTCTTTTGATAACATTTTGGGTATCAATCCCTCATAATCAAAATCTACATATACATCTTCTTGATGAGCAACCATATCAGACTTTATTTCTTCAAAATATAGTTTTGATTTTCTTTGAGGAACATTATATATTTCAGCAGCTTCTTTTATATCAATCGATAGCGTTTGGTTTACTTGAGTTTCTTTAATTCTCTGGATTTTTTTATTAGGCCAAATGATATGTATTGAATCAATTTTTTCTGCTTTTCCCAATCCAAAAGTCATAGTGTAATCAATAGAAGATTGAAATCCTCTTGATGGAATTAATTCTTGTCTTAGGACTTCTTGATCTTTATATATTTTTACTATACTACCGATTCCAAATGTATTTTTTTCAGCTCCTTTTAATTTGATTCTTATAAAATTATTATTTGAATTATTTTGATATACGAATACTGGCATATTTACATTATTAACGATCAAATCAAGATCACCATCATTATCTAGATCGCCATATGCCGCACCATTAGAAAAACTAGGTTCTGTAAATCCAAAATCTTGAGAAGCATTAGAAAAAGTAAGGTCTTTATTGTTTTTGAATGCATAATTCACCTGAGGAACACTTGGCATCTTATTAATAATAGAGTCTTGAGCTGTTTTTACCCCGGAAATTGCCATTTTTTGATATACTTCTGCAGCAAAAAAATCCATAAAGTCCTGATTGGTAAGATCATGATAAATTCCATTGCAAACATATATATCTCGATACCCATCGTTATCCATATCAAATAATAAGGCTCCCCATGACCAGTCTGTATTACCTACCCCGCTATAAAAAGCAATTTCAGAAAATGTATCATCTCCATTGTTAAATTGAAGTGTATTCTGCATATATTGATGGTAAAAATCTTTGCGTTGTTTGAGTTGATAGACATCAAAACGTTCAAAATCACTTGTGTTTTTAAGACGCTCATCTGCTTCAGGAAGCATATCTGTTACAAACACTTCTGGTTTACCGTCATTATTCAAATCTGCCATGTCTGCTCCCATTGAAGCTAGACTGATATGAGGCATTTTATTCTTTATATCTTCCGTAAAAGTACCGTCTCCATTATTGATATATAGATAATCTCTTTCATAAAAATCATTCGAAACATAGATATCAGGTAGCAAATCATTATTTACATCTCCTATAGTTACTCCTAAGCCAAAACCAATAAGGCTTCCGTATATCCCTACTTGTTCGCTCACATCTACAAATACACCATTATCATTTCTCATTAATTTATCTCCTCCTCCTTTGAAAACTTCAGGCAAATCCCAATCCTCACTTCTAAGTTCTCTTTTATCAGAATATCCAAGACTACTTACAGGGATAAAACTATTATTCAAGATATAAGCATCTAAATCGCCATCGCCATCATAATCAAAAAAAGCTGTATGCGTTGTAAAACCACTATCAGCGAGGTTATATTTTTCTGCTTGCTCTGTAAAGGTTAGATCTCCATTATTAATGAACAGTTCATTTTTTTGGTCATCACCTTGCACATTACCAGCGTTACAAACGTAGATATCTAATAATCCATCAGCATTAATATCTACCATCACCACACCGGTAGACCATAATCGATCTCCTGATGTTGAAGAAGTATCAGAAATATCTTCAAAAGTAAAATTACCTTTATTAAGATACAGTTTATTTTTACCCATATTGGCAGTAAGATACACGTCGGCCAGACCATCATTATTGATATCTCCAATGGCTACTCCTCCGCCATTATAAAAATTACGATACTTAAAAATATTAAAATCCTTTGTGTTAGTTACTTGGTTTGTAAAATCAATGCCCGTTTTCTCGAACCCTATTTTTGAAAAAAGATTTTGTTCTAAAGTTTCTTCTGGCGACTTTGTTTCGGTTGTATTCTGTTTACATGAAACAAATATTACAATATTTAACAGCCAAAATATACGGCTCATCATAATGGATTATTTTTTTCTAAAGTTAAAACGAATGTACAAAACTCAGTATACTTGAACTTATCTATTCTTTCTTTCTACAAATAATTTTGGACCATTGTAGTCTTATTTAATGTGTCAACATCATGTAATTATGTTGAAGTGCCACGTCTATAAGTAGACGTGGCACTTTAAAACAATATTATACTATTTTTCAATTAATACCCTGAATTTTGGGTCAAATTAGGATTTGTTGCCAGTGCTTCTGCCGGAATTGGCATCAACAAAGCTCTTTCTGGCGAAGCATCTGCTTTTGCTTGCCATGTTCCTAAAAATGTATTGAAACGAATTTGATCATTTCTTCTCCAGCCTTCCCAATATAACTCACGAGAGCGTTCATCAAGAATATCAGACTCTGTAACAGCAGGTAACATAGATGCATTTCTTGAGGTTCTTAACTCATTGATAATAGCAAGAGCAGATTCTCCGTTAGTATCAGTACCTCCTCTCAAAATAGCCTCCGCTTTCATCAACCTAGCATCTGCATACCTAAAGAACACATAATCATTACCCGGAGCGTCATCATTAGAAAAAGAAATTCCATCTGCATCAGCACTAAGCTCTAAATTTGGTAAATATTTAATAACTCGAATTCCATTTCTTTCATTTGAGCTAAAAATATCTACTTCTTCTGTAAACACTAATGGATTCCCTGGGCGGTCTTCTAAATCGATGAGAGATGTAAGTGTTTTATCAGAAGGACCTTGCTGTTGTCCTACCAAAAACCCTGCATTGTACCCAAAGGCATCTGTTAAACCAGGGATGTCAGTACTTCTTCGAACATCTCCATCTTCAAATAGATTGTATAAATCTGCTGTAGCCACAAAACCATTCCAACCACTAGGTTGTTGATTATAATGCATGGTCATATGCCATCTGTTACGTATATTACCTGTTGCTCCTCCTAATTCGTTTTCTGATACAAAAATAATCTCTGTAGATGTTTCTGTATTGGTAGGAGTGAAGCTACTAAAATAATCATCTTCTAGAGAATACCCTGTGATTTCATTAAGGTGGTTTATTGCCATAGTCATATCTACAGGATCAAAAGTATAGGGTCCGGGTTGCGCGACTCCATCTTGGCCAGTTGCTTTATACACCGCTTTATTAAGGTATAATTTGGCCAAAAGCATTCTTCCTGCATTTTGTGTAGCTGTAATTGGACCATTTGCTGTAGGCATATCATTTAATACTGCTTCCATTTCACTAATAAAAACATCTATAGCTTCTGCCCTACCCAGTTGTTGTGTTGGCGGTTGTAATAAATCTTCGTTACAAGCTCTTCTAGGCACAACACCAAACAAGTCCAAAGTAAAGAAATCTGATAAGGTTCTTAAAAAAGTAGCTTCTGCAATCTCAGTAGCCGAAGCATCTCCATTGCATAGTACTAATTGTGCATTAAATGCCCTACTGTTTAAATCTCTCCATGTTTTATCAATATGTGGGTGTGTATTTGTCCATGAGTGTAGATGATGATCTCTCCAGGCTCCTGCATCATCCCAATCTGCACCTCTTGTAGGTGCAATTAATTCGTCTGAAGAATGCACATAGGACGCCAATATATCTTGCTCATGTTGTAGTTCTCTCATAGAAGAATACGCTCCTGCCAGAAGGTCTGATGCGCTAAAACCAGCAGCTTCATTAACAGAATCATTTAGCTCTTCATCAAGGTCGGTACATCCTATCATTAGGATTGCTCCAACTAATCCGATACCTATTAATTTTATATTTTTCATTTTCATTTTTTTTAAAATCTTGCATTAAACCCTAAAGAAAAAGTTCTGGCTCTTGGATATGTAGAATAATCAATTCCAAAAGAGGGAACTCCATCAACTGCTTTATTTACATTCACTTCCGGATCAAATCCATCATAAGGTGTTATTACAAATATATTTTGTCCTGTAGCATAAAAACGTAATGAATCGATCCATTTACCTATTTTATCTCCATTAAGCGTATATCCAAGAGTTAAATTATTTAACCTAAGAAAATCTCCACTTTTTAAATATTGTGTAGAAGGTTTTGGTGTTTGATTTGCTTCTCCTGAAGCTACAACTTGTTCTGTAACATTACCCCCTGCGGCAAGTGCTCCGGCAGTAAAAATAGCATTGGCAGTATTGTCATAAATTTGATGTCCATATGCTCCATTAAAAAATACACTAACATCAAGATTTTTATATCTAAAAGCTGATGATATCCCTATTGTAAAATCCGGATTTGGGTCTCCTACAAAAGCTCTATCTCCCTCTCCCGGTGCAGTAATACCACTAGAGGTATCAATCCCATCTCCATCTAAGTCAGCATAGCTAGATACTCCGTTCTCGTCAAACCCTTCCCAAATTGGTAAGTAAAAGGCATTAATCGGCTGACCGTCAAATAATAGCTGAGCACGTTGCCCTGTTAATCCTTGTCCGTTAAGTTCTCCTGTCAAGATTCCTGCAGGGAATATGCTCGATACATTATTAAGTTCATTACTTAAGAAACTTGCATTTACACCTACTTCCCAACTTATATCTTCATTATCAATGATAATTCCATTTATAGCGATATCTACACCCGAGTTTTCTACCTCAACTCCGTCTAGATTTCTCCAAATAAATACATTAGGAGCTTGTTGTCCAGCTCGAGTTCTAAATAACAAATCTTCTGTCGTCCTTTGGTAATAATCAACTGACCCCGTTATTCGGTTATCCAAAAAACCAAAATCAATACCTGCATTGATTTGTACGGTACTTTCCCATTTTAAATTTGGATTACCCACTGTAGATTGTACAATACCTCCTGATCCGTCTGGAGTAAACTGTGTTTGAGCGGAACCCGAAGGGAATTCCTGATTACCGGTAAGACCATATCCTACTCTTAGTTTAAGATCACTAAACGTATCCGGAATAAAATCTTCTTGAGAAAGTCGCCATGCCACTGCTGCAGAAGGGAAATATCCATATTGCTCATCATCTCCAAAACGACTTGAGCCATCTGCTCTTAATGTAGCTGTTATCAAGTACTTATCGTATAAGGTCACATTTGCTCTACCAAAATAAGATTGTAATTCTGTATTAGGATCAAAGAAAGAAGTGTTTCCTCCTGATAATGTATTATCAGAATTAAGAGTCGGAGCAGGTCGCTCTGATCCGAAGTTTACATTATTAATATATAGATTTTGATCATCTATAGAAAAATCTTGTACCCTTAGATTATCTCCCCTTCGTTCAAACTGCTGGTAAGAATATCCTACCACAGCGTCCAAAAATACAGCATCATTTAATTGCTTATTGTAATTAAGTGTGTGTTCAAATAACAAGTTAGACGTAAATATATTTTGTATATCTGCAATACCTCCATTAACAAAGTTGGCTTGCATTAATCTTGAAATCCCTATTCTACGTTTTGATTCTGTTCTACCGACACCAAAGTTAAATTTGTAACTAAAGGCATCTGTAAAACTATATGTCGCTGACAAATTTCCTAAAATATTAGTCGTTTCTGCCAAATCTGTATAATATTCTAAGAATGCAAGTGGATTACGTGGATTATCATTGAATTGTAAAAAACTCCCATCAGGATTAAAGAGTGAACGGGTAGGATTCCAACGTAATGCTGATATTATCAAATCTCCTTCAGCCGTTGCATTTTCAGCAAGTGCGGTAGCTTCATCTTTTATAAATGAAGTAATTAATTTTGTATCGATTTGAAGTTTTTCGTCAAAGAATTTTTCTGTAAGATTAAGTGTTCCTGTATATTTTTCCTGTCCAGTATTCTTAATAATCCCTTCTTGATCTTGTAATGATAATGAGAATCGATATCTACCTGTATCAGAACCGCCTCCGTAGCTCAAATTGTAATTTTGAGTAATTGCTGTTCTCAATATTTCATCTAAAGCATCAACATCTTGTCCAAAATCAAGACCTGGCTCTCCTATAGCATTAACCGCAGAAGAGAACCCACTTGCATCTAATAAATCATATTCATTAGCAATAGAAGATACACTTATGGCAGAAGAAAAATCTAGTTGTGGTTTTCCTGATTTTCCTTTTTTGGTAGTAATGATTACTACACCGTTTGATCCTCTTGATCCATAAATAGCGGTGGCGGATGCATCTTTCAATACGTCGATACTAGCAATGTCATTTGGATTAATAAAGTTCAAAGGGTTTCTTGCAGAAGAACGACCTGTTCCAACATCTGTTCCTGCACTGGTATTACCTCCATCCAAAGGAACTCCATCTACAACAATTAATGGATTATTACCTCCTCGAATAGAAGATGTACCCCTAATCCGTATATTATTGGCTGCACCTGGTTCTCCACTCGCAGCAGTAACTTGTACTCCGGCAACTCTACCTTGTATTAGCTGATCTGGAGAGTTTTGTACCCCTTGGTTGAAGTCTTCTGGTTTTACTGTTGCTACTGCTCCTGTAATGTCTTTTTTCCTTACTGTACCATAACCTACAACAACTACCTGCTCAAGTTCTGCAGCATCTTCTTCCATTGTCACATTAATAGTAGTTTGCCCTGCTACTGCTATTTCTTGAGCTTTGAATCCTACATAACTGAATACTAAAACAGCATCTTCAGGAACATTTTCAAGAACGTATTTTCCATCAAAATCGGAGACAGTTCCGTTTGCTGTTCCCCTCACAAGAACATTTACTCCCGGAATTGGTCCTCCTGCATCATTTACGACCCCTGAAACCGTAATCTGAGAAAACACCATACTCCCCTGTAAAAATACCAGAAGATATATGAGTTTTTTAAGTATCATACTTTTCATAATATAGAGTTTGATTTTTAATTTGAATTATTTTTAGTTACTATTTGTTTTAAATACTTTTTTTGAATTGTAATCATGGAACATCCATGCCTTCTTTATCATTTTGACTAACTCTGCAACTATATAATAAAAAACATAACAAAATCTAGCTACAAAAAATGTGAATGTCCCATAGATTACAAATACAAGAAGTCTCTTTTCAAAGAAACTCCTTTACTAACAAACAAAAATTATTTACGCTTTCTACTATAAACATATTTGTTATTCTAATCTCAACACTCATGATACATACTAAGATTTTATAAATGTATTATGAGTATTAAAATTTGATTTTTAATTAATAATTGTGTACTTCAGCATATCTAAACAAAACATCAAATCAACTAGAATATGAACCATTTCAATTGTTTTTCTAGTTATAAAACAACTTTACTTTTATTCTTACTGCATTTTAAACAACATTTGTATAGTAGATACAATATTATTTATCTTAAATTAGTGAGTTATAATACATTTTTAATAAAGTCAAATTTTAAGAAGATTTCTTTATTAAAGATATTCAATTTTGAACATATTTCATTATCAAATATTCAAAATTTACGTATAACTATTACAAATTACTAAACTATTAACAAAACCAAAAAACAATCCTTTAGTTTTAAAAAAACAAACGTTTGTATTATTGTTTTTTTACTAAAATTAAAGTTTTAATAACAATTTTTTAACTAAATTATAGTGGGATTCAAAAAAAATCGTATAAAACTTGAAGATATTGCTAATAAGCTTAATTTATCTATTGCTACTGTCTCTAGAGCTTTGGATCAAAATCCTAGAGTAAAGCAGAGTACTCGTGAAAAAGTTATTCAAACAGCTAATGATATGGGATACATGCCCAACCAAATTGCAAAAAGTCTGAGTTCTGGAAAAACTAATATCATTGGTGTTATTATACCAAGATATGATGAACCTTTTTTTATCGAAGTTTGTAGAGGCATTGATCACTATGTTAGCACACATAATTACAAGATTTTAATAAGTTCATCAAGAAATTCTTTTGATTCTGAGGTCGAAAACCTTGCTTCTTTTGAAAGAGGCTTGGTAGATGGTATTATATTATCTCCTACTCATGAAACAAAAACATTCTCGCATATCAAAAATGTAATCAATGCAGGAATACCTGTGGTATTATTCGATAATATTATAGAAGAAATGCACGGGGCTGACCATGTCCTGATTGATGATAAAAAAGCAGCATTTTCTGCTGTAGAGTTTTTTATTAAAAAAGGAAAAAAACAGATTGCCTTTATAGGAGGGGCCAAAGAGAAAAAAGTTTTCAAAGATCGTTTTGAAGGGTATAAAGAAGCACTCAATACTTATAATATCCCAATGAATCAAAATTTAATTTTACATTGTAATTCTCTAGACCGCAAATCAGACAATATCGAAATCAACTCTTTTTTTAATTCACCTCAAATTAAACCTGATGCGGTTTTTACCTGTACAGATAATTACGGTTTACTCACTATGAAAACCCTTCTTAAATTAGGATACAAAATTCCAGAAGATATTTCGGTGATAGGATTTGGAGATCTAGGCTTAGCGGATGTATTTGTCCCCTCTCTTACATGCGTAGCCCAACCAAGTTTTGAAATGGGGCAAAAAGTTGCTGAATTATTAATTAATCAGCTTAGTGAGCCTGAAAACATCAACCATCAAAAAAAAGTAATAACGCTTGACACTAAAATTATTTTAAGAGAGAGTACACCTTAAAAACCTAGCTCTTTTTGTCTACCCCAATAATAACATTCTTCTTTAGTATCACTACAGGAAAAATAGTCTCTTTCATCAAAAATTCTAGTTCAAGAATAACATTTTTTTGAAAGTTATAACTAAAACCTAAGCAGTTCTTCTCGAAAAATTCAACCTTACATATTCAACAGCGAACCGCAACTTGACAATCCGGCATTGTAACATTACCCGAGCTTAATCGTCAGAAGATAAAATTCTAGTATATGAAAAACATCTCTCCTTTTGCCATTGGTATATCTATAATACTTATCATCGGTTTAATTATGCAAATACCATTTAATCAAATTCTGACAGAAGACTATTTTTCATCATTTCAAATTGAGTATATCGCATTAACACTCAAAATGTCAATGATTTTTGTCGTTAGCTTAATAGGTATTAAAAAATTTCAGGTACGGTCTTTATCCGGTTTATCCTTTAATTATAAATGGACATCTAAACTACTTAATGTAATCCCTGCTTATCTTTTTTTAATTGGCATTTCATCTTTTATGGGCAAAAACCTAACAGTAATCCAAATACCAAACCTTTTCCTATTATTGTTAGCTTGTTTATCTGTTGGTTTTGCAGAAGAGTTCATGTTTAGAGGTCTTCTACAATCTCTTTTTATTCAAAAATATATATCTAAGAAAAATAGTCTCTTTTTTATGGTCTTATATCCTGCTATATTTTTTGGAGTTTCTCATCTTCTCAACCTAATGGTCAATCCCAATATTCCTCAAGTAATTGTGCAAGCTGTGTATGCTGTATTTATTGGGTTTTTCTTTGGTGTACTTTTGTTAAAAACAAATAAGCTAATCCCTATAGCCATTACACATGGACTTATTAATTTTTTCTTCTTATTCAACTCGCTCCCAAGCATGAATAATTCTGTAGAAATTGAGACAGAACCTCAAATACAAGCTTCTTTTGTAGAGCAGATTTTAGGATATGCGATACCTCTTCTTATGTTCGTACCGTTATTTATTATTGGTATAATAATTCTTAAAAAAATAAAAAAAGAACAGATTCAGAAAAAAATAGACAAATGATACTTGATACTAAAAATTCTTATGATCTGATCTAACTGATACTAAAAAAGTTCACAAAAGCTATTTTAATGCGTAGAATCTCTAACAATCAATGAAGTTTTAACAATCTCTGTTTTGGTAATATTACTTTCTTTTTCTAGATCGTCATCCAGCTTATCAATTAATATTTGAGCTGCTATAGCACCAAGCTCTTCTGCATGTTGAGAAACTGTTGTGAGTTTTGGATAAGAATGCTTAGAAAGAAGACCATCTGTAAATCCTATTACCGAAATATCTTCTGGAATTTTGTACCCCAATTTATGTGAGATATTAATGGCAATAGCTGCTGCGGTCTCATCCAAACCAAGAACTGCATCGATTTGATGTTCTTTTAGAAAATTTTCTATTTCATTTTCAATAGCATTAGAATTCTTTTCTACCAACTCAATAATAGTATCTTTTACAAAAAGATCTATCAAAGACACCTCAGAATTGGCATCAACGGCTTCTCTAGCTCCCTTGAGCCTCAGTTTTGCCACACTCAAATCTCCAATTGTTGTAATCACAGCTATTTTTTTACATCCTGTATCAATAAGATATTGCATTGCATTTTTTGAAGCTACTTTATCATCAACAATCACCTTATCACATTCTACTTCTTCACTCACACGATCAAACATTACAATCGGTACATTATCTCTTTTTAATACTTTAAAATGATCAAGTTTATTGTGAATCTGAGTTTCTTGGCTAAGTGCTGCAATAAAACCATCTACACTACTATAATTTAGCATTTCTACATATTCTACCTCTTTTTGATATGACTCGTTTGTAATACAGGTAACGATTTTATATCCATTTTTTGAAGCTTCTTTTTCTATACCAAATAATGCTTTTGCAAAAAAGTGATTTAAAATTTCGGGTAAAATAACACCAATAGTTTTGGTTTTATTACTTTTTAAACTTACCGCAAGTGCATTGGGTTTATAATTATAAAAATTAGCTAATTCATGTACTCTGTTAATCGTCTTTTCGCTAATCTCAGGATCATTCTTTAGTGATTTTGAGACTGTAGAAATAGAAAGGTTTAATTCTTTTGCGAGTTGTTTTAGCGTAACTTTTTTCCTCATGACTTCAATTTTAATGATTTCTTGTGTTTTTGCAAGATTTCTGCTCCTAAAATAAGCTTTTTTATAAATGTACAATCCATATCATAACCAGTTTATCTTACTTATTGTGATTATTTTTAATAAAAAAATTACTTTTTGGCAAAAAGGGTATTTTAACTTAATTATCTTTAAATTTCAAAAAATAAAACAACTCGATTGTAAGTATAACTCTATAAAGAACGACTTATGTAATCTTAAGTCTGTTATTTTAATTAAAGAATAAAACAGCATGTCAAAAACATATTACGATCCTGCAGATCTTAGAAAGTTTGGAAAAATCACAGAATGGAGCGAAGAATTAGGAAATAAATTCTTTGACTATTATGGTAAAGTGTTTGAAGAAGGAGCACTTACTGCCAGAGAGAAATCACTAATTGCATTGGCTGTTTCTCATGTTGTAAAATGTCCTTATTGTATTGATGCATATACAAAAGACGGATTGCAACGTGGTATTACCAAAGAAGAAATGATGGAAGCCGTACATGCGGGAGCTGCAATAGAAAGCGGAGCGACCCTAGTTCATGGGGTGCAAATGATGAATAAATATGATAAATTATCAATGTAACATTTTTATGATTTAAAAAAACATTTGATAGTTATCATACATATAAAATAACTATATATTAATTTCTATACCATATTGAAATTAATGACGAGAACAAATCAATAGTCAAAAATGCCTGAGATTAAATCCAAACAATCCTTACAAAAAAGAAATAATCAGCTTGCCAATGCACAAAGGCAGTTAGAGATCCTTAATAATGGAATCTTTGCAAATGGAGAGCTCCCTAAGTTTGCTGATAAAATAGCTGAAATTGATCAATATCCCTTACGGCCAAAGAAACTTGAAATTCTTCAAATCAATGTTGGCTATATGTGTAACCAAGTTTGTGAACATTGTCATGTAGATGCAGGTCCCGATCGTAAAGAGATTATGACCAAAGAAACAATGAAACAATGTTTGGAAGTAATCAAAAAAACAGGAGCACATACTCTTGACCTTACAGGAGGAGCACCAGAGATGAACCCAAATTTCAGATGGTTTGTTGAAGAAGCCAGTAAAGCAGGGATAAAAGACTTTATTGTACGTAGTAATCTTACTATTATTAGAGCGAACAAAAAATACTATGATCTCCCGGATTTTTTTGCAAAACACAATGTACATGTAGTATCATCTATGCCACATTGGACAAGAGGCAAAACAGACAAACAAAGGGGTGATGGCGTTTTTGACAAATCTATAAAGGCCCTACAAGAATTAAATGAACGAGGGTATGGTATGCCTGATAGTAATCTAAAGTTAGATTTGGTCTATAATCCGTCAGGAGCATTTTTACCTAGCGATCAGGCCGCAATGGAAAAAGATTTTAAAAAAGCACTAATAGAAGATTTCGGCATCCATTTTCATAACCTTTTTGCCATTACCAATCTACCCATTAGTAGATTTCTAGATTACCTGATTGCCTCAGAAAATTACGAGGACTATATGTACGCACTGGTAGAAGCCTATAATCCATCTGCAGTAGCAAATGTAATGTGTACCAATACCATATCGGTAAGCTGGGATGGCTGGTTATATGATTGTGATTTTAATCAGATGCTAGGACTAAAAGTAGCCAGCAAAGTAAAACACATCAGTGAGTACAACGAAGAAATATTACAAAACAGAGATATTGTAATCTCACAACATTGTTATGGATGCACTGCCGGAGCAGGAAGCAGCTGTCAAGGCACAGTAGCATAAGTAGTAACGTATGAATCAAAAAACCGCAATATTAGTTTTTGCCAATTCTTCTGAAGAAGAAATACGTCATAAACCTATTTCTGGCGGTAAACAACTTTTTTCTGCGCTTAACGCACATACGCAACATATAGTAAAGAGTACAGCTCTCCCGTATTTTGTATATACCGAAAATGAGCAACAAGGACATACATTTGGAGAGCGTTTTGTAAATGCAATACAAGATATATACGACAAAGGTTTTGAGAATGTAATTACCATAGGTAATGATACTCCTCATCTACAAAAAAAACATCTCCTAGAAACAGTAAAACAGCTCAAAAGTAATACGTTTGTACTTGGCCCCTCTACAGATGGTGGTTTCTACCTTATGGGATTACACAAATCCCAATTTAAGATTGATGTTCTCTTAAGGCTTCCTTGGCAATCAAGAGAATTATCAGATTGTATCCAAAGATGGATTCGCCAATCCAAAATTGAAGTTATTTCACTAGAGGTTTTAGAAGATATTGACACCGTCAAAGATTTAAAATCTGTTTTTGATTCTTTTAAAACACTTCCTAGAGAACTTATAACAATTATTCAAAAAATATTAAACCATAATACGCAGTGTATTAACACCTGTGCGCATTATGTATATTCTTATCATATTCTTCCATTTTTTAATAAAGGATCTCCTTTTATCACTTTCGCATAACACACGCTAACAACTGTATTGTTTCTCAAAATTTATAGAAACATTATAAGGTTGCGATCCATTATTTTTTTATTAAAATCAAACATATTAAATGAAGAATATATTGATTTGTGTACTACTATGTATCAGTACAATTGGTATTGCACAAGAAGATTTTACCGTTACTGCTATCGATTTTGAAACTAATCAACCGATAGCCAATATTACCATTACATTAACCAACATAACACAAGGAATTTCATTAGAAAACACAACAGATTTAAAAGGGAAAGCTATTTTTCGTTCAATCCCGGTACTGAACAACTATTCTGTTACTTTCAATGAAAATGATCAATATTATACCTATACAAAACAACAAATTGATGTACGGTCGAATGAAAATCCAAGCATTCAAATAGCACTATTAAAAAAAGGTGCCGAAACCACTCTCGAAGAAGTTCAGCTTTCTACTACGTCTTCTGCAAAAATCAATCGTAGGGATGCAGAAGTAGCATTTGAATTAAAAGCAAAAGAAATAGAAGAACTCCCTGTAGAAGGACGTGACATCACAAGAGTCTTATTTCGGTTACCAAATGTATCACAAGCAACTGGTTTTTTTCCTGAAGCTCCAAATGTGAGTATTAATGGTGCAAATCCATTGTTTACATCTTATCTTATTGATGGGATGGATAACAACGAACGCTTTCTTGGCGGACAACGCTTTGCAATCCCATCAGGCTTTGTAAAAGATATTACGGTACTTACCAATAACTTTTCTGCCGAATATGGGCTTACCAATAATGGTGTAGTAGATATCACGACAAAATCCGGAACCAATGAAGTGACCGGAGAGGTGTTTTTTATCACTCGCCCTGGCCCTTCGATAGATGGTCAAACGGATTTTGCACAACGAGACTTATCTGGTAACGCTGTACGAGACGGTTTTGCAAGATATCAAGCAGGTTTAGCAGTAGGAGGTCCGATAGTAAAAGACAAAACCTTCTATTACTTCAACTATGAGCATACTACCGATGTAAAAGATAATCTTCTTAACGTTACGGATCTTGGGATTAGTGAAACGATAAGAGGAAACAATACCTTTGACTATTTCTCTGCAAAAATAGATCAATTTTGGAGCAGCAATTTTCGCTCTTCACTTAGAGCAAACGTAGGATTTGTAGGTATCGAAAGACAAGGTGGAGGATTAGAAGGCGGTGTACAATTTAATTCTGCGGCAAATCAACAAGATCGTAATAGTATCAATATTGCATTCAAAAACTCATATACATTAGGTAATATCAGTGCAGAAACAAATGTTCAGTACAGCAGATTTAGATGGAATTACGCAGACCCACGTGATCCCAATAGTCCTCAGGTCATAGTACGAAACCCAGCCGAAGAAACAATTGCCATTCTTGGGCATCCGGGATTTGTATTTGATGCTTTAGAAAACACAGTTCAGTTTCAGCAAAAATTCAAACTGTATATCAAAGATCATACATTGAAAGCCGGTCTAAACTATATTAGAGGAGATCATGAATTGTTTGGAGGAGGTGTACCAAATGGAATATACACTGTAGATCTTTCTACAGACCAAGTAACTGCTCTGCGCAACCAAGGTGTAAATGGTAATCTTTCGCTAACTGATATCCCTAGTGATGTAACCGTAAGTAATTACAGTGTAGAATTACGTCCAACTGCTTTTGGAACCAATCAAGATATATTTTCTGTATATCTAGAAGACCAATGGGCTATCCATGAAAAACTAAACCTTACTTTTGGGTTGCGATATGATTATGATAATCTTTCCAAAGCTGGTAGCGATGAGGGTGACTACAATAATTTTGCTCCAAGAATTCATTTTAATTATCAATTGAACCCCAAAAACACCATCAGAGGAGGGTATGCAATTTCTTATGACAAAATCCCCTATGCCGTGTATAGTGATGCACTACAGCAGAATACAACATCAGCCGATTATCGTGCTCAAATACAAGAATTTATTGATTTAGGGATCTTACCACAAGATACAAATCTAGATCGTGTACTTTTTGATGGTAATATTGCTGCCAACGTTTCTGGAGTATCCTATTTGCAAGGTCCTACTGCAAGTGAATTGCAAGGACAAAGAGAAGGTGCTTTTTCTAATGAGCGTAGAATCCTAAACCCAAATGGTTTTGACAATCCTTTTACACATCAATTTGCTTTAGGATATCAAGTACAAATCAAAGAGGATAAATTGTTTTTTGTAGATCTTGTACATAACCGTAGTGAAAATCTTTTTAGATTACGTAATCTTAACGCTGCAGCAGAATACACAATAAACCCTGATAATGTTGTTGTACGAACTATAGAACAAGCAGATGCTTCTCGCCCGATTCCTATCGAAAATGGTACAGCAACCATCAACGGGCAAACCCGTACAGGAATCGCTAGAAATGTTGTGGTTTCAGAAACCGAAGGAAAATCGAGATATTATGCCGCAAGTTTTAATCTTCAAAAAACAAGAGGTAACGATAATTATGCATACCGAATTAACTATACCTTATCTTCTTTAGAAAACGATACCGAAGATATCAACTTCAGAGCACAGGATGCTAATAACTATGGTTCAGAATTTGGCCCATCGATCAATGATAGAACTCATAACATCAATGGGATATTTAACTATTATCCACTTAAAGGCACTACAATTACATTAGCCGCACTATTACAAAGTGGGCAACCTATTAATCGTATTCCCGATGCAGAAGTTTTTGGCACTACCGACCTCAATGGAGATGGATCGGGGTTCGGAGATGCTTATGTAGGTAATAGCGACCGTTTTCCAGGAGCATCCAGAAATAGTGACCGCTTGCCATGGAGTACTAACTTTGATGTGAGTTTGCAGCACCAATTTGCCTTAGGAAACAATAAAATAGAAGTACGAGCAGATATATTTAATGTGTTTAATACCGAAAACCTGAGTGGATATAGCAATAATGCAACACAAAGTAATCAGATTCAACAAGGTTCTGAAGCTAGTGGGCGCTTTGTACAGCGTAATGCAGGGCCACCAAGACAATTTCAATTCGGGATTAGATATCTATTTTAAACCTCAATTATGAAAAAACTATTTTGTAGCCTATTCATCGTATTATTTTTTGCCTGCGGAAAAGAAAAAAAAGAAAATGCTTTTGATATTGCTGAAGCAAGTTGGAAAGAAATTACGGCAGAGGCAAAAGGAAAAACCGTTAACCTAATGATGTGGACAGGTGATCCTAAAATAAATGCGTATATAAACACATACCTCAAACCAAGAGTAAAAGAAAAATACAATATCGATCTCATGGTAAGCAGCGGACAAGGAAACACCATCGTACAGACTTTAATGACAGAAATTCAGGCTTCTAAAACAGAGAGTGACCTTGATTTGGTTTGGATTAATGGAGAAACGTTCTACCAATTACAACAAATCAACGGACTCTATGGCCCTTGGACTTCAAAATTACCAAATGCAACATATATTGATTTTGACAATACATTTATTGGTATTGATTTTCAGCAACCGGTTGAAGGATATGAATTGCCTTGGGGTAATGTACAGATGACCCTAATTTATGATAGTGACAAAGTAAAAAAACCTCCTATGACAAGGAGTGAATTACTGGATTTTGTAAGAGAAAACCCAGGTACATTTACATGGGACAATCACTTTACAGGACTTACTTTCTTAAAAGCATTACTTATCGATATTGCAGGAGGAAAAGAAAGTTTAAATGGTGATTTTAATGAAGAAAAATATAAAAAATACAGTGCAGAGCTTTGGGCATATCTCAAAGCTCTAAAACCGTATCTCTGGAAAAAGGGAGAAGTATTTCCTGAAGCTGTAGCACCGATGCACCAGTTATTTGCCAGTGGCGAACTATGGTTTACGATGAGCAATAATGACGCTGAGGTAGATAACAAAATTGCAGAAGGCATTTTTTCTGCTTCTGCCCGAGCATATGTTCCCGACTACGGAACTATACAGAATTCTCACTATATGGGTATTCCTCAAATAGCGCCTAATAAAGCGGCTGCTATGGTAGTAGCTAATGAGATGATTTCTATAGAAGCGCAATTTCATAAACAAGACCCAACCGTATGGGGAGATGGTACAGTTCTGGACCTCAAGAAACTCCCGAATACGTGGCAAAAGAAGTTTGAAGAGCAACCAACAAGAAAGTATGCCCCGAAGAGAAGCGAAATTTCAAAAAAAGCATTACAAGAAATAGATCCTGAATATATGATTCGATTGGCAGAAGATTTTAGAAAAAACATGATTGAATAGCCTCAACCCTTTAATAGATATTAGAGAAATATAAAGAAAGTATGAAGCAAACCCGGCAGATAGCAATACTATACAAAGTCATATTCGTATGCCTTACTGTGGTTCCGGTAATGGCTGGTTTGATCTATGCTTTATTATATAGTTTCGGCATTATCGGCATCATGAATAATGGCTTTACCGGTAAATACTGGATAGCAGTATTGTTGTCCGATATGTTTTGGGTTTCTTTAGGCTATAGTCTTTACATCGCCTTAGTATCTATAACAATTAGTCTCGTATTTGCATTATCGATTTCTTTATTCATCAAGAAAAGAAATATTACTATTTCTTACTTATTTTATATTCCTTTATGTTTTCCTGCTGTGGTTATGGCTTTTTACAGTTTTCAACTTTGGTCAAAATCGGGTTGGATATCACGAATTATATATCAAATAGGGGGAATCAAAGAAATATCTTCTTTTCCCGATCTTACGAATGATACATTAGGTTTTTCGATAGTATTTACCTCTGTATTGATGATTGTACCTTTTTTTACGATTCTATTTTCTAATCTATATCATAGTGAGAAACTACATGAGCTAAAAAAAGTAGCACAAAATCTGGGAGCCTCTTCTTTTCAAATCTTAATCAAAATTACCATTCCGGTGCTGTTAAAAAGGTCTTGGTTTACCATTTGTCTATTTATCATTTTTGTAATGAGCAGTTATGAGATCCCATTACTATTGGGCAAACAAAATCCACAAATGATTTCTGTATTGACCATGCAAAAATTACAGCGATTTAATCTCAACGATATTCCGCAGGCATATACTATAGCTTCATTGTATGTAATGATTACAATTTTTGTGTTGACATTGCTATCAATAGGAGGGATTAAAAAACGTTTCATCACAAAAAGAAGGGCTTATGCTTAAGAAAGTATACATATCATTGGGGGTTTCTGTGGTGTTGTTTCCATTATTCTTATTATTGATACTTTCTTTTGGAAAGCAATGGAGTTATCCACACATTATACCAAAGGAGTTTAGTCTTGTGCATTGGATCAGTGTATTTCAATTAAATTCTACACTACCTATAACCATTTTAAAATCCCTAGTGATATCATTAAGTGTTGCTACAATAGTTACTGCTGTTTCTTTCTTTTCTGCTAAACATGTTTCTTATAGTGTTCACAGAAAAAAATGGCTCTTTTTGGCATATATCCCTTATGTGTGTTCTCCTGTTATTTTTGCAGCCACACTTCAATTTTATTTCACCTACACAGACCTTTCAGGGACAATGTTAGGAATTATCATTGCGCAATTGTTTATTACATATCCATTTGGAGTGATTATCTTTAGCAATTTCTGGAATGATAACATAAAGTCGATTGAGCAACTCAGTACAACACTTGGCAGTAGCCCTGTTCAAACATTTCAAAAAGTAGTATTCCCACTATCAAAAAGTGTTTTATTGCTTTGTTTTTTTCAAGTCTTTTTGATCTCATGGTTTGAGTACGGATTAACGACTTTGATAGGGGTGGGAAAAGTCAAAACACTAACTATAAGTGTTTTTCAATATATACAAGAAGCTAACCTCTTTCTTGCAGCATTGGCAAGTTGCCTATTGGTAATCCCTCCCATGCTTTTACTTTTTATCAATAAACGTTTTGTGTTTACCAATCAGCAAATAGGATGAACGATATTGTATTAGACATACAGAATATTAGCAAGGCTTTTCAAAAAGAAAAAGTAATTACAGAAGCATCGTTCAAAGCTTCGAGAAATGCTGTATTTAGTATTTTAGGAAAATCCGGTAGCGGAAAAACAACATTACTCAAAATCATATCCGGTCTAGAACAGCAGGATAGCGGTAGCTTATTTTTAGAACACGAAGAAATTAGCGCAATACCCGCACACAAACGCAATATTGTATATCTCTATCAAGATGCATTATTATTTCCTCACCTTGATGTGTTCGAGAATATTGCTTTTGGGTTACGATTACGAAAAATCCCAAAAAAGGATATTGTAAAACAGGTTAATAAGATGATTTTTGATCTTCAATTAGAAGAACACAGTCACAAAATGCCTACACAATTAAGTGGCGGGCAGCGACAACGAGTTGCCTTTGGCAGGGCATTGATTATAAAACCAAAGGTTTTATTACTTGATGAACCCTTTGGAGCATTAGATGTAGATACGCGTAAGCAAATGCAGCAATTATGTAAACAAACCATCCTTAACTACAAAATAACAACGGTTTTTGTAACTCATGACCTCAAAGAAGCGTTACTAATGGGTGATCAAATCGGAAAAATGGAAAATGGAGTATTGAAAACATTTATAAATCAATCAGAATTCTTAAATGACCCAACAACCGGAGCAAAAGAAGAAATAGAATTCTGGAAAAATATATACAAAAATGAAGAGCGATTTTAATCACATACAATCAATATACTGGGTTTTTACCCAACTTTGTAATGATAATTGCGATCACTGCTATAACGATTCAAGTCCTTTTGGCAAAAGAATTAGTGAAGCCGACTGCATGGCAATTATAGATAATTTACCTGATAAAATAGACCGATTAATTCTGAGCGGTGGCGAACCAGTTGCAGAAAAAAAGTTGCTATATGCAATTCTAGATCGAATTCAGGAGAAATATAATGGCGCTACACAAATCATGTTGCAAACCAATGGGGATTTGTTGAATGAAAAAATTCTAAAAATCCTTATCGAAAAAGGAGTGACCCGATTTGATATTGCAAGTATAGATCGATATCATAAAAAAGCAGGGAGCCGATTAATGGAACTGGCAGAACTTTTTGAAAGCTGTGGTGTGATAGGTACAGAAAAAGACCCATTGATAGAAGGAGGGCATTACCTTGCCCAAAACCCTTTGAGCTGGGGATATTGGGGCGCTAGTGAAGACATGTGGCTTGGAGGTAACTGGGCTCGTGGCAAAGCCTTACAAAATGATATCTGGAAAAAAGATCCTGAACATAATTTTTGTACCATTCTATCCGGTGCAAGAAATTTTTTAGGAGGTTATGACGATATCCCGCAAGAAATTAGCATACAACTCTGGCGTATCAACCCCTGTTGCCCAGGAACTCATTTTCCTATGGGTGATGCCAGAAAACAAAAAGTAGCAGACGTATTATCTCGTGCTTCAAAAAATGCCGTTTTTAAAATGCTTAATGAAGGAAAACCTCTTGAAATGGGGTTATCTCTAGGCATTTCTAAAGAAGAAGCGACACAAAAAAATAAAGAACTCAAAAACATTTGTTTGTATTGTGATCATTTCCTGAAATGTAATAAGAATGAAATTTTTGATAAAAATGGGGTCAAAGAAACCAAATTAGAGGAACAGTTATGAATAAAACATATATCATCATTTTTGCTTTTATCAGTTGCTTAAGCAGTGTAGCTCAAGAGACATTGGATGCTATTTTACAAAAGTATAACCAAGCAACAATTCCTTACATTCATGTAGAAGAGCTTCACAAAACCCATGAAGATGTAATACTGCTAGATGCAAGAGAAAAAGTAGAATACGATGTTAGTCATATTCAAAATGCAATATATGTGGGTTATGAGCAATTTCAAATGCAACATATAACTTCCCAAAACATTGATAAGAGTAAAAAAATTGTTGTGTATTGTAGTCTTGGAGTGAGATCTGAAGATATTTCAGAAAAACTTAAGAAAGCAGGGTATAAGAATGTTTATAATCTATACGGAGGCATTTTTGAATGGAAAAACAATGATTTACCTGTAGTAAACCCTAACAATAAAAAAACCGAAGAAGTCCACGTGTATTCAAAAGAATGGAGCAAGTGGCTTCGTAAAGGAAAAAAAATATATTAATTTCATGACAAAGAATTTATTGATGATATTTACCCGTAATCCCGAATTGGGTAAATGCAAAACCAGACTAGCAGCTACTATAGGAGATCAGGCTGCTTTAGATATTTATAAATTTTTACTAGAACATACCGTCTCAATCACTCAAAACCTTCAGGTAGATAAGCAAGTACATTACTCTGTAAAAGTAAGAGAACATGATATTTGGGACGCACAAACGTATATCAAAAAACAACAAAATGGTGAAGATTTAGGAATCCGTATGGAACATGCCTTTGCAGATGGTTTTACGCAAGGATATCAAAACATCATAATTATTGGTAGTGATATGTATGACCTTAGTCAAAAAGACTTACAAAACGCTTTTGAAGCCCTAGAAAACAATGATTATGTAGTAGGTCCTGCAGAAGATGGTGGGTATTATTTATTTGGAATGAAATCCTTAAATTCACACGTTTTTAAAAATAAAGAATGGGGAACAAACACAGTCCTCAAAGACACATTAGAAGATATAAAAGATTCTTCAGTAAAAATACTAGAAGAACGTAATGATGTTGATTATTATGAAGATATCAAAGACATCGAAGTGTTTCAAAAATTTTTCTAACCAATAAAAAAATATAAGATGGTAAAATACATTGAAGAAACCGCAGAATTCCTTCAGCAAAAAGGATTCACAAATCCCGAAGTAGGAATTATATTGGGTACAGGATTAGGACAGCTGATTGACGAATTAGAAATCATAAAAGAAGTTAGTTACAATCATATCCCAAATTTTCCAACTGCAACAGTAGAGTTTCATAAAGGAAAACTTATCTATGGAAAACTTGAGGGTAAAAATGTAATTGTAATGCAGGGACGTTTTCACCTTTATGAAGGATATACATTACAGGATGTTACTTATCCTGTGCGTATTATGCACAAACTAGGCATCAAAACATTATTGATCTCAAATGCATCCGGAGCAGTAAATCTTGATTTCAAAAAGGGAGAATTGATGTTGATTGATGATCATATTAATCTACAAGGAGGGTCTCCACTTGGTTTCAAAGGAGTAGAAAAACTAGGAACCCGATTTACCGATATGAGTGCTCCTTATGATCAAGAAATCAATACAAAAATCGAGACAATTGCCTCTGATCATAATATCAATTTGCACAAAGGAGTATATGCCTCTGTATTTGGCCCTCAACTTGAAACACGCGCAGAGTATCGATATCTTAAAATTATAGGTGCCGATGCAGTAGGAATGAGTACCGTACCCGAAGTTATTGTTGCGAATCACCTAGATCTAAAAGTTGCTGCAGTATCTGTACTTACAGATGAATGTGATCCTAATGATCTAAAACCAATTAACATTGACGAAATTATTGCAATGGCAGCAAAAGCAGAACCAAACATGATATTATTATTCAAAGAATTGATAAAATCTTTATCGTGAAAGTTATTTATTTTCAAATCGACTTAAAGATATAACCTTTAAGCACTTTACATTTTAAACTACAAATATTTATGAGTTATTTAGATACTACGCATGACGTTTATAAGGAAGCAGCATTAACACCAGATGTAGGATTATGCTGTACAACAAACCCTATTTGGGAGCTTCCCGGACTTAAAATCCCAAAAATAATGCAAGAAATGAATTATGGCTGTGGGAGTACCGTTAATGCAAGAGACTTAACAAATAATCCTAAAATTCTTTATGTTGGTGTAGGTGGTGGTATGGAGCTTTTACAGTTCTCATATTTTTCAAGACAAAAAAATGGAGTAATTGGTATCGATGTCGTTGAAGAAATGCTGGACGCTTCTCGCAAAAATTTCAAAATAGCAGAGCAAGAAAATGACTGGTTCAAGAGTGAATTCGTGGATTTGCGATCCGGTGATGCACTTCACCTTCCGGTAGAGGATAACAGCATAGATGTTGCTGCTCAAAATTGTCTTTTCAATATATTTAAAGAAGAAGATCTTAAAAAAGCCATTGAAGAGATGTATCGTGTACTAAAACCCCATGGAAGATTAGTAATGAGTGATCCTACTTGTGAACAACCTATGAATGAAACTCTTAGAAATGATGAACGATTAAGAGCACTTTGTCTAAGTGGTAGTTTACCTATTGCAGAATATGTAAAAGCACTGACAGATGTAGGATTTGGAACGATCGAGATAAGAGCAAGAAAACCATATCGTATCCTTGATTCTAAGCATTATGCTACTGATGAACTAATTTATATAGAGTCTATAGAAGTAGCTGCTATAAAAGATCCAATGCCAGAAGATGGACCTTGTGTATTCACAGGAAAAGCCGCTATCTATTTTGGGGATGATGATTATTTTGATGACAAAAAAGGACATGTATTATTAAAAAATCAGCCTATTGCAGTATGTGATAAAACTGCAGGTGCTTTGGCATCACTAGAGAGAGATGATATTTTCATAAGTGAATCTACCTATCATTACGATGGAGGCGGATGTTGTTAACATTTTTTTACAAAACACTTAATTTTTTAACATATAAAATATTTTAAAGTTTTTTATCCTAAATAATTGCATTTTATCGATAATTTTAATTTTTTTGTAATGAGCAGAATAAGAATAGCCTGCTAGTATTACTCAACCATATTAAAACTAGATACATCAAATCAATGAAAAAAGGTAAATTACTTTGGTTAGCCCTAATTGTAATATTTTGTTTTGTGATGAATGCGCAAACAAAACCCGATCATTCTAAGTGGGATCAACTTTTGATTCTTAATGTATCAAAAGACGGAAAGGTAAACTATGAGGGAATGATAAAAGATAGTCCTCTATTTTATGAGTATTTCAGATCATTATCAGATACTCCCCCTACAGAAGAATGGTCAAAAGAAGAAAAATTAGCCTATTGGATCAATGCATATAATGCAATTGCGCTTAAGATGATTATGGACAATTATCCGGTAAAAAGTATCAATGATTTGCATGACCCATGGAACCAAAAGTTTTTTAGGATCAAAGACAAACGCTACAGCCTTGATGAAATTGAACATCAGATTTTAAGAAAAATGAATGAGCCAAGGATTCATTTTTTGATTAATTGTGCTGCAAATTCATCTCCCAAACTATGGAATATGGCTTATACAGCAAAAAATGTAAACGAAGCTTTAGAAACAAAAACAAGAGAATTTATAAATGATCCTACAAAAAATGTGATTGAAGATGAAAAGATAAATCTCTCTCAAATTTTTGAATGGTATAAAGATGATTTTAATAAAGGTGATGTAGCAGCATTTATTAATCAATATAGTACCGTAAGAATTAATAAAGTCCCTAAAAAATCATACAAACAATATGATTGGGGATTAAATAAACAGTAGTCAGCAAGCTTATGACAACAATCTTATGATTTGCTGATTTTATTTTCTAGATATGGAAAAATACATCGAAATCATAAAAAATTCATATACAGGATATTGGTCTTATCTCAAAAATGAAATTTTACTCCAAAATCAATGGGATAATTATTTTTATGGATTAATCCTAGTATCAATTATAGTTTGGGGATTAGAAATAGTTTTCCCCTGGAGAAAAGATCAGGCAAGATTACGTAAAGATTTTTGGTTAGATGCATTTTATATGTTTTTCAACTTTTTTTTACTTAACCTTATTGTTCTAATAGCGCTATCTAACACTACAGAAGCTTTTTTTAATGATATTCTTTCATTAATAGGTTTATCATCCTCAGACGTTCAACTTTTTGATGTCGATGCATTACCTAGACCAATAGGTTTGTTGATATTTTTCTTAGTAAGTGACTTTACACAGTGGAATACCCACCGCCTACTGCATCGTGTTCCCTTTTTATGGAATTTTCATAAAGTTCATCACTCTGTAAAAGAAATGGGATTTGCTGCTCATTTGCGATATCATTGGATGGAACCTGTAGTGTATAAATCTCTACTATACATTCCAATAGCTGTAATCGGAGGTTTTGATGCACAAGATGTAGCTATCGTCCACTTCTTTGCGTTAACAATAGGACATCTTAATCACGCAAACCTAGGTTGGGATTATGGTATTTTGAAATATATATTTAACAATCCTAAAATGCATATTTGGCACCATGCTAAGAATTTACCAAAGCATACCAAATATGGTGTAAATTTTGGAATATCATTAAGTATTTGGGATTACCTGTTCAAAACAAGTCATATTCCCAGCGATGGAAAAGACATCGAACTTGGGTTTGAAGGTGATGAGCGTTTTCCCAAAGATTTTTTACAACAAGAAATATATCCTATTAAATTAAAAAGCTAGTATATTACATTGAAAACATTACTTCCTCTTATCATATCTATACTTATCCTCTCTTGTAGTGGAAGTAAAAAAGTAGTTCAAAAATCTGAGCAAGCTATAGTCAATATTCAAAAATCAGAATCGCAAGAAACAGATACGATTACCTTAAAAAAACTGGATAATATCGCTCCAAAAAAAGAAGAAACTCCAAAGCCTATTGTTGAAGAAGTTGTAAAAGCAAAAGACTCTTCTTTAACAGAAACTATACCAGCTATAAATGATACAGTCATTTTTACACATTCTATCTGGGCTGAGTTATTAACTAAATATGTCTCTGATAAAGGTATCGTAAATTATAAAGGCTTTAAGCAGGACAAAAAATCACTTAAGAAATATCTAGATCAATTAAGCAATAATCTACCAGATCAAGATTGGAACAAATCCAAAAAGCTAGCGTATTGGATGAATGCATACAATGCATTTACTGTAAAATTGATTATAGACCACTACCCTGTTCAAAGCATAAAAGATATTAAAGACCCTTGGGATGCTCGTTTTTTCAAATTAGGCAAAAAATGGTATAACCTTAATGAAATAGAGCACAAAATACTCAGAAAAATGGGGGAACCCAAAATACATTTTGGAATCAATTGTGCTTCTTATTCTTGTCCTAAACTATCCAACAAAGCATTTACCGAGCAAAATGTAAACAAAGAACTTCAAAAGCTTGCTATTCATTTTATTAATGATCCTAATAAAAACACAATCACTCCTACAAAAGTTCAGCTATCTAAAATATTTTCTTGGTTTGGCAAAGATTTTAAAACTGAGGGTACTCTAATTGACTCTCTTAACCAATATTCTGAAATTAAAATCAAACCTAATGCTATAAAGAATTTCAAAAAATACAACTGGAATCTTAATGAATAACTTAAATTTTTAAAATAAATTTATATTTTTTAGCAAAATAATGATCTAAATAAGGTTAAAATAATCTTAATCCTTCCTAGACATATCGCTTCTTAAAAAGATCTATTGCTTGCACAAAAAATCAATTCAACATACTGATTATCAAATTTTTAAATTCAAAAATACAAAATCAGATTTATTAGCTGATTATTTTCAAATCAATATGCATTACATAAAACCTTTTACTTTTTATGTAAGGAAACAAACACCTCATCTACTAATATTATAATTCAAAACTAGTTTTTTAATTTGATCATTATAAGTAAGAGAGATTGGAAATGAATTATTGATTAACCATTTAAAAATTAAGAAAATGACTATCCCTAAAATTATACTAATAGCAGTCGGAATATTATTCTTCTTACCGGCAAAAGCACAATATAAATTTGATCATTCTGTTTGGGATCAAGCCTTATTATTAAACGTTTCTGAAGACGGTCAAGTAAATTATGACGGCTTTATGAGAGACAGCTCTCAACTCTACAGATATTTTAAACAATTGTCTGAAAATCCTCCTCAAGAAGACTGGAGTAGAGAAGAAAAAATGGCATATTGGATAAACGCTTATAATGCGTATACTATAAAACTAATTATAGACAGTTACCCGCTTAAAAGTATTAAAGATTTAGAAGATCCTTGGGGTAAAAAGTTTTTCAAAATAGATGGTGAATGGCATAGTTTGGGAGAATTAGAACATAAAATTTTAAGAAAATTTGGTGACCCTAGAATACATTTTGCTATCAACTGTGCCTCTTTCTCTTGTCCTGTAGTTTGGAATAGAGCATATACAGGAGATAATCTTCATGAAGCATTAGATACCCAAACTGAAAAATTTATTAATGACCCTACTAGAAATACAATAACTGAAGATGAAGTTTCTGTATCAAAAATATTTACCTGGTACAAAAAAGACTTTAAAGTGAATGGTGGAGATGTAAAAGATTTTATTAATAGATACTCTTCTGTAAAAATTGAAAAGCAAACCAAAAAAGGGTATAAAGATTATAACTGGAAGTTAAATGAAGTAACTAAACCTAACGAGGCATTTGCTTTAGATTAATTTTAAAATTTAAGTATATTGATATTAGATAGTAAATACGTAAATTTATTTTCAAAAGATTAGTATTTCAGTTTTGAAAGTATCAATCATCATCCCAATATTAAATGAAGCAGCTACTATAAGTAAGCTGCTTTCGTATTTGGTTAAAGTTTCTTCAAAAAATGTAGTCAAAGAAATTTTGGTTGTCGATGGCGGTAGTGAAGATAATTCTCAAACATTGGTTCAAAATCTCGCGCAATCACATCGAGACATTAATATCAAACTTGTTACCTCAACAAAAGGGAGAGCAATACAATTAAATAAAGGTGCAGAAATGGCCACTGCAGAAGTTTTGTATTTTTTACATGCCGATTCTTATCCCCCTCCAAATTTTGAAGATGATATTATTAATCAGGTAAAACATGGAAATCTTGCAGGATGTTTCAGAATGAAATTTGACTCGACCCATTGGTGGCTCCGTTTTACAGGATGGTTAACTCGTTTTAACAGCAAAAAATGTAGAGGTGGAGATCAAAGTCAGTTTATTACAAAAAAACTATTTAATGATATTGGTAAATACAATGAGTCCTTTGTTGTTTATGAAGATAATGACCTGGTAGAACGTCTATTTGCAAAAAAACAATTTGTGATCATACCAAAATATATTACCACCTCTGCACGACGATATGAGGAAGTTGGCATCTGGCGTTTACAATATCACTTTTTAAACATTCATTTAAGAAAATGGATGGGCGCATCATCAGAAGATTTATATAAGTACTATAAAGAAAAAGTGACGAATTAAAATGCACCAAGTTCTTTTAAGACGTTTGTAATTTTACTCTTAAACTTCAAAATGTCTTCACTTTGATCACTTGTATCAGAAGTATCAATATTATACCTTTTCTTATCCCCATCACGAGTTTGTATCAAAAAATAAAAACCTCCTTGATCAGCACAATCAGGGCAACCGTATATTTTATCTTTTCCAATGATTAATTCTTCTGGGATTTCTTGTAGCAAGAATTTATATTGTTCAAATTGATCATTTCTATAGGTAAAAGAGCTTTTAAAGACAGCTCCTTCACTAAAAATATTCGTCATATCTCCTCTTTCTAAAGTATTGCTATCAATCTTAAAAATATCTTCACAATCTCCTAAACAAAATCCTGCATAAGATCCAAACACCAATGATTCTATTTTACCAGGACCATTATCAACCACCTCATTTTTAACATTAGGAGTATCGTCACGATTACAAGACAAAAATGTGATAATAAGAATAGCTAGTGTGGTTTTTAACATTTTCATGACATATTATATTCATTTTGCATTTATAAGACTGATTATTTACAAAATGGTTGCGTTAAAATATGTACTTTATGTTAAAATAATTAAAAATCTAAAAACAACCTTGTAATTAGGTATTGTCACTGTAAGACCTAAAACTCATTTGTTTTATATACTTTAAAAAACTGAAGTAAAACATTTATAAATTAACGGTTAAGTACAATATTCATATAAATCTATCTTTGCAAGATTCAAATATAGTAGTCAGTTTTCAATTAAAAATTAACTCAGGTTAATTTTTAATACGTTAAGATAAGTTTTATCTCTTTAAATAATTATTTCTAAATATCTAAAAGTACTGTCCAATACCAAAGACAAAACCGTTTGTTGAATCATCTGTAACCCCATATCCATAATCAATTCTAAAGATGGCATTAAAGATTTTCTTGTGTATAAAACGTAAACCTACGCCGGGATAGAGTCTAAAGTTTTGCGAGTCCCCAAAATCGCCAAAATCACCACCTGGGTTACGCCAGCTTCCACCATCTACAAAAACATTACTTTGTAAAACAAACCAGTTTTTTTCATACAAAGTTTGCCTGTATTCTGTATTAAGTACAATCACACCTGTACCCCTATCTATAGTATTCCCTACTCCTCTAATGTTTAAGTTATTATCTACAGCAAAAGGAGCAAAAGGAGTATCATCATTACTAGCCAACCCTACACGTAGTCGGTTTGCCCAATTTCCTTTTTTTCCAACTCTTTTAAAATACATAAAATCATTCCACCAAATAAAGAAGTCAGGTAAAACATCTTCTGTACTGATCACATATTGAGCATTCAAAACACTTCTAAAACCAGATACATATTGATAATCGAAGTTCAAATTATTATATTCATAAATCAACTTATATAGCAATTTATCTACATTAAAATCTTGAGGAACTTCTGGACTGGTTGCTCCTGTTTTATATTGGTAGTCTTCATTAAAATAATTTAGTCCCAATTCTATCCTATGACGAAGATTAAATTGATAAAGACCTAATAATTCGTAAGATGTGTTATTATATTTATAATCTGCTGTTCCGTTTTCTAAGAAAACAGGTTCTTCTGTAGTAAGACTTTGAAAATTAAATGCTAAACCAAATTTTTTTCCAAATAGAAAAGGCGCTCTAATTTGTGCTGCGTAAGAATTATAAATATCATTCTGATAAAAACCTCCTAAAGTGATATTACGCCCGAGTAAATTAAACTCGGATAACATAAGTCTAAAGGCAAATTCATCATCATTTGTTGTGTATACATTGGCTCCCGGTATGATCGTAAAGTTTTCTTCTACACCATATACAAGTTCGTATCCATTTTCTTTTTCTACCACTTGATAATATGCATGCGCTATAGACGGTAAACGTTTTAATCTTTTGATATCTTCTTCGATTTGTAGAGAATCTAAAACATTGCCTTCTTTCAAAGAAGTAAGTTTTTGCAACGCAGAAGTTTTTGTCTTTTTATTACCTTGTATTCGTATGGTAGAAATATTTTTTTCTTGCGAATAGCTTGATATAGAAAAGATACTGATACTTAAAATAACGAAATATAAATATTTAAAATTCATTTTTTTGTATTATAAAACGCTCTTACTAATTTTTCAGAGGGTTTGTTTTGAACTGTAAATCTATTATTATCAGTACCGCCGGATTCTTGATGATTGTGGTACCATTTCCATAAAAAACCTCCGGCAAACCATGGTTCATCCCAAAATTCTTGATATAATGCTTTTAAGGCATTTTCTTGAGCTTTCAGGTTAACTTTACCTTGTATGCGACTAGACTCCCAAGGTGTTTTGCCTGTATAATCGACACTACGATACCCGTATTCTGTAAATAGAACTGGCTTATTAATTTTTGACTGTAGCATCTTAATATTATTTTTAGAGGTTTGCCAACCTTTTCTAATTTCTTCTACTTTTGGTGTTTGACTTTGAGCTACAGGAAAATAAGCATCTATACCTATATAATCTAAGTCTTTCCAAAAATGAACTTTATTAAATTGGTCCCAATTTTCTGCATATGTAAGTTCTCCACTGTATACAGTTTTGATTTTAGCAATCAATTGGTTCCAAAAACCAGTTCTTTGTTGTACAAAAGTATGTAGCTCTGTACCAATACATAATAAGGGCACTTTCATTTCTTCAGCCAACTCTGCATACAGCATGATAAATTCTTGATAAGAATTTTCAAAAACCTTCCAGTCTTCTTCAGAATTCATTTTTATATTCCCGGTAAACTCTCCATGCCATACCCATATCTGGGGTTTCAACATTACTTTTATACCTTTCTCATTGAGAAGTTGTATTGTTTTTTTTGCTCCGTCTCTACGCTCTCCCCACCACTGTCTTTCTACATTAAATACAATTTCTGGTGTTTCTAGTTTTTTTAAAAAACCAAAAGGCATTACTGCTGCCCAATTGGCATTGACTGCTGCTACAGGAGTTATTTCTTTTAAGCTAATTTTTTGAGGTGCTCCTACAAAGCTTACCCCATTGATTTTATGATTTTGACCAGAACAAGCACAAAAAATAAAACAGATGAGTAGTAACAAAACTCTTTTCATAAACTCCTTTTTGCTCATGAAAATACAACTTTATTTACAAAGAACTTTATATCAAAAATGATATGGATCAACAGTTTGTCTACCTTACTTATTACAATTTTACACCTCTCTCTTCAGGCAGACAAACTTTATAATGATTTAAAATACGGCTCTTAAACCTATATTAAATGTTTCTCCAAGACCAGTATTATCACCATCTACAAAATTAGTGTACAGCGCTTCTATATTTAACTCTCTTGTAAGTTGATATTTTGCTCCACCGCCCAATGCTGTAAAACTTTGATCAAAATCATTTCCTAAATCAATAAGTTCTGAATGTTGTGCAAGTGCTAAAACTGTAAATTTTGAACTAGGAAAATAACTGAAAAATATTCCCGGAGTAAGCCTTAAGCTATTATTAGCAAAACTGTCTTCTTCTTCTCCAAAATTAAGTTCTGAGTTTAACTCTCCAAAAATTTGAAATTTATTCCCAGGGAAAGTATGATCATAAAAGAAACGATTTTGCCAGATATATCCATCTTGATCTAAGAAAACACCATCTTCAGTTTCATTATCTACCAGAGGAATAAAAAATGAACTTTGAATAGAAAAATTGTTTACATTTTTTAAGGGTACAAATTTTACTGACGGTGCTATAGATGTTAATCCAGACCTAGCAGTTCCACCTTCTCCATCAAATTTAAAAACGTCTAATGCATCTCTATCTGCAACTACATTTGATCTAAATTCTAAAATAGCTCCCACATTCCATCTTCTGTTATTTCCAACACCAGTATACGCTTCTAACGTTGAAGTAAAAAAGGTTTGTCTAGGTTCTTTACCATCTGTAAAGGTACTTTCTGTTTGTGTATAAAGGTTATTAAACCATTTGATATCATATTGACCTTTTCCTATTAATTTTGAAGGTGTAAGTGTTTGTATAACCGAACCTTGATCTTCTTCATCTTGTGCTATACCAGCTACTGAAAGACATAAACCTATGGCTAATGCAAATACTACTTTTGTTTTCATTTCTTTGATTTATTAGCATAAGAGTCCTTGTTCAAAGCATATTTTATATCGAAACTTTGAAAAAATATCTCCTATAAAAAGTTATTAATTAATTGTTTTTAAGACTATTTTAAATTTGATTCAAATTCCAGTTGTAGGTATAGTAAGATACTTTAGCTTTAGCTGGAATTTTTTCTTTTCTGAACTTATTAATAAAATCTACTTCAGATCCATTACGAGTGAAATCTTCCTTATACCATTCAAAAATTTGGGATATCTGTACTTTATTTCCTTTTACTTTTATAAAAGAAGAGTTGTTAAGAGCTTTAACTGTTTGTCTCTGTAATTGAGCTTCTAATGTTGAAGGTTTGTATGCTGTATTAATAATCGGTGGGCAACCTAAACCAGCACACACCAATACAAAGTGAAATCTTGCTTCATTAGGAAAGTTTTTTCTCAATATCTTATTCTCAAGATCATTAAGTGTGGTTTTAACACCTCCTAATGTATATGTAGTTTTATCAAAAAAGCCTTTGACGTTAAGTGGTGATTTGGTAGGATAATTATCCACTATTCCTTTGATTACTGCCAAATTATAAGCGTTAATATAAAACGCTTGATACGTACTCACTTTACTTTTTGAAACCTTTATGCCAGCCGCCATATCAATTAAAGCTTCAAGACTTGCAGGATCTTTTTTGATTTCTTTATATTTTACTTTTCCATTTGCAACATAAGTCTTAAAAAAGACATCTGCTTTACTAAAAAAATCAGTAGTGCTTTGAGAAAAACCAAACTGAATTGACACTAATAATAGAAATACTGTTACTTTTTTCATTTCTTTTCTTTTTGTCAGCTTATTAATATAAAGCTGAATATATATTATGATTAAAAACTAATGAAGTTTATCATGATAACCAGGCAGTCAGTCGAAGGGTAAATATTCAACTTACAAATATTTTTAGATTTATTTAAGGCATTAGAAACAAATCTTTTTGTATTGCTTCATGTACGTTAAACATAACATTTCCTTACAAAAGCCGTCTTTTTTTAGATTGATTCTAAATTAAACCAGCTTCATAAGTTCTTATATTTATGTTCGACTTAAAAGACTCAGGTATTTGCCTCTTAACTAATATTGACAATTAACAATCATTTTATGGAACACATTGTAATTATAGGAAATGGAATTTCGGGGGTTACCGCTGCAAGACATATCCGAAAAATGTCTGACAAAAAAATAACTATTGTCTCTTCTGAAACAGACTATTTCTTTTCTCGTACAGCTTTGATGTATATTTACATGGGACATATGAAATTTGAACATACTCAACCTTACGAAAATTGGTTTTGGAAAAAAAATAGAATTCAGCTTAAAAAAGGTTTTGTATCAAAGGTTAACCATGAGTCTAACGAGTTGATTTTTAGCAACGAAGAAACATTATCATATGACAAACTTATCATAGCAACTGGATCAAAACCTAATAAATTTGGTTGGCCGGGACAGGATCTGGAAGGTGTAATGGGTATGTATCACAAACAAGATCTAGAAAATTTAGAAAAATACGCCCCTAATAGTAAAGTTTGTAAACATGCCGTAATTGTAGGAGGTGGATTAATCGGGATCGAATTGGCAGAAATGTTACACTCTCGTAATATACCGGTTACCTTTTTGGTTCGAGAAGATAGCTTTTGGAATGGCGTATTACCCGCAGGAGAAAGTGGTATGATCAATCGACATATCAAAAATCATCATATTGATCTGAGATTAGGAGTTAATCTCAAAGAAATTATCTCTGATGATCATGGCAAAGCAAAAGCAGTAGTAATACAAGAAACAGGCGAAGTTATAGATTGTGACGTCGTAGGACTTACCGCGGGAGTTTCTCCAAATATAGACTTCTTAAAAGATTCTGGAATAGAATTAGGAAGAGGAGTAAAAGTAAACAGATATTTAGAAACTAATATTCCTAATATTTATGCTATAGGAGACTGTGCCGAGCAACACGAAGCCATTGGCAATCGCAGACCTATAGAAGCCGTTTGGTATACCGGACGGATGATGGGAGAAACTGTCGCACAAACCATATGCGACAATAGAATCGAATATAAACCGGGACATTGGTTCAATAGTGCAAAATTTTTAGATATCGAATATCAAACGTATGGTTGGGTATTTGGACAACCAAAAGAATATGAACAACAGTTCCATTGGATACATGAAGACGACACAAAATGTATAACTGTTTCTTACCATAAAGATTCTAAAGAATTTTTAGGAATTAACACCTTCGGAATCAGAATGCGTCATGAAGTTTTCGATCGATGGCTAACTGAGAAAAAAGATGTTGACTTTGTGATGCAGAATTTATCAACAGCCAATTTTGATCCAGAATTCTACCAGAAATACGAAAAAGAGGTCCTTTCTGCCTATAAAAATTCACAACTTCAAACGGTTTAAAACAAAAACAACAAATCTCTAAAGGTAATCTAGACAAAACTTTTAGAAGATAATCAAAACATAAGAAAATGAGTAATAAACTAAATCATAGCATGTCGCTTGCTAACCCCGACGCAAAAGGCATTTCTGTAAAGCAAAAAGTAGCATTAGCAACCGGTTTTATAGGGTTCTTTATTCTAATATTAGCTCTTTTTAATACTAATTTACCAAATAAAGGAGTATTCTTAACAATAGCATTAGGATTAATAACAGCAGGAACTATTCTATTTGCCAACAATGCATATCTAACAAAATTAGAAGGAATCAAAAATGATGGTGTATGGTTCAAATCTCTCTCGTCGAGAGGTGTACTTGGTTGGTTAACTGGTGTTGGACTCACTACATTTTATATTATACTATATTTTTATGCAGAACTATTGGGCCTTGGCACTAATGGTGAAGCAAATACGGGCTTAATTGCTCTTTTTGACCCTCTAAGTAAATTACTAAGTGGTAATCCTGCTAGTCAATGGTTTGTGTATGGTACTTTGTATACCATTGCAATTATAGCATTTGGATATAAATTTATTTTAAAGTACAGACACAACAAATATCAACAAATACGTACCGTCTCTGTCATTTTCTTTCAAACAGCATTTGCCTTTATCATTCCTGAATTAATGGCTCGCCTTAACACAGAAAATTTCTCACTTCCATATAATGATTTAAAAAATATGTGGCCATTAAATTATTATGCGTTTGATGGCTGGAGAGTTGATCAATTTATAAATGCCCAAACAGTTGGTTTAGCATTTCTTATTTTTGGAATACTTCTAGTGTTTGTTATTTCTCCAATACTAACATACAAATATGGAAAACGTTGGTATTGCAGTTGGGTTTGTGGATGTGGAGGCCTAGCCGAAACTGCTGGAGATGCATTCCGCCAATTAAGTGACAAAAGAGTGAGTGCCTGGAAATTTGAGCGATGGATGATCAATACCGTTCTTGTCTTTGCAGTAGTAATGACTGTAGCTGTAATCAGTACATATTTAGGATATGATGCAAACAAATATTGGTTTACAAAAAATGTATTCCTTATCAGTGTCGTTGTATTTTTGACGGCATTACTGGCAGGTGTGATATTTTTTAAGAGAGATCAATTAAACAAGACAGCATTGGTAGGAGCTTTTGCAGGGTATTCAATCACTATAGGTTTTATTGCTCTTATATATTTCTTTGATATTAATCAGGTAAAAGTAAATGCAGCTTATTTTTCTTTCGGATTAAACACCAAAGTATATAACCTAGATGCTGCCTTGAGATCCTTTTATGGCTTTGGTATTGGTTCTATTTTTTCAGGAGTGATAGGAACAGGATTTTATCCTATTCTGGGGAACAGAGTATGGTGCCGTATGGGATGCCCCATGGCAGGAATATTAGGAATCCAACAAAGGTTGTTCTCAAAATTCAGAATCACAACCAATGGAGGACAGTGTATTTCTTGTGGTAACTGTTCTACATATTGCGAAATGGGTATCGATGTGCGTTCATATGCTCAAAAAGGACAAAACATTGTAAGATCGAGTTGTGTAGGTTGTGGTATTTGTTCAGCAGTTTGCCCAAGAGGGGTATTAAAACTAGAAAATGATTCTTTACAAGGACGCATCAACTCAAACGAAGTTCTATTAGGTAACGATGTAGATCTTATGGATTATGTGAATAAAAATTAAGAATAAGACACATCCAATACTTCAAATACGATATTACAAGTCCAAAATGATACTTCTTCATTCTGGACTTGTTTTTTATATCAAAATCATAATTATTTAACATTAAAAATAATTATTTATCAACACGAAAACGTTTTCGTAAAAATCATTGCTTCACTACACACCTTTAATTCCGTATATTTAATATAAGTAACTGATTTTAAGAACCTAACAATTAATCTCGCAAAATATTAACCAACTTTTTAGAAAGTCTTGCAATACCTATTTGGGTTTAAGTACTCTACAATCTTGTAATCTAACTATTAAATATATTTCACATGAAAAAACTCACACCAATCAGTTTATTGCTATTTCTACTTATAGTAATTTTCGCATGCCAAAAAGAAGATCTCGACAATTCTTTAAACGAAATTGAAACCGAATCCACAATAGATTCAAAGTCAAGAGCAAATCTACCTAATAATGCAGAACAAGGAGCCATGCTGCATACACACACATGGCCTTTTAGTGGTATCGAACAAGCTATTCCGGATATTGCTGCGGCCGGATTTAACTCAGTTCAGGTTTCTCCGATCAATAAAACAAAGGGAAGTTCTCCCTGGTGGATATTATACCAACCTTGTGATCTTAACATTGGTAATGTAGTTCTAGGCACAGAGGCAGAATTTAGGCAACTATGTCAGACTGCCGAAAATTATGGTGTCAAAATAATTGTAGACGCTGTTCTTAATCATGTAGGAGATAATGGTACATCAAATAATTGGGCCAATGAGTTAGATCCTGCTTTGAAAAGAAGAGAATATTATCATTGGAACGGAAGTATCAACAATTATCAAGATCGCTGGCAACTAACCCAACAAGATCTTTTGGGATTGCCTGATTGGAACACTCAAAGTTCTCAAGTACAACAATTACATATAGACTTCTTGAATAAATGTATTGATGCCGGAGCAGATGGTTTTCGTTTTGATGCTGCAAAACACATGGAAACTAGCGGAGGCGAAGATGGAAACTGGCAAGGAAACTACTGGGAAAATGTTTTAGGAGGACTAAATAACAGGGGAAACTTATATCTTTTTGGAGAAGTCTTACCTGATAGAGCAGATAATGATGAGCAGTACATGAGGTATTATGACATTACTGCACATGGATATGGAGGTACCCTACGTAGTGCAGTACGCAACTATGATGTCACTAATATTCAAAATATCTGGCACGGAGATCATACCATAAGTCCCGATAGAGCATTGGTATATATCGAAAATCATGATGATTATGAGCACGATGACGATGGGTCTCGATCATTAAATCCTTGGCAACGTAAAATGGGGTACGCCATTGCTGCTGCAAGGGCCGGCGTAACACCTCGTTTACTTGACAGGCCGGGTTTTGAAGATGTTTGGAAAGACCCTGATGTAGCAAACATAAATCATTTTCACAATGCCATGGTTGGGCAAAATGAGTATCTAAGGTATCCAAGAAAAGAAACTCTGGTTGTAGATAGAGGAAATAAGGGTACAGCAATCATAAATCTAGGAGGAGACTATACCATCAATACTCAAACAAATTTAAGCTCTGGCAATTACGGTTCTTTCAATGTTTCAGGAGGACGATTAACCGGAAACGTAAAAGGCGGTGCTATCGTAACCTTGTATAATGGCAACGGCAATGGTAATGGAGGAGACAATGGCGGCGGCGGAAATCCCGATGGAGGCAATACAAAAACAGTAGTATATGTACACTATAATGCAGGATGGGGCAACTCTATGTCTATTCGTGGTGATACAAATCCTTTGAACTGGAATTCTGGAACTCAAATGACAAATGTAAATGAAAACACCTGGAAATGGGAAACAAGCAATATCCCGCAAGGGCAAAAATTTGAGTGTAAAGTATTGATTAATGACAATCAATGGGCAACAAATAGTAATTGGTGGGTATATGGTGGTGAAACGATAGATATCTATCCTAATTTTTAAGAGTGCAATTACAACAAAGAAAAACGTTCCATTTGGAACGTTTTTTTTTTAAACAATATATTTATTCTCTAAAAAAAGAAGTAGTATTTTTTATTTCACGACTACAATTAAAAAAAATGTTAGCATCTACGGTCTTTTTCGTCTAAGAATTCATATTAAATCTTAGAACTATGCCTAAAGTATATATTCTCGCTATCATCGTTGTATTTTCAATACATAAATCCCTGGCTCAGAAGCAATATCATTATGAGTATTATACTGATGGGAGTCTAAAATCAGAGGGCTGGAAACTAGATGATAACAAAGTCGATTTTTGGTATTATTACTATCCTAATGGTAAAATAGCGCAAGAAGGGCATTATAAAGGCAATAAAAAAGATGGATTTTGGTATTTTTATTCTGAAAATGGAATAAAATTAAAAGAAGGGCACTTTAATGAGGATAAAAAAACCGGATATTGGTATTTTTACTCAAAAAACAAGGACCTGTTAAAAGAAGGACATTTTATCAATGATAAAGCAGAAAAATGGTGGGTTACTTATGACCTTTCAACAGGTATTGTTAGAAAATATCAATATAAGAACAATAAAAAAGAAGGATATTGCTTACTTTATAAGAAAAATAAGATTTTTAAAGCAGAACGATATATTAACAATAAAAAAACGGGTGAGTGGACAGATCTCTTCAGCTTTAAAAGAGACAACCCAAACGCTTCTCTATAAAATGATTCCCAAAATTAATGTTATCATACCGGCTTTTAATGAAGAAGATTCTATAGCCCATGTGATTAAAGAAATTCCTGATATCGTTTCAGAAGTTATCGTAGTGAGTAATAATTCTACAGATAATACGGAAAGTGTGGCTAGAAACGCCGGTGCAACCGTACTAAAAGAAATACAGAAAGGATACGGGTATGCATGTCTAAAAGGCATGGAATACATCTCAAAAAAGACAGAAAAACCTGATATTATCGTATTTCTAGATGGTGATTACAGTGATTACCCAGAAGAACTTACAAAAATTGTTGCTCCTATTATAGAAAATAATATAGATCTTGTTATTGGTTCTAGAGTAAAACGACTAAGAGAATCTGGTTCTATGACATTTCCACAAATTTTTGGCAATTGGCTAGCAACCAACTTGATGAAACTTTTTTTTAGTGCTAAATTTACAGACTTAGGTCCTTTTAGAGCTATTAAATACAAAAAGTTACTTGATTTAGAAATGATTGATAAAACATATGGTTGGACAGTCGAAATGCAATTAAAAGCATTAAAAAAGAGTTATACGTATACAGAAATACCTGTACGTTACAAAAAGAGAATTGGTGTCTCAAAAGTTTCCGGAACCATAAAAGGTGCTATATTTGCAGGCATTAAGATTTTAAGTTGGATTTTTAAATATAGCTTTACATAATGGATATTGCTATCATCATCACCTATACATTGGCCTTACTAATTATATTTATGTATAGTTTGGCTCAATTAAATCTTCTTGTAAATTATTTAAAAGCTCGAAAGCGACCTGACCAGTCCCCAACTTTCGATTTTTCAAATGCAAACGAAATTCCTAATGTAACTGTGCAACTTCCGGTATTCAACGAATTGTACGTTATGGATCGCTTATTAGATAATATAGCACAATTAGAATACCCAAAAGATAAATTAGAAATTCAGGTATTGGATGACTCAACTGACGAATCTGTAATTTCTACAGCAGCACATATCGAGAAGTTACAGCAAACAGGACTTGATATCAAACATATATGTCGTAAAGACAGAACTGGTTTTAAAGCCGGTGCATTGAAAGAAGGCCTTAAAATTGCTAAAGGTGACTTTATTGCCATTTTTGATGCTGACTTTTTACCCGGTAAAAATTGGTTACAGCAAACCATTCCTTATTTTAAGGATGAAAATATAGGTGTCGTTCAAACGCGATGGGGCCATATCAATAGAAATTATTCTTTATTAACCAAAATTCAGGCTTTTGCCCTTGATTTTCATTTTACAATGGAACAAGTTGGGCGTAATTATAAAGATCATTTTATCAATTTTAATGGTACTGCTGGAGTATGGAGAAAAACCTGTATAGAAGACGCAGGAAACTGGCAAGGTGATACATTGACAGAAGATTTGGACTTAAGTTATCGTGCTCAGCTCAAAAAATGGAAGTTTAAATATCTTGAAGAAGTAGAAACCCCTGCAGAATTACCGGTTGTAATTAGTGCTGCAAGATCGCAACAATTTAGATGGAATAAAGGTGCTGCAGAAAACTTTCAGAAATTATATTGGAAACTTTTAAAAGATAAAACTGTTCCTTTTAAGACAAAGTTCCACAGTTTTTTTCATTTACTGAATAGTAGCATGTTTTTGTTGGTATTACTAGTTGCTGTACTAAGTGTACCAGTTATGTATATCAAAAACAATAATCCTATGTTTAGTTGGTATTTTAATGTAATTGCTTTTTTTGCATTGAGTACTTTTATATTTTTCTTTTGCTATTGGCATACCTTCAAAAAAATACATGGAAAAGGTTTCTGGAATTTTATGGAATATGTAAAAATGTTTTTTACTTTTTTCTCTATAGCAATGGGATTCTCTGTACATAATTCTATGGCAGTTCTAGAAGGTCATTTTGGAAAAAAGAGTGAGTTTGTGAGAACCCCAAAATTCAATATCAATACGTTGAAAGACTCTTGGAAAGGCAATAAATACATTAGTAAAAACATTTCAGGAAATACCGTTATAGAAGCATTATTGATGGGGTATTTTGGATTTGCCCTATACAGCGCATTCAAACTTCAGGATTTTGGTTTATTTCTATTTCATATTATGTTATTTCTAGGGTTTGGATTTGTATTTTTCAAGTCTGTAACTTCTAAAGCATAGTGCTCCAACTATCAAAATATCAAAAGATTACTGTAGGGCTTACCATTATTTGTGCAGTACTGTATGGTGTATTTGCTTACACAATAGAACGCACAAACCTACTAGCGGTTATTAGCATTTGGATAGCATTATTCTTTTTATCATACAAGATCATTCAAATCAACAATAATAACTGGAAAACATTAGCTATAATAGGTCTGTTATTTCGAGTAATTTTTATTGTTGCTGTTCCAAACTTATCTCAAGATTTTTATCGTTTTATTTGGGATGGGCGAATGCTTTTTGAAGGTTTTAACCCTTATCTTTCTTTACCAGAAGTATGGATAGCACAAGGTAATGCTCCTATTGCTCAGGCACAGGAGCTGTATATTGGTATGGGACAACTTAATGGAAGCCATTACACCAATTACCCTCCCATCAGCCAGCTTTGTTATTTTATAGCTGCCATCTTCGCTCATAAAAGCATTCTGGGTTCTGCCATAGTATTGAGAACACTTATTATACTTGCAGACATCGGTACCTTTTTCTTTGGGAAAAAATTATTAGAAGCCTTATCTCTACCTAAAAAACAGATCTTTTGGTATATACTGAACCCGTTTATAATCATTGAACTCACCGGAAACTTACATTTTGAAGCTGTAATGGTATTTTTTATCATTTGGTCATTATATCTATTGCACAAGGGATATTGGTATTGGGCTGCCATTGCTCTGGCATTATCTGTTTCTGTGAAATTGATCCCTTTACTATTTTTACCATTATTCTTTCAGAAATTTATACGAAATGAACACAAAGGATTTGATATAAAAACGGGATTACCCAGATTAATTGGGTTTTACAGTATTGTTATCACAACAGTATTGATCACTTTTGCTCCATTTTTGTCTGAAGCTTTTTTTGCAAATTTTAAACGGACCATTACACTTTGGTTTCAAACCTTTGAGTTTAATGCAAGTATCTTTTTTATTATCCGTTGGATAGGATATCAAATTGTCGGTTGGAATGTGATCGAAACCGCTGGTAAAATCCTACCGTTAGTCACTATTACAATTCTTTTAGCACTTACTTTTTTGCGAAAAAACATTTCTACTGTTCAGTTAATTTCTGCTATGGTTATTGGGATTTGCTGTTATTATTTTTTATCTACCACTGTACATCCGTGGTATATTGCAGTACCATTATCACTGTGTGTGTTCACCATGTATAGATTTCCTATTGCATGGTCTCTTGTTGTAATATTGAGTTATACAGCATATCTAGACCCAAATTTCAAAGAAAATCTCTGGATGGTAGGTTTAGAATACCTCGTTGTTTTCTCAATGTTTACAATAGAAATTTTTAGACGCAAGGCACAACCTTTATTCACCTAAGGATTACATCATCTTTAGATTAATCACTTCTTGCTCGGTAAGTTTACGCCAATGACCTCTTGGCAAATCTTTCTTGGTAAGCCCTCCAAAAATAACACGATCTAGCTTGATGACATCATAATTGAGATGTTCAAAAAGCTTATGTATGATATTATTTTTCGCAGATTTTAACTGTACTCCTACTTCATTTTTGGTAGCTCCTTCTATATATGATATTTCATCAACTTGAATAAATCCTTCTTGCAACTTGACTCCTTTTCGTATTTTTTCAATATCCTCAAATTTCAAATTACGATCCAGCTCTACATGAAAAATCTTACGCACACTACTGTTATGATGTGTCAATTTTTTTTCTAAATCTACATCATTGGTAAACAACAGTAGACCTGTGGTGTTACGTTCTAACCTTCCTACTGGTTTTAGCTTTGCTTTAGAGGCATTTGCCACTAACTGCATTACTGTTTTTGTTTTTTCAGGGCTTGTTGTTGTAATAAATCCTTTGGGTTTATTAAGGAGTACGTATTCTTTTTTCTCCGGTGTAATAAGGCGACCGTCAAATTTAACCTCATCGGTTAATTTAACTTTATATCCCATTTCTGTAATAGGCTTACCATTTACCCATACACTACCTGTTTGAATGTATAAATCTGCTTCTCTTCTTGAACAGACTCCAGAATTTGCTACAAATTTATTAAGTCGTATTTCGTCTGTATCATTCACTTTTTTGGGGTTACTGCCAGACTTTTTTGCTGGAGTTTTATCATATCCGGCTGGTTTTGCTCTGAACTTATTACCTTGTTTTCCACTACCTTTTCCTCTGCGGGAATTATCTCCACGACTCATATTTACTATTTTGTGCAAAGATAACTGATTACAGTAAACATTTAACAATTATTCTACATCAAACCTCACTGTGCTTTGTCTTTTTCTATCCACATGCAACTGCGTAACATCTGGTCTGGCATAATGTCCTACAGGGTCAAAGTTTTGGCGTTCTTGTAATACTCGATGATAGTCTAATGTTTCTATCAAAAGTCCTTCTTTATTCAATACGGGCTCTAATACCCATTCACCATCGGGTCCTGCGATACAAGAACCTCCATTACCTAAAATATCCGGTGCTTTTTTAAGAATTTCATCCACGTGAGGAGTGTTTTCAGGAAAATCTTCTTTCCTCATTAAACTTGATACCGAAATCACATAAGAACGAGATTCTCTAGCAATAAATCTGGTAATATCTTTTGTATTATAATCACTCCCCGGCCAAACCGCAACATGAAGGTTTTCACCTTGTCCATACAAAGCAGCCCTAGGCAGAGGCATCCAATTCTCCCAACAATTTAATCCCCCAACAGTAAATGCTTTCAGTGGATGCACTTGTAATCCATTACCATCTCCAGGAGCCCATGTAAGGCGTTCTTCATAGGTAGGTTGTAATTTACGATGTACTGATTTAATTTGTCCTTCTTGATTAATATATACCAATGATGCATAGAGGCTATGCCCTCCCCTATCCATAGGTCTTTCTATAATTCCTAAGTATACAGAAATTTGATGTGCTTTGGCTAATGAGCATATACTATCTAAATCTCCATTTTCTATAACAATTGCATTTTGAGCATAATGTGAATGGATTTCTTTTTGAATTTTACTGTCAAATTTTGCACCATCTGTTAATGAAACCCAAAAAGGATATCCCGGTAATAAGGTTTCTCCAAAAACAATAAGTTCTGCCTTTTCGGTACTTGCTTCAATAATTGAAGCTTCTATTTTTTGTATTGTTCCTTTTTTATCCAACCAAACCGGTGAAATCTGGGCAAGTGCAACTGTAAGAAATTGGTGTTCTTTACTCATATTTTAGTTTCATTACTATTTTTTAAAGCTATCGAAAAATACTTTAACTAAATCAATCATTTTTAGAAAATCTGAATCTATATTTGAATAGGTTTTAACGCTAAAGTAACATTATATGAGTAGTAAAAATGATAAAATCATTACTTTTTTGAGTTAAATATTAAGAATTATCTACACAAATAGGCAATCAACTTTAATCCTTAGGAAATTAAATAACAAAAGATATATTTCTTTCAACGTTTACTCTAGGTTAACTGTAATGACTATTAACCTAATCATAATTAGAGATATACATTCTAATAAGATCAGATATTAAAAAAAATAAAGTTTAGCCTTTACTTTTAAGTCAAGATTAGTAATCAACAGAAAATAAACTCAAAAACCTAAAATCATGAAAAAGTTATTTGCTATTTTGATACTGCTCATTATGAATTCGATATCTGTTTTTGCTACAGATAACACACCAATAGTCTCTCAAAAACAACTAAGAGCTCAAATTGAACAACTATTGAAAGACCCAGATATTTTTGTAGAAAACGAAGAACTTAATGCAAAAATAGAATTCACTTTAAATACGAAAGGTCAAATTGTAGTATTATCAGTAGATGCGGAAGAAAGCAATGTGGAAGAATACATTAAATCAAGATTAAACTACAAAAAAATCAATCCTAAAATTTCTAGTTTAGGAAGTAATATCTATAAAATTTCATTGAGAATATTGAAGCCGGAAGAAGCCTAAACTCAATACGTATAATTAAGTGTAAAAGATAACAGTTGCAATTTTGCAGCTGTTATTTTTATCTAAAAACCTTATCTAAAATTACATTAACATCAATCAATACAATACAAAATGCTCCGGTCAAAATAATTAACTTTAGAATATTATGTAACCAGACATAATGTATTTTTCCATTAGACATGTACAGTCCAATTAAAAAAAGTAACAATAGAAATACACAGGCATAAAAATATAGGTACATATATCCAACTTCGTACTTAAATAATAGCAGATAAATGGGTACTAGTGATGCAATAATGAGAATACTTATAATTGTTTTTGAAGTTTTTTCTCCATATACAATAGGAATTGTTTTATAATTTTGAGCAAGATCTCCTCTCAAATTTCCTAAGTCTTTGATCATTTCTCTCATAATCAACATCAAAAACAAAAATGTCGCATGTACAAAAATGACTTCATCAAAGTTTTTATAATAAATAAATACTGCAAAAAATGGAGTTATCGATAATAAAGCTGCAGTAATATTACCAATAATCGGGAATTTTTTGAGCTTATGAGAGTAGAACCATATTCCAAAAATATATAACGAGAAAAAAACTACTGCTCGAAAAGAAACATAGCTTGCAAATACTACAGATAGAAAGTTCGTTACAAAGTATCCGGTAAGTTTGGTGCGTTGACTTACCAGTCGGTCTAACATTGTTTTTTGAGGCCTATTGATTAAGTCTTTTTCTCTATCATAAAAGTTATTGATAATGTATCCTGCTGCTATAACACCCGAAGAGGCCAAAACAATAACAAACAAATTTGGGTCAAAAAAGACTTCTCTTACACTTTTGTCTGGCGCCAAAATAAATATAGAAGTAAAATATTGCGCTAGAACAATGACTAGGATGTTATATCCTCTTACAACAGAAAATAAACTCAGTAATTTTAAAAAAAAGAGTTTATTTTTTCTGGTAAGCATAGTAAGAATGCTTATTTAGAAATTATAAACTACTTCTAGTTTGTAATCTTTGAGAGACGCTTTTGCTTTATCAAAATCTTGTGTAAATCCAAGAATATAGCCTCCGCCTCCAGAACCACAAAGTTTTAGATAGTAATCATTGGTTTCTATCCCATTACGCCAAAGATTATGAAACTCTTGCGGAATCATCGGCTTAAAGTTATCAAGAACAACGTGAGAAAGTTGTTTTATATTAGAAAATAATGATTTTACATCTCCTTTTAAGAAATCATCAACACAAGCATCTGTATATTTAACAAACTGGTTCTTCAGCATGTTACGGAAACCTTCTTGTTTCATGTTTTCCATAAAAATACTAACCATAGGAGCAGTTTCTCCTACAATACCACTATCTAATAAAAATACAGCTCCTTTTTTATGTTCTATGCTTTGTGAAGGAATTCCAGCGGGTTCAATATTATCTTTAGAATGTATTAAAATAGGTAAACTAAGGTAACTATTCAAAGGATCTAAGCCAGAACTACTGCCATGAAAAAACGATTCCATCAAACCAAAAATTTCTTTAAGCTTTAATAGTTTATCACGGGTAAGATTTTCTAGTATTGTAATTTTATCTTCAGCATACTTGTCGTAAATAGCAGCAACTAGTGCACCACTACTTCCTACTCCATATCCTTGTGGAATACTGCTATCAAAATACATCCCGGATTCTATATCAGCACGAAGTTTTTCAAAATCAAAAGACACAATTCCTTTGTCTTGAACATCTTCTAGATACACAACAAAATCTTTAAGATGTTTGTTGGATTCTATTGCATCCTGGTTTGGGTTCTCAGATACTTTGAGTGCACCTTTGAAAAAATTATAGGGTATAGAAAGACCTTTGGAGTCTTTGATAATACCGTATTCACCAAACAGAAGTATTTTTGAATAAAATAATGGTCCCTTCATTATTTCTTTTTATTAGCTTTTTTTATTATTCGTATTCCTTTATAGAATAAAGTTACAACAATTTTGCTCCTAATCCTATTTTATCACAAATATACTGCCCATTTTGACAATATGCAACTAACTCATTATTAATGAATTCTAAAACCTCATTTTTTTCTGAATTTGGGTACAGCATATGTACATTTGCTCCTGCATCTAGTGTAAAACAAAGCTTAGACCCTGTCTGTTCTCTATACTTCCAAATTTTTTGAATGACAGATAGCGTATTAGGTTTCATCAAAATAAAATAGGGTAAAGAAGTCATCATCATGGCATGCAAAGTCAATGCTTCGCTTTCTACAATTTTGATAAAAGCATCGAGATCTCCAGATATCAAAATATCTTTTAGTATAGCAATATTATTTGACGCCTGCGCAAATCGTTCCTTTGCAAAAGGATGACCGTGCATCAAATTATGCCCTACAGTACTGCTTACTTGCTTTTCTCCTTTGTCTATCAACAAAATAGTATCCTGATATTCTTCAAAATTTTGATGTAAATCAAAAGGAAATGGTATCGCAAATGCATCACTGCTTTGCGCTATATCTGCATGTTCACCCCATACGGTTACAGGGCCTTCTATACTTCTACAAGCACTACCTGATCCTAATCGAGCCAAAAATGAGGTTTTTTTGAGCAATAATGATGTCTCAATTTGAGGATGCATTATTTTTTCTATTTGCATGAAACAATATGCAAGAGCACTCATACCACTAGCAGAAGAAGCAATACCACTACTATGCGGAAATGTATTTGTCGTTTCGATAGTAAAGGTATAATGCTTTAAAAAGGGAAGATATTCTTGAACTCTTTTTAAAAAATCTTGAATTTTTGGTTTAAAATCCGGCTTTAATTCTCCATCAAAATACAATTCGAAGTCAAAGTCCTCACTTGCGTTTGCTTTTTTCTTATACGAAACGCTTGTTTTGGTATAACAAGACGTCAATGTGAAACTTATAGAAGGGTTCTCTGGTAATTGCACCGGTCGTTTACCCCAATATTTTACCAAAGCAATATTACTGGGAGCTGTGGATGTAATGATTCCTTCTTCTGGTAATTCTTTGGCCAGTGGTAAAACAAATTCAGGATAATCTGCCATGATATAAAAATTTAGACAAATATAACTGCTGTATTATATTTAAGCACACACCTAGTGAAAATAAATTGCTATTTTAGTGCAATGCTAACGTGTGCAGATGAAAAAAAAATTAATTCGTATTGGTATTGCGGTATTGTTATGTGTATTTGTTGGTTTTTTAAGTAGTATAGCAACCAAATCCTCTATAGATACTTGGTATACAACTTTAAATAAACCTTCTTTTACTCCACCAAATTGGGTCTTTGGACCTGTTTGGGCAATCCTATATATCATGATGGGAATTGCAGCAGGAATTGTATGGAACAAAGGTTTTTATCATAAATGGGTAAAAGTTGCGTTATATCACTTTGGGTTTCAATTGCTCCTTAATGTTGCATGGTCTATTTTTTTCTTTGGATTACGAAACCCGTTTATTGCATTATTGGATATTATTGCCCTATTTATCCTATTATTGTTTACCATAAAATGGTTTACAGTCGTAAATTCTACCGCGGCCTACCTACTTATCCCCTACGTTGTTTGGGTTGCTTTTGCAACCGCGCTCAATTTTGCGGTATGGCAACTAAATTAAAAAAGGAATAAGGAATCAAATTTTTTATGAGTAAAAAAGCAATAGTCTTACAGACTACTCTGGAATTAATTACAAAACAAGGCATTAATGCAACCTCTCTCTCTCAAATCATTAAAGAATCCGGTGTTGCTAATGGTACAGTTTACCATCATTTTAAAAATAAAGAAGAAATTATTACAGAATTATATTTAATGCTTACACAAGATTTTGGTACAGTAGTCATGCGTAATGTACCAGAAGATGATATTAAAAAGCAGTTTACCGTGATGTGGCTCAATTTATTCTACTATTTTGTGAATAACCCACTCGCTTTTATTTTTTCTGAACAGATTGCTCGTTCTCCAGAAATCCCTCAAGAATTAAAAGATAAAGCAAGGAAATATTATGCTGAAATTGAAGATTTTTTTAGAACCGGTATCAAACAAAAAATATTTAAGTCTTACAATACCTTAGTCATGGAAGAATTATTTTTTGGTAATGTTGTATCTCTGGTTAAAATACATGAAAATGAACAAGTAAAACTACAAGAAAAACACATTAATCAAGCTATAGAAATTTCCTGGAAAGGGTTCTTAAAAGATAATACTGTTATGTAAATATCTCTTTTGTTTAAAAAACGGATAACCTTACAAAAACGATATATGATAAGATAACGAGAACAAATATTTAAAAATACTTGTTCTCGTTATTTCTATTGTCTGTATTTTTTAATTAAAAGTAATATTGATACAAGAATCTTTATAAAGGTCTTTGAGCACAAATTCTACTGCTTTCCTAGAATTTTCGGCTCTTCCGATTTGCGTTCCTTTAAAACTTACCTTACCGGTATCTCTACTCCAGTAAAACTCATTACTATTTGATTTTATAATACGTTTATTGTTTTTTGTAGTGACTTGAAAAGCGTCAAACTCCTGACTGTATTCTAAACCGGAAGGATAATACACTTCGGTAACAAATTTTGTCGTTCCTTTTTCATAAAGATAGCAAACACATTCCCCTATATCTTTAGCTTCAGAAACTCTTACCATATTATTTTGTACAATTTTCCATCCGCCATTAACCTGAATTGCCACAATATCCATTAGCATAGTACCTTTTTCTGCCGATTTTTTATTGATCAACGATTCAAAATTAACTACAGCCGAGATGGTTCCTGCTCTTTCTTTCTGACTTTGAAAAACAACTTTGTCAAGCATTAACTTAAATTGATAATTATCATCATCGATAATATCATCCAGTTGACTCGAAATATCTTTTTTTTCATAATTTTTCCTTACTAAAGCTCCAGAAAGGTTCACATATACTGTATTGCCGCTGTATTTATCATCAAAGAGATTGAGAACATCTGCTTTTTTGGTTCCTTGATTAAGCGCATTCATCTTATTAATATATTCTACTAATAGCTTTTTGACAGGGTCTTTATCATTAAATGCTTTTACAGGGTAGAATACACCAATTGAGAATAAGAATATAAGGGTTATGGTAATTTTTTTCATAGCACGGGAGGTATTAATTAAACTTCTTTAATATACAAAAATCAATACAAAATCCCTAGTGCTTTCACTTCAATTTAACCTTACAATTTACTCAATTTCATTAGCTTAACAACTGTTTTTAGGTTTCTTGTCGTAGCACTGGACTTCAATTTTTTCTCAAAAAAGTTATTATTCAGTTTTGTTTTACCATAACCATTTGCTGCATAAAAATAAACGACATTTTCTGTAATCAGAAACTCTTCTTCTCCATAAGAAGTACCAGAAAGTTCTTGTGCTGCTATTGTATCCGGAGCATTTTTTAATAACGTAAAAAACATTTTGTTTTCGGCTATTTCGCCTTTGGCAATTCTATCTAGAAAAGGATTTTTTTTATAAATAGAATTTAATGTTTGCGGAGTAATAACAAGTACAGGAACATCAAAACCAAAATGAGCATCTATTTTATCATGAATACGTTTTGATAGCTCATCATGATGGGTTTTGACATATTTAAAAACAATATTTCCGCTTTGGATATATGTTGTAACTTCTGTAAAACCGAGTTGTTCTAAAGCTATTTTAAGATCAGCCATTTTGATCTTCTTTTGTCCACTCACATTAATCCCTCTCAATAACGCTATGTATGTATTCATTTTGAAAAATTAGTTAGAAGTTATTGCATTGGCTGCTATAAAAGCCCCTGTCCATGCATTCTGAAAATTAAACCCTCCGGTAATAGCATCTATGTTTAATACTTCGCCCGCAAAATACAGGTTTTTATGCTTTTTACTTTCAAAGGTTTTAAAGTTAACATCTTTAAGGTCGACTCCTCCCGCTGTTACAAATTCTTCTTTAAAAGTACTTTTTCCTGTTACCGAAAAAGTAGCTTGAGTGAGCTGTTCTGATAATTCTTTGAGTTGTTGCTTGCTTATATCTGCCCAACGCATATCATTCTCTATCGCTGAAGCCTCTACAAGATTCTGCCAAAGCCTTTTGGGTAAATTAAATTGTGCATACGTTTTTGGTTGTTGCTTAGGAGTATTGTTTTTTATGGCAATAAGCTCTTCAAAAACTTCTTGTTGCGAATAATCCGGTAACCAATTGACTAGAATTTCAAATTGATATTGCAATGCATTAAGTACAATGGCTCCCCAAGCTGATAATTTTAAAATCGCCGGGCCACTCATTCCCCAATGTGTGATCAACAACGGGCCTATATTCGACAGCTTGGTATTTTTAACTTTTACCTGAGCTTGTGTAGCTACACCAGGCAAATTTTTGATTCTCTCATCTTTGATATTAAATGTAAATAAGGATGGTACCGCAGCTATGATTTGGTATCCTAATTGTTCTAGCAATTTCCATATTTTGGTATTGCTGCCGGTTGCTATCATCAATTTTTCTGCAGTAAAATCACCTTTATTGGTTTCTACGAGCCACTTGCCATCATTTTGAGTGAAATTTTGCACCACATGACTTTTTAAAATGTCTATGTTTAGTTTTTGAGCCGTAGACAAAAAACAATTAATAATGGTTTGAGAGGTATCTGAAACCGGAAATATTCTTCCGTCTTCTTCTATTTTGAGGGCAACTCCTCTGCTTTCGAACCAATCCATAGTATCGCCTGTCATAAAATTATGAAAAGGCCCTTTTAGTTCTTTTTCTCCTCTGGGGTAATTTTTGCTTAACTCGTTGGGGATAAATTCTGCATGGGTCACGTTACAACGCCCTCCCCCAGAAATACGGACTTTGGATAAGACCTCTTTACCACGTTCGAGAATTGCTATTTTTATATTAGGTGAATTTTCGGCAGCATTGATAGCAGTAAAAAAACCTGCAGCACCGCCTCCAACAATAATTACATCATAATTCATTAGACAAAATTCGGAAAATCTGTGATGATTCCATCAATATTCCAGGATTTTGACTGATCTATTATAAATTTGTCGTTTACTGTCCAGACATAAATACGGTATCCTAGTTTTTTTGCTCGCTCCACTTCATCTCTAACCAACGAAGAAACAGGGGGATGAATTGAGTATGCTTTTAATCGATGAGCAATAGGCAAAACAGATTTTACATTTTCTTCGGTTAAGACTCCTAATTTAAATCTTGAATTTGCTTCTTTGATCTGAAAAAGCTGAGAATGGTCAAAACTTGAAATAATAAAATGTTCGTAATCCCAATCTGTATTTTTAATATATTCATTAAGTAATCGTATCGTTGGCATTGCTGTATTTTTGCCTTTTAGCTCAATATTAAGTTTACATTGTGCATTGATTACATTAAGAATTTCTTTTAGATTAGGGATTACATATCCTTCTTGAGTTTTAAACTGTCTTAACTCGTGTAATGTATAATCTGATACATTACCTTTGCCATTAGTGGTCCGATCCAATGTGTCATCATGAATTGCAACCAAATCTCCTGTTTTGCAAAGATGTACATCTATCTCTATACCATCCACATGATGTCTTAAGGCTTCTTCTACTGATTCTACTGTGTTTTCGGCTACCAAACCGGCTGCACCACGATGCCCAAATGTTTCCATACTACATGATTTTGTACTACAGTAAATTACATAAATTATATCGGCTGTGGCTCCCTATAAATCTAAATGTTTGGTTAAATTTACAGGTAATTTCTTAACTTATTAAGAACTATATTGTTGTTTCTTCCTTTTTTGATACCAAACAAGAAGCAAAAAGAGAATACCAAGTATCAAAACACCAAAAATCCATGTGGATATATTCTTTTCAAATGGAATCGGACTTACATCACCGATGAGATAAAAACCTCCCCAATAAAAAGGAGCTATACGATTGATATCGGCTGTTTCTAAATAAGAAAGCTTTGCCTGTTGCAAGGCTTGAGATTTACGCATCCCTTTTTTTAAGTTTTCATAAAAATACTGCATTATTTCTGGCGTGGTACGATCAGACACTGCCCAATTGGTAAGCAATACACTTTTGGTCCCTGCATATTGAAAAGCACTCCCAAGACTCATAATCCCCTCGCCATTCGCTATTTTTCCGCTTCCGGTATTACAAGCACTAAGTACTGTAAGATCAGCAGGGATGCTCATAGAGAACAATTCATGACTATATAATATATTATCTTGTACAGTGTCCTTGTTTTTAGAAAAATATAACCGGGAATTCTCAGGATGCTCACTATCGATATCCCCATGCAATGCCAAATGCAGTATATTATATTGATCCGAAAGCTTTTTAAAATTATCTTCTCCTGCCTGGGTTCCATAATAATATTGTCCATCGATAATATTAGAAATGGCTTTGATTTCTCTACGTGTACCGGGTAAATCAATGGTACTATTTCTTAAAGCAGCTAGAGTGACACTTTCATTTTCATAAAGCTGTGTCGTATCTGAATACGAAAAAGCAAGACATTCTTCTCTTTTTAATGCAGTGGACTGCTCTACCTTATCCGCAAATAGTACCGTAGCAGCATTGCTATATGAGATTGCATATTTTTTTAGTACATATGATACTTCTGCTGGATTATTTGAATCATCTTGTTGCATAAGCAATAAATCAAAATTACAATGCCACAGTGCCCCATCAGGAATAATAATAAGATTACGACCCTCAAAAGTATCTGATACCGGCAACATGAGTTCGTTATATAGTGTATGTCCTAATTTTTTATACTCCTGAAAATCTTGTGTTACCAAAACTTCTTTGAATCGCTCAACCTTATTTGTTAATGATGTAACAGGTAATTCTTTAATGCTAAACTTATGCTTAGTGATCACAAAAGCGTATGTAATACTTTCGCTGGTAAAAAATTCTAATACCGTGGTATCTTCATCTATCTTCTCCTGAATATCTTTTACGCTTATTATGGTGTTATCATATCTAAGCTTGTAATATTCGGGATAGTTGCTTCTTAACACTTTTTGTAACGAATCTTGTCTTCTTTTTATACGAAACAATGTATTCTCATATCCCACAATTTTTGTAGTATCAGATTTTTCTTTGGCTCTTTCTTGACTGATCCGAGATAAATAAAAAGAAGTATTGGTTTTTAATTCTTTTTCTAGGATTGTAATCGTTTTAGGAAGACCTACAAATTGTTTAGCATTAGAAGCGTTAAGGATTTCTTTGAGTGTATTGGCTTTACTTTTTTCTGCATATGCAAACGCCTGAAACAAGTGTTGTTCATCTTGGTCTATTTCAAACAATTGTAATTGTGTTTGTATCGCACCTTGATATACTTCTTTTACTTGCTGCGCAAAAGCAACTTTATCCTGATAATTTGTATACGTCTCTCGGATGGTCTGGATGAGAAGATCTGCTTTTTGATAGCTAATGACAGTAAGATCTAAATCGTCTTTGGCACAGCTTTGTACATATCGATTGGTATATGCTTGTGCTTGATCTGCCAACGTTTGTAGCAATACTCGATGATCCATATATTGATTTGGGTCAAAAGACTTTGCTGCATTATTTCGTATATTTTTAACCTGATTTGCAAATAGCGCTTTTTGATAGTAGCCCAAGGCTTGATTATAATCTTGTTGTATAGTATATACTTTTGCAATATGACGATATGACAACGCGACTTTAGGATGATGTGTACCTAATAGTTCTAATCGTATTGCCCGTGCTTTTTGATGGTATATTAAAGACTGAGAATACTCTTGTTGATCAAAGAATAGTTTAGCGATTGATGTATATGAATCCGCTACATACATATTATTTTCTTCATATACATGCTTTCTTATTTTTAGTGCTTTATTATAATAAAATGTTGCCGAATCATATTGTTGTGTCGCTATATATAATTCTCCTATATCATTGTAAGAATCTGCTAGATCAGAATGATTTGGTGCTAGTGTTTTTTCTCTAATACGTAATGCTTTAAAATAATATTTTAAAGCGATATTATACTCTTTTCTTAATCTAAAAGTGTTTGCCAAATTATTATGATAAAGAGCTACAGATGAAGGGTGTTCATATCTTCTAATTTTAGTATTTTCTTTAAGTGCCTTTCTAAAATAGAATAATGCTTTATCGTATTCTCCTTTATATTTATATACAACTCCTATATTATTATAAACACTTGAACCATAATTTCTTCCCTCTTCTTTTATAATCTTATTATTGATATTAATAGCTTTAGAATAATATTTTAGTGCTTCATCATATTCTCCTTTATCTTTATAACAAATACCTGTTAAATTAAGGTTTTTAAACAATAAATAGTTTTTAGGTGTTCTTAACGATTGTAATACCTTAAAATTCTTTTCTAAAAAAGAAATAACTTTATCTGAATCCCCTCTTCTTCGATAAATCTTGGCCTGAGCTTCATTAGCTTTGATTCTATTTGTTAAACTACTTCTAACCGATATACTTTTAGATAAAAACTTAAGTGATTTATCGTAATCCTGTTTTCTGTAATAAGCAAGGCCTATACCTAAATAAGAGGCAGCCGTTCTTTTATGATCAATTCCTAACTTTCTTTTTCTAATATCCAAAGATTTCTGATAATACTCTAATGCTATGTCATATTCTCTTTGGAAAAAATATAAATTTCCTAAAGCATGATAAGAATCCGAAATTCCTATTGTATCTTCTGTAAACTCTCTAATCTTTAAAGCTCTTTCTAGGTATTGCAAAGAAACTTTAAATTTATTAGGCTTTTGACTATTAATAATACCCATATTTTCATAAGCAAAAGCTGCTTCTCTGTGATTTTTAGAAAGTTTTTTTTGGCAAATTTCTAATGCTTTTTGTGCACTATACAAAGATTCTTGCCTATTACCATTTTCTAATTGAGAATCAGAAATCTTATTATAGCATCTAGTTACGCGTTCCCAAGCCTTTGCTGTCGCATAGATCGGTATTGCCTTATTAAAATGCACTAAAGATTGCTCATAATATCCTTGAGACGATAGTGAATCTGCAATCCTGTAGTTTCTATAGGCGATCAAGGTATCATGAGTTACTTGCCCATAGCCTTTGGAGAGCACAGAAAATATAAATAAAATAAACCAAATAAAGAATATTACTTGTCTTTTTTGTTGGGTGATTATAGTAAAATTTACATACATTCCTTATCTTTCTTGACTTTTAAGGTTACATTATCTTAATAGCAAAGAAACCAAAATTGTTACTCTTTTAGCATTTTTTTAACACACTAACCCAGTAACAATTTGCCGTTTTGATACATAGACAAATGAGTACGACTGAAGAACGACAAATCCTAGAGGGGATCCTAAATGGTGATGAAAAGATACTAAAGGCATTTTATAGAGATAATATGCCGTATATAAAAAAGTATATTCTCAAGAATGCCGGTAATCATGAAGATGTTGAAGATGTATTTCAGGATGCAATGGTATTTATATACCAAAAAATGAAGACTGATTCTATCCACTTAGAATCTTCTTTGCGTACTTATTTTTATGGTGTTTGTAAAAATATATGGAGAAATCGTTTACGAAGAAATAAAAAAATGGTTATTACAGATGATCTTATCGATGAAAAAGAACATACAGAAAACTCTATTGTAGATGAGATTATAAATAAAGAACAAGAATATTTATACAGAAAACATTTTTCAAAGCTTGGTACCACTTGTCAGCAATTATTAACATTACTGTTTAAAGGAAAGAGCATGAGAGAGATTTCTAAAGTCATAGGATATTCTGAAGGATATACTCGTAAAAAAAAATTTGGCTGTAAACAGCATTTAATAGAAATGATAGAACAAGACCCCGCCTACCAAGAATTAAAGTTGCCTGCCAAAAAGAACTAAACTTTATGAAACGAACCCAGCAACTATTTGACAAAATCGAAGCATATCTTGCTCGTACATTACCTTTGGAAGAGCGAGAAGCTTTTGAAAAAGAAATGGATGAAAATCCGGAACTTCAACTTGAAGTTGAAAAACACAGAGAATTACATGCTGTTTTTGCTGATGAAGATACTATGGCATTCAAACAGCAACTTATCGAAATTAGTAGATCAATTCGAGAAGAAGAAGAAGCGGCAGCAGCATCAACCTCTAAAACTACATCTCGATTCTTGAAAATAGCAGCATCAATTGCATTGATTATTGGTATTGGATCTGCAATCTGGTACACCTATACTATTCAAGATCAAAATAATGATTTGTACGCAGCATATTATTCTCGCTATCCGGTAGAGGATGTTACCCGAGGAGATAAAGACAATGTGCTAAAAAACATTTTGAAAGACTATGCCTCTGGAGCCTATAAAAATGTCATTGATTCGCTAGAAAACAGTAATTTAAAAGAATCTAATCAAAGACTAAAAATTTATTTGGGTAACAGTTATCTCCAAACTGAAAACCCCAAAGATGCTATTACTCAATTTGCTTCTATTACGCCCTCTAGTAGATATTATGAAATAGCGCAATGGTATTTATCTCTGGCACACCTCAAAAAAAATCAACCAAAACAATCTATCAAAACTCTTAAAAATATTATTGAATTTAATGGTTCTTACAAAAGAAAAGCCGAGCGCTTATTACAAGAACTTTCTGAATAATTTTTTATGATCTATATTAACAATAACGGGCCAGACAAAAGATTTTTGGTTTTAATACTGTTACGTGCAATAGATCTTAAAATGCCTCTCTCCTTAAAATCTTAACATTTACAAAATTTTACGAAAATTAACATAATTTCTGGTAACATATCTGTGACATAGGACATTAATACATATACCCCCAAATTAAACTTGTATTAACGTAATTCAGTCTCTCAGTAAAGAAATAATTATGAATGTTATCATGAAACAAATTAAGTTAATGGAACGCATTGATCAGCTCACGCGTTTGGAAGCCACAGGAACTCCTTTAGAATTAGCATTACGTCTCGGGATTTCTAAAACAAAGTTGTATCGTATTATTAATGTAATGAAAGATCTCGATGCTCCTTTGGAATATGATATTAATTTGCAGAGTTATATTTATGCAAAAGATGTAGGTTTTAAGTTTGGTTTTTTTACAGATAATACAACCTCAGACACATTACACCCCCATGCTGGATAACTTTATCATTATCCTACTATAACAATGCCAGATCGACAATCAGTTGATCTGGCTTAATTATTTTATAACCTCTATTTGAAAGAAGAATGCCCGGTAATATCAAAGCCGGTAATCAATAAGTGGATATCATGAGTCCCCTCATATGTGATAACACTTTCTAAGTTCATCATATGACGCATAATGCTATACTCTCCTGTAATTCCCATACCACCCAGTACTTGTCTAGCTTCTCTGGCAATTTTTATCGCCATTTCTACATTATTGCGTTTTGCCATAGAGATTTGCGCACTTGTTGCTCTTCCTTCGTTACGTAATACTCCCAAACGCCAAGCTAGTAATTGCGCTTTTGTGATTTCGGTAATCATTTCTGCAAGTTTCTTTTGCTGTAATTGTGTAGCTGCAATAGGTTTATCAAACTGCACTCGTTCTTTTGCATATCGTAACGCAGTATCATAGCAATCCATTGCTGCCCCAATAGCTCCCCATGCAATGCCGTATCTGGCAGAATCAAGACACCCCAGGGGTCCTCCTAGTCCGCTTTTGCCCGGTAAAAGATTTTCTTTAGGAATTTTTACGTTATCAAAAATGAGCTCTCCAGTAGCAGAAGCTCTCAGTGACCATTTGTTATGTGTCTCGGGAGTAGTAAATCCTTCCATGCCACGCTCTACTATAAGCCCATGGATTCGACCTTCTTCATTTTTTGCCCATACAACGGCAATATCGGCAAACGGAGCATTGGATATCCAAAGTTTTGCTCCATTTAATACATAATGATCTCCTTTATCTTTAAAATTAGTTGTCATTCCTCCCGGATTTGATCCATGGTCGGGTTCTGTGAGTCCAAAACACCCCATAAATTCTCCAGAAGCTAATTTGGGTAAGTATTTTTTACGCTGTTCTTCTGTTCCATATTTCCATATCGGGTACATTACCAAAGAAGATTGTACCGATGATGTAGAACGCACACCAGAATCTCCTCTTTCGATTTCTTGCATGATTAAACCATAACTTATCTGGTCTAAACCTGCTCCTCCATACTCTTCAGGAATATAAGGACCAAATGCCCCTATTTCTGCCAGTCCTTTTATAATTTGATTCGGAAACTCTGCTCGTTGTGCATATTCTTCAATAATAGGAGACACTTCTCTCTTTACCCAACTACGGGCTGCATCTCTTACTAATTTATGCTCATCTGTAAGTAATTCATCAAGTTGATAATAATCTGGAGCTTCAAAAAGGTCTGGTTTCATAATATTAATTTGTTTTATTATGATATTTGTAAAAAATACCGCTATATACCACTAACAAATGTAATTAATGAAAAAAGAGCTTGCAATTTTTTTAGAACTTTTAAAAATTGTCTAAGAATTTGAATATTAAAAAATGCCCTAATTAAAAAATTAGGGCATTTTTTTAGAGCAACTCAACAAACTCTGTTTGTTTATCGAGTTCTAAAAGCATTATAAAAATAAATAGTAGTTATATCTTCATAGCACTATTCATTTTATTTTATGGTTATACAACCGTCTTTGATTTCAATCTTATCGTCATCACTCAATGTAATCCATCCGCAATCTGTTTTAATTTCGGCTTTTTCACTTCCTCCTTGTATCGTTACCGAAGAAGTTCTGCTACTTCCGAATTCAACAGTTTTTGTAGATCCTGCAATTTTCACTTCAAACTTGTGTGTTTTAGAATCTTTGTTGTAATACCTTAAATATACATTGGCATGTATAGAAAATGTAGCTAACAAAAGAAAAACAAAGGATACAATACGTTTTTTACAATTCATCTTTTCTTAAATTTATTTGTTAAAGTTATTTTTACTTGCAGAAATATATAAAATATTTCTTTTTTTCTCAAAAGTCTTAAAATTAAGCTTGTATCTAATTTTTAAAAAATAAGACTGCCCGAAAGTTTTAACTATTCGTCTTAATATGATTGAATTTAAAATACCCGTATTTTTCAAAACAAGATATTAAAAATATACTTCCAGGCAGCCTCCTCTCTCTATCTAAAAATCAGCCTTTAATCAATTCACAACTAATTTATTGCTGTTTGTTTTGTCACCTTTGATGGTCTTTACAAAGTAAATTCCTTTTTGTAATGACCTAGGCAATATCACTTGTTGATTTACACTCTCTATAATACCTTCTGCTATTACAATACCCGAAAAAGAAATCACTTGATAAGGTGTGTTCTTTTGTCCATTTTTGATAAAGAACTCTTGTCCATTAGAAGGTATCGGATAAATTTTGGTTGCTACATCTGACGAAATATCTGTGAGGTTTTGTAAGGATTTACTCGAGCAATCTGCAATAATATCATTAGCACTACTTGTATTACTACTATTATTTGATATTGAAATCTCTCCTTTTACAGCTCCGGGGGTTGTTAATAATGGTAAAACTCCACAAGCGTTTTGAAGATTAGGATTATTAATCAATATAAGCCTACCTCTTATTAATGCCAGATTTGACAATCCATCCAAATTTTCTAGAGATGCATTGTTTGATACAACTACATCTGCAGGAGAGGTATTTGGATTAGGGTTAAAACCTGCTATCCCGTTTATATTTCTGAGCGCATTATTTGATGAAATACGTATCACTATACTATTGATTGTAGCGCCTGATAAACCGTTTATATTATCCAATAATGGATTTATTGATAAAAAGATATTACCTATGTTTTTTAGATTTTGTAACGCATCTATATTGGTAATTTTAGTTCTATTCAAGTTCAAGTCTCCTCTTATGTTTTCTAAGCTATTTAAGTTTGGAAGTTCTGAAATGTTAGCGTTAAATATTTTAAAGTCTTTTAATATATTTATCTTAGAAAGCCCCTCTATACGTTCTACTTTTGGATTTTGAGAAAGTAGAAAACCATTAAGGGCTGTTAGGCTATTAAATCCTCTAACACTTAAAAGTTCTGGATTGTTTTTTATATTTATTTCTAATATTGATGGAACTTGTTCAAATCCTACAATTTGAGTCAAATTTGAGTTTCCTTCTATAGTAAGACTACCTCCTAATGTTTCTAAAATTGATAAATTCGTAAGATCAGTAATATCTCCTGCAACAGCCTCTTTTATCGTAAGATTACCTGTAATCTCGCAAAAATTAAAATTGTCTATTTGTGATTGTGAAGTAATTATAAGATTACCGTCTAATGTCTCGCAACAATTTTTGAAAACATCTTCGACTGAACTTGCTTTGGAACCGTTATTTTCTATTAAAGGCTCTAATCCTGTAGGAACAGCAACTTCTATATAAGATTTAAGTGCTACTACAATCCCACAAGCATCTTGTAGATTAATATTGTCTTGTAATATTAAATTATCAACTTCTGTAAATGCATAGTATAATATATTAGCCAACCCATCTAAGTTTTCTAGTATTTGATTTCCCTCTATCCATAGATTTTGAGAAACTACTGTAATACCAGAAAGACCATTTATATTTTGTAGTAATTGATTATCTTTTATAATTATTGAAGTTCCGATAGACTCTTCGTTTGTTGTTATGCCAGATAAACCATCAATATTTTGCAATTGAGAATTATTAATAACTCGCAAATCTTGTCCCTCTGCTTTTAGATTAGACAATCCATCTAGATTAACCAAAGAAGAATTGTCTTTTATTACTAAATTTAATTCAACAAAATCACTGGATAAACCAGTTATATTAGAAAGTCCATTGATATTAGTTAAAGCTGTATTATTTTCGATAGTAATATCAAAAACAGAAGTAAGTATTGACAAATTATCGATATTAGTGATTGCCCCCGGAGAAGCCTCTTTAATAACAAGTTTCCCATTTATTTTTGTAAAATTGAACGCGTCAACTTCAGCTTGTGTAGTAAGTGTTATATTTCCATTACTTACTTGTGCCATCCCAAGGTAAGTAGCAAATAATAGCATAAAATAAAAAAGTCTGTGTTTTTTCATTGTAATAGTTTTAAGATCCACAAATTCAATAATAAACTTGTTTGAGTTGATGTAATACATTAATAGATAGACAAATAGAGCCTCTCTTCAAAGGAAGAATTATGTGATAAAATAGTGCAATCTAAATTTGATCTCATATAATTTTAACTTCAAAAGAGTGGATCAAAAGTAGGAGTAGCTTGCAAATCATTACTTGTCAAAAAATCATTTTTTTTGATGACTTTCCGAAAGTACAATAACAGTTTATGAAAGCACTTTTTAGCTTGATGAACAAAACAAGCAAAAAGGTATTCTTATATAAGGAGTAGCTATATCATCTATTCTCATACAAGCGAAATTTGAACAAGTACGAGTAAATACCCTAAAATTTAATTGTACTATGATTTCAAATTATTCTTCTGAAGATAAATACGTGTACAAATTCCTCATTTCTCACTTTTTATCCACATAAAAAAGACTGTATTTATACTTTGATACAGAATCAAAAAAAATCATAAACTTCTAAAATACAGCACTTTAAACTCTTTAATCACTCTTTTTAATTCGATGGCATAATTATTCTATACTAGTAAATAAGATTAAGAATTATATTAAAACTCAAAAAAGATGAAAAATTTATTTGTATTACCAGCTTTAGCATTCGGACTATTAATAGGAACTCAAAACAGTACAGCACAAGATGTTGCAATCAACGATACAGAGACCATAGCCCCTGTGCAAGAAAAGTATGTTGAAATCGCAACAGAAAATTTACCAAAACCAGTTTTAGATGCTATTGCTGCGAATATGCCTGATGCAACCGTAGAAAAAGCAGAAGCTACAGAAGATGCATCAGAATTCAAAATAACTGTTAGACAAGGAGACAAAGTTTCTGAAGTAGTTTTTGATGCAGAAGGAAACTTCAAAGGATAAACTTTGAAAAACGATAAAGAAATTTAGCCAAGTATACTTATTTATACTTTGTTAAACTTCGTAGAGTGATTGAATTTTGGAAAGGAAAGCATAATAGCTTTCCTTTTTTTGTTACGTCTTGGTCTACACACATCAATATAAATTAATGGTTTTCAATTTATTATATTTTAAATAAGACATAGAAAGCCATTACATTATTGTGTATAAATTCCTCATTCTCTACTATTTATCCACATAAAATGTTTCATGTCTATATTCAAAGATACAATCAAAAAAGAATCTAAGATAATGAAAATCAAGCATTTAATCACAAAAAAACAAACACTTTAATCATATGGCACAATTATTCTATACTAGTAAATAAGATTAAGAATTATAAAATATTTAAAACTCAAAAAAGATGAAAAATTTATTTGTATTACCAGCTTTAGCATTCGGATTATTAATAGGAACTCAAAACAGTACAGCACAAGATGTAGCAATCAATGATACAGAAACTGTTACCTCTACTGTACAGGAGTATATCGAAATTGCTCCAGAAAATTTACCTAAACCAGTTTTAGATGCTGTTGCTGCGAATATGCCTGATGCAACTATAGAAAAAGCAGAAGCTACTCAAGATGCTTCTGAGTTCAAATTAACTGTAAAACAAGGTGAGAAAGTTTCTGAGGTAGTTTTTGATGCAGAAGGAAACATCAAAGGATAAGCCTAATGGCTATAAAAATTAACCTGATCGATTATTAGGTTAAATCTCGTAGAGTGATTGAATTTTGGAAAGGAAAGCTATAATAGCTTTCCTTTTTTTGTATTACACAATCTAGCTTTTATTTTCTAACTCTAATTCCGTGTATTAATTCCGCAGTAGCAATACGTTTTCTACATAAAAAAGACAGATTTCTTGCTACTCAATTTAAACCAAACACAAACAAACAACTGCTAATCAAGTTTTTATATAAAAAATATAGTAATCCAAATCCTATGGCATAATTCTTCTATATAAGAATATAAGATTAAGAATTATAAAATATTAAAACTCAAAAAAAGATGAAAAATTTATTTGTATTACCAGCTTTAGCATTCGGATTATTAATAGGAACTCAAAATAGTTCAGCTCAAGAGTTAGCTAGTAATGATACTACTGAAGCTGTTGCCCCAATTCAAGATAAATATGTAGAATTAGCTATAGAAAACTTGCCACAAAAAATAATTGATGCTGTTGCAAAAGATTATGCAGGATCAACTATTGAAAAAGCAGGTGCAAAAGAAGATGCTTCTGAGTTTATGCTAATCTTAAAACAGGGAGAAAAAACTATGGAAGTGTTTTGTGATGCAGATGGAAATTGGATTTCTAAATAATCCAACACTAAAACAAAGAAAAAGACTTTAATTTATAGTACTATAAATTAAAATTTCATAGAGTGATTGAATTTTGAAAAGAGAAGGTGTATAGCCTTCTCTTTTTATTTAATATCTTACATTTTTAAATAGTAAGACTTGGTAAGTTCTATGTATTCTTCTGTATAATCATGTCTAGAATTCTCGATAATTAATTCATCAACACTACACTCTTGCTCATCTTTAGAAAACAAAAACAAACTTCTCTTAATGTCAGAAGAAGGAGTACCTTTCACCCTGGTGATTTTTTTAGGATACAAAGATACTTTTGCTGCTATAGTGATTATATTCTTTTCTTCTGTATATGGTGCAATAATTGCAAATTGTCCCTGGTCGGATAATAATATTGATGCTCCATAAAAAAGATGCGTAAAGGGTAATGCATCTTCGAATCTAGCTAAATCCCTCTTATTATCTTTTGTTTTGTAATCTTCTTTATAAAAAGGAGGATTACTAATCAACATATCGTATTGATCATCAATTTCTTCAAAAAACTCTTGAAATGAAGCATGGTAACAAAATAACCGGTCTCCCCAATCAGAAGATTCAAAATTTTCTACAGCTTGTTCATAAGCATCAGCATCTATCTCTAAAGCATCTATTACTGCTGCCGAAGAACGTTGTGCAGCCATCAAAGCAATTACACCGGTTCCGGTTCCAACATCCAATATTGACGTTATAGATTCATCTAAAGGAACCCATGCACCAAGAAGCACTCCATCTGTGCCGATTTTCATAGCACATCGATCTTGCTTTACTGTAAATTGCTTAAATACAAAAGGAGGTGTTTTGGTATTCATAATTCTCTTCCAAAAAAAATCATCAGATTAGATAAAACAGTATTTGTTTTTTAAAGATAGAGATCAATTAATCCTTCGGGAGTATTCACATAAATCACTTTAGCTTCTCTATCAACTTTATCTATAAATTCATCATTCATAGGAATAAGGATTTCAGTCCCATTACGGTCAATTTCAAATAATGCTTGTGCCGTAGTATCATTGATCGAAGTTATTATACCTACTTCACCAAAAATATTATCTACAATTTGAAAACCAATAATCTCATGATAATAAAACTGGTCTCCTTCAAGTTTGGGCAGTAATGTAAGCGGAAGGTATATTTCTGCCTTCATCAGGTCATCAGCGTCTTCTTCACTGTCTATATCTTCAAATTTAACCCTAAGTAAATCACTTTTATGAAGAGCACTTTTTTCAATAAAAAATGGAACCAGATTATTGTTATAATCAATAAATACTGATTCCATCTTTGAATACGTTTCAGGCTCATCAGTATCTAATTTAATCAATACTTCGCCTTTAAAACTGAATTTACTTACGATTTTACCGAGATAGAAGCATTCTTCTTTCTTCATCGTTAATAATGCAACAATTTATTCTTCTTCGTTGCCAGCTTCGTTTGATGCTTCACCTTCAGATGCTTCTGCATTAGCTTCAGCTTCGGCTTGTACTGCTTCTGCTTCACGTTTTGCATTTACTTCTTTCTCAGCTTCTAAAATTTTAGCTTTAGCATCAGCATCTTCTTTTGCTAATGCTTCTTTTTTAGCATTTACAGAACCTTCTTTTTCAGATAACCAAGCTTGGAATTTCTCTTCTGCTTGCTCTTCTGTCAATGCTCCTTTACGTACTCCCCCAGCCAAATGGTTTTTTAACATCACACCTTTATAAGATAATATTGCTCTTGCCGTATCAGTTGGTTGTGCACCGTTTTGTAACCATTTTACAGCACCATCAATGTTTACATCAATTGCTGCCGGGTTTACATTTGGATTATAGGTTCCTAATTTTTCAAGAAATCTACCATCTCTCTTTGATCTAGCGTCTGCCGCTACGATCCAGTAAAAAGGCTTCCCTTTTTTACCGTGTCTCTGTAATCTAATTTTAACAGGCATATGAATTAATTTTTGGGTACTCGACCCTATTTATAATTAAGGGCGCAAAGATAACTATTTTAACTCAATAAAAGTCAGTATTTTGTAAAGTTTATTGTCTTTTAAATATTAATCATAGATTTAAAAGAGTCTCAGTAATTTAAATCATAGGTTTTTTACAAGTTCAAAATTACATACTACACCTACTTATTTTATCTAAAAAAATCTTATTTGTGTATTTCATCGATAAAATATGTTTTTTTTCGATAAAAAAATTGTTTTCAAAGAATTTTCACCGTATGTTTGTATCAGTAATAAATTACGGTTAGTCCGTAAAGCATAACCATAAAAGCCCCAAGCCTATGATTAGAACTATTACTCTATCTTTATTATTATATTGTTTAATTTTTACCTCTTGTACAACAGACGTTGAGATCAATGACCCTGCATTACAAGCAAAAATCGGAAATGATTTATTTAGATCCTCGGTAAAAAAAGCAATTCTTTACGACGACGGAACCCTTGTGATTTCTGGTAGTGATGGCGAACAAACTATTAGTTTTACAACCAATTCTCTTAATACGGGAACATATAAAACCAGTAAACAAAGTAAAAAAAGTATCAGTAAAATAAATTATCAAAAACAAGAGAAAACTTACATTTCTAAAGATGGTGAGTCTGATGGACAAGTTATTATTACAGATATTATAGATGGTGAGATTTCTGGTAACTTTTATTTTGATAACCTCAAAGATGAAAATGGCAATGCGATCAATTTCAGAAGTGGATGGTTCTATAGACTTCCTGTTGAAAATGGAACTATAGAAGAAGAGGAAGTTCAGGAAATTAATCCTTGCTTACTTAATGCATCTTTGACTGCAATGGCTGATGGCTCAGAAATGATTACAGATGATCATAGTGCAAATTTATTTGGTGTAGACAATGTATCAATTTTGATTACGGCAGCAAACGAAACTCAGGAGATTACAATTGTATTTCCTTCTGATGCAAAACCAGGAGAATATGCCTTATCAGGATCAGGTGACTATAGTGCAACATATGCTTATGAAAAAGATAAGTCCTCTGCTTTTACAGGAAGATTAATTATAACCGAGCATAATATAGAAACAAAGTGTATTAGTGGAACTTTTGAATTCGAAACCAGAAGTGACTCCACAATATCTGAAGGCCGTTTTGACTTTGGATACTAGTTTCAATTTTTTTAAAATTATCCCCCAATCTTAAAATTACCCCTACTTAAATTTGAAAAAAGCGCTCATAATATGAGCGCTTTTCAAATTTATATATTCATTATTAACTCCCTATAAAATATTAGATCTGATTAAAAAAAATGTTAGCTATAAAACATTAAAAAAAATTACCATTTTTCAACAAAACCTTAAAAAAAGTTAAGTAAATATTAAAAAAAACTATAATCCTACAAAGCATTAACATTTTTTCAAAAAATATAAAATACTTAAAATCAATATATTATTAATTTTAAATATTAAAAAAATCATAAAATCTATTTTCTATATAAAATTCGTTGTGTAAGCGAGAAATGTTGCTGTCGTCTGAACAAATGATCAAATCTTAAATATTGAATTTTCGATATTATAAACAATTGGCCAATTGTTTTTTATACACAAATTAAAAAAATAGAATAATGAAAAATTTTAAAACCGTACTCTTAAGCTTATTTGTTGTCGTATTGTTTTCTTCTTGTAGTAATGACGACAATCAATTATCAGAAAGCGCATCAACAACAGATGATTCAAAATCTTTTAAATCCTTAAAAGCACTAAAAGAAGCTAAACTATTATTAAGCAGTATAAAACGTGATGGTGGAATCCCTTTTAACGCAAGTAACCCTGCACTATCATTTACATCAGAACAAAATGTTTTTCTACCTAGTGTTTTAGGAATCGATTTTAGAATAGACAGATCAGTAGTTCCTGCTGGGCCTACAGCAAGATTTCCAATGTTTCGAGGTTTAGAAACTACTCCAAATGGACTTCGTAGATGTTATTATGTGATTACAGAAGCATCCGACAAAAAAATGGCAAAAAAGTTGGGTGTTATTTTTTCTCCAAGAATGGCAGCTGCAATAGGCTCAGGTGGAGAACAAAATGCGTATTTTAACCGCAGAGGAAGACTTGTATTTGAGGGGTCTGTAGATTTCTCACCAAAAAGATCTTTAGTACCTGGTCCAACATCAGAAGACGGATTATTATTTGGATTTCCTCCAGCACAAGTAAATCCTGGTGCAATAGCAAGTCCAGAGTGGTCTTCTTATGTAGTGTTACCTAGTGGAGTTGTGATAAATGCACAAATGGTAGCCAACAGTACCGGTCTACATGACAGAATCCCTAATCCGGATGGTAACGGACCTGAGCAAGAAGATGATCTAAACAATCCAAACTTTGCTCCTGATCAAGCATCTGTTGTGATGCAGCTATTAGATGGATGGCATGACGGACAACCATATTATTTTCATATCGTAACAGATACTTCTGACCCGGGACCAGCTACAATAGAATTGGGAGTGTTTGCACCAAGACTAGCAAACCTACCAACATTTGGGTTATTTCCCGGTGGTTCTATGTTGCCTTTTAGTCCAACTGCAAATGGTAGAACTACAGATACCGATGGTTTTGGAGTTCAGGGCCTCAATACGGCTTCTTTAAGCGATAGACAAGTACAAGATCCTACAAATACGTTTCCTATTGATCCTAGTGACCAAAGATATGCACCTATGTGGGACGCTCACATTACAGAATTTACAATTCCAGAATCAGAACGCCCAATCTTAAGAAGTTTTGACCAAATTAACCAGTTATTAGCAGACGGTACTTTAATTCCTTTTAGAGGTAATGCTAATCCAAGTCCATTGGCAAACTCATTGTCTGATTTGCTAACCGCTACAGGAGCAATTATAAACTGCCCGGTTATTACGCAGCCAAGCGAAAGTGTAATAGGCACTCAAATTGGCTCTCCGCGTAATAGATAATTTTATTCCATAAGCAGATCTATAGTCATAAACCTAGTTGCAAGTAATTGCAGCTAGGTTATTTTCATAATGGCCATTGTATTTTGAGAATTTAATCTAAAACAATAATCCACAATTTATAAGATCTCAAAATAGTTAATAATTCTGAATAACTTTTCATAAGCAGAAGCCATGATTTTCTGTATTTTTGAAAGTCTGAAGTAAGGCTTTATTATTTTCGAAATACCTTTTTTATGTACTTAATTTTTGATACGGAAACTACAGGGCTTCCTAAAAGATGGGATGCGCCTATAAGCGACACAGATAATTGGCCAAGGTGTATCCAAATTGCCTGGCAATTACATGATGCTATGGGTAATTGCATTGAACATCAGGATTACCTTGTAAAACCAGAAGGTTTTAATATCCCGTATGATGCAGAAAAGATACATGGTATTTCTACAGAACTTGCTCAACAAGATGGTATCACATTACAGGAAGTGCTAGACAAATTTAATGTAGCTCTTTCTAAAACCAAGTTTGTCGTAGGTCAAAATGTAGGTTTTGATGTAAACATCATGGGCGCAGAATTTTATCGCCTTGACATAGAAAACAACCTTCAAGAATTACCTGTTTTAGATACCTGTACTGAAACTACAGCAGCACTTTGTCAAATTCCCGGTGGTCGTGGAGGCAAGTTTAAACTCCCAACACTTACTGAACTTCATCAATATCTCTTTGAAGTAGGTTTTAACGAAGCTCATAATGCAACTGCAGATGTTGAAGCTACAACACGTTGTTTTTTAGAACTGATCCGAAAGCAAGTTTTTACAGCAGAAGAACTCGATGTTTCTCCTAACTATTTTGATCAATTTAAAGAAGTTAATTCAGCCCCTATACAACTTATAGGACTACAACATATTAACCTCAAACAAGCTTCTCAAAAAATAAGAGAGGCTCTAGAAAAACAAATTGGATCAGATTTATCTCAAAAAGAGATAGAAGAAAATATTGCTGCTCTTGATCAGGCTAATTTTATCCATTTACACAACCATACACAATTTTCGGTTTTACAATCCACAACAAGTATCCCTGATTTGGTAAAAGTTGCCGCTAAACATAAAATGAATGCAGTAGCTATGACAGATCATGCGAATATGATGGGAGCTTTTCATTTTGTACAAGCAGTTACCAATCATAATAAAAGTGTAAAAGCTGCAAATGAAGAAGCAATTGAAAATGGCGAAGAACCATCAGGTGTAGAAATAAAACCAATAGTAGGATGTGAGTTTTTTGTTTGTGAAAATCATACAGATAAATCAAGAAAGGATAATGGATATCAAATTGTGATGATAGCCAAAAACAAAAATGGATATCACAACCTTGCCAAAATGTCTTCTATCGGATTTGTAGATGGTTTTTATTATGTTCCAAGGATAGACAAAGAAATCATAAGTCAATATAAAGAAGATATTATTGTACTTACAGGAAACTTATATGGTGAAGTTCCTAGTAAAGTATTAAATATTGGAGAAAAACAAGCCGAAGAAGCTTTATTATGGTGGAAAGAACAATTTGGAGACGATCTGTATATCGAAATCATGCGCCATAATCAAGAAGATGAAAATAGGGTAAATCAAGTGTTGATCAATTTTGCCAAAAAACATGACGTAAAAATGATCGCTTCTAACAATACCTATTATTGCGAGAAAGAAGATGCTAATGCTCATGATATTTTATTATGTGTAAAAGACGGCGAAAAACAAGCAACTCCAATTGGTAGAGGACGTGGCTATAGATATGGGCTACCCAATCAGGAATACTACTTTAAGTCTTCAGAAGAAATGAAAGACTTATTTAAAGATCTTCCAGAAGCCATCATCAATATCAATGAAATTGTAGACAAAATAGAGCCTTTTATTCTGGCCCGAGATGTATTATTGCCGGCATTTGATATTCCAGAAAAATTTCAATTCGAAGAAGACAAACATGATGGTGGAAAAAGAGGAGAAAATGCATATTTAAGACATATCACCTACGAAGGCGCTAAGATTCGCTATGAAGAAATTACTCCCGAAATTGACGAAAGACTTGATTTTGAATTAAAAGTAATAGAAAAAACAGGATATCCGGGGTATTTTTTGATTGTAGAAGATTTCATCCGTGCCGCCAGAGAAATGGGAGTTTCTGTAGGTCCGGGACGTGGATCAGCAGCAGGATCTGCCGTAGCTTATTGTCTATGGATCACCAACCTAGACCCTATTAAGTATGATTTACTTTTTGAGAGATTTTTGAATCCTGATCGTGTAAGTATGCCCGATATCGATATCGATTTTGATGACGAAGGTCGAGGACGTGTAATGGACTATGTAATCGAAAAATATGGTGCAAATCAAGTAGCACAAATCATTACATATGGTACAATGGCTGCCAAATCATCAATAAGAGATACTGCTAGAGTACTAGACTTGCCTCTTGGGGACGCAGACCGTATCGCCAAGCTCATTCCTAATATGTCAAAACTTGGTAAAATCTTTGGTGTTGACGAAGCTACACTGAAGAAAAAATTCAGAAGTGATGAGCTCGAAAAAGTTAATGAACTCCTTAATATAGCAGAAGGCTCAGACCTCGAAGCAGAAACCTTAAATCAGGCTAGAGTACTAGAAGGGTCTGTAAGAAATACTGGAATACATGCGTGTGGAGTAATTATTACTCCAGACGATATTACAAAATTTGTCCCTGTTGCACTAGCAAAAGACTCTGACATGTATTGCACACAGTTTGACAACTCTGTCGTAGAAAGTGCAGGATTGCTTAAAATGGATTTCTTAGGTCTTAAAACACTAACCTTAATTAAGGATACCGTAAAAATTGTCAAAGCAAAACATGGCGTAGAACTCGATCCCGAGAATTTTCCATTAGACGATGAAGAAACCTACGCACTTTTCCAAAGAGGTGAAACCGTAGGGATATTCCAATACGAATCACCGGGGATGCAAAAATACATGAAAGAACTAAAACCGACTGTTTTTGCAGACCTTATAGCCATGAACGCTTTATATAGACCCGGTCCTCTTGAATATATTCCTAGTTTTATTAATAGAAAACATGGAAAAGAAGAAATTATTTACGACTTGGAAGCTTGCGAAGAGTATTTACAAGAAACCTACGGGATCACAGTATATCAGGAGCAAGTGATGCTTTTATCACAGAAACTAGCTGATTTTACCAAAGGTGAAGCAGATGTTTTACGAAAAGCAATGGGTAAAAAGCAAAAAGCAGTGCTTGACAAGATGAAACCAAAATTCATTGAGCAAGCTGCTGCCAAAGGACATGCAGAAGATAAGTTGGAAAAAATATGGAAAGATTGGGAAGCTTTTGCAGCATATGCTTTCAACAAATCTCACTCTACCTGCTATGCGTGGATCGCCTACCAAACAGCTTATTTAAAAGCGCATTACCCTGCAGAATATATGGCTGCTGTACTTTCTAATAACATGAACGATATTAAACAGGTTACATTTTTTATGGAAGAATGTAAACGTATGAAATTAGAAGTACTTGGACCAGATGTAAACGAATCTTATCATAAATTCTCGGTAAACAAAGACGGAGCAGTACGTTTTGGGATGGGCGCTATAAAAGGTGTAGGTACAGGAGCGGTGGCAACCATAGTAGAAAACAGAAAAGAAGATGGCCCTTATCGATCCATCTTTGATCTTGCCAAGCGCATAGACCTAAGAGCAGCAAACAAAAAAGCTTTTGAAAGCTTAGCATTGGCAGGAGGATTTGATTCTTTCTCAGAAACCCACAGAGGGCAGTATTTTCATGAAGAAGGAGATGGTATTACTTTTCTAGAAAAAGCAGTGAAGTATGGAGCAAAACTTCAAGAAAGTGAAAACTCCTCTCAGGTAAGTTTATTTGGAGAAGCCAGTGAAGTTCAAATTCCTGAACCTGTTGTACCACCTTGTGAAGAATGGGGTACAATGGAAAAATTAGCACGAGAAAAAGAAGTTGTAGGCATCTATCTTTCAGGACATCCACTCGATGATTTTAAATATGAAATGAAATATTTTTGCAATGGTACATTATTGAACTTTGCAGACCTAGAAAGTAATATCAATCGCGAGATCTCTTTTGGTGGAGTTATCACCAATGTAGAACATCGTACTTCTAAAAATGGTAAAGGATGGGCAACTTTTACTATGGAAGATTACAACACAGCACACGAGTTTAGAGTTTTTGGAGAAGACTACCTCAAACATCGCGCATTTCTTGTAAAAAGTACATTTGTCTATACCAAAGCCTTTATTAAAGAAGGTTGGGTAAATAGAGATACAGGCAAAAAAGGAGATCCAAGAATACAATTCAATAGTTTTCAGTTATTGCACGATGTAATGGAAAGCTACGCTAGAAAACTGACCATTCAGTTAGATATCAATGATATTTCTGATGATAGAATTGTTAGTTTAAAAGAATTGCTAGGTCATCATAGTGGCAGTCATACCTTGAATTTTGTAATTTATGAAATGGCAGAGCAATTAAAATTACATATGCCCAGTAGAAAACAAAAAGTAAATATCTCTCAAGAACTATTAACAGCATTAGAAAACGAATCTATATACTATAAACTGAACTAAAGAACTAATCAAAGAAGCTACTTGCCCAGTTTTCTGCTTCTTCTAATGTTTTAAAAAAAGTAAAGGCCTCGTTCCAAAGAGATTGTTCTACCATTGCTCTTTCCATCTCTTCGGGATTGTCAGAAACAATGGCGTAACCGATCATATTTTTTAAGATTCTTCCTTTATAAACATTGAGATCAATATCATGAGGGAATCTTCTATGCGAAATCAGTATAAAGTTTTTTCCTTTATAAAAATCTTCCATCATAGATGTAATTTCTTCTGAAATTTCCATCGTAACAGTAGAACCTTCTTTCATCACCAAAATAGCATGTGATGCTTTGAATTTAATATAATAAGAGGGTAATTGAATTTCTTTCATCATTATCAACACATGATAAAACAAATATAATGCTAATTTTATTTTTAATATACTACTTCTATAACTAGAATTTTATCCTTACTATTGTTATTGCAAAATACATATTGATTATACAATAGGTACTTGGTTAATTTTGATACAATTATCAGAAAATCTGATGCCCTCATAATCAAAACAAATATTATGGTTGTAAGCTTTCGCAGAATTATTGACTAATTTTGTGAAATGATAAATAAGTAAGAATTTTTTAAAATTATAAATAATTATGGCACTAGAAATAACAGATGCTACTTTTGATGAAGTAGTACTTAAAAGTGACAAACCTGTATTAGTAGATTTTTGGGCTGCTTGGTGTGGTCCTTGTAGAATGGTAGGTCCTATTATAGAACAAATAAGCGATGAATATGAAGGCAAAGCTGTTGTTGGAAAAGTAGATGTTGATGCAAATCAAGAGTTTGCTGCCAAATATGGTGTAAGAAACATCCCTACAGTATTAGTTTTTCAAAATGGTGAAGTAGTAGGTCGCCAAGTAGGAGTTTCTCCTAAAAATGTATATGCTGAAGCTTTGGATTCTTTGTTATAAAAGTAATATACAAATTGAATAATATAGAAGCTTGACGTTTGTCAAGCTTTTTTTGTATTCAAAAACAATTGAGCTGAGCTAACCCTATAATTAAGTTTAAATAGTATTCATCATAATAATTTTGTAATATGCAGGTAAGTAGACTTACTAAATAATATTAATTATGGATTTTCAAAAAGAAATTAATAAAACTACAGGATTTACAAACTTGGAGTTATTGGCAAAACAAGTTGTCGAAGGTTTTATTTCTGGCATCCATAAAAGTCCTTTTCATGGTTTCTCTGCAGAGTTTGCAGAACATAAAGTGTATAATTCTGGCGAAAGCACAAAACACATTGATTGGAAACTTTTTGCAAAAACCGATAAGCTTTTCACAAAACGATATGAAGAAGAAACAAATCTAAGATGCCATATCATTATTGACAATTCTTCTTCAATGCATTATCCCAAAGTTAAAGAACACCATCTGGAATCTTTAAATAAAATAAGTTTTTCTGTGTTGGCTACTGCATGCTTAATGAATGTTTTAAAAAAACAAAGAGATGCAGTAGGTTTGAGCATATATAGTGATCAATATGAATATTACACTCCAGAAAAAGGCAGTGAACGGCATCATCAAATGCTTTTAAACAGACTTAATGAAACGATTACAAGCATTCCAAGCAATAAAAACACAGATACTTTTAAGTATTTACACCTTATTGCCGAAAAAATACGCAGAAGATCATTAATATTTTTGTTTACCGATATGCTACAAGCATCATCGCAACCTAATAAACTATTTGAAGCGCTTAGACATCTTAAATACAACAAACACGAGGTTGTTCTTTTTCACACATATGACAGCATAAAAGAGCTAAATTTTGATTTTAAAAATTTACCCACTCGATTTGTTGATGTTGAAACAGGCGATCACATCAATTTGTATGCTGATAATATTAAGGATAATTACAGAAAAGCGATTTCATCATATTTTTATGATTTAAAAATGAAATGTACCCAATATGGGATTAAATATGTTGAGGCAGATACCACAAAAAGTTTCAATAAAATATTGATGACATATTTTACTGAAAGACAAAAGTTTGCGTAAACACTTTTATTTAATCGAAAAAAAAGTTGGAAAAATATTTGTGAGTAACAAAATGAGGTGTATATTTGCATCCGCAATAAGGTACTGGTCTGGTAGTTCAGTTGGTTAGAATACCTGCCTGTCACGCAGGGGGTCGCGGGTTCGAGTCCCGTCCAGACCGCTTAAAGGGTTAACAAAACCCCTCAAAACCTTGTAAATCCTATGATTTACAAGGTTTTCTTTTTTTAGAGCAATCATATAATTTGATATCATTTGCATCTAAAAGGTCACAAATCGTCAACATATCTTCTTTATCAAAATTATGTTGACAGAATAACGTAACTTACTCGTAGTTAATATAGTTGATTTGACTTTCGTCCAGTAATGTTTAACCATTAAAAGACGACAACTATGCGAACTTCATCAACATTTTCAGTACTGTTTTGGGTGTACGGTAAACGTGCTGTAAACAACAAGGCAAACATCTACGTTCGACTTACCCAAAATGGTAAGCGCGTGAACATTAGCCTTAAAAAGAAAATTGAAATTACCACTTGGGATGAGAAAACCCAAAGGGCTAATGGAACCGGTAAAGATTCACGTATTCTCAATCTTTATTTGAACGAGGTGCAATCAAAGATTTATCGAATATACGAGGACTTCAAAAAGGCAGAAAAACCATTTACTTCCCAAATGGTCAAGGCTAGATTTTTGGGCGAAGACAAAAAGCGCTTTTCTTTTCAAAACCTTATTGATTATTACAATGAAAAAATGCAGCATAAACTGCATAAAAATACGATGGGTCAATATAAAACTAGCCAAAGATATATGCTAGAGTATATCTTAAAAGAGTATGAGGAAACTGATATTTTTATTTCTGAACTAGATTATAGTTTTGTTATTGGCTTTGAGGATTTTCTACGCTCTTATGTTCCCAAACCAGGACAAAGTAAAATCGGCAACAATACAGCTATGAAACATATAAAACGTCTTCGTAGAATGGTAACCCTTGCCTATCGAATGGAATGGTTGGATAGAGACCCTTTTATTAATTTTAAAATGAAGATTGAAAAGAAAGAGCGTGAGTTTTTGACTAGTGAAGAGTTGCAGAGTATCGAAGACTTGAACTCTTCGATTGAGCGTCTTCTGGTTGTCAAAGATTTGTTCGTTTTTAGCTGTTATACCGGTATCTCATATAGTGATATTATAGAGTTGACTAGCGACAATATTGTAATTGGTATAGATGGTAATCCGTGGATAATGGCAGATAGGATTAAAACAGGCACACCATTTAAAATTCCATTATTAAATCAAGCACAAGTTTTAGTCGATAAGTACAAAGACCACCTTAGAACCCATAATAGTAGTAACCTTCTTCCGAAACTTTCAAACCAAAAACTAAATAGCTATTTAAAGGAAATAGCTGACCTGTGTGGCATCAAAAAGAACCTAACCTTCCATATGGCAAGACATACGTTTGCAACAACTGTTACTTTAAGTAATGGTGTTCCTATCGAAACTGTTTCAAAATTGTTAGGTCATACCAAATTATCCACCACTCAAATTTATGCAAGAGTTGTAGAAAAAAAGGTTAGTGATGATATGGCGCTTTTAAGGGATAAAATGGGTCAGCGAAAAATGGAAAGAGCTGTTTGAAGAAATTTAACAATATCGTCATTGTAAACGTGCCTTATTTAGATAAAGAATTGTTTTCTAAATACCATTAATACTTGTCCTAGAATTATGCATTTGATTTAATAGATATTGTAACATTAATTTTAACTATTTTGAACACAATTAAATTGTGTATAAAAATGAGATTATAATTATGTCAATACCTATAGTACTGGATAAATCAACATTTCAAGGCCTCAATTATGATGATATAGTTGAACTTCATAAATATTATATTGTGAACATCACACCTCTACTGGTTTCAGAAATTCTGGGTGACCTTGCAAAAGAAGAAAAAGAAGGAAAGAAACCACCTAAAGACCAAGTTACAGATTTAGCAAAAAAAATGTTTCCATATAACGCCTATGTTAATATGGATTATAAATTGCTAGTTGAAAAATCTTTAACTGGTGAATTTACAACTGCCCATAACAGACCATTTCTAAGCGCTCAAAAATCTATTAATACTCCTACGAAAAAAGGGATGACTTTCGTTGAGACAGAAGAAGAACTATCTATAAAGCGTTGGAAAAGAGGTGAGTTCGACACTATGGATGAAATTATTGCCAATGTATGGCGAACAGAATCCAAGGATGAAGCCGTGGTGAAAACATTCAAAGAAAAATTTGACCATCTTAAAGACATAAAAATAAGAGACCATAAACCTTCAAATGAAGAAAAGTTTTCAAGCTTGAAGGAAAGGCTGAAAGAACGCCTTTACATCGAAATTGAGCCAGTTGATACTTTAAATCTTGTGATGGAATATTTTGACATAAATCCTGATTTAAAAAATTCTATTGAATCCAGATGGAAAAATGAATCGCATCCAGATTTACAGAGTTTGGCAGAATATGCAATCTATTGTTATGAAGTGGTCAGTCTATACTATATTGGAATTAATAATTCGTTATGCGGTGAGAGATTGACAAATCTTTTGGATTTGGGATACTTGTTTTATGCGCCATTTGCAAGAGTATTTAGTACCAACGACAGATTTCTAAGAAATTTGTTTTTTGCGGTAGACCCTAATGATACATTCTTTGTCACATTACCAGAATTAAAAGAAGATTTCAAAAAATTTCAAACCTTAAATAAGGAAGGGGAAGTATTTAATGAACCACCAAACAAAGATTCAGAAACATATCGAATTTGGGATAGTGTTTTCAATATGGAACTTACCCGAAGACTTAAACCTTCCGCAGCGGAAATAAAAAGAAAAGAAGCTGAGTTAGAAGAAATTCTCAATATTGCCGAAACCGGAAAGGAAGGTGATTTTGAGGGGGAACCAGATTTTGTTACAAAAGAAACTTTTATATCTCCAGATGACCCTTGTCCTTGTAAAAGCGGTATTGCTTTCAAAGATTGTCACTTAGCTAAGGCTCAAAACAGGACCAACTAATTGTGAATAATATTGATAGAATTATTTAGATATAAGGCTTGGAAAAGCTGTGTTTTCAAAATTAAAATTCTGTTAATCCCAATAAAAATTGTTAAATTTTTGTAACTTTGCCCTCTAAATGAAACAGATTTTCCATAAAATATTATCCGTTTTGATGGCTTTTGTAGTCTTATTTACTACAATGTCATTTACTGTTGATATGCATTATTGTGGGGATTCTTTAGTTGATTTTTCGGTTTTTACCAAAGCGGAAAGTTGTGGTATGGAAAAAGCACAGCCAGTAAAAAGTTGTGAAAATCCAACAATGACTGAAAAAGATTGCTGTACTGACCAGCAATTTGTTAAGGAAGGTAACGAAGACTTAAAAACATCTTTCGATAAACTTACATTCGAGCAACAAATTTTTGTTGCAACATTTTTCTACACATACATAAATCGCTTTAAAGGTCTAGACGAGAACATCGTTCCTTTCAAGCATTATTCGCCCCCCTTTGTCGAGCGCGACATTCAAACGCTCTACGAGACATACTTAATTTGATTTTTAGACAGTAAATATCTCGCCCTGCGGTCTTCCGTTTGGGCTCGTTTTGTTGTGTTCTTTTTTCAGAAACACATCAAGACCAACTTTTTGTATAACTGTCTAATTATCATTCTATATGCTCAATAAAAGCATAAAATTTTTAATCGAGAACAAACTCGTAGCGGTACTGATGCTCGCTCTATTTGTGGGTTGGGGTATTGTAAATGCGCCCTTTGGTTGGGAAACTGGCATACTGCCTAGTAACCCCGTTGCCGTGGATGCCATACCTGATATTGGCGAAAATCAGCAAATCGTCTTTACCAAATGGCAAGGACGTTCGCCACAGGATATTGAAGACCAAATTACCTATCCACTCACTACTTCATTATTGGGAATACCTGGGGTGAAAACCATTAGAAGTTCCTCAATGTTCGGGTTTTCAAGCATCTATATCATTTTTGAAGAGGATATAGAATTCTATTGGTCACGAAGTCGAATCCTTGAAAAACTCAACTCACTTCCTAGTGGATTACTACCTGATGGTGTAAACCCAGCTTTAGGGCCTGATGCCACGGGATTAGGACAAATTTTCTGGTACACATTAGAAGGGCGAGATACCGATGGTAATGTTACAGGCGGATGGGATTTACAGGAACTTCGCAGTATTCAAGACTATTACGTGAAATATGCGTTATCCTCTGCAAGCGGTGTTTCAGAAGTGGCTTCTATTGGTGGTTATGTTCAGGAATATCAAGTGGACGTAAATCCTGAATTGATGCGCCAGTATAACATTGGGCTGACTGATATTGTAAAAGCTGTTAAACACAGTAATCAAGACATCGGTGCTCAAACGTTAGAAATGAATCAAGCAGAATATCTCGTCCGTGGATTGGGCTATGTGAAGTCTATTGAGGATATAGAAAATGCTGTTGTTACTTCTGAAAATTTCACTTCTTTAAGAATAAAAGACGTTGGTAAAGTTCATTTAGGGCCAGCTACAAGACGTGGCATTCTTGATAAAGAAGGTGCGGAAGTTGTCGGCGGTGTGGTTGTGGCTCGATATGGTGCAAATCCTATGGAAGTCATTAACAATGTTAAAGACCAAATCAACGATTTAAGTGCCGGACTACCTTCTAAAGAATTGGCCGATGGTCGCACTTCGCAAGTTACCATAGTTCCGTTTTATGACCGTACCGAACTCATTCAAGAAACATTAGGCACGCTGAATGAAGCCTTAACGCTAGAAATTTTAATTACAATTCTAGTTATCATCATAATGGTCTTTAACCTTAGAGCGTCTGTTCTGATTTCCGGACTATTACCTGTTGCGGTATTGATGGTTTTTATTGCGATGAAACTTTTCAATGTAGATGCGAACATTGTAGCACTTTCTGGAATCGCCATTGCCATAGGTACAATGGTCGATGTAGGTGTAATTCTGTCCGAAAATATTATTAGGCATTTGGATATGGAAAACACCGATTCTGAAGGAAATAAGCTGCCTATAAATACAGTCGTTTATAATGCGACCACAGAAGTTTCAGGTGCAATTCTTACGGCTGTACTAACCACCATTATTAGCTTTGTTCCAGTCTTTACAATGGTAGGTGCTGAAGGGAAATTATTCCGCCCGTTAGCCTTTACCAAGACAATGGCACTTACAGCGTCTATTATTGTCGCTCTATTTTTAATCCCACCATTTGCAGCTTTTTTATTCCGAAAGAAAAGCCTCAAAAACCCATTCAAATACATACTTAATATTTCTTTGATAATTGCGGGGATAATCGCAATGATATATGGGTTCTGGTTAGGTCTTATATTGATTGCCTTTGGTGCTTCTGGAATTGCTGGATTACAAGGAAAGTTGACCGAACAGAAAGCAAATTTGGTCAACATCATCATTTCATCGGTAGCCATTGTTTTCTTATTGGCTGAATACTGGCGACCCTTAGGTTTTGACCGAAGCATTGCAATGAACCTCATTTTTGTAAGTATCGTTTGCTTTGGATTGCTAGGTACATTTTGGGTCTTTCGCAAATACTATACAAGAATTTTAAGATGGGCTTTACGGAATAAATTTCTATTCCTTTCTATGCCAACGGCTATAGTCATATTCGGTGTTCTCATTATGCAGAATACTGGTAAGGAATTTATGCCTTCACTAAACGAGGGTTCATTCCTGTTGATGCCAACATCTTTACCGCACGCAGGGGTTGAAGAAAATAAACGGATTTTACAGCAATTGGATATGGCCGTCGCCACTATCCCTGAAATAAAAACGGTGGTCGGTAAATCTGGACGAACCGAGTCTGCGCTTGACCCTGCACCGCTTTCGATGTACGAAAATGTTATTCAGTACAAGTCTGAATATATGATGAATCTGGAAGGAAAACGAGAGCGATACAGAGTCAATGATGACGGGCTTTTTGTTCTAAAAAATAACAAATTGGTCATCAACCCTAATAATGAAGTTGAAAATGATGCAAACTATGAAGCATCACAACTACAAACTACTGTTACAAGAAATGAATTGATTGTTGATGATGACGGTGAATACTATCGAAATTGGCGTCCTGAAATTGAAAGTCCAGATGATATTTGGAATGAAATTGTAAGAGTCACAAAGCTGCCTGGCATTACTTCAGCACCAAAATTACAGCCGATTGAAACGAGGTTGGTAATGTTGCAAACAGGAATGCGTGCGCCAATGGGCATTAAAGTCAAAGGCCAGAATTTAAGTGAAATCGAAGATTTTGGTCTTCAGCTTGAAGCTGTTCTAAAGCAGGCTGAAGGGGTTAAAGAGCAAGCTGTTTTTGCAGACCGTATCGTAGGTAAACCCTACTTGCTTATTGATATTGACAGAGAGCAACTTGCACGATATGGCATTTCAATAATGAAGGTTCAGGAAATTTTGCAAGTAGCTGTAGGCGGAATGCCTCTCACGCAAACTGTGGAAGGGCGAGAACGCTATGCGGTTCGTGTACGTTATCCTCGTGAACTAAGAGAAAACCCAACGGACTTAAAGAATATTTATGTACCCGTAGAAAAAGGAAATCCTGTGCCTCTGGGTGAGTTGGTAGATATTCGTTACGAACAAGGACCACAAGTCATAAAAAGTGAGGACACTTTTTTAGTAGGCTATGTCCTTTTTGATAAACTGGATGGTTTTGCTGAAGTGGACGTGGTAGAAAATGCCCAAGCGTTAATTAAAGAGAAAATCGATAACGGTGAATTGACCGTTCCAAAAGGTATCAACTATCAATTTACAGGAACGTATGAAAATCAATTACGGGCAGAGAAAACATTGTCTGTTGTTGTTCCATTGGCACTCATCATTATCTTTTTGATTCTTTATTTCCAGTTCCGTTCAGTCGCTACTTCGCTAATGGTATTTACAGGAATTGCGGTTGCCTTTGCAGGTGGTTTCCTAATGATATGGTTTTATGGTCAAGACTGGTTCTTGAACTTCAATTTCTTTGGCGAAAACTTGCGGGAATTGTTCCAGATGCACACTATAAATCTAAGTGTAGCAGTATGGGTCGGATTCATTGCGCTGTTCGGTATTGCTACCGATGATGGTGTTGTAATGGCGACCTACCTCACACAAACATTTGACCGAAATACACCGGAAAACAAAAATGAAATTCGTGATTCGATAGTAGAAGCTGGCGAAAAGCGAATTCGTCCTTGCTTGATGACAACAGCAACAACCATACTAGCACTATTGCCCATTTTGACATCAACTGGTCGAGGAAGCGATATAATGATACCGATGGCCATACCAAGTTTCGGTGGGATGCTTATAGCATTGATTACGCTGTTTGTTGTTCCTGTGCTATTCAGTATGAAAAAAGAATTTCAATTAAAACGAGCGAGCAAATGAAAAATATAATAATCATAGTATGTCTTTTGCTTGTTTCCGCTCTCGCGAAAGCACAAGAATTACAGTCTTACATTCAGGAAGCAGAGGCAAACAATCCAGAAATTCAAGCCTATGAATTGCGGTATAATATTGCCCAAGAAAGGATAAATGAGGTTAACACATTGCCAAACACTACCGTTAGTGCAGGCTACTTTGTGAGCGAACCAGAAACGAGAACAGGTGCTCAGCGTGCACGATTTTCAATATCTCAAATGTTGCCTTGGTTCGGAACAATTACAGCAAGGGAAAATTATGCCAGTTCAATGGCTGAAACCGAATTTGTGGAAATTGCTATTGCCAAACGAAAATTGGCGCTTTCCGTCGCCCAATCGTATTACACTTTGTATGCCAATAAGGCGAAACAAAATGTACTGGACGATAATATTCAATTATTGAAAACCTACGAGCGTTTGGCATTGACATCTGTTGAAGTTGGAAAAGCCTCGGCTGTGGATGTCCTACGTTTACAAATCCGTCAGAATGAACTGCAACAACAAAAGGAAGTTTTGCAGGAAGAATATCTCGCAGAACAAACCGTGTTCAATAATCTGCTGAATCGTGAGGAAGATATTGTCGTTGATGTTGTTCCAGAAATGATGATTCCATCGGAAGACCCTGTTTTTAGTGATGAAGGATTATCCCTCAATCCTGAACTGCTTAAATACGACAAGCTCTACAAATCCGTAGAGCAATCAGAACTTTTGAATCAAAAAGAAAGTGCGCCAAATCTAGGATTTGGGCTAGACTATGTTCCCGTGGCAGAGCGACCAGCGATGAACTTTAACGATAACGGAAAGGATATAGTGATGCCAATGGTTACAATTTCCATACCTATTTTCAATAATAAGTATAGCTCTGTTTCCAAGCAAAACAAGTTGCGACAACAGGAAATAGAATCTCAAAAAAATGAGCGATTGAACACGTTGGAAACTGCTTTCGCAAAGGCAAAATCACAACGTAATCAAGCACGGATAAAATTCAATACTCAGGAAAAAAATCTAAAACAGGCAAAGGATGCTGAAGAAATTCTGATAAAGAATTACGAAACGGGTACCATAGATTTTAACGATGTGCTAGACATACAGGAATTACAACTAAAATTTCAAATTAATCAAATCGTGTCGGTGCAAATGTACTATGTGCAATCTGCCGTCATCAATTATTTAATAAATCAATAATCTAAAATTATAACAATGAAAACACTATTTAAGACAACAGTATTAATGCTTGCTATCGCAAGTTTGGTTTCGTGTAAAAATGAAATAAAAAATGACAACAAAAATTCAGATTCAGTTACTGAGACTGCCAAGTCAGCTGAATTAACCTTTAATGATAATAAGGTTGGAAAACAATTTCAACACTACATTCATTTAAAAACCGCATTGGTAAACTCAGATTTCAATGAGGCTCAATCCGGGGCAAAAATGTTAATGGGAAACACGGATGATGCAGATTTAAAAGGTATGCTCTCTAAAATTTCAGAAACAAATGATATCGAAGTACAACGTACCATATTTTCCGATGTTACGGAAAAGATGACTGATGTGGTAGCTGAATCACTTTCTAGTGGTGAGGTCTATAAACAATTTTGCCCAATGGCCTTTAACAACAAAGGCGGTTACTGGCTCTCTAAAGAAGAGGAAATCCGCAATCCATACTTCGGGAATAAGATGTTGAAATGTGGTAAAGTCACAGAAACTTTGAAGTAATCAACTATGGGTCGTTTATCAGAACAAATTCTTGTCTTAGTGTCATTTGCTTTATTAGTGGTTGGTTGTAATTCAGGCAATCAGAATACGGAAGTAAAATACTCAGGTGCATTGCGCTCAATGATGTCTGGTAATTTACAAGCGACTGCTTATTTGGACTCGCTTTCAAAAAAGCCTCATTTATATGCATTGGGTGCTTTTGAAAATTTGAAAGGTGAGATTCAAATTTTTGACGGCAAGGCATTTAACTCAACTGTGCAATCTGGAAATCTTGTCTTTGATAAAACCTTTGATAAAAGGGCTTCACTCATTGTTTATGCTGAAATAGCGAATTGGCAGAATATTGAAATTCCTAGTGCAATTAATTCTTCAAAGAAATTAGAAATATTCATTGAGGAACAGGCGAAACAGTTAGGCATTGATACCGAAAAGCCCATCCCTTTTTTAATTGAAGGAAAATCACAATCACTAAGCTGGCACGTCATCAATTGGAAAGATGGCGATACTGAACACACCCATCAAAAGCATAAGGAATCTGGTTTAAATGGTGTTGAGGAAAATAAGGAAGTTGAAATTATTGGTTTCTTTTCCAAATCGCATCAAGCGGTATTTACTCATCATACTACCTTTTTGCATATGCATTTTAAAAGTCAAAATGAAGAATTGGCCGGACACGTTGATGACTTAAAATTAGGTAGTAATATGATTTTAAAATTACCAAAACCGTAAAGTATGAATCAAATAGTTCTTGCGGTCATATCGGCACTTGTCATTATTGCAGGGATTGAGGCATTAAAACTTAATCGCCGTAAAATGGGTGCGCTTATTTTAACAGGTATTGCCTTTATATACATTGGCTTTACCCCAACTGAATTTCCAGAAGTAGTATTTGAATCATTGCACGCCATTGCCTTTTTGTTGATAGCGTATTACGGATTGACTGTAGATAAGAATTTGATATGGATAGGATTGGTGCTTCACGCGCTATGGGATGCCGGGCATCTTTACTATCAAGTAGATTATCCACCTCAAGGTTATGAGGTATTCTGTATTGAAGTAGACTTGATTTTGGCCATCTACTTTTATATAAGAATGAAAAGATGAAACAACGATGAAGCTAAAATTAAAAAATATGGTTTGTGACCGTTGTAAAACGGTCTTAAAGCAAGAACTGGATAAGGCAGGAATAAAGGTGCTTTCAATTGAGCTTGGGGAATTAATCGTAATGGATGAGACCTCGGTTAGTCAGGATGTTCTAAAAGAAATTATTGAAAGTAACGGTTTTGAAATCATTGACGACCAAAACTCAATTTTAGTAGAGAATGTCAAATTGTTTTTGATTGAAAGTGTAGAATCCTTGAAAGGATTGCAGGAAAATCTATCGGTAATTCTATCCAAGGAATTAAAGACGGAATATTCTATAATCAGTAAATCTTTTAGTGCTTCTGCTGGAATTACCATTGAAAAATATCTCATTCGTTTGAAGGTCGAAAAAGCCAAAGAACTCTTGCAAATGGACAATATGACTTTCTCTGAGATTGCTTATTCATTGGATTACAGTAGTGGAAGCCATCTAGCAAAGCAGTTCAAAAATAGCACTGGTATGTCGATGACAGAATATAAAAAATTACAAAAATGGAATAGAAAAACCCTAGACAAAATTGTATAAGCATTAACCTGAATTATCAAAGCCTTTGACATTGAATCTGAATATTTTGCTCAGTTCAATTCTAAATATTATTAAAAATGAAACACACATATCAAATTCAAGGAATGACCTGTAAAGGTTGTATGAGAACCGTTAAAATGGCTTTGACGGATGTGCCTAATGTTACAGGTGTTGAGATAGACTTTGATTCTACTACTGCGGTTATAGAAATGTCAGAACATATACCCATAGAAAAATTTGAAGCGGCTTTACAAGAGAAGAAAAACAAATACCATATTCATCCAATCAAGTCAAATGGTATTATAACAAGAACATTTCCGGTAAACGGAATGACCTGCAACGGTTGTAAGTCACACGTTGAGGATACACTTTCTAAAGTAAATAAGGTTGAAAATGTTTCTGTGAATTTGGAAAAAGCGGAAGCCACAATCGATATGGAAACCGAAATACCGATTGAGGAATTTCAAGATATTTTGAAAAAAGACGGTAGTACTTACAGTATTTATGAAGCAGGTCAGCGTCCAGAATCTACCGAGAAGAAAAATCAAAAGTCAAAAGGCCTAGGAACTGGAAAGTTCTATTGCCCGATGCATTGCGAAGGCGACAAAACCTATGACAAGCCAGGTGATTGTCCTGTTTGTGGAATGGATTTGGTCGAAGAACAAAATCTATCCAATTCTTCAGCTACTCAATATACGTGTCCTATGCATCCCGAAATCGTAAAAGATGAAGCTGGAAGCTGTCCAATTTGCGGGATGGATTTAGTACCTATGGAACCCGACCTCTCAGCTGAGGAAAAGACTTATAGAAAGCTGCTTAAAAAATTCTGGATTGCAGTTGCATTTACATTGCCCATCTTTTTGATTGCAATGTCCGAAATGCTGACCAATAATCCATTATATGATATTCTGGAATTGAAGTATTGGAATTGGATTCAGTTTGTGCTTTCCATTCCTGTCGTATTTTATGCTACTTGGATGTTCTTTGAACGTGCCTACCGCAGTATTAAAACTTGGAATCTCAATATGTTTACGCTCATTGGAATAGGTGCTGGTGTAGCTTGGTTATTTAGTGTAATAGGTATGCTTACACCTGACTTTTTCCCAGACCAATTTAAGACCGAAGCAGGTACGGTTCACGTCTATTTTGAAGCTGCTACTGTAATCCTCACTTTAGTCCTTTTGGGGCAGTTACTTGAAGCTCGTGCTCACAGCAAGACCAATTCCGCAGTAAAAGAGCTATTGAAGCTAGCACCTAATAAAGCTATTAAAATAGTCAATGGCGAAGAGAAAGAAGTAAGTATCGATGATATTGAATTAGGCGACATTATAAGAGTTAAGCCAGGCGATAAGATTCCTGTGGATGGTGTTTTGACCGAAGGGGAAACTTCCGTTGACGAATCGATGATTACAGGCGAACCGATTCCCGTAAACAAAATCGTAGACGATAAGGTCAGTAGCGGAACAATCAATGGAAATCAGTCCTTTTTAATGAAAGCTGAAAAAGTTGGTTCAGACACGCTATTATCCCAAATCATCCATATGGTAAACGATGCTAGTCGCAGCCGTGCGCCCATCCAGAATTTGGCAGATAAGGTTTCGGGATATTTTGTACCAGTTGTGGTCATAATTGCCCTGATAACCTTTGCGGTCTGGGCAATATGGGGACCAGAGCCAGCCTATGTTTATGCCTTGGTCAATGCCATCGCTGTATTAATAATCGCTTGTCCTTGTGCTTTAGGTCTTGCAACACCAATGTCCGTAATGGTAGGTGTTGGTAAAGGTGCACAAAATGGGGTGCTTATCAAAAACGCTGAAGCCCTCGAAAAGATGGACAAGGTAGATACACTCATAGTTGACAAAACGGGAACAATTACGGAAGGTAAACCGACAGTTGAAAAAGTTGGGGCTTTTGATAATGGCTTTACTGAAAATGAAGTACTACAATATATCGTTTCCCTGAACAGCCAAAGTGAGCATCCACTCGCTGAAGCAACAGTTAAATACGGAAAGGAACAACAAACTGAATTTCTAAAAGCGACTGGTTTCAATGCTGTAACTGGTAAGGGTGTTGAAGGAAAGGTCAATGGAAAAGAACTGTCTTTGGGCAATACTAAAATGATGGAAGTAGCAAATGCGAAACTTTCAGAGGCTATGGAAAATGAGGCACTAACCTATCAAAAGCAAGGCAAGACGGTTTCTTATCTGGCTATTGATGGTAAGACTGTTGGATATGTTGTAATAGGTGATAAAATCAAGAAAACAAGTGCCAAAGCTATCAAAGCATTACAGGACAAAAATATTGACGTCATAATGCTAACTGGCGACAATCACGATACAGCACAAGCCGTGGCAAAAGAGCTCAACCTAGCTGATTTCAAGGCAGGAATGTTACCTGAAAATAAATTACAGGAAGTTGAAAAATTGCAGAATAATGGTCACGTAGTCGCAATGGCGGGTGATGGTATCAATGATGCCCCTGCATTGGCAAAGAGTGATATTGGAATAGCAATGGGAACAGGAACAGATGTAGCTATTGAAAGTGCGGCACTCACATTGGTAAAAGGCGACTTGCAAGGGATTGTGAAAGCCAGAAATTTGAGTGATGTTGTTATGCGGAACATCAAGCAGAATCTGTTCTTTGCCCTCATCTATAATACGTTGGGTATACCGATAGCAGCCGGTTTACTCTACCCATTTTTCGGAATCCTTTTATCCCCAATGATTGCCGCTTTAGCAATGAGTTTCAGTTCCGTATCGGTTATTGCTAACGCACTAAGATTAAGAACAAAATCAATTAAATAATTCTTTAACTATAAAAACCAAAATTTATGAATTCACAAGAACACAAAAACGAGAACAATGGATTAAGTAAGTACACTAAATTTTACTTGATGCTCGGTTGCTCATTCATTGCTATGTACATCACAATGTACTTAAACACATATTCTTTAGACCACGTATTTTTTAGCTTGACCCGGTTTTATATGGTATGTCTTGGCATAGCGACTATGGCCGTAATAATGTGGTTTTTTATGCGGAATATGTATACCGATAAAAAGAAGAATATTGCCATTTTGGTAGGCAGCCTAATCCTATTTGTTGGGGCTTTGACTTTAGTAAGAGAACAAAAGACAACAGTTGGGGACGTTCTCTGGATGAAAGCTATGATTCCCCATCACTCTATTGCGATTTTAACGAGTGAACGTGCTGATATTAAAGACCCTGAAGTGAAGAAACTGGCACAGGATATCATCAAGGCACAAAAGAAGGAAATTGAAGAAATGAAGCAGATGATTGAACGATTAGAAAATAAATAATTTGATATGAACAAAAACATTTTATACATCGGTATCGCAGCTGTGATAGGACTTTTAGGTGGGTGGCTCATTTTTGGTGGCAATTCTACCGAAAAAGACGAGGCGGCAATGACCGAAACGCACGACCATTCTGCCGAAAGTGCTGAACAAATGTGGACGTGCTCTATGCATCCACAAATTATGCAACCAGAACCAGGCGACTGTCCTATATGCGGTATGGATTTAATTCCGGCAGAATCTAGTGCTGATGGCCTTGCAATGAATGAAATAAAGATGACCAAAAATGCAATGGCTTTGGCAAACATTCAAACTAGTGTTGTCGGCAATGCATCGGCAGACAGCGAAAATATGATTTCGCTTTCAGGAAAAATCAAAATGAATGAAGAGGAAAACGCCATTCAGGCGAGTTATTTTGATGGTAGGATTGAACGGCTCAATGTCAACTTTGAGGGTCAGGAAGTAAGGAAAGGACAACTTTTGGCAACCATTTATGCGCCAAATTTAGTAGCGGCTCAGCAAGAATTGATAACCGCAGCTTCCCTTAAAGCATCGCAACCAGAATTATATAAAGCGGTACGCAATAAACTTAAACTTTGGAAGCTATCGGAAAGCCAAATTAATAGTATCGAAGAATCAGGGAAGGTTAGAGAAAACTTTCCCATACACGCAACGGTTAGCGGTACGGTATCTGAAAAGATGGCTTCTGAAGGCGATTACGTAAAGCAAGGGCAACCCATCGTAAAGGTGAGCAATCTAAATTCGGTATGGGCTGAATTTGATGCTTATGAAAACCAGATTTCAGAATTTAAGAAAGGCCAAAAAATCAAGGTTACAACCAATGCTTATCCCAACGAGGTATTTGATGCCAAGGTTTCATTTATAGACCCTGTTCTGAATACTCAAACGAGAACGGTCGTAGTTCGGGCCAATTTGAAAAACAATAAAGGCCTTTTTAAGCCTGGGATGTTTGTCACAGGTAGAATAAAAAGTAAATCGAATAGCTCAGAAGCACAACTTAGTATCCCAGCGAGTGCGGTATTGTGGACGGGCGAACGCTCATTAATTTACATCAAGACAAATCCAAATGAACCCATTTTTGAAATGCGGGAAGTAACGCTCGGCAATCGAGTTGGTGATATTTTTATGGTTGCATCCGGATTACAAGAAGGCGATGAAATAGTAACTAATGGGACTTTCACGGTGGATGCAGCTGCTCAATTGCAGGGCAAGAAATCAATGATGAATAAATCAGGTGGAAAAACAATGGCAGGACACGAAGGACACTTAGGTATGCAGAATACAGATAACGAAACCACTAGTAGTTCAACAATGAGAATGGAACTTCCAGAAACAGTTCAAGCTGCATTTCAGTCTGCTTTAATACCTTATCTTAGAATGAAAGATGCCTTTGTGGCTAGTGATGCTGAACAAGTCTCTACTTTTTCAAAGGAAACTTTAGAGGTATTAAAATCTATTTCTGATTCAGATTTGGGTAGAATGGAACAAGCCCACATTTCCAAAATAAAAAAAATGTTGAAGTCAATAAACGAAAGTGATAACATCGAAAATCAGCGTAGCCATTTTGTGGTTTTGAACCAAAATTTTATACCGATTGTAAAGACTATAAAAGGGTTGAACCCAAAGGTATATATTCAGAAATGCCCAATGGCAAATAACAACAGAGGGGCGTTTTGGATAAGTAAAGATAAATTCATCAGTAACCCTTATTATGGCGAACAGATGCTTACTTGTGGAAGTGTAGTTGATTCATTGAAATAATACTTTGCAACACAGTTGCACGAAAATCTTTTTATCTTTATAGCTTGAAATACTTTACACTCATATTAGCAATTTACTTCTTAGCACTTAATGGTGTGCCCTGCAGCGATACAGGAAACATTAATGAAGATTCCCAAGTAGTTTCCTTAATTGACTATGATGGTGAGCACGACCAAGATTGTGAATTATGTTCGCCCTTTTGCCATTGTCATTGTTGCCACGTTCACACTATAGATTTTGGCATAACTTCATTCGAACCATATCAACCTAAGATTTCACAAGAGTACTTCGACCATTTCGATGGTTTTGAAAACAACTTTTTTCATTCCCTTTTACAGCCCCCACAGGTATAAATCAGTTTTCATAGGATAGCTATATCCTGTTTTGACGTGTCCTTATTTTGGATATGTCAAAATAGTGCATTGCATTTCTGTAATGCGCCCACAGAGAATTTAAACTGAATTAACACCCATATCTATGATTAATAAAATCATTGATTTTTCAATCAATAACAAATTTATTATTGGTCTGCTCACACTTGCATTAATTGGTGCAGGTATCTATAGTATGACCCAAGTTCCTATTGATGCCGTGCCAGATATTACCAATAATCAGGTACAGGTCATTACACAATCGCCCAATCTGGGGACAGAGGATATTGAGCAATTTGTAACCTATCCTGTCGAGGTGGCAATGAGCAACCTACCCAATGTCAAGGAAATTCGTTCGATTTCCCGCTTCGGACTCTCCGTAGTGACCATCGTCTTTGATGACGGTGTCGGAACGTATCTTCCCAGACAGCTTGTAGCAGAAAAACTGACAGAAGTACAAGAACAAATCCCTATGGGTTTTGGTGAGCCTTCTATGGGTCCCATTTCTACAGGGCTAGGCGAAATCTATCAATACACCCTAGAGGTTGAAGCCGAATACCAAAGTGAATATTCATCTACAGAACTGCGAACAATTCAAGATTGGATAGTACGTAGACAAATGGCAATGGTTCCTGGCGTCGTGGAAGTAAATGCCTTTGGTGGCAATAAAAAACAATATGAAGTTGCAGTAGACCCAAACGAACTTCGAGCTATTGGTATCACAATTTCCGAAGTGTTCTCAGCTTTGGAAAACAACAATCAGAATACGGGCGGTGCTTATATCGAGCGTAATCATCAAGCTAATTTTATACGTGGCGAGGGTCTTGCAAGAACTGTATCGGATATAGAAAATATGGTCGTCAAGACGGTCAATGGTATTCCTATCAAGATTAAAGATGTTGGTAAGGTGAGTATAGGAAGTGCCGTCCGTTACGGTGCGCTGACCAAAGATGGCAAAGGCGAAGCTGTTGGCGGAATGATTTTGATGCTTAAAGGGGCTAATTCCAACGAAGTTATCGAAAACGTGACCCAACGTATGGAACAGATTCAGCAATCACTTCCTAAAGGTGTTAGTATAAAACCATTTCTTGACCGAAGTGAATTGATTGCGGAAACAACGGGAACGGTAACTGGAAACCTTTTGGAAGGTGGGCTTATCGTAATCTTTGTTTTGGTTTTGCTCTTGGGAAATTGGCGTGGTGGTCTTATAGTAGCATCCACTATTCCGCTATCGCTTTTGTTTGCATTCATACTAATGAACGTTTTTGACGTATGGGCGAACCTGATGAGTTTGGGGGCGATTGACTTTGGAATCATCGTGGACGGTGCGGTCATCATCGTAGAAAGTACTGTTTTCTTAATGTATTCTTATGTAGTTAAAAAGAAGACCGTGAGTTCTGAAACGAGGGACGAAATCGCTGCAAAGGCTTCTAAAAAGATGATGAACGCCGCCTTCTTCGGCCAGCTTATAATTCTTATTGTCTTCCTACCCATTTTAGCTTTGGAAGGTGTCGAAGGCAAGATGTTTCAGCCTATGGCGCTGACCTTCATCTTTGCGATGATTGGTGCAATGTTGCTTTGTCTGACCTATGTTCCAATGATTTCAGCGTTATTCTTAAGACCGCCAAAATCCGAAAAAAAGTCTTACGGCGATAAGTTTGTCCATTGGATTGAAAGAAAATACGAGCCGCTGTTGACCAAATCGCTTACTAAAGGGAAGATGGTTATAGGTATCGCTATTGCTCTTTTTGCAGTTGCCATTTTTGCCTTTACCAGAATGGGCGGCGAATTTATCCCACAGTTGGATGAAGGCGATATTGCGTTTCACGCCATCCTAAAACCCGGAAGTTCCCTCTCAGAAACCATAGAAACAACCACAAAAATAGAGCAAATAGTTAAGGCGGAATTTCCAGAGGTGGAAACTATCATCAGCCGTATCGGTGTGGCCGATGTACCTACTGACCCGATGCCGATGGACATTGCCGATGTCTTCGTCATCCTTAAACCAAGTGATGAATGGACATCCGCCGAAAGCAAAGATGAACTGGTCGAAAAAATGAAGGATGCCATAAGCATCGTACCCGGGGTCAATTATGAATTTACCCAGCCTATAGAAATGCGTTTTAACGAACTACTTACGGGTGTACGTGAAGATGTTGCTATTAAACTGTTTGGGGAAGATTTGGACATACTGGCAAGCAAAGCGGAAGAAATGGGTAAAATCATTGCAACTGTTCCGGGTGTTGCGGATATGAAAGTAGAGGCTACCGATGGCCTTCCGCAAATTACGGTTAACTATAATCGTAACAAGCTCGCGCAATACGGTCTTGAAATCAACCAACTCAATAGTGTGTTACAAGCTGCATTTGCAGGTGGAAAAGCAGGCGTAATTTTCGAGGGGGAAAAGCGGTTCGATTTGGTAGTTCGCCTACAAAAAGAGAATCGGGAAAGCATTGCTGACATTAAAAACCTGTTCATAAACCTTCCAAATGGTTCACAAATTCCGCTACGTGAAATTGCAGAAGTGAGTTATGAGCCTGGTCCAATGCAAATAAGTAGAGACAATACAAATAGACGAACGTATGTAGGTATCAATATTCGTGACCGTGATGTTAAATCTGTAGTAGAAGAAATTCAGGATAAATTAGATGCCCAATTTGAATTACCACCTGGATATTACATTCGTTATGGTGGGGCTTTTGAAAACCTCGAACGTGCCAGCAGTAGGTTACAGACTGTTGTGCCAATAGCTTTATTGCTCATATTCATTCTGATTTACTTTGCCCTAAAATCCTTTCCGCAAACCTTGATGATTTATGTAGCAATACCTATGGCGACCATAGGTGGCGTGTTCGCTCTATGGCTTCGGGATATGCCTTTTAGTATTTCGGCAGGGGTCGGTTTTATTGTGCTCTTTGGGGTAGCTGTACTGAATGGATTGGTAATGATAAGCGGTCTGAATGAACTGAAGGAAGAAGGCGTAACAAACTTAAAAGACAGGATTGTGGAAGGCACAAAACGTAGGATACGCCCGATTATGCTTACTGCCTTTACCGATATTCTTGGTTTTTTGCCTATGGCTATTTCAGCGTCTGCAGGGGCGGAAGTGCAACGACCCTTGGCTACCGTGGTTATTGGTGGATTGATAACTTCAACCCTTTTAACGCTGTTTATTCTGCCCATTTTTTATCAATGGGTCGAGAAACGTTCTGAACGAAAGGCAAAATTGAATCCAAAATTTGCTACCGCTATGGCAGTAGTTTGTTTGCTATTTACTTCTGCTTTCGTAAAAGCGCAGCAAGTTCCACAGAATGATTCGCTGCCGGTAATATTATTGGAAAAAGCGGTAGAAGTTTCTAAAGAAAATTATCCGCTCTTGAAAACGAAACAGTTGGAAATTCAAAGACAAACTGCATTAAAGGGGACTGCTTACGACTTTGGCAACACCCAAGTGTTTACGGGTGGCGAGGAAATATCGGATGGTCAGGGTATTTATACATTGGTTGGCTTAGGGCAACAGAATATCAACTTATTCGGCATAGGTGCGAAAAAGCGTCTGCAAAAGCAACGTATCGCTTTGGCCGAAACAGCTCTTGACCTTTCTGAACTTCAAATAGAACAGGAAGTTAAAAAAGCTTGGTCGCAAGCCTATCAGCAAAGGCAAAAATTTGAACTGTACCAAGAACTGGATTCTATCTATTCACAATTTGAAAAAGCCATTGCGCTCAATTATGAGGTAGAAGCCATTTCACGCTTGGAATATTCATCAGCTACCAATCAAGCCTTGCAAATCCGCAACAAATTGCAACAGGCCGAAAGCGATTACGCCATTGCCCTTCAAAAACTAAACCTATGGTTAGTTTCAGACACTTTCTATACTGTACCTAAATCGCTTGACGAAAGTGAATTTGCCGTATTGGGCATACCCACAACAGTGGAAAATCATCCCAAACTGAAACTTTCGCAAAAGCAAATTGATGAAGCTGAGGCAAATTATGACGCAGCTCGTGCTGACTTGCTTCCCAAGTTTAATCTTCAGGGCGGACTTCAAACAGTGAACGGCAATAGCGGGTTTTACACTTATCAGGCCGGTATTTCCATTCCTTTATTTTCTGGTACGGAACGTAGCCAAGCCAAGGCCGCTAAAATTGACGGCGAAATTGCAAGAACTAATGCCGATTATACACAACGCCAATTGCAATCCGAATATCAGCAGTCCTTACAGTCCTATCAAAAGTGGGAAACATCTTGGCAATTTTATAAAAATAAAGCCTTACCCCTTGCCGAAGAGCAACGCAGAGGCGCACTACTTGCCTACAAGGAAGGTGCAGTGGACTATGCAGCATTTACACAAATAATAAGGGATGCCATAAATACCGAAATGGATGCGCTGGATGCGCTCGACAATTATCTAAAATCAGTTTTCGAACTACAATATTTTAAACAATAATGAAAAATCTATCTAAATATACAGTCATCGGTTTATTGGTTATGCTCTTAGGGTTAACCTCTTGTGGTGATTCTAAATCAGAGTCAGCTGAAAACAATAAAGGAAATTCTGAAACGGAAGAAGCCCACACAGAAGGCGAAGCTGAGGAAGTGATGCTCACAGCAAAACAGTTCGATGCATTACAAATGAAAATCGACACCTTACAAATGCGAAATATGAGCGGGTATGTGGAAGCGAACGGTCAACTGGAAGTCCCGCCCCAGAACGAGGCCACCATAACAACAGTTGTAGGTGCAAACGTGGTTTCCATCGAGGTTATCGAGGGTGATAAGGTCAATAAAGGGCAAACAGTCGCTTACCTCTCGCATCCCAACATCATTCAGAAACAGACAGACTACTTAAATGCTTTTAGTAACAGTCAGTTTCTGAAAAAGGAATATGAACGACAAAAAACCCTTTACGATGCGGGTGTAGGAAGCGGTGCCAATTTCCAAAAGGCAGAAGCTGAATACCAAGCATCCCGAAGTATGGCAAAAGGTCTTGAAGCCCAACTGCAACAACTTAACGTTAGTGCATCGGGCGTAAGAAACGGAACGATTTACCAGCGTGTGGCGCTCAGAAGTCCCATCGAAGGATTTGTACAAAAGGTAGAAGTCAAAACAGGGCAGTATGTAGAACCCCAGACCGACCTAATGGAAATCGTGGACACCCACCACGTGCACGCCGATTTGATGGTCTTTGAAAAGGATGTCTATAGGGTAAAGGAAGGTCAAAAAGTAACGTTTAATGTCCAATCCAATCAAGGGCAGGAACTGACCGCGGAAATCTATTCCGTAGGCAAAACTTTTGAGCAGAACCCGAAAGCGATACACGTTCACGCAGAAATTGAGAACAAGGAAGGCAACCTGATACCCGGAATGTACATTCAGGGACGTATACAAACGGATAACAATAAGACGTTGGCTATACCCGAAAGTGCCCTAGCCGCTGATGGTAACCGATTTTTTGTGTTTTTAGCTGAAAAGGAAGGTAACGATTGGGCTTTTACACCTAATGAAATAACAAAGGGGGCTAAAGACGGGGAATGGATTCCTATTGATTTTCTAACGGAACAAAAATCGAATGCCAAATATGCCTTAAACAACGGTTACTATTTAATGGCAGAAATGAAAAAAGGCGAAGCAGAACACTCACATTAAAATTGATTAATAACATCATTAGATGAAAGAAATAGAAAAAACATTGGAAAACAAAAGTGTGCGACCTACGGCAATGCGCATTTTGATTTATAAGTATATGGCCGAGAAAGAAATTGCTGTTGCATTAACAGACATTGAGAACGCTTTCGCGAAAGCGGACAGAACTACGCTCTATCGAACCTTAAAAACTTTTGAAGAAAAAGGAATCGTGCACCAAATAGACGATGGCACTAATATTTCAAAATATGCGCTTTGTGAACCTGGGTGCAATTGTGAAATCGAACAAGATTTACACCTGCATTTTCATTGCAACAACTGCGATGAAACCGTATGTCTTACAGAACATAAGATACCGCAGGTTAATCTACCAGATGGATATGTGGCTGAGGATGCTAACTTGGTTATAAAAGGTATTTGCGAAAAGTGTAGCGGGCAATAAATGCACTTCCGTTGCACGGTTTAAACCTGTACTTTGAACGCTGAAAAATAAGAACTTATGATACAGTTTATAGATACGAAAAAAGAGAACCTAATTGCCGCAAAGCTTTCGGGTAAATTGAACGAAGAAAATTTAAAAACCATTCACAAACAAATCCATCGAATCATCGACAAGGGTCACAAAGTGGACTTCTATTTTGAAATGGAAGATTTTGAAGGCTATACTATTAAAGGGTTTTGGGAAGACATCAAGACTGATGTAGCACATATCAAGGATTACGGGAAAATAGCATTCGTTGGAAATGAAAAATGGCAAGAATGGGCAGCAAAGGCAACCGATTTCTTTACCGGAAGCGAAGCCAAATATTTTGAAGCCAAAAATAAGGAACAGGCTATGACTTGGATTAATTTATAAAAACTTGTTAGATGAAATTTAATACCAACATCCCTAAAGGCTTAAAAGAACACTATGATAAGGAATTGAATCTATATCGTAACGCATTGAATCGGAAAGATTATGGAATTGCTTGGAAGCATCTTGAACGCTCTCACATACTTGGGCAGTCCTATCCTTACGAACATACCTATTCCCATTGGCTAATGCTCAAATTTGGCTTTAGACAAAAAAACATAAAAGAGATTTTAGGTCAAGTTGTTCGATTGGTCGTTGGCGGGTGGAAATCATTTATTGACTACGTGCCCGTAGGAAATACGGGTGGTGCTAACGTTCCACCTCTTAAGAGAATGGAACTTCCTCACGACTTGGAAATTATCTTAAACCAATACAGACCAACCTAATGAAAAAGAAAAAAGTAAACTTACGTGATTTAGACCCTAAAGAACATAAGGGCGAGCACAGCCACGATGACGGACACAATCACAGCAGTCCGGAAGAATTGTCAAACTTCAGAACTTATTTACCTGCCATTTTTAGCTTTGTGATGCTGATAGTTGGCATTGCCATTGATTATTTTGATACCTTCCCCTTCTTTAAAGGTTGGATTCGCGTTGTCTGGTATACGGTAGCTTATATCCCAGTTGGGTTTCCTGTCATACGGGAAGGATGGAACAGTATCTTAAAAGGCGATTTCTTTACAGAATTTTTCTTGATGTCCATCGCCACTTTGGGGGCATTTGCCATAGGCGAATATCCCGAAGGTGTGGCGGTTATGCTTTTCTATGCCGTAGGCGAACTGTTTCAAAACGCAGCGGTCAACCGTGCCAAAAGAAACATTAAAGCACTACTCGATGTACGCCCTAATGAAGCCTTGGTCCATCGTGATGATGATTTTGTCTCTGTCAATCCTGAAACCGTTGAGATTGGCGAGAAAATTCAGGTTCGGGTGGGTGAAAAAGTACCACTCGATGGTATTTTACTTTCAGATAAAGGGTCCTTTAATACAGCAGCTTTGACAGGTGAAAGCAAGCCCGATACCATTGCGAAAGGCGAAAAGGTTTTTGCGGGAAGCATCAATCTCGATGGTGTCATCGAAATTGAAACCACTAAAGAGTTTAAGGACAGTTCCATTGCCCGTATTCTCGATATGGTGCAGAATGCCACCGCCCGTAAATCAAAGACTGAACTGTTCATCAGAAAGTTTGCACGGATTTACACACCTATCGTTGTATTTCTAGCTATTGGTCTGACTTTTCTTCCTTATTTCTTTGTTGATGATTACGTGTTTCGTGATTGGTTGTACAGAGCATTAATTTTCTTAGTTATTTCCTGTCCCTGTGCATTGGTTATTTCCATTCCTTTGGGCTATTTCGGTGGTCTGGGTGCAGCATCACGTAACGGTATTTTATTCAAGGGCGCATCCTTTTTGGATGCAATGACCAAAGTGAATACCGTGGTAATGGACAAAACGGGAACTATTACCAAAGGGGTCTTTAAGATTAAGGAAGTGGTCAATACATCCGCTTTCGCGGAAGCGGAATTTATGCAATACTTGATGGCGATGGAAGAACAATCTACTCATCCAATCGCAAAGGCAATATTGGAATATAAAGCTGACGGTGTTGACTTGGAAGCAACTGAAGTTTCTGAAGTTGCTGGAAAAGGCTTAAAAGGAACGGTCAATGGAAGAACCGTTTTGGTCGGTAACAAAGCATTAATGACTTCGAACAGTATCGAAGTACCCTCTGAAACCGATAGCATTGTAGAATCAATAGTAATGGTTGCCATTGATGGAAAGTTTGCAGGTTATGTAACCATTGCCGATGAACTGAAGGAAGATGCCCACCAAGCTATTAAGCAAATAAGGGAAGCTGGAATTTCAAAAATCATAATGCTTTCTGGCGATAAAGATTCCATTACGCAACAGGTTTCCAAAGAATTAAATATTGATTGGGCAAAAGGTGGTTTACTACCGGAAGATAAGTTGAACGAGGTTGAAGGGCTCAAAAAACAACCTGAAACGAAAGTAGCCTTTATAGGCGATGGTATTAATGACGCGCCCGTATTGGCAGCAAGTGGTGTAGGTATCGCAATGGGTGGCTTGGGTAGTGATGTTGCCATTGAGACGGCAGATGTCATCATCCAGACCGACCAACCAAGTAAAATTGCAAGAGCAATTAAAATTGGGCGTTCTACCCGAAAAATTGTTTGGCAGAATATTGGTTTGGCATTTGGTGTAAAGGCTATCGTACTTATTCTTGGTGCTGGTGGACTGGCAACAATGTGGGAAGCTGTATTTGCCGATGTGGGTGTGGCATTGTTGGCTATTTTAAATGCGGTACGATTGCAGAAAATGAAGTGGTAAGAATCATAGAATTTTTCCCATTGAAGTTACCAGAATGAAAATTGATTACCAATAATAACCGTTATATTGTAGGTCACAACAAGTCCTATTTTATGATACATATAATCACAACAGGCGGTACAATTGAGGGGTTGGACTATAGCGAAAAAAATAGCCAGAACCAAGAAAGCAAAATCTCTATTGAGAACTTTTTTAGGCCGGCGAATGTCTCATTTTCCTATACCATTGAAAGTGTTTTGAATAAAGACAGCCGCTCTATAACAGATGAAGACCGCCAGCTATTGGTAGATAAAATTAAAGCTACAAGCGCAGAAAAAATAGTATTAACCCACGGTACTTTCACTATGGAAGATACCGCAAAATATATCGGAAACCTTAACCTAAATAAAACGATTGTCTTGGTTGGCTCATTTGTTTTAGGCACATCCAATGGTACAGACGCCCCTTTTAATTTAGGTTATGCAATATGCTCAGTTCAATTTCTAAAAGCAGATGTATATGTGGCAATGAATGGCACTATATTTCATTGGAAGAATGTGACAAAAAATTTAGAAACCAACAAATTTGAGCAGCGATGAAAAAGATAAATGTTTGGTACATCAATACATTGGACGACTTTTTTCTATCTTTTATTAGATACGGTCATTGTATTGTTCACACTCTACTATTCAACTCGAAAAGATTCAAGTGGTTATAAGCGATTTTTATCTTTGGGTATTTTATTTATTACCTATAATTTAACAGGTGGATTTTTGCCAATTAAGAATTTTCCTGGTCCTCTCATTCTTCAGTACATCATAACTTACGGCGTTGCCATAACTCTATGCGTTTATATAGTTTACTACCTCTATAAAGAATATGATATCATTGTATTAAAGTACAATTCTTCTATTAGAAATTTAGCGATTTTGTCTTCTGGAAGTTTTATTATACTATTTTTAATCCCATACTTTTTTACCTATTCCTTAGACGCTTCAAGGTTACTTTTTACCATACCTATTTCTGTTCTTGCCTTTGTGTTTTTAGGTATGTTTTATGAAAGAATTTCCCATCCAAACAATCCAAATGAATACATCCTACGTCGTAATAGGTTATCAATGATTAGCGTGACAAGTATTGCGTTGTTACCTATACTAACCTTAATTGGGGATTTTCAATGGTTGACTTTTACTGTTATGAACGCGGCTTTTTATGCCATAACGATTATTGAAATAGACCGACATTTATATTTTTTGGAAAACAAGACCAAAATGTATGAAGTATTTGCAATGAGTAAGGAACAGGCAATTAACTCAGCAGAAACAAAAATAATCTACGAAAACTTGACACGAAGGGAAATAGAAATTACTTTATCTATTCTGAGCAATCTTAGTTACAAACAAATAGCCAAAGATTTATTCATTGCCGAAAGTACTGTCTCTAAACACGCTTCTAATATCTATAAAAAAACTGGTGTAAAAAATAGAAGGCAATTCATTAGTCGATATCGAAAAAAGGCGAAGTAGCGTTGTTCCTGATACCATAGCAATTACCGTAGGAAAATACGGTTTATTCCGTACATATCTACGGAATAAAATACCCTTCTTTCAAAATTATGTTATTACATTTCAGTTGTTCTTTGGCCGCCCTTTGTCGTAAAAACTTCTACTTTCAAGTACCTGTCCCACACATTCGCAACTAAAGAATTCTAACAACCACTAACAACCCATCCAAACTAAGACCACCCGCAGTAATGTCGGTGTTTAACTGTATTTATGGCTATAAATGGATTTAGAATCACTAGGCGAAAATCTTCTCGTAGAATTAGACGGGATAAGGCTCGAAAATCTTCCGATTTTGGAACTATCCTATCGTTCCATCGAGTTAAGTAGAAATTTGCTTACCGTTTTTAAAAGAAATATTTTGGCTAATGATTTTAAAAGCGTTGATGATGAAATTGATTTCTTTAAAAAAATAAAACAAGTACCATTAATTAAACTTATATACTTCTCAGAGATTCATTCTTTTGAAATTCAATTTCCTAAAGCTGATAGAGCTGCCCAACTAAAATTTGTAAAAAAGAAGATTGGTAAACTAAATCGCTTTTTTCTTTATAATCTTGACTTTGGCCAATATGTAAAATCTGGGGCAACCCATTTTGATAAGACATATTACACAAGAGACCATCTCGATAAGTATCACATCACTACTTCTAAATTCTATTTTCAAGACCCTGATTTTTGTACGCCAAGAGATATGCTTTTAGGAAAGTTCAAGGCCTATACTTCCCTTATTAATTATATGGACCAAAAGAAACATTCTATTAAAAATAGATTGAATGGTTTTAGTGTGAATATAAAACCTACTGAAAAAATTATTTGGCCATTTACAAATACAGATTGGGTTGAGCTGCTCTACGCACTATGCGCAAAAGGTCTCGGGAAGCAGGACAATAAAAGTATTATGCAACTTTCTAGAAAGTTGCAACAGATATTTGATTTTGAACCCAAAGACATCTACAAAACCTTTCAAGACATCAAAAATCGTAAAAACAGCCGAACATTGTTCCTTGACCAGCTGATTGCTTCCCTTCTTTCAGAAATGGATAAAAGCGAGGAATAGTCGCTAACCATTCTCATTTACCTATCCTTTTATCTGCTAAAATAAGACCGTACTACGGTTGACCTACGGTAATTAGATTCTCATCCTCTTTTCCATAAATTTTGGTACAATTTAAAGTTCAATTAATAGTGCAAACACCTCAAAACACCCTAAAACTAATCAAATTTCAAAATGTTAAATTTTGACCGTAGTACGGTCGTACTGGGGAATAAAATCCATTAAAGCTGTTCAAATTTGTAGAACGAAAGTCAAATCAGGTCAGAGGCTATCAAATTAGTTGATAGCGATGCGATAGCCTCTTTCTTTAAAACCGTTCTATTATGCCGACAAGTATTATTACCACAGACGACCTTCGAGATTTCAAAATGGAATTACTCGATGACATCAAAAAACTATTATCCAAACAAGCTACTGGAAAACTGAAACGGTATCTCAAATCTTCTGAGGTTATGGACTTGTTACAAGTCAGTCCAGGCACTTTGCAAAATCTTCGTATCAATGGCACTTTGCCCTATACCAAAGTAGGCGGTATTATCTACTACGATGCCGAGGAAATTCAAAATATAATGACCGCCAACCGTGTACAGCACGGTTCAAATTCTTAAGTAATGAACTATATAAAGCTACTTAATGCGGCTTTTGAAAAGTTCTATTTTGATGACCGCCTAAATCCTACCCATATCAGTCTGTATATGGCGCTGTTCCAAGAATGGAACAGTAGTCGCTTTGCGGATGAATTTTATGTAAACCGTAGAGATTTGATGCGTTGTGCTAAAATAGGCTCAAAATCCACTTACCATCGTTGTGTTACTGATTTGGACTCGTGGCTTTATCTATCCTATTTCCCATCTAATAATCCATACAAGGGCAGTAAAATCAAGATGTCCATTATTGGGACAAGTGATGAACCAGATGTGAGACGGTACAATCCCACATTAGAACTGCTTGCGGAACAGTACTATCCCATACGTGAACCAGTTGTGGGACAGTACCATCCCATAAATGGACAGGTTGTAGACCCACACCGTCCCATAGGTGGACAAGCATTGGTATCTACTACAAACAATATCAAACAAGAAAACTGTACTAAACAACCAAAGGGCTGGCAGGCCGTAATTGATTTTTTTATTGAAAAAGGTTTTAATGCCGATGAAGGAAAAAAATTCTACGAGCATTATGAAACTAGGAACTGGCAAACTAGCGATGGTCAACAAATTCGTGATTGGCGAGCTTTGGCCACAAACTGGATGGATAGAACTGAGCTTTTCGAAGAAGAAAACAAAGCAAACAAAAACCAAGCGTCCCAAATCAAGGACAACTTGCGAACCACTAAAAACAAAGATTATGGACAACCCCTCTAAAATTATTGAAGGTGGCGTAGAATATTCACTGGGAAAATTTGACGGCAAAAGCGTTGTCTATGACTTTCCAAAAATTTTGATTTACCTGAATGCAAAAGGAAAACTATTGTTTGGCAAGAAATTCAGAATCTATGAAGAAGACAAAAACATACTGCTTAAACTTTGTTCATACTTTATTAAGGATAAAGAGAACTGTTCTACTTACGGGATTGACATTGACAAAGGTATTTTACTTTCTGGACCTGTTGGATGTGGCAAAACCAGCCTTATGAAATTACTACGTCACATAGTTCCGTTGCAGCGCCCTTACGAAATGATTCCTTGCCGGAATGTAACTTTTGGTTTTAACCACCTTGGCTTTAAAACTGTTGAAGAATACGGCAATACTAAATTCTATTGCTTTGATGATTTGGGCGTTGAACCGGCTGGACGATTTTATGGGAAAGATTTGAACGTAATGGGCGAAGTACTCTTATCCAGATATGAACTCTATCTCGATACCAAACACAAAATCAAAACTCACGCTACCACAAACCTAAATGCTGAAGAATTGGAAGAACGCTATGGAAATCGTGTTCGTAGCAGAATGCGAGAACTGTTTAATTTAATTGCCTTTGATAAAGGTGCTGGTGATAAAAGGAAATGATTAATGTGCTTTTTTATGAATACGTTGCACAAACGGTTATTAAATATATTGACTTAAAGTCTAGTTGGAAAATTTTCAACAACAACTTTTATTTTCCTGAATAGGTGGACAGGCTACAGTTCCGAATGAGCAATAAACGCAACAATCGCCTTCATTTGGTTTCAAAACCATTTTACAATTCTCACATTCGTAAAAGAATCGACAAGCATTTGTCGGCATATCTTCTAATTTTTGATATCCACAGTTCGGACAGGTAATCTCTGATTTTAACTGAACTTCCATTAGTTTATTTTTTATCGGTCACTTTATAACCTGTTGAGCTAATTGCTTTCTCAATTTCCGTTTCATTAGTTTTGGTTTTGTCAAATTCAATGATTGCATTTCCTTTTTCATAGGATACTTTTGAGGTTACAATTCCGTCCAGTTTATTTACTTCGTGGTTGACGTGTTCCTCACAACCTGTGCAGGTCATTCCGCTGATTTTGAATTCAGTCGTTTTAATATCTGATTTGTTAACTACGATAATTTGCTTTTCTGTATTTGCGTAAAAAATTCTTGAATAGTATGGGAATGCCAACATCACGAATGCAAAAACAGTTATCATTCCTAAGAACTTTTTTGACTGAATAAATTTTGGTTTTTCCTCCATTTCACATTCGCAATCAATTTCTTTTTGAGGCTTTAGTTTTAGATACCAAGCAAAACAAAGAACTAAAATCGTAAGCCCGATTAGGTAAGGTCTAAAAGGTTCTATCCAAGAGAATGTTGAAGCAATTCCGCTTGTACCGGCGACTAGAGCCAAAACAGGCGTAATACAGCATAAGGAAGCTGTAATTGCTGTGAGTAAACCTGCTCCAATTAATTTGTTTTCACTTTTCATATCGCTTCTAAAACTTTGTTCTTATCAAGTATTTCAAAAAACGGATTGAGTAGTTTTTCATATCCAGAGGTTAATGAGTAATAAATTGTTTGGGCTTCCCTTTCTGTTTCCAAAAGACCTCGGTCTTTCATTTTTCTTAAATGTTGGGAAATGGCAGAAATGTTCATTCCAAGAATATCACTTAAATCACAAACGCAAAGTCTCTCTTCTTCAAAGAGCAGGTATAGTATTTTAAGTCTTACGCTATTCCCAACCAATGAAAGTCCATTCGCTAAATAATCAAAAGATTCGCTTAGTTCTGAAACTGTGTTTTTACAACGATTTATTTGTTCTAAATCAGCCTGTTGTCTTATACAAGAATTATTTTCCATAAAACAAAGTTACATTAATTTATTATTTAAGCAAATGCTTAAATATAAAATATAATCACAGAGGAATCTTTGAATATAGCTGCTTACGATAAGCGGAAGTAATCTAGCTTTTGAAGGATTTATACAATAAAATCACTTCAGAAATAAATTGTACCACAACGGCTTTTAAACTTTTGGTTATCTCTAAAAATAAATCTTTCATAATCGTATTAGTTTTGTATCGATGATAAAATAGTGCTGGCAATGAATTGGACATTGGTAGCATCTGAAATATAGCTTCCTTCATCTTTATTTGATAAGAACCCAAGTTCCAACAGAATGGAAGCACAATAGCCTATGGTGTCTTTTAATACCAGAAAGTTTGCAAACTTTATACCTCTACTTTCATATCCTATTATCTTGCAAATCTCTTTTTCGATTTGATATCCTAAATACACAGATTTTTTTGAATGATTCGTTTGTTTTAGTGAAGCATAGACTTCAATTCCTCTAGCATCAGGATTATCTGAATGGTTACAATGTAAAGAGACAAACAAATTTGGTTTAAGAGCTTTGGCCAGCTTGGTTCTATCCGATAGCGAAATAAGTGTATCACTATACCTGGTCAAATAAATATCTAGAGGCTTGTCCAGTTCATTATTTAGCTTCAAAATGGTATTAGCAATATTAAGTACAACATCCTTTTCTTGGATATTATTAATGCCTATCGCACCAGCATCTTTTCCACCGTGTCCGACGTCAATTATAATTCGTTTTTGAGTGCTGGTTTCTTGTCCAAAAACGATGCACATTTTTAAAAGCAAAACCACAAAACTGACGTTTTTGAGCACTTTTTTCATTTTCAATTTTCAGGTTATCAACAAATTCCTTTCAAAAACCCATAGAATTTGATGCCAAATAATAGCAATTAAATTCAATTGATTTCAAATAATATTTTTTACACAAATAATTGATTTTCAGTTATTTATAAACAAATATATGTAAATTTCAGAAAGAGAAAATGAATAAAAAATCTAAACAGTTTTATTATGAAAAAATCAATCTACTTAGCAACTTTTTTATCGTTGCTCTCAACATCGCTTTTTGCTCAAATTGGGGGAATTGAAGATTCCGTTAATGATGTGGGCGATACCATACGAACCATATTTCCAATTTTATTGGGTGTTATTTTCCTAGTTGGCTTTCTATTTAATGCAGGTCATTTCTTTGGGGAAAACGCAGACCTTAAAAAAGGAATTACTAGAGTACTCGTGTTTGTTTTAATTGCTGGGGCAGTTGTCGGCATCTTCACATACTTAATAGGCATCGTAGTATAAATGAAACGTTTCGAGGTCTATAAAAACATTAGGAAACGGGCGGTCATTTTTGGGCTGCCTATTTCCCTATTTGCACTAATGATGGTGTCCATTTTAGCTTCGCTGCTCATTATCATCTTCTCTTTCAGTTTCGGGATTATAATTGGTGTTCTCGTTTTTAATGCTGCCCTATACGTAGCCTTAACGAGAATAACACATAACCCACAACTATTTCAAATGGCTAAAGCCTTCCCGAGAATTATTAGTAACAAAAGAAATTCTGGTTTCGATTATGAACAAGATTAATCTTTCGGCATATCAACCTATTGCGGATATTCAAGACAATATCATTTTTGCCAATAATGGCAACGTTGTCCTATGCTATGAAGGAACATTGCCAGAAATCTATTCCTTATCGGAAAAAGACTTTGAAGATATACACGGTGCTTGGTTTCAGGCTTTGAAATCATTGCCAATTGGTACGGTAGTGCAAAAGCAGGATATCTACCTTAAAAAGTTATATACTTCAGAAGCACTTCCGAATACAACGTTTTTAGAAAAAGCGACCCACGACCACTTCAAAGGGCGCGACTATATGGAACATCGTTGTTTTCTATTCTTCACGCTTACTAAGAACAAAACTCTAAATAATTCAAAATATGTCAACCCTTTTCGTAAAGTTTCAAAAGGCACTGTTCAACAATTAGATGACAACCTTAAGAGCTTCATCGGTTCGGTTAGTGATTCTGTTTCCTTTATAAATAATAGTCGAAAAATGACCTTTGTTTCGCTAAAAGCGAAAGAAATACAGCAGTTAACCAATGGTTATTTCAATGGCTTTAACGAAGGGTTTGACACCGATATCATATTGGATAAAAAAAGCGTCAATATTGGCGAAAACTATTTTGATGCCCTGGCTATCAATAGCGAACTGTGCTTTGGCGAAAGTGTACAGAGTAGCAAGACCAATGAGAAATTCACTTCTGACGATTTCGTATTTCATCAAGGGTTTATTGATGGCTTAGGGCTTACGCTTAATGAGAATCATATTGTTAATCAAATCCTGTATTTGGATGACAAACAGAAGTGGCGCAAGCTACTCGATAAAAAAGTTGAGGAACTCAACAAAAGTTCAAACTTCGGTTCACAGAATAAGGTAGTACTTGGAAAAATTCAGCACATACTAGACCAAATCAACGCTGATGACAATGCACGTATTATTCGTGGTCATCTCAACATTGTCTATTGGGACAAGAACCCAGAAAATTTAAGTCGAATCGGTTCAAAAATCAAAACCGAGTTTAAGGAACTGGATATCATTCCATACTATCCACGAGGCGAAGAACGAAAGAATTACATCCTAAATAGTTATTGCTGTTTTTCATCCAACTTCTCAAATAACGATTTATATGTAACGGATTTGAAACACGCTTTATGTCTGTTTATCAATAACACCAATTACAATTCAGATGCTACTGGAATTATCTTCAATGATAGAGAGCATAATGTTCCCGTTTTAAAAGATGTCTGGGACGAACGTAAGAAACGTATCAAAGCACGCAACTTTGCCATTTTTGCCCCCACAGGCGAAGGCAAATCCTTTTTGGCCAATAATATTCTGCGCCAATATTTTGAAAGTGGTGTACGGCTGGTCATTATCGATTTGGGTGGCTCTTACACCAAATTCGCAAAACTTTATCCCGAAAAATATACGGTGCTTCGCTATGAAAGTGGAAAGAATCTGGGCATTAATCCTTTTTACATAAGTAATACAAATGACCTGACACCCGAACGCTTGGAAGATTTATCAGTCTTTCTGTTTGAGCTTTTTGCTTCAGATTTAAAGGTTACCAAAGCACAATCGGTTTCGGTCAAAAAGATATTGCGCCATTATTATAACAACACTTCAGAAAATCATTCTTTAGATGGTTTCTACAACTTTATAGAAAGGAATCAGAAAGACCTTCTGAACACCTTAAAAATCCATCCCGACTATTTCAATATTACGAGCTTTCTGCACGTAATGTCCGAATATGTCGGCGATGGTCTATATAGCTTCCTCTTTGAAGTCAGCGAAGACCAGACTTATAAAATCGAGGACAAACGATTGATTGTTTTTGAACTGGATGAAGTAAAAGACAATAAGGAAATCCTGTCCGTGATGTTGAAGCTGATTAAGTCAGCTATCCAAAGAACGATTTGGAAAAACAGGGCAGAAAAAGGTATCATCCTTTTCGACGAGTTTGCCAAGCAATTGAAGTTTGACAACGTACTTGAAAGTGTAGAATTCTACTACCAGGCCATTCGTAAACAAAATGGTGCAATTGGGATTATTCTGCAATCCATCAATCAGCTTCCGAACAATTCCACTTCCGCAAGTATTTTAGAAAATACGCAAGTCATTTACAGTCTAAACAACGAAAAAGGCTATGACGAATTGGTTAAAAGGCTCAATCTATCTAGCCACGATTTAAACCAACTAAAGTCCATCAAAAATAATCTTTCCGGACCACGGAAGTACACCGAAATGTTTATCAAGATTGGAAAGGAAAGCAACATCTTTCGGCTTGAAGTTCCTAAAGAAGTCTATGCAGCTTACTTAACCGATGGCCAGGAAAATGAGGAAATAATGAAGCTCTACAATGAGCATAACGATATGGAAAAAGCAATAATTCAATTCACATCTAAAACATAATATTATGAAGACAAAAATCAAAACAATCTTGTTCGGGCTATGCTTAACGATTACCCTTTTATTGCCTAACGGTGCTACCGCTCAGGGGATGCCAGTTTATGACAATACCAACTTTATCAGTTTGGTAAAATCGCTTGTGGAATCGGCAAAACAGACCTCTCAACTTATCAAGTCCGTAAAGTTCTTGAAAGATGCGAAAGAGGCAATTGAGAAAGTGTCAAGTGTTGTCCAACAACTTAGGGCAGTTGAAGAAATAGCAGCTAACAATCAACGCCTTATCAATGTAATGCAAAACGATTTGCAGGATATTTTAAACTCGCCTTATATCAAACCAGAGGAAGTTACACGAGTTGCGGAATCATTTGATGCCATAGTTCAAAACTCTTTAGACACAGTTGATTTTATGAGCGAAATCCTATCCAGTGATAATCTAAAAATGTCAGATGCTGAACGTGCTGAAGTTTTAAAACAGAAAGAGAAAGAATCTAAGGAAATGGTTTCTAATATCAATACAAAAACAAAACGCTATCGCAATATCATTTCCTTCAGAAAAATGCAGGACAAAATTAATAATAGAGAAACAGATTACTAATAATGACCGCAGCCATACTTTTAGGGATTGGACTGGAATACATTGATGCAGTATTTCAAACCATACAGAACAGTAGCTTTTCGCAATATACTATTGCAGGAATGAAAACGCTTGCTGTATTGTTCTTTCTGGTCAATATCCTAAAAAAATATAATGAAGGTATTGCGGATAAGGATGGTTATACTTGGGGATTAAGTCCGGGGGAATTGACCAAGAATTTTGCCATTGTACTTCTGGTTATATTTTCAACGCAGGTTTTAGGCTTTTTTGATGGCATCTTGGTTTCCATAGAAGCGCAATATCGTGGTACAGCACCAGCTTTATTGCCATTACAGATGCAGGATATTCCTATAGAAGAAGAAATAAATTTTTTAGAGGCCGCTCAAGCGGCAATGGCCTTATTATATGAAGCTCTTGTCACACCACTTTACGGATTCAAAATATTTGCATTTATCATTAGCCTTATCCTTTGGATTTTGGATTTGTTCATCTACCCGTTGTTTCTTGCTGAACGCTACTTTTTATTGGGTATAATGCAAGCCTTTTTCCCGCTGGTTATAAGTCTAGCAGTTTTTGAAAAATTCCGTTCGCTTGCTTACACATTTTTCAAGTTATATGCCGCGGTTTATATGTTGGTGCCTGCATTCTTTCTGGTTAATGTATTTGTAAACGCCCTCTATACTGAAATCAATACGAATTTCTGGACAAACCTTTTTGGGACAGATGTCGGCCAGGGCTTTTTTGCACCTGTGGTTCAGCTAGGGTCAGTTTGTTTCATTGTTTTTCTAAAGTTCAAATTATATAAACGCGCCACATCGTTTACCCTCAGATTATTTACTGCCTAGGGCAGATTAAACATATAAATATGAAAACACCATATAAGAACATATACAACGTCTTAAAGTTGAACCGATTTATCGTGTTGGCAGTTGTCATTTTTGCGATGCTATCGAGCACCTTTTCACTTTGGATGGCTTTTAAGACGAATAAAGAAGCACTTAATAGTGCCTTTGCCATTAATACCGATGGCAGTATTATTCCGCTGAAGCTTGTTACCCAAAAAGAAAATTTCAAAGTAGAGGCATTGGCGCATTTGGACCTGTTCCACAACTACTTCTATAATATCGATGCCAGTAACTACGAACGGAATCTTGAAAAGGCGCTTTGGTTAGGCAATAGTTCTGTGGACAACTTGTATCGTCAGAAAAAAGCCGATGGTGTCTATAATCGATTGCTGCAATACTCACTTGTTCAAAAAGTACTAAGTATTGATTCACAAATCGAAGAACAAAACGGAATATACGTCTTTAGAACGATTACAGTATTTGAAATCAATAGAGGTTCAATAATTGACACCTACGAACTCGTTTCTAGTGGAAATTTAATTCCAGTTGATAGAAACTTTCCAAACAACCCACACGGCTTGTTGATTACGAACTATTTCGAGAACACCTTAAAAAAGATAAACGATGAAAGTTGAGCCGATAATCGGCATTTAAAAACCACAATTATGAAATTAGAAAAAAACAAAATAGTATTTGCTGCGGTATTGGCTGTGATTTTCATATTTCTCATTTCCTATTCAATGATGGTTATGGGCGATGACGAAAGTGAGAACGAAAACCTTGAACAGACCTTGGTTCCGGACTTGGACGAAAACCAAAAAGAATACGATTCCAAGCTTGATGCTATCAATGACCTAAAGGAAGTGCGCGAGAATAACGCACCCAGCATCTACGATGAAAAACTTTTGGATTCCACAGGTCTTTACAATCCGGATTTGCCGGAACTTGAAAAAGAACGCATTGTGGATAGTATATACAATGCAGGTAAAATTCAATACTCTGACAAGAAATACAGAAACTTAGGGCAAAAGAAAGTTGTGAAAAAGAGCGCACAACAAATCGATTCAGCCGAAATAAAACGAGAACAAAAAATTCAAGCCAAAGAATTAGGATTAGAACATCAATTATTCTTTGCTGCTTCGCCAAAACCAAATGAAGTTTCAATTATTGGTAATACAGATGAAATGATATATGTGGTTGTCGATGGCGACCAGGTTGTTAAAGCAAACACTAGATTGCGGATGCGTCTTACCAAATCAGCTACTATTAATGGTAAGTTGATGCCAAAGAATACACCAGTTTTTGGTTTTATAAGCTTTCAGCCAAATCGTGCTTTAATCGAAATTGAGAACATAAAGCATCATCCTACCAAGCTAAAGGCATTCGATTTGCTCGATGGTAGCGAAGGCATCTATGTACAGAACAATTTCAGGTCAGAAGCTACCACAGAAGTTTTAGATGATGTTATTGGTGATATCAATATCCCAACTGTTCCACAGGTCGGTGGATTGACACAGGTATTTAGACGACGTAATCGAAGTGTAAAGGTGACTGTGCTCAACAACTACAAATTAATTCTAAAACCAAAATTACAAGGCCTATAATGGGCATTTAAAAACGCACTCTTATGAAAAAGTATATTATAATTTCATCTCTCATTATTTCCACTTTCGCGAAAGCACAAATAAATGTGGCATTAGATACCATTTATGCAAACGATACTAAAAACGTTGCGCTATTTTTTCCAGAACCAATACGACAAGGCATAACCGGTTCGGATAATTTTGTCTTCAGTTATAATCGTGAAAAGGAACAATATTTTGGATTACTCCAGGCAAAGCCCGGGAAGGAAAGTAATCTACTGGTAGTCAATAGAAATGGTGCAATTTTTTCGTATATTGTAAGATATAAAAAGCAGCTGTCAAAGCTCAATTATTTTATCCCATTATCAAATAGTATTGGTAATGAAAAGCCAATCGTAGCCGATTCGATTCAGGTTGTAACTTCTGAAAAAAATATAGATAACAGAACCTACTATTATCAAAAATTCTGCACCTATCTTCTTAACAGAAACCAACGCATCGGTCGGATTAAGAAGTGCACGCAAGGCATCGTCTTGACCGTTGAGAATATTGTTTTTGATAAAGAAGAACTCTACTTTGTCATCCAGATTGAGAATAATTCTACGTTGGATTACGATTTGAATTTCTTGAACCTTTCCATCGAGACTCGACAAAAAGGGAAAAGGAAATCCTTGCAGAGTTTATATCAAGAACCTATTTACAAGCACCATCTGCTTTCAAAAATTGCAGAAGGCGAAATGATACGGTTAGTTTATGTAATGCCCAAATTCTCATTGTCCAATGACCGTAGGGCAATTTTAGAATTGAACGAGAAAGATGGCGAACGCAATTTAAAACTGAACATATCACACAGATATATCAATAACCCAAATTAATAATATTATGAAAAGATTAGTCATTTACTCACTCGCACTTTTATTCATTTCTTGCTCTGAAACCAAGAATATGTCGCCATCAGAAACTGTAAAGATTGTTGTTGAAAGCTTTTATGCTAAGGATAATGGCACTTTAAAAAAGCATACAACTTCTGATGGTTATGATAGTTTAATGATGATTCAAGGTTTAGTGCCAGATGCAGATAATGATGCAAAGGTTATAATATCGGATGAAGTTATTGAGACCGATACTGCGTGGGTCAAATACAGTTCTAATTATGATAATAAGCCTGGTATCTTTAAACTCATCAAGGAAGATGGTCAATGGAAAGTGACGAGCAAAGGACCGAGAGAGAAAGGGCCTTTTTAATGGTTAATCTTTTAGTTCAACACTAACATAATCAAAATAGATTTTCAATTTTTTCTTTACGAAATTCAAATAATCAATTTCATCTTGGTTAGGCGGGTACTGTCCTGCAATGAACAATAATTTTGTTCTATCGTCATCGTCCTTTTGCACATATGACATTATTTGACCTAAACCCTCTCTAATGCAATCAGAGGCAAAGGCCGATGACTTTACTTCATAGAAATGAATTTCATTTTCTAATTTAACTTTTATGTCAACATAATTTTCCTCAAGTATAACGTTGTCCTTACCGTATTTTTGTTCCAGCTGCTTCTGTAGTATTTCTTGAATTTTGTTGTGTTTTTGTTCTGCAATGTAACTGGTGCTTCCCCTTCTTTTCTGTTTAGATGAACTTCGCAATTTAGTTCCCTTTCTGTTAGTTTTTCTCTTTTTTCCGGTGTTTGTCGTTTTTCCGTTATCACGACCAAATTTCTCATATAGAAAATCAGCAAATTGATATATTGATAAATGGGATGGTTTATTGGCAATAATCAAATTCTGAATTTCAGAAGTTTTAGTTTTTCTAGTAACATTCAACCCATAATATTCAGCAATTTTATGAAGTACGGCTTTCTTAAAAATTGGAATCAATCTTTCGTTTGAATAGAGATAGGCTATTTTCCATTTTACAAAAAGAGTTAGATGTAAATCATCAATTTTTTCAAAGTCTCCCTTTTCGGAATATTCAATAATCTTTAAGATTTCAGCTTTTACGTTTTCAAATGCTTCTTTTCTATTCTCTCCATAGTAACGTTGCCAGGAATAAAGATTGTCGTTTATTAAGTTTTTTGGATTTGCATTTGGGTCACTTCGTTTATAAATTCCAAACTTGCTAGAATTTATACCCTTAATACTTCCCAGAGCTCTAGTTTTGGTTTCCAACCATTGGCAGAATGTATCTTTGTTTCCAACCGAAACATACTGTTCTATCTTCATAGATTTGATGGTCTCGATGTCCCACCTTTCAAGAAATTCGTTGAGTATTTCCCTTGATAATTCAGTATTATTTTCCAAATGAAATTATGGTATTAGTTAAAGTCTTTTTGGAAAGTAAAAACACCTCTTTTATAAACTTTTAGGCACTATTTAAAGAAGTAAAATCAAACATAAAATGTTTTATTACCATATTGTCAGGGTGCTCTGATTCGTAATACTTATCGTGAAAGTGATAGGGTTTAGGTTTCAAAAATTCAAGTTCCCTTTCGTCTTTTTTCAAAAGTTTATTAACCCCATTTACGGTTTTGTCCAAATCTCCTTCGAGTACATACCCAAGTAGGCATCCGTTCTCATATTTATGAGTAACAAAACTGTTAATTCCAGTATCAATATATCGTCGTTTTAAACCAGAATCTTTTTCCTTGAGGTTTTTGGCTTCCATATGGTATTCGTATTCTAGGGATGAATTTATGGTTACCAATCTAAGGTCTATTCTAGGAAGTTTCGCTGCAAAACCCTTTTCCTTTTCTATATTATCTTTAGGCAAATGCTGCTCAACATTTGTAACGATGCTCCACTTTAATCTTAGTGGATTTTCCTTAATGTGTTCGTGCAATTCCGAAGTAATGTCGTTTTCATCCCAGTTGAGTTTGATGACTTTTGTTTCCATAGCTGAAACATAAGATTCTGTTATCAGCTGAAAGCATTTTTCTTCAAAGCCTCTTTTGAAGCTGGCAACTATTACTTTGTTTAATCCCATTTACTATACTTCATTAAGGATTTCCAGTATTAATTCTGAAGCATCTTCAATCGCCATCGATTGAGTCCAGAATCGCCTCTGATTGGGACGAACAATAAAAATCTCGTTGCCTGTTTTATAATTTAATTTTTTTCTGAAATAAATATTGGTTGCTTTCTTTTGCCACAATTCTTTATCCAAGTCCTGCAATATGTCGTGTATATCCACACTAGATATTGAAACTTCCTTCTCGGAATCTTCAAACTCAACCTTAGTTATCATTAAAGGTGAGAAATGACTTATGTTTCCATAAATGGTACAATTAGCATAGAAATCCTGATTTTGTAAAAAGTCATTTAAATGCTGCGAAACCTTTATGGCATAATCTTGAATTTCATTTTTGTTAGTTGGACCAAGAACATATTGATATCTCTTAATCAATAATGGAATGGTAAATTCTACAAAATTGTCTACAATTAAGCTTTCATCGATTGAAAATTCAAAACATTTAGATATATAGCTATCAATCTCCTTTTCAAACTTTTTTGTATTTGTATTGAAAATTTTAGATTCCTCAATTATCATCTTATCATAAATATCAGCAAGATGATATAGGTTCTTTTTGGACAAAGAAAATGGAAGTCGATAAACTTCATTAGGTTTGATTTCTTCTCTTTCTATTCCGATAGATGCCGAACATAAGAAAAGATAATAATAGGCAAGCTTTGAGTTTATAAAACAAGTTAGTCCTTTAAGTACTTTTGAATCAGAATGACTAAACCCTAAGACTTTACTATTAAACGAACAGGCTTCATCTTCATAAGAAGCACAAATTTTCCAATTGGAAAGCCCTTCCTTAATTAAGATATGTGGTGCAGAATAAGTTTTTTTTGCTCCGACGCGTCTAAATACATTAATTGTGGGTAAGTCTTCCACTTGCACGCCATAATACTTTGCATATATTTCCTTTGACGGCTGAGTAAGTCCAGAATTCAAATCTGAAAATGAGTGTGAAACGTAACGTTTAATATTCTTAGGGGCAATGTATCTATTTGGAATTTCGTTATCTACTTTCGGGTTCTTTGTAGAATTATTCAAAAATTGTAATCCAGAGCCCTTGTCAATTTTCTCATCCGATATAAACTGTTCCAGACTGTCTAAAGCATTTAGTTTTTGTATTAAATTAATATCTCTAATTCCACCCCACATTGCAATTTTCCAAATTTTTGAAGTTGGTTTATTGCATTCTTCCCGTGGAAGATATTTTAAATCTGTTCCATCAATGCTAACACCTTCAATAACATTAGATTTAATGTAGGTCTTAGGGGCATAATAGACAATTGTGTCCGATTTTTTCTTTGGTGGACTTTTTCTATAAAATGCAATACTGATTGGTCCAGTTGCTGAACCAAACAATTGACCACCGAAATCTTTAGGTGCATTTCGTAAAATCGAGAAATTATATATTTTCTCTACATAGCATTCATTAAAGAGCCACTTTCTAAAATTTTGATACGTTATTTTGGTGTTCGTCAGTATTTTGGTATTGAAAATCAAAGCGATTTCCCCATTTTCAGAGAAATTGGTTGCCTTATGTAAGAATGGTAGAACCATTTCCTTAGCAAATCCATATTTATCACTATAATCTCGAATAGATTGGGATAAGTTCTTAGTGCCAAAAGGCGGATTCCCCACCACCAAATCAAAGTCTATTTGTTCTACTTGTGGATTTTTCTGAATAGTATCACTTCGGAATAGATTATTGCCTTGTTCGACCAAAGTATCATCTGAAGGGTCATTTATCAAATATGGTAAGCGGTAGTCTTTATTTTGCCAGATTGTCTTAGGATTCAAGTTATCTACCAAAGCCAAATAAAGACTAAAAGCAGCTACCTTGATTGACTGAGGGTGTATCTCTATACCAAATATGTTTTCCGTCAGTAGCTTCTTCAGTTCGTTAAAATCCGTGAGCTTTTCTGCATTTGCATTTTCGTGGCGCTTGACTAGACGTTTAAAACTTTCAACCAAAAAAATCCCCGAACCACACGTTGGGTCCAATACCTTAACATTAAATTCTTTTTCCGTCCTAGAGATTGGCAATTTCTCATTCAATATGAGTTCAACCAGGGAAGGTGGTGTGTAATAAGTACCTGTATCTTGTTTTAAAGTAGGGTTTATTTCAGCAAGGAAGTTCTCATAGATTTCACTTAACAATTCTATTTGAATAATGCTAAAATCGAACAGGCGTAAATCTTCAAAAAGATTCTGTTGTAAGGAATTATCATTACCGTTGATGAAACACTTTCGGATAATCTTTAGGTGTTCTCTAGAAATTGACTCATTACTATCTATAGTAAAAACATTACCATTAAAATATTCTTCCAGTTTTTTAAAAAGTGAATATGTCTTATCTGCATCGTCCAAAATGTCGAAATAAGACTTGGACCCTTTTTTTATTTCTGAATAGAACTTTTCATCAGTTGCGCCTCTGTCCTCTAAATACAATAGAAATAGAGAACGCATTATTATTTTATGAATTAGGTTTATTTCTAAACCTTCCGCTTGTAATTGCTTAGCAGTATAGGTAAGGCTCTCTACAAGATATTTATCTACCCTTCGCTGAAGGCTTATCTTCTTTCTTATGTCATACGCTTCCTCCAATGTCCATATAATACCTGTATCAATGGCAATAGTGGAAAAAAGATTTTGAAGCTGTTTAAGTTTGGTTTTATCAGAGAACTTATAAGAAGCTATTTCGAGTGTTTTAAGCTCCTTCTTATAGTCAAAATCATCTGATTTAATTATAAGAGGTTTCTCGGCACAATTATAAATACGGATTTCAGTTTCCGCATAAACATATAGAAAAATTACCTTTTTGAAGTTCCAGATTTTTTTTTGAGCCTTTGCAACTTGATGAAGAGCCAGGTCATCAAATTTTTCAACCTTTTTTAGAAAAACCGCAGGATAACTATTATGATTTTCGTCGGTACTGAAATAAATTTCATCAATACCGAAGTCTCTCACTTGATTGATTACAACTAACTGACTTTCAGAAATTTGATTAGATTCCGAAGTAACAGAGACGGCCTTGTCCAAGCCTAAGTTTTCTATTATATCAAAATCAATCATATCGAAAGTTGCCCAAAATATCTGATAGTTAGTTACATACTAAATTAATTCCAAAGGTACAAATGATTTTGCGATTTTGATAATCGAAGTTTTACTATTATTTGGAATATTTCCAAATTTATGGATGCGATAGTTTAATGTGCTACCGTTTTAATATTAAAATGAGTTCCTCTAAAAATAAGTTCTATTGCACCACCTACTACACCACCTACAATATTATCTCAATGAGCATTGAATATCGACCTCGCTTCATCATAAACCCGCTCAAAATTCTCTTCTAAATCTGCCTGATTAAACTGCTTCGACACCTGCGGAAGCTCTCTTGGAATACTAGCCAATTTAAACTGTACCTTCTTATCCTTCCCATCTGCATAGGTTATAAATTCGCCCTGTTTTAACCTGAAGAAAACATCAGCACGAATCTTAGGGATTTCTTTTTCTCCAGTCGTAATACGTGTATCAAAATCGAGATTATGTCCACGACTTATACTTTTCGTTGGGTCTTTGATAATTTCAAAAAAGCGTTCGTAATATTTGGCGGTGTCTGGGTCGTTAACTTTACCAAAAAATTGATAGGACAGATTGCTTAAAATTGCTTTGCTTGCTTTATCGCCATACATCATATCATTCTGAATTTTGTCTTGCATCACATAAATAGTAGCAATGTCATAACTACGCAAGGTTGCAGGAATACGGTGCATATTCAAAAGGCGAATGGTAGGCGCTTCTTCCATCAAAAGAAAAGACGGCCTCTGACCGCGCACGCTCATTTGTTTGGTAATGGTATGAATAATAGTTGCAATTACGGGCGAATAGGATGTTTCATATTTTGGATTGTTTACCACAGAAATAATCGCAGGGTTTTCTTCTCTATTGATATTCAAGGGTACTTCGTCTGCGGACAATGCCATAAAAATGCGCTGTGTACTAATTCGTTTCAGAGCATTTGCCAATGTACTCTTGACACCAGCTGTTTGCCTATCTGAATCTTTTCCGCTAATAAAAGCATCTGCCATTGCTCTCGATGTGGTATTGGTTTCTAAAAACTGTATAAGACTGTCCGTATCTAACATTTGATAAATCGCTATCAAATGTGGCAGCGTACAATATTTAGCATAGTCGGTTTTCAGTTTCCAAATCAAACCACCTATCAATCCTTCAGCTGCATCGTTAAAAAATTTGGTTGTTCCAGTCGTTCCTGATTCTCTTTGCTCTAAAAGATTTTCAATCAATACCCGTGACACTTCATTTACACTTTCCTCGTTCTCTAAATAGCGAGGTGCAATAGGATTTACCTTATGGATGATTTTATCAAAGGAAATGACCTTAAACGGAATATCACTATCCTTAAACAATGGATATGCCATTTCGGTCAGTTCAAAATCCTTGTAGTCGTGAATAATTCCGCAAAAGTCTTCTTCCCGGAAATGTTTTAGAAATCCATAAACCACACTTTCGGTTTTTCCGCTTCCGGCGGATCCGATGACGGATGCGCCACGTTTAATATTATCTAGTTTGAAGCTTCCTTTATTCGTAGAAAAACTGACTTGGTATTTTGTGTTTCCATTTTGTGTGTTTTCAGTCTTATGCAGAAAAACATACAATCCTATATTAATTAGCATTAGAGGACACACCAAATACAATACTATCGAAACCAATTCATTCCCTTCAGAAAGATAGAATACGAGAAATGAAAGCATTGCGATATTTAAAATAAACGCATACTTATTTACTCGAAATAGCACATAGAAAACAGTACTGGCCAAACCAATAATTGAAAGTATCGTTATGATATTATCTATCTGCATACTAATTAGATTCCAATGGAACTTGATTTTATGGCCACTTCCGCACCACGCCTTAACCGCTTGAAAACCCGAAGTGCAATCTGCGCCTGAGTAACAGGAATACTTGGAACGATTGGCAATCCTGTTTTCGTCATCATTTTGAAAGCCAATGCTTTTTCGTTAGCTGGTAATTTCATTAAGGCTGCAAAGTAAAGCTTGGGGTTTTTCACAAAATCCTTTCGTGCTTTGTAGGTCTCAGCAAAGTTGCGTTTATAGCCAAAAGTCTTGTCAAACGTCTTTTCTGCTTTCTCAAAAAAATTATCTCTATCAAAACCACGTTTTACGTTCTTTCCGTGCATTTCAACTTCCGAAGCTTTGTGTTTACTTCCTGGGGAAAGACTGATTGAATTGGAAGCATCTTTTCTGCTCACGATGATATGAATATGACTTTGGTTTCCATCTTTTTGCATTCCCTGGACTATCCGTTTTCCATTTTGTTGATGTGGTGCTTGGCGTTCCAGTTTAGCGATTTCCTTTCCCATCCTTTTAATATTCCCTTCAGCTCGTCCTTCCTGAATATTTCGGATTTCGGTTTTAAGCTGAAGTATTTTTGTAGCATACGATTGGTTTTCTTTTATCTGTTTATCCGTTCCCTTAAAGGTTCGTTGATGTTCAATTTTGGCATAGTATTTTATATCGTTTATTGAAATTGGTCTTCCATTGATTTCCCGATTGAAGCTGGCAACATAATCTTTCATCAATTCACGAGTGTAGGTTTTTAAGTCTTGGCTATTGTTCTGAAGTTTACGCAATTCATATTTTGAAGGACTGACTGTGATGGAATAAAATTTAGGTTCTTTCTTTTTCAATTTTGCGGTGTTTCCATCAATCTCTTTTACCACTTCTTCAGCAGAAATCTCATCCCCATATTGATTGAAAAAGTGTTCCATATCCTGTTGTTCTATACCTTCATTTTCTTTCTCTAAATAGCCCACAAAATCTGCTGAACTTTGTGAATAATTATTTCCCAATTTTTGGGCTGTTATTGTAATATACATAGCTCAAAAATTTATAGTTGATTACTTGGTTTTTGCTTTTCACGAAAGCGTACTTCTTTCTTTTCTTCAGCATATTTCTTTTCTACGATTAGCGGTTTTTTAGTTGGCTCTTCAGTTTCAAAAAGAGATTGAATCATCGCCACCGTAGGTTTGGTCTGTGTCTTTTCCACATCCCTCATTATAGCAATAACCGCATTGATTCTTTTGAGTAATTTAGCTTCAATGGTGCGTCCCGTTGGTCCTAATTTTTCCTTTGGTGAAATTTCATTGTAGAAGAAAAAATCGAGCATCGTGGACATTGCCTCTGTGTGTGATTTGAAGTAAGTGCGTGAGAATGTTTGGAAACGTTTTGCTGTTTCCTTTTTAAATCTAATGCCAGTAAATGAGTCCATATTTCGCCGATTTGTCGCAAAATCGTCCCTAAAAATGGGCGTTTCCAGCCCGTTTGTCGCAAATCGTTGATTGTCAGGAAATTAAAATATATTCAAATTGTTGGTAATCAGCTATTTGAAAACGAAAAGGAATCAGAAACATCGCGCAGCGTGTTACCCTCTTGCTATTCCTTTTCGTCCCGCTCGCGGGACAAAAATCCATACAATCTGGTTAAAAAACCGATTGCCATTTTAGGAAAATAATTTTCCGATATGTTATTTTTCGATGTATAAGGGTATCGGCGAAAGTCAAAAATTGGATAACCTTACTTTAATTTGTACGCTGAATTTCAGCATTGTAAAGATACATTTTTTTCTTGAATTGAAATGTGAATTGCATACAAAAACACCCCTAACATTAGAGGTGCTTAAAAAGTAACTTTAGGAAATTAGATGTTGAAAACGAAGTTATACGTGTATAGATTTTTAATCATTTCCTCGTCTATCAACTTGTCATAATCTGCCCCAGTTTCGTCAACATATTCTTGAATAGATTCCCCAAAAAGATGTATAACGTGTTCCCTAGAAACCTGAAAAAGTTCCTCTTGTTTTTCCTCGCTCAAATCTTGAAATTTAATGTAAATCATAGCTTTCAGTTTTACAAAAGTCCATTATCAGAAAAACTGTAATAATCCCCATCAGGTGCAAATATCAAATGGTCAAGAATGGTAATATCGAATAGCTTTGATGCCTTTTTAATTTTGCTCGTTAGTCTCTTATCCGCATCACTAGGTTGTAATTTTCCACTTGGATGATTGTGCGTTAAAATTATTGCCACGGATAGAGATTTCAATATAACCGCAAACAATATTCGTAGGTCTATTAATGTTCCTGTTATACCACCTTGTGAAAGTTGATAGACCCCTTTTACCTTATTGCTATTGTTCAACAAAACCACCTTAAAGGTTTCTTGTATTCCGATAGTATCTTTATCCCAATCCTCAAAAAGAAGTTCGGCTGCATCTTGCGAACTACCAATTTTTTGCCATTTAGAAGATTTCAAACCCCCTTTGTAGCTAATCTTTATTTCGTTAACTTGTGCTTTCATTGTTTATAGTATTTAAAATGTGAATAATGAAAAAAGAGGGCGCATCTTTCGACGGTTACGCCCTTTTTCATTTTAGGTTTACTTATCGCCTTTACTTCCAAGTAAAAGGATTTCATCGGCTACAACTTCCGTAACATAGCGTTGTTCGTTATCATCAGTTGTATAGCTTCGAGTTTTGAGTTTTCCCGATATTCCAACTTCTTTTCCTTTAGCAACATACTTTTCTACTATTTCAGCAGTTTTGCCCCAAGCAACAATTGTATGCCAATTCGTATCTGTTTGCTTTTCGCCTTTGCTGTCTTTGTAATACTCATTTGTGGCTAGTGAAAAACGGGCTACTTTCTTTCCGCTTTCAAGGTTCGTAATGGTTGGTTCTTGTCCAACATTTCCAATTAACTGTACGTGATTTTTAATAGTACTCATAATAAAATATTTAAGTGATTTATATTTCCCCTATTGATTTAAAACAGATTAAATTTTAAGGGGTGTTTGTTCTTTTCTTCTGTGCATCGCACAATGGATAGAGTGGGTTTTGTCAAGACTTTTAGGGTAAAATCAGGTGTGTTTGCGACGTAGTAAAATCCTTAGATTTTCAAGGAAGTAGAAACCTTATTTTTCACTAAAACTCGTATAGTCTTGACAAGTTCCATAAGGGCATTAGCAATTCTTTTAAACGCAGTTGCGTTTGAGCGTACCGACAGTTAAGCGAAATAAGTAGCTGTGGTTAAATTAGAATTGGTTATGTCGTGCCTGTTTTTCGACGACCCGAAAAACAATAAAGGCTTTATCCATTATAAACCCCTTAAAATGTGTAAGGCAGCGGTTCGGTTTTTAAGGATTTTCGAGTGAGGGCTCAAGAAGACCGCGCCGAAAATCCTGTTAAGAAAATCGAAGTGATGTCTTTCCGATGAAAAGGCGGACTTAATTCACAATTTTGGCTCGGGAATGTAGTGTTCCTTCCCAGAGCATCGGGAAGGGTTAGCGGAATGGAAAGCTGAAATTGGGGATTGTGTCCAAGACCTGTATAATGAAGCTCTTTTCTCGGATTGTAGCTTTTCGCGAAATGAAGGGGAATGGGCTGAGTGGGTTATAAAAATAGAATATACTTATTTACTAAAGTTTAAAATGATAATTAAATATTTCTAATTTGACTATGTAAGTATTTATGTTAAAATAACTTACAAGCATTGACCAAATTTTACTATTTTGTTGGTCAAGAAAATAATCGCTGAATTGATGAATATATTTAAGAAAAAACTAGAAGATACAACGCCAAAACAACTCAATTTTGAACCAACTGAACTATTTCAAACCTTATTTCATAAAGAGGGATATGCTTACCTCAGAGGAATTCAAGAAGAGGTATTAAACTCTTGGCATATTATAAGAGCCCAACGAGATGTTCTTTGTAAAATGAATACGGGTTCTGGTAAAACGTTAGTAAGCCTGCTAATGTTGTATTCGAAAATGATAGAAGGTGTTGGACCAAGTCTTTATCTCTGCCCAGATAAACAACTCTTGGAACAGGCTAAAATTCAAGCAAATTTATACGGAATACCTGTTTGTGAAGTTGAATATGCAGGGCAAAGAAGTGTGTTTCCTGATGATTTCTTAAATTCTAAGGCTATACTCCTATGCACATTTCAAAAGTTATTCAATTCCCGCTCAATTTTTGAAAGAGATAACATTGATGTGGGTTCTATTGTTCTCGATGATGCACACGTATGTCTAGATAAAGCTAGGGATGCTACAACATTGTTAATTCCTTTCGGTCACGATTTATCCAAGAGATTACTCAAGTTATTTAAAGGGGATTTAAAATATCAAGCTCCAGGTACTTATCACAGACTAATACAAGGTGACCCTTACGCTAAAATCTTAAAAGTTCCTTACTGGTCTTGGCTCTCACGAAATGAGGAATTAATCGAGCTCATTGGTGAATTTAGTGATGATGATGAATTATTTTTCAAATGGGGATTGATTGCCGACGATTTAAAGTCTTATGATTGCTACGTAGGTCCAAGGGGTATAGAAATAGCACCTGCTTATGTGCCATTTCATAACGTAAGAGCTTTTAATGAAGCAAAACACCGATATATTCTTTCAGCAACATTTGAAGACCAAATAGACTTGATAAAAGATTTAGGAATTGATAAAAATAGTATTAAAAATGCTCTGATACCTAAAGACCGTAAAGATGTAGGACAACGCTTAATCCTAGCGCCACAGCGATTTGATTCGAGAATAACCGATGAGCAGATAATGGCCTTAGCAAAAGATTATTCTAAATCGGGAATCAATGTTATGGTACTGACGCCATCTTCGGAACGGGCAACCAAATGGGAAGACATCGGCGCTGAAAAAATTGAAAATGAAAGTATCAATAAAGATATCGGCAAGCTAAAGAAAAAGAAGGGGCTATTCTATGTACTAGTTAATAGGTATGATGGTGTTGATTTGAATGGGGATATGTGTCGAGTACTTATTCTTGATGGTTACCCATCATTCAGCTCCTACGAACAGCTATATGCAGAACTACGTTTGGAATCTGTAAAAGCATCATTAAAAGCACAAATAATAGAACAAGGATTAGGTAGGGCGGTAAGGTCTGGAAGTGATTATTGTACTGTATTTCTAATGGGTAAAGATTTGCTACAATTTGTAGGTAACAAATCTAATCTTCAGTACTTCACTCCTGTAACTAGAGAACAGCTTAAATTGGGGCTTTCGCTTTTAGATGAAGAGTCTAAAGACAATGCTTTAAAAACAATTAAAGAAACAGCAAGTCTGTGCTTGGTGCAAGATATGAGTTGGCGAGAATACCACTCAGATATATTGTCCAAAATCGAAGTAGATAAAACAGATGACCGAATTTTGAAGAATTTAGAAATTGCTGATGTAGAATCAAGAGCTATCGACCAATTTAGAAGAAGGGATTATGAAGGTGCTAGTAACCTTATTTTAAATGATATTGTGGACTCGGTAGATTTAACTTCTAAACAGCGTGGTTGGTATTTTGAAAAGTCTGCCAATTATTTATTTCTTGATAATGCACCTAAATCAAATGATTTACAATTAAAAGCAGCCCAAACGACTTCGCACATGCTTCAATCTAAAAATGGTCATAGCTATACCAAGATTACAGCTAACGAAGGGCAGGCTATACAGGTGCTTCATTTTATTAAACGCTTTGAGACATCACAAGACTTTAAAATGTATATTGAAAGTCTCTTTGAAAATCTTAGTTTCAGCCAAGATATACCGCATACTAAATTTGAAAATGCTTTGGCAGAAATTGGAAGCTTAATTGGTTTTTATGCACAAGAACCAGAAGCTGAGTTTGGGAATGGTCCAGATGTTCTATGGGTAATGACCGACCAGCATTATCTTGTGCTAGAAGCAAAATCAAGGGCAGTACACGACGTTATCACTAGAGATAACATTAATCAACTTCTAGGCTCTGGTGAGTGGTTTAAGAATCTTTACGGACCAGCAGCTAATCATAATTTGGTTACATTGCAACCGCCAAACATAAAAGGGTGGAATGTAAATACAAGCGAAAACACTCGTGTTATCGATGAAGATTCTTTAAATTTATTGAAGGACAATTTAAGAAGATTTGTTGATGGAATCAATAATTCGGGGTTTATTGCTGCTACAACGAAGGAAATTGCTAACTTATTAGGAATACATAATTTCACGCCCATTGGTTTTAGAACTTGTTATCTCAAGCCAGTTTATTCGAAAAAAGGATAGATTAAGGGTTAAAATATAGATGGCTGAGTGGTCGAAGGCTCCTGATTGAAGTTCAGGCGTACGGGAAACTGTACCGAGAGTTCGAATCTCTCTCTATCCGCAGATACGAAAGTATTTTAGCCCGCAATTTATTTGCGGGCTTGTTGGTTAGAACGGTCTCAACTTACTCTTTAAAAAAGTACTTCCTGATTTTTAGGTAAAATCTTTGCCTCTGATTTTTCAGCACTTTTCAATTTATCTTTTAGCGCCTTTCTTCTTTTATCATAAATCCATCTTCTCAAATTATTCAAAAGACCCGTTTCATATTCTGAAAGTTTGTTGGTTCCTATTTCTTTCATTGCGCCTAACTGGTCCTTATTCTTAAACTGACTCGCATATTGAAGCCCCAGCCAAGTATAAATATTTACCCATTCTGTGGGCATTGGTGCTTCGTAAGTTCTAGGCATCATATATGCTAAAGCCTCAGTAAGTGAAGCCATTTCTTCTTGTTGCATTGAACTTAATAGTCTTGATAATTTTATGTTTTTAAGTATGTCTTTAGGAATTATATCCTGCCAGGCGGATTTAAAAACAACGATTGGGCTGGTAAGACAATCCATAAAATTGAAGACGAAATCGTTATCACGCTTTTTATTAGATTTCAATGTTTTTTCCTTTTCTTGTATCGGTTCACACTCAAAACCAAAGTTAAGTTGTACTGTTTTTATATTATTCATAATATTTAGATTTTAGATGTAAGAGAAAATCCAGTTTAGATAGGTACTGGATAAACCTTTAAATATTCCTAAGCCATTTCATAGACTTCATCGAATAATTTTTTATCTAACCGTTCTTGTTGGCCAAAACTCTTCTTCAATGTATTGTGCAAAACCGAGTTAAAGGCATTGTAGCCTAACCATAGATTCGGTTCTTCATTGAGCAATAAGGCTTCATAGTTCAAAATCTCGATAACCTCACGAGACTTTTTTGAAGGGTCACTATTCTTATCGCTACACTCGTATCTAAACAGTTTAGTTTTGTCTAGAATGGCCTTTACGAACTCCTTTGTATCGATGATTTTAAATTCCTTCATCTTATCGAACTTCCTAGTAATGGTATAAAACTCATTATCCAAAAACTTGTCAAATAAGTTGTTCAACCTTGGCATAATCAAGTGCGTATTATTCTTACTATGCTTTATGGAAAACTCGATTTCCGCCTGAGAAACGTGCAGTCCGTTAGAACATACTTTTCGGTAAAATCCGAAGTGGCCAGAGGTCTTTTCGCTACCGTCATAAGAGTTTTTAAAGCGAAGCATCGGCAGTATCAAATCTTCTTTATTTTTTACAGAAAACTGACTCTTATCGTCAATAATGAAATCTGTAATGAACGACCTGTCATTTTTGTTGATGGTACGTTTATGATAGTTCAGTTGTGCATCGGATAGCATTTCTTCAGCTTTCTTGAAGAACAATTGATTTGGAATGTGTCCATAGCTGTTCGATACTACATTGACAATTTTTCCATTGGAAATTATGACGTTTTCAAGTCCACGTCTGGATTCCATCTGCGTCAAAGTTTTTAAGGATTTCATTTCTGATGGAACAAAGATTTCATCCTGTTGTAAATTTTGTAAATACATAGCTTTTGAATTTAGATTAAACAATATTTGAGCGGTAACCCAAACGGAAGCTAAAATCTCAGCTCAAAAGGAAACGGAATAAATAAGTAAGGGAAGAAGCGTTGGCTTTATGCCGTAGTCTTTTGATGGGTGTATTTTACGAGTTTATCTTTGCGTTACTATTGATTGATTATTATTCTACCTCATAGCTGTTTTTACCAAAGTATTATCAAAAAAAAGAAGAAGAGCCAGCACGGATGCCGACCCTTCTTCAAACAACAAAAGCTAATCGTTCAATTCCTGAATTTGCTTTTCAAGAACTGCTATTCGCTCTTTCAAGCGTCCTTCACGCTTGTTTCTTCTTTCTGTATATTCCTTTTCAATATTTGCAATCTTTGTTTTATAGTAACCCTGCATTGCATTGTAAAATGAAATATTGGTTAAATTATTGACGTGATTACTTTCGCCAAAATGTACTTGTTTTGTTAGGATATACCTTATTAACTTATGGAAGATTTCTTTTTTGAACTTCTTCTTGAAATTTTCGATAAGTTCAATTCTCGTCATCTTTGAGGTATCGCCTAACAGTCCTGAAAAGTATTTCTGTTGGCTCATATAGTCAACATTATTTTCAAATAGCGATATTGAGAAAGCCACCATTTCATCTACCGAAAGCGTTTTCTTGGTTTCTATGTATTTGGTATCTCTTATCATTTCGACAACTTCTTCAAACTGCTTGTTGTTATCGATTTGCTTCTTGCGGATTTCCCTTTCGTTGATTTTAATAATTTGTTCTTCAGGGGTACAATCAGCCATTTTTCTATCGGCCAATGGTGCTGAGTGTGTAGTCAATTCACTTTTTGATTTTTCAACAATCTTTACAAAGACTTCTTTGTGTCTATATGTTTCAGGATGGAAAACGATACCATTTACAAATCCATTTTCTTTTGCAGAGTTGTATGTTTCCAATTCCTCTGTGTAGTTTTCAAGGGCAACGTTATATTCCTTTTTTAATTCTTCTTCAGAATAATCGTAATGCTGGTACTCCTTTTTGATTGCCTCTATTGTAGGTTCGATAGGACGCTCAATTATTTCTACATCATCGAGAAGATAGACTTTCAATCCACTATTTTCCAGTTGGGCAATAACAAGCTGATTTCGTTCTTCGTCTGCCCAATACTTTTGTATCTCCGGAATAAGAATAATATTCTCTTTCTTTGATTTCTCAAGCAGGTTCAAGAACGACTTGCTTTTCTTCGATTCATAGCAAGCTGATTTTGTACATACCATTTTACCATCCCCGAACAGATTACCTTGATTTGCTGCATTGAAAGGACATTCATTACAAGCTCCAGCTTTTACAATCAATTTCTTGTCAGCTACGTCAAAAGGTGCTTTTTCTAAATCAAAGGTCTGGTCTTTAATCATTCTGTTGATTTGATGGACATTGAAATCTTCGCCCATAGTCTCAAGCATCATTTGTTGTTCTTCTGGCTCGAATAGCGCAATACCAATCCCTAGGGAAATGGTCATATCTCCATTACGTACAAAGTGCTTAAACCCTTCTATGAGACCAGCTAATTTTAAACGCTGTCTTATAAAATTATCACTTCGCCCTAATCGTTTTGCAATTTCAGACGGTGCATATTTCTCGCTCAGAAAGGCAATTGCCTCCGCTTCTTCGGTCGGTTCTACATCCTGTCTCTGTAGATTTTCGATGATTTGAACTTCCAGAACATCATTATTCTTATAAGTTCTCACGATACAAGGTATCGTTTTCTTGTTTGCCAACTTACTGGCACGAAACCTACGTTCGCCCATCACGATGATATACTCTTTTCCAGATTTACGGACAGTAATAGGTTGAAGTACACCGTGCTTTTTTATACTCTCAGAAAGCTGTTGCAGTAATGCTTCGTTAAATGTCTTTCTTGGTTGCATTGGGTCGGGAATTACCTTATCAATACTCAGGTTCTGAATTTGAAGCCCAATTGCCCTTTGTGTCAATCTTTCTTTGACCTCCTTTTTAACGGCTGTACTTGCCTTACCGTTTCTACTTGTGGTACTTGCTTTTGTTGTCATAATACTTAAATTTTAGATTAAACAATATTTAAGCAGGAACCAAACGGAAGATAAAATCTTGGCTCAAAAGGAAACGGAATAAATGAGTAGGGAAGAAGTGTTGGCTTTATGCCGTAGTCTTTTGATGGAAGTATTTTACGAGTTTAAATTGCGGTGATATTGTATGATAATAAACTCTCCAGATTATCTACGTCAGGAAAGTTATTTTAAATCAATAGAGTATTTTATTATAAAACAGGCTCTTAAATTTAGAAGTGAATTGTTAGTTTTTACGACCTAAAACGTTTCAATTTATTTGATTTTAAATGTTATTAATTGAAAAGAATTACTATTTTTGCATCAGACGAATTAAAAGAAACTATTACCTACGGGAATTAGTTCACAAATCGTCAACATTAATGAAGATATTTGGCAGAAGTGCCACAGCGGCTGGGCTCGTTGAGCAAGGTTCGAGTCCCGTCCAGACCGCAAAATTGCAAAAGCTTCATATTAATTGAAGCTTTTTTTTGCAAAAAGATGTTGTGTTGTCTCATGCAATTGCATGAGCGGTTTAGTAGTAAACCAATGAGAAGCTTTTCCATATAACTTGGAGAGGCTTTTTTAGTTTTATAGCCTTTAATTTCCTTAAAAGAAAGCATCCCATTGCTCCCAAATACTACGAACAAATAAAACAAGGAATACCAAAGACACAATAAACTTAATAAAAGTTCCTGCTAAAAAACCAATAAAAGAACCTAACGCAGCTTTAAAAGCTTTTGAAGAGTTACTACTGTCTTTGATAAACTCTCCGGCATACGCCCCAACAAAGGGCCCTATAATAATACCAAAGGGTCCTAAATATAAAAGCCCAACAATTAACCCCAAAGAGCTTCCTATCATCCCGTATTTGGTTCCACCAAATTTTTTGGTCCCCAATGCCGGAACGACATAATCTAACACCCAAACTATAATAGATATCGCTAGTGTAATTCCTAAAAAAACCCAATCTCGAGTGATTGCATCTGTAAAATGAAGTAACAACAATCCTATCCACGAAGTTATAGGCCCGGGAAGTATTGGCAAAAAACTTCCGATGATACCAAATAAGCAAAAAACGAAACCAATAATAACTAAAATTATATCCATGATAATGACGTTAATAAAAAGTTAGCATTTCTTCATTAAAATATGATTTAATGGTTAACTTTTGTTCTACTAAGAGAATACGGTTTTACAATACATCTACTTTTATTTAGCTTTGTGCTGCAACAAAATAAAAATTAATTTACAACGTACTTGATCTAAAACTACTCCCTTAAAATTATGAAATCTTTCTTAATAACGTTAGTCGTGTTAATGATACAATTTGTTTCATTTTCGCAGGAGAATTATTTTACTACTTCCAAATGCAAAACATCAACAAATGAAAGAGTTCGAAAAAATTGCATCATCAAAGAAATACAACAATTTGTAGACAAAAACTATGATGTTGCATCGGTCATGGCACACGCGCAATCGGGAACAAATCGTATTTATACTCGATTTACAGTTGATGCGACCGGGCAAGTTTCTGATGTTCAGGCAAAATCTTCTGCTTTTCAATTAGAAATAGAAGCAATACGAGTATTACAAACACTTCCTAGGTTGATACCTGTTTCAAAAAACGGAAAATCTGTACAAGAGCAAGTTTTTACACTACCTATCATATTCGAAGTGAACACTACAGAAATTAATGCAAACGAACGATTGACAGGAAATTAAAAAATCCTTAAGCTCAAATTATCAACTTTTATTTTTTAAATAAAGTAAAACAAACATACTAGCGTATAAATAGTTGTGATTTTTCAACTAAATTATTAGTTTGAACTATTTTTTTAGTTATATTTGTTTTATTCAACTAAGAAAATAGTTAAAAAGGACTATGATTTATGAAACAACTTACAAAAGCAGAAGAAGAAGTTATGCAATGGTTATGGCAATTAAGAGAAGCTAATGTGGCTTCTATTATTGATAAAATGCCCAAACCCAAACCAGCATACAATACAATCTCTACTATCATAAGGATATTAGAAAACAAAAAATTTGTAACCCATCGTAAAGAAGGCAAAGGATATATTTATTTTCCTTTAGTAACCAAAGAAGAATATAGTAATCAATCGCTCACAAAACTGATTGATAATTACTTTAACGGCTCGTTCACTAATATGGTTTCTTTTTTTGCTAAAAGAAATGATATGAGCATCCAGGAATTTGAAAATATTTTAAAAGAACTAGAAAAATAATGTTTCATTACATATTACAAATACTTGTTTTTCAAGCAATATTTTTAATTGCTTATGACTTTTTACATAAAAAAGATACTTTTTTTTCTTTGAATAGGTTTTACCTTCTTATCACTTCTGCTATCCCAATTGTTTTACCCCTATTTAGGATTGATCATATTAAAGAAATTTTTATAGATCCGTATTCAATTCACTTATCGACAATTCTTATTGGTCAAAAATCAAAAATAGATGTTGCTACAACCTTTTTTTATAATAGTTTCGACTTAAACAATTGGTTTTTGTTCTACTGCACAATCACCTTAATCATGTTATGCCTTTTCTTGAAAAAGTGTTCACACATATATCAATTGAAAAAAAGAGCACAGCAGGAAACCTATAATAATTATAATATCTATGTGCTTCCAAACAGCACAGAGGCTTTTTCATTTCTAAACATCATTTTTCTGGGAGATCAATTATCTAATACAGAAAAAGAACACATTATTACACACGAGGTTATCCATGTAAAAGAGAGACATTCATTAGATTTAATCTGGTTTCAACTTCTAAAAATATTTTTTTGGTTCAACCCTATAAATTACATCTATCAATCAAGAATGATTACTCTTCATGAGTATATGGCAGACAAAAAGAGTGTTATTACTGTAGACAAAAAAAGCTATTGCAAACAGTTATTAAATAATACTTTTCAAACAAAAGGGGTTGAGTTTACAAATCAATTCTTTCAACATTCATTAATCAAAAAACGAATAATCATGTTACAAAAATCAAAAAGTCGGCCTATCTCAAAACTTAAATATTTAGGCATACTACCCGTTATACTCATAATGCTTGTTTATGTATCCTGTTCTCAAGAACAACCTACTTCTAATATAGAATCTTTTTCCGATAAAAATAGTACTCAAAAAAAAGACATTCCATTTACAAAACTTGATAAATATCCAACGCCACAAAATTGTAAAGGAACAACAGGAGAAGAATTAAAAAAATGTGTGAGTTCTGAAATTAGAACATTTGTAAATACTAACTTTAATGTTAAAGCCGTAGAACAATATGCCGAAATAGGAGAGAATAGAATTTATGTACGTTTTAAAATAAGTAAAACAGGTAAAATTGTTGATGTAGAAGCAAGAGCTGCTATTTCTCAATTAGAAGAAGAAGCCAAAAGAGTTATTAGATCAATACCAAAAATGCAACCAGGTGAAAAAGATGGTCAAACTGTGGGAGTCTTATACTCTATGCCTATAAAATTTATTATCAACTGATTTCATAAAATCTTTAAATTAAATAAAGCCGAAGGGAAATCTTCGGCTTTTGTATTTTTACTTTTTCTTTCTCTTAAAAATTTTACTTAGCTTGGCGATCAGAAATTGTTTGCGGATCATGAATACAAGAAATTTATATATCGGAATACTAATGTTTATTCTATATTCTTGCGACAACTTTGTTCTCAAAAAAGAAAGTAAAGAGGAAATTGTAAAAGAAGAACTACAAAAATTAAATAGAAATGAAGTAGAACAACATCCTCTATTTAAAAATTGTGAACATAAAACAGAAGCTGAATTAGAAACTTGTTTTCAAAATACAATTACGACACATCTGCATAACCACCTTGCCAAACATACTTTTGAGCTTTCACAATCTGTAAACGACACTATTTGGGTACCATTATTAATTACAAAAGACGCAGAAATTATTCTCGAAGATTTTACTATATCAAATGCTATAAAAACCCAAATCCCGGATTTAAAAGAAATTATCCAACAAGGTATTAAAACTCTTCCAAAAGTTGCGCCGGCACACACGCGAAGTACCCCTGTCAATGCTTTATATAAACTTCCTATTGTAATTCATATTGACTAAACCGGTAGCTTCATTTGATTTATGTAGTTTTGTAATATCTAAAAATTAAACCTTGAACGACGAAAAAATCATACTTGGTATAGATCCTGGAACTACTATCATGGGATTCGGCCTCATAAAAGTCATCAATAAGAAAATGTCTTTTCTACAATTAAACGAATTGCAACTTGGTAAATATGATGATCACTATCTCAAGTTGAAGCTTATTTTTGAACGAACTGTAGAGCTTATAGACACGTATCATCCTGATGAAATTGCGATAGAAGCTCCTTTTTTCGGTAAAAATGTACAATCTATGCTAAAACTAGGAAGAGCTCAAGGTGTAGCAATGGCTGCAGGACTAAGTAGAGAAGTTCCTATAACAGAATACTCTCCAAAAAAAATAAAAATGGCAATTACTGGTAATGGTAATGCTAGCAAAGAGCAAGTAGCAAAAATGTTACAAAGCTTATTAAAACTCAAAACCATTCCAAAAAATTTGGATTCTACAGACGGGCTTGCTGCGGCAGTTTGTCATTTTTATAATATGGGAAGAGCTGACATTGTAGGAAAAAGCTATTCGGGTTGGGCTGCTTTTGTAAAACAAAACGAAAAACGAGTGAAAAAATAACCCCTCTTTTTTATAAAATTTAAAGTCAAAAATTATCAGCGGTATTTATATCCATATTCCATTTTGCAAACAGGCTTGCCACTACTGTGACTTTCATTTTTCTACCTCGATGAAGAAAAAAGAGGATATGATTACTGCAATATGCAATGAAATTCAATTACGTCGAAACGAATTAGAAGCGAACACCACAATACAAACAATTTATTTTGGTGGTGGTACTCCTTCTGTATTATCAATACCTGAGTTAAATACCATACTTGATCAGGTTTATAAGCACTACAAGGTTATTAATAATGTAGAAATAACCATTGAAGCGAATCCCGATGATCTCACTGAAGAAAAAATCATAGAACTTTCAAAAAGTAAAGTTAATCGACTAAGTATTGGGATTCAGTCATTTTTTGAAGAAGATTTAACATTAATGAATCGAGCACATAATGCCCAAGAAGCATTACAGTGTTTATCTCTTGCTACAAAAAAATTTGATAACATATCGATAGATCTAATTTATGGTATTCCTGATATGACGGTAGAACGGTGGAAAAAAAATATTGAGATAGCCTTATCATTTGGTGTTCCTCATATTTCATGTTATGCATTGACTGTAGAACCCAATACTGCATTACCCAAACTTATTGAAAAAGGAGAAATAGCGCCTGTAGATGACGAATTGGCACAAGAACATTTCAAAATTTTGATTGCAACTCTTGATCAATACGGTTTTGATCATTATGAATTATCTAATTTTGGAAAACCTGATTTTTATAGCCAAAACAATACTGCATATTGGCAAGGAAAACATTATATAGGCATTGGTCCTTCTGCACATTCTTATAACGGAAAACAAAGAAGTTGGAATATCAATAACAACTCAAAATATATAAAAGCACTTCAACAAAATATAATTCCCAGAGATATAGAAGGCCTCAGCACAACCGATCGCTATAATGAATATGTAATGACTGGATTAAGAACACAATGGGGAGTATCGATAATACGTATCGAAAAAGAATTTGGAACAAAATATAAAAAATATCTACTCAAACAAGCTCAAAAACACTTAGAAGAACACCTTCTGTTTCTTGATGGAGACACTTTACTAGTCACTAAAAAAGGAAAGTTTTTAAGCGACGGCATTGCAAGTGATCTTTTCTTATTAAATTTAGGCTAACTATAAAAAATAAGGGGCATGCAAGAAAAATACGACACTATCGGAATTGACTACAACCATACTCGAAAAGCAGATCCTTATATTTTTGATAAACTATTATCGCTACTTGATCCTAACCTTAATGGAAAATATCTTGATATCGGATGTGGTACCGGTAATTATACTATTGAATTTTCAAAAAAAGGATATCAATTTATAGGTATTGATCCTTCTGAAAAAATGCTTGATAAAGCAAAAAATCAAAATCAGCATGTAAAGTGGAAAGTTAGCAAAGCTGAAGATCTAAAATTACCGACAGCAAGCGTTGACGGAATTATTGCAAGCCTCACCATCCATCATTGGAAAGATCTTAATCAAAGTTTTACAGAATTAAATAGGGTTCTTAAGCCCGAAGGAGTATTTGTATTATTCACGTCAACTTCTGTTCAGATGAAAGGATATTGGCTCAATCATTATTTTCCTAAAATGTTATCTGATTCAATCCATCAAATGCCTTCTTATCATATCATCGAGGAAAGCGCAAAAAATAATAATTTTAATATTATCACTACAGAAAAATACAATATCAAATCAGACTTGCAAGACTTATTTCTCTATTGTGGTAAAAACAATCCCAAAATGTATTTAAACCCAAAAATACGAAATGGTATTTCTTCCTTTTCATCTCTATCAAATGCCGAAGAAGTTTCAAAAGGGCTACATTTTTTAGAAAAAGATATCACATCAGGTAAAGTAAATGATGTGATCACACGATACAACAATACAGATGGAGATTACCTCTTTATAGTTTTCAAAAAAACTTCAAACTGAGATATGATCACTACAATTACACATCAGAATCAGTCTTATCAAATCGATCTTGCAAAACCTTTGGATATTTCTATCGTACTTAGAGCTTCTGAAGAGAATGTAAACGCCTGGTATATTGACAAACCAAAAATAGAACCCGTTACAGAGGGCAATTGGATCGGCAAAGTCTCTGAGGGAGGTTCTGTTAATTTTAATACCATTAATTTTAATCCTCACGGGCATGGCACTCATACAGAATGTGTTGGACATATTACTTCTGAGTTTTATAGTATTAATGATACACTAAAACATTTTTTTTATTTGGCAGAGGTAATTTCTGTTACACCAAACCGAGAAAAAGGAGATTTGAAGATTACCAAAAATCAAATTTCAGAACAATTAAAGCATAAAAAAACCGAAGCACTCATTATAAGAACCTTGCCTAATCCTGTAGAAAAGCAGAATAGACAGTATTCAAACACCAATTGGCCATATTTAGATGAATCTACAGCAATATATATTAGAGAATTAGGCATACAACATTTACTCATTGATTTACCATCAGTAGACAAAGAAAAAGATGAAGGGCAACTATTAGCTCACAAGGCATTTTGGAATTATCCAAAAGCTACAAGACATCAAGCTACCATAACAGAAATGGTTTATGTAGCAAATCATATAGAGGATGGAATATATTTTTTGAATCTACAAATCGCATCTTTTGAAAATGATGCTGCACCGAGTAAGCCAATTCTTTATAAAATTCTTTCATAATGAAAATCACATTACAATTAGAAGAAATTGCCATGTTTGGTTTTGGGATTTTTTTATTTAGCCTATTACCCTACCCCTGGTGGTTATTTCTAGTACTATTTCTAGCTCCAGACTTAGGAATGCTGGGATATGCATTTAATAACAAAGCAGGAGCCTTTGTATATAATCTTTTTCATCATAAAGGCTTGGCAATACTATTATATGGTATAGGAATATGTCTGGAAAACCATATACTTCAATTATTAGGTATCATCCTTTTTGCTCATGCTTCTTTTGATAGAATATTGGGATATGGGTTAAAATTAGAAAAAGGTTTTAAATTTACACATCTGGGTGAGCTAGGTAAAAACAATTAGTATGGAGTTATTATTTATAGGACTATTAGGCGGTGCTGTTTTAGCGTATTTTATTTTTTCAAAATTTAATGCGGCTAGAAACAAATCTGCAATACAAACACAATCTACAGTACTTATGGAAAAAATCAAAAGTGTTTGTAAACTCGTTACTGTAGAGGGCGATTTTGCTGAAATATATCATTATGAAAGTGTAAAAGACAAGTTTTTTAACCTTCTCACCGGAACCAAAAAAGCATTAATCCTTATCGATGCAAAAGCCTATATCGGTTTTGATTTATCACAAGTAAAATTAGAAAGTGACACTAAGAACAAACGTATTATTCTCAGTCATTTTCCACAACCGAAACTATTAACAATAGAAACAGACTTCAAATATTATGATAAAAAAGAAGGTTGGCTTAACCCTTTTACCTCAAAAGACCTTACTGAGTTAAACAAAGAAGCAAAGCAGTTTATCAAAGATAAAATCCCGCAAAGCGGATTAATGGAATCTGCAAAAAAAGAAGCTCTTACTGCAATCTCTCTTATGGAAACATTAGCACAAGCAATAGGATGGAAACTTGATTACTCTGCATTAGAATTAAACAATAATAAAGACACAAAACAGTTAGATGAATAATGAATATAGAAGTTTTTAGAGCATACTGTCTTGAAAAAAAAGGAGTAACAGAAGAATTTCCTTTTGATGAAATCACACTGGTTTTTAAGGTTATGGGAAAAATGTTTGCACTTACAGGATTAGAAAGAATTCCTTTTTCTGTAAACTTAAAGTGTGATCCTGACAAAGCTATCGAACTTCGAGAGTATCATCCTGAAATTACTCCTGGGTATCATATGAACAAAAAACATTGGAACACTGTTAACTTTTCTGGTGGTTTAGCTACTAATATGCTACATGAATTAATAGACCATTCTTATGATTTGGTTGTGAGTGGTTTAACCAAAAAAGTAAAACAAGAACTAGAAAACCTTTAAAAAATCAAGAAAACATAAAAATGATACAGGATAAATATTCTGACCATACTTCTTTTATGTATTCTGCAATACTATATGAATACTCCGCATCAATTTTATAAAGAACAAATTACATTACATACCTCGGCTGTAAAAAAAGTAAAAAAACAGTTAGCCCTATCCAGTACAATAAGAATAATTGCTTTTTTGGCTATAATCGCAGGGGTTTATTTTGGGTATCCAAACATTCAAATTATTATCGGAAGTATTGTAATTGGCGTTGTCGTTTTTATCTATTTGGTATCCCGACATAGTAATCTCACTTATACCAAAAATAAACTAGAAAAACTGATCGAAATTAATCAACTTGAACTCGACGTTTTCAAAAACCAAATAAAAGATTTACCCACAGGAAAAGAATTTATAAAAACTGCTCATCCGTTTAGTCATGATATTGACCTTTTTGGGAGTCATTCTTTCTTTCAATACACAAATCGTACTGCTACACTCGCAGGAAAAATTGAACTTGCCGACCTTTTACAAGCTAATAATTTAGATCATATCCCTCAAAAACAACAAGCGATCCAAAACTTGTCTGCAATGCCAGAATGGAGACAAGATTTTAGTGCGATCGCTGCACTAGTAAAAGTAACAACTTCTACAAATGTCATCAAAAAGTGGTTTAAGAACTACACTCCTTTCGTTCCAAAAATCATGAAATACCTTCCTACTATTTTTTCTGTGATTTCATTGATAATGGTTACTTTATTATTTCTGGAAACTATTACTTTCAACATATTTTTACTTTGGCTTTTTGTTGGGTTCGGCATCACCGGAACTCAAATCAAAAAAATCAACGTTTTATATCGTGAAGCCAATAAGGTAAAAGATACATTTGATCAATATTACAGACTTGTTGATAAAATAGAAAATACTTCTTTTACAGCTAATATTCTAAAAGAAAAACAACAATTAATTATTACAGAAAAAGAAAAAGCTTCTCTAATCCTAAAAAAGTTTGCTAGTATTCTTAATGCTTTTGATCAACGCAACAACATGTTATTTGGCGTTATAGCTAATGGATTATTACTTTGGGATCTTAAACAATGCTATCGTATCGAAAACTGGATAGCCTCTCATCATAACAAAGTAATGCAATGGTTTAATGTAATCTCTTTTTTTGATGCTTATAATTCTTTGGCAAATTTTGCTTTTAATCATCCAGACTATATTTACCCAACAATCACATCAGACAACACAATCATCAAAGCAGGACAAATTGGGCATCCAATGCTTAATCCGGTAAAAAGAGTAGACAATGATATTTGTATAGAAAAAGACCAGTTTTTTATCATTACCGGGGCTAATATGGCAGGCAAAAGTACTTTTTTAAGAACTGTTGCTCTACAAATCGTGATGTCAAACATAGGACTGCCTGTATGTGCCAAATCTTGTCAGTATCGGCCTATAAAACTAATCACAAGTATGCGTACGGCAGATTCGTTAAGTGACGATGCTTCTTACTTTTTTTCAGAGTTAACCCAACTAAAAAAGATTGTAGAAGCCCTAGATAAAAACGAATATTTTATTATTCTGGACGAAATTTTGAAAGGAACCAACAGTGTTGACAAAGCAGCAGGGTCTCGCAAATTTGTAGAACGATTAGTAGCTACAAAAGCTACCGGTATCATTGCCACACATGATCTAAGTCTTTGTGAAATAGCTAACGAATTACCACAGGTGAAAAATCGTTTCTTCGATGCACAAATTATTGATGATGAGCTTTATTTTGACTATAAATTTAAAGATGGAATTTGTCAAAATATGAATGCTTCTTTCCTTCTCAAAAAAATGGGGATAGTATAAGATCGAATTATTAAATCCCTGTTTACGGGGTATTCTTACATTATTTTTTTGTAGATTTTTACAGCATTAAAGTATAAAGCTACAGTAAAATGAAAGATATACTAGTTGGATTGATTTGTATTTTAACATGTTTTACATATCATACAAATGCGCAAGACAGTAATAGTAGTGTCGAAGACTACATAAAAGAATCATCTGTAAAAGAATCTTTTTTAATTATATATGCAAGCAAGGAGTATCATAATGCTCTACAGGTTGCAAAAGAAGCCAACACAAAACTAGACCTTAAAATAGATTTACGAGGATACTATTTTGATGAAAAAGAAGGATTAGTGACCGATGAGATGTATGATGAAGAAACAAACTGGCCATATATTGGTAGAGGAAGATTTGATAGCGGAGCATATATAAGTATTGAGTATACTGATTTCTATAACGAGTTCAAAGATGGTTTTTATGTGGTCATGATAGCTAGTGGAGATCGTAAAAATCTAATAGATCCCCTTAAAAAGGCAAAACAATTTTATAAAGATGCCTATATCAAAGATGCAATGGTTTATGTAGGTTGTATGCATTAAATCAATTTTATATTCTACTCCTTTACCCCGTAATAAAACATAACGTAAATACTAAACGCCATAAAGCAAAAATACTATGAGCATATTCAAAAAAATCTTCTCAAACGGAGACAAAAAGCAAAATACATCAGCAAATCCTCAAGGATTTGACATTACTACCAAAGATGATTGGAAATCATTTGAAGAATTATTTGAACAACATGCCGGACTTTCTTTTGAAAAACAAATAAATTTTAGTGAAGTAATCGGTTCTGAACCCTGGCAGTTTGATATGGGTACAGGATCAATCTCTTTTGGAGAAAACCTCTCGTTTTCAGTACAAATTATAGGTTCTCTCTCTTTCAACGATAACTCTTGGATGTGGGGTTGGGCAAATACCAAAAGTGGAATCCCAGAGCATCTCTTACAAAAATCTAATGCCCTCAAAAAGTTAGGAGAAGAAAAACAGATCAAAGAACTTATAGAGGCACATTATTCTGTTGACCCCAATTTTGAACATAAAATAGGTATGATTGCCTGTGGGGTATTCAACGCCAATAGCTACTATTGTGCCAATTATGGGCAAGGAACTTTGGTCGTAATTATTGATGATAAAAGTATCCCAAAAATCAATATGGATAATATTGAAAGAGTCATGACAAGTTTTCCTGAATTTATAACAACAATGGATATTAATCATAAATCTGCTTTCAAAAATTATCTGCTTGATAGAGGTTTTCAAATCAAAGTTGAAGCATCCAAAATCGAAGGACTTAAAAATGCAAAAACGATAACCGCAGACTTCGACACATTAGACAGACTAAAAAACCTAAATGGAACTTTATAGCTAGTCTATTTTAACCACTATATAGTTGCGAATATAACGCCACACTCATTAAGAAGGCTCGTTCCCTCATTTACTATTTAAAAAAACATTTTCAATATTTAGTTTTATCATATAAAAATCAAAAACAATAAAAGAGATGAAACCTACATTCAAAAAAAGATTCAAAAAACTGATATTATGGCTGGTAGCGCTATTTATTGCTCTATTTGTATTTAGGTTTATCTATGGATATACTAAAACCCCTGACAACACCTCGAGTCAGGCTCAATTTTTTGAAACCATTTCAAGTCCTAGAAAAAATTATGCTTCAAAAAAATATGAAGTTAAATCAAATACAGGTGCACAGTCTACCATAAGAGTAGATCAGAAATACGAGAAAATTGCAGAAATAAAAACAAAATCTTCAACATTTGAAGATGAAGAAAAACTGGCTAGAAAAACCATTGAAGAATTTGATGCTTTAATACAATTCGAACAAAAAAGTGGAAACAAAGGATATAGAAGGCTAAATCTGGTGATAGGGGTTCCTCCAGAAAATTTCGACAATTTATATCAAAAGCTAACTCAAATTGGTAACATACAAGCCAAACAGATTACCAAAAAAGATAAAACAAACGAATACAAAGAACTCAATGCAAAAAAGCAATCTCTGGAAAAAATACGTAACTCTTTAATTGAACTAAAATCAAAAGGCGGTAAAATAGAAGAGTATATGGATCTAGAGAATAGAATTCTAGAAATCGAACAACAATTACAAGGATTAGGAGTAAGCTTGGGAGATTTTGATGATGAAAATGAATTCTGTACTGTTCAATTCTCCCTCCTAGAAGGAAAAGAAATCAAAATCGGAACCATGCAGAGAGTAAAAGTAGCTCTAGAATGGACGATAAAAATGTATCTCGGTATCATAACGATTTTGTTATTTGTAACCTTATTTGGATATATCTTTTTACTCGCAGTAGACAAATTCAAAATATTAGAACAAATTATAAGCAGAAAGGAATAAAATATGGCTAGAACCAACATCTTAAAAAATACAATTTGGATATTTTTTATATCTCTGATATCTATCAATATAAGTTTTGCTCAATTATCAAATAAAGCAGCAGATCTTTCTGAGGCTGCTTTGGCACTTACCAAACAAAAAGTATCGTATGATCCGAGCTATTTTTCTATAGGTTATCCTAACGGAGATGTTCCTGAGGATAAAGGTGTATGTACAGATGTAGTTATACGAGCATACCGGCAAATAGGGATCGACTTACAAAAAGAAGTGCATTTGGATATGAAATCAAACTTCAGCATCTATCCAAAGATATGGGGGTTAAAAACTACTGATCGAAATATAGATCATAGAAGGGTGCCTAATTTGATGACGTATTTTAAGAGACAAGGAGCAGAAAAACCTATTAGTCAAAAAGCAAGTGATTATATCCCGGGAGATATTGTGTGTTGGAATCTTGGAGGCGCAATCACTCATATTGGAGTTGTCGTAAATAAAAAATCAAAAGACAATAAACGCAATTTAATTGTACATAATATTGGTGGAGGGCAAGTTCTTGAAGATTGTCTTTTTAACTTCAAAATTATTGGTCATTACAGGTTTTTTAAATAAAAAATCTAAATATGCCAAGCATAAAAAAATTGTGTCTCCACAATTTTTTTATGCCTTTTAATGTCTTCTCCTATTTGTTAAAGCTAAAGCATTTTAACATAAGCTTTTACCTTTTTAAGCACAACTTATAATAATTAACTTGTTGTAATTATTTTTCGTTTATACAAAAAAACTTAGTACATTTAAGTATAAAACATATTAAAAGTAAACTTAGTTCAGTCAGAATTATAGCTATTTGCCCCCATTATAAATTTAAGTATCAACGTTATTTAGTTGCAAAATGACTATTACAAAAAAAACTGAACTAGCCTCGATGAAGGTTAACTTTCATTTTCCTATTATTGCTATTGGTAGCTCAGCCGGGGGGCTTAGAGCATTAGAAACTTTTTTTGAACATTGCCCGTCGAATACAGGATTTGCATTTGTAGTGATCCAACATTTATCACCAGATTATAAAAGTTTGATGCCTGAATTATTATCCAGGCATACAGATATGGTTGTAAAAGAAGCGATCCAAAACGAAAAGATACAACCAAATCATGTATATTTAATCCCCGGTGACAAAAACATAGTAATACACGATAAATGTTTACAACTGACCCAAAGAGCACCTTTACATCAAGTCAACTTTTCTGTTGATACCTTTTTTAAATCTTTATCATTAGAAAAAAAAGAAAAGTCTATTTGTTGTATCCTATCCGGTACTGGATCAGATGGTACAAAAGGAGCCAAATCAATAAAAGAAATGGGAGGAGCCGTTTTTGTTCAAAGCCCTGATGATGCAAAATTTGATGGGATGCCAAATAGTGTAATATCGCAAGGGTTAGCCGATTTTATTCTTCCTGTTGAAGAAATCCCAAAAGAACTGATTCACTTTATAAAACATGATCAATTAAATATTAATGCTTTACAAGGTGACCCCAAAGACACACAAGCCTTAAAAAATATTCTGCAAATCATACATGACGCTACAGAACTTAATTTTCTTCATTACAAAAAACCAACACTATTTCGAAGGACAATCAAGAGAATGAATATTTGTAAACAAAGAACGTTTACAGCCTATATTAATTACCTTAAAGAAGATCCGGACGAAAAATTTTTATTAGCCAAAGAATTCTTAATCGGAGTCACTAAATTTTTCAGAGATCAAAAAGCTTTTGATGAATTAAGAGAAAAAGTTATTCCACAAATTGTAGATGCCAAACATAAAAGCGGAGAATCTATAAAAGTATGGGTAGTTGCTTGCTCTACAGGAGAAGAACCTTACTCTCTAGCCATACTGATCGAAGAATATTTATCTAAAACTCAAAAAGAGGTAGATTACAAAATATTTGCTACAGATATTAATGACGAAGCAATACATTTTGCGTCAAAAGGATTCTACAAAAAAAATATAATTGCAGAAATGCCCAAATCTTTCTTAGACAAATATTTTATAGAAAAAGAAAAAGGGTATCAAATTAATGCTGTCATAAGGCACAAAATTATATTCTCAAAACATGATATATTGCAAAATCCACCCTTTGGCAAAATAGATTTGGTTTCTTGTAGAAACATGCTCATCTATATGGAAAATGATATACAACTCAAAGCGCTTAATAGTATTCATTTTTCTCTTAATCAATATGGGTACTTATTTTTAGGAAGCTCAGAAAGTGTTTCTTTTTTAGAAGAAAACTTAGAAGAAATCAGCTCTAAGTGGAAAATATATAAAAATATAAAAGTCAATAGATTATTACCAGATCATAATAATGAGGTGGTAAGGGTACGCAGAAAAAAAGATTCCTCTATAAGGATAAACCGAAAAAAAGATAAAACTTTTCAAACTGCAATTAAGGCGATCAACAGCATGTTGATAGAAGAATTAGACTTGGTATTTGCATGTATTGACGAGCATTTTGAAATCATTCAGGCATCAGGAAAACTTAAGGATTTTATCGCTATCCCAGAAGAAGGGTTTACCAATAATCTGATAAAAATGTTACCGGATGAATTGTCTATACCAATAACTACTTTGATCAGAAAACTTAACAATGGTGAAGAAAAAAAGGCGACCCGTAATGTTAAGTGGCTTATAGAAAACATATTAAAAGAGATTAAACTAACGGTAAAAGAAATTAAGTTAGGCAATGATCTAGCAGAGAGTAGTACCGTATATATTGTTTTATTTCAAGTTCAGGAAAGCATAGAGGTTACGCACACGCAAGATCCATTATATTCTTCAGAATTTGATCAAAACTCAAGAGTAGAAGAACTAAAAGAAGCGCTAAACGAAACAAGAGAGAATCTACAATCTACCATAGAAGAGTTAGAAACGACTAATGAAGAAATGCAAGCTACTAATGAAGAGCTTATTGCATCTAATGAAGAGTTACAAAGTACTAATGAAGAATTACAATCTCTAAACGAAGAATTACATACCGTTAATACAGAATTACAACAAAAAAATATTCAACTTCTAGAATCTAATTCTGATATAGAAAATCTAATTAAGAATGTAAACATAGGAACTGTATTTCTGGACAGAACCTTTAATATTAGAAAATTTACTCCGGCTATACGACAGCATTTTCAGCTTAGAGTAGAGGACATTGGCAGACCTATCAGTCATTTTTCGGGTACTTTAGGTGGCCAGGATTTGATGAAGCTTTCTGCCAGAGTTATCGACACACTGCAATCTTATAAACAAGAAGTACAAAATACAGAAGGAGTCTGGTTTTTAATGCAAATTTTTCCTTATTTGAATCAAGAACATGTGATCAAGGGAGTCGTTATCAATTTTATCAATATAGATGATACCAAAGCCGCCTTGCAAGAAACAGCAAAGCTCAATACATTTCTATCGCGAGTTATAGACACCAATCCCGGTATTATCTATATATACGACCTTATCGAAAAAAGAAATGTTTATGCCAGTGACAATGTTGCAAAAATAGCAGGATATACAGAAGAAGAAATCAAAGGATTAAAATCAAGCTTATTAGACATTTTAATTCATCCAGAAGACATTGAGCGTATTGGTGAACATCATCAAAAGATGAAATATCTTAAAGATGGCGAAGTACTATCTCTAGAATATCGCCTAATACATAAAGACACAAAAAAACCAATTTGGATTTTGTCTACCGACAAAGTAAATGAACGTAATACAAAAGGAGAAGTTGTATCGATATTAGGAGTATCACAAGATATCAGCCAAACAAAAGATCTTGAAGATATGCTTAGAATAAGTGAATCAAGATTACAATTAGCGATTAAAGGAAATCGTGCTGCCATTTGGGAATGGAGCGATTTTTCTCTAGATAAAGCATGGTGGTCAGATGAGTTTTACAAACTATTAGGATATTCTTCTAGAGATCTTAAACATGAGTTTACTTCATTTTTAAACCTCATTCACGAAGATCAAATTAGTCATTTTAAAAACGATGTCGAGAAGCATATTAATGAACTTACTGATTTTGAAGACGAAATACGAATTAAAACAAAAAGAAATGGTTACAAATGGTTTAGGGTAAATGCCAAGGCACAAAAAACAACCGGATGCAAAATTAAAATTGTGGGTACTTTAGCAGATATTAATTACAAAAAAGAGGCAGAAAACAGAATGAAAGACCTTAATGTAGAACTAGAACGTTTTGCCTATCTTGCCAGCCATGACCTCAAAGAACCGCTAAGAACCATATCAAGTTTTACGAAACTCTTTAAAGACGAATACCACGAAAATTTTGACGCAACTGCCATTCAGTATCTCGATTTTATAGAAAAAGCATCTGCCAGAATGATCGTATTGACAAATGACTTGTTACAATATTCGCAATTAGACAACAAATCCCTAAAATTTGAAACTGTAAGGCTGAATGAAATACTCAAAGAGATTGTACAGGATTTACAAAAGCCCATCGAAGATAATTATGCAACAATAACCATTGATGTACTACCTTCAATTTTTTGTGATAAGATTCAGATCAGACAACTGTTCCAAAATCTTATTTCTAACAGTATAAAATATCGTAAAAAAGAAGTGAATCCTAGAATAGAAATTGGTTGTGAAGAAAAAAGCGATCATCTTCAGTTTTATGTAAAAGACAACGGAATCGGTATTAATGCCAAATACCATGCAAAGATTTTTGAAGTTTTTAAGAGATTACACAGTCAAGACGAATATGAAGGAACAGGAATCGGATTGGCTAATTGCAAACGGATCATAGATAATCACAAAGGTAAAATATGGTTGCAATCCTCTTTAGAAAAAGGGGCTGTTTTTTACTTTTCAATACCAAAAATAGAATCCCATAAAAAAGATGAAAAAGATAAACTGTATACTGCTAGTTGATGATAGTATTTCTACAAATTTTTATAATAGGAAATTAATAGAAGTTTGTGGGGTTGCAAATCAAGTACACGAAGTTCATAATGGACTCGAAGCACTGGACTATCTGAAAAAAAGAGGCAATTTTAAATCCTCTTCAAAAAATAAGTATCCAAGGCCCAACCTGATATTTTTGGATATCAACATGCCCAAAATGGATGGCTTTGAGTTTTTGCATGAATATGAAAAACTAAATGAGAACCAAAAATCAGATATCCTGATTGCTTTTTTGACCACTTCTAATTGGGAAAAAGACAAAATAAAAGCATTTGAAAATGATAATTTGATTTACGACTTTATCGAAAAGCCATTACAAAAAGAAACACTGTTAAGCATTTACAATTATTATATTAGTGAGCCCAAATATGCAGAGTACTGTGTAGAATAATATATAGACGAAATCAACAATCAACTATCTATTGTGATGCCTTTATTTCTAAAACTGGCCAGCTTATCTACCATACTCCAGGTATTTTTAAAATCATTGGTAGAATGGTTCGCTTTTGTATATTTTTTAATCCAGTAGAGATAATCCAAGATTACATCTTCAAATTTGATTTGAATAAGTTTGTCGTTATCTAACCTTCCCATACGCCATTCTACAAATCTTCTTTGTTCAAGTTGATCATCGATAAAGTAGTTAATAATAGTATGCCTGGAATCTTTTTCTAATTGTTTGAGCAACTGTTTTACCTCATCAGGATGGCCTTCTATATACTGTAAGAAATACTGTTGTCTATAGTAAATAAATCCTGTAATTTGATGAATTTGATTGGCTTTTCTAGCAATATCGACCAAATCGATAATACTTTCGTTGGTAAAAGAGATGTTTTCTTTGCTGATATAAATGGCACAAGAAAGTTTTGACATTTGTTTGCGTGATTCTGATTAAAACGTAACAACAAATTATAAAATTTTCATAAAAACGACAAGCTATTACAGATAAAAAACATTAGTGCGATGTTGATGCTACAGAACTACCATTGGCTATATCTTCGTCTGCAAAATCTGCAGCAGCTTTTATGGTATATTCATCCAGTGGTGTTACGAGCAGAGGCAACATTAACGCAACCCCGTTGAATGCAAATCCATCTGTAAAACCACTACTTTTTGTACCCCAAACGGCTCTAGATCGTGCAGTCACTCTAATAATTACTTAACCACAAACCAAGGACAACAATTATAGGCATAAGCAGCAATGCAAAAACTATACATACTTTTTAATAGCTTTTAAAAATAAATGCATTAAACTCAAAAGTCCTATTCATAATAGGTTATCGTTTTATCTTTTCTTTTTACTCGTTTTTTAAGAGTACCTATACATACAAAGAGTATAAATATCATAAGTACAACTGACTTAATCGACTTTATAATTTTTATCTCTCTTATATCTTCTTTTGTAGGCAGATATATTGCATTTATTCTATCATTACACGATTTTGTGGTATCATAGATGATATCAATAACATCTCCTTCCTTTTTTGTTGTTCCTATAATGGTCAAATACGGTATTATAATTACATTATAAGCCTTACAGCTTAATGCTTTCTTATATTGATACTCAACACCAAACAATACTTTATTAGGTTGTGTTCTTGATCCATATATCTCATTTACAAATACAATTTCTGCTTTGGTTTTATGATATTTTTTTGGATCGATTCCCATTTCTTGCAGTTCTTTTTCTGCCATGTACTTCTGAGGTTTAACGATAAAAAATATATCATTCAACACAAAAAAATAAAATATAAAACATGCTCCTATAAGAGTAAAAACCTTTTTCATTCTTTATTTCTATCCCCTATTTATTTAGAAACAACTATTCATGTAAAAAAATATGAATCTCTTTAGATTAAACTTAAAAACACTTTTCAATATTATCTCATATTCAATCCTATTATAAAATTCCTGTTTGACGTTTATAAAAAGCGTCTTGTTGTTTTTTCATCATTTCACGAGCAATTTTCTTTTTATACTCGTATAGTTCTTCTTCTTCTGTTAGATCTTGATATACTTTATCATTAATAGTATGATCTGTATTCAATACTACACTGCGTTGCGCTTCTTTTTGCATCACCCATGTTTTTACTTCATCTTCTATATCTTGTATTTTAAAATCATATTCTCCTTTTGGTGAAAGTAGTTTTGCAAAAATAGGAGAGGTTTCTATAGCCAAAAATAATAGGAAGATAAAGAATGATGGTAACCAAGGTAGTTCGTTTAAAGCATTTACTCTAGCCATCAGACCATCAAAATTATCAATAACAGGCTGAGAGTTTATCACTTGATCATCATATTCTGTGGCTAATTGTGCTTTTTTTGCTTCTAAATCTGCGATTTTTTGAGCGTTCCCTTTTTTGAGCGCTGCCAATGCGGTCAATGCAGCATCATGCTTATCTCTTTTTTCTTTGTATACCGGACCTTTACCTACAATCTCTGTTCCTTTTCTTCCCTCTGCCTCTGCAATATAAGTTTCATAAAGCGTATTTACCTCTGTTTCTTTGTCTGTTATTTCTTGTTTAAGGCTATTGATCTCTTGATCTATTGAGGAAACAACAGGAGTATATTGTGTTGCTATTTGCTCTTTATTTGCTAATGTGAAGTCATTTTTTTGTTCTAATAATACACGATCTATTTCTTTTTCAAAGATTTTTAATTCTAAAGGTTTAGAAATCACAATGGCAATGATAATGGCTAGAATAATTCTTGGTGTTACTTGCAGTAGTTCGTCGGTAAAATTATCTTTTTTTCTAATGGTAGAAACAATAAAGCGATCCAGATTAAAAATGAGTAGTCCCCAAATAAAACCAAAAAAGGCAGCGGCAAAATAATTATCAAATACTGTATACAAGGCATAACTAGAAGCTATAAATGCCATTAAGGCGGTAAAAAATACAGTAGCTCCAATACCGACATACTTATTTTGTTCTCCATGAGAACACTCTGCCAAAATATTGGCATCTGCACCTGAGCACAGAATAAAAAAACGTTTTAACATATCTAGGGTTTTTGATTAATGACAAACTTATAACGCTGATTTACAGAAAAATGTTGTACAAAAAAACTCCCATAAAGGGAGTAAGAAATTACTACACTGCGATGTATAAAACAATTATTTGTTTTTAATTCTTCTGTTTTCTTGCTTCTCTTCGAATTTTTTCAATTTCTTTTTTCGCTTCTTCTCTCACTTTTCTCACTTCTTTATAAACCTCTTTCCTAGCTTTTTCGGCTTGTTTTCGAGCCTTCTCAGCTTGTTTTCTGGATTCTTCAAGCGTTTTTCTACTTTCTTCTCTTGCTCTTCTAGATTCTTCTACAGCTTCTCGTCTCGACAGTTCTGCTTCTCTCATGATTCGTTCTCTTGTTCTATTAGCCTCTTCTCTTGCCATTCTTTCATTTACTCTTGCTAACTCCTCTGCTTGTCGTCTAGACAGTTCTGCCTGTCTCATCATTTGCGCTCTGGTTCTATTGACCTGTTCTCTTGCTATTCTTTCTTGTACTCTAGCCAATTCTTCTGCTTTTCGTCTTGACAGTTCTGCCTCTCGCATTACTCGCTCTCTTGTTCTATTAGCCTCTTCTTTTGCCATTTGAATATCATAAGACGCATCTGCAAGTGCCATCTCTTGCTCTTCTACTAGCTCTTGATATTCTTCAATTTCTTCATATTGGTTGCTCTCTATATCTTCATCTTCTGTATCATTTTCTTCAGATTGATACGAAGGGGGCGTTGGTGGCAATGGAGGTTTGGTTGGTAATACGGGTCCTTTGCTTTGTTTGTTTTTTCTTGGTAAAGGAGTACTCGATCTTATTTTTGCTATTTCAGGTAAATCAGGTCTTGGTGGTGTAGGTGGGACAAGATCATGCCCATCAGGATTTGCTTTATACAAACGTGTTTTTCGATATGCATCATTGAGGTTTTTCATAAAACCATCATCTGAGTTAACAATCTGAACATCAAAATGAAATTCTGTAAGTTCATCATCTTTCCATTGCTCGGTTTCCTGATCAATTTTATCAGCAAAATCAGATAGTGGAGTCGCTTTTCCGTTTACTGTAATTTGTTCACCTTTTACCCGAATCCTAATTTCTTTATCAGGATGAGTAGGAGCAACAGTGTTTTCTGAAATATTCGTCTTTTTTGGTTGTGCTACTATTTCATTATTAAACACTAGCATACAACTCAATAGCATGGGCAAGAGCAATAGCCATCTTGCTACTGCTCTCTTTTTTGAAAATTGTTTTGACATCATTACAATTCGTTTTTTGGTTAATGAATAATTAATAGGGCTCGATAACTCAACTTGATTAGGGTTGTTTGCATAGTCAACGAGTAATTGCATATATGTTTGAAGAGAAAACTCTCGTTTTATTATGGTTTGATCTGCCAGAAATTCGTGATTAAGCTTAATTGATTTTTTAAAGAGTAGAAATAAAGGATTAAACCAAAAGATCACATGCAAAATTTCTATAAACAATATGTCTAATGTATGTTTTTGTATCGCATGTGTTTTTTCATGAAGCAAGACTTCTTTGGGAATCGTATTCTTTTGATATTCATTTTTTGACAAAAAGATATAGTGCAAAAAAGTATGTGGAACGATAGACTCGCCTAATAAAACATTCGTATGAGAAGGTTTTTTTAAGCGCTCGTTATTCCTGATTTTTATGACTATTCTTTTAAGGTTTAGGACAAATCTACATCCAAAAATCAATACTCCTATTCCATAAATACTCCATAAAAATGCTGTGATATATTCTTGAGTAAGAAAAGGTTCATTTACTTCGGGTACTGGCGCTATATAAGAACTAGTTACCGGGGCAACAGTTTCTGGCAATGCCTCTGGTAATTCTTGAATCTCTGCTGTTGTATATGTAAATGTAATTAGGGGAATAATTAGTGAGAAAGCAATACTAAAAAGTAAATAAAACCTTTTGGTATAATGCATATTTTCTTTTTCTAAAAGTAGCACATAGAATCCCCATAAAAGTAGCATGCAAAGTGTAGATTTTATAACATACAGGATCATTTTTGTTTCTTTTTAAGTTCTTGATCTACTATTTGTTTGAGTTCTTCTAATTCTGAAGCAGACATATCGGTTTCAGAAGTAAAAAACGAGGCAAATTGCGACGCTGAGTCGTTAAAAAAATTCTTGATTAGACTATTTACATGATTAGAAAAATAATCTGTTTTTTTGATCAAAGGATAATATTCTCTTGATTTTCCATAAAGCGTATAGTCTACAAATCCTTTATCTTTCATTCTCTTAAGCAATGTCGCAACAGTGGTAGTTGCTGGTTTTGGTTCAGGAAAAGCATCTAGCAAATCTTTCATAAATGCTTTTTCAAGTTTCCAAAGGTATTTCATAAGCTGTTCTTCTGCTTTAGGTAATTGCATTGCTCTACATAATTAGAATTAACTCTACAAATGTAGAATAAAAATTAATATTTTCAAATACTAAATAAAAAAGACCTGATAATTTTAAAAAACTATCAGGTCAACATACGTGAATATTATATGATTAAGCAGTTAAATACACTATTATTGCTTACTTAATTCTGTAAAGTATTTATAGAATAATGGAATTGTTTCAATACCTTTTAAATAATTCCATACTCCAAAATGTTCGTTTGGAGAATGTATGGCATCGCTATCTAAACCAAACCCCATAAGTATTGTTTTGCTTTTTAGTTCTTTTTCAAACAATGAAACAATAGGGATACTACCCCCACCTCGTTGTGGTATAGGTGTTTTTCCAAAAGTATCTTGATATGCTTTGCTTGCCGCCTGATATCCAATGTTATCTATAGGAGTTACATACCCCTGCCCGCCATGATGCGGAGTCACTTTGACGGTTACTGCTTCTGGTGCAATACTTTCAAAATGTTTTTGAAATAATGTTGTAATCTCTTCCCAATCCTGATTTGGTACCAATCGCATTGATATCTTTGCATAGGCTTTGCTGGCAATCACTGTTTTTGCGCCTTCTCCAGTATAACCACCCCAGATCCCATTTACATCCAATGTAGGACGTATGGAGTTTCGCTCATTGGTTGTGTATCCTTCTTCTCCGTAAACCGCATTGATGTCTAGTGATTTTTTGTAAGCGTCTAAAGAAAAGGGAGCTTTCGCCATTTCGGCTCTTTCTTCTTTCGACAATTCTTCTACTTTATCATAAAATCCGGGAATGGTGATATGATTGTTTTCGTCATGTAGTGAAGCGATCATTTTTGTCAGGATATTGATCGGATTTGCTACTGCTCCTCCATACAATCCACTATGCAAGTCTCTATTAGGCCCTGTAACTTCTACCTCAACATAACTTAACCCTCTTAATCCAGTTGTTATAGAAGGTACATCTTTGGCGATCATTCCTGTATCACTAATCAAAATAACATCGTTTGCTAATTTTTCCTGATTGCGTTCTACAAACCAACCCAAGCTTTTACTCCCAACCTCTTCTTCTCCTTCGATCATAAATTTTACGTTACAAGGTAACTGGTTCGTCTTGGTCATCAGCTCTAATGCTTTCACATGCATATACATTTGTCCTTTATCATCACAGGCTCCTCTGGCAAAAATAGCTCCTTCGGGATGAATTTCGGTATTCTTGATTACAGGCTCAAATGGTGGACTATCCCATAAATCAATAGGATCTGGCGGCTGTACATCATAATGACCATATACTAATACCGTAGGAAGATTAGCATCTATAATCTTTTCTGCATAAACGATAGGATACCCAGGTGTTTCGCATATTTCTACATGATCGCAACCTGCCAATTCAAGACTATTTTTGACGGCATCTGCGGTTTTTATAACATCTTTTTCGTAGGCAGAATCAGCACTGACAGATGGTATTTTAAGTAATTCTAGAAGTTCATTGATAAATCTATCTTGATGTTCTTCTAGATACGATTTTATATTTTGCATGAGGTGAGTTATTTTTTTGCCTAAAGTACTAAAAGTTGTACATATCATAAAGGTTTTTGAAAAGCTTGACAAAATACATCTCAAAAAAAAGTAAAAGGTTGTTTTAATTTTAAAACTATTGTTTATATTTGCACTCGCTTTTGCAAAGAGTCCTAAGTATTGTAAAAGTTTGTAATGCGGGCGTGGTGGAATTGGTAGACACGCTAGACTTAGGATCTAGTGCCGCGAGGTGTGAGAGTTCGAGTCTCTCCGCCCGCACGATAAAAAAAGCTTCTCAAAATTGAGAAGCTTTTTTTATTAGATCAATATTATGTAGGATATATAGTTTTCTTTTGTCCACAATATTTTTTTAAAACATCCCTATTTCTTTTAGCGTTTTTAGAAAATGTTCTTTATAAGTTCTTCCGATAGGGATCGTTTGATTATTGATAAAAACTTGATTGCCTTTAATTTTTTCGATTTGGTCTACATTAATAATATAAGAACGGTGTACTCTAACAAAATTAAAATGTTTTAGCCTCTCTGACCAATTGTGAAGACTATCTAATACAAGAACGGTTCTACTTTTTGTTATCACATTTACATAGTCTACTTCTGATTTTAAAACAACGATATCCTCTATATCAGTTTTATAAATGGTCTTATCTGCGTATAGAAATATTTGATTTTTAGTCGTTTTTTGCTTTTTTTCGAGTAGCTCTCTTACTCTACCGATCGATTTATAAAAGCGTTCATAAGAAAATGGTTTTACCAAATAATCTGTAACAGCTTCTTCAAAAGCATCAATGGCATAATTAGGAAAAGCAGAAGTAACAATAACAATTGGTGGATTTTGAATTGTTTTTAAAAATGATAATCCATTTAATTCAGGCAATTGTACATCCAAAAATAAAACATCTGCTGCATTTAGTTCTTCTATCGGAATATCTAAGCCACTTTCGTAAATTCCTAATACAACTATAAAAGGTGTTTTTTGTATATAGCTCATCAAAACCTCTTGAGCTGCTTTTTCATCTTCTAGAATAATACACTTCATAACGTTATAGAAAGATTTATTGTGTAAGTGCTGCTTTCTTGATCAATTTCTAATTTATGCCTTTCAGGATACAATAATTGTAAACGATCTTTAACATTCGCTATACCAATACCGCTTTCTAACCAATTCATATCTATAGTGTCTTTGGCATCAGCATTAAAGAAATTGGTACATGTAAACAAAAAGTTCCTTCTAGAGCTATTCAAAATAATAGTAACAGGATGTTTTTTACCTTTTAATATACTTGTATACTTAAAAGCATTTTCTACAAAGGGAATCAACAATAAGGGAGCTATCTGCTTCTGCATATCATCGATATCTACATTAAAACGAACTTCAACTTTATCTGACAATCGTTCTTGTTGAAGCTCAATATAATCTGTTAAGTGTTGGACTTCTTGTTTGAAGGTCACATACTCTTGTTTTCCTTCATGAAAAAGATATCGAAATCCATTTGATAGTTTCAAAATTAATTCGGGGGTTCTTTCATCTTGTTTTAAGGCATTTGCATAAATGGTATTTAGGGTATTGAATAAAAAATGTGGATTTATATGTGCCTTAAGCGCATCAATCTCGGCTTGTTTTTTACCCTGTGACAAGGTGTCTAATTGTACTTGTTGCAAATACATACTTTTAACTGAATATACTGCAAAAAAAACCACCGAAAAACTTACATAAGTCAAGACATTAGCAAAAAAATGTTGCCAAAAATAGTGATCTTCTTCTGCATGAAAATACATATCTGCATATTGGTATAGTATGGCATTGATGAATATGGCTAAAAATGCCCAAAACAGATATCTCTTTTTATTTTGTTTTGGAAAAAACCAAAAGTAAAAGAAGTAAGAAATGGTCATTTTAAAAAATAGAGAGTTGAGTTCGTGGGCAAAAGACATCATATATCCATTTTCTCTCTCAGCATACTTAAGATAGGGATAAAATAATACGATACTCCATAAAAAAATATGAAACCAGGGTTCTATTCGTATAAACTTTTGATATGAATTTAGGGTTTTCACTTATACAAGGTACGAGCTATTTGTATGAAATCACAATATCTTTGAAAGCCGCTTTCGCAAAAATGACTTTTTCTCCAGTAGAGCCACTTATCCTAAATAATAAACGTCCGCCTTCAAATGGATTGCAATCTTCAACATCAAAATAAGTTTTGTCATTTAATTTAAACCAAAGTCTATTCCCTTCCTTCCCTATTTCTACATCATACCAATGCCCTACTCCTATGATGTTATTTGGTAAGCTTTTATAAAATCCTCTGAAATGAGGGGATATATTCTTAAAAAAGAACGGTTTATTACCGTGAGAAGCATTATTGATTGTCAAATTATAATGTTTCATTTTGGTACGCCACTCCCAAACTTCTCTTGGGGTTGCTGTTTCTTTTGGTAATCCAAATTGTTCTGACTTTTCATCTTGTATAGCAGAAAATAATGTAATCAAAACTGTAGATTTAGAGATGGGTTTTACCTTGTATTTCAACACAAAATCTTTAGCATAAGTCTTTGGGCTTATTAAAAAATAACCGTCAGCACCTTCTGTTTCTTCTACAATCAATTCGTTATCCCGGATATAGCTTTTTCCTTTATCAAATGTTTGCCATGTTACTAACTCTTCTGGAGTTATTTTTTCCTCTTTTAGTTGTATTTGTCCATAACTTAACCGGATTACGCTAATCGATAGTAGTATTGTAATCTTTAGTATACTTTTCATCTATTTTGATATTTAATCTGTTGTTCCACCATATTGATAATTTCTACTTTTTCTATTTCTCGATTTGCCTTTATTTTGAAATAGCTTATAACTTGCACTCAACAAAAACCCAAATGTTTGAGATTGAAATCTCCATACTTCATCTTGAACTACATTTTGTGTTACAGTTCTTCTAAACATTAAATTATTATCAAGTATATCGACAATCCTTAGGTTCATCATGAATCGATTTTCTAGCAGCTTAAGACGAATTGCAAGGTCTATGCGGTTTCTGGGTTCTATAAAATTAAAGGTGTTTTGCGTTTTAAAATTCTGTCTAAAACTGATATCTGCCTGTAAAGCTTTATTTATTTTAAAAGTATTTTTTAGAATGAGGTTGGAAGAATATAGCTGATCCCAGGTTAAAGAAATCGTTGAATTTACTATGGTATGATAATAATTTGTAGATATTCCAATATTCCAAAAAGGCATTGCTTTATAATCTATATTGGTTTCAATACCATAAGAAGACTTTTCTCCTATATTATCAAAACTAATCGATTGCACCCCATTTTCGTCAATTTCTTGAACCTGTTCAATCACTGCAGTTCTATATCTATAAAAAAGCGCTGCAGAGGCATTAAATTTACTTCCTTTATATTGGTAATTGCTCTCCATATTATTACTGAATTCTGGTTTCAAATTTGGATTAGCAACCCATTCAAAATATTGATTCCTAGACTGAAAAGGATTTATATGTCTAAAATTTGGCCTTGATACTCTTTTACTATATCCTAGGTTAACGGTATTAGAGTCATTTATATCATAAGAAATATGAACTGTTGGAAAAAGATCAGAAAAAGTAAGGTTCAATGTTTCATCTGCTGTTACATTAACAGCATCCGACATTAGTTTTTCATATCGTAAGCCTAATTGCCAATTTAGTTTATGTGTCTTTACTCTTGATTGTAGATATACTCCATATAGCGATTCATTGTAATCAAATGCTTCAAAGTTTTCTATTTCTTCTCTGGGAACAATGCGGTTTGTACTCTCAAGCCCTCTCCCGTTATAAGAAAAACCCGTTTCCAGTACTATGTTATCACTTACCGGCAATGAATAATCAATAGCGAGAGCATGTAAGGTATTCGTATTCTTTCGTTCTTCTTCAAATAAAAAAACATTAGCTTCAAAATCTATAGCAGGAAACAAATTTCTGTTTTTAGAAAATTGATAATCAAACTCTAAAAAATGATTGTCATCTCTAAATCTAGTTCTATAATTAGCATTTACATCCAGAGTATTATGGGTATGAGAGGAGTTTCGGGTATATACAAAATCTTCTCTACCGGTTACATTACTATAAAAAGTATCATTATAAAAACTATGATAGTCATTTGTATAGTCTAAACCTAGAGAGAGTTCATTATTATCATTGATAAATATGTCTAATCCTATAGCCATTTTTCTAACCAGACCATTAAAATCATGAGGAGCAAAAAAGTCTCTGGTTGCACCATTAATATAACGCTGTGCAATAGTTTGTTTACTATCCATTTCTCGCCCTGCCTGAGATGCATTCCATCTCATATTAAAAGATGAAAAATTATAGTTCCCGTCTATACCATAGTTATATCGTTTTGTTCCTACCCCTGCATTCAAATTAGCATTAAAACCCCGAAACGTATTTTTGTTTGTGATGATATTTATGATCCCAGACAAACCATCTGCCTGATTCTTTGATGAAGGGGATGTTATGATCTCTACTCTTTGAATAGACGCAGCCGGTAATTGTTCTAAAATTTCTGTTGCGTTTAGTCCAGAAGGTTTACCATTGATTAATAAACGTACATTACTATTTCCTCTGAGCGAAAGGCTCCCTGTGCCTAAATCAGTTTGAATTTCGCTGATTTGATCAAAGGCTTCTAATGCCGTTGCTCCTGCCTGCTGTACATCTGCACCCAAATTGATAACCTTTCTATCAATCTTGAGTTGTGTCGTCGTACGTTCTCCTTGCACGACAACCTCATCTAATTCTGAAATTAAAGCCTTGAGTCGAAATGTGATTGCTTTTTCATTCTTGATGTCAATACGCTTTGCGATAAGGGTTTCATATCCCATAAAACTAACTTTAAAGCTAGTAAAAGGCGCTCTGATGGTTATATTAAATTTACCGGTATCATTTGTAGAAATTCCACTAACAAATGCGCTTTCATTATAAACTGTAACCGTAGCAAAAGGTATTATTTCGTTGGTTTTAGCATCTAATACAACTCCCTTATACAATTGGTTTTGTTGCGCGATAAGCACGCGTGATGATAAGAATAATAATGTAATAAGGAGATGTAACCGCATATATGGATTGAGTTTTCAACAAATGTGGGCAACGATCTCTCCATATAAAATTTTATTCTGTTAGTGTAGTCAAATTTTCTGTGAACGATAAGAATTCTCATTTTATTTATATCCAAAAAAACCTCTCAGTTTTGAGAGGTTTTTGTTATTTTTCTAGAGTTTCTTTTAAAGAGGAATGCATGTTCTATTTACGCATGCCCAGTCAAACTCTCCTGTTACATTAAAACAATCTCTTCTTGTTCTACATCCAATCGGAAATATAATCCCTCCTCCATTTATACTACTTTGTTCTTTTTTTGATAAAATAACAGCCTTCTTTAAATTTTTAATTTGATTCATAATGATTAAAGTTAAAATTATAATTGTTTTCATAAAACTATTTATAAGTCTCTGTTTTTCAAACTACAAAAACATCAGATTAATAAATTTGATCTTCTTTATGGAGATCACAAGAAGGGTTATTTTTTCAAAATCCGTCCTCTATATTTTTTACTACCAATGGATAAAGAATAGGTTAAATATCGTCCCATACTAGAAGTGACTTTATACGCTATTGTATGTTTTCCTTTCGAATATACTTTATTGCTTATTACAGAAAGTTCTTTGGCAAGTGTTTCTATGCCTAAAGATACTTTTTCTTTAGTATTAGTAATTTCAAAATCAAAATACAGTACTGATTCAAAAGGTATAGGATATACCTTAATATTTGGACTTGATTTGATGCGTATCAATTGCCTTGATTCAAATACAATTTCTTTATTATCTATAATGACATAAATTTTTAATGTATAAAGAGTACTTAATCTGAAATCTGACAACGCAATACTAATATTTTCATGTACAGCATATTCATTATCAGCATCTTTGGGTTTTATTATTATAGGATTTGTTCCTCCCCCAGGAATAGGGTCTAATGCCATCAGCTCAACAATTACCTCGTCTACCTTTTTAATATTATTATTCATTGTTTTTGCCGTAATCAATAGATTAAGATTACCCTCTTGATTGATCTCCTGTGGAAAATCATTCGGTAATACCATTATTGGCTCCGATGCTAATTCTTTTTCTAAATGTATATGTAGTCTTTCTCCTTGATAACTACTATTATTATTTAATGGCAAACGTTCTAAATGATGTTGTGCATTTATAATTGTTGTGATAAAAAGAGAGAAATAACTAAAAATAAGGAGGTGTAAAAAATTGATTTTCATGTGTATTTAGATTTTAACTATATACACAAATATATACTTAAGCATGATTGGCATTAACCTTCATTAATATCAAATTTATAAATTTGATATTAATGAAGATCGCTTTCGTTTTTATTCTTTTTAATCTGTTTTAGATAGTATGACGGTGTTAAACTTGTTTGATTCTTAAACGCTTTTACAAAAGTATTTACGCTTTTATACCCGAGTTCTTCTCCTATTCCTTTTATAGTATAAGACATAAACCTCGAATCTGTTTTTAGGATTTCGAGAAAATAGTCAATTCTTAATGTATTCAGATATTCAGTAAAAGATTTTTGTTTGTATTGATTAAGTACTTTAGAAAGATAGACAGTATTCGTTTCTAATTGTTTTGCTGTATTATATAGATTACAGTCCATTTTGATGTAAAACAACTCTTTTTCTAATATTTTAAGTTTCTCAATTAAGTTTTGCGCTTTTTCATCTGTCAAAACACTTGTCTTTTTACTTTTACTTTTCGCAGGAGCAGTATTAATCTTTTCCTGAAGCTGATTAAAAAGTATTTTACTCTTTTTTATTTTTTTATTGTAAACGACAGTTTTATATATTGAAAATATGATGACAATTGCCAATAGTATAATGACGATAATCAAGGTTTTCTTATTCTCTATATTTTTTAAAGACAAGGTTTGATTTTTATGTCGTAGCCCCTCGATATTTTCTTTATAAATTTCTCTTCGGGTATCTGTATCGTTTTGATAAAGGATTTTTTGTATTGATCTGTAGGCATTGCTATATGCTAACTGCTTGGCATCATCTTCTAATTTTTCTGCACATAGATAAGCTAAATCATACATTTCTAGTATATTTTTGATTTCACTTTTCTCTCTATCTTTTATCAGTTCAAAATTTTCTATTAACACATTATGTGCACTATTATATTCACTTTTTATATATAATACTTTTGCTATGTAATAATTCGTTAGTAAAAAATTGACATTCGAATTGTTATCATCCAAAAGCTTTTGGGATTCATACAATTTTTTTAATGCTACATCAGGTTCTCCTTTTTTAATAAATACCTCTCCTATATTCATCAAAAAAATACCCTGATTCTCTTTCAAATTATGATCTCTCGATAACTCAAGTCCTATATTATTATATTTAATGGCATTATCTATATCTCCGGTCTCATAATACGAAAGCGCTAAATGTAATATTACAGAGGTATAATCTTCGATAAGAAAATTTTCATCGTCTTTTAAAGCTTCCATGAGCTCAAAAATTTCTTTAAAAGAAGTAAGCGCTTCTTCAAATTCCTGAATTTCGATTCTTATGATACCAATATTATTAAGAAAGCTTATTCTATATTGAGTGAGATCATCTTTGGGGTCTATTAATTTTTCTCCTAGCAAAAAAATTTCCAGTGCTTTTTTGTACTGCCTGTTATCTACATAAGCACTTCCTTTAAGCAAATAACCACTCAACGTTCTAGTCTTTTTCAAGACTCCATCTGGTATCACCGTTAGTGCAGAATCTACATATTTAATTGTCTTTTGATATTCAGAATTGCGATAGTATGCAACTCCCAAATCATAATAGGCCAAATACTGCATCCCAAGATCATTTTTCTTAGACTTAGCAAGAAATGCATGTGCATAATCAACTGCCAAAAGAATATCTTGAGACATCGTAGTATATATAAGGTCTCTAATACTATCTGTAGATTTACTTTTATTGATCCATTGAATTAGTGTAGTATCTTTTTTTTGAAATCGTTTAGGGTTTTTCTGAAAAAAATACCCTTTAGCAAAACAAAAAGAAAAGAACAAAAACAGTAGTACTGTTCTAGTAGTCATAAGAGTGAGTGTGAATTAATTTATAAAAAGTGATGTCTTAAAACTACTTACAATAATATAAAAAAACTACTCTTGCTTTATAATTATAGAGATTAAATGAATTGATCTCTGTAGTGACAACCTTTCAAAGCTTTTTCTCTAATTGAATTGACAGAACGATACATGTATATAGGTACTCTCTTATAGATAAGTTTTCTATATAGACTAAAAGTAATTATGGTAACGCGCTCTAATAATATATCAACATGTAGACCGAAGAATTATCTATAACGATTATAAATAACTAAAGTTTTGTTAAAATAAAGTATCTCTTTTCAATATTTCTGAAATTGCGCCGATGTATCAGCGTATACTCACATATATCATTACTCTCTTATTTACTGTTGTATTCATCGCTCCTAGAATAGTAAACTTGCATGTCTTAAGTCACCTGTCTGATGAGAATGATACACCTATTTCTTGTGAGCTTTGCGATGTTTTGATATATACATCCCAACTTGATTTAGCCAAAGATGATGTATCTTATTTTGAGAACACATCACAAAATCTATCCGGTTTATTTGTGGTAGTACCTCAATATAATACTCCACAAGAAAAGATTGTTTCTCCAACTTTTATCTATAATAAACCTCCACCTCTTTTATAGAGAATATCTTTACAATTTTTGCACAAATTTCATCTACAAAGAGAACTTATATTTAAGTAGTTTTTCTGTTCAGCATCCTATTATCCTTGATATTTATCTAATGATTTAGATAGTATAAAATACGATCATGATACATTTAGTGAAAAAAACAACGTGTCAAACAGAATATTTAGGTATTCCTTTACTTTTTAAAAAGTAAAGTTTCCAATCGAATTTAAGAACATTAATCGTCAATATCTTATTCTAATAATCATATCATATGCTCGAAGCAATAAACCTTACCAAAACATATGGTAAGCATCAGGCACTTAGCCAACTCAATCTATCTGTCGACAAAGGGGAAATTTTTTGTTTACTAGGTCAAAACGGTGCTGGTAAAACGACAACCATCAATCTATTTTTAGGGCTAATCGAGGCGACAAGTGGTGAAGCCTTAGTTAACGGAATTGCTGTTAAGCCTAATCATAATAAGACTACAAAAATGATTGCCTATATCCCCGAAGTTGTACAATTATACGGTAATCTCTCAGGAATTGAAAACTTAAACTTCTTTAGTAGATTAGCGGGTTTTAAATACAACCCTACTGAGCTATCTCGGTTTTTATCAAAAGCAGGACTTCAAGAATCTGCACATCAAAACAAATTATCCTCTTACTCAAAAGGGATGCGACAAAAAGTAGGGATAGCTATCGCACTTTCTAAAAATGCTGATTATATTTTTATGGATGAACCTATTTCTGGTTTGGATCCAAAGGCAACATTAGAATTCACCAAAATCTGTAAAGAATTGAGTAGTGAAGGCAAAGCTATTTTTATGGCTACCCATGATATTTTTAACGCCGTAAATGTAGGAACCAAAATTGGCATTATGAAAGAAGGAAAATTGGTCCATACCTCAGACACCAACACCATCAATGCTACCGAACTACAAAATCTATACTTAAAAACCATCTAAACTTAAAAAACACATTCAACAAAATGAACATTTTCAAATCATCAACCTCACTATTATTTATATTCATTTGCTTTGTCTCTTTTGCACAGGCGCAAGTGAAAGGAACTGTCGTAGACAGTCAAAATATTCCTATTATCGGAGCAACGATTTCATTAAAAAGTGAAGCCAATACATTTGGTAAATTAACCGATGACTCCGGACAATTTGAGATCAGTGCTCCAACAGGAAATTATAGCATCGAGATACGATATTTAGGATTTCAATCGTATAAAAACACTATAGAAGTTAGTGAAGATACCGCATACGACATAGGAACCGTAACCTTAGAAGACGGCCCCGAACAATTACAAAGTGTAGAAGTAATAGGTAGAGCAAGAACCGATTACAATAGTGATTATTCATTTTCATCTACCAAAATCGCTATCGCAAACAAAGAACTGCCACAAGCAATTTCTACGGTTACCAAAGAGTTGTTTCAAGACAAACAAGCTTTTCAGATCGCTGATGCGATTAGTACCGCAAGTGGTGTGAATCACACCGGTAATTACAATCATTTTAGCATTAGAGGACTAATTAAAGTAGAAGATGGTCAGGTGGTTAATGGCTTGAGAACCCGCCAATTTTATTTCTTACAACCCATTACTTCTCATATTGAGCGAGCCGAAGTAATCAAAGGACCATCATCGGTAACGTTCTCTAGTGTAGACCCTGGTGGAACTGTGAATATGGTGACCAAAAAACCACTTAAAGAAAAAAGAAGCGAAATAAGTGCAACTGTAGGAAGTTTTGGTACCCTAAGAGCTACTGCAGACTTTACCGGACCATTAAACAAATCAGAAACTTTATTATACCGTCTTAATGCTGCTGTACAAGAAGCCAGATCTTTTCGTGATTTAGTACAAAACAATCAATTATTAGTGAGTCCTTCTGTCACTTTTAAACCTAATAACACCACTGCGCTTAATGTAGAAATGATCTATAGTAGTGGTGAAGGAAATCTGGATCGTGGTCAACCTCTGTTTGGTGCTATCAATGGTGAATTTGACTTAAGAAGCACAGATGTTTCTACAAATGTTGCTGCCGCCAATGATTTTTATATTTCAAACGAGTTTTTAATGATTGGTAATTTCAACAAACAGATTACAGACAATATTGGTTTTAATGCTTCTTATATGAAACAAACTTGGGAAGAAGACCTTGCTGAGCATCGAGTAGCAGGTTCGGCTGCTGTAGATATCGCAGGAAACCCAATACCTACATTAGCAGAATTACGCTATACAGAAAGACAGCAATTTTGGATTACCGACAATTACAATGCTTATATTAATTTTGACTTAGAAAAGAACAATATTACCAATAAACTCTTGATAGGATATGATGGGAGCCGATGGGAGCGTACTATAGGTGGAGCTTCAAACGGAGCTCGTCGATACAGAAGACTAAATGGAACTGCAACTTCGTTTGACCCTGCAGAGGCAGATCAATTCGAAACTATAGAAATTGACGGAGTTATTGCTCCCAGACCTAATGTTGACCATTTTAATCTTGCAGACCCTAATAATACGGCACGAGAAACTTCAGGATATATCATTTCTGAATTTGCCGTACCTGGTAATCTTACAACATCAGATGGTATTTATATCCAGAATCAATTCAAAATAGGAAAATTTTCAGCGCTGCTAAACCTGCGTTACGATTTTTATGAAGATATATTCGATTATAAGGGCGAAGAGCAATCTTTTAAGAATGAAGCTTTTATCCCAAGAATCGGACTCACATATGAAGTTTCTGATATCGTTAGTGTTTATGGTTCGTATATAGAAGGGTTCCAACCTCAAGCCAATACCATTAGTTTATCGCCATTTACAGGAGATTTCTTTTTTGGTGCATTACCCTCTAATTTTGATCCTTTAGAAAGTAGTAATGTAGAAGTTGGTGCCAAAGCAGAGTTCCTAAACGGAAGACTAGCTATGAATGCTGCAGTATATTCAATTACTCAAAAAAATCTACTAATTCAGGATCCTAATGATGAAACAGTATTAACACAAAGAGGAGAGCAGCGTAGTCGCGGTTTTGAATGGGATGTGAACGGTCATATATTACCGAATCTTCAGATTAGTGCTTCTTATTCATTTATAGATGCAGAGATTATTGAAGATGATGATCCAACTTTGATAGGAGATCGCGTTGGTGGTACACCAGAGCATAGCGCTAATTTCTGGGGTAAATATGATTTTTCTAATGGATATTTAAGAAATTTTGGCGTAGGCTTAGGAGTTCAGTACCGTGGTGATAGCTTCTCTTGGTTTGGCGATCGTTTATTATTGCCGGATTATACTGTTGTTGATGCTGCTGCCTATTATCGCCCCTCAGGAAGTGACATACAAATCTCTTTAAAGGTTAATAATGTTTTTGATAAAACCTATTGGAATGGAGCACTTAATGGATCTAGACTTTTTCCGGGGGCTCCTCGCAATATATTCTTAACCACAACGTATAAATTTTAAATGATGAAATGGGCAAATGTTAAGTTATTTGCATTGAACTTATGGCACAATGCAACCACACCAAAAACTTTTTATCTCTTATACACAATTTTTATACTACTCACAGCGTATGCTGCTGTGAGTAGTATTCAAAATCATATCATTCAAAATGATATCAGAAAAGATCATCAAGTAAAAGCCAGACAAAGTTGGGAGGCCAACCCGGACAAACATCCACATCGAATGGCTCATTTTGGCACTTTTGCCTTTAGAATAAATTCGATTTTAGGAATATTCGATTATGGTTTAGAAAGCTTTACTGGTAATACCGTTTTCTTAGAAGCGCATCGGCAAAATAGTGTTAACTTTTCTGAAGCTACATTCTCGACAGGTACATTGAGGTTTGGTGAGTTAAGCTTAGCATTATTACTGCAATTAGTATTACCATTAATTCTTTTTTTTATTGGGTTTTCTAGTGTTGCCGCTGATAGACAAAATGGAACTTTGAAGATACTGTTATCACAAGGCGCCACTTGGAAAGAGATTCTTTTCGGAAAATCAATCGGGCTTTTAGGCATCTCTTTACTATTCTATATCCCTATTTTTTTGATAGTAACGATTACCTTTTTGGTATTTGGAGATCAAGCTGTAAAAGATTTTCGTTGGACACGATTATTGATCATCGGTTTAGGATACTTAGCATTTCTATTTGTTGTATCTGCGTTGACTATTATTGTATCAACAAGTAGTAGTAATCCAAAAAACGCATTATTAAGGTTATTAGGCATCTGGTTATTATTGGTAGTACTTTTACCAAAATCTGCTCAAGCAATGGGTAATTATTGGTTTCCGACGCCAAGTAAATTAGCTTTTCAGTCGGCTATAGAAAAAGAAGCAATTCAAAAAGGAGATAGTCATAATCCAGATGATCCACATTACAATAAGCTACGTGACTCGGTTTTGACTGCTCATAATGTAAGTGAAGTCACTGATTTACCTTTCAACTATTCTGGTTTTGTAATGCGCGAAGGCGAAAAGATCACATCGAACCTTTATAAAAAACACCACGCAAATCTGATCAATATCTATAGAAATCAAAATGATGTAACTCGATTTTCATCTTTTATCAACCCATTTACTGCGATCAAACAGTTATCGATGATTATGGCAGGAACAGATTTTTCGTCTTACATCGATTTTCAATATCAAGCAGATACATATCGCTATCAATTAGCTCAAGCCATGAATGAACTGCAAATGGAATATATAAGCCCAAAGAAAAAAAGCGGTTCTGAGGGAAAAACCCATGTTGTAGGGCATGAACACTGGGAAGAGTTCTCTGATTTTAGCCACAAACCAATGACATTTAGCAATTCGATTAAAGAAGCTTTTCCTATATTGACCTCAATGATATTATGGATAATTATAGCTTTTGGTTTATTACTATTCACTTCAAAAAAAGCAAGGGCGATATGATCACTTATAAATTATTTTTAAAACAATGTATTCGATCAAAAGAAGTTTGGATTAGCTTATTGTTGATTATACTCTTGGGCATTATTGGGATTATTATCGGTAATAAGCATCTCGAGAGGCAACAACAAGCCATCGCAGAAGTAAATTCATATCAAGAAGAACATTTTGATCGACACGTGTCACTTCATAACGACGACTTGGGCTTATTGCTGTATTATGCGAATTTTGCATACATCAATACTTTAAACCCATTAGCAGGCTTATCAATTGGTCAGGCAGACGTTAACCCTACCGTAAAACGGATTACCATCAAAACTTTTGAGGCGCAAAAATTTGATACCGATCTGGTAAATCCTATGAATTTACAATCGGGTAACCTTGATCTTTCTTTTGTGATTATCTATCTGTTTCCTTTGCTTATTATTGTTCTTACATTTAATATCGTTTCAGAAGAGACAGAAACAGGCACATGGCGATTAGTTGCTATTCAGGCAAAATCCAGGTTAGGATTTATTATTTCTAAACTTTTGGTTCGGCTCGTTTTATTATTCGCGGTACTGATTCTTGTTTTTTTAATTGCAAAATTTGTACTTCATATCCCTTTTAATGCAAACTTCTTATTAATGATAGGGTTATCCCTGTTATATATTATATTTTGGTTCACTCTTACTTTTTTTGTTATTACCTTCAAAAAGTCTTCAGGGTTTAATGCGCTATTACTTTTATCAATTTGGTTGGTATTGATTATTTTATTCCCTGCGGGAATCAATGCTTACATTTCGTCAAAATACCCGGTACCAGAAGCTTTGAGTACTGCAATAGCGCAGCGAGATGGATATCATACCAAATGGGATACCGATAAATTAGCTACGATAGAGAAGTTTTATCAACATTATCCACAGTTTAAAAAATATGGTTACCCTACTGATGGATTTAACTGGTTGTGGTATTATGCCATGCAACAAATGGGCGATGATGACTCAAAAACCCAGCGAGAGGCACTAGATCAAAAAATCAAATTGAGAGAACAAACCAGTATGCAAATTGCATCTGTGGTTCCTAATATGCATTTACAACTTGCTTTTAATCAAATCGCCGGGACCAGCATGGGGCAACAAATAGATTATTTGGAGGCTACTCATGCCTTTCACGAGAAGTTAAGGCTGTTTTTCTATCCAAAAATATTCGAAGGGAAACATGCTGATACCATCGACTGGGATCAATTTACTCCAGAATATTATGAGATAGAATCAAAAGTACAACCTACAAAATATCTAGTTCCTCTACTATTGGCTTCGATACTTATGGTTTTGCTTTCTATACCAAAGGCAAGAAAAGTATAAAATACACAACAGGTTATTGTAATATACTATGATATCACTTTTTGCATTTTATAATTTTTAACAAATTAAAAGAGTAGGGTAAATACAGAATGATACGTTTTAGTATAAAAGCAATATGATGAAATCATTTTTTACTAAAATCTTTAGGTTAAACTTAAAATCTATGATCAAATTTATAAGAGAGCTTCCTGCAGGATCATCAAATGCGATTCATAGATAAAATTGTAGAACGCTATCAACTTATTTTGCAATAGTTGAAAAAGCAGTTACATGTTTTGCGTGTAACTGTTTTTTGTTTTTATGATCACGATAAAATCCAAATTTAAAATCTACATTTTTGATATACACAAAACTTGATAGACTGGGATCATATTCTATAGGAGCACCAAAATCTTTCATCATATTGAGAGTACGGTACAATGTTGGTTTGGATATTTGTAATCTATCTGCAAGTTTATCGGGTGTTCCTGTGGCTTGTAATCTAATTAATTGATCTAGTCTCTTAATAAGTTCTACTTGTTTAATAACTATCATTAGGTTTCCTTTTTCTTTTTTTGTTTGTAGCAAACCTACTATTAAAAAATTGTTAAAACAATACCTCCAGCAGGGGGTTTTTCCCCTGTAGCAGTGACTTTTAGCTCAAAAGATCAAGTTAATAGACCAACTACACAGATTTTAAAGAAAATAGTCAACTTATATCCTGTATAATTGAGATTTTTATACAATTTGGGATATCAAACTTTGATTATTATAGTATTAATTACTCATACATCTTAGATGCATATAATATATCGGCAAAGATTTTCCAATCGATATGTTCAGGGATAGGTAATCCCATGTTTTCATAATACCCTTCCATATCATCTACCCATCCATGCATCCCTTCGAGAAAGGTATCTATAGATGAATTTTCCCAAGATTCTTTTTCTTCTCTAAAGCTTTGTATATACCTATCAAGAAAATTTAAAAAGTCTTCTTTAGTTTTAATGTTATGTATATTTTCATTCATACTACTTTCTTAACTGTTAATTTTTTATCATCTCATGGTTAGTGATAGTTTGCAACTGTTGCTATCAGAGTCCAGATTATAAACTCGAACTAGCAACATACTATAGTCCAGCAGGGGTTAATAGGTATTAGACTAATTCATATTAGTAATTTTTCAGCTTCTTTTGTATCTGGTTGAGTACCTAATTTTAAAATACTAGCCATCACTTCTAACCAATGTCCTTTATCATAACTATTATGAAATGAAGCTCCATAAATTGAAGCTGTAGAGGGATAAGAAGGAATAGCTTTTTCTTTTGCGATTTTAGAGAGAATAATAGCTAAATTTTCATTATCAAGTTTTATTGATTGAAATTTATCTGGTAAAATACTAACATTACAAAATAATGTCAAACATAAATTTGATAAATCTCTATATTGGATATCATTTGGTAGTGATTGATTTAAATAATGATAAAAATCGTTTAAGCTATCCATTACTTTTTACTTATTATTTTTTAATAAATTATTTTATTTCACTACTAACCTTCGCTGGCGCAAGTTTGTAACTTGTAACTAATGTAATCATTTTGATAATCCCAATAACATTACATCACTATCAATCATTAAAATAGTATGATCGCCATTATAGTTTCTGGCACTACTATATCTCCAATCTGCAGGATTAGTTACAAACTGGCGCTAGCGGGGATACCTCATATCCTGCGATTATTTAAATTACTCTATGATCGCTCCTTGATCTGGAAGTAATTCTCCCCTAAGAAAATCAAATGTAAAGCAATTATTATTTCTGTATTTATTCTGTGTTGGTATACCTCGATCATCTACAGGTAGTGTATTAGAAAATCTAAATTTTGCAGGGTCTAATTTGTTTTCTATAATTATAGATTTATCATTAACAATATCCCATTTAAAATTCCCATTATTCCAACAGCCAGCTAAACCATCTCCAATTGAAGCAATACCACTTATGTCTAATTTTATATAATTATCATTAGGAACTGAAGAATGTTTCCCATCTATTATATATCTTATCTTACCAATATCTTTTACCGTTATACAATTTTTTTTATCTAATGAATAAATATGATAAGTATCTTTCTTACAATTAGTAAAAAATAATATTATTAGTAATGATGTTAAAAACAATTTCATTTTTAATCTTTTAATATTTGTAATTAATATTCTCCAAATCTTTGTACGGTATTATTAGAAGGTAATCCGATTCCTTCACTAGCGTTTAATGCTTTACCTATTTGAAAACCTAATTTTTGAGCTAAAACACTTGGAGTTCCTTCTCCTATAGCATATGGAGCAACTAACCAAGAAGCACTTCTGTTTTGGAACGTTTCTAGTCCATCAAACCCTACTCTTGTCATACTCCAAGATAAACCTTTTCTTGCGGCAACAATACCAGCAGCTTCATTACCAAAGTCTCTAGCGGAGCCTATCTTTCCATTACTAGCTTTACTTCCTCTATATCTATGTTGTATAGGAGTTTGACCCTAGCTAGCGCAAGTTTGTAACTTGTGACTAATGTAATCATTTTGATAATCCCAATAACATTACATCACTATCAATCATTAAAATAGTATGGTCGCCATTATAGTTTCTGGCACTACTATATTTCCAATCTGTAGGATCAACTACAAAACCAGACTCAACCGGATTGTTATGAATATACTCTATCTTTTGTTGAATAACCTTATCTGTCCATAATCCAATAGGTTTGTTGTGATGTTGCCAAAATTGATATGTACTTACATTACTTTTTGCTGTTCCTGCTTTTTTAAACATCCAAAGCAACCATTCTTTTCTACTTTCTTGAGGATTATTCTGGATTGTATGTAGCATTTTCATGACTAGGCATAAAACAATATACATATACTTCCATTCCTTTATATTTTCTGCAATACTCAATACTGTTTGCCAAAATTGACAGATATTTTTCTCTTATAAAAAACATCAATCCAATACACAGTAGCAAAGCTTACAAAGTATAACCCTTGCTTGTTATAAAATTTATATTCTCTACTCATCCACGCAAAATATAAAATACCAGTCTCAAAAAATGAAACCGGTATTTTTATTGGTACTGATATTATTTCTTATGTTGATATAGCACCAGTTGAAAACTGGCGCTAGCAGGGGAGCAGTAATTGGTAGGTATGAACGGCAAGAGATTACACCTTCTGTAGAGATTGCAAATAAAATTGCTAAAGCTCTTGAGGTATCACTGGATTATCTGGTCGGTAACGCTTCTACGGTAGTAAAAGACAAAAAGATTTTAGAACGCATCGAAGCTATTGCCGATATGCCCGCAGATAACCAAAACCAGATCTTTAATGTGATTGACGCACTAATACGTGACTATAACGCTAAAAAAGCATATTCTTAAAACATAAAAAAAACCACCCCTAAGAGTGGTTCTGTTTATTTCGATTAAGTTTTTTATCATTTATAGATATAATCTCGATTACTAGGCTTTTCTAACCATAAGATCGTATTCCAAAGGGATTTCATTGTTGATTTATTTTTTAGCCATATTCTATCATTATCAATCGTAATGTATCTATAACTAGCAAAAATTTTCCCTTTCTTCAATGCGTTATCGTGTAGAATATCTGAAAAATCACTTAGTGTAACTTTTCCTTTATTCCCATTTAATGAAGAATAAAAGACATGTTCTTCTCCCAAAATAGTATACAAATCATCATTTTTTTGAATCCCTAGTAATACCTTTTTACCTTCATTTCTTAAATTACTTATGGTTTTTGAAGATTCATCTACAAAATGATTCCCAGCATATTTTTCTAAATTATTAAGTTTAATTCTTTCTTTCAAATAATTTGATTTCATTTACTTTAGGGGTTTCGTTAAAATATATCTATTACCAGTAATCCATGCACGCCATCCACTTTGAATATTGTATCCCATGAATCCTTGTCCCGATTGTATCCTTTTATTTAAAGCATTTACTATAACTTTATCTACAGAAATACCAGAGGAAACTCTCATACTAGAAGCTCCGTTAGCTTTAAAAGCTTCTTCTACTAATTTAATGTCTCCTGGTTTAAAATTTTTCAAAAATCCAATGTTAATATGGGCTACTCCATTTTTTATCTTGGCAAAAGCAGTTAAATTTCCTAATCTTTTAAAAGCTGCAGCGGCTTCATTACTAAACTTTACTGCTCCTTGAGCAACATTCACCCCTTTAGCTATATTCTTTGCTCTAACGAATCTGACAACCCAAGCACCTCCTTGTAATACTTTGACTGCTGCCCATTCTCCAGAGTAAAATAGGACAACCTCACCTACAGCAGTATTTCTTTGTTTTTCAGCTTCGGCAAAATCTGATTCAGTTGGATTCATTGGATCCCCACTATTTTCAAGAGCTACACGACTTGCTCCACCATTGCGATATGCTTGAGCATAAAAGGAACCAGCATCAGCCATAGAGGTTGGCTTCTTTTTCTTCTTCGGGTCAGTTCCGTCAGAATCACTATATTGATTTCTTAAATTAAGGAATGCAACTTTAGCATCTTCACCAGTATATGTAGTTCCATTTTCAGTTTGTTCAACACTTGCTCCACTTGGATCTGCCCAGAAAACAGGGTTATTATCAAAACCATTATAGGTTGACTGTGATACATGATCTACTGGATCAATAGCTGTCCATCTTGCAATAGCAGGATCATATGAACGTAATGGCATTTCGTATAGATCAAGCCCTAAAACTTCCTCATGTTCTATACCATTAAACTTAAATTTCTGTGCAGAGCTATTTCCATAGGAACTCACGATATTATTGTATCCTTTGTGTTTAAGCCCAAAAGGATAATAGTTATTCTCTTCTATGAGCTCTACATCTCCCGTATCATTTTTAGTATAACTCAGTCTGGTGTTTCCTAAATGATCCACATAATTATATACATATCGATATCCTGTACCATTTGGTGTCGCATACCCTTCTGGTGTAGGCATATATTGTAATGTTCCATTCTTGTACACATACCCAGATGCATACTCGGTATTTGTTAAAGAACTTCCCTCAGTCACTATTTTCTTTTGTTTCGCTCCTGTGGCGTCGTAAATATAACTAATATTTCCTGTTCCTTGTGTATTACTGATCGAAACTGTCTCTGGTAAATTCAAATGATTATAGGTAATCCCTGTAATCCCTTTGTTACGGTCTAGGATCATATTCCCATTAGCATCATACTCAAAATCATCATTGGTATTGTTACCATCCTTAAAACCGTAGGTTTTATTTCCTGTATCGGTTACTCCTCTTAGTTTATTTCCTGCATCATAGGTATAGGATAATATATCCATCGCTCCAAAAGCAGTAGCACCTATATTGGTATGTCCTGCTCTGGATAAAGATAAAATGTTCCCCATTTGATCATAGATTACACCTGTAAGGTCGTAATTCCCACTAGTACTAGTTGCACTAACAATACGGCTTAAGGCATCGTAGGTATAGTCATAACTTCTCAGTACATTGTCATTTGCCGTTTGCCATGTGGTTTTAGAGATATTTCCGTTGTATAATGGATTTGCACCTTGATGATATCCTAAAGTAAAGTCAAACAGGTCATTGTCATTTTTGGTATCACTGTTGATCTTTTGCAGCCATCCCCGTACATTATAGGTGTAATCCACTTCCTGTAATCCACCACCTACTTGTTTACTCACTAGTTGCCCTAAAGCATCATAGGTATTGCTTACGATCTGCTCTGTCGTTCCATTATTAATGGTCTGGCTTTGAGTAAGCAGTCTGCCCATATGATCATAGGTAAAGGTATCTACTGTTACAATAGGAGCATTGCTACCTTTGGTATGGGTGGTTCTGCTTTCTTCTACTTTTCCTACAAAATCCAACTTGCTCTCTACAATATCGGTAGTGTTTAAATACTCATTTTTACTAGCTACATAAGTTGGTCTGGCTTTGCCATCATACCAGGTGATTGTAGTAATCCACTGATCTGTACCCAACACTTTTACTTTGCTTCCTGTAGCTAAAGATTTCGTACGATCTGTAACAGCTTGTCCGTATACCGTAGTTGGTACAGTCAATCCTACGACATCAAAATCATACCCATCGTAGTAATTGATCGTTAGTGTTTCACCACTAGTTACTTTTGGATAGCCTCCATCATCATAGCGGATGCCCGTAGTGGTTTTTGTGACCCATAATTGATTGGTATAGGCTGTGGCTTCGTCTTGTATGATCTTTCGATCTCTGTTATCGGTAAGTTTCCCTGTATAGGCAACCCTACCAAAGGCATCATATTTCGTATACAGCCAAGCATCTTGTGCTTTTAGTAAAGCATCTTGTGTTAAGATCGGTTGGTCAAGTTTGTTATACACAATATACTCCCATCCCTTACCAGGAATTTTCTTTTCGATCAGACGGTTTCTGTAATCATACTTATACTGGTAAGCAAGTTCATTTAACTCTTCAGTATCAACCCCGTTACTTGTATCTACCTTAGGTGGTAGTACGTATGAGAGATTCCCATACCTGTCATATACATAATAAGTATCATGAGGGATGTTCTTATTATAGGTGCGTTTTAATACCACTCTGCCTAACTTGTCTGTATATTCTCTAGTGGTATGATCATAAGGGTGTGTTTGTCCCTCTTGCCAGTTCTCGTCCTTGGTAATGGTCACCATTAATTCTCCTGCTCCATACACTCTGGAGTGTTCTAATATTGGAGCTTCGGTATTTGCTGCTGTTGGAAAACCTACCATAAAACAAACAATCCCTTCTGCCGTAGTATTCGCTTTCCAATCAAACTTAATGGTATGATCATTATTTTGATCAGGCTTTGCCTGCCAAGCTTTACCCGGTGCGCCTTGTTCTAATACCCTGTTCAATGGAGAGTGCTCATAGATCTTTTCACTATAGGCATTCACCTCTGATAGGGACATTTCTGTAAAATCATCACTATACTTGTTTTGGTAATAGCTGTTGATATCCCGCTCGATATCCACTATACTATACCCTCCCGATGGGATGTGATCTCTTCTAAACGGTAAGTACTCCTTGGCCTGTCTGCCATATTCATCATATGCCATATGGGTCACAATGTCTTTGGCATCGGCAGAGGCTCTGATCGCGACTTGTTGCTTTGGCCTACCCAATCCATCATAGAAGGTAATCCCCTCGATCACCTGATCTTCGCTACTCAATGCTGATTCTGACAGCATCGCTTGTTGATAGGTACGAGTAAACACAAAATTCTCCGGAGAGTAAATACATCCCTGTAATTCCCCAAACTCCCCCGGACATACATCACTAGAGTTGAGTACATAGCCTGTAGGGGCACTACACTGTTTTTTGGTGACATTCAGATCCCCAAAGCCATCATTGTCCCCATCAGCATACCAAACCGTATTGGGGTGGATCTGATCATCATCATCATCGCAGTCACCCAAGGGGATCTCACGGATCGAATAGTGTGCCCCGGGATCTTCGCACTGTGTTTTGATCAGCTCTGCAAAACCATCACCATCCTTATCCTTATACCAAACCGTATTGGGATGAACGCGCTTATCCCCATCATTACAATCCCCTAATTGTAATATGGTACGCGTATAGCCCTCTCCGGGATATGCACACTGTACTTTGGTTAACTCAGCAAAACCATCGCCATCTTTATCTTTGTACCAAACTGTATCAGGATTTAGTAACTTATCGTCATCATCACAATCTCCTAAAGGCAGTACCTCATAGGTAAAATCGATCCCCGGATAAAAACACTGTGTTACCGTACGTTCGGCAAAATCATCGCCATCATGATCCTTGTACCAAACCGTATTAGGGTGTACATTGATATCATCATCGTTACAATCCCCCAGTCTGATCACATAGCCTATCGGTTGCTCACATTGGATCAAAGTAGGAGGCTCATTAACTTCTATCGGTACATCATTACTTCCCCAATCATCACCGTCTCCATCTCGGTACCAAACGGTATTGGGGTGCCTGGCCACATCACCATCATCACAATCCCCACTTTTATCTGCGTAACCGGTGGGCTGTTCACTACTATAGATCCTGATATTCTCTAAACCAAACCCATCGCCATCACCATCTTTGTAATAATACTTAGGAGGAATATTGGTGATCAGTGCCGCCCTGTCATTAAGATCGGTGTGGTTGTCAACATAACCTGAAGGACGATAACATTGTCTTTTTACAATATTTTTATTCCCATATCCATCTCTGTCATAGTCCTGATACCATACCAGATTGGGGCGTACCCAACCTTTGTTATCATCACAATCTGTATTATCGGTCACATAGCCCGTAGGACGAGCACTACGATATACCCGTACAGCAGGGTTACCAAAGGTGTCCCCATCTTTATCCCTGTAAAAATATCGGGGTGCAATATTGGTGATCCATTGATTCCCATCATCAAGATCACGATTATTGGTCACATAGCCCACTGGTCGGCTGGTCGCGGCTCGTGTACGATTAGGATCTCCATACCCATCACCATCACCATCTTTGTAATAAAGGGTACTTGCACCAGGACCACCACCACTGATAGGATCCTGACCATAACCCTTTCCCATCCAAAGTACTGCAAACAACAGTACCACAAATCTTATATATGTTGTATTCATCTTCTTATTGCTGTTGTTTTCTGTAGTTATACTTGTACTGTGTCATCAAAAAATGGTCTTGATCCTTCACATTGATAAGTCGCCCTAATCCATCATAATCATAATGTGCCGTGTATCCTCTGGGATCAGTCATCTCTTTTACCCCCATAAGTGGGTCATGGATATAGGTGGTGATCTCTGCCTCAGAAAATGTAGTGCGTAGGGTAGCATATAAACTACGTAACTGCGCATCGGTAGTTGTTTTTAGGTCTATCGCTGCTGTAACCCCTGCAAGGTCTGAGGCGCTCACTCCCTTTAGGTTTGCCAGTACATACTGATAACTACTGTCCCATAATACCGAGGTAGGGATCCCATCCTTGGGATGGATCTCTATAGGTTTGCCCTGGGTTGTCTTATAGGTAGCCTGTAATTCATAATCTGATGGGATATGGCTTGGAGTGGACGTATCGCTTGCCTGACCCTTATGATGCCTGTATCCCGCAATCACATTACCATTCCCATCATAATCGGTATACTGCCCCTGGATCAGATTGCCTTTATACAGCACTTTCTTACTCACCGGCATACCAATAATGTTTTTATTAGATAATGTTGCCATCGTGGTACTTGCACTCTTGTGATCCTGTGGATAGGTATACCGGATCTCACTATATTGACCCTCAGAATGCTCTTGCAGGTTTCCTGTGGTAATCCCAGCAGCACTGGTAGCATAATATCGCCCGTCTAAAACCTCTTTGGTCACTTGTAAATCATTGTTGTATTCATAACGATATCGAGATATAGACGCATTAAAGGGTTCCCCTTCCTGATGCAAATAGTCAACTGTTGTACGCTGGGACAACAGCAGCTTGCGGTGGTTGTAATAATGATACTCCGGGGTGTCGTAACCAAAATATTTCCCTAAAACCGATAGCGCACTGGTTTGTGGTTCAATACACAGATCCTTGTCCGGTAGGGTATAGAAGCGCGTCACAGCTTCAACAGTATTGCTGTACTCAAAATCCGAAGCACTCAGCAAACGGTCTCCACTATACTGTTCCTGACGCGTCATCACTGTTTCATAGGCCTTATTACGATACAAAGGTGAAAAATACTCGACTGTCTTTTGCGGACCTGATGCTCCCATCGTTGCTATGGTAACTTTACCATAATAATATCCGGATTTGGTATCTCTGGGATCCGATTGGATATCATTGGAAGAAAATACCGTTTTCACACCATAATTTTTCATGTAATCTGTGATCCCCGATTCGTCGTGTTGAAACGCATCATACGTATATTGTGTGGTCTTAGTGGTCTTATTGTATTCATCTTTCTCTGTAATCGACCTTACATGCAAACCGCCTGTATATACTTTTTCTGGGGTGGTTGGCGGATCATTCTCTTCGGTCCAGTCGGCTCTTACATTGATAATAGGTAGGTCGTTCTCATCGGATAATAGTTCCCTCTCAACAATAAGATCCATAATGTAGGTGCCGGCAGGTAAATTGATACTGATAGGACCAGGACCAATAACACGCATAGAACCAAATACAGAAGCACCACGATTGCCATTGCTGAGTTTGGGATATACATTCCACCTGGAACAATCAATATGAGGGTTATCTTCACTATAGTTACATACTGTAGAGGTTCCTGTAAAGGTCACAGGAGTACCCTGATTACCCAATAAATTTTTACGAATTGTAAATTCCTTGGTAAATGGAGAAACGCTTCCATCATATGCTGGAAATACCGTCTGAGAATCCGGGGTAAATGTCGGGTAATCTACACGCGTGGTCATCTCATAATTCCCATCATAATCAAAAATAGTCGACCCTCCCGTTGGGTAGGTGATCTTTTTCAAGGTCCCTCTTTTAAGGTAGGAAATATCTACTTTGCGGTCAGCAAGCTGTGCCCGCTCTCGTGTATTCAACTTACGGTATGCCTCAAGAGAAAAAGGAATCAAGGTCTCATTGTTTTCCTTGCCATTATTATACCCCAAAAAATCCTTACACAAACTTCCTTTGGCAGGTAAAGCCCCTGAGATATATTCAAAACGATACGGGGGCTTTGCTTCTCCGTCAAAACCAATTTCTTGAACCGAATCCAATCGCAAACGAGGATCTCCAGAGAATTTGCCATAGCTAAATTTAAACTGCTTGGTCTTATTTTTAATCTTATCCAAAATATCGATGGACACTAACTTTACCTTCCAATCTGATAATGTAGCATCTTCCTCATAATGGAAACGAACCCGTATATTGTTAGACTCAATGGTATTGATCAATTGATTGGTCGGTTGGTGGATCATCGAAGTACGGGTAAGGTTGGTCTCATATACGTCTATAGGATAGGGTGTCGTACCTTCACATCCGCAAGGACCTGTAACTTCTACAATGTCAGGACCATTAGGCTGAGGCATTGATGTTCTTTTACATTTCTCCGTATGGCTCATATTGTAAGAAACATTATTGATACGATATTCAAATGAATATGGAACATAATCAAAGGTAATCAGCGCATTATTCCTGGTCTGAATCTTTTCCAGCATCCAACCCGTAAGGCCTGTCTCTCGCTGAAAGTTTAGGTTGGCTCCACCACCGATAACGATAAGCTTAGAATTCAACTCTTTTGTATCTTTAAAGGTGAACCTATTACCCAAAAGGTCTTTGCCTAAAAAACTGATATTACCACCTACTTCTTCTACTTTTTCGATATGCATCTGGTCCTGCTGTTCATCACCAACACTCCCATCTCTATGAAAAATAAAAGAACCTGAATGCCCTGCAAAACTATAGTTAAAATCATCTGGATGATGATCATGGGTCTCTCCCAAAGATTCCATCAATCGTTGGGTATCGTCATCTGTGATATTATGCTGTGCAATCCAATTGTCATCAAAAAATCCCCTGCGAGCACTGCGCAACCATCCACTCTCATCGGGCTTGTCATTGATCTGCCTAAAAATACCTCCTCCGGCATTAAGGGTCCATTTTAAACCCACAACACCAGAAAGATCATCTACCTTAACCCCACCAGCATGATAGGATAAACTGATAGGGATAGAAACCCCATCTTCTTCAAGGGTAAATAAAGGAATCGAAATCTGAGGAACACCCGTCGCATGATTGACAGGCGTACTCCCATAGGTTAAAAAACCACTCGCATTAGGAGTAACAGGGGTATAGTTCTCATGAGAAACCATATACCCCGAATCAAAACCCGATTGGGCATAAAAACTCCCGTAAAAGAGCAAAAACCCTATTAAAATTCTGTTCATAAATATGTAATTAAAGTGACTGACTATTGATGTGCAGTAGTTATACTGCCTTTATATTATTTATCAAATATTGTATATCCAAAGTTGATTGAAAAAGAACTGAAGTTTGGCTCCCATATAGAACTCGCTAACAAATTTCTACTAGTCGTTTGTTTGATCTCTAGACTGTATTTGTCTTTAAATCGATATCCAATACCAAACATCCAGTTATCATCTGTAGAAATATCACCTGTTAGTGCACTTATACCTCTTGCTCTGATCTCAGAACTAAAGTTGAGATCAATTACAAAAGATCCTGTAACAAACAGTTTTGAGTTTTTGCTGAGTCTAAAAGTATGCCTGATGCCTAATGGAACTTCTATGGATTGGTATTCTACTTCTACATCTGTAGTTCTTTCTGCATCCAAAGTTTCTGAACGGAAGATGACAACATCTCTCTTTTCTGCATCAAAATACTGATAGGCAGGTTCTAAGACAATTGACCACTTATCGTTATTAAAAGGTAATATGAATGCTGCTTCTACCCCAAATCTAAAACTGGTATTCGAATCAAAATCAATATCTCCTCTATCCATTAAGTTTTTGATAGAAAATGAAGAAAACTGTGCTCCGGCTTCCAAACCTATGGTAAAGGATTTACGATCTTCTTTTTTGGTATAATCCAGTGTTGGAGTATCGGTATGATATGAATTAAACGTATTAAAATATTTTGCAAGGTCTTTGCGGCGGTAACGAACACGCTCAATAGCGCTCATCGCTACATTCTCATAGCGGACTTTTTGCCATAGTTGTTGTTTGTATTTTTCATTCTTGGCAATTTGATCATCTTCTATTTTATAAATCTTATAAATCAATGGCTCGACCTGACCCTTATCAATAGAAAAAAAGTATCTACGCTGTTTATTGCTTTCATACAAAAATAAGCTTGCTTTGCCCTCTACAACAGATTTTAGAAATACCGTCTTTTCTACAAAATCCGGCTCTCGCACTGTACTCAATCTCTTAACATCCTTAGAAGATTGATCGATCTTTACGGTATGGCGCTCATATTTAAGGGCTGCTCCTATCTTAAATTCTTTGGTGGTATTGATCGTTTTTTTTGCTACTTCAGAGTCTAGGGTTAGCTTATATAAAAAATCTTCAGGGTTATTTTTCCAATCCAGGTTTTTAATATAACACACTGTCTTTTTTCCGCTATTATCTATATAATAACCTTCTTCAAAACTGATCTGTGCATAACTGTAGATACTGATGATAACAAAAAGAATTGTAAGTATAGTTTTCTTCATTACAAATAATATATAAATGGTTTTTATTAATGTTTCCTATTTAAAAAAAATCAAGGCGTAAACACAATTCAATTGTGATGTTTAAACAAGACTCTAAGCAAGAGGAAAATCGTTTTTTTAGTATATATGTTTCCTCTTGTTGATCCTTACACAATACGCCTATATTGGGTTTTAATTTTTCCTTTTTTTGTTTTGCAATAGTAAGGCTTGCGAGTTTCATTTTTCGGGACTCTGTGATTTCAAACGTTAAAGTTTTGTTATAATTACTCATTCCTAAACCACTCATTCTTCTATATAAAATCCAAAGGTAAACCTCGCTTCTTTGTCATATACATAGCTTTGTAAGCTTGCATTATACGATATCGGGGCATCCAGCATTTTCATCAAAGCAATGATGCGATATAATTTTGTACGAGAGATCGCTAAGCGTGCTGCCAGCTGCTCAGGGGTGCCTGTACGCTGTAAAATAATCAGTTGATCAATACGGCGGATAAGGTCTATAGTGGCTATAAAAACAGTCATAAAATAGCTGAATATGTATCATGTAAGGGTACTTCTTAAGTGGGGTACCCTACTGAAGAAGTACCCCCTCCTGCTGCTATACAGGCATGGGGTACACATCTTGTAGGAACACCCGGTAGATATGCAGGTTGGGGTACTGCATTTGTTAAAGATTGCGGTAGATTTCTTAAAGCGCCCAGCGCATTTGTTAAAGAACTCGGTCGTTTTGTACGATGACCCACTGCGTTACTACCCCAGAGGGCAATCATCGCAGGTTTGATAGCAGTTTATGAGGTACTTTGCACTGTATCGGTAGTTGTACTCGTATTCGTACTTTGTGAAAAACGGGTTTTTAACAACTGATACGAACTCTGCGCGCCTTCCATGGGGATTTTTCGTGCGGCATCGGCGAGGCTATATACGGATAGCGCTACGCGATATGCCTCGCTACCGGCGATGATCTGGGTATCTTTCATTTGGCGTAACAAGCTTTCTAATTCTAAGATAATAGGGTCTAATTGTTCAAATAAAGAGAGGTCTTTTCTTGCCTCTTCTGCCGTCAACATATCCGGAATCCATGCCGGCCTATTCTCTAAAATATGAATACTGTCTTCTGCAAAAATCTTATTGGCACTATTGATCTTTGGCATGTTTTTTCGCTCCTGTGGCGTCAAATTTTGCAAAAAATTCAAAGCACTTTTCAAACTCCCGATACTGTCTTGTATCGATGTGATTTCTTCTGTTGCTAATACTCTGCTAATTCTGTTCATTTCGCTCATAATTTTTGTTTTAAGAATTAATTTTGGGTTTTTATACTCATCTGTATTTGTTGTACTACTTTATTCGTTTATCATTTATTTATTGGGGTTTAGCATGTTTCGTAGTGTGACATACGTGCCGTGCAGCAGCATTACTTTTTTATCTACAATTTTTACATGGGGGTTCATGCCCACCAGTAATCGATGTGCTTGATCTATGGTAGTTTTGGCACGTATTGCCAGTTTTTTGGCAACTAATTCTTGTTGCAAATCCTCTAGTTGATTATAAGGTGTAAGCATATTTTGGTCTGTACTATACTATCTAGGTTGTTGTATTGTGATGAATAAAGAATCGGGGGTTAGGGGCATCTATCACTTTATTTTTTTAGGTAAAGGTTTATTTCTGAAATGCTTTGCAGGTCGTTTTATAATAATTCAACATAAAGAGATTGCGAGCTTTGTAGATCAATTGAATTGCCTCATCACTGCTTTTCCCTTTTTTATAAAGTTTTGTCATCCATGCATACAAGATCACTTCATAATGATGATAGTGTACCAGATTGTACATAAACTGATTTGTACTTAGGTGCAAGGCTGCCAAAACTTCATTGATAAATACATTTTTTTGCTGTTGTCCTTGGGTTTGCATAGCCTATTTTTTTGCTGTGTTTTGATGTTCCAAATGTATGGGGAGCGTGTAGAGAATTGCAAAGACTATAAGTCGCAATTTATAAATTAAAGGGTATCAATTTATATATTCAGAGTACAAGTTTTCCTACTTTATCTATTGATAAACAAATACTTATATCATGTTTCAGGGATTAGGTGTGAGGTTTGAGGAAAATTGGAAATATGAAGTGGGAAATACAGTTTGAAGGGGTGAGTTTTTGAGTAAGTGAGTAGTGAGTAGTGAGTAGTGAGTAGTGAGTAGTGAGTAGTGAGTAGTGAGTAGTGAGTAGTGAGTAGTGAGTAGTGAGTAGTGAGTAGTGAGTAGTGAGTAGTGAGTAGTGAGTAAAAATATAAAACGCAATGTCAGTCTGAGCCTGTCGAAGACTTTTTTATCCCAAATCTATAAACAATGGATAATACAGGTCGTAACCCTCTTTCAAGGTCGCAAATTGACGAGGGAGTCACTTGTGAGATACCGAATCGAGTTCGGCATGAAGAAACGAATTGTCAGTCTGAGCCTGTCGAAAGCTAATCTTTTAATTCTTTAATAAACACTAATATACATAAAGTACTAATAATCATTGATTTTATTGATCTTGAAATGTATGTTAGTGTTTATTAATATCATTTAAAATACCTGATTTATTTAACCTATGTTTAACCATATTGTTTATATTTGTCTTGTAACCAATTATTTACAATATGGCTTCAGTAAAAATATTACTTTATAAAAGTAAGAAAAATTCAGAGGGGAAACATCCGATTGCTCTTAGAATTACTAAAGATCGAATTCCTAAATATAAATTCCTTGAATATATCGATCCAAAAGATTGGAATGAAAAAAAGGGAGAGGTTAAACAATCTCACCATAGTTATAAAAGAATTAATTCGCTGATCGATAATGAATATATACGAGCTAAAAATCTAATTTTCGATTATGAATCGAAAGACAAGAGCTTTACCTCAGGTCACATCATGTCCATCATAAAAGGGAATAAAGATAATATTACCTTTTTCCGATTGGCAGATGATTATTTTGAACAACAAGAAAAGGCAGGAAGTAAATGGCTACATACCAAAAAATCACGTGTTAAAAAGTTTAAAGATTTTTTGAAAGGAGAAGATATTCATTTTGAAAATATCACAATACCTTTATTAAAAAGATATATTGTTCATCTAAAAGCAACAGGGTCTAAATCCAAAATGACTATTGCAAGCTGTTTATCTGTCATACGAACTATTTTTAATGTTGCTATTACTGATGGAATTGTCGATGCTCAGTATTATCCTTTTGGAAAACGAAAATTACGGATTGATCCTGGTAAATCGATGAAAATCGGATTGAATAAAGATGAGATTAAGCGAATCGAAAATCTTGAGTTAGATAAAGGCAGTTTTATATGGCACACTAAAAATGTATTTTTATTTTCTTTTTATTTAGCGGGAATTAGAATTGGTGATACCGTTTCCATGAGATGGGAGAATATTACTAGTGGTAGGATTCACTATCGAATGGGTAAAAATCAAAAAGTAGATTCCCTTCAACTCCCTCCAAAGGCCATGGACATTTTAAAACTATATAAGGAATATAAAGAAGAAAATAATGGTTTTATTTTTCCGGAAATGAAAGATACAGATTTGAATGATTTGGACGCAGTAGAAAAGATAGTTAGTAATGCAGGGAAATATTTTAATAGAGAACTAAAAAAAATTGCTAAGCTTGCTAAAATAGATAAGAAGATTACTAATCACATTTCAAGGCATAGTTTTGGAAATATAGCCGGATCTAATATTCCTGTGCAAATGCTTCAGAAACTATATAGGCATTCGGATTTAAGTACGACCATTAATTACCAATCTAATTTTGACCATACTCAAACTGATGAAGCACTTAAAAACGTGCTGGATTTCTGATAGTTTTCTTAAACTTTAAATTCCTTTCTGATTTAATACGACAAAACTTTGTTTAGTTTCTGGGTCACAATAAGGAGTAACAAAATCAAGCTTTTCAACCTTGATTTTTGTTAATTGAACTTTCATGGGAGCACCGTTTTTTCTATATTCAATGAAACTGGTAAAGATGCCGGCATCTTTTTTAGTTCTTCTATTAGTTCTTGTACTGTTATCATCGTTTATTACCAAAGTTTCTTTTTTTCTACTATTATAATAGTTCAATTGATCTTTTTAAAGATTTTAATTGTGCATATGTCATTTTATTTATGGAGGTTCCTATGATTCCTTGATCTCCTTCTGGTTTATGAGTCAAGCAAGATTTAATAATTGACTGAACCAATTCCAACTTGTATTTTGGTACTTCATATTCTTCCATCAAATTTATTTCTAATACAGCATCCTTTAATTGTTCTTTGAGGATTCCATGACCTTTAAGCTTATCCTGAGCTTTTTCTCTAAGCTCTTTAAATCTTTCGTAAGTTGTTCTCATTTATTGTTTATTTAGACTTTTAATTTTCATTAATTTTTTTCTCCGCTAGAGAGCGAATGAATTTTAAATATATGTACGGAAAAATAATAATAGTCATTATCTGAACGAATAGACCGATAATAGCATTTAACATTTCAGACATATAGAAGTTGATGTATAAATATGAAACCGTCCATGTATTAAAATAATGACTCATTATAAAAACCAAAAGAATAATAATGAAATCATATTCTAATATATATTTTGCAAGCTTCTTATTCATCGTTTTATTGAACTTTAATCAAATTATAAATAATTAGTAATGACACACAAATAATACTGAAAATCAATAAAAACCTACCGAAATCCCTAGTCGATTTATTAAACTTGTGTTTTTTATTTTCACCTTCTCCTTTTTTTCTATAAATGATATACAAACTAATTACTATTCCAACCCAAGTAATTGAAGGAAAAATTAATAGTATTTTTGCGAATAATGGGATTTGATGTTCTGGTACATTTCTTTTATAAAAAACCAAATACAATGGAAATATAAAAAACAACAGAAGAAGAGCTTGCCATGGTCCTAACATATTTATATCTTATTTATTATCATCGTTTTATTGAACTTTTAACGGTTTATATAAGTAGTGGCTGACTTTAGGAAGCCATTACTTATATACATGTTAGTGACTTTTATTCATTTTTCAGTTTAATTAGCATATACTGATAGATCTCATATTCTTTCCAGAGTTTCTCACCAAAATGTAACCATCTATCTATTATTTGATCATTCGAACTAATATTCTTTTGTGAAACAATATTTTCGCTAAGGTCTTCCAATAAAGACATTGACTCCTTTAGATTAATCATTTCCGTATTAGGTTGACCATCTCGAAATTTCAAAAAGTCATAAATTGTTTGTCCAAGATTTTGTCCGTTATCAAGTATAGTTGGTTCATGAAAACAGATTTCTTTTCCAGATTCTAAATAGCTATATCGGTGTTTATGAGTTGTAACTTTTGCATGAGGAGGAATAACAATATGCTCCCTAAGGATTGGAATGTTTTGAAATCTTATACTTCCTGTTTGAGTTAAGATATTCTGTGTTTGTTCAAAAAAAGGGTCATGTCTATACCAGTGCCAAGGCCTCCATGATAACAAGGAAGACACATGAACAGCTAACAAATATGCTGTTCTATTGAGAAATAATGGTGCAGTGTAAAAAGCTTTTCCCTTTCCCGCTTTATCCAATTTGTTCTTTAAATTAAAAAGTATATTATGTTGAAAATCCTTATGCTTGGGTTTCTTTGCTCTCAATTCAAAGTATAAAGTTCTTGGAGAACAATTTGCCTTCAATGCTTTTCTATCTTCTATGAATTGTGCAGAGCTATAATCAGGATATGCTAATGACCTTTTAAATTGAATGTAAATTGGACTAATGGATTCAATTCTCACATCAGCACCATAAATCCTTTCTTCACTCTTAGAAAGAGGAACCATCGCAAAAGTTGCTTTAGGAAAACGAACGATAGTCAACATACTCTGAACCATAAAACCGACAAGGTCTTCTGTAAAATCTGGAGTTATTTGATTGGATTTACTCATTCTGTTTTAATTGCCACTAACAATGGTTTATTTAAACTTTTAATCTTTAATACTCTATTTCTTTTTCGAATGATTGATCAAAAGGCAATTTTGATATTTCAGTTTCCAACAAATACAAATACTCATCAAGAGCCCATTGTTTTGAATAAAGTTCTAATAAAATTGCTAATGATAATTGTTTTGGTCCAGCACCATCATAACCCCATGAAAATCCACTTGGAGAATAAAACTTAACTTTGAGGGATTTTTTAAGTTCCAATTCTTTGTCGTTAAGCCAAACTTTACTGGTAGTTTTATCTCCTTTTAGTTTAAATATTGCCATGGTTTTCTTTCGTTGATCGTTTATTTAGACTTTAGTCTTGCTAGTTTAGCATTTGCAGAATCATTAAAAACAATTTCCCCATCACCACCATATATGATGTTCAATGATTTCTTGGTCAATACATTTATTTTCAAATTTAAGTTTTTCCATGATTTTTTTGTTTTCTTGTTTTATTGAACTTTTAATTTATTATCCTTAAAATTTAATGTTACTTAATTAGGGTTAGATGTATCTATTGACATAAAAAAGTTTGGATGTAAAATTACTGGTAACTCAGTATTATATCTTTCATTAATCTTATACTCTAAAAATTTGACCAACTCGTCCGCTAACTCTTTCTTAATTAGAATTAAATTATCTTCAGCCCATGATGTTTGAATTAACCACAAGGAATCATCTATTTTATCAACTGCGAGCAGCAATTCATCATCTTTAGACACTTCAACCTTAAAATCTTTATAAAAATCAACTTCCAATTCTGATATTTTATAATTAAACTCATTCATAATTATTTATCTAAAAGTCATAGTATTATCGGTTTATTGAACTTTATTTGTTGTAGTCGGATTATTCATTAAGCCAACTATTTCGACCACTTCGCACTCCCCAGTTTTATTTCCCTCTATAAAATAACCTTTCGTTCCAACCTTTATTCTCTCTTGATGATAAGATCTTAGTACTTTATTTACAATCCACATTCTAGCTATACTTTCTCTTAAAACAACCCCTGATTTAATTAAGTCGCCAGTTATGTTTTCAAACTCTGGCCAAATAATAAACATTCCTTGCATTTTATGATTATATGTTCATACCAAAAATCAGAACGTATTCCTTGAAAGGGGAGCGATTCTCGACCTCCTTCGTCTTTAGAATAAACCCTATATTTTACCTTAAAGTCTTCGAGATGACCTAATCTTTGTTTATATGGTATATGTTGCTTATTCATCGTTTATTTAGATGTTTGTATTATCTCTTCTAAGTTAGAAACTTTCATTATTATGTATATCAATTCTTTAGCCAAATGTTTATAACATTTACTTAAACTTAAAGGAGATACTTCATTAATTAATTTATCTACACGGGGTTCTTCATTTAACAGATTGTCAGGAAAATACTTAATTGAAGGAATATACCGTATCGTTTTGCCAGTCTTACTAGGTCTTTCAAGAGCAACTATTCTCAAACCTAATTCGTATGTTAATTCATCAAAAAGTTGGTAATAACTTTGAAATTGAGGATCAAATTTTTCTATTTCTAGAATCTTTTTCGAGGCATTAGATTCAGGTTGTTCGCGGAGAAATTTCTTAATTCTACTATTAAATGCTTGTTCTCTTACTCGGGTCATTTTCTTTTTTTACTTTTTATAGTTTTCTTAAACTTTAAATTCCTTTCTGATTTAATAATACAACAAAACTTTGTTTGGTTTCTGGGTCACAATAAGGAGTAACAAAACCAAGCTTTTCAACCTTGATTTTTGTTAATTGAACTTTTATGGGAACACCTTTTTTTCTATATTCAATGAAAGTGGTAAAGATGCCGGCATCTTTTTTAGTTCTCCTATTAGCTCTTGTACTGTTATCATCGTTTATTATACCTAAGTTTCTTTTTCTCTACTATTATAATAGTTCAATTGATCTTTTTAAAGATTTTAATTGTGCATATGTCATTTTAGTTATTTCAACCTTAATATTTTCTCCTTCAAAGATTATAGACTCTACTCCATTGTCCAAATGATCAAGACTATCTCCATCTAATTCGATAGGTGATATTTCAATTATATTGTCTTTAGTATCTACAATATTTTCAATTAATTCACCAGTAATGGGATTAATTGCTATTAAATTATATAAATTCATGTATCAAAATTTATCGTTTTATTTGGACTTTAGTTTAGCACCGTTATAAGCTTATATTTGTCTACTTTTTGATCTTGCCTAGTTCTTTTATGTTCGTTGATAGCAATATTAACTTCTTCAACTCCCCTAAGCTTAGTTTATGGACCTTTTATTAGTTCAAATCTGTTACTTCTTAAAATAGGCAAGTCCATATTCTTGACCGTCCACTATTGCATAAACTCTAATTTCTTCCATCAAATTATATTACTAAAATTTGACAAGTCGAAAGATGTGTCCGGAAGCATTTATCGTGTCTTACAATATGACACCCCCTTTTTAAGGGATCAATATTTAACATATGATTTGGAGATAACACTTAAATTAAAGGTATCTTTACAATGATAAAATTCGTAAAGCTCCAATTTAATTTTGTTTTTTCAAATTCAATATTCTTTTCTTGCTCTCTTTTTTTCTCGGCAATAGTGCAAAAAACAATTTTAAGTTAAATATTAAGTATAGCAACATAGGTTTGAGTATTGTTTTCAATGTAGAACAAGTCTTTACAATTGGATCTCCCTGTTTGTTTCTCCATCTATTACGTTTATACGTTGTCTCGTAATTATAAGAGGACCGGCCTAAAACAAAAAGTTGATATTATCAAAAATCTAAAATTTTCAAAAAGAACAAACTCTAAGTTTTCAAAAACATTGAGAAACAGGGTGAACAATTATTTTAAAACAAATAAAATCGAAAAGCATGTAAATAACAGTATGATCTTTAAAACTATTGTAATGCTTACGGTATTTTTTGTGCATTAATATTGGTATTGTGGATACAGTTAATGAATATGGAATACCCTATCATACAAAAAGAACATTTTTTTAGCTATTATGGACCATATTAGAATTTTGTGAAAGTTGGGAAAAATACAAGTCATACCTATAGAATAAGGATAAAATTTTAAGACAATAAATTAAATAACAATGAATATTATAAAACAAACATTAAATAGAATAATAAATAATAAATACAAAGTAATGAAAGAAGGAACAGTAAAATTTTTCAATAGTACCAAAGGATTTGGCTTTACTAAACTCAAAGATTCCGATGAGGATATTTTTGTACACCAAAGCGGTATTATAGATGAAATTCGCGAGAACGATAATGTAAAATTTACGATGGAAAGAGGTCAAAAGGGAATGAACGCAGTCAATGTTGAATTGATTAAATAAGAATTCCTGTCGCTCTAAGAATATTGAAAAGCCATCTATTGAAGATGGCTTTTTATGTCTTATATCCTATACTGACAATACGCTTAAATTTTGAGTATCTAACATCCAGTCTCAAATATAATAGAGGTGTTGTGATCGTTTGAGAATGCTTAAAATATATTCTCAAAGTAATACTCCATACAAAAAACAAAAAATGACAATACAGATAAAACTTTTCTTAATAGTGCTGATTTTTTTTACCATTGGCTATTCCCAACAAATAAACCGAATAGAACAACTAGAGGGAGTGTATCAAGGACGTGTTGAAGGAGGTTATTCGTTTTGTTGTAAAACCGTATCTGGATTTGATGAGATATTGGTTTTTAATGAAGTTCTGTCTGTTATACTTGAGAAATATACATTACATGCGGATAAACATATTGGAGAAAATTTTATCATCTCGTTTACTAAGGATATAATTATTGAGAAAAAAAAGAGTAGAGAAGTGTCAACCATATTACGCTTACAAAAACTTGTACCTGGACAACATCTTCGAGAATGATATAAACCCTAACTCTTGAAGTATAAACAAATATCTTACATATAAACCTTTATAAATATGAGTACAAAACTATTCATAAAATACATGGTTAGTTTACGATGTAAACTGATGGTCAAAGAAGAGTTAAAAAAACTTGGATTGCATTATATGGTTTTAGAATTAGGTGTTGTTGAGCTCTTGGAAGATATTACCAAAGACCAACGCCTCGAACTGAAAAAAAATCTAAGTAAATCAGGCTTAGAATTGATGGAAAGTAAAAAGAGTATTCTAATTGAAAAAATCAGAAACGTTATTATTGAAATGATTCATTACACAGATGAATTGCCCAAAGTCAATTATTCCGATTATTTAAGCGAAAAAGTTGGTTATAATTATACATATTTAGCAAATATATTTTCAGAAGTGAAAGGGGTTACTATTCAGCAATTTATTATTGTCCATAAAATTGAAAAGGTTAAAGAATTGCTTATTTATGATGAACTAAATCTTACAGAGATCTCTTATAAACTACACTATAGCAGTGTTGCACACTTATCTAATCAATTCAAAAAAATCACAGGTTTAACTCCTACTTTTTATAAAAAACTGAAAGAAAAACGTAAACAAAATCTGGAAGATTTATAATAGCTAAACATCATATTGTATAGTTTGTTCGATGTTCATAATACTTGATCCCACAGAAAAGTGTGATATGTGTAATATAGGCTTAAACCTGTGTAACACATTAAAGTTTTAATTATCTGATTTTTGTATCCGTTTCAAACTCCTTTTTATACTTGAAGGGGTATTAATAATCTAAAAAACGGAAAATCATGTCAAAAGGAAAAGAAGGTAAATCTAAGTCAGGTAAAAAAGCCCCGGCAAAAAGTTTGAAAGAAAAGAGAGCTGCAAAAGCTGCAAAAAGAAAAGAGAAAAGGAGCGAGGAATAAATAGTATTGACAAATCGTAGCTAACGTATTCTAGTTTAACATTAATCTTCTATAATATCATTTATGAAAAATCAAGAATTAGAAAAATCCTTTAAGCACAAATTGGTGGATACCATTGATTATGCGCCTGGATCTGTGGTAATGAAAGCAATTCTAAAGCAAAAAACAGGAATCGTAGCCATATCATCATTTGATAGTGGAGAAGCATTGACTTCTAAAACTTCTCCTTTTGACAATCTTATTCAAATTATAGATGGAGAAGCTGAGATTATTATTAATGAGGAATCAAATATCATTGAAACAGGTCACGCAATTATTATCCCTGCTCATGCAAGAAATATAATGATGGCAAATAAGCGATTTAAAATGATATCGATTATCATTAAAAGTGGTTATGAAGACGTAAGTATCTAAAATTTGAAAATAAAGTATATGGAAAGGCAAAAAAGTAAATTCAAACTGGGCGATACTGTTTATTCGAAAGTAAACCCTGAAGTTAAATTGATTGTACGGCTATATTATAGGCGAATATACTATTGCAAATTTGCCGAAGATCCAGAGAAAAAAGAGGTTGTGTTTTTTGAAAGAGAGCTTTTATAATAATGTTAATTAAGACAAAAGTTAAGTGCTAAAATAATATACATGCTAAATGACACAGCGATTAGATATAACAAAAGCTCAAAGCTTTCATTTTAGGATTTTAGAAAGAAGACCAAAGATTGCCTATTTTATTATGGTTCAAGGTTTCCCCCAACAGTTTAAGAGATTGTTTAAAGCTATTTATCATCCTGAAAATCACTACTTAATTCATATCAATCAAAAAACTGACATTAATGCAAAAGAAGATATTAAAACTTTTTTGGCAGATTATTCTAACTCTTATTTCTTGAAAAGTACAACCATAGACATAGGAAAATACAATATGGTTCAATCTCAACTTAATGGGATTGAATATCTTTTAAATCGTTGTCTGAAATGGGATTTTTTTATTAATCTAAGTGATCAGGATTTTCCTTTGAAATCCCAAGATTCTATTCTTGATTTTTTGCACAGGAATAGAGGGAAAAACTTCATGAAAGTAGTCAGTCAAGTTAGAGTGCGCCCTGATACGCTGAACCGTATTGAAAACTATTTTCAAGGCATTGATATTGGTTTCTCAGGCATACCCTTTAAAAGATCTTTTATGAAAAATGTGATTCTATATGTTGGCGAACAATGGATGATCTTGACCAGAACTTGCTGTGAATTTATCTGCTATAGCCCTGAAGTTAAAAAATTTGAAGATTTCTATCATAATACACTAAATGCTGATAAATCATTTTTTCAGACCGTACTTATGAATACGTCATTTAAAGAAATCGTTATAAACAATGATAAAAGAGCTGTTATATGGATAGCCGATAGAGACGCAAAATTGAAACCAAAAACCTTAACAGAATCTGATTTTGATTTTTTAATGCAAGAAGAAAATTTATTTGCCCGGAAATTTAATGAAAGAGTAGATGAATTTATATTACATACCTTGGAAGAAGCTTTGATAGCAGATCAAGTAACAAATAATGCTAATAGTATAGATTTTAATCTTATTCCAACAACAGATACGGAAATGAAAAAAAGTATCTCATTAGATAAGGAAACTATTATAAATCCGTCAGCTCAACTAAATAAACGACTACTTAATGGAAGTAAATAAATAATAAAGATGATAGATAAATTTAAAATACAACCGCTTAGGGACTGGGTATTGATAAAGGTGGATGTAGCGGAGGAAAAATCTGAGGAAGGGATTGTCATCTCTGATACAATTAATGGCAATCAGAAATTTCAAAAAGGAATCATACTGGCAATTGGAAATGGTAAAAAAGATAAGCCTATGATTGTAAAGGTTGGAAATCTTGTGTTATTCGGAAAGGATTCAGCAACAGAAGTTTCTATGGAGGGTATTGCTATGTTTATTATTAAAGAATCAAACATCTTTGGTATTATTCGATCAGTCAATTTGGAAGTCATATAAAAAGACCTAATAAGTTTAGTTTTAACTACAATGATGAGCCATACTAGAAGAGAACGTGAAGATTAATAAATAAACCTAAAGATAAAAGGGAGTTTTGTTAGGGTATTTAAAAACAGTTGATTGCACATAAGACTCTTCTAAAATACCATAGTGAGCATATTTTTTATTTTTTTCTACCGCCCAACCAATATTGCCATAGTCAAAATGCCAATATTCTTTATGATCACACACAAAACCTTCATTTTCAAAAAGTTCCATAAGAAACTTTCGGTTTTTCTTTGCTTCTTCACTAATGTCAGGATGTTTGGGGTAACATTTTTCATTTAAATCTATATGTAGTCCATCGTTGGTTCCAAAATCCAATACACATTTCTTTCGTAAATCATAGATCAGGGTATCAACTGCACCTCCAGTTGCATGGGTAGATTGCACTCTTGGCGCAATGAAGTTTGACACTATTTCATTAATTTCTTCTACAGTTTTTTTGGGGTATTTCTTTTTCAAAAAACTGACTTTTTGATTCCATAATTTTTGCTGATGCTCAAATGATCTCCAGGCTGATCTAATAATTAGTTTTTTCCCCTGATTATCCAGAAGTCTACTAATCCGTCCTATTTTTTCGTACACTTCTTTTCTAACTAAATAACGATAGTTTTTTTGAATGGACTTTTCGAATATTAGATTAAAGCCTGAATCCTGAAGACTTATCAATGGCGAGTTATTCTCCATGACAGTCATCATTGAGGTTTTCTTTTTGTGCAACCTGTCTTTTTCTTCTACTATTGTGCAATACTCTTTTGCGGTTATTGGTGTCTTGATGTTTTTAAAAATATAGGATGAATTCATAGCGGTAACTAATGCTCCATATTTTAATGTAAATGACACCTCGTCTCCAACTTTTAAGTCTTCTTTTTTGGCATTGATTATAATGTGATCCCCACCCGCTCCTAGGATTTCAATATCTAATTTTGGGGTTAATCCAGTCACCATTACATCTTGAACCCCCATGGCTAAGATAGCTCGCTTTATCATGCCTTGGTCTTTAAAATTTGGTTTGTTACCAAAAGCGTTAAGACCAATTTCGCCATCTGGTACTGATGATTTGTTTTTCAGTTCGATAACCTCGGCTGTCAACATAAAGGCGTCTTGATAAAGTTTTGGAATCGGCTTTCCGGTTAAAGGTTCATAACCTAAAAATATAGACTCTCCAAGTCTCAAATTATTAATCTTGCCTAAATCTTTTGTAGTATTAAACCAATTATAATTAGCTGAGTTCCCTCCTGAGATTATAGATAGCTTTATGTTGAACTTCTTCTCAATACTATTAGCAATAGAGGATAGTATGTCCATTTTTTCCGCGGTGGGTTTAACTCCGGAAAAGCAGGCAAGATTTGTACCTATACCTTCAAGTTTAATACCTTTTAGAGTCAGTACCTTTTTGATAGTATTTTCTAATTGTGATGGTAATATTCCTTCACGTAAATCTCCTAATTCTATCATGAGTATAATTTTATGAATCTTACGGTGTAGGATAGCATATTCTGAAAGTTTTTTTATTACAGATAACTCAGAATTTAGACTCATATCAGTATCTAATACTACTGATTCTGTTTGACTGATCATTGGGGTTCTAATCAACAAGAAATTTGCTTTGACTCCAGCAATACGCATTTTTTTGATATTTGATATTCTGGAGTCAGCAAGAATTTTAATCCCGCTCTTTACCAAAATATTAGCAATATGAGGATCTGCACAAACTCCTTTAGTAACAGCAATGACGTCTATGCCTTTTGACTGAAAAATAGAGCTTAAAATCTTAGTATTATGAGCAATTTTACTAAGATTAATATCTATTCTTGGGATTGACATAGTAGTGGATTGACACGAATTAAATCAGGAAATATTTCTTGAAGTTTTTCTACTAGCTTACCACAGTCGTTTTTTAGGACATCAGTAACAGGTAATTGATATTTTTCTTCATAAGCCTTTGTTATATCTTCAACTTCTTCGTCATTCATATCTTCGTGATTGATTGTTATTGCAATTACTTTGGATCCGGAGAAGGTTTCTAACATTTTTATTTCACTCTCAAGTGTTGGCATTAGAATATCTGGAAAATCACACCTAGTGCGTCTTTTTGGTGGATGCTGAAGGACAATAGCCTTAGGCATAGCCCCTCGAAGGATTGCACTTGAAGAGGTAAATGCCGGATGACTAAGTGCTCCTTGACCTTCTACTACGATAATATCGGGCTGTTCTTTCATTGCTTCTAGAATAGCATTTTCTACTTCTCCGGTAGCAAAGCCAGAACTTAGAACATCTATGGCAATACCATATTTTGAACCTTGAAGTATTCCTGTTTGGCCTGTAGTTACAAAGATAGCGTTTAAACCTTTATTTTTTAGAGCTTCTACCAATTTAAGCGCGGTGGTTCGCTTACCAACTGCGCAATCTGTTCCGGATATCTTTACTATTGGTATTTGAACATCTCTTATTTTGCCTGTAAAGTGGTGAAGATTTTCTTTCGAAGGTGGTTTTCTTACATCAAAAACAGATACATTATATTTATTTGCAAGCTCCATACAAACTGCATCATCTGAAAGAAACTCTGGTAGTCCGTTTACAATATGCATTCCAGATTTAATGGCTGTGTAAATAACTTTTTTCTCTTTATTATTAAGTAATGGTGCAAGGGGAGCAATCCCGTAGATGAAGTATTCTGGAACGCTGTCTAATATTTCAATCGCTTTATTAAAATTTTGAAATATTGGTATCTCATTTTTAATTCCGTCCAGATACTCTCCGGCATCAAGACCTGATTTGGTGCTATCTATAATCCCAACGATTTTATACTTCCCAGAAAGCCTGACAAGACCATTTGCGACTTTACCATCTAATTTGCCAAATTCATTTTCGCAATAAACTATTGCCGATGTTTTCATAATTTGCATGATTTAAGATAAAAAATAGATTTTGGAATAGTTTAACTTCCTACCAATGCTCTGGCGGTCAAACCTAATTCCCATCTATCAGGGTCATTTTGAAATCCACAGTAATAAACTCCATTAATATATCTTCGAACGATCAGGGAAATGTTAGGGTTGATTTTAGTGAATACGGTATCTCCTATTTTGTATTTACCAATTACCTTATTATCAAGTTTCATATCTACTATATTATAATTTTTTAAATACCTCTTTTAATACAATTTGATCCTTCTAGTCTTATCCTTAAAGTTGTTAAGTTTCTTTAAATCCCGGTGACTATATAAGGACGGAAATAATCGCCGGAACCTAAAGTTTTATTAGTAAATTACTAATAAAAGGAAACAGAAAATGATTCAATGGATTATCTTGTATAATGTCTAATTCGCTCTAAGAATTATTTTTTACTATAGTCTTTTCTTTGAAAAGGAACTGTATAACAAATCTCAATATAAATTCTTCATCGTTTGAATTTTGAAACAACAAAGTGTAAATTGTTAAGGTAAAGATCTTTATAATTAACTGATAAAAGGTTATATAATAGGAGTTGAATGTTACATAAATCACAGTTTTGGGACTATTTGATATTATTGTAGGGAAAGCAATAAAATTTAAGATTTCAAAGCATGGTTTAAAATCACTTATATGTTTTATTAGCTATTCTTTTATCCAAACTGTTCAAAAAATCTTTTATTTTTTAACATACTATTTAGAATTATAAAGTTATAAGTATTGCGTTTTTTTGTTGAAATAAAATATAAACGATGCTCCCTTTTAGAGCATGATTTTATTGCTTATAGGATTTTTATTCTATCCTTAAAATTTAATGTTACTTAATTAGGGTTAGATGTATCTATTGACATAAAAAAGTTTGGATGTAAAATTACTGGTAACTCAGTATTATATCTTTCATTAATCTTATACTCTAAAAATTTGACCAATTCGTCCGCTAACTCTTTCTTAATTAGAATTAAATTATCTTCAGCCCATGATGTTTGAACTAGCCACAAGGAATCATCTATTTTATCAACTGCGAGCAGCAATTCATCATCTTTAGACACTTCAACCTTAAAACCTTTATAAAAATCAACTTCCAATTCTGATATTTTATAATTAAACTCATTCATAATTATTTATCTAAAAGTCATAGTATTATCGGTTTATTGAACTTTATTTATCCTTTGAGTATGGTATTTTTATAATCGATCCACTTTTTAATATTGTCCTTGGATTTTTCGATATTAAAAAAATTCGGTGTTGAACCATCCTCAGCTTTTAAGTCAAGTGTTTCCAAGATATTCCCGATACAAGGTATTGCTAACTCGCTTCCTCTGACGTGCATTACAAAACCATTGATAATCTCGGAATCCCCATATTAAATTCGATAGAAAAAAACTCGTTTTCCAAAATACCCCATGAAGTATCAGAAAAATTCACCATTGGCTCTATCACCTTAATTTTCTTGATTATTTCGGATCGTTTTCCAATGAATTTTGGTTTAAAACTATCCGGAATCTCATCTAATGTTTCATATTTCCCCCAATCTTGTACAAACAAATCCCAACTCATTTTGTTATTTTTTATCTTTTATTTGAACTTTAGTAACGTTTAATGTAAAATACTTTTTAATGCATTTTTACATCTTGTGTGTGCCCAGCATGGGCATCTTTTATCTACCGAAAGGTAACTATTAATCTAGAGGGTGCGAGTCCCTTATGGGCATGGGTAACGCCTTGAACCATTAGTAAGCCGCAAGCTGGTTTACCGTGAGGTATACGGTGAAGGAAGCGGGACTACAAAACTCAGTACAGAGGAACACGAACCGCATACTGAGACTAAGAGACGGGATAAGTAGGCACATCACTGTGAAGTCCAAAATGCTGTTTTTTCATTAGGTGTTGAAATAGTAGATGTGGCAGGGATCGGGGGAAAGAAGATGTCCTTGCCTGGGGGAGGTCTCCTAGTCCACGGGTTGGGTACAAGGAGAAGTAACGCTAAAGACGTTATTTTCAATAAGCAGAAGTCATAGTACCTGTGGGAAACGAACCACGCTGAGAGTGTGGAGGTCTCACAAGCAGGGAAGGACGGAACGGTATACGTTCTAAAATTCGATTAGGAATACTACCCTTGAGGCAGTATAGCCTATTATTAAACTAAGAACTACCTATGAGGGTGGAAAGGGCCTTATGATAATGTATGCCGAACCGCCATATACGAGATCCGCTCTTGGCTTGGCCTGAACTTGATTCAGGATCTGGTGGTGTGAGAGCCTTAACACGGTGAACTATCATCGCGTCGGACTACTCGATTGTACCTCGTTTATTTGAATATTTTTATTAAATTAAAAATATTAGACTCTAGTGCTAGTTTACATCCAGTTTTCCTAACCTGCTCTCTCCATAGCACCCAATCCTTAGATTGAGGATTATTTAGAAAAAAACTCGAGTTTGAACCTGGGCTAAAAATAAAATACTGATAAATATTTCCGTCACGCATTTGAACTCCAAAAGCCGTTCTATTAAATACATCCAACATGTTATTTAAAGTTAAATCTCTTATTTTATCAGTAAAATTTTGTGTTTGTGTATCCGAATAAAAGTCCTCAATATTTCCATCTATATCAGCAGTAAATATACCTTGAATTAGTAGTTCTGGATTCTCAAGTCCTCTAAAGTCAGATTCTTCGAGTTTAATAGAGAATAACCACCATTCCTTTGACATAGGACCCATAAAGTGTTTAACTAGCCAACAGTAGTTAATCTCTTTTTCATTAACTCTCCAATTTAGTTCGTCACGAATTATACATATCCCACTTTCCAGAGTAGGAAGTCCTAATTTAGTTGATAAACTTGAAATTATGTTTTTATCACGCTTATTTATCATTTTCGTTAAATGAGGTAAAACAATCGTTTTATTGAACTTTGATTGTTAATTCTTAAAAATTGTTTTTCAAAATCAGAAAGCCCATTAATATATTTTTGTCTATTTGATCTAAAATCTAAAGCTATAGTTTTTAATTACAATTTTGAAATATAACCTTCATATTTATCATAATAAAATATTTCAATTGGCTTATTGCTATTATAAACAAGTCTTGCATTTTTTTCATCAATTTTTTCAATTGTAACAGCCTTATTCATTTCATCTATTGTTTTAAGATATCCTTTTGTAGACCATTTATTTATGATAGAGAAACCTCCAGAATCAAACAATAAAAATTTCGGGTCTCCAAGATCTCTTGTATCAAGAAGTTTGATATTCAAGTCAGGTTCATAATCTATAAAATCATGTTTGTGAAGTTCTGGTTGATGAAATCTATAAGTACTTTCGGAAAAGCAGTGACTTGCTCCTTGGTTCATAATATATTCATATCCTTCAACTTCTCCTTCTAATACAAAAACATTATCTCTTTTCACCCAAAAGTAAATTCCTCCTTGGCTATGAGATTTCCCAAGAATCAATCCACCCATAGTAGCATCGATTGCTAATCCATTCTTCAAATATTCATCCATTTTTTCCAATGAATATTCCATTTTGTAATAATAAAACATGTTCTTTAATTTATTAGCTTATTCAAGCTTTCTCTAAAGCTCTCTAAATCCCCTTTTACCTTACACGCCCTAATAAGGGTTGAATCAGATTTAAAATATTCGAACAGTAATTTTGATTTATGATAGCATTTATTGTCATTAGTTGTAAAAGCTTTACAAATTGAACCATATGCTGAGTGCTTGGAATCGTTTAATAAATTATTAAATGATTGTTTCCCTTCCAATGAATCAGGGAAGTAACCAATTAAATTCAAATTCATATAACCTGTCATATAAAAATCTATATAAGTTAATGGATTTCTAGAAGTATCTCCTCTTAACTGTAAACCAAATTCGATAAACCCTTTTATTGAATCACTGATTCCTATTCGTTTAATTAATTCATCGTTTAACTATACTATTTTTTAGTTGATTTAGAGGGCTTTAAACTTGGTGTGTTTCCTGGAGTATTTTTATTATCTCTCTGTCTTCTATCGGGTTTTCCTGTGGATTTTGCCTTTCTTTTAGGTCCTGGTTTAAGTGCCATAATCTTCCTATTTTTATAATATTTTACTGAGTTTTTTCAATCTACAATATCTACAAATTATTTATACAATAATTACGGTTTTCCACATTAATGTTTTCTATTACTTATATGGTTTTATTCTGTGTATTAATTTCTTTTAAAAAGAAAAAACCTTAACGGGAGCTAATCCAGATAAGGGGGTAATTTGTATGTTTGTGTTTATTCTAAAATGAAGATTATTATTTTTTCAATTTGCTTTTGCTCCCGAGGAAACATCTTTATAAATATTTTTTTCTTTTACTCCTGCTTTTAATAAAGCATCTATTTGTAAATCAAATTTCTGAGATGGGGTACTTATACGTGCATATCCAAATAACATAATAGTTCATTTAAGTATTAATTGGTAAACTTAGAAAATGAACCGTTTTATTAAACTGGGTAGGTTTTATTCTTATGTTTCTAACTAAAAGTTCAATAAAACCACCAAATAAAACAACAGATAATAATTCCAAGAAATCTATTTAATAAATCATAACATTTCTATTTGTTCTTTTGAAGAAACCTCTGCAGCTCCTATAATATTTTTTGTAAAAATATTGTATTTGATTCCTATAACATCATATCTGTTTTTGGTGGTTACTGCATAATTATTATGAAACGTATCATCAACTTTGATAACTTCAATATTGATCCCGGCATCATATAAAGGAGCTGTTCCCCCTCGTATTGTTTTTTGAGTAGTCCGTTGGAAAATGACAATAAAAATAGTATTGGGGTATTCTTTTCGTAATCGGTCAAAATCTTGTGATAGTAAGCCTGTTTTATTCCAGCTGTCAATAATAATTACATCAAAGACACCAGCAGGACTTGCAATAGTATTATAACCATTAGGAAGTCGATCCGCTCTGAAAATACGATTCCTATTTCTGTGGACTTAGGTATTCTATACATTCCTGTTTCTCAAAATGTGGAAAACCTTCCTTAAAAGGGTTAAGTAACCTAAAAATTAACGTTGTTTACACCTATCTTTTTGGGTTAGTTAACTATCGATTTAGAATAAATAAAATCTGAATTTTGGTATAAGAAATTATTCATTCTATAATCCAAAGATATCCTTATGGTTGAAAGTACAAGGGCTAACCTTCCATTTTCATGAGAAATGGTGGGATTGAGGAAAACACCACCAAGTAAAATATCAAAACATATTCTCCGAGCTTTAAAACAACAACTTTATTCAATGCGATAGTGAGTTAGAAAAGTGTATATATAAACCGCCAAAACTCTTCACAAAATCAACAGAGCAAGGTATAATAAATATCATTATGACTAATAAAGCCTTTAAAAGCATTCCATTTGCAATGCTATTGTTAGCAATTACTTTTTCATGTAGTGAAAAAGAAGAAACTATTGACGATCAAACCGATAGTAAAAACAACCCGGTAATTACAACAGGGAAACTTCACAATGAAGGATTGGCATATGTTTATGAAAAAAGCTTATTAAATCAACACTATAATTCAGATAGTGATATGAACGAACAAGTGATCCAAGATGGTTTAATGTTTTTGCATTCCAACAATGAAATCATTAATTCAAATGTTATTGACGAAATGTTTGTTTCACATTACAATGGGACTGAAGAAACTGTACTATCTGAACCTTTACAGATTGAATTACAGAAGCTGATTGATTATATAGACCAAGCGATAACAGAAACTGATGAAAATGGAGGTCAGGAAATATTTGAATACTCGCAAAGCATCATCAATACTCCACCAGATCAATTAAATGAAATTGAAAGAATAGCTTGGCAACATGCGGTTGATGTAATGGGCTATTCTGCACAATATTGGTATGAACATTTTGGAGACTGGAAAGATGAAACAAATTTAAAAGGAGAATTTTCTATAGCATTAAAAGGTCCTAGAAAGGGATGGTGGAAAAAGTTTTGGAAAAAAGTTAAAAAAGTCGTGGTATCGGATTTGAGTGGTACTGCCCAGGGTGCAGTCGAAGGGCTTATCAGAGGAGGAAATAGACAAGAAGTTTTAACTTCAGCGTTAGCGACTGGAGTTGGGTCGTCTATTGGAGCAGCCATTAAGAATTAGTTTTTTTATATGTTGTGCTTTCTAAGTTAATCAGTTTAGAAAGCACAGTATTGGTTTACAGGATATAACAAGACAATATTTTATGCAAACTCCTATTTATATTAATGTTGACAATGGAATTGCATATATAAATCTTACTTGTTTACAAAAATGTTTACAGGGATTACAGCACTCGAATACCATTTTTGTATTTCGCAATTTCCTTTCCTTTTGGGAGGTTTTCATAGATAATTGCAGTCTCCCATGTCCCTCTAAAACGAAACATCAGCATCTTTTCTAATCGTCGTATTCCAAGAGCCTCGTTGGGTTTCGCTCGTTTATGGCTTTTATCTAAGGAATAAAACGTTCTGGATTCCCCATCATGAAAATATACAATACATTTAAAAAGTGCGGTATTGGCTAGATTAGGAGCGATCATTTTGTAGTAGGTTTTAAAAGAGTCCGTTGTAAACTTTTCTCATAAGCGCGTAGTAGTGCATCGTCTTTGAAGGTAGATAAGCGTTGCTGTTGTATCCTAAAAAGCTGTAAACGACTTTTATGCTTGTGCCTTCCTTTTCCCTGGTTGTGATCTTCCCATTCTTTTTCGGTGTTCTGGATCAGGATTTGATTACGAATGGATTTTTTAAGCAATTCCTGCCTGATAAACCATTCGTAGGTTTTATTAAACCCATTGCGCTTGTTTTCAGGATAGAAATACAGATGCGGTGGGGCAATCCATCGATTCGGATTGCGCTCCAGGTATCGGGCTACCATATCCACCCGTTTGTACAAGATATCCTGATAGCCTTTCCAGTCCTCTTTGCTACCTTTGATTTTGAATTTTCGATACACCGAGGCCCAGATGTGATTGAGGATTTCGGTTTCTTCAGGCTCGCTTAAGAGCAGCTCTGCAAACAGAACCAACTTCGCATAGCTCCAGAAATCCCGCACCAATTGCAATAAAAAAGCCGACTCTGACTCTTTTTGAGACGATTTTTTCGCGCCCCGGGTTTGTTTTTTTGAGTCAGAAGTTCGGCTTTCCCTCGTGTTCATGTCTTGTTCATGTCCTGTTCCTGTAACGGAGTTATTTTTGGTCCTGTGAGCCGATAGGCGAACTCCTTTCTTTGAAGTTATCAAGGTATCCACACTGCTATTATTATTTTTTTGTTCTTGTTGTTCATGAACTAATGGGGGTAAATTTTTCACTTTATGCTCAGAAACAGCTTGTATCTGTTCAAGTACAGGTTGCATATCCACATGGGGTGTTGATATCTTTTTTGGAGCAAATATCTGTGGGTTGATCCAGAGTTCTATCCCTGTTTTCCCTCTGTGGACCTCTTCGATAATAAAGCCTGAAGCTTTTAAACGTTCTTTATGATTAATGATCGTTCGAACCGTACATCCTTTACAGGACGCTAAGCTCGGATTAAAGGTTTTAAACCCCGGGAGGGAGGTACTGACATCTTCTCCTAAAGAAATGGCTTTATTGAGTTGTTGGGCGTATAGGCGAGTGATCAATTCTGCTGTAGCCCTGTGATTAGCATTCAACCGTTCTGTTAATCGATCATGCTGCTCATTGTATCGGTCTATAAATACTTTTGTAGCTTTAAAAATGCTCCCAAAATCATAATGGGGACGTAAAGGGGCTGTATCGTTGGTATTCATATGCATATTTTTTAAGTGTTGGGTACGATTAGGTAATTTTTTGACCATTGAGATAGGCGATAATACTTTTCTTGGAATATAGTTTTCGTCTACCGTGTTGATAGTATTCTATGATTTTCTGATCCCTAAGGGCATAAAGCCTGGTCTTACTCTTTAAGCCCATCAACTTCAAGGCTTCCTTTGTGGTCAAGAACTCTTTTTCTTCTTCTGCGTTGGCGATCGCTTCTTTATGTTTTTCTTCAATAACCTTGTACATAAGGGTCATAGTTTCTTCCATGAGTTTGTAATAGGTTTCTTTTTCAAATACAATGACTTCCATTGTGCTATATATTTAATACTGTTCTACAAGTTTGAAAAGAGTGAAGAAAGGCACGTTATTTACTGGTTGCAGTCTTTAAAAAATGGATCCTACTGCAATTATATATCCCGAACTTGATCTTTCGGGATTCACCTTTCAACAGCTCCGGAATAAAGAAAACAAAAAAACAAACGTGAATGTAATGCGCAGGGGTTGCGCAACCCTTTGAAAAATCAAGTTAAATAATTGAATATGAATTATTTAAGTATTTAGTGCCAGTTCACTAAATGACACTAAATGACAGAAAAAAAAATTATGATCTATAAAAAAACGCTGGGAACCCCAGTAAAATGGTTAAAGACCGCACTGAAATGCAACCCCTATAAATACTGGGGGTTTCAGAGGTTGTTAAAAAATTAACACTTGCAAGCTGTATTTTGATGATGAAAGTAGTCAGAACAAAAGCAAAATATAATATCAAGAAGGGTTCAATATCAAACAGAATGACAGCGTAGGTGTTTCCATATCTTTTCTGAATTTTGAGCGGTCCGATTAATCCAGTATATCCATTAAGAACAAAAGAAAATACGTCTTTATGATAATTTTTTAGCGGGAAGCTGAAGCTTTTAGTTTTTGAAGGGTATTAAGCATTCTAATTAATACCCGTTCTACATTTTCAAGAGTAGTATCAGAACTGGAGTAAAACTCATTTTTAATACTATGTTCTGAAATATCGGTATTGTCCCTTGAAGTATAGATTTGTGAGAGAAACTTAAAATATTGCTGCTTGTTATCCTTTATATTGATCACTTTTATTTGAGAAAACAATCGTCCCAACAAGGCTATTTCAGGAATGCTTAGGTTCACTCTTCTTTTGACAACTTTAGAATCGACAACTTCTCTAACATCAATATTAGACCCTGAAACTTTCTTGCCATTCCACTGTTCAATTTCTAAGGTTTGATAGAATACTTCAATCTGTTGGCTAATAAAGTTTAGTGAGTCAAAAAAACTTGCTAAACTTTTTTACAGCTTTTCTTAAAATAAGACCTGGAAAGCAAAAGAATATTGCTCAGTAGGGTAGGGTGCAAACAATCACATATTTTACATATCCAAATCCCTTATAAAAATATTAGGATTCTTTAATATTTACAAGTAAATAAAGAAAAACCATTCTTTTGGTTAATGAAATAGATCTTTACAGAAGTAAATAAATGTTGACTTTTTAATTCTTTGCTACTTTTCTGTTGAAGTAGTATTAGATATAATTAATTATCAATAAGGACTACGCCAAATTTGATTTTTGTATTTTCCTAATCGTTTTAATGATTCGGAGTTGTCCTTATTCTTCAAAATTTTAAATTCCCAAACTTCATCAACAATCTCACACCCTTTTACCTTTGCCATGAATACTTTTACATCATAGTTATAATTGGATTGTAAATAAAAGCTATACGGTTTATAGCCTACAAATGCAATCTCAACTTTCTTAGGAATTTCCGATTTTTTAAATGTAAAAGAAACAAATCCATCTTTATTTGAAGATTGAGTCATTTCTTGTTTCTTGTCAATAATCACATTAGCGTAAGGGATTGCTTGACTGCTATCTAAGTCCAAAACTTTAATATTAAAAGTAATGAAATCTTTATCGGTTTTAGACCTTTCCGTATTGTGGTAGTCTCCAAAACTGGCATTTGTTAAATCAAAATTAAGAAATAATGTATTATTGTCTTTTGTATAATGACCCACCCCAAAATCAGAACCCAAGTCTCCAATACTACAGGGACCTTCATATATAAAATAGTCACCTTCAAAGGTTATACAATTTTCTGTAGTTTCTACTCCATATTGAAGGCAATATTTACCCTTAATATCTTGAGCTACCATAGTTGATCCTAAATTTAGGATCGCCAAAAGAAATATCGTTTTAAGGACATTTATTACCTTTTGCTCCAGATTTTGCTTCGCGTTCATTTTGTATAATGTTTTGTATTTCTCGTTTTTCTAACTCTGGTAATGCTTGATATGCACTTGATGTTTCTTCTATAGGCATTTCATTGGGAGGTAAAGTGATTGCTTTCTTGTATTTTGATCTAAATTATAGTTTACAAATTAGAAGATATACAATTGACTCAATTATCAAATTATAAATTATAAGTCTTAGAGTTTCATCAAAAATCACAAAATTCCTTTCTAAATTCTTCTAATACTAAAACCCATCTATGATCAATAGGGGTGTCGTATTTACAAAACTTTTGGATTAACCCTTTGGGCATATCATACTTATACTCTATTTGGGTAATATTAATAAAAGGAGCCATTTCCTTAAACCATTGGGCTGTAGATTTATGCTCCTTATTAATATAAGGGTTCTGGTTTGTGTTTGATACTTCCCAGGGGAGCTTTAATAGCTTCTTTAGTTCTTCTAGTCGTTCTAATTGATGTTCAGGGATAGAGATGTATTCTTTTGCTGCATATCTACCTCCTTGAGAAGTCAACCAATCTTTATCTGAATCAGATATATCTTCCCCCTTAAGAATTGCATTTTTAATGTTATAATAGTAGTAATTAAAAATGCTGTTTCCTTTCTTGATTATTATATCCCGCCAACTGAAACCGAGGAGTTCTGTAAGATCATCTAATTGCCTTTGTTGTTGAATACTTAAACTCTTAGGGTTTCTTTTAAAAATACGTTTTTTGGATTTTAACCACTCGAATTGATTTGAATCAGGAGCACCATTATTAAAAATGGTCAGCTTAATTTCTTCAATTCGTTTTTTAAAACTCAGTAATTTTTTACCATTACTTTTTTTAAAGCTTCTCCAATCATACCCCAATAAAGGTATAAGTTCATCTAATTTTTCAATTTTATAAGGTGTTATTGGATCTATACCGCCTTCTTTTTGATGACTGAGCCTTTGTAAGCGTAACCATTGTTTTTGTGTGGTTGTTAAAGGATGATCAAATTCTAGATTTGTTTTGATCACTTTATACTTTTCATCAAAACGGTCCTGATAGTATTTCTGTTTTCTGTTTGTAGTCATAAGAGAGTGAATGTTCTACAGAACAAAAATAAAAAAGATGCTCTATATCAGATCAATTTAAACAACGCTAAACCAACAATTTTTATATGGTTTTAGGCTATTCTCAAATTATTATGTTTATAAAATCAATGCGATTTAATTGTTATAAATATTCCAAGTACCTTTATCAAAATCTACTTCATGTATTCTGATTTGCATATTAGGAACTAGTTTTTTGCCAAGATTAAGACGTAATATTTTAATGAGTTTTACACATATCCTATATCCAATAAAGCTTTTGATACCACTAAACATCTGTCCATTTTTTGCCCAATAATACATTTAAACTATCTAGTTTTATGATTTCAATTTCAGAAAAATCTTTCTTGTTCTCCAAAAAAAGATTTGCCTGAAATTGAAGCCATTTTTTTTGGGTTTTACTAATTCCGAGTTCTTTAGACAAAGAAATAGCAATAGAAGCGATCTTAAAATCAAATGTCCTTTTATCATCAATGATCAAATTCTGATCAGTTCCTAATTGCTCATTGAGGCTTTGCAGCTTTTTTAAGGTTTCTGGTGATACAGTTGACTGTTCATCGTCAAAAGTTATCCCTCGGGTTTTTAAAAACCGTAATTGTGCTTTTGTAATAGGTTTTTTTGAATGTATTATTTTTTTAAGAAATTCATCTAATTCTCTTTCTTTTTTATAAATGCGCCAATCATAAGAAAGATAAGGTGTTAGTTCATTAAGTGCTTTTAATTCATTTTTGGAATAGGTAACGATTAGATTTCTATAGTTTCTACGAATCTTAATTAACCAACTTTTATTATATGAAGAAAGGTTTTCTTTAGCTTTTAATGTTGTTTTTATTTCTTTGGCACGTTCTAATATTGATTTTGGCTCTTGTACTCCTTTTTGATAATGATTCCAAGGTTGATCCAGATACGGATTCAAAGAATCCAAAAGTTTTATATCGCTCGTTGAAAAAGAATTGGGATCCTTGGCATATTTCTTTTTTGCTCTAAAAAGAAAAGATCTAAGACGTTGCGTAATCTCTTTGTCTTTTTTTAAAAGATTGATCAATATGGTTACACTTTCTTCTATAGTTCTTATTTTTGGTTTCGGTTTTGTCATTAATTTCCAATCATAGCCTAATATCGGGATTAAATTATCCAAGGATTTTTTTATCTCCTTATTAAAACTATCTGGATGATTACGATATTTAGTGCTTTGTCTTCTAAGCCACAAAAGTTAGGTGTTTGTTATCTTTTTTCCTTCTGTTATCCTTTTTTTGATCGATTTGACATAATAAGAATAATGTTTTTTTGGGATAGGGTTACCTTTTTTTTCTTTCCAATCAAATCCTAAACTTTTATTTAATGTATCTAATAATACTATTTTCTTAGGGTCATATTTTTCAGAATCTTTTATAAACAGTCGCTGTTGCGTATTGAGCCATTTGACTTGTTTTGGAGTTAAATCTATATTGGCTTCTAAGCTTTTTTGAATATGATCAACATGATTTGCAAAAGGAATTGGTTGTGATCGTTCATACTTATTTATCTTCCAGTCATATCCCAACATCGGAATTAATGAATCCAATGCATTAATTCTTTTTTTGGTCATCAATCGATGTTGTCCTTTATAATATTCTTTTTGGCGAGCCAACCATGATTTTTGACGACTATTCAATTTTTGATTGTTAGAAAGTTTACTTAAAACTTCGCTAAACTGTTTATCAAAACTCTTTGATTTGGCAGCTTTGACTAAGTATTCTTTCCAATCATATCCCAGAAGATTATTTAAAGAATTTAGTATTTCTTCATGCGTTTTATCAAATTCATCAGGGCTATTATGATATTGCTTTCTCTTATTTCTAAGCCATTGTTTTTGCGGCAGAGATAAAGGTTGATTTGAATGCAAAGATTGCGTAATTATGGCGATGTGATCGTCAAAAGATTTGATAGTAGTGGGTACTTCTATAAGAGTATCCCGCCAATCATAGCCTAGCAGTGGTATGAGTTGATCCATTTTTGTAATCTCGTTACTACTTAAGCCTTTGGAGGTTCTGTTAAACTTTGTCCTTATGTGTTTGATCCATAATTTATCACGGGCATTAAGTTTTCTTTCTTTTTCTAATTTTTTTTGAACCTCTTTATGCCGCTCAGAAAACGATTTTCTAGGATTTTTTATATCTTTTTGATACTCTTTCCAGTCATAACCTAATAATGGTATTAATTCATCTAATAAGGCAACATGAACTTCAGTTATTTTTCTAGGCTCAGCAAGATACTCTCTGCGTTTGCGTAATATCCAGTTTTTTTGAGATCTTGACAACATCAACCCTTTGGATAATATGTTTTTATACTCTTCGATTCGCTGCTCAAAAAATGTGTCGGTATCTTTTTTCATTAAAATTCTATTCCTTCAACTAATATATTGTAATCCTTCTCAGTCTAACTTCGGCATATTATGACGATAGCTTTTCAAAAGTTTAAACGTTTACTTTTCTTTTTGGATGAACACCTAGTCTGCATCTAAATTCTGGATGCAAAATTGAATAGATGGTATATTCTAACAGGTCACTATTCATGTCAAAATCTCTCTCTCTTAGTTTCTCTGATATGTTTAATTAACGATGGAGTAGTTGAAATCAAAACAACTAAAAATATAGCAGCTGTTATAATTCTATTCCATTCTAAAGTGTTATATTTTTGTACAATAAAGCATAGGTACAGATAATAAGAAGTTACTATAATTCCACCTGAATACATTACAGGTAATATAAAAAAAGAAAACAAAGCAGATGCAAATGTTTCTGGAGAAATAGTAGTTCCAAAAGCATACATTAATGCATAAATATTTACAAAAATCATAAAGAAACAAAAAAATAAACCTACACCTCGCATAGCTGTAGCAGCTAGTGAAACTAAATATAATTTATTTGCAGAAGTATCATAGACCACTTCTTCTGTATCTCCAATAATAGGTTTTGTAGAGCTACCTAGATTAAGTTTCTGAATAACTTCTTGATTATCTCCAACAATTGCTTTTACAATAGGATAATACATCGTCTTTTCTTCATGGGTCTTTTTATCTTCTTCAATTCTGATTTCGATATCAATAATTTCTGCTTGAAACGATTCATTTTTACTAGTTAAACGAAACTCTTTGATAATAGCTGGAACACCAAGAAATGGTATCAGTAAAAAGAAAAATAAGACCCCAGAGATGAAGATAAAAGAGATGACCCAAGACAAATCAAGGATTTCAGAATTATGCCTTCTTTTACTTGCTTTATATCCTATAAAAAATGAATATAATGTAAAGCAAGGTATAACTATTAAAAAAAGTATTGCGCTATCTATATCCATTTTTGAATTATTGATCTATTCTACAGGGTTCAACAATTTTTCTTCTCTATAAATATTAGCAGCTAGTTTCAAAGATTTTGAACCTTTAGGTTTGTAGAAGAATAAATATAGTTCTTGTTCTATCTTAGGGATTATTCCTTTTTCATACATATTAAAATGTTCTACATCGACAAGCATCCCATCTACAAGCTTATCCAGATCTTTCTCATATCTTATTGATAATGCACTTTCACTATAAAATTTCGTACTATCACTTTTCTTTTCTAAGGTTACTAACTTGCCATTTGCATAAAATTTTAGTGTATAGTTCTCATCTAATTTTGGTTGCGATTTAAAAAAGAATGGGTGAAGACGTTTTATGTCTAATTTATAACCTAATCTGTTCTTTTTTTCTTTTGTTGCGTAAACTGATTGTGCTTCATCTTGAAAAACAGGTTTGTATAATTCTAATAATTTATCTAAATCTCCTTCCTCATACAAATGCATTATCTCTTTGTAAATCGCTAAAACCTCTTGCTCGATATTTTTCTGTTCTTGTAAATTGACTGATTCAGACCAATCTATTTGTCTTTTGTAAGGAGGTAATTTAGCTTGAAAAGTGAAACTACCATTATAGAAATTGTTTCCAATATATTCTTTGGATTCTTCATCTTCCTTTTGTGTAAGTAAAGGTTCAAAAAGAAAGATTTCTTTAGAGTCATTAAGTCCATTATAACTTTTAATACTGATATCATTTATGTCATAATTTTCAAAAGACTTTTTATTTAATGGTATCATACGATAGGTAACCTTGTGAATAGATTTAGATCCCATCGCATGATTAAGACTGAATTTTTTAAAACGCAAGTAGTATTTGTTGTCGTCTATTCCATAACGGTTTACTATGGGAGTGTCGTTCACTCTTACTTCATATTTTGCGCCAGGAGCAAAAACAGCTAGGTCAAAAACGGGTTCTTCTGGATAGTGTTTTACATTTTCTACTATTGTATCTACATACGTATTTATTTTTATAGCTATTTTTTCTTCTTCAGTTTGTGAGCAAGAGAGAAACAAAGATGCAGCAAGGGCATGAAAAATTGATAACCTTACTACTCTTTTTACTTTCATTATCATTATTTTCTTATAGAGGTTATTACAGCTTTTGTCAATATATTCTGGTAGTAAAAAATTAATCGCTTTATGATTTGAAGTTGTTTCTTATTCATGAATTCGGTTTAGAAAAGGAATTCTATGCCATTTTAATTTACTTAGAACTTTTTCACTTTTAGTGGATTGAAATTGATTTTATAAATTCTCCATTCTTGTAAAGGTATTTTTTTTGCTCCTTTCCCTTGTTATCATATTCTATTACATACCCTTCTAATTTTCCATTTCTAATGGTCTCTTGTCTTTCTAAAGTTCCATTTTCTCTATAATAAGTAAAGTCTCCATCAACAAATGTGTCTCCATCTGGAAGATTTTTGAAAAAACCGTCTGTTCTAATATTTCCTGTCTCATAATATTTTTTATAAGGTCCATATTTTGAGCCATCATTTTTATAGGTAGTTAACTCCTTTAACTGTCCGTTGTCATAAAACTTTTTGTGTAAACCTATTTTTGTATTATCACTTAAAGTATACTCTTCTTCTATTTTACCATTTTCAAAGAAATACTCGTAATTACCATCAATTAATTTATTGTTTTTAAATATTTTTTTGTGCCATAATTGACCATTCTCATAATATTTAATTATGTACCCATTTCGGCCGTTGTCACGATAACGTATTTCTTCTACTTTGCCATTTTTATAAAACGAATATTGTGTAGTTTCCTCTTTGATAGAATCCTTAGTTATTTTGGTATAGGTGTAATGGGTAGAATCAGACAATACTTTATCACGATCAAAACCCTTTTCCCAAATTAATTCATTGTTGTCAAAATGCCTGATAGTTTCTACAATACCATCATCATAATACTCTTTCCACTCGCCATGAGCTATTCCATCTTCCCAAAGAGAAATACTTTTTACTTCCCCTGTTTTATAAAATTCTTTTTCCGTTCCTTGTTTTTCTCCATTGTTATAATGGACTATAAACTCTAATACACCATCGCGATTATAGCCTTTATATTCACCTTGTTTTAGACTATTTTTATATTGCCCTGTTTCTCTTATAGTAATACCATCTGAATAATATTCTATATGCTCCCCATTAGGAAAAATGGCGATTATCATTTTCTTACCATTTTCATGAAACACTTCCCAAGTTCCTATTTGGTTCCCATTATTGTCAAAAACCCCTACACGCTTGATCTGTTTGTTTTTGTAAAACCATTGCCATTTCCCTATTGGGATGGTATCATTTATAATTTTTCCTTTTTTGGAAACTTCTCCATTTTTATGATAAACAACCATTTTTCCGTTTCGATACCCATTAGAATAGGGGATTGAAGCTCTTAAATTTCCATTTTCGTGATATTCACGCCAAGTACCTTCTTTTTTGTCGTTCTTATATTCTCCATCTTCTTTAATTTGTCCGTTGCTATAAAACTCTCTTTTTGGTTCTTGAGAGCAGGAACAAAAAAAACTGAAAACCAATAATACAATTGTTATTCGATAATACAGAGACATGATTAATTATAATTTTAATTATCGTATAATCTCTAATTGATCACTGTCTTTGGGTTTGTGAAGGAATAAATAATAAAATTGATAAACTTTATATTTACCATTTTCATCTTCGTCCTGTTCGATTGTAAAAAAGGCTGAATCACCTAAATTCTCTAAACTTCTTAATGTTATTAAACGCCCATCACCATAAAAAGTCATTTTATAAGGGTCTAAGGGTTGTACTTCTAAAACCTCATTATCAAATGTATTTATATATTCTGAAGTTCTTATATTAATATCTTCTTTGTCAAAATAATCAACCGCGTGAATCCTTTCTTTTTCTCTCTTCATTACAAGATTTACCCATTTCTCTTCATCTCTATTCCTTAATACTTCTCCGTATTCTTTATAAAAATCTAAAACCTCTTTTTCTAGCTTTTTTTGATCCATCTCTGTTAATACCCGAGATTCACTCCACCCTTTTAATTGATAAGGTACTTCTGCATCAAAGGTAAAAGTTTCTTCATAATACGGCAGCCCGTCTTTGAGTTCGGCATAGTGTTCTTTTATCACCTCATAATCCCCCGCTACATAAGGTTGTTTTTTATCTCGTTTAAAGATTTTAAGCCTAAAACTATCATCAGCATCTATGGTCGTATATTCTTTACCATCGATTTTACCCAATGGGAATAGCTTGATGGTTACTTTTTGAGGACCACTTTTTAATATTAAATCATTAATCGGTGTGGCGTGATTCATGAGCCCAACATTCTCATAATGTTTGAATGCTAAAACGTCATTAATTAAAATTTCATAATAACAACCACTTTGGTAGCCCTCTATAAAATATTGTGGCATAATTGGGTACTTCACTTTTTGATTGTATAGTTTATGAATTCTATTAATCGGTCTATTTTTCATTGCTTGATTATTTTTTTTATGATCCTGTGCGCAAGAGATAAGAGTAAACGTACAACATAGTATTGCTATGATTTGTTTAAGGCGTTTCATTTTTGTTTGTAATATTTTTCTGGTTTGTGTGGATTAAAAATTTCAAAGATATACATTCTACCTAGACTGGCTGTGCCATAGCCGAATTTTGGAATTGATGTAGTTTTATTTGTAGGATTTGTATCAACTCGTTTTCTACTATTAATCGCTACAGTTACTTTCTGAAAATATTCTCCTGTAATCCCATCAAAGAATAGGGTGTCTTCTAGAAAGGGACCTTTGTTGGCATCGATCCCAAAGCGTCGGGTAATCCCCGCAGCACTGTGTAGATTTACTTTTCCTTCAGCTTTAGTATGTACTTTTATAGGAAATAGCTTAAAGACCCTTTTCTGCCATTTTCCTTCTACTTTGGCTTCTCCCTCTAGGGTAAGCGCAATCTTTCCTTCTAGTTGTATGATATCGCCATCTTTTAGTACATTACCACCACCCCCTTCTTGATGCACAGCAGTATTGTTGAGTGTAAATGTTCCTTCAAGCACATCGTATTGGATATTGATATCAAAACTGATAATCCCTTCTGCCAATGCGGTCACTTTAAACTTTTTTAATTCTTTTGGCAATCGTTCGGGAGCAAATTCATATTCTGACGAGATGGCAATAAGGGGGTCTGCCCGTAATGTGTATTGTATGATTCTAGTGACTTCGCCTAGTTTCTCTGTACTTTGTTCTCTATGAAACCCAAAATTGCAACTTACCTTGGGCATATGAAAGGTAAGGTTGTAATCTTCACCAAATTTTTCTGCTCTCTTTTTTAGTTTTTTGAATTTTCCAGCAACTCTGGCTGCTTTTTGCATACCGGGTGCTACCTTACCTCTAGTCAGATAAATCAACAGTACATCTATCGCAATAGAAAAGAGCACCATCTGAAAGATGTAATAGTTGAGTACTGCTTTGTAAGGTTGCATTTCTGAGTAGTTGATCAGGCGTTCTTTGTCTATCCTGGCATGAAACCCTAAGGCTACCTTTGTGATACTTTCTTTTACAAACTCGTCAATGATCTCCTGAACTTTGTCCCAGCCTTTTTTACGCTCTTCATTATCTCCGATCATATACTGTTCTACAAAGGGCTTTACTTTGTTGTTGACCCACTCCAGACCTGCCGCTAGATACGACATGTAATCGGCATACCCTGTTACCAGTGGTACTTTTGTATCGTTGTAATAAAGGATATCTTCTTCATCTACCCCATAATTAAAGTGCATTGCCCATACCACATCGGGGTGTATCACGAATTTTGGGGTGCGTACATATCGACAACTTTGTACAGAGATATCGATAGGAAAAGAGCTTAGTTGTAGGGTAAGGTATCTAGCCAAAAATGTGCCTTCGCTATAGGAGTTATATGGATAGGCTACCGTAAACTTTAACTGGTCTGCAGCTCTTTCCTCATCACTATAGGGTTGTACATTACCAAAAATATTATTTTTAGTATTCAAAAATTCTTTAAACTTACCCCAAATGTTATCCTCATAATTCTTATCATAATCATATAACTGTACACTAGAGGTATTGAATACATTGTTGGGATATTCCGGATGATCTTTGTTTTCTTTGTGCGATATTTCGTTTTCACAACTATCTACTCCTGTAAAACTGCCATTGCCCGAAGAAATATCTATGATAATCTCTTTTTTATTTTCATTATTACCTGCCACAAACTCATAATAAGGGGTTTTATTATCGATCAATGACCCGTTATCTTGTTCTTGTAGTAGTATGATAGGATTCTCGTACCCAGCCATTGATATGGTTAGCTCAGTATACCTACAAGTTTCATAAGATTGAGTGACAAGTGGAGGTTGTTTAACCTTGACCACTTGCTCTACATATTGATGTTCTTGTTCTTCAAGACTAAAATCCCCTTTATAATTTACTGTAAAAGTGACTTCTCTGGTGATGGTCGGTCTGGTATCTTCTTCTGTGTGCTTGCCTTTTCTTTTGATAGGGGTAAGCGTAAGTACCATTTTATATTCTTGCAAAGAGTCTTCGAAATCATCTGCTTCGTCATGATCGCTTTTGTTTGCCCATCTAATATCGACCAATAATTCATCGATAATATCCAGATTATAATCCGTTGAAGGGTTTTCTATATCTTGATATTGAGACAAAGGAATTACCTTATTGTATTCGTCCATAGGCTCATCGTCACAAAACACTTCAATACTGGCAGTGTAGTTGATTATATTGTGAAGACGTAGGTGTAGGTCCAAAATATCCCCATAGATCAGTTCTTTTTCAACATGCTCTGTATCGCAGTCTATGATTCCTATAGCGTCTACATCGGATTCTTTTCGAACTCTTTTTGCTACATAAAAAGATAGAATTTGGGGTTCTCCCACGGCAATGATGAATGCTCCTTGAGATTCAAATTCAGGAAGATAATTAATCCCTTCTAACCATATTCCTTCTCCGAGTGTGTCGGTGTGATAAGTGACATTACCAAAATAAACCCCATCATTGAGCTCTCTTTTTTCTGATTTGCTTTTATAGGGGTTTGTAGGAAGGTAATTTTTTTTAACCCCATTGGTGTTTTTTTCAGTATATTCTACATATTTGGGGTTCAGGCTACCATCTTCAAGTAGTTTTTTTCCATAAATGGTTCCTTCATTGAGGTTCATTAATAATTCATGAAGGTCATACTTATTGTTTGCCCCTGTCCAACTTAACCATTTTTGACTTTTGAAATTTTTATTGGTTTGGGCGACCCAATATACATTCTCTTGGGTTGCTTTCATGTTACTGGCTTTAATCACTTTTAAATGAAAGTGTACCTCTTTATTGACCGGTATCTCAAAAAAGTAATATTCCCCACGTTCCCTGCGTTTTATGTTAAGGTTTTGGTTGTCCTTTTCATCTACAACAATTTCTTTTTGGTAGCTTCCTTTACTTCTTTTAATCGTACTTGTGTTGCTGGTCCCGCCATTTTCTTTCTGACGATCACCTCTATTTTTTTTGGGGTCCTTTTCGTTTGTTTCGTCACTCATGATTTAATCTTTAAAACGTGATTAGCAGGTTTTTCGGGTGCTCCTTTAGGTCTTGCCAATGGATTTAATTGGCTATGGATCTCTTCGTCTGCCTCTTCGGCTTGTGATTGTGTAGGAGAAGCTGTCTGCCCATGAAAGGTAATCTCTACATAAGGTGCTCCGGCAATGGCACATATCGCCTTGCTCTTTTCTGTTAGGATTTTTCCTTGATTGCTTACAGTAATCTTATCATAAAAATCTTGCCATTGTGTGATACTTGGTACGCAAGGGAGATAACCACTGGTACTGGGCTGCAATTTACACTGACCAAACGTCTTTGCTTCAAAAGGCTGACCGATATCCATAGTGGTAGCGATCATTTTTTTACTCCCCTTGGTTTCATTGACATATTCTTTGTGAGTACTCACAATCTTTAGCTTATCCGGAACAGTCCCAAATTTACATTTGCACATTGCACCTTGACATACTATGGCTACATCACTCATGGTTGTATTATTTTTTATTACGCTTAAAAAGGTTTGGAAACCATTTTTTCTTCTTGATCATCTCTTTTGGGATTTCCTCCTTAGCTTCTGGTTCTTCTTCGTATTGTTCGTCTCGTTCTTCAAGATAGGTAATGCTGTACCTAATTTCTTTTTGTTTATCTGCTGTAGTGTACATACCTCTTACACGTTGCAATGTAAAATCCAGGTCATTGATCAAATGCTTTAGTTGTATAGTATTATTGCTTTTGTCTTTTCCCGTATATTCAAATCGGAAGCCTTTTTCATCATTCAAATACATTTTCTGATTGCCTATAAAATCTATAGAAGGTTTATAAGGTAATACAGGCAATGAAATTGTATAATTATGTTGTATTCTTTCTGTTTGATATAATGCAGGCTTTCTAAAAAACATCAAAGGAAAAACAATATCATAATGCAAAGCATCCAAAAATGTTTTAGCATCTGACAGGGTATTGTTGATCTGGCTAAAATACTCTTCTGCAACATCGCCTTGATATTCGTTTTTAAGATCAACAAGTGCAGCTTCCCATCTCTTTTTGATCTGATCAAAGTTTAGCAGTTCTTGTATAAACCCATACTGACTGATTCTAAATTGAATCGGGTACATACAGCTCATACATTTTTCTGCCAAAACATCTACTAATCGTTTGGGTTGTTTACCATTGATAAAAAACTGTTTTCTACTTATTTCGCAACGGTAATCCTCTTCTATGGCTTCTATATAAGCAACTTCAAAAACATACTGAATACTGTTTCCTGAAGGAGAATAATCAACTTTTACCCCATAGGATTTCTTGGTCGTATCTACCCTTTTTTTGATAGGGTGATTAAATGATATGTTGGTTTCAGGGCTCATATATTGTCTCTTCTCAGAATTGGGAATTTCTTGTTTTTGTTGGTGTTTTTAATATAATTTTGTTTAATTCTGGTTACTTTTAGTGTTCTTTTTCTTTCTGAATATATTTCTCACTTTATACCAAATTCTTTTGTGTAATGGTGGTCTTACCGTTACTACAAATTCAGTAAGTTCAACTTTATTATCTTCAAGAAATACATCTGATTTGAATTCATTGAAGTTTAAGAAATCTGATTGTTTGATTGTTATATTTTTTCTTCCATATCCTATAAAATTAAATCTCAAATTCAGGGTATCAGATTGTTTAAATTGATCGGTCACGTCAATACAATATTCTCCATCAAAATCCGAGATTACCCCATTATTGGTCCCTTGAATAAAAACAGAACATCCCATTACTGGTTCCCCGTTTTGATCTCTAATGATCCCTCTCACTATTTTCACACTATCGATCGGTATATCCTTTTGCATCGGGTTTTGGTTAGGCATTATCAAGCTATCTTTTTGATTTTGCCTTACATAGTTTTGGGTTACTGGGTGGCTGGTGTTTTGTTTTTCTGATATCTGAGAATGTAGGATGGTTGTAAAAAACAATCCTATGGCACTGACCATAAAATGTGGTTTCTTACTAGGTATAGTCAAATTATTTGATGGCTCATACCTAAGTTGTTTATCATCATAAATCCCACAAACTTTGGTGTTACTCTGGTTATGTATAGATACGATCTGAAAACTTGACATACCTCTGAAATCATGAATTGTATTTTGACATTGTTGACAAAGTCTTCCCTTGTCAGTTTTAGGCATATCATTCCAAACCTGATTGCATTTTTTTATTTTAGAAAGGTTTACGCTATTCATTTGCAATAATTATTCAGGTTTTTTTCACTATTTTCATTTACCTATGAACAGTAATTACTTTTAGTTTATCTATTAATTTACCATTTGATGCGTTAATACGATAAATCCAAGGCTTATCTTCTTTGTTTTCAGAGATTTCTCGAACAAAGACATCCCAATAATACAGGGTGTCTTTTTCTTTGATTACTTTTTTTTCTCTATTGATCGCTACTATAGAATCTTTTCCTTTTAATTTATTTTCTACGATATCTATGGCCTCTTTAAAACAGATAGGGTAATTGTAATAGTCATTATCATTTTCGGTTTTAATAACTTCTCCCGATTTATTATAAAATTTAGCTGTTCCAATTGGAAGATCTCCATAATTATAAGTAAAATCTACAATGCTTAATTTACCGTCATTTACATTATAGAACAATGATTTTATTATATTGGTTTTCTTGTTTAGTACCATTTTGGTTATAAGACTGTCCTGGTTACTAAATCTAAATAGTTTAATTGAATAATCTTTTGAGTTGACAATTTCAACTTGTTTATATTTATTTAAAGTATTTATCTCAGATTGAGTTAAATCTTTTAAAAAAAATGTTTTCTCATTTTTTAATATAGTTTGGTCAAATTCACAAAGTTCATCATTTTCGATGAATTGCTTTTGTGCAGTGCAACCTATAACAAAGATGAAACAATGAAGTAAGAAGTATTTATATTTTTTCATATGGCTCTATCTTGAATAATTTGAGTTATACAGTTTCTTCCATTGCCAATGCCATAATTGTTTTCTACTGGATTCATTATTATAGTCCATATAATTATCAGTACTACCTGGTTTAAAATAATGAGTTTTTCTAGCATCTTTTGTCGGATTTTCTTTAAATGGATGTGGTAATCCAGCTCCATGCATGATCTCATGAGGAATTTCTTGATTAGGTTTTATATCTCTATTTTTCATTAACATCAGTGATTTACCATCTAAAGTAATACCGTTTACGTATTTAGGAGGATTTCCTCCATCAGTACATTCCATGTTGGTAAAAAATAATAATAATTCATTGTTATTATTATTATGCTGAGGGTTATAGTGCTCAAAAGTGTTAGTAATATTGCCTAAAAAACTTGTTTCTTCTGTAGTTGAAAATTTAACTTTATGTGTTGTACCTGATACCATATTGTTTTTAATCCGTCTTAGAAATGCTTGTCCCATTCTATCATTAGCTGGAATAGATGTTAAATCTAATATATCTGGAGTTGCATTAACTAAGTTGACATCTACTAAAGCGGGACCAAGTACTGCATTAAAATAAGTATTTAATAATGCATTGTTAACTTTTTGCACTATAACTCTTTCGTCAATTCTTCTGATACCATCTTTAGCCTCTACAATCACTGTTCTAACATCTATAGTTTTAGGTACTGGATGCCATACATCAATTGCACCAGAAACCACACCATCTGCTAAAATTTCTATGACAGTAGGGGAATTAAGGGATGCCGATCCATGCGTACTACAAGTGATCTCTACTTTACGTGCATCTACAACATCAACAGTATTACCTCTCCTGTCAATTGGGTTAATAGTAAATCCGGGAGGAGCATTAAATGCAATAGTACCATATTCATCCTCTCTATTTAGATCTTTATCTAGTTTAAGCGTTATAGTACGATTAATCCTCAAACTCATCTTTGGCACTCGATAATCTTGACCTTCTACTGTTATACTTCTATACGAGTCCTTATAGGTAACTGTTCTTCCTGCAACTAAATCAGATTCACAATCTTGTTCTAGGGAGCTTTTGAATTTATCAAAACCAAAAAGTCCATTTTTTAGGTCGTTACTATCTGCTTTAAATTCTATCCTACATTTCTTTGGTCGTTCTTCCTCCTCCGCTTCAGATTCAGGATTAATAAAACTGGGTGTGGGTTCATTGCTATTTGTCGTTTGACTATTATTTTGAAATACATCATTTTCAAAAACCACAAATTCAAAATCTTCTAACTGTGTTTCAATAGGAGGAGCGGGTTCTGGAGTTCCAAAAAAGACTCCTTCTTTTCCTGTTTCATTAACATTGATCGCTGCATAGGTATTTATGTTTCTACCAAAGTAATTGATATCGCCTTCTGCAATATCAGTCATCGTGCCTTTGGCTATTTTTATGATCTGTCCTTTTTTACCCATATCTTAAAAAACATTACCCTGTTCACCACTATTGTTATTTACTTTTTGATCGGCTTGTTTATTTACATTGCCTCCTGTACTAGAAACGTTCATATCTGCTACAGATTGTCGGGTGATCTTTTCTCCTTGGCTCTTCATGTCTTTGGATGCTGCTTCATAAATATTTGAAGCCGTTAACTTATAATCCCCTGTAATCTGTTCTACTTTATTTTTGCCTGTGGCTATTTTTAGATTTTCTGTAGCACGAATCTCCATATTTTTGGATTGTAAAATCAGGTTTTCAGGCGCAGAAATCATAATAGAACTGGTAACAGTATCAAATTGAATCAGATTACTGTTCTTATCACTGATCACAATCATTTCTCCTCCTTGAGTGTCATTAAGAGTTACCGTATGTCCTGATCTTGAGCGTATTGCTTTGATATCATTGCTATTACTTTGCCATTGGCTTGCCTGTGCAGCACCATGGTATAGTGTACCTGCTACAAAAGGTCGTTCTGCATTGCCACCTTCAAAATTTACAACGACTTCCTCCCCAAGCTCAGGGATAAAATGAAATCCCTTGTCTGCTCCTGCATGCGGGGTCATCATACGTAACCAAGGGGTCGTTTGACCGCTCATTCTCTGCCAAGGGAACTGTACTTTAATTCTACTTAACCCATCAGGATCATTATTCTCTACTACCGTAGCAATTTGTATCTCACTCTTTGGAAATTTATTGATATCCATGTTTGGATATACCGTAAAGTCTGCTGCTACAGCTTCAAAGGTGTTTTTATAAATTCCTCCTTCTGTATTGGTATGACTAACTTTGGTTACTCGATATCTACCATACCCTTGTATAGTAATTACTTCACCAAGATTCACTCCTGGATTGTCGCTCTCTCCTTTAGCAACGACCTGTTTTAAGGCTTTGGCTTTGGTATACGCTTCTGCTTGTTGATCTAATCTAGCTTGTACATTTTCATCAGTATACAGATTATGATATACTTGTGTTTGTTTGGTAAATACCTCTTGAGATTTTTGATTGGTAAATCCATGATACCCTTCAGATGGAATGGTGACTTCATTACTACTTTTTTGATGTAGCTCATCAGTAAGGTAATCGTTGGTAAAATATTTGAACGTATTAGGCACAGAACTAAGCTCTACAGAAAAGTTTTGTAAATCAGTTCCATAACTCAATTCAGTTTCCTCTTCACTAGGTGCTCCAAAAACTAGTTTGCTCCCATCATAGTAAAACCATTGGTTATAATACGCTGCTAATCGACTGGCAAAATCAAAAGCACTTTGGTTATGCTGTACTGCATAATGTATGGTATCTGAGGATGTGGGTGAGAATCGAGTTTCCAGCTTTCCTCTATCATACTCACTAAAGGTATCTTCTAAGATCTCTGCAAGTCCAACATCAGTAAATGAAGCATAGTGTGCCCCATCATCAGCAAGGATAGAAGTACTTTTAGCATGAAAAATAACCATATCGCTTTTGCCATACTCTGATCCTTTTGCTCCTTCAACTTTAATGATAATACCTTTAAACTCCAATTCTCGATAACTTCCTACCTCTAGTGTCGGGGCAATACGAATAGTAATGGTTTCTCCTAAGTGGTCTTTGCTGTCTCCAATCAATTGATCAGATAGCCCTTCAACAACATCTGCACGACAGACCAATGTAAGGTCATGGTGCGAAGAAATTTCCTGATTCAGCTTGATACTCTTATAAGAACTAATGGGTGTACCTGAGATAAATATTTGTGTAGTAGTTTCTAATGCCATAGAGAGCGGGTTTTTGAGGTTACTTTTTTGTTTTCTAACATGTTATGCTAAAAGGGTTTCAAATGTACTATTATATATTGATACATAAAATGGGTACTAGGGGGGTAAAATCCCCTGTAAAACGTTAAATATAAGTTAACGCTTTTAAATATAACGATTAATTCATGGTGTCCAGATGTTGACCGGATCAAACTGTTCTAAATATTCCAATAGCAACAGCCTCTTTGTATTAGTGTTTCTTCTTGTCACTTTGTTACCCTGAATAAAGGAATTTATTTCTTTTTCAAGGGTAGTAGCTGTAAAAGCTTTAATGATATTGTCATTGGTTAGCTCGTAAGCCTCTATATCATTTGCCATTGTAAAACATAAGGTTTCAAAGTTTACAATAGGGGTAAAAGTGACCAATCTGTATATGCTTATAAAGTGGCAATGATCTTCTAGTTGGTAATATCCTTTATTAGAGATAGGAAAAACGCTTCGTTTGATTGTATCAGCGGTTAAGCGTTTTTTAAAATTTGCTGCCTGAAATGGAGAGTTTCCACCTACCAAAAGTGTCTCTATCTTTTGTAGTATGTCAAGGATTTCGATATTGTGCAAGCCTTCAAAGTGTTTGACGACTTTTTGTATGATTTTATCTTGATAGGTTAGCATATTATTTTGTACTTTTATTATGATTATTAGTTTGGAAGACCACCAGATACTTTCTAAAGGTTGGGGATTATATCTTGAAACAACAGGAAAAATGCAACTCTATTAGAGGACAGTTTGGCGAGCCGAAATAGAGAGTTCAAGAGTACAATGCTTTAGTATAAGTACCTGGTATCTTCACAGGGGGTCAACCCTTCAATTAACCACACAAACTCAAAACCTAAACAATGTGGTTGTTCAACAGATAGGTATTAGGGGTAATTAGGTTATGCAATACCATATTGTTATTTGTATTCTTTTTTCTTTCATATTTAGGTTTTAAATTCTTTGTAATGGTTGGTTTCTGATCATTTCCAAGTTTTCTACAGATCTTAAAAATGATTTTGATAACATCACTGCAAGAATGAAGATTAGGTTTGATTAAACTTTCAATTCTCGAATGTATGTATTCTTTATTTCTATGATTTAGGTTATTATACAAAGAAGTCTTCTGTAATCGATCAAAAATTCTTTTACGAATCTTTGAAATTTCTGCTTCAGGAGTTTTCACTTCTGCATTATGAAATAACACTTGTAATCGTTTTTGATGCACAATAGTAACAGCTTCTTCTACGTTGACTTTTTCTTCATAGAGATTAGTGATCCATTGATAAATCATAAGTTCGTAAGATTCTCCTTTATTCAGATTATCCTGGAAATCTAAGATGTTCATTTGTATTGAATCAATTATCAATTCAAGGTACTTGCTTTCTTCTTTGTTGTCAATATTTCTTTTCATCGTTTTTATTTTGGGGTTACGAATGTTATTTACAATTAGTCGATTTCGTATGAATCAATAAGTTTTTTAATCCATTTATCCAATAATTCTACTTCTTCCTTTTTCAATATTCTTTTATTTTCTTCTTTATAGAACTTTGCTAAAATACCTCTTGAAAACCCTAGCTGTCTCTCAATTGAAGCTATTCGAAGGCTGTCTTTATGTAAAATCAGCCATCTCTCTACTCTTTCTCTCTTAACTTTTGACATAAGTTAGAATCGTATATTAAATGTCTCTGAATATGATATTCAGTGTTAATGAAAAGGAAAATTGAGGTAGTTTTTCCTTTAACAAAATCTGTTATATATTGACGATTGTTAAGTTTTATATATGTAGTTCTAATATGTTAATGTCAACTAATAGTTTACATTTAGTTCTATTTTATTTTTGAAATAACAATTTATATTCAAAAAAAAGTTAATGTCTACCTTATGTTTACTATTTTAACATCTCGTATCATATTAATTACGTATTTTTGTAAATAATTTGTTGCTAAATTAGCAATTAATAGTTTACAAAGCAAATTATAGTTTACATAATTTAATAAATTAACATTTAGAATGTTCAAACAAATTGGGGAGAATATCAAAATCCTTAGAGGTAAGAGAAATATATCTCAAACTGACCTTGGGGAAAAGTTAAATGTAAGCAGACAACAAGTTGCAAACTATGAAAAAGGAGATACTACAATTCCATTAAATAGTGTAATGCAAATTGCCGATATTTTTGGTCTGTCTATTGATACCTTAGTTAAGTCTAGGTTAGCTGAACTTAGCGATTCCAAACTAACCGATTTATTAAATAATAATCTTGAACACCAAAATCACTTAGGGCATTTAGGTATAAATAAAGAAAATTCATCAATTGGGAAGCTACATGATTATCTAGATAGTATCGTAAAAGAAAAACTAGAACCGGTTGAAGATTTACTTCGTAAAGTTTTATTGAAAATAGAACTAACAGATCTCAAATATGATTTGAGTGAAGAGATCAAAAAAGCAAATACATTTATTGAGGAAAAACAAAGAGATAGTTAATTAGGTTAGTCTTTTATGGTTTTGTCTCTTTCTGTTCTATCTATAAAAGAGTTTAACATTTCCCTTATGTCTTCATTATTGTATTTTGTATCCATCATTTTTACTTCATTTAATAAATCATTACAAAGAGTTCGGTATTGAAACATATCTATCTTTCCACTTTCAAGTAAAACCTTAGCTTCATCAAACGCTGCTCTTATTGCTCTATGCTCATTATTAAAATTATAGTTGCCAGACACGTTTATTTTCTATTTTTCTTCTTCTTTTTCCTTATTGTTATCTTCTCTATCACTAAAAATGTGATTATCAGCTTTTATGATTTCTTCCATCAACTCAATCTCAAGCTTTTTCATTTTTCCAACCCTTGCTAAACTCCATCGAACAACAGAAAAGACAATCATTATACCTAAAGAAGTACCGGTGACATATAACCAAGTACTCCCTTTATCAACAGTTTTAGAAGAATCAATTACGAAAAAAAATTGAAGTACATAACAAAATAAAGGAACTATCAGAGCAAAAGAATAAGCGCGAAGATACATCCCATACATAATTAATATTGGAGAAATAGTTTGACATAAATGCCAAACATAGTTTTCGGTATCTTTCCAGCCATGAGTATTTTCTAACGTAATATCAAATAACAAAAAAATCTTATCTAAATACAAAATGCATCCAGATAAGATAATCATTATAGTTCCAGTAATCCTTGTTATTCCATTAGTTTCCTCCTTGGTTTCCTGGTCTATCAGAAGTTTCTTTATCGATAAGATAGGTTTTAAGATCATTGGTATTTTCCAATTGTTCATTATCAATTTTTTCCATGGAAATTTCTTCGTCTATTTCAGTTGAAGAACAACTCCATAAAATTAAAGTGACTAAAAATAAATAAAGTAAGTTCAAAATTGAAAAATTGGCTTTCATAAGTAGAAAATTTTAGTTTTTAAAAAAATTAAAAAAGTACTCACACACGTCTGTAAGTCTTTGATTTACAAATCAAAACTATGTATTTCTTTTAGAAAAATTAATAGGAAAAATCTTGTTTTTTCGGAGTAAATTTGCACTCCAAAAAACGAAAAATAAGGCGTTTTCAGAGGTCTATGAGAGAAGTTTAGCACCAAAATTAGATCAAAAACGTTAGCTAACGATAATCATGAAGAAAAAAAGCAAAGCAAATCATTTAAACAACTCTAAATCAAATACTTATTAACCGTAATCAAATTACGTATAAACCATATTTTAATTAATTTTTCAAGAATATCATATGGTTCAAAATTTAGTAGGTCTTCTGATTTTTGGCAAAATCTTAATGACTTAAATATATGTGTGTTTTTATGAATCAATAATATTTCTCAAGTTCAAAATATTCATTTTCATAAGATTTTTTGTTCGAAAGATTTTTGTTATTCAATTCACAAATATTCTTCTTTTTATGTTGCAAACAACCAAGGTTTGCTTTACCAGTAAAAAGCAAACAGTTTGAAAACTATAGCGTTATCAATATTAGTACTTTATGTGGGTATTTTGTTTTAGAATTTGTTTAAATGTATTAGTTGAATTGTTTTTTAGTAAGGTATCCAAGGATAAGATTAAGTATAGATTTTAGAGAATATATTTAATCTATGTTTAACCTTAAAAATTTGTAATATTTTTAAGTATTTAATAATCAGTTTATTATGATTAAAAATAAATGATTTGGATTAGCCTGTCGAAGACTTTTTTTATACAAAACCTATAAACAACGGATAATACAGGCCATCACCCTGAACTTGATTCAGGGTCTCAAATTGGTAAGGGAGTCACTTGTGAGATGCTGAGTCAAGCTCAGCATGACGAAGCACACTCACATACTCAACACTCAAAGCGAAGTGCACTCACAAACTCACAAACTACGACTGATCTAGATTTTTAACAAAATACGAAGGATAGATGCCTGTTCGTTTATAGAACTTTTTGGCAAACGCCTCCGGAGTATTAAACCCTATTTCTTTAGCAATGGCCTTGATCGTGTATTTTCTAAAGGTAGCATCGGTTTGTAGGGTTGTGATTGCATAATCGATCCGCAAATCATTGATATATTGACTCATACTCTTTTGCTTGTAGGTATTGACCACTTTGGACAAATAACTACTATTTGACCCAAAACTTTTGGCTAGGTCTTTTACATTGATATTGGGTTGTAAATAGAGGTGTTGCTCCTCAAATTGCTGTAGCTGTACCAGTAATTGCTGCAACGTCTCGGGATTGATCCCGCTTATCCCGACTTGATGTGTTTTGGTTGTTTTTTGTGTAGTTGTTGTGCTGTCACGAGTGCTGACCAATTGTAGAAATCGTCTTTTGTATACACGCTGGGTATAGTAATAATACCCAATGCCCAGGTTTGGGTTTTCGCTTTGGCAGTTTGCAATACCGTATTTTGTTGGATAAGCTTGTCATTTTCATACTGGGTTACGGCATAAATCTCCCGATTGCTATGGTTGATCTCTTGTAGCTCTAGATATATTCGATGAAACACTTGTGCTTCTTGTTGTACATCTTTTTTTAACTGAAATACAAAGCCTAGTGCCTCTAATATAGCTTTTTGACTGTTCCTTTTTTTGGCATTATGATATGCCGCTTCTGCATGCTGTAAGGCTTTGGTTGTATCCTTATCCAAATAATATTTGGTTAAATAGATATTATTGGCAATTAGACCACGAAAATCTTCTATACCTTGTCTTATCTTTAAGGCTTTAAAAAGTGATTTTTCAGCATCCATATTATTTTTATTTTGTAACCATTGCGCATAGCCTAAGTTTCCTAACACTCGAGCATATTCCATCTCATTCTGCAGTAATGTAGGGTTAGCCAATAAACTTTTAAATAATAAAATAGACTGATCATAATACCCATGACCTGCTAAAATAAGTCCTCTCGTATTTTTAAAAATCAAAATATTTATTGCTTCTATTTGCTGTATCGACACGCTATCTGTTCCTAAGTTTATAGCTTTTTCATTATACGTAAGGGCTTCTTTATATTTTTTTTGTTCAAGATTTGAAACAGATATGATATAAACCGGCAATACATCTTAGATCAGAAGTTTTTTCCACAAACTGTAACCCTTCTGTTGCCGTTACTTTGCACCCAGAATAATCCCCTAGTGAATTTTGAATATTTGCCATATAGAGTAAGTTATTACCAGCCCATATACTATCATTGTTCAGTCTAGCAATTTTAAAACTTTCATTATAATATTGAAATGCTTCTTTTAATTGATTCTTTCTTTTATAATAAAGACCTAATTTTTTTAATGCTTTTTTAAGGTATAGCGTATCTCGATTTGCTTTAGCAAGATCATATAGCTGTTGGGTATACGCAATCGCACTATCGTATTGTTTTTGTTTCCCAAATAAAAATGTTTTTTGCATTAAACTATTGTACCATATAGAATCGTGCTTCCACTTTTTGGCTAATGCTAGTGATTGTGTTACATAAGACAATCTTTTAGGCAAGGTAAGGGAATCTGCTTTACTAAGATCATAATAATGATATAGACTATCAAGTTGTTCTGGTGTAGGTGATGTCGTCTTTTGGCTATATAGTGTTGTAAAAGGGTTGAGCAGTACCATCCCTAAAAAAAGCCAGATCCGTATGTATGTACCCCCGCTATTCATGCCCTCTAAAGTACTAAAATAAACGAGATCTGTGTTGCTTGTACTGGTATCCTTTTGGTATATGTAGAATCTATCGCTATGGGCGATAGCACTGGGCGTTGACTAAAATATTATGGGAAACCATAAATATATAAAAGCTTCTTATTATATTGTACCCTTGGAATATGATACTATCTTGTCTATGTATATATAATTACTTTCATCTTTATTAGAAGTAAAGCGTTCTGGTTGTGTTTGTTTACCGTATCCCTTACTTCGTACAATACCATGGTTATAATGGTTGATTTAATAGTAGATCAATCGTTATTCAGACCCTGCTTTTGTTGGCTCGCCAAAGTTTTGCAATTGCAGGGTTGTTTGTATAGCGATCTCACTATATGTACTGATCCGATCGACCTACTATTTTTCTAATACCCCAAAGATATTGGTTATCGGCATTGCTTTTTTATGGGTTTCCGTAAGGGTGGGATTTTTTAACCCTCCGGCTTTGCTTTTGCAAAGCCACCTCCCTTTGTATAAGGGAGGAGCTCTTTATAGATATATTTCTTATATGTTGTATGTAGCAGTGTTATTATACACCTGTTTTAAAATGATCTTGTATCGTGGCGAGAACTAACGGGAGTTGATCAAAAACCATTTTATTTTCAAAACGGATTACGGTAAAACCTAATACTTGTAACCTTTCGGTTCTAATGGCATCTTTTTTCATCCCCTGTGGAGTATAGTGTCCCTGACCATCCAATTCTATAATCAACTTTTCTGAAGCACAGTAAAAGTCGACTATATAGCGTTCGATACTGTGTTGTCTTTGAAAACGCCTTCCTTGTAATTGTTTAGATTTAAGATGTTTCCACAAAGTTGCTTCTGCAGGTGTCAATCGGTTACGTAGTTCCTTGCGTAGTGCTTGAAGTTCTTTTCTAGAGTGGATTTTTCTTTTTTTCATTAGGACCTGAGCCTATATTATGTTTTTCTTCTGTGTTTTCTAGGGATTTAACCCTCAGTCTTTACAAATGTAAAGCCACCTCACTTTCTATAAGGGAGGAATCTCTTGTATGTAGTTCTTATATTTTGTATGTACTGCTTGTATCTTCTTCTCAAGAAGCTCTCCCTTTTAGTAAAAAGGGGAGAATGAATTACAGATTGCGATAAGCAACCTGTAAGAAAGAGGGGTTTATTAACCCAATACTACAACAACCCCAAATCTTTGGTCATGGCGACAAGGTGAATCGCATTTTTGGCTTTAAAATTATATTTTAACTTATTCAGGCGTTTTTCTATGGAGCTAATGCTACAGGGCGAAATTTGATGTTGCTTAAAATAATCTCGGATTTGTTCTTGTGTAAGCCCTTTGGATAGATGTGTCAACAGCATGATATCATAATCCTTGAGCTCAAATACATTATTTTTATCCATAGCATCCTGCATGCGTGGCGATACGTAGGTAAAGTCGTTATAAACCTCTGTGATCGATTGCATCAATTCGCTAAGCCCATATCTCCCTTTGCACACATAACCACTCACCCCATATTCTTCTAACAAGGTTTTGACTTTGCCGGGGCGGTCCTCCATCGAATATACGATGACTTTGATATCGGGTTGTATCTCTTGTATGGCTTTTATTAACTCCATGCCCGAGGTGAGTTTACGCTCCCTATGGCTCTCTTTGAACGAAAGATCGGTGATCAACAGATCAAAAGGTTCATGATCCTTAATCGCACGTCTAAATCTTAAAAACGCTTCGTCACAATAGTGCGCCTGCTGTATCTCGTCTATCCCTGTTCTCTCATATAGCATCTGTGCAATGCCATGGCTTATGCTACCCAGGTCTTCTGTAACTAAAACTTTTTTGAACATAGAGGTTGTCTTTTATTAATTTGGAAACTGTATTTTGGCTTTAAAGCCTTTGTCTTTGTCAGAGTCAAAGATAAATGTTCCTTTAATAGATTTTATACGGTTTTCCGCATTCCTAAGTCCGCTGTTGTGTATTTTCCTGTTTTTTGCGATGCCCACGCCGTTATCGGCATAGGTAATTTTTATATTTTTTTTGTTTTTGGCAAAGGTAATCACCACAATATTGGCATGGCTGTGTTTTTTCATATTGATCATAAGCTCTTGCAAAATACGATGTACCACCACCTTTTTTTCGGGGGCTATCGCTGCCCAATTGACCTGATCTATATCTTTGCTCATGATACGGGTCTGGGCAGAGCCATAGCTGTTCAACATATTTTCCAGCTCTTGCTGATAGGCATTCCCAGTAGTAAAACCACTATTTTCTCTAGAGATATCACGGGTTCTGCTATAGATGTCCTCTAGTTTGTCTAGCACATCTTCGTCTACATCCTGTACGTCGTGCTGAATCCGGGTCATCACGTGATACACATCGTTTGCTAGTTCATCGTGTATTTTCTTTGAAATCCGGGTCTCGGCATTATAGACCTCTCGTATTTTTTCGCGTTTGTATTGTTGTCGAAAACGATAGATCACAAATCCCCCTGCGATAAACAACAGTACTGCCCCAAAAATATACAACACCTGTTGGCGCTCTTTGCGTGCGGTTTCGGCTTTTAGGATCAGGTTCTCGTTGGTGAGTTTATCATTTTCGTAGCGGGTTACCGCATAAATCTCTCGGTTGCTTTGGTTAAGCTCTTGTAATTCTTGATGTACTTGGTTAAATACTTTTGCTTCGGCATTAGTATTTTCTTTTACCTCAAAAATAAAACCTAGTGCTTCTAATATAGACGTTAGACTCTTGATTTTTTGTGCATTTTGATAGGCAGCTTCGGCATAGGTTAGAGCTTTTTCTTTATCGATATCCAAATAATATTTGGTAAGATAGATATTACTGGCGATTAAACCTTCAACATCTTTAATTTTCTTTCGAACTCGTAATGCTTTTAAAAGTAATGCTTCTGTGTTTTGATTGTCTTCATTTGCTAACCATTCTACATATCCAAGATTCCCTATAATTCTGGCATACTCTCTTTGATCTTGCTGTACAATAGAATCAGAAGAAAGTTTTCTCAAAATAGACACAGCTTCTTTATAGTTCTGTTGCTTCGCTAAAATTATAGCTTTGGTATTTTTAAAAATTAAAATATTCTTTACTCCTATAGTATTGATTGCGGTACTGTCTTTTCCTAAGGCTATCGCTAGGGTATTATATTTAAGTGCTTCCTTATAATTTTTTTGCTCACGATTAGCAACAGAAATAATATGATAGAGCCCGGATAGGCAACGTAAATCTAAAGTATTGGTCATATATTTGACGCCATCTATAGCCGTTGTTTTACTTCCTGAATAATCTCCCAAAGCTGTTTGAATATTAGCCATATATAAAAGATTTTTCCCTGCCTCCACACTATCTTTATGAAGCCTTGCCATTTTAAATACTTTGTTATAATATGAGAAAGCTGTAGCAAGTTGATCATTTCTACTATTGTAAAATGCCAGTTTTTTAATAGCCTTTATCATAAACAAAGTATCACCATTCCTTTTAGCAAAATCATACAATTGATTACTATAGAATATTGCACTGTCATATTCCTGTATTTTCCCGAACAGCCAGGTTTTATTCATTAACCCTTTATAGATCAAAGAATCTTGTTGCAATATTTCTGCTTTGTTTATTGAGATAGAAACATATTGTAACCGTTTAGGAATCGATAACGAATCCTCTCTACTTAACTGATAATGATACAAAACACTATCTAATTGTTGTTGATAAGATATTTCCTGTGCTTTTCCTTGAGGAAAAGCCATGAGTAGAGACCATAAAAATGAGACCCTCAATAGATCAAAAAAAGAGGGATTGCCACGCCAAAGTTTCATCCCTCTAAAATACTAATTTATATTTGGTGTCTATAAAACTACTTATATTATTGTATTCAATTACTATTAACAATAACTATCCATTCGAATCTTCATCACTTACACTTCCATCCATTCCTGTTGTAGCCACTTCTTCAATCGAGATGTCTTCTTCATCAGTAATGCTATCTGTGGTACATGCGGTAAGTGATAAGGTTATAATGATTACGGGTAGTATTAGCTTTTGGATTTTCATAATTTTTTGCTGTTTTAAGATTATACATTAGGGGATTGCCACCCGAATCTGCATACGGGTATTTTTTTTGGCCATTGGCAATCCCAAATACTAGTGGGAGTACTCCACATTTTTTTTTGGAAAGTGAAAATCTGTAACCGCAGGCGCCACTACTTTCCGCTTGGTTTTGCCTACCGGTTTACGGATTTCCGTAAAAACTGGGTGTATACATTTACTATGTTAGCAATGTGTAACCGGAACTAATTGTTAATGTGAATTTATAAAGAGTCTAGACCTTTATAAGTAAGGGAGTCTAAGGATTCCAGAAATTCCTGAAAAGTCCTGAAGATTCCTGAAAAATCTGAGAAAACTATGAGCAGAAAAACAAGTATGACGTACAAGAATGAAATTCTTGAACAGTATCAAAGGGAAAGAGGTGGAGAGATGAGTAACTATCTTTTTGAACCTACTCGTAGACAAATTAAAGAGGCTTGCCTCTGGCTGTTGCCACGAAGAAAAGAAAAGTATGACGAGGGTATTTTGAATCGATTCTTTAAATTTAAAGAGGGCGAAAACAAATCGTATGCTATCGAACGTATGAAAGGGGACAAATTTAAACCTATCATTAATTTCCTAAAAGGGGAAACCAAATCTACAACCCCTGCTAATCTAGAGCTGATCAGCTGGCTTATCGATTTTAAACCCAGGCCGCTATCTGTGTACCTAAACACAGAAAAATATACCAAAACAGAAACCACACGTCAAAAATCCATGCCCATGAAACAAACATACCAGATCCCAACAGAAACCGAGATGGTAGAGATTCCTGATACCAAAGTGATCCAAAAAGATGATCGGAGCATTACGATTATATCACAGATCAATCCTTCGCTTAAGATTACAACGATTGTGTCATTGTAGATTTTAGGGCGCTGCGCTTTGAGTTTTTGAGTGAATGAGTAGGTGAGTTGTGAGTGTGGAGTATTGAGTAAGAAGTACGAAGTCTAAGTGCTGCTAATTCGTCTCCCTGAACTCGATTCAGGGTCTCATTTGATTCTATCGCTACCCGTGAGATGCTGAATCAAGTTCAACACGACGTATCGATAAACGTGCTGTCAGTCTGAGCTTGTCGAAGACTTTATGAGTATGTGAGTTTTTGAGTAGATGAGTATTGAGTATTGAGTATTGAGTAAAAAGTACGAAGTTTGGGGTAAAACCGCTACGTCACCCTGAACTCGATTCAGGGTCTTATTTGATTCTATCGTTACCAGTGAGATGCTGAATCAAGTCCAACACGACGTATCGATAAACGTGTTGTCAGTCTGAGCTTGTCGAAGACTTTATGAGTATGTGAGTTTTTGAGTAGATGAGTACTGAGTATGGAGTAAAAAGTACGAAAGTAGAAGTACGAAGTATGGAGCAGGAATTTAAGTATAAAACGCAATGTCAGTCAGAGCCTGTCGAAGACGTATTGGTAAACGTGCTGTCAGTCTGAGCTTGTCGAAGACGTTTTGAATAGAGTGGAACTAAAAACTTCGACAAGCTCAGTTTGACAAAAAATAGTTACTTTGTTTAATATGTCGTGTGTTGTCTTTTTATGTTGAAGTTTCAACTTCAAACTCCGTACACTATACATCATGCTGAATCAAGTTCAGCATGATGTTACTTGGGTCGTCTGTTTTTTAGTAGTATCTTTATTTGATGTTTTAAAAACTACCTATTGGCATATCTGTCGGTAGAAAATTATAACACCATACTACTTAAATACGCTAAAAAAATGATCCATGTAGAAAAGGCTTTACAGCTTGTTGACAATCATCTTACCAAAACTGAAACCTATACTACCATTCCGCTCGCGCAAGCATTGGGCTGTGCACTGGCAGAGGATGTAATATCACCTATACATATGCCACCCTTTAGGCAATCGGCTATGGATGGGTACGCACTGGGGTCTGTTGCAGAAACAAATTTTACGCTCATTGGCGAGGTAAAAGCGGGTGATAATGCCAATCCCGAACTACATGCCGGTGAGGCGATACGTATTTTTACCGGTGCTCCCGTGCCTACAGGTGCCAAAGCAGTAATGATGCAAGAAAAAACCGAAAAAAAGGAGAACATGCTGCTTTTGCATGAGCAAGCAAAACCAGATGCCAATATACGCCCCATGGGGGAGCAGATCAAAAAAGGTGAGGTCGCTCTGCCAAAAGGTACTGTGATCACTGCCGCCGCAGTGGGATATCTTGCTACCCTGGGAGTTATAGAGGTAACCGTGTATCAGAAACCTTCTATCGCTATTATCGCAACCGGTAATGAGCTGATTGCTCCCGGACAGCCCTTGCAACACGGGCAAATCTACGAGAGCAATTCTATTATGCTTTCTACAGCACTTGCCAAGACAGGGTTTACGCATGTTGATTTTTTTAAAATCGAAGATGAATATGAGACTACCCTCTCCGTTCTGGATCAAGCCATTACTCATTATGATGTGGTAGTCATCTCTGGTGGAATATCAGTAGGGGATTATGATTTTGTAGGCAAGGCCTTGCGAAATCTAGAGGTGGAAGAGGTTTTTTATAAAGTAAAACAAAAACCCGGCAAACCTTTGTATTTTGCTAAAAAACAAAACACGACCATATTTGCATTACCGGGTAATCCTGCGTCTTCTTTAAGTTGTTTTTATGTATATGTATTACCTGCTTTACATAAAATCTCTGGATATAGTCAACCTCAACTACAAAGAAGTACGGTTGCTACCAATAGCGCTTATACCAAAAAAGGAGAACGGGCTGAGTTTTTAAAAGCATTGGTCACAGGGGATACGGTTACCTTATTAGATGGGCAGGCTTCTTCTATGCTTAGTTCTTTTGCATTGGCAAATGCATTGATATATCTACCAAATGATGTAAAAGAGATACATATTGGCGATCCCGTACAGGTTATCTATTTACCGTAAGTGTGAGTATTAAGTACAAAGTACGAAGTAGGAAGTAAGAAGTAAGAAGTGTAAAGTAAAACCACCTCGTCTCCCTGAACTTGATTCAGGGTCTCACAAGTGAAGCTTTCAATGTTATGAACTTCAATGTAACATTTCTAACTCACTACTCACGACTATCTAACCAAACCCATATAAATGCCAATCTGGTGAGGTGCTGAGTCAAGCTCAGCATGACGTATCTGTAAACGCAATGTCAGTCTGAGCCTGTCGAAGACCTTTTAAGCATGTGAGAATGTTAGTATGGAAATTAAGTACGAATTTCTATGTAAAACCATTTCGTCACCCTGAACTTGATTCAGGGTCTTAAATTTTTAGTATTAGTATTAACAATGAGATGCTAAATCAAATTTAGCATGATGCCTAGTATGAATACGCTTTACCTATTTTATAAAAATGATATATCCAGCGCAAAACACTGGATACATCATTTTGTAAAGATGAAAAATAAAGGGTGATTTTATTTTCTAAACAGGGTAAAGTGACCTGTAAACTCTCTTTGATCCCTATCATTTAACACAATCATATACCAATAGTCTCCGGAGGGTAGGCTTCTCCCCTGATGGAACCCTTTCCAGCCATTATTACGCTGATCTCCTTTGTAATTTGCTAATAGTCTACCGTAACGATCGAAGATTTGTACTTCAATTTTTTCTAGTAAGGATGGTGTGCCCTCATTATAACCTGTTTGATCAGGATACCAACCTCTTCCGCCATTAGAGTCTAATGTAAAATAGTTTGGAATGATCAAATTAATATATGAGAGTCTATGTGTCTTCTCTACACTACATCCCGTAGCATCTACTACCCGTATGCTGTACTCGCCACTATTACGGATAAAGAAAATATTTGATTCTAGCTCCTGTTCTACTCCATCACCACTAATAAAGGTTACAAAATAGGTATATTCTCCTGTACCGCCTTCTGTTAAAATCTCATACTCATTTACGTCACTTGTATTATTAGTTGTTTGTACCGCAGGTTTTGATAATGGGATGTATTCTTCAACAGTAATTGTATCTACAGCTCTCTCGCAACCACTGGCATTCATCATATATCCTTGATACTCTCCGTGAGTAACGGTAAAAATGCCATTCATATTCTGATTATTGGCCGGATCCGGAGTACCATTAATTCCCTTTAATGTATAGATAATTTCTTCTCTGCTTGTTTCTTCACTTACTTCAAAACGCACTGTATAGGTTGCCGGTGCTATAACGTCTCCCGTTTCTTGATCTCTTTCAGGACATTCTACACTAGAGGTTAACTCTCCTTCTAGCGCTATTCCCGGTTGGATATTGATCACAAAACGTTTTGGACAGTTATCAGTGTTAGTGGCATCTTTGATCAATAACTCTGTCTCACCGCCCGGCAAATCAGAAATCACAAGGTTAGTAGGATCTGCAACAGGAATAAATGTAGAACCTTCTCCATTAATACTCCACAAATAAGAAGTTGCAACACTACCTGATGGGTTCCTACTTGTAATAGATACGGTAGCCGATCCATTGCTATCACCAGCACAAAATTCTGGTTTGGTAGAAATCAACTGTACATCTATAATTGCAGGATCTTCTATTTTGATATCATTAAAGAATATAGAACATCCTTTGGCATCTGTAACTTCTATTCTATAGGTATCCGAAGCAAGATTCTTGAACTCATGTTGACCTACAACTCCGTCTATATTGTCATTGATAAAAGTGAATAAGGCTTCGTCTGCACTATTAACTAATGAGTAAATATACCCTCCTGCTGTACCTCCTGATACATTTACAGTAATACTACCATCTTCTTCGAAGAAACAAGTAGGATTCTTGGGAGTAACATTTCCTTTGAACTCTGTGGGTTGCTTGATGTCAAATACGATATCTTTTGCCGTACAATCTTTGCTCGTTACTTTGTATGTATATGTACCTGCTGCCAGGTTACCAAAGAAACTTCTATTCTGTGGTCCTCTAGAAATATTGTTTCCTAGATAGTCTGTTCCTTGTAACATATACATATAATCTCCTAACCCACCTGTTACTGTAGCATTAATAGAACCTTCTGTATCAGCAAAACAAAGTAGTTCTGTATTACCATAATCCGGTGTTACCACAAGATCTGCTACACGACGAACCGGTACTGTATTAGATACTTTTGACACACAACCATTATCATCTCTAACATAAAATGCATAATCGCCTTCTGTTAAACCAGTAAATGTATAAGGATTTGATCCGGTTACATAAGTAATACCATCTGTACTAAATTGATATGGTGGTGTACCACCTGCTCCGGTTACTTGTATCTTTGCTGTAGGGTTTGTACAAGAAGGTGTTGCTATTGTTCTTACTGTATTGGTTACCTCTGGTAATGTTGTTATCGTTACCGTTTTTGAGTCTTCGCAATTAAGGTTATCAAATACGGTTACAATATATTCTCCTTTAGGTAGCCCTGTAAAAGAATAGCTATCGGTTGCACTGGTTACATCAGTACTTTTTGATCCATCAGGATAAGTAAGGGTAAAAGAATAGTTCCCGGCTCCCTGACCACCAGAAGCTCTTACTGTAATCACACCATCGGTACTATCTACGCAAGATAAAGTACTATCGGGAGCAGACAGAATCGTAATCTCTGTGGGAGGTACTATCGTAATTTGCTCTGTAGCTTCACAACCGTTTTTGTCTTTAACACGTACTTGATAAGTTGTTCCTGCGGTTGCCGGATTAAGGCTCTCAAAAAGTGGATCGTCTGTATATGTCGCATATGGTGCTATTGGCGTACCTGAACTATCTTCTAATCGATATTCAAAATCTCCTGCTCCACCAGTTACTACTGTTTCTATAATAGCGTCGTTGTCTGAGCTACAATACCCGGCAGTAATTAATTTGATCGACACATCCATAGCGGCAGGTGCGCTTATCGTATAGATATTGGTATCATCATCGCAACCTGTCGTTGGATCCTCTACGGTAACCTGAAGATTACCGGCTTCTAGTCCTGTTATCAATAGCGGATTATTAACTGTAGTATCGCCTGTACCGTTTGTCATAGTACCTGTTGTAAGGTTTCTTACTTTATAATTATAATTACCTGTATGCCCACTTACCATAAGCGCTATAGAACCATCCGGTGGTAAAACATTAGCACAACTAACATTGTTTCCGTTTACAATAACACCTTCGATTGTATCATAAGCTACTACTGCATATGTATCTGTAATTATCGAACATCCTGTACCCTGATCGTATATCTCAAACACGTAGTTCCCTACTTTTGGTAAAGAGAATGGACCGCTTGTCGTCATTGTACCGCCTGATGCAATATTATTTTGCGCTGTTACAGCGCTACTCATTTCTACAAAATTAAAAGGTCCTTTCCCTCCTGTTACTGATACAGTTACGGTTTCTGTATTGGTATTGCAATTTGCAGGGGTAACCGTAGTTACATTAGTTGCTGTCATATCAGGGTGATCTGGTATTATGATCACAGCATGCGTGAATGTACAGTTGTTTTTATCTTTTACAGTTATTGTATAATTACCTGGTGTACTTGCATCTATGGTATACTGGCTTCCTGTTACTCCAAGACCTGTACCCGATGCAGCTCCTGTATACGATAATTGATATGGTGCTGTTCCTCCTGTGATGTCTACCACAATATCAGGTAAAACTTCGGCATTACTCGCATTACAGTTATAATCTGTTGGGGTTGCTACTGCGTTAAGAATTGCAGGTGCTTTAATTTCTATAGGCCCCAGAGTATTTTTACATCCAAAAACAGAAGTTACTGTTACATTATACTCTCCTGCTGCAATATTCTTAAATAACGGATTATCTGTTTGATCGCTACCCACCTGAGTACTCGTAATGGCATCAAAAAGCTGATATGTAAATGGATGGTCTGTATCGGTCCCACTTTGCAACGCTACCAAGATAGAACCATCGTTTGCAGCAGCACAAGATATATCTTCTGTATCTGATAGTACAAGTACAGGGTTTGTATAGACTCTTGTTGTTTTTGTTTTAGCTGAACAGCCTGAAGCGTTAACTCCTGTATCGGTTACCTCTAACTCGTAATCTCCTGCGAGAACTCCTGTAAAAATATGATTTCCTGTTTGAGTACGATTAACGGTGCTTCCACTAATATCTGTACCAGATAATGTAAATGTAAAGTTAGTAGGGTTGGTTGTATAATCCGATCCTCCGGCTACAGTTGCTACAATATCATCACCTGTAGTACATGTAGGTTCGTTATCAAAATCTGCATTTACAATGAGGTCTTCATAAATCACCATGGTTTCTGTAGTGATACAACCATTAACATCTCTCACAGATATTGTATAATTACCTGGTGCATTCACTGTAAAATCATGACTTGCACCATCATCTACAAAGCTAACTCCATCTATACTATATGCCAATTGACCCGCTCCTGTTGCATGTGCCGTAAAAGTATAACTACTACCAAAAATACATTGATCATACGAAGCAATTGGGTTTATCACCGGATCTGCAATAGTATTTAATGTTACAGAAACTGTACTCGTTGTACACATTTTTTGATCTTCTACTCTAATTGTATATGTGCCTTGTGGTAATGTATTGAAGATGCCATTGGTATTAGAAGCTATATCCATAAGACCATCGTTTGCAGTATAAGTAAAGTTGCCGTTACCTCCTGTAGCAATTACAATAACTTCTGGGTTTTTGGTACAGAAACCATCTTTCTGACTTACTTTTTGAAGTTTTACTGGTTCTGGCTCTGTGATTGTAAATTGCATAGCGGTATTACAAGGTGCTGCCAGGCCTGCATCGGTTTCAAATACTCTTAATTGATATGTCCCCGGAGCAAAACTGGTAATCTCTCCGGTAGCAGCAGCTCCTGTTGGTCCGGATTGTATTGTTCCATTAGAAAAAGTATATCCCGAGGTGATTTCTGTATTCAAATCTACAATACTGTATAGTCTATAGGTAAGCTCGTTACCACTATACCCGGTAATTTCATAAGAAACCTTACCATTATCTGCAGCATTACAACTAGATGCTGTCTCTATAATCGCGATACTGATCGAAGATGGGCTTGGTTGTGGTTTTATAGTTCTGATATCTGTACAATTTGTAGTCGTATCCAAAATCTCATAGGTAAACGGAGTATTAAAATCTAAACCACTAATCTGATGAGTTCTAATATTCGTATCTCCAGATGAGGGGAGTGTGGTTCCATTTAAGTTTCCAAAAGTTCCGCTAGGGTATTCTCTGATTTGAAAAGGTCCTGTACCATCTGTTACTGTAATATCTATAGTTACTCCTCCGACACAAGAAATTGTAGGGGCAGATTCTGTAACCGTAAATATTGCTTTGGTAGCGATATTGAAGTTTGCTTCAGTTTTACATCCATTACTATCTACAATTCTTAAGATATAATCTCCAAAAGCAAGGTTATCAAAAGTTATTGTACTTGCTGTAGTTGCCAAAGTAGGGTTACCTGCTACTGGCACAACCTTGTCGTCTAGCGTAACTAGCGTATAATCATAAGTTCCTGTACCACCAGAAACTCCTGTGAGAGTAACCTCTCCTTCTTTGGTTACCCCTGTTACTTCATTACAGCTAATATCTTTCTTATCTAATTTTCCTATAGTGATAGGTGCAGGATCCGGAACTGTTACAGAAAGCACAGTCGTTTTACATTCTTTTGCATCTTGAATAACATAAGTGTATGGTCCGGCAGCTAGCCCTGCATATGAAGTCTGATTACTAAAACCTGCTCCATTAAAATTAATCTTATAAGGAGGCGTTCCCAGTGATGGGTCTATCGTGAATTCTATGCTTCCATCTGCATTGCCTACACATGTAGGAGTATTGATCTTGGTTGCAGATAATGCAGGTATTTCTGTCGGTTCGACTACTACTCTGTTGGTTATCGCTTCGCAATCATTGTTGTCTTTAACTTTAAAAATATACGTTCCCGCGGTATTTGTTGAAAAAGGTGATCCTCCTGAAACCGAAGTATATGTTGCTCCATTATCAGTACTTACTTCTATCATAAAAGGACCTGTACCGCCTGTATTTGTAATATCTATAGTTGCGTTAGGGGTGCCTGTACAATCTAAATTTTTTGTCAACTTTGCATTGGCTAAAAGTGTGTTTGCTATTGTTTTATTGAGCGTAACATCACATCCATTAGCATCTGTAATGACGATAGCATAGGTGTCTGGCAAGAGATTAGCAATACTAAATGTAGTTCCTGCTATCAATTGTTGAGCGCCCTTATTTACCGAATAATGAAAAGGTGCTTTTCCTCCTGAAACACTAATATCCAATCGTGATTGATCTGTAGTATCATAACATAAGTCTGATGTATTTTCTATGGTTGCCGATAGTACCGGAGGGGTAGTAATAATAACAGTATCATCAATACTACAGCTCTGATTGTCTTTGGCGATAATGGTATATGTATCTGCTTTATCAATAGTAAATTTGTTACTTTTTTGTGGTCCGGCAACAGTAGTATTACTACCATCCTTAAGCTCGAATTCTATACCGCCATTACCTCCCGATGCTGTAACTGTTACTATCGCATCATTGATACATGTAAGAGGTTTAACATCTATCTTATCTATAGCAATAGCGCCTGGCTCTGTAATTGTAATATTGCCTGTTGCAGTGCATTTTGTTGTAGTATCGGTTACCGTAATTGTATACATCCCGGCTCCTAGCCCATTCACAGGAGTTGTTCTGGCTGTAACTGCGTTACCTGTTATTGTTCCTGAAATTGTACCTCCGGAAACCTCATAATCATAGGATGTTGTAGCAAAATCAATATCTGTTACTGTAAAAGATATTATTCCATCTGTATCTGTATTACAGGTTGGTCGCTTAGTAACGGTAGGTTTTACAGCAATAATGTCTATATTTTGTAAGGCAACATTTTCTGTATAGATACATCCATCTGTTGTTGTTCTTGCTTCAAAAGTATAAGTGGTTCCTGCCGGTAGGTTCTTGAACATATTGGATGTTTGCCATGGCTTTACTTGTAACGCCGGTGCTGTGATCCTATACTCAAAAGCTGTAGCTGCATTGGTAGCCGTAGGTGTAATCGTAACATCAGAGGTCAATGCAGGACATTCTACCTGAGAAAAGTTGAAATCCAGATCAATCACTTGCTGTAAAGGATTCACCGTTAAAGAACCAAGATTTACCGGACAAATATGAGTATCTGTATCTCTTATATATACGGCATATACGCCATCCTTAAGCCCTGTGAAAACTCCACTTGTATTAGAGAAATCCACCCCATCAATACTATACTCATAAGAGCCATTACCATTTTTGGGGTTTGTAACACTAATCGTTGCAGTTTGCTCAGGTTTACCGGTCGCATCACAACGGTATTCTTGTGTAATCGCTATATCTGCTTCAATGGCTTTGGGAGCTTCAAGAGTAGTACTGGCTGCATTTGATTGACATCCAAAACGATCAATCACCAAAACATTGTGGCTTCCTGGTTTTACATTATTAAAGGTATGTGTTGTTTCATTTAATGCTGCTGTAAATGTAGAACTATCCAGAATATAGATAAATGGCCCCTTACCAGAAGTTACGTTTACTACAAGTGATCCATCATTGCCCGGGCATTTGGCTGTAACTGGTGTCATGCTTACGCTTACGGGATCATAAGTACTTACGGTTACTGATCCTGCCGGAATAATACATTTTGTTGTAAGGTCTTCTACAAAAATGGTATATACTCCTGCACTAGTAAAGCGAAACTCATCTGTTGTTGAAACCTCCGGAGACAGTACTGGTGTCATCGTATTACTTGTACTGAAACGATAAGAACCGCTTCCTCCTGTTATGTTTACTTTTACTAAGGCTGTAAATTGATCTGGATCAAAAGCCGGAGAAGTCACAAGAGGGTCCGGCTGATAATTTACATTACAGCTTAAATCTTTTTTCAGACTTGCAACTGCAGAAAAAGCAGGTGACTCTTTTACTATTACATTTTGAGTATCTACACAACTTCCATCATAAGATAATACCTCTACAGTATAAGTATCAGGATTTAATCCTGTAAACGTATGGTTGGTTTCTGTTGTTGGCCCTTCGGTTGCTGTAAAGGTATTGGTTGTACTACTAACCGTGTAAGTATAATTAAGCACACCATTTTCTACGTTGATTAGTACCTCTCCCGTATCACTTGGACATTCTGGAGCTGTTGCTGTAATGACAGCAGTTGGATCCGGAGTGTTTACCAAACGGGTTGCAGTAAATACACAAGCCGTTGGTAATCCATTCTTTTGCCTAACATTTACTTTATAATTCCCTTTTTCTGTTAACCCGGAAAACTCTGACAAGTCTTGATATCCATTACTATCGGGATCATTTACATCTCCTGTAACAGGAAGTATTTTTCCTGAAGGAGTTTCTAACTGATATTCGTATTGATTTGATGAATTTTGAACACTAAGGATCCCTTTTTCTGTACAGACTACATCCTGAATAAGAACAAGATTAGGTTCAAAGCTATTTTTATATACATTAAAATAAAATGGAATCGTACATCCCCCATCAAAAGAGGCATTTATTCTATATTCTCCTGATTCTTTTATGGTAAAATCAGATCCATTTGCTACTTGTACCCATTCAGAATCACATGCAGAAGCAACTGTAGGACAATCTTCATCTCTTGGTACAGATGGACATGCTGTTGCATCCAAACGCTCCCATGTTATACTATTTGCTCCTACAAACGGGGGGTTAAGATAGATCTCATCATCTTTACCACACAAAAATAATTCTGGAAATTTTTCTGCAGTAACCGGACAAGTTCTTACATTGCCATTTACTCCCGCCGACTCTGCGATAGCAATCACCGGGTTTTGTATTGTATTAAATGCTTTTACCGTCCAGATTTCTGATAAATTAGTACATCCTGTTGTGCTAACTTTATCTACTTTATATCGACCTCCATTGCTAATCGTAATATTTTGTCTACGTCCAATTACGGCTCCGGTATCAAGATTCGTCCAAGTATAAGAATTAAAGCCTGATCCAGCGGCAATATCTACAGGTCCAGTACAAATAAATGCTTCGTAATTATTGTCACAACGAGACACATCTATTGTAAATACAGAGGCTCCTTCTACATCAAAAAGACATGCATCCTGACTTAAAATACTTTCTTGATCTCGTATTATAGTCATAGAATCTTTCCCTGTATAGGTAACAAAAGCAGTATTTTTGATTTCATTAGAGCACGCATCTCTAAGATCAATACAACTAGAAGGGATATCTATTTTGAAACGTACTTGTATAGGACTGTCATCTTTTTCTATAACAGTATTATCGATTATAATTTCAACTTCTCTCTTGGTAGCATTGTATGACGGGGTAATCCCACTATCGGCCTCAAAGCTTCCTGATCTAAACGATACATTGTCTGGGATCTCATCCTTTATCACTGCATCTATGATATCTTCTCCTCCTTGATTTTCTATTGTAAGTTCATAATAAACCTGTTCTCCCAAATCAACAACCCCTCCTGTAATATCATTTCCACTACTATTCAGGATTCTCTTTTTTACTTTTAGTACCGGATAATCTATAACTACGGGATCTGTGTAAGGAGCTGTAGTTACTAATCCATCAGAAGAAACTGTAGCAGGATCAACTCCATAAACTCCGGTATCATTACCATCGGCATCGGGATCATTATAAGCTTCGTCTGCGTCGCTACACCCATCTGAATCGCTATCCAGATTAAGAAAATCCGGAGTGCCATCATTGCCTATATCTATAGGTGTAATCCCATCTCTTGCAGAGCTAGGTATACCATAAGTCGTGCTATTATCGGTATTATTGTCGGTATCATCTGCTTTACCATCATCATTATCATCTCTACCTCCTGCTTCTACCACGTCATATACCCCATCATTATCACTATCAAGATCTTTATCATTTGGAATCCCATCTGAATCAAAATCAGGGCATTTTTTTACTAAAAATACCTGAACATTGTCGACAAGGTTACCAATACTTCTATGGTTTCTGTCTGTAGATACCGATTCTAGTATAAAAAGCGTATTGGTTTGACCTGCAGGAACTGTATATGAACCTACATAATGTTTCCAGTTACTTCTTCCTGTAGTCATGATCTGTTGTACAGGAGCTGTTGCAAGACTGGTTCCTATTCGTACAGAAGCTTTGTCAACACCTCGTCTACCTTTGTGATAGACCGACCAGATAATACGATCTCCAGGCTGGATATTTAATCTTTGATAAACTGCTGATGGGTTGGTTGAATTTAATTCTATTATAATATCTTGATCAGGAGCAACAATTCTTTGAAAATCTTTTCCCCAAAATTCGATTAACCTACTAGATAGAGAACTTTGCCATCCTACTACTTTAGAATCCCTGACAAGACCCCAACGTCTGGGAGCAACTAATTTATCTACCTCAAAACTTCCGTTTAATATTGTTTTCTCAAACCCACATTCTACATCATCAAGAATACCATCATTATCATCATCCAGATCATACAGGTCACAGATCATGTCATTATCATGATCTCCTTTTCCTATATTATCAACAGTAAGGCAATCTTGTGCATATAAATTAAATGAGGTGATCAGTAATATTAATATTACTGTCCCTAGAGACGGTTTTTTACAATGTGTTACTTTCATTTGTCAGTTAGTGTTTACTTGGGGTCAGAAAAGATGAATATTAGTCATATCGATCTCTCTGGATGATCTATAATCACTGGATCTACAGCAATTATAATTTTTGAACTATACAGCACTACTGCAGAATATTACTTTGATAACAATAGTATTCTACTAGGGGAAATAGATCGCCGATAGTCATTAATCTGATTAGTTTTTGTACACTTTATATAGACATTTACGCTTTTACAAAACAGATGTAAACAATGCTTTTAGCTTTTAAAAAAGCATCTCAAAAGTGTTAAAGGGCTAAATAGATAAATTGGATATCTACATTTTGACGTATTCTAACTAGTAATTAGCTATAAGTCTCTTTGATAGAGAGATAACTTAATTTGAGTAGTATTTTGTGGGGTAAAGTAGTTTTTCTTCATATGCTTTATTTTGGGGCTTTTAAACATTTAAATTTCGGTAAATTTACAAAAAAAAATGAATTTTTTGATTTTTTAACTCTTTATAATTGCTTTTTATCGTTATAAAATAAATAATTTTATATTTTTTGTAGTATAAAACTTACTTTAAAATTTTACATTTTAACCATAACATAAAGCCTTCAAATCCTTAAATCCTCTCTACATCTATACAAGATTGGTTTTTTGATACACATTGGTCTTTTTAATGATGATTCTAATCTTGAAAAAAACAGTGATTTTGTTTTGGATGTATTAAAGTTCTGATAAAGAAAAACATTATTACAATAATCGTTGTATCTTTAAATGCTAAACGGTTATTAATTTAGATATCGATGAATTACGCTATTAAAAGTAGAATTTGGATAGAATCAGAACAGGGCATGTTTTTAGGAGAAGGAAGAGTAAAGCTACTCAAAGCTATTGCTCAGACCGGTTCTTTACGTAAGGCTGCCAGCGCCTTACAAATGTCTTATAAAAAAGCATGGAATCTCCTAGATAGTATGAATAAAACCACCAAAGAACCACTTGTTATCACAACGACAGGAGGAAAAGGTGGTGGTGGAGCTCATCTTACTCCATATGGAGAAAAAGTCATCATATCATTTGATCGTATTAATCAAAAATGTTGGGAGTTTCTCGACAAAGAACTACAAAATCTTTCGCTATAATAGATTTGCCGCGATATTATGAATGATAAAAAGAACATAACCGGTATTATTCTAGCAGGAGGTAAAAGCTCACGAATGGGTACAGACAAAGGTTTGGTTCTATTTAATAAAAAGCCTTTTGTACATCATATAATCAAAGCCATGACCCCTTTGGTAGATTCAATACTTATTGTGAGCAATAATATGGCTTATGACACTTTTGGACATACGCGAATAGAAGATCTGGTCAAAAACTCCGGTCCTGTAGCAGGTTTGTATACCGGCCTTTCATATTCTAAAACAAGTGATAATCTGGTATTAAGTTGTGATGTCCCTTTTATTACAACACATCTTCTAAGACAACTACTATCGCACAAAGAAGAAGGATACGACATCATTCAATTTAGCGCAAGCAGAAAAACCATTCCCCTTGTTGCTATATATCAAAAACATTGTGCTACGATGTGCGAAAAACTATTACAGCAAAGAGAACTACGTTTACGTAAACTTGTTTCCTCTGTAAAAACAAAAACTATTGCTTTACAAGAAGAAGAGTACAATATAGTTGCCAATATAAATACTATGAAAGATTTTAAAACTATTATTTATGCAACACACGATTAAATACTTTGGAATGCTAGTAGAAGCGACTAGTAAAAATGAGGAGCAGTTACAAACTGAAATTTGTTCTGTTGCGCAATTAATACAACAACTTGAACATCGCTATCCAAAGCTCAACGAGAAAAATTTTAAAGTTGCTATTGACCAACAATTAGTAGATAACGATTTTATAATAAAAGATAGAGCAGAAATCGCACTGCTCCCTCCTTTTGCAGGAGGATAAACCAAATTTGTATCATATGAACACTTTTAATTCTAGATACCATAGACAGATCATCCTTGAAGAAATAGGAATTACCGGTCAAAATAAAATTAATAATGCAAAAGTACTTGTCATAGGTGCAGGAGGACTAGGCTGTCCGATATTACAATATCTTACTGCAGCAGGTGTAGGCACTTTGGGAATTATAGATTTTGATACTGTAGATATTTCGAATTTACATAGACAAATCTTATATGGTACCAGTACTTTGGGGAAAAATAAAGCAGTAGCAGCCAAAGAACGACTAGAAGATCTCAATCCTGATATTACGATTATTGCATACCCCGAACAACTTACGACCAAAAATGCAATTTCAATCTTTGAAAATTACGATATTATTGTTGATGGAAGTGATAATTTCTCTACAAGATATCTAGTTAATGATGCAAGCATTATTACAGGTAAACCTCTGGTATATGGGGCAATTTTTAAATTTGAAGGACAAGTCTCTGTATTCAATTATCAAAACGGTCCATCGTACAGATGTCTTTTCCCCGAACCCCCAAAAGCAGGCAGCGTACCAAACTGTTCAGAAATTGGTGTACTTGGTGTTTTACCCGGTATTATCGGAAGCATGCAGGCAAACGAAACACTAAAAATTATTCTAGGTTTAGGTAATGTACTTAGCAACCAATTATTTATGTATGATTGCTTAGCAGGTACTTCTTCATCATTCACCACAACTCGAGTAGAGAAAGAAATTGAAAACGTAAAAGCCTCTGCTGCATATTTTGAAACTATAGATTATGACTTCTTCTGTGGGGTTTCTCATGTATCAGAAATTACTGCAGAAATGGCTTTTCAAAAAGAAAATGTTCAATTTATCGATGTCCGCGAAGCTCATGAGCAACCTAAAATTGATATTTTGAACCCTATATATATTCCATTAGGTACATTACAGGAACAACTTACATCTATTGAGACTAACAGCGCAATAATTGTCTTTTGCCAATCGGGCATCAGGAGCAAAAAGGCAGTAGAAATTTTACAATCAAACGGATTTAAAAATGTATCTCATGTAATAGGAGGGGCTAATGCTTTGGCAATAAGCATGACAAACCTTAAGACCAATGAGATATAACATAATATTTATGGAAACAAAAAAACCAAAAAATGTTTTTAAACAAGGTGCAATTACATCAGAATTTATTGGTAATTCTATAGCAAAGCACCAAAGCAAAACCAATATTGGGGCGCATAATATATTCCTCGGGCAAGTACGAGCAGATAATATCGATGATAAAATAGTGACCGCTATAGAGTATACTGCTTATGAAGAAATGGCAAATCAAAAATTTCATGAAATACGAGAAGCTACTTTTTCTAAATTTGACCTAACATGCATGCATATATATCATAGTCTGGGAAAAGTAAATGCCGGAGAAATATGTCTATTCGTTTTTGTCTCTTCTCCTAGAAGAAAAGTAGTTTTTGAAGCGCTGGAATATGTTGTTGAGGCTATAAAAGCTGATGTTCCTGTATTTGGAAAAGAGATTTTTGAAGATCAAACACATCAATGGAAACAAAACACATAGTCCCAAAATTGACAATATGGTAGACATAACACACAAAACCAACACATTAAGAACAGCTACAGCGCAGGCAATTGTAAGAGTAAGTTCGCAGAAAACCATAGAAGCAATACAAAAAGGTACAGTACCCAAAGGAGATGTGTTTGCCATGAGTAAAGCTGCCGGATTACTAGGCGTAAAAAAAACTGCTGACCTTTTACCGGATTGCCATCCATTGCCCATAGAATATACCGGTATTGATTATGACATTAATGATTTGGAAATTAAAATTACTATTACGGTAAAAACGATTTACAAAACCGGTGTTGAGGTAGAAGCTATGCATGGAGCCAGTATCGTAGCACTCAATATGTATGATATGCTAAAACCTATTGATAAAGGTATAGAAATTCATCAAATCAAGTTATTGCATAAAAAGGGAGGAAAATCTGATTATAGAGATAAATTTAGGGATGATCTTAAAGCTGCTGTGATCGTATGTTCCGATACCATATCTGCAGGTCAAAAAGAAGATAAAGCCGGTAAAGCTATTATAGAAAAGCTTGAAACATGTTCTGTAGAGGTATTAGATTACATCATTATACCGGACGAAGCAGAAATCATACAAAACAAAGCAAAACATTATCAGGAACAAGGTGCTGATCTTATTATTTATACTGGAGGCACAGGCTTATCTAAACGAGATGTTACCCCAGAAGCACTGCGACCAATCATAGATAGGTCTATCCCCGGTATAGAAGAAGCAATACGTAAATATGGACAAGATAGAATGCCCTACGCCATGCTATCCAGAAGTATCGCAGGAACATTGAAAAATACCTTGGTATTAGCATTACCAGGATCTACCAATGGAGCAAAAGAATCTATGGATGCCATCTTTCCTGAAGTATTACATGTTTTTAGAATTCTAAAAGGAGCAAGACATGACTAAAAAAAGTACAAACACAGATGAAACAAAGCAAACGCATATCGATGGTAATCAAAATGTTATTACAGATACCTTTGGAAGAAAACATAATTACCTCAGAATCTCGTTGACCGAAAGGTGTAATCTAAGGTGTACCTATTGCATGCCAGAAGATGGTGTACAATTATCGCCAAAGTCTCATATCATGACCTATGAAGAAATCTATACGATTGCTAAAGCTTTTGTTGAGCTAGGTGTTGACAAAATACGATTGACAGGAGGAGAACCCTTAGTACGTAAAGATGTAGGCCTGATTATGGAAAAATTAGCCTCTCTACCCATAACATTAACAATGACTACAAATGGTGTAATCGTAGACAGGTTTATCGATCAATTCAAAAAATGCGGTATTACAAGCCTCAATGTAAGTCTTGACTCTTTGGATGCTACAAAAAACAAAGGTATAACCCGAAGATCTTATTTTGAAAAAGTATATCAAAACATTCTTTTATTAGTAAAAGAAGGCTTTCATGTAAAAGTAAACTGCGTTTTGATGAAGGGGTTTAATGACGATGAAATTATTGATTTTATTAAACTTAGTAAAGACAATCCTATTCATGTACGATTTATAGAATTTATGCCTTTTGATGGAAATCGCTGGAATATAGATCAAATGGTTTCCTTACAGGAAATTCTAGCCGAGGTACACTCTAATTATAGCAACGAAGAAATCATTAAATGTGCAGATGCGCCAAACGACACTACCAAAACATATCAAATTAAAGGGTATCAAGGTACTTTTGCAATCATAAGCTCTGTGACCAATCCGTTTTGTGATGGTTGTAACAGAATACGGTTGACTGCTAACGGACATATAAAAAACTGTCTTTTTTCAACTAAAGAATCCGATCTATTAAACCCACTTCGAAAAGGTGAATCCATTATCCCGGTTGTTCAAAATGCTATAAAGACGAAATTGAAAATACGAAATGGTATGGACACTCTAGAAAAATTTAATCAAACAGATAAACATACAAATAATAGAAGCATGATCACCATAGGGGGATAATCGAATCATTTAATCATGCATACAGAGTTGATATTACCCTGAAAGTCATATTCTTTGACAGGGTTATCAGGATCAACGATCCAATTGCCATCTACAATAAATTTATAATGGTGCTTACCTCCTGAAAGCGTAGTTGTATAACGCCATCCTGTTTTAGTTTTGGTCATTCTATACTGGTCTTCTGACCAATGATTAAATGATCCTGAAAGAATTACTTTTCTAGCCTCTAAATAGCCGTTTAATATAAATTCTTTGGATGCCCTTATATCAATTACAGAATTGTGCCCAAAAAATTCATTGTCTACCTTCCTGGGATTGTCAGGATCTATAATCCATTTTCCATCTACAATAAATTTATATTCGTACTCCCCGGGTTTGATACGTAACTTCAATTCCCAGCAATCATTTGTTTTATTCATTTTAAATGAATGCTCGTCCCATTTATTAAAGCTTCCGCTAAGTATTACTTTTTTTGCATTTTTATATCCATTGAGTGTGAAGGTCACATTACCATTACCATCGGGATAAGCCGTATACATTTTTAAGTTATATGTTTCTAACCTAAAACCATTTTTTTTAGCTCTTGTAATATTTTCATCATTCCATGAAGGTTCTGCCCAATAGGAATTGTTAATTACAAACTTAAACTCCCAGGAAAACGCATCGGTAAAATCACTTAATTTTTTTCTCAACTCGAATCGATTTTCATCAATTCTTCTCATTTTCCACTTTTTCTTAGACCAATTATTAAATTCTCCTGCAACTACCACATTTTCTATATCAAGGTCTTCAAAATCAAAGGTTCTACCCCTTCCATCAGAGGTAGCTTTCTGATATTCTCTTTTATCAAAAACAAATACTAAATCTTCTCCTTCTATTTTATATCCTTTAAAAGGAATGGTTTGGGCATAAGAGGAAAACCCGGCAATAGCCAGAATAAAATAAATATGGTATACTATAATTTGCTTCACTATCGTATTATAGGAGAACTTACAAAGTAAAGCTTTTCTTTTTGATAATTGATAATTGTTCTTTTTTGTTGAAAAAATTCATATCCCAAAACACCATCAAGATCAGTCCCAAAAGCTTCATTCATTTTGTTCAAATTAGTAAGTACTGTATTCATTGGTCCAAAATAAACCGTTTTACTTAACTTAACTTTAAACAATTTTCCTGCCATAACTTCAATCTTGTTGTCACTGGCTCCTGATAATAGTAATCTTCTTTTAGGATAAAAATGTTTTAATGCTTTTTTTCCTATTCTTTTATTGATTTGATTAAACTCTGCCGCACTATCTAAACCAAATCTCACTTTTTGATCTCCGACAAAACCATCAAGAACGATAGTATGGTTTTTTAGATTAAAATGTATACTATCTGTAATGGTTTCTGCATATACATTAGGATTCAGTTTATCTCCTTTTCGGTTGACTTTGCTAAGTGTTATTTGATTAAGGTGCATATCAACAAAAACCTCATAATCCTTCAATATATTATATCCAATAATACCTAGTAAATGTATTTTTTTTGCTTTTTCGATATGTGATAGATTAACGACATCAGAAGTTTTATTCTTCAAATTAAAATTCTGTAATACAAAATCTTGTATTTTTTGCTCAAAAGTGTCATCAATGACTTCTAGAACGCCTGAAGATTTCTTTTTTCTGGAGATAAAAGGATTTTTTACGGGAAAATGCATTTCGTTCAGTAATAGCGTCTCAGAACCTGTGTCTATAATAAAATTTCCTTTTTTATTAAGTAGTTCTGCCTCTACTACAATAAGCCTATCAACAAGCTTAAAAGGGATTCTTGCTGTATATTCATTTAATATTTCTGCCTTAGAAAATACAAGTTCTCCTCTTGGAGAAAAAAACTTAGGCACGTTTTCATCCGCTATAGCATATTGACTACAGATCAAATAAAAAACCATGCCTAATAGAATCTTGCGCATACCCATAAGACAAAAACACTATTGATTTGTTACACTTTTTTAAAACTTTATTTTATCAATAAAATCACCAAGCAAAACTCGTAACCTATTTCTAGTCAAAACAATACTGATATAGTAATCATGACAAATATCATAGTTTTACTATCATAACTCCTCTACTTTTATTTGATATAAAACGCGATCAAAAAATGAAAAATATTCTACTTCCAACAGATTTTTCTGATAATGCTCAAAACGCAATTGACTATGCGATGCAATTTTATAAAAATGAGAGCTGTACCTTTTATATTCTAAATGTACAAAAAGTATCTAATTATACTACCGATGATTTGATGGTTGCTCCTGCAAATCAATCTATTCACGAGGCTGTAATTAGCGATGTAAAGAAAAAACTTGACCATATTGCCCAAAAACTAAAGGATACTTATAAAGATGAAGAATATTATTTTCAAACCATCACTGATTATGATGTGTTTACAGATGCAATCAAACAAGCAATAAAAACGTACCATATCGATCTGATCATCATGGGGACCAACGGTGCTACAAATGCTATCGAAGTTGTTTTTGGGAGTAATACCCTTAATGTAATCAGAAAAATTGATTGTCCCCTAATCGCTATTCCACAAGGGTATAAATATACTTCCCCAAAAAGTATTCTATATGTAATTGATTACGGAGATCATTTTAATGACCATAATATCGAACCTCTTGTAGACACAATAACAAAGCATAAATCTTCTCTACGTATTCTCAAAATAAGAGAAGATGACACTGTTACGGTAGCAGATTTTGATGATAAAAAAGAAATGAAGAATTTTTTTAAAGACATCAATCATACATTTCACTCTATTGTTAATGTTCCTACTGCTCTTGCCATCAATAGTTTTGTGCAAATTATGGATATAGATATGACGGCTCTATTTATACAAAGAGAAACATTCTTGGAGCGTTTTTTTAAAGGGTCTGAGACTTCCAAAATAAGCTATGGCACAAAGGTGCCTCTTTTAATTATGCATAATTAATTGAACTAAATATAAAGTAATAGATGGTGTATTCTATTGTTCTTACGCTATATATTGCATTAGGAATTTTTATCATTATCAGGTTGCTTCTTAATGGAATGCGGCCTACCAAAACCCTTGCATGGTTGCTTGCCATTTTTACAATTCCTGTTGGTGGTATTTTTTTGTATTTAATGCTTGGTAGAAATAGAAGAAAAAACAAACTTTTTAAACTTCATTACACTCCAAAGGTTACGGCTTATATAAAAAAAGCAATCGAGAACTATACTCCCATTTCAAAAGAAAAATATCATACACACTATAAGCTCATTTCTCTTATTGCAAATACATCTTATTTTTCTCCACATCCAGGAAATGATGTACAACTGCTCAAAAATGGAAAAGCAACTTTTAATGCCATTTTCGATGCCTTAAAAAATGCTAAAGAATTTATTTATCTCGAATATTATATTTTTGAAGAAGGGGAACTTACTAATGGATTGTTTGATTTATTTAAACAAAAAATTAAAAACGGAGTTAGAATTAAGATCATTTATGATGGTATCGGCAGTCTACACCTCAGCAAGAAATATATTAGAAAACTTGAGCAAATAGGGGTAGAAATTCATAAGTTTTTACCAATACGTTTTGGTAAATTTTTGTCTTCTATTAACTACCGAAATCACCGTAAAATTATTATCATTGATAATAAAATTGCTTTTACCGGAGGGATCAATGTATCGGATAAGTACCTAAAAGGCGATCCAAATCTGGGAATATGGCACGATATGCATCTACAACTACAAGGCCCGATTGTGCATGATCTTTTTGCTGTTTTTGCTTTGGATTGGTATTTAATATCTAAAAAAGATGATTTATTAAATACATCTTACTTTATAAAAAACCCTTCTGTTGGCAATGCTACTGTACAAATTGTACATAGTGGACCTGACTCTGATTTCTCATCAATCCAACAAAGTTATTTTTCTATCATTAATGAAGCTAAAAAATATGTATATATTGCAAATCCCTATATCATTCCTGGTGAATCAATTTTGGATGCATTAAAAGTTGCTGCACTAAGTGGTATAGATGTACGATTGTTGCTTTCTAATAATTCTGATAGTAGAGTAGTAAAATGGTGTGTCCGCTCCTATTTTGAAAGACTATTACAGGCAGGGGTAAAAATTTATTTACTATCAGATGGTTTTTTGCATAGCAAAACTGTAGTTGCAGACGATATGGTTTCATCTGTAGGAACAGCAAATCTTGATATTCGTAGTTTTGAACAAAATTATGAGGTCAATGCTATAATTTATGACAATAACTTTGCAATTGATCTCAAGAATGATTTTTTAAAAGACTGCAACAAAAGTATTTTATTAAACTATAGTACCTTTGTAAAAAGACCTTGGCAAAATAAACTTCTAGAAGGGGTCGCAAAGATTTTTAGTCCGATTTTATAAATTATGTTTGTATGTTAACAACAGCTAAAAATGTAGGGTTAGTCTTATCAGGCGGTGGATTCAAAGGTGTTGCCCATATCGGTGCGATACAAGCTATAAATGAAGCAAAAATACCTGTTAATTTTGTTTCAGGTACAAGTGCAGGCGCTATTGTTGGATCTCTATATGCAAAAGGATATACTCCAGAGGAAATCAAAGACTTTTTCAAAAAAACTTCTTTGTTCAATTTTAATCGATTTACTCGAAAAAAAGCAGGTTTCTTAGACTCAGAAAAATTTTATGATGATCTAAAAAAAATGTTCCCAAATAATTCTTTTGAAGCATTACAGAGACAATTATTTATCACTGCTACAAATCTTGTAGAAGGAATAAAAACTGTTTTCAATAAAGGAGAACTTATCAAACCACTACTAGCTTCTGCTGCTTTTCCGGGAGTTTTTACACCGGTTTTGATCAATGAAAACCTTTATGCTGACGGTGGTATTCTTGATAATTTTCCTATTACTCCATTACAAGAACATTGCGATTTTATAATTGGTGTAGACGTATCTCCTATTACCAAACCTAAGATTTCAGACTTCAAACACTCATACAATGTGATGCAAAGAGCATATTATCTTAGGGCAATGCCTAATTCTCAAGCTAAATTCACATTGTGTAATATTGTGATACAACCGCAAGAGCTTGTAAACTTTGGTATTTTTAGCAATAGTAATCTTGATAAGATCTATGAGCTAGGATATAATGAAGCAAAAAAACAAATAGAACTATTTCAAAAAAAATAAAATCAATACAATAATTAAAGTCTGTAAAATAGCTTTGTAACAATTGTTACTGTATCCAATTGATTATTACCCTATTTTTGAAATATCAAAAAGTATAATGGCTTTTTCTTTTTTTAGAGTGAGAAAAAGTATAAAATAATAAGAATGAAAATTGAACAAATATATACAGGATGCCTTGCACAAGGTGCTTATTATATCGAAAGTAACGGTGAGGTTGCAATAATTGACCCATTACGCGAAGTAAAACCTTATATTGATAAAGCAAACGAAGATCAGGCAAAAATCAAATATATTTTTGAAACTCATTTTCATGCAGATTTCGTTAGTGGTCATCTCACACTAGCAAAAGAAACAGGGGCACAAATCATCTATGGACCAAATGCAAATCCATCTTTTGATGCTACTATTGCCAAAGACCAACAAGAATTCAAACTCGGGCATATTACTATTATAGCATTACATACGCCGGGACATACTATGGAAAGTACCACATTTTTACTTCGGGATAAAGATGGAAAAGATCATGCTATCTTTAGTGGAGATACCTTATTTTTAGGAGATGTTGGTCGCCCGGATCTTGCTCAAAAAGCAGCACATATGACTCAAGAGGAGTTAGCATCAACACTATATGATAGTTTACGAACCAAAATTATGCCTCTAGCAGATGATGTCACTGTTTATCCAGCACATGGTGCAGGATCTGCTTGTGGTAAAAATATGATGAAAGAGACTGTCGATACTCTCGGAAACCAAAAAAGAGTAAATTATGCCCTGCGTGCAGATATGAGCAAAGAAGAGTTTGTCAAAGAAGTTACAGAGGGATTATTGCCTCCTCCTTCTTATTTCCCTCTCAATGTAAAAATGAATAAAGAAGGGTATGATGATATTGATGATATTATTGATCGTGGTGCCAAACCATTATCTCCAGAAGAATTTGAGGCAACTGCAAATGAATTTGGAGCTATCGTTTTAGATGTTAGACATCAAAGTGATTATGTAAAAGGGCATATCCCAAGATCTATTTTTATTGGTATTGATGGTGGGTTTGCTCCTTGGGTAGGTGCCTTGATTCAAGATGTAAAACAACCCATTTTATTAATTACACCAGAAGGAAGAGTAGAAGAAACCATTACTCGACTATCTAGAGTTGGTTTTGATAACACTCTTGGGTATCTTGAAGGGGGATTTGATGCTTGGAAAAAAGCTAGTAAAGAATATGATACTATAACTTCTATCCCTGCCAAAGAAACCAAAGAAAGTATCGAAACAAATGAAATCCCTGTATTTGATGTTCGTAAAGAAAGTGAATTTACAGCAGAACATGTAGCAGATGCTTATAATACACCTCTGGATTTCATTAATGATTATCTTATTCAATTTCCGGGAGACAAAACCTTTTACATTCATTGTGCAGGAGGGTATCGTTCTGTAATTGCTGCTTCTATTCTCAAAAGTCGTGGTATTCATAATTTTATTGATATCGCCGGAGGGTTTGGTGCAATCAAAGAAGCTGATATTATAACTACAGATTTTATATGTCCCAGTACTATAAAATAAAACGTAATGTGTAACTAAGGTTACTGTATAGCATAACGTTTTTTCATTTCTTTATCCCAAAATACAACACTCATGAATTGGATATATAATCCATGGCCTTGGTATATATCAGGGCCTCTAATTGCTATAATTCTATTTTTATTGCTAAAGAGTGGAAAAACATTTGGTATGTCATCAAACCTAAGAACGATGTGTACGATATGTGGTGCCGGCAAAGCTTCTGATTTTTTTAAATTCGATTGGAAATCACAGCGATGGAATTTGATTGTCGTATTAGGTGCTATATTAGGGGGTATCATCGCTTCTACTGTTTTGTCTAATGATTCTAGTGTTGCAATTGCTCCGGAAACAATTAGTGATCTAAAGGCTAAAGGATTTGTAAACCCTGGTAAAAACTACATGCCAGATCTTTTATTTGCTAATGAAGCGCTATCTCAACCAAAAAGTTTACTGTTATTAATAATAGGAGGGTTACTGGTAGGGTTTGGTGCCCGATATGCAGGAGGATGCACTTCAGGCCATGCTATTTCTGGGTTAAGCAACTTACAGTTACCATCACTTGTAGCTGTTATCGGCTTTTTTATAGGTGGTTTAACTATGGTACATATTATTTTTCCTCTAATATTTTAACCAAATGCGTTCAATTATATTTCTTGGTATTGGTATTCTTTTCGGAATTACGTTATTCAAATCTGAAGCTGCTTCATGGTTTAGAATCTATGAAATGTTTCAATTTCATTCTTTTCATATGTATGGGATTATTGGATCTGCAGTTACACTAGGCCTCATTAGTACACAACTCATTAAAAAATATAAGATCAAATCTTTTTATGGAGATCCTATTCATATAAGTCCCAAAGACAAAAATCTACGCCGTTATATTTTTGGTGGTATTATATTTGGATTGGGTTGGGCACTTGCAGGGGCTTGTCCCGGTCCAATGTTTGTACTGTTGGGAGCAGGATATTTACCAATCATTGTAGTGATCGCCAGTGCAATAATAGGAACCTTTTTATATGGAATCTTAAAGCATAAATTACCTCACTAGTTCTGCGGTAAGATCATGCTTACATAACTTATCTTCTTGCCAGCAATTGATATTATAAAAAGTTGTTTCTGCAATACTTGTTAGCGCTTCTTTTGTCGCAAATGCCTGATGGGGAGTAAGTAGCACATTGGGATGATCAATTAATCTTTTTAAAACTATATCATTAGGCTTATTATCAGAGAGGTCATAGAAGAAAACTCCGCTTTCGTGCTCATACACATCCGAAGCATAGCCAGCAATGTGACCAAAATCTAATGCACTTAATATATCTTCTGTATTTACAACACCTCCTCTGGCTATATTGATCAATATTATGTTATTCTTCATCATTTTTATCACCTCTTTGTCTATAAAATGATGTGTTTTTGTTGTAAGAGGAACATTTAAAAATATAATATCAGATTGAGCGCACAACTCTTCTATATTTAGATAAGTAACATTATACTCTTGTTGTAACGTACTGTCTTCAACCAAATCATTTGCTACAATAGTGCAACCAAATCCATGCATGATTTGTACAATGGCTTTACCTATATTACCGGTTCCAAGTACTCCTATTGTTTTATTATGGATATCAAAACCTACAAGGTTACTAAGTGAAAAATTATATTTGCTAACCTGTCGATCAGCCAGAACAAGTTTACGATTCATTGCCAACAAAAGAGCTACTGCATGCTCCGCTATTGATTTTGGAGAATATCCTGGTGCGTATGCAACTTTTATCCCCAATTTTTTAGCCATAGACAGGTTTACATTATCGTAGCCTGTTGAGCGTAAAGCAATATGTCGAATCCCAAAGCTTTTTAATCTTTCTAATACTTTTGATGATCCATCATCTGCAGAAAATATGGATACAACATCAAATCCAAGAGCAAGATGTGCTGTCTCTGCCGTAAGACGTTCAGAAATATACTTAAGTTGATGCGAATCATTATTGGCCTTTTCCAAAAAAGGGATTTCAAAATCTTTTGCACTATATATCAATACCTTCATCAGTAAGTTCTTCAATAATTAGTAATTGTTGTCCTTTTAATGCCCATACCAATACCTTTACATAATCTCCAACAGCTTTTCTAATATTTTCTGGTTCGGTAATGTCTATTGAACCTTTCCAGATTAACTCTCTTTCTTTTTCGGGACATATACAATATAACGAGGATTCTGCATGAAAAATCTGATATTCTTCGTAATAATCCTTATCTCTAAAAATATCCTGATTTTTGTAGTAATCGTCTTTAAAACTACTAAAGGTTTTATCTAGATTTCTATAGGCCTTAACAACTGTAACACGATCTTGTACCCCTACTACTTTAGACAACAAAATAGCTTCAAATCCTTTTTCTAATAATTGAGATTCAAGGGCAAGTACTTCTTCTTCTGTTTTTGGGGTTTTTGTAAATGATTTCTCAAAATAATCAATACTTCTTACTGCTTCTACTCCATTTTTTTTAAGTTCTGAAGCTAGTTTTCTTTCAAATATTTTTCTATTATCCATATTAGGAGAAATTCCGATAACCAATACTTTTTGAGCTTCGAATGTATCGATATCCGGATTTTTCCAGTTTTCTACCAGTTCACTTGATGAACAATTACAAAATAATAGTAATATGATGACAAGATAGGCGTATAGTGATTTCATATTTGTTGATTTATTTGATTAATTTATCTAACCGTTCTACTATGATATTAGTGTATTCTGATGTTTTTTCGATAATAGATTCTCCTGATATCACATCTATATCTTTTAATGCCATATTACTACTACCAACTGTTGATAGAATAATAAGTTTATCTAATTGATCCGGGTGATTTTGTATAAATTTTTTGAGGTTGGATGGTGGATTTCTATACTCCCATGAATTGATTATAACAAGTGCATCCCACTTATCTATATTCACTGTAAACATTGTGTATGCATCTATGATTTTAAAGTATATCGAATCATTTTGATAATGCCTCATAATACCTTGTACCAAAGAGTCTTTTAAACTACTTCCTTGAGAGGCAATCAACACTTTAGTTTTTAACTCGGCTTTATTCACTTCAAAAGGAATCACAGTATCCATAGCATAGGTATACTCATGCCAAACCCAAAATCCTGCAAAAAGTATAAGAACAGTACTAAATATAATCTTTAGAATACGCTTCATTATATTCAAATATCGGTTAGGTTGTTAGGGGTTCTCGTATATCTAGAATGTAAAATTTGGTATTCTAAAGATTATTATATTTTGATGAATACAAAAAAAGGCAGAGACATTAATACACCAAACTGTTCTCTGCCTTCAAACAGAGATTATGTAATCTCAATGATTTTTTTGGGTTGTTCTTTTGCTTCATCTTTTTTTGATAACGAAAGCAGTAACACTCCACTTTTGTACGTAGCTTTTACGCCTTCTTTTTGATCTACACTTACGGGTAACTGTAGTTTTCTTTCGAATTTGTTATAGCTAAATTCTTTGCGCGTATAGTTCTCATTTTCTTCAACATCTTCATTACTACTTTGTGCAGAAATATGTAAGATATCATCCTCTATACTGATCTCGATGTTATCTTTTGAAAAACCGGGAACTGCAAGTTCAATTTCAAAATTATCTTTATTCTCTTTGACATTCATTGCAGATAGATTTCTATCTTTTATAAAAAAATCATCTGCAAAAAAATCATTTGCTTCTAACCAGTTTGAAACCTGGTCGTTAATCCAAGGAAATCTGTTTCTGTTATATTTAATCAATGACATAACGTGAAGGTTTAGTTAGACTTATCTTTAATAATACTATGCTAAAGTTAGCGTAGTTGCTACGATAAAAAAATGACAATTATCAATTTAAAAATTCAAATCATTATCTTTTTTGTTTCTTTTGAGGATATCACTTGCATATAGAAATACTCTCGATTTAAGATCTCTAAAATCTTTATGAAAGCTATTGAATCGTTGTTCTAATTTTTCGTGTTCCTGATAATAAACATGATCACTTGAAATCAGATCATCACACTCTAGCATGCCTCCCATATTATTTTCATGTTTTTGTATACTTTCTTTCAACATGTCAATCTTTTTTCTGACATCTGCAAACTCGTCTTTAAATACCTGTAGTCTTTCAAAAAGGTTTGGAGTATCAGGCTCGAATACATAAGAATTGAGTAATTGCTTAGAAAATTGAATCTCGTCTTCTATAAAATGTTGTATAGATTTCCAATTCAATGTTTCTATATGAAGGTCTTTGAGTGTTTTACTTAGTTTTAAGTTTTCTTGCTTCATTTTTCTCTCTTTTAAGGTTAAACTATAATTTACTTATAATCAAAGATTTAAAAAATGATATTTATCAGGGTTTACAAACATTACTAAATTTTGCTTGTAGTTTTGGTAAAATAATCTCTTATCAAGGCTTTGGTTTGATTATCAGTCATACTATCGGCTTTGATAACATCTTTTACTTTTTCACTGATTCCTTTATAATTTTCTTGCAATTCTTTATTGAATTTTTCTCCTGCTTCTGCGGGGCCAAAAATCACAAGTCTATCTGCTGTTTCCACATAAGAAACCAACTTCTTAAAATAAGCTTTGAATTGTTGTTTCTCTCTATGCAAGTATTTACTATCCTGCACTACATCTTGCGGTCCTCCTTTAAAACGAGTACCAGAACCTCCTTTGATATTAAATGTTTCTACATCAGACATTATTGTTGTCATATCTTCTTGGTCTTCTTTGATGGTTATGATATGAGCTTTTTCTTTATCCATCCAAATTCCTATATTCTTCATCTTTTTGGGATTTAATTTTAAATTATTCTATTGTTAAGTACCCTCTACTTTTATTACCATACGGTAAAAGCAAATCATTTTGTAAACTTTATAAATTGAGGATACTTTTTAAATTGGGAATTCTAAACTAATTTTAATTATGTTCGATTCTAACTTCTTAGATCGTGTAATGCCAGCACAGGCACTTTTGCGTATCTACCTAAACTTTTTACCATTGGTCTGGAAAAAATACTACCAAAAAAACTATGTTTTCTGTTGAAAAAAGCAATCATATCACTATCTCTACTTTCTACAAAACAACGTACTGCAGATTGCGGTTCGATATTGTACAAAGCATGATAAGTATGTGTCAATCCTCCAAAATATTCATCCAGCAGATTTTTATTACTTTGTTGCTCTTCGTCTAGAGGGTCACCATCGGATGCATAAAGCACCCTTACCTCTGCTTTGGTAATTTTTGCTACATCAAGCAGTGTTTGTAATTCTCTACGTTTAAAATTCATTTTATAATCTGTGGGAAATACGATCTCGTTTAATGTCTTGTACGTGGCATCTTCGGGGATTGCCAATACCGGACAATTTCTGGATTTTTCCATAACCATTACCGTATTGCTTCCAAAGATCACATCTCTTGCATCTGTAGTACCTTTTGTACCCATAATGATCATTTCTATATCTTGTTTGTCTACAATATCTTTGATTGCGTCTAGCAAACCATTAAACTGGGATATCATAAAAAACTGATGATTAGGGCTTTCATCTCTAAAAGTGAGTCTCTCCATAATTTTACCCAGTCCATTTTCTGATTTTTCTCTAGCTTCTTCGTATAATTTCTCTCCAGGTTCGGGTACCATCATACTTTCTAGGGCATATCCTGTAGCGTTAAAAGCATTAAGTACATAAAAATCACAAGCTTCGTTTTTATATAATTCTACAGCATAGGATATGGCATTCCATGCGTTTCTTGAAAAATCTGTAGGCAATAAAATCTTCTTTTTCATGTCTATAAAATTTTAAGATTAAGCAATAAATCGGCTAGTGCAAATTGAAATTACCTCAATTCACAATTACTTATTTTCATCACTATACTTTAGAGATTAATTCTCTTAATGTGTGTTTTTAATTAAGATAATGTGTTTGTATTATTTGATATAAATGTATATCATCAATACAATTGAAACTATGACAATTATCAATTCATCTCAGGAATTACCATAAAAGGGATAGAGGCTTTGAAACCTATTTTTTTTACAACCGGTTCTCTTGTAATATTTTCTATAAAGCCATGCTTATGATACAACATTGTCAAAATATTGATATCCATTTTTTCTATAAATTCTTTGATCACCTGAGCTTTTTGATCAAATTTTGAAACCCAGTGCGTTGTGTATTCAACTGCTGCAAGATGCTCTTTTAATCGCTTAAAATTTTCTTCTTGTTCTTTACTCAAGGTTTCTGCATCATGAATATGCATTACTCTTATTTTTGCATTAAATAATGCTGCTATATTCAAAATGGGTTGGATTTCTTTTTTGCTGTAAGAGTGTTTGAAATCTGTTGCAAAAGCAACCTCTTTGGGAGGAATAAAATCAAACTCATCGGGCACAGTGATGATAGGGCATCCCTTTATCTTTTGGATCATCTTTACCGTATTACTACCCATAAAAACTTCTTTGACTCCACTAGCTCCTTTTGTACCCATGACAACAAGATCAATATTTTTACTTTTTATCGTCTTATTGATGGTTTCTGTGAGTTTTTTAGAAATCGAAATGGTTTCAAAAGTATGATCAAAGTTTTCTGCATCTTCTTTGATTGAATTAAGCGTATTTGCTAACCCTTCTTTAGAGGCTTTACTGCGTTGTTGATATAACAGATCACCTTTGCTCGTATCTAGCCTACTGGTTAAAATAGGGGTATCTACATCAAAAGTATTCAGAATATAAAATTCACATGCTTTCTCTTTAAACAGATGTGTAGCATAATAAAGTGCTCTATAAGCATTATCTGAAAAATCTGAAGGAACAAGTATCCTTTTCATACATTTGGTCTTTTTAATTTATACTAAATGGTTTAAAAACAGAGCGCATACTTATCGTTGTAAACGATCATAATGGGTATATTCTTTTTTTCTTCATCAACATCAATAGCCTATAGCAGTTGATGTTACTAAAAATTACTTTGATATTCGATTTGATTATTTAGAGTACGGAACATCTTCTGGGTCTTCAAAATAAAACTCGTCTGGTACGGCTAAAACAGGACAACATTTTATTTTTTGAATAATATTAGATGTATTGCTGCCCATCAAAAACCCTTTGGCTCCTGTAGCACCTTTGGTCCCCATAACAATGAGTTCTATTTTCTTTTCTTTTACTGTTTGTTCTATGGTATCGATGAGCCTTTCTGAAGAAGAAATACACTCAAAACGATGTTCAAAATCCTCTGTATCCCTGATTATAGTATGATAAGTTTCTTCTAGTTTTTCTTCAGATTCTTTGCGTAGTTCTTGATCGCCTTGCTTCATTTCTATAATTCCTGCCAGAACCGCTACTTCAACATCATACGTATTCAAAATATAAAACTGGCACTTTTCATTCTTAAACAAACGTGTCGCATAGTACAGTGCATTATATGCATTGTTTGAAAAATCAGTCGGAACAAGTATTTTTTTCATGATCTTGATTTTTAATGATTATGATATAAAAATATCCTGTTCTGACTAGAAATAGAATGATAATTGTCAGTTATCAGAAGGAATAACTAAAAACGGAATTTCGGTATGAAAGGTCATCTTCTTGATTACGGCCTCTCTAGTAAGTCTTTCTATAAAACTATGTTCGTAATTGATCATAATCAACAGATCAGCAGCTACTTTTTCTACCAGTTTTTGAATTTCATTTTTTATACTGGTACTGTCATTTGCTGTATGAATATCGTAATCCAAATTTTTAAAAAACTCTTCGAGTACATTTGCATTATAATGCTGAACTTCATTAAAAACCGAATCTTCTTTGACATGGATCATTTTGACAGATGCATCAAAATGTTTAGCAAAATATATAATAGGTTCGATTTCTGAAGTATAGTATACTCTTTCAAAATCTGTGGCAAAAGCCAAAGTTGTTATTTTCTGAAACCTGGCCTCTTCCGGTATGATCAAAACAGGACAGTTTTTGATCGTGCTAATTACTTTTTGCGTAGTGCTTCCTATAAAAACTTCTTTGGCACCATTTGCTCCTTTGGTACCAATAATGATCATATCAAAAAAAACACTTTTCATCAATTGGTCAATATTAGACAATAATGATCCTGATTTGGTAACTGTTTTAAAAGTATGATGCACTTGTGGCATTGTAGCTTTGATGTCATCAAGAGTACGCTTTAATCCCTTTTCAGAATCTATTCTAATAGTATCATAAAAATGCCCTACTCGTTGTGAACTCACCGTGTTTAAAAGTTGAATCGGCTTGAGTTCATAGGTGTTTAATAAATAAAACTCACAAGGGATATTCTTATACAATTGCATTGCATACATAATCGTATTCCATGCATTATCAGAAAAATCTGTAGGGATTAAAACTCGTTTCATCTTGCAAAATAGTTACATCATTACATGTTACATTCTTTCTTCAGAAGGGATTACCAGAAAGGGAATATTGGTATGATATGCAATCTGATTGATCACAGGTTTAAACAATAAATTTTCAAAAAAAGAATGTTTGTTATGGATCATGATCAATAAGTTGATCTTATATTTTTTCTGAAAACCCTCTACGGCTTCTATTACATCTACATTTTCTGCAAGATGAAAGACGTGTGCATTTTCTTCAAAATATACATCAAGAAAATCTTTCACTTTTTTCTGGTTTTTATCTAATGGCACGCCATAATATGCATTGAGTATGTTGAGTCTGGATATGTGTTTATCACATATTTCTTTGATCAAACTTAGATATCTATTATTCACATCAAGTTTATAATCTGTTGGGAGTAAGATATCTTTGGGAGTTTCGAACTCAAAATCAGAAGGTACAACAATAACCGGGCATTTTACCTTTTTGATAGTATACATAGTATGAGTTCCTATAAAAATTTCTTTAGCTCCGGTAGCGCCTTTGGTTCCCATCACAATAAGATCAATTTCATACTCTTTTACCACTTCTTGGATCTCGCTGATCAGGGTATTGAATGCAGATAATCGCTCAAAACTATGATTAGTATTATTAAATTCTTTTTTAAGTCTATTTTCTACTTTCTCTATCTCATTTTTAGAATGCATTAGACTTACATCTTCTAATCCATATATTGTAGGGTTTTCTACAAGGTATCCTGCATGATAAGAAACAGGGGTAAAGGTATTGAGTAAGTAAAAGGTAACTTTTTCTTCTGCAAAAAAATGCATAGCATATTTCATTGCATTATAAGCATTTTCAGAAAAATCTGTGGGTAGCAATATACGTTTCATAAGAGATTATAATTTGTTTAGTTTCTATCTAGGTTTTGCATTGCCAAAAAAGGAATTTTGATATGTAACCCAATTTTGTCTATAGTAGATTGATACAGTATGCTTTCGAGATAAGAATTTCTAGAATTCACCATTACCAAAAAATCAATTTCATTTTTTTCTATAAATTGATTTATAGCTTCAGTAAGGTCATCTGCCTGAGTAGTACAAAATTTTAATTCTGCTTCTGGCAAAGAGGTAGATATAAATTTCTTGTGGTCTTCTTGCCTTGTCGAAAGTTTTTCGTAATCAGAAACATATAAAAAGTTTACAATAGATCTAAAACTCTTTGTCAAAGTACTTAGAAGTTTCAGTTCCCTTCTTCTGAAAGGCATCAAATAATCGGTAGGAAATAAAATATTTTTTGGTTGTGTATACTTACATCCATTGGGGATAGCCAAGACAGGGCATTTTACATATCTTACGACTTGTAAAGTGTTGCTGCCAAAAGTCATTTTGCGATCATCTGTTTTTCCTCGTGTTCCCATGATCAGAATATCAATATTCTCTTGATCAACCAAATCATTGGTATTGTCTACCAGATTCCCCAAAATAGCCATCGTTTTATATTGATGCCTGGGGTTGGGTGATATCTTGCGTATATCTGACAAAACTTTTACCAATTCTTCATCAATACAAGCTGTATCTATTGCCTTATCACTATTGCTATCATCATATGCATGAATGATAAAAAACTCACAGTATTCATATTTATTAAGCTCAACAGCATACCGTAAAGCATTCATTGCATTTTCTGAAAAATCTGTTGGAATCAATATCTTTCTCATAGGTTTACCTTTTTGATATGTTGTATTCAAAACTAGATAAATGCAGAGGCAGAAACTATGATTTTTGTCAGCAAAACTGTTCGTTTTTTGAGGAAACCTTAAGAGGTTTATTGACTAAAAACCGTTATCTTGTAGAAAAAAGAAAAAGATGAAGTTCTCTGCAATGTTTACGGTAACCCTTACTACTATAATCCTAATTATGGTTACGATTATGGCTACAATGAATTTTACTTTTGGTTGGGTGTTTTACTTAACCTGTATCGGTCAACTCATGGTAATTATTATGGTCTATAAAGTACTTAGAGACAAGTACTCAACAAACAAAACTTTTGAAGATTTTTACGAAGACCGTCCTATATCCAATGAAAATTATAGATGATTCACAACATCTATAATATCTGTTTTCTGTAAAATCTCTCTCTTTTTAATCGGTATCCCTTTTACAAAAATACCTTATAACCGCTTGTCTACAAGTAGAAGGTGTTATAATCAAAACAAATCGCTTGACAAAGGTTGTTTACAAGCATATAGTATAATACTACATCAGTAGTATATCATAGTAGATGTAATCTGGTAAGCTCTGGTGATCAATTGTATTTTGTTGGGTATTTCAAAATCTGATAATTTTTAAATATCAAGCAAAATATAGGGCTCAAAAAAAGCGCCTCTATTTTAGCTACATGACAAAAGTCATAGAATGTATAGTTATCGTTTTTAAACTTTGTAAGAAATGAATAAAAGTTATGACGGAATCTACATGCTTCCATTGTGGAAACGATTGCGGTACAACGACTATCAATTTTGATAACAAAACATTCTGTTGCAATGGGTGCAAAACTGTATATGAGATTTTTTCGACTAATGATCTATCCTGTTATTATGATCTTCAATCATCTCCTGGAGCCGTTCCTGAAGAAATTAAAGGAAAGTACGATTATCTCGATACTCCTTCTATTGCTGAAAAACTGATTGAGTTTGATGATGGGAATACACAAATAACCACCTTGTATATTCCTCATATTCATTGTAGTTCTTGCATTTGGGTTTTAGAAAACCTCAACAAGCTCCAATCTGCGATCACGGTATCACAAGTTAATTTTCCTAAAAAGAATGTACGTATTACATATCACTCTGATCGAATCTCTCTTAAAGAAATAGTGCTTTTACTGGGAACAATTGGATACGAACCTTATATCAGCTTAAATGACTATTCTTCTAGTCAGAAACAAATAAACAGAAGCTTGATTTACAAATTAGGCATTGCAGGATTCGCATTCGGAAATGTCATGTTTTTATCATTCCCCGAGTATTTTGAAGTTTCAGAGTATTGGTTAGAAAAATATAAGCATGTCTTTAGATGGTTAATGTTTGCTTTTTCTCTCCCTGTAGTATTTTATGCTGCACAAGATTACTTTATTTCTGCTTACAAAGGGTTACGTTCTAAAATCTTAAACATAGATGTACCTATAGCTTTAGGAATTTTAGTATTATTTTTACGAAGCACTGCAGAAATCATTTTTGACTGGGGTACCGGCTTTTTTGATAGTCTTACAGGTCTGGTCTTTTTTCTACTTTTAGGAAAATTCTTTCAACAAAAAACATATTCTTTCCTATCCTTTGAGCGAGATTACAAATCTTATTTTCCTATTGCAGTAACAAGGATTAACAATGCCGATGAATCAAATGAACAAAAAGAAGAAACCGTACAAATCTATGACATAAAAAAGGGAGATCGTATTCTGATCAGAAACAAAGAGCTTATTCCTGTAGATTGCATTTTGATCAATGGTAATGCAGAGATCGATTATAGTTTTGTTACGGGAGAGAGTGAATCTGTTACCAAACAATCTGGAGATAAACTTTTTGCCGGAGGAAGACAATTGCACAATGCAATAGAGGTAGAAGTCATAAAATCCGTAGAGCAAAGTTATCTCACACAATTATGGAGTAATGATGTGTTCAAAAGAGATAAATCCGCTTCATTTACTAATCTCACAGATACAATCAGTAAATACTTTACGATAGCCATTCTATGCGTTGCAGTAATCGCTACTACATATTGGTTATTTGCAGATATCTCGAAAGCCATGCAAGTATTTACCGCAGTACTCATTATAGCCTGCCCATGTGCACTCGCATTGGCAAGACCCTTTGCATTAGGTAATATGCTACGCATTTTTGGGAAAAATAAATTTTATATCAAAAATGCCGATGTGATAGAGAGGCTTGCTTCTATAGATACTATGATTTTTGACAAAACCGGTACCATCACTACTAATACTGGAAGCGAAATAAAGTATGAAGGAATGGTCCTCACAACAGAAGAAGAATCTTTATTAAAAAATACTTTGAGAGCCTCTAGTCATCCCCTTAGCCGAGCATTATATGATGTATTGGCAGAACATGATATTCTAACACTAGATGAGTACCAAGAGTCTATTGGTAAAGGGATCGAAGCAAAATCAATGGATAATAGTATAAAAATAGGATCTTCTATTTTTGTCGGAAATACAGATCCATTACAAACACAAAATACCGCTGTACATATCAGCACCAATAATCAATATAAAGGGCATTACATTTTCTGTAATAAATATAGAAATGGAATACAAAAAGTATTTGATCAACTATCAAGAAACTACCAACTTGCTATACTATCAGGTGATAATGAAGGAGAGAAGAAAAATCTTGAATCCTTATTACCAAAAGGAACAGCTTTATCATTTCATCAAAAACCTGATGATAAGCTAAAATATATTCAATCCATACAAGAGCAACAAAAAAAGGTGATCATGCTGGGTGATGGCCTTAATGATGCCGGAGCATTAGCGCAGAGTGACGTAGGGATTGCTATTTCAGAAAACGTAAATGTTTTTTCTCCTGCTTGTGATGCAATTCTAGACGCTTCGCAGTTTGAAATGATTCCTGACTTTTTAAAAATTTCTAAAAGGACTATCAAAATTATAAAATCTAGTTTTATCCTTTCCTTTTTATATAACATTATAGGACTATACTTTGCCGTAACCGGTCAGCTTTCTCCAATCGTAGCTGCCATATTAATGCCGTTAAGTTCTATTTCTATCGTTGCATTTGTGACCATTTTGACGAACTGGCATGGTAATAAAATTAGAGAGAAATAAATAATGAGTCTTGCAGAAGAACATAATCCGATACAGCATTTTCAAAAATGGTTTTTCGAAGTAGAAAAGTCTTATCCCGAAGATGAAGTAAACATCATGTTATTATCTACAATAGGTACAGATGGATTTCCCAAAAGTCGAATTGTTTTGTTAAAGCGTTTTACCTGGGAGGGCTTCACGTTTTTTACTAATTACAATAGTGAAAAAGGAATAGCAATCACGAATAACAATAAAGTATCACTCTCTTTTAACTGGTCAAAAGCCAAAAAAAGAGTACACATAAGTGGTTATGCAGAAAAAATATCTAAAAACCTGTCTGAAGGATATTTTGATTCTCGCCCCAGAGGAAGTAAATTGAGTGCTTGGGCATCTAACCAAAGTAAAGTTGTTACTTCGAGGAAAAAGCTTGAAGAACAATTGTTGTTTTACCAAGAAAAATTCAGTAATAAAATTATAATTCCTAAACCTCAGTATTGGGGAGGATATATTGTAAAGCCTATTGAAATAGAGTTTATCGAGGCTCAAAACCACAATCGTAATCAATCTATAACATACAAGTTATTATCTAATTACGAATGGTCGAAAGACATCAGACATTTTGCCGTCTAATTTTTGAGTTTACAAGTACTTAGTCCCAAAATTTGATATAATGGACACCAACCTACAAACCCAGTGATAATCAAAATACCTGATACAGTTAGCAAAGCTACTCCCAAAGTATCAGAGATGTAGTGGTTATAAAATAAATATGCTAATATAAATCCTATACATATCCTGATTACGACATCAATTCTTCCTAAGTTTTTTCTCATCACAAAATGATTTTAAGGATTTCACAATTAATTTTACTCAATCATCGAGATGTAAACGCCTCATGAACATTATCTATCTGAGGTATTTCACTTTATAAAAGTCATAATGAATTACAAGATTTCATATGATATATATCATATTTGATCAGCTTAGGATATAAATTCAATATAAAAATTAAGGCCAAACTTTGTACAAAATTTGGCCTCTTAGGTTATTATTAAAATTGCTCTAATATGCGTAGCGTTTGATTCTTGCAAACAAAATATCTTCATAATTGTAAAGACTTGGTGCGCAATTCAAAAACATGTTTTGTTTTTGTGCCGCAGTTTTTAATCGTTTTCTTGTATTTCTTAGCGTTTTCATGGTGATTAGTATTTTTAGGTTATAAATTAAAGTTATCTAAAACGTCTTTTTCCGTTCCATATATGACTTTTGGTTCCTTGTGCTCTGTTTGTAATTTGATTGTTGTCTAATGTTCTCATGATTTTTTGTTTTTTAAAATGAATGATATAATTTTAATACTTAATTTTTTACTATCTGTAACGTCTTTTAGCGTTCCATGTATACCCTTTTGTTCCAGTTAATTTTTGAGTAATTTGATTGTTGTCTAACGTTCTCATACTATTTGTTTTTTAATTGATAAATGATTATAATTTTTTTGTGATTCTTATCTATATCTTCTTTTAGAATTCCATAGATGTGTTTTGGTATTTGTTAATTTGTTCGCTATTTGATTGTGAATTGATGTGTTCATGATTGTTACTTTTTGATTAATGAATATTTGATTATTGAATTGTTATCTGTATCTTCTTTTAGAATTCCAAACGTATCCTTTTGTAGCTTCTAATTTGTTTGTGATTTGATTGCTGTCTAATGTTCTCATAATACTTATTTTTAATTTGATTTATACCTACTAGACATCAGAAATCAAATTTTGTTACAGTACTATGCATAAAAAGGTACTACTTTAACATTTAATTCACATTTTAAGCCCTAAAATGCTCTCAAAACAGTATTGTTTTAGAAATTACCCAACTATATCAGTAAAGAATCGACAAAACATGACAAAAGTCATTTTCTAAGATAACATTCACACATAATTTTGGGGCATAAACGTAAGGAAAGTATGGGTGCTATCTATGTATTATTAACTATAAGCATTATTGTCGCTATTGTCTTTTTTGTGGCCTTTATTATTTCTGTCAAAAATGGTCAGTATGACGATGTGTACACTCCTTCTGTTCGAATGCTTTTTGATGATGAACTTATAACAGAGAGCGAAGAACAATCACCATTATCAAATAAAACTAAAGAATCTTAATATGGAAATGGAACAATTTTATTATGACAACAAAATTGTAAAAAAATTCTTGTACGCTACTATATTTTGGGGCGTTATAGGGATGTCAGTAGGTTTGCTACTGGCATTTATGTTTTTGTTCCCTAATCTTACAGATGGTATCTCCTGGTTAAGTTTTGGTCGATTAAGACCATTGCATACCAATGCTGTTATTTTTGCCTTTGTGGGTAATGCCATTTTTGCAGGGGTTTACTATTCTACACAACGTCTGCTCAAAACCCGTATGTTTAGTGATGCGCTAAGTAACATCAACTTTTGGGGTTGGCAATTAATCATTTTGGGAGCAGCAATCACATTACCTTTAGGATATACAACATCAAAAGAATATGCAGAATTAGAATGGCCTATTGATATTGCAATTGCGGTAATCTGGGTAACTTTTGGGTGGAACTTAATAGGTACTATGCTTAGAAGAAGGCAACGTCACCTATATGTTGCCATTTGGTTCTACATTGCCACAGTAGTTACAGTAGCTGTTTTACATATTTTTAATAGTTTAGAATTACCTGTTAGTGCTTTAAAAAGTTATTCTGTATATGCAGGAGTTCAAGATGCACTAGTACAATGGTGGTATGGTCATAATGCCGTTGCATTCTTTTTGACAACTCCGTTTCTAGGATTAATGTATTATTTTATTCCGAAAGCAGCAAATAGGCCTGTGTACTCATATAGATTGTCTATTGTGCATTTCTGGTCTTTGATATTTATATATATATGGGCAGGACCTCACCATTTATTATATTCAGCTTTACCAGACTGGGCACAGAATCTTGGTGTAGCTTTTTCTGTAATGCTAATTGCTCCATCATGGGGTGGTATGATCAACGGTTTGTTAACATTGCGAGGGGCTTGGGATAAAGTACGTACTGACCCTGTATTAAAATTCATGGTAGTAGCCATTACAGGATATGGTATGGCAACTTTTGAAGGCCCTATGTTATCTCTTAAAAATGTAAATGCAATTGCACACTTTAGTGATTGGGTTATTGCCCATGTTCATGTAGGAGCATTAGCATGGAATGGATTCTTGACCTTTGGGATGGCATACTGGTTAATTCCTAAACTCGCCAAAACAAAATTATGGTCTACAGCATTGGCAAATGTTCACTTTTGGGTAGGTACACTGGGTATCGTTATGTATGCATTACCAATGTATGTTGCCGGTTTTGTACAAGCTTCTATGTGGAAGCAATTTAATCCTGATGGAAGCCTGGTTTATGGTAACTTCTTAGAAACCGTAAACGAGATCATACCCATGTATTGGATGAGAGCTATTGGAGGAAGTTTATATATCCTCGGTATTTTTATTATGGTTTACAATGTCGTAAAAACTGTAAGACAAGGAAGTACAATTACAGACGAATTAGCAGAAGCGGCTCCATTGACAAAGGTAACCAGATTCAGAACTGCAAAAGAGACTTATCATACTTGGTTAGAAAGAAGACCTGTTAGATTAACCATATTTTCTACCATTGCAATTCTCATTGGAGGAGCGGTACAAATTATACCTACTATAATGGTAGAATCAAATATCCCTACCATCTCTAGTGTAAAACCTTATACTCCCCTAGAGCTTGAAGGTAGAGACATCTATATCCGAGAAAGCTGTGTATCATGTCACTCACAGATGATTCGACCATTTAGAAGTGAGGTAGAACGTTATGGCGAGTATTCTAAAGCAGGAGAATATGTTTATGACCATCCATTCTTATGGGGTAGTAAACGTACTGGACCTGATCTGTTTCGTGTTGGTGGTAAATACTCTGACAACTGGCACTTAAACCATTTCTATGATCCACAAACCACATCTTCGGGCTCTATAATGCCAAGTTATAAATGGCTAATTAAAAATGAGCTTGACAGATCAGATACTGAAAAGAAAATGGAAGCGATGGTATCTCTAGGAGTACCCTATACAACAGAAGAAATCGCAAAAGCCCAGCAGTGGATGGATGAACAAGCAACACAAATAGAAAAAAACTTGTATAGCGATCCTGATTTTGCAAAAACCTATGAAGCTGACAAAAAATATGCAAAAGAAAATGGGTTGGAGTTTGTAGAAATGAGAAATCGAGAAGTTGTAGCACTCATCGCGTACATACAACGATTAGGAACCGACATAAAAGTGACTAATAAAGATGGTGAAGTTGTTCAAACCGAAAGCAAATAACATTTCATCAAACTAGTAAGAAATCATATTACATGATTTAAAAACATAATAAAAACAGTTTCACTAACTATATAAATAATTATCATCATGCTAAAATTCATCAAAGGCCATATGGAAAGTATCGAAGGCATAGAAATTTATCCTATGATATCATTGCTCATATTTTTCGTCTTTTTTGCGCTATTATTTTGGTGGGTAATCACATCAAAAAAAGAGCATATACAAGAAGTTAGTCGAATTCCATTAGAAACCGAAAACGAAAAAGAATATAACCTATGAGAAGCATCGCATCCTACATAAGAATTATTGCCTTTTTAGCACTAGCTTATATTTTAATAGAAGTAACCGTAGAAACCGGTGACGAATCTGCCTTTATCGCTGAGCCACTATCATGGTTAGGTCTAGGAATTGTATTCTTATTTGCTGTTGCAATCGAAATCAGTCTGGCAGCATTAAAAAATATTTTATTCCACTCTCTTAATGAAGAAGGGCAGGAACGTTTTCTTGTAGCAGAAAAGGCAAGAAAAGAAAAACAATTTAGATGGATCAAAACACTATATCTAAAACTACTTGATAGTAAGCCGGTAGAAGAAGAGCACGATATTATACTTGATCACAATTATGATGGTATCAAAGAGCTTGACAATAATCTTCCGCCTTGGTGGGTATATGGTTTTTATGTAACTATTATATTCGGTGTTGTATATCTTATCCGTTTTCATGTCTATAACGACTACAATCAGATCGAAGAATATGAAACAGAAGTGGCAGAAGCTAGAATAGCTATAGAAGAATATAAGAAAAATGCCAAAGATCTTGTAGATGTTAATACCGTTACATTGCTTACTGATGCAGCCGACCTCAAAGCGGGTGAAGCTATATTTACAGCGAATTGTGTAGCTTGTCACAAAGCAGATGGAGGTGGCGGTATCGGACCAAACCTTACTGATAAATACTGGATTTTGGGAGGTGGTATCAAAAATGTTTTTAATACAATTTCTGAAGGTGGTCGAGATGGAAAAGGAATGGTCGCCTGGAAACAAACATTAAAGCCGGCAGAAATGGCTCAGGTAGCCAGTTATGTACTCTCATTCGAGGGTACTACCCCAGCAGATCCAAAAGAACCACAAGGTGATATCTGGGTTGATCCTGATGCTCCAAAAGGAGAAGAAAAGACACAACCTGAAACAGAAACAAAAGAGACCGTATCAGACTCTACGTCTGTCGCTGTTAATGAATAAAAGTTAAATATGAAATTCCCCCTTTTTTAATGTCCCTAATAGCATAGTCGAAACGTATCGCAATGGCAAGCGTTTCGACTATGCTTACATTGGCATTTTAACATCAAAAAACAAATCACATTGGAAACACCAGCCGACGAAAAATTTAGAGATTCGATCAGTACGATAAATGAAGAAGGAAAACGCGCTTGGGTACATCCAAAAAAACCAAGTGGTAAATTTTATAACTACCGTATCTGGGTTAGTTATGGATTATTACTATTCTTTTTTGCTGCTCCTTTTATAAAAATAAATGGCAACCAGTTCTTAATGTTTAATGTTCTGGAACGCCGCTTTAATATTTTTGGAGCGCCGTTTTGGCCACAAGACTTTCATCTATTCGTTATCTCGATGATCATTGGGGTTATATTTGTTACATTATTTACAGTAGCTTTTGGTAGATTATTTTGTGGATGGGTTTGCCCGCAAACTATATTTATGGAAATGGTGTTTCGTAGAATTGAATATTGGATAGAAGGAGATCGAGGAAAACAAAAACGACTTGACAAACAACCCTGGAATAGTGAAAAAATAAGAAAACGAGGACTCAAATGGTCTATCTTTTTTATCATCTCATTTTTGATCGCAAATACTTTTCTATCGTATCTTATAGGAAGCGATCAAGTAATACAATATGTTACCGATGGTCCTCTAAAACATTTTAGTGTTCTTATTCCACTATTAATATTTACTACTGTATTCTATTTTGTATTTGCATGGTTTAGAGAACAGGTTTGTATCATTGCTTGCCCTTATGGCAGACTACAAGGTGTATTATTAGATTCAAAATCTATTGTTGTTGCATACGATTATAAAAGAGGTGAAAGAGAATCCGGTAGATCAAAATTTAGAAAAAATGAAGATCGTACTGCATTGGGCAAAGGAGATTGTATAGATTGTTTTCAATGCGTACATGTATGCCCAACGGGAATCGATATTCGTAATGGTACGCAGCTTGAATGTGTAAATTGTACTGCTTGTATTGATGAGTGTGATAAAATCATGGAAAGTATTAATCTACCAAAAGGATTAATTCGCTACGCAAGTGAGGATAATATTGCAAAAAAAGCAAAATTTAAATTCACTCCAAGACTTATAGGATATAGTGCTGTTTTATTTATTCTTATGAGTGTTTTCATGGGGATGGCTTTATTAAGAAACGATATAGAAGCCAATGTATTGAGGCTTCCCGGGCAGCTTTATGAACGTAAAGAAAATAATATGATTAGCAATGTATATACCTATAAACTGGTCAATAAAACATCTGATCCTATAGAAGATATACATTTTGAACTATTATCTCACAAAGGTAAAATAGAGGTAGTCACACATAAAAACTTTACTGTTCCCAGACAGGGACTTGCAGAAGGAACTTTATTTATAGAAATCAACGCTTCTGCCTTAAGTGGCGATAAGGATAAAGTAAAAATAGGGGTTTTTAGTAATGACAAATTAATAGAAACAACCAAAGCTGCCTTTTTAGGCCCTAGAAGTTATAAATAAATTAGTGTTGAATCTGATGAGCAAATGACAACTGTTTACCGCTTATCTCCATTAAAAAGTAAAAAGATGAAAATTAAAATAAATTGGGGCGCAGCAATTGTATTAGCTTTTATTGGTTTTATATCCTTTATATTATTTTTTGTGATTAAAATGAATACTAACAAAAAATATAAACACGATCTTGTTACAGAAGAATATTATAAACAAGAACTTCATTTTCAAAAAGAGATCGATGCCGAAAAGAATGCCATAGCCTTAACAAAAAATATAACTATACAAAAAACAGACTCAGGATTATTACTTTCTTTTCCACAAGATAAAAACTACAATGATATTTCTGGAACAGTTTCTTTATATAGGCCATCAAATAAAAACCTGGATTTCGAAATCCCGATAGCATTATCTAATCCTGAACTTTTAATCAATGATGAAAATATGATAGAAGGAAGGTGGAATATTAAAGTGAACTGGAAATATGATAATAAAGACTATTTATTTAAAACCTCTTTGGTATATTAAATCAATATACACATGCTTATCTCTGCATTCATACTTGGTATTTTAGGTAGTTTCCACTGTGTAGGCATGTGTGGACCTATTGCTTTTATGCTTCCGGTAAGCAGAACTCATAATGTTTCAAAATTCTTTCAGATAGGGTTGTATCATATCGGTAGATTGTTGACGTATGCCATCATAGGAATACTCTTTGGTATTATTGGCAAAAGCCTTAATCTTTTTGGGTTTCAGCAAAAATTATCAATCTTCATAGGGTTAGCTATGATCCTTGTCATTCTATTACCTCATCGTATTTTTGCCAAATACAATTTTTCTAAACCTGTTTATAAGGTTATTTCTAAAGTAAAAAATGCACTTGGCAAAGAATTAAAAAAGAAAACACCTGATACTTTTTTAACTATTGGTTTTTTAAATGGTTTTTTACCTTGCGGACTGGTATATATTGCCGTTTTTGGCGCTATTGCATCTGGTAATATATTAGAAGGAGGCCTATATATGATCTTTTTTGGATTAGGAACCATCCCTTTAATGACAGCGGTCGTTTATACTGGTAGTTTTTTGTCTGTTAATATTAGAAACCGTATTCAGAAAGCAATCCCTGTATTTGTGGTGATTATTGGTCTGATTTTTATTATTCGTGGACTTGGACTTGGTATTCCTTATCTTTCTCCAAAACCTGCTACCGAAATGGTATCTTCTGGTTTTGAATGTCATTAAGCAGCTCTAAAATATTCCTTTTCTCAAAAAAAGATTTAATTCTTCATAAAAACCCCTGAAAAAAGGGATTATATCGACCACAATAAAAACTAATTTTACAGCAAGCTAATCTATAAATTACATTACAATGAAAAATTGCATCGTATTAGTATTAATGATCATCAGTTTTACAACCCAAGCACAATTTGGGAAACTCCTAAATAAAAAAAACATTGGTGCCGGAGAGAAACTGCTTAAGGCAGCTACTTTATCAAACGAACAGATGAAAACGTTATCATTACAATCTGTACAATGGATGGATGAAAATAATCCGGTAGCAGAACAAGGAGATCCTTATGCTGATAGATTGGCAAAACTAGTATCCGGTCTTGAGAGTGAAGATGGTTTGGATTTAAATTTTAAAGTTTACAAGGTTGTAGATATCAATGCTTTTGCTACTCCGGATGGTAGTGTTCGTGTAATGGCAGGATTAATGGATCTTATGACTGATGATGAGCTTTTGAGTGTTATTGGTCATGAGATAGGGCATGTAAAGCTAGGACACTCAAAAAAAAGATATAAATCTGCCTATGCTGTTTCTGCTGCAAAAGACCTTGCTGTAAACAATACAGGAGCCGGTCAAATCCTTGCAGATCAAGAAATTGGTGGTTTTGTTGAAAATGTTTTGAACGCACAATTTTCTCAATCTAATGAATCTGCTTCTGATGAATATGGATTTAAATTTCTGGTAAAACATAATCATAATTATCACGCTATGTCATCAGCTTTTCAAAAATTAGCAGATCTAAGTGGAGATGGAGGTAAGGGTTCATTAACCTCATCCCATCCCGGAGCACAAAAACGTGCAAAAAAAGCTAAAGAAAGAGCCAAAAAACAAGATACTAAGAAGAAATAAGGTTAAACATGATATTGATTTTATAAAAACTGCATAATAGGTCATGGTTATTGCAATAGCAGTTTTTATTTGAAACCCTCATAAGCGTGCATTATTATGAGGGTTTTGTTTTGTGTGAAAAAATGTATCAAAATTAATTTTAGCATCAATATATTTTTATTAAAACAGTGTCATGGCAAAATAAAAAACACTAATCTCTTCATATTTATTTCTTTACAATTAATTTCACTTCAAAATGTAACCCTATATAATAATAATCTTAAAAGGTTTACATTTAGTATACAAATAGTAAAATCGTCCTTTTAGAGGGAATTCTTACATAATTTTTTGTAATCGGTACCGTTTACCATCGACAAATTCAACATAGTAAAATTATTAACCACTTAATCACACACAAATGTCTTTAGTAACAAAGCCTACCGTAATTTTTCCTGAACATGAAGTTAGTCAAGATCAAATGGTCAATGTCTTAAAAGAGTTATTTCCTTATCATCCAAAATGGGATACTGTTGAGCGTATGATACGAAATACTCAGGTGGACCATAGAAACCTACTTTCACCTATTGATCAAGTAATTACGCACCCCGGATTTGAATACAGAAATAAATTGTATAAAGATCATGGATTAAAAATGGCATCAAGAGTAGCCAAACAAGTATTAGATGATAACAAAATGACACCAAATGATATAGATATGCTTATGGTGGTATCTTGTACTGGTTTTTTAATGCCTTCACTTACTTCTTATATAATAAGTGATTTAGGATTTAGACCTAATACAAAACAGCTTCCGGTGGCGCAATTAGGATGTGCAGCAGGCGCATGGGCGCTTAATAGAGCGTATGAATATATCAAAGCTTATCCTGATCATAATGTTTTATTATTATCAGTAGAGTTTTCTTCATTATTATTTCAACCAGAAGACAGCAAGATTTCCTCTTTGATTTCAAATTGCTTATTTGGAGATGCCGTATCCGGGTGTATTATTAAAGGAGCGTATGAAGATGGTGATGAAGGATACCTAATAGAAGGTATCGATTCTTTTGTGAAGAAAGATTCTGATCATTATATAAAATATGATGTAAAATCAACTGGATTTCACTTTGGATTAGATAAAGAAGTAATGCACAGTATTAAAGACGTAGCTCCAATTATGAAAGGTCTTATTAAAGATGAATGCGAAAAAGAAATTAATGATTTGGATTTTCACTTATTTCATACAGGAGGCAGAAAAATTTTAGATGAACTAGTTTCTAACCTTGATTTGGTAGAAGAAAATGTTTCTAAGAGCAGACAAAGTCTTAAAAATCATGGAAATATTGCTAGCGGTGTCGTTTTGGATGTATTAAATAAAGAATTTGAATCCAAGACAAGAAAAAATGGTGACACTGGTATGATGGCAGCTTTTGGTCCTGGTTTTACCGCAGAGATAAATCATGGAACCTGGATCAAAAATTAAAATTTATGGTTTTTCACATAGTAATTTTTAAGCTCATCCAAAATAATGATGATGCTATCGACTTTATAAAAAGAGAATTGTTATCATTAAAAAAACTCCCTGAAGTTTTAGGACTTGATATCGTAGAAAAAGATGCAGTTATAAAAAATGATATTGAAGGAGATATTGTTCTGTTTTCTCAATTCAAAAATCGAAAAGATTTACAATCTTATATGGAAGCTCCTATACATCTAGAGGTAATCAAGAATACTTCGGGTAATATAGAGAAAAAACATATTTTAGATTTTAATTCTACCGTTTTTGATAATTTTATAAATCAGAAATTGATAAAAGACACAACATTATGAGATAGGATTTTCTATCCATACAATGAATATAAAACCCTCAAAACAAAAATTTTGAGGGTTTTATACTTATAATGAAGCACCTCAGAGGAAGCCCATTAGGGATTCTTTGATTTCGAGGCAAGTCTCAGAATATTTAAATTTTGATTATCGAGTAAAAAGAAAATCAAAATTAGATTAAACAGTCATAGAAAATAATTGCGTTTCTGGTTTTTTGCGTTGCAATCTCATATCAAATGCCATACAAATATTACGTACAAAAGGTCTGCCTTTTTGGGTAACCATAATTTTATGGTCTGTAATCTCTATCAAACCATCATCTTCTATGGGTCTCAGTCGTAGTAATACCTCTTCCAGGTCATTAAAATACATTGTTTCACTTTTCCAGTTGGTCTCAAAATGACACATGAGGTTAAGAATATGTTTTCTTATCACCCGATCTTCTTCTTGCAAAATATGCCCTCTATACACAGGAATAATACCTTCTTGAACAAGGTGTTGATATTCATCAATTCCTTTGACATTCTGTGCAAATCCATACCAGCTATCACTAATAGAAGATACTCCCAAGCCAATCATCATTTGTGTTTTTGAAGCAGTATACCCCATAAAGTTTCTATGTAGTTTTTTATTTTTCATAGATTGATATAAAGCATCACTTTTTAAGGCAAAATGATCCATTCCTATCTCTTCATAACCTACTTCAGAAAGCATTTTTTTACCCATTTCATATTGTTTTCTTTTTAGGCTAGCAGAAGGAAGATCGTCGTCATTAAAACCTCTTTGCCCATTTCCTTTCTGCCAGGGCACATGAGCATAACTGTAAAAAGCCAATCGATCAGGTAATAATTCTTTTGTTTTTAAAATGGTATCCTTAACTGCTTCTTCCGTTTGAAAAGGCAATCCAAATAATATATCGTGACCAACGGATGTATATCCTATTTCTCTTGCAACTTTGGTTACAGTTGCAACGTTTTCAAAAGGTTGAATTCGATGTATTGCTTTTTGTACTTTTTCATCATAATCTTGCACTCCAAAACTTACCCTTCTAAAACCAACATCGTATAGTGCTTGCAAATGTTCTTTGGTTGTATTATTTGGGTGTCCTTCAAAACTCAGCTCACAATTCTCTGCTTTTTCTGCATGTAGAAAAATTCCATTGATGAGATAGGTAAGATGCTTAGGAGAAAAAAAAGTTGGGGTTCCGCCTCCGAGATGAAGTTCTTGGATTTTAGGCTTTGATCCAAGTGCATTCAAATACAAATACCATTCTTTTAGAACTGATTTGATATAGGGTAACTCTACAGCATGTTGTTTGGTAATACGCTTGTTACACCCACAAAAAGTACACATACTCTCGCAAAATGGTAAATGAATGTAAAGGCTAATCCCTTCTACTGCATTACTTTCTGAAAATGATTTCTTTAAAGAACCGATCCAATTTTTTAAAGAAAACGTATTGATGTCCCAATAGGGAACGGTAGGATAGCTAGTATAGCGCGGCCCCGGGATATTGTATTTATCGACTAAACTGCACATTATTTATATATTTTTGTTTTTGTTGATTCATCTTCATTATGTAGTATTTTACATATCATTCACGTAAGGGCTTTATCTTATATTTTTAATGTGTCTAATCAGTTAATTGCCATAATTATAGTATTGAATAATTTGAGGCAAAATATTTTATTCATGTAATACCAAAAATGGTATTTCGGTATGATAACTAATCTTTTCTACCAAGGGATTAAACAAAATTCTTTGAAAAAAATTAAGGTTTTTTGCTATCATTGTAATGATATCAATCTCTTTGTGTTCTACAAAGCATTGTACCGCCTCTTCCATATTTTTATTACATGATGAGTGAAAGCTATGATCAATATTTTCACCTAAATAATCATCTAAAAAGTCCTTGTTTTTCTCTTGTAAAGAAGTAAGTTGCTGATCTTGCTTTGTGATATGCAATACTTTCAAAGAGGCACTGTTTACAGAGAGAATCTCTGTAATGGTATCTAATATTTTACTTTTGTAATAGATATTATAATCTGTAGGAAAAGCAATGGTTTCAGGTTTTTTATATCTCGCTTTTTCCGGGATGACCAAAACGGGGCATTTTACTTTTGTAATGACATCTCCGGTATTTGTCCCGACTGCTCTTTGTCTTATTCCTGAAGCACCTTTGGTCCCCATTACAATAAAATCAATACTTTTTTCGGCAACTTGTTTTCGCATCGCATCAATAAAGAATAGATGTTCATGTATTGTAAAAAAGCGATGATTACTGCCTATTACAGGAAGGTTTTTCACTTTCTTGAGTAAATCATTTAATTGTTGTTTTGGATCATCAGTAGCCACTTCTCTATTAAAGAGGGCATCTATAGATCCTTGTGACAACCCATGAGTGACATTTTGTGAAGGAGAAACATGAAGAAGATAAAAATTACAACTCACTTTTTTGAAAAAAGAAACCCCATATTCAATGGCGTTCCATGAATTTTCAGAAAAATCAGTCGGGATCAAGATATTCTTCATGTTTATACTTTCTTAATACAGCAAATGTATTAGGATGTATTCATGAAAAGTATGACAAATATCAGTTTTTAAATCATTTGCATTTAAGAATTTGTCAGCACTTTTTATTCAACAAGCTGAAGACGAGACAAATCAACGATTTTAATGTTACGGCCTTCGATTTCAATAAGGCCATCTTTTTTAAAACTTGATAGTGTTCTTATTAGACTTTCTGTTGCAATGCCAGCCACACTTGCCAAATCGTTTCTTGATATTTTTATACTTTCTTCTGGTTTTTTATTTAGCACTTGAGCAAATTGCAAAATGGTTTGCGCTGTTTTTTTGCGTACAGAACTATATGCCATTTGCAATAACTGTTCTTTTATTTCTGAAAGATTATCGCTTAATAGCTCCATTAATTCTAACGAAATATTTTTGCTTTTCTCTAATATATTTTTGAGATCACTTTTTGACACTCCTGCTAGTTCTGTTTCTTCTACAGCAGTAGCGGATTCTTGATAAGGTGTATTGTCTACAAAAGAAGTAAATCCAAGAAAATCATCTTCTTTATATAAGGCTGTGATCAATTCTTTACCGTTTTCATCCATTTTATGGGATTTTACAATCCCTTTAAGAATCAAATATATTTTATTAGAATGATCACCTTCTTTATAAATAAGTTCTCCTTTTTTGTGTTTTGATATCTCACCATGATCATCAAAAAAGTTCTTAAGCTCATGTAAATTTCTTAATTCATCTTCATCATGATCATTTTTATCTTTTGATTCTTCAACAATAATATTGGCTAAGAGTTGTGCTTTTGCCAAACGGCTTTCGATGGCACTGATCAGTTCTTCTTCATCAAAAGGTTTAGTCAGATAATCATCTGCTCCCATATCCATTCCTTTTCTTATCTCTTTGTGTTCGGTTTTGGCGGATAAGAATATAAAAGGTATATGATTTGTTGACTTGTCATAAGATAGTGCTTCTAGCACTCCATAACCGTCAATTTCGGGCATCATAATATCGCAAACGATAATATCCGGTTTCTCTTCTTTTGCTTTGGCTATACCTATTTTTCCATTAGGTGCTGTGGTAACATTATAGTCAGATAACTCTAACAATTCTGCTGTGTTTTCACGCAAAGCCGTGTCATCTTCAATTAATAAAATTGTCTTCATTATTGGTCGTGGTTGTTTACAACTGGTATTTTAACAATAAAGGTGGTTCCTACATTTTCTTCGCTTAAAAAGCTAATCGCTCCACCAAGATTTTCTAAATGACTCTTTACAATATTAAGCCCTATTCCTGTTCCTTGATCTAATAGTGCATTTTCTGCTCTAAAATATCTGTTGAATATAAACTGTTGTTCTTTTTGTGGTATCCCTATTCCCTGATCTACAATTTTAAAGGTAAGTACATTATCTTCAAGACTTACTTGCAAATCTATTGTAGTATGTTCTCTAGAGTATTTTACGGCATTATTTATCAAATTCGACAAAATAAGCTCCAGTATTTTTTCGTCAAAATCCAAAACGTAATCATCAATATCCATCGGATAATTAATCCTTTGACCGTCTTTTAATAACATATTTGCATCATAAACGACCTCATTGATCACTTTGCTCAGCGGAAAAGTAGAGAATTTATAATTTACTTTTCCTGTCTCTAGCCGTTCTACTGACAAGAAATCATTAAGGATATTGTCGAGATATTTTACTTTACTTCTTATAGTAGTTAAGTGTTTATCTCTTTTCTCTTGATGTTCGGTTTTTGTATATTTTTGTATTAAAGTTGCTGAGGTAGAAATCCCACTCAATGGCGTTTTAAACTCATGTGACACTAGAGAAAGAAATTTTGTTTTCAGATCATTTAAATCTCTCTCTTTTTTGAGAGATTCTTTCATCCTTGCCTCTGCTTCTTTGCGCAGTCTTACTTCTTCTTCTAACTCTTTTATTGTTTTACGAAGCTCATGAGTGCGTTCTTCTATTTTTTCTTCGAGTTGAACATTAAGATCAATAATTTTTTGTTCTTGTAGTTTTCGTACTGTTATGTCCATTATTAAGGCCATAACATATGTTCTGCCCTCGATCAAAAATGGGTTTAATCCGGCTTCTACCGGAAAACGCGAGTTGTCTTTTCTAATTCCAAAAAGATCTCGTCCTTTTCCCATTGCTCTTTTCCCACCTTCTTCTACAAAAGAATCAAAATGTTTTACGTGGTCTCTATGATATTCTTTGGGGATCATTACGTTTAAAGGTTGCCCTTTAAGTTCTCCTTCTTCATACCCAAACATTTCTTCAACATAAGTATTGGTCGCCACGATATACCCTTCTTGATTAACCACGATCATACCCTCAGAAACACCTTCGGCCAACATTTTGAAAACACCTTCATGCCTTTCAAAAACTCCCATACAGCACTATTTTATTCATTATTTACTATTAAAATGATCCTGGTTACTTAAAAAAGAATATTGCTATCTCTCAATTTTGTATTTCTCAAAAATAAGACAAACAATTATAAAAATTCGTATCTAAGATTTCTTATCATAGTTTGTTTGATATACTTTAACTAAAAATTAAGAGTTAGGAATACTCTTACAAATCTAATCTTAAACATTACATAAAAAATTGACCCCATCACGTTTCATTTTCCATTCTTTTATGAAATGAATATAGTTTCTCTCCAAAATTTTAAATTTTACTAATCTGATTAATATCATAAAAAACCTCAGTATGACTCTCTAATTTTATCATATGAATTTGTAAAAGTTATATGTTATGAATACTACATCAAATATAGGATTGACATTTTATCAGAATTTAGGAAAATTGTTTTATGCTGTTGCAGCTTCTGATAAGGTAGTAAGAGGCTCTGAATATGATTCATTAAAAAAAATTATAAAGACAGAATGGGTACATGTTGATGATCTACAAGACGAATTTGGAGCTGATGCAGCTTTTCAAATCGAAATTATTTTTGATTGGCTTAATGATAAAGAACTAAGTGCAGAAGAAGCATTCAATGATTTCAAAAATTATTACAACGAAAACAAACATCGTTTCAGTAATACCATCAAAATCATGATCTGGAATACAGTCAATACCATTGCTGGTGCTTTTTCTGGCAAAAACAAATCAGAATTGACAATGTTGGCTAATCTCAAACTAATGTTTGATCGATAAGTAAACTACTTTGAGATAAGCTTTGGAACACTTACATCTCGAGTGTCGAAAAAAGTGATAAATACGATCCATAAAGAACAGACTGACAGTTTTTTAATGCTGTATCTAATTTCAAACAGAACCTGTATATCAATTAGTGAATAAAAATAATATTCATCACACTGTATTGCATTCTCAATACTTATCTGACAAAATTAAAAAATATCCAAACTTTAAAATCATTGCTATGACAAAAGAAAATCTTATCCCAGCAATAGAATTTTGCAGTCTTCATGAGATAGAATTATCCTTTATCAACTCTTTGCACGAGTTTGGGTTAATTGATATTGTTACCAAAAGACATACTGCATTTTTACGAACAGAAGAGCTCCCCAAATTAGAGCAATTTTTACTTTTTAAGAAAGAGTTAAACGTAAATCTCGAAGGTATAGATATCATTATCAAACTATTAAAACGTGTGCAAGAAGTGCAAAAAGACATGAGCATTATCAAAAATCGTTTTCAATTGCACGAGAAACCTTGACTTCAAAAATAACAATTCCTTCTATTGCTAAGTTAATAAACTGATAAACAACCTGTTTCAAAAAGACAGGAAGCTGATCAAAATCATATTTTTTAAAGAGTGATAGCAGTAATTTTATGTAACTTCTTAAAGATAAATTTATGAAACCATTAATCTATTGTCTTTCTCTTTTGTTTGTGTTTGCATGCAATGAAAAGTCTAAAGAGCCTTCTGAAACTCAAAATAGACCGACAGAGCAACCCATTACAACGATACAGCAAGACACTTTACCTGTTTTTTCTGAAATAGAACTGATAAAAGAACAAGAAAAAACAAAAGCAATAAAAAAACAAAAACTTCTTGCGGCAGAAGATGATAAAACTCAATTACAAGAGCTTTTGATATCTAAAAGTTTTTTTAAAGATGAAGATCAATATACTCTTGAGTATCGGTATCCTTTTTTAAATGAAAATATCGATCCCAACTATGCTACTTTTAATAAATATATTAAAGAAAATTATCTCGATATAGAGAAAACCGAAAACGAAATATTAGAAGACAAAGAACTGATTTGTGATACATTAAAAATCAACAGATTAAAAGATAAAAGAAGTATTGATTACAAGGTATATGATATAAAAAACAATCTGATCAGTGTTGTACTTTACAAAGAAAATTATTATTCTGGTATGCGATATTCTACATACTTATTTGATTGTATAAACTTTAGTCTGGACAAGCATGATTTTGTTTATTTTAATGACTTTTTTGAGGACGGATCTGAAAAAGAAATGTTCAATATTATAAACAAAATTATCAAAGAGAATATCCAGTCTGGTGAGATGTATTATGATTGTTGGGAGCTATCTGAAGGAGATTTCAAAGCCTATAAAAACAACTTTGTTGTCAATCACGAAAATGTTGAATTCTATTTTGATGACTGTGTTATTTGTCCTTCATATACGGGAACATACTCTATAATAATACCTGTAAAAGAAATTCTGCATCTTGTCAAAAAGTTTAATAATACTCCAATCATAAGTTAGGTAGATACAAGGAACAAATCTATATACAATCTGGTAAAACCCTTGAACAATTAAAAATTGAAACTGTGAAAAAGGTATTTTATATTCTTTTTAGGTACGTATACATATTGATGATCATTGTTTCGATAATATTACCTTTTTTTACAACAGAAGGATATTCGATATTCAAAAATACTTTGAGTGAGTTAGGAGCTCAAAACACTTCTTATAACTGGGTCATAAACATAGTTTTTATAGCACTTAGTTGCATAACTATTATTGTAGGCATAACACATTTGAAAGGGTATTACATTTCGCTTATACTTTTGTTCTTGTTTATCATCTCTTTTTTTATGACCGCAATTTTTTTACATGCTCCTATTGATACTTCTTTAGATTTTAATCATTTTGAAGATGAGTTGCATTCTGTTTTTTCTACGGCAACAGGAATTTTTTTCTGCATCTATAGTTTATCTGTTAGTTTTATAACCAAAAAATTTGATCATAAGATATTATCCATTCTTGTAAGTCTTGTCGCGCTAATTTTATCATATTCTATGTTTGTACATTCAGACTTTAGAGGAATATACCAAAGAGGGATATTTATTATGGCATTTGGATGGTTATTGTATGCTTTTAAAAACTATACATATCTTGATCCCAAAAATCGTATTTTAAAGCTCAAAAAATAATTTTATGAAAGATCGTTTTACCAATATAATCAATACTAATACACCCGTACTAATTGACTTTTATGCAGACTGGTGTGGACCTTGTAAGATGCTCTCTCCTATATTGAAAGAAGTAAAAGACGAAATGGGAGAGCGTATCAAAGTCATAAAAATTGATGTCGACAAAAACCAGTCTTTGGCAGCACAATATCAAGTTAAAGGAGTTCCTACTATGTTATTATTCAAAAATGGACAGCAATTATGGAGACAATCAGGTGTGCTTCAAAAAAATGATATTATCAATACCATCAATTCATATATTTCTAAATGAAAATTAACACATATATAGATCATACCATATTAAAAGCAACAGCCACTGTTGATGATATCAAACAACTTTGCAAAGAAGCTAAAGAACATCATTTTTATGCTGTATGCGTAAATGGTTACTATGTTGCTCTTGCTGAAAGTGAACTTATGCAGACTGATATCAAAATTGCGGCAGTGGTAGGGTTTCCCCTTGGGGCAACGTCTTCCTATATTAAGGTAGAAGAGGCAAAACATTGTATTGATCAAGGTGCTCACGAGATTGATATGGTGCTCAATGTTGGTTTATTAAAATCAGGAGGATATCAAAAAATTATAGAAGAAGATATTAGAGCAGTAAAAAAAGCTATAGGAAACAATGTGCTAAAAGTAATTTTTGAAAACTGTTACTTGACTACCGAAGAAAAAAAGATCGCTTGCAAACTATCTTTGAATGCCGGTGCAGACTTTATAAAAACCTCTACAGGTTTTGGTACAGGCGGTGCAACACTAGAAGACGTGCAGCTTATGATTAACGAAGTACACGGTAGTGTAAAAATAAAAGCTTCGGGAGGTATTCGAGACCTTAATACTGCAAAACAATATATAGATTTGGGGGTTTCCAGAATTGGTACTTCGTCAGGAATACAAATCGTAAATCCAACATAACAAATGAGTATTCACATATCAGCAAAACCTGGAGAAATTGCAGAGACCGTATTATTGCCCGGTGACCCATTGCGTGCACAGTGGATTGCGGAGACTTTTTTAGACAATCCTGTTTGTTATAATAACATCAGAGGGATGTTAGGATATACAGGGTTTTACAAAAAAAAACGCATTTCTGTACAAGGAACAGGCATGGGTATTCCTTCTACGCTGATTTATTGTCATGAACTTATTACAACGCATAAAGCAAAACAATTGATAAGAGTAGGATCTGCAGGAGCATATCAAAAAGAAATACATCTTAGAGATATTATTATTGCAATGTCTGCATCTACCACCTCTGCAATTAATGCCAATAGATTTCCTAACTCGTTTTATGCTCCTACTGCAGATTTTGATTTGTTCTCAAAGTCAATTGCATATGCCCAAAAAAACAATATCACAATTAAAGCGGGTAATGTATTATCCGCAGATCAATTTTATGATGATGATCCTAATTTTTATAAAAAATGGGCTGAATTTGGGGTGTTATGTGTAGAGATGGAAGCTGCAGGAATTTACTCTATTGCTGCAAAACACAAAGTAAAAGCATTAACTATTCTCACTATATCTGACTCTTTGGTGACCAAAGAACAAATACCTGCATCAGAACGAGAAAACTCTTTTACTAAAATGGTTGAAATTGCACTAAATATTTCCTGATTTTAAGCTACTTTGTAATCCCTATACGCTTTTAATTACAAATTAGTAATACTGAACTTTAATCCCATTACTTTCTGCATAGGGAACAGCTACTTCCATGAGTTTTTCCATTTTAGCATCATATTCAACAAGTTTTTGCTCTAAGTCTTGAATTGCTGTTTCTATTTTTTCATCTGTGGCATTAGTGTCCATTAACTTACAGATTTCTATATATTCATTTTCGTAAATAGATTTTACGTAAGTAAACACCTCTAATGAAGCATTGATCATCGCCTCGGTATCATCTGTAACTTTTAATTCTTTTATTTTTTCTATATCTTCTTCTATACCTTTGATTTTTGAATACCGAACATATTCTTCATAATTATCTGTATCCACAAAAGCATCATCTTTATAAATTTTGAGCATGTTTGCTTTTTTAGAAGCTCTCATTTCATTAAAATCTCTCTTTCCTAACTGTCTAAATTTATTAGTGTTTAATGTAGTTCTACCAAAATAATTTTCTGGAGTGTGAAAATTACATGACTGAAGAAATATAGTTATAAAGGATAAAACTAATAGTACTCTATTTTTCATTTTTATATTTATTTTATGTCAAATATCGATAAGTGTGTCGAAGAAATAGTACCAAATTATAATTTGATACACATAAAAAAGCCAAAAAGACATACAATATCTTTTTGGCTTTTTTTATTTTAAAGCTCCCGAGTAGTAGTTATATAAAGATTAGATCTTAAATGTCACTACTGGTTTAGTTGCATGATTTACTACATCTTCGCCAATACTACCGCTGAAAAAATGCGAAAGCCCACGACGGCCATGTGTTGGTATCGCAATGAGGTCTGCTTGTATTCTATTACTATAGTTAAAAACACCATCTTCTACACTATAATCATCATAATGAACAACTTTGTCATACATCTCAAGGTTACCGGCATCTGCTTTGAAGAGAAACTCTTTTACGTTCTCCTCTATTTGATCGGTACTCTTAAAACGTTCTCCCGGCAAATTAACATATAAGAGATGTACCTCATCAACACCTAATGTTTCAAATAAACGCATTGCATTATGATAAGGTCTGATATTTTCTATTTTAAAATCACATGCAAATACAGCTTTATTTAATGTAAAATTTTCTGGTTTATTTTTAATTACCAAAACAGGAATATTAGAAGTTCTCACCACTTTTTCTGTATTAGAACCAATAAAAACTTCTTCGCGCAAACCGCTTACTCCATGAGATCCCATAACAATCATATCCACATCATTATCCTTTGCCACTTCATTAATCTCACTAAAAATTTTGTAGTTCTGTACCATTTCTGTTACTTCTATACCTTCAAGATAATCTTTATCTAAAAATGTACTAAATCTCTTTTCGGCAAGCTTCATATAATAAATAGCTTCACTTACTTCTTCTGCTTCATTTTTAGTAAAAATAGACTCAGATAATCCCAGCATATGTAATGCTATAATGCTTGCATTTTGTTTCTTTGCTAAAATTGCTGCAACTTCTAATGCATATTCTGAATATTCTGAAAAATCAATAGGGACAAGAATTTTTTTCATGGTTTATTGTTTTTATGATACTCAAAATTAGGAGTTGTATATGCCAAATCATATGATAATTATCATACTAATCATTTGAATTTAAAAACCTTCAAGAACATGCTTCTGATAGTATTAAAAGACGAAAGCTTGTTTAACATTAAATATAAAAGCAATGACAAAACACTATAATATTACTGTAAAAGGAATCGTACAGGGCGTTTGGTATCGCAAAAACACTTTAGAAAAAGCAAAGCAATTAAACATAAATGGATTTGTAATGAATATGCCTAATGGAGATGTGTATGTAGAAGCAGAAGGCACTTCAAAACAATTAAATGACCTATTAGAGTGGTGCGCTACAGGTCCAGAGTTTGCACAAGTAGATACTGTTTCTTTTGAAGAAAGTCATATGAAATCATTTACTGATTTTGAGATCAGACATTAAAAAAACCTGCCAATACATAGCAGGTTTTACAACGTCTAACACTGTTTTCTATTTTACATATAGGGCTTCATCTCTTGTTTTCTTTTCTTAAGCTGCGTGATTAGATCTTTAAAGGTTTCTTTAAATGCGGACTCGAATGTTTTCTCATTAGAAGTAGCATGTATTTTTGGTCCGGGAAGACTTAATTCTACATCACATATTTTACCTTTCCCTTTAGGATCATTTTCTTTTTTAAAAAAGACATCTGACTTAATTACCCAATCGTAGTTAGCGTATAATTTATCTAACTTTTCATGAACATAACTCTCCATAGCTTCACTCGTAGGCATTTGCACAAATTGAATATTAGTTTTCATCTTTCTATTATTTTTTTGGTTCTACAATAAAAAGGCTGTTTGTATACAACCTTTTTGCATCGTTTTGATCTAAAATTCTTTTTCAAATATAGACGCTTCTGTACGCTTTAAATATGATAAATGTCATTTCGGAAAGTAACAGTTTCAGAAATACTTTAAAAACTATAACATTCAAAAAAAGGATAGTAACTATCAATATGAATAATTCCAATCTGTGATACTAATTTTACCCACAAATAAAGCATGTTATCAAAATAAAAGAGGTAAAATTTTATGGTTAATTTACAGATAACATAGTATATGAGAGAATTACAAAACCATAACTATTTATTGATATTTATCATAGTTGTAAACTAGGTTGTTTCATAGATTTGCCATGTAAAAAAAGAATCATGAAAACAATTGTAGCAATTAATAATAATACCTGTACTGTTTCTTTTAAATATGACAGTAGTAATGATATAATTTCTATTCAAGAAAAAGTATCTAAGAGTGCATTAGGGTGTAAGGTTGGTAATATTACCAAAAAAACAGCTTAACTACCATAAGCTTCTTATTAGCAAATCACAGTTCTATGTCTGTGTATAGGTCTACGCATACAAAATCATAAATATTCGATAGTCTTTTATTACAAAAAAATAAATCTTCTTATATTGAGTTTCTTGAAAAATTTAGATACTTATATCATAAAATGAGTATCGTATATTTATCAAAAACTTAAAAAACATGTCTTCTCAATCTCGTTTGGATCGAGCGTACCAAAACGCCAAAGTAATTTCTTTTGATGATGACTCAAAGTTTATATTATTCAGTGATTGCCATAGAGGAGACAATAGTTTTGCTGATGATTTTGCGAATAATAGAAATATCTATTTTCATGCATTGAGGCATTACTATGATAATGGTTTTACCTATTGTGAACTAGGCGATGGCGATGAACTTTGGGAAAATCTAAATTTTGAAACCATTTTCAGAACTCACAAAAATATTTACAAATTACTTCAACAGTTTCACAAAGATCATAGATTACAAATGATATGGGGCAACCATGATATGGTATATCGCAATCCCAGATATGTAAAAAAACATCTTAGTTTTTATCTTGATCAGAAAACAAATAAAAAAGTACCTCTTTTTGAAAATATCAAATATCATGAAGCTATCATACTCAAACATAAAAACACTCAACAAGAGCTATTTTTATTACATGGCCATCAGGCAGATTTTATGAATTATATAGGATGGCGAATCAATAGGTTTTTGGTTCGTATTCTCTGGAAACCATTACAAGTAGTTGGCATTGCCGATCCTACAAGTCCTGCAAAAAACTATAAAGAAACAATTAAAGTAGAACGAAGAATTAAAAAATGGATTGCCAATAATCATAATATATGTACTATAATTGGTCATACACACCGGCCCAGGTTTCCTCAAACAGGAGAGTTACCCTTATTCAATGATGGTAGCTGTGTACACCCAAGATCTATAACGGGTATAGAAATAGAAAAAGGGAAAATCATGTTGATCAAATGGCAAATTTCTACAACTGCAGATGGAGTGCTTAAAATCATTAGGATACCGCTTGAAGGACCTCAAAAATTAACTGATTTTGTACTCTCTTAACTTCGTTATTATACTATGGAAAATACACAAGATATCATAGACTTAATACCAATAAGGCATAATCTTGTTTCATACTTTATATTCTTAGGTATCTTTTTAGGCCTATTACTAAGTTGTATAATCCTTTTTAGAACTTCAAGCAAAATAACTGCTTTTAAACTATACGGATGGTCTTTGCTAATACAATCCATTATTGCCTTTGATGTTTTACTATGCTATACAGGTTTAATGAAATATGTTCCTTATCTTAATGATAGTACCGAACCTCTAGTGTTGTTAATAGCTCCTTTGACATACCTATTTGTGTATTCATTATTAGCACGCGAAACAATAAGTATAAAAAAGTTCTGGTTTCATGGAATCCCTTCAATATTATATTTTTTAACTCAAATACAATACTATTTACAACCGAACGCTATTAAAATAAATGCATATTTAGGTGCTTACTTTCCAGATATGAGACGGATCGATACCCCAAAAGATATAGATTACAGCTATTTAATTATAAAAGACGAATTCAGATGGCTTATTCTATTTAGTTTTATGGTATATATTATTCTATCGGCAAGAATTATTTTAAAAAACATTTATCATAAAAATAAAAGCAGTGCCATTGATACGTCTGTTAATAAATATCAGTTTTCGAGAAATGTCACTTTTTCCCTATTCATATTCTTTGTGCTTATCTTTATGGTTTATTTGAATTTTGAGGACGATGGAGGTGATCATTATATATTCATATTTTATACAATCATTGTTAGTTTAACGACATTTTTATTACTGGTAGAATCTCGAGTTTTTACAACCTCCTGGATAGCTGACAAATATGAAACAACTACGGTGAAAAATGATTTAATTTCAATCGAAAAAATAGAAACCTTTGTAAAAAGTGAAGCCTATTATCTTTCACAATCAGCTTCTCTAAAAGATTTGTCTAAAGCTTTGAACGCAAATCCAAATTATGTTTCTCAAATTATCAATGCAGGTGCGCAACTAAATTTTAATGACTTCATTAACCAATATCGAATTAATGAAGCCAAAAAAAGACTGATCGACAAAACATACAATCAACTTACGATAGAAGCGATAGGCGAATCTGTTGGGTTCAAATCTAAAGCCACATTTTATAATGCTTTCAAAAAACATGTAGCTATGTCTCCAAAAGCATACATTAGATCTCAGGTTGATATTACTGAATCGAAAAATGTCTAGAATTACAATTTTGAACATAATGCAGCCTTTTTGAATCTTTTTTCAGCAGAAAAAATCCTGACTTTTGACTTCATAAATTTTAAAAAATTATGGAGAAAAAAATTCGTCGATATGATCTCGATTGGTTGAGAGTTATTATTTTTGGATTACTTATTTTTTACCACGTAGGGATGTTTTTTGTTCCATGGGGGTGGCATATTAAAAATAACGAAATCATATCCTGGATACGATGGCCTATGCTATTTCTTAATCAATGGAGGTTGCCTATTCTTTTTGTAATCTCGGGAATGGGAACATATTATGCGCTTTCCTACAGAAATATCTGGCAATTTAATTGGGAGCGAATCAAGAGATTGTTTATCCCTCTTCTTTTTGGTATGCTATTTATAGTACCCCCACAAATTTACTTTGAACGGCTTGATAAAAATGAATTTGTTGATTCTTATTTTGAATATTTTACCACAAGAGCTTTTATTGGCATATACCCCGAAGGTAATATAAGCTGGCACCACCTTTGGTTTTTACCTTATCTTCTTATATTTTCTGTACTACTATCACCTTTGTTTGTTCATTTAAAAAGAAAACCTTCAATAGTAGTGGATTGGATAAAAGAGACCATCCAAAGACCATATGGCTTGTATATATTTATAATTCCATTATACCTAATTGAAGTTTTAGTAGAACCTTTTTTTCCGGTAACTCATGCACTTATTGACGACTGGTTCAACTTTATTAACTCTCTAATCCTTTTTTTCTTTGGCTTTATCCTTTTAGCTTCTGGAAAAGGATTTTGGGACAGTGTAGAGAGTATCAAAAGCAAAGCCTTAGTACTAGGAATTATTTCTTTTAGTATTCAGTTAGTAATATGGATAGTAGGAAAGGATAACATTTACATTCATATTACAGAAGCTTTAATAAAAGTAACCAATTTATGGTCCTGGATTTTGGCAATCTTTGGATATGCAGCAAAATATTTAAACAAAAAAAGTAATCTCCTTGCTTATTGCAATCGAGCCGTATATCCATTCTATATTTTACACCAAACCATTACAATTATCATTGCATACTACATTATGGATCTTAATTGGAGTTTTGTAAGTAAATTTTTATGGCTTTCTGCCGGTACATTTATAGGAAGTTGGCTCCTATATCATTTTATAATATTGAAGATTACTTTACTACATCCACTTTTTGGACTTAAAAATGAAAAAGTCAAAACACAATCTCATAACTACATCAATATAAAACCTTGACATATCAGATTGAAAAATAATTTTAATTGTTAAGCAGAGGCCTTGAAGGGCCTGAATTGCTCACTAATTTTATCGTTCAAAAATCAATTTAAATATATATAACAAAAGAGCCTTATGAATAGAAAAAATCTAATTCATAAGGCTCTTGAATATTTTCAATTGTATTAATTGATTATTCTATATTTAATACTTCTTCTATTTGAGGAGCGTATTTTTTTATAGTCATTTCTACACCGGATTTAAGTGTCATTTGATTAACACTACACCCTACACATGCACCCTCTAATTGCACTTTTACTGTTTTATCATCCTCAATTGCTATCAAAGAAATATTTCCTCCGTCGCTTTCTAAAAAAGGCCTTATCTCATCAAGGGCTTTCTCTACATTTTCTCTTAATTCTTCAGAAGTCATTTTTTATTTTTTACGGCAGCACAACCTGCCATTGTTGTTATTTTTATCGCTTCAGTTGGTGGTAAATGTTCGTTTCTATGCACCACTTCCTGAACAACATTTTTAGTAATTTCTTCAAAAGCTTGCTCTACAAGAGTTGCTGTTTGCAAAGCTGCAGGTCTACCAACATCACCAGCTTCTCGAATACTTTGTACCAAAGGAATTTCTCCTAAGAAAGGAACATTAATATCTTCTGATAGGTATTTTGCTCCTTCTTTCCCAAAGATATAATATTTATTATTAGGAAGTTCTTCTGGTGTAAAATATGCCATATTTTCTACAATTCCTAAGACGGGTACATTGATACTGTCTTGTTGAAACATCGCTACACCTTTTCTTGCATCTGCCAATGCTACATTTTGTGGCGTACTCACTACAACGGCTCCTGTAATTGGCAGAGATTGCATAATAGACAAGTGAATATCACCGGTACCGGGAGGCAAATCAATCAACATAAAGTCTAGTTCTCCCCAAGCGGCATCAAATATCATTTGATTGAGTGCTTTTGCTGCCATTGGCCCTCGCCATACTACCGCCTGATTAGGTTGTGTAAAAAATCCTATTGATAAAATTTTAACCCCATAATTCTCTATAGGTTTCATTTTGGATTTCCCACCTTCTTTGACAGATAAGGGTCGTTCTTTTTCGACATCAAACATGATTGGCGCAGAAGGCCCATAGATATCAGCATCCAAAAGTCCAACTTTGAAACCCATTTTGGCCAATGTAACGGCAAGATTAGAAGTAACCGTCGATTTTCCTACACCACCTTTACCCGATGCTACAGCAATAATATTTGTAATCCCAGGAATCGGTTTTCCTTTGATTACATTTTTTTGAGGCTGTGTTTTCTGTGTTTCCGGTGCTTCAACCTTAACATTAACCGTTATTTTTGCCTTTTCATATACTTTTTCATGGATCGCTTTCATTACATCTACCTCTGCTCTCTTACGAATATGTAACGCCGGGGTCGACAAAACCAAGTCTACGATAACTTCGTCTCCAAAAGTGATCACATTTTTTACAGCTCCGCTTTCTACCATGTTTTTTCCTTCGCCCGCAACTGTAATTGTCTCTAGTGCTTTAAGTATTTCTGACTTATCTAGCTTCATTATATAATTTTTCTTTTTCTAGTTTTTACTATTCATAAAATAGTATCGACAAAGATAATCTTAAAAGTTAAGATTATAAAACCCTCAAATTGAAATGATTTATGGTTATATCACAATTTATAATACATTTAAGAATATTCTTGTGTTTTTTGATTCCACGATATCATCGTTTTATTCATCTCAATATCTTTCACTGAATTCGGGGTATTTTACACCTCATTTTTTATTGAAATTTAATTCTTCAAAATAAATCTAGTTGTGAGAATCTACATCGTATTATATATCATATTGTTTTTAAACGGTATTACCTTTGGTCAGGGGAAATTAGAGCTCGTTGAAAAAAATATGAAAAGTAAAGATGATTCTTCTAACAATACAGAACAATTCATTGACCTATTTAACCTTCTATCTTCTTTTGCTGATACTAATTCTGATTTGGATTATGGTCTCAAAAGAATTACCAAACACCCTTATTATAAAGATACCAACACCGGTAATTACATTTACTTCGCTAATGATTCTATTACACAAACAGAACGGTTAGAAATTTCTAATAGATTTATTTTTGAAAACACTTCTCTTTATGGAAATCATCTAAACGTAGGGATAAGATCAATTGGTGGGTTGTCTTTAGAAGTTGATTACTTACAATTATGGGAAAACAGAACAAATGCTGATTATAATACTTTAGCTATAGCAACGGGATTGTTTAAATATCACTTTATAAGAGAAGAGCGTATTGATCTATGGGCAGGTCTGGGAAAAAATTATATTGCAGGCGAAATAGATGATTGGGGATATGTAATTGCTACAGGAGGTGAATTATTTTTTATGAATCCGCTGAGTTTAGAAATAAATCTACAGCTCGCCGCGACAGACAATGATAATTTATATACTGTAACAACCTTATTAAATTGTCATCGTAAAAATTGGGTGTTCTCTGCAGGACTTGAATACTTCTGGATAGGAGATATACCGTTTCGAACTTTTTCTGTGAGTTTGGGTACCTTTCTATAATTTAATTTTTGCAGTCAAAATAGGTTATAACTCCTTCATAGGATCCCAAAATATATTTTCAAAATCTACAATTTGATTATCTTCTACTGTTACACCTTCACTTTCTAAAAGCTGTTGCATTAGATTGGTTCCCTGAAAATGGTGTTTCCCGGTTAATACTCCTTTTCTATTTACTACTCTATGAGCAGGCACATCATCTCTACCTCCACAAGCATTCATAGCCCAACCCACCATACGAGCACTACGTGCAGCTCCCAAGCATTTTGCTATAGCACCATAAGAAGTTGCCCGACCATATGGAATCAGTTTTGCGACCTCATAAACTCTTTCAAAAAAATTATCCTCAGACTGTGATGTTGTATTCTTCTTTTCTACTCCCATGTATATATGATTCTTGCTAAAGTGATAATAACCAAAATTAACATTAAAACCCCCATAAAATAATTAGAGTACTTTGTTATAGATGCCGTTTTGTTTTCTATTTTCAGAAAAGAAAGCACATAAAAATAGAGGGTTGCAAAAGTCCCTAATCCTGCAGCTACCATAAAGACAAAAATACGCACAGCATCATATTCTATTTTTCCACTTACACTCATGCCTGCAGCTATGGTACAAAAATATGGTATTGGCAATACATTAAGAGCAGACATCATGATCCCTTTAAAAAAACTTCGTGTATCAGAGTTACGATATACCTTTATTTTGGTACTATTTTGTTTTGCTTTGACAAAAAAATATATTGCCAACAAGAAAAAAATCACAGCTCCCGTACGTAAAAGTATGTTTCTTACAAAAGGGTTAAAAAAGATATATTTTGCCAGAAGAATAGCGATCAAAGCTTGAAATAATACAATCACAGAGGCTCCAACGGCAACAAGAATACCATTTTTTTTACCTCTTTCTACGCAAGTTTTGGCAACAGTCATGTTGATCAATCCAGGAGGAATTACTCCTACTAGAGACGCAAAAAAAGTAATCAAAAAAAGCTTGGCAGTTTCCAAAATTATAGCTCCTGTTAATTGAGTTTAAAGCGGATGTAAGTTATAGGTTTATTTTCTTCTAAATATTGTTTTTCGTAAAAAGTTTGAATTTTTGTTACGATCTCGGGCGCTCCCTCGTTATGATAAACATTATGGTTGGCATACAACACCTCGTGCCCCTCTCCATGTAATAATCCCAACGTATATCCATGCATAAATTCACTATCGGTTTTAAGATGTAAAATCCCTTCGGGCTTTATAATGTTCTTATATCGTTGCAAGAATTCATGGTTCGTTAGCCTATGTTTTGTACGTTTATATTTGATCTGAGGATCAGGAAATGTGATCCATATTTCGTCGATTTCTTCTTTTTCAAAGATATGATCGATTAACTCAATCTGTGTTCTGATAAATCCAACATTACCCATACCTTCTTCTAGTGCTGTTTTTGCTCCACGCCAAAATCGAGCCCCTTTGATATCTATCCCAATAAAATTTTTATCAGGGTATTGCTTTGCCAAACCAACAGTATACTCTCCTTTTCCACAACCCAACTCTAAGACTATTGGATTGTTATTCTTAAAGAATTTTTCGTTCCATTTCCCTTTAAACCCCAGAGTATTGTTAAGCACCTCATCTCGAGTAGGCTCTACAACATTTTCAAATGTTTTGTTTTCGTTAAATCGTTTCAGTTTATTCTTACTTCCCACTTTGATCTTTTATAATATTGGTCTTTACAAAAAACTACCTGTAACACTACAGCCACATCTACTTTCAAAATGTAAAACTCTCATTCTTAGCAAAATCGTAACATTTTATATGCCTTAAGGTAATACAAATGTGCTAAAGATAATTTTTTGGTAAAATTAAGGAAATACGAGCATAATAAAAGACTATTACTTTTATTAATCAAAATCAAATAGTCAAAATTACTCTAAACTAAAAACAAAGACGTTTGAAGAAAAAAATACTTATAGCTCCTTTGAATTGGGGATTAGGCCACGCAACAAGATGTATACCCATAATAAATGCTTTATTACACGAGGGGTTAGAACCTGTTATAGCATCAGATGGAGTTGCTCTTGCACTTTTGAGAAAAGAGTTTCCTGAACTAGAAACTAAGTCTTTACCATCTTATAATATAGAATACTCCAAAAAAGCAAGTAATTTTAAATTAAAAATGCTTTTAAACAGTCCTAAAATTGCCCATGCAATTACGGCTGAGCGCAAAGCTGTAAAAAAGCTTATGGAAGAGGATGAGTATTGTGGTATTATATCAGATAATCGAATGGGCGTAAGGCACAAAAAGATTCCTTCTGTATTTATTACCCACCAACTCACGGTATTGAGTGGGAAAACCACCTCTATAAGTACCAAGTTACATAATAAGTACATCAAAAAGTTTGATGTTTGTTGGGTGCCTGATATGGCAGATGACCCAAACTTAAGTGGTGAGCTTGGCCATCCCAAAAAAAGTACGATTCCTGTAACATATCTGGGGCCATTAAGTAGGTTTGAGTACCAGATCGTTCCAAAGAAGTATGATATTATGGTGCTTCTCTCCGGACCAGAGCCGCAACGTACCTTGCTGGAACAAAAACTTTTTCAAGAATTTGAACAAAGTGATAAAAGAATTGTATTTGTTCGTGGGCTTATCGAAGATAACCATAAGACTTATGTAAAAAATAATATCACTGTACACAACTATTTAACGGGCAAAGCACTTGAAGAAACCATCAATAGTAGTAACCTTATCATCTCCAGATCAGGATATACAACGGTAATGGATCTGGCTAAATTAAAGAAGAAAGCATTTTTTATCCCTACACCAGGACAGTTTGAGCAAGAATATTTAGCAGAACGTTTGACGATTAATAAACTTGTGCCAAGCTGTGATCAAAATGAGTTTACATTAACAAAATTAAGAGACCTAAATTCGTATAAAGGATTAAGTAGTTTTAGTACTGACATCGACTACAGGGAACTTTTTAACTTTTTCAAGAGTAAATGAGAACTCGCTCCCTACGCGATAATCACTCTCTACATAAATACGTTCGTGGTGTGCTTCTATAATATGTTTTACAATAGCTAGCCCTAGTCCTGAACCTCCTTCTTTTCTCGATCCACTTTTATCTACTCTATAAAAACGCTCAAACAACCTCGGAATGTGTGCCTGAGCGATCCCTTCTCCATTGTCTGTAATCCTTACAATAGTTTTATTACGAATCAAGTCTTCTATACTAATCTCTGTTGTACCATTCTCTCTTCCATATTTTATAGAGTTTACAATAAGATTAGAGAGTACTTGTTGGATACGTTCTTTGTCGGCATGCACCATAATAGGATTAGAGTACGCCATATCAAAGGTTAGTGTAATATTTTTTGCGGCAGCTTTCATCTCATAGAGATCAAATACACTTTGTACTAACTCAACAACATCAAAATTGGTATAATTAAGATTGAGATCCCCTGCTTCAAGTTTGGTGATCATATCCAAATCATTGACAATATAGATCAATCGTTCTACCCCTTTATTTGCTCGGTTAAGATACTTATCAAGTATTTTTGGGTTTTCCATAGCGCCGTCGAGCAATGTAAGAATATACCCCTGAACGGTAAACAATGGTGTTTTTAATTCATGCGAGATATTACCCATAAACTCTTTTCGATATGCTTCTCTGATTTTTAAGGTTTCGATTTCTGTTTTCCTTTTTTGAGCAAATTTTTCGACCTCTTTGATCAGTGTTTTCATATCAGTAGTTACAGGGCCATCATCAATAGTATCGACTTCTAGCATCTCGATATCATCATATATTCTACGAACTCTTCTGTAAATAAATTTTTCTAACCGATATTGAATGACCAAAAAACAAATTGCGTAGCATACTAATACAAAACCTATAATCAAATATGGGTTGAATATAGAATATACTAATAAAAAAACGCTCATTGCGAGCGTTGATAATATCGTGATATATAGAGACGACAAGTATGCAAACTTGTACGACTTTTTAAAATTTTCTGCCATTTATACTACAAACTTATATCCGACGCCTTTGATCGTTTTGAAGCTATTATCTCCTATTTTTTCTCTTAGTTTTCTAATGTGTACATCGATAGTACGACCTCCTACAATAACTTCATTGCCCCATACCTTATCAAGAATATCTTCTCGCTTAAATACCTTTCCGGGCTTAGAGGCAAGTAAAGATAACAATTCAAATTCTTTTCTGGGCAATACGATTTCTTTTTTGTCTTTTACGATTTTGTACTCATCTCTATTAATAACAAGACTGCCTATTTTTACAACATTATCAGAAGATTCTTCTTCTTTTAATCTACGTAACAGGGCTTTTACTTTGCTTACTAATACTTTTGGGCGTATGGGTTTTGTGATATAATCGTCTGCACCTGCATCAAATCCAGCAACCTGAGAATAGTCTTCTCCTCGCGCAGTAAGAAAAGTGATGATTGTACTTTGTAGATCCGGTAGTTTACGTAGTTGTTCGCAAGCTTCTATTCCATCCATCTCCGGCATCATCACATCTAGAATAATTAAATGAGGTTTTTTCTTCTTTGCAACTTTTATAGCTTCTACTCCATTTTCTGCAGTAACTACATTATAACCTTCTGCGGTAAGATTATACCCAACTATTTCTAAGATATCCGGCTCATCATCTACCAGTAGAATTGTAATGTCTTTTGTGTTCATTTTTTTTATTTGAATTATATGCCTTGCAGTAAATATACTATGTTAATATGAAGTTTTCATAACTATCCTGCTAGTAAACAATAAACTAACATAAAAATCTCATAAAAGTAACATTTAGTTAACGTCCCACATCATTAATCCTGATGATCCCTATAAGTAGTAAGCAGGTTCATTGTTGCTGTAATCAAATCTTTGGTCTCTGTTAATAAGCTAAAGTACAAAGTAGTATTCTTAGGACTACTTTCTTCTGTTCTTGTTCGTTCTACCTGTTTTGTAATCTTGTCTGTTACCAGAGTAAACAATTCTTGTTTCTCTTCGATAATACCATTTAGATTATTAAATTCTCTTTGATCAAATACCGTTTTAATATTCACAAAAAGATCTTTCATTTGATCTTCTATTTCTTTAAGATCTTTAATTTGATTAAACCGTAATCTTTTGTGATTATTGTTTACATGCTTATGACTTACTTTGGCAATGTATTCTAAAGACTGTGTTATATCTTCTAAGTATCCTAAAACAGAAATATAAAAATTACTGGCTCCTACACTAGATTCTTCGAGGTTTTTAATAAAATAAAAAATACTATTTCTTAATTCTTCTACCTCTGTTTCTAATTTTGCAATTCCCTTTCTGCTTCTTTTTAGAGAAGAAAGATCATATTTGGCAAGACTATCGATAGTGGTTGCATAAATCTTATTTCCTCTAGAAATAAATGATTTTATATTATCTGCACTTTCTTCTATCACACCTTGTATAGAACTGCTTTCTGATTTTTTAAGGCGATCTTCTGCACGATCTGCTTTGGCTTTTTTGCGATATCTCAACGTACTTCTTACCAATAATAAAATAGCTACCAGCAACAGCACACCAGTCATGATAGGCTGATCAAAGTGAATGAGGAACGCAATTAATGCTGCAGCGAGAAACGCACTTATTGCAGTAAAAAACCATCCTCCTATTACATTTATTACTCCGGCCACACGATATACAGCACTCTCACTACCCCATGCGCGATCCGCCAAAGATGTACCCATTGCTACCATAAAGGTTACATATGTCGTAGACAAAGGCAACTTCATTGAAGTAGCGATAGAAATCAAAATTCCGGCTACCATAAGATTTACAGCAGCTCTTACCATATCAAAAGCTGGGATATCTTCTTTTTTCATATAGGCATGCTTAGCTACAACTTCTTCTTCGCTAAATTGTTTTTCTGATATTTTTTTGAATGAATTTGGAGTTATTGAAGATATGGATTCAGAAACCAATATGGTTAGCCTTACAATTTCGCGAGACAAAAAGTTAGAACGAAATTTTTCATCCCCTTCACCCTGTCTTGATAGGTCTATAGAAGTTTTTACTACATTTCTTGCTTTGGCAGAGAACCAAAGTGTTAATACCATAATCAACCCTGCTATCAATAGCAGATAGGTAGGGGTCGCCACTTTTGATGCCAATACACCCATCGCAAAAGCATCTGCCGACACTCCCGAAGCAGACCACGCTTCATAAGATTGCCATGCAGCAATAGGTACGCCGATAAAGTTTACAAGGTCATTCCCTGCAAAGGCAAGGGCAAGGGCAAAAGTACCCACAATAATAATGATCCTGTATATATTGGTTTTAAACACTGTAATGATCAAAAATGATATTAATGACAACAATGCAAAACCAGCAACAACAATAAGAAATACATTGGTTTCTAAAAACCCACGTAGTGTTAAAGCTACAACACCTTTTTCTACATCAATTTTAAGAATATCTTTTTTTGCATTTGCTAATTCTTTTATACTCTCGTATGCGGTTCCAAAATATGTATTCGCCCAGTTTAGTAATCCCTCCGGACCACCTTCATATAAAATATCAACTATCGATTTTGCATAATTGGTTCCCTTGATCCCTTTTATAAAAATAAAGTATAGAATTGCTGTAAGTGCTACCCCTCCAAACAAAGCGCCTACCCATTTTGCTTTCTTATCAAAATTAAAAGAAAGTAATAGTCTAGAAATATATTGTACTAGAGCACCTATAGAAAAAGCTACCACTACCGAGAGTAAAATCCCGGCGATGATCTCACCGGCTTTTTTGGTATTAATAAAATGACCCAGATCGCTAATTGATAAATCTGTATCTGCAAATATCTTTAGCAGAGCGACACAAACTGCGGCACCTAATAATTCGAATACAATAGAAACGGTAGTAGAAGTTGGCATCCCTAGTGTATTGAAGAAATCTAATAGCAGGATGTCTGTAATCATGACTGCCATAAAAATAATCATGATCTCATCAAAATAAAATTCTCCGGGAACAAAAATACCTTTTCTCGCAACTTCCATCAAACCACTAGAAAAAATTGCTCCGGCCGCAATACCAATACTTGCCACTATCATAATAGTTCTAAATGAAATAGCCTTAGAACCTATGGCAGAATTCAAAAAATTAACAGCATCATTACTTACCCCAACGATAAGATCTGCAATAGCAAGAAGGGCTAATGCTATGATCATAAATACGTAAATATCACTCATGTACTTTAAATGGTCTTAATCGACCACAAAAATGTTATTAATATTCAAGTCATATGTTATTGAAATGTTATCTTTTTTATGCTTTATCCCACTTATTAAAGGGCAACAGGACATTATAGAAGATATTTTACAATCACTCATTTACAATTATGACTTGTATTATAGCCATCTTAAAATAAGAGATACAAATTAAGGTATCCTATAGAGAAAGCATCACTACTACTATTTGTAACATATGATATCCAATTTCAAAAATCAGACAAGGAGAGTACACTACGCATTTTATATACGGAAATCATAATCTTTAACGAAGGTATTACCGTAAAATTTTAATTCAAATACAAAAATTAATACCCTAAAAAACAATTAGTTACAAGCTTAATGTAAATTAAATGTTATGTAAATGTTGCTTAAAAGTAAAATTAATGTTATGTTTGTAATGTATTTGTGAAATACCCCAAAAATTTAAGCATATGAAAAATATAATAATCGCAGCAACAGTATTGTTTTCTACTACATTATTTGCTCAAGAGACAAAGCCTACTTTCGAAAAAAGTGGAGATGCTATAAAAGGTACATTCTACTATGAAAATGGAAATATAAGACAGCAAGGATTCTATAACAAACAAGGAAAGCTTAATGGAGAATGGAAGTCTTATGATAATGAAGGAAAAAAAATTGCCATGGGGCAATATGAAAATGGTATCAAAGTAGGAAAATGGTTTTTCTGGAGCGAAGACAAATTATCAGAAGTTAATTACACGGATAATAAAGTTGCAGATGTAACTACTTGGTCTGGAAAAGACAATGTAGTTGTAAACTATAAGAACTAAATTGCACATAAATTACAAAAAACGCTTCGATTTCTCGAAGCGTTTTTTTTTATTTAATTCTCTCGAAAAATTTAGCACTTTGGTCCCTATTTAGAATTTCTACATTCACACACCCTTAATGCTATTTTTACATTATACCACCTATTAATGTTTTATTAACCCCAAAATTAAACTCTAAAATAACGGTGGAGCAATACTTATTTTGCTAATATTCAGCTCTTCAAAACGTCGTTAACACGCTCTTAATGTTAAGTAAACAAACATTAAACAGTAGTACATAACAATATCCTAACATTATAATCACTTATAATTAATTTTTGAATAACACACATTTAACACTACATCTCTTTATTTGCACGGAATTTGAGAACAAGTTAAATGAGAAAAATTGTTACCCTCTTTGCGTTATTTTTTGTAGGAATAATCTTAGCGCAAGAAACCGGATCTGTCACTGGTGTATTATTAGATAAAGAATCCAATAATCAACCTCTTCCTTTTGCCAATGTATTAATAAAAGGAACAACCAAAGGAACTACTACAGATTTTGATGGTTTATATCGTATTGATAACCTTGAGCCTGGCACGTATACTTTAGAATTTAGTTTTGTAGGATATGAAACTTTAGAAAAAGAAGTATTAATCAAAGCTAGCGAAACCATTACTGTTAACGTCTCTATAGGAGCAAGTGCAGCAGCACTAGATGAGGTGATCGTAAAAGGAACAAGTACGAAAAAAGAAAGTGTTCAAGCATTGCTTCTAGAGCAGCAAAATGCAGTAGTTCAAAAACAAAGTATTGGAGCTCAAGAACTTTCAAACAAGGCAGTAAGTAATGCAGCAGCAGCAGTTACAAAAATATCCGGAATCTCAAAACAAGAAGGTGGCGGTAATGTTTATGTAAGAGGTCTTGGGGATAGATATTTGAACACCACTTTTAATGGTCTATCACTTCCTGCCAATAATGTAGACAAGAAAAACATGGATCTTAGCCTTTTCTCTTCAGATGTGATTCAAAATATTGGGGTAAGCAAAACCTATGCTGCTAATTTTTATGGAGATTTTGCTGCAGGTAATGTAGATATCAAGGCAAAAGAACATAGCGGAGACGCATTTATTGATGCAGATCTGGGAAGCAATATCAACACAGCTTCTGTTGGGAAAAACTTTTTAAGGAGTGAAGGAACCGGACTCTTTGGTTTTTATAACAGATATAGCAATAATCCATTTGCTGTTATCTTATCCCATGGTGTAGATCCTATTTCATCAGAAGGTCCCTTAGGTCTTTCCGGATCTATTACAGGAGGAAAATCCTGGGAAATAGGAGAAGAATCAAAATTAAGTGTGTTTGCAACCGCCTCTTTTGGAAGTAACTACGAATACAGGAGAGGACAAGCAGCAAATGTTACAGGTGCAGAGAATCAAATATTTAGAGATTCTGAAATCTTTGAATATAGCCGTACCACCACAGCAATGACAAATATTGCATATCGTATTAACTCAGACCATAAAGTAAAATTTACTTCCTTATTTATTAATGACGCTACCGACGAAGTGGGGCGTTTTGGAATAGATGGAAACGGTTTTAACAGAAATACAATTGCTGATTTAGATGACTTTGGCTTTTTTACTCAAAATGTACAATTTGAGCAAGATATGATCTTTGTTAACCAAATATCCGGTACTAGCAAGATTAATGACAAATTAAAGTTGGATTATGGAGTTGGATTTAACAGTGTTCTTGCACGTCAACCAGATAGAAAGCGTATTGCAATAGAGCAGTTTGACCTTGCTTTGGATAATGACCCCAACACAAATCCAGTTCTTTTTCGTAACGTAGATTTTGACAACCAACGTTATTTTCAAAATATTGAAGATGAAGAATGGAATGGAAGAATAAATCTAACGTATGAGAATTCAGAAAATCTCACCTTTAATTTTGGGTATAACGGACGTATAAAAAAGCGTGAATTTGACAACCAACGTTTTGGACTAAGTATCATAGAACCTAGAACAGAAGTTACCGATGTAAATAATTTAAACGACATTTTTAATATTGATAACCTTGGTGTTGTATACAATACAGTTGTCATAAGAGGGCTTGACCCTTTAAACGGATTAGGTGATACAAATCTTCCTGGACGTCCAGAAAACACCTATACCGGAGAGCTTGATATCCATGCAGCATATGCCAATGCTATTTATAAACTTGGAGAAAAGTGGACGTTTGTTCCCGGATTACGTGTAGAATCTTTTAATCAAAGTATTGATTATGATGTAATCAACCTTGCTTTTAATAATCCCGGGCGCAATGAAGCAACAGAAACTTTTTTCTTACCTAGTTTAAATATAAAGTATGCATTAAACGAAGATCAAAATATTCGTTTTTCTGCTAGTAGAACGGTTTCGAATCCAGAGTTTAAAGAAGTTGCTCCTTTTGTCTATGAGAATGTAACCGATCGTATAGGAGGTAATCCAGACTTGTTAAATGACCCTGCATTTTCTTCTATTATTAATTTGGACTTAAAATACGAATGGTTCTTTGAAAGAGGTCAAGTATTTTCTATTGCTGCTTTTGCTAAACAAATTAATGACCCTGTAAACTTGGTATCTGCAAATGATGCTACAGGAACACAACGTTTCTTTAGAACAGGTGACAAAGCAGAAGTGTTTGGTATTGAATTAGAAGCTCGTAAAGCACTTCTTCCAAAATCTGAAGATGAAACTCTTCTCTCTGCAGGACTAAATGTTACCTATACCCATACAGAACAAGATTTAAAAACGGTTTCGGGAACCTTCAATACAAACTTCAATAGAGATTCTGATGAGTTACAAGGTGCATCACCATTTTTAATAAATGCAGATGTAAGCTATACTCCTACTTTTGGAGAATATAAACCTGTAGCAAATCTTGTGTTCTCTTATTTTTCAGACAGAATCGATGCTTTAGGTGCCGGACAATTAGGAAATATTGTAGAAAAAGGGGTACCAACATTAGATTTTGTATGGAAAAATAAAGTACGAGAGAATTTTGAAATCAATTTTAGCATCAAAAACTTATTAAACCCAACTATAGAAAGAGTACGAGAAAATGCTCGTATTTCAGAAGACGTACTTACTACTTATAATATTCCATTTACAAGAAATCAAAATAATGAAATTAATCCATTAGATGAGTTTGCACTCTCTAGTTATAGAAGAGGTGTAAATATTGGATTGCAATTCAAATACACATTTTAACTCAAATAAAAACGAACAAGATTCATAAAAAAACTAAAACACATGAAAGCAAACATATTCATTTTAAAAATAGTTGCCATTGCCATGCTTTTTGTAGGATGTGCAAGTGATGACACAGCAGATGTTAACATTAATCTTAATGGAGATGGTGGGTCAAACGTAAACCCAGAAGATCTAGTGATAGGAGGTACTTTGACAGAAGACCTAACTCTTGTAACGGGAACCGAATATTTGCTTAATAGTGCCTTGATTGTTCCCGAAGGTTTCACACTTACTGTAGAGCCAGGTGTAGTGGTGAGAGCAGCCACCGGATCTGATGTATATATTGCAATTTTACAGGGTGCAACTATCAATGCTGAAGGAACTTCGTCTAATCCTATCGTATTTACATCTGCAACTGCAACTCCTAATCCCGGAGATTGGGGAGGTTTGATCATATTAGGTAAAGCCCCTATAAACTCTGTTGTAGGTGGTGATGCGACTTCTACTTCTGAAATTGGAGGATTACCATATGGGGGTAGTATTGCAGATGACAACTCGGGTATCCTTAGATATGTTCGTATTGAGTTTTCTGGAGGAGCAGCAGACGCAGCTTCAGAAAATAATGGATTCTCTTTTTATGCCGTAGGAAACGGAACTACTATAGAGTACATACAAGCTTTTGAAGGAGCAGATGATGGAGTAGAGTTCTTTGGCGGAACTGTTGATGCTTCTTTCATATCTGTAATTGGAGCACAAGATGACTCTGTAGACTGGACCGAAGGATATACAGGAACATTAACAAATGTATATATCGAGCACAGACAATCTCATGACAAAGGAATAGAAGGTGATGGTTTTAACACCGATATAGGAAACAACTCTAACCCGGTATTTTGGTCTGCTCCTACGGTAACAAACCTTACAATTAATGGAAGAGGGTCTTCTAATGAGAATGAAGCCATCAGATTACGTGCCGGAACAAGAGCTGTATTTAACAATGTTTTTCTAAAAGGTTTTGCAGAAGGTTTTGATCTTGATGATACAGAAACTGGAAACGGTGTTGTGGCTGCAGAAACTTCTGTTACAGATATTACTTTTGATGATATCACACTCAATCTCAAAAATGATACCGGTGCTACTTTTACAGAAGCTGATGTAATCACTGGTGTAGGTAATGGTACTGGTGCAGATTACGGCTCATGGAACTCTGGATGGACTCGTAACTAAAACAACATATTCTTAAAATACAGAAGCCTGGCGATATCGTCAGGCTTTTTTTATGCATTTCTTTTAGGAAAGAAAACCTAAACAAATGACAATCAGTCGATAAAACCAAACAAGATAAAAAAAAATTAAAATCAGAATTCATATTCTGTTTCTCAACTTTATTACAATGTTAAGGGCAATATCTTAAAAATACATGTATTAACACTCAGATAACAATTTTTTCATATTTCTTAAAAATTTAGCTTTTATTTTATTGCATTCTCAAAGATCAACAACAATCCGATAAAATTATATTTAAATCTTCATCAATATATTGAAAAACAAATACATACACTTATTTTTTAATATGTATTACAGGAACGTTTTTTTCTAAAAACTTCACTTCTCAAAAAGGTATTAGTGAGTTCTTTCAAATCACAATCCCTTAAACTAACCATAATAGTGACATAAAATCATTTACTGTAAAACCGTATTTATTTGTACCAGATTTAGAAACCATATAATGAAGCGAATTTTTATTGCACTAACACTATTAGTAATAGGGATTACTAATGCACAAGATACCGGAACTATTGCCGGTAAATTATTAGATAAAGAATCTAACAACCAACCACTACCTTTTGCAAATGTTATTGTAAAAGGAACCTCTAAAGGAGCCTCGACTGATTTTGATGGATTATACGAGATTGCAGGAGTACCTGTAGGTACATATACTTTAGAATTTAGTTTTACAGGATATCAAACTGTAGAAATCCCAAATGTAGTTGTAGAAGCAGACAAGGTAGCTGTAGTAGATGCTACGATGGGTGCTACCGCAGCAGCGCTGGATGAAGTTGTGATCAAAGTAGTAACCAACAGAGAACGCGAAGAAGCCTTATTGTTAGATCAAAAAGAAGCTGTACAAATTAAAGAAAGTATCGGAGCAGAACAACTAGCTAGACTTGGAGTTTCAAATGCATCTGCTGCAACCACAAAAATATCTGGAGTTTCTAAGGCAGAAGGTTCTGGTCAAATATATGTACGTGGTTTAGGTGATCGCTACTTAAGTACCACTCTAAATGGACTACCAATACCATCTGATAATATCGATAAAAAAAATATTGATTTAGAACTATTCCCATCAAGATTTATAGGAAATGTTTCGATAAGTAAAACTTTTTCTCCAATGAATTCGGCTGATTTAGCTTCTGGAAACATTGATATAGTCTCAAAAAAGGTATCAAAAAGTAAAGATATCGCTTTTAGTATTAGTAGTGGTGTAAACTCTAATGTAAGTGATAGTGACATTTTTGACAATTTTAAAAGCACTGCAAATAACGAGGATATTACATTAGGAATATACAGTCGTGCTTACGAAGCAGGGAATCTTGTCAACGCTTTGACAGAGCAATCATGGAACCCCGAAGAAATTTCAACTCCTGTAAATTATGGTTTTGGTTTTAATATTGGAGGTATACTAGGAGAAGAAAGAAAACTCAAACTTTATTTCAGTGGGGGACAATCTGTTGACAATGAATATAGAGAAGGAGTTTTTAGAGAATATGATCAAGGAAACCTAAGAGATTTTGTTCCAGAAGACGATCTAAGACGTTGGTTAAGAACTATCAACACTACAGGAATGCTACATAGTCAATATAAATTCAATGACAATAACAACTTATCATTCAACACCTTTGTTATTAATAAAGTTTTTGAAGAAACTCTAGAGGCAGGACGAGATGGTACTACAGAAATATTTGAAGAATTAGACAACATTGATGAAGGTTCTCAATTTATAAGAGATCAAAATATAAAAAACACTCTATTATCAGCTACTCAAATTCTTGGTGAACACAACATTTCTGAGAAAAACAAATTAGAATGGGCAGCTGGTTTTAATTATTTAGTAGCAAATGAGCCTAATAGAATTAGAAATGAAGTAAACATTCTTAATGATAATCCACGCACACCTAATATAAATGAAGAAGGAGTAATCGAACTTGGTTTTACAGGTGGATTTCAGCAAAGGAAATCAGTACAAGAAATTACAGATGAAGAATTCAATGCTCGTATATCTGACGAATTAATTCTAAAACAAGACGAAGAAGACGATATTTTTGTTTTAAACTTAGGGGGTAGTTTTAGAAATAAGACAAGAGATTTTTCATCTCAATTCTTTGGGATAGAAAAAGGAAATAATGCAACTATTAATCCGGAGTCAATTGATGCTATAGGAGATATTTTTATTCAAGAAAACTTTGATAATGGGGCATTACAACGTAATATTCAACCGTTGGACATATATGATGCTGAACTTCTTTCTTATTCAGGGTATGCAAATTTTACAGGAAAGTTTAATAAACTTACTGCTCAAATTGGTCTTCGTTATCAAAAAGATGAAATTGATGTAAATTTTGATGTTGGGAATTTTGTTAATCGTGAAACTGGTCAGGCGAGAATAGGTAATTCAGATAAGAACTATGATAACTTTTATCCATATGTTAATCTAAAATATGAAGTAAATGATAAGCTAGCATTGCGTCTTTCAGGAAGCTTAGGTCAAACATTACCTGAATTCAAAGAAATTGCCCCTTTTCAATATGTTTCTCCAGTCGGACAAGTATTTCAAGGAAACCCAGATATTGAAAGATCTGAAAACTACAATATAGATTTTAAGGTAGAATTTTTTCCACAAAGTGATGAATTATTATCTCTTAGTGCTTTTTACAAAAGAATTAACGACCCTATTAACAGAGGGTTACAAAGAGGAGGAGAAGGTATCTTTTCATATTTTAATACGGGAGATCGAGCGCGTATTATAGGTTTAGAGCTTGAAGGACGAGTATATATTATAAAGAAAAGAGAGTCATATCCAAACTTACGTTTAAGTGGTAATGTTTCTTATTTAGACCACAAACAAGACCTTAAAGATGTTTTTAGAGCAGATGGAACTCTTGAACAAACCTTTAGATATGGTGATAGAACTGAAATTGGATTGGAAGGAGCATCTGACTGGATCACTAATATGTCGTTAACTTTTAATTCTGGTGATGAATTTCCTTATGAATTTACACTTACCGGCAACTATGCATCTGATAAGATTTTTGCATTAGGAGCTCCTCGAAACCAACAACAACCAGATGTTTTCTTTAATGGTGAAATTACAGAAAAAGGGTTTGTTACATTAGATTTTATTGCCAATAAAGAAATTGACAAGCATTGGAGTTTAGGATTGACTGCCAGAAACTTGTTGAATCCTACAATAAAAAGAGAACAATTTGTACAAGAAGTAGTAACTGGAAATTCATTTGATAGCACCGTACTATCTTACTCTACAGGAGTAGAAGCTTCTTTGAACATTAGCTATAAATTTTAAAATTTTAATTAAATTAACAACAAAGATGAAAACGTTAAGTAAATTATTAAGCCTTTTATTAATTACAGGATTGTCTATCACATCTTGTAGTGATGATGATGATAACTCGCAAGGTCCAGACGGTTCAGATTCTAGTGAGCTTTCTGGTATCATTGACCAAGACCTTACATTGGATGCTAATACTGAATATAAAATTACTGGAGCTGTAACTGTTGCATCTGGAGTAACGCTTACTATACCTGCCGGTACAGAGATTGTATCAGAAGAAGGAGTTGATAATTATCTAGCTATATTAAAAGGAGCTGATATCGATATTCAAGGTACTGCTGCAAATCCGGTAATTATGCGTTCTAATGGAACTGCTGGTTCTTGGGGTGGGTTACTTATCTGTGGTGACGCTCCAACTACAGAAGGAGTAGATGCAACAGCAGAAGTTGGTGGTCTTATCTATGGTGGAACTAATGCTACTGATAGTTCTGGTAATATTGATTATTTAATCATCAGAGATTCTGGTGCTCAAATCACTACAAACTCTCAATTTAACGGGTTAACTTTATATGCTGTTGGATCAGGTACTACTATTGATAACGTTGCTATAATCAATGGTGAAGATGATGGTGTTGAGTTTTTTGGTGGAACTGTTTCTGTATCAAACTTATATCTTGAAAACAATCAAGATGATGACATAGATTGGACTGAAGGTTGGAACGGAACTGTTTCAACTGCTTATATTACTACTACATTAACTGAATTCTCTACAATAATAGAAGCAGACGGAGTAAACAATAACCCTACTATTGAGAACCTTACTGCAATATCATCTACAGGTGGTACAGCTATTCAAATTAAAAATGATTCTGGTGCTACTATCAATGGTTTGACTTTGACTGGGTTTGATACTTCTTTTGATTTTAGAGATAACGCTCCTGTATCTAATCTACAAATTGATAGTGCTGATGCAGATGAAAGTGAAGTTTACCAAACTTCTCCAACAAATGCAAGTCTTTTTGCTTGGGTAACTAATGCTTTAGAAAGCTCAGGTAATGCACTTCCAGCAAATATAACTAGCGATCTAACTCTAGATGCTTCTGTAGAATATACGGTTAATGGTCCTGTCTTAGTTAGTAATGAAGCAACATTAACAATCCCAGCAGGAACAAAAATTGTATCTGAATCTGGAACTGCAAATTATATAGCTGTATTAAAAGGAGCTGATATTGTTATTGAAGGAACTATGGATAATCCAGTAGTAATGGAATCAAATGACGGTGATGCATGGGGAGGTTTACTTGTTTGTGGTAATGCTACAACTACTGAAGGAGTAAATGCTATCGCAGAAGTTGGTGGCCTTGTATATGGAGGAACTGATGATGCTGACAATTCTGGTACTATCAGATATCTTATTCTAAAGAATACTGGAGCTCAAATCAATCCAAATTCACAATTTAATGGTCTTACATTATATGGTGTTGGATCTGGAACTACTATTGAAAATGTAGCAGTTATTGGAGGTTCTGATGATGGTGTTGAATTCTTTGGAGGTACTGTAAACTTAACAAATTTCTATGCTGAGAATTTACAGGACGATTCTGTGGACTGGACAGAAGGATGGAATGGAACCCTTTCTAATGTATATGTTAACTTAACTATAGATGATTTTTCTACTGCGATTGAAGCTGATGGAGTAAATAACAATCCAACAATAAATAACTTTACAGCAGTATCAACTATGGGAGGAACTGGAATTCAAATTAAAAATGACTCTGGTTGTACTATCAATGGACTTACTTTAACTGGGTTCGACACTCAATTTGACTTTAGAGATGGTGCTCCTGTTGCTAATGTACAAGCAGATAACGCTGATGCAAACGAAGCTACAACTTATAACACTTCAACAACCGAAGCTACTGATTTTGCTTGGGCAACTACAGCTGCTCAATAAAAACATCTAAGAGATTAGAATTTTATAAACCAAAAAAACCGTCTCAATAATATTGAGACGGTTTTTTTATTTTAATGCTATGCATCAACTATTGTTCTTGATTGTTGATATTCATTATAAAAGGTTACTTCTGTAAATCGATACCGCATCATCAATTTATCTACTATTTCAGTAAGTAAATATTTTCCTTGCTTGATATGATCATCAATATCGCTTTTGTCGTTTACTACTATCAATTAAGGAACTACACCTTAACCTCTTTCCATTTTCCTTTTTTAAACCAGATGATACCGATAACGGCGATCAATATTTCTGCAGCCGTAATGGCCAAAAAAACACCCATTGCCCCCCAATCTAAAACCAAGGCAGCAAAGTAGGCAAAAGGCAATTGAAAAATCCAGAAGCAGAAAAAATTAATAATCGTAGGTGTTCTGGTATCTCCTGCACCATTAAACGATTGAATAATCACCATACCATAGGCATAAAATACATATCCTGCTGCAATAACCCGTAAACTTAAAGCACCATACTCTATAATCTTAGGTTCTTCACTAAAGATTTGTATGATCAATTCTGCAAAAATCAAATAAAATAAGGAGACCGCTACCATAAAATAAGCATTGTATTTTCCTGTTTTCCATACCGATTTTTCGGCTCGGTCCGGTTTAGATGCTCCCAGGTTTTGACCAACAAGAGTAGCCGCTGCATTACTCATTCCCCAGCTTGGCATTAAGGTAAACATCAATACTCGAATCGCTATGGTATATCCTGCCAGGACTTCACTACCAAATTCTGCCATGATCCGCATTAAAAAAACCCAACTTGATGTTCCTATAATAAATTGACCTATACCACCAAGAGAGACTTTAATAAGATTCATCATGATCTCAATCCTAAAAACAAAATCCCTGAGTGTAACTTTGATTTTGCTCCATCCATAAAAAAGAATTAGTAATTGAAAAATCACTGCACTCCCTCTACCGATAGTCGTTGCAATAGCAGCTCCTTCTACTCCAAAGGCAGGAACTGGACCTATCCCAAAAATAAATATTGGATCTAAAATGATATTAAGTACATTGGAAAATATAAGTACACGCATCGCTACAGAAGCATCTCCTGCTCCCCTAAAAACGGCATTGATCAAAAATAGTAACATAATCGTTACATTACCCCCCAGCAATACTTGAGTATAACGATAACCACTCTCTATAAGGTCTGCCTCTGCGCCCATCATACTCAAAATTTCTTTAGGAAATAATATCCCAATAGCACTAATACCCAGTGCCAGGACAATACCTAATAATATTGATTGTATTGCAGCCTGCGAAGCTCCTGTTATATCTTGCTCTCCTACTCTACGAGCAACAATTGCAGTCACGCCCATACTTAAACCAATTGCTACGGCATATACGAGAGTTAATACAGATTCTGTAAGCCCAACGGTAGCAATAGCATTGGCTCCTAGACTAGAAACGAAGTAGGCATCTACGAGAAAAAAAACAGATTCCATCATCATTTCTAATACCATGGGTACAGACAGCATAAATATAGCTTTGCGAATGCTTCCTGAAGTGAATTCTTGCTCTTGTCCTGTTATAGCGGTTTTAAAATAAGTGAATATACGGTGTAAAGCGCTTTTATATTGGTTCATTACTGTAAAAATTATGAAGTTGAAAAAATAACTATGCAGACAAAAAAGAGAGTGTTTGTCTTAAATTAGGTCGAGAAGAAACACTTATCAAAAGTGCTTATAATGCTTTACAGTTCCATAATGGCGCAAATATGGAATAATATTTTTGATTTTCAAAGTTAAAATTAAGTAAAAACCATAACTTAATTGCAGAACTATTATAATTTTGTAGATTCTCGGAAAAGAGTGCCTACTTTAGTAAAAAAAATAATAATAAAATTGTATCTTTCGAATCCCAAAATAAAAGATATAGAATATGAAGAAAATCTACCTGCTTATTATATGTATCGGTTTAGTATGTTTATCCTTCTCCCCAGGGATCCAAGCACAACCGAACGATCCTGAAGAAAAACAAGAAGCTAAAAGCGTCAAAATAGAAGGCTTACGCCTTTTTCCTAATCCTGCACCTGCCGGGAGTGTCCTATATGTTACTTCTGATCTAGAACTTACAAAAACTGTTACGATATACACTGTATTGGGCGAAAAAGTTTTGTTTAAAGTACTAATTGGCAAAGAATTAGACATCAGCCATCTCAATCCTGGTGTTTATGTAATCAATGTAACCGAAGGCGATACCAAAGCTACTCTAAAACTTATTATAGACTAATTAACCAACTTTACTTCGTATTGCTCTTAAATAATTCTTGATAAAAACTTTTAAAACCGAAATAAAGAATACCTTTTTTATACCTTTGTTCTTCAAAAGCTGTTGAACAACACTATGCTATCTGACGCTATTTTTTCTATTCAAAACAAAGAGGATTTTGAACGAATCGCATTGCGTATTTTCAATCACCAATACAATAATAATAGCATCTATCAACGATTTTGTAACCTTCTTGGAGTTACAAGAAATACAATTTGCAGCATAGAAGACATTCCTTTTTTGCCTATTCAATTTTTTAAGCAAGAAAAGATTGTAAGCTCACAATCTCTGATTCAAAAAATCTTTACTAGTAGCGGCACTACAGGTAGTATCACAAGTAAACATTTCGTAAATGATATCTCTATCTATGAAAAAAGCTTCAAAAAAGGGTTTGACTTTTTTTATGGAGATATCAAAGAGTATGTAGTGTTAGCCTTACTCCCTTCTTATCTAGAACGAGATGGGTCTTCTTTGGTATATATGACAGAACACTTAATTAAAGATAGCAATCATCCCGAAAGTGGTTTTTATTTATACGACACCAAAAAACTAGTCGAAACGATACAAAAATTAGAAACAGAAAATAAAAAGGTTCTCCTTCTTGGTGTTTCTTTTGCGCTTTTAGACCTTGTAGAGCAGTACAATCTAAAATTACCAAAAAATGTAATTGTAATGGAAACAGGTGGGATGAAGGGTCGTAAAAAAGAAATTATAAGAGATGAATTGCACAAAATACTGCAAAAAGGGTTTGGATTATCACATATCCATAGTGAATATGGCATGACAGAGCTATTATCTCAGGCATACTCAAAAGGTGATGGAATTTTCACTTGCCCTCCCTGGATGAAGGTCATGATCAGAAATCCTGAAGATGCCTTAACGCTTTTGGAGCATAACAAAACGGGAGGAGTTAATATTATTGATTTGGCAAATATAAATTCATGCTCATTTATCGCAACACAAGATTTAGGAAAAGTATATGCTAATGGCACTTTTGAAATCTTAGGTAGATTTGATCACAGTGATATTAGAGGATGTAATCTAATGGCATTATAATTATGGGGGAATCAAAATCAAATTACCTTTCTTATCCTTCAATACTATTTATATCCATAATAGCCGGTAGCTTTCTACAGGCGTTTGTACCTATTTCTTTATTTTACTTATTTACATTATTATTACTTTCGCTTTCCTGGTATATAGGGCGATTCAAAAAAACAGCTTCTTTTTTTTCTAAATGGCGGTTCGTTATCTATAGTCTATTACTGATAACTTTTCTAACAGGAATACGATATGTTTTTACAACAATTCAAACATTTCCAACAACAACCGATGATGTATCAGAGCATATTTACAAAGAAAAGTTTTATGAAAATGGGGATTCAATCGTAATCTTAAAGCAAGACCGAAAATGGAAAGACAACTATGGTAATCCATATAAGGGTAGTTTTTCTATACGAGAAAAAGATTATGTATTCTCCAAAAAAGAATATGCGAATTATATCCCTAAACCCAAAAATCAAGCCTGGGATTGGGGAAACCTATATAAGTACCTTGCAGCATCAGACACACCCAGAATGGATCTGATTCTGAATGAATTTGAATCTATAAAAAGCACCCAAAAACTGAATCAGTTAGAATTTGCAGAAATGGTGGTTACTTTTATCCAGGATATTCCTTATTCTTTTGTATTTATGGATGAATGTAAAACCCCTGCAAATTACGAAGAATCTATAAGGTCAATTCTTGAAAAATGCCCTGACTGTTGTATAGGAAATATCCCTTATGGAGTACAAAATCCGGTTGGTTTTATGGGTAATCTTAAAGGAGATTGTGATACCAGAACCGTTATTATTTATGCCATTTTAAGTCATTTTGGTTATGATGTTGCGATTTTAAACAGCGATTATTACGCACATTCTATTTTGGGATTAAACATCCCGGCAAAAGGTGCTTTTAAAACATTAAATGGTAAACGATACTACGTTTGGGAGACCACTAACAAACATTTTACTTTGGGCGCATTGCCAAATAGTTTTGGTAATATCAACCATTGGTTCATCGTACTAACTAATACTTAAAACATGCAAACAAAATTATTAACCCTCGCTTTTATAGAAATTGCTCTTGCAATCATTATTTCTGTTATCATACTTTTTATCTCTTTCAAAATTCTGCAACGTGTCTTCTTCAAAGACATATCGCTTAGAGAAGATAATATGGCCTTTTCTATTTTTGCCGCAGGAATAATATTATCTATAGGTATCATATTAAGTGAAATCATACCTTCAATTACGAACATTGTGAGATTATCGATGACACAAGAACATAAAATTCTCTGGGTAGAGATCATTCAATACTCTACGTTATATTTATTTATTGGCTTTCTGTTTTCATTAGTAATCAACACTTCTGTGTTTTTATTATTTTCTGCACTCACAAAAGGCGTAAATGAATTCAAAGATATACAACAAAACAATATCGCATCTGCTATTATTGTCACAGCAACATTGGTATCAATCACTTTAATCGCAAAAGATAGTATAAGCCTACTGATTAGTGCTTTAATCCCATATCCTGAAACAGCTAATTTTATGTTGTAAATTATTATTCATTTAATTTTTTGTTAAAAATGTAATGAATATATTTTTTCCCGACTTAATTATTGAAAGCATCAGAAATTAAATCATGAAAAAGTATTTGGTTGTATTAAGTCTTGTATTTTTAAAAACTGCTTCCGCACAGGAAACAAATTTTAATACTAGTAGAGGGTATGCAGTAAAGGGATATGATGTAGTCGAATACTTTAATAATAAAGCTGTAAAAGGAAGCAATACATTTAAAACCACTTATAAAAATGTAAATTATAAGTTCTCTAGTCAGAAAAATTTAGATGTATTTTTGAGTGCTCCCGAAAAATTTATTCCGCAATATGGAGGTTTTTGTGCCTATGCTATTGCAATTAACGGAGAAAAAGTAGATATTAACCCAAATACTTTTGAAATTAGAGATGATAAGTTATATCTATTTTATAATTCTTGGGGAGTAAATACTCTAAATAAATGGATAAAGGAAGATGCAGAAAAATTAAAAAAGGAAGCTGATACAAATTGGCAAAATATAACATCAAAAAAATAGTGTAGCATCAAGCTACACAGAACGCTAAGTTTTTTCAATAATTGATTGGTTAGTTGACAAAGCCTGCTAAGATAATGATCTGGTAGGCTTTGTTTTTTTATTGTTTATATCGAATCAATTCAAAATTTAACATTTTTAAATCTTCTATTTCGGCATTACTATAAACTCCTGTTTCTAAACCATCTATAAATTCAACATATTGTAAAGCCGTAACAAACTTGCGTTAAGTCTCTGTAAAACAGAGACTACATATTTTCAACTTGTAAAAAAACACAATATCCTCAAATAAATTACCGTTACTTTTCTATATATTTCACAATCAACTTAAATTTTTACACAATGAAATCTATTAAATTTTTAAGCCTTTCGGCTGTGGCACTTTCTGTGCTTATGTTTACCAGTTGCGAAAATGATTCTTCTTCTGATACAGAACAAGAAGCTATCCAAGAACAAGAAACAAAATCTAATACGGCAGCTGAAGCATACCCACTAAACCTTACCGAGAATATCATTTCTAAAAATTTCTTTGGCACAGAAACAGAGTTTAGAGAAGTAGATGGTAAATTGGTAATTGGCGACATGATTTTACTACCTGAACAGGTAGATGAAACAAACAATTATCAAAAAGGTACCATCTCTAATCGCTCTAGTAGAAGATGGAATAGGTCAGGTAACACCTATGTCGTTCCTTATACTGTAGATAGCAGATTACCAAACAAGAATAGGGTGTTTGATGCGATTCGTCATTGGGAACAAAGAACTAAAATTAGATTTGTGCAAAGAACAAATCAAAGAGATTACGTTTATTTTACAGATGATGGTGGTTGCTATTCCTATATCGGAAAAATAGGTGGAAGACAAATCATCTCTGTAGGAGGCGGCTGCTCTACCGGTAATACGATACATGAAATAGGACACGCCGTTGGAATGTACCATGAGCAATCTCACCCTAGTAGAGATAATTTTGTTACGATCAACTTTCAAAACATAACTCCCGGAAGAGAAGGTAACTTTAACAAGCAATCTTCATCTAGTGTTAGAACAACTTCTTTTGACCTTGGTTCTATAATGATGTATGGCTCTTTCTTTTTCTCAAGAAATGGTCAGCCTACTATTGTAAGAAAAGATGGAAGCACCTTTAATGTACAACGAAATGGTCTTAGCTCAAGAGACATAGGTGCTGTAAATCTTATTTATCAATAAGAGAAAATAGCATAGATTCTGAATAGATGATAATAAGGCTGCCTGAAACTCATTTTGACAATTTTCTTGTTCTAATGTTTTTTTAGGTAGCTTTATATTTTTTGAATATATATCTAAATTTTTATTTGCCTATCTATCTGTTGATCAAGAGATATGAATGTTTCCGTTCTAGAAACCCCATCGATAGCTTGAATATTTTTATTCAGCACATTCATTAAATGTTCATTATCTGTACACAAAACTTTAATAAAAACTGACCAGTTACCGGTTGTATAATGACACTCTATAACTTCAGGAATTTTTTTGAGTTGACTCACTGCCTTTGGATTGCTAACAGCTTTATCCAGATAAACCCCTACAAATGCCATTGTTTTATACCCCAAAACTTTAGGATCTATAATAAATTTGGATCCCGCTATAAGACCAGAAGCTTCAAGTTTACGAAGTCGTTGATGAATTGCAGCTCCAGATATACCAATTTTTCTTGCAATTTCTAAAATAGGCTTTCTGGCATCTTCCATAAGGTTACGCAAAATCTCTTTGTCAATACCATCTATTTTTAATTCACTATTCTGAATTTTCATTATTTATAACTTACAATTATTGACTAATATATTCAATAATGTAAAAATACGACACAAAAAAAGATTAAAAACATATCATTTTTAACTTTTCTATTGTATTTTATTAAAAATCGAAACTTTAATCAACCATAAAAAATATTACCCTTTTACGCCATCCGGATTATACCCTAGGTACTCACATTCTTTTTCATGAAACTCAACACCATATTCTTCTAATTCTTTAAGTATAGGTGTATAAATCTCCTCGTGAATAGGGATTTGAACTCCCGTTGTTGTTATTTGTTTATTTAAGATTTTTAAAGTTGCCATCGCCACTGGTAATCCAACAGTTTTTGCCATTGCCGTATACGTTTGGTCTTCACCAATGCTTACCATTGTCGAATCAATTTGCTTACGCTTACCTTCAAATTCATATCCAAATTTATGATACATTACAAGCATATCCTTGTCTTTGTCCTCAAGTGTCCATTTATCTGTCAAAATCTTTTGAAGAATTTGAGCGGGAGTCGCATTAGGTATCCCTACTTTTTTATCAGGGTTAAATAAATCTAATTCAATTAATTTATCCCACATAATATCATCCTGATCAATCTTGAGATAGTGACGTAGTTTTAATTCTACAGAATCTGTTGGTGAATATGCCAAAAAAGAGTTTATAAAATCCCGGTAACTCATATGTTCTGAATTGGTAATCACATAATCGTCAGCAGTCATTCCTAATTGTACAAAGGTGTTCCACGCTCTAGAGAATCCTACTCTTCGTATTGTACCTCGATATAACGTTAAAATATCATTTAGCCCATAAATCTTTTGATATTTTAAAGAATTACGATTTGCATATGCTTCAAAGCGACCATATCCTTCAACTTCGAGAAACTCTGTTCTTCTAAATAATTTATGATAAGGGATATATTTATAAGTTCCCTCTTGTAGAAATTCTGCAGCTCCTCCTTGTCCTGCAACCACAACATTTCTGGGATTCCACGTAAATTTATAGTTCCATAAATTATCATCACTCTCTGGAGCGACTAAACCTCCTGTAAAAGACTCAAATAAAATAACTTTTCCGCCCTGATTTCGAATTCGATCAATCACCTGCATAGCACTCATATGATCTATCCCAGGGTCGACTCCGATTTCATTCATAAAAATGAGTCCTTTATTTTTTACATCCTCATGAAGCGCCTGCATTTCGGGACTAACATAAGAAGCCGTAACCAAACTTTTATTGAATTTAAGGCAATCTTTTGCCACTTCTATATGAAACCTTGCCGGAAGCATGGATACAACAATATCTGCTCTTTGAATCGCATCTTCTCTATTCTTTTGGTTGAAAACATCCAAAGTAATCGCAGAAGTGTTAGGATGTCCTCCCGCCAATTTTGTCGCATGAGCTATATTTACATCAGCAATAGTTATATGCAATTGCTCTGCAATTGATTTATTTTGAAAATAATTAACTAAAACAGAAGTAGATTTACCCGCTCCGATAATTAAGATTTTTCGCATATCAATTAGGTAGTTTATAAATAATTTAATTAATCACACATGTATCAATCCTGTCTTTTGTAAAATGAAATCCATACCTAATTAGATACAGAAAAATTAAGTTAAATCATTTAAGGATTATGTAACTAATTTTCTAGGTTTAATATTATAACTTTGGCACTAAAGTAATAAATACCTTAGAAGTAAATACTTCAATTTTTATGGATTAGTCTATTTTTGTTAAAAAAGTGTCCAGATGTCAATTTCCATAGATAATTTTAATCAATTATGACAAAAACTTCTACAAACAAGACAATTTTGATTACGGGTGCTTTTTGTGGTTTAATTGCAGTACTTCTTGGTGCTTTTGGCGCTCACGGTCTGCAAAAATTTGTAGACGCAAAAAGCATTGATTCGTTTACTACAGGAGTACGATATCAAATGTATCATGCTATCGTATGTATCATTTTAGGTAGCCTAGCTGTTCTAGATCAAAAAGCCAAAAAGCGCATTTTTTATTTTTTTATTTCTGGTATTGTCCTATTTTCAGGTTCAATATACCTTCTTGTGGTTGATGAGATTTTAGGAATTTCATTATCAAGTATAGCATTTATTACGCCTTTAGGAGGTTTTTTGTTAATTTTTGGCTGGATACTTTTTATTTTATCTCTTATTAAGATTAAATGATTTTTTTAAAGGTTAGTGTAATTATTATTTATAGTTTTGTACGTACATAACAAACACAACATATTTTTATGGAATCACTGTATCCAACTACGAAAACGTTTTCGTTAAAGCATTACGGTATTGAGGATGCTACAATGCGTTATCAATTGTCTTCTGATGAACTTCAGGAAGAGACTTTAAAAAAAGAACAGGGCAAATTAACCGCATCTGGAGTATTAGCTGTAAATACGGGCGAATTTACAGGGCGCTCACCAATGGATCGTTTTATTGTAAAAGATAAAATAACCGAAGACAAAATATGGTGGGGGGATATCAACATTCCTTTCGAAGCAGATGCATTCGACGCTTTATATGATAAAGTTACGAGTTACCTATCCGGAAAAGAGATTTTTGTTAGAGATAGTTATGCATGTGCCGATGAAGAATACAGACTCAACCTAAGAGTTATCAATGAATATCCCTGGTCTAATATGTTTGCTTACAATATGTTCTTAAGACCAACACAAGAGGAATTAAAAGATTTTGAACCAGAATGGACTGTTATCAATGCTCCGGGGTTCAAAGCTGAAGCAGAAGTAGACGGTACACGTCAACATAACTTTGCTATCCTTAATTTCACTAGAAAGATAGCTCTGATAGGAGGTACAGGGTATACCGGTGAAATCAAAAAAGGAATCTTTTCTGCTCTAAACTTTATTTTGCCTGTTGAGCGTAATTGTTTACCAATGCATTGTTCTGCCAACGTAGGAAAAGATGGAGACACTGCTATATTTTTTGGTTTATCAGGCACAGGAAAAACAACATTATCGACAGATCCAAACCGAAAATTAATAGGTGATGATGAACATGGTTGGACCAAAGAAGATACCATATTTAATTTTGAAGGCGGTTGCTATGCAAAAGTAATTGATCTATCAAAAGAAAAAGAGCCTGAGATTTATGGAGCCATTAAAAAAGGAGCTATCTTAGAAAATGTGATTCTTAGTAATGATGGTACTGTAGATTTTGCAGATACTTCAATTACTCAAAATACAAGAGTTAGCTATCCTATCGACTTTATTGAAAATATACAAAGGCCATCCATAGGAACAAACCCAAAAAATATCTTCTTTTTGACAGCGGATGCTTTTGGAGTTATACCACCTATCTCTAAATTAACACCTAGTCAGGCAGCATATCATTTTATATCGGGATATACAGCAAAAGTAGCAGGTACAGAAGCAGGAGTTGTAGAACCACAACCTTCGTTTTCTGCATGTTTTGGAGCTCCATTTATGCCATTGCATCCTGCTAAATATGCAGAAATGTTAATTAAGAAAATGAATGATGCTAATGTAAATGTATGGTTAGTCAACACAGGATGGACTGGTGGTGCTTATGGCGTAGGTACCAGAATGAAACTAGAATATACTCGTGCAATGATACAAGCGGTACTAAATGGAGATTTAGGATTATATTCTTATGACAAATACCACATCCACTCTGTATTTGGAGTAGCACAGCCAAGAGAATGTCCTGGCGTACCTAGTAGTGTATTGAGTCCAAGAACTACATGGAATGATGATGAAGCATATTATAAAACAGCATTTAAATTAACTAATGCATTTAGAGAAAACTTCAAAAAGTTTGAGTCTTACGCAAATGAGGAAATTCGTCGTGGAGGTCCACAACGTTATTCTTTTTAACATAATGACCTTATTACAAAAAAATCCTGATATCAATTGATATCAGGATTTTTTGTATACGAATAAAAGGAAAGTGAATATTAAAAAGATGATACTCTAAAAACGCTTTCTATTTTTTATTAACTTCTTTAATATATTTCTGCAATGCCATCGTCATAGAAGGTGTCTCCGGAGTTGGCGCTTGAATATTAACTACGAGTCCATGCTCTTCTGCTGCTCTTACCGTAGAATTACCAAAAACAGCGATACGGGTATTATTTTGTTTGAAATCCGGAAAATTCTCAAATAAAGATTGTATTCCCGAAGGACTAAAGAAAACCAACACATCATAAAAAACATCTCTTAGATCAGATAGATCGCTTACTACAGTTTTGTAAAAAGTACCTTGTTTCCAATCTACTTTAAGACTATCTAAGGTAGAAGGAATTTCTGGTTTTAGTTTATCAGAAGAAGGCAGTAAGAATTTTTCGTTTTTATACTTCTTAATCATTGGAGACAATTCTTGAAAAGTACGTTTCCCTACATAAATCTTTCTTTTTCTATACACTACATATTTTTGTAAATAATAAGCTACAGCTTCACTTTGACAAAAATACTTAAGCGTATCAGGCACTTTAAAGCGCATTTCTTCTGCAATTCTAAAGAAGTGATCAACAGAGTTACGACTAGTAAGAATGATCGCAGTAAACTGAGATAAATCTATTTTTTGTAATCGAACTTCTTTAGCATCAACACCCTCTACATGAATGAAGGGAACAAAGTCAATTTTCACTTTCTCCTTTTCTTCTAAATCAAAATAAGGTGAATTTTCCACTTTAGGCTCTGGTTGCGAGACCAAAATTGTTTTCACTTTCATATATTTCTTTCTTTTTTGTAAAGGCCTATTTATCACTAGCTAATAAGCTTGTATAATATAAAATAGGGTGCGATTTCAAGTGCGCAAAGATACAAAATAAAATAAAACAAGTAGTTTAAAATTATATTTTCATTCTTCTTATAAAAAGAAATTAGCACAATACTGTTCAAAACTACCAGTACAATTAACAAAATTAAGAATACTGTTTGAAAAGGTAGTAATGCATATATGAAGATGATATTTATAGGTAACAACACTACTCCTATGAAGTTTCGATACGACACTTTGTAAAATAAATACTCATCTATGATCGTATCAATAGAAAAAATAGCACCTACAATCTTTTCGATCAAAATCTTACAGACGACAATCACAGTGTATATGATCGTGATTTTAAAATACAAAATCATTCCATGAGACTCGACTTCTATATCAAAAACTCCCAGACACAGATACAAAAACAAAGAAACAGACAATACCTGAAATACAATTAAAACAATATTAAAAAAAGAAGATAGTCTGTTTGTTTTTTGTGATGAGATAATATACTTATTACTAGTAAGCAGCATTAAAAAATCTGAAAACCAGACAGCGTTTATTTTTTTGGCAATTGCCAAAAGCAATAAAGTGCCAATAATCAGGATAGTAATCCAATTCGTAGATGTTATTTCTCTGGTAATAAATTCCATGTGCTCTAATTGAGCAAAATTACAATCTATTAACTTATAAAAACAAAAAAATAACTAGTAATTATTTAATTATATTTGCCTGAAAAATAAGCCTAGATGGTTGATGCGGTAGTAATAATCCCCACTTACAACGAAGTAGAAAATATAGAACGTATCATAAAGAATGTATTTTCGCTACAGCGCGATTTTCATATTCTTGTTGTAGACGACAACTCTCCTGACCAAACTGCAAAAAAAGTTAAAGCACTACAAGAACACTATCCTAATATGTTATTTTTGATAGAGCGCGAGGGTAAATTAGGTTTAGGAACGGCTTATATTACAGGTTTTAAATGGGCTTTGGAGAGATCTTACGAATATATTTTTGAAATGGATGCTGATTTCTCTCATAACCCAAACGATCTGATACGACTATACAATGCTTGTGCTAAAGGATCTGCCCAAATAGCAATTGGCTCCAGATATGTAACAGGTGTTAATGTAGTAAATTGGCCTATGAGTAGAGTGTTATTATCTTGGGGAGCCTCAAAATATGTAAGATTTATTACAGGAATGGATATTCATGACACAACAGCCGGATTTATCTGTTATAAAAGAGAGGTATTAGAAAAAATCAATTTGAATAAAATACGATTTATGGGATATGCCTTTCAGATTGAAATGAAATTTAAAGCATACTTATTAAAATTTAAAATAACTGAAGTACCGGTTATATTTACCGATAGAACAAAAGGCGCTTCAAAGATGAGTAAAGGAATCATTTCTGAAGCTGTTTTTGGTGTTATAAAAATGAAATTTAAAAGCTTATTTAATCGATACGAAATATAATTGAACTATAATTATGGAAAATGTACTGATCAAGAATGCCAATATTGTTAACGAAGGAAACATTTTTAATGGTGATGTTTATATTGAAAATAGTATTTTTAAAGAAATTGCGCCACAAATATCTGCAAAATCAGGCAATGTAAGGATTATTGATGCCGAAGGAAAATATCTATTACCCGGTGTAATTGATGATCAAGTACATTTTAGAGAACCGGGATTGACACATAAAGCTAATATCCAAACTGAATCAAAAGCTGCTATAGCAGGAGGGATCACTTCATTTGTAGAAATGCCTAATACAGTGCCACAAACGACTACTATAGAGAAATTAGATGAAAAATTTAAAATTGCATCAGAAACAAGCTATGCTAATTACTCTTTTATGTTTGGGGGCACAAATGACAATCTTGAAGAAATTTTAAAAGTAGACACTAGGTCTGTAGCAGGCCTTAAACTATTTTTAGGATCTTCTACCGGAAACATGCTTGTTGATAACCCAGATACTCTTGAAAAAATATTTTCCTCTACAGATATGGTCATTTCTGTGCATTGCGAAGATGAAGAAACCGTAAGAGCAAACACTGCCAAATATAAAGAACAGTATGGTGATGATATCCCTATAGAACTACATCCTATCATTAGAAGCGAAGAAGCTTGTTATTTATCTTCTTCTCAAGCTGTAGCTTTAGCAAAGAAAACAGGAGCAAGATTACATGTTTTTCATCTTTCTACAGCAAAAGAATTAGCACTTTTTACCAACAAAATCCCTCTCAAAGAAAAAAAGATAACCGCAGAAGTTTGTATCCATCATCTTTGGTTTTCTGATGAAGATTACAAAGAAAAAGGTACTTTTATCAAATGGAATCCTGCTGTAAAAACCAAAAAAGACCGAGATGCTTTGTTTGAGGCTTTATTAGATGACAGATTAGATGTAATTGCAACAGACCATGCTCCACATACCAAAGAAGAGAAAAGCAATGTATATACCAAAGCACCATCCGGAGGGCCTTTAGTACAACATGCGCTCCCTGCTATGTTAGAATTTTATCACAAGCATAAGATCTCTCTAGAAAAAATTGTAGAGAAAATGTGCCATAATCCCGCTATACTGTTTCAAGTAGAGAAAAGAGGGTTTATCAAAGAAGGATATTTTGCAGACGCTGTTTTGGTGGATCTTAATGCTCCATGGACTGTGACCAAAGAAAATATCGCATACAAATGTGGTTGGTCTCCTTTTGAGGGAACTACTTTTACTTCTAGAATTACGCATACACTGATCAATGGAAATGTTGCTTATGAAAATTTTAAGTGTGCTGAAAAACGCTATGCGCAACGACTAACTTTTGACAGATGAAAAACAAAACATTTATATACCTGATAGCTTTTATTGCATTTCTATCTTGTCAGACAGTTACAAGAGCTCCCGAGCCAAAAATAATCTTGAGAGAAGAAGAAATGATCGATATCTTAACAGATATAGCCTTTGTAAAAGCTGCCAAAACCATAGACAGAAAAGTTTTTGAAGAAAAAAACATTAACTCTGAAGCTATGATTCTAAAAAAACATGGCGTTGACAGCATTGTTTTTGCTGAAAATAATATTTGGTATGCTGATCAGTTAGAAAAATATGAGAAAATTTTTAATAAAGTAAAAAGTAACTTAGACGAGCAAAAAGATAAATACGAAAAACTAAAGAAAAGGGAAGACTCTATCAAAAAAATTAAAGATACCTTAAAAGAAAAAGACACTTTACAAACCAAAGATTCACTAAAGACAGATACTATTAAGGAATGAACCCTAAAAAAACCAGGTGAAAATTAACGGTTTTCCAGAAAGAACTTTGCTGTTTTTTTTATAGTGTTCTCAATGGGTATGAAATTATAATCAAGTGCTTGTATAATCTTATCATTTTTGTAAATAGATTTAGAGAAAGCACTTTTTATAGAAGGCTTAAAAATAACCTGTTTTGTATTAAATAACACACGTCCAAATCGCTGCATATAATATGCTCCTTTCATTAAAAAAGGCGTAATTTCCTTTTTAGGAATGGGTTTTTGAAGATGTTTTGCTATCATTTCGAATGCTTTTTGAAAGCTTAAATTTTCACTAACTACAATATACCGTTCTCTAGTAAATTCACTATTGGTAAGTAAAAACATAAGATTTACGACATCTTCTATCCCAACATAACCAGTAACTCCATTCGTATAGTAAGGCATTCCATTGTATATCTTTTTAAAGATATACCCGCTTCCATCATAAAAAAAACCTGGACCTATAATAACTCCCGGGTTTACAATTATAGCATTGAGCCCCTCCTGCGTTCCTCTCCATACTTCCATCTCTGCACCATATTTTGTAATAGCATAGACCGAGTTTTTTACCTCAGGATTCCATTCTGCATTTTCATCAATGAGTTGACCATTAATACTGTCACCAAGCGTTGCTATAGAGCTTACATGACAGAGTTTTTGAACATTATGAACCAAACTAAGGTTTACAATATTAGCCGTGCCTTCGATATTTACTTTACGTAATTTTTTGTATTGAGAGATATCAAAACTAATAATAGCTGCGCAATGATATACATGAGTTATCCCTTTGAACGCTTCACTTAGTGCGGGAATATCATTAATATCTGCTTTCACCCAATCAATAGTATCAAAAAGATACTCTTCTTTTTTAGAAAAATAACTTAAAAATACTGTTTTAGCTTTCTCCTTTTTAGCTTCTGTTCTATACAATGCTCTAATCTGAGATTGTTCCTTTATCAACTTAATAAGCATGTGGGTTCCCACTAAACCGGTTGCTCCTGTAACTAGTACCATTTCTTAAATTCTACAAGACACTAAAATAGAGAATTAACTGTATTATTTTGACTCAATTGATTTTAATTTACCATTTTCTTTACTTTTCTTAGATACCAAAGTACGATCAAAACCAATAATCCTATCGCTCCCAATCCTACCACCCAATAGAGTAGAGTATTATCCTCAAAGTGCATCGCAGATGTATCGCCTACCAAATAAAAACTACCCCAGTAGAAAGGATCTCTACTATGTATATCTGCCTCTTTGATATATGTCAACTTTGCTTGTTGTAAGGCCTTGGATTTGTTCATCCCCTCTTTTAGGTTCTTGTAGAAGTATTGTATCAACTCCGGAGTGGTTCGGTCGGATACCGACCAGTTGGTCAATAACAAGCTCTTACTCCCTGCATATTGAAAAGCACTGCCTAAACTCATAATCCCTTCACCTTTGGCAATCTTACCAGAACCTGTATTACAAGCACTCAATACAGTAAGCTCTGCTGGAATATCCATAGCAAATAACTCATGACTATATAACAGGTTATCCTCTAAGGTGTCTTTGCTTTTGGTAAAATATAATTTTGAGTTCTCCGGATGCTCATTATCAACCTCGCCATGTAATGCCAAGTGTAAAATATTATATTGACTCGCTTTATCCTTAAAGTTCTTCTCTATAGCTTGTGAACCATAATAGTATTCTCCATCAATAATCTCTGATATCGCTCTGATTTCTGCTCTAGTGCCCGGTAGATCATCTCCTGTATCTCTTAAAGTAGCCAAGGTCATTGTAGGAGCATCTACTACCTGAGTACTATCTGAAAAAGAAAACGCTAAACACTCCTGTAATTTTGATACATCATCACTTGTGGTTGTGCTTTTTGAAAACAATAAATTCGCAGAATTGCCATAACTGATCGCATATTCTCGTAAAAGATAAGGCAAATCAGCAGGATTGTTAGAGGTAGGTTTTTGTGTCAATAACAAATCAAAATTAAGATGCCACAACGAACCATCGGGAATAATCAATAACTGATCCCCTTTACATTGATCTCGAATCGGTTTGAGTAGAGTAGTGTATAGTTCGTATGCCTGTTGTTTGTATTGTTGAAGGTCTTTATTAATAACTTGTGATCGAAAAGCTTCTATCTTTTTGGTAAGTTCTTTTGTTTGTAATGATTTTACATCAATAGCTTCTTTAGAGATTGTAAATGCATAAGTAGTACTATCCAAAGTAAAAAACTCTACTACTGTAGTTTGATCATCTAATTGTTGTTGAATATCAGCTACCGTTACAATAGTATTTTGATATTTCAGCTCATGATATTTGGGATAGTTTTGTTCTAAAACATCGATTAATGAATCCTGACTTCTATTGACCCTAAAAAGCTCATTCTCGAAAGTGGAAATCTTGGTAGAATCCACTTCTTGATTAGACAATTCTTCTGTAATTCTAGATTTATAAAACGATTTTTCGATACGAAGTTCTTTTTCTAAAGCAATCAAATCATCGGGCAGACCTGTAAACTTTTTAGCATTAGCATCGGTAAGAAGTTCTTTTAGGGTATTGGCTTTACTCTTTTCTGCATAATAAAAGGCCTGTTCAAGGGATTTTTGATCTTTTTCAACCTCATATAATGTCAAATGCGCAATAATTGCTCCCTCATAGACTTCTTTAGCGGTTTTAGAAAAAGTGAGTTTATCCTGATAATTGGTAAACGATTGCCTCATATTTTGAATTAAAGTATCGGCCTGTTTATACGTATTGATAGAATTTTGAAGAGAAGTCAAGTCTTGGTTCTCATCGTATATACTCTTATGTACCGTTGCTTCTCCAGTTAATGTTCCTAAATAATTAATAACATCAAGATATAGGTCTAAAAACAAGAGGTTATTATTTTTATCAAGTTTATTTGACTTTACATTCACTAGTTTTGCTTTATTGTAATACTCAAGTGCCTTTTTTAATTTTTTCTTTTCGGCATGAATAGCTGCGATTAAATTAAGGGATTCTACTGTAATAACACCATTCCATCCTTTTTGTAAATTGGTATTAATATCAATTGCTTTATTAAAAAAATATAATGCTTTCACATATTCCTTCTTTGACTTATAAATAACACCTAATAAACGGTATGAGTATGCAACCTGTCTACTTTTTTCTCCATAAATTCCCAACCTAAGATCTAGTGCTTTTTGAGTATATTCAAGTGCTTTTGGATATTCTCCTATTTCTTCATAAATGATTCCCATAGATTCATAGCAATTTGAAATTCTAGGATGATTTTCACTTAAAACAGAAAGATACATATTTAATGCTTTTTGAGTACATTCAAGAGCTTTTGGATAATTTTCTTGATGTCTATAATCAATACCCATATTATTAAAGTATGCGCCAATCCAAACATTATTTTTCTTTTTCGAGCTTATTTCTAATGCAATTGATTTCTTTAAATATTCTATAGATTTATCATAATAATTTTTATCTGAATAACATCGAGATATCCTTGAATATGTAAACGCTATGTTTTGAGATTCTTTTTCTAAACCACTCTTTTGTATGGCTAAACATTTTCGATAATATTCTAGTGCTTTGTCTACAAAACTAGTACTCAAATAAAACGAAGCTAAATCATAATATGTGTAGGCAGTTTCTAAATGATAAATTCCATAAGTCTTCTCTACAAGTGCCTTTGCTTTTTCGAGATATTTAAGTGCGCTTTTATAATTTCCACTTACTGTTAAAGCATCTCCAATATTTCTATATAAGATCAACAAACTAGAATCTTCTACTCCTAGAAGCTTAGTTTTAATACCAACTGATTTATAATAGTAATCTATGGCTTTTTCAAAATCAAAAAGTTCTCTATATACTAATCCCAGATTATTATATGACTCTGCAATATCTAGATTCACTTCTGGAAAATGTCTTCTCCTTATCCGTAGAGCTTTTTCATAATATTTTATAGATTGATAATAATCTTTGCCTGTAATTCGATAATAATATCCAATATTATCAAATGCCAATGCTCTCTGCAGATTATTTTCACTTAAAAAACTTATATTCAATACTTTTCTAGCAACATCAAGCATTTCTTTGAGGTTAAAACTTTTTTTATGTCCTTCAGAAACCTTATTATAACATCCCGCAACACGTTCCCATGCTTTGTGTTTTTGATAAATCAGCCGTGCCTTTTCAAATAACGTTATAGATTCATCATATTTTCGTTCTGTAAGTAAAGAATCTGCTGTTTTAAAATATTGAGAGGCTAATAAGGTATCTTTAGGTGTTTGTGACCAACTATAAACACTACTAAAAACACTAAGCAATAGAATTACAATACGTTTTTTCATAAGAGATAAGAGGTATAATACACGACATTGGTTAATACTAAATACAGCAAAAATATTGCCAAAAAGCAGCTTTAAAAGTTAAAATATAAGTATAGAAATAACGACAGGAAGCCATCTTAATTTACAGTTTTCTTTGCTTTTCTTCGATACCAAAGTAATATTAAAAACAATAATCCTATCGATCCCAATCCTATCATCCAATAAAGTAGAGTGTTATCCTCAAAGTGCATGGCAGATATATCCCCCACCAAATAAAAGCTCCCCCAGTAGAAAGGATCTCTACTGTGTATATCTGCCTCTTTGATGTACGTTAACTTTGCTTGTTGTAAGGCCTTGGATTTATTCATGCCCTCTTTTAGGTTCTTGTAGAAGTATTGTATCAACTCCGGAGTGGTTCTATCGGATACCGCCCAGTTGGTCAATAGCAAACTCTTACTCCCTGCATATTGAAAAGCACTACCCAAACTCATAATCCCTTCACCCTTAGCAATCTTACCTGAACCTGTATTACAAGCACTCAATACCGTAAGCGCTGCTGGAATGTCCATAGCAAACAACTCATGACTATATAACAAGTTGTCTTCTAAAGTATCTTTGATTTTGGTAAAATATAATCTTGAATTCTCCGGATGCTCATTATCAACCTCGCCATGTAATGCCAAGTGTAAAATGTTATATTGACTCGCTTTATCTTTAAAGTTCTTCTCTATGGCTTGTGAACCATAGTAGTATTCTCCATCAATAATCTCTGATATCGCTCTGATCTCTGCTCTAGTACCTGGTAGATCATCTCCTGTATCTCTTAAAGTAGCTAAGCTCATTGTGGGGGCATCTACTACCTGAGTACTATCTGAAAAGGAAAAAGCTAAACATTCCTGTAATTTTGATACATCAGTACTTGTGGTGGTGTTTTCTGAAAACAATAAATTCGCAGAATTACCATAACTGATGGCATATTCTCGTAACAGATAAGGTAGATCAGCAGGATTGTTAGAAGTAGGTTTTTGTGTTAATAGTAAATCAAAATTAAGGTGCCACAACGAACCATCGGGGATAATCAATAATTGATCACCTTTTAACTGATCTAAAATCGGTTTGAATAGAGTAGTGTATAGTTCGTATGCCTGTTGTTTGTATTGTTGAAGGTCTTTTTCAATCACTTTTGATCGAAATGCTTCTATCTTTTTGGTGAGTTCTTTTGTTTGTAATGATTTTACATCAATAGCTTCTTTAGAGATTGTAAACGCATAAGTAGTACTATCTGAAGTAAAGAATTCTACTACCGTCGTTTGATCGTTTAATTGTTGTTGAATATCAGCTACCGTTACAATAGTATTTTGATATTTTAACTCATGATATTTGGGATAGTGTTGTTCTAAAACTTCAATTAATGAATCCTGACTTCTATTCACCCGAAAAAGCTCGTTCTCGAAAGTAGAGATTTTGGTAGAATCCACTGCTGCATTAGACAATTCTTCTGTAATTCTAGATTTGTAAAACGATTTTTCGATACGAAGTTCTTTTTCTAAAGCAATCAAATCATCGGGCAGACCTGTAAACTTTTTAGCATTGGCATCGGTAAGAAGTTCTTTTAGGGTATTGGCTTTACTCTTTTCTGCATAATAAAAAGCTTGTTCAAGGGATTGTGGGTCTTTTTTAACCTCATATAATGCCAATTGAGCAGCAATTGCTCCCTCATAGACTTCTTTGGCGGTTTTAGAAAAGGTAAGTTTATCCTGATAATTGGTAAACGACTGCCTCATCGTTTGAATTAAAGCATCGGCTTGTTTATATATACTGATCGAATTTTGAAGATGAATAAGTTCTTGACCTTTATCAAATAATATTTCATATACTTTTGCTTCTCCGGTCAATGTCCCTAAATAATTGATAGCGTCAAGATATCGGTCTGAATAGGAAAAACTATTTATTTCACCAAAACTATTTACTTTTTGATTGGCTACTTTTGCTTTATCATAATTTTTGAGAGCATTTATAAATTCTTTCTTTTCAACATAAATTGTTGCAATTTCATTATATGATTCTGCTATAGCAATAGCATTATTAACCTTTAGATTAGTACTAATATCAAGTGCTTTATAAAAATATTGTAATGCTTTTGTATATTCTTTTTTTGACTTATAGATAGTTCCTAATTGATTATATGTATGAGCAACTCTTGTACTTTTCTTCCCATATCTTTTTAGTCTAACATTAAGTGCTTTGTGAAGAAATTTTTGTGCTTTCGTATATTCTCCTGTTTCTTCATAAATAATCCCCATAGATTGATAGCAATTAGACACTCTAGGACTGTTTTCATCTAAAACCGTCAAATATATTTTTAGGGCTTTTTGTGCGTATTCAAGAGCTTTTGGGTAATTTCCTTTATGCCTGTAGGCTATACCAATATTATTGGTATGCGCTGCAATCCAAATATTATTTTTTCTTTTTGAGCTTTTTTCTAAAATTATGGCTTTCTTCAAATATTCTATAGCTATATCAAAATTATTGTTATAAATAAGGGTACCCCCTATATTCCCTAAAGTAAATGCCATATTTTGAGGTTCTTTTTCTAATCCACTTTCCTGTATTTTTAAGCATTTTTGATAATATTCAAGAGCTTGGTCATAAAACCCAACTTTTGAATAAAACAATCCTAAATCAAAATACGTATATGCAGTTTCTAAATGATAAATTCCATAAATCTTTTCTACAATATCTTTTGACTTCTCAAGATACTTAAGTGCACTTTTATATTCACCTTTAGAAGTTAAAATATCTCCAATATGTCTATAGGAAACTATTAAACTATGATTTTCCGCATCTAAAAGTTTGGTTTTAATATCAACTGATTTATAAAAATATTCTAAAGCCTTATCAAAATCATATAATCCTCTATATGCTAATCCCAAGTTATTATACGACTCTGCAACCTTTAAACTCAATTTAGGAAAGTGGCTTCTATTTATCACCAAAGCCTTTTCATGACTTTCAATAGACTGATAATAATCTTTTGCTCTTATCCTATAATAATACCCAATATCATCAAACGCTATTGCACGTTGTAAACTATTTTTATTCAAAAGACCTGTCTCGATATTTATTACTTTTCTGGAAATATTCAACATCTGACTTAGGTTAGATGTTTTCTCATAATTCTTAGAAATCTTATTATAACACGTAGCAACACGTTCCCACACTTTATGTTTTTGGTAAATCGGTAGTGCTTTTTCAAATAGCGCTATAGATTCATCATGTTTTTCTTCTGTAAGTAAGGAATCTGCTGTTGCAAAATATTGAGAGGCTAACAAAGTATCTTTTGGCGTTTGTGACCAGACACAAACACTAACAAACATAATAAGCAAGAGTATTATAATACGATTTTTCATAGAGAACCAAAGGATTAGTATACTTATTAATAGCAAATAACGCAAAAATGTTACCCAAGAAAGTAGCTTTAAAAGTTAAAATGTGATACAAACAAATAATGCAGGATTTCTATCACTAGGATAGGGCAATATGAACCATATTTTTATCTTTGTCGATCTTAATTGAATACTTATGAAAATGGCTCAGAATTTTATAGAAGAATTACGCTGGAGAGGAATGCTACATGATGCTATGCCAGGCACAGAAGAATATCTACTAGAACAAATGCGATCTGCATATGTAGGCTTTGATCCTACGGCAGATTCGTTACATATCGGCAACCTTGTACCTATCATGCTATTAGCGCACTATCAACGAGCAGGCCACAAGCCTTTTGCTTTGGTAGGAGGAGCAACCGGTATGATCGGTGATCCCTCTGGCAAGTCTGCAGAACGTAATCTTCTTGACGAAAAGACCCTGCGCCACAATCAAGAAGCTATAAAAGCACAGCTAAGTCGATTTCTAGATTTTGATAGCGATGCGCCAAATGCTGCTATTCTAGTTAATAATTACGACTGGATGAGTCAATTTTCGTTTTTAGACTTCATTAGAGATGTAGGAAAACACATTACAGTCAATTACATGATGGCCAAAGATTCTGTAAAAAATAGAATTTCTTCAGAGTCTTCTGAAGGGATGTCCTTTACAGAATTCACCTATCAATTGGTACAGGGATACGACTTTTTACATTTGTACAAAGAACATGAGTGTACGCTACAAATGGGAGGTAGTGACCAGTGGGGTAATATTACCACGGGAACAGAACTTATCAGACGCATACAAGGAGGTAAAGGGTATGCATTAACATGTCCTTTGATTACAAAATCAGATGGTTCTAAGTTTGGTAAGTCCGAAGGTGGAAATGTATGGCTGGATGCCAAACGTACTTCGCCTTACAAATTCTACCAATACTGGCTCAATACCAGCGATGAAGATGCAGAAAAATACATCAAAATATTTACTTTCTTAACCGAAGAAGAAATCAATTCGCTAATTGCTACGCACAAAGAAACACCTCATCAAAGAGCTTTACAGAAAAAACTAGCAGACGAAGTCACTGTAATCGTACACTCACAAGAAGACTTAGATAATGCGATCAAGGCTTCTGCTATCCTATTCGGAAAATCTACTTCTGCAGATTTGAAGGATTTGGACGAAGCTACTTTTTTAGATGTTTTTGAAGGAGTTCCCCAAGCTGAAGTTTCTAAAGATTTACTTACTACCGGAATGGATATCATAGGAGTTTTAGCAGAACATACCGGTTTTTTAAAATCTAATGGAGAAGCGAGACGAGCATTAAAAGAAAACTCTATTTCTGTAAATAAAGAAAAAGTAAATGATAGCTACAAAATAGATCAAGATGATTTGATTAACAACCAGTTTGTTTTACTACAACGAGGTAAGAAAAATTATTTTGTAATTAGAGTAGTTTAAGAAATTATACTTCCTTTATACTATTAAAAGCACTACAAAAATGTAGTGCTTTTAATTTATATATTCAGAACTTCACAAAAACGCAACATTCTAAAACATGATTCGATTACTAGTCTCTTCTATTTAGAAAAATAGAGATAAAGTACAATAGTGTTGCCAGGGACCCCAAAGCAGCTACCAAATATGTTCTTGCCGCCCATTTTAAAGCATCTTTTGCCCCGGCATATTCCTGACGGGTTACCATATTTTTATTTTCTAACCATGCTAATGCTCTTTTACTGGCATCATATTCTACAGGTAATGTTATAAATGTAAATAAGGTCGTTACTGCAAATAATAAAATACCCAATAAAAACACCATATTACCTAAAGCCATGCCTGTAGCAGACAATACAAGTCCTCCCATAATTACAATGTTGGAAAATTTACTTGCAATACCAACTGCTGGTACGATCTTAGACCTCATCGTTAACCAACTATATGCTGAGGCATGCTGTACGGCATGTCCTACTTCGTGTGCAGCAACAGCTGCCGCAGCAGCATTACGTTGGTGATACACGCCTTCACTCAAATTCACTGTTTTATTAAGTGGATTATAGTGATCTGTAAGCATCCCCGGAGTAGAGATTACCTGCACATCATGAATCCCATTGTCTTGCAACATTTTTGTTGCAATTTCAGCTCCGCTCAAACCATTTTGTAAATGAATATTAGAGTATTTTTTAAATTTTCTTTTGAGCTTATTACTTACGTAAGAACTCACTAAAAATATAATTCCCGCTATGACATAATATCCTATCATCAGTATAATTTTTTATGTATATAAATATACTATATAAAAGCAAAAACCCCGCCATAATAGCGAGGTCTTCGGTTACATAAACTTGAGTTAGCCAATTAATCGAGTTTACTTGTATATGCATTTACGTCTTTCAATGGCAGGTCAAAAGCCTCTGATATTGCAGGATACACAACATCACCATTGATTACGTTTAATCCTTTTTTAAGCGGTTCATTTTCTGCACATGCTTTTTTCCAACCTTTGTTTGCAAGCTGAATCGCATATGGCAAAGTGACATTCGTAAGTGCCATTGTCGAAGTATAAGGCACTGCTCCCGGCATATTTGCCACAGAGTAATGTACTACATCGTCTATAATATATACCGGATCTTGATGTGTAGTAGGTTTTGTCGTTTCAAAACAACCTCCTTGATCTACAGCCACATCTACAAGAACTGTTCCCGGACGCATTTCTTTCAACATATCTCTAGTGATTAATTTTGGAGCTTTCGCACCAGGAATTAATACCCCACCAACAATAAGATCTGATGTTTTGATGTGTTTACGAATTGTATATTCGTTAGAATATTCTGTATTTACATTTGCAGGCATTACATCATCTAGATATTTTAATCGTTTTGGACTGATATCAAGAATTGTTACATCTGCTCCCATTCCGGCCGCCATTTTTGCGGCTTGAGTACCTACAACACCACCTCCAAGTACTAATACTTTTGCCGGAGCAACACCAGGTACGCCTCCAAGCAAGATCCCTCTACCTTTTAATGGTTTTTCTAAATACTTTGCTCCTTGTTGAATAGACATTCTACCTGCTACTTCGCTCATAGGAGTTAATAAAGGAAGGCTTCGATCAGGATCTTCTACAGTTTCATAAGAAACACATACAGAACCACTATCAATCATTGCTCTGGTCAACACCTCACTAGAAGCGAAATGAAAATAGGTAAAAAGAAGTTGATCTTTTTTGATTAAAGAATATTCTGGCGCTATGGGCTCTTTAACTTTAATAATCATTTCTGCAGTTTGATACACCTCTTCTATCGTAGGTAATATCTTTGCTCCTGCACCAATATACTCATCGTCTTCAAATCCGCTTTGAAGCCCGGCACTTTGTTGAACAAAAACCGTATGCCCATGTCTAACAAGTTCCATAACACCAGCAGGAGTCACTCCTACTCTGTTTTCGTTATTTTTGATCTCCTTAGGAACACCAATTATCATATTCTTAATTTTTGGTCGAAAATAGCTGTTTTTATGAAAAAAAACAATAAAAGAGAGGTCAAAAATATTTTATCAATAATTTTATTAAATTTTTATGAATTATGTTAAAAAAGAAAAGAATATTTTGTTTTTATCGATTTTTGTATCGTATTTTAAAAAACAACAGTAAAAAACCTAAAATTACTGTAACAAAATTTGCTAAAATAATAGGGACACTATCAATCAAAAACCCATAAACCAACCAACAAAGTAGTCCTGAAATAAAAATAAACAACATGGTCAATGATAATCCTTCTACAGACTTTGTTTTCCATGTTGTATACACTTGAGGTAGAAACGCTGTTGTTGTGAGTACTGCAGCAACAAAACCAAGAATTTCTATGGGATTGGTCATGCTTTCCTATTTTGAAACAAAGGTAGGCTTTAAAAAGAACACCTACCTTCATATAATTTTTTTTGGCTATCCTACAATGTTTACAATTTTGCCAGGCACTACAATCACCTTCTTGGGTTCGCGCCCAGCAAGTTGTTGTTGGGTTTTTTCGTGCGCCATCACTGCTGCTTCAATATCATCTTTGCTCATATCCAAAGGCAATTCTAACTCAAATCGTTTTTTACCATTAAATGAAATAGGATATACTTTTGAACTTTCTACAAGATATTTTTCCTCAAATTGAGGAAAATCTACTGTAGTAATAGAATTATTGTGACCTAACTTACTCCATAGTTCTTCTGCAATATGAGGTGCATACGGAGAAATCAACACCAATAAAGGCTCTAATATCGCTCTTGAACTACATTTTTGTGCAGTAAGTTCATTTACAGCAATCATAAAGGTACTTACCGAAGTATTGAAAGAAAAATTCTCGATATCTTCTTCAACCTTTTTGATGGTTTTGTGCAATGTTTTCAGGTTATCTTTTGTTGGTGCCATATCACTAACTTCAAAGGTATCGCCGTTGTGATATAATTTCCATAATTTTTTAAGGAAATTATGTACTCCTGTAATTCCGGCAGTATTCCATGGTTTTGCCTGTTCTAATGGTCCAAGAAACATTTCGTACAATCGTAAAGTGTCTGCTCCATAGTCATGACAGATATCATCTGGATTTACAACGTTGAACCAGCGTTTAGACATCTTTTCAACTTCACGACCTACAATATATTTTCCATCTTCGAGTGTAAATTCTGCCTCTTTAAACTGAGGCTGCCAATTTTTTAGACCTTCTATATCTAATTCGTCAGAACTATTAATTAAACTAACATCCACTCGTAATTCTTCTGTTTGATGATGATCTTTTAACCCTTTAGAAACATACGTATTTGTGCCACTTATTCTATACACAATAGCACTAGTTCCTAAAATCATCCCTTGATTGATCAGTTTTTTAGCAAATTCATCTACGGGTACGATTCCTTTATCAAACAAAAACTTTTGCCAAAAACGAGCATATAATAAGTGCCCTGTAGCATGCTCACTACCCCCGATATACAAATCTACTTGTTTCCAATAGTCAATCGCTTCTTTTGAAAACACCTCATTTTCATTGTGAGGGTCCATATATCTATTAAAGTAATAAGAACTCCCAGCCCAACCCGGCATCGTATTCAATTCTAAAGGATGAATGTTTACATGATCAATATCTTCATTTTTTGCCAATTCGCCTTTTAGGGCGTTCCATGCCCAAACTTCAGCACGCCCCAATGGTGGTTCTCCGGTTTCTGTAGGTAAATATTTTTTGATTTCCGGTAATTCGATGGGCAAATGCTCAATATCAATCATCTTTGGCATTCCATCTACATAATACACAGGAAAAGGTTCTCCCCAATATCGTTGACGACTAAACACTGCATCCCGTAATCTATAATTAATTTTTCCTTGCCCCTGACCGAGTTGCTCTAGTTCGTAAATCGCTCTTTTGGTCGCTTTCTTATAATTTAAGCCGTTCAAAAAGTCAGAATTAGCAATGATTGTCTTTTCTTTATCCGCAAAAGCTTCTTCAGAAATATCAACACCCTCAAAAATATTAGGGATTTCGATCTTAAAATGCGTTGCAAAATCATAATCACGTTGGTCTCCACAAGGTACTGCCATTACTGCTCCTGTACCATATCCGGCTAACACATAATCTCCGATCCAAATGGGTATTGGTTTTTTGGTAAATGGGTGCGCTGCATATGCTCCTGTAAATACTCCACTGATTGTTTTTACATCTGCCATACGCTCTCGTTCGCTACGTTTTGCTGTAGCCTCGATATAAGCATCTACTGCTTCTTTTTGCTCGGCAGTTGTGATTTTTTGAACCAATTCGTGTTCTGGGGCTAAAGTCATAAAACTTACTCCAAAAATAGTATCGGGACGTGTAGTAAATACTTCAATTACCTCATCATGATCTTTAACATTGAAGGTTACACTTGCTCCTTCTGATCGACCTATCCAATTGGTTTGAGAGTCTTTGAGTGGTTGCGGCCAATCTATGGTGTCTAATCCATCTAAAAGACGTTGCGCATAGGCAGAAATACGCATGCTCCATTGTGTCATTTTTTGGCGTACCACAGGATACCCCCCACGCTCAGACACACCGTTTACGATCTCATCATTCGCCAAAACGGTTCCCAACTGTGGACACCAGTTTACTTCGGTTTCTGCTAAATAGGTTAATCTATATTGCAATAAAATGGTTTGCTTTTCTTTTTCTGAAAAAGTGTTCCATTGGTCTGCTGTAAAGAACACGATGTTATCATCACAAACTGCATCCACATCTTCATTCCCCTGTTCTGCAAAAATCGCTTCTAAGTCAGAAATATTTCTTGCTTTGGCTTCTCTATTATCATACCACGAGTTAAAAAGCTCAATAAATATCCATTGTGTCCATTTGTAAAATTTTGGATCACTGGTTTTTACCTCTCTACTCCAATCAAAAGAAAATCCGATTTTATCTAGTTGTTCACGATAGCGAGCTATATTTTCTTTGGTTGTGATTGCAGGATGTTGCCCTGTTTGTATCGCATATTGTTCTGCCGGCAATCCAAAAGAATCATACCCTTGCGGATGTAATACATTAAATCCTTTGTGACGTTTATATCGCGCATAAATATCACTGGCAATGTATCCCAGAGGATGCCCGACATGTAACCCTGCACCAGAAGGGTAAGGAAACATATCCAAAACATAGTATTTTGGTTTTGAACTATTGTTTTCTGCTTTGAATGTTTGGTGCGCTGCCCAATATTTTTGCCATTTGGCTTCAATATCTTTAAAATCGTAGCTCATTGATCGTAAAATTAAGACCGCAAATTTACTAAAACCTTAAAGGTTTCGGAAGACTAAATGATTAATTTACGTGCTTTTGCTTCTACAGGCGCTAAACAATTGTAAATAAAACTATTTACCGGTGTCAAAACGTCTAGTTTTTCACCTTCTTTCACTATAAATCCATTGAAGTTTTCTAATTCAGAGGGGCGTCCTTCTAAAATATCGCGTTGCATAGATGCAGTAGCTTCATAAGACTGTTTACTAATAAACATCATAATACGATCTACAATATCTCTAGGCAGTGCCACACCTTTTGCAATAGCGACATTATAAATTTCTAAAGCTGTTTGTCTTAAGATTTCTCGAGTACCCGCATGTTCATACATTTCTCCTATGGTAACTCTTGTCAATGCTCCCAAACCACTTACGGTAGCTATAAACATAAATTTACTCCATACATCTACTTGAATGTCTTTTGAAATTGTACTCTCAAAACCTGCTTTATCAAATATTTCTTTGACTTTTTGTACTCGTTGTGTATCCTTTTTGTCCAGCTCTCCAAAAACCACTTCGGGAGGATGTCCAAAATGAGAAATCCTCCCAGGCGCTTCAATTTTACTATAGATTTTACATAATCCTCCTACAACATGCTTTGCAGTTATGGCTGCACATAACTTTCCAGCATTGTCTGCCCCATTTTGTAAGGGAATTACAATGGTATCTTCTTTTAAAATAGGTTTGATCAACAATCCTGCTTCTTTAACTTGCCAAGATTTTGTGCAAATCAAGATCAAGTCTGCTTTCTCGACCTTGCTCATATCATCGGTAACCAGATATGGATGTGTTACAAAATCTCCATTAACACTCTTTACCTGCAATCCATTTTTTTGAATGGCTTCTAGATGTTTCCCTCTGGCAATCATCGTTGTTTTTTGCCCTGAGTATGAAATTTTTCCTCCAAAATACCCTCCTACACCACCAATACCAACAATCACTATATGCATACCTTTAATTTTAAAAATTTAGAACAGACGACTTTTTATAAAAAACGCACAACACAATTTAGTGTTCGTATTTCGTATTCATAAAAAATAATTACCGCTAAGATTGCGTTATTTTCTTTATTAAAGTTAGTTAACTTTATTATTTTTACACACAAATCAATGTATTTATGAGTTCATCTTTTGAAAAGTACCAAAAACGGCGACTAATTTCTTCTTATTTCTCTGTAGTGATTAGTATCTCTTTGGTTTTGTTTTTATTGGGCTTATTAGGTTTGTTGGTTTTAAATACGAAAAAGGTAGCAGATCATTTTAAAGAAAAAATTGCTTTGACAATTTATCTGAAGGATAGTGCCAAAGATGTAGAAATCAAACAACTTGATAAAACACTTGCTCTGGCAGAATATACTAAGTCTACCACTTATATCTCTAAAGATGAAGCTGCAGAAGAACACAGCAAAGATATCGGAGAAAACTTTATGGATTTTTTGGGATATAACCCACTACAGAATTCTATAGATGTATATCTAAAAGCTGATTTTGTAGATCAGGCAAAAATAGAGGAGATTAGTACAACGATTAGTAAAAAAGATTTTGTAGACGAGGTTGTATACGACAAACCTCTAATATCTCTACTTAATGACAATATTAAACGGATTAGTTTTTGGGTACTCCTCATTAGTGGTTTATTTACATTTATAGCTGTATTATTGATTAATAGTTCTATACGCTTATCGGTATACTCCAAACGTTTTATCATAAAAACGATGCAAATGGTAGGCGCTACCAAAAAATTTATTCGCAGACCTTTTGTATGGAAAAGTGTACGCTTAGGAATGATTGGTGCTATTGTAGCTTTGATTGGGGTAGCTATTGTTTTGTATTATTTAAACAAAACCTTCCCCGAGTTAGCACTTCTGGATGACAAAATCCTAATCTTTACCTTGTTTGCTGGTGTTTTTGGAATCGGTGTATTCATTACTTGGATTAGTACTTTTTTTGCTACACAACGATTCTTAAACCTAAGAACAGACGAGCTTTATTATTAACTATCGCCAAGAAAAATTATGGGACCTATCTATTGGGATCTTGATCCGGAAATCATCACTCTATTTGGTACTTTTCCTCTCAAATATTATGGGCTCTTTTTTGTAACCGGTATTATTTTATCTTACAAACTTGCTCAACATATTTATAAACTTGAAAAAGTTCCTGTAGATGACTTGGATAAATTAGCTACTTTTTTATTTGTAGGAATATTAGTAGGTATGAGATTAGGACACTGTTTATTCTATGACTTTGAATATTTTTCTAAGCATCCTTTAGAAATATTTTTACCTTTTCAAATTACAGATGGCAACTGGACATTTACAGGGTTTGCAGGATTAGCAAGTCATGGGGGCAGTATCGGAGCCATTATTGCTATCATTTGGTATGCTCGAAAATATAAAACCAGTATAGTATGGATTCTAGATCGTATTGCAATAGTTACTCCAATAACCGGTGCTTTTATTCGTTTGGGAAACTTCATGAACTCAGAAATCTATGGAAAACCAACAAACGGAGACTATGGAGTGGTATTTGTTAGAGACGATATGATCCCCAGGCATCCCACACAGATTTATGAAGCATTTGCTTATCTAGTAATTTTTGGATTGCTTTGGTATCTCTATAAAAAAACAAATATTACATCAAAAAGAGGGGCTTTATTTGGGTTATTGTTGTCCATACTTTTTACAGCAAGATTCATCATAGAGTTTTTTAAAGAAAATCAAGTCGCTTTTGAAGATAGTATGTCTTTAAATATGGGACAATGGCTTAGTGTTCCGTTTGTAGTGGCAGGTATTGCCTTACTCTTTTTGCATAAAACTAATAAAAAGGTCAAAATAACTTCTTAGCTTATGGGTAAAGCAGGAAAAATATGGTTTATAAGCGCTTTGATCCTTTTTATAGCTTTTATGGCTGTAATGATACAGACTTTTAGGCCTGTTCGTAATGTTCAACCTGAAGATGTAATAAAAATTGAAGGTATTGTTACTGATATTAAAGAAGCACCGGGATATGATATCGCTATTACAATTAAAGATGACGTGCACTACTACTACATCAATAGAGGTTTACAGCAAGGTTTGAATATAGAAAATCTTCGAAATCAGCTAATAGATCAAAAGATTACTTTGTATGCTTTAAAAAGATGGACTATATTTACCCGTGATTATAACATGGGTCATGTTTCAAAGTTAATATTCAATGATTCCATTATTTATAATGAAATAAAAAACGATTCTAATGAGTAAATCAAAACACCAAAAAGACGTTGTCGCACAGCAAAGCTTTGTATTCGGCAAAAAGAACTATACGTTTATGGCTATTGGAATGGCAGTAATTGCACTTGGTTTTATCTTAATGGCCGGTGGTGGCAGTGACGACCCAAATGTTTTTAATCCTGAGATTTACAATTTTAGAAGAATCCGACTAGCTCCCGCTATTGTATTGCTTGGTTTTGGTATAGAAGTATATGCCATTTTATTAAATCCTGATCAGAAGAAAAAAAGCTAATTCAGGATTTTATACACAGGTAATTCTATATTTGCATCAAATTAAAGTAAACCCATATACTTCATGGAAATTATTGATGCTATCATATTAGGGATTATACAGGGATTAACAGAGTTTTTACCTGTTTCTTCAAGTGGTCATTTAGAGTTGGGAAAAGCAATTCTAGGAGACCAGAGTATTCCTGAAGAGTCTCTTTTATTTACAGTTGTACTACATTTTGCAACCGCCTTGAGTACTATTGTTGTTTTTAGAAAAGATATTTTCAAAATTATTGGTGGGTTATTGGCTTTCAAAAAGAATGAAGAAACTTTATTCTCGCTCAGAATCATCATCTCTATGATTCCGGCGGTAATTGTTGGGTTGTTTTTTGAAGAGCAGTTAGAACAATTATTTGGCGGAGATGTTACTTTTGTAGGGTTTATGCTTCTTATTACAGCAGTATTATTATGGTTTGCTGATAAAGCTAAAAGCACACGTAAGCCGGTAAGCAATTCAAATGCTTTTGTTATTGGTATTGCACAAGCCATCGCGATGTTACCTGGTATTTCACGAAGTGGAGCCACAATTTCTACTTCGGTATTATTAGGAAATGATAAAACTAAAGCAGCTCGTTTTTCTTTTTTGATGGTTATCCCCTTGATTTTTGGAAAGACAGCAAAAGACCTGGTCAGCGGTGATCTTTCTTTTTCTTCAGAAAACGCAACGGCAATCGGAATAGGTTTCTTGGCTGCCTTTGTTTCTGGACTCTTTGCATGTACATGGATGATTTCTCTAGTAAAAAAGAGTAAGTTAACTTATTTTGCAGTATATTGTGTTATTGTTGGCTGTATTGCCATCATATTTGGTTTTACTAAGTAGCCCCCTGGATTTCATTATGTTAACCGAGCAAGATTATAAAAATGGTCAAGTTATTTTGATTGACAAGCCACTACAATGGACTTCATTTCAAGTGGTTAACAAAGTGCGTTGGTTAATCAAAAAACATTTTGGAATCAAAAAAATAAAAGTAGGTCATGCCGGTACATTAGATCCTCTAGCTTCTGGATTATTAATTATATGCACAGGCAAATTCACTAAAAAAATTCAAGAATTTCAAGGACAGAAAAAAGAATATACAGGCACAATAATGCTCGGTGCAACGACACCATCTTATGATCTGGAAACTGAAATCGACGAGACATATCCTATTGATCACATTACAGAAAACCTTATTAAGGACACAATACCAAATTTTATTGGCGAAATAGAACAGTATCCTCCTGTATTTTCTGCGTTAAAAAAAGATGGAAAACGATTATATGAATATGCCAGAGAAGGAGAATCTGTTACTGTAAATCCAAGAAAAATAAATATATTAGATTTTGAAATTACCAGAGCACATCTACCTAAAATCGACTTTAGGGTAGTATGTAGTAAAGGAACATATATACGATCTCTAGCACATGATTTTGGAAAAGCTTTAAATAGTGGGGCGCACTTAACTGAATTGAGAAGAACCAAAATAGGGGATTTTTCTGTCGAAAAAGCAAGTACTATAGCATCCTTTGAAGATCAGTTGCATGTTAAAATTGAAACTACATAAAATATTGTATAATAAAAGTAGTTATAGAAACCTATGAAATTTATAGAAAAACATAAAGCTCTGATTATCACATCTATGCTGATGGGTATTTTTGTTCTTAGCTTATATAACATAAGCATGTTTAAGAAGCAAAAAGAACAATCAGAAATTCTTATGGAAATTCCTGAAGAGTTCCTTGCAGAACAGGAAGAAGAACCTGATGAAGAAATGGTTGAACAAGCAGAACGACAACTTATTGCTTCAAAAAGAACACACTCTGCATATAACGAAGACTTTGAAGACCATGATGAAATAGAACAACGAATAAAGTCTTTGACCGAAACCGAAGAAACTACATTAGAAGAAAGTGAAGAATTAAAAGTTACTGAAGGAGAAGTTCCTATCGAGGAGGAGAAAAAAGCAGAAAAGGAAAGTAAAGAGGCCGCAAAAGCCGAAGGTAAAACTACCAACAATAGAAATAGTTCTTTGACCTATAGTTTAAAAAATAGGCAATCTATAGACTTGCCCAACCCCGTATACACTTGTAATGGTAGTGGTAAAGTGGTGGTGAAGATAAAGGTAAACAATAATGGTTATGTAATCGACACAAAAGTAAACAAGAAAAGATCTACTACTAGAAACGAATGCTTGTTTGATAATGCTATGGATTATGCAAGACAAGCATTGTTTTCACGTTCTGATATCGAAGAGCAAGAAGGAACGATTACTTATTATTTTAATTATAATGAATAATTAAAATACTTTTTAAAATCTTTCCCTTAAAAATTTTATTAGTTTTACTTTAATAATGCTAATAAATCTTCAACAACATTTGCGCCTTTATTTTTGTTGTACCAAACTTGCAAATCTTGTTTAAACTCAGCATCCAAGCCTCCATGTTCTGCCTTATAATCATTAACCATTTTTGTAGCAGTAGATGGTCTTGGACCCCACGAATATAAAACTTCTTTATTCTCTGGGTTATATCCTATTAATTTAGGGATAGACTTTCCACCATTAGTTAAAAACTGATTCATCAGTTCTTCATTTTCATCTCTCAAAACTATTTTAAGATCAATATTCTCATTTAATTCCGTGATTTTATTAATCACAGGTAGAGATTGCGCTGCATCACCACACCAACCTTCAGTCAATACTAACCAGGATACTTTCTTTTCGGTTTTAGAAAAGTGTTCTACAGCAGCATCTTCTATTTTTATTGTTTTATCCAGTCGTTTCATTCTGCGATCATTCAACATACTATAATTAGTAAGTGATTCTGATTGCTCAACTCCTGTCGATTTTCCTTCTGCAAGTAAGTCACTTACAAGTTTTTTGTACTCTAAGTATGTGTATGATTTTGCTATTCCTTGTTCAATTAATTCAGGTATATTCATTTTTTCTATAGTCTGTTCCATAATCAATTCTGTTATAAGAAATATGACGAAGTATATTCTTAAAACTTACAAATTATAATTCTTCTCAAAAATAATATATTTACATTTCAAAAGGAATCTATATGCAAAAACATAGATGCGGGTGGTGTGTTGGAGATCCACTATACGAAGCATATCATGATAATGAATGGGGTGTACCTGTACATGATGATCAAATTTTATTTGAATTTTTAGTTTTAGAAACTTTTCAAGCTGGATTAAGCTGGATCACCATTCTTCGTAAAAGAGAAAACTTCAGAGTGGCTTTTGATCATTTTGATTATAGAATTATAGCTAATTATAATGATACTAAGAAAGAAAGCCTTCTTCAAGATGCCGGGATTATAAGAAATAAATTAAAGGTAAACGCTACGATAAGTAATGCTCAAAACTTTATTAAAGTTCAAGAAGAATTTGGAAGTTTTGACAACTATATTTGGGGGTTTATTGACCAAAAACCTATAAAAAATAGTTGGAAACATCATAAAGATTGCCCTGCTACAACAGAGATGTCTGATCGTATTAGCAAAGATCTAAAAAAACGAGGTTTTAAATTTGTAGGCTCTACTGTTGTGTATGCTTTTATGCAAGCGACAGGAATGGTAAACGACCACGTGCAAGAATGTTTTAGATATAACAAAGTATAACCAACTATAGTTTACTTCCAAAAGCTAAATCTCCTGCATCCCCCAAACCGGGAACAATATAACTTTTTTGGTTGAGCTCTTCATCTATTGCTGCTATCCAAAGGTGGGTATTTTCAGGAAAAATATCTTTTATAAATTCAACTCCATCACTAGAGCCAATTACAGAAACAATATGGATTTGTTTTGGCATACCGTGTTTTTGTAATGCCAGAAATGTATTTTCGAGGGTTCTTCCTGTAGCCAGCATAGGATCTGCAAGTACAAGAACTTTGTCTTGTATAGAAGGTGATGCCAAATAATTAACTACAATATCAAAATCATCATCGTTATTTTTATGATCTCTATATGCCGATATAAAAGCGTTTTCGGCTTTATCAAAGTAGTTCAATAACCCTTGATGTAGCGGTAATCCAGCTCTCAAAATAGAACATAAAACGATATCATGTTGAGGCACAGATATCTTTTTATATCCCAAAGGTGTCTTAATATCAAGAGATGTATACAGTAACGACTTACTAAGTTCATAACTTAAAATCTCGCCTATACGTTCTATATTTTTTCTAAAACGCATTGCATCCTTTTGAATATCAACTTCTCTAAGCTCTAATACAAATTGATTGAGTATTGATTGTTCTTCTCCTAAGTTATGAATTGTCATCTTTTTTTATCTTTAAATTAAAATGATTAAGGTTTTAAAAGTTTTATAAATTGATCTCTCGAAATTTCGCGAGCTCCAAGGCTTGCCAAATGATCTGTATATACTTGACAATCTACCAATTTCAAGCCGTAGTTGTTTAAATATTCTATTAATTTGATAAATCCATACTTTGAAGCATTGCTTACTTTTGCAAACATACTTTCTCCACAAAATATCTTTTGAGTATCTAACCATACACCATATAAGCCTCCTACTAGTATTGAGTTTTCCCAAACCTCAACAGAAATTACATGCCCTAGTCTATGTAATTGTAAAAATGCATCTCGCATTTCTTGGGTTATCCATGTACCTTCTTCTCCAGAACGTTTAATGGTTGCACAATTAAGAATCACATTATCAAAATTGGTATTAAACGTTACTTCAAACTTATCCTTGCGTATCAATTGACGCATGCTTTTACTGATCTTTAATTCTTCTGGAAAAAGTACCATTCTGGGGTTAGGACTATGCCATAAAATTGGTTCTCCTTCATTATACCAAGGAAAAATCCCATTACGATATGCTTCTAATAATCGATCAACAGACAAATCACCACCCAAAGCTAGTAGTCCATCAGAATCAGCATAAGAGGCATCAGGAAATTTTATAATATCAGAAAGAATGTACAATACCTTTTTATTTTAACGTTTATACAAAGTTAAATATCAGCCTGTTCTTTGAATTAAACAAAAAAAATCACAATATTTGTTAAGACCTTTTAAGAAAAATTTTTGTTCATCATTGCTTTTTTGAGTTTTATTAAAAGGTTAACCTAAAACCACAATAGTAAAAAGTCCGATATTTTTATAATCGGACTTTTTTTATGCAATTAAAATGATGATTTATTTTTCTAAAATGGTAAATCATCATGATCTTCTTCAGAAAAATCTGTTGCCGGTTCAAAAGCATCAGCAGGTGGTGTCGGAGGAGGAGATGACATTGGAGCCGCAGATTGAAGGTTCTCTATTCTCCATCCTTGTATTGAATTAAAATATTTTGTCTCTCCTTGAGGGTTTACCCACTCACGACCTCTTAAATTAATACTTATTTTAACGTCTTGCCCTACTTGAAAAGTATTCAACAAATCACACTTATCCTGAATAAATTCTACCATGATATGCTGAGGATATTGTTCTTCTGTAGTCACTACAATTTCTCTCTTTCTAAAACCATTGCTACCAAAGGTTTGCGTTTCACCGATCATCTTTACTTTACCTTGTACTTCCATCTTGTTATATTATTGTTTTGCTGCTAAAATATTCCATGCTGTATCTATGTCATTTTGATCTAAATACAGTTTCACAAATTTATGAATTTCTATTAGATCACCTTGTTCAATTTTATCTTTAATATCAATATGTTTATCAACAAATATCCTTGCATCGTCATATTCAGGCATACTTTCTACATTAGCCAATTTTCCTAAATCATTACCTGTAAAAATCTTACTATTCTTGATTTCTTCAGGAAGAGCATCTATACCTATACCCATAGTTCTTAGTGGCTTAGGCACTTCAAACATTCCTAGGTTTGCTCTAGTATACCAGTTGCCTCCCATACGTGCAACCTGGTCAATTTTATGTTGATCTATACTTTCGTTTTCATCCAAAATATCTTTATTGATATGTATCAACAGAACTTCGCATATTACTAGGTTTCCTGCACCACCTTCTTCTCCCATAGGTATAATTTGGTTTACCTTACATTCAAACTGAACAGGAGATTCTCCAACTCTATATGGCTTCACTTTTTCTGAAGAAACCATTGTTAACCCTGATTTAACAAACTCATTTACTCCATTGGCATATTCTGTACTAGAGAGAGACATTTGTTGTACGATATCATAATTAACAATATTAATCACTACTTCTTCTGTAGATTTAGCATTTTCAAGAGTATGCTTTGTTGTATTATCTCTTACTCTTCTAGAAGGAGAAAATATAAGTATTGGTGGATTTGCACTAAAAATATTAAAAAAACTAAAAGGAGATAAGTTTGGATTATTATCCTTATCAATGGTACTTGCAAAAGCTATAGGTCTTGGTCCTACAGCACCTAGAAGTATCCCATGCAGTTTTCCGGTGCTAATTTGTTTTGGATCAACAGTAATCATATTTTTCTTCATATATTTTGACAAATATAACCAAAGTTTAGCTTGATAAATAGATATAAAATATGATTTAATCTTGTATTATGTTTATAATATTGATGAGCTATTTTCTAGATTAGAATTGACTATTATCAATGTATTAATGACTACAAAAACCAACTGTTTTTACTTAATATCAAGTTAAAATGTGTCATTTATACAACTATCTGTTGTTAATTGCTGGATGATTTATCTTCAAACAAGTTTTTATTCACAATAAAACTATATTTTAACGTTATATTTTAAGATTTAGTTAACAAATATGAATTTTTCAGACGAACGTCATTTTTCTAGTTATTTCATTATTATAGCAGTTCTGGTGATCACAGGACTTGTTTTGTGGAATACATCACTTTTTATGCAACGTCTTAAAGATGATGAGCGTACAAAAATTCAAATATGGGCACAATCACAAAAAGCGTTGAATAGCGAACAGTCTGACGATTATCTTGAATTATCAATTGTTATAGGAGCGACAAACAAATCTATCCCTATCATCATTACCGACTCTAATGGAAATTTTATTCGAGATTCTCTAGGTAAACCTGATCATAGCTATTTTCAGAATATTGCTACAAATGTTCTGGATAGTGAAAGTAAACTTAAGTCTTTTCTAAAGAAATTAAAATCTGAAAATAAACCTATAAAATTAGATCTCAAAGAGACCGAGCAATATATATATTATGGTAATTCTGATATTTTAAATAAATTGAAGTACTATCCAATGACAATTGCTATCATCATATTTTTATTGATTGGTGTGATCTATTTCTTTTTTACCACGTCTAAAGCTAGTGAACAAAATAAATTGTGGGCAGGTATGGCTAAAGAAACCGCCCATCAAATCGGTACACCCTTATCTTCTTTGGTGGGATGGAACGAGATCTTGAAAGCAGAAAATGTTGATCCCGATTATATTAAAGAAATTGATAAAGATATCGAGAGACTCAAAGTAATTACAGAGCGTTTCTCTAAAATTGGTTCAATTCCAAATCTAGAAGAATTAGATATTGTAAAAGAAACTCAAAACGCATATACATATCTTCAATCCAGAAGCTCAAAACTGATCAACTTTTCTCTTGATTTGCCCGACAAGCCTATTTCTGTATCGCTCAATTCTCAATTATATGGTTGGACAATCGAAAACCTGGTAAAAAATGCTATTGATGCTATGAGAGGAAAAGGAGATTTAAAAATTGACCTTACTGATGATGCCAAAAGAGTTTTTATAAGAATTAAAGATACCGGAAAAGGAATTCCTAAAAGTAAGTTTACTAAAATTTTTGAACCGGGTTATACCTCAAAAAGTCGTGGTTGGGGCCTCGGACTCTCTCTAGCCAAAAGAATCATTGAAGAATACCACTTAGGAAAAATCAAAGTCCTAAAATCTGATATTGGCAAAGGGACTACTTTTCAAATTACACTTCGCAAATCGGGTGTAACTATCTAAAGTTAACACCCATCCAAAAACCACAATATTTCATCTAAATTTATGACCAAGTATTTGGTAAATAATTCTTAAAATATAAGAATGCTTTTTTCAAAACGTTATTTATGATACATAACCAAAATAAAATAACGTTGGAAACTGAGTATATTATTCTAAAAGAAACTCCACTCACTAATAATTGTCCCGAGTGTTATTCTAAAGACGGTATGGTGTTATCTTTTAAGCAAAAAAGGTCAAAATCAAGATTTTTGATTAAAACCGATAAAAAAATTGTAGAAAGTATTCAATGCCATAAATGTGAAAGTACAATTTTTCCTGGTCAGTGGACATTAGATATAGAACGTGTTTATGATTATCATAAAAAAACGATCACAAAAGAACCTGGTTCTATGAAATTTACAGGACTTTTTTATGCATTGTTAGTTCTATCTATCCTTGTATTTGTAAGTGGTTACCTGTTCTTATATCAACCACAACTTATAGGGTTAGGAGTATAAAAATTAGTATTTTTTCATAATTGCTCTCAAATCGTTTGTAATACTAAATGTTTTATTTGTATTAAAGTTGAAGCATACTGCAACATCATGACCTTCTGCACAAAGTACATTGTCATCGTTAAACAACTTGTGATATAACCCAAAACTAGAATTCTTTATAAATTCAACTTTTGTTTTTATGACAACATTCCCCGGAAAAAATAATGGATTTTTAAAATCACAATGTGTAGAAACAAGCATTGGACCTTTTTTAGTCTCTTGATAAAGTTTAGATAATCCTGTCACTTCCCAAAATTGAACACGTGCACTTTGCATGTACTTCATAAAGTTTACATTATTAACATGCTGATAGGTATCCATCTCACTCCAATCTATCCGGAGAGTGAGAGACAATTTAAACTCTGATTCAAGCATCGCTATAAATTTGATTGAATCTTCTTTACCAGCGCCTCAAATTCTTCTGGAGACATCTTTACTTTATGCTGAAAAGTCATGTCCTTCATTTCGTTAATAGGAATCAAGTGTACATGTACGTGAGGTATTTCTAATCCTACTACTGCTATCCCTACCCGTTTGCAAGCGACTGCTTTTTCTAAAGCCAAAGCTACTTTTCTAGAGAAACGCATAAGGTCTACATACAAATCTTCTTCTAGATCAAAAATCTTATCTTCTTCTTTTTTAGGAATACACAGTGTATGTCCTTGCGCATTTGGATTGATATCTAAAAAAGCATAAAACTTTTCATCTTCTACAATCTTATATGACGGTACTTCGCCATTTACAATTTTAGTAAATAGGGTAGGCATTTAAACAAAAATTAGCTGGTTTACGATGTGGAAATATAGTTTATTTATCTGTAAGTCTAAACTATAAAACCCTCTTTTTAAAAATTAAAAAGAGGGTTTTTATTTTTTTTGATAAAAAATAGCGTGTTTTATTCTCTTGAGATTTCTAAAACATCAAACTTCATCACTCCATTTGGCACTTTTATTTCGGCTATTTCTCCTGCACTTTTTCCTAGTAGACCTTTACCAATAGGAGAATCTACAGATATTTTTCCTGTTTTTAAATCCGCTTCACTTTGTGCCACTAGTTTATATACCATCTCTGCACCATTCGTCTGGTTTTTGATCTTCACAGTAGAATGTATCAATGCTTTTGAGGTATCTAATTGAGATTCGTCTATAATACGCGCATTTGCTAAGGTCTCTTCTAATTTAGAAATTCTCATTTCTAATAATCCCTGAGCTTCTTTTGCGGCATCATACTCAGCATTTTCACTTAAATCTCCTTTATCTCTAGCTTCTGCTATTGCTTGAGAAGCTTTTGGACGTTCAATGTCTTTAAGAAGACTTAGTTCATCTCTTAATTTTTTTAACCCCTCTGCAGTATAATAAGATACTTTGCTCATAACTTCATCGTTTATATAAATACAAAAAATCCCATTGCGAATGGGATCGTAATTCAAATATAGCAAAAAATTTACTGAAGATCATAAATTTGAGCAATTTGGTAAAACAATAACTTTTATTAGTAAACACAAAGTTAAAAACCTTTTTTGAAGCATGTTATTGATTAATTTAGCGCTTTACATGCTTTTTTGAAAAGAAAAACAAAAATCTATGAAGAATATATTGCTGATCATGAGTCTTTTTTTAGTTGTAGCTTGTAGTAGCGACGATAACAATCAAAGAAACCCTAATTTGCCCAATCAATCGTTTACTGTTCAGATCAACCTTGATCTACCTCAATATGTAGAATTAAGAGCACCAGGAGGTATCACTGTTGATCGTGCAAATGGCCGAGGCATCAGAGGGCTTATTATATACAGACAAAACATTGACCAGTTTTTTGCTTATGAGCTTAGTGACCCTAATATTCCTCTAAGTGATTGTTCTGCATTAGATGTACAAGCAACAAGGGCTTTGTCCAACTGTGGTAATGATAATGAATATGACATTCCTTCTTTTGGACAACAAGTTAAGGGAGAGGGTGGTTTGCCTTTATTGTCTTATAGCGTCTCTAGAAATGGTAACAATCTAACCATTAGCAACTAAAATCTTTATCTATACTATTACGAAAACACAGATAACTAAATAAAGTTTATTATACATAGTAAAAAAAGCCTTAAGCAACCTTTTTGTTATAATATCATCTATTTGATAGTAAAATCAAACACAAATGAAAAAGGTTACTTTACTTATTGTTTTACTAATTAGTATATTGGGTTGTAGTGATGACGATAATCTACGTTTGGAAAACGAAACGGTAGTAGGAAAATGGAACCTGAGTAAAGTCATAAACAATTCTCTTGGGGGAATGTCTGAACCTGACCCTAATCAAACACATTCTTATGTATTTGATAACGATGGTACGTTTCAAAGAATTGCCATCGAAGATAAAGTACGTAACGAACTTAGAGGAGAATATGTATTGGTGGATACCGATGAAAGTTATGAAGTAGAAAGCCCTGAAATTCTTACACTTATCAAGCTAACGTATGCGCCGGATGTTGTGTTTTTTAATTGTGGCGCCTTACCTGATAATCAACAGCTTTTGATACTTACTACAGACAACGTATTAAAAAATGAACTCGAAGGGATTTGTGATGGAAATTCTTTTCTATACACAAAGCAATAGCGCCAAGCTAGTATACTAAAAGAGTACGTTTCAACTCCAATGATCCCAATCTTTCCAAACTACTTCTAGCCCTTTATTTTTTAGCATGGCTACAACTTCTTCGGTAGGTCTTTCGTCTGAAATCTCAAATTGTTCTAAAGATTGAGGCTCTACAACATAGCCTCCGGGATTTGTTTTGGATTCTGCACTTATAGAAGTGATCCCTAAATGAACAATATGCTCTCTAAAAATCTCACTTTCGCGAGTAGACATTGATAACTCTAAGTCTTCATCCAATAGGCGAAAAGCACATATCAACTGAACTAAATCTGCATCTGTCATGGCTACTTTTGGCTCTAATCCGCCACTATGCGGTCTTAATCTGGGAAATGAAATAGAATATTTGGTTTTCCAATATGTTTTTTGAAGATATTTGAAATGTAAAGCTGTAAAAAAACTATCTGCTCTCCAATCTTCTAATCCAAACAAAGCTCCTAGTCCAATCTTATGTATTCCGGCTTTTCCTAATCGATCAGGAGTTTCTAATCTATATTCAAAATTTGATTTTCTACCTTTAGGATGATGTTTTTTATATTCACTTTTATTATAGGTTTCTTGATATACCAAAACAGCGTATAAACCACTTTTGATAAGGGTTTCATAATCATTTTGGTCAAGCGGTTGAACTTCGATTGTGATATTGGCAAATTCTGATTGTATCAGTTGTATAGCATGATCAATATAAGATACTCCTACTGTCTTATTAGCCTCTCCGGTTACTAGAAGAATATGATTGTATCCTTTGGATTTTAGATAGGCTACTTCTTTAAGAATCTCTTGATCTGTTAATGTTCTTCTTGGGATTTTATTTGTCATACTAAAACCACAATACGTACATATGTTTTGGCATTCGTTACTCAAATACATAGGCGCATACATTTGTATGGTGTTACCAAAACGTTTTTTGGTCAATTGACTGCTCACTTGTGCCATGCGTTCCAAATATGGTTTTGCTGCCGGAGAAATCAAAGCTTTGAAGTCCTCTAAATCTCTTTTGGAAGTAGTAAGTGCCTGTATAACATCTTTTTCAGTTTTTGAAAGAATACTTGATAATATATCGTTCCAATCATACTGGTCATATGTGTCTTTGAATGTGGTCATTATTCCTTTAGCTTTTAGTTTTTAGTATTTGGCTACCTGTTTTTACTTTATTCAGCTATTGGCTAAAAAGCTTATCAGTTAATAGCTCTATCCGTCAAAAAGCTTGTTAATGGGCTACTGGCATCTGCATGCGTTTGGATTGGTGCTAATTTTGCATTATATGCCATTCGACCTGCTTTTACTGCCATCTTAAAGGCTTTTGCCATGGATACAGGGTCTTGAGAAACTGCAATTGCAGTATTTACCAAGACAGCATCTGCGCCAATTTCCATAGCATGAGCTGCATGAGAAGGGCTACCGATACCTGCATCTACAATAACAGGTACAGTGCTTTGATCTATAATAATATCTAGAAATTCTAATGTTTTTAATCCTTTATTACTTCCAATTGGTGCGCCTAGTGGCATCACACACTGCGTTCCTACCTCTTCTAATCTTTTGCATAGTACCGGATCTGCATGAATATAAGGCATAACTACAAAACCGAGTTTTACTAACTCTGCTGCAGCTTTTAAAGTTTCTATAGGATCAGGAAGCAAGTATTTAGGATCAGGATGTATCTCGAGCTTAATCCAATTGGTTTCTAAAGCTTCTCTTGCCAGCTGCGCTGCAAAAATAGCCTCTTTTGCATCTCTTACTCCAGAGGTATTGGGTAATAAGTGTATATTTTTATGATCCAGATGATTTAAAATGTCATCTTCATCATTATGTACATCCACACGTTTTAAAGCAACCGTTACCAACTCACTCTCCGAAGCCAGCAATGCATTTTTCATTAGTAAAGAGGAGCTGAATTTTCCTGTTCCTGTAAATAAACGAGAAGAAAATTCTCTATCTGCAATTGTTAAGGTATCCATAAATTTAATGTACTAGTAATATGCCATTATCAGCATCTTTATATCCTGTATTTTTTGCTTTAAATCAGAAGTATGCGTTAGCAATCCAGAAGCAGCAATCCCTTTGAATCCTAATCTGAAAATACTATCGATATCGTTTTGTGTAATGCCTCCGATTGCCACGATTGGAACGCTACGGTGCACTTCTCTTTTCAACTTCTCTATCGTTTTTTTATATCCTTCAATTCCTAATATTGGGCTTAGGTTTTTTTTGGTCGTAGTGTGTCTAAAAGGCCCTAGACCGATATAATCCACTCCATTTCGTATATGTTGTGCGCAATCTTCGGCGGTATTGGCTGTACCTCCAATAATATAATCATCTCCCAGAATATCTCTGGCTTCTTCTACACACATATCTTTTTTGCCCAGATGTACGCCATCTGCCATGGCTACTTTTGCCACACTTACATCATCGTTCACAATAAAGGTTGCCTGATACGCATCACAAATATTTCTAGCTTCTATAGCTGTGTGTATATAGGTTGCTAAATCTTCTTCTTTGATACGTAACTGCACCCATTTACATCCTGCTTCACAAACTTTCTTGATATTTTGTAGATGTTCTTGTGGTGTTTCGCCCTGAGAAATATATTGTAGGCTAAACCGCTCATTACTCAGTAATGATGATTTTAGCAGTTTTGGGCTTCTTGTTAATTTAGACTCTTTTTCCTTTGCCATTTTTTGATGTATTCACATTTTAGTTTACCTCCCTTATTATTCTTAATGTTATGTTCCCTTCACATTTTATGATAACCTAATAAGGTATCATTAGAACTTAATATTTTCTCTGTATACCGTTTTGCCTTAAGGCATGATTTTAATAATGGATACCCTAACGCTAGATATGTGGTGATCGCAGATGAAAGTACACAGCCGCTACCATGTTTTTCTGAACATTTATTTCCTTTGGGGTTTAGGATATAATGTTTTCCTGTTGTTGTAAACAGCTCATCTTTACCAATAGCATCTTCTCTATGTCCTCCTTTTAAAAACAGATGAGTTCTACAAGATATATGTTTGATAGCCTCATCAATGGTTTGATCGGGGTATAGCATTTGTATCTCTTTGTAATTAGGAGTAATAAGATGTATTTTTTCTAAAATTTTATCAAACTCATGATTCAACTCTTTATCCTGATCAGGGTTCTGAAATGCATATGCTGTACTTGACTTTAAAACCGGATCCAGAATAATTTTAATATTTTGAACCTTATCCAGTATATGGTCAATGATAAAATGAAGCGTTTTCCAGTTTTTAACAACCCCTATTTTTACAAATGATATTGTAAAGCGTTCTAAAATACTATCCAATTGTTCTTTAATAATATCTTTGTTTACCCAATCACAAGATAAAAATTTGATATCATTCTGAATTGTATTTGCTGTACAGACAGCTACACCATATCCTTTTAGGGATTCTATGGTTTTGATATCTGCCAAAATACCAGCCCCTCCCGAGGGGTCGAATCCTGCAATTGTAAGTATATTTGGCCGATTTTTCATTTGTATTCAGTGTTTAGTTCACCTGCTTGTTGTTCTATTGTTTGTAATCGCCTTTAATATGATCAGACAGACACGTTTTGATATACTGCCTGAATTTTGTTGAAGTTTGCTAAAGGATCTTCAGCATTCCATATTCCTCCAAGTACACCAACACCTTTGAATCCAAGATTAAAAGTAGCTTGCAGCGTTTTTTCATTAATGCCTCCCATACCTATTACATATTCATCAAGGTCAGTTACATCAAACCCTTTACCCTCATAACCCACTTTTGAAATAGAACTAAACACCGGACTCAGCAATACATACTCAAACTTACCTTTGCACGCTACAATATCTTCTTTACTATGAAAAGAACTCGATACTTTCAGGTTTTTGTTTGCATATACTTTTAAAGTCACATCTAAGGCATCTCCTAAATCTAATCGGGGTTGTTCCTGTAAATGAATCCCTCTTAGCGCATACTCTTGAGTCAATTCGTGAAATTGATGTAACATTATCCTATCATAGTATTTTGGTTCGATTTGATCTAATAGTGCTCGATACCCATCGACACTAAAATTAGGTTTACGCAGATGTAATCGTTGTAACCCTTCTTTAAACAAAGCGTTAATTTGGTCAGCTTCGTGATCTAATTCTTTTTCTGAGGTAAGTATTATCAACATTCTATGTGTATACTAATTTCTTTACGTTTTCTAGCCCCGATTGCAACGGCATCCTTATTTGTGGTTTTAGAACCACAAATAAGATACAGTGAAAAGCGGGAAACAACTCCTAATTAACATAATATATTTATAAAGCAAGGGCTATAAATACACTTCGCTTCCTTTTTCTTTGAACTCTTCTGCTTTTTCTTTCATACCGGTTTCTATCGCCTTTTCGTTTTCGATTTCTTTTTGTGCTGCATAGTCTCTTACCTCTTGAGAGATTTTCATAGAACAAAATTTTGGTCCGCACATGCTACAAAAGTGTGCAATTTTTGCTCCCTCTGCCGGTAAGGTCTCGTCATGGTATTCTCTAGCTCTTTCCGGGTCTAAAGACAGGTTAAATTGATCTTCCCATCTGAACTCGAATCTGGCTTTGCTCAAGGCATCATCTCTGTGTTGTGCTCCGGGATGCCCTTTTGCCAAATCTGCGGCATGTGCTGCGAGTTTGTATGTAATTACTCCTGTACGCACATCTTCTTTATTAGGTAATCCCAAATGCTCTTTTGGTGTTACATAACACAACATTGCTGTACCATACCAACCGATCATAGCAGCACCAATACCCGAAGTAATGTGATCATATCCGGGTGCTATATCTGTGGTCAGAGGTCCCAATGTATAAAATGGTGCTTCTCCACAAGCTTCGAGTTGTTTATCCATATTAGCCTTGATCATATGCATCGGTACGTGACCGGGACCTTCGATAAAGGTTTGTACATCATGTTTCCATGCGATTTTGGTAAGTTCTCCCAATGTTTCGAGTTCTGCAAATTGTGCTTCGTCATTAGCATCTGCAATACAACCTGGTCGAAGCCCATCTCCTAGTGAAAAAGCTACATCATACGATTTCATGATCTCACAAATTTCTTCGAAGTGGGTGTATAAAAAGCTTTCTTTGTGATGTGCCAAACACCATTTTGCCATGATTGACCCTCCTCTAGAGACAATACCTGTAATTCGTTTTGCGGTCATTGGTACATAGGCTAATCGTACTCCGGCATGAATCGTAAAGTAATCTACCCCTTGTTCTGCCTGCTCGATAAGCGTATCTTTAAAAATCTCCCAAGTGAGATCTTCTGCTTTTCCGTTTACTTTTTCTAATGCTTGATAGATCGGCACTGTTCCTATTGGTACCGGTGAGTTGCGTATGATCCATTCTCTGGTTTCATGAATATTTTTTCCTGTAGATAGATCCATAATATTGTCTGCTCCCCAACGGCATGCCCAAACCGCTTTTTCTACTTCTTCTTCTATACTTGAGGTGGTGGCAGAGTTACCAATATTAGCATTTATTTTTACCAAAAAGTTTCTTCCTAAGATCATAGGTTCACTCTCGGGGTGATTGATGTTTGAAGGGAGTACTGCTCTACCTCTTGCGATTTCATCTCTTACAAACTCTGGTGTAATCACATCAGGGATGCTTGCTCCAAAATCTTGCCCTGGGTGTTGTTTTGCCAATCGTTTGGCTTCTTGTATTTTTTGGTTTTCGCGAATGGCTACATATTCCATCTCGGGGGTAATGATTCCTTTTTTTGCATAATACATCTGAGAAACATTAAGTCCTTTTTTGGCTCTTTTAGGTTTCTTAATATGATTAAATCGTAAGTGGTCTAAATTGGCATCATTTAATCTTTGATTGCAATACACAGAAGAAAACTCGTCTAATTCTTCTACATCTCCGCGGTCAAGAACCCATTGTTCTCGTATGCGTTCTATACCATCGTGTATATTGATTGTTTTTGAAGGATCTGTATAAGGCCCACTGGTATCATAAACCGTTACAGGTTGATTGGTTGTTTTTTTACCCGTCATACTATCAACTGTATCGTTGAGGGTAATCTCTCTCATCCCCACTTTGATCTGAGGATGGATCGTACCGGGAACGTATATTTTTTGAGAATTAGGGAAAGGCGTTGTACTAATGGTATGATCTTGTGGAGCTGTATCTTTTTTTTTCATATCTGTGTGTTTTGCGTTTTTGTTGTGTGCTGATGCTCTAATTATTTTCTACTCTCTATCCTCCTTGTGTTGCTTTGATAATCGTAATATTGTCTTGATCACAAATAAGAGTTGTATCCCACTGCTCTTTGGTAATGATATGATTATTAATCGCTATGGCAATACCGTTTGTAGCAATATCAAGATTTGCTAATAGATGTTGTATAGAACAATTATCTGGGATCGTTTGGGATTGATGGTTTACGTTTACGGTCATTCTTAAAAAAATTTGATCCATAAACTTTAGGTAGTATACGCCTATATACTAAAGAAGAAACACATATCTTATTGATATGAGTTTGACTTTTCCCTTCGTCGGTACTAACCGCATCAGGTTCAAAGGGTATTTCTCAGACCTTATTATAAAAAGGTCACCCCTAAAGTTTATATAAGGCTTAAAGGTAATAAATCTTAAGCTGAAAAATGCATATAATATTTATTTTCATGGTTTTGATGTGTTGATATATCCAATACAATGAAGTCATCTTGATTTTTTCTATTCTCTAAAAAATGGTTAAAGTCAGTTAATATATCGTTACTTTTTTTGTCTGCATCGCTGCTATACACTTCAAAAAAGCCTTATTTGCCCACGTTTTATATGATTTTTGCTAAAAACAAAAAGTCAAGATGACTTCAATATTTTTAGCACACTTATTCTAAAAACAATTATCTTTAATGATTTTTAAAAATACTAACAATCGTTATTACTAAGGTTGCTAACACAAATCATGAATAAAATGCGAACACTATATTTGACCTTATTGATGTTTGTTGTGACACATGCTATCTCAGCTCAAAATATCTTTCAAAAAGCGTTTAATACCAACTCTAGATCGACGAAAGAGAACATCAATATAAAACTATCTGATGATCAAGGAAATTTAGGAAACTTGCCTGTTTCTGTCATAAAAGGTGAAGAGGAAGGTCCCGTTTTCACAATTATTGCGGGTGTTCATGGTTTTGAATATCCACCAATAATAGCAATACAAAAAATTATAAAGGAGATTGACATCTCACAACTTAAAGGGACTTTAATCATTATTCCTATAGCGAATAAAGCTTCATTTTTTAACAGAACACCTTTTATTAATCCTCAGGACCAAAAAAATTTAAATAATGCATTTCCTGGTAATAAGAATGGTAGCATTACGGAACAAATTGCGCATTTTATAACTACTAATATTATTCCTGTAAGCGATGTTTTTCTCGATGTTCATGGAGGAGATGCCTGCGAAGATTTAATTCCTTTTGTATGTTATTATAATAATCAGAAAAAGCCGGATCAAACTGCTTTAGCCAAAAAACTTTCTGAAAACAGTGGATTTCAATACGTTGTATCGTACCCATATACGATTTCTGATACAGAACCTGCAAAATATACATTCAAACAAGCTGTTCAAGACGGTAAAACAGCTCTAAGCATTGAATGTGGTAAGTTAGGCAATGTGCAGAAAAGCAATGTAGAGTTGATTAAGAAAGGAGTATATAATATGCTTTCTACTATGAATATGTATACTAAAGGAACAGGTCCTCACCCAAAACTAATTTATCGAAATAGTCAAGATTATATCAAGTCTAAAGTTCAAGGAATTTTTTATAGTGAATATAAAGCAGGTGATACTGTTAGTAAAGGCGATAGTATTGGCTATACTACAGATGAGTTTGGAAATGTACTTGAAGAATACACAGCTTCAAAAGATGGCATCGTTTTATATATGTTAGCAACACCACCTGTAGATGTTAATGATACGATTATGTGTATCAGTTCTTTTGAGAAAAATTAAAAAATTTGGCATACAGAATATTCAATACTTTCCAGAAGGGTCAACCGAGTCATCTCCCTTTCTTTGGGCATGAATTTTATACAATTATTTTCGTTTACTCAGCATTACAAAAACAACTGCAATCATTAAGAATCCAACACCGGTAATTACAGGTGGATTGATAATATTTTCTCTCTGTAGTCCTAAATATGTAATCATTATTGATAGAATACATAAGGTAATAGCGGCAAATATTAGAATAGATTTCATCGTATAAGTTTTAAGTGTATTGTGTGAGTATTTATATTCTCTAAAATATAAATCATTGGCGTAAAAGACAATATAACTTATAGCATTATCAGTCTTATATGTCACGTTACAAAACCAAAAACTTTCGTGATTTTATTTTTGCCAACCAATCTTTTATCAGTAAAATGTTTTAGAATCATAAATGACCTTAGACTCTACATAGGTTTTATCCATTAGATTAAGTAAGTCTATAATAAAATATAGCTTCCTTTTTAGGTTCATCAAATTTGTTATATTTAAATATGAAATACTATTCTATAAAGACTATTTTAATAGTTATACTCTCTTTTTTTATTTTCAACTCGAGCTCGGGACAAGAGTTAAAAAAAGAACATAAAGATGTTGTTTTAATATTTGTAAACTGTATTAAAAATCATAATCTCGAAAAATTACAAAATTTAATCTCATATCCACTTAAGAGAGAATATCCATTGCCCGATATAAAAGATGAAACCGATTTTATCAACTGGTATAGCGAGGTTTTTGATGATCACCTGATAAACGAAATTATAAAGTCAAACTTAGATAAGGATTGGTCTGCTGTTGGTTGGAGAGGAATAATGCTAAACAACGGAACGCTTTGGCTGGATTATGAAGGAAAATTACTTGGTGTGAATTATCAATCTGATGCAGAACGCACCAAAATAAAAAAGTTGATTGAAATCGACAGAAGCTCAGTTCATCAAACCTTAAAAAAGTATAGACAACCAGTAATAATATTAGAAACAAAAAAATTTAGAGTTAGAATAGATGAATTAGAAAATGAGACATATAGATATGCTTCTTGGTCAATTAACTCAAAGATGAGCGAAAAGCCTGATTTAATAATCAAAAGCAGGAAATTGTTTTTTGAAGGTAGCGGAGGAAATCATAGGTATGAATTTAATAATGGAAATTATAAATACGTATGCTCAATAAATATTATCGGCGCAATGGATACACCACCAGCAGACTTATTAATTTATGAAAATGAAAAAGAAATACTATCCCAACCTGCTCAAATTGTCAACTACTTCGAGTCAGACACAAAAAATATAGGTAAGTAAATATCTTTGAAGTTTTAAAACAAGCCTCGAAGTACGTAAATCTCGATAATCGAGTAAAAAAATAAATGTATCACTTATGCTTATCAAAAAACAACAACTTTCACTTATACTGTTTATCACTTCAATTGTAGCAATCACAGCACAAAACAAAACTATCTATTACGGAACACCTAATGCTGGCGGAGCTCAATTACATGTGAATGAAGACAATACATATGATATTATACTAGAAAAAGGCAGTCATGACAAGATAAAAATTAAAGATGAAGAATACCTATTCTTGTATAATATTGGTCATGAGCATGAGGGATTTAAAATAACTGAAAACTCTACAAGAGCAAAGACTGATAGTATTACAATCCATTTTATGCGCCGAAATATATCTTCAAGTATTAGTGATATTCAGGACGTTTATTTGGGTTACAAAACCAAATCAGATACTAATTTTAAGTACGTAAATCTATGCTACGAGACACTCTTATTCAACACTAAAGATATTGTGCCTTTTGACTTTAACGGAACATTAAATATTACAATTCCAAGGGCAGAAGAGATACAATTAATCTTAAAGAAAGATCAATTTCACAGAGATCAGTTTAAACTATCCCCAAATACAAGTAATGTATATGTTGATTATCGATACATATACAACAAAGGCAACATCGATAATAACTCAAAACTTGTCATAGCAGAAATTAATACCGAAGGGGGATTAAAAATTAACAAGAAAGTACTTTCTACAAAAAATTTACCTGCTAAACCTGTAAAAAGAATAGCTTCTGATTCGTTTCCTAATTGGAAAATACCTTTTTCGATAAAAAAAGAAGTCTACAAAAAATTTAATAACCCAAAGTTTAAATATCAACCTGTTACTACAATTAGTCCATCTAGTAGAGAAGAAAAACACAAAGAATTCAACAACCTAAACGAAGCTATAGCTACATTAAAAAGTGATGATTCTAAAGTATTATTAGTATTTAATTCTCTTTTAGGGAATAATGACATACATGATTTTCATTTCATTTTTGATCGAATTCACAGAAATGCTAAACTTGACTACCTATCAGATTATCATCTTGATCGATATTTACTTTATTATTTAAAGCCTGACGATTTAAACGAATTAAAAAAATACAAGCAGGGAAGTATCAACGAAGTGCTTGCTTTTAATAGTGATCTAGATATTATATACGAAGAAAACATAAGTGCGAATATTTTCTATAGAAAATACAATTCTATGACCGAAGAATTATCTCATGATATCCTAGCAACCAACGCGTTGCATCGGTTTAAGAAAAAAATCGACAATAAAACAATAACTGCCAAAGATTTTCTGGAGCTAGGACAATGGAGAGACCATAGTTTTATAGAAGAGGCTATAGAAAAAAGACCAAAAGACGAATCAGATATTCTTATCGAATCTACTATTGATGTTGTTGAACCTAGTAGAAAAAAAGATACCAGATTTAAAACTAAAATTAAATTCAACTGTCCCAAAATTAGTTATACGCAAATTAATAAAGAACTTAAAACATTAATTAAAAAACATAAGCAAGACCAATCTTTGGATCCGGATTTTGCAGAATTAGCTTTTGATTTTATATCGTATTATCCATTTTTTAAAACCATTTCAGGAGCAAAAGGAAGTTATGACTCTAGTCGAGAACATTATGAGTTTTGTTTATACCTGTCACGTTTCCCTATAGAGACATCAAAAATTCAAAATGAACATACTAAGAGTATAGAAGACCATTTTTTTGTAATCAAAGAAATATTAAAAAGGGAAGGAACCAAAAAAGAGTATCCTGAAATAGTAATCCCTACTTTTGAAAATTTAATCCAACTTGACGAGTATAAATTTCATACCATTTTTATCTATTATTTTGATCTATTTAATCAAAGTAAATTGACTTATAATGATTTTAATACTCTCTTCAAAGAGATAGCGCCTTTAACCGAAAATTATAATGAACAAATAAAATCTTTTTATGATGATTGTCATTGTCCATATATAGATGATTTAAAATATTATATAACAGCATTGAGTAATGCAATGGCCTGGAAAGTAGTAACGGAAAATAACAATGACAAAACACTTTTATTAAAAGCTTTAGAATGGTCCAAACTCACTGCAGAAGTATCTCCTGAAAGTCATTTTTATACAGATACATATGCACATCTAGAGTATTTTTTAGGAAATAAAGAACGTGCGATCGAATTAGAATCAAAAGCTATAGAGCTTGCAACAAGTAATAATCATAAAAACCTAGAAGAGTACAAAAAAACCTTAGAAAAAATTAAAACAGGCACACTCAAATACTAAAGACACATTTTATGATGACCTGAATGGTTCAATTACATTTTTAAGCTTATATCAATACAATATATAACGAACAAATGAATCTCTATAACAAAGGTATTTATAAATTCTATCTCGTTGACAGATATATCTTTACAAAAACACCTGTCTATATCATCTAATCAACTACTTCGTAGTAAGCCTACGAAGTATAGATAAATGAATAACTTTTGAAATTTTAAAGCAAGCCTCAGCGTGTTTAATCAAGTAGAATCAATACTCAAAAAATAAAATACTCTTAAAACTTCAAAGTTGCTCCTACAAGAAAATTAATCCCTGCCTGTGGATAAAATCCTTTAAAATATTGAGTTCTAAAACCTGTAGGGCTTTGATTATCTTCTATATCTCCTAATGCAAATGAAAACCCATTAGATTCATATTCTACATCAAAGATATTATTGACCAGACCTGTAAGTACAATAGATTTGAATACAGGTATATTCTTAATTTCGTAAACAATGTTAAGGTCATTTACAAAGAAAGAATCTAATACAAGTTCGTCATTGCCTAGATTACTAAGGTGTTGTTCTCCTACAAATTTAGACAGGAAACCGACTTGTAACCCTTTTACCGGTGGTTGATATATCAGCATGTTTCCGGCTACAACCTCTGGCGAAAAAGAAATATCTGTCTCTCCCAAATTAGCAAGTACTCCATCTACAGGAGCTACAAAATCTTTGTTTTTGTTTGTACTCAAAGCTATATTAGGTTTGATCGATAGGCTTTCTAATAATTTTATTTCTGCATCTACCTCTAACCCCAATCGATAGCTTTCTCCACTTGTGGCTCGTATAGGATTACCGACATCATCCAGTGCTCCTGTTAGTACTAATTGATCTCTATACCACATATAATAAATATTGGTATTTACAATAGTATTATTTTTGGTAAATCGCCATCCTAATTCTATATCATCAAGTTGCTCTGGAGTAGTAATCCCATTTTCAAAATCATCTCTTCTAGGTTCTCTATTTGCTCTTGCATATGATGCATATAGTTGATGATTGGTATTGATTTGAAATGTCGCTCCAAATTTTGGATTAAAAAAATTAAAGTCTTCATCAACATCCAATTGAACACGCGCAGAGGTTAATCCTGAAATCTCGTGAGTCACAAAACGTCCTTGCAGATCTAAAAACGCACTCCATTGATCATTAATTCTATAGGTTGTTTTACCAAAAACAGTAAATTCATTTTTGATTCCGTTACCAGAATAATAGCGGTCACCACTTTGAAACCCTATTGGGTTTTCTGACCAGATAATTTCTCCAAAATGATCCCCATCATAATGGCTGTAAAAAGCCCCAAAGTCAATATCAAAATTATTGTCTTTGTAATTTGCAGAGGCATTGATCACATAAAAATCATTGTCTAACCACCGTCTTCGTATGTAATCCGTTTGAGTAACTTCCTGCCCATTAACAGTTACAGGATCTACCCCTAGAAATGAGAGTGTTGCCTGATCAGAGAACAAAACATTCTCAAAATACCATTCATCCACATATTGTTCAAAAAAACCACGACCATAGGTATAGTTAAGGCCAAGATTTGTTGACCAATTGTTATTGTATTTCTGATTCCAGTGTAATTGATAATGATCTTGTTTATAATCATCAACTTCATTCCCGTAGAATCCTTCTAGATTACCCTCAGCATCATATTGAAAACCAATAGGATTAAAACGTCTATTGGTATTCAACGTTTCTTCATCAATACCGTTCCAGGATTGGTACGTGATATTGTGCCCGCCAAAAGTAACAGCTTTGATCAACGTGTTATCATCTAAATAAGCTCCTTGTAAAAAATATGATTTTAAATCCGCAAAGGCACGATCTACATACCCATCTGATGAGATTGCAGATAAACGCCCTGCAATTTCTATATGGTCATTAAGCAACCCTGTACTGAATTTTACATTATGTCTTCTTGTACCAAAAGAACCAAAAGAATTAGAGATTTCTGCATTGGCTGTTTCTGATACCGCATCGGTAAGCAGGTTTAAACTTGCTCCAAAAGCTCCAGAGCCATTTGTAGAAGTTCCCACTCCTCGTTGTAATTGTAAATCTTGTATCGAAGAAGCAAAATCGGGAAGATTAACCCAAAACGTACCTTGACTTTCTGCATCATTAAAGGGAATTCCATTTAAGGTAACATTTACTCTAGAGGCATCACTACCTCTTACCCTAATATAAGTATACCCTATCCCTGTGCCTGCATCTGTTGTCGATACAACTCCTGGCAAATAATTTAGTAAAATAGGAATATCCTGTCCTAGATTACGGGTCGCTAACTCTTCTTTAGATAAATTAGAATGTGTAATTGGTGAATCTGCTTCTACCCTTACTGATTTAATCAAAACCTCATCAAGGACTTCTGCAGGATTATTCAAAGAATCTTTTTGTTGTTCTTGGCTCCAATTTGTGAAGCTTGTCAAAAAAACAACTAAACATAGTATATTATTTTTCATTCGTAGATGGTGTTACGAATAAAAGGGGTAATTATTCTAAAGTTAAATTAAATATTTGATGGTTTATCAACAACTTTCACATACCATTTTTATCATATCAGCTGCATAGTAAAACATCTGGCTCCTCGCTTAAAAATGCCTACAAAACATTTTTATTAATGCTCGGCCCTCCCTTGGCAGCATTACCTGCCCAGGTTCATTGGGTATGATCTCAGCCTTTTTAAGTTTTGGAATTAAGATTTTGGAAGTAGAAGAATAATGTTTTTAAACCTCATCCCAAACTCTCATATCTTACACCTAATCCAAGCACCCCTTTTGAGATTTTTTGCAAAAATAATACGTTTAGTTGATTTATTGTAACTTTATTAAATATAAAAACAATCCGTTTTAGCTTTTTAAGTTATATAGTAAGAAGTTGATGTTGATATGAAGAATACAAAGAGGTCAGTTACTTTTAAGATTATAGCAGGATATATTGTTGCCGGTTTGATTGCTGTAACCGCTTTTTGGGTAATTTACAAGCAATTAAATAATTACACCCAAATTGCAGAGATCAAAAACGAAAACAACGAGAAGCTTTTTCTTGTGGGAGAAGCAATCACCGGATTGTATGAGGCAGAAAGCCTGACTCGAAACATCATTCAAACTTCGGATGTAAGAAAATTTAAAACTTATAAAATAAAAATTGATACGATATTAAAAACGATCAATAAAGTATCTGAAATCTCTGATGACACCCTTCAAACCAAAAAAATCGATAGTATCAAATTCTTGGTAGATCGTAAAAATAAAAACCTCGAAGAACTCATCAAAATATATGAACAACGTAAACAAAAAGGTTTATATGAATCTGCAATAGATGAGCTAGAGAAAGTAAATAAGAGTTTCGGAAGTGGGTATACGAATTATGAAAAACGATTCAAAAAATACGATCCAAGAACCAGAAAAGCACTGATCAACATTCTAGAATACACCAAAAAAGATAATGCCGAGCGACTTACTAATCAAACCGTAGATTCTTTGGCTACTTCTGTACGACAAGTTTTGGCAGAATTAGAACAAAAAGATCGAAAATATAAACGAGAAATTTCTGTAAAAGAAAACAATCTTCTTAAGAATGATCAGATCATTACCAAACAACTTAGAGACTTACTTGCCGCAATAGAACGTAATGAACGTAACCAATACTTTGCACGGTTAGAAGCTTCTAATCAAATGTTGAATAATACGTCTGAGATTATTGTAGTCATTGCCGCTATTAGTGTATTGATTGCTATTATTTTTCTTTTTTTAATCACTAAAGACATTTCTAAAAGTCAAAAGTATCGTAATGAACTCGAAGCTGAAAAAATATATACAGAGTCTTTATTAAAAGCAAGAGAATCACTAATCAATACTGTAACACATGATCTGCGTTCTCCGTTAAATACAGTAATAGGATATTCTGATCTTTTAGAGCGAACAGGGTTAGATAATAAACAAAAACACTATTTAGATCATCTTAAAAAATCATCCGACTATATTCTTCACCTTGTAAATGATCTTTTGGATTTATCAAAGCTGGAAGCAGGTAAAATGGTTATTGAAGAGCTTCCTTTTTCTCCAAAGAAATTAATTGATAATACGATCGCCAGTGTGATTCCGCTTAATGACAAAAAGAATTTGGATATTAAGGTGATTAATGATGAGAACCTAAATCAGCAATATCTTGGAGACCCTTTTAGAGTTAAACAAATTCTAACAAATCTTGTCAATAATGCTTACAAGTTTACGAATCGTGGTTCAATCATTATCGATAGTAAAGTAACGGTAAATGGGTTGTCTGAGAAACATTTGGTTATTTCTGTAAAAGATACCGGAATAGGGATTACAAAAGAGCAGCAGCAACATATTTTTGAAGAATTCTCTCAAGGTGATGACAGTACAGAGAAAAAATATGGTGGATTTGGACTTGGGCTTGCGATTACCAAAAAAATAATCAAATTGCTTAACGGTAAAATTGACTTGAATAGTGAACCCGGAAAAGGAAGTGAGTTTACTTTTTATATTCCTATTAAACTTTCTGAGTCTTCACCAACTGAAGAAGCTGATAATCAAGAAATACAAAGCTTTTTTGACAAAAAAGTACTTATTGTCGATGATGACGAAAGTCAAATTGCATTAACTAGCGAGGTAGCGTCTCTGGCAGGATTATCTTATGATGTGTGTGAAAATGGAGCAGAAGCTGTAGACTTGCTCAAAAAGCATACTTATGATCTTGTACTTACAGATATACAAATGCCAAAAATGGACGGATTTGGTTTGATACATGCCATAAAAAATGACCTAAAATTAAATCACTTACCTGTTATTGCTTTATCAGGAAGAACTGATGCTTCTGCTTCAGAATACCAAAACGCAGGGTTTTCTGGCAGTTTACAAAAGCCATATGCTCCAAAGGCATTGATCGATTTAATTGCTTCGTTATTAAACTTTAGCATATCAACTTATGAGCATCAAAATAAAGCTGTAGATCTCGAAAATGAAGGAGATGAAGAGTATTCATTAAATGATCTTATGATTTTTGCTCAGGGTGACTCTGATTCTCTATATGCCATACTGGATACTTTTTATGAAAGCACTATTGAAAACATAAAAGATTTGAAAATATATGTAGAACAAAAAGACACTCTTCACATTAAAAAGATGGCACATAAGATGTTGCCTATGTTTAAACAAATAAGAGCAAAAGATGTAGTTTCTATTTTAGTAAAATTAGAAAACCCTGATCAATATGATATTGATAATAACACATTAATACAACTCACAAATTTAGGAATCCTTAAAATTGAAGACCTGATACACAAATTAAAAGTCGAAAACTAAAGACTGATATCGTACTGTTTTAATTTATTATATAGTGTTTTTCGATCTATAGCAAGCATCCTTGCTGCTTTAGCTTTATTACCGTTTGCTTTTTCTAATGCATCTAAAATCAACTCCTGCTCGTTTTGATTTTTAAATAAACCATAAGTTTGTTTTGCGTTATGTGACGCATATGCAATATCATTTGGTAAAATATCTAATGTAATCATATCGACCTGAGTAAGCAGAACAGAGCGCTTTACTATATTTTTCAATTCTCTTAGGTTACCCGGCCAATTATACTTTTTGAATGCTTCTAAAACTTCGTCTGTAAACCCTACAACATGTTTTTCTAATTCTGTGTTGGACTCTTCAAGAAAATGATTTGCAAAGAGCATTAAATCTTCGATTCTATCCTTTAATGGAGGTACTTTGATAGAAAACTCATTAAGTCTATGATATAAATCTTCTCTAAAATCACCTTCTTTTACCGCATGACTCAAATCCTCATTAGTTGCAACAATAACTCTGATATCTACTTCTATCTCTTTATTGCTTCCAACAGGTTTCACTTTTCTTTCCTGTAACGCTCTTAATAATTGGACTTGTAATTCGTAGCTCAAATTACCTATTTCATCAAGAAAAAGAGTACCACCATTTGCTGCTTCAAAATGCCCTACTTTATCATTTACGGCACCTGTAAATGATCCTTTTATATGTCCAAAAAACTCACTAGAAGCTATTTCTTTGGGTATTGCACCACAGTCTACAGCAACAAAAGGTTTGTCTGCTCTTTTACTTGCTTTATGAATACTACTTGCTACATATTCTTTTCCTGTCCCGCTATCTCCGATAACCAAAACAGACATTTTAGTAGGTGCTACAAGCGCAACATATTCGTTTAATTTTTTTGAAGCATCACTAACCCCTCTTACAAAAGATGTATTAACATTCGTTTTTTTGGTTGTTGTAGAAGCCTTTGTTTTTGTTTCTTTTTCAGGTGTTACTGTCTTTGTTCCTTTTTCATTCAAGGCTTTATCTATCGTTTGCAATATCCTATCCGGATTAAACGGTTTGGACACATAATCAAAAGCCCCTTGTTTAATTGCATTAACCGCCATATTAATCTCTGCGTACCCAGTCATAATGATCACCTGGGTCGTAGGATTTTGTTTTAAAATTTCTTCTAATAAAATAATACCATCTGTATCCGGTAGTCGTACATCTGTTAATACTATATCAAAAGTCTCTTTCTTTATTTTAGGAACAGCTTCGTTACCTGAAAAAGCAGTAGAAACATCATATTCTTTCTTTTCTAAAAAAGTCTTCAGCATTGTACAAAAAGCAACATCGTCTTCGACTATAAGTATTTTAGACATAATTCTAATAATTTGTGATCAACAAGATTTAATAATAATTGTTCTGCATACCTCGAATTGATCTCGGCACGCTACTTTTGTCAAAAGTATTTTATCATTCCAAAACCTGAAATAGCACATACTCAAAAAGCTAATAATAAAATTTAGGACAACAAGTATAGCTATGATCAATAACGGTTTTTCAAATAAAATTGATATACAAAACAAATTTTTATAGTAAACTAATATTATAAAATTACAATTTAAAATGTTTAGTAAAAATAAAAACATAAAAAAAGAGACCCTTGGGATTGAGTCTCTTTTTTAGCACTAAACAACTTTATATCGTCCTTGGTTGCAAAACGATATCCTTTTTCTACCCCTAGATTTAAGATTTATTGTCGTTTGGCGTTATCCATTCACCATTAGCGCTTGCAAATACAACTTTTGTGTTATCGTTATCGTCTTTAAAAATAATCTTGTATGTATTATCTTTAGACATATATGCTTTTACTATTCTCAAATTTCTGTAATCTTTTGCCGCCAACTCTTGTACAGAAAGTGGCAACTCTACAATATTAATTTCTGTATATTCTTGCTGCTCATACTCATAATCCCATACATCATATCCATCTTCTATCGATGCCAAGTCATCATCCTGACCAGCAACACCTTGAGCTGAAAATATACTTACTACAATTGCTATTATCATTGGTATCTTTTTCATCGGGTTATTGATAAAATTACCTTATCTACCTAATAGTAATAATTGTTCCAAAACAAAGGATTTTACCATTTTAACCATAAAACACTATAAATAAGCGTTTTACATTTTCAAGGTATTAATAAAATATGTTAAGAAATTGTAGATTAAATCAAAAATGTGTAGAAATATTACACGTTTTTATGATGTTTTTTAAAATAATGGTTTTCTACGGTTTGCTTTTTTTGTGGACTGTCTTTGTTTTTGTTCTAAACGTTTTTTGACAGCTGCTCTTGAAGGTCTTGTCGATTTTCGCTTCTTGGGGATATGTAAATTAGTCTTTAAAACTTCAAAAAGTCTTTTTATCACTAATTCTTTATTGCGATGTTGGCTTCTGTGATCACTACATTGTAAAATAAGAGTCCCTGATTTGGTAAGTCGCGATGATAATTTTTGGCTTAGCAAAAGCTTTTCTTCATCAGTAAGGCCTTGCGAAGCCAAAATATCAAAACTCAGTTCTACTTTTGAAGACACTTTATTTACATGTTGTCCTCCTGCACCAGAACTTCTTACAGCTTTATATATTACTTCTTTTATGATGATTGAAGTATTCACGAAAAGAGTTTTACCTGGTGTGCAGATTTTAATAAATCGTTGACCGTTTTTACAGGGTTAAATGTGGTTAATGGTACTTCTATAAAAACACTAATCCAATTTGACATAGCTCCATTCCATAATCCGGGTAACTCTAGAGCTTTAAGAACTTTCCCATTCAATGTTTTTTGAGTAATAAATCCTGCATCAGGATCTACAAAATCTAACAGATTAAACTTGTTACCATGATAATCTCGTACTCCACAAATCAAATCTACCGGATTAAAATGAGTTGCACTGTTCAAAATTTCTTCTTGTCTACGGTCTGCTTTATCAATCTGAGGCGATTCGATAATTTGAAGCACTAATCTTCCATTTTCATTTTTGATCCAAAAAGGGCCTCCTCCAGGCTCTCCTTCATTGATTACCATACCACATACTCGTATAGGGCGGTTCAATGATGATCTCAAAAATTCAATTTTATATTGGTCTGAAAATTTGTCAAAATCCAATGGCAAAGTAACATTAAGCTGTTGTACCAAAAACTTTTTGATGTCTTTCAACTCTGCTTCGGTAGGTTGTTGTTGATCTATCGCATTTAGTATTCTAAATACTTCGTCTTGAATTTCTATAAGTTTACCTGCTAATACTTTTTTATACCCTGATACTTCATCTTGATATTTACGAACTACCACATTATCTATATTTTTGATATAAATAATATCTGCATCTAGATCATTGAGGTTTTCTATAAGTGCTCCGTGTCCTCCCGGTCTGAAAAATAACGACCCGTCTTCTTTTCTAAAAGGTTCATTATCTTCATCTACTGCTATAGTATCGGTTTCAGGCTTCTGAAATGAATAGGTAATATCAAATTTTGTATTTGTTTTTTCTTCTACCTTCTTTTTTATTCTTTCAAATTCTTCTTTAAACCCTTCTAAATGATTTTTTGAAATTGTAAAATGAAGTTTAGATTCTCCATCAAGATTTTTATTATATCCGGCAGCTTCATACAAGTGCTCTTCAAAAGAAGTAGAAACACTATCAGAATATTTATGAAACGGAAGAAGTCCTTTTGGGAAATCCCCAAAATTCAATCCTTTTTCTTTTAACATCATCTCGACAAAGATGTAGAGTTGTCTTCCTTCAGAAAGTGATTCGAATTTTGGATAGGCAGACTTTACCTTCTTCATTACAGTTTCGTAAAACGGAAATTTCTCCAGACCTATTAAGAAAAGTCTTATCGCATTCGCTTTTTCATGGTTTGTATATGAATTTAAGCTTTCTTTCTCAAAATTATAATTATCCAAAAACCGAAACAGATCTTTGAACATGCGTGTCGCCGCACCCGAAGCAGGAACAAATTTAATCGTATCCAGATTTTCTAACCTAGATTCATATAGCTTAATCAGTTCTGTTTGATAATGCTCAGAGATTTTGAGGATTCCATTATCTAGAGTTGCTGCACTACGTAGTGATACAAATGGAATTTCTGTTTTAAAAATCTCAATCTGCGAAAGCACCTTATCAATAGTTAATCCTTTTGACTTGATAAGTTTGATATCCTTGTCTGTTATATTCACTTTACTATGTTTTTATTAATTGGTTAATTGCCTTAACAGCTGTTTCTAAACGAGATTTTCTATCTCCTTTTATTATAATATAAGGGCGATTATGATCATCTAAAGCTTTTTTAAAAGCGTCAAACATCTTTTCTCGCTCATCTGGTTTGTCTCTTAGATCATCCGGCATCCATGGGGTATCAATATAAGTCAACAAATACAAATCATAAGTATTCTCTATTGAAAACTTATCTAAATCAGGATGCACCAAATTATTAAAATATACTTCAGAATAGACTTTAGTTTCTAAAAGATCAGTATCACAAATCAATACTTTATTTGCTTTTTTCAGCGCTTGATTTTCTAGCTCCATCTGTCCTTCTGCAATTAGAATAAGATCATCATAACTACATATTTCTTTTGTAGCATCCCATTTTTTCTGCAAATATTCTCTGGCAAACTCTGGAACCCACTCTGTTTTGTAGTAAGCTGCCAGCTGTTTACTCAGTGTTGTCTTTCCTGTTGATTCAGGACCAAAAAGCACTACTTTTATACAGTTACCGGTTTGTTGTTTAAGCTTTTCTTCCATTCTAGATATCCTAAGACTGCTAATATGGTGAATAATACATATTGAAAACTAGTAAATGTAAATCCTTTATAAAAGTACAATGGTACAGATATAATATCACCTATAATCCAAAAAATCCAGTTTTCTATCTTTCTTCTTGCCATTAGCCACATCCCCACAAAGAATATTGCTGTTGTCAGCGTATCAATGTAAGCTGTCCAATCTTTCCACTTATCAAAAATAGTATATACCAGATAAACAAAAAACAAAGTAGCAATAAAGATTGTTGTACTTATTTTTTTTTCTTGAGATGTCGTTATAGAGATGGGAGTTACTTGTTTGTCATTTATTTTTCGTGTCCAAATAAACCAACCATAAACACTCATAACAAAATAGTATCCATTAATCATCATATCCCCCAACAATGACCATTTTAAAAGCAAGTACACATATATAGATGTACTGATCATACCGGTAGGATACACCCATATACGGTTTGCTTTTGCAAAATACACACTCAATAATCCAAAAATAACAGCTGTAATTTCTAGTACAATATCAAGAAGTGCATACGTTGAATATTGAGCAAAGAAAAAATCAAAAATTTGGTTCATAATCACTTCTATTACTCTTTACCATTTTCATATATACCAAAACATGATCCATATTACCGAATGCGTTTTTAATCTCTTTTGTTAAAAAAGGCATCACTTTATCATATTCTCCATAGACTTGGGTACTTAATGGATTTTCTAAAACAGTAAACTCTGATGCTCGAAGTTTTTTTATAAAAAGTATAATATGATCTTCAAAATCATTTTGAAGAGGGGTTAGGGTTAACTCTACAGAAATTTGCATTATTCTAAGTTAATTATAATTAAATACTACAAAGATAAATCAAGGACATCAAGAAGCAGGCAATACATATACACATGTAAACCCTTCAAACTCTACAAAACTCATTTCATATTCACTCTTTTTTTCCTGATAGAAAATAGCTCCATATATAATAGGGATTTTTAAACTAAATTGAGAGATATAAATATGGTCTTTAAAACTAAGACCTGCTGTAGCATATAGCTTGTATAGTGATTCTTTTGCTCCCCATATTATAGTCAAAGCTCTGGTTTCGTCAAGATTCAAATCATGCATATATTCATTTTCTCCTTGATTTGTAAACTTATGAGCGATTTTATTAATTTTTTCTCTTTGTTTTTCTATATCAATACCAACAGGTTTATCACTTACAATCACTCCTACAAATTCATAAGAATGTGTAATAGAAATTTGATTACCATCTTTGAGATGTGGTTTACCAAATTCATCATAATAGAGATCATGATCTGTATATCCAAAAATAGCTAGCAAATGACGAACACTCATAAAACCCTTGCGATGCATTTCGGATTTCATATTATCTACTCTGTTTTGACAATATTCTGTTAGTGTTATTCCTTCACACAAATCTTCATAAGATTCATTTATCTTCCATATTAATACGGTAGTGGTATTATTTGGTGTTATAGTTTTATAAAGAGGCATTTATAGTCTTAAAGTTATTGTGTACCTTTGCAAACTTAAAAGGATTTTATCCTTTACAAAACGAATTTAGAACAATTTAGTGCCAAATACCAAAAAGCACTTCATAAACATAAAATAAAAAGCTATGAGTACCAAAACAGTACCTTATGTTCCTTATAAAGTTAAAGATATTTCTTTAGCCTCTTGGGGAAGAAAAGAAATCGAATTAGCAGAAGCAGAAATGCCGGGACTTATGTCTCTTCGTGAAGAATATAAAGATGAACAACCTTTGAAAGGCGCACGTATTGCAGGGTGTTTACATATGACAATACAAACTGCCGTATTAATTGAAACACTAGTAGCACTAGGAGCAGAGGTGACGTGGAGTTCTTGTAATATTTTTTCTACTCAAGACCAAGCAGCTGCCGCTATTGCTGATGCCGGAATACCTGTTTATGCATGGAAAGGAATGAATGAAGAAGAGTTTGACTGGTGTATCGAACAAACTTTATTTTTTGGTGAAGATAGAAAACCACTTAACATGATCCTTGATGACGGTGGAGATCTTACCAATATGGTACTAGACAAATACCCAGAGTTGGTAAAAGACATTAATGGATTATCTGAAGAAACTACAACAGGTGTACATCGTTTATATGAAAGAATGAAAAATGGTACATTACCAATGCCAGCTATCAATGTAAACGACTCTGTTACAAAATCTAAATTTGATAACAAATACGGATGTAGAGAAAGCGCTGTAGATGCTATCCGTAGAGCTACAGATACTATGCTAGCCGGTAAACGTGTAGTAGTATGCGGATATGGTGATGTAGGTAAAGGTACTGCCGCTTCTTTTAGAGGAGCAGGATCTATAGTAACAGTTACCGAGATTGATCCTATCTGTGCTTTGCAAGCTGCTATGGACGGTTACGAAGTAAAAAAATTAGATACTATAGTTGGTAATGCAGATGTAGTGATTACAACTACAGGTAATAAAGATATTGTAAGAGGAGAGCATTTTAAAGCCCTTAAGGATAAAGCTATCGTTTGTAATATTGGTCATTTTGATAATGAAATCGATATGGCATGGCTAAACGAAAACTACGGAAATACTAAAGATGAAATCAAGCCGCAAGTAGATAAATATACAATTGATGGTAAAGATATCATCATACTTGCTGAAGGGCGTTTGGTAAACCTTGGTTGTGCGACAGGGCACCCTAGCTTTGTTATGAGTAATTCGTTTACAAATCAAACCTTGGCTCAAATAGAGTTATGGAACAATTCTGAAAATTATAAAAATGAAGTGTATATGCTACCTAAGCATCTTGATGAAAAAGTAGCAGAATTACATTTGGCACGTCTGGGAGTAGAATTAGAAACCCTAAGACCAGATCAGGCAGAATATATTGGTGTAACTGTAGAAGGACCTTTCAAGCCTGATTATTACAGATACTAAATATATTTTAAGTAATAGTAGAATATTCTACTATTACTTTGAAATCATAAAAAAAACACCCTTTTGCACTTGCAAAAGGGTGTTTTTTTATAAAGAATATTGTGATTAAATAATTTAATTAGATTCAGCCAATAGACAATTCTCATAAGATGCTATCTTATTTTGAATAAGTGCTAAACCTTCATTTCTTGATGTTGTTGGATCAATTTTTACATCTTCTCCATTTGGTAAATGCATTACATAAAATCCATTTTCAAAAGAAGATAGTTTAATAACCTCTCCATTTGGTTTTATAGCACTCCATGATTTATTTGATGGACTGTATACTAAATCTAGCTTTTCTCCCTTTCTATCTCCTTCTAATACTTTGATCTGAAATCTGTTTTTTGTAGCAGTCATTTCAAAAGTATTTCCATCTTTTTCTACGATTTGTGTTTCGATATCTCCTTCGTTCATTGCCAATGGATTAGATCCACTCCAGAACTCTATTACATTAAATATGATAACATCTCCGACAAAAAACAAACCATAAACAGGAATGATATTTAAGACCCAAAAAATAAGGTTATCTAAGAACTTACTGTCTGTTAATCCATCGTTCCAATCTCTTAGGCCATTAAATGCGGAAAAAGACCCTAAACAACTAGAAAATAGAATTGAAGCCGATAACAAAGTACATACTGTTAGTTTTTTCATAATTATTATGTTTTTAAAGTGTTTATTAAAAATAGAACTACTTATTAAAAAATGTTAATTTTTAATATATAATTAAGAAACTTTAATTCAATTATAATATTTCGGAAACCAAAAAACCCTTTTTCATGATGAAAAAGGGTTTTCCTATAAGAATAGAAAGAAATATATTTATGCTTCAAAAGGCACTATAGAAACATATGATTTATTGTCTTTCTTTTTAGTAAATTTTACAATACCATCTACTTTTGCATGTAAAGTGTGGTCTTTTCCGGCATAAACATTTTCTCCGGGTTTATGAGCAGTTCCTCTTTGTCTTACAATGATATTACCTGCAACGGCAGCTTGACCACCAAAAATCTTAACACCTAGACGTTTCGATTCTGATTCTCTACCATTTTTAGAACTACCAACTCCTTTTTTATGAGCCATTTTCTTTGGGTTTTATATTGTTAATACTACAGTATTACCTGCTATTTTTATTTTGCTTGTAACGCTTCGATCAAATCTGCTTTCTTCATTGAAGAAATACCAGAAATTCCTTTAGCTTTAGCTAGTTCTTTTAATTCAGCTACTGTTTTAGTATCTAAATCATCAGCTACCGTTTCTGCTTTTGGCGCAGAAGCTTTAGTTTGTTTTTCTGTTTTTGGCTCTACTTTTTTAGTTTCAGCCTTTGGTGCAGCTTTTTTAGCTCCTGAAGTTACAATGTCTTCTATTACAATCTCGGTAAGATACTGGCGGTGACCATTCTTAACTCGATATCCTTTACGTCTTTTCTTTTTGAAAACAATAACTTTATCACCTTTTAGGTGTCTGGTAATTTTTGCTCCTACTTGAGCTCCTTCTATAGCCGGGGCGCCTAGAGTAACTTTGTCTCCGTCTGCTGCAAGAAGTACTTTATCAAAAGAAACTTTGTCTCCTTCTTCTCCTGCTAGACGGTGTACAAATACTTTTTGGTCTTTTGCAACTTTGAATTGCTGCCCTGCTATCTCTACAATTGCGTACATAGCGTAACCTTTAATTAATTATTTTAAAAATATTTGAAACCTATTTTTGCAAATAAGCGGGTGCAAATATACTGCTAATTAATTAAAAGACAAATATTTTATGCTTCTACTGCGTGAGAATGATGATTTTTTCGTTGATTCCAACTTTCTTTGAAAAGTTGCATGAAAGACAATGTCAACACAAAAGTTGTGGCAAACCCCATGATTGCAGCTACAAAAACTACTATACCAACACCAACATGGTAGTGAGAACTCCAATTTGCTAACATTTCAGGCAGAAAACTGGTATTAATATGAGTTACATAAATAGCAAAAAAGATTGTAAACAAGAGAGTAGCGTTAAATCCGGTAAAAATACCCGCCACAAAACCTTTTTGGTAATCAAAACTACTTCCTTTTTCTAATTTATAATTTTTCATAGCCTGATACAGTCCAAAAGCTACAATAATACCATTCCCTAGACTAAAAACAGGATTTGTTTGCACTCCTATTAAGGCAAGTGCCAAAAAATATATAATAAGCCCTATTGATATTAGCACTCCGTATCGAATAGGTATCGTTGACTTTTTCATAGGTTTCGATTTTAATGTTCTCTTCTAAAAGTAAGAAAATTAAGAATCTTTTAACCTTAAAAACCTGTTAATTTATTGTTTAACAACACAATACAGTTTACCTGTTTCTATTAGAGAGATATACTCCAAGAATTATAATCCCAGAAGCAAGCACTTGATAAAAAGTAAATTTTTCGCCATCCAATAATCCCCACAACAAGGCAACAATAGGAATTGTATATGTAACAGATGTAGCAAAAACAGGTGTGCTAATTTGAACTAGTTTATTAAACAAAACTTTTGCTATACCCGTACCCACAACAGATAATACACACACATATAGTAGACTTGTTTGTACAATAGTGTCTGAAACTACTTGTAATGTAAAAAAGTCTGAAAAATACAACACTATCAAAGCAGGGATAACCAGCACAATAAAATTTCCGTTTGCAATCGCCATAGGTGGGATATGTTGCATATATCTTTTTATAATATTTACATTAATCGCATAGCAACCGGATGCACAGAGGACCAAAAATGCATACCAATAATTTTGATTAGGGTTTACAGAAGCTCCTTCCAAAATCAGTGCAATACAACCTATTAGACCTACAATAACTCCTATTAACTGATTTTTGTTAAACTGAATCGAAAACGCCAAAATTCCTAAAATTAGTGTAAGCAATGGGGTTGTAGAATTTAAAATTGACGCAATACCACTATCTATTTCAGTTTCTGCAAATGCAAATAAAAAGGCAGGAATAAACGTACCAAAAAAACCTGAAATGATTACCCATTTCCAATCAGAAGCGGCTATTGCCTTCATACTTCTAAAACCAATAAAAAATAAAAAAACCGCTGCAAACAGAGTTCTAAGTGCTCCTAATTGCAGAGGAGTCAAACCAATTAATGATTTTTTTATTAAAATAAAAGAACTCCCCCAAACCAGAGAGAGTATTGCCAGATAAATCCACTTAAGTTTTGTATGTTGCATTTTGCCAAAATAAGTAGCAAAAGTGATAAAATTCTAGAAAGGAAGAAGCTGTTTTTGATGAAAATTAACGCTCATGGGACAAAATATTATTCTTGCCACTCTAATGTTTCTATCATGTGTCGAATATCGTTTCGCAAATATTCTGCCGCAGGCAGTATAGAATCATAATTAGGCTTTACTTTAAAATAAATAGAACCTACCAAAAAATGATTTGTACTATCTGTTGCATAAAATTGAGAAGGAGAAGCTGCATCTCCTGATACCTTGTAAATTGTTCCAAAGACTCGTTTTTCTGAATTTACGTATTCTTCAGGTTTAATCGCATCAGCTTTTATAAAATGTTCTTGGGTAAGATTTTGTGCGTCTCTAAGCAAAGAGTCGAGATTATTATTAATCCTAAAGTATGAAATATACATCGTTGCTTTAAGTTTTTTGTACTCGAGATTGTACCAACATTTTCTATTTCTTCTGGCGTTCTCAAGTTCTGCAAAATCATTTTTTTCAAAAGAATAAGCACAAGGGATAGTAGTTTTTTGATACTTTGGATTTGGATAACTTAATCGAAGCATTCCTTTAGGTTTTGGCAACACCTCTCCTTTGCAGGAAAGTAATATTGACACCATAATTATCCAAGAAGACTTAATTACTACTTTCATCAATGGTTAATTTTATTTGTTTTATACGCTTATTATCAAGTGACTCTATTTTAAATGTGTATTTATCTAGCATAATCGATTCTCCTCTTTTAGGGAAACTTCCCGAGATCTCAAGCAATAATCCTGCAATCGTTTCAGCATCTCCTTTTTTATCTTCAAAAGCCGTATTGTCTTCAAGTTTTAGCACTTTATAAAAATCTTTGAGCGCCGTCCTCCCTTCAAAAACGTAATTTTGGTCATCTAATTTAGAGTAAATAAGATCTTCATCATCAAACTCATCACTGATATCTCCTACAATCTCTTCTATAATATCTTCTAATGAAATCAAACCACTTGTTCCCCCATATTCATCAACAACTATAGCCAAATGATTTTTCTTTACTTTGAAATCATTTAATAAATCATCAAGTTTTTTATTTTCAGGCACAAAATAAGGTTCTCTAAGTAAGGATAACCAGTCAAACGTTGATTCATTGATATATGGCAAAAGATCTTTGACATACAAAATACCAATTACCTTATCTATACTTTCTTCATATACAGGAATTCTTGAATATCCATTTCCTACTATTTCGGGAATAATTTCTTTGTATGTAGATTCTTTATTAAGCGCAAAAATATCAATCCTCGGGCGCATTACTTGCTTGGTATCTGTATTCCCAAAAGAAACAATGCCTTCTAATATTTTTTTCTCCTCAAAAGTAGTATCTGTATCAGATGTAAGCTCTAATGCTTGAGACAATTGATCAACACTCAAGTTGGATTTTTGTTTTCCCAACCTGTTATGAATACTCATTGTAACGCTACGCATAGGTAGACTAATCGGAGAAATAACCCAATCTAAAGCCTTAAGGGGTTTTGCCATAAACTTAGCAAACTTAACATTGTTTCTACTTGCGTAAATTTTGGGTAAAATCTCCCCAAATAATAAAATAACAAAAGCCGCAATCCCTATTTCTACAAGCAATCTAACCCAAAGTACAACATTAAGGTGTTCAAAATACAATTTACCCAATGCATCAAAAAGTAAAACAATTGCAATATTGATAAAATTATTGGCTACCAAAATCGTTGCCAATAGTTTTTTTGGGTTATCTAAAAGTTTAGAAATAATCTTAAGATTATTAGAGGTATCTTCTTCATCTTTGAGATCTGCAGTCGTCAAAGAAAACAAAGCTACTTCACTACCTGATATTAAAGCAGAAAAAATAAGCAGAATCAACAGGGCAACAATATTAATTGTTTGCGCTATATCAAAAATAAATAATGAAGTTAAAAGAAGTTCAGGATCAGGGTCCAAATTATTTTTCTTTAATTAAACATATCAGAATGGCAGATCATCGTCTTCCATTTCTGGTGAGTTGGTTGAAACCTCCTGTGGATTAACCGCCGGAGTATTTGCTTGGGGAGCACTTTGCATAGAAGAACCTGTAATTTGACTTTCATTTTTTGGTGTTAGAAAAGTAAAGTCTGTGCATTGTATTTCTGTACTATACCTATCTTTACCTTGTTCATCCTGCCATTTTCTAGTCTTAAGACGCCCTTCTATATAGATCTTATCTCCTTTGTTAAGGTATTTTTCGCAAATTTCTGCGGCTTTATTACGCACCACTATATTATGCCATTCTGTAGTATTCACACGCTCGCCTGTGCTTTTGTTTACATAAGAATCGTTTGTAGCCAGCGGAAATCTACCTATACAATTTCCCCCTTCAAAATAATGCATTTTTACATCATCTCCCGTATGGCCAATAAGCATAACTTTATTTAATGTTCCAGACATATATCGTTCTGTAGTTTGTTATTTTGGTTTTGAGTTGCAAATAAATGACAAACAAAGTAATTAAGCATGTACTATAATTACTTTTTTATCATTTTATTAAAAACACCTTACTTAGTAAATGTAATAAAAAAAATAATACATGAATAGCATAAAACATCTATTAACGTATATTTTATTTATTTTCAATACTGATTTACAACAAGTTAAAAAACACAAAGCCTATTACTATAATAGTTATTAACTCGAGGTTAACTCTTTGCTGAAAAATGAATCTATAAAATTACCTATCAAAATAGGCACCGGATACGAATGCACATCTCTCATTAGTATCATTTCTTCTGAAGCCTCAAAAACAGATTCATCATCAATTTTTAATATAAAAAATCGGGTATACAAATGTTGATGAGATAATTTATGTACTATAGGTTCATTATTATGTGGGATAATATCATATGGCTTATCTTTTATCATCTTTGTAAAAAGAGAATGTGAGGCAATTGTATCAATATCTGTTTTTTCGCTTTCTATAAGAGGAAACTCATACAAACCTTGCCATATCCCATTTCCTGTTCTTTGATTTATAATTGTGTATGTATCATTAATCACAGGTATGATATAATTAAAATATCTTTTTTTAATCTTTGTTTTCTTGAGCTTAACAGGCAATTGATCTACGGTTCCTTTTTTTAAAGCCATACAACTATCATTCAAAGGACATATAATACAATACGGACTCTTTGGCTTGCATTGTAACGCTCCAAACTCCATAATTGCCTGATTATATGCATCAGGCTCCTCATGATCCATAAGTTCTATAGCTAATTCTTTAAATTCTTTTACTCCTTTGGGAGTATTGATAGGAGTATCTATATTAAAATATCTAGAAAGTACTCTATATACATTTCCATCAACAACAGGAACAGCTTCGTTATAACAGATAGATGCAATAGCACTAGCAGTATAATCTCCTACTCCTTTTAATGTTAATAATTCTTTATAATTAGAAGGAAACACTCCATTTAGTTCTTCTGCAATATATTTTGCTGTGGCATGAAGATTTCTTGCTCGAGAATAATATCCCAAACCTTGCCATAATTTTAATACTTTTTCTTCTTCTGCTTTTGCAAGGTCAAAAACAGTAGGAAAAGCTTTTGTAAATGACAAATAATAGGGTAATCCTTGTGCAACTCTGGTCTGTTGAAGTATAATTTCACTCAGCCAAATATGGTATGGATTTTTGGTTTCTCGCCATGGCATTGCTCTTTTATTTTGTAAGTACCACGTAATGAGTTTTTTAGAAAATTTCATAACAAAATTATAAGTTTTACAAAATTAAACGTTTAAAGATGAAAATATCATCTTAAGTATTGATATTTTGGATTTTAAATTATTATATTTGCCCCCTTGAAAATTTAAAAACCCCTAAATAGGAAATAGAATGACTAAAGCAGATATTGTAGCGAGAATTTCAGAAAAGCTAGGAATTGAAAAAGGAGATGTTCAGGCAACGGTTGAAACATTCATGGAAGAAGTTAAAAGTTCTTTAGAGAGCGGAGACAATGTTTACCTTAGAGGATTTGGTAGCTTTATAATCAAAACCAGAGCAGAAAAAACCGGTAGAAACATTTCTAAGAATACTACAATCAAAATACCTGCGCACAACATACCAGCATTTAAACCTGCAAAAGTATTTGTAGAAGGTGTAAAAACTAATGTAGAAGTAAAGTAAACTAATTAACAATAAATAAAACGCATACACTATGCCAAGTGGTAAAAAAAGAAAAAGACACAAGGTAGCTACGCACAAGCGTAAAAAAAGAAGAAGAGCAAACCGCCATAAGAAAAAGTAGTTTCTAACTACTTTTTTCATTTAAAAAGTTAAGTTCTTTGACATCGAAACAAAATTGTATTTTACTACCTACAATAAATTTTGTTTCAACGGAATTTATAACAATTCCTGTGAAAAAAAGTACTAGCAAATCCAATCTTTATATTGTTTGAAGAATATTTGCTATACGAACTATGAAATGCTAGAAAGTATCGAATAATCATATTATCGACATCTTTCTAGCAAACAAAAATGTTTAATCCATCTCGATTCTTCGGGATAAAAATCTATTCAGAGTGAACAAAGAATTGATCATCAGGTCAGGTTCCTCTACAGATTTTGCCTTATTAAAGGATGGAAAACTAATTGAATTACACAAGGAAGAAGACGATAGCAATTTTTCGGTTGGTGATATTTTTATTGCCAAAATCCGCAAAGCTGTTCCAGGTCTTAATGCCGCATTTGTAAATGTCGGCTACGAGAAAGATGCTTTTTTGCATTATCATGACCTAGGTCCTCAAGTGTCTTCTTTGCTTAAATTCATTAAACGTGTAAGCACAGGTAAATTAAAAAATTATTCTCTTAAGGATTTTCCTTTTGAGAACGACATTGACAAACATGGTATTATTACCGATGTTTTAAAGTCTAATCAATCACTACTAGTACAAATTGTAAAAGAACCGATATCGACAAAAGGCCCTAGAATTAGTTCAGAACTTTCTATTGCAGGCAGATATATCGTATTAGTTCCTTTTTCTAATAGAATCTCTATTTCTCAGAAAATAGAATCCGCAGAAGAAAAAGAACGTTTAAAAAGGCTTGTAAAAAGTATAAAGCCAAAAGGTTTCGGAATTATTGTACGTACAGTAGCAGAAGGCAAAAAAGTAGCAGAACTAGACAAAGATTTACAAAATCTAATGGATCGTTGGAAAGCTATGTGCAAAAAAATGTACAAAGCACACCATCCATCTAAAGTACTAGGTGAAATGAATAGAGCATCTTCTATACTTAGAGATGTTTTTAATGACACCTTTACATCTATCATTGTAGACGACGACGAACTCTACAACAGAATCAAAGAGTATCTGCAAGAAATTGCTCCAAAAAAGGAATCAATTGTAAAACTTCACCCTCCAAAAGTACCTATATTTGAAAAGTATGGTATAGAAAGACAGATCAAAACAAGTTTTGGCAAAACAGTTTCGATGAGTAAAGGCGCTTATTTGGTTATAGAGCATACAGAAGCAATGCATGTAATTGATGTAAATAGCGGCAATCGGTCAAACAAGGCCAAAAACCAAGAAGATACTGCATTAGAAGTTAATCTAATTAGTGCAACAGAGGTTGCTCGACAACTTCGTCTAAGAGATATGGGAGGAATTATTGTCGTCGATTTTATCGATATGAATAATGCCGAAAATCGCAAAACACTCTTCAATCATTTGAGAGAAGAAATGAAAGACGATAGAGCAAAACATAAGATTTTACCACCAAGTAAATTTGGTTTGATTCAAATCACGCGACAGCGTGTACGACCAGAAATGAATATCAAAACCCGTGAAGAAGATCCAAACGGAATAAATGGCGAAGTTGAGGCGCCAATAGTTTTGGTAGATAAAATAAAGGTCGAACTAGAAAAATTAATTAAAAAAGACTATAAAAGTATTACGCTAAGCGCGCATCCTTTTATTGCTGCTTTTTTAACTAAAGGATTTCCATCCACCCGATCAAAATGGTTTTTGAACCACAAAAGATGGGTAAAAATTGTACCTAGAGACGCTTACACGTATTTAGAATATCATTTTCACGATAAAAATGGTGAACTGATAAAATAACAGAAACCCGGCATTATAACACTGCCGGGTTTTTTGTTTTATTACTTTAACAGAAAAATCAAGAATAAAATAGCAATCAATTTCTTGAGGTGTTGATGCTATATTCTCTAATTATTCAATATTTCGACAGCCTTATCAATACCACCATCTTTTTCTTCTATAAAATCATCGTTTGAGAATAAGGGAACTCTATTCTCATCACCTGGTCCAATACCAATTGCTTCAAACACCTGACCTTGTGCATCACTATATACTTCATTAGACAACCCTACACTCGCACCATTTGGTAAAACATGAACAAGAACATCAGAAAAAATTCCGCTTGTATGATCCCCTACTATAGTTACATATGGTAGATCTTTCATGCATAGCATAAAAACCTCTGTTGCACTTGCCGTAAAAGGACTTGTAAGCAACACTATATCTCCCGTAAATTGAAAATCACCTTTGGGTGATATAGACACAGATGTACTTTCAGTAAAACCATCTTTAAACTTTGCCTTTTTTGAAAATGCCAATCGTTCTTGATCTACAAATCTAGAAGCTATATTTACAGCAACCATATCAAATCCTCCTCCATTAAAACGCACATCTATAATAAGCTTGGAAAGCTCAGCATCTTTAATGTCATCCATTATGTTATCTAAAACAGTATTTAATGCTTCTAATTCGTTTCCCGCACCGGTTCCAAAACCAGCCATTCCAAAAATATTTATATATCCAATATTGTCATCAATTGCCCCCCAAGCTATCGTTTGATTTTCATTAAATTCAAAAACTCCACCTAAATATTTTGCTCCTATCGTTTCTAACCTTTGACCATAAAGTCTATTATAATCTTCAAAAGATTCAATTCTAAAATCTCCACTAAGGCCTGAATTTAGTCTGTCAAATAAATTTTGAGAACCAGAATCAATATTAATATTATTGGCCTCGTCTTCGATGAGTACATGACCGTCTTTTAATTGAAGTATTACTTCTTCTAGAACAGTATAAAAGTTATCAGAGTTGATTTGCTCTCCCAAATTTTTATACTGCATCCAATCCACATTACGGGTTTCAAAAAAGGCATAATGATCGTTGAATATATTCCAAAAATGATCATAATTAACCTTTGGATCATTTGTGTCTGCAATCTGATCAGGTAAACATAACTCATTTTGGCTAGTCAATCTTTTGAATTCAATATCTGATGCTGAAAGTTCTGAGGCTACTATCAATTCGTTGGGACCAACTTGCTCTAATGTTGCTCCAAAAGATTCTTCTGCATCAAAATTATCATCTGCAACCGTACAACCTATAGAATTGACACTATACAATACACTTTTCTCATCATTAGTTTCTAAAATATATCCTTTGCCTTCTAATAGCCAAAAACCATTCTTCGAAGTCTCCGGGGATGATTGATCATCATCATTTTGACAGGCCGTGATGATGAGCCCTACAATTAACATCAAAAAAATTTGCTTGAAATTTCTAATCACTGTCGTTTTACTATACTTGCGTGAATCCATACTTTTGTTTTATTTTAAGAATTAATAACACTGTTGATTGACAAATAAAACCTATCAAGTATCCAGAGTTATAAATAAAATACAACAGGTCTAAATACTCATTTGGTTTTGGTCAAAACTAGGTAGGACAAATGAAATCGACGTTCGATAATATTAAGATTTAAGAATTTAGAACCTTTTTATACTTCGATTTATACTGACTTGGAGTAAGTCCTGTTTCTTTCTTGAAAGACGTATAAAATGTTGTTTTAGATTTAAAACCAGCTTCTAATCCTATAGCTAATAAACTGTATTTATCATACTCTGTATCAAGAATCATTTTTTTAACTTCTTTAATACGATAAGAATTTACATATCCGGTAAAATTCTTTTTTGTAACATCATTGACTATCTGAGATACATAACCAGAACTAATATTCAATAGTTTGGCAATTGTGTCTCGGTTTAAGTCAGGATTACGATATATATAGTCTTGTTGAAACAAGTTTTCTAATTTCTGAAAGTATCTATTGTTTTCAGAAAAAGAATGGTCAGAAATTTCAAGTTTTCTTTGTGTTGTTTTTTCAAAAGTTTCTTTTAAATCTAAAAGAGATCTTTTCGTTGATCTATCATCATTACTAAGCTTTAACATATACACTCCATAATACAAAACCCAAAACATAAATATTGAGCCTCCACCACATATGATTACAATACCAATTTTATAACCAATATCAAAAATCATATCAGCGATATCAAGTATTACCCATGATGTTACAAGAGAAAATACACATATACACAAGTTTTTTAACCATTTAGTACTAGGGTGATTCATGTATTTTTTTTGAAGAAGAATTACATAAGCCCAAATAGCCAATAAAAAATTATAAGAATAATATCCAAATTCCTGAAAGCCAAAAAGCCAATCATAAAACAACTCTTTATGTTTCCAGGGATAGGAATACCAATGATAGATATTTTCAATATTAACAACCGTATTAATAAGTACAGACAGTATAAAAGGAAGGTACAACCAAAGTAATTTTTTGCTTTTCTCTAAATGATGGTTGATCGATTTTAAAATATAAAGGAAAAAAAATACAGGAAATAAAAATATCCATTCAATATCATAAAAAATGAATAGTCTAGGATAATCAATGTAAAAATCAATAGCATCCAAATACACATTAAACATCAAAAATGACAAAATTAATATTGAATATCCCAAATAGTTATTAGTAGAACTCTTGAAAAAAGGAGAAAAAAGGATAGCAAAACCAAAAATGACTCCTTGGGAAGCGCTAATTATCAAGAAAAATTGAAAAATGCTCATTTTTATGATTTTGCTTTAAAAATTAGGTTGAAAGCCTGTTTTTATCTTTAGCTGCTACTATAACCTTATTTCTATTATTAAAAAGTCTCTTACCTTTGTACTCAATGCAACAGAAACCACCTACATCAATCACAGTAGCTGAAGCTACTAGCAAAATGGAACACTACTGTGCTTATCAAGAACGCTGTCACAAGGATATTGTGACAAAATTAAACACTATGAGGCTTATCCCTGCAGCCAAAGAACAAATCATAATACATCTTATTGAGCACAATTTCTTGAATGAAGAACGTTTTGCTAAAAGTTTTGCAAGAGGAAAATTTTCTATCAAAAAATGGGGTAAACAAAGAATCATTAGAGAGCTAAAATATAGAGACATTTCGCAGTATAATCTAAAAGAAGCATTAAAAGAAATCTCTGATACTGACTACCTCAACACTTTTCACGAATTGGCTGAAAAAAAATACCATTTGCTTACCGAAACAAACCTTATTAAAAAAAGGAAGAAATTAACCGATTATCTTTTATATCGAGGTTGGGAAACTCATTTGGTTTTTGAAAAAGTAAGAGAACTTTTTGAATAAAAAAATGCTATAGTGACATGGAATAAAAAAACAAATTCCTTAAATAGTATTGATCAAAAATAGATCAAAATCCATTTCTCTTGTTGGTTCTTCGAATAGCTTCTGTGTTTTTATAATCAATCCATTTATGACCTCGTTGTTTTCTCATAAAGTTATCAAAATGCCTTAGAAGAAACACATTATAAGTAGCTTGTGTAAAATTAGTTACTTTTTTAGGCAAAGATCTAATACTCATCGAAAACCCGGGAGTCAAATACGTCATTTGATGCCAGTATCCTTCGGGCATATAGAGAACATCGCCGTGTTTTAATTCTGTTACATACCCTTTTGCATGTTGTAGTGCAGGCCATTGATCAAAATTGGGATTATTAAAATCTATTTCTTCGTGCGAGATCAATGCATGGGGTACTTTATACAAATATCTGGTCTCTGATGGAGGAAACAAAATACATTGCTTTTTTCCATGAAAATGGAAATGAAAAATATTAGCCAAGTCTATATCATAATGCATAAACACTTTTGATCCTGATCCTCCAAAGAATAGAAATGGTAACTTTTTTAAAAATTTTAGTCCGATATCAGGATAATCAAAGTCGTTTTGAAGCTCAGGGACTTCTTTTAATAAATTGTATAAAAATATCCTGTAATTTGTTGATCCCTCTTTCAATAATTCAATATACGCACTCAATTTCATATTAGAATGAGGCTCATTGAACTTTTGGTCAGAATTAATTCGCCTATCATCATACACCGGAACTATTTTTTCTCCTGCTAATTGAGAAATATAATCAAGGCTCCATTGCTTATAAGCTACACTATCAGTAATCAATTCTTCAATTACTAATGGCTTTTGTAATTTGACATACTCGTTAAGGAACTTTTCTTTGGTAATTTTCTTTACCCTTGGTATATGTTCTAAATTTAATTTCACTGAAAACTATAAAATAAAACATAAACAAACGACATGCTGACTACACGAAATGTTTATCTATCCTAATAAAAACAACTCTACATCATACCTAGCAAAAGTCTTTTTATTTATCTGCAGCTATACCTTTAGCTTTTTCTTTTGCTATTTCATTTCTTTCTATACTATGACCTGGCCTTGACCATTTTGGTTTTTCTCCTAATGATTCAAATTTTGAATCTGCGGCTTCTATTGTTTCAGGTTGTGCTTTTTTAACAAATGGTTTCTGAGGATTAAGCCCGAGTAACTTAAACATTTCCATGTCTTCATTTACATCAGGATTTGGAGTAGTAAGTAGTTTATCTCCGGCAAATATTGAGTTTGCTCCAGCAAAGAAACACATTGCCTGCCCTTCTCTACTCATTTCAGTTCTTCCCGCAGATAGTCGTACTTGTGTTTTTGGCATTACGATTCTTGTAGTAGCTACCATTCGTATCATATCCCACATAGACACAGGCTTTTCTTCTTCCATAGGTGTACCCTCTACTGCCACCAAAGAGTTAATAGGCACAGATTCTGGTTGTGGGCTTAATTTTGCTAATGCAACAAGCATTCCTGCACGATCTTCTACTTCTTCTCCCATACCAATAATACCACCACTACATACGGTTACATTGGTTTTTCGCACATTATCAATGGTCTGCAAGCGGTCTTCATATCCTCTTGTAGAAATAACTTCTTTATAATACTCTTCTGAAGTATCTAAATTATGATTGTAAGCATATAGACCCGCTTCTGCCAAACGCTGGGCTTGATTCTCTGTAATCATACCTAGAGTACAACATACTTCCATCTCTAATTTATTGATCGTTCGTACCATTTCAAGCACATTATCAAACTCAGGTCCATCTTTTACATTACGCCATGCAGCACCCATACATACTCTGGAACTTCCTGAGGCTTTTGCTCGAAGTGCCTGAGCTTTTACTTGTTGTACACTCATGAGGTCGTTTCCTTCTATATCGGTATGGTACCTAGCTGCCTGTGGACAATACCCACAATCTTCTGGACAACCTCCTGTTTTGATCGATAATAATGTCGATACTTGTACTACATTAGGATCATGGTATTCTCTATGAATAGTTGCTGCCTTATATAATAAATCCATCAAAGGTAGATTGTAGATATCTAATATCTCTTGCTTTGTCCAATCGTGTCTAATTATGCTCATAAAAATGGTTGTGAGTCTTCAAAAATAATGGTTTGTTCTTAAAAAACACAGCGAATAAACATCAAATTCGTGGTTTTTAGTCCTAATAAATCTATAAATTTTGTTAATTCGAGTTTGGGGTTTCTATCAAAACACTCACTGCATTTCCTCCAAAACCAACTGCATTCACAATAATTTTATGTAATTGCTTGGGGGGTGTTTTATAAGTAACGTATGGTACGGGGATAAATTGCTGTTTTTGTAACATCAATATTGCCAATTCTAAACTCAGCATCCCACTAGCTCCAAAGGTATGACCTATTTTCCATTTATTTGTTGTAAGTGCAGGTTTGTGTTTTCCAAAAACAGCTTGTATGGCATTATATTCTGATAAATCTCCTTTTACCGTTCCCGGAGCATGCATTACAATAGCATCTACCTCATCGACAGCAGTATTTTTTAAAGCCATTTTCATTGATTTCTGAAAACAATCTGCCTTTGTTGATATCGAAATATTGTGTTTCAAAGGTTCTGTAGCATACCCAATTCCTCTTATCTGTGCTATTGCATTTTCTTTCGCTCCTTTTTCGAGACATGCTACTGCAGCACCTTCTCCCAAAAACATAGAATTTCGAGTTTTATCCCAATGCATTGCCTGACAAGGATATACTTCTCCATTATTTGCCCCATAGATTTTCAAGGCTTTCATCTGTGCAATAGTAAAAGGAGTAAGTGGTGCTTCGCTACCACCGACTAAAAACTTATCTGTTAATCCAGATTGTAGCCATGCAACACCATTAAGTATTGCGTGTAATGCCGTAGAACAAGTAATAGAATGACTGATTTCTGGTCCGTTTGCTTGTAAATCGTGAGCAATCCATGATGAGATATTACCCAGTGTTGTTGTAGGTGAACTCAATGTTGACGATTTACTCGTTTCCAAAAACTCTTTATGATATTTTTCAAAAAGCTGTGTCGCACCTCTAGAAGAGCCAATATTAATCCCAAAATTAGAATCGTCACCCCATCCTGATTTTTTAATTACTTCTCTCGCGGCAAATATTCCGAAAAGAACAGAATCATCCAACGCTTTGTAATGAGTAGTTTCTTTTCTTAAACTTTCAATTACTTGTTTTGAGGCTGTACAAAGTGGTGCAATAGGTGTTGATTCTCCTTCAAAATCTTCAAAAGAGATGCAATGTGATGAATCCTTGTATTTTTCCCAAATACCATCAGACGAAATTCCTAATGGAGAGATTGAGGAGATCCCTGTTATTGATATCGTGTGTTGCAATGCCTAATTTTTGGCAAATGTAGGGGTTTGATCTGTTTTCTTCAATACCTACCCATACTTCATTAACTAAAAATTAGGATAAAGAAAATTAAAGTTTCAAAACTAACGTGTTCACTACATCATTTCTTGTTATTAAAAAATACGATTACATTTATATGAAAAAAAGTTAATCAACCAAAAACTCATAGTTCAACTTCAATTGAAAAAAATGAAAACTAATAAAATACTTAAAACAATACTAACATGGTTACCTTCGGTAATACTAACATTATTTTTTATCCCAAATGCTTTGGACAAAATTCTACATTCTAATCAGACCGAAAAAATCATAGCAAATAGCACTGTGATGATCACAACAGGAATATTTCTTTTAGTTGCTACAATTATGTTCTTGTACAACAAAACTATACTTATCGGAACCTTTCTTTTGGCACTTTACATGACTCTTATTGTATGTATTCATATGTATAAAGGAAAACCTTACGAAGTAACTATTTTGATTGTTATGGCAACAATATTTGCTTCCTATATCCGAAAACCAAAACTGTTTTAATAAGAATGAGAATTCTAATGTATTGCTGACTTACTCTAGCTTATAAAGTTGAATCAAAATCGTTGGAGAAAAGTTTCGTAATATTATTTTCAAAGTAATTTTAAGTAATGGATTTTATATTTAACCAAATAGAAATTAAGGACAAAAACATAGTTCTGGAGTTATTTAAGAAAACTGCCGAAAAAATTAATAAAATGAATATCGATCACTGGCAGTATTGGAAAAACCCACCTCTTGAAAAAATTAAATGGGTCGAAGAAGGTATCGCAAATAATGAATTCTTTTTTATTAGTACTCCCAATAAAGAAAATCTAGGTATGGTCAGAATCTTGGAAAAAGACTTATTATATTGGGGTAAACAACACAGTAAAGCAAGATATATTCACTCTCTGGTAATCAAAGAAGAGTTTAACGGAAAAGGGATTGGTACTAAGGTTATTAATAAAATAGGGGAACGAGCCAAGAGAGAGGGTTATAATTTTTTGAGGCTTGATGCCGACTCCAAAAACTCAAAACTTTGTGGTTATTATGAGAAAATAGGATTTAAAAAAGTTGGTATGAAAACATTACCATTGTCAGTCAATACTCTTTATGAGAAAGAATTGATATGAAAATCATCTACAAAAATCAAAAGCTTAGATAGTTTTAGGTTTGAAGTTATTAACTAGCGTGGGTATTCTTTTGACAATATATATCGTTATGAAAGAGGAATTCAAAAAAAATAGAATCACCTATTACGAATAAGACGAAAAAAAGGAAATAATGATACTCATGTTGACTCTTTTTGAATTAAATATTGACTTTATACAACAAGGATGTGTATAATAGAAATATGCTTAATAGTATAGAGAAGATGAAAAATATGAAAGTGGTAAAGGAAAATTATGAAACTTTAATTCAAATAGGTCTTCCTACCTTCATACTTAATCATGAGAAAAAATGGATTTTCTTTCTTCAGGAAGGTTGGGATGTAGAAACCGGTTGGAATTATTCTAGTGAAATGACAGAAATACAACAAATCCAACTCTACCGATTTATTAAAGCCAATACTATAGAATCGTGCTTATCTAATGAAATTGAATTAAAATATAATTTAAAAAATAAACAGCAAATCGAGATCAAAGTAGTTAAACACCACTCTAATAATATTTCTTTTGATTTCTTTATCAATCAACAACAGCTTTCAAAAAAACTTGGGATCAACCGATTTGACATGGCTTATTCTGATTTTGATTTAGACGTTTTTGAAGTTGATACCACCAAATTCCCCAATTATGACAGAAAAAAAATAAATACAAATGCTGTCTCTGGATTTTTAGGAATCAGTAAGCCTATAAACCAGTTTGGAACAGATAGAATTGTATTATACAGGTGTCATTGCGGTTCTGATTACTGCGGCGTTATTTCATTTGCATTACACAAGGAAGACAACTCAATAATCTGGAAAGACATATCTTATGAAGATGACACTGAAAACAACGAAGAAATAATAATAAAAGAACTAAGATTTGACAGTAAAGAATATCAATTAGAATTTGAACAATATTTATCTAAATATTGTAGCTAAAACAAGTTGTATTTGATCAAATAGGCTAAAAAAGAAAATATAGTTTATCGATTCATATCCAAGTAGTCATATACTTTTTCTTTGTAGCTCACTCCTATCGGGATTTCGATAGTATCCAATTCAATATCATTATGAGTATATGCCGTTATTTTACTAAGGTTTATGATATACGATCTATGAATTCTTAAAAATAACTCTTGATCCAATTCTTTTTCGATGTCACTAATTTTATATTTAGTTAGAATTTGTTTATTGGCTGTATGTATTTTAATATAATCTTTAAGGCTTTCGATATAAACAATATTGTAAATAGGTACTTTATGATATTTATTTCCTGATTTTACCAGTATAGATTGTTCTTTTTCTTCAGGTATACTTTTATTTTCTATAATCTTAATATTGTCTTCTCTAGAGAATCGTTCGACTGCTCTAAAAAATCGCTCAAAGGTAATCGGTTTCAACAAATAATCTAATATATCTAAGTCATATCCTTCGATCGCATAATCTCTATATGCAGTAGTAATTATAGTTTTTGGGGGATGTTTTAGCGTTTTAAGAAATGCTAATCCTGTTATATTTGGCATTTTTATATCCAAAAACATAAGATCTATCGTTTGTTTTTGTAATACTTCTAGTGCCTGAATTGCATTGTTGCAAGTAGCGACAATTTCAAAAGACTCTATTTTAGAAATATGATTTTCTAATAATCGAATAGCCAATGGCTCATCATCTACAAGTAAGCATCTAGTCTTCATTTGTAATATCTATTTTTAATCGAACCAAAAACATATCTTCTTTACTATTCTCTATCTCTAATGCATATCGGTTTGGGTATAATAATTCTAATTGCTTCCTAATATTTACCAGACCAATTTTTTTTCTAGGTGTGCTTATACCTATTGATTGGATTGTATTACAAATTTCAAATACAAAACACCCATTTTGGTTGCTTGTTGTAATGTCAATCTTTGGAGAACCACTATCTTCTCCTGCGCCGTGTTTGAAAGCATTTTCTACAAATGATAATAAAATTAGTGGAGCTATTTTAATTTCTTTATGTATTTCTTTTTTAAAAGTCACTTGTAAACGATCATCATATCTTAGTTTTTCTAATCCTATATAATTTTCCAACATTCTCAATTCTCCTTGTAGTGGTACATATTTCTCTGAACATCGATATAAAATATAATCTAAAATTTCTGATAATCGTTCAATAGAATATGCTGTATGAGGTGAATTTTCGATAGCCAACACATAAATATTATTAAGAGTATTGAATAAAAAATGAGGGTTCAATTGCGCTTTAAGAATATGAAGCTCTGTCTCTACTTTTTCTTTCTTTAATGTTAATTCTTTTTGTTTTGTATTTGCAAAATGGGTAAAATACTTTAGGAAAAGAAATACAAAAACCGCCAAATATACTGAAGGAAAATAGTTAAGTAATAACTTTTTCCAATCTAATAATATTTCTTTCAAAGGCTCTTGTACAAAAGGATATGTCCTTAGCAATGGTTCGGATATGTAAATAATCAAAATTCTTCCCAGAGCACTGGTAAAATATATGATCATAAAACCAATCGAAATATAAAACCATTTCTGTTTTCTTAATATATATCTCGGAATCAAATAATATGCAAAAAGATATGCTCCAATAAGCTGAGGAACAAGCAAACATAATTGTCTGACAAGAGAAGAGAACAAAGAATATTGATCCAACATTCTATCTCTAGCCATAAAACCAAGCACCATAATCGACCAAAAAATCAAATGTTTTGTCCACTTTGTGCTCTGAATATATTCTGTTATTTTCTCTATTTGATTCAACACTGAAGCATTTCTAAAATTGGGCATCAAAAAAGTCAAAATAATAAATTATTCATCAATCACTTTTTAGAAATCGACAAATTCTTATCAATAGCATATCAGTATCAGGATTCTAATGCCGAATTACATATATCTATCATTTTTAGCTTTATGACAATCAAAACATCAAAGTCATCGATATCCAAAAATACTATGATTTGATTTTATAATATTTCAAATTGAATATAGTCATAGTCATTCAACTATTACTATAGATTATATAAGTACAACCTTTAACATATTAAAACAACCGATTTCTTATGAAAAAAGCATCTTTTAAAATCATCATGGCCATATTTCTTTTTTGTGCTTCTATTTTAACACTTACAAATTTTAGTCATATGTATCCTCAAAAAGACAATCCCGAGGATAGCATATCAAAAAAAATTGATCAGCACATTAAAAACTATGCCAAAAGCGATCAGTATCAAGGTACTGTAATTGTTGCCAAAGAGGGGAAAATAATACACAAAGACGCTTATGGATATGCCAACAGAGAAGAAAAGACTAAAAACACCATCCACACTCAATTCTTGATAGGCTCATTAACCAAGTCTTTTGTTGCTGTGACCGTTATGCAATTGGTAGAAAAAGGAATCCTGGATTTACACACTCCATTAAAGTTGTACATTCCTAATCTAAAGAATGAATTATCAGAGCATTTAACATTACATATCTTATTGAAACATCAATCCGGATTATCTCCACATTTAGAAAGAATCACAAACTTTGAGAACAAAGATGTTACTTCTCAAGAAATTATTCAGATCATCAATACCTCATCATTATCGTTTTCGCCCTCTACTCAATATCAATACTCAAACCTCAACTATACGCTATCGGCTATTGCTATTGAAAACGTGACTGGAAAAAGCTTTGCAGATGTATTACAAGAAAACACCTTTGATCCCCTACAAATGAATCATTCTGGTGTTGAGAGAATAGCCAACAAACCCAAAGAAAGGGCAAAAGGGTATTATAAGAACGCATTTGGAATTAAAAATGATGAAAACATCGTTTCATATGCTTTAGGTAGTGGAGACATTTACTCAACAGTAGAAGATTTACTAAAATGGGATCAGGCTCTCTATCAAAATACACTCTTGTCTGACAAAAGTAAATCACTACTATTCAAAGGAGAAAACGCAACATTTGGGAACTATGGTTATGGGTTTCGAATTCAAGAATATCAAATAGGGCGTGGCAAAAACAAAAATGGAATATTGACTCGTCACGGCGGAACTATGGATGGGTTTATGTCTAATTTACATCGATATACTGATGATCGATTAACAGTAATCATTCTAGGAAATATCCGTCCGTTTCCTATTAGGCAAATGACTTTTGAACTAAAAGAAATAGCACTGGGTTTCAAGATTAATGAACGTAACCGAAAGACATTAGAGTAGCGAATAATAATGTTAATCTAATATTGTAACACTACAAACTTTCACTATATAAAGACGAATTTTGATGTATATCACCTCAACTGTGTTGATACTATAAAAAAAGTTTTATGATCCAAAAACCCAGTAACTCGACGATTTTCTAACATCTCGACTTCCTTTTTTTGAATTTTTGAACAAAATTTTAAAATCTATTTATAATGATACGAATTTGTACAACACTAATAGTCTTATTAACATCTGTGCTATTCAATGTAACCTTTGGTCAAAATAAAAAAATTTCGATTCAAGAAGGGTCTGGGGTGTTTTCTATTGTAGGAGGCCTTAAGCACGAGCAAAAGACAATTAAGATCTTTTATCACAAACCAAAAGCTTTTGACTCAAACACAAAAGTAGTGATCGTAATCCCGGGATCAGGAAGAAATGGAGATAGCCATAGAGATAGTTGGGTTGAAGAATCAGAAAAGTATAATCTATTAATTTTATCCCCTAGTTATTCAGAAAAAGAATACCCTTATAAAGATTATCATCTAGGCGGAATATTAACTGATTTAAACATTAGAGAGCATGCAAAATTCAAGAAAAACTCCAATCAGGTATTTCTAAACGAAGAAAAGGTCTCGTTTACAATAAATAATAATACCAAACAGTGGATTTTTAATGATTTTGACAGGTTATTTGATCTTGTAGTCGATCACTTAAAAATCCCTCAAAAGCAATATGATATTTTTGGTCACTCTGCCGGCGGACAAGTTTTACATCGTTTTGCTATTTTTCACCCAAAATCAAAAGCAAATCGTATTATAGCAGCAAATTCAGGCTCATATACATTGACCAATTTTGATACCCATTTTCCCTTTGGTACAAAAAACACCCACCTTTCTGATCGGGATTTAAAAAAATCATTTGCCAAAAAACTAATTGTTTTTGTAGGAGAATTAGATAACGAAAATAGTAACGGAGGAATTTTACTACGTTCAAAAACCGTTGATAGACAGGGATTACATCGATTAGCACGGGCAAAATACTTTTTTGCTACTGCTAAAAGTAAAGCTCAACAAATAGGATGTGAATTTAACTGGGAGCTCAAAGTGATAAAAGGAGTTGGGCATAATCAGAGAAAAATGGGCGATGCCGCAGGATTACTTCTTTTTGATTAAATTTGAATAGGGTTAAAAGAAAAGTCTATAGGTTGTAACATATTGATTACAACCTAGACTTATATTACAAACTTTATATCGTATCATGAGTACTACAGAGCACAAAAGTTGGTTTGCTAGAAACTGGGGATGGGCAGTACCTCTGGGAGGGTGTCTTACTATTATCGTATTGTTTGTCATTTTTTTAGGTTCTGTAATTTTTGGAGTTAGTGAGATCATGACAGAATCTGTACCCTACAAAGATGCTATAGAGAAAGCCAATGAAGATGACTATGTTTTAAAAATATTAGGTGCTCCCATAGAAACTAATGGAATCATGGGCGGTAGTATTTCTTATGAAAATAACAATGGGTCGGCAGATATTTCTATTCCAATAAAAGGCTCAAAAGCCGAAGCGCAATTGTATGTAACAGGCACAAAACAAAATGGTGTTTGGGAGTATACAGAAATGTATATCATTATTGATGAAACAGACGAACAAATTGATTTATTAGGTTATGAACAAAATGAAAGTAACAACCAGGATCAATGGTAATCTAATTACCGTTGCGATACCCATACTACTTATCGCGTCTCTATTTATATTGGCAAAATCTGAAGCATTCGCTTCAAACATAAGTTCGTTATCTATAGGTATTACTTTGGACTTATTATTTACAATTCCTGCAATCTATTTTTTATTGATCAGGAAGAAAGCTATTCCAAAAATCACTGTTGTTCCTTTTTTTGTTATGGGAATGCTCATTGCTTTCCAAATCATTCCAAAAGAACATCAATTTATTCTAAAATGGGTTAAAACATGGATATTTCCTATTGTTGAACTGAGTGTTATTCTATTTTTAGTATATAAAATACAACAAATCAGAATTCAATATAAAGCTCATACGCTTCAAAAACCTGATTTTTTTACAGCATTGCAAGAAGCATCAAGAGCTGTAATTCCTGGCAAAGTATCAACCTTACTTACTATGGAAATTGCGGTAATCTACTATGGTTTTATTTACTGGAAAAGAAAAAAACTGTCAAAAAATGAATTTACTTATCATAAAAACAGTGGAACAATAGCACTACTAATCGCTCTTATAGGGATTATAGGAATAGAAACATATGTTTTACATATTCTTCTTTTAAAATGGAATCACATTGCTGCATGGATTGTATCCGGAGCTAGTATTTACTCCGGAGTTCAGATTTTTGGTTTCTTAAAATCAATTACCAAACGCCCAATATCTATAGAGAACAACACTTTATTGATACGATATGGTATTTTGAGTGAGGTTAGTATTCCTATAAAAGACATTGTATCTATAGACATTACAAGTAAAGATATAGAGCTTGATTCGACAACAAGAAAACTATCGCCCTTTGGAAATTTAGAAAATCATAATATTGTAATCACCTTACAAAAAGAATATATTCTTAATGGGTTATATGGTAGCAAAAAATCTTTTCAAACTCTTGTTCTGTTTGTTGATCAAAAAGAAGACTTTAAAACCATGATAGAAAACAATCCTAATTTTCTAAATCAGCATGTTGAAAAATCAAATCGTATCCAATAAGCTTTTTATAGCTTCATATATCGTATTTAACTGCTCATTAGTAACTACATACGGGGCCAAAATATAAATTGTGTTTCCTAAAGGTCTCAGGAAAATTCCTTTTTGCATAAAAAAGTCAAAAATCTCGTATCTTTTTTTACCATATCGGTCCATTTCGATATCAAGATCCATTGCATATATGATACCCGTTTGCCTGGTACTTTTGACCTTGGGGTGATTCTTGATCGAATCGTTAAATTGTTGATGCGATGCTATAATTCTTTTTATGCTTGTTTGTATTTCGTCTGATTTTAATAATGATATTCCTGCCAAAGATACTGCGCATGCAATGGGGTTTGCAGAATATGTATGTGCATGAAAAAAAGCTTTTCCTACAGAGTCATCTAGAAAAGCATCATAAATTTCTTTTGTACAACTTGTTATTGCCATAGGTACAAATCCTGCCGTCAATGCTTTTGACATAGAAATAATATCAGGTTGTATCTCTGCATGTTCTGAAGCAAACATTTTACCCGTTTTGCCAAAACCTGTCATGACCTCATCTGCGATTGTGATCACTCCATGATCATTACAAACAGCAAGAATTTGATTGAGATATCTGGCATCATACATATGCATTGAATTCGCTCCCTGTACCAAAGGTTCATAGATAAATCCGGCTACATCATGATTATTGATAATAGTAAGAAGTTTTTCTATAACTTCTTCTATTGAGTCTGCTGTTGGAGTAGGTATACGCTGTACATCAATAAAAAAATCTTCAAAAGGCCCGTTATATACTGACAAACCCGAAGCTGACATAGCACCAAATGTATCCCCGTGAAATCCATTCTCAAATGCAATAATTGTATTTTTCTTTTTTCCTTTATTAAAATGATATTGAAGTGCCATTTTAATCCCTATCTCATTTGCTGTCGAACCATTATCTGAAAAAAATATTTTCTCTTGATTAGTAGGCAATAAACCTATCAATTCTTCTGATAATCTAATCGCTGGTTCATGAGTAAATCCAGAAAACACAATCTGATCCAATTGTTGCATTTGTTCTTGTGCTTTTTCTAAGACAAATGCATTACAATGGCCATACATTGCCGTATACCAAGATGCTATACCATCTATATAGGTTTTTCCATCTTCACCGTATAACAATGCTCCTTTTGCTTTTACGATAGGTAATGCTTCTTGGTGAATCTTATGCTGGGTAAGTGGATGCCAAATAAATTTTTGGTCTCTTTCTTGTAAAGTCATAAATAGTATATCAACGCCTCCGCGTAATTGTTTTAGTTATTGTTTTGAGTCATTGCAAGAAGATTTTCTTTGAACATATCTGCATACTCTGCTACAACACTTTTGTCAAAATAAGGTTCATTATCAATCCTTCCAATCACAGAAACATCCGCCATTTTGGTGATGATACGCTCTGTTGTCTTATGCTCTTCTCCGTTAAAAATAACAGATACTTTACATCCTTTTTCTTTTAATGTATGTAATGTCATAAGGGTATGATTAATACTTCCTAAGTAATGTCTGGAAACAACAATAACATGATACTCTGGTTGAATAAGGTCTAGAATTGTATGTTCTTCATTTAATGGTACCAAAAGTCCTCCTGCACCTTCTATTACCAAAGGATTATCCACTTGTGGTATGTTGATCTCCTTAATATCTATAGCTATATTATCTATCGCGGCTGCAGCATGTGGACTCATAGGAGTATGTAATGCATAGCTATTCTCATGAAATTTTGATCTCGAATTCATTACAAGCTCTTGTACCTTATCTGTATCCGAATATTCTAAATCTCCTGCCTGTACCGGCTTAAAATAATCTGCTTCTAAAGCTTCTACTACGATTGCAGAAGCTATTGTTTTTCCAACATCAGTACCTATTCCGGTGATAAATATCTTAGGAGAAGTATTTTCTAATTGATCTAGCATCTTTCTTTTAATTATGAATAACAAAAGTAGCAAGTAAGGATAAGACTTCCGAAATTTCTTCTTCAGAATTATAGGCATGTAAGCAAAAACGTAAACGTTCTTTTCCCTCTGGTACTGTTGGTGATAAAATAGGTTTTACATCAAATCCTTTATCTTGAATCTGTAAGGCTATTTGTTTTACATTTTCATTACCAGATAGAATACAACAATGTATAGCAGAATCACTTTTGATAAAATTCTGTTTTAGACCTGTCTCATCAAGTTTTTGATTAAACCATGCAATGTTGTTATGTAATTTTTGTATAGCTAAAGAATGTTCTAACTCTTGATATGCAGATAAAATAGTAGCTACAGAATGTGGAGGCAGCCCTGTTGTATAAATGAAACTTCTTGCAAAATTTACGAGATATGCTTTTAACTCCTCCGAACCTAGAATAATAGCACCATGACATCCTATCGCTTTACCAAAAGTATTGATCCTTGCAAATATATTCTTTTCTAGCCCTAAGTGCTGTACTATTCCTTTACCTTGATTACCAAATACACCTGTTGCATGTGCCTCGTCTACAATAAGATGAGCATGATATTGGGCACAAAGATTGACAATACCTTGTAGATCGGGCATATCGCCATCCATAGAAAAGACAGATTCTGTTACTACATAAATCTCAAACTCCTGAATATTATCATTGTTTTTTGAATGTAATTGTTCAAGTTTCTTTTGCAGATCATTTAAATCATTGTGACTAAATTTATATGACTTTGCATTACACATTTGTACACCATCTCGTATCGAAGCATGAATAAATTCATCGTATAAAATAAAATCGCCTCTTTGGGGTATCGCAGAGAAAAAACCAATATTCGCATCATATCCGGAGTTGAATAATAGGGCAGAGGGAGCATCATGAAAATCTGCCAAATATGTCTCTACTTTATCATATAAATCATAATTACCAGAAAGTAAACGAGAGCCCGTAGCTCCATTTTGTATTATATTTTGTTCTGCTAAAATATCTTGTGTATTCTCAAAAATAGACTGAGAAACTGCAAAACCTAAATAATCATTAGAAGAAAAATCAACCCAGTTATTTATTGAGGGCAACTTTCGTAGTGCGTTTTTTGCACTTCTATCTTCTAGTTTTTTCTGTATCTTTTTTGGCAATCCTTTCATTATCTTTACAAAGATAAGCAATGCTAATACTTATTACATATTCACTCTTAGATTACACTATAATATTGTCCTTATTACTCCTAAAATACAATACATGAAAAACATAGAATACACTTGTGTTACTCAAGAAAATGAACTTAGACAGATTATTCATTTACAACAAACCAATCTACCGTCTTCTATCTCTGAAACCGAAAAACAAAAAGAAGGATTTGTTACGGTACAACATGACTTGAATATCTTAAATAAAATGAATAATAAACAACCTCATATTATCGCAAAAGACGAGGATAAAGTTGTTGGCTACGCACTTTGTATGCCAAAAGATTTCAAAGAAGACATAGAAATTCTAAAACCTATGTTTTCAAAAATTGATCAACATCTTACTTCTGGCAATTCTTATATCGCAATGGGGCAGATATGTATTGATAAAGCCTATCGAAGGCAAGGAATTTTCAGAGGTTTGTATCAAAAAATGAAAAGCGAATTACAAACAAAATATGACTATTTGATTACTGAAGTAGCATCCAATAATTTACGTTCTATACAAGCCCATCAAGCAATAGGGTTTAACTCCTGGATTACGTATGCTGTTGATGGAATTGAATGGCACCTTATTCGTTGGAACTGGGAGTAATCCTTGTAGGAGCAACTCTTATAGTATCAAGATCGTATCCGAGATCTTTTCCTTTCTGTACTCTAGGAACTCCCGTAGTCATCCACTCAGGTGGATTTGATCCTTTTAAGTAATGATCAAAAAACTGCATCATTCTTATAGAAAGATCTTGTTTATTTCTCATTTTTCTTAGATTATGAGCTTCTTCATTATAAACTAATAACCAAACTGGTTTTTGTAATCGTCTCATTCCCATAAACATTTCGATACCTTGATAATATGGTACAGCACCATCATTATCATTATGCATCATCAACAATGGTGTTTCTATTTTCGGAATTCCGAAAAGAGGTGAATTTTCTATATACAGATCAAAACCTTCCCATAGATTTTTACCGAGTCTACTTTGGGTTCTCTCATATTGAAACGCTCTACTCAATCCTGATTTCCAACGAATACCACCATAAGCAGACGTCATATTACTTACAGGTGCTCCAGCCATAGCAGCTTTAAATTTATTTGTCACTGTAATTAAATATGCAACTTGATAACCTCCCCAGCTTTGACCTTGTATACCTATATTATTGCTATCAATATAACCTAGCTCTTCTAGTGCTTCTACTCCCGATACAATACAATTATAAGCACTTGCCCCGGGTTTTCCTTCGTCATACACAATATCCGGAACAAACATAATATAATCATTGCTTACCAAATAAGATGGATTAACAGTAGACGCACTTGGTCTCGGGATATGATAGGATCGATAGCTATCAGACCTTTTTTCATAAAAATAAGTAATCAAAGGATACTTTTTTGAAGGATCAAAATTTTCTGGTTTATATACAATCCCTTCTAATTTTTTACCATCATTCGCTTTCCAAGAGAATAGCTCGGCTGTACCCCATTTAAAGTTTTTTTGATGCGGGTTTACTTCTGTTATCTTTTTTATATTCTGAAAACTATTATTAAATGTATATAAATCCGGAAATATTTTAAAATTTCCTTTTCTAAATACAAAAATATTAGCGTTTTTAGCTTTTTTATGCGAATTAATCGAATATTCTGTAGGTGCTATTTTTTCGATTAATTTCTTCTTTTTAAGAGTATATAATCCAGAAGCTTTTGTTGTTTTGTCAAAACTTGTTATTAATAACTCTTCTCCGATATAACTAGCAATGTTTTTATCATCAGAATCAAGCATTTTTGTGCGATACTCAATAGTGTTTTTTCTTCCTGATTTTGTGAGATTTATTGGCTTTTCTTTTCCGGTAAGAGAAATTTTCCAAATATCAAACCTGTCATAAATTAATGCGTTTTGGTCTTTATCAAAACCTCCGAAACCATATGCGTCTGGAAGTGTAGGGTGATCGTCATCTTCTTCAAAGAAAGCAACATCAAGATCTTTGGTAAGATTTATCTTTTGATGAGTTGATAAATGAATAGAAAACCAATGCTTCTCTTTCATATCATAATGCAAAGCATATTGACCATCTGGTGAAAGATAAGGACGCTTCCCTTTATTTTTGAGAATTAACTTTTTATTGCCTGTATACGTATCAATAACATAGAAATCGTTTGTCCAGGGATAATCCCATGACCTATTAAGATCATATGGAGTACTTGATTCTCCTAAAATGTATTGTTGTTCTTTATTTTTATCGAAAATAAGATCTTCAATAGTTTCGTCTTGAAGATGAACATATTTTTTCTTTTCAATATCAAAATAAGAAATAAAGGCTTTTTTACTAAGTTTATCAAATTTTGATTTTTGCTCAGGTTGAATAAGCTTGTCTTGCCAGTTCCAAACATCTACTTGCGGAACCTCGTCCTTTAGCATAGTAGTATCTATTTTATAAACTACTTTTGGTTTTGAATATAAGTAAAGTCTATTTCCATTCTCAGAAAAGAAAGGTTCTTGATTTTCACTCAAAATCCAATGCTTTCTCAGGTTTTTACCCAAGGTATCTACTAATTTTTCTAGTGTATTATTTGCATAATAATGTAACTCAAATTGCAAAGAATCTACGTCTGTAGAATCTGATACAGATAAATACGCTAGTTTATCTCCATCTTTATACACACTAAGCTTGTCGTATTTATATTTAGTAGTATCAATTACGGTAGTATTTTTAGAAATGCAGTTATATTGATAGATTCCAAGATCTTTATCTTTATCTTTTTTATTTTTTAGTGTGTAATAAAAAACATTTCCTTTATCGGGTACAACAAATTCCTTGATCTGGTGTATTGTGTCTTTCTGTTTAGTCTTAAACGAGTAAATCAGGGCATAATTCTGTTGATAAGCCAAAGAAGATTTATTCTTATCAAGAGTATCTTTTTTATTTTTCTTGGAGTCAGCTCTTTTATAACTTTCAAGAACTAACCAATTTTCATGATCTTTTGGTAATTTATATGATTTTACTTTTGCTATAGAATCATAAATAGAATTTGTATTTACATTATATATAAACAAAACATCTTTGGTTCTTTTTTCTTTATCTATCTTTTTCTTTTTTTCGCTTCTTGTTACCTGATATTTAGGCTTTCTTTTGAAAACAACGTAATTTTCATCTGAAGATATTGAAGTATCATATCCATTCGGAAATGTAAACTTTCTTTTACTCTTAGTATTATAAATCTCTATATATCCATCACCTCTCCTTGTATTTGTTTGGATAGTAGAAACAATCAGTTTTCCATTATCAGATATTTTTGTATTTGTAATATTCTTCCATAGGTCATAATCGCTATGCGTAAGAGTTTTTTTTTGCGCAAAAAGAGAGGTTACGCTAAAAAAGATGATGAGGGTAATAAGTTTTTGATCCATAGGATAAAATTTGACCTTGAGGTGTATTAATTAATGTCGAAAAGTATTAAAACGTTTCTATGGTAGAAGGTGTTTTAACATAATTTTATCTAAAAACCAGATTTTTAGATTATTACATTAGAGTTTCCCTTATAAATTTAATATTTCAGTTAGTGAAACTATATTTTGCAGCATTAAAAGTCTTAAAAATAAAAACCTATCTAATGTGTTTATTTTGTTGATCCTTACATCTATTTTATATTATTATTTTGAGAATAGTTGCAATGGCAAATGAGGCGTATAAAAAAAGTGCTTCTTTTATGTAAAGAAGCACTTTTTATAGTTTTATCAAGTATTGTTTTAATCTGCTAAAACAATTACTTTATTATCTTTCATTTCTATCGTTCCAGAAGTTATAGGAAGTAGAGTAGCTCCATTTTCACCTTTTGTGAACTTATCAGCAACTTCTTCGCTAAGATTCATATCACCATATACTTTTACATTTCCTTTTCCTAATAAGGAGATAATGGGTGCATGGTTATCCAGCATCTGAAACTCTCCATTTTCTCCTGGTACGGCTACAGAGGTTACTTCACCACTAAATAATACTGCTTCTGGAGTTACTATTTCTAAATACATATTTATTCTAGTTATGAGTTATGAGTAGTGAGTTATGAGTGAAATAAAAATTAATACTAAACTCCTAACTCTGAACTCTGAGCTTATGCTTCAGCTAACATTTTTTCTCCTGCCTCCATAGCTTCTTCTATGGTTCCTTTGAGGTTAAATGCTGCTTCTGGAAGGTGATCTAATTCACCATCCATAATCATATTAAATCCTTTGATTGTATCTTTAATATCAACCAATACTCCTGGTATACCTGTAAACTGCTCTGCTACATGGAATGGCTGAGATAAGAAACGTTGTACACGACGTGCTCTGGCAACTGCAAGTTTATCTTCTTCTGATAATTCTTCCATACCAAGGATGGCGATAATATCTTGCAATTCTTTATAACGTTGTAATAACTCTTTTACTTTTTGTGCACAGTTATAGTGATCATTCCCTAAAATATCAGCTGTAAGAATTCTTGAAGTAGAATCTAACGGGTCTACTGCTGGATAAATACCAAGCTCTGCAATCTTACGAGATAATACTGTAGTTGCGTCTAAATGGGCAAATGTTGTCGCCGGTGCAGGGTCAGTTAAATCATCCGCAGGTACATAAACCGCCTGTACTGATGTAATAGATCCTTTTTTGGTAGAAGTAATACGCTCCTGCATAGCTCCCATTTCTGTTGCTAATGTTGGCTGGTATCCCACTGCTGATGGCATACGACCTAGAAGTGCTGACACCTCTGAACCTGCTTGAGTAAATCTAAAGATATTATCTACGAAGAATAATACATCTTTTCCTTGACCATCTCCTGCTCCATCACGGAAATATTCTGCAATTGTAAGACCAGAAAGTGCAACACGAGCACGTGCTCCCGGTGGTTCATTCATTTGTCCGAATACAAAAGTAGCTTTAGAGTCTTTCATCACCTCTTTATCTACTTTAGAAAGATCCCATCCTCCTTCTTCCATAGAGTGCATAAAATCATCTCCATATTTGATAATTCCAGATTCAAGCATTTCACGAAGAAGGTCATTTCCTTCACGAGTTCTTTCTCCTACTCCTGCAAATACAGAAAGTCCACCGTGACCTTTTGCAATATTATTAATCAACTCCTGGATCAATACAGTTTTACCTACTCCTGCACCACCAAATAGTCCAATTTTACCTCCTTTTGCATAAGGTTCAATAAGATCGATTACTTTAATCCCTGTAAACAAAACTTCTGTAGAAGTTGATAAATCTTCAAATTTTGGTGCTTGACGGTGAATTGGAAGTCCTTCTTCTCCTTCTTTAGGAAGATCTCCCAGACCATCGATAGCGTCTCCAATTACATTAAATAAGCGTCCATATACATCTCCTCCAATAGGCATTTGGATAGGAGCTCCTGTTGCAACTACTTCCATTCCTCTACTTAATCCATCACTGGAGTCCATTGCAATAGTTCGTACAGTATCTTCACCAATGTGAGATTGAACCTCTAACACTAGTTTGCTACCGTCTGCTTTGTTAATTTCTAACGAATCATAGATTTTTGGTAATTCAGTACCGGCTTCGAATTCAACATCGATTACCGGACCTACAATTTGAGATACTTTACCCGTAACTTTAGACATTATATAATTATTTAATGTTTTGTATTTAACTATACCGAAAAAAATCAAGCACTTAGTTGTACTAATTAGCATGTTTTTTCAGGCTGCAAATATAGTCTTTTCAAATAAAAAAATAATGTATTTTATTTTGTTTTTTTTAAGCTATTCTTCTATTACTTTTTTTAACTAATACTGTACTGATTTTTATATTCAAAAAAAATCCCGTTCAAAACATGTTGAGCGGGATTTTCTATGTTATTTCTATTTTAATTACTCCAGTAGTGAAGCCGAATAAGTAGTACTAAATGTTGAAACGTCTACGAGATTTCCTGAAGCTTCAAAGTTTGAACCATAAGTAGCATCTATAGCTTTCAGCATCTCATTAGCAACTAATGCATAACCTCTAGAAGTAGGATGCACACCATCTAAAGAAAAAGCACCACCCGTTGCTAAAGTTGAAGTGATAACTAATCCATTTGTTTCAACGCCAGTTGAAGCCACTCGATCTAACAGCGTATTGGCGTCAAATAAAGCAAAGCCACTTGCTGCCGCAGCAGTTTCTATAACATTATTGAAAGCCATAGTTGCAGTCTTAATTTCATTTTGTTCCTCTGGTGTGAGTACCCATTTATCAGACAAAGGTATAGCAACACCATTAACAGACAATGGATTTTGTGGGTCTGCGAGTGTTCCAATAAAACTTGAAGCTGGTAATACCAATAAGTCTTCTTCTGTAGCTTGCCTGAAGTTTGGCAAACCTAAACCAGACAAATCTGTTAAATCTTCATCTACAATCACTACAGCATTAGACGATGAAGCTTCAAAATTAATGGTTCGAGCATTGGCTTCTTCTGCGGTTATTAAACTATTTGCTAACGCTAATTGTAGCCCTCCGTTATACTCCATGTATGCTTGATTTACAGCGCCTGCTGTCGCAGCATCTAAGGGTACAGGATTATGCGGTACTGTCGTAAAATGAGGTATCGCAGTGACATTAGGGATGTTACCCAGTATACCCTGAACACCTGAAATATTGGTTGTTAAAGATCCTATAAGCGCTTGGTAAGTTGCCTCGAAACCCACACCAATATCACCAGCCAGTGGTGTGATTGGGTTAGTACCATCGCCGCCAGAAAGCGCATAACCTAAAACATCATTATTACCAATCCATAAAGAAACAAATGATGGTTGTTGAGCAATAGCAAGTTCTATTACACTTGCATCAGGGGATGTACCAGTCATTCTTACAAAGTATGGATTAGCATTAGGCAAAGCCCCAATATTACCATACCCAGGAGCTAATAAGTGAAAACTTTTAGCACCAGGCACACCGAGATTATTAAATGGTCCGGTTGGATTGTTTAACACGATATCTGTTGTCGGCACTGCAGAAGGCACCAGTGATTGTAAGGGAACTGGTGCTGGTCTAGGACCACTAAGATCCAAAACTAATCTTGGACCAAAACCTTGAATTTGAGTTCCACCAGCTAACAAACCACCAACATTATCATTCATTAATGGCTGTGTAAATGTACCACCATTTCCTAAAGCTGCAAATTGTTGTGCCAAAATTGCGGGCATAGAATTTTCTTGGGCAATTTTATAAAGAGCTCCATCTGCAAATCCAGCTGTTAAAGAATTTCCCATAGATACATACTTAGAAAAATCTGCACTTCCTTGCGTGAAAGCTTCGAGTTCTATCGACTCTTCTTGTCCTCTTTCTCTTAGGTCTTCCAAAGTGTCGTTATCGCAAGACATAAAACTGATAAAAAGAAGAAACAATGCTGTATATTTTATTTTTTTCATGATAATTTCTAATTTCAATATTATAAGTTATTGATTGTCCAAGATATGTAGTACTGAGAACCGATGAATCCTGTACCGAATGCAGTAAAGTATTCATCTTGTAACAAGTTTGTTGCACCTATTTTAAAAATAGACTTTAGACTTGGAATGGTATAATTTAACTGTGCATCGACGACATGATAAGCGGGCACTTCGCCGTCTCCGAAGGAAGCCTCCCAAAAGAAGTTATCACTCCATCTCCAAGAGGTATTGAATCCGAAATTTTCAAACAATTCAGTTTTACCAAAAGAGACTTTTACTTTATGTTCTGGTGTATTGAACTGGGTTCTAAAATCCGGATTTTCGTTTACATCAAAATCTAATCTTGCCCATGTGTAGTTCGCACTTAGGTCAAAACCATTGAATACTTTTGTAGTTACCTGAACAGCTGCTCCATATGATTCTACATCTGCATCAGAATTTGTATACGTCTGGTATGGTTGGAAATCTTCGTTTGCCAAAGCTGCTAAAGAAAGAGAGCTGTCACCTGCAGTACCATAAAAGGGTGCTATTACAGTTTCGTTTGCTAAGAAATCCTGATATTGATTATAATAGGCAGAGGCATCGAAGATAAAGTTTTTCACCTTACCCCGATAACCGACCTCAAAAGAGGTTACTTGTTCCGGTTCAGCTAAAGAAGAGTTCCCTATTTGTAAGTCTTCGGGATTACCAGAATTGGCAAAAGCTTCAACAGAGCTTGCCAGATAAGAATTGGTGTAAGCTGCGACACCTGTTTGTGTGATCTGAGGTGCCTGACCTAACGCTTGCCCATCAGCACTTACATTATAGGTTCTTGAAAATCTCTCTGGGTTATCAAAAGCACCTCCGATTAATACAGCTCGACCAACATCTAGACCAATATATAAATCTTGAGTCGTTGGGTTTCTAAATCCTGTTTGGAAAGACAATCTAAAATTATGATTTTCATTAACCGTAAAACCTGCAGAAATTCTCGGAGAGAAAAATCCGTCAAACAATTCGGATTTATCATATCTTATTGATCCTGTTAATTTTAATTCGACATTATCATTTATATCTAATTTTTTCTGAGCCTGCGTATAAATACCATATTCTGAGTAGGTAATAGGACCATCAAAATCGGTATAAATAGTTCCAAATGAATTTAGGCGATACGTTCTGAAAGAGCCTCCCACCTGTACCTCTACTGCATCCCAAAGATGACTGAAGTTATAATTCGCATCTGCATGATAAATCTTTGAGTTATCTTGAAAGCGTGAACCTGTGGATAAATTGGGATCATTTATGATCCTATTAAATGCTTCTTGAAATTCTGAAGTACCTGGAATCAAGCGGCCTGTATCTGCAGCCGCTCTCGCTGCATCATGTTTTTGCTGTGTGGTGAGACCTTGTGGATTACCAGACAACTCTATCCCTGCAAAGGTTTGTATGTAGTCTCCGAACCAATCTTCATCGCTTTTCCAAGCACGATTAATATTAATTCCTGTAAAAACCATATCGTAAGAGTCACCGGCTTTGTCTTCAGTAAGGTAACCTCTCACAAAAAAGTTATCATTTCTCACCTCTATTTTATGCTGCTGCAAAAAGAAATTTTTAATATTGTATCTATTAGCACCTTGATAAATAGTATTCCCAGAACCAACCTTTCCTACATACTGAATTTCGAAATCTGTACCCCAGGGGCGGAAATATAAACCCCAATCTGCTTTGACACTCTCTGCATTATAGTTGGTTAAATCGACTTCATTATATCCTGTCCTACTCACTTCTACATCAGGAATTATTCCTAAACCGGAAGCTTCTCTAATATTAGTAGAAACTTCATCCCCATAGACATTAATCCCGTCATAATCTGTATTCGCTCGTGTAAAGCCTCTATTAAATCTATCCTCTTCACTAGTAGCAAACCAATCTGTTCCCTTTAGATAACTAAAATTGACTTTTGCTGCAAAATTATCACTAAACTTATGGGCCATACGTACTCCAACATCTGTATAGGAATTGTCTCCTGCAGCTTCTTGAGAGGTAATGCCTCTTTTGCCATAAGCGCTTATCCCTTGATGATCAAAAGGACTTTTGCTACGCATAAATAAAATACCATTGAAAGCATTTGCCCCATAAAGGGCCGATGCCGCTCCAGGGAGAATTTCTACGCTTTGCACATCAGTTTCAACCATTCCCAGGAGGTTTCCTAGTGGAAAGTTAAGCGCGGGCGCAGAATTGTCCATTCCATCGATAAGTTGCATAAATCTTGTGTTTGCAAAGGCGGCAAAACCCCTCGTGTTGACAGATTTAAATGTTAAACTATTAGTATTAACATCAACACCTTTTAAATTTTCTAACCCGCCATAAAAATCTGCAGAAGGTGTGTTTTTTACCTCTTTCAATCCAAAACGTTCGACAGTAACCGGGGATTCAAAAATCCGCTCAGGAGTTCGTGAAGCCGAAACAATAACTTCATCTAATTCTGTACCTTCTTTTAATGTAATAGTAAGTTGTTCGTTTGCAGAAGCAACTGTTACCGAAGACGATTCAAAACCGATAGAACTCACAGATATCGCAAAAGGAGGTTCTTTTTCGACTGTTAATGAAAAAAGACCATCAAAATCGGTCACTGTTCCTACTCTTTCTCCTTCTAACACGATATTTGCTCCCGGAATTGGCTGATTATTGTTGTCAACAACTTTACCAGTAATAGTAGTTTGTGCAGAAGCAATAATGCCACATATGAGCATTATCACTAACGTAATTTTTTTCATACTCCCAATGTTTATTTAATGATTTATGATAAAAATATACGTTTTTTTGATATTTATTCATCATTATTGATAAAAAAATAAGTTTTTAACACAAAAGTCCTTTTAAAAATAACACATTCTCAATATTTTTTGTCTTCATTCATATTATTAAATAACTTAAGCTAACGTAAGACAGACCCATATAAGTTCGATTTATCTAACAACAAAACAAGCCTACAAATAAAAAAGTCTGTTCAGAAATTTCCAAACAGACTTTAATTTATAAAGGTTAATTGTCTTTAGACAATCAATTATTATTCAACAGTTACAGATTTTGCTAAATTTCTTGGTTGATCTACATTTTTATCTAGCATTACTGCAATATGATAAGACAATAATTGTAATGGTATTGTTGTAAGCAAAGGCGTTAAAAACTCTTCTGTTTCCGGTATTTCAATCACATGATCTGCCAACTCTTTAACAGTTACATCTCCTTCTGTTACTATACCTATTATTTTTCCTTTTCTTGACTTAATTTCCTGAATATTGCTCACCACTTTTTCATAATGTCCTTTTTTTGTAGCAATAACTACAACAGGCATTTGTTCATCGATAAGAGCAATTGGACCATGCTTCATTTCTGCTGCAGGGTAGCCTTCTGCATGTATATATGAAATCTCTTTTAACTTTAGGGCTCCTTCTAAGGCTACCGGAAAATTATATCCGCGACCTAAATACAAAAAGTTCTTTGCATTTTTATATGTGTCTGCGATATATTTTATATGCTCATTGGATTCTAAAGCTGCCTTAACTTTTTCAGGAATTCTTTCTAATTCTTGTAAGTAATAGTGGAATGAGCTATTAGAAATTGTTCCTTTACGCTCAGCTAATTTTAATGCTATCAGTGCAAGGACTGTTATTTGTGTTGTAAATGCTTTTGTAGACGCAACACCTATCTCTGGTCCGGCGTGTGTATATGCCCCGGCATGTGTTTCTCTAGAAATTGAAGACCCCACAACGTTACAAACACCAAAAACAAAAGCTCTATTTTCTTTTGCTAGTTTTATTGCAGCCATTGTATCGGCAGTTTCTCCACTTTGAGATATCGCAATTACAACATCATCTGCATGAATCACCGGATTTCTATATCTAAATTCTGAAGCATATTCTACCTCTACAGGTATGCGAACAAGCTCTTCAAAAATATATTCTGCAACCAAGCCTGCGTGCCATGATGTACCACAAGCTATTATAATGATACGTTTTGCATTCAACAGTTTTGCTAGGTTATCATCTATCCCAGCCATTTTAATAATTCCTTCTGCAACTCTCATCCTACCTCTATAGGTGTCGCTAATTGCACTAGGTTGTTCATAAATCTCTTTCAGCATGAAATGATCATAACCACCTTTTTCTATTTGCTCGAGATTGATTTGTAATTCTTGTAAGTAAGGATCAACCAGGCTATCATCATGTATTTTTCTTATTTTGACATCCTTACCTCTTCTTACTATTGCCATTTCGCCATCTTCGAGATAAATTGCATTTTTTGTGTATTCTATAAATGGTGAAGCATCAGAAGCGATAAAAAATTCATCATCTCCAACACCTATAGCCAAAGGACTACCTAATCTTGCTACAACAATTTCATCTGGTTTTTCTCTATCAAAAACTGCAATAGCGTAAGCCCCTACTGTTTGGTTTAATGCTGTTTGAACGGCTTTACCAAGTTTTACATTCTCTTTGGTCTTTACGTCTTCAATGAGATTTACCAATACTTCTGTATCTGTATCAGAATTAAATGTATACCCTCTATTTGAAAGTTCTTTCTTTAAGGATTCATAATTTTCAATAATTCCATTATGTATAATAACCAGATTACCCGAATTAGAATAATGTGGATGAGAATTAACATCATTTGGGATACCATGTGTAGCCCATCTTGTATGGCCGATACCTATATTTCCACTTGTTGATATTTCTTTTTCTAATCTTTCTTCAAGATCTACAACTTTCCCTTTTGTTTTTGATAATTGTATATCATTACCATCATAAAGAGCTATCCCCGCAGAATCGTACCCTCTGTACTCTAGCCTTTTTAATCCTTTCAAAATGATTGGATAGGCCTCTCTATGCCCTATGTAGCCTACTATTCCACACATAATTTAAGTTTTGTTTTTTTAATTAGTTATCTTTTTCAGATGTATAAAGAATCTCAAGCTGTAATCGCTTTGATTCGGGAACATCATTACCATTACCGTATAAAATAGTTCCTTCATGCGAAACTATGGATGAGGTGGGGATAACCTCTCTTTCTTTTTCAGGAGTATCTCCTATTGCTAGTGTTGTCGAATTTACATTTTGCGAAACAGCTACTCCTATTTTTATATTATCAGTATCTCCATTTAGCAAATTAATAACGTGCTGGGTAAGTCTTATATTGTAGAACTCTCCTCTTCCGTCAGACTGTCTACTTAATCTTCCTAGGTGACTTGGTATCGAAAACAGGGGTGCATCAAAGTTTTGAAGACCAAAAAGTGTGATATCTAAGGCATAATCTGCAAGTACAGCTCCTGTTTCTAAGTCAAAAACATAAATTCTTTCTGGTTCTGTAGATCCTCCGGATGTCATTTTTTCTTGATCTACATAAAGTCTGAGGTTAGCTTCATTAATCAACCAATTTTGTCGCCTTAAAAAATCGAGTTCATTCTCTTGTTCTCCATTTTCATTAGTTATCTGACCAGAAAATAAATCAATTACAGCAAAGGAACCATCTCCTCCTTTTAGATACAAACTTTCTTCTCCATTAACTTTATCTTGATTTTCAGGAAGTAAGGCTGTGGCTATATCAGAATTAAATTCTGTGTTCATCCCATTGATAATTGCATTAGAAAAAAGAAGCTCAAGTTCTCCTGTTTGTCGAGCATCTCCATCTGTTGTCGAAGAAGTTTCAGAATTATAATAAAGTGTCATTCTTGCATCAGCCATATTTACATATAACAAATTACCTCCTCCACTTATATCTTCAGCTTTAAAATATATTCCTCTATAATAATTTATAAAATTATTTGTGTTACTCAATACTATATTTCCAACCTTATCTAAAAATTGTTTTTTGAATCTTTCTACAATTAACTGATCTTCAGGTCTATTTTTAGAAAAAACGACTCTAAGTCTTGGTGTTTCTCTTGTTGTTTCAATAAGAGAATCGTTATTATTTACATCAAATTCGTCCAAAGCTCTTTCTCCTGGGGAGGGAACAAAACTTTCAATTGTTCTTAGAAGATTACTACTATTCTCTATTTGATCTTCTGGAAAATTCGAAGATATATCATTAGAATAGTATACTTGACCATCATTTGAAGTTGGATCAAAATCTCTTAGGAAAAAATCTGATTGAAATATTGACAACCTAAATGGTTGACCTCCATAAACAGAATCCAAACCATATATGGTAGCAGGATTATTTGCTGTTGGGCTTTCTGTAATAGTACTAAAATAAGGTAAACTAATGACCACACTATCTAAAACAGGGTTGGCACCAAAAGTAAGTGGAAATCTACTTGGAGTAGGTACAACCTGAGATAGTATCGAATATGTAGACTTACCATAGACAGGATCATTGTATATCCCAAGTAAATTAGCATGTGGAACTAATTGGGTTCCATTAACTTCTCTAATTAGGCTATTAGTTCTTACTCTATTAAATCGTTTACTATACGCTACAGGAACGGCCGAGTATGTATTCTCTTCAAAGTTGACATCTCCTATTACTTCACTCCCCACAGAATTAAAATCATCATCACATGCAAAAAATGCAAAAACAATAACAAATACTGTTATTGTTTTGATTGCCATATTGTTTATCTTCATAAAAAACTAATTCATCAATTTTATTTATACTAATACTTCTGATTGGTAAAACTCTACATAAGCATCAGCAAATTCATCTTGCCTTTTGTATTCTAAAACTGGTTGGTCTATGGTTTTTAAATGCTGTACTAACTCTTCAGGTATTTCTTCAGAACCTACGATTACTGCATCAGAGTTATCTACTGCCACTTTCATAAGATTATTATACGTTGGTGTCTCTAAGTGACTAATTAGATTTTCACTAATTCCATCAAACTTCACCTTTTCCATCATTTTTTCATCTAGTATGCCTTCATATCCACTATTATAAACAGAAGTTACTATTTTACTTTGTCCAAATAATGGTTCATTTGCATAATAATGCTTTAGATACAAAGGTAAAAGTGAGGCTAGCCAACCATGTACATGAATCACATCGGGTGACCAATTCAACTTTTTAACCGTTTCAATAACTCCTTTTGCAAAGAAAATAGCTCTTTCATCATTGTCAGGAAACAAATTACCATCTTCGTCTGTTAATGTGGCTTTTCTTTTAAAATAATCTTCATTATCAATAAAATATACCTGCATCCTTTCTTTAGGTATAGAGGCAACTTTGATAATTAAAGGCATATCTAAATCGTTAATAACCAAATTCATACCTGAAAGACGAATCACTTCATGCAACTGATGTCTTCTTTCATTTATGTTTCCATATCTGGGCATAAAAATTCTAATTTGACCTCCTTTATTGTTTACCATTCTAGGTGCTTCAAAAGACATTGATGAAATTTCGGTCTCTGGCAGGTAAGGTATTACTTCTGATGATACATACAATATCCTCTTATCTTTCATATAATCGATACTTTTATCGTACTCTTTTCGGGATTAATTTTGCAAAATTACGAAAATTTATGTAGTCTGCCAGTAATATCTTATTTTTGCACGCCTTATAAGTTTTACATCAATGCAAATACGTACAAAAAGACTTGACATTACAGGAGATGTTGCAAGTTTTAAAAAACAAAAGAAATCTATTGGTTTTGTTCCAACCATGGGAGCATTACATAAAGGTCACCTTGCATTGGTAGAAAGAGCATTAAAGGAAAATGATGAGGTTATTGTTAGCATTTTTGTAAATCCTACTCAATTTAATAATACTGAAGATCTGGATAATTATCCTAGAACTTTAGAAAAAGATGTTGCACTCTTATCAGAATTATCAGAACATATTATTGTGTTTTCTCCATCCCCAAAAGAAATCTACGGTGATCGTGTAATATCTATAGATTATGATTTTGGAGGAATTGAACATGAGATGGAAGGTAAGTATAGACCCGGCCATTTTGATGGAGTAGGCACCGTATTAAAACACTTTTTTACTATTGTAGATCCTACCAGAGCATATTTTGGAGAAAAAGATTTTCAACAATTACAAATCGTAAGAAAATTAGTTGAAATTGAAAATATGTCAGTACAAATTGTTGGATGCCCTATCTATAGAGAAAAAAGTGGTTTAGCCCTTAGTTCTCGAAACAAAAGGTTAACACAAAAACAACTTGAAGCTTCTTTATTGATTTTTAAAATCTTAACTCAAGTCAAAGAAGATTTTGGCACAAAAAATGTTATACATTTAAAAGATTGGGTTTCAAAGCAATTTGAAAACGATCACGAGCTAGAACTTGAATATTTTGAGATTGCCAAAACAGCTGATTTACAATCTATACAACAAAAACAAGAGAATATAAAATATCGAGCTTTTATTGCAGTATTTGCAGGAAAAGTAAGACTAATTGATAACATTGCCCTAAATTAAAAATAATTAACTTTGTAACATGTTTGTACACGTCGTAAAATCAAAAATTCACCGAGTCAAAGTTACTGGTGCTGATCTGAACTATATTGGTAGTATTACTATCGATGAGGACTTAATGGATGCCGCTAATATCATAGAAGGAGAAAAAGTACAGATCGTAAATAATAATAATGGGGAACGCCTAGAAACATATGCTATCCCAGGACCAAGAAATAGTGGTGAAATTACATTAAATGGTGCTGCGGCCAGAAAAGTAGCAAAAGGCGATGTCCTTATATTAATTACTTACGCAATGATGGATATCGAGCAAGCTAAAACCTTTAAGCCAAAACTTCTTTTTCCAAATGAGGAAAATAATTTGTTAAAGTAAAAAGAATTGAATCCTAAACTTATTAAAGTACTTAAAATTATACTCCCACTCGCACTGGGAGTTTTTTTAATCTGGTATTCTATTTACTCCGCCACAGAAGAGGAGCGTCAAAAAACACTACAATATATCTTACAAGCAAATCCTAAATGGATTCTTTTATCACTTGCAATGGGAATTACCTCTCATATATCAAGAGCATATCGATGGAGGTTTTTGATGGAACCTATGGGATACTCTATTAAATTATCAAATAGTTTTATGGCTGTTATGATAGGATATCTTGCTAACTTAGGTATTCCAAGATCAGGAGAACTTCTTCGTGGCGGAACCATATCTACGTATGAAGATATTCCATTTAAAAAAGCTTTTGGCACCATAATTTCTGAAAGAGTCATTGATCTTGTCATGCTTTTGATTGTGATTACAATTACGCTGCTTCTTCAATCAGAAAACTTATTATCTTATTTTGATGAAAATATTGCAAGTCCTCTCGTATTTTTAATAATCATTGTTATTGGAGTTATTTTGGGAGTACTATTTCTACGCATCATCAAAAAATCAAAACACCCCATTTTGATTAAAATCAAAAATTTTGGAGAAGGGTTACTAGAAGGGATAAAAAGTATTACACGTATAAAACACAAGAAAGCTTTTATATTTCACACATTTTTAATCTGGTTTCTCTACATTTTTATGTTTTATGTCATCAAATTTACAGTACCAGAAACTGCATCTCTTTCTATAGGCCCTATATTGGCGACTTTTGTAGCCGGAACCTTTGCTATGACAACTACAAACGGAGGTATTGGTGCATTTCCGCTAGCAATAGCAGCAATACTAGTCATTTTTGATGTAGAAAAACCAGCCGGAGAAGCTTTTGGGTGGATATTATGGGGGTCACAAACAGCAATAAATATTATCATAGGAGCGTTATCGTTTTTATTTCTACCTATTTTAAACCGAGAGAGATAAGGAAATAATTTATATATTGCTCCTTGCTTAACCTAAACTTGATACTTATGAAAAAAAGTATATTTTTTATTTTCACCTGCTTATTTACCGTATATGGTTATAGCCAGGCAATTTATGAGTCCTTTAGATCTATTAAATTAGACCAAAGTAGAGAACTTAAAATCCAATTACCCCGTAATTACAACAAAAATGTAGATAAAATATATCCTCTTATCGTTGTATTAGATGGTGATTATCTGTTTGAGCCTGTTGCAGGTAATGTAGACTACTTTTCGTATTGGGAAGATATGCCAGAATCTATTGTAGTAGGTATCAATCAGCGAAAAACCAGAGAAGATGATTGTAGATATGATAGTGCCGAATTTTTACCTGATCTTAAAGGAGCAGAGTTTTTTGAATTTATCGGTCAGGAACTTTTGCCTTATTTAAACAAAACCTACCGTACGGCACAATTAAAAATTATCGTTGGACATGACTACACTGGTAATTTTATAAATTATTTCTTGTTTAAAGATAATCCTATTTTTCAAGGATATATTTGCTTAAGTCCAGAGTTAGCGCCACCAATGGCAGAAAGAATAACAAATAAATTAAGTACTTCTTCAGAAATTTGGTACTACTTGGCTACAGCTACCAATGATGCAGAAAACATTAAAAAAGAAGTAATCGCTTTAGACGAAAAAATGCAAGCTGTAGAAAATACAGAAATGGATTATTTCTTTGATAATTTTGACGAATCTTCACATTACACTTTAGTAGGAAGAGCTATTCCAAAAGCGTTAGAAGGTATTTTTGAAATGTATCGCCCAATAAGCAAAAAAACATACAAAGAAGTACTACTAACTCTAGAAGAGACTTCTCCTTATGATTATTTGGTAGACATGTATCAAACTACAGAAAAATTATATGGGATCAAGCGTAAGATAAGAGTTAATGATTTTATCGCAGTATCTACAGCCATTGAAAAAAATAAAAACTGGTCTGAATTAGAACCTTTAGGAAAATTGGCTATAAAAGAACATCCAGATACCATGTTGGGTTACTACTATCTTGGTATGTTTTATGAACAAACCGGAGAACCCAAAAAAGCCATGAGAGCATATGAAAATGGATTTCAACTTTCTGAAGTTGCATTTTTAACCAAAGATTATATGTTGGATAAAGTAAATAAAATCAAAGAAGATTTTGGCTGGTAGCTGATCTAAATAATAATGTATAATAAAAGGTGTTTTTGTTATTCCAAAAACACCTTTTATATTTTGGATAATTATCAAAACGTTTAACTTTCATCTTACACAGATCAAGACCACTCCGTAATTAAAATAATAGTATTTTTACACTCAAACCCTTTAGATATTTATGGCAAAAACCAAAACTGTTTTTTTCTGTCAAAACTGCGGAGCACAATATGCAAAATGGCAAGGTCAATGTACATCTTGTAAAGCATGGAACACAATCGCTGAAGAAGTTGTACAAAAAGCCGAAAAAAATGATTGGAAAAGTAATACCAAAACCACTAAAACTAACAGAACTGCCAAACCATTGCGCATTTCTGAAATAAGTTCTGGTAATGAAACCCGTTACAACACAAATGATGCAGAACTTAATCGAGTACTAGGAGGCGGATTAGTTCCTGGTTCTTTAACGTTATTAGGAGGTGAACCCGGAATCGGAAAAAGTACACTTTTACTACAAATAAGCCTACAATTACCATATAAAACCTTATACGTTTCTGGAGAAGAAAGTCAACAACAGATTAAAATGAGAGCAGAGCGAATACGCTCAAAAACCGATAACTGTTTAATTCTTACAGAAACTAAAACCCAAAACATCTTTAGACAAATTGAGGAAACAGAACCTGATATTGTTATCATAGATTCTATACAAACCTTACATAGCGATTATATCGAAAGTAGCGCCGGAAGCATTTCTCAAATCAGAGAGTGTACCACCGAGCTTATTAAATTTGCAAAAGAGACTGCGACCCCTGTTCTTCTAATTGGTCATATTACAAAAGATGGTCATATCGCAGGACCAAAGATACTTGAACATATGGTTGATACTGTTTTGCAATTTGAAGGCGACCGTAACCATGTATATCGAATTTTAAGAGCGTTAAAAAATAGATTTGGTTCGACCTCAGAATTGGGCATTTACGAAATGCAAGGTAGTGGATTAAGGGAAGTGAGCAATCCCAGTGAAATTTTGATTTCTAAAAAAGATGAAGAATTAAGTGGAACTGCTATTGCTTCTACCCTAGAGGGGATGCGTCCGCTTATGATAGAAATACAAGCTTTGGTAAGCACCGCTGTATATGGCACTCCTCAACGAAGTGCCACAGGGTATAACTTAAAAAGACTACATATGCTTCTTGCTGTTTTAGAAAAACGTGCCGGTTTCAGACTAGGTGCCAAAGATGTTTTCCTAAACGTTACCGGTGGAATCTCTGTAGATGATCCTGCAATAGATCTTGCTGTCGTTGCTGCTATATTATCTTCGAACGAAGATATCTCTGTACCAAAAGACTTTTGCTTTGCTGCAGAAGTAGGGCTTGCGGGAGAAATACGACCCGTTACCAAAGTAGAGCAGCGCATTCAAGAGGCCGACAAACTAGGTTTCTCTACCATTTTTGTGTCTAAATACAACAAAATCTCGCTACAAGACAATAAAATCAATATACGGCTTGTCTCTAAAATCGAAGATGTTGTTGAATACTTATTTGGCTAATCTTTATGGAGCAGGATTAGGAATATCAGCATGAACTTCATTGATCTTATTGATAATATCTTCTGATAGTGTAATATTAATACTATCAATATTTTCTGTAAGTTGCTTCATAGTAGTAGCCCCAATAATATTACTCGTCACAAATGGTTGCTGATTCACAAATGCCAATGACAGATGAGTTAGACTCAAGTTATGATCTTTAGCGATCTGATTATATCTTCGTGTGGCTTCAAAACTATTTTCACCCATATATCGATTATAATTAGGAAACAGATCTACTCTGGAGTTTTTGGGTGTCCCTTCTAGATATTTACCCGTCAGCATACCGAATCCTAAAGGAGAATAGGGTAACAAACCGATATTTTCACGATGTAAAATTTCGGTAAGACCAACTTCATCTTTGCGATTAAGAAGATTATATGGATTTTGAATAGTAATCATTTTTGGAGCTCCTTTCCTTGCTTCTTCAACATAACGCATCATACCATAGGCTGTTTCATTAGACACCCCTATTTGACGAATTTTTCCTTCTTTTACAAAGTCTTGCAGGCACTCTAATACTGTTGCAAAATTATCTTTCCATGTATCGTTTTCGTCATGTGTATATCCCAATTTACCAAAATAATTAGTTTGTCTTTCGGGCCAATGCAGCTGGTACAAATCAATATAATCGGTTTGTAATCGATTTAAACTTTTATGAATAGCGTCTTTTATTTCTTCTTTTGTAAACTCACCTTTTCTAATATGTTCTGTAAACGCAGCAGGTCCAACAATTTTAGACGCTATGATTACGTCATTACGCTTGCCTGTTTTTTGTAACCAGGTTCCTATTATTTTTTCTGTGTTTCCTTGTGTTTCTTTTTTTGAAGGTACAGAATATAACTCTGCTGTATCTATAAAATTTATGCCTTGATCAATAGCATAATCTAGTTGTTGATGCCCTTCTTCTTCTGTGTTTTGTTGTCCCCATGTCATGGTTCCCAGACATATTTTGCTTACTTGTATGTCTGTATTTGGCAGTGTAGTGTATTTCATTATGTTAAATTATAAATATTTTCTGTATTAACAGTAACCAAAAGTAGAAACTCTTATTCGAGTTCATGTAAAATTTATCTTAATAGTTAAGTTTTAAGTGCATGTCTAAGTCGTTTCCTTTCAAAAATGTGAAATAAATCTACATTTTACATCTTTTGCGCAACAGTTCTGAGAGAAATTAAATTTAGGATCAACTTATAACTTTCTTATTTTCAAATTATTAAGCAGATTTAAAATAAAAATTATTTTGTGGAATAATTATTTCTCTTCTAAAAAGAAAAAACATATCCAACCAAATTCAACACTTATGAAAAAGATACATATTATTTACATTGCGTGTATGGTGCTTTTTTCATCACAGTATATGATAGCGCAACAAGATGAAGAGGCATTACCCATAACAATGACTGAAGCTGCCACAGATCAAGATAAATATATGCAGATGAAAGTTGATAAGCTTTCTGAAATTGTAAAAGCAGCTGTAGAAAAGGATTTTCCGAAAGCCAGTATTTCTGAAGCGTATACTGATAAAGTAGGAAATTACAAATTGATATTGGCTATGGATAGCGATACCAAAACAGTGTATACAAATGCTAGGGGAGAATGGTTTAATCCAGAAGAAAAAGATATGGATTAACCTTATCTTTAATTAAAACGGATAGGCTACCCCCATTGCCTATCCGTTTTCAACAACTAACCAACCTTAAATTAGACCCTGCTATGTTTTTTATAACATGCTTTACCTTGGTTGACCCAAAAATAGAATGAGATACCATTCTAAACAATATATAATGAGGGAACAGCGCCATTGATTGAGGGAAAGTAATCGTAGCACTCGGGAACAAAAAACAGTCAACTTAAAATTAGGTTGACTGTTTTGTCTTTTAGAAATAAGCAGCTTATCTTCTTCACAATGTGCTGACTTAATTTATTAATAGTTAGAGTTAAAATCAATAACGTGTAAACAATATAGAATTTTAACCCAGAATATTAAAGGTTTGAAGTACTATAGATTTGACGTATTTCCTTTATGTATCCTTATTCGATACCAAAGTAGTATTAAAAATAATAATCCTATTCCTCCCAATCCTATCATCCAATAAAGTAGAGTGTTATCCTCAAAGTGCATGGCAGATGTATCGCCTACCAAATAAAAGCTCCCCCAGTAGAAAGGATCTCTACTGTGTATATCTGCCTCTTTGATGTACGTTAACTTTGCTTGTTGTAAGGCCTTGGATTTGTTCATGCCTTCTTTTAAGTTTTTGTAGAAGTATTGCATTAACTCTGGAGTGGTTCGGTCGGATACCGACCAGTTGGTCAATAACAAGCTCTTACTCCCTGCATATTGAAAAGCACTGCCTAAACTCATAATCCCCTCTCCTTTGGCAATCTTGCCTGAACCTGTGTTACAAGCACTCAATACCGTAAGCTCTGCTGGAATGTCCATTGCAAATAACTCATGACTGTATAACAAGTTATCTTCTAAGGTATCTTTGCTTTTGGTAAAATATAATTTTGAGTTCTCCGGATGTTCATTATCAACCTCGCCATGTAATGCCAAGTGTAAAATATTATATTGACTTGCTTTATCCTTAAAGTTCTTCTCTATAGCTTGTGAACCATAGTAGTATTCCCCATCAATAATCTCTGATATCGCTCTGATTTCTGCTCTAGTGCCCGGTAGATCATCTCCTGTATCTCTTAAGGTGGCTAAGGTCATTGTGGGGGCATCTACTACCTGAGTGCTATCTGAAAAGGAAAAAGCTAAACATTCCTGTAATTTTGATACATCAGTACTTGTAGTGGTATTTTCTGAAAATAATAAATTCACAGAATTGCCATAACTGATCGCATATTCTCGTAAAAGATAAGGCAAATCAGCAGGATTGTTAGAAGTAGGTTTTTGCGTCAATAACAAATCAAAATTAAGGTGCCATAATGACCCATCGGGGATAATCAATAATTGATCGCCTTTTAACTGATCTAGAATCGGTTTGAATAGAGTAGTGTAAAGTTCGTGTGCCTGTTGTTTGTATTGTTGAAGGTCTTTTTCAATCACTTGTGATCGAAATGCTTCTATCTTTTTGGTGAGTTCTTTTGTTTGTAATGATTTTACATCAATAGCTTCTTTAGAGATTGTAAACGCATAAGTAGTACTATCTGAAGTAAAGAACTCTACTACTGTTGTTTGATCATCTAATTGTTGTTGAATATCAGCTACCGTTACAATAGCATTTTGATATTTTAGCTCATGATATTTGGGATAGTTTTGCTCTAAAACTTCAATTAATGAATCCTGACTTCTATTGACCCGAAAAAGCTCGTTCTCGAAAGTAGAGATTTTGGTAGAATCCACTTCTTGATTAGACAATTCTTTTGTAATCCTGGATTTATAAAACGATTTTTCGATACGAAGTTCTTTTTCTAAAGCGATCAAATCATCAGGCAAACCTGTAAACTTTTTAGCATTGGCATCGGTAAGAAGTTCTTTTAGGGTATTGGCTTTACTCTTTTCTGCATAATAAAAGGCTTGTTCAAGGGATTCTTGATCTTTTTCAACCTCATATAAAGCCAAATGTGCAATAATTGCTCCTTGATAAACTTCTTTGGCGGTTTTAGAAAAGGTGAGTTTGTCCTGATAATCAGTGAACGATTGCCTCATAGTTTGAATTAAAGTATCGGCTTGTTTATACGCTGATATAGACTGATTAAGAGCTGTAAGATCCTTGTCTCTGTCAAATATAGCTTTATACACTTTTGACTCATCTGTTAAAGTAGCCAGCACAGTAAATACATCTAAATATTGATCGAATTGTAAATCACGATTACTAGCTTGAAAATTATCTGATTTTAGATTTGCTAATTGGGCTTTTTTGTAATGTTTGAGTGCTTCTTTATACTTTCTCTGAACAAAATAAACATCCCCAAGTTTATCGTAAAATTGTGCTATTCTATGGTGATTTTCCCCATAGTTTTCTGTGAAAATTGTTATTGCTTTAGTGTAGTTTTCAATTGCCTTAGTATATTCTTTTGTATCAGCATAGATGTCACCGATATACTCATAATTATCCGCAATATCAGGATGGTTTTTTCTAAGCAGTCGTTGTCTGATTTTTAAAGATTCTCTACAATACTGAAATGCCTTAGCATAATCTTTCTTTTTCCTATAGACGTAACCTAAATTGTTATAATATATTGCGTTTTTTGAATGATCACTGCCATAATGTTTAATATTCAAGGATAATGCTTTATGATAATATTTTATAGATTGATCATATTCACCTTTATATTTATACGCAACACCAATGTTATTATAACATAGGACACTATCATAGTGGTTTTTACCAAAACTATCTTCTATAATTCTTAGAGCTTTATGATAATATTGTAATGCTTTATCATAATGACCTTTTTTTTTAAAAGAAATACCCATTATATTATAACATAAAGCAATATTTAATGGTCTACTAATTCCTAATTGATAATATTTCGATATACTTTTCTCGCAATAAAAAATCGATTTATCCAAATCCCCTAATGTATTATAAATCAAACCTATGTTATTATAAACTCCTATTAAATCGATCTGCTCTCCACCAGAGAAGTTATTTAATACTTTTTCTGCTTTTTTATTCAATCGAATCGCTTCTACATAATTTCCTTGTCTGTTAAATAATATTGCTCGATACATATATGATTTTGCAGCTTCATAACTATCCAAACCTATTCTTTCTTTAACTATAGTAAATGCTTCATTATAGTACCTAAATGCTAACTCATATGACAATTTACTCATATATATATACCCTATTCTATTATAAGGTTTAATTAATGCTAAATAGTCATTTGGGAAAAAATCTTGTATTATTTTTAATCCTTTTTCATAATGTAATAAAGCTACGTTGTAATCTATTTTATAATTTAAATAAAATGCACCTAAATTATTATGAGCTATTGCCTCTTCTTTACTTACTTTATCAATGTTATTTTCACAAATCTCTAAAGCCCTATTTGCATAGAAAAATGATTTCTCATAATCTCTACTCCTTATATAATTTTTAGAAATCTTATTATAGCACCCCGCTACACGTTCCCATACTTTATGTTTTTGATAAATCTGCAGCGCCTTTTCAAAAAACACTATAGATTCATCATGTTTTCGTTCTGTAAGCAAAGAATCTGCTGTCGCAAAATATTGAGAGGCGACTAAGGTATCTTGTGCTGTTTGTGACCAGACACAAACACTAGTAAACATACTAAGTAAAAGTATTGTAATATGCTTTTTCATAGAGAGTCAGAGGATTAGTATACTTATTAATAGCAAATAACGCAAAAATGTTACCTAAAAAGTAGTCCCTAGTAGTTAAAACCATCATTTCTAGCATGTATACAGAATAAAATATCTATAATTTTAGAAGCATTTTAAAACTTTTGTTCAAAAGCATAGTATAATACTCTTTCTCAAACATTCTCCTTTTTTTCAGTACTTAATGTCTATGATTTTAAATCCTTTTTATATTCATCTATACCTATAAAAGTATTTCTCTTTAAATAAATGGCATACTTTTTGGTTTTTACGAAATAAATTAAGTATTTTGACTATAATTTTTAAGGTTATTTTAACAATAAAAAATGATTTGTCCCGTTAAATATAACCGGTGTAATTAACCTATAAATTTTTAATACATTATTAAACACCCAAACGTTATGAAAAAATTATTTCTACTTTTATTTATGCTAGGCGCAGGATTATCAGTTCAGGCTCAACAGTACAATAGTAAGGAGCTAAGTGATCTTTTTAGTGATGAATTATATCCATTAGCTAAGGATATTTCAGAATATACTAATAAAGTGATTGCATATGGCAATGTAATTTCCATTGTAAAGAAAACAGGAACTACTTCGTTAGCCAAAAAAAAGATAGAAGGTATATCAGTTGAAGCGCATAGTTTTTCTTTACTTACTTCTTCAGGTAAAGAAATTAATCTAAATAATGATATGCTTCTAGCCAATAAAGTGGTCAATAAGTTCTTTGATGTCTTAAGACGTGTTAAAGAAAGTATGAAAGAAGACAACAGAAAAGAAGTTGAAGATATCCTTAATAGCTTATAAAAAGTTGTAAAGAACAACAAAAAAGCGATCCAAATGGATCGCTTTTTTGTTTGAATATAATTTGTTTTTTAGATATCATTCAACAATTTGGTAATCTCATCTAGTTTTGGCGTTAAAATAACTTCAATACGTCTGTTTTTACTCTTACCGGCACTTGTATCATTAGAAGCTACCGGAGCAAATTCTCCTCTACCGGCCGCAGTAAGGTTTTGTGGATCTATTTGTTTATTTTCTAAAAGAATGGTTACAATAGCAGTCGCTCTTTTGGTAGAAAGATCCCAATTACCCTTAAGCTGACCACCACCGGTATAAGGTACATTATCGGTATGACCCTCTATCAATACAGCAATATCCGGGTTGCCACCCAATACTTTACCCAGTTGCTTCACTGCTTTTCTTCCTTGGGTGCCTACTGCCCAACTACCGGATTCAAACAATAGTTTATTTTCCATAGAAACATATACTTTTCCGTCTCGTTCTTCTACAGTAAGGCCATTGCCTTCAAAATTGCGTAGGGCTTTGGATATGGCTGCTTTCAACGCTTGCATTTTGGCTTCTTTGGCAGCAATAAGTCCTTCTAACTCATCTACACGTTGTGAACGAGCGTCTAGATCTTTTTGTAAGGCATCTAATCGATTACGTTCTTGTGCAAAGGCTCTTTCTTTTTCTTCAAGCTTTGTCAACAATTCTCTATTTTTTTTGCTATTGGCAGCTATCGCAGCAGAACTATTTTTTTCGAGTGCATCATAAGAGTTCTTCAAGTTCTCATAATTAGCAAGAGCAGCGTCATAATTGTGTTGTAATTCATCTCTCTCGGCTTTGGTTTTTGCATATTCTGCTTCGAGTGTTTGCAATGCTTCTCGATCTTTTGCATTTGTTTTTTCTAAAGCAGAAAAATCGTCTTTCATCTTACGATGCTCACGTTTAAGATTTGCGTACTTACTTTCTAAATCCTTATACACTTTAGATGTTACACAAGAGGTCATCAGTATACCTACTACTGCTATACATGTTATTCTCCGGATTCCTTTATACATCATATATGGGGTTTTATATTTCTAATTCTACTACAACGGGACAATGATCACTATGTTTTGCTTCTGATAATATAATCGCTCTTTTTAACTTCTCTTCAAGAGGTTGTGCTACCATACCATAATCTAAACGCCATCCTTTGTTATTGGCACGGGCATTTGCTCTGTAACTCCACCAAGAATATTGATGTGGTTCTTGATTAAAGTGTCTAAAAGAATCAATAAAACCACTCTCTATAAAGTTACCTATCCATTCACGTTCTACCGGTAAAAATCCGGATACATTTTTATTGCGTACGGGGTCATGAATATCAATCGCCTGATGGCAAATATTATAGTCCCCTAAAATCACAAGATTAGGGTGCTCTTTTTTTAACTCGTTAATATACGTTTGAAAATCTGCCATGTATTGTAACTTATGCTCTAATCGGTCTACATTGGTCCCGCTTGGTAAGTAGAGACTCATCACAGATACGCCATCAAAATCTGCTCTTAAATTACGTCCTTCGTGATCCATATAATCTATGCCTGTCCCATATTCTACATGATTAGGTTCTTTTTTAGAAAGGATAGCAACCCCACTATATCCTTTTTTTTGTGCACTATACCAATAATTATATGGGTAACCTGCTTCGGCAAACAGGTTAAGGTCTAATTGCTCTTTGTTGGCTTTGATTTCCTGAAGGCAAATAACATCGGGAGAAGCTTGTTGTAACCAATCCAAAAATCCTTTATTGATGGCAGCTCGTATTCCATTTACGTTATAAGATGCGATTTTCATTATATGTATGAATTAAAATTTTAGTAAAAATAAAACGTATTCTTTTTATAATACCATTAAATACGATATAAACGTCTTTATGTAGCAATTTGCAAGTTTTTGAGCTCAAAAAAAGAAATAATACAACAAACCAAAAAGCCTCTAGTTATGAAGTTACATAACTAGAGGCTTTGTATATAAATACTATCGAGATTTACTTTAACCAGTACTCTGCGTCTGTTTTTTCTGAAACCAGCGTTTTTAATTCAGAAATCGCTACTCTCTTTTGTTCCATCGTATCACGATCTCTTATCGTAACCATCTGATCATTGATTGTATCGTGATCTACAGTAATACAAATAGGAGTTCCGTTTGCATCTTGTCTTCGATATCTTCGACCAATAGCATCTTTTTCATCGTATATGACATTAAATTTCCATTTTAAATCATCTACAATTTGTTGTGCAATCTCGGGTAAACCATCTTTTTTGACCAAAGGCAGAATTGCTGCTTTTATTGGTGCTACTACTGCCGGTAATTTTAATACAACTCTACTTGACCCATCTTCTAACACTTCTTCTTGAAGTGCTGTAGAGAATACTGCCAAAAACATTCTATCCAAACCAACAGAAGTTTCTACTACATAAGGCACATAGCTTTCTTTTAATTCGGGATCAAAGAATTGTAATTTTTTACCAGAATATTCTTCGTGAGCTTTAAGGTCAAAATCAGTTCTAGAGTGAATCCCTTCGAGTTCTTTAAATCCGAATGGAAAATTAAATTCTATATCTGCAGCAGCATTAGCATAATGTGCTAATTTATCATGATCATGAAAACGGTAATTTTCTTCGCCCAGACCTAGTGAGTGGTGCCATTTTAATCGGGTTTCTTTCCAATACTCATACCATTTCATTTCTTCTCCCGGGCGTACAAAGAATTGCATCTCCATTTGCTCAAATTCTCGCATTCTGAAGATAAATTGTCTTGCTACGATCTCATTTCTAAAAGCTTTTCCGGTTTGTGCAATCCCAAACGGAATCTTCATACGTCCTGTTTTTTGCACATTCAGGAAATTCACAAAAATTCCCTGTGCTGTTTCTGGTCGTAGATAAAGATCTGTTGCGCTTTCGGCAGAAGCACCTAATTTTGTTCCAAACATAAGGTTGAACTGTCTCACCTCTGTCCAGTTTTTTGATCCTGTCTCTGGGCAACCTATTCCAAGATCTTCTATCAACTGTTTAAAACCGGTAAGATCATTTTCTTCTTGAACTCTTGTAAGCTCAGCAGTAATTTTATCAATTTCTTTTTGACGTCGAAGAACATTGGCATTTGTACTTCTAAACTCATCTTCATTAAAAGCATCTCCAAAACGTTTTTTAGCTTTGGTAATATCCTTTTGAATTTTCTGTTTGATTTTTTCTCTGAAATCCTCCACTAACACATCGGCTCGATATCTTTTTTTAGAATCTTTATTATCGATAAGTGGGTCATTAAAGGCATCTACATGGCCAGAAGCTTTCCAGGTGGTAGGGTGCATAAATATTGCAGAATCCAGCCCTACGATATTTTGGTGCATGTTTACCATGCTTTTCCACCAATAGTCTCTAATATTCTTTTTGAGTTCTACTCCATTCTGACCATAATCATATACAGCACTAAGCCCATCATAGATTTCGCTGGAACCAAAAATGTACCCATACTCTTTTGCATGGGCTATAACTTTTTTAAATTTATCTTCTTGCTTTGCCATTGTATTTTATTCTCTTTTTAAAAAGTCGTTATCCTTTTTAATATAGATGCTTTCTTAAAAAAATTCGTCCCGCAAAAATAGTTGAATTTAAATGATTTGGAAACGAATTTTGTGAATTAATAAAGTTGGTTTATGATTTATGAAAAAAGCATAAAAAAACCGTCAATATTTAAAAAATATGACGGTTTTTTTGTTCAGTATAAGAAATTATTTCAATTCAAATTGTGTGTTTGAAATCATTTTTGGTCCTGAGAATAGGTTCACTACATAGTTTCCTTTTACCAACTCTCCTTGTGCAGCGTCTACCAATACACAAACGTCTAGTGCTTCATTTTCATAAAATACTTTATTACGTCCACTGTATGTAAGCACTGCATCATCAAAGTTTACAGATACTTTATCACCTATCAAGTTATTTTCTGGATTGATTACCTGTACAAATAAGTCTTTGTCTCCTTTTTCAGTAAGTTTATTAGGTGATAATGTAAAACATACTCTTACTTTTTCTGCTCTGCTTGCTTTTGTAGAAGTAGATATTTTACCACTATTACGTACTCTTACTCCTTCTGCCTTGATGTTTGCAGCAGTAAGGGCAGAACCTCTTTCTACAATATCAGCTAATTTGCTGTTTTGCGTTTGCAAAGAGTCTGACAAAATAATTCTTTGATTAAGTGCTGTAGATGTACTATCTAAGTCTGATGTTAATTGCGTATTTGCAGTTGTTAAACTATCAGCAAGCTTAAATAATCTATCGCGCTCTTTTTTAAGTTTACTTACTTCTCTTCTGTACTTAGAGATCAATGCAAGGTTTGCTTCATTATCTTTTACACTATCTAATAAAACAACGATACGCTCTTTTGCTTTTAGTAAATGATCGTCCATAACCTCATTAAGAGCAATCGCATTATCATACTTTGTGATTAACTCACCTAATTCACTCTCAATAAGATCTTTTTCCTGTTGCAAAATCGCTTTATTTTGCTTCTCTTCATTGTAAAACTTATACGTAAATATCCCTAGAATAAGTAATAGTGCTCCTAGAACACCAATAAGGATTTTAAGGGTCAAGTTATTGTTTTGAGTTGTCATAATTAATTTTTATAATTGTTTGATGGTTATTTTAAAAAGCTAAAAATAATAATTAATGTTTATCTTTCTAATAAAATGCTAAGAGACTTAGCGTATTTATTTTACCCGACTTATTGTGCCGCCTGTGGTCATCCTCTTTTCAAAAATGAAAGAATAATCTGTACAACCTGTAGGCATAACCTTCCATTGGGTAATTTCCATAACGTAAACGCAAAAAAAATTGAAAAAGTATTTTATGGGCGTTCCAAAATTGAAAATGCTACTGCGTTATTTGTTTTTCACAAGGATAGTTTAGTACAAAATCTTATCCATAATCTTAAGTACAGAGGGCAAGAAGAAATAGGCGTAGAGCTAGGGAAATGGTTAGGACACGAACTCTATCAAAACTCTGAATATCAATCAATTGATGCCGTTATTCCTGTACCATTACATGAAAAAAGATTAAAAGAAAGAGGCTATAATCAGGTAGAAAAATTTGGTAAAGAAATAAGTAAAAAACTAAAAGCAAACTATATTGATTCTGTATTGAAAAAAAAATCCTACAATTTTAAACAATCTAAAAAGGGGAAATTAACGCGTTGGCAAAATACTTCTGAAACATTTGAGATTCAAAATGAGTCTTTACTTGTAAATAAACATATTTTGTTGGTTGATGATATCGTTACAACGGGAGCAACGATAGAATCTTGCGTTGATGTATTAAAGTCAATTCCCGGTATTAAAATTAGTATTGCTACTATCGCAATTGCAGAATAATAGCATTTTGTTAAGTTTTTTGTTTTTAAATATAATCGTTTCTTTGTGTCTTAAAATTTTTATGTAGATATGAACAGAAGGTCAAATTTGGCATTGCTTGCCTTGATATTAATCCTTATTGTATTAGGCTGTGCAAAAAAAGGTTCGATCACAGGTGGTCCCAAGGATGAAACTCCCCCTGTTTTTATAAAAGCGCTACCTCCTAATCTATCTACCAATTTTGACAAAAAAGAAATTAGAATCTATTTTGATGAATATATAAAGTTAAAAGATCCTCAAAAACAGATTATCATCTCACCACCGATGGATCCCAAACCTAATATTACGCCTCTGGGTGTAGCAAGTAAATATGTTAAAATTGAATTTACTGACACATTGCTAGAAAACACAACCTACAGCATTAACTTTGGAGAGAGCATCGTAGATAATAATGAAGAAAATCCTTATCCATTTTTTCGTTATGTTTTTACTACTGGTGATTTCTTAGATTCCTTAAAAATCAAAGGTACTATTGCAGATGCTATACAAAAAGAACCCGATTCTTATATTACAGTCGCTCTATATGAAGTTGATGAAAATTATTCTGACTCTATTGTATACAAAGATGTTCCTCGATACATAACAAATACATTAGACACGATATCCTTTGATATGTATAACATCAAAGAAGGTGAATATAAGCTTGTTGCTCTCAAAGATGCCTCCAGTAATTATATTTATAATCCAAAACAAGATAAAATTGGTTTTCTAGAAGAAACCATCTCGTTACCAAAAGATACTGCAAAAGTTTTCAACATTAAACTATTTAAGGAAATATTGGATTTTAAAGCCTTAAAACCAAAGCAAGTGTCTAAAAATGAAATTATATTTCCGTATGAAGGAGAAGCTGATAGTATGAAAATTAAAATGCTAAGCCAAGTTCCTGACGATTTTAAAACCACAATTTTTCCTGATAAAGAAACAGACACCTTACATTATCTGTTTAAACCTTTTTTTGAAACCGACTCTTTGGTTTTTGAAATCACAAACAAAAAAAACTATCGAGATACGTTAATTGCAAGAATCAAGGACCAATACCAAGATTCACTAGTTGTGACTTCATCAATACAATCTACTCTGAATCCTGAAGAAAATTTTAGCTTTTCTGCGCTCACTGTTATCGATAGTATCAACAAAAGTTTAATTTCTTTAACCGACAAAGACACTCTAGATGTTCCTTTTTCTATAAAAACGAATCGCATCAAAAACGAAACTGAACTTGAATTTGAAAAAACAGAAAGTAATTCATATTCGCTTCAATTTCTTCCGGAAGCGCTTAAGGATTTTATCGGAAATACTAATGATACTATACAATTCTCCTTCAGAACAACAAAATTAACGGATTATGGTACTATTTTTTTAACCTTAGAAAATGTAGAAGAATATCCAGTCATCGTTCAAATCACCAATGAGAAAGAAGAAGTGATCACTGAAAAAATATCAAAACAACAAGAAACGTTAGTTTTTAAAAACCTTAATGCTGCAAAGTATTACATTAGAGTAGTCTTTGATAGTAATGATAATGGTAAATGGGATACAGGTAATTTTTTAAAAGGAATACAACCTGAAAACATAAAATACCTTACCGAACCAATAGACGTAAGAGCCAATTGGGAGATCAAGCAAACCTTTATTTTAGAGTAAGAGAATTATATCAGTCCTTCTAAAAAATATAATAGCAAAATCAATTATTGTAGATTGCTATGTAAATTCTGTAAATAATTAAGTATTATTACTCATTAATACTATTTGATTTAACTTCGGTTATTTTTTATATTTTTTTGTTTATGAAGCATTTATACTTATTATTATCAATTCTACTCTTTATCAGCTGTTCTGATGAAAAAACAGATGAAGCCTTATTACAAAAAGACAAAGAAGAACTGATCAAACAACTAGACTCAGATAAAGTATTAGTATATAAATTCGGAAAAATAAGCATTCGATCTTCTGCATTGCAAGAAGATATACCTCCTGAATTTGAAGAATTTAAAACCAAATTTGATAACATCTCTAGCAAATTGGCGGCCTATGATACGAAAAACAATGAGGAACTTTCTATTATAGACTATATTTCAATGTATCGGGATTATAGAACTGTGAAAGGATTTGTAGAAGAAACTGACGAGGATATATTTCCTACCCTCACAGAAGCTTTGTATAAAATACGTAAAGACACTACAATCAAAGCCCCTGTGTTAAATCATGAAGACAAAATTATAACCCAAAATATAGAACACGCCCTTTTGAGTGTTGTCGTACTAGCCAGTAGAGATCTTGGAAAAGAAATTTCTTTATATGAAAGCTCCAAAACTCACCCTGAATTACTACCGGATGGTGAAATCAAAGCCTTAATGCAATTTTTTAGAGGATTCCTATTCTTTGAAAAAAAATTATACTATTTGTCTGAAGACGAAATCTCTAGAAATATAGAATGGTTAAATAATAATCCGGATGTCGATTTACCTCTCTTGAAAATTATTTTTCAATGGGGCAACTTAGACAGTCAAAAAGCACATACCGGTTTGCATGCACTTAATCATCTCTTTAGAGGATTCGACAGACTAATGATGGAGCGTGAAATTGATGAAGAAAGAGCATTGTTGGATTTTGAAGAATTCTTAAAAGATGCAGAAAAAATAGGTCTAGATAATGAAATCACATGGTCTGTAGAAACCTATTTATATCTAAAACAAGAAAATAATGAAAAAGCAATTACCTCTTTGCAAAAATTAAAAACCAGTACACTACTCTCTGCCCGAGAAAAAGAAACTATCGATCAATCGATTGAATATCTCAACAACAGAGAGCCTGACAAAGTACTTAACGGGATATACGATAAGTATTTCTTAAGTAAAATTGCCACAAAATATATCATTGATATACTATCAAAAGTAGATTGGAAACAATTAATGAAATCACAAGATATCCCATATACCGACGAGATTTTCAAAATTATTGATACTTTCAATAATTTTATAGAAAACATAGACAAATACTCAAGCATGGAGAACTTGGAGAATGCTACAGACGAGATTAAAGATCAAAGCTCTAAGCTATGGGATAGAGCAAAAGGTTTACTGAAAGAAAAAGATACAATTACCACAGAAGAATGAGATTAACTTAGATTTTATATAAGTTCAAAATTATCTCTATCTTCAAGAAAAGGTAACTTAGTTCTTATCTTTTTGATATGATCTTTATCCAAAGTAGCATAAATAGTAGTTTCTATTTCCAGAGGATGTTGCTTAGTTAGAGCATTACCCAGTACATCATATATTGCAGAATGCCCATTATACTCATATCCTTTACCATCTAACCCTATTCGATTTACACCAATACAATACGACATGTTTTCTATAGCTCTAGCTTGTAATAATACATCCCATGCATTAATTCTAGGTTTTGGCCAACTTGCTACATAAAGTAAAACGTCGTAATTAGTAGTATTTCTCGCCCAAACAGGAAATCGAAGGTCATAACAAATTTGCGGCTTAATTTTCCAACCTTTATAGTCTATAATCAATTCTTTCTGCCCGGATTCAAAAACTTCTTGTTCTTTTGCCAAAGTAAACAATTGGTGTTTATCATAGTATGTATACGATCCATCAGGAAACATAAAAACTAAACGATTATAATATTTACCAGACGCTTCGATAACCAAACTGCCTGTGATGGCAACATCTTTTGACATTGACATTTCTTTTAGCCATTGTATCGTTGCTCCACTCATTGGTTCTGCAACCTCTGCTGCATTCATCGTAAATCCGGTACTAAACATTTCTGGTAAAATAACAAGATCTACTTTTTGAGAAAGTGAGTCTATCTTTTCTGTAAAAATCGACCGATTTTGTGCAGGATTTTCCCAAACAAGGTCAGATTGAATAAGTGCAATATCTAAAATAGATTTCATAAGATTAAAAATACTAAATCTGGCAAACCACAACAAATGATATTGATGTTATGACAAGTACCTTTCTATGATTACATTTAAGTCTTTTTCTTCTTCAAGATAAATTGGCAAGTGAAAATCGTCTAATTTTTTTAGTAACCTTAGCAGTGTAATTTGTTCACTACTTGTAAGACAGCCGCTTACAGTTTTTGCTGCCTTTCCCACTTCAGAATATGATTTGATTATATTTTCTTCTCCTTTCTTTGTTAATCGTAATAATTTACTTCTTTTATCATCCGGATTAGGAAATTGCTCTATAATTCCATTTTTAAGTAATCGCTTAATAACTTCCATACCAGAAGATTTATCATATACCATTTTTCTGATTAAATCTGTTTTGCCGATTGAACCTGACCTATGCAGTATTGCCGTAAAAGCAAAATCCATATCAGTAGTAAATGGTAAATCATTTAAGGCAGACTTTATATACGTATTAGAATATCTATTCATTCTTCCTATATGTGCTGCTATTTCAGCATCGATACTATGACCGGTTACTTCATATTTTTCTTCAGAAACAGTATCGTCTACATGTTTAGAAAGCCAATAAGTGAATGATTTTAAGTGAATTTCTTCATCTTTTTTGTTATTCACAAAGTCTCCAACCAGTTCAATTAACTGCTTTATCAATCCATAAATCTTCATTAAAAATATTTTTTAACACTAAATTATAATTATTTACTATTATATAATACTTTATTGTTTAATATTTACAATGTAAAAGTTAAACAAAATATGTTTGCAATATTATCTATAACATAGATAAATAAAATACTCTAATAGCTATGAGAATCAAAAATACAGTTTTAGCACTATCTATACTATTCGTTTGTCATACAAATGCTCAGGTATTTGGAGAAATTTTTGGAAATGTCACAGATCAAAAAGGACAACCTATATTAGGAGCTTCGGTTTTTCTAGAAGGCACAGAAAAAGGAGCTCAAACAGACTTTGATGGTAATTATAGAATAGAAAATATCACTCCAGGATCTTACAATTTAATCGTGAGTTATGTTGGTTTTGAAACACAAACCAAGTTTAATCTAATTGTACGATCCAAAGGAACGCTGCCAAGCAACTTTACCCTTGCAGCGTCAACAGAGTCTTTGGATGAAGTAGTTATTAGTAATGCCAACAAAATCAGCCGTCCCAGAGAAACTCCCTTATCTACTCAAACATTATCTGCTGTAGAGATTGCTACCTATCCGGGGAGCAATAATGATGTTGTACAAGTTGCACAGACTTTGCCGGGAGTTTCTCCATCGATAGGAGGTTTTAGAAATGATTTAATCATTCGTGGAGGTGCTCCAAATGAGACTGTGTATTATCTAGACGGAATGGAGGTACCAAACATTAATCATTTTAGCACACAAGGTAGCGCAGGTGGCCCTGTAGGATTAATCAATGTATCATTTATAAACGATGTTACCCTTTCTACTTCTGCTTTTGGGGCACAATACGACAATCCACTTTCGGGAGTCTTACAATTTAGTCAACGTAATGGAAACAATAGAGATATAAGTGGTAATTTTCGAGTAAGCGCAAGTGAAGCTGCACTTACATTAGAAGGACCTCTTTTTAAAGGTAAAAACGAAGAAGCAAAAACTACTTTTCTTGTATCAGGAAGACGAAGTTATCTGCAATTTCTATTTGAAGTTATAGGACTTCCTTTCAGACCTAATTATTGGGATTATCAATATAAAATCAATCATAAAATTGACACATACAATGATCTTAGTTTTATTGGTATCGGTTCTATAGACGATTTTTCTGTAGAAGCACCAGACGACTTTGATGCTGAACAACAAGCTCAATTAGAGCAAGCCCCTTTTATAGAACAACGTACTAATGCCATTGGTTTATCCTGGAAAAGGCGTTTCAAAGATGGATCCGGATTTATGGAAACTACGGTAAGCAACAATTTTTTGAAAAATGAATTTACACGATTTGAAGACCCCGAAAATGAAACAGGCGTGATCTTTAGTAATGATGCTACCGAATCTGAAACGAAGTTGAGATATCAATTGACTAAATTTTTTGGAGATTGGAAATTCACGACAGGTTTCAACACACAATACTCTGATTACAGTAATGAGACTGTAAACCTAACTGATAACAATATTTTTGATACAGAAATTGATTTTTTTAAGTATGGTCTATTTGCAAATCTAACCCGTACATTTTTTAATGATAAATTAGATGTATCTTTTGGTTTTAGAGCAGATGACGATACCTTTACCGAAGAAGATAATATCTTATCTACTTTTTCTCCTCGACTTTCTCTCTCTTATGAGTTTAAAGAAAACTGGAGGCTCAACGGGTCTGTAGGCAGGTATTATAAGTTACCTCCATATACAATTCTTGGGTTTAGAGATAATAATAATATTCTTGTAAATAAAGATGTAGAGTATACCATGAGTGATCATTATGTTTTGGGTATACAACACTATTTCAGTCCTTCAGCAAGTATCTCGCTAGAAGGGTTTTACAAACGTTATGACGACTATCCCGTATCTATACTAGACGAAGTTTCACTTGCTAATAAAGGTGCTGATTTTGAAGTTTTAGGAAGTGAAGATGTTGCTACAGTAGGACGAGGACGAAGCTATGGTGCAGAACTTCAATTTCAACAAAAACTCTCTAATAATTTCTACGGAATCTTTGCGTACACATGGTTTTTTAGTGAGTTTACAGGTTTTGATAGAAATGTTTATTTGCCCTCTGTTTGGGATAGCAGACATCTTATCTCATTTACCGGAGGTTATAAATTAAAACAAAATTGGGAAGTAAGTGCTAGATATCGTTTTGCAGGAAACACACCTTTTGTTCCAACAGATCAGGAAGCTACTTTAGCAAATTACCCCGAAGTTATTTTGGATTATGATCGTTTAGGACAGGAAGAGCTTGATATATTTAGCCAATTAGACATTAGAATTGACAAAAAATGGAATTTCAAAAATGTCTCTCTAGATGTCTTTGTAGAAGTTCAAAACGTATTAGGACAAGAAACCCCACAACCTACACAATTTGGTCTTAATAGAGACATCAATGGCAATATCACACAACCAAGAAGTTTAACTGCAATAGAAACCGATACAGGGCAATTAATCCCCAGTATAGGAGTAGTCATTGACTTCTAAATTCAGAAAAAGGTATACACAAGAACAAAAAAATTTCTGTATGTTGTATTATTCTTATTTAGTGAATAAAATTATGCATCATTAATGCGTTTTTAATTCTTTTTTATAAAAAATAAGATGACTTTGTTAAAAATCTTGATCTATATGGATTTATTTCTAATCGCACTTTAATTTCATCTGACTTTTTTCAATAAAATCCTTATTTTCGCAAACCTAATAGAAAGAACGATCAAATGAGCACTAAGTTTCCTGAATATAAAGGACTTGACTTACCAAAAACAGCTGAAGAAATCCTAGATTTTTGGCAGCAGAACGATATTTTTGAGAAAAGTATAAACGAACGTGAAGGGGCAGAACCATATGTCTTTTTTGAAGGACCTCCTTCTGCAAATGGACTGCCAGGAATTCACCACGTTATGGCACGCGCTATCAAAGATATTTTTTGTCGTTACAAAACTCAAAAAGGTTTTCAGGTAAACCGTAAGGCAGGATGGGATACTCATGGGTTACCCGTAGAACTTGGTGTTGAAAAAGAATTAGGAATTACCAAAGAAGATATCGGTAAAAAGATAACGATAGAAGAGTATAATGAGGCTTGTAAAAAAGCCGTTATGCGATATACAGATATCTGGAATGATCTTACTCAAAAAATAGGATACTGGGTAGATATGGATGAGCCATATATCACATACAAGTCAAAATATATGGAGAGCGTATGGTGGTTACTTGCTCAGATTTATAAAAAAGGACTTCTGTATAAAGGGTATACCATTCAACCGTATTCGCCAAAAGCTGGTACTGGATTGAGTTCACACGAATTGAATCAGCCCGGAACATATCAAGATGTAACAGATACTACTGTTGTCGCTCAGTTTAAAACCCAAAAAGAAACACTACCTTCTTTTTTAAAAAATATAGAAGGAGACATTTACTTTTTGGCATGGACGACCACTCCTTGGACACTTCCTTCTAATACGGCGCTCACCGTTGGGCCTAAAATTGATTATGTTGTAGTCAAAACATTCAATCAATATACTTTTGAACCTATCAAAGTAATTTTAGCCAAAAATCTAGTCGGAAAACAATTCTCAGGTAAATTCGTTCAGGCAGAAAATGAAACGCAAGTTGATGCGTATCAACAAGGAGATAAAAAAATTCCATATTTCATCCTTCAGGAATGTAAAGGAGTTGATCTTGTAGAAATTAGATACGAACAACTTATTGATTATGTGCAGCCTTATCATAATCCTGAGAATGCATTTAGAGTTATTGCCGGTGATTTTGTAACTACAGAAGACGGTACAGGTATTGTGCATACCTCACCAACCTTTGGTGCAGACGATGCATTTGTAGCAAAGCAAGCAAAACCAGAAGTACCTGCACTATTAGTCAAAGATGAAAACGACAATCTTGTGCCAACTGTTGATTTGCAAGGACGTTTTATCAAACAACTGGGAGATCTTGGTGGTAAATATGTAAAGAACGAATATTATGATGAGGGTAAAGCTCCTGAAAAATCAGTAGATGTAGAAATAGCAATCAAACTCAAGACAGAAAACAGGGCTTTCAAAGTCGAAAAGTATGTACATAGCTACCCGAATTGCTGGCGTACTGACAAGCCTGTTTTATATTATCCATTAGATTCTTGGTTTATAAAGGTTACAGATTTTAAAGATCGAATGCATGAATTAAATCTTGGAATCAATTGGAAACCAAAAGCCACAGGAGAAGGACGCTTTGGTAATTGGCTAGCCAATGCCAATGATTGGAATTTATCTCGTTCACGTTTTTGGGGGATCCCATTACCAATATGGAGAACCGAAGACGGAAAAGAAGAAATGATCATTGGTTCTATAGAAGAACTAAAAGCCGAAATGTCTAAGGCTGTAACAGCAGGAGTTCTCGAAGCTGATCTATTTGAAGACTTTGTTGTAGGTGATATGAGCGACGACAATTATGAAAAAGTAGATTTACATAAAAATGTAGTTGATAAAATCACACTAGTATCTCCTTCGGGAAAACCAATGAAGAGAGAAAGTGATTTGATAGATGTATGGTTTGACTCCGGATCTATGCCCTACGCACAATGGCATTATCCTTTTGAAAACAAAGAAAAAGTAGAACAAGGAGAACGCAAAGCAGATTTTATTGCAGAAGGTGTCGATCAAACAAGAGGATGGTTCTATACACTACATGCTATAGGTACTATGATTTTTGATGATGTTGCATACAAAAATGTAGTATCAAATGGGTTGGTTTTAGATAAAAATGGGCAAAAAATGTCCAAAAGATTGGGCAATGCTGTAGATCCTTTTGAAACCTTGCAAAAATACGGACCAGATGCCACTCGATGGTATATGATCAGCAATGCAAATCCATGGGACAATTTAAAGTTTGATATTGAAGGTATTGAAGAAGTACGACGTAAGTTTTTTGGTACGCTATACAATACCTATTCATTCTTTAGTTTATATGCCAATATCGATAATTTTACCTATTCTGAAGCAGAGATCCCAATCGATGAAAGACCAGAAATCGACAGATGGATTCTTAGTGAACTACATACATTGATCAAAAACGTAGATGAATATTATAACGATTATGAGCCAACAAAAGCGACTCGGGCAATATCTGACTTTGTACAAGAAAATCTGAGTAACTGGTTTGTACGATTAAGTAGAAGAAGATACTGGAAAGGAGATTATCAAAAAGATAAAATATCAGCATATCAAACTCTTTATACTTGTATGTTGACTGTTGCAAAATTAGGTGCTCCTGTTGCTCCGTTTTTTATGGATCGCCTTTATAAGGATCTTATTGCCGGAACAGGCAAAGAAACCTTCGAAAGTGTTCATTTGGCAAGTTTTCCAAAATATGATGATTCTTACATAGACCCATCACTAGAACGCAAAATGCAAAAAGCTCAGACGATTACTTCGTTAGCATTATCACTTCGTCAAAAAGAAAAAATCAAAGTACGTCAACCGTTACAACGTATTATGATACCCATCTTGAACGAAACTGATAAAAATGAGATCAATGAAATTGCAAATCACATTAAAAATGAGGTTAATGTGAAAGAAATTGAGCTTATTGATGATGCTTCAGGTATTTTGGTAAAGCAAATTAAGCCTAATTTTAAAGCCCTTGGCCCTCGTTTCGGAAAAGATATGAAGCTGATTGCCAATGAAATACAGAATTTCGATCAAGAAAAAATAAAAATTCTTGAACAAACAGGGCAATTTGATATAGAAATTAATGATAAAATTATTACATTAGAATCAAGCGATGTAGAGATTAGCTCTCAAGATATAGAGGGTTGGTTAGTTGCCAATTCTGGTTCTTTGACAGTAGCATTAGATGTAACTATAAGTCCCGAGCTCAAAAAAGAAGGTATTGCTCGAGAACTTATTAATCGCATACAAAATATCCGTAAGGATAGCGGTTTTGAAGTGACAGATAAGATAGAAATTGTTTTTCAGGAAAATGAAACTATTCAAGCAGCTGTTGCTAATAATGAGCATTATATTAAAAATGAGACCCTAACAGAAACCATTGAATTTACGTCAGATATAATAAATGGAACAGAAATTGCGTTTGACGACATTGCGACTCAATTGATAATTAAAAAACATTAAAAACGTATGGCAGAAGATATCAAAGTAAGATACAGCGACAATGACCTGGCAAAGTTCAAGGAAATTATCGTTGAGAAAATGGAAAAAGCACAAAACGATTTGGAATTGTTAAGAAGTGCCTATAAAAATGATGGAAATAACGGTACAGATGATACCTCTCCAACATTTAAGGCATTTGAAGAAGGAAGTGAAACTATGTCTAAAGAAGCAAATACGCAACTTGCTATTAGACAAGAAAAGTTTGTACGTGATCTTAAAAATGCGTTATTACGTATAGAGAATAAAACTTATGGAATTTGTCGTGTAACCGGAAAATTAATCAATCCTGAACGATTAAAGTTGGTACCTCATGCAACCCTAAGTATAGAAGCAAAAAATATGCAGAGCTAAATAATATTGCTATAATTTGTAAAAGTTAAAAAGGGAGTGCATAAAATGTACTCCTTTTTTGATTTAACCCATCTTTATACCATATTAGAGATTTCTACTAATTTTTTGGGTTTTAATACGAAAATAGAATTTTCTTCGATTTTAATAATTTTTTCCTCTTTAAAATCATGAAGAACTCTAACTAAGGATTCTACAGAAGTACCTACTATATTACTATGATCTTTTCTAGAAATTTTGAAACCTCTATCGGTTGCATTAAAAAAATCCTTCAATTTAATAATTGATATTGCACATCGTTCTCGAACACTATGTTGTGCTAATATTTTTGAATTATTAATAAATACTCCAAATTCGTGAGCTAAACTTTTTGAAAATCTATTTAAAATACTTTGATCTAAGCTTAGAATAATGTAAAAAATTTCTTTGGGAACCAGATTTATCTCACAATCAGAAAGACAAGCAGAGGAGCAACAATGTGGCTCTTTAGAAAGAAGAGAATGATGCCCGAGGATTTCATTATCTTTGGCCAAATAAAAAATATGTTCTTTACCTGCGAGTCCTGTAGTATATTTTTTAACCTTTCCTGACTTTATAATATATAATCCTACAGGAACTGTTCCTTCATGAAATAGAATTTGCCCTTTTTTTAATTTTAAAGTTATTGAATTTTCATTGATGAGCTGTATGGCATCCTTAGGAAGATTTTCTAAAATAGATTCATTGATAAACGAATATCTTTTGTGGGGGAACAAGATATTTATCATTATTATTAGTTTTTATAACCAGCTATCAACCTTTATAAATTAACTAATTTTTATCAAAAAAAGTATTTTAAGCAATAAAGATATATAAATCACAAAAGACCATTCGAATAATATTATTCGGATGATCTTCTTATAAACTATTAACGATATTATTATTTCTTAATCATCTTGACTACGAATTACTCTACCGTTCAATTCTTGAACAGGTCTATAATTCTTATGCATTATATCTTTTAGTTTTCTTATTTGAGAGACAGATGCTGTTATAGGTTCTTTAAGAACATACCAAGTTACAATCTCAGAACACCCAGGAGTAGTCAAAGAACCCGGATATGTATAAAAATCTAAATCTTCTGGAAGTAAGTCTTCAATATGAAATCGAGATCTATCTGTATAGTGTGTTCCTTCAAATTCTGGAAAATTATTAAAATATTTCTTTAGAATCTTATTAGCATCTCCTTCTTCAAAAAAAACACCTACCACAGCTAGTAAACCTGTATTAGGATCTCTATGTACCAGATGTGCTTCCATAGGATATCGATATCCATTTATTGTATGTTCACTTTCTGTATGAAAATGAAATTGCAATAAGTCATATTCAATATTATTCAGATCTGCAGAACTACCTGACGTATAATTAAATTGTACTGTATGACCGTTATTATAAATATCAACTTTACTCGTACTATAGTTTATATTAATATTATTAATATAATCATCTTCAACAACTTTATTAGTAACAATATTAATCGGAGATTGAGAATTTCCTGAACAATCCATCCATGCTTCTCCACAAAGATTGGCCCAATTTTCAGGCCCTTCTCCTCCTTCATATTCAAAATTACATTCGGAGCTAGATTTGCGTCCTGCATATCTATTGCTTAGTTCCATTTCACTATTTCTAATAGCGTTATTTACAGGATCTTCAACATGTACTTCATCCCTGCTACAAGAGATTAGAAGAGCCAATAATGCAACTAAAGAAATTCTTAAAAAATTACTTTTCATGAGTTTGTGAGTTTATGATTTATGTGGCAAAACTATTTTTTTGATCGCATTTTAAACTCATTATTTATCAATTGAAAAAATGATTTTTATCAAATATTTATTTGACTTTTAGTGTGGCTCGATAATAAAAAAGTAATTTTAATGTAGCGATTTTTCATTAAGACAAAGTTTTTTTATGTTCTCATGTAACCTTTTTAAAAAACACAGGTATTACAAATAAGAACTAACCAAAAGAGTAACATCTTGAAACAATTAAGCGACGAAGAATTAATGATTCTGGTATCTAATGGAAACTTAGATATGATGAGTATCTTATTTGAACGATATCATATTCGGTTATTCAATTTTTTACTAAAAATGACAAGAGATAGAGATGCAAGTCAGGATCTTACTCAAGAAGTTTTTTATAAAGCGATAAAATACCGACGTTCTTATAAAAGAGGAAAGTTCTCATCATGGATATTTACCATTGCCAGAAATTGTTTTTCTGATCATTACCAAAGTAAAAAAATGGCAATGCAACGATTAGACGACATTGATTATAAATTGAAAGAAAAAGAACAAAATGAAGTCGAGAAGCGAGAAGATAAACAACAGCTCAACAGAGCACTCGATAAACTCAACACAAAAGATAAAGAACTCATTATTATGCACCGATATCAAGGAATAAAATATCAAGAAATTGCAGAGATTATGGGATCAACGGAAGGTGCTATAAAAACAAAAGTACATCGTGCTGTTCATAAACTAAAACAACATTATTTACAAAATATATAATGACTATGAAATGTAGCCATATACAAGATCAACTTATTGATTATATAGACAAGAATCTGGATGAGAGTACATTTTTAGAAATAAAAAGACATCTCGAAAGCTGTGATCAATGTACTCATGCTTTACAAGAACTACAAACTGTTTTTGAAGCGATAAACAATGAACCTACAGAAGTACCTGATAATAGTCTAAGAGAAGGATTTGAAAAAATGCTAGAAGAAGAAAAGCAAAAAATCAATACTCCTAAAACGATCTCACTACATCAAAATAGGAAAAATTACTGGAAAAAACCATTGCAAATAGCAGCAGCCATAGCTCTTTTGGTTTCTGGTTACTTTTTAGGAAAAAATCAAAATACTGAGGCTTTCACTCAAGAAATAGCGGTTTTAGAAGATGAAAAACTCAAAATGAAAGAGACAATGACAATTTCTCTTATACAAAATGAATCTGCAAGCAAACGTTTACAAGCCGTAAGCTATGCAGAAGAGTTTACAAAACCTGGAAATGAAATCCTAAACGCATTAATAAATAAAATGCATTATGACGATCATATCAATGTCAGGTTAGCTGCCGCAGAAGCCTTAGTAAAATTTGCTGATAAAGAGATTGTACGCAAAGCTTTTATAAATGCTTTGAATACAGAACAAGACCCTAGTTTACAAATAGAATTAATTCAAATATTAGTTTCCATTCAGGAAAAACGCGCAATTCCTTCAATGGAAAAATTACTTCAAGAAGAAGAAGTCCCTGATTATGTAAAAGATCAAGTAAAGATTGGTCTACCAAGTTTAATTTAAAATTTCAATCAAAAAGCAAACAATCATGAATAGAATCACAATAACAATTATAGTTTTCATTATAGCAACTCTCAATGGAATCTCACAAGACTATACACATAACTTGCAAGGAGTTAAAAAAGTAAAAATCAGCTCTGCTACAGACATAAATATTAGGACTCATACCAAAAAGGAACTTTTGATTAAAAGTGAAGAAAACGGGCAAATTCCGGAAAAAGCAAAAGGCCTTAAAGCTATTTTTCCTGGAGGAGATGATAATACCGGATATGGGATCAATGTCATTAAAGAAGGAGAGATTCTAATACTTAAGAATTTAAAAAACATGCATAGTGAGGAAATGGATATATACCTTCCTAAAGACATCAATATAACAGTAGAAAATCCTTCAATTGGTGATCTTAATATCAATGGTTTTACATCAGAAATAGAGGTTAAATCCAATGTTGGAGAAATTAAAATTCATAATGTTACCGGACCTATAGTTGCAAAAAGTTCTGCAGGTGATATCGAAGTTATCTTTGATAAAATCAATCAAAGCTCTCCAATATCATTAATCACATCATCCGGCGATGTAGACGTTAGTCTTCCATCGAGTACACCTGCAAATCTAAGCCTTAAAGCATCTATGGGTGAGATCTATACTGATTTTGACTTAAAAATACCCTCAGGAAAAGATAATATGCAAGTTGTAGGAGGCAGTCGATCTATAGATACAAAAATCAATAGTGGCGGTGTAAATATCTCTCTTAGGTGCTCTGTTGGTAATATTTATCTTAGAAAAAAATAATAAACATCATTCAATCATCAAAAAACGAACAATCATGAAAAATATATTCACACTATCAATATTTTGTCTATTTGTACTATCGACATATGCACAAAAAGTAATCGAAAAAAATATTAAAACTTCTAGTAAAGAGGTGTCAATAGAATTCAAATTTGCAGAAGATATTATTGTAAGAACCTGGGATAAAAAAGATGTATATCTAAAATCGCAGGTTAGTGTCAAAGATGGAGAGTTTGATAACTATTTTAACTTAAAAATAGATAACAACACCTCTATTTTAAATATAAAATCTGATTATGGTGATCTATTTGATAAATGGAAAAAAGAAAGAAGATCGAACAAGAACAATAGTTGGGATTCTTGCAATAACCTAAATATTGATGCATACCATACCTTGTATTTGCCTAAAAACACTAAATTAAAAATAAAAAGTATTTCTGGTAATGTGCAATCTGAAAATTATCAAGGACAATTAACCGTTGATATTATCAGTGGAAATATAGATATCAAAAAGTACAACGGAGATCTTAAATTAAAAACCATAAGCGGAGATATCGATATCAATATTGCAAAATCTACACTAAAAGCTGAGACCTTGTCAGGAACTATTTATTCTGAAAAGGATATGCAGTTTGACCATAGCAAAAATCGAATCTCAGGAAATACAGTATCAGGTACTTTTGGAGACCCTAATCATCAATTGTCTTTAGGAACAATAAGTGGAAACATTTATCTCAGAAAACAGTAATTCACAGAGAGGTTTAAAGAAAAAGTTTAAGGTATTGAATCTAAAATATGAGACTGTTTTTAATCGTCATTTTCGTTACCAATATAATGTTGGGGCAAATGCCAAATAACATTACAAACGTCGATAAAATATATGGCTTGTCTAAATTTTGGCAAGAAGTAAACTATAACTTTGTATTTCTGGACAAAATAGACAAACAACAATGGGAGGAGAACTACAAAAAAGCAATTATAGAAGTTCAACAAACTAAAGACGACTATGAATATTATAGAGTTCTTCAAAAGTTTTGTGCTTTATTAAAAGACGGTCACACCAATGTATATTTCCCAGAAGAAATCCAAAAAAATGTTTTCACTACTTATTTTGGAGAATATCGTATCGTTTTGACAAATTTTGGTGGAAAAGCTATTGTAACCAGAGTTAACTTAAGTAAAAAAGAAGAAATCCCAATTGGTTCTGAAATTATAAAAGTCAATGGATTAGCTACTCAGGATTACATTGATACATTTGTAAAACCATATATTGCTTCTTCTACTGACTACATTGTCGAGGATAGATCTGTAAGCACATTACTTAAATCACCAATAGGTACTACTTTTAATATCACCTTGCAACTCCCAAATGGAACAACAAAAGAGTTAACCCTGACACATTCAGAAACAAAAGAAAAAGAAATCTATCCACCAATACAAAAAAGAGCATTAATCACATCAAAATGGTTAAAAAACAACATATTGTATTTAGCCTTAAACTCTTTTCAAGATGATAAAATCAACAATTTGTTTGAAGAAAAGTTACCTGAAGTGTATAAGGCTAAAGGGCTAATTATAGATATAAGGCAAAATGGAGGCGGAAGTACAAAAATAGGTCTGGATATTTTAAAATATCTTACCAAAGATTCTATCTTATATGGTTCCAAAAGTTTTACAAGATCACATATTCCAACTTTTAAAGCTTGGGGGAAATGGACAAAAGCAGAGGATACAACAGGCAATAGTATTGCCAAAAGAAATTTTTTGGCTTACAAAGATCAATATTACTATGAGTTCCCGTATCAACCTGATACAATTAAACTTAAAAAGAAAAGAATTGCGATCCCTACAGCAATATTAACAAGCCACAAAACCGCTTCAGCCGCAGAAGATTTTTTAATTTATGCCGATCAACAAAAACACATCACCAAGATAGGAGAAACTACCTTTGGAAGCACAGGACAACCTTTTATATTTAATTTACCCGGAGGAGGAAAAGCAAGAGTATGTACCAAAAAAGATACCTATCCAGATGGTAGAGAATTTATAGGATACGGGATCAAACCCGATATCGAAGTCAAAACATCTTTAGAGCAGTACATAAACAATGAAGATCCAGTGGTAGAAAAAGCGCTCGAAGTTTTGATAAAAGGCAAATAACTTTGAAAATAAGAAATGTAGAAATGAGCCCTGTTTTTAAAAAGACATGACTCATTTTATGTATATAAAATACTTTCTATTGGTATGCAAAATGAATAACTGTTTATAAAACAAAATAAAACACTATTTTTGTTCGACATTTTAACATCTGTGGCAAACCTATAGCTATATGTCCTTAAAGAAATCTATTTTAGTTATCATTTTAGTTCTACTAATTGATCAGATTACAAAAGTCTATATAAAAACTCATTTTACACTACACGAAGAAATAAGAGTATTAAGCTGGTTTCGTATCATATTTGTCGAAAACAAAGGAATGGCTTGGGGTGTTGAGTTGCCCGGAAATTATGGTAAACTCATCCTTACACTATTTAGAATCATAGCTATTACTGGTATTGGATATTGGCTTTATGACTCTGTTCGCAAAAATAGCCCTGCGATTCTTACTTTTTGTATTGCTTTAATTTTTTCGGGTGCTTTTGGAAACATTATTGATTCTATCTTCTACGGGATGCTCTTTAGCGAAAGCACACCTATAGAAGTTGCTAGTTTTTTACCTGAAGGAGGCGGATATGAAACTGTTTTCTATGGTAAAGTGGTTGATATGATACAATTAACATTTTATAACGATATTCTACCAGAATGGATCCCTATTTGGGGAGGACAACCTTTTTCGTTTTTTGATCCCGTATTTAATGTTGCTGATTCTGCTATAAGTGTTGGTGTATTTTTATTAATCGTATTCAATAAAAAAGCATTCCCAAAAAAGTAGGTTCTTTATATCCTATCTATCACACAAGTATTTTCTCAAAATCATTGAGATTAATCGGTTTAGTAAGATAATCTGAAACGATATCTATAGCTTTGGCTCTATTTATATCCCTAGTATCTATTGAAGAGCTTACCACGTATAAATTGATATTTTTATAGCTATTGTTTTTGATTTTAGAAAACTCATCCAAAAACTCCCAACCATCCATAACAGGCATATTCAAATCCAATAAAATGACTTGAGGCACCTTTTCGTTCTTGCTGTTTTCCTTAGAATCCACAAAAAAATCTAGCGCTTCTTTTCCATTTTTAAAAACCAAAATGGGTCTTGATAGTTTTTTGAATTCAATAATCTTCTTTACAAGATTAATATAGATATTGTCATCATCTATGATGCAAATACTTTGTGCATTTTGGGACATTTCTGGGGATAAAAAAATTAAGCATCGAATATAGCATAAAGTAGCATAGTACACAAGAATTGTTAATTAAAACTTAAAACTATATATTTCTGATGGTGTTATGCAAAAATCAAGACGAACATCTGTTGGCAATACTTTGTTTATTTTCTCTTCGGGATCAAAAAATGACACTCCTATTTTTATAGTATTTTCTGAACACTTACTAAGAAATTTATCATAAAAACCCTTACCATACCCAACTCTATTACCCTCTTGATCAAAAGCTAATAACGGAACAAAAACAACTTCAATTATACTATCGGGAATAGGAATTCCTTCTTTTGGTTCTGGAATCCCCCAGGAATTTATCTCTAGAACTGTTGTATCTGTAAGTAAAAAGTGAGCTAATGTATGATCATCAAAATTACTTTTTGATATAATTACATTTTTATCTTTACCTTGTAATATATGTAAAATATACTCTGTATTAACTTCTTTTTGTTTTACAATAGGCAGAAAAATATGATAATATGATTTTTTCCAGATGGGTAATTGCAGTAATTGATTTGCAATATCCATACTCAATTGTTCAATCGTATCGTCTGTTAATTGTGATCTAAGTTTTTTGTATTTGTTTCTTAATTCTTCTTTAGTCATCTTCTAATGCTCTTGTGATTCTAAAAATAGCATCTCCTTTGTATACAATTGGTGCCTCATTAACATTAATTACGTATCCTTCATCGCTTGCTTTGACAACGTGCCTCATCTTACCATAGGGATCAGTAATTGTTGCCAAAATCTCTCCCTTTTCTACATGTTTTCCCACAGGTATTTTTATGTGTAACAATCCGCTATATTTTGCACGTATCCAGGCACTTTTTTTTATGATCAAACTATTAGATTCTCGAACAGGTAATTCAAACTTAGTGCTTAGCATTTCTAAGTGATGTAGTATTCGCATCGTTCCTTCTACGCCTTCTATGGCTATTTCTTTACTACTATTTTGAGATTTCCCTCCTTCAAACAACAAAATATCAACTTCTTTTTTGGCGCAGGTAGCTCTGTAAGAACCTTCTAGGTTTTTAGACAACAAAATGAATGGAGCATTAAAAATTTTTGCTAATGTTATCAACTTTTCATTGTTGGGAGCAACTCTTATATGAGGAGCATTGAATCTACTTGCTCCTCCGGTATGAAAATCTAAGCAGAAATCTACCGCAGGCAATATTTCATTCACAAATTGATACGCAAAACGACTTGCTAAAGATCCATTTTTGGTCCCGGGAAAAACCCTGTTAAGATCTCTCCCATCAGGAAAAAATCGATTCATACTTAAAAACCCAAAGACATTAAGGACCGGTATGCAGATGATACTGCCTTTTGCCGGTTTATTAATTTTTTTAGCTATAATTTGTCTTACAACCTCAACACCATTAATTTCATCTCCATGAATTCCTGCAGTAATTAGTACTGTAGGTCCCGGTTTTTTAGAACGCTCTATAATAATTGGTATTTCGACTTTGGTAGAAGTATATAATTTGGCGATATTAAAATTAATAGTAGTGCTTGTACCCGGCAATACTTCTTTACCTAGAATATTTAATATATTATTTTCGATTTTTTTATTCATATAAGTTTATAAACTTCTTTCGATGTAACGAATAATCGTTTTTGCAATGTCTTTTCCGGTTGCTTTTTCTATACCTTCTAATCCCGGCGAAGAATTTACTTCAAGAATAAGCGGGCCTCTGTTACTTTGTAGTAAATCTACACCTGCCACTCCCATTTTCAATGCTTTTGCAGCATATATTGCAGCTTGTTCTTCTTCTCTACTTAGTTTTATAACAGTTGCTGTACCTCCTCTATGAAGATTTGATCTAAATTCTCCTGCTTTGCCCTGTCTTTTCATCGCTCCAACAACCTCTCCATCTACAACAAGGACTCTTATATCTGCTCCTTTGGCTTCACTAATAAATTCTTGTACAATAACTCGTGCTTGTAATCCATTAAACGCATCAAGCACAGATTCTGCTGCTGTTTTTGTTTCTGCCAGTACTACCCCAAGTCCTTGTGTACCTTCTAGTAATTTTATGATAAGAGGCGCTCCTCCTACATGAGAAATCACTTCAGATACATTTTTAGAATAATTAGTAAATACTGTTTTTGGCAATCCCAAACCCGCTTTAGATAATATCTGAAGACTTCTTAACTTATCTCTGGATTGTAGTAAGGCTTGTGATTTTAATGTCGTAAACACATTCATCATCTCAAATTGTCTCACAACCGCTGTACCATAAAAAGTTGTTGAAGATCCTATTCTGGGGATAACAGCGTCTACATGATCGAGTTTTTTACCTCTATAATAAATTTCGGGTTTTTGTTTCTCGATCACAATATCACAGTTAAGCGGGTCTATAACCTGTACATTATGTTTTCTTTTTACTGCAGCTTGAACGAGTGCATTTGTAGAATATAAATTTGCACTACGCGACAAAATCTTAATATTCATTATTATTTTTGATTATAAGACTGATTTTCTAATTGAGGATCTACCATGAATTTACCATTCAAAAATTTGCGCCCAATAAGTAACGGAAATCGCATGTCATCTCTAGGAGATAGATTAAGGGTAATAGGATACGTTTTATCAAACAGTGTAATTTGTGTTTTTACTGCATAACGCACTTCTACTCTTCCATTACTACTTTTTACTGCCGAAATATCATAATTATTGAATGTAAATATTTTCCCATTATATTCTGGATGAGTAGCATCTAGAAAACTGCATTGTAAGGTTTGATCAACTTCTTTAATATCTATGCAATGAATTGAAGATGTATAAGCCCCTGTATCGATTTTGGCATCGATCTCTATTAATTCTAATAAAGGAAAATCTACTTTATCAGTCCTACCTATTATTCTTTTTGCTTTTTCCAAAAAAGTATATTAAATAATACGACTACTAAAGTAATAAAAAACAACATGTATTGTATGGTATAATCTTTTTTAATATAGTCGATTTAACAAAATTTAAATCTTTAAAATCAATACAATAAAGGTAAACTATTAACTTTACCACTAATATTATGCAAGAAGCAACTTTAGACATACAATTAAAAACACTACCTGCTAGTCCCGGAGTATACCAATATTATGATAAAGATGGTAAATTATTATATGTAGGTAAGGCCAAAAATCTGAAAAAAAGGGTAACCTCTTATTTTACCAAAAATCATGATAGCTATAGAATTAGTGTTTTGGTAAAAAAGATAAAAACCATTCGCCATATTGTTGTAGAAACCGAAACAGATGCGCTACTGTTAGAAAATAATCTAATAAAAAAACATCAACCTCGGTTTAACGTAATGCTAAAGGATGACAAAACCTATCCTTGGATTTGTATTAAAAAAGAACGCTTTCCCAGAATTTTTCTTACCAGAAACCTCATTAAAGACGGGTCTGAGTATTTTGGACCCTATACATCTGTAAAAACTGTCTACGCATTACTGGACCTTATCAAAGGGCTTTATTCATTAAGAACCTGCAAATATGATCTGTCCAAAGAAAAAATTGAAAGTGGTAAATACAAAGTTTGTCTTGAATATCACTTAGGCAATTGCAAAGGACCGTGTGAAGATCTGCAAGAAGAACAAGAGTATAACGAAAACATAGAAGCGATACGACAAATTGTAAAAGGAAACTTTAAAGATTCGTTGACTCGATTTAAAAAACAAATGGTAGAACATGCCGAAAAAATGGAATTTGAAGATGCCCAAAGGATTAAAGAAAAAATACAGGTTTTAGAAAAATATCAGGCAAAATCTACTGTGGTTAATCCCAAAATAAGTAATGTTGATGTTTTTTCTATCATATCAGACGAAACACATGGGTATGTCAATTTTTTACAGCTATCTCATGGTTCGATTATTCGATCTCACACCACAGAAATCAAAAAAAAATTAGACGAATCAGATCAAGAACTTTTAGAATTAGCAATTATAGATTTACGGCAACGCTTTGGTTCAAAATCCAAAGAAATATTTGTTCCTTTCAAAGTAGAAGTAGGTGAAGAAATTAAAATTACAGTCCCTCAACTAGGAGATAAGAAAAAAATTGTAGACTTATCTGTACGTAATGCAAAATACTACCGCCAAGAACGTTTCAAACAAATTAAAATCATTGATCCCGACAGGCATGTTAAGAGATTGATGGCTCAAATGAAAAAAGATCTTAGATTACCTGAAGAACCAAGGCATATAGAATGTTTTGATAATTCTAACATTCAAGGAACTAATCCTGTTGCAGCATGTGTTGTTTTTAAGGATGGTAAACCCAATAAAAAAGAATATCGCAAGTTTAATATAAAGACTGTTGAAGGTCCTAATGATTTTGCATCAATGGAAGAAGTAGTTTACAGGCGTTACAAACGTTTGCTCAATGAGGGACAACCACTACCGCAATTGGTTATTGTTGATGGTGGTAAAGGGCAACTCTCTTCTGGATTAAAAGCTTTGGATGCACTAGAAATAAGAGGAAAAGTAACAATTATTGGTATTGCCAAGAGATTAGAAGAGATTTATTATCCCGGTGATTCGATACCGTTATATTTAGATAAAAAATCTGAAACTTTAAAAGTTATACAACATTTGCGTAATGAGGCGCACCGATTTGGTATTACCTTTCATAGGCAAAAAAGAAGCAAAGCCGCTCTGGATACAGAACTAGATCTTATTCCTGGGATAGGAGAAAAAACAGTAGTAGAGTTGCTACAACATTTTAGGTCAGTAAAAAGGGTAAAAGAAGCTACAAAAGAACAACTTATAGAAATAATAGGCGAGTCAAGGGCTAACAAAATATTTAATTATTATCTTTCTAAAAAAGAAAAATTGTGATAAAAAGGGGAAAATCAAATTTCTTGTTCGTTTGGTTATTTATTACAGTACTATTTTTTACTAATTACACAAAAGCACAAGAAAACGATATTCTTGAGCCAATGGATAGTACTGACACCAAAGATGTAAAAATTGGTCTGGTACTTAGTGGTGGTGGTGCCAAAGGTCTTGCTCATATCGGTGCATTAAAAGTAATTGAAAAAGCAGGAATTCGCATTGATTATATCGGAGGAACTAGTATGGGTGCTATTGTGGGTGGATTATATGCCTCTGGATATACCGCAAATCAACTTGACTCTATTTTTAGAAGAGTTGATTTTGATGCCCTTATCCAAGATGAATTACCAAGACAAGCCAAAACTTTTTATGAGAGAGAAGATTCTGAAAAATATGCTATCACTCTACCTTTTGATAAATTTAAAGTAGGGTTGCCCAAAGGATTGTCTAAAGGGCAGAATTTTTACAACCAGTTTTCAAAATACACTGCGCATGTAAATCATATAAAGGATTTTGACAATTTACCCATCCCTTTTTTCTGTATGGCGACAAATATAGAATCCGGGCAGCAAGTATTATTAGACAAAGGTTATCTCCCAGAAGCAGTAGCAGCCAGTAGTGCACTCCCTTCTATTTTTACACCAATTGAATTAAATGGGGTTTTAATGACAGACGGTGGAGTAACCAATAATTTCCCTGTAAAAGAAATCAAAGAAAAAGGAGCTGAAATTGTAATCGGTATAGACGTGCAAGATAGCTTAATGACAAGAAAAGATTTGAATTCTCTTACCAATATCATGCTTCAGATTAGCAATTTTAGAACCATAAAGGCGATGAAGAGCAAAATACCTGATACAGATATTTATATAAGTCCTTCGATCATGGATTTTTCTGTAATATCTTTTGATCAGGCAGACCAAATTATTACAAATGGAGAAAAAGCAGCATTAGAACAATACAGTGAATTAGAAAAACTTGCTGCATTGCAAACAAGAAAAAAAGAACCATATTATGTCGATAAAAGATCAGAAAATTTACTCATCAACAGCTTAGCCATTTCTGGTCATAAAAGATACACCAGAGCTTATATCAGAGGAAAACTAAAACTAAAAACTCCAAGAGTCACAACATATAAAAAATTAAACGAGGGGATCAACAACTTGTCTGCGACAGGAAATTTTGATCGTGTTAATTATAAATTAATCGATAAAAAAGAAGGTAAAGAACTATTTGTGAATGTAAAAGAAAGTGAAAACAAAATGCTCTTACGTTTTGCATTACATTACGATGATTTATACCAAACCGCAGCATTAGTTAATCTTACTCGCAAAAGTTTATTCTTTAATAATGACGTCTTATCAGCAGATATTGCATTGGGAGATAATATCAGGTACAATATAGATTATTATATCGATAAGGGTTTCTACTGGAGTACAGGGTTAAAAATGAGTTATACTAATTTTAATAAAGCTATTGATTTTGATTTTATCGGTCAATTTGGTGAACTCCCAAACCTTGATATCAATACAATAGATGTAGAATATACGGATATAACTGCTCAAGCATATGCAGAAACATTATTGAACCAAACTTTTTCTATTGGATTGGGGGCAGAATATAAAAGGCTTAGGATTAGTTCAGAAACCTTCGGAGAAGATGAAGATGAAATTCCTAGAACAGTTTTTGAAAATAGCGACTATTGGAGTGCTTTTGGATATATAAAGCTAGATAACTATGATCATAAATATTTTCCCAAGAGCGGTTTCTTATTTCAGGGAGATATACATTCTTATCTTTTTTCTTCTGATTTTACAGATAACTTCAGTGAATTTTCGATTGCAAAAGCAAAATTTGGATATGCTTCTTCACTTTATAAAGAATTAGTAATGAATATTACTCTAGAAGCAGGAACCAAAATAGGGAACTCTTCTATTAATTCTCTAGATTTCTTATTAGGAGGTTTTGGAGCAAGAACGATCAATAATTTCACCCCATTTTACGGATATGATTTTCTTGGACTCAGTGCACCTAGTTTTGCAAAAGCTCTGGTAACTTTTGAATATGAAATCTTTAAGAACAATTATCTTAATGCTTCTGCAAATTATGCTAATATTGGTAATAAGCTTTTTAGCACAGGAAGATGGTTTGAAGCTCCAGAATATTCTGGATATGCATTAGGATATGGGTTAGATACATTTGCAGGCCCAATACAGGTAAAATATTCTTACTCTCCAGAACTTGAAGAAAGTCAATGGTTCTTTAGTGTAGGTTTTTGGTTTTAAGATAATATCATAAAAAAGAATAGAAATATTTACGATATTTGTAGAACTATGAGTCTTTTTTGGCAAGATTTATTGTTATTGCTACATTACCTTATTAAACGAAATCCAGAATAAGGAATATTATTTTTCAATAGCTACCTTTTATATTGAAGAACAAATAATTCACGTCTTAAAATTAAATCATCATGCCTTTTTATCACACTTTAGGAAAAATACCCCCTAAGCGACATACCATATTCAAAAAACCAGATGGTAATTTATATTATGAACAAGTATTCGGAACCATTGGTTTTGATGGAATGTCTACTAATTTATATCATATTCACAGACCAACACAAGTAAAAGAAATCGGAGATAGCTACAGTGTAGCTCCAAAAATAGCTATCAAAAATAATATTAAATCCTATCGTTTTCATGGATTTAAAGTAACACCAGAAAAAGACTATTTACAAAGTAGAAAAAATGTACTTACAAATAGTGATGTACATATTATTCTATCGGCTCCACAAGAGTCTACATCACAATACTTTTATAAAAATACTGATGCAGATGAACTTATTTTCATACATAGGGGAAGTGGAAAATTCAGAAGTCATCTGGGTAATATTGATTTTAAATACGGAGACTACATATTGATTCCCAGAGGAACGATATATAAACTTGATTTTGATACCCAAGATAACCGACTCTTTATTGTAGAATCCAGAAGACCAATATATACTCCTAAAAGATATAGAAACTGGTTTGGGCAATTATTAGAACATTCGCCATACTGTGAGCGTGACCTCAGAGCGCCTCATGAGTTAGAAAGCTATGACGAAAAAGGAGATTTTCTCATCAAGGTAAAAAAACAGGACGAGATTTTTGACATGATATATGCCACACATCCTTTTGATGTTGTAGGATACGATGGTTTTAATTTCCCATATGCCTTTTCAATTCATGATTTTGAACCTATAACAGGACGAATACATCAGCCACCTCCTGTGCATCAAACCTTTGAAACAGATGCCTTTGTTGTATGCTCATTTGTTCCAAGGTTATATGATTATCATCCGCAAAGTATCCCTGCTCCTTATAACCATAGCAATATTGATAGCGACGAAGTATTATATTACGTAGATGGTGATTTTATGAGCAGAAACGATATCGATGCAGGACATATTTCTTTACACCCAGCCGGGATTCCTCATGGACCACACCCGGGAGCGGTAGAACGTAGTATCGGAAAAACCAAAACAGATGAACTTGCCGTAATGGTAGACACTTTTAAACCGTTAATGGTAACCGAAGAAGCAATCAAAATTGCAGACGAAAAATATTATAAATCCTGGTTAGAATAAACACCTTTTCATCCTATGTTGAATTACAGAACAGATATAACATCACATATAAGAACCATGTGGTAGCTTGATTAAAAATTACATCAAAATATAACACGTTACTATCAATTTTCAATAACTGAGTACATTAATTAATTCAACAAAAAATATATGTCGACCAATATAACACCAAAAGATTTAGAAAAAGTAGTTCCACAGGCAGAAGATTTTTTACCACTTTTAGGAACAGATTACGTAGAGCTTTATGTAGGCAATGCTAAGCAAGCTGCTTATTATTACCAAACAGCATGGGGGTTTCAACCTATTGCTTATGCAGGATTAGAAACAGGAAGAAAAGATAGTGTATCTTATGTATTACAACAAGATAAAATACGTTTGGTTCTCACCTCTCCTTTACAACCAGATGGAGACATCAACAAACATATCAACGCACATGGAGATGGTGTAAAAACAATAGCATTATGGGTTGATGATGCTACCAAAAGTTATCAGGAAACCATCAAAAGAGGCGCTCAATCATACTTAGAACCTACAACTCAAGAAGACAAAAACGGGAAAGTTGTATTTTCTGGCATTCACACATATGGAGAAACAGTTCACATTTTTGTAGAACGAAAAAATTATCATGGAGCATTTCTTCCTGGTTACAAAGCATGGGACAAACCTTATAAGACCAAAGAGACCGGGCTAAAATATATCGACCATATGGTTGGTAATGTAGGTTGGAATGAGATGAACAAATGGTGTGAGTTTTATGCAAAAGTAATGGGGTTTGCACAACTCGTATCATTTGATGACAAAGATATCTCTACAGAATATACCGCATTGATGAGTAAAGTAATGAGTAATGGTAATGGCCGTATCAAATTTCCGATCAATGAACCCGCAGAAGGAAGAAAAAAATCTCAAATAGAAGAATATATCGATTTTTATAACGGTGCAGGTGTACAACATTTGGCATTGGCGACCGATAATATTATAGAAACGGTTTCAGAGCTTCAAAGTAGAGGTATTGAATTTCTTACGGTTCCGGCTACATATTATGAAACGGTATTAGATCGCGTAGGAGAAATTGATGAAGATCTTGCTCCATTAAAAAAGCTTGGAATTTTGATCGACAGAGACGATGAGGGGTATTTACTACAGATTTTTACGAAACCGGTTCTTGATAGACCTACAATGTTTTTTGAAATCATACAACGCAAAGGAGCCCAATCTTTTGGAAAAGGAAATTTTAAAGCACTATTCGAAGCAATAGAACGAGAACAACAAGAACGAGGTACTTTGTAATTTTAAACCCAAAAAGAGTCGTAAACAACTTGACCGGCTTTTAAAAAAAGGCAAAAAACGATCTCAAAACCAGCGATTTCTGTTAAATTCATAATAAAAAAAGGTTTTCGTTTGAAAAATATTAAAAAAAAGTGGAATTTTACATCATATAAATGGAGTGGTTACCATTTATATCTAAAACAATAATTATTCTCATAATTTAAGTTTTTAGTTGGTTAATAAAAGTAAAAAAGAGAGCTGTGGTGGCTCTCTTTTTGTATTTATTTTTAAATTAACATAACATAATCTTCTTTTTACTTTACGTATTAAATAGTATTTTTGGAATAGATATTGCTTATTTATAATTAGTTAAAACTTTTTATATAAAACCAAGCCATACAATTATGAGACCATATATATCAACATTAATTCTAATATTTACTCTATTTTCTGCTTTTGCTCAAGATAACCACAAAGCATATGATTCTGGTGAGTGGTTCAAATTCAGAATTCATTATGGGGTTTTTACTGCAAGCTACGCGACATTAGAGGTCAAAGAAGATAAAATTGATGGTAAACCGGTACACCATGTTATTGGTACTGGTAAGTCATCGGGATTTTTAAGTCTCTTTTTTAAAGTAGAGGATTATTACGAAAGTTATATTGACAAAAATGAAGTAAAGCCTTACAAATTTGTTAGAAAAATCAATGAAGGAGGACATACCAAAGACATTGAGATTGATTTCAACCATCAAACCAGCAAAGCTCTAGTTTTCAACAAAAAACACAATACCAAAGAAACATTTCCTATCAAATCCGATGTACAGGATATGATGTCTTCATTTTATTATTTGCGCAATAGTATAGAAACATCATCGCTCAAAAAAGGAGATGAGCAATATATCAACATGTTTTTTGACAATGAAAACTATAGATTTAAGTTAAAATTTCTCGGTAGAGAGGTCATTAAAACAAAAATGGGTAAAATTGCATGTTTAAAATTCAGACCCTACGTTCAGGCAGATAGAATTTTTAAAGAAGAAGAAAGTATGACTGTTTGGGTAAGTGATGATCCTAACAGAATGCCCGTAAGGATAAAAGCTGATATCTTGGTAGGCTCTATCAAAGCTGACTTAGACGCATTCAAAGGTTTAAAACACCCATTTAAAACTATTATTGATTAAATGAATGAACCTATAAAACCAGAGATAGTTGAAAAAATAAATCAATTAGAGAAAAAGTTTAAAAATTCCGGGCAAGATTTAGGTTCATATCTTGATGGTTTACTCCATGACAAGTATTTAACGTATTGGGATTATATTCATCTCGATACATTATTGAGTTTACAGATCCCTAAAACTCATTTTCCTGATGAAGAAATTTTTATAACCTATCATCAAATTACAGAACTTTATTTTAAGCTTATCATACATGAGCTGAAACAGATTATTGATGATAAATTACAAACTGCCGAATTTTTTATTTCCAAAATCGATAGAATAAATCGGTACTTTAGAGTTTTGATTAATTCTTTTGATGTAATGATCAAGGGAATGGATAAAAATCAATTCCTAAAATACAGAATGTCTTTATTACCAGCTAGTGGTTTTCAATCTGTACAATATCGATTAATTGAAATCTATGCTACGCCATTAGTAAATCTGGTAAATACTAAAAACAGAAATCAATTTTCTGAAGAAGACCCTCTAGAAGAAGTATTTGAACATCTCTACTGGAAATCCGGTGCAACCGATATAGAGACAGGAGAAAAAACACTTACTCTAAAACAATTTGAATACAGATATACCCCAAGAATGATGCGTATTGCGTATCAGGTAGAAAAAAGTACAATCTACCATAAATACCATGACCTACCAGAAAAAGAACGAAATAATGTGCACCTTATCGAAGCATTACGTACTTTTGACACAAATGTAAATATCAATTGGTTATTAATGCACATGGGTGCCGCTTTTCGATATCTTAATAGAGAAAAAGGTGAAGTTTTGGCAACCGGCGGAACAAATTGGAAAAACTTTTTACCTCCTAGTTTCCAAAGAATTATGTTTTTTCCTAATCTCTGGAATCAACAAGAAAAAGAAGACTGGGGTAAACAATGGGTTACTCATCAATTTAATACCAAAAAATAAAATAGTCATCAGTTGAAACAAATAGGTTATCTACTACTATTATCAGTAGTATTATTTTCATGTAAACAAGAAAACAAAGCATTAGAAACTGTAGCAAGCAGTGTTGTCGAAGAAGAAGAAAAACCACCCATCATCAAAGAGTTTGGTTATATCTTGGATAATTTTACGGTGGTTAAAGACACTATAAAACCCGGAGATAGTTTTGGAGCCATTATGGATTCGCATGGTATGAGCAGAGCCCGCGTTTTTGAAATTACCAATAAAATTAAGGATACCTTTAATGTAGCAAAAATTAGAGCAGGGAAACCCTACATGCTCTTAAAATCAAAAGACACTACAGAAAAAGCTCAAATATTTGTATATCAAAACAATAAAATAGACTATACTGTTATTGATTTTAGAGATAGTATTATTGCCAAAAAAAATAAAAAACCTGTAAAACTAGTAGAAAAAATTGCATCCGGAACTATAGAAAGTAGTCTTATGCAAACTTTTGACGATCTTGATCTCAATTTTTTAGTTGCATATAATATGGCAGATATATATGCATGGACTATAGATTTCACACGATTACAAGCAGGGGATAGATTTAAAGTTGTATATACAGAACGATTTATCGACGATACAATTTCTGCAGGGATTGACAATATAAAAGCTACATATTTCGAGCATAGAAACAAACCTATTTATGCATTTAGATTTATGGATGATTCAATACATAACTCTCATGATTATTTTGACGAAGAAGCCAATAATTTAAGAAGAGCATTCCTTAGAGCTCCGGTAAAATTTAGTAGAATATCTTCGAGATATAACCTAAAAAGAAGGATCAAATATTACGGTAACAAAATAAGACCGCACAGAGGTACAGATTTTGCTGCCCCTATAGGTACTCCAATATTAGCAACAGCAGATGGTATCGTAACAAAATCGGAACGAAGAGGAGGTAACGGCAAATATGTAAAAATTAGACACAATGCTACTTATGACACTCAATATCTTCATATGAGTAAACAAGCCGTAAAAGTAGGAGAGTTTGTAAAACAAGGAGACGTAATAGGATATATAGGTATGACAGGAAATACCAGTGGACCGCACGTTTGCTATCGATTCTGGAAAAACGGAAAAGAAGTAGACCCTTTTAGACAAGAGCTTCCTACATCTAAACCATTAGCTGACAGCCTAAGACCTTCATTTTATAAACATATAGAACCACTGAGAACACAATTAGACAGTATTGTTTTTAAACCAAAAGAAATTTTATAACCATGGCACTACCTTCTATTAACCCAACCACCACAAATGCTTGGAAAGCACTACAAGAACACTATTTATCTATTAGGGACAAAAAACTCAAAGATCTTTTCTTAGAAAATCCTGAACGAGCAAATCAATTTGCCATTGCCTGGAAAGATTTTTATGTAGATTATTCAAAAAATAGAATTAACGAAACTACAAAATCATTATTGCTAGATCTTGCAAAAGAAGTAAAACTAGATCAGGCAATACAAAGTTATTTTGAAGGAGATATCATTAACGAAACAGAAAATAGAGCTGTTTTACATACAGCGCTAAGAACTCCTGGTGAGAAAAAAGTTTTTGTAGACGGTAAGGATGTCGTTCCTGAAATAAATGCAGTCAAAGAAAAAATTAAAAAATTTAGCTATGAGGTTATTTCAGGAGAATTAAAAGGGTATACAGGAAAACCATTTACCGATATCGTTAATATTGGGATAGGTGGTTCTGATCTTGGACCTGCAATGATTACAGAAGCACTAGAGTTTTATAAAAATCATCTTAACATACATTTTATTTCTAATGTCGATGGGGACCATGTGCATCAGAGATTAAAAGGCCTAAATCCTGAAACTACTCTTTTTATTGTAGTTTCTAAAACTTTTTCTACCCAAGAAACACTTTCTAATGCTACGACTGCCAGAAAATGGTTTACTCAACACGCTATACAAGAAGCTGTGAGTAAACATTTTATTGCGGTATCTAGCAATATTAGTAATGTAACTAATTTTGGTATTGATTCAGAAAATATATTCCCTTTATGGGATTGGGTAGGTGGTCGTTTTTCACTTTGGAGCGCAGTAGGATTGTCTATAAGTCTTGCGATAGGCTATGATAATTTTGATGCGTTACTACAAGGAGCTAATGAAATGGATGAACATTTCAAGAATACTCCTTTCGAAAATAATATCCCGGTTATTCTGGCATTACAAAGCATATGGTATAATAACTTTTTTAATGCAGAAAGTGAAGCTATAATTCCATATTCTCAATATCTACATAGATTACCTGCTTATCTTCAACAAGGCATCATGGAGAGTAACGGAAAAAGTGTAGACCGAAATGGAGTTCCTGTGAATTACCAAACAGGTACGATTATATGGGGAGAACCCGGAACAAACGCACAACATGCCTTTTTTCAACTCATTCATCAGGGAACCAAATTAATACCTGCAGAGTTTGTCGGGTTCAAACATTCTCTTTTTGGAGATCAGGATCATCAAAACAAGCTAATGGCAAATTTCTTTGCACAAACAGAGGCTTTGATGAATGGAAAAACAAAAACCGAAGTAATCGATGAATTAAATGCAAAAGGACTTTCAGAAACAGAAATAGAAAAACTCACTCCTTTTAAGGTTTTTGAAGGTAATAAACCCACAACGACCATACTAATTGATAGGCTTACACCAAAATCTTTGGGATCATTGGTTGCTATGTATGAGCAGCGAATATTTGTACAAGGAGTAATTTGGAATATTTTTAGTTTTGACCAATGGGGAGTTGAATTAGGAAAGCAACTTGCAACAAACATTTTATCAGAAATAGAAAATAAAGAACCTAGAGAACATGACGCTTCTACAAAAACATTACTTCAGAAACTATTGATCAGTGATTTAAAATAAAAGTATCTTATTTTTAATAAAGCCCGAGTATAAAATATTAACTTGGGCTTTATTCTTCTTCAGTATATTTTCAAACCAAAAACATCATATCTGAACAATATTTTTTTGGTATTCTACTCTTTTTTCAGAGCGGTGTTGCAACATTATTGTTATTTTTTTTTCACTACAATATTAACAAATAAACAAAATTCATTTTAAACAACTAAAAATCAGTTATTTATACTTGAAAAAATTAAGTTTTATTTGTGGAAATTCTTAGAAACTCTTAACATTAAGGTAAACTTAGGTTTCATAAAGATTTGTTCTTTTGCAGAACTAATAAGTTCAAAAGCGATTATAAAGCTGATTTTGATGCAAGTAGATTTAATCATATTGTGATCATCGAACTACTTTAATCATTTGAGGTTTTATAGAGTAATTAACAAACAATTAAATTACACTCATGAAAAAGATTACAGTTTTATTTTTTGTAATCCTTCTTGCATTCGTTGGGGAGACGTATGCGCAAGGGGTAACCACATCCTCCATTAACGGGAAGATAATTGACAATACTGGGAGTCCAATGCCCGGTGCCAATATTGTAGCTATTCATAATCCGACAGGAACTAAATATGGAGTTACTACAGACTTTGATGGCTTTTATCGTATCAGTAATATGAGGGTTGGAGGTCCATACACTATTACTATTTCTTATGTAGGGTTTAAAGAGGTTAAAAAAGAAGGTCTATTTTTACAATTAGGTCAATCTGAAAGAATAAGTGTTCAGATGGAAGAAGAAGCCGATGCATTAGAAGAAGTGATTATTACAGCACAAGCAAATAGTGTATTTGATTCTGGAAAAACAGGTTCTGAAACCACTGTAACCAGAAGACAACTAAATACTATACCAAACACTTCTAGATCTATTTCAGAATTTGTTAGAATTACACCTCAGGCAAGACTTGCAGAAGGAGATGACGGATTTAATTTCTCTATTGCAGGTCAAAATAACCGTTTTAACGGAATTTATGTTGATGGGGCCGTAAATAATGATGCTTTTGGTTTAGCTGGATCTGGTACTAATGGTGGTCAAACAGGTATCAACCCTTTTACAATAGATGCGATAGAAACAATTCAAATTAACGTTGCTCCTTTCGATGTAAAACAATCAGGTTTTGCGGGTGGAGCAGTAAATGCAATTACCAGATCGGGATCAAATAACTGGGAAGGATCTGTTTATACTTTCTTTAAAAACGAAGATTTAGTTGGAAAAACTCCTGTTGATTTAGTAAATGAGGGAGATGAAAGACAAAAATTAGATGAATTTACCGCATTAACTTATGGTATGAGAGTTGGTGGTCCTATCATTAAGGATAAATTATTTTTCTTTGCCAATTATGAAAGAGTAGATAATGAGTTTAACAACCCATTTAACATCAGCAATTATACAGGAAGTTCAACTGCTGCTGATTTAGCAAATCTTAGACAAACTGTTCTATCTCGTTATAACTACGATATTGGTAGTTTTGAAAACAATGTGTCTACATTACTTGGTAACACATTTACGGTAAGATTAGACTGGAACATCAATGAGAACAACCAGATATTTTTAAAAAACAACTATGTAAAGTCTGAAAACCTTGAAGGAAGAGCTTCTGGTATTAGAACTATTAACTTTTCTAACGGATCAGAACTTTTTGAAAGTGTAACAAATACTACTACTTTAGAATGGAATACTACCATTGGTAATAAATTTTCTAACAACTTAATATTAGGATATTCTAGAGTAAGAGATGATAGAGATCCTGCAGGAGATCCATTCCCATCAGTACAATTGAATGATGCCGATGGTGGTAGAATAAATTTTGGAGCAGAAAGATTTAGTACTGCTAACCTTTTAGATCAAGATGTATTTACATTAGCGAATAACTTTAATATCTATTCAGGAAGACATACAGTTACCATAGGTACACAAAACGAATATGCTTCTGCAAAGAATTTATTTTTTGCAAGCAACTTTGGTTACTATCAATATTTTGATCAATTCGAGGATGTTAATGGAGATGGTATAGAAACTCTTGTAAGCACTGGAACGGAACAGTTCTTAAATCAACAAGCAGCAGATCGATATGATATAAGCTATCCGTTACTTGAAGGTTCTAGAGTTGGTGATGATGCTGTTGGAGCGGCAGAGTTCGAAAGAGTAATGTTTGGGTTCTATGCGCAAGATGAAGTTCAGTTTTCAGAGAATTTAAAAATTACTGCTGGTCTAAGAGTAGATATTCCATTCTGGGAAGATGGTACAGTGAATGAAGATTTCAACAATAGAACTATTCCAATCTTAGAAGCTGCTGGTAAAGACTTACGAGGAGCTAGAGTTGGTAAAGCAATCAACCCTAGAGCTCATATTGCTCCTCGTTTAGGATTTAACTGGGATGTAAAAGGAAATAAAACAACACAGGTTAGAGGTGGTTTAGGTGTTTTCACTTCAAGAGTGCCACTAGTTTGGGCAGGTGGAACCTATAATAATAATGGTGTAACACAAGGCGCTAGTGAAGAGAGAAACTTTACTGAAGACATCTTCTTTAACTCAAATGTTAATGAACAGCCTATTCATATTGATAGAGGGTCTGGAGAAGTTGGTGGACAAATAGATTTATTTTCTCCTGACACAAAACTTCCACAAGTTTTAAAATACAATCTTGCTGTAGATCAAAAGTTACCATGGTGGGGGCTAATCGCATCTGCAGATTTATTATACCAAGATAATATTACTCAATTACAATACGAAAATCTAAATATAGCTGGACCTGTAGGAACTCTTAATGGTGGGCAAGACAATAGATTACGTTACAATAGAGGTTTTATTGATCGTACATATAGCGGAATATATTTAGCCTCAAATGTTGGAGCTGGATATTCATATAATGCTACCTTTACAATACAAAAACCTTTTAGTAATGGTTTCCAAGCAAGTGCGTCTTATTCATATGGTGAGTCAAAAAATGTATTTGATGCTTCGTCTTCTCAAAACAGTTCACAATGGAGAAATCAAATCACTGTAAATGGTAAAAACGCTGGAATTCCTGTAGCTAGATCAGACTTCTCTTTAGGACATAGAATTATTGCTAATGCTTCTTATGAGTTTAAATGGAACGAGAATATTAAAACTACAATAGGGCTTGTTTATGAAGGTTCTCAAGGAGCTCCATTTTCTTACACATATAGAACTCCAAACTTTGGAAACTTTACTTTAAATGATGATACTAGAGATAAAGCATTAATTTATGTTCCTGCAAATCGAAGCGAAATCAATTTAGTAGATATTGTAAGAAACGGTGTTGTGACTACTAGTGCTGAAGAACAATGGCAAATACTTAACAATTATATTGAAGGTAATGATTACCTAAGAGATCGTAGAGGACAATATGCAGAACGTAATGGAGAAAGAGGACCTTGGAATCATATTTTTGACTTCAAATTTGTTCAAGATTTCTCTCTTAAGGTAGGTAATAACACTCACGGATTCCAAATCACTGCTGATATCCTTAACTTTGGAAACTTCTTAAATAAAGACTGGGGTGTACGTAAATTTGCTGGAAACTTTGGAGAGGTTCAAATTATTGATTTAATTGGAGTTGATGACAACAACGTTCCTAGTTTCCAAGTAAACGAGAGAAACATAGAGAATGTAGAAGAAATCGATGATGAAGGTAATCAATCTTCTAGATGGCAAATGCAAATAGGATTACGTTATCTTTTTAACTAGTATTTATAGTACTATAATATTCAAAATGATATAGAAATCCCCTCTCATAACTGAGAGGGGATTTTTTGTTATTATTAATACTCATAATGATAATGTCAAAACAGAATTATCAAATCATATGAATTACTCAATAAATAAAAATTATCTTTCTATCAATCTTACAGATAAGGTTTTTTTAACCATTATACTTACCTTTGAACTATCATCAAGAAACTTTTATAACTCTTGATTTTTACAAATACAAAACAAAACTTCATTAACTAAACGACGTATATTATGTATCAAGCGATTCAGATTGTTCACTCTTATTGGGCTTATCTTGTTTTACTAATTGTAACATTGGCAACTATAAATGCCCTAGCCGGTTTTTTCGGTAAAAGAGAGTATGCTCCAAAAGATTTTAGAGTTTCTTTATTCGCACTTATTGTTTCACATATTCAGTTATTAATTGGTCTTGCTATTTTCTTTTTATCCCCTCTTGTCGTATGGTTTTCAGGAACATACAAAGTTGGAGAAATCATGAAAGATGCTACACTACGTCTTTATAATGTTGAGCATCCAACCGTAATGATTTTAACAATCGTCTTTATTACTATCGGATATTCTAAACATAAAAAGAAATTAACCTCTACTCCAAAATTTAAAATCTTGGCTATTTTCTATACTATCGCTTGGATTTTAATGCTATCAAGAATTCCTTGGGCACAATGGTTTTAAAAATTAATGCTGATAAAGATTTGATCAAAATAATGATGTATTGAATTACATATCTGTAATAACACTATCATAATAGTAATACAAGTCATGCAATCTCTTACCCTTGTCAAAGCAAAACAAACAGACATAGACTTTTTATTTGACCTAAGAAAACAGACTATGGCAGTGCATTTAGAAAATGCAGGTATACCCATGAATGACATAGCTCATAAAGCTCGAATATATTATAGATTTAATTACATATATATCCTTTGGTCAAATAACCAAAAAGTTGGAATGATCAAGTATAAAGAAGAGGATACAACTTCTGAAATTATGCAGCTACAAGTACTACCAAAATATCAGGGACAAGGTATAGGCAAGCAAGTGATACAAAAAGTGATCGAAAATTCAAAAAAAGTAACCTTAAAGGTTCTAAAACAAAACCCCGCTAAGGATTTATATACTAGATGTGGATTTATAATTACAGGACAAGACGATCACGAATTTTTTATGGAATATAATAGCTGAAAGATAATAATCACGATAAATAAAAGCCCAAAAGCTGTTTCTGAATAACAGTTTTTGGGCTTTTACTCTTTATATATAAATTTTTCTTTTTCTTTTAGAAACCATAATTGATCCCTAAACCAAATACCTCTCTGATCTGAAATGCTCCGATTGCATTATCATCATAAATTGCTTGAAAAGTAAGATTAGTTGATAGATATTTGTTTATTGTCATCACGATATTTGCTGTATAATCTAAATCTACATTTTGTGGATCTTCAAGATAATTAGAATATAAATTCAAAATGTTTTCCATAGAAATGTTTTCCATGATTTCAAATTTAGCATAAGCATTAACAGAAGCACCAAACTCAAAACGTGTAGATTCATTGGCCTCTACTCCAAAATACTCATCATTTGCATCTAATAAATTATTAGGATTATTTGTATCCGTAAAATCACCATTTACAAAAATAAATCTGGCAGTTGCCGGTGCTATATTTACCTTTAAATTATCATTTTTCTTCCATAAAAGACCTGGACCTACAAGAAGATAAGCAGGAGAAAAAATTCGTGTTATTTCTGATCTGGTCTCTCTTGTACCAATTACATCACCTGTAGTTTCATCAATAATAGGCTCTTCTCCAAATTCGAACCCTTTATCAAATTGAGTTCTAAAGTTAAGGATTAATGAATAATACCAGTTAGACTCTTTGATTTGTTTACCCAATAAGGAGTTGTATTCGAACCTATCATTAGTTTTTCTTGTAAATTCTTGGTCATCTAATTTAGTTAATCCATAATCAGCAAGAATCTTATTATCCCATGTAAGGTTTCCTTTTCTATAATTAAAATCATAAGACAATGATAAGTTACCTGCAATATTAGAAGTTCCTCCTCCTAGCCATTCAGCATTAAATGCAGACTGATTAAGCAAAAAACTAATGTTTCCTGCTTTTGTCCATCCATCTTTGGGAGTGTCATCTTTTTTTTCTTCATCTTGCGCAAATAAAGACGTTATGCTTATACATAGCATTGTAATGGTTAAGAGTGTGTTTTTCATTTGATCGTTAATTTTATTAATTAATAAACAAGTTGTTATTGAAAGTTAAAGATAGAATACTTCAAAACATAACTTGAAAGAATATAATTTTATGCGGGTAAAGATATATTCTTTATAACGATCGTGACCACGTATACTACATATCTACACAGAAGTTTTCGATAAAAGGTAATATTACTAGATAAGAGGTTTTATTTTTGTTTAAACAGAGGAACAGATGAGCATGCTTCTCCATACATAATGCTTTTGGCAACAGGTTGTAATTTTTGAATTAATGCAATATATGCACCTTGCGGAACAGGTTTATTAGAGCACCCTTTTATGATTAAAAATTTATCTTGATAAGAAGAAACATCAAGTTGATATATGATTTCTTGATATAATATTGTTTCTAAAGTTTCTAAAGATCCTACAACTACTTTTTTGGCAAAAGGCATAGCTGCACTTGTAAGCAATAGATATGCCCAACCCGGTATAATTGCATCTGTAGAACAATTGAAAACGATATAACTACTCTGATATTGACTCCAGTCGTGATCAGCTACTTGTTTTCTGAACTCTTTTTCTCGTAATATCAGCCCCTCATACAACCAGTCTTTAATATCAAAAACGACTCGATTACCTTCGGGATATAAATCTTCTAAATCAAAAGTGACTAGCTTTTTATTATTTGCAACTCTATTTACAATTTCTTCTGCCATAATCTTGCTTCAATACTAATAATTCTTTTAAAAAACGGTATTACTAAAAAGTAATTAAAGCATTCCTAATTCTAGTTTTGCTTCTTCACTCATCAAATCCTGAGACCATGGGGGATCAAATGTAAGTTCTATTTCTGCATCATTTACAGCATTAAGAGATTTTACTTTTTCACGTACTTCTTCTGGTAAAGATTCGGCAACAGGACAATTGGGAGAAGTTAATGTCATTAGGATTTTCACATCATAATCTTCATTTACAAAAACATCATAAATCAATCCTAATTCATAAATATCTACAGGTATTTCGGGATCATAGATGGTTTTGAGTACCCCGACAATTTTTTCTCCAAGTTCATTGGTATCTATAGTAACTTCGCTCATGGTATTAATTTTAGTCGATTTTAATAGAATGTCCTTAACAAAAATCTAGTTTAATTGTGTTTGATAAGCTATTGCATACATCTTTAATTGTTTGATCATGCTCACCAATCCATTAGCTCGCGTGGGAGAAAGATGTTCTTTTAGCCCTATTTCATCAACAAAATCTGTATTTGCATCTATAATATCTTTTGGATGCTGCCCAGAAAAAGCTCGTATGAGTATCGCAATAATACCTTTGGTAATAATAGCATCGCTATCGGCAGTAAACTCGATTTTTTCATCGTTCATTTCTGCATGCACCCAAACTTTACTTTGACATCCTTTTATAATGTTGTCGTCTGTCTTGTATTTTTCTTCAATGATCGGAAGTGATTTTCCCAATTCAATCATGTATTCATATCGTTGCATCCAATCATCAAACATGCTAAACTCGTCAACAATTTCTTCCTGAATTTCTTGTATGGTCATTCTCGCAAATTTTTAACAAAAATACGATAAGAATTTTTGCTATTCAATACTTTCTGCCAATGATAGGATAGTATTAACTAATTGTTCAATTTCTTCTGGTGGATTACCATGATCAAATTGTGAAGAAGTAAATGTTTGTGAGGGCAAAATAACCTTGATTTGAGCTATCAAAGCAGCGTCTGTATTTTTTTTTGAGGATGGAGCCTCTAATGCGTTGATCTTTTCTAATGCTACATCTTGAACTAATGCAGTAATCTCGCTCCAGTCTTTTTTAGAGCATTTTGTCGTTTTACTATCCTTCAAGCTACGATCAGCAGTTCGTTCTATAACATCTTTATTAACCTTGATAGAGAGAAAAGAACCACGTGTAGAAGCTCTATATTCTATTGCTATTATTGATGTATCTTGAGTAACAGGAGAGAGATATTGTGAAACATTTTGGCTTTGAACTTGTTCTTGTGATAATATTTTGACCAAAGTATATTGTAAAGAAGAGCCATCGGCAGGAGGGTTTTTTATGTTTGATACTTCAACCTTTACAACATATTCGTATCCTTCTTGATATTTAAATCCTTCAATATCATTATAAAAATACATCCATTCATCTTCGGTCTTTTCTTTGATCAACAAACATTTTTGAAGAGCCACACCTTCACAATCTACCTGATAGCTTGCAATTATAAGTTCTTTTGTCTGCTTAGAAATGTTGCCACAGGATGAAAACATTGTGGTAAAACTTAGCAATGCTATTACGAATAGTTTCATGTATTCTTTTATTTTTCTTTACTCGTAATATACTATAATATCATTGTCTATAATGAATTTAAAAAACCTTCTCTTGGGCCACCACTTGCAAAGACAGCTCTCATTCTATCAGTTTGTCCACTAGTAAACATATACATACAGGCATCATCAACATAATCCATATAGTTCATGGTCATATCATTAGATTCACAATTCACCACAGGATAATCAGGACAGCCATAATTAGGCGTATTAGATTCTGGGGTGTCAGCAACAAAATCGTCTTGTAAACAGCCTCCATCACCCCAAATATGTCGAAGATTTAACCAATGACCAACTTCATGTGTAGTGGTTCTACCTTTATCAAAAGGAGCAATAGCAGATCCTGAAGTCCCAAAATACTGAGGTGAAACAACGATACCATCTGTATCAGGATTATCTCCAGGAAATTGAGCATATCCAAGAACCCCACCATCTATATTACATACCCATATATTAAGACGAGTGTTTGGTGAAATAACATCCGAACCTCCACTTGAAGAGAATTTCATTTCGTCATCGGTACCCCACGAAGTTTTGGTTGAAGAAATTCTAATAACACTATCCAAAGAAAAACGAAGGTTTACAGAAGAAGATCGATCAGAAAATTCTTTAGGTATTTGTGAGATATCCGTATTTTTTTTGTTGAAATCCTCATTGAGAACATCTATTTGTGATTGTATCTGCTCTTCACTAATATTTTCTTTATCATTATTATAGATAATGTGTACAACAGTAGGAATATTAATCGTATCCAACACATTTATTCTACCACTCTTTCTCATTTCTATAAACGCCTCACAATGCTTCTCGATATTATCCATTTTTGATCTAAGATCAGGGCGCTTTGCCAAATGCTTCTCTAACACTTCCATAGTATTACAACGTTTAATGGGTTCTTGCGACGTTGGTTGTGTTTCTTCTTGCTGATCAGTATTATTCTGATCTTGTTGATTTCGTTTTTTAGAATTAGTACAACTTAAAAAAGCAATGATTATCACTAACGCAAGGAGTGTCTGATATGTTTTCTGTATCATAATACTGCATATATTGATGTAACAATTCTCTATTATAAGATAAGGATAAAACGGCTCTTATTTTAATTTTGTTTTATTCTTTAACAAAAATTAGAACTGTTTAACAGTTTGATATTGAAACCATTAAATTGCAAATACTCATAACATTTATAGTTCCTTCAAGAGTTATATTGAAGCCAATGATACAAGTTCGATCAATAATATTATGATCATCATTCAGAAATAAATATAATAACGAATACTATGTTTATTCGATGATTGTAGAGTTCACTACTCTAATATCGGTATCTGCATGAGCCGATATCCCCGGATAGGATGGATACCATGACCCTCCTATATTATTTTCTATTGTAGATGTTTCAATGACCATATTTCCAGAACGGTCATTTGTTACAAAAAAGATTGCAGCTCCAAAATCATTAACTTCGTTTGCAGTAATATGAGTTCCCGATAGGGTTAATGTCATCGTATTTCCATCATTATAGATAGCACCCCCGCTACCTCCTCCCGGGGTATTTGGTCTTGCAGGATTGCCTCCGCTACCAATCGCTTTATTGTAAGAAAACAAACTATTAATAATTGTCCAGGAAACTCCAATACTGCTTATTGCTCCTCCATTTGCTCCCGAGTTTCCAAGACCTTCTTTACCACCAAAAGTACTATTTACAATATATACAGGCTGGTTATTATATTGGCTAAACACTCTTATAGCTCCACCTCCTACATCAGGGCCATTACTGGCACAGGTGTTATTAAAAAAACGGCAATTTATCGCTTTAAAACGCCCTCCACGAACCCAAATAGCACCTCCACCATCAAACTCTGTTTCGTTTGTAGAATTGGCATTAGCAAATGTTAAGTTCTGTACTGTTAATCTTGGGTGATCTTGATTTTGACATTGATCAGTGGTCCAAACTTGATTACGGTCACAAGTATTCATGTATAGAATTCGAGTTTGGTTATTTCCACTCAATGTAACAAGCCCTCCTCCATCTATGACAACCTCATCGTTAGCATTATTAAACACTTTTGCAGGTGTATCCAATGTAATAGTGATTGGGGCTTCTCCACAATTAAACACAATCTTACCCCCTTTTGCTACTGCATCGATAAAAGCCTGACCTGTACAACTTTCTGGTGTGCCATCACCAATTACAGTATCGGGATTAGACACATCTTCTAGTGATGCTTCTGCCGGGATTGCAGCGTTACCATCTGGATTTCCTGCAGGAATCCCATCAAAGGGATTTTGTAGTGGATTATCGATTTCTCCTACAGTGTCATTTGTTTCATTATCACTAATACACGATATTAAAAAAAACGATACGAGTAAGAAAATACTACATTTATATAGGTGATCCTGTAACTTCATTTTTAAACTATATTAAGTATGATGATAACATCTTCAACGAGTTATCGATAATGTTATTGTTCCCTTCACTTTTATGATAGCATCATTTTTGCTTTTTTTACAGCTTCTACCAAAGCATCAATTTCTTCTTTGGTATTGTAAAATGAGAAAGATGCTCGTATTGTACCGGGAATTTGATAAAAATCCATAATAGGTTGTGCACAATGATGCCCTGTACGTACTGCAATTCCTAACTTATCTACAATAGTACCTACATCATAAGGATGAACTCCTTCTAGGTTAAAGGAAATTACAGAAGTTTTATGTTTTGAAGTACCATAGATTCTCAGTCCTTCTATTTCTAACAATCGTTTGGTACCATATTCTAGTAGCTCATTTTCGTAAACAGCAATATCATCAAAACCAATACTATTCATATAATCAATTGCTACACCAAAAGCAATTCCACCACAAATATTAGGAGTTCCTGCTTCAAATTTATGAGGCAATCCTGCATATGTTGTTTTTTCGAACGTTACTTCTTCAATCATTTCGCCTCCTCCTTGATAAGGAGGTAATTTATTCAACCATTCTTCTTTACCGTATAACATTCCTACTCCGGTTGGCCCACACAACTTATGAGCAGAAGCAACATAAAAATCAACATCAAGTGCTTGAACATCTGGTTTGATATGAGGCCCTGACTGGGCTGCATCAATCAAAACGGCAGCACCTACAGTGTGAGCTTTTTTGATCATCTCTTCGATAGGGTTTATCGTTCCCAGTGCATTAGAGATATGGTTTACAAAAACAAGTTTGGTTTTGCTCGATAGTAATTGATCATATACATCCATAACCAATTCGCCTTCTTCTGTCATTGGAATTACTTTGAGCACTGCCCCTGTTCGTTCACACAACATTTGCCAAGGAACAATATTAGAATGATGTTCTAATGCAGAAACAATAATTTCATCATCTTTTTGTAATAAATTGGTAAAACCAGTTGCGACTATATTGATACTATGCGTAGTGCCTGAGGTAAATATAATTTCATAAGGATGCTTTGCATTAAAATGCTTTTGTATTTTTTTGCGTGCTTGTTCATATGCATCTGTTGCTTCTTGAGACAAGGCATGTACTCCCCTGTGAATATTTGCATTATAATTACTGTAATAATCTACTATAGCATCTATTACTATTTGTGGAGTTTGCGATGTAGCAGCATTATCAAAATATACGAGAGGTTTTCCGTTGACCATTCTTTTAAGGATAGGAAAGTCTTCTCGAATTTTCTGTACATTTATCATAGTCTTTTCTTTCTACAAAAGTACTAAGTATTTTTAAGTAGGATTATGTATTTTTAGATTGATTTAACCCTTTATTCTTATGAAAAAACTCAAAAGAGGCTTTATTATCTTTTTCCTCATTCTTTTAGTAACCATTAGTATTGTTTTTGTTCTTAATTATCCAAAACTTACCATACTAACGGGGTATTCTGCCAAAAATATGAACTCATCTATATTTATTGGTCATAGAAGTGCTGAATACACAGATAAAAATGATAATAATTTTGCACCCGTTCATTTAGCAGATGATACCGTAAATCAAGAAGAAAAATCTTCTGTAGCTTCTGTTTTTGGTCTTAATGAACGCAAAGCTATCTATAGAGAAGGAGTTGGCAGTGTTCTAATCAATGAAGATTATAAGGCTAATGAACCCGTATTGACTCCAAAAAGAATCAAGACCAATACAGGATTAGCATATCCCTATGGAGAATTAGAACAAAAAGATACTGTATTTGCCTCTGTTAATTACGATCAAATAAACATCGCTATAGACTCCATGTTTGATCAAAATGGTCAGGATGTAAAAAGAACCAGAGCTGTTTTAATCCTACACAAAGACCATATCATTGCAGAAAAATATGTAGGAGGAATTGATAAAAACTCTAAACTACTGGGCTGGTCTATGACCAAAAGTATTCTCTCTACAGTATATGGAGTGCTTCAATCACAAGGTAAAATTGATATTGATAGTAAAGCACCTATAAAAGAATGGCAAAATGATGATAGAAAACAAATCACTATTCATAATTTATTACAAATGAACTGTGGTCTAAAGTGGGATGAAGATTATGGTTCAATATCTGATGTTACCAAAATGTTGTATTTGGATACCGATATGACTGCATCACAAATCAATAAAAAAGCGATTCATAAACCCAATGAATATTGGTATTACTCATCAGGAGTATCCAACCTATTATCAGGAATCTTACGAAAACAATTTACAGATTATCAAGAATATTTGGATTTCCCTTATCGAGAGTTTATTGACAAAATCGGTATGCATTCAATGTTAATAGAAACAGATTTGGCAGGTAACTACATAGGTTCATCTTATTCATGGGCAACAGTGAGAGATTGGGGTAAGTTTGGATTACTATATCTACATAAAGGCAACTGGAACGGAAAACAAATCTTTGACAAAAGCTGGGTGGATTATATTACAACACCTACACCTACCTCTGAAGGCGATTATGGAGGACATTTTTGGCTAAATGCAGGCGGATTTTATCCCGATGCTCCCAAAGATATGTTCTCTGCAAATGGTTTTCAGGGACAACGGGTATTTATAATCCCTTCCAAAGATTTAGTAGTAGTAAGATTTGGTTTGGCAGGTAATACGGTCGATTTTAATCAGTTTTTAAAAGACATTGTAACTGCAATTCAATAAAAATAATAGAATTTATACGTTTCGATTTGAATAAACATATTATTTTCTAAGCACCAAAAGCAGTTAATACCAGATTACGAGCCCCTCCATGATTACGATGTTCGCAAAGGTAAATGCCTTGCCAAATCCCCATATTAAGCTTTCCATCGGTAATGGGTATTTGAATAGAACTACCCAATATAGATGCTTTGATATGCGCAGGCATATCATCCGGCCCCTCATACGTATGCAAATAGTACGGAGCATTTTCAGGAACCATAACATTCATGTGACTTTCAAAATCTTTTCTTACTGTCGGATCGACATTTTCGTTGATCGTTAAGCCGGCAGAAGTATGTTTGATAAAAACTTGCAATTGACCTATTTGAATTTGTTGTATTTCTGGAATCGCTGAAACCACCTCATCAGTAATCAAGTGGAAACCTCTGGGATAAGGGCGCAATGCTATTTCTTTCTGAAAGAAGTTCATATATTTAGAGTTCGCTATAAATTGAAATTTATTTTTACTATATCTTCTAGACACTAAATTAATACTATCTTCACATAAATAATCATATTTTTAATATGATCTCTGATACCTTTACACCTAATTATTACTAAAAGTCAAGATTTTTATGGATTTATCTCAGATTAAATTAGTCGCTACTGATATGGATGGAACTTTGTTGAATTCTAAAGATCAGATAAGCCATCACTTTTTTGAACTTTTTCAAGAGTTACAAGAATTAGGAGTAACCTTTGTTGCTGCTAGCGGAAGACAGTATTATAGTATTATCAATAAATTAGAACCTATTAAAGATAATATCTATGTCATTGCAGAAAATGGAGCATTAACCATGCTACAAGATACAGAACTGCAAACTACTGCAATTGATAGAAAAACCTATCTCGAACTCATCGATATCACTCGAACGCTAAAAGGATCTCAGGTTGTACTTTGTGGTCGTAAAAAGGGATATATTGAAGATTATGGGCAGGACTTTATAAATATGTTTTCTGAATATTATGATCGTTATGAAGTTGTCAAAGATTTATCTGAAGTAACCGATGATGTATATCTAAAAATAGCAATATGCAATCAAAATGGATCTGAAAAATATGTATACCCTGCTTTAAAACACCTAGAAGGTAGGGTAAAAGTAAAAGTATCAGGAGAAATATGGTTAGACCTATCACATAATCTCGCCAATAAAGGTCATGCATTACAACAACTACAAGAAAAAAATAATATTACTCCCGAAGAGACTATGGTATTTGGCGATTATAATAACGATCTTGAAATGATGTCGCGAGCGACCTACAGCTTTGCTATGGCAAATGCGCACCCTAATGTAAAACAAATCGCCAATTACATGACAAAAAGTAATGATGAAAATGGGGTTGAGTATATGTTACAAAAAATGATAGAAGCTAAAAAAGCATCTGTAATATAAACGCAATACGTTATAGCCGTCTACTCATTCTGATTGTAAATACTTCTTCAAAGCTTAAGAAATACTAGCCAGTGCTACTGATATAATAAAAAAATACACATAAATTGGGATCTGGGTAGGAGATAAATTTTGCATAGTTTGTTGTTTAGTTTGTATAGTATGATTATCATAATCACAATGCAATTTATAAAAATTTATTTCATTATTGCATTTAATCTTCAAGAAAATACTTTTTAACGATAAAATTAACTTTAACAAAGAAGTGTATTTCCTACATTTTTGGCTATCTATAAAAAAATAACTGCCCTATTGATGAGCAGTTATCGTATATTTCTATAACAAAGCTGTTTTGAAAATTCAGAATAGCTTTGATCATTTTAGTAACTTAGTCATTCAGTTTTAGTACTGCCATAAATGCTTCTTGTGGTATTTCAACATTACCTACCTGACGCATACGTTTTTTACCTTTCTTTTGTTTTTCAAGTAATTTACGTTTACGAGAGATATCTCCTCCATAACATTTTGCAGTCACATCTTTTCTAAGGGCTTTTACCGTTTCACGAGCAATTATTTTTGCTCCAATAGCAGCCTGAATAGGAATATCAAATTGCTGACGTGGGATAAGTTCTTTAAGCTTTTCGCACATCTTTTTCCCAATATCATAAGCATTATCCTGATGTAATAACGCTGAGAGTGCATCTACTGTATTTGCATTCAATAATACATCGACTTTTACCAGTTTTGAAGCTCTCATCCCGATGGGTGCATAATCAAAAGACGCATATCCTTTTGAAACGGTTTTAAGGCGATCATAAAAATCAAAAACAATCTCTGCCAATGGCATATCAAAAGAAAGTTCTACACGTTCTGTTGTAAGATACGTTTGATTTGTGATCTCACCTCGTTTTTCGATACACAACGACATTACAGGGCCAACAAAATCAGCTTTAGTAATGATAGATGCTTTGATATAAGGTTCTTCAACCCTATTCATTTTAGAAGGATCAGGGAGATCAGTAGGGTTATTTACAATGATAACCTGATCTGGTTCTTTATTGGTAAAAGCGTGATAAGATACGTTGGGTACTGTAGTAATTACAGTCATATTAAACTCTCGTTCTAAGCGCTCTTGAATAATTTCCATGTGGAGCATTCCCAAGAAACCACAACGAAATCCAAATCCTAGCGCTGCAGAACTTTCCGGAGTAAATACTAGTGACGCATCATTGAGCTGTAGTTTTTCCATCGAAGCTCTTAACTCTTCATAATCTTCGGTATCTACAGGATAAATTCCGGCAAAAACCATTGGTTTTACATCTTCAAAACCTTCAATAGCATTTTGAGTGGGTACTTTTGCATCTGTAATGGTATCTCCTACTTTTACCTCTCTTGCATCTTTGATCCCGGTGATCAAATATCCCACATCCCCGGTTTTGATCACTTGCTTAGGAACCTGATTCAATTTAAGTGTACCAATCTCGTCTGCAAAATAGTTTTTTCCTGTGGCTACAAACTTAATTTGTTGTCCTTTTTTGATCTCGCCATTTACTACTCTAAAATAAGTTTCAACGCCTCTAAAAGGGTTGTACACAGAATCAAAAATAAGGGCTTGTAAAGGTTCTTCTGTAACGCCTTCGGGAGCAGGAACACGTTCTATTATCGCTTCAAGTATTTCTTCGATACCAATTCCTGTCTTAGCACTTGCAGGAATTACATCTTCGGCCTCGCAACCCAAAAGGTCTACAATATCATCGGTTACCTCTTCTGGATTTGCACTTGGTAAATCTACTTTATTGAGCACTGGTATGATTTCAAGATCATTTTCTAATGCCAGATATAAATTAGAAATCGTTTGTGCCTGTATACTTTGAGCAGCATCTACTACAAGCAATGCTCCTTCGCAAGCAGCAATCGAACGAGAAACTTCGTAAGAAAAATCAACATGACCCGGAGTATCAATCAAATTAAGGATATATTCTTCTCCTTTATACGTATACTCCATTTGTATTGCATGGCTCTTGATTGTAATCCCACGCTCACGTTCTAGATCCATATTATCAAGCAACTGGTTTTGCGCTTCGCGAGCCGTTACAGAACCGGTAAAATCTAATAATCGATCTGCCAGGGTACTTTTACCATGGTCAATATGAGCAATAATGCAAAAGTTTCTAATGTTTTTCATTCTTCTTTTTCAAATAAATTCTGGGGCGTGACCCTTCATTACATTTCGGGTCGGGCTATACGCGCTACACGGTAGCATGCTTCTATCCCTCACGCAAATTCCACTCTTGTAATGACTTGCAAATATAGTTGGATTTTATAAGCTTTATATCATCTCTCCTATATTTTTATAGCTTCAAATCGCAAAGGTTTTTGAAAACATTGAGGGTTTTACGTAATTTTACACCAAAAATATACTGTGGCAAAAATAGGAGACATAGATGTAGGGGAATTTCCATTACTATTAGCACCGATGGAAGATGTGAGCGATCCTCCTTTTCGTGCATTATGCAAAGAACAAGGTGCAGATGTGGTGTATACAGAGTTTATCTCTAGCGAGGGGTTGATAAGAGATGCTGCCAAAAGCGTCATGAAACTTGATATTTATGAAAAAGAACGTCCTGTAGGCATTCAGATTTTTGGCGCTAATCTTGATTCGATGCTCAAGTCTGTAGAGATTGTAGAAGCTTCAGGTCCCGATATTATCGATATCAATTTTGGATGCCCTGTAAAAAAAGTAGTCAGCAAAGGAGCAGGGGCAGGAATCTTAAAAGATATTGACCTTATGGTATCGTTGACCGAAGCGATGGTAAAACATACCAAATTACCGGTTACTGTAAAAACCCGTTTGGGTTGGGATCACGATTCTATTAGGATTGTAGAAGTCGCAGAACGATTACAAGATGTAGGGTGCAAAGCGATCTCTATACATGGTCGCACGAGAGCACAAATGTATAAAGGCAATGCCAACTGGAAACCTATTGCAGAGGTAAAAAACAATCCCAGAATGCATATTCCTGTGTTTGGTAATGGAGATGTAGATTCTCCTGAGCGTGCCATGGAAATGCGAGATCAATATGGATTAGACGGTGCAATGATTGGTCGTGCCAGCATTGGTTATCCTTGGTTTTTTGCAGAAGTAAAACACTTTTTTGAAACAGGAGAGCATCTACCGCCTCCTACTATAGAAGAACGTGTCATAGCAGCACGTAGGCATTTGCAAATGGCTATCGACTGGAAGGGTGAAAAACTTGGAGTTTTTGAAACCCGAAGACATTATACCAATTATTTTAAAGGGATTCCTCATTTTAAAGAATATAGGACAAAAATGGTGACTAGTGATCGCCCAGAAGATGTTTTTGCTGCTTTTGATGAAGTACAGTCCAAGTTTGCAGGCTTTGAGTTTGTGTAGCTACTAGAAGATATCTTTATGAAATAAGGCAATCATTAATCCGTGTATTAATAATCTACTCTTGGTGTTGGATCATTTTCTTTGATTCTGATTCTACATTTTTTTTCGACCTCTAATACGTTTTCAATTTTGGACATAAAAATAATATCCGGTACAAATTGATCTCCTCCATTTTTGCGGCTTCTCATTTTTCCTGTACGCAATTCCAGCTCAAGATCGCCATGGGTTTTACGTTTCTTAACCTTAATATTGCCAGAAAACTGTTCCCAATCTTTTATTTCTACAGTGCCTTTTCTGTATTTGATCAATCGACTTTCGGTACCTACAAAATATCCTCCTTTTTGAAAAAGCATAATGACTCCCCAGACAGCAATTGCAATACCTATTACTAAGAAAAAACCTAAAAATATCGCAGGAAACAACAAAGAGTCCAGATCATCGGATGCTAGATGTAGTTTTCCATTTTCAAACGATGGTTTTATGAAACCTATCAAAAGTACCATCACAATTGTATTCCAAAAAAGAGAAAATATAGAAAGACTCATTCCATTTTTTCTTGGGTGATTTTTTGCACTTTTGATCAAAAAATCAACAGGTTCTGAATCAATAACGGTTTTTAGGTCCCTGGGAATATTATTTATAGTTACGCGCATAATCAAGTACAGTATTAACTGTTATAAACCGAAAATACCTAAAAATATATTAATCATAAATAATGATTATATATTTTAAAAGCATAATTTTTAAATGACAGAAAAATTTAATTTACTAATTTTTGATTGATTCTACTCGATGCCAATAAAGAAGCAATAAATCCGATAATTGTTATTGTAAAAAAAACAATCACAAAACTGGTTGCTGTGATTCGAGTAGGATATGGTAACGAAGGGGTAATCATTAATAAACCAAAACGTTGCTGTAATACAATAAGGGTAAAACCTAATAATAATCCTAGCAATGTTCCTAATATCGTCATTAACAATCCTTGAAATAAGAATATTTTTCTAACTTTTGGTAAAGCAGCACCAACATTGTAAAGCGTCTTGATGTTGTCTTTTTTATCGATTATCATCATGATAATCGCTCCGGCAACATTAAACAGAGCAATGATAGCGATCAAGGTAATAACGAGATAAGAAACGAGATTTTCTGTGTTCAGCATTTTATATAAAGCATCGTTTAACTGTACTCTGTTTTTAACAATTACTTTATCCTCAAAAATCGATTGCAACTCTTGTTTTACTCTTGATTCATCAGCCTCTGGAGCCAGTTTAATTTCTATATGGGTGACTTTATCTTCTGATAGGGATAGCAATTTGCGAACTAACCCTGTTGTAGCAAATAAGTATTTACTATCAAGTTCTTCGCTAATACTATAAATACCAATATTTACTGCTTTTTCTATACTAAATGCTTTTGAGGGATCTGTTGGAATACCTTTGCCAGGTTTAGGCACATAAATATTTAAGAGATTGGTATAGGTTTGCTCTACTCCCATACTCAATTCTCTGCTAATCCCACTACCGGCCACTACCTGAAAATCATTATTTGTTAACCATTCTCCATATCCTAATATGCTATCTGTTTGAACAACTTTACTATAATTAGCATCTACACCTTTTATAAAAGCTGTTTTTTGTTTCTCTCTAAACTCAAGGAGCACATGTTCTTCAACAATTTCAGAAAAATTAACTACCTCATCAAGAGCAGAAATTTTTGTTTTTTGATCTTTAGTAAAGATAAAGGTCTTTCCTTCAGAAGGAAAAATTTTAAGATCAGGATCAAAATATGTAGAAAACTGAAGGCTAAAATCTTTTAATCCTGCAAAACCTGACAATACAATAAAGAGAGACATTGCCCCTATAACAACACCTGCTGCGGCAATACCTGTAATAATATTGATGGCATTACTGCTACCCGGAGAAAATAAGTAACGCTTTGCGATGTAAAGTGAAAAATTCAAAATTTGCCTGAGGTCGTAAAATAGATGTTTATCTTAATTCTGGAATAAAGATAAAAGAATAATGATGAAATCACAGGAATAAATCATTATGTTAGGATTACCTGTAGATATTATTTCTTTTTACGTCTCTCGAGAAGGTCACGATCATGTATTGGATTTTCTTTCCCTTTTACTGCTTCTTCAAGATTTGAAATATATTCTAACGAATCATCAATAAAATAGGATAATTCGGGCATACGACGCAATTGATTTTTGGTACGTTGTGCTATTTGGTGTTTGATCTGTGATTTTACTGCATTTACTTCTTTCAATACTGTTTCTCCTTCTTTATGCGGAAAAATACTCATGTATACCTTTGCCAAAGAAAGATCAGTTGTAACGTTTACTTTAGTTACAGAAACCAAAATTCCATGTACTCCAGCCTCTCGTAAAGCAAGTTGTATCACATCTGCAACATCTCGTTGTAATACTCCTGCAATTTTTTTCTGTCTATTTGTTTCCATGGCACAAAAATACATATTAATATTTTGAAGACATAAGACAATAATACTTTTAAAAAGATAGCGACTCATTAAACACCTTATCCAGCAAGTTTTTACTATTTTTCTTTGTATTATTTGACTTTATATTCGTTATATCACAATAAGATAAATAGTACCTTTACCACATAAATAGTATCATAATATGAATCATATTAATAAAATAGAACATATTGGTATTGCTGTCAAGGATATTGATCAGGCAAATACTGTATATGAGAAACTTTTGGGAGTTCCTCCATATAAACAAGAAGTTGTTGAAAGCGAATCAGTGATTACGTCATTTTTTAAAATTGGAAATAATAAAATAGAACTCCTCGCCAGCACCAAAGATGATGGCCCTATAGGAAAATTTATTGCTAAAAAAGGAGAAGGGATCCATCATATTGCTTTTGATGTAGATGATATAGAGAAAGAGATGGACAGACTAGATAAAGAGGGGTTTCAACTGATCAATAAGGCTCCTAAACGTGGAGCAGACAATAAATTAGTTGCTTTTGTACACCCAAAAGATACCAACAGTGTTCTTATCGAATTATGCCAGGAAGCTCCTCTATAAAGTAGAACTAGTAATATGTATATTAGGGTATTTTAAATCACTTGAAAAATTATCAAAAAAAATATTTGGTGTGTATATATCAAATTCTTAAATTTGCCCTCCGTTTTAGGTCCCATAGCTCAGCTGGTTAGAGCACCTGACTCATAATCAGGGGGTCCTTGGTTCGAGCCCAAGTGGGACCACTTAAAAACCCTTTAAACTATTTTGTTTAAAGGGTTTCTTTTTTTGAGAGATATAAGCTTAACAAAAAAGTAAAAACACTTATTTCGAAGATTTTTAATATTACCCAATTACACTACTCAATCTGAACATTGGCAAATACATAGCAATAAGAATGACTCCTACAATAATTCCAACCCCAATGGTCAATAACGGATTAAGAACATTAGAAATCACTTGTGATTGATGTTTTACCTGTTGGTTGTATTGCTCATTAAGTCTTTGAAAGATAAATTCTGTTTGATTTGTTTCTTCGGCAACCCGTATCATAGCGATCATTTTTTTATCAAAAATCGAATGTTGAGCAAAAGCACTACTCAACGACCCTCCCACAAGCACCAAATCCCTCGTTTTGTGTAACCCTTCTTGAAGAGGGTAAAAATTTATCATATTTTTTACAAGATCAATACTATCTACCAAAGGTACTTTTGCCATCGTTAATAGAGAGACTGCTTGGGTAAATTGTGCCATGTAAATCCTTTGAAAATAATTGCCGAGGATAGGCAAACGAAGTTGAATCTTTCCTAAAATTTTTCGATACCATTTCTTTTTAGAGATGAATATCATTGCAGTGACACCAACAAGAATACTTCCTAATAATAACCAACTATTATCACTTACAAAGTTAGAAAAGCTTATAATGGCTTCGGTAATTCCTGGTAAATCGACTTTGTTTTGTTTAAAAATATCAACAAATATCGGTACAACGTACTTCAACATAAAAGCGATAACCAACAATGCTGTACACATTACTATAATCGGATAGGTAAGTGCTGATATAATCTCTCTACGCAGTTCATTTTTGCGTTTATAAAATTCACTCAATTCAAAAGCAATTTGGGCTTGCTGCCCTGTTTGTTCACCAATCTTTATGGCATAATATTCATAATCAGTAAAGTTTTTGTTTTGCTTAAGAATATCTGAAAAAGAACTCCCTGCAACCAATTGAGAGAGCATAGAAGACATCAATTCCTGATCTTTTTCTTTCTTTTGAGTATCGGCAAGTAACTCTAGTCCGCTTCTGAGGTCGATTCCTGATTTTAATAATATACTTAATTCTGCATACCATTGTTCTTTCTTTTTTGAAGAAAATGAAGTTCCAAATAGTGTAATTTCTTTTGTTAATATTGCCGAAATATCAAAGGACGTTTCTTTTTGGCGTTGACTATTATGTTGTTGTTCTATTTTGATACCCATATTTTTAAAAATTTGCAGAAGGATCATTGTACTTAAATACGAATACACTGTGAACTTCTCGGGTTTCTTTGAATCTTAATTTGATAGCATCTATATTACCTTTTGTCACCCTTTTTCCTTTCCAGAAAAATAGTTTCTCTTTTATCCTCAAAGAATATGTAGTAATATCTGTGGCAATACTATCTTCATAAAAGATGTAATTTCGCTCTTTAATTGGGGACGATACTATTAATTTGTTTTGTGATGGATTCCAATTTACTTTGGTATTTTGATTAAAATCAATCGTTAAGGCTGTTTCAAAAGATTGTATTTGTTCTTTACGGTTATAATTATTTGTAATAGCATTCATCTGGTTTTGTACAATACCCAATACCGAAAAAGCTAGCCCGGCGACTATCGCAGAGATAATAATCACAACAATCATCTCAGTTAGTGTAAATGCATTTATCTTACGTTTTAGCAACATCATCTTACAAATAGCTTTTTTTCATACGTATTGTTTTCTTTTATATACGAGAGTACTATTTCTTTTTCAACAGACATGATTGTAATTTCCCATTCATCAAAATCTTCTGTATAGGGAATCTTTATTTCTTTATGAATAAACAAATATTCTAATTCTTTTATTCTGTTTTCTACAGCGCTTTGATCTCTTTGTATTTGATTGGTAAATACATTATTAAAACTTAAACTGGCAATCATAAATACAATGACAATCAAAACTGAAGCTGTTAATACTTCTATCAAAGTTGCTGATCGTATTTTTTTTAATATAACCATTGTACGATATCACTTTTTTGATTTGCAAATGGCAACCCCGCATAATTTTCTATGGGGTTCAGTAATACTTTACCATTATAAATATGATTCAAATATATAGACCCCGATTGTCTGGCAATAAATTGATTTGAATATAATGCTCCCAATACAGTACCCTGAAAATCCATATTACCATCACAATACACTTCTCCCACAACCTCAACTCCTTTTGCTATCTCAACATTGGTTTGTATACGATTTTGTTTTGTATCAATATTAGGTTTTATGTATGCAAGACCTCCTTCAATGATTGATTGGGTTCCTATTGTAACTTCAGGATCATGATGCTGCGTATTACGAGGCTGTTGATCAGTCTTTTTCCTTTCATCAATAAGGATTAATGCAGAAGGGTAAGACAAATAGCACGCCTTTCCTATTTCAATCTTGCGATTAGCAATTCCTTGAAACCGTCCTTTAAAACTATTACTCACAGTAATTTTGGGAGCAATGCAAATTACATCGGTGAGTTGCGCATTTGGCCCAATGATGATTTGAGATTGTGACTGAATAATAATATTTCCGGATATCGTTTGATCGTCTAAAACAATAGGATCGATATCATAAATCAACTGAGCAGGGGCATGAAATGAATTTTTATGTTCATCTTGTAGTGGTATTTGATCTATAGTTGCTAACAAAGCTCCTTGAGTGATCTTTTTAAGGTAAGCAACCCAGTCTGAATCAAATTTGGGAAGTGTTGTTTTACTCACAAAAGAACGCCCATAATACAAAGTATTTCCTTGATAATAATGTCCGGAAATATTTCCGGCTTTAACTCCTTGTTTTGGTAAATAGGTATTCCCTTCTAATCGAGCATCTCCTACAAGTACTAATGGTGAATTATTATCTTTCACATACAAATTGGGGCTACTCTCTGTCTTTTTTGAGCCCGTAAGCGCTATTTTTGATACTTTTTGGTTATGAGTCTGTATTTCTGAGTATCTTCTTATCCAAGCTCCATGATAAACTACATTTAATTTTGAGCTCCCTGTATTATCCGTTTTTATAATCGTATCGTTACGTACGATATTATCAGTATCTAATGATACAAAAAGTTGCTGATTAGATTTTTCAAAGGCTGTTATGATTTCTTTTGACTTGATATTAAAAAAAGAATGCACATGAGTAAGCATTAAAAAAGCGCCTAACAATAATGCAACCAAAACGGAAACCAGAATGGCAAATTGCATAGCTTGTGCTTCTATTTTGTGAAATATCTTCAATTGGCAATAGTAAAATTTTTAGTTTTTCCTTTATATTTTAATCTAATTGTACTTGAAGCCCCCTTAATAAGTGTAACCTGATCAATAGTTTGTTTTACCTTCATCAACTGATCAACACCATTGATCGAAATCAAATAAATAGCATTATTGTTATTACCCGATACCAGTCCTTTATATTGAATATTTGGCCAAAGGAAAGCTGTTTGTTTTTGAACTCTTGGTTTTGTGCTCTTGCTTTTTTTCTTTTTAGGTTGATACAATGTTCCTAAAAAAGGGTCTCTTTCTAAAGGTTCTATTGTAAAGACTTCTCTTTCTTTAGTTGTAATTTCAGAAACATCGATTTGAGTGTTTTCATTAAAGATGGGATCATCATCAGAAAATGCACCTAGTACCTGAAAGATAATAGCTCCCCAAATAAACACTACAAGTGGTAATAGGATATATAATGATTTCTTACTCTTCAGCATATAACCTAATTTATTGTAAAACGTGATACCGTTCCTGATTCACTCTCATTACCCGCTTCATCAAAAGCTTTTATAAACCAATAATAGGTAGTACTAGTTTCTAACGCTATCTCTGAAGGTGAGGTAACACGATCTTTGGTAGCTAATTGGGTTAGTCCAACATCTTTGTATATAAAAATACTATCAAACTCAGCAGTACCCGCTACAGTTTCTCTTGTCCAACTAAAGTTTACTGTAGTTTCTGTGAGCGTGGCATCATTTGCAGGAGCACTATTAACCGGTTGTTTTGGAGCTTCACTATCTATAGTAATAGTTCTGGTACTATAAAATGTGTTTTGCGTATTATTTTCTGCTCGTACTTGCCATTGTGTTACTCCTTCCGGAAATGTGATTGTAATAGAAGTATCTGTTGTAGTTTCTTCTTGAACAACCTCATTGCTACTATTCAATAACTGTATTTTGTAAGAAGTAGCATCGGTAACATTTTGCCATTGTAAGATTGTCTCATTTGTATTGTTTAAAGCATTGTTCTCCGGAGCTGTTAGTACAACCTGTCTGGCAGAAAACTCCTCATTTTCTAAAACTGTAAATTTTGCTGTAGCATATGGTGTTGAAGACCCTGAGTTCTGAGCCCTTATTCTCCATTCGTATTCATTTTTAATCAAATTTGATGTAAAACTAACACTAGTAACTGTTGTATCCAGAACGATTTGAGTTGCATTTTCAAAATTTGGTTGTGCTACTTGCAATAAATATTCTGTAGCTTGATCAACAGGCTCCCAACTAAACGTAACTGCCGTATTTCGTACAATAGCCTCATCTATCGGTGCAAGAAGATTTATCATTTCTTCTTCAAGATCTTCTTCAAAAAATACTTCCTCACAACTTATAAGTGTAAGAAAAAATAATCCTATATATAGTATCTTTTTCATTATTACAGTTTAAAATAGTTTGTTTTTTGAGTTGCTTTTTCGGTATCCTGATATGTGTTTTTAGGGCAAGATGAATGTTCCTGAACAAGATCTCGTAATATCATTTGCCTCTTATCATTTTCGCTCCAGCAGAAAAACGATAATCCGTAAGCAAAAATAGCTGTATCAGAAAAGAGTATCGTTTTAAAAGTTTTGTGATCTTTTAATAGTTCTAACTGATATTGTTTATACCCTCCATTTTTTAAAAATATAGTTTCTGCTTGCTCAATTTCACGTATTAATTCTTGTGAAACTGCCATCGAAATATTGGTAACTAGTGTTATGTCTTGTTGTCCTTTTAGATAATTATACGTTTGCGAATTGTAATCCTCTTGTAATTCTGCAATAGTAGTAATTCGGTCTAGCAATTCTAGGTTTAGAAACTTGGGCTTACGCTTGATCGAATCTATATATTTAACTTGTTGAGCATCGTTCTTTGACACCTTAGAATACGCTGAAAAAGTCTTTGCCGTAAAATCTGTGGTCACAGCATGTACCCGAATACGTTTTTTATATTCTGGAAAAGCTATGGTTTGATATTCTGAAAACTGTATCCCTTTTTCCTGTATGCCTATCACACCCAAAGCAATAGGATTTTTGACCGCTGTATGCATTTTTGTTTTGTTAATTCTAACGCTGTGACATCCTAAAATTGAAAAAACAAAAAGGGTGAAAAGTCCATATATTTTGTAATTATTCATGTATGCTATTAGTTTACTTATTAATTAAGGCGTTGCAACAACACTCTACATTGCAAATAGGTGGCTCTTGTTCTAAAATCCTTCTTTTTCTCAAAGTTGACCTGCACGATATTTCCAAAACTATACTGTTGTTCTAGTTCGTAGATAACTGATATTAGAGCATTATACTCTCCCTGTAATACAAAATCATAGGTAGTCATGCCTTTTTTTGTAGTCTTATCTCTATATATATGAGGTTCTTCAAAAGCAATAATTTTTATATTTGAAGTTGAGGATAATCCATTTAAGGTTTTAAGAAGGTTATGCTGCAAAGAGTTTCCTTCAACATTATTTTTTGCCAGAATGATATCTAATTGCTGTTCTTTTTTGGTTAGTGCAGCCAGTTGTACCGGAGCTGCCATATATTTTTCTTTTTCAAGAGTAAGCTGATCAACTTCTTTTTGTAATGTAAAGGTTTTAGCAAAAGCATATTGATACGCAATCAATAGTACCAGTATAAGCCCTACAACCAGTGCTATATTTTTACTTTTTTGTTTCATTAGATTTCATTTTAAGCATTAATTCAAAATCTGATGTATTTATTTTATTCAATCCATAATGTACAATCGTTACTGTATCTATATATGATAAAGCCTCTATTGCTCTCAACCAAATGGTAAAATCCGATTTGTTGATCGAAGTTCCTGTGATGGTAATCACTTTGTCTTTGAATTCGATCTCTTTTTCGTTTCTAACAGGTTTTAATAGGGGTTGATAAACAAGCGAACTAAGTACTATTGTCGAGGGTTGTGATTGTATAATTTGATTGATATAATAAGAGCTTTTTGAAAACCCGGTAGTGAGTATACTTTGTACCAGTAATTCTTTGTTATTCACTAAAGACTGTTTCTGAATAATCTGTTCCTTTTGTGAGGTATAAATTTGTAATTCTTCTTGCAAATTCTGCCATTTTTTATAAAAACTATTAAATACAAAAAAGTTGATCAACAGAGTAATGAGTAGAAAACCAGTGCCAATTTGCAACACATTTTTAAAAAGCTGTTTTTCTTTATTTCCTTGAGCAAGGGCTTGATTTTTGAGATCAAGATTTCCTGAAATGTTATGATATCCCATTGCTGTATACAACCCCATAGCCAAGGGTAATGTATGTGTCGAAGAAAAAGTTAGTCCTTCTATCTTATACTGTTCTTGAGTATTATCTGTCGACACTATCGAATCAATTTCATTAGTGTCAAATTTGATTTCTAAAGTAGACGTTTGTAAAGTATGATCTGTAAACTTTGATAGCACACTTACTTTTAATCCACCAAGTGTTACCGAAAGTACCTTGATTCCTTCTGTCTGTAATTTTGTAATAATAGATGCTACATATTCTTTTCGGCAAACTGTGACAAAAGATTTATGAGATGTCCTTAGGATCTGATAGTAAAAATCATCAAGATTAAGATTAGGAAAAGCTTCTGATATAATCACGGCATCAACATCTGTCTGAGAGACTTCTTTACAAAGTACTTGATCATCTGTAATAGCAAGATGTACTTGCTTGGTCTCTTTTAAAAATTCTGATAATTCGCCTATTTCAAAAGCAGTAAAGGTTTGATCAATATCCCATTCTTCTTTCTTCTTAGCGAATTTGAGTCCAAAAAATACTGGTGTAGCTTCCTTTACAGTATATTCTACAGCAATTAGTTTTTGTCTAAAAGGATTGTATGTCGATAATAAATTTTGCATTAATAAAAGACAGTGGGTTTGATGATTACATTCAACCTTTTCTTTGAATCTTCTCTTGTTCTTTTGCTAAACAACCATTTTAATACTGGGATTCTTGATAGCAGTGGCACCCCAGTACCCGAATCATTCTTCACTTTTTGTTCTATTCCTCCAAGTATAGCAACATCATTGGCTTTCATTCTCATAATAGAAGAGAACCTTCTACTGTTGATATCTGGAGGAGCATTTTCTGCGATGCGCTCTCCACTAAAATTAGACTGAATCACCTGTATATCAAGGGTAATTTGACCGTCTCCTGAAACAAAAGGTTTAAATTCTAAAGCAAGTTCTGCATCAATAGGTAAATAATTAACCACTTCTGAAGTTTGAGGAATTTGTGACCCAAAAAAGTTTTGGTTAGTCACAGCGTAGTACGTAGTTTGCCCGCTAGATAAATAAGCTTTATGACCATTTAGAGTACTTAGCTTAGGTGTGGATAGTATTTTTACATTACCATTGGTTTCCATGGCTTTGATATCCATATAAAAGTTAGGAACAACATTACCTAGATTTAATGATCCAAAACCATCAAATCCACCAATAACTCTATTGATAGTTTTTGCACCTAATGTAATACTGGCATCAGGAAAAGCCCGTCCTTCTGTAGTTACAGGTTCTTTACCAATACCAAATTCTACTCCTGTTTCTACCGTTGCAGAACGACTCACTTCGAGAATCATAACTTCGATCAAAATTAGAGGTACTGGTTTGTCTATATATTTTATAAAGTCTTTAAATTTTTCAACCCTTGTACCCGGACCGCTGATCACAAAACTATTTAATTCTGTATCGATTCTTATGTCTAGCCCTTCGGTCACTGTCGAAGGAAAAACTTCAGAAATATCTCCAACTGATGTGGATTCTGATGAAGAACCAGTATTTCTAAATGAAGAACGTCTTGCTGCTCCTGCATTAATACCTCCATTTTGATTAAACCCTGAATTAGACGCTCCTGAAATATAATTTACCCCTCCTGTTCTAAAATTATTGTTATTAAAACTGTTTCCATAAGAGGTAGAAGAACTTGCGTCACCAAGCATAGCAATAGATCGGTGCATCATCTGTACCAACTCTATCTTTTTGAGTGCTAATTGATCTTCGGTACCAAAATAATACACATTTCCCTCTCTTTTGAAGGTAAATGCACCAGATGAAGATTGTGGATTATTTTGCTGATTTTGTTGAGCATTAAAACTATTTGAATTTCCTTGGTTTGATTGTATCTGTTGAGTAGATGTAATATTGCTTTCAAAAATTTTAACCAGTAATTCATCAAATGAAATTGATTCTGCTTTTACAGTGACTTTTCCTGCTTTTTCTAGTGGGGAAGCTGTAAAAATATCAAGATGTAGATCCTCTGCTAATGTATAAATCACATTAGCAACCGGCGTATCTCTAAGATCAACTGAAACTACTTTTGTGAGTGTATCAACCACTGTATAAGAAAAGTTGGCACGTCTGGGACGGTAACCACTCGCTCCGTTTCCTTCATTTCCTTGCTGCGGAAAAGCATCGAATTCGTAAAAACCATCTCTGGTTTTATTAAAATCAAGATTATTTGCCTCTGCCAATTTTTTCATAGCAATATCAAAAGGGACACTGCTAATAAAAAGGTTCAAATTTTTGGTATTAAGCTGAGGCGTAAACAGTAGGTTTTTACCTGAAACTTCGGTTATTTTTCTAAACACTTTGGGTAGTGGATCATTACTCAAATCTGTAGATAGCGTAGCAGATAATACATCATAATCGACTAAAATTTCTTTTTCTACAGGAGCAACTACGGGTTGAACATACTGTTTAATAGAAAGAATATTTCCTGTAAAAGCAATATCGAGTTGGTATTCTTTTACCAAAAACATTAATAAGTCCTGTACACTCACATCATTAAATCCATTGACGATGGTAATGTTATTCAAATCGTTGGATAAGTTGATGTTGATTTTATGAACCTGAGAAACAGCTCTCAAAAAATTAAGTAGCGAAGTGTTAGAAATATTTACATTCACCTTTTCTGCTAATCCAGGTATCTCTACAGATCGCAATGCAAGTTTGTTTTCTATTGTTGCAATACGTGTATTATCCTGAGATTGATTCTGAAAATGCTCTTGCGACCAAACGTGTATTCCAATCGTAAGTGTAGCAATAAGTAGTATTTTTTTTATCATTCTTGTTTTAGTTATCTACTAATAGTGCATACACTTCTTCTACTGAGGTCTCCCCATCTATGACCATCCGTATTGCGTTGTATTGCAACGTATTAATTTGATTTTCTTTGATATATGTATCGATTTGTAATTCGTTATGTCGAATTGCGGTTTCTAATTGTTTTGTAATTGGTAATATCTCATAAATAGCTTTTCTTCCTATATATCCTGTATGATAGCATTGATCACATCCTGTAGCGACATAATGTTGCTGTAATTCTTCTGGTATTTCAAAATGTTTTGGAAAATCCTCTGAAACTGCGTTTTTGGCAGTTTTACAATGTGGACAAAGTTTTCTTACCAAGCGCTGTGCAATACTCATTGTGATGGTATTCGCCAATAAAAATGCAGGGACTTTCATATCGATTAATCTAGAAATCGTGGCCCATGCAGAATTGGTATGTATAGTTGAGAGCACCAAATGTCCCGTAAGTGCAGCTTTTATTGCCATTGCGGCAGTACGATCATCTCGAATCTCTCCTACCATGATAATATCAGGATCCTGACGCAAAAATGCTCTAAGTGCTGCCGGAAAATCAAACTCTATGTCTTCTCTAAGTTGTACTTGATTAATCCCTTCTAATGTATACTCAATAGGATCTTCAATAGTCAGGATATTGGTAGTTTCTTTATTTAATTCTTTTAATGTAGCGTACAAAGTAGTCGTTTTACCAGAACCCGTAGGACCCGAAATCAAAATAATGCCTTGTGGTTTTTTTATGGCTTCTCGATATTCTTGTATTTCTTTTTGGGTAAAACCGAGATCTGTCAATAAGACTTCTTGTGTGTTACGATTTAATAACCTAAGTACTATCTTTTCTCCATACAAAGTGGGCATTGTAGATACCCTGATATCAAAATCATCTGTACCTTGTTTAAAAGTAATTCGACCATCCTGAGCTAAACGCTTTTGAGAAATATCGAGTCCTGATTGTATTTTAATCTGATTAACTAATTGAGGATATTCTGTCTTGGCAATGGTATATTGTTCTTTTAATTTACCATCTAATCGAAAACGTACCCGGCATATTTTTTCATAAGGTTCCATGTGAATATCACTACTGCCAAAATCTTTTGCTGTAGCAATTAACTTTTGTAAAAACTGGTCTTCGTAACGTAATTTTTCTGTTGAAGCGGTCGTCGCTTTTCTATAGTTAAATGTTAGATACGATTGTATATGTTCTGTAGTTTCATCAATTATAGTGATCCTACACCCCAGTATAATGGTTAATTCTTTTTGTAATCCTATAATGTCTTTTGTATCAGATTTAAAATGTATACTATTTTCATCTTTTGCAAAAGGTATGATCCTGTAATGAAACGCTTGATTTGGCGTAATCAACTGTTTGAGATGTACAGGGATTTCATATGTAGTTATACTACTCATATCAGATACAGGGATATTACATTAGTTGTCCAATTCGTAACGAATACTACTCCTAGAAATAAAGACATGTATCCAGCTAGCGGAACTGTGGGATATTTTGCACTTTTCTTGAAGAATATCCATATAGCTAGAGAAAATAATAAAGCAAATACAAGAATAATAATAAAAGACACTGTTGGAAACCCTACAGCCAATGCTAAAAAGAATAATACATCTCCTAATCCAAACACTTCTTCAAAAAATGAACGTTTTAGTCTAAGTAATGTATACAGGTACAGCATTGCCATAATGATAATTAAGACTGTAGTATTTATCAATAACGCGTATAAGAAATGAATTTGTAATGTATGCTGATGATGAATATATCCTAGTAATCCTATTAGTACTAAAAATACAAATGCATATACTTGACGTTCTTTTATGTCTTGATAAGAAATCATGGCAAGACTACTAAGTATGAGTAATTTGATCAACAACATTAGTCTTTGGTAATTTGTTTTGGGTTACCACTTTCGTTTATCTCCCATACGTTGAATATTCCATCTCCATCAAAATCTACTACTGCTGTGGCTCTCGCTTTGAAATTAGAAACATTAGCTTCTAGCAGTTCATAACTATAATTAGCAGTACCTCCATCTTTTACTGTTCTGGGAGCTTCATAATTAAGTTCGTTAAAATCTAAGGTATATTTAGAATTCAAGTATCGATATTGGGTTTGCATATTACTTATAGTTTTGAGCTGTATTTTGGCCTCTTGTGCTTTAGTTTGGGCTATCAAAGGCAAAAAATTTGGCAGAGCAATCAGTAATAAAATCCCAATAATTGCTAATACTAAAAGCATTTCCTGAAGGTTGAACGCCTTTATTTTTCCGGGTAGGGCTTTTTTCATTTTCTATGCTATCAAAAGTTTATCTACTAATAATCCGTTAATAAAGCTTTGTTTAAAAAGGCATTTTCCAATCTGTAAACCTATATTTTTCTTTCATTGCAGCAAATGCTTCAAATACAGGTTTTTGCTTTTTATTAACTTTTTATTAAGATTGTTTTTTAATGTTTTCTAGTGCAATATTAAGACATACGAGTTTCATTTTTCGGGACTCGCATTTTTTTTTTGAAGAAAAATGATGTAGTAAAGTGTTAAAGTTTTATCTCTAATATTTTTGTATTAGTATTTTAAAATTTCTGAGCAATACGGAAGGATTTTCATTACCACAACGAAATACTAAATGAACATGACTTGGTATAAAACAAATAATACACAACAAAAAACAGCTATACTCTTTATTAATATAGCTGTTTTTTTTACTCCTATGATTATTATTAATTCTAAACCATCAAGTATGGTGAGCGAGGCATCATTCTTATATATTATTATCTTCTCATTACAAAACTTGAAGCTGCTGGTAGTTCACTTAAAAAACGAAGAATACTTATTATACTTAAACCGAATATTTTATATACATCTTTCATAACTCAATATTTTTAATTTCCTTGACATAAAGATAGGGTGATCACTCGGTTCAAATCTCAGTTTTTCGATAATTGAGATTATTGCGTCGTTGAACTGTAGTTATGTGATGATCAATGATTTTGTAAATAAAAGAGTTTACTAATATTCACAAATCTTTGGATAATTCTAATTCTTCTAAAATTTTATTGATAACAAAAGATATGACTGGTCTGTCTAATTGTTTGCACAAGACCAAAATATATAATTTTTAATGTATTTTGAACAAGAAGCATCACTTTTTTTAGATTTAAAATCTAATTTCTAAATATTTATTTCTTACTAAAACATCAACGCTTTAATCTTGTCTGCGTAGCCTCTACTCACTTTTACATTTTCCTGATTTAATAAGATGATCATATAACTTTTACCATATTTGGCAACTTCTTTGATTTTATCCAAATGTACAATCGTACTTCGATGGATGCGTAAAAAATGTTTGGGATCTAATTTTTCTTCTAATGCACTAATCCCATGATTACTGATAAACACATCTGAAGCCGTGTGCAATTTAGAATAATCTCCATAAGCTTCTATATGATATATTTCATTGGTTGCCAAGGTAACATATTTATTTCCTTTTTGTACAATGATCCGTTCGGGATATTGTTGTTTTTGTTCGATATGCTCTTCGGCTAAAGGGATCAATTGTTTGACTTCATGAATACGTGAAATAGCATTATCAAAACGATCTTTGGTATAAGGTTTTAATAAGTAATCTACTGCATGTACCTCAAACGCTTTGAGTGCGTATTGATCATATGCTGTACTAAATACAATTTGTGGGAGTTCTTCTAAATGCTCTAGTACATCAAAACCAGTCATTCCGGGCATCTGGATATCCATAAATACCAAATCCGGCTTAAACTCATTGATAATTTTTATAGCATCTACTCCATTATTGGCCTCGCCTAATAAAATGAGATCAGGATAAGCCTCTAGATATTCTTTGATAAGTGTACGTCCTGATTTTTCGTCGTCTACAATGATTACTTTTTTCACGTATATATGGTAAAATAAATATGTTATTCCCTAACTACTTCATATTTCTAAATTCGTACTTCCTAACCTCTATATACTAAACTCTACAATCAATCCCTTTGGTTCATTATCAGATAAGTTCAGGCTAGAGTTATACATTTTTTCTAATCGTTTTTGTGTATTGCTTAACCCAACTCCGGTTTGCATAACAACAGTTTTATCTTTCACTCCCACTCCTGTATCTTTTATCGTAAAAGAAAGGATTCCTTTTTCTTTTTCTTCAATGATAATATCGATCTGTCCTCCTTCGGTTAATGGGGCGATACCATGTTTTACAGAGTTTTCAACAAGAGGTTGTAAAAGCATTGGAGGTATTTGCCAATGTAATAAGTCTTTGTCTACAGCGATCGAAATCTGTAAACGGTCTTCGAATCGTTTTTGTTCGAGATCAAGATATTTGCGTACAAAATCTAATTCATCTCTCAGAGGAACTAAATCCTCTCTACTGGCACGTAATTGATATCTGAAAAGATCAGAAAGATCAGCCACCATCTCACGAGTACTCTCCATTTCCTTAGGAATACTGGCATTGATCGTATTGAATACGTTATACAAAAAATGAGGATTGAGCTGTGCTTTGATTGCACTTAACTCGCTCTTTAGTGCTACATTCTTCAATTCTATTTCATTACGAATTTTACGCTGATTACTGATATAATATTCGTATGCATGAAACATAGCAAATTGTATCATGTAGATCAATGCAGGGATATAAATATCCCATTTTTCCTGATTTCCTCGTAGATGTCCAAATTCAAATTGTTCTGATACCCAATAATACCCTTTCCATGCTATTAATATAAAAACAGGTAATAATAAAAAATGTAACAATAAGCGATAGTGTAATTTCCATGTACTGCATACTCTAAAGATAACCCACCATATAAACGCTGTTGCCGTTAACATCAAAATATGCTGTAACCCACTATCATCAAGCCATTCTAAAGGACTTAAAAGTTTTTGCCACTTATCTGGCTTACTCCAATAGACAGTCCATAAAGTAAATCGATACACAAAAGATGATAATAAATTTAAACCTACTACTATTGCAATCTCCCCTGCTTTGATTCCGAATATTTTTTTATTCCACAAAGAGGAGGTGTTTTCTTCTATCGAATGTATTTTGCTTGTTATCATGGGTATTGCTAATATACTATTATCATTTGAGTTTACTCGATAATCGAGATTTAAATGCCCTTATCTTTTATTTAGAACATCTGCCGGATAGCATTTGAAATATCGTACAGTTTTTATCAAAACTACAGACACGTTTCTAATGTATCAAGGATAGATCGACCAATGGTCCTATATCAGGTTGAATGGTCCAAAGACAATTTATCGGTCTATCCGACCACTCATCTAAAAATCCTTTCAATAGCTGATAAAAGTCTTCACTTTTGAATCAAAATCAGAAATCATGAAATCATTACTATTTATTATTACATACCTATCTGTTAGCATCATTCAATTATTGTATGCACAAAATATTAGTGGTACTGTAGTTGATTCATCTAATCAACCTATACCTTATGCCAATGTGATCATTAATACTACAGATCAACAATTGGTTAAAGCTGGTATCACTGACGAGAATGGACGTTTCTTTATTACAAATATTCAGAGTGACACCTATACACTTGTGATTAGCAGTCTTGGATTTCTACCTTATAACCAAAGCATTACAACGACAGAGGAAAATACTTCACTAGATACAATCACCTTAAAAGAAAGTACAGAGTCTCTAGAAGAGGTAACCATTACAGCCAAAAAGCCTATTGTAGAAGTTAAGCCCGATAAAACGGTTTTTAATGTAGCAGAAACACTCACCGCTTCAGGAAATAATAGCTTGGACGTATTGCGAAAAGCTCCCGGAGTTCGTGTCGATAATAATGATGATATTGTAGTAGAGGGAAAAAATGGAGTCCTGATTTATATCGATGATCGACAAAGTTTTTTACAAGGAGATGATCTTACTGCTTTTTTACAGTCCTTGCAAGCAGATGAAATAGAGAGTATCGAGATTATAACACAACCTTCTTCAAAATATGATGCAGCGGGAAATGCTGGTATCATTAACATTAGGTTAAAACGAGAAAAAGGAATAGGTACTGTTGGGAGTTTCTCTAATACCTTAACATATGGAGATTTCTTTAGAAATACTACTCAGGTAGGCATCACAACAAAGGCAAAAAAATGGGATTTTACAGCTAATTACAGCAATTTCACAGGACGTTCTACTCGTTTTATCAATCTATTTCGCGTACAAGGAGATAATATTTTTGATTCACGCTCGAATACCGAAAATGATGTGGTCAATCATAACCTTCGTACAGCCGCAGATTATGTGGTTAATTCTAAAAATAAAATTGGGGCTTCTGTAAATGTCTCTTTAAGAGATGCTACTTCAGAAACAAATTCAAGGACGCCAATCATCAGAAGAAACACCAGAGTAATCGATAGTATCTTGTTGGCACCAAACCGTAACGAGAATGAAAGTTTAAATCTGAATACAAATATCAATTATCGATATAAGGATACCACAGGAAGAAGTTTTTTGATAGATCTTAATTATGGGTATTACCAAAGAGATCGCTTTAACAATCAACCAAACTTTTACGTGACTGCCGATGGAGCTCCACTTAATGAAAATATCACTGCTCAAGATACCCCTATTGACATTGATATTTATGTAGCAAAAACAGACTACGAACAAAAAGTAGGTAAAGGTACTCTTGCCCTAGGGTCTAAACTATCTTTTGTAAAAACGGATAATACCTTTGATTTCTTTACCACTGAAAATGGAGTAAGTACGCTAGACCTAAACCGTAGTAATACCTTCGTATATGACGAAATGGTCACTGCTGCTTACATTAACTATAATTTTGGAATCAAAAAATGGAAGATTCAAGCGGGATTACGTATGGAAAATACAGATTCTAAAGGAGATCTCAACACATCAAACCAAAATGACAATAAACTGGTAAAACGCAATTATACAGACTGGTTTCCATCCGGAGGGCTTACATACCAGGCTTCGCAAAATCATTCGCTGGCATTAGTGTATAGTAGAAGGATACAACGCCCGAATTATCAAGAATTAAACCCATTTGAATTTCAGTTAGATGAATTAAGTTTTAGAAGAGGAAACCCTTTTTTACAACCTCAATATACCGATAATCTTAAACTGTCACATACGTATAAATATACACTTACTACCAGCATAAGCTATACACATATCAGTGATTTTTTCGCACAGGTTACAGAAGCAGAAGGAGAAAATCGAAACTTTATCAATACTCGTAATGTAGCCGATCAAGAAGTAATCAACCTTAGTGTTTCTTATCCTAAAAAGATAACGGATTGGTGGAGTGTGTATATGAGTGCGTATGTGTTTTACAATAAATTTAACCCCACAGACCCTTCTTTCATTGCTGTAGATCAAACTACTTATGGTGGATATGCACAAAGTACTTTTAAGTTGGGAAAAGGATTTTCATTTGAAGTAAGTGGCTGGTACAGTAGCCCATCTATATGGGGAGGTACATACAATACCGAATCGCTGGGAGCACTGAATATTGGAGTGCAAAAGAAATGGGATAATTGGACTGTAAAACTTACAGGAAACGATATTCTATATACCATCCCGTGGAGAGGAACTACACAATTTGGTGACCTCTTTATCGATGGTCGGGGAGGTTCTGATAGCAGAACAGTGCAGTTTTATGTAAGTCATTCTTTTGGAAATAAAGATGTAAAAACCAAAAAACAAAGAAAATCCGGCCTAGAAGATGAAGAGGATAGAATTAGCAACTAGATTTTAGTATTGAGAAGAGGGGTAGAGATTTTTATTTTTTAAAAAAAACTACCCCTTCTCTCATTTTACATTCTCCTGATTTAATTTAATAGTACAATCATACAGCTTTTTCCATATTTGATTCATTTTTGTAGAATGATCCGCGTAGGATATTGTTGGTTCTGTTCGATACGCACTTGACGGCTAAATAGTTAGGTTGTTGACCTTCATTATGATCGTCAGAAATCATCAAATTGATTTAAAAAAGGTACCACTTCTTCTTCTGGTGCGAATCCTAAGAAATTTTCTTTTTATTTAGCGTCATCAATATTTAGTAATACGCTGTTTTTAAACATTCTAAGTAAGGGAGTAAATAATGGACATAAACCTTGAATGTCTCACAATTATCAAGGGATTAATCATTTTTTAAATTATTACTTATGAACAAAAAATTATTAAACTTAGGAAGAGCTTTAAACAAAACTGAGCAAAGATTTATTAAAGGAGGAACATCGATTATTGGTGATGAAGATATAGACGGAGAAGATGATCAAAAAGAAGATTTGTATTGTTACTGTGGCAGTGGAGGTGTATACAAAACTGGTCATTGTAAGTGGTGTGGTTGGTTCTGTGGAGCCAGTCAAATTTTAGGTTGCAGATAATGTGTCGTTAGGACACATTATCTAGCTTTAAATGTATCGCTAAGAATAATTAATTTGACGAAAAATCAATTTAAAAACCATACTATAAAATTAATTAGTATGGTTTTTTGGCGATAATAATTGTCTTAAATAAAATTGACAATGTATTATCTATCATTCTCGCATCTTTTTCTTTAATCAATCTTTTTCTGACATCATACAAAACACCTTCATAAAAAAGTATTTTTTTTTCAATAGTAATACTTTTGAAAGAATACACTTCATGACAACCTTATCTGTTTACTTTTTGTTTATCATTATACATCTTATTTTAATGAGAAGGAATTTTTAGGTTCTTTTAAAGAGGTTGTACAAAAACTTTGATAAAGTGAAAATAACAATGATAACAGTACTATTTTTTAACACTTATTCCTAATTTTATTTATACGATGCTCTTGAAAATTAATACGTTATTAATATTATTTTATCCCTATTTTCAATGTATCTTAGAACAAAATAGATAATTATCAATATGAATAATATTAAAAACATAATAATCTTATTATTTGGAGTTGCCTTTACCGGATGCATTAACAATAACCCATATAAAGGTGTTAAATGGATTAGAGATTATCCGGGAGCCACAAATCGCCATGTAACGTATACCCCTGTTTTGAAAACTGATAATAGTATTATTCTTGGACCAACTATTGGTGCTGATTTTGGTAAGTTAAAATTTAAAGATATTGACAATGATGGAATCAAAGAAGTAATCATTGAAACGGATTACTTATATACACCTGCAGAATTTCATTCGCCTGTACAACACATTTTAAAAAGTACGATTGACGATAATGGCTTGACAAAATTTGAACTCATTAGCACAAAAGAATTAGAAAAAGACTAAGCATACAATAGCTATCCGTAATTGTGTACCCAAAAAACAAACCCTTTACTTCTTATGTATCATAAAAAAATTGAGTTTTCTAATGCTATACTCAAAGACCGCATACAGATCATAGAGGATTCAGAATACAAATTAACATTTAGAACATATTTAGAACCCGATGGAGGACAGCATGAGTTGCATTACCATACTAAACTCAATGAAAAGTTCAAGATCATTCAAGGAGAACTGAATGTTATGATTGATAATGAAGAAAAAACGTTGATCGTCGGAGATGAGCAAACTATAACTAATTTTACCAATCATCGGTTTTACAATGCATCTAGTAAACAAGTTATTTTTGACGTTGAAGTATTAAACCCTAAAAAGATGATGAATGCTTTGCAGATTATGTATGGGTTAGTAGAAGACGGAAAAACCAATGCAAAAGGATTACCAAATAATATTTTTCATACTGCTATCGGGTTACAAATGATGGATGCTTTTTCTCCTAAAATTCCGTACTTCATACAAAAATTTGGGATTTCAATATTAGCTATACTAGGGAGGATTCTTGGAATAGAGAAAAAGTTAATTAAAAAGTATTGCAAATAGAAAACTACCTGTCTCAATAAAATTAAGACCCTCCAAAATACTTCAGGGCAAACTTAGGAGTTATTTGAATTTCTATTGTTGAGCAAACAAAAAAAGCTTACCAATTATAGCATTACAAAACAATATAATCCTGAATCAGATAGATCAAACACTGGCATAATTTATTACACTTAAAGCCTTTCTATTCCAACGCTCTAAGCAATGACTTTGCTTTTTTATAATTGTAATTATTACTATCGTTCGTGATTATTTTTAATACGTCTTTTGCTTTTTGTGTACTATTCATTTTAAGGTAAGTAAGTGCTATAAACCAATTGGCTTTGGGAGCATCTAATGTGTTAGTGTTTTTCAGTTCCTCAAAGGTTTGTAATGCATCATTATACGCACTGAGTTCTAGTTGGGTAACACCCATATATATTAAAACTTGCGTATTTAGTTTCGTTGTATCATTTGCATTAAATTTAGTAAATAATGCTAAAGCCTCTTCGTACTGTTGTTCTCTAAACAGTTGTTCTCCTTCGGCCAATATTGTATTTGTATCTCTTACGGTTAATGATGGTAAATTTTCCCAATTTTTATAATCGGCATATAGTGCATTATGGTCGATACCAGTATTAAGTCGGGTGGCTATAAAAAAACCAATGATGAAAATAGCAGCAATAGAGCCAATGTACACGAGCCATTGCCTTGTTTTTGAACTTGATTGAGTCTCAAAATACATTTCTTCTGCATTTTTGATACTCTTTGCAACAGCATTGCCTTGCTCACTCATCAAAAAAGATTCATAATCCGTTATTTGTTGATTTTTTGTAGTGTTTTGAAGGTTCCAATCATTTTCATTATATATGGTATACATTTCGGTATATGTAACTACATCTTTTTGTAATTGTGGATTCTTACTCATCTTTTCCTCAAAAACCAGCCTTTGCTCGGAAGACATGCTCCCATCGAGATATAACTCTATTTCTTTTTCTAATTCATTCATAGCTCTTTGAGTTCGTTATAACGAGCATCAGCTTGTATCGATTCTTTTAATTTACCTTTACACTTAAAAATTCTTTGCCTTACCGTATTTTCTGTAGCATAACCTAAGGTTTTTGCAATTTGAACATAAGGTATTTTATTAAAGAAAAATTCTAAAATTTTCCTGCAATTTTCAGAAAGCTCTTGCAGTTTCTCCTGAAACAATTCCCACTGATCTTGCTCAAAAGCTGCAAGGGCAATTTCTCGCTCTTCATGTACAAGATCAATAACCGTATCATTTGTTACCCTGTTTTTTGAAATTTTAACTTCTCTTCTCCAAACATTCTTACACGTTGTAAATAAATAGCCTTCAAAAGAAGAATTGATCTCAAAAGTTTTGGTTTGTGCTCTAGTTGCTAATTGTAATAATGCTTTTTGTAATACATCTTTAGCATCGTCTTCTGTACCATCATGTCGGATCACATACCGTTTCACTTTGGGATATATAACTTTATATATTTCAAGAATACCTGCATCATTGCCCGATATTAGGCTTTGTAAAAGGTAATCATCATGTTCTTTTTGAGTCATTTTTGAAAAAAGTACGCTAGATGAATAAAAAAGTTTGCTTTTTGGGGTAACATAAATGCCATTTATGTATCCTAATGCAGAGATACACAAATTTAGATAAATAATTTTAAAACAAATAAGGGAAAAACAAGGGGGTATCCCCCAAAACTCGTTATAAATTAAACTAATAATTATGAAAACAATCTATTTATTTATCATCGGAATTTTATGCACCCTATTGCAGGCATGTGCCGTAGATGATGATGCAATTATCACTTCTGCTCAAACAGTACAGATAGACAATAATACCAAAAGTAGTGCTATACCTTTGCCGGTAATTTCAAAAAACCAGGTAATCATTCGATACAAAACCTATCATACTCCATCACAAAAAAGAGCCTTACGAGACAGGTTCTTTGTACTAGACTCTACCAGATGTTCCTGTGGAGATGACGATCTAGAATTATGGACGATCAACAAAGATTCTATAGATGTAGAAGAAGCAGTTGATAATATAGATGCAGAAGCAGATCTAGAAGGTGATCATCAATTTTTCTTCAAGTTGGATGATAATGATGCTTTACCATTACAGGAAACTGCTTTAATTCAAGACAAACTCGCACCGCTACATTCTAATGCAGTAAATATTGCTGTTATTGATACCGGTGTTGCTTATGATTATTTTGAAGATCCATTTTTATATTACAATCCGGATCAAGTTGATTGTAGATCAGAGATTTCGGGATGGGATTTTGTAAATAAAAGCTCAAACATACGTGATGATCATGGTCATGGAACTTTGGTTACAAAATTAATCACCTCAACTTTGGATGCCCACAGTATAAATCATAGAATATTACCTGTCAAAGCATTCGATAAAGCCGGAAATAGTTCATATTGGAATCTTGTTTGCGCTACCAATTATGTGGTTAATAAACGACCAGCGGTAGATGTGGTTAATATGAGTTTTGGTTGGTATGGAGTAGCAAAGCAAGACATTATGCAAAGTTTAATTTACGAAGCTAGAAAAACTACAGTTTTTGTAGCTTCAGCAGGAAATCAGGGTATTGACACCGATAGTAGAATACCGCATTTTCCATCTGGATATGAAGTAAGAAATTTATTGACTGTTGCAGGTTTTCAACCTACCGAAGCTGTTTATCTGGATCCGGTGGGAAATATAAGTAAAGGGATAGAATTATCAGAAATTTCAAATTACGGAAGTATTAGTATCGATATGGTAGCTCCTTTTGCATATCAAATATCTATACCTAATAAAGAAAATGACATTGTTGATGCTCAAGGAACTTCATTTTCTAGCGCATTTGTTTCTGCCAGAGCTGCAGAGCTTTTCAAGAATTTTACTTCTCCCTATAGAGTACGAAAATATTTGTTGGACACTGCTTATTTTTCTGAAGAAATGAAAAAGAATACAAGAGAAGGAAAAGTAATCCTGAACGAAGAAAAAATAGAAAAAGAATAAGAACTATCAATTTAGTTTGCACTAAATATTAGCTAAAGCAGAAATTAAAAGACAGGTAAAAGGGGGTATTTACCTGTCTTTTGCTTCTGTAAAAATCATTATTTTTATATAATGATCTGCAAATCAATTCTTGTTTTAAGCCTACTCCTATTTCATGCTCAGTCTTTCTATGGGCAGCAGCAAGAAAAACTACGTAGTATTATAGCTTCAAATGCCTCTATAGAAGTTCGACAACAACAATTAGATTCTTTTTTTTTGATTGAAAAAGATAAAATACCACTCAAAGTCTTGGCAGATTGTTATCATGATTATAGTCTAAGATGGTGCTATGGTGTACAGTGGAGAAAAGCAGGAAATAATAGTTTTTCTGAACAAGCTATTGAATATGCAAAAAAAGCTTTAAAAATACGAGAGAATCTAAGTGATCGTAATACTAAGGATTTAAAAAATACACTCTTCAATATTGGTTATTTTAATTATCTAAAAGAAAACTATTTTGAAGCTATTAAAGCATTTTCTGATCTGGTAGACCTTGAGCATACAGATACCAAAACAATGGATGCCAATAGAATGCTGGGCAATGCCTATACAAAAATTGGAGATTTTTATAAAGCCTTACGTTACTTCGATAAAGTAATTGCTTTTTGTCAAAAAGATACATTGAATAGTAAACTCCTCTTGCGTACCTATATCAACCGTTCTTCAACCTATACCTCAATAGGATACCTAGAATTTCCTGAACAAATTAATGCTGACTTAAATAAAGCAGATTCAATTTTAAAAAATACAGGTATCCAAGATAATTTAAGAAAGACTAGTATTTCTTTAATGAGAGGAAATTTTCACATTAAAAACAATGAATTTCAAAAAGGAATTTCATTTTTTAAAAAAGCATTAGTTAGTTTATCTGAGAAAGATTCTGTCAATATTGCAAAAGTTTATAATAGCTTAGGACTCTCACAGCTTAAATTAGACAAGTTTGCAGAAGCTATAGAAAACATACAAAAATCAATTGCATACAATCCCAATTATAGTTCTCCTTATGAAAACTTAGGGGATTATTATATCAAAAAAAAGAAATACAAAGAAGGGTTATCCTCGTATCAAAAAGCAATTGATATTATTTTACAAAAAAAAAGAGAAACTTTATATACTGATTTGGTCAGTAAAGAAGAGTTAGAAGTAATTGCAGACAAAGATCGTTTGCTGGGTCATCTTATCAGTAAGGCCAATGGTTGGGTTACCTATTATCGTCATGATCTCAATAAAAATCATCTTGAAAAAGCACTTCAAACTTTTATATTAGCAGATCATTTGGCAGATTTAATTCGTTTTGAAAGTACCGAATACAAATCAAAATTATATTGGAGAGAAAAAGGAGCAGTGCTCTACATGAACGCTGTTGAGGTATGTTATCTTTTAGAGAAACCCAAAAAAGCATATTATTTTATAGAAAAAAATAAAGCCATTTTACTTTTGGAAGACATTACCCATGAGCAAGCTAAAAAAAATGCAAAATTACCTGACCATATTGCCAAACGAGAATTTGATTTAAAACGTAAAATTTATCTTTCAGAAAATAATCTTCAAAATACTAATACGTTCTCAAAGGATTCTATTACAATACTCAAAAATAAAATTTATAATCATAAACAGGCTCATGAGAAATTTGTAGACTCTCTAGCCAAAGCATATCCAAATTATGCTGAAATCAAAAAGAAACCAACGATTATCCCTTATACATTTTTTAAAGAAAAATATATCGCCGATAATGAAGTTGTGCTGCAATACATTCTTAACAAAGAGAAAGGATTTGGAATTTTGCATACGCCATTACAAACCATTTTCTTTAAGATAAACAATACAAAGCAATTGTGTAGTAATGTTATAAATGCACATCAACAAATGGCTCAACCCTTCATGACTAGAGATGATTTATCAGTTTTTCAAAGAAATACACATTTTATTTTTTCTCAATTGATTCCTCAAAACGTATATAATTTAATACAAGATAAAAAACTCACCATTGTCCCTGATCATATCCTACAGCAATTGCCTTTTGAAGCCTTGTCAACCCATCCACAAAAGCTTCATTATTTTATAAAGGATGTAGAAATAAAATACGTGTATTCTATGTCATATCTGGATCGCAATCGCCATATGAAACGAAATCCAAAAAAAGAATTTGTTGGTTTTGCACCCATTACTTTTAAGAATAGTGGTTTGAGTAATCTCTCACTGAGTAAAAATGAGATTGAAACAATCAAAAAAATATATTCGGGCGATCTATTGATACATAAACACGCTTCTAAAACGAACTTTCTTGACACCATCAATAATTACAAAATTATTCACCTTTCTACCCATGCAGATATTGGTGAAACATCAAACCCTTGGATTGCTTTTGCAAACCAAAAAGTCTCTCTGAATGAGATTTATGCTACCAAAAACCAGTCTGATCTCGTTGTCTTAAGTGCTTGTAAAACATCTTTGGGAGAACTTCAAGAAGGCGAAGGAGTAATGAGTTTAGCAAGAGGTTTCTTCCATTCGGGAACCAAAAGTGTCGTCTCTTCATTATGGTCTACCAATGATAAAGCCAATCAAGAGCTCTTGATCAATTTTTATAAAAACCTAAGTAAAGGGCTCACTAAATCTGCAGCGCTTAGAAATGCAAAACTCGATTATATCAAAAATCATGAGGGTAGTGAAAAATCTCCTTTCTACTGGGCGCCTCTCGTATTAATTGGTGATAATGCTCCGATACCACCATCTCCTTCCTTTTCAATATGGACTGGATTGACCATAATATGTATTATATTAATTGTTATTACGTTCATTTACTACAACAAAAAACTAAAACATTAATCACAGTTTAAAACAATATTCAATAAGCGTTATCATATAGTTTCCGGATATTATTTTCAACACGTATCACTGCCCAAGTGATTTTTTTTAAGTATTTCTAATTTTTTTCGATTTTGTGGGTAACCTTTTACAAACAATATACTCCTCTTAGCAAATAAACAATTGTTTACATAGACTGATCATCTATTAAAATTGCCACAAAAGATGTGGTTTGGCGGAAACTGAAAAGCCAGTAATAGAGTACGTAAAACTCATTAAGACCAAACAAATTATGAAAAATCTAAAAATCATCATGTTATCATGTCTAGCTTTGGTATTCATCACTTCTTGTGAAAAAACCGAAGTAGAATCTCAAGAGTTCAATACTAATGAAGAACTCCTGGAAAACTCAAAAAACCAAGCAAAAATTACTATGAAAGACGGTACTCAGATTTCTTTCTATAAAGTAAATGATGGAGATCTACAAGGTGTTTTCTTGATGGAGGAAACAGATTGCGGAGAATGCTCACCGCTAAATGCAATCTCTAATTTGGTAGAAAAAGAATTATCCGAACAGGAAATCTTTTGGGCACTATCAGAACCAGGAACCGCAATTCCAGAATTTTTGGAAATACCAAAACAAAAAGCTTCAAATATTCAAGCACAAGGTTGGGGGAGAAATGCAATCAAAAATCTATCTCCGGCAGTTTATCAAGCAGCAACAGTAGCTTGTAATAATAACTCGTTCACAAGCTCTATCGCGTATGGATTTATAGGAACACCAGAGTTTATCCGATTAGATAAAACTCCTGATAATTATAATTCTTTTATAAATGACTGCGCAGATTTAGGTGTTTGGGGTTGCGAGAAAGGTCCGAGATATAGATATACAGCTACATTCTCTAACATCAAAAGATGGAAAGGAAAAATCTGTAGTAAAGCGGTACAAAATTCAAGTAATAATCATTACATGAAATATTTTTGTGACTCATCAGTACCTTGCGAGACCTATGTAGGCCCAGAATTATACTTCGAATATAAATCTAATGGAGTATGGAAAACCATGAAAAATACTTTTGGGGGTGCTCCCGCAGGATTTGAAGTACCTGCCAACAGCACAAAGGTATATACGTATTCATGGAGAACAAGTAGTAATACTTCTTTTCGTCTTCGGGTAAAATATGCTATGGGTAAAGACCAATTTGATTTTATGATGGATAAACAATCTGCAGGAGAATCATAACATCACAACAAATTTCATAAAACTACAGCCCGGAAAGTAAACTTTTAATCATTAGTAATGTTTTGATATTGTTAGTTAAGAAAGGGGGAAACTTAAAAAGCATGATAACGTAGATTGGAAATACAAACCTTCATTTACTTTCCGGGCTTCTTTACATTGTCTTGCATGATACCTTTCTATGTTTTTATAGCAATTGATTAAATACAACTGGCAATTCATAATTTTATAAAACACACAATCATGTTCAAATTAAAAATCAATTATATTTTTTTTCTAGTAATATGTTTTATGGTTTCATGTGACAAAAATGAAGCTATAATCGATACTGAAAATATAGCAGAAATCAATGAAATTTCTAATCAGGAGACAAAAATACTATTAGATAATGGTAATAGTATAAGGTTTCAACAAATCGATGATGGAGAACTAAAAGGTACTTTTATTCTAGAAGAAAGTACTTGCGAAGACTGTTCTGTGTTAAATAATATCACAGAAATGAACGGTAAGGAACTTTCTACAGAAGAAATATTCTGGGCATTATCCAAACCGGGAGCAAATGTTCCTGAATTTCTTAAGACAAATCTCTCAAAAAAGAGTATTACAAAAGAACAAGGATGGGCAAGAGAAACGGTATTGACTTTTCCTAATCGAATTGAAATTACACCGATAAGAGCAGTAGTGGCTTGCAAAAACAGTAATTTTACAAGTTCTATTGCAGGAGGTTTTCTGGGAGAACCAGAATTTGTAGCACTTGATAAAACTCCTAATAACTACAATGGTTTTGTAAATGATTGTGCAAGTTTAACGCCTTCTGCATGTAATAAAGGACCAAAATACAGACTTCATGCTGTAATGAACAACATCAAAAAATGGAAAGGAAAAATCTGTAGTAGAGCTATTCAAAATAGTAGTAATGATCATTATTTTCCTAATAGTACTACCGGTAGTATTTGTCAAAGCCCTCCTTGTAGCAGTTATGTAGGACCAGAATTATATTTTGAGTATCTGTCTAATGGAAAGTGGAAATCAATGAAAAATGTAGAACAAGGAGAGTTTGCAGGTTTCGAAGTTCCAGCAAATACAACAAAAGTGTATACATATTCCTGGAATACCAATGTAAAAACCTCTTTTAGATTAAGAGTAAAAAATGCTATGGGTAAAGATCAATTCGACTTTATGATGGATCAAGAAGATGTAGTTGTAGGTGGGGATAATAATGGTGGTTCTGGTGGAGAAATTTCTCCAGAAGATTTCCCTAAAATACCTGATCATGTAAATATATCGGGAATGAATAGCTACTATCTTATTGTAGATTTCACGAATATGATAGATAGTAAACCAACCATCACAATTCCAAAAAGTTTCTTATCATATTTGCCTCAATATGAGGATAAAATTATATTTCCTAATAACTTCTGCGGCATTGAGGTGAGAAAAGCCCATAGATTTGCCTGGTTTGATAATGGCGGTCAGGTGGTATTTGATCATCCTTATAATTCTATGGAAGAAGATGAATATATGAGTTCTGCCCCTGGTAATCCTTATCACGATGACTATCTAGGCGGAATTCGATTTGCCGGGCCTATTGGTGCTTGTAGTTCTTCTAATAAAAACTGGAAATTCCCAAGTCCGTTGACAGCCACTCAAACAGTGATGGATCAACCGTTAAAATTAGTGATCGAACTCAACAGCGATTCTGAGGTGAGATTCTTTGACTATGCATTACAAGAAGGTAAACCAATAAATTATGATAAACTTTTTAAAGAAGTTGACTTTAATAAAATGATCAAATGGTTTAACCAAACATTTTATTACGGTTTCAAATGGTGGGTCGATGCTATCTGCGAAGAAGACCCTTCTGCTTGTCCTTTGGAGGATTAATATTGTGTATTATTAGTTTTGTGTAAAGGGGCTAAAAAAGTTATTGAATGCTTTTTAGCCCTTTTCTTATGAAAGTATATCTCTTTAAAGCCTATTCTCAATTACGATTTCAAAAAAGAAATTAAAATTCTGGATCTGATACACTCAATTTAATACTAGAAGCAAACTTTAAAACAGAAAAAATTAGAAATACATTTCTTAAGGCATATCTTTATAAAAAATTCAGTGTTAATATCTTCTACAAAAACAGGTATTATGCAACATCACATTCTCATCAATATTTGTGCTATTTTTGGCATGGCTACGGGCGTAATCATTATTTGCAAGCTTCTAAAAATAAGGCATATTATTGGGTATTTAATTACCGGAGTATTATTAAGCCCAAATACCTCTGATTACTTTGCCGAGATGGCAGAAGTCGAAATATATGCAGAAATAGGTGTAATTTTATTGCTATTTACAGTAGGTCTAGAATTTTCTTTTAGTAATTTAAAACGGATCAAAGACTATGTTCTTATAGGTGGATCATTTCAGGTATTTTTTACAATTGGTTTAGCTGCTTTTTTAATAGGAATTATTATGCAGCCATCGCTACAAGAAAGTATTTTTTGGGGATTTTTATACGCTTTGAGTAGTACGGCTATTGTAGTCAAAACATTACAGGATAGTAATAAGATTAATACCCCTCATGGCAAATTTATTCTTGCAATACTTCTTTTTCAAGATATTATGATCGTTCCTTTTATGCTTTTTACCCCTTTACTAGCTGGTGTAGAAGGTAGCGTAGGAATAACATTACTATGGCTATTGGGTAAATTAATTGTAATGGGAGGTATTGCTTATTTACTTGCTCGCTTTATCATTCCTTATTTTCTAAAAATTGTAATGAAGGTGCAAAGCCAAGAAGTATTTTTGATTGCTGCCGTATTTATTGTTACTGCCATTGCATTACTGACTGAAAAATTGGGATTATCATTAGCTCTAGGAGCTTTTATTGCCGGACTCATTATTGCAGAAACTGATTATAATAGAATAGCCATTTCTTGTTTTTTACCTTTTCGGTATGTCTTTATGAGTTTTTTCTTTATCTCTATGGGAATGTTATTAGATTATAAAATTTTTATTACAGATACATTATTAATCATATTTTGGTTTTTCTTTACTCTTTTTGTGAAAGCTGTCGCAGGTGTATTGGCTGTAAAAACTATGAAACTAGAATGGAAAACGGCACTAGCTGTAGGGTTTTCTATTGCTCAAATTGGAGAATTTTCTTTTGTCTTGGCACAAAGTGGTTTAGAATACGAATTAATTAGTCCAAAAAATTATCAGATTTTCTTAGCAGTTTCAATTTTATTGATGTCTATAACACCATTTATTGTTATCAATGCCGAAAAGATTCATCCTGTACTTTCAAAACCTTTTAAACCTAAAAAAAATGCCTGAGTTAAAATTATATGGAGCAGACTGGTGCTTAAAATCTTCTAACTTAAGAAACTACTTACAATCCATTTGGGTATCTTTTGAAGATTTTAATGTTGAAACAGACAAAAAAGCAGAAGAAACAATTCGTTCTTTATACGATGGGAAACTTAAATTTCCTACCATAACTTATGGAGATGATTTTATAAAAAACCCTTCTATAAAAGAACTCGATGAATTTCTTAACAAACACAACATCAAAGAATAAAGCTTTACTCTTATCATCAAATACAGTATTAACATTGTCTAACGTATTATCTGTATCATTCCTTAATTTTATCTTTTTCAATAAAGAACCTCAGAGCATCTAAATCTCAATTATCGAGTAAAATCAAAGGAGTATTAGCTATTTATTACACCAATTTGATATCTTCTTTAAAAAGCATATGTATATATTCTGCATGTATATCTGCATGATGCTCTGTTTCTAAACAATGAAAAAGTAAGTGTATCAACCCATAATCTCCAAGGCTATCCCTATACTCATGCCTCTCTTTGTTTTTGACCCACATAATAAAACAACATAAGTGACCGATCTCTCCAAGTTTTTGAGGGTCTTTAAGACATTTCTTGAACTTATCAAGTTTCATATTAGCATATTCATTATACTTTCTCTTACAAAAGCTATAGTCAAAAGTATGCTTGTATGATTGTAATTTCCTGTTTTGTATTTCATAATTAATACCGCTCATAACATAATATCCTTTTGCATTACGTATTCTTATATTCATATTAGCAGGCTTTTGGTTTTATCATTTTAACAAAACATATGCCAGAACTATTAAAGGTTAAGTTATTTTTTAAAAAATCATTCATACTTTTAAAGTCTGAATTTTTTGGAAATATTCCAATACAAAAATACAAAATTTGGAAATATTCCATTATTTTTACAGTAGAAAAAATCAAAAAACTTAGCACCTTAAGTTCAATTATTCACTAAATTTTAATAAAAACTTAAGTATTAGTATATTTGTTTTGTTTAACTTTGAAATTAAAATTGTTAAACAAAATTATTTATTTGCCATTTTATTTCTGTCGGAATACATATCAGTTAAATTGATGTGTTAACATTTCCTTAGAAATTTTACGTCGTAATATTACGACTACATAGCAAATTAAGATTATGAAAATAAGATCTATGTTAAAAGAAAAAACAAAAACCAACGGATATAAGCTCAACGGATTCTCTCCCGAAGAGATAGGAAACGATCACCTTTTTACAGGCCTAGAAACCCCAATGCGAGAAGATGCTTTTTATCTATCTGATCAAGAAAAGAAAGAAAAAATTGCAGACCTTTTTGGACAAATCATGGATGTAATGGGCTTAGATCGTACCGATGACTCTTTACAAGGCACACCTGATCGAGTAGCCAAAATGTATATCGATGAGATTTTCTCAGGTCTTAATCCTGATAATAAACCAAAAGTTGCACTTTTTGAGAACAAATATCAATACAATCACATGTTGGTAGAAAAGAATATTTCTTTTTATTCAAATTGTGAACATCATTTTGTACCTATTATCGGAAAAGCACATGTTGCCTATATTTCTAACGGAAAAGTGATAGGATTATCAAAATTAAATAGAATTGTTCAGTATTATGCAAAGAGACCTCAAGTACAAGAACGTCTTACCAATCAAATCGCAAAAGAACTAGAACAAATACTTGGCACAAAAGATATTGCTGTAATTATAGATGCAAAACATTTATGTGTAGCATCAAGAGGAATAAAGGATGATACATCTGCAACAGTAACTGCATATTACGGAGGCGCTTTTAATACTTCAGACAAAATTGCAGAATTACAAAACTACATCAACCAGTAAATGAAAATTACGCTACAACTAGCCGCTATCTATAATTTGCTTTGGGGAGCATGGGTGGTTTTATTTCCAAATCATTTTTTTGAAATCACCCAGATGGAACCTATTAATTATCCTGTGATCTGGCAAGGCATGGGGATGGTTATTGGCGTATATGGACTTGGATATTGGTGGGCTTCTTATAATCCTATGCGTCATTGGCCTATTGTCGTTGTAGGTTTTTTAGGAAAACTTTTTGGCCCGATTGGTTTTATTATTAATTATTTACAAGATAATATCCCAATCGAGTTCGCGTATACGATGATCACCAATGATTTCATTTGGTGGATTCCATTTTCTATAATTATATATAAAGTACACAAAGAATACAAGTGGAAACTTAATGATTAAGTTTTTGATATACAGCCAAGCATGTTTTTATTGTATTGCAGGGATTAATCATTTTTTACACCCAGAATTTTATTTAGATCTAATTCCTAATTATCTCTTTTATCCCAGACAAATTAATTGGATAAGTGGATTATTAGAAATCATTCTGGCAATATTATTTTGTATTCACAAAACCAGAAAAATTGCGTCGATAGGAATCATTATAATGCTAGTAGGGTTTATTCCTTCACATATTTATTTTATACAAATAGGTTCTTGTATAGAAGGTGGTTTGTGTACACAACCATGGGTAGCATGGGTTAGGTTATTATTGATACACCCCTTATTTCTTATTTGGGCTTGGTATTCAGGAGGTTTAAAATTAAAAATATCATGAGTGAGATACTTTTAGTGACAAGACTATTATTGGATTTTGGACTTCTCGTATTAATCTGGATTGTACAACTCATTATATATCCTGGATTCGCATATTATACCCAAGATCAATTATTGATTTGGCATTCAAAATACACAACATTCATTACGATAATTGTTATGCCACTTATGCTAGGTCAATTAGCACTTTATTCAATTCAGCTTTTTCTTCATATTGATGTCTATGTCTTAATCATATGGGTACTAATTGTATTGATATGGAGCGCTACTTTCTTGCAGGCTGTTCCTCTTCATAATAAGATTGCTCAAAATAAGAACAAAAATAACATTATTGTTAATAAGTTAATCAAAATCAATTGGTTGAGAACTGTACTATGGACAATGGTTTTTGCGTTTAGCGTGCTCAGCGCGATCTTTTAGTATTACTTTCTTGTTGATAAAAGATAATAAAATTATTTCCGTGCAAAGAATATGAATATTACTTTTACATCATGAATTTGATAATTGTGGTATGTTTTTTGGGGAAAGAACACTCACAATACATTAATGGGAAAATAAATCAAATTGAAGAATTATGCAGTACAAAGTAATTGATACAAAAAGCCAGTATTTTGGTAGAGTATTGGATTTTGAAGCCTGCTCTAATTTGAGTGATTTAGGAGGAGTACTCTTAAAAATAGGAAGAAATAAAGTTTCACTTTTTAAATTTAATGAAGTAGAATTAGTGTAAACCACTATTCTACTTCTTCTTTTTTATTCAATTTCTGTAATTCTCTTTACATATTTACCAATTACATCAAATTCTAGATTTACTACAGTTCCAACTTTAAATGTATTAAAATTGGTATGCTGGTAAGTAAAAGGAATAATCGCTACACTAAATTGATCTATCTTAGAATCCACCACTGTAAGACTTACTCCATTTACTGTAATTGACCCCTTTTCTATAGTAATATTACTAAGGCTTTTATCATATTCAAAAGTAAAATACCAACTACCATCAGCTTCTTTGATCGCAATACAAGTTGCTATTTGATCTACATGACCTTGCACGATATGACCGTCAAGCCGATCTCCCAATTTCATACCTCGCTCTAGATTTACAATATTTCCTTCTTGCAAATGCATTAGATTTGTTTTATCTAATGTTTCTTTGATCGCTGTAACTGTATACGTATTACCTTCAATTGATACTACAGTCAAGCATACTCCATTATGCGCTACGCTCTGATCAATCTTTAATTCTGAGCAAAAATTCGCTTGTACAGTAATATGCAGATTTTCTTTATCTGTCTGTAAAGAAGTAACTTTTCCTAATTCTTCGATGATTCCGGTAAACATAAATGCGAATTATTTAATTAAATTTGTAATCTTAAAAAGATAAGAACTGATTTTAGACCCTAAAAATACTGATAAAGTAATATTAAATAATGAAGAAAGAAGAAAAAATAAGAGTTGGAATATCAATTGGAGATCTTAATGGTATAGGTAGTGAGGTTATTCTAAAGACATTTGAAGATTCTCGTATGTTGGATTTCTGCACTCCTATAATTTTTGCATCTGTAAAAATTCTTTCTTTTCTAAAAAAACATTACAAAAGCAATGTACATCTACATGGTATTGACAAAATTTCTCAAGCTTTGGATGGCAAAGTTAATGTATTAAATGTTTGGAAAGAATCTGTAAATATTAATTTTGGTAAAGAAGACCTAAAAATAGGTAGTTATGCAATCAAATCACTAAAACAAGCCACAGAAGCACTGAAAAATGATGAGATCAATATACTAGTTACTGCACCGATTAGTAAACACAGTATCCAATCACAAGATTTTAATTTTCCTGGACATACAGACTACCTTAATCAAGAGCTAGAAGGAAATAGTCTGATGTTCATGATAACAGAAGATCTCAAAATCGGCTTGTTGACTGATCATGTAGCTATTAATGATATCACAAAAACTATTACTCCCGAATTGATTGAACAAAAAATAAAAACTATTCATCAATCACTAAGACAGGATTTTGCAATCATGAAACCAAAAATTGCGGTCTTAGGTATAAATCCGCATAGTGGAGATAATGGTGTCATTGGTACAGAAGATGATGAAATTTTGAAACCTACACTACAAAAAATCAATGAGTCTGGAATATTGGTATATGGACCATATGCCGCAGACAGTTTTTTTGGGTCAGATACTCACAAAGCTTTTGATGCTATTGTGGCCTCATATCATGATCAAGGACTCATTCCTTTTAAAACACTTTCTTTTGGAAAAGGAGTTAACTACACAGCAGGACTCAATAAGGTAAGAACTTCTCCGGATCATGGAACAGCATTTGAGATTGCAGGAAAAAACGTTGCTGATCATAATTCTTTTAAAGAAGCGCTATTTTCTGCATTGACCATTTATAAAAACAGAATAGAGTTTCAGGAACTAACAAAAAACCCCCTCAAAAAACAACCTCGTAAACCACAAAACAAAGCATAAATAATACAAAAATGAGTACTTAAGTATTTTATGATATCAAATAGGTATGGTAAAAACTTGATAAATCACTAACTTTCTGATATAAATTTGGTTACAAAAATACTTTCATAACGATTTTTTATTATCTTTGCACCCGCCTTTTGATTAAAGAGGTCAGATTTTTTTGAAACTGATGACGAAATGAAACAACTAAAAGAGTACACTATCCCTTTTGTTGGATTGAAGCAAGGATTACATCGGTTTGATTATCAAATTGATAATTCGTTCTTTGAGCATTTTGAGTATGATGAATTTAACGCATCTTCGGTCAAAATAGATTTAGAATTAACAAAAAAAGTGAATATGCTAGAGCTTCATTTTGAAGCAGCAGGAACTATAAATGTTAATTGTGATCTAACCAACGAACCTTTTGACTTGCCTATTACAAATAACTTTTTTGTAGTAGTTAAGTTTGGAGAAGAGTATAATGATGAAAATGAAGAGCTACTTATTCTTCCTCACGGAGAATATGAAATTAACATACAACAGTTTATTTATGAACTGATTGTATTAGCTGTACCTTCAAAAAGAATACATCCCGGAGTCGAAGATGGTACTTTACATTCAGACATTCTCGAAAAACTAGAAGAATTAAGTCCAAAAGAAAAAACAGAAACAAACAACAAAGAGGAAACGGATCCTCGCTGGGATAAATTAAAAAACTTATTAAACGATAAATAATAGCTGAGCAATGGCACATCCTAAGAGAAAAATATCAAAAACTAGAAGAGATAAGAGAAGAACGCATTACAAAGCTAGCGTTCCACAAATAGCTACAGATCCTACAACAGGAGAAGCTCATTTATACCATAGAGCTCACTGGCATGAAGGAAAATTATACTACAGAGGTCAGGTTGTAATCGACAATACTGAAGAAGAAGTAGCATAAGTACTATGTTAAAGTTTTAAATAAGGCTCTCACCATGTGAGAGTTTTTTTGTTTTTAGTTGAATATGTCTCAAAATCCCTTTATTTTGCGCCATGTTATAAATAATTCCTAATTTAGATTAAAGTAAATATTCTTTTTTTAGCAATCGTTTTAATATTTATTAGGTTTAATTTAGTAATTTCAACGACTTTTATACATTTTTGTGTTAATTAGTTCGAGAAACTAAAATTAAGATATGAGTAAAATCACAGCCGCTATTACAGCTGTAGGCGCATATGTGCCGGACTATGTGTTAACCAATGCCATTCTAGAAACAATGGTAGACACAAACGACGAATGGATCACCACTCGTACTGGTATCAAAGAACGTAGAATATTAAAAGATAAAGACAAAGGAAGTTCTTTTCTAGGGATAAAAGCAGCAGAAAACTTGATCGCCAAAAAAAATCTCGATCCCAAAGAGATTGATATGGTTATTTTTGCTACTGCTACGCCAGACCTTCCTGTTGCTTCAACTGCAGCATATACCGCTTCTCAAATTGGTGCTGTAAATGCATTTTCTTACGATTTACAAGCGGCATGTTCCAGTTTTTTATATGCTATGTCTACTGCCTCTAGTTACATAGAATCTGGCAGATACAAAAAAGTACTTGTCATTGGGGCAGATAAAATGTCTTCTATTATAGACTACACCGATCGAGCAACATGTATTATTTTCGGAGATGGCGGTGGAGCTGTTTTATTCGAACCAAATCAAGACGGTTTTGGCTTACAAGACGAATACCTGCGTACTGATGGTATTGGTAGAGAGTTCTTAAAAATTGAAGCCGGAGGATCAATATTGCCACCTTCTGAAGATACTGTCGCAAAAAAACAACACTTTGTACAACAAGATGGAAGAACCGTATTCAAATACGCTGTTTCTAACATGGCAGATGCAAGTACAAAAATCTTAGAACGTAACAATCTTACAGGAAATGATGTTAATTGGCTTGTCGCACATCAGGCAAACAAACGCATCATCGACGCAACAGCAAATAGAATGGAGCTTGATGAAAGCAAAGTTCTAATGAATATTCAAAGGTATGGTAATACAACTTCGGCTACTATACCTTTATTATTACACGATTACGAAAAACAACTCAAAAAAGGAGATAACATTGTATTTGCCTCATTCGGTGGAGGTTTTACATGGGGCGCTATTTATCTTAAATGGGCCTACAACTCCTAAAAACTAAAAACACACAATACCCAACATTATGGATTTAAAAGAAATTCAGAATTTAATTAAATTCGTAGCCAAATCCGGCGCCAGCGAAGTAAAGTTAGAGATGGATGATGTTAAAATCACCATAAAAACTGCATCAGACGAAAACAAAGAAACAACTATTGTACAGCAAATACCTGTCGGAAATGCAGTAACACCGCAAGCCGTAGCTCCTGTACAAACAACTCCCCCTCCTGCAGCACCAACTCCAGATAAACCTGCAGAGAGTTCAAACGAAGACAATTCAAAATATATAACAATAAAGTCTCCTATTATAGGAACATTATACAGAAAACCATCTCCAGATAAACCAACTTTTGTAGAAGTTGGAGATACAATAAAAGAAGGAGACGTACTTTGTATTATAGAAGCTATGAAACTCTTTAACGAGATAGAGAGTGAAGTTTCTGGTAAAGTAGTCAAAGTTTTGGTAGACGATGCTTCACCGGTAGAATTTGATCAGCCACTTTTCTTAATAGACCCATCTTAATTAACCCAGAATTCAAAATAAAACTTCGCATTAATTATGCGCAACGCTATTTTGAATATTGTAATTGATAAGAAGTTATGTTCAAAAAAATTCTAATTGCAAATAGAGGTGAGATCGCTATGCGTGTGATCAGAACCTGTAAAGAAATGGGTATAAAAACAGTTGCTGTTTACTCTACTGCTGATGCAGACAGTCTTCATGTTCGCTTTGCAGACGAAGCGGTTTGCATAGGACCAGCACCAAGTACCGATTCATATCTAAAAATGGCAAATATTATCGCTGCCGCAGAAATTACAAATGCAGATGCCATACATCCAGGATATGGGTTTTTATCTGAAAATGCTAAATTTTCTAAAATCTGTGAAGAACACGAAATAAAATTTATCGGTGCCAGCGCAGATATGATAGAAAAAATGGGAGATAAAGCTACTGCAAAAGCAACGATGAAAGCAGCAGGAGTACCCACAATACCAGGTAGTGAAGGAATTCTTGATTCTTATGAAGAAACCGAAACACTTGCAGATGAAATGGGATACCCGGTAATGCTTAAAGCAACCGCCGGAGGCGGTGGAAAAGGAATGCGTGCCGTATGGAAAAAAGAAGATCTTAAAAAAGCTTGGGATAGTGCCAGACAAGAAGCAGGAGCTGCTTTTGGAAACGATGGTATGTATATGGAAAAGCTTATTGAAGAACCTCGTCATATAGAAATCCAAGTAGTTGGAGATAGCAATGGGCGTGCTTGTCACTTATCAGAAAGAGATTGCTCTGTACAAAGAAGGCATCAAAAACTTACTGAAGAGACCCCTTCTCCTTTTATGACTGACGAATTGAGAGAAAAAATGGGAGCTGCAGCTGTCAAAGCAGCAGAGTTTATCAAATATGAAGGAGCAGGAACAGTAGAATTTTTGGTAGACAAACACCGAAACTTCTATTTTATGGAGATGAACACCCGTATTCAGGTAGAACATCCTATCACTGAGCAAGTAGTTGACTATGATCTTATAAGAGAACAAATATTAGTAGCTGCAGGGGTGCCTATTTCCGGCAAAAATTATTACCCACAGTTACACTCTATAGAATGTAGGATTAATGCCGAAGATCCTTTTAAAGATTTTAGACCATCACCTGGAAAAATAACAACCTTGCATATTCCGGGAGGGCATGGTGTACGTGTTGATACCCATGTATATAGTGGTTATAGCATACCGCCAAACTACGATTCGATGATAGCAAAGCTAATTACTACTGCTCAAACTCGTGAAGAGGCAATCAATAAAATGAAAAGAGCTTTAGATGAATTTATCATAGAAGGTATTAGTACTACGGTACCCTTCCATAGACAGCTTATGGATCATCCGGATTATATTGCCGGTAACTATACCACAAAATTCATGGAAGATTTTGAAATGCAAGAGCTTTCTAAAGAATAATAGAGAACTTCGGGGAAATCTTATGAGGCATTTGCAGGAAACTGACTTTTGATTTCGAAGCAAGCCCCGAACCATTTAAATCTCGATTATCGAGTAAACAATATACGGTAAGCCTCTTATTAAAGAGGCTTTTTTTTATGAATCTAAGCTATTGGGAATATAAAACATGGTTATCTAATGTAGACTTTACTATTGTAGGTAGTGGTATTGTAGGGCTAAGCTGTGCTATAAAACTTCGAGAACGTTTCACCTCTGCAAAAATACTTATCTTAGAGAGAGGAATTTTACCCAATGGAGCCAGTACCAAAAATGCAGGTTTTGCTTGTTTTGGAAGCATTTCTGAAATTCTAGAAGACCTTAAAACACATAACGAACAAGAGATTATTCAACTTGTACAAAAAAGATATAATGGCTTACAATTGCTGAGAAAAAACTTTTCTGATAGTAATATTGGATATCAACAATATGGAGGATATGAATTATTTGGACTGCAAGATCAAGAATTGTATAACGAAGTACTTTCTAAAAAAGAGTACATAAATCATTTATTATTCCCGATTTTTGGGAAAGATGTTTTCGTTACCTGTCAAAACATATTTAATTTCAAAAATATAAACCCTACATACATCATAAATCAGTTTGAAGGGCAAATTGACACTGGCAAAATGATGAAGACATTATTAAAAAAAGTGTCTGATCTTGATATCAAAATCTTAAATGGTTGTACAGTTGAAAATATTGAGGATCTAAATAACACTATAGAAATAAAAACAAATCATTTTACGTTCTTTACAAACAAACTATTGATTGCCACAAATGGTTTTGCCCAACAAATGGGTATCAATGCCATAAAACCGGCAAGAGCTCAAGTATTGATCACAAAACCGATCAATAATTTACATATTAAAGGAACATTTCATTTAGACAGAGGTTATTATTACTTTAGAAATATAGATAATAGAATTCTTTTCGGGGGAGGGCGACATTTGGATTTCAAAGCAGAAGAAACCACGAGAATGGAACAAACATCTATTATACAACGACAACTAGAAAAAATTCTACACAATACAATTTTACCAGATATAGATGTTAATATTGATTATAGATGGAGTGGAATTATGGGAGTAGGAGCTCAAAAAACACCTATTGTAAAACAAATCTCAAATAATGTGTTTTGTGGTGTTCGATTAGGAGGTATGGGAGTTGCAATAGGAAGTATTGTTGGCACAGAATTAGCAGAGTTATTGTAGCATTTAAACCTAAAACAGTGAAGAAAATCCTTCGATTTATCATAAAAAGCCTTATCCTCTTTATCGTTATCAGTATTATTTGGGTAACAACATACAAGTGGATTAATGTGCCTATAACGCCACTAATGGTAATTCGCAAGACACAGAATAAGCATATCATACAACATCAATGGGTTGATTTATCAAAAATATCCAAAACACTACAATTAGCAGTAATTTGTAGTGAAGACCAAAGATTTATATACCATAATGGCTTTGATAAAAAAGCCATTCAAAAAGCAATGAACGATTATAAATCAGGAAAAAAACTTCGTGGAGCCAGTACTATTTCTCAGCAAACAGCCAAAAATGTGTTTTTATGGCCGCAAAGAAGTTGGCTGCGCAAAGGATTAGAAATGTATTTTACTTTTTTAATTGAAACATTATGGAGCAAAGAGCGAATATTAGAAGTCTATCTGAACAGTATAGAAATGGGTAATGGTATCTATGGAGCAGAAGCCGCTGCGATTTTTTGGTTCAATACCTCAGCATCAAACCTCAAAAAAGAACAAGCTACAGCAATTGCCGCGATTTTGCCGAATCCTTTACATTTTTTAGCGAATCCTCCTTCTCCCTATATCCAAAAAAGAAAAAGATGGATAGCGAATCAAATGCGCAACTACGGACCACTAGTATTCGATCAAAATAAGAATTAAAAGATGCACAACATTTCAGATACTAAACATATCCTATTAAAATATTGCAAAGAATATGTTGATCAAAGACAACAAAAAATCATAGATACAATTGCAGATCTTCAACAATCATTGACCACAGAAACAAAAAGTACTGCCGGGGATAAACACGAAACTGGTCGTGCTATGCTTCAATTAGAACGAGAAAAAGCCGGAGTTCAACTCGCAGAAATACAAAAACTACAAGAAATCGTAAATAAAATCGATATTACCATTTCTTCAGGCAATATTCGATTAGGTAGTTTGGTCGTTACATCAGAGGGCACTTATTTTATCAGCCTACCTATAGGCATATATACGCTCAATCAAGAATCTTTTTTCATTATTGCCGTAAATTCTCCTATTGGAAGGGTATTACTCGGAAAAAAAATTGGCGACACGATACGCTTTAGAGATAAAAATATCTTCATCAAAGCAGTATATTAAAATGTGTTAAAAAATATTCTATATTTGCAAGTGTTTTCTTAAAAAATACACAGGAACAATATTTTATTTAAAATTTTTAACAGTAATAAAATTTAAAAAACGCTTCAAAATGAAAAAAGTAAACCTACTTTTTGCTACAATCTTTGTAGCTATTATTACACTATCCTCATGTAGTAGTGATGACAATACAGTAAACGAGGGGGAAAACGGAAATGAAGAAACAGGAGGAGGAAATCCTGGTGAAGAAGATATCGAAGATAGAGAAATTCCGGTATCAGAGCTTGCAGACGGCATCACCATTCAAGGAGGTGAAAAGAAAAGTGGATCTGCTCCGGCACCTACAGGTGATGTAGATTTTAAATTAGGATTCTCAGAGCAAAACGCCTTTTTAACAAATGGGTTTGATATAGATTTTACTTCTACAGATCCAAATATAAAAGGAGCATACCTGCAAGTAACAGATGTAGATGGAAACAAAATTGATGGATATTTTGATATTACAGATCTTAAGGCCAATCAAAATGGTGGAAAAGCCTTCAATCAAAAAAAGAAGGTATCTGCACAAGCAAAAATGGAAGGGGAAGACCCAACATCATATAACATTAATGTGAATTTTGATGCTTCGTTACAACCCGGAAAATTCTGTTATGAGATATGCATATACGACGAAAACAACAACATTAGTCAAATACAAGAAGTTTGTGTGAATGTTGAAGCATGGGGAGGTAATGCTGACCTAGCAGGAGAGTGGGTATTCGATAGCGAAATGTCTGATGAAGTTGAGAGCGACGAAGCAATTTTTGAATGTGAGAATGGACAGTCACTTACCGCACCTTACGAAGAGAAAGAAAAAGATATTTGGACTTTTGTCCTAACTGAAGATGGTGTTTATTACGAAACTTATGAAGAAAAGGGTAAAAGACTTGACACAAATGCTTCTCTTGAGAATTGTGAAGCAGTATACAATACTCCTTATGAAGAAAATGAAAAATTCTCTGGTAACTGGTCTTATGATGAAGACGCCAAAACACTAACAGCCGTAGATTTTGCATACGAAGATTTCCTTAACTCAGCAAACAACGAGACATATCCTGAAGGAGAAGTATATTTTTATAATGTAAAAGTAGAAATCGTTGATGGAAAACTTAAAATTACTGAAACCGATGGTGTGGATGATAATGGTAATCCTGAGCTATTAGAATACTACTTCAAAAAGAAATAATTTCATCATTTCTCGAAAATTTTATATGTAGAGGCTAAACAATTGTTTAGCCTCTATTTTTTTGAGTAATCTTCTTAAAAATATATTCTTAAAATTAATATTTTGGTTTACAAAAATGATTTTAAGTAAATTGCCCTCTCATAAATCGTCAACTACTCATGAAAAAGTCTATTGCATTTGTTCTAATAGGAATATTGCTTTTCTCTTGTAAACCATATCAAAATACCAAAATAAGAAAGGATCAAATTACGTACGAAGATTTTAGAATAGATCAGCGTACCTTCCCTACAGATGATGGGATCATAAAATACATCGACAAAGGTAACGGCCCTGCTATTGTACTTTTACATGGTGTGCCTACCTCTGGATGGTTATACAGAAAAATGATAGATCCTTTAGTAAAAAGTGGTTTTAGAGTTATTGTACCTGATATGCTTGGGTATGGTTCTAGTGATTCTCCCGAAGGTTTTGAAATTTACACCGCAGAGAATCATGCAAAACGCCTCTTACAATTAATGGAAGGTTTGGGTATAGACACCTGGTCACATGCTATGCATGATGCTGGAGGGTTATGGACATGGGAGTTGATGAAACTAGCACCCAATAAAATAGAAAAACTCATCGTATTGAATACTATTATTTATGAGGATGGCTTTTATCCTCCTGTACGTATGAAACCCGGTAAACTTGCAAAAACAGCCATGTGGGCATATAGAAACGGAGTAACCACTAATACTTTGCTTAAAAATTTATTTAAACAAGGATTAAAAGAAAATACACTGAATACGATAGATGTTGAAGGATATAAAACTCCATTATTAGAAGGTAAAACAGATGCTATGTATTATTTCTTTAGTCAAACCTGTAATGAATTACCGGATTATACAGATATTTTTGAAAATATCGATATCCCAGTAACTGTAATTTGGGGGATTCATGATACGATGTTACAATGGCCACCACAACAAAGAAGAGCCTCAAACGCATTAAAAGTGAAAGAAGAAGATATTCATTTTATAGACGAAAAACACTTCTTACAAGAAACCAAAGCAAAAGAAATTGTATATAAAATAACAGCTTTTCTAAAGAAAAAAGTTTAAACCACTTTTATAAATCAATTCAGAGACAGGTTACGAATCCAGTCTTTTAGTTCAACTCTAAAAATAGTTTCGTCAATTAATTGATGAATCTGGTTCAATTCCTTTTGATTTACTGCCAAATCTACTTTGTCTGATGGAGTTCTAAGCAATAAAGAGCGACAATTTTTGGAGCTATGACATGTACAATGTTTTCTGCATTGAGATTGTATTGTGATGTTACAACATTCTGAAAAGAATTTCAATTCGGTAAGTGTAAGAAGAAAACCTGTATCTCTAAAAATGATTTGAATTTTTGGAACTGACATATTCATGTTTTTCTTCCAAAAAAAAGACATCCCAACTTCATTACTGTAAATCTTATCAATAGCACTCATCTTGAATTGTATTTAATTCAAAAATAAGAAATTATTTATATTGAATCTAAATAAAAATAGCTTAATTAATATCTTTCAGACTTAATTGAAGGGAAACTTCTCCATTCCATTCATTTTCTTCTATGGTATAAGCGGCTTTAAAATATTGTTTATTCAAAATCAAAGGATATTTTTTACCTAGATTGAACCCTATTGCGCCTATATTCACTTGATTTTTTATAACCGTACACTTCAGATGTTTTTCATCGGCTCCGACACATTTTCCATATCCCATATCCATTAAGCCTTCAGTCATAAAAACCGGTTTCATATTCCCTGGGCCAAATGGGGCAAACTGCTTCAAAATCCTATAAAACTTGGGAGTAATCTGCTCCAATTCAATAGGAGTATCTATAGCGATCTTAGGAATAAGCATTTTTTGATCTATTGTCAATGAAACTACTTTTTCAAACTTTTGTTTAAATAATTCATAGTTTTCTTCTTGTAGCGTTAGTCCTGCGGCATATTTATGTCCTCCAAACTGGTCTATATATTCTGTACATGCCTCTAATGCATTATATACATCAAAACCTTTTACCGAACGAGCAGAAGCAGCTAACTTTTCTCCGCTTTTTGTAAAAACAAGTGTTGGTCTGTAATATGTTTCTGTAAGCCTGGATGCAACAATACCTATTACTCCTTTATGCCAATTTTCATTATATACAACAGTAGTATTACGATCTTCTTCATTATTATCAAGAATCTGAGTCAATGCATCTTTAGTAATACTTTGATCTGTGTCTTTTCTGTTGCTATTATATGCTTCGATCTCTGCCGCATAACTCAATGCTTTCTCATGATTTTCTTCTACTAATAGTTGCACTGCATGTAAACCATGTTTCATCCTACCTGCTGCATTAATTCTAGGAGCAACGACAAATACCAAATCTGTTATCGTAAGTGCTTTTTTCTTGATTTGAGACAACATAGCAGTAAATCCGGCACGAGGATGTGCATTGATAACCTGCAAACCAAAATACGCCAACACTCGATTTTCTCCTGTAATAGGAACGATATCAGCTCCAATAGCTGTAGCAACAAGGTCTAAATATGGTAATAAATCTTGTATTGTTTCTCCTCTTTGTTCTGCCAGAGCTTGTATTAACTTAAATCCAACACCACAACCACATAATTCTTTAAACGGGTAATCACAATCTGTCCGTTTAGGATCTAAAACAGCTATTGCTTCAGGAATCTTATCACCCGGTCTATGGTGATCACAAATAATAAAATCTATACCCTTAGATTTGGCATATGCTATTTTATCAACAGCTTTAATTCCACAGTCTAAAGCTATAATTAAAGTAATATCATTATCATGGGCATAATCTATGCCTTGATACGATACCCCATACCCTTCTGTATAACGATCAGGTATATAAGTGGCAATTTGTGGAGTTATGGTTTGTAAATATGAGGACATCAATGCTACAGAGGTAGTACCATCTACATCATAATCCCCGTAAACCATTATATTTTCTTGTGCTGTAATTGCTTTTTCGATTCGTGATACTGCTTTATCCATATCTTTCATCAAAAAAGGATCATGTAAATCAGTTAGAGACGGTCTGAAAAATTTTTTTGCTTCTTCAAAAGTGGTAATCCCTCTTTGCACTAATAACGTAGATAGAATTTCGTCTATATTAAGTTCTTTTGCTAATTTTTTTACAATTGATATATCGGGTTTTGATTGTAATGTCCACCTCATTCGCATAATAAATTCTATAATAAAAAAGCAAAGTACAAAAAACATTACGACCCCTATAAATATGAGATTAGTTTTTGTATTTTGCTCCGACAAATGATACAAAATCAATTAAAATAAAAATATTTATGCCATTAGTTACACCACTTCCTGCAGATCACGATCCTGAAACAAGAGAGCTTGCAGATTTTTTTAATGAAACATTAGGTTTTTGTCCTAATTCGGTATTAACCATGCAAAGAAGGCCTGCTATTTCAAAAGCATTTATAAACCTCAACAAAGCTGTAATGGCAAACGAAGGCAGGGTTACCTCTGCTTTAAAACGTATGATCGCATGGGTAAGCAGTAATGCGACGGGTTGTCGTTATTGTCAGGCGCATGCTATTCGTGCCGCAGAGCGATATGGCGCAGAACAAGAACAACTAGATAATATATGGGAATATAAAACGCATCCTGCTTTTAGTGATGCAGAAAGAGCTGCTCTAGACTTTTCACTAGCTGCTTCTGCCGTTCCAAATGCAGTAAATGATGAGATTAAAGAAGAGCTTTATAAATACTGGGATGAAGGAGAAATTGTTGAGATGCTTGGTGTTATTTCTCTTTTTGGATATCTCAATCGTTGGAACGATTCTATGGGAACTATTGTAGAAGAAGGCGCTATTGAGTCTGGCGAAAAATATCTTGGGAAACACGGATGGGAAAAAGGAAAACATCAATAATCCCAAATTTTCTAAAAAAGTATAAAAAAGTCTGCTATTAATAAAACAGCAGACTTTTTATATGATTATATAATCAACCTTACCTATCTTTTCAAGTAATATCGATAACTCTTATATAATAGATAGATCGTAAAAACAAGAATGAGTATTGCCCACATCCAATACGTTCCGGGGAGATGTGCTGCTATCATTTGTGTATCAGAATATTGAATTTGCCCATCTCTTTCAAATTGTTTTGTAAACAAATATCCTGTTTGCAAATAGGTACTTAGTACACATTGAGTTCCCAAAAATAGTAATGTAAATGATTTTAGCTTTTGCATTTTTAGAATAGCAATAAAAAATAAAATGATTACAAAGAGACTTAATACGATTAGTGCAATTAGGGATTTTATCCAAATACATAACGAGATTACCATAATCATGATAAGGATCCATAATGTTATCTTGGTACTATTGTTATGCTTTGATGATGTAATGAGAATTGCTCCAGCAATAGCAGGCCCCAACAATCCACCCGCAGCAGTAAGACTTCTGGCAAAAGGATATGGCAAATAACTTGATGAAACATCAGAAACAGCAACTCCTCCTCCATTTTCATAAATCTCCAGATATAAAAACTTACCTCCTACCAGCAATGCCGTCAATCCATGTCCCATTTCATGAAACCAAGTTCCTAAGAGCATCAAAGGATATTGAATAATACCAAAATAAGGCAATTGCCACAATAGAAAAACAAGTATGCTGATTCCTACAACAGCAAAAAATGAGTTTCTCATTACTATTTTTTAAGATGTTACTTTTTTATAGCTAAACAGGCTTACTGCCTCAAAAAATATAATTCAATTATTTCTCAACAAGTGCATTACCCTGAAAAACGATGGCATCCCAACCTGTATTCATAAAATTACGAATGTTTTGGTGATCAATACCATTTGGATGATCTAATACACTTTGATAATATTCTCCAAAACACAATAATGTTTCTTCTTTTGTTAATTTTTGAGCTTTGGCAAAAGAAAATAACTTACATGATCCTGAGTTTTCGCCAGCATTATTTTTTTGAGTACCATTTGTAAAAGCCGTGGGACTAAATATATAGTTAGCATCTATTATGCTTATAACTTCTTGAAACGATATTGTATCAGGATGTTGATGTAGTTTTTCTAAAAATGTATTGATTGTCATTATCAAAATTTTAAAATTGTATTCTATTTTTAATCCAGTACCGATTTTACGACTGTTCGTAGTACAGGAATAACCTGTGCTTCGTACCATGGGTTTTTGGCAAGCCAAAAGCGATTTCTAGGCGAGGGATGTGGTATAGGAAAATATTTAGGCAAAAACTCTTCGTAAGCATTCACAGTATCTGTAAGGTTCTTTTTTGCTTTTTCTTTGAGATAGTACTTTTGGGCGTATTGACCAATTAAAATCATTAATTCTATTTTGGGCATTTGTTCAAACAATTGATCATGCCACAAAGGAGCACATTCTGGCCTAGGAGGTAGATCACCGCTTTTTCCTTTTCCGGGATAGCAAAACCCCATCGGTACTATTGCAATTTTAGTAGTATCATAAAATGTGTTATCAGAAATATCAAGCCATTTTCTAAGTTGTTTTCCGCTTGCATCATCCCAAGGAATTCCAGAAGCATGAACCTTGGTTCCGGGTGCTTGACCAATAATTACAATTTTAGCTTTTGGATGCCCCGTGACTACAGGTCTTGGCCCCAGAGGCAAATGAGACTTACAAACCTCGCATGCTTCAATATTTGATAATAATGTATCGATCATTTTTTATTTCCTTCTACGATAACAACAATTTCTCCTTTGGGAGATTTTGCTTCAAAATGTTCTAAGACGTCCTGTACAGAACCTCGAATCGTCTCTTCATGTAATTTACTTAATTCTCTTGAAACCGAAACCTGACGATCTTTACCAAAATATTCAGAAAAATTATTCAGTGTTTTGACAAGTTTATGCGGAGATTCGTAAAAAATCATAGTTCTAGTTTCTTCTGCCAGAAACTTTAGTCGTGTTTGTCGCCCTTTTTTTACTGGCAAAAACCCTTCAAAAACAAATTTATCATTCGGTAACCCACTATTTACCAAAGCTGGAACAAAAGCTGTTGCTCCCGGTAAACATTCTATTTCGATATGATGAAGAATACATGCTCTAGACAATAAAAACCCCGGATCGCTAATTGCGGGAGTTCCTGCATCACTTATTAATGCTATAACTTCTCCACTTTGCAGCTTTTGAATGATTCTATTTACAGTTTTATGCTCATTATGCATATGATGACTTTGCATAGGAGTAGAAATCTCGAAATGCTTTAATAATTTACCACTTGTTCTGGTATCTTCTGCTAAGATAAGATCTACCTCTTTGAGCACTCTAATCGCTCTAAAAGTCATATCTTCTAGATTACCAATGGGCGTAGGAACTATAAATAACTTTGACATTAAGGTCGTACTTTTTTCCCAACTGTATAAGAAACAGCCAGAAGGATAATTGCATAAACTGATAAACCAACAGGATGACCTGCATAATAATGTGCCAAGCTTGCTAATACCAAATCAAAAAAGAAACCTGCATATGCCCATTCTTTCATCCATTTTACTTTGTTGGTGAGAATTGCAATAACCCCTAACATTTTGGCTATTGCCAATGGAACTACAATATAAGTTGGGTAATTAAAACTTTCGAAAAAGCCTTTTATCATTTCTGTTTTGAAGACATACATCTGAGCAGAATACAACATAATACAGCATAATGCTACTGTTGAAATCCAATATACAATTTTCATAAAAAAAGGATTCAGAATTTAATATTCATATTTACTGAGTACAATATTCATAAACCGTTCTGCATATTCATCTTTTCCTTCCCAATGATTATAATCCGGTTTAATCATTGTATTGATAAAAGTCTCTGCTTCGGTTTTACTATCTATTGTTCCTAGTTGTGATAAAACACGATTATAGTCAGAAGGGTTGCCATCAAAAAGATTTTTGATAAATGCTAATCGATCATTAAGCCCAATATGTATTTCTTTTTTTAACTGATCATTTAGTGATCTGGGCTTATCATCAGCTTCTGGATTTACAGCAGCTTTAGGATGTTGTATACTTTTTGAAACAGGTTGTTCTTCTTTGGATACAGAAGCAGGTACAAATAAATCTTCTGTCACTCTAGCATTTACTTCTTCTATAATAATTTCGGGTTTCTGTTCGATTGTAGTTGTTTCTACCTCTTTTTTACTTTCTTTTTCTTCTAGAGGTATTGATACTGGCGTAACAGGAGCAATCTCTTTTGGTACAATTGGAACAACAGGCTTTGGTTCGGCAACAGGTTGTTCTTTTTGCCCTATTTCTTTTACGTCTTCTACTTCATTTGTCTCTAGCGCAGATTTTATCTGCCCTATAGTAGGTTGTGGACCGGCAAAATGAGCTTCAGAAAAAGTTAGAATAGTAAGTTTTTCATACAACTGTCTTGCCTCTTCTTGTAATTGAGGTAAAGTAGACTTATCATTCAGTCTTAATATTCTATGGGCAATACTTATAAGTTCTGCTTCAAGTTTCTTCTTCATAACTTTCTTATTCGTTTATAATACTGCTTGTTGTTTTTTAATAAATTTACCTCATCTTTTAAAGTAAGAAAAAGGGATTTTTTAATTGATTCTGAAAAGTACAAAATGTTTCTCGAAAATACAGTAAATCATAAAGAGCAATTTGGATGGATAGAAGTAATATGCGGTTCTATGTTTTCGGGTAAGACTGAAGAATTGATCCGTAGATTAAAACGAGCTCAATTTGCTAAACAAAAAGTTGAAATTTTTAAACCTGCAATAGATGTGAGATATGATGATGAAATGGTCGTCTCTCACGATTCAAATGAGATTCGTTCTACTCCTGTTCCTGCTGCTGCCAATATTAGAATATTAGCAGATACATGTGATGTTATAGGTATAGATGAAGCTCAGTTTTTTGATGATGAGATTGTGGCTGTTTGCAATGATTTGGCCAACAAAGGGATTCGCGTTATTGTTGCCGGTTTAGATATGGATTTCAAAGGTAACCCTTTTGGACCGATGCCGGCACTTATGGCTACTGCAGAATATGTAACCAAAGTTCATGCAGTTTGCACACGTACAGGAAACCTTGCTCAATACAGCTATCGCAAATCCAGAAAAGATGATTTGGTATTATTGGGTGAAACCGATGAGTATGAACCTCTAAGTCGTGCTGCTTATTATAAGGCTATGCTCAAAGAAAAAGTAAAAGATATCAAGGTAAAAGATCCTAAAGAAATATCAAAAAAAGAAAATAAAGCTAATGAGTAGTGTACAGGAAACAGTCCTTGAAATTAATCTAAATCATCTTACCCATAATTTTGAATATCTAAAAAGTAAAGTTGACCCCAAAGTTAAAATGCTTGCTGTAGTAAAAGCATCCGGATACGGAAGTGATGCTGTAATTATTGCCAAACATCTCGAAAAGCTAAAGGTCGATTATCTTGCTGTTGCTTACGCAGCAGAAGGCATCACACTTCGCAAAGCAGGAATAAAAACCCCTGTTTTAGTGCTACATCCGCAGCCGGTAAATTTTTCTAAAATAATAGAATATCATTTAACCCCTAGCATATATAGTATAAGAACACTTCATGAATTTATCTCATCAGTAACGTTAGCAAAACAACAACAATATCCTGTTCATTTAAAAATGAACTCTGGTTTAAACCGCATTGGTTTCGGAAAAAATAATCTTGAAACATTAATAAAAACAATAAAAGCAACTCCGGCGATCAAGGTAGAAGCTTTGTTATCTCATCTGGCTGCGAGCGAAGATAATTTGGAGAAAGAATTTACTTTCGACCAAATTAAAGTATTCAAAGAATTGGCAAACCAAATCATCAATTCAATTGGCTACACCCCTATTTTGCACCAATCTAATACATCAGGAATTCTTAATTATCCAGAGGCTCATTTTGATATGGTACGTAGTGGGATAGGGTTATATGGATATGGTAATGATGCAAAATTTGACCAACATTTGAAACCAATTGCTAGCTTAAAATCTGTAATATCACAAATTCACGAATTGCAAAAGGGTGAATCTGTAGGATATAATAGAGCCTTTATAGCCAAAGAATTTACAAGAAAAGCAACCATACCCATTGGTCATGCCGATGGTATTAGCAGACAATACGGTAACAAAAATGGTTTTGTGATCATAAATAATAAAAAAGCTTATATCGTAGGTAATGTTTGTATGGATATGATTATGGTAGATATAACTACCATTGATTGTCAAGAAGGAGACGAAGTTATTTTTTTTGATCCAAAACACAGTGCTGCACAAGTTGCAGAATACTCAGGTACAATTTCTTATGAGCTACTTACTGCTATTTCTCCAAGGGTAAAACGTTTGGTAATCGAGGATAATTGATTTTCATCGAAAAAGTTAAAATTTTACGAGATCAAAACACAATACATATAGTAGTTTTTTTGTTAAATTAGTAAACGACTAATCACCTAAAAACGTATTTAATATGGGATTTCTAAAAGATTTTAAGTCCTTTCTCTTGAAAGGCGACATTGTAAATTTGGCTACTGCAGTAATTGTAGGTGGAGCTTTCGGAAAAATTGTAACTTCATTTACCAATGATGTATTAATGCCTCCTATTGGCTTACTTTTGGGAGACGTAAATTTTACTGAATTAAAGTTCTTACTCACAGAAGCATCTGTAAATGAAGCAGGAGAAGCAATACCACCGGTAAGTATAAATTATGGATCATTTGTCCAGACAGTAATTGATTTTATTATCATAGGATTCTGTATTTTTATGGTATTAAAAGCATATGAAAAATCTCAGAAAAAAGAAGAACCCGCACCAGCAGCACCAGCAGGTCCTACACAAGAAGAATTACTTGCAGAGATTAGAGATTTGCTTAAGAATAAATAATCTCTAATACACAAGAGCATTTATCTATAGCTACCGCTATACTACATATTCTAACTAAACCGCTTGAAAAATTCAAGCGGTTCTTTTTTACTATTTGTTATATATATAACAAATAGTACGAATTTCTATATTTTTACCATAAATGCTTGTTACCTTAGAAATAATCCTCAATTTTGTCAAAAGATAAGTATATCAATATTTTGTAATTATAAAATTGATCTAAAGAAATATAATTTTTTATGAAAGTAGCTGTTGTTGGCGCTACCGGATTGGTAGGCACTGTAATGTTAAAAGTATTAGAAGAGCGTAATTTTCCGATAACGGAATTAATTCCTGTAGCATCAGAGAGGTCTATAGGTAAAAAAATAACATTCAAAAACACTGATTATTCGATAGTTGGACTTGCTGATGCCATTGCATCACAACCTGATGTAGCCTTATTTTCTGCCGGAGGAAGCACATCACTAGAATGGGCGCCAAAATTTGCAGAAGCAGGAATAACAGTTATCGACAACTCTTCTGCCTGGCGAATGGATCCTGACAAAAAACTTGTAGTTCCCGAAATCAATGCAAAATCACTAACAGTAGACGATAAAATTATAGCCAATCCAAATTGTTCTACAATACAATTGGTTATGGCATTAAGCCCTCTTCATGATCAATATAAAATCAATCGTGTTGTTGTCTCTACATATCAGTCTATAACGGGTACTGGTGTAAAAGCAGTTCAACAGTTAGAAAATGAATATAGTGGTACAAAAGGAGAAATGGCATACCCCTATCCTATCCACAAAAATGCAATCCCACATTGCGATGTGTTTCAAGAAAATGGCTATACCAAAGAAGAAATGAAACTCGTTAACGAAACACAAAAAATCCTTGATGATAGAACTATCGCAGTAACCGCTACCGCTATTAGAATACCAGTAGTAGGAGGACATAGCGAAAGTGTAAATTTAGAATTCGAAAATGAGTTTAATGAAAGTGAAATTAGAAAACTCCTAAGTGAGACTGGTGGAGTAACCGTACAAGATAATCCCGACACCAATACATATCCAATGCCAATATATGCCGAAGGAAAAAATGACGTTTTTGTTGGTAGAATCCGTAGAGACCACTCTAGAGAAAATGCTTTGAATATGTGGATTGTATCAGATAATTTGCGTAAAGGAGCTGCGACCAATGCCGTACAAATTGCAGAATATCTTGTAGAAGAAAAGCTTATCGGTTAATAACCATAAATAAAATATATAGTATTAAAATGCTGGATAATTTTATATTTATTCAGCATTTTTTATGGCAGAATGCCATTCCACCTTATACTATAATCCAGAGTAATTAAAACTCGAATATAGAAATCCGAAGGCAGAAGAAAGCCGTGGATAGTTTGTGAATAGTGAATGTCAAGAAAACCTCTCATAAGCTTATTTCTCTAGGGGAAGCAGTCTCTTCCCTCACAATAAAGCGCACTCATAAACTCCCCCTCTCTTTTACAATCTTTAAATTAGTATTGAGTAAGTCAACATTAAGAAAATACCTCATATACTCCTTCCTCATAACAAAGCGGTCTCAAAATCTCTTCTGAATATGGAAATCCGTAAAAATCATGACGAATTATTATTGATCTTTGAAAGACAATATGATATAAAACCAACATTATCGACAACTCAGTACAAATAACTATATACACAAACATCTTTAATTGAATAAAGGTACTTAGTAATAGTTGTTTTATGAGTGATAGAATTTATACAAACACAAAAAATAAAACAACCTAAACATGAATGTACAGAAAAAACATCAGTTTAATGTAGGAAAATGGCTTCCTAAAGATTACGAACTTATCCAAAATCACATCAAGGGAATCAAATCTTATGTAGCAGCAAACCCATTGAAGTTAACCCCAAATATACTTGCGTTGGACTTGTATGTAAAAAGCCATCCTGAGATAAGTAAATGGTCCAATGATATGTTTACAGAGGTACCGCCTAAATACCAAAATACTGAATATGGTAATGAACTAAAAAGTTGGGATGAGTTCATTCCTTTATTGAATGGAATCATGACCATGACTATGACATTCAATACTTCTGGATGTGTAGGGTTTCCTATCAATGCACTATTGGATTGGGCTATGGGAACATCTTCTGGGCATAAATTCTTTTTAGATAATGGTGTAAATGAACACTTTAACAAAGTGCTTAACGATTGGAGTTCCTTTTTGATGAGTCCTGCTTCAGTATATGCTGTTACAAACAGTAATGAACAGGTAACAAATTACCCCGGACACTTTACGGATCCTCAATATTATTGGCTAAGTGATAATGCTATGGTTGCCTTGGCAAATGCTTTGAATAATGGAACAAACTATGATAACGATCCGGCAGCAGCAAGAGAAACGTTCATCGAGACATTTAAATGCCCAGACATTTCAGACATACACTATGGGTTTACATGTTGGGATGATTTCTTTACACGTGAATTCAATTCAGGAATGCGTCCAATTGCTACGGGAACAAATGATATTGCCAATGCTTGTGAATCGGGACCTTATAGAGTAGCTTATAACGTAAAGCGTTCAGACGATTTTTGGTTAAAAGGACAACCATATTCATTAATCAATATCTTTAATGAATCAGATGGCAACACACCTTTAACCGACAAATATGAAGGTGGAACAATTTATCAAGCTTTTTTAAGTGCAGAGAGCTATCATAGGTGGCATAGCCCTGTAGATGGTATTGTAAAAACAGTGTACGACACAGCGAGTCAAAAACCATTTAACAGTACGTATTATTCAGAATTATTGCCAGAAAACCCATTAAATTTAGATCCTTCCGGACCCAATGAGTCACAAGGATATATTTCGAATGTAGCCACGAGAGGAATAATTGAAATCACATCGAACAACCCAGCAATTGGGGATATGTGTGTAATCCCAATTGGTATGGCCGAATGTGCTACTTGTGATATCACAGTAAAGCCTGAACAACCTGTTAGCAAAGGAGATCAAATTGGGATGTTTCACTTTGGAGGATCTACACATCTCTTGGTTTTTCAGAAGGATATTAATTTCCTATTCGACTACAATGGGGAACGTCCGGGATTGAGTGCGAGTAATATCCCAGTCAACTCAAAAATAGCTACTGTTGTTAAAAAAACTCTAGAATACCCTACTACTTTTGGACAGAGTGGTGTACGCATTGGAGAAATAGATACTACTAACAACAATGCGGGAGCGATATTGGCGGTTGTGCCCTCTAGTGATTCTGCATACCCAATTAATGTAGGAAACAGCAAAGGGCAATATCTCTGGGGAGTAGATGCAAAAGGACAAATAAATACAAAAAAAGGTACCATACAACCAATAGATAATCAAGCTTCAAGTAACTTGCACATTAATTTTCCAGAATCAGGAAGTAGCGGATATATTATTGGTGAAAATCCGAATGATAATATATGTGCAGCTCTAAAGATTGTGGTTCCCTCTCCTGATTGTCAGAATTGGCCATTAGTGGTGTCAGACGCATCAGGAAATACACTCTGGGCAATTGATTGCCAAGGAAATCAAAACACTAATACTCCAATCCCTTCGGAAACGTCGGATTTGATGAACATGCCATACCCTTCTACTCAAGGAGGGTCAAATGCCTTAGTAATCGGTAATGTGACTAGAACTCTAGGATGCTACGGTGGTATCTCGATTATTGTACCAGAATCTGCGAATGATAGTGATATTTATGCCATTGCAGTGGTCGATGCTAGCGGAAGTCTTCTATGGGGAGTAGATAAGGCAGGTAACGAAGAAGTAGCTAAATCCCTAATTGAACAATAGAAAATGTATGTAGAAGGATAGTAAAACTGCATAAAGTGTATCAAAACGCACTTTATACTAACCGTCAGCCTGTCTCAAAACCTTACTTTTTAATTTTAGTATTCAAACATATATCCTTAAAAGGTACTAAATACAAAGTTATCAAAGAAGTAAAATGAGTTTTGAAACAGGCTGACGTTGTGCTTAATTATTGCCTTGTTTTTCGCTCATTTTTGAATGTATTTCAAATACTTTTTCTGGTCATAAGCCAAAACCAATAAGTATATTTAGTTGCTTATTTTATTCCCAAAGTATTAAAATGTCTGAAAATAACTGTCTGAAAAAAAGGTAACAAACTCAAAAAGTTCGCTCAAAGAGTTATCAAACAACTTTTTATGCTTTATTTAGCATTTATAGTTCCATCTTTTGATAGATTTGTGAATCACTTTAACTAAATACATCATGAAAAGAACGTTCTTCGCATTATCTGTTATTGCATTAGCAATAGCATGTAAAAATGAACCCAAAGAAGAAACCACCAAAAATTCTATCGCATTGAACTATCCAGAAACTAAAAAAGTAGATACTGTAGATACTTATTTTGATACTCCTGTAAAAGATCCTTACCGCTGGTTAGAAGATGATCGAAGTACAGAAACAGAGCAATGGGTAAAAACGCAAAACAAAACTACTTTTGGTTATTTTGACAATATTCCTTTTAGAGAAGACCTAAAGAAAAGACTCTCTGACCTATGGAACTATGAAAAAGTAAGCGCTCCATTCAAAGAAGGAGAGTATACTTATTTTTACAAAAACAATGGTTTACAAAATCAATATGTAATATATCGCTTCAAAAATGAAGGAGATGAACCTGAAGTTTTTTTAGATCCAAATACTTTTAGTGAAGACGGAACTACTTCTCTTGGAGGTGTTAGTTTTTCTAAAAATGGAAAGCTTGTTGCCTATTCAATTTCTGAAGGCGGAAGCGATTGGCGAAAAATCATTATTAAAAATGCAGAGACCAAAGAAATTGTAGAAGATACTCTGATAGATATTAAGTTCTCTGGTATCTCCTGGAAGAGTAATGATGGGTTCTATTATTCTAGCTACGACAAACCTAAAGGAAGTGAACTTTCTGCAAAAACTGATCAGCACAAAGTATATTACCACAAGTTAGGAACATCACAAAAAGATGATGCTCTTATTTTTGGAGGTACTCCCGAAGAAAAACATCGTTATGTGGGCGCATCTGTAACAGAAGATGATAAATATCTAATTATTTCTGCCAGTATCTCTACATCTGGTAATAAACTCTTTATCAAAGACCTTACTAAACCCAATAGTAAGTTAATTACTATTTTGGATCATACAAAAAGTGATACTTATGTTATCGAAAATGTTGGTTCTAAGCTATACTTGGTAACCAATCTTGATGCTCCGAATCAAAAGATAGTAACTGTAGATGCTGCAAATCCAACTCCTGAAAACTGGAAAGATTTTATTCCTGAAACAGAAAATGTACTTAGTCCAAGTATTGGTGGAGGTCATTTTTTTACTGAATATATGGTTGATGCAGTTTCCAAAGTACTTCAATATGATTATGATGGAAAACTTGTTAGAGAAATCAAACTCCCGGGTGTAGGAAACGTCAACGGCTTTAACGCTAAAAAAGAAGAAACAGAACTATACTACACATTCACAAATTATAAAACTCCTTCAAGTATCTACAAATATAACATAACAGAAGGGACTTCAGAATTATACCGAGGGCCAAAAATCGACTTTAATCCTGAAAACTATGAGAGCAAGCAGGTATTTTATACCTCTAAAGATGGAACCAAAGTACCTATGATCATCACTCATAAAAAAGGACTAGAACTTAATGGAAAAAACCCAACAATATTATACGGATACGGTGGGTTTAATATTAGTCTAACACCTTCGTTTAGTATTGCAAATGCTGTTTGGATGGAACAAGGAGGAATTTATGCTGTTCCTAATTTAAGAGGAGGAGGAGAATATGGAAAAAAATGGCATACTGCAGGAACTAAAATGCAAAAACAAAATGTTTTTGATGATTTTATCGCCGCAGCAGAATATTTAATCGAAAACAAATATACTTCTAGTGATTATCTTGCAATTAGAGGAGGATCAAACGGAGGGCTTCTTGTTGGAGCAACAATGACACAAAGACCGGATTTAATGAAAGTGGCCTTGCCAGCAGTTGGTGTACTAGACATGTTACGTTATCATACATTTACTGCTGGAGCAGGATGGGCTTATGATTATGGTACTGCAGAAGATAGTAAAGAAATGTTTGAGTATCTTAAAGGGTACTCACCCATACACAATGTAAAAGAAGGAGTACAATATCCTGCTACTTTGATCACTACAGGAGATCATGATGATCGAGTTGTACCTGCACATTCTTTTAAATTTGCTGCAGAACTTCAAGAAAAGCAATCGGGTTCTAATCCTACATTAATAAGAATTGAAACCAATGCCGGGCATGGAGCAGGAACTCCCGTAAGCAAAACTATAGAGCAATATGCTGATATATTTGGTTTTACACTTTTTAATATGGGATACGAAGTATTACCAGAAAAAGTAAATACCGAAATAAAAGGGTAAAAATCCTTTTTTAAAAGTTTTATTAAAAAATCCGCTTTCTCTAGAGAAAGCGGATTTTTTATGTCAAAGTTCAATATATTTGAATATGCTTAAAGTCCAGAACATTTCTTTTGCTTACGATACAAAACCTGTATTACAAAACATCAGTTTTACGATTACACCCGGTCAACATATTGCACTCATCGGTGCTAGTGGTTGCGGAAAAAGTACTTTGCTGAAAGTAATTTATGGACTCTTACATGTAGAAGAAGGAAGTTTATTCTGGAATGGTAAACAATTAATGGGCCCTAATTACAATTTGGTTCCCGGCGAAGAGAACATGAAATATCTCTCTCAAGGGTTTGAACTACAACCATATCGTTCTGTAGAAGAAAATATAGGACAATATCTTTCTAGTTTTGAACCAGAATTAAAATCAGGGCGTGTTAATGAACTTCTAGAGATTGTAGAAATGGTTGATTTTGCAAAAACAAAAGTAGAAAACCTAAGCGGAGGGCAAAAACAAAGAGTTGCTTTGGCAAAAGCTCTAGCCAAAAGACCCGAACTACTATTATTAGACGAACCCTTTGGCAATATTGATAATTTTAGGCGTAGTTCATTGAGAAGAAATCTATTTAGATATCTAAACCGTAATAAAATAACCAGCATTACCGCTACTCATGACAAAACCGATATCCTTTCGTTTACAGATGAGACTATTGTGATAAAACATGGTAAAATTATTGCTCAAAAAAATACAATATCGTTATACCAAAACCCTACAGATTATTATACAGCATCCCTTTTTGGCGAAGTCAATCAAATACCTAAATCTTATCTGACAGGTATTGAAAATGACAAGGACACTATATTACTATACCCTCATGAAATAAAAGCGAGTACAAAATCTCATCTCAAAGCAAGAGTCAAAAACTCTTATTTCAAAGGCAGTCATTATTTGATCGAAGCCGTGTTTAATAATACCGTACTGTTTTTTGAACATCATACAGCAATGAAAGCCCCGGAAACAATCGGAATTCAATTCTCAAAAAGCATTGCTAAGTAATTAAATTTCATTACCTTAACACTTACATATTATTGTAACCAACTTAGACACAAAACCTGAGTGTCTCTAATGTTCAGGACATACACAAATTAAAAATTCGTATGATGTTAAAAAGCATTTTAAAAATTAACGGTGTTCAAGAGTTAAACAGAAAAGAGCAACAATCTGTTTCAGGAGGTAACAGAAATCCTGTTTTCTTTGGTTGTGAAAGCATCCCAGGTGCAACCTGTGCAACAGGTAGAATTTGTTGTCAAGACGTTTGTGTGAGACCAGATAATATTATCTGCGATCCAGACTTCTTCTAGTTTTAAATAAAATTAAAAGCATAATTCTACTAGCTCTATTTTAATGAGTTAGTAGAATTATATTTTTTTAATCATAACATATTGAATAATAGACTCATAAGTGTAGAACCACTTGTTTAATCAAAATAATAGATTAATTTTCTAAAACCTAAAAGTATACTTTTTGTATGCTATATTATTTCATTGTACCCTTAATGTAACCCTTCTCCCAAATACAAAATCGCATTTATGATAATAACTTTGTTGCACTAACTTAAATATATTATTATGAAATGCAAATCATGTTTATCTCTCTTTTTGATTCTACTATTTTATGTCAACACTATCTTCTCACAATGGAACCCCAAGCATCCTAGCTGGACAGATAGTTATGCTGCCAATGGTTTTTGCTGGTGCGATACTACTTTTGACCACAATCTCGACGATATTAATGTAGCTTCTGTAACCATTAATGGAGTAAAGAGAAATCTTCGGGATGTTTGTGATGAATTAAAAAAGCATCCAAAATACAGAGCTTATAAAAATGGAGATGCTCCATATAATGATATTCAATGTGGAAACGGCCCGGCAAACGACGCTCCGGATGAGGCAGGATGTCCCGGTCGCACAGACTTGGGGTCTCAAGGATGCAATCAAAAAGGCCCCAAATTTGATATGAATTGGTTATCATCCAGGCCAAGGTTTGGGGGAGGCAATACTAATGTAAATGGAACTGTAACTATAAAAGGCCAAAGTATTAATAAATACGTAAGTTCTGAAGGAGGCTTTGGACCAATGCGCGCAAATTATACTCAGGCAGGAAATACAGAACAATTTACTGTAGCACCTGCAGGAAATGGCACAATAAGCTTAAAAGGAAATAATGGAAAGTATGTAAGCTCTGAAAACGGAAAAAAAGCAATGACCTGTAATCGTAATGCTGTGGGGGCTTGGGAAAAATTTAGATTAGAATCCTTAGGAGGGGATCTCTATGCGATAAAAGGGAATAATAATAAATACGTAAGTCATGAAAATGGAAAAAATACAGGAATTACATGTAACCGAAATGCTATCGGTTCATGGGAAAAGTTTATTATAACAGGGCTTAATAACAAATCTAATTTGCAAGCGGTAGACAACAAGCAAAACGTTACTATTTTCCCTAATCCGGCAGTGACCAATGATCTTAATGTACAAATCGATATCCTTGAAGATACTCATGGTACTGTAGAAATTACAACTCCTGATGGGAAAAGTATAAAACAAAAAGATTTGGGTATATTAAAAAAAGGATCTACTTCTATCCTACTAAATGACTTAAAAAACTCAGTTGCTACAAAAGGGTTATATTTTGTGAATATCAAATTAGGTAAAAAAACTATTGTAAAACAGGTTATGATAGAATAATATATCATTACCAAAATGATAAAAGAGATTGTCTAAAAAGCAATCTCTTTTTTATTTAAATGTTTCAAGTTTTAGCTCATTACCATCAAAAACTGCATACGTATAATGCACGATCCAATCTCCTAAATTAATATATTGAGATTTTTCATTTAGGGTAATTTCCATAGGTAAATGCCTATGACCAAATACAAAATAATCTCTATGTTTGTGTTCTAATTTTCGTTTACAATATTGTACTAACCATTCATTATCTTCACCTAAAAAAGTTACATCTTCATCTCCCGAGATTAATTTATTTTTTACAGAAAGATATTGTGCCAATCGTACTCCCAAGTCAGGATGTAACCATTTAAAAAGCCATTTTGCCAGTGGATTGGTAAATACTTTTTTCATACGTTTATAGCCTTTATCTCCTGGGCCTAAGCCATCTCCATGGCCAATAAAGAAAGTAGTTGTCCCAAATGTAAATTCTTGGGGAGTATGGTAAACTGGTATATTTAGTTCTTGTTCAAAATACCCATTCATCCACAGATCATGATTGCCTACAAAATAATATACTGGTATTCCTGAATCCGTAATTTCTGCAAGTTTTCCCAGAGTTCTGGTAAAACCTTTGGGAACAACTGTCTTATATTCAAACCAAAAATCAAAAAGGTCTCCAAGCAAAAAGATGGCTGCTGCATCTTCTTTTACCTCATCTAACCATCGTACAAATTTCTTTTCTCTCGGAAAGCTTTTTTCTATTGTTGGAGCGCCAAGATGATTATCACTGGCAAAGTATACCTTTTTCCCTTTAGGAAGATTCATGCTATAATTTTATAAAGGATAAAGATACAGAAAAGCACTGTAAGACCTCATTCCTTTCTATCTATTTTGACGCTACTTTATTTCTATTGTTAGCTTACATCAAATATGCTGATCAATAAGGATATGATTACCATCAGGATCAGTCAACGTAATACTAGATGGTCCTGTTGTTGATTCGTCTGTTTCTTTGTCTAACTTTATATTATGTTCTTTTAGATGATATTGTATTTGCCTGACATCATCAAAATTTTCTAAGGTATTAGCATTTTGATCCCATCCTGGATTAAAAGTTAGAATATTTTTATCAAACATCCCCTGGAAAAGCCCTATCAATGAATGTTCATTCTTCATGATAAGATAATTCATAGCCATATCACCTCCAAACACTTCAAATCCAAGCTGTTCATAAAATGTTTTGGATGCATTAAGATCTTTTACTGCAAGACTGATAGAAAATGCGCCTAATTTCATAATTATCTTTGTTTTTAAGTTACTATTATCTCATTTTAAACAAGATATAAGATATTAAGATAAATAATTAAAAACAAAGGAGGCAAACCAATAAAATTATTGATTCATCAATTCTTCGATCTCTTCTGCCTGTATAGGAATATTGGCCATAAGGTTAAAAGGTTCACCTTCTTTTTGAATCACTACATCATCTTCAATACGAATTCCGAAACCTTCATCCGGAATATAAATTCCTGGTTCTACCGTAAATACCATATTCGCCTGCATAGGTTCGATTAAAATTCCATAATCATGGGTATCTAATCCAATATGGTGAGAAGTTCCGTGCATAAAATATTTTTTATATGCAGGCCAGTCCGGATTTTCATTTTGCACATCTGCCTTATCCAAAAGCCCTAGTCCTAATAATTCTGAAGTCATTATTTTACCAACTTCAACATGATAATCTGCCCATATTGTTCCAGGTACTAACATTTTTGTAGCTTCATTTTTAACTCGCAATACCGCATCGTATACTTCACGTTGTCGTTTAGAATATTTTCCTGATACAGGAATCGTGCGAGAAAGGTCACTCGAATAATTTGCATATTCTGCAGCTACGTCCATTAAGATCAAATCTCCTTCTTTACATTGTTGATTATTTTCAATATAGTGTAACACATTTGCATTATGCCCACTTGCAATAATAGGTGTGTAGGCAAAACCTTTAGACCTATTATTAATAAATTCATACAACAATTCGGCTTCAAGATTATATTCCCAAACCCCTGGTTTTACAAAGCTCAAAAGTCTTCGAAAACCTTTTTCAGTAATATTACATGCTGTTTGCATCAAATCAAGTTCAACGGGATCTTTTATCGAACGTAGACGTTGTAGGATTGGATTGCTTTTGGCTACATTATGTGCCGGATATTTAGATTTCCACCATTTGGTAAAACGATCTTCTCGGGTTTCGGTTTCTACATTAGACCTATAGTGCTCATTAGTATTCACATATACTGTTTCGCATTGTGTCATGACTTCAAAAAAGATTTTCTCTAGGTCTTTAAGCCAATATGCCGTTTTGATCCCCGAAGTCTCAAACGCTTTTTCTTTGGTCAATTTTGTTCCTTCCCAAATAGCAATGTGTTCATTGGTTTCTCTTAAAAAAAGAATCTCTCTGTGTTTTTCTTGCGGAGCATCAGGAAAAAGTAATAATACACTTTCTTCCTGATCTACACCACTTAGATAGAAAATATCCCTATGTTGCTCAAAAGGCATCATACTATCTGCGCTAATCGGATAAATATCATTACTATTGAAAACAGCAATGCTATTAGGTTTCATTTGAGCTGTAAAGTTCTTTCTGTTTTTAATAAAGAGATTTTTATCTATTGGGTGATATTTCATAGAGATGATTTTTTAAAAGATGTGGTATCAAAAATAGAATAATTATCGGGGGAATAAAAAGAGGTTTCTAAGATTATGATTTCTTTTGGAAAAGGTACTTACTAGATTTGATTAATTTTATCAATAACCATTTTTCTATACGATTTTCCAATAGGTAATTTTGTTTCATTTTGTAATACAAATTGATTGCCATCAATCAATTTGAGTTTATCAAAATTAACGACAAATGATTTGTGAATTCGAATAAATGTTTCTGGCAGTTTTTTTAAGAACTCTGTAAGCGTTTGTTGAGTCAGAATCATTTTGTCTGAAAAAATTTTGATGTAATTACCATAGGCTTCTACATAAAAAATATCATCAACATTTACCTTTATGATTTTTTTATCGCTTTTTACAATAATAGCTTGCGAAATTTTCTGGTTAATAGAGGGCGAAATTTCAGGATATGCCGGTACATTATTTTTTACTTTTTGAATTGCCTGAAAAAACCGTTCTAAAGAAAAAGGTTTTAGTAAGTAATCTGTTACCGAAAGCTCAAAACCTTCTACAGCATGTTCTGGATAAGCCGTTGTAATGATGACTTCTGGTTTTTGTTGTAAACTTTTAAGAAGACTTAAACCAGACATTTTTGGCATATTAATGTCTAAAAACAAAATATCGGCAGCCTTAGTTTGTAATACTTCAATAACCTCAAAAGCATTTTTACAAGAAGCAATAAGTTCAAGATTGGGGATTTCTTTAATATAACTTTCTAAAATCTGGCGAGCGATAGGCTCATCATCTGCAATAATACATTGTAACTGTTTCATTAAAATAATAGCATTAGCTCAACAACAAATTTTTCGTCTTTTTTTATGATATCTAATTTATACTTATCAGCATATATCAAATCTAATCGTTTTTTTGCATTTTGTAATCCAATACCGCTTTTACCTGTTTCTAAAGATGGTTTTGTATGATGGTTTGAGGCAAAAGTATTGATACAGCTAAACATCATTTTCTCGCCTTGAACACTTAGACTTACTGAAACCGAGCTTTTTTTACCTTGAATGGTTTCCAAATGTTTGAAAGCATTTTCTACAAAAACAATCAATACCATTGGGGCAATTTTTGTAGTTGTAAAATCTCCTTTTTTATGAAATTGAATTTCAGTAGTGTTTTCTAATCTTATTTTTTCTAGAGACATATAATTTTCTAAGTATCGAATCTCTTTTTCTAAAGGCACAAAAGTCTCTTTGGTATCATACAAGCTATATCTTAATAAATCAGAAAGTTTTAACATCAGTCCAGGCAGCTTATCTGATTTTATAACCGACAAGCCGTAAAGGTTGTTTAGGGTATTGAATAAAAAATGTGGATTGAGTTGTGCTTTTAATAGTTTTAACTCTGCGTCTTTTTCTTGTTGGCGTCTGTAAAAACTATCTCTTGCTAATTTAATAGCCGAAGCAAAAATCAAGGCAAGAATCATCACTCCCAGAAAGTTTGCCCATAAGTTCCATTGCAGCTCTTGCTGAAGAACAATACTCATAATATATACGAAAATACTAGACGAAACCAACAAATTTATTAAGAACAAAAAGAAAAATAATACAAGTTTCTCTCGTAAAAGCGGAAGAATAAATAGGTTGTTTAGATATATCGGTGGCGCTAATAGAGTGATCGTAAATAACGAAGCTAACCATCTGTTATCAGCCTGTATAGTTCCAAATAAAATGATAAAAAAACAAAACCATATGAATAGGTTTTGTGCAACTTTATTATCAATCCAGGTATCAAATTTTGACATCTATAAACAATTACGGTAAAAGCCAAAAATAAGGTTTAACATATAAAATAACACTTTTTTGTGATCAAGGGAGATTGTTGTGATCTAAACGGTCATGTATTGATGATAAGAGCAGTTTTGTAAGGTTATCCTCATTGAGAATCTGTTGGTCATTCTTCTTTGATTTTTTGATATATCTCAAACATTTTTGAACTGTTGAGAGTATAACATAAAGCTCCACAGAAAGTACAATACGATCAAAATAAACTTCATAATAAAAGTAAAATAATGAAACTAGAAATTAAAAATGTATCAAAACACTACGGAAGAAAAAAACAGGCTCTTCAAGATTTCTCTTTAACGATCGAGAATGGGATCTTAGGACTTCTGGGACCAAATGGAGCCGGAAAATCAACATTGATGAAAATAATTGCTACTATACACAAACCCACCAATGGCATCATTCTACTAAACAAAAACAATATTATAAAAGACGCAAATTACATGCGCGGGCAACTAGGATTTTTACCACAAGATTTTGGAGTATACCCTAATCTAAATGCCTTTGAATTTTTAACTTACATAGCAGCAATTAAGGGAGTAGGTGGAAATGCCCTAAAAACCAGAATAACAGAATTATTAGACGGGTTAAATCTTTTACATGCTGCTAATAAACCTATTGGGAGCTATTCTGGTGGGATGAAACAACGCGTGGGTATCGCACAAGCGTTATTGAATGACCCCAAAATCATCATTTTTGACGAACCTACCGTGGGTCTGGATCCCGAAGAACGAGTGCGATTTAGAAATTTAATTTCTGATCTGGCAACTAGTCGTATCGTTATTTTGTCTTCACATATCGTTTCGGATATTGATGTGATAGCTGACCAGGTGGCCATCATGAAAAAGGGGGCATTACTGGCGAAAGGAGATTTACAATACATCATTAAGGAAGTAACGGGAAAAATATTTGAAGTAAGCATAGATAGTTCCAGATTTTCAGATTTTAAACATGATCAATTTGTGCTTAGTGCAACTCGAAGCCAAGGAAGCATAACCGTTCGTTACTTTTCAGAAAACCCCGTTGAGGGATCGATACAAAAAAAAGCCCTTCTTGAAGATGCATATTTACACCTAACTAAATCATAAAGCACACCTAATCATGAAACCATTTTTAAACGTAATACTACTAGATTATATAATACGTATAAGAAGTTATTCTTTTTTGATCATATTATATATCACTACGGCTATTTCTTACACATTTGTACCAGAACCAAACGCCAATTATTCTACGATTAGAATAGGTGAGCATGTGGGATACTATAATTCGGCCTGGTTTGGATACGTTACTGCGATAATGACGAGTATTTTTTTATCTCTATTAGGGTTTTACCTTGTAAATAATAGTATAAAAAAAGACCTCAATACTAAAGTTGGGCAAATAATTGCTTCGACCAAAATTAAAAACTTCACATATTTATTGTCTAAAACTCTGAGTAATTTTTTAGTATTACTAACGATAGTTTTCATCATTTTTGTAATGAGTCTTGTTCTGTTCTTTTTATATAATGATGGGTTTGATTTTGAGCTTGCTCAATTTATATATCCCTACATTATTATTACCATTCCTTCTGTCTTCTTTATTGCTGTTTTAGGTGTTGTTTTCGAAGTTTTATTAGGTAAATACTCTATCATTCAAAATATAATGTTCTTCTTTATGTTCTCATTTTTGCTATTGTATTCTCCTCAAAAAGAAATCGAATATGCATATGATTTGCTAGGAAGTAAAATTGTAATCCATCAAATGGAAGAAACGGTACGTAGTATTTTACCTGTAGAAAAAGCAGATACAGATATGACTATTGGTTATGTATTAGCAAATACGATACAAGCAAAAAAATTTAAATTTAATGGAGTTGAATTTTCTTTGGTTTTTATGAGTAGTCGATTGTTATGGATGATCTTAGGGATATTATTGATTATAATACTATCTCCAATCTTTCATAGATTTACTGTAAGGGAATATTCATTACCCAAAAAGCGAACAAAGAGTAGACATATTGAGCATACCCCAAAAGAAATCATTTTATCTACACTACCGATACCTCATACAAAATTGAGTATGCTTCCTCTAATTAAAACAGAAATTTTACTCTTGATAAGAAAAGGGTCATTATGGCTTTGGTTGATCAATGGTACCGGAATAGTTTTATTAACAACTTTGAATATAAAGACTGCTCATCAATTTATCTTACCTATTTTATGGTTTTTGCAAGTACATCGATTATCAGATATCACATCCAAAGAAATACAAAACCATACTTTTTATTTTATCTCTTCTTCGTTTCGGCCTTTGCAAAGAGTTTTGACTTCGCAAATTATTGCAGGATGCTGTCTGATGCTTTTTTTAGCCGCTCCTCTTTTGTTTAGATATGCGATAGAAATGAGCGTTCTAGAGATACTTTCAATAGCACTTGGAGCATTTCTAATCGTAAGCATAGCCATATTCTTAGGGATAATAACCAAGGGAAAAAAATTGTTTGAGGTATTTTTCTTTTTTGTAACCTATGCTAATATAAATGTGATTCCTGTTGTAGATTATTTTGGAGGAACTATCAAAAATACTTCGCATACTCTCATTATTATGTGCATGACCATAATAATATGTAGTTTAAGTTTTTTGAAAAGGAAGCTCGAGATAAATAGATAAGATTAATAATAGATTCATATAGCTTTAAAAAAGGCTGAAAAATGTATAGAAACGTTTTTCTAATTTCTCTATATAACAAAGTTGTTAAACAATATCTAAAAATTTTGACAGTGATTTAACAATATATACTTTCAGCCTAAATTATAATTCTTAAAAAAGTAAGGTTTCACTAGACTAATACACAAATTTATATATACTATTTGTAGTATATTACGTATTCTTTTTTTGATTCCTTGTAAATATTCTTCAACATGAAAATCTCAATACTGGCATTACTTTTATTTTACACTTCTCTAATCTGTTCTCAAAATCCCTCAAGTAATGCTGCAACCATACAAAAAGGTTTACAAGAAAAAGCGCAAATGGAAGCCATTTCTCTTGTAAAAAATGTTCCTTTTATCAATATTGGTCCTTCTGTAATGAGTGGTAGAGTTGTCGACGTTGATGTTAATCCTGACAATAGTGCAGAATTTTATGTAGCCTATGCATCTGGTGGGTTGTGGTATACTACAAATAACGGTACTACTTTTAAATCTATTCTTGATAATGCATCTACCATAAATATAGGAGATATTGCTATAGATTGGAAAAATGATATTTTGTGGGTTGGAACAGGAGAAAATAACTCTTCTCGATCTTCTTACGCAGGTATTGGTATTCTTAAATCTACTGACAAAGGTAAAACCTGGACAAATACTGGGTTATTTGACTCTCATCATATTGGTAGAATTATTATCAATCCCAACAACCCTCAAGAAGTCATCGTTGGTGTGCTAGGTCATCTATATTCAGTAAATCAAGAAAGAGGTGTTTATAAAACTATTGATGGAGGAGCTACATGGCAAAAAACATTATTTGTTGATGATCAAACAGGATGTATCGATATCGCTTATGCTCCCAAAAACTTTAATATTATGTATGCTTCGACTTGGGATAAGGATCGTAAAGCGTGGAATTTTAGAGGAAGTGGAAAAGGTTCTGGAATTTATAAGAGTACCGATGCCGGAAATACATGGACGAAAGTAACAAATGAAAGCAGTGGATTTCCTACTGGAGATGGCGTAGGAAGAATCGGACTTGCTGTTTATGATGAGAATACTTTGTATGCCGTACATGATAATCAGGCAAGACGAAATCAAAATACCGATAAAAAAAATACAACAGCTCTTACCAAAGAAGACTTCAAAACTATGTCTGTAGAAGCATTTCTAAAACTAGAAGACAAAAAACTGAATGCTTTTTTAAAAACCAATGGGTTTCAAGAAAAATATAGAGCTGATAATCTTAAGCAATTAGTAAGAGGAGGTACGGTAGAACCTATAGATCTTGCAAAATATCTAGAAGATGCCAATGCCATGTTATTTGATACACCTGTAATTGGTGCACAAGTATATAGGAGCGATGATGGAGGAAAATCATGGAAAAAAACACATGCTGATTTTTTAGATGATATTTTTTATAGTTATGGATACTATTTTGCGCAAATACAAGTGAGTCCTGCAAACAAAGATCATATTTACATATCTGGAGTTCCTGTTTTAAAATCTAAAGATGCTGGTAAAACTTTTATAAGTATAAATGGAAAAAATGTTCATGCAGATCATCACGCACTATGGATTAATCCAGAAAACCCAAATCACCTTATTAATGGTAATGATGGAGGGGTAAATATTTCTTACGATGATGGTGAAAATTGGTTAAAAGCCAACCAACCAAGTGTAGGTCAGTTTTATTATATAAATGTTGACCATCAAACGCCTTACAACGTATATGGAGGCTTACAAGATAATGGTGTGTGGATAGGACCTCATAATGCTAAAGAAGATGAAGCCTGGCATCAAACAGGCCACTATTCATGGAAAAGTATCATGGGAGGTGATGGTATGCAAGTACAAATTGACAAAAGAGATGCAAACATCGTATATACAGGATTTCAATTTGGTAATTATTTTAGATTGAATCGTGCAGAAAAAAAACAAACATACATTCAACCTAAGCATGAATTAGGTGAATCTCCATATCGATTTAATTGGCAAACCCCTATTCTATTATCTCCACATAATCAAGATATCTTGTATTTGGGAGGTAATAAATTAATGCGATCTATGAATCAAGGAGAAGATTGGACTGCTATTTCTAAAGATCTAACAAATGGCGGTAAAAAAGGAAATGTAGCATATGGTACGCTCACCACAATTTCAGAATCTCCTTCTCAATTTGGATTGATATATACGGGTAGTGATGATGGTTTGATATACGTAACTCAAAACTCAGGAGGAAGCTGGACAGATATCTCACAAGGATTACCAAAGGATTTGTGGGTGTCAAGAGTGATTTCATCTTCACATAAAAAAGAAAGGGTATATGTCACTTTAAATGGTTATCGATGGGACGATTTTACACCTTATGTATATGTAAGTGACGATTATGGTAAAAACTGGACAAATATTGGCAGTAATTTACCTGCTTCTTCTATCAATGTGATAAAAGAAGACCCAAAAAATCAGAATGTACTATATCTGGGTACTGATAATGGAACATATATCACATTAGACAGAGGTAAAAATTGGCAAGCATTCTCAAAAGGGTTACCTAATGTTGCAATACACGATCTTGTAATTCAGCCAGAAGCCAACGACTTATTGATAGGTACTCATGGAAGAAGTATTTACAAAACCAATATTAGACCATTACAATTACTTGATGATACGATCTTAAATAAATCAATTCATGTTTTTGAAATATCACCTGTAAAATGGTCAGAAAAATGGGGAGTATCTTGGAGTAAATGGCTTGCACCAGATGAGCCTTCTGTATCAATACAATTTTATACCTCCAAGCCCGAAGAGTTTACAGTTACCATAACCACACCCGAAGGCAAAAAATTAAACGAACTCTCTATTGCTGCTGATAAAGGTCTTAATTATATTAATTATGATTTAACCATGACAGAAAAAGGAACCAAAAACTTACAAAAAGAGTTTCCTGATGAAGAAATTAGTCAACAAAAAAATGGAAAGTATTACCTACCTGTAGGAGAATACAAGGTTGTTATTTCTAATCAAAAAGAAGATACAAAGACATCTTTTATGATTAAGTAGTTTTTTATTTTTAGGAAGTATTTACCTATTTAATTAAGATTTAGTAAGTTCGTTACAGATAAGCACTTAGTAGATCTTAAGGGTAATCTTTCCCAAAATGAAAGTAAATTTATTTAATGTTACTATATTTTTAGGATGTTTCATTTTATTCTTGTTGAGCTTATGGAACATCTTAAAAAATTCGAAAAAAAATAGAATACTACATTATTTCTATGCGTTTTTGATGACCTCTGCTTTGGTCATTATAATGGTATTGATGTTTGATTTCAAGATTGTAAAATTATATCCTTGGATTGTCATTTTCTTTCTCCCTTTTCAATATTTAACACCAATATATTTTACAGCATTTATCTGTTATTATTTAAAGAAAGAACATATTTATCACAAAAACAGAGTGTATTTGTTTATTCCTTTCATTACATTTTTTGCTTTGTATACTTTATTAAAAGTCAATGTTGTATTAGAATATCCTTGGATTACCAGAAAAGTAGTTACCATTATTCATACTGAAATCGATGAAAACTCAGCCTTAGTTTTTAGTATTATTATAAGCATCTGGAACTATCTTATCATTAGACGTTATGAAAATGCGATGGGGTCATATTCATTTCTTCAAGTAAAAGAAAGTACAAAATGGATCAAAGGTTTAGTTTTTACTTTTATCGTTTTCAATGTCCTTTGGTTACTGACTGTTATACTGTTTTTTATACGACCTGATATTAGTGGCCATTTTCCCTACTATCCTTATTGGATTCTATATATTATCTTTTATTTCACCTTTTTATATCATGGTAATAAACACATTCATAAAATTAATGAAGAGCAAAGTCTAGAAAATCAACAGGTTCAAAATGCTATAGAAAAATTCAGAATAGCAGGTCTTCATCAAATATTTGCAGAAGAAGAGCTAAAGTACATTTATCAGAACCCTACAGAGGTAACCGGTATACTTAGCTATTTTGCTACTTCTTTATTTGATAAAAACAACATGGATGATGTTTTATGGGATATTTGTGAAAACTGTATCGGTCAACTACAATTAGAAGATTGTGTTATTTATTACATCAATGCAAACCAAATGCTGATTCAAAAAGCAGCTTTTGGGAACAAAAATGATGGTGAGCGCAAAATTCTAAGCCCAATACAAATTCCTATTGGCAAAGGCATAGTAGGCAATGTAGCATTAACAGGTAAGTATGAGTGTATAAATGATGTTTCCAAAGATGGTCGATACATTATGGATGATCAAACCAGAAGATCAGAATTAGCAGTTCCTATATATCTAAACCAAAAAATATTTGGTGTTTTAGATTCTGAACATTCTCAAAAAGATTTTTTCAAAGAAAAAGATATTCAGTTATTTCAGCTTATTGCAAAACTGCTTGAGAAAAAACTTACACAGCTTAATACAAAAAACACTTCTCATATTACTAATGATAATGTTTATTTTAAAGAGTTAACTTTTTTGATGAAAGAAGCAAAAATATACCGAGACTCTAATCTAAGTTTGGAACGCATTTCAAAAAAACTTAATATTAGTAGTAATTATCTTTCTCAATTAGTAAATAAATTAAGTGGAGGTAATTTCTCAGATTATGTAAATAGTTTTAGAATAGAAGATGCTAAACATAAATTAAAAGATCCTAAATTTACCCAATACACTATTATTTCTATCGGTCTTGAGTCTGGGTTTAATTCTAAATCAACTTTTTATACCGCCTTCAAAAAACATACGGGTGTATCACCCAAGCAATATAGGCAAACCCCTTAAAAAAAGTCCAAATACTTTGAAATTCAAACTTTCTGGACATCTGTATTTCTTCACGTATCTATGTTTGTGTCAATAACTTTTAAAAATATTTTTACAATGAAAGTGATGAAAAATTTAATTAGACATACAGCGATTATAGTATTATCTACAGCTATCTTTTCTTGCTCCGATGGAGAAGATGGTGCAATTGGGCCACAAGGAGAACAAGGACTACAGGGAGAAACTGGACAACAAGGCGATGTTGGCGCTCAAGGTGATCAAGGAGATCCGGGAACAGCCAATGTGATTTACTCAGATTGGATTCCTAATGGGTTTAGTACTGGAGGAGGCGCAAATCAAAGGCTTTTTACTTTGGCAACTCCACAAGAGATTACTGATTTGGGAGTAGATCTAGACACAAGCGTAGTTATGGTGTATGGTAGAGGAGACAATATATTTTTTTCTTTTGGATCAGAGGTAGTACCTTTACCCTTCGAGCGTCGATCCATTGAGCAGTTATACACGTTCGTTGTGTCCAATGGTCGAATACGAGTATTGGGCTTGGTAATAGGTGGTAACAGTAATGATTTTGATCTTTTTGATGATTATAGATATGTAATCATTCCCGGTGGTGTTGCAAAATCGTCCATAGATCATAGTACTATGTCTTACAAAGAGATTACTGCGCTTTATAATATCCCGGAATAACAGTATTAGTTCACTTCTCAAAAAAATGAAGTGTAAATGCATAAACCTTCATATTAATAATTAATATGGAGGTTTTTTGATTTGGGTATCAAAATTATTGTTTTTCTGGTACAACATAGGGTATAGAATATTATATTTATTTGAAGAAGATACAAAACAATAATATATGACACTTACCATGAGTATTCCTGCATTGCTGTTTCCGGCAATATCATTGACTATGCTTGCTTATAATGCAAGGTATCTTGCTATTGCCGCACTTATTCGTCAATTACACAATGAATATCTGGCATCTCGGTCAAAAAATACAGTATTACAGATCAATAATTTGAGAAAACGATTATGGTTGATTAGAAATATGCAAGCCATAGCTATAGCAAGTTTTCTTACTAGTGTTATTACCATGTTTTTATTATATATAGAACAAGACTCATGGGCTAATCTCATTTTTGGTATTAGTCTTTTTTTATTAATGATCTCTCTTTTCCTTTCTTTTATTGAAGTACAGATTTCTACAAAGGCTTTATCAATCAGACTCGACAGAATCGAAGAAAATAAGTAATAAATTCTTATCTTGTTACTATTAATAATGATGACCAAATTCTATAATGCTTCAAAATGAGCTTTTTAATAATGTTTTACGAGACTTCGATGCCGGGTATTGGGAGCTATATAATGATCCTGAAAGAGAGTTATGGTCTCAAAAATTCTATACAAGTTTAGGATATAAAGATCAGGAATTAGCCCCTTCAATAGATTTCTTTTTTGAAAAGCTATTACATCAAGAAGATGTAGAAACATTCAGAGATAATTTTTTAAATTATCGCCGCAACGCTATAAACTTTAAACAGCATGTAAAAATAATGACCAAAGAAGGTGATTATAAACTCTTTAGATGTGCAACAAATGATGAGCTTCCTGTAAATATAAAATCCGAGATTAATCTGGTTTTTTTCTTCGAAATAAAATTAGAACCAGAGCAAGATATTGCAAAAGACAATTTTTACTACAAAGAAACAGCCCAGATGACCGCAACCGGGAGCTGGTATGTAGATTTTCTCAAAAAAAAGAGCTTTTGGGATTTTGAAACCAAACGTATTTTAGAATACCCAGATGACTATATCCCCTCTTTAAAAGATTCTGCCAGTTACTATGCCGAAGATTGCAGACAGCAAGCAGCCGACCTTTTCTTTAATTGCACTATGGCAGGAACACCATTTAATACAGAAATAAAAATGGTAACTGCTAACAAAAGAGTATTCTGGGTTAGAGCTATCGGAAAACCTGTTTATAACGAAAATAAAGATATAATAGGTATCAGAGGAGTTTTTCAAGATATAGATGAGGTTAAAAAGAAAGAACTAAGACTACAAAGATCCATTGATATCATAGCGTCGCAAAACTCTAGGTTATTCAATTTTGCACATATTGTATCTCATAATTTAAGGTCTCATACCAGTAATTTATCACTACTAGTTCAACTTATTGAAGGTATAGAAAGCCCCGAAGAAAAAATTAATTTGATCAAAGAAATTAAGCAAATATCACATAGCCTTAATATCACCATAGAACATCTTAATGAGATTGTAGCAATACACAGTAATAAAGATCAAAAGAAGAAAACCATAAAGTTTCAAGACTCTCTGCATCTAGTTACTAATAGTATAGGGCAAATGATTACTACAAGCAAAACTCAAATTCTTTCAGATTTTGATGAGCTTTTACAAATAGAATATATACCGGCTTACTTAGAAAGCATTTTATTAAATCTAATTACTAACGCCATAAAGTATAAACATCAAGAAAGAGATCCGGTAATAACAATAAAAACATATATAGCCAACAATAAAAAATACCTAACATTTTCTGACAACGGTCGAGGTATAGATATGAAACTATTTAAGGATAAAATTTTTGGAATGTATAAGACATTTCATTATAACGAAGATGCTGTTGGTATCGGACTATTTTTAACTAAAAACCAGGTTGAATCTCTAAATGGAAAAATCACAGTAGAAAGCGAAGTAGACAAAGGCACGACATTTATTATTGAATTTTAACACAAACAACTAACACAACAATAACTAAACAAATGGGTGATAAAATTGGACTAGCATGCATCATAGATGATGATAATATGTATGTCAATCTTGTAAAACGTATTGTAGAGGCAAAAAACCTTTGCAATAATTTGATGGTATTCGAAAATGGTATGGCGGCTCTAGATTATTTTGAAGCTATATTAAACAATTTAGATAAAAATAAAATTCCTGAAATTATATTTTTGGACTTAAACATGCCTGTGATGGATGGATGGGAGTTTCTAGAAAAATTTACTGGTATCAAAAATAAGCTTGGCAAAGTCATTACCGTATATATCGTTAGTTCTTCTATAAACCCTGTAGACATAGAAAGAGCAAAAAGTATACAATCTGTAACCGACTACTTAATCAAACCGGTAACAATAGAAAATCTTGAAGCTATTTTTTTAAATAAAACAGCATGATATAAAAAACTTGAATTTATAGATATCTATAAATTCAAGTTTTGATTAAAAGTTATGTTTTTAAATTTGAGATACTCTCAAAGTATTTACCATTCCTTTTGCCACAATTGGCATAGCAGCAAGATTGATAAGCATATCACCCTCTTCTACAAAACCACTCTCTTTGGCAATCTTATTAATATCTTCTACAGTCTCATCAGTACTCACAAATTTATCATAGAAAAACGCTTTTACACCCCATAATAAATTAAGTTGAGATAATATTCTTTTATTACTCGTATAAACCAAAATATGTGCATCAGGTCTCCATGCAGAAATTTGAAAAGCTGTATACCCACTATTCGTCAATGTACAAATGGCTTTTGCTTCTATTTCATTTGCCATATGGGCAGCATGATAGCAGATAGATTTTGTAATAAACCGATTGGTTCTAATATGCGGTGGGTTTTGAGGTACTGTTATCAATTCTGATCGCTCTACACTCTTAATAATCTTAGTCATGGTTTCGATAACCTGAACAGGGTATTTACCCACCGATGTTTCTCCTGATAACATCACAGCATCAGCACCATCCATCACAGAATTTGCAACATCATTAACCTCTGCCCTTGTTGGAGTAAGGCTATCGATCATAGTCTCCATCATTTGTGTGGCAATAATCACAGGAATTCTAGCTGTTTTAGCTTTCAAAACAAGATTTTTTTGAATTAGAGGAACTTCTTGTGCGGGGATTTCTACTCCCAAATCTCCTCTGGCAACCATCAATCCATCACAATATGCTACAATTTTATCGATATTTTTTACACCTTCGGGTTTTTCTATCTTGGCAACGATAGGGATTTTATGATCACTATTTTTCTTAATTAAATCTTGTAATTCGATAAGATCTTCTGAGTTACGAACAAATGATAACGCTATCCAGTCTACTTCTTGCTTACAGGCAAAAATTGCATCTTTAACATCTTTCTCTGTCAAAGCAGGTAACGAAATATTTGTATTTGGTAGGTTGACTCCTTTTTTAGACTTCAAAGGACCTCCTTGTATCACTTTAGTTTTTACAGTATCCTTTTTATTTGAAGAAACTACTTCAAATATTAATTTTCCATCATCAAGAAGTATACGTTCTCCGGCTTTTACATCTTTAGGAAAATTATCATAATTCATATATACTTTTTCGCTAGTACCTTCAAATGGTTCTCCTGTTACAAAATTTATACTATCTCCTTTACTCACGATAATATCTCCTTTCATAACACCTACTCTAAGCTTAGGACCTTGTAAATCAGCCAAAATTGCAGCATTATACCCATATTTATCGCTGAGTGTTCGTATCATTTTGATACGCTCTTTTACATCTGGATAATTAGCATGTGAGAAATTGATCCTGAAAACATTTACACCTGCTTCCAGCATTTTTTTTAATACCTCTTTACTACTTGTTGCCGGACCAAGGGTAGCGACTATTTTAGTTCTTTTACGTTTTGGCATTATTCGAATATTAAGTTGTTCTTTGATTTAAGTTTTGCATAAGCGACTTGATAAGCTGTTAGAATTTGTGGAATTAAAAGCATTTTACTAAGTAGAGATTTGCTTGAAAAACTGGATGTTTCTGCTTGTATTTTTAAAAAATAGTCTACTTTTTTTAATTCCGGAATAATATATTTTACAATATACCTATCTTCTTCTGTAGCAAATAAGTCTATAGATGCTTGTTTTGGGTATTCTATTTTAGATTGAAATTTATTGCTTAAAAGATTATAAGTATTATACTGAAAGTGGTCATCATACTCATATAATGGAAAACTCGCCAAGACATGATCGTACTTAAAGTGTATATCTTCTTTTTTTCTAAAAAGTCTTAAATCCAAATGTTTATTTAATAAAAAAGCTAATCGATATGAGGGTAATGAACAATGGATTGCAATAAGTTCATAATCATCATCGGTAATGGAGTCTAATACTAACCGCTGAACAGCCACACTTCACTTTTTTAGTTAAAACTAACGCGAAATATACAAATAAATTCACCCAACCAGTTTAATAAAACATAAAGATATTTATCGAAAACGATTGAGTTAGTATCTTTTATCTTAATTAAATATAAATTTAGTATTCAATAGCTTTTATTGAACATTTTATATTCAATTTTGACATTTAATCAATTTGTAGTGCTAATTTTAGACTGAAATGCAAAATATGCTCTTTTGGATGCTTTTTCCTCTGCTTTTTTCTTTGAAGTTGCACGAGCTTTGGCTACTACTTTTTCATCAATCCAAAGTTTAACAGCAAAATGTTTCATTTCGTCTTTGCCGGTATCTTCATAAACTTCGTAATTAAATGCTTTTTTCTCTTTTTGGCACCACTCGATCAAAAGGCTTTTATAACTTATTATCTGACCTTCGAGACTTTCTATATCGACATAAGGGTTGATCACCGCCTCTCTTATAAATCGCTCACAATAAGGAAAACCACGATCCAAATATATAGCACCTATAAGGGCTTCAAATAAATTACCATGAATATTGATTCCGAACTGAGTTTTAGGAATATTCGTCCTTACTAATTCTATTAGTTTTAGGTCTTTGCCAAGTTCATTTAGATGTTTTCTACTTACAACCTTAGCCCTCATTTTGGTAAGATATCCTTCATTTCCTTCAGGAACTTCTTTAAATAAATGGGCTGCAATGACACTGCTTAGCATTGCATCTCCCAAAAATTCCAGCCGTTCATAATTAATAGCGTTTCCTTTATTGTCTTTTAAATTAAGGGAACGGTGTGTAAAGGCTTTTTCATAAGGACCAATACTTTTTGGCTTAAAACCAAGGATTTTTTGAATTTTAGAAAAAAAATTCCCGTTCTTTTCAGAGCGGGAATTTAATATGTTGCGAATAACATTCATTATTCATCTAATTTTTTAAATAACACACAAGCATTATGACCTCCAAAACCAAAGGTATTACTCATTGCGTATGTGATCTCACGTTTTTGTGCTTTGTTTAAGGTCAAATTCAAAGAAGAATCTATGTTTTCATCTGCCACAGAATGATTGATTGTTGGCGGAACCATGCTATTTTGCATAGCAAGTATAGAAGCAATAGCCTCTATAGCTCCCGCCGCACCAAGTAGGTGGCCAGTCATAGATTTTGTTGAATTAATATTGATGTCAGATGAATGATCTCCAAAAACTTTAGTTATCGCTTTTAACTCTGCTACGTCTCCTAATGGAGTAGAAGTACCATGTGTATTTATAGCGTCTACTTGTTCTGGGGATACGCCTGCATCTCTCAAACAATTAAGCATTACACGTTCTACACCTATACCGTCTGGATGCGGTGCTGTCATATGATATGCATCACTAGACATTCCACCACCAACTATTTCGGCATAAATTTTTGCACCACGCGCTTTTGCATGTTCATATTCTTCAAGAATTAAAGCTCCACCTCCTTCTCCAAGTACAAAACCATCTCTGGTTGCATCAAAGGGTCTAGAAGCTGTTTCTGGGCTGTCATTTCTTGTAGATAAGGCATGCATCGCATTAAACCCTCCCATACCGGCTATTGTAACTGCTGCTTCACTACCTCCTGTCACGATAATATCACAATGTCCCAAACGTATATAGTTTAAAGCATCGATCATAGCATTTGCAGAAGAAGCGCAAGCAGAAACTGTAGTATAATTGGGTCCCATAAAACCGTTTCTGATAGAAATGTGTCCTGGTGCAATGTCGGCTATCATTTTTGGAATGAAAAACGGATTAAAACGAGGGGTACCATTACCACTTGCGTATCCTATTACTTCTTCCTGAAAAGTTTCTAAACCTCCGATTCCTGCTCCCCAGATCACACCTACTCTAAATTTATCTACCTTCTCAAGGTCGATAGCTGCATCTTTTATAGCTTCTTCAGAAGAAACTATAGCATACTGCGCAAATTTATCGAGTTTACGTGCTTCTTTTCTATCAAAAAAATCTGTTGGATTGTAATTCTTGACTTCACAAGCAAATTTAGTCTTAAAGTTTTCGGTGTCAAAATAAGTAATTGGAGCGCTTCCGCTCTTTCCATTAACCAAACCTTCCCAATATTCATTAATATTGTTTCCGATAGGTGTTAATGCACCCAGACCTGTGACTACAACTCGCTTAAGATTCATTATGTTGTTGTGAAGTTATTACTTTGCGTCTTCAATATAAGATATTGCTTGACCAACTGTTGCGATATTTTCAGCCTGGTCATCTGGAATTTGAATATCGAATTCTTTTTCGAACTCCATAATCAATTCTACGGTATCTAACGAATCAGCACCTAGATCATTTGTGAAACTAGCTTCGCTTACTACTTCGTTTTCGTCTACTCCTAATTTGTCAACGATTATCGCTTTTACTCTTGATGCAATGTCTGACATAATGTTTAATTTTAATTTTTTAATTAGGTGGCAAAAATAAAAAACTTTATTTTAAAACCCCATAATCCCGCAAAAATGTATTTGTATTTTATCAAATATAGCGAAGTCTTGGCGTTTTGAGCGCTAAAAATAAATAATTATTCCTTTTTTTGTGTTTAATTAAGCTGGTAATTCTATCAAATTATGAAACGTATTATAATTTTTGCTTCAGGTTCAGGAACTAATGCCGAAAATATTATCACTCATTTTCAAAAGCAAAAAACCGCAGAAGTTACTCATGTATTCTCCAATAATTTGCGTGCCAAAGTTTTAAAAAGAGCTCATAATTTGGGCGTAAGAGCCTTACACTTTGATAGAGAATCATTCTATGATACCAATGATGTCCTTAATGTTCTCAAAGATGCACAACCTGATCTTATTGTTCTTGCCGGTTTCTTATGGAAATTCCCAGAAAAGATTATAAGTGTGTTTCCCGAAAAAGTGATCAATATACATCCTGCTTTGTTACCTAAATATGGAGGAAAAGGTATGTATGGGCATCATGTTCATGAAGCAGTTGTGAGAAATAAAGAAAAAGAGAGTGGTATTACCATACACTATGTTAATGAAAACTATGATGAAGGCGCTATTATTTTTCAAGAAAAAACTCCAATCACCCAAAATGACGCTCCAGAAGATGTCGCCAAAGCAATTCATCAACTAGAATATAAGTACTTCCCTATCGTTATAGAAAAAGTGCTCGGCTTAAGAAAAGTGATTGAAAACAATTAAAAACAAATCTTATTAGGGCGTTCGAGCGGGCTATTCACTACAATTCCTCGTATTGCTTTATCTTTCGAAAACTCAAGATGACCAATACTGCGGGATTTTCGTTGCTATCCCTAACGCAAAATATCGAAATATAAAATCGCCTGTCAACAGACAATAATCTTAGAATAATGGCAAAAAAAGAAAAGTTTTATGTAGTTTGGGAAGGTCACAGACCTGGTATTTATACAAAATGGGAAGATTGCAAAGCAGCAGTTAAGGGTTATGCCAGTGCAAAATATAAGTCCTTTGATTCTTTTGATATAGCCAAAAAAGCATATAATGGAAATTATGACGACTACAAAGGCAAAGCCAAGACCAAAAAAACAATATCTCCAGAAGAATTGGCAAAAATCGGAGAACCTAATTTATATTCTATAGCCGTAGATGCTGCTTCTAGTGGCAACCCAGGCAAAATGGAATATCGCGGTGTAGACACACAAACCCACAAACAACTTTTTCACCAAGGACCTTTTATACAAGGCACAAACAATATAGGAGAGTTTTTAGCTCTAGTACATGGTTTGGCATATCTGAAAAAGAAAAAAAGTGACCGTATTATTTACTCTGATTCTAAAATCGCAATAGGATGGGTAAAACAAAAAACCTGCAAAACAAAACTAAAGAGAACATCCAAAAATAAAGAAATGTTTGATTTAGTAGACCGTGCCATACTATGGTTAAAAGAAAACACATACACAACCAAAATTGTGAAGTGGGAAACCAAAGCATGGGGCGAAATCCCTGCAGATTTTGGCAGAAAATAAAAGAGCACACACCAACAATAGTATAAACAAAAATACCCTGAAATTTCTTTCAGGGTATTTTTATAGTTTCACTTAATCTAATACAATTAAGCAATATGTATATTTTTAATTAACTACCGCAAGGGCCAAGATTGGTCCATCCACTTGCAGTTCTTTGATATAACGATCCTTGATATGTTACTTGGTCACCTACAGAATAAGATCTACTTCCATTATAAGGTGCTACACCATCACATGGATCATTACTTGTAGCTCCACATTCTCCAAGGTTCGTCCATCCACTTGTAGTTCTTTGGTATAATGACCCTTGATATGTCACTTGATCACCTACAGAATAAGATCTACTTCCATTATAAGGTGCTACACCATCACAAATATCTCCACCAGTATCAGGGAAAGGATATATTGTACCAATAAAAGTTTTATCTGTTTCTGATAGACGAGTATTTCTTCCTACAGCAACTCTATCAAGAGTATGTTCTGCTGGGATAGGATAGTGCATAATTGATAATGGATCATACACACTATAATTAGAGGTATTTGCTTCGTAACGTCTAAAAAGGTTATTATCAACCTGTGCTCTCGACCAATTATTAGGAGGTCCTGCATAATACTCATATACAGCATCTTTATCCCAATTAATCCCTGCAACAGGGTTTTGGTGTTCATGAATTAATCCAAGAGCATGACCAAATTCGTGAATGGTTGTTCTTCTGAACTCCTCATCGGTAGTATTATTATCAAACCATCCAAAGTGCATACTATGATCAAAACTATTAGAATCTGTTCCTAAATAAGACCATGAACCGGTTACATCTGCATATTGACCTTCTCTGAAGGCAATTTTAATATTAGCACTACTACCAGAAGAAACCCATTCAAATTTAAGGTTTGCATATTTTTCCCATTCTGTAGCGTATTGCCTTACTTTAGATTGAACAAAATTGTTTCCGTTCAAAAATTTCACACGAATGGTTTGACCCGTTTGCCATTGTTTGTCTTTGACACTGGATGCTTTTGCATAAGAAGCATCCCATTTTGCAATACATACATGAGCGTTTTTGGCATTTCCAATTTGGTTATTTTCAAATACCTCTTCAGAATCCTTTTCACAATTTGCTAGTGAAAACGAAACCAAAGCAGCTAGAGCTAATCTAGCCAACTTACTTTTTTTCATAATAAAATTGAGTTTGTGTTAGTTTCGCTGCAAATTTAACAAAATTTTAATAGGAACATAATTTTTTTGAATCAAAAACCACAAAGTAGTTAAAGGATTTAGAAACTTTAACGAATTATTCGCAATACTTACAAATACGCTAAGTTGTTGATTATAAGGATGTAAATTTAACATATTTTAACTTTTTATACAGTAAGCAAAAGCCTCTTTTTACCCACTAAAAAAATATATATTTTAACATAAAAACCTTATTGCTATGAGAATAATCTCCTTTTTATGTGTGTTAATTCCTCTAATAAGTTTTAGTCAATCTCAATGGAAACTTGCCAAAGACGATAAAGGAATAAAAATCTGGGTAAGAAACTTTGAAAACAGTCCATACAAAGAATACAAAGCTACCACCTATGTAGATACTTCTATGCAAGGAGTCATAAAAGAATTATTAGAGGCTCCGTCATATACAAAGAATTGTGAAGAAGGTGTAAGTCACTTGGTAAAAGTAAACTCTGCCAACGAATATATTTTTTATGTTCGAAATAATTTTCCATGGCCGATAAAAAACAGAGATGTAGTCTCAAAATTAAGTCTAAAGCAAATTGCAGACGATAAAATAAAATTATGTATTAGCGCTGCTCCAAAAGAGATTCCGTTAGTAAAAAGCACTCTACGAATTCAAGAATTATCTGGGCACTGGCTACTCGAAGAAAACGAGAAAGGAATAAAAATCACCCAGCAACTTTATATTAATCCAGAGGGTACTTTACCACCTTTTATCACAAATGCACTCTTGGTTACAGGGCCTTTTAAAACATTTAGAACCCTAAAAGAAACTTTAGAAAATATAGATTCTTAACCCTTGTTTTATAAGACTTTATTTTTGATAGATTTACTTGAAAGTAAAGCGTATATTTGCAAAAAATTTATACCGCTATTTTATGAGCAAATTACTTATTGTTGGCTCTGTTGCCTTTGATGCCATTGAAACCCCTTTTGGGAAAACCGATAAAATCTTAGGAGGAGCTGCCCCTTTTATTGCCCTTTCTGCATCTAATTTTGATATTTCGTCTGCGATTGTTTCTGTTGTTGGGGAAGACTTCCCTCTAGAATATTTTGACCTATTTAAAGAAAGAAATATCGATATCTCTGCAATAGAAATCGTAAAAGGAGGAAAAACTTTTTTCTGGAGTGGAAAATACCACAATGATCTAAACTCAAGAGACACTTTAGAAACACAACTTAACGTTTTGGCAGATTTCAAGCCTGCAGTGCCAGATCATTATAAAGATGCCGATATTGTTATGCTAGGCAACTTAAATCCTTTGGTTCAGTTAAGTGTACTTGATCAACTTACTACAAAACCAAAACTTGCTATATTAGACACTATGAATTTCTGGATGGAAGATGCTTTTATAGAAGATCTCCGCAAAGTAATTGCACGTGTTGATGTGATCACAATTAATGATGAAGAAGCAAGGCAACTAAGCGGTGAATATTCTTTGGTTAAGGCTGCTAGGGCTATTGAAAAAATGGGTCCAAAATATATTGTGATCAAAAAGGGTGAACATGGCGCTTTATTATTTCATAACGAGCAAATATTTTTTGCACCAGCATTACCATTAGAAGAAGTTTTTGACCCTACAGGAGCAGGAGACACTTTTGCAGGAGGATTTTCGGGTTATCTTACTAAAACTAATGATATCTCTTTTGAGAATATGAAAAAAGCCATCATTCATGCCTCTAATCTCGCCTCTTTTTCTGTCGAAAAATTTGGAACAGAACGCATGAAAAATTTAAATCGCGAAGAAGTTCAAAAGAGGTTACAACAATTTAAAGAACTAACACAATTTGAAATAGAATTGTCATAATTATACATTACAACGCCTAAAACATTTTTTAGGCTTTTTTGATTATTATGGTTTACCAAACACAACAACTTTTTAGAATTTTTGGAATACAATGAGTGATGCGTTAAAACATGAATGCGGTATCGCATTTATAAGGCTATTAAAACCATTAGAGTATTATAAGGAAAAATACGGAAGTGCATTTTATGGTGTAAATAAAATGTACTTGATGATGGAAAAACAACATAATCGTGGTCAAGACGGGGCAGGATTTGCAAGTATCAAATTAGATACTCCTCCTGGGGATCGATACATCAGTAGAATACGATCCAGTGAGTCACAACCAATACAACATATTTTTTCTCAGATCAATGATAGAATAAACAACGAATTAGTAAATCATCCTGAGTATGCAGATAATGTTGATCTACAAAAAAAGAACATACCTTATGTAGGTGAAGTACTTCTTGGACATGTACGCTATGGTACATTTGGTAAAAACAGTGTAGAAAGCGTGCATCCTTTTTTGAGACAAAACAATTGGATGCATCGCAACCTTATTGTTGCCGGTAATTTTAATATGACCAATAATGATGTTCTGTTTGATAATCTTGTTAGATTAGGGCAACATCCTAAGGATAAGGTCGACACTATTACCGTAATGGAAAAAATAGGTCACTTTTTAGATTCTGAAGTTGCAAAACTTTACAAAAAACTTAAAAAAGAAGGATACAATAAAATTGATGCCTCTCCAGAAATTGTAGAACGGCTAAATGTTGCTAAAATTCTCAAGAAATCTTCAAAAAACTGGGATGGCGGATATGCAATGGCAGGTATGCTTGGTCATGGTGATGCTTTTGTGTTAAGAGATCCTGCAGGTATAAGACCTGCTTATTATTATAAAGATGATGAAGTTGTAGTAGTTGCTTCAGAAAGACCTGTGATTCAAACAGTATTTGATGTTCCTTTTGAAAAAGTTTTAGAATTAGATCCGGGAAAAGCAATAATTGTAAAGAAAAACGGCACTACTTCAATTAACAAAATCATTGAGCCTCTGGAGAGAAAAGCTTGTTCTTTTGAGCGTATCTATTTCTCAAGAGGTAGTGATGCAGAAATTTATCAGGAACGAAAAAACCTCGGTAAATTAATCATGCCACAGGTTCTCGAAGAAATTAAACACGATACTATTAACACCGTGTTTTCTTTTATACCTAATACCGCAGAAACTTCTTTTTATGGTATGGTAGAAGCTGCTCAAGATGAGTTAAACAAACAAAAAAACGAAACAATACTTGCCGAAAAAGAAACGTTGACAGACGAGCGACTGTCTCAAATTTTATCCTATAGATTACGAACAGAAAAAATCGCAATAAAAGACGCAAAGCTTCGCACGTTTATTACAGAAGATAGCAGTAGAGATGATCTTGTAGCTCACGTTTATGATGTAACTTATGGTGTAGTAAAACAAGATGATAATTTAGTCATTATTGACGATAGTATTGTAAGAGGAACAACATTAAAGAAAAGTATCATAAAAATGATGGATCGGTTACAACCGAAAAAAATAATCATTGTCTCTTCTGCTCCACAAATACGTTATCCTGATTGTTATGGTATAGATATGGCAAGATTAGAAGGTTTAATCGCATTTAAGGCTACTCTAGAGCTTCTAAAAGAAAACGGAAATTATGACTTGGTGAATGAGGTGTATAAAAAATGTAAAGCACAAGAAAATTTAGAAGATCAAGAAGTTCAAAATTTTGTCAAAGAAATCTATCAGGGATTTTCTGATCAAGAGATAAGTGATAAAATTGCAGAATTGTTAAGTGACACATCGGTAAATGCATCGATCAAGATTATTTATCAAACCGTAGAGAACCTTCATAACGCATGTCCTAAAAATTTAGGAGATTGGTATTTTACCGGAGACTACCCTACACCAGGAGGTAACAGAGTTGTAAATAAGGCATTTATAAACTTTGTAGAAGGTAGGGATGAAAGAGCATACTAAAAAATTAAAAAACCGCGTTGTTAAAAATAGTTAATTTGTGTAGTTCAACAAGTATTTTGACCTTTCATCTAAAACATTTTCTAACAATGAAATAAGGTTCTATATTAGCAGAGCCATAGCATAAGTAGGTTAAGTTCATGGTAGATTTGGGGCAAAAAAAGGTGGATTCTCCACCTTTTTTTATTTTATAATACTTTCTCTTCATTCAAAAAGTCTAGAAAATAAAAAAAGCCGTAATATAAACATATTACGACTTTCTCAGTTTTAACTATTTTATTTACTTATAGTATATGTCTTATTTTCCTTGAGCGTATCTGCTGGATACTTCGTTCCAATCTATTACACTAAAAAATGCAGAAATATAATCAGGACGACGATTCTGATAATTAAGATAATATGCATGTTCCCAAACATCTAATCCTAAAATCGGAGTACCTGCACAGCCAGTATTCGGCATTAATGGATTATCTTGATTTGGAGTAGAACACACTTCTACCTTTCCTCCTTGTTGAACACATAACCAAGCCCAACCAGAACCAAATCTTGTTGCTGCTGCTTTAGCAAATGCATCTTTAAAAGCATCAAAAGAACCAAACGCTGCATTTATAGCCTCTGCAAGTTCTCCTGTAGGTGTGCCTCCACCATTTGGAGACATTACTTCCCAAAACAGACTGTGATTATAATACCCTCCACCATTATTTCTAACAGCCATATTAGACATATCAAGATTGATAAGGATATTTTCTATTGTTTTACCTTCTAGATCGGTCCCTTCTATTGCAGCATTTAGTTTGTTTGTATATCCTGCATGATGTTTGTCATGGTGTATTTCCATGGTACGTGCATCTATATGAGGTTCTAATGCATCAAAGGCATAGTTTAATTTTGGCAATTCAAATGACATAATTTTCGTTATTTATGTGAGTAAAAATATAAATGACACCAAATTTAACAATTAGTACTGATGAATAAAAATTTCTGATTGTTATATATTAATTAAATCTAAATAGGATTTACGAGATTTAAATGCTTCGTGAGCTTGCTCCAAAAGTAGTTGACTTTTATATTTGCCTTATAATAGCAACAACACAACATCTTGTTTTAGTATTTTAGTAAAAAAAAGAATTGAACTCTACTATCGCCTTTACCATATATAATGCTGCTGCAGGAGCCGGCAAAACATATACTCTTGTAAAAGCTTATCTCATTACGTTGCTAAAAGGAGAATTTAAAGATAGTTACAAAAATATCCTTGCGATTACCTTTACTAACAAAGCAGTCGCAGAAATGAAAACAAGAGTTATAGAAAGCCTTGTAGGATTAAGTCAGCCCAATACTCTAAGTAGTTACCAAGAATTACTTGACGATTTAATAAATGAAACTAAAATCCCTGAACAGAAATTAAAACACAAAGCTGATCAAATTCTAAAAAGCATTTTACACAACTATGCTGCTTTCGATATTGTAACTATAGATACTTTTACACATAGAGTTATTAGAACATTTGCATATGATCTTGGAATTCCTATGAATTTTGAAATTGAAATGGATTCTGAATCTCTGGTTGAAGAAGCTGTAGATAGTGTAATCGCTAAAATTGGCATAGACAAAGAGCTTACTTCTTTGATTATAGACTTTGCAATAAGTAAACTCGAAGAGGATAAAAGCTGGGATATTTCTATAGAGTTAAATAAAGTTGCCAAATTACTATTCAGCGAAAATGACAAAAAACATCTAGACAAACTTTCTGATAAAAAAATTATTGATTTTGAAAATTTAAAGAAAAGTTTGATCCAAAAAAAAGATCAAAATAAAAAAACAATAATAACGACATCAGAAAACACTCTTACACGCATTAAAAATCAAGGAATCGATTTTTCAGACTTTACCAGAGGCTCTATCCCAAAACATTTTCAGAAACTTGCTCAGGGAGAAACAAAGATAGATTTCACAAAGACCAAGTGGATGCAAGACATAACCACTACTGATTTTTACAACAAAAGCCTGGATCAAACCAAAAAGCAATCTATTGATATGATTCGTAATGAAATAGAATATGCTTTTAATGAAACAAAGAAAGAGATCATACAACTCGATTTTTATCAAAACATTATAAAAAACCTAACTCCTCTTTCTATACTTAATACCATTAACCAAGAATTAGCTGCAATAAAAAAAGAGAGAAGGGTTTTATTAATATCAGAATTCAACACTATTATAAGCAGTGCAATAAAAAACCAACCTGCTCCCTTTATTTATGAAAGATTAGGAGAGCGTTATCGAGATTATTTTATTGATGAATTTCAAGACACTTCAGAATTACAATGGAACAATATAATACCTCTTGTTGATAATGCGGTATCTTCTGAAACACTGAGTGGTAAAAGAGGTCAAATCACTATTGTTGGGGATGCCAAACAAGCTATTTATAGGTGGAGAGGCGGCAAAGCTGAGCAATTTATCAATTTGTTTTCAGGACACAATCCTTTTTCTATAGAAGAAAAACAAACACTTAATTTACCTAAAAACTATAGAAGTCATGAAGAAGTCATAAAATTCAACAATGACTTTTTTACATTTCTATCAAATGATTTTAGCAATCTACAGCATCAAGAATTATATAAAATAGGAAATCAACAAGAAACCAATTCAAAAACTGGGGGGTATGTTAATATCTCTTTTATAGAAGCAAAAAACACTACTCAAGAAAATGAAATGTATCCTGAAAAAGTATATCATTCTATTCTTGATTTAAGCAATAAAGGATATAAGCTCAATGAAATATGCATCATTGTAAGGAAACAAAAAGAAGGAGCATTTATCGCCGACTATCTTACTGAAAAAGGAATTTCTATTATTTCTTCAGAAACATTATTAATAAAAAACGCTCCAGAGGTTGCATTTATCATTGATATATTGACTTGGAATATCTATCCTGAAAATTTATTATCCAAAATCAACATTCTGCATTTTTTAGTAGATCGCTTTAATATCAAAGATAAACATAGTTTTCTTGAAGAGATGACCAGCTCTAAGAAGGAATCATTTTCAATAGCTTTAAAAAGTTACGGGATCACATTTAATTTCAACCTACTTACATTAAAACCTGTTTATGATGCTGTAGAATATATTATTTCTTCTTTTGGTCTTGCTGATCATGCAAAAGCATATATACAGTTCTTTTTGGACGTCGTATTTTCTTTTACACAAAAACATACAGAGAGTACAACTGGTTTTCTTTCATATTGGAACACCAAAAAAGAGAAACTAAGTATTGTTGCTCCAAAAACAGAGCACGCTATACAAATCATGACGATACACAAAGCAAAAGGATTAGAATTCCCTTGTGTAATATATCCATATGCAGACATAAATATTTATGAAGAAATAGAACCAAAAACATGGATTACCATCAACAAAGACCATAATCATAACTTTGAAGAAGCGTTTATCAACTACAATAAAAAAATATCAGACTACAACACTCACGGCAATGAAATCGTTTTACAGAGACAATCTCAATTAGAATTAGACAATATCAATCTTCTTTATGTGGTATTAACAAGAGCCAAAGAACAATTATATATTATTTCAAATGTAAAGCTAAACGCCAGAAAAGAGAAAAACCCTAATAGGTTCTCGGGCAAGCTCATTGCATATTTAGAGTATCTAGGAAAATGGAATTCAGAAATCACAACATATGAGTTTGGAAGCTCTAAAAAATGTAGTACCTCTCAAAATAATGAAAAAGAATCATCAAAAGTAATTCAACTATCGACACGTAAGAATTATCTAAATCAATATAAGGTATATATTTCAACAAACTCTGGAAAGCTTTGGGATACTACTCAACAAAATGCAATTGAAAAAGGTAATTTGATTCATGAACTCATGGCTTCTATAAAAACGAAAGATGATATAAATTTTGTCGTTAATGAAGCTTTTCATATCGGAAAAATTACTTCAACAGAAAAAGAAACCCTTTTAAAAGACATCAGTAATGTTATTAATCACCCTGAACTTTATAAATATTTTGCTATCGACAACAAAATATATAATGAAAGAGAGATAATGGCAAATGGCGTTGTATTCAGACCAGATCGAATAATAGTAGACAAAGAAAATACCACCACAATAATCGACTATAAAACAGGCGATTACAAAGATTCTCATGCTCGACAGATACGAGAATATGGTATTTTTTTAGAACAAATGGGACATAACCTCAAGCATAGTATTCTTATTTACTTCAATGATCATATTACCTTAAAACATATATAAATAAGCTTTTATTTTTACAATTACTAAAAGAAATATAAGGATAAAAGGTAATTTTATCTTATAATTGTATCATAATTGTTGATATAAACGTTATATATTTTTCTGAAAAAGGTTAAAATATTAGTTTTTTTTCATTAAAAAAGAGCCAAAAAAAAACTTTAAAAAGCCTGAAAACAGCCATGTTTACTGGGCTGTTAAGAAAAATTTATTAGATTTATCTTTGACAGTTATGTTTAACATATTACATTTGCTCTAATTAACACTTAAAAATTAAATTATTGAATATGAAACATCTTAGCAGATTTTTAGCGGCTTCGTTACTCGTACTAGGACTTAGTACTGCGAATGCACAAGATGAAAACAATCCTTGGGCGGTTTCTATAGGTATCAATGCCGTTGATGTCTTTCCTACTGGAGGAGATCTGATGAATCAAGGGGAAATTTTTGAAGAATTTTTTAATGCTAATCAAAATTGGAATATTCTTCCATCTGTTTCTACAGTATCTGTTGGTAGATATATAGGAGACGGATTTTCTTTCACTGCAACGGGATCTGTTAACCAAATAGATAAGTTTGGAGAACTTCCTGATGGAACTGAAGTAAGAGTAGACGATTTATCATACTACGCTCTTGATGGTAGAATTAGCTACAGCTTCAAAAATGTATTAAACACAGGTTGGTTTGACCCTTACTTAGGTGTAGGTGGTGGTTACACTTGGGTAGATGAATTAGGTGCTGGAACTTTAAACGGTTCTTTAGGATTTAATTTCTGGCTTACAGAAAACTTAGCACTTAATCTGCAGTCTACTTACAAGCACGTATTTGAAGACTACGAAACTGGAAGCTACCCTCCAACTCATTTCCAACACTCTGCAGGAATCACTTTTGCTTTCGGAGGAAAAGATACTGATGGTGATGGTGTTTATGATAAAGATGACGAATGTCCTGAAGTACCAGGTTTAGAAGAATTCAACGGATGTCCTGATACTGATGGTGACGGAATTACTGATGCTAAAGATGATTGTCCAGATACTGCAGGTACTGCAGAATTCAACGGATGTCCTGATACAGATGGTGACGGTGTAGCAGATCCTAAAGATGATTGTCCTACTGAAGCTGGTCTACCTGAATTAAACGGTTGTCCTGATGCTGACGGTGATGGAATCGCAGATGGTAAAGATGGTTGTCCAAACGAAGCTGGTCCTGCTTCTAACAACGGATGTCCTTACCAAGATAAAGATGGTGACGGTGTATTAGATAAAGACGATAACTGTCCAGATGTTGCTGGTACTGTTGCAAACAACGGTTGTCCTGAAGTAACTGAAGAAGTACAGAAAACTCTTAATGACTATGCTAAGACTATCTTATTTGACTCTGGTAAATCTACAATCAAATCAGAATCTAACAAAGTTCTTGGAGATATCATCGCAATCTTAAAAGAGTATCCTAATGCTAAATTTACAGTAGAAGGTCACACTGATAGCGTTGGTAGTGAAAAATTAAACCAGAGATTATCTGACTCTAGAGCAAACTCTGTTAAAAACTACTTAACAGAAAATGGTATAGATCAATTTAGATTATCTGCTGTAGGTTATGGAGAAAGCAGACCTATCTCTTCTAACAAAACTAGAAAAGGTAGAGCAGATAACAGACGTGTAGAGATTAACTTAGTTAAGTAATCTAAAACACTTATAATATTAAGAAAGCGTCCAGAGAAATCTGGACGTTTTTTTATGCCTTAATTTTAAAATCATATAAAATACAACACTACTTCTCAAGACTTTTCTATCTTTAAAAAATAAAAACACAAACATTTGAAAAGCTTTCTCAAAGAAGTAATAATAGATCTACACAACAACGATACAACTATTAGTGATCTTATTTTTATAGTTCCTAGTAAAAGAGCAGGTCTTTTTCTTAAAAAAGAACTATTAGCCATGTATCCGAATCGCGTCTTTTTTGCTCCACTAATCTACAGCATAGAAGAATTCATTGTAGAGCTGTCGGGTTTGAGACAAATAGATAATACACAGACACTATTCGAATTTTATGAAACGTATTTAAATACCCATACACATCTTCCTAAAGAAGATTTTGAAACTTTTAGTACTTGGGCTCAAACACTTATATACGATTTTAATGAAATTGATAGATATTGTATTGATCACAAAAGCTTCTTCAATTATCTATCAGAAATACAAGATTTAAATCATTGGTCACTACAAAAAGAAAAAACTGATCTTGTAAAAAATTATATTCTATTTTGGGAAAATCTATTAGAATATTACACAAATTTCAAAAACAAACTCATTTCCAAAAAAATAGGCTATCAAGGTTTATTATATCGTAAAGCATCAGAAGACATAAAAAAATATATTAGTACTGCAAAAAAAACACATATTTTACTAGGGTTTAATGCCCTCAATAATGCAGAACAAACGATCTTCAAATCACTTCTAGAAACAAACCTTGCAAAATTATACTGGGACGCAGATCATTTCTTTCTAGACAATCCGTATCATGAAGCATCTTTATTTCTTAGAAGTTACAAAAATCAATGGGAGTACTACAAGCAAAATCCTTTTGAGTGGGTACAGAATAATTTCTCTCAAGAAAAAGATATTACGCTTTTGGGTGTACCCAAAAATATAGGGCAAGCAAAATCCGTAGGGCAACTTTTACAATCTATTGCTCCTACAGATATGGAAAAAACCGCCTTGGTACTCGCTGATGAAACATTATTGCAACCCCTACTTAACTCACTTCCCGGGACAGTTAACGCAATCAACATTACAATGGGGTTACCTCTCAAAGAAGTTCCTATTGCTGCTTTCTTTGAATTACTATTTAACCTACATAAAACCTCAAGCCAGAGAGGTTTTTATCACAAGTCTGTAATAGAAATTCTAAATAGTTTACCTACCCGAAGACTCTTAGGCTTTTTTTCGCAAAAACTAATTTCTATAATCTCACGAGAAAATATTGTTTATGTGACTTTACAAAAGCTTAAAGAAACAGCCTCTGATGCCGAAAAAGAAATTTTAAACCTATTATTCAATAATTGGACTGATGCGACAAAAGCTTTAACTAGCTGTAAAAAAATCATACTACAACTCAAAACCTGCCTTGATAAAGAAAAAAACGAATTAGAATTAGAGTATATATATCATTTTCATATAATATTCAATAAAATTTTGGCTATAAATGAAGCCTACACATATATAAACACAATAGCATCGTTACATTCATTATATAAAGATATTTTAACAACAGAAACCCTTGACTTTTTGGGTGAACCTTTTAATGGATTACAAATCATGGGAATGCTAGAATCACGTTGCTTAGATTTTGATACCGTTATCATTACCTCTGTTAATGAAGGTATTCTACCGGCAGGAAAAAGCACAAATTCTTTTATACCTTATGATCTTAAAAGAGCCTATAATCTCCCAACATATAAAGAAAAGGATGCCATATATACGTATCATTTTTACAGACTGATTCAAAGAGCAAAAAAAGTATATCTTATCTATAATACAGAAGACGAAGGTGTTGCCGGTGGAGAAAAAAGTAGATTTTTGCTTCAATTAGAAATTGATAAACGACCTAATCATACCTTAAATAAATATATTGTTGCTACAGAAGTACCTAAACCTTCTAAACAATTACTACATGTTTATAAAAATGAAAATATAGTAACAAAGTTGAAACAACTAGCCAATCATGGACTATCTCCTTCAGCCTTGACCTCTTATATAAGAAACCCGCTAGATTTTTATTATAAATATGTTTTAGGCATTAATGAAGCAGATCAAGTCGAAGAGACTATTGCTGCCAATACACTAGGTACAGTAATACATAATACATTAGAAACATTTTATAAGCCTTTAGAAAATAAAAACGTAACAATCAATGATCTCAAAAAAATGAAAGATCAGATTGATAACCAGCTTCAAAAAGAATTTAGACAAGAGTATTCTAATCTTAATATTACCCAAGGCAAAAATTTATTAATCTTTGAAGTTGCCAAACGATATATTTTCAATTTTCTTACCTCTGAAGAAGAGATATTAAAGAAAGGGTCAGAACTCAAAATAGTTTCTATAGAAAACAATCTAAAGGCAGAATTACATATCCCAGAACTAGGTACTCCTGTTTTTATCAAAGGAAAAGTAGATCGCATTGACATATTAGATGGGCAATTAAGGGTCATCGATTATAAAACAGGTAGAGTCACAAAAAATGAAACAATCATCATGGATTGGGATGCGACTATAGAAGATTATAAGTATAGCAAAGTCATACAAATTTTGGCTTACGCATATATGCAACAAACAAAGCACCCAATACAAGACTCATTTGTAGCAGGAATCATTTCTTTTAAAAATCTACAAGAGGGTTTTTTAAAATTTGGAACCAAAGAAAGCATACGAGGCAAAGTAAATTACGAAATTACGAATAGTATCTTTGAAGAATACCTACATCGACTAAAACAATTAATCTTAGAGATTTTTGATAGCAAAATTCCATTTATAGAAAAAGAAGTTTAAAATGATTGAAAGGAAAAAAAACATAATCATCCAAGGACAACATGATAAACCTATATTAATAGATACTTTTTATAATAAAAATAGCACATCAAAACCAATCGTTATTTTTTGTCATGGGTACAAAGGATTCAAAGACTGGGGGGCATGGGATCTTGTTGCCGAGGCATTCGCTAATGCGGGATATTTCTTCATCAAATTCAACTTTTCGCACAATGGTGGTACAGTAAACAAACCTATAGACTTTCCTGACTTAGAAGCTTTTGGACAAAACAATTACATAAAAGAACTAGATGACCTCGAAACGGTTATTGATTGGATTACAAGCATTGATTCGCAATTTAAAAATGAAACCAATACTGCAAACATTAGTTTAATTGGGCATTCTAGAGGTGGTGGTATTACAATCATAAAAGCTTCAGAAGACTCAAGAATTTCAAAATTAATTACCTGGGCAAGTGTGTCTGACTTTAAAAAAAGGTTTCCAGAGAAACATAAAATAGAACAATGGGAAAAAGATGGGGTGATGTTTATAGAAAATGGAAGAACAAAACAACAGATGCCTCACTATTTTCAATTTTATACTTCTTTTTTAGAAAATGAAAAAAGACTAACAATTTCAACATCAGTTTCAAAAATCAACATTCCATATTTAATTATTCATGGTAATCATGATCCAACCGTTACTATAGAAGAAGGAAAAAAAATACATAAGTTAACTCCCGAAAGCGAATTATTCATAGTAGAAGGCGCTGATCATGTTTTTGGAGCAAAGCATCCATGGGATATGAATCGTTTATCTTCGGACTTAGAAAAAGTAACTCAAAAAACCATCGATTTTATAGGCTTTTAACACTTTCTTTTCTAAGAAACACAACAAATAATTATTTTTTTTCGTTTATTTGCTATAATGAAGTATAATAAACAAATACTCGCAACTGTATTTTTAGTATTCTTTGGTATCATACAATTGGCAGATTTACATATTCTAAGCCATGATGATGATTCTGGAGATACTGAGTGCGAAACTTGTGATTTTATTTCTAAACAACATCACGACGATTTTGTTTTTACTCATATAACTTTTACTCCAAAAGTTATTACAATACCTTTGAACATTGTTAAAATTTCTTATAGAAATTTAGATCATGATATTGTATCTATCTATACATTCCTAAACAAAGCCCCTCCCTTAGCTTAGTTATTATCTCACCTCTTTTAATTGACAACTCAACTATTAGTGAAAACCTACACTACTAGTTTACTCATTATTTATTTTACAAATGAAAAGACACACTTGGTTATTAGTGTTGATTCTCGGAATTAATTTTATTTCAGCTCAAGAATGTGAAAAAACACTTTCTGGAAAAGTAATCGATTTTCATGATGGAGTACCTCTAGAAGGCGCTACAATAGTGTTTAATAATCGTAAAATTGTGACAGACGCATCAGGAACATATAATATAGAAGGGCTATGCCCTACCTCTTATGCTTTTACTATCTCACATGAAAAATGTAATTCTCAAGTGATAACTATTGATGTTTCAAAAACATCAACAAAAGACTTTTATCTTGAGCATCATCTTAATGAGTTAGCAGAAGTAAAAGTTGCGGGTGCCACAACCGAGACAAACTCTTCTCAGGAAGAAACTATATCCAATGATGTGATAGAAAAATATAGTAGTGCTTCATTAGGTGATGCCTTAAGAGAAATTACTGGTGTTTCTTCGCTAAATACAGGTTCTACCATTGTAAAACCAATTATTCAGGGACTTAGTGGAAGCCGTGTAATGATCATAAATAATAATGTTAGGATGCAAGATATGGAGTGGGGAGATGAACATGCACCAAACATAGATATTAATGCTGCTGGTAGTGTAACGGTGGTCAAAGGTGCTTCTGCACTACAATATGGTGGTGATGCAATCGGTGGTGTCATTATTGTAGAACCCAATCGTGTACCTGCAAAAGATACGCTATTTGGAAAAACAGTACTTACCGGTGCAACCAATGGTATAGGAGGTTCTGTAGCTACAGAGTTGGTAAAAGGGTATGAAAACGGATGGTTTTTTAAAATTCATGGGGGCTTTAAACGCTTCGGAGATGTAGAAACCCCGGATTATATACTTTCTAATACAGGTATTTCAGAAAAAAGTGCTTCACTTGCTTTTGGAGTTAATAAATTTACATCAGGATGGGATGTCTATTATTCTTATTTTGATACTGAAATTGGTGTATTGGCAGCCTCTCATATCGGTAATGTCGACGATCTTATCAACTCAATCAATAATCAACAGCCAGATATCATAAGAGATTTTACCTATGATATCGAAAACCCAAAACAAGAAGTAACACATCATTTAGGAAGGTTAAAATATTTTAAAAGGTTTGAAGAACTGGGAAAATGGAGTACTCAATATGATTTTCAATACAACCAAAGATTTGAATTTGATATAAGAAGAACAGAAGAATTAAGAAGTAAGCCAAGTCTTGATTTAGAACTTACAACACACACCATAACTTCAGATTTTAGCTTTGATGCCAAAGCAGATTACAGTCTTAAAACTGGTATTTTATTGCGATACCAAGATAATTTTGCAGATCCTTCTACAGAGGTAAGACGTTTGATCCCTGACTATGAGAAATACGATGCTGGTGCTTTTGTATCTGGTGAGTATTTTGCTAGTGATAACCTTACCATAGATGCAGGAATTCGTTACGATTTTAATAAAATAGATGCAAAGAAATTCTATTTAATTTCAAGATGGGAAGAAAGAGGATATAATAATGATTTTTCGGATATTATTATTGAAAGAGCTCGTGGTTCTCAATTCCTGACTAATCCCGTTTTTGAATACCATAGTCTATCAGGAACGATTGGTGCTCAATATACATTTGGTCAAGACAATGCACTAAAAGTTAATTATGCTTTATCACAAAGAGCTCCTAATCCGGCAGAATTATTTAGTGATGGTTTACATCATTCTGCTGCAAGAATAGAATTAGGTGATCTACGAATCGATCAAGAAACCTCTCAAAAGGTATCAATCTCTTTACAAAAAAACACAGAAAAATGGGGATATGAGCTTGCGCCTTATGCAAACTTTATTAATGACTACATTCTTTTAGAACCAACAGATGTAGAATTATCAATACGAGGAGCTTTTCCTATTTGGGAGTATAGACAAACCAATGCAAGACTTTTGGGCATTGATGCCAAATTATATATAAACTGGTTAGATAAGTGGAGAACAGATCATAATTTTTCTTTAGTAAAAGGGCAAGAGACGGATAATGACATTGCATTGATTAACATGCCCGCACCAAATACTAATAATAAAATTACTTATCATAACAAAGAATGGAAGGACTTAACAATATCGTTAGAAAGTCAGTTCTTTTTTAGACAAAATGAATTTCCTCCAAATATTGAGGTTTTTTCAATAGACGCAGATCAAGATGTATTATTAGAAATTAATACCCCGCCTGATGCGTATCACTTACTTAATGCTAATGCAGATTTGAAATTTGCTTTAGGAACAAAAAGTAATCTAAAGGTTGGTGTAACGATTAATAATATACTTGATGAAACCTATAGAAACTATTTAAACCGTCAGCGATTTTTTGCTGATGATATTGGAAGAAATTTTTTACTAAGACTATCTATAAACTATTAATTTAAAAACATGAACACAAACAAATTTTTAACAATGTTAGCTATTTCAGGAACCTTATTTATCTCTTCTTGTTCTGATGATGATGATAATCCTGATCCTGCCAATGAAGGAGAATTAATTACTACAATGACAGTAACACTTACTAATAGTACAGACACTTCAGACACAGTAGTTATGAGATTTTTTGACGAGGATGGTGAAAACGGTCCTACAGAACCTACTCCGACTGTAACGGGTACATTAAAAGCAAGTACTACATATAATGGTAGTGTCGCAGTTTTAAACGAATCTGAAGACCCTGTAGAAATAGTTACTGAAGAAATTCAAGAAGAAGCAGATGAGCATCAATTCTTTTTTATAACTGACGATTTAGGAATAACAACTGCCTATACGGATAATGAATCTAATTATGAAAATGCAGAAGGAGTAGCCTTTACGTCTACAAACCCTGTAGGTCTTACGTTTACACTTACTACAACCGATACTACCGGTGATGTAGCTCTAAGAGTTGTTTTAAGACATGAGCTTGATAAGGATGCAAGTGGTGTTGCAGAAGGAAATATAGCTAATGCAGGAGGTTCTCCTGATATTGATTGGACTTTTAATACTTCTGTAGAATAATAATTAAAAAAATAATTGAAACACAATCATATGTGAATTTAAGTTGAGTTTGTGTAAAATTAAATTGCATGTCGAGTTTCAATTCTTAACCCCCGGGGTGTATTATCCCGGGGATTATAAAAAAGTTAAATACAAAAAATAGTAAATAGCTTTTAAAATATAAACCTAAAACTGATTTTAAATACCTTAAAATATATGAGATTTAGCTTTATTTCTAAAACCACATATAGTAAAGCTTAATCTAAATTAAATTGAAGCTATCATAATTAGTATATAAGTTGAGTTTGTGTAAAATACAATTATGTTTCAATTTAAACCCCTTGTGAGACTTTGCAAGGGGTTATTTTTATATAAAAACTTACATTAAGGTTACATTTAAGCTATTTCTGGTGTCATAATATGTCTTAAGTGCTCTTTTAATGATACATCATCAGGAACATTAATTTTCTTCTTAACTCTTTTTCTGGCCATTTTTACTGCATGTATAGAAACGCCTAGTAATTGAGCAGATTCTTTAATAGATAAATTGAGTTTAACTAATAAACAATGTCTTACATCGTTTGCAGAAAGGTCTGGATAACGAGCATTAATCTGCGCAATAATACCTGGGTATTGAGATTCTATTCTATCCTTTAGAATACCAAGATCTGCAATTGAAGCAATAAACTTATCCAATTTTTTTTCTGCCTCCATGATTTCTTCTTTGTTATCGTATTTTATAGCAGATGACAAATATTTTTTTATCGAACTTAACTTGCTGAGCTTTTCGTTTATAGAAATCATGGTAACCAAAAACTCCTCTTCTCTACCTTGTAAATGGTTTTTGAGAATCAACTTTTCATTTTCTTTAAGTTGCTCTATTTCCTTCTCACTCAAATGATATTTTTTATAAAAAGCAATTGACAATAAGATAAGCAAAAAACCACATAAACCTACTACTAGAGAGGTAATGTACAATCTTTGTTTCTCATTTTTATACATCAAAATATCATTGTCTTTAATTAACAAATCGTTTTTATATTGTTCTTCTATTAATTCTATTCTTCCCTTTGATACCTTTGATATATCTTTATTTCTTTTCATGTAGAGACTATCAATAAAACTTCCATATTTGTTATAATAATTCGTTGATTTTTCCCAATCATTTAGTCTTTTATGTATAGCCCCCAGGTTTCTGTATGCAAAAGCCATATCCATTGGATCGTTTGTGTTTTGTAGTATAGCATATTCAAAATGTTCTATCGCCTTATGAGGATTGTCCAAAGAATTATAGATTTTGCCTAATATAAGTTCATTAACTGCTGTATAAGAGCTTAGTTCTGGTTTATTATCTAGTATCTTTTTTGCATAAAGCGCTTTCTCTAATGCCATATCATAATCACCAAGACTTCTATATGCATCTGCTATAGAAGATATAATATAACTTATCTCTCCTTTCTTATCTGTTTTTTCAATACTTTTTAGGTTTGCTGTCCACCAATTTATCGCTTTGCCATATTCTCTTTTATTAAAATGAGCGCTCGCAAGATTAGCATATAAACGATATCTTAAATCACGATGTTTTACAAAAATGGTATCCTTAAGTAGCTGTTTAGAATATGCCAGAACCTTATCCGGTTCGCCAAGGGATAGATGACATTTAAGAATATTCATTTTTGTAATTGTTGCTGTTTTTCTATCTCCCCATTTTAAGTCGAGTTTATAAGACTTGTGATAGTATTTTAGCGCTTGATAATGAAATTTTTGATCAAATAAAATAGCCGCCTTATTGTTATAAATCTGAGAAAGTAAGAAATCCAAATTAGAATTTTCCTTAACGATATTTTCGCCTTTATCATATACAATATTTGCACTATCAATCATTGAATTATTTTTATAGTACGCTCCTAGATTGATCAAGCTTTCTAATTCTCCTTTCCTATAACCTATTTCCTTTGATTTTTTTAACAATTTCTTTAATAGGTCTCCATTTCCGATAAGGTCCTTTTTTGCAACCTTAATTAGGCTGTCAATTTCTTGGTTTTTTTGTGTTAAAGAGAGGTTTTTTTGACAAAATACAGTTGTCAAATTACACAAAAAACATACAAATAATAGTCTGATTGTTAAGTCTTTCACTTTGATTTGGGGGAGTTAGTTATATTTCTTATTCTTAAAAACGTAATAAAATAAAAATAGTACGCTTTATGTATTCTTTTTTTTCATAATGTACTCCTAATGTACCCTATGAAAAAACCAAAATATATGTCATTCTAAAGTAATTTCGTTAAATAAATATAAGAGAATATTCTATGCTATGCTAAAAAAATAGCAGATAACATATTAATCAAACAAGTATAATCATAACACAAACTCTATCATGCATTTTATTTCAATATCTCAAAATCAAAATTAAATTTCACATTGTCTTTTTCAATTTTTGATCATCAAAGACCTCATCGATATTTAATTTATAAAGATTGTTTGAAACATTAATTTTAAGTAAACTGAATTGGTGATTTATTTATTTTTTATCATTGATAAAATGTAAAATTACCCCTAGAAACTAAATCATTACATACAAGCATTATTTTTCGAAATATTTAAGGATATCATCCAAATCATGAAATCAATAAAACTGATCACCTACATATTCTTTAGTTTGGGTATCATACAACTCAATGCACAAACCCTCTATCCTGCTCAAGGAAAAAAATGGGGTAAAACTAGTGTGGTTCTGGATAAGTCCGATAATCAGATTTCTTTTAAAGATGTTCCTTCTGTATTATATTCACAGATGTCCTATACTTTGGATATGCAATATAAGGCCTCTGATCAAAGAGAAATAGTAGTAAGTTTTTGGAAAAATAATACTTGGATTGCCAGCAAAGTAGACAAAGTATCTAAAGGGTTAGGTACAAAACCTATAACAGTAACTCTACCCTCTCTTCCTTCAGAGGGAAACACATATGCATTTAAATCCCACATTAGGCCCGTTGGAACAGATTGGCAACAAGCGTTAGACACAGATGAAATAAAAAATATAAAAGTAAATTTCAAAGACCTTCCAATTATCGCAGAAGGAACTTATTATATTAGCGCTCTTACCACTAACCAAAGGTTGCTATTTGATATTACAAAAGACCATCTCGTCGTAATGAATGACCCTACTGATGTTGACAATCAAAAATGGATATTAAAACATTTGGGAAACAACATTTATACTATAAAAAATAAAGGCTCCAACAGATATCTTGAGATTCCTAATGGAAAATGTGAAAATGCATCGCAAGTAACAACACATACTCAAGCCAATAAAAACCATCAAAAGTGGAGAATTAATTTAAATAGTAATGATGGTAGTTATAGTATTAAACCTGTTCATTGTATTACTAAAGCGCTAGATGTAACAGAAGGTGAGTTTGATGCGACTACCCAGATTTGGGAGTATCATAAAGATAACATAAACCAAAAATGGAATATTGTTTCTGTTCATAACACAATTTCCAATACTCATGATATACATCATAAAATTAATACCGAAGAAATCTCTTTGTTCCCTAACCCTTCAATAGATTTTGTAAAACTCAAGGGAATTAAAGTAGGAGACGAAATCATAGTATATGATCTACTTGGAAACTCTGTTATAAACTTTACTGCGAAACAGAAAGAAGAAGTAATTCTAACTTCTGGTCTCAGTAAAGGAGTATATATTATTTCAATATCAGAAAGATCTAAATTACAATTTATAAAAGAATAAAAGATACTAATTAATTATAAGCCCCAAACACCCATGAAAAACAACTTTAACACTGCCTCTCTAAGAGAAATGGCAATATTAAAAATTGATCGCCATTATTCATCATGATTTACTATCGCCAAAAGTAAAAGGTGAATAACAAAACCAAAATAAAGGAATCAAAAACTTTATTTACAAAACGCAAACTCTTTAAAACACAAACTACTCTTAACACGTATTAAAATGAAAACGCTTACACAACCATCTTTTCTAGCCCGAATGGCTTTTAAGATTCCATTGCCAACTCACAAAAATTTACCTTTGTTTATACATCAAAATAGGTGTACTACTTATCAAAAAACACTCCGAAGTATTTATTGCTAAAGCTTCTCATGTTATAAATATTTCTAGAGTTAAACTCATTGCAAGTCAAACAACGCGAGACATCCTGCTAAATACAACACTTGAAGTGAAGTAGGCCTCAGAGAATTAAACTCCATAATGCGTATTAAGACCTATAGATGAGTAGTCTATCATGATCAAAAAGAATTGATGATGTGCTCTATTAATAGTGTGAATTTCCTTTACACCTATAAAAACGTAGAAGTATAATACTGTAAGATCGCAAACAACTTGTAGCTCCCTAACCATTAGTTATGGATACTACTCTCTAGAATTAATACTAACCCTAAAACACTAAAACAATGAAATACAAAACGTAAACTGTAATAAAGCATTCGTGTGTAGTAATTGCTTTTGTTACCTAGATATTATTTTGAATATAAAGGTGACAATTAAAAAATTCAAAACTCTAAAACAATATAAAATTTAATACAATCAAATCCTTAATTATTGTGTTTTGACACGAATGACTTTAACCAAGACAAATGACACAATTCAATTAAAATTTAGGAAAAAGATATTTTAAAACTGTATCGATTATGAGAAACTTTATAAAATCAGGAGCGATGTTACTTTTGCTTCTGGCGTGTGGTACCATAACTGCACAATTTAATTATGGAGAAGCTCTCCAGAAGTCCCTTCTCTTTTACGAGACGCAACAATCTGGAGTTTTACCAGACTGGAATAGAATTAGTTGGCGATCCAATGCAGGGGTCAATGATGGAAAAGATGTAGGTTTGGACTTAACAGGAGGATGGCATGATGCCGGAGACCATGTTAAGTTTGGATTTCCGATGGCATTTTCTGTTACTGCTCTCAATTGGGGGTACCTTGAGTATAAAGATGGGTACGACAGCGCAAACCAAACTGAGCACTTTAAGCAAAATATAAAATGGGTAACAGATTATTTTATAAAATGTCATCCATCACCAAATGAATTTTATGCTCAAGTAGCAGATAGTAAATCACAAGATCATAACTTCTGGATGTCTCCAGAAATGGTAGACGTACATCCACAATACGGGCAACGTAAATCATACAAGTTATCTCCTACTGCTCCCGGTACAGAAGTTGCTTGTGAGACTGCCGCTGCATTAGCTTCTGCAAGTATTATTTTCAAAGACAGTGATCCTGCCTACAGTGCTACTCTATTACGACATGCAAAAGAATTATATGCTTTTGGAGATACCTATAGAGGATTGTATAATGAGGATGGAAATATTCCTGCAACCGGTACATATTCTTCAGGAGGTTTTCAAGATGAATTAACCTGGGGTGCACTTTGGTTATATAAAGCTACAGGAGAACAAAAATACTTAGACAAAGCCGAAGCTGAATATTCACAACCCGACTTTTTATGGAGTCTAGTATGGGATGATAAGTCTTACGGAAACATGGTATTATTATCTATCATCACCGGAAAAGATAATTATAAAGCTGACGCAGAACGCCATTTGGACTTCTGGCAAAGAGGAGGAGGAATCAATTACTCTCCAGGAGGACAAGCACATTTAACACAATGGGGTTCTCTACGCCATGCTATGAATGCTTCACTTACAGCGCTGATATATAGTGATAACGTTGCTACACCCAAAAAACAACAATATCACGATTTTGCCGTAGCTCAAGTGAACTATGCATTAGGTGACAATCCAAATAACAGAAGTTTGGTAACAGGATTTGGTGTAAATCCACCAACAAAACCACATCATAGAGGGCAACATGCAAGCTGGGCAAGAAGTACTTCTGTTCCAGAAGAGTCTAGACATACACTTTGGGGTGCTTTAATGGGTGGCCCGGGAATGCCAAACGACGCTTTTGAAGAAGATAGAAACGACTTTCAGGCAAATGAAGTAGCCACAGATTACAACGCTTGTTATCAAGGTGTACTAGCAAGAATGGTAATGGAATTTGGAGGTAGCGAATTAAAAGATTTTCCTCAACCTGAAACACCAGGACTAGAATTTATAAATGAGGTAAGACTCAATAACGACCAATCTCGTTTTACAGAAGTAGCCATATGGTTAAATAACCGTTCTGCATGGCCGGCACGAGTACCTGGTACACTCAAAGCAAGATATTTTATTGATATTTCAGAAGGAGTAGCAGCTGGTTTTAGTGTAAGCGATTACTCAATAATTGCACGAGGTGCAGGAACAGCAGTAAGCGGATTACAAGCTTGGGATGCTTCTCAAAACATCTACTATGCAGAAGTTGAAGTAGATCAGGATCAAATGCCATTTCCCGGAGGTCAGGGAGAGTACAGAAGTGAAATTCAATTAAGAATCGCTTTACCAAACGATGCTCCAGAATCTGCATGGGATGCTACAAACGATTTTTCGTATACAGGACTTAACAATAGCTTAAAAATAGTTGATAATGTTCCTATTTATGTAGATGGTGTACTTGCCGGAGGAAAAGAACCTAATGGTGGCGATACTCCTACAGCTTCATTTACAGCTTCTCCAGAAACAGGAATTGCTCCTTTAGAAGTATCTTTTAACGCTTCTGCGTCCTCTGATCCAAATGGAGATGCCTTAACCTATTCTTGGGATTTTAATAATGGTCAAACTTCTACTGCTGTTTCTCCAAAAATTACCTTTACACAAGTTGGTACTTATGAAGTAACGTTAACAGTAAGCGATGGTAGTAACACCTCTTCTCCTGCAACCAAGACGATCACCGTTACAGATGGTAGCCCTATTGCTTCATTTACAGCAAGTGCAACCTCTGGTGTTGCTCCTTTTCAGGTTACTTTTGATGCTGCCGGATCTTCAGACCCTGCGGGAGGAAATCTAACCTATAGCTGGGATTTAGGAAATGGTGATACTGCAAATACTGCAACTGCAAGTACAACGTATACTCAAGTAGGTGTTTTTACAGTTACATTAACTGTAGAAAATGCTGCTGGGCAAACAAATACTACTACAGAAACGATCACTATTACAGATGGCAGCAGCCCAAGTTGTGCATTCGATACTCCTCTGGCAACTGCACTACCAAATATAAATTCGCAATTTGAGAATATTTATGTACTTGGAAACGGAGGACCAAATCTGGATAATGTAACCAATTTTACAATCAATTGGGACCTTGAAAACAATGGGTTATATCAATTCTCCATGAATACCAACAATGGAGTACCAAGCTGGTGGAATGATCTATTGCCAAAAGTAACTCAAAACTTTAATGCCACGCAACCAGAAGTTACAATCACCGGTTCTGGATTCGCAGGATTAGATGGTACATACTGGGCAACTGTTGACAATAATAACTTTGTGTTAGTATCAAAAACAGCAGATTTTACACTATATTTTAGTACATCTGCTACAGCACCGGATTGTGGTAGTTCAACTACAAACCCATCTGTAGTGAGCGGAGGGGCTATTACTGGTGGTCCATTTACATTTACAGTAGGAGATAATCTTAAAGATAATGTTTCTGGTGTTACATTAGCAGGAAACACAGGAGCAAAATCGCAATGGGTCGTTACCGATGATCAAAACACAATTCTAGGATTACCAGCTTCACCAGAAGTTGTAGATTTTGATGGTGCAGGAACAGGAACTTGCTACATTTGGCATTTAAGTTACGAAGAAGGTCTTCAAGGCTTAGAAGTAAATAATAAAGTTACTGATCTTTCAGGAGATTTTGATTTCTCCAACTCTATCGCTATTGTTAGAAACCCCGTTGTAGTTAATAACCCTCCTAGCGCTTTATTAGATTGTACATTCGGAACTCCTTTAGCAACTACTTTACCAAGCATAAATACACAATTTGAAAATATTTATGTTTTAGGAAACGGAGGACCAAATCTGGATAATGTAACCAACTTTACAATCAACTGGGACCTTGCCAACAATGGGTTATACCAGTTTTCTATGAATACTAACAATGGAGTGCCAAGCTGGTGGAATGATCTGTTACCAAAAGTAACTCAAAACTTTAATGCTGCGCAACCAGAAATCACAATTACTGGTTCTGGATTCACAGGACTAGATGGTACATATTGGGCAACTATAGACAGTAATAATTTTGTATTAGTATCAAAAACAGAAGGGTTTACATTATATTTTAGCACTTCTTCTATCGCACCAGATTGTGGAGCAGGTAACGGTAATACTAACCCTGTCGCTAATATTGCTGCAACACCTACTTCTGGTGAAGCACCTCTTTTAGTTTCTTTTGACGCCTCAGGATCAACCGATGCTGACGGAGATACTCTATCATACAACTGGGACTTTGGAGATGGTACTTCTGCTACTGGGGTTACAGTACAAAATACTTATTCGTCTGTTGCTGATTATGAAGTAACACTTACAGTTACTGATGGAAACGGAGGAGAAGATCAGGCAAAAATTACGATCAAAGTAAATGATGGTGATATCATTATTAATCCTCCAACAGGAGACAATGAATATATAGATAGGTTTATAGAGATGAGAAATGAATTCTATGATCCCGCTAATGGATATTTCAGTGCAGATGGTTCACCACATCACTCTATTGAAACATTAATAGTAGAAGCTCCTGATCATGGTCATGAATCTACCAGTGAGTTATACTCATACTGGTTATGGTTAGAAGTAATGAATGGTAGAATCACAAAAGACTGGGCTCCGCTTAATAATGTTTGGAATAAAATCGAAGAGTTTATTATTCCTACAAATGCAGATCAGCCTTCAAATGCAGCATATAATCCATCTTCTCCGGCCGCATATGCAAGTGAGTTTCCATTACCAAGTGATTACCCTGCGCCTCTTAACTTTGGTGCTCCTGTAGGATCTGACCCGGTTTCACCCGATTTAACTGCTGCTTACGGACCAGATATTTATCAAATGCATTGGTTACTAGACAATGATAATTTCTACGGATATGGAAACCGAGGTGATGGTGTAAGTACTCCTTCTTATATCAATACATTCCAAAGGGGAGAGCAAGAATCTGTTTTTGAAACAGTACCACACCCTTCTTGGGAGAGCTTTGATTGGGGTGGCCAAAATGGATACTTACCTCTTTTTGTAGAAGATCAAAATTATGCCAAACAATGGAGGTATACCAGTGCTCCTGATGCAGATGCAAGAGCAGTACAAGCAATGTACTGGGCACAGATTTATGCCAAAGAACAGGGAGCTAGCTTAAGCAATCTTGATCTTGATAAAGCTGTTAAAATGGGAGATTTCTTAAGACTCTCTATGTTTGATAAATATTTCAAACCTCTTGGCGTACAAAGTGCAACAAGTGGTGCAGGAACCGGTTATGATAGTGCTCATTATCTTATGTCATGGTATATGTCTTGGGGTGGTTCTGCTGACCCGGCATCTCAATGGGCATTTAGAATTAGCTCTAGCCACTGTCATTTTGGATATCAAAATCCTGTAGCAGCCTACGCACTTACGCAAGTAGACGAATTAAAGCCAAAATCTCAGAACGGAGAAAGAGACTGGACAGAAAGTCTGAAAAGACAAATGGAATTCTATACATGGTTACAATCTAAAGAAGGAGCTATTGCCGGTGGAGCCACAAATAGCTGGAATGGAGACTACAGCCCTTATCCTTCTGGCAAATCTACATTCTACGATATGGCATATGACAAAGATCCTGTATATCACGATCCAGGAAGTGGAACTTGGTTTGGATGGCAAGCATGGTCTATGGAAAGAGTAGCCGAGTATTATTACATTACAAATGATGCTATGGCCAAAAATCTAATGGACAAATGGGCAGCATGGGTAAAAAGCCAGGTAGTACTTATAGGAAATAACGATTTTGATATTCCTGCTACCTTAGAGTGGTCTGGAGAACCTGATACATGGAATCCTAATAATCCTGGAAGCAATAATAATCTAAGCGTTACGGTAACGGATTATAACAAAGACCTTGGGGTTGCTGCTTCTATGGCAAAAGCACTGATTTATTATGCTGCTGCTACGCAAAAGTATGGCACTCTTGATACAGAAGCCAAAGACCTTGCAAAAGAAGTATTAGACAGAATGTGGGTTACTTATCGAGACGACAAAGGAGTATCTTCTCCAGAAGAAAGAGGAGACTTCAAGAGAATTTTTGAGCAAGAAGTATATATCCCTCAAGGATTCAGTGGTACAATGCCAAATGGGGATCAAATCAAACCCGGTGTAAGTTTCTTGGATATCAGATCAGATCTTAAAAATGATCCTGAATTTGATAGATTACAACAAGCGTATGACTCAGGTACAGACTTTACTCAGAACTACCACAGAAGCTGGGCTCAAATTGAAGTTGCTCTGGCAAACGCAGAATTTGGATTCTTCTTTGGTGATGCTAATTCTGCAGGTACAGCTGCTGTACAAAGACAATTTGATGCAGTTGTAAGTCCTAACCCTGCCAAAAATTACGTAAATGTAATGAGCAAAAATATGGTAGGTAATGTTCAAATGAGATTGATCAGCTTATCAGGAAATGTAGTTGCAACAAAACTCTTAAAAGACAAGCAAGTACAAACTCGCCTCTCTTTACAAGGTGTTCCTGCCGGAATTTATGTTCTGGAAATGGTAGATCTTACAACAAGAGAAGTTTCTAGAAGCAAAATAGTAGTTAAGTAGCGTATGCTATTGATTTTAGTAAGTATGAACAGGAAGAGAGCTACACTCTCTTCCTTGTTCTAATACTTCTGAGATCATGGCTTGATTTTACAAATTATAACTACACTAAAAATGAAGAAGATATGAAGAGATTGATAAATTATATAATACTAGCATTACTGTTTAGTAATGCAATGACATTAATAGCACAACAACAAAACTTTTTAAGCACATCTGGTAACAAGCTATTTGACACAACCGGAAAAGAAGTTAGGCTTACAGGTGTTAACTGGTTCGGTTTTGAAACGCAAACGTATTTTCCTCACGGCATCTGGACTCGTGATATGAAAAGTGTATTGCAGCAAATTAAAGATCTGGGATTTAACACTATACGGGTACCATGGTGTAATGAAATGCTCAACCCCGGAGTAACCATAGAAGTTAATTCTTTTGGTACGGATTCGTATACAGGTGTTTCTCCTATGAATGCAGAAGAATCTAAAGTAACAACACCTATAGAGTTGATGGATATTATGGTAAAATGGTGTCAGGAAAACGATATTAAAATTGTTTTGGATAACCATTCGAGAGCCGCAGATGGCTTTTTAAATGAAGCTTTATGGTATACTGATGAATATTCCGAAGAAAGATGGATCAATGACTGGATTTTTATGGCAGACCGATATAAAGAATACTCTGCCGTAGTGGGTATGGATCTCAACAATGAGCCACACGGATCAACATGGGGTGATAACGACCCTGCTACAAACTGGAATAAAGCCGCAGAACGCTGTGGTAACGCTATTTTAAAAGTAAACCCAAACGTTTTAATTATTGTAGAAGGTGTTGGAGAGTTTGAAGGAAATTCATATTGGTGGGGAGGTCAGCTTATGGGAGCCAGACAATATCCTGTACAATTATCTGATCCTAGCAAACTAGTATATTCAGCACATGAGTATGGTCCCGAAGTAGCTCCACAAGATTGGTTTGAAGCCGCAGATTTTCCCAGTAATATGCCCGGTATATGGCAAGAAAACTTTCATTACCTATATGAAGACGAGACCTCTCCCATATTTGTAGGTGAATTTGGTATTAAAGATCAAGATGCCTTTGGAGGTATATCATTGACATGGATCACCGAATGGATGAAATTTATGGGAGATATTTACTCGTGGACTTTTTGGACAATGAACCCTAACTCCGGAGATACCGGAGGAATTCTAGCAGACGATTGGTCAACTGTAAACGAATGGAAAATGGATCTATTACGTCCATATTTTGCACCGCGTATTCCCAATGTAATTGGGGGCAATTCAAATAATGCTCCAATAGCAAAAATAAGCGTTGATACTAGCTCAGGAAATGCGCCTCTTACAGTACAATTTGATGCTTCAGCTTCTTCTGATGCTGATGGGGATACATTAATATATTCATGGGATTTTGATGATACTACCACAGATACTGGCAGCCTTGTCTCACATACATTTACAACACCCGGAGAATATAATGTTGTCCTTACGGTAAATGATGGTACGGTTACAGATACAGAAACCATAATTATAAATGTAAATGGCTCTGGTACCCCAACTGTTACCGCAGTGATCTCTTCTGATAATACTTCCGGTATAGCTCCTTTATTAGTTAATTTTGATGCTTCAACATCATCAAGCACAGACAATAGTGCATTAACGTATACCTGGGATTTTGGAGATGGTACTGCAGGAAGTGGTACTACAGTATCTCACTCATACGATAGTGTAGGAGGTTATATCGTTACCCTTACAGCAACATCACCTTCTGGAATAACAGATACAGAAACAATAACAATCACAGTTACAGAACAAACAAGTGCAGATCTGGTAGTAGAATATCTTGATGGAGGCTCTGGTAATAGTAATGATAGTGCAATCAATCCACATTTTAGAATTATAAATAATGGAAACCAAGAGTTCGCATACAGTGACATTACAATAAGATACTGGTTTACTTCAGAAGAAAATAATATTTTGAATTTTTGGTGTGACTGGGCACAGCTAGGTACTGAATTCGTAAATGGGTCATTTGGTCAGGTTTCAGGAATAGACTTTGTAGAAGTCTCATTTGATAATACTGCAGGAGTTCTTAAAGGACTAAGTAATTCTGGGGCTATACAAACCCGTTTTGCCAAAACCAACTGGAGTGCCTTTGATGAGACCAATGACTATTCTTATGATGATACAAAAACATCATTTACAAGTCACGATAGAGTAACATTGTACGTAAATGGTAGTCTTGTTTGGGGTATAGAACCAGCTAATACAGCTTTTGCAAATACTATGAAGAAAACTTCAATAGAAGCTTTTCCTAATCCCGTTACTACTCAACTCAACCTGACGAGTAATGATAATTTGAAAGGAGCTGTAATTAATATTATAAATCTTTCAGGAAAAATAATGTCTTCTCAGCATATCAAAACCTCTGATACAAAAATTGCAATAGATATGGCAAAGCTTATTCCGGGAATTTATTTTGTAGAAATTATACAAAATGGTAACACCATTATAAAACAAATTGCCAAATAAATATTGTTAGAACCCCACCACTTTCTCTGGTATATATTATCAGAGAAAGTGTTTTATCAAATCTAAACCAACAATTTAACAAACCACAAATCATGAAAAACAATCTTAAAACCTTACTTGTAGTATGTTATGCAATACTTACCACAAGTTATCTAAGTGCTCAAACAACGGTACCTCCCGGTTTTGTCTATACCGATGGTGACAAATTCATGCTAGACGAAAGGCCTTTTTATTTTTCGGGAGCTAATGTCTATGATTTTTTTACCTACGGTTCTTCTAGTGGAGATATAGAAACTCAATTTATGGATAAAGACCGTATAGACGCTCATATGCGAACATTATATGTAAGTGGTGTTCGAGTAGTGAGGTTATGGGGGTTTAGTCATGAGGATTGGCACGGTTTTGAACCACAAAAAGGAGTATATAGTGAAGCCCAGTTCTCATTATTCGACTATGTGGTAAAATCTGCTGAAGCCAATGGTATTAAACTCATTGTAGCATTAGAAAACTATTGGAATGATTATGGCGGTATCAAAGACCGGTTGAAATGGGAAGGTATAGAAGTAGAAGGAGCCGGAACTCATGATCAGGGTCAGTTTTTTACCAATGCCTCTGCTATACAAGGATATAAAGATTATGTAAAATACTTTATCACTCGCAAAAATCATTATGATGGTGTAGAATACAGAAATGACCCTACTATTCTCGCTTGGGAACTCATGAACGAACCTAGATATCAAGGATTTGGAGATGACCTCTCTTCAAATACATTACGAGCATGGGTAGACGATATGGGAGAATTTATAAAATCTATAGATTCTAACCATCTTTTAGGAACAGGCCTTGAAGCTCATGGAGCCAAGTATGGATTTGGAGGAGACGAAGGAAATGATTTTATAAAAATACACGAATCCCCCTATATTGATTTTACCTCTGCACATCCATATATAAGAGAAAGTTGGTCAAACTTTACACTAGAGCAAACTATGGAACTTATGGCAACCTGGGCAAATGAGTCTCATAATATCATCAAAAAACCCTTATATGTAGGAGAATTTAATGTCGAAATCCAAGAAAGATACGAGTGGTGGGAAGAAATCTATGGGTATATCGAAAAAGAAAAAATCGGAGCAAGTGCCTTTTGGTGGTTTCCAGATAGTGAAACACCAAGAGATAAATTTGCTGTATTCGAGGGTGATGTAGAAGTAGGTATCTACAAAGAACACGCTCATAGAATGGAAGCCATGTCTGGTGGAGAAGCTATTTACCTTTCTTTATTATCACCAAAATCAGGAGATAAATTCGTATCGGGAAGCAGCGTTCATGTCGAGGCAAACCTAACGAATGAAAACAACACAGTAGTCAAAGTAGAATTTTATAGCAATGGCGAACTGGTAGGAGAAGATACTACTGCTCCTTATGAATTTGATCTTACAGGATTATCAGATGGTCAATATAAAATCACATCTGTGGCAACAGCTATAGATGGAAAAACAAAAGAATCTACTCCTAGAAATATTCAAATAGGAGGCGATGGTATTTTATCATTAGAATATAAGGATGCTTCTGCAAATGTAGTAAGCAATATTATCAAACCTCATTTCAGAATATTTAATAACTCTTCACAAGATGTAGCATATTCAGACCTCAGTATCAGATATTGGTTTGAAACCGAAGAAGATCTTGCACTAAGCTTTTTTACAGACTATGCCATGATAGGGAGTAGTAACGTAAATGGTAAAATTGTTAACGTAGAAGGAAACTCTTACTATATGGAAGTTACTTTTGATTCTGCTGCCGGAACACTGGGTAGTAGTGATGGATCAGGAAGAATAGAAACCAAAATTGCAAATAGTGCTTGGTCTGATACAGATCAGTCCAACGATTACTCATATGATGGAACCAAAAAAGAATTTGCTGCATGGGATCGAGTAGCATTATACCTTAATGGAAATCTTATTAGTGGTACAGAACCTAATGGCGCAGAAACCCCAAAAGCTGTTATAACAACAAATATCATATCAGGAGACGCACCTTTACTAGTATCTTTTGATGCTTCAGGATCAACAGATCCAAATGGAGATATTCTGACATATAGTTGGGATTTTGGTAGTGGTAACACTGCATTAGGTGTAACTGCAGATTATGAATTTACAACAATAGGAGATCAAACAGTAAAACTCACTGTTGATGACGGTAACGGAAACTCTAGCAGCACATCAATTATCATCACAGTGACTGACCCCAATCAACCTCCGGTAGCAGATTTTATAGCCGATAAAATTACAGGTACAGCTCCGCTACAAGTAAACTTTGACGCATCTGGTTCTTCAGACCCAAAAGGTAATACACTTACATATAGTTGGGATTTTGGTGATGCCACTACAGGTACGGGAGAAACAACAACACATACCTTTGATACTATCGGTGAATATATTGTGATCCTTACTGTAGATAACGGACAAGGAGGTACAGCTACAAAAACCCTTACAATCGAAGTAGTAGATCAATTACCTGCTTCTGATATTGTCTTGACTTACAAAGATGGAGGTAATGGCAGTGCAACAGACAATACAATCAATCCACACATACAACTTGTCAATAATGGAGATAACCCTGTTGATTACAAGGATATTACCATACGATACTGGTTTACTTCAGAAGACAGTAATGATCTTAATTTCTGGTGTGATTGGGCACAAGTAGGAACTGATAATGTATCTGGAACTTTTGGACAAAGTGCAGGTAATAACTATCTAGACATCACATTCAACCAAAGTGCAGGTATTCTTGCTTCTAAAACAAATTCAGGGCCTATACAAGCACGCTTTGCAAAAACAAACTGGAGTAATTTTAATGAAGCTGATGATTACTCATATGATGATACCAAAACCGACTATACAAATCACGATAAAATCGCCGTATATCTCAATAGTACACTAGTATGGGGAGTTGAACCTAGTACTTCTGGTATATCTCCAATTCAAATAAAAGCATTTCCTAATCCCGTGTTTGATGAATTAACAGTAAACACAACTACAAGTTTCAAAAATGCAAACATCAAAATCATTGATTTGGCAGGAAACATATTTTACGAAGAAATCATCCAGAAAAATACTGATATAAAAAACCTGGATTTCAGTCAATTAAGATCCGGAATATATTTTATTCAGATTGAGCAAGGTGGCAAAACCACTGTAAAGCAAATCGTAAAATAAGAAACAATAATCATTGCTTGTAGAGTACATAAAACCTACAAGCAATGATTATAAAAAATTTAAAGAGATGATGAAAGCTACAAAAGAATCAATACTCAAGACACTGTCAATTCTATTATTTATGATGTTAGGATTAACAGGTTATAATTCTTTTTCTCAAAATACTATACGTGTAGAAGAAGGAAAAATCTATACATCATGCAATGAAGAAGTTGTAATGCGTGGTGTTAATGAAATGTTTGTCTGGTCTCAAGATAGAACAGGGACTACTATATTACCAGAAATTGCAAAAACAGGGTCTAATGCTGTAAGGCTAGTGTGGACTACTCAAGGAGACGAAACTGAGCTTGACCAACTTATCAATAATAGTATCAAAAACAAAATGATACCGGTTGCAGAATTGCACGATGCTACAGGAGATTTTAGCAAATTACAAATGCTTCTCGATTATTGGACAAGACCCGCAGTTTTATCTACCATTCAAAAATACAAGAAATGGTTGATCGTAAATATTGGTAATGAAGTAGGAAACGGATCAGAATCTACAGCACAATGGGTTGCTTATTATAAAGATGCAATTACACAGTTACGAAATGCAGGAATCGACACTCCGTTAATGATAGATTGTGGAGGATATGGTAATAGAGAAAGCTATTTTCTTGAAGGAGGAAACGAATTATTAGAATTCGACCCATTGCACAATATCATATTTGCTGTACATACCTATTGGACAAACGGAGATGATCAAGCAAAAATCGATCGTTTGAATACAATGATCGAGGACGCAAAACTCAAAAAATTACCCTATATCATAGGAGAAGGCCCACAAGAAGCTGCCTCTCCTATTGCCTGTGGGCAGCCTTTTCCGTATCAAGAAATGATCAAAAGGTTACAAGAAGAAAAAATTGGCTGGCTATCCTGGTCTTGGGGAGCAGTAGATAATAGTGATTGTGGTGCCCCAAATAGTGTTTTTGATATTACTTCTAATGGTAACTATGGAAGTTGGGCATCTACCTTTGCAGAAGAAATCTGCGTTACAGATATCAATTCGATTAAAAACACCTCTATCATTCCCCAATCTATGATAGATCCTACAATTACATCTTGTGGAACGACTTACACTATTAGTGCTTCAGCTAATCCGGGAGGAACCATATCTCCCTCTGGAAACATCATCGTTTCAGAAAACGATAATCAAATATTTGATATTACAGCCAATATCGGTTTCAAAATTGAAGATGTTCTTGTTGATGGAAGCTCTATAGGTGATGTAAATACATATACGTTTTCTAATGTTACTCAAAACCATACCATCGAAGTTATATACGCTACTGTTCCACTACCTCCACAAGAGCCATATGTAAATGGAGTTCCACAGGTAATCCCTGGAAAAATAAAAGCCACAAGCTTTGATTTGGGAGGAGAAACTGTAGCCTATCACGATATTTCTTTAGGAAATGATGGCAATGGTATAAGACAAGATGAAGATGTAGATACCGAAACTAATGGAGATGGTGGTAACATTGGATATACCGCAAAAGGAGAATGGATAGAATATACCGTTAATGTTGCACAAGCCGGAATATACAATATCGAAGTTCTAGTAGCCTCAGAAAATTCTAATGGTCAATTTCATATAGAGTTTGATGGTACAGATGTAACGGGTATTCAAAACGTAGCTGCAACAAGTAGTTGGGCAAGTTTTGTTCCTCAAAAAATTTCTAATGTTACTCTAACTAAAGGAGAACAAGTTATGAGATTTTTTATCGATAATGGAGCTTTCAACTTTTCTACCATGACCTTTTCCGATGATGGAACTATAGAAAATAACTTTCCTTTAGCTGATTTTATAACAGATAAAGTTACAGGTCTGGCACCACTCGAAGTTAGTTTTGATGCCTCCAATTCTTCAGATCCAAAAGGAAACCCTCTAACTTATAATTGGGATTTTGGTGATGGAAATATAGCCAACGGACAAAAAGTAACACATACTTTTGATACCATAGGTGAATATACAGTAACACTTACCGTAGATAACGGACAAGGCGGAACTGATACAAAAACAATTACAATCAAAGTAGTAGATCAACTACCTACTTCTGATATTATACTCACTTACAAAGATGGGGGTAACGGCAGTGCGACAGACAATACGATCAATCCACATATACAACTCATTAATAATGGAGACAACCCTATTGATTACAAGGATATTATCATACGATACTGGTTTACTTCAGAAGATAGTAATGATCTTAATTTCTGGTGTGATTGGGCGCAATTAGGAACCAATGACGTTTTAGGAGTCTTTGGTCAAAATGCTGGTATGAACTATCTTGACATTTCGTTTACAGCAAATGCCGGTTTACTACCTGCCAAAACAAATTCTGGACCCATACAAGTACGTTTTGCCAAAGCAAACTGGAGTAATTTTGATGAAACTGATGATTACTCCTATGACAATACCAAAACAGCGTATACCAACCACGATAAAATCGCTGTTTATGTAAATGGTAACCTTGTATGGGGTGTTGAACCAAGTACTACTCTTTCTAACATATCTAACCCAATTCAAATAAAAGCTTTTCCTAATCCTGTGTTTGATAAACTAACGTTAAATACAACCACAAACTTTAAAAATGCAAATATCAAAGTCATTGATCTATACGGAAACTTACTTTATGAAGAAACGATACAGAAAAATACCAATATAAAAAATATGGATTTCAGTCAATTAAAGTCAGGCATATATTTTATTCAGGTAAAACAAGATGATGATAACATAATTGTAAAACAAATCATAAAATAATTAAGCAGTAATATAAAAAATCTGATCAGTTTGTACAGCAAAAACTATAGCTGTATGGTCGGATTTGTGTCAAATAATCAATAGTGATTAACGAATTCTATTTTTAAAGCATCGTGTACTAATTACGGGAGACTATACTAGTAATAAATGATTAGTTTCGGCTGGCTTTCGAAAAATCATTTTACTCGCCAACACAAAACCTAAAATTACACAGACTTTATAAATGGTATAAACAATCAATTATATAAACTATCAAACACAATTTAAATCATGAAGCTTACGAAAGTCAATTTTCTAATTGCGTTCTTCCTTCTAGGGCTAGTGTCAAAAGCCCAGACCCCCCAGGGAGAATTAAAACGATGGCACAAGGTCACTTTAACATTTAACGGACCTAATACCACAGAAACCTCAAGTCCAAACCCTTTTACAGATTACAGACTGGATGTTACATTTACACATTCTGGTAGCAACAAGAGCTATACCGTACCCGGATACTATGCTGCTTGTGGTAATGCTGCCAACAATAGCTGTAATTCTGGTAATAAGTGGAGAGTACATTTTACTCCTGATAGAACAGGAACTTGGAACTGGTCTGCCTCTTTCAAAAAAGGAACTAATGTAGCTGCCAATGGTGGTGGTTCTGGTGCAGGTTTTATGGATGGTACAAATGGAAATTTCTCCATTTCAGAATCTGATAAATCAGGAAGAGACTTCAGAAACAAAAACCTAGGACGTTTACAGTATGTTGGAGAACATTACTTAAAACACTCTGGTACTAACCCTGACAATCCAAATGGTCCTTGGTTTTTTAAGGCTGGAGCAGATTCTCCTGAAAACGCGTTTAATTATGTAGATTTTGATGCTACGCCAAGTTTTAATAATAATCTTAATAAGATTGGTAACAAAACATGGGGTCCTCATCAACAAGACTACAATGCAAATGATGCAGGAGCTTATACCTGGAACAATGGTAACAAAGGAACCGAAATATTAGGGATGCTTAATTATCTTGCCGGGCAGGGAGCCAATGTAGTATCTTTTTTAACTTGGAACACTGATGGAGACGGTGGTGCTGTTTTTCCTCATGTCCTTAAAGTATCAGAGCAAGAATATGGTAATACACCAAGAGGGCAACAATGGAACAAAGTGCACAAAGACCGTTTTGATGTATCTAAGTTAGACCAATGGGAAAAGGTGATGGAATATGCCGATAAAAAAGGGATATATCTTCACTTTAAAACCATGGAGACTGAAAATGACAACAAAATGGACGGTAATAATTTTGGAAGAGAACGTAAATTATATTACCGCGAAATCATTGCAAGATTTAGTCACCACCTGGCTCTAAATTGGAACCTTACCGAAGAAACGACATTAAAAGACGATGTGGTAAGAGCTACAGCAAAGTATATCAAGGATAATGATCCTTATGATCACAACATTGTAATCCATACCTACCCTGGCGAAAAAGATCAGCGATATACACCACTACTTGGTAACAAATCCTTATTAACAGGAGCTTCTCTTCAATCCAATCAAAACAGCATTCATAATGATGTAAAAACATGGTTAGAAAGATCGAGAAATTCTGGAAGAAAGTGGGTAGTAGCCAATGACGAGCAAGGAAGCGCTTCTCAAGGAGTTCGAGTATCTGATAAGCAAGTTAGACACAGAGTATTGTGGGCAACACTTCTTGCCGGTGGTGCCGGTGTAGAATACTATAGCGGTTATACCAACGACGATGGAGACATCAATGGTAATGATCATAGAAAAAGAGGAAACAAATATAGAGAAGGTGGTTATGCGATCAACTTCTTTAATAAATATCTAGAGCCACAAGTAACAAAAATGGTAAGCTCAGATGGTGTTACCTCTGACAATAATGACTATGTATTTGCTCAGGCAGGAAAAATATATGCTGTATACAGACCTAATGGTGGATCTACTGGATTAAACCTACCTGCTGGAAATGGCAAATATGATGTGCAATGGTATAACCCTCGTACAGGAGGTAATTTAACTGCTAAACAAACTTTAGGTGGTAGTCTTGTTGCTCCCGATAATAATGACTGGGTAGCATTAATCACTAGCAAAGATGGTAACGGTGGTGGTTGTGATAACACCAAAGTAGCAACTGCTTCTCAAGATGCATATCTGCAAGGAACAACCAAATTTAACAATGCAGATCTAAGAGTAGAAAGCGGTAAAAGAGTTTCTTATCTCAAATTTACAGCGCCTTCAACTACTGAAAAAGTAACTAGTGTAACACTAGAACTTACTGTATCTACTGATGATGGAAGTGGACTTATTGAAATCTTTAAAGGAAATTCTAATAACTGGACAGAAGCAAACCTTTCTAATAGCAACAAACCGGGAGAAGGTGCTAAAATAGGTGCGCTTAATACCACATATAGTAAAGGACAATCTTACCAATGGAATTTATCAAATATTGCTCCGGGAGAAACTGTTTCACTAATTGTAAAACAAACAGGTGGTAATGATGTATCTTTCTCTTCTAAAGAAGGAACTAATGCCCCAAAACTTATATTTGAGTTAGAATGTAATGATGGTGGAAACGATGGGCAAGGTAATTGTGATGGTGTTGCATTACAAGCAATTACAGATTTTCCTGCATTAACTACAGCTGGTTTTTCACCTGCCTATAAAGATAATGCGAGAAATGCTTTGGCTATAGATGCTTCAAAATACAAAGATCAATTTGCTGCAGTAGAAAAAACATTCAGCGGTAATACAGGTACATACGATATAAAGTTAACAACGCTTACAGAAATCGATGGAGAATCTACTTATAGAATTTCTGTAGATGGAGTGAATGTTGGAGAATATACAAACCCTACTACTACAACTGATTATACTGAATCAGGAACTGTATTTGAAGGTGTTGATATAAAAAAAGGAGCCAAAATCAGAATAGAGTTTAACTCACATACAAATGGTAAGATTCCTGAAGGAAATAGTACAGCATATTCTCGTGGTAGATGGACTGCTCTAGATTTTATTTGCCAAAGTAATGATGGTGATAATGGAGGTAACAACGGCGGTAATTGTACTGCAGATTTTGAAGAAAAAAATGGACTTGTTGTTATGGAATCTGAAAACCTGAATGTATCAGGAACACAATGGAACATCAAAACTGCTAAGTCTGGATTTACAGGAAATGGATACTTATCATGGGATGGTAATGACGCTTTTGGAACACCTGGTAATGGAACTATTACTGTTAAAGTAAAAATCAACTCACCAGGTAAATACCGTTTTCAGTGGAGAAGTAGTATCGGAAAAGGAACAAATTCTACCGAGCATAATGATAGTTGGTTACGATTACCGGATGCCAATGCATTTTATGGAGAGAAAAATGGAAACCGCGTATATCCAAAAGGTAGTGGGCAGACTCCCGTACCAGAAGGTGCAGGTGCAAACGGATGGTTCAAAATATATCTTTCGGGATCTACAGACTGGACATGGTCTACCAACACTAGTGATAATGACGCTCATCAAATATTTGCAGAATTCAATAGTGCAGGAGTATATACTATAGAAGTCTCAGGACGTTCTAAAGATCATTTAATTGATAGAATTGTAATGTACAAAACGGGCACGCCAAACCCATTAAACCTTAGCAATCAAGAAACACCTTGTACAGGTACAGGAACTCCTCCTGTAAGTTCAATTGCTATTCCTGGTGCTTTTGAAGCTGAAGCTTTTAAAACAAAATCAGGTAGTGTTCGTATAGAAGATACTCCAGGAGTTTCTGGTAAAAACCTTGGGTTTATCAAAAATGGAGACACTACTGATTATACTGTAAATATTACCGAAAATGGACAATATGCTATAGACGCATTTGCTTCAAGTAACGGTACAGGCGGTACAATAGATATTATCGAAGCCGGCAAAACTGTAGGGACTATAACTATCCCTAAAACTGGTCAATGGCATGATTACAAAGCTTTTTCTGCTACAGTTGCATTAACCAAAGGACAAAAAACATTACAGTTGGCATACAAAGGTAGTGCAGGGTTCTTATTTAATATAGACAAGATTGTTGCAAGCAAAACTGCGGCATCAAGTGCTCTTATAGAGCAGACTCAGGTACTGTCTCCAGTTCAGGATGCATTTCTACAAGGAACCATACGTTACAACCAATCTATTGTAAGAGTAGAACAAAACAAACGTGATGGATATTTGATGTTTGACCTTTCTACCATACCTGGTAAAATAACCAATGCTCAATTAAAGTTTACTGTAAACTCTGATGAAGGTAATGGTGACCTTACTGTTAATAAAGGAAATAGCAATAATTGGACAGAAGATAACCTCAGTCTAGCCAATAAACCTGGAAAAGAAGTTGTATTAGGAAAATTAAATGATACTTATGGATTAGGAACTACAAAAGTTGTGGACCTAGATGCTGATGCATTAGACAGAGACAGAGTATCTTTAATCCTAACAGCGACTTCGGGTAATGATTTTGCATTCGGTTCAAAAGAAAATAAGCTAAATATTGCACCTCAGCTTATTATCACTTACGAAAGCTTCCCAAAATCCGGACGTTTTGAAGAGAACAAAATTGCTGTAAAAGCTTTTCCTAATCCTGTAAAAAATATAATAAATGTTTCTGGAGCTACAAATGGTAGCAGAGTACAATTATTTAACTCTACAGGAATTTTACGCAGAGAGGCTATTATAAAAGAAGGTCAGAATACTATTGACGTTAATAATCTTCCGGCAGGATATTATATTTTGAATGTTTTGGATCAAACCAAAAGCAATACTGTAATATTTACCAAAAAGATTATCAAGCAATAATTGATTCTAAAGATCAAGAATTGATATGGGTAAAAGATAGGCTGCCATTATTGGCAGCCTATTTTATTCTAGTAGGACTAATACCCCGAGGCTTGACTCGCCAGCAAAACGTAAACAGTTTGAAAACGAGAAGTCCTTTGAATGTTCCGTGAGGTTTTTACTTAAATCGAGATTTATATTCTATGTGCACGATTAACAGAATTTACCACAATAAGCCTTAAAAGTATAAGCAATACCACTACCTAATGCTTTTAAGATGCACCAGATCATTCCCCATGCATTTCCAAGATTTGTAAAAATGCAAAATATTACTTTGGGTAAACTTCTAAATACACCCCATCCTAGTATTCTCCACTTATTTCTGTAAACACAATTGATACAATCTCTAAATCCTTTTTGCGAAGTATAGTCTGTATACATTAAACCTTTCATACTAGATGCATATAAAAGCATAGTATTCTTTTCAAAAGAAGGTAATTCTTTACTCTCAGAAACATTTCTTTTAAAACTATCCAGTATATTCATTGATTCTTCAAACGAAGATGCTTTACTCATTTGAGCATCTAACTCCAAAAATAAGTTTAACTGAGCATCAGAATACATATTTGTTTCTGATAATACTTGAGTAAGATCGGTAGCTTTTGCATCTGGATTTCTAATGATTTCTTCTGTTTGATAATAAAATCTTTCAGTATCTATAGGAGATGCTCCTTTATATCTTAAGTAATCATTAATAGCGCTCAAATCAGGAACCTCTTCTGTATCAAAATTTTGTATTTCTTTAATCAAACTAATTTCTTTTCCTGCTTCAATTAGCCCTGCCTCAATATCATTTAACTCATCTTCATTAATTTTTTCTAACGCCGAAAAATCAAATTCTTGATTTGCATTTCGTTCTTCGACTTTAATACTATCTAATTGGTTTTCATTAACTGTTTGAGAGTCATTTTCGCAACTAGCAAATAATAAAAGACAAGCAATTACAGGCGTGATAATAAATTTGATGTATTTCATAATAATAGTTTTAAGATTACCTACTCTTACGCTTTTCGGTTTACGCGACCACTATGCATTGTGAGTTTAAAAACAGAGAGGATGATCAGTCCTGATGCAATTGCATATATCTTTGATTTATAATTTTTGTTTCTCAAAATTCAGAATTTCTTTAGTATAAATTGATGATCAAATAGCCTAAAAATACAAGAACAAACAACGTTAATTTTTTGGGGTATTTTCCCCTTTTTAATTGGGGTATTTAACTTTATAAAACAAAAGCAAAAACCTTTTCCTTTGTACTAACACAAAGAATTATAACTTCTAAAAACCAATTTATTATGGTATCAACTTCATTACTCATTGTAGTAACTTTTGCTTTTGCAGCCTATATTTATAAGTATCCACCTAAAAAACCATCTCTATCCCAGAACAAGCAAAATATCTGTATGGATTATTCTCATGAGCCCGCACCTACTCTAAAAGTTAATTTGATTCATGAAATGACAAATGGATATAGACAAAATCAACTAGACTTTATCAAAAGAGTAATAACAGATGACGCTCATTCTATTTGGTTTGATTTAGAAACACTAAAAAAGTTTATATATCATATAGAATTCAGCTCCAAAAAAAATAATGTTTCTAGTAAAGATCTGGGGGTTCGCATTTACTATTCAAGATATCCTGAGATAGAAACCTGGGAGAAAAAATATCCTGACTTATCATTTTTTCTTAGAAACGCTTTGACTAAAAGTTATCAAAAACGGCATACTCTAATCATGATTCCTACTATCCATCGAGATAAAATAGATATTGATTTTAATCCTGATGATATAAGAACATATACTCAAAGCATGCGAAATATAGAAGATTATCTTTCTAGTAATGATGAGAGTTTTATTCCTGCATTAACGATTACAAAAGCTTCAAAAAACTCGAGTTCTTCATCTCCTATTTCTCAAAATCATGGTAGTCTAATTCCGCCAGCTAATGGTTCTGGCGAAGCTTTCTAAAACAAAAAAATGCAAGAATATCATTTTTTGCTCAAGAAATTGTTTTTGGTGGCAGAGTTCATCTCTGCCATAGTTGGCTTATTATACATAGTAGAATTGAAAAAAAGCTACTGGAAATGGTTCTCTCTATATTTGTTTTTTATTATGACTCAGGAGTTTTTTTGGTATTTTAATTCTTTTTTTCCTGACAATATAAAACAAGGGTATTATGCTTTTATCGGCATCCCTATTCAATATCTATTTCTGTTTTGGTTATACGCATATAAATCTCTAAAAAATAAAAAGTTATTGTTTTATTGCATTGTTATCTATTTGACAACATATATACCTGTAGAATTATTCTTTAAAAAAATAGACGTAGTATATTCTATCAATTTGACTATGGGTACCCTATTGCTCGCTTTTTTGATAGTATTAGAGTTTTTAAAACAAATCAAAGATGATAGTATCATTAATTTTGAAAAAAATAAAATGTTTTACATTACTATTGGTATCATCTTATCCTATATAGGAACCTATCCATTTTTCTGTTTTTATAACGAATTATGGTATGATCATCGTCAAATATGGCAGATCTATTTTGCATATTTTCTTTGTTCTAATACTATAATGTATCTTTTATTTACGGCTTCGTATATATGGGGGAAACGTCCTTTATCATAACGCTTATATTGTTTAATATCATTTTTGTAGCATTCTTAATTGGTATTGTTGTTTTTATATATCAGTATAAAAGCAAAAGAAAACAACATCTACAACAGATTAATATTCTAGACCAAAACCATAAAAAAGAACTTCTAGAAACTCAAATAGAAATACAAACCAATACAATGGAATATATCGGGCGAGAAATACATGATAATGTGGGACAAAAACTTACATTGGCAAGCTTGTATATCCAACAATATCTAATAGAAAATAAATTGATCAATACAAATACAACTATCAATTCGACAAATGAGATGATCAATGAAGCATTAGACGAGCTTAGGCAATTATCAAAATCTTTGACCAATGACTATATCAAAAACACTTGTATAAGCCAATTAATCCAAGAAGAATGCACTAGAATAAATAGTTTACAAATATGTAATGTAACTGTTTATATTGATCCTACAGTTCATTTGGATTCTTATATACACAAAAGTGTCGTTTATAGAATAACTCAAGAGTTTTTACAAAATAGTATCAAACATTCTCGCTGTAAGAATATTTCTATCGTATTGATAAAGCAAAGAGAGCATCTCACCCTCTCTATAAAAGATGATGGTATTGGCTTTGATATTGGCAAATTAAAAAACGATGGTATTGGCACCTATAATATTAAAAAAAGAGCACAATTAGTTAATGGTCTTATCAAATTAGACAGCCAGAAGGATAAAGGCACAGAATTAATTTTAGAATTTTCAATTTAAATGAAAAAGACAATAGTTATTATAGACGATCACCTCCTTATTGCAAGTGCTTTAAGCAGTATTATCTCTAGTTTTAATCAATTTGAAGTACTGTATATATGTGAAAATGGCATGGATTTTCAAGAAAAATTAAATCATAAAAAAGTACCAGATATTGTATTACTCGATGTTAATATGCCAATAATGGATGGTTTTGAAACTGCTAAATGGATGCATAAGACACACCCACAAATTTTGATTATGGCATTAAGCATGCAAAATGATGATTCTAGCCTCATAAAAATGATTAAAAGCGGTGCTAAAGGATACATGCTCAAAAATATTCAGCCCCTCGACCTTGAAAAAGCTTTAGAAAGCCTCGTCGAAAAAGGTAGATATTTTCCTGAATGGGCCTCTAAAAAAATTTTTGAAAACGTATGTGCCGACGAAAAAGAGCTTAAAGAAATAAAATTGTCTGATCGTGAAACTGAATTTCTAAAATATACTACTACAGAAATGAACTATAAGCAAATTTCTGAAAAGATGTTTTGCAGCCCCAGAACAATAGAAAATTATAGAGATAGCTTGTTTGAAAAACTACAATTAAGAACCAGAGTTGGTTTAGCTGTCTACGCTATAAAAAATGGATATTCAATATAAAAATGACCTAAATAAGCAAAAATTAAGATCAAAAACCCACAGTAATAGATTTTTGATCTTAATACATTCTATTCAATGTTTTAACAATTCTATTTCTAGCGTAATCAGTATTGATAGGATTGAAATAGTTAAACTTAAGACACTACTTATTGATCAAAGGAAGTCCTAAAGGACAATCAATAAAATACTGCCAAGAACCGTCTTCTCTTTGTTTAAGTACTTCTGTAGAGGCTCCTTCTCCCATAACATTTCCTTGTGTGTCGACAATACTCCAATCAGCCTGTAATAGAGCAATATCCCCATTAATCAATTCTCCGGTTACATTACTTATAAGTTTGGCTTTTGCATCAATAAAAGGTTGAAAACTTGTTTTTATAGTGTCTAGACCAGATTTTGGCGATTCAGTTGGAGGAAAAGACATAAGATAATCTGAATGAAAAAAATCTAAGATATTTTCCATATTACCTTCTGTAATACATTCACTAATTTGGTTAGCGACATCTCTTGGTCGCATTGCTTTTCTTGTTATCATTTCATTCATTTTCTATATTGTTACATCTGGCGGACGATTGTCCATATCAAATACTAATTTCCATTCGCCAACTTCGTTTCTTCTAAAAATGACGACTACACGACCTGACTCTCCAACTGCACTACCATCCTCGGGGCTGGTACCTGCTACTCTAAATTGTCCTGCTATATAACCGAGGTCATCTACAGCGATCGCTTGTTCTTCTTTGAAAAAAACCTTTGGTTTTATGCCAAAACTTTTTATAAAACCTTCTTTTACCATTGGTATTCCTATCTCAATAGGTTTGGCACTATTGGCATATACAATTTCAGAATCATATACAGACATTAATGCTTCTATATCATTATTATTAAATGCCTCTAGCCATTGATCTAAAGCATTTCTGACTTCTTTTACTAAACTTTCATTCATTTTTTTACGTTTTCCGGATTGAATGGTGAAAAGCTAATCAACTTCCAATCTATTTTATGATGAAACTCGGTTTGTATCCATTGTGTGGTTTTAAATAACCAGTAACGTCCTGTTCCCATTGTTTTTTCTATATCTTTTTCTTGTTCTTGATCAAAAACCAATTCTGTACTCCCTGTAAGTTGTAAAGAATGTCCTTTTTCAAAATCAACAAATAATAAACCTGCTTTTGAAACCTGAAGAAAGTTACCCAATGTATTAAACAGATTGTTACCTATATAATCGGGAATTTTTAATGTTCCATCCGCTAATATTTCTACAAAACCTGTGGCACCACCTCTGTGAGAAGCATCCATGTCACCCTCTTTATTCATACTACCTAAGAAAAAGGTATCAGCCTCTTTTATCAACTGCTTATGATCATTGTTTAGCACATCTCCTTTTGATTCTCTTGTCTCAAGTTCTGAAGGTGTGTCTGAAAATACAGGTACTCGTTGTTGAATATACTTTGGGCAATTAGGGTAAGCCTCTACTACAGTAATTTCTATTCTGTCTGAAAATAACGATGCACTGCCATTTAGCCTATATCTGGTTCTAGTCACAGTATCAATAAATAATACTCCAATATTGGATTGTGGACGAATATTTTTAAAGAGAATATCTTTCTGAGTCGTCTTTAATTTATCTAAATAAATAATTACCTTTTTAGATGTTTTTACTTTAATAAACCCGTTTTCACCAACAAGCATAGAAGCCCATATATTATAGTCTGTATCTAAAGAAGATAAAATAACAGTAGACTGTTTTTCTATAAAAGGAATCAGTTGATCTACAATGTTATCTTTTAATAACCGCTCTACAAGTGTTGGATCATGGTAGGCATTGTACTTATTCTGAATCTCTAATTCCCCTTCGTGGAAATACGTTTTTTTCATGTCACCCAAGTTTGAAAATTAGCTTAACTTCCTTTTTCTTAAATAAAATATCTTTAGGATAAATTCCAGTTTATAGAATCCACCCATTCATTCAGGGGTTGTGGTTCGATACCTAGAAGCTCATTTGTGTTTGTAAAGTCTTTATTTGTAAAATCTGTATGATACTGTTCTACATATCGATAAAGATTAGAAATTTCTCTTGCAGCCAGCGCTCCAAATCCTGGTTCGAGTTGTTGCTCAAATTCATTTACGGGAACTTCTACAAAATGAAGCTTTTGATTTATTTTGGATGAAATCGCTGCAGTGATTTCGGTTCCGGTAACAAGATTTCCTCCAATGGGAAGTGTTTGCCCGCTCAATTCGGGCTTGGCAATTGCTTTTACTACATACTTAGCCAAATCGTGATGGCTGATCCAGGGATTTTTTTTATGCGAAGCTAATGGGTAAGATACAACTTTGTGTTCTAAGATAACCGGTATAGACCATGGCGCAGCAATATTATCCAAATATATATCTGGTGCTAGTGTAATGACATTTAAACTGGATTGGTCGAATAGTTTTTTCATCGCAACTTTTAGATCAAGTGCTAAAAAACCTGTTTCTTCTTTTGCTAAATGAAACGTAGTATTAAAAATGATTACTTCTACTTTTTCCTGTTTGGCAGCGGCAATAAAATTTGCTGTGTAAGCTTTAGCCAGTTCCATATCAAAAATAAGAGGAAAAGAGTACACTGCGGCTTGCGCATTTTTCATAGCTTGAGCTAAGGATTCTTGGCTATCCAATCCTCCTTTTATTGTTTCTATTCCCTCTATTGGCGGCATCCCAATATTAGAGTCTCTTTTAAGTGTTGTTACTTGATGACCTTCATTTAATAATGCTTGAGCAATACTTCCTCCTTGAAACCCTGTGGCTCCTGTTACAAATACTTTCATTTTATCTATTTTTATTTTATAAAGTTTTTAATTAATACTGATACATCCTTTGCATACTCTTCTAGCATAAAATGTCCGCCATCAAAAAAATGTATTTCTACATCTTTTAAATCTTTAGCATAGGCTTCACCTCCAGGTTTACTAAAAAACTTGTCATTAGAACCCCAAACCACAAGGGTAGGCGGTTGGTATGTTTTTAAATAATGTTGCCATTCTTCATATTTTTCAAAGTTGGTTCCGTAATTATCAAAAAGAGTCAAGAATAACTCTTGTACACCCGGTCTTTGTAAAAAAGCATAATCTAAGAAGTAAGAAGAAGGATCAATTAAACTCACATCCTTGGCTCCAGTTACATATTGTTCTTTGAGTCCTTCTAAACTTACCAAATGCTTTTTGTATGCATTGAGTTGTTCTAAATTATTATTTTGAATATACTCTCCTATTTTTATGGCCCATTCTCCAAAACCTTCTGTATAAGCATTGGCGTTTTGGATAATTAGTCCATTAATCAATTCTGGTCGTCGTGTAGCAATACGAAACCCTATTGGTCCCCCATAGTCTTGCATAAAAAGATAGAAGTTCTTAAGGTTAAGTTTATCAATAAATTGGTTCATTGTATTGCTAATGTTATCAAAAGAATATTCATATTCTGATACCCGGGGCCTATCACTAAAACCGTAGCCTGGATAATCCGGAGCAATAACATGGTACTTATCTTCTAATAGACTCATCAAACCTTTATACATATGAGATGATGTAGGGTTTCCGTGAAGAAATAAAATAGTTTCTTTGTTTTGCACACCTGATTCTCTGTAAAAGATCGTTAGGTCGTTAATTTTAATAGATTTATTCATATCAAATTCTTTACTGTTATCTAAATTGTTACAGTTTAGTATAAAAAAAACTAAAACTGATTTTTAAATGCTTCTAAAGTTTGAGGTTTCAAAATATTTACAATCGCATCATCAATATCATTAAACATCAATAGTAATTTTTCGTTAATTTGTCCTCCGATTTTGCAAGTTGCATCTGGGATATTATTGGATAGATTAAGTACATGGGTACTTCCTTTGGCAGCTTCAAAAATATCGGCTAGTGTAATATTCTTTGCCGATTTTCCTAATCTTACACCTCCATTTTTCCCTTCTTTACTTTCTACTAACCCTTTTTCTTTAAGAGCTTTTAATTCTTTTCGTACCAAAACCGGATTGATATTCAGGCTTTCAGCAATAAGGGCAGAAGTATGCCACTCATCAGAATAATAAGCTAACAAAGTCATTATATGAAGCGATATGGAAAATTTACTTTTAACCAATTTTATACTGAAATAATTTTTGTTACAGTACAAATGTAATAAAAATATTTTAATATCAATTTGATTTAATTTGTATTTCTATAAAAATTCTGTTGTTTTCTTTATGTAAGAAAAGTGAATTTGATTAATTGTGCATGCAGATTAAATGTTCACAACCTGTATTTTAGGAAACTGTACCCCATAGAACATAACTATCATTAGTGGAGAAGATGGGACTCGAACCCACGACCTCTTGACTGCCAGTCAAGCACTCTAGCCAGCTGAGCTACATCCCCATTTATATTTAACCAAAAATACAAGAATTTTGTAAAATCCGCTACAAAACATAAGTTTATTATAAAACCATAATTGTATATAGGTTTTGTTTATATATTTGATCTATGATTCGCAAAGCAAAACTATCTGATTTAGACTCTATATACTTATTATCTCAAGCTTGTGGCACCGCAATGATTGCAATAGGAATCTATCAATGGAATGAGCATTACCCTACCAAAGAAAAGTTTCAAAAAGATATAGAACTGCAAGAATTATATATACTAGAAAAACAAGGTCAAATTATAGGTACGATTGTGCTTACCGAGATTATAGATGAAGAGTATAGATCTGTAACATGGATAACTCAGAACAACAATAATCTATATATACACCGCTTAGCAATTCATCCAGAATACTGGGGCAAAGGGTACGCACAACAGCTTATGGATTTTGGAGAAAACTATGCAAAAGACAACAATTATCAATCAATTAGGTTAGATACATTTAGCCAAAATCAACGAAATATTAAGTTTTATGAAACTCGAGGATATCAACGTTTGTCTGATATCTATTTCCCAAAACAAAGTGAATACCCTTTTCATTGTTATGAGCTAGTTTTATGAGCAACATTATCAGTTTTAAAAATATAAATCGCTTGGCTATTCCTGCCATTATTGCTGGTATAGCAGAACCTTTGCTATCTATTACAGATACTGCAATTGTTGGTAATATTCCACAATATGGTACCGAGTCTTTGGCTGCTGTAGGTATTGTTGGCTCATTCTTATCTGCTTTGATATGGATTTTAGGACAAACTCGTAGTGCAATATCTGCCATTATCTCTCAATATCTTGGCGCCGGTAAAATCGAAGAAGTCAAAACACTTCCTGCTCAGGCAATATTCTTCAATATATTGCTAAGTATTTTTGTGTTGGTATCAACCATTTTTTTTGTCGAAGATATTTTTAGATTATACAATGCTTCAGGAAAAATATTAGAATACTGTGTCATCTATTACGATATAAGAGTATGGGGATTTCCCTTAACACTGTTTACTTTTGCTGTTTTTGGAATTTTTAGAGGACTTCAAAACACGTTCTGGCCCATGATTGTTGCCCTAATCGGTGCAGTAACCAATATTGTTTTAGATTTTATTCTTGTATATGGTATAGACACCATCATTGATCCGATGGGTATTCAGGGTGCTGCTTGGGCGAGTTTATTATCACAAATGCTTATGGCAATTATTGTATTTTTTCTCCTCGTAACCAAAACAAATGTTACTCTTAGACTTCGTTTTCCGATTAATAAAGAATTAGGGAGATTAATAACCATGAGCCTTAACCTTTTTGTAAGATCTATAGCTTTAAATACAGCTTTGTATTTTGCAGCTTCTAATGCTACTTCTTATGGCGATGAATATATTGCTGCATATACCATTGCAATGAATATATGGATGTTTACTGCTTTCTTTATAGATGGGTATGGGGGTGCCGGTAATATTTTGGGCGGAAGACTATTAGGTTCACAACAATACAAACTCTTATGGCAGTTAGCAAAACGAGTATCTCTCTATGGTATAGGTGTAAGTTTAATTCTTGCTGTATTTGGATTTATATTCTATGCACCTATCGGGAAAATATTTACAAGCGAGGTGGTTGTACTCGATACGTTCTACAGCATATTTTTTATTGTACTTCTTGTACAACCAATCAATGGACTTGCATTTGTTTTGGATGGGATATTTAAAGGGCTTGGTGAGATGAAGTATCTAAGAAATGTACTACTAGGAGCAACATTCTTAGGTTTTATCCCTTCTTTGTATATCTGTAACTATTTTGATCTAAAACTTTACGGAATATGGATTTCATTTATGGTATGGGCTCTTTTTAGAGGAATAGCTTTATTGATTAAATTCAGAAAAAAGTTTTTACCGCTTATAACAGGATAAATATAAGCAAAGGCATATATATTAGAATTAAGATGAAGCCTATACGAAGTTTATTTTTTATAAAAAATTGTTCCATTTCATAAAGTATTCTATATAATCTTGTACTAAAGACCTGGTTTCTAATACATCGTTACATCAAGTCTTTCAAATCCTTTAGTATTTGATTATTTTTATCTCAAATATTTATCAAAAATGATACCACAATCCAACGGTAGTCTATATACAGCTATCCAAAATTCAATTGCAACCATAGAGTTTGGTCACCCAGCTAGCAATTCTTTTCCTTTAGAATTATTACAAAGACTTTCTAACGCTTTTAGACAACTGTCTGAAGATGATACTGTAAAAGTAATCATATTAAAGTCTGAAGGAGATCGTATGTTTTGTTCAGGTGCTTCTTTTACAGCATTGTTATCAATAACAAACTTTGATGAAGGAAAACATTTTTTTTATGGATTTGCCCATGTTATTAATGCAATGCGCTTATGCAAAAAGCCAATTATAGGACGAATCCAAGGTAAAACTGTTGGAGGAGGTGTAGGAATTGTTGCCGCTTGCGACTATTGTCTTGCTACCGAAGCAGCATCAATACAACTTAGTGAACTCACTATAGGTATTGGCCCATTTGTAATAGAACCTGTAGTTTCCAAAAAGATAGGCGACGGTGCTTTTGCTACATTAGCTTGGGATGCTACACAATGGCAAACAGCATATTGGGCAAAAGAAAAAGGATTGTTTAATCGTGTTTTTGAATCCATTACAGAATTGGATAAAGAAACTCAAATTTTTGCAGAAAAAATAGCAAGTTATAACCCTCAGGCTACACAACAAATGAAAAAAATACGATGGGAAGGTACCGAAAACTGGGATAAACTACTTTTACAAAGAGCAGAAATTTCTGGAGAATTAATCTTATCTGATTTTAGTAAAAAAAGCCTTAAGAAATTTAAAAAATAATACCGGGCAACAACAACTAAAAGTTACCCGGTATCCCAACTACACAAACTATAATAATGATTTCTCATTATTTTCCCCCAAAGCTTGTAATCATCTAATTAAGTAATATCAAATTGAATTAACTTACTTCCTTAAGATATGTATTTCCCCAAATACAATTCAAAAATAAGTTAATTAGAGAGACTACCTATTGTCAAAAAATCACTTTTTTAAAACTTTAACATCTTACTTTATCTGTTATTGTTTAATGTCTTCTTTAGATATTTAACATCAGAACGTACTTTTTTTCTCCATTTTACACCATATTTTCTATCCATTAGCTGAAAAATACGTTCATTATAAGCTTTAATACATTCTTGAATTGGTGGTGTACATCCAAAGTCAAAATATTCAATCTTATATTTTCTCTCAAATTTTTTGTCAGAAAGAGAGTTCGCTATTGGTACAATTGAACCAACCAGAAGTAATTTTGGTTTTCCATTTTTCCAATCTTTTTCAGCTAGGTCTTTATTATATTTACAAATGGCTTCAAGCGTTAAAATAATCTTTGTTGTTCCATTTTTGATTTTTATAACCAAAAGCAGAAATTTCGATTATATAAGATCTATTGAGTTCAAGATTTTTAATTTGAAAAAAACCTGTACTATCGACCATTAAAGTATTTTTCAGATTTGATTTGCTACTTTTCAATTCTTGGATATAAACATCAGAAATTGGTCTTAACTGAGTTATTGAAGATTTTACATATCCATTAATTTCGACCTGAGAATATGATATTCTACAAATTAAAATAAACATAACTGTTAGTTTTTTTTTGCCCAAACTCTTTTTCATTTAATACTGGTTATTGAAGAATTAAAACTATTATATAATTGAATATCTAGATAGCATAAATGAGTGAACTCTACTTTCAAATTAGTCAAGGTTTATTTCAGTATTTAAAACTTTAACATCTTATTGATATGCAGAACTTAAATTTCCTTGTAATTTTTTGATGAATAATTCTTTGGTTCATGCAAGTTCATTAGAATCTTCCTTAACTTTGCCGAAAATTATAATATAGGCAATGAGCAAAATTCGTATTACCAAGCAATTTTCTTTTGAAACCGGTCATGCTTTGTATGGTTATGATGGTAAATGTAAAAATGTTCATGGTCATAGCTACAAGCTAAGTGTTACTGTAATTGGTACTCCTATTACAGATACTTCGCACGTAAAATTAGGAATGGTTATTGACTTTGGAGATTTAAAAAAGATTGTAAAAGAAGATATTGAAGATGTATTTGACCATGCAACAGTATTTAATAAAAATACGCCTCATGTCGAACTTGCAAGAGAACTAGAAACCAGAGGTCACAATGTTATCTTAGTGGATTATCAACCCACTAGTGAGAATATGGTTCTTGATTTTGCAGAAAAAATTCAGAAAAAACTACCTGATACTATAAAGTTACACTCACTAAAACTTCAAGAAACCGAAACATCATATGCAGAGTGGTATGCTTCTGACAACCAATAAACACTTCAGGATAAGTCTAAAAGAGAACCAAAAATAACATTTTAATGAGGTTGGTAGAATATTTTATATACTTCGATCGTTAAGAAGTATTAAAAACCCCCTTTAATTGTTATGCAACGAATGAAAATAACCGCTGGTCACCAGCAGGCTATGCCATATTTGGTAGTAGAAAAAGCTGAAGATTTTATTGACTTTATTCGTAAAATTTTTCATGCGCAAGAAATGGTAAGAAATCTTGATACAGATAATAGGATTCAACATTCTGAAATTAAAATAGGAGACAGTACCCTTTTACTTGCAGAAGCTTCCAAAAATTTTCCTGCGCATCCGGGATCTATGTACGTGTATGTAAAAGATACAGATCAAACTTATTTTGATGCAATAGATGCAGGCGCAAAATCACTTATGAAACCCATGGAAGAAGATTATGGAGCCAGAGGAGCAGGTTTTCAAGATCCTTTTGGTAATACCTGGTGGATCGCTACCTTAAATTAGACTATAAATACTTCTCCAATAAACAAAGTATAACAAGTAATCTATTTACTTGTTCCTTTTAAGGATAAATACAAATTAGTTACTAATAATGTTAGTAAAGATGGTAGTAGCCATGCCAGACTATACCTTCCCAATGGAAGAATATCTAGAATTGGTGTTGTAAAATCATCTAAACCTATTGACTTCAAAAAATCGGGAATGCTAAAAACAATGGTAATAATCACTACCGCTTTAAATACCAGTGAGGATGTATATTTTTCAGATAAAATGTTTAATACAATCAAAATAATCGTAATAGGATAAATAAACATAAGTGCTGGTACAGCGACATAGATAATGTAATGTACATCAAACTGCCCCATAAGTACACCCAAAATACAGCCCAAAATCACCGTGATAACATATGCCCTTTTAGAATCATACAAGATCCCTTTTATAAAATCTGCCGTACCTGTAACAATCCCTACTGCAGTGGTAAAGCAGGCAAGGCTTACCAAAATACTGAGAAAAACTTTTCCGATACTACCCAAAGTCTTTAAACTCAATCCCGAAAGTAGTGTAGTACGACTCACACTAGATTCAAATTCTGAGTGAAATAATGCTCCATTATAAATCATCCCGGCATAAATAATCAACAACCCAATACCGGCAACAACTCCTGATTTAATAATCAGTTTTCGGTTGCGCTCAAAATTATGTTCTCCTTTTATTCTCAATGAAATAATGACCACACCACCAACTACCACAGCGCCTATAGCATCAAAAGTTTGATATCCTTCTAGTAACCCACTAACAATTGGTGTTTCAAATTCAGAAATGCCCTCTATTGGTATTTCAACAGAAAAAATACCAATACAGATAATACTTAATACTACTATAAATATGATTGGAGACAGAAACTTTCCTAGTACGTCGAGAACTTTTGAACGATTAAGAGCAAAAACCAATACCAAAGCAAAATAGAGAGTACTGGTTAACAAAGCACTGGTACCAAAAAAAGGTTGAATTGCCATTTCGTGAGTTACCGAAGCGGTTCTGGGAGAAGGCAATGCAATAGAGATGATATATACAATAATACAATATACCAGGCTAAAAGTTGGTGATACCTTTTTTGCAAAATCCATCATTGTACCTTGCAAACGTGCATGAGCAAAAATACCAAGCAAAGGAATAAATACCGCAGAAATCACAAAACCCAAAGCAACAAGGTGCCAGTTATCTACAGCCTTAAGTCCTAAAAGTGGGGGTAGCATCAAGTTTCCTGCTCCAAAAAACATAGAGAACAAAGCAAATCCCGCAATAAAAGTTTCTTTATTAAATCTCATTTACCTAGGTTTATGCCGCTAAAAATAAACTTTCAGAATGATATTAGCATACAAAGGGATAAAAATAAAATACCTTATCGCCGGTAAAGGTTCCCCTATACTCTTTTTACATGGGTTTTTAGAAAACGCTTCGATGTGGCAAGATACATTTTCTGAGCTGTCAAACGACTATACCTGTATTGCTATTGACTTGTTAGGGCATGGGGGCACACAGTGCATGGGTTATATTCATACTATGGAAACAATGGCAGAAGCTGTAGATGCAGTCGTACAACACTTGCAATTAGAACCCTTTGTAATTGTAGGCCACTCTATGGGTGGATATGTAGCTTTGGCCTATGCAGAACTATTTTTACAAAAAATCTCAGGGTTAGCACTACTCAATTCTACAGCGCTTCCTGATAATCAAGAGCGAAAAATAAACAGAGGCAAAGCAATAGCTATTGTCAAAAAAACTCCAAACGCTTATACTAGTATGGCTATTGCCAACCTATTTGCTCAAAAAAACAGATCTGAATTTTTATCTCACATCAACAATTTAAAAAATCAAGCATCAAATATGCCTGTGCAAGGTATCATTGCAGCATTAGAGGGGATGAAAATTAGAAAAGACAGAAGTTCTCTTTTGTCTTCTCTTACCGTACCAAAAATTATTTTTGCAGGCATCAAGGATTCAGTAATTTCTTACGATCAATCTGTTAAAGAAGCACATCAACATAATGTAAAAATTGTTAGTTTTGATGGAGGACATATGTCTTATCTAGAAAACAGAGATGATTATATCTCAGAATTACAGCACTTTATAAAAGGTTTTTCTTCTTAAAAGTATATTTAATTTATCATAAAAATAAATCAGTACATTTTTAAAATAAACAGACAAAAAACTTGTTTTTAAAGACAAAAAACACAAAAAAATATATTATTGTCTTAAAATTTGTACATTTTAAAGAAATTTTCTTACAAAAATATTGTTAATCGACAAAAAAATATTATTATTGTACTGATAATGAATCATTAAAGTTTTTTTATGACATTTTAACCCCCTAGATACTATGGAAAAAACCACCCCAAACTCCGTATTTTCCTTCACAAAAATCCGTTGTTCTATTTTTGGACACAATTATGTACTTTCAAAAAATGTTACTCATCATATTAAAGAATATAAATGTTCTTGCTGCGGTGAGATTGTAACTACAAACAGCAAAGGAAAACTTGAGGTAATGACACCCAAATTAAAAGAAATTAATACAGCTCTTGCTATGGTTCATGCCAAAAAATTAGCAAGAAACAAGAATTCAAATACAAATACTACCCTTCAAGTAGCTTCTTAATCAGTTTTAGTTCTTTATTATTCTTTTATAGGATTCCATCCCTGTGCAGTCATTCTAATCTTTTCATTAGCTCTTGTTACTAATCCTATTCCACTATCTTGATCTGTTATATGACCAATAACAGTTAAGTTAGGATTTGCCTTTATTTTCGGAAAATCTTCTTGACGAATTGTAAACAATAGTTCGTAATCTTCTCCTCCATTAAGTGCCACAGTGGTACTATTTAATTTGAACTCTTCGCAAGTTGATATTACCGTTGGGTCTAGAGGTAATTTTTCTTCATACACATTAGCCCCAACATTAGATTGGGTGCATAAATGTATTACTTCAGAAGACAAACCATCACTAATATCAATCATGCTGGTAGGTTTTACCTCTAGTGCTTTAAGAAGTTGAGGGATATCTTTGCGAGCCTCAGGTTTTAATTGCCTTTCTATAATATATGTATATTGATCAAGATCTGGTTGCGAATTTGGATTTACTTTAAAAACTTCTTTTTCTCTCTCTAGTACCTGAAGTCCAAGGTATGCAGCTCCCAAATCCCCTGTAACTACCAAAAGATCATTTTCCTTTGCACCACTACGGTACACTAATTCTTCTTGATTGGCATGCCCTACGGCAGTAATACTTATAATAAGTCCTGTTGTCGAAGATGTGGTATCCCCTCCTACTAAATCTATACCATAAATTTTTGCTGCAGTTTCTATACCAGAATATAACGCTTCTAATGCCTCTAGAGGAAATCTATTGGATACCGCTATAGAAACCGTTATTTGTGTAGCTTTAGCATTCATAGCATATACATCAGATAGATTTACAACAACTGCTTTATATCCCAAATGCTTAAGTGGTACGTATGATAAATCAAAGTGAATCCCTTCTATCAATAAATCTGTGGTAAGTACACATTGCTTTTGTTTAAAATCTAGTACTGCAGCATCATCACCAATTCCCAGCACAGTAGTTTCTTGCTGAATTTTAAAATTCTTGGTCAAGTGATCTATTAACCCAAACTCACCTAAATCAGAAAGTTGTGTCTTTGATGTATTTTTATCTTCAATCATTTTGCAAAGGTAGACAAGATTCTATTTTCAATCCTATCATTTTTCAAATTAAATTATAGCATTCATGATAGAGCACTTGCAAACATCTGACCTTATTATTTCTCAACAGTTCTACATTTGATTTTAATCTATATTTACATCATCGATTTTAGTTATAAGTCTTTTTTAGGAATTTGAGTCGTATTTACAGAGAAGAAAAATATCATTTCGGGTTAAAAAGCACATTTCAAAAAACACAAAAGATACTTTGTATTTTACACTTTTTATGGTTCATGAACATCGTTATCAAGAACTTTTTTCTTCTTCTTATAGTACTTTTGACAATGATAGAAACTCTGGTTATTGTATTGCAAGTAATGGCCTGTAATCTGCTAGTATAGGCAGCGCCTATTTTTACATTTGTTATATATATGTTAGGAATTGTAAAACAAAACTACTTATGTAGTATATTTGTAGCGATTTAGAATTAATCTATTTATAAAAAAACATGATTAAAGTATCAGACATAGCAAAAAATAAAGTCATCGAATTAATGACAGAAGACGGCTATAACTCTACTTCAGATTATGTTCGTGTAGGCGTAAAAAGTGGAGGTTGTTCCGGTCTATCATATGATTTGAAGTTTGATAAAGAACAGGCAGAAGGTGACAAGGTCTTTGAAGATAATGGAATAAAAATTATTGTTGATAAAAAAAGTTTTCTATATCTCATTGGTACTACTCTAGAATATTCTGGAGGATTAAATGGTACCGGCTTTGTATTTAATAACCCCAATGCAAGTAGAACTTGTGGTTGTGGAGAGAGTTTCTCACTTTAACTGAAAAAAAACCCTGCTTTAAGGAAAAAGAACAATGGCATATACAGAAGATGATTTAAAGAAAGAATTAGAGACCAAAGAATATGAGTATGGATTTTATACCGATATAGAATCTGATACTTTTCCTGTTGGTCTTAATGAAGATATAGTTCGTGCAATTTCTAAGAAAAAAGAAGAGCCCGAGTGGATGACAGAATGGAGGCTTCAGGCGTTTCATGCATGGAAAGAAATGGAAGAACCCGAATGGGCAAATGTGAACTACAAGAAACCTGATTTTCAAGATATTTCTTACTATTCGGCTCCAAATAAAAAGCCTAAATACAATAGTATAGATGAAGTAGATCCAGAATTACTAGAAACATTTGAAAAGCTTGGTATTTCTTTAGAAGAGCAAAAGAAACTTGCAGGAGTAGCTGTAGATATCGTAATGGATTCGGTATCTGTAGCCACCACTTTCAAAGAAACCCTTGCCGAAAAAGGAATTATCTTCTGCTCAATCTCTGAAGCAATCCAAGAACATCCAGAGCTAATTAAAAAATATATAGGATCTGTTGTACCACAAAAAGATAACTTTTATGCAGCGTTAAACTCTGCTGTATTTAGTGATGGTTCTTTTTGTTACATCCCAAAAGGTGTACGCTGCCCAATGGAACTTTCTACCTATTTTAGAATCAATCAAGCCGGTACAGGTCAATTTGAGCGTACTTTGGTTATTGCAGACCAAGGGAGTTATGTAAGTTACCTAGAGGGTTGTACTGCTCCATCAAGAGACGAGAATCAATTACACGCAGCAGTAGTAGAGCTGATCGCACTAGATGATGCAGAGATCAAATATTCTACAGTACAAAACTGGTATCCTGGTAATGCCGAAGGACATGGGGGTGTTTATAATTTTGTAACCAAAAGAGGGCTTTGCGAAACCAATGCAAAAATCTCCTGGACCCAAGTAGAAACAGGATCAGCTATTACCTGGAAATATCCATCTTGTGTACTTAAAGGAGATCATTCAGTAGGAGAGTTTTATTCTATTGCTGTGACCAATAATTTTCAGCAAGCCGATACAGGAACCAAAATGATTCATTTAGGTAAGAATACCAAAAGTACCATTATATCCAAAGGTATCTCTGCCGGAAAATCTCAAAATAGCTATAGAGGACTGGTGCAAATAAATAGTAGAGCGACCAATGCACGTAATTTTTCACAATGTGATTCATTATTGATGGGCAATGAATGTGGTGCACACACGTTTCCTTACATAGAAGCAAAAAACAAAACAGCTCAAATAGAACATGAAGCTACTACGAGTAAAATAGGTGAAGACCAAATATTTTACTGCAACCAACGTGGAATTGATACAGAAAAAGCAATTGCATTGATTGTCAATGGTTTTAGTAAAGAGGTTTTAAATAAATTACCTATGGAATTTGCTGTAGAGGCACAAAAACTTCTAGAGATTTCACTAGAAGGTTCTGTTGGGTAATATGATCAAACCATCAAACTCAAACCGGCATTAATGAAAAAATTATGTATTCTAATTGTATTAAATCTGTTCATATTTTCATGTAAATCCGATAAAAAAAGTGAGGAATATGATATTATACGTGGCGAATTTATCCTTATCGATGATGCTGCTGTTATAAAAGGCGAAGATTTTATTTATGGTGTAATGATCGATGATCTCACCAGAGAACTTGCCAAAAAAGTAATCCCTTTACAAAGAGAAGAGTACGATATGGTACCTGTAGTTGTAAAAGGGGTGATCAAACAAAACCCAGAACAAGGTTGGGAAGAAATTGTAGAAATAAAAGAAATTATAGGGGTTAGCGCCCCAACTTCAGAATTACCGACAAAGATTAAGTCGACTGAAGAACAACAATAAATATTGATTTGACAAAGACCTAATTTTTTTAGGAGAACAAAAACAAACATAGAATTTTTATATATCTCCAAAAAGAGATAAAATAATGATAAAACAATGTTAGAAATAAAGGATTTACACGCTAGTGTCGAAGATAAAGAAATTCTAAAAGGCCTTAACTTGAATGTTAATGCAGGAGAAGTACATGCGATCATGGGTCCAAATGGAGCCGGAAAAAGTACATTGGCTAATATTATTGCCGGTAAAGAAGAATATGAAGTTACCAAAGGAGGCATCCTTCTTGCTGGTGAAGATATAGAAGAACTTGCAGCAGAAGAGCGTGCGCACAAAGGGGTATTTTTATCCTTTCAATATCCTGTAGAAATCCCTGGTGTTACGGTAACCAATTTTATGAAAACAGCGATTAATGAGACTAGAAAAGCACAAGGATTAGAAGAGATGCCTGCCAAAGATATGCTCAAAAGAATACGCGAAAAATCAGAGCTTTTAGAAATCGACCGTAAATTCTTATCTAGATCATTAAACGAAGGATTCTCTGGTGGAGAAAAAAAACGTAACGAGATCTTCCAAATGGCGATGATGGAGCCAAAACTGGCAATCCTAGACGAAACAGATTCTGGACTTGATATCGATGCCCTGCGTATTGTTGCTAATGGTGTAAATAAGCTTAAAAATGAAAATAACGCAATTGTAGTGATTACACACTACCAAAGATTGCTAGATTATATTGTTCCTGATTTTGTACACGTACTGTATGATGGTAAAATCGTAAAGTCTGGCACAAAAGAATTAGCTTTAGAATTAGAAGAAAAAGGATACGACTGGATCAAAGAAGAGATAAATGCATAATCCGATAAAGCATTTTTGATCACAATAATGCTACAATCAGATTACAAGCAACAAACAATTAAGAAATAAGATTATGGATTTGAAAGAAAAATTAGTGTCTTCTTTTCTGGCTTTCGAAAACACGATAAATGTAGATGATACTGTTCATGACATAAGAAGCCAAGCTATCAAGACTTTTGAAGAAAAAGGATTTCCTACCAAAAAAGAAGAAGCTTGGAAATATACCTCTCTCAATACAGTTCTTAAACATGATTATAGTATTTTTCCTAAAGAAGAAAATGCTATAGAATTTAAGGATATCAAGAAATATTTCTTACATGATCTTGATACCTACAAGATTGTTTTTATAGATGGTAAATATTCTTCTCATCTTTCAGAAACTACACACGAAAAAATAGATGTATGCCTGATGTCATCTGCATTGACGTATGACAAATACAGGGCTGTTATCGATAATTATTTTAACAAGATAGCACGTCAGGATGGTCTTACATCGCTCAATACAGCTTTTTCAAAAGAAGGTGCATATATTTATATCCCAAAAAACAAATTAGCAGACAAGCCTATACAGATTATTCATTTTTCTACCGGTAATGAGGCTGCACAAATGCTACAACCGCGAAACTTGATTGTTGTAGAAGAAAACTCGCACGTTCAGATCATCGAACGTCACCAGAGTTTGACAGACAATCCTGTACTTACGAATTCTGTTACAGAGATTTTTGTAGACAAAAGAGCTATTGTAGACTATTACAAGATTCAAAATGATAATCAAAACGCATCTTTGATAGACAATACATACATTGAGCAGCAAGCACAAAGTGTTGCGTCTGTACATACATTTGCTTTTGGAGGAAATATTACACGTAATAACCTGAACTTTTATCAAAAAGGAGAAGGGATCGATTCTATCTTGAATGGGGTAACTATACTTGAAGAAAAACAGCATGTAGACCATAATACCCTTGTACACCATACAGAGCCTAATTGCGAGAGTCATCAGGATTATAAAGGTATCTTTGATGAAAAATCAACAGGAGTCTTCAATGGAAAAATTATTGTGAATAAAGAAGCACAAAAAACAAATGCTTTTCAATCCAATAATAACATCTTATTGAGTGATAAAGCTACGATTAATTCTAAACCTCAGCTGGAGATTTTTGCCGATGATGTAAAATGTTCACATGGGTGTACTATTGGACAATTAGATGACAATGCTTTATTCTACATGAGATCGCGTGGTATTGGAGAAAAAGAAGCTAAAGCACTTCTTATGTACGCATTTGCTAATAATGTCTTAGAAAGCGTAAAAATACCTCAGCTCAAAAACAGAATCAATGCCCTTATTGCCAAAAAACTTGGTGTAGATATTGGTTTTGATTTATAATTAAGACTGTAAAAAAATAATTTTTATAAAAAACCTCTTCATATATTTGTTGAGGTTTTTATTTATGTATAAAACAACTACATATCACTTTTTACTTCTTCTAATATATACTTTCTTCTGTTTTTTGATGTTAAAAATCACGTTACAGTATTTTCCTATTGATTTTGACGTTGCCTTTTTGAGAATAAAACAACAATATATCCGCTTTACACATTACAAGATTGCCTTTTATATTCATGTCTTTTTTTCAATATTTTCACTTCTGGCAGGGTTTACACAATTTTCAACAAAAATACGGGTCAACTATGCGCGGCTACACAAAGGTATAGGATGGTTGTATTTGGTCTCTATTATCGTATTTGCAGCTCCATCAGGATTAATCATAGGGTATTATGCCAATGGTGGATTTTGGTCTCAATTAGCATTTTGTTTATTGGCTTTAGGTTGGTTTTGGTTTAGTTTGCAATCACTACTGGCACTAACTCAAAAAAAATATCGTAAGCATCAAATTTTTGCAATCAGAAGTTTTGCATTAACCCTTTCTGCCATAACTTTACGATTATGGAAATATCTGATTGTTCTAATATTTCAACCTCGCCCTATGGATGTATATCAGATAGTCGCCTGGTTAGGTTGGGTATTAAATCTTATTATTGCAGAAATCATCATTCAAAAATATATCAAAAAATGAGAAACCTGATCCTTTTTACCCTCGCGTCGTTGCTAATACTTTCTTGTAAACAAGAAAACAAACCACAAACCGATACAATAGAAGATACCATAACAGAGACGACACCTAGCCAAAAAAAAATCGAAACCAAAAAAAGTATCAATGATACACCAAAACCGACTGGAGATCACACTGAACTACTAGGGTACTATGTTGGTAGTTTTAATGCCGATGATTATGAAAATGTATATGAAAAAAAGGGATCTTTTAGCAATAAAATTAATATTGCTATCGATGCCATAAAGAACGATTCTATACATGGTCATTCTGTAGTTGCAGGTAACTCAAGACCTTTTAAGGGGATTATAGATGTAGAAACACTTTCTGTAAAAGTTACCGAACCTGGAGATAACAAGTATGATGGTATTTTTGAATTTACGATCTCTTCAGAAAAAAATACAATTACCGGTATCTGGATTGCAAATGATAAAAACCTTGCAGTGCCCAAAAGAAAATATGACCTCAATAAAAAAGAATTTACATATGAGCCAGAATTAAATTTGGATTTTAATGTCGAATATGACTACAACCTAAGTTTATCAAACTCTCAACTAGATGAAAATGGAGAAATGGAAGCGATCAATCCCAAAGTCATTGGCAAACTCAACGCTTCTACCCAAACACTCAACAATACCGATGTAGAAAACCTAAACAAAGGAGAATTAGAAGTACTACGCAATCTTATCTATGCCAGGCATGGGTATTCTTTCAAAAACCGTAAGATGCGATACTTTTTTGATAGCCAAATAGAATGGTATATTCCTATATCTACTGATATCAGAGATCAACTTACCAGTATAGAAAAGAAAAATATCGACCTTATCAAACGATATGAGCAACATGCTGAGAGGTATTATGACTATTTTGGGAGATAAGTTTTTTTAAAAAAGTACTGTTCTAAATTTTGTTAATCCTTTCACTACATTGTGAAGAATATGAATTAGAAAAAACAAACTTCTTTGAATTCATTTATTAAATAGAGTAAGAGAAGGTAACATTTTGCTTCGTTACGACACTCATATAATAAACAGTCATATTTTTAATAAGCATATAAGTTAATTTTAAAAATCAAATTATGAAAAAAATAAATGAATCATATATGTTAGGTTTGGGTAGTATTATATCAGTTATTGGCATGATGTTATTTACACTTGGACTTTCTCCAATATTATATCTTAGTACTTTTGCTTTTGCTTTAGTACTAATGGTTACAGCTGTTCTAATCAAGGCTAAAAAAGAAGGTACCGTTTTTTAAAAACATAAATATATTTTGTTAATAGACTTGGTAAAACATTAAATCCATCAATATAAAACGAACATGAAAAAAGAAATTGCTAATAACATCCCTTGGTTAATCCTTTTATTACTTTTTGCTTCTTATAAAGCAGGTGTTTTTGTGGGTAATCTGGGAATTGTATTACCATTTTAAAAAACAAAAACTATGAAAGATTTTATAAAAGACCTTACTAAAGAATTAAGTCTTATTACACCAGATACGATCCTATGGCTCTCATTTATAACAGTAGCGCTATTTTCTTTATTTTTTGCTATAGGATATGACTATGCAGGAGCAATGCACTAATCTAAAACCTTATATTATATGAAGAAAATGAAAACCAAAACTGTAGAAATTGTTCTTTGGAGTTGCTTTACAACACTATTAATATTTATGATTGGATATCAGATAGGAAAAGATATAGCGCTAATACATTAGCGAAATAATCTGTAATGCTAAACTCGATCAACATCCCACTAGGGTTGTTTCTCTCCTTGTGTGACCCTGAATCGAGTTCAGGGAGACGTACATTTATTTTTAACGTTACTGTTTTCAGACTATCTTCAACAAGCTCAGACTGACAGCACATCGTACTCTTTATACCTCAATCCTTAGACCTAATCCCATTGATAGTCCTCACATTCTCAAAACTCACACCGAAGCATTTCGTTAATCAACCAATGTTCCTTCGCTTTTTGTAAGAATATAATTAAAGTGATCAACATCTTCACTATTGAGTTTTAAAACCCCGGTAACAGTAATAATATCATCAGTTTTGAAAACAGGTTTGGATAAAAACTCTAATTCTATTGCAGTTTCTGGCCCACCAATTCCACAAAAGAAGCAAGCAGACATTGGACCTTTAGATAGAATATATAGTTTTCCTTTCGGGTCAATATTTAGAAAATACCCTGTGATCGTAACCTTTTTTCCCTCTAAACTTTTTATCGATTGTGAAAAATTAGGGTACAAAAAAGACTGATCATAACCAGGAAAATATTTATCTACAAACTTTACCTTTGATAGATCTTTCCAAGTAATTTTCTTTTGGGCAAAGGCTCCCAAGCTCAATAAAAGGATGATAGTAACTAAAATTTTATTTTTCACGGCTTAAAATACTTGATATACTCATTTTCATAATCGGACGAATCGCTAACAAAATTGACAAAATTGTTATCAACAAAACTAAACTTACCGGATATAATAGTTGCTCAAACGGTAAATTTTGTAAAATGTTTTGCTGTTTTGTACCATCTAAAACATTCAAAATATAATGTAGTGCTATTTTTAGAACAAAAAAACCAACTACAAATGCAAAACCTACGATTAACAACCCTTCGTAAGTTATAATCTTAATGAGTTGCACATTGCTAGCTCCATATGTTCTTAGAAGTGCAAGATCAAAAGCACGTTCTTTTACCATTTTATACAAACTGATAAAAATAGTAAGCCCGGAAATGATAAGGATTAAGTAGGCAATCCAAGAAACGGTTTTAAATCCAACCCCCAGAAACTGATATAATCTATCTAATTCATATTTTGGCAACGCCGCTTGCATATTGGTGTTTTTATTGATGTTTCTCGGAAAAGTTAAAAGAGCCGAGGGGTTTCTAAACAAGATCAAAAGCGAGGTGATCTCCTTCTCTTCTTGATGTTGATCATGGCTATTATGATTATCGTGGTCGTCACCTTGAACATGTTCTTTTGCTTCCTCTTCTCCGTCATGATCATCGTGGTCATGATCTTCAGCATGTTCTTCTGCTTCCTCTTCCTCGTCATGGTCGTCATGATCGTGTACTTGCCATATGCTTTCTAAATTAGTAATAATTAATCGATCAATCACTCTTTGAGTTGGGGTTAAAATCCCTACTACTGTTAATTCATCTGAATGTACGTCTATCTCATTTTCAATCAATCCATGAGAGCTTAAAAAAGTGTCTCCTATATTGAGATAAAGCCTCTCTGCCACTAGATACCCCAAGACAACCTCCATAGGTTTTTGTACAGGATTTCCTTTTTGTAATGATGCGCCATAAAGAGCTATAAACTCTGACGTAGTTCCAACAATACGATACCCTTTGTAATTATCTCCATAAGAAATAGGAACTGCTTTTTTGATCATCGGATTTTTTCTTATTTTTTGGGCTTCATCATAAGGTATATTTCCTGTAGGATTATCTAAATGTAGTACTGAAGACACTACTAATTGCAGCGGACTACCCTTTGCCCCAATCACTAAGTCAACTCCTGCTAAATTATTTTTAATCTGGTGTTCAAAAGAGTTTTTAAGTTGTTGAACCCCTAATAAAAGTGCAATACTTAGCGCTAAAATGAAGATACTTAAAAAAGTATATAAGGGTTTGATCTTCATATTTTGTATGCTAATCTTCAAGAGATTCATATCGTAATTGTATTAGAAAAAAATGATTTCACTCTGTGATCGTGAGTAATTACAATAAGGTTTGCTTCAGTTTGCTTGGCTTGTTTTTTAAGAAGTTCTATAACAATTTTGCAGTTTTCGTCATCAAGACTTGAAGTAGGTTCGTCTGCCAAAATAACTTTTGGGTTGTGTATAACTGACAATGCAATCCCCAAGCGTTGCAATTGCCCTACACTAAGCTCTTGTATAGCGCTATTTTTATACTCAATAAGACCTAATTCTATTAATAATTGATCAATCGCTTTGGGATGAATAGCTTTTTTGCTAAAAAAAAGACGTGCTTGTAAATTTTGAAAGACATTAAGTGATTGTATCGCATGACTTTTTTGAAATACAAGACCGATATTTTGTCCTCTAAATATGTCTAGTTTTCTTGCTGATAAAGAATTTATAGCTGTGTCTGCTATGCAGATGGTACCATTTACAGGTTTTAATAAGCCTGCTAAAAGATGTAAAAACGTAGTCTTTCCTATTCCTGATTTTCCTAGGACAAGTAAGTCTTCTTGCTTTTCTAAAAAGATATCCGGAAAGCTAAAAGTGTGTTGCTCCTTTTTATAATAAAATGTGAGGTTTTCTGTTGTTACCATTTAATGCTACCATAATTGATTGATCTTATTTAGATCGCTTATCATATTACTTAGTATAACTGCTTTTAGCCCCCCTTTGTTACATTGTATGTAGCTTAATAAGGCATTTCCTTTTTGTTTATACCAATAAAGCTACTTAGAGTATATATTATTGATATTGAATCTAACAAAAATCCACTCTTTTTATATCTATAAAAAGAGTGGATTTTTTTAACCCTTCAAAATAGTAGTAGTGAGTACTATTTTGACCTGTCCTCTGGAGCAGGTACTTTTTGTTTAGGTTGTTTGTCTTTTTCTTCGAGCTTATTTAAGATTTCACTTATCGCTCTGTCTAATTGTACATCTATACCCTGTGCTTCTTTACCCGGATCTTCGGCAACATAAATATCAGGGTCTACCCCATGCCCTTCTGCAAACCAGGTACCATTGGGATAATACATTCTAAAGGTTGGTACGGTTACAATCCCACCATCTATAAGCTCTGGTGATCCTGAGATTCCTATAAGTCCACCCCATGTTTTTGTACCGATAAGCGGCCCTATCTCTCTTTGTCTGAAATAATCAGGAAATGCGTCGCCGCCACTACCACTCCAACCATTGATCAGCATGGCTTTTGGACCGTTATGAGAACGTGGTGGCCAAGTCCAATCTTGACCATCTCTTACTTTAAAATAATTCAATACCGGGCGATCTAGTAATTCTACAAATCGATCAGGGATTTGCCCTCCGTTGTTAAAACGCTCATCTATGATCAATCCATCTTTGTGATGCTGCCCATAGAACATTCTTACTAACTCTTCTTGACCATCTATTCCTGTACTAGGTACATAAATATAGCCTATTCGGCCACCAGATTTTTGATCAACATACTTGCGTTTTTCTTCTATCCATGCTAGGTTTCTTAATCTTCTTTCGTCTGCTAGTGTTTCTACCAAATATTGCTTACTGTTTTTACCATCCGGGGTTTTGCTTACTGTAATTTCTATAGTTTGTCCAGCTTTGCCCTCAAGAGCTACATATGGGTCTTTGTAATCGGTAAGGGTAATGCCGTTAATTTTTAAGATATAGTCTCCTTCTTCTACCAAAACACCAGGCTTTTTGAGGGGTGACTTTACTTCGGTATCCCATGCAGCAGGAGTAATAATCTTTTTGATCCTGTATTTACCTTGATCAATCTCCCAATCTACCCCTAGATATCCCATTTTTTTGGTTGCAGCTCTTTCTGCATCTCCTCCTCCTCTATAAGTATGTGACGCGTTAAGTTCAGCAATAACAGATCCTATAATTTTATTAAGGTCGTTACGGCTGGCAACATACTCTAGTAAAGGCTCATATTTTGCTTTTATCGCCTGCCAGTCTACACCATGCATGTTTTTGTCGTAGAAAAAGTCTCGTTGTAATCGCCAAACGTCTGTAAAAATCTGTTTCCATTCTTTTTGAGGATCAACAGTCATATCCATATTAGAAGTGTCTATCTTATCCTCAAAAGATTGGTCTTTGGCTACATCAACCACACTCATTTTGCGGTCGCTAAATGCCAAAATACTTTTTCTGTCAAAAGACAATTCGTAATCATCTACATTTTTGAGAATTACTTTTTCTTCATCTTCTTCAAAGTCATAATATTTTAAAACTGATTTTTCTTCGCTAGCTCCTGTTCTTGAGTGGGCTAAAAAGATAATTTTATTTTTGGCAGCACTCAACCTACCGATATTGCCTAATTTTACAGGTAGTATGATCATTCTGGACTCGATCTCATCAAAATCAATTACTGTAGGGGTGGTTTTTTCTTCGTCCTTGTCTTCTTTTTCTTTTTTCTTACCCTTTTTGTCTTTATCCTTTGTCGTATTTTCTTCTTGTATGGCTACAGTATCATTTTTGAGCTCGATAGGATGTACAGCATCTTTTGTAAGGGGAAGCATAGCAATTTTTGTCGAGTTGGGATAAATCCAGCTATTATCAAAATCACTATATAAAGGATCAAAAGCTCTGTCTGTAGTACAGTAAATATATTTATTATCTTCAGAAAATACAGGATTACTTTCATTATAAAAACCTGAGGTAATAGTGTGTTTCTGTTTTTTATCTACCTCGTATACAATAATCTGCTGGTTATTATTTTTATGAGAGTTCGCATAGGTAACATACTTGCTGTCATTTGACCAGCTTGCAGAAAAACCTGATAATCCTCCTTGAAAGAGTTGTGTCTCTTGATCTATAATGGTAATGGTATTTGCAGTTATATCAGCAAGTCTAATCTGCATCGCTTGATCTACAAATATTAGTTTTTTGCTATCCGGAGACCAAAATAATTGATATCTAAATCCGGGACCTTGTTGCCCAATTTGTTTTTCTGAATTATCTTTTAGATCCCTGATCATCAATTCGTATTCTCCTGTTTGATCACTCCAATAGGCAATATACCTGCCGTTTGGAGACCAACTGGGGTAGCGTTCTGCAACACCACTGGTGCGTGTAAGATTTTGTGTAATCCCTTCTTTTTTGGGAACCGAAAAAACCTCTCCCCTTGCACCTACAATCACTCTATTGCCATCTGGTGCAAGATGAACGCTATGAATATATTTTTCAGCTTTTTTTACCGTTGGTTTAAGTTCTGTAAAATCACCTACTACGTTTATAGATACTTCTTTTGTGTTTTTTGAAGCAAGGTCTAACAGGTATAATGTTCCGCCAGCTTCAAAAACAATTTCTGAAGCTCCCATAGAGGGGCGTTCAATATCAAAATCTTTGAAAAACGTGATCTGCTCATGCGCTTTTGAATCAATATTATACTTCCAGATATTAAACTTTTTGTTTTCATCTCTATCAGATACATAGTATAGGTCATTATCATCCCACATAGGCACCTCATCATTATTATCACTTTTGGTAATGTTTTCTGAGGTTAATGTTTTTAAATCAAATAGGTAGATATCTGCTGCCATACCACCTCGGTATCGTTTCCAGTTTCTTCTCAATCTGGATTTATCAGTCATGGCTACGCGATTGCCATCTTTGTGTATATCGAGTTCTTCTACTTTGCTCATCGGCATTTTGATCGGCAAACCACCTTCTGCAGAGATTTTGTAGGCTTGTGAGAAACGTTGCTTACCACTTTTCATATCAGAGGTATAGATCAAATATTTTCCGTCAGAAGTCCACCCTTTGATCTCATCTGGCATCCCATGTGTAGTAATGCGTTTTGGGATACCACCTGTTACGGGAATGGTATAAACATCGGTATTACCATCATAATTCGCATTGAATGCTATGGTTTTTCCGTCAGGAGAAAATTTCCCCATAGTTTCGTTACCCTTTTTGGTGGTCAACCGATAAGCAGTACCACCGTTTTTGCCAACGATCCAAAGATCATTTGCATAGGTAAAACAAATTTGAGTAGCAGAAACATCCGGAAATTGGATCATTTTTGCAGGTAATTGACTAAACATTACCTGAGGTAATAAATACCCCAAAATAATAAAGAAAGTGTGTGTTGTGAATTTTGTTAAAGAATACATATCTAAAATTTTGATTGATGTTTGTTGTATTAGTAGACTTTATAACAATAAAAGAGTTACATCGTATGTGTTAAATATGCTATTTTTTTTGATGAAAAAGACGCTAATACAATATCACTTAGTATCAAAAATATGTGAAAAACACTTTTTATTTTATAAAATCAGATACGTTAACCTATCATTAACCGTTAATAATAGCACTGTAGTCACAAATGTTATGTTAATTATCATAAGCGTTTTCTTATAGTTTGGGAAAAACTGAATACATCTTTTATATTTGTTCCCTGCCCCAGTAATGTATTTGTTTAAATGAAGAGAATTTTTTTATACGTCTTTCTACTTCTTTGTATGACCAAAACTATGGGGCAAGAAGAAAAAACAGCCACGCAAGACTCTATACAGAAAGCGATACAAGATTCTTTAAAAATTGCTTTGAAAACTTTACTCAAAGATACTCCTGTAGATATTAATGTAAAAGTGCTTGAAGAAACCCTTAAAGAAATAAAACCTAAACCTGTAAAAAAAGAATTTATAGAAGGTTGGAGAACCAAAGGCGAGTTTTCCTTATTATTTAATCAATCTGCATTTAATTTTGATTGGCAAGCTGGGGGTACTTCTAATATTGCAGGTAATAGCTCGGTAACCTATGATTTTGATTACAAAAAAGGTAGTTTTTTGTGGGAGAGCATGATCAAAGCCGATTATGGGTTATCTTTCTTGAAAGATGAAGATTTTCCACGAAAAACCGATGACCGTATAGAGATCGATACCCGAATTGGTCAACGTATCGGGCAAAGTAAATGGAACTACTCTTTCTTTGCTAATTTTTTATCCCAATTTGATAAAGGTTTTCGTTTTACTACAGACCCCGAAACCGATGAAACCATACGAATAGAAGAGACACATTTTTTCTCTCCTGCATTTATACAAGCCGGCCCTGGTTTTTTGTGGAAAAAAAATGATGACATTAGTGTAAACATAGCACCGGTTACTTCTCGTATGATTTTTGTTGACAAAGAGTTTACAAATGTTGAAGGTTATGTAGATGGAGACTATTTTGGGGTAGATGCAGGAGAAAGTACCAGATTTGAGTTTGGTGGCTCTATCTCGGCAAATATAGATCTTACCTTGGCAAAGGATTTTACAATGAAAAACTCTTTGAACCTATACTCTAACTATATTGAAGATGTAGATAATATTGATATCGACTACACAATGGATTTAAAACTAAAGGTAAACCGTTACATCTCCAGTAGTTTTATATTTCAGAGTATCTATGATGATAATGCAACAGGCGCTTTCCAAATACGACAGGTATTAGGTATTGGACTCAATTATAAGTTCTAAAAAAACCTTCGATTATTCTTCAACAATTTCTGGATATAAGAAATTATTATATGGAAAACGGGTTACATGTATATCTCTTACTGATTTGTATACTCGTTTTCTAAACTCTTCTATATTTTCTTTTTGTGTTGCAGATATAAATAAGGCGTTATCTCCTATCCTACTCATCCAAGTTTGTTTCCACTCGTCTAGGGTGTAATGCGCTGCTGTTTTTTCGGTGATAAGGTCATCTTCGTCTATAGTTGCATGTGTATACGCATCTATTTTATTAAAAACCATAATAGTCGCTTTGTCTCTACATTTGATCTCATTTAATATCGTATTTACCGAATCAATATGATCTTCGAATTGAGGGTGAGAGATATCTACCACATGCAATAGCAAATCTGCTTCTCTAACCTCATCTAGTGTACTTTTAAAACTTTCTACAAGTTGTGTGGGTAGTTTTCTAATAAATCCTACCGTATCACTTAATAAAAAAGGTAAGTTACCGATAACTACTTTGCGTACGGTTGTATCTAAAGTGGCAAATAACTTGTTTTCGGCAAAAACCTCACTTTTGGCAACAGCATTCATAAGTGTTGATTTACCAACATTGGTATACCCTACAAGAGCTACACGAACCAATTGCCCACGATTGCCTCTTTGCGTTGCCATTTGTTTATCTATAGTTTGTAGTTTCTTTTTGAGTAATGAGATACGGTCTCTTACAATACGTCGGTCGGTTTCTATTTCTGTTTCTCCAGGACCTCTCATACCAATACCACCTCGTTGCCTCTCGAGGTGAGTCCATAACCCCGTAAGTCTTGGTAATAAATATTGATATTGTGCCAGTTCTACTTGTGTACGTGCATAACTGGTTTGGGCTCGTTGTGCAAAAATATCAAGGATCAGATTGGTTCTGTCTATAATTTTTGCTTTCAAAATCCGCTCTATATTGCGTAATTGTGCAGGGGATAATTCATCATCAAAAACTACGGTACCTATCTCATGCTCTTCTACATAGGCTTGTACTTCTTCCATTTTTCCGGTACCGATAAAGGTTTTAGAATTGGGCATATCCATTTTTTGAGTAAATCGCTTTACGACTTCTCCACCGGCAGTATAGGTAAGAAACTCTAATTCGTCCAAAAATTCGTTTAGCTTTTCCTCTCCCTGATTTTTGGTAATGATACCTATCAAAATTGTCTTTTCGTATACTACTTCTTTTCTTTCTAACATTCGCTAACTACTCTTCAGTGTTCTTAATTTGTTATCTTGTGCGTGTTAATGCATCACAAAAGTACAATAATTATATACGTAAGGCTTTAAAAAAAGCATTATACAAATCGTTGCTTTTGTGATCATTAATTTTTTGATACACCATGTTAATTACAATTCTTAATTTTAATTATGTCGTATAGACCTTATTTTACCAAACAACAAACCAATTATTACACTGTAGGGTTTTATAATCTTGAAAACTTATTTGATATACAAGATAATCCTCATACTCTGGATAATGATTTCTTGCCGGATGCCGAAAAACGCTGGAATCGTGAACGATATGAAAAAAAGATTTTTAAACTAGGTACTGTGATTTCTAATATAGGTTTTGCTCAAACAAGAAAAGCTCCGATATTATTAGGTGTAGCCGAGGTAGAAAATAAAAAAGTGCTAGAAGACCTCATCGCTTCTAAACATCTTAAAAATAAAGATTATGGAATTGTACATTATGACTCTCCTGATGAGCGAGGTATTGATGTAGCATTGCTATATCAAAAACAATATTTTACGGTTACTAATGCTCAACCAATATCTTTACTTATCGATAACCCTAATGGAGAGAGAGATTATACTCGTGATATCCTATGGGTTACCGGTTTTTTGAATGATGAGGAAATCCATATCCTGATCAATCATTGGCCTTCTCGTAGGGATAGTGCAGAAGGTACGGCATATAAACGTATTGCCGCAGCGCAAAAAAACAGAGAGATTATGGATCAGATTGCAGCAGAAAACAGTAATGCCAAAATAATTATCATGGGTGATTTTAATGATGATCCTCACAGTACAAGTATTAGAGATCACCTTGTACAACAAGATCTATTTAACCCTATGGAGCGCCTGCATACCCAACATTCAGGAAGTTTGAACTATAGAGGACAATGGAATTTATTTGATCAGATTATCTTCAGCCATAATTTTCATAAATTCGAAAAAGGAAAACACTCATTTTCTACTGCTACTATTTTTGATCAGGACTTTTTAAAGATTTATAAAGGCTGGCACAAAGGAAAACCCTTTAGAACGTATGTAGGACGAAAATATGTCGGGGGTTACAGTGATCATTTTCCCGTGTATATACAACTAAAACTCAACTAAAGTTCAATCTACGGCCTTTGGGTTTCTTAAAATTGCCTTTGGGTATCAATATCTTTTTTATCATTAATCAAGAGATCTTCCAGAATCAATGTTTTTCCAGAAATTGAAGTGATTTTAAGTTTCATAGGGGGGTGAATGCCTTCGGTAGCTACAAAGTAGTTATACATTTTCCGCTTGACGGGTATCCAACTATTACCTTTAAAATATGCCAATGTTTTTACTACCTCTTTTGCGTCTCGTATTTGAATCCCTGTCCAATATTTTGAAGATCCTGCTTTGAAATTGACTTTTATAGTAGCACCAGAAGACAACTTGCAAGGAATAAACTGCCAAGTAACAGGCACTCTCCCAGAATTTATATTGCCAATTTTGGCAAAGGCTTCTTTGGTAATGTCTATATCTCCCGGTTTACACCCAGGACAGCGATCTACTATCTTTACGATTGCTTTTCCTTGCGGTCCTTTTATTTCTATACATGCTCCACAAGCCATACTACCATCATAGTCTTTTGTATTCAAAGCGCCGTGCATGGTATCATTTATCCCAACAGGAAGTGAGCAATTTCCTTTTGCACTACCGGCAATGCCTTTGTAAAAAGTGGCTTGCCCGGTTTTGATATCACTATTACATTGTGCTACTACACTCAAATAACAAATTGAAAAGAGTATAAAAACAAAAACCTTTATCTTCATAAAACGTGTCGGTTAACTGCCATCAAAACATTGTTCTTATAAACAAACGAAATATTTTTTGACTTCTTGTGTTGCTCATGAGAGTAGCAAATGATCTATCAAAGAAGCTGACAAATGTCATTTGTAAATTGTAAAAAAAGAAGTAGCATTGATTTTATATTTTTTTGCATGAAACTCTCTAACGATATTGTTCTACGACCACGTTTTTTTGAGGATCTTGATATTCCTGCAGAAAAACTATTAGATGCTTTTGAAGAAGAAGGAAGGTCGAATAAAAAATTTAGCATTACCAGGATAGATCACCATGTGTTTATTAGATTCCCAAAACACAAACAGAGTTTTTGGTCTCCACAACTCCATTTAGAAATCTATCAATACCCAAATGAACCTACAAAACTAAAAGGGCTTTTTGGACCTAGCCCCACGGTGTGGACACTTTTTATGTTTTTACATTTTATGGTCGCCACTTCATTTATTGGGGCTTTAATTTGGTTATATGTAAATATAAGTCTTCAAAAATCATATTTTTTTGCTGTAGTAACACTAATTTCTCTCTTTATAGCATGGTTTGTTCTTTATTTCGCAGGACGCTTAGGTAAAGAATCAAACAAGAACGAAATGTTTATTTTACATTATTTTATGAAAGATACTATACAGGCTATTAAATAGTTTTGTATAAATCCTTTTATTTGTTGATCTTTTTTTAACATAGCTTCGGGACAATACCCATTCTAATCTTCTACCTTGCACTTTGCAAAAAAATCACAAAAGCAGTCTTAAAAAAACCCTCCATCTTTAATGGAGAGTTTTTTAAGGAGCAATAAAATATAATACCCTATTATTCTTTTACTACTTTGACTGTTCTATCATCTATCTTTATAATATAATATCCTTTAGGGTAAAGTGATAGGTCTATTGTATTTCCTTTTCCTTCCGAAAGAATTTCTCCCTTTATATTTTGTAGTCTCCAATGACTTGTATTTCCTTGTAAAGTAACTATAGAAGAGGTTGGATTTGGATATACTTTGAATTCGTTTCCTGTAGTTACAGTGCTTGTTTGATTAGAATTAACTTTACTACTGTTTGAGTTAGCTAAGGAAGCTGACCAGTAATTCAAATTCATTCCTGGTTTTATCACATTCAACCTAATTTTGTGTTTTCCTTGAGATAAAGAAACATTAGGGATTACAACATCAGTATATTGTTGCCAGTTCCCAGTATTCGGCAGCATAATCTCTTCTGAGACAGTTACTCCATCCACTAGTAACTGTAGAGATGATGTATTAAAAATAGAAGCTGTTCTCAATATAAAATCATATATTCCAGACTTATTAACTTCTACAGTATATGTTAACCATTCACCTGCATTGGTCCACCCCACATTAAAAAGCCCGTTAGTATCTTGTGTGTTTTGAATATCAACTCCTTCGTTTCGATATTGACCTCCTCTATTATTTGTATCACTATCCTTGTAGGCTATACCTTGCCCTCCTTTATCAAAATCTTCTGCTTCTACACGACCAGGGATTATATGATTTTTAAAAGATTGATTTTCGGTTATCGATCCTTCTTCTTCGCAATTGGGTGGTGTACTAAATTGAACTTTGGAGTCAAAATCTGCGCTTGTATTTATGACAATATCATTAAGAATTAATTCTTCTCCTACTACAGAAGTAATTCGTAGCTGCATTGGAGATTCGATACCCGTTGGTTCAATAAAAAAATTAAATAATTTTCGTTCTACATTTATCCATGTATTATTTTTTCGATATTCCATTTTTGATACTGCATGTTTGAGATCTCGAAATTGTATTGCAGTCCAATATTTTGAAGAACCTGATTTAAAATTGACCTTAATTGTTTTATTCGCTGCCAATGGACATGGTACAAATTTCCAAGTAATGGGTACTCTCCCATCTATCGGATTCGCAACCTTAGCAAATGCTTGTTGTGTTAGATCTACATCACCAGGTTTACATTCAGGACAACGATCCACTACCTGTACGATAGTTTTGCCTCGAGAACCCGTTACCTCAAGGCAAGCGCCACAGGCATTACTTTCATCGTAGTCAGTATTATTCAATGCGCAATGCATAAAATCATTTACTGCTACTGGTAATGAACAATTACCTCCTTCGCTTCCTGCGACACCACCATAAAAAGTAGCTTCTCCGGATTTTATACTGTCATTACATTGTGCAACAAAATCTACATAGCATAATACACATGCTATGAGAATTAAAAATTTAATTTTCATAATTTAGGTTTTAAGAGAGAATTATTATTCTATTTGGTTAGTAAAAAAAATGGATATAGAATTATATTCAATATTTTATCAAGCAAATCTATGAAATTTAACTATGGAGCATTTAATATTTTCTTGACAATTAATCTTACTTTACCAATATGTATAATCAAAACTCATATTCAATAATAGGCTTACTTTTTCTTTTTTTCTAGCCATAAACATGTTATAAATTTAAATATCTATTTTTTCAATTAAATCCATTGATTAGAAATTACTTATTAAAGTTTTCTTAACACAACAAACGCAATCAAATCATTCTATTATCATACCTTGCGCTCTGCAAAAAAATCACACAAAACAAATTAATTGTCATGAAGTTAAAATTACTTTTAATTCCACTTGTTGTCTTTTGTTTTTTAGGCACTCAAGAAGGATTTTCGCAATCTGTATTTATCAATGAAATTCACTATGATAATGCCAGCACAGATGTAGAAGAAGCTGTTGAAATTGCAGGAACAGCAGGAACAGACGTATCAGGATGGAGTTTGGTTCTATACAACGGTTCTAATAGTCTGGTGTATAATACCATTTCACTTTCTGGTAGTATTCCTGATCAACAAAACGGTTTTGGAACTTTGGTAGAGATACTACCAACTAATGGTTTACAAAATGGTGCCCCAGATGGGATTGCTTTAGTAGACGCAAGCAATACTGTTGTACAATTTCTTAGTTATGAAGGAAGCTTTACTGCTGCCGATGGGCCGGCTTCTGGGATAACAAGTACCGATATTGGTATATCAGAATCAAGCAGTACTCCTGTTGGTGCTTCTTTACAACTTACAGGAACAGGAACTTCTCCTGATGAGTTTACTTGGCAAGTAACAACTGCTAATACATATGGAGCAATAAATACTGATCAAATTTTTGGAACTTTAGAAATTACTCCGGTAATCAACGAGTTTGTATTCAATCATACACAATCGGATACCAATGAGTTTGTAGAGGTATTAGCAAAAGCCAATACAGATCTTAGTGAGTACTGGTTATTAGAAATCGAAGGAGATAGCAATGCTGCGGGTACAATCGACGAAGTGATCCAACTTGGTACGACAAACGCTGATGGATATTTTACTACTCCATTTGGTAGTAATATTTATGAAAATGGTACTGTAGCACTACTATTAGTTAAGAATTTTACAGGCACTCTTGGCCAGGATCTTGATACCGACGATAATGGTGCTTTTGATAGTACTCCATGGGAAGCTATTATTGATGGTATTGGTGTAAACGATGGTGGTAATTCTGATTTTAATTACGCAGAGGTAACATTATTACAATCTTTTGATGGCATCTCTTTTACCGTAGGAGGAGCTTCTCGTTTCCCTAACGGTCAAGATACCAATTCTCCAAATGATTGGACAAGAAATGATTTTGATGGTAATGGATTACCTGATTTTCCTGCTGCAGTTGCAGAGTCGGGCGAGGCTATCAACACACCAAATGCTGAAAATAAAATTGCAACTGATGGTGGTGGAACAACTACTGTAATCATTAACGAAATAGATGTAGATACACCGGGTTCTGATGCATTAGAATTTGTAGAGCTTTATGATGGCGGTATCGGTAATACCTCATTAGAGGGTATGGTTTTAGTAAACTACAACGGTAATAATGACGCTAGCTATAATGCATTTGATCTAGCCGGATTTTCTACAAATGCTGAAGGGTATTTTGTAATCGGTAACACAGATGTTGCTAATGTAGACTTGGTAGTACCTTCAAACTCTTTTCAGAATGGGGCAGATGCTATAGTACTTTATTTTGGAAATGCTACTGATTTTCCTAATGGTACAGCAGTTAATACAGAAAATATAATCGATGCTATTGTTTATGGAACAAGTGATCCTGATGATGCAGAATTATTGGTGTTATTGAATGATAATCAACCACAGGTTGATGAAAACGCAAATGGAAACAAAGATGAAGAATCATTACAGAGAATCCCTAATGGAGAAGGTGGTGCTCGTAATACAGTTTCTTATGTTGCTAAAACACCTACACCAGGAGCTGATAATGATGGTATTATCATCACGCCTCCTAGTGAACTTATTTCTATTGCAGAAGCAAGACAGTTTCCTGAAGGTACTCCTGTAAAGATTACTGGAGTATTAACGGTAACCGACAGTTTTAACGGTCCAGCATTTATACAAGATAATACTGGTGGGATTGCAATCTTTGACGATCAAATACAAGCAAATCCAAACCTAAAAGTCGGCGACTCTATTACTGTTTCAGGAATTAGAGATGACTTTAATGATCAAATACAAATCAATTCGGTTTCTGAAGTAGTGGATAACGGAACTCCACAAAACCCAATTACTCCTTTAGATATTACACTAACACAATTATCAGAACACCCTGGAGAATTAGTGCGTATTGTAAATCCAACTTTCCCTAATCCGGGTGATTTGTTATTCGGTAATTCTAATTTTACACTTACTGATACTAGTGGCGAAGGGCAAATGCGCTTAGATAATGATGTTGCCGAAGTAGTGGGCAAAGCACAACCGGATTCTTGTGGAGAAGTTATAGGAGTCATAGGGCGATTTAGAGATACATTTCAATTGTTACCAAGACAATTATCTGATATCTCTTGTGCTGTAGACTTTATCCCTCCGGGAGATACTATTGGTTTTCCAAAAGAAGATACATTTGATGTAGTAGCATGGAATATAGAGTGGTTTGGTGATGAAAATAACTCACCTGTGGGTCAAAACCCAATGTCTGATGCTATACAAAGAGATAGTACTGCTACTGTATTAAGAAAATTAAATGCAGATGTATATGCTGTTGTAGAAATTGCAGACGATGCTTTGTTTGCAGAATTAGTAAGCTTATTACCTGGGTATGATTATGTACTCTCTGACGCTTTTTCTAATCCTACCTCAACGAGTTCTGTTCAAAAAGTTGGATTTATCTACAATACAGAAACGGTTTCGGTTGTAGAAACTCGTGCTATGCTTAGATCTATTCACCCATTGTATAATGGTGGTGACGATTCTGCTTTGGTCAATTATCCAAGCGAAACATCAAGATTTTTTGCTAGTGGAAGATTACCGTTCTTAATGACTGCTGATGTAACAATTAATGGCGTTACCGAACGTATAGACCTTGTTGCATTACATGCCAGAGCAAACAGTAGTAGAGATCCTCAAAACAGATACGACATGCGTAAGTATGATGTAGAGGTATTAAAGGATTCACTAGATGTTAATTTTGCTAATAATAAGGTGATCTTATTAGGAGATTATAATGACGATGTAGATGAAACTGTAGCAGATATTCCTTCAACAATATCAAGTTTTCAGGAATATGTAGATGATAGAGATAATTACACTATCATTTCTGAACAACTAAGTGCTGCCGGGAGAAGATCATTTGTATTTCGTGAAAATATGATAGATCATGTAGGGTTTACCAACGAATTGAGTGATTCTTATATCGATAATTCTGTTACAGTACATTACGAAGTATATGACAATGATTATGCAACTACTACTTCTGACCATTTACCGGTATCGGCTAGGTTCTTATTTGAACCACAATTTGTAGATAATGATTGCAATGGTGCGTCTGTAGTAGCTTTTGAGCAAGGAAGAAGAAGAGACGGAAGAAGAGTTTCTAGAATAAGAAGTAATCCTAAGCGTGCATTAGGAACAGCTAAAGAACGAAGATATTTTAACTTTGTGAGTTTAGGTTTTGGTGGATCTATCACTGTAGAACTTAATAATGAGATTACTGATAATCCTGATGCTAATGAATTTGCAGTACTAGAATCTACAGGGTTCTTTGATAACATCCCATGTCGTTTTTATCCTGAGACCGCAGAAGTATTTGCATCACAAGATGGGGAGAACTTTGTCTCGCTAGGAACTACTTGTCAGGATGGAGAGTTTGACTTAGCAACAGGTAATCTGGATACTGCAAAGTATATTCGCGTTGTTGATATTAGTAATAAATATGCTTTTCCTTGGTTCTTTGCAGATGGATATGACCTTGATGCTATTGTATGTCTTCAAAATGGCGAAACTATTGCTCGTAAAAACACAATTGCATACGCCAAAGACCCAACTGCTTTAGAAAGTGAATTATTAGACAAAGAATTAGCCTTAGAAGAGGTACAGCTTTCTGTTTCTCCTAACCCGGTAAAAGACCAATTATTTTTAGAGTTTGGTGCTTTGACTTCCGGAAATATCGATGTAACCATTACAGATGCAACCGGAAAAACAGTATATGTACAAAATATAAAACTCGTACCGGGACAATCAAACATACCTGTAGATATGAGTCAATATCCTAGAGGATTTTATATTGTAAATGTTTCTACTCCTGGAGGAAATCTTAATACAACACAAAAAATTATAAAGCAATAAGCATACATAATTTATAATTAAAAAACCCGGTTGAAAAAATAATTCAACCGGGTTTTTATTTTGGTTAAATCTATTTTTCGTTCTTTAAAAAAAGTATTATTTTGCTTAGAAATAACATTTGTGTCCCCAAAACCAATCAATTATGTCAACTTTACGAATTTTTGTATTCCTTATTTGTTTTAGCTTCTTATTTTCTTGTGATAGCGAACCTAGTGACAATATAAGTGACCCTGTAGTAGGTTTAACGCCTTCTGACCCTGATGATCCAAATGCCGTAGTAGGCCCAATGGATGCCACAACAACAATACCCTACCCATCGATTCCTGACAAAGAATATACAATAGAGCTCGATAGATGGGATATACCAAATAATAGAACAGAACCAGAAAAAACAACAGACAACCTGCAAGCTGCCATTGATTGGGCAGTTGGAGAAGGATATGGTATCATCCGACTTCCAGAAGGTCATTATCTAGTTGGAAAATATGGTAATGATATCTATCAAGCTGGTATAGAGCTTAAAAATGATATGGCTTTTATGCTGGATAAAAATGCAGTAATAGAAATGGCTCCAAACGATAAATGGAACTATTGTGCTATCGCAGTTACAGAAAAAGTAAATGTATTAATCTCTGGCGGAACAATAGTAGGAGATAGAGATAATCACACGTATACGCCCAGACAAAATGATGGTAGCACTGTTCATGACGAAGGCCATCTTATTTGTATTCAAAACGAAAGCGAATATGTCACTGTAGAAAATATGGTGTTAGGTAAAGCAAATGGAGACGCTATACTATTGGTAGGTCAAAAAGGTGAAGGGTCTTCTGTAAAACATATCGTAATTCGTAATAATAATATGACAGATAACCGAAGACAAGGAGTTTCTATTGTAGGAGGTGTAGATGTATTGATAGAAGATAATGAAATACATCACACCAAAGGAACTTCTCCACAATTTGGTATCGATGTAGAAAGCTTAAGATATACAAGCGCAGATATTACCATTAGATCTAATTATTTTCACCACAACAGAGGAGGGGATATTGTAAATACTGATGGAAAAAATGTAATTGTAGAAGAAAATATCTTGACACAAGGAGAAGGTAGTGAATACCTAGATGGACCTTTGGTATATTGGAAAAGAGGAGATCTTACTATTCGTAATAATGATATTACAATGCTTTCTGTATCTGCTAATAATTGGAATGGAATCATTATGTATTCTAATGATCAACCCAAAACAAACCCTGCCACTACTTATATCTATGAAAACACTTGCAATAATTGTGGTTTTTATATGTACAAAGGTGCTGATTTGGAGATTAAGAACAATTACCTAAAAAATGGTCATCTCGCCTTTAAAGAGATGGAAAATCTTACACTTGAAAACAACAGAGTAGAACACCCAAACCGTTGCTGGGCATACCGATTTTTGGAGGTTAGTGGTAAAGCAACTGGAAACACCTATAATGGAGAAGCTTTTGACATTCCTTTGACCAATCAACCTTGGGATGGTTGTTGGATACGATAATAACTTTTTAACGCTATTTAGATGACACAACCCCTCTTTGTTAACAAAGAGGGGTTGTTTATTTAATTAAGACTAATCATCTATTCTAGCAATAAATCCCCAATTTGTATGTTGAAATCGCCCTAAATATTTAAATCCCTTACCAAAAAATGCTGCGTCTCCTTCACTTACCATTAACAATTCATTATTTCCTTTTTTCAAGCTAATATTTATCCTAAATGTGTCATCAAATACTCGTTCAAATTTTATTTTTTTTGAACTAAAAACTTCTTCTCCATTGAGTATAATTTTTAATTTGCCCACAAAATCAAAATGTATAACGCTATTTTTGTTTTCTTCAGACTTTAAAGTTTTTTTTGCAATAACTACGCCCTCAGGATGTTCAAAATACCTTGAAAAATTTACATAGTTATCATTTTTACTTTTAATATTTCTCCATACAAAATCAGTACCTTTCAGCTCAGTATTAAGATGACCTTGTAGTGTATCTCTTTGAAATTGCTGTGAAATTTCCCAGTCTGTTAAAAAAGTTTTTTGATCAGGTGTTAAAGAATTCCCCGAGTTTTTTTCTGATATCGTAGCGTATTTTATGTTAGCAAAATAACTTGTGCCAAACAAACTTCTCAAAATAAAATTACCTCCAGATACGTCTGTTTCTAGTAAAGTTACATCCATTTGAGGTACGGGATTATTATCTACAAATACTTTAAGATTATTGCCTTTTACTTCTATTGTTGTATGAAACCACTCTAAAGATTTTATGTCTGCTTTAGTTTCATATTTTGGATAATTGTAAAAAACCCAACTCAATGCGCCATTATATATGGGTATATATTGTATTGCTTCTTGAGTATTTCCCATTCCTGGTCTAAAATATATAAATTGATAGTTGTTTTTATTTGCAACTCTAAAACCCAAACCAGACATAACTTCTCCGGCAATATCCATATCAACCCTAAAATTTTTGATATCCAGATTTTCTGTTAACACTATGGTTTGGTTTTTTCCATCAATTTTTACACATGATTTACCTTTGTAGATTGTATCTACACGTGTAGTCGGTTTATTTTCCTCATCTAGAATTATACACTGGTTTTTTTTAAATAATATACCTTGCCCGAACGTAGATATTGTAAAAAATAATGTGAGCAACTTTAAAATAGCTTTTTTTGAATTCATATAGTAAATATTTAGATTTTGTGTTTTGATTCTAAACTAAATCACAGGTACCAAAAAGAGAGATTCATTTTTTGATTATTTTAGAGTCATTTTTCAATCAAAATCTTATAGGTCTGTTTATGAATTTTTTAGCAGAAATCGATCAAAAATTACTAGAAGCTATAAAGAAAAAAATAGAGCTTGCTTCTGGCCTAGAAAACAAAACAGAATGGGTACAAAAAGATTATGATTTTTTAGCTTTTTTTATTGAAGATGAAACCGGAATTCGTTTAAGTTTATCAACAGTTAAAAGAATCTGGCGAAATGAATTCAATCGCCTTCCTCATATTTCTACTTTAGATACATTATCGAAACTAGCTTACAAAAAAAATTGGAAAACCATCAAAAAACAATGGTTAGAACAAGAGCATAAAAAATATAAACCCAATAAAAAAAGTAAAAACCTAAATATCTATCTTATTAGTTTACTTGCTACTGCTCTTATAATAGCTTTTGGAATATTTATGTTCTCTAGAGAACATAAAATATCGTTGGATGATAAAGAAAATATTACTTTTCATTATAAGAAATCCGTACAAGACACAATTCCTAACACAGTAGTATTTTATTATAATATCGAATCTATTGAAGCAGATCGGTTCTTTTTGCAGCAAAGTTGGGATAAAAGTCGAAAAGTTGAAATCTATAAAAACAACACGCAACAAACAGATATTTATTACATTCCCGGTTACTTTAATGCTAAACTTTTTGCAGACAAAGAAATCGTAAAAGAAATACCTGTACATATCACATATAAGGACTGGTTTATAGCCGCAAGACAACCAATGTCAAACATTAAATCCTTTGGTAAAAAATATTGGTTAAAAAAGCCTTATTTAGGTGTTGATAAAACATCATTACAATCAAAAAAAATTGATCTCAATGAGAACTTTCAATTAGCATTTTATTATGTAAAAGACTTTAAACTTGATGGTGATAATTTCTACTACACAACAATGTTAAAGATGGAGTCTTTAGAGGACTTTTCATGTTCAAAAGCAAGTCTTCATATTCAAGCAGAAAACGGCTATTATTGGATAATGCTTGGAAATAAAGGATGTGAAAGTGAATTAGCGATGCGGTTTGGTGAAAAAAATTATATTGGCAAAAACTATGACTTAACAAAGTTTGGTACCAACATATATCAATGGCAAAAAGTAGAACTTGATGTTCTTGATAAAAAGGTAACTATATCTATAAATGGAAAAATCATATTCTCTGATAATTACGAGAATTCTTTGGGTGCTATAAAAGAAGTTAGTTATTTTTTTGATGGTATTGGAGTTATTGATAATGTAGAACTGAAAAATACTAATGGAAAAGTTATCTTTTCTGATGATTTTGAATAATCATACAAAACCCCTGTAAATTAAAACTTACAAGGGCTTTTTGATATTAATAACTACATCTATTCTTCTTAAGGTTTCTCCCATTCTTGCGGTTCTAAAAGTTTACAATCACATATTGTTTTTGAAAGCTCTAAATTAAGTAGTACGATCAATGATTCTTCCCATTCAGGTTGATAAAAAGTAATTTTTTCCAGTGTTTCTTCAAATGCTCCTACATTACCATAATCCAAAAGTCTTGGGCAAAAATTGTTGCAAAAACTTAATCTCGGCTCTTCGCTTTCGCATACAAAACAAGGACAAGGATCTAATTGACCATATATATACTTAAACTTAATTCTTGGAATCTTCTTTTTAGGAACAAAAATAACCCCTGATAACCCTATAAGTTCTTCTGGTACATCAATGTTTTTTTCAAAAACTAAAGATGCAACCGATACTTCTTCTCCCTCATATAATACCGTTCCCCCAAAAACATGAATGTTTCCTGTTTTTAATCCTTGGTTAACCCATTCTTGTGATTCTTTTTCTAACGGTACATCTTCTATTTCAAATTTTGAGAAAAACCACTCTAATGGTTTAACTGTTGGAAATTTTGATAACGCATCACTATAAAATTTAAAGTCAGGATTTATATTCTGCTGTACAAACGCATGGTATGAGCTCAACATATCAATTACTCTCATATCTTTATCTAACTCAATTTGTTTACTACAATTATCTGAGTCGCAAAAAGTAGCATACGACTCTTTACAAAAGCCATCATAACCACATTGATAACCATCCATAGTATATCCTAATTCATCATAATCAAAACCTAGTTTTGGAGTAAGATATCTGAGAATCTCTTCATAGTCTTCATAGGTTTTTAAAATAGGTAAATAACTAAAAGTGGTAAACCCTCTTTCATTAAATCCAGTTTCAATAATAAATTCATAAAGTAGCTCTTCTGTAAACACTTTGTTTAAAAATTCGTCTTTTCTTATGGCTTGAATTAACTCTTGTTGATTACGCACAATTCCACTTTCTGGATTATCTCTTAATGCTTCAAGTTCTTCTGCGGTAGTAGCAGGTTCAAAATCCAAGTCCGTTTTTAAGGGTATTTCACCTTGGTCATGCTGTATATCTTGGGTTTGTGTACAAGAATGAAACACTGTAACCAATACCAAAACAAATAGCCCCTCTAAGATTCTTTTTTTATTCATAATTGTTTGATTTTAAGTAATTTATTACAAATTTGATAGATAAAAAAAATAGAAACAAGGGGTTTTTAACTCGTTTTTGCGCGTTAAAAGACCTGATTAAGAATCGGGTGTTTAATACCCATATTACTTTGCAATGATTTTGATATTATCGATATGGTATCGTGTTGTTGCTCTGGGATCACCGCCTGTATATTTGAAACCAACTCTAATACTACCTTGTAAACATGTAAGACTAATAGAACCAGAAGAAGTGAACTTGCCAAACCCATTTAATGGTGCTCTTGGAATAGTAGTATTCAACTTCACCCAAGTAGTGGTCATCATATCTCCTGTATAATTTTCTGTAACAAAAACTTCTAGGATATTGCCATTATCATATCCCGACTGAAGATCAAATTGTAATATCTCTTCTGTAGAGGTAGTAACATCTATTTCTGGTGTAATAAGCCAAGCTTCATATAAACTTTCTTTAGATCTAAATCCTGTAATTTGTGCATATTGTTCTCCCCCAAATTCACCTATTTTATATTTCAACTTACCACCAGATAAATTGATATTAATCCACCCTTGATCTTCAAAATCAGAACTTTTTAATCCTGTAAAATCTTCTTCAAAAAGAATAGTTTCGCCTTTGGTAAGTGCTTCTTCACAATCTAAAACTATTGGATCACAACGTGTATCTTCATTAAAATTTAATCCTTCGGGATCATTAAGTACCAGATTATATCGGTTTCCCAAAAAATTCTTAGTGACAATCCCTTCAAAATTCCCTTTGGTCTTTGGTAATTTCAATCCACGAAAATCTGAAAATGTACTTGTGCTTAATATCGTAGTTCTTCCTGTATGGCAGCTTTCTACAATTCGTTCTCCATCAAAAACATCATTGGCTTCTGCTGCAAATGTAAATATGTTGTTTTCTAAAACCAGACTTTTATGAAACTGAACCTCATTTATGGTAACATATAAGTTCAATAAATTGTCACCAATGTCCTCTAATCTAATTTCTCTAGGTGTAATTTCTGCTACTTCTGATGTCTTAATTATTACCTCATCTTTCATAAAAGAAGGTATCGCACCAATACTATTTCTATTTATGATACCAAGTGTTGGTATTCCGTTTTCTACTCCTATCGACAAACCATCTAAGGCAATGTAAACCTTTTGACCAAATTCATAGGTTGTATATAATGGTGTTTCATCAATCAAAACTCTAATTCCTGAAGTAGGGTTTTTCTTCTGATCTTGCAGGAGTAATTCTTTGAAGAAATTTCCAGCTTTGTCACTAGAAATGACATAGCCTTCAACATAACTATTCGTCTCTATAAAATGTACTTTTGCATTTTCTCCTTCCTTTTCTTGTTCTTGTTTTAAGAGACCTTGTAAGGCGTCAATCGTTATAATTGTTCCTTCTATTTGAGGATCGACAACTTCTAATTCTGGAATTTTAAAATCTTCTTCTGGACTGCATTTTAAAGTAATAATCGCTATAGTACATACACATGCTATTTTTATTATTGTATTCATACGTTTCTTTGTTTTAATATTTATTTTAAACTATACCTCAGAGGTTTAGTAGATTTTAATATTTCTAAACCTCTGAGGTATAGTGTACTTCGATTTATAATTTTTTATTAATATGGGTGTATTCAAAATTTGATTTTCCTTCAAATAACGATAACACAAATTCTCTTTCTATTTTTGATGGTTTTTGAGATAAGTGACTATGATAAGATGAATAAGGATATGTTCTAAAATCACGAGTAAAATTATGATGCTCAGGGTTTCTGTGTATGTAGATGATGAGTTGTTTCAGATATTTTTCGCTATCGATCTTTTTTCTTGAAAATCTATTTTCGAACAAGCTTCCTGTTCTATTATAAGATTTATTCATTGCTTTAGCATAAGCATTAAACATATTCGAAAACTTTTGCGACGTCTGTTTTTCTTCAATTCCTGTTCTGGTTTTTGCAATAAGGTGAAAATGATTTTTTAAAAGGCAATACGCATAAATTTTACAGACAGGATGCACATGTTTTGCTAAAAGAGAAAGGAAATAATTATAGTTGCGGTCTTCTTTAAAGAGATTTTCTCTATTATTTCCCCTGTTGTATACATGAAAATAACTTCCGGGTGTCAATAACTCATATTTCATTTGTTTTGTATAAAGTATTTGAAATGAAAATTTTGTAAGAATTTTTTAAAAACGCACATACATATTCATATAGTAAGAAGTGCCGAAACCAAAGAAGTATTTAGGACCAAATACCGGTGTTTTGCGTCGAGATTCTGCTAGAGCAAGACGATAATTTGCATTTCTAGACTGCTCAAATCCTCCTGTTTTATATTCTTGATTAAAAATATTGGTAATCGAAGCAAAAAAGCCCACTGTATATTTTTTTATCCTCCATGATTTTCCTCCTACGGCATTTACCAGAAAATAGTCATCAAACTCTTCTTGTCTTAGAAGTTCTTTGGCTATGTTTGGATCAAAATCATTAAAGGGCTGTCCACTTGAATCTGTTACAAAATTCGAAGTTCTTGCAAATGGACTAACATTTATATAAGCATTTGAAAAGTAATTAACCGTTGTGCCAAACCACCAAAAAGTAGGATCCTTATATTCAAAACCTAATTGCGCGGCACGCTGCGGGCCAGAAGAGAGATGATACCCTTTTAGATACGATTTTCCAAAATCTTTTACTCCATTAAAGTCTTCAAAAACATCACTTGTACTGGTTAAAATTAAATTTGGATTATTATCAAAGGTAAATTTTCCAATAGCCGCTACTCCTTTTACTTTTAACTCAGGGATGATTTGATATTCTATACCTAACTCTCCTCCAATATGTAACTTATCAATATCGGTTAATAGTTCTTGAACAAAACCAGTATTAGAGCCCGAAATGGCTTCTGTAAAGAAAAAAGACGTTTTTGTCGCATCTAAAGTTTTGGTGTAATACCCTGTTAGTTTAGCTTTAATCTTAGATGTTCGAAGAATATAACTCGCATCAATAGATTGGATTTTTTCATTTTCTTGTTCTTTTCCTGTTATTTCTGATATAGAAAAGTTATTCTGTCTACTATTAGCAAAAGAATTTCTAATGGTTGGAGATTTGGTAAAGTAAGCTGCATGAAAGTTAAAAAACTGATGCCCATCAATAGTTAAAGTACCACCAGATTTTGCACCAAAATTCATAAAATCAATGGATTTGCTTTTTCCATACGATAATACTCCGGAAAAGTATCCATTTTCAAACAACCCTTCTCTTTGGTATGTAGTTTTACTAACAGTACCACTTACGAAAAAATTAAATCTATTAAACTTGAACTGACCCTGTACAAAACCATCCATTTTTGTGGCATTAATACTATAATTGTAGTCATACCGATCTCCTACTTTTACAATTCTATTAGGGTTCCGCAAGTCACTTTGTGCATTATTGACGCGCTCTGAAATATTTCTATCTGTAACAGATAAAGCAAAAACATCTACGTCCAAAAAACCATTACCTCCTAAAAGATCTGAGACTTCTGCAAAATTCTCGCTATGTAAACTTTTATAATGTAAAGCGGCATTTAGAGATACATTCTTTCCTATATCACTATCAAAAATTGTATTTGCAATGATCTGTGTATCCTCAATTTTATCATCATACAAGATATAGGTTGCATTTTTACCCTGTTTTGCGCTTTGTTGATTTGTCTTAATAAGTTCATCCCACTCGATTTGACCATTATCGATAAGCTTTTGTTGTGCTAAAAATGCACCTTGAAAATCTAGAGGACCAGGATTTGGATCTTTTAAAAAAGAGCTTGGTAAATTATCGGGATGTACTGGATTTGTAGCTACACTTCTACCTCCTCCAAGATATGTAACATTACCGTTTGTTAATAATAAATCACTACCTCCATTATCGATTCTGCTATTGGCAATACTACCTTTTTGTATTGCTATATTTGTTTGTAAACGTGTATTTTTAGAAAGATTCCAATAATGATTGACCATTAGTATAGGCTCTTCAACTACACGTTCACGAGCATTTCTAATTCTTCCTTTTTGATATCCCCAATTGGGATTATATGTATTTCCTTTGATTTGATATACTTCATCTGTGATTGCAGTAGATCTGCCTCTACGATTTGGAGCATATATTCCTGTAAAATTAATACTATGATTACTGTTAAGTCTTTTTTCTATAGAAACAAAAAATGAATTCGCGTCATATAAAGTGCCTTCTACAAAACCTTCTTTACCAAATCGTCGTGATATTGACACCGTGTACGCCCATCCCTTTTCTGTCATTCCGGAGTTATATGTGCCCATAATCCTACCTTGGTAAGTTCTATTTGAAGAAGCATAAGATATTCTACCACCCTTTCGATATTTTGAAGCTCTCATAATACTATTTGATGTTCCTGACAGATCCCCAAATACATAATCATTTTCTGAAAGCCCATAGGAAAATTCCTGATTGCGTTGTACATCATTTAATCCGCCCCAATTACTCCATTGCGGACGCCCATCTGATAATTTATTCATTTCAATACCGTTAATCAATACCTTTCCATACTCATTACCTAACCCTCTAGGGCGAAAAAAAGTTGTACCAAAATCAAAAGCTGCAGCTGTAAGATACACGTCTCTTGTTGCCTTCAATAATGGTAAAACAGTTGATATTGTTTCGTCATTTTCATCTAAATCCTGATCAGAAAGGCTTATTACACTTGCCTGATTGTGTTCTGCATCAAAATCATAATTCAGTAAAATGTTATTTAGCGTTAAAGAATCGCCCTTATTGATTAATACAGGAAAATACTTAGTAATATACCCTTCCTTTGAGCATATTACTGCTTGTTTGCCTAAAGGCAATTCGTTTTCATTAAAATCAAACTCACCATAAACATTAGACAAGGTTTTAATATTTGTTCCTTTAATGCTTACGGCTACATTTTCTAAGTAATTAAAATCAGTCGCGTCTTTTATAATACCTTTAATCTGAGTCTTTTGAGCTATACAGACAGCGTTTGTATATAGAAAGAAGATGAGTATATATCTCAAGGTTGTATAATGATAAGTCATATTGTTTGGTGTTTGTATTCACTTTGATTTACAAGTGATAGTATCTGTTTCCCTTTTGTTAATTAAAATGCAAGTATAAAACACGCCAGTATCAAAAAATGAAACTGGAAAAAATAATATTTGCATCTTATTTATGATTCCAAAAGATTACATCATGACTTCGAGTACACTAGTTATCTACTTATTTCTATTGTTTTCAATATGTATAAAAGCACAGAGTAAACACGAATATGAAATACATACAGTAGCTTTTTATAATCTAGAAAACCTATTTCATCCCGAAAACGACCCTTTAACATTTGATGATGACAGAACTCCCAACGGAAAAGATCACTGGACATACGAACATTACAATCATAAGATTAAAAATATGGCTCGTGTTATTTCAAAAATAGGAGCAGAAAAAACTAAGAATGCTCCTGTACTGATTGGAGTAGCAGAAATAGAAAACAGAAAAGTTCTAGAAGATCTTACTCAGGATTCTGCTATCCAACATCAGAATTATGGTATTATACACAAAGATTCACCTGACCGTAGAGGCATTGATGTTGCGTTATTGTATCAAAAAAGATTTTTTAAACCAAAAAATACTCAAACACATGAGCTATTGCTTTATAATCATCAAACAGGGAAACGAGTCTATACCAGAGATCAGTTAGTTGTAAGTGGTTACCTCGATGGTGATTTAATACACCTGATCATTAATCATTGGCCTTCTCGTAGAGGGGGCGAAAAAAGAAGTGAATACAAGAGAAAAAAAGCAGCGATATTGAATAAAAAAATCGTTGATTCACTATGGACAGAAAATCCTTATGCGAAAATTATAATTATGGGAGACCTTAATGATAATCCAAAAAATAAAAGTGTATCGAGGATACTAAATGCAAAAAAACATCAAAAAGATGTTGATATAAAAGGATTATATAATCCTATGAATCTAATAGCTGAAAAAGGAATTGGTTCTCTAGCTTGGGAGGACAAATGGAGCCTATTTGATCAAATAATAGTATCAAAAGAGCTCATACAAAAAGAATATGATACTTACAGGTATTATAAATCAGGAATATTTACTTCTGATCAATTGATTACTAAAAAGGGTAGGTTTAAGGGATATCCTTTTAGGAGCTTTGCCAATGGATCATATACTGGTGGATATAGTGACCATTTTCCTGTATATATGTATCTGGTCAAAAAAATTAAGTAACTTTCACAAAAAAGTATATAGGGCTCAAAATCAGGTTGTATTATTTATGATCAATCAAATTCTCAATATAAAGAAATTAGAATATACATCACAGCAAAGTTTTGAAGATATTAAGAAAACGCTTGATGAAATTATTGATCCAGAAACATCTGCACAAAAGTATAATACAGTCGGCAAGCGCTATGGCGATAAAATGTATAAAATCAAAGAAGATACTCCTCGTTACTGGTGGCATAATAATAAACATCTTGAAGAGCAAGAAAAAGCAAGTTTAATCATCAAAATCAAACCTACCACAAACGGAACTCATTTGAATATAACGGCAAGACCCAATTTTACTGGTTCAATATTTGCGATTTTATTTCCTCTTATAGGTATTTTCTTTTCATGGATATTTGAAACAACTAAAGAAGGATATAGTGCTTTACTTGTACTTGGATTACCGTTTATTGGTTTGGGGCTATATCTTTATTTAGAAGGCAGATATTTTCGTAATCGATTTCTAAAAAGAATTATTTCATATCTGGATATACAAAACTAAAAAAGCGCTCTGATTAAATAGAGCGCTTTTTTACATCAATAAATGATTTACCAATTAAAATCCTATTTGGATATCACATAATCCTGAATTGGCCAATGCTGCTGCATCGTCATAATTATCACCAGTATCATTTCCATCTTCATCTATAGCATTACCATTTTCTCCACGAGTAAAAGTAAAACCTGCACACTCAAAAGAATCAACTCCTCCATCATCATCACTGCTACAAGCGATTAGACCAAGTACAAGAGTAAATACAGCCAAATACATAAGTTTTTTCATCATATAGGGGGGGGTTGTAGATTAACGCGGACGAAGATATAAGAAAAAACGTTTTTTAACAAAAAATTAAGTTAAAAATATCTTTTAGTCGATATAAAAAGTATTTAGTCGGTTTTATTGTATAAAAACTGATGTGTATTAAACCAAAAAAACGACCTTAAAAAAGTCGTTTTCAATTTATATTATTAGATAAATAAAAAGTATTATTCACAATTTGATAATTCTATATATCTAGCAAAAGGAATACCAATATCTCTATCATCTATAAAAGCATTACCATTTTCTCCTCTACAAACAACTGTAGCGATACCACTATTGGTACAAACCAAACATGTTCTGCCAGAAAAAGTACAATCTCCTAATTGAGCTAATTCTTGTCTTAATGTATTTATTACCTCTTCATCATCACCAGAGCAACCATTGTTTATTACTGTTTCTAATGCCATTCTATAAGCATTACATGCGTCTGTAGATTCTATATTTGATCTATATGCGTTTTGAGCTTCAGACAACATTGTGTTTGCTTCTTCACAATTAATACCATCATCATCGCTCTTACAAGCAGTAAATCCGAAGACTAACAAGCAAGTAGCCATATACATAAGTTTTCTCATCATTTTTAGTTTTGGGTTAAGCGTGATCAAAAGTAAGAAAATTAACTATAATTATACAAAAGTAGGAAAAATACTATTTTTTATGTACTCAAATACAATGCATTACAATGATTCTTAGTTCTTATTTTACTTCTTCGATATCTATAGGTTTACCGATATATGCAAGAGTACTATCTTCGTCAATTTGGTTAATTTCTTCACTGTAAGAAGAAATAATTCTTATTTTTTTATCTGCTCCTTTTATAAATAGCGGAATGATGTCTTTATCTTCTTTTGTAATATCAATAAGGTTTTTATAGTGTTTTTGATCTTTGATTTTAATCTCTTGTATTCCAGGATATTTTTCTGCCAATCCAATAAGCTTATAATAATCATCTGTATGAGAAAATAGCCCTTCTTGTGGATTATTTCTGGGGTCTTCCATTTCTTCTGGTGTAATTAACCTAAAGGATCCATGTTCTCCAAACTGATTTCTGAACTTATTAATTGCATATTTATTGATATCACTATTTGCGGTTAATGCCATGAGATACCCTACATCACTTAGTTCTATATTGTCTTTTAATTCACCTCCATAAATATTACTTTCTATAGCTTCTAAGCCAAGGTCTTTGGCTTTATTAATATTGTTTCGGTTATTATCGACAAGTACCACATGTCTACCGTTATCTTTTAGATATACTGCTATCAATCTTGATATTTTCGATCCTCCTATAATTAGAATCCCGTCAGATTTTTTAAGAAATACACCAACGATTTTAGCAAACAAACGAGCTGTAGTTGCATTAAGTAGAACTGTGCCTAATACAATCATGAATACCAGTGGTGTAATATATTCTGCTGCCGGGATACCTACTTTATACAATTTTAAACCAAATAAAGAAGCAATACCGGCTGCTACAATACCTCTTGGTCCTACCCAACTTATAAAAAGTTTTTCATTTGTTTTAAGTCCTGATTGCATTGCACTCAAAAACACTCCCAAAGGTCTTATCAAAAAAGCTACCACAGAAAATAACAAAACTGCTTTCCAGTTATAAATAAGTTTAAGGTCTTCGATATTAATATTTGCTGCCAAAAGAATAAATAATATAGATATTAATAATACACTAAGAGACTCTTTGAAATATAAAATCTCATTAATATTAGGCAGATTAATGTTTCCCAAAACCAATCCCATAATTACTACAGAAAGTAAACCGGATTCGTGGGCAAAAATATCGGATAATACAAAGACTCCAAGTACAGAAGCTAGGGTAACTACATTAAGTAAATAATGCGGAATAATCTTTCTCTTAATCGCAAATGCAAGTGCATGTGCGAAAGTAAAACCAAAGGTAAGTCCAAATAATACAATTTTACCAAACTCGATCAGAGCTGTAAAAGTAAACTCCTCTCCTGCTCCTGCTCTTATAAACTCAAAAACCAAAACAGCGATAAGAGCTCCAATAGGATCAATTAAAATACCTTCCCATTTTAAAACAGCAGAAACGTCTTTCTTGAGAGGTATATTTCTCAAAATCGGTGTGATCACGGTAGGACCTGTTACAATAATCAATGAAGAAAATAAAAATGCAATCGGCCAGCTCAAATCAAAAATGAAGTGTGCCGCAAGACCTGCTCCAAAAAACGTGACCACCACTCCTATAGTTATCAATTTAATAATTACCGGTCCAACATTAAGGACCTCACTTCTTCTCAATGTAAGTCCACCTTCAAAAAGAATAATACTTATTGCTAATGAAACAAAATAAAACAAGCTTTCTCCAGGAAATAATCCCTCTCTACCATTCCAAATAGGCTGTATTAGCTTTGCACCATCTTCGGTAAAAAGAGTAGCTATAGGACCAACCAACAAGCCTATCAAAATCAAAGGTAAAATAGCCGGGATTTTTAATTTCCAGGCAACCCACTGGGCTAAAATTCCTAAAATGACTATTCCTGCCAGTTCTAACATTTTGTATTATTATCTAATTATTCAGGAGAAAGATCGTAATTTTTTTCCAACATGATAAAAATATATGCCAATTTAAAGTTTCATTTAATATCCGTTCAAGTTATTATTGAGTACACATCAAATTTTATCATCCTAAATTAAAGGTATAATATTTTGATTTACATCCTTTTCAAAAAGCAATATTTTATAAAATCATATTAATTAATCCTGTAACACTACAATTCTTTATGAGTTTTTATAAATGCTTGGAAAAGAAATTTCTAAGTTTAATAGAGTATGAGTCACAAAATGTTAAAATTTGTGTATACATTTGTGTGAAAATGATATTATCGTTAGAAAGCACACAAAATTAAATGTTCAATATAAGTACAGTTATTTTTTGTATTAAAACCTATCGATTCGTACATAAGACAGATATATTGTATTGAAATAGTGTTAAAAAGTACAAAAATTAAATCTTGATATTTGCCATTTTTCTATTTTGCAAAAATTTACAACTATCCATACCGTGCACCACACAGTTGGAATCAAAAAAAGTGTATTTTTTTATAAATAATTGTGTTAAGAATAATCTTTTTAAATTTTGTGGTAAAATTTAAAAGGGTAAAAATTATTATACATTAAATGAATTTATATCCTATAAAGGCAGGAAATTTCAAACTTGATGGCGGTGCTATGTTTGGAGTCGTTCCCAAAGTACTTTGGAATAAAACAAATCCTGCGGATCAAAACAATCTTATTGATATTGCTGCTCGTTGTCTGTTGATAGAAAATGGTGATCAATTGATTTTAATAGACTCCGGTATGGGCGATAAGCAATCCGAAAAGTTTTTTAGCTACTATTCTTTATGGGGAGATGATAGCCTTGATAAATCTCTAGCAAAGCATAATTTTCATAGAGATGATATCACAGATGTATTTATTACACACTTACATTTTGATCATTGCGGAGGTGTTATACAATGGAACGATAAAAAAACCGGCTATGAATTAGCATTCAAAAATGCTAAAATATGGAGTAATCAAGAGCATTGGAAATGGGCTACAGAACCTAATGCAAGAGAAAAAGCCTCGTTTTTAAAGGAAAACATACTACCCATAGAAGAGAGTGGTCAACTTAATTTTATTACAAGAACACAACTCAATACTTCTTATCAAGAAGAATCAGAATTAGGGTTTGGTATATTATTTGCCGATGGTCATACAGAAAAACAAATGATACCTCATATTAATTACAAAGGGAAAACTATAGTTTTTATGGCAGATTTGCTCCCTACAGTTGGGCATATACCTTTACCATATGTTATGGGCTACGACACAAGACCTTTATTAACTTTGGATGAAAAAAAATTGTTTTTAGAAAAAGCTGCTACAAATAATTGGTATTTGTTTTTAGAACATGATGCGCATAATGAAATAATAACCGTACAACATACAGAAAAAGGCGTACGCCTAAAAGAAGTTTTTACTTGCTATGAAATTTTTAATTAAAAAAAACACCAAAATGATTGTCCCATCTTATAAAATGGTTACAGCTGTTACCGCATCGATCCTTATGATTGGCTGTGGTACGCCTGCAATAATTTCTACTCCTATAGAAAATATTGACGCAATTCCTTTAAAAAATATTGATCTAACAGAAACACAATTAAAAAAATGGAATTCTTTAGATCTTGTTTCTGACACTATTCCGGGAATGAGTGTTGATAAAGCATATAACGAGCTCATCAAAAATAGAAAAGGAAGCACTGTAATTGTTGGAGTGATCGATAGTGGTGTAGACATAGAACATGAAGATCTTAAAAATGTGGTTTGGGTAAATCCAAAAGAAATAAAAGGCAATGGAATCGATGATGATAATAATGGATATGTTGATGATATCAACGGTTGGAACTTTTTAGGCGACTCTGAAGATGAAAATCTAGAATTTGTAAGAATTATAAAGAAACTAAGCTCAAAATACAATGGTAAAACCTTAGCCTCTGTATCAGAAGAAGATCGTAATGAGTATAGCAATTATATTGAAGCCAAAGCTGAATATGAAAAAAAATATCAGGAAAATGCTTCTCAAAAAATGCAATATGAACAGATTTTAAGACAATCTGAAATTTCTCACAAAGCTATTGTTGATGTAATTGGAAAAGAAGATTATTCTAAAGAAGAATTACTAAAAATAGAAGCAACTACTCCAGAAATGCAACAAAATGTCGCTTTTTTAGCACAAATGTTTGGTTTTATGGATCCGGGAGATACTGTAGCAGACTTTATAAAGAATCTAAATGAAGGTGTAGATCATTTTACAGAACAGCTTAATTACAATCTCAATATAGAATTTGACGGCAGAACTGCTGTGGGAGATAATGTAGATGATATCACAGATACCAAATATGGTAATAATAATGTTATGGGACCAAATCCTAAAAAAGAAGGAATAAAACATGGTACTCACGTAGCAGGAATCATCGCCGCAGAAAGAAACAATAATATAGGATTAGATGGTATTGCTCAAAATGTAGAAATCATGGCAATAAGAGCCGTTCCTAATGGAGATGAGTATGACAAAGATATCGCTCTTGCTATACGATATGCAGTAGATAACGGAGCCACTGTAATCAATACGAGTTTTGGTAAATATTTTAGTACACACCCAGAATGGGTTCGAGAAGCTATTTCTTATGCTGCTTCAAAAGATGTATTAATCGTAAATGCAGCAGGAAATGAAGCCGAAGATTTAGATCAAAAAGCAGTATATCCAAACGATCAAATTAATAACGAAACTGAAATTTCGGATAACTTTATTACTATAGGCGCTCTTAACTATGAATATGGTTCAAGTTTGATCGCTGATTTTTCTAATTATGGTAAGAGTAATGTAGATGTATTTGCTCCAGGAGTAAAAATATGGTCTACCACCCCAAATAACTCTTATGAGTACTTGCAAGGAACATCAATGGCTGCTCCTGCTGTTGCCGGTGTTGCTGCACTTATTAGATCTTATTATCCTAAATTAAAAGCTGCGCAGGTAAAACAAATCCTTATGAATAGCGGATTAAGTACAACTGCTTCTGTAATCATAGGAGGAGACGCAGCAAATGTAGGTCCATTTACTTCACTTTCTAAGTCTGGTAAAATGGTAAATCTTTATAATGCTTTTATTATGGCAGATAAATTATCAAAATAATATTTTATGATTACTAAAGCATCGTCTTTTCTTGTTTTATTCACCGGAATTCTATGTGCCGTAGCACAGAATAATACTCCGTATTGGCAACAACATGTTGATTATACAATGAAAATCGATATGGATGTAGACAAATTTCAATACAAAGGCACACAAGAATTAGTGTATACCAATAACTCTCCCGATACTTTGTATCAGGTTTTTTATCATCTTTATTTTAATGCTTTTCAGCCAGGAAGTGAGATGGATGAACGATCTAGAGATCTACCGGATCCAGATCCGAGAGTTATGGATCGAATCAGCAAATTAACTCCAGAAACAATAGGTTTTCTCAAGGTATCGTCTTTATCTCAAAATGGTACCTCTCTTACATACAAAACAGAAGGAACTGTTCTAGAAGTAAACCTTAATAAACCCATTTTACCTGGAGAGAAAGTTAATTTCTCTATGGAGTTTAATGGTCAAGTACCTGATCAAATACGTCGTTCTGGTAGAAATAGCAAAGAAAATGTGGCTTTATCAATGACACAGTGGTACCCAAAAATGGCCGAATATGATTTTGAAGGTTGGCATGCCCATCCATACATTGCTAGAGAGTTTCATGGAGTTTGGGGAAATTTTGATGTCACAATAGATATTGATAAAGATTACATTTTAGGAGCTACAGGATATTTACAGAATCCTCAAGAAATAGGGTATGGCTATGAAAAACCTAATACCAAAGTAAATAAAAAAGGAAAAAAGCTTTCTTGGCATTTTAATGCTCCTAACGTTCATGATTTTGCATGGACTGCTGACCCAGATTATATTCATGATGTAGTAGAGGTGCCCAATGGACCCACTTTGCATTTTTTATATAAAAACAAAAAAGAATATATTGATAACTGGAAGGATCTACAGCCTAAAACAGTAGAATTAATGCAGTTTTTTAGTGATAAAGTTGGTAAATATCCATACGATCAATATTCTGTATTGCAAGGAGGAGACGGAGGAATGGAGTATGCTATGTGTACTCTAATTACAGGAGAAAGAAAGTTTGCCAGCCTTGTAGGAGTTACAGCTCATGAGATGGCACATTCATGGTTTCAACATATTTTGGCCACTAATGAAGCAAAGCATGAGTGGATGGATGAAGGATTTACAACCTATATCTCTACTTTGGCTATGAATGAAGTCATGAAACAAAATAATCCTAATTCTCTTAGAGGGATTTATAAAGGATACATGCAATTAGCATTATCAGGTATAGAACAACCACAAACAACTCATGCAGATAGATATGCTCATAACTCTGCTTACGGTGCTTCTGCATACTCAAAAGGAGCTGTTTTTCTTTCACAGTTAGGATATATCATAGGAGAAGAAAATCTTGCAAAGACTCTAAAAAGATACTTCAATGAGTGGAAATTTAAACATCCTACTCCTAACGATTTTAAACGAATTGCAGAAAAAATATCAGGGTTACAATTGGACTGGTATCTAACAGATTGGACCAAAACTACAAATACAATAGACTATGGTATCAAAGAAACCATAGAAAAAGAAAAAACAACTCAGGTAATTTTAGAACGAATGGGTCTTATGCCTATGCCAGTAGATCTTTATGTAGAATACAAGGATAATACGGTAGAATCTTTTTATATCCCCTTAAGAATGATGAGAGGACAAAAAGAGAACCCTATTCCATCTATGAAAAGAACTATTCTACCCGATTGGCCCTGGGCCAAACCAACATATTCTGTACAACTTTCTAAACCAAAATCAGAAATAAAAACAATATCTATAGATATTACAGGTACTATGGCAGATGTAAATCCTGGTAATAATACATTTTCAGAATAAAAAATATATTATTTAGGATAACTTATATAAAAACCGACTTTAAAAGTGTTTTAAAGTCGGTTTTCTTTACTTCAAGAATATATATAAAATCTATTGATTACTTTTAGCTGCAATGAAAGCCACTTTTAATAAGAAAGAAAAATTAAAAAGCAGAAAAGAAATTGGTAATCTTTTTTCTGAAGGGAAAGCTGTATCAAAATACCCCATTAAACTCATCTATAAAAAAACTACTTTTGAAGAAAATGTCACTATAAAAGCTGGTGTTTCTGTAAGCAAACGTAACTTTAAAAAAGCTGTTGATCGTAACCATATAAAACGTTTAATGCGGGAAAGTTATAGAAAAAATAAGTATATTGTCATCAACACTACTCATCAATACACATTTATGTTCTTATATTTAGGTAAAGAAATACCAGAGTATACATTTATGGAACATAAATTTAAAGCATTATTACAAAAATTTGTTGAACAAGAAATAAAATAGCTTATCAACATCAATACTATTGTATTTAATCAGGTAAGCAAAAAATAAGTCTTTATGAAAAAGAGAGTTATATATCCTATTGTAGCAGTTGCTATTTTACTATCTACAGTTAGTTTTAAATCAGATTTTTTTGAAATCGCAAAACAAATCGAAATTTTTACAACTATGTTCAAAGAATTGAACATGAACTATGTAGATGAAACAAACCCTGCAGAATTGATGGATACTGCGATCAAAGCCATGCTCGATGATCTTGATCCATATACCAAATATTGGAATGAACAAGATGTTGAAGCGTCCAAAATTCGTAATGCAGGAGAATACACCGGTATAGGCGCTTCGGTAAGAACAATCAAAGATAAAATCATTATCATAGAACCGTATAAAGGTTATCCTGCAGATAAAGCCGGATTAAAAGCCGGAGATGAAATTATACAGATCGGAGATATAAAGGTGTCTGATTTCAAAGAAGACGCTGGAGAACTTCTTAAAGGAGCCAGTAATACCAAAGTAGACATTACTTATAAAAGACAAGGAGAAACAAAGAAAACAGTACTTACACGAGAAGAAATCGAAGTAGATGCTGTCCCTTTCTACACATTATTAAAAGATAATACAGGGTATATTGTATTATCAAAATTTAATAACAAAGCTTCTAGCGAGACTATTGCTGCTTTAAAAGACCTAGAAGCCAAAGGTGCTAATAAATTAATTCTTGATTTAAGAGGTAATCCAGGAGGTTTACTTAGTGAAGCTATCAATGTTACCAATATTTTTGTTCCCAAAGGTGAGTTGATTACCACTACAAAATCTGTTGTTAAAAAATATAACAAACAGTATTTTACAAAAAAAGAACCTATAGATACTCAAATTCCTTTAGTCGTTTTGGTAAATGGAAGAAGTGCTTCTGCAAGTGAGATCGTAGCAGGAAGTATTCAGGATCTCGATAGAGGAGTAGTAATTGGTGCAAGAAGTTTTGGAAAAGGATTAGTACAGCGACCAAAAAAACTTACGTATGGTACACAATTAAAAATAACCATATCAAGATACTACACCCCAAGTGGCAGATGCATTCAGGCTTTAGATTATTGGCATAGAGATAAGGATAATAAAGCCGTACGCTATGATGCAAAAGATTTCAAAGCCTTCAAAACCAAAAATGGAAGAACAGTATACGATGGTGGAGGTATACAACCTGATATTGAAATGGAGACCTCAAAATTTAGTGAAATTACTACAGCACTATTGCGTTCGGATGCTATCTTTACATATGCTACCAAATATTACTACTCTCATGAGTTAAAAGATGCCACTAATTTTACTTTTACTGATAAAGATTATGAGGATTTTAAAACCTATGTAAAACAAAGTGATTTTAATTTTGAAACTGAGACCGAAAAATCATTTAAAAAGGCTTTAGAATCAGCAAAAAGAGAAAACTTTGATAAAGAAATCGAAGCAAGTTATAAACAAGTTATGGCTTCTATTGAAGTATCAAAACAAAATGCTTTAGACACTTATAAAAAAGAAATTAAAAATCTAATTACAGACGAAATTGTAAAACGCTATTTTTATAGAGAAGGATTGTATAATTACTACGTAACTCACAATCCTGAAGTAGCAAAAGGTCAGGAAATTTTAAATGATACAAATAAGTATGCTTCTATATTAAAATAGTACACATATTTACTTTATAAATAATCAAACCCCTTTAAAGAAGCTTTTTTTAAAGGGGTTTTTGTTACGATGTTATATAAATATTATACTTTAAGATTTTATCATTGCGATATGGGGAATACCATCTTCCAAATATTCTTCTCCAACTTGAACAAAATCATGACTATTATAGAACTTTTTTAAATAGGTTTGCGCAGAGATTTTGATCTGTTTTGTGTCAAAATGATTCTCAATTGCTTTTATACTTTCTTTCATAAGATCATGACCATAGCCGTATTTTCTTTCATTTTCGGCAACAACAACTCTGCCAATACTAGCATTTTCAAAGTAATCTCCCTTATCAAATATTCTTGTATACGCTACTACATGATTATCTTTATTCCCTAATACGTGTAGTGCCTTTTGATCTTTATTATCTATATCTTGATATACACAATCTTGTTCTACCACAAAGACCTCAGCACGTAAGCGCAGTACTTGATATAACTCTGATAATGATAAATCACTAAATTTTTTTACAGAAAAGTTAACAGCCATACGTGATACAGAATAAACTTGAATACTGTTTAGAAATAATTAAAAAAAATGATAACATTTTTATATACATGTTGCTATTTTATCAACACGTTTTGCATGTCTTCCTCCTTCAAACTCTGTATCTAAAAAAGTTTTTACCATTTCTATAGCTTGTGGTAGAGATGTAAATCTAGCAGGAATGCATATGATATTTGCATTGTTATGTTGTTTGGTCAGTTCGGTAATTTCTTTTGTCCAGCAAAGCCCTGCTCTTACTTTTTTATACTTATTTGCTGTCATTGCTACACCATTTCCGCTACCGCAAATCAAAACTCCTAGATCTACTTGTTCTGTATCAACATCTTTTGCTACAGGATGTACAAAATCAGGATAATCTACGCTACTATTTTCATTCGTTCCGTAATTTTGTACAGTTATTCCTTCTGACTCTAAATATTCTACAATGGCAAGTTTATATTCAGTCCCTGCGTGATCATTCCCGATAGCTATTTTCATTTTTTTTGTCGATTTTGATGTTTATGCAAAGATACTCTAAACTTGAAAAGTAGTCAACTACTTCTAGATAAGCTCATAAGCATAGACAAATAAGTATTTTTAGGATTTTGAAAGAAACCCAGGATCATTTATATCTCAATTATACAGTAAACTTCAAGTAATCAAATGTTTAGCCAATATTATCTTAATGTTAATAACTCATAACCCTATGTTAACATACTATGTGAATAAATAGTTGCTAAAATTGAGAAAGTTTTTTTGCTTCTTTTAATTTTTATTAGAATACAAAGCTGTCAACAACAAATCAAAATTTTAATTCGTCTTTTTTTGGAGAAGTTTTCAAATGTTAAGCTAACGTTATAAACTACGGTTTTACCGTAATAATATTAAAAATATCTTGTAATTTTGATCTATTAACATCTGTTAATTATATTTCATTTTTAGAAGATTTTCAGGCATTTATGCTATTAATATCCTGTTCATATGTTTATGAAAATTTACTTTAACTTAAAAAACAAATAAAATTTCAAAAAGTTATACCGCTATCCACACTACATCATAATAATCATTATTAATTTTAAAAAAGAAAAAGAAAAAAGAGAATTATATAATATCTGTTAAGAACTAAAGAAATTAAAAGAGTATTGTAAAATGAATTTATACGATTCTTAAGTTTGGATCTCTGTTAAGTTGATCAATAATTTGTAGAACCCTTGTTTTATCCTTTTTGTGGACTTTGAGATTGATACCTCCTATTGCGTTAGAATAGAAGGGGAATACGCCAACCATGGTTTCGTTTTCAAAAAAATAAGAGATACCTTCTTGATCTAATAATAGTTTTAAAACAGTATATTCAAAAGGATATGTATACGTTTTTACGATTACGAAGTCTTTCATTTTAAGGCGAATGCTAAATACTCATGCTAGTACAAGATACAAAATAAGAATTATAAAATTAGATTAATGAATTTGAGTAGCTTTTCTATCTGAAGGTTGAGGTATAGGAGAATTTATATTTGTTTGATCAATAGGTTCTTTCTTCTGACTCATTGTTTTATTTATATATACACTAAATGAGTATATGCCTAAAAGAAATATGACAATAAAGAGTATTATAATTTTATGTATTTTTTTGATTTTATTCATGTCAAATACCGTGATTCAAACTTCATTCAGATATACTTAGTTCTATAAATTTAAGTAATTTTTAAGATAAATATAAGTTTTTGTTTAAAAAATTGAATTGTATTCATTTGATTTACAGATAATTTATTAAACAAAGCTAATTTTTAATGATTAATAAAAGTTTAAAGTTAAAATTGTAAATGTTAAAAGATAAACTGTACTTTTATCATAAATAATAGAATAGATTTAATGAAAAGAAAGAGTAGAAGAAGAAAAAAGTCTCCCAAAATAGAAAACATCAACCAAGGAATCCTTAAAATTCTCAAAGCTGATCCTGATAAAAGTTTTAACTACAAACAAATTGCTGCAAAATTTGGTGTTAATGATGCCAGTAGTAGAAACCAAATTATTAAAAAGCTTGCACAATTAGCAGCCAAAAAACAGATAGAAGAAGTTGATCGAGGAAAATTTAAAATTATTCTTAGTAGTAATACATATGTTGGAAAATTAGAGATTACTTCAAAAGGTTCAGGATATGTAATTGTAGAAGATCAGGATGATGATATTTTTATACCTAGTACGAATTTAAACAAAGCGCTGAATGGTGATGAAGTAGAAGTGTATGTATATCGAAGAAAGCGAAGAGGAAAAAGCGAAGGCGAAATCTCAAGGATCATTTCTCGTAAGCAAAGTGAATTTGTTGGTGTTATTGAAATTCAAAAGAATTATGCTTTTGTCGATATGCAAGATTCTAGAATGTACACAGATATTTTTATTCCAAAAAATAAGATTAATGATGCAGAAAATGGAGATAAGGTTTTGGTCAAACTTGAAGATTGGCCCGAAAATGCAGAGTCTCCTTTTGGAAAAGTAATCAAAGTATTGGGTAAACCTGGTGAGCATCATACAGAAATCCATGCAATTTTAGCACAATACGGGCTTCCTTATGAGTTTCCACAAGAAGTAGAAGAGTTTGCTAACAAGTTAGATACATCTATTCAAGAATCTGAAATCAAGAAACGTAGGGACATGCGTGATATCTTGACGTTTACCATTGATCCAAAAGATGCAAAAGATTTTGATGATGCTTTGTCATTTCAGCTACTTGATAATGGTAATTATGAAGTGGGAATCCATATTGCAGATGTATCTCATTATGTACAACCCGGCACCATTCTCGACGAAGAAGCATACGAGAGAGCTACCTCTGTATATTTGGTAGATCGAGTAGTACCCATGCTACCAGAAGTATTATCAAATAATGCTTGTTCTTTAAGACCACATGAAGAAAAATATACATTTTCTGCTGTGTTTGAGTTGAATGATAAAGCAGAAATAAAAGAGCAATGGTTTGGTAGAACAGTTACATACTCTGATACACGTTTTGCTTATGAAGAAGCACAACACATTATAGAAACTAGTCAAAACGAAATTCCTGAAGAGATTTCACTAACAGGAAAAGCATATGCAACAGATCAAAATATTGCAGATGCAGTATTAAAATTAGATGAGCTTGCAAAAATAATGCGAACGCAACGAATGCGACAAGGAGCTATATCTTTTGATAAAGTTGAGGTTAAATTCTCTTTGAATGAAGATAATGAGCCAAAAGGAGTGTTTTTTAAGACTTCTAAGGACGCTAATAAGCTTATTGAAGAGTTTATGTTGCTTGCTAATAAAAAAGTGGCAGAATTCATCGGAAAACAAAATCCTAAAAAAACATTTGTATATCGAGTACATGATGAACCTAATGATGAAAAATTAGCTGCTTTACAAAATATCATTGGTCGGTTTGGATATAAATTAGATCTTAGAGATCGAAAAACAACTACTAATTCACTAAATGGATTACTAAAAGAGGTTCAAGGAAAAAAAGAACAAAATTTGGTAGATACGTTAGCAATACGTAGCATGAGTAAAGCAGAATATACAACTCACAATATAGGTCATTATGGTTTAGCTTTTGATTACTACTCACATTTTACCTCACCGATTAGAAGATATCCGGATGTTATGGCACATCGTTTGTTACAACATTATTTGGATAAAGGAAAATCTGTTGCCGAAGAAGAGTACGAAGAACGCTGTAATCATAGCAGTTCTATGGAGAATCTTGCAGCCAATGCAGAACGTGATTCTATAAAATTTATGCAAATAAAGTTTATGAAAGATCACCAAGATGAACAGTTTTTGGGTGTTATATCAGGAGTAACAGAATGGGGTATCTATGTAGAGATCATAAATAATAAATGTGAAGGTATGGTTAGACTCAAAGATCTATCAGATGATCATTACATTTTTGATCAAGACGAATACGCTGTTATTGGTCAGCAAACAAAGAAAATATATCAGTTGGGAGACGAGGTATATGTAAAAGTAAAAAATGCTGACCTGATCAAAAGACATCTTGATTTTACCTTGCTCGGAACCAGAGAAGAAATAGAATAATCTTTTGCAGATTACGTTTTATCCTAAATGAGAATATAAGTTTACATTTTAAATTTATTAAATAAGGAAAATGATGAAAAAGGCAATTATGCTTATTGTATTTTCTGTCTTGATAGGCAAAATACACGCGCAAAAAGAAATTACAAGAAATTTAGGAGATTTTAATGAATTAAAAGTCTTTGATAAGATACAAGTAACATTAGTAAAAAGTGAAGAAAATAAGATTGAGATCACTGGTATCAAAAGAAGAGATGTTAATGTGGTTCAAAATGGAAATCTTTTAAAAATCAGAATGTCTCTTAATAACCTATGGGATGGTAATAATACAAAAGTTATCCTGTTTTATAAAGAACTAAAGAAATTAGATGTTAATGAAGGGGCAAGAATAGCTTCAGATGATGTAATAACTTCGAGAAAATTAGATATTAGAGCGCAAGAAGGAGGAAAGATAGACGCAAAGATCGAAACAGATTTTCTTTATGCAAAATCTGTGACAGGTGGGGTATTAGAACTTGAAGGAGATGCAAAAGAACAAGAGGTTGTGATAAATTCCGGAGGGCAATTTTATGGTAGAAATCTAGAAACCGTAGAGACACAAGTAAGAGTTAGTGCTGGTGGAATAGCAGAAGTAAATGCAAATATCTATCTGAAGGCGAATACAAATGCAGGTGGTACAATACGTGTTTTTGGAAATCCAAAAGAATTAGATACACAAAAGCTATTAGGAGGAAAAATAATTGAAGTTAACTAGTTAGTTTTTTTAACTTTGTAGCAAACACGTTGATACGTCATGCTACAAGATGCTCAAGCAGCAATACCTATTGGATTTTTTTTAGCTTTTTTGATAGGGCCGGTTTTTTTTGTTTTATTAGAAACTGCCGCTATCAAAGGCTTTAGAGCAGCATTGGCAGTAGACCTAGGAGTTATCTTTGCAGATATCGTTTTTATATTTATTGCATATTTTAGTACGAGCAAGATCATAGAAAAAATAAAAGATGATCCTGCTCTTTTTATTTTGGGAGGTATGTTATTGCTTACCTATGGGATCATTTCGTTTATCAAAGAACGAAATAGCTATCTAAAAGTAAGAGATACAACAGTAGAAGTAATTAATAAACGCAATTATTTCAAACTATTTATAAAAGGTTTTTTACTCAATTTTATTAATATAGGTGTTCTGGGATTTTGGTTATTTGTGATTATAGGATTTGGTTCTCAGGATGATATGAGTAGCCAAAGAATTATTATCTTTTTTACAATGATATTAGGAACATATCTTTTTATCGATGTATTTAAGATGTTACTAGCCAAAAGACTTAAACGAAAATTGACTCCAAAACGGATATATATTATCAAAAAATCTATCAGTATTATTATGGTAATCTCAGGTATTTTTCTGATAATGAAAGGTGTAATACCAGATACAGTAGAACAAAGAATACAAGATGAAATCGACAAGATAACACCACAATCTACTTTACATAAAAAAATCCCGGAATAAAAATTCGGGATTTTTTCTTTGAGGTGTCGAGCGGATTCGAACCGCTGTAGATGGTGTTGCAGACCACTGCCTAGCCACTCGGCCACGACACCCTTTTCAATTGGAGAGCAAATGTAAAAAAATTTATCATTACTTCTCAAATGATTTCGCATTAAAACGTAAATCTTCTAGATTTATATCCAAAAATTAACGTTTTTTGGTTCTTGTAATCGTTACCATTTCTACATTTCCACCAATAGGTGGATTTATTTTTGAAACATTTACAATAGCGATATCAACCAGAGGTAATTCGTCTAAAATTCTAACCAAAATACGCTCAGCTGCATGTTCTAATAGTTTTGAACGAATTGCCATTTCTTCTTTCACAATACGATTTAAATGAACGTAATCTACAGTATCTGCCAGTTTATCAGATAATGAAGACTTTGTAAGATCAGCTTTAACTTTTAAATCTACTCGATAATCTGATCCAATTTTTTTTTCTTCAACAAGGCATCCATGATAGGCATATACCTTGATGTTTTTTAATTTGATAAATCCCACAAAATCTTTTTTGCAAATGTAAAAAGAATCTTTGGTATTCATAACGGGGAAAATATCCCTTTTTTTATAAGGTCATTATCTTTTTTATGTTGATAAATACCTTTTGTGTATTCTCTAAGGTTAGAATTTTAGTAATTTTGTGGCTTATATAAATTGGCCATGTCAGAAGAGAAAAAACCACTCAATTTTATAGAGCATATTATAGAAGAGGATTTAAACAACGGAATGTCTAAAGATGACCTTCGTTTTCGTTTTCCTCCTGAGCCTAATGGATACTTGCATATAGGACACACAAAAGCAATAGGAATAAGTTTTGGATTGGGACTTAAATATAATGCCCCGGTTAATCTTAGATTTGACGATACAAATCCCGCAAAAGAAGAGCAAGAATATGTTGATGCTATCAAAAAAGATATCTCTTGGTTGGGCTATCAATGGGATAAAGAATGCTATTCTTCAGACTATTTTCAACAATTATATGATTGGACAGTAGCACTTATCAAAGAAGGTAAAGCCTATGTAGACTCACAGTCTGCAGAAGAGATAGCAGAGCAAAAAGGAACTACAACAGAACCAGGAAAAAATAGCCCATATAGAGACAGGTCTGTAACAGAAAACCTTGATCTTTTTCAGAAAATGAAAGAAGGTGTTTTTGATGAAGGAGAACATGTAGTGCGTGCTAAAATTGATATGGCTGATCCTAATATGTTGATGAGAGACCCTTTGATGTATAGAATTCTAAAAAAATCACATCATAGAACTGGAGATCAATGGTGTATTTATCCTATGTACGACTGGACTCATGGCGAAAGTGATTATATAGAACATATTTCTCATTCTCTATGTTCATTAGAGTTTAAACCTCATAGAAAATTATATGATTGGTTTTTGGATCAAGTATATAGTGAAAATATACGACCAAAACAGCGAGAATTTGCACGGTTGAATCTCAGTTATACGATTATGAGTAAACGTAAATTACTTAGATTAGTAGAGGAGAAGATCGTATCGGGTTGGGATGATCCAAGAATGCCTACCATTTCTGGTTTAAGAAGAAGAGGTTATACACCATTATCTATTCGAAAATTTGTAGAAACCGTTGGGGTTGCCAAAAGAGAAAATGTTATTGATGTTTCTTTATTAGAATTTTGTGTAAGAGAGGATTTGAATAAAAGAGCACCAAGAGTGATGGCTGTTATTGATCCAGTTAAACTTGTGATTACAAATTATCCAGATAGTCAGGAAGAGTGGTTAGAAGCAGAAAACAATCCTGAAGATGCAAATGCAGGATCTAGAAACGTTCCTTTTTCTAAAGAATTATATATAGAAAAAGAAGATTTTAAAGAAGAAGCCGGACGTAAGTTCTTTAGATTAACTCTAGGAAAAGAAGTTCGTCTTAAAAACGCATATATTATCAAAGGAGAAAGCGTTGTAAAAGATAGTGAAGGTAATATTACAGAAATTCACTGTACCTATGATCCAGAAAGTAAATCGGGTAGTGGTACAGAAGCGTCTAAACTTAATGTAAAAGGAACACTACACTGGGTGTCTATACAACATGCGATACCTGCAGAGATTCGTGTATATGATCGATTGTTTAATGATGAAGCTCCAGATAGCCATAAAGACAAGGATTTTATGGATTTTCTTAATCCTGATTCATTAAAAACGATTACAGGTTATGTAGAACCAGGTCTTGCAGACGTGAATCATCTGGATACATTCCAGTTTCAGCGATTAGGATATTTTAATGTAGATATTGATAGTAAACCAGAAGCATTGGTTTTTAATAAAACTGTAGGATTAAGAGATACTTGGGCTAAGGTAAAATCCAGTCCTGTATCATCCAACAACAATCAAAAGCAAGTTCAAAATCAGCAAAGAGAGGTCTCTGCAATAGACGAAATAAAGAGAGCTGGTAAAAAGTATACTAACCTTCCGGAAAATAAGAGAGAAGCGCTTAAAATTAAAATAGTAGAGGCTGCAAAGAAAGTAGAATTAGAAGAATTAGTGCCTTTATTTGAAACAGCAATAAAAAAATCAGGAACTAGAATTGCTACAATGATAGCATTGAGAGAAGTTCTTACAAATACTGATAGTTTGCCTGACCAATCTGCAAAAGATTTTATTACAAAAGGATTAGATGATAAAAATGAGCTTTTGCAACAGGAAGCGGAGGCTACAGCTTCAAAATTTAATATATAACAGAGAATGTTGTAACAAAAAAACGGATGAGAATATACTTCTTCATCCGTTTTTTTGTTTTTAATTATCAGCTATTTGCTCATCAATAGGAATTTCAATATCTGTTTTAAAATCTTTGAAAATGTCTTTCGTTTCGGGATCATCAAGAAGCTTATTTGACTCTACAAAATGCCATTGTTTTTTCTTTTTATCATAAAAACCAAATAATGAGCTTTTTATAATGATAGTTCTACCATTAAAATCCATATTAACGGTATTTTTTACCAAACATCTGTACTCCTTATTTTCTTTTTTAATGTCTGTAACTTCTTCTACAACAGAATTTTTGATCGTTATATTTTGAGCATCCATAGTTCTAAAGATTTCATCCATAGCACTCATTAATTCTTCTTCACCATATTTTTTTATGATCTTTGGATGTGTATATTTTAAGATGTTACTTAGATTCCGATCAATTGATGCTTGAGATGTTGCTCTTGCATCTTTTAGTGCTTGTTTTTTTAAAGCATCTATATTTTGAGAAAAGATGCTTCCTGTGATAAAAAGAAAGATAATTAGATAATTTCTCATAGGGGGTCTAAATTTAATATGATTAAAATTTGTGAGATAATTTTTACAAATTTATTAATTTTTATTTGATAAGATTAATCTATAATTTAAGTAATAGTTATCATTTTTTATTATAAATTTTGGATTCATATAAAGCGTATTAAGCGCTTATTTTTTTAAGTTAATATCACAATAGCATTTACCTTGTAAAGACTTCTTAAAATGTTCTTATTTGATTTCTGGTTAAAAAACATCAGATTTTTAGCCTTGTCTAATAAAAATTAACATTTACTCAATAATTGAAATTAAAATACCTTAAGAAAATATCAAATTAAGTGTTTTATAAAGTATCATCATTTTTTCTTTGATTTCGTTTTTTGGCGTTTTGCTTTTTTAACTCTTCACCAATTTGATTTGATGCAGTAAAAGACGCAATCATATTATTTAACATATCACTTCCTGCTTGTGGAGAATTTGGTAATAGAATAAGATTACTGTTTGTTTCTTCTCCTATAGATTGTAATGTATCGTAATGTTGAGTCACTACAATTAGGGCAGAGGCTTCTTGAGAATTTATTCCTACATTGTTCAAAACATCAACACTTTCTTCTAGACCTCTGGCGATTTCTCTACGTTGGTCTGCTATACCTTGTCCTTGTAGTCTTTTACTTTCAGCTTCGGCTCTTGCTTTGGCTACAATTTTAATTCTTTCAGCTTCGGCTTCGTATTCAGCAGCTACCTTTTCACGTTCTGCAGCATTGATTCTGTTCATAGCTTCTTTTACCTGAAGATCAGGATCGATATCTGTAACCAATGTTTTTATAATATCATATCCATAGTTTACCATGGCCTCATTAAGTTCTTGCTTTACAGCAATTGCAATATCATCTTTGCGTTCAAAAACATCGTCAAGTTTCATTTTTGGTACTTCTGCACGTACTACATCAAACACATAAGAGGTAATTTGATCGTTAGGATTTTCTAATTTGTAAAAAGCATCATATACTTTTTGTTTGATCACCTGAAATTGCACTGATATTTTGAGACGAACAAATACATCATCTTTGGTCTTTGTTTCTACAATTACATCTAATTGTTGTATTCTAAGATTTACACGCCCTGCAATACGGTCAATCATTGGTATCTTGAAATGAAGTCCTGAATTTCTTGTGCTTAGAAACTTTCCAAAGCGTTCTATAATGACAGATGTTTGTTGCTTTACAGTGAATATTCCTGAAATTATGAAGATAAACCCAAAAATAACAGCGGGAATTAAATATAGATTCATTATGTTTTGTTTTATAAATTATTACATTCTAAAATACTCAATAAATTTTAACTTCTTATAATTGAAAATCTATAATATTATTAAGGTTAAGATATTAATAATGAGTTTTATAATATGAGTATATATTTACATAATAATGTTACATCTCTAAAAAATAAACCCTGAAGAAAGTTATAATACTAATCTCTCTTCAGGGTTGGGTATATAAAACTATGTAAATAAAAATCTTGATTGTTGAGTAAGATATGTTAATTATTTTCTATAGCATTTTCTATTCTTTGTATAGTTTCTTCTTTTCCGATCATAGCAGCGATTTGAAAAAGATCCGGGCCCTGTAGAGAACCAACAAGTGCGATACGCAGAGGCATCATAATTTTACCAAAACCTATTTCTTTACCAGTGATCCATGCTTTTACGGTTGTAGTTACATTGTCTTCGCTAAAATCAGTAATATCATTCAGAATCCTTGTTAATTCGTGCATAAGGTGAGGAGTATCTTCTTTCCATGCCTTTTTAATAGCTTTTTGATCGTATTCTGATGGAGATAAGAAATAGAATGAAGATAAATCCCAAAGGTCTTTTGTAAAGGTTGCTCTTTCTTTTACAGTATTGATGATTGTAGTAAGATCGAGTTTTGTTTCGATATTTTTTTGTGATAATAGTTCAGCAAATTCATTAGATAGTGTGTCACTATCTTTTCTTTGTAAATGTTGTTGTTGAAACCATTTTGTTTTTTCTGGATCAAATTTAGCACCTGCCTTATTTACTCTTTTTAGATCAAACGCTTTAATGAGTTCTTCTATAGAAAACAATTCTTGCTCTGTACCGGGATTCCAACCTAAAAACGCAAGCATATTGATTACAGCTTCCGGTAGATATCCATCTTGTTTATATCCTGAAGAAATGTCATTTGTTTTAGGATCTTTCCATTCTAATGGAAACACTGGGAATCCCATTTTATCTCCATCTCTTTTACTTAGTTTTCCTTTTCCTACCGGCTTTAATATTAAAGGAAGATGAGCAAATTTTGGAGTATCCCATCCTAAGGATTTGTATAATAAATAGTGTAGGGGTAGGGATGGTAACCATTCTTCACCTCGAATTACATGCGTAATTTTCATAAGATGATCGTCTACGATATTAGCAAGATGATATGTAGGCATACCATCACTTTTGAATAAAATTTTATCATCTAGAATATTAGTATCGATTTTGATATCTCCTCTAATTTCATCTTGAAGATACAGAGTTTCATCTTTTGGAGATTTGAATCTAATGACATATGGTTCTCCGGAATTAATTTTGTGATCAACTTCTTCTGGAGTTAACGATAAAGAATTAGTAAGTTTTTCTCGGTTATGCCAGTTATAGATAAATGTTTTTCCTTCAGCTTCGTGTTCTTTTCTATGTATATCTAAGGCTTCTGTAGTATCAAATGCATAGTATGCAAATCCATTTTTGATGAGTTGATCTGCATATTCTTTATAAATATGTTTACGTTCACTTTGTCTATATGGTCCAAAACCTTTGTCCTTATTTGGTCCTTCATCATAAGGAATTTTACACCAATCAAGTGTTTTTTTTATGTATTCTTCAGCTCCTGGTACATATCTATTTTGATCTGTATCTTCAATTCTTAGTATAAATGTTCCGTTATGCTTTTTGGCAAAAAGATAATTAAATAATGCAGTTCTTACACCACCTATATGCAAGGGTCCGGTAGGACTTGGTGCAAATCGTACCCTAATGTTATCAGTCATGATTATGTGTTTTAATCTTAAATAATGTATAGTACTTGCAAAGATACAATCTTATATAGGCTCAAAAAATGATTTGGTAAGTATTATATAGGATATATTTCTAAGTATTTTTAGCAGTTTTCATTTCACGTGGAACACGTTTATTCATTATAAAAAACCAAATAGGTGGTAAGAGTGCCAAAACCATAGATGTTGGATACCCAAAAGGAAGTTGTGGACTTTGATCATGATGATCTAAGATTTGATATTTTTTTGATGCTCGATGATGATGGTCGCTATGTCGTGTAAGTTCATATAACAATATTCTTCCGAGTTGATGATTAGAATTCCATGAGTGGATTTCTCTTACTCGCTCATATCTTCCCGTATTAGTTTTAGATCGTCTTAATCCGTAATGTTCTATATAATTTATAGTTTCAAGAAGAAGAAACCCTACAATGCCACTTAGAATAGCGGTCTTCAAACCAAGAATGCCAAAGAAATATGTAATTGTAGAAAGATATATTAGGATAAAAAATATATACCATAACATATCATTTTTGAATGAGAAAAAGGATTTGTTTTGTTTTTTGAGAAGGTTTAATTGTATTTTCCATGCACTTATGTATTGACCAATGGTAGAGGTAATCCAGAATAAATAAACAGGATGATTATACTTTGCAGTTGCAGGATCTTCTTTTGTAGCAACTTTTTGATGATGACCAAAGTTATGTTCTATATAAAAATGCATGTATAATGAGGGTAGCAATAAAGCTTTACCTATAAACCGTTCTTTGGTAAAACGATGTCCTAATTCATGAGCAACATTAATTCCATTTGTTCCTAATACAATTCCTGTAGAAATAATAATTCCGGTTAGTTCAAAGGTTTCTAATGATGTATGGGTAACTGTGACCAAAGTATAAATAAGAACACCATAAACAATAAATATGTTTAAATATAACATCCAGTCAAAAAGTATATTTTTATTTTTTGAAGTTTTACTTTCCTTATCAAGATTTTCGGTAGAAGCATTTGTGAATAACTCTATAATTGGTATAAATCCAAAGGCATAGATAGGAGTGAAATAAGTATAAATATCTTGCAACCATAACCCAATAATAGCAGTTATTGGTATAGTATAGGCACAGATATACTTTAAATCTCTCATAACAACCTATTTTTTAGGGGATTGAATTATTATAAATATAACAATTCTATTGCAAATAAAATTGTAGATTTATAAGTTAATCAAAAGATTAGACTTTATAAGATGGATAATTTTGACTTTATAAAAGATAAATTAGAACAGTTTATCAAAAAATATTATATCAATGAACTGATAAAAGGAATTATATTATTTCTTAGTATTGGTATTCTTTACTTTTTGTTGACACTTTTGATAGAGTATTTTTTATGGTTGAATAGTGTTGGTAGAACGATTTTGTTTTGGTTATTTATTATTGTAGAAGCTGGTTTGTTTTCAAAATTTATACTTGTACCTATATTAAAGTTATTTAAACTTACCAAAGGTATAAGTTATGAAAAAGCATCGTCTATTATTGGAAATCACTTTCCTGAAGTAAGTGATCGATTACTTAATTTGTTACAACTTAGTAAAAACTCTTCAACATCGTCTTTATTGTTAGCGAGTATTGAACAAAAATCGAGTCAACTCAAGCCTATACCTTTTAAATTAGCTATTAATTTCAAGAAAAACGGTAGATATCTTAAATATGCTGCTATACCATTTGGTATTATTGTGATTTTATACATCTTTAATAAAACAGATTGGATTTCAGATAGTTATGATAGAGTAGTAAATTACGACACTGCTTACGAGCCTCCAGCTCCTTTTCAATTTTTTGTTGTAAACAAAGATTTAAATGCTTTCGAAAACAAAGATTTTATTCTAAAAATAAGAACTACTGGTAAGATTGTTCCCGATAATGCTACGATAACTTACAATGACGAAGTATATTTCCTTAAAAATACTGGAGTAGGAGAGTTTGAATATACATTTGTCCAACCAAAAGAATCAATAGAATTTTTTATTACTGCAAATGACGTTAATTCTACTCCGTATGATTTATCAGTTGTTCCTATTCCTGCTTTATTGTTTTTTGAAATGAATCTTGATTATCCTGGTTATACCGGAAAAAAAGATGAGGTTTTAAAAAGTTCTGGTAATGCTACAATTCCTGAGGGTACAAAAGTAAATTGGATTGTACATACCAGAAATACAGATCGAGTAGATTTAAAAACCAAAGATTCTATAATTTCATTAAAAAAGGACGGTAAGGATTTCTCGTATAAGAAACGTGTGTTATCAAATTTTGATTATGAAATAACAACATCTAATCAAAACATAGAGAATTATGATAATCTTTCTTTTCGTCTTAATGTCGTAAAAGATCAATATCCAGAATTAAATCTAAAGTCAGAAAAAGATAGTATCAACAATGAAACTTTATATTTTTTTGGACGAGTGAGTGATGATTATGGGTTGAGTAAATTAAGGCTTGTATATTATGAGGCTGAAGAAAATTCTGAAAAAAAGATAAAAGAATTAAAAATTAATCAATCTAATTTTGATGAATTTATTTATGCGTTTCCTTCAGAATTAGACCTAAAAGAAGGAAGTAATTATGCGTTTTATTTTGAGGTTTTTGATAATGATCAAGTGAATAATTATAAAGCAACAAAAAGTCAGGTTTTTAATTTTAGGAAGTTAACACAAGAAGAAAAAGAAAAGACACTCTTAAAAAAACAAGATGAAGCTATTTCCGGTTTAAACAAATCTTTGGATAAGTTCAAAAAGCAAGATGAAGAATTAAAGAGTTTGAGTAGGCTTCAAAAAGAAAAGAAAGCTTTAGATTTTAATGACAAGAAAAAACTAGAAGACTTTTTAAAAAGACAAAAACAGCAAGAGAAGATGATGCAAGATTTTTCTAAAAAGCTAAAAGAAAACCTTGACGAATTTAATAAAAACAAAGAAGAAGAACCATTCAAAGATGCATTAAAAGAAAGATTAGAACGTAATGCTGAACGGTTAAAAAAGAATGAAAAACTACTTGAAGAAATAGAAAAATTATCGGATAAGGTTAAGAAAGAAGAGCTGACTCAAAAGCTGGAAAAGCTAGGTAAAGAAAATAAGAATGTAAAGAAAAATTTAGAACAACTTTTAGAGTTGACAAAAAGATATTATGTGTCAGAAAAGCATCAAAAACTTTCTAAAGAATTAAAGAAACTTTCTGAAGAACAAGAGAAACTTTCTGAAGAAAATGATGAAAATAATACAAAAGAAAAGCAGGATGAATTGAATAAACAGTTTGAAGAATTTCAAAAAGAAATGAACGAACTGAGAAAGCAAAATGACAAACTTAAGAAACCCATGGATATGGGTCAGAACAAAAATGATGAGGAAAAAATTAATGATGAACAGAAAGAAGCTAGTCAAAATTTAGAGAACAAAAATCAATCTGAAGCAAAGAAAAATCAAAAAAGCGCCGCTCAAAAAATGAAAGAAATGAGTGATGCGATGCAGATGCAAATGCAAGGTTCTAGTGGAGATCAGCAGATGGAAGATATGGAAATGTTGAGACAGATATTAGATAACCTTGTTGATTTTTCTATGGAGCAGGAGAGCTTAATGAAGTCCTTTAAAAACATTAGTATAGATAATCCTGCATATTCTTCAAGGTTGAGAAAGCAAAGTGTATTACGAGAAAACTTTATTCATATCGATGATAGTTTATATGCTTTGGCCCTAAGAACTCCTCAGATATCAGAAAAGGTCATAGAAAATATTACAGATATTCAATTTAATATTGATAAGTCTTTGGAGCGATTATCAGAAAATCAAGTGATACAAGGTGCCGCTAATCAACAATACACAATCACAGGATCTAATGAACTTGCATATCTGTTAAGCCAAGCTTTGGATCAAATGCAAAACAGTATGGCTTCTTCTGGAAAAGGAAAAGGTAAGGGTGGCAAAAATGAATTTCAATTGCCTGATATCATCAAAAACCAAGAAGAGCTTAATGAGCAAATGGGTGAGGGTATGAAGAAACAACAAGGGCAAAAAGGAGGAAAAGATCAACAGGGCAAAGATAGCAAAGAAGGGAGTGAAGGTAATGAAGGTAAAGAAGGCGAGGAAGGAAAAAAAGGTAAAGGTTCAAAGAATGGGAAAGGTAAACGTGGTGATCAGCAGGGAGGCGATCAGAACGGTAAGAACGGACAGAACCAAGGTAATGAGGACCTTAATGGCGAGTTGTATGAAATTTATAAAAGACAGGTAGAGTTGAGAAATGCATTAAGGGATAGAATTAAGAAAGAAGGAATAAGTAATAAACTAGGAAGTGGTTTATTAAACAAAATGGAACAAATAGAACAGGAACTTTTGGAGAAAGGATTTAATGAAAACACACTGCGAAAAATGGTAGATTTAAAACATGAACTCCTCAAACTCGAAGATGCTAATTTGCAACAAGGAGAAGAAAATAAAAGAGAAAGTAAAACAAATCTTCGCGATTACAACAATCAAACCAATCAAGATTTGGAGCGTGCAAAACAATATTTCAATACTACTGAAATATTAAATAGACAAGTATTACCTTTGCGGCAAAATCACAAACAAAAAGTTCAAGAATATTTTAAGAAACAGTATGATTAATTTTTTTTCTGAAACCGATTTTAAACTAATAGAAGAATCAAATATTTCTAAATGGATACAATTGGTTTCGGATTCAGAAAACAAAAAGATAGGAGAAATTAATTTCATCTTTTGTGACGATGAATATTTATTAAAAATCAATCAAGACTATTTAGATCATGATACGTATACTGATATTATTAGTTTTGATAACACAATAGGCAGTGAACTTAATGGGGATATTTTTATTTCTATTGAACGTGTAAAAGAAAACGCTGTTGATTTTTCAGTTTCTTTTGAAGAAGAATTACGAAGAGTTATCATTCATGGTGTACTTCATTTTTGTGGATATAAAGATAAGAGTGAGGAAGAAAGTGTTTTGATGAGAAAAAAAGAAGATGAAAAACTATTATTGTTCCACGTGGAACAATAATAGTTTTAATTGAATATTATTAGAATGTTCCACGTGGAACAATAATATGTTTGCTATGTTTGAAAAAGAATATGATGTAATAGTGGTGGGCGCAGGACATGCCGGTAGTGAAGCTGCAGCTGCAGCTGCGAATCTTGGTTGTAGCACTTTGTTGATTACGATGAATCTGCAAAACATTGCGCAAATGAGTTGTAATCCTGCTATGGGAGGTATTGCGAAAGGACAAATTGTTAGAGAGATCGATGCACTAGGAGGGTATAGTGGTATTGTTAGTGATCGTACCGCTATTCAATTCAAGATGCTAAACAAATCAAAAGGACCTGCGATGTGGAGTCCAAGAGTACAAAGTGATCGTATGCGCTTTGCAGAAGAATGGAGATTACTTTTGGAACAAACTCCAAATCTTGATTTTTATCAAGAAATGGTAAGCGGTCTTCTGGTAGAAAATGAAAAGATCGTTGGAGTTAAAACATCTCTCGGTATCGAAGTAAAAGCCAAAACTGTTGTGTTAACAAATGGTACTTTTTTAAATGGTTTGATTCATATAGGAGAAAAACAATTTGGTGGTGGTAGAGCAGGAGAAAGAGCTGCAACAGGAATTACAGAACAGCTTATAGATTTTGGTTTTGATTCGGGAAGAATGAAAACAGGAACACCACCAAGAGTAGATGGTAGATCATTGGACTATTCTAAAATGGTTGAACAACCTGGCGATGATCATCCGGAAAAATTTAGTTATTTGGATCTAACAAAACCATTGACAGAACAGCGATCTTGTTTTATGACCTATACGTCTCCTCAAGTTCATGATTTATTAAAAGAAGGTTTTGATCGTTCTCCAATGTTTAATGGTAGAATCAAAAGTATAGGGCCTAGATATTGCCCTTCTATAGAAGATAAAATTAATAGGTTTGCAGACAAAGAAAGACATCAGTTGTTTGTAGAACCCGAAGGATGGAATACAGTAGAAGTTTATGTAAATGGTTTTTCTACTTCGCTTCCCGAAGATGTACAATTTAGAGCATTAAAATCTGTTGCAGGTTTTGAAAATGTAAAATTTTTTAGACCTGGTTATGCAATAGAATATGATTATTTTCCTCCTACACAATTATCACACACGCTAGAAACGAAACTAATATCTGGATTGTTTTTTGCGGGACAGATTAATGGAACAACTGGATATGAAGAAGCAGCTTCGCAAGGATTGATTGCCGGTATAAATGCTGCTTTAAAAGTAAAAGAACAAAACCCATTTATGTTGAGAAGAAGTGAAGCGTATATAGGTGTGTTAATTGATGATTTAATTACCAAAGGAACTGAAGAACCATATCGAATGTTTACTTCGAGAGCAGAATATAGAACACTGCTTAGACAAGACAATGCAGATTTTAGATTAACACCAAAATCACATGAAATTGGTTTAGCTTCTAATGCTAGAATGAATAGGATGGAAGAGAAACAAAAAAAATCTGATGCTTTTGTTCAGTTTTTTAAAGACACCAGTATTTCTCCAGATGAAGCGAATCCAGTTTTAGAAGAAAAAAAATCTTCACCAATGAGTCAAAGTGGCAAATTGTTTAAATTATTTGCACGCCCTCAAATTACTTTAGAAGATGTAAAAGAGTTTAATAAAGTTAAAGCGTATATACAAGAACATAATTTAGATAAAGAAGTTTTAGAACAAACAGAGATTCAGGTAAAGTATTCTGGGTATATCGAAAAAGAAAAAAATAATGCTGATAAGCTAAACCGATTAGAAAATATTAAAATCCCAGAAAATTTTGATTATACAAAATTAAAGTCGTTGTCATTTGAAGCTTGTGAAAAATTATCAAAAATAAGACCAACTACAATTTCTCAGGCATCTCGAATCAGCGGTGTTTCACCAAATGATATTTCTGTACTTTTAGTATACATGGGTAGATAATGAAAAGTGAAGTTTTTAAACAACAAAAACCATTAAAAGCAAAAATACTGTCCGTAATTGTAGCAGTATTTAGTGTTTTAATATTATTGGTAAGTACAGGGTCGATTATTCCAAGAATATTATTTTTCTGTGTTTCAATGGTTGTGTTAGGATATTCTATCTCTTATGAAATAAAAGAAAATTTTTTAAATCGTAAGCATTTTTCAGTATTTGGTGTCAAGATATTTAGTACTGCATTAAAGCTAGAGTATCCTGATTATATTTCTGTATTTTCTACATCTTCTAGTATAAATAACGAATGGGGTGCAATTGCTGCAATCGGAACCAAAGAAAGGCACGATAATATTGTAGTTCGATTTTTTACAGACAATAGAAATTTTACACTATATAGAACAAATAACTACGAAGAGGCATTTAGAAAAGCGACAACCCTTCAAAAAATCTTAAATATAGAATTATACGATAATACAAAAGAGTAGTTCCACGTGGAACATTTTGAGAGTATAGTTAAATTGACTTCTTAAACACAAATGAAATTTAGAACATATTTGAAATATAATAAAGGTACTCTCCAATAATGAATGTAATTAAAATAGTTTGTTTTTGCTTGATATTATATTCTTGTATTCCGATCAAAAATGTTGAGCGAGTAGATCAATACAAAATTGTAAGTAGTAAAAAAAATTCAGAAGATATTTATTTTCTTTTCAAACCAGAAATGAGTGTTCCAGGTGCAAAGTACTCTTTACGCAGGCAATTTTCTTTAAAAGATGATCAGGTTTTGAAATCATTTACCTCAAAATTGTTTGACAATTATGATATTGAGTTTGATGTTGAAGTAAGTTTTGAGCTCGACAATGACGAATATTTAGATTTTACACCAATGTTTTTTGATGACAATGGTCGCCCGGAAGATAAAGAAGGAGGCGCCATTACATTTGTACAAATTAAAATAATGGATCAAGGAGGTAATAATTGTCTTTCTCCAAAATCTTTGTTTTATAACAAGACACGATTGCTATTAATAGAAATTAGAGATAATATTAAAAAAGAAGACTATTTTAGACCAATTGTAAAATAATGGACGACCAGCACGTTTTAGACTTTTTTATAGAATGTAAAGATCACACCGTTTCGGGAGAAACATTTCAACTGCTTCATGACAAGAAATATGATATGTTAATTACTTCTCCTAAACCAGAAGTAAATGATCTTGCTAAATATTATGAAAGTGAAGATTATATTTCGCATACCGATGCAAAAAGATCACTTTTTGAAAAAATGTATCATTTTGTGAAAGAATATGCATTACGCAAAAAAGTGAAACTTATTTTTGATTTAAATAAAAAAACAGGATCTCTTTTAGATATAGGAGCAGGTACAGGTGATTTTTTGATTGCTGCAAAAAACAAAGGATGGGATGTAAAGGGAGTAGAGCCGAGTGATCAAGCTAAAAAATTAGCAAAACAGAAAGGAGTTGATTTAATCACTAAAACATCAGAATTACAATCCAAAAGTGTTGACGTAATAACAATGTGGCATGTTTTGGAACATGTTCCGGATATAATGAATCAGCTTATAGAACTTAAACGCTTGGTAAAAGAAAATGGGTATATCATTATTGCGGTGCCTAATTATAAATCATACGATGCATCATATTATAAATCTTTTTGGGCTGCCTATGATGTACCAAGACATCTATGGCATTTCTCTAAAAAATCAATTGAATCTCTTTTTAAAGAGCATGACCTAGTTTTAGAAAAAACACTTCCAATGAAATTTGATTCTTTTTATGTATCACTTTTGTCTGAAAAATATAAAAAAGGAAAAATGAATTTTTTGAATGCTTTTTGGATAGGATTACGATCCAATTATAAAGGAAAGAAATCTGGAGAGTATTCTTCACATATTTATATACTCAAAAACACCTAATTTTAGTTTTAATGATGTTTTTGAGCTTTTTTGATCTGTATAACATAGGAAACCATAAGAATTTTATTAAAGACGCTTAAAACGCTTTATTTTAGCTTCTTTTTAATAGATTTTTTATATTTTATATTTAAAAATGATTGTTTTTACTTATAGTTTATTATTTTAAAAAATATAGTAGATAACATCACACGAACTTTGATATTTTTGCCCAGAATTTAACTTTTTTAAAAAATGAAAAAAATTTTAGCAATTGCAGGAGTTGTTTTGTTTTTAGCTTCTTGTAATCAACAACAGATAGAGAAAACAGGTTATGTAAATAATACAAAAGTTGTTTCTGATTTCAAAGAAATGAAAGTTGCCCAAGAGAAATGGACAAAACGTAATAATGAGGTAAGAGCAGAACTCGAAGAAAAAGCAAAGCAGTTTCAGATTGAAGTACAAGGATATCAAAACATACAAAAATCAATGTCTCCTGTCAACAGACAAAAGAAGGAGCAAGAATTGATGGCTAAGCAACAGGCACTTCAGAAAGAACAGCAAGCCAAAATGCAAGAAATTCAAAAAGGTAGCCAGGCCGAAATTGACTCTATCATCAATAAAGTAAAAGATTTTATTGTAGAGTATGGTAAGAAAAACGAGTATACATATATCTACGGTGATACAGAAGCAAGCAATATCCTTTACGGTAAAAAAGAATTAGATCTTACAGAGATTATTCTTAAAGAACTAAATGGAGAGGATTCTACAGCTACAGAAACAAAAGAGTAGTCTTTACACCATATAAAAATAACAAAGGCATCAGGAAATTGTTTTCTTGATGCTTTTTTTATGTTTAAAAACTATTTTTTTTGTACAAAGTATGAGTGATTTTTACCCCCGATTTATCTAACTTTTAAAACATATTTTAACAGTGTTTTTTACACTTTATCGAAAATAATTGCTTTTTTAAGACGTTTAACACGCTATAAAATGCACTGCAAAATGAAAAAAACATACGCTTTTTTGAAATTTGACGAGTTTAAATATTAGATTTTGTGAAGCATATTTAGCATAAAATTAAGTAAAAAAAACACTTTTTTTTGCTCAATAATTTACTGATTAACAATTTTTTATATATATTAACATGCTGTTTTAATTTAAATAAATGATCATTAAAATAGTGCAACAAACTAGAAGTCAGAAAATTATTACAAAAAAATATCAAATTTTAGTTTGATATAAATATTTAATTTATAATTTTATGACTTGGTAAAAAATATATTAACAATATTATTAACAAGCGCCCCAAATCGCAAAGTTGATAATCAATTGTTCACCTTAAATTTTTGAGTGTGATACCATGAGAAAAGAACTTAACCCCATATCGTCACTTGTCTTTATATTGGCATTAATTTTGTCTGTACAGAATGCTGTGGGTCAAACTACTCGTCCTAGATTTACAAATGCCGCTGGTACAAGTCTTACAGATAGAATTTGTGTTCGACCTGCAACAGCTACAGAGCCTCTTTTGGATCAAAGAATTGTAAGGGCTCAAGGAACAGAACGTTTTCCGGCAGGAACTGTATTTACTTTAGAATTGTCAGATGAAACGGGAACTTTTCCTACAGATAATGTTAGAGTGCTCACAGAGTTTACACTAGCTGTAGAAATACCATCATCAGGTGGTCTTATAGAATTTCCTTCATTTGTTATCCCTTCAGATTTACGTAGTGATGATTTTAGAATGAGAATTAGATTTGATAGGATGGAAGGAAGTCCAAACGACAGAGGTGTTGGTCAAACTAATAATAGTGTTTCTATATTCTTTTACGACAGTACAGAACGAGTGGAGATCACAGGTCCTAATCCAAATTCTAGGATTGTAGCATTATGTGCTGGTGAAACAGCTACACTTACAGTATCTCCTACAAATCTTCCTAATTATCAGTGGTTTTTTAATGGAGCTGCAATCCCGGGAGCAACCGGTACTTCTATAGAAGTTACAGAACCGGGCGATTATGAGGTAGTTGCAGAATTTGGATCATGTAATGATGAATTTAGAACAGTTGCTCGTGATGATGTTGTCTTAATAAATTTTGATACTACTCCAATTGTTATAAATGGTGGGCTACGTCAAGAATTTTGTCCTAGTGATGTAAAAATACTTACTACTACAATAACCCCTATTGCAGGATCTGGAGATTTAGATTATGAATGGACTAAAGATGGTGAATTAATAGTAGGAGAAAACCGAAACCAATTAGAATTACCACAAAGTAATTTTGCAGGAATTTATGCTGTACGTGTTATAGGAACAAATACTTGTGATGCAAATACAGACCCCGTAGAAGTAATTAATTTAGGGTCGAATATTCTAACACAACCCCCTCCAGAGATTGTTTTATTGCCGACGCAACCTCCTATAACCCTAGAAATAACAACTGATGCTCCACCAGGAAGTACCATAGAATGGTTTAGAGATGGAGTATCTATAGAAGGAGCCCCAGTGTCAATTGCAGACCCAGGGGCATTGTCTATTGAAGTATCTACCTCAGGAGTATATCGAGCAGATGTTTTTGCAAATGATTTTTGTATGGATACTCTAAGTGCCGAAACAGTTGTTTATACTACTAACAATTACAGTATTCAAATCGGAAATGTTCTTGATTGTGAAGAGAATACAGGTACCTTAGGTATAGAAAATATTTTTGGAGAAGTTGCCACAGTTGGGCAAATACCTCTTACAGTAGATCAATATTCATTCTTTGCTTTTGAATGGTTCAGAAATGGAACATCTACAGGAGATACAGGGACAACATTGGCTGTTACAGAAAGTGATGTTGGAGATATATATGTATTAGAAGGAACATTAACCGGTTCAGGAATAAGTACAATTTCATCCAATGAATTAACTGTAGAGATTTTATCAGACACTGTAGAAATAGAGTCATTTCCAGAAAACCCTGCACCGGATCAACCAGTAACCCTAAGTGTTACTGATAATGCTAGCTTTATGTACCAATGGTTTTTGAATAGTGAACCCATTGCAGATGCAACAAGTAGTTCGATAGAAGTTACAGAAAGAGGAACATATACAGTACAAATAACACTATCAGATTGTATCATAGAGTCTGCACCTTTTAATTTTGGTGTAGGAGGAGGAGTTTCAGAATTGATTCCAAATGTGATTACTCCTGATGGTAGTTTTGGTAGAAACGATAGTTGGAAATTACCAGAATCGTTCAATAGTTCAGATGTAGAAGTTACGATATATAATTCTAGAGGAAAGCTCGATTTTCAAAAATCAGGAGGCTATAATGGTGATTGGCCTACAGAGTCAGCATCAAATGCCAGAGAGCTTATCTATTATTATATCATAACAAGAAATAACGAGATAGTTAGAAAAGGAACAATTACAGTATTAAGATAGTTTTAGATGGTAAGAAAAATACTTTTCATATTAATAAACATCACATTTATATTTCAAGCGTATTGCCAAGAAAGCGTTGTCAATACAAATGGTATATTGCCCTCAGATATACCACTTCATAATTCATTAAAATATAATAGATTTTTATTCAACCCAACTTTTTCTTTTGTAAGAGAAAAACAAAATTCTGTAAATATATACAACAGAAATCCAAGGTCAGGTTTTGATAATAATCCACAGACTTATGTTCTTAATTATACAGGAACCCTAGACGAAAGAATGGGAATAGGTGTAGGTCTTTTTCAACAAAATGTTGGGATTTTTAGATACTTTGGTGCTACACTTAACTATGCTTACAATGTAGAGCTCAATAGAGATATGAACCTTACTTTTGGTATGAATGTTCAGTATTCTCAAAGTGGTCTAAAGAATAATCTTAATGAAGCAGATGCGGGAGACGAGGTTATTAATGATTTCCAGAATAATTCAGTGTTTTTAGTACAACCGGGTGTTAATTTCAATGTAGGTAATTTTGATGTAGGAGTATCAGCAGGTAATCTTGTGGCATACAGTATTACATCAAGTGAATTATTTACTGATAATATGGTGCTTACAGGTCATGCTATGTATACAACCGAGTTAGATTGGAGAACAGATAACGAGATACGAGGAATGGTGTATGCCACAAAACCAGGAGAAGAAGAACTTCGATATGGTGGAAACGTGATTTTTGAATTACCACAATACGGATGGGGTCAATTAGGGTATAATAGCTTTTTTGGAGCAGCTATCGGTATTGGCGCAAACATCACACCATTAGTATCAGTAGGATATACAGTAGAGCCAGGTATAGGAGGAGAAGCAAATGAAGCAGATTTTGGTGCCACCCACGAATTTGGATTGGCATTTAATTTTGAAAGAGATTCTAGAAGCCGAAGAAGAAGAGGCAGTAGCAGTAAAAGAAAAACAAGCTCACAAAAAGCATATGAGGCGAGAGACTCAGAAATTAGAAGACTTAAGAAAGAAATCTTAGAACAAAATAAGATTATTAGAGAATTGCAAAATCAAAGAGGTGATTCTCAAACAGAGTCTCAAAAGGCAATGAGTGAACTCGAAAGATCTATTGCAGAAGCGAAAGAAAAAGAAGCACAAGCCTTAAGAGATCTTGAGTTACAAAGGGCAGAAGAAGTAAAATTACTTAACGAACAAAGAGAAGAAGAAGAACGCCTTGCAGCACAAAGAAATTTAGATAGAGAAGATGCCGAGAGACGAGCTGAAGAAGAACGTTTGGCGACAGCTAGAAGATTAGAAAGAGAAGAAGCAGAGCGAAAAGCAGAAGAAGAGCGTTTGGCTGCAGCAAGACAATTAGAGCAAGAAAATACATTACAAAAAACAGAAGAAGAAAGAATTGCTCAAGAAGAAGCAGCAAGAGAAGCAGAAGCAGCAAAAGAGCAAGAAGAAGAAGATCGACTTGCAGCGCAAAGAAATTTAGAAAGAGAAGAAGCAGAACAAAGAGAAGAACAAGAACGTTTGGCTGCAGCTAGAAGACTAGAAAGAGAAGAAGCGCAACAAAAAGCTGCAGAAGAACAACAAAAAACACAAGAAGTAAAAACATCTACACAAGCAGCTATTGCTGATGGTAGTGTAGAAAGTTTAAGAAGTCAGGCAGATCTTGTGCGTTCAAGTACTTTTATTGCAGCACCAGAGCGTGAAAAGTTATTATCAGATATTAATGACGCAATCAGCAAAAAAGAAACAGAGGAAGCGGAAGCAGCTCAGGCTGTAGAAGCAGAGCGTCAACGACAAGAAGTAGAGGCAATACGTTTAGCAGAAGAAGAACGTAAGCAACAGGAAGCAGCAGCAATTGAGGCCGCACAATTAGCAGAGCAACAACAAAAGACAGAAGAAGTAAAGACGTCTACACAAGAAGCTATTGCAAATGGTGATGTAGAGCGCTTAAGAAGTCAGGCAGACCTTGTACGTTCTAGTACTTTTATACCAGTAGAGGAGCGTGAGCGTATCTTAACAGAGATCAACAATGCGATTAGTGAGAAAGAAGCCGAAGCAACTCAGGCTGCCGAAGTAGAGCGTCAACGACAAGAAGCTGAAGCAATACGTTTAGCAGAAGAAGAACGTAAGCAACAGGAAGCAGCAGCAATTGAAGCCGCACAATTAGCAGAGCAACAACAAAAGACAGAAGAAGTAAAGACGTCTACACAAGAGGCTATTGCAAATGGTGATGTAGAGCGCTTAAGAAGTCAGGCAGATCTTGTACGTTCTAGTACTTTTATACCAGTAGAGGAGCGTGAGCGTATCTTAACAGAGATCAACAATGCGATTAGCGAAAAAGAAGCCGAAGCAACTCAGGCTGCCGAAGCTGAAGCAGCAAGAATTGCAGAAGAACAGCGCAAAGTAGAAGAGTTGAAATCTACAACAAGAGATATTATATCGACTGGAGATATTAATGCGTTAAGAAACCAATCGAATATTGTGAGTTCAAGTGATTATCTTCCACAAGTAGATCAGCAGAGTCTAATTTCTGAGATCAACAATGCGATTAGTCAGAAAGAAGCCGAAGCGGCTCAGGCTGCAGAAGCAGAGCGTCAGCGTCAAGCAGCAGAAGCAGCAAGAGTTGCAGAAGAGCAACAAAAGACAGAAGAAATAAAAACGTCTACGCAAGAAGCTATTGCAAATGGTGATGTAGAAGCTTTAAGAAGACAAGCAGACCTTGTACGTTCTAGTACTTTTATACCAGTAGAGGAGCGTGAGCGTATCTTAACAGAGATCAACAATGCGATTAGTGAGAAAGAAGCCGAAGCGGCTCAGGCTGCAGAAGCAGAGCGTCAGCGTCAAGCAGCTGAAGCAGCAAGAATTGCAGAAGAACAGCGCAAAGTAGAAGAGTTGAAATCTACAACAAGAGATATTATAGCAACTGGAGATATTGATGCGTTAAGAAATCAATCGAATATTGTGAATTCTAGTGATTTCCTTCCGCAAGCAGATCAACAGAGTCTAATTTCTGAGATCAACAATGCAATTAGTCAGAAAGAAGCCGAAGCAGCTCAGGCGGCAGAAGCAGCAAGATTAGCAGAAGAAGAACGCCAACGTCAGGCAGCAGAAGCTGCTTCTACAGCTAATGAAGAAGGATTAGACGAAATCAAGAAAGAATTAGATAACAGTAGTCGAATCACAGATAAGATCGTTGCACAAAGAGATTCATTACTTACTACCAGTATGAATGTTGATAAACGAGAGTTTAGTAAACTTTTAGAATCATTGGTTAATATGAATGATGATGCAGATGCTGCCAAAAAAGAATCAGACCCAATTAGTTCAAAAAGACTTAGTGCTAAGAACAGATTTGTAAAGTTTGCTGAAACAGCAAGACCAGAAGCCCAGATCGCAACTAAGTTTATACCTGGATACCCAGAAGGATATTACTTAATTGGTAATGTATTCAAAGGAGGTGCATACGCAGAGAAATTCTCAGGAACACTTAAAGACTTAGGTTTTGATAATTCTCAGATCATTCTGAATCCGGAAAATCAATTCCAATATGTTGCGATAGAAAGCTATACTGATCGAGACGATGCTATAGAAAAGTATACTAGCAATGTAGATAATAAATTCTTTGGTGATATGTGGATACTACATATTGCAAAAAGTAGAGTAGAATCTTACAAGAAACTTTTACAAGAAACACGATTAATTAAAGATACGGTTAAAGACGATACTGTATTAACAGAAAGCCTCTCATTTATTGGAGGACATAACATAGAAAACGGATACTATTTAGTTACCAATGTATTTAAAAGAGAAAATTATTTTGAAAGAGGAATAGCTAAATTAAAATCCCAAGGGCTAGACCCACAATATTTCAGGAACCCAAAAGACAACTATATATACGTTTATTTAAAGAAGTTTGATAACCTTGATGAAGCAAAGCAGAGTTTATTCTCTAATGTAGAAAACTCTTATAATGGTGATCTATATATTTTGAAGATTGAATAAGAGTATTGTAGTTATAAGCTTGTAATGAAGATGACCCAAAATAACACTAAATACCCCGGCTCATGAAAACCAAAATGCATATCAAAATCGCAATAATGATATTGGTAGTAATTGCCAGTAACATAAGTAGTATATCCGCTCAAATTAGAGACCCTTCCTCAGTACCTTTTCAGGTTGTTCCAGGAAGTACATTTAGGGTTCGAGGAGAACTAAAAATGATTGGTAACGGTATTATTGGACCAACAAGAGATCGATTTGGAAACACTCTCAATGCAAATGATCCTGTATTCAGTGATGAAGAAAATGGTACAGGATATAGAGCTTATGATTATGTAGATATCGATGGCGATCCATCAACATTTAGTTCAAGTAGTTCTTTTCTAGAGTTACCAACAGGATGTGAGCGTATTTTATATGCGGGTTTATATTGGTCGGCTACCTATTATGATGTAAATCAGTTAAATGGAAATCTAACACCTATTTATTCTCGCAATACACAGCCAGATCCAAGACCGGCTTTTAATACCCTTAAGTTTAAAACACCTACTTCAGGATACATAACCATCCCTCAAAGTGATGTTCGAATTTTATATGATGGATATCCGGGATCAATAAATAATCCAAATGGGAGTCCCCAAGATACAAGGGGTCCTGGAGCTATTAATCCTGCATGGCCAAATATAGAGAATGCCGTTGTAGATATGCCTTATCACTGTTATGCTGATGTAACGGCTCTTGTACAGGCAGAAACAAACCCAGAAGGGGATTATTTTGTGGCTGATCAAAGAGCTTCGATTGGCGATATTCACCCTAGTAATGATTTGGTTGCAGGGTGGACTCTAGTAGTTATTTATGAAGACCCATCGCTGCCTAATAAATTTATAAGTTCTAATAATGGAGTCGCTGCGATTTCTGCGTCAACAGGGGATATAGATTATACATATTCCGGATTTACCACATTACCAGCTCCACTACCGGTAAATGCAAGATTTGGTATTGGGTCATATGAAGGGGATAAAAACTTAAGGGGTGATGATTTATTGATGGAAAGACGTACTTCGGGCATCTTCGAAAGACTAACTACAACAGGTACAGTACGACCACCTTCAGACGATATTCCTAACCAAGCAAGTAACTTTTTTGATAGTTCAATCTCTGTAGATGGTAATTATGTAACAACCAAAAACCCTGGTTACTCAGATAACCAATTGGGATATGATATTGATATATTTGATATTCCAAATTCATCGAACAGATTTATAGGAAACAATCAAAACGCTGTTAATTTCAGATTAACCACAAGAAGTGATAAGTTTCAGGTATATGTAAACACCTTTGAAGTCGAAATTATTGAACCAGAAATGAGAGTTACCAAACGTGTGTTTGATGGTGGTGGAACAGTAGATATTACTGGGGGAGATGTTAACCTAGGAGATAGTATATTATATAGATTGGGGATTCAGAATATTGGTAATGAAGATATTGAAAACGCAACTATACGAGATGAATTACCAATAAATGTTAATTTTACAGGAGTTACTTTTGCTAGCCCTGGTATTACTACCAATGTCATTACAGACCCTGTAACAGGGCGACAAACTTTAGAAATTACTATAGATGATAGTGTTGTAGAAAGATTTGATCCAGAAATCAGAATTGATTTTGGAGTAGATATTATTGCTACGTGTGGAGATCTTAGAGACGCATGTTCAGAGTTTGTAGAAAATGTTGCTGTTTCTACATATACAGGTGTTATATCTGATAGCACTGTGAGTGGAGAAGACAGTATTTTAGAAACTGATTCGTGTAGATTTGATGTTGTAGGTACAGCTAATGCTTTGATTCGAGATGATATTTGTGAATCAGATGCAGAAAGTGCTGTATTATGTAGAGGAGAGGCCGACTTAGAAATGGGTACAGGATTTACTTCTTATGAATGGAGAGATTCTACAGGAGCAATTGTAAGTAGAGACCGCACATTTACTGCCACTGCTGCTGGAATATATACTGTAATTGGTAGATCACCAGATTGTAGAGATTTAGAAAGAACTTTTGAAGTATTAGATGGGGCTAGTATCCCTAATCCTATTATTGCAATTGCAAATGGATTGACTTCTAATCCAAATGCAAATGGAAACATAAGAAACTGTCCGGTAACAGGAGAAGATCTTCCTGAGATCTTTTTATGTGGGGCAAGTACGTCATTACCTTTAGATTCTGGTTTTGATCCTGCTTCAACTACAATTATCTGGGAACGTTTAGACCCTACGGCTTGTCCTGCGGTTACTAGAAACCCAGATTGTCCTACTACAGATTCAGCTTGTGAACCACTTTGGACAGAGGTTGGTAGAGGTGCAGGATTTATCCTAAATCCTAGCCCTGATCCTTCTGCTCCAGACCCAAATATTACAGGAGAGTATAGAATAAGAGTTGATATTACAGGAGATTGTGAAGAAATCTACCATTTCAATGTTTTTCAGAATAATGTTATTGCTACAGTTAATAAAATCAGAGATATTGTTTGTGGTACACCGGGTCGCCTACAGGTTACAGGTACAGATATTAGCACTTATGAATTTCAAGTAGAGCTTCCTGATGGAACTACATTCCCTACTGATGGAAGTTTTACTAATGCTTCTACAACTTTTGATGCACCAATTCCTGGATCTTATACCATAAATGCTAGACTTATTGGGTCACCAGCAGGAGCATGTACTTTTCCTTTAAATTCTGTAGTTGTTGATGAGTTTACTCCTACAATTACTTTGACTCCTACACAACCTGCTTGTGCAGAAGGTACTAACAGGTTTGGTAGTTTGAGAGTTGAAATAGCTGATGGTCAGCCTGATTATAGATATATTATAACAGGTCCTACAGGATTTACACCTAGAACAATTTCTGGTACTACAGATGCTACAGTAGATTTTATAGATTTAGAACCAGGAACGTATACTGTAGAAGCATTTGCAGATGATGATGATGGATCTACAAATTGTTTTCTAACTGATATGGAGACCATAAATGTAGGAACGCCATTAGATATTGATGTAACTCCTACAGCTACTCTACAATGTAATCCTGATTTTCAGCCAAATCCTTTACCAACAGGAACAGAAGGGCCTTTTGATCCTGATGAATATATCGCGATAGTACAAGTATCTATTACTTCTACGCCAGCCTCAGGAAGCTATGAATTTAGTACTGATCCTACTTTTGCAACACTTATATCTCCTGTAGGTAGTGGAGGACCAAATATTTTTAACTTTAGATTTACAACTACAGGTAACTTTACCATATATGTAAGAGATACAGGTTCTGGTGGTTCTTGTGAAGCATCAGGAAATACAACTATCAATCCTGAAGTTAGAATAGCAGCAACTGCAACTGCGGTAGACCCTGAGTGTTCTACAGAATTAGGAAGTATAGAAGTGGATATTACTAGCGGAACAGCACCATTTACGTTTGATATTGATGGTACTGCTGCTACTCCTGCAACATCACCTACATCAGCAGACGGTTTGGGAATATATACTTTTGCAAATATAGATCCTACCACAACTCCGGTAGTAACAATTAGTGATAGTATTAGTTGTGATGAAGAGTTAGCACCATTAAGTTTTACAATTCCTGATGCGATTGATATAGATTTTGGAACAATAACACCATTAAGTTGTTCTGCTACTCCAACAGCATCGATAGTTATAGATGATATTACTGGTGGCTCAGGAAATTATCAATATAGCTTAGATAGTCCTACAGGACCATTTACTGATGCACCGGCTACACCTTTTACAATAACAGGTATTTCTGGAGAAGGTACACACGTGCTTTATGTAAGAAATCGATTAGCACCGACAGCTCCTCCTTCTACACCAGATTGTATGGTGAATGAGAGTTTTGATATTGCGCCACTTCTAGAAGTAGATGATGTAACAGTTACTCCAACTAGTGTAAATTGTACAGCACAAACTACAGAAGTAACTTTATCAGCTTCACCGACGGCTACATATGAATTTAATGTACTTCCAGACCCTGCAACAGGAACCGGATCCACAGGCTTTTCAAGTACAAATACATATACTTTTGAAAATGGAGTAACATATACTGTAAGAGCTAGAAGAACTGATAGTCAGTGTAGAGGAAGAACTACATTTACTGCTCCTAATGTTCCGGTGGCAGAAATAGTAAACCAAAGACAAACCAATCCGGTAACTTGTAATGGTGGTAATGATGGAGCATTTGAATTCTCTGTAAACAATAGCAGTACCGCTGATCCTGTAACCTCATTTGATTATGTAATTACAGGACCAGGAAGTACTAATATTACTGGTACAGGTACTACTGCTCCGGTAGTGATAACAGGTTCTGTGACAACTCCAATTATTGCAGGAACATATACTATAGAGATTACAGATACAAGTGCAAGTCTTGGAGCAGGTTCTACAGGATGTACAGATACCGAAACGGTAGTAATTACACAACCTGATCCGATTACATTTGCTATAGATAATATTGATCAAGATTGTGCAACTAATCTTAATGAAGTAACAATAAGAGATGTCATTGGAGGTAATGGTCCCGGATATACATATCAAATATCACATCCTACTACAGGAGATTTCCCTGCTGCTCCGGTGGATATTGCTACACCAATTGGTAGCATACCAAATGTACCTGCAGGAGATCCTGTGCCTAATTATACCATTACCGTTTTTGATGTAACAGGAACATGTAGAGGTACATTACCACTTAACATTACTCCTTTAACAGCTTTTGATGCTGCTATTGCAGATACATCTGATTTCTGTTTGGATGATGGCACAGTAAGTTTTATTATAAATGTCGATGCTACCAATACAGGAGCACCGCCATATACGTATACGGTTTCTAGAGGAGGAACATTAGTCCAGACTGCAACAACGACTCCAACTTCTCCTATTACAACCAATACATTTACACAAGAGGGAGTATATGAAATCACTTTAACAGATGATGAAGGTTGCGAGGTTATATTAACAGAGACTATTGCACCTGTATTAACCCTTAGGGCAAGACGAGTAAATGATCTTACTTGTGACCCCACATCGGGAGCTAGTAATGATGGCCGTTTTGAGCTTACTATTGCCGGAGGTACTGCAAATTATGATATTACTTTCGAAAACACAACTACTACTACAACAGGAAACGTTGCTTTAGGAATAACAAGTACTGCGACACCAATAACATTTGATAGTCCTGATGCCGGTAACTATATTTTTACAGTAAGAGACAGAAGTGGTTCTACAGGAACTAGATGTGTGGCAACAGCTACAGGAGAACTTACGGATAGAACAACACCTACAATTACTGCAGACAACGTAAGATTAGGTTGTGAAGGAGATTCAGGAACGGTTACGATTACCGTTACTGGTCCTGAGGCAGAATATTTTGTTCTTTTTGATGATAATGATGCTAGTACTACCGACACCTTTGTACAAACGGTATCAAATCAAATTCAAGTACCAAATTTACCTGCAGGTACATATAATTTTGTAGTAAGAGATAGTAGAGGATGTAGATTTCCTGAAACTGTAGAAGTTGTTTCTCCTGGTCCTATTAGAGAAATTAGAAGAGATGTAGATCCTATTACTTGTAACGATATGTTGGTACCACCTACCCGACCTGGTAGGATAGAGATAGAAATAGGTGATAGAAACCCATCACCAATAATTCCGCCTACTTTACCATTAGAATACACATATACACTTGTCGAAGAATCTAATATTTCGACATTACCTTTGGTACCGGCAACAACTACATCTCCAAACCCGTTTACATTTAGAACAAATACTGTTGCTTTTGATGATTTGGATGCAGGCAGATATTATATTTTTGTTGAAGATGAAAATGGTTGTACAGAGCGTTTAGGGCCTTATGAAGTAGCATCTGATCCTAATGATCTTACGATTTTTGCAACTACTACAACTACTTGTCCTGATCTAGTTACGTTAGACGTACAAGTAGTAGGAGGAGTTGGTCCTTTCTCTATTGAAGTTTTTGATGGTCCTACTTCTATTGCAGGTCCATTTGGTCCACCACTTGCAGGAACACCTACACCATCTGGAGGTGCACAAGAAAGAAATCAACAAATTACTAATTTACCATTCAATACAAGATATAGAGTGCTAATTATAGATAATAGTACTTCATGTCAATATGTAGAATTTGTTGATCCTGAAGCTCCACCGGCAGAACCTGCCCTTTTAAATACAAATGCAACACCTATATCTTGTGATGATGGTGACCCAATTACACCTTTACCGGCTGATGGTTCCTTCTCATTTGAAATTGATGTGAGTACGTTAGGAACTTCTCCTGCGGTTACTCAAGTTTCTTGGGCAGTATTCCAGTTTGGATCTGGAGCGCCTGCTACAGGAACTAATACGACGGGTACAGCTGCTGTAGGAGCTACCGACATTCCTGTTGTCGTTACAAATTTACCGGCAGGATTATATTATGTAGATGTTGAAGAAGTTGATGGAACAAGATGTCCTACAAGGTTTGATTTTGAAATAGAAGTTCCTGATCCGATAGATTCTAGAGCTAGTGATCCGATAATTGCTAGTTGTGACACAGATGTATCTTTTTCTGTCACCACAAATGGTGGTACACCCACTGGCGGAAGTATTACGCCGGATGAAGGATATCGATATGCTGTTGGTGCTAGAGGTTTTACCCCTGCGGCTATTGATTTTACATTTACAGCTACTACTGTAAATAGTACATCTTTTACTACTGATGGGAATGGAGATGGCACTACAGATCCTCTAGACCCAGCTGATCGGGTAGAATGGGATATTTATACAAGAGATGATAATGGCTGTATTGCAGGACCATTAGAAATAGATATTAATGTAACGCCAGGTCCATCAATAGATGTAAATCCAGGATTTGTTTCTAATCCTTGTGATTTAAGTGATTTTACAATGCAAATAGAGGCTTCTGCCACAGCTTTGAATTCTGCAGGAAATATCTTTTATGGGTTTGATGATGGTGTTAATCCTGTAGTGCTTGATGAAGCGCCACCGGGAGCCCCTTACACATTTACATTCCCATCTCCGGGAACATATGATATTATTGTACAAGATAATAATGGTTGTAGGGATACTGCTACGATTACTATTTTCCCAAGAATAGAAATTACTGCAGAATTTACGACACCACCAGATTGTACTACTGCTCCACCTCTAGGTGTAGTAACAACTACAGTTGTTTCGCCAGGTTCTGGGGTAGTAAACCATACTTATACATTGATAGACAATATTACTAGTGCACCGGCTGTAGGAGTTACAGAAAGTCCTGCGGGTTCAGGAACATTTATTAATGTTCCGGCAGGAAGCTATAGAGTAAGAGTAGAAGACTCTGGTATGGGGGCGCCTGCAGTGATTTGTCCTTTTGAGACTCCTGTAAGTATTGAAGCTCCTGATACTCCTGTAATTGATGGAAGTACGGGAGTAACAAATGTAAACTGTAATGCAACGACCCCTTCTACAACAGGGGGTACCGGTACAGATAATGGTAGCATTACCGTTAGTCTAACATCACCTTTGGATCCAAATGCGACATATGAATATGAAATTATAGCTCCACCAACTAGCTTGAGACCAAGACAATCAAGTCCTACATTTAATAATTTAGGAGTTGATACATATACGGTTAGAGTGTGGGCTACGGTAGAAAATGGTCCGGGAGCTGCAGACGATGTAGTATGTTTTGATGATGAAGACTTTACTATTGGAGAACCGGCAGCAGTTACTGCATCAGCATCAGCATCAGCATATAGTTGTGATCCTGCAGATAGTAGTGAGCAGTTTCCTGTAATTACTGTAGAAATTGGAGGCGGAACAATAGCGCCAGGTGGTAATTATACGATATCCTATACAAGACCAGCACCATTAGCACCAGTTGTTGATGAGGTAGTGGTAGATGCTGATCCCGCCCCGGGAATACAACATCAAACCATCGCATCAGAGCCGGGATTATATAGTTTTACCATAAGAGATAGTAATAATTGTGAGACAACAACAGGTACTACTGTTCCGGTATTTGATAGAATGAATAATGAAATGGTTACCGTTACAGCACCAGGGATTACTTGTGTAACTGGAGAAGAAGTAACCATAACTGTAGATGGAGGAATAGGACCATTTGATTTTACAGAGACAACAGGTACAAGTTTATCTCAAATAGGTGTTGCTGATGCAACTATTGGAGCAATGTTTACATTACCGAATCCTGCAGATGAAACAAGAACGTACAGATTTAGAATTACAGATACGAGTACAGACTGTTTTGTAGAAGTTGAGCATACAGTAGATCAAGTAGATTTCTTAGAAGTAACAGGTGTACAGGCAAGACCAGAAACTTGTTTCGAAGGCGCAGATGGTCAAATTAGCATAACCGTATCAGGATACACATTCGATGATGGTACAACTGTAACAATAGGAGGAACGCTAAATTATACGATTATTGATCCTGTAACTAGCGTAGAGGTTGTAGATGGTCTAGGAGGTCCAATAGCAGGATCAAGTGGAACATTAACGATGACTACTGATCCACAAACATTTACTTTACCTTTTGGTGCTACACAAGGAAATTATATTATTAGAGTGGCACAAGTCGGTAATCCAATGTGTACAGAAGATAGCGACCCAATCGTAATTACAGGTCCTGTTGAACTAGAATTAATTTTACCTCCTTTTGTAACGACTACTTGTGCTTTGAATGATGGAGAATTTACTGCTACAACCAATGGTGCCCAGGGAGACGTTACATATCAAATTGTAGAAACAGGAGCTACATCTACAGATGGTAGATTTACAGGATTAGCGCCGGTAGATGCAACAACACCAAGAACATATACTGTAATAGCTACAGATACTTTTACAGATCCTTTGAATCCTACTGCGACATTAACTTGTACAGATACAGAAACAATAGAGGTACGTCCACCGATAGATGATCTAACAATTGTTTCTGCAATACCTACAGCCGTTACTTGTGCAAGTGATCCTGCTGGGATTACTAATAACAATGGTAGAATAGTAGTAACTGCAACAGGAACAAATACACCACTTCAATACACTATTACGCCTGTAGTGTCTACAGGACCATTAGTACTAGGTACCGAAAGTGACAGACAAAATAGCCCTACATTTGATAACTTATCTCCTGGAGATTATGTGATCAATGTATATGATAGAGCAGGTTGTTCTAGAGAAACATCACCGCCAATAACAATAACGGCGCCAAATCCTGTTACGATCTCTATAGATAATGTAACTATGACTTCATGTGTTGTAAGAACTTCTGATGTTACGCTTTCTGCTACGTCTGATGCTGGAGGACCATTTACTTTTGAAGCAAGAGATATTACATTGCGTGATGTAATAAGTACTCCAACTATGCCAATTGCAGATGCTGATAGAGACAGGTTTGTTGGAACTAATAATACAGGATCTTTCCCAGGGTTGCCTGAAGGAATCTATCAATTCTTTGTAACGGATAGTGATGGTTGTATGTCTGAAAGGTCTGCTCCTGTAGTTGTAAGTCCTCCAGATCCTCTTGATTTGACTCTAGATACTAGTAACACGATGATTGTTTGTTTTGGAGAAATGACAGGTTCTGTAAATGCAAGTACTACAGGAGGATTAGGAAGCAATGTATATTCATTAACGCCGATAACTGCTATTGGGGGTACTCCAACAGGTCCTGCTACTACCCAAAACACAACTTTATTTGAAGGTTTAGGTGCAGGGTTCTATCGTTACCAAGTAACTAGTGCACCAGATTGTAGTGATTTTGAAGACTTTGAAATTACACAACCTATGGCTGTTTTTGAGGCAGATCCTACAGCATCTGATATTACTTGTAATGGTGAAACAGATGGTACGATTCGAGTTGAAGCAAGAGGAGGTAATACTAATCGACCATATACTTATGTATTATTTGATAGTATGGGAGAAATTGTTGATACTGCCTCTGATGAAGAAAATGGTACAACAGGTCTTCATGTATTTGAAGGACTACCAGCAGGTACTTACACCTTAATTTCTGAAGACGGAAGAGGATGTGCAGATATTGATGTAGATATTATTATTAATGAGCCACCTGCAATTGTGGTTACTATAGAGGATATTACACCAGAAGTGTGTGCGGGAGATAGTGATGGTACAGTTACACTTTCTATTACAGGAGGTACACCAGATCCTGTAACTTCGCTTCCTGTATATTTCTGGAGTCGTGACGGAGTAAACTATGAATCAGTAACAGACCCAACAAATCTGTTTATAGATAACCTTCCTTCTGGAGTAACAACAATTTTTATTAGAGACTTTAACAATAGTCCTAATTGTGAAAATGCAAGAGAGGTTGATATTGTTCCTGGAGTAAACCTTAATGCAGAACTAGAAGCTGTAATTAATTGTCCTGAGTATGACTACTCAGATCCATTAAACCCTGCATTAATACAGGAAGAAAGTTATACAGTTAACTTTAATATAGGAGAAGAATCAGAAGGACTAAGTATCATTTACACCTTAGAAGGTAGAGAAGGTACACCAAACCCGGCTGTTAATTCTAACCTTACAGGAACATTTGATGTAGAGCCTGGTGTATATGAAGGATTTATGGAAGCTAATTCTGGTGCTGATGTTTGTAGAAGAAGTGTTGGTACAATTCGAGTGACAGAATATACTCCATTATCAATACCAGTGGCACAAATGACAGGTAATTCTCAAGATCCAAACGAATATCAAATCATTGTTTCTGGTGGATTGCAGTTTGATAGAGAACCTAATTATGCCTTCTACTTTACAATTCTAAGAGAAGGAATAACAATTGATCAACTACAAGAGTCTGATTATACAGAATTAGAAAGTAATATCTTTACTATAAGAGAAACTGCTGATTATGTATTACGCGTTGTAGATGCAAATGGATGTGAGGTGATTTCGGTACAAAATCTAACGTATATCAACATTAGAATACCAAATTACTTTACACCTGATAGCCCAAATACCTCTACAGAAGAGCGTTTCTGGTACCCAAGACAGATAACACCTAATGTAGACGACCCATTCTTCTTTGACGATATGGAAGTAAAAGTATTTGATAGATACGGCCGATTATTAGCTGATTTCAAAGGAGACCAGCAAGGATGGGACGGATTGTATCAAGGAAAACAGCTTCCTTCCGGAGACTATTGGTATACGATTATACTTAACGATATTGATAATAGAGAGTTCACAGGACACTTTACACTATATCGATAAAAGGTAAATATCATTAAGAAGAAGGTAAAGAAGAAAAGAAAAAAATTAATGAAGTGTAATTTTTAATGTTAGATGAAGAAGTTTATTGTAATATTTAGCCTACTTGTGAGTTATTGTGCATCTGCACAGGAGTTTTTAGCGCCTGTGCAAAACCAATATATCGCAGATAACCCGTATTTAATATCCTCTGCATATGCAGGTATTGGAGATTGTTGGCAAATCAGAGCCTCTGGTTTTGAACAATGGGTAAGTATAGAAGATGCACCAGGAACACAATCCTTGTCAATCGATGGAAGAATTTCTGACCGTTCTGGTGTGGGTGCTATTTTGTTTAATGACCAAAATGGTTTTACCACCCAGCGAGGAGTTCAACTATCTTTTGCACACCATTTAACATTAAGTGAATACGACAACCAGTATCTATCTTTTGGTATCAGTTATAAGTTTACACAATTTGGTATTGATACCTCAGAATTTAGTAATGGAGATCCTGATAATCCTTTTAATCCTGGATTAGCAGATATTAGTGTAAATGATTCTAACTTTGATATTGCAATGTTATATCGTTTGGGTAGATTTTTCCTAAGTGTGAATGCGATCAATCTTTTGGAAAAAGAAATAGATGATTTTAACCCTACAGAGCCTTCTCAAATTCAGAATTATTTTATTTATTCCGGATATACATTTTATCATAAGTTTTCAGATATTGAGATAGAACCTTCTGTATTGTATCAAAACTTTTCGGGTGATGGTCGTTCTACAACAGACCTTAACTTGAAAGTAAGAAAATTGCATAGAGGTGATTATTACTGGGCGGGAGTAAGTCTTAGGTCTTTGGTAGATCAAGATTTTAAACCACTTTCAGTTTCTCCTATGCTAGGGATTAAAAAGGCGAATTTTTATGTAGCTTATGGGTATCAAATAAATGTGAATGAAGTACTAGAACCTACTACTGCAGCTGGATCCCATATGATCACTTTAGGATTAGATTTTGGATGTAGACAAAGTAAGTGTGGATGTACTTACTAGAATATTTACAACAATAAAATAGATCAAAGAATCCTCGCTCAAAAGACGGGGATTCTTTGGTTTTTATACGTTTGAAGTTACATATAGACCAAAAACGGCTACAATAAAATAGCAAGTAATAGTTAATGCTCCCTGGTAATCTTTTGCTACTCGTTGTCCAAAGAGAAGAAATAAAAGAGTGAGACATGCCAAGAACATAGCTATAACAGCAAAATAAACTTCATTACTAGCAATAAGTTGATAAATCCCAATAATACAACATATCGCAGTAACGACTTCTATAACCAAAATTATTGCTAAAAGTAAAGGAACAATATTAGCCATAAAAGTTGCAGCAAAATGCTCTTTTAGCCAGCTCGTATTGCCTTTCCAATCTATGGTCTTGTCAATACCTGATTGAAGAAAAGTAATCAATAAGAATAATAAGATTGTAATTGATACGATGTGAGTAATAAAATTATCCATGAATAATAAGTTTTGATAGATTATTTATGTGTCTATTGAAGTTCTTAAAAGAAACTCTTATAATTTTAGTTATGCACTTTTTTTATGCAATAGTCTAGTTAGTTTAATAGATAGGTCTGTGAGGATTATTTTTGCATTTCCGTTGCGTTCTATATGATATATTGCATCCTGAAGCTCTTTGCAGATATCTATTATATTGGCACCATGAATAAAAGGAGCAAAATTTTCTAATTTGAAACCATTGGTTTTGGGTTCTAAAAACACTAATTCTTTGGCACCATAGTTTAGTAACATAGCTTGTCTAAAGAAATCAAGACAATACATGAGGAATCTTTTTTGGGTTTCTCTTCCACTACCTGCTATAGATTGACTCCATATAATCAAATCGTTTACTGCAGACTTGTTTCCTTTTGCTCTAAAGGCAGTGCGGACCCATTGTACAAACCAATCTTCGAATTGTTCGTCCCCACTGTCATGATGTACTAGATGTAAGGCTTTATTGTAGTCACCATTGGCTTGATGTGCTATTTTTGATGCTTCACTATCAGAAATGCTTTCGTTGTTAAGTAAGGCATCTTTAATAACTTGTTCTCCCAAGGGAGGAAAATGTAATACTTGACAGCGAGATCTTATTGTTTGTATAAGCTGTTCTTCATCTTCGGTAATCAGTATAAATATAGTTTTTTCAGGAGGCTCTTCGATCAGTTTCAGTAATTTGTTGGAGGCAGCAATATTCATTTTGTCTGCCATCCAAATAAGCATAATTTTATGCCCTCCTTCATAACTTTTGAGAGAAAGCTTTTTTACGATCTCTAGTGCCTCATCTACGCCTATTTGACCCTGCTTTTTTTCTATACCTATAGACAGATACCAATCAAAAATGTTTCCGTACGGATTTTCTTTCACAAAACTTCTCCATTCTTCTGCAAATTGATCAGAGGTAGGGTGTTTTTTTACTTTATCATTTACCGCAACTGGATAAACAAAATGCAAATCAGGATGAGCCAGATGATCGAATTTTATATTACATGCCTGTACTCCATTGGTGTTTTCACCATTTTGATTTTGGCATAAAATATATTGTGCGTAAGCTATTGCCATGGGTAATGTACCGCTGCCGCTTGATCCTACAAAAAGTTGAGCATGAGGTATTCTTTTGCGATCAGCACTAGTAGTTAGATAACTCTTGATATGTGTAAGCCCTAAAATTTTAGAAAATAGCATGAGCAAATATAAAAAAGATGCATACACCTTACCATGCGTGATGTAGGATTTTATTATAAATAAAAAAAGCCTGGTCAAATTAATTAAACAGGCTTTTGGATAAATTGGGACAAAAAAAAGTATTTAAGAAAAAGCTAATTTTTGTTTTTTAAAAGTTTCATAAAAAAATAATTTTGAAACCTAAAAAGTATTTATTTTTTAGAATTATGCTAAAAATACGTTAAAAACATAAGAATATTGTGGTTTACTAGTACAAAATAGATTACAAGTAAATTTCTTCGACAAAAAACATTAACGATAAGGTGCAGGCACAGAATTATCCTTCAAAATACTGCTTTACAAATAGATACAGTTTATTTCTAATAGAAATTCAAATTCTTTTCAAAGCATAAAAAATAAAGTTATTATGGATATGATTTTTATATCAAAACGAGAGTTTTTCTAAAAAATCGTTAAAAGTTAAAATACATTCTAAATTTCAATACATTTTTCTGCATAGTTTTGATGTAATAAAACTATTTTCGTTTCCATTAACACCAATCTTTTAAAATGAAAACAATCAACGATTTTAATTTTGAAAATAAAAAAGCATTAATCAGAGTAGATTTTAATGTTCCCCTTAATGAAGATTTTGAAGTAACTGATCCTACAAGAATCCAAGCAGCTATGCCTACGATAATCAAAATTTTGGAAGATGGTGGGAGCGCCGTATTAATGTCTCATTTAGGCAGACCAAAAGGAGTACAAGACGAGTTTTCATTACGTCATATTGTAGAAAAGGTATCAGAGGTAATTGGTGTTCAGGTAAAGTTTGTTGCTGATTGTGTAGGAGAAGAAGTAGAAGATGCTGTATCTGCAATGAGCCTGGGAGAGGTATTGTTGTTAGAAAATTTGAGATTTCATCCGGAAGAAACAAAAGGAGATACTGATTTTGCAGAAAAATTATCCAAATTAGGAGACATCTATGTTAATGATGCATTTGGTACTGCACACAGAGCACATGCTTCAACTACTATTGTTGCTCAGTTTTTTTCAGAAAGAAAATGCTTTGGTCATCTATTGTCAAAAGAAATTATAAGTATAGATAAGGTTTTAAAAAGTGGAGAAAAACCCATAACTGCTGTGTTGGGTGGATCAAAAGTATCTTCAAAGATCACGATTATAGAAAACATCCTGGATACGGTAGATCATTTGATTATTGGTGGAGGAATGACATATACATTTATTAAAGCCAAAGGAGGACAAATAGGAGATTCTATTTGTGAAGATGATAAACAAGAATTAGCTTTAGAAATATTAGAAAAAGCTAAGGCAAAAGACGTTCAAATTCACCTTCCTGTAGATGTAATTGGTGCAGATGCTTTTGATAATAATGCTACTACCAGTGTTATGGATGTAGATATGATTCCTAACGGATGGCAAGGACTAGATGCCGGACCCAGAACAATTGAAAATTTTCATAAGGTAATATTACAATCAAAAACCATTCTATGGAATGGGCCATTGGGGGTTTTCGAGATGGAAACTTTTTCTAAAGGAACAATAGCATTAGGAAATTCGATAGCAGAAGCGACAGAAAATGGTGCTTTTTCTTTGGTAGGAGGAGGAGACTCTGTTGCAGCGGTAAAACAATTTGGTTTTGGCGATAAGGTGAGTTATGTTTCTACTGGAGGTGGTGCAATGTTAGAAAGCCTGGAAGGAAAAACCTTACCTGGTATCGCTGCCATAGAAAGCTAATTAAAAAATAATAAGTGGTAAAAATGTAAGAAAACACTTATTTTTTGAAAAAATTATGAAAAACTAGTCTTTTTGACTGGTTTTTTTGTGTTTTTAACGCATTGATCTTTTGAAGTTTAGAAAAAAAATGCGATTTTCGCTGCTGTATTGTTGATAAGATGTTAAAAACAATACACCGCCCCAAAATTGAAATGATCAAAATGATCGAATCAATTAAAAAAGAGCAAATTTTAATTTGCAAAATACTATTTTGAACTAAGAACTATATAAACAACTTCTACAAACGAATTTGTAAAATGAACAACTATCGGATACTATTTATTTTTTTATTATTAGTTTCAACTTCGCTACTCGCACAAGAGGGTCAAACACAAAAAGAACAAAACCAAAAAACAACAAAAATCGTTTTAGACAAGTCACTTGCTTTGCAAAAAGATACCGTACAAGTGATTGATACTACAAGAATTATTCAAACAAAGGGCGAATTGCAGACTACTTCTTTGGTGTCTACAAATGTAAAGGATAGTATTGTTTATGTAGCCAAAGATCACCCCAGAATGTCTCAACTAGATTCATTATGGAAACAAGAGTTATATAATTCTAGCTTATTTGATAGTATATATAAATCTGTAACAGAATTAAATTATGAACCTGTCGAGTATGTAGATTTACCCACAGATACTTTAAAAGCTAGATTGGCAGAGTTAAATTCAAAAACACCATTTAATGTAGAATATAATGAGTCTTTAGAAAACGTAATAAAAAGGTATCTAAAACATCGTAGAAAGACATTAGAACGATTATTAGGGTTGAGTGAATTCTATTTTCCTATGTTTGAGCAGGAATTAGACAATCAAAACCTTCCTCTAGAGATAAAATATTTGTCAATTGTAGAATCAGCTTTAAAGCCAAGAGCAAAATCAAGAGTGGGTGCCACGGGGTTATGGCAGTTTATGTATGGTACGGGAAAAATGTTTGGTTTAGAAGTAAGCTCATATGTAGATGAGCGTATGGATCCTATTATGGCGACTAAAGCAGCTTGCAAATACTTATCAAATTTATATAAGATGTTTGGTGATTGGGATTTGGCTCTTGCGTCATACAACTCTGGTCCAGGTAATGTAACCAAGGCTATTCGTCGTAGTGGAGGCTACACAAATTATTGGAACATAAGGCATAATTTACCTAGAGAAACAGCTGGATACGTCCCTGCGTTTTTAGCCACGATGTACATTTTTGAATATGCAGAAGAGCATAATTTAAGACCTAAAAAACCTGAAATCACATATTTTGAAACCGATACGATCAAAGTAAAGCAAATGATTACTTTGGATCAGATTTCTGAATACATCAATATAGATATCGAAGAGTTGCAGTTTTTGAACCCTTCATACAAATTAGATATCATACCATATATCAAAGATGAAGATTATGTATTGCGCTTACCAATAGAAAAAGTAGGTCCTTTTGTTGCAAACGAAAACCAAATATATGCATTGGCAAAAGCAGAACTCGATAAGAGAGAAAAACAACTTCCAAAATTTGTTGAAGCTAATGATAGGATTCGTTATAAAGTGAGAAGTGGTGATTATCTAGGGAGAATTGCCAGAAAATATGGAGTGAGAGTAAGCCAAATCAAAAAATGGAATGGATTACGATCTAACAATCTAAGAATAGGCCAAAGACTCACAATTTATCCTCGTAGACCAGTGGTAAGCAAATCTCAAAGTACACCCAAAACCAAGACAGTATCAAAAGCTATTACAGGCAACTCTGAAGTGTACACGGTAAAATCCGGAGACACCTTATGGAGTATTTCTCAAAAATTTAAAGGCATAACTATCGAAAATCTTAAAAATTGGAACGATATTAGCGGTAGTGGTATAAAACCAGGTATGAAATTGAAAATTTCAAAGTCATAGTCGCTAATAAGAATCCTTTATGAGAACAATATCGATAGCACTTATCTGTCTTTTGGTATGCATAGGTTGTACAGAAACCAAAAAAGATAAAAAAAAGAAATCGCAGTCTGCAATGGCGCATTCTGTAGGAAAAATCAATGAACTTTCTGTAGTAATAGATAATGATTTATGGAAAGGAGCAGTAGGCGATACAATACGCAAGTATTTTGCAGCAGAAGTACCGGGTTTACCTCAAGAAGAACCACTTTTTTCGATGAGGCAACTTCCACTAAAGGCCTTTTCTGGTCTAGCTAGAAAAAACAGAACTTTTATTTGGATAAAGAAAGGAGAAAAGGATAAAAAATATTTTTTGCTGAATAATAAATTTGCCACTCCACAATTAGGTGCCGTTATTTCTGGAAAAACTGATGAAGAAATCATTTCGTTAATTCATGAAAACCATGAAACGATCATTTCAAAATTTAAAAACTTAGAGACTTCAGAAAAACAATCTAGAATCAAAAAATCTTTAGAAAAGATCCCACAACTCAAAGAGAAAATGGGTATTACGCTAAATGTGCCATCTGCATATAGAATTGCAAAAGAAGAGGAAGGTTTTTTCTGGATACGTAAAGATATTCCCCAAGGGAGTATGAATTTAATGATTTACGAAATGCCATTAGGAGCGATAACCAAAGATTCTAATACCGTATCTTGTATCATAAAAATGAGGGATTCTATCGGAAAACATAAAATTCCCACATCAGCCTCTGGAAAATTCATTACAGAAGAGGCATATGCCCCATATTTGTATGAAACTACTTTGGATAACAAGTTTACCTTTGAGACCAAAGGAACTTGGGAAATCAAAGATAGATTTATGGCAGGTCCATTTGTCAATTATGCAATCGAAGATAAAGACAATAACAGATTATTAGTTTTAGAAGGGTTTGTTTTTGCGCCTTCTGTAAACAAAAGAGATAATATGTTTGAACTCGAAGCTATTATCAAAAGTGTGAAGTTTTAGGATACTAATCTGTTAATAATCATAATATTAAACTCTAGTTAAAGTTAATTCTTTTAGTCAAAACTTTTCTTTTTGATTCATATCTTTAGTATTCACTATTAATAAAGTAGTTCTACCCACCTGCAAATATATTAATAGCACATTGTCATATTTTCTAATCATATTATGTAAGGGTATGTATCGTTTTTTGTTTTTTTTTCTGCTTTTTACGGGTTTTATAAATAGTCAAGATAGTGTTGGTTCTTTTTCTGTGGGTGAGGCGAATGCGGAGTATTTCAAATTACCAAGGGAGAATCTGTTTTTACATTTAAACAAGAGCACCTATGTAGATGGTGAAGAGATTTGGTTTAAGGGGTATGCATATGATCAAAAGAACAAGCTTCCGTCTTTAGGGACGAATAATATTAATATTGAATTATTTACTGATGAAGGGAAATCGGTTTATAAGGGTTTATTTTTGGCTACAAAAGGTAGTTTTATAGGTAATATAAAAATTGATTCTACCTGGGTAGGAGGCACTTATTATTTGCGAGCATCTACAAATTGGATGAACAATTTTGATAATGATCAGCCATACTATAAAGAACTCAAAATTTTAAAAGAGTCTATCTCGAAAAATAGGGAGTTAGATGTAGATATTTCATATGATTTTCAATTGTTTCCAGAGGGTGGTCATTTAGTTTCTGGAGTAAAGAGTGTTTTGGGTTTTAAGCTTACCAACACTATAGGCTATGGAGTTGAATTTGAATATGGCGAAGTTATTGATGACACAGGCAAGGGCATAACTACCTTTAAGTGTAATCATTTGGGAATGGGTAAGTTTACGATGATTCCGGTTTTGGGTCGCAAGTATGAAGTAACAGTTTATTTAAAGAATGGGGAAGAGATAACAGCACCTTTACCAAAGATAGAGCCAAAAGGCTTTGTAATGATTGTGAATAACGCAGTCACAAACAATGTCCATATAGAGTTAGGCACTAATCCGGAAACATTTAATAATCTGAAAAATAAAGAGTATTTTATACTCATCAAGCAAAATCATTTATCAAATAAAATACCTATTGACTTTTCATTTGATAATCTAGAAAAAACAATTTCGGTAAAACGGCAAATGTTTTTTAAGGGGATCAATACGATTACCTTGTTTCAAGGAGATAGTCCCATTGCAGAGCGTTTGATCTTTAATTCTTTTGATGAAATTTCTAGAAATGTTGAGATATCTAATCCTACAGTAGAAAAAGACTCTTTAGCCTTCAAGCTTAATTTATTAAATAATGATGATGTATTGTATGATTTAAGCGTTTCAGTATTACCAGAAGATACAAAGTCGTATAATTTTATAGATAATATTTACTCTGCACTGTTGTTAAGGCCCTATGTTCGAGGAGTTATAGAGGACGAGAAATACTATTTTACCAATATTGATGCAAAAAAGAGGTATGATTTAGATGTATTGTTGATTACTCAAGGATGGAGTAAGTACAGATGGGAAGATATATTTAATACTAAACCAGTGGTTTTCCATAAATTCAACCAAGGGATTGGAATTAAAGGTAAAATACAAGGCAAAAACAAAGAAGATATAAATAAATTATATCTACATTCTACAGTATATCACCCTGCTCGGTTCATTGAAGTCGATAAGAAAGATTATTCTTTTGTGATTCCATCATTTTTTGCTGGAAAAGGAGAAACAATAAAGGTTTCGGGAATAAAATCTAATAGTGCTTTTACAAGACCTAGTATCTACATACAAACAAACTTAGATCAAGTTCATAAACCATTCGAGACTTCTGACAAATTTTTATTAGAACCAAATGTCCTAGATGACAGAAAAATAAATAATACTGTAGAAATTCCTCAAAACTTCATCACAGACAATGTTCAGGTTTTGGAGGAGGTGGTATTAAAAGCAGAAAAAGAAGAAGAAGAGAATACAAGTTCGGTACCTATTCTTAAATATTTTAAAAAGAACTCCACTAAGATCACACAGCGAATAGCCGATGATTTTCCCACTGTGTTGGACTATTTGAGATCTTTGCCGGGTTTTTATGTAATAGACAATAGACCAATTTCTCCTACGATAACTATTGCTAATAATTTAGGTCCTGTTAAAGTATTTTTAGATGAACAAGATCTTAGAGTTGATAATAGTATTTTATTAGAAATTCAAACCAACCAAATTGATCGGATTTATACCGATCGGATTAATTATGGATTAGGAGCAAGAGGTGGAGGTGGAGGATCTGTTCGAATTTATACTCGAAAAATTCCGCTTAGTGGAAATAAAAGTATAAAAAAGAACTTTACAGAATATAAGTTTAAGAAAGGTTTTGAGCCTGTAAAAGAATTTTATAACCCAGGGTATTCTAATTATCTAGATGTAAGCTTTATAGATTATGGAGCGATTTATTGGCAACCAACTATCTTTTTTAATGAAAAAGGAATAGGAAAACTTAAAATACCGAATACAGGCCTTGATAATATCAAGCTTTTTATAGAAGGAATGGGAAGCGATGGTAGTCTCATATCCAAAATGTTGGAAGTAAATACTGCTAATGCGAAAAGCAAAACATTGGATAATTAAGGATAACGATAAAATATTAGTTTTTAAAAGGTAAGTTTGCTAAAAATATTTGTGTTTAGCTTTAGTTAAAGTTAATTCTTTTAGTCAAAACTTTTCTTTTTGATTCATATCTTTAGTATTCACTATTAATAAAGTAGTTCTACCCACCTGCAGATATATTAATAGCGCATTGTCATATTTTCTAATCATATTATGTAAGTTATGTATCGATTTTTCTGTTTTTTTCTGTTTTTTACGGGTTTTATAAATAGTCAAGATAGTATTGGTTCTTTTTCTGTGGGTGAGGCGAATGCGGAGTATTTCAAATTACCAAGGGAGAATTTGTTTTTACATTTAAATAAAAGCACCTATGTAGATGGTGAAGAGATTTGGTTTAAAGGGTATGCATATGATCAAAAGAACAAGCTTCCGTCTTTAGGGACGAATAACATTAATATTGAATTATTTACCGATGCAGGGAAATCGGTTTATAAGGGTTTATTTTTGGCTACAAAAGGTAGTTTTATAGGTAATATAAAAATTGATTCTACCTGGGTAGGAGGCACTTATTATTTGCGAGCATCTACAAATTGGATGAATAATTTTGATAATGATCAGCCATACTATAAAGAGCTCAAAATTTTAAAAGAGTCTATCCCGAAAAACAGGGAGTTAGATGTAGATATTTCATATGATTTTCAATTGTTTCCAGAGGGTGGTCATTTAGTTTCTGGAGTAAAGAGTGTTTTGGGTTTTAAGCTTACCAACACTATAGGCTATGGAGTTGAATTTGAATATGGCGAAGTTATTGATGACACAGGCAAGGGCATAACTACCTTTAAGTGTAATCATTTGGGAATGGGTAAGTTTACGATGATTCCGGTTTTGGGTCGCAAGTATGAAGTAACAGTTTATTTAAAGAATGGAGAAGAGATAAAGGTATTTTTACCAAAGATAGAGCCAAAAGGCTTTGTAATGAGTGTTAATAATGCGCTCACAGATAATGTCCATATAGAGTTAGGCACTAATCTGGAAACATTTGATAATCTCACAGATAACAAACATTATATACTGATTAGACAAAATCATCTGTCAAAGAAAATCTCGGTTGATTTTGAATCTGATGTTTTAGAAAAAATATTTTCTCTAAAACGGCAAATGTTTTTTAAGGGGATCAATACGATTACCTTGTTTCAAGGAGATAGTCCCATTGCAGAGCGTTTGATCTTTAATTCTTTTGATGAAATTTCTAGAAATGTTGAGATATCTAATCCTATAGTAGAAAAAGACTCTTTAGCCTTCAAGCTTAATTTATTAAATAATGATGATGTATTGTATGATTTAAGCGTTTCAGTATTACCAGAAAATACAAAGTCGTATAATTTTATAGATAATATTTACTCTGCACTGTTGTTAAGGCCCTATGTTCGAGGAGTTATAGAGGATGAGAAATACTATTTTACCAATATTGATGCAAAAAAGAGGTATGATTTAGATGTATTGTTGATTACTCAAGGGTGGAGTAAGTACAGATGGGAAGATATATTTAATGCTAATCCTAAGATTTCTTATAAGTTCAATCAGGGTATGGTTTTTAAGGGAAAATTACAAGGGTCGAACAAAGAAGACGTAGGAAAATTATATATATACCCCACATTATACCATCCTGCTCGGTTTATTGAAGTTGATAAGAAGGATTATTCTTTTACGATTCCATCGTTTTTTGCTGGAAAAGGAGAAACGATAAAAGTTTCTGGTGTAAAACATAATGGTGCCTTTGTAAGACCTAGTATCTACATACAAACCTATTTGGATCAATTTAAGATACCATTTGGTAGAGTTTTTAAGTTTTTATCAAATCCAGATATTGAAGGTGTAAAAGAAACAGAGAACATTATCAAAGCTCCTCAAAACTTTATTGCAGACAATGTTCAGGTTTTAGAAGAAGTATTATTAAAAACAGAAAAAGAAGAAAAACAAGAAAAAGAGAACACAAGCTCAGTAGCTATTAATAAATATTTTAAAGATAACTCTACTAAGATTACAAAAAGAATGGCAAAAGATTTTCCTACCGTATTGGATTATCTACAATCTCTTGGAACTTTCTATGTAATAGATCAGAGGCCATTTTCTGCAGACATAACTATTGCTACTAACAACGGACCTGTCAAAATATTTTTAGACGGGCGAGAACTTAGGGTGGATAATAGTATTCTATCTGTAACTCGGACTAGTGAGATCGACCGTATTTATATTGATAAAGTCAATTATGGATTAGGAGCAAGATCAAGTTTTGGTGGCTCTGTTCGAATTTATACTCGAAAACTACCTTTTAGTGAGAATAAGAATATTGTATCCAATAGTACACAATATAAGTTTAAAAAAGGTTTTGAGCCTGTAAAAGAGTTTTATAATCCTGGATATTCTAATTATTTGGATATAAATTTTATAGATTATGGAGCGATTTATTGGCAACCGACTATCTTTTTTAATGAAAAAGGAATAGGAAAACTCAAAATACCGAATACAGGCCTTGATAATATTAAGCTTTTTATAGAAGGTATGGCAAGCGATGGTAGTCTTATATCCAAAATGTTAGAAGTAAATACAGCCAATGCAACAAGCAAAACGTTGGACAATTAAAAATTGCTATATACATTGTGCAATTTGTAAACAACTTTATTGTGGTTCCAAAATAAACTCCCTTTTTTGATAGTATCTTTAGCGACTCAAAAAATTAAAATATGAATTTGATTTCTTTTATTGCTAAACATGTTTCTGCTTCTGAAAAACAAATTTCTAATACAAATACTCTTTTAGATGATGGTGCTACCATTCCATTTATATCGAGATATCGCAAAGAAGCGACAGGAAATCTAGACGAAGTGATAATTGGTGAGATCGTAAAATATAAATCAGCTTTTGAAGCGTTACAAAAACGTAAAGAAAGTGTACTTACTGCTATAAAAGAACAAGATAATTTAACTCCTGATCTAGAAAGAAAAATACAGGATGCAGAGACCTTAAATGAGGTAGAAGATTTATACTTACCCTACAAAAAGAAAAGAAAAACAAGAGCTACTATTGCCAAAGAACAAGGATTAGAACCACTTGCAAAAGTGATTATCAAACAGAATGAAGAAGAATTACTCCATGTGGCATCACAGTACCTTAATGATGGTATTGAAACAGAAGAACAAGCATTACAAGGAGCAAGAGATATTATAGCAGAGTGGATAAATGAAGATCTAAAAATAAGAAACCGCCTAAGAAAATTATTCGAACGTAAGGCTACCATTGCATCTTTGGTCATTAAAACCAAAAAAGAAGAAGAAATTGCACAAAAATACCAGCAATATTTTGAGTGGGAAGAACTCTTATCTAAATGCCCTTCACATCGATTACTAGCGATCTTGAGAGCAGAAAAAGAAAAAGTAGTAAGGGTTAAAATTGCTGTACCTGAAGAAGATGCTCTTGATATTATAGATAGTATTATGATCAAGACAAATATTGAAGCTTGCACAGATCAGATGTTTCTTGCTATTTCTGATGCGTATAAACGATTACTAGCACCTGCTATTGCTAATGAAGTACTGAATGCTGCCAAAGAAAAAGCAGACGATGGAGCGATAAAAGTATTTGCACAAAATTTAAGGCAATTACTATTAGCATCTCCTTTAGGACAAAAGAAGATATTAGCACTTGATCCCGGATTTAAATCAGGTTGTAAAGTAGTTTGTTTGAGTGAGCATGGAGATTTGCTACATAACGAAAATATATACCCGCATCCACCACAAAGAGAAACAACAGTTGCCATAAAGAAAATAAAGTCACTTGTCAATGCTTACAAAATAGAAGCAATTGCAGTTGGTAATGGCACAGCTGCCAGAGAAACAGAAGCTTTTATAAAAAAAATACCATTTGAAAATCAAATACAGGTATTTATGGTTAATGAAAGTGGAGCATCTGTATACTCAGCTTCAAAAATAGCTAGAGCCGAATTTCCTCAATACGATGTAACGGTAAGAGGAGCGGTTTCAATTGGTCGACGACTGGCAGACCCACTAGCAGAACTTGTAAAAATAGACCCCAAAGCCATTGGAGTTGGCCAATATCAACATGATGTTGATCAAAGTAAACTAAAAAACGAACTCGATACAGTAGTAATGAGCTGTGTAAACAGTGTTGGTATTAATGTAAATACAGCAAGTATTTCTCTATTAAGTTATGTATCTGGTATCGGAGAAAAGCTTGCAGAGAATATTGTTGCATACCGTGCAGAAAATGGAGCAATGCAATCAAGAGAAGAATTAAAAAAAGTTCCTAGATTAGGGGGGAAAGCTTTTGAACAAGCAGCAGCTTTTTTAAGAATCACAAACCCAAAGAATCCTCTTGATAACTCTGCAGTGCATCCTGAGAGATATCAATTAGTTTCAAAAATGGCAAAAGATGTAGGCATTCCTATCAATGAACTAATAGGAAACAAAGAAGCAATTACCAAAATTAAACTACAAGATTATATTACAGATGAGGTGGGACTTCCAACATTGAACGATATTATCAAGGAGTTGAATAAGCCGGGAGTTGATCCCAGAAAAAAAGCCAGGATATTTGAGTTTGACCCCAATGTAAAAACAATAGAAGACCTGAAAACAGGAATGAAGTTACCAGGAATTGTAAATAATATTACAAATTTTGGATGTTTTGTAGATATTGGGATTAAAGAAAGTGGTTTGATTCACATTTCAAAATTGGCAAACGAATTTATAAGTGATGTGAATAGTGTTGTGCAATTAAATCAACAGCTAGAAGTGACAGTTATAGATATAGACATTAGCAGAAAAAGAATTCAACTTTCTTTAATAGACTAACTTCATAAAACACAAAAAGCCTTGTTTTAATATACAAAACAAGGCTTTTAATGTAATAAATTATGAATACTCAGCTATGCCGAGTGAAATATCAAAGTGAAATGTATTCTTAACAATTACTTTTTTTCGTCTATTTTAGGATCTTCCTCTTTAGAAGCATCTTTAAACTCTTTAATGCCACTACCAAGACCTCTCATTAATTCAGGAATTTTCTTTCCTCCAAATAAGAGTAAAACAATTACTACTATTAGAGCAATCTGCCATGGGCCAATCATTCCTAAAACTATATTAGATACAACCATGATTATAATTAATTTAGATTACAAATTTAACAAGAAATGCCGAGATCAACACAATTAAAATAATCTTTAACCAAATTAAATCAGAGGAAACCTGTTAGATTTATGTTTTTATACATATAATTTAAATTTATTTTATGATTTCTAAACGATTTGCATGTTCAAAACGTTTTAAACTAATATCACCAGATTACGTATATTTGTAGTCATTACGATCAATATTTGATATTTCTTAGAGGAGCATGCCAAAGAAAAAGAAAGAACAGAAAAGAATAACCAGAAAGCTACTTAATAAGTACCGCTTGGTGATTCTTAATGAAGATACTTTTGAAGAAAGAATCTCTTTTAAGCTTAATAGGCTTAATGTTTTTGTTATGGTTACCATTACATCTATTCTTCTTATTTCGGGAACCATATTTTTGATAGCATTTACACCACTCAGAGAATACATACCAGGATACTCATCTACATCACTTAATTTGAAAGCGACTAGACTTGCTACAACCACAGATTCGTTAGAATCTGTAATGATTTTACATCAAAACTATTATAGTTCGATAAGAAAAGTACTTACAGGAGATGTTAAGACTGTAGAATTTGATAAAGATTCTGCGGTACAAGCGCAAAAGTTGAACACAGAAGAGGTTGACTTGACCCCTTCTCAACAAGATATTAAGTTAAGAGAAGAGGTATCTAAAGAGGATAAGTACAATTTGTTTGAGGATGAAAAGTCTGATGTTGATTTTTCACTTTTTCCTCCCGTAAAAGGAAATATAACATCTGCTTATAACGTAAATGAAAAACATTATGGTATTGATGTAGCTGTCCCAAAAGATACACCTGTAAAATCTGCAGCTTCAGGAACAGTTATTTTTTCAGAATGGACCGCAGAAACAGGACATGTGATGATCATCAAACATGATAAAAATCTAATTACAGCATATAAACACAATGCTTCACTTACCAAACAACAAGGAGAAAAAGTAAGAGCGGGAGAAGTGATTGCTACTGCTGGTTCTACAGGAGAATTATCAACAGGACCGCATTTACATTTTGAATTATGGAAGGATGGTTATCCAACAGACCCTTCTAACTTTATTGATTTTGAACAATAAAATTATCTATGTCTTTAAAATCATTTGGGGCTAAAGTTTTTGCCAAGCACATTCGTAAGAAAATCAATATTTGGGCATCAAACCCTATCAAGACTCAAGAAAAAGTTTTTAAATATCTGATCGAAACCGCAAAAGATACCGAGTTTGGAGTAGATCATAATTTTCAGGAAATACAAAATCATGCAGATTTTGTAAAAAAAGTTCCGATTCGAGATTATGAGCAGCTTAGGCCCTATGTCGATAAGGTTGTTGATGGAGATAAAAATATTCTCTGGCCGGGAATTCCATTATACTTTGCAAAAACATCAGGAACAACCAGTGGATCAAAATACATCCCCTTGACCAAAGAATCAATCCCTACACATATAGCAGCAGCTAGGAATGCTATTTTATGCTACATCGAAGAAACAGGAAAGAGTAGCTTTGTAGATGGTAAAATGATATTTCTTCAAGGAAGTCCCGAATTAGAAGAAAAAAATGGCATCAAGCTAGGAAGACTTTCAGGAATTGTAGCACACTATGTTCCCAAATATCTTCAAAAAAACCGAATGCCAAGTTGGGAAACAAATTGTATTGAAGACTGGGAAACAAAAGTAGATGCTGTAGTAGAAGAAACAGTAGATCAAAACATGACAGTCATTAGTGGGATTCCTCCCTGGGTGCAGATGTATTTTGAAAAACTTCAACAAAAAACAAACAAAGACATAGGAGATATCTTTAAGAGTTTTGAATTGTTTATTTATGGTGGTGTAAACTTCCAACCTTACAAAAACACTTTTGAAAAATTAATAGGAAGAAAAGTGGCAGGTATCGAGTTATATCCTGCTTCCGAAGGTTTTTTTGCATTTCAGGATCGTCAAAAAGAAAAAGGAATGTTATTGCAGTTAGATTCTGGTATGTTTTATGAATTTGTTAAAGCAGACGAGTTTTTTGACGAAAATCCAAAAAGACTTACGATTGGTGAAGTAGAAACAGATGTTAATTATGTTATGCTCGTATCTACCAGTGCTGGATTGTGGGCATATAATATTGGTGATACCGTACAATTTAGAAGCCTTTCTCCGTATAGAGTCGTGGTGTCGGGTAGAATAAAACATTTTATCTCTGCTTTTGGAGAACATGTCATTGGAAAAGAAGTAGATCAAGCACTCAAAGACGGAGTAGATGCTACAGGGTCTCTTATTAATGATTTTACAGTTGCTCCTCAAGTCAATCCAAATGATGGATCATTGCCCTACCACGAATGGTTTATAGAATTCAAAGAAACACCAGATGATATTGATGCCTTAGTTATGGCTATCGAAAAGTCATTGAGAACACAAAACTCATATTACGATGATTTGATAGAAGGAAAAATACTGAGTACCCTCAAAATAACCAATGTTCCTAATGGAGGATTTCAAAAATACATGAAATCTGTTGGCAAACTAGGAGGTCAAAATAAACTACCAAGACTATCTAACGATAGAAATATTGCAGATGCGCTCACAACTATGATAGACAAATAAGTTATATTTGCTACGAAAAACATATGGCTAATCTAAAATTACAAGGAAGAACAAGGGCACAAGAAAGTTCTAGTGCAATAGAGCGCATGTATATTACAATGCGTCATTTATTCAATCGTGGATTTTATAAACCGATGGGCGTTTCTGGTGATACACTTAGAGAAGCACTACTCACATTACGACCTGAAATCTATGGATCAATAGCAGAAGAAAAAGTAGAGCTTAATGGCTTGCTATATGTGATTGATCGCTTACCAATAGGTATAGAAGAGTGTAGATACATAAACCTCACAAGTGATGAAGGGTATAAAAACTCACATTTCAAAGTAATTGTACCTCCCAAAAGACGCAGAAACTGTTATCGTATTGACGAAGAACAGATGAATATTGAGATCACTAGAGGCCGATCTGAAATCTATGATATTTTGACTCATATTACATTTTTGTTTATTGAAGCGCATAAGATTATGGATCGTGTTGTTATCAATGAACAAGGAAGCGTTACCAGAGATTGGCAAAAGCTTGAAAAAGCAGTATTGTCTAAGAAAGAATTGACTAATGTCGAAAGAGAAGTTGCATTAACACATACAGCCAATATTTTAGGAAGAACATTTGAAGAAGTATCATCCTTATATAGTAGTTTTTCATGCCTAGAGAATAAAGAAAGATTCTTACACATAATCTATTGGTTAGGTAAACTTGCTATTGAAGAATCAATAGAAGACAAAAAGCGTATTGTAACATTTAGCCCGGTGCTTAGAGAGCGATTAGGGCATCATATACATGGAGAAATTTGGGCTACCGAAATAAAGAAAAAATTACAGGAGCTAGACATATTAAATAGACCAATACATATTATTAGTGCTAATATGCATAGTGTGATGAATACACTGTATGCTCCTTCAGCTTTAAAGGTAGAACTTAAAAACAAAAGTACTTTTGATATTTATGAGGCACTAAGCGAACAAAAGAATGATAAGCTTAGGGCAAAAGTTCAAAAACTAGCCTTGCAAAAAGGAATGACCTATATAGAGGATCATAGTGGTGCAAACATTAATGTTCAGATTTTTGATACAGCCAAATATATCGAGAATGAATACAAAAACCTTATATCTGACCTTGATGAACATCAAAAACCAGTTATAGTTGTTATGGATTATGCTTTTGGAGAGCAAGCATATGAGACAATGGATGAACTATTGAAACCATATACAACGCCAGAAGGTATTAAGACTCATATTGATGTAAAATCGATTTCGATTATGGGTAAAGCAGGAATATTAGAAGGAGGCAAAGGAGATATTATGATTCCTACTGCACATGTTTTTGAAGGAACAGCAGATAATTATCCTTTTAGGAATCAACTGAAAAAGAAAGATCTTGAAGGTAAAGGAATTGATATCTATGATGGCGCAATGATAACAGTATTGGGAACTTCTCTTCAAAATAGAGATATTCTCAAATTTTTCCACGATTCTACATGGAATGTTATTGGTCTAGAAATGGAAGGCGCTCACTATCAAAAAGCGATACAATCTGCATCAAAACTTAGAGGAAGTATAAGTCCAAAAGTAAAAGTAAGATATGCATATTATGCATCAGATAATCCTCTAGAAACAGGAAGTACATTAGCATCAGGAGGATTGGGTACTACAGGAGTAAAACCAACGTATCTGATTACCGAAAAAATAATAGAGCAAATATTTAACGAAAAACAATAATGAATCAAAACCAACATACAGATGAGATAGATCTAATGCAACTTTTTAGCATGATCAAAGAAGGTTTTAGAAGTTTTCTAAAACTTATCATTTCTGTAATCCTATTTTATAAGAAAAAAGCCATTTTGTTTATTATTATTTTGATACTAAGCGGTGGTTTAGGTTATTTTATGGATAAATATCAAGGTGCAGGAACTGATTATGTACAAGAAGTTATTATAGAGCCTAAGTATAATAGTACAAAATTTATTTATGGTTTTATAGAAGAATTTGAGGATAATTTAAAAGATGAAAATTTTATAAAAAAAATAGGAATTGACCTCTCTGAAGTTGAAAATATAAGTGAGATAACCATAGAACCTGTTGTAAAAGGAACAGATGTTTTAGATGACCTTCAAGATCGATATGAAAATCGAGAGTTTTTTAAAGATGTGATGGAAGCATATCAGGAAGACCAATTAAAAGAAGAAGGGTTTCGAGATTTTTACAAGCATCATTTAATTACTTTTAAATTTAAAAGCAATAAAGAATACAATAATAATATCACAGAATCGATTCTTAATTATATTAAATCAAATGAATATTATAAAGAACTAGCATTATTTATACAAAAGCAGAATCGAGAAAACCTTAATAGAAATAAAGCTTCGATTGATTTTATTGATAAATATCTTAAAAATCTCGAAGAAGCACCTTTACAAATTGAAAAAGAAAATGTAATCATTAGTAGAGATCAAGAAAATGAAATGCCAATGGTATCTGTAGCTTCTCTCTTACAAAAGAAAGAACTTTTGATAGAAATGGTCAATGAACAAGAACAAACATTAGCTTTTGATCAAGATATATTTACTTATGTTTACAATAGTGATGTAATTAGTAAAAAGAAAAAATTACTAGGCAAATCTATGCTATCATTACCCTTAGTTTTCTTTGTAATCGTTTCTTTGATTTTCTTTTTAAGGTATTTATTTAGAGAAGCTAATCGTTTTGTAAATAATCAGTAGTTTTTAAAATATATAAATGCTCTTAAATAAATACGAATGAGACTATGTTATATCCACTAAAATTTCATCCAATTTTAAAAGAAAAAATCTGGGGAGGCAATAAACTACTTGATGTTTTAAAAAAACCTGTTTCTGGAAACAACACTGGAGAGAGCTGGGAGATTTCTACGGTCAATAATAACATTTCTATTGTTTCTAATGGCATATTTGCAGGAGAACAATTAGATAGTCTTATCAAAGAGCATAAAGAAAAAATATTAGGAAAAAAAATATATCAACAATTTGGAGATCAGTTTCCTTTATTGATTAAATTTATAGATGCTAAAGAAGATTTATCTGTTCAATTGCATCCTAATGATGAGTTAGCAAAGAAAAGACATGACTCTTTTGGAAAAACCGAAATGTGGTATGTTGTTCAGGCAGATGATAGTGCGCAATTGATTGTGGGCTTTAATAAAGACACCTCTGTAGAAGAATATCAAGAATATCTGGACAACGGAAAAGTAATAGATCTACTTAATTTTGAAAACGTTTCAAAAGGTGATAGTTATTTTATTAAAGCGGGAACAATTCATGCTATAGGAGGAGGGTGTTTGATAGCAGAAATACAGCAAACATCTGATATCACCTATAGGGTGTATGATTGGGATCGTAAAGATAGTGAAGGGAAATCAAGAGAATTACACACAGAGCAAGCATTAGAGGCATTGCATTTCGAATATGACAACTCCCATAGATTACACTACGATTCAGATATTAATACTCCCAATAACTTAATCTCTACAACATATTTTACTACAAATACATTAAATATAAAATCTAACTTAGTAAGAGATTATAGCACTATAGATTCATTCAAAATTTTGATGTGTGTAGAAGGAAATGGCAATATTATACATGAAGATACTTCTTATGCTATCAATTTGGGTGAAACCTTATTAGTACCTGCAAAAATTGATAAAGTTAGGCTAGAAAGTGACAATAAATTGAAACTTTTAGAGGTTTATATTTAATATTATGAAGAAGAGTATATTAGTGACAGGCGGAGCAGGGTTCATTGGCTCAAATTATATAAATTTCAAAGTAAACGACCCCGAAGTAAGGATAATTAATTTAGACAAACTTACTTATGCGGCAGATATAAACAATATCAATGTTAACGATGCTTATAATTATCACTTCATAAAGGGAGATATCTGTGATGCAGATTTGATCACCAAAATTTTTGAAGAATATAATATTGATACTGTTGTACACTTTGCAGCAGAATCACATGTTGATAATTCTATTACAGGTCCAAAAGCATTTATAGAAACGAATATTGTAGGTACTTTTAACCTATTGCAAACGGCCTATCAATTGTGGATGGAGGGACCAAATCAATACAATCCAGATTATAAAAATGCACGTTTTTTACATGTTTCTACAGATGAGGTTTATGGAACTTTAGGAAAAACAGGTCTTTTTACAGAAAATACACCATACGCACCAAATAGCCCGTATAGTGCATCTAAAGCCTCTTCAGATATGTTGGTTCGTAGTTATTTTCACACCTATGGATTACCAGTAGTCACTACAAATTGTTCAAATAATTATGGTCCTAAGCAACATGACGAAAAATTGATTCCGACCATTATTAGAAAAGCAATTAATGAAGAAGAAATCCCTATCTATGGTGATGGTAAAAACATTCGAGATTGGTTGTATGTTGAAGATCATTGCAAAGGGATAGATCTAGCATTAAACAAAGGAACAGTTGGAGAAACATACAATATAGGAGGTAAAAACGAAAGAGAAAACATATACATTGCATCAACGATCTGTACTATTTTGGACAGAGTTCATCCAAGAAATAATAATAAGAAGTATGAAGAACTTATTACTTATGTTACTGATCGACCAGGTCATGATTTTAGATATGCCATTGATGCTTCTAAAATAGAAAATGATTTGGGGTGGAAAGCCAAAGAAAACTTTGAGACCGGGATTGAGAAAACTATATCTTGGTATCTAAAAAAGTATCACAAAGATTAAAACATATCAATATTATATTTCTATTGTAAAAAGCACTTTTAATGAAAGGAATCGTATTAGCAGGAGGCTCAGGAACACGTTTACACCCACTTACTTTGGCAATAAGTAAACAACTTATGCCTGTTTACGATAAACCAATGATCTATTATCCAATCTCAACTTTGATTTCTGCAGGAATACGGGAGATTCTTATCATTTCTACACCTCAAGATTTACCGTTATTCAAAAAATTACTGGGAACAGGAAATCAATTTGGTTGTGATTTTCAATATGAAGTTCAAGAACAACCTAATGGCCTGGCAGAGGCATTTATAATAGGAGAATCATTTATTGGTGAAGATAAAGTTGCGCTAATTCTGGGAGATAATATATTTTATGGCTCAGGATTAGAAGTACTTTTAGAAAACAACAACAATCCAGATGGAGGTATTATCTATGCCTATCATGTTCAAGACCCCGAGAGATATGGAGTTGTTGATTTTGATGCTGATGGAAAAGCAATTTCTATAGAAGAAAAACCAAAAAAACCGAAATCTAATTACGCCGTTCCAGGTATTTATTTTTATGACAATCAGGTTGTCGAGATTGCAAAAAATATAGTTCCAAGTAAAAGAGGAGAGCTGGAGATAACAGACGTTAATAATGCCTATTTGAAACAAAAGAAATTAAAAGTTAGTATACTAGATAAAGGTACAGCCTGGTTAGATACAGGGACATTTAATTCATTAATGCAGGCAAGTCAGTTTGTTCAAGTGATTGAAGAAAGACAAGGACTCAAAATAGGGGCTATAGAAGAGGTAGCTTATAAAAAAGGATTTATTGATAAAAAAAAACTTCATGAGTTAGCAAAGCCTCTTTTAAAAAGTGGGTATGGACAATATTTACTACAATTAGATTAATTAATTGTAGGAATAAAAAAGCTTATAGTAATACAAAATGCAAATCGAAAAAACATTTATAAACGATTGTTTCATAGTAAAACCTAGCGTTTTTGGGGATAGTAGAGGCACTTTTTTTGAAAGCTTTAATCAAAAAACATTTGAAGAAGTCACAAAATTAAAAATAAACTTTGTTCAGGATAACCAATCTATTTCTAAAAAAGGTGTTTTGAGAGGTCTTCATTTTCAGACGGGTTTATACGCGCAAGCAAAACTAGTTAGAGTAATTAAAGGAGAGGTGTTGGATGTAGCGGTTGACCTTAGGCCTAATTCCAAGACGTATAAAAAACACTTTTCGATTATCTTAAATGAAGAAAATAACTTTCAGTTATTTGTTCCAAGAGGATTTGCTCACGGTTTTATTACACTAAGTGATAGTGCAATTTTTGCTTATAAGTGCGATAATTTTTATCACAAAGCATCAGAATCAGGAGTTATCTACAATGACCCTGAACTTAATATTGATTGGAAATTAAATCGTTCTTTAATTTCACTATCAGAAAAAGATCAACAACTATCTCAATTAAAAGATGTTGAACATGCAAGAGAAATCTAAAAAAAATAAAGTACTGGTTACAGGTTCAGATGGGCAATTAGGACAATGTTTGAAAAAGATTAAAAATAGTTATCTGAACTTAGATTTTCATTTTACAAATTCAAAATCTTTGAATATTGTGGAGAAAGATAAGATAGAGCACTTATTTTCAGAACATGAATTTGATTTTGTAATCAATTGTGCTGCATACACCAATGTAGAACAAGCTGAAAAAGAGCCCACAAAAGCTTTTTTAATAAATGCTGAAGGAGTAAAAAACCTAGCAGAAGTTTGTAAGAAGCATAAAACAACTTTAATTCATATTTCTACAGATTATGTATTTGATGGAAAGAAAAAAACACCTTATACAGAAGAAGATCTACCAAATCCAATAAATGAATATGGAAAATCCAAACGTAAAGGGGAGGAATATATAGAAGAAATTTTAGAATCATACTTTATTATTAGAACGTCATGGTTGTATTCAGAATTTGGTAAAAACTTTTATAAAACGATTATTGAAAAATCTAAAACAGAGAAAGAACTGACAATAACAACTTCTGAGATAGGAACACCCACCAATGCTAATGATCTTGCAAGATTTGTTCTTGATTTGATTCAAATAAATGATAAAAAATATGGGATTTATCATTATAGCAATTTAGGAGAAGCTACTTGGTATGAATTTGCTAAAGAAATATTAAAACTTTTAGGCAAGCATGAATCTGTGATGCTAAAAAAAACGAATAATTACCCTACTTTTGCAGTTCGACCAGAATATAGTGTTTTGAGTAAGGAAAAAACGCTAGAAATTTTTAATACTAGCATCTTAAATTGGGCGTTGTCTATGTCCGAGATTGATAAATTTATGCAGTAAAATTTTAAGGTATAGAATGGATATTTTAAAACTAATAGGAAGAAATACAGAATTATTTTCAGAAGATATTGAAGCAAAAAAGATTGAGTTAGAAGGTATTGTTTCTAAATCATCATTTTTGGTTATCGGGGGAGCTGGTTCCATAGGGCAAGCTGTAACAAAAGAAATTTTTAAAAGAAATCCTAAAAAACTGCATGTTGTTGACATTAGCGAGAATAACTTGGTGGAGTTAGTGAGAGATATCCGGAGTTCTTTTGGTTATATAGACGGTGATTTTAAAACTTTTGCACTAGATATTGGATCAATAGAATATGATGCATTTATAGATGCTGATGGAAAATATGATTATGTTCTTAATCTATCTGCTTTAAAACATGTAAGAAGTGAAAAAGACCCTTTTACATTGATGAGAATGATTAATGTAAATATTTTTAATACAGAAAAAACATTGCTTCAATCAATTGATAAAGGCACTAAAAAGTATTTCTGTGTATCGACTGATAAAGCAGCAAACCCTGTTAATATGATGGGGGCTTCAAAGCGGATTATGGAAATGTATTTGATGAGAAGAAGTAAGGATATAAAAATTTCGACAGCACGTTTTGCCAATGTCGCTTTTTCTGATGGGTCTCTACTTCATGGGTTTGATCAGCGAATCAAAAAAAGGCAACCTATAGTAGCTCCTAATGATATTAAAAGATATTTTGTGATACCTAAAGAATCAGGAGAACTTTGTTTGATGTCTTGTATTTTTGGAGATAATCGAGACATCTTTTTTCCCAAATTAAATGAAAACCTTCATTTGATTTCTTTTGCAGATATAGCCATCAAATACTTAAAAGACTTAGGGTATGAACCTTATCTATGTAAAGATGAAGATGAGGCTAGGGATTTAATAAAAACATTACCCAAAGAAGGAAAATGGCCATGTTTATTTTCTTCAAGTGATACTACCGGAGAGAAAGATTACGAAGAGTTTTTTACAGATAAAGAGGTACTAGATATGAATAGATTTCAAAATCTGGGAATTATTAAAAATGATCTACATTTTGATGAAGAAGCCTTAGAAACTTTTACAAAAAAAATTCATAATCTTAAGCAAAATAGAAAATGGGATAAAAAAGATTTGGTTGATTTATTTTTTGAAATGATCCCTGATTTTGGTCACAAAGAAACAGGAAAATATTTAGATAGTAAAATGTAAATTTATGCATCAAGAATTCATATCCTTTGTAAAAAAAACATTTAATACAGAAGATTTTATTCCTCTTCATGCCCCTGTTTTTATAGGGAATGAAAAAAAATATCTGAATGAATGTATAGACTCTACATTTGTTTCTAGTGTAGGAAAGTTCGTTGATCAATTTGAAGAACAGATTGCTAAATATACAGGTGCAAAGTATGCAATTGCTACCTCTAATGGTACCGCAGCATTACACATTGCACTTTTAATGTCGGGAGTTGAGCAAAATGATGAAGTAATTACTCAACCTCTAACCTTTATAGCGACGGTGAATGCGATGAGTTATATTGGTGCTTATCCTGTTTTTATTGATGTTGATAAAGAAACATTAGGATTATCTCCAGAAAAATTAGAAGATTTTTTATCAAAAAACACAGAGATTATAGACGGGGTTTGTGTCAACAAAATAACCAAAAGAAAGATTAAAGCTGTCGTTCCAATGCATACTTTTGGATTTCCTTGTAAAATTGATCAAATCGTCTCTGTTTGCAAAAGATATAATATCGCTGTGGTCGAAGATGCTGCAGAATCTCTAGGTAGCTATTATAAAAACACACATACAGGAACTTTTGGTTCAATAGGAACATTCAGTTTTAACGGAAACAAAACTATTACTACCGGAGGAGGAGGTATGGTGATTACCAATGATGAGGTAATTGCAAAAAAAGCAAAACATATTACTACTACTGCAAAAATACCACATGCTTGGGATTATGAGCATGATATGATAGGTTATAATTATAGATTACCCAATATTAATGCAGCGTTGGGGTGTGCTCAAATGGAAGAATTAGAAAAGATTTTGACCAGGAAAAGAGAATTATCCAACAGATACGAATTATTTTTCAAAAATAAATCCATTACATATATTAAGGAACCCGAGAACTCATCATCAAATTATTGGTTAAATGCTGTCCTTTTTGAAAACCTTGATGAAAGGAATAATTTTCTTAAGCAGACAAATGAAAAAGGAGTGATGACAAGACCAATATGGAAATTAATGAATAGTCTATCTATGTATAGAGGTGCGCAAACTGGAAATCTAGAAAATGCCATGTGGCTTGAAGATCGAGTAGTAAATATTCCTAGTAGTGTTATAATATGAAACCATTATATATCGTAGGAGCTGGCGGAGCCGCAAAGGAGATTTATTTATTGATCAAAGAAATAAATAGGTCAAAGCTTACATATGATTTTAAAGGTTTTATTGATGTTTCTAAAGAAGACGTTCTAAGAATTGGGAATTCTAAATTTGATATTATTAATGAATCTGATTTTTTGAACAATTATTCTGATAAAGTATCTGTTGTATTGGGATTGGGAGATACAAATCTGATAAAAAAAATTATTAGCCGTTATAAAGAGCGATCAAATATAGAGTTTCCTAATATTATTCACCCTAATGTTTCCATAGATGAGAGTGTGCGATTAGATATAGGGAATGTAATCACAAATCAATGTGTGTTTACTGTAGACATTTCATTAGGTTCATTTAATTATATTAATAGAGGAGTTCATATTGGTCATGACTGTAAAATAGGCTCATATAATGTTATAAATCCTTGCTCAGTGATTTCTGGAGGCGTTGAAATAGGAGATGAAAATTTGGTAGGTACGAATGCTACTATACTTCAATATTTAAAAATTGGCTCAAATAACATAATAGGAGCTTCAGCACTCCTCACAAAGGATATTGCAAACGAGTTTCGTATGATAGGAATACCAGCAAAAAACATTCAACAATGAAAAAGACTATAATCATTGCAGAAGCAGGAGTAAACCATAATGGAGATATTGAACTTGCTAAAAAACTAATCGATGCAGCATCAGAAGCAGGAGTAGATTATGTTAAGTTTCAGACATTTAATTCTAAAAAATTGGTAAGCAAAAATGCTCAAAAAGCAAGTTACCAAAAAGAAAATACAGGAAACACATCCGAATCTCAATTGGCGATGTTAAAAAAATTAGAGCTAAGTAGAGAGATGCATATTGAGTTAATAAACCATTGCAATGCAAAAAACATTAACTTTCTATCTACAGGTTTTGATTTAGACAGCATTGATTTTTTAAATGAATTGAATATTGATTTATTTAAGGTACCTTCTGGCGAAATAACGAATTTACCCTACTTAAGAAAAATAGGTAGTTTAAAAAAGCCTGTTGTCATTTCTACAGGAATGGCAGACCTTCAAGAAATTGAAGATGCTCTTAATGTAATACTTAAGGCAGGTGTAAATAAATCAGATATCACAATATTACATTGCAATACAGAATATCCTACTCCAATGGTAGATGTTAATCTTAAAGCAATGAATACAATTAAAGAGACCTTTGGGGTGTCTGTTGGATATTCTGACCATACATTGGGTATAGAAATTCCTATTGCTGCTGTAACTATGGGAGCTACAGTTATTGAAAAGCACTTTACACTCGACAAAACTATGGAAGGTCCGGATCACAAAGCCTCCTTAGAACCAAAAGAATTAAAAGATATGGTAGCAGCCATTAGAAATATAGAGGTTGCTCTTGGAAATGGTAAAAAAGAACCTAGTAATAGTGAAATAAAAAATAAGGAAGTAGCGCGAAAAAGTATTGTAGCAAAAAAAGATATCAAAAAAGGTGATGTTCTAAGTAATGAGAATATAACTGTTAAGAGACCTGGTAGCGGTATTTCACCAATGCAATGGGATCATGTGATAGGCACAATAGCATCTAAGGATTACCAAGAAGACGATCTAATATGAAAAGTATAGCAGTGGTAACCGGAACAAGAGCAGAATATGGACTGCTCAAACCTCTTATCAAAGCAATTTCTGAGGATAAAGCATTCAAATTACAATTAATTGTAACAGGAATGCATTTATCACCAGATTTTGGCCTTACCTATAAACAGATAGAGCAAGATGGTTTTGTTATTGACAGCAAGGTAGAGGATCATTTGTCTGGAGACTCTGCAGAAGCCATAACTAAAGCAATAGGAACCGCAATGATCGGCTTTGGAGAAACATATAAGAGATTAGCTCCAGATCTGGTAGTAGTATTGGGTGATCGTTCTGAAATATTAGCGGCGGCAACAGCTGCCATGATAAAAGGAATACCTATTGCTCATTTGCATGGAGGAGAAACTACAGAAGGCGCATATGATGAAGGTATCAGACATGCAATTACCAAAATGAGCTACCTTCACTTTACTTCTGCAGAGGTGTATAGAAAAAGAGTCATACAACTCGGAGAATCCCCCGACAGAGTTTTTAATGTAGGTGCTATAGGAATAGATAGTATCAAAAATCTCAAATTATTAACTAAAAAGGAATTTGAAAGTTCCATCAGCTTTAATCTAAACAAAAAAAGCGTCTTAGTAACATTTCATCCTGTTACTCTAGAAAATGCTACTGCCAAAGGACAATTCGAAGAACTTCTAAAATCGCTCGATAAATTAGAGGAAACCACCATAATCTTTACCAAACCAAATTCAGATAAAGATGGAAGAGTAATTATAGAAATGATAGATGATTATGTAGTAAAAAACCCAGAAAAATCAATCGCATTTACCTCTTTGGGGCAATTAAGATATCTATCTGCGCTACAATATGTTGATGTAGTCGCAGGGAACTCCTCCAGTGGTATATACGAGGTTCCGATTTTCAAAAAGCCTACTATTAATATTGGAGATCGACAAAAAGGAAGACTTATGCCCAAAAGCATAATCAATTGTAAACCCATTCAAAAAGATATAGATAAGGCAATTCAAAAATCTTTTGATAAGGAATTTATTAAGCAGATACAAATGCAAAAAAATATTTATGGGAATGGTAATACAACATCGCAAATCATTGAGATACTTAAAACATTTGAATTAAAAGATATCAAAAAGTCTTTTCATAACTTGTAATCTATAAATGATTAAAAAATAGCATGCTGTAAGTATTTAATAAATAACAGTATGTTATGAATAATTAGTAGTTTTGCGCCAAAAGGCAAATAAAACAAAGAGCAATCTAATATATTTAAAAACCAAAGCAGATGCCCAACAGTAATTATATTATCAATCATACATATACTGTAAAAGAAACTCTGGAAAAACTTAATGAATCCGAAGGAAGAACACTTTTTGTAATAAATGAGAATAAAGAATTATTAGGAAGTGTGACTGATGGAGATGTTAGAAGAGCTTTGCTAAGAGGCATAAATATAGATGATCAGGTTATCGAAGTTGCAAACAAAAGTGTTAGGTATATTGTACAAAACGAGATTAATAAAAATAGGATTAATGAACTAAAAGCCGAAAACATTACTTTAATTCCTATTGTAAATCACAAAGGAGCAGTAATTTCAATTGTAGATTTATCAAAAAAGAAGACAATCTTGCCTATTGATGCGGTTATTATGGCCGGTGGAAAAGGAACTAGACTTAGACCGCTCACTTTAGATACACCCAAACCACTTTTAAAAGTTGGTGATAAACCTATTGTTGAATACAATATAGACAGACTTTCCTATTTTGGAATTAATCATCTTAATATTACAATTAATTATCTCGGAGAACAATTGGTAAATTATTTTGGTGATGGAAAAGACAAAGAAATCTCAATTAAATATGTAAAAGAAGATAAACCATTGGGAACCATTGGTTCTTTAAAACTAGTTGAGGATTTTCATAATGATTGTATTTTACTTATGAACTCAGATCTATTAACCAATATAGATTTTGAGGACATGTATAATGAATTTTTGAACAAAGAAGGAGATATGATCATAGCCACAGTGCCCTATAAAGTCACGATTCCCTATGGGGTGGTAGAGACCGAAGGTACTTATGTTACAAACCTCAAAGAGAAACCTACGTATACATATTATTCTAATGCGGGGATCTATATTTTTAAAAAAGAATGTTTAGGATATGTACCTAATAATACTTTTTTTAATGCAACTGACCTTATTGACCATTTGTTAAAATCAAATCGAAAAATCATCAATTACCCAATTCTAGGATATTGGTTAGATATTGGCAAGCATGAGGATTTTGAAAAAGCTCAAGAAGATGTAAAACACATTAAATTTTAGAACTTTAATGAAAGCATTAGTAGTTATTCCTGCAAGAGGAGGTAGTAAAGGTATTCCTAAAAAAAATATAAAACCGTTAAACGGAAAACCTTTAATTTCATATACTATCGAGAGTGCTTTACAATTATTTTCTAAAGAAGATATTTGTATAAGTACGGATTGCGATGATATTGCGTTTGAGAGTGAAAAGTCAGGTTTGGATATTCATTTTAAAAGGCCAACTGAATTAGCCACAGATACTGCGGGTACCCATGAAGTATTGCTGCATGCTATTAACTTTTATGAAGAAAAAGGAAATTTTTATGATACTTTGGTTTTACTTCAACCTACTTCGCCTTTTAGAAAATCAAAACATATTAAGGAGGCATTAGAATTATATAATTCTGATGTAGATATGGTCGTTTCAGTTAAAGAATCTAAAAGTAACCCTTACTATAACCTTTTTGAAGAAGAGCAGGGTTTGCTTAAAAAATCTAAAGATGGTCATTATACCAGAAGACAAGATATTCCAAAAGTATATGAATATAATGGTGCGATCTATATCATTAATATTAGATCATTGAAAAAAGGTAAAATCTCAGCTTTTAACAAAGTGAAAAAATATGTAATGGATGAGATATCCTCGATGGATTTAGACAATCATTTAGATTGGAAAATATGTGAATTATTAATTAAAGATGAAATTAATTAAAATATGAATACAGTTAGATGTATTGCAAGACTAGATGTCAAAGGCCCAAATCTGGTAAAAGGGATTCACCTTGAAGGACTAAGAGTTTTAGGTAGGCCAGAGGTTTTTAGTGAATATTATTATAAGCAAGGAGCAGATGAGCTATTCTATCAGGATGTTGTTGCGAGTTTATATGAAAGAAATGGTCTTCATGATTTAATTTCTAAAGTAGCTAAATTTAGCTTTATACCATTAACTGTTGGTGGTGGTATTAGAAGTATTGATGATATCAAGAAAATGCTTAAAGCCGGAGCAGATAAAGTAGCCATTAATACTGCAGCCATTAATAACCCTAGCTTGATTTCGGAGGCGGCCGAAGTATTTGGTTCGTCGACTATTGTGATTGCTGTCGAAGCGTCAAAACAAAGTGATGGCTCTTATCTTGCATATACCGATAATGGAAGAGAACATACAGGTGTTGATGCAATAAAGTGGGCTCAGCAAGCAGCAGAACTTGGAGCAGGTGAAATTGTTGTAACTTCAATCGATAATGAAGGAACAGGCGTAGGATTTGATACCGAATTAATAAACAAAATATCATCTACAGTTTCAGTACCTGTAATTGCACATGGAGGAGCAGGAAAACCCGAACATATAACCGATGCTATTGAAGCAAAAGCCAATGCACTTGCTTTTGCCTCTGTACTGCATTATGATTATATAGCAAACAATGATTCTTCAGCTTCAGAAGAAGAAGGAAATACCGAATTTTTGAAAAAGAATATGTCCTTTAATAAAATTAAACCTTTTAGTATTAAGGACATCAAAAAATATATGCATAATAATAATATTCCCTGTAGAACATTATGAAAAATAAAGACAACTTTAAATTAACGATCATTGACTATGGATCAAGTAATTTATATAGTGTAATCAATGCCTGCAAGACTTTTGGAATAGAGCCTGAGGTGTCGAGCGACCATAATACCATTAAAAATGCTGATGCTGTTATTTTGCCTGGTGTGGGTGCATTCAACGAAGCCATGTCTAATTTACAAAGACTGGGCTTAATAGAGCCTATAAAAGAGTTTGCACAATCAGGTAAACCATTTATGGGTATATGTTTAGGATTACACCTTTTGTTTGAAAGAAGTGCAGAATTTGGAAACACTGAAGGTCTGGGTTTAATTAAGGGAAGTATCAAAAAATTTCCATCCAATATGGAACAAAATTTTAAAGTTCCTCAGATAGGATGGAATCTAATTAACAAAGCAGACAATAACAACTGGGAAAAGTCTCCTTTTAGTACGATAAAAGAAGGAGCTTTTATGTATTTTGTACATTCATTTTATGCAGATGCAGAAGATCCAGAGGTGATTCTTTCTAAAACAAAATTTAATGATGTTACCTATTGCTCTTCAATTCTAAAAAATAATATCTTTGCCACACAATTTCATCCAGAAAAAAGTGGTGATTTAGGATTAGAAATCTATAAAAACTGGTTTAGTAATATAATACAATAAGACATGAATAGTTTTGATGTTCCCATGGAAGAACGCATTAAAAGAGGTTGGTATAATGCGGATACAACAAATTTGAAAGAAGAATTACCAGCTTTTTATGGATTACCTTCAGAGGTGAAATTCTGTACTGAATGTGCCATGTCTAATCAAAGACCTACATCTGCAGTAGAATTCAAGCATACAAAAGACAGTAAGAAAACAACAATGAACTTTGATGAAAATGATGTTTGTGATGCGTGTAGGACAGCAGAAAAAAAGGAGAATATTGATTGGGATAAACGAGAGCAAGAATTAATTAAACTATTAGACAAATATAGAAGAACAGATGGCGGTTATGATTGTCTTGTTCCTGGTAGTGGAGGAAAAGACAGTGCATATCAAGCTCATGTTTTGAAGTATAAATATGGAATGAACCCTCTGACGATTACATGGCCACCTATTTTGTATACTGAATATGGATATGAGAATTGGAAAAACTGGATAGATAAAGGAGGTTTTGATAATTACTCTTTCAGAAGAAATGGAAGTGTCATGAAATTGTTAACCAAATTATCAATAGAAAACTTATTTCACCCTTTTCAAACATTTATTCTAGGACAAAAAAACTTGGCTCCCAAATTTGCTGCTAAATTTGATATTCCATTAATTTTTTATGGAGAAAATGAAGCCGAATACGGTAACCCTATTGCAGATAATAGTACTTCTTTAAGAGATAAATCATACTATAGTTTTAATAATATTGATGAAATATACCTTGGAGGTCTATCTGTAAAAGAAATTCAGGAAAAATATGATGTGAGATTATCTGACCTCATGTCTTTTTTCCCACCGACGCAAAAAGAACTAGAAAATAAAGATATCGAGGTACATTATTTGGGATATTACCTAAAATGGACTCCTCAAGAAGTATATTATTATGCGACCGAAAATACTGGTTTCAAAGCAAGACCATTTAGAACACAAGGAACATACAGTAAATATAATAGTATTGATGATAAAATAGATGATTTGCACTATTTTACAACGTATATAAAGTTCGGAATCGGAAGAGCTACTTATGATGCTTCTCAAGAGATAAGAAACAAGCACATCACAAGAGAAGAAGGTCAAGCGTTAGTAAGAAGGTTTGATGGAGAATTCCCAGACAAGTATTTCAGCAATATTATGGAATACATCGATATGGAAGAAGATGAATTTTTCAAACTTACAGATAAATTCAGGTCTCCTCATTTATGGGCGAAAGTCGACGGAGAATGGAAATTAAGACATAATGTTAATAAAACAGGAGTCAACGATTAAATACTAAATAACTTAGGTATTTAAGGTTTTAGTATATACAATATATGATAAGTAGATGAAAGCGATTAAGAGTACTGGAATTTTGTTGCTTTCAGAGATTTTATCAAAAGGAATTGCATTTCTTTTGGTGCCTCTATATTCTTATGTTGTTGAACCTAAAGATTTTGGTAAAGTAGCAATTCTTCAATTGCTCTTTACCGTTTTTTTTTTAATAGTCTCATTTTCTTTAAATAGTACTTTTGATAAATACTTTTTTGATAAAAAGTTCAAATCAACAGATTCTCTTTTTTCTACAATTTTGGTAGTACAGATACTAGCAGTTGTTTTTGGAAGTAGCCTTTACATTCTATTAGGATCTAAACTTGCCTTGTTTTTAGAAATCAAAAACGCTTTATATTTAGATTTAGTTTTTTATACTTCTATTATTGCTGTTTTTTTTCCTGTTGTTAATTCTTATTTGATTTGTAGTGGCCAAATAAAAAGAGCAGGTATCTATGCGATATTAATATCTATGATAAGAAGCACTATGGCCTTGGTATTAGTTCTTAATATGAAGGATAAAATATTGGCCATTATTCTTGCGAATTTTGTGGAACACTTGTCTGGGTTGATACTATCTTTACCTTATTACTTTAAAAGGCTTAAATTGCGTTTAATTGAAAAAAATAAAATAAGAGAACTAATAGTATATTCTTGTTTGTTTTTCCCAAGCTCGTTCTCTGTTTTTTTTGTTAAATTTTCTGATAGACTTATGATCCAATATTTTTTAAATTATCAAAGTCTTGGTATTTATTCGATGGGAACTCGCTTGGTTAATATACCCGGTCAATTTATTTCAACTATTAATAAAAACTTTACGCCTCAAATGTATCAAAGTATTAGTGAGAATGATACAACCAAATTAAATCAATTAATAAGACTATTTTTGGCAGCAATATTTGTATTATTATCTGGTCTGATACTTTTTTCAAAAGAATTATTCTTGATCATAGGAGGTGATTATAAAAATGCATATACTGTTTTTATTATATTATCTTTATGTTCATATTTTAATGGATATAATCTTATAATACAACCTGTTAAAACATATTTCAAAAAATATGTGAAATACAAATCCATGATTTGGGTAAGTATCGGAGTCATAAATATTATATTAAATATTATTTTTATTCCTATTTATGGAATTAATGGAGCGGCGGCAGTTACAGCTATATCGTATTTAATTTCTATTCCCTTTAGCTATTATTATGCTAGAAAAGCATACAAAGAAAATTATTATTTAAAATGGTTTATGCTTTCGTCAGTTGTGCTTTTTTCAATATCATTGTTGCTGATATTTTACAAAAATGAAAATTCTATTCTCGAATTTTTTATAAGGTTATTATCTTTTTTATTGATAGGATATATCTTTTTAAGTAAACTTATAGATATTAGAGAGTGGTCTATTAAGTTGCATAGCTTTATTATTAAAAAAATAAGGGCGTTCAACAATAATAAAAAATGATTTTGAATTATTACTTATGAGAGATAGAGCCATTGCCATAGTAGAGTCTCCTCTACAGTTGATAAATGCAAATGAATATATTAAGAAATATGCTTTAGAGTCTAAAACAGATTTTTACTTTGTAAGTTCTAGAGGAACACATAACCTTGATCAATTAAGGAGTACATACAAAGCTTTGAAATTAAAAGGAAAAGTTTTTGAAGTAAGTGTATTGAATATAGATAAGAGTATTGTAACTAGGTTAAGTTTTTATTTAAAAATAATAAGAGCTGCTAGAAAAATGCCAAAAAATTACTCTTTAGTTTTAGTTGGACATATGCTATCCATCTATCAAAATGTTCTTGCCAATACGATAAAAAATTCAGAATGTATTTACTTGGATGATGGCAATGCATCAGTAGCTCAAATCAAACAATTAAAAAAAGAAAAAATTAAATCATTTTCTCCATTCTCAAAAAGAATATTTCCTTTGCTATTGGGTTTTAATGTCAACTTAAGATATGGAAAAAAAGGCCTTAATTACTTTACCATTTATAAAGATTTAATTGTTGAGAACCACCCTTACTTATGTTTTGACATCAATGATCTGGAATATTTAAAAAGTGAATATGGAAAAAAAGAAATAAATAAAAATTTTGTTTACTTTATAGGAACACCATTTTACTGGAATAATAAATCTTATGAAAACTTTGAACAGGATATTAAGAAGGTGTCAGAGTTTTATCAAAACAAAAAAGTATTTTATTTTCCACATAGATATGAGAGTAAAGAACAATTAGAAATTATCAATAATTTAGGTTGGAAGATTGTAAAAAACGAACTGCCAATCGAACTTTTATTGATTGAATTAGAAAATCTTCCTTTAGAATTTGGATTTTTCTACTCTTCAGCTGTTGATAATATTTCTAAATTAATTCCAAATATGAATTTTAAATCTTTTGAAATAGATAATACAGAATTTTTAGAAGATGGAAAAAATATCTATAAACTCTATAGAAGCTACGAGAAAAAGAATATGATAACGGTTATTAAACTCTAAAATAATGCTTCTAAAATTTAAAAAAGAGGTCTATAAATATGGTATTTTAGGTTTTTTATTAAACCTACTACTTTTTTTTTCATTATCTGTACACATTGCTTTTGGTACAGTAGTATTATTAATTCTTTTTTTTATTCTAGTAAAGCGGTCCAAATTATTTTTTTGTTTTTTTATTCAAACTATATTTTTTCAAAATACCTATATAGCTTTCTTTTCAGGAATAATATCTACTCCGGCCGAATTTAAAATATTACATGGGATTAATTTTCTTTTACCATGTTTATTAACGTTATTCATGTTTAAAAGTAGTTCTGAATATTTTAGTAAATTCTTTTTTAAGAAAACAATATTGATAATACTTATCCTTATTGCATACTCTATATTTGGTACGATACATTATGGGTTTTTAAATAGTGCTCAATACCTAAGGCTTTTCTTAATACCTATTTTATATTTACTTGTAGGTATTTATTTTACCAAAAAATTGTCAATTGACTTTATCAACAAAAACTTAAAGGTAATATTCGTAATCTGTACAATATTTACTTTGCTACAATTTCTTTTTCCATTATTAACAAGTCGTTTGCTGAATGATTTAAGCTATTTTAGTATTAAACGAGGAATTGATAGTTGGAGTGGATTGTTAGAATATTACAAGGGAAAAAGGTTATTTAATATTTCATGGTTTGATATTAGGTCTTATAGGATAGGATCTTTGATAAAAAGTATGATTTCTCTAGGATATTTTTTAACCATTTTAGGAGTTTACTTTTATTGGCCGAATAAAAAAATTAGATTGTTCTTTATTTTTTTACTTGTTGCTATAGCTATAAATTCAAAAGGAGCAGTCTTAGTTTTATTTTTTTCAATACTGCTATATTTTTTATTTTACAAATCCAATTTATCTACAGGCTTAGCACTAACATTCTATCTGATCATAAATATTATGATTATTTATTTGGGATATGAGAAAAGAAATGAACATATTGTTGGTTTCGTTTCTGGTAGCACATATCTTCTTTCTCTTGGAAACGGTCTAGGTTTTGCAGGTAATTTATCAGATTCTTTATTTACCAGCTGGCGAGGAAACCCTCTACCTGATTTAGGATATTGGACAAGATTTCAGAATGGTAGTGAGAGTGTTTACGGTGTGTTGTTTTCTAGCTTAGGAATAAGTTCTTTTATTTATATTTTTTACTTTATAGAGGTTATAAAAATATTATTCATTAAACTAAAATCGAAAACAACACATGTCAAAGTTTTAAGAATTCTGGCTATTGTACTTTTTTTACAAGGCATTTATCAAGAAGAAGCGTATTCTCCTTATTGTTTGGGATTAGTCATGTTTTTGGTTGGATTAAATTTTTATAAAAAAGATGAAGAAGAAACTGTTTCAGTATAGTCTTTGTATATTGGCCTTTAGTCTTAGTTTTTCAGAAGACTGGAGTAGTAAAGCGTTAATATTAACAAGTGTTTTGGGGCTTTTTAATATAGAACTAAATAATAAAAGTTTAAAAACTCCTTTTTTTAAATTGACAGTGTCTTTACTTTTATATGTATTGTTCAACATGGCTTTTATTGCTCAGGACTGGGATGGTCATATTTATATCCTATTAGGATTATTACTACTCTTTTTCTTTTTATGGAATTATACAAAGATCGATGAAAAAACATATAAAATCATACCCTTAGCATTCTCTTTTGGTGTTTTTATAGTTGGTACAATAAATATGTTTTCTTTCATTTTGTCATCTGGAGCGCAAAAATTTGATCAATTATTCAACTCATGGCATACTTATGCAGTAATTGATATTCATAAAATTTATTATGCACTATTTTTATGCCTATCATATGTTTTTATTATTGACTATTTTAATAATAAAAAAGAGAAGTATAAGTATTTGTACATTTCTTTAAGTGTTGGTTTTTGCTCAATAATGTTATATTATACAGGATCCATGAATGGGTTCTTACTTTTTTTTATAAGCCATTTATTTCTTATACTTTACTATTTTAAGTCAAACATTAAATCTATTCTTTCAACAGGTATTTTAATAATGCCATTTATCTTAATGTTTCTTTTAGCGATGCCTAAAGTACAAGAAGCTTTCTCAAAAATTGATGGAGAAGGATCAAGAATGAGAAATTACAATATTAATAAAGAATTGTTTATGGATGCTCCAATTTTTGGATATGGTATTGGTAAAGAAATAAAAATAATGCAAGCCAAAAGAAACCCGAGAAGTTGGGAGTATAAAAATAAATATAATGCACATAATCAATATTTTGAATATTTGATAGGTGGTGGAGTAATCTTGATTGTAATTATTTTATCACTTTTATTCTTATTAATTTTTCAATCAATTCCAAATAAGTTTAATTTTACCTCTTTGTGTTTTTGTGCTTTCGTATTGTACTCGTTTTTAATAGAGTCAATACTCAGAAGACACCATGGGATTTTCTTTTTTACTTTCTTTTTAGTCTATTTTTTGTTCGGATTTAGAAGGGTTAATGTCAAGTAATAACAAACATAGTTTTTAATTTAAAATTTAAAATGCTTTTTAATTCTATTGATTTTGCAATATTTCTCCCTATAGTATTTATTCTTTATTGGTTAGTGCTAAATAAAGATCTAAAGATTCAAAATTTACTGATTTTAGGAGCAAGTTATATATTCTATGGTTGGTGGGATTATAAATTTTTGAGCCTAATCATTTTGAGTACATTAATAGATTTCTCTATCGGTTTGGCACTGAAAAAAGAAACTCAAAATAGTAGGAGAAAACTTTTTTTATGGATAAGTATTATTGCTAATCTTGGTTTTCTTGGTTTTTTCAAATATTATAATTTTTTCCTTACTAATTTTATTGAAGCCTTCTCATTATTTGGTTCTAGAATTGAAATTGCTTCTTTAGATTTAATTTTACCTGTTGGGATCAGTTTTTATACTTTTCAAACATTAAGTTATACTATTGATGTCTACAATAAAAAACTCGAGCCAACCAATGATTTTATAGCTTTTGCAGCTTTTGTGAGCTTTTTCCCTCAGTTAGTTGCTGGTCCTATTGAACGAGCTAAAGATTTATTACCTCAATTTTATATTGGAAGAAATTTTAATTACAATGATGCTGTTGATGGGTTAAAGCAAATTCTCTGGGGTTTGTTTAAAAAAGTAGTGATTGCTGATAATTGTGCAAAATTTGCAAATTTGATTTTTAATAATTCAGATGATTACTCAGGAAGTACTCTAGTACTTGGAGCAGTATTTTTTACATTTCAGATATATGGTGATTTTTCTGGTTATTCTGATATTGCAATAGGTACATCACGTCTTTTTGGGTTCAAACTAACAAAGAACTTTGCCTTCCCTTACTTTTCTAGAGATATTGCAGAATTTTGGAGAAGATGGCATATTTCACTTTCTACCTGGTTTAGAGATTATCTCTATATACCTCTTGGTGGTAGTAGGAGAGGTACTTTAGGGAAAATAAGGAATACTTTTATAATATTTATCGTAAGTGGCTTTTGGCATGGGGCGAATTGGACTTTTATTTTTTGGGGGTTATTGAATGCTCTTTATTTTTTACCATTATTATTAACCAACAATAATCGTAATAATTTAAATGTTGTAGCTTATGGTAGAACTTTCCCTTCATTAAGGGAACTGCTATCAATTCTAATTACATTTTGCCTAACGGTTTTTGGTTGGATTTTTTTTAGGGCTAACAATATAGAGCATGCTTTTGATTATATTTTAACCATTTTCTCTAGATCATTATTTGTTGTTCCAAATTTTGCCAATATGAAAGAAGCCTTGATGGTTATTATTTTAATCATCTTTTTTGTTTTTGTAGAATGGAATGGAAGAGATAGAGAATATGCTATTGAAACCTTGGGAAAGAAGAGGAAATTTAAATACCTGCTATACTATGTTTTAGTATTTATGATAATCTTTTTTGGCAGTTTTGAAGAAAATCAGTTTATATATTTTCAATTTTAGTTTATGAAGTATTTTATTTCAAAGGTTGTATTATTTGTGTTGCCTGTTCTAATAGCCTTAGTCAGTGTAAATTATTTTGGTGATGCAGCACATATTTTTGATAGTAAATATGAAAAGAAGATGGTTAGTATTATCGAAAAGAAAAAAAATATTACTAATATCTCTAATTATGATGAAAGAGTCTTCCAAAAAGAACTGATTACAACATTAAACTATAATCCTGATATAATCATATTGGGTTCCAGTAGAACCATGATGATCAATTCAGAGTATTTTCCAAATAAAATATTATATAATAATTCTGTTAGTGGTGCAAGTATAGAAGATATACTTGCAATTTATGAGATAAATAAGGTAAATAATAAAAACCCTAAAAAAATTATTATTGGAATAGATCCATGGTTGTTTAATGAGAATAATGGGCAAATACGTTGGAAATCAATTGAGCAGTATTATAAAAAATTTCATGGAGATTCTGACAAAATAGATTTAGACATAGCCAAATATAAAGAACTCATATCATTCTCATATTTTCAAGAGTCACTATTGAATTTAATAGGCTCGATTACGGGTAGCAATGAGCTTAAAGAAACTACAAAAAAGTATAATGATAATGCAACTAAGCTTTTAGATGGTTCTTTGGTCTATGGTAAAGACTATCGAGAAAGAGATAAAGACGAAGTTGATAGAAAAGCCAAGTCATATGTCTTAGGAAAAATTTATAGTATTGAAGGCTTTAGCTCTATTTCTAGCAAAATCTGGGAAGAGTTTGATAAACTTATAAAAGATATTAGGCAAAATAATATAGAAGTTGAGTTTTATGTATTTCCATATCACCCACACGTATATGAAAAAATACATAAAGAATATCAGGCAGTACTAGAAGTTGAGAATGAAATTATAAGATACTCTGTTGAGCATAATATTAAATTAACAGGTTCTTTTAATCCTCAAAAATTAGATATGGATGAGTCCTTTTTTTATGATGGGATGCATTGTAATGAGAGAGGTATTCAAAAGTTTATGGAATATTCCTTAAAACAAATTGAATAACTTATCTTTGAGCACCTATAATAGTTGAATTTGAAGATGAAAAAAGTGTTGTTTATATCAAGTTTGGGAGGTCATTTAGAACAGCTTTTAAGTTTACAGAAAGTGATAAACAATTATGATTCTTATATAGTTACAGAACGAAATTCTTCTACAGAAAAATTACAGAAAAACTATAAAAACATAAACTATTTACCGTACATATCGAGAAAAAACATTATACTTTTTTTGATTAATTACTTAAAGTGTACATTACTTTCTATTGTTTTTTTTTTAAGGATAAAACCAAATATTATAGTAACGACAGGAGCAGGATGTGTTATTCCTATGTGTCTGTTGGCTAAAGTTTTTGGAAAAAAGGTAATATTTATAGAGACGTTTTCTCGGATAGATTCAAAAACATTAACAGGAAAAGTATGTTATTACTTCGCAGATGTTTTTATAGTCCAATGGGAAGATTTAAAAAAGATTTATCCAAAATCAATATTCTTTGGATCTATATACTGAAAATATGATTTTTGTAACCTTAGGAAACCAAAACTTTCAATTCAATAGACTTTTAGAGAAATTGGAGGCTAGTATTAGAGATAACATTATCAACGAACAAGTTGTAGCTCAAATTGGAGAAACAAACTTTAAAAGTGATTTATTCGAAACCGTTAATTTTTTAGGGAAAGAGGATTTTGATAATTATATCACAGAATCCAGTTTTGTTATTTCACATGCTGGAACCGGATCAATAATCAGTTGTCTCAAAAAAAGAAAAAAAATAATTGTAGCAGCAAGGCAATCCAGTTTTGGTGAACATATTGATGATCATCAAATAGAAATTTTAAATGCGTTTGTTGAGAAAAAATTAATAATCGGATTAAATAATGATCTCAGTGATTTTCAAGATAAGATCAATAAAATCGAAGAAATTAAATTAGAAACATTTAAATCAAACAATCAAATATTTAATGAAAAACTAATAAGTATAATCGATGGGTTTTAATCAATTTATAAGTAAACTAGTTTGTTTTCAATGCTTGTAATTCTTGAAATTAAATTAGAATACTATTTTTTACTCATATATAGATTATCTCTTATTTTTAAAATGTTAGATTAAAAAATAAAATAAACAATGAAAATATCAGTAATAGGAACAGGGTATGTAGGTTTAGTAACAGGAACCTGTTTGGCAGAAACAGGAAATGAAGTAGTTTGTGTTGATATTGATGCAGAGAAAGTACAAAAAATGAAAGATGGTGAAGTACCTATCTATGAACCTCATTTGGATGTGCTTTTTGATAGGAATTTAAAAGCAAAAAGATTGAACTTTACAACTTCTCTAGAAGAAGGATTACAGTATGGAGAGATTATTTTTCTCGCACTTCCTACTCCTGAGGACGAAGATGGTTCGGCAGACCTATCTTATGTATTGGGGGTAGCAGATGATATTGGAAAAAAGATTAGTGAGTATAAGGTTATCGTAGATAAAAGCACAGTTCCTGTTGGCACTTCTGAAAAAGTAAAAGAGGTTATCCAAAAAAATGCAAAATGTGACTTTGATGTAGTTTCCAATCCAGAATTTCTTAGAGAAGGTTTTGCAGTAGATGACTTTCTAAAACCTGAACGAATTGTTATAGGTTCAAGTTCTGAAAAAGCAATTGAACTTATGAAAAAGTTATATAAACCATTTGTTAGATCCGGTAATCCAATTATTGTAATGGATGAAAAATCTGCAGAACTTACTAAGTATGCTGCGAATTCTTTTTTGGCAACCAAAATTACATTTATGAATGAAATTGCCAATTATTGTGAAAAAGTAGGTGCTGATGTAGATATGGTAAGACGTGGTATGGGAACGGATTCTAGAATCGGGAAAAGATTTTTATTTCCCGGAATTGGTTACGGAGGGTCTTGTTTTCCAAAAGATGTTAAGGCATTACACAAATCAGGAAGAGAAGTAGATTATGATTTTCAAATTCTTGATGCTGTAATTGATGTAAATCAAAAGCAAAAAACAATTCTTCTGCCAAAAATACAAGCTTTTTTCAATCACCAGCTAAAAGATAAAAAGTTTGCTGTATGGGGATTAGCATTTAAACCAGAAACAGATGACATAAGAGAAGCTCCTGCTTTATATCTTATCGACGAGTTATTAAAAGAAGGCGCAGAAATAACTGCTTTTGATCCTGAAGCTATGGATAATGTTGCACGTAAATATTCTGATCATATAACTTTTTCAAAAAGCATGTATGATACCTTAGACGGTGCAGATGCATTAATAATATGTACAGAGTGGAGTATTTTTAGAACACCAGATTTTGGTAAAGTCAAAAAAAGTCTTTCTAATAATGTTATCTTTGATGGAAGAAACCTTTATGATATTCAAGATGTTGAAAATGAAGGGATTTCTTATTACTCAATAGGAAGAAAAGATGTAAAAATATAAAATGCAAAAAGTTCTAATTACAGGAGCAGCAGGGTTTTTGGGTTCACACCTTTGTGATCGTTTTATAAAAGAAGGTTTTCGAGTTATCGGTATGGATAATTTGATTACCGGAGATTTAAAAAATATAGAACATCTTTTTAAGCTACAAAACTTTGAATTTTATCATCATGATGTAACAAAGTTTGTTCATATACCCGGTGATTTAGATTACATACTTCATTTTGCTTCTCCTGCAAGTCCAATTGATTATTTGAAGATTCCTATCCAAACATTAAAGGTTGGTTCACTAGGAACACATAACTTGCTTGGTCTTGCCAAAGAAAAAAAAGCAAGGATTCTTATTGCGTCAACTAGTGAAGTTTATGGAGACCCTTTAGTTCATCCACAAAATGAAGATTACTACGGAAATGTAAATACAATCGGTCCTAGAGGGGTTTATGACGAAGCCAAACGATTTCAGGAATCTATTACAATGGCTTATCATACATATCATGGATTAGAAACCAGAATTGTTAGAATTTTTAATACTTATGGTCCTAGAATGCGGCTTAACGATGGTAGAGTTGTCCCAGCCTTTATTGGTCAGGCTTTGAGAGGAGAGGACCTAACAGTGTTTGGAGATGGCTCTCAGACTCGTTCTTTTTGCTATGTAGATGATTTGGTAGAGGGAGTTTATAAACTATTATTTAGTGACTATATATACCCTATAAATATTGGTAATCCAGATGAAATTACTATAAAAGAATTTGCAGAAGAAATTATTAAGCTTACAAATACTACACAAAAGATCATTTACAAAGAATTACCCATTAATGATCCTCTACAAAGGCAACCCGATATTTCTAAAGCAAGAAAGATATTGAATTGGGAAGCAAAAATAAAACGAACTGAAGGTATGAGTAAAACATTAGAATACTTTAAAAAGTTTTCTAAAGAAGAACTTGCAAGGAGTGAACATAGAAACTTCTTGAAAAATTAATATTAATGAATAGTAGAGCAGGTAGATATTCTATATATATAAAACCTCTTTTTGGGTTAATAGATTTATTTTTATTGAACAGTATTGTTGCTTTTTTTCAAACGAATATTGATCAAAAACTACTTTTTTCTTTTTACATATCAATTTTTTGGATTGTCCTTTCTATAAAAAATAAATTTTATGATATAAAGCGATTTTCTAGAGTTGTGCAGGTTTTGGCTTCTATTATAAGACAGTTCCTAATTTTTGCACTTATTCTTTATGCATTTATAGGCTTTTTCAAACAATCCAATATTAGTAGATTAGAAATGGGTAAATATTTTTTATCCATCCTAGTTCTGGTAACATTCTTTAAGTTTCTGTTCTTATATTTCTTATCCAAATATAGAGGCGTTTTTGGCGGTAACATTAGAAAAGTTGTCATCATTGGAAATAACAAAAAGACAGAACAATTAATCAAGTTTTTTTCAGAAAAACCAGAATCTGGCTATAGATTTCAAAAGAAATTTTGTGTTAAAGAAGAAGATTTTGAATGGGATCGATGCTTTGATTATATTATTGATAATGATATTGATGAAGTGTATTGTTCGGTTGCAGAATTGACAAATAATCAATTAAGAGATATTGTTAATTTCACAGAGAATAATCTTAAAATATTAAAGTTTATACCCGATAATAAAGATATTTTTACTAAAAAACTAGTCTTTAATTATTATGGGTATATACCAATATTGTCTTTTAGAGAAATACCATTAGATGATTCTATTAACAAGTTTGCAAAGAGAAGCTTTGACATTATTCTAGCAACGATTGTTTTGGTAGGAATCTTATCTTGGCTGACTCCACTAATTGCATTATTAATTCAATTAGAATCAAGAGGTCCGGTTTTTTTTAAACAAAAGCGTAACGGGTTAGACTATAGAGAGTTTTATTGTTTCAAATACAGATCTATGAAGCCTAGTACAAGTCACAATCAAGCGACAAAAGGAGATGCCAGAGTAACTAGGGTTGGTAAGTTTATCAGACGAACAAGTATAGATGAATTACCACAATTTTTAAATGTGCTCAAGGGTGATATGTCTGTAGTAGGACCAAGACCTCACATGGTTAAACATAATGAAGAATTTGCACAACGTGTAGATAAATTTATGGTACGTCACTTTGTTAAGCCTGGTATTACAGGTTTGGCGCAAGTAAGTGGATTTAGAGGAGAGATAGAAACCAACTTAGACATTGTAAATCGAGTAAAATATGATATTTTCTATGTCGAAAACTGGTCATTACTTTTGGATATCAAAATAATAATCTTAACAGTTATAAATACTATAAAAGGTGAAGAAAAAGCATACTAATCTATTATAGTAAACTGTTTATAATAAAAATTTAAAAAAAGTTTGCAACTCAGAGAGGTTATAAATAAAGCTTCCAATATGTTTTATAAAGAAGATCATTGGGTAGTCATGACCTTTTGGAATAGTCTTTATATTGCTTTTTTTTTATTACCACTGGGTATTAACCTTCCAACTCCCTTTTTTGTAATTTCAATTGTTTTTGGAATTGTAATAATTTTTATATCCCCTAGAAAACTTGTTTTAGAAAAATCGTTATTATTATTCCCTCTTTATGTGGTTATCTTGGCTATTGGTTTAATATATACAGAAAACCTTTCTGATGGTATTAGCTTAGTTCAGAGATCCCTATCATTGTTATTGTTTCCAATCATTTTCCTTTTTGTTAAAGAAGATGCCGCAACAGTAAGAAGGCTATTTGATTTTTTATTAGTTGGTGTAGTGATTTCATTTTTTATAAATATAGCGTATGCATCTAATAACTTGATATATTATCTGATAGATGATTATAAAGTAACAGACTTTTTTTCCTTACTAGAAGAGGTTAAAAATCAGTGGCATCACTATTTTACAGGACTATCATTTTCTAAATTAGTAAACTCCAATTACGTTTCAATTTACATCCTTTTAGTATTAAGTTACTATTTAAAAAATAAAATAAAGTCGAGATCACAACTGATTGTAGTGGTTCTTTTGTTTGTATATCTTTTTTTGCTTGCTTCAATAGCAGCTTATCTTATTTTGACAATCATGTCAATATTGTTGATATTCGATATCAATCAAAAAGAAAAAAAGTACATGATGATGATTGTTTTTTTTCTAGGTGTGATCGTCTTTTTAAATAATCCCAGAGTTACTGATTTTTATTACAGGGTAAAGGGTTTTAAAAACACATCCGAATATGAAAATACGACTTCAGAAAAATCTAGATTACTAGCATGGGACGCCAGTCTAAAACTTATTAAAGAAGCACCAATATTTGGATATGGTGTAGGGGATGCCAATCATGTTTTAATAGAAAAATATAAAGAATTAGGCTACACATTAAATCACAAAAATAAATACAATGCACATAACCAATTTCTACAAACATTCTTGCAAACAGGAATTGTAGGTTTTGCAATTTTGATAAACATCTTTATTCTATTAGCACTTCGAATGAAAAGAAGTAGAAATGAATTCTCTGTATTTCTTATTTTATTCATTTCTCTTTTGTTTGAATCTATGTTAGTAAGGTTCAATGGTATTGTATTTTTTTCGATTGTTACTCCTTTATTATTAAAGAAGAGAAGTATTTTAAGTAGTCGTATAATCCGAAACGCTTAGATCCTAATAATTTTACCGAATTCATTCTTCAAAATTCTAACTCTTAGAACAAGTTTTTAATCAAAACAATAGCAATACAATATCTAATCAATTATTTTTGACCCCAAAAAATTAAGGAGTTTTAATCAATAGAAAACACAACCATGAACATTTTAGTACTCGGATCAGGAGGAAGAGAGCATACCTTTGCATACAAAATTGCTCAAAGCAACATCTGTGATACATTATTTGTAGCACCTGGTAATGCCGGAACAGCAAGTATTGCTAAAAATGTCTCTATAAATGTTACAGACTTTGAAGCCATTAAAAGCCTTGTTATACAAGAAAATATAAAAATGGTGGTAGTAGGTCCAGAAGATCCATTAGTTCAAGGAATAGTTGATTATTTTACTTCTGATGATCAACTCAAAGATGTTTTAGTTATCGGTCCATCACAAGAGGGAGCAAAACTCGAAGGGAGCAAAGAGTATGCAAAAGAATTTATGTCACGACACCAAATACCAACCGCAGCCTATCAAAGCTTTACAAACGAGACATTAGAAAATGGAAAACAATTTCTAGAAACACTTACTCCTCCTTATGTTTTAAAAGCAGACGGGCTTGCTGCGGGAAAAGGAGTTTTGATACTCAATGATCTTGAAGAAGCAAAAACTGAGTTAGAAAACATGTTGAGCAATCAAAAATTTGGAGCAGCGAGTGAAAAAGTGGTTGTAGAAGAATTTCTAGATGGTATAGAATTAAGTGTTTTTGTACTGACAGATGGCAAAAATTATGTCACGCTACCTACTGCAAAAGATTATAAAAGGATAGGAGAAGGAGACACAGGACTCAATACCGGTGGTATGGGGGCAATCTCGCCAGTCCCTTTTGCTGATGAAGCATTTATGTCTAAAGTTGAGAAACAAATTATAAAACCGACAGTAGATGGTCTGGCAGAAGAACAGATCGATTATAAAGGTTTCATTTTTATCGGTTTAATAAAAGTTGGAGAAGAACCAAAAGTTATTGAATATAATGTAAGAATGGGTGATCCCGAGACCGAAGCAGTTTTACCAAGAGTAAAAACAGATTTAGTATCGCTATTTCAACATGTAGGAAATCAAACGCTAAACCAAGTACAACTTGAAATCGATCAACGTAGTGCAACTACTGTAATGACCGTTTCAGGCGGATATCCGGAAGCTTACGAAAAAGGAAAGGAAATTACAGGTATAGAGACGATTACAGATGCTATCGTTTTTCATGCTGGGACCAAACTAGAGGGAAATAAAGTATTAACGAATGGAGGTAGGGTAATAGCAGTGACCTCTTTTGATGATGATTTTAAACAAGCACTTGTCAAGTCATATAAAAATATAGAAAAGCTAAACTTTGATAAAATGTATTATAGAAAAGATTTAGGTTTTGATCTTTAAAAATAAAATTTAGTGTGCAAAAAAGGCCGGTATGATCATACCGGCCTTTTTTATATATGTTTTTTGGTCGAATTTAATTCAAAAAAGAATGAGCTGTAGGATCTCTGTCCTCTTCGTTATTGTCATTAAATTTCTTTAGTTCTTTCATCCAATATAAGAAAGCAACAAATCCAATTAGCATAAATAACCAATTTATACCATTGGCAGCAAACCAACTTTCTAATTCTAATGCTCTAAGGGAGTCCAAAGGAGCAAACAATACATCAACAAATAATGACTCTATAGCTTTAAAAAATTCTTTCATGTTTTAGTTTTATATTTTCCTTAATCAAAAGTTTCAAAAAAATAAATTGAAAACTTTTTATAAATTAGTTTCTATGAAAAAAGAACAACCTATTAATCGTTCTGTGCAAAAATATAAAAAATAGAAGTGTTATCAAGCTTTTTTAGTAAATCAAAACCAATAAATTATATTATAATAGCATTGTATATGGCAATGCTATTTGGTTTATTTCAATTTAAAAAAGGGTTCCCTTTACAAAAGGACCATATTTTTTTATTGCTTATTAATCTTATTGCCTATATATCACCTATTTTGCTTTTAAATCTCATAGCTCAAAAAAATGATCTCACAACCAAAGGAACGTATACTATTTTACTGTATTCATTCCTTACCGCTATTTTACCAGAAGCATTGATGAACTATCAGGTCTTAATATCAAATATATTTGTGCTCTTTGGATTAAGAAGTGTTTTGCATCTACGTAATGAAAAACATATTAAGGCTAAAGTTTTTAATGCTTCTCTTCTAATTGGGATAGCTACTTTATTTTATTTCTGGAGTATTGGTTTTATTATATTGGTTTTTGCCGGGATCTTTTTCTTTGAACCCAAAAATTATCGAAATTGGATTATTCCATTAGTTGGATTTGCAGCAATTTACATTTTTGCGAATTGTTTTATGTTACTATTTTTTGACTCTTTTTATACAATTACCAATTATGTAGAACCTATTTCACTCTCTTTTGAAGAGTATTTTGTTAGAGATAGACTTTTTTCAATAGGTGTTTTGTCTATCTGTATTTTATTTTTCTTCTCATTGTATTTAATAAAATTTGGTAGAAAACCTGCAAATAGCAAAACCATTATTAAGATTATTATAATTTATTTAATAGTAGCAATAGGAGTAGTTCTTATTGTACCAAATAAAAACACTTCAGAATTGATTTTTGTTTGTGCTCCACTAGCGATAATAGCAACAACATATTTAGAAATGGAGTATCATTCACTAGTAAAAGAAATTAATATCTGGGTATTTCTTTTTATACCTTTTTTGCTTTTACTATTATAAAAAAACAATGTTGAATAAGAATCTACAAGAAAGCTTCACAAAATATAATACCTTTGCGTATAATAACGTTTACAAGAAAAAATTAATACTATATGTTTAGTGATAAAGCCAACACCATTTTTAAAGAAGTTATAGAGAAATATCACATCATAGATCGTGTAGATCAAGAATTCTCTAATCCTTATGATAGCATATCACAAACAATAGAACACTTATTATATCGTAAATGTTGGATTGATACTGTACAATGGCATTACGAAGATATCATCAGAGATCCGGATATTGATCCTGTAGCCGCATTGAAATTAAAAAGACAGATTGATGCATCTAACCAAGATCGTACAGATATGGTAGAGTATATAGATAGCTATTTTCTTAAAAAATACAAAGATGTGACTCCAAAAGCAGATGCGACCATTAATACAGAGAGTCCTGCCTGGGGAGTAGATAGATTATCTATACTTGCATTAAAAGTATATCATATGCATCAAGAAACTATTCGCAAAGATGCTTCTGATGATCACATAGCGACATGCACAAAAAAACTAGATGTACTTTTAGAACAACAAGTTGACTTATCTACTGCAATAGATACATTATTACAGGATATACAAAATGGGGATAAATACATGAAGGTCTATAAACAGATGAAAATGTATAATGATGATGAACTCAACCCTGTTTTGAGAGGAGAAAAATAACTTGATAGTTTCTCGTTAAGAAAATAGACTTTTTCAAATAGATTAAATAAGCCTCTTCAAGTACGTTAGAAATGAATCATATTCTTGTCATTAGACTTTCTGCAATGGGGGATGTCGCTATGACAGTTCCGGTACTCAGAACTTTTAGGGAAAAATATCCTAATGTTAAAATCACTGTTCTTACCAGAAAATTTTTTGAACCTATATTTTCTGATATCGAAAACCTAGACGTATATCACGCAGACGTTACTGGTAAACATAAAGGAGTTTTAGGATTGAGAAAATTAGCAAAAGAACTTATCAATTTGGATATTGATGCTGTAGCTGATCTTCATAATGTGCTAAGATCAAATGTTTTAAAAGTGTTTTTTTCCCTCAAAGGAATAAAAGTTATACAAGTTGACAAAGGACGAGATGAAAAGAAAGCGCTGACTCGGTCTGAAAACAAAATCTTTAAACCACTAAAAACAACTCATGAGCGATATGCAGATGTCTTTAAGGCATTAGGGTACCCTATTGATCTCTCTACACATACATTCCCAACTAAAGCTACATTAACACCAACTATCATAGAGATTACTCAAAACTCTACAAAAAAATGGCTGGGGATTGCTCCTTTTGCACAATATGAAAGCAAAACATATCCATTAGAATTGATGGTTGAGGTGATAGAAAAACTTAATAATCAAGATCAGTTTGAGATTTTTTTATTCGGAGGTGGAAAAAAAGAAAGTGATATCCTGAATAATATAGCAAGTAAATTTACCAATGTAATTAACACAGTTGGTAAACTATCTTTTGAAGAAGAACTAAAATTGATAGGTAATTTGGATATCATGCTATCCATGGATAGTGGTAATGCACATTTGGCGGCTATGTATGGTATACCTACAATAACACTTTGGGGTGTTACACATCCATTTGCTGGATTTATGCCTTTTGGACAGCCTTTTGAGCATGCTATTTTACCAAACCTAGCGAAGTATGATAAAATTCCAACGTCTATATATGGTAATAAAGTACCTGCCGGATATGAAAGAGTAATGCATACAATTAAACCAGAAACAGTAATTGAAACAATCGTTTCAATATAAATGGTTATACTGTTTATCAGGCTTTTTGATTACACATCATCAAAATCGATTTTTATAGTAGAAGTAGTAGGATGAGCTTGGCATGCAAGCACAAGGCCTTCTTCAATTTCTCCATCAGTCAAAATACTGTTTTTCTCCATTACCGCAGTACCTTCTGTGATCTTACAAATACAAGAACTACAAACACCTCCTTGACAAGAATACGGGGCATCGATATCTTGATCCAAAGCAGCATCAAGAAGAGTCTTTTTTTGATCCATCACAAAATTAAATTCCTCATCATCAACAAGAATCGTGACATCTGTTTTTCCATCAAGGCTTTCTTCTATTTCTGTCTGATCTGCACTACTGGTAAACAGTTCGTAATGTATTGCTTCTTTTTCGATGTCATTTTCAATTAATGTAAAAGTAACCGTATCAATCATATCTTCAGGACCACACAGATAGAACGATTTGATAGGAGCATCTTTGTATTTGTTTTTTAAAACGAAGTTTACCGTAGACTTTTCAATTCTTCCAAATCGAGCTCCTTCTTCTTGACTTCTACTATAAAACCACTCAATAAAAAGTCGTTCAGGGTATTCTGTTTGTAAGCTTTTTAACTCATTCAAAAAGATAGTTTCTTCTGGAGTTTGGTTACCGTAAACCAAAATAAATTTGCTGTTAGGTTCTTCTTCAAGTACAGCTTTGATCATACTCATAATAGGAGTAATACCACTTCCTGCAGCAAAAGCAGCATAAGTATTTGAGTTGCTAGGATTAGGGGTTAACAAAAATGTACCTTCTGGCGGGTGTATTTCTAAACTATCTTGCTCTTTTAAACTTGTATTGGCTATAACAGAAAAATTTCCTCCAACAATTTGTTTTACGGCTACTTGAAGCTTTTGACTCTTAGGAGAACTACAAATTGAATACGCACGACGAATTTCTTTTTCTGCTACTGTAGTTTTAATAGTTATGTATTGTCCGGGAATAAAAGTATAGGCTTCTGTTAAATCTTTTGGTACATCAAAAGTTATAGAAACTGCGTTTGGAGTTTCTTTGGTGAGCTTTTGTATAGATAATTTGTGAAAATCTGACATCAAAAATTTTTTGGCAAAAATAGTGAATGCATTAAAGAATTAATACCTCTTTTAACACTCTATATTGATTTTAATCTTTGTAAAAGCTTACAAATAGACCCCACTACTTAATAATAGATCAATCTGATTCATTGTTGATAAGTTAATAAATAGCAACAAATACAACATTTAGCAGAGAAAAAGTTGTTAATAACCTGTTTTTTAATGAAAGAAATGTATTTTTACAATGTACTTAATATTTTTGTACTTGTATCACACACTAAAAAGCTAGTTTTTTAGTTATCACTCTTATAAATTATTTGGTTTGGGAAGAAAAATATCACAAATCACAGTTATACTGTTGTTGGTTGTCGTAGGTTTGGCTTGTTCTCGTAAAAAGGATAAGTTTGTAAATCGTACTTGGCATGATATAACTACAAAGAATAATACCTTATACAACGGTAGACTTGCCTTTGGTTCTGGTAAAGAAGATATTATCCAAACATATAAAGATAATTTTTGGGAATTACTGCCTATAGAAAGAATGATTGTAAGCGAAGATGTCAGACTTCCAAACGAGGTACTCAATCAAAATTTTGACAAAGCAGAAGAAAAAGCAGTAAAAGCTATACAAAAACATAGCATGCTTATTGATAACAAAGAGCGTAATCCCAAAATGGATGAAGCCTTTTTGCTTTTGGGTAAAGCGCGCTATTTTGAACAACGATTTATTCCGGCTCTAGAAGCATTCAACTATATCTTATATAAATATCCTGCAAGTAATACAATTAATCATGCAAAGGTTTGGAAAGCCAAAACCAATCTTCGTCTTGATAATAATGAGAAGGCGATAGAAGACCTTACCAGAATGATTAATCAAGAATATATGACGCCGCAAGAATATGCTGATGCTGTGGCAATGATGGCCCAGGCATACGTTAATCTTAAACAAAAAGATTCTGCTGTTTCATTTATTACTAAAGCTGCTATACATACCAAAAAGAATGAAGAAAAAGGGCGCTATTTTTATATCAAAGGTCAATTACTAAATGAATTAGGATATAAGGACAGTGCAAATTATGCTTTTGATCAGGTTATAGCACTTAATAGAAGAACGCCAAGACGATATATGATGAATGCCTATATGGCAAAAGCCCGTAACTTTGATTATGAAAAAGGAAATAAAGAAGAGTTTCTGGAACTGCTAACTGATCTGGAAGAAAACCGTGAGAATAGACCTTTTTTAGATAAGATTTATAATCAGAAAGCTGTTTATTTTAAAACACTAGATTCGATAGACATCGCCGTAGAATATTATAATAAATCATTACGAACAAATTCTGATGACACCTATTTAGAATCACTCAATTATTACACTTTAGGAGACATTAATTTTGATAGAAAAGAATACGCCATATCCGGAGCGTATTATGATAGTACACTACAACGTATGATTGTAGATTCAAAACGTTATAGAGTGCTGAAGAAAAAAAGAGACAACCTCGATGATGTAATTTTATATGAAGGTATTGCAAAAACCAATGACAGTATTTTGACTGTTGTGGCAATGTCTCCCGAAGAGCAACTAGAATATTATACAGATTATACAGACAAATTACGAGTAAAAGCGATATTAGCAGAAAAAGCGGCAGAAGCAGAAAGAATAAAAGCAGCATTGCCTACTGAGCAACGATTTGGTCAGGCAGGTGGCAATTTTAATATTGGACCCAAAAACCCAAGTGCAGGGAATGTCTTTTATTTTTATAATCAAACTACGGTAGCTTATGGTAAAACGGCTTTTAAAAGAACTTACGGAAACAGAGAACTAATTGATAATTGGCGAGTATCTAGTATTTCGAATCCAGGAGCTGTTGTAAATGTAAAAGAGAAAGAAAGAGAAGAAAAATACTCTATCGATACAGATCCGGCATTTGATCCTCGAACATATATAGCGCAACTACCAACAGAACCTAAAATTCTTGATAGCCTAAAAACAGATCTTAACTTTGCTTACTATCAGTTGGGAGTGATATACAAAGAGAAATTTCAGGAATATGGCCTGGCAGTTGATAAATTCACAACCTTATTAGACAACGAACCAGAAGAGCGTTTAATCGTTCCTTCTAAGTATAATTTGTATAAAATTTATCTTGCACAAGGAGATATTAATAATTCAAATACTTTCAAGAGAGATATTATAAACAATTATGGAGAATCTAGATATGCCAGAATTCTTCAAAACCCTGATCAAAAGTTAGAAGACGATAAGGATAGCCCCAAGTCTATTTATAATGCCCTGTATCAAGACTTTAAAAATCAAAAATTTGCTAAAGTTATAAAGGAAAGCGAATTTGCTATTGTAAAGTTTGGTGGTGATGAAGATTTTTTACCAAAGTTTGAGTTATTAAAAGCTCAGGCAATAGGCCGTTATAAAGGTTTTGAAGCCTATAAAGAGGCATTGAATTATGTTTCTCTCAACTATCCGCAAAGCCCCGAAGGTAAAAAAGCTCAAATCATTTATCAAGTTACGATTCCTCAAATAGAAGCGAATACCTTCTTGTTAGATCAAGACGAAAAAGCAAATCATAAGCTTATCTACGCATTTTCTACATTAGGAAATAATCAGGCACAAGGATTAAAAGAACAAATACAAGATGTTCTTAAAGAACTTCGATATGATAAAATGAAGGTTTCTCTTGATGTATATACCGAGAACCAACAATTTGTAGTAGTACATACAAGAAAAAATAAATTAGCAGCAGAAGGTTTGGCAGAGTTGCTTGCTCTTGGTAGGATAGAAGATACGAGAGGAGCAGACCTAACCAAATGGAACAGGAAGAAAAAGTTTTTTAAAAAAGTAGATGACCCTTATTTTACAATAGCGTCATCTAATTACAGAATACTTCAGATTCATAAAAATCTGGAGGCATATAATCAACCAAAAGAAGAAACAAAGTAAATAATCTAAAATTCCCCTAAGTATTATGTTTTCAGACAATAGAAAAGGAAGAGAACAAGGCGGTTCAACCGACTTTTCTCGCAATCAAAACAAAATTTCTGAAGGAACTAAAATCGTTGGCGATGTTATTTCTGAAGGAGGTTTTAGAATCGAAGGTACAATCGAAGGTACATTTAAAACAACAGGAAAAGTTGTTGTTGGGACTTCTGGTTTTATCAAAGGAACACTAGAATGTGCAGATGCCGATTTCGAAGGTAAATTTTCAGGAACGTTAAACGTATCCAACACATTATCTTTAAAACCTACAGCGCATATCGAGGGCGAAGTAGTAGTCGGTAAATTGGCGGTAGAACCCGGAGCTAATTTTAATGCTTCTTGTTCTATGAAAGGTGGTATAAAATCATTGAGTAAATCAAGTGAGCAATCAGGACAACCACAAGCCGGAAGATCAGCGCAAGGGCAAGGTAAATCAGCTTAGCAGATATGTTGCCTTGACAGGAGTAGCTTTTCAAATGGGAGCTACCATATTTCTATGCGCATATGCTGGTAAAAAGCTAGATGCCTATTATGAATTAGAAAAACAATGGTTCACAATGGGCTTTGTGCTTTTTGGTGTTACTGCTTCTATTTATCTTGTGATCAAGCAGCTCAATCGAATTAACAAATCAAAGCATTAATTATAAAAGTACTTTATCGTTAAATGGGTAAAAAACTATTCTATTTTCTATCCCTATTCATACTTGTTATTGTCATTAGTTATTTTACTCATTTAGGTATACTAAATGCTTTATTTCCAACCAAAAACCTTAGTATTGTCAATATCTCATATATATTCAATACTGCTTTTACGCTTCTCTTTACTGCCCTAATCATTGTATTAAGTAAAAAGTATAAAGATCAATTAGGTTTTATTTTTATGGCAGGAAGCCTCATCAAAATAGGAACTTTTTTAGCCTTAAATAAACTTAATAACCTAGAAATGAGTAAAAACGTCTTTCTTGATTTTTTTATAGCCTATGTAATTTGTTTGATCTTTGAAGTCTATTACGTTTCCAAAATTTTGAATACAATTAAATAGTTGATTTTCAATAAAATATTAAACATAAAATATTCTTAAACTTATTTGCTTAAAATAGTTTAAGAATCTAACTTAATTATGTACATTTGCACCGAAATTTACGAACCGAAATTTTACGCGTAATGCAAAAACGTACTGTAGTCAAAATTCTGTTGATTTTTACACTGGTTTTTACCACTTCAAATCTATTCGCAAAAGAAGCTGAAAAGGAAGAAAAAGGAGATCTGAAAACAGAAATCAATGAATTTATTGATCATCACCTCAAAGACTCTCATGATTTTACTCTATTTTCTGATAAAGAAGCCAATAAACACTATGGTATTCCATTGCCAATTATTCTTTGGGACAATGGGCTAAAGGTGTTTTCTTCTTCAAAATTTCATCATGAAGAAACAGTTGCCGAAGTAGATGGTAATTTCTACAAAATATACCACGCTAAAATCTATAAAACAGATGCAGAGGGGACTATCAATTACGATGAGGATCATCATGCAACTAATGAGAAACCTTTAGATTTTTCGATCACCAAAAATGTAGTAAGTATCTTGTTAATTGGATTACTTATGCTTTTTATGTTTGGTCGTTTAGCTAAATCATATAAGAAAAACAATGGTATCCCTACAGGAGTGGGGCGTTTCTTAGAACCTTTAGTGCTCTTTGTTAGAGATGAGATTGCTATACCCAACATAGGGGAGAAAAAATATAAGAAATACATGAGTTTCTTATTAACGACATTTTTCTTTATTTGGTTACTAAACTTATTAGGGATGACACCTCTTGCGGTTAATGTAACTGGAAATATTGCTATAACATTTGCGTTAGCGTTAATTACATTTTTAATCACAAACCTTACTGCTAATAAAAATTATTGGGGACACATTTTCTGGATGCCAGGTGTGCCTACATTTATGAAGGTGGTCTTGGCACCGATAGAATTGTTAGGGGTTTTCATTAAACCTTTTTCATTAATGATTCGTTTGTATGCCAATATGACTGCAGGTCACGTAGTGATCATGAGTATTATCGGTATGATGTTCATATTTAAAAGTTGGATCGGTAGCCCGTTATCATTTGGATTATCATTTGCGTTATCAATATTAGAATTATTGGTAGCAGCATTACAAGCATATATTTTTACAATGTTGTCTGCGCTTTATTTCGGTATGGCAAATGAAGAAGCACATCATTAATAGTTAATTTGAAGTTTAATTTTTAATTATATAATTATGGAAATTCCAAAAATCATTGGAGCAGGTTTAATCGTAATAGGTGCTGGTATTGGTATCGGTAGAATTGGTGGACAAGCGATGGAAGCTATCGCACGTCAGCCAGAAGCTTCTGGTAAAATCCAAACAGCTATGCTTATTGCTGCCGCTCTTATTGAAGGTATTGGATTTGCTGCATTATTCGCATCTTAATTCATTATTACAAATAATAACAACTGTAACGGTTGGTTGCAGTTGTTGTTTTAGATTTTTAAAAATTAAACCATAAAGAACATAACATACACTAATTATGGAGAAGTTAATAAACGATTTTTCATTTGGTCTTTTTTTCTGGCAAATACTACTTTTTGTAGGATTGCTTTTATTATTAAGAAAATTTGCTTGGAAACCTATTTTAGAGGCTGTAAACAATAGAGAAGAAGGAATCAAAAATGCGTTAGAATCGGCAGAAGCTGCAAAAAAAGAAATGCAAAACCTTCAGGCAGATAATGAGCGTATCTTAAATGAAGCAAGAGCAGAACGTGATAGTATGTTGAAAGAAGCAAGAGAGCTTAAAGAAAGCATGATTACAGATGCAAAATCAGAAGCTCAGGCAGAAGCAGATAAAATTGTAGCACAAGCACAAGCTACTATCGAAAGCGAAAAGAAAGCTGCAATTACAGAATTAAAAAATCAAGTTGCCGGTATATCTGTAGAAATTGCAGAGAAGATGGTAAGAAAAGAATTAGCTGACAAAGATAAACAACTAGAACTAGTTGATTCTATGTTAGGAGACGTTACTTTAAACTAGAATCGAATGAGCAGAGCAGCAATACGATATGCTAAGGCAGTTTTGAGTTTAGCTCAAGAAAAAAACGCTACAGAAGATGTTCAGAAAGATATGCAAAGTATCATCTCAACAGTAAATGATAGTGTAGATCTTAAGATGTTATTAAATAGCCCATTAATCAAAAATGAAGTTAAATTAGCATCTTTACGTGATATTTTCAAAAGTGCTGGAGAAATCTCACAAAAACTTTTTGATGTCTTAATAGACAATAAAAGGGTTGATTTATTGGCTGATGTTGCAAAACAATATATCAAATTATATGACCAGCTTAATAACACACAAGTTGCAAAAGTAACAACTGCTGTACCATTGGATAAAGCCATGAGCGAAAAAGTGTTATTAAAAGTTAAAGAATTAACAGGTAACGAAGCTACTTTAGAAAACGAAGTAGACGAAAGTATCATAGGTGGATTTATACTTAGAGTTGGAGATTTGCAATACAATGCTAGTGTAGCAAACAAATTAACAACACTGAGAAGAGAATTAAGTAATTAAGAATACGTTTTAAAAAATTTAATAATAAGAGAATAAGTATACATTCTTGTTCTTTCAAACTATTATAAAATGGCAGAAGTGAATCCTGCTGAAGTATCAGCAATAATAAAACAACAATTATCAGGATTTGAAGCATCAGCTTCACTTGAAGAAGTAGGAACAGTTTTACAAGTCGGTGATGGTATCGCACGTGTATACGGATTGTCTAATGCTCAATATGGAGAATTAGTACAATTCGAATCTGGTCTAGAAGGAATTGTTCTTAACCTTGAAGAAGATAATGTTGGTGTTGTACTTTTAGGTTCTTCAACAGAAGTAAAAGAAGGTGCAACTGTAAAACGTACACAGCGTATTGCATCGATCAATGTTGGAGAAGGAATTGTTGGTCGTGTTGTAGACACATTAGGAAACCCAATCGATGGTAAAGGCGCTATAGAAGGTGAAACTTTCGAAATGCCGTTAGAGCGTAAAGCTCCTGGGGTAGTTTTTCGTCAACCGGTAAACGAGCCGCTTCAAACAGGTATCAAATCTATTGATGCGATGGTACCAATTGGAAGAGGACAGCGTGAATTAGTAATTGGTGACCGTCAAACAGGTAAAACAACTGTTTGTATTGATACTATCCTTAATCAAAAAGAATTTTATGATGCTGGTGAGCCAGTATACTGTATCTATGTGGCTATAGGTCAAAAAGCCTCTACAGTAGCAGGTATCGCAAAAGTATTAGAAGATAAAGGTGCATTAGCATATACGACAATCGTTGCAGCAAATGCATCAGACCCTGCTCCAATGCAGGTATATGCTCCATTTGCAGGTGCAGCTATCGGAGAATACTTCCGTGATACTGGTCGTCCTGCATTAATCATTTATGATGATTTATCTAAGCAAGCAGTAGCATATCGTGAGGTATCTCTTTTATTACGTCGTCCACCAGGGCGTGAAGCATATCCTGGAGACGTTTTCTATCTTCACTCAAGATTATTAGAGCGTTCTGCAAAAGTGATTGCTGATGATACTATTGCAAAAGATATGAATGACCTCCCAGATTCTTTAAAAGAAAAAGTAAAAGGAGGAGGATCACTAACAGCACTTCCGATTATTGAAACACAAGCGGGTGACGTTTCAGCTTATATTCCTACCAACGTAATTTCGATTACAGATGGTCAGATTTTCTTAACATCTGATTTGTTTAACTCTGGTGTTCGTCCGGCGATCAACGTAGGTATCTCTGTATCTCGTGTAGGAGGTTCAGCACAGATTAAATCAATGAAAAAGGTAGCAGGTACATTAAAATTAGATCAAGCCCAGTTCCGTGAACTTGAAGCATTTGCTAAGTTTGGTTCTGACCTTGATGCAGCTACGCTAAATGTAATCGAAAAAGGGAAGCGTAATGTAGAAATCCTTAAGCAGGCACAAAACGACCCTTATACAGTAGAAGATCAAATCGCAATTATTTATGCAGGATCTAAAAACTTATTAAGAGATGTTCCTGTTGATAAAGTAAAAGAATTTGAAGGTGATTTTATAGAATATCTAAATGCGAAGCATAGAGATACTCTAGATACCCTTAAAGCTGGGAAACTTACAGACGAAGTAACTGATGTTTTAGTAGCAGCATGTAAAGAAGTTTCAGCTAAATATAAAAACTAAATTGAGTGTATAGGGGTGTTAAAATTTGATACCCCTATCTTTCATAAAGTTTAATATTAGAAAAGTATTGAATCAAGTGTATTCGATACTCAATATTGAGAAAAATGGCAAATTTAAAAGAATTACGTAGTAGAATTACCTCTGTATCTTCAACGATGCAAATTACCAGCGCCATGAAAATGGTATCGGCTGCAAAGTTGAATAAGGCACAGCAGGCAATTACTGCAATGCGACCCTATGCAGACAAACTTACAGAGCTTTTACAAAGCTTAAGTGCTTCTTTAGAAGGAGACAGTTCTAGTGTGTATGCAGAGCAACGCGAAGTAAACAAAGTATTAGTAGTTGCAATAGCTTCTAATAGAGGTTTGGCAGGTGCTTTTAATTCTAATATTATCAAAGCTGTAAAAGGCTTATATGAGAATGAATATGCAGGCAAACAAATAGATTTTGTTACTATAGGTAAAAAGGTGAATGATGTTGTTTCTAAAACCCATACTGTTGTAGCAAATAAAAGCGAGGTATATGATGATCTTACTTTTGCCAATGTAGGTACTATTGCTGAAGAGTTGATGCAAATGTTTACTAATGGGGCCTATGATAGAATTGTTGTAGTATACAACAAATTTAGAAATGCAGCATCACAAGATGTAACCATAGAACAGTTTTTACCAATTGTTCCTATCGAAGGAGCTACTGCTAGTAACGTAGATTATATTTTTGAGCCTACCAAAGAAGAAATTGTAGAACAATTGATTCCTAAATCTCTCAAAACACAATTATATAAAGCAATACGTGATTCATTTGCTTCAGAACACGGAGCACGTATGACAGCCATGCACAAAGCGACAGATAATGCAACAGAACTTAGAGATTCTCTTAAATTATCTTACAACAAAGCTAGGCAGGCAGCCATTACTAATGAAATACTTGAAATCGTTGGTGGTGCAGAAGCATTGAATAGTTAAGAGTAAAATTTATTATTTATAAAAAAACCTCATGAGATTCTCATGAGGTTTTTTCTTTTTGTAATTACCTATTAAAGAGGTGATTATGGTTTTGATAAAATAAAACCGTAAAAAATATGTGTAAAAACCGTATTTGACATTTCTTAAAATATATATATACTTGTATTAATATTCGATTGATTATTAAGTCCTACCCAGAATCGGATTATTCAAATTAAAATTTAATAGAATCATCTATTATTAGATTGATCATTTGTTTTGTTTATAACATAAACATAGGTTTTTGTTTGTCTACATGAAATATATGTGGACAAACAGAAATATAGATTTGAATAGTATGAAAATAAAAAACCGTTTCTGTAAATACATAAAAACAAATCATTAATTTTTTTAAACAAATTTAGATATGAAAAAAATCATTTTAACTTTAGGAATATTATTAGGTACAATTTCTACCTACGCTATGAATACAAATTTGAAATTGAGTACAGAAGATAAAAATGAAACAGATATTGTTTCAGAAGAAGACACTTCCTGTACAAGAATAAATAGAATATTTAATGAACATGGAGATGTAGTAGCAATAATAGAGGAGCCTTGTTAAATTAAAAGAGGTTTTATAATAGAATAATTCATTTTATAGAGACGGTTTTAATTTACTTTCATATTTCAAAACAAATAGCATGAAAAACTATTTTACATTTTACTTTATATTAGGATTTATATCTTTCACTTTTGCTCAAGGAAAAGTAGCAGGAAAAGTTAATTATTTTATGATTATTAGACAGCCCGACGGTACCGCATATTCAAATCCATATACACTTTACTTTAACGATGAAAGTTCTTTTTTTACGAGAACAGGAAATGCAGAAAGATTAATGAGTAAAGAAGAAAAAAAAATGGCAAGCATAAATGGACAACAGGTTACTAATACTATTACAAAAAGTAACCTTCCACAACCTTTTTACTATACTAATATAAAAGATCAAGAATTGATTTTTAGAGAAAATGTAGTAAAGACGATGTATCTTATTTCTGACAAAATAGAAACTATCCCGTGGTCACTATATAATGAACATAAAAAAATAGGAGAATATAAATGTCAAAAAGCTAAAGCTTCATTTAGAGGAAGAGAGTATACAATTTGGTTCACTACAGACATACCCGTATCGCATGGGCCATGGAAGTTAAGAGGATTGCCTGGGTTAATTCTTGAAGTTACAGAGGAAACCGGAAAATATGAGTTTATAGCAAATATTGTTGATTTGAAATTAGATAATAAAATTTTAAACGAAAAATTGGAAAGACCTGATACAAAAGGAATAAAGGGTATGAAAATTTATATTGAAGCTTTAAAGAATCAACAAAAAGATTGGGATGCTATAATATCAGCATCTTTACCTCGAGGTTCTAGAATTCTTAAAGACTGCGATATTTGCCCCGACCCAAATAATAGAAGCCTGGAAAGGTTCAAATAAATTTAAACCTTAATGGTTCTAGTTTAGTTTCAAAAGAAAATCAAATACTAAATAAATAGTCCAAATTTAATGTTTTTAATTTCTGTATAATAATAGCGATGAAAAATATAATATTGATTTTAAGTCTTATTTTTATAAAACAAACAATTTATTGTCAAAAAGACGTTGTAGGTATCGTAGATTATCAAAATATTATCCACAACGAAAATGGTGTTTCTTTTGCAAATCCTTACAAGTTATATTTTAACAATACTATTTCTTTTTATGAAAAAATAGGTAATCCCCAGAAGATTACTAGTAAAGTTAGCGAAGAAGTAAGAGAGGGTGTGACGACCATTTCAGAAGATAAAGTTATGGAAAGTAACACTCCCATGAATTATTATTATACTAATAGCAGCGCAAATGAGCTACTTTTCAGAGAAACTATAGTTGATAAACTTTATGAAGTAAAGGATAGTATTGAGTCTATTTCTTGGGAACTACACGCAGAACATAAAAAAATAGGAGAATATAATTGTCAGAAAGCAACAGCACAGTACAGAGGCAGAAAATATACCGTTTGGTTTACTACAAAGATTCCAGTGTCTCATGGTCCTTGGAAATTAAGAGGATTACCTGGTTTGATTCTGGAAGCTACTGAAGAAACGGGTAAGTTTGAATTTAGAGCTATTAAAATAGATATACAACCTGATGATAAAATGGTTCAAAAAAAACTTAGTAAACCAGTGGTAGATAAAATTACTGACATGACAACTTATAAAAAAGTACTTAAGAACAAATTTGAAGAAACTAGAGCTAAGATTCAATCATCATTACCAAGAGGAGCAAAGTTCATGACAGATTGTGATGTCTGTCCCGATCCTAATAATTTTAATTTAGAACGGTTTAAATAAAATTCCTCACAAGGTAAAACAAAACATTGAAAAAAGTACCCATATTATGTTATATATATAGTCTAATCTTTATGATGTTAGGCAACTATTTATCTGCACAATCAGTACTATCTGGTAAAGTCACAGATTCTGTAGCAAAACCTATACCCTCTGTAAATGTATTTTTAAAGCAAAAAGAGAATCAAGCTATTATTGCTTTTGCGTATAGTAATCAAAAAGGAGATTATGTTTTAACTACTGATGCTCAGGGCGAGTTGATTTTAAGCTTTTCAGGTTTAGGGTATGCTACAAAAGATATTGAGATCACTTTAAAAGAGAATACAACAATTCAAAAAGATATTACGCTCTCATCGGTTTCTTACGAGTTAGGAGAAGTAGTGATACAGTCGGAGAAAGCGATAACTGAAAAAAAAGATACTATCGTTTTTAACGCATCATCCTTCAAACAAGGAGAGGAGACTGTAGTACAGGATTTGCTTAAAAAACTACCGGGAGTAGATGTTTCAGAAACAGGAACGATCAAAGTTGATGGTAAAGAGGTAGAAAAAGTAATGGTAGAAGGTGATGATTTTTTTAAAAAAGGATACAAATTATTAACCAAAAATCTCGATGTAGATGCAGTTGATAAGGTAGAAGTCTTAAGAAGGTATTCTAACAACAAATTGCTTAAAGGTATTGAAGAAAGTGAAAAAGTTGCCCTAAATCTAAAATTGGATGAAAACTTTAAACGGGATTGGTTTGGTAGAATATCTCCCGGATATGGTGTAGGTTCAGAAAACCGATATGATGTAGAGGGTAACGTCTCTAGTTTTGGTAAAAAAAATAAATATTTCCTATTAGGAAGTTTAAATAATATTGGAGAAGATGTTACTGATGATGTAAAAGGCCTAATAGAAGCTCAAAATTACACTGAAGAACCTGGTATGGTAGGCGAAAATCAACGTGCATTTTCTTTTATTACTTTAAATTCTGAAGTACCTGATTTGAAAAAATCCAGAACTAACTTTAATAATGCAGAACTTGTATCGCTCAATTCTATTTTTAAAGTATCAAAAAAAGTAAATGTTAAGGTGTTGGGATTGTTTAATTCTGATGACAATAAATTTTTTAGAGAAGGTTTTGAAACGTTTTTGTTAAGTAATACAACATTTACGAACACTGAAGAATATACTTTAGGAAAATTAACCAATGTTGGTTTTGGAAGGGTTGAGCTAAGCTATGATATTTCTGATACCAAGTTATTAGAGTACGAAGGAAAATATACCAAATCTTCTATACATACAAATTCCCAGCTACTATTTAATGATTTAGAAAATAAGGAAGATTTAGAGGACAAAAACGAGGGTAATGATCATATGATAAAATATAGTAACCGATTTAAAAAAAATAAAATCATGTTACTGACAGCAAGGTATATCAACGAGAAAAAACCTCAAGCATATGAGACAAACCAGTTTTTATTTGAAGAATTGTTTCCTACAATTCAAGATGTAAGTAATATTCAACAACAAACTGAAAATAAATTTACATATGCAGGGTTCAAAGCACACATTCTTGATAGAAAAAAAAATAAAGATATATTAGATTTTAGTATAGGATATGAGTTTAGAGAAGATAAATTATTTTCTGACTTTTTTTTAAAAGACGACGAAAATATATTATCAAGTCCCTCTGCATTTAAAAACACTTCAGTGTATAAAACACATAATTTATTTGCACAGGGAGGATATAGAAAGAAAATAGAAAAGATTGATATAGCTTTACACCTAGAGGCTCAACAAATATTCAATGAACTAGATGAAATAGAACAAAAACAAGAAGAATCCCCTTTTCTGGTAAATTCTAAAGTCAACGTTAATTGGGAGATCGATAAAGCCAATAGAATCTTTGCCTTTGCAGAAAATACGAATAGTAATGCAAATATATCTGATATCTATGGTAATTACCTTCTCAGTGGATATAGAAACTTTACAAGAGGTACAGGACAATTCAATCAACTTAATTCTAGTAGAGTTTTTGCAGGATACAACTTAGGAAATTTTGGAGACCGTTTTATTGCAAACATTTCTTTATCCTATACCAAAGACAATGATTTTTTGAGTACTAACTCGATAATCAATCAAGACTTTATTCAGGAGACTCAATTAATAATTCCTAATCGAGAATTTTATAATGCAAATGCCAAATTAGATCGTTATATAAGGTGGATAAGAAATAATTTTAAAGTAAAATTCTCTTATGCTTTAGGAGAATTTAAAAATATAGTAAATAGCACTACTTTAAGAGCAATAGAAACTAAAAATTACACCTATGGATTTGAAGTTCGCTCAGGTTTTCGAGGATTCTTTAATTATCATTTTGGCACATCTTGGGATATCACAGAAATAGAAACGTCTATATCTAATACAGCAATGAATAACACCTCTTTTCTTGATTTGTCGTTTGTCTTTAACTCTCAATTAAATCTTCAACTACAGTCAGAACGTTATTTTTTTGATAATCTAGAGAACAGTGATAATACATATTACTTTTTTGATTTCGAAGTGAACTATAAACCTACTAAAAGAGATATTAGTTTTTCTTTAATTGGTCATAACTTGTTGGATACAGAGGTTTTCAGAAATTATACAGTTACAGATACAAATATTTCGAGTACAGAATATAGATTATTGCCTCGATATGTTATGCTAAAGGCTAGTTATAGGTTTTAAATTAATACTAAAGTTTTCAGTATCTAAAAAAAATGGAGATCACCCCAATATTTTGTCCTTTACATCTTTATATCGGGTTCTTCCTATCGGGAGGATTTCATCATTTTTTAATTCAACAGAATACTTGCTTCCAGAACTTACTTTGATGGTTCTTACTTCGGTAATTTTTATAATGTATGATTTGTGTATTCTTACAAATTGCTCTGGTAACAATTGTGCTAATTTCTCTAAGGATTTATCGTGCAAAAACGTATCAGAATTCGTAAGTACTAATTCTGAATAGATACCGGCACCTTTTATATAAAGTACCTGATCAATATGTATTAATTTGATTTCTCCACGCTTTTTGATAGCTAAAAACTTGATGTTGGTAGTAGTATCAATAGCTTCTTTGTTGAGTACCCGGTTAAACGCAAGGTGTAACCTTTCTCTGTTAAAAGGTTTAGGCACAAAGTCTAAAACGCCATATTCAAAAGCTTTTAGCGCTTGTTCTTTGTAAGCAGATATAATAATAGTATGAAAAGATTCAGAGATAGTATTCTTTAAGAGATCAAAACCATTCTCTCCATTAAGGTTTAGATCAAGAAGAACTAAATCAACCGTATGATTTTGAATATAAGTAATCCCTGCTTCTAATGATTCGATATGAGTAATTTCTAATAATGCGTTTAAGAAGAACTCACGAGTCATTCTCAGGATTCTCTTAGCGATTCTTTGCTCATCTTCAATGACTAAAATTTTCATAGTATTAATGATATATTGTAATTATATTTTTCCAACCGTTTGCAGTGCTGTGGCTATCAAAATTCCATTGATCTCCGTAGCTTTCAGTTAACCTAGCCTTCACATATTTGTTTCCGGTACCGTCTTGTATAGCTTTGTTTTTGTTTCTGATGGTTGCAAGTGTAACAAGTATATATTTTGTATAGTTAGAATTTGGTTCTTCTGTTAATCGAAAAGCAATTTGGTTATCAGTATTAGGAGAACAATGCGTAATCCCATTTTCAACCAGAGTGTGTATGACTGCTGGAGGGATTTTTTTTGTAGTATCGATATCTAGGTCATTCCACAAATATGTAATTTCCTTTCTATACCTCATAATATTCAAAAAGCTCTTACAAAGTTGTATTTCTTGAGAGATCGGAATCAATTTTTTGTCCTCTACCTGATTCAACAAATCAAATTCTTCTGCAAGTGCTTCTATAAAATATACACCTTTGGTTGGCGATTCTTCTACCCAATCGATAAGTGAAGTTAAAGTGTTCATCAAAAAATGAGGTTGTATTTTTTTCTTTAGTAATTCGTGCTTTAGTCTTGTTGTTTCTACTAAAGAATACTCATATGCCTTGCGTTGTTGTTTGATTTGAATGGCTAGAATATAAAACATGCATAATAGCAATATTGTAAAACTACAAATCAACGCAATGTCATATACAATAAAATTGAAAAGCAATATGTTGAAAAGCAATGTGCAAAGTACTATAATGCTTTTGATTTCTTTTCGATATACAGCGTTTGAAACAAAAATGGCAGAAGCAATCCACATACTTATGATTAATAATTGTGTTGTATAATCGTACCTTCCATGGTATAGGATATAGATCAATACAAGTAAAAGAAAGTAGAAGGGGATCAAAAATTTTCTCTTTGGGAAAGAAAACTGTATTGAAAAATACACAGGAATCAAAAATGAAATCAAAAAAGTCAACACACCAATAATTTCTAGTCTGATATAAAAGTCACTGTAGTGTATAGGGATGTAAAACTTGATGTATTCGATAATAAGTAGTAAGAAAAACAGAAAAGAGCAGACACTAAACAAAAGTCCGGGAAAAAACTTTCTATTATTGATATAGAGTATAAAAAAATAAATTGCAGTAAGAAAAAAAGCACCAGCCAAAACATAGATAAGAGAAGTTAAAACAAGTGGTTCTTGAATTAATGTTTTATAATCTGTAATCACAACACCCAGAGGTCTATCATCGTTTTTATGATATTGTTGAGACATCCGCAGTGCTAAAAGATGATTTCCTTTTTGAGCTAGAGAGTCGGGGATGATAAATGATTTGTCCATTTCTCCCTTTTTATGAGGCAATTCATTACCGGGAGAACCATTGGTTCCTATCAAAACACCATCCCAATACACTTCATACGCGCCAAAAGCATATATGAGCACCCCTTGAGGTGTAAAAGGTTCTGGTTTTTGAGGTTGTACTACTTGTGTCCTGATCCAAAAAATACGATCTCCGGGATTCCCTTTTTCGGTAGCCCATTTACTGTCATCAATATCTTTTTTTGACCATGTTACATCATCTCCAATCTTGAATTTGACTTCGGGTACTTGAAAAGGAAGGTCATCTTGACAAGATATCATAGTTATGATAACCAAAATAAGACCTGCTTTTTTAAAGAGTTGATATAACATAGTAAATCATCGTTCGATAAGACAATGGCTAATTTAGTTTAAAAAAAGAGGATAAAGATGTCGTTCAAATAACTATAGAGCAGTTCACAAGAAAACACTTTTAATCTCATGGATAAAACGTGAATTTGTACTCAAATCAATTTACGAACTAATATAATAAGGTTATGAAAACTATAAAAGTTATACTTATCTGTTTGATGGTCATAAGTGGCTATACTTTTAAAATTAATGGACAAAATGATCAAATAGATTCGCTAATCAATACTTGCTATAAAAGAGGAATATTTAATGGAAATGCCTTAGTAATTAAGAATGGAAAAATTATATATAATGTTTCAAAAGGATTTACTAGTGGTAACAAAACGAATCAACTTAGTATGAATTCTATTTTTGATATAGGTTCTATTGCTAAAGAGTTTAATGCAGTTGGAATTATGATGTTAAAAGAAGAAGGTTTATTGAGTTTAGATGATAAGATTTCAAAATATCAATTGGATTTACCTGAATGGGGAAAAAAAATTACCATTAAAAACCTATTACAATATAGTAGTGGTTTACCTAAAGTTGATTGGGGAAATGTTAATAGTGATCAAGATATTTATAAAAACTTAAAAAAACTTGAAAAATTACAATTTGAGCCAGGAAAAGGATATTTATATAGTAATAATAATGTGTTTATTCAACGACGAATCATAGAAAAAATAACAGGGCTAACTTTTACAGAATTTCTAGAAAGTAAAATCCTAGAACCTGTAGGAATGAGTAGTAGTGTAATTGATCATCAATACGAAAATTTAAATTTTGTAAGAGCATTCAATAGTGAAAATATAAATGATAATAAGCAGGAGTTAAAAATGTCAGGTTGGGTATGTCCTTCAATTTATGATCTGGCAAAATGGACGAATCATTTACTATCATATAAATTAATTTCTAAAAAATCGCTGTATCAACTTTTTGAAAATTATAGCAAAGGAGCAGAATCTGCTCTAGGAAATGGAGAATTTGAAAATGAAAAGTTAACCTTGTATGAACATCACGGCTCCTCATCTAATTATGAGTCATTAGTTCACTACAATCTCAAAGAAGATACTAGTATAATTTTAATGACGAACAATAAAAGCCTCAAAATTGCAGAAATAAAAGAAGCTATTTCTAATATATTAAAAGGCAAAACATATGAAGTTCCACAGAAATCTATTTATTTAACCATTCGAAAAAAAACATATACTAATGTAGATGAAGGTATCGAATATTATAAAAAGTTAAAAGAAGATAGTTATGATACCTATAATTTTACCAATGAATGGGAGCTGACCCGGTTGGCTTATAAGTTGTTTGAGAAAAACCAAGATGAAGATGCTGTTCAGATACTTAAACTATTGATTTCTGAATTACCAAAAAAATCTGAAGAAGCATTAGAATATTTGGGTTCAAGAATTTTAAATGAAAATAAGCCTGAGAAGTCAATTTTAGTATATAAACTCATAGTCAATAAGTTTCCTTCTGCAAAGTCTTATAGTGCATTGGGAGGTGTTTATTATCGAAAGAAACAGTTTGATGAAGCTTTAAAAAATTACAAGAAATCCCTAGAACTTGATCCCGAGAATAAAAGTGCTAAAAAGATGCTACTAACACTTAGTGACTACACAGCTAAAAGTAATAAGGAACAAACTGACAACCCTCAACAGTTCACTGAATTTGAAAAGCTAAAAAAAGATATCCAACAAAAAATGAGCAAACATAACCTACATGGATTAAGTGTAGCCGTTTTTGAAGATTATAAAGTGATTTGGAATCATGAGTGGGGGATAAAATCAGCAGATTCTAATGAAAAAATAGATCAAAATACCGCATTTTCTACAGCTTCTACATCTAAAGCTGTTGTAGCGATACTTTGTGGAATCCTGGAAGAAAAAGGCTTAATCAATCTTAATGACCCTATTTCAGGGTATTTGAAACGATGGCATTTACCCAAAAGTGATTTTACACAAAATACTCAAGTAAATTGGTTACATCTACTATCTCATACCGCTGGTACTACACAAGGTGGTTTCGCAGATTTTTATGAAGGAGACAACATCCCAACAATTGTTCAAAGTCTAAAAGGAGAATTGCTTCCTAGATATGATAAAGAAATTGACTTTATGTTTACACCCGGAACGGATTGGGAATACAGTGGTGGTGGATATGTCATCATCCAAATGGCACTAGAGGATCATTTTGGAAAACCATTGTCAGAGTTGATGAAAGAGCATGTTTTTTTACCATTGGGATTGAAAAATACAACGATGAAACAACCAAACGAAAAAGGATTTTTAACTAATGTGGCAAAGGTTCATAATAGCAAAGGAGAAGTGATACGAACAGGACTGCCGATAACACCGCAAGTAGCTCCCTCAGGATTATGGTCAACACCATCAGATTTATCAAAGATTGCTATCGAAGTTCAGAATGCGTTGCGCAATACAAATAACAAGTTGATATCAAATGCAGTAGCCAAAAGAATAACCGAGGTCTTTACGCTCAAAAAAACTGGAGGGTGGAGTGCCGGTTGGCGAAGATCTTTTGGCTTTGCAAATAGAGATTGGTTCTCTCATGGAGGGTCTAATACAGGTGTAGGAGGTGAGTTTATGGCCACTATGAATGGAGGATATGGGATAGCTATACAAGCCAATGGAGATAAACCCAATAGAATACCAGTAATGAGTTTTTTAAGAAACGAAATTATGACAATAAGAGATTGGAATTTACCCATTGATACATCAGTACTAAAAAAAGCACCAACCCATCTTATAAAAGCAATAGAGGGTCCTTATCTTGATTTTTTATACAATACTCAAGGAATCAATAGGATTTCAGAAGAAGATGGTAACCTATTTATAAGTTCCCCTTTGTTTAAATATCTTCAAAATAGTGAGAAGAATGCGATGTACTATATCGGTAATAATACTTTTAAAGTTGATCAATATCCAAACTACCTTCAGTTTAATCTAGATGATACTAATGAACTTTTGAGCATCACTGTATTTAGAGAGCAGTCCAAAAAAAATAAAATAGTTATTAAAAAAGAAGATATTAGAAATCATAAGACGCAACTTATTGATGTTTTTTCAGAAAATAGCATAGCTGTAGCGATACAAGAGTATAAAAGAATTAAAAAAGAAAAGCCTGATCTTAATTATGAGAGGATTCTTAATGAATTTGGATATTTGTTTTACATCCAAAACAAAACGAAAAAGGCTGTAGAAGTTTTAGAATTTAATTGCCAGGAACATCCAGAATCATTTAATACTTACGATAGTCTGGGAGAAATTTATGAAATCACAGGGTCTTTTAACAAATCAATCGAAAATTATAAAAAAGCTATGGCAATAAATGTTTCAGACAATTACCAGAAAAGAGTGAAACAGAAAATACAAGAATTAGAAAGTAAAATGAAATAATGTATTTTTAATCATATTACAATATTGTAAAGAATTGCCAAGTAGAATAAACATGTATTCTGCTTGGCGATTTTCATTCTATATGAATCAAATTAGTACCTTTATCCATAACAACATTGGCATTAAATTTGTCTTTAGCTAGATGTAGATAAACCAATTGATATGAAAAATCTTAAAATATTATTCGTTTTATTCAGTTTTGGCACACTTTTTCAATGTGCAAGTCATAAGAATATGGATAAAATGAGTCCAGTAGATACAAATGCATCGTATTTTCAAGAATGGATAGAAGGCAGAGAAGAAGGAAGCTCTGGTTTTACGGTGTCATTTATTGCTAAAGAGGATGCAGGTATTGTTTTGAAATACGCCTATTTCAAAGGAAAAAAAATAGGATTAAAAAATGATGGTAACCTATATAGAGGAAAATATGCATATGCTAATACAAAAATGGATTTAGTTATGAGCGATGATCCAAAAGAAGAATTCAAAAATACTGTACCCGCAGCTATCGAAGAAAAAATTCCTTTTGAGTTAAAGGGAAATGAATGTGTGATTGTATATTCAAAAAACGGAAAAGAAAGCTTTTTTAAAATTAAAGAGTTACCTCAAAAAAAAGTTGAGGCGATGCCCAACCGACAAAGACAATAAAAATTGTATTTTTAGCCCAACAATTATATCTGGAATTGGGCGTACTTCAAAAACTCTTTAAGCAAACCTTTATTTATGGATTGGCAACTGTTTTGCCAAGAGTATTAGGTATCGTATTAGTACCACTATATGTAAAAGTCCTGGAAAAAGACGAATATGGTGTGTATGCGGCTATTATGGCACTGCTTATTACAGGAAATATATTGTTTTCTTATGGTATGGAAACAGCCTTTTTTAGGTTTGTGAATAAAAATCCTGATCAAAAAAATAAGGTACAATCTACCTCTCTCACTTCATTGACGATCACAACGATTTTACTTTTGATAGTTGGTATCTTCTATAAAGATGAATTGTCAAGTTTTCTCCTATTTGAAACACAATATATTGTATTGGGATTATTGATTTTGGGCCTAGATGCGCTTGCAGTTTTACCTTTTGCATGGTTTAGAATCAATGAAAGGCCTATGCGGTATGCTGTAATCAAGATTCTTAATGTTATTATTAATCTGGGATTCAATCTTTTTTTCTTTTTAATACTACCCAAATTAGTTTCAGGAAATGATACCTTTTGGGATACGATATACTTTGAAGAAAATAGAGTTTTGTATGTATTCATTGCAAACATTATAGCAAGTGCATTTACATTACTTTTATTACTACCTGTCTATATTAAAATCAAATTTGGATTTGATCTTTTGATATGGAAATCTATGATAAAGTATGCTTTTCCGGTTTTGATTGCCGGGATTGCTTTTTCAATCAACGAAGCCTTTGATAAATTACTCCTCAGATATTTACTTCCTGATGATATTGCAGATGGAGAGGTAGGGATATATGCAGCTTGCTATAAATTGGGGGTTTTTATGACACTCTACAGTACCGCCTTTAGACTAGGAATAGAACCTTTCTTTTTTAACCATGCTAAAGCAAAAGATGCCAAAGAAACGTATGCAAAAATTACGTTGTATTTTTCAATTTTAGGAAGCCTTATCTTACTTGGTGTTGTTGTATTTTCAAATTTGTTTAAAAGAATTATTATACCCGATCCTACTTTTTGGGAAGCGATGTCCATAGTTCCGATTATTTTACTTGCCAACCTATGTTTAGGGTTATATCATAACCTTTCTGTGTGGTATAAAATTACTGATAAAACGAAATTTGGAGCTTATATCTCTATTACCGGAGCGATGATAACGCTAGTCCTTAATTTTATTTTAATTCCTAGGTATAGTTATTTTGGATCAGCAGTAGCAACTTTAGCAGCATATGGATCTATGATGCTATTGTCATGGTATTTTGGTAGGAAATATTATCCTGTTCCCTATAATTTGAAAAAGATAGGACTATATCTTTTGGTATCGATTAGCTTTTCTGTCATATCTTTTTACGTCTTTGATAGTAATTATATGATTTCAATCCCGTTATTACTAGTGTTTTTAGTACTTTTATACACTTTAGAGAAAAAACAAATACGACAGATTTTAAAACGATAAAGTCTTGATTATTAAACAGTAATAATAGTAGACATCGTTTTTAAAAGATTTAAAATATAACAAATGCAAATCAAAATCATTAATCGTTCCTCTCACAGTTTACCTCATTACGAGACGATAGCTTCTGCAGGAATGGATCTAAGAGCCAATATAAGTGAACCGATTACGTTACAACCATTAGAGAGAACAATTGTAAAGACAGGGTTGTTTATAGAATTACCTATAGGATATGAGGCGCAAGTTCGTCCACGCAGTGGTTTGGCAGCAAAAAAGGGAATTACCGTACTCAATGCCCCCGGCACTATTGATGCAGATTATAGAGGAGAAGTTGGTGTGATACTTGTCAATTTATCCAACGATGATTTTGTTATAGAAAATGGAGAACGAATTGCGCAAATGGTAATTGCAAAACATGAGCGAGCAGAATGGGTAGCGGTCAAAGAGCTATCAGAGACTGCCAGAGGAGAAGGTGGATTTGGTAGTACAGGCGTAAAATAAAATTAAACAATCAATCAAAACAACTTAAAAAATGAAAATTATTGTACCTATGGCAGGTAGAGGTTCACGATTAAGACCTCACACACTTACAGTTCCTAAACCATTAATACCTGTAGCAGGAAAACCAATTGTTCATCGATTGGTATCTGACATTACAAAAGTTTTAGGAGAACCTGTCGAGGAAATTGCATTTGTATTGGGAGATCCAGCTTTTTTTGGAGACGATGTAGTGTCAAGTCTAACAGAATTAGCAGAAGGTCTCGGAGCAAAAGCTTCTATATACAGGCAAGATCAACCCTTAGGAACGGGTCATGCCATTATGTGTGCAAAGGAATCACTGTCTGGACCTGCGGTTATTGCTTATGCAGATACATTGATTAGAGCAGACTTTAATCTGGATAAAGAAGCAGATTCGGTAATTTGGGTAAAGCAAGTTGAACATCCAGAGGCTTATGGAGTCGTTAAGCTTAATGATCAACAATACATCACAGAATTGGTAGAAAAACCAAAAGAATTTGTTTCGGATTTGGCGGTGATAGGAATCTATTATTTTAAAGATGTTGGAGTACTTAAAAATGAACTTCAGCATGTTTTGGATCATAATATTATCAATGGTGGAGAATATCAGATCAATGATGGTATCAAAAGAATGATGGCAGATGGTAAGGTTTTTGTGACAGGAAAAGTTGATGAGTGGATGGATTGCGGGAACAAAAATGTAACCGTAGAAACAAATACTAGAATGCTAGGTTTTTTGCAAAATGATAACGAAAATCTTGTGAGTGAAAATGTCATTCAGGAAAATGCTACTGTAATTCCGCCATGTTATATAGGAGACAATGTTACCTTGCGCAACACTACCATAGGACCAAACGTCTCTATAGGTAATGATTGTACTGTTGAAGACTCTAATATTAAAAATAGCCTGATTCAGACCCAAACTGTCATAAAAAATGCTAACTTAGACAATGCAATGGTAGGTAACAATGTTATTTATGATGGCAACTTCACAACAATCAGTATAGGAGATTACTCTGTTTTAGAATAATTTACAGTGTAATTTGAGCACTTTTTTAAAGCTTTTTATGATTAAATGTTGTAACTATATATGTCTTTTATACCTACTCTTCGGAATTGGGAAATTTACCGTATATGCTCAAGAGATAGAGCCTAGACAAGAGATTAATATTGATGATTTAGGTGATGTATCAGACGAGTTTCTAGAGAATTTTTTTGAAGCTTTAAAGCAAAAAGCAATTACAAATTATGATAAAGCTATAAATGCACTTAATAAATGTGTAGAGATAAATCCAGAACCTAAGTATTTGTATTTAGAGCTTGGTAAGAATTATTTAGAATTAAAACAGCATGAAATTGCAGAAGAAAATTTTAAAAAAGCACTAGAAAGTAAACCGGATAATAGATTTATACTCGAATTATTGTTTGAAGTTTATTTTCATCAGCAAAAATATAAAGAATCTATTGGTGTAGTTGAAAAATTAGTGAAATATAACTCAATGTTCAAAGAGCAATTGGCGAATCTATATTATCATGACAAAAGATATGATGAAGCGCTAACACTTATCGATGAGTTGGATGAGGAATATGGTTCTGATGGATATCGAAAACAATTGAGAAAACGAATTTCTTCGAAGATCAAGAATCCTAGTGGTCAGATTAGTAGATTAGAGAAAAAGATCAAAGAAAAACCAAAATCAGAACAAAACTACCTTAATCTTATTTATCTCTACAGCCAGAATAACGAGGATGAAAAAGCATATCAAACTGCTCAGGCTTTATTAAAAAAGAATCCAAAATCAGAACTCGTTCATTTGGCATTGTATAAATTTTATATAGAAGACAATTCTAAAACAGAACAGGCAATTCAGTCCATGAAAATTGCGTTAAAGAGCAATAAGATTGATAAAGATTCAAAATACAAAGTAATAAGTGACTTTTTGATTTTTATAGAGAAACACCCTCAGTACGAGTCTCAATTAGTAGAAGCAGTATCCATACTGTCTAGTGAGCAGGATAATGCAAAGGTTTTTACAGAACTAGGTCATCATTATTACAAAAAAGGAGATAAAGAAAAAGCACTTAACTTTTATGAAAGAGGTATTAAAAACAGTACAGGCAATTTTTCTTTATTAAAGCGAGTTTTATTATTACAATTAGATTTAAAACGATATACAAAAGCAGAAATAGGGAGCCAGTTTGCACTAGAAATGTTTCCTGCACAACCTATATTTTATTTAGTAAACGGAGTATCATTAATTCATCTGGATCGTCCCAACGATGCGATTGATATTTTGTCATCAGGAATCGATTATATAATAGAAGATCCAAAAATGGAAGCAGATTTTTATAAACAAATGGGAGAAGCGTATTTAAAGCTGGGAGATGCCGCAAAATCATCTGAATATCTTGAAAAATCTAACCAACTTCAGAAAAAATCATAAAAAGTATAATGAGTAAGGCTTTGTATTTATTGTGTTTTTGCTTGATAGTATTGAACTCTTGCAAAAGTACAGAAGGGGTAGGGGTAGCTAAGGTTAAAAAACTAAGTTCAGAAAAGGTTATTACGAATCATTACAAGCAATCTTTTGATTTTAAAACCCTTAACTCTCGTATTAGAGTTAATTATACAGACGGCAAACAATCATTTAGCCCTATAGCAACACTACGATTAGAAAAAGACAAAACCATTTGGATAAGTGTAAAAATGCTTGGGATTACTTTGGCAAAAGCACTAATCACCCCAGAAAAAGTTAGTTATTATGAAAAAATAAATAATACTTTTTTTGATGGAGATTTTAGAATGTTAAGTGAATGGCTGGGTACAGAATTAGATTTTGAAAAAGTACAGCAAATGCTTTTGGGTCAGGCATTATTTGATCTCAAGCAAGATAAATATAAGGTCGCTATAAACGAACAAAACTATGTGCTCAAACCAAAAGAAGAGTTAGAATTGTTTGAGCGTCTTTTTTTAATTCAACCTGAAACGTTTAAAATAGCTTCTCAACAATTAACACAAACTGAAGAACAAAGAAATTTATCAATCGATTATAAAGGGTATCAAAAGATAGGTAATCAGGATTTCCCAAAGCAGATACATATTAAAGCTACACAAGAGACCAAAGAAACTAATATTGTGATAGATTATAAGTCTGTTGATTATAATGCTAAAGTAAGTTTTCCATTCAAAATACCATCGGGATATAAGCAAGTTACAATCAAATGAGGTTTTTGAAAATTATATATATAATAGGGTTTGTGTTTGTTTGCAGCCCTTCTTTTTCTCAAAGTGCCAAACAACAGCAGCTTGAGCAGGAGCGTCAGCGATTAAGAGAAGAAATAGAACAGATGAAACAATTAAGAGCAGATAATAAGCTCAAAGAACGCTCTGTTCTAGATGAAGTAGAAGGGATTAATTCTCAGATTAGTACTAGGCAAAACCTTATAAAAGTTACAAATCAGCAAGCTAACTTGTTGACAAGAGAGATCAATACCAATTTTAAAAAAATAGATGCTTATCGCAAAGAGCTTAAAGTCCTCAAAGTAGACTATGCAAAAATGATTGTTAAGTCATATAAGAGTAAATCCAGCCAGAGTAGAATTATGTTTTTGCTTTCATCTTCAAATTTTGCACAAGCTTATAAGCGATTGCAATACATGAAACAGTATAACGAGCATCGCAAAGAGCAAGCAATACGAATAGAAGAAAATACACAAAAACTACAGAAACTCAACACAGATTTATCAAGACAAAAAAATGACAAACAAAGGCTGATAGAAGAAAATAGAGAAGCACAGGATAAACTTAAGGAAGAAAAGCAACAGCAAAAGGTATTAATGGCTTCCATTCGAAAAAAAGAGGGGACTTATACCAGGCAAATCAAACAAAAAGAACAACAGGCCAGTGCTATTGATAGAGCAATTGAAAAATTGATAAGAGAGGCTATTGCCAAAGTAAATAAAAAAGCTGGTAAAAAGGTAACTAAAAAAGGCTCTGCAACAACATTTGCGCTTACAGCAGAAGCCAAAGTCTTAGCAGATAATTTTACTTCTAATAAAGGAAAACTACCTTGGCCTGTAGGAACAGGTAGAATTACTAAAAAATTTGGTCGTCAACCACATCCAACATTACCAAATATCCAGATTAATAGTAGCGGAGTAGAGATTGAGACGAAATCTGGGGAAAAAGCCAGAGCAATTTTTGAAGGAGAGGTTATAGCGATACAAAAACTTAGGGGAGCAAGCAGATTAGTGCAAATTCGCCATGGTAATTATATTACAACATATTACAATATCGAAAATATTACCGTAAAAGAAGGGCAAAAGGTAGCGACAAAACAAGCCATAGGACAAGTGCGAACCAATCCAACCAATGGTAGAGCTATTATGAAATTTTTAATCTACCAAAATGCCAAAAGATTAAATCCTCAGAGTTGGATATATAGAATGTGATTCTTTCTTTATACAAATAAAGCCTTTAGCTCAGTAGCATCATCAGGTTTCATCTTACCGGCTAATACTAGGCTGAGTTGCTTGCGACGTAATGCAGCATCAAAACGTTGTTTTTCTAGTTCTGTTTGGGGCTCAATCGGAGGAACAGCTACAGGAGTTCCGGTTTCGTTAACTGCTACAAATGTGTAGATAGCTTCATTTGCCTTTGTTTTTTCTCCGCTTTGCCTATCTTCTACCCAAACATCTATATATACCTCCATAGAAGAAGTAAAAGCTCTTGATACTTTAGCTTCTACAGTTACAACACTACCTAATGGAATGGCTTTATTGAATGCTACATGGTTTACAGAAGCTGTTACGACAATACGTCTTGAGTGTCTACCTGCTGCAATACCTGCTGCACGATCCATACGAGCCAAAAGTTCTCCTCCGAATAAGTTGTTCAACGAGTTAGTTTCTCCTGTAAGTACAAAATCAGTTAATACTGCTAGTGATTCTGAAGGGTGTCTGGCTTCCATAAAAATAATTGCTTTTTTGGCAAAGATATGAGGTAAAACCAGAACAATAAAATTAGTGTATGAGTTAGCAGAGTTTTAACGCTTTAGTTGCATGTATTATAAAAAAACAGTGAATAATATAAAATTATTGAGTCTAAAAATAAGAGTTGATCTATTTATGATATCAAAACTGCATTGAATAAAGAGAGATAAGTCTTAATTATTATCTCTTACAAATAACCACGCTTTTGGATTTTGATTTTTTTTGATATCCTGTAATGCTGTCAAAGCTTGTAATCTATTTTGGTAGCTCTCATAAACTACCTGATGTAGTCCATATTTATTTACGCCGATAAGCTGGGCATTAAACCCTAATGATTTTAGCTGTTGAACTTTTTTGCGTGCATTTGCTGATACTCTAAACGCTCCTGCTATAATATAAAAGGTTCTTGAACTAGCCTCATTCTCAATATTTGTAGCTAATGACTCTTCTGCATTGTTTTCTTTATTGATCGTGAGATTTATTGCAGGAAGTGGATTTGATATTTCAAATGTAGCTTCTTGTATTCTATTTTCGATTTCTACATTAGCTTTTTTCCACTCTTTATTATTATGACTTATCGTGTTATTACTCACTTGTTTTAAGCCTAGAAAGCCACCGATTCCAAAAACAACTGCGGCTACAGCAGCGTATTTTAAATATGGGCGTTCATTTCTCCTCTCCGGAGTAAAATGTATTGGTGTTGTTTCTTCAATAGTTTCTACTTCTTCTCTGTAAACTTCTCTATCAACTTTTACTTCACGATGTATCGCAGGAGTAGCAAAAGAATGTAGACCAAAAGCTTCTGTAAGGTAGTTTACCTCTATAGAAGGTTCAAATTGCAGGGTGTCTTCTACAGAAGTAAAAAAAACTCCTATTTTGTTTAATTCAACACGATTACCTTTAGCTAATTTTTCACGTAATGATAAAACGTAACGCTGTAGTTTTGCAACAGCATCTGTATATGATATATTTTCTACAGAAGAAACATAGTTAGCCAACAACCCATCATTATTTTGTAGTTGACTATTGAATGAAATTAGTTTTTGTGGAGGAAAAAATGCATTAGTATTTTCTTGTATGGTAGCGGGTTGACGTTTAGTTAAAAACGCACCAAATCCCGGTAAGATCACACATTCATATCTATATAATAATTCACTAATATATTTGTCAATTGTATTCATTAACCCCTTTCAAAAACTGTTATTCTGTAATCATTGATTGTAAACTCAAAGGTAAAAAAAAATGAAAATCGATGACAGATTTGGTGTCAAACTTATCAACAGTTATCTTTTTTTTGTTTCTTGCGTGTCGTAATGACAAACAGATCAATGAACAACAAAAAACTTCTATCGCTATTAGCACTCAAAAAAGTAAGTAACCTTGGGGATAGTTCAATAAAAAAATTGATAAAAACAGTAGGCTCTGCAGAAGGGGTTTTAGAAGAAAAAACAAAAAATCTCATTAAAATTGATGGGATCGGGACTACAAGAGTTAGAGATATTCATAACCCTGATCATTACAAAGCAGCAGAAAACGAACTTGCATTTATTGAAAAAAATAAAATAGGGTGTTTGTTATATGATGAGCAAGATTATCCTGATAGATTAAAACATTGTATAGATGGTCCTGTAGTCTTATTCAGTAGAGGGAATATTGATTTAAAACATAAAAAGATACTAAGTATTGTTGGCACACGGCAGGTTACTAGCTATGGTACAAAATTCTGCGAAGCATTGATCGAAGAGATTGCACCATTACAACCTGTTATCATTTCTGGTTTTGCCTATGGTGTAGATATTACGGCACAACGTGCCGCTGCAAAACATAATTTGCAGACTGTGGGCTGTCTTGCACATGGCCTTAATCAAATATACCCCAAAAGTCATAAGAAATATGTGTCGCAAATAGAGGAAAATGGAGGTTTTTTTACAGATTTTTGGAGTACAGACACCTTTGACCGTAAAAATTTCTTAGGCCGCAATAGAATTATTGCCGGCCTTAGCGAGGCTACAGTAGTCATCGAAAGCGCAGAAAAAGGAGGCTCTCTTGTTACCGCAGAGATTGCTAATTCATATCATAGAGATGTATTTGCAGTACCCGGTAGAACCAATGATCCTTTGAGCAAAGGATGTAATATGCTTATCAAAACACAGAGAGCCCACATGCTTACCAGTGCAGCAGATCTTGTATACATGCTCAATTGGCAATTAGAAGAAACAAAAACACATACAGTACAAAAAAAGTTGTTTGTAGACTTAAATGAAGAAGAAAAGAAGGTTTACAATTTTTTGTCTGTAAACGGAAAGGAGTTATTAGATGTGATAGCACTGCAATGCCAGATACCAACGTACAAAACAGCTTCTGTTTTATTGAATATGGAGCTGAAAGGGGCTATAAAACCTCTACCGGGTAAATTGTTTGAAGCAATATAATTTTTTGTAGATCCTTTTGTATGCGCTTTATTAAAAAATCAATACTTTTAGTATAGCTACTAACCGTATACAAAAGATTGTACGTGATTATAATTCGAATATGAAAAAGAAGTTTTCAGAGGTCTTGAATGATACAATTGATTATTTCCTTTTAGGTGATATTGAACTGTTGAGAGATTTTAAAATAGAAAATAACTTATCTAATGATTTAGCAACAGAATTTACAACAAATGAAAGTGGAGACGATGTTGTAAAAAACGGGATAATGATTCCTATGTCTAAAATAGTGAATCAGCCTTATACAATACTATTTACTACTTCCGAAAATGAATCAGAATTTGAAGAGAAGGAAAATAGTTTGTCTTTTAAAAAAAATGGATATATCCTAAAAGTCGAAAACCGCAAAATATTTTTGTTTACCTGGTGGATTTTAAATGACTTTAGTGATGAAAAAGTTGAAGAACTATCGAGAAATCCTCACAAATGGAATAGACCTTTTATTGAAATTGATAATGGTTGGTACGATGTTGATATTTTGGGAGGGTTTACGAAACAAAAAGTAAAATTTAAAGATAAAGAAGGAAATATTGTAAAAGAAGATTCTTTTGAACCAACTTTTGAATTTAAATTAACTTTAAGAGACAAAAAAAATGATTTTAAGGCCAAAATGAATGAATCATTTGAATTGTTAAGATAGTGAGTAGAAAAATCAAAAAACAAAATAACATTTTGCTTTATAAAAACACATTATATCAAATGTTATAACTACACCAATAGAGACAAAAGTGAAATATAAGATTACAGCATATTCAACGGCTTTGTTTTCAACATGGATTAATATAGAAGAATTAAACCTATTAATTGATGCTGGAGATGGGCTTACCTCAGGTTTACTTCAGAAATCTCGAAAAATTAAAAATGTATTTATTACTCACCCTGATAGAGATCATTTAAATGGTTTGCCTCAGTTTGTTCAATTAAACTCAAGGGATGGGTTTCCAAAAATTTACTATCCAAAAGATTCTGGATCATTCCCTGCCATGAATAATTTTCTCAAAAAATTTGATCCACATGTATCTTCTAGTTCTTGGATAGGCATTGAAGATAAATCAAGGATAGAAATAAAGAAAAATATTGAAATCGAAGCTATTCGTAATGAACATATAAAATCCCCTATTGGTATCCATAAAAGTCTAAGTTATAAAGTATTTGAAATAAAAAATAAATTAAAACCTGAATTTAATTCTAAATCGAGTAACGAAATAAAAGAAGTTGTTAGAAAAAAGGGAAAAGATTTTATAACTGAAAGAATAGAGTCGAATATCTTATCATTTTCTGGAGATACTCCGGTTGATGACTATTCAAAATGGAATGGCTCAGAAATACTTATTCATGAATCTACATTTCTAAAAAACGAAGGTGACTCTCAAATAGAATCAAAAGGAAATAAGCATAGTAGGGTTGACGAAGTTTTACAAATGGTCAAAGAGATCAAAATTGGAACTCTAATTCTTAATCATTTTTCAAGTCGATATTCTAAAGAAGAAATCGATAGTAATGTTCTCAAATTATTGAAAGAATATAAAATTCAAGTCCCTGTTTTTTTGATTTATCCGGGAGAACTAAAAAGAGATATTTTGAGAACCAAACCAATAAATGAATAAAAAACGATAAAAGAAAAAGACTTGTAAATCATTCATAATAAAGTACCTATAGTTAATTACTATTTCTTACTAAACCAGAGACAGATATTTCTTATAAAGTTGTGCTTAACAGAAAAATTAGTATTTTGTACAATCACTAACCATTGTGTTGCATTAAAAAATAAGATGATTAGATTTATTTATTACACTATTTTATTCTTGTCAATTAATTCTTGTGCTAATAGCCAAAAAACAGAAACTTTAGAAATAATTATCTATAATAAATTTGTTGACCCACAAAAAGAGTTTGATGTCTTAATAGAAGATTTTATGGCAACACGTTTAGTGGATAGTTTAAAAATTCTTGGAAGACCGATTAAAACTCCTTCTATTAAATTTGAAATCGATACATTACGTGCAACTCAATTAGGAATTTCACTTAACCTAGCGGAAGAGAACTTGAAAAACATATATCAATTAAAAAATACTGATGAAATATTAAATCAGAGTATAGTTAATGAGTCAGGTCAAAAAATCCCAATAAGTTTGTTTTGCAAAATTTACATGAAGTGGGAATATTATAAACCCAAAATTTTTATACCAAACCCCGAAATTTATAATTATAAAGATCGTTCTGTTGTAAAAATAGAATTTTACTTAAAAAATAATAACAAAAAGAGACTAATTGAATTTATAAATAGCTATATCCATAGTGGTCAAATAAATAAATGGGAAATTGAAATTATAAACTAAAATAAACGAACATACGATAAAGTATCTCTACAAATTATGACCATTGATCTGTAAATTGAACCTATTTTACAATCATGGTTAGTGTTTTTTATCATATCTTTTTTTGATCAATCTGAGTATCAATCTCTTTCTCGAGTACAGCAGGACGTAGAAGAATTATAACATATAAATTTTACTCGATAATCGAGATTTAAATACTCGGAGGTTTGCCCAGAGGTATTTCACTAAAAAATATAACTATTTCATGAAAAATCAAGAAATCAAAAAGAACCCAGAGTTTTTAGAATATGTTTTTAAGCTAAATGAGGGTGTCGAACTCAAAGAAGCCCTAGAATTGAGTTTGAAAAAAATCGATGACATCGATATCGCTCAATTAAATAGAATTGGTTTAAGAACTTATGAAAAAGATAAATGGACAATTCATAAAATAATACAGCATCTTATTGATTGGGAAAGAATTTGGTGTTTTAGAGCAATAATTTTTGCTCGGGGAGAAGGTACCATCCCCGATGCACACGACCAGGAAATAATGGGGCAAAACTCTAATGCAGATGAGCTTTCGATCGAGCAGTTGGTACACGAACTTAGAATTGTACGCCAATCCACGATAATGATGTTTCAATCTTTTGATAAGAAAATACTCGAAACAAATTGTGTGTTTTTTGAGTATGAGATGCCTTTGTACACTATTGGATTAACAGTAGTAGCGCATCAAATACATCATTTTAATATCATAAAAGAAAGATACTTGCCTTTGGACGAGTAAAGTTTGATCTAACCCGTTGTACATTTTGTGATTTTAATTTTCCAAATGTACAACGGATTAGTCGTATTAATGTAATGGTTGATACGTGATATAACAAATATCTCGATGCAGTTGCTTAATTCTTTTTTTTGGATAGAAACCTCAAAAAAAGCGATGTTTATTCTTCTTTTTTCAAAGTAATCTCGCCACAAACATATTCTAAAAGCTCGCAAGGGCTTACATCTATGGCCAAAGCGATACTATACAACTCATCAGCTCTAAGTTTTGTTGAGGTGTTATTTGAAAGTTCGCTAAGTCGATTTTTGCTAATTCCTGTTTTTCTAGAAACACTAGCTTTATTTATAGATTTCTTATTTAAAAATTCACCTAATTTAGTCATACAATCATATTAATCTGTACATAAATATAAAAAAAGAGTATATAAAAACTGTTTTTCAGTATTTTATTTTGAAATAATACTTATTTTCGGTATAATTGTGTAGATAAATAACATATTTATGGATAATAAAGACTGCCAAGTGTTAATTAAATTTTCAGACATTCAAGAAGTACAAGCATTCAAAAACAGTATCATGGGCGTATTGAGTAAAGTTGAAATAGATCGATGTGACAAAGTGTTGATCAATGATCTAAAATCGGTATACAAATTATTAGATCAATTGTCTACACATCAAACCATTGCAGTGCCTTGAGTGATTAGGTCATTTTTATAAGAGTTTTTAGTTTTTTTTATTTGAATTGTATAAAAATCTTTTAAATTTGTCAAAACTTGACAAGTCAAATGAAAGAAACTTTTGGGCAGTATATAAGGATATTAAGAACCCAAAAAGGGTATACACTTACTCAACTTGCAGCAAAATTAGATCTAGATGCAGCAAATTTGAGTAAGATCGAAAATGGAAAAAGAGGATTTGATCAAAAAAAACTTACAAAACTATCAGAGATCTTTGAGTTGGATATCGAAGAAGTAAAAGACGAATATGTAAGTGACAAGATAGCGCAACATATATACGAGTTAGGATGTTCTGCAGAGCTACTCAAAGTAGCAGAAGAGAAGGCAGAGTATCGTAGAACTCAAAAAAATGAATAAAAAGGCATTTTATACCCATCAAAGGACCCAAAAATAAGATTGCACTCCTACCCAACAATCTCATTGATTAACCTTTGTTGTTATAAGATGTAAATTATTATTGATAAATATGTAGCTTGATTATTATCAAGTAACTAAAGAAAGACTTTCTCTATGTTTAGAGAATATTTACCCGCTTCATAAAAGAAGGTAACCTTGGTATAGTAATTTACTGTATTTGAGCAAAGGTCGGGCACTACGCTAAATTTTATCAAAATTATTAGTCTGTACAATCATTCAGATGCAATGTATTGTAGTTTATAAACTTATACATGTTTATGACTGTGATAATGAGTCTTTGTAAAAGAGCTTATCATCATTGCGTGGGATTGATTAGTAAATAAAATATAAAATTATAAGACGTATGAATATAAATCTAGAAGCTCAGAACTTTCCTAATTTTAAATTATCAACCCAAGAAGACCTAATCTTGTTTTTGATTAGAAATGAATTATTGAGTACGAGATTTGTAAACCAATTGAATACCATTGGTTTTGACACCTCATTTTTTAATGTAGAATTGAGTATTGTAATTCTATCATTACTTGGTTTTAAAGCAAGAACCGATGCCTTATTAGAGTGGTATTATACGACGTTAGATATTTACGCTTCAAAAATTAATTTAGATAATCATGATGAAATAAATGCAATTACATTTGATTTCTATATCAAATTAAAAGTAAAACAAGAAGCCGAAGAACAAAAGAATAGCTGTAATTAGAAAAATGCAAAGTAATGTGTGAATACATAAAAACGAGTATTTTTATGATATATATGTACTGGTATGTATATAGTTGTTAAGAATCTTAAACTAAGTATCTAAAATGGGAGCTTGGAATACATTACATTTATTCGACATTAATAAATTTTATAATGATGCAGTACCTCTTTTCTTAGGAGAAAAGGGATCTATAAGGGATGACTATTTAGACTTTTTAAAATCATATGTATTTGGAGGTATTGAACACTTATCTAATACTGAATTACAAAACAGAATCAATAAATCAATTGTTTCACTTAAAGAAATAGCGAATCAATTTGATTCTGATTTTAAAAAACATAAGGAATATGATTTTATCAAGTCAGAGAAAGAGAAACAAAATTATTTAGACAAACACCCTGAATATTATGAGTTTGGGGCTTTTTTTGAATATTATATTTTTAAATATTGTGCAGATTTTTTTCCTCATATTGTGTGTAGTAAATATGGTTTATTGAGTATTTTAGATCCAAAACGTAATTCAATTGGCTACGAAATTTTACGAAACCTTGAGAATTATGATAATTTTTTCTGCCCTGATGGAGATGGAATAGTTGGTTGGATTTCTATTGAAGACACTGAGATATTATTGAACTGTAAAGAAGATTTCTTTTCTAAAGATGATTGCGATGATGATGATTATAGTTATCTCGAAAGCTTCATGAAACTAGTAGAGATTGCAACCAACAATAAATTAGGGCTAATAAGAGGTCAAGATATGAGAGAATGGACTTTGGAAAGATTACCGCAGTTTAAATTATTGCCAAAAAATAATTGGAATTATTCTGAATTTGAAGAAGTGATTAGATTTAAAAGATAAAAAATAAAGACATCTTTGATAATTAAACAAGCTCTATCATTTAGCTTTTTCAGATTAACAAACCCTAAAAAGAAGTTCGGAAAACGATATTTGGTGTGATGCCCAAAGACATTTGTCGTAATACGTCGAGTTCTATATTTTCTGTAACAGGATTTTCGTCTAGTCGGTAACTGATAGAAACCGGTACTCTACGATTGTACACATTGAGTATTGAAGCCCCGATATGTCCTTTCCACTTACCGGTAGCATCAAGATTAAATTTGTAGGTAGCTGAAATATCCAAACGATGAAAATTATCTAATCGTTTTGCATTGACTTCTCCAAAAGCAATTTGATTGGTGTTGGTTAAATTTGCTGTAGTAAAAGGTGCTCCTGATCGCCATAACCAACCCAAAGATAACTCCCATTGATCTAATGTATAGGTATTAGAAATTCTAAAATTATGTGTGATATCATTATTGCCGGGAAATGGGTTATTTTGTATTTCTGGAAATGTAAATTCGATATCATTAAAGGTGTATCCCAACCATGCTCTAAAGTTTTGAAACTTCTTTTTTAGTAAAACATCGACTCCTATAACTCTACTTTCTCCAGTAGATATGTTATTTGATACAGTATTAAAACCATTGGTTGCAGATGTAAGTCCATCTATTTTTCTATGATAGCCATCAATCTCAAAATTCCAACCGTTTTTAGAAAACAGAAACCCTCCGGAGAATTGAGTGCTTTCGAGTAAAGGGACCTCTTCTTTATTAGAATGGATCCATAAATTATTTTCTAATCTAAGCTGTGTGTTTTCAAATTCTATTAATTGACTGATGGGTTGATATCTTAGCTCTGCTGTTGCTTTTAATCGTATTGCTTTAGAAATAGGGTATTCTATATTAGCACGTGGTTCTATATAAATATCATCTAAAACCGAATAATGAGAGGCTCTAACACCTAAATTAAGAAAGCTTTTGTTTTTTGCAGTAAATTTATAATTGGCATACAAAGCATTGGCATCATTGTTTACCCTTTCTGACTCATCTATTGGGTTTTCTAGTTGGCTTTCTCTAGTAATACGATAAAAAACTTCATTATGAGAGAACTGATATCCCAAGGTGAGTAGATTTTTTGAATTTAATTCATAAGAGATATTAGCGTCAACCCCAAAATCTCTTACCGTATTTCTTCGTACAGATTGTATTTCTATAAATAATTCTTCGCGTTCTGCAAATTGATAGTCCAAATCAAAATGAGAGTAATACGCTTTTAGGCTATGGTGAAAACGATTATTCTTTGTCCCTGTCCAAGAGAAGCTTATTCCTTCATTTTGTATTTCGAGATCATCTGTAATAGTATCTTCATCATCACCCACAATAAACGCAAGGTCGTTGTGCGTAAAAATACTACTGATCATTATTTTATCATTTGGAGAAATATCCAAAATGAGTTTTGCGGTAACATCATAGAAGAAAAAATCATCACTAATGATATCAGTTTCGCTTTCATCCTCTTCGTCTATTTCACCAATTTCTTCTTCCTCTTCTTCTACAGGAGGAGGTTGATTATTTTGTGTTTCTACTATTTTTGTGTTTTGAAAAACTTTTTGTGATAAAGCTTTATAAGTTGTGGTTTGAATAACATCTGTATATGACCTTCTTCCTGATACAACCAGGCCTATTTTTTTTGAAATAGGAGTTTTAATGAATGCATCTGCATGAGTGCCATTAATACCAATACCTCCATTTGAAGTTTTAGGTACATTTTGATCACTAGAGATATCTACTACTCCAGAGACTCTATCTCCATATTTTGGGTCAGCACCACCTCTATATACATTTGCAAAATCTGTTATATTGGGATTAAATATAGAGATCATTCCAAAAAAATGGCCTGTATTATACATTTTGATATCATCCCACAAAATCAGATTTTGGTCAGAAGATCCTCCTCTTATCCTGAGTCCTGTAGCGGTCTCGTCCGGACTGGTAATCCCGGGAATAAGTTGTACACTTTGTAGGATATCAGGTTCACTCTGACCGGGTAGAATTCCTAAATCGTTATTTGAAATCAAAAAAGACCCATCTACATTTTTATTAATACCAGTTGTAAGATATTCTACAATAAGTACTTCTTCTAGTGCTGTTGTCTCTAGTGATAATCCTATTTTGGGGCATTTTTTGTTCTTAAAAAATGTAGCAGGAACGGTTTTGTTTTTATATCCTACATATTGAATGGATATCTGGTTTTTTTCATCGATATCTCCGAGCTGAAAAAAGCCATCATCATTGGTAATTGTACCAGTTTTTTCGCTTTCGATTATAACTGATGCATAGGGCAGAGGAGCATTTGTAATTTCATCAAAAAGATACCCGCATACTTCTACTTTGTTCTTGGGAGTGCTTACAATTACTTGACGATTAGAGATTTTTTTAAAATCGAGGTTTGTTAATGTTTTTAGGGTAAAAAGAACCTCATCTATAGGTGTATTATTGAGTGCTATAGTTATGATTTTATCTTTTACCACTTCATTACTAAAAGAAAATATGAGATTGTAAGATTCAGATAACTCATTAAGAACCTCTTGCAAAGGAGCCTCTTTGTATTCTTTTTTGACTTGTGCTTGTAAGGCTATAGTGCAAAAAAGAAACAATACCAATACTTTTTTCATTTCTTATTATTTATTCTAAAAACACCTATAAATTGTACTCTCTATGATGTATAATAAGATTGATCAAAAAATGTGACAAAAAAATCTGTCTTTTTTGATCAATAGCTACATTTTTTGAAAATATATCTCAAAAAAATGATGTTAGAGTGTTTAAAATCAATAAGCTGCTTTATCGTATTTTCCCTTTTAAGTTTTAAAGCAATTACAGTTCTTTACTCGATAATCGAGATTTAAATACTCCAAGGCCTGCCTCGAAATTAAAAGTAAGTTTCCTTCGAATTCATGGTGGTCTTGCCCTGAAGTTCTTTACTTAGGAGTTAGTACTATCATAGTGCCATTAATCACATATTCGATCCCCATAGGAACCAGAACAGATTCTAATGCCAAATCTAGGTTGTCATACCTAAACCCTCCTGTAAATAACTGATTTTGATCTATTTTGTCTCTTCTAAAACTTATATTGTATTGTCTTTCTAATTCATCCAAAACATTTATCAAAGGAGTACTTTCAAATATACTTTCGCCCTTTTTCCATAAAGGTTCGGGAGTGATAACCTTTTCTTCGATCAGCTTTTCTCCTTTCAAAGAAACACCTTCTCCTTTTTCAAGAATTTTTTGTACACTATCTTTTTGAGAAGATACTCTTACTTTACCCTCATAGCAGCCAACCTGAAATTCGTTTGATCTGTTTTTGACATTAAATTGTGTACCTAATACTTCTACCTGACCAAGTTTTGTTACGACTTTAAAATTAGTTCCTGTAGTTACTTTGAAAAAAGCCTCTCCATCAAGTTCGATTTCGCGATGTTGAGACCAGAAAAAACGAGTATGTGTTAACGAAGAAGAAGCATTAAGGTCTACAGTACTTCCGTCGGGTAATGTAATAGCTAATTGTTCGCCTATAGTAGTGGAATAGCTCACTGTATTGAAGAAAATACCGACAATTAAAACCACAGCAGCGGCAGCAGATACTGCATATAAAAGCGGTTTTAACCAAGTCACTTTTCCTTTTTTAGGTTGATCTAGCTTATCTAAAGTGGTTTGTAATGACTCTTTTAGATCAAAAGAAGGAGGGTTAAAAAACGTTAACCCCTCTATGATCTTTCTATAATCTTCATATTCAGGAAGCCTTTTTAATTCTTCGAGATCTTCGGTAGAGAGTTCATTATTCAACCACTTTGCTAAATATGTATTTTCATTTTCACTCAGCATATGTTTTTATAAAATGTTATTAGATTTCTACAAAGAAACATTAATACAACAGGTAAAAAACCGTATACCCTACCTATATTAAATATTTTTAACAAGTTTTCTTAATTCTTTTAAAGCGTTATGCATTCTTTTTTCTACAGCTTTTACAGAAATACCAAGCATTTCGGCAATTTCTTTATAGGTCTTTTTATCAATTCGATTTAGTAAAAAAACTTCACGTTGTCCATCAGGAAGCTCGGCAATTGCCTTTTGTAAAGTATTCATGAATTCTTTTTCTTCCATAACAAAATCAGGAGTTTCAACATTTTTGTTACTACGCGGTATTTTTGAATATTCTAGTCTAACCTTATTATGAGCTACCTGATTAAGGAAAAGGTTGTTTGCTACAGTACATAAAAAGCCTTTTGCTTTTTCAAAAAATACTTTTTTACAATTTTGCCAGAGTTTTATGAAGGCTTCTTGCATTAGATCTTCTGCCTGATCCTTATCTCCACATTTATAATAGATAAAATTTCTGACAGATTCGGCATGTGTTTCAAAGATGTTGGTAAAAACCGGTCGATCACATACAGATTTTGAAGATAGCCCCATACACAAGATTTTTTTCAGTTTACAATAGAATTAAAATCATCCCACTCGTTACTAGGTCAAAAATAAATCATTATGAAGTTCAAAACAAATATTGATAAAAGTCTGGTTTTTATACAGATAGAGCTAATAAAGGCTTGTTTTTTAAAAATAAAAACACAAAAAAATAATTTTTAAGTAGGGTAAACAGAAGTTAGCCTGTTTATAACACAAACAAAAAATAGTAACTAACTAAAAACAATAACCACCATGCTAAGTATACAATCAATAATCAATACATAGACATAGGTTACAAAAATTAAAGTTTGAAATGCAAGATGGATCCTACTGCTTTTTAAATCTTTTTCAACCGATCGAAACGAATGTTTCAGAGCATATATAAACCAAACATCACAAAAATTTATGACCTAAATAAAGCTAGTCTTTGTATTTAAAAAACGGATAAAACAAAAGATTTGCTTTCAAAATTTCATTTGCCAAAAAGCAAGTGCAGGTCAGCTATTGCAAAAAAATTAAAATATCAAAAAATGAAAACAATCAACAAAATATCGATAATCATTATTTTCATAATAGGGACAATAGGATACTCACAAGAAAAAAGCAACTTTTCTATCGGCACATCTGCAGGATATGAATACAACTACTTCAGAAGCCCTGAAGAAGTACGTCGAGATGGGGTGCTGCATACAGGAAATGATTTAATTTCGAGCAGTGTTTATCAGGATATAAGAGGTAATTATGGATATACAAATAAAATAGATAGAAGAAATAGAATTCGTTTGTCTGCAGGATCTTCTGCAAGGGTGTTTTATCAAAATTTAGAGGATAGCTATTGGAGAGCTGACCTAAGAGGAAGGTATGATCATAAACTAAACAAAAAAATGAGCTTATTAGCAGAAGCTAGATTTATCCGTATGGCAAGAAAAGGTCTCGGTGGTGATGAAGATGTGTTGGTAAATCCTTTGGGGTATCTGCAATATGGTTTTAGTGGGGGAATAGATATAGAGCCCGTAGAGCAGTTTCATATTACAGCTAATGTATTTTATAATTTTAGAAATTATGATTCTTTTGGTGATAGGGATTTACAGTATGATGAGTTTGGACTTAGAGCTTCTGCAGTTCATACTTTTGAAAACAGAGATCTAAAACATAGTATAGGAGTAGATGCTTATATAAAGAAAAGGTTGTATGATACTTTTGATGCCAGTGATGACCTTCCTAATGGGATTCGTAATTGGGATTATGCAAAAGCAACATTATTTTATGAGTTACCATTGAGCAAGAATTTTGAAGTAGAGCCTTCTTTTTCATATTATACTCGAGTGGATAATATAGAAGACAGATCAGGTTTTAATCAATATGGTCCTGGGATAAGCCTTAATTTTGATAATAGCATCACCAAAATCAGTAGCTCTCTTTCTTATATGTCAAGAGTATTTTCTAGTAGAGAAGCAAGAGATAATGATGGTAGAATCGGAGAAAATATTAAAAACAATACTGCAAATTTTGGATTAGATGCCTCTCATGAGATCAATGATAACTGGTCAATAACCGCAACTATATTTTCGAGAATAAGAACATCTAATAATACAGATATAGATAGAAGATCTTTTAGAGCGTTCAAGAATCAATATGCAGGAGTAGGGGTTTTGTGGCAGTTATAAGTTTTAATCAAAAAATTAGTCTGTATCATAGGTTTAGCCGTAATTTTGCAAACAATAAATTTTGGACCAAAATTATGGCTAGAGATCAAGAATTAAAAAAGCGTTGGGAAACATTGGTTGATAAACTTTCTAACCAGTTTGCAGAGGGTGAAGATTTGGATCTGGATGGGATCATATATTTGATAGGAGTGCAGGAGTTAGGTCAGTTACATCGCAAATTTAAAAAAGATGAAAAGCTAGATTTAATGCATATTGCTATTTGTCGATTGTTAGAGCCTTATGGATATTATGAGTTTGATTATTATGATGAAGAGGGTTGGCCACACTATAAGATAAAAGAAAAATTACCTAACCTTAAAGCAGGGGAACAGTCTGTATTGATGAAAGAAGCTATCGTAAATTATTTTTTAGCAAGTCAATATATCCATTAGAGATATAAGTAGTATTGTGTATATCATTTCTTATTTTTATAAGAAAAAAGAAATATGCTGGTTAATTTTGAAGAGGTTTTGAAACTTCCAAATGATACCGGACCGATTTATAGAGAAACTTTTATGGGTCGATTACCGGTAGAACCATTCAATACCTTTAGTAATCTTATTTTCTTACTTATAATTTTATATTTCTCTATACGTGTATTCAAAAATATAAAACAACATGTCTTTTTAACGATTTGTATACCAATTCTTGCTATTGGTTTTGTTGGAGGCACAATGTATCATGGTACTCGTAGCCATGAAGCATGGTTATTTATGGATTGGGTGCCGATTATGATACTATGTATGGCTGCTGTCTTTTATTTTGTGTTTAAATTGTTTTCTAGTTGGTGGGCAAGAGCACTTTTTTTAATTATTATTTTTACAGTTTCTTTTACGGTTAGACAGTTACCAATCCCAAGCTATATAAGAATTTCTTTGGGATATGTGATTACAGCCGTTACCGTTTTGCTACCTATTTTTTTGTACCTAATCAAAACAAAAGGTTATAACAAGAAACTTATTCTATTGGCTGTACTTAGTTTTGTAATTGCTGTAAGTTTTAGAAGTTTGGATAAGATACTGGATACAGAAATTTTGTACATGGGTACGCATTGGCTTTGGCATCTTTTTGGGGGAATATCGGTTTTCTTTTTGATGCAATACATATATCAAGATAACCAAGTTACTCATCAGGTTGATGTACCGAATCAATAGGGATTTTTTGAAGAAATTAATATTTAACTCAAAATGGTGACAACAGGTATTCTATTAAGCTAAATTACGTAAATTTGCTTTCTTGTTAAGAGAATAGCGATGATTGAAAAAATTAAAGAATATATAGAAGAGGTAGATACCTTTACCACAAATAATAAAGAAGATTTAGAAGCTTTTAGAATCAAATTTTCTGGAAAAAAAGGACTTATCAATGATTTCTTTGCAGAATTTAGAAATGTAGCAAACGATCAGAAAAAAGAGTATGGGCAAGCGATCAATGCCCTTAAAGTTGCTGCAGAAGAAAAAGTAAAGTCGCTTAAAGAAGATTTAGAATCCAAAGAAGAAGAAAAAGGAAAGTATGGTGATCTTACTCGTCCGTCTGAACCTATTGCTTTAGGCTCAAGGCATCCTATTTCTTTAGTCAAAAATCAAATTATAGATATTTTTTCTCGTATAGGTTTTAATGTTAGCGAGGGGCCGGAGATAGAAGATGACTGGCATAATTTTACAGCGTTGAATTTGCCAGAATATCACCCTGCCAGAGATATGCAGGATACTTTTTTTGTGCAAACTAATCCTGATATATTATTACGAACACATACTTCTTCGGTTCAAGTGAGATATATGGAGAATAATACTCCTCCTATAAGAACAATCTCTCCGGGAAGAGTGTATCGTAATGAGGCAATATCAGCTAGATCTCACTGTTTTTTTCATCAAGTAGAAGGATTATATATAGATAAAGACGTATCGTTTGCGGATTTAAAACAAACATTGCAATATTTTACTACAGAAATGTTTGGTAAATCTAAGATCAGACTTAGACCTTCTTACTTTCCTTTCACAGAACCAAGTGCTGAGGTTGATGTGTATTGGGGATTAGAAACGGAAACTGATTATAAAATGACTAAAGGTACCGGTTGGTTAGAAATTATGGGATGTGGAATGGTCGATCCAAATGTATTGAAAAATTGCAATATTGATCCTCAAGAATATAGTGGGTTTGCTTTTGGAATGGGTATAGATCGTATTGCTTTATTATTATATGGGATTTCTGACATCCGTATGTTGAGCGAAAATGATATGCGTTTTCTAGAACAATTTAAATCAGTACTATAATTTCTAAACACAAAATACCTTAACTTATATTTTGTAGAAGAGTTTGCGAGATTTAGATCAGAAAATTTTTTCTAAAATAACGTATGAAAAAGGATATTGAAATACCAGTAGTAGAAAATGTTTATATCGCTGTTGTAAAAGAGTGGAATGAAGACTTTCTTAGTAAAGACTGGAATTCATATATTATTAACGATAGAGATACCCCAATAGAAATGGTTTTGGTGGTTACAAAAGGGTATGACGAAGAAAGAAAAACCTCTTTATTACGACATGGTATTGGCACAATAGCAGCCAAATCTTCTGCCAAAATAGAAATGCTTCAAGAAGAATTGCTAAGCATGAATAATGAGTTTGCAGTTACTTTTTTTGCAGACAATAAATTGTACGATAAAAAATATATTTTTAGAAAAAATACCATAAACGAAAATGCTTTTCAAGATTTGCCCGTTATGGATCAACGAGGTATACTAATGAAATAATATCAATACACCTTATTTTTCTTTTTAAAATGTAAGATTATCGTTTTTTGATGCTCAACTATTGATCCAAGAGCATATATCTTTATTCTATTCTAGTATAAATTTTATCGATTAAAAACATTTTTTGTCGATTAAATGCATTTTTAACATTAAAATTTTGTTAAATAGTGTGATTTTTCCGATTTTAGCACCTGTAATTGGAAATACAATATATGAAGAGATTTTTACCTGTTTATGTTGCTTTTTTTGCAGTGACATTACTAAGTGTATACTCTTGTGAAGGAAACAATGCTAAAACTTCTGAGAATACAATAGTAGGAACCTGGCAATTAAAACAACAATTTGTGAATAATGAAGACGGTAAGTCACTAGAAGAATTCCCCCTATCTTCATGTGAAAAAGGAACGACATTGCAAGTTTTGAAATGGGGAAGGTTTGTAGAGACAAGCTATTATGACGGTTACGGTATTGGAGGAGAGTGTTTAAAAGATACCGAAGAGACTAAAGGAACATGGATTAAGGATAAGAATAAAACCTATAATTTTTTATACGACAAGAGTAATACAATAGCATTTAGTAGCTCAAAAGTTAGTATAGAAGATAATAATACATTGGTGATTACTATTACTTATGATGATCGTGATCATGATTATGAATCAACGCTAAAATTCATATATACCAAAATTTAATCTTTAGTTATTTATTAGTTAATTAATGAGGCCTGTATAAAAGTAATACAGGCCTTTTTTTTAAGGTTTTGAAGAATTGTTATTTTTTTCTTTCTCTTTTTGCCTTTCGCGAATAGTCTCAAGTGCCCAATGATAGTTTTGTAATATTTCTTTGGTTACACCATGTTTTTTCTTGTATTCCATCAATCGTTTACGTAGCTCTTCTTCTGTCATAATATAAAGATTTAATGATGTATTTATTAGATATTAGTATTGTTGAATATTCTTTATTCTAAAGTTGAAGACCTTTTAAGGTTCTTTGATATTAGTAATATTCTGTTTTACTCTTTCCATAGCAGAGATAAAATTACTGTGTTCTATTTCATTAAAATTATGTTCTTTTTGATATTCTAACATATATTGATATAATTTTTCCGGTTTCATAGTATCTCTAAATGTCTAATACAAATGTATTTAAAAATTACCGAACGGTCATTGAAATATTCTTTTTTTAAGCTGAATTTTCGGAAGTGAAAGAACAAGACAAAAAAGAACTGCTTAATACATTAGCAAAACGTATAAAAGAGTTACGTTCTGATAAAGAAGTAACCCAAGAAGATGCCCTTAATGACACAGGAATTCATTTTGGTAGAATAGAGCAGGGCAAAAGGGATATTTCATTTACTACGCTATTCAGAATTTGTAAATATTTTGATATCACTCCTAAAGAATTTTTCTCTGAAGATTTTGAGATCTAAATTATAGATCTTCCATAATCATTATATATCTATAAAATACCGTTTCAGCTTTAATTAAATACAATTATATTTTAATTTATTTTGGTATTGATTTAATATTCTATTTATAGTTGTACTAATGTTTTGTACTGTGAGCGTTCTGTTCATCCATATGTTAAACTGATATCACATTTTCTTTTTCTATAAACATATCTGTAATTATACTTCTTTTTGGCTATCATGGTATATTAAATTTTGGTTTATAATATGCTTTTTCTAAAAATTCATATAAACATTAATATCTGTAATTAGAATGGTAAGAAAACACTCTTTTAGAAGTAACTATATCAGAAAGATGACTAATTATTTCTTTAAGTTAACTTTTATTTTCTGAAAAAACTCTAAAAACTTTTATAAATATATAAAAATTATGCAATATACTGCATAATTTAATCAGACTGTCAGGGTTTTGTGTTTTGATTTCTAAAGACAACTGTCTTATTAACAGGAAATTAGCCATTTTTGATGAATGATAAAAGATGATAAATTTAAGGTTGCTTTAGGGCAAAGGCTCCGGAATTTAAGATTAGATGCAGAGCTTACTTTAGCACAGTTAGCAGAGAAATCAGGCGTTAGTTATCGTACTATTTTTGATATCGAAAAAGCAGAAACCCGTCCATCAGTAGAAATAATAAGGCTACTTTGTATTGCACTCGATTACTCCCTATCAGATTTTTTTAAATTTAAATATTAACTTTAATAAGTAACACAATGTATACGCATTATATGAACATATACATTGTGCTAAAACTATAACTAATTTTTATGTCAAAACAGACAAAGTAGGATTTAATTAGATTCTACTGTGCTGTTGTCATCATTGTTTACTATAGGTGCTTTTTTTGCACTGCACTCCTGTTTTTGTAATTCTGCGCTTGTAGTGATGATGAGTTCAAAAAGGGTATTATATTTTTCTTCTGTAATATCTCCATTAAATGCAGATTCATTCAAACGATATAAAGATGTTCTTAAAAAATTGAGCGCATCCGATTTATTAGTAAGCTGAGAAACCATGTATTGAACCATGCTTTTTACTTCTCCATCAATAGTAAACTGTCCTTTTACATCTGCTGTAGCTTTAGTAAAAAAATCTTTTAATGTTTCAAATACAGCGTCAGGTTGCTCTTCTCCCAAATATTTGAAAGTAAAATTACCACTGTTATTTTTCATGATATTATATACTCCCATTCTTTTAGAAGCATCAAAAAAGAAGGCTCCGGTAGATAGTTCAAATTCATTTTCTTCTGAGCTATTGATATAATTTGGGGCAATATACGCGGCAGATACGTCCTTATCTATTGTTTTGCCCTTTTGAGCTTGTAACAGAGGAGTAACCATACATGCTATAAGAAAGATTATTTTTCTCATGATTTTGGGTTTTTAGTTGATTTGTTTGGTATTAAATTTATAGACGTGAAGCTACGTTAAAACTCTTTATACTCAGATACGGGTATCCGTAAGAAAAATTAATATTTTTTATGTAAGGTTATGCAATTGGATAGTATTTCTAGACTAAAAAAATATAATTGATTGTCACTTCTAATATCAATATTCTACCGCATCTGTTACAAACATAATATATCAATAAAGTTATATAATACATTCTTGATAACAGAGAAAATATTGGTATTTTAATCAGTAGAAAAAAGAGTTGCGATGTCTTTACCAATCTCCTTTTAAAACTTCTTTTAAATTATAAAACACGCCAAGAAAATAAGGCTTTTTGAATTGTCCTCGGCCATTGTTTTCAAACAGATACACCTGGTTGTTTTCTGTTATGCCGATAAGATCATCAATTTGGTCGTTTTTCCAATCATGAGTAAAAAATTCTTTATACCCTCTTATATCAGAAGCAACCATAACATTTGATTCAAAACTATTTGTGTTTGAATTAAAAGGGTGTAGATATAACGCTTCGGTATCGATATCGTAAGATAACAAATCATCTGTACTGTTATTGGTCCAATTACCCGGAATCATATATTCATATAATCCCCAGTTATATCCAACTTTTTTATATTTGGGATAAAAACCGGTTCCATCAGGTTTAAATATATACAAATGAATTTCTTCTGATTCAGGATCATATGCCATAAGATCATCTGTTCCATTGTTGGTCCATTTTCCTACTAAAAATTTGGAGTATTGACTCCACCCATGTCCAACGGTTTTGTAGTCATAATAAAATTTTGAACCATCTGCTTTAAAAGTGTATAGATTTATATCATCCATACTTTTATGACAAGCCAATAAATCATCTGTACCATTATTGGTCCAATTACCTACCAAAAGATGAGAATAATTACCCCAACTATGTCCAACTTTTTTGTATCCGGAGTAAAATCGATATCCATCAGGTTTGAATGTATACATATTCATTTCTTCGAGGTTACCATGATATGCAATAAGGTCATGAGTACCATTATTTGACCATTTTCCGGGTAAAAGATATAAATAGTTATCCCAGCCATTTGATATCAATGTTTGTTGTGTCTGACATATTTTTTCAGCATCATCGCTGGCATAACTATTATTATAAGCAGCCATTTTTTTAAACTTTCCAAAAGTATATCTTTTGATGGTGTTGTTCTGTGTAGCTATCAAAAAATCAGAAGCTCCTGTTGTATACCAAGGTACAGATTCGTCTAGGATTATTTGTCGAATTGACTCGCATTCATAATCATGGGGAAAAATATTATCATGAATCAAAGCTTTGTCTTCTGGTATACCTCTAATCACGACAGCAATTTGATCTTTGTTTTTGAATGTGTTGTGATGAATAGTAACAGACTTGCCTGCAATAGTTTCGCTATCACCATTTTTGCCATGCATGTCAAAGCTATGCGAAGTACCTTGGGTACCGATAATATTATAAGAAGCTTCATAGCTTTCGTTTTGATGACCAGATGCAGCTATATCATGGCGGTTATAGTCAAAATTATTACATGAGATTTGGGCGTTGGTTTCTGTATCATCATTATCATGATGTAATACGACTCCATAGCCAAAACCATTTCTTTGGTTATGGTGGATATAGTTATTTATAATATGATTCCCAGAGGAATTTATCATAAAAATAGCACCGTGAGACCAGCCTGATAGTTCACAATTTTCTACTGTTAGATTAGTATGATTAGTAATAAGGATACCATTTGTGGTCGTAGAGGTGCCATTGTTTGTTTGATCAAACCCCTTTATATTAAGACCGCTTAAAGTAACATTGTCTGCTACTACATGTATAAAAACCCTTTTTTCTAATGCATCGTAAACTTCTTTTTTTCTATAAAGTGTAGCCCCTGTATTTTCGAAGCTTCTCCCACTTACGATTTTGATAGATTTATCGATTACAATATTGGGAGTACTATCAGAAAACTGCAAATTAGCATTGTCTTCAATATAAATAATGTCACCTTCTTGCGCATCTTCTATTGCTTTGATCAACTCTTCTATATTGTTTACAATAATATCTGCTTCAGCAGGAGAATAGATAGTGATTTGATTGGGGCAATTAATTTCTGGTAAGGTAATGACTTTTGAGTGTTGCTGGGGATAATTGTCTTCGGTTAATTGGTCTTTACTACAGGAGTATGAAGATAATAATCCAAGTGTTAATGCAATATTTATGCATTTCATTGTTTTGGGTATTTAGTAGTTTTCATATTTATTTTACTATCAATTTTCCCAATATTATTCTCCCCAAAATCTAGATAACGTGGAGTGGTTTAAGATATTATAGCTTTTATAAAATGACATTAAAGATTAACAGTATGATTAGAAAAACTATTAATAATTTGTTAGATATAAAAAATATAACCTGTACATAATACTTTGACAAAAAATTATACCCTTGAGCTGTCTCAAGGGTATAATTTTTTTTTAAATGTGTTGTTTACTGTAAAAGGTAAAACTTTTAGTAACCAATTTTATCACGTACTCTTGCTAGTACTTTGTCTGCAATGGTTGTGGCTTTCTTTGCGCCAATAGCAAGAGCCTCGTCTACCTCATTAAGGTTTTGCATATAATATGTATAGCGTTCACGTTCTTTTGCAAATTTTGAGATCAATAATTCAAACAATGCTTGTTTGGCATGGCCATAACCGTAATTACCTGCCAAATAATTTTTACGCATTTCTTCGACTTGTTCTGTACTTGCAAGAATTTTGTATAGCGCAAATACATTACATGTATCTGGGTCTTTGGGCGCTTCTAGAGGCGTACTATCGGTTTCGATAGACATCACTTGTTTTCTTAGTTTTTTGTTAGGTAAAAAGAGATTGATAATATTGCCTCTGGATTTACTCATTTTTCCTCCATCTGTTCCGGGAATATACATCGTTTCTTTTTGTACCTGAGCTTCTGGTAATACAAATAATTCTCCTATTTGGTTATGAATACGAGAGGCAACATCTCTTGTAATTTCAAGGTGTTGTAATTGGTCTTTTCCAACGGGAACAATATCTGCATCATACAAAAGGATATCTGCTGCCATAAGCATTGGATACGTAAACAAACCTGCATTGATGTCTTCTAGACGATCTGCTTTATCTTTAAAAGAATGTGCTAGCGTTAATCGTTGATACGGAAAAAAACAATTTAAATACCAGGATAATTCAGTTACCTGTGGGATATCACTCTGTCTGTAAAAAACAGTTTTTTCGATATCTAATCCAAAAGCTAACCAAGCAGCAGCAGTAGAATACGTGTTTTCTCTAAGTGTTTTTGCATCCTTAATTTGTGTCAACGAATGCATATTGGCAATAAATAAAAATGAATCATTTTCTGGCTGGTTGGCCATATGTATTGCCGGAATTATTGCTCCTAATAGATTTCCTAAATGCGGAGTTCCTGTACTTTGTATTCCTGTTAGAATTCTGGGCATGATATTTTTTCTAGTTTCTTAGCAAAGGTAATTTTTTTGTTTAGATAGCTCAAAGCAATTATGTATTTTTGAAACCATGTCTTTACTAAAGAATATATTAATCTTATTGTGGCGTATTTGGTTCTACATCTTAATGGGTATTCCCATTATTATAATGTTTCCTGTTTTGCTCATACTTACATCAAGAGAAAAATGGTATCCACAATTTTTTAAAGTAGCGCGTTTTTGGGGAAGAATCGTTTTGTATGGTTCAGGTTTTATCCCAAAAGTTTCTAAGGCAACCAAGATAGATAAATCAAAAAGCTACATGTTTGTTGCCAATCACACATCGATGACAGACATTATGTTTATGTTGCATTGTGTTGATAACCCATTTGTTTTTGTAGGTAAAAAAGAATTAGCAAAAATTCCCATTTTTGGATTTTTCTATAAACGTACCTGTATATTGGTGGATCGTAATAGCCAACGCAGTAGAAAAGAAGTGTTTGATCGTGCTCAGGCAAGGCTAAAAAACGGGACAAGTATTTGTATTTTTCCAGAAGGAGGAGTTCCGGATGACGAATCTGTTATTTTAGACGAGTTCAAAGATGGTGCATTTAGACTGGCAATAGATCATCAAATCCCTATTCTACCACTAGTGTTTTATGATAATAAAAAAAGGTTTTCATATACTTTTTTCAGTGGTAGCCCTGGTCAAATGAGAGGACGCATCTTGAATGAAATTCCAACTGTTGGACTAAATCAGGAAGATAAAAAAGAATTGAGAGAAAAAACCAGAATAATTATTCTAAAAGAGTTAGAAAAAGAGGTACTTGCCTCAGATCGCAAAAAATAAGTAAAATAATAAATGTTATAAAACAAAAGCTGTTTCACAAGAAACAGCTTTGTCAATTATTACAAATTGCAATAATTACTAACCAGCTTAAAAATTGTTGTTATTGTTAAAATTTGATGCTTATTCCTGTATAAACTCCAAAGTAATAGGGTCTGAAATTACTATTGTTATTAGAAAAAGCATTGAATTGATATTTGAAAATAGGTTCCAGAGCAATTCCAAAAACATCTGATAATTGATAATCAATACCTAAACCTACGTTTCCTGTAAAACTTACATCATTTAGATTGTTTGACTCACCAAATGTAGAAGAAAACTCACCTGTCTCTAGAGTGACATCATTATTTTGTAAAAACAGCGTACTTATTCCTCCTATCATATTTACACCAAAGCGTTTATTTACAAGAGCATATTTCATTTCTAAAGGCACTTCTATGTATGTAATACTCTGATTCAATGAGCCAACTCTTTCTTCGAATACAGCAGAGACTCCATTCGTATCTTCGAGGAATGTATTGGTTGCCGGTTCTCTTGTAGAGGGAGAAGGGACATCAATAGCACCATCATTATTATAGTCTATATTTTCTAATGCTTGTGCTGATAAAAAAGTAGGATCAAAGTTTACATCTTCGGTATTATATCCCAGATCGACTCTACTTACACCAGAACGTACACTAATACGATTACTGATTGCATAGGATACCTGTACTCCATAACTCATGTTTACTTGCCCATCTTTATTCAATCCATCTAGTCGGTTGTCAATTACAGACTCATTTCCGATAGCATCATAATATACAGGGCCTACACTAGGAGTGATATTCCATTTTTTTGTGTCAGATACTTCTTCTTCAGGATCAATTTCTTCTTCTTTTTCAGCAATAGCGTCAAAAATAGATTTTTTGACAGAGTTCTCTTCTAAAGTGTTTTTTTCATCTGATACATCTTTTTGGGGAGCTGTATGATCATGTTGAGCAATTTTTTCTGAAGTATCACTACTATTATTTTGGTTATTAGAGTGAGCTAGAGAGGTGTTTTTGTCTTCTGTATTTATTTTTTTGTTTGTGTTATCAGCAATAGTATTTGTTGAGCTAACACCTTTATTTGTATAACTTGTATCTGTTTTTTTTGTTGAAGCGATATAATTCTTCGGTTGTTTTACATTTTGTTTGTATGAGGCATTCTCAACATCCGAGGCAAGATTTTGTTTTTTAGGATTTGAAATACTTGATTCTCCTTTAGGGTTTTTATTTGAATTTTGGGTAATACTCGAAGATTTAGTATTAGTGATAGGGTCTAAAATATCTTGATGTTTGGACTGATGAGCATCAATGTTTTCTTCTTTCTTTTTAAGAGAATTAGGATTTGATTCGGTAGTAGATTCTGTTACTTTTTCAGTATTTATTTTGGTACTGTTTGTTTCGGGTTGTGTGATTACAATTTGATTTTTTGGAGTATTGTCAAATGAAGAATATGATATCCCAAATAATATAGCAATTATAGCAGCTACTCCTGCAGCTCTATACCACCAAATAGGGATAATACGTTTTTTATTTTTGTTTTCTTGTTGGGCTTTAATTTTTTCCCATACCGCTTCTCTAGGAGTAGCTTCAAAATCTTTGAACTTTTCCTGGAACAAACGATCTATATTTTTTTTAGTACTCATCTTTGTCCTTCGATTGTCCGAAAACGGGGTTCTTCTACTTTAGTTTCTAATTTATCTTTTAAAATATATCTTGCTCTTGCCAGATTAGATTTAGAGGTTCCTGTAGAGATACTAAGCATCTCTGAAATTTCTTTATGAGAATATCCATCTAAAACATAAAGGTTAAATACCAATCGATATCGATCCGGCAATTGCTGAATAAGTTGTAGGAGATGATCCAAGGATACTTCCTCTTCATCAATTTCTACTTCAACTTCTTCAATTTGTTCTTCGTTTATAATTTCAAAAACTTTCTGTTTTCGATATTTTTGTAAGGCAGTGTTAATGGTGATTCGTTTGATCCATCCCTCAAAAGAACCCTGAAACTTATATTGGTGTATTTTATTAAAAATAGTGATAAATGCATCTTGCAATGTATCTTCAGCACTAGAATAATCATTAGAGTATTTTAAGCAAATCGAAAATAATTTGCCACTAAATAGCCTATACAATTGTTCTTGTGCCTTAGAATTGTTTTGTTTACATTTTTTTATGAGTTGTTCCAGACTCACTATTTTTCTTTTAATTTATGATTGAGCGACTACCGGGATTTCTATAATCAAGAATTGATTTTCACCCTCTTCATTTCTTCCCTGCCAAAATCTAAATACGTATGACTCTTCTTCTCCCACAAAAAACCTGAATGATGCTTGAGAAAGCGTCTCATCTTGTAAATTTTCACAATCTTCTCTATCAAGAACTATATGTATAGCTCCTATAGTTCTAATATTTTCAGATCTTGTAAAATCGAAACCTTCAAAAGAATGACAATTTGTTGGTCTAAAATAAGAGACTTCAATATCATAGGTTTTACCTCTTATAAATTCTTCAGGCAAATCTACTTCTTCTATTTTTACTAATTGATAAGAGAAATTAGTGTTGTCATCATCATTAAGGTCACATCCTATACATATTGTCACTATGACAAAAAACAGAACTATTTTTAATCTTTTCATACCTCATTAAACATCAGTTAGTGTTAGTAAGATGAAATAATATAGGTATGGTTGCTTTTAAGGTATAAAAAAATCCCGTTGCAACGGGATTTTGATAGGTATAACTTTATAAAAAGGAGTATGATTATCCTTCTTTTGCAATTTTGATTGCTTCTTTGATTTTTTCTTCTAGTTCTTCCATAAGTTCTGGATTATCATTCAGAAGATTTTTTACAGCATCACGACCTTGTCCTAGTTTTGTATCCTGGTAACTAAACCATGATCCGCTCTTTTTTACAATTTCATAATCAACTCCGATATCTATAATTTCGCCTCGTTTAGAAATCCCTTCGCCATACATGATATCAAATTCTGCTGTTCTAAAAGGAGGTGCAACTTTATTTTTTACAATTTTTACACGGGTTTTATTTCCAATAACCTCACTAGAACTATCTTTAATTTGTGTAGAACGACGAATGTCTAATCTTACAGATGCATAAAATTTAAGCGCGTTACCACCGGTAGTCGTCTCTGGGTTTCCAAACATTACTCCGATTTTTTCACGTAACTGGTTAATAAATATAACCGTACAATTTGTTTTACTAATAGAGCTAGTTAATTTTCTTAGTGCCTGAGACATTAAACGGGCATGGAGTCCCATTTTAGAATCTCCCATTTCACCTTCAATTTCACTTTTTGGAGTCAAAGCCGCTACAGAATCTATTACAATAATATCAATTGCTCCTGATCTAATAAGATTATCTGCAATTTCTAGCGCTTGTTCTCCATGATCAGGTTGTGATATGATCAGATCATCGATGTTGACCCCTAATTTTTCTGCATAAAAACGATCAAAAGCATGTTCTGCATCAATAAATGCTGCAATACCTCCAGCTTTTTGCGCTTGTGCGATTGCATGCAAAGTAAGTGTTGTTTTACCAGATGATTCCGGGCCATAAATTTCTACAATACGACCTCGGGGATATCCTCCTACACCCAATGCCAGGTCAAGGCCTAATGATCCGGTAGAGATTACATCAACCTCTTGAACCGAGCTATCGCTCATTTTCATTACCGTTCCTTTTCCGTAGGCTTTATCTAATTTATCTAAGGTTAATTTTAGTGCTTTTAATTTTGCTTCTTTTTCTGTACTCATTTGCTGATCAAATATATCTGGATTTGACATTTGGTATTAACTTTTTGCTAAAGTACTATTTCTTTTTATAGTTATACCATGGATTCTCAAATCGTTATTAACAACAAATTTCAAATTTTTACGCAACCAAACCATTTTTTTTCATCTTTATTAAAAGAGCAAATGATGAACAAAAATAATTGTCAATAATGAGATTTGTCATCACTATTTTGGCAAACTATTATGGCTATACAGCTACAAAAATTTGTAGTTGTATTTTTGAGGATGGCTAGCTTCGTTATTAAAAATTTTTGTCAACTGAAATTTTAAATAATAACGAATTAGCCAAAAAACGCCTTAAGACAATTCTTAAGGCGTTTTTTTGTCAAGGATCTTTTATTTGCAGATAAAGAGACTATTTGTACTTTTGCCGAGAATAAAATTTATTTCTTTTAACTTAAAAAATTAGTATAGCATGCAACTGTACAATAAATTAAGTGCAAAAGAGAGAGCAATCCTAATTGACGAAGCGGGAACAGATCGACTTACCCTCTCTTTTTATAAATATGCACACATTGGTAATACAGAGATTTTTAGGAACTACCTTTTTATCGGTTGGAATGAGCTAGATGTTTTAGGACGTATCTATGTAGCCAAAGAAGGTATTAACGGTCAATTATCTGTACCTGCACCAAATTTTGAAGCGTTCAAAACCCATTTGGATAGTATTTCTTTTCTAAAAGATGTTCGCCTTAATATTGCCAGAGAGCAAGATTCAAAATCATTTTTAAAACTTAAGGTAAAAATCAGACATAAAATTGTGGCAGATGGACTTAATGATGATACATTTGATGTAACAAACAAAGGGACGCATGTTAATGCAAGTCAATTTAATGAACTTATAGAAGATCCGAATACAGTACTAGTAGACATGCGAAATCACTATGAAAGTGAAATCGGACATTTTGAAGGGGCTATAACTCCTGATGTAGATACATTTAGAGATTCACTTGACATCATAGAGCAGGATCTTAAAGATCATAAAGAGGACAAAAATCTGGTGATGTATTGTACAGGAGGGATACGTTGTGAAAAAGCAAGTGCGTATTATAAGCACAAAGGGTTTAAAAATGTATTTCAGCTAGAAGGGGGGATCATAGAGTATGCAAGACAGATAGAAGAGCAAAAGCTTGAAAATAAGTTTTTAGGCAAAAACTTTGTTTTTGATCATAGAAGATCCGAACGAATTTCTGATGATGTCATTGCGAATTGTCACCAATGCGGTAAACCTTGTGACCATCATGTAAATTGTGCAAATGAAGCTTGTCACCTTTTGTTTATTCAATGCGATGAATGTGCAAGTAAGATGGAGAACTGCTGTTCTACAGAATGTATGGAGGTAAATAGATTGCCTTATGAAGAACAAAAAATGCTGAGAAGAGGAAAAAAGAATAGCAACAAAATCTTTAAAAAAGGCCGCTCTGAAGCATTAAAATATAAAAAGTGATTTTTTAAATTTTAAAGATACTATTGTCGATAATTTTTTTTATCCCCATTTCATAGTATCTTTAACGTTTAAATATTTTAGAGATTTAAAAATCTCTTATTATAATATGAACCATGTTTGTTACGTTAAAAACGTAGACAAATTTCAATATATGTAGATAATATGGGGTGTAGCAGTTGTTCTTCCGCAAAAGACGGACAACCGAAAGGATGTAAGAATAATGGTACCTGTGGTACAGATGGTTGTAATAAATTAACGGTCTTTGATTGGCTTTCTAATATGTCTCTTCCTAGCGGGGCAATACCTTTTCATTGTGTAGAGGTGCGTTTTAAAAATGGAAGAAAAAATTTCTATAAAAATACAGGTCTTTCTTTAAGCATAGGCGATATCGTTGCTACAGAAGCTTCGCCAGGTCATGATGTAGGTATTGTTACATTGACTGGTGAGTTAGTTCGTATCCAGATGAAGAAAAAAAAGGTAGAACTGGATGGCGATGAAGTAAAGAAAATTTATAGAAAAGCGACACAAAAAGATATCGATATTTGGCAAAAAGCGCGCGATCGTGAAGAAGAAATGAAAGTTCGTGCCAGAGAGATCGCTATCAAACTAGAGTTGCAGATGAAAATTTCTGATATCGAGTTTCAAGGCGATGGATCCAAAGCCACTTTTTATTACACAGCAGAAGAGAGAGTAGATTTTAGACAACTTATCAAAGATTTTGCAAAAGAGTTCAGTACCCGTATAGAGATGCGTCAGGTTGGATTCAGGCAAGAAGCAGCAAGACTTGGCGGTATTGGTTCTTGTGGCCGAGAATTATGCTGCTCAACATGGCTTACCGATTTTAGATCAGTCAACACAAGTGCAGCACGATACCAGCAATTGTCACTTAATCCACAAAAGCTTGCGGGACAATGCGGAAAACTCAAATGTTGCCTCAATTATGAATTAGACGCATATATAGAAGCACTTAATGATTTTCCTAAGACAGAAGTAAAACTCAAAACTGAGAAAGGAATTGCAGTATGTCAAAAAATAGATATTTTTAAAGGATTGCTTTGGTATGCCTATGAAGGCGAGTGGATGAATTGGCATAAAATCTCTGCAGAAGATGTTAATGAAATTATAGCGGCAAATCAAAATAACGAAAAAGTTGCTAGCCTCGAAGACTTTGCCCTAGAATTGATTGAAGATAATAAAGCAGATTTTGAAAATGTTGTAGGACAAGATAGCCTAACACGATTTGATCAACCCAAAAGAAGTAAGAGAAAAAGAAATCGTAATAAAAGAAGAAATAAAAATACTGCTGCAACTACAGAAAAAAACACAACAGCAAGTAAACCTAAAGCAAAAAAAGCAGAAGGAAATACTGCTGCAAAATCAAAAAACACCAACAAATCAAATAATCAACGCAATAAAAGGCGCAGACCTCGTAATAGGAATAATGATAAAGCTTAGGTTTCTTATACTAATATGTAGTGTAGCTCTCATTGCTGTTTCTTGTGACAATACGCAAGTATTTGATCAATATCAATCTGTTTCTGAAACTTGGGAAATAGACGAAAAGATAAGTTTTGTGCTACCAGAGCTCGATCAAAACCAAGAATACAATCTATTTATTAATATTCGTAATGATAATGAATATAAATACAGTAATTTATATGTAATTGGTGAGATCAAATTTCCTAATGGCAAAGTAATAGTTGATACTTTAGAATATAGTATGGCGGCACCTAATGGACAGTGGTTAGGACGTGGATTCTCTGATCTAAAAGAAAGTAAACTTTGGTATAAAGAAAAAGTAAAGTTTATAGAAGAAGGAACCTATACGATTACGCTACAGCATGCTATGCGAAAAAATGGAGAAGTAAATGGAGTGAATAGTCTTACAGGAATAAGAGATGTTGGATTTAGAATAGAAACTGTAGAACAATCTCTAAATTAATAAAAGGATTACCTTTTGTATAGTTTTTTTGAGTAAAATTGCAAACACATACCCCTAAACATAAATAATAGATTTTTTAAAACACCTGAAACATGGCGGCAAAAGCAAAACCAAAATCTACCAGAAAAAAAGCGAAATCTTCTGGGTCTGGAAACAACACGATAAAGTTTATTAAAGCTTTTTGGATATTATTTGCATCAGGAATTTTCTTTGCTGTTCTATTATTTTTGCTGGCAAGCTGGGGAGCATTTGGAGAGATGCCAAAATTTGAAGAGTTAGAAAACCCTCAAAACGACCTTGCGACTCAAATCATATCCTCAGATGGGGTGCAGATCGGAACATTTTTTAAAGAAAACAGAACTCCAGTAAATTATGAAGATCTACCACAACATCTTGTAGATGCACTTGTTGCTACAGAAGATGCAAGGTTTTATGAGCATTCTGGTATTGATGCCAGAGGAACACTAAGAGCATTTATCTTTTTGGGATCCAAGGGAGGAGCAAGTACAATATCACAGCAGTTAGCAAAACAATTATTTACAGGAGGGTCTAAAAATAAATTTGAAAGATACCTTCAAAAAATACAAGAGTGGGTAATTGCTACAAGATTAGAGCGACAGTACACCAAAAAAGAGATTATTACCATGTATCTGAATAAGTATGATTTTCTTAATCAGGCAATTGGGATTAGTTCTGCTTCAAGGATTTACTTTGGCAAATACCCAAAAGATCTTGGAGTAGAAGAAGCTGCTGTTTTGGTAGGAATGCTAAAAAACTCTTCACTTTATAACCCTTTGCGTAGACCAGAAATCGTAAAAAAGAGAAGAGATGTTGTTCTTAATCAAATGACAAAGTATGGGTATCTGGGAGAAAAAGAAAGAGATCGATTAAAAGAATTACCTCTTAAGCTAGACTACTCCCCAGAAGGGCATTCTGATGGTACTGCTACTTATTTTAGAGAATATGTAAGAAGCTGGATGGCCAAATGGGTAAAAGAAAACCCAAAAGGGCTTGATGAAGATGGTGATAAAGAATATTATGATATCTATCGAGATGGTTTACAAATTAATGTTACAATAGACTCTAGAATGCAGAAATATGCAGAAGAAGCTACAAAACAGCATATGGCAAATCTTCAAAAAGAGTTCGATAAGCAAGAAAAAAAGAATAAAAACACACCTTTTAGAAATATCAATAAGTCTGAGATAGAAAGAATTATAAATCGTAGTATCAAAACATCTGCACGACGAAAAAAGATGTTGAGTGAAGGTAAAAGTGAAAAAGAAATCCTCGAATCTTTTGATGTAAAGACAGAGATGAGAATCTTTAGTTGGAAGGGAGAAATAGACACAATAATGACACCTAGAGACTCTATATACTACTACAAAAAGTTTCTGAGGTCAGGTCTAATGTCTATGGAGCCACAAACAGGCCATGTAAAAGCGTGGGTAGGAGGAGTTAATTACAAACACTTTCAATATGATCATGTTTACCAAGGAGCAAGACAAGTAGGTTCAACATTCAAACCATTTGTATACGCAACAGCAATCGATCAGTTAAAGCTTTCTCCTTGCGATACCTTACCACGTTCTCAAGTTACTATATCGGCAGGTTCTAACGGAGTGGTTGACAAAGATTGGACACCAAAAAACAGTGATGGTGAGTATAGCGGATATTTAAACCTTAAGAATGCATTAGCAAAGTCTGTAAACACGGTTACTGCAAGATTGATGGATAGAATAGGGCCTGAACCTATTGTACGCCTTGTCAAAAAAATGGGAGTAGAATCCGAAATTCCCGAAGTAGCTTCTATAGCTCTGGGGTCGGTAGATTTAAAACTTTCTGAAATGGTTGGAGCGTACAGCACATTCGCCAATCAGGGAATCTATACAAAACCGGTAATGATTACCAGTATAGAAGACAAAAACGGAACCGTTTTATACCAATTTGTACCCGAAACTCGAGATGTAATCAGTAAAGAAGCTGCATTTGTTACCATTAACCTTATGGAAGGGGTTACGCATTCTGGATCAGGAGTACGATTACGTACAGGGCCTTCTTCACGATATGATTATAAAAATGTAGTAACAGGACATCCCTATCGATTTAAAAATCCTATTGCGGGTAAAACCGGTACTACTCAAAACCAAAGTGATGGATGGTTCATGGGATTTGTTCCTAACCTTTGTACAGGCGTTTGGGTTGGTGGTGATGATAGAGCAACCCATTTTAGAACAGTAACTTTTGGTCAAGGAGCAACTATGGCATTACCGATATGGGCATTATACATGAAAAAATGTTATGCAGACAAATCTTTGAATGTTTCTCAAGATGCTTTCAAAAAGCCCGAAGACCTATCCATAGAAGTGGATTGTAAAGCCTTTAAAAATAGCGGACAAAATAGCGATGACGGTATTGATGAGTTTAGCTTTTAAAGTATTCATAAAAACATCGAATTATAGTTGATATAAAGATGTTTTTAGTACTTTTATTTTGCTAAAATCAAAACAATATGATCCGTAAAACGGTACCCAATGTTGCCGAAGCTTTATCAGGAATTAAAGACAATATGACTTTTATGCTTGGTGGGTTTGGCTTATGTGGTATTCCAGAAAATGCCATTGCAGAACTAGTACAATCAAATATAAAAGGACTCACATGTGTATCGAATAATGCAGGTGTAGATGACTTTGGTCTAGGGTTATTACTTCAGAAAAAACAAATCAAAAAAATGATTTCTTCTTACGTAGGAGAAAACGATGAGTTCGAAAGACAGATGCTAAGTGGTGAGCTTGAGGTAGAACTGATTCCACAAGGTACTTTGGCAGAGCGTTGTCGTGCTGCACAAGGTGGTTTTCCTGCTTTTTATACTCCGGCTGGTTATGGTACAGAAGTAGCAGAAGGAAAAGAAACCCGAGAATTTAATGGTAAAATGTATGTGCTTGAACACGCGTTTAAGGCTGACTTTGCTTTTGTAAAGGCATGGAAAGGAGATGAGGCCGGTAACCTTATTTTTAAAGGTACTGCCAGAAATTTTAACCCCTGTATGTGTGGTGCCGCAAAGATTACAGTAGCAGAAGTAGAAGAATTAGTTCCGGCAGGAACACTGGACCCTGATCAAATTCATGTTCCCGGTATTTTTGTACAACGGATTTTTCAAGGAAATCATTATGAGAAAAGAATAGAACAACGTACAGTTCGAAAAAAACAATAATAGTAAGAAATATAAAACACACAAATTATGGCAGTATTACGATTAGGTGATGAAGCACCAAATTTTAAAGCTCAAACAACAGAAGGAGAAATAGATTTTCATAATTGGTTAGGAGATAGTTGGGGGATATTATTCTCTCATCCTGCAGATTATACACCGGTTTGTACTACAGAACTAGGTACAGTAGCCAAATATACAGATGAGTTTAATAAACGTAATGTAAAAGTAGCGGCATTAAGCGTAGATGGAGTAGAATCTCATCACGGATGGATAAAAGATATTAACGAAACACAAAATACCACGGTAAACTTTCCGATTATAGCAGATGAGGATAAGCAAGTATCAGAACTCTATGATATGATCCATCCAAATGCAGATAATCAATTAACAGTACGCTCTGTTTTTGTGATTGGCCCCGACAAAAAGATCAAACTTACAATCACTTATCCTGCATCAACAGGAAGAAATTTTGATGAATTATTACGTGTGGTTGATTCGCTTCAATTAACAGCATACCACAAAGTTGCAACACCAGCCAACTGGAATCATGGTGAGGATTGCGTGATTGTTCCTTCTGTAAGTAATGATGAAATACCAGCAATGTTTCCAAAAGGGCATAAAGAAATTAAACCTTATCTAAGAATGACTCCACAACCTGATTTAAATTAACAATACCCTTATAAATCCGGTTAAAATAAACTATAAATTGAAATCAAACTATCTGAAGAATCAACCAATACCATTTGCTAAAGTTTTTTCAGATAGTTTTTCTATACTAAATCATAACTATGCTCGATAAAAACGGAATTGCGCAACGTATCGCAAAAGAATTGAAAGACGGATATTTTGTTAATCTGGGAATTGGGATTCCTACTTTGGTGGCTAATTATATTCCCAAAGGAATAGAAGTAGAGTTTCAAAGCGAGAATGGAGTCTTGGGTATGGGGCCTTTTCCCTATGAAGGAGAAGAAGACGCAGATATTATCAATGCAGGTAAGCAAACGATTACAACAATGCCCGGAGCTTCGTTTTTTGATTCTGCAATGAGTTTTGGCATGATAAGAGGGCAACATGTAGATTTAACAATTTTGGGTGCTATGGAGGTTTCTGAAGGTGGAGATATTGCCAATTGGAAAATACCCGGTAAAATGGTAAAAGGCATGGGAGGCGCTATGGATTTGGTGGCAAGTGCCGAAAATATTATTGTAGCCATGATGCATACTAATAAAGCAGGAGATTCTAAGTTGCTTAAAAAATGCTCATTACCACTCACGGGCGTTAATTGTGTAAAAAAGATTGTTACAAATCTTGCCTTTTTAGAAGTAATTGATGGAGGTTTTAAACTCTTAGAAAGGGCTCCGGGAGTAAGTATCGAAGAGATCAAAAATGCGACAGAAGGAAACCTAATTGTAGAAGGTGACATCCCTGAAATGTCTTTTGATTAATATTACCAATTCTTTACAATACACAACGAATAATATTTTTTTGATAACGGATAATAATTTGCTTAATGTGTCGTTACAGTATTAAACTTTCCTTTTTTATACAATTTTGAAAGAAAATTATTACATTTTCTTTGGTTTTCTACGACCTTAAACCTTTACTTTAACCCGTAAAATAAGGCTTTTCAAAGTTAAATGTTAAAATTTTGTGTATTTTGTCGATTTTTCAAGCATTTAAACGTTAAATTTAAAAAAAAATTGGATATTAGTGCTCCTTAAGAAAATGATGCCCCTATATACATTGTTTTGTTAGGTTTTAAATTGAATTATTAACCCGCACAATTATTATCCCTATTATGAAAAAGCGTATAAATCGTCTACAGAAATCAGTTAAACCGACAATGGAATTGATTTCTAATTGTGTTTATTTAGCTAAAAAAGTATTTTTGTTAATGTGATTTTTTGTTGTTAATCAATCGCAACTTCCCCAAGTCGCGATGAATTTAACCTGTTGGCTTACCTAATAGTTTAACAGGTTTTTTATTTTTTATAACCAACCTACAGTGCTTTTGTAAAACATCATGAACTTTTGGGGATAGCTTCTATAAGTTTTTGAGTATATTCTTTTTGAGGATTTTCATAAATACGATCTGCTTCTCCAAATTCTTCAATTTTTCCTTTATTCATTACAATAAGGTTATCAGACATATATTTTACAACAGAAAGGTCGTGAGATATAAAAATATAAGTAAACCCAAAGTTATCTTTGAGTTCATTTAATAAATTCAACACTTGTGCTTGTACAGAGATGTCAAGAGCGCTTACAGATTCATCACAAATAATAAGTTTGGGTTGCAGTGCAATGGTTCTTGCAATACCTATGCGTTGTCTTTGTCCCCCACTGAATTCATGTGGATATCGATTAAAATGTTCTTCATGAAGCCCCACACGATACAATAGGTCCAGTACTTTTTGTTTTCTTTCGGTATCATTATGATATAATTGATGCGCCTGCATAGGTTCCATAATAGCTTTGCCGACAGAAAGTCTTGGATTAAGTGAAGCAAACGGATCCTGAAATATAATTTGGATCTCTTTTCGTAATGTTTTTATCGCAGATGATGATAGCGCAGTAATATCCTGTCCTTTATAGATAATTTGTCCGCTAGTGGCCTTGTCTAGCTGTAAAATGGTATTTCCCAAAGTTGATTTACCGCAACCGGATTCTCCTACTAACCCTAAAGTTTCTCCTTCATATAGCTTGAAACTTACATCATCTACAGCTTTGAATTCTGAAGTTTTAAAAAGACCAACCTTAGAGAAATAACTTTTTTTTACATTAAGTACTTCTAACAAAGGAGGCTGATTATATAATTTATGATGGTGTTCTTTTCTTTCTTCTACAGTTATGATTTGACTATCCAGCCTTTTGTTTTCTAAAAAATCAGTTATTGTCGGTAGTTTTTTTAATCTCACATCGATAGAAGGTCTCGCATTGATCAAAGCTTTAGTATATTCTTCTTGCGGATTGTTAAAGACGCTATTTGCAGAGTCGTATTCAACTTTTTTGCCATGATACATTACCATAACGGTGTCTGCAATTTCAGAAACCAACGCCAGATCATGAGAAATAAATATGATACTCATTTCATATTCTTGTTGAAGACTTTTGAGCAAGCTGATGATTTCTTTTTGTACGGTAACATCAAGGGCAGTGGTTGGTTCATCAGCAATAAGCAGTTTGGGTTTGCATGCAATTGCCATAGCAATCATAATACGTTGTTTTTGCCCTCCGCTTAATTGATGAGGATATGACCGATATGCTTTGAGAGGATCAGGTAATTTTACTTTTTGAAATAGCGAAATAACCTCTTTTTTAGCTTCACTTTTGGATAATGATGTGTGTTGGTATAAAATTTCTTCTACTTGCTTGCCACATTTCATAGAAGGATTCAAAGAACTCATAGGCTCTTGAAAAATCATAGCGATTTCATTACCCCGTATTGATCTGTACTCTTTTTCTTTTACACTTGATAATAAAAGATTATTGTATGTTATAGATCCTTTTGTGATTTTTGAAATTCTCTTGGGTAGCAATCCTAAAATAGCTAAAGAAGTGATAGATTTGCCGCTTCCGGATTCACCTACGATACCAAGTATCTCATTCTTATGAATATCAAAAGAGATATTGTGAACTACTTGATTTTCTTTCTTATCAGAAAAAAAAGAAACACACAAATCTTGTACCGACAAAAGTAAAGTATCGTTTTTCATATATTAAGTCTGGTAAATTTAGCGAATTCAATACTCTTTAGGTTCAATTTTGATAATTAATTTGGTGCGATATTTGTTATATTTACGAATCAAAAAATGTTATGAAGTTTTTAAAACTATCTCTTCGCACAAGAATTTTTATTTCTATGATTGTATTGGTTTTATTGGCTTCAATTTTGATTGCAGCTGTTTCTATATACCAATATAAAGAAGAAGCAGAAGATTACCATCGCGAGCGATTAGAGCGTAAAGAAGAGCGAATTCAGATTGCTATCGATAATGTTTTAAAAAGTACAACATATCCGATAAATGAGGATAATGTACGCCTCATTTTTAGAGAGCGCAACCGTATCTATCAAATATCCGAAGAACACTCCCTACCCATCAATATTTATGATCTTTCGGGTACATTATTGGTCCAGTCCGAAGGGAATTTTTTAGAAGATACGATTTATAAAAATCTTAACCCTATTATTATAGATACTTTAGAATCACAATATAATAAGCGTTACCTGGTTGAGTCCGAAAGAAATAACGAAAAAATCCTCTCTTCGTATACCTATATTTCTGATAGAAAATCAAAACCTCTCGCGATTCTTAATTTACCATATTTAGAAGATGATGATTTGATTACCAGAGAGTTGTTTGAATATCTTTTTCGTTTGGGGCAGGTATATCTTTTAATGTTATTTATTGCCATTATCATAGCATATTTCTTGTCAAAATACATTACCAGGTCTTTAAAAACAATCTCTGATACGATGGATCAAACACGTTTTGACAAGCGTAATAAACGTATAGATATTGGTGATGCCAGTGCAGAAATTTATTCACTGGTTACAGCATATAATAGTATGATCGATGAACTAGAAGAAAGTGCAGTAATGCTGGCAAAAAGCGAGCGAGAAGCAGCATGGAGAGAAATGGCCAAGCAGGTAGCTCATGAGATCAAAAACCCGTTGACTCCTATGCGATTAACGGTACAAAGTTTTCAACGTAAATTTGACCCTACCGATCCTACTATAAATCAAAAAGTTACAGAATATAGCAATACACTGATCCAGCAAATTGATACAATGAGTTCTATTGCATCTGCTTTTTCAAATTTTGCACAAATGCCTGCGCAAAAAAATGAAACTCTCGATGTGGTAAAAGTAGTTCGGTTGGCATTAGATATCTTTAATGAGAAATACATTATTTTTCCTTCAGAAGAAGAAGAACTCATCGTAAAGTTTGATAGAACCCAATTGATTCGTGTGGTTACTAATTTGGTTAAAAATGGGATACAAGCAATACCAAAGGACAGAACACCCAAAATCATCGTTGAAGTATTTTCTGAAGATAACAATGCGGTCATTACAGTTGCCGATAATGGTTTAGGAATCTCTGAAGATATGGCAAAAAAGATTTTTGAACCCAAATTTACAACCAAGACAAGTGGTATGGGCTTGGGTCTTGGGATGGTAAAAAATATTGTAGAAACCTATAAAGGAAGTATTACCTTTACGTCACAAGTAGGAAAAGGAACCGTTTTTAAGGTTAAATTCCCAAAATAATAATTACAATAGCATTTTTTAGACAACAAACTTTATTAATATTAAAAAATATAATTAGATAGATTCGATATGTATACAAATATTCTCACTACTCAAAACCAAGGGGTAACTACAATTACGATTAATCGCCCTTCAAAATTGAATGCGCTTAATAAAGAAACCATACAAGAGTTGCATGCAGCTTTTAGAGTAGCTGATCTAGATGCAGAAACAAAGGTAATTATCATTACAGGAACGGGAGAAAAAGCTTTTGTTGCCGGTGCAGATATAAGTGAATTTGCTGATTTTTCGGTTGCAGAAGGAGGAAGCCTTGCCGCAAAAGGGCAGGAGATTCTTTTTGACTTTGTTGCAAATCTCTCCACACCTGTAATTGCTGCTGTAAACGGATTTGCTCTGGGTGGAGGATTAGAACTAGCTATGGCAGCACACTTTAGAATAGCAAGTGATAATGCCAAGATGGGATTGCCAGAAGTATCTCTTGGTGTAATCCCCGGATATGGAGGAACGCAAAGATTACCACAATTAGTAGGAAAAGGCAGAGCTATGGAGATGATTATGACCGCAGGAATGATTGATGCACAACAAGCATTACAATACGGGCTGGTAAATCATGTAACAGCACAAGAAGAGCTAATCCCTTTGGCAGAAAAACTTGCCGGAAAAATTATGCGTAATTCTTCTGTTGCCATTAGCGCAGCCATCAAATCTATAAATGACGGTTATGTAGATGGTGTAAATGGATATACTACAGAGATAGAACAATTTGGTAATTGTTTTGGTACCGAAGATTTCAAAGAAGGAACTACTGCATTTTTAGAAAAAAGAAAAGCAGATTTTCCCGGTAAATAAAATAGATACGTAATACACATGTTGAAGTCTCTTTTTGTCAAAAATCTTAAAGAGACTTTTTTTTGACCATTTTATTCTTGTATCGCAATGCAATTACATTAAATATCATGTATTGATTATGAAAAGCACTTTGTTTAATAAAGATGTGAGGTTATTACAAACTTCGTATAAGAGATCATTTTTTCCAGATCAATTCTCAAATGAGATATATTATTCCAGCTTTACAAAACCTTCAAAAAATACACCCATAAAGTATACATCAAACTTTTCTATAAAATATGTGCTTAGCGGTAGCGAATCGTATCTGTTAAATGGAAAAAAGCATACAATAGAATCAGGGAAATATTTACTTGTTAATGATGGACAAGAAGTAGAAACAAAACCAGAACGTAACTCTGAAGGGATCTCTATTTTTTTAGAAAAAGAGCTAATAGCCGAAGTATATGCTTCGCTTATCAGCACAGACAAGAAGCTTATTGAAAAAGAAGTCTCAAGCAATGCTTTTTTGGATATAGAATTTTTTGAAAGTACTTTTAGTCATTCTGATATCCTGGGAACCGTACTGCAACAAATATCACAAAATATAAAGGGTAATAAGAACTATAAAGATGCACTAACAAAAGAATCGTATTACTGTATCGCTGAAAAATTGATACTTTCACAAAAACAAGTGCAAGATGAAATCGGGCATATAGAAAGAACTAAAAAAAGTACGAGAGAGGAGTTATATAAAAAGGTACGTATTGCCAAAGATTACATTCATGATACGATGTTGTCAGATTTTAATCTTGAGCTATTGTCAAAAAATGTAGGATTGTCAAAATATCACCTTATTCGAGTTTTTAAATCTACTTTTTCTATGACGCCCTACCAATATCATTTATTTTGTAAAGTAGAGCGAGCCAAAGCGTTGCTCATATACCATTCTCACAATTTAGAAGTTATAGCATACATCTGTGGGTTTAATGATATTTTTTCTTTTAGTAAAACCTTCAAAAAAGTAGTAGGGGTAACGCCATCAAAATTTAGACAGCAGTATAAATAGGCAATTTTTGACAAATTCTTTTTTTCTCAAACGTTTACTTTGGTGAAGTAGAATTAAAAAATCTTCTTATGCAAAGATCAGCTTTACTATTCCTCTTTTGGATATATAGTATCTCATTTGGCATATATGCTCAGACACAGTTAGGGTATACTTATGACGAAAAATTTTCTCCCGATAGCCTTAGACTATGGGCAGAAAAAACGATGAACGAGGTCATCCTGCATCATCCGGGAATGTATCGATATACCACCAAACCAAAATTTGATACTATAATTAGCAAGCTGACTCAAAGCATAAACGACTCATTAACCACTCTAGAATATTATAGAAAGCTCAAACCTATATTTGCTCAAATAGGATGTTTGCATACCTCAATTACATTATCAGAACCATTTCAGCACCATTACGAAGAACATTTAAAATTTATTCCTATAGAAGTATTTATAGATCACAATAAGCATGTTTTTATAACGAAAGCATATCGTCAACAACAAATTCCTTTACAAAGCAGGATTATTTCAATCAATAATCAACCTATTTCAGAAATTTTGGATATTCTTTATAAAGCAATACCCTCAGACGGATATAATGAGACCTTAAAAACATTGGCGCTAAACGATAGATTCCCATTTTGGTATCAAAGTATAATAAGCACCACTGATCAATATACTATTGAAACTGAGTATCAAGGAGAGATACAAACATATCATTTGGAGGGGGTACCCAAAGAAACGTTTCCGAAGTCAGAATTTGAAAAAGATACAGAAAAAGAGCAGTTGGTGTTTCTCATAAAAGATGATGTTGCTTTTCTTACCATACGTTCGTTCGCAACCACACTCATTACAGATAACGGACAAAACTTTCGAAAATTTATAAGTACAACTTTTAAGACCATTCAAGATCAACAAATAATGAATCTGGTTATCGATGTAAGAAATAATACAGGCGGTACAGATAGAAACGCTGTATTTCTAACCTCTCATTTTTTTGATCAGGATTTTCAGTACTGGAAACATGTTGAAGTTACAGAAGCCGTTGCTAAGCAAATCAAAGGAATGTACAGGGTATTTTATAAGAAACCCAAAAAAATAGGGGACAAATATCACTGGAAAGGCGCAAGATGGTGGCTCACAAAAGAGTTTAATTATTATAAAACTCAAAAACCTGCAAAATACAATTACAATGGCAATGTCTATATTCTTACAAATGGTGGGTGTATGTCATCATGTGCAGATGTTGTAGCACTATTGTCTCAGGATAAAAAGGTTAAAGTAGTAGGAGAAGAAACCGGTGGGGGTTTTCAAGGCAATACCAGTGGTTTGATGCCGGTAACAAAGGTTTATCCAAATATGGAAATGATCATTCCATTACAAAAATATACAAATGCAGTAGATGAGAATATCAATGTTGGCAGGGGTACAATACCGGATCATCATGTACCTTTAACATTAGAAAATGTGATGCGCAATTATGATGAACAATTAGAATATGTAAAGCAATTGATCAAAAAAAAGTAGTGTTTGGCTAAAGAGACACATATCCTTAGCTACGAACTCGTTTAAACGAGTTCTACAAATAGATTGTAATTTTAAGTTTTTGTACATTTATCAAAACTCTTATTATCCTAATGTATGAATGCGCTCTATAAAAACCCAATAGCTATAATTTTAATAGTGCTTTCTATTGTTGGCTACATTTTACTCAAAGCATATTTACCGCCAATAGATCTCTCTCATTTAACTCCCGAAAATGTAATTGCGGTTTTAGGATATCTATCAGTAGTCATGTTTGTTGTTGAACAATTTATTGAGATTTTTATAGATGATCCCAATCAGAAAGAGAAAAAAGAATGCAAAAACAGAATTTCTGAGATCAATACGTATTTAGAAAAGATCAATAAAGATAGAGATGCTGTTGCCATAGAAGAAGAACCTGTAGAAGAAGAAAACCCTGATAAAGTGATCAGGATTATGAGAGAAAAGAAAGCATTACAAGAAAAGTTGATTAATAAAGGGTTACATCGACAACAAAGAACCTCTATAATCGCTTTTGTATTAGGATTAGTACTCTCTTTTTCGGGATTACGCCTTATGTCAGGTATTATTTTTGAGGGTTCGCAAGAATCACTTTCAGAAATTCAATCTACTATTATCCAATCCATAGACATTGTCCTCACTGCAGGAATCATTGCCGGAGGCAGTGGGAGAGTACATCGGTTAATCAAAAAAATAAAGTATTCTATTACTCCGGATATGAACCTGTGAGTTTTTGAGTTTTTGAGTTTGTGAGAAAGTGAGTTCTTGAGTCTGTGAGTAGGTGAGGAGTAAAACGTGATGTCAGTCTGAGCTTGTCGAAGACACTTTGAGTATGTGAGTTTTTGAGTCCATGAGTTTGTGAGGAAGTGAGTATTTGAGGGTAGAGTAGTAAAACGTGATGTCAGTCTGAGCCTGTCGAAGACATTATGAGTTCTTGGGAATGTGATTACATTCACATATGGCATATACGTCACCCTAAACTTGATTTAGGGTCACACAAGTAGAGAAACGACTCTGGTGAGATGCTGAATCGAGTTCAGCATGACGATATTTTAATTGTTATACATAAAAAAACACTGCTCTCAGAGAAAGCAGTGTTTTTTTAAATGCTTTTTATAAAATATGTTTTAGCCAATATAATATTTGGCAATCTGGTATCCTGCCATGAATAAACCAACCATGGCGATACTACTATATATAATAACGGTTGCTGTTTTATCTTGAATTGCTTTCATAATTTAGGTTTTTAAGTTTAATAAACTTCTACTAAAATATTTTATTTATTACTATTTACCAAATTTACCTTATAATATTATCAAATTAAAAAAAGATTTTTATTAGAGAATACTTTTAATCAAAAGTATTCTCTAACTAAGAATAGCCTCTTTTTATTAATTTATAACTTAAGGTATTCTTATTTATTATTAAGAAGCTAAATCTCTACCTACTTGATATCCTGCACTAAAAAGAGCAACTGTTAAAATAGCTGCGGCAATTATAGAACCTCCATTTGTATTTGATTTATCTTCTAGTGTTAATTCTATTGAATTGAATTCTTTTAAATTTTTCATAATTATTTATTTTTATTTTGACTTACATATTTACTACATAACCTGTGATTAAACCTAGTATTGGAGCTGTGATTAATCCCCAGCCTCCGTCAACTTTTTTTATCTCTTCAGAGCTCAATGCTTGAACTCCAAAACTTTCTAAATTTTTCATGTTTTTAAATTTTAATAATTAATAATTCAGTTTTTAATCCGTGCATCTTGTTTCGTCAAACCTGATGCTGTTTTTGTGTTGCAACACTTGTAAACGCATGCGCATTGCGTTTATATTACAATACTACAACGGTTGCGTCCCAATTTTCGGGACGCTGTTGTAAAATGTATATTTTTTTAAAAAACCTCCCCCAAATATGGCTTTGGATTCGCTATAATCTAGCTCTCCAACCTCGAACCCAAATCTAAATTTTACGATCCCATCATATACAAAACTCTGTATGCCATGATGATAATAGATAGGGGCTTTCAAATCTTTCATCACATCAATAGCTCTGTAGATTTTGGTTCTAGAGACGCCTAGCCGAGCAGCCAATGTTGCCGGTGGCCCTGTTGCTTTTAATCGAATGAGTTGATCTATACGATCGATCAGCTCTACATGTTTGATTAATGTATCCATACTTTTTTTGTTTAGTTGTTATTAAGTACTGAGTACAAAGTATTAAGTAATCAGTATTTATCCGTATCGTCATGCTGAACTTGATTCAGCATCTCATTAGGCTTAGTTTTTCTATTTTTTTACCCTGTTTTGTGCGACCCTGAATCGAGTTCAGGGTGACGTTTGTTATATTTTTAGTTTTTAGTCACTTGATTTGTAATAGGTCTTCGACAAGCTCAGACTGACATTTGGTTTTATTTCATTTAATTTCCTCACATACTCACTTACTCAAATGCTACTTTTCACTTTTACATTTAGCCTTTTACATTTTACATCCTCATTCCTCACATGCTCAAAAACTCACATTCTCACAAACTCACCTCCTCAACATCTCACACACTCATTTCCGGGATTTGTTTTTGCCAGAGTTGATAATATTTCCCTTGTTGGGGATATAGTGTATGGTGATCACCCTGCTCGATAACTTTACCTTGTTCTAGCACCACAATCTGGTCGGCATTGACTACTGTGCTTAATCGATGTGCAATAATGATTACTGTTTTATGCTGGTCACGTAATTGTTGTACCGCTTGTTGGATATAGTTTTCTGAGGTACTATCTAGAGATGAGGTGGCCTCATCCAGCACTAATATTTCAGGATTTTTGTATAAGGCACGTGCAATGGCAATCCGTTGTTTTTGCCCACCTGATAGTGTTGCCCCATTTTCACCTAGATAGGTGGCAAATGCATTGGGAAGTTGCTCTATAAATTCTAGAATTCCTATTGCTTTGCAAACGTTTATAATACGTTCTACATCGGGAGCAAACTCACCTACAGCAATATTCTCGATCACATTGCCGGCAAAGAGGTCGATGTGTTGGGGTACTACTGCGACCAGTTGTCTTAAACTGTCGTTATCAATATGTTTTAAATCTTTGTCTCCTATAGCGATTTTCCCTTTTTGTATGGGATATATATTTTGTAACAGTGACATTAGTGTGGATTTGCCGGATCCGCTTTCACCAATTATAGCAGTGATTTTTCCTTTTGGGATGCGCAAATTGAAATCAGTAAATACCTGCACCCTCGAACCGTATCTAAAAGACACATTAGCAAAATGAATATCACCAATATGCATGTTGTCAAGCTTCATTTTTTGGGTGTTGGTTTCTCGCTCTAGGTCCATAATCTCAAATAAACGGTCTGCGGCAATCAATGCATTTTGTATTTGCTTATTGGCACTGACCAAACTTGCTACCGGAGCGGTAAAGTATCCTGTAATGGCATAAAAGGCCATAAGTTCTCCTGCTGTAATTTCTTTTTGGATGACAAAATAAGTACCACACCACAAGAGTATAATGGTAAAGAGTTGTGCAATAGTATCGGTACCCGAGGTAGCAAATACAGTATTGAGCGCAGAGGTATAGCCGGTTTTTAGCAAACTGATAAAACGCGTTTCTGTTTTGATATTGGCAAAACCCTCTAAACCAAATTGTTTTATGGTTCCCACGGCATTGAGAGATTCTACAAGTTGACTCTCGAGTTCTGCTGATTTTTCCATCACTGCTCGTTCTGTTCGTTTGTTGAGCGTATCCGTAATTTTATAAAGGATACCATATAGCGGTATGATAGCAAGCATAATAAGTGCTAGTTTCCAATAATAGGTAAACATCAAAACAAAAGAGAAAATAACAATGAGGATATTAACAGATAGGGTTAAGGCTACCCCATTGATAAATGTTCTTATTTTTACCGCATCATTAATGCGAGAAATAATCTCTCCCACTCGCATGGTATCAAAGAACTGTTGTGGCAGTTTAAGTAGGTGTTTGTAATATCCCAATATCAATCGGGTATCGATCTGTTGCCCCGTTTTGATTAAGAATATATCTTTAAAAACCCCAATCACAAGTTTGAGTAGTACTATCGCAATCATAAAGACCCCCAACAAGTTTAGTAATTTGGTAGAAGTACCTATAAACACATGGTCGGTTAATTTTTGAATATAAATAGAAGTAGAGAATCCTAATAGGGTATATAACATTGCCCCAACAAAAGCTTGTATCAATACGGTTTTGTGAGGTTGTAATAAAAACCAAAAGCGTTTGTAGACGGATACTTTTTGATTTTCTGCTACAAAATTTTCTTTGGGTAATAGTAAGACCAGTACACCTGTCCATTCTTTCTTGAATTCGTCATGTGTTTTTTTATGTACCCTACCATCGGCAGGATCCATAATCGTGATGTGATGTTTGGTTACCTGATAGATCACGACATAATGGTGTAATTGCTCATTTACGATAATATGCGCAATAGCAGGTTTAGGAATTTTAGACAGACTCTCCAGATCTCCACGCACACCTTTGGCGTCAAATCCGATCTGTTCTGCGGCTTCGAGTAAGCCTAATACATTGGTTCCTTTTTTGTCTGTATTGGCAAGTTGTCGTATTCTGGCAATGGGGATTTGTAATTTATAATGTGCAGCCACCGATGCCAGACAAGCAGCACCGCAGTCTGTGATATCATGTTGTTTTATTTTGGTTCTTCTCATGGTGGTTTTTTAGTTTTTAATTTTTAGTAATAAGTGGTTATAAGTACAAAGTAAGAAGTACAAAGTACGAAGTATGTCCTCCTCTCTCTCAAATCTCACTTTCCATCTCTATCATTCCTCACACCCAACACCTCATTCCTAATGCTGCATTTCACTAGTTATTTCTTATCTTTTTGTGTCACCCTGAATCGAGTTCAGGGTGACGTGTGTTATATTTTAATTTTTATTGTCAAACTGAGCTTGTCGAAGTTTTTTGGTTATTTACTTTTCAGTAGGTCTTCGACAGGCTCCGACTGACATTTCATCTTTCTTTTTATTTCGTCATGCTGAACTCGATTCAGCATCTCATTATTTATGTTTTCGCTTGTTGTGTGACCCTGAATCGAGTTCAGGGTGACGTGTATATTATATTTTTAATTTCCTCATTCCTCATACCCCATACTTCACACCTTTACTACTTCCTCAAATACTCAACAACTCACAAACTCACATTCAACGACTCACCACCTCGTCCCTATTTGGACTAGAAGGGTTAAGCCAATCATCAACTTTGTCATATAGCAGATCATACAATGTACGCTCAGTGAGTTGAAATCTTGCATTGAGGGTCATTCCTTTATTAAAGTTGCCTTTGAATCCATTTTTGAGTTGTAAAAAATTTTGATCTACCTGACACTTTACTTTAAAAACAGGTTGATTGTCTATCATATCAATGTCTTTACTGATTTCAAGAATTTGTCCGGTAGCCAATCCCCATTGATTGTAATTAAAGGCATCGACCTGAAAATTAACAGTTTTGTTTTTGCTGATCAATCCGATATCAGAAGGAGAGAGGTAGCACTCTGCAACCAACCGGGTATCCGGTGATATTTCTGCAAGCTTAGTTCCTGCAGTTATAAAACTACCGGGGGCGATGCCGGTTACATTTTTGAGTATCCCATCTATAGGGGCAATAATCATCTGCTCTTTTTGGCTTTGTTGTAATTGTGAGAGGTTGCTTTTTTGTTCCCTTAGTGTTGTGTTGTAATCGGTTAAAGCCGCTTGCCAGTTGTTTTTTTGTTCTTTTTTATATTGTGATACGTTACTGCTTGCCAGTTGGTATTCAAATAAAGTATTCTCATATTCTACTTTGGCAATAACCCCTTTTTGATATAGTTTTTTATTGCGTAGATAATCGTTTTTGGTTTTTTGTACTCGATTTTTTAGAATCCTTAGTTTTTGATAGAAATAGAGGGTCTCTTTTTTATATTTTGCAGAACGTACTTGATGTAGTTTTGGATACATGGTAGTACTTAGGTATTTGCAATCTGTAATAAAGGTGTTGATCTCTTGTGTTTGTAGGGTTGATCTTTGTATTTGTGCATCGATTGCTATAGTGCTTGTCATCAATAAGGTATCTCCCTTTGCGACCTTTTGGTTGTCTTGTATAACAGCAAAAATCACCTTTCCGGATTGTAAGGGTGTAATCATGATTCGTTCTTTACTTGGTTTTAGCATTCCCTTTGCTGTGGTATATATATTTATTTTTATAAAGGGTAACCCAAGTAATACGACGACTACGGTAAAGAGTATTGTACCATAAATGATCTTGCTTTTACTGGTATGAGTAAATTGATGTACCTCTACGGTATGCTCTATAATTTCTTTAGGAAATAGTTGTTTCATAAGATATAGTTATTATAGGCCAAAGATTGTTGTGAGATATTGAAGTAACATATTGACCCCTGTAATGGTTATTTTGGTTATAAAATGTATCATTGTTTTCCCTTTTTGTTTTTAATATTTAGAAGTACGGGAGTAAGAAGTACAAAGTACGAAGTATGTTCTCCTTGTAAATCTTCACATTCTCAAAGACTCACAATGTCTTCGACAAGCTCAAACTGACATCACGTTTTACTCCTCACCCCTCATACCCCACACCTAATTCTGCATCTCATTAAGCTTGGTTTTTAGCTTCTTGTGCGACCCTGAATCGAGTTCAGGGTGACGTACATATTATATTTTAATTTCCTCACATACTCACTTACTCAAATGCTACTTTTCACTTTTACATTTAGCCTTTTACATTTTACATCCTCACACCCAATACCTCACCCCTAATCTAATCCCTTTCCTCCGTTGCGTATTTTTTACCTTCCGTTGGGTCTTTTTGATCAAAATTTCAACTCGACAAGTAGAAATTTTAACTCACGAGGTTGAAATTTTAACCTCGTGAGTTAAAATTTTAAAGGTTTGGGTTAAAATTTGAGTCATGTTTCTTAAAATTTCAATGCTTCGGGTTAAACACTTAGTCTTTTTGACCCATCGTTTGGTCTTTTGGGTTAAACGTTTAACCTTTGGGGTTAAAATTTTAATGCCGTTCCTTAAAATTTGAATGTGTTTTGTTAAAATTTTGAGGTTGCTGCTTCATTTTTTATCGATTGAGGTAAAATCCCCCTTTAATAGCTTTTATTTACGGGTGCCTACCCAACTATATGTATGTAATTTTAATTGTAAAACGTTGCTAAAAAAGGGGGAGTGGGGGTATCAATTGGGGATATTTAATTTTCTTGTTTGATTTTGTAATAGGTCTTCGACAAGCTCAGACTGACATTTAGTTTTATTTTTACATTTCATCTCTCTTTTTATTTAGTCATGCTCAACTCGATTCAGCATCACATTAGTTATTTCTTCTCTTCTTGTGCGACCCTGAATCGAGTTCAGGGTGACGTACATATTATATCCTCATTCCTCACATCCCATACCTAACCCCTTTACTACTTCCTCAAATACTCAACAACTCACATTCTCACAAACTCACCCCTCATACCTCACATACTATCTTTGATTGAGTTTAGGGAGACGATTAATAATTTTTCAGCTTTATTAATATATATTCACAAACTCATCATCTCCCAAACTCAAACTTCACTATTCAAATCACTTTAATCTTATTCTGCTTTCGTCATGCTGAATTCGATTCAGCATCTCACTAGTTATGTTTTCGCTTGTTGTGCAACCCTGAATCGAGTTCAGGATGACGTACATATTATATCCTCATTCCTCACACCCCATACCTAACCCCTTTACCACTTCCTCAAATACTCAACAACTCACAAACTCACATTCTCAAAGTGTCTTCGACAGGCTCAGACTGACAAATCGTTTTACTCTCCAAAACCTCAAGAACTCACCTACTCAAAGACTCACAAACTCATTTTTAAAGTTGTTCTTCTGTAGGATCTGATTTACTTCTGGATCGGCTAAAGAATTGTGACAGTTCTGCGACTTTTTCTGTAAATCCCGGTTTGCCGGCTCCTTTGCTGTATTGCGAGAAGGCGTAGTCTGTAAGAGAATCTTGATAGTTGTCGTAATCATGCAGAATTTTGGTGCTTTCCATTCGATACACAAGGCTTTCTATACGGCCCAATAGGTTTTCGAGATATCCACGAGCGCTATAGTCTCTATCAAACTCTTCCCAGTCGATATCAGGAGAGCTTAGTGATGGGCTATGATTACGGTAATCTTTAATTTTATTAACGAATAATTTATTTTTTTCGTTGATAGCTTTATATCCTGAGCGTTGCTTTTCTGTAAGTGCAGATAATTTGTTTAAGAAGATATTTTCTAATTCTGTGATTAAGTTTTCTGCTTGTTGTTTTTCTTCCGGTGTTAATTGGTCTTGAATAATATTTCTCATTTTTCTATAGTTATTAATTTTTCGTTATTCATTTTACCTATTTATATCGTCATGCTGAACTCGATTAGGTATCTCGTTAGTTTTATTTTTGCTTCTTTACTTTTTATATCGTCATGCTGAACTTGATTCAGCATCTCATTATTTATGTTTTCCTTTCTAGTGCGACCCTGAATCAAGTTCAGGGTGACGTACATATCATATTTTAACATACTCACTCCTCACACCCCATACCTCACACCTTGTTATACCCGGCGCATGTTTTTTTGTAATAGTCAAGCAAAAACAGGTTACGCGCTTTATAAATTAATTGAATCGCTTCGTCACTGGTTTTGCCTTTGGTATAGAGCTTATTGATCCAGAGATAGAGTATGGTTTCATAAAGGCTTTGTCTTACTAGATTATACATAAACTGATCTGTGGTCATATGAAAGGCTGCTAAAACCGTTGCGATAAATTTATTTTTTGAGGGTTGTGATCCTATATGCATAGCCAATGTTTTTTTGGTTTTATAATATTATTAATAGTTATGTTTTATTATTGAAAACTTTTTGTGTAATAATACTTAACTCAATATTCAATAAGGTTTTTCTTTCAAAATGAACTTCAACTAATTCAAATAAGGTTATTATCTTTACTCACTTTAATTCATTAATCAATCAAAACTTTAAAGATTGTTTGCTTACACTACTATAGCGGTTTGTTTAATAAGTGCTTTTTAGGTTTAAATAAAATTTTCATTTTTTGATAGGACAAATGTAAGAGTGCAACAATCTTTAAAACAAGTTGTTACAATGATGATTTATAAATTGACATCTGTTATTTTATAAATTGTTGACTATTATTTAATCAATAATAATTTGATAGACAAAAGCTTACGTGAAGTTTTGATTTATAATAATATGTAAACACCTAAAGTTGTATAAAGTGAAGGGAGAAAAAAAAATTACATTAACTTATTTAGTTATTTTTATACTATTTACTAATATAGTTAATTCAAAACCTTTGTACGAATCAGCTTTGATTTTTAAGAGTGTTGAAAAAGATTCTTTGAAAAACAAAAGTTATAATTATCTCGAAAAACGATATTATAATAGTGGAAATGATTTAGAAGCAGCAAGGGTTTATGCTAATGCTTATTTGAATCTGGCTAAAAAAGAAAAAAACAGTATTAAAATTGCAAATGGTTTTCTTTACCTTTCAGAAGCTTCTAGTGAAAAGAAATCACTAAAATATGCTGATAGTATTATTTTTTATGGTAAAAAATCTAAAAACAAGGAATTACTTATTAAAGGAAACATTCAAAAGGGAATTCAATTTTATTTTTTAGCTGAATATAATAAATCGCTATCTAAATTACTAGATGCTCAGAAAATAGCTGTTGAGGAAAACAATCACTTTCAACAGGTAGTAATAAAACACCATATTGGCAATCTAAAAAATGTTACAAAGCAAAGAGAAGAAGCATTAGAAATATTTAGGTCTAATATTAAATATTTTGATAAGAAAGATATTGAAAGTCCAGAAGAGAAAAGGCAGTATTTGAAATCATTATTTAGGTTGGCAAATATATATAATATAAAAAGGAACCTCGACTCTGCAGAGATTATTAATAAAAGAGGAATCAAAGAATCTCTTCAGACAGAAAATCAATATATGTATCCCGTTTTTTTAGCTTGTTATGGATCAACTTTACAATTGTCAGGAAGGGTTGATATGGCATTAGACAGTCTTAAGAAAAGTGCCAATCTAACTAAAAATAGAAAAGCAAGATTAGCTTCAATATACTTAATTATCTGTCGAATAGAAAGAGATAGAGGTAATAATCAACAATATGAAAATTATCTTCTTAAAATTGACTCAATGTATGCTAATTATCCAGAAACAATTAAAGAAACTAAAATAGCGTATGAAGCTCTCGTAAAACTTTATAGAGATAATAAAAATCATGAACAACAACTGATTTTTATGAATAAGTTAATTAGGCTTGATAGTATTTTGGACTTAAAATTTCAGAATATAAATAAGGATATTGCTAGAAATTATGAGAATAGAAATTTAATTCACGAAAAAGAAAATTTAATAAAAAAATTAGGTGAGGGCAAAAAACAATATTCCTATTTTCTTTTTTTCACAAGCATGGCTATTATAAGCTTATTGTTTTTAATTTACTTTTTTTACAAAAAGAAAAAGATTTATCAAACTCGATTTAATCAATTGATGAAGGACCAGTCAAGTCCAAAAAATCAAACAAAAAAACTAGTTCAAATAAAAAAACAAGATTCTATTCCAGAAGAGATTGTTGAAAGTATTTTAGAAGGTTTAAGAAAATTTGAAACAGAAAAAAAATATTTATCTAAGAATATTTCATTAAAAGAATTAGCTACTACTTTAAAGACTAATACTTCTTATTTATCATTTGTGATAAATTCTCAAGAGAAAAAAAATTTTTCAAAATATATTAGTGATTTAAGAATACAATATAGTATTGATAGGATTAAAGAAGATAAAAAATTCAGATCTTACACGATTAAAGCTATTGCTAATGAAGTTGGTTTTAAATCGCAAGAGGCATTTTCCAAAGCTTTTTATAAAAAAACAGGTTTATATCCATCTTATTTTATTAATAATATACAGAAAAGCAGAAAAATATAAAATGCTTGTTTACAAAAACTTAAGCATGTTTATTTATAAATATAGACTATTAAAATAAAAAATAATTGCCCTCTTTTATTACTTATTATACATTTGAAACCAACGTCTAAATATGAATTGAAATGAAAAAAAAAGCAAAAGTAAAACAAGAAAAAAAACTTAGTTTCAAAAAACTTCAAATCTCTAAGTTAAACAATCTTTATGTCATTAAAGGAGGAAGTGCTATAATTTCAGATGATGGAACTGGAGAAGGTGGTATAAGTATAACGGGTTAATAAATTTTGTTTAAATATTTACATCTCGATCAATTCAAATTGATCGAGATGTAAAATCAACATAAAATCAACATAAAAATCTTTCTATTTTGAAATACTTGTCTTTAATAATTTTTTTCATATCTATCTTTCAATCTAATTCTCAAGAAATTATAAAACCTTTACAAAAGCAAGAATTGACAGAAGAATACTTTGGTAAAAAGGTTAGTGATCCTTATAGATATTTAGAGAAGAATTTAGACAATAATTTTATTGTTGATTGGATAAAAGAAAACAATGAAGTTACTAGTAATTATTTTAAAAATATTGAATCAACCGATAAGGTTTTGGAGAAAATTTTGAATTCTTACGACAAGAAAGGAGATCAGATATCTTCTACTAGAATAACTTCAAACAACAAATATTTCTATTTAAAAACAAAGTCTGAAAATAATTTTTCAGAGTTATTTTATAAGAATGGTAAAGATGGTAAGGAAGTTTTGATTTTTGATCCATCATCTTATAGAATTGATGATGGAGTTAAATACAAAATTAATCATATTAGTCCATGCTTAGATGGTGAGAAAATAGCAATAGGAGTTACAGAAAATGACACAGAATTTTCAGATATTATAGTAATAGATGTAGAATCCAAAGAAATAATATTCAAAACCAATAAAAAATCATGGCCAAGTGCTTTAGGAGGTATTAAATGGAATGCCAATTGTGATGGAATATATTATACTCATGTCCCTGTAACGGACAAAAATAAAGAGGACTATCTGTTCAATACAGAAGCGATTTACTTCAATATTGAAAACAAACAGGAAAAGACAGTGCTTTTTTCAAAAGAAAATAATCCTGATGTATCATTTAAGGAAGAAGACTTTCCTTTATTATACTTCGATTTTGTTGAAAATAAACATATTGTAGGAACAGTTGCAGGAGTAGCAAAATATAGAAATGCGTATATTTCGTCATTAGAATCTATATCGAAAAAGAAAAATGATTGGAGACCTTTATTTAAAGTTTCAGATAAGGTAAGAAGGTTTTTCTTGTTTAAAGATGAATTGATATTTCTAACTGCTAAAAATGCTTCAAATTTTAAAATATGTAGAACTTTAATAAATAATCCTAATTTTGAGAAACCAGAGGTTCTTGTCCCTGAATATACTAATGAAATAATTACAGATTTTGCTATAACTAAAGATGGTATTTACTTTGTAAAAGTTAAAAATGGAGTAGAGGCGAATTTAATGTTACTTAAAAATAATGGAAATTTAAAATCGATAGAACTTCCAATAGGAGCGGGTAATATTAAACTACAAACGAAAAGTCCAATAGAAAGTGATTTGTGGGTAACTCTTCAAGGATGGACTATCAATTCAAAAAAATATTTTTACGATGTAATAAGTAATTCTTTTATACTAGAGAATTCTAAATCAAATTCAGAAAAAAATAACAAAGATGATATAGTTGTTGAAGAAATATTAGTTCAATCTCATGATAAAAAAGATATACCTTTATCAATAATCTATAAAAGAGGTTTTAAAAAAAATGGTAATCATCCATTATTCATAACAGCATATGGAGCTTATGGAAGAAGTATTAACCCAAGATCAACTGCTCTAATTTCAAATTGGATTGATGAAGGTGGGGTATACGCTGTAGCACATGTAAGAGGAGGAGGAGAAAAAGGATATGAATGGTACACTGAAGGGTTAAAATTAAATAAAGCTAATAGTTGGAAAGATTTAATTAGTTGTGTAAAATACCTTCAAGAATATAAGTATACAAAATCTTCAAAAACAGTAGCATGGGGTGCAAGCGCGGGAGGTATTGCTGTTGGAAAAGCTGTTTTAGAAGAGCCTAGTTTATTCTCTGCTGCTGTAATAACTTCAGGAATGCTAAACACACTAAGATCAGAATTTGCTCCTAATGGTAAAAATAATGCAAAGGAATTTGGAACAGTTAAGAATCCAAAAGAATTTGAGTCTCTTCTTGCCATGGATAGTTATCAAAGTTTGCAAAAGAATACTTCATATCCTTCGTTTTTAGTTACTACTGGTCTTAATGATTCTAGGGTAGCATCTTGGCAATCAATGAAATTTGTAGCTCGTTTAAGGGAATATAGTAGTTCTAAAAAACCTATATTATTTTCAGTAGATTTTGAGTCTGGACATGGATATGAAAGTTCTAAAAGAAAAATGAATATTAAAATAGGAGAGATAATAGTTTTTGCTCTTTCACAAACCGGGCATCCAGAATATCAGCCTAACGAATAATTTTTTCTAATGAAAAAAAGCTTTCTACTACTATTTGCTAGTATCATTTTTGCTAGTTGTACTCAACCTAAAAAAGATGCTGTTTCTGATGTATATCATGGGCAAACTATAACTGATTCATATCGACATCTAGAACGTGTAGAAGATACCACTGTAATTGATTGGATTAAGCAACAAAACAAAGAGACTATTACTACACTACAAAAGTTACACCATCGACAACATATTATTGATAAATTAGAAGCGTATGATCAAAAAAGAAATTTTAAAATTAGGCGATTACAAGTTGCTGATAATGGTTTTATTTTTTATCTAAAAAGAAAAGCTAATGAAGATGTAGCCAAACTCTATTATAAAAAAGGAATCAACGATAAAGAGATAGAATTATTTGACCCCAAAGACTTTCAACCGGAACTAAACACAAAAAACCAGATTAATTATATCAAACCTAGTTGGGATGGTAGTAAAATAGCAATAAGCATTAATCATGATGAAAATGAATATTCAAAAATTATTGTACAAGAAGTAAGCAGTAAAAAGATATATCCCGACATTATAGATCATTGTAAACCTACTTCTATTGCTGGTATACAGTGGCTCTTTGATAATTCTTCTATTATCTATTCGTATTTGCCAAACGCAAATACAAAAAATCGTAATGCCAGTCATGACAGCTCCTCTGTTGTCTATACCATTGGCAAAAACCCTAAAACAACAACATCTTTTTCTAAAGAAAATAATCCTGAGATTGGTATGCGATCAGAGGATTTTCCTATGATATACGTAGATCACCCCAATACAGATTATATTTTGGGTATAGTAGGCGGAGCTACTCCTTTTACTGATGCCTATTATATTACCAAAGAGGAACTTGATCAGAAAAAACAAAACTGGAAACCTCTCTTTAAAAAAGAAGATAGAATAAAAAGTTATCATATAGATAATGATAGCATAATCTACATGACCGCAAATAATAGTCCTAATTATAAAATTTGTAAGACCTCTATAATCACCCCCGATTTTGAGAACCCTAAAGTAATAGCAGATGAAAAGGAAGAGGAGGTGATCAAATACTTTATGTCAACCAAAAGAGGACTATTATTTTCTACGGGAATTAATGGTGTTGCTACCAAATTATACTATATAAATAAAGGAGTAGAAAAAGAAATTAAATTACCAAAACCATATGGTGATATCAAATTGTATAGAAAAGGAGAAGATATATTAGTAGTAACCAAAGGGTGGTTAAGCGATATTGAGCAACACCTATTTAATTTTGATACAGAAACGCTAGAAAACTTTAATGTATTTCCGGATAAGTTTATTGATGATTTTGCTGATCTTGTTGTAGAAGAGGTAACAGTAACCTCTCATGATGGTGCAGAAGTTCCACTATCTCTGGTATACAAAAAAGGAACTCAAAAAAATGGGAGCACCCCTGTAGTCATGAGAGCTTATGGCGCTTATGGTGTATCTATGGTACCTAACTCTTATTATCCATTCTTATTTTGTGCTCGAGAAGGAGCAATCTATGCAGTAGCACATGTGAGAGGCGGTGGCGAAAAAGGAGATGATTGGCACAAAGGTGGGCACAAGACAACAAAACCGAACAGTTGGAAAGATTTTATAGCCTGTACAGAGTATTTAATCAATAATAAATATACGTCTAAGGGTAAGGTCGCCATCTGGAGTGGAAGCGCAGGAGGGGTTGTGATAGGTAGAGCAATGACCGAACGTCCTGATCTCTACAATGCAGTAATCATTGATAGAGGTATACTCAATACTATAAGAATAGAAAGCGGTGTTAATGGAGCTAATACAGCAAAAGAATTTGGGAGTATAAAAGATTCTATTGGTTTTAAAGGACTTTTGGCAATGGATTCGTATCACCATGTCAAGGATAATACTGAATATCCGGCTACATTGCTTACTACTGGTGCAAATGACACCCGAGTCCCACAATGGCATTCTATGAAATTCGCAGCAAGATTGCAAGAAGCAAATACTTCGAATAATCCTATTTTACTTAAAACAGAGTTTGATGCCGGTCATGGTTTACAGTTTACCAAAACTTCACAATTTGAAAGCATCGCTGAAGCTTTATCTTTTGCGTTTTGGCAAACCGGGCATCCAGAATATCAGCCTAATGAAAAATAGTTTTATACTACTATTTACTAGTATCATTTTTGCTAGTTGTACACAAACAGAAGAAAAGCAGTTTGTAGCCATTGATAACATCATACCCAAAACAATAGCCCTATCAGAAGAACAACAAAAAAATTGGCAATACAAGGATATTATCGACGATACAATACCAGGTATTAGTCTTGATAAAGCGTATACAGAAATTATAAAGGACAAAAAAGGAGCTCCTATTATTATTGCTGTAATAGATACAAAGCTGGATATTAATCACGAAGATATATCTAAACATATCTGGATAAACCCCAAAGAAATACCTGATAACAATATTGATGATGACAACAATGGGTATATAGACGATATGAACGGATGGAATTTTTTGGGTAATAAAAAAGGAGAAGATGTATTCTATTCTAATTTTGAATCTATGCGTATTATTAGAAAGTATGATTCAGTTTTTAGCGATAAAAAGCCTGACCAAATACCAACTGAACTTTCTGAAGCTTATGCACTATACAAAAAAGCACAACATCTTAGAGAAAAAGAATTAAAAAAGGGGCTGCAAAACCAAAAATATGGCGACTTTTTGGTAAATACCTATCCTGAGTCTTTAGCAACGTTACAAAAAATTTATCCAAAACAAGACTACACGCTGAATGAGCTGGATAGTTTATATACTGTATATAAAAAAGATACGGTTGTATCTAAGTTAATTTACTATATGGTGAATTATAAAAAGTATAACTTAACACAAAAACGGATTCATAACTATAAAAAATCCTTTGATGCTGTAATGTCAAAATCGCTACGTTATGAGCATAATGAACGAACGTTGATCGGCGATGATCCAGAAAATATAAACGATATCAAATATGGTAATCCTAAGGTTTGGAATGATGACATACCATTTCAACACGCTATTGGAGTTGCAGGTGCTATTGCTGCAGATCGCCATAACGATAAGGGTATAAATGGTATTTTGGATCATGTAAAAATCATGTCTCTATGCGTAGCTTCATCCGGTGGTGATGAACATGATAAAGATATTGCTCTGGCTATTCGATATGCAGCAGACAATGGTGCAAAAATCATTAATATGAGTTTTGGAAAACCATTATCTCTAAACAGAAGTTGGGTAGATGATGCGATTGTATATGCAGAGTCCAAAGATGTTCTTATCGTATGTTCTGCAGGAAATGATAATATAGAGATCAATCTAGAAAATACTCACTATCCAAATGATTACTCGAAGACTGGTGAGGAGATTTCTAATAATTTAATCAAAGTAGGGGCATCAACATATAGTCTAGACAAAACGCTCAAAGCTTATTTTAGTAATTATAGTAAAAAACATATTGATCTTTTTGCGCCCGGATACAAGGTTTATAGTACATCACATGGCAATATATATAGGCCTATTAATGGCACATCACTTTCGGCTCCTATAGTATCCGGAGTAGCTGCATTGATACGATCGTACCATCCTGATCTAAGTGCATTTGAAGTTAAAGATATCCTTATGAAATCTGGAGTTTCTTATGATATCGATGTAGAGATTATACAAGAAGATGGAAGTGAAAAACTAGTTCCTTTTTCTAAACTTTCTAAATCAGGGAAAATTGTAAATGCCTACAATGCCTTACTCATGGCAGAACAAGTTGCAAATTCAAAGTAAATTTTTCTGATGAAAAACAGTTTTATACTACTATTGGTTATTATCATTTTTACTAGTTGTAAAAAAACAGAAGAAAGGCAGTTTGTAGAAATTGATAGCATCATACCCAAGGCAATAGCCCTATCAGAAGAGCAACAAAAAAATTGGCAATACAAAGACATTATCAACGATACAATTCCTGGTATTAGTTTAAACAAAGCTTATAATAAAATAATCAAGAATAGAAGAGGAGAAGAAATTATTGTAGCTGTTTTGGACACTGATCCAGATATTAATCACGAAGATTTAATTAATAATATATGGATTAATAAAGATGAAATACCAAACAATAATATTGATGATGATGGTAATGGTTATATAGATGATATAAATGGATGGAATTTTGTAAGTAATGCTAAAGGAAATTCTTTGACATATGTACAAATGGAAGAAACTCGTATTTTGTCAAAATATAACAATTACTTTGAGGCTCTTGATGTGATCAGTAAAAAGGATAAAGAAAAATATGAATTATTTAAGAAAGCTGACTCCTCATATAGATCTATTATAAAAGAAACTAAAAATTCAATTAGTAAATATCATAAGTATAAAACAATAAGACAAAGGGCTTTCAAAATAGTTTCAGAATTTTTGTCAGATACAATAATTACTATTGAGAAGTTAGATAAAATTAAAACATCAGATTCAATAATTATAAAAAACACCAAGATTCTAAATCATGCAATCAAAAAAAACTTTGATGATGATTATTTTAATAAATTAATAAGAGAAAAGGATAGTATTCTAGAGTTTTGTATGAATATTAATTACGATACTAGGATAAGAATTAATGATGATCAAGATGATATTACAGATAAGAAATATGGAAGCCCTTACTTATCTCAAAATATAAACAAACTTAAGCATTCTACCGCTATGTCTGGTATGATTGCGGCAGATAGAACTAATAAAATAGGGCTTAAGGGTGTTACCAATAATGTAAAGATTATGCCCTTATACTTCACAGCAATTGGAGATTATACTGATAAAGACTTATCATTAGCAATCAAATATGCTGTAGACAATGGGGCAAAAATTATAAATTTAAGTCAAGGAAAAAGCTTTTCTTTGAATCAAAATTGGGTAGAAAGAGCAATTAAATACGCAGAATCTAAAAATGTTCTTATAGTGAAAGCGGCTGGGAATGATAATCTTAATATAGATAAAAGTGATTGGTTTCCTAAAGATCAAATTGGGAAAAATGGTAAAGAATTTGTTCAAAATGTAATAACTGTAGGAGCTAGTACATTTTTTTTAAATAGTAAATTAAAAAATAACTCTTCTAACTATGGAAAAAATAATGTAGATCTTTTCGCACCTGGATATAAGGTAAAGGCTCTTAAGCCTAAAAACCAATATGGCATAGCTAGTGGAAGCTCATATTCAACAGCTATAGTATCCGGAGTAGCCGCATTGATACGATCACATCACCCTGATTTAAGTGCATTTGAAGTTAAAGATATCCTTATGAAATCTGGAGTTTCTTATGATATTGATGTAGAGATCAAACAAGAAGATGGGAGTAAAAAACTAGTTCCTTTTTCTGAGCTTTCTAAATCAGGAAAAATTGTAAACGCTTATAATGCTTTACTTATGGCAGAACAAATTTCAAAATCAAAATAATTTTTTTCGCCTCTTGGCAAACATATAAACATAATATAAATGACACCAACACACTCTACTAAAATTATAAGCCTAATCTCTATACTTGTTTTGAGTATATCTGTATATGCACAAAAGACAACACGTCCTATAGAAAGAGAATGGACCTCATTTGTGCAGATCATCCCTGTGAAAACAGATAAAAAAGTAGATTTTAAACTACAGGCAGATGTAAAAGTAGTAGCGCAAGATGATAAAGGTAATGCCGGTTTATGGGTACGTGTAGACAATACAAATGGAGAGTCTGGTTTTTTTGACAATATGAATGATAGGCCTATAACTTCTTCTGAATGGAAAACATATACAATAGAGGGGTCTATGGATCAAAATGCTTCTACAGTTAATTTTGGAGGGATCTGCGTACTTAACGGGGATTTTTATTTTGATAATGTTAAGTTTTTTACTAAAAATGAACAAGGCATTTATGAACCATTAGAAATTAAAAACCCGGGATTTGAGGAACAAGTTATCAATCAAGACGAAGTACCCAATTGGCTTAGAGGAATACGTAAAGATAGAACAGTAAGAATCAAAGGGTTTACCTATCAATCTACAAAAGACAAGACAGAGGGGAAATATGGACTACTTATTACAGGTAAAAATGTAAAAAAAGATTCTACACGCTATATCAACGCATCACAAGAATATACCCCCCAAATCGGTACACTAGTCTCTATGTTGAACAATCTGAGCAAACGAGTAGAAAGAGTTGTACAAAACCTCGATCAAAGAGAACTTGATCATCTTATGGATGAAAAAGCAAACAGAATAGGGGCGCTACTTATGCATCTAGCTGCGACAGAAGTATATTATCAAGCCTATACTTTTGAGAATAGAGGGTTTAATGAAGAAGAAAAGAAAAAATGGGGTGTAGCACTTTCATTGGGAGAAGATGCCCGAGCACAAATAAAAGGTCATGATGTAGACTATTATCTCAACCAATATAAAGAGGTAAGGAAAAAAACATTAGAAGAACTCAAAAAACGTAATGACGATTGGCTTACACAAGGAGCATCTGATGCGGCGTATAGTAATTATCACTACAACTGGTTTCATGTAATGGAGCATCAGTCTAGCCACTTAGGGCAAATCTTATTACTCAAAAAGCGTATCCCAAAGGAGAATACTATTAAACTGCCCGAAGACAAAGTAGATCAATAATACTGCTGTGTATCTAAAATCAAAAACAAGGAAAATGATATTTTTATTTATAAAAATTCATTTCATCAATATATTCCCAAACGGCTTCTGGTAGTAGCGGCCTTATGTTTTTGTGATTTGCAATAGCTTTTCGGATAAATGTTGATGAGATTTCCATAATAGGAGCATCAATGCTATGGATGTTAGGATGATTGCTAAATTGAGTTTTGATCTCACCCTCTGCAATACGTGGATATACATAAATATCATGATGTTCTAGAATCACCTCATAATTTTTCCACTTATGAAAACTTTTTAAGTTATCCTCTCCCATAATCAGACTAAACGTATATTCAGGGTATTTTTCTTGCAAGTAGGCTAGGGTGTCTACTGTATAATTGGGTTGTTTTAGCTTAAATTCGATATCACTGGGTTGTAATCTTGGATATTGTTGCGTAGCACGATATACCATCTCATAGCGATGATGGTTATCTAGTAAAGAACTCTTTTTTTTGTGTGGATTATGTGGTGTTACGACCATCCAAAGCGCATCGAGATCAGAAAACTCTGCCATATGATTTGCTATGGCAAGGTGCCCTATATGAATGGGGTTAAAGGTTCCAAAATACAATCCAACTTTTTTCATGAAAAACTGATTTTTGATCTTAAGGACTTTAGGATTGCCGTTTCTTTATACATGTTTTTATCCTAAAAGAAACTTTCTAACGAGTTGATATACTTCTTGTTTTGCTTTTTCAAGGTCGTCATTAGTAACAATAGCATCAAATTGTGGTGCAGTAGCCATTTCTGTAGAAGCTTTGGCTACGCGCATATTGATTTTGTCTTCAGACTCTGTCTTGCGTTTTTTGAGACGTATCTTTAACTCCTCGATACTCGGTGGCTTTACAAATACGGCAAGTGTGCGATCAGGATAAATTCTTTTGATATCCAGACCTCCAACAACATCAATATCAAAAATTACATGTTTACCATTATCCCATAGTCGTTGTACTTCTGTTTTCAACGTACCGTAGAAGTTATCACGGTAGACTTCTTCCCACTCAAGAAACTCGTCTGACTTGATTTTGTCTTTGAACTCTCTAAGGGATAAGAAATAGTAATCTTTACCATGTATTTCTCCTGATCGAGGTTCTCGAGAAGCTGCAGAAATAGAGAATCCAAGATTTAACTCTTCTTGATTAAGCAAGTATTTGACTAAAGTCGTTTTTCCACTTCCTGAAGGTGCAGAAAGTACAATAAGCTTTCCCTGATTCATTTACAATACGTTTAGTAATTGTTCCTTTATTTTTTCAAGCTCATCTTTCATCTGCACGACCAACTGTTGCATTGGTGCATAATTTGATTTGCTACCTATAGTATTGATCTCTCGTCCGATCTCCTGGCTGATAAAACCTAATTTTTTTCCATTAGAATCGGCAGAGTTTAGGGTAGTTGTAAAATATTCTAAATGATTAGACAATCGAACTTTTTCTTCTGTAATGTCAAATTTTTCCAGATAGTAGATAAGTTCTTGTTCAAAACGGTTCTGATCTACTTCTTCTTTTAATTCTGAAACGGCTTTTTGTAATCGTTCTCTCACTGCTTTTATACGCTCCGGATCTATTTCAATCACTTTTTTGAGTAAGTTTTCTATATTGTTGATCCTGATATTGAAATCCTTTTCTAAGGCTTTTCCCTCGTCAACTCTATAGTTTTCTATTTCGACCAATGCAGCGTCAAGCTCATTTTTGATAGCAGTAAACTCTTCTTCATTGATCTCTTCTCGTTCTGTTTTTAAAGCATCAGGCATGCGAACCGCCATTTTCATCAATTCTGTAGTATCCGCTTGATGCACATTGCTTAATTGCTTAATATATTCTTTTACAATCACTTCGTTGACTCTGGTGGTTGTTTCTTCACCTGTAATCTCTACATACAATCCAAAATCTATTTTACCTCTCACTAGACTTTTGGCGATGGTATTTCGCATTTCTAGCTCTTTTTCGCGGTATTGCGATGGGATTCTAGCATTTATATCCAGGTTTTTGCTGTTTAAAGATTTAACCTCGATTGTTACTTTTTTGGAAGGGAGCTGTAAAATGGACTTCCCAAAACCAGTCATAGATTTGATCATAGAATTGTTATAAAAGGTGGCGCGAAGATACGGAAAAGTGATAAGATCAAAATCTAAACCTAGAAATGAAATTTTATTTACTTAAGTTAATTTTTTGAAAATACATGTAAAAAATGGCTAATTATTAACACTTTTTGAAAAAAATAATAATTAGTTTCATGATTCAACTTAAATATATTAATTATGAAAATTTTCAAATTTTCTATACTGATGCTATTGGCAATCAGTGTAGTTCGGTGCTCTGATGATGCCGAAAATGATCTTCAACAAGACAATGCAATTACACAACAGAGTGTGCCACTCGAAGTTTTGTCAAAGTTAGAAAGTATGGGTTTCGATATGGATAAAACATCTGTAATACCTGAAGAAGGAGGGTATGTTGTAGACGGTGATATTTTTATTACCGAAGAAACCCTTCAAGAAGAGATCAGCTCAAAACAAGCTTTTATAACAATTATGAATTGTAATAGAGCTGGAAACATCCGTATTCAGAATGCTTTGGGTAACAATGCCGCAGGAAGAGGTTTTCAAAGAGGTGTTAATCTATGGAACAATGTCAATGGAACAACCCTGCGTTTGATTCCTGTAACTAGTAACCCTGATATTTTGGTTCGCCTATCTAATCCCGGAGAGATCGGCGGATGGGGTCGAGGAGAATTCCCAAGTAATGGTGTAGAAGGAGGTTTGATTTTATTAAACCTTAATGAGCCTAGTATCGATGGAGACCCTGTAACGGATAGAGAATGGGGAAATATATTAGCTCATGAAATTGGTCATAACATTGGATTTCTTCATGTTGAACAAGAGTTTTTTGGAACAGCAGTCCCTGGGACACCGTTTGGTAGTGATCCTAATTCAATCATGACTTCTGGATCAAACCCTAGTGTCGTATTTAATGCAAACGATGTTTCGAATTTTGATAAAGTAGCTGTACAACGTATGTATAGTAATAATAGTAATCGATTGTGTAGATAAGATCCATTTATCTTAAAAACCTAAAGAATGAAAACTGCCTTTTCGAAAAGGCAGTTTTTTTATGTCTACTTTTTGGATAAGGTACATCGTTTTTTTTAACCAAAATTCTAGAAAATGTTAACATTTTTTGTGTATAAGCACCTCTATTTCACAAAAAAACACATATATATAAATTTGATTAACTGATTTTTATAAAAATTTTTAGTTAAATTTATGGCTCAACTTAAATATACTAATTATGAAAATTTTCAAATTTTCTATGCTGATGCTATTAGCAATCAGTGTGGTTCGGTGTTCTGATGATGCCGAAAATGATCTTCAACAAGACAACGCAATTACACAACAGAGTGTGCCACTCGAAGTTTTATCAAAGCTAGAAAGTATGGGTTTTGATATGAATAAAACATCTGTGATACCTGAAGATGGAGGGTATGTTGTAGACGGTGATATTTTTATTACCGAAGAAACCCTTCAAGAAGGGATCAGCTCAAAACAAGCTTTTTTCGGGATTGTTAATTGTAATAGGGCAGGAAACATCCGTATTCAGAATGCTTTGGGTAACAATGCTGCAGGAAGAGGCTTTCAGAGAGGTATTGATCTGTGGAACAATGTCAATAGAACAACGCTGCGTCTGATTCCTGTGACTAGTAACCCTGATATTTTGGTTCGCTTATCTAATCCCGGAGAGATCGGCGGATGGGGTCGAGGAGAATTTCCAAGTAATGGTGTAGAAGGAGGTTTGATTTTATTAAACCTTAATGAGCCTAGTATCGATGGAGATCCTGTAACGGATAGAGAATGGGGAAATATATTAGCTCATGAAATTGGTCATAACATTGGATTTCTTCATGTTGAACAAGAGTTTTTTGGAACAGCAGTCCCTGGGACACCGGTTGGTAGTGACCCTAATTCAATCATGACTTCTGGATCAAACCCTAGTGTCGTATTTAATGCAAATGACGTTTCTAGATTTGATAAAAGAGCCGTAAGACGCATGTATAGTAATAGAAATAATAGATTATGTCAGTAAGAATTCATTGACAATCAATAAAAATTAAAACTGCCCTTTTTTAAAAAAGGGCAGTTTTTTTATCGTAAATCATTAAGAAACCGCTTTGGTCATCGTAAGTTTGTCTAGATAGTTATCATTTTCAAAAAAGAAACCTTGTATGTGACCTGTTTCTTTAAAACCCATTTTTTTGTATAATGCGATCCCTGAAGTATTAGTAGCATATACTTCTAGCCAAACTAATCTGAGGATTTCATTTTTTTGCGCCCAGTCTAATACATGCTGTAGTAATAGTGTGCCGATTCCTTGATTGTGGTAGTTGGTATGCACTCCCATACCAATTACAGCAGTATGTTGCATTTTTTTGCGGGTGTTTCCTGTGAGGTCAATGTTTCCCACAAGAGTATTATTATGCGCTGCTACCAGAAGTAGACTGTTGTTTTGACTTTGATACCTTTTAATTAATTTTTCTTCTTCAACAATATCATTAGGATATTCATAATCAAATAAAGGAATAGTGCTTGTGTTCTTTAAATATTGTAGTTTGAGTTCTAGTAGTTGCTCTGCATCTTGTGGCACAGCTTCTCTCACCAAAATAGATTGGTCAAATTTGGTATGATATGTTTTTGATCTAAAACTCAAAAATTAAGCATCTGGGTTTTTGGTTCTTATTCTTTTGTATAGTTTAATCCCCAGCATGAGTAAAATAGAAAGTACAATAATACCAATCACCCCATACACCCAATTTACAGCATCGCGCACAATAACAAGAAAGATTACAGAGAACAAAATAATAGTGGACCCTTCATTCCAAATACGCATTTGATTAGAGGACCACTTAATAATATCTTGTTGTAATTGTTTGTAAATCTGATGAGATTTTAAATGGTATGCAAACAGTAATAGCACAAAACCAAGTTTTACGTGCATCCAGGGTTGTTTTAGCCAATCAGGAATCAATAGCAATAACCAAATAGCAAATAGGGTGGCCAGAATAGCAGAAGGCCAGGTAATAATGAACCAAAGCCTTTTTGCCATTAATTTAAGTTGTTTTCCTAGTATTTCTTTATCGGGAGAAGGTTTTTGAAAAGCTTCTATCTGATACACAAACAGCCTCGGAATATAAAATAACCCTGCGAACCATGTAATCACAAAGATCAGGTGCAGGGATTTTATATAGTCGTAATATTCGATCATTTATTCTTCTACAAAAAGATAATTAAGTTGCAAGGTATTAAACGTAGTATTAAATTCTTTGATTTCTTTTGAAATTAATTGATCAAATGCCGTTAATTGTTTTTCAATTTGTGCGGTCAACTCATTTTTTACCGCGATATCCTGTTCTGTCGGTCCAAAATCACCCATACCTACTAGTGAGTTAAGGTGTCCAAGTTTATTGGTAAGCTTAATCGGAAAATTCAAAGGATCTTGATTACTTCTATTTTTGGTTTGATACAATGCTTTTTCGATATTACCAAATTGTTCTTGTAGCTCTTTTGCTTTTGTAACAAGATCTGTCGTTCTGGTATCATCTTTATATTGTTTTTGAAAAGCCTTTAATTGTGTATTGATCTTTCTAATCTTCTTTATAGATTGATGGGCTCTGTCTACAACGGTATTCACACTAGTAATAAAATCATATTGCATTTGCATTTGTCCTAGTGTTGCTTCGGCTCTTGGGTCTGGTAGGATTTTAAATGTTTTTTTGGATACTTCTTTTCCATTGATACCTAAACTTACCTGATAGTTTCCGGGAACAGCTTTTGGCCCATCTAGATTTGCCCACCATAGGATCATGCCTTTTAATTTTTCTGCTCCATCACCGCGTAGGTTCCAAGAAAATAGATTAGCTCCCTTTTTTGCTTCAATTTTATCCTTTTTTTCTTTTGCAGCAGTGCTGAAGGATTTTATAGTATCATTTTTTGTGTTGAAGTATGTTAGCGAAAGGGTATCTTTTTTAGCATCAAAATCTTTTACATAAAAATACGTCATCACACCATCGGGATGATTTGTACCTGATGCTTTGGTATTTTTGGCTTGCGTACCAGCCATACGATAGGTGTCTTTTGGCTGAAACAGGATATATTCTTTTGATTTGAAGGTATCACTTAATTGATGCAGAACGGTTAAGTCATCAATAATCCATAGGCTTCGCCCTTGAGTGGCTACGATGAGATTGTTATTTTTTATCGTAAGATCAGTGATAGGTACGATAGGCAGATTTAATTGAAAAGGCTGCCATGTGCTCCCATCATTGAAAGAAATGTACATTCCGGTTTCTGTACCTGCGTATAGTAACCCTTTTTTCTTTGGATCTTCACGAAGTACTCGAGTAAAATGCTCAGATTCGATTCCAGTTGTGATTTTTGTCCATGTCTTACCGTAATCAGTGGTTTTATAAAGATAAGGAGCAAAATCTCCTGATTTGTATCGTGTTCCTGCAATGTAACACGTGCCCGGATCAAAAGCACTGGGTTCTATACTATTGATCATCATCCACTCGGGCATACCCTTGGGCGTTACATTGTTCCATGTGTTTCCACCATCTTGACTTACATGTACTAATCCATCATCACTTCCTACCCATAGTACTCCTTCTTTCATTGGGCTTTCTGCAGCAGCAAAAATGGTACAATAATATTCTACAGAGGTATTATCCTGTGTAATAGGTCCACCAGAAGACTTTTGCTTTTCTGAATCATTACGGGTAAGGTCGGGGCTGATTACTTTCCAGCTTTGTCCTTCATTTTCGGTAACATGAACACGATTAGAGAACGTATATAATCGATTAGGGTTATGTTTTGAAAACATGATAGGAAAATTCCATTGAAATCTGTATTTCATATCTTCGGCTCCATGTCCCATAGGATTATCAGGCCATACACTTATAGACCTAATGGTTTCTGTTTTATGATTGACACGGGTAAGAAAGCCATCGTAACTTCCACCATAAACGATGTCATTATCTTCGGGATCTACTGCAATATGTGCAGATTCTCCACCCGCAGTGCGTTCCCAGTGTTCTTCAGAAATTGATGAACCTGTGCTTCTATGTTGAATTCTAATTGTTGAATTGTCTTGTTGTGCAGCATAAATACGATATGGGAAATGATTGTCTGTTGTCACCCGATAAAACTGTGATGTAGGTTGATTGTGATACGTACTCCATGTCTCGCCACCATCATATGTGATTTGAGCCCCACCGTCGTCTCCTATAACCATACGTTTGGGATTTTCTGGTGCGATCCACAAATCATGATGATCTCCATGAGGGGCACGATAGCTGCTAAAGTTTTTCCCGCCATCTTTACTTTTGTGGTATGATACATTTACCACATAGACTACGTCTATATCTTGTGGGTCGGCATATATTCTGGTATAGTACCATGCACGTTGCCTCAAGCTACGTTCACTATTCAAAAGAGCCCATGTTGTGCCACCATCATCACTACGATATACTCCTCCCTTATCTTTGTGTTCTACGATTGCCCAAACACGATCACTATTTACAGGAGATACGGTTACTCCAATAATACCAAGAGTATCTTTTGCAAATCCTTTGTTTGTTGAAATCTCATTCCATGTCTTTCCGCTATCGGTACTTTTCCATAATGCAGATCCTTTACCACCAGAACTCAAACTGTAGGGAGTTCTTCGGGCATTCCATGTAGAAGCATATAAGATTCTGGGGTTATTGGGATCGAGAGTAAGATCAACAGCCCCGGCATCTTGGTTGGCAAACAATACTTTTTTCCATGTTTTACCACCATCAATAGTTTTATAGACTCCTCGTTCTTCTGTAGATTTATAGATGTTTCCTAGTACGGCAGCATAAGCAATATCCGGATTATCAGGATGAATACTAATTCTGGGAATATGCCTGCTTTTGGGTAATCCTGCGGCTGTCCATGTTTTGCCTGCATCTACACTTTTCCATACACCATAACCAGAAGAGACATTTCCGCGCAGGGTTTTTTCGCCACCCCCTACATAGATAACATTTGGATCACTTTTGGATACCGTGATCGAACCGATAGATCCTCCAAAAAAACCATCAGAAATATTACCCCATGTACGGCCCCCATCTGTAGTTTTCCATACGCCGCCTCCGGTAGCTCCAAAGTAAAATAAATTAGGCTTGCCGGGTACTCCTGTTACCGCAGCACTTCGCCCTCCTCGAAAAGGACCAATTAGTCTATATTCTAATGCATCATAAAGTGTTTCAGAATATAAAGGAGAGGTAGTTTTTGATTTTTTGTTTTGTGCAGTAAGTGTAGAAATACAAAGAAGAAAAATAAGTGATAACACACCTAGCTTAAGAATAGATTTATGCATTGTGTTGCGTGATTGAATTAATTTAATCTTTAAATGTATCGATATTTTAAGTAAAAAAATGTGTTTTTAGCATTTCATTAGATAATTTGAAAAAAATATTAAAAGAAAACAAAGTCAAAGAGTAGTTTTTATGTGATTTCTCTCAGTTATCGAGAAGGGGTATTGGGAGGATTTAGATTATGAATTTCTTATAGTGGTATAAAAGTTCTTTTTTATATTTTTGACTACTATGCTACAAAAAGGATTTATATTAGTACTTAGTTGTCTTGGAGTGTTTCAAGCACTTTTTCTGTGTATATACTTGTTTTCCCTTCAAAAAGGAAACCGTCTTGCTAATAGATTGTTGGCACTGGTCTTGTTAGGGCTAACGATACGTATCGGGAAGTCTATCTTTCATAATTATATAGCTTTAGACCCTCGTATCAGAAACCTTGCTATTGCTGCTATTCTAACAGTGGGGCCTTTTTTGTGGTGGTATGGCAAAGCACTTTTTCAAAAAGACTTTTCTATTTCCAAAAAACAGTTTATTCACCTGATTCCCTTTGCAATATATGTGTTGTGCAGCCCCATTATTCCTAATCAGGGAGATGTACTTTCTTCTATAGCCTATTTTTCTGTGTTTTTACATTTTGGGGTATACATTTTCATCAGTTATCGATATGCATTACAACAAAAAAATACAAGTAATGTAAAATTGAAAACATGGTATAATAGAATTGTGATAGGAGTAAGCGTTACTTGGTTTTTGTATGTTGGAATTTTTTTCGGGTTTATTCCGTTTTATATCTTAGGAGCAATTTCTTTTTCATTTTTGGTATACATGTTTTCTTATCTTTTATTAAAACGACATGTATTTGCGCTCGAAAAATATAGGAGTTCTACTATTGACAGGGATGAATCACAAAAATTGCTCAGCTCTTTAAAATTATTATTCGAGAATGAAGAAATTTATTTACAACAGACCATTTCTTTGCAAATAATAGCCAAAAAATTATCAATATCACCAAGACAATTATCACAAGTCATTAATGAGAACGAGGATAAGAATTTTTCTGAATTTGTAAATTATTATCGCATTCAAAAAGCAAAAAAGATGCTTGTTGATTCTAGTTATATTTCTGAAAAAATAGCGACCATAGCATATGATTGTGGTTTTGGAAATGTAACATCTTTTAACCTTGCTTTTAAAAAAGAAACAAAATATACGCCATCACAGTACAAGAAACAGTTTTGTTTGAATGGTTGTCAAGTATGATAGAGTATAAATAATCAACTTGGCAATAAAATTTTAGGATCTACAAAAAATATAATTTCAACTAATTAGTTATGTATTAAAAAATACTCCTGTCTTGAATAGCACAGGATAATTTTTTTAAAATATGATTTCTACCCTGTATTTTTTAAGATGATGCCATTGCGGTATTAGTATTTTATGTTATCAATTTGTAAAGAATGAGAATTTGAGAACCAAATATCATGACAAAACGATTTCTGCAATTAAATAATGATACAGAATCTTATGTATGTAAAAAATATGCCCTTGCCCTACTAGGGTTTGTTATTTGGCTATGCAGTACTTGTATATCAAAAGGATATGCTCAGGATGTTGATAATGATGGTGTTATAGATATAAGAGATCTTGATGATGATAATGATGGGATTAAAGATAGTGACGAGGATATTTGTGTAAAAGCGAATGCAGATGATGGTATTTTTACAGGGCCAACAACTAGTGCAATTACTTGGGATTTTTCTACAGGAGAGCGACGTCCTTTTTCTTTGCCCAATGTAGAAATTGGAGATTTGTTTACTGTAAACCCAACTTCTTTTATACGTAAATCAGGAGACTATTTTTTTACAATAAACTTTTCTAATCCAGTACCTGCAAGTGAGATTGTATTGATCATATTTGATTATGATCGTACAGGGTCAATCAATTTTGAAGTTACTAGTGGCACAGCTACTAGTAGAGATTTTATTGCCAGAAGATACAATAATGAAAATTTGCTTACATATGATTCTAATACAGGAGAGTTGACCAGAACATCTCCTACCAGTGTTGTAAATCCCTCAGAAGGTATTGCTTTGCAAGGCCAAGGAAATAATATTGTAAGTCAGATTACAATTCGCACAAACAGGCTATCGTCTGGAGATCAGATAGGATATTTTATAACGACACCACCGTATTGTGATGATGATAATGATGGGGTTATCAATAGCAGAGACCTTGATAGTGATAATGATGGAATCTATGATACTGTAGAAGCAGGTGGGATTTTATCTTCTTCTGGTTCAGGGAGAGCACAAGATGATAATGACAACACAGATAATACCGGAAATATAGGGATTCCTACAAGTGCAGGTTCTGGGCTTGTACCTATTGCAACTACTACGGGTATTTCTAACCATCTTAATATAGATAGTGATGGGGATCGTTGTAATGATACTTCTGAAGCAGGATTTACAGACGATGATTATGATGGTATCTTAGGCCCTAGTCCCGTTGTTGTAGATGCAAATGGAATTGTAACTAGTGCAAGTGATGGTTATACGAATCCTAATATGGCATATATAGATGATACTATTACAACTATTTGTAATACAAGTATCACGATCAATCAGCCTATAGCGATAGATGATATTATTAATGCCACAGAAGCAAGTACAATTAGCGTTACAGGAACTACAACGGGAGCTATAGCTGGACAACCGATTACACTCACCTTTACTGATGCGGTTTCAAATAGTGTAATAGTTAATACTTCAGTAGCTTCAGATGGTAGTTGGATAGCTTCAAACATTGACCTAACCAATTTAAATGATGGTATAATTACCATTTCAGGAATAGTAGTAAATCAATTCAGTTTCACTGATAATGATGCAATACAAGTTGAACTTGACATGACAGACCCAGTGGTTGATAGTTTTATTACAAATAATTTTACTCCCATACTAGTAGGTAATGATAAACCTAATATGCTTATAACAATTTTGGTAAGCGAAGAAAATAATACTATTCCTATTGCAACTTACTCTACCGTTACAGATACAGATGGTAATTGGAGTATAAATACAAATACCATTATTCCGGCAAGTGGTGTGTTCCCGGATCTTTCTGACAATGATATCATCAAAATTTCTGCTACTGATAATGCAGGAAATACAGGAATAGGGTTTGTTACGATAGATATAACGACTCCCGAAGCTGATAGTTTTACTTCTCCTATCATAAAACCTATACTGACCGGTTTTGGAGAACCCAATGAGACACTTACGATACAGATTAGCGTTAATAGTAACACGACTCCGCAAGCTACATATACTTTAATCACTGATAGTGATGGAGTATGGAGTATTGATACTAATCAAAACGTTCCTGTAAGCGGTGTTTTTCCAGACGTAGAAAATGGAGATATGATCAATGTACAAGTCAATGATATAGCAGGAAATACAGGAAACGGGGTTGTTTTGATAGATACTACTGATAGTGATGCAGATGGTTTGCCAGATTTAATTGAAGAAGTTGAGGGGAGCGATCCTTTTGATGCTTGTGATCCTAATCCTGCAGCTTTGCCTAATGGAGATTGTGACAGCGATACAGTGTTTAATCAATTTGAGATAGGTGATGACCCAGAAACATTGCAAGATACTGATGGTGACACTATTCCTGATATTATAGATGCAGATGATGATAATGACGATATCCCCACAGTAGAAGAAAACCCTGATCCTAATGGAGACGGAAATCCTGAAGATGCTGTAGATAGTAATGGTAATGGCGTGCCTGATTACCTCGAACCCAATACAATAGACCTAAATGCAGTAGATGGAATAACAGTATATGCTACGGTATCACCTAATGGAGATACGTTTAATGATGTTTTAGTCATTAGAGGTATCGAAAAATTTAAAAATAAAGTGACTATTTTTAACCGATGGGGTGTCAAAGTGTTTGACACTCAAAATTATGGTAGTGATCATAATTTTTTCTCTGGTATTGCCGAAGATAAAAATGTAATTGCTCAAAATGATGGTCTTCCGTCAGGGACTTATTATTATACGTTAGAATACACTCTTGATTCTGGTGTACAAAAGAAAAGAGCAGGATATTTTTATCTTAATAGATAATTTTCGTTTTAAAAATCATGTTTTTTAAAGAATTTTAAATAGATCCTTTAGACTTTGTGCTCGCAAATTCAAAAAAGGACAAATGTTCAGATACACTATTATTTTATTATTATTCTTGATAACGATAAGTTGTTATAAAGAAAAGAAACCCGATACACATTTTCTACAAACCTATCCAATCAAAAAAGTTGTTGTAGATAGCCTAAAACATCCTTGGAGTATGGCTTTTATAACAGAAGATGAGGTGCTGATCTCTGAAAAAGACGGAGCACTTCTAAAGGTAAATCTCTCTTCAAAACAAAAGACAATTATAAAAGGTTTTCCCAAAGATCTTACAGATAGTATTAGAGTGCAATACAGGGGAGATAATTCTGGTATTTTTGAGGTGCTTCTTGATCCGGATTTTAAAAATAATCAACAACTCTATATTTCTTATGCTGCAAAACAAGAGGGTGAAGGAAGTACAACCAAAGTCATTCGTGCACAGTTACAAAATGATTCGTTGCAAAATATCAAAACATTGATCGAAGCTGCTCCATATACCAAAGAGTATTTTCATTATGGAGGAGGAATGACCTTTGGTAAGGATGGCAAGTTATATGTAACTGTTGGAGAACGGTTATTTAAAGAGATAGACGAACCAGAATTGCCAATTGCTCAAGATATTACAGATACCAGAGGTAAAATTTATAGAATCAATGCGGATGGGAGTATTCCTAAAGATAATCCTGATTTTGGCAGTACTGCGGTGCAAGGGCTATATGCTGTGGGAATCAGAGCTGCACAAGGGATTACAGTTCACCCCAAAACAGGAAGCATCTGGTTTACAGAACATGGTACAAAACAGGGTGACGAGGTCAATATATTGCAATCAGGTGCAAATTATGGTTGGCCGATTATCACAACCGGAGGGTATCGTAGTAGAGATTATGTGCCACCTAATATTGAAGGAGCCGTTTTTACAAACCCTACTTGGTATTGGCGTCATACAGTAGCACCAACAGGACTGGTATTTTACACAGGAAATGAATTTCCTGAATGGAAAAACGATTTATTAATTACAGGTTTGAGTAGAGGTAGCTTTTGGAGATTTCGAATAGAAAATGACACTATAAAAAGTACAGAAGAATTATTTATCAACAGTCGTGTACGATCCAGGAAAGTTGTACAAAGCCCCAAAGGGAAACTCTATATGCTTACTGATGAAGATAATGGAAAAGTAATCAGGATTCAACCAAATAAACTTAAACAATAAACATTAAAAACAAATGCAACATTTACTAATCAAACTAATATTGGTTAACATCTATTGCTCTTTTTCTTGTTGTAAATTATCTGCTCAAGAGGCTGAAAAACCTTTAGACAACTATACAATCAAGAGATTGATCGTATATAATGATAAAGATCAAATAGCAATGGTGAACTATAGAGAAGTGTGGGATATTCCTCCTCTTAGGTATAATACATCCGAAACCTATAACGAATCGTTGGTGTCGCTGGCAAAAGCAATGGGGATTGAGATTTCAAAACCCAAACTAGCAGGAATTTTCTCTTTCAAATATGGATATACGAATAGAGCAGCGCTAAGAATGTTTTACACCGCTAGATTAAAAAAAGGAACATTAAAACCAAAAGACGGGTGGAACAAGGTGCGATGGATGCCAAAAAATGAAGTATTGGCACTTAAAGATCAAGATGTATATAGTTACATAGGTACAAAAGTGATTGAAGATACAACTACGCTTTGGGGAGGAGCATTCTACCTCTATAAAGAGAAAGATCAAGTCAAATATAAAATAACAGAAGAATTTTATCCTTTACGATAATCATAAAAATAAAAAACATGAATATTAAGCACATATGTTTATTACTAATTTGCATTGCAAATACTGCAATTGCACAATCAGATGAAGACCAAATAAAAAAAACAATTGATACCTATATCGAAGGAACTGCATACAATAATCCTGAGATGACAATGGAAGCGTTTTATAAAGATGCGAATCTTTTTTTAAGTCATAAAGATAAAGAGATATGGATTGTGCCAATCAAAGAATATGCTTCGTGGCTTGCAAAAAGAGAAAAAGGAAAATTTAATGGTAGAACGGGAAAAGTAATTGCAGTAGATGTTTCAAATGATATTGCTACTGCAAAAGCAGAAATTATGATGGATGACAAAAATTCAAAATTTATAGATATTTTTCTTCTTAAGAAGCTAAAAGGAAAGTGGAAGGTAATTAGTAAAGCTGCAACTAGAATAGAATAAACTTATTGTGTATTTTAGTACTTTACCTAAAAAAATTAAAAGAATTTGAGATTGATATAAGATAATTTCAAAGGGAACTATTTGCTGTAAAACTGAGCTTGTCGAAGTTTTTAATTACTTGATTTGTAATATGTCTTCGACAAGCTCAGACTGACAGTGCGTCTCGTCATGCTGAACTCGATTCAGCATCTCATCAGGATTGGTTTTTCCGTTTCTTGTGCGACCCTGAATCGAGTTTAGGGTGACGCGCATATTATATTTAGTTTCCTCACACCTCATACCTTTATTACTTCCTCACAAACTCAAAGTGCCTTCGACAAGCTCAGACTGACAATACTTTTGTTTTTAAAACTTTCAATTTTCTAAATGTAGGAAGAGTTAGAATAAAAATAATTGTATTGTAGATTAAGAAGTTTCTGCGACAATAAGCTCTTTTCGTACCTCTTTGTTTAAGAAATATCCGGTAACAATAGTAGCCAATACATCTGCAATTGGAAAAGAAATCCAAACCCCTAATTCTCCATAAAACTCTGGCAATATTAGAATTAAAGGAATAAAAAAGAACCCTTGTCTGGATAAGGTGAGTAATAGTGCGGGGATGGCTTTTCCGATGGCTTGAAAATATGCAGCACCTATCAATTGAAGGGCAATAATTGGTGTAGCTGCAAAAACCCATCGCATTGGTGTCGAAGCATGAGTAAGCACATACTGATTTAAAGCCAATTCTTTTGCGGATTGATTAGGATTGTCGCTTAAAAATAGAGAGGTAATCTCAGTAGGAAAAATCATGAGTCCTATAAAAACCAAAGTGGCGACAATCGCAGCATATTTTATTGCTGTATTGATCGTTTCTCGAACACGAGAATAGTGTTTGGCTCCGTAATTATATCCGGCAATAGGTAAGAATCCTTGAGTAACACCAAACACAGGAAATAAGGCAAACATCAGCATTCTCCCAATAATGGCATATACAGCAACAAGACCTTCTTGTCCAAGATTGAATAAGATATTATTCATTAATAAATAAGTAATACTTACTACAGCTTGCCTTGCCAGGGTTACACCACCCAAAGAGCCAATTTCTGAAACAATATTTCTTTGCAGCCCAAAATGCCTGAAACTTAACTTTAATTCGGAATTCTTTGAAAAGAAAAACCAAAAAATATACAAAAAACAGGCAAGATAAGAACCTGTAGTTGCCCAGGCAGCACCATACATACCCATATCCATAAGATGAATAAAAATATAATCCATGAGCAAGTTGCCAACAGTAGGGATAATCATGGCAATCATAGCAAATTTTGGTTTTCCTTCTGCTCTGATCACAGTATTACCCATCATAGCAAACCCTAAGATCGGCACACCATACAGCACAATAGTATAGTAGATTTTTGCAGGTTCAAATATATCTCCTCTTCCTCCAAATTTGGGAATGATGTCATTGGCAAAAAACAAACCAATGACAACCAAAGAAACGGTACAAAGCAGTGTAAGTGTAATTTGGTTTCCAAAAGTTTTTAATGCCTTTTCTTTATGACCAGCTCCTAGAGCTCTCGAAATAATACTCGAACCGCCTATACCAATAGCCATACCGAGAGCTGCTATAAAAAATGAAACAGGCAATACCACATTAATAGCCGCTATAGCTATAGAACCGATCCAGTTTCCGACAAAAATAGAATCAATAAGAATATTTAATGACATAACTAGAATTCCTATCGAGGCAGGAACAGCTTGTCGAACCAATAATTTACCAATGGGTTCGATTCCTAAAGCTTCAGAAGAGACTTTTGCCATTAATGATATTGTAAAAAGATATTAAACTGGTTTATAATTTCAGGATATTGAGATATGTAATCAATTACAGTTTTCGTTTTATTCAGAAACTACAGCTGCTTCAACATCAACCCATTCATTAACCCATTTTGACAATACATCAGCCCAATCATCTCGTTCATTAAGGCAGGGTATTGTTGTAAATGTTTCACCACCAACTTCATGAAAAATTTCTTCACCTTCCATTGCGATTTCTTCTAAAGTCTCTAGGCAATCAGATACAAAAGCGGGAGTAACGATGGCCATTTTTTTGACACCTTCTTTACCCATACGTTCTATTGTACGGTCTGTATAGGGTTTTAGCCATGGGTCAAATCCTAATCTGGATTGAAAAGATGTAGAGTAGGTTCCGTTCTTCAGTTTTAAGTTTTTGGCTACTTGCACTGTAGTCATTTCACATTGATGACGATAGCAGAATTCGTGTTGTTTTGATCCTTTTTTGAAACAACATTTTCCATCCATTTTACAGTTTCCGTTGGTAATATCACTTTTCCTGATATGTCTTTCGGGTACACCATGGTAACTAAATAAAAGATGCTCATATTCTAAACCTTCTAATTTTTCTGCAATACTTTTAGAAAGTACTTCAATATATTCGGGTTTGTTATAGAAGGCAGGCAAGGATTTGATGGTAAGTTGCGGAAAAAACTCGTTTTTAAGCTCTTCTACCTTTACATCAATGGTCTCGGTTGTAGCCATTGCAAATTGCGGATAGAGAGGAATGGTAAGGATTTCATCTACTCCTTGATCTACAAGTGACTGTAATCCTTTTTTTAGCGTCATGCTTCCGTATCGCATAGCTAGTGCTACAGGGATATCAACACGTTCTTGAACTTTCTTTTGTAACCTTTCAGAAAGCACAATAAGTGGGGAACCTTCTTCCCACCATATTTTTTGATACGCAGCTGCAGATTTTTTAGGTCTGGTGTTTAGTATAATTCCTTTTACAAGAAGTGTTCTTGCCCAAAGAGGAAGATCAATAACTCTAGGGTCCATAAGAAATTCACCAAGATATTTTTTAACATCTTTTGGATTTGTACTGTCAGGAGAACCTAAATTAACAAGAAGAACGCCTTTACTCATAACGATTTTATTTTTTAGCAAAAATACGAACTATTCAGTAGGAATAAGATCAATTTATGATAAGACTTTTTGATAGCAGTATCACTGAATTAATACTTAGTTTTTAACATATAAAATGAATTTTGATACTGTAATTTAGAAATACGTTAAATTCTGATAAACTAAAACCTGAATAATATTATTTTAGTATTTTTAAAGTGAATTTATAGCAAGGATGAACTTAACTCAATTAAAAAAATGTATTTGTATTAGGTGACAAATAACATTTTTAATTGATTAAAAGTTCCATGTGATCATTAACAATAATAATTTCTAAACACATGAAACGTATTATAGTAGATGTAGAAAAGGACAAATTACCTTTTATTTTAGAACTTCTTGAGCAATTTGAATTTGTATCTGTTCTCGCTGATACTACAGAAGAAGACAGAGGTATGTATGATTCTATTGTATCATTACAAAAAGGTGTAGGGATACCAAGAGGAGAAATGCTTGATTAATTTAGAGTTTTAGCTTAAGCTCATAATATATTTTTTGGGAGTAGTACCAAATTTCTTTTTGAAAGCTGCTATAAAATGGCTTGCCGTACTGTAACCTACTTTTAATCCCACCTCATTTACATTATGACTTCCTGATGCTAGCAACTGTCTGGCAACCTCCATCTTGTAATCAAATAAAAATGTATACACAGGTTCTCCGTATATTTGTTTAAAACCATCTTTGAGTTTTTTAAGTGGTAATCCGATTTCTTTTGATAACTCTTGTAATGTAGGAGGTTCAGACATGCGAGAAATTATAATTTCTTTTGCCTTTCTTATTTTTATAACGTTTTCTTCGTCAACCAAAAAGGGGCATTGTTCTATATCTGCATCTTCTGGTCTATTAAAATATAAGCTTAATAACTCATATGCTTTGCCTTTGAAATATAAAAGTTTTATTGACTGATGTAATCCATAATTCATAATTTGATTAAGAACTACAGCCATTGATGGTGATATATTGCCATCACTGTAATATTTTTTATCTCTGTTGCCTTCTCCAAGAAAAGGGATATAATCTGCTTCTTTAGAGAATAAAGAATGGAATTTTTGTATTGAAATTAAAATAGTAATCAACCAGGAATCCGGTTGCATTTCTAGATTCATAGGTAAGTCTCTTTGGGGATTATATAATAAAAGAGAATTTTCTTCTTTAAGTTGTATAGCGTAGCTGCCGTTGTTAAAATTAAAGGTAATCCCTCCCTTAATACAAAAATGAAATTGGATATAACTGCTGTCAATTTCTCTTATAACTTCTTGACTTTCATTCGTTTCGTTTTGAAATTTAAGGATATAAAAACCATTCTCTATAAAGGTTTCGTCTAGAATTCCTGGAGCGTTATTTTTTATTTGAATTTCCATAATTGTAAAATCTTATTATTTAGAATAAGTCTAAATTATTAACATAAAAACCTTTCAAACCACCACAAAAATAGGAATATTTGACTGTTTTTATGAAAATAATATCATAAACAACGAATTTCGATATTAAAAATTCTTCTAGCGTTATTTTTTCTGAACTATCTAAAATATTTTTGTTGTGGAATATATAGAACTATTACATGGAGCCTCATTTAAGAGCGAAAGGAACGAACTTTTACACTATTGGACTGAGTTATAAAAAAGCGGATGCAGAGATTAGAGGTCATTTTAGTGTTGGTGAAGAAGCTAGAAACGCAATTTTAGATCAAGCAAAAAAAGAAGGAGTCGAAGCACTGCTGATCACCTCTACTTGTAACCGAACAGAATTACATGGTTTTGCACAGCACCCTTTTCAACTGATAAAATTATTATGTGAGCATACGCAGGGTACTGTAGAAGAATTTGAAAAAGTTGCTTATGTGCACAAAAATAATGAAGCTGTATCACACTTATTTAGAGTAGGTACAGGTTTAGATAGTCAAATTCTTGGAGATTTTGAAATTATAAGCCAATTAAAACAAAGTTTTAAAATATCCAAAAAAAGTAATCTTACCAATCCTTTTCTAGAGCGGCTTATTAATGCGGTTATACAAGCTAGCAAACGTATTAAGAATGAAACCGAAATCTCTTCTGGTGCTACTTCTGTCTCTTTTGCTTCGGTACAATATATTCTGAAAAATGTAGAAGATATTTCAAATAAAAATATTCTACTTTTTGGAACTGGAAAAATAGGAAGAAATACCTGCGAAAACTTAATTAAACATACCAAAAATGATCACATTGTTCTTATCAACAGAACAAAAGATAAAGCAGAAAGAGTAGCGGGGAAGTTTAATTTGGTGGTAAAAGATTATGCCAACATACAAGCAGAGATAGCAGATACAGATATTTTAATTGTCGCTACTGGAGCACAAAATCCTACCATTTCAAAACAATTAATTCATTCGGATAAACCATTACTTATTCTTGACCTTTCTATTCCAAAAAATGTTTCTGAAAATGTAACAGAGCTTTCTAATGTAACATTGGTTCACCTTGATCATTTGTCGAAAATGACAGATGATACATTACAAAACAGAAGGCGACATATCCCAAAAGCAGAAGAAATTATCGAAGAGGTAAAATTAGAATTTGATAATTGGCTAGAAACCCGAAAGTTTGCTCCAACAATCAAGGCTTTAAAGAAAAAATTAGTCACGTTGAAGGATACGGAGATCAATATACAGCGAAAAAAATATGGAGATTTTAATGAGGAACAGGCTGATATTATAAGTAGTCGTATTATTCAAAAAATCACAAATCATTTTGCGAGTCACCTCAAAGATGATCATGCCTCTGCAGATGAAAGCATAGAATTAATTCAAAAAGTTTTTCAACTAGAAAAAAACACCCTTGACTAAGATAATTCGTATAGGTACCAGAGATAGTGAATTAGCACTTTGGCAAGCTAATACTGTACAAAAATCCTTGCAAAATCTAGGATATAAAACGCAATTGGTGCCAGTAAAATCAACAGGAGATTTAGTATTAGATAAGCCTTTGTATGAACTTGGCATTACCGGTATCTTTACCAAAACACTAGATGTTGCCATGCTAAAAGATGAGGTAGATATCGCAGTTCATTCTATGAAAGATGTGCCTACCGCATTACCAAAAGGAATTGTAGAAGGAGCAATTCTTCAAAGAGCTAATGTAAAAGACATTCTTGTTCATAATAAAGGGATAGATTTTTTACAAACAACAGGAACTATTGCTACAGGAAGCTTAAGACGCAAAGCACAGTGGTTGCATAAATATCCTAAGCACAGCGTTGTAGACCTTAGAGGTAATGTAAATACACGCATGCAAAAACTTACTGATAATGATTGGTCTGGAGCCATATTTGCTGCTGCTGGATTAGAACGTATTCATTTAAAACCAGATAATTATATAGATCTGGATTGGATGATACCTGCTCCGGCACAAGGCGCTATGTTGGTCGTAGCCAAAGAAGAAGACGAGTTTTGTAGAGAAGCGTTATCACATCTCAACCATAAACCTTCAGAAATATGTGTACATATAGAAAGAGCTTTTCTAAGAGCACTAGAAGGAGGGTGTACAGCACCAATAGGAGCATTGGCAGAAGTAGAAGAAGATTATATCAATTTTAGAGGAGCGCTATTTAGTTTAAATGGAAAACATAAAATAGAAGTAGTAAGAAAAGTTAAAATAGGTAATGAAGAAGGATTTGGAGAGGCCTGTGCTAATCAAATTTTAAATAATGGAGGTCGAAAAGTAATGCAAGAGATTAAAGCAGAAATCAATTAGATCAATGAAACCTACTATACTTTCGACCAAAAAATTGACCATAGCTCAAAAAGAGCTGTTTCTTAATGCAGGTATAGGAGTAGTAGATTTTGACGCAATAACTATAGATTTGATAGCTTTTGAAGCCAAAAGTGATATAAAAAATGTAATCTTCACAAGCAAAAATGCAGTCAAAGCCATACAAAATGCTAAAATTAAGATCGAAAATTGCTTTTGTGTAGGAGATAATACCAGAAAATTATTAGAGACAAACGGATATAACGTCTTAGAAACGGCACAAAATGCTGCTGATCTTGCAAAAATCATTGTAGAAAATTACACAAAAGAATCATTTACGTTCTTTTGCGGTAACATAAGAAGAGATGATTTACCAAAATACTTACTTAACAATACTATTGCAGTTGAAGAAATAACAGTTTATACAACGCACCTAAAAGCTAAAAAGATCGATAGATCATTTGATGGGATATTGTTTTTTAGCCCATCGGGAATACAAAGTTATACCACTGTAAATAGAATTGATAGTGTTGCTTTTTGCATAGGAAACACAACAGCTTCTGAAGCTAATAAACATACTGATCAAATTATAATTGCAAATAAACCTACTGTCGAAAATGTAATTGTTCAAGCAGTAAAATATTTTAATCATAATTTGTCATCCCAAATATGATTTTGGGCTTTATTTTCAAACATTCGAAATATAAAAAATTCTAGTTCACACAAGAATATTAAAAGATATGATAAAAAACGATTTATTTCTAAAAGCATTAAATGGAGAAACTGTAGAGCGTCCACCGGTTTGGATGATGCGCCAGGCAGGTAGATATTTACCAGAATTTAGAGCACTAAAAGAAAAATATGATTTCTTTACTCGTTGCAGAACCCCAGAATTAGCTTCAGAAATAACAGTACAACCAATAGATATTATTGGTCCTGATGCTGCAATTTTATTCAGTGATATATTAGTTATTCCTCAGGCAATGAATATCGAAGTAGAGATGAAAGATGGAATCGGGCCTTGGTTACCTAACCCTATCAGGTCACTAAAAGATGTTGAGCAAGTAGTAGTTCCTGATGTGCACGAAGAATTGGGATATGTCATGGAAGCGATTAAACTTACCAAAGAACAGCTAGACAATCGAGTGCCTTTAATTGGTTTTGCGGGATCACCATGGACTATCCTTTGTTATGCTGTACAAGGACAAGGATCCAAAAACTTTGACAAAGCCAAAGCGCTTTGTTTTACAGAACCAGAAGCGGCACATCTATTATTGCAAAAAATTACAGATACTACCATTGCATACTTAAAAGCCAAAGTAGCTGCAGGTGTCAACGCCGTTCAGATTTTTGATAGTTGGGGAGGCATGTTGTCGCCAACAGATTATCAAGAGTTTTCATGGAAATATATCCAACAAATTGTAGATGCACTCAAAGAAGAAACCAAAGTTATTGTGTTTGGAAAAGGCTGTTGGTTTGCCCTACAAGAAATGTCAAAATCAGGGGCAGCAGCTCTTGGAGTAGATTGGACATGCTCACCTCGTAATGCTCGTTACCTTACAGGAGGGCAAATTACATTACAAGGAAACTTTGATCCTTCTCGACTACTATCACCACCAAATGAAATCAAAAAAATGGTAAAACAAATGATAGATGAATTTGGTAAGGATCGTTATGTAGTTAATCTTGGGCATGGTATTTTACCAAATATTCCGGTAGAAAATGCCAAAGCGTTTGTAGATGCGGTAAAAGAATATCACGTATAAAATGAATATCTGGAGGGTTGTCAAAGGGTTAAACCTATATCAACTCTACAGATTAGCAATACTCGCAGTACAAAATCCAATATTAGTTTACCCTACGATTAAAGTCACACGTAGAACCATGTTGATTTGTGATGATATGTATGGTGAAGCACATCATAAAAATGGTAAAGCAAATGCTTTCAGACATGCGTTATGGAATGTGTTAATCTGCAATGCAGCAAACAAAATTCATAAAAATGAGCAGAAAGCAGTGTTGTGGGCAAAAAAAGTAACGGATTTGCATGAGAAGTTGTGGCCAAATGCGCCTTTGCCAATGGCAATGGACCTACATAATAACGAAATAGGGCGAAAATATTTTTTGAAATGTATTAAGAAGCCAGAGAAAGAAGTGGTAACTTTTTTGAACGAATTTGCAGCAAATGCAAAATTAGTTTCAGATATTCGTGAAATACAGTCTCATACAGATAACCTTGTATATCTTGATGAAATTTAAGTATGCATTGAAACATTTTTCAATAAAATAGTACTAATAAAGGCAACCAAAAACATCTTATATGTTCAAAAATATTATAAATGCTATAAAAGCCTATTTCGGGAGCTTTAAGTTGATGTCAAAGCTAGGTCTCTGGAAATATTTTGGAATTCCTATTTTGATTAGTTTTGTTATCGGATGGTGTTATCTTTTAATGATCTATTTTTTATCAAGTACTTTGGGAGCATTGATATCAAAAATATGGATTTGGGAATGGGGAGCACAAACTTTTGCTACTATTAGTACATATCTCGGAGGCTTAATCATTTTTGCAGTTGGTTTGATCTTGTACAAACATATCGTAATGGCATTATCATCACCATTTATGAGTCCTGTTTCTGAGAAAATAGAAAAATACCTTTTGGGAGAAGAAGATTATGTGCCACAACAAGCATCTTTTACCAAGCAATTAGCAAGAAGTATTCGGGTAAACGCGAGGAATTTATTTAGAGAATTATTGTTTCTGATTCCTCTGCTAATATTAAGTCTTATTCCTGTAGTAGGCATTGTAGGAACAATACTGATTTTTGTAATACAAGCGTATTATGTAGGTTTTGGTAATATGGATTATACAATGGAGCGCCATTTTAATTATAAAGATAGTGTTCGGTTTGTAAGAAAACATAGAGGTACCGCAATAGGTAATGGGCTGATATTTGTATTCATGCTTTTTATACCCATTTTGGGATTGATCATTACATTGCCTATTGCGGTAGTAGCAGCTTCTACAGAAACGGTTAAATTATTGAAAGCAGAGGGTTTTTTGAAAATAGAACACACAAAAAAAGAACTTCTGGATGTAGAAGAACAACCTAAACTAGAGCAATCTTAAAATAAAATTTGTCTTTTGGACAAAAATTTAAGTAGATGAAAGATACATTTTATAAATACATACAAGAGCTTCAAGATAACATCACTACTACTTTAGAAAAAATTGATGGTAAAGCTACGTTTAAGCAAGATATTTGGGAAAGAGAAGAAGGTGGAGGAGGAAGAACACGAGTGATAGAAAATGGAGAGGTATTTGAAAAAGGAGGAGTAAATATATCAGGAGTTCATGGCGAGTTGCCAAAAACAATGCAGAGCTATTTTAATGTAGGAGATGTTGATTTTTTTGCCTGTGGCTTATCTTTGGTATTACACCCTAAAAACCCTATGGTACCAACAGTACATGCAAATTGGCGTTATTTTGAAATGTATGATAAAGAAGGCAATATTGTAGATCAGTGGTTTGGTGGAGGGCAAGATTTGACACCTTATTATGTATTTGAAGAAGATGCGGTACATTTTCATAAAACCTGTAAAGAGGCTTGCGACAAACATCATCCGGACTTTTATGCTGACTACAAGAAAAAATGTGATGCCTACTTTTATAATGCACATCGAGGAGAAGCAAGAGGTATAGGAGGATTGTTTTTTGACTACTGCAAGAAAAATGATCAGATGACTATAGAAGATTGGTACAATTTTGTAACCGAAGTTGGAAATAGCTTCCTGAATGCATATGTGCCTATTGTAGAGAAGAGAAAAGACCTTGTATACACAAAAGATCATAGAAATTGGCAAGAAATAAGAAGAGGCCGTTATGTAGAATTTAATCTGGTGCATGATAAAGGTACATTATTTGGATTAAAAACAAATGGTCGAATAGAAAGCATTCTTATGAGTCTGCCACCTCATGTACAATGGCAGTATAATCATCATCCAGAACCCGGAACAGAAGAAGAAAAACTAGTTAAAGTGCTCAAAAATCCAGTTGAATGGTTGTAATATAATTTTTTTTATTATATTGCAAGACAATCATTTAGGGCTTATCTAGATCAAGTTATATTAATTAACTAGCATTGCCCTATGAGAAAAATTCTACTATTACTTATTTCATTTACTATCATTGGATGTAATTTTTTGTCCGAAGACAAAAAAAAGTCCAGATTTTCTAAAAACACAATAGAGTTTAGAAACAACACTATCGTTTTAACCAGCAGTTACTCAAAAATAACGCCTGAGGAATTTAAAACCAGGCTTGATTCGGTACAGGATCGATCAAAATTTAAGAAGATTGCTTTAGACGAATTAAAAAAAATAAAAGACAAAAAAGTTGATTTTGAACTATTTGTAGATCAAAACAATGTTGAAAATTACGTTTTTATTTATAGCTGTGATTTTTATCAGTTTGATGAGCATAGAGCGGCTAGAGTTGTGCAAACCTTGAACGATCAATTAAAAGACGAATCCAATATACAAGAAGTAAGGTATAAAAGAATCCACGGTAGATTCTTCTTTACTCCAACATCAAAAGTCGTGAAACTTAAATATCTAAAAGCATATAAAAGCGATAGAAAGTTTCAAACAGAATATATTGTAGCTTCAAAGTCCGGAGGTATAGGATTAATAATTTCTAATCTTGAAGATATAGATTTTGAAGGTTCTGTAAAACGATTAGCGGTAAAATAACATAACCAATTAATTAACTGTACATTGCCAGTTTGACGACTATGATAAAGCAAATTTAATTTTGCCATGGTCGTCAAACTGGCAATTTATTTGTTTTTATAAAATCAAAAAATATATTTTAGTGCAATTCTTACATATTATAACTGTAAATAATAGATAATAAATTTTCTGTTGTTGATGCCATGAAGACAATTTATAACATTATTTAAAAAAGTGTATTAATAAATTCTTCGGTTGTTACATGACGCCCAAAGTGATGTACAATTTCTTTCAGAACATAATCTTGTTGTGTTTGATTAAAAGCTGATGTTGCATCAGATATTAAGTAGGTATTATAACCTTTATCATGAGATTCTCGTAATGTGCTTTCTACACAAACATGGGTTGCATACCCGACTAAGTATAAGTTATCTATTTTATTATTCCTCAAGAAAGTATCAAGATTAGAACTGGCAAAACCACTTGCTCCAGTTCTGCCGGTCACTACAAATTCGTTTTCATTTGGCTTTACAGTTTCATAAAATTGGCTGCCAAAACTATTAATCGAAAATGTTCCGGCGTTGGGGATAGCTTTCCTTAAGCCGCTTTTTCCGTTGGCCAATTCAGGATAACCTTCCTGAAAATATAATCCAACATGAATGATTTGAATATCGTTTTTGCGTGCGTAATGCAAAGCTTTTTCAATATTTGAAATAGAATTTGCCATCATCAATTCATCAGTAACCAATAGTTTTCTAAGTTTTCCTTTTGGATGCATCCATTCATTTTGCGTTTCAATTAATAGTAAAGCAGATGTATTCATAATTTCCAGGGATTTTCAATATGAGAATGGTAAATTTTAGTTACGATTTTCCATTGATTTTCAAATTTTAATAGTGTAAGTAAATCGGTAAAAACCAAGGTTTTGTTCCTTAAAAGTTTAAGTTTTACATAAGCAGTAGTTTCATTTACATCAATTTGAATAAACTCATACTCAAACTTTCTTAATTCATTATTCTCAGAATTTTTTTTGAAATCATCGACCATTTTTACCCAAGCATTCAAAGGCAACTTTTTCAACTCTTTTCCTTCTGCATAAAAAATAGCAAAATCAGAATGGTAACCTTCATACATAGCTTCTGTATTCATATCGTTTAACGCGCCATTTAAGTAACATTTTTCAATCAGGTTTCTAATCTTTGTTTCTTCCATTTCAGCATTGTTTTGTGCGTTGACATAGCCATAAACTGTTAGAATAATAGCAGTTAAACATATTTTGCTTTTTATTTTCATTAATTGTAATTTATTTACAATTTTAAATTAAGTACTTAAATTTTATATTTACAACAATTATTGTAAATAATTAACAAAATGAAAAATTCTGAAGAAGATAAAGACTTGTCTTTTGACTATGATTTCCTGGATAAATTGGTTGTCGGAATTGGAGAAGTATCTCAAATTACCAAAATTGCAACACGGCAAATACGATATTGGGAAGAAAAAGGGATCATTAAGAGTTTAACCGAAGAGGAAGGAAAAAATAGACGCTATGATTATAAGAATATAAAAAAAATGTTACTGATTAAAGAGCTTTTAGACGAAGGATACACATTAGATGCTTCTGCTGAAAAAGTAAAAAATAGGCTTGAAATGATCGAAGAAACATTAACTAAAATAAAAAAAGGGAATCATTAATAGTGTAGTGCTGTACAAGTAGCAAAAAAGTATTAAAAAGATCTTGTTAAGACTTTTCTATTTTTATATCGTTTTTTCATAATAATATAATGTATCGACCATTAGTTTTTGTAGCTTTACTTATAGGCTAGATATAAACGATTTTAAATACGCACAAATGTTTAATTGAATAGAGGTGCGAGTATATTTTATTACGTTTCAATAGTAAAAAACTACCCGGTGAGCACAAATTTTATACAAATTGATTCGACTAATATTGCAGAAGAACATATTTGTTGCGCTATTTCTGACAAAAAATGTGCAGACAGCTATCAAGCCAAAAAAGATTGGTTAAAAAAAGAATTCAATAACGGATATGTTTTTAGAAGACTTGATGTAAGAGCAAAAGTTTTTATTGAATATGGACCTGCTGAAACAGCCTGGGTTCCTATAACTGCAAATAATTATTTAAATATAAATTGTTTTTGGGTATCAGGTAAATATAAGAAAAATGGATACGGAAAAGCCTTGTTGAAAACAGCCATAGATGACGCAGAAAGACAAGGTAAAAACGGACTTGTTACTGTGGTAGGAACCAAGAAATTTCACTTTATGAGTGATACCAAATGGTTTTTGAAACAAGGATTTGAAGAAGTAGAAAAAATATCTAGCGGATTTAGTCTTTTAGTCAAAAAATTTAAAAAAGATGTTAAAATACCTAAGTTTAATGAGTCTGTTAGAGATGGTGAATGTTCAGAGAAAAAAGGGATTGTTGTTTATTATTCAAACCGTTGCCCATTTGCAGAGTTTCATGCCAGAGCATCTTTGGTCGAAACAGCAAAAAACAGAGGGTTGCAATTGAAAGTAATTAAATTAAAAACTATAGAGGAAGCCCAAAATGCGCCAAGTCCGGCAACAATTTTTAGTTTGTTTTTAGATGGTAAGTTTATGACAACAGATCTAAGCGTATGTATGGATAGTAGATATGACAAAGTGATTGGTAGATTGAAGAAATAAAAACAACGTATGTATTCTTGAAACCAAATCAATATAAGAAATAATTGCTAGTAAGATTTATAACCTATTAGCAATACCTAACAGTTGACACAAAATGAAATGGACAGAATTTGAATCTCAATTTGATTTGAGGAACCTAATAAAGAATTTAACCTTAGACTGCTTGGATAATTTTTTTAAAGATCATCAAGATGTAAAGATTATTGCTTTTGGAGCAGACTGTAGTGCCGCATATGGAGATGTTTTTATTTCTATACTTACAGAAAATGGAGTTGAGAATGTTCCAAAATGGAAAGAAGATTGGGAATGGATTGCCGAATGGGACTTCTGGGATCTAAATGGAGGTTTTGATGATAATGAATCGTATGCCAGCATGAAAGAAAAGCTAGATGAATTAATGTACGATCTAGAGATTGATGTTTTTGAAGAATTAGAAAAAAACTTTATGAATTCTGTTTGCGAGATCCTTATTGGTATTAAAGCTAAATATGATTCGCTAACTGAAGCAGAGCTTATTATACGAGATCATGGAGATATGACTGAAGAATCAAGAGAAAGAATAAAAAATGCTATTGCTAATAGTATATAAACCTAGTTTATATTTATTAATATTCGTTAGAAATTGAATACACATGAATGGACGGTCTGTTACTTTAAAAAGGTTTTTACTGTGTTTTGTCCTTATTGTTGTTCTTGGTTGTGCGCGATCCGTAGAACCTTCTATAGATAATATTAATACAATTTTTGCCTCAAAAGATTTTACCTTTGAATTTCATCCTCATCATCAGAGTAAAAAATCAATAAGTTTTAGAAGCGATTATTTGGTTTTTAAAAGTGATCAACCTACCTACCGAAGAGAAATAGAATACGAAGAAGTATTATTAATTAATGACTACATACAAAAAATTGTTGATCTGCATTCTAGCGACCTTAGTACCGAAACATCTTCATACTATGTGATTAAAAATACTGCTTACAAAGTTATTATTGTTCCTCAGCAAGAAGACTATTATTTTGATGCATTGCTTAAGACTTTAAAATTAGATCAAATTCAATAAAACAGGGCATAAGTGAATATTGATCTATTCAAAAAATAAAGAAAAAGAAGTTTCTTCATTAGGAATAGAATGTGCTGTTAGGTTTCCGCCGTGTAAATGCATGATCTGTTTGGATAAACTCAATCCGATACCTGTTCCATCTTGTTTTGTCGTAAAAAATGGAACGAATATTTGATCTAGAATATCAGGAGTGATCCCCGGTCCATTATCTTTTACTACAATGAGCTTTCTACTTTCTTTTGTAGTATCTAATATGATAGTAAGTTTTCCATTTTCAGTGTTTTTTAAAGATTGTATTGCATTTTTGCAGAGATTGATCAATATCTGAGTGATTTGTTTCTCATCTGCATAAATTTCTATACCTTCCGTTTTTTTGATAATCTCAAATTCAATATCGTATTGATCAATTTGTTGACTCATTAAGATTCTTACTTTCTCGATCAAATCATTTACATTAATAATTTTTTTATCTGGTACAGGTACATTGAGTAAACTTCGATATGACTGTACAAAACTCATTAAATCATTTCCTTGGTTTTTGATAACCTCTAATCCTTTTGCAGTAGTATTGATTTTGTTCTCATCTATTTGTTCGGTAGATACAATACCATCTTCCGTTTTATAATACCCTAAAATAGATTCTGAAATTGAAGTAATAGGAGTTACAGAATTCATAATTTCGTGAGTAAGTACCCTGATAAGTTTGATCCAAGAGTCTGTTTCTTTTTTGTCAAGCTCACTATGTATGTCTTGTATTGTGATAAGTGTTAATGATTCATTATTAAGAGACAATGCTGTAGATTTTATTGCAAGTTGTATCGTTTCGCGTTCATTAGTGAGGTTAAAGAGTTTTTGTTCAAAAGGTCTAAGGTTTTTAAAGAGTTCATATAACTTTACATCTACTTGTTGTAGTTGTTTGATATGATTTAGGGGACTATGATTTAATAAAAGTTCTATCTTAGGATTTTTATATAAAATATGCCCTTTGTCGTTAAAGGTCAGAATACCTATTTCTGCATGTTTTAGAATCTCTTGAAAATATTGCTGTTGTGTTTGATTGTCGATATGTACTTTTTGGATAACACTATTAAGAGTATTCAAACTTTTATGCAACTCATTTAGCGATGATACATTACCTTCTTCAGGAAAACGCAATGTAAAATCTTCATTTTTTACAGCATTAAAAAAGTATGCTATTTTTCGATTGCTTTGATTCAAATAGCGGATTAATAATATTGTCTCTACAATTAGTAATAGTAACACTATCGAAGACAGTAAGTATAATTTTTTTGATACCAGAATAGCCATCGCTATTGTAGTAAGAGATAAGATAAGTACTCGTACAATAATATTGATATAAATTTTTTGGCTTACCATTACTTTTCCAGTTTTTTAATTTTGTTGTAAAGTGTTTGCCTCGATATACCAAGTTGATTTGCTGCAGCGCTGTAGTTGCCATTATGCTTATCAAGGGCTCGATCGATCATTAATTTTTCCATCTCATCAAGTGTTTCAGGACCCTGATCCAAAGCTACTGTTGTAGCATTGCCTAATAAAAAATCTGCGGGTTTTAATACATTTCCCTCACTTAAAATCACAGCTCTTTCTACAGTGTGTTGTAGCTCACGTACATTACCCGGCCATCTATATCCTAATAATTTTTCTTGAGCAAAATTGTTGATCCTCAGAGAAGGTTTGCCATACTTTGAAGCAAATTTTTTAAGGTAGAAATCGGCAAGAACCAAAATATCATTACCGCGTTCTCGCAAGGGGGGGATTTCTATATGTATAGTATTGATTCTATATAAAAGGTCTTCTCTAAAGATACCTTCGGCAACCATTTGATTAAGATTACAATTAGTAGCACAAACAAGACGTATATCTACAGGTATAGTTTTATTAGACCCAACTCTTACAATCGTTCTGTTTTGTATGGCAGAAAGCAATTTTGCCTGAGTTTGTAGTGATAAGTTTCCGATCTCATCCAAAAATAAAGTTCCTTTATTTGCAGCTTCAAACTTACCGGCACGATCTTCTTTTGCATCGGTAAAAGCGCCTTTGCTATGCCCAAAAAGCTCACTTTCGAACAATGTTTCTGAGATAGATCCCATATCGACCCCAATAAATACTTCATCTTTTCGAGCAGACATTCGGTGTAATTCTCGGGCGATCAATTCTTTTCCGGTTCCGTTTTCTCCGGTGATCAATACATTTACATCGGTTTTGGCAACTTTTCTTACCAGATTCAGAACAGCGGTCAAAGCTTTTGAGTTACCGATAATAAAATTACCATCCTGATTAATTACCTGTTTAAGGTTACTTTCTTTTTGTTTGAGCTCTTGTACTTCTTTTCTGGATTTGCGCAGTAAATACGCCGATTTTATAGTGGCTAGTAATTTTTCATTCTTCCAGGGTTTTAATATAAAATCTGCTGCGCCTTCTTTTAGTGCTTTTACTGCAAGATCAACAGCTCCATATGCTGTCATCATAATTACAGCAGTATTAGGAGTCTTTTTCTTTATTTCTCTTAACCAAAATAAACCTTCATTACCGGTATTTACACCAGCAGAAAAATTCATATCAAGCATTACAACATCAAAATCTTTTAGATTCTGTATCGATGTGATTTGATTGGGATTAGATATGGTCTGTATATGCTTATACTCAAATTGTAACAAAATTTCGAGAGCACTCAATAAACTTTTGTTGTCATCTATGATTAAAATTTTTCCTTCCTGCATCATATATGATTTACGATATACGATAAAACTACAAATTAGAAAGAGTACAAAAAAAAAGGTGTAAAATTTTTTGACACTATTTGTATAAAAATTTTACATTTTATTTTTCTTCTTTCAAGTGGAATCGTTTTAAAATATTGATTTTCAAACATTTATGTTTTTTGGCACGGCATTAGTTTATAGTCTGGCATCAAATTATTTTATCAATCATTAGCGAACAGATGAATCACAATAAAAACATAATAATTTTTCTCTTGATTTTAGTAGTCAATACAATACATGCTCAAAAATCATGGTCTCTAGATGACTGTATTGCTTATGCGATACATCATAATCTTGAGTTAAAGAATTTTACGTATAGTCAAGATGAGAATCAAGAAACGTATCGACAATCTGTAAGAAGTTTATTGCCAAGTATAGACGCAGATGCAGATTATGTAAAAAACTTTGGACGATCTCCAAACCCTAATACCAATGTCTTTGAAAACACCGAGTTTATTTCTAGTGACTATGGGTTGAATGCAGAGATTGATTTGTTTCAAGGATTTCAGAAAATGAACACGATAAAGGCGTCAAAGTTTTTATACAAAGCCTCGAACGAAGAAACACTTCATCAAAAATATATGTTGGCTTTCAGAGTAATGTCTGCTTTTTATGATATACAGTTTATGGAAGGGCTATTGGCAATTTCTAAAACACAAAAAGAGATTTCTCAAAACAATTACGATATGGTAAAAAGGCAAATAGAACTTGGTCAAATGGCAAAAGCAGACTTATACCAGGCAGAATCTGCATTGATTACAGACAAATTATCGGTAACTCAAAGTGAAAATAATGTTACAGGGGCAAAGCTTAGGTTAATGCAAGAAATGAATTTGACAGAAGAATCTTCGATTTCTATCGTAACGACTCCAACAAAACCAATAGAAGAAGTACATATTGAGATCAAGAATGAAGATTCTATCTATAATAAAGCAAAGGATTTTGTACCAATTCTAAAAGCTCAAGAACTTAGGGTAGAAGCGGCCAAAAAACAATTGGCAGCTGTAAAAGGAAACCTGTACCCTTCTTTAACGCTTTTTGGAAGAATCAGATCTAGATTTGTAGATAATGCTCTAATTGAAGGAACAGATGAAACAGTATCTTTTAGAACACAATTAAAGGACAACACAGGTCAGGTAGTAGGACTTTCACTCAGAGTACCTATTAGTAATGGTTGGTCAAATAGATCAAGGGTTAAGCAACAAAAAATAGCAAAAATGCGTGCAGAGAATACTTACGAGATTCAAAAACAAGAAATGTATCAACTTATACAACAACTTGTACAAGAAGGCAAAGCATTAAAAACAGAATATCAGCAAAGCTATCAAAGAATGGAAGCACAAGAACTAACGTTTGAAATTGCTCAAAAAAGATATGAAAAAGGATTAATCAACGCAATAGAATTAAATCAGTCAAAAAATCTTTTTGCAACATCACAAAATGAAAATTTGCAAGTGCAATTAAGATTAAAAGTAAACGAAAGTACATTAGATTTTTATCAAGGGTTACCAGTATTTAACATAGACAAAGCACAATAAGATGGATATTAAAATAGAAAAGAAAAAAGGAGTAAGACCTAAACATTTTGGGTATATCGTAATAGGTTTGGTAGTATTTTTTGTAGGGTGGAAAATGGTTTTTGGAAAATCAGCTTCTACATTTAGAACCGAAAAAGAAAAATTATCGATTGCAGAAGTATCTTTTGGAAAATTTGACGATTATATTACAATAAACGGTGCTGTCGCTCCAATAAGTACCATCTATATGGACGCTTATGAAGGAGGTAGAGTTACAGAAAAACTTATAGAAGAAGGAGCAACAGTAAAAAAGGGAGATATTATCCTTAAACTCGAAAACAGAGCGCTGTATGAGCAAATTTTAGCCAGCGAAAATAATCTGGCACTCAAACAAAATGACTTAAGGTCTACCAAACTTACATTCGATGCAAGACAAGTAGAAGGAAGAAAAGACCTTGTAAGTGCTAGATATGATTTGCAAAGACTTAAAAGAAATTATGAGCAAAACAAATCTCTGTATGAAGAAGAATTGATTTCTAAAGAAGATTATTTGGTTGCCAAAGAAAATTACGAACTTTCTCAAAAACAATTTGATATCATCAAAGTTCAGACAGAGCAAGATAGTGCTTTGCGTAACACCTCTTTGAGTGAGTTGGATACCGATCTTGCCAGAATGAAAAAAACATTGTCTATGGTATATGAGCGTATTGATCACCTAAATGTAAGAGCTCCAGCCGATGGACAATTAGGATTTTTGGATGCAGAAATAGGGCAGAATATACGACAAGGGCAACGCATAGGTCAGGTAAATGTACTTACAGATTATAAAATAGAAGCAGAAATCGACGAACATTATATCGATCGTGTAAAAAGAGATCTAACTGCAGTATTAGAACGTAATGGGAAAGAATATAAATTACGTCTTCGTAAAGTATATCCAGAAGTACGTAATGGTAAATTTAAAGTAGACTTAGTATTTCTTGACCAGAAACCAGAAACCATAAGAAGTGGACAAAGCTATAATATCAAGCTACAATTAGGACAATCTAATGATGCTTTATTATTACCTAGAGGAAGCTTTTTTCAAAGCACAGGAGGGCAGTGGATATTTGTCTTAGACGCTTCCGGAGAAACTGCTTGGAGAAGATCAATTAGGATTGGGAAACAAAATTCGAGATATTATGAACTATTAGAAGGGTTAGAAGCTGGAGAAAAAGTAATAACTTCAAATTATGATAGCTTCGGAGAAGCCGAGAGAATAGTTTTAAAATAAAATAATAAAAGAAAACAATCAAAAAATGATACAGATACAAAATTTGAAAAAGAGTTTTAGAACAGAAGAAGTAGAAACTCTTGCCTTAAATAGTGTAAACCTTAAAGTAGAAACAGGAGAATTTGTTGCTATCATGGGGCCTTCAGGATGTGGTAAATCTACTTTGTTGAATATTATTGGGATGCTTGATAACCCAACAGATGGTGCTTACTTTTTTAATGGAGAAGAAGTAGGCGGGCTTAAAGAAAACCAAAGAACCAAAATCAGAAAAGGAAATTTGGGATTTGTTTTTCAGAGTTTTAACCTTATTGATGAACTAACGGTTTATGAAAATGTAGAACTTCCTCTTATTTATCTTAATATGAAAAAGAGTGAACGTCAGCAAAAAGTAAAAGAAGTGTTAGAACGTATGAAGATAGCACATCGAGAAAAACATTTCCCACAACAATTATCAGGAGGTCAGCAACAAAGAGTAGCAATAGCAAGGGCAGTAGTAACCAATGCAAAACTAATCCTTGCTGATGAACCGACAGGTAATCTTGATTCTAAAAATGGTATAGAAGTAATGAACTTACTTACAGAACTTAATCAAGAAGGGACAACCATCATAATGGTAACACACTCAGATAGAGATTCGCATTATGCTCATAGAGTAATCAACTTATTCGATGGTCAAATCGTAACAGAAAGCCAAAACAAACCTTTTGAAGTTAATGCACAATAAAATAAACTCAATTCAATCATAAAACAATAGCAGTCATGACAAAAATATCTCTATATCTCGTTTCAATAATTATATCACTAATCACATATGTATCTGGTTTTTGCCAGTCAAAAACTATAGAAGTAAATGATTTTAATAAAGTGATTGTAAGCCCTCATATTCAGGTAACTTTCAAAGAAGGCGATAAAGAAGCTGTTACCATAGAAAGTGCACGCCTTCCTGAAGATAAAATCAATATCAAAGTAGTAGGAAAAACATTGAGAATATATCTTGATGGTGCTAAAATGGTTACTAAAAACGAAAAAATTAAAGAAAATGGATGGAAACGTAAACAATCAATATACAAAGGAACACAAGTTGTCGCAACAGTTACATATAAGAATCTTAAGGAACTTTCCGTACGAGGTGAAGAAATAATAGCTTGTGAAAGCAAGATTACACAACAGGATTTTAAATTAAAAATGTACGGAGAATGCAAAGTAACGCTTAACGCACTAGAGGTTAACATGTTCGATACAAATATGTATGGTGAGGGGTATCTGGAAATCAAAGAAGGCATGGCAAGCAAACAAAAATATACCGTGTATGGCGAGGGCGAAGTAAATACCCTTAATATGAGCAACGAAAACACAAAAATCACTGCCTATGGAGAAGGTAATTTTAGAATAAAAGTATCAGATCAGTTAAAAGTGACCGCTTTTGGAGAAGCTACTGTAGCGTATAATGGAAACCCATCAATAAGTAGAGGAATCGTAATTGGAGAAGCTACCATCCAAAAAATGGATTAATACTTTTTTATCGCAAACCCATATTCATCAAATCAAAAAAACGAACAGTTATGTTTAAAAATTATATCAAGATCGCATGGAGAAACCTATTGAAAAACAAAGTTTTTTCTATGATCAACATTTTTGGGTTGGCTATAGGTATTACGTGTGCAAGCCTTATCTTTCTTTGGGTTGAAGATGAATTAAATTTTAATAGCGTATTCGAAAAAGAAGATCAAGTATACTACGTGCCTACTAATCAAAGGTATGAAGGAGAATGGCGTACATTTTTTAGATCTACACCCGGACCTTTGGCAGAAGATATGAAAAATGAGATTCCTGGGATTATTAGATCAGTTAGAACAACTAAAAGTGAATTCTTATTTAAGGTAAACGAAAATTCTATAACCAAAACCGGGAGACATGCCGATCACGATATTTTTGAAATATTTGGACTATCTTTTATAGAAGGTAATGCACAAGAAGCATTTGCAAATCCAGAAGCCATAGTCTTAAGCAGAAAAACAGCAGATCAACTTTTTGGAGAAAACACAAAAGCCTTAGGTAAAGTCATTAAAGTTAATAACCTAGACAATTATGTAGTTACCGGGGTTATCGAAAACTTACCAGAAAATGTTACTTATACTTTTGATTGGATCGCTCCTTTTGAAAGGTATGCAATAGGAAAAGAATGGATGACAGAATACGGCAGTAATTTTGCAGACACCTTTGTAGAGCTTTCGCCAGAAGCAGATTTTGGAACAGTAGATGCCAAAGTACGCCAAATCATGCAAGAAAAAGATGAAGGAAATGATACCTATGCCTTCTTACATTCAATGAAAGATTGGCATTTACGAGATAATTTTGAAGGAGGCAAGCGTGTCGGAGGACGTATCCTGTATGTTCGTTTATTTTCGATCATAGCGTTTATTATCTTATTAATTGCCTGTATTAACTTCATGAACTTGGCTACTGCGCGAAGCGAAAAAAGAGCAAATGAGGTAGGCGTTCGTAAAGCATTAGGTTCTGGTAGGAAAAAAATAATAGTTCAGTTCATTTTTGAAGCTTTATTAATGACAACAATGGCAACAGGAGTGAGTATTATTTTCCTATTGATATTGCTGCCACATTTTAATATTCTAATCGAGAAAAATTTAACCTTAGGGATATTAGAACCTCTCCATATAGGGTTTTTATTTGTAATTACCATAGTCTGTGGTTTCCTTGCAGGGGTATATCCCGCTTTTTACCTGTCTTCATTTAAACCGCTAGAAGTACTAAAAGGGATAAAAGTAACACATGGTGGCGCATCTTTAATTCGAAAAGGATTGGTTATTGGTCAGTTTACGGTTTCGATTGTGTTTATTATCAGTACTATTTTAGTATATCAGCAAATCCAACATGTAAAAAGCCGAAGCCTAGGCTATGATAAAGAAAACCTGATCACAATGCGAGTTAAAGGAGATATGGTAAAAAACTTTACTGCAATCAAACACGATATGATCAATTCGGGGATGATTACCAATGTAGCATTAAATAGTTATGAAACTTTATCTGCTGGTAATAATGGGTCCGGAGTTCACTGGGATGGGATTGATCCAGAAAGTGATTTATTAGTCTCATACAGATACATAACCCCAGAGTTTTTATCAACGGCAGGAATGGAAATTATAAATGGTCGTGACTTTTATACAAACTCATTAGCCGACACTACCAAAGTAGTCATTACAAAATCTCTCGCTCAACTCATAGATCAAAATAATGTAGTTGGAAAAATGATTGGATCCAGAGGTAAGCAAAGAGAGATTATTGGGGTGATAAACGATTATGTATATGGTGATATGTATGGAACCAGTGATCCTGTAATTTTCTTTTTCGACCCTGAGCAAGAAAATAAGAGGTTCAGCTACAGAAATATGTATGTAAAATCAAAGTCCGGAGCAGATATTACTCAAGTACTCTTAACAATGAAAGATATTATGTATAGACATAATCCGGCTTTTCCTTTTGAGTATAGTTTTGTGGATGATTCTTTTCATTCAAAATTCAAAAGTGAAATGTTGGTAGGAAAACTATCCAGAGTCTTTGCCATACTTGCAATCATTTTATCCTGTCTCGGTTTATTTGGTTTAGCAGCATATACTGCCGAGCAGCGCAATAAAGAGATAGGAATACGAAAAGTATTAGGAGCGAGTGTATTTGGAGTAGTTCGATTACTGTCAAAAGAATTTATTCGACTGGTTTTTCTGGCAATTCTCATTGCAATACCTCTAGCATGGTTGATGATGCAATATTGGTTAGAAAACTTTGCGTATCGAATTGAGATAAATTGGACAATCTTTTTACTAGCCGGTGTAATTGCAATTGGTATTGCTTTGATTACCGTAAGTTTTCAAGCAATAAAAGCAGCAACATCAAATCCTGTAGATAGTTTACGCACAGAATAAATCATTATCAAAAAACAAATTGTTATGTTTAAAAATTATATCAAAATAGCGTGGAGAAGTCTTAAAAAATCACCGTTTTTTACTTTCTTAAATACTTTTGGACTTGCTGTTGGTATGGCAGGGGCATTAATTATGTCTTTGTATATCTACGATGAACTTAGCTTTGATACCATGTTTGCCGATGCTGATCGTATCTATAGAATAAATGCAGATATAAAATTTGGAGGAGAAGCCAATGAGTCAGCAGAAGTATCTGCACCGATGGCAGAAGCTCTCAAAAATGATTTTGGCCAAGTAGAAATGACGACCAGATTTAGAAATATTGGGAGTGTACTTATTAAAAAAAATAATACAAAAACCAATGTGAAAGAGCTTTCTGCTGCTTATGTCGATTCTACACTCTTTAAAATGTTCGGTATAGAGTTATTATATGGAGATGAAGCAACGGCTTTAACAAAACCCAATACACTGATTCTGACCAAAACAGCGGCAGAAAAACATTTTAAGATAGAAGAAGCTGTCGGACAAGTTGTTGTATTAGAAAATTCAAATGCATATACCGTTACTGGTATAATAGATGATTTACCTCAGAACTCTTTTCTTAGAGATCGAGGGGTTTTTATGGCGATGTCGGGATATGCAGATGCTCAAGAAAACGGATGGGTTAGCCATAACTATTTTACTTTCGTAAAGTTGATTGAAAATGCAGATATGAGTGCTTTTCAAGAACTTTTGCAATCAATGGTTGGTAAATATATAATACCATATGCACAAAGAATTTATCCTGGTATTACAGAAGAGCAATTTGTCGCTTCAGGAAACTATTTGCGATATACTACTATTCCATTAACAGATATCCACTTATATTCTGATAGATATACAGAGTTAAGCCCTAACAGTAGTATTCAAAATGTCTATATTTTGTCTTCTATAGGAATATTTTTAATCCTGTTGGCAAGTGTAAATTTTATGAATTTATCTACAGCCCATTCATTAAAAAGAGCAAAAGAAGTTGGCGTAAGAAAAACGCTGGGATCACGTAGATTAGACCTAGTTAGGCAATTTTTGATAGAATCTTCAATGATTTCATTTTTTTCTCTGGTATTAGCTTTACTAATAACAGTCATAGTATTACCATTTTTTAATGAGCTTTCAGGAAAAGCAATTGCTATACCATTTACAAACCCTGTTTTTTGGTTGTTATTGATGTTAATGACCATCATATTAGGGCTTTTTTCAGGAAGTTACCCCGCATTCTTTATGTCAAAGTTTATGCCTGTCAAAGTACTCAAAGGTACAGGGAGCGTAAAAGTAGGAGGAGGGCGTATAAGAAATGCTTTGGTGATTTTTCAATTTGCAATATCTGTGTTTTTGATTATGAGTACATTAGTTGTATTTCAACAACTGGATTTTATACAAAATAAAGATATTGGGTATGCCAAAGATCAAGTTTTAATTATTGAAGACATATATGCTGCAGGCAATCATGTAGAGTCCTTTAAGAAAGAAGTAATGCAACTTGGACAAGTAGAAAACGCATCTGTAAGTGGTTATCTACCAACACCTTCTTATCGTAATGGTTCTACTTTTTTTAAAGATGGATCATCAGATCAAGAGGATGCAATCAGCATGCAAAAGTGGAAAGTAGATCATGAATATCTATCTACTTTAAATCTAGAATTGATTGCCGGGCGTGATTTTAATCGAGATTTTAGTGGGGATTCTACGGCAATGCTTTTAAATGAGTCTGCCATCAAAATTCTAGGGCTGAAACCCGAAGAAGCTATAGGAACTAGGATACAAGATTTGGATCAAGAAGACGAGAAACTTTTCACCGTAATAGGAGTAATTAAGAATTTTCATTTTGAATCACTGAGAAGTGATATCAATGCATTGAGCCTCTCTCTCGGAAAATCTAACGGTTATATGGCTGTAAAGCTAAACTCAGGTAATTTTTCGAATACTATAGCAGATATAGAAAAAATTTGGGATAAGATTGCACCGGGGCAACCATTTAATTATCGTTTTATGGAAGACTCTTTTAATACTACATACAAAGCTGAGCAACGTTTGAGTCGAGTATTTATAGTATTCACAATATTATCTCTTCTCATCGCATGTCTTGGGTTATTTGGCTTGGCAACTTTTAATGCAGAAAAAAGAACCAAAGAGATTGGAGTAAGAAAAGTAATGGGAGCCAATGTTTTTCAAATTACGTATAGGCTTACTGTAGATTTTCTTAAACTAGTTGGGATTGCAATCATTTTTTCTCTGCCACTGGGATGGTATGCTATGACAAAATGGTTAGAGGATTTTGCATATCGAATAGAAATTGGTGTCGAAGTACTCATCATCGCAGCATTATTGGCAATTATCATTTCTATCATTACAGTGAGTTATCAAAGTATAAAAGCTGCAATTGTAAATCCGGTAAAAAGTCTTAGAACAGAATAAAATAAGATTCATCATCAAAATCGAACAAAAATGTTTAGAAATTATATCAAAATAGCTTGGAGAAACCTGATAAAAAGTAAGGTGTATTCTGGTATTAATATTATGGGCCTTGCCATAGGCCTTACTGCCGGATTTTTGATTTTATTGTATGTAAACTTTGAGCTTAGCTACGATAAGTTTCATGCCAAAGGCGATCGGATTTATAGAGTCGTATCAGACTTAAAAACTCCTGATGGAGTAATGAAGACTGATGTACCATCTTGTGCAGTTTCACCTCATTTACAAGAAGAATTTCCAGAAGTAATCTCGGCAGTGCGTCTTATGTATTTAAATCTGGCGGTACGAAAAGATGATATCAAATTTATAGAAAATGATGCCGCAGCTGCAGATGAAGCTTTTTTTGAAATGTTCGATTTCACATTACTACAAGGAGACAAAAAAGATGTTTTAAGAAAACCTTTCAGCGTAGTATTAACAAAAACTACAGCCAAAAAATATTTTGGAGATCAGCAAGCAATAGGACAAACACTGAAAATTAAAGATGAAGATATTAATGATTTAAGCTTTACAGTTACAGGGATTATGGATGATATTCCTGAAAATTCTCAAATTAAAGCTAACATGGTTATCTCTATGACTACCTATAGTCAAAGTATACTTCCAACAATCGATGATGCTTGGGGAACGTATGATCCTTATACTTATATTCTATTACACCCCAATACAAACCCAAATGCTTTAGAAGAAAAATTTCCTGAATTTTTAGAACGTAATACAGGAGAAATGATGAAAAGAGATCAGTTGTATGTTTCTTTATATCTAGAGCCTTTTCAAGAAGTGTATTTACATTCGGCTCGAAGTATGGGCGATGCTGATGGTGACATCAATTCAGTGTACGTTTTTTCTGTAGTCGCTATTTTTATATTACTTATCGCTTGTATTAATTTTATTAATTTGACAACAGCACGTTCTGTAGAGAGAGCAAAAGAAGTAGGTGTTCGAAAAGTAATTGGTGCAGAAAAACCTCAATTAGCGATCCAGTTTGTAGGAGAATCCATTATTATCTGTCTCATAGCATTTATGATTACGATCATGCTTACGGCTTTAATATTGCCAACGTTTAATACACTAGCGGGAAAAGTAATTAGTCAAGGTATTTTTTCTAATCCTATCCATATTTTTTATCTCTTTTTAATAACAATCACTATTGGTGTTTTGGCAGGAATTTATCCTGCATTTGTGATATCATCATTTAAACCTGTTCATGTTTTAAAAGGAAGTTTTTCTACAGGAACTAAAGGGATAATACTGAGGAAAGTATTAGTTATCACTCAATTTACAATTTCTATTGCACTTATTTTGGGAACTATTATTATCTATACACAGATGGATTTTATGCGTAGTCAAGAATTAGGTTTTGATAAAGAGCATACGATTGTATTAAATACCAGAGTTTCTCCTTCTCAAAAAGAATTAAAAGACAAACTAAATGATTTGCCAAATGTGCTATCGACCAGTCTTGCTTCTAGTGTGCCGGGAACAAATAATGCCATAGCATATTCTACTCTCGAAAATAGTAATAATGAAGATCAGGCAGTAAGCATCAGTGCCTATTTTGTAGACTATGATTTTATTTCTCAATTTGGATTAAAGATACTTGCAGGTAGAGGTTTTTCAAGAACGTTTGCAACAGACTCTACACAAGCAATGATTGTAAACGAAAAAGCAACACAATTATTAGGTTTTACTTCTCCCGAAAAAGCGATAGGAGCTCATTTTTCACAATGGGGAAAAGAAGGTAAGATTATAGGTGTTTTACAGGATTTTCATTTTAAAACTTTAGAAGAAAACATCGTTCCCTTGACGATGACTATGAAACGAGATCAAATGGATCTAATTGCTGTAAAAGTGAAAGGTCAAAATATAAAAGAAACTTTAGCATCAGTCCAGGAACTTTGGGAAACGGTAGTACCAAATGAGGCTTTTGATTTCTATTTCTTAGACGAGTCTTTTGATAAACAATATCGTACTCAAGAACGTTTTGGGAGCTTGTTCTTTAATTTTGCCATTCTCGCTATTCTAATTTCTTGCCTTGGATTATTTGGTCTTGCTGCTTACAGTATACTTCAGCGTAGACGCGAAATAGGAGTACGTAAAGTATTAGGAGCTTCGGTAGGTGAGGTCGTAAAATTATTATCAAAAGATTTTTTGAAATTAGTAATTGTAGCATTTGCTATCGCTTCGCCAATAGCATGGTTTCTTATGGATTATTGGTTAGCCGAATTTGCCTACAGGATATCGGTACAGTGGTGGATGTTTGTATTAGCAGGATCATGCGCTTTTATAATCGCTTTATTAACGATCAGTTTTCATGCAATTAAAGCATCTCTAACTAACCCTATTATAAGCCTTAGAACAGAATAAAATAAGATTCATCATCAAAATCGAACAAAAATGTTTAGAAATTATATCAAAATAGCTTGGAGAAGTCTTCTAAAGAATAGACTTCAGACATTAATTAACTTATTAGGGTTAACAATAGGTACAGTTTGTTGTTTGAGTATTCTTGTTTATGTCTTTGCACAGTTTGGATATGATAAACATCATGATGACTCTGAATCCTTGTATAAGGTTCGAACTTTTATCAAAGGTACAGGCAATGCCGGTAGCGATGCAAATGTGGCAACAAGTTCACCTCCTATTGCTTTTGCAATGAAAGAAGATTTTCCCGAGGTGCTTGAGGCATGTCGTGTTGTTTATTTTGGAGAAGGAAATGACGCATTATTAAGAGATAAAAATAGTACAAACAGCTATTACGAATCTAAAGGATATCTTGCAGATCCAACTTTTTTTGAAGTATTTAAATATTCTTTTACTCAAGGGGATGCAAAAAAAGCATTAGAAGAACCGAACACTATCGTTTTATCTTCTACACTGGCTCAAAAATTATTTGGAGCCGAAAAAGCATTGGGCAAAACACTTGTTCTTGGTAGTGGCGAGGATAAATTTGATGTGACTGTAACAGGTGTTTTTCAGGAACGAACGTACAAATCACATATTAACCCTAACTATATTTTAAGTATGAACTCGCCGGGAGTAGGCGAATTCGTAAAAAATGTAACTAATTTTGCAACTCAAAATTTTGCCCATACTTATATAAGAGTACTTCCCGGGACTGATTATAAAAAACTAGAACAAAAATTACCAGAATTTCTACAGAAAAGAGGAGGACAGAACCTTGCCGCGGTTGGGTTTGATAAAAGCTTGTTTCTGCAAAAGGTCGGAGATATTCATTTATACTCCAAAGGGATTGAAAATCAATTAGAAGAAGTCTCTAACATACAATACTTGTATCTATTACTTATTCTAGCTTTGGTTATTCAAATAGCAGCATGTATTAATTTTATAAACCTTAGTACTGCTCGCGCCAATAAAAGAGCTAAAGAAATTGGAGTTAGAAAAGTTGTTGGAGCCAATAAAGCTTCACTCATACGTCAATTTCTAGGAGAATCGGTATTATTATCGATCATTTCTCTCATAATAAGCATACCCATTACAGTTTTGGTACTACCATTTGTAAATATCCTGACCAAAGGTGATGCGATATATGCCGATATATTTCATCTTAACATTTTACTACCAATGTTTTTACTAAGTGTAATTAGTGGCCTTCTTGCAGGGATTTATCCTGCCTTGATTCTATCTTCAGTTAGACCAGCGCATGTTTTAAAAGGGATTATGAATGTGTCTTCAGGAAGCGGAAATTTTCGTAAAGGATTAGTAGTGTTTCAATTTGTGATTTCTATTGTATTGATCGTTGCAGTCATTATAATAAATAAACAGATAGAGTATACAAAGAATAAAGATCTGGGATTCAAAAAAGAAAATCTTATTGCAATTCGACTCGGAACTGACGAAGCCATCAAAAAGTTTGACGCACTTAGATCACAAATCTCTGGTATTTCTGGGATAACGTCTTTGGCAGGGAGTAATCAATACCCTTCAGAAAATATTTTAGGAGATTTAGGACTACATCTTCCTGGCGAAGATCCTACAAAGCAAAAAATCGTTGTCTACAACGGGATAAGTGATAACTATTTTAAAACGGTAGGCACAAAATTGGCGATTGGGAGAGATTTACGTGTAGGTGATAGCACTCAAGTTATTGTAAATAAAGCTACGCTCAAGGCCTTTAATATAGACCTAAAAAATGCGTTGGCCTCAAGGTTGATACAGACATATGAGGACCGAACGTATACATATGAAATAGTAGGTGTAGTAGAAGATTATCATTTTTCTTCTCTAAAAGAAGTGATAGCTCCCATCATACTATTCAACGAAAATGAACCAGATTGGTTACTTGTCAAAACTAATACTACGGACTTTGCATCGTTACTATCCAACCTAAAACAAGCTTGGACATCTGTCAACTCACATATTCCTTTTGTGTACACTTTTGTAGATAAAGAAGTTGAAAAACTATATGCAGAAGAACAGAGATTGAGCCAGATTTCAATTGTTTTTACCGGGCTGGCGATCTTAATAAGTTGTTTAGGATTATTTGGGTTGATCTCTTTTATGGCAGAACAAAGAAAAAAAGAAATCGGGATTAGAAAAGTATTGGGAGCTAGTGTAGCCACGATCATAAATATGTTTGCCAAAGATTTTATAAAACTGGTAATCATTGCATTGGTAATAGCAACTCCTATAGCCTATTATTATTTAGAAAACTGGTTAGAGGGATTTGCATATAGAACATCTATTAATTGGTGGGTTTTTATTTTGGCAGGAGGAGTAACTATTGTGATCACCTTTGTGACCATATTTGTTCAAACATTTAGGGCTGCTACTATTAATCCAACCAAAAATTTACGAGCCGAATAAATCATCATCAAAAACAAATCGTTATGTTTAAAAATTATCTAAAGATAGCCTGGCGAAATATTGCTAAAGACAAATTTTTTGCGTTCATAAAAATTGCAGGATTTGCCTTAGGAATTGCAGCGTGCATACTTATCAGTCTTTATATCAAAGACGAATTGAGTTATGATAAACATTATGAAAACAAAGATCGAATTTTTCGAGTATACAGCTCATTGCATGTCGATGGTAAGCTTGAGCAATGGTCGGATTACCCTGCACCCTTTGCAACAGCACTCATGAGTGATTTTCCTGAAATAGAAAAAGCAGGTCGATATCTAAATAGTGAGCTTTTTGGTACAGGTAGCAAAGAATTAAGAGTAGAAGGTCAAACACAAAATGTTTTTGAGAGCGGTTTTATCTACGCAGATCAAGAGTTATTAGAAATTTTTGAGATTCCATTTAGTAAAGGAAAAAAAGAAGAAGCCTTAACATCACCCGGTACTATTGTGATTTCTGAAGAAAAAGCGAATACATACTTTCCCAATGGAGACGCTATAGGACAAACGCTAATTCTAGGAAATGATACCAAAAAACCATATAAAATTACAGGCGTTATGAAAAAAACAAATCAAAAGTCACATTTTGATTTTGATTTTTTAATGACTACGAAAGGACGCGATTTTTATCCGGGAGAAGATACAAATTGGAGGGCTCAAAATTATTACACCTATATCAAATTAAATGAGCAAGCAGATCCAAAAGAAGTAGAAATAAAATTACAAGATATCATCAAAAAATACTTTATCCCCGATGCAAAAAATAGAGGAGATCAAAGTATGATACCATACTTGAAAGAAATTAAATTTCATCTTCAACCGGTACCTAATATCCATCTATATTCTAATGATATTCAAGATAGAATGCAACATGGCGATATTAGATTTGTTTGGTTGTTTGCAGCAATAGCTGGTTTTATTTTGTTTTTGGCTTGTATTAATTTTATAAATCTTTCTACAGCAAAATCAGCAAATCGGGCTAAGGAGGTAGGACTTCGTAAAACTATAGGAGCATTCAAAACCAGTTTGATCTATCAATTTTTGATAGAATCTACTGTGTTTAGCCTTATTTCTTTTGGGTTGGGCATTTTACTCGCTACAGTGTTATTACCTACCTTTAATACAATAGCTTCAAAAGATTTATCTATACCATGGACAGATTGGTGGTTCATCCCTACATTACTTACTTCTTCTTTGATTATAGGAGTAATATCAGGATTATATCCGGCATTTTACTTATCAGCATTTAGACCCTCCAGCGTTTTGAAAGGGCAATTAAGTATTGGAAGCAAAAGTAAAAAATTACGTAGCGGACTTGTTATTTTTCAATTTACAACTTCAATAGTGTTGATTATTAGCACCTTAATAATATACCAACAAATGGATTTTATCTTAACTAAAAAATTAGGGTACAACAAAGAGCAAGTAATCATTATAAAAGGAACAGCTTCTCTAGAAAATCAAACAGAAGCGTTCAAAGAATCTTTAGAAAATATTTCTGATATACAAAGTGTCTCTATAAGCGATTATTTACCGGTTCATGGCAGTAAACGTAATATGAATTCTTTTTGGAGAAAAGGAAAATTTAGACAAGAAAGAGCAGTTGGCGGGCAAATATGGAGAGTTGATAAAGGATATGTAGAAACACTAGGCCTTACTATTAAAGAAGGAAGAAATTTTTCTGAAAGAATGGCTACAGATTCTGCCGAAGCAGCTATCATTAATGAAAAAATGGCTAAAGAATTGGGATTTGCGAAACCTGTAGGGGAGTATTTAACTAATGGAGAATTGAAAAAGATTATCGCAGTAGTAGAGGATTTTCATTTTGATGACCTAAAAAAAGATATACAACCTTTGGTACTTACTATGGGTAATAGCCCCGGTATGATCACAGCTAGATTACAAACCAATGATTTTGAGAAATCAGTAGGCAAAATACAAAGCATTTGGGATATGTTTATACCCAATCAATCATTTCGATATACCTTTTTAGATCAGGATTTTGCAAAAATGCATGCCGAGGTAAATAGAACAGGAAAGATCTTTAACAGTTTTGCGGTCTTTGCGATTTTTGTTGCTTGTTTAGGATTATTTGCATTATCAGCTTTTATGGTCGAGCAACGTAAGAAAGAAATCAGTATCCGTCTGGTGTTAGGTGCTCCTTTTAAAAGTATTTACAAATTACTTACTCTCGATTTTATGCGATTAATAGTTATTGCAGTCTTAATCGCTATACCCATTGGTTGGTTTATGATGAACAGATGGCTAGAAGATTTTGCTTATAGAACCCAAATCAGCTGGGAAGTTTTTTTACTATCAGGTTTTATAGCTTTTGTAGTCGCATTATTCACTATTAGTTATCAGTCTATAAAGGCAGCTATTATAAAACCATTAAATAGTCTGAAAACAGAATAAAATTCATCAACATCATCATCAAAAAACGTGAGTCTTATGTTTAAAAATTATATCAAAATAGCTTGGCGAAATCTGCAAAAACGAAAAGCCTTTACTTTTATCAATATCCTTGGGTTAGCCCTTGGTTTTGGATGTGTAATATTGATTTTTCTATTCATAACACACCATCTTCAATTCGACAATTTTCATGAAAATTCTGATCGTATTTATAGAATTGTAACTGAAGAGCGCAGTGACGAGATAGAGTATGAAGCCGCAGTGCCTCCGGGATTTGCTAATGCGTTTCGTAATGATTTTGGATATGCCGAAAAGGTAGTGAGCGCTTATTTCAGAGATAGACAGCAGGTAAATGGGATCGAGAATAATAGTGCAAAACAATTCAAAAATGATATTGTTTTTGTTGATCTGGAGTTTTTTGAGGTTTTTAATTTTCCTACAGTTCAGAAGCTGAGTAATCGAAGCCTGATCGAACCTAATACTGCTTTTGTAACCGAAAGTTTTACAAAAAGAATGTTTGGAGAAGAAAATGCTTTAGGTCAAAGTTTTGTTTTAGAAAACTTAGAAACAATTCAGATCATAGGAGTACTCAAGGACTTGCCAAATAATTCTACGATTCAGGGAGATGCTTTTATTTCATTTAAAACATTAAAAGCATATGATGAGTTTATTACTAGTCAGTCTTGGGGAGGTATTGATAGTGACCTAAAGTGTTTTGCTATTTTACATCCAAATCAAGATATTGCTCAAATCGAAACTTCTTTGGTTCCTTTGGTTGCAAAGCATAGGCCAAAAAGCAAAAATATACATCGATATAAACTTCAGGAGTTTAATACTGTTCATCTCAATAGTGATTATGGAGGTATTAATACAAATCTATTGTGGATTTTTGGTTTGATAGGTATATTTTTAATCACTATTGCATGTATTAATTTTATTAATATTTCTACAGCGCAAGCTTTTTATCGCTCTAAAGAAATAGGGGTAAGAAAAGTGTTAGGAGGTCAAAAAAGACATTTTTTCTGGCAATTTATTTCAGAGACATTTATTATTAGTCTTTTTGCATTACTGATTGGTGGAGTTGTCGCTTTTTTAGCTTTACCAAAGTTTAATGAATTATTCAATTTAACGCTTACATTTCAAAAGGCATTTACTCTAGAATTTGTAGTCTTCATCTTACTCCTTCTTACAGGGGTTTCTTTCCTTGCAGGAAGTTATCCTGGAGTTTTATTGGCAAAAGTTCTACCCACTCTGGCCCTAAAAGGAAAGCTAACTCAACGTGATACAGGAGGGCAGTTTACTAGAAAGATATTGGTAACTACACAATTTGTAGTTTCAGTCATATTAATTGCATCAACGATTATAATAAGTAAGCAAATCAATTATGCTGTAAATACAGATTTGGGTTTTGATAAAGATGCTATTGTAATGTTGGACATTCCTCGTGATGCAGAGGGTGCTAAAGTAAAAGGGTTAAGAGATCGTTTTATACAGCTTGCCGGAGTCAAAAATGCATCTGCTTGTCTCGCAAGTCCGGGAGGTTCTTATAGTAATTGGTCCACAAGGATAAAATATGACCATCGTCCGGAGAGCGAAGAGTTTTCTATCTCAGCAAAGTTGGCAGACGAAAATTATGTAGATGCTTTTGACCTAAAATTGGTTGCAGGTCGACAATTTATTGTATCTGATTCTATTACCGAAGTAATGGTTAATGAAAAACTAGCTGAAAAACTTGGTCTTGCTTCTTCAGAAGAGTTGATTGGTAAATATGTTGAATTAAATGGAGGAAGAATTAAAGCCAAAATTTCTGGAGTAGTTGCAAACTTTCATGATCAGGATTTTCAATCAGATATATCACCCGTATTTATATCACCGAACAAAAAATATTATGAATATGGTGTAAAAATAAACACACAAGATATAAGTGCAACTCTAGAAAGTATAGAAAAGTTATGGAAAGAAACGTTTCCCAAATACATCTATAGCTTTGATTTTTTAGATCAACGTGTAGCCCAACAATATGAAGAAGAAAAACGCTTTTTGTCTTTGTCAAAATTGTTTTCGGGGCTTGCTATATTTATTAGTTGTTTAGGGCTTTATGGGTTAATCTCATTTTTTGTAGCACAAAAAACCAAAGAGATAGGAGTTCGAAAGGTATTAGGAGGAAGTGTTTCGGATATTTTAATACTGTTTACACGAGATTTTCTCAAACTCATTTTTATTGCAGGTCTCATTGCATCTCCAATAGCTTGGTATTTGATGAACAATTGGCTACAAAATTATCGATATCGAATCGCAATTGATTGGTCAGTATTTGCCATTGCTATTATAGGAGTACTGATCATTATGTTAGTAACGATAAGCTATCAAGTTGTACGTGCAGCGATTGAAAACCCAGTAAATAGCTTGAAAGCAGAATAATGAAGATTAATCAGGAGTGACTATGTTTCAAACTAAAATTAGAACAGCAATTAGGGTTTTTAAAAAAGAAAAAACCTTTATGATCATCAATGTACTTGGTCTTTCTTTGGGGATATGGTGTAGTTTGTTGATCGCATTATGGGTGCAAGATGAGTATAACCAGGATAAATTTCATAAAAACGGAGAACAAATATATAAGGTAATACGCAATGAAAAAGTTGATAAACAAATTGTAAGTACAAAATTTGGTACGGCATACCCTATAGGGCCTGCCTTAGAACAAGAGGTTCCAGAGATTGAAAATATCATACGATATGCTCAGCCCAGAAAAGGAGTTATGCAGGTTTCAGATACTTTTATAGAAGCTGATATAGCTGCGGTAGATGCTGGTTTTTTCAATGTTTTTTCATTTGTTTTAAAAGAAGGAAACCCAAAAAAATGTCTTAAAGATGTAAATGACATAGTTGTCTCAGAAGAATTTGCCTCTAGGTATTTTGAAGAAGGAAATAGTGTGGGTAAAACCATTAAAACTGTAATCAATGAGACCGACTTTACATTTACGATCTCAGGAGTTTTTAAAAAAATACCTCAAAAATCCTCAATGCAATTTGATGCGGTGATCCCTGTATATAATTACCTTCAATTCAATAATGAAAGTTGGGGTAATTCCTGGCTTACTACATATGCCGTAGTAGATACTAATGCCAAAGTAGAAGATGTATTACAAAAAATTGAAAAACTTCCTGCTAGAAAAGCCGATGTAGATTGGTTTACACTATCACTCCAGCCTTTTCATGAGATCTATTTATATTCTAAATTTAGAAATGGTATTGCTACAGGCGGTAGAATAGATTATGTAATACTATTTTCGTTTATAGCAATTTTTACACTTCTTATAGCTTGCTTTAATTTTATTAACCTTACCACATCCTGGTCAATCAAAAGATCAAGAGAAATTGGGGTAAAAAAGATACTAGGTGCAAAAAGAGGCACACTAATAGGGCAGTTTATTTTTGAATCTGTCATTTTTGTTACAATATCACTAGTATTAGGGATTTTATACACTCAAATCTCTATCTCATGGTTTAATGAGATTACCTCAAAACAATTAGAGATACAATATTTTGACTTTACGTTTTATGGTATCTTATTGATGATCGGTTTATTTACCGTAGTATGTTCTGCTATTTATCCGGCTTTCTTTTTATCATCTTTTAATGCGGTATCTGCACTAAAAGGAAAAATCAGTAATAGCATTAATCAGACAATGTTGAGAAAAAGTTTAGTCGTGATTCAATTTGGGATTTCAATCATTATGGTCGCAGGTACAATTGTCGTTTACTTTCAATTAGACTACATACTCAATAAAAATCTTGGCTTAGATAAAGAAAATGTTATTTACATGCCAATGGATGCAAATATCTATAAGCAGGCAGAGGCTTTTAAATCTGAACTGGCAAAATTTCCGGGAATAGTTAGTGTTAGTTCTTCTAATAGTGATTTGATTACTCCGATAGGAAATTCATCAGACCCTGTTTGGGAAGGGAAAACCGAAAATGAAGGACAATTATGGTTTTCTATCCTAGATGTAGATTTTGGACTTATAGAAATGCTCAATCTCGATATCACAAAAGGAAGATCTTTTTCAAAGAGATTATCTAGTGATACAATACACTATATCATTAATGAGGAGGCAGCAAAATTAATGAATATAAAAGATCCTATTAATGCGTCGTTACGTTTTTGGGGAGATGAAAACGGAAAAATTGTGGGAGTAGTCAAAGATTTTCATTTTACGTCATTGCGTAGTCCTATAGCTCCTATGATTATTAGATGTAGGCCGACCAATACAGATATGTTGTACATAAAAACATTACCGCAAAAAACAAAAGAATCTATCTCATATTTAGAGCAATTACATAAACGATTCAGTAGTTTTCCTTTTGATTTTCATTTTCTTGATGAAACTATTGAAAAAAGCTACAAAGAAGAGCAGAGAGTTCAGAAAATAGGAGGGATTTTTTCTGCTTTGGCCATTTTTATTTCTAGTATGGGATTATTTGGTTTGGCATCTTTTACAGCTAATCGAAGAGCCAAAGAGATTGCGATTAGAAAAGTTTTGGGAGCAAGTTCTTTTGGAGTGTTTAATATGTTGTCTAAAGAATGCTTAAAACTTGTATTGGTATCTTCTCTATTTAGTATTCCGTTTGCCTGGTATATTGTAAATGGATGGATACAAGACTTTGCTTTTCGTATTGATATCCAATGGTGGATGTTTGCAATAGCAAGTATTGTAGTTTTACTAATAGCGTTATCAACTGTTAGTTATCAAAGTATAAGATCTGCAAAAACGAATCCTGTAAAAAGCTTAAAAACAGAATAAATACTGCTCACATCAAAAAATGAATAATTATGTTGAAACATCATCTTATCCTCTACATGAGGAGTATCAAAAAATATAAAATTCCCTTTATAATCAATATTATTGGGCTTTCTACAGCTTTAACTTGTAGTATATTAATTTATCTATGGGTGAGTGATGAGTTGCATGTAGATAAATTCCATAAGCATCAAAACCAGATTTTTCATTTGATGGAAACTCTCGACTTTGCAGATGAAAAATCGGTAAGCCCACATACATCTGGTATTATAATACCTTTGTTAGTAGAAGAAATGCCAGAAATCGAGCAGGCAACTCGTGTAGCAAAATACCCTAAAAATGCTTCAATTTTTGTAGAAGACAAAACGATAAAAGCAGATGGGTATTATGTGGGAAAAACGTTTTTTGATATTTTTTCTTTCCCAATTATTGAAGGAAATAAAAATACAATCTGGACGAATACCAATAGTATTTTATTGTCAGAGTCGCTTGCAAAAAATTTGTTTGGAACTACACAAAACGCAATCGGAAAAACAATAGACTTCCAAAAAAAGAAAAAATATGTTGTCTCAGGTATATTCAAAGATGTACCTACAAAATCTTCAGAAAATTTTGATTTTGTTCTCTCTTATGAAGAACGAATACTTGTTCAACCCAATCTTATGGAATGGGGTAGTTCGGGTACTTATGCATATTTAAAAATGAAACCCGAAACAGATGTAGTGGCGTTTAATCTAAAAATAAAAGATTTTATAAAGCAGAAAACAAATAATGATCAAATATACCGAACTCCATTTCTAAAAAAATATTCTGATGAATATCTGTATGGTAACTATAAAGATGGTATACAGACAGGTGGTAGAATTACATATGTAAAACTTTTTTCTATCATAGCTCTATTTATCTTGATTATTGCATGTATCAATTTTATGAATTTGTCTACAGCAAAAGTTTCAAGACGATTAAAAGAGATTGGGATCAAAAAAGCGATTGGAGCAAGTAAAAAAACACTTGTTTTTCAATATTTGACAGAAGCAGTTGTACTAGCATTTATGGCGTTATTTCTTGCTATGATTTTTGTACTTCTATTACTTCCGGAGTTTAACCAAATAACGGGAAAACAACTTACAATTACTCTCGATAGTACACTTCTTATAGCATTATTGAGTATTACTTTGTTTACTGGTTTATTATCAGGAAGCTATCCCGCATTGTACTTATCAGGATTTAAGCCTGCTACTATTTTAAAAGGTAAATTAAATACTTCTGTTGGAGAATTATGGACACGAAAAGGACTTGTAATTATACAATATACAATTTCTATCATTTTAATTGTGTCGGTACTGGTGATCTACAAACAAATTGAATTTATTCAAAATAAAAATTTAGGATATTCTAAAGAGCAAGTGATTCATTTTGATCGAGAAGGAAAAACTCTTGATAATAATTATATCCATACTTTTTTGTCTGCATTAAAAAAAGTTCCCGGTGTAGTCAATGCTTCTTGCACACGTAATAGGATGACCGGTAATAGTTGGGAAGTTGGTGGATTTGATTGGGAAGGGAAAGATCCAAATGACTATACTCAATTTGAGCACATGATAGCATACTATGATCTCATTGAAATGTTGAATATTGACGTCTTACAAGGAAGAGCCTTTTCTGAAAATTTTAAATCAGAAAATACTAAGGTGATTTTTAATGAAGCAGCCATTAATCATATGAATCTTAAAGATCCGGTAGGAAAAACAATTTCTTTTTGGGGAAAACAAAAAGAAATCGTAGGGGTTGTCAAAAATTTTCATTTTCAATCATTGCATGAAGATATTAAACCGATGTTGATCAGTTTTTGGCCTGATAGACTCTCTAAGTTTATGGTGAAAATAGAAAAAGGAAGAGAAAAAGAAGCGATCGCTAACTTAAATACCTTTTACAAAGAATACAATCCTAACTTTTTGTTCGATTATAGTTTTCTTGACGAAAACTACCAAAAATTATACTTATCAGAGCAGCGAATTGCAAAACTATCAAGATATTTTGCAGTATTGGCGATATTGATTTCATGTTTGGGGCTTTTTGGCTTGGTCTCTTTTACCGCAGAAAGAAGAAAGAAAGAAGTTGGTATCCGGAAAGTACTAGGAGACAGTAGCGCACATATTTCTTTTTTACTCTCTAAAGAATTTGTAAAACTTGTTTTGGTAGCGATCTGTTTGGGTCTACCTATAAGCTATGTCCTTACTAATAGCTGGCTATCAGGGTTTGCATATAATGCAGGAACAAGTATATGGTATTTTTTGACCGCTGGTGCATTCGTATTAATTATCACTATCCTTACCGTAAGTACTCAAACTATAATTGCTGCCAATAGAAACCCTGTAGAAGCTTTGAAGGATGAATAACTGTTATTTAAACCACCCATTATGTATATGAATTATCTAAAAATAGCGTGGAGAAACCTAAAAGGGAGTAAACTGTTTTCTGTAATCAATATTCTGGGTCTATCTATTGGTATTGCAGTTACTATAGTATTACTCTTGTATATACATGCAGAGCTTAGTTTCGACAAGATGTATACAAATCAAGATCGTATCCATAGAGTGTTGTTGCATACCGAAGATGGTGTAGCAAAAGAAATTTGGACAGGAATTCCCTCTGCATTAAGCCCTGCTTTACAAAATGAAATTCCTGAAATTGAATACGCATCAAGATTACTAAAACATGACTATGGTGGCAATGCTGCAATTATAAAAGCAAATCAAAAACATTTTTCAGAACAAAAATTGTATTGGGCAGATGCAGCATTATTTAAAATCTTTGATATTGAATTTATAGTGGGGCAGAGTACCACTATATTAAACGATCCCAATACTGTAGTGTTATCAGAAAGTACCGCCCAAAAATATTTTGGGAATGATAACCCTTTGGGCAAACTTATTACACTTAATAATAGTGAGCAACTCGAAGTAAAAGGAGTTTTTAAAGATTTCCCCTCAAATAGCAGTCTAAGTTGTGATATAATTGTTTCATTTACATCACTACAGTACCATCTTAACCCAAGTTGGGGCAATGCAAGTTTTGAAACTTATTGTTTATTGAAACCTAACACTTTTGTTGATGATATACAACAAAGTATTCAGCAGATTGTAGACAAAAATATTCCAAAAGATGAGCAATGGTACTCTTTTACATTACAACCTTTAGAACGTGTTCATTTATACTCAGCTTCTTATAAAGATAACTATTCAAGTAAAATAGGCGATATCAACGAAATCCAAAACTTATCTTTTCTTGCCATTTTGATTTTACTTATCGCTTGTATTAATTACATGAACTTAATTACTGCCCATTCTCAAAAAAAAGCTAAAGATATAGGAGTCAATAAAACATTAGGAGCGACTTCAAGAACATTGATATTTAGGTTTTATGTCGAAACAGCTTTACTTACTTGCATCGCTATGATTATAGGTATTGTGTTTACTATTGTTATGCTACCTTTTTTTAATACTGTTTTTCAAAGTACCCTTGATATTGCGATGCTGGGGAATGTATATTTTATATTTGGAATGATCGTTATTTGGCTTATTGTTACTTTGATTGCCGGGTCTTATCCTGCTATTTTTTTATCAAAAGCTTCGACAGGGATGATGCTTAAGCCATCTTTTAGAATGGGAAAAAATACGATTCTAGTTAGAAAAGGACTGGTAATTTTACAATTTGCAGCATCTGCAGTATTAATCGTAAGTGTGATCATCATGCATAAACAACTTCAATTTATGCAAAATAAGGAATTAGGTTTTGACCCCGAAAATGTAGTAGCGATACCTATAACTGCAATACAAACACCACAAAAACAACATACTTTGGTAAAAGCTTTTGAGTCTTTGGCTACTATATCTCATGTTACAAAAGCACAAGGATTTCCCAGTGTTGATGTAAGTGGAAATTCACTATCAAGAACTCAAGATTTTGCAACATATATCGATATTAGATCAAATGCTGTAGATCCAAATTTTGTGGATGTACTAAAGCTTAACATGTTAGAAGGAAAGCGACTTTCTGAAAATAAGCAAGATGCTGATACGATCAAAGAAATGGTACTTAATGCAAAGGCTGTGAAACAACTTGGATATGATATCAAAGAGGTTGTTGGTAAAAAAGTATATATGAATAATAGGATTTTTTATGTTGTAGGGGTAGTAAATGATTTTAATTTTTCTTCTTTACATATTCCTATTGGAGCCTATGCCTTTCATAATGGTACAAGAGAGTCCAAAAGATATCTTCTGGTGCGCACTACGGGATCAAATGTAAGCAGTTCAATACAACAGTTGGAAGCTACTTTTAAGAAGATAGCGCCAGATGCAATTTTTGAGTTTGAGTTTTTGAACAAGAGACTACAAAATCTATATACTTATGAGCAAAAGATTGCTCAAATTTATGTCATGTTTTGTGGTTTGGCGATTTTGATTGCTTGTCTAGGCCTTTTTGGATTGGCAGCTTTTACTGCAGAGCAACGTACCAAAGAAATTGGTATCAGAAAAGTCCTTGGAGCCAGCGTTACCAGAATTACACAAATGCTTTCACTTGATTTTGTCAAGTTGGTTTTGATAGCGATTATAATTGCTTTTCCTATTGCCATTTTGATCATGAACAATTGGCTTGAGAAATTTGCTTACAAAACAGATATAGGGTTGCATGTTTTTTTGAGCGCAGGTTTTATGATCCTTACTATAGCATTGATCACAATAAGCTCTCATGCTATTAAGGCTGCTATGCAAAACCCAGTAAAGAGTTTGAAAACAGAGTAGTAAATAGTCAATGAGTATTGATAATATTTTTAATGATGTATGTATACTTTATATTTTAAAATAGCGGTCCGATATCTTTTTAAGAATAAATTGTATTCTTTTATCAATATCCTTGGATTAGCAATAGGAGTAACCTCTTTTATTCTAATCATGGTATATGTGAATTATGAACGTAGTTTTGACCGTTTTCGAGGATCAGAAAATGTTTATAGAGTGTATATGGACTATTTGGAGGGAGATCAATATGTTCCCGGAGATGCACAGTCTTATAACGCCATTGGACCTGCGTTTGCAAATGAGTTTCCCGAAGTACTGGATTATGTACGTTTTTATCGTTTTGGCGAAACCGTTTTGCAGCACAACGATAAGTTCTTCGAAGTAAACAATGGTAATCTTGCTGATCACTCATATTTTAAGGTTTTTGATAAACGTCTTATTAAAGGAGATATAAATACAGCATTACTTCAGCCTAATTCTATTGTGCTTACAGAAACGCTTGCGCAAAAAATATTTGGAGATCAAGATCCAATAGGTAAAACCATTACAATGTTTTATACCAAACCTTTGGTCACTACCGTAACAGGGGTAATGAAGGATATTGCAGAAAACACACATTTTAAAATCAAGTATCTAATTTCTTTTGATACCATGAAATCCTGGGAAGGGTTCCCATCTCAACCGCGGTTAAATTGGAATTTGAATGAATATTTTACATATCTACACATTGACCCAAAAACTGATATAGCAGTATTGCAGGACAAAATTATAAATAGCAATTTTGAATCAAATAGTGAGGAACGCCATAATATAGAACCCATAGAGGATATACACTTATACTCAAACAAACCTTATGAAGCAGAAGCCAATGGAAGCATTATGAGAGTGAAGTTTTTGACAGCAATTGCTTTTATCATTATTATTTTGTCATGGTTGAATTATATTAATCTGTCAACTACAAAATCAATGGAACGCTCAAAAGAGATTGGAATACGAAAAGTATCGGGAGCACAAAAACGACAACTCATTTTGCAATCCCTTCTTGAATCGTTTATTTTAAATCTGTTAGCTATTGGAATTGCAATTTTGATCGCTGTACTGATCATCCCATTATATAATTCGCTAACCGGTCATGTCTTAGAACTTGATTCGGCAATTGTCTTTAGAATTCTTCCGATACTCGGTATTTTGCTCCTTGGTATACTAATAGTTGGGTTGTATCCTGCGATAATACTAAGTAATTATTCTCCTTCCAAAGCATTAAAAGGAAAGATAAGAGCTTCTGCAAATGGATTAAATGTGAGAAAAGGATTGATTATACTGCAATTTTTGGCAACTATAGTATTACTGGTAGGCACATTAGTAGTAAATAAACAAATCAGGTTTATGCAAGATCAGCCGATTGGTTCTGATTTAAATAACATCATAGCAATTAGTGGAACGCTCCTAGAGAATAAAACAGATTCTTTGTTGGTAGATGATATGCTAACATTGCAACAAGAAGTAAACAAACTACCTTTTGTAAAAAGCGCTACGATTGCACAAACGTATCCCGGTGGAGGTTTTGAAGGGTTATCATCTTTTATGGGAATCACAAGGCCAGATGGAGTAGAAGAACAACATAATGTATATTATAATTATGACGTGCAGCCTAATTTCTTTGAAGTAATGGGGATCGAATTTCGAGCAGGAAATACATTTACATCTACCAGTAAAAGCAATGACAATAAAAATATAATTGTTAATGAGAACTTTATTAAAAAAATTGAAGCAAAAGGCGCACAAGAAGCCATTGGTAAAAAAGTAAAGTTTTGGGATAATGAGTGGACTATAATTGGAGTGATTAAAAATTATCATCACTTTGGGGTAAAAATGCCTACAGTACCCATAATTTTTATAAATGGTTTTGATATCAGTAACTTACTAATAAAATTAGATGCTAATAGTACCTCGATTTCTGGGTACAATGATATTATTGCTGACCTGAAACGTACATCAAAAAAGACGTTTTCAAACAGTATATTCAAAACCACTTTTATAGACAAAGAATTTCAAGCTCAATATCAAGAGGATAAAAAATTTGGTGATGTATTCAACATATTTACATTATTGGCAATCATAATAGCAGGATTAGGGTTATTTGGGTTAACCTCATATACCTGTATACAACGTAGAAAAGAGATAGGTATTAGAAAAGTAAATGGCGCAAGTGTGTTTAAGATCCTTAAGCTTTTGAATATCGATTTTATAAAATGGATAGGTTTAGCATTTCTACTAGCTATACCTATTGCTTGGTATAGTATGAATACATGGTTAGAAAATTTTGCAGTACGTACTACAATCGGAGTATGGACATATATATCTGCAGGTTTCATAGCTTTATTGATTACTTTACTTACGGTAAGTTGGCAAAGTTTTAAAGCTGCTACGGATAACCCTGTCAAAGCTTTAAAAGACGATTAGAAAAACAATATGGTAAATAAAAAAATAAAAAAATGTTATTACAATTAAAAAACGTATCAAAATGGGTACAATCAGGAGGACAAAAGATTTCTTTGCTCAAAGACATTAACTTTTGGGTTAATGAGGGTGATTTTATCTCTATTATGGGGCCATCAGGATCAGGAAAATCTACATTATTAAATGTTATAGGTATGTTAGACACCTTTAATGAAGGTGAATATACATTTTTGGATCAATCTGTTCACAAATTAAGAGAAAAACACCGTTCTAATCTATACAAACAGTATATGGGGTTTGTTTTTCAATCCTACCACTTAATCGATGAATTAACGGTAAAAGAAAATTTAGAAATGCCATTATTATATAAAAAATATAACTCTTCTGAACGAAAAGCTTTGGTAGCCGATATATTGGATCAGTTTAATATTGTAGGTAAAAAAGATCTTTTTCCAACCCAATTGAGCGGAGGACAACAACAATTAGTAGGTATTGCACGAGCACTTATTGCAAGTCCAAAATTAATTCTTGCAGACGAACCTACAGGAAATCTTAACTCTAAGCAAGGTGAGGAAATTATGGAGACTTTTAAAGAGCTTAATAAGCAAGGAGTTACGATTATACAGGTTACACATTCAGAAAAAAATGCACAATATGGCTCGAGAGTCATTAATTTGCTAGATGGTAGTATTGTATAGTAGGGTGTAATGCTGTATTATTGGTAAAAAGGTTCTTCTGTTTTGTCGATTACGTCTTTTTTACCTTCCGTTGGGTCTTTATGATCAAAATTTCTATTGAATACGTTGAAATTTTAACGTGTGAAGTCAAAATTTCAACCTTGCGCGTTAAAATTTTAAAGATCAAGGCCAAAATTTGAGTTACACTTCTTAAAATTTCAACCTTTGAAGTTAAACACTTCGTCTTTTTTACCCATAATTTGGTCTTTGAGGTTAAACGTTTGGTGATAAGTGTGAAAAATTTAAGAGGAATTATCAAAAATTTAATGCTGTTCGTTAAACGTTTGAGCTTGATTGTTGATTTTTTAATGTTTTACTCGATAATTGAGATTTAAATCGTTGTCTAGGTGTGCCTCTATAATATCTATTGAAGGTAATTAATCGTATTACGATACTATTTTGTGTTTATCATAATACTTGTAATATTAATATATATATAGAAACCTAGCTATTCTGTATCCGGAGCTGCTGTAAATTCTCTTATTGCAGTATTGGGTTCTATGATGTTATACCCTTTCCAAAAGCCGGGATTATATTGTGATAAGTATTTGGGCCGTATCGATTTATTTTCTTTGCTATTATTATAGGCACTCTCGGTTAATTGTTTTGTATTAAAAACAACAACTTCAAACTTGCTAACATTCTTGTTTACAGCATCAATGTCTAAAGAGAGTTCATTTTGCTTGCGTCTCCCTTTTACATGTTTGTTTTTTTCAATCACTTTTAGAGGGCGATCAACACCAAATGTGTTGCCTTGTGTTTTTTCTAGGTACTTAAGCGTGTATTTTTGATCAAGACCTTTGGTAAAAATTGTTTTTCCTTTGTACAATGTTTCTTTGTAACTAAGCCCTAATAACTTAAAGTTTCTGAGCCATTTTACATTTTGATATTCTACCCTCATTATAGCATAATCCTGAGTGTTTACATAAATTGTACCTTTAAAATCTTCTCTACGTTTGGGAGAAAACGTAATAATGTATACGCTGCTATCGTCTATATAGGTATAGTCTTCGAGTTTGAATAGGTATCTGCCGGGTTTGTGTATAAAGTTTAACTTAGAATCTTCATAAAAAAACATATTCCCCAATAGATCTTTTAGGGTTGATTTGCGATGTTTTACAAATTTGTTTTTGTTTTTTGATGCTACTTGATCTTTTGCAGCGCTAACAGCCTCATTATCATTTTCCAGAATAGAATCAACCTGTACTTTTGTGCCAAAAATTCCGGATTTGATTTTTAGATATGAATCCGGTTTCACATTTTCTTTAAAGATTTTTTCTAATCTTTTAGATAAATCATCCATCGAGCCAAGATTATTTTTATCGTATAATTCTGCGGCCTTGATAATATTAATTTTTCTTTTATCGAGATCACCATAAAAATCACATAAGGTTTCTATATAATATTCAGATTTTCTGGGGATAAGCCTGGTTACACTATCAATAAACTTTTTGTTAAGCTCTTCGATGGTAGACTTCTTAAATTCGAGGCTTAATTTATTAAGCTTATTAAAATCGGATTGTCTGTAAAACAGTCGTTGCTGAGTCATATCAAAATGGTAATTGTCTTCTAACCGATCAATAACATTTTCTATAATTTCATCAACAGTAAGATTCTTATTTGAGACAAAAACACTTTTTAGTTCTATTGCCTTGGGAGTGATATATATAATGCTATCAATGACACTATTAACAGCAAGGCTCACTCTCTCATACCCCATAGAAGAGACATGTATAGAGTCTGTTTTGATTGTTGATTGATCAAGATTTAGTGTAAACCTACCTTCTTCGTTTGTAATGATTCCTTGTTCTTCTGATATTTGAATCGTTGCATAAGGGATAGGTTGGTTTGTATTTTTATCAATTACTTTAGAAGAAATTGTCTGGGCTTTGCCTGATAAACTTATTACAAGAGAAAAGAATACTAGAAATATATGATAGTTCATATTCATAATTTTTTGACTTGACATTTTTATATAAAGACATCGATAGAGGGTATAAGGTTGCTCCACTATAGCATCTTAATTATAATAGGATAGACCGAAAATCAGTATGATTTGTTACATCTATCATTGTAGCAATATGGTATATAAAACTAAAAGTTAATCCTTGTTTATAATATACAATACTTTTGAGAACCAATTTACTTTATTATTCTCAGAAAAATTTAAATTAATGTATAAGAAAAAGTTAGATTTTAGAAGTTTGAGAGTAAGATGTTTTTTTGAAATCTTATAGCTATCTATCGGCTGAAAATCTTCAGTAAAACAGTTTTTTTCACTAGTTTTTTTCTTATGGTCACGTTAATGTTTTGTGCATTAAGCATAAAATTTAGTTAAAATAATGCGTTTTTGTGATTGAAAAATATGTTTTCTTGTGAATGAACTGCATCAAAATTATCTTAATTTTTTTAACACGTTTTGTCAGTTCGTAATTTGCATATAGTCAGAATGATAAATTATTTTTTCCTAGTAATAATTTCTAGCTTATTAAAAATAAAATTATTTTATTGCCGTATTTTAATTATGGTTTTACCATGATTTTTTCTGATTATTTGTAGTTTGAGATGTTAAATTTTAATTTCTAAAGTTTATATATATTGCCGCCCTAATACAAACTCAAACTTATTCAGATTATGAAAAAAAGTGTTTTTTACACCTGCTTAGGTGTGGCTATGCTTGGCCTTGTATCTTGTCAAACAGATTCAAACGAGCAACAAGAAACAGAACAATCCTTACTTACATCAAAAGTTGAATCTTTAGGTTTTAGTACAGAAGGCATGTACGAAGCGACTATGGATGGTAAAGAAGGCATTGTCGTAGAAGGAGATATTTTTCTAGATGATGAAATGATGCATCATCTTGAAAATAAAACACTACATTCTGTGAACGAAGCAAACAGCAAACATTATGTAACCCCGGACTTATTGCCAAGAAATCAGGCGATTACTCTAGATATATTTTTAGATCCTGCTTTTAGTAATAATGCTGTTGCTGCTTTTAATGAGGCGTTAAGCAGATACAATGAGTTAAATATCAATCTTACGTTTAGAAGAACATTTAACCAAAGTAGTGCAGACATCGCTATTCTTTTACAATTTATTCCACCACCACCAACAGGAGGCACTGTTTTAGGAAGAAGTGCAGGATTTCCAAGAAACGGCAGACCTGCAACTCCTATCATTTTGAATTCTACTGTGTTTGGAGGTACAAATGTACGTGCGGATACACCAGCAGTTATTGCTCATGAGATTGGGCATGCCATAGGTTTCCGTCATACAGATTGGCAAGATCGTTCTTTTAGTTGTGGAGGGGATTTTGATGCGGAAGGAAGATTTGGAGCTTTGTTTGTTCCTGGTACTCCTAGAGGAGCAGAGTCAGGTTCTTGGATGCTAGCTTGTAGTGGTGGTGTAGATAGACCATTTACCGCTTCGGATAGAACAGCATTAAGATTTGTTTACTAGAGAGAGAAAAAGTCAATAACTTCGAGGTGAGCCTTGAAGGATTGAAATCTTTACGACAAAGTAAATATTAAGCTTAAAAAATACTGGTTGTTTTAAGAAAGTATGTAGAAGTCACTTTTGCATACTTTCTTTTTTTACAAAAAAATCACGATCAGAACAGCGCTATCCGATCGTGATTTTAAATACACCTGCTCTCTCTTTCCTTTATTCCTCTTCAACAGGTTTTAAGTTATCATCAGAATTTCTATCGATGAGTTTATTGTATGGATCTATCCCCGCTTTTAATGGTTTTTTGTCGGTAACTATAGTAAAAGTATTGTTTCCGGGTTTAAGCCATTTTCTTTGTAAAAAATACGGATTTTTGAGAGGAACTTCTTGCTCATCAACAATGTCCTCTCCAAATAGACCTACCTCAATATAATTTGTACGATCATCAGTACGTTCTTCTTTACCGGTATCATCATAATATATCTTTTTTGAATCAATAGTAAAAGTAGTCTCATACTTACCGTTATCTAATGCTTTGGTTTTGGCAATTAGAACTCTATTTTCATACAAAGCAATTTTTTTGAAACCATCTCGTACGGCATATTTGAGTGAGTCTGGAGTTACTTTATAAATAGCATCATAAAGATTTTCTGAGGTAGGAAATACTCCTTTTTCAAAATATTTATATTCGTTAAGGAAGTTTTTTAATGCAGTATTGATATTGTCTTCTCCGATTAAATCCTGAAGCTCATACATAACCATTGAACCTTTGCGATACCAAATATGCTGTCCTATTTCTACATTTAATAAAGAACGTTCTGGTTTTAGGCTGAATGATCGACTTCTCAAATACTCATCCAAAGAATATTTTAAAAAGTTTTTGATTCCGTTTTCACCATATTGATGTTTCATTGCCATAAGAGAAGAGTATTCTGCAAGGGTTTCAGAAATAATATTGGCTCCTGATGTTTTACTTGGAGTAACGATATGACCCCACCATTGGTGCGCTACCTCGTGTGCTGTAACTCTGAAAGCATAGTTGAAATCCTCTGCTTTTTCAAAATTTGCAGCAAATCCAAAATCCTCAGAATAAGGAATTGTGGTAGCAAAAGACTGAGCAAAAACAGCATGAGCAGGAAACTCTACAATTCTTATGATAGAGTTAGGATACTCATAGAAGTTTTTTGAGCAATAGTCAAGCGCGACTTTTATACCTTCTACAAAATATTTTAGATTTCTTTTATGTTTTGGAGAATGATAAATCTGGATCTCGACTTTTTTACCACTTGGAGCTGTCCAACTAGAAGTTTCTACATCATATTTTGCAGAAACAATATTAAAGAATAGATCTGTTTGTGATTCTAACTTATAATGATAATAAGCCCTGTCAGATTCATTCCATTTTTTTACGAGTTTACCTGGTGCTAGTGCTATTTGATCTGAAGCTGTGCTTACTGTTGCTTCAAAATTGATGTAATTAGCATCCTCATTAAATAAATTCTTCTTTAATGCTGTAGAGTCTGTTCTTGCAGGAAAAATATAGTCTAGTTTTTCTAATCCATGTTTGACACGTACTCCATTATCAATTAAGCTCCTCTCAAAATGAAACCTCGGAAAAATAGTACTGTTAAAAAAAGAACCATTGTATAAGACTTCTGTCTCCCTGGCATTAGCAAAACCTTTTGTTTCTGCAAGTACTTCTATGGTAAGGTTTGCTTTTTCATTGGGTTGCATAGGTTTAGGCAACTTATAGAAGTACACTCTGTATATAGAGTCTTTACTCACTGGCGTTAATTCTGTACCATTATATACTACTTTTTCTAGAGAGGTATGATGCGTGGGATATTGAACCTCTAAAAATAATGTATCAATAGCAGTATTAAAATTGTTTATGATTTTGAACTCACCTCTTGCTTTTACATCACGTTTTTTAGGAAAAACATCAATAAACGCTTTCAGGTCGGTTACTTGTGGGTGAGCTTTACCTATATATTTAGTATATTCTTTTTCGGCATCGACTTCTACTTTTTCTGCATAATTACCATTTTCGAGTGAGTTCAGTACCTTAAGGTTATAGTATGAATATCCCGAAACACCCACAAAAGCAATAAGTACACCGATAAAAGTTATAGCAGTCTTTGTATTAAATCGTTTTTTTGCAATCGACAGTCGTTCTTTTGCAGAAGAAAAGAAGCCTCGTGTCCAGAATACTTTTCCGATGAGCATTAAGATCGTTGTGATCAAAATCCAATACAGATTTAACCAGAAAATACCAATAAGATAATGCCCAAAACCATTTAAGTCACTGATAAAAAATGGCGTAGTACTACCATAAACCAGCATAGGATTTGAACTTTTGAAAGCAAATGATACCAATAATGGTAATCCAACATACAGAACGATAACTATAAAATGACCTAGAAATTTATTATTCACCAACACATGAACAAAGAATGCGAGCAATATAGTGGTCAAAAAACCAGGGAATATCAACATAAAGTTATATGTAAGGTACATATCTAACTCATAGTTAAAATATCCGTTTATCGTCTGAAATAGAACTCCTATAATGATATTAACAAGCGTAAGTATAAATGAAACTCCAATTAGGGATATAATCTTTGAGAAATAAAGACTGAAATTACTTATCGGTAGCGCATCATAAAATACAAATGTTTTATTCTTTCGGGTTCTATGTACTGCTTCACCAGAATAAATGACTAAGATTATGGCAGATAATAATGTGATCCCTCCAGAAACATACATAATCACATATCTGGTAAGCGGTAGATTAGGTGTGCCGTAGATTTCATTTGCTTTAAAAACAGTGATAATCGAAATGATAATACCGATAATTAATAGAATAGAAAAAATAGGATCTTTTACAATAGATAAAAATTCAATTTTACTCAGAGACCAAAGATTCTGTTTTGCTGTTTTTTTATTAAAAATTTGTTGTACCGAGGTTACCAAAGAAGGCCTGTAGATATCAGTATCAAGTTGCTTACTTTTTTTGCCGGATAATAAGAATTTCTTGTAATCGAATTTAAAATAGGTGATCAAGAAAAAGAGTATTCCTAGTGAAAACCAAATCACTCTGTTCAGTAAAAAATTACCATAAAGAGGGAGTTGATTGATATTAAGTTCGTTTATAGACCAATATTTTTTAACAAAATTAAAAGCTCTGTTACCAAAAGGATCAAGGTAAGGGGTCAACCACTGATTATCTAAACTAGAAAGTAAATCTCCAGATATATTGTATAATAGAAACAGGCAGATTCCCCCTAGATAAATAATAGGCATCTTCTTGAAAAATGCCATAAGACAAAAGAACAAAGCACCTATCAAAAGAGCATTAACCTGTAAGATAAAAAGAAATGGTAAAAGATAAGATTGCATATCAAAACCACCGTATGTTCCATAGTCAGGACGTTCCATAAACTCACCAAATCCGAATCCTATGATTACACCTATAATGATAAATAGATTCAATAAAGTGGCGATAGCATAACTACCCAAAAAACGACCTAAAACATAAGATTTTTCTCGTATTGGAAACGTAAAATAGGTCTGTGCCGTATTATGGTCTTTGTCTCTAAAAATAGGGACACCCATTATTGCTGCATAAAAGAAAATACAAACAATGGATAATGGAGCAATTACTCCTACAATATTGCTAGGACTATTTACAAATTGAGCGGTAACAGATTTTTCAAAAAAAGAAATCAAAATAGCAATTGCAAGCCCCAATATCGCATAGATCCATGTAGCAGGTCTTTTTAAACGATATTTAAGTTCAAATAGTAAAATTTCTATCATGCTATAACCTCCTCTTCTTTTTTGTTGATACAATAGAAGTAGAAGTCCTCCAGCGTATTTGAAACTTTTTCAAACCCTTCTCCGGGATCAGTCTCACTGTATATGTTAACATAAAACTGCCCCCCTCTTAGGTAATTCGAAAGAATGATATATTCACTTTGAAGGTTTTCTAATTCGGATTTTTCGATTTGTTTTTTATATACTTTTCCGTTTAGCGTATTAGAAAGTTCTTGCGGATTTCCTTGTACAAGAATCTTACCTTCATTGAATACTGCCATGTTTTGACACAAATTAATAACATCGTCTACAATATGGGTACTTAAAATCACAACAGCATTCTCACCTAATTCACTTAATAAGTTATGAAATCGATTACGTTCCAATGGATCAAGTCCTGCCGTGGGTTCATCTACAATGATCAGTTTTGGATTGCCTAGTAGCGCTTGTGCGATACCAAAACGTTGGCGCATTCCACCAGAATAGTCTCCAAGATTGCGATTTCTGAATTTATAGAGGTTTACCTTTTGCAACAAATCTGCAACATACCCTTTTCTTTCTTGCTTATTCGTGATTCCCTTTACTTTTGCAATATGATTTAGCATCATTTCGGCAGATACTTTTGGATATACGCCAAAATCCTGAGGGAGATACCCTAGTATTTTTCTTAATTCTTCGGGTTGTTTAAAAACATCGATGCCATCAAATATAATTGAGCCTGAGTCTGCTTGTTGTAGCGTGGCTATCGTTCTCATTAATGAAGATTTTCCTGCGCCATTAGGGCCTAAAAGACCAAACATACCCTTTTCTAAAGTTAAAGTAACATTATTCAATGCTTGTGTACCATTAGGATATGTTTTATTAAGACTTTGTATTGAAAGCATATTTTAGAATTAAAAGTTTTATACTTATTAATATTAGTAATAAGTATCTATATAATGTTACAATAATCAAAACAAAAAACTAAAAAAATGCCTAGATTAGAAAATATTCTATATGAAAGACAGAGAAGTGAATTTCCTTAATACCTTTAGAACACATCCAAGAAGAATTTTTCTAGTCGATGCTCTCGGAGCGTTGCTCTCGGCAATTTTATTGTTTGGAGTCTTGGCGCAATTTGAACACTATTTTGGCATGCCTAGAAAAGTGTTATACATATTATCCGTACTTGCTTTTTGTCTGTTTGGTTATTCCATAAGTTGTTACCAATTTATCAAAACTAACCGAAAACCTTTTTTAAAGGTAATTATAGCTTGTAATATCGTGTATTCTTTGATTTCTATAGGGTTAATAGTAGAGTATTTTGATAAAATTACTGAATTGGGATTTATTTATTTTGTGCTCGAATTGATAGTAATTGGGGTAATTGTTTTTGTAGAATATCGAACCCTACAGAAAATACAGTTCTCTTAAGTTTTATCCAAAGATAGTATGTCTAAAAATCAAATCTATAATTCATTTTGAAGGCAATACCCCAGTTTTTACGAATGATATCCTGATTGTAATTGTCTGAAATGACGAGATAAATATAAGACAACGGTTTGTATTCCCATTGCAAGCGACTATTGATATTGAAATTATCAATTTGGGTGTTATATTGTATATAAGTAGTCCAATTCAATCGATTAGAAAAGAAAACTTCGCTCATAAAACGCCCTAAATGAAACGTATCGCTTCCTAATTCTTTTAAGTCTATATCATTACGCTCATATAGAATTTGTAGACGCGCCAAAGGCATTAACCTATATTGGGCATTAATACTAAATTGGTTTCGGTACCCACTGTAATAACTGCCAAAAACAATATCACCTACGTATTGAAACTTTTTATTATCAGCAGAAGAATACTCTACACCGACATTGGTATAATTATATTGGTCTACAGCAATAGCGTTTCCATTATTGAGTGGGTCAAACGCATATTTTAAATTGACATACTCATGAGTTATCCTTGCATATAACGAAGATTGATTTTTGAATGTTAAAATATTATTGAAAATACTAGTGGATTGTAAAACTTTGTCTTTTTCATCCCAATATGTATTGTTTGCCAGATGAAAATAACGATGACGATCAAAAACTTTAGAGCCTTTATAGAATTTGGTCAAAGTAATACGGCCGCTAGATTGCGTATACCCCTCTCTAATGGTGCTTTCTGTAACGGCATCAAAATTATATAAACGGGGTACAAAACCAACAACAGTGATATAATTTCTTTCTACTTTTCTAATCCCGGCATATCCAGATGCATTTATATTGTTATACCAAACCCCTAAGTTGTAAAAATTATTATCAGTTTCTGAAATATCACTTGTATGACTACTGGCAAAATTGGCAAGCCCTGCCCACTTATTATTTTGCGACTGATAATTTACATTCATTCCCATTACTCTATTGTAATCATTTATAAAAGATAAACCATCTGTTTCTTGTCTATTAATCAAAAATCCGGTAGCAGTAAAAGACTTGAATATTTGTTGTTGTATCACCAATGCTCCATAATTTTGTGCAGGGTCTTCGTCCTCTGATTTTGTTGCTACATTAAGCATACCTATTCGTGTTTTTTGAGTGATATTTCCAGATAATTTTAATCCGAAGGAGATATCACTATCGGCGCCTATTCGTCTAGAATAAAAGGGGTTTACTCCACTTACTCCCAAACCGGTAAAGAGGTCGCTATTCTCTAAAAAGAAATTACGTCTTTCTGGAAAAAATATCGAAAACCGACTTAAGTTGGTGACTTGCCTATCTACATCTATCTGCGAAAAATCAGGATTTATAGTGGCATCCAGAGTTAAAGAAGAACTTACATTATATTGTATATCTAGACTTGGTTGTATCTCTGTATCTTTATTGTCGTTTACAACATCTTCTGTATGGTTTATAGTAACAGATGGCATTACAGCAAATCGGGATGATTTATTTTCTGAGAGGTTTTCTACTTTAAATGTCTTGGCAAATCGCAAATCAAATTGTCTGTAATTACGGCTTATTGGTGTACTGGTCGTCCATTCATTCAATTTAATGTTTCTTGTATGAAACATAATCCCCCATTCTGGAGTTGTCGCTTTATAGCCTAATGCTTTTAAAGGGATTTCTATTTCAAATATTTTTAGATTTCTTCTTACAGAAGTTTTAGCATTCCAAACCGTATTCCAACTAGTATTGATTTCAAAACCGTCTCTAAGTCTGGCTACTAATGCATCGATTAGGGCACCACCCATATTAACAATAAAGAAATAACCGGATTGTTGTTGATTATAGGTGTCAATAAGAATTGCAAAAGAATCGCTCTCCCCTCCAGAAGTTCTGATATCATCTCGTTTTAAAGATTCAATTTGAACATTAGGCATTATATCATGGTAAATGGCGCCTATAAATAAACTTTTGCCGTTATGAAACATCTTTACCTCTGTTTGATTGGCTGCTAGATCTCCATTATTAGGGATGTAATTAAGAAAACTCCCCTCGGGAGCCAAAGTGTTCCATACGGGTTCATTTAATTCACCGTCCAAATGAATAGTACTATTGCTAAAAACGAGTGTATTTGATTCTAAATTTGACTGCCCATTGACTTGAAATAGAACAAAAATGGATAGTAAAAGAATTACGATTCTTTTCATATATTTTATTAAAAAACTTAGTGATGGGTGTACTAATGATTGCGACTAATATGTTTTGCTGAATTATTGGATACTATAGTCCATGCAAATTTTCCATTTTCCATGCTCTTTTCTCCAAACCAAGAGTTTTTCGCCACGGGTTCTCTTACCATTTTCGTCAAGTATTTCAGAATGCTCCGTAATATGTATGGCAAGATGTTCTGAGATGTACAGTTTTTTGGTAGTAACATCAAGTTCAAAAATCGTTAGGGTTTTGTATGCAGGAATAAGTAACGCCCTTAGTTTGTTTTTTCCTTCGATATCAATATTACCTTCGATAACTCTGCAATCCTCTGTCCAGAACTCGAGCACAGCATCAGCATCTAATGTTTTGATGGCTTTGACATAGCTTTGCAAAGTTTGTTCGATTTCTATGGTTAACTCTTTTTCAGATTTTTTTGGAGTTTGAGTGTTGCACGAACAAATTCCTAATATTAAAAGAACCCATAAAAAAAGCGATCCTTTTTTTACTATTAATTTTTTATAATTAAACATGAGAAGTATAGGTTTACATAAAACATTTGGTCAGCAAACCTAGTATATGCATGTATTGTTATTTTAAAAAGTAGACAAATAGGCTATTTTGTCCTTATAGAGAGTTGAATTTGAAAGAATTTAAGTTTTGTCTATATGATTTCCGTTTTTAGCTACAAAAAACTGGTTTTAAGCTATTATTAATGATCAACCTCATCAAAATTGTATTTTAGTGCACTTATGAGCAGTTTAAAAAAAGTATCATTATTTTTTAGTCTTCCGGTAGTTAAGCATTTTTTGTTTTGGCTGGGGGTGTACGCTTATTTTGTTTGTACTGTAAACATAACCCATTACAGCGGTTATCAAGAAGTAATCTCTCATTTTTTCGGTTATGTTTTATGTCAGATCATTGTAGCTTATACGTGCTTATATTTTTTGATACCCTACTTTTTAATACCCAAAAAGAATGTTCAATTTGTGATAAGCTTATTGTTGTTGCTAATAGTAGTGTTTGCTATTTTTATAGCACATCATGAGTATTATCACATTCCTCAATTCGTAAAAAAAGGGGATTATTCTATATCCGAATCAACTAAAAATTTCTGGGAAAAACTGTTTAATCCTCGTATCTTTTTGAGTAAATCCACTATAATTTTGACACCTACAATTGTGCTGGTTATCGCTAAATTTTATAAAGAAAAGCAAAACTATTTACAGCTAAATGAACAAAAGAAAACTACAGAATTAGCCGCATTAAAACATCAATTAAATCCGCATTTTTTGTTTAATACGCTCAACAACTTATATGCTTTATCTATCAACAAATCCGATGAGACTCCAGAGGTTATTGCCAAACTTTCTGAAATACTAGATTATATGCTGTATGGTTGTAATGATAAATATGTATCCTTAACAAAAGAAATCGAACTTATAGAAAACTATCTTGCTTTAGAAAAAGTGAGATTTGATGAGCGCGTTACTATTCGTTTTGATAAAAATGTGGTGATCGATGCTCAAATTGCTCCGTTAATTCTTTTGACTTTTATAGAAAATGCCTTTAAGCATGGGGTCTCTCAAGAATTAAAAAGAGCATACATCCATATAAAAATTGAGATTGAAGAAGGGTTTATCCTGTTTGATATTACAAACTCAATAGCGCAAAACGGAGCTTCTACAAATAAGAAACCGATAGGATTAACCAACATAAAAAAACAGTTAGAATTGTTATATTTAGAAGAGTATTCTCTAGAACTTAAAGAAGCAAAGAATAGTTTTAATGTGTGTTTAAAATTGCCGGTAAAATGACCTACAAATGTTTAATAGTGGATGACGAGAAGTTGGCAAGAGGACTTATAAAAACACATTTGTCTCAACTTGATGATTTTGAAGTAATAGCTTCTTGTAGTAGCGCCATCGAAGCCAGTAAGATACTTCAATCAGAAACAATAGATTTACTGTTTTTAGATATCGAAATGCCTGTTTTAAAAGGTACTGACTTTTTCAAAAACCTAGTACAAAGGCCTCAGGTTATTTTTACTACAGCCTATAGGGATTATGCCGTAGAAGGTTTTGAATTGAATGCAGTTGATTATATTTTAAAACCTATTACTTTTCAGCGTTTCTTTAATGCTATAGAAAAATTTAGAACCATACAAAGAGCCAACGTTGCAAATGCGTTAGAAATTCCTACTTCTAACCATCAAAAAGATGCTTTTATTTACATAAGAAAAGAAAGAAAACAAGTAAAAGTATACTTAGATGCGATCTTATATATCGAAAGCTTAAAAGATTATGTAAAAATACATTTAGCAGAAGAAAATCATGTTACTAAATCTAGTATTTCAGCTTTTGAAAAAAAATTAGATGAACGTTTTATAAGGGTACATCGCTCATATATTATCAATAAGGATAAAATCACAGCCTATACAAAAAATGATATTGAAATTGAACTCGCTGAAATCCCAATAGGTGAAAGCTTCAGAGAGAATATTACAGCACTTTTGACATGATGAAATAATTTCTGACGTCAATTTTAGTAAGGTTATACTAGTCGTCAGGTAATGAATTTGGCAAAAGTTGAATTGACTACACAAAAAACAAGTATATTTATACCGCAGGTAATTAAAAAAAACATTAAATGAAAAGAGTTGTTTATGTGTTGCTAGTAGCTGTGTTATGTAGTTTTACGGCTAAAGATATTAGGCTTCAGTTTTCTGAATTTGAAATTAAAGATGAAAACGGTGTTACAAGAATTGCAGTAAATAAAACAGGAGAAATTAAAGTAGGAGAACAACTGGTTGGCAAGATCAGTAAAGATGGGATGTTACATGACAACAATGGAGAATTACTTGCTAAAATAACTGATGATGATATTCTTGAAAATAAAGAAGGTAAGAGCCTTGTAAAAATAGACAAGGATGGAAAAATTAATAATGGTTCGGGGATGTTTATCGAATGGTCTGAAAATGGAGAGTTTTTGAAAGGAGATAAAAAAACAGGGATACATATCACTCCGGTAGATAAAAATTCATTTCAGACGGCTTCAATCATTTTATATTTATACTTGAGTATTAAATAATATACAAGTATTCTTCATTATTTTTAGCTTGTAAAATACATACATCTAGAATTTGTTGAGTAAGGTGTTTGAAATAGAAGATATTAGAATCATTACATGTGTATATCAAGGATAAGGTATAAAAATATAGATAGTGTAATTTTAATTCTTTTTTTAGTACTACTGTCTGCTTGTGATACTAGTTTTAGAATAGAAAAAGTATCCTCAGATAATACAAGCATTACAAAAATCTATGAGACGTATCTCGTTTCTAATGTATCAAATATTCCTGAAGAAAAATATTCGATTTTACAAGCCTCATTAAAAAATCGATTTATTCAGTTGTGTGAGAAAGATACCTTCGTAAACGAATTTAGTGTTGATTTTTATGAGGATATTTATTGCACTAGAAATTATTATAAAAGAATAGAACAATTAAGAGGTGCAGAATCTTTGATAGAAAAATGTGAAGATTACTATTACGGAAGTTTTCTTTACAAAAGATCCAAAGAAAAACCTTATATGTGGTATTTATCATACCCAACAAATCTAAAAGACACAATTTATTGTAAATAGAAAAGAATGATTTTTAAGCTTTGGTGTAACACTTTTATGTCATCACCATCTATATTTTACAATCTAGGCTGCTTCATGAAAACTGTATCTGTAATTCTTATTTTTAGATCGCCACCACTCCAGCACAAACCTTTAACCGGATAATTTTTTTTACAGATTGCATCACCTGTTTCTTATAGTCAGGGTCTTTTTTCATTTCAGCAAGAATAGCATTAATGGTTTTGATTTCACTGCGAGGCATAAGAATCAGATCACAACCGGCTTTTGATACGCGTAGAGGAGCATTATCTAAAATAGTAACAGCTTTCATGATATTAAGCGCATCAGAGATAATAATACCTTTGAATCCCATTTTTTCTTTCAGTAGCCCGGTAACAATTTTTCTTGAGCAACTAGATGGCAGGCCATTTGTATCGTATTCTGGATTATTTTTTATTGTAATATGAGCAACCATAATAGATAGTACACCATCTTCGATAATCTTTTTGTAATTGTCAACTTCTTGTAGTTTGCCATCGATATAGACACTTTGTTTATGAGTGTCTCCTTTTACAAGCCCATGACCGGGAAAATGTTTTGCAGTAGCAATAATACCTCCTTCTTGAGTACATTGTATAAATTGATTAGCCAAAGTAACCACAGTAGTAGGGTCGTCACCATAACTTCTGGATTTGATAGCTTCATTACCAGAACTGATGTCTAGTACCGGGGCATAATTATGATGTACACCTATTTCTCTAAGCTCTTGATTGATTACATTCACAACCTCATTAGATTGTTCTTCAGTTTTGATGTCAATTGTTTTTCCTACATCTTTTGCTCCTTTTATTCTACTGCCAAACAAACTAGGCTCTGCGTCCATGCTAAATAAAAGTGGAACGGTTTTATTTGTTGCAGAAATTGTATTGAGTGCACCAATGCTTTCAATATGTTTTTGTTTAGCACCCTTTAGAAATACCACTCCACCGATAGCGTCCTGTTCTGCTAGCTTTTTTACAGTAACTTCTGGTTTTCCGAGTTCTCCGGCAGAAGTAATGATCATTTGCGCAATTTTTTGTCGATCGTTTAAAGTGTTGAATATTGAGTCTACCACATATTCTAACTCGGGATCATAGGTATAAAAATCGTTTAAGCTAAATTTTTGGGCTTTTTGGGCAGTACTACTTACTGATATTAAAAACACACAGAACAGTAATTGGCAAAAGTATTTCATTATATAATTAAGTAAGTATTTGTTTAACATTGAATAGGAACGCCTTCTAATTGCCCCCATTCGCTCCATGATCCATCATATATCGATAGATGATTATATCCGGCCAATGTAGCAGCCAACATAATAATACAAGCTGTGATTCCGGATCCGCAGGTAAAGATCAACTTTTTATCTGCAATAGTAAAATGTTGTAAGATTTCTTTTAATTCTGATACAGGTTTTATTTTACCGTTTTGTAATACCTTTTCATAATGTAAGTTTACTGCATTAGGCATGTGTCCACTTTTGAGGCTTGCTCTAGGCTCTGGTTCTGAGCCTAAAAATCTTCCCGGGGAGCGAGCATCTAATATGAGTATGTCGTTTGAAGTTATATTATGAAGTATTTCATCTGCGTTTATCACAAGATTAGGGTTGTAGTCAGCGATAAAATCTCCTTGCAGATATGTATTTAAATTTGATTCTGGTTCTGTAGGTAAATTTTCTTCTTTCCATGCTGGTAAACCACCATCAAGAACTGCTATTTGCTGATGCCCCATTGTTTTAAACATCCACCAAACTCTTGGGCTAGAATAGATACCTAATCTATCATATACTACAATTTTGTGATGATTACTAATGCCAAGGGTTCTACAAGCCTTTTCAAAAACAGTTGGCGATGCCAACATATTGGGAATATCTGTTGTAGTGTCTGAAAAAGCATTTTTGATGTCAAAAAAACGAGCATTTTTTATTTTTTCAACGGCAAGATTCTGATTTTCTTTTGCGGTCACTTTTTTGATAGTTGCATCCAAAATGATGAGATCAGGATGATCAATATGTTCAAAAAGCCACGAAGCTGAAACTATTGGTTGAGTGATCTCTAAAGAATTCATGTAGTTAAAAAATTGAGGATTAAGAGTTTATAAATTTATCAAGTAAGTAATTTGTTTGCTTGTGCAGTTTTTTCTTAAAGAACCCCATACCTCCAAATAGTTTTCCTTTCCAGCCTAATGCTTGTGATGCCCATCGATGTAAGTTAAAATGGTCTACATGCTTTACAATTTTGCCGTCTTTGAACTCGAATCTGGCTTCTATTATATTATGTACAGGTCGCCCGGTTTTACTAAAGGTATACCAAGCCTCCCAATGTGCTGAACCATTTTGGTCATTGGCCCGTACTTCAGAAAACTCGATCTTAAAGTTTCTTGCATTCTTACAAAGCATGCGCCACATGTTTTTAGCGCGGTCTCCTTTTAATTGCCCAAATCCGGGATCTTCAAAAATAATATCCTCATGGTAGCAGGATATCATCTTTTCTGCATCAAGCTCATTGAAGCCTTCATAAAACGTTGTGATAAGTTCTTTCATAGGATTTTACAAAAAATCTGAGCTATGAAGATAAGAATAATTAATCTAGCTTATCCGCAAGTTTCTTAAATACTTTCTTAGGATTCTTATTTTCATAGAGAACAGCATGTACTGCATCTATAATAGGAGTTCTTGCAGCTTTTGTAGCATCTAGCTCATATGCAGTTTTAGCAGCATAATATCCTTCTGCAACCATATTCATTTCCATTTGAGCACTTTTTACAGTGTACCCTTTACCAATCATATTACCAAACATTCTATTACGAGAAAATATAGAATACCCAGTTACTAGCAAATCACCCAAATATGCAGAGTTATTAATGTTACGTTTCATTTTGTGTACTTTCTTTATAAAACGTTTCATCTCTCGAATGGCATTACTCATCAAAACACTTTGAAAATTATCTCCATATCCAAGTCCGTGGGCAATTCCTGCTGCTACCGAATAAATATTTTTGAGTACAGCAGCATATTCAGTTCCTATAATATCGTCGCTTATCTTACATTTAATATATTCACTACTTAGGTGATCAGCTATTATTTTTGCTTTTTCTTCATCATTTGAAGCTATAGTAAGATATGATAAGCGTTCAAGGGCTACCTCTTCTGCATGGCAAGGTCCTGTAATTACACCTATATTATTAAATGGGATATCATATTTTTCATTAAAATGCTCTCCTACGATTAACCCTGTTTCTGGAACAATACCTTTGATTGCAGAAAAAATAACTTTGTCTGTTAATGGTACTGTGAGTTTTTGTAATTCACTATGTAAAAATGCAGAGGGAATGGCAAATATAAGATAATCAGCATATGCTATTGCCTCATTGATATCATTGGTAAGTTTGAGCTGATCTATTTTGAACTCTACAGAGCTTAAATAATTAGGATTATGTTGTTGTCGTTTTAAGTGCTCTAAGGCATAGACACTTCGCATATACCAACCTACTTCATCAAGGTTTTCGGTGAGCATTTTTACAATTGCAGTAGCCCAGCTACCTCCTCCTAAAACTGCAAACTTTCGCTTTTTTTCCATACAAACATATTATGGCTTCAAAAATAAGTAAAATAGAAATTAAATTAAAAAACTGAAAACCAGTAATTTAAAAGTTTGGCATGCGTTTTGGTTTTAGCTTTATGAAATTGAAAACACTTACCTTATGAAAACATTAAAACTACTTTCGGTTATTTTTTTAGGTTCATTTTTATTGACATCATGTGTGGCAGAGGTTATTGTAGAAGAAGATGTATTTATAGAAGAACCTTCAATAAGTTTGAATGCATTATTAAATTCATATGAGATTTGGTATGTAGATATAGAACGTAAAAGAGGTAATGGTGAAATTCCGTTTTTACAAAAAGCATTCACAGTTTCTTTTCGTAATGGTGCTTTTTTTGCCAATAATAATCTTGTTGGTTTGGGTAGTAATGGTAATGGATTTGGCCTTGATGTAGGTTTTTATGACACATTCAGAACAGAAATAGACATTAGCCATGACATTGATGGAGTGTACGAATTGGCTGTAGGCCAGTTATCTGATAATGAGATAGAATTATATGACCGAGTGACCAACACAACATACTATCTAATAGGATATCAACGTAATAACTTTGATTATGATCAAGTATTTTATGATAATATTCATTATTTCCTTCAAGAGTATGAAGTCTGGGAAAAAGTGTATACCAGTGAGTTTGGGGTGTTAAATGAATTTGATGAAGAAAATTACCTGAAGTTTGAATATTTTGGAGCAGGAGAAAATTTTAGAAGTTCGAGAGATGAAATAGGAATTCCACTCAACGATATACTTTATGATTATACTGGACGTTATGAGATTAGAGATATTGTTAACACTTTTGATAGGAAAACTTTAACACTTGATTACGATTATTTGGGCAATGAATTCTTTGAATTATCCGTTATCAATGATAACAAAATAGAATTGTTTCATCCAACCTCTGAAACAGTTTACCAATTTGCAGGAAGAGGGCGTATTCAATTTAAGAATACCGCGGGTGAATCATCTCAAAATAATAGAAAAAGAATAAAAAAAGCTGATTTTATGAAGCTTTCAAAATAAAAAGTAAGGCTAGCACTTAGCAATAAAAATTTTTGGTTGGTTATTTAGTTGGGAATCGCTCTACAAAAGAAATTTTGTTGGGGCGATTTCTTTTTGGTCCCACTTTGTATTGCCGTACAATTTATTTTCAGATAATTCTTTACTCAATAATTGAGATCGAAATGCTCTGAGACTTGTCCTAAGGTATTTCACTTCAAAAACACTATTACTTCTTCTCGTAATTGCGTATTTTTATACTTATTTTAAATCACATAAAACTATATAAAAATGGCAATTCAAAAACCATTTAACCTTAACAAATGGATTGAGGAAAACAGAGACACACTAAAGCCTCCTGTAGGAAATAGAAATCTATACAAAGATGCAGGAGATTATATTGTAATGATTGTTGCAGGCCCTAACGCAAGAAAAGATTACCATTATAATGAGACAGAAGAGTTATTCTATCAATTAGAAGGTACTATAGAGGTTCATGTTCAAGAGAACGGAGAGAAAAAAACAATGCAATTGGGCCCGGGAGATATGTATCTGCATCCTGCAAAAGTACCCCATTCTCCTGTAAGGCACGAAGGGTCTTTAGGTCTTGTTATTGAAAGAAAAAGAGTTGATCTGGAGGCAGAGGACGGTCTACTTTGGTTTTGCGATAACTGTAATCATAAACTTCATGAAGTATATTTTAAATTACATGACATTGAAAAAGACTTTTTAAAACACTTTCAGGACTTTTATGGGAACAAAAATTTAAGAACCTGTGCTAATTGCAAAACAGTAATGCCAACAGATAAACGATTTGTGGCAGAAGTCTCTTAAGTCAATTTAATTTTCTAAATAGTTAATTTGTGTAAAATTGACTTTTCTTACGAAGATTTTTTGTAAAACTATCTAAATATCATTTTAAAATCAGTCAAAATTTATAATTTTTTCAAAACACAGTATCTTTACTTTTTCAAAACAAAATAATCATGGCAACAGCAATAATAGACTTTGGGATTCAGGAAGCCTTACAAAAACTAGGCCTTACAGAATTGAATAAAGGAACTTCTACAGGATTAAACTGGTTTTCTAATGAAGAAACAATATCATCTTTTTCACCAGTTGATGGTGAGCTAATCGCAAAAGTAGAAACGACAAGCAAAGAAGACTATGAAAAAGTAGTAGCTACTGCAACTGATGCTTTCAAGACATGGCGAGTAATGCCAGCGCCCAAGCGAGGAGAAATCGTAAGGCAATTTGGTGAAGAGTTGCGTAAACTCAAAGAACCTCTAGGTAAACTTGTTTCTTACGAGATGGGAAAATCTTATCAAGAAGGTCTTGGCGAAGTACAAGAGATGATAGATATCTGTGATTTTGCAGTAGGCTTATCCCGTCAGCTACATGGTCTCACCATGCATTCAGAGCGTCCGGGACATAGAATGTATGAGCAGTACCACCCCCTTGGGATTGTAGGAATTATTTCTGCATTTAATTTCCCTGTAGCAGTATGGTCTTGGAATACGGCTTTGGCTTGGATTTGTGGAGACGTTTGTATCTGGAAACCTAGTGAAAAAACACCCCTGTGCGGAGTTGCATGCCAAAATATAATTGCAAAGGTCTTAAAAGATAATAATCTTCCTGAAGGAATCTCATGCTTAATTAATGGAGATTATACAGTAGGAGAGATGATGACTACAGACAAGAGAGTACCACTAATATCGGCTACTGGATCTACAAGAATGGGTAAAATTGTTGCAGCAACTGTTGGACAACGCCTTGGTAAATCATTATTAGAATTAGGAGGAAATAATGCAATTATTGTTACTCCTGATGCAGATATCAAAATGACAGTAATTGGTGCGGTCTTTGGAGCAGTAGGAACAGCCGGACAAAGGTGTACTTCTACTCGTAGACTCATTATTCATGAATCTATTTATGACAAAGTAAAAAACGCCGTAGTAGATGCTTATGCACAGTTGAGAATAGGTAATCCATTAGATGAAAACAATCATGTAGGCCCTCTTATCGACAAAGCCGCGGTAGAAGGCTATCAAAATGCACTTCAAAAAGTAGTAGAAGAAGGAGGAAATATTGTAGTAGAAGGAGGTGTGCTCTCTGGTGAAGGATATGAAAGCGGATGTTATGTGAAACCTGCAATAGCAGAAGCTAACAATGTTTATGAAATTGTACAACACGAAACATTTGCACCAGTTTTATACCTTATAAAATATAGTGGTGAGGTAGAAAATGCCATAGAAATGCAAAATGGTGTGGCTCAAGGATTATCTTCTGCAATAATGACTAATAATTTGAGAGAAGCAGAAAGATTTTTGTCTCATGCGGGATCTGATTGTGGTATTGCCAATGTAAACATAGGAACTTCTGGAGCAGAAATAGGAGGAGCATTTGGAGGAGAAAAAGAAACCGGTGGTGGTAGAGAATCTGGTTCAGATGCGTGGAAAGTGTATATGCGTCGTCAAACCAATACGATCAATTATACAACAGAATTACCGTTGGCACAAGGAATCAAATTTGATTTGTAAAACACTGATATTAGTTTCTCTTTTTTGATGTATGGATATTGGTAATCAAATAAAGACCAAACGACTCGTTTTAAAGCGTCCGGATATAGAAAATGTTTCCAAAATTGTTCAATATGCCGGAAACAAGAAGATATCTGATATGACGCTAAATTTGCCTTATCCATATCAAGAAGAAGACGCAGTGTTTTGGATCAATATGGCTAATCAAGGTTTTAAAAGTGGAGAAGCTTATATTTTTGAAATCACTTTAATTGAAAAAAATGAATTTGTAGGAGGAATAAGTCTTACAATTAACAAGAGATTCAATAGAGGAGAAATAGGATACTGGATTGCAGAACCCTTCTGGAATAAAGGATATGCTACAGAGGCAACAAAAGCAATTATACAGTTTGGGTTTGAAGAAATAAAGCTAAATAAAATTCTATCAAATCACATTACCGAAAATCCAGCTTCTGGTAAAGTGATGATCAAAAATGGAATGATAAAAGAAGGAGAGTTACAAGAACATATCCTTAAAGACAATAAATATTATTCATTGATTCAGTATCGAATACTCAAAAGCGAGTACATAAATTCTTAAGCACTTTTATAGCTCAATATATTATCTAAAAAGGCCGGTTGGTGAAAAGACTAACTGGCTTTTTTAGGTAAAATCTCAACACTAAAACTTTTGTTATAAACAAGAAACCAGCATTTTATTTACAAATCATAAAGAATTAAAATAAATATTAAGATAATTTTAATAAATTGTTGATGAATTCGTTTTTAGAAGATTGATTATTCTGATTTAAGTCAAAACGTATGTATATCAGTATATGATTATATACATCTTCTTTAAAAAATTATTTAGCAAATGTTTTCATATCGTATTTGTTTTGCATTAGAATTATACGCCATACTTAAAACCAAAATCAACTAAAGATTTACTTATTAGTTATTATCATGAGAGGGAAAATAACCATATCAATTATAATTTTTGGATTATTAATATTCAATAATAATGCACAAACAAAACAAGTTGATTGTGATCAATGGCAGAATCGTGTTGATACGATACAAAATATTAACAGAGCACTTCATTATAGTAAACAGGTGCTTGCAATGGTAGAGGATGAATGCAAAGCCAAAATATATTTGAACTCAGCCAAATTATTACATCTGGGATTGCAAAAAAATGATTCTTCACTTTACTTATATGATAAAACTATTAAGCTTTCTAAAGCACTACAAAATGACCAAATTCTTTCCGAAGCGTATACAAATAAGGCTCTTATATTAACCCAACTCCTAAAAAATGAAGAGGCTATTGTGCTACTGGAAAACGCAGAAAAGTTACTTAAAAAAAATCTGGAAGATAAATCTTGGGCAGTGTTTTTTGAAGCTCAAGCAGAGATTGCAGACAACAATTCAGAATACTTAAAAGCAATACAATATGCTGATTCTATGACAGAAGTGTCTATCATTACAAAAGATACTTTCAATTTATATAGTAGTTATCACAACAAAGGGATTTATAATTTTAGGTTATCTAATTATGAAGATGCTATTATTAATCTTCTCAAAGCACTAGATCTTCATGAATTAAATAAAGATCTCGTAGGAGAAGCTAGAACAAATTATCTGGTAGGGTACAGTTATCTCAAATGGGGATATCTGGAAACTGCAAAAAGATATTTTGAAAAAGGAGTTACAATTGCAAAAGAAAAGGGTGATCATCATACGCTCTTGCTGACATATCCTTATTTGGCAGAATGCCATCGTAAATTGAATGAAAATGAAGAAGCGCTACAGACCATAAATAGAGGGATAACATTGGCCGAAGAATTTAATAATAATGAAAGAATTGCACGTGCCTTTAGTGAAAAAGGGTGGTTATACCTTAAGAATTTTAAAAAATATATAGAAGCAGAAGACTATTTTACAACCGCTTATAATGCTGCAAAAGTTACTAACAATGATGTTTATCTTCAACCCTCGCTCCACGGATTAATAGACGCGTATCTTGAACAAGGAGAATATACAGAAGCTCAGAAGTATTTTAACCTATTTGAAAAAGTAACAAAAAACCTGAATATTTTATATCATACACAAGAGTATCATAAGATCTATAGTAGATACTATGAGAAAACTTCTCGACCTTCGCTGGCTATAAAACACTTAAAAGAATACTATAAAATCAAAGATTCTATATCAAATCTACAGGTGAAAACGCAATTGACTAATCTTGAAAAGAAATATGATACAAAGAGAAAAGAAATCACAATCTTGAATCTAAAACGACAAAAAGAACAACAAGAAAAATTGACAGAAGAGGCTAGCTTAAGACAAAATTTATTTCTTGGAGCGTCTATTTCATTAGCTATTATTCTGACTTTGGTGGGAGGGCTATTTTTTAAGTTGAAAAAGCAAAAAAAGCAACTAGACGAAGCGCACAAAAATGTAACTGAGATTAATCAGGTAAAAAACAGGCTTTTCTCTATTATTGCGCACGATTTAAGAGGAATGATACTTCCTTTTCAACGATCAGGCAAAATTTTGAAGCATTATATAGAAAAAGAGAATCATGATAAAACCATTGAACTATCTGAAGCGATAGAAAAAAATTCAGAACGATTATCACAAACATTGGATAACTTATTGAACTGGTCTTTAGAACAAATGAATGGTTACAATATGAAAACCGAAACGATTTCAGTCTATCATGAACTAAAAGAAATTACTTTGGGATATCAAGAACAAGCAGATTATAAAAAAACTAAAATAGAAATAAAGTATACAGAGGATTTGTGTATCGATTTTGATAAAGGTGCTTTTCATGTGATTTTTAGAAACTTAATAGGTAATGCTTTAAAATATACAGAAGAAGGGTGTATTACAATACATTTTAAAGAAGAACATAAAAATTTGGTTTGTTCACTTACGGATACAGGAATTGGGATGAATGCAAATCAGCTGCAAACTATTTTTTCGCTAGATAAACAGCAAACCACTGTTGGTACCAAAGGAGAAAAAGGAACAGGCTTAGGGTTAAATCTGGTATATCGTTTTATAAAAATGCAAAAAGGAGAGATTGTAGTATCATCAGAATTAGGTATTGGTACACGTTTTGATATAAAAATTCCCATCACAAAATTGCTGAAAGGGGGAACAAACAAAAATTTGAAACCTATGTCAGCCTAAATAGATAAATCATGAATGTATATATAGTAGAAGATGATATATTTCATTTAGAAGACATAAAAATTTCGCTCGAAGAGTTAGGGTATATGTGTGTAGGGAGTACTGGTGATCCGTTTGAAGCTTTAGAGCAAATTAAAGCGCTCAGACCTGACGCTGTAATTCTGGATATTCACCTCAATGGAAGAGAGTCAGGAATAGCACTTGGACAAAGAATAAAGGAGACCTATCAAATACCGATTTTTTTTACAACTTCAGATAAAAATAAAGAAGTTATGATAAAAGCAGCCTCGATTAATCCTGTAGCATATCTTACCAAACCTGTAAGTAAAGATGATCTGCATGCTGCGCTTATTCTTGCTGTGAACACAAATACTACGACAAATGTCGATACTGCTGATGTACCTGTTATCTTTGTAAAAAGCGGAAACAAACTGGTCAAAGTGCCTTTAGAAACCATTCTTTTTGCGCATACAGATTCAAAAAATTATTGTTCTCTAGTTACGTCCGACAATAAAAAATTATCAGTTAGATATTCTATTTTAAAATTAGGCAAACTTTTAAATAATCCAACCTTTGTACAAACGCATCGTTCATATATCGTAAACTGGCAAAAAATAGACTCTTTTCATGAATATGACCAAACTATAGAAATACATGGACATCATGTACCTATTGGTCGTACTTTTAAAGATGAAATTTATAAAAAATTAAAGATTATATAGTTCATTTATTTCGTGTTAAAATACGCTTACAAGATCTTATTCTTTTGATATTTTGAACCTGAGATTTTAGTGTTTTGAAACAAAAAGGCACAAAATTTTAAGCAAAAGTCCTCTGATATCTGTCATTCCTCATCATCTCAAGTATCAATCTTGCCATTAACATTATTTTAATAGTGCTTTAATACTTTGTTTTTAAATAAAAACGAGCACTATCATGGCTACAGACACACAAGTACAAATTTATATAGGGGGAGAGCAGATTACTGCATTTAAGAAATTAACCCTGCATCAAGAGATAGATGCACATCATACTTTTGAATTAGTATGTAGAAAAGACGTTTTAGAATCGATATCTCCAGATGTATTAGGAGAAAGCCTAAATTTTCTGGGGGAGATCTTTTTGCTTAAAATTAGATCTGAAAATGGTTTTTTGGATACCGAAGAGTTAAAATTCAAAGGCCTGGTTACAAATATTAATACTGTCAAAGGTTTTTATCAATCTACGGGAGATTGGGTATATATAAAAGGTAAAGGATGTAGTATCATTGCAGATGATGGACCACATTATGCATCGCACAAGGAGATTAGCCTCTCCGAAATTCTAGAAGAAACTTTTATGGGTTACAATCGATCTGCCCTCGAGCTTCAGTTTAACCCCCAAAAAACAAATGTAATTCAATACAGTGTTCAACAACACGAAAGCGCTTTTGAATATGCAAGTAGATTAGCAGCACAATATGGAGAATGGTTTTATTATAATGGAAGTCAATTAGTTTTTGGAACTCCGGAAAATAAAGATAGTATCACCCTACGATATGGCTATGATCTTTTAGAACTCTCTGTTAATGTAGAAGCTGCACCTAATAGTTTTAATTATTTTACAAACGATTATCTTAATGATACGTATCACGAGGTAAAAACCAAGGAAGTGTCTACAAATGCAAATGGGTACATTCAATTTGCAAATAAAAAAAGTGAAGAGATTTTTCACAAAGAAACGCAAGTATTTGTTAGTTCTCATGATAGTCCTTCGTCTAGATCAGGAATTGATGAAAAAATAGCCTTACAAAAGCGTGCAACAGAAATCAATCAAGTAATAGTAAAAGGAAAAAGTAGCCAGCCCGCAATACAAATTGGCAGTGTTATTAAAATCGAAGGCGAATCCTCATCATACGGAGGATTTAGAATCATAAAAGTAGATCACTCTTGTAATGAAAATGGGAAGTATGAAAATACTTTTGAAGCAGTTACTACAGAAATAGATGCATATCCCAAAACATCAATTAAAGCTTTTCCTAAGAGTAAATCTCAGACAGCAGTCGTTGTTAATAATGCAGACCCAGAAGGTCTAGGTAGAGTTCAAGTACAATACCCTTGGCAAAAGTCTGTGGGAGAAACAACACCATGGGTTCGATTGAGTAGTACAGCGGGTGGACCAGGCCAGGGATTTTATTTTGTCCCCGAAGTTGGAGATGAGGTAATTATGGGGCACGAAGGTGATAATGCAGAGATTCCTATTGTAATGGGAAGTGTATATAATTCATCTTCAGTTCCTGATAGTTTTAAAAGTAGTGACAACCACCTAAAAGCAATAAGAACTCGTAGTGGGAATCAAGTTACACTTAATGATACAGATGGCAGTGTCACTATTAAAGATCCAAGTGGTAATACAATTACTATGGCAGGTAACGGTGAGATTACAATCAACGCTCCAAATAAAATAACATTCTCTTCTACAGATATTGCCATAGAAGCAAGTAATGATGTAACTGTTAATGCAGGTAATACTATATCATCTACAGCAGCTACAGATATTAATTCTTCTGCAGGTGCAAATGTTGCGATCAATGCAGCCAATAATATGAATGCCAAAGCAGGGTCTAAAGCCTCATTAAAAGGTTCAAAAAGTGTATCTGTTTTTGGAAAAAGAGTTTCAATTACAGGTACAATAATGGCCAACATTCAAAGTGGAGCGATTCTTACCCTTGTTACTGCTGGGGTATTGAATGTAACAGGCGCAGCAAGAAACCTTCTTAATGGAGCGAAGGTAAAAATATTGGGTCAAAAGGTCGAGATCAACTAATATGTAATTATGGAAATGCAAATTCTAAATAAAGAATTGACGCTTTCTATACATGAAGATTGTGAATTTTATGACTTCGGTATGATTCAACATACTTCTATGAAAGGAAAGGCAAAAACGATAAAAGATAAATATACGGCAACTATCGAAAAACAATTTTTGAGTAAAGATAGTCGTGGATATCTCTATAATGTAGAAATACGAGATCAAAAACACTCAAATACCGATGAGGTCTTCAAAACTGAAGAAGTGTTTGCATTTCTACTTCAAAAATTAGTTCTATATACAAACAATCATGGTGAGATATCAAGTATTGTAAATTTAAATCAAATCAAAGAAGACTGGTATGATCAAGCCAAAAGCATAAAGCAGAACTATAAACATTTTGTTGCTAATATAGAAGAGACTATAGATAGTCTAGAATTTTTAATACGTAACCCAATAGAGTATATCAATTTTATTAAAAAATCTCAAATTTATAGCTTATTGTTTCCTGATTACTATGATCATAACCTTGAACACAAGATAGAAATTGAACAACAAAAAGTAATAGAAAGGTTTTTTGATACTGTAGCCTTACCATTAGAACTCAAAACAAAACTTTCTGGATTTAATACGATCACAAATGGATTTCAATTGATTAGATCAGGAAGATTAGATAAATATCATTTTGATAAAGAAGGAGCAAGTGAGTTGTTTTCTGATCTATATTCAATTCATGAGTCTGCACTCAATTTTGAAGCGTCATATTTAGAAACATACGATTTGAATTCAAATAATACTACAGACAAGGCAAATACAATGTTAGGAGTAAAAGTCAATGATGTATATCAAGTAAAAGAGGTTTGCAACCTTAGTAAAAGAAAGTAGTATTATGGCAGAAGAACATTTTATACCTAGTAATTCTACAATAGAATGTAGCGGATGTAAAGGAATTTACTCTACAGTAGTGTCTACAATGGCCAATGTATATGTCAAAAAGCAACCTATGGCAATAGAGAGCGATGGGACTTCTGCTCATATTACACCCTTTTGTGGCATTTGTAGCTTTACAAGAATGACCTGTACCCCTGTTCTTACAGGAAAATGGGCAAGTCCTAGAGAGACCATTACAGTTCAAAAAAAAATGCCTCTTATAGAACAAAGTAAAGCATACTGTGCAAATGGCGGGACCATTACCATAGTAGAAAAAACCGATACTCCCGCACCTCCAGAAAATGTTGTTGACAAAGCGCAAGCAAAAATTAATAAAGCGGCAAACTATACGGTTAAAAAAACAACAGAACTCGCACAAAATGCAAAAGTAGCAATGGGTGATCTAGGTGCTAGTGTACAGCAGGCTGCCAGTGTTTTTCAAAATGACAATGTAAGGGATCTCCTTAATAATACTGGAGCTCTGGTAGACAGTTTTGATAGAAAAAAAGCAGAATTAGATACGGCAGTTGGTAATGTCAATATCAGATTAGATAACTTACGTGCAGAATTAAAACAATTACTTACAGGTCAAGAACAAGAATTGCAGGATCTTATGACAGTCAAGAATCCTGAGCAAGAAACAGAAGAAAATAAAAACGCAGAAGAAGATAAGTATCATCAAGAATTTTTTAATGAAGCAAATAGTGAAACGGTTAATGAGTTTTTAAGAGCGATAGAATCAGATATTGATGTGTTGGGAGGAATTCCTCCCGAAGCACTCGAAAAAGATTTTGAGATTACAAGTGTAGATGACTCTTCAGAAAGGTATTTTACCTCTTCATCAGAAGAAGCTACTACAAAAGCTGATGCTACTAATCAAGAAGAAACTCCTACAGTCGAAGCAAAAGATAAAACAAGAGCAGAGCGTTTTTTAGATAATGCAAGAACAGAAAAAGAAAAAGAAGTAGAAATAGCTGAAAAGCATTATAACGAAGCCAATAAAATTCTTGAAGAATACAAACAAAATTTAGGTGATCCGAATCAAAAAAAGCAAGTACTCAAATCAATTGCAGCGTTAAATGGTATTTCGAGATTTTTAAACAAAGAACAAAAAGATGCACTAAAAGAAAAACTGCTTGCCAATCAAAAAGCTCCTAATCCATCAACCAAAGAAACAATTGAGCGCCTGTCATCAAAATTTAAAGAAGAAAAAAAAGAAGACCTCAAAGCATTGATTGAAGAAAAGAGAGAAGGGCTTGATGCCAAAGTCCAGACAGAGATTGATGAAGTCTTAAATGAGATAGGGTATTTAGAAAGAATGCAAAAATACAAGCAGGAATCAGAAGAACTACAGGAAAAATTAGACAAGACTTCTGCTGCTTTGGATGCGATGAGTAATTTTAATGGGTTTATAGATGGCGTAACAGCAAAGTATTTTGGTAGACTTGGAGAAAAGTATCAAAAAGCAATGGATCAGATGGGTAAAAATATGACCCGTCTCAATGATGCTTCAAGAGGCGCTAGTTATGTAACTTCAGGTTTTGCTACCGGAGATGTGGTTACTCAGGCTCCCGATGTAAAAAAAGAAGAACCAAAAACAGAAACACCACCTCCAGTTCTCCCACCTCCTACAAAACCAGAACCAGAAGAACCAGAAGAGTCCAAAGAAGAACCAGAATCAACTGATGAGTGTAGTTTTACAAAAATTAAAGTAATAAAGAATGATGGTCCATATGCTGTACTATATGGAAACGATGAAAAAGATATAATTCAACCCAACAAACATATAAATATTAATCTTCCTAAGCCAATACAGTTTGTGGCAGGAACTACAAAAGAGAGAAGTAAGAAATTAACAATTCAGATTAATGAGCTTAAAAGAACCAATCTTCCTACAGGTAGTATTATTGTTTATCACATAGATGATGATTATAAGCATCATGGGATTCCTGCAAGTGGAGATATTGATTGGGACTTGGATATGATATATAAAGAAAGTCTTTTCCAAGGTCATCGCTTTTTGGCAAATTTTATGGGTTTAATGGATATTGACAAGACAAAATACTCTATACCTTTAAAATTTTGTGGATATGAGACACAAGTTTTGGCAGAAGTATCTCCTGATGCTACGTGGACTTTCCTATTTTCAATAGGTTCTGATGATCCCAGAACCTATAAGCATACAAATCAACCACCAGGTAAAGTATTTAAAAAGCATCAAGATAAGTCAAGAAGGATAGGGCAATTAAATTCAAAAAAAATAAATTTTGGGAATAGAACAGCAACTTTAAAATTTCAATATGGGGTTACCTATGATAATGATACCAAAGGACAAGATTTAAGTTTTTCTTCTAAGCTTACCAAACTTTATAGTGCAAGCGAGAAAATATTTAAGATTGTTGGTGGAGTAGATAAATTTGTTAATCTTATTATCGACAATAACAATAAATTAAGTAAAAAGGCAGGTTATGTATCGATAGCTCCTCCAGCAGTAGGAGTGGCACTAAGTCGTTCAATAAAAAGTAGTAATACACTATATGAAAATGATATAGGACTAACAGGTGAAATTCGATTAGACCCTGTTTTGGCTATTGATTTGCAAGTAGATTTAATAAGAGCAGCATCTAACAAACTTATATTTGTAAGAGGAATTGTTGAACTAGTAGAAGCTATCACAGATAGAGATATTTCTACTGTTCTTTTTATTGAAGCAAAACTACAATTTAATTTTAAACTGATAGGAAAAATAGACGACGATTTAGATTGGTCAATAAGCAATGGTATTGGGGCAATGTTACAAATATCTGCAGGACTTATGCTTGAAGGAAGTTTTTTGGGTATAGAGTACGAAGCAACAATCAAAGGAAGTGCTGCCGGTAGTTTTGACCTTTCTACATCATTGTTGTCTGAAGGTGGGAAAATGTTTTTTGAATCTTCTCTTATGTTCAACGGCATTAATGCAGCTTTTGCTATAGTAGGATCTGTAAAAGGATGGGGTGTAGAAAAAGAATTGTCTTATGAGTATAAAAAGATTGTAGGCAAGTGGGATAACCCTTTTGCAGGTAAGATTCCTATAACTGACTAAAAAAATATTAAACGATTGTATTAATATCTATGAATGCTAAATTTATAAAACCGACATACTTAATTTCTTTGAATTTAGTAAACTGTCAAATAGAAGTAAAGTGTAATGATATTCATTTATTTGAATATAAGAGTAAATCTTCTGCTATGGGTAATGGTATTTCCATTAGTCTGCCAATCAACCATCTTTTATTAAAAAATGAAGCTTTTACCATAAAGGCAAAGGTTTTACCTGTACATGGTAAGGATATTTTGGAGCGATCTTCTTTAGCAAAGTTTGAAATTAGTATGTTGGATTACGTAGCACCCAAAAAAACAATAGTGAAGCTTTTTGAAATAGCTACTCCAGATCAATCCACAGAAAACTCAGAGATAAAACCTGAAATTGACTTAGAAGGGCTCCCCTTTTATGAATTGATAGGAGGGTCAGTGGCCAAAGTATTACCGTTCTCATTAAAAGGGTGGCAAGACTCTGCAGATCTGACAAAAATAGATGCCCAAAAACTTCTCTTGGATAGCTTTAACTTCTATAAGAAAATACAATCATTAATTGATCAAAAAAAAGTGAATGACTATATAGAGTTGACAGCAGAACAAGATGATTTATTACAAAAAGCTTATTATTATGGACCATCCCAAATCGCAAGAGAACGACAACAAGTCGAAGAAATATTCAACGATTCAGGCTTGAGTGTGATTCCTTTTTCGTTTAAAGATGTAGAACTAGAAATTATGGGCAAAGACAATCAGCTATTGAGATTAAAAAGACGAAACGGACAACCAGTCTTATTACTATATGATCCTTTCGAAAAAAAAACAGTAAAACTCGATGTAAAACTTCATAAAACAACATTAAATACTCCCTTGAGTGTTATTTAGATATTATTAAAGCAAATACAAGATGAAATTATTTATTGAAGACACCCTTCAGTCTATTTCTTTACTTGAAGATAAAAAAGATATGAGTTTTTGTCTTGAGCAATTTAAAAACTTATCGCAACATCCAGATTCAGAGATTAAACTTTTTGTATCTGAGATCGATAATTATCTTGCTTGTTTTAGATGGATTAGCGTTGATAACTGGAAAATAGATTGTCCTGTCTCTCTTAATAAAATTCATAAACAGCGATATGCTACTGAAGAAGAATGCATACAATATATAGAACAATTATACCAGGATTCTGATATTGATAATATAGAAGATTGTATAGATGTTCCGATACGACATTTTACACTTGATGAGATGATCGAATTTAAAGAAGAAGATGAAATGATGCTACAAGGGCAAGATCCTTATCAAGATGAATCACAAATGTCATCAACAAACCCAAAAAATAAGAATATAGCAGAACAAAAAGAAAAATCGGATATCAAACCTAAAGAAATAAAGCCCAAAACATCAAAAACAGAACATCCTGATAAGTTAAAGCCTAAAACCGAAAAAGTAACTAAAAGGGATAATTCATCTGTCGATGATAACAGTTTTTTTCAAATTTAGAATAATTAAGTTTTGCACTGAGTCGTGAAGAAAAATTAACCTTATTGCAGCTAAAGGGAAGTTAAAAAGTTGTCTTGTTTTCAAGACAACTTTTTTGTTTAACTCTTTTTGAGTTATAATGACTACTATACTAAATGTGAATAATATTGAAAAAATTGTAAACGCAACGATTTTAGAGAAAATCCTCATATTTAGACATATAGAATCATAAAAGTACAATTCATAAAAATATGTGAAGATGTACTAAATCATCTTAAATTTTAGGAAAAAAGTAATAAAATTTAAGTTATATTTGATAATTATTCACGAATCAGCTTAAAAAAATGAAAAAATTACTATTTTCCCTCAAGCAAACTGCTTGGGCGATTCCTTTGTTAGGAATATCTTTTCTGCACGCCCAGCAGCCTCAACTTACAAACACTAAAAAGACAGGATTTCAAAAGTATAAAGAATCCAAACTTTTTGATAACAACAACACAAAGCGTATGAATGTGGGTGATAATGCACCCGAAAGAAACGCTTATGAGTTTGAAAGACTTAGAAATCCTAACACAAATGCAATTCCTAATGGTATAAGGAATAAAGAGCTTAACTTTTCTAGTAAAATTTCTGAAGGCAATGACTCTAAAAGGTTACTGAATAGCGTTTCAAAATCATCAAAAGCAGGAAGTTTTTCGTATTGGCAGAATAGAGGACCGTTTAATGTAGGTGGTCGAACAAGAGCCTTAGCAATAGATCGCACAAATGAAGATGTTATATTAGCAGGAGGAGTTTCTGGAGGTATGTGGCGTTCTACCGATGCAGGAGCTACATGGACAAAAGTAACCAATAACAGACAATCTCCGAGTGTTACATGTATTGTACAAGATCCAAGACCAGGTAAAGAAAGAATTTGGTATTACGGTTCTGGAGAAGATATCGGTAATTCTGCTAGTGCAGGAGGAGCCTTTTTTGCAGGAACCGGTATATATAAATCTATAAATGGGGGTCGTACATGGCGTTTATTAGAATCTACCAATGATAATGATATACAATCTTTTTCTCCATTTGATGTTGTAAATTCTATTGATATAAATCCTACAAATGGAGATGTATATGTTGGAACATTCAACGGTGTACATAGATCCCAGGATGGAGGAAATTCTTTTCAGGAAGTACTAGCAGGAGGACCGGATAATATTGCAGAAGTTACAATTACAACTACAGGAACGATTTATGCAACAATAGGTTCTGATGGAGAACCAAATGCAGGGTTCTTTACTTCTGCTGATGGAGATACCTGGACAAATATCACTCCGGAATTTTTAACACCAACACTACGAAGAACTGTTATGGGTGTTGATCCATCTAATGAAGATATCGTATATTTTTTCTCACGTAATTTGGATACAGCCTCAGAAGCATTTTTAGTAAAATATGATGCGGGAGCAACTACCCCAGAGGAAATGTACACTGATTTAAGTTCCAACCTACCTACAACTATAGGTGGATCGGTAGGAAATTTAAATCTTCAAACAGGATATAACATGCTCGTTAAGGTTAGTCCTGCTGATCCTAATCTTGTTTTTATAGGAGGAACTAACATTTATAGATCTACAACTGGATTTACAACCCCTGCAGGACAAGAGAGTTGGATAGGAGGATACTCCCCCTTAAATAATGTTTCTGTGTATACAGACCACCATCCTGATCAGCATGCATTTTTGTTTTTCCCTTCAAACCCCAACAGAGTGCTTTCAGGTTGTGATGGAGGTGTATTTGTAACAGAAGATATTACGGCAACAAATCCAGGACCAGAACCTGTAGATTGGGTCTCTTTAAATAACGGATATACAACAACTCAACCGTATCACGTTTCTTTTGATCCAGATGCAAATAGTGATGATTTAGTAGCAGGTTTTCAGGATAATGGGACCTGGTTCACAAATTCTACTGATCAATCAACTCCTTGGACAGAAGATTTTGGAGGAGATGGTTCATATAACGCTATTGCCGATGGTGGAAGAACAAGGTATGTATCTTCTCAAAGAGGAAGGGTTTTTAGACTTAATTTTGATGAGTCAGGAAACGAAATATCTTTCACTAGAGTACAGCCAGCAGAAGCTAGTGGCTTTGGTTTTGTAGCTCCTTTTGTCTTAGATCCTAATAATGACAATATTATGTATATGCCAGCAGGTAATAGAATGTGGAGAAACAATAATTTAGATGAAATACCGCTGTTTTCAAATGCTCCTACCACCGTAAATTGGATTGGCTTGTCAAATACAGATACTCCTCAAGGTAGTAGAATAACTGCACTTGATGTATCTGATTTTCCGGTAGCTAATCGATTATATTACGGTACTAATCAAGGTGGGATTTATAAAATGGATAATGCAAACCTAGACAGTCAAGAAGTAATTAATATTGCTGAAGGTAAAGGCTTGCCAGCTGGTTTTGTAAATGATATTAATGTAGATCCATCAAATTCTGATCGAGTAATTGTTACTTTTTCAAATTATGGAATTATAAGTTTATTTCTTACAGAAAACGGAGGAGATACCTGGACAAATATTAGTGGTAATTTAGAAGAAAATCCTGATGGTTCCGGAAACGGTCCGTCTGTAAGAAGTACAGCTTTCTTTGGAGGAAGCCAAGGATTTTTTGGTACTAGATTACAAAAAGTATATGCCGCAACAAGTACAGGTCTTTATTATGCCAATCGCTTAAATGGATCTGGTACAAGATGGATTAAAGAGCCATTTGCTATTGGTAACGCAGTTACAGATGAAGTAAAAACTAGAAAAGACGGATTTATCGCTCTCTCTGCTCACGGCAATGGGCTTTTTAGTGCTAGATTTCCAATTTTTAATGAGCTACCAGAATCTTCCCTTACTGTCAATTATTTATTAGAGGATATTACAGTTGCATTAAATAGCGGAGTTATTGAACAAGAAGTAGATATCACAGATTTATTTACACAATCCAATGGAAGTGAAGTGGATGTTGAATTTACTAACTCTAACCCTGATTTGGTTACCGCTACTCGTAATGGTAATACAATCTCATTGTCAATTAAGACTGATCAGGTAGGGCAAGCTACTATTGGATTAATCGCAACCTCAAGTGGAGAACAAGTGGCAGAAGGATTTACAGTCTTTGTAAAAGAATTTCCTATTTATGAGCAGAATAATGCAAGTGTAACTGGTATTAACTCGCAGTTTTTTACAGATGCAGGAGCTCTTGTAGAAATGGCTGATGATTTTGTGATTCCTGCAGGAAGCTCATGGGACATCAATAGAATACTTGCTTTTGGAACACAAAATAACTCTGTTGCCTTAGTTGATGCTACAGTTGTGATCTATCAAGATAATGCCGGTGTTCCCGGAGAAGTAGTTTATAATAGTGGCTCTATTGTACCAGATGCAGAGGGTGGAACAAACCTTAATCTCAGTTTACCAGAAGTAGTAACTCTAGAAGGAGGAACATATTGGTTATCTGTATATGCTACTGTTCCATTTGCAACTAGTCGTTGGTTTTGGTCATCACAAGCTGGAGGAATCGGAGCCGACTCTCAATTTAGAGATGAATCTAACTTCTTTGGAATTAATGCTTTCGATTGGCTTACAATTGCACCATTTGTGGGGCAACCAACAATAGATCAGATATTCCAAGTATTTGGGAACGATGGTAGTGGTGTTACAGGTTCAGAAACAGATGAACCTTTAGCACAATTGAACCCAGAAGTTAATGCTAGAGCATATCCAAATCCATCTAATGGGATGTTTAATTTTAACCTAAAAGATGTTGGTTCAAAGCAAAATGAGAAATTTTCGATCAGAATTTATAATATCACAGGTAATTTGGTACATCAAGAATCTGGTGTGAATGCTACAAACCCATCTTGGGATGCATCAAACAGCGCACCGGGTATCTATTTTGTAGAAGTTACCAGTTCGACTACTAATGAGAGATTCAAAATCGTTAGAAAATAAAGTTATTTTTTAGGAAACAAAAAGGAGTTGAGATTTTCAACTCCTTTTTTTAATTTAGAACATGAATAAAGCGATATATTTTTTGGTAGTTATTATCTTGATTTCGTGCAAAACAAACACTGTAGCACAAGGTGAAAAAAAATCTGTGAAAAGCGATATATCAGGGGTTACTACAGAAAAAGTAAAACTCCAAAAAAAGACTTTTTCAAAAGATCAGGAAGCCATAGCTCCTGGTACAATACATCTTGAAGGGTCTGTAATGCTAATTACAGAAAATAAAAGTATTTGTAGTAAAACCTACAAAGCGGCAATTGCTGTAAGAGTTGAGAATATTTTAGCATCCGGCTCCGGTATTGAAAATATGATTTCCTCTGGTCAAGAGGTTATTTTTGGATTCAGAAAATTTATGGCGGATGATTTTAATATTTTAGAAAAGCAATTCGTTAAAAACAAGCGCTTTTTTATTGTGATAGAAGAAGGTCGATGTCGAGATATGAGTGAAGCAGTGTACTTAATTTCAAAAATTGAAGAAATAGAATAATTTCATCCTAAAATTACCTTAATATTAAACAAGGTCAGCACTAAAGAAAATATCTTTCATAAAGAGTTCTAAATATATATCTGGGCAATAAAATATGTTTAAAGAGTTTGTTGCTTGTAGTGATTTGTGGATCATGAACGTTTGTCTGCTTGCATAATGAAAACCTTTTTCTCTTCATTTATAATTGACACTTAGAGTTCAATAGTGTGATGATAAGCAATTCATAGAAATATAAAAATACTTACTGAATTGCCTTAATTTTTAAGAAAATAGTACTAGAAATTAAGTTAAATTTGAGTTATTACTCATAAATCAGCTTAAAAATGAAAAGATTACTATTATTCTGTTCCAAGCCTATGGTTTGGGGAGTAGCTATGTTGGGAGCTATCACTTTCACCAATGCCCAACAACCAATCCAAAGAGGAACTGTAATTCAAAAGACTAGTAAGACTACAACATCAAGCAGTAAGCATCAGGTTTTCAAGAACCAACAAATGTTTGATAGTAAGACAGGGTCAGTAGATTCAAAAGTTAAATTAAGACATCAAACTGATGATGCTGTACAAAGGGCAGCATACGAGTTTATGAGATTACGAAATCCTAATACAGGAAAAATACCTGATGGGATTAGAGAACGAGAACTTAATTTTTCCAGTAAGATTGCAGTAGGAGATGACTCGAAACGATCATTAAAAAGTGTCTCAAAATCTTCAAATGCAAAGCGTTTTTCGTATTGGACAAGTAGAGGTCCTGGAAATGTTGGTGGTAGAACAAGAGCTTTGGCTATTGACCGTACTAATGAGAATGTGCTTCTTGCTGGGGGAGTATCAGGGGGTTTATGGAGATCTGAGAACAGTGGTAAAACGTGGAGAAAAGTAACCAGGCCTTTTCAGAATCCAAGTATTACTGCGATTGTACAAGACCCTAGACCGGGTAAAGGTTTTACATGGTATTATGCTTCTGGAGAAGGTATTGGTAATTCTGCTAATGCAGGTGGAGCCTTTTACCAAGGAAATGGTGTGTATAAATCACAAGATGGTGGACGTACATGGGAACAATTACGTGCCACAGCTAATCAAAATGTAGGCGCTTTCGAATCCGATTTTGATCTTATAAACTCACTTGCTATTAATCCTATCAATGGAGATCTATACGTAGCTACTTTTAATGGGCTTTTCAGATCACAGGATGGAGGAAACTCTTTTGAAGAAGTACTAGAATCTGGTTTTGACAACTTTGTAGAAATAAGTGTCACTACTACAGGAAGGCTTTATGCCACGATAGAGTCTAATGGTGTTCCAAATGCAGGTTTTTTAACTTCTACAGATGGAGAAACCTGGACTAATATTACCCCACCTAATTTTATTGCAAATTATGGGAGAACCAAAGTAGGGATTAATCCATCAAATGAAGATGAAGTATACTTCTTTACATTAGATCGTAGTCCTAGTAATGAGGCAGTATTGTTTAAATATAATGCAGCAGCAGAGACACCTGAGGAAACTTGGGTAAATCTTACTGCTAACCTGCCATTTGTTATTGATAGAAATTTCGGAATTGGAAACTTAAATCTTCAAAGGGGGTATAATATGGTAATAGAGGTACACCCCACACAATCTAATATTGTATTTATCGGAGGTACATGTTTGTATCGATCAACTACCGGATTTACAACTCCTGCCGGAGTAGAGTCTTGGATTGGTGGAAATGGACCTGGGGATGTTGACTTTTTATTGAATACTTTAGGTACGGGTGCTTCTTATACGAATCAACATGCTGATCAACATGCTTTAGTGTTTTATCCGTCTAACCCGAACAGAGCAGTTGCAGGACATGATGGAGGAGTGTCAATGACAGAAGATATCACTGTTGTGAATGATCAGGCAGAACAAGTAACCTGGACTTCTTTAAATAATGGATACATGACAACGCAACCTTATCATGTGGCTTTTGATCCTGAGCCTAATACAGATGATTTGTTAGCAGGATTTCAAGATAACGGTTCATGGTTTACAAATTCAACAAATCCTACAGACGCCTGGCAAGAAGAATTAGGTGCTGATGGTGCGTATAATGCTATTGCTGATAATGGAAGAACACATTATGTATCTTCTCAATTTGGAGGTGTTCGTCGTCTTAATTTTGATGAAGAAGGAAATAGAGTTTCTTTTACTAGTGTAGCACCTGCGGAGGCAGTTGATTTTTTCTTTGTGAATCCATTCGTTTTGGATCCAATCAATGATAATGTGATGTATATGCCTGTTGGCAATACTGTATGGAGAAATAGTAATTTGGATGAAATTCCATTATTTTCTAATAGTAACACTTCTGTTAATTGGACGAATTTATTTTCGTCTGCTGCCCCTGCCGGATCATCAATAACTGCAGTAGATATTTCTAAGTTCCCTGTTGCGAACAGGTTGTACTATGGAACCAATAACGGTGTTGCATTTAGAATGGATAATGCTAATTTAGACAATCAAGAGGCTGTAGATATTACAACCGGAAAAGGATTGCCTACAGGATTCATCAACGATATTAATGTTGATCCTTCTAATTCAGATCGAGTGATCATCACTTTTTCTAATTATGGAATCCCTAGTGTATTTATAACAGAAGATGCTGGAGAAACCTGGACCAATATAAGTGGTAACTTAGAAGAAAATGCAG
>NZ_VFWZ01000020.1 GCF_006443095.1 Aquimarina algicola
CGTTGGCAGATATCGATACAGATACCAATACAACCAATTCTACCTTTACTGAGGATGGAACAAACTTGATCATCACGGATTCGGATGGTAGTACAGTATCTATTCCGTTAGCAGATATCGATACGGATACAAATACAACTAATTCTACTTTCACTGAAGATGGAACAAACTTAATCATCACTGATTCGGATGGTAGTACAGTGTCTATTCCTTTAGCGGATATTGATACGGATACTAATACAACCAATTCTACCTTCACTGAAGATGGAACAAACTTGATCATCACTGATTCGGATGGTAGTA
>NZ_VFWZ01000021.1 GCF_006443095.1 Aquimarina algicola
GTAATGTTTACAATGCTGGTATAGTCCGTACCATCAGTAGCCGTACCACTCATCACTACAGGGATCACAATAGCACTGCCTGTAGTGTTCACCGCATTTAAAGTCGCTGTAAACTCTCCATCTGTACCACCTTCTATCGCTGTATCAACACTTGCCGTCAGGTTTACTGTATATTCCGTAGCATCACTGATCGTAACGGTATCACTCGTACTGGTTCCTGCAACAACACCACTTGGTAAGGTGCCTAAACTCGCAATAGCCGTCTCATCTCCTTCTATCAAACCATCAG
>NZ_VFWZ01000022.1 GCF_006443095.1 Aquimarina algicola
CTAAAGACCCTTCTTCTTCTGATAATCCTACAAAAGCAGTAATTTCTCTACGTAACAACAGAGAAACAAATTATGCTACTTATATCGCAGTGCAAAATGAGCTGGTAGCAGCTTATACAACACTTAGAGATAGAGAATCTAATAAACTCTTTGGTAAATCTTTTACACAAATGGAAAAAGAACTTAAAGATGTTAATTATTCTGGTAGCAAGGATAAACTAAAAGAAGATATTAAGAAAATTCAGCTTCTGTTCCCTGAAA
>NZ_VFWZ01000023.1 GCF_006443095.1 Aquimarina algicola
AACTTTAATTGTACCCCGTATCTTCTTCTTACCTTTTCGGGATATAATCGGAAAGATATTTGCGTATCTTTTTCTTCATCTAGGATGTGTAAACCAAAGTCTCTTTTGCGGTTCATGGCTATCAAAATACCGGGTTAAAACAATTTGATCTTATCGTTGGCCTGCACATCTACTTGTTTGGAGCTGACCAATTCCATGTTTTCTTTTGAACTTTCAATCCTTACTTTTTCTGCATTTTCTAAAACTTCCTTAGCAACAAGG
>NZ_VFWZ01000024.1 GCF_006443095.1 Aquimarina algicola
ATCTTGCACTTGGTTTTCCTGCATAGATATACATTACCAAGTCTTTTTTGTCTAACTTTTCAATTTGATCAGCTACAGGTAATTTGTTTTCGATCATCAAAGTGTTTTGACGCATTACAGTTGCCACCATGAAGAAGAATAATAACATAAATACGATATCTGGTAAAGAAGCCGTAGATATAGCAGGCAGTTCGTTACTTTTGTTCTTTTTAAACTTTGACATAATAAGAATTGTATTTTATGTTATTTACTTTTTAGGTT
>NZ_VFWZ01000025.1 GCF_006443095.1 Aquimarina algicola
CGGCCGGAGCTTTTGGTAATGTAGGTCAATCCGATTACTCTAGTGGTAATGCCTGGATGGATTTATATGCTGAGTATCGTAATGATTTGTTATCTCAGGGCAAACGAAAAGGACTTAGTTTGAGTATCAATTGGCCCTTATGGTCAGAAGGCGGTATGCGAGTGGATAGAGAAGTAGAAAAGCGCATGGAATCTCAAACAGGTTTACAGCCTCTTTCTACTACTGATGGTATTACTGCTTTTGATGTTTTGTTATCACAAG
>NZ_VFWZ01000026.1 GCF_006443095.1 Aquimarina algicola
AGTAAGCCCCTAAATTAAGATGATTTGTGTGAAGAGAAAGAGTGCGCCCGCACTCTTTTTTCTTTTATATAATATTCAGATTGGATTCTGTATAAAGTAAGAAAAAGACTACTTTTGTATGATTTATTATGTTAGTATAATAGTTTAAATGTTAATTTTGTAGATAAAGTGTAAATTTTATTTGTTTAATTAAAAACTTATAGTATCTTTACACTGTGATTATGAGTTAGATATTTCATTTCCCCCAAGATGAAAGATTTT
>NZ_VFWZ01000027.1 GCF_006443095.1 Aquimarina algicola
CCGAATCAGTGATGATCAAGTTGGTTCCATCCTCAGTGAAGGTAGAATTTGTTGTATTGGTATCCGTATCGATATCTGCTAACGGAATAGATACTGTACTACCATCCGAATCAGTGATGATCAAGTTTGTTCCATCTTCAGTGAAAGTAGAATTAGTTGTATTGGTATCCGTATCGATATCCGCTAAAGGAATAGACACTGTACTACCATCCGAATCAGTGATGATCAAGTTTGTTCCATCTTCAGTGAAGGTAGAATTGG
>NZ_VFWZ01000003.1 GCF_006443095.1 Aquimarina algicola
TATCCCAAGTCAGGATTATCACTGGTAGGTGTAGGATGAATATCGTTTAATGTATCGTATTTTTCTTTGTCCATGATACCGCTTCCAAATCCTTCTAATTCTTCAGATCCTAACACTACAAATGGAAATAGGAGATCATTATTGGTAGAGCTCTTAAAAAAAGGAGTATTAATAACTCTATTATCAAAAACGTCGTCATTATCATCATAGATAAAACCTCTTATATTACCTTCAACAGGACTTTCAAAAGTGAATTTTACATCTTTAAACCTATCTTCATAATTTGTTGTTCCTTTCTTAAGGGTAGTAATCTCCCAGTAATTATCAATAGAACTATCAGATAATAGATCTATTAATTCTTGTTTTTGATCGATTTGTAAAAATTCAATTTCTGTCGTTTCTTCTCTTGCAATTGTTTCTAAATCATCTTCTGGTGCTTCACAAGAATTAAATAGTATTGCTCCGACTATTATTTTAAATACAATGTTTTTAAATTTCATGATATTTTTATTTGGTTACAATACTGAAACTAACGAAAGCAAATTTACCCTACCTAAAAGTTTATTTTATTTTTTTAGGTAGGGTATTTTACTATAAATTAGTTTTAGTAATAGTCAGATAATGAATTAAAGAATAAATAAATTATTTTGAACAAAAAAAACAATAATTTAAGATCTGTTTGCGAGGAAAAAAATTTTGAAGGGCTTTATGATAACTACAGTAATTCTCTATACAGTTTTCTATATTTTAAATGCGGAGATAAAGATAGAGCATCAGACTTAGTTCAGGAAGCGTATGTGAAGTTATGGAAAAATTGCAAAAAGATTTTCTTTGAAAAAGCGAAATCCTATTTGTACACTGTAGCAAACAATCAATTTTTAACTGAACAAAACCATCAAAAAATTGTTCTCCATTATAAAACTAAATCAGATAAAAATATAATCAATTATGAAAGCCCTGAATATTTATTAGAAGAAAAAGAGTATATGGCTAAACTTGAAAATGCAATTGCAAAACTTACCAATGCACAAAGAGAAGTTTTTCTATTAAATAGAATAGAAAAGAAAAAATACAGAGAGATTGCAGAGATGTTACAAATTTCAACAAAAGCCGTAGAGAAACGTATGCATGCAGCATTATTGAGTCTAAAAGATGAACTTGGAAGAAAAGTTTAGCCTTTTTATACACTAAAAACATTATTATGACAAAATTCAAATATGATGATACTTTTTTAGCTAGATGGTTAAATGATGATTTAACCGACCAAGAACTAAAAGATTTTGAAAATAATGAGGACTATAAAACACTTTCAAAAATCGCCTTGAAAAGTGCAGAATTTGAAATTCCAGCTTTTGACAAAAGCGATACCAAAGATAGGGTTAAAAAAGCCGCGTATTACTCAAAATCAAAGGTTAGGCCTTTGTATTATAAAATAGCAATTGCCGCTTCCTTGATTTTGATATTTACACTAGGAGGAATTAATTATATACAAAATAAGACTACTACTTTAACGACAAACTATGGAGAATCAAAAGTTTTTACGCTACCTGATGGGTCGTATGCAGAGTTAAATGGAAATTCTTCTTTAGTTTTTAAAAATAAAAAATGGAGAAATAATAAACGATTCCTATCACTAAAAGGGGAATGTTATTTTAAAGTGAAAAGGGGGTCTAAATTCACAGTACAAAGTGACCAAGGAATTATTAATGTACTGGGCACTCAATTTAATGTTAAAGCTTTAGGTAACTTCTATATGGTAGAATGCTACGAAGGTAAAGTATTGATAGAAAACGCCAAAAATAAAATTACGCTTACTAGGGGTAATAGTGTTCAATACAAAAATGGGAAACTGCATAAGGCTACATTTACTAATACAATACCTAATTGGAAAAATGATGTCTACATCTATGATGAAACACCTCTGAATGTTGTTTTTAATGATCTACAAAATATGTATGAAATTAATGAATTAATAACAACAAAGGTTAATCTAAATCAAAAATTTACTGGAAAATTAGTTGTAAACGATCTTAAGAAAGCATTAAATATTGTATGTAAACCTATGAATTTAGAATATAAATTATTAAAAAATACAATAATTATATCTCAATTATAAAATGCATAAAAGTTGTCTTCTGTTTCTCTTATTTGGTTTTCAATTAATATTAGGCCAAACGAAACCGTTAATAAAGGTAATTGAGAATTTGTCTGAGCTATATCATGTAACTTTCTCATATAATCCTAATGAAGTAAATAAGATTTCAGAAATACAGGTCGGAGATTTTTTGAATTTCGAGGAAGCAATACAAAGTATTGAAATTCAGACCCAATTGCGATTTGAAAAAGTTGATAATCAAAATTATGTAATTTTAAAATCTACAAAAAAAAATATACGGTTAATTTGTGGAAAAGTCGTAGACGAAAATTATAGTGCCATAGCCGGAGTTTTAGTCAAAACTTCACTTCAGCATACAGTTACTAATTTAGAGGGTTTTTTTTATTTAGAAATTACAGATCAGCCCTCTTTAATAGATTTAAGTGCTTATGGTTTTAAAACTAAATCTATAAGCACTTCCTTCTTTAAAAGTCCTTGTAAACAAATATTACTTGAGCAGGAAATCGTGAGTTTGGATGAAGTAATTATAAGGAATTACTTAGCAAAAGGACTTACCAAAAATGAAGATGGAAGTATTAATGTGAAAATGCAGCAAACAGGGGTATTACCGGGAATAATAGAACCAGATGCAATACAAACATTGCAATTTATACCAGGATTGCAAAGTCCTGATGAAACAGTTACTGGTTTGCATATTAGAGGAAGTACTCCAGATCAAAATTTAATTCTCTATGACGGGGTCAAAATGTACCAAGATGCGCACTTTTTTGGATTATTGTCTGTTTTTAACCCTTATATGATTGATAATATAAAATTATTCAGATCTGCAACTAAATCCAAGTACGGCGGTCATGCCGGTGGAGTAATTTCTATTGGTGTAGATGAATCTATTCCTAAAAAAATGTCAATAGGTATTGGGGCAACACTTACTCATGTTAATTCAGATATCAAAATACCTTTATTGTATGACAAACTGGCGATCTTCGCTTCTGCAAGAAGAGGAACAACTGATTTTATTAATACAATAACTACGGAAAAATATGCCGAAGTGGCGTTTCAAAATACTAATATTCTAGATACATCTAATGACTTAGGAGATGAAGTATTAAATCTTAACTTTGATTTTTTATATGAAGATTATTATACAAAGTTAATTTTTAAGCCTTATGAATCGTTACAGTTTAATTTCGGCTTCTTAAAAAACCAAAACAATCTTTTATTCGAAGGAACAAACCCTTTTTTTAAAAGTAATACAGATGATAAACTGAGAGTAGAGAGTGAAACATTATACGAAAGTGTTTCGTATCAAAGCCAATTTTTTGGGTCTCATAACTTACAACTTAGCTTTACTTCTTTTAATAAAAAATACAGTGGTTTAAATGATTTTGACATAGCATCTCAACAACCAACTCTTTTAGAAATAACCTTTGACAAGGAAAATGAAGTAAAAGAGACTAGTGTGCAATATAATGGAGAAAAGAAACTATTTAAAAATGGAATAATACAATTTGGATATCAACGTAATCGGTCTGAAGTAAGTTATATCGCTGATAGTTATGGATTGGACTTAAGGACATTCCAAGAATTTTTTAAAGGAAAAGAAACTTCGCAATCTTTTTTTTCTGATTTTAAATTTAGAGGTGAAAAATTACAGCTTAACCTTGGGGGAAGACGACAATATTTTAATAGACTAAATGATGTTTTTTGGGAACCTCGAGCGTTTTTAAATTATAAATTACTCCCAAAACTTTGGATGAAAATCTCTTATGAGGAAAAACATCAATCTATAAGCCAAATTACTGATTTACGAAATGACGGATTAGGAAATTTATTTAATCAATTATGGGTAGTTTCTACTGATGAAAGTATTCCCGTAATAAAAAATCAACAACTAGTTGTTGGCTTTGATTTTCAAAGAAAAGGATGGACTGTTGATGTAGAAACGTATATTAAGAAATTAGAAGGTATTGGTATATTGTTAACAGATAATATATTTTCGCCTAGAAATGTGTCAGGAACTAATAGAATAAAAGGAATAGACATACTTTTAAAAAAGAAATGGAGAAACTATGGGACTTGGTTTAGTTATTCTTTTGCCGATAATAAATATCAGTTTGAAGAGATAAATAATAATAGACCTTTCCAAGGATCATTCGATATTAAACATAGCTTAGTATGGACACATACCTTGACATTTAAAAATATCAACTTTGCAATTGGTTACAGACACCGTACAGGCATACCGTATACCCAGAAAAATTTAGATACGAATAACCCTCAAAGTAATTTTATAGTTTTCGAGAAGTATAATGGTGAAAGATTACCCGATTATCATCGAGTAGACCTGACAGCTGATTATAATTTTTATTTAGATAAAGCAAAAAAAATAAAAACACGAATAGGATTTGCACTTCAAAATATTACAAACGAGCGAAATGTTCTTTCTAGAGATTTTAGAGTTTTAGAATCAAATAATGAGAATAACATTTCACAACTTCTTCTTGAAAGAGTAGATCGATATTCTATTGGTTTTACACCTAATTTTATAATTAGGTGTAATCTATAACCCTTAAAACATATCTAATAAATTATAGGAAAACATGGTCTATTCCCGCTACAATTTTATTAGTTTTTTAATTGAAAAAGTACTTTACTGCTCAGGAGGATATATGATAAGCCAAATTTTGAAGTTATTTAGCTAAAGTTTTTCCAATGATTAGGCAGTAATTCTGTAAGTCGATTGGCTTTATGTTCCGGGATTCTTTCTAGAACATCTTTCAGCCAAACATAAGGAGCGACATTATTAATTTTACACATCGCAAAGAAAGAATATAACATGGCAGCTTTCTGAGCAGCCTTATGTGATCCTGCAAACAGGTAATTCTTTCTTCCTAATGCTAAGGGCCTTATGGTATTCTCGATGCGGTTATTGTCTATTTCATAGATTCCATTATCAGTATAGGCCACCAGTTTAGTCCATAACTTAAGGGTGTAAGCTATTGCTCTACCAATAGCACTTTTAGGAAGAACAACAAATGCCTGCTTTTGTAACCAAATCCCTAATGCTCTCAAAACAGGAACGGCATATCGTCTTCGGTATCGCTGTCTGGTTGTTGAAGGTATACCTCGTTCTTTTGACTTACGCTCTATAGTATATAGCTTTTGGATTTGTTCCAATACATAACTTGCCCTAGATGCATCTTGATCCAGTGCCTTCTCAAAATACCGCCTGGCATGCGCCATGCAACCCAGTAGTTTAATGCTTCCTTTAGTAGTAAGGTTTAGATATCCTGAATATCCATCTGTTTGAATCGTTCCGCTATATTGTTGTAATATCGTCTCTGGAACCTTTTTTGATCGACTGGGAGCATATTTAAATAAAACCAAGCCTTCTACAGGAGCATGATGTACCCAATGATATCCCATATGGAGCGTTCCTTTTCCTTGTTTTGTCTTAGCCTTAGTTTTATGAAAATCCTGAACTTTTATAGGGCTTTCATCAATCTGTAAATAATTGCTCTGTAACAATTGTTTTTCTAAACAATCGTATAAAGGAGCCAACAATCTGGTCGTAGCATTGAACCATCCGCATAATGTAGCTTCACTAAGCATTACACCCTGCCCCTTGAAGATTTGTCGTTGTCTGTAAAAGGGAAGATGGTAACAAAATTTATTGACAAGAATCTGTGCTAATAATCCGGCACCGGCATTTCCTTTGGGTATAGGGAGTGAAGGAAGAGAACCAATCACAATGTTTTGTGCTTCCGGTAACACATATTTAGGACGTATGATTTTTCTAACATAAATATTTGATGGAGTATATTCCAGTAGTTCTGTAATTTCTTCTCCTATCTTCTTTGCTCCAATAGGAAGTCCTTCGGGTTCAATAGTTTCTTCTACTCTGGGAAGATGAGCAGCAAGCGTGGTTCTAACAGGCTGTTGTTTTGGCTTGGTGTACTGTTCTCTTTTGTAGGTAATCTCAACAGTATCATTATCCAAGGGAGATATAATAGATGATACCTCTGTAAATAACTCTAACTGCCCGTCTTCTGTAGCAACAAAACGTTCACTTTTACTCCCAAAAATTAGACGCTTCAATTCTGACAACTGCTGTTGAAGGTATTGATAGTCTAATGTTAACTTTTGATGTGCTTTGGCAAGGGTGTCGTAAGCTTCCCGTAGCTCAGATTGTGTATGGATAGTAGCAGTGTGTTGGGATGTTTTCACTACATGAAGATATTAAAAAAACTTCATATCCCACAACCAGATCAACACTTTTCTACAAGATGTTTGTACCGTTTTCTTCTACTAATATCAGTAATGACAACACCATCAATAAGCAAAACCAATTGTGAATAGGTTAAAGAAATACTACTTACTTCTGTATCATAATAAGGAAGCTCAAAGGTACCTGATTCTAATCGTTTATAATAGAGAATAAAACTACTGCCACTCCAATGTAATAATTTAACCTTGTCACGAGTTTTATTAATGAAAATATATACTGACCCATCTGTAGGTGAAGTCAATAAATCATTTTGAATCAACCCGCAAAGACCATTAAAGCCTTTACGCATATCAGCAGGCTTACTGTAGAGGTGAAACTGATGGGTAGTGGTCAGTCCAAACATTAGAAAAGAGTAATCAGATTTTTTAATTCTTTATTACTAATATCAGAAGGGCATTTTAGAAGTACACCATTGGGATAATGAATCTCTAAAAAAACTGTTTTTGAAATTGATAGAGGAGTAGAGACTTCAACAGGAATAAAAGAGGATGTACTCTTAGTTACTTTTTGCTTGGCATCCGGAAACTCTGCTCTAAATTTACGGTACCAGTATTTCATAACCCCATAGGTAATGCCTTGTGCCTCTCCAAAATTCTTTAAACTCAGGGGACTCTTTTTCCAATTTCTTAAAATCGTGTACATCTCTCGTTTTCGCTTAGTGTCTTCTTTTTGCATAACACAAAACTAAAACTCAAATTAAAACCATGCAATATGTACTTTGCCGAACGCTTACAAATCAATTTCAATCCACTAAAAGTGAAAAAGTTCTAAGTAAATTACAATTGCATAGAATTCCTTTTCTAAACCGAATTCATGAATAAGAAACAACTTCTAATCATAAAGTGATTAATTTTTACTACCAGAACATAGTGACAAAAGTTGTAATAACCTCTATTAGAAAATAATGATAATGAAAGTAAAAAAAGTGTATCCACTTAGTAAAGTACATTCAGGTATTTTTACCAAACAGGTACGATATTAAATTAGAATACAAATACTAAGTTCATCTTTAGATTAAATATAAAAAATTGCAGATAATATGTAAGTCTATGATGATGTTCATTATCATAGACTTACAATTATTTTTTTAAATAACTGTCTTTAATCGAATAAATTAACAAATCATCTAATAATGAGCTTAAAACATATGAGATATGTGTTTAAACCGTAATTTTGAACTATATAACAAACTCATTATGAAAAAAAAGCTATTCACTATTCTCTTAGGATTTTCTATTATTAGTTGTTCTAGTTCTAAAGCAACATTAAAAGAAATAGATGTCGTGGAGTCTACTCCAGAAAAAGTTTCTGAAAATGAAGCTATCACAAATTCTACATCTAAAGAAATCAACTATAAGATTAATACCATAATTCTTAATTACTTAGATGTACCAATTTCTTATATAGCAAGATCAGATGTAAAAGAAACTAACCAAGGGTATCACTGGAAATTTATGAATGTAAAGACGGGAGAAAACTTTATCGCTAATATTGACTTTAATTTCAAATCAGTAAAAATTAAGAAAAACAAAAGAAATTAATATATGTAGTAACCTACAACTACTTTATTAATGTTGATACGCAGTTTTTTTGCCTCAACTAAGCGTAACCTGATTTAGAATTAAATCAGGTTTTTTTAAGACCGAAATTCCTTCGTGTGTTACCAATACGTTTCTGATGCAGATTTCAAAGGTAAATTCGTAAAGCAACTTGTGGTTTTTTCAAAATCAATTTTGTTTGCTGTGATAAGAGTGAAATGTATTCTCAAAAATAATAGTTTTTATTTGAAATTGATGCATATTGTGAAATTACCTAGCTAAAATTTTTCCAATGATTAGGCAGTAATTCTGTAAGTCGATTGGCTTTATGTTCCGGGATTCTTTCTAAAACATCTTTCAGCCAAACATAAGGGGCTACATTGTTAATTTTACACATTGCAAAGAAAGAATATAACATGGCAGCTTTCTGAGCAGCCTTATGTGATCCTGCAAACAGGTAATTCTTTCTTCCAAGTGCCAATGGCCTAATAGTATTCTCGATGCGGTTATTGTCTATTTCATAGATTCCATTATCGGTATAGGCCACCAGTTTAGTCCATAACTTAAGGGTGTAAGCGATTGCTCTGCCGATAGCACTTTTAGGAAGTACAGCAAGTGCCTGCTTCTGTAACCAAATCTCTAGAGCTCTTAAAATAGGAACGGCATATCGTCTTCGGTATCGCTGTCTGGTTGTTGAATGTATATCTCGTTCTCTTGACTTACGCTCTATAGTATATAGCTTTTGGATTTGTTCCAATACATAACTTGCCTTAGATGCATCTTGATCCAGTGCCTTTTCAAAATACCGCCTGGCATGCGCCATGCAACCCAATAGTTTGATACTTCCTTTGGTAGTAAGGTTTAGATATCCTGAATATCCATCTGTTTGAATCGTTCCGCTATATTGTTGTAATATCGTTTCCGGAACCTTTTTTGATCGACTGGGAGCATATTTGAATAAAACCAAGCCTTCTACAGGAGCATGATGTACCCAATGGTATCCCATATGGAGCGTTCCTTTTCCTCTTTTTGTCTTAGCCTTAGTTTTATGAAAATCCTGAACTTTTATAGGGCTTTCATCGATCTGTAAATAGTTGCTTTGTAACAATTGCTTTTCTAAACAATCGTATAAAGGAGCCAACAATCTGGTCGTAGCATTGAACCATCCGCATAAGGTAGCTTCACTAAGCATTACACCCTGTCCCTTGAAGATTTGTCGTTGTCTATAAAAAGGAAGATGGTAACAAAATTTATTGACAAGAATCTGTGCTAATAATCCGGCACCGGCATTTCCTTTGAGTATAGGCAGTGAAGGAAGAGAACCAATCACAATGTTTTGTGCTTCCGGCAATACATATTTAGGACGTATGATTTTTCTAACGTAAATACTTGATGGAGTATATTCCAGTAGTTCTGTAATTTCTTCTCCTATCTTCTTTGCTCCAATAGGAAGTCCTTCGGGCTCAATAGTTTCTTCTACTCTGGGAAGATGAGCAGCAAGCGTGGTTCTAACAGGCTGTTGTTTTGGCTTTGTGTACTGTTCTCTTTTGTAGGTAATCTCAATAGTATCATTATCCAAAGGAGCTGTAATAGATGATACTTCTGTAAATAACTCTAACTGCCCGTCTTCTGTAGCAACAAAACGTTCACTTTTACTCCCAAAAATTAGACGCTTCAATTCTGATAACTGCTGTTGAAGGTATTGATAGTCTAATATTAACTTTTGATGTGCTTTGGCAAGGGTATCGTAAGCTTCTTGTAGCTCAGATTGTGTGTGGATAGTAGCAGTGTGTCGAGATGTTTTCACTACATGAAGATATTAAAAAAACTTCATATCCCACAACCAGATCAACACTTTTCTACAAGATGTTTGTACCGTTTTCTTCTACTAATATCAGTAATGGCAACACCATCAATTAGCAAAACCAATTGTGAATAGGTTAAAGAAATACTACTCACCTCTGTATCATAATAAGGAAGCTCAAAAGTACCTGATTCTAATCGTTTATAATAGAGAATAAAACTACTGCCACTCCAGTGTAATAATTTAACCTTATCACGGGTCTTGTTAATGAAGATATATACTGACCCATCTGTAGGTGAAGTCAATAAATCATTTTGAATCAACCCGCAAAGACCATTAAAGCCTTTACGCATATCAGCAGGCTTACTGTACAAATGAAACTGATGGGTAGTAGTCAGTCCAAACATTAGAAAAGAGTAATCAGATTTTTTAATTCTTTATTACTAATATCAGAAGGGCATTTTAGAAGTACACCATTGGGATAATGAATCTCTAAAAAAACTGTTTTTGAAATTGATATAGGTTTAGAGACTTCAACAGGAATAAAAGAGGAATCACTCTTAGTTCCTTTTTGCTTGAGATCCGGAAACTCTGCTCTAAATTTTCTATGCCAGTATTTCATAACCCCATAGGTAATCCCTTGTGCCTCTCCAAAATTCTTTAAACTCAGGCTACTCTTTTTCCAATTTCTTAGAATCGTGTACATCTCTCGTTTTCGCTTAGTGTCTTCTTTTTGCATAACACAAAACTAAAACCTAAATCAAAACCAAGCAATATGTACTTTGCCGAACGCTTACGAAAAAATGAAAAGAAACATTTATAGAATGCTAATAACAAAAACAACAACATTATGATTTGTATGGATGACTTGCTTTGGACGTTATTAGAATATCTAGGATATTTATTTTTAGGGGCTATATGTGGAGTTTCACTTGCCTTATATCTGCGTAACTCAAAGGATTAAAAAGAAATTAACAATACATATCAATATGGATTTAACTATACTATGGGTAGCACTCATAGGCATTGCAATTGGATTTCCAACAGGAATGCTTATTCATTATTTAAAAAATAAAAACGACTAAACTATCTGCATTTTACAAACCATATTTATCAGAACTGTTCTACAAAACCAACAATAAGATTAACTATAGTTTAACAAAAAAAGAATTTGAGTCCCGAAAAATGGAACTCCCTTTTCTTAATATTGTATCAACAACCAATTAACCAAAAACAATCAATATATGAACAAAAAAACAATCCTTGAACTTGTTTTCTAACAAGTTTTCTTACTCGCTCTTTCCATAGTTTAGAATAGTAAATAAACATTAACCTTTAAATATTATGATATGAATAAAAAACATGTCCTAGGCTTCCTGTGCCTAATTTTAAGCGCAACTTACTATAGTTATGCGCAACAACCGATAGAACTAACCTGCGAACAAAAGGCGCTAACCATGTTAGAAAGAGAGCCTTATTTAAGTTCATACTCGAAGGAATTCATTGAAGAACTCCTTGTGTATATTGAACCGTGTGCGACAGAGGGTGATCCGGCATCCCAATACATTGCAGCCTTACTGTATTGGGAATCTGAAAGAGAACAAAATATGCATAAAGGTTTTAATTTGTTGCAATCAGCTTCAAGAGGATACGATCCAGCACTTTTAAAATTGGCAATGACTTATCTAAGGGAATTAGAAAATTATCCTTTTCATAAAATTTCTTATCCAAAAGCATCAAATGCTCTTAGATCGATGATCTCGCCTAGAAACTACAAAACAGATATTGCCAATTATGTTTTAGGGTATTTGAATATGAAACATTTTCCTAATGCGTTAACCCCTGATTATTCAAAAGCTAAAAGTTACTTTGAGAGTAGTAATCATCCTATGGCAAAACACTGGCTGGCAATAATGTATTATTTCGGGTATGGAGTAACTCAAGACAAAGCAAAAGCCAGACAAATGCTTGCTGAAAATGATATTTATAATAGCGAGGTACTCCTTACCTATTTAGATACTCAAAATAGCGACTGGTTACCAATGTCTGCTGAAGAACTTAGTATCCTAAATGAATATGGAGATAATTTTAATCAAACATCTCAAAGCTTTAATGGAATATATGATGGAAGATTTATTGAATTTGATTGGTCTAGAGATTTGGGAGTTAAAAGAGATGTTCCTTTTACCATTGACTTTGATTGGAATGAGTCAAGTCGAGATCTTACATATGAATTATCTATTGCCGAACAAACTTTCTCTGGTCAAACTAAATTGAGTAATGGATTTATTTCATTTAATGACTCCCCCTTAAGCTTCAAACTGCCACGACTTTATAAAGATCATAAAGATAAAGACAGTTTAGAGTATAATATTTCACAGATTTTTTTACGAGAAAATATACTTATTGGAGAATCAATTTTCATTGGGCAGTTACAAGGTTCAATAGCTGATTTAAATGAACCTATGCCACACTCAAAAATGATCTTTAAAAAAAGGACTGGTACTACAGCACTGCAAAATTCTACTATTGCTAATTCGGAACTTAAAAATAAACTGGATCAGGATTTTGCTATCATCCATCCTAATCCGATTCAAGACCAATTCAAAATTACTTTTAATACGAATCAATTCAATAACATGACTGTTTCTGTATATAATTTTTTCGGACAAAAGTTAATAGAACAATCCAAGGTTGACCATCGAGACAATACTCAAAAAACTGTGACTCTTAACAGTAGTGATTTACCCAGTGGCACGTATATCGTACAGATAAAAATGGATAACAAAACATATAGCAAAATAGTAACCAAAGAATAAACCAGTCATGATGAGATTTAAAAATAAAATAAGTGTTGTAATCATTATATGTTTACTCTCTTTCAATACCTATTCACAATTATATCAATATTCAAAAGAAGGAGCACAATTAAGTGTTGATTATGATGGTAAGAGTACTGAAAATCCAATAACAGGTATCGGTATTAGTTGCTTTTGTTATTTCTTAGGAGACTTGCATAATTTCAATAGAGCAATAGGGGCACAAAGTAATCGTGATTTATGGTTAGCTTCTCAAGAAAATCTATTAAGAATTGAAATTGCTAATCGCTCTGGATTACCTCCCAATACGTTTCCAACGTTTTTAGATGCATTTAAGTTTTCCGTTCAATACGAGTCTTCTAATGTTGCAAAAAGCTATAGACCAAGAATTTGGAATCGATTTATAACTAATAATGATTTTAACGATATCGAATATCGAAAAACCGGTTATGAAAAAGTTTCATTGGAATTTGTACGTGAAAACATGCAATCACTACCACACTATCAATTATTTGGAGACCTAAAGTATAAAAGACATTTACTTAAAGATATTAAACCAGAAAACATGGACTGGTTAAATAATGAAATTGGAGAATTAAATGGCAGACATTATGAAGAAGCAAGTAAACTGGTAGGCGTTAGAACCTTTGAAAAACAATTGGAAAAAGCACAATCAAATGGCATTTTTAAAGATTACCTGATTGATAGATACGTTATTTTTTATAATAATTTAAATTATGAAGATGCTGTTAGATATGCAACACAAAGAATGGTTGCTGATTATTCGGGAAATACTCCGAATGATAATTCTTTTGGTCCTAATTTTTCGGTAGAAGACTTTGATTATATTGATACTTTTGTTCCGATGACTCACGCAGTAGACGTTCCCCAACAGCCATTAGAAAGATTAGATGACACCCCAAGCGATGATGCTTTATTATACTTTGCAGCTTATAATCATTTAGGCGGTCACGAAGTATTTCGATACTTGCGAAAATATCCTGATATAAAAAATATGCTAAAAAGGTTTTTTACTGAAAAAGAATATGTATATCATGGCTATGCACTCGCAGCAGCACAACGATTTTTAGGGAGTTATGCTTCAGGAAATCGTACTTATAAACCTAATTGGTTTAGTTTTAAGTCCTCTAAAGACCTTACTGCTTATACTAATTTTCAGAATAGTGAAAACATAAACAGAGCATTTAATGTATTAGTGAATTCCACAAAGCCAACAGAATTCTACTGGGGTGGGTTTCATAATGTACTCCATCTTATGTTTAACCAAGATTCTGTAAACAGAGATTTTGAAGGAGCTGTCTATCGAGATGTTTTCTCTGATAATTTTCTTTCTATTCATGAAAATATTACTAATGAGCAATTAGCCAATACTTTTGATGTTAAACCAGATAGTAATCCATATTTTCGAACTTCTCCAAGTATACAGCTTAATTTTGAAAATAATATGGGAGTTCATTTTTTCAATAGGGATTTAGATATTATAGAACTTCTTAAAAACCCTAATTTCATTGACATTGTAGGAAACTTGTCCCAAAGCCCTTCATTATCACTTGAAAAAATAAAACTATTTAGTGTCTCGGATAAATTAAAACTTAGTACCTTAGAAAAAGATTGGTTAATAGCAAATAAGCCTACATTAGATGCATTAGATCAGTACTTGATGGATAGTAGTAATTCTGTAGAGTCAATAGCTTTTGCCAGAGAAGCTTATAATACTTTTAGGAATAATAATGGTACAGTCGATTTTAAGGATGATATTATAATAGATAATTCTGTGAGCAGTTGTATGGGTGATATCATTAGCGAATTGCAACAAAAAGATAATTTTGGTTCTATTAATCCAGATGTAAGTGATCCCGGAGCAAATCACATCGCTCAAATTATATTGGATATGTTTGATACAGATCCAACCTACAGTATCAGATTCTATCAAAACCAGCTGGGTACTAATAGCGATGGTAATGAACGGAATGGAGTTACCATAAAAAATGGAAATAATTTTGACGTAACTGTAGATGTTGATTTAGTTAATGATGGAACTCAATTATTTATTGCGAAAACGATTATTCATGAAAGTATGCATGCTTATTTAAGTTACAATAATTATTATAACACTCAAGATGGAGCAAGCATGGTTATGGGGTTACAGAGATTGTATCAAAAATATCGTGAAAATAACCCAGGTTCAGTTGGTCAATTAACACAACATGGTTTTATGGGGCAGTATGTAGAAGCTTTAGCAAGATCACTTGCGGTGTGGGACTTTAATAAACAACCTTTAGAATACTATAAAAAGTTATCTTGGGGAGGTCTAGAAACATCAAGTGCATATCAAGCATTATCACAGTCAGAAAAACGAGAAATACAAAATATTATACAAAATGAACGCGAAGCAAAATCAGCAGCAAAAGGTGATAAATGTCCTTAAAGCGATATTTCTTTTGGCGATCTTAAATTTAGGATCAACGATGGTAGCTCAAGATATTAAGGGTAAATACTGTCTTCAGTCTGAAGGAGAAACTATAAATAACTGTATAACCTTTGTGAATGATTATTTCATATACGAAGGATATTGTAGTCAAGGAGACTTGGGGTCTGATTTTGGGGCAGGTCATTACACCAAAGACAATAGTACATTGTCTCTTAAATTTAATCTGACAAATGATAGTTTTGGAGACTACCACAATACGGAAAGGACTAAGACGGATAAAGATTCTACAACTTTTAACATTAAAGTTTTGGACTTAGATAACAGTCAAGCAATCCCCTACGCTAATGTGATTATTGACAAGAAACAACAAATGACTAAATCTTCAAATAAAGATGGATTTGTTTCTTTTACATTTAAAAAATCGGAAATTCCTAAGAAAGTTGAGATTGCATTTGTAGGCTATAAACCGTATAGCTTTTATTTACAATCCAATTATAACTATGATGTAAAAGTATTCATGGCAAAGGTAAAAGGATGTGAAATTGTGGATGAAAAATGGGATTTTAAAATTTTGAAGAATAAAGATAACTCTATATCGTTAAAACGATTAGGCAAAAACAAAAATCAAATCTGGCGTAGTTCTAATTGATCTTTAATCAAATCAAATAAAATTTAACCTTAAACACGAAGCTGTACTTAATTAGTACAGCTTCAATTTTTAGTATTAATTTTGTAAAGGGAAACAAAATTAAAAAACATGGGGTATAGCCAAATTACTGATTTAGAAAAAATCAAAGCAATTATGGTTTCGATTGGCAAGGAAACTGTAATCCAATCTTTTGAGAAAAATATTGGTTTACATTGGTCAGATGCCAAGATGAATAATTTCTATATCTGCGGACTAAAAAAAACAGCAGTACTTTATTATTTGGATGGTAAATATCCTTTTGGGTCACTAGTTTTGGAGTTTGAAAAAGAATTTATAACCGCTATTCAATAGTGTTTAATATAGCTCTAGTTTACGTTCATAAATTTATACGAAGGGATTAATTGGTGGTTTTGTCCCGGAAGGATACCCCCATGCTACATATTGACGTTTCGTATCGTCATTATCCAAATGCACAAATGTTCTACCAACCCCAATACGTTTAAATCCCACTGCTTTAGCAGCCATCACGATTGTATTACGAATCGCTGTTGTTGGGGCTTTAATATCCGCAGCTTTACATGTAGGTATTTTATGAGAGGAATTCGATACCCCACCAACTTTATTATTCCAATATGCTGATCTTGCTCCTGAATTAATCATATCGAATATGGGTAGTTTTGTGACTTTGGCTAGCTTATAAAGCATGCTAATAAATTCTTTATCCATACACCTCCCGGAACCGGGCATATCAGGACTGTCAAATTTCGATAGGTCTACCTTTATTTTTGGATTTGATTTTCTGCGAAAGGCTATAATTCCAAGCATTACTAAGAAAGCAGCTCCCACACCGATCCATATGGTTTGATTATCCCTTCTTCGCACAATTACACTTTTTTTCTGATTTCTTCTTTTCTCTCCAGTCATATATCGCTACTCCTGTACGGATGATACTGACGACTAAAAATGCTCCGAATATGATATTGAGTGTATTACTCCCTTTATCTGGTTTCATAGGTGTATATTTTGTTTAAAAATTCCGGTTTTACTATATAAATGGTTACCGCTATTGTAGCAGCTCCAATCCCTACAAGAATTGCAGGAATGATTTTATTTTTTGGCTTTTGATGCAACTTTTTTAAAACAATGATCTGTTCAATCTCTTTCATCAAGCGTTTGATCTTATCAGCATAGTAAGGGTCAGTTGCATATCCGGCATGGGCTACTTCTTCCGCAAAACGATAAGGTTCTTGTTTGTACTGCAATGCATACTGATACCTTGAATTTCTTGTTAACAATCCTGCCCAATCCATAAAGGAGTAAAACGGATTAGGATACGCCCTAAAGTAGTCTTGTACACGATATTTCCATTTGCCATTGGATTGCTGCTTGGGATATCCGGGATATATGAATGGGAAATGTCGAGTAGCAGTAGATAAGTACTCCGTAGTAGTAATCAATTGGGTGTCTCCTTGCCATCCGCCATAATTGACTCCTGATCCTTTTTTGATCCCAAACATCATATTGCCCTTTGCACTTTTTCCCCATCCGGATTCCAAGGCACTTTGCGCCAAAGCAAATACCACCGGAATCCCGGATTTATCTGCAGCTTTTTTTGCATATGGATAATACCTGGTTACAAACGCTTCTTTAGTACTCATACACTTTCTTTAAAACGTTACGGTTTCGTCATACTCCAATGGAAAAATCGCAACATAAGGGGGAAAGTTGACAATGATTTCTTCGTCCGCTTCAGTGATTTCACCCTTAAATTCCATAATCCCATCTTCACCCATTTCGTAAGTAATTGGTTTCCCTTTATTCGTCCAGGTTATGCCATCCAGTTTTGAACGTGTTAACGTTGGTTTGGGTAATTTTATCAATGCATTATTGAGTGTCCCGACCCCATCTTTTCTTCGTATTTTAAGATCAACCGGAATGACCAGATTACGATTAATCGTCATATAATTCTCATTGTTCACTACCGTTGTAATCTCATCTGACATTTGACTTACTAGTAAAACATGATTTAAGGGAAAATTTACAATCTTTAGATCGTTTTCTTGTGTGTCACTTTGATATCCCATAGTATACTTATTTACTGATGAATAGCGTAGTTGCTGTAATAATACTCCCGGTGAGCAGGAGTTTATGCAGTTTTCCCCGCTTGATCTTTTTATCCTTTTGTTTTATCGTTACTCCTAATGCAGTAATCACCTCATTTTTGTTTTGTACTATCTGCGCGATGTGTTGTGATTGCTCTTTTTTAGTAGTAATGATGCTATCCTGTTTGTCTACCAAGAAGCGTAAACGTTCATTCTGCTTAGATAAGGAACTGACTAACGCCTCATTATAATTACCGATCTCGATACGCTTGGCAAGTTCTTTGGCTTGCGAGGTCGTGAAACAAAAATGTTTCTTATTCTTCAGAGCTATCACTTTTGGTTGTAAGGTTTGCGAAAAACCGAAGTAACTCATGATCAGAATAGGCATTAATAATAGGTATCTTCTCATTTTTTGTTTTTTTAAGGGTTGTGATTTCGATTTGATCTTTTTCGATCAATTGCAAGAGACTATCGGCTTGGGCTTCCAAATAAAATACTCGATTGTCTAATATCTCATTGACTTTTAAAAGTTTTTGGTTATGGTATTCCAAAGTTTCTATTTGCTGCCTGTATTGCTCTGTTATGGCAGCTTCCTCTTTTGGGATGATCCAAAAGAGGAATACTACTGCTGCTACAATAGCTAGGATAGGCAATATCCATTTCAGGGTTCTCATAGTAGCTCATCCGTAGGGGGTTCTTCCTTGTCTTTCTTTAGCATAAAGCGCTCAACTAAGGTTTCAATGATGAGTTTATGAAACACAATGGCAAAGACAAAGGATTGTAGTAGAATCTCAATTTGGGATAAGTGGTAATCCCTGATAAAGAACATCGCAATCCCATAGGTTACCCCTACAAGCAATACGAGGTAACGGGTACGAATGTTGATGCCCAATCCTTTGCTGATGATCTCTTTATAATGATTCAGCGCATAGGAGATCAGAATAAAAGTGAGGATATATGCCCAATCTAACGAATTGATATATCCGACAATGTTTTGAAATACAGTTTCCATTTTTATTGATTTAGAGTTTTACTGATATGATATACTTCTTGTTCCAATGCTGCTAGTTGTGCATTGGGGAAGTAATTTTTGATGAGATGAAAGACCGTAACCATAGTTACCCCTGCTAAAAGCAAGCTGATAATAATCTTAGTCATCGTCTCATTGGTTAGGGTTATAGTGACTTCGGTTTTAATACCATCTTTATCCAAAATGGCATCTAAATAGTCTTTGATATTTCTTTTTTGTTGTGTCATCCGTTATGTATTTGCTTATGAATCGGGATTCCCATTTGATACTGTTCATAGACCTTCTTGTCTACGGTATCTTGTTGCAGTGCCTTATTGACAAGTTTCAAGGTTTGTGCATCAAAGGTTTTGGTAATCTCCCCTTGCCATCCATGATTTCGTAACAACCAAATCTGTAACCTTTCGACCTCTTTGCCTGTACTGCCTTCTTGAAGCGGAAATACTCCTTTCTTCTTCTTTAGCATTCCTTCTTTTGGTTGTTGAACAATGGTAAGCGGTTGCTGCTCCGGTTCTGGTGCTTGTTTTGCTTCTTGTCGTTGTTGCAGCCAGTAGTGGGCTAGTAATCCCACTCCCGTAAGGGCTGCTACTGCTAACATATTACGCTGTGTGGTGGTTACCTGTATCATCGCTTCATCATTTTTAAGCTGCTTTTCATGCCCTCAATATCCTTTTGAGTGAAAGAAACTTTGTTTAATCGTTTTTTAGCAGCTCTGGCGGTCTTGCTTCCGAACATTCCATCGACACCATCTTTTCCCGGTCCTGTAGCACCTAAATCTTCATTGTAAATTTTTAGATAACGTTGCAATACCTTTACGCCCTCATTGCATGTTCCATAGGCTAATGGATACCCACTATTGGTACATCGAAAACGTGTTCTTCGTGGGGGTGTGGTGATGGTAGGTGTCGAGATATTAGGATTGGTTCTTCTTGGTGTATTTCTTGATACCGGCGCACCACCTATGACCAGCTCCAACTGATCTTCTTCTTTCTTTTTTCTGTTGAAATACCAATAGGCTGCCCCTCCAACTGCCACTAATACCGTGACACCGATTATAATTCCGGTTGTATTGTTTTTTCCTTTTTTGGGCATATTGGGCATTTTCCCAACGCTCGCTTTTTTCATTATCGGTCTTTTTGCCATATTTGATGTGTTGTTTTATGTTCGTAATCTATATCTCTCTAATCTTCGTACAGGTTTGTGTACAAGGGTTTCCATTTCACTATCATTTAGAAAGCTTTTCAGATATCGCCACAGATCTTTTTTGAATAGCGTATAAAATGCTTTTGATAAGCTTGCTACCTGCGTTTTGTCCTGAAGCCTTTTAAAAATGCTTTCCACTGCTTTTTCATCATCATCCTCAAAAAATCCTCCTTTCGCTTTGTGCAGTATACTGGCATATTGCATGGCAGTTTGCATGGGTAACTCAAGGATTGGTTTCCCCTGAAGAAAGGCTTTGACATCTTTTAGATAATTCATATCAAAAGGGTTGTTCCAGTTCGGTTCTGTAATAGGAATTCCCATTTGTGGATTAGATAATCGTATGGGTGTTCCTTTACTATCACTATCGACCAATGAAGGGTTTCCCCTTTTTGATTTTCGTAAAAAATATATTCCTATACCAAGTATCACGATACTTGCGCCACTTACGATCCCTATGGTTGTTTTATTCATCATACTGTTGTATAAGGGGATTTTGGGGTTACAATCGCCAGTACTTTTTTTACTTCATTCGCATCAAAACGTTGCTGTAATTGATCGATCAAATTGATTTTATATTGCTCCTGATAGGCTTTTGAGACTTGCGAGAGCTGTACCTTGTCTTTTAGCTTTCTTAAAATCGCATAAACTCCTTCTTCATTATCTCCCCTAAGATACCAGGGGCGAAAATTGGAGTGGATACGATCTGCGATGCTTTTCGCTACGCTTTCTTTCAAAACAACCACCCTTCCGTTTACTTTTCGCAATACTTGTGCTGCGTAATGAATATCAAAACCTGCCTCTGCGGATAGTCCTGCTGTGGTCGGGTTGATCTTTTGCATAAGTAAGGACAAAAAAGCATCTTTAAACTGCTGCTGTTCCCGTATTCTCAAAGCATTGTAGAGCGAAGCCCCAAACGCCACAAAGACCACACTGCCTGCAATTTGTAATTTGGTTTGCTGTTTCATTTGGTCAAGGTTTTTAGTGTGGTTAATGCACGTCCTTGTGGAAGCAACATCGCTGCATCGGAAAGGTCAGCTTTTTGGGTGGTATTGACTACCAATACCCCGATGCTAATCAGTACAATCACTAAGGCTATGGGAATGCCCCACGCAAGTACTGAAGTAAGGTTCTTACCTAATCCCCTAATATTGCTGCCCATTTGTGATAGATCGGCAATGGTTCTGGTCGCTGCGTTACTCACATCAAGGTTATTTTTTTGCAACCACTGATTAAATTGTGGATTGGTCGTACATCTTATATTTCCGTTGGCTTTCCATGTCACCAACCATAACATTCTGGCATGGGCTGCCCCTGCATACTTTTTCAGGCTATTGAAATACCCCACCCAAAGTTCGCATGGATCACCCGATTCAGGGATCAAAATGGTTTGCTTATCTATCGTTACTGTTGTTGGCATATTTTCTTATATTCTAAACACCCTTTGGGTGCGAAGGTTTTTCTTCAAGGCTTGATCCCTCTGTCTTATCATTTTACCACATGCTCTTGTGTACATAAAAGCGCCAAGCACAAATCCTCCTATACATCCTAAAGCTGTTTTCATATATTTTGTATTATTTGTTTACGATGCGGTTAAGTCAATGATGGGGCGAAACGGTGGGGTATCAAACGTTCTAAAGCCTAATAGCCTGTATGTTGGATACGCTTTCACACACACGCGGTTGTTTTGATTCCCACCTAACACATAGATGTGTTTTTCATCTTCACTATAGGCGACAAAAAAACCAACATGCCCCTTCCAACTCTGCTTGCTTTCTCGCCAAAACACCACGATATCCCCTAATTCGGGTAATCGTGTAGAGTTGCCCACCTTGAGCCACGAACGGGCGTTGAGCTTCCCACTAGTAGGATAGCCTGCTTTGCCCATGACCCAATTGGCAAACGCTGAACACCAAGCAGTCGAATCGTCTTTGATCCACTGATGTCCTATGTCTTTAAAGTATTGCAGGATTCTAGGATTATGCCTTCCTCCGATATGCTCGGTAATCCCGTACTCCTGCAATGCAATTTCAATGGTCTTTTTCATATCTTCTTTATGTTACGAAACAGTCAACCCTTGATCGATAAAGCGTTCTGTTTCCAGTTGTTTGTAATAGGTTAAAATGGTGATGGTCTGTTTTCCTGCGATCTGAAATAACCATTCGTTTTTACCATCGATCACCATTCCATGCATACCAAAGATTTCGGAAACATTGCCAAAGTTTTGTGGGCTTTGATGCGCTGAAAAGGATATCGGTTTTTTGATGGTTTTGCCTGTGATGGTTTGCTCCTGAAGCTGCAATACCTTAAAACGTTCTTCTCCGGATAACACAAATTTGACATGCCCGATCTCTACGGGTCGGTATATAAAATCTTCACGTTTGGCTGCATACCCCTCATTGACCAGTACCGCAGAGCTTTCTTCTGAATAGGTAATGATAGAAATTGCTCCGCCTAGAGGATCACTCGTATAGATCACATCAGTTTGAAGGTTCAACGCCACCCCGGTATTGACAGCTCCTAAAGCGATGGTATCAATAACCGTGTTGCTTTGATCGATAATGCTAAAGGTGTCATCATCACGATTCCCGACATACAGCAGTGCACTATTCGGATTATAAATGATAGGATACGGGCGATTTCCAACGGGTATCGCATTTGCTACGGTATTGGTTTCAAGTGCCACCGGAATAATGGTGTTATTGGTTTCTGAAACCACATATAAGCTATTCGTTGCTTCCACTATCGTAAGGTTGACTAATCCCGCTCCTAAGTTTTGTAGTGTATTTGTAATCTGTCCGTTCTGATCAATAATGGTAACACTATCGTCTTTGGTATTGAGGACGTACACATCTCCGGTGTCAGCATGCACGGTACTGTTTTTTGGGGCATTTCCTACCGGAATCGTATCAATTAGCGTAGCAGTTTCAGGATCAACAATACTAATCGTATTGTCCGCGATATTGGTCGTATACAGGTATCCGTTCACAGGATTAAAAGTGATCGACACCGGGCGTAATCCTACGGGTATCGTCTGGATGATCTCTAAATTAGTATCGATCACGCTGATCGAATCCCAAATGCTGTTGACCACGTAGACCCGACCAACGTTTGGGGAACTGGCTAGGGAGAACACGGTCAGGTCTACGGGTGCAGCCCCAAAGGGGCTACCATCAGCAACAATGGGTATTATTTTTATAACTTGATTGTTCTGATTTAGGATTGTAATCGTATTCGACAATTGATTCGCGATATAGGTAAACCCATTGTAAGGGTTGACGATCATCCCCTGCGGATAACTTGCTGCTCCCTGACTGCTTTGAGGGGTCAGGGTACGAACCACATGGTCTTGGATATCACCCGGCAATGCAGGGCTGATCGGTGGCTTTTTGTTTCCGCCCCATAAGCGTACTTCCCGTGTCACATCAGAGGTATTGGTCAGGGTAATTTGGGTGGTTTCATAAGCATCTTGCAAATGCCTATAAAAATCTTTTGTATTGATACCTTGGTGTCGTCTGTGGACTATTGGGGGTTGCTCTACTTTTCGTTTGGGATAGGTAGGTTGTGTAACAGGCAAGGAATGCCCCTTTTTTGGTGTTGGAGCGATATAGTGATCTTCCGGCTCCGGTGGGGGCGCATCAGCTACCGCTTCAGGAGTGGTCTTTTTTCCACGACCATACCACCATAGGCTTGTCAAGCCTAAAGCACTAAGGAGTATTGCTATTTGAGTGTTTCTATTCACGCGCTGAGTTGTTTATAGTCATCAATAAAAGCCATAATGTCTTGGGTACGCTGTAGTTGAGCTGTACCTACCGGATGAAGGCTGAATATCTTAGTAGCAGCGTATACCGCTTCTATTTTGGGAAAGCCATAATCCAAATACTGTCTGATCCCACACAAATCTGCGGTCTTTTCACTTCGGGTATTCAAAAACCAATGGCAACCTTCATGCGCGAGGATAAACACCCGTACCGGAATGGTAAAGGATTTAAACAATCGCTGCGAAAGCTGTACACGGGGCATTTTTCTACTAATGCGTGCCGGGGTAATCAGTTCTTTGCCTTCCGAATCGGTAATACTCGGCAAGTACTGGAACAGAAATTCCCCCTTCGGACTATCGTAAAAGCCTGTAGGGGTATAGCCTGCTTTTTGAGCAAAGGAAATGGCAAACTCTAAAAACCGCCTGCGCTCAGGAGTCATCCATACCTGTGCCGGGGGCATTTTTTGAATGGTAAAATTCGTAAGGGCAATCGGCACTTCGTCTTCGGGAGATTGCTTGTCATACAATTCCAATTCCAAAAAGTCCGCACTAACCGCCAAAGGGATGAATAGTTGACGTTGTTGCCCTTGTTGCAACTGTGCTTTTCTTCTAAAATAATGGGTGTTCGGGCGATCGGGATCATATACCCGAATGCCTAAAGATACCTGCTGTATTGCTTGAAGGGTAAGGGCAATGGTGAATCGTTCTTTGTTTGCCGGAATGGGTATGATCATATCCTAACGTTTTGGAATTTGCATATTGCTATTCTGATTCGATTTGTACAGCATCACCCCACCAAGAGCAAGGACGACGACAACGCCTGCAACAATCAAAGGAGTATTGTTATTACGATCCCTTTCCCTACGATCATTCATACGATCAGGGTTTTGCAAACCAAAATTGTAATCGCTGTTTTTTGGGGGTTGTCCGGGGGATTGAATAGGGATCGGCTTTCGCAGTAATGAATCAACTGCTCCGCCAATGGCTGCCCCACCGCCAAGACCACGATAGGCTTCACCCAGTCGGGAAAAGAAATTCGTGCGTCGTTCTATTCGGCTCGGATCTGTTTTTCGTGCAATTCGTCTGGCTTGGCGTTCGATACGCACCGGATCAGCTGCCCGTGCTGCCTGTCTTGCTTTTCGTTTGTTGACACGGGCTGATCGTCTCACTTTTCGCCTCGCAATACGGGCTGCCTTGCGCTTTTCGCGTTGTTCTTTATTCCCAAAAAGGAAGTCATCATATTCTTCTCCGAAGTGGTCTGATAATAACGATTCTGTTTCTCCTGCGATCATAATGCTTGTTTTTTTAGGTTATAGTATGTATAGAATGCGTAAGGTTGCGTCTTTGGGGTCATAAGGAATAGCAGCCCCATAAGGCTTCCCTACAAAGGGGTAGCTCTTGGCTTCTCCGGCAGCAAGTGCCACCCCGTTGACTGCTGCCGAAACAGTGCCTACATTCTTGATCGAAGCGTACAGAAAACCTATTGGGATTTCTCCGGCTTCGGTAAACTCTTGTTCTGTGATGTTGGCGAGTACGTCCATTAGTTATCGTAAGATTTTACCTTGGCTTTAGCCATGTTATTCAATACGAATCCCCCAATAGCTAATACTGCTATTACTGTTAGCCCAATTTTGAACATCGGGGAAATTCCTTTTTTTGCGGGGGTTGCAGGGGTTTCTTCTTTTTTCTTTGTCATATCGTCTATAGGTTCTTGTGGTTCTACTTCTTGTAATTGTGCCTGTGCTTCCAATGCTTCCTGAGCGACATCGCGTTTTGCAAAGGGGTTGCCCGTAACAGGCTTTTTTTTGTTGTACTGATATGGAACAACTGTATCATTAGGTGTCAGTTTAATCGGATGCTGCTTTGCTTTCGGTTTTGGCTTTGGTTTTATGACTGTGTTTGCAGGCTTTCGCGTTGTAGGGGTAGGCTTTGGTACAGATCGTCGGCTTACGATACGGTTCGGCTTGCTATACACACGCCTTCGATTCCGAATCGTAGCAATGGGGCTGGTCGTTCTTCTCCTGCGAATGCTTACCCTTGGTTTTGGTAATCGGTGCATCGAAGATCGCCAAAGCGGTCGCCCAACCCTACGGTGCATATTGCTGCTTCGTCTTCTAAGCCCAATCCTATGTGGGTTAAAACTCCTATTTCTTCGGCTGATTATCGAAGGGTTATACTCATCAAAGAGTGTATCTAACACCAATAGGTCAATCACACCATCTCCTACCATCACACTATCATTATTGGGGTACAGGCATCATCGATGGCTGTAGCTGTGGTTGCATTGTATAGGGCATCGGCATTGTTGGTGCGGGCTTTTTGTTCATCATCATCCCTATGCCTACTAACACCAATAATCCAACCCCAATTCCTCCGGCAGTCATCACCTTTCGATTTTTCTTTCGATTGTCTTCATTGATCTTGGCAATCTTCATTTCATTTTCTCTTTGTTGGCGTTCGCTTTGCCTTCTCATCTCGGCTCGCAACTGATCTTCTCGTCTTCGCTGTTGGGCTTGCTGCTCTCGCATTTTTCGTTGCATATCCCGACGCAAAGTAGCTTGTTGCGCTCTGGCTCTGGCATTGGCAGCAGCTACCGCAGCAGCGCTACTCCTGCCGGAACTTCTACTGCTACTGCTACCGCCTCTATTTCCTCGTTTTTTGCGCTTACTGATCAGTTTGGCGACCCCGCCAATCGCGATTTTAGCCAGACTGCCAAAAAAAGCATCTTCTTCTTCAACATAAGCATCGTTACCCTTTTCCAAAGCGAGCATTTCTTTTCCTTTCTTTTGGATATGTACATTGATCACTGCTTCAAGATCGTTCTGAAAAGTCGGGCTACCTTCTTTCAGGGCTTCTAATACCCCATCAATCAATTGTTGTCGATTGGGGGCAGAAGTAAAAACTTCCCCATGCTTCTGTAAAAGCGCGATCACCACTTGGGGTTTGGTCAAGATCAAATGGCTCATCAGATTGACCGCTTGGTTATATTGTTGTTGTGTCATTCTACTCATTCTAATTAGTTTTTTAGTACCGAACACATGACAAATCCTCCAAGAAAACTTAATCCCATCAGGATCATTTCTTCTCGTTGTAAGCCTTTGGTTTTTGGGTGTTCCTCGGCTGGGGCTTTTGGAGGGTCTTCACTAGGTACTGCACGCCTTTGGCGCAGTTCATTCCAGATCATCTGTACTTCATTAGCAATCTTGGAATCATCAGGATCGGCATTAGATTTTTTCACAATACGCTTGTAGTATTTCTCCAACATTTTATCTGACATATCTGAAAACTGATCCAAAAAGCTATCTTCATCGCCTGATCCGCTATAATTGGAATGCCCACAAGAACCGCAAAAATTATCCACATCGTTATAGCTATCATTATTGCAGGCATTACAGGCTTTTTTCTTTTTTTTCTCTGTAGGCAATGCCTGAATTGCTTTTTTATCGGGATGCACTTCCAGTAGTTCGGTAATGATCGTTTTCCCTTTTTTTTGCACAAGTTCCTTTGTAGCACTCGCTAAGTGGTGCAGCTTTTTTGGCGGTTCGTAACCGCAATCGTAAATCAGCTTGCGAACAGGATCAGGGTTGCTATAGACAATGTATTCAATACTATTAGGGGAGACGTTTTCTTTCTTGTTTTTCATAGGATAGCGGTAAGGTTAATATTCCATTCCTTTGGGAAAAAAACCAAAGGCATTGTTGGGCAATGCACTTTGGTTTTTTATCAAGTATCTATCGCCTACGTCTTCTTAGCCAAGAGGTCGTGGGGTATCTTCGCGAGTTTACACGTCTTCTGCCGACAAATCGGCTTCGGGCAGGTCTGCCACGTCTTGCAGGGCGTCTGCGTACTGTTCTTCTTGGACGTAAGCCTAAAGCGGTAGGTCTGCGTCTGCGTAATAGGTCAATTTGCGGGAGTCCGGTGGTTCTCGGCACTCTGGATAATTCTGCTACGTTTCTTCCGTGTAACAGATTCCCCATATTCGCACGCGCCTTGATGGTGAACGTAAAAACCGCAGTCGTTTCCGCATTGATCACCAGTCGTAAGGAATCCTGTCCCGTGACGTTCATTTCAAAATTGTCATCATCAATGAGCGATTGGGTGAAATTCTGTGGTGATGTCGCATTACGGGGTTGATATACCTGAATATTATTCGATCCTGAAGCAGTACGCTTGGTAATCTTTAATACATTATCAAACTGTAACGGGCTACTTACGGAGTATTTCATCCCGGCGATCTTAAAAGGATTCGCCTTGGATTCTTCACGGACTTCCTTATGGCTACTTTCCTCGACTTCTACCGTAACTCCATCAGGTTGCGCGACTTCTTGGTTTCCACCAAAAATGACTGCTTCCTGCGCGGTATCAGTAGTGTTCTTTACCGTAATGGTCAGCGTTCTGTCATTAGGGTCTATCTTTTGAATCGAAGTACGGGTATAGTCATCGTATAGATCTTCCTCATAATCCATATACTCATCTTCGTCCTCGTATTCATCGTCATACGCATCATAATCGTCTTCCATTCCTTCCAATCCGTTCTCGAAGTCATCTTCCTCATCTTCATACGCGTCATACATATCCTCAACGTCGTGATAATCATCGTATCTATCCTCCGCGTCATCCTGATAACGCATTAATTCATCATTGTAATCCATGTTGTTGTGTTTTTAATAACCATTGCTATGGTATGGGTTTGTAATGGGGTACAGTCCTAAAAAATGAGTATCTCTAAATACAGCTTACTTCTTGGTCTGTGGTTTTTGAGTTTTGGAGTCTTTACTTCCATAAAGTTTTGGTCCGAAATAGTGTGCGCCGACCATACCTCCTGCGAAAAGCCCAAAAATCGCAACTGCGATAATTGGAGCGTAGTTTAAATCTTTTGAATGTGCCATTCCTGTACTTTTTTAAGTGATTATTTGGCGTGGTTTCTAAACCATTTACAGCAAACTTGTGCAGTATTTTCCAGAAATCCGCGTATGATTTTCGTACCCCTATACGTAGAAAAGTAAGGGATGAGTACCTAATAAGGGTTGCAAAGGGGAGAAGGGGTACGAAATTATTTTAAGGAATTTTGAAGGGATAGGTATTCTTCTTAAAAAGGATAAAAATATTGTATATTCAAGTTATAATAAGGGAGTATTAAAATTATTGTATTTAATATAACTAATTTGAAAACAGGAATATGACTTATAAAATAAACTGTTTTACAACGAAATACTATTAAGATGTAACAAATCAGGATAAATAACAGACTAATACATTAAATAAACACACCAATATGATCTTAATTATCCTTGCAGCACTTTGTGGACTTTATTTTTATGTAGTAACAATGGTTGATAAGCAACCCTACAAAGATAATATTGAAAAAATGTATAACTATACTGATATAAAAATTTGGGAATTTGTTAAACAACCTACTTTAAGATCAACCCCTAATTTAAAGAAATACTGCCTTATAGTAGCGGTCTGTTGTCTTATTTCGTGGTATTCAATTCAGTTGTTCCCGGAAAATCTTTCGAATTACTTGTTTGATTTCATTGCTAATCTTTTTGGTTTATCAGTGCTTATTGTTATTAGTGTTGAATGGGTACAATTTCATAAAAGAAGTTTTCTCGCTCACCTCAAAAATCCTGTAATGTTAGCGTTGTTATTATTTCCAACTATATGTTACTTATTAAGATTTTTACTAAATGAAAACAATCTATACGAAAGTATCATGAACGGACTCCATCCTATGATTAATAACTATTCGTTATTTTGGGTTCAGTTATTTTGGATTTTGATTATTTCTTTATTAATCTATATAGGTTTCTGGATCATTGCGTTGCCTGTATATTTTTTTATTTTCTTACTTATTTCATTAATCCGAAAAGGGATAGATGCTTTTATTATAAAGTACAAAGAAAGAAAATACCTAGATGCCTTGGTACGTTTGGGAATGATAGTAATACCGTTGATTGGGTATTATTTTTCGTTCTCTTAAACAGCATCTTTTTTATTTTAGAAACAACTGAAATGTGAAGACTATCATCATTGGCTATTGTGCGGATAAACAATGACTTTTCGATTAAGCACTAATCGCCTTACTTGTAATATATAGTGATATAATACTTTATCTTTTCAGCATTTTTTTCAATTGGTTTTCTCTTGTTGAACCAATTTCCTTTTGATGCACGGACACAAGTTTGTTTTCGTTCTTACTTTTAAACAAACCTACAGGATTCTTAGCTGCAATTGATCCTTTTCCAAAATCCAATTTGTACTCTGAAAGTTTTAATGGTGAGTTTTTACCTCCGAAAGTCAGAATTAAATCCATCTCACAATTATGGTTGTCTGCTAATTTATCCATATTAAAAATAATTCTTTGAGTGTTTCTGTCTGGAGCACCAAAATGCAAGATATCGTTCAAATCTTTATGCACATACATATGACCATTATATGTATAATATTTACTTGTATCCTGATTTTGACTACCTGCAAAAATTCCTTGTACACACATTAATCGATAGGTCAAATTGTAAGCGTTTTGCAGCTCCGAAAAATTAAACATAAGTATTGAAATATCAAGAAGTCTTTGTCCGTTTGAAAGTGGCCTATATCTATCTAAATTAATATATCCTTCAATATTGGGATAGCTAATTTTCTTAAATAGAGCTTCAACTAAATAATGTGGTGCTGGCTTAGTTTGTCCGTCAAGACGTGCAAAGTAAGTATTCTTAAATTGGTGAGGGCTGTAATTACTAATTTGTGTTTCAAACACATATAAATAATTGTCTTCTTTTTTAATAATATTTACATTTATGTTAACTGGTAGAGGAGTTATTGAATCTGATATTTTGCTGATTAAGGAATCTTTTTCTTTGAGTTCTGTCACAGGTGATAATGCTCCTTGAAAAATAACTCTTTCATCTACTTTCTGTCCAAGTGGTGCTCCCCAAATTAATATACCTCCATTTGAATTTAAAAAAGCACAAATTCCTCTGATAACTCCTTCTAGATTTTTATTGAAATTACCAAAGTCAGGATGGAAAGCCTTGAATTCGATTTTATCCGATTCTTCTTTCTCTACAGCGAAAAAATTCACAATGTCCTCATAGCTAAGATCAATTAAATCTTTTCCGAAATATTGTTCTGAATAGTTAATCATAATGCATTATAAAAGTTTTTATATGAAAAGTAACGCTGTAAAAAAGCTATGCTTTTAGGATTAGAAATAAGTAGAATTTTTTAATTTACTAATTACTTTTGTTCAGGGAATTTGTCAAATTTAAAAATTTGGAGACTTTCTAAAAACGCACGAATCTTTCTTTTATAAACGACTCGTGCTATTTTTTGTAAACGTAGTCAGCAACTACAATTATTCTGTTTTTTATTTATCTCCATTGAATAAAAAAGAGCTTTTCATTGATTTTTTAATTCCGTCATAAACTAATTCTAAAACTTTTTCTTCAGTAATTTCCTCAAGATTATCAAAAAGAAATAGTTCGTTGCTAATACTGTTTTTATCTATCGAGTTATTGTAATAACAGGCATATATTTTACCATTGTTTATTTGAAAAAAATTAATTTCAAAACCTTTTTCAAATTTTTCAGAATTCGGAACTATTGTCTGACCAGCTCGTAAGCTAACTTGAGTTTTATTCTCGTCAGAATTCACGTATAAATTATTTACAAAGAAGTCATTTTCGTTAATTAATTGCTCACGGACTTTATTTAGAGTTGATTTCACAACATCAAATTTATTTTCATTCCATTTTTTAAACCTTTCGTTCATTCGATTATGAGCGTTTAAATACTCTTTTGAAAGTTCCACTATTTGATCAATTCCATTCATATTTGTTAAGTTTGATTTTTGTTATTATTAATGGTCTAGTGTATGAAACGTAGCGTAAAAAAGACACTAACTTTTCGGATTAACACAGAGCTGAATTTTTCTATTTTATTTTTAATTTTCTCTTTTAAAAGCCAAATATAAAATTTGGCGGTCTTTGCAAATAAGTACAAACCTATTGGTTAACATTTATTAACAATATTTTATAGGGCACCGTGTTGTATACTGCCTTTTTTATTGATTATAATATCCGCCAACACCTAATGGTGCCCAAAAGCTGTATTTTACAAACCTATATCTTCTTTTTTCTTCGGGAATTTCTCTGACTCCATTAGCCATTAAAGAAGGCGTAAATGTTTTGTTACTCATATACGCTATCGTATTCTCGAAAATATGAATCATATTTGGCACAATTACCGCTAAAAACTCAGTTATTGATTGCCTTTCCATTTTTGCTCCTTTATGTTTCAATTCAAAAGATGGCATTAAAACGTCCGAATTCTTTTGAAGTTCAAAGTCAAACACATTAACTATTTCTAATCTATGGTCAAAAGCGTTTCGAAATGCTCTGATACGTTTCATAAATGAAAGTGTTGAGTTCAGAAATTTTGAAAAAGGGTCTTCCTCGGTGTATTTGGTTTTTATTTTCTCATAAAAGTTAGGGAAATGAGATTGTTTAGTTAAACCTAAATCAATAAAGAAAATAGTAATGATTTCCATCAATATCTGCTCACAATGGTCAGCTTTTTGAAAAATTGTTTTACATCTAGTTTCAATATCTCCAAATGATGGTATTGAATATGAAACAGACTTATTTCTATTTGCCTCATATTCATCACAAAGCTGTTTTTCTTTTTCTATAAAACTTGAAATTTCCTTGTCAAGTATTGCAAGTTCTGGAAGTATTTCTAATGATAGAGTTAGAGCTTTGTTTACATCAATTTCTTTAGAAAATAGTTCAGTTTTGAATAGTGTTTTGGCAGTCAAAAAGACTCTTGAGACTAATTCAGATTCTGAACCTTGATTTATTATGAGCTTATGTATATTATTCGGAAGGTTAATATTGGTTCGCTCAGGGTCAATTTCGTCTGCCATCATAAATTCATAAATGGACTTTTCTTTGATTACAATAAGTCTTTCACCAATTTTAGTCATTTCAATAATTGCACCATCCTCTTTCGTCCCGATATCAGCCATTCCAGCTGATTCTCGTTTTCTATCGATTGGTCTTTTATCTTTCATTTAATAAATAGTGTTTTTCCAAGGTTGTGTACAATGACGATATATAAGTACCTCTTTTCAATTAAACATTTTTACATAAATAATTGTTTGTAAAAATCAACAATCTTTCTTTATGATTTTTACGGATTTCCACATTTAGGGGATTTTTGTTTTCTTTTTATCTACTACTTATTATCTTAATTGGATAAGTTTAAAAAAACATTAGAAGTATATGTGTTTAAATTGATTTCTTTAAGCTTATGAGTTTGTATCTATCATCCAATAAATCACACTTTCTTTAGTCTCATTATCCATCTGCTCATAGAATTTGATATACGACTTATTGATACAAACCTCTCTAATTTGTATCGCAAAATCTGGCATTGTATCTACATATTTGATATGATATTTCCAATCTTTCCCAGTTGCTTTATGATACTCCAGTAAAGTATCTTCAATTCCCATATTTTTCATTAGTTCCTTTGTCTTTTGCAAAAATATGGGAAATGAATATGACTATCAATACCTACATAGTTAAGTCCCAATACTCTTTAGTATGGGTAAGGAATATCCTTTATTTTCATCCCTATCATTTTTTCAACTTCCTTTTTATCAATATCGCTTAAACTTTCTCTCCACTCTGAATAGGTGTCTTGAATGTTCATATGATTCTCAATATCGGGCAATCCATTGACAAGTTTTGGATATACAATTCCTCTGTTGTCAATAAAACTTCCAACAGAATCCAAAAGAATAAAATCGGTATTTCTTTCGTTCCAATCAACATATTCTTTCGCTGCCTTTATCGGATCATCTAAATGTATCGATTGCTTATTCCCTTGCGACTTTGAATCATCAAGTCCTACTATAAAAAGTGTATCATTTTCTGGGTCATAAACTTCTATTTGTTGCAAGTCGGCATCAATTTCAGGCAACACAAGCATATATCCTCTGTAATGCTCCAGGACATATACTGTCCGATTCGTGGATTTTGTAATGATCTTCTCCATGTTCTGATCATCAGAAAATTCTATCCATACTTTTTGTATGATATCATCTTTCAATTCCGCATATACGGGATACGTTCCATCGCCATATCCTAAAATAAATGTTACCCCGGCATGTTTTGAATTCTCAAATACAAATTGACCATATGATTTTTTAGAGTTCATTTTACACATTCCATCAAAAGAAAAATCACCTTCTTTAATATGCGGTTCGGGGTCAATTCCTGAATCTATAAATTCTTCTAATTCCATAAGCTCTTGTGGTGTCTTTTTATATTTGGGAATCACATCGTTATATCCTCCCGGAAATTGATTTACTTTTTTGTGATAGGATTTTATTTTTCCATTGTAAGAAAACTGCCAAAGGGATTGATCTTTAGTATGTTTGAATATGGTATGATTTGAATACCGATCTACATCATCTGTTTTAAAATGATTATTGATAAAACAAGGATCACAAATCATCAACTGTCCGCTATCAGCCCTTACAAATCCTATTTTTTTTATTTCTGTTTTCATTTGTTTTTTGATTTAAAAATTAAACTATTTTTTACGTATTAGTTCCCACAAATTCCTTCGCATTCCTGAATGAGTTCGGGAAACATTTCTAATTGTTTTGCTGCATGTTTTTTCCCTTTTAGCAGCTCTACAATGACTTCTTTAAGCGGTTTTCGGGATTCATGCAGAAAACATTCATCTTGAATGCCCGGATAATGTCTTATTTTTTCGTCTAGCACGACCGCAGCATCAAAACTGTCCCGTTCATGTTCGTAAATCCAAAGCCAATACTTATCAGAATGATACGGACAGATCACGCAACTGGAACGGATAGGAACGGGAAGCTTTTTTGCTTTAAAATTTTGAATGCAGTCAATTCTTCGGATTCGTTTTTCGATCAATGGGAATCTATGGGTAATCCATTTGACATTAGCCTTTTTCATCCGTTCCATTTCTTCATAACTAATCCCTAGCCATAGCGACACTTTTTTGGCTTCAGGGAGTAGGGTGCGAATGTGTTTTCTAATGGGTCGAATTTTATAATCCCACGTACATTGACGCTTTAAAATTCCTTTCTTTCCTGTTTTTGGATTTTTAACGAACAATGGGATTCCGGAAGGTCTTTTACGTTCTTTATCTACATATGCTATCATATCACGATAAATATTCCCTTTAGAAATGACCTCAATGGTAAAGTTATATTCTCTGCTCACATACCCAATTAACCATTCAAGATAAGTATATACCCCTTTGGGTTCATTTCCGGTATCAGAAAAAATCGCATGTGTGGGTACTTCTCCAAATTCTCCTTCCAGTCCACGTAATAAGAGGTCAGTAGATTGCATGCCTGCTCCTAATGATATAATATGTTCCATAAATTAAGCTGGATTAAAAAGACTGTTGTTATTTCGGCTCTTGAGTCACCGGATCATGATAGAGGGTATAGTCGCAAATCATTTTAATGATGGCTGCGTTACGGTCTTTATATTTTAGCTTCCCTTTAAAATCCCTTTCATGCAATAGCATGCGTACTTTTTTCCCTTCTTCCTGATCGATATAGCGTTTACAGGCGCGTATAAACGCAGCTCTACTGCATCCCATTACCTTTCGTTGTCTCATATTGACATAGACAAAAAAGCTCTTTTGGATTTTATATTCATCCTCTGTAATCTTTCCTGCTGCATAGGCACGGGTAGACAGATCATATTGCTCATCCACGATAAGCTGTGCGATCCTGACCATTTGGTATTTAGGGATACGATCCCGATATCGGGTCACATCGTCAACCTGATGATGCAATCGTAACCAGGTACAGTTTTGCCATTCAGAAGTTGTAATCTTAGCCACCGATTGATGGGTAAGCAATACATCAATCCCTTTGTGACGCACGGTACACAATGCCCCAATCATCGATTGCCCTTTTGCCCCTGCCATATAATGATCAATGTCATCAAGTACGATCATTCCATTTTTAAAATGCTTTAGGATTTTATCCACTACCTCCCGTTTTTCATTGTCATCCATTGCCGATCCATCGGGATTAAAGGGGCGAATACGTCGGCAGGCGACTGCGGTCAGTGCTTTGATATAATTTGGATTGACCGTTTTAAATTCAGGGTAATCATCATCATTGGTATCAAAGGCTAATACCTTTCTTCCTTTCTTTCCGTATAGCGGATTATCTAGTAAGTAGCGTTGGATTTCCTTTTTATTGCGATAGGTTTTACCTACTCCCGTTTCCCCACATACTAGCATAATCATGGGTTGCCTTTCCAAATCTTCTTGGGGATAGGTAATCTTTTTTCTTCCTTTTGTTTGCTGTTTTGTTGCCATAGGGGATTAAGGGTTTAGTTCTTCGTCTACTTCTTCAATAAGTGCTTCTACTTCTTCAGGGAGAGATTGCTTGTCCGCTTCGGTGGGATGGTCTTGCTGCTCTGTATACAACTCAAATCCTTCCCCATAGTCATCCACTTCTTCTGAAGGTTGGGGCTGGTCTGTGGTTTCCGGTTCGGGGTCGTTTTTTTCTTCTCGGATAATATCCAATATCCGATCCACCAATAAGTCATTTTCTGCGCGTACTTCCATCACGGTTTGGGTCTTTTTTAGTCCAATCGAGATGATTGCGCCCATAAGCTGCTGCTCTGGGGTCAGCTTCTTTGCTTTCTTTTTGAGTACAGATACAATAATGGGTTTTAAAAGTGCCTTGTCTTCCTTATCCAGTTTGATCCGGTTGACATTTTTCTCGTTTTGTTGGTCAATGAGCTGAACCACTTCGTCATAATCATAAAAGTCCTTATGCTTTTTAATTTTCACGAAATACCCACCGCCAATCGCTAAAAAATTGTTACTCATTCCCAAAATCGTGTCCGCAGCTTGTTTGGCACTGGCAGTAGGCAGTTCAAATGGTGGTTCTTCGGTTTTGTCTTTGGGTTGGTCAGTATCCCCTGTATGTTGCTCTGCTTGCCCAATGGGTTGTTCGGGAGCATCTTCCGGTAGGGTATCTTCCGGTGACGCAGTAGGTGGGGATTGTGCTTCTATCTCTTGTTGTTTTGTAGCAGGTTTTGGTTTCCAAGGATTCCAATTGTTTGTATCCCTCTGGTTATTCCCCCCAATATCCTTTTCAATAACCGCCTTATTTAACGGGCTGTATTCTTCGGATTGTGGGCGTTCAAAATGGATCGTCTCCTGATCTTGTGACAACACCTTGACCACTTCTTTTTCTATATCTTTCATTGCTTTTTATTCTTGTAGTTTGGCGATAAACTGTAGCGTGTTTTCTTCTAGGTTTGTATAGGTTTCAATAAAATCCCGATACATCTTGGGCAGTTCCAATACTTCTTTACAGCTATTGTAATGATAGATCACTGCCCGTTTAGACTGCCCATAGGCTTTACCGATTTGTGCATAACTTTTATTGGTGTATTTTTTAATGAGGTGGTAGGCAGCCATCCTCGCATCGGCATAGGCTTTATTTTCCTCTACCGGCTCTTGTTCAACCTCAAAAAGTCGTTCACTTTCAGAGATCACAAACTGCATGATCAAATCACTATAGGTCTTTTTAGTTACCGGGTGTGTGCCTGCTGAATGCAACACCTGTACAATGGATAAGGTCTTTTGCATTCCAAACCGTTGGATCAACAGATCTACCCCACGTTGTATATCGGCATAATTAATTTTAGTTCCATCCTTATCCATATTACGATGGGTTTAAACGTTGAATAGTGTCCGTTTGGGTTGCCTTTATGATCATCGCCTCCTTGATGCTGATCTTGCGTAACGATGTGCCTAGCGGTATAAGATCATATACAGGTAAGGTATCATTGGCACATGTGAGTTTATATTTCCCTATGATAAGGGTGTGGCAGCTCAGGGGGTGTTGCATCCCCATCGCCACAAGCTCTTGTTTCCATATCTTATGTGTCCATCCGATATGCAGGAGTGCTTTACAAATCTGAATATCAGTATTGGCTTTGGCAGCTACTTTTTGAACAAGGTGTTCCCTAATCGCTTTTTCTATGGAGATGTCAAGGGCTTTGAGTGCCTGGTAACAATGATGATGAATATCATTATTTTTTAGATGCTTTTCATAATCTTCTAATTGTGTCCTAAAGACTCGTATTTTCTCCCGGATATGTACCGGGAGGGTTGAAGGGTATAAGCATTTTTTTCCTTTGATAAATTCGCTGTAACGGATATGTGTATATTCCATAATAACTGTTCGTTTTAATTGCCCGTATACGTAGGGCAAGTGTGATGATTGATGATGATGATTGATGTAGTGAATAGAAACAGGCTATTTCTTTTTATAGATGCTATAGAGATAGAACCAAAAAGCGCTGCGTTTAACAATAAAACGCCCTACTTCCTGATAGTTTTTTACTTCGCCTTTCCATCCCATTTCCCGAAGTTCAGACCTCCCGATGTTTTCGATCCTTCCCATATCAAAGAGTTCTTGTACGATGGTTTCATTAGTGGATACTTTTGATTTCAGTTTTTTCTTCATCTCCGGCTTTAGAAAAGGCGACTTTACTAATTCCTGAATTCTATCGTTATTTTCCAACTGATCTTCGTATTGTTCTTCGATATTGCCCAAAATCTCATAGTCCAGCTCTTTTATTTGATCTAACAAATCTTGTCGGTCAGCATCCTGTATAGCATCTTGTAATTCGTGTAATTGCCAAAATATGTCAATTTTATCCTGTAAAGGTTTAGGAAGCGCTGTCTTTTTGATCTTGTTGGTTTCCAAAAACCTCTGAAATTTTACTTTCTTCATGTTGTTCGTTTTTTGATGAATGTGTGTTCTAGGATGCAGGGGCAAGGGATGCTACCATTTTAGCATCCAATACTTTTTCAATCTGATTGGATAGCTCGGCAGTCAATACAGAAGTTAGCGCTACCATTCCCAATGTTTTTAATAATTCTGCACCTTTAGGCACTTGCACCCTGAATTTGTCTGCCTTTTCGTTTCTTCCTATGTTGTAGAATACAAGGGCTTCTGCCATTCCAATAGCTAGTCCTGCTGATGTAGTAATCCAAAATTTTTGTTTTGCGGTCATCTTTTTGTTTTTAGGGGTTATTCCTGTTCTAGTTTTTCTTCGATTTTTTCAAAATTCTCCTTGATGGCTTTTTGATCTCTGTCAATGTTTCTAAGGGAAGTCATTTTAAAATTCTTCAACAGATCACGATGTACTTTCATCAATAGCTTTTTTGTATTGCGCTGTGTCTCCAGATCATCTTTGAGTTTTGGGGGGATAAGTTTCCCTAACCCTACAATGTGCCTTCTGATTTTCTCATATCGGGTTGGGGGTGGCTTTTGGGGAAGTAATTTTCTTCGTTCCGCCCGATATGCTTTGAGTTGCCTATCACACAGCTTTAACTTTTCATTCATGGGAAGGACATCTTCCTTTGTCGTTTTCGCGTTTGTGGTTTTCTTCTCCTTGGTTGTCTTTTTTGTGTTGTTTGTTTTTTTCTTTTTAGGGTTAGAAGTTTCGGTTTTGGGTGTTTCCGGCTCTTCGCACGGAGATGCATCCGTATTGCCTGTGATGGCTTGTGGAGATTCTTCTTTTACAATTTCATAGAGCGCATCCATACTGTCCTGAAGGCTTTCTATAAAAAAGGCTTGATCTTCTGCACGTTTGTATTCTAAGCTTATTTCCTGAATTTGTTTTTTGATTTCAGGATCATCAATTTTTTCTACATCTAGTTTTAAAAATTCTTTAATCGATATCATAGGTATTGGGTTTTTATGCGCTTTGGCGGTTTCGTTTTTTTCTTTTTAATCGGATCGCAATAAGGGCAATCTCTTTTTCCTTTTTGATTTTCAGGATTTTGATTTGTGCATTGGTTAGCGGTTGTGCTTTGGTGCTCTCCTTTTTCGTTTTCTGAGGTTTTGTCTTCTCTACTTGAATGGCAAATCGGTTGGTCAAGCTGATAATCCCCTCGGATTCTACGGGTACTTTTAGGTCATCTTCCCCGATGGCATAGACGTTAACTCCTTCCTTGAACTTTTCGAGTGCTTCTTGTTTTGAAAGGTATTGCCATTCCATTTGCTTGGCATTCGAATGGGTAGTAGTGACTGCTTCACCGGAGTAGATTGCATATAGCAATGCGTCTGCTTGTTCTGCTTTCGCATTAGGAATTGTAAAATTTTTAGACGCGTTTTTAATCTGTTCATGGGCTTCTTTCGGGTCGAGTTCACTCCCGATGTATTGCACAATTTCAGCCTGATTTTTGATCTTGATCTTTGCAAGGTCTTTCAGGGTTAAATCTTTGGTTTTATACATATTTTATAGTTTATGATCGATGGCAAATTGTTGTGTATATAGGGTGGCAAGCCCTGAGAAAAAAGCATTGGCTTGCTCTTGGTCTGCGTAATGGATAGAACAATGTTGTGGTGTTCCATCCAGCTCAAAACACTCATATCGGTAACATTGTACAGGTCGGTCTATATCACTGATATCAATGGTCGTCCAACGTAAGATTAGCGTATCGTTATGCTCCTTTGAGGTCATGATCTTAAAATCCCTGCAATGTTCACGACAATCGTTTTGGATCGCTATTGCTCTGTCCATCATAGTGGCAATCACTTTTTTAGAAATGTTAGCTTGTTTTTCTGTGGTCTTTTTTGTTTTCATGGTGTTAGATTTTGAGTATACCGGGTGATGATTCTTGTCACTTCCTTGATTGCGGTATTCATGCTATAACTCTGCTCGAAGACAAACCCATTCGCCCCTGTAGCTTGCACAAATTGTTTTCCCACGTTTTTTTTCGAACTCCCCAGACCATAAGGAATAATTAGTCCAAAGTAATTGCTTAAGGCAATCAGGGCTTTAAACCCTCGATAACGATAATACCTTGGATCGCTACTCAACAGTAATAAGGCATTCAGGTTTAACGGGTCTTCAAAACGTTTTACCCGAACAATGCCTATGGTGTATTTTTGATTGAAATGGGTTTCAAAAATGATATTCACTCCTATGGCAATGCCCCGTGATTCCATAAAATCTGTTAGTTCGGCACAGGCTAAACCAACGTATAGCAGTTGATCTCCGTTTACATGAGCATTTGCCCCTGCGGTGATGTATAGTTGAAGGGCAGGAAAAGCGGTCGCTTTATCCTTAATTTGAGCATACACATCTTTAATAATCGTCGTTTTATTACCCCTGTCCAGTTCGATGTTCATTTGATTGATATGCTTTTGTATCGGGGGGGTTGCCAATGTCGGTTGCAGCCTGTATAATCCCATCGAAGCCCTATCAAAAGAAAATACACCTAATCCCTTATCGTTATACTCCATTTTGGGTTTAGGAAGAATCTTATCTTTCGCAACTTTTAAGTAGTGTTCTAATTGTTTTCTTATTTTGGGTCGGATGACTTCCAACAGCGGCATCCCTAAAAAATAATCATGAGTGATCAGATCATCGATACTTTTAGGGGATGGCGATCCGTACCAGCTAGTTTGCCCTTGTATTTCTTGTAATGTCCGAGCATCAAGGTATTGAAACGCTTTGCGATTCCCGGTACTTAGCTGTTGTATCTGATCGTCCACAAAATCGTGAAAGTCCGTACTACTATCAAAAGTTGTATAGTATGCTGTTCCTTTTGGTAAGGAAATGGTATGTGATAAAGGACGTCTCATACCGTTAACAATCCGTTTCTTCGTTTGTATTCTTCTATAAACGACTGTTTCATTTCCACCCCTTTATAGCGGTTCAGGAATTCTTCTACATTCGATTCTTCTTTTACATATGCTGCCTTGTCAGGGTGCATGGTTAGAAAATAACTATCGATACTGTCTTTGAGGGTTTTTCCATTCCGCACCGGGCGTACTGCTTTCCCCATAGGGTCTTTAACCCCTGTTTGTCGTAACATTTCTAACTCATATACCCGTTGAAAGTTGACCATTGTCCGCAGGGTCATAATATCTTCCATTTCATTGGCATTTTTGTCTTTGCCTTCATAGGTCAAAATGGTATTGCGAATGTTTATACAGGCATCGACAAGGTGCGGATAGATCAATGACCGTTCAAGGGATTCATTAAAACCAATCTCATAGCTACTCCCACTAAAGCGGTCTAACAAAGAGCTGTCTTGCTTATTGTTTCCTATATAGGTGCTGCTGATCGCTTTACCAAATACATTTCCAGTGGCAATGCATCCAAAGTCAGGATGCTTTTCCACAGGTTCGTTTAATCCGTTAAAGATGATTGCCCCTTCTTTGGCGCTTTTTGCCAGTGGGTCATTCAATAGCCCTGCGGTGTTCGGGTCGAGTTTGGGCATTTCGTCAATAATTAGGATTTTACCCTCCCGCCATGCTTCAATAAGCCCACCTTCTTTATAGCCGGTGATGGTTTGCCCTCCTTTGATATCAATAGGAGAGGTATACTGATTGCAGGTGATGATGATAAAAGGCAATGCTTTTTTGTCGTTTTCCCTTCTTCCGAAGTGGGCATAAGCAGCTTTTTCTGCCAAGGTTGTTTTTCCTGTTCCGGCAATGCCTTTTAAAAAGACGTTATTGCCCACCCGCAAATCATCAAGGATTTTCATAAAACTTGGGATTTGATCGATTTCAGGAATATCTAAAGTTTCTGTATAGGTTTTCATGACTGTTTTTTTGAGTTAAGCAGCAAGTGCTGTATAGGCGAGTTGTAGTTTATCCAAGAGGATATCTATCACTCCGATAGGACTGATCATATCTTCATAGATGGCTTTACCAAATTCTTGTGGGGTATACCTTCCGAAAACAAATTCAGAATTTCCATCTTCGTGGGGGTGGTTGGTTAAAAAATACCCCAACAGCTCTATAGCTTTATATATCGGTTCGCTTTTGGCTTGTTGAAGGATCGTTTTAAACTCCTCGGCAATGGGTGTTCCTTTAATGGCATTACGCCATTCCAAGTACGGGATTTCGATGTTCTTGAATATCGGTACAAGGGTATAGTTGTACTTTTCTTTATCGGTCAATATCCGTTCGTAGGTGACTGTTCCAAAAGGGTATGCTCCATTAGGTTCATTGTATTCGATAAATCCGACTTGTGGATTACTCCCTGTACCATAGGCGCGCCCAAGCTCATACTGATAACGTTCATCACTGCTAGTGGTGCGCTCACTCCAATCTGACGCATTCTCTATTTCCCAATCTTCCAGTTCCCGTGAAGGGGCTTCTATTTTAATGCCATATCCATCCAGGACTTTTAGAAAGGCAAGGAGATTATTGTCCGATAGTGTTCCCACCATATCCCCGGCGTTTTGAATAAATTCAGGAAGCTCATCAGGGCTTTGCCCTTCCTGACGCATGATTAGCCCTCGGAGCGCTGCATCTAAAGGAAGTTGATACTGTTTTTTCTTTTTAATCAATACCTGAACATACCCCTCTTTCACTTTTTTAAACCGTATGCTCCCCGTATGGTCTTCAAAACTAGTATCGGTTTCTAAGGCTCGAATCGAGTTGATCCCTTCCGAAATCGGCATCAGTGCGAAAGGCGCTTCTTTTCTTCCAAAATCCCGTGCCATTAAAATGCCACTTTTAATCGTTCCGGTTGTGGTATTGTACTTAATCAGTTTGTTATATCGCCCTATTTCTTTGGAGACTGCTAAAATATTTTCCGTGAGGATAAACCGTTTTTCCCGTTTTAAAGATGCCTGCTTAATCAGCTCGTTCCAATTACTCGATACCTGTACGCGTTCTTCATCGGTAATCTCTTGGCTTTCTGCGTATATCCCGGCGAGATACTCTCTACAATATCTAAGGTCGTAGGTGACCGATTTGCGAGAATCTGCTACTGCAAAGTGAAAAGTGATATTGGCTAACGTATAGGGATTTTCATTTCTCCTCCCCATCTTTATTCCCGTAAAAAATCCAAAACTCCCTTCACGAATAGAGGATATTAATGGAACTTTAACGATATCGCCAACTTTCCAATAGCTTGCATATCGGGTGATGTGTTTTTGTATGGAAAGCAATTCTTTTTCCTGAATGGCAATCGCACTTTTTTTGTCTGTTATGCGTTCTTGTTGTCGTTCTCGTAACAGGGCAATCTTTTCATTGGCAGCTTCATCTGCTCCGGAACCTTCTTCCGGTAGTTGGGCAAGCTCTTTTTCCATCACTTCGATAATGTCCAGCAGTTTTGCTTTTCTGGAAGCAATAAGCTCAGGATACTCCTTTTCTAACTGCGCAAGAAAATCCTTTTGTAACTGTTTAGGCGTTTTCCCATCCAGTTGTTTGGTAATCCGCTCATCCACTTCCGCTTTGGTAAATGGACGTTCTAAATTGTTGATGATGGTTTTATCCCGAACGGTATTCTTTCCAAATGGGGTATTGCCCCCATTTCCCTGATAATGCAAAAACCGTTTTTGGATTTCTGCATCCAAGGGTAAAAATTCGGTTTCCAGATCGTATGTGCCTTGTTGCTTTTCAATAGCAACAAGGTGGTTATAGCGTGCAATCAGATCATTGAATAATTGTTCTTGTTCCTCTACATACAGGAGTCCTGCACGTCCGGTCACTTGTCGTATTGCCCCGACTTTTGTTTTTTTACGTTCTTCTTTTCCGCCCCATGTTTTTACATAAGTAGGTTTTCCAAGACGCTCGGACATCTGTGGATTATCATCGACCCATTGCCATGCTACTTCATCCCCATATTTGTTGAACAAGTCCGGGCTTTTAAAAGTATGTTCACTGGTATTCTGCGAACCCGTAGTATTGGCATCCAAAGATTTTAATTTCCCTTTGAGCATGGTCATTAACCGGACTTCCATTGGAATATCACTAGCCATATAGATATAGCCGGGCAAATTGACCTGTTTGGTACGGTTGATGCGTCCAATCTTTTGAATTTCAACATTGATATCCAATTCAAATTGATGACTGATCATAATCCGTTGACGTTGGTCTTTAAATTCTTCAGAAGAATGTGCCGATGCCCCTGTACTTCCGCTTTGATTGATCAGTAAAACATCATATTCCCCACTATTGAAAGATCGGAAGGATTCTTCCGTATCCCCTTTAAAAGCGCTTACAATGGCTTGGTCTTCCTCAAAAAACAACCGTTGGTTTCTTCCTGTAACTTCCGATACCCTAAAATGCTTGCCTTTATGCCCTCCGAGCGTTTCAGGTTTGGTTTCTTTCTGGATTAAATGAATCAGTTGATCGATAGGGCTTACACTAAGCCCCGAAGCTTCCATAAGCATTTCTCTTTTGATCCGATGGTATTCGTCAATACCCGGTTGTGGTAAGCTGGAAAGGTCTACTTTTCGTTTACTTTTCTTATTCTCAATATCGGTAAAACTATAGCCCAGTACACTATCCAAGCCTTTAATCAAACTTCTACTGAAATTCAATTCTTCCATTGGGATCACATCTCCTGACGATACTTTCATCTCTTTCAAAAAAGTACCCATCGTCGATTTAAAAGCAATGACCACTTTTTTATCTTGTCGCAACAATTCAAGGGTCTTTTTGGCTACTTCTTCAACCTTTAATGCAAAAAGCATTTGATCCACAATATTGAACACCCTAGAAAAATAAGGGGCTTGTTTTACCCCTAGTCCTTTAGGTTTTTGACTGACCGATTCGTCTACTTTTTTAGCTTGCCGATCAATGGTATCCAGGATATTGTCGACATAATCCCTTTCAAAGCGTACCACATCATTCATAAGGGTAATGATACGGTTCACGCGTTCCCGGTTTCGGCTACGGGCAGGTTCTTGATCTAAGGTGATGTATTGAATGTCAATGCCCTCACCGGAACGTTTACGACCAATGAGCTGTCCACTCTCCGATAGGTTAGATGCTGATATTTCCTGTAGGGCTAATCCTCCGCTGGTCATCGCACCAACCAAATCTTCATCACTCATTCCTGCTTCTTGGATAGCGGTCTTTTTCGCATAAAAAGGCATGACCTCCGGGTACTTCGCAAAGGTGGCACTTAAAAAACAACAAGCTTTTGTCATGGGCAGTACCTCCCGCATCCATTTTCCGATTTTAGAATCATAGCCCCCTGCCATATGAGATTCATCGAGGATAAAAACCACCTCTTTGTATTTCTTACTGCCTGGTACAGCCGATTTACAAATGTTTTTTAACCACTTCCGCTTAAACGGGTGTGCGCTTTGGATTTGTGAATAACTGGAAAAAATCACATTATACTCAGAAGGTAAGTAATCAATGGAATCCTGTATAGTAAGTTCAGGAGTGGTTTCGGGATCGGGAAAGGGCGTGTTTGTATTTTTATGCCACAAAATAGATTCTTGACTCTCTATGGGATAGGTCTTTTCATAGGTCAATAGCTCCATTTGTTGTTTCGCGCCAAGAGGACTAAACACGACGTGACCATCTTGATCTTTGACATTGGCTTTATCCACATTGAGAATAAAGGGGTTGATATCTTCAAAGGCAATCCCTTTTAAATCCCGGTATATATCAGTGAACAAATTTGGAGAACGGGTAATGAATATGGGCAAGTATCCGTTCATGATCGCATGGCGGATCACCGCTGCTGCCTGCCGACCTTTTCCAAGCCCCGTTTGATCAGCTATAATTACCCCTTGACCACGCTCAAATTGTTTTAAATAGAGCGCAACCCCATCGATCTGTTCTGCCGATAATGCCTTCCATAAGGCAGCACTGGAAACGTATTTCAGGGCATTACGAACATAATTATCAATATTTCCTTTTTCCTTAACAATACGGTTCAGGGCTTTCTGTGCTTCAAAAGCCATATTCTTAGGAATCAGGGTATCCATCACAAAGGAAGCCTTTGATTTTGGAACATAGCGAACTAAGGCAGTTTGAGCAGCTGCTAAATTGGCTACCTCTTGAGCTTCTTGGGTAAATTCTTCGGGTATTTCTGCAATTGTTTCTTCTGACATCTCTTTTAGGGTTTAATTATTGGTCTTGGCAGGCAAGCATTTCTAAATAGGTTCGTAGGGTCACTTGGGCATAGAGCTGCACAGCTTCTTCTTTATCGATCTCCCAAAACATTCGGGAATTCCCCGGTAGATGCTCATCCATCGTATCCCAATTCGTTTGTAACGTCCAAAGGGCTTTATGCATCGCATCACTTTGAAACAAAAAGGTGGCAATTTCATCTGTGGTATCGCCACTGTTATAGATAACACCCAAATATTCTTCGATCAGCATTATAGGATCATCTCCCTCTGCAATAGCGCGTTCGATTAGCTCATGCAATTGAATGTAAAGGGCAGACTCATGGTCGTCATAATTGGTAAATTCTTCAGGGTTGTAGACCATATATAAAATAGCTTCTGCCCTTGAAGTCATCAATTGATTGTTATAGAATATCATAGTTCGTTTCGATTTTAAGTTTTTGTAGTAATACGTCTATTGGGGTTTTGATATGGGGCTGTACCCGTTGCCACAATTCTTCAAAAGTGTTGACAACCACATCTAAACGCCCTGCTTGTTTTCGAGTGGGGGCGATAGCTCTATTGGTCGGTTTTCGCTTTCTTCCGCTAATGAGAACCAACATTGTTTTTGGGGTTGCGCCTTGTTTGTTGTAAAGCGTAAACCCGTCTAGGTTGATCACATCATCTACATGGTAATGCATATACAACCAATTGAAAAAGGGGCGCGCTTTTGCTATATATCCACGATCATCAAAGTAGATATGCCCCATTAAGAGTAAGGCTGCTTTTCCACTGTCCTTTAAGGTATCCAGGGCAATCCCTGACATGGCGTGTTCCAATCGCAATCGGTTTTTATCCAATCGCCTATAGCTATTAAAGAATTCACTGACAATCCATTTTTTTTCATTGACTTGGGCATCCCAACTGGCAAAAGGAGGATTGGTCACCATCACATCAAAAGCACGGGTCATTTGTTTTGGGAAGGGTTCGGCTGCATTCTGATAGGTGATTTTTGCAAAGCCTTGTTTTTCCAGAGATGCCCTGCGGTTGTTGTCAATTTCATTGACGTGGGTCTTTTTGGGGTCTGCGCCAAGGACTAATAGTCCGTTTCCGGCACTGGGTTCAAAGACCTTTTGGGCATTTACCATATCAGTGTATTCTGCTATAATCGCTCCTATAGGACAAGGGGTAGAATACTGTTTATAGAGTTCTTTACTGCTGTCGGAATAGGCATAACCGGGTTGCACTTCATCCCAAAAGGCAGTCATAGACTGCAATTTATATTCAAAAGAACCGGGTTGTTGATACAGCATTTTGTACCATAACAGCCAGCTTAGTTCTACCGCTTCCCATAGCATCCCCAAATTTGGTACGCCTGCTTCTGATTTGACTGCTTCTACCTGTTTTTTGGTCAGTCGCCTGCCTTCTATATAGTGATCGTGCATGATGGCAATGACCTTATCCAAATAATCGAGGGCATTGCCCTTTTTAATTGGGGGATCAGCGGTATAGAAAAAGTCTTCGATTAGTAATGATGCTACTTTTTGAACGGGCTGATCGGCATAATTCTCAATCATCCTGCCCTCTAATAATTGTTCTAAAATAGTGTCGCGAAAGACCTCAAACTGCTCATCAGTAAAGGTGTATGCTTTTTGGTGAACTTCTTTTAATAATGCTTCATAGAGTTCTTTTTGGAACAACTCTTGTTCTTCATAGAGGAACTCTTGCAAGGCATCGATCTCTGATCGAAGGGTGGTAATCTGTTCGGATAAAGATGTTTTAAGGGCTATACTCTCTTTATCCCGTTTGCCTTTCAATGTGACTAGTCGCTTTTCAAAAGCTTCAATACGCTTTTGATGGTCATTCTCAATATGGGTTTCATATTGCGCTTGCAAATCCCCCCAACGGGCATGTAAATCAAATACCTTACGATTCTGTTGATACACTTCTGTTCCCGTAAAAGGGATCGTAAAACCTTTTTTTACCAATAGGGTTCTGACATCAGTGTCTTGCTGCTCGTCCAAAGCAGCTTCAGAAATGTCCTCTTGTTCTGCTATGGATTCAGGAGGGGTGGCTACATTCATATAGTCACGAATCACCGTTTTAGAAGTTTGTGATGTAGGAGTATCAGGCTCTTTTTGGGTAGATGGATATGGGGCAATCGTGTAGGGCTTGATCAATACCGTTTCAGGATATGCAACCATATAACTCACTGCAGCACTTAGTTTCCCCGTTGTAATCGCACTCCCTGAATAGACAACCTCATTTTCTTCATTGGGTCTGAGGGTGTTTATAATAAGGGATTGTGTTTCTTTTTCAAATAAAAACCCGATCATATCCCGATCCGATTCGATAGTGACCTTGAGAACATTTAATGCTTCGGGTGGGGTGGTTTCATCTTTTGAGGATGCATAGGTAAAATGCAAGGTGTCCGGTTTGGCATCAATAAGGTGCTGAAACCGTTCGAGCAATTCCGCTTTAACCTGAGTCCATTTTTGTACAATGCGATATTTGGGATATGTAGGGATTTCAAGAGGGGGCAATGACAATGCATCGGTAAGTGGGGTGAAAAGATCAATAAACTGCTGTTGGGTTATCAATCGGTTTAGCTTTGATAAGGAGATTTCCTGCCTTTTTAGAAATTCCTGTACGGTTTTTTCAAAAGCATTTGTTTTTTGCGTGGTCAATACTTCATTAAATGTATTCCTTACATCTTGGATGATTTCTTTATCCTTTTCTACATCACTTTGTATGGCTAATGCATCTAATTGTTCACCTACTGTTTGTACAATTGTGGTCAGCTCGCTTTCATTTGAAGGGGTATCCGATACAACCTCTGAAATGGGCATTTCTATAAGGGTATCGGTTTCTTCTTTTGATTGTTCTTTTTTAGTACTTTGTTGTTGCGTTTTAGGATCGGAAATTTCAATCCCCAATTCTTTAGCGTATGCTATAGTGGCTTGTAATGCTTTGCCTAGTACGTTATTTTTTTTATCCTCATTGGATAGGATAGTATCTTTAACGCTGATCTGTGATTCGATGCGGGTGATCACTTCTTTAAAAGCAAGTTGTAAGGCTTCGTTTTTAGTGGTATAAGGAGTACTGCGATCACTAAGGGGAGACGAATTATCACTATAATCCCCAAAATTCTTTTGGGTACTCACCGCAAATCGATATTGGTCATTTTCATCATGGACTATTTGTATAGTCGCTTCATACTTGGCGGTTTTTGGAATGGGAATGTCAATACGCTCATAGCGATCTTTTGCAGTTTCTTCGGTATACACCCCGTTTTTATTGGTCAATTGTTGTGGTACGGGCTGTGCTGTCGTTGGTGTTTCAGCGATTATTTGTTGTTGTTCCGGGAGGATCACATCATCTTGAGCAAGCATTTTACGCGCACCGGAACGGTTATTTTTCGGAATAGCAGTCGCACTTTTAAAATTAGCCCCATACATTCGTTTTCCATATTGTTCAGCAATCATTATCGCAACGGAACGCCTGGGATCAAAAACCAGCTTCTTTTCGGTTTTAGAAATTCCTTGCTCCATAAATGTGAGGGTAGCAATAGAAAAATGACCTGAAGCAATGGAAGCTATTTCTGCCGTATAAGAGGGAATGATCGGAATAGCAGTATACTCACAATCTCCTAAAAGACACTGTTGAAGATCAGTGGCAAATTGAATATAGGTGGTTGCCAAACGTGCATGGAATACATTTGGAACAGAAGCATTACTCACAAACCCCAAACGCTTTAAATAGGTCTTTAGGGAAGTAGGTACTTCCTTGATAAAGTGCAGGCGTATTTTTTTACTTTGAGCATCGGTAGTGATGTTGATGTGATCTTCCATAAGTACTTTCTTTTTGGTGATGTATTTCGTACCTGTGGATATTTGGATATACCATTTTTAAAATGCCATTTTGGATATGCTATTGTAGGATTTCCAAAATACCATTTCCAAAACGCTGTAGTAGCATTTTTGGATATGCCATTTCCGATTTTTGGATATGCCATTACCAAATTGATTTTCAAATGGATATACTATTTTCAAATCTTTGGATATGCCATTTTCAAAAATGCCATTTTCGGGCATTGGATATCCCATTTCCAAAATGCTGCGGTAGGATTTCCAAAATACCATTTTGGAAATGCCTTGTCCAAAATCATCGTACCGAAATACGTACTGGAAAGTTCTTCTCTCTAGAAGTCACTTTACCCCCTCTTTTTTGAGGAAAGTTATATATCCTATCGGATGCCATTGACCGATAAAAAACAGGATCTTCCCACTGGAAGTCTCCTGTTTAGATATTTGAATGGGAAAGACCTAAAAAGTTAACAAAACAAAGCATTACGGAGGTCTTTCAGGATCAAATATAATAAGAGTTTTTCTGTTTTTTTGGTAAGGGTACGCCCAAAAGGTACGATCTCCTAAAGGGAATAGGACACCTACTATGGCATATCCCTTGATATATCAAAGCTCCCAATTTATACCCCCCGATAATACATACCATTTGAGGGGTACGAAATTAATTATAGGGGGGTATAAATAGAAAGCAAATCATACAGTCACATTGCGGGGGTAATGTCACTTTTATTTGTTAATTTTTAAAAGACATCAATGTAAAAGTAGTTACCCGTTATATCCGATATCGGTTATAATATATGCGGGTATAATCCCGATATCTTCGAGTTCCCAACTTCGGTGTTCGACTGTCCAGAAATGTTCTTGTTGCACCCATTCAAAGATGCACCTTTTTTGATTTTGATACATAAAATACTCCTGTGGTGTACAGGCAAACGTATCATTATCTTTACATTTCTTGAGAAAGTCCATTACCCGGATCGTATCGTTTACATCAGGAAGGGTTGGATAATCCCAATGTACCTTCCTAATCCGACGTTCTCCCGCACTGTAGAGTGCTGTTTCACCCCATTGTAGTGTGACATTAAAAAACCTCATAAAATTAATTGATTTGTGTTAGATAGATAGATTAAATGATTTGTGTTTCGATGTGTGTTTACGTTAAATGAAGTTCATTTTTATAGGATCAAAAACTTGGACTTATTGTGGGGTCTCCAATAATTTCTGATATCTTTTTTGGTTTTGTTCTTCCCAATTTCCATAATGTTCCGGTTTCCATTCGTTTTGTTTTTTATGCACGGAAATATGTCCGTTTAATTGTTTATTGTCAGCGAACCTTTTACCACATTCAGGACATTCAAAAGGGTGTGCCTCAAAATGTATGCCTGCTTCTATGGCGTGTTGTATGTGTATCGCTTTTTTTAGCGTCCCTGTAGCGTGTGGCATTTGTGGGATTGTTTTCTTTTTAATAAACAAATGCGTCAAGGCATACAGGGTCGCGGACAGATTGATGCAGACCAAAAGCCCACTCCAAATACTGTCCGGATTGTATAAATACACTAAATTATGCGCCAGCGTGGCGAAAAAGTATGCGAAAGCAGTACGAAGCCATCCCTTGCTGGTAAAGATCAAAATTGCAGTGTCCACGCCAATGGCATAACACCATGCAAACCAAGGGTTGTCGTAACGACTATGTACCTCGAAAACATAGAGTGTGTGTGCGATTTGTGGCATGAGCAATAACAGGATCACAAGCACCCCTGCAATATGATCTTTCAATACCCCCATCTAATATATGTCTTTACGTTTGTATTTGTTTCACGTTTTTTCCTAGTATTTTTCATAAATTATGTTAAAAAAATATTAATTAAAGATTTCCAGAAGCTCAGTGATATGTTCCTGTGAATAGGTACACCATTCTTTTGCATTTTCCATAAAGGTTTTTGCTAATGTATTTCGCAACCTTGGTTGTTCAATCAAGCGTGTTAACGCTTTGATCCAAGCGTCATGCGTTTGTGGAAATAACCCCTGGTCTTCAGGGAACAAATCTTCATAAACCATACACCCTTTGGAAATGACAGCAGGGATGCCCATATACGCAATTTCAAGTAAAATGGGATGGTCCAAAAGGCGATGGTACGCATCTTTTGGTTTGACCAACATGGCAATGTCAAGGTTTAAATTGTAAAGACAATTTAGATAACGGTCATAACGCATCGCAGGGTGGTATTCAATAGCAATACTTTGCAAAGGTTTGCTACCATCCGATAGTAGCCCACCCCATCCCAGTATAACAAATTGAACCGTATCCGGATACTTTTCCATTATTGCTTCCATAACAGGCAATAAAGCGATGATTTCATTAATATCCCTTACTTCTGTGATGATCCCGATACGAATGATAGTGGTATCAGAGGACTTTTGTTTTTCTATTGCTTCCCATCGAAGTGCTGAGAAATGAAGTTTTGTGAATAAGGTTGGAATGTATTCCAAATTTGGCATTTTTTCAAGTTGCTTTCGCGCCAGGAAATAGTTAAAATACGCATCTAAAAGGCGGTCATTGGAAAAGGTAAGCATATCCATTTGCAGCATATTCTGTTCAAGACTTTCTAGTTTCTTTTGATCTAGTTTTTTAGATAAAGGATCATGTTTAGAAAGGAAGTGAATAGGCGTATCGATATCCATAACCAATCGTAGTTTCGGGTGTATGGACTTGAAGGCTTTACAAAGATAATGCAGCGGTTGTGTGGTCATTGGAAAGATCATGTAATCCGCCCAAGCTGCCCATTGGTCTAGTTCCAATTCTTTGGATAGCGCAAAGGGTTTACTAAAATCTTCCTTGCCCAATCCTACAACATGCGTATCAAAAGTAGCATGAAAATATAAAAATCGGTAGGGTAATACCATTCGATAATAGCCTGATGCATTTTCTTTTGGGGCTACATAAAGGATATTAATAGTTCCCGGTGTGCGTTCACTCGATTGTTTAGGATCAATTTGAAAGAAAAGCTCTTGCGATTGTTGTGTACTCATATTCGTATTGATTTTTAGTGTGTATATGGTTTATATGTGATGTAAATGATGTGTTGATGTGAAGGGGATGATTAGCCTTCTTCGTCTTCGATATGGACTTCCTCGCCTTTCCGATATTTAGCCACTAAGGTGTTGCTCTTGCGGTGATAAATAAGGATCGTTCGTGCGCGTTGCCCAAAGAAGCGGACTAGTTTGCGATATCTCCAAAAACCAATGGAAGGGTCTTTATTGCGTGAATACGCGTGTCGCCAATCCCTCGAATAAAATGTACGTTTTGCACCATCAACGAAATAGACCCGCATGACGTGGGAAGAATCCCGAATGATCCGCCATCCTCTTCGTTTCTTCTTCGGTTTGTTCATCGGGTAAAATATTGAATGAGTACCGTTAAGGGAATGGTTTCTAAAACTGTATTTCCATTTACCGCATGTACGGATACCTGACCGTTTTGGGCAAGGATACAGACGTGAAATTGGTGATGCTCTTGCTTGTGTTGTCTCATCAGATCCGTGATCAGTCCAATAATCCTATCGGTCATTTTTTCTTCCATGCCGGGCATGCCCATTGTACCTGTAAAAAGTTCAATAAGTTCCTGAACCGAAATATCCTTAACGACTTTTCCTTTTTGATGCACACAAGTCTTGACTGTGTGTTGCTGCTTGAACATGCGGACAATGATCTGATCGGAAGGCAATCCGGTTTCTTTCGATAGTTTATCGAAATAGGCAACCACATTTCGGGTTACATTTTTTTCATAGCCAAAGACATCGATATGAATGTCGCTTACGGCTTTTTTAAGCTTTTGTTTCAAAGAGAAACGTTTATGGGTGTTCTGTTCCATTGTTGATTGATGATATTAATTTATGATCGTAAAATGTGTTGTACAGCACTTTCAAATTGTTTGGCTAATGCAGGTATTTTAAGTTTGTCAATCTCTTGTTGGCACTCCCGTAAGACTGTGATACGTGGTCGTCCTTGCCCGGTATCTTTCGCTTCGTTGCGTTTGAACTTTTGGATTTGTTGGCGCAATATCGATTGCAATTGCAACCTCTGGAGATAGATTTTATGTTTTTGATACCACCGTTTTGTACCTGCAAAACCATTTTTATTTTTTGGATCGAAATACTGATCCGGTAAGGTCACAAAACGTTCTTGTGGCTTTCTGGCAATATATTTCCGTGCCAGTTCGATACGGTCGCAATAGATTTCATGCGCTCTGGCTAGCTTCTCATTCGGCACGGGGCGATACCATTGATAGAGTAAAGCAATAGCAGTTTGGTGTTGATACGGGGTCAAAAGGGTGTCAGCATATAGTTTTTGACGTGCCAGCCCGTAGAGTTTTTTCGCATAGGACAGCAGGAAAGTGTGGCGGGTAGTGGCTTGATTTACATCGGCTTGGCTGATAGGTCGGGGAATTTTCGCGCCCCCTGGTTTACATAATGCCAAGCCCTGCCATCCGGCAGTAGCCATCATCCCGCCAGCAGCTTTCAACTGTGGATCAATTTGCGGAGCTTTCAACTGTGGGTATCCTGCAAAATCACTAAAAGTCGTTCGCGGTAGCGAACTCCTTTGATCCGTGTGGGTAGTCAAAACATTAGCTAACGCTAAAATGCCTGTATTTTTGAAGTTATCAACACCTATTAGTTTATTAGTTGAGTTTTTTTGATAGTTTCTAGCATCTCTATGAGGACACTTTGTCGCAGTGTCATTTGTAATCTCTTGTTTTTCAGCATCTTGAAATTTAGATGTCATTTCATCCATGATTGATTTTTTTGGCGTTGTTAACCCCTTTATCCACAATATTTTTGGGGTTATCCACAACTCGTAGGGAAACTTTGATCCGTGATTAATCTTTTTGGTAATGATCCCTGTTTGTAACAATCGCTTCAGATGGCGTTGAATGGTACGGGAACTCATTTTGGTAATTTTAGAGAGCTGTACATTATTAGCGCGCATAGAGGGAAGGTTATCTTCTTGTAATCGGGTGTGCTTGCTTGCTTTTAATAAAGCCCTTCCATACATGCGGACAATCTCCTTTGCAGTATGTAACATCGAGCCTTTTAAGGGTAAGGCATCAGCGGATAAAGTAGCATTATAATCGTCTACATACCGATCCAATTGTTTTAAGGTAATAGAATAATCAAGTAACATAATAATGTTTGTATTTGAGATGTGTTTTGAGCGTACTGCCCTAACACCCTTATCCTATGTAGGTAAAGATGCAGTAAGGCATGTACAATGATTGTTAAAATGAATAGGGTTACTTTGAACGGATCACAACCTTTAAAGCCCGCATTTTCTCATTAGGAACTCCGATACGCTCCCGTTGTCGGATACGTTCCTTGATGGTTTGGATAACCTCTTTCGCTTTTTGATTTCTGGTAGTTTCAAGTATCATAACATTGCCCCAAATTTGATGAATGACCATTGGAATAATTAGCTGAACAGTTGTTTTTGGTGCTGCATCACATCATGATATTTATGAGTGAGCTTCTTGTGTTGCTTTTTATGCTCGCTAATGATTTCTAAGCAAGCTTCAAATAATTTATCAAGATTGGTTTGTCGAATGGTATCCTGACGTAGAAACCGTTGAACGGTTGTGCGGGACAATCCGGTTTTCGCCATTAAGGGTTGAGTAGGACGTTTCTCTGCCTTTTTTACAGCAGCAATAGTTTTTTTAAGATGTTCCTCCGTATACATGAGCGTAAGGGTTTAAATGTAACAATGTGTGAATATCCTTCCGGATAGGTATATTTTAGGGCGCTGTAATAACAAAGGGGTAATTTTTGGGTCAGTACTGGGTCAGTACTGCTTCATTTTTGTGTTTTTTATGATTCATTTTTAATTTTTTTCATTACTTTTGAATCGAATTTAAAATAGCACATACGTACTATTAGATTCAAAGTACGGTTAAACCTCAATTATTTAAGGGTTTAACAAATGTATAGAATTAATTTTTAATTTTTACATTTAAATTTAATGTTTTTCATTTAAAATTAATTGAAAAACAAATAAAAAACTTAAAATCAAACAGTTACGATTTGATTTTTTTTACAAGTTAAAATAGCGATGAGAGATAACCCCATTTCAGAATGTGTAAACAGACAATTTTTTAAAGCGATCGAAGTGATCCGCGAACAATACGCCTTGCATAACCTTAAAAGCCTTAGCGATCATAGTATCGGACATATTATTTACGGTAGTAATGCTTATATAGTAGGTCAGGTACGGGAAGGAAAAAAACATTTACCGCATTCTGCAATGCTTAACTTCTCCAGATATTTCGATATTCCAATCAATTTTTTTTACGATGAAGATTTTGAGCTTGAACTGACTATAGGAGAAAATGACGTGCATTCAGGACGAATTTACAAAAAAGGTATTATTGTTTTAGTTAATGAAAAAATACAACAATTCATTTTTAATCGTAAAAACGATCAAAACATGAATAACCCTATAGTTAAAAATGCATTGAGTAACCTTCAGGAATCCTTGATTAAAGAGTTGAATGATGTCACTTTTGTCAAGGTGCAAAACAATGTCGTAAAAACCATTGAGCTTGCACTCAAAGCGTTTGAAATGAGTATGCAAACACTTTCAACTACTTCACTGCAAGAGGTTAAACCTAAGAATAATGATATATCCGATGATAAAGTTGCGTTATACAAGGAGTTATTGAAAGCCAATGAAGCAGTCTTGCAAGCTAAGGATAGTGAGAATACCACTTTAAAGAAATACATCGCTTCATTGGAACGTCAATTAGAAAATAGTTTGTTGCCATAATAAGATGGCTAATAGTTAGCTTTCAAAGTACAGAAAATACTTTATTTCAATTAAAAACAAATGCAAGTTACTGCTTAGTAACTTTATTTTATTATATTAGCTGCTCACATCAATCAAATTATTTAGATAATGACAGCTACTAAAAAAGTAGATTATGAGATCTACGACATTCTGTTGAATGAGCGACAATTTGAACTACGACCACAGAGAGGGGTTAGCTCAAGAAAATTAAACGGATGGATAAAAACAGGGCTCTTGGAAGATTCAAGAGCCTTTCCCGGTTCGGGGAATGTACATTATTTCAGTCCTCTGGAACTGGTATGGCTTGGGATTATTATCGATCTAAAAAAATTACAGGTATCCGGCAAGAAAATCAGAAATGCTAAAAAAGGGCTTTTTACCCCTTTTAAAGCCGGAAATAACAAACACTATCCAGCCTTGCAATATTATATGACTTATATATTTGAAGCGAATACAGCCGTTTATATTGTTTTAAATGATAAGGATGAATTATACGTGGTCAATGACAAAGAATACTTTACAAAAATCAAACGTGGGCATATTCAAAATCACATTTGTATTTATTTAAACAAACAAATTAAGGATGCTTTGCACGATGTGTATACGTATCCGGATTTTAAAGATTTTGAAGGACTAAATCCAAAAGAAATTAAGGTGCTTAATATTATACGAAGTAAAGTATATAAGTATATTAAAATTACGACCAGTAAAGGAGAGATGACCCGATTAGAAGGAGTCCAAGAAATGAAAAAGAATGAAAATTCATTAGCAAAGCTTCTTAAAAGCGGGGATTACCAAGATTTTGAAGTAAAGCAGCATAATGGAGATGTGGTTTTGATTACAAGAACCGTTAAAAAGAAGTTGTAAACATCTTGATATGAAACAAAACAATACTAAAATCCGCGCTGATCCGTAACCAAACTTTTAATCATGCAATTACAGTTTTTTGTGATCTTTATTCACTTACTATACATTCATCCTTTCCTTATGCTAAAGGATACCTCAAAAAGTTGGATACAGAAGCTCAAAACCGAACACAGTAAAAAAGGCAGACCATGCCAATATTCCGACCCGTGTGATATGACTGCTAAACACGCAGAATACCACGACTTGTGTCACTAAAATGTTAACTAAATCAGAAAGAGAAGAAGAAAGAAAAAAATTAAACCAATTCTTAAAAGTTGAACGCATGAATCCTGAAAGACTAAAAAAGTTTAAGGGATTAGAACATTATTCAACCAAACAAGCCGAAAATGCCATCGAAATGATAGAAATGCTTTTTGAAGGTATTTTTGATCATTTATCAAATTCAAAAAGCAACAATGGAAAATTTAGAGATTTTTAGAAAGTTTGCAAAGAATAAAAGGCAAATTACTGAAAGAAAAGAGAAAAAAGCGGTTATTTATACAAGGGTTTCCACTAAAGAACAAATGGAAAACAATGCGAGCTTGGAAACACAAAAAAAATACTGTGAAGCTTACGCCAGTAAAAAAGGGTATGAAGTAGTGGAATATTTTGGCGGAACTTATGAATCCGCTAAAAGCGATGAACGTAAAGAATTCCAAAAAATGCTGACCTTTGTAAAAAGAAGAAAAGATATATCTTCAATTATCGTCTATTCTTATGACCGCTTTTCAAGAACAGGGGCTAATGGGGCTTATATTAGTAATGAGCTAAAAAAGAAAGGAATTACCACACAGTCGGCTACCCAAGAAGTAGATGCAAAATCTTCTGCTGGTACATTTCAGCAAAACTTATACTATATGTTCAGTCAATTCGATAATGAATTGAGGAGAGATAAAACGGTGTCAGGGATGCAAGAGAAGCTTAGAAAAGGGTATTGTATTGGACCTGTTCCGTTTGGATACACAAATCTCAATCCCGGAAAAGGAAAGGAGCAAAAGCTAGTGATTAATGAGAAAGGTAAGTTATTAAGAAAAGCATTTCTTTGGAAAGCCAATCGAAATATGCCACATCGTGATATTATAGAACGACTGGCTAAAAAAGGATTGAAAATTGATGAGCGTAGACTTAGCGAATACTTTAGAAGACCATTCTATTGTGGATTACTCGTCAACAACATGCTGCCTGATGAAATTATACCAGGAAAACATGAGCCGTTAATATCAAAAGAAACTTTTCTTAAAATACACAATTTACTATTACATAGAGAAAGTGGAAATAAATATAGTGAGGATGATATTAACCTGCCATTAAAATGCTTTGTGAAATCTGCTGTATGCGAAACTCCTTACACGGGTTATGTCGTTAAGAAAAAGGGACTGTATTATTATAAAAATCGAAGAAAGGGAAGCAATGAGAATAGAAGTGCAAAAATTATGCACAATAAATTTATTGAGCTTTTAGGGAACTATCAGTTAAATGGTGATTTGCTAACTCCCGCAAAAGAAATTGCAAAATTTGTCTTTGTACAGAAACATCAGGAGCGACTGCAAGAAATTAAGGAGCAAGAAGCTGAAATAAAATTGAAAGAAAAGCAGTTGGAAAGAATGAAGAAAAGATATGTTGTATTAGAAGATATATCTAAAGAAGATTACTATAATTTCAAATCTGAATTAGAAAATGATATTGCTAAAATTCAAGCAGATTTGTTTGAAGAAGGTTTAAATAGTTCGAACCTAGAAAAAGCAGTGGATTTAGCTTTAAATTTTTCTTGTAACATTGTGAACGTTTGGAAATTACAAGATATTGAATTGAAAAAATTAGTTCAAAATCTTGTGTTCCCCGAAGGAATTTTATTTGACTTTAAAAACGATGAATTTCGAACCCCAAGAGTAAATGAATTTTTTAAAATAATCCCCTCAATATCAGACACTTTGAGCCGAAAAAAAAATCGGAGTAATCAAATGAAATTTGACAACTCCGATTTAGTGACCCAGGGAGGATTCGAACCCCCAACCCTCAGAGCCGAAATCTGATATTCTATCCAGTTGAACTACTGGGCCATCTTATCAATTATGATAATTTACTTTTTACAATAGTCGAAATTGTTTTACCATCAGCTTTACCAGCTAATTGAGACGAAGCCATACCCATAACTTTTCCCATATCTTTCATTCCTGATGCTCCGGTTTGAGCAATAATATCTGCAACTACTTTCTCTATCTCTTCTTCACTTAATTGTTCAGGTAAAAACTGCTCAATAACTTTTGCCTGATCCAATTCTGGCTGTGCTAAATCATCTCTTCCTTGCTCTGTAAAAATAGCAGCACTATCTTTACGCTGTTTCACCAACTTTTGCAATAATTTTAATTCCTGATCTTCAGATAGTTCTTCTTTTGCTCCACTTTCTGTTTGAGCCAACAAAATAGCAGATTTAATTGCTCTTAATGATGTTAAAGCATTGCTATCCTTTGCTTTCATTGCCTCTTTCATGGCAGTCATTACTTTTTGTTGTAAACTCATGATTACTAATTTTGATCTTTAGGATTGCGAAGATAAAAAATAAACCGATAATCTATATCGAGATTATCGGTTATCTAATACTAAATTTTAAAAATTCTTAATCTACATTATCATGTAAAAAAGAATTGTTTTTTCTTAACTGAACATCATCATTACTATCCGTACCTATTGAAGTTCTAGAAAGTCCTGAATCTTCTGGTTTTGCATCAACATCTATTCCTGCTCTCTTGTAAGCCGGTTCTTTTTCGATATCATCAATATTAGAACTATTTCTAAATTTATAATTAAATTCTTTCATCTTAGCTCTTCGCTCCGCAGCTCTAGCTTTTAATGTTTCAGAAATAGGTTGATTTATTGGATCTACATTTTCTTTCTCTTCTACATCCGGAGTGGTTGCGATGGTTTTCTTCTCAAAGATAACTTCTTCATCTTGCTCTACTACCTCTGAAGGTTTTGCCTCGGTTAATCTTTTTTCTTCTTCCATATAGTCTTCTAAACTATATCTTTTTACTCCTCCTTCTACTGTTTCTGTAACCGGCACCACCTCAATTGGGTCTTTTACTTCCATATCGAGAATATCATCACTAAGATCAAAAACAATAGGTTGTTCTTCTTGATCACTATGTATCTCTGAGTCGTTTTTTGTAGTGGCCGCTATTTTATGATCTTCAGCATTTTCATTTGTATTATCTACAGGCATATCAAAAGCCAGAGAAAATTGATCTACACTTTCTTTTTCCGGCTCTACTTCTTTTGCATCATTAACCTCAATTTCTTTGATGATATCTTGCGCATTAATAATTACAAACTCATCTTTTGTAGAAAAAGGATCTACCACTTCATACTCAACATCAATATTTTTTAACAACCCTGATGTGAGAATCAAAGGATTATCTTTATCTATTACAACATCATCTTCTTTTAATTCATGTTTTATAATCGGCTCTTCTTCTACCTCTACTGCCTTTTTAGGTAAAGGAGATCGCAATGGTGAGATTTTTCCTGTAGATTTTGGTGATAATTCTTGTGTTGCTGCTCTTTGTTCATCTTCTAAAGTATGGATGATCTTTTTGGTTTCTGTATTCACAATTTCATCCTGCTGCTCTACATCAAAACCGGTAGCTATAACTGTTACTGATATTGCATCTTCTAAAGATTCATCTTCTCCTACCCCCATAATGATATTAGCTCCATGCCCTGCTTCTTGCTGGATATGATCATTAATTTCTCCTATCTCATCAATAGTGATTTCTTCTTTTCCTGAAACAATTAGTAATAATACATTTTTTGCTCCTGTAATCTTATTATCATTTAACAATGGTGAGTCTAATGCTTTTACAATTGCATCATGAGCTCTTTTATTACCAGAAGCATGAGCTGATCCCATAATTGCTGTACCACTGTTACTAAGTACTGTTTTAGCATCACGTAAATCGATATTTTGCGTGTAATGATGTGTTATTACTTCTGCAATACCTCTGGATGCTGTAGCAAGAACTTCGTCTGCCTTGGAGAAACCAGCTTTAAATCCTAGGTTACCGTAAACTTCACGTAGCTTATTATTATTAATTACAATTAAAGAATCTACATGCGCTCTTAATCGCTCTACACCCAATTGAGCTTGTTCATTACGCATTCTTCCTTCGAACTGAAACGGAATCGTAACAATACCAACCGTAAGCACATCCAATTCTTTAGCCATTTTTGCTATGATAGGAGCTGCACCAGTACCCGTACCTCCGCCCATACCGGCAGTGATAAATATCATTTTGGTATTGGTATCCAGCATTGTTTTTATCTCTTCATAGCTTTCTACGGCTGCTTGCTCTCCTACTTCAGGATTTGCTCCTGCACCTAATCCTTCGGTCAAAGAAACTCCTAATTGTATTTTGTTGGGTATAGCACTATTTTCTAATGCTTGCGCATCTGTATTACAGATGACAAAATCCACTCCTTTAATCCCTTGTTGAAACATGTGATTAATGGCATTACTACCTCCTCCTCCTACACCAATTACCTTGATGACATTAGATTGATTTTTGGGCAAATCAAACGAAATATTTCCGAAATCCTCATTAGTACTCATAATAGCTTATTTTCTGGTTCTCCTTACTTATATATTTTTACAGTGTTCTTTATTCGTGAACAGTCATTTTATTTCTTATTCAGCATTATCCAAGAATTCCTTGAATTTTTCTGTCCATTTCTCTAGAATATTTTTTCTAGGTTTCGTTTCTTCTTTTTGAGTTTTCTCTTCGGTAACCTCTTCTTCTATTGCAGTTGATGCTTCGGTTTCCTGCACTACTTCTACGTTAGCTAGTGTCTCTTTCTTACTCGCTTTTTGCTGCTTTTTCATATGGATTAAACTCCCCATAACAAGTCCTACAGCAGTTGCATACATAGGACTAGTGGTTTCTGAATCACTATTACCGGCTAGATGTTCATTTGGATATCCAATTCTGGTATCCATTCCTGTAATATACTCGACTAGTTGTTTTAAGTGTTTAAGCTGTGATCCTCCTCCTGTTAAAACAATTCCTGCAATTAATTTCTTTTTTGGCGATTCATGTCCATAGTTTTTGATTTCCAGAAATACTTGTTCTATAATTTCAACAACTCTGGCATGAATAATTTTAGACAGGTTTTTTAATGTTATTTCTTTGGGTTCTCTACCTCTTAATCCAGGGATAGAAACAATCTCATTGTCTTTATTTTCTCCTGGCCATGCAGAACCGAATTTAATTTTCAATAATTCTGCTTGTTTCTCTATAATAGAGCATCCTTCTTTAATATCTTCTGTAATTACATTTCCACCAAAAGGTATCACTGCGGTATGCCTGATGATACCATCTTTGAAAATGGCTAAATCTGTAGTTCCTCCTCCAATATCGATCAATGCAACACCAGCTTCTTTTTCTTCTTGACTAAGAACAGCATTAGCAGATGCCAAGGGTTCTAATGTTACATCTGATAATTCTAGACCCGAGCTTTTTACACATCGGCCTATGTTTCTAATCGATGTAACTTGTCCCACGACAACATGAAAATTAGCTTCTAATCGACCTCCATACATCCCTACAGGTTCTTTTATCTCTGCCTGACCATCTACTTTATATTCTTGCGGAAGCACATGTAAAATTTCTTCTCCTGGCAACATTACAAGCTTATGTACCTGATTACAAAGTTTTTCTATATCATCCTCATCAATAACTGCATCTGCATTTGGTCTTGTGATATAATCACTATGTTGTAGACTTCGAATATGTTGTCCTGCAATACCAACTGTTACATCATTAATCTTAGCTCCCGATACACTTTCTGCTTCTTGTACCGCTTGTTGAATGGATTGAATTGTCTGTGTAATATTATTTACAACACCACGATGTACTCCAAGGCTTTTGGATTTACCAACACCTAATACCTCCATCTTTCCATATTCATTATATCGCCCGACCATAGCAACAATCTTTGTTGTTCCTATATCTAATCCTACCGCTATTTCATTTACTTCTCTATCCATATTGGTATTATTTTATTGTGCACACCACTTGATTACTGAATTGCAAACTGACACTTTTATAACCGTTAAGCGTTTGATCTCTTAAAGCTTTTTGATAAAATGCTTTAAAATTTCTAAACTTATTCTTCAAATTTTCAACTTCTCCTACTACTATTCTAAAATCATATACTCGAAACCGAAGCTCATAATTTCCTTTTGTAGTTTGAGATATGCTTACTACATGTTTTTTAAAAAACTCATCTTTTTGAATTTCCTTTAGCAAAGGAAAAACCTCAGAAATTTCCTGTTCTGAAACATTTTGTACTAATGGTACATGAGCAGAATAACTATCAGACAATGGCATTACTCCCCCGGTAACATCAACATAAAAAGAAGTTACCGCATCAACCCTTGCAATTGGTGTGCGTTGTTTAATTCTGGCTTTAAGTTCCCCGCTTACAGTCAGATACACATCAGAATGCTCTATCATTTTGTGTGAATCAAGCTCTTGCTCTACAGTATTCAAAACTAAAATTTCTTTGCCCACGTTTGTCACTCTTCCTTGATTTTGTATTAACAATTTATTAACCGCTAATTCATTTACATAAGGATTTTGTTCTTCTACAAATTCTACATGTACTTTACTAATCTTTCTTTGGTCATTTCTTTTCCTTGCAAAAGCAAATAATCCTACCAACAAAATAAGTAAGCCACTATATTTGAGATATATTAAAATTTTCCTTTTCATATTATCAATGCTTCTTTTATTTTAAATACCTCTTCACCAATATCACCAGCACCAATAGTTAATAAAACTTCTGGTTTGGTATCTCTTATCTCTTTAACGAGATTATTTTTATTAATTATTTTTTTGTTTTCATTTTTGATCATATTTAACAACCACTCTGAAGTAATCCCAAGAATTGGTAATTCTCTAGCTGGATAAATATCCAATAACATGATTTCATCAAACTGACTAAGGCTTCTCGCAAATTCTAAACCAAAATCTCTTGTACGGCTATACAAATGCGGTTGAAAAACTGCGGTTACTCTTTTGTCAGGATGCATTTCTCTAACTGCCTGATGCAAAGCATCAATTTCTGTTGGATGATGTGCATAATCATCTATAAAAATCAAATCATCTGTTTTGACTTGATATGTAAATCTTCGTTGTACTCCCTTAAAAGAAAATAAAGCCTTTGCCAAAGAATCGGTCGGGGAGCCGTATAACATTGCTATAGCAAAGGCTGTAATAGCATTTAACAAGTTGTGTTTACCTGGAAGGTTTAAATGCAAATCCCTTATAAGCGTGTGAGGTGTTTTTAAGTCAAAAATATAAGTCCCATTATCGATTCTTATATGCTGTGCACAATATTGAGAATCATCATCAATGCCAAAAGTACTGCCGGTAAGAGGCAAGCCATTTCGGACTAATAAATGATCTTTTGTTCTGGATGAAAATTCTGTAAATGATTCCTCTAAAGCATTTGCTTCTTCATAAATATCTAAATGATCTGCATCCATAGATGTAATTGCAGCCACATCTGGATATAACTGTAAGAATGAACGATCAAACTCATCTGCTTCTACCACTACAACTTCATTCCCTTCTAAAACTAAATTTGAATTATAATTCTCACTTATCCCCCCTAAAAATGCAGTTACTTTTGCTCCACTTTCTTTTAATAAATGTGCTAAAATTGCAGTAGTCGTGGTTTTACCATGTGTACCTGCTACCGCCAATGTATAGACATCCTTTGTAATAATTCCTAATACTTCTGCTCTCTTCTTAACTGCGTATTCTTCTTTAATAAAAAAATTAAGTTCCTTATGATCTGCAGGAATTGCAGGAGTGTATATGATCAGTGTTTCTTTATTATTTTTATAAGCCGAAGGAATATTCTTGATTTGATCATCAAAATGAATTGCAATTCCTAGATCTATGAGATCACTTGTAATTGGACTTGGCGTTTTATCATATCCAGCAACATTTTTATCTAAAAATGTAAAGTATCGTGCAAGCGCACTCATACCGATACCACCAATACCAATAAAATATATATTTTGTATGTCTTTTAAGCTGTTATTCATTTACAACTATACTCTTCTTTTTTTATAATAAATCTTCAATTTCGTCAACGATGTCTGATGTTGCCTTAGGCAATGCAAGTTTTTTTATATTCTCTGAAAGCTCTTTTTGCATTTTCTCAGACAACAACAATTCTTTTATTTCGATTTCAAACTTATCATCCAATTCATTTTCTTTAATCATTTTGGCACCGTGTTTACTAACAACTGCAAACGCATTTTTTGTTTGATGATCTTCTGCTACATTGGGCGAAGGGATAAATATTGTAGGTTTTGCTACAATACACAGTTCTGAAACCGAGCTTGCTCCTGCTCTAGATATAATAATATCTGCAGCTGCATATGCTAAATCCATCGTATCCAAGAATTGATGAACCTGTGCTCCTTCTTGATCATTGTACTTTTGATATTCTTCAAAATACAGTTTACCACACTGCCAAATGACTTCTAAATCGTTTTGTTGAAAAAAATTAAGTTCTTTTTCTACTAATTGATTGATTCTTCTTGCACCAAGGCTTCCTCCGAGAACAAGAATTGTTTTTTTATTATTATCGAGGTGATATTTTTTGATCGCCCCTTCTCGTTTACTACTAATCTCTAATAAATCTTGACGAACAGGGTTTCCTGTTTTTACGATTTTATTTTTCGGAAAAAACCGATGCATTTCATCATAGGCTACACAAATTTTGTTTGCCTTTTTTGACAACCACTTGTTTGTGATACCTGGAAAAGAGTTTTGTTCTTGGATTACTGTTGGTATTCCTTTTGATTCTGCTACTCTCAACAATGGTCCACTAGCAAATCCTCCTGTTCCTATAACGATATCAGGGCTAAATCGTCTTATAATCTTTCTTGATCTCAAGAGACTGCTTATCAATTTAAAAGGAAATAAAAAATTACTTAATGATAGTTTCCTTTGAATCCCACTAATCCATAAACCTTCTATTTTATATCCTGCCTGAGGTACTTTTTGCATCTCCATACGGTCTTTTGCTCCTACAAATAGTACAACTGCATCTGGATACCTATTGCGTATCTCATTAGCAATAGCTATTGCAGGATATATATGTCCTCCTGTACCTCCACCAGACAATATGACTCTTACCGCATTACTCATATCACTTCGCTCAGAACCTCTGAAGGATTCTCTTCATTTTTATTTTCGTTTATATTTTGATTTTCGACAATGGTTTGTCTTTTGCTGCTTACACTCAATACAATCCCTATAGCAAGGCATGTCATCCAAATAGAGGTACCACCACTACTTATAAGTGGTAATGTTTGGCCAGTTACAGGAAACAACTCAACTGCAACGGCCATATTAATTAAAGCTTGAAAAACTATAGGCAAACCAACACCTATGACCAACAGTTTTCCAAAGACATCTATGCTTTTGTGTGCGACTATTACTAGCCTAAGTAATAATAATATATACAATAGCATCAAAAACACTCCTCCTACAAACCCCCACTCTTCTATAATTATAGCATAGATAAAATCTGAAGAGGATTGTGGCAAAAAGTTTCTTTGCACACTCTTACCTGGTCCCTTACCGATAACCCCGCCTCTTGCAATAGCTATTTTTGCACGCTCTATTTGATAATCTTCTTCTGTATCTTTATTATCTGCAAAGTTTTCAATACGACTTACCCAAGTATCCACTCTATTCGGAAAAACCCCTGGAAATGCTTTGGCAAATAATATAAAAAATGAAAGTACCAAAAACGCAGTTCCCAAAATGGTAATTATATACTTCAAAGGATACCCTCCTAAGAAAACCAACATAATAACCATCGAAAAAATAATAGCTGTTGTAGAAAAATTAGCTGGAAGAATTAACATTAATACTACAGCAACCGGTAGCCAAAGTGGCAACAATGTTTCTTTAAAAGACACTTTTTTATCTTTTATCTTAGAAAGATACCTTGCAACATAAGTCATCAAAACTACAGCCGCGAGTGTTGATGTCTGAAAAGTAACTCCGACAAATGGAATTCTAATCCATCTACTTGCATTTGCGCCCCCAATTGTCGTATTCTGAGCCATAGTTACCAAAAGCAAAACCACTATTACAGGAATCATAATAATCGAGAGTCCTTTGAAATAATGATATGGTATCTTATGTACTCCATACATGATCAAAAAACCTAATACTAGATGAGCACCATGTTTTATTAAAAACTTAAATGTATTTCCGTCTCCATATAAATAAGCCAAATTACTACTTGCACTATATACAGGCAGAAAAGAAAACAATGCCAACAGGGCAGCCACAGCCCATATCATCCTATCTCCTTTTATATTTGCTAGTATTTTGGTCATTTTATGATTAAAAATTTTACTTTTTTTAAAAAAATCTATTTTTATAATTCTCTTACTGCTTCTTTAAACTGTCTTCCTCTATCTTCATAATTTTTAAATAAATCAAAACTTGCGCAAGCAGGAGACAGTAACACATTATCATTTCTTTCTGCCAACTTATAAGCAATATCTACAGCATCTTTCATAGTTTGTGTTTCAACTATATTATCAACACAGTTGCCAAAAGCATTAATAATTTTTGAGTTGTCTATACCAAGGCAAATGATGGCTTTCACTTTTTCGTTTACCAAAGAATACAATTCTGTATAGTCATTTCCCTTGTCTACTCCTCCTACAATCCAAATGGTAGAAGATTTCATAGCATCTAATGCATAGAAAGTGGCATTTACATTTGTTGCTTTTGAATCATTGATATATTGAACATTATTTATTTTCAATACGTTCTCTAATCTGTGTTCTACTCCATGAAAGTTTTCTAAACACTCTCTTATCGTAGTTTTTCTAATTTTTAATAAGTGTGAAGCAGTAGCAGCTGCCATAGCATTTTTTACATTATGATTTCCACTTAGCGCTAATTCTTTTGTCGGCATGATTATCTTGTTGTTATCTATTTGTATTATTATATTTTCATTTTCTATGTAAGCTCCATTTTCTATTTTTTTTGTCAGAGAAAATGGAAGCAATCTTGATCGAATTGGGTTTTCTTTTAAGTATCTCACAATCACTTCATCATCGGCATTGTATATGAAATAATCATTTTCAGTTTGATTTTTAACTATTCTAAATTTTGACGCTATATAATTATCAAAATTATGTTCATATCGATCTAAATGATCTGGTGTAATGGTTGTTAAAATGGCAATATGTGGCACAAAATCAACAATCCCATCTAATTGAAAACTACTCAGTTCTAAAACATAATAAGGAGCATCATTCAATGCTACTTGCTTTGCAAAGCTATCTCCTATATTTCCAGCCATATTGATATCCAAACCACCATGTTTTAGAATATAATGAGCTAGCATGGTTGTAGTTGTTTTTCCATTACTACCTGTAATACCAACTATTCTAGCATTTGTATATCTAGATGCGAATTCTATTTCAGAAACTACAGGAACTTTATTTTTAAGCAACTTTTGTACAATCTGTACTTGATCCGGTATCCCTGGACTTTTCATTACAATAGATGCTTTCAGAATTTTATTTTCTGTATGCTGTTCCTCTTCCCATTCGATTTCAAAATTTCTAAGAACTTCTTTATAAGAATCTGTAATCGTTCCTTTATCAGAAACAAATACATCAAATCCTTCTTTTTTACCTAAAATAGCGGTCCCTACTCCACTTTCTCCTGCTCCCAATACAACTAAAAGGCCTTTATTTTTCATTTCCCTCTCCTTCTTCAATATTCTTTATCAGTCTATTTTCTGATATTATCTCACTTTGAGTGTTATCACAGCTATGATAGCTAGCAAAATTCCTATAATCCAAAACCTTGCTACTATTTTACTCTCATGTATTCCTTTTTTCTGATAATGGTGATGCAAGGGAGACATCAAAAAAATCCTTCTTCCTTCTCCGTATTTCTTTCTTGTATATTTAAACCAACTTACCTGCATCATTACAGACAATGTTTCTATAAAAAATATTCCACAGAGTATTGGGATCAAAAACTCTTTTCGTATCGCAATGGCAATTACAGCAATGATTCCACCAATAGTCAAACTCCCGGTATCTCCCATGAATACTTGCGCAGGGTAAGTATTGTACCATAAAAACCCTACTAATGCTCCTGCAAAGGCTGCAATATAGATAGTCATCTCACCAGAATTAGGGATGTACATAACATTGAGGTAATCTGAGAAAATAATATTACCGGACACCCATGCAAACAATGCCAGTGTGAGTACAATTATTGCCGAAGAACCTGCTGCCAAGCCATCTATCCCATCGGTAAGGTTTGCTCCATTAGATACTGCTGTAATGATAAAAATTACAATTGGTATAAAAATTAACCATGCATATTTTGTAAGGCCCGGATTGATCCAAGTAATCAGGCTAGCATAATCAAACTCATTATTTTTAAAAAAAGGTATCGTAGTCTTGGTAGATTTAATAGCCGGATTAAAATCTGAACTATTTTCTTCTGCATTTACTGTTTGCTCTATCTCTGATACTGCTTTTTCTTCTTTCACAAGAACATCTCCATGAAAATACATGATACAACCAATGATAAGCCCCAGACCTACCTGACCTATAACTTTGAACTTACCAGCTAACCCTTCTTTATCCTTTCGTTTTATTTTTAGATAATCATCTGTAAATCCGATTGCTCCCATCCATAATGTAGTTATGATGAGCATGATTACATAGATGTTGTCTAGTTTAGCAAACAATAGTACTGGAATCAAGGTTGCAAGAATGATGATAATTCCTCCCATAGTAGGAGTTCCTGCTTTTTCTGCTTGCCCTTCTAGACCTAACTCACGGATACTCTCTCCCATTTGCTTTTTTTGCAAAAATCGTATAATAACCTTCCCATAGATGGTCGAGATAAGCAGTGACAATATAATTGCAACTGCTGCTCTAAAAGTTATAAACTGAAATAGAGTAGCACCCGGAAATTGGTACTCATTTTCTAAATATTCAAATAAATAGTATAGCATACATCGTTATTATACCTCTTCTGTTTTGTTAAGAGATTATTTATTTAATTTTTTCAGTTCTTCTTTCACAATTTGGAAGTCATCAAAATCTATACGGTTTCCATCAATCTCCTGATAGGTTTCATGACCTTTCCCAGCTATCAGAATAATGTCATTCGTTTCTGCAAGTTGACATGCTATCTTTATTGCTTGTTTTCTATCTGTAATAGATATTGTTTTCTTATAATCTTGTGGTTCTACTCCTTTTTCTACATCTTCTATAATTCTATCAGGATTTTCTGTTCTGGGATTATCACTGGTAAAAATGGCTTTATTACTCAATTTTGAAGCAATGTTCCCCATTACAGGACGTTTCATCTTATCCCGATCACCACCACAACCAACTACTGTTATCAGATTCTCGTTATTAGTTCTGATATCATTAAGAGTTTCTAAAACATTTTTTAATGCATCCGGCGTATGAGCATAATCTACAACAGCTGTAATTTTTGTCTCAGAAATCAGGTATTGAAATCTACCACTTACACTCTGAAGGCTACTTAGCAACTGTAGGGTTTCTAGCGTTTCTAACCCTAATAATTCTGCAGTACCAAAAATGGCTAATAGATTATATGCATTAAAACTTCCTATCAATTTTGTCCATACCTCATGATCGTTAATCTTAAGCAATAAACCTTGTAAGCTATTTTCTAAAATCTGCCCTCTGTAATCAGCATATGATTTCAGTGCGTAGCTATACTGCTTTGCTTTGGTATTCTGAAGCATATACGCTCCATTTTTATCATCTTTATTGGTTAATGCAAACGCTTTATCAGACAATCCATCAAAAAATGCTTTTTTAACATCTCTATACTCTGAGAAGGTATTGTGATAATCCAAATGATCATGAGACAGGTTTGTAAAAATTCCTCCTGCAAACTCAAGACCTTCTGTACGTTTTTGATGAACTCCGTGAGAGCTTACCTCCATAAAGCAATATTCCACACCTACATCATTCATTTTTTTGAGAAATGAATTTATAGTTAAAGAATCAGGAGTTGTATGACTAGCCTCAAAAACCTCATCATCTACTAATATTTTGATTGTAGACAATAAACCTACTTTGAAGCCTGCTTTTTTGAAAAGCTGGTATAACAAGGAGGCTATTGTAGTCTTCCCATTGGTACCGGTCACACCAATCAGTCTCAAATTTTTAGATGGTGAACCGTAGTAATTTGAAGCCATTATCGCTAATGCTGTTTGAGCATTATCTACCTCTACATAGGTCACATCATTTTCAATGTGTTCTGGTATCTTTTCACAAATTACAGACATTGCACCTTGCTTTACAGCTTTTTCTATATAATCATGTCCGTCTGAGATTGTACCTTTTATCGCGACAAATACATCTCCTTTCGAAACCTTTCTGGAATCAAATTCAATCTTATTAACATCAATTACAGTATTACCTGCAACAGCATTAATAGCAACCTTATATAATATGTCTTTTAATTCTATCACGATAATTCCAGACTAATAGTTTGATTTTTTTTCACTTTGGTACCCGGAGCTACAGATTGTTTTTTTACACTTCCTGAACCTTTGACTTTTACATTAAGCCCCATATTTTCTAAAAGAGAAATCACATCCATTGCAGGCATTCCTGTTACATCGGGCATTATAGTTTTATACTTTTGAACTTTTTGATAATAGTTATCATAGCTTTTTTTCACAAACTTACTTTCTACGGTAACTTTTGAAACTTCATCAATAACCGGGATATCATTATAAATTTTGGTTGCTATAGTCTTAAAAACAGGAGCCGCAACCTCACTCCCGTAATACCCTTTCTTCGTATCAGGATTATGTATTACTACAATAGAAGAATACACTGGCTGATCTGCAGGAAAGTACCCTGCAAAAGAAGATATATACTCTCGCTCTTTGTCTTTCCCATAATTACCCCAACATGTTCCTGTTTTTCCTGCTATTTCAAAATTATCTGTACGGATATTACCTGCTGTCCCTCTTTTTACAACATTCTTCATCATTTCCTGTACAATTTTTGCTGTTTCTTTAGAACAAATTGTAGGGTTAAGAATCTCTTTCTCAAATCGCTCTCTTGTTTTATCCCATGTTTTTACTTCTTTAATAAATCTGGGTTTTACCATCTCTCCATCATTTGCTATTGCATTATAGAAAGCTAATGTTTGTAACGGAGTAAGAGACACCCCATAACCGTGAGCCATCCAAGGCAATGTAGTACCATACCAATCGTCATCACCGGGATATGGGATCTTGGGGACACCTTCACCTTTGATTGATAACCCTAAGGTTTCTGCCAATCCCATATTTATCAACCGATCTACAAATTTTCTTGGGTTGTCTTTATATTTTTCATTAACTATTTTTGCAAATGCTGTATTCGAAGACAATTCAAATGCTTTTGCCGCTGATATTTTGCCATACCCACCCCATCGAGAATCTTTTACTACTCTATCATAAAATTTTACACGCCCATTTTCGGTATCCACTACATAGCTTGAATCTATCACTCGATCTTCTAATGCCGCTACCATTGTCATTAACTTAAAGGTAGAACCTGGCTCATGGGATTCTCCCACTGCATAATTAAGCTTCTCGTAATATTTTCTTTTTTGGGTACGCCCCAGATTAGAAATTGCTTTAATTTCTCCTGTTTTCATCTCCATCACCACCACTGTACCATGTTCTGCTTCATATTTTTCAAGCTGCGCTAATAGTGCATGGTGAGCTATATCTTGAATATTTACATCTATGGTTGATATGACATCAAAACCATCTTGTGGTTCTACTTCATTAGCATCTCCAATTGGTTTCCATTGATTTTTAGCAATTTTCTGTTTTTTTCTTTTTCCTTCTTTTCCTCTCAAAAAAGGCCCATATGCCCCTTCTAACCCAACACGTGTGTAATACCCATTTTCATCCCTTCTTTCATACCCAACTGTTCGTTCTGCTATCTTCCCGATAGGATGTTCTCTTACTGTTCGCTGTTCTACAATAAATCCACCTCGATTAGCACCTAATTCAAACAAAGGAAACTCTTTGACTCTCATATATTGAGAATACCCGAGATTTCTACGAATTAACAGGTATCTATTTTTATTTCCTCTTGCGGTTCTTATCAATTTATCATAATAAGAAACAGGTTTCCCAAATTCTTGTGATAAGGCTTCACAAAGTGGTTTTATATGATCTCTAAAATCCTTATCTGTTACAGTAACTGCATCAAAACGGATATCATATTTTGTTACCGATGTTGCTAACAAATTGCCTTTACTATCATATAGATTTCCTCTATTTGCAGGGATATCAAAAGTTCTAAAAACACGTTCTTGTGCTTTTTGACGATATTGATCTCCTTCAACAAATTGTATATTAATCAGTTTTGCCACCACTACAATTGCAAAAACGAGCATAACTGCTGCTATAAAGTACAGTCTGTTTAATATGTTCTTTTCTTTTATTGCCAAGACAACTTAATTTTTTACAATTATTTTTCTGGGTGGTTTTTCAGGACGTTTCAATCCTTTTTTCTCCATTTTTTTTATAATTGATGACTCCATTTTTAATTTCATCAATTCTGTTTTTCCATCAACAAATCGTGTTCTCAATTCTCTTACTTCGTCATTTAACCTTGCAATCTCATGCACCTTACTCTCTGCATTATGAGAACTTGCAATCATTATGATCGCTAAAAAGGAAAGAAACAACAGCATTCTCCAATTTTTTATTGCATCATCTGCAATAAGAAACTTTCCTTTTAATATGTCATAAATTGCTTTTTTCAAAGTTTTTCCGCTATTCTTAGTTTAGCACTTCGTGCCCTGTTATTCTCTGCTATTTCTTCTTCATCAGGCACTATCAGCCCTCCTACTTTTTTAAAAGGAACTGTTACATTACCATATAAATCTTTTTCAGGTTCTCCTTCAAAAAGCCCATTTCTAATAAATCGCTTTACCAATCTATCCTCTAAAGAATGGTACGAGATCAAACTTAATCGTCCTCCTTCTTTCAATAATTCTTCTGTTTGCTTCAAAAACTCTTTAAGCACCTCTATCTCCTGATTAACTTCAATACGAATCGCCTGATAAATTTGAGCCAATACTTTATGTTCTTTATGTCTTGGCAAAAATGGTTTCAAAATCTCTTTTAAGGCTACACTCGTTTTTATAGGTGTATTTTTTCTCACTTCTACAATTGCTCTTGCTAGTTTAGGAGCGTTTCTCAATTCTCCATACTTCAAAAACACAGCTCTCAAATCTGATTCTTCATACTCATTAATGATATGATAAGCAGATACACTACTGTTTTGATTCATCCTCATATCCAAATCTGCATCAAAACGGGTAGAAAAACCTCTCTCTGCCTCATCAAATTGATGTGAGGATACCCCAAAATCTCCTAGAATCCCATCTACTTTTCGCACTCCATAAAATCGCAAGAACCTTTTGACAAACCTAAAATTCTCATTAATCAAAGTGAATCGCTCATCTTTTAATTCATTATTAAGAGCATCTTGATCTTGATCAAAAGCATACAATTTTCCTTGTGGTCCTAGCTGCCTGAGGATTTCTTTAGAATGTCCTCCTCCTCCAAAAGTTACATCTACATATATACCATCTGGTTTGATTGCCAATCCCGCGACAGTCTCTTTTAACAAAACCGGATTATGATATCCTGTATCTTCCATTCATTCTATTTCTATACTTAATAATGAGAAGCTATCAATCAAGACTTATCTCATCATCAAAACCCATTACTTCTTCAGCAAGATCTGCAAAATCATCTGCTGTATCATCTATTACTTTCTCGTATTGTGCTTTATCCCAAACCTCGATGATATTAACCGCTGATGCTAATACAAGTTCTTTAGATATCCCCGCAAAACCTATCAGATCTTTGGGAATCAACAAACGACCGGTAGCATCAACCTCAACCATTTTTACCCCTGCAGTAAATCTTCTTATAAAATCATTGTTCTTCTTCTTGAATCGGTTAAGCTTATTAATTTTAGCCATCAATAAATTCCATTCTGCCATAGGATACAACTCCAAGCAGGGCTGAAAAACACTTCTTTTAAGTACAAATCCATCTTGCAACACAGACGACAATTGCTTCTTGAAAGCAACAGGCATCATCAAACGCCCTTTAGCGTCCGCTTTACACTCATATGTGCCGATTAGATTTACCACTTTACTCTATTAAACGTTTAATTAGTCAAATATATTGAAAAAATTACCACTTTTTACCACAATTTACCACATTGTTAATAAGTTATACCTTTTTAAAGAAGAAAGAAGTGATCAAAATCTTTAAAAAATTGTTTATCAATACACTACAAAAAGCGAGATAAATACTTGCTTCTAACCAATTCGTATTGTATTTGACAGGTCACAAAAAAAATTATTAAAATTCATTTATTAGTATTTATAAAAAATCTTAAAACTTATTATGAAAATGCTATATTTGCTTTTGATTCTTGTAAGAAGCATTAATGAAGCACGAATTAATAAAAGACGGAAAATTTAGTTATCTAGAAATAGGAGAAGGAACCCCGATAATCATTTTACATGGGCTTATGGGAGGTCTTAGTAATTTTGACGGTGTCGTTTCTTTTTTTCCAAAAAATGGATATAAGGTTCTGATCCCTGAGTTACCTTTATACACAATGCCAATTGTTAAAACAAGTATAGGTGCATTTACCAGATATCTCAATGATTTTATAGAACATTTGGGATATCACAACAAAGAAGCTATACTATTAGGGAACTCTTTGGGAGGTCATATTGCACTATTGTGCACCAAGATGTTCCCAGAAAAAGTAAAAGGTCTGGTAATCACAGGAAGCTCTGGATTATACGAGAATGCAATGGGAGAAAGTTATCCAAAACGCGGTGACTATGAATATATAAGAAAAAAGGCTGAAAATGTTTTTTATGATCCTTCTATCGCTACCAAAGAAATCGTAGATGAAGTTTATGAAACCGTAAATGACAGAAACAAACTTATAAGAACCCTCGCTTCGGCAAAAAGTGCAATTCGCCACAATATGGCAAAAGACCTTCCTAATATGACAACTCCAACTTGTATTATATGGGGAAAAAATGACAATGTGACTCCACCTGAAGTGGCTGAAGATTTTCATAAGCTTTTACCAGATTCTAATCTGTATTGGATAGACAAGTGTGGCCATGCTCCTATGATGGAACATCCCGAAGACTTTAACAAACTCCTTTATAACTGGTTACAGGAGCGTAATTTCTAAAAAATCGGTATTATGAAAATTAGCAGTGCTGATTTTGTAATGAGCAATAGTGATGTTGCAAAGTGTCCAAAAGACAAGCTCCCTGAGTATGCTTTTATCGGAAGATCAAATGTAGGCAAGTCTTCTTTGATCAATATGCTAACGCATCGCAAAAACCTCGCAAAAACTTCTGGAAAACCTGGAAAAACACAGTTAATCAACCATTTTATCATAAACAAATCATGGTTTTTGGTAGATTTACCAGGATACGGATATGCCAAGGTATCTAAATCTACTAAAAAAGTTTTTCAAAAATTCATTACCGCATATTTTTCAAAACGTACACAATTAGTAAGCGCATTTGTACTTGTCGATTGTAGACACGAACCCCAAAAAATAGATTTAGAATTTATGCAATGGCTGGGAGAACACCAGATTCCCTTTTCTATCATTTTTACAAAAGCTGATAAACTTTCAAAAAATAAACTTGAAACACAAATAAACATGTACATCGAGAAGATGCTACTGTATTGGGAAGAAATGCCTAACTATTTTATCACCTCTTCTTCATCAGGCTTAGGAAAAGAAGATATCCTTAATTACATCAATCAAATTAATACTGAATTAAAGAACAACTAGTTACCCTCTTCTCTTTGCAAGAACTCTATTAATTCTTCGATAGAATGTATGTCTGAAAACTGAGCAGCAGTAATCAGTTTATCTAAACCTTTTTCTGTTTTCTTCATTACAATTGGTAAATCTACATCTACATAATCAGGATATTGATTCTCAAATTCATTTTTGTACATAAAGACAAACCCATCTTCAGTAGTTTCTCTAAATTCTTTCCAGATTTTCTTTTCAGAAAAATTTCCATGAGTAAGACTACATAAATCACAAGGATACGTAGAAGGACTTACAATTTTGTGAGCAACATCAATATATTTACTCCAAAAATCAGAAGTAGCATTATAAACAAAGATCAACGAGCGTTTCAAACTATAGGTTTTTAAAGTTTTAGTCTATTTTACTTTAAAAACATTTCAAAAAATTCATTCTTTTATTTCTGCTTGAGCTCTAGTTTTTCGGCAAAATAGTCGCAAAAATCTTTCATTGTTGCAGACATTTTTTCATCTTGAGTAGCACGATGAAATGTATCACTCATTGAAACAAGGGTTTGATGAAAAAATATTTTCATTTCGTCTACGGGCATATCTTTTGTCCATAGATCGATTCTTAAACTTTCTTTATTTTTACTATCCCAAACCGATAATAATACTGCTTTGGTTTCTTCATTCTCGACACCACCATCTTGGGCTGTCCATTGCAACTGTTCCGGCACTCGATTTTCGTCTAATTCTATATCTATCTTTATTTCTGACTTATGCATCTATCAATACTATCTAGCGGGTTTATATTTTGATTTATTAAAAATTGTTTCGGCATCTGCCATCAACATTTGTTGCAAAGATACGTCGTTATTTTTCATATAAGAAGAAACTATTTGCCAACCTATATACTGCCCTATTCTATCCGGTGCCTCCTTATCTATTTCTTCTAGATAGAATTTTGAAAAAGGTCCCGGATACAAAAACCTAGGCATGAGATTACTATCAGTGCTGTACAATAATTGTCTATCTACAAAATACCTCCATATCTCTTCTTCATTTTCTTCTGCCCAAGCATATTCTTCTTGCGTATACCCTATTTTTTTAGCCTTATCAAAATCTGGCAAAAGCAAATCCTTGATATATAATTCTTTTCCAAACGCTATGAGATTACCCAAAAAAGTCCTGTCGCGTATTGGACCTACTCTATTTTTAGCATAAGCTCCTGCAACATCAGGAAGAATATATTCTCTTTTGAATCCTTTTTTTAAGTAATTCTGTATGCTTTCATAAAAATGATGATCTTCTCCCAGATATGTATCCAATGATATGATCAAAATACCTTTAGAAACAACTATCTTGTTTCTATAATCAACATCAGAGGTTATAGTAATTATTCGTGGCTCTTTGATCTCAGGAAAATAATATTTAATATGCTGAAACAAATCATACAACATCTCTTCTTCTTTAGAAAAGTCAGGAAATATCTTTTTAATTTCACTATTAACCTCTAATTGAATTGTATCTTTTGCCCTATTAATCCAAACACTATCTGCATATTGCTCTGCAAAAAGAAATGGATATTCCTTTTTTAAATCCGGTAAATTCTGCGGGGTAATCTCTGCAAATAATTGATCAAATCGTTCTACAGTAATATCAACAGGAATGTTTTCTATCTCCTTTTCTATCCTATTTTTACTTGTACAAGAAAATATTATGCAAGAAACAATTATAATTTTTACATATTTCATACTATTCGTCATCAAATCACGATAACTTTTTAAATAATTATTATCTCTACTAAACGCCATCTTTTTTTATTAATTTTATATTAACAAAAGTACTAATCAAATTATGAACTAAGCTAGTAAACATATAAAGTATAAAAGCTTACAAATATATAATGATTACAATCTTTAACACGTATTTTCTTTATTTTATTAAAACAACTATAAACAACGACACATGCAAACAGAAAAAGTGATTGATCATATTGTAACATGGCTTAAAGAATATGCTACAAAAGCAAACATGAACGGTTTTGTAGTAGGCATTAGTGGAGGAATCGACAGTGCAGTTACTTCTTCATTATGTGCAAAAACAGGTCTCAATACACTTTGTGTAGAAATGCCTATACATCAAGCTCAGAGTCAAATCAACCGAGCTCAAGAACATATCAATCAATTAAAAGAACGGTTTTCTAATGTTTCTGACACGAGAGTAGATCTAACTCCAGTTTTTGAAGAATTAAAGACTGCTGTTCCTACTGTAGATCCTAGTGCTCAATTAGATTTGTCACTAGCAAATACCAGGGCAAGGCTTAGAATGTCTACTTTATATTATTTTGCAGGACTCCATAGATTTCTTGTTGCCGGTACCGGTAACAAAGTAGAAGATTTTGGTGTGGGCTTCTATACAAAATACGGGGATGGTGGTGTAGACCTAAGTCCAATAGCAGATTTATTAAAAAGCGAAGTCTATGCTATCGGAAAAACGCTGGAAGTGCCAAATTCTATACAAATCGCAGCACCTACGGATGGATTATTTGGTGATAGCAGAAGTGATGAAGATCAAATTGGAGCTACTTATGATGAACTTGAGTGGGCGATGAAAATGAAAGATCAAGGAAAGAGCAGCAGTGATTTTGAAGGTCGAGAATCAGAGGTATTTAACATTTTTATTCGATTAAATACCGTAAACCAACACAAAATGAACCCTATACCTGTCTGCAAAATACCCGTTAATCTATTATAAATGTCATTTTGTCGATAAATTAACAAAAAAAATTTTATGAGGAATAGTTCTTAGTAATTTTGCATTTAAGATTTATAAAAAACTACCCCTAATCTATAAGCTAAATGTTAAATAAAATTAAACGAACATTAACACTCGTAAACAAGAATGACAACCGTATTAATCGCCGATCATCATCCAATTACAAGGAAGGGGATCGTTTCTTTATTTCGTAATTCTGAGGAATATGAAATCATTGGCAAAGTTAGTAATGGAAACGAAATGTATGATGTATTAAAGGCTAACACCCCTAATGTCCTTATCATGGAACTGGATTTACCCCAGATCAATGGTATTATGGCATTAAGAACAATTAAAAAAGAATTTACTGGTATCAAGGTAGTTGTATTTAGTTCTCATCCAGAAGAGATGTATGCACTTAGCGCTATTAAAGCTGGTGCTTCTGCCTATTTATCAAAAACAGTACCTACAAAAACGCTGAAAAAAGCTATAGAAAGAGTTGCCAGAGGAGGTATATATCTTAATGACAACCTAACAGAGCAATTAGCAAATGGTAATGCTAATGATAACAATATGGTTGTTAAGTACAAAAAACTTTCTTCTCGAGAAATTGAGGTATTAAACCTACTGTCTTCAGGAAAAAGAAATAAAGACATTGCTACTACTCTATCTATAAATGAAAAAACAGTAAGTACTTATAAAACAAGGTTACTAAAAAAACTTAAAGTAGATAATTTGGCTGATCTTATACATCAATCCCGATTATTACATATTAATTAAACTACTCGATTTAGTTTTTCTGACAATATTTTTCTTAAAAGAAGATAATCACTTATATCCTGAAGGGTTTCGTGGTTATCTTCATTATTTTCTGATGTCATTATAGATTGCTTAAGCTCTTCTATCTTTTGTGCAATCAGAACGCCTCTTAGATTCAAAATAACGTCATGTACATATGCCGATACATTATTCTCTTTTAATTTGACATGTATTTCTTTGTCGTGCCACCTGCTTAAAGAATGCTTATCCTCCGTCATCAAAATAGACGTTATTTCTGATGCAATCTCAGGATCAATATGATTGATAAAATTTTCTAATCTAAAATCTTCTTCTTGATTAAGCTGCTCTATAAGAATTGTATATAGTGTTTTAAAATCATTATTCGTAAACTCTATCTCATCTTCTTGCAAGTCCAGATATATTTTCTCAAAAACTTTAGCTGTATATTGCTCTAATTCATGTACAAGCTCTCCTTCTTCATTTTCTTTTAGGATAAGATCCTCAAACTCTTCTTCCTTTTTACCGTACAACAACAATATTTCAATAATTTTACGCTCTAATTCATATTGTCGATTTACCTCCGGAGCTTTCTTGACTTCTGTTTTTACAACCTCAAAAGATTTTTTTTGTGCTGTTTTTTGCTGTTTACGTTGATCCTTTGTGTGATCATTTCGTATTTGTGCCAGTGTATCAAATAAAACATCTTCAGAAATATCCATGATTTTAGAACATTCTCGTATGTAAATCTCTCGCTTGATCACATCCGGTATTTTAGAGACACTTGTGATCATATCTCTAATCATTTCAGCTTTTTTAATCGGATCATTACTCGCTTCTTTTTGAAGTAGAGAAGCTTTAAAACTTATAAAATCCTGTACATTTTCTTCAAGATACGAGGTTAACTCTTCAAGCGTATTTTGTTTTGCAAAACTATCAGGGTCTTCTCCTTCGGGAAAACTACATACCTTTACATTCATTCCTTGCTCAAGAATTAAATCTATCCCTCGGATTGAAGCTCTCATCCCCGCAGCATCACTATCAAATAGTACTGTTATATTTTTGGTAAGCCTACTAACCAATCGGATTTGATCCGGGGTTAAAGCTGTACCGGATGAAGACACAACATTTTTTACTCCGGTTTGATAGAACTGTATTACATCTGTATATCCTTCAACCAAGTAACAGTTATCGTTTTTGGCAATGGCTTGTTTGGCATGATAAATCCCATAAAGCACTTTACTTTTATGATAAATATCGCTTTCTGGAGAATTGAGATATTTTGCAGCTTTTTTTTCATTAGTCAATATTCTACCTCCAAAACCAAGTACTCTCCCAGACATCGATTGAATAGGAAACATTACTCGTCCTTTAAAACGATCAAATTGCTTCTCTTCTTTTACGATAGTGAGCCCTGTTTTTTCTAAAAACTCTAATTGATACCCTTTTTTTATAGCTTCTGTTGTAAAAGCATCCCAAACATCAGGAGAATATCCCAATGAGAAGGCTTGTATCGTTTCTTCTGTAAACCCTCTTTCTTTAAAATAAGTAAGGCCAATGGCTTTACCCTGTTCTGTTTTATGAAGTGAATTTTTAAAAAAAGTATTAGCAAACTCGCTTACCAAATACATACTCTCTCTCTCATCAGCCTGTTGTTTTTGCTCATCGGTTTGCTTAGTTTCTTCAACCTCGATATTGTATTTTTTGGCTAGATATTTTATGGCTTCGGGATAGGTAAAGTGCTCATGTTCCATCAAAAACGCAACCGCATTACCTCCTTTTCCGCTAGAAAAATCTTTCCAGATCTGTTTTACAGGAGACACCATAAATGATGGAGTTTTCTCTTCGCTAAAAGGACTTAAACCTTTAAAATTACTCCCCGCCTTTTTAAGCTGCACAAAATCTCCTATTACCTCTTCTATCCGAGCAGCATCAAAAACAGCATCTATCGTAGACTTATGGATCATGTTTATTGTATTTTCTGTAGCGACTACTACAGCACGTCACTTTGTATAATAAACAAAAATAATACAATCAGTCCATTTTGTGCATTTTATTATTTTACTTTTAAGTCAAAGGGGGTTAAAATCTTTAGAGCAGAAGATCAAAAGAAGCCTATAGATTTGAGGTGTCAACTTCAAAAAACAACTCAATACCCCTTGTTAGGAAGGGTGTACCCCCTACTCGATAAAGGGTCGAGGCCACGCAAAGGTAGTTCGAGGCCGCACTTTACTTCTTTTTACCCATATTTTATCGCTTCGAAGGCTTACATTGACGCTTTTTTCTGATCCTTTGCGGCTTCGAGGGCCTATATTGAAGGATATTTTTGATCAAATCAGGGGTGTCGATCCAAAAAGAGGTGGTTCGAACTACCTTTGAGTGGCCTAGAAGTACCTTTCTAATGATTCGAACTACCTATACAAGTAGTTCGAAGGATCAAAACAAGAGCTCGAATCACCTCATTATGACCTAAAAGTACCTTTATCAAGAGTGATACTACTTATGCGAGGCATTGAATGCATCTACAATGATGGGTAAAAGATCAAATCTAAAGGTACTCGATTCAGCATCTCATTAGGATTATTCCCAATATTGTGTGACCCTGAATCGAGCTCAGGATGATGCTTGTTTTTATCTATACTCTTTCATTGTCAAACTGAGCTTGTCGAAGTTTTTCATTTTACCATTTTAAAAAGTGTCTTCAACAAGCTCAGACTGACAATACTCTTATGTTATAAAAATAAGATATATCAAAAGAAGCTTGGGAAACCCAAACCGTATTTTCAGCAACAAAACATTAGGTTTGGGAAGTTGACCCTATAAAAATCAATCTAAAAGTAAGATTTTTGAATGTTGTAAATACAGCTTATAAATGTAGTACTCTATTAAGTATAAAAAATACTCTGATTGAAAAAACCTCTATGGTTACTCCCCTATTATCATATTGTTTGACAGCTGTATATAAACCCCATTATAATGAATTAAAAAACACAACAAGATATTGTACGCTGTATTTAATTTTGGCAAAGATATTGTGGTATAAGAATAACAAAATAATAACAACTTTTAACTTTATATTTTAACACAAAATAAGCAGGCATTATTTGCTTTAAGAAAAAGAAAACAATTGTAGGAATTTTAAAATTTATTCCTATTAAAATCAAAAAAATAATTACCTTTTAACGAGTTTTTTATTTTTTTCGTAGAGAAACAGGGGGAAAACCCCCTGTCGATTAAAAAATAAAATTTTATACTTGCATGCTTGTATAAAGTTTACGTTCATATTCCTCTTAACTTTTTTATTGTAAAAGAGATAAGTGTAAAAAACCAAATAATCAATCAACTAAAAAACGAGATATATTCTATGGCTTTACAAACTGAAATTCAGGTATCAATCGGAGGTGAGGTTATCCCATTTATAAACAGTTTTTCTTTAAAAGAGGATATAGGAGAGCATTCTAGTTTTAAAATAGCTGTAAGAGGTGACATTTTAGAAACTGAGCTTAATGGAACTTCATTACTAGAAAACAGCAAAAATTTTCTAGGTCAGGATTGTATCATACAAGTAGACGATCATGGTAGAGACCTTGGATATACCTCTTTACAATTCAAAGGGATTGTTACACATATCAATAGTGAGAAAGGTAAAGATGGTGCCGGAGTTGGTGACATCATTAATATTCATGGTATGAGTAGCAGTATCATTATTGATGATGGTCCACATATGAGCTCTGCTTTAGACACACCACTATCAGAAGCGATACAAAATGTACTAGGCATATATGATCAATCAAAATTAAATATAAATATTACTCCGGAGAACGACGACACACTTATGTACTCTGTTCAAAATCAAGAAAGTGGATTTCAATACATGCAAAGGTTGGCGGCCACCCGAGGAGAATATTTATTATATGCAAGAGATACCTTATACTTCGGAAAACCAGACCTTGGCGATGATGTTGTACTAAATTATGGATACGATCTTACAGATTTTAGCCTTGGACTACAACCGGAGTCGGGAAAATTTAAATATTACACTCATAAATACCTTAGCGACGAAGCTGTAGAAGCCTCTACGGCATCAGTATCTTCTCAAGGGCAAGGGCATACTGTTTTTGCGTCTAGTGTGAGTGAAAATATGTTTCAAAACGAAACACAAATACCTTTTTACGCTTACGAAGACGAGCAATTGCAACAACGTCTTGATACTGCCATTACGTTACAAAAGAAAATAATAGAACAAAAACAGGTAAGCATTACCGGAAAAAGCAGTAATACCAGCGTAAGTTTGGGCAAAGTGATCGATATACAAAATGAGAGTGGCACTTTTGGTAGATATAGAATAACAAAAGTAGACCATACCTGTGATGAAAATGGTAATTATGTAAACAGTTTTACAGCAATACCTATGGATATCGATGTATATCCGCTTACAGATATTTCTACACTCTCAAAAAGCGAGATCCAAATCGCAAGAGTAATCGACACCAATGATCCCGAGGGCATGAGTCGTATAAAAGTGCAATACAACTGGCAGATCCCAATGGGAGGCGAAACCCCATGGTTACGAATGTCGACTCCTTATGCAGGAGCAGAAAAAGGATTACATTTTATACCAGAGACGGGAGAAGAAGTTATTATAGGGTATGAAGGCGGTAATGCCGAGCGGCCTTTTGTGATGGGCGCCTTATACAACGGCAGCAACAAAGCAGACGCCTGGCAGACTGAAACCAATGATATCAAGGCTATTAGATCCCGCAGCGGACATACAGTAGAATTAAATGACACTGATGGAGAAGAAACCATAAAAATTTATGATAATGAAGGAAGTATTATTACCTTTAATACTCAAGAAAAATCATTAGTGATCAACGCTACAGAAACCATTGATATCGCAGCCAAAAATATAAATATACAAGCAGAAGAAAACATCAATATAGGAGCGCAACAAAATGTAGATATTGCAGCAGAAGCAGATCTGTCGGCGCTGGCAGAAGGTAATGTTGCAATACAATCTACAGGAGACACAGGAGTAAAAAGTAATGGTGCTATAGCCCTAGAAGCTATGTCTGATGCAACGGTAAAAGGACAAAAAGCGATTGTAGAAGGGTTAACCACTGCAGAAGTAAACGGTACACAAACCAAAGTAACCGGTACAGCCATGACAGAAGTATCTGCACCAATTGTAAAACTTAATTAATATACTATGCCAGGACCAGCAGCAACAATAGGAAGTATTCACACTTGCCCGATGTTTAATCCGGGAGTACCTCCAATACCACACGTAGGAGGACCTGTAACCGGTCCGGGAGTACCTACTGTATTGATCGGTGGCAAACCTGCCGCTGTAGTAGGAGACCTTTGTACCTGTGTCGGCCCACCCGATACGATAGCACAGGGAGAAGCTACGGTATTGATCGGTGGTAAACCTGCTGCCACAGTTGGTAGTATGACTGCACACGGGGGTGCTATCACTGTAGGAGAAACTACTGTATTAATCGGCACAGGAGTTTCTGCACCTACAGCCATACTGCCCTTGCAAGAAATCCCTTTTCCTAAGATTAGCCCTGTCTTGAATGTATTGGCATCAGTGACTGGTAGATCGTTGAAAGAAGCAAAAGAAAAGCAAGATGAGCTTAAGCAAGAGGCTAAGAAAAATACGATCACTCCAGAGTATATATTTAGTATGTAATTTAATGCTTATATGAAATTATCTTTTCCATATATCCAAAACAATGTAGCAGATATACTGGGGCAAACCAACAGCTTTGGAGTATACCCGGTGAACCATTACAACACCTGGCATGGAGGACTACATGCCGAAGGTGATAAAGAAATAAGAGCCATTGCTGATGGTAGAATCATTGCCTATAGGATTCTAGAAGACTACATCAAAGAAAAAATTGATGGTAAAACCTATGAATATTCAAGTGGTTTTATGCTCATGCAGCACGAGTACAAGAGCCCCGAGGGATTCACCTATCCGTTCTACAGCCTGTATCATCACCTAATGAGCAAAAATGAAATGAAGGGCAAAATCCCCGATCTGTACGGCAAACCCATTTACAAAATAAAATCAGCACATCATAAAAAGGGAATAAGAGTTCGAGGGCACGAAAAACTTTATGACAAATTCCTTATGGTGATTCCAAAAGGCCACACCGTAAAAGTAGCCAAACTAACAGAAGAGGAACAAAAAAAATCGCACTGGAGCAACACTGCCAAAGGAAAAAAATATGTAAAAGTCTCCTATACCGACCCTGCGACAAAAAAAACACATACCAATCTGTGGATGTATCGATACAAGCAAGATGCTAAACTAAAAGATGGTATATACACAATCTATAAAGAAATACACACAGATAAAAACTCAGAACAAGGAGCGCACGTCTATGACAAGCCCAACGGAACTTTTGTACGCATGATCAACAAAGACCAAGAGATCAAAGTAGAAAAAACACAAGGTAACTGGTATAAGCTCAAAGGCAAAGACGAATACGTACATAAAAACGACGTATCTAAATACAACGAGATCAAAGACGATGTCGTGCTTAATAAGGTAAAAAACTATGATTTAGCGATCAAAGCTGGAACTTTGTTGGGATATACCGGAAAATATAATGCCGAACGACAACCTACATATAGAACCGCTCATATAGAAATCTTTAGCCACAAGAATCCAGAAGGCTTGCTTAATGATGAAGGCAAAGACGGGGAGAAAAAGAAACATTACTATAAGATAGCAGCAGGCACATCGCTAAAGAAAAACCTGAAGTTTGATACTACAATAAAGAAAAATACCCCTGTAAAAATCCTTGCTATTAGTGGTAATTATTGTAAAGTAGAGCCACAATCTGTAGAAACAACAGTACAATACAAAGACCTGATCGACCATAAAAATAAAATCAATAGTTATGGAATCAAAAAAGGTGATGCATTTGCAACTGTAAATACTGCTTTTAATAACATCTTGTCTAATGGTGATACCTTGTATTTTGTAAAATCAGACCCCGAAGAAAAAGACAAAAAGTGGGCAGACAAAAAAAACAGGATTGTACGATTTGACCCCAAAGCCAAGGGAAAAAGCATTTGGATTGATCTCGATGCTACCAAACAAGAAGCATTACAACCCATAGCCTCTATCAAACCACGATCATTTGTTATCGATGGGGTCAAAGAAGACCTTGCCGGCACCACTACAGAGACCACAACCGAAACCGAAACTGCTACAGAACCTGAGCTCATCACCCCCCGGGTAACCGAAACCGTAAGACTGCGTACCGATGTAAGCGAATATTACCTGATCCAACCCATAGAAGACGAAACAGAAGAAGTAACCCTATCACAAGAACATCTCTTACTGATCAGAAAAACCAAACACGTCACCAATCCCAAAGACAAAAAATGGTGTTATATCATTTGTAAAGAGGAGCAAGAAGAAAAAAAAGGGTGGATTGCGCAGGATGATGCACAACTAGAACAAGTCTCTGCCTTTGATTGGACAATCTTTGGTTTTGAACCCCTAGAGGCAGGTAACGAGTTTGTGTACAGCGTAGCAGAGATACGCAATGCCACTAGTACTACCCCATTTATAGAAACCATTTGGGGCAAAGTAGATGCCAATCAAGACAAAGTATTAGATCATAACGAGTGGCGTACCGCTTATAGAAAAATCGATAACGTAACCAAGTTTAGCAAACTGGTTTGCAAACATAAGAGCGAATGGGCATACACCTCTGGTGAGATCGAAAGAGAAACCAAACAGTTTTTTGACATACAAGATGTAGATGCCGCCAAAAAGCAAGAAAAGATAAATGCACTCAAAGAGCGTATCAAAAACCTGTGTTTTTGGAAAGAACTCAAGGCAGGAGAGTTTAAAGAAGAACCCAAAGACGATACTGCTGAAGTAATGGGACCTATGCCGCCCAAGCCCTTGGCATCACCAGCATCGTTGCTAGAAGCACCGGCAAAACCCAGAATGATCCCACCCAACCCAGAAGTATGGCATTTTCATCCTATTAGCTTTATTAATCATATGAAAAAGATTACCAACCCTTATGACCCAGATCATGGGGAATGGTATGATCCTATTGTTAACCCACAAGTTAGAGGGCATTATATAGGACAATTAGGTATTCATAGTGAGCATAAAGGCTGGGATACAGATCGTAGTAGGGCTATAAAACGCCGTCTTAGAAATGGTAAACCAAGAATGCATCATGGGTTGGATATCTATGCTCCTGTAGGTACTCCTATATATGCTTGTCAAGATTTTACTAAAGTTACTAGACACAGATTTAGAGAAAGAAAAGCAGGAGGTTTTGATTTAAATTTTAATATAAAATATAAAGACAAAACACATGTAGTGGTATACTGTCATATGATAGAATTTCTTGACAAGAAATTCTGTTTAGGAGGTGTAATGGGAAAATCAGAAGAATATCATACCTATGAATCTTGTATAAATACTAAAAAGATTCAACTTAAACATACCAATGGTAGTCTAGAAAAGAATGCTATATTTGAAGTAACTTATGCCCCTGCCGCCAATACACTAACTATTGACAAAATGGTAGTAGATTTAGATATAGCCAAAAAAAATTACGAAGGAGTTAGCAAAGATGACTTACCTAAAAAAGGCGATATTGTTGGTTATGTGGGGATGACGGGTAATGCAGTACAACATCGTAATACGGCTCATTTACATTTAGCAATGTACGATGCAACTGAAAAAGATCCTGTAACCAAAAAAATTAAAGAACTTGAACCAGCACAAATATTAAAAGAATATATAATTAATGATGAGGAGGGAGACTCGATGAGTAAGCAAGATGGATATATCCCAAGTTCAGAATGGTAATTAAAATTTAAATATCATGAAATATTTCTTTAAAACTATAATATTTTTATTCATTGTTTCATCTTGTAAGGTTGAGACAAAAAAAATAGCAAATACTTCTGAGAATATTATATCTACTTCTTCTGAAAAAGAAGTTGTTCAACAGCAAAAAGATACTGTTAGAAAAAAGTCTGCCATAGGAAAATCGTATAACAAGTATTTACATGAAATTGAAGAGTTTAAAAAATTTACTAGTAGAGGGGGATGGAGTGTAACTGATTATCAGGATGATACATCTAAGTATTCAGGTTACATTTTGTCGACTTTAGATATCTTTGAAGAAAACAAAGAAGAAGGAACGAGTATACGAAAAGGAACAAAGTACGTTGTCATGGTCAATAATAAAGTGGTAATTGATTACATAGATGTTGAAAAAATTGATATTCCAAAAGATTATTTTTTAAGTGATGAAGTTTGGTTAAATGACGAAATAGACCGAGAAATATTTGCATACGTAAGATATGATGATAGTGGCGAACAATTTGTTACAGATATTTATAAAGCTTTTAGAGCAGACAAGGAAACAGGTAAAATCTTTGAAGTCCCATCAAAGGGTATGAAAGCAGAAAATGGAGATTACGGATTTTAATTGTCTTTGTCTTTTCCGTAATCTTTAAATGATTTTATTTGTATAAATGTAAGGAAGAGTAGGTTCCTATATTAAATCAAAAATAATAGAAATATCTAAAAATACTGGCTCTACAGGCAACTATTATCAAGATAAAAAAATGAATCACTTACATTTTGGTGTAAGTTTTGATAAAGTACCGCAATTACCTTATGAAACATATATCAAAATATTTATTAATAGTACTTTTTTTATTAGCGTGTAAGATTGAGAATAAAAATAAATCTAGTCTCATAGCAGAAACTAAAGAAGCAATAACACAGCAAAAAGACACTATTAAGATAAAATCTGCCATTGGAAAATCATATAACCAATATTTACATGAAATTGAAGAGTTTAAAAAATATGATAATCATGGTAGTTGGAGTATTTATGATAATTTTGGGAATGAAAATCAGGATTTCAAAGAATATGGACTAGCAACATTAGATATTTTTGAACGAAATAGGAAAGAGGGGACGAGTATTAAGAAAGGTATAAAGTTTATTGTATTGCTGAATAGTAATATAGTTATCGATTATATAGATGTAGAGGATTTAACAATATCTGAAAATTTGATTTTATATAGTGATGGTGTACAATTGAACGGTAAAATAGACAAAGAATTATTTGCCTTTGCACCTTACATTGAAGAAGATGAAGAAATAATTACGGAAGTAAATAAGGTATATCGTGCAGATAAAGAAACAGGTAAAATTTTCGAAATCCCTACAGATGGTATTTCCATTATTTCAGATTACTAGGGTCCATGATTAATCCCCTACACCACCGGCAGAAAACAAAAAAGAAACACCCACAACACCAGAACGTGTTTTTCCTGCATCACCAGAGGTATTTCATTTTCATCCGATTGCCTTTATCAATCAAATGAACTTGATGTTCCCGAAGAGCAAAGCAGATAGTAATCCGGAGGCTATGATAAGAGCCTTTATGAGATTGGTTAAAGAATTTGAAGGAGTACCGGGAGAAGAAGGATATACAACACTATTTGGAGGCAGTCAATTTACAGACACAACCACACATCCCGAAAAACCTATTTATTGGTACACGAAAAAAGACGGAACTAAAATGTATAGTTCAGCAGCTGGGGCTTATCAAATAATGCAATACGTTTGGTGGGATTATAATGGATGGGTCGTTAAGGATTATAAAAAGACAGAGAAAAGAAATGAAAACAGAAACTTTGTCAAAAAGTATGGAATTAAAGATTTCTCACCAAAATCTCAAGATGAGTTTTGTATTGCTTTGTTAATACATGCAAAACCTGGTTTGTTAGATAAATTGTTGAATGGTTTTGTTACTCAGGCTATAGAAGAACATGCAGCGCATATATGGGCTAGTTTAACTCCAGGAAGGTTTGAAAACCAAGGACCAGCTAAACATGCAAAAGATAAGAAAGAACGTCAGGAATTGATACATGAAGCTAGAATAAAGCAATTAAAATCGTATAATAAATTTCTTGCAGAAGAATTAGATGGGCAATCTGATTTACATTTGGAACCTGGCTTTTTGAAAAGGTTTGGAATTAAAGAACCTGAACCACAAGAACTAATAGAAAATAAAAAGGAAGGACTTGATTTAAATAAAGTACTTGAAGGGCTAAATAAAAGAGCTGGTGCTATGGACATAGCTGTCGGATATTGCGCAAAATATGTACGATGGGCATTAGAAGATGGAGGGATGAAAACATGGGGCCCAAATGAAATTGAACAGAGGCCTAATTATGCTTGTAATTATGGACCATTTCTACTTCACAAGGGATTTGTTGAAGTATCTAATGAAGATTATAAAAAAGGAGACATAGTTGTTATAGAATCTTTTTCAGGACACAAAGCTGGTCATATACAGATTTATAATGGTGAAAACTGGGTGTCCGATTTTATTCAAAACTATTTCTATCCTGGCAGAGCCTACAGGAAAGCAAAACCAAACTATAAAACTTACAGATGGGAATGAATATATATTTTAAACTTTTAATCGTTCATTTTTTTGCTTTTTTCATAATTTCCTGCAAAGGGAATCAAAAAAATGATAATGGATTTTCCGATAGTACTTCAATTGTAAAAGAGGAAATAAAAGGACAGCTTTCTAAAACTGATCAAATTGATTTTATAAAAAGTTTTTACACAAAGTATTTGAGAGATTTAAATGAGCATACCAACACATGTGTGCTTAGGGAGTATTTATCTGAAGAATTAATTAAGGTTCTAAATAAATTAGATTACAATGCAATTATAGATGCTCAAGATTATGATAAATTTGATTTAAATACTTTAAAAGTTTCAAAAACAAAAAATACAGATATTTATAGGGTTTCATTTATCAATATGAGTAAAGAAGTACTTACTGATGTTAAAATTGTCTCAAGAGGTAATTCATTTATAATAACGGAGCTTACTAATGACCAATACACAATTCCTACTGACTTTAATGAAAGTACCTCTATAAACGAAGATGAATTCACTTATTATCTTTTTAAATATCGAACGAAGCCAGAAAACCCAAGAACTGCACTTATTTACCGAATAGAATATATTGACAATGATATTGTTGTTATTAATATGGACTCTCATAATGATTCATTTGAATATGAATTATTACAAAAAAAGTCTCAAAATGATGTAGAACTTTACTATAAGAAGAATACGGGAATAAAAGAGTACACAGGAGATATAAGCAAACCTTTGATGAGAATATATAAAAAAGGAGATGATTTTTATGCTATCAGTCCTCTTATCGAAGATGGTAAAGAAGTAAAGCTAAAAGAAGAAGAATAAAATAGGTAAGCTCAATATCAATAATATTACCTAAACTAGCAGAAGCTAATACAAAAATGATAGAAACATCAAAAAATATAAACTTTCTAACATAGAGCTGATTGAACTCTAAAATTCGAAAACTAATATTATTCATACCTCTATGTATTTCTGTAAATTTTAAAGGAAAAAATCAGAGCCAACTACTAAAGTAGTTACCTGTAAGGTGATAAAAAAGAATCAAAATCTTATCTGATATTTGCAATGTATTATAACAAATCAAATTAATAATGAAAATTTTTAAATTTTTACTGATAATTTCTCTACTAATTTCTTGTAATTCTAAACCTGAAAACACAAGAAATAAGAAACTGCAAAATCCAGATATCGAACAGTCATCTAGTAACAACAATTTGATTGACAGTTCTAAACAGGATATAAACGAAATTGCAATTGAAAAAGAACAATTATCAGGAAAAATTGATTCTATAATAAAGACCTATAATACATCTAATATATCTTTAACAAGTAATTTACTAGAAAGCATTGAGAGAATAGTATATACTGATACCATTAATGATCAATATTGGCAAAGAGGAACTTACTACACTTCAAATAAAAAAAATGAAAAGCTTTATAATGTCAGGGTAAGTAATTTTGATTACAAAACAAGGTTTTATTTTATAGGTATAAATTCGGCTATAGTAGAAGGAAAAAGCCCTATTGCCAATATTTACGAATTATATAACAATGAAATTCATATTATTGATTCATTTAATTTACCTTCTCCTAAAGTAGGTTTTGTAAATGAAGCTACTCCAGAAATTCACCTAACTTCTTTTATGCTAAGGCAATTAGATAACTTGATTATTAAAAATGATACACTTTATTATTTTAAAGAAAATACCCCTATTGACTCAGATGATTCAATGTATCAATTAATAAGTAAAAGAGATTATTATGCTTATAAAATAGGCTCCAAAAAAGAAGCTCAGATAATTGAAGACAAAATAACTTCTGATAAATCTTTTTTTTGTCGAAGTACCTTTAGAGCATTAATAAATCCTCAAAATTCTGTTATTGCTTGGACTCATAATTATAGCATTAATTTTAGTCATATTCCTGATTTCGATAAAACCTTGAAAAAGTTATATAACAGTAAATCGCTAAATGATTCTCTTTATCAATTACCAAAAGTAGAATTTGATTTCTCTTCTTTTTTTAACCCCATGACAGAAGGCGTAGTTACAGATATCGATAATGAAAGAGATGTCTTTTTTGGTAGTATGTGCTGGCACAAAACAGATAATAAACTCTACTTTGACAATAGTGGTTTTGACTATAGATGTATTTGGGAAGCAGATATAAATAACAAAAGAGTTGTTAAAATTGTTCCAGAGCACGAAGCTATACAACCATTTTTTATAAATAAAAAGTACATTACTTATGTAGAAAATAATAAAATCATGGTATGTGAACCAACAGATAAATTTTATGATAAGAAACTTAATAAAAATACAAATGCATATAATGCATCAAGTTTAATATATAAAGTTAAAAAAACATTCGATTTGAGTGAAGAAAACAATGTATTACGAAGTTTAACCAATAATTGGTTTAATTTAAAACAAACTCACCCCTTTGATAAAGATAATTGGAGAGATGCTGATTTCATGGACTCTTTTTTTTCTGAAGATATTATTGACGTGATTGTTTCTGAATTACATAAAAATGATATTTATAAAAAATCAAGAATTAACCTATATTTAGATGCTTTAATTAAAACTTATAATACAATTGATAAGGCGGCAGACTATTATCTATTAGAAGAATTATATGATCTTTCTGAAAATGGGTATTTTAATAAAGAAAAAGAAATTAATGAATTATTAGACCAATTAAATAGTTTAGATGAAGATATTTATCAAACAAAATTCAAGGATTATGTTTCAGGAATGAACGGATATTTTAACCTGTATTCTTTTTGGGCCAGACGACACAAAGAAAATAATATAGACGTAGTTTACAGAATTTTAAAAAATATACAAGTTGGTATGAATAAATATAAGAATTAATATTATTAAATCTTTTATGAAAAAACATCTCAAAACATTAATTATAATTTTTATAATACTTTTTTGTTCTACATCTTTTTCACAACGACACTATACGGTTAAAGCAATAAATGGTCTAATTATTAGAGTAAGCCCAACAAGTAATAGTAAACGACTAGGAAAATTACCTTATGGTTATCATTTTGAAGTGGATGAAATAAGTGTCGATAGATCAGATACAATTACTGATCAAGGTTATAAAATTATTGGAAATTGGGTTCCTGTAAAAAATGATACTATAAATGGATATGTTTTTGATGGTTTTACCAAAAGATCATACGACACAAACTATTATAGATTATACGGCCCTGTAAAATCTTTAAAAACCTACTACTACTATGCTGACAATAAAGAAAAAATAAAATATAATGAGCATGCTCATTTTAACAAACTTGGCAAAAAAACTCAGGTCTATGAATATGATAAAGGCTGGGAGCTCGATGAGGAATATATTTACAACAAAAAAAATCTATTAATTTCAAGATACCAATATAATACCCTATATAAATACAAATATGACAAAAAGGGCAACGAAATAGAAAGAATTCAATTTGATGAAGACAAAACACCTGAAACTAAGACTTCAAAAACTTATGATAAAAAAGGGAATAAAACGTCTTCTGAGTATTATAATTATAAAAAAAAGACAACCGACAAGTCTTATTACAGCTATAATAATGCAAATAAACGTACTAAAGCAACTCACAATTATAATGATGGAAAGTCAAAAGTTATGTATTTATATGAATATTTAAATGATACAATTTTAGCAAAAGAATATAGAATAGATTATGAAGAGAATAAAAAGCTAAATGGAGAAAGAATAATAACTGATTCTTTAGGATTCATTTCTGAAAAATATGTAGAATACAATCTTAAAGATAAACCCTTTAATAAAAGTAATGTATTCACCTCCGAAGAAAAAATGTTTGATCCAAAACACAAGTTAATAAAGAAAATCACCTATGCTTCTGCTGATAGTCAATTACCTTCTTTTTCGTTTTCTGGTGGTAGTGGAAGCTATAATGAAAGAACAGTTAAAGAGTACCAAAATGGTGAACTGACTTCAGTTAAGTTATACAAAGAAATATATTACAAACAAGAATATCAAGAATTATTAATAGAAGATATTAGCCGTAAACCAAATTATTCTAATGAAATATATCATACATACTATAGCGATTTTAAAGAAATAAGTAGAAACGAGTATTATTATGACTATAACAACAGGCTAATAAAGCATATTGAATATGATAATGATCTAAAAACGATCCAAACTACAAGAGAATTTAAATATATTTTTGACAAAAACGGAAATTGGACAGAAAAACAAATTTTCAGAAATGGTAGATTATATAAAATATACAAACAAGAGTTTGAATACTATTAAATCTTTGATTTTCAAAAAACCAAAAACTATCAAAAAACTTTATATTCATAAAAATTTACTATATTTTTATCTTTTACCTCCCCTATTTCGTCTACTCACCTTCACACCTTACCAATACACAGAAGTATAACAACAGATCGTATATAGAATAATACGTAATTTTAAGTTCATCAAAAATTCTGCTAGATTTGTAAATAGGCACATATGCAGTATAAAGGGTATAATGTGTTCTTAACTAATTTGTTAATGATCATTAGACAACAAAACTACAATAGTAAAATAATGAGATGAAAAACAAACATTATTCGATAATAGGTTTTCTTGCAGTTGGAATATTCTGGATAACATATTTTATCATGGCAAATCAAAGACCAAAATATAGTTATCTATCAAAAGCTATTAGTGAACTTGGCTCTGTTGATGCTCCGAATAAGTGGTATTGGAATATCGTAGGGTATATAATCCCAGGTATGCTAATTGCTATTTTTGGATTTGGGCTACACAAGAATTTAGCATCAAAAAACTCAAGTAAACTTCCCTTAATCGGAATAGTATTGAGCGGGTTATTTATGTCTTTTTCAGGAATATTCCCAGGTGATTTTGACAACAAAGAATCATTAACAATGCTTCTTCATACATTAGGGAGTTTTGGAAGCTATATTTTTTTTCTAATTGGAGCATTTACTTATCCCAAATTGATGAAAACATCGACGTATTGGAAAAAAGCCATTAAACCAACCTTGACGTTTACATGGTTAACCATCTTATTTGGGAGTTGGGCATTTATTTTTCCAAATATTCCTGCCGCTGGACAAAGAATAGTGTTCGCTTTCTACTTTATATGGGTATTATTTAATGCTTACAAGTTATATAAACGACCAAGAACAGAGATAAAAAACGAATCCTTACCAACACCCTAAAAAATGAAATCCATATACTCAAATATCATAATAGCTATGCCAAGATAATTTATACCTACAATAATAGTCATCGTTAAAACAGTCAATATGAAATACAATATCCTAATATTCATGATAATCAGCATGGTTTCTTGTAACAAAAGTCCAAAAGCTGATACTGCTTATACTACAGACTATTTTGAATTTAATATTAACTATTGGGTCAATCTTCATCATTTCCTATATCAAAGAGCAGATGGTAGTCAACAGAAAAAATTAGAAGAAGATGGCTTAACGTTTATAGAAATAGGCGAAACTAATGTCGAAGCACAACTATCTAAGAACGAAAAAGAAATCTTAAATCAGGCAATCAAATACTACAAAGACAGCCTAATTACAAAAAATCTTAGGCGAGATCTGAACCATCATAGAATCTGGTTGCAAGAAAAAAAAGAATTCAAAACAATAACTGACACTGCTTTTGGTGAGAAATTCACAGAAATACTCAATAAAGTCTCTCCTATCTATCAAAAGTACTTCTGGGAGATACATAAAGCACATAATACATCAACCTTAGAAAAACATATTGAGACTATAGATACAATAGAAGAAGAAGTTATTCATAAAATGGAAAGACTGTCTCTAAACCAATGGCCGGATACTACAAAAGTAAGAGTTGATATTACAACCTATGCCAATTGGGCGGGAGCTTACACGACTTCTAAACCCAAAATGAACATCGTCTTATCTACAACAGACCCGTCTAAGGTTACAAGCACTTTTGTAGAAACCATACTTCACGAAGGTTCGCACTTACTATATCTATATGGAGAAAGTAAGATAAGAGATGATTTTTATTATAAAAGTGAAGAGATGAAAATTGAATTTCCCAGAAACTTATGGCACGCAAGCATGTTCTATCTTTGTGGAAGAGCAACTATGGATGAACTATCCAAACTGGGGATCGATCATGAGATGGTAATGGATGTAAATAATATTTTCTCTAAGTATAATACTCCTCAATTTAGAGAAATCAACGAACAGTTCTACACTAATAGTATTGACGCAGACTCCTTGGTAATAGCCCTTTTGACAGAAATAAAAGAAAAAAACAACTAACCAATATGTGTTGTATATTAGCATATACCTCTCTCCCAAAAACAAAAATCACATATCAAAACCACTATAGAGGATGCAAAACACAACACTTATGAAACTTAGGATACTAACAATTGTATATGTATGCTGCTTTGGGCATTATTTTGCTTATGCACAAGATGGCAAAATCATAGAAAAGGAGAGAATGACGCTAAGCGAGACTACTATCGAAAAAATTCAAAAAGCAGATTCAGAATTGGCATTGGTCCTCAAAAAAATTGAATTCTATCGTATTACTTATTTATCTGACGATCTCAAAATCAAAGGGTTTATTGCCAAACCCCGTGGTACAGGAAATTTTCCTTGTATCATTTCTAATCGAGGGGGATCAGGAGAATTTGGCAAATGGAATGAAATAGGAGTTGGCTATTTTTTAGGAAAATTAGCAAGCTGGGGATATGTTGTAGTAGCGAGTCAATATCGTGGTAATGATGGCAGTGAGGGGCAAGATGAAATTGGTGGCAAGGATATAAATGATGTACTCAGTCTAGTCAATACCCTTACCGAAATAGATAATGCTGATACCACAAGAATAGGTATAGAAGGAGCAAGCCGAGGGGGTATGATGACATATCTCGCACTCAAAAAATCTTGTACATTCAAAGCTGCTTCAGTTCTTGCAGGTTCTGCAAATGCATTTACACACTTGATCAACAGGCCGGATTTTGAAGAAAATGTCTATGCAAAGTATATCCCCGATTATTACAATAACAAAGAAAAAGAACTTAAAGCAAGGTCTGCAGTCTTTTGGGCAGATCAAATGTGCAAAACAACCCCTATTCTTATCATGCATGGCAGTTCAGATTGGCGCGTCACCGCTTCAGAATCATTAGAACTGGTACAAGAGCTTTATAAACACAAACATCCTGTACGCTATATGTTATTTGAGGGAGCAGACCATCGATTAAGTGAATTTAGAAGTGATTTTTTTGCTCAAACAAAAAGTTTCTTTGACCATTACCTCAAAGAAGGGGATGAATTACCCAATATGGAGCTGCATGGAAGATAAAACCAGTTACAAGGATTTGTAGGTATATACACTAATCACAATACATTCTAAATACAATATGAGAGACATCATCAATACGTATATAAAAACCGAAGACAGTGCTGTTTTAAAAAAATTTAAATATCAAAAAAATAATCAATGGGACGATACATACTGGGATAGAAGTGAACTTATCTTTGAATTATATAACGATTTTGATAGCACTCACAAAGCATTGATCAAATGGCTTATCAACGAAGAAATGAAAGGAATAGAAATCGAACTCCCTACAGAAACGCTTCAAGTATGTGCCTATATGATCTATAAAATCATGGATATGAGTGATATTTATGATTTATTTAATATCAAATTTGGAGCAGGAACCGATCTACAATGTGCTATCGATACCGAATTGATATTTGGTCTTGATAAAGAACGAACCAAAAAATACCTAAAGGAAAATCCATCAGAAGAAAGTAATGAGATTTTAGATTGTATAAAACATTATGAAAGTTTCAAAACCGCTGTTTATAGAAGTAGAGAAGAATATATAACATACTTTGAAACGAGGCGAATCAATATGCTCAAAACAGATTTTGAAGACGTAAAAGATTATTTAAAAAAATAAACATTATACCATATACCATAGATAAAAAAAGAGTTTTTATTTTAAGCTATATTACTGAAAACTAGACATCTTAACAAACATTATGAAAAACACCTCTACAAGTATCATCATTTTTCTTTTTTTACTGATCATCATCTCTTGTACACAAAAAAAAGAATCACAAATTAAATTTAAAGACTTTGAAATCAATGTATCTAAAGATGAAGAACCTCCCTTAGTATTTGAGCTCGTTTCTAAAAATGGGACACAATACTTCATAGAAAATCAACCTAAAAAATGGAACGGAGTACCCCAAGATTCAGAAATCAAAATCAAAGTTTATGATTGGAAATTGTTTCCTCATAATAATATTGAATTTGAATATCCAAGAACGTATTCTTTTGAAGCTGATCTATCAAAAACTAATGATATATGGACACTATCCGGTAACGACTTTAAGATTATGGTGATACGGCCACTTATCGAGATGGATGTAAAAACATATGTTGATAAAATGGTAGAGCAATTCGGGCCATCAAACTGTACAACAAAAGAGATTTTCAAAAAATTAAATCATTCAGAATTGAACGGAATACAACTCTTGGTTAAGCTTTCCGGGGTTTACCTCGAACTCAATGTTATGGAGATAATTGACAATAGCGGAAACAAAAGCCTATTAGTATTTCAAGATTCTTTATCAGACGCCAAAAAGAACAGTAAAGAATCATCAAGCACGATGAAACGAATCGAACAAACATTTAAGGTAAATTAAATGTTGCATGATAGGTATAACAAAATATAAGAAAACTGCAAAAAACCAATGGAAATTGATCTTGAGCAAAGAAGAAAAATTATAAATCAATAATTTTGACGAATCAATAGTGTGTAATCATCTCATATATGAAAAAAACAATACCCTTATTTATACTATCATTCCTATTTATATACATCGCCTGCAAAAACAATACTCAAAATACAGATGCGTCTCTCGAGGTGAAAAAGGAGATTCCTGAAGAACACAAAGAAACCGCAGAAAACCTAATAGAGAATGACTACACTGCGCTTATACCCAAAGGATACGAATTAGAATACTCTGCTACAGGAGATCTTAATCTAGATACAGTTAATGATCTCGTATTGGTTGTACGCAAAAACGACTCTCCCTTGGTAGACAGAGAAGTAATGGTATTTCTAAAAGACGAAAATGAGTTCAATCTTGATGTGATCTCCAAAACAGTATTTCCTCAAAAATATCGATCCAGAGAAGATGATATTACAAATTATGATCAAGAAGAGATTGCAATAGAAAATGGAGTACTATCGATAAAGTTGTATGGTGTAGGCCCACAGAGTAACAATTTCAGTCGTTATAAATATATTAAAGAGACACTCATGCTCATTGATATAGAATGTTATGCCATGGGAGCAGGCAGTCATGAGCGTATACAATACGAGGTTTTAGAAGGAAACATAAAAGTAGAAACCACAAATACTATGGAAGATGATATGCCTACCGAAGTCAAAACTGTACAGATAGATGGTATTGGCTACGCTTTTGACATTTGTGATACAGAAGAACTTATTTCATATGCCTACACCCGTATATCGAACAGAAACAAATTTACGGTAGTTGCAAAAAATGGTTTATTGATTAGAGAAAGCCCAGACGTTAATAGCAATCGCATCGGGAAACTCCCTTTTAATACTGATATAGAAGTTTTAGAAAAAACAAACGTCCTTTTCACTTTTGAAGATGAAGAAGGCTATACTACTACAGAAGGACATTGGGTAAAGATTGCTGTCGATAATCTCAACACATCCCATCAATACGGTTATATATTCGATGGTTTTTTAACCCCCTATGAACAGCCTACCATTTTTAGAGGCTGGCAAAATGCTGATTATATCTACATCAATATCTCTAAAAACGCTATAGATTATCAACTTCATGGGCAATGCCAATACACCTATCCGACAAAAGTGATAAGTGAAAATGAAATTGAACTTATCTGGGCTTATGATGCTGATTGTGTTTTTGACAGTCAATTAGATAATGATTTTGGCTTACAAAAACACCCCATCAAAGGGGAACCTTTTGCCAAATATACTCTGGAAGGCAGAATATTAAAAGTGACTTACTATTATCCCGAATGGGTAAAAACCTATACCGAAAAAGTCAATAAAGATACCTTTACCAACCAATATACGGAACGGTATTACTAAACTGCAGTAGAACAAAACTAGTAGGTGCAGGATAAATATAGTTCCTAAGATTTTGAAAACAAACCTTAAAGAAAAAAATACTAAACATGGGTTAAAGAGACTCAAGATTACCTATACGCATGTTTTCCCTATGTAATATGGCACGCTGGCATGGGGTGCGTGCGGGTCACCTTTATCTACGTAACATATAATAGATACTATGCGAAGACTTATCAGATAATATCTAATCAAATTTGTTAAAGTTTTTTAAATTCACAACAGGTTAATAGAACAAAAATCAATACTTTACGCCCAAACATCAATCAAATCATAATACCAATAAAAAAATACAAGTACATGAACAACCGGGTAAATTACTTTATACTTATCATACTATTGGTAGTCGCTTGCAAACAGCGTCAAAATCCTAAAGAAAACAACCTAAATACAGTTGATACAACTTCAGTAAAAACAAATAAAGAAAAAAACACTGCTGATATCAACGATTCTGAAGCAATACAGGCAATAAAAAAGTTCTATGCCTCTTTCTATTTTACAGATAATATCGAGTTCGACGACAACACACTATCTAATTTTATATCCAAAAGGTTACTTAATTATATGAATGCATTGAGAACAGAGGATAATTATATCTTAGATTATGACCCCTTTATAAAAGCACAAGATTTTAATGGTGAAGTCATTAAAAAAACATTTAAGGTTGAGGCATCACCCGATAAAATAAACGAATTCAAAGTACATTTTAATGTATTTCAACTTGAAAATGAACCTTCTACAGAAATTATTCTGCACGTAATAAAGAATGAAAATACGTATATGATAGATGCTATTAATAATGATAGTATGCTAAATCTTGATGAGCTTGAAAAGCATGAAGCAGAACTAACAAAATATATTGATGAAGCATCAGAAGAAAGTATTGTTTGCAATAAAGATATAAGTCAATTTATCACATTTTTGTCGATCGACCTCCTTGATGATAAGTACAAAAAATCATACCCCTCTATCCCGATAATATTAAAAAATGATAGTTGCAATTTTTCTGTAGAACGATATCCTGACCAGCTTCATTTTAAAGTAATTCCAAATGCAATAGATACGATTATAGTGCTCAAAGCGAGAGATATAGAGAATGAAGCATGCTATCAATGTTTAGAAATTACTAAAATTGAAACACTACAGGGAAATAAAAATTTATACTACGATATAAGTCAAAATAATAATGTAATCATACAGAAAGGTTCAATAGAAGATATTTTGGAGAAAAGAAATTTATCCTTTTCAGATCTAGACTTAGATAATAGCTACCAGACTTATGAAAATATGATAGGAAGTACTGATCTTCCAGAAATATTACAGCCAAGCTATATTTTTAATTCAGATCCAAGTTGGAAAGAGAATATAAGTATCAAAGACATTCATAAAAAAATACATTCGAGTAAATCGATTGATACTACACTGCAATCACTACAAAAAGAATATAGTGAATACATTGCTAATCACGAGCATGTATCTTTTGACAACTTATTGTCAGAAGAACAAAATGGTTATTTTCACTCTGGTGGATTTACAGTAGAAAAGGATTATTATATCAATATCGAAACGATTAATATCATCTTCATTTCTCAAAAAAATAAAATGTATACTGTCGAATGGATTAATGATTGGGAAGAATTAATTAGAGTAGATTATCAACCGCCTTTTGATGATAATGAAGTAGAAGCCGTAAATGAAACATATCAAATTAATAAATGGGATAATAACTCAAAGATAAATTTGTTTCATCCAGACATGAGTTTTGGAAAATATTTGATAGTCTATGAAATAAAGCTTAAACAAAGAGATGTCTATATACAATCCCCTATTGAAATAATTACATATAAAAAACCTTAAAAAACATAAACTATAATTGTGTTAGAGAAAAATCGCATCGCGGCGTCTATTGTAAAGTTTTGCTTTTATAAGTATGATGACCTTAATTCTGATTGCTGCAATTTCTAACCCTATGCAGTATCATATACTTCTTAAAAAGTTAAAAAAAACAACCTATAACCCCTTCAATCAATCTGATCAAAAGACCAAATTGTTAAAATTGTAGTATATTGTGCTAAAATTAACAAAAAATAGTAACCATCTATAAATCAAACAAATGCTCCAAAATAAGTTTGAAATCAAAACGAATATTTTATATTCTCATATGATTTATAGAACAATCCTTGGCATTGTTATATTATTTCTATTGTTTGCTTGCAAGCAAAAACAAGATGGGGAAAAATCCCCGGTTCTTACTCATGATACAACACACATCTGGAAATTAGACACTGTTACTATAACAGACGCAACCATAGTCACCGCACAAAATGGCCTTGTTATACGAGAGCAACCCGACTTATCCGGAAAAAAGATCGGTAAACTCGACTATCTCTCTACTGTACAAACTGGTAAAACCACAGATACTGCTTTAGAAATCAAAGACGAAGGAAAAACAATAAAAGGACATTGGGTAGAGGTTTTAGAAAATAATGCTGTAAAGGGATATGCATTTGATGGTTTTTTGGCTTCGAGAGCATCATTTTTTTCGCAAAAGAAAAATAGTAGTTTTAGAACAGCACAAGTATCTATTGCGACAGAGTTAATGCCTACCCGACCTGCCTTAGATGTGTTTAGGCTTAAAACCAAAAAAGAAACCTATTTTATTCCTGAAGATTCCAAAAAACTACAATTAATTTATTCAAACAATAATAATCTTATACAAGCTGTACAAGATGCTTATGATACACACCGCCCGTTGATCCTCTCTCCTGATATTATTTGGTTATCGATCACACAAGGGTTTTCTATTCATATCAATCAGAATTTTAAAACGCTTGAAAGTAAAATCTTTAAAAAAGATAAACCTTCAAAAATAGAATTTAGAATAGACGAACTTGATCAAGGCGCAGCACAATGGGCAAAACTAGTATCATTACTATCAAAAGATACCCAAAAATACACCCATGACAATTTGTATCAAATTATGGTACCCAAGTTTTCGACCACTACTCCTCTGCATACAACAGCGTATCAGGTTACATTACTCGAGGGGTTTGAACAAGCTTTTCAATACGTTGCCGAATCCGGATGCGGAATCCCCTATATAACTATAGAAGGAACTCCTGAAGACTGGAAAAAAATCTATGAAAACACTCAAAAACTTAAAGGATATGGTGTAGACGATTGGCTTGATAGCCTAGAACCTGTTTTACAACAATTTTATAAAGCATCACTTGGACATATCGATCAACCCTTTTGGAAAGACATCTACAAAAATGCATCAGAGTATGCTGCTTTTTATATCTCGGGGTGGATTATCAAATTTTTTCCTTATCTCAAAGCCACAGGAGAAGCAACCGGCGAGTATGACAATGAAAAGGGAAGTAAAGTCAAAGAGATTTATATCAAAAATCCGTATTATAAAAATACCGATTACCTGATGTCTACCCTATCAACAGATGATTTTCCATCGGGTCTTGCAGAAATTTCTATACAATGGAACAATCGCTTTAATAACTCACAAACAGACATACAAGTATTTGCAGGATTTATGGGGATTCAGCAATTTAAAGACAAATCTCTAAAACCATACATCTCTTATGCCATATGCAAAAAAGAAGCAAATCAGGTTACTATACAAGAAGGAGATTTTGTAGAGAATACAGCTCATGAATGTGACAAATACTGGATACCCTATCCAATAGAGTCAAAATCCATAAAGCAAGCGGCAATTTATAATCACAAAAAATATAAAGATACTGCGGCAAGCTATGCAGATGTAAAATCATATTTAAAAGAACAACTCAAACTACCTAAAAAAAAGCTGAGTTTTATTGTATTAACCAATGGAAAGGTTACTAATGTAACACTGGATGAGGCACAAGACATACTATCTGATAAAGTACAAAATCTGCTCAACCAGATGCCATCGACATGGTTACCTGCTCTGGCTCCTATACAGGTAATTGACAAAGAATTTGAGCCTCACATTGATGATGAGCAACTCATGAAAGTAAATAGTTATGTAAGAATACAACTATAACACGCTATGACGATTCAAAAATACATTACCTTATTATCAGTGATCATCATACTTGTTTCTTGTAAGCAAAATCAAAAAAAACCTGTACCTGTAACCGATAATGATATTGTAGAAGAAAAGGAAATAATAGAAAAGAACAAGACTCCGATACGTTCTAAAACAGATACTTTGTATTATGTCTATGCAAATGGATTAACTTTTAGAGAACAACCTTCATTAACGGCCAAAAAAATTAGTACGCTAAAATATCTGGAGCCTGTATATCTCCTTAAAAACCATCCTGATAAGCAAGAAACTATATCTGATGAAGGTAATACGATTATCGGTAATTGGGTATATGTCCGGTTATTGAATGGAAAAAAAGGATATCTATTCAATGGTTTTTTAAGAACCGTAAATGAGTTGGATAGTCTACCTCCCAAAGGAATGTTAGCAGAAGAATTATTAATTAACGGAAAGCTAAACATAAAAAGCACTAAAGAAGAATTTATAAATGTTTTAGGCAAACCAGACTCTATTAAATCCTTTATCGTAGTCGAAGATGATGACCTAGTAGGAGAAAAAAATGAATATTATTATGAAGACATCTACTATATCGAAGAAAATGTTGCTGAGTATTTTGGTACCGAAGAAGGTGATCTGATGTGGTATGACAGCCCAGAAACACAGCTATTCTACAAAAATGGTGTTGCATACGAAGAATTGAATAATGAAATCAGCTTCTTATCTATAAATTTTATGTCTGATGAAAATAATTTTCTGGACTATGATGGTTTCAGGATCGACAGTCAAACTACAAAGCAAGAAATTATCACTATTTTTCCGATTACAACAAAAGAGAACAAATGGTGTTACGAAAACAAAGAAGAATTTTGCTCTTTCGATTTCGGATTTATGCGAACTAAAGATACTGGTAGTGAGATCAGTTGGAATTTATCATTTACCAATCAAAAAGCAACAACATTCAGTTTCTATTATTACGATTAGAATTTGTAATACATCTTATAGTTTTGTACATATATTACAATCTGTGCATTTAATAATACCCAAAATAATCAATCATTCAAATAAAGAAAGAACTCTAAAAATGATCTTTTAGAGTTCTTCTTAAACTACCTAAAAAGCTAAACGTTTTATTTTATTTAATAATAAAACGTCTGGTTACCACCGCTTCTTCTGCTGTAATTCTAGCAAAATAAGTTCCTGATGGTAATGCGCTTACATCTACTTGAGATGTATTATCTTTTTTCCCTGCAACGTATACTTTCTGACCAAACATAGAGAAAATTTCTAATTGCTGTACAGGGATTTTCTCTACAGAAATATTGAGTGTTCCTCTTGTCACCGGATTTGGAGATAACACAAAACGACTATCGTCTTTAGTAATATCTGCCAAATCGTATGTATCTAATTTTACTGCAGTATTTTCTACACAAAAATCTGTGCTTTCTGAATCAGTAAAGTCTCCTCCTGATAAAATTTCGCCAGCACTGCTCGATACTGTGTACGATCCATTACCAAACTCACAACAAATTCCATCGCCAAACGCGTCATTAATTGTAAACGTATAACTACCTGTAGCCAAACCACTAATAGTCTCGGTAACCGTAGAACCATCAGGATTAGACGCACTATAGCTCTCTGATGCTACAATTGTACCTGCTGCGTCTGTTAATGTCCAAGATGTTTCTTCAGGATAGTTATCAAAAGTGATACTTACAGTTATATCTCCTGTTGCACAATTTGATCCTCCTGAGCCTGAGCCTGTAGATAATTCAATCTTATCAATAGCGGCATCTGCTTGCCATGTAGATCCAGTAACACGAACAAATCTTAATTGTAATCCAGAACCAATATAATCTGCCAGATCTACTGTTGCAGTTTGCCATGAGTTACCTTGATTTCCGGTTCTGCTCCAAATACTTGTCCAGGTCACCCCCTCATCATTAGTAGCTTCTAATGCTAATGAACCAAAATCGGTACCTCCAAACATATGATATCTAAATGAGAATACCGCTGACCCTGCATCATTAAGATCAAAACAAGGAGAATTGAGTGTAGCTCTTTTTTGTGGAAACCCTGTACCATTGCCAGAGGCTTCTACAAACAAATATGAAACTCCATCATCTGCCGAAGAAGGCCCTGTATTTCGAGATGGAGTTCCACCTGAGTTTTGCAACCAATCTAAATCGTCTGTAGCATCTTGAGTCCATGCCCCAATGCCTGATTCAAAGCTTTCTGCATATGGCAATAATAGTCCATCTACACAACCGGGTCCCGTAGTGCTCTCTAGAGTTGTAACACTGATACTATTACTAGCAGGAGATTCATTATTTGATGCATCTTTGGCAACAACAAAGAACTCATAAGTTGTTAGAGGTGTCAATCGATTTGCAACATAAACGGTATCTGTTACTGTCTCTAATAATGTTGCATCTCTATAGACATCATAACTGGTAACACCAATATTATCGGTAGCACTATTCCATTGCAAGGTGATTTGTCGAGCAGTGGTATCGATTGCGGTAAGGTTTGTAGGTGCAGTAGGCGCCTCATTATCTATAATCTCTGGTTCTAATTTGAAAGCTACTACATAATTTTTTCTAATACTATTTGTACCAAAATACTCTCCTGTATACCAAAAAGTCATATCATCCAGAGGGTCTATTGTCATTTGTCCATAATCTCCATATCTAAAAGAACCTGATGGATTATTACCATTTACCGATACTTGTTCTGCGGCTGTCATAGTACCAAGTGGATCACTTGCAAGTCTACCGGTATAGCGTAATGAAGGAAAAACTGAAGTGCTTACCACAGTATATCCTAACCCGATATTACCTTGAGCGTCCATTGCCATACTACCACAAAAAGCACTAAGTCCATCTGGCTGTGCATATGTTCCTTCTTGATAGATCGTCCATGGCTGACCATCGGCAGTTTGTCTGAGTTCATACCAACGAATGCCTGCCAAACTATCTGTACCGTCTAAATCTACAGCAAAATTAAGTACAATAGAATTGTGCGTACCAAAACGTCTATAATGAGTCATGTACATCATAGTTGCCTGTAGTGCATCGATATCTGGTCCTGATGGTTGTTCCAGATTTGAAAAAGATCCATTATCAAATACACTATCAAAAGGTGCTGTCGTGATTTCTTGTGGCTGCGAAATCGTTGAGTTTGCAGGATTTACCCAATCTACATCTGTTGTCCATACTTTGATATGATCTTGATTAACACCAGCCCAGCTATCATCTTGTAAATAAAGTATTGAATGTCCTACTCCTACAGGAGGTAAGTTGATTCCTGTAGCATTTGATCCTCCTGGACTATAAAAACCATTGGTTTCTGCTCCTGGTAAAGGAAATCCTATCATTTGTGCATTTGGGTCTCCTACAAGCATCAAATCTCTTTCTAATGCAAATACTACATCATTAACATCGGGAGAGTTTTGGTCTTTATTGGCTGTAATATAATATCCATCACTCCATATAGAGAGTTTTTCATAATCAGGAAATGTATCAGTATCAAAACGGTAAGAGAACCATCCATCATTTATAGGATCTGGTCCTTGAGAAACTGCGATCAAAAATCCTTTTTCAGGCTCAGAAGGAGATGAACCAAAAAACTGCATGATCACAAAACGATCTGCAAAGTTATCATATACTACTATAGGATCTCCATCAGAGTTGTCACTTTCGTTAGGAAATAATGTAGCCAAAGAAGCTTCTGGTAGTAACACATTACCATTTCTATCTCGGATTCCGAATCCAGTATTAAATGCGTATACATAATGATTAGGCCCTATCGCTCCTGTAGGATCCGTAGGAGTACTAAATCCTTCAAAAGTGTCAAAAGATGCAACCTGTGTCGAGATAGCCGCTTTTGTGGATTTTTGTTGTACTTGCGCTAAAGGGTCTGATTGTCCAGCCGCAGGAAGCCCCTTACCAGGAACAAAAGTGTTCTTACCTCTGCGCTTTTCGCTACCATTTTTGATGATTCCTTTTGCAGAAATAATATTATCCATCTTAGATAATGCAGGAATATTTCTTACATAAGAAGCCTTGCTGTGCGAGCTAGCTTTCATAGGTGATTTTTGAGCAAAAAGCCCAAAACTACACAACATAAAGAGTGTGCAATAAAAGAGTGAAATTTTCATATGTGTGAAATTTGGTTAATTTAATTACTGGGCTACATACCAATTTTCACATAAGTTTTTTTCTTGCATTTTCTTAAAAAAACAAGAATTAGGTTAAGGGTTTGGGTAAGAACTATTTCAACATATGACTGGAATAAATATAAAGCATTTCGCCACAAAACAAAAAATAAAACCATATAAAATCCTTAAAAACAAATAATTACGGTATAACCTTACAGTAATTAAGGAATTCGCTTTTGCAATATTGTTGCATTTGTGTATCCGCAATGAATTTTGAAAAATAAAGTATTTTATCCTTAAAGCATTAAAAACAAACATAAGATGCTACATTAACCTTAACCTCATAAAAAAGCAATCTTTTACACTTTAAAAAAACCCTTCATCTCTATGATAAAGGGTTCCCTAACAAACACTACGGAAAACGGTAGTTTTCCTAAACAATCGAAATTGTCATCAACAACTAAAATAAAGGCGATCGGATTTTTTCCAGTACGAATTAAAATTGTATTAAGCGGTCATATCATATCTGAGACGACTGCGTATTCTACTAAGTGAAGGTGGTTTTATTCCTAAATAAGAAGCGATATAATATTGCGGAATTGTTTTATATATATTTGGATGTTCTTTTACAAAGTATTTATATCGCTCCTCTGCTGTATACAACAAAAATGAAGAAGACTTATACCTCGAAGCACATATTGTTTTTTCTAGAATAGTCCTAAAAATTTTATTGAACAAAAGGTTATGGTTAATAGAGGTATATAATAGATGTAGATGCGTTTTATATACTCTTGAAAAAGTTAGCGCTTCTACATTTATTTGAGTTGTTTTATTCTCTAAATAAGCGCTAATATCCATAACAAAGCAAGGAGCCTCGAAAAACATTGTTGTAATTTCTTCTCCTTTACTATTGATCTCAAAACTTCGTAATATGCCTTCTGCCAAAAATGCAATTGGATGTGTAAAAGTCCCTTTTTTGATAAGATATTGCTTTTTGTGTAGTTCTTCGTGATGAAAAAGCGTTAAAAAATCATTCTTAACGCTTTTATCTAATGATGAATCGTCAGAAATAAGTGATTCTAAAACCATTTTATCTTTTTCCGACATGTAATTCTTTGATTTTAATATGTACATCGCAAGCCTTATTTTATGTGTTATATTTCTATAAGCACAATTGTAGCATAACGTGACATTTTAAAATTAAATAGTTTGCTCGATAGTCGAAACTCGAATATATTTTGGAATTGCTTACTCTAAAGTATTTTACTTTTTATTGTGTCTCCTAATTCTTATCAGTACTCTGTATTACATTATATCTACACGAAAGGATTAAAGTTCAATTCTCAAACCAAGAGAAATATTATTTTGTTCTATTTCTGCATCTTCGAAAATAGGAGAAAGATCGTATTTTGCATATAGTGAGAGATCACCACAACCTATATAGCCGCTTATACCATAAACGATATCACTGGTATTATAATCTCTTTTGATTTTATCTTTAATTCGCTCACCATTTTCTCTGTATTTTAATTTTTGGCGTGTACTCAAATTAAATCCTGCATACCCCCCAATACCAAAAATAAACTTGTATTCTGTAGAGTATCGTATGCTTTGCGCTGTTTCGGTTAATTCTGATGGCCCAAACTCAAAATGTACCGGGATAACAAGATTATCCATTCTAAATTTTGATTTGCTAAGTTCAACTCTGAACTCTTCTAAGCGTACTTGATTATTACTTTCTACAAAGTATCTATTTCCTTCTGGTTTTAATCCATTGTTTGTGTAGGACAATCCGTATTTTAACCTTAAGAAATTGGTATTTTTAAAGACTCTTGTCTTCCATACCCAACCAATTTCAAAAAACCGACTTCCTGCTCCTTTATAGTCAAGATCATCAAAGCCTTTATCTTCTGAAATAGCATTATTAAAACCTGTTGCGATCACAAGGTGAGAAGTTGTGCGACGATCATATTTTATTTCTTTTTCCTTATCGGGATTAATCTTTATCCCAAATAAAATATCGTTGCTATTCTTACTTTTAGCTCCGACACCTATCCATACTTCTGGATCTTCTTCTTGATCGGATTCAATACCGTTTCTTTGTATTAATGCGATTTGATTATCTATAATTGCTATTTTGTTTTCAATATTTAAAGCGTGGGTTTTTGCTGCATTTTCTTTTTGTCTTTGCGCTTCTTCTATTGTAATTTCTTTATTAATCAATTGATCATTGATCTTCTCAACTTTTTGTTTTAGTGCTTCTTTTTCTTGTAAAACGATCTGCTCTTTTTGTTGCTCTAGTAGTTCTAATTCGCTGTTTATTTCTCTCTCTTGCGCATTTGTTAATTGAACAAGAAATGACATGACTACAATTGTAGCTAGTGTAACTATGGTCTTCATGTAATTTGATTTTTGACACTTTGTGGGGATGCCTAAAGAGTAAGTAAGCATCTATAGTATTACATTACTTTTTAGAACTCCCACACAAAACTGATTGATGAATATTGTCTAATGATTTCTTTCTACGATAGTTGTTTTAACTTTTTGAAAACCTGTTTTTAGCGCTTCAAAAACACGTTTTTTAAATGTTTCATCCAACTCCCCTTCTATTTCTTCTAGAAGTGCGGTAGCATTTACTTTTGCATAATCTGATTGAAATATTTTTTCTTGAGCTATTTCTCTTTGTGCTTTATATAATAATTGATCAATTTCTTCGTCTGATACAGATCTGTTATTTTTTTCTAATTCTGCTACTTTGGCAATTACCTCTTCAACTTTGTTATGTATAATAGAGTCATGTATAGGTACTATATCATTTGGTGTTACCAAAATCTCTTTATTTTCTTTTAAAATTGTATTTGCTATTGTAGTATTAGAATTGCGAGTATTCTTATCTTCTACTTGTACCATAGAGGATGTTTGATTCTCTTTTTTCTGTCTTGTAGCTTCTACAGTTTTTGCTACACTAGTAGTTATATCATACTTTTTTTCAACAATAAGAGTATCGTTTTTAACCAATTGTTTGTTAGTATCTCGATTTTCTATACTTTTTTCATTGGTATTTTTTATTATTGATGTATCCTGAACCACGAATTTTGTAGAGGTATTATTGGGTGATGAGGTATTGGTTCTAAAAAGCATGGTAGTCGTTAATATTCCAATAAATATAGCTGCGACAGCCAACCACCATTTCTTTTGATTGTTCTTTTTCTGAAGTTGCGTATTATCTATCCGCAATGCCAAACGTTCCCACGAATTAGAAGAAGGCTCTATAGTATGCCCTTCTAATTTTTCTCTCATTCTATCTTCAAACTTTAATGGCGCCATTGTGCATTCTATTTTGGTAACTTAATTTTTGCTGTAACATCTTTCTTGCTTTAAAAAGTTGTGATTTTGATGTACTTTCAGAAATCTGTAACATATCTGCAATTTCAATATGTTTATAGCCTTCTATAGCATACAATACAAAAACCATTTTGTATCCTGGAGGCAAACTATCTATCAACTCTTGAATTTGTTCTACTTCTAATATCGAATTAATGTTGTTCCAGGATTCTTCATTATAATTTGTGATTTCTTCTGTAAACAGCGTATGCTTCTCTTTTCTTAAAAATGATATCGATTCATTAATCATAATCCTTCGTATCCAGCCTTCAAAACTTCCTTCTGATTTAAAAGTATTGAGATTTGTAAATACTTTTAAAAAACCAGTCAGCATAACTTCTTCTGCACAGTTGGTATCGCGGATATATCGTCTACATACTGCCAGCATTTTGGGAGCATATAGATTGTATAGCTCTTGTTGCGCATCTCTGCGCTGCTTCTTTGCTCTTTTAATTAGCTGTACTTCGTTTTTATAGAATTGAATGACTTTCAATTTTAATATGAATTGATTTATTCTTCTATATGCATAGACGCATATAAAAATGAAAAGGTTGCCCGATACTTAAAAAATAGTGATTTTTTTTGACTATGGTTATTTTTTGCGGTCTATTACATAGGTCACCATGAGCTCTAAAGAAGATTTATAATCAGAATCAGGATATTCTGAAAGAATAGTCAAAGCTTCTTCTTTGAATTGATGCATTACTGTTATTGCATATTCTAGTCCCCCATTCTCTTTTACAAACTTGATAACTTCTTTGACTCTTTTTTTGTTCTTATTATGATTTTTGACAGAATTGATCAACCATTTTTTTCTTTCTTTAGAACAATGATTCAATGTATAAATCAAAGGAAGTGTCATTTTTTGCTCTTTGATATCTATACCCGTAGGCTTTCCTATAGCAGTATCACCATAATCAAAAAGATCATCTTTAATTTGAAAAGCCATACCGATTAACTCGCCAAATTTTTTCATTTTTTGAACATGATCAGTCTCTGGGGCAACAGAACAAGCTCCTAAACCACAACATGCTGCAATAAGAGTAGCTGTTTTTTGACGAATGATATCATAGTACACTTCTTCTGTTATATCTAGATTTCTAGCTTTTTCTATTTGAAGTAGTTCTCCCTCGCTCATCTCACGAACGGCTACCGAAATAATTTTAAGTAAGTCAAAATCTCCATAATCGATAGAAAGCAATAGCCCTTTTGATAGTAAATAATCTCCAACTAGTACTGCTATTTTATTTTTCCATAGTGCATTGATAGAGAAAAAACCTCTTCTTTGATTAGAATCATCTACTACATCATCATGAACAAGAGTTGCAGTATGTATCAACTCTATAACCGACGCACCTCGGTATGTCCTATTATTTATTTCTCCTCCAGAGACCATTTTTGCCACGAGAAACACAAACATTGGTCTCATTTGTTTTCCTTTTCTGTTGACAATATAGTGGGTGATTCTGTTGAGCAGAGCAACTTTTGAAGACATCGACTCTGAGAACTTTTGTTCAAAAAGTTCCATTTCTTCAATAATAGGCAGTTTTATTTGCTCTACGACTTTCAACTATGTATTCTTGGATGCTATTAATTATTCGGTGCTAAGATAATGTAAATAGTTTTTCTGTTACAATACTATAGTGTTATATATGTTAATATTAACGATAAATATAGATTTGTTGAGTAAAATCAAAGTGTTTTATTAAGATTTATTTGCTAATTGACCACACGCAGCATCAATATCTTTGCCCCTACTTCTCCTTACATTAACAACAAAACCTTTGGATTCTAAAGCATGAATATACTTATCAATAGCAGAACCAGATGCTTGCTGAAACATCCCATCGTCTATAGGGTTATATTCTATTAGATTTACCTTGCAAGGTACATAGGTACAAAACTTAAGAAGAGCATCTATATCTTTTTGTTGATCATTAATCCCTTTCCAAACCACATATTCGTATGTAATTCTACTTTTAGTTTTTTGATACCAATAGATTAGTGCTTCTTTGAGGTCTTCGAGTGAAAATGTTTGATTAAATGGCATTATAGAAGTTCTAACTTCTTCTATTGCTGAGTGTAGTGATACCGCTAATTTAAATTTAACTTGATCATCTGCCATTTTTTTAATCATTTTTGGCACTCCGGATGTAGAAAGTGTGATACGTTTGGGAGACATTCCTAATCCTTCTGGTGAGGTAATTTTATCAATGGCTTTGAGCACATTATTATAATTCATCAAAGGTTCTCCCATTCCCATAAATACAATATTAGACAAGGGACGACTATGATATAATTTGCTTTCTCTGTCTATCGCAACAACTTGATCATAAATTTCATCTGGATTAAGATTCCTCATCCTTTTTAAGCGGGCAGTAGCACAAAACTTACAATCTAAACTACACCCTACCTGAGAGGAAACACAGGCTGTGGTTCTTGTTGGTGTAGGAATTAGTACTGATTCTACAACTAGGCCATCGTGTAATCTTACAGCATTTTTGATCGTCCCGTCTGTACTACGTTGCATTTGGTCCACTCTGATATGGTTGATCACAAAGTGTTCTTCTAGCATCAGTCGGGTGTCTTTAGAAATATTGGTCATATCTGAAAAATTATGGGCTCCTTTATTCCATAACCATTCATAAACCTGATTACCTCTAAAAGCTTTATCTCCTTGTTCTTCAAAAAAAATTCTTAATTGATCTTTGGATAAAGCTCGTATGTCTTTTTTCTTTACACTCATTTTGCAAAAGTATAAAAGATAAAGGGTACTTTGGCAGTTATCTAACTTTTCATTAGATACTAATTAATGTATATATCGTAAAATCTAGCTGTTATTGCTAAAAAAGAAGATCATTCTTTTACTTTCTTCCATTTATGTACACCGCCACCGCCTTTGTATTTTATATAAAGTACACCTTGATCTTCTGGCTTTGTCCATATCTGACACTCTGATACTTTTCCTGTTTTGATATCTGTAAATTTTCCTTCTACATATTTCTCACCAACTTTCTTTAATCCTTTCAAGATTACTAACCCTTCTACTTTTTGATTCTTATCATCGCCTCTACATTCGTAGCATACTGCATCTCTTTCTGATTGTCGTAGCATTCTGTCTATGGTTCCAAAAACTTTATTTTTGATAACATATAATTGTACTATATTGATCGCTACTCCTGTCTTTTTATCAAATGTTTTCCATTTACCTAATACAGGGTTAGGCTGATAAGAAGCTAATAAGTTTGTTTTTAATTCTACATTTACGGGATTCTCTCCCAGCCAAATTTTAAACAATGCTTTTTTAAACTCCAAACTTTTTATCGTTCCTAATTTTTCTTTGTTTTTGTACAGTGTAAGTTCTCCTCCCTTTTTATGTAAAATTTTGAAAATATCAAACTTGTTAATCTCTGATGGAAGGAGATTTAAAAAATCTCTAATTTGATTTTCTAATAGATAACTATTACCGTCTGTAGCTCTCTCTAATCCGTTTCTTATAATTTCTTTGAACTCTTTTCTTGAAAAAGATGAGGTAAGTTTTAATACAACTGCCATTGTATCATCTTTTTCGGCTACTTTTATCCCATCTTCTACGCCGTCAACTTCAAAATCGAGATACAATGCCATCGCATAGAGTTTTTCTCTGGCTCCGGCACCATTAAGCATTAGCTCTGATCCCTCAAACGTATCTGAATCGTTAAAATAAAGACTGCCAACCTGGGTTTGCGAAAAGGTAATAAGGGTAATAAAAAACGTAAAGTAACTGACTATAATTTTCATTAGACATATTTAGGTTTAGTTCTTTTTTATTTAGGGCTTAAAAAAAGCAGCACAAATCTATAAAAATCTAAAATGATAGTTTTACTTTACTATAAAGAATCAATAAAATATCATTTATTTAACAAGAAGTACCTTACAAGTGTTTAATTTTTAACATAATAATAAAAAATCCTGTTGCGCAAAAAACGCAACAGGATCATTATTTTGATACTATATCGGAAATTTTATATAATTAGCATGGCATCTCCATACGAATAAAATTTATACTTTTCTTTTACTGCTTGATCATAGGCTTCTTTTACAAAATCATGTCCTGCAAATGCAGAAACCATCATAAGCAAAGTAGATTTTGGTGTATGAAAGTTAGTGATCATACAATTGGCAATACTAAAATCATAAGGAGGAAATATAAACTTATTTGTCCACCCTCTAAATTCATTTAATGTTTTTTCTGAAGATACTGAACTTTCTAAAGCTCTCATAACGGTAGTACCTACTGCACACACTTTTTGCTTACGCTCGATTCCTTGGTTTATAACATCTACAGCTTTGGCAGTTATATAAGCTTCTTCACTATCCATTTTATGTTTAGAAAGATCTTCTACTTCTACCGGGTTGAAAGTTCCCAAACCAACATGCAAAGTAATTTCTGCAAAATCTACCCCTTTGATCTCTAATCTTTTCATAAGATGTTTAGAAAAGTGTAATCCTGCTGTTGGTGCTGCTACCGCTCCTTCATTTTTGGCATATATTGTTTGATATCTTTCTTCGTCTTCTGGCTCGGTATCTCTTTTTATATATTTTGGTAATGGTGTCTCTCCTAAATCATTTAGTTTTTGTCTAAATTCATCATAAGACCCATCATATAAAAAACGTAGTGTACGTCCTCTGGAAGTAGTGTTATCAATTACTTCGGCTACTAGACTTTCATCATCCCCAAAGTATAATTTATTTCCTATACGAATTTTTCTTGCAGGATCAACTAATACATCCCAAAGACGAGTTTCAGAATTTAACTCGCGTAACAAAAACACTTCAATTCTAGCCCCTGTTTTTTCTTTATTCCCGTATAATCTAGCAGGAAAAACCTTGGTATTATTGACAACCATTACATCATTAGGCTCAAAATAATCTATAAGATCTTTGAACTGTTTATGTTCTATAGTTTGCTCTTTACGATTAAGAACCATTAGACGAGACTCGTCTCTATTCTCTGCTGGATACTCAGCCAACAACTCTTGCGGAAGGTTAAAATTGAAATGTGATAACTTCATTAGTGTCTATATTTTTTGAAGTTGCAAATATACAATCTCAGAATAGGGGTTGTCAAGTAAATGAGCACATATTTGTATATTACTTACTATGTTGTTTTTTAAAAAGTTTCTTCGAAAGAAGTCTAACTCTCAACAATTGACACTATTTTATTGCTATGACAAAGCATCACAAAACATACAGATACGCTAATCGGTAATCAAAAAGCCCAATTTTTTTAAATCTGACCAAAAATCCGGGTAGGATTTAGAAACTACATCTGCTTCTTCTATATATAAAGTAGTTCTCAAAGCCAAAGGAGCAAAGGCCATTGCCATACGATGATCATGATAAGTCGCAATAGATATGCCTTCTTTAATCTCGGTACGCGGATACAGCTTTAAACTATTGTCTGTAATTTCTACTATTCCTCCTAATTTTTCAATTTCAATTTTTAAAGCTTCTAATCTATCTGTTTCTTTAATTTTTAATGTATGAAGCCCTGTTAAATAACAACCTAGCCCTAATCCAAAACAAGTCACAACAATAGTTTGAGCAATATCAGGGCAATTTGATAAATCTAATCCCTCAGGAATTCCTGTAACTGATTCGGAAGTTTTAGTTAATGTTATAGTATGCTCTCCAAAAGCTGTTTCTACACCTAGGTTTTTATATATTTCTACCAGAGCGGCGTCTCCTTGATAACTCTCCTTTTTATAACTTCCTATAGTTACAGAACCATTATTTGATAAAGCAACGATACTATAAAAATAAGAAGCAGAACTCCAATCGGATTCTACAACTATGTGTACAGGTTCAATTGATTTGTAATGCTTTATTGTTATTTTATTATTTTCAAAAGTGCCTTTTATTCCAACATCCTGTAATAGACTAAGTGTCATTTTTATGTAAGGCACTGAAGTGACTTTGCCTACTAAAGAGATCTCTAATCCATTAGGTAATGATGATGCGATAAGCATTAAAGCAGAAATATATTGACTGCTAATATTAGCTTCTAGTGATACTGTGTTGGTATCGGGTTGCTTACCTAAAATTCTGATTGGAGGGTAACCTTCTTCATTTTCATATTGAATAGTACAGCCAATTTTTTGTAATGCTTCGACCAAAATTTTAATCGGCCTCTCTTGCATTCTTGCACTTCCGGTAAGTACTGTTTCTTTACCTTTCTGTATTGCAAAATAGGCTGTAAGAAATCGCATTGCCGTACCCGCATGATGAATATCTACTATTTGATCATTACTTATCAATGCTTTTTGCATAAGATTTGAATCATCACTATTTGAGATATTTTCAATAGTAATATTGGGATATAGAGCTTGAAGAATTAATAGTCTATTGGTTTCACTTTTTGATCCCGTAACTTGCAATGTATTATTTGTGATGTTTGTAATCTGTGATAGCTTCAAACTCATGTTATCGTTTTGATTTTAATTTTCTCAATTCAAAATAATATGCCATAATCATTCCATACAATACCCCTCCTACAATTCTGGATATGATATATCTAACCCAATTTTGGTTAGCTATTCTTTCGGTAATAAACGCTTCCCATCCTAAGGTACTGTATTGCATAAAATACTCTATAATGCTGTAAATAAAAATAAAGCCTATACCGATAAAGCTAACAGACATCCAATATTTTTTTGAGGATAGTATCGTAACAAACATTTATTTTAATTTTTCATTGTTATGATGACGATCATGATCTCTTTTGGTTTTAATATCCAATTTTTTGTCAAATGCTTCTTGAAGGTCAATTCCTGTTTGATTTGCCAGACACAATACTACAAACAAAACATCTGCCAATTCTTCGCCCAGATCCTTATTTTTATCGCTTTCTTTTTCACTTTGCTCTCCATATCTCCTAGCAATAATTCTTGCTACTTCTCCTACTTCTTCTGTAAGTTGAGCCATATTAGTAAGTTCATTAAAATATCTTACCCCATGGATTTTAATCCAATCGTCTACAGCATGTTGCGCATTTTGAATATTCATTATCTATATTTTTTTTAATACAACCTGATCACTTTCTTTTTCTATAATTTGACTATAAAACTGTTTCAAAACAGGATAATAATCTGCTGTTACAAATGGAACGTTCAAAGTTTCTGTTATACTAACCTGAATTGAGTTACTAGTTTTATTAATTCTATAGACAAAATTACCCATATTTTCTGGTAATCTAAATGCTGAACTCTTTGGAATTTCTACAATTTCATAATTTTCAGGAATTTTTATAGAAATCATCATTGTATTTGAATATCCAAAACCAAAATCAATTGGATATCTTCTTTCTTCAGACTTAAATACATTTTCTTTATCTCTTAAAAATAATAAAGGAGAAAAAAACATTTCATCATCGATCACTTCTACTTGATTATCCAAATTAAAATCAAAACGTTCTATTACAGGTTTACCAAGTTCACGCATACCCTTCGCCTCATAATTATCTAAAGTATTGATCTCATATTTTTGTTTTAATCTTTTGATCATTGTTTCTTGGCTTTCAGCACTATAATTTAATCTGAAGTTATGGGCTAAATAATCTTTATAGTATAGATTTGTCTTCCCTTTTACAGCACCATCAGAATCAACTTCGCATTGAATCCCCAGCCTATTTAAAGAAGGTGTTTTAGGTCTAAAAGTAACTAATCTAGTGGAGCCATTCTCTGATATAATTCTACCAGAACCGTGAATCACTCTATTTGGGAGAATGTTTGGTTCTCCATATTTATCAGTCGCATCAAGATACATATATTTATCCCCCAATTGTACTCTTGCAACTACGTAGTCAAAACCTTTTAATGTTGGGAACAGAGCTGTAGTTTTTTTAATAGAACTTACCAAAACAGGTGTAGCTTTTATTTTAGCATATTTGAGCATTGCTATAAGTATAAAATTAACCTCGGCTGCATTACCTACACCTTCTTTGTAAGCTTTTTTAACTCCATGATTTGAAACAACACTATATTTTTCATTCCAATTCATTTTTGTTTTTACAAAATTATATATGAGCGCTGCTTTTTCTACGGGAGAATCTATGCTTTTTAGTAATTGTTTTAAATCTTCTTTAAAATAACTTGTCTTTTCTAATTCACCGCCAAATCTAGGGTCTTTGTATATGGATTTTACAACTGCTTCCCATGTTGTTGAAAAGTTTTCTAGTTTACTATTTGGAAATTTCACAAATTGTAACTCAAATACAATAGACGACAAATAATTATCAGGATTTCCACTATAGGGTTCTTCTCTAAAAGCAGGTACATCTTGTGAAGTAATATTGTAAACATTTACTCTATGATCAATATCTCTACTCGAAAAATTAGTAGACGAAGGAGTAAACCCTTGTCCTCCTGATCTTGTCTTTGATGTTAATGTTATTTTACTATTAAAACTTGACTCTTTAAGTTGAATCGGTAAATATCCTGTTGTAAACTTTTTAAAATTAAAATATTCTGGTATTTGGACAACCGTTTTAAGTTGTTTGATAGGAATAGTATTTTGCAAATACATTTTGTCAATACTATAATAAAAAGGCGATATAATTTTGTATTTATAATCTATGACAGAACCTTCTTTTAAAGAAGGCATTGTAAATTTTACCTGATTATTATATTCAGAATACTCTTCTTCAAAAATTTCACTTTTTTTAAGTTTTGTTTCTTCTATAGCACCGTCTTTTAAATTATAGGTGATTCCCTTTAAACCTGAAATTTTCTCTGCATTACTATTTTCTTTGTATAAATAAATTTCATGGGTCGCATGATCAAAACCCTTATTATTATATATTTTAATTCTTCTAAAAACTTCGGTGACTATTCTAAATCCGTTTTGTTGCCCAAAATCATAATATATTTTTTTATTTTCGAACAGAACAGCAGCATTTGCAGTACTATCTCCTTTGTATGATTCCTCAAGAAGTTCTTCTTTGGTTATTTTACCGAATTTATATTCTTGTGCATGACTTTTAAGTGATATAACAACGGTAAATAAAAAGGCTAATAAAAAGTAAAAATTCTTCATAAAATTAATTGGTTAATGTGCTTAAATTTGTTTCAACACTATCTTAGAATGGTCTATTTTTTTGATTTCTGATCTAAATTTTCTATAATTTTCATATTCTTCTTTAGGATAAGTCCCATCCGTAATTTTTAAATATCTTTTGAATCGAATCTGTGAGTCTTTAATTTTTTCTAATTCATAAGTATATAAGCCAAATTTGGTTTTTAATTCTCTTTTTTCTGGTAAACTATTGATTTGATATCCACTGGGAAGGTTAATTATATATTCATCTGTATTCACATACCCCCTGGCTATTATTAAAGAGGTTTGCCTATCTTCATATTGAGGGAAATTACTTTGATCTCTACTAAAAACATTTGGAACAACTAATAGTCTTGATCCAACCTTTTTGGTATATCCTTCACACGAAATATTTAATTTCTCTGTAAAAACAATATCACTTTTATCGTCTTGGTATTTAATCGAATTCACTTTTAAATCATTCAAATAATCCCAATACTTTTTGTAATAAAGTTTTTGATCTTTAGGATTTTGGTATTGAATCTTATAATTCCAATCATACTCCAATCCTTTAGATTTTTTTATATAATCAGAAACTAATTTTTTATCCGTGCCTAAGTGTATGGTAGCATCAACATGATAATGATTATCTTCAGAACCATACTTCTTTGTTCTCTTTATTTCTCCACCTTCAGGCATGATGACCAACACATTTCTGTCATCTGTAAAATCTCCGATAAAATTAAATGGTGTATTTTGACTTGTGCATTCCAACCAAATATCTTCTTGTTCATCAGGGATATTTAAGATTACATGATTTCCTTGCATTGATGCAAATTCTTTATCGATATCAATTTTTTTGTCTGCATGAACAATTGTATAATAAGAAGTAATCCCCTGGCTATTAAGTAAGGCTTTGGTATAGTTAGTAAGCGCTTTGCAATCTCCATATCCCAATCGATCTACATCACTTGCCAAAAATGGCATCCATCCTCCTATTCCTAGTTGCACACTAATATATCTAGTCTTATTCTGAACATATTTATAAATCAACCTTGCTTTCTCTTTTTTTGTCTTTGAGTTCGCAACTAATTGTTTTATTTCTTCTATAGTTTCTTGGGGTAACTCATCTCTTCCCAAAATTAATTTGTCATATTGCCACTTACCAAAAGTTTTCCAATCTGAGGCATGTCCTTCGATTCCTTTTAAAGAAAAATCGTTCAAAGCAACCTTAACTCTAGGCACTCTTTCCAATCTTAAAGGACTTAACACTTCTGGAATAACCGGTTGCACATTAGAAATTAAAAACACCTCATCACTTTCTCCTTTTTTTCTTTCAACATTATATCCATCAAAATTAATTTCTTTGATTCTCAATTTTATTTTTGAAGGATTTAAGAGTTTATAAGAAGATTTTTCTATACCTAACCTATAATTTGAAATAGGGTCCCAAGAATTTATAAAAGCAGTAGAGTTTTTTTCTACTTCACTTTCAAAAGCTATTGTATAAGGATATGCTACAGGAGTATATTCAAAGTACTTTACACGATCATCTATCATTAAAGAAACCCCATCATAAGAACTTCTGTCTTTGAAATCTTTCTTTTTATATTTTTTGATTTCTTTGCCATTTTTATCATATACTACTGCTTCAAGTTTTTTAATTTTTATTGAAGGATCATAACTTTCATAAGCATCTGCATTTTTATTACCATACTTATTCAAAATTGTTATCGTTCTCTTCGTTTTTATGGTAACAGAATGAATAGATTTTATGTCAACAATAATTTCTTCTGATCTTATTATAGCATTTGCTTCTTCTATTAAAGACGGGTTAATTTGTGAGGTTTGCAGGTTACTATCCTGAGCATTAATTTTAAAAAACACTAATACAAGGATAGCCACAAAAAATCGTAGTAATTTTTTATGCATATAAATCTTAAATTATTTAGGGGTAGTTTACTCTTTATTTTTTGTATCTATAATTATGGTTACAGGTCCATCGTTAAGCAGTGATACTTTCATATCGGCACCAAATATACCTGTACCAATCTTTTTTTTCAAATTCAATTCTAATTGTTCCACAAATTGTTCATACACAGGTATTGCTATTTCTGGTTTTGCTGCTTTAATATAACTAGGCCTATTTCCTTTTTTAGTACTAGCATGCAATGTAAATTGGCTTACGACAATAATTTCACCATCTACGTCCTGTATACTTTTATTCATTACTCCATTTTCATCTCCAAATATCCTTAGTTTTATTATTTTATTACATAACCAATCCACATCCTCTTTGGTATCTTCATTTTCGATGCCAATTAATATTAATAAACCTTGATTTATTTTTGATATTATATTTTTCTCTACTGTAACGGATGCTTCAGAAACTCTTTGAATTACTGCTTTCATATATCTATGTCACTTATATAAGAATTGTTACCTCTTATTTAAAAAAAATTATTCTTCATCATAATTATTTTTCCTGTAACTCGCTTCATCTCCTTCTAAAATCTGTAAGTAACTCTTGTATCTGGACCAAGCAATTTCTCCATTATCTAATGCTTCTTTTACTGCACATTTTGGCTCATTAATATGTAAACAATTATTAAACTTACAATTTGATTTTAATGCAAAAAATTCTGGGAAATAATCTCCTAATTCTTCCTTATCCATATCTACTACTCCGAACCCCTTGATCCCGGGTGTATCTATAATTTTTGATCCAAAACTCAAGTCAAACATTTCTGCAAAGGTTGTTGTATGCTGCCCTTGTTGGTGTTGATCACTTATTTGAGCCGTTTTCAAAGAAAGATCAGGAGCAATCGTATTAATCAAAGTTGATTTACCAACACCGCTATGCCCAGAAAACATACAAACTTTATCCTGCATTGCTTCTTTTACTTTATCAATATTTTTTCCGGTTTTTGCAGAAATCCCAATACATTCATATCCAATTTTGCGATATAAAGCTGCCAGATATTTTATTTCTAAAAGTTCATCTTCATTATACGTATCAATTTTATTAAAAAGTAGTATTGCTTTAATATCATAAGCTTCTGTGGTAACCAAAAACCGATCTATAAAAGAAGTAAATGTAACAGGGTTATTAAGTGTCACTAATAAAAAAACCACATCGATATTAGAAGCTATGATATGAGTTTGTTTAGATAAGTTTACAGATTTTCTTATGATATAATTCTGTCTGTCATGAATTTTCTCAATGATCCCTGTATGCCGATCATTGTTACTCTCTAATTTAAAATCCACATGATCTCCCACAGCTACAGGATTTGTACTTTTGATACCTTTAATCCTAAATTTTCCTTTTATACGACATTCGTATATGTTCCCGTCTTCTGTTCTTACGGTATACCAACTGCCTGTAGATTTATAAACAATACCTGTCATAACACAAATATGCAAATATTAATACGGTTAATAATCTTATTTCATTTATTAATTAAAAAAATTGAACATGTACCAGACAAAGATTCTTTGGCACGACTATTGATAAAACTGCTCATGTTATTAATTATAATCATCAAATTATGAAAAAACTATTATTTTTAGGATTAGCATTATTAAGTATTAATGTATCCATTGCTCAAGATACTTATGAATATCAAATTGTAACTGTTGTTGAATCTATAGTTCCTAATGGATTAGGTAGATCTAGAATGATCACTGCCAACGAAACAAGAGATTATAAAGAATTTACTTCTACTCGTACTGGTGAGGATGATAAGAGAAATAAATCTGATCGTGGAGACATTCGTGTAAAAGGTTTTGACGAAACTAAACTTTTGAACTTCTTTAACCTTGGTGGTATTCGTTTTCAAAACATTGCAGCAAATGATGCTCTTGTAATGTCAAAAATCAATACTATGGCTTCAGAAGGTTGGGAACTTGCATTTGTAAATAGTGGAGTTGAAGGTTATGCTGGTAAAGGTGATAAAAATGGTATTTACATTACTCGTTATACTTTCAAAAGAAAAAAATAAATCTTATTTAGATTATAAAAAATGGTTTGAATATAAAATTATATTCAAACCATTTTTTTTATTTATCATCTATCCTCTTGCTATCTTCTTTTGGTGATTAATAGATTCTTGATGAATTGCTTTGTAGATACGAAGAATGAACTCTTCGCTCAATCCATTTTGCTCTCCTTCAAGGATCATTCTTCCTAAAATCTCATTCCATCTTTTAGATTGCAGAATCGCTACATTTTGTTTTGCTTTTACTTTTCCTATTTCATCTGAAATTTTCATTCGTTTAGATAATATTTCAAGCAATTGATTATCGGCGATATCTATTTTAACACGCAGCTCATCTAATGCTTTTTGGTAGGCTTCATCCACACCAACTTCTTTACGAATTTTTAAATCTACCATATATTGTATCAAAGTTTCTGGTGTAATTTGTTGTTTTGCATCACTCCATGCATTGTCTGGGTCATAATGCGTTTCTACGATCATCCCATCAAAATTTAAATCCAATGCTGTTTGAGAAAGGTCAAAAATCAAATCTCTTCTTCCCGCAATATGTGACGGGTCTACAATCAATGGTAAATCTGGAAAACGATTCTGTAAATCAATAGGAATTTGCCATTCTGGGATATTTCTATATTTCGTTTTTTCGTATGTTGAAAACCCTCTATGGATTACCCCCAAATTTTTGACATTTGCCGTATAAAACCGTTCTACTGCTCCTAACCATAATGATAAATCCGGATTGATAGGGTTTTTGATAAGCACAGGATTTTCTATGCCTTTACAAGCGTCTGCTATATCCTGAACAATAAAGGGTGAAACTGTACTTCTAGCACCGATCCAAAGTACATCAACACCATGTTCTAACGCAAGTTCTACATGATGAGGAGTAGCTACTTCTGTAGCTATTTTCATTCCTGTTTCTTCTTTGGCTCTTTGCAACCATTTTAACCCCAATGCGCCAACCCCTTCAAAATTACCAGGACGGGTTCTCGGTTTCCAAATTCCTGCCCTAAGTACTGTAGCATCAGAATCTTTAAGTTGATGTGCAATTTTAACGACTTGATCTTCTGTCTCTGCGCTACATGGCCCAGCGATTACTAAAGGATGTTCCAGATTGTAAGCATCTAGCCAGTTTCTGAGTTCTTTATTATTTTCCATTTTTGATTTCTTTCTTTTTTACTGTAGGGTTATTGTTATTTTGTGTATTCATTTGTTCTCTTTAATTATCGCTTTTTTAAGCAATTCCTTTCAAAATCGTTCTTATATGGTTTGTATTTTCCATTTCTTTATAAATTTCTTCATAATCATTATTCTCAATAAGTTCTTTGAACTGATTAAGATTAGTAATATATTCTTCTAACGTTTCGATGACATTCTCTTTATTGTGTTTAAAAATTGGAGTCCACATGGCTGGTGAGCTTTTTGCTAATCGAACTGTTGATGCAAAACCACTACCCGCCATATCAAAAATATCTCTTTCGTTTTTTTCTTTTTCTATTACTGTTTTCCCTAACATGAAAGAACTAATATGAGACAAGTGCGATACATACGCAATATGTTTATCATGTGAAGCCGGATCCATATATCGAATTCGCATACCCAATCGAGAAAAAATTTCCATTCCTTTTTCTTGAAGTTTAAAAGCAGTTTTTTCGATCTCACAAATAATATTGGTTTTACCCCGATATAAGTTCGCGATAGCTGCTTGAGGGCCTGAAAATTCTGTACCTGCAATCGGATGCGCCGCAAGATAATTTCTTCTTTTATCATGTTGCTCTACACTAACACATAATTTCTGTTTAGTCGATCCTACATCAAACACGAGACAATCTTCATCAATCATATCCAATATCATAGGTAATATATTTACAGTAGCATCAACAGGGATTGCTACGATTACAATATCTGCCTGACTTATATCTTCTATTGTAGATTTATGGTCTATAATATTGAGTGATAATGCTTGATCGAGATGTGTTTCATTTTGATCAACTCCATAAATGACTGCTTCATCAAAAGCTGCTTTTATATCTATGGCAAATGAGCCTCCGATCAATCCTATTCCTATTACAAATACATTCATAGCAGTTAACTGATATCTATAATTTTTATAATTTTATTTTCTTTAAAAGAAAAGGTACTTTTTCCTTTTATATTCATTTGATCTCCTGCTTTTATATCTTCTGAAAGATCTACAGCCAAAATAGCTGAGTACTCAACTTCAATAACTATTGTATCACCAGTATGTTGAATTTCACGAATACTTTGATTTCTTTTGACAAATAATTTGGTTGCTTTTTCTGCCTGCTCTCTAAACGCATCAAGACCTTCTAAAGACAAAGTCACCTCATCATTAGTAACATTCTCAAAAACAACATCATTATGCAAAACAGATAGCATCATTTTTATATCAAATGCATTGTAGCCATTGATATATTCTTGTACCAGATGTTCTTGATTTTTCATGCCCTAACGGTTATGCGTTCAATTGCTGTTTTAATATCTTCTTTGGTCACACATAGAGAAAACCTAATATATCCTTTTCCATTAGATCCAAAAATATCTCCCGGTGCAATAAAAATATCTTGATCATATAAAATAGTATCAATAAATTGTATCGCATTGGTTCCCTCCGGAAGTTTAGCCCAAACAAACATCCCCACCATATTCGGATCATAAGAACATCCTAAAAGAGTGGCGAGCTCCCATATCAACACTCTTCTTTCTGCATAAATGGAATTCATTTTTTTATACCAATCTTCTGAAATTTGAAGTGCTGTTGCAGCTCCTTTCTGAATACCTTGCAACATCCCACTATCCATATTACTTTTAACTTTTAGGATCGCTTCAATTTTATCAGCACTCCCGTTTACCATACCTATGCGCCAACCTGCCATATTAAATGTTTTGCTCAATGAATTAAATTCTAATGCTACTTCTTTTGCGCCTTCAACAGATAAAATACTGGTTGGGGTATCATTTAAAATAAAACTGTATGGATTGTCATTTACAATTAGAATACTATGTTTTTTAGCAAAATCGATAAGTTTTTTAAACATTGTATTGGTCCCCGAAGCCCCTGTAGGCATATTAGGATAGTTAACCCACATGATTTTTACTTTATCCAAATTTAGTTTTGAAAGGCTATGAAAATCAGGCTCCCAATCATTTTCTTCTGTCAAATCATAAAAAACCGGAGTTGCCCCAATCAATTTTGTCACTGATGTATACGTAGGATATCCCGGATTCGGGATTAAAACTTCATCACCTTCATTAACGTATGCAAGAGAAACATGCATGATTCCTTCTTTAGAACCAATTAATGGCAAAATCTCACTATTAGCATCCAAAGAAACCTGATATTTTGATTGATAAAAATCTGCAATGGCTTCACGCAATTCCAGCAACCCCTGATAACTTTGATATTTGTGTGCTCCTTCTTGTAAAACAGCCTCTTGAATGGTTTGAATTACTTCTTTTGGGGGTGCCAAATCAGGGCTTCCGATCGCCATATTTAGGATCGGTTTTCCTGAAGCCATAAGGGATCGTACTTCTCTTAATTTCTTAGAGAAATAATATTCCTCTACAGTATCTAGTCGTTTTGCGGTTTGAATATTCATCCGTTTTGGTTTTTATATTCTCCAAGTATTTTTAATTCTAATGCCATGATTTTCAAAACAGAAATCGCTTTTTCGTACGCTTCATACTTTGTAAAGGTCACATCTACAAAAAAAGAATATTTCCATGGCATATCGATAATAGGTAGTGATTGTATCTTGGTAAGATTCAAATTACAATCGCTCATTACATTAAGTACTGTTGCCAGGCTTCCTCTTTTGTGATCTGTATGAAATTTTAAAGATGCTTTATTAATCTCTTCTTTAGGAACTCCCGAAGTACTACGAGTATTTAACACAAAAAATCTAGTGCTATTGGATTTGATCGTTTGTATATCTCTTGCCAAAATATCAAGTTGATAAATTGAAGCTGCTGTTTCTCCGGCAATGGCCGCTACTCCTTTTAATTGCTTATCATGAATTCTTTTGGCTACAGCTGCGGTATCAGAATCCTCTACTAATTTGATATGCGAGTGTTCCCTAAAAAACTCTTTGCATTGCAAAAGTGCCATTGGGTGAGAATATACTTCTTTGATATCCTTAATACTTTGACCCTGTAATGCCATTAAACAATGATGAATCGGCAAAAAATATTCTCCACTGATTGTAAGATCATGCTCATCGATATATGCATAGTTAGGAATAATCGACCCTGCGATAGAATTTTCTATCGCCATTACTGCATCTGTACTGTTACAATGTTCTAAACTTTGAACCAATTCTCTAAAAGACATACATTCATCTACTGCAACGTCATCTCCAAAAAAGGATTGTGCTACTTGATGATGATAAGAACCCTTAATTCCTTGTATTGCTACTTTAACTTTTTTTGAAGTCGCGTCATAAGTAGAGCGTTCTCCTTGTATGTCCAGACTTGTTTGTTTCATCAAAAGTTTACTTTTTTTAAAATAAGTTCAAAAAAAAATCCCGATAATATCGGGATTCTAGTTATATATTGTTCTAATTCATATTTACATAGAAATCCCGTTCTTACTTTTATAATAAAAGAAGAAATAAAATCGGTTCCAAGTAAATAAGTTACTGTTCATTGTTGTCTTATTTTTACATTGCTAATGTAGCTAAATCTATTACGATTCAAAATATTTTTTTGTTTTTTTCAATAACAAAAGAACATTATCACGAAAATTTAATTTTTAACCCTATATGATTAAAGAATTTTAAACAAAAGTTAGATTACACTAAGAATATTTTAGATTTTCTGCAACTAACAAACGTTTGTGAACTCTTTATCAATCCTTTATATGCTAAATTCATGATCAACATTCTAAGAAAATGACCCTTATTTGAATCATTTTATGTCCTAAAAACCAAAAACTATCATAGTTATTTTACCTCTTAAACAAAAGGTATTACGAGATTACCTTTAATTCTTTTCCTATTTTGGTAAATGCTTTTACAGCTTTTTCAAGATGATGACGTTCATGCGCTGCAGACAACTGTACTCTTATCCTTGCTTTTTCTTTTGGAACAACCGGATAGAAAAATCCTATTACGTAAATACCTTCTTCTAATAGTTTTGCTGCAAATTCTTGTGCTAGTTTTGCATCATAAAGCATCACAGGTACTATAGGGTGATCTCCTGCAATAATATCAAAACCTGCTGCTGTCATTTCTGATCTGAAATATTTTGTATTTTCTTCTAATTTATCTCGAAGTGTGGTAGATGAATTTAATATATCCAACACTTTGATAGAAGCTCCTACAATAGACGGTGCAACAGTATTAGAAAAAAGATAAGGTCTTGATCTTTGTCTCAACATTTCTACAATCTCTTTTCTGGCAGCCGTAAATCCTCCTGACGCTCCCCCTAATGCCTTACCGTACGTACCTGTAATAATATCAATACGCCCCATAACATCTCTATATTCATGAGTACCTCGTCCCGTTTTCCCTAAAAACCCTGTAGAATGACACTCATCAATCATCACCATTGCTCCATATTGATCCGCCAGATCACATATTTTATCTAATTGTGCTATAGTACCATCCATAGAGAATGAACCATCGGTAACAATAAGTTTACGTCTCGAACCTTCTGCAGATTTCAGTTGTTTTTCGAGATCTACCATATTATTATGTTCATATCTAAAGCGTTTTGCCTTACATAATCGGATCCCATCGATAATCGAAGCATGATTCAAAGCATCTGAAATGATTGCATCTTCTGGTCCCAAAATAGGTTCAAAAAGTCCTCCGTTTGCATCAAATGCAGCTGCATATAGAATACAATCTTCCATTCCTAAAAACTCTGCGGTCTTACGTTCTAATTCTTTGTGAATATCCTGTGTTCCACAAATAAATCGCACAGAAGACAAACCATATCCATGAGAATCAATGGCTTGTTTACCAGCTTCTATAACATCAGGATGTGATGATAGTCCTAAATAATTATTAGCACAAAAATTAAGTACATCTTTTGCTTTGAGCGTATCTATCTCTGCTCCCTGTGGAGTAGTAATCACTCTCTCTGCTTTGTACAAGCCCGCAGCAGTAATTTCTTCTATTTCTTTTTGTAAATCGTCTTTTATATTTGAAAACATAATGATTTGTGTTAGTTGTTTATAAAACTAAACTTTCTAAGTTTCTTGATCCTGTTTTGTATTTTTCTTTTAACTTTTGAATCATAATAGTGGTCATAGATTCTAGGTCAAATTCTGGTTTCCAGCCCCAGTCTTTTGTAGCCATTGTATCATCGATTGATTTTGGCCATCTTGAAGCGATTTCTTGTCTAAAATCAGGATGATAAGCGATCTTAAAATCGGGATATAATTTACGAATTTCTGCTGCTATTTCTGCTGGCGAAAAACTAACTCCTGCAATATTATAAGAAGTCCTCAAGGTAATATTTTCTTTTGGGGCATCCATCAGTTCTAAAGTAGCACGAATGGCATCATCCATAAAGATCATTGGCAGAGTTGTGTTTTTATCCAAAAAACAACTAAAATCTTCTTGCCGAACTGCTTTATGATAGATATCTACTGCATAGTCGGTAGTTCCTCCTCCCGGCAAAGATTGATATCCGATTACACCAGGATATCGAATTGACCTTACATCCAGTCCGTACCTTAAAAAGTAATATTGTGCCCAATTCTCTCCTGCTGCTTTACTAATCCCGTAAACAGTAGCAGGATCTAAATAAGCATCATTAGGCGTATGATCCAATATAGCACCTTCTCCAAAAACTGCTATCGAACTTGGAAAAAAGACTTTATCTATATTTTTTTGCCTTGAAACTTCCAAAACATTAAACAATGTTTTCATATTAATGTCCCAAGTCTGCAAAGGCATTTCTTCTCCCCTAGCCGACAATATTGCGGCCAAATGATATATCTGAGTCACATGATATGTATCAACAACCTCATGTATTCCATTGATATCTGTAGCATCAATAATTTCAAAAATACCTTTGTATCCTTCTCTATGCTTTAAATCAGAAGCTATGACATTATTCTCTCCAAACTTCTGCTTCAATGACTCTGTTAATACCGAACCCAACTGACCATTAGCTCCGATTACTAAAACTACTGTTTTCATACCTCTTTTTCTTTTAAAGCCTTACAGCATGATTTACTGACAAATTTACAAAAAATAGCACTTAAAGCTATTGAACAATTACAATTAAGTAATTATCACTTCAAAATACCATTTTAAAAGTATTTTTTATTTTATACAATATAATAAACATTATATTTGAAGTAATTTTTTTCGGAAATGATATGGAACAACTAGACGATATAGACATTACGATTTTAAGAATGCTTCAAGAGGATTCTAAAAAAACAGCTAAAGAAATTGCAAAGACGCTTCATCTTACCCCATCACCAGTGTATGAAAGGATTCGGCGATTAGAAAAACAAGGGGTGATCAAAAAATATGTTGCTATATTGGATAAAAAACTCATAGATCGATCGATTACCACAATTTGTCAGGTGTCGATGCGATATCACAATGAAGCCTTTATTGAAAAATTTGAAGAGCAAATCCAAAATCTAAAAGAAGTACAGGAGTGCTATCACATGGCGGGACAAGTTGATTTTATTTTAAAAATTCATACTAAAAGCCTTGAAGAATATCATGATTTTGTAAAAACAAAATTATCCAAAATTGAAAATATAGGAGTGCTCAACAGTACTTTTGTGCTCAAAGAAATTAAACACACATCTGAGTTTTATATTTGATCGTCTCTCTTTCTTGATTTCAATTAACGTTCGGCAATTATAGCTGCTTTTATAGTAGAAAGATATTTTTGTAACCATATAGCAGATGGTTTCATTGTTCGCTTTAATGTCTTGCGATCTAGTGCTATGATTCCAAATTTAGGAAGATATCCTTCGGCCCATTCAAAATTATCAACTAATGTCCAAAGTAATACCCCTTTAAGATTGACACCCTTGTGAATAATAGCTTTCATTTCTTCGATCACTTTTTGATAATACTCGATTCTATGTTGTTCATCTTCATCTTTAGCAAGTGCCATTCCACATTCTGAAAGCCATAGTGGTTTTTGCGAATCATATTTGGCAAATCTCTCTAAGAAATCTGATATCCCTTTGGGATACGTTTCCCAACCCATTATAGATGTCGCTACTCCTCTCTTTTTGGGTTTAACACGCATAGCACCCAAATAAGGCACATACCAAGCTGACCTAACAACTTCTCTTGCATAGGTCTGAATACCCCAAAAATCAAAATCTGTTCGTAGTGCTTCAAGATCTCCTATTTTGTAATATTTTGCCATTCGCTTCAATATAGGAAGATCATCGTCAGGATATCCCAAACCGAGATGTGGTTCGATAAAAAGACGATTCATCAATGTATCTAGACGTTTGGCAGCTTTTTGATCCCTAATCGTATCTTGATAAGGATCTATTTTTGTGCAGCTTATAGCCGTACCTACTTTTAACCCTTGTTTTTCTTTTAGAATTTTAAATCCTTTTGCCTGTGACAATAATAAATGATGAGTACTCGCTAGAAAATTTCGTATCCCTCTTTTACCCGGGGCATGAACACCAAGAAAATATCCTCCTCCCATGCATACGATACCTTCGTTGATCAAAATCCAGTATTTGACTCGATCTGCAAAATTATCTCTTAATATAGTTACATATTCTACATACCAATCAATGATTTTTCTATTCGTCCATCCGCCCTGATCTTGAAGTATTTGTGGCAAATCCCAATGATACGTTGTAATCCAAGGTTCGACACCAACCTCTAGACAATACTCTATGACTTTATTATAAAAATCAATTCCTTTTTGGTTTACTTTACCAGTGCCTTCTGGAAGTATCCTTGACCAGGAAATAGAAAAACGAAATATTTTGAGACCAATAGCAACCGTAAAATCGATATCTTCTTTATATCTATGATAGAAATCTGTTGCTACTTTTGCATTTGAGCCATCTTTAATCCGAAACTTTTTTTGAGTAAATGTATCCCATATAGAAGGTCCCCTTCCATCTTTGTCATACGCTCCTTCTGTTTGGGCAGCTGCTATAGTAACTCCCCAAATAAGATCATCAAGTTTTTTCATGTATAAGCTTATTAAATCCTAGAAGTTGGATTTTAATGCTTAAAAAAGTTTCTCTTTAAAAAAGGATATAGAAGATAAAAACTTAACCTTTGTACAAAACAGATTATTCTATACACAATCTGTTTTCCTATATATTTTAAATATCTAAATAACATATTGATTATCTTATAATTATAAATATACTCATCTTCTATCATTACTATCTTATCTTAATGTTATGATAATATTACTATTGATTTTATCTGATTGATATACACTAATTATGTACTTTTGAGTGTTAAATAGACTAATATCTTTTCATTTATGTCAATTTCGGTTTCAAATATTTCTAAACTTTATAATGAACAAAAGGCATTAGACAATATATCTTTTGACATCAAGCAAGGAGAAATCGTAGGTTTTTTAGGCCCGAATGGAGCAGGGAAATCTACAATGATGAAAATTCTTACTACTTATCTAAATCCAACCGAGGGTGCAGCGACGGTAAATAGTTTTGACATCAATACACAATCTACAGATGTTAGAAAAAGTGTTGGTTATCTTCCTGAACATAATCCATTATATCTAGAAATGTACATTCGTGAATATCTTGATTTTAATGCAAAAGTGTATGGATGTCATACATCTCGAATCGAAGAAGTAATTCAATTAACCGGATTGTTGCCGGAAGCTAATAAGAAAATTGGCCAATTATCAAAAGGATATCGCCAAAGAGTTGGACTTGCATGCGCATTACTTCATGACCCTCAGGTATTAATCCTAGATGAGCCCACAACAGGACTTGACCCTAATCAACTTGTTGAAATCAGAGAACTAATTACTTCTATTGGCAAACAAAAGACTGTATTCTTATCGACTCATATTATGCAAGAGGTAGAAGCCATGTGTGATAGAGTTCTTATCATTAATAAAGGAAAGATTGTTGCTGACAAATATCTAAATGATATGATAGACGAAAAAGAGCAAATTATAGAAGTTGAGTTTGATTATCGTGTAGAAGAAGCTTTTTTGTTACAATTACCTAATGTAGAAACTGTAAAAAACACAGGTGGTTTTTTATATCAAATCACTTTTAATACTACAGTTGATATGAGATCAGCAGTTTTTGACTTTGCTCATGACAACCAATTAAAAATATTACAACTATCAAAGAAAAACAAAAACCTTGAGAGTCTTTTTAGAGAATTGACCAGTTGACTCATTTAAAAGTTATATTCATCAATCATATATTTAACTCCACCTTAAAGACTATACTCTTACAAATAGTATTCTTTTTATCATTTCAAAAATTTATTTCTCCACTCATTTTTTTCCTTATTATTTTTTTTTCAAAAATTAGGGTGTTTTGATATATGTGTGTTTTTAGAATAAGTAATAACAATTCTAAAAAATGAAAAAAATAGTATTAAGTTTAATATTATTAGCTTGTACTTGTACATTAATTGCACAAGAAACTAATGAAGAAAAAATCAATGAAAAAGGAAATACATTTAAAAATAGTTTAAAAGTACATCCTCTAAATATTTTTGTAAATGAACTAGTATTGGAGTATGAAAGAGTAATTAGAAAAAAATCATCTTTGATCTTTACTTTGGGCCTTGGATATGAAGATGGAGACTTTATCCCTTCTGGTACTTTTGAAGAATACTTAATATTTTCACAAGTCGATTATCGCTATTATTTCTCAAAATCAAAGATTGCACCCAAAGGATTCTTTGTGAGTGGTGGGGCTTTTGGGTTTTATGAACATATACGGTATAAGGGTTTATTTAGGACAGTACAACCTAACATCAATCAAGATTTCTTCACTGCAGGTATTTCGGGGGATATCGGATACCAATGGGTTTTCAAAAAAGGAATTACAATTGGTATTTCAGGGGGAGCAGATCTACAAATTCCTCTTAACTATGATAACTCTTCTACAAAAGTTAGACCAGATCTAAACGTTGCAATAGGATATTCTTGGTAAGAATTTAAATAAGTCTCACATTATACACCTTCTATTATATGAGACTTAATCAAACAGCAAAAATTTGTATAGAAAGAAATATCACCATTATCTTTTACTCAAAAACCATCTAAATATCTCTATAGCAAATATTAATCTTTCAAAAATTACAATAAAGAAAGCATTACAAACACGTTTTGAACCTATAAATATTAATAATACCTTTATCCACCATATAACTATAGAATTTTCATATTGAGTGACCTACTTTAAGGTATTTATAGCATTTATATTATTGTCTTCATTAGGACATGCACAAGAAATTGAGATTTTAAAGCCTAAAGATGCAATTTCAATCTCCAGTCTTTTTGAAAAATTTCAAACCAATCACAAATTTAATTTTTCATTCGATGCAGATGCTATCAAAGATATGCAGCTTAAGATAGATCGAAACACACTATCAATTGATCAACTAAAACAAAAAATTAGACAACAAACAAAGTATCTTCTTAAAGCAGTCAATAGTACTAGTTATATTTTGGTGCAAAATGATACGATAACTGAAGTATGTGGAGTTGTTGTAGATGCCATAACTTCTTTTGAACTTACTCAAGCCGATATAAGTAACAATAAAGCAATTATTGATATTACGGATAAAAATGGTTTTTTTAATATAAAACTAACGTCTTTAGACACCATTTCTATATCATATTTGGGTTATAATACAAAAGTGTTAAACACCAAAGAATTCTCTTCTACTTGTGATACAATCTTTTTGCAACCAAAAATCGAAAATTTAAATCAAATTATCATACGAGAATATCTTACTACTGGTATCCAAAAAAATGAAGATGCTTCTGTAAAAATCTCTACCAAAAAATTAAAAATTCTACCAGGATTAGTCGAACCTGATGTTTTTCAAAGCCTTCAACTATTACCAGGTATCAATAGTCCAAATGAAGATCCGGCAGGTTTACATATCCGAGGAGGAACCCCAGATCAAAACTTAGTCTTATGGGATGGTATTAAAGTATATCATACAGGACACCTTTTTAATCAAGTCTCATCCTTCAATCCTTATATTGTTGAAAGTGTTAATGTCTATCGAGGCGGAACTAGTGTTCGCTATGGTGATCGCTTATCAGGAGTTATCGAAATCGAATCAGACAATGATCTTACCGAAGAACTAAAAATAGGAGGTGGTCTCAATCTTACTCACGGAGATCTTTTTATAAAAATGCCTCTTTCTGAAAAAGCAGGAATTATGTTAGCCGGACGTAGATCATCAACTGATATCTATCAAAATATCACATCAATTAATTTGTTAGAGAAAGTATTTCAAAATACCAGAGTAAATGTTAATGGTGATAACCCAGATCAAATAGATAGAATGCTAGAAGATGATTTATCATATTCTGATAGTAATTTTAAATTTATCTGGCTACCCAATGACAAAAACACCTTCAAAATTAGTTCTTTGTTTGCAGAAAATAGATTAAATACTACTAGAAATGTAGAAAGCTTATCAGAAGGTAAAATAGAAATCAATGATATTTTTAAGCTTAGAAATTTTGGTTCTAGTATTAACTGGACATCTAACTTCAAAAATGGTATTATTCAAAAAACCAGTTTTTATGCTTCGATATTTGATCAAAGATATAGGCTTGGAGCAAATTTTATTGATAGTGACATGTTTATTCAGAACGACATAGAAAACCTAATACTACGAGATATTGGAGGTGAATATTCTTTGAGCATACCTATCAAAAAAAATCAAAAACTGGGGATTGGTTACCAGTATGCATATAATGAAACAAAATATGAAACTATAGAAATTGAAAATTTTATAGATGAAGAAGATATTTCAGAAGGTAATATTAATAATCCAAATAATAGTCATACCGTTTATTTAGAATATATACGCAAAACATCAAAATCTTATCTAAACATTGGTTTACGAAATTCACTTTTGAGCGCTACAAATAAATTTTTAATAGAGCCAAGAATGTTTTCTTCTTTCGAAGTCGTCAAGGATTTTAGAATCACAGCTTCTGCTGAGCTAAAAAATCAACAACTGAATCGTTACTTTGGATCTAGAAGCACCTTAGCAAACACAGGTTTTTTACCTGTAGCCGATAATATTTGGTTGACCTCGGGGATTGTGGGTGACAATGATCTTAATCTTCCTATTTTCAGGAGTTCTCAATTTACACTTGGTGGACTTTACACCTACAAAGGCTGGAATATTGATGTTGAAACTTACTACAAAAGATTAGGAAACATTTCATCTATCAATGATATTATATTAAACGTAGCATCTCAAAGTAACTCTGATGATTTCCCCATTTTTTCTGGAAAAGAAAATAGAATAGGTGTGGATATTTTAATAAAAAAACGAATTAAAAATTATCGATTCTGGCTAGGGTACTCTTTAAGCAATACCCGGGTCAAGTTTCCTGATATTCAAAATTCTTTTTATCCAGGAAATTTTGATCAGCGCCATGTGTTTAACATCTCTCAAACTTTAAAAGTCAATGATTTTGAATTTTCTTTGGGCTGGAACTATAGTTCCGGGAAGCCATTTACAAAAATTGTGAAAGATATAAACGCTCCTGAATTTGGAGTTAGAATAGGAGATGAGACAATCAATCAAAACAGATTTAAAGATTATCATCGACTAGATGCTTCTGTATTATATCGATTTAACCCTTTGAAAGGAAATCAATGGAAAGGAATCTTAGGAGTATCATTAAGAAATATTTATAATCGAAGAAATATAATTAACGAAGCTTTTATTGGTAGAGAAGATATCAATTTTAATCAATTTATTGAGAGCCAACCAGGCGAATCTTTACGATTTACACCCGATTTTTTAATTCGTTTTGAATTTTAATATGCATACACTTAAGGCAATATTAGTTGTCCAGTAAAAAACGTTTCTACTTCTACAATACCAGGCCTGTTTACTGCAATGACATCGCCTGTACTTCTTAGCTTTCCTCTTATAGATTCTTGTGGATTTACGATTATTTTATTGGTTCCTCTATGAGAAATGTCCACATTTTGAGCTACAAGCTCCGCTCCTTCAAATCTTCCTGTACCGGATGCAAAAGCAACGTTTAGGTTTTCTGTTTTTCCTTTTAGAAAAAAAGAAGCGATATTATTCCCTACAACAAATACACGTGCATTATCTATTTGAAGCGTAAATGTCCCTGTTGTATTTCCTTCGTCTTCATTAAAATCTTCTGACAAAAGGGTTAGCGAGGGATATGTCAATACGCCATCTGAGATGATATCAAACTGTGTAGCGCTTCTAATCTCAGTAATGTTTGGTGCAGTCACAAAAATTCGTGTTTGATTGGGAGATCTAAAAAAAGTACAATCATTTGTGTTTTCTAAAATAAGCCTACCTTCTATCACTGTTGCCGATACTTCTTCTAACAGGTTATCACCGGTTTCGATAACTACAGAAAAATTCGCTGCCTCTTTGATAACCATCTCTATATTTGGTCTCACCAGAATTCTCGAAAACTCAGAAACCTCAACTTCTTTTGTTACAATATTACCTGTGCGTTGAAAACAATCAGGTGCATTTTCAGTATCACATCCGAAAATTAATATTGATAGTAATATAAAAATAAATTGTCTCAATCTAATATGCTTAAATCATTACATTAAAATCTATATCCGATAGAAAACTCCGTTGCTTCAGCTTTTGCTGCATGGGATCTTACTGTTATAGAACCTATTATATTTTTTGTAAAATAATACTGTAGTCCTGCCCTCAAATATGTTTGCCCTTCAAAATCATATGGATAATATACATAATATCCTAGTTGAGTAAGCACAGCAACTCTATTAATTCTTAATTCGTGCCCCAAAAACATCCCTACTCTTTTAGCATCTTCATCTCCTGTAGTGCCATCACCAAAATTACCTACTGCTCTAAAATCAATAAATCGTTCTAAAGCTTTTGAAAAAAATACTTCGGTCCCAAGCTGAATTGCACTTTTTTTATTCAATCTTTTATCTGCAAACGCAGCAATTGTATAAAATGGATATTGTCCTGACCCTACCACATCACTTTCATTAACACCACTTCTAAACAGAAAACCAAAACCTATTGGTTCTGTACCTTTTATCAATCCTTTTTCTTTTTCTATATATTCAGGAAGGTTCGTATCTAATGAGTATGTCAAACCTGCATTCAAAAACAATGTATTGGTACTCTTATTTGGTGCTTTGGCATTACCATTTGAATAATGCAAAACACCTAGTCCCGCTTTTACTCCTAAACCTTGTAGTAGGTTTTCTTTCTTGAAATTCAGCATTGCATATGTACCACTAACCAAGTGTGAACCATAAGCTATATTTCTAAAATTATCATCTGCATCATACGGTTTTGTATTGTAAGAAATCCCTTGTCCGACTCTAAGCATTAATAATCTATTTAGAAAATAGAAATTATAATGAACAAATATTCCATAATGTTCTCCTAAATATTCATTATCCATATTTTGATACGCAAAAGAAACACCATAATCCGGATAATTATACAAGCGTTGCCATTCTTTCTCACCAAAAGTTTTTTGTTGAAAAGAAACAATAATGCCAGAAGGATGTCCTGTGATAAGATGCGATATATCAGGATTATGCTTTAAGATAGAACCATAAAAACTATTTACATCCAACGTGTAATGTTTATTTGATTCTACTTGAGCACTAATGCTAAAACAAAAAAGAAAAAAGAAAAAATAGATTTGTTTTATCATCCGGCAAAAGTAGTAATACTTTTTATATACTCTTAAAACCTTCTTAAAAAAGCGCTTCTTTTGATTAAATCATATCATTAATCATGCTTTTTACCCATTAACAACAAGTAAATTACACTTTATATCAAATACTAAATCACACTTTGAATTAAATGAATATCATATTGTAAAGTCATTTTTACTAAATGTTTTCCAAAAAAAAATTAGGGTCTTTGTTTAGATATGTGTTTTAGGGATATAATTTTTAACTATTAAAAGAAATCGAAACATAATTGTATAGCAGTGTTAGAGTATAAAACTGAAAGTTAATACGATGATTACTACAAAATCTTAATTATGAATAGAACGAAATAATAGATCAATAAAAACACTGTATTTTAAGTAAAGAACCTCGGAGCAAGCTCACGAGGCATTCGAAGGGAACTGACTTTTGATTTCGAGGCAAGCCTCGGAGTATTTAAATCTAGATTATCGAGTAAAAATGAAAATTACAACCAACAAAAGCACAAAAAATGGCTAAATCACTGTTATTCATATCTGACATTTCTGGTTTTACCGAATATATTCAAGAAACAGAAATTGAGCATAGTCGTAATGTTATCTCAGAATTATTAGAAGCGATGATAAGTGCAAACACTTTGAATTTAAAATTAGCAGAAATTGAAGGTGATGCTTTATTTTTTTATCTGGAGAATAAAATACCGTCTAATGATGAACTCATGCAACAAATAAAAATAATGAATACTGCATTTTATAACCATCTAGAAGTTCTAAAATCAAAAACAAAATGGTCTTATAAAACTCATGCAAACCTCGATAAATTGAAACTCAAAATTGTTGCACACAGTGCTGAATTATCCTTTATCAAAATTCATAACATAGTTAAACCTTTTGGTAAAGAAGTCATAGAAATACATAGACTGTTGAAAAATTCAATTAAAAGTAAAAATTACCTTTTAATTACAAAGCAATTAGCTAATGATATGCAAATAACTACAGATTATAAGAATAATCTTGGCCATCTAGAATATGGTAAAGATATTTATGATGGCAAAGAAATGATTTACTTATATTCACCTATTAACGTTCAAAGACTAAATATTTCCTACCCAACAATAAATGAAAGTAATAATGCATTGAAAACAAATTTAAAAATTCATATCCTCGAATTGTTAAAAAACTTTTTTATCCCAACGACTTTGTACTCTTATCATTGATTAGATCCACACTCACATAAGCGTTTGCACTCGTGTATTAAAATCCTATGAAATTTCATCAAAACCTTCAATACAATATGAAAACGATATTTATATGTGCCTATAATTTTTTTGATTAACTTTTAAAAAATTTAATATCTCAATCAAAAAAAGCAATAATAGTTGATGTCTACTAAACCTATTTTAAATTTCTTTAAATACGTGTGTATTAATACTTGTTTTACTTTATTAGGGTTTGGTCTTAGTTTTGTGCTAGACTTTGCCAGATGGTTTAAGCTTGATGATGCTCATGATTTAGGACTCACTAATTTATTTTTCACAACAACTATTTTTACCATCTTAGGATTAATCTACACCGGGTATTTATTTTTTGAGCATAAATTTTTTGTAATACTATCCGTGATAGCAATCATTGGTTTACTCTATTTTATTTTGTAGAACTCAATCATACTTCGATACTAATGGATTTACCTCCTCTTTTATTGAAATAAAATCAAAATACTGCTTCGGCTATTTTTTTAATATTGTCAGATTTTCCCATAGAATAATAGTGTAATACCGGTACTCCATACTCCATTAACTCTTTGGATTGTTGAATTGCAAATTCAATTCCTACTTGTCGAACATCGGCATTACTAGTACAATTTTCGATTTCTTTGACCAATTCATCCGGCATATCTAACTTAAAAACTTGTGGTAAGAGCTGTAAGTGCCGTTTTACTGCTACAGGTTTGATTCCAGGAATAATAGGTACTTCTATCCCTGCTGCTCTTGCTTTTTCTACAAATGCAAAATACCTTTTATTATCAAAAAACATTTGAGTCACTACATAATCTGCACCTGCATCTACCTTTTCTTTTAATCTTCTTATGTCAGAATCCATAGAAGGAGCCTCCATATGTTTTTCAGGATATCCCGCCACCCCGATACAAAAATCAGATTTGTTGTCTGTTTCAATGACTTCATGAAGAAACTGTCCTTGATTCATTTTTATAATCTGAGTAACCAGCTCGGTGGCATACGCATGTCCCCCTTTACTAGGTGTAAAATACTTTTCTTCTTTCATGGCATCTCCCCGAAGCGCCATAACATTATCGATCCCCAGATAATGGCAATCAACCAGCAAATACTCTGTTTCTTCTTTGGTAAAACCACCACAAAGTACATGTGGTATGGTATCTATATTATATTTATGTTTTATAGATGCACAAATCCCTACCGTTCCCGGACGCATCCTCGTTAATTTTTTATCCAACAATCCATCACGATCTATGTAAATAAATTCTTCTCTTGATGTGGTTACATCTATAAAAGGAGGATCAAATTCCATCAATGGATCAATATTATCATATAACTCCTGAATACTTCTTCCTTTTTGGGGTGGGATCAGCTCAAATGAAAACAATGTTTTTCCTTTGGCTTGCTCTATATGTTCTGTAACTTTCATTTTTTGTTATATCGTTCTATCTTTTATTTTTAAAAAAAGGGTGTGCCCTTCGTTTTACTTCGGTCGGGCTATACTTGCTACATGGTAGCTTACTTCTATCCCTCACACAAATTGTGCGTTTTAGACTTCGAAATCTCCAAAAACAACCTCGGAGTCTCGTGTCTGCAAGCAGACACGGTTTTTTACTCTTGTATATTAGGACTCAACCATTTCTTGGCATAGTCAATATCAATATTTTTTCGGGTAGCATAATCTTCTACCTGGTCTTCTTTAATTTTACCTAGTCCAAAATATCTGGCTTCAGCATTTCCAAAATAATACCCTGATACAGATGCAGCCGGCCACATCGCCAAACTTTCGGTTAATGCTACTCCAATATTCTCTTTCACTTTCAACAAATCCCAAATGGTGAGTTTCTCCAGGTGATCTGGGCAAGCAGGATATCCCGGAGCCGGTCTAATTCCTTTATACTGTTCTTTAATCAATTCTTCATTATTCAACATTTCATCACTGGCATACCCCCAATCATTCTTACGAACTTTTTCATGAAGATATTCTGCAAATGCTTCTGCCAGTCGATCTGCCAAAGCCTTAATCATAATCGAATTATAATCATCGTGTTCTTTTTCAAAAGCTGTTGCCAATGCTGCTGTTCCAAATCCTGTAGACACGCAAAAACAACCTATATAATCCTGTATATTACTTTCTTTGGGAGCAATAAAATCTGATAATGCAAAGTTGGGTTTGCCTTGATATTTTTTGAGTTGTTGTCTTAAGGTTCTGAATTTGAATACTTTTTTATCATGAACAACTTCGATATCATCATCATGTATCGTATTAGCTTCAAACAATCCATAGATTGCTTTGGCATTAAGTAATTGTTCTTCAAATACTTTTTTAAGTAATTCCTGTGCATCAGCAAACAATGAGGTTGCTTGTTCTCCTACGATCTCATCTTTTAATATTTCAGGATATTTCCCATGCAAATCCCATGATCTAAAAAACGGAGTCCAGTCGATATAGGATTCTAATTGTTTAATATCAAAATCATCAATGATTTGAATACCTAATTGATTAGGCCTCACAATTGAAGTAGTCGACCAATCGATTTTGTATTTGTTTTTGCGAGCATCGTTGATATGTAAATATTCTTTCTTTTTAGTTCTTTTTAGAAATCCTTCTCTAAATTTTTCATAATCTTCTTTAAGCTCCCCTATATATTTTTGGTTACTTCTTTTGTTCAAAAGATCGCCCACTACAGTTACAGCTCTAGAAGCATCATTGACATGAACAACTGCATTTGTATATTGCGGATCAATTTTTACTGCAGTATGTGCTTTTGAAGTGGTCGCTCCTCCTATCAAAAGTGGAATATTAAGATGCTTACGTTCCATCTCTTTTGCCAAATAAACCATTTCATCGAGTGAAGGAGTGATCAGACCACTCAACCCTATAATATCGACTTGTTCATCTATAGCCGTTTGGATAATCTTTTCGGGAGGTACCATCACTCCTAAGTCTACAATCTCATAATTATTACATCCTAAAACTACTGAAACAATATTTTTTCCTATATCATGCACATCTCCCTTTACGGTTGCCATCAGGACTTTGCCAGCTCCCCTAGCTTCTTTTGGAGACTGGGGGGCTTTCTTTTTTTCTTCTTCAATAAACGGAAGTAAATAAGCAACTGCTTTTTTCATTACTCGTGCAGATTTTACAACCTGTGGTAAAAACATTTTTCCCGAACCAAAAAGATCCCCTACCACATTCATACCAGTCATAAGATTGCCTTCTATGACTTCAATAGGTTTATCTGCGCTTTGTCTTGCTTCTTCTACATCTTGTTCTATGTATTGGTCAATACCTTTTACCAATGCTCGTGTAATCCGATCCTGTAATGATTCCTCTCTCCATGCAAGATCGGCAGTTTGTTCTTTTTTTGTTCCTTTTACAGTTTCTGCAAAGTCAAGCAATCGTTCTGTCGCATCCTCTCTACGATCAAGAATTACATCTTCTACATATTCTAATAAATCTTTGGGAATATCGTCATATACTTCAAGCATTGTAGGATTAACGATACCCATATTCATTCCTGCCTCAATAGCATGATATAGAAATACAGAATGCATAGCTTCTCGAACCGCATTATTTCCCCGAAATGAAAAAGATACATTGCTTACACCACCACTTACACTACAATGCGGAAGATTTTCTCGAACCCACCGTGTAGCTTCGATAAAATCGACAGCATTCTTGCGATGTTCTTCCATCCCGGTTGCCACCGGAAAGATATTAAGGTCAAAAATGATATCCTCTGGAGGAAAATTCACTTCATTTACCAATATCTCGTATGATCTTTTTGAAATTTCGATTCTACGCTCGTAGTTATCGGCTTGGCCAACCTCATCAAAAGCCATGATGATTACTGCAGCTCCATATCTTTTGATGGCTTTTGCTTGTTTAACAAATAGTGCCTCTCCTTCTTTGAGGCTAATTGAGTTTACTACGCATTTTCCTTGAACCACTTGTAATCCCGCTTCGATGATTTCCCATTTGGAACTATCGATCATGATAGGTACTCGTGCAATATCAGGCTCTGCCATAATAAGGTTGAGAAAACGTATCATTGCTTCCTTACCATCAATAAGCCCATCATCCATATTGATATCAATTACTTGCGCTCCTCCTTCTACCTGATGTCTAGCGATATCTAAAGCTTCATCAAATTTTTCTTCTTTTATTAAGCGTAAGAACTTTCTCGAACCAGCAACATTGGTTCGTTCACCAACATTAATAAAATTCGTTTCTGCAGAAACGATCATAGGTTCAAGCCCAGACAATTTGAGATATTTTCTTTTATTTTCTATACTCATAGTCATACTGAAACTTCTGCTATTCTGGGTTTATAATTTGCTGCTAAATCAGCAATGGCTTTAATATGTTCTGGTGTGGTACCACAACAGCCTCCTACTATATTCACCAGATGCTTATCCAAATATTCTTTGATCTGATTTGCCATCTGTTCCGGTGTTTCATCATACTCACCAAAGGCATTGGGTAGTCCTGCATTGGGATGAGCTGACACTGCAAAAGATGCTTTTTGAGACAGTATTTCTAAATGAGGGGTAAGTTGACTTGCGCCTAGCGCACAATTAAAACCGATAGATAACATAGGGATATGGGACACCGATATCAAAAATGCTTCTGCTGTTTGACCAGAAAGGGTTCTACCACTTGCATCAGTAATCGTACCACTTACCATTATCGGAACATTCATATTTCGTTCATCTTTTACTTCTTCGATGGCAAAAAGCGCTGCTTTTGCGTTCAATGTATCAAAAACCGTTTCAACCAATAAGATATCGGCTCCTCCATCTAATAAGGCTTCAACTTGTTGCTTATAGGCAATTCTTAACTCATCAAAAGATACTGCTCGATATCCCGGATCATTGACATCAGGAGACATACTGGCTGTCTTGTTTGTTGGACCGATAGAACCTGCAACAAATCGTGGCTTATCTGGTTCTTTCTCTGTAAATTCTAAGGCTACTTCTTTGGCAATTTTTGCAGATTGGTAATTGAGTTCATAGACCAACTCCTCCATTTCATAATCTGCCATAGCGATAGTAGTTCCTGAAAATGTATTGGTTTCGACAATGTCTGCTCCGGCTTCAAAATACAATCGATGTACTTCTTTAATCGCTTTGGGCTGAGTAATGCTTAATAAATCATTATTTCCTTGAAGAGGAACCGGCCAGTCTTTGAATCGTTCTCCTCTGAAATCTTCTTCGGTAAACTTATAACGTTGCAACATTGTTCCCATAGCTCCATCGAGTACAAGAATTCTTTCTTCTAATATTTTATATATGTCTTTCATTCAAAAAAATATTATACTCATCTTCATCAGAAAATATCAGATAAATACAGACGAGTTATTATTTTAATTATTAAAAAAACTGTAATCGAGAAAAGTAATGGAAAGAAGTAGAAAATTCTTAGGATTGTCGTTATCTATTCCTCTAATGGGATAGAATGTAGCACCTTCTTTAATATTATTAAGTTGTATGATAATTTTAAAGGGTTGCTAAGGTTTCAACGGGTCTATTCCCTCCACCTTTCTTGATAACAGGATAAATACGTAAATGAACTGTTGTAGTATTACTACAAAATCAATACAAATAAAAGGCATTGGTACTTGTTTTGCAAGTTTATTTAATAAATATTGTACAAAGAAGTTTTTTTAGTGTTCCGTAACGCTGCTATGCAACAATAAAAAATTAAAAAAGTGTAAACCACTTCAAATACAAAAAGCGATCACAAAATTTGTGATCGCTTTTATATCTTTCATTTTATAATCGAGATTTAAATATTCTTAGGGTTGTTTCAAAGTTATTGACTTTTATATTTTTTTACCTTGTCCAAACAGATCCACCAAATCCTCCTGTAGCATGTACTCTTGTTAATCGATTTGCATGATCCACATTTATTCTCAAGATACCGTTACTATTTGCATTCCCTTTGGGTACATCTACCCAATCAAGCCATAAAGTATTTCCAAAACGGCTTCCATAAGCTACATTGGCCCAACCGGGGCGACCTGAGGCAAAATTACGTTCTCCAAACCATACCACTCGATTTCCAATTTGCCTTATATAATATCTACCTCCATCATTTGCTATCCATCTTGCGGTAAGATTATTTATATTATTTCTACCTCCAAAACCTGCTGCTCTGGGGGGCGGTAGATTGGCAGGCCGAGTTGTTTTATTCCATACTGATCCGCCAAAATTAGCTCCTTCTGTTTTGGTAATCCTTGTGCTATTATAATTAACTGTTAATTTTAATGTTCCTGAACCTTGTATTCTTCCTTTGGGCACATCATAAAATTGACCGGTTATTTTATTACCATCTAATTTTCCTTTAAAAATATTCGCCCAGTTACCTGATGCATGTTCTCCAAACCAATACACATCTGTTCCTATATGGCGAATATAATAATGCCCTCCATCGTTTGCTCTGTAGTATCCACTCATGTTTGGAACTGTCCCACATACATCTCTATACATTCTAGAGACCCCTATCTTATCCCAAAAAGACAATCCTGTTCTTTGTACAGAGTATGTAGTACCATTTTTACGAGTAATCGTTGGTCGATCATTTTTTGAAAATGCATAAGATCCATACATCATGATACTTCCAAAATCGAGTGATGGAGAATACTCGTCACCATCATAGCCTCTCTCTATATATGTTTTGAAATTATGATCTTTTTCTGATTCTATATTTGCATAATTAATCGTAACATATGCATTTCTGTCTTTTCTACTGTGTTCATGCCACAATCCAATCGCATGCCCTATTTCGTGTATCGTATTTCCTGTCGAGCATAGATTACTTAGTTTAATTTCTTGTTTTCCTCCTATCCGACCTACTCTGGAGGAACACCCTGTACCAGTTCTAAAATATACATAGTCTACCTGATTCGTTCTTTTTATAAATTGAAAATTAGTATTCGCTTCCCAATGTGCAATGGCATCATAAACTCTTTGTTTATTGGGTAAACTGTTTTGAATGGTGTAATAAATAGTACAATTGGGCCAAAGCCGAGAGGTTCTACCAGTACTTTTTGAAGCATTGAGTTCTTCTTCAGAAATTATGATATCGCCTTCAAAAACATAGTGGTCATCTATTTTTTCAACAGGTAGTTTTTGACCTTCAAAAATAATTTCAGTTACTTCACCTGATGTATTGGGATACGCTTTTTCTACCTCAATATTATTCTCATTTGTTACAATTGTATCAGATAAATTCTCTTCTTCAAGAAACTCTTCTTTATCACAATTTGTAAATACTAATAGGCTCCATAGTAAGATTATTGAAACTAAAGGTTTCAATATAAATGAAAGTTTTTTCATAATATTTTGATTTTAAGATTGATTTGATTGCCCCTTATGATTGATATTCTAGAAATCAATATTGGTTTCAAAAATATTATAATACTTAACTGAAGAGTAGAGACAAAACACCCTTTTTTGTATAGGGAAAGATGGTTAAACAGAAAGTCAAAACACTTAAAAACAAACAGTTAAAACACTCATCAACATATACACTTCATTCTTTATGATAAGCACTTTGAACTGTTTCTATAGTATAGGCTAAGAAAATTAAATACAAATGTTATTGAAAAATTGAGAATGTTGTCCCTAAGAGAGATTTTAGATTATTAAAAGACAATATGATATGTATACAGGACAAGAACTGTATTAATAAATAGAAAGTATAAGAAAAGGAAAAACAATATAATTATCGAAAATAGATATTATAGTAAAAATATTTATTTTCGATAATTCATATATCAACAATAATTTTTTATGATTCCGGAGCTAACTCTATTTCTAATCCATCCAGCTCTTGTGTTATAGGAATTTGGCAACCTAATCTACTATTATCTTCTACATAGAAAGCTTCGGCTAACATTAAATCTTCATCTTGACTCATTTCTGGCAGATCATGATTTGATAAAATATAGCATTGACAAGAGGCACACATTGCCATACCACCACATGTGCCTTCTACCGGCAACTCGTAAGCTTTGCATACTTCCATAAGATTCATAGCCATATCAGTCGGTGCTTGTACTTCATGAACTACTCCTTCTCTATCTTTTATTTTTATGGTAACGTCTGACATAATTTAATTCTTCTTTTGCTTAACAAATATAAGTAAACCCTAAACATTGAGAGTCATCTTTTTGGTTTATAAAACTGATTTTTTATCTTACAAATACCTGAAAACATTTGATTGTTAATACTATTAAACTTTTAACTATTGAATCATTAGTTTTCCTCTTTTTACACTATCATAAGACCTTTTTTTCTTAAGCTTATGTTTACTCTTTTTTTTCAGTTTATTTTGTTTATATACTTCTTTATATATCAATGAGATATCTCCTTCAGAATCTTGTTGGTACATGACTAGTAATATTTCATCTAAAGGATGACTTTTGATAAATTCGGTTGTAGCCTTTTTCCAATTCAATTTTTGGTTACTACTAGATATTGTATCACTCGAAAAAAACATATCATCCCCTCTATAGAAATTAAAGTAAAACTTATCATCTCTACTATATTCTCTAGATAATTCAAACTCACTTACATTCAGTTTAATTGAATCAATAATATTTTTTTTGACTTGAAAACAGGTATCTAGTTTACCAATGCGTACCTGCCGATAGTTATTGATTTTCAAACAAAGACCGTTGGCAACATTATTTTGGTTTATCTTATAATAGGGCACAAAAATGGAATTTTCATAAAACACTATCTTGTTTTCTTTGGTATTTTTTGATGTATGATCTTTGATAAATGCTATTTCTTTTTCTCCATTCTGTAGTTTTATATCATAAGACCCATCTGCATAAAACTGATCCAAAGTCATTTTTGTTTTTATGTATACACCATGAATTTTTGTCTTATTTTCATAAATTCTGCAATCTGTTGTTCCTCTTTTAAATCCATGACAACCATGAGAATATATAATAGTACTATCAACAGCTTTTACGTCATATAGTACATCATTAATTGAATGTTTGCTTTTATGTTTTATTGCAAAATTACGAGTTAACCGATCATTATTATCTCCTGAAGCCACATAAACCTCATAATTTCTAAATATTGCCAAAGGAATTTGTAACGAATATTTTTTATTGAGGAAGATGTTTTTTTTCAAAAGCTGATTGTTTTTGTTATTGATTTTAAAGTGTAAATCATCATAAATACCACTAGATGTAAGCATAAAGCTTACATCCAAAATACTTAATCCGTCTACTTTCTTTATTTCTTTGTTTAGAATATTAAATTGTATGGCCTCATAAGGATATATTTGATAAGATAAATTGATAGAATCAATAAACTTAAATGGCGTTTGATAATTCCTTTTTTTATCATCATAATTGATAGTAAAGGTTTTGGCACTAATAAAATCATCTGAAAAAACATCATCATCCATTACTACGAAACTAAATTCTTTAGGTTTTTCAGTTTTAATAAGTATTTTTCCTGTACGAGCTTCTCTTGAATTTTGAGCAAAATCGCTTGAAAACGCTTTTTTATCATTAAACTTAACAGACCAATAAGGATCAGGAGTTTTATGTCTTCCAGGTTTACCCGAATCTGCTCCGGTATCATCAGAGATTATTAATTTTTTAAGGTCAATAAAAAATAAATGAGATTGTAATTGATTATGAATAATCTTGATAGAATCAGAGGCTACAATAACATTTTGTTCTCCTCTTTGAACTGCCTCTATTTTTGCAGTCAAACTATTTAACCCTATAGGAAAAATAAGCTTACCAGAACCTATCGGCGCTTTGAAACGATCAATAATAAAGTCGTCAGATTTTAGAGGTTTAAACAGATTTCTACTGTAGTACAATACTGTTCCTGAAGAATCTAAAAGTTTAAAATCAATATCATAATATTTAAGACTATCCTTAATCTTTTCATTATTAAATCCTTTATTAATAGTGCTTATTGAATGCTTAGCTTGTAGCTTATATGATATTATTGTATTATTTTCTTTTTCCTTAGTATTACTGATCTTTATCTCAGACAGTAGAACTTTTTGATTTTTTAGGCTATAGATTTTAGGAAAGATTATTTTCTTTTTGATTTCAAACTGATCTACTAGCTTATCCGGTTTTGAACCAAAAATGGAATAAACTTTTATTTTGATCGTATACATTCCTGATACAGGATCGGGGTAAAACGCTTTGTAAGGTACAATCAACCGAGCTTTAAAACTATTTCTGAATTTTGCATAATGAAATTTACCATTTAAATTATTGAAGTCAGGGTTATAAAATGAATTGTTTAGAGGATTTTTAGGAACATTCGTATTCACTGAAAGTTCATAAATCGATTGAAGTGGTTGATCATAAATAACGTTTCCTAATGTATCTATTATTTCAACATTAAAAACATACCAATCCATTTTAGACTGGCGTGAAATATTCTTGAATGTTCCATAAAAAGAAAGTCCATCGGAAATATATTTGACATTCAGTTTTGTTAATTCAAATGTTGATTTTTGTTCTTGTTGTGAGTAGATTATTTTTACGTTGAATAATAATAAAATACAAATAGTAAGAAAACAATGGTTTTTCTTGTTAAATCCTATTTTCATGATATAAATATATGATGTTCTTGTCTCAAAGTTTAGCTAACATCTACATTCATCTTACAAACAAAACCCTTCTTTTATATTTTTAAAGATATTATCTTAAAACAAGAACAGCTTATTTACTGAGCTATACATATTCGTGATTAACATATTCTACAAAGTAAAAAAATCTTATAAAGTTGGCATATTTCTACATCAACTCTATAAGATTTCTAAAATAAAGGATTTTATATCTAAATTATTGCTTTTACAACTTCTTTTTTGGCTTCTTTTTTAGTTCCATCAAATCCTTCTACACCTCCTACTGTTGTATATTTCATCACATATTTTTTATCTGGAAATATTCTTTGATATGCACTCTGACACATGATCGCTGCTTCATGGAATCCTGATAAAATAAGTTTTAATTTCCCTTTATAAGTATTTACATCACCAATAGCATAGATACCAGGTATATTGGTTTGATAATCGTATGAGTTATCTACCTTTATAGCGTTTTTCTCTATTTCTAGTCCCCAATCTGCAATAGGACCAAGTTTTGGAGATAATCCAAATAACGGGATAAAGTAATCTGTATCAACATTAATATCACCTTCGGTTTTATGTTTAATACCTACGCCTGTCACATGATCATCACCTTTAATCTCTTTTACCTCAGCTTCGGTGATTAGATTTACTTTTCCTAGCTTAGTTAATTCTGCTACGCGTTCAACAGAATCAAGTGCTCCTCGAAACTCATTTCTTCGGTGTACAAGGGTTACTTCGCTTGCCACATCAGCCAAAAAGATGGTCCAATCTAAAGCAGAATCTCCTCCTCCTGCAATAACAACACGTTTATCTCTATACACTTCAGGATCGCGAATAATGTATGCTACTCCTTTGTCTTCAAAATCTGTGATATTTGGGATAGGTGGTTTACGAGGTTCAAAAGACCCTAGTCCTCCTGCAATAGCTACTACAGGAGCATTGTGTTGTGTTCCTTTGTTTGTAGTCACCAAAAACGTATCATCTTCTAGTTTTTCGATAGTTTCTGCTCTTTCTCCCAATGTAAATCCAGGATTAAAAGGCTTTATTTGCTCCATCAGGTTATCTACTAATTCTCCAGCTAGAATTTCTGGAAACCCTGGTATATCATAGATAGGTTTTTTTGGGTATATCTCTGCGCATTGCCCGCCAGGTTGTGGCAATGCATCGATAAGATGTGTTTTTAATTTTAATAATCCTGCTTCAAAAACAGTAAATAGACCTGTTGGTCCTGCTCCTATGATCAAAATATCAGTCTTTATCATTTGCATCTTCTTTTTTTCCTATTAATCCTTTGGTGAATTCATTAAGAGTTTGAACTTTCTCTTCAAAATCACCTTTTATTGTTTTTCTATATTCATTTAAATTTTTCACTAAATCATCTACATTCTCGGGGATCACCTCTTCAAAAAATTGTCTTAATCTCTTGGCTGTTGTTGGTGACTTTCCATTGGTCGAAATTGCTACTTTAACATTACCTTTTGTGACTATTCCTCCCATATAAAAATCACAATATGGTGGATTATCTGCCACATTAACCAATTTAGCCTGAGCTCTACAATCTTTCCAGATCTGAATATTGACTTCGGGCACATCGGTAGTTGCAATTACAATATGTCGTCCTTGCAAATATTTTTCATGATATACATCTTTGATCAAAGACACACAATATTGGTTTGCCAAAGCAATTGTGTTTTCTCTAAACATTGGTGCAACCATTGTCACTTTGGCATCCGGACTCGACTTCGTTAAGAAATGTAATTTTTCTTCTGCAACATTACCTCCCCCTACAATAAGAACGTTTAAATTTTTTGATTTTAAAAAAATCGGGTATAAGTTGTTTCTTTCAACTTCATTCGTCTTTGCGTCTCCATGCATAGCATTAGAGACCTTATCCTGAACATTCGTATTTATATTACTTATACTCAATGTATTGATTCTTCTTTAACTTCTTGATAAACAGAAGCTAATTTCTTTTTATGATGTACTACTTCTCCTACCACAATTATAGCAGGAGAAGACAGTTTTTTTTGAAAAACTATTTCTTCAATAGTTTGTATTGTACCGATTCCTGATTGTTCTTTATCAGTAGTACCATTTTGAATTATGGCTACCGGCATAGCTTCTTTGTTTTCTTTGGTAAAGATACTAACTATTTCACTCAACTTACTCATTCCCATCAAAATAACTACTGTAGCATTTGATTTTGCTGCCAGATAGACATCTTTTGATAATTTATGTGATTTTGTAGTGCCTGTAATTACCCAAAAACTTTCTGAATCTCCTCGTTTTGTTAAGGGTATATTTTGATACGCCGGAACTGCATAAGATGATGATATCCCCGGCACTATACTTGTTTGTATTCCAAATTGTGCTGCGTATTGCATCTCTTCTGCTCCTCGACCAAAAATAAACGGATCTCCTCCTTTAAGTCTAACGACATGACCGTGACTTTTTGCCCGACTAACAATTAATTCATTAATTTGTTCTTGTTGGTATGCATAACAACCTTTACGTTTTCCTACAAAAATCTTTTCAGCATTTGAAGCATATTTCAACAAATCTTCATTAATGAGTGCATCATACAACACCACATCTGCAGAAGCAAGAGCTTTTAATGCTTTTATCGTTATTAAATCAGGATCTCCCGGACCTGCTCCAACGACGGTGAATTTCGGTGTTTTATTACTCATCTTTTATGATTTTTGTCATTTGACTTCTTTTAATAATTTACTAGAAGTCAACCAAAGTTATAGCTTTATATGCTTTCTACCTCAAGTGCTCTAAAAGATTGTACTTTTTGTAAAAATTGCTCTGCTATTTTAATATAATCTAATGCAAAGTCCTTTGTAGGTGCATTTTTCTGAATTTGATACACCTTATTTGCAAAGGTATCGTCAATATTAATTTTTCCGCTAGCGATAAATTCTTCATCAAACTGCTTGATAATTCCTGCATGTGTATTCGTCTTCTTGTTTTCGGCCAGCAATAATGCTTTGGCAGAATTTATAAGCGAACTGTATGCATGATACACAGCATCAGAATATACTTCATTATCAAAAGAAATCTTAGCATTTTCGATTTTTTCCTGACTTTCTAAAAATAATGTTGCTATCAAATCGATTACAACCCCTGCACATTCTCCTATTCCGATAGCTTTTACATATTGTTCTTCGTTACCCCAGTCTATAAAGTCTTCTGCAGTTAGATTTTCTACATTTGATAGGTCGGTTAGAAAATCATAAAAGTATTTCTCTCCTTTTTCTGCATAATAGTCAACAAACTGTTTACCATTGGCATTGGCTTCATAGTCATTTAATATTCTACGTAGTGCTTCTGGCCCTCTCCTACTTGGTATTTTTACGACTTTATCAGCAAATTTTCCTTTTCCGTTTCCAAGGTTTCCTCCTCCTAGTAATACCTGAAGTGCCGGAGCAACGAGTTTATCTTTGGTACGTACAGACATTCCTTGAAAGCCAATATTAGCCATATTATGTTGACCACAAGCGTTCATACATCCACTGATCTTGATGACTAAGTCGTCTTTTTTAAGATATTGTGGATATTCTGTCTTAATAACACGTTCTAATTCTTCTGCTATACCTGTACTACTGGCTATCCCAAGGTTACACGTATCAGTTCCCGGACAAGCAGTAATATCAATAGCCTTATTGTATCCGCTTTCTGTAAAACCTAGTTTTCCTAATTCTTGATAGAAAAATGGAACTAAGTCTTCTTTTACATAAGGAATCAAAATATTTTGGCGCAAAGACAATCTGATCTCTCCTGCTGCATAGTTCTCAACTAAATCTGCCAGTAATCTTGCTTTATCTGTATAAAAATCTCCGAGCAATACTTTAATTCCGATTGCGACATACCCTTCTTGTTTTTGAGCCATCACGTTAGTTGACTTCCAAGTTTCAAAAGCTTGTTGATCTTTTATTTCTACTGCTGGTGCTTCTACAGAAACAGGTATTGAAACATTATAAGCATCTGCATCTATAACTACTGTCTTTTGCTCAATTGCATTCTGCTCTGCTTCAACTAATTCTTTGAAAGCTTCTAAACCAACATCTTTTAGCAAGAATTTCATTCTTGCTTTTGCTCTACTTTTTCTTTCACCATGACGATCAAAAATCCTTAAAACTCCTTCCATTAGAGGAATAATTTTATCTGAAGGCAAAAAACTATACAATTCGTCTGCATGTCTTGGTTGTGACCCCAGACCTCCGCCAAGCATTACTTTAAAACCACGAACTCCGTTTTCTATTTTTGCTATAAATCCAAGATCATGCATATATGAGAGTCCTGTATCTTCGTCTGACCCTGAGAAGGAAACTTTAAACTTTCGACCCATTTCCTGACAGATTGGATTTCTCAAGAAAAAACGAAATAGTGCGTCTGCATAAGGCGAAACATCGAAAGGTTCTTTTGGATCGATCCCTGCCGTTTCTGAAGCAGTAACATTACGCACAGTATTACCACAAGCTTCTCTAAGGGTAACATCATCTTTTTCTAACTCAGACCAAAGTTCTGGTGTTCTGTTCAAATCCACATAATGAATTTGGATATCTTGTCTTGTTGTGATGTGTAAACGTCCTCTAGAATATTCATCCGATACTTCACAAATTCGACGTAATTGATTGCTTAGTACTTTACCATAAGGTAGCTTAATACGAATCATTTGCACGCCTTCTTGTCGTTGCCCATACACTCCACGAGCTAATCGTAGACTACGAAACTTTTCTTCATCAATCTTACCCTTGTGAAATTGCTCAATTTTATTCGCTAATTCTACAATGTCTTTTTCAACAATTGGGTTTTCTATTTCGGTTCTAAAACTTTGCATCTTTTTTCGTATTTCGTCCCTTAAAAAAGGACATAGTTATGACTTTTGTGTACTATCTTTTGCTGTTCAAAAAAGTCTTGTTTTTATATCTTCTGAAAAGTTATTTATCTATTCTATAAATCCTACTCCAGAGGTATTGTTCGTCTGTGAATCGATTAATATAAAAGATCCTGAGGCTTTATTATTACTATAGGAATCAAAAGCCAAAGGTTTACTTAATTGTATTTGCACTTTTCCTACTTCATTGAGTTTTAATGTATTTTTTGAAGTATCCTCTCCAGAAAAATCGGTTGCAATTGTTCCACTTATGCTTTTTACCTTTGCCAGTATTCTATTGCTTCCACTTTGTACAAAGTAATTTGTACCAGGGTTGAGATCTTTACTATCCATCCAACATATTGTTGCTGTAAGTTGTTTCTCTACCTTTGGTTTTTCTGAAGATTTCACAATCATATCTCCCCTACTTACATTTACATCATCTTCTAAAGTAATCGTACAAGCACTACCTCTACCAGCGGTTTCAAACTTTTGGTCAAAAAAGTAGATTTCTTTTACTTTTGATGTTGTTAATGAAGGAAGAACTGTTACTTCGTCTCCAACAGAAAGGTCTCCTCCATATAATTTTCCTGCATATCCTCGAAAATCATGAAACTCATCTTGCTTTGGCCGGATTACCGTTTGTATAGGAAAACGTGCTTGTGATTTTTCATATACATCTTGTGCATTTAATTCTTCTAAATGTTCAAGAAGGGTTTGGCCTTTGTACCAAGGTGTATTGTCTGATTTATCAACAACGTTATCTCCTTGCAAAGCACTTACAGGAATAAAGGTTATGTTTTGTTCTTTGTAGTCACTTTTTTCTATTAACTTTTCGAAATCTGCTTTTATCGCTTCAAATTTATCTTGAGAAAATTCTACAAGATCCATTTTATTAATGGCAACAATCACATCTTTGACCCGAAGTAAATTATTGATAAAAAAGTGGCGATAGGTTTGTTCTATTACCCCTTTACGTGCATCGACTAAGATAATTGAAGCTTGCGAAGTAGAAGCTCCTGTAACCATATTCCTTGTATATTCGATATGACCGGGAGTATCTGCTATAATATAACTTTTTGACTTTGTAGAGAAATAAATATGCGCAACATCAATAGTGATTCCTTGCTCACGCTCAGCTACCAATCCATCTGTTGCCAAAGAAAAGTCTAAGTAATCAAAACCATTTGCTTTACTTCGAGTTTCTATAGCTTCTAATTTGTCTGTAGTCAATGACTTTGTATCATACAAAATACGACCTATCAAAGTACTTTTACCATCATCTACGCTTCCTGCTGTTGCTATTTTTAATACGTCCATAGCTATTATTATTTCTCCTTTTTGGGAGTAGTATTCTTAAAAAATTAATATTGTTGGTATATCCTCTCTACATTTCGACAAGTTCAATATGACATATCGAAATAATGATAAACGGCTTTAGAAATATCCTTGTTGTTTACGTTTTTCCATAGCGGCTTCTGATCGCTTATCATCGATACGAGCTCCTCTTTCTGAAATCGTAGACTTTCTGATTTCTGCCACCACTTTATCAATAGTGATTGCATCAGAAAGTACTGCTGCTGTACATGACATATCGCCAACAGTACGAAAACGTACCATTCTCTCTTCTACTACTTCGTCGTCTTCTCTGTATACTACATCATCTTCTGCAGACCAGATCATTCCGTCTCTAATAAATGTTTTTCGTTTGTGTGCGAAATAAATTGATGGTATTTCTATTCCTTCTTTTTCGATATAAGACCAAACATCTAGTTCTGTCCAATTGCTTATAGGAAAAACTCTAACATTTTGTCCTAAATCTATTTTTCCGTTAAGGTGATCAAATAACTCAGGACGCTGATTTTTTTCATCCCATTGTCCAAAATCATCTCTTACCGAGAATATACGTTCTTTTGCTCGAGCTTTTTCCTCATCTCTACGTGCTCCACCAATCGCAGCATCAAACTTAAACTCTTCTAGGGCATCTAGAAGGGTTGTTGTCTGTAGACTATTACGACTTGCATACTTTCCTTTTTCTTCAATCACTTTTCCTTGATCAATAGAATCTTGAACATTACGCACGATTAACTCTACTCCTAATTCTTTTACTAATTTATCTCTAAATGCTATGGTTTCAGGAAAGTTATGTCCTGTATCTATATGTAATAGAGGAAAAGGAATTTTTGCAGGGTAAAATGCTTTTTGTGCTAATCTTACCAAAGTAATTGAATCTTTGCCTCCAGAAAACAATAATACCGGCTTCTCAAATTGTGCAACTACTTCTCTAAAAATATAAATAGCTTCACTTTCAAGAGGATTTACCTTTAAAACAGATTCTGCTCCTTTTGAGAGATCAGCATTTTGATGTAATTGTTCAACTTTCTTTTCTAATATTTCCATGCTAATTTTTCGTCATTTATTAGTTAGTGTGCAATCCACATTCTCGATTTTCTAATACTTTGGTTGGATCAAAATATTTAAATTCATTAGGTAGTTTATTCTCTTCCAGATACACATCTAATTCTGCATCTGAATAGTAATAAAAAGGACTTACCTTTAATACGCCATCTTTGCCCATACTAAGAATATCTAATGAGTCTCTCAATGCAGTTTGTCCTTTTCTAAGGTTTGTGAACCATACATCAGGTGTATGCTCTGCCATTGCTCTTTTGAAAGGTTCTAATTTTACTTGCTCTGTAAATTCTTTATGCTTTGGATCATCAATATCAGGGATTCCCATTATCACATCTCTGTGCGCAGTAGTTTGTTTTGGAACATATAATTTGACATTCAATTTCAACATATCAATCACTTCTTCTGCATGACGATACGTATTAGGAGTATTATACCCAGAATCACACCATATTACCGGCATATCCGACAATGCTACCGAGCAAACTTGTAAAATTGCTGCTTCATAAGGTCTAAAATTTGTAGTAACTACAGGTTGATTTGCCTTTTCAACTGCCCATTGCACAATCTCAAGAGGAGTTTTATCTCTCAATGATTGATTTAAATTTTGTATTTCTTTTTCTGTCAAATTCATTTTTATGATTCGTTTCTAAATAGCAATTATCTTCCCCATTTAATTCGATTCCAAATTCTCTCATGAAAGAAATAAAGAATCATCTTCGTTATAAAATCAACTGATGCAATTGATGTAGCCAAAACCAATTCTCCAGTCAAAATATAAGACACAATCAATGTATCTAATGTACCTATGACTCTCCAACTTACAGCTTTTGCAATACTGCGTATTGGTTTTTCTGAAGACTTATCATTTTGATATGTTGTCTTTTGTGTAGCTACTTTATCTAATATCATCTGATCTACAATCATTATTTTATATTTTCTATTACCCTATCGGATTAGTAGATTATTAAACAAATGTATGCATAAAATTCTTTTTATTAGTCTCCATACTCAGAAAATCTTACTATAAATTTCAAAAATTATGATATTAGCAACAAAAACCCTAGTGATTTAGTAGATTATTAATCAGGATAAGTTTTTCTTTATCTATATATCAGGTATTTAATATTCAAGAATTCTCAAGAGCTTGCTGTAGATCAGCAATGATATCATCAATATGTTCCAGCCCTACAGAACATCTTACCATACCATTAGTAATCCCAACAGCTGCTTTATCCTCATCTGATAATTTACTATGTGTTGTAGATGCCGGATGTGTCACTATAGTTCTGGTATCTCCTAAATTTGCAGATAATGAACACATTTTTATGTTATTAAAAAATTGTCGCCCTCCGTTTATTCCTCCTTTCACTTCAAAAGCAACAATATTGCCCCCAAGCTTCATTTGTTTCTTAGCCACTTCGTATTGCGGGTGTGATTTCAGAAACGGATATTTTACCCAGTTGATTCTGGGATGAGACGCTAAAAACTCAGCTAATTTTAGTGCGTTTTCGCAGTGACGATCTACACGAACCGCCAGTGTTTCTAAACTTTTAGATAAAACCCAAGCATTAAATGGCGAAAGCGCAGGCCCGGTATTACGAGAAAAGAGATAGATTTCTCTAATTAATTCTTTCTTTCCTACTGTTACACCTCCTAGAACCCTTCCTTGGCCATCTATTAATTTGGTTGCAGAATGAATCACTAAATCCGCTCCGAATTCAATGGGTTTCTGTATATATGGAGTAGCAAAGCAATTATCTATAATTAATAATACCCCATGTTTCTTTGCTATACTCGCCAACATTTCTAAATCCAATACATCTACCCCTGGGTTGGTGGGTGATTCTGCATAAATTATCTTAGTATTAGATTGTATAAGTCGCTCTGCTTTATCTACTTCATCGATGTTAAAATAACTTGTTTCTATATTCCACTTTGGGAAGTATTTTGTAAACAATGAATGTGTAGAACCGAATACTGATCTCGCGGAAACAATATGATCTCCTGCATCAAGTAGTGCTGCAAATGTCGAAAAAACTGCTGCCATACCCGTTGCAAATGCATATCCATCTTCTGCTCCTTCTAATTTGCAAATTTTATCAACAAACTCTGATGTATTAGGATTACTAAAACGACTATATAGGTTGCGATTTTTTTCTTCGGCAAAGGCAGCTCGCATTTCTTCGGCATCTTCAAATACAAAGCCCGAAGTAAGATACATAGGTGTAGAATGCTCTAGAAATTGCGTCTTTTCGGTTTGTGTTCTTATTGCTTCTGTTTCAAAATGTTGGCGTTCTTTATTCATACTTCTTGATTATTGACCACCACTTTATACTTTATTTCTGCAGTTGGTTCTAATGTTTTGGATACAGAACAGTATTTTTCAAATGATAATTGTGCTGCTCTTTTTGCTTTTTCGGGAGCGATATCTCCTTCTAGATATACGATTACTTCTATTGTTTTAAATGGTTTTGCTCCATCGATTTCAATTCTCGTCCCATCTACTTCCGCTCTATAATCAGTGATCTCTTGTCGTTGTTTTTTGAGAATAGAAATTACATCAATGGCGCTGCATCCTGCTACTCCCATCAACACATACTCCATAGGGCTGGGTGCAAGATCATGTCCTCCTACTTCTGCTTTACTATCGATATGTGTTATGTGTCCTCTTTCATTTTTTAGTTCAAAATGATAATCATTGTCTATTCTTTTGAGTTGTATTTTCATCTTTTTTATTAAAATTTTGATTTTTATCCTCTTTCTGCTAATCGTAAAATATCACCAAAAACCCCTCTGGCAGTAACCGCAGCTCCTGCTCCTGCTCCTTGAATTACAATAGGCTGCTCACCATAGGATTCTGTATAAATTTCGAATATAGAGTCGGAACCTTTGACTTGTCCTAACGGACTGCTTTGTGCAACAGAAACCAGCTTTACATCCAAATTTCCTTTTTCTTGTGATAAATCCCCCCAAAGATCACCAATATATCTTAATACATGATTAGGTTTTTGGTCTTCTTTAACGTTTTGAAAAACCTCATCTAATTCTTTTAATCTACTTAAAAATGTATCTACTTCTCCTTCTCGTAAGTTTTCTGGGATAAGGTTATGAATATTTATATCTTCGAACTCATTACACAAATCTAATTCTCTCGCTAATATCAAAAGTTTTCTCCCTACATCGTTTCCACAAAGATCTTCTCTTGGATCCGGTTCTGTAAAACCTTTATCAATAGCCTCTTGCAACACCTCACTAAACGGTCTTTCCTCGTTAGAAAATGTATTAAAAAGATAACTTAATGATCCAGAAAACACTCCTTTGATTCTAGTGATATTTTCACCTGACAAATGCAGTAGTTTAATGGTATCGATCAAAGGCAAACCTGCTCCTACATTAGTTTCATACAAATATTGTTTTTGATTTTCTTCTAGTTCGGTTCTTAGTTTCTTATAAAAATCAAAACCTAGTGTGTTCGCTATTTTATTAGAAGAGACCAAATCAAAACCATGATTAACCAAGTCTATGTAATGTTTTGTAAAATCGATACTTGCTGTATTATCAACGGCAATTAAGTTTTCGAGATGATTATCTTTTGCAAATTGAATGATGTCTTTTACTTCATAGGGTTCTCCTTCTTCTTTCAGTTTTGTTTTCCATTCTGTATCTACTCCATTTTTATCAAACAACACCTTTTGGGAGTTTGCCACTACAAAAAGATTAAGGTTAATATCTTTTCTTTTTTCAATTTGCGTTCTGGATTGTAATATCTGATCAATTAATGTTCCTCCCACCAATCCATGACCGAATATGGCGATATTAATTTTTTTAGAAATATCAAAAATCTCTCCGTGGATCACATTCAAAGCCCGATGTAATTGATGTTGTTTTACTACCAAACTCACATTTTTACCTGTTATCGTATTATTGAATAGCAATGGTACCACTTGATTTTTAATCAATGCATTGTAGGGTTTATGAAATGTACTGAGATCTTGACCAATAATAGAGATCACTGACACCTCTTGATCAATAGAAATTTTACTTACATCTTGTTGATGAACATCAACTTCAAATTCTTTTTCGAGAATAACTTTTGCTTCTTTTGCTTTATCTGCATCAACAACAAATCCGATTCCTCTTTCTGATGATCCTTGCGAAATTATACTTACACTTATATTTTTATGTGCTAAAGCTCTAAATATCCTCGCATCGATTCCTATTTTACCCAAAAGCCCTCTTCCTTCTAAATAGACAAGAGCAACATCATCTAATACTGAAAGTGATTTAATCCCTTTTTTGTTGGTTTCAGAAGTGATTAATGTTCCATTATTTTGATCGTTAAAAGTATTTAGGATACGTAATGGTATATTTTTTTCTATAAGTGGAATAATTGTTTTTGCATGTAGAATATTTGCTCCAAAATATGCTAGTTCATTGGCCTCTTCAAAAGACAATTTTTCTATTTTCTTTGCTTCCGGAACCAAATCAGGGTTAGCTGTATAGATTCCATCTACATGAGTAAAGTTTTGTAACTCTTCGGCATCGAGATAATTTGCTAATAACGATGCTGTATAATTACTGCCATTCCTACCTAAGGTTGTAGTTTCATTTTTGGTATTAGACGCAATAAAACCTGTCACCACATTTACTGTACTTCCATTATACTTACCAAAATGGTCTATCACATTTTCTTTTGATAGTGTGTTAAGCGGTTGTGCGTCCCCAAATTGACCATCAGTAATAATCAATGTTCTGCTATCCGTATAATTTGCTTTAATATTTTTTTGTTGAAGTAGCTGTGTTACTAATTTTGCCGACATCACTTCTCCATAAGACAAAACCTGATCTTTGATACGTTTACTATAATCTTTTAAAAGCGAAACCCCTTCAAAAAGCTTATCTAAGTTTTCAAACTCTTCATCAAAAGCTATATCTCGAAAATCTGATACTTGATACTGCTTAAAAGCCTTGAGTTGTTCTTGATAGCCTTCATTATTTCTGGCTTTTTCAAGAATTTCTTCTAATTCATTTGTTGTATTTCCTCTGGCAGAAAGTACAACCGTGATTTTTTCTCCTTTTTTGATTTTATCACCAATAATATCAATGACTGTATGCACACCTTTGCCATTTGCCAATGATTTTCCTCCGAATTTTAAAATTTTCATAGGTTTACTTTTTTTTGATAAGAAATTGATTCCTTAATTTTTTTTGAATATTTCTTAATCAGATATAATATCATGTGTTTTTTTTAAAAAATTCCATCAAGCAATTCTCCTAATTGTTGATACTCTATCAAAAAAGCATCATGCCCATGATCAGAAGTAATGATACCATGAGTAACATTTTTATTCATTACCTCTAATTGCTGATAAGTTGTTTTATTTTCTTCAACTGTAAAAAACAAATCAGAATCTACACTTATTATATGGATCGTAGATTCTACAGGAGATAATACTTCTTCAAAACCTCCTCTTCCTTTTACAATATCTATATTGGCCAAAATATGATTCAACGCCTTGTATGCAGACAATGTAAATCTTTGATCTAGTTTTTTGCCATGATGTAGCAACCAACTCTCTACATTATACATACTCAATTCATCATTATAACTTCTATCAAATTTTTGTTTAAATGATTTTGGTGATCTGTATATCAACATAGCATGCAATCTAGCATCATGAACAGGATTTTCTGAATTGAGTAAAATTTGTTCTTGCACCAAGCAATTTGCTTTTAACCAATCTGTAGATTTGTGATCTGTAGCAATTGGTATTAGGTGTTTGATCAAAGTAGGTCTTAATATTGCCAACTCCCAGGCAATCCCTCCTCCTACTGACCCTCCTATAACCGCATACAAATCCTTAATAGCCAACAACTCTAATCCTAAAGAAAAAATAGCTGCAATATCTCTTGCTGTATACTGCTTGTAATCTTGTATAAGGTTTTCTTCAACACCATCATACCCATTACCTGGGATATCAAAAGAAAGTATTGTATATCGAGTTGTATCGATTGGTTTTCCTTCTCCAATAAGACCATTCCACCAACCATTTTCTCCGCATACTGTAGAGTTTCCCGTTAGCGCATGATTCACCAGTACTATCGGAGCTGTCTGCAATGGTTTTCCGAAAACCTGATACGTAAGAGAAATTTCTGGTATTCGTTTTCCTTTTACAGTAACAAAATCATGTATTTGAAGTTTCTGAAGCATTCTATTCTAATCGTCTTATATTATGATTTTCACCAACTATCAATAGTATAGGCTTAAACCACTGCTTTTGTCACTTTTTTGAAAGCGTTTTGCAAATCATTTTTTAAATCCTCAATATCTTCAAGTCCTACGGATAACCTTATCAAATCCTGAGTAACTCCTGTAGACTCTTGCTGTTGTTCATCAAGTTGCTGATGTGTAGTGCTGGCTGGGTGAATAATTAATGATTTCGAGTCTCCTATATTTGCTAATAAAGAAAATACGTCGGTCTCATTTGCTATGGTTTTAGCAGCTTCAAATCCGCCTTTTACTCCAAAAGTTATGATACCACTTTGCCCTTTTGGCAAATACTCTTTTGCTAATGTATGATAAACGTCATTTTCTAAACCGGGATATTTTACCCATGTTACTTCTTCTTGCCTCTCCAACCATTGTGCTAGTTCTAGTGCATTCTCGCTATGTTTTTTAATTCTAATAGATAGCGTTTCTAACCCTTGTACTATTTGAAAAGCATTAAAAGGACTAAGTGCAGCTCCATGATCACGTAATCCTTCTAATCTAGCTTTGGCGATAAATGCAGCTGGACCTAAAGCCTCGTGATATACCAATCCATGATATCCGGGAGATGGTTCTGTAAATTCTGGAAACTTACCGCTAGACCAATCAAAAGTCCCAGCATCTATAATCACTCCTCCAAGAGATGTACCATTACCACTTATATATTTGGTAAGTGAATGAATAACGATATTTGCTCCGTACTCAATTGGATTCAATAATGCAGGAGTTGCGACTGTATTATCAACAATAAAAGGCACTTTGGCTTCTTTTGCTTTATTAGAAATAGCTTTGAGATCTAAAACATCTAACTTCGGATTGCCCAAAGACTCTACAAAAAAGGCTCTTGTATTCTCTTGTACTGCATCTGTAAAATTATGAGCATTAGATGGATCAACAAAGATTGTAGTAATTCCAAATCTTGGTAGGGTAACGTTGAGCAAATTATATGTTCCACCATATAGGCTACTTGAAGCCACTATATGATCACCTGCTTTAAGTAATGTTAACAAAGTTGTATTGATCGCCGCAGTTCCTGATGCGGTAACTACTGCCGCTATTCCTTTTTCTAGTGCAGCTAACCTTTGCTCTAAAATATCATTGGTAGGATTGTTGAGCCTTGTATAGATATATCCTGTTTCGGACAAATTAAATAAATTGGCAGCATGGTCTGCATTATCAAAAACATATGATGTAGTTTGATAAATAGGAACTGCTCTAGTTCCTCCATTAGCAGAAACATCATGTCCTGCATGTAAGGCATCTGTTGCAAATTTTTGTGTACTCATAACTCTTTTAATTTTTTTGAGATGTCATGCTAAAACATCAATTACAATAAATTTTAATAAGAGTTTCTTTGCTTATCACACGAAAAGCTAAATACGATAACACTTATATAAAAGTGTATGCTCAAAAATTAAAAAGAAAGGGATTTTAAATATACTTCTAAAGAGGTAATTCATCTAAAGTTATCTTTTCCTAAAAAATAAGGATAGAATTTAGCACCTTCTTTATGATTCTGAAAAATTTTCAGTAATTATAAAGGGTTGCTAAGGTTTCATAGGGTCTACTCCCTCCACCTTTCTTAATAACTAGCAATAATGTATAAGAAACTTGGAAGCAAAGCTAAGAATAATTTTTAAACTGAAAAGAATTATTTGAAAAACCTACAAATTAATAATGATACGTTAAATACTTTTAGTTGTTCTCATTTTTTTTACCTTTGCCGAGATATTTTAGGGAGAGATTTGACTGATTGCAACCCACAATTTTGATATATTCTCAAAATGTAAAAAATGCTAAAGCAGTTCGATTATTTTTTTATCGAAAGTTTTACACTGCATTCTCGTCTAAGCCTTCCTATGTAAACAATAATAACGAATGGCATATTTATTTACTTCAGAGAGTGTATCTGAAGGACACCCAGATAAAGTAGCAGACCAAATTAGTGATGCATTACTCGATAATTTTTTAGCTTTTGATCCAGATTCTAAAGTAGCTTGTGAAACATTAGTTACCACAGGTCAGGTAGTACTTGCCGGTGAGGTAAAATCAAAAACATATCTTGATGTACAACATATAGCAAGAGATGTTATTAATAAGATCGGATATACCAAAGGTGCTTATCAATTTAGTGGTGATTCTTGTGGAGTGATTTCTCTTATTCATGAACAATCCCAAGACATTAATCAAGGTGTTGATAGGGAGAGTAAAGAAGAGCAAGGTGCAGGAGATCAAGGAATGATGTTTGGGTATGCAAGCAAAGAAACTGCTAATTATATGCCACTTGCACTCGATATATCGCATAAAATTTTGCTTGAATTAGCAAAATTGAGACGTGAAGGAAAAGACATTCCTTATTTACGACCTGATTCTAAAAGTCAAGTTACCATAGAATATAGTGATGACAATATACCACAACGTATTGTTGCAATTGTTATCTCTACACAGCATGATGATTTTGATGAAGATGATGAACGGATGCTTACCAAAATCAAAAACGATATCATTTCTATACTCATGCCAAGAGTTGTTGAGCAGCTCCCAGAATATGTCCAAAAACTCTTTAATGATCAAATTACATATCACATAAATCCAACAGGTAAATTTGTAATTGGAGGTCCTCATGGAGATACCGGATTAACAGGTAGAAAAATTATTGTTGATACTTACGGAGGAAAAGGCGCCCATGGTGGTGGAGCTTTTTCTGGAAAAGATCCTAGCAAAGTTGATCGATCAGCAGCTTATGCTTCTAGACATATTGCAAAAAATCTTGTTGCTGCTGGCGTAGCCAATGAAATATTAGTTCAAGTTTCTTATGCAATCGGTGTGGTAGAACCAACTTCTATTTTTATAGACACATACGGTAGTAGTGCCTTAGGATTAACGGATGGTGAAATTGCCCAAAAAGTCGGAGAAATTTTTGATATGCGCCCGGCCGCAATAGAAGAAAGACTTAAATTACGTAATCCAATTTACCAGGAAACTGCAGCTTATGGCCATATGGGTAAAGAACCAAAGACAATCACCAAGGTTTTTGAAAGCCCTTACTCTGGTAAAGTAGAAAAAGAAGTAGAATTGTTTACATGGGAAAAATTAGATCATGTAGATGCCGTAAAAAAAGCTTTTAATCTGTAGCTTTATCTAGATAAATAGCCTTTAATCGAGTTTTCTGAATCGCATCAAAAAATTATGGTTTTCCCATACAATTTAATCGATGATTATCGTTATTTTTGTATATCCAATATTTTACACACATAAAACACTTTGATGGGGAAAAGTAATTGTGGCTTAACAATATTATTTGTGTAAGAAATAGTTACATTATTTTAAAATTTAAGGAGATGAGATTTAAGTTTGTAATATTAACTGCTTTCATAATCATAAGCAGTGTATCATTTGGTCAAGAGTTTAAAAATGACCTTACTTCTGTTAAAACGATTGACAATCAAATACAAGATGAGCAATTTAGTATTGACCAAATGTCTGATCGTCTTGTAGTAAAAACATCTATTGATAAGCAAAATCAAGATTTTTACAGCAAAAAAGAATGGAAGAAAATCAAAAAGCAATTACGTAAGAACAGAAAAAAATTCTCAAACAAAGGAAATAATATTCATTCATATAAAGTAATTGACACCATTTACTTGAATATACCAAATAGAAGAAGTAATCAATCTAGTAGAACTAGATTATCTGCCTGGTAGTTTTTCAAAAAATTATACACCATAAGTTTTTAGTAATTTCAGTCTTATATTTTTAAAAATAAGATCTAACTTTTAACAATTTGACGTTTTTTTTAGATTTCTTTATTAAAAAAAGATCGTTTTTTTCGTTAAAAAGCATCTTTTTTAGGTTAAAATTCATTTTTATCATTTTTTAGTAAAACAATTCGTACTCCTTATCATTACTGAGATTCAGAAAGAATATTCTCCTTTTTACGATAAAAAAATTTATCAGTTTTTTTATTGAAATATTCTTCAAAAAACCCAGTAAACAAGGCACTTAGGGTATAATTTCAGGGAAAAACCCCCATTAAATTTTGTGGTTTTACCGTAACCAAGATGGCTTTAATATAACTAACTTAGTAATATTCAATTTAATAGTTATTTAACAATAAAGATTATTTCTGTTAATTAATTCATAAAGCCTCAAATTAATATGAAAACAAAAATTATTACTTTAGTTACACTTCTATTCGTTTCTTATGCATCTATTGCTCAAAACTATGATGCTATAGCCAATAATCAATTAATTGCTGTGAATGAATATCAAGAACCACAGCATGAAAATTTCTTGTACACAACTTCTCAAGAAAATTCAGAAAGCTATAACCATGATATTTCTCCGAAAACAGATTCTTATTCTAACAAAAATTGGAGAAAAATTAAAAGACAAATGAGAAAAAACAAGAAAAGAGTTTCTAATTTTAAAAGCGATACCTATATTTCAAAAACATTGGATACCGTATTTGTAAATCCTTATAAAAATTACAAAACAGCCAGACTATCAGGAGGTAGATAAAATATAAATTTCCTAGAATTACATAGACAACTATTCAGTTTTAATACACACCAAAGCCTATAGTATTATAAATAACACTATAGGCTTTATTAAAAAATCAAACATTTTTGATTTACTTACTACTTACTGTTGCATCTTTAAATAATAATCAACAGAATGTTTTCCTGAACCATAAAACAAGAAAAACAAAGATAGTATAGTAACAAAAATTGCAACCACAAGATTAGTCGCATTCATATCACCAATAAAATTAATAATGACTGCACCTACAAGTAATGGAAGCTGAGCCATTACAGACCACCTGGTAAGCAATCCAAAAGCAATAAGAACCCCTCCTATTAAATGTGCAGGAACAACATAATGCATAATCAGTACAGAACCGGCTAAATTTTGTATTGGTTTGATAAGGTCGACAAGAATTTGAGTATTACTTACAAAGTTTATTCCTTTCAGAAACAAAAAGACACCTAAAGCTACCCTCAAAAGATCTAAAAAATAATAAGTATGGGCATTTGCCCATTTGTTTAACGATTTGATTGCAGACATAACAAAAGAGAATTAGTTAAACTTACTTATAAAATACTGATTTTATGAGTATTAAAAAAGAAATTCCTTACTATTAACTATCGTTTTATATATCTTAACTTTTTCACTTTCTGCAAAATATCATTTATCTCTATCAAAAATGAATCTGGTATTACAGTGAGAATTCTATTTTTAAAATCATTTACCTTGGACTTTATTTGATCTTCGTTTCTATAATATGAGAGTACAATTACACAAACACAAAATACAAATAGTATTGCTCCAACAAACGTTTGTAAAGGCGTTAACTGCCGATGAAAAAACCTATTAAGACCAAGGCCAAACCAGCTTCCATACAGAACAAAAAAATGAACAATATAAATTGATAGTGTATTCCCTCCTATTTTTGTAGTTATTCCATCTGAAAAATAGTTTTTCAACATAAGGAAAACAGCGAACAATATGCAAACATTTCCTAACCTAATAAATAAAAAATTATTATACGCTACAGACTTAAAAACAATTACATCTGTAAATCGATATAATATCATCAATATATCTGAAGAGAAATATACAAGCAGTACTCCTATACTCATCAAAACTACTTTAGCATAGAGATAAAATTGAGCTTGTTCTTTATATTTTAAAAACACAGTACCCATAAAGCTTCCAAAACAAACATATCCAAACCAAGGAAAAAGTGTAAATATAGATCCATTTCTATTGGTAAAATAATTGGCTATTGTTTTAGGTAAGAATTCTAAAATACACTTACCATACATCGGCTGAAGTATAAAAATAAGTATTCCCAAACATAAAACTATTCGTTGAAACCAGTCTTTGTCTTTACGATAAAACAGAAGATACACTCCGATTAATAATAGTAAGGAGGTTCCTATACATTGCAATACATCTACATAAAAGAAAGAAGGGTTTAAAGTTCCTCTGGATATAGCAAAAAAACTTAACCTAAGTAAATATCCCCAAAAAATGACTTTCACCGCTCTTCGAATCCCCTTTAACACCCTTGGGTTCTGCAAACCTGTCATTTTATTTTTCAATAAGAGAAATGTAAAAATAAAACCTGTTATCGTAAAAAAAGTAGGAGCAGTCATACCTCTTAAGTAAGACCATATTGAATAGATTGCATTGTCGTTATCCCTATATTCTGTACCTAGCAAAGCATGTACAAAATGCCCTTGTAACATCATAAGTATAGCAAATGATCGTATTGCATCTAAAAAATGCAATCGATTAGCCGATTTGTTCATCATTAAGATTTTTGGTTAGTAACTCCCCAAACGAGTTTTAAATTGCATTATTGTCAAAAAAGGAGCAAAACTAAAGAATTCCAAGCACTTATCGATCTACTTTAATAGAATTAGGGATCAGAAGAAAGAATTTAGCGATTTACAAACAAAGTAGGTATATTGTATACTTCAAAATTAAAAAAACGAACAAAATGAAAAATGACAAATACACAAAATTTATACTAACCATTATTGCAATTTGTTTGGTTATATTGGTTTTTAAAGATGCTAATATAGTTCCGAAAGCTCATGCCAGCGATTCTATTATTACAAAATATGGTTTGGTTCCAATTAACGAAGATGGCTCTATTACTGTCAAAATAAGCAACACTGATGAAATTGATGTAAACATCAAAAATATAGACACTTACGACAGATTAAAGGTAGACCTTAATGAAATCAGTACTCGTAATGAATTAGACATTAATATTGATGAAGTTGGAGGAAGCTCTTTATCTAGCAGCGGACCAATTAAGGTAAAAATTCAAAATTAAAAAAGTGTCTAAAAGACATTAGACACTTTTTTTAAATTCCTATTACTTTTTTTGATTATAATATTTATAGACCTGCTGCTTGATCCGTAATAGCATTCAAAGCACCTTCAATAGTTGTAAGAATAGTATCATTCCCTTCTATTTGATGTCTATCTTTTAAATAAGAAGGATCGTTATAAGAAACTCTTACTACATTCTGATCATCTTCCCAAACCAATATTTTTTGAGGAAGATCAATTGCTGTGGTTTGAGAATTCTGCATCAAAGGAGTACCTAAATTAGGATTGCCAAAAATAACAAGCCGGGTAGGATTTAATTCTTGATTTACTGAAACCGCGTTAGCCTGGTGATCTATTTCTGCTACTAATCGTAAGTTTTCGTTTCCGCTGATTGTTGCCACTAGATCATTGTACGTATCTATAAAGCTTTTAGTACTTACTTTACTTATAATTCCTTCATCCTTTGATACAGTTTCAGAATTTGATACTAGTTCTCCATCTACTGTAATCGATGCAAAATTACTCAGAGCAGTTGCTATCGTATTCAATGATTCTACTCCCTCTATCCCATGTCTGGATTTTAAATAATCTACACTATTATAAGCTATTTTCACACTATTCGAAGCAGCATCTTTGAATACAAGTAATTTTTGAGGCAAATCTAACCCCACTAGTTGATTACGTTGCATCAAAGGAGTACCAAGAGCAGGGTTACCAAAAATAATAACCTTTGTATTATCTAATTCCAAATCTACAGAAGCTGCATTGTTGGCATGATCTACCTGAGCAATGACCCTAATAGGTTCTACTGCATCCAAAGCATTAATAATAGCGCTTTCAGCAGCTTCAAAACTCGTATTACTAACCCCATATGTTAATCCTTTTATAGCAATATCATTGGGTTGTTGTTGCGTATCGTCGTCGTCACTACAAGACATAAAAAATAAAGATAAAATGAATAAATAAAACATGTTTTTCATCGTTTTGATTTTTTAGAGTAAAAAGTTAGAAATTCATCAGAGAACATTTCTCGAGTATATCTAGTAACCAAAAGAAGGAAAAAATATTCCTCTATTTGAGATAGAATTAACAATAAATTAGAAAAGAACTCTTAGAATTTAACAGTTATCAACTAAAACGATCAATTATATATACGTTGTCTACATATATACTTATGCCTTACATAAAAGAATTTATTTTTTTTAAAAGAAAATCTTCTGATCTCGCTTTTATGTTAGTCATAAAATCTATTATATTTACCGACTAACTATAAGAATCGTTTTGTAAAAAAACCTCTGTGAAAAACAGATAATTATGCATATAGCTATAGCTGGAAATATTGGAGCCGGAAAAACCACATTAACCCGATTATTGGCTAAACATTACAAATGGGAACCACATTTTGAAGATGTATTAGAAAATCCTTATTTAGAAGATTTTTATAATAAAATGGAGCGTTGGTCTTTCAATCTTCAGATTTATTTTTTGAATAGCCGTTTCAGACAAATTCTGGATATCCGTCAAAGCGGAAAAGACATTATTCAAGATAGAACTATATATGAAGATGCCTATATCTTTGCTCCAAACTTGCATGCCATGGGATTAATGACAAATAGGGATTATGAAAATTACAAATCTCTTTTTGATCTTATGGAAAATGTAGTTGAAGGGCCGGATTTACTGATATATCTTAGAAGTAGCATTCCTAACCTTGTTGCACAAATCCATAAACGAGGACGCGAATACGAAAATACAATCAGTATCGATTATCTAAGCAGGCTTAATGAACGATATGAAGCTTGGGCTCATGGTTATGATAAAGGTAATTTACTAATCGTAGATGTAGATAACATCAATTTTGTAGATAATCCAGAAGATTTAGGAAATATCATAAATCGTATTGATGCAGAATTAAATGGATTATTCTAATATGGATTTTAATGCGCTCTTTCGTTTCTTAGCAGACTTACAACAAAATAATCATAAAGAATGGATGGATGCTAATAGAAAACGCTATCAGCAAATACGAAGTTCTTTTGTTGCATGGTTAGATGAATTAGATACAAAATTGGCGACTATTGATCCTGACTATTTTCCAACACCCGGTAAAAAAGGTATTAATAGAATAAACAACAATCTTTTATTTCACCCTAATAAACCGGTTTACAAAGACCATTTTGGGGCAGGTCTCGACCAAAAGTCAAAGCAAGGCGACTTCTATATTCACATAGGTTTGTCAGAATGTTTATTGGCAGGAGGATACTGGAAACCAGATCATAAAACTCTGAATAGTATCCGAGAAGCTATTGATTATAATGGAGAAGAACTTGTAAAAATTTTGAACAAGAAAAGTTTCAAAAATACTTTTGGAGGATTATATCCGGATCAGGATCAATTAAAAAAAGCTCCCAAAGGATATAGTGCTGATCACGAATTTATTGATCTATTACGCAATCGAACTTTTGCTGTAATACACCCTTTGACCAAAGAAGATATATTAAAAGATGATTTTACAGAAAAAGTAATAAAAGTCTATAAAGAGATGTTACCCTTTAGAAGATATCTCAATCAGGCAACAACAGTGTAATTAATATATTAAAACACGAACTTACCCCCTCCTCACTCAAATGCTACGATGATTTACTTTTTGTTAAATTTTGCATCAATATAATCTACAATCACTTTTGTAGCTCCTGTATTACTATTGATAAAATGCCCGGCAATCATTCCGGTACGTTCCCTAAATTTTTGATCATTTATGAACTTATTCATAACCTCTGAGAACTCTTTTGTACTTGAAACAGAATACAACCCTGCAAGTTTTTGAAGTTGTTTGGCTTCTCTAAATTTTTCAAAATTCTTTCCAATAACAATCGGAATTCCAAAGGTAGCAGGTTCAAGAATATTATGCAATCCACCTGTACCCATTGCTCCTCCAACATAAGCTATATTACCATAGCTATACACCCTAGACAAGTACCCTATAGTATTCATCACAAATACCTGAAACTCTTTTAACGTCTTATCTTCTTTATTAGAATATAAAACAGTGGTATTCGTTATTTTTTTTGTCAGAGCGGTAACACTAGCATCTTTAATCTCATGTGGCGCAATGATAAAACAAACATGCTTTGGAGCATTATTAATAAAATTAATAAAAACCTCTTCATCCTCTGGCCAGGAACTCCCGATAACAATGCACAATCTGCCATTTACAAATTCTGAAATAAAATCAACCTCGTTGTTCATTTCTATTTGGTGACTCACTCTATCAAAACGAGTATCACCACTCAAAGTAACATTAGTAAATCTCTGGGTTTTTATTAATTCTTTTGAGACTTCATCTTGAACAAAAAAGTGATCTACTTTTTGGAGTGTTGCTCTCATAAATCCACCATACCACTTAAAAAAGGCCTGATCTTTTCTAAATGTAGTCGATATAAAGACAATAGGAATATTTTTACTTGATAGTACTTTCAAATAATTAGGCCAAAACTCATACTTTACAAAAACAGCTAAATCCGGCTGAACCAATTTTATAAATCGCTTAGTATTTGCAACTGTATCTATCGGAAGGTATACTATAATATCTGCTAATTTGCTATTCTTTTTTGCTTCATAACCCGATGGAGAAAAAAACGTAACCAATAAACGATATTCAGGATACTTTTGTTTTAACACCTCCATTACCGGAACCCCTTGTTCATACTCCCCCAGAGAGGCACAGTGAAACCATATCATCTTATCTCCTGATACAATTTTAGCTTTTAACGTTTCAAAAACTGATTTTCTACCATTCACAAACAATCTAAGCTTTGGACTAAGCAACCCAATTAGTGGTAATATCCAATTAAAAATAGCGATACAAATGTTATACAATAAACTCAAGGTTACTTTTTTAAGATACAAAAATACAGTTCTTTATCAGAAAACAATCATTCAAACAGAAAAAGAAAAACCCTCTCAAATAATAACAAAAACACAAATTAAAGTATCAAAAACAATATAAACATCATTATTTTTATTAATTTTCTAAATATTTAATAATTTTTTACACAAAAATCGATATTTATGAAACTAAAACTTACGCTACTAGCACTACTCATTTGTGCTATATCATTTTCACAAAACTTCAGAGAAGTTCAATTACCAAAACCTGAAAACATAAGCCCATTATTTGTTGGTCCTTTATTTAAATCTACAATACATTATGGTGTAAGGCCACCAAATTATAATGGAAAAGTTATTGTGTTTAATCATGGGTATATTGACTTGAATCAAGGGCAATTTTTATTTGACAATTCATTTTATCAAAACACCTATGACGCAGGATATCAAGCTGTTTTTGTAGCTACCACAAGAGGAGAAGGAATTTGGGTAAATGGTAAACTTCTGGCAGAAGCCATCGATATCGTTACCGAAAAATTTAATGTCCCACAAGTATACCTTGTTGGGCATAGCAATGGCGGCAAAGCATCTGAAGCTGCATTGATACGATATCAGAAACAAGACAAAGTAACAAAAGCTTTTGCTCTGGGTACTCCCTTTTGGGGAACCTATCTCGCAGATATTTCTCAATTACCTTTACTGAGATGGGCTTGGAGTTTGACCGGCCTTAATGAAGGCGCCCGTACATCTACAACATACTACTGTAGAGATGTAGTGCGTCCCTATCTTGATAATGATCCAAATAACATTCCTGAAAAATTTGTGATTCTCGGTGCTTCCGGTTATTATAAAGGTTCTACTATTGCCGCTCCTGGATTTTTACTTACCGGAGGGGTATTATTGCCTGTACAAGGGGCCAATGATGGTGTTGCTCCCTATAACAGTACGTTAAGACCAGGAGGAGAATATGTATTCAGGAAAAATGATCCCAGAGCTATATTCGACCATCTAGATGTTGGACTGGGTCAATTCAGCTGGAAGTATGTAAAATCATATATCGAAAATCCCTCTAAAAAAAGTAACCAAATTGTTCAAAAGAATCAAAATAGACACGTTATAGAGAGTGATCATTACATTGTATATTCTGAGAACGAATATGACAAACTACAACTTGATAAAAATGCAAAATTTGGAGTGGTAGATATTCTTCATCAACAACCTACTGCTCAATTTCAGGTTTTAGATCAAAAAAAACAGCCTCTAAGTGGTATTAAAAGTATTAACAATGGCGAACACCGCACCACCATATCTTTTTCAGAAAATAATTTAGAACTCAAAAGCAACTCTAAGTTTATTGCATTTGTGAAACAAGATAGCCGAATTAAGATGAAATTAGAAACGATATCAAAAAACAGTTTTCCTATCTTAAAAGTTAATTTGTTATCTGATACTGAAGAAATGTATACAAGCCATAATATCAATGTAACCGGAACCATAACCAAAACTGCTGAAATTGATGGAACACCAGTAGAAAATGAACCTCAAGTAATCACTTTTACAAACAAAGACAACAGTTTTTACTTCGACACACAAGAGCTACAAGATGGCGTGTATAGTTTATTTGCAAATTCAGAAAGCAATGGAGATTTTAAGAGATCAATTATATCAGGCTTTGTAGTAGGAGATATAAAGAATGGTTTTGACACCAAAGAAAATATAGCTGCAGACCTAAAATCAACTGTAAAACTGTATCCAAATGCTGTCAAAAACAATGCAATGCTTTCTATTGCTGTTGATCCATCCAAAGAAATTCATACAATACATATTTATAACATCTCTGGCAAAGAACTTAAGCAATTTACCATTCGCAAAAATCAACAAGGAAATTATAATATTTCGGATCAACTAACCACATTACAAAGAGGTATTTATCTCTTAAAAATTGATGGTTCAAATACGATTAAATTCTTGAAGGAATAATAATAACTTCAATTCAACATCTCAAAAGCTTTTTGATAATTTTTAAGTTTTCAAAAAAGCTTTTGAGACTTTTCTTATACATAATATCATATTAAAAAATAATTCTTGTATCAACGCGTTTAGAACTTAAGTTTTTTTGATGAATTACCCCCTTATTGTCATTGACAATCATATCTTATTTTGTACATTCGTGGGGTTATAACAGATAGCTATACATGAAGAAAATACAAATGGTTGACCTAAAAGGTCAATATGAAAAAATCAAAGAACAAATAGATACATCTGTTCTTGATGTTATACAATCTACTGCTTTTATAAATGGACCCGAAGTCAAAAGTTTTCAGGCAGAACTAGAGCAATATCTTGGTGCAAAACATGTAATTCCATGTGCTAATGGTACTGATGCTTTACAAATTGCTATGATGGGCTTAGGTCTAGAACCCGGAGATGAAGTGATTACTGCTGATTTTACTTTTGCCGCTACTGTAGAAGTTATTGCTTTATTAAAACTTACTCCTGTACTAGTTGATGTTGAGCCGGATTCTTTTAATATTGATCCTGAAGCAATCAAAAAAGCGATAACACCCAAAACAAAAGCTATTGTTCCTGTGCATCTATTTGGGCAAAGTGCCAATATGGATGCTATTATGCAAATTGCAAAAGAACATAACCTATTCGTAATAGAAGATAACGCGCAAGGAATTGGAGCTAGTTATAAATTCGAAGATGGTAGCGTTGCAAAAACTGGTACTATAGGTCATGTCGCCTCTACCTCATTTTTTCCATCCAAAAATTTAGGATGTTATGGAGACGGGGGTGCTATATTTACCAATGATGATGATCTTGCACATATCATACGCGGTATGGTAAATCATGGTATGTACAAACGTTATCATCATGATGTAGTGGGAGTCAACTCTCGTCTAGATTCTATTCAAGCTACCGTATTAAGGGCAAAACTCCCTAATCTTGATCAATACAACGATGCGAGAAGAGCCGCTGCAAGAAAATACAATAAAGCTTTTGAAGGTATTGAACATATTGTTACTCCAAAAGTAAAAGGTAATAGCTGTGATACTCATGAAGAAAAAATTTGCAATACCTGCAATTGCCATGTGTTTCATCAATACACACTACGCATTACTAATGGTAAACGAGATGCGCTGATACAACATTTAAATGACAATGGAATTCCTTGTGGAGTATACTATCCTATTCCTTTACATAGTCAAAAAGCATATCAAGATGAGCGCTATGATGAAGCAGATTTTCCTGTAACAAACCAGTTAGTCAAAGAAGTAATCTCTTTACCAATGCATACAGAATTAGAGAACGATCAAATTAAGTTTATTACACAGACCGTTATCGATTTTGTTCAATCATAGATAAAAACGATTTCTCATATCAATGAGGTTGTCTAGAAAGAACTAGAAGCAAAAAAGTTATCAGTCTGAGCTTGTCGAAGATATGTTTAATATCAAATAATTAAAAACTTCAACAAACTCAGTTTTGCAACAAACAGTTACTTTTTAGACAGCCTCATTCATTTAAAAAAACTAGGATAAAAGCTAAAAAATGAAGTAGTTTAGTAATTATCTATTTTGAAATTTCAAATCCAAGCCCTAACATCAACAATGGATTCTTTTTGTATCTGTTATAATATTTCTACACCTTTATTTCCAGAAATCCCTCAATTACCGGAAGCCTATATCGTATCTTATCATAACAATGAACCACAATATATTGAAAAGCAAGCTACTACAGAGGTTCTAGACAGCCTTAAAATTACTTATAAAGAAACCCCTCATCAACAACTTTTAGACATTTGTGATGTACTGAAACCATCAGCTCTAGAACAAAGGTTTCAACCCAAAAAGAGTAGAAAACAAAACCCTCTTACAGTCCTTTTAAAAGACAAAAAAACACATGAGGTTATTTATAATTTTATTGTTCGTAAACTTTCTACATTTTATAGTCTAATACAAAAACATCAATACCTTATTGTATATGCAGCAAAGAGAAAAGAAGTAGTAACACCATACAGATTACACATTGCAGCACAAAAAATAGAACCTATACTACAGTTTACAAAAACTAATGAAGGAATAGAATATGCATTCTCATTGCGAGATCAAAATGAGCATTTTATTCCAAAACACTGTACTATTCAAATTTTATTAAATACTCCTTCATGGATCGTATTAAATCAGCAATTATATCAAATTGAAGGACTCAATGCCAATAAACTCAAACCGTTTTTAAGCAAAGAAAAAGTTACCATCCAACAGAAACATATCAAGACGTATGTAGAAAAAGTGATTGTTCCTGTATTAAAAAATGTAGAAGTACAAGCGCATGGTTTTCAGATCCTTTTAAACCAAGAAATCATATCCTATACACTAGAGGTTCTTCATGATTTTATTCAAGATCGATATGTAGCCAAGGTTATTTTTGAATATGAGCATACTACTTTTGATATAAATAGTAGCAAACAAACAGCTTCTCATGTTATTTTTGAGCCAAAGGATGAGATAAAAATCATTCAAACGAATAGAGATCTTGAAGCAGAACAAAAAATCATTGATAAACTTATTACTAAAGGGCTTATTATAAATCAAAGCGGATTACTAGAAATATCTGCAAATAGTAATGATCCATACGCCATCATTGATTGGGTAAAATCACATAGTACAACACTAGAGAATGAAGGTTTCAAAAAGATATTTCCGCTAGTAATGGATCAAACCATAAATACACAACCACATCACATCGCTATTAATAGTACTCAGGAGCAGGATTGGTTTGATATCAAGGCAACGGTTACTATAGGTGAGCAAGAAATTCCTTTTGCCCGATTTATAAAAAATATCAGAAAAAATGATCGTGTGTTTTCTCTAGATAACGATACTGTTTTTATTATCCCTATGGAGTGGATGACTAGATATAAAAAACTAGCAGACTTTGGAACTGTAAAAGATCATGCTATTACAGTAAAAAAAAGTAATTATACGGTACTCAAAGATGTTGTTTCTACAACTGAACTAGAAATAGAGACAGTATCTGAAATACCATACACGTCTTCTGATGCATTAAAAGCAACCCTTCGCCCCTATCAATTAGAAGGTGTACAATGGCTTGTGAAACATTACAACAATCATCTTGGTGCATGTCTTGCCGATGATATGGGACTAGGAAAAACATTACAAACCATTGCTACTCTAGTATTTGCCAAAGAACAAATACAACCGGCCCCCGAAGATGTAAAACAAATTCAGTTTGATCTTTTTAGCAGTCCTCTAGAGGTGAAAACATTTTTAAAAGCTTTAGTCGTACTACCTTCTTCTTTGGTATTCAACTGGGCGCAAGAGATTTTAAAATTTGCTCCCGGTTTTACGATTACAAAATATGTAGGTAACAATCGCAAAAATATCACACCTTACCTCGATACGTATGATATTGTTTTAACTACATACACTACACTAGCAAAGGATATTGAAAAACTTAAAAAATTTGATTTCCATTACTTGATTATAGATGAGAGCCAGCAAATAAAAAATAAGGATTCCAAGATTTTTCAGGCGATCAATACAATCAATGCACAGCATAAAATCTCATTAAGTGGTACTCCTATAGAGAATTCGTTATCAGATTTATGGTCACAAATGCAATTTATCAATCCTGATATGTTGGGCAGTTATACTTTTTTTAAAGAGCATTTTAAAATTCCTATAGAAAAACATCAAAATCTAGAACGTATAGAAGAGTTAAAAACACTTATAGACCCTTTTATTTTGAGGCGAACAAAAGAACAAGTTGCCAAAGATTTACCCGCACTTTCTGAACAGGTAATCTATACAGAGATGCTTACACAGCAACAAAAGTTGTATGAAGCAGAAAAATCTGCGGCAAGAAATTTACTCTTGGGGTTAGATAATATTTCTACAAATAAGATCAACATCATTAATACGTTGACCAAACTGCGACAGCTAGCCAATCATCCTAATTTGTTACAAAATGATAGTGAGCATTCTTCCGGTAAGTTTGAAGATGTAACTCAATACCTAAAAACATTAGTAAAAGCAAATAAAAAAGTTTTGATATTCAGTTCATTTGTTTCTCATTTGAATATTTATAAAAAATGGTGTGATCAACATTCAATTTCTTATGTTACCCTTACCGGGCAAACGGCCACCGCTGATCGAGAAAAAGCAGTACAACGCTTTCAAAATGACACCTCTATTCCTTTATTTTTCATTTCTTTAAAAGCAGGTGGCGTAGGACTTAATTTAACACAAGCATCTTACGTAGTATTGCTGGATCCATGGTGGAATCCTTTTATAGAAAAACAAGCTGTTGCACGGTCACATCGTATCGGACAAACCAACAATGTTTTGGTTACACGATTTATTACCAAAGACTCTATCGAAGAAAAAATCATTCAGCTACAACAAAAAAAGAGGCAACTCTCTGAAGAAATCATTGCTGTAGATCATATCCCAGAGTTTATTGAAGAAGAATTAGACGAGTTATTAAAATAAAGAATTATTGTTGATCGTTTTTGGTCGATCATTGTTATTTGGATTTTAATCCTAATGGTTTGAAACACTCATTTGAAACTTTTTCGTTCAAATTTTAACCTTGACCCTTAAAATTTTGATGAATTGAGTTAAAGTTTTAGTGTTTTATCTTAAAATTCCTGCTTCAGGATCTAAATTTTTAACCTAAAACATGATCCGATGGGTAAAAAAGACGAAACGTTTAACAATAAGAGTCGAAATTTTAAGTGATATGACTCAAATTTTAACCTCCATCTTTAAAATTTTAACTCTTGGGATTAAAATTTCAACTTCACAAGTTGAAATTTCTAAACTATGGGTTGAAATTTTCATTAAAAAGACCCAAAAGAAGGTAAAAAGACGCAAAACATGATAAGCAAGTGCCTAAAACAAGTTTAAACAAAAAGATGGCAGATCATACTATAATGTTTTATAAATAATTTATAACATATGTATGCTAACCAACTAATCAATCACAAACTTTAAAAACTCTGGAAAGCAATAAACGAAACACATATTCTGCTATAGTATATAGGATACATTGCTAGCAAAAGGTTTTTTTATTCGTTTTGTCACACTTTGTATCTTTCAACTGTCTAACTTATTACAATATGGATAAGAAACTTAAAATATTGATCAAAAAAGCTAATTCTGGCGATAGAAAATCATTGGAGTTGATAATCATCGAGATCGAGAGTCTAGTATATAATCTGTCTCTTAAAATGTTGCTCTTTCCTGAAGATGCCAAAGATGCTACTCAAGAAATTTTGATCAAAATAGTTACACATTTGAGCACCTTTAATCATCAAAGTCAGTTCAAAACTTGGGTTTATCGTGTTGCTACAAATTACCTTATCAATTATAAAGGAAAAAAGTCTGTCGAATTTGCAATGCCTTTTGAAGATTATGCGAATCTTATCGATTCTGGGCACTCAAATATTGTTCGATATACAACCAATGATGGTGAGCTTTCTCTTCTAGAAGAAGAAGTCAAAGTCAGTTGCACACAAGGTCTTTTACTTTGTTTGAAACCTGAGGACAGATTGGTTTATATCTTGTCCGAAATATTAGAGTTTAATGGTAATGAAGGTGCCGAAATTCTTGGGATAAGTTCTGCAAATTTTAGAAAGAAGTTGTCTCGATCACGTGATAAAATTAGAAATTTTTTGGACAAAAAATGTGGTTTGGCAAATGCTGAAAACCCTTGTAGATGTAATAAAAAAATTGATTTTTTAATCAATCAAAACGTTATCAATCCAAAAGGATTAAGATTTGCTGAATTTACTAAACGAAGTATCGATTTAGTAAACCAAATTGGTAATTTAGAAAAGTCTGTTGCTATTTATCGTTCCACTCCAAATGTTCCCCCGCCAGAAACCATTTTGAAAACTATTAAAGAAACCATTTTATTAAAATAAACAAATGATAACCCAAAATTTCAACCTCAAACAGTTTATAATCATAACATTGATTGTTAGTATTTGGATAAATATATCAGAAGTATTCCGCTATTTTGTTTTTGTGATGCCAAGAATGAAATCCTTTTTTAAAAATCAATCAGGAATAGCAGAAATGAACTTAGGTATTTTTTCTATTTGGGGCTTTTGGGACACGCTATTAACGGCGGTTTTAGTTTTTATTTTTTGGTTATACTCCAAATCATTCGGAAACAATAATAAGTCAGTTTTGATTTCAGGCACAATAGTTTGGGTTTCAATCTTTGTTATTTTTTGGGTAGCTACGGCCAATATGGGGTTATCTAATTGGAGAATTCTTCTAATTACGATTCCTCTAAGTTTATTTGAAATGCTTGTTGGCGCCTGGATCGCCTCCAAATTATATTTGACTAATCGTTGGTCATCTTAACTTGTGGCCAACCTAAAGGTATAGCATATATTATTTTATTGTGTGTTTTGAAAGGCTAATTTGTTAATCCATTTTCAAAATCATTCAAAACAAATTCAGTTTTATTTAATAATTTATCTTTAAAGTTGGTTTTAGGAATCAGTAAAAGTCCTAACTGTAAATGTTGGTTATGATTAAATCCCATATATGCTTCGCCTACAAACCGAATAGCTACTTCATTTTTTTCTTCTGAATATCCTAAAATTGTAAAACCACTTGAATTAAATTCTGCATACCCCAATTGATTAATCGCATCAATATATTCTTTAAAAGTATTATATCCAGAAAAATCAACATCTCTTTCTTTTGCATTTTTTTGAATCCATTTATCTGATTTTAATGCTTTTACAATACTTTCTTCCGTAAAAATTTCAGTTAACGAAATTTTCCGTCTAGAATTTAAGTCAATGGTTTTAATCCCTAAGGAATTTCCAGGCACACCACATGCCAAAATACCTCCTTCTCCAAACTCATAACTATAGTACTCTCCTACCAACGAAAGGGGATTGTAATAAAAGGAATAGTCAACTTTACATTCATCCGTTTCTTCCATTTCACGTAATCTTTCAAAATCATTAACCGCATCATAAATGGTATTATTCATAAATAAAGCTCTTGATTTATAGATCTGTACTGTATTATTGCCGAATAATAAACTATCATTTTGAGAGAATACTTTTGATATCATTGTTATTGTAATAATGATAATTATATATTTGATTTTAGCTTTCATAATGACGAAATTATAAAAATAAAATATGCGTTCTATTTTGGTAGCACAATAGTTCTTCCTCCCTGAAGAGAAACCTTTTTGATAACTTTATATGGATCTCCTCCAGAGGTATTTTCTCTAACTTCTTTTAGATCTATAACATAAGTAACTTCATATGGACATTTGCAATAACAATACTCCCCATATGGTATATACTTAAGGTCTAACACATGATTCTCAATTTTGATATCAGCAAGGATACTCATACAACAATTATAATTCACTATTGCTGTAACTGTAATCATATCTTTTGTAGCCTTTACATCTTGGATTCCATATGTATTTATAGAAGAAACACATTCCCCATTTTCATCTACACACTTACTTACAGATATTTTTTTCAACAATGCACCATAAGAATTTCTAGCTTCTAATTGATTTCTCGATTCTGTAAGCACCATATCGCCTATCAATGCATTTTCTTTATTTACATACAGATAATGATGGCTTGAATCTACAATAGCATTATACTTTGACCTGTCATTTTCAGTAGAATTTTTATCAACTTGAGCATGTATTACACCAGAATATATAGAACAGTTCAGTAAAATAACAATTAAGAGTTTTGTATATAATTTCATAGATATTTTATTCACAATTTACTATGCTCAAGATATATAAGTTATTGAATCGGCATCTCCCTGAAAGCAGTGAAATACAAGTAGTACATATTTTTTGATGATGTCTCAAAAACGAAACATAACTTATAGATTATCAAAACTATACAAAAACAATTAGTTTATAGACATCTCTATTGTTTTCTGTATATATAAAAAATAGAAAACTAGCTCTTACATCTTCTCTCAAATCAGAAATGTTAACCCGTTTTGCAAGCTCATTCAATTGCTCTATATTTAGCTTCTATACACAAAACTTATACAAATTACTATTATGAAGTATTTATACACAGTGCTTTTTGTACTTATCAGCACTACTCTTTTATCACAAAAAACATATCTACATTGCGGAAAACTTATTGATACCAAAGAAGGAAAAGTATTAACTGAAAAAACAATTATTGTTTCTGAGGACAAAATTGTTAGTATCGAAAATGGGTACACAACCGGTAAAAAAACAGATATTATCATTGACCTGAAAAACAAAACGGTACTCCCCGGATTAATTGATATGCACATACATATAGAAAGTGAAACCAACCCTAAAGCTTATTTACAAAAATATACTGATAATGAGGCCGACGTTGCTTTGGCTTCTGTTGCTTTTGCAAAAACAACATTACAAGCAGGGTTCACTACTGTTAGGGACCTTGGAGGAAGTGGAGTGAACATAGCAATGAGAAAAGCTATCAATGCAGGAAAAATCGAAGGCCCCAGAATTTTTACTGCCGGAAAAATAATCTCTTCTACAGGTGGTCATGGCGACCCGACAAATGGCGGAAAGAGAGCGCTCATAGGTGATCCCGGCCCAAAAGAAGGTGTCGTAAACAGCATCGAAGATGCAAAAAAAGCTGTACGACAACGCTATAAAAATGGCGCCGATCTTATAAAAATCACCGCGACTGGAGGCGTATTAAGTGTAGCCAAAAGTGGTTCGAATCCTCAATTTACATTAGAAGAAATAAAAGCAATATGCGAAACTGCAAAAGATTATGGTTTTCATGTGGCAGCTCATGCACATGGTGATGAAGGTATGCAACGCGCTATCCTAGGGGGCGTAAAAACTATAGAGCATGGCACACTTATGAGTGAAAAAACTATGGATTTAATGAAACAACACGATGCTTATCTTGTGCCTACTATTACTGCAGGAAAAGAAGTAACTGAAAAAGCAGCAATAAAAAATTACTACCCAGAAATTATAGTTCCTAAAGCATTAGAAATTGGTCCAAAAATTCAAAATACATTCAAAAAAGCTTATGATCGAGGTGTAGGCATAGCATTTGGTACAGATGCAGGAGTATTTAAACATGGACAGAATGGAAAAGAGTTTCGCTATATGGTAGAAGCTGGTATGCCGGCAATGGCTGCTTTACAAAGTGCTACCATAACCAATGCAAAACTCCTAAACATGCAAGATCAAATAGGACAAATCAAATCAGGATTTATGGCAGATATAGTAGCTGTAAATGACGATCCCACAAAAAAAATTAATACTATGGAAAATGTAGTATTTGTTATGAAAGAAGGCAAAGTCTACAAAAACGAATAACATAAACATGATATGAAATCACCTTTGTATCATAAAAAATCAAAAAAAGTAGCTTACAAAGGTGTTTTCTACGCCTCTCTTCTCGAACTTAAATTTATATTGGTAATAGAAAATACGCTCGACATACATAACCTCGCATGAACAACAATCATATCAAAATAACTAAAACCGAACTGCTCTCAGACAACTGGTATACACTCAACAAAGTTACTTATGAATACCTGAACAAAAACGGAACTTGGGAAACTCATTCTAGAGAAGCTTATGATAGAGGTAATGGAGCTGTTATTTTATTATACAATTCTACAATCAAAAAAGTGATTCTCACCCGACAATTTAGGCTCCCTACCTATATCAATGGAAATGAAGATGGGATGCTTATTGAAGCCTGCGCCGGTCTTTTGGATAAAGATAATGCCGAAGATTGTATTCGAAAAGAAACTCAGGAAGAGACAGGTTATAATATCAAAAAAGTTGAGAAAATCTTTGAATCTTATATGTCTCCTGGTTCTGTAACAGAAATTGTATACTTTTTTGTAGCAGAATACACCCCGGCAATGAAAACAAGTGAAGGAGGAGGCCTACCTGAAGAACAAGAAAATATTGAAGTACTAGAATTAGATTTTGATCAAGCATATCACATGATCAGTACAGGAGAAATCAAAGATGGCAAAACAATAATGTTGCTACAATACGCAAAAATTAATAATTTGATATGATTTTAGCTTTTGATACTTACTATGTAGATAATACTGCCAAAACGGTATGCGTATCTTTCAAAGATTGGTCAGATGATCAGCCTAGCCATATCTATAACGAAACAATAACAGGTATTGCAGCATATGAACCTGGCGCATTTTACAAAAGAGAACTCCCTTGCATTCTTAGTCTATTAAAACAAATAGAACTTCAAGAAGTTTCCCATATACTTGTTGATAGCTTTGTACTTCTGGACGATCATGATAAATTAGGATTAGGGGGATACTTATATCAAGCACTCGACGCTACTATACCTATTATAGGGGTAGCTAAATCAGGGTTTCATAACAATACCAAAAACACTTTAGAATTAATAAGAGGCAATAGCAAAAAACCTTTATATATTTCTGCTATGGGAATACCTTTACAAGAAGCATATCTTAATATAAAAAAAATGCATGGTAATTACAGAATGCCTACTTTATTACAAATTCTGGACACCAAAACACGAGAGAATTAAGCACTATCTATAACAACAATAAATATATAAACCGTGATTATTAAACTAGCAGAAACCGAGCTCAAAACAAAATTTGGCGAGTATCGTGAAATTTTATTTTATGATGGGCAACAAGAATCTCATGCCTTGATTATGGGAGATATCGATGGCGAAGAGGATGTATTATGCCGCATACATTCTTCATGTATTTTTGCGCATCATTTTAATAGCATTGAATGTGACTGTAGAGAGCAGATGGAAATCTCACAGCAACTTATCCAAAAAGAAGGAAAAGGTATTATCGTTTGGTTAGAACAAGAAGGAAAAGGCAATGGACATCTGGCACTTTTAAAAAGTATTCCGCATAAAAGAGCAGGATTATCTCAGGCCGAAGCTTACAAAATAGCAGGTTATAAAGAAGATGCTCGAGACTTTACTCCTGCTGCAAAAATATTAAATGAGATCGGGGTAACCTCGATTCGTATGCTTACAAACAACCCTAAAAAAGTAGATACACTTACAAAGCACGGTATTGTTGTAACAGGAACACAACCTACAATTCTTGATGTTTAGATCAAAAGATGAGGGCTAAAAAGAACTAAAAGCAAAAAAATTATCAATCTGAGCCTGTCGAAAATATTCTGAAAATCAAACAATTAAAAACTTCGACAAGTTCGGTTTGACAACAAACAGTTACTTTTCAGACCTCATCAAAATATTACTTATTAGCAAAAGCTAAAACAAGCTTCTATACTTGAAGCACACCCTACAGTTATACCTCCTCCATTATTGGTACAACTACATGGAATCCCACCTTGAGGGCATTGCTCATCATCTTCTAGTTGCTGTCCTGCAAGTATCGTTTTAAGCTCATTTCTAGACAACACTCTTTTTGCATTCAATTCTAGGTTTTTTAACATTGATGTTTTCATTTTAAAAAATAATTTATGTTCAAAATTTTCCCGGTCGATTAAGGACACCCGGGATTTATGCCCATTCATCGCGAAAGAATATTTTAATACAGAGAATAGTATATGTACTTTATTAGGTATTCTATCAAATAGCACATACAGAAGAGTATAGAAGATGTAAAAAGTTACCCGCTTGATACATATTAAATAAGTTAAAATTAACTGAAAAAGCATATTGTGAATGAAAAACAATAATCCATCAAACATGTATCTTATTTTAAATTTATTTTTAATTTCACAAACAAGATTTTTATTATGAAAAGCTACACATTCAATATATTTTTAATCTTATTACATGTAGCTTTATATTGTAATGCTCAAAATAAGGCTACAGACACGATTACTAATACAGCTGCTATAAATCCATTTCAGTCCATGATTGAAGAGTCTAAGAACTATTTAAAAAATAGAGATTTAGACGGTGATAAAATATATGACAAAATCTTGTTTCAGTATTCTGGTGGAGGTCACTGTTGCTACACCATGACATTATACTTAAGTTCTCTTGATCGCATGATTACATACCCATTTGAAATGGATGGAGGTTACCTTTTTGGAGTTGATGGTAGTAACCCTGAACATTTTTATATTGATGATTATGATGATGATGGTTTACCCGAAATATTTATGGAGATATCAACATACAATGGAGAAAAATACCCTCTAAATAAAAAATGGATAAAAAAATATGGTTTTAAAACACATTATATCCTATTTGATTTTTTAGAAGGTAAAATCGTTATCAAAGATTACAAGCAATAAGTAAGTTGTTATGTTTTATGATATAAAAGGTTGTTTTCTATCTTTTTAGAACTTGTCATCAATCAATTCCATATTTGTCATTGCTCCGGCAATATTTCCTGTAGCTACAGCATAAGATACTGAGCGCATTTGACTTGAATTATCACCACAAGCAAATATCCCGGATATATTAGTTTTTTGATATGCATCTGCTTTCAAAATTCCGGTATCTGTAAATTCACACCCCAAAGATTCAGGAATTTCTGAATGTTGTTTAAAGGGTATACGAGCATATATAGCATCAAAATTTGTTTTACTTCCGTCTTCGAAAATCACATTTTTGATATATCCATTATCATGTTGAATTTCCAAAATTTTATTTTCAATGATCTGAATATTATGTTTACGTAATTTTGCCTGCTGTTCACTGCTAAAATTTGCTTTTTCAGAAGTTAAGATTACTACATCATCTGTTAAATTATGAACTAGTTGAGCAAGATGAAATGCACTATCTCCATTAGATAAAATACCTGTTTTTTGATTTCTAAACTCATATCCATGACAATACGGACAATGTATTACAGAGACTCCCCAACAATCCGAAAACCCTTTGATATCAAGCATTAAATCTTTTATCCCTGTAGCAAAAATTAATTTTTCAGCACTAAAGCTTTGTTTAGATTTGGTACTAATCTCAAAACCTATATCTGTTTTTTTTGCATGTATTGCAAAATCTTTAATCATTTTTATGGTATCATATTCCAGAACCTGATCTATCGCTTTTTGAGCAATTAAGTGTGGAACTTCACCATCATGAGTAATAAAATTATGCGAATGAGGTGTGAATCGATTGCATGGAGCTTCTCCGTCAATGATTAAAACATTTCTCAAAGAACGCCCCAACGCCATTGCAGCAGAAAGCCCTGCGTAACTGCCCCCAATTATAATCACTTCAAATTTTTCAGAATCATTCATATTATTATTTATTAAAATGTGAGGGATTAAAAAAATCAGTACTAAACGTCCTTTTTAAAACATATTTCTTATTTAATATCCCTTTTGTTTAAAAAAACCTATACAAATTTAAGAACAATTTTTATTAATGCAATTAAATTGCATTAATAAAAATTATGTAATTCATAATATCAGAAATTTTGAGGATTAATACCCTCAAGTGTAAAACATAAAAAATGATAATGAATTGTTTTTTTTGATTACTTGTGGTAATTCTTAAGGTCTGTCTGCAACTTTCAAAACATGCTCTATAGCTCGGTCTCCTGTAGTTTTTAGTTCTTCTGCTAACATTTTATATAGCTCTTTACTATTTTTAGGATATCCTAAATCTACATCCACCGGAATCCCTTTGACCTCATAATTCTTACCTTCTGGTGTTAAATATGCTTCATTAGAAAGTGTAAATGTCCATCCATTAGGGAGTACTTTTTCTAGAGCGTCAGAAAGAATACCCTCTGATGATGAGCCTATACGTGATACGTGATCTAATTGTAAAGAGGCCAGTAACATAGTTTCTACAGCACTAGCAGACCAATAGCTTTGTAGAATATATAATTTTGCCTTAAAAGTATTATCAGTAGGTTTTAAAGTATAAGTGTATGAAGATGTTGAACTACTCTCATCTCTTGCTTGCTTACGAAATGCAGTAAAAGGTTGATTTGCAAAATATTCTAGAATCTTAAAAGAAACTGTGTCATATCCTCCACCATTAAAACGTACATCCAAAATAACATGCTCTATATCACCAAAATCCTTTCTTATTCTTTGCATTGTTTTGTTTATCCCATCGACTTCGTCTTGCATAGGATTTTGGCTTGATTGATATGCATCAAGATACACTTTGGTCGCTTCTTTTTCAGACATTTTTTCTGTAAGTCCATAATAGGACTGAGTAGACATACTATTAACTTGTATATATCCTACTTTATCAGTGATTTTTCCCCAAACTGTGCGTGTAAAGTTATGTGTATTATGTTTTGGGATATACTTCTCAAAAATTGAGGTATACAGTTTTTTAATGTCTTGATCTGGTTGTGAGGTCTCATTCAGGATCTTTGCTGCTTTTTCCATTATTTTATCAGGAGCCTCTATATCAACATGTCCATCATCAAACGTTTCTAACATTTCATAAAAAATAGCGAACAGCTCGGCATCAGAGGTTTTATCTGTAATTTTATTTCGATAGGTATCATATGATTTTTTCCAGTCTATACCTCGAAGTTCAAAGTATGCATAATGATCATTGAAGGTATTCCATAAAACATCAAAATTATAAAAAGGGTCTTTCTTTTGTTTTTTTGTAAGCTTACTAACACATATTTCAGGAAGTCTGGTCAAACGATCCAAAGTGTATGTAGAAATACCTATTTTTAAAGTTAAGGTATTATCCGTTGCCATTTTATCATCGATTATTGCCGTCGGATATTTTTTAGCTGGCAAGCAGGATACTTTTGTTTGGTCATAAATAGAAATTTCTGTGTCGGTTACTTCAAAAATCCATCCATATCCTCTCATTTTCCAAACCCCTGTAATGTCACTATTGTTTTGAGCAAATATGTTTTGTGATGAAAAAGAAAATGCTATCGCGACGAGCAATAGCATTGATAATGATTTAAAATTATTTGTCTTCATGGTTTTTTTGATTGATGTTAAACCAATTAGACTAAAAGTAAAATACTTTGTTACACTTATTGTTTGTGAAATTTAAGCCTTTTTACATCTGCGCAATCGCTGTCTCTGCAGAACGATCTATCTTTTTTACTAAACCTGATAATACCTTTCCCGGACCCACTTCTGTAAAGGATGATGCACCATCTTTGATCATATTTTGAACACTTTGTGTCCACTTTACAGGTGCTGTAAGTTGTGCTATAATATTCTTTTTTATCTCTTCGGGATTTGTAACTGCCGTTGTGGTCACATTTTGATAAATAGGACACATAGGTTTGGCAAAATTTGTTGCTTCTATCGCTGCAGCAAGTTCTTCTCTAGCTGGTTCCATTAATGGAGAATGAAATGCTCCTCCTACCGGTAACACTAATGCTCTACGTGCTCCTTTTTCTTTCATCCATTCACATGCTCTGTCAATAGCTTCGACTTCTCCCGAGATTACTAATTGTCCTGGGCAGTTATAATTTGCGGCTACAACAATACCTTCTGTCGCTTCACACCCTTCTTCAACTACCTGATCTTCTAATCCCAATACTGCTGCCATTGTAGAAGGTTGTAATTCACAAGCCTTTTGCATAGCCATTGCACGTTTTGACACTAATTGTAAAGCATCTTCAAATTGAAGTGTTCCATTGGCAACCAGTGCTGAGAATTCCCCCAGAGAATGCCCTGCTACCATATCTGGCTTAAAACGGTCACCTAATACTTTACTCAGAATTACAGAATGTAAAAAAATGGCAGGTTGTGTTACTTTGGTTTGTTTGAGTTCGTCTGCTGTTCCTTCGAACATGATTTTGGTAATTTCAAAACCTAGAATATCATTGGCTTTATCAAAAAGCTCCTTTGCAATTTCAGAATTATCATAAAGATCAAGACCCATTCCTGAAAATTGTGCGCCCTGACCGGGGAATACATATGCGTTCATATGATAAGTATGTTTAAAATTTTGACAAAAGTAAGGATTAAATAAAGAATAAAAGTTTGTAATCTTTGTATTACGTAAAAAGCAATTATAAAGAAATATGATCACAAGTACATTTCTATAATTTTTTGAGCTCTATTATAATAAGAACTTCCAAACAAGTTAAGGTGTACCAAAATATAATATAATTGCCATAGTGATAATCTAGTCTTCCAACCTTCTACCAGAGGAAAAGCCTCTTGATATGCATCAAACACCTCATTTTTGAATCCTCCAAACAGATGCATCATAGCAATATCCATTTCTCTAGATGCAAAAGCAATAGCCGGATCAATCAAACAAGGATTTCCCGTTGTATCTATTATATAATTACCATTCCACAAATCTCCATGAATCAAACTCGAAGATTCTTCAGGAATAATATCTTCTAAAGTTTTATAAAATGTATCCAAATGTTTAAATATAAATCCATGTTGTAAAGCAAGGTCAAATTGTGGTTGTAATCTTTGGGTACGATAAAATAACAAAGATGTACCGCATCGAGCATTATATTGTGGTAAACTACCAATATAATTATCGTTTTCAAAACCGAATTGAGGATCTGTATATTGATGCAACCTGGCAAGGCTTCTTCCAAATATTTGCCAAAAATCTTTACATGCTACATTTTGATGCATGTATGACAGTATCAAAACGGCTGTATCATTATATTCTCCGACAAAGATTACTTTGAGTACCGTAAAAGTATTCGAATCTCTTAGAAACGTTAATCCTTTGGTTTCGGCTTCAAACATTGCAGGAAAACGAGAAGCACTATTCGTTTTAACAACAAATTTTTGAGTACTGGTCTCTAAAGCATATACTTCATTAATATCTCCACCTGCCAAAGGAGTGACTTTACATATTTTTTCTAAAAGTTGTTTTTCTAAATACGCAATAACATCTGAAGACAACATTATCTTTTTACATAAGTGATATAGGTAAAAGGGTAATTATGTTTTTCATCTTGATCATGAAACTGTTCATTTTCTACTTCCCAGATATCTGCGTCGATTAAAGGAAAAAATGCATCTGCATCAAAATCTGCATGAACTCTCGTAAGTTCTATAACATCAGCATATTCTAGACCAAGTTTATAAATTTCTCCTCCTCCTATAATAAATGGATTTGAATCATTTTTGGCCATATTTAGTGCCTCTTCCATAGTTTGCACAACAATTGCTCCACTAGCCTGATAATTGGTATTGCGAGAGATAACAATATGAATACGATTAGGTAATAACTTAGGAAACGATTCAAATGTTTTGCGTCCCATAATGATATGATGTCCAGTCGTGAGCTCTTTAAAACGTTTAAAATCATCCGGCAAATGCCAAACTAAATCATTATCCTTGCCTAGAGCATTATTTTCTCCCGCCGCGGCAATCATTGTAATTTTTTGTATCACTTCTTCTATTTTTTCTTGATGGACAGTTGTGTCTTTCTGTTGTTTTATAAAAGCTTCTTTCTTTTTTAACAATTCGTCTTTAGGATACATCAAATCAACATCTTTTTGTATTAAAGCAATTTCTTCTTTTTGTTTTATAATCAATCTTTCCATTTGGCGATCAGTCCATTCTTGCCCCATAAATTTGCTAAATAACCACACATTACAAAAATGTAAGATCAATAAAAACGACCATAATAGTATAGCGATAATGTACCAATCTATTCCAAAAAATGTAATATCCTTTCCATAGCCGAAAACCAGATTTAGAACTACAAAAAATAACGATCCCACCAAAAAAACAATAAAATGTTGAAACAATCTCTTTTTTTGGATCACACGCTTACGTGCATGTTCATATAATTCACGTTGTAAAGGGTCTATCTGGTTAGATTCTTTATTTTTTGAAAACATATTTGTTATTACCTTAGTACTGAAAAGTAAAGATATAGTTTTTAACAAAAAGCCTTCAAAATACTTATGAAGAATTTTAGAAAAGAGTTTCCCATTTTAACACAAAACACCTATCTAAATACAGCATCCTCAGGCATTTTATACAATTCACTTCTAGAATATCGACAAGAACACGATCTTGATTTTTTAATAGGTGGAAGCATCTTTAGAGAACAACAACAACATTTTTTGACTACAGTAAAACAAAGTATAGCTTCTTTTTTGGGTGCTCCTAATAGTGAAATTGTATTAGTATCTAATTTCTCTACAGGATTCAATACCATACTGGAAGGTATCAATACCAAACAAAAAGTCCTTTTACTAGACGAAGATTATCCTTCGATTAACTTTGCGGTATTAAGCAAGGGATTTGAGGTCTGTTATGCTGAAGTAAATGCTGTTGTAGAAGAAAATATTAAAACTGCCATACAAAAACATAAACCTAATGTTTTTGCTTTTAGTCTTGTACAATATATAAGTGGTATTACAATTGATCTTGAATTTATAAAAGAACTAAAACGAGATTATCCGGATATGTTGATTATTGCCGATGCGACACAATTTTGTGGTACCAAAAACTTTGATTTTGAATCTTCAGGGATAGATATTTTAGGCAGTAGTAGTTACAAATGGCTACTGGGAGGATATGGAAATGGTTTTATAATATGTAAACAAAATATTTTAGAAAGTATCACTCCTACCTCATATATCAATGCAAGTACTCATTCACCCTATGATTCTTCATATACTAATTTGCAAGCACGATTTGAGTGTGGGCATCTAGACACTCTTACCTTTGGAAGTTTACAACATTCTATTCATTTCTTGACCTCTATTGGGTTATCTAATATTGAAAAAAAAATTAATGAATTAAGTACATACTTAAAGGATGAATTAAAAATCAAAGATCTTTTAGGAAAAGATATTATACAGCGTACAAACCATAGTTCTATATTTAATATCAAAGGAGATCAAAACTTATTTAATTTTTTGAGAGAACAAAATATTATTACCTCATTAAGAGGTGAAGGAATTCGAATCAGCCTTCATTTTTATAATACAATTGAAGACATTGATGCATTATTTTCTGCACTATATCGTTATCGTTAATATCTATTGTTAAATGTTAATTAAATTGTTGAATAGCTGCCAATTATGATTTTATGTTTTTAATAATTTGTAGTAACTTAATCAAGTATTTACAATCAACAATTAAATAATCAAAAATTAAAACAATAATTATGGCGATTACCAAACAGTATTTAAAATCAAAACCTATTTGCAAAGTAACTTTTATCGTACCTGCAAAAGAAGCAAAAAGTGTAAGTGTTGCAGGAGAATTCAATGAGTGGGATACCAAAGCTACTATACTAAAAAAATTAAAAAATGGTAATTTTAAAGGAACTGTAGATTTACCAAAGGATAACAAATTTGAATTCAAGTATCTTGTAGATGGAGAATGGACTAATGAAATGGAAGCAGATGGATATCAATGGAATGATTTTGCTGCTGCAGACAACAGTCTATTAGTTGTATAATATATAATAAGGTGTTGCAGGTTATTCTACAACCTCAACACCTTTCCAAAAAGCAACGTATCCTTCAATCTGTTTAGCAAGATCACTGGTTTTAGGATAATACCATGCAGCGTCTTGATTTTCTTTCCCTTCTACATTAATTGTATAATAAGATGCTACGCCTTTCCATGGGCAGTTTGTATGTGTATCACTAGATTTAAAAAATTCTTCTTTGATACTATCTGCAGGAAAATAATGATTGTTTTCTATTACTTTCGTATCATTACTTTCTGCTATTATTTGACCATTCCAGATTGCTTTCATTATATTTAAGTTTTATGATTTAAATTACAAATTAACAGTTAACAAAAATCAATCAGCCTTAGCAAATAGATAGTTCTTATAATTTTGACCGTTATCAGAAAAAGATTTAGTAATTTTTAATCCAGATTCTTTAGCTAACCATTTTACAATATCATCATCATATTTTTGAGAAATTTCTGTATGAATACTTTCCCAAGCTTCAAAATGAACTTGTAAAGATAGATTATCAATATCTACTGTCTGTTTTTCTTTGCTTACCAAATAACTTTTGGCAGTACCGCTCTCGGGATCATATGTCTCCCAATGTAAAAACTTATCGACATCAAAATTACCTTTCAACTCTTTATTGATTCGAGCTAATACATTTTTATTAAAAGCTGCTGTTATACCAGTTTGGTCGTTGTACGCATCCAAAACTTTCTGTGGATGCTTTTTTTGATCAAAACCCATAAAAATTAGATCCTCTGTATGCATTGCATTACATAACTGCTTTAAAAATTGAATTGCTCTAGGATGCAACAAATTGCCGATATTAGAGCCTAAAACCATTATTATTTTTTTACGGTCACTCATCTGTTTTAGTTTGTCTAAAACTTCAAAGTATTCTCCTATTTGCCCTTGCACTTCAACTTTGGGCATTTCTGATTGAAGATTATTCAAAAGCCCTTCTACTGCATTTTCACTAATATCTATAGGTTTGTAGACAAAGTCAAACTTATTTCCTATTAATTCTTTGAGGAGTATTTTGGTTTTCTTTCCATCACCAGCTCCCAATTCTATAAGATCAAATCCATTTTTATCAGTATCAAAACTATTCACAATCTCAAGAGCATGAGTTTCAAAAATTTCATACTCTGCCCTTGTGAGGTAATATTCTGGCAAGGCCATTATTTGCTGAAAAAGCTTGTCTCCTATTTCGTCATAAAAAAATTTGGAAGATAAATATTTTGGAAAAGCGGTTAATCCCTCATAAACTTCTTTTTCAAAAGTAGAAGTTAAAACTTTTTGATCTTTAGAACTCATGTAAAATTAGAATTATTTATCCTTTACTAATCGCAATCCAGTAAATTGCCATCTAAGGTTTGGATGAAAAAAATTACGATATGTAGGCCTTGTATGATTTTGTGGAGTAGCTACCGATCCCCCTCTCAGTACCTTTTGATTCACCATAAATTTACCATTATATTCTCCCAGAGCACCTGGAGCTTTAGTATAATTTGGATAAGGCAAGTATGCACTTTCTGTCCATTCCCAACGCTCTCCCCATTTAAAATAGGATTGAGCGGCTTCCCATTCAAACTCTGTTGGCAAACGTTCTCCTCTCCATTGTGCAAATGCAAATGCTTCATAATAAGAAATATGAGTAACGGGAGCATCCAACTGTAAAGCTTTTAGCCCTTGCAGTGTATAGTGCTGATATTGTCCTTCAATTTTGTGCCAATATAAAGGAGCGTTAATGGCTTCGTTATTGATCCAGTCCCATGCTTCAGCATGCCAAAGCAAACTATCTTTATATCCTCCTGCATTAATAAATTCCAGATATTCTTTGTTACTCACTAATTTGTCTGCAATTAAAAAATCATTCAGAAGTACTTTGTGTACACCTAATTCATTATCATAACAAAAGTCATCATCTTTATGCCCAATTTCATAAATACCTCCTTTTACTTCAATATAACTTGAAGTATCTATAGTTGCTAAAACCTCAGAAAAGGTATCATTATATTTTGGTAACAAAGGATTATTTCCCAAAATAAACTTGATATCTGTGATTAATAATTCTTGATGTTGTTTTTCATGATGAATACCTATCTCAACTAATGTTCTTACGTCAGAACTTTCATTTTCTTCTAATAAAGTTTGCAACTTCGAAGTCACATAATCGCGGTATTCATAGACTTCACTTACCGTAGGCCTAGACAAATTTCCTCTATTTGTACGTACTACTCGTTTACCTACACTTTCATAATAACTATTAAACACATAATCAAAGTCAGAGTGAAATCGTTTGTAATCTTTTATATATTTTGACAAGATAAATTCTTCAAAAAACCAAGTTGTATGTCCTAAATGCCATTTTGGAGGTGAGACATCTACTACAGGTTGCACTACATAATCTTCTACTTGAAGTGGTGCACAAATTTCTTCTGTACAGGAACGTGTTTCTAAAAATAATGTAAGTAAATCATCAGTAATAACCATAAAAAAGAGCGTTTACAATTTTATGCAAACACTCAAATTTACTGTTTTTTATTTTGTACTACTTTTTAGCAAGGTTAATCCAATGTTAAAATTAACATTTCTAAAGGGTATTATTGTGGCTTTCGAAATGTAATAGGAACAGTATAAGCAATAGCTATTGGTTTTTCTCCCCATAGCCCAGGTTTCATTTTGGGTATAGCTCTAATAATTTTTATGGCTGCCAATTGTAAATAACGATGACCGCCTGTAACTTCTAAAACCTCTACTTTACCTTTTTTATTGATGATAAATTCTATAGTAACTGTGCCACTCAGACCTTCATCAAGAGCTTCATCAGGGTATTCAAACTTTTGAATGATATGAGTTCTTAATTTTTGATCAAAACATTGTGAAGGACTTTGTCTAGATTTCTCACACTTAGGCCATATTGGGGATATCCCTTTTTCGTTTGCATTTTCTTGAGAAAGGATAATTGCATCTTGAGCAAAAGAAAATACAGTGGTTAAAAATGTCAATAATAGTAATAGTTTTTTCATAAGTAGTTCTTTTAAATTTGGGGTGTCAAACTGCCACAGTACCTTTGATATGAGGGTGCGGATTATAGTCTACTAACTTGAAATCATCAAAAACGAAGCCAAAAATATCTTTTACCTCAGAATTAAGGATCATTCTAGGTAATTTACGAGGTTCGCGTGATAGCTGTAACTCTAATTGCTCTACATGATTATTATAAATATGGGCATCACCAAATGTATGAATAAATTCCCCTGGTTCATAGCCACAAACTTGAGCCATCATCATAGTAAATAATGCATAAGAAGCTATATTAAATGGAACTCCTAAGAAAATATCTGCGCTACGCTGATACAACTGGCAAGATAATTTGTTATTTGCCACATAAAATTGAAAAAATGCGTGACAAGGAGGCAAAGCTGCCTTTCCATTTGCTACATTTTCTGAAAAAGATTTTGAAGTATCTGGCATTACACTAGGATTCCAAGCAGAAACAAGCATTCGTCTACTATTAGGATTATTTTTCAGTGTATCAACAATTTCTTTGATTTGGTCAATCTCATTATCGTCCCAGTTTCTCCATTGGTGGCCATACACAGGTCCTAAATCACCATTCTCATCTGCCCACTCATTCCAAATACGGACACCGTTTTCATTCAAATAATTAATATTTGTATCTCCTTTTAAAAACCATAGGAGCTCATACACTATAGATTTAAAGTGCAATTTCTTTGTAGTCACCATGGGGAAACCTTCACTAAGGTCAAATCTCATTTGGTATCCAAAAACACTTTTGGTACCAGTGCCTGTTCGGTCACCTTTTTCATTCCCATTCTCTAATACATGACGAACAAGATCATGATACTGCTTCATTTTCTAACTTCCTTAACTAAATTTATAATTGTTAAAATTTTCGTAATAAATCTCAAATATACAAAAAATAGGATTCTCATTTTAGTTAACTTAAAGATTATAAAATATACAGCAAAACGCCTTTAAAATTATATTTTCTTTAATAAACTACAGTAATTATTATCCTATTATCATTCCTGCAATAGTAGCAGACAACAGAGAAGCGATTGTACCACCAATTAAAGCCTTCATCCCAAACTCTGATAACGTCTTGCGTTGCCCGGGAGCAAGAGACCCAATACCTCCAATTTGTATCCCAATAGATGCAAAATTAGCGAAACCACAAAGCATATAAGTAGCCATAATCACAGATTTATTATAAGTAAGATGCAAAGAGTTTGCCGGGTTTTTAAGATCTGCTAATTGAATATATCCTACAAATTCACTTGCTGCTAGCTTAATTCCTAATAATTGCCCCATAAGCATCATATCTTCTTTAGCTACACCAATAAGCCACATCAATGGCGCAAATATAGTTCCTAAAACGGCTTCTAATGAAAATGCATCGTATGGTGTGTTGTTAGCTATAATTGTATTTAAATTAGTAGTTTCACCGATCCATCCCAATATACCATTCAACATTGCAATAAAAGCAACAAATACTAATAACATGGCACCAACATTTACAGCTAGTTTTAAACCTTCAGTTGTTCCGTTTGCTATAGCGTCCAAAATATTTGATCCTATTTTTTCTGAAGAGACACGTACATCTACATTAATTTCTTCTGTTTGTGGAAACAGCACCTTAGAAATAACAATTGCTCCTGGTGCAGCCATTACAGATGCTGCTAGCAGATGTTTTGCAAATTGCAATCTTAAAACCGGGTCATCACCTCCTAAAAACCCTATGTAAGCAGCAAGCACTGCTCCTGCAACAGTTGCCATACCTCCTACCATAACCAATAGTATCTCAGACTTATTCATCTTTTCTAAATACGCCTTAATCAATAGAGGTGCTTCTGTTTGACCCAAAAAAATATTACCGGCAACACTTAAACTTTCTGCTCCGGATATCTTAAGTGCTTTAGTGAGCAACCAAGCTAAACCTTTTACTACTTTTTGAATAATTCCTAAATAAAATAACAATGAGGTTAATGCTGAAAAGAAAATAATAGTTGGTAATACCTGAAAAGCAAAAATAAAACCAAAAGTATCCATATCTACAACTAAACCTTCAAATAGAAATTTGCTTCCTGCTCTGGTAAAGTCTAAAACACTAACAAATAAACCTCCAATCCATTCAAATACTGTTTGCACAAACGATATCTTTAAAACCCCTATTGCAATTATCAATTGAAATCCAACACCTAATCCGACCGTTTTCCAATTAATTGCTTTTCTATTACTACTAAAGAGGTATGCAATCGCTAGTAATACCAGCATTCCCAAAAGACCTCGCAATAAACCATTCAAAGAAAATCCCTGATTAGGTATTAACTGTGCAGTTTCGGCAACAGTGGTTTCTTCTTTAACTTCTTTTTGAGCACTCAAAGAATATACCACTCCTTTTTTAGAGAGGACTAAAGTAGAATCTGTAACTTTATTGACTTTATATTTTATTATTGAATCTTCGGCATGTTCTAAAAAAAGGAGAAGAACATTGTTTTGCATTAAATAATCTCCTTTTGAAGATTCTTCTTGTGTAGCAAAAGAATAAGAAAACTGACCTTTAACAAACTGAAGGTAATCGCCTTTTTTTGCTTTGAGTACTTCTCCTGAAGTTTCTTTGATGTTTTCTAAAACCCATTTTTTCTCGATGGATTGCGCAAATGATGTTGCAAAAACAGAAAATAAGAACAGAAAAGTTAGTAATCTTTTCCTCATAAAAATTGAACTCATTTAAAAATATAATTTATCCCCCTCAAAAAGCTGTATATAAGCGAAAGGCAAAGTTATCCTCGTTTAGAAATTTCATCACGAATTCTTGCGGCTAACTCATAATCTTCATTAGAAACTGCCTGACCTAACATTTTATTAAGTTCTTCGAGTGATAAATCTTTATAATTAGTTTCTTTATCTGCTACTTCTAAGTCATCAGATACAAGTTCGTCAACCAATAAGCTATCAGGGTTACTCTCATCATCTTTTTTGGGATTCACTTTTAGGTAAATACCTGCTTGATCAAGAATATTTTTATACGTAAATATAGGTGCTTGAAAGCGTAGTGCCAGTGCTATTGCATCACTGGTTCTAGCATCTATAATCTCTTCAATTTTATCTCTCTCACATATCACACTAGAATAAAAGACTCCATCTACCAGCTTATGGATAATAACTTGTTTGACAACAATTTCAAATCTATCTGCAAAGTTTTTAAAAAGGTCATGAGTAAGGGGCCTTGGTGGCTTTATCTCTTTTTCTAAAGCTATTGCAATAGATTGAGCCTCAAAGGCTCCTATAACGATTGGTAGTTTTCTTTCTCCATCTAACTCACTCAAAATCAATGCATATGCACCATTTTGGGTTTGACTGTATGATATTCCTTTTATATTCAGTCGAACTAAACTCATATTGCTCCAAAATAAAAAAGGACCGTTTGAACATACGGACTTTTATGTAAGTTCAAACAGCCCTCAATATTGAGCACAATTTATGAAAATTATGCGTTATTCGACTTAAATTCCTTTAATTTTTCAATAAGTTTTGGCACTACTTCAAAAGCATCACCAACTATACCATAATCTGCAGCTTTAAAGAAAGGTGCTTCGGGATCATTATTAATCACTACTTTCACCTTACTTGCATTTATACCCGCAAGATGTTGTATCGCTCCAGAAACTCCTACTGCGATATATAAATTAGAAGCAACTGGTTTTCCTGTTTGACCAACATGTTCTCCATGTGGTCTCCACCCCATATCACTTACTGGCTTAGAGCATGCTGTAGCCGCTCCCAGAACATCCGCAAGATCTTCTATCATACCCCAATTCTCAGGACCTTTTAACCCTCTTCCTCCAGAAACAACTATTTCTGCATCTGCGATAGAAACTTTGTCTGTAGCTTTATCTACAGAAACAACATTTACATTAAAATCTTCTTCGGCAAGAGAAGGTTCAAAAGCTTCTGCTACTGCTGCTGCTGAATTTTCTTTTAATCCAAAAGCATTATTTGAAAGACCAATTACCTTGACATCTGTTGTTATCTCTGTAATATTAAAAGCTTTGTTAGTAAATGCAGTACGCTTTACCTTGAATGGAGATGCTCCTTCTGGTAATGCTACAACATTAGAAGCATACCCTGCATTCAAATTTACTGCAAGTAATGGTGCTAAAAACTTACTATCGGCAGAAGAACTAACAACCACAACTTTTGCATCTTCTTTTTCTGCTGCTTGTTTTAATGTATCCGCATAAGCTTTTGCATTAAATGTAGAAAGTTTATCATTTTTAACTTCTAAAACTTTATCTACACCATAAGCACCTAATTCGTTGCTATCTCCACCATGTATACTTACTGCGGTTACAGTCGTTCCTAACATATTAGCAATTTCCTTTGCATAAGATGCTACTTCTAAGGCTGCTTTTTTAAATTTACCGCCTTCACTTTCTGTATAAACTAAAACTGACATATATTTTTCTTTTAAATAGCTTTTGCTTCGTTATGTAATAAATCTATAAGCTCTTGAACATTATCTGGTGATACTAATTTTACATCACCTTTTGGAGCCGGCTTTTGAAACTGAACAGCTTTTGTTTCGTTTCCTGCCTCAACAGGTTCAATAACATTTAATGGTTTTTTTCGAGCCATCATAATCCCTCTCATATTAGGAATACGCAAGTCACTTTCTTCAACTAATCCTTTTTGCCCTCCTATTACAAGAGGTAGTTTTGCTGTAGAAGTCTCTTTACCTCCGTCTATTTCACGAGTAGCAGTAGCAACATCTCCTTCTACTTCAAGCCCGATACAAGTGTTAACAAAGTTTGATCCTGTAAGAGCTGCTACCATTCCTGGTACCATACCTCCATTATAATCTATAGATTCTCTACCGGCGATTACAAGATCATATCCACCATCTTGCACTACTTTTGCCAATTGTTTAGCTACAAAAAAACCGTCTACTGCTTCTGCATTTATTCTGATTGCATTATCTGCACCGATAGCAAGAGCTTTTCTTAATGTAGGCTCTGTCTCAGCACCACCAACATTTACTACATCTACAGATGCACCTTGTTTTTCTTTAAACCACATGGCACGTGTTAGACCAAATTCATCATTAGGATTGATCACAAACTGTACTCCATTGGTATCAAATTTAGTATCACCATCCGTAAAATTAATTTTGGAAGTTGTGTCGGGCACATGGCTTATACATACTAATATCTTCATTTTATATAGGTATTTTTTGAGAATTTAATAATAAATGCGAATGTACGAATAAAAAGTCTAATTTACTATGCATGCATAGTAAATTTTTCAATATTCGAACTTCATCAAAGGGTTTTAATTGCTACTTTTGCCTTTTCTATAGGTCAAAACAATAATAAATTAATGAAAACGATACAATTCAGAGAAGCAATTTGCGAAGCAATGAGCGAAGAAATGCGTAGAGACGAGTCTATTTATCTAATGGGTGAAGAAGTAGCAGAATACAATGGGGCATACAAAGCTAGTAAGGGAATGCTCGATGAGTTTGGTCCTGAACGCGTAATAGATACGCCTATATCTGAATTAGGTTTTGCTGGTATCGGTGTCGGAAGCGCTATGAATGGTAATCGACCCATTATAGAGTTTATGACTTTCAATTTTTCATTAGTAGGAATAGATCAGATTATAAACAATGCTGCTAAGATGCGTCAAATGAGTGGTGGTCAGTTCAATATTCCTATAGTTTTTAGAGGACCGACTGCTTCTGCAGGTCAATTAGGAGCAACACATTCTCAAGCATTTGAAAACTGGTTTGCAAATACACCAGGCCTTAAAGTAGTTGTACCTTCAAATCCAAAAGATGCAAAAGGATTACTAAAATCTGCTATTCGCGACGATGATCCGGTTATTTTTATGGAAAGCGAACAAATGTATGGGGATAAAGGAGAAGTTCCAGAAGGTGAATATACAATTCCTCTAGGTGTTGCTGACATAAAAAGAGAAGGTAAAGATGTAACGATAGTGTCATTTGGTAAAATCATTAAAGAAGCTTATAAAGCCGCTGATGAATTAGCTAAGGATAATATCTCTTGCGAAATTATTGACCTTAGAACCGTTAGACCTATAGACTTTGATGCGATTTTTACTTCGGTCAAAAAAACCAATCGCCTCGTTATTCTAGAAGAAGCCTGGCCTCTAGCAAATATTTCTTCAGAAATAACATACCAAGTGCAATCTACTATTTTTGATTATCTAGATGCACCTATTATAAAAATTAATACTGCTGACACCCCCACTCCATACTCACCTGTTCTTCTAGAAGAATGGCTACCCAATAGTAAAGATGTTATTACGGCCGTAAAAAAAGTAATGTATACATAAAATGCATTTTACACTTTTACGTTTAAGTTATAAACATCAAACACAAAAAATTATCTTAGCATTGAGGGACTTTAGTAAACATTTTAAATATTAATCTTAAAAAATTTAGATGAGATATCTGATTTTAGGAGTTTTTTTTGTCATTTTCTCTGGTTCATTCCTTTATTCACAGACCAAAGTAGGAGGACAAGTTTTTGATAGTAACAAACAACCCGTACCTTTTGCTAATATCGTTTTTGTTAATTCTACCGTTGGTACAATAACCGATGAGGATGGTAGATTTTATATGGAATCTGAAGATAGTCACTCTAGTATAAAAGTTTCTTTTGTTGGTTTTGAAACTAAAACCATAAAATTAAATAAAAAGGTTACTTATAATTTAGAAGTTATTCTACAAGAAGAAGCTTCAACTCTCGAAGAAGTAGTTATCTATAAGGGAAAAACATCGAAAAAAAACAATCCTGCCATAGATATTCTTAGAAAAATTTGGGACAATAGAAGAGAAAATGGAGTCAAAAAATTCAAACAATATGCGTATGATAAATACGAAAAATTAGAGTTTGATTTAAACACCATAGACAGTGCTCTTATTAATAGTAGGATTTTTAACGGTATGGAGTTTATTTTTGATGATGTTGATACTTCAAGAATTACCGGTAAGACTTATCTACCTATATTCTTGAATGAAGCAATTTCAAAAGTATATGGAGACAATGTCATTAATGAATACAAAGAAATTTTAAAAGGTAATAAAAATGCTGGTTTTAGTGACAATCAAACTTTAATTGCTTTTGTAAAAGATTTATACTCTGATTACGACATATACGACAACTATCTTAAGTTCTTCGATAAAAGTTTTACCAGTCCATTATCAAGAACAGGGATTGGCGTTTATAATTATGTTTTGACCGATAGTGCATATATAGGTAATAAATGGTGTTACAATATCATTTATTATCCTAGAAGAAAAAACGAGCTAACTTTCAAAGGAGACTTCTGGGTTAACGATACCACTTGGGCCATCAAAGAAATTAACTTAGAGGTGACAAAAAGTGCAAACATAAACTGGGTCAAAGATTTATATATAGAACAAGAGTTTGATGTACTCAATGATTCTATTTTCTTAATAACCAAAGATTATTTCCAGTCCGACTTTGCCCTTAATAAAAAAGAGAAATCAAGAGGTGTTTACGGAAAAAGAACTACTTTATATAACAATTATAAATTTGATATAAAGAAAGATAAAAAGTTTTATCAAAGCCAGGTAGACCCATATAACGATGATATCTACAATAGAGCTGATTCTTTTTGGGAAAATGCCAGAATGGAAGAACTCAACAAAGACGAACAGAAAGTTTATAAGCTATTAGATACACTAAAAACGGTTAAAGCCTTTAAAAGATTATATAATATAGGAACAATACTCGCTACTGGTTATGTAGAGTTTAATGGTTTTGATTTTGGTCCTGTATTTTCTACTGTAGGATTTAATGAAATTGAAGGTTGGCGTGTACGTGCAGGAGGGCGCACCTATTTTACTCGTAATGATAGATGGAGAATAGAAGGATATGGCGCATATGGTTTTAGAGATAATAAATTTAAATATGGTGTCTCAGGTAAATATCTAGTAGACAGAAAATCTCGTCTTATTGTCTCTGGTGGAAACCGAAGAGATGTAGAACAACTAGGAGCCAGTCTAACCAATACAAATGATGTAGAAGGAAGAAGTCTGGCCTCTTCATCTATAATTGCTACAGGAGATAATGATAGACTTACTTCTATTAATCTCTCCGCACTTTCTATGCAAATAGAGCCTAGAAAAAATCTAACGATTGGGGTTACCGGATCTTATAGAACTTTGAAACCTGCAGACAGATCATTATTCAGTTTAGACTTCATTGATCCAGAAACCAACGAATTAAAATCACAAATCAAACAGACAGAAATAGCAACTTCTATAGCTTATTTTCCTGGGAGAAAAACAACAGGATATGGTGTAGACAGAGTAGTTGTAAATGATGGTGATTTTGCGACTTTATTTTTAAATTATAGTGTTGGTCTCGAAGATTTTATCGAAAGTGATTTTGAATATGAAAAAGTACAATTTCTATATCAACAACCGTGGAATATTGGAGGTTTTGGTAGACTAAACAGCACACTAGAAGTAGGGAAAACATTTGGTGAGGTTCCGCTTGGGTTGTTAAGTGTAATCCCTGGTAATCAAACATATTTATCTATATATAATACATTTCCCTTACTTGATTTTTATGAATTTGTTACAGATACATATGTAACACTTCATTTAGAGCACAATTTTAATGGAAGAATCTTTTCTCGAATCCCATTACTTAGAAAATTAAACCTAAGAGAACTGGTTGGTTTTAGAGCCGCTTGGGGGGAATTATCAGATGAGAATATTTTATTAAGTGCTCCTTCTAATGAGCTATTACTAGCTCCAGATGATGAAGCATATTGGGAATACAGTTTTGGAGTTGGTAATATATTTAAAATATTTAGAATTGATTTCCATTTTAGAGGAAATTACTTTGACAACCCAGACGCAAGAAAATTTGGAGTAACAGGATCATTTGGATTCTATTTTTAAAAATAGTCAACATAAAGTGATCTTAATAAAAATAAAACACAGCAGTAAAGAAATCGTATTCTAGTTTATCTAAATATTAAATATCAAGAAAAAATATCATAATTTCTTGATTTAAATTTTAACTAAACTCTTGTAATACCTATCTTTGCCGCCCATTAAAAAGAAAACAAAGATTATGAGCGCAGCAAATAGTGAGAGCTTTGATGTACTTATCGAAATCCCTAAGGGAAGTCGAAATAAATATGAATACGATTTTGATATAAAAAAAATACGATACGACCGTATGATATTTTCTTCTATGATGTATCCGGCAGATTATGGTTTTATTCCTGAAACAATGGCATTAGATGGTGATCCATTAGATGTATTGGTATTGGTAACCGAACCTACATTTCCAGGATGTGTTATCGAAGTAAAACCTATTGGTGTTTTTCATATGACTGACGAAAAAGGACCAGATGAAAAAATTATTTGCGTACCAGTAGCAGACCCGATAGCAAGTAAGCTTGCAGATTTAAAAGAGATGAATCCTCACCTTATTAAAGAAATAGAACACTTCTTTCAAGTATATAAAGATCTGGAAGAAAAGAAAGTTGATGTAGGTGGCTGGGGAAATATAGACGAAGCTAAAGAAATTATCAGAGCTTGTGTAAAACGTTTTGAAGAATTACAGGATAAGCCAAAAGGGTTATTCAGTATCGCATAAGTTTTTTGAGACTTTAATACATTAAAAAGGGGTGTTTCAAGAAACACCCCTTTTTAATTATTAGGACTTTGACAAATTATTCACTAGAAGTTGTTACTCTTTCGAAGACAATCACATCAACTGTACCGGATATGGATAAATCATTACCTGTTTGATTATAATCACCATTTACATCCATTGAAAATGAAAAGGAAAGTGCATTCGTAGCTTCATCAAAAGTATAATCAGTTACATTAAAATTAACTACTCTTGAATTCGTAGCCCAGATATAGTCATTCAGTTCAAAAAACACTTTAAATCTTCATCTGAAACAATTGCATAGTCTTTAAAACTAAGATCAAACCTTCTAAATTCTGGAGTTTCAGATTCTGGATTAACAACATTAAACCTCTAATCAATTGAATTATCGTCATAAGAATTCGGTATGTTCAGAAACCTTTTTACATCAAAATGATATTCTAATCCATCTACGTCTCTTATCGAAAACTGATTATCATCTATATCATTAGGACTAAACTTTAGTTCTGCTTCATGGGTAAAAGGTATATTATCTGCTCTTGTTCCTGATAGATTTAATGTGATCGAACCGTATTGAGTTAACTCATCAAACCCCTCACCGTTTTCGCCAGCAAGACCATTCTCGCCATTCTCGCCATTTACCCCATCAATACCATTAACACCATCTAGTCCATTGACCCCATCTTCTCCTTCACAATTTGTAAACAGTAAACCAATACTTAAAATAAATATTGCTTTGTATAATATTTTAAAATTAAAATCCCTCATTTTTCTCGTTTTCTTTAAAATTTATTATCGTTCTACTGAAATTACTCTTTCAAATACAATTACATCAACTGTACCCGATATGGATAAATCATTACCTGTTTGATTATAATCACCATTTACATCCATTGAAAATGAAAAGGAAAGTTCATTCGTAGCTTCATCAAAAGTATAATCAGTTACATTGAAATTATCTATACCAGGATTTCCAACAGAGCTTATACTGAAAAAATTCTCATATAACTCAAAAAACTTTAAATCTTCATCTGAAACAATAGTGTAATCTCTAAGTCCAAGATTAAGCTCAAATCTCGGAGTTTCTGATTCAGGGTTAATAACAGTAAATTCTAAATCAACTGAATTATCATTATAAGAATTCGGTATATTTAGAAACCTTTGTATATCAAAACGATATTCTAATAGAATTTCGGATCTTGTCGAAAACTTATTATCGTCTATATCATTAGGACTAAACTTTAGTTCTGCCTCATGAGTAAACGGCACATTATCTGCTCTTGTTCCTGATAAATTTAATGTGATCGAACCATATTGAGTTAACTCATCAAACCCTTCACCGTCTTCACCAGCAAGACCATTTTCTCCATTTTCTCCATTTTCGCCATTTATTCCATCGACACCATCTAATCCATTAGCTCCGTCTTCTCCATCACAATTTGCTAAAAACAGTCCAATACCTAAAATAAATATTGCCCTGTACAATGCTTTAAAATTAAAATTCCTCATTTTCTTGTTTTCTTAAAAATTTACAAATTAAAATTCCTGACGTATAAAAAGAAGTCATAGAAAAGTAGATTATTCTATACCACTCTTTGTCAGAAATAAGAGTGTAAAAATAGAATTAAACACCCTTCGTGACACCACTACTTTTTGTAGAACTGATAGTGATAGATTGTAATTCAATATAGCCAAGAAACAGGTGGTTTAGACTTCAAATAAAACGAAAATAAGATCCATTCAATCCTGATTCATAATAGTGTAGATGTATGTATTTTTGAGTTTCAAATAAATAGTATATCATTATTCTACTCCGCATGATATTTGTCTGGTAATGTTAATTCGTATGCCTTCATTTGAGATCTATCCATATGATCTGTGATCATATAGTTTCTTTTATGCTTGTACTGAATCAAAATCGGGTAGTTTTCCTTTTCATTTGCATTTTTTAAACCTCCATTACAGTACTCAAAAACATTGAAGACCCAATAATTATGATCGTTCACATGTTTTAAATTCATCGTTATTATTTCATGACTCCCGTCATTATCAACATCTCTTTCAAGGCGATTTTGCTCAAACATCATGTCGTTGAATGATATTTTCGTAAAAGATTCATCCTCTTTTTGAAAAAAATATATCACTTTGACTAACATACCCATGATACCATTTCCTGTACCTTGATGTATTAATTTCACATCTTTAAACCCATCCCCATTTATATCTGAAACTATCGCTAACGTTCCACTCATTGTTATTGAAGAAAAAGAACCGGGCTCTTTTATTTGTTGAATTTGATTACTGTTTTTAAATAAACGAATTTCACCTATATCTACATTTTCTTCGAGCCAAGTCAATTGGATGGTAAGATCATCATTGTTATTAAAAAAATCACTTATTGTCAATGTACAATCATACTTCCCTTTCTTACTTATTCTATCAAAAACTTTCCAATCATCATAAGTTTTATAATCAGGAGGAGGATAATTTTGAAATGAATACTGTGCCGATATAGTATCAAACAAAAAAACAGTATAAATAATCATTAAAAATGAAGTTTTTTCAAAAGAGAAAATCATGTTATTTATGCTTTTTATTTTGATAAAATTAAAATATCTTTCCTATAAGCGTAAACCCCAAAAACAGTGATTTTAATACTATTTTAAGCTTTTAGTTATCATTTCTTCTATCAATTAAGTATTCTTTTCTATTAATGGTATTTTCACTAAATTAGGTGACTATTAACTTAAAACACACTAAATGGAATCAAATATGATTTATATGCCAATTGCTTTGGCATTACTGGGGCTAATTTATATGCTTATTAAGAAATCTTGGGTCATGAAACAAGATGCGGGTGATGGTAAAATGAAAGAGATTTCAGACCATATTTACGAAGGAGCCTTAGCTTTCTTAAATGCTGAATATAAATTACTCGCAATATTTGTTGTGATAGTTAGTATATTACTTGCCGTTGTATCTTTTGTAGTACCTACTACGCATTGGTTAATTGTTATCGCCTTTATATTTGGAGCTGTTTTCTCTGCCTTTGCTGGTAATATAGGGATGAAAATTGCCACAAAAACGAATGTTAGAACAACACAAGCCGCTCGTACAAGTCTTCCTAATGCCTTAAAGATTTCTTTTGGCGGAGGTACTGTTATGGGACTCGGCGTAGCTGGTCTCGCTGTTTTAGGGCTTACAGCATTTTTCATCATTTTCTTTCATTTTTTTATGGGTGGAGAATGGACCAATACAATGGATATGACCATTGTTCTAGAAACTTTAGCAGGATTCTCTTTAGGAGCTGAATCTATTGCGTTATTTGCACGTGTAGGTGGAGGTATTTATACCAAAGCTGCTGATGTAGGCGCTGATTTGGTTGGAAAAGTAGAAGCCGGTATTCCTGAAGATGATCCTAGAAACCCCGCTACTATTGCCGATAATGTAGGAGATAATGTGGGAGATGTAGCAGGAATGGGCGCAGACCTATTTGGTTCTTATGTGGCTACGGTTCTAGCAGCAATGGTACTAGGTAACTATATCATCAAAGATATGGGAGGAAATATTAGTAATGAAGGATTTGGTGGAATTGGACCTGTACTACTACCCGTAGCAATTGCGGGAGCAGGGATTTTTATCTCGATAATAGGAACAATGCTCGTAAAAATAAAAAGTAATGATGCAAAAGAAGCACAGGTTATGGGTGCCCTTAATATTGGTAACTGGACTTCAATTGCTTTAGTTGCAGTTTCTTGTTTTGGATTATGTACTTATATGCTTCCAGAAACTATGAAAATGGAATTTTTTGGAGAAGGACTTGTTGACATTTCTGCTATGCGCGTATTTTATGCTACACTTGTAGGGTTATTTGTTGGAGGGGTAATTTCTGCGGTAACAGAATATTATACCGGTTTAGGCAAAAAACCAATTTTAGAGATTGTACAAAAATCAAGTACAGGTGCAGGAACCAATATTATTGCAGGTTTAGCAACCGGAATGATTTCTACATTCTCTTCTGTATTATTATTTGCAGGAGCTATCTGGGCATCATATGCTTTTGCCGGATTCTATGGTGTTGCAATGGCAGCCTCTGCAATGATGGCAACAACTGCTATGCAATTAGCAATAGATGCTTTTGGGCCTATTGCTGATAATGCTGGAGGAATTGCAGAAATGAGTGAGCAGGAACCAATCGTAAGAGAACGTACTGACATCCTGGATTCAGTAGGAAATACTACTGCTGCTACTGGAAAAGGATTCGCAATTGCATCTGCTGCTTTAACATCCCTTGCCCTATTCGCTGCATATGTTACATTTACTGAAATTGATGGAATTAATATATTCAAAGCACCAGTATTAGCCATGTTATTTGTTGGAGGTATGGTACCTGTTGTATTTTCTGCATTAGCAATGAACGCAGTAGGAAAGGCAGCTATGGAAATGGTATATGAAGTACGTCGCCAATTTAAAGAAATTGCCGGCATAATGGAAGGAACAGGAAAACCTGAATATGATAAATGTGTTGCTATTTCAACTCAAGCTTCTCTAAAAGAAATGATGTTACCTGGATTATTAACTATAGGTTTCCCATTAGCAATTGCTTTTATTCCAATGATTTTTGGAATGAATCACCAAGCCATTGCAGAAATGCTAGGAGGATATATGGCTGGAGTTACTGTTAGCGGAGTATTATGGGCCATTTTTCAAAACAACGCAGGTGGTGCTTGGGATAATGCTAAAAAATCATTTGAAGCTGGTGTAGAAATTAATGGAGAAATGACATACAAAGGTTCTGATGCTCATAAAGCGGCAGTAACTGGTGACACTGTTGGTGATCCTTTTAAAGACACATCTGGACCATCAATGAATATTTTAATTAAGTTAACATGTCTTATTGGACTTGTAATTGCACCAATTCTTGGTAATCATACTACTGAAACTGCTACAGTGGCAAAAGAAAAAACATACCATCAAGTAGATGCTAGTGATCAAACAAATAAAATAGTGATTGCAAATTCTTTAGAAGAAAAAAATAAAACAAAAGGTGACAAAAACCTATTAGTCATCCAGTCAGATAAAAATAAAAAATAAAAATACGTTAAAGTTTTTATAGGCAACCTCGACTAAAAAGCGAGGTTGCCTATTTTTATCAACAAATTGATTTTATGTTTAGAAAGAAAGCGTTACGTATCAATACTTATCTAAGTTACGGCACGAATACTCTTTTCAGAGCAACGGGTCGCGCTCTCGAAGACGAGAATGTTGATTTTAGCACAAACCAAAATCTTTTTAAGACATTACATAATATATATAAACAATTTGAAAGCGATGAGATTCGTAATGTAGCTATTGATATCAAATTGCCTAATGAAGATACTATTGAAACGACCACAGACCCTGAAGGGTATTACAACATAAGTAAAAATATAGATACCTCTACTCTTGATCCTTACATAGATAATAAAGGTTGGTTAACCTTTTTTGTTTCTTACCAAAACAATACATTGTCTAGAACCATAAAAAATGAAAATGTTTTTAAAAGTCAGATGCTTATTCCTTCTAATAAAGCAGAATATGGAATCATAAGCGATATTGACGACACAATCATTCATACAGGAGTAGCATCATTATTCAAATGGAGAGTAATTGCTAATACAATCTTTAAGAATTTTGATAAGCGAACCGCTATAGAGGGGACAGTCAAATTTTATAAAAAACTACATCTCGGCACAAAAGGTACACCGGTAAACCCTTTCTTCTATGTAAGCAATAGCCCATGGAATTTATATGATTATTTAAGTGCTTTTTTCAAAAAACATTATTTCCCGAAGGGGCCTATACTTCTTCGAGATTTTAGAACTCCTTTTGACAAGACACCAAAACCTAAGACGCCTCATAAACAATCCGAAATTATTAACTTGCTTAACACATATCCACACCTAAAGTTCATATTAATTGGAGATAGTGGTGAGAAAGACGCCGATATATATACCAAAATAGCTGAATACTATCCTGAAAGAATTCTTGCAATTTACTTAAGAAATGTAAGGCATCGCAGAAAAGAAAAGCGCATCAAAAAAATGATTTCTTCATTTAATGCGTCTCCTATATTACTTTTCAAAAATGCTAACGAGGCTATAAAACATGCTAAGGAGTCAAAAATTATTATTTAATTTTTAAGACTTCTCACTTCAGAGGTCAAAGCTACCATTGCTTCTTGCAACTGTTTCATCCCTGTAGCTCCAGAATTTGCATCGATGTTAAAGCTTAATTTACTATTTACTTCCCATAATTCAACAATTTTATGAATAGGAATCGTGTAAGGTAAGTATTCAGAGTTTAATGATATCAAGGTCAAAGATGATCCATCATCATTTTTCCTTATTTTTTTTACCATTACACTATCTTCAAGCACTACAATACAAATTGCATTGGTATTAATATCAGACAGATTACCAATAGCTTTCCCTATCACCCACTCTTTGGGCTCAAATAACGGTAGCATACTATCTCCTTCGACCTGAAAACCTCTATATGTGGCATTTCTATACTCAGGCAAAGGAATATCAAAAGCCGGAAGTTGTTGATACCAATCCAGATCTTGTACATTTTGAGGATATCCGGCAGCAGCCTTTACATTGACCAGCACAATATTTTCATTATTTTGCGAATCAATTGTAACTACCTTTGGAGAAACATCGCCTTGATGTAATTGAATTTTCTTTTGATCACTTTCTCCAAACAACCACAAGGGATTGATATTAAATTCATCTAGTAATCTTGCAACTACTTTTCCAGAAATTTTTGTCTTACCGCGTTCGATGTCTGCAGTAGAATTCTTTATTTGTAAAATTTTTGCGAAGTCAGATTGGGTATAATGGTTTTCCTCTCTGATCTGCTTAAACCTTTTTATGGTCTGGTCGGTTAAATTATCCATAAAATCAGGATTTTAATTATTAAATCAGTAAACGCGCCTTTTAGATTTGGAATAATTATCAACAAATATACAAGATTTTGGAATATTTCCAATTTTAACATAAATTCTTTTTAATATTTGTGGAAAAATTCCATAAATTTGGAAAAATTACAAATACATACTACTCATGACTTCACCAACTATCCCTATCCACCAAAGAGTATCAGAAAAAGTCATTAGATATTCGTTGGATAATGCTCAATTTGCTAAAGATACATTATATCAAGAATTAATTAAAAAAGAGTTTTATTTCACAAGAAATGAAAGTATCATGAATTACAATTTTGATTTTTATGCTCCAAAATTAAAAATTGCTATACAAGTTGATACATATGCACATGAGTTTTTAGATCATCATAATATAGATGCAACCAAAAAACTTTTTATAGCTTCTCTAGGGATTACAGTGTTTAGGTTTACAGATTATCAAATACTTACCGATATAGAAGAAATTATTAGAATATTAAAAAATCAAATAAAAACCACTACCCCGAATTATGTCATTTGAAAGAATTAGAGAAAAACTTTCGATTTTGGCAGATGCCGCAAAGTATGATGTCTCTTGTGCAAGTAGTGGTGGTAAAAGAAAAAATTCGAGCAAAGGATTAGGTAACAATACCGGTATGGGTATTTGTCATAGTTATACAGAAGATGGACGTTGTGTTTCTTTACTCAAAATACTTTTAACCAATCATTGCATTTATGATTGCGCTTATTGTGTAACGCGTAAAAGTAATGATATCAAAAGAGCTGCTTTCAAGATTCAAGAAGTTGTAGATCTCACTATTAACTTTTATCGACGCAATTATATCGAAGGATTGTTTTTAAGTTCTGGTATATTCAAAAATGCAGATTTTACAATGGAACGTCTGGTAGCTGTTGCTAAAAAACTAAGATTAGAAGAAAACTTTAATGGATATATACACTTAAAATCTATTCCGGGAGCAAGCGATGAGCTTATGAGAGAAGCAGGTTTGTATGCCGATCGCTTGAGTGTAAATATAGAAATCCCTACGGTATCAGGGTTACAGCTATTAGCTCCTGACAAAAAACATGAAGATTTTATAAAACCAATGGAAAAGGTTAAAAATGAAATCATTCAATACAAAGCAGAAAAAAAAATAATTAAAAGTACACCAAGATATGCTCCGGCAGGTCAAAGTACGCAAATGATTATTGGAGCTACCGGAGAAAGCGATCAGGAAATTATGTATTCTGCTACTTATTATTATAAGAAATTCAATATGCGTAGGGTATATTATTCAGGTTATATCCCCGTATTAGAGGATAATCGATTACCCGCTATAGAAACAGAAGTCCCGATTTTGAGAGAAAATCGCTTATATCAAACAGATTGGTTACTGCGATTCTATGGATTTTCTGTAAACGAAATATTTAATAAAGATCACAAAAATCTAGATTTGGATATAGACCCAAAACTTGGTTGGGCATTACGTAACCTACATGAATTTCCTATTGATATCAATACTGCTGATAAAAGAATGCTTGCCAGAATACCGGGTATAGGAATGCAATCTGTTTCTAAAATACTGCAAGCTCGTAGATTTAGAAAATTAGATTGGTCACATCTCAAAGCAATAGGAATAGCATTAAATAGAGCTCAATATTTTATTGTTTGTAATTCTAAAGATTTTTATAAAAAAGAACTCTCCCCTATCACACTTAAAAATATCATTATAAAATCAACGCATAGCAAGTACAAAAAACATTTTAGTCAACAATTAAGTCTCTTTACCTAACATAATACTATGGAACAACAAACTACTTTATTATATGATGGAAGTTTTGACGGATTTTTATGTTGTATATACATGATTTATGATGAAAAAATCAAAAATCCCTTTATCAGAAGAGAATCAGAAAAAAGTCAGCAATTGTTTGAGAACATAGAATATGTTACTACTGAAAAGCAAAAATCAAAACGGGTTTGGCAGGGATTCATATTAAAAACTACTAGAAAACAGCAACTTGATATTTTTAAAACTTTTCTAAGCGAAATCAAAGGAGTAGAAAATACGTTGTTTAAATATATCCAGACAGTGTTTAATGATAACACCAAGTATCTAACAGATTATGGGAATAAAGATATTCTAAAAATATCTCAAGTAGCAAAGATGGTAGGTCGAGAAAAACACAGAATGGAGGCTTTTGTAAGATTTGTTCTTACCAAGGATAATATCTATATCGCAACTGTAACTCCAGACTTTAATGTATTACCTTTAATAATACCCCACTTCAAAGATCGATATGCAGATCAAAAATGGGTAATCTATGATGTAAAAAGAAACTACGGTATTTTTTATGACTTAAAAACCGTAGAAACCATTACTATGGATTATTTTTCGAAGTTAAACCATTCGATTTCTAAAGAAGCATACGCTGATAAAGAAAATAGCTTTCAAGAATTGTGGTATACATATTATAAAAATGTTAATATAACTTCACGAAAGAATAAAAAATTACATCATCAACATTTACCAAAACGATATTGGAAATACCTTACTGAGAAGAGAAAAGACCTTTAATATCAAGGGGTAACAAATTTTTTGAATTGATTCTTTTTGAATTGAACAATACAAATGGGTTATTTTGCCACTCATGGTGTGTATTTTTTCCCCAGCATAAATTTCCAATAAAGGAAATAAAACACTATGTTTGACGTTAAATAACCAAAATTAACTATATCTATTCATTATGAAAAAAGTATTTTTAGGAGTATTAGCTCTAATGTTTTTAACAGTTATCTCTTGTAAAGAAGCTACAGACAAAGCAAAAGAAGGAGAAGAAAATGTAGAAGAAGTAGCTGAAGAAACTGCTGAAAAAGTAGAAGAAACTACTGAGGAAGTTGCTGAAAATGTAGAAGCTACAGGTGATGTACCTACTTTTAGTGATCCAGCTGTACAAGAGTACGTAAATGCATACGAAGAGTACATAGCTGAGTACACTAAGATCGTAGAAAGCAAAGATATGACTGCTTTTGCTGGTTTAAGCCAAAAAGGTCAAGACTTAGCTACAAAAGCTCAGGATATCTCTGGAAAATTAACTGGAGAGGATGCTAAATTGTGGACTGACTACATGACTGCTAGTTCTAAGAAAATGCAAGAACTTGCTGCAAAAATGACAGCTCAATAAGAAATAAATCTTAAACAGATTAAGATTTATAAAAACCATCTCAAAATTGAGATGGTTTTTTTATTATAACCACTCTACCTTATTATCAATCGCATCTCTTTTTGATTGTATTTCTTCATCTTGATCATAATGCCCTAAGTATAGAAATCCCAGACAACGCTCTCCTTCTTCAAAATCAAAAAAATCGTCCATATAGTTAATTAGCTTTGGGCTGCTCCAATAGCATCCTACTTTGTGTGCCGTACAAGTAAGCCACATGTTTTGTACCGCCATTGCTGTAGAAGCTATCTCTTCCCATTCGGGGATACGTGCTTTAGCATCTCGCTGCATGCATATCGCAATGATAGCACTAGCTGCTTTACAATTAGAAATTATCTTTTTATGCTTAAATGGAGAAAAATCCTGGTCTGTTGTTATATCTGTATAGGTATCTGACAAAAAAGTACCTAGTCGATCTTTTGCCTCGTTTTGAATAATTTTGAAACGCCAAGGTTGGGTAAGTCTATGTGTAGGTGCCCAATTCGCATTTTCTAGCAGCATCTTTATAAACTCTTTTGAGACTGGTTTTTCGTTATATTGAGGTGGAAAAATTGATCTCCTTCCTCTAATAATTTCATTTATATTCATATGTTTTTTTGTAAAGTTATTATTATTGTAAAGACTAAAAATCTGAATACAAACAATTAATATAATATTGTGAATCTAAGGGTTCGATTAGATACTAAAGAACAACTTGATAATTTTTCATTATCAGGCTCTTCTTTACACAAAACTTTATCTAGTTTACGACTAATAAACATACTCTTTGGGAACCGCAGACAACTTAGCAAAGCAATTTTAAAGTATTGTAAACAACATTCTTATCAAAAAACATTTCGTATCGTAGACTTAGGTTGTGGTGGTGGTGACTGCCTGATGTATATTTCTAAAAAACTAAATAAACATGGTATAGATGCTTCTTTTACAGGGATAGACGCCAATCCTGAAAGCATCTCTATTGCTACTCAAAAAACGCTAAAGACGAACAACATAAAGTTTTTGGTTCAAGATATTTTGGAAGAAAACTTTACTTTACCAGAATGTGACATTCTCGTGAGTAGTCATTTTATTTATCATTTTAAAGATAAAGAACTTATATCTTTTCTAGAAGGCTTACCTCATCAGAATGTAAAGCATGTTATTTTAAGTGAATTGTACAGAAGTAAAATGGCTTATTTATTATTTAAAACCGTTAGATATCTATTACCCATTACAAACATGGCAAAAGAAGATGGTCTAATTGCTATACGCAGAGCTTTTTCACAACAAGAATTAGAAACCATTATTCATAAAAGCGGATACACATCTTATACGATTAGTACAAAACCTTTTTTTAGATTTACAGCAGAAATTAACATACAATAATGAAAAATATATTCCTTACAAGCATAAAAACAATACAGCAAACACCAAAGACAATGTTGGCTACCTACGCTACTATTTATTTTCTTTGGGGATTGGGAATGAATTGGTTTGGTGCAGAAGTTGAAATCGCAAGATTTTCTTATTGGTGGCAGGTAATCACCTGTTATATCCTTTATATGGTTCCTATCTCTATACTACTTAAAAAATACTCTTTTTTTAATCAATATGCATACGGTCTCGTTGCCATGGGAATATTAGAATTTCTCGGCTATTGGCTACAAACTTCTTATGCATATCCCGATAATATTTTAGACAAATTATTTAACCCACAAAACTTCAGTTTGGGTATGGCTATGTTTTTTGCACTTTATTTTCCTGCGGGAAACTGGTTAGTCAACAAAGTACACAACGCGGTATTTCAAAAAAAATAATTATAATTTTACTTTCTGGGAACCAGAACAAATTGCTTTTTACCTTGTTTTTTGATACGATATTTATTTTCTAAATCACCGGCTCCTTCTAAGTCTAATTCATCGGCAATAAAAGACAACCAATCTTGCCTGTCTACAATTGCATTATCTAATATCGCGTCAGATAAGTTTGCATCTATTAATTTTGCTCCCCATAATATTGCTTCAGAAAGGTCTGCACCCGATAAATCTGATCCGGATAGATTTGAATTTGTAAGGTCTGCTCCTGCTAGTTCTGCATTTTTAAGGTTAGATTCGATCAACCTGGCTCGTTTGAGGTCTGCATCAGAAAGATTAATTTTATGCATATTAGCACCTTTAAGTTCACTGTTTCCTAGATTGGCAGCTGGCATATTAGCATTAGAAAGGTTTGCATAATTTAACTTCGCATACTTTAAATACACTCCTCTCCCTAATGAAACTTCTTTAAGGTAGCTATACTCAAAATCTCCTGCATAAAAAATATCACTCAAAGATTGTTGTCCCAAGTCACTTTTGATCAAACTATATAATAATTGCCCTCTTTCTGAACTTATTTTTTCTTCAATTAACTGACCATCTTCTATATACTGGTAAGGCTTCATTGCTCTCGATAAACTTACAATTCTAGCTTGAAGCGTATTACTAATATTATTTTTGGAGTTTGTACCTTTATACTTTAATTCTTCATTGAGATCTCCTAATACATTATCCATTACAAATACAAGAGAAGATCTACGGTCTGCTTCGACTAAATTATTTTGATTTTCGATAAACTTATTTTGATTCATTAGCAGTTTTGTTTGAAAAATCAACACTGCGGCAGGCACTACCCCAACTAAAAAAGCAAATAATCCAATTCGGGTTATTCTCCAAATTATACTTGATGATACATCCGATACTGTATCGACAGATACCGTTTTATATTCTTTGTATTCTGTAATCGCATTATTAATGCTTTTTTTGAGTCGAGAACCTAAAATGGGAACACTAGATCTTTTTAGCAACCACCATCTAAACCTTCGTTTTCTCTCATTTCCTCTATTTATTTTATCTAATTTATCTTGAAGAAGTTTGTTTTCTTTTTTTAATCTTTCAATGTATTCTTGCTCGTTCACGTTATCTTGATTTGGTTATTTGAGACGGTAATATATAAAAAGATCTTTTGATCAAAAAAGAAAGTTTTTTCAAACAGAGTGTTTAAAGCCTGTATATTACTTTTGATTTACGTAGGTAGTGATATCTTCTGCTATATCTTTCAAAAGGGATTCTTTGTGGTCTTCTTCTACGAGATTCATTGTATTGATTAGCAACTTCATATAACCTAAAACGTATTCTTTTTTCTTTGAATCGTTTACATATTCTTTACCTTCAATTATGATAAAAGTAATCAAATTACGAATGATCAATTTTATATCTGTTATATCTAAATCCTTATCCATATCAATACAATAAGATATTTTAAAAACTTTGTAGAAGATATAAGTTTAAAACATGGATCTTGAAAAGTGATTGTGATAAAATAGCGTTATCTAGATGAAATACTTTTTAATACGATATAAAACATTAATGCCTTTCAAAAAAGATAAATCACTAATACTCAAAACTTTTAAAAAAAATAATCGCCGATGTTATCCATCAGCGACTATTCATGCATATAAAAGAGTTTGTATTAAATTCTATTTCTCTTTACTCGTGCTTCTTTCAGTTTATATTCTTCAGAACATTTTAATAACATCAAGCATACCAATACAAATGCTGAAGCTAAAATCTTGTCCATCAAAAAGTTATTATTGAAAAAAGAAAGTATAATAACAAATACTATAAAAGAAGTACCAAGTATTGTATAAAAAATTGTTTTTGAGGTAATCATTTTATTTTGCTAAAAAATTAAATCAATATATTATTGTCCTTGTCCTAAAGAAAATGATGGTTTTCCATCAAAAGCATACAAATGCTCTGTTTTGATAAAATCTATATCATTTTCGAATGCGTTTTTTAGTAAATCAATGATATGTTCTTTTTCTGTGTTACTACCTTGAGTTGCACTATATCTACAACGCCAATGATCTGTACAAAAAGTTTCATCAAATCCGTTAGGCCAAACTTTTATACCTCTATTCGTAATCATTGTTAATTCTAGCTCACCAGTATTCAACTCTTGTAATTTAGAAGCTATTTCATCCGCATCAAAACCTGGCCAATGCACAAACATATCAACGCCCATTAGTTCCTTTTTTGCCAAAGGTTTACGTTCATACCTTGGTAATCGAATTGGGCTACTATCTTCATAAATCACAGCTTTTAGGTTTTTGGGAGTTTTACCAAGGTTATCAATAACGGCTTTTGCAAATTCTTTGGTACCAACTTTTTCTTTGCTTACACTATCTTTATAGATATCGTAGGTATGCACTCCTTCTTCTATTGTAGTTAACCATGCATTTTTAACTTTTTCGGCTACTTTTGTTTGTCCGAGATGAGTAAGCATCATAATTGCTCCTTGTAATAAACCTGATGGATTTGCTAAATTTTGTCCTGCTCGTCTTGGGGCAGAACCATGTATCGCTTCAAACATTGCACATTCTTCTCCTATATTTGCCGATCCTGCTAAACCTACGGACCCCGTAATTTGAGCGGCAACATCAGACATGATATCTCCATAAAGATTTGGCATTACGATTACATCAAATGCTTCTGGAGTATCTGCCATTTTTGCTGCTCCTATATCTACAATCCAATGTTCGTTCACTATATCTGGATACTCTTCTGAAATCTCTTTAAAAACTTGATGAAACAATCCATCTGTTTGCTTCATTATATTATCTTTAGTAAAGCAAGTTACTTTCTTACGATTGTATTTTTTTGCGTACTCAAAAGCATATCTAATAATTTTTTCGCAGCCCGGTCTACTTATTAATTTTAAACACTGCATCACCTCATCAGTTTGTTGATGTTCTATCCCCGCATACAAATCTTCTTCATTTTCTCTTATGATCACAATATCCATATCAGGATGTTTTGTTTTGATAAATGGATGAAGGCTACTGCATGGTCTTACATTGGCATATAAACCCAGAAATTTTCTTGTTGTAACATTTAGGCTTTTGTATCCTTTTCCTTGTGGAGTTGTAATTGGTGCTTTTAAAAATATTTTATTTTTTCGAATTGTATCCCATGATGTTTCTGAAATCCCAGACGTATTACCATCCAGATACACTTTCTCTCCAATCTCTATTTCTTCAATTTTTAATTGAGCTCCGGCTGCCATAATAATTTCTAAAGTAGCATCCATAATTTCTGGCCCAATTCCATCTCCTTTTGCAATCGTGATTGTATCCATAAAAAGTTTTTGTTTTAGAATTACATTGCAAATGTGAGAAGAGTTTCTTATTAATTTTTATTTATATTAATTATATAAAACATAAATAAAATTAATGCTTCATTTTTTTTAAGTTCTTTTAAATAAGCAAAAAAGGTGATCTAAATACTTAGACCACCTTTTACATCAAACTTATAAAATCAACAAGTCATATCAACAAACTCTCTCTAAGTTTGTTTGAAAAGCATAGATTTTTATTCAATAGACATACGAATTTTACTTTGATACTTACAGAAATAAGCTTGGCATTAAGTTGATTACAATCATAGCAATTCCTATGATTATCCCAAGAATACCAAGTTTACCTTGTTTTGGTGCTAGTTTAGCTCTAATTTGTTCTGCTTTTGCTTTTGCTTCAGCATTTTTGGATAAAAATAACTGACTCATCAGTCCATAACCTAACATGAATCCTAAACCAGCTTCTACAACGCATCCTAATACCCAGACTGCCCACCATATTGGTGCTGTAGAAAGCATTCCTATTGCTAAAACTGCAGAGATAATTCCCCAGAGTCCCCAAAACAAAAATACAAGCCCAATCCAACCTTGATATGGTGCAACTTTGTCTAAAAGTTCTTTTGCATTTGGTTTTTTAGATAACAATAACGATGGTACTGCAATAATACTTAACAGGATTAATGAAATTCCCCAGATCATAATTATAAATTTTTAAGATTAGTATGAGACAAAATTGCGCAAAGAAGAGTTATAAAAAACCACTGAAAACAGTGAAAATGTATTTATTCCCCAAAAATATTTTTCCTTGCACAGGAAATGAAGTGCTAATCATGGGGTTTTAAACACTTTAAAAACCACCATATCTAACTAAAAATCAAGGACATAAAAACCAAAAACAATATATATTCAAATAAAAAAGCGAGTAACCAACATTAACTCGCTTGTTTAATCAAAACCGATTGATTGCGTTTAACAATCAAATACTAAGAACGTAAAAATGAAATCGCTAGTATATTTGCAGATGTACTATTTTGAAATTTTCATTTGTTTTGCAGCTCTAAACAGCATAAAAGCTATAGCTATCATAGTTATTATAGAGCAAGTATAGAAAATCGTTGGTACGTTTATGATAGTATTTTGAAAATACCATCCAGAGCATAATGCTCCAAAACCTATACCTATTTCTAGTGCAATATACATGGTTGCAATAGCCTTTCCTTTTTGATTGGGAATACTCATATCAATCGTCCATGCATTTAGAGCCGGAGATAAAATCCCCATTGCCAGACCATAAATAGCAGCACCTACCATTAGTCCTAACACTGTATGATAATACCCTATAACAATCAAGGACACCAATAGTACAATAAGCCCTATAATAATAACAGGAACGCGTCCATGAATATCAGATATTTTACCCGCTACAAAACGTATAGACAGTGAAGAAATCGTAAAAACTATAAAAAATAACCCTTTATTACTTACTCCAACAAAATCGCTCCAATCAGGAATAATTGTAAGTATCACGCCAAATGAAAGGTAAGACAATAAGACTATACATGCAGGAGCCAACACTTCTGGTGCAATGATATCTCTTTTTGATATTTTTAGAATCGAAAATGAAAAGGTTTCTTTATTCGAAAGTGTTTCAGAAACTTTTCCCATTAAAACAAATGCCAAAACTCCAATTATTGAAGAACAATAAAACAAAATAGAAAAAGAATAGTATGATTTTATTAAACTTCCTAATGCTGGACCTAGTGCTAAACCTGTACTAAAAAATAATCCTTGAAATCCTAATGCTTCTCCCCATCTTTTGGGTGGAATAATATCAGAAACGTATGCAGATATAGCAGTTGGTGTAAATCCTGTAGAAAACCCATGAAAAAGTCTTAGCAATAAAAAGCCAATCACAGTACCAAGTACAGGATACAATAATCCACAAACGACACATACTAATGTACCGACAATCATAACAGGTTTTCTACCAATACTATCAGCGAGTTTTCCACTAAATGGCCTTGACAATCCTGCTGTAAGTGTAAACAAAGAAATAATTAACCCCTTATACTCTGCTCCACCCAAACTACTCAGGTAAGAAGGTAATTCAGGGATCAACATGTTGTAACTCGCAGAAAAAAACAATGAACTTAAACAAATTAAACCAAAACGAAGATTGTAAACAGGGTGCTGTTCTGTTTTCATAATTATAAATAGAATGATTATTATACTTTTACAGGTGTAAATAAAATACTATTCATAAATTCATAAAAGGACATTTGTCCCAGCATCAATAAAATGATACGGATTAATAAAGAAGTGTTAGATTATATTACAAAATTATACTGTGCTAAGAATCATCAAGGCATAGAAATTCTTGATATCATGAGCGGACAACATATTATAGAACAGCAATCTAATGTCTATGATGTATATATCGTAAAAAGTGGTTTGGCAAAGTGTTATTTGACAGAAGATACAGGAAAAGATTTTATACAAGAGTTTTTTGGAGAAGGAGAAGTTTTTGGAGAAGTAGAAATGTTTAACGACGAACTAAGTTTTTGTACTATAGAGGCTATAAATCAAATGGAGGTTTTTAGAATAAAAAGAAATCATTTTACACAATTAGTTGAAACCGACTCAAAACTTAATAAACTTATATTAAAAACACTAGCACAAAAAATAAGATATACTGCATTAAGGCATTCATATCATCAATCGCATCCTATCAGAGTAAATTTATTAAGATTACAAAAGCAATTCCCTAATTTTATTGATGTAATCGCTAAAAGAGATATCGCCAATTATTTAGGTATTACCGAACGAAGTTTAAATAGAAATTTAAAAACTTTAAATGAATCAAAAAATAATAGATCAATAAACTGATTACTTTTGTATCCATTCTGAAATATCATCAATTATTTTTTCTCCCTCTTCTATTGATGATGATAAGTTCCAAAATGTATGAAACATTGATTCATATTCTTTAAAAGTAGTTTTTGTGCCTAACTGCTCTAAAATAATATTGATTCTTTTGTTTGATCCAATAACATCTCTGCCGTCCCAATCGAAATAAATGTTTTTGGTAATCGTATCAGATTACTTTTATCAAAAGACAACGGATATTTTAGTTGTATTTTTTGCTCATTAAGATATGCATTGTAGCAGTTCAATAAATATTTGCTATCTCCAACATCATTTTTTGAATTTGTCTTAATTGTACCACTTTGAGATGTTGGCTCTGCCCAAGGAGAGATTAAAATACAACCTTCTATTTTTAATGCATCTTCTTCTGAAAGATTCATATATGTTGAAAGTACAAGAGCGGCTCCGGCAGAATCTCCTGCCAGATATAGTTTATGACCTGAATATTCTTTTATAAAAGTCTCTACTATTTCAACTGCAAATTCTTGTGCAGCAGGATATTGTGCTTCGGGAGCTGTCGGATAAAAAGGAACCAATATTGTTGAATGTGAGGTGATAGCAACTCTAGAAGTAAATTCAATATTAGCTCTTGGAGAACCAAGAACATATCCTCCACCATGAAAATAAATTATAATTCTATCATTATAAATCTTATCATTTGTCTTAGGCATTATTTTCAAATAATTTCCTACTTCTGTCTCTAATTCTTCAATTTTGATTTGATTTTTTAGTTTTGGTTTAGGAGAAAATTGATTTGACAACTCTTTTAACCACTTTAATCCATAAATATTAGAGGATAATAGTGTGTACCTGGTTGTTGCCCAAATTAGCTCTGTTTTTAAATTCCATTTAGGGTTTTGCTTTTTACCAAATACTCTTTTTAGCAATACACCTATTATTTTCAGCAATAACCCAAATGCATATTTCAAATTATTCATATTGTATTACTTTTTAAATAGTAAGATCGGTACGTTTGCCTCTTTCTAGAAAAACAACTTTTTGCCTTAACTCCTCTTCTACCTTTGATAATTCTTTTTTTACTCCTTCATCATTTTCTTTAAAATGAGACCATCCTACATTGTGAATAGGTATCGCTATTTTTGGGTCAATAGTAGATACTGTTTTGACAAATCCTTTTGCATCCATTGTAAATTTACCAAAGCCAGTCAAATACCTAAACTCTGCACTACCTACATGTATCAAAGCATATGTGATTGGCTTTAATTTTTCAGATATTTCAAAAATTCCTTTAAAGAATACTGTATCTCCACTTATGAATACGGTGTCTTTTGATGTACTTACCTCAATATAAAAGCCTATAACTTCTCCAGAAATAAATTTAGGAAGCCAATTTGGGTGATGTTGGGCAGGTGTAGCGGTAATTTTTAAAATTGAAGAATCATTCTTGTTTTTCAACTCATAAGACTCCCATGGTTTCATCCCCTTTGCATTACTAAACTCCTTTTCTGTCTTATGAGTGGATAAAATTAAGGGAACTGATTTTGCAAACTCCTTACCTTTAGTATCAAAATTATCTTTATGCTGAGGATGACTTAATAAAATTAAATCAATCGCTTCTAGCGAAGTATTATCCAAAATAGGATTAGAATATTTTTTTGAGATGGCTCCATATCCATGATGATATATTCCACCTGCATTATCAAGCACAGGATCTGTTAATATTTTAAATCCTTCTATCTCTATCAAACAGCAGGCTGTATCTATATGAGTTACATTAATATTCATACCCCTAAGTTTATTATAAACTTAGAAAAATTAAATCATATTCAAAAACAGAGCATATTCTTTTATTTGTTTATAAAATCATCATGTTTGATATGCTTGAATAGGCAATCCATAATCATTTATTATAATGAGATGATTTTATTTAAAAAATCAATTTCTAAGCAATCGAATTATATTTTTTTCTTTTGAATTGATCATCAAACGTTCTTTTAAAAGGAAGGAAAAATTGTTTTTGACGATAATTTTGTGTTGCATAAAAAGTATTAAACCCACATGCTGTAAAAATTTTAGTTGATGCGTGAAGTAAAGAAAAAATTGGCCTTTCAGAAAAAATAAAAGTGACATTTTCATCTTTGAGCTTTTGCATTTTACTAAATGTCTGGATATAGATATGCTCACTATTTTTTCGGTATAATTGCGCCAATCTATACAATTGGATTACTTCTTCTTCTGGTCCGGAATGAAGAATGAAGAAAAAAGGAATTTGCAAATTAATTTCTTGTTTTGAGAATATAAAACCTTCTTTTATAGGCACTGAAACTGTCTTCGAAAAATTATAATGTTCGAGCATAATACCTTTTTCTAAAACAACCAAATCATCGTACTGAGGTGAAGCATATTTATCAAAATAAAATGGCTTAAGAATACGTGCTAATATCGTTTTCTTGATTTTTATGACATCTAGATTGTGTAGTTCTCCATAAAAACCACTAGGAAAAACATCAACTACAAGCTCACGAACATTAAATTGCTTTATGATTTGGAGTAAAGTTTCAAAAAACAGTATTTGATTCTTAAAAAAAGAATCAGGATAATACATCGTTTTTATTTCTTTGGGAAGAAATGTTTTATATGTTGAGTTTGTCATTATAATACATGACGAAAACTCAAGTGCTCTTACTTTAATATAACTTAATATTCTATTGAGATGCCCTAAACCTGATCCGTATGCATAAAACAATATCACTATAACTGTTTCAATAATTCTGCAAGAATAAATATTCTTTGATCTTCAGGAATTTCGTTTATCGCTAAAACTGCATATGCATAACTACTTTCATCAGAAGAAAATTGATATAAAACCTCATCATTTACCGCAATTGAAGAATCTCCTAATTGTACCTCATATACTGTATTTTCATCTTGCTTTATTTTGATCTTATCTTCATACTTTTTAATTTCAAAAGCATTTTCATTTTCTTCATTATTCGACACTTTAACTTTATCAGGGTACACTTTTATTTTCCATAATAAATTTGATTTACTATCCCTTAATTTAAAATCACCTGCTTTAAGCTTTACTTCGTACACCATAGACCCATTGGTGTAAAACTTATGCTTATCAGGTTTACTTTTGCTCATGTACTTACTTCCCGCTGCATAAACTGTTAATGGTTCTAGAGTAAATCCTCCTATTTGCTCTCCAGAAGGGCTAGAGATAATTGTTTGAGCATCAATAGTTGTTCCTTCAACACTGGTTTCTTCAACACTGGTTTCTTTTACTGTAGTCGCATCTGTAGATGAGTTATTTTCTGTTTTGGTTTTACAACTATTTGCTAATATCAAAACGCAAAATAGGAATACTGTATATATATTTTTCATACCTGTAATTTATTTAAATAATTTGTGATCTCTTTTTCTTCTGTATATTCATTACTTATTTTATCAAATAAACGATTAGAAATTTCATTTTTTGCTTCTTGATCTAACCTATGAACTTTGGTAAGTATCTCTAAAAGACTAGAAGGCTTTAATGGATTAAACAAAAAACCATCTTTTTCATGTTCGATTACATCTTTTATACCACCTACATTTGAACCAATAATCAAATTTTTTGACGCTCCTGCTTCTAACAATACATTTGGCATGCCATCATAAAAAGACGGAATCAAAACTATATCTGCCGCATGATAAAAAGTTATTAATTCATTTTTATTTACAAAAGAGAAAAACCTAACTGTAATATCAAGTTGATCAATGTATTCTTTGGTAGACGCTTCTATGTCTCCTACCATCCAAATTTCATATTCTTCTTTATGACTAAAAACAGAAAAGGTTGTTGAAAATTCTAGTATTCCTTTTTTAGCTTTTAATTGTCCTACAATTACAATTCGTTTTCTTTCTTCTGAGCTACTTTTTAAGGTATCAATTCTTTTTAATTGGCTTTTAGCCGGTTGCCATAAGTTACAGTCAATCCCATTGTGGGTAAAATATACATCAGGGTGTTGTATTAATTTGGTTATTTTATCCTTTTTTTCACTAGTAACTGTAAAAATATATTTTGATTCCTTTAGTGTATACAAAAGTGCTTCACGTCTCTTAGAAAAAATTGCCTCGTCAAAATCGTTTCCTCTTATAAACGTAACTAACGGCTTCTCTAAACATTTTGATAAAATAGGCCCTAAAACAATAGGAAGATGTCCTCCAAAAACAACTATATATTTTACATCTTCTAATATCGATAGCCCTTCTATAAACTGAAAAGCCAAATTGAGTGTAAATTCTTCTGAATTATAAACCGGTACTGCTGTATAACTACCTTGAACAGCTGCTTCTGTGCGAAATTTTTTCCTTTTATTGGTAAAATGAATCACGTGTACGTCAGCTTTATGCTTTCTAAAGTTACGAACGATTCGATCACATGATTCTGCCATCCCCCCTTTACTAGGATGATAATGTTGAGTAATAAAAAGAAGGCTCATTAGCTGTCAAAGTAAGAAGTACTGTCGTCTGTATCATCATAATAATCATAATGGTCATGCCCCATAAATAACGATCCATAATCCTCTGCTATAAAAGTCATATACTCATATTCTCTATGAAAACGTTCTATCATTTTTCTACGCCATACGTATCGATCTTTTGAATATAGCTCTATGTCTTTGGTTAATCGTGTATCTTCTTCTGTAAAACATGACAAACACAATTTTTGATCACCACCACTTGCTCCATTATTTGTCAAAGGTTTAAAAGCATGTACCCTGCAAATCGGTTTACCACATTTCATACAATTATAAACCTTTATAGCATCACAGGTACGTAGCACAAATAACCCGATAGTTTCTTCACATTTTTGTCTTTCTTCCATATAAATTTACACTCTTGGAGTTACACAACTATAACTAACATTTATCAAATTAATGAGTTCTAAAGCAAAATAATCAGAGGAGAACATTTCTATAGAACTTGATGCATATGGTTGATATTTTTCTGGATGCTCATTTCTAATATCAAATTTTCTGATTGTTTTTACGATATAAAAATCAGTATCTTCTGCTAATTGTATATCAGATGTATCAACTTCTGATTTAAGGATATACTTTGCCTTCGGAATTTTCATTTTCAATACAAAAGGATATACAGATTTATATTTTTGTTTCGTTTTTCTTTTACCGCTGGCACTTCTTTTTTTAACAACACGATTTCTCAACCGTTCTGTAAAATTAAAAGAGAGCATACATCCATCACTAAGGAAACATGAACCGTTACTAATCTCTTTTTCATAATAATAGTTACTTCCTGAAATAAATCCTCTGGTGTTAGACTGATGTTTTTCCTGTTTTACCAGGTTTGCAGATTGCATTGTATTTTTTACATTGGCTTCTAATGAAATTCTTGATTGCGGTTGTAAATCTTCTTCTATTAATGCAAAAAAAGCAGAAAAATAATCTGAAAAAAAGTCAAAACCATCTGTATAATTTTTTCTAAACTTACTTTTTGTTTTTGACGTTAATATTATCGCAACACCTATAACTGCCAAAATAAATAGGAAAAAAGGGAAGTAAAAAAAATAGTTAATTAAAAATCCCAGAGCTATCAAGATCACTGCACCAAACCAGATTTTTTTTAGTTCTTTCTTCTTTTTAATATTCGCATTTTCTCTTTGTAAAACACAGGCTCTAAAAAAACGAATCCATTTGAGAGGTGTTTTTTTTGATTTGAATCCTCTATGCAAATGAGCCCTTTCTATTGGGGCTCCACTAAATTGTTCTGCTGTTAAAACAGTTCCTTGTTGACTCATATTAAATAGCTCTTAGGTCTTCGTATACCTGATTTAGTTTTTTCAACTGTGATGACCAGGTAAATTCTTTTTTCATTTTTTCTAATGCTTGATCTGACAATGCTTTGCATTCTTCTGGGTTATCTAATAAGAAACGGATACATCGAGCTAAATCTAATTCTCTATCCGGCTCGACCAACATAGCTTCTTTTTCAGAAACAAGTTCTCTTACTACGGGTAAATCTGATGCTACCAAAGTAGTTCCACACGCCATAGATTCTAATATTTTTAGCGGGCTACACCCTTGTATAATATTTCGATCACATGCTTTTAGCGGTGCTATTGATAACTTTGCAAAATGTATATAATTATACAATGTTTCTCTTTGCAATTTTGATTTTATAATGACCCGGTCACTGATTTCTAATTTTTCTATTAATTTTTGTAATGGTTTAAACGCTTTTTCTTTTACAGACGAACAAATCAGTAATTTCAAATCTTCATAATCTTCTAAAAAGGCCATTGCTTTTAGAAGCACCTCTATTCCTTGCCATCGTTGTAGCGCTCCAAAATAAATAATATAGTTTTCTGGGGCATCATCCGGTCTTTCAAAAACATCAGGAATGTAGGCTCCATTTGGAATTACCTGAATCTTATCTTCTGAGACATTATAATCAGACATCAAAAACTTTTTTGTGGTATACGAAGGCGTTACAATAACATCAGAGTTTTTGAGACATTTTTGTTCTAAGAATTTAAGTTTATTTAAAAAATCATCTGTAAGATTCGGATAACGATAAGGGAGTTCTACAGAGGTAAGTGCATTAACCTCAAAAACTGATTTTACATTTTTGTGTGCTATGATCCCCATGCCACTCCATATGTCTCTAAAATGCGCAATTTCAATATCATTGACATTTCTTTCTATTTCTAAAAAGATTTCTTCAGAAAATAAAGAGGCTTTTTCCAGATAGTTTAATTTTTCTTCAGCATAATATCTTTTAATCAAAATATTTTCATGCTTCTGTACAGCAGGTAGCTTATCATTCCCCCTCAAACACAATAATCTAAGTTCGTCGCCATGAGTAGACAACTCAGATATCATTTCTTTGATGTGGGTAGATGATCCTTTAGAACTAGGAAACACATCATAAGCGGCATAAACGTTTAGCATAGTATAATGTTAAAACGATACTCTTGTAGGTTCTCGCTGTGAGGCATCTTGAATTTCAAAGAAAGTCCCTTTATCAAAGTTGAACATATTAGCAATAATATTAGAAGGAAAACTCTCTATAGCAATATTATTATCTTTTACTGTACCATTATAATACCTGCGCGCCATCTCAATTTCTTCTTCTATTGCGCTCAACTCATTTTGCATTTCAATAAAATTTTGATTTGCTTTTAATTCGGGATAGTTCTCTGCAATAGCAAAAAGATTCATCATAGAGTTTTTAAGTGCATTTTCTGCGTTTCCTTGATCGGATACTGTATTTGCATTTTGAGCCAGATTTCTTGATTTGGTAACATTTTCAAAAAGTTCTTTTTCGTGACTGGCATATCCTTTTACGGTTTCCATAAGATTAGGTATCAAATCATTTCGCTTTTTAAGAAAGACATCAATACTACTCCATCCTTCTTCCATAAGGTTTTTCTTACTAACCAAACCATTATAAATCGAAATTCCTGCTACAAACAATAGAACAATAAGTCCTAAAACAATAATCATAAATATACTCATAGTTGACATACAATTTTAATCACAAAAAAATGAAACTCAAGATCGAACAAAGATCATTATTTTCATGATTTGTTAAAAATATAAATAAATATTGACAGATCGTTACATTATCCTAGTAGAATGCTTTATAAATACCTAAACTAATTCTTATCACAAATTTGTTTACACAAGACAATACTATCTTGGTTTTGTTTGATATTGTTACTTTTATACTTTAGAAGTGATGGAAATATATCCTTTATGGGATTGTTGTAGCATATTATGAAGAATAAAATAAAAACGGTATTAATAGTTATTGTAATTTCATTAAGAGTTTGTAATGTATTTGGGCAAACAGACATGCTGAAAATGTATAATATCCCAACAACTGCAAATGAACCTGAATTGAAACTTCATTCAAAAATTTTTGTTTCCAATTTAATTGACTTTAATAATGGCGATTTTGTTTGTTATGAATATAAAAACGAAAAGTTCGGTAAACATTTAAGAGTTCATCGACTATTAGGCAAATCTGGTGATCTTATTGAGGTTAAAGACGGGGTTCTTTACCTAAATAAAAAAAATATTGATAAAAGTATGGCTTTGAAACATTTCTATATTCTTGACCCAGATGAATTCCAAAAATTACTAGATAAAGAGCTTATTGAGGAAAAAGATATTGCTTATAGGACAAAGGATAAAATCTTTATTTTTCTAATTAATAAAATAGCACAGAAACATGGACTATCATCAAAAATACAGATTGAACCTAAAAACCGAACAGATAAGAAAATTGTAAAAAAGTATAATAAAAATTGGAATAGAGATAATTTCGGGCCATTAAAAATTCCTGAAGGGAAATGTTTTGTGATTGGCGATAATCGTCATAATTCAGAAGATTCTAGATATATTGGACTTATAAATAAATTGGACATTGTTGGCACAGTAATCCGAAAATAAGACACTACAACATTATTAGACCTAATTATGAAAATGAGAAATACTTTAATTTTATTATTAATAATATCAATACAATTTACCAAAGGTCAAACAAAAACTGATTTAGATATAGGCTTCCCTATTGGAAAAAAAAGAATCAAAATATTTGACAAAATCTCTAAAGAAGATAATTAAAAGTACTCAACTCAAAATTTATGCTCCGGCTAATTTTGAAAAAACTGACTTTGATAAACCTGATAAAATTAATTTTGAATTGCTTAAAAAGGTTCTTTGGTTGACTAAAGACAATTCTGATTTTGACTTTGGAAGGCCTAAATCCGGAAATATAAGAACAGCATCAATAGAAATTAAAAATAAGATCCTTAAACTCAAGGAATTTGTAATTGAAGATCAAAGTTCTATAAGAGCATATGTCGAAGTTCATATGAGCTTAAACAATTTAGGCGAATGGAAGGTGATTAATCTATCAATTTCTGAATATAAAGGTTGTTATTGTGATTTAGAAAGCTCTTGCGAAGAAGTAACAACTAACTTTTTTCCTGATAACCAACAGATAAAGAAAACCTTCTCTTATCCCAATGGTTGTTGGAATCAAGGCGTCTTTTTTATCAACGAATAATAAATAATTACTAGCTTCACAACCAAAATCTCTAAAACAAAATAGTTATTCAAACTTTTAACAGCAATTAAAATTAGAAATGAAATAATCATGAAAAAAATGACCACTAGGCTCAGTTAAAACTTAGAGATCAATAACTTGCCACAATCGACAGATTACAATTATCATCTAATACAGCAGGCTATCTACAGTTTTCTTTACATGGCACAGTTCTAAAGCATAGAAACCTAAATAAAAACATACAACAAAAGTATTTACCTAAATCAAAAGGGCATTTTACATTCATAAAAGCTAAGTTGGCTCATTTCATTTTCAACCTTATAAGTAAGTTGGATATTTTTGAACCCTAAATAACATTTTTTTGTATTTATGGGTTTTGTTTAAAATAGTATTATAGAAACAGACATCTCCTTTAGTACATTACTCAAAACTAAAGATTAACAAAAACAACGACTATGCCAATCAAATCTATACATCTGCTTCTTTTTTGTATTCTTTTTATAAATATTACCTATTCACAAAACCAATTGATTCATGGGGATGATGCTGAAAGTATTTCGATACAAAAATTACAATCGACCTCAACCATTTTTGGAGATTTAGGAATCACAGAATATACTGTAGAGATTTTTAATTCCTTAGAAAGACAACTTTCGGGAGAATTACAATTTCCGCTATCAGACCAGCAAACAATTATTGGATATGCACTAGATATCAATGGAGAACTTAGAGAAGCGGTTGGAGTAGACCGAGCAAAAGGAAGAGCTGCTTTTGAAAATATTGTAAGCCGCTCTATTGATCCGGGCTTATTAGAAAAAACAGAAGATAATAATTTTAAAACAAGAGTATATCCTATACCTGCCAAAGGTAGCAGAACTATCAAACTTACAATCCTGGATAAATTAATATGGGAAAATGGAACAATGCGTTTTAAGCTTCCTGTACATTTTAAAGAAAAAATAGCTCAAAAAGACATCCAAATCAATTTTGTTGGATTTACAGATCAAATACAATTTTCGAAAATAAAATCATTTGATATCAACAAAAAAAACGGAAATATATCATTACAATCAAACACTGTAAAAAACTTTGATATCACAATAACGCCAGTGCAACAATCATTCTCGTACTATCAAAAAATCAAAGGTCAATTTTATTATTACACTACAACACCCGTTTTAAAAAACAACAAAACTAAAACACTACCTAAAAACATTACAGTACTTTGGGATCACTCCAGATCAAGAAAAGGACAAGTAGATACCGAAATTGAGTTTTTAAAGGCATTGGCAAAGAGACTACAACATGTCAATATCAATATAGTTCTATTTAATACTCAAATAACAGAGACCAAAAAGATAAATATCAAAAATGGTAATACTAAAAATCTAGAACGGTTTCTGAATGCTATCCCATATGATGCAGCTACACAATATGGATGCATTACTCAATTTCCAAAGTCAGACATTACATTATTATGCAGCGATGGATTATCTAATTTTGGGGATATTAACTTCAAAAATAGCGATGGGATATTACATACAATAACAGCACAAGCCTCAGGTAATCCTTCACGTTTAAAAGCCATTGCGACTTCACATGGCGGCGCATATATTAATTTGCAAAACAAAACCTTAGACAATAGTATTTCAGAATTACTAGAAGAAGCTTCTCTTTTTTCAGGATGTAAAGAAAACGAATTTACCGAATATTATCCAGAGCAAAACACTCGCATTTCAAACGCACGTCTCTCAATAGTCGCCAAGGGAAAACATACTAAAACCATTACCCCTACAATCAATCATAAAACAGATACATTAAACCCAATCACCCCTATTAAGATAGATACTTCTATCATAGATTTAGAACAACTATTTGCCATAGAAAAAATAAATAATCTAAGTCTTTATCCAGAAAGATACAGAGATCAAATAACATCTTTAGGATTGCAATACAATCTATTAACAGATTACACATCACTTATTGTACTTGAAAATATTGAAGACTATATAGAAAATGAAATTGTGCCTCCAACTCGTAAATTGAAACAATTATATTTTGATAATCTAGCGGTAGCCAAACTAGAAAAAGAGGAGATCATAACCGAAGTTTTCTGGGAACAAAACGAAGCTTTAAACGATTTATTAATTTGGAGATTTCCTGAAAAAGAAGAAGAACTAGAACGAGTTCTAGAAGCAGCTGAGAAAAATCTAGAAGCAATTGAAGACCGTATTGAAGTTAAAAGGGAAAAGTTAGAAGCTTTATTAACAGAAAAAAAATCATTAATCACTCCTAAAACTGAAGCCCCAATCATTGATGAAAATTATGAAACTCCCTCTTCTGGGGATGCCAATATAAACATAACAGTAACACAGAATGGTGACGAATATCTTGTTAGTGGAACGATAAGGGAGAATAACGAATACGGACTACCTGGGGTTAATGTCTTTATAAATTCTGGAACAATAGGCACTCAAACCGATTTTGATGGAAATTTCTCTTTAACAGTACCTATCAACACAACATTGAATTTTTCTTTTATTGGTTATCAAGGCGTGCAACAAACTATTACTCCGGGAAGTCATCAAATTGATATGCCAGAAGATAATGCTGTACTCGAAGAAGTAGTAGTGACCGGGGTTGCCAGCAATAACCCTAAATACAAAAATAAGATCGATTTTTTAGAAAACGCACCAAACATAGACGATTATCAAGTATTCAGTTATAATAAAGAACTGATTATCAAAAGAAAAAACGAGCATATTATTTTGGGAGAATCTCCGTTGGTATTTGTAGATTACGATGACGATGACTTTGACACGCTACGTTGGGAAGATGGACAAGATGAACTTAAATATTTAGATTGGGATGATATTTTTTCGCTAGAAATCATACCCCAAAAAAAAGCAAAACAACTTGGTGGTGATATTGCAAAGAGTGGAATCATCTTTGTTTACACAAAAGATTTTGTTGAAGATGACGCAATATCAATTCCTATCGTGTATAACAAACATATCATTCATGAACTCTCTAAAAAAGTATGGAACAATATTCCAAAATCTTTATTAAAAATTAAAAAATATAAACCTCAGAAGCGATATCAAAAATATCTAAGCCTTGTTACAAATCAAGAACAACCCGTAGGGTTTTATATGGCCGCAGGAAGTATTTTTAAAGAGGATGCACCAGAAATCGCAGCTAAAATCTGGTCTAATATTGCAGAAATACAATTAGACAATCATGAAAACATGAGAACACTTGCCTATTTGTTACGCTCTACAGGGTATTATAAAGAAGCCATACCTATTTTTGAAAAAATTCTAGCTTTACGACCAGACGAGCCTATTGCGCATAGAGATTTAGCCGTTACTTACGAACTCAATAAAAACTACACCAAAGCAGCAAAAGTGCTGAAAGAAGCATTAGAAGGGAGCTGGATTGAAAGAAATCGCGACCCTGATGACTATGTAGAGGTTTTAAATACATTATACAATGATTACAATACCATAGCTGTAAAAGATAATAATCTTAAAAAAGAAAAATACATGGTCACGGGTGATCTAAGAGCCGTATTAAATTGGACATCTAGCAATACCGATATCGATTTGCATTTGATCACTCCTGCTGGAGAAGATTTCTACTATAGTAACGATGAATCAGAAAATATTAGGTACAATACTGATATTACTCAAGGCTTTGGACCTGAAGAAATCATTGTAAAAAATGCTAAAAAAGGTACATACAAAATACTGATTGATTTTTTTGCAGATCGCCAGCAAACTATTCATGGCCCGGTTGGAGTGTCTATAGAAATCTATAAATACTTTGGCACCGATAAAGAGGAACGTATAGAAAAAGTACTAACATTAACCAAAGAGCAAGACGATATACTAGGCGCTTTGATTGAGTTTTAAATTAAATTTATATGATTAGTATAATATGAGGTTGTGAGACCGCTGTGCTTTGAGGAGTGAGGTTTGAGGAGCTTAAAAGTTAAACTCTGTAGTAATTATTCTGTACTTTTTACTTTCAATTTCAAAACTGTAATTTTATATGATGAGCTACAATCAAAACCCATGTAAAACTATTGCTAAGGATTACAAAAGTACTTCGATCTATTTAATGATGCCATGCAATCCCAAAATGTAGCATTAAAAAGCTTTTTCTTGCTCCTCCTAAGTATATAATTACAGAGATTACCCCCTTAACTATAAGGGTATGACGCCTGAAAAAACTATTTACAAGTACTTCTATAATCCTTCGAAGTACTTATATAACCTTTACTACTACTTACGTAATACCTTTGAAGGATTAAACAATAAATGATAAACATAAGTTAAGCGTCAAAAAACATTCTAACTAGGAATAAAAAAGATATCATTAGGCATAAAAGGCTCAAAAAAAGTGCTTAGCAGTACTATAAATAGTCTCAATTCATCTTATCGTTTTGAAGATTCTATAGGTATAACACTATGAGTTTTTTGTAACTTGAAGAATTCATAGTATTTAAGAAGTTTGAAATAAAAAGATCAATCAAAACTTGGTATAAAAAAATAACCCTTTGAAAAATCAAAGGGTTATTAAGTACTGAAGGCGGGACTTGAACCCGCACGGGCATTACTGCCCATTGGATTTTAAGTCCAACGTGTCTACCAATTCCACCACTTCAGCATGGACTATATGATTGTCTCAGAGCGAAAGACGGGATTTGAACCCGCGACCCTCACCTTGGCAAGGTGATGCTCTACCCCTGAGCTACTTTCGCAGTAAGTTATGAACTTCGCAACTCTTGATTGCGGATGCAAATTTAATACAATTCTAGTAATAGCAAAGCCTTTTTTCAAAAAAGAATTAAAATTTATGCTAACTAACACGCTTTCAAAAGTATAAAAATTTCTTTTTTTACTTGATTCTATAGTAGCGACTCCAAAATGTATCAAGAACTAATCTTTATTAAACCTGAGGGGCTTTTTTTCTGGTCAACATCCTTTTGATCTCATTAAGTTTCATTAATGCCTCTACCGGAGTAAGGGTATCAATATCAATATGCAGGATTTCTTCTTTGATTTCTTCGAGCAATGGATCATCTAGGTTAAAGAAACTCAACTGCATCTCATCATCATCTTGCATTTTTTTGATCTTATCGGTGAGCTCTTCGCTACTATGTGATTTTTCTAATTTTTTGAGCATTTTATTAGCTCTATGCAGCACTTGTTGAGGCATTCCTGCCATTTTGGCCACATGAATCCCAAAACTATGTTCGCTACCGCCAGGAACGAGTTTACGTAAAAAAAGAACATTATCTTTTAGTTCTTTGACGGATACATTATAATTTTTGATACGGTCAAAGGTTTCACACATCTCATTTAACTCATGATAATGTGTAGCAAAAAGGGTTTTGGGTTTTGCAGGATGCTCATGCAAAAATTCACTGATTGCCCATGCTATAGAGATTCCATCATAGGTACTGGTTCCTCTTCCTATTTCGTCTAATAATACAAGACTACGATCAGAAATATTATTCAAAATACTGGCTGTCTCGTTCATTTCTACCATAAATGTAGACTCTCCCATAGAAATATTATCACTCGCTCCTACTCTGGTAAAAATTTTGTCAACAACTCCTATTTGAGCTTCTGCAGCAGGGACAAAGCACCCCATTTGTGCTAATAATACGATTAGGGCTGTTTGTCTCAAAATAGCAGATTTACCACTCATATTAGGTCCTGTAATCATAATCATCTGCTGGTCCTCTCTATTCAATAGAACATCATTGGCAATATATTGTTCTCCCGGGGGTAGTTGTTTTTCTATTACCGGATGCCTACCTTCTTTAATCTTTAACTCATGCGATTCATCTACAACGGGTAGTACATATTGATGTTCTGTAGCCAATTGTGCAAAAGAACACAGACAGTCTAACTGACCTATTAAAGATGCATTGAGCTGAACGGGTTTGATATATTCATTCATCCAAATCACCAGATCATTAAATAATTGTTGTTCTAATGCCAATATCTTTTCTTCTGCCCCCAGAATCTTTGCTTCATACTCTTTAAGCTCTTCTGTAATATATCGTTCTGCACTGACCAAAGTTTGTTTTCGAATCCAAGTATCCGGCACTTTGTCTTTGTGCGTATTTCTAACTTCTATATAATATCCAAAAACATTATTAGACGCTATTTTCAAAGAGGTTATTCCTGTAGCTTCTGTTTCGCGCTCCAGCATTTTATCCAGATAATCTTTTCCGGAGTACGCAATAGCACGTAGCTCGTCTAATTCATCGAGATACCCTTCTGCAATCGTATTTCCTTTTAATACATTCACGGGCGCATCTTCATTAAGAGTTTCTTTAATCTTATTGCGAAGTACTTCACAATCGTTCAAAGTATCTCCTATTTTCTTTAGCGCTTCATTATCACTTTGAGAAGCCTGTGCTTTTATAGGCACAATAGCTTCTAGCGAGTTTTTGAGTTGCACTACCTCTCGGGGATTGACTTTGCCTGTTGCGATTTTAGAAATAAGTCGTTCAATATCACCGATATGTTTGATTTGCTGTTGAATTTTCTGATGCAATGCTGTTTGCTCAAGAAAATATTGAACAACTTGGTGTCGTTGTTGAATCGCCGATACATTTTTAAGTGGTAATGCCAACCATCTTTTTAGCATTCGTCCTCCCATAGGAGAAATTGTTTTATCAATAACATCCAGAAGCGTCACTGCATTATTGGCATTGGCATGATACAATTCGAGATTGCGAATCGTAAAACGATCCATCCAAATATATTGATCTTCGGCAATACGTTGTATCGAAGTGATGTGCTGTAGCTTGTGATGTTGGGTTTCGTTAAGGTAATGAAGTACAACCCCTGCTGCAATGATACCTTCTGATAAATGATCTACACCAAAACCTTTTAAAGAATTGGTTTCAAAATGTTTATATAATGTTTCATGAGCGTAATCTTCTTTAAACACCCAATCTTCCAGAAAAAAAGAATGATAATCTTCTCCGAAATCCTGATAGAAAGCTTGCTTTTTAGGTTTGGTAACAAGTACCTCACTTGGTGCAAAATTTTGCATCAGTTTGTCAATATGTTCTGCATTACCTTGAGCGGTTAGAAACTCTCCTGTAGACACATCCAAAAATGCAATACCTATCTCTTTTTTACCATAATGCAATGCACATAAAAAATTGTTGGTTTTACTTTGTAATACCTCATCATTAAGTGCTACTCCGGGAGTAACTAATTCTGTAACGCCACGTTTTACAATTGTCTTGGTTTGCTTGGGATCTTCAAGTTGATCGCATATGGCTACACGTTCTCCTGCTTTTACCAGTTTTGGGAGGTATGTATTCAATGAATGGTGCGGAAAACCTGCCAAAGCTGTCTCGTGCTCGCTTCCATTTCCTCTCTTGGTCAGAACAATATTAAGAATAGCAGCTGTTTTTATGGCATCTTTTCCAAAAGTCTCATAAAAATCTCCAACTCTAAATAATAATAAAGCATCTGGATATTTTGCTTTAATTGCATTATATTGTTTCATCAAAGGGGTTACCTTTTTACCGCTCTTTCCTGCCATTCAAACCTTTATTTTAGTAATGTTGCTAAAGTAGTTATTCTACTATTCTTTTAGAAAAATCAACTTTACGAGTTATTCATTTTTATTCACAATTCACTATGAAGTATGCGGTACATATTTTTGATACGAATATGATACTATCGATAAAAAGAAAATTATACTTTTGGTTAAAAATTTGAGTACTCCCATCAAACAACAAAAAATACTACACACTTGAAAATGAATAGAAAACTTAAAAATAGTGAACTGGTTCGCAAAACAGTAGACGAATTTAAAGCTTCAGAAAAAACACCCTTAATTATTATTCTAGACAACATACGAAGCCTAAATAATATTGGTTCGGTTTTTAGAACTGCAGATGCATTTTTAATCAAAAAGATATACCTATGTGGGATTACGGCAACTCCTCCTCATAAAGATATCCAAAAGACTGCTTTGGGAGCAACGGATACTGTAGATTGGGAGCACAAAAAAGATACTTTGGCATTAGTTCAAGAACTAAAAGAAAAAAATGTTACTGTTTTATCGATCGAGCAGGCAGAAAACGCTGTAATGCTCGATGATTTTGAACCTAAAAAAAATCAAACGTATGCGATTATTTTTGGTAATGAAGTAAAAGGAGTGCAACAAGATGTTGTTTCAGAAAGTGATCAGGTTATCGAGATTCCTCAGTTTGGCAGCAAGCATTCTCTTAATATTTCTGTAAGTACGGGAGTTGTAGTATGGGATCTGTTCTGTAAACTTAATCGTTAACTAGCTCCTTATTTTTTTGTTCTCGCATCTAAAAGAATATATACAAATCGTTCAAAACACTTTGTTTGTTAATCATCTGATATTACCTTCACTCTAAAACCTGTTGAATTAAAATAAAATCTAGTGACAGGGCAAAAGATTTTTGGTTAACTTAGAATACAAAAGTCACTGAAAATAACTTTAAAACAATCTAATGAAATTTTTTTATGCTTTTTTAATAGTAATGACGATTATACTAGGTTGCAAAAAAGAATCAAAGCAAAAAGAAGAACCTTCACAAACAAGTATTGTTGAAAAAACCACTAATGAGGAAATAACCAATACTAGTGAAACAGATAGAACCAAAAGATTAACGAAATACAAAAATAGAGTTGACAGCATTAATAAACTTTTAGACTGGAAAAAGACTAAATCTATACTCTGGAAATCTAAAACCGGAGATTTGGGTTTCAAGACACAAGGCGGAATGGAAGATGTTATTGTAGAGGTTTATATTAAATACTTATCTGATGGAAGACCTTTGGTCGAAGTCATTCACTTGCCTACATTCAAATACTTAGGAAGTTCTTTTTATAAAGACAAAAATCATATTTATACGTTCTACTCAATGGCTGGTGGCGGAAAAATATGGATAGTTGACAATGCTGATATAAAAACATTCAAAGTTATAGGAGGTTGTTATGCAAAAGACAAAAACTACATTTTTGGAGAAAGAGCTATGAAAATGGACGCTGTGGATTACAAAACATTTAAAACTTGTAACGATTGCGGGTGTTATGCAAAAGATAAAAATGGGTACTATTTCTGGGATAGCAAAATTGATATCAATGACATTACACACCAAGAAACTTTGGCAATCATAGAAAAGCTAAAAAAAATGTAATTCTTAGTGGTTATATAAGAAGTAATGAGGGTTTGAATTAATAATTGTTTTTACTTTTTAAAAAAATGAAGCAAAAAAATGGTTTCTCTAGAAAGAATACCATTTTATTCATTAGTTAAATAAATTCCATCTTATTTAAAGCTCAAAAGCTCCACATCAATTGATCTCTTTAAGTATAGAAATATAATCTTCTCTATTGGCAACAAAATCTTTGGTCGACACATCTATAATTTTCACCTCAAATTCTTTTTGCGCTTTCATGAATTGCAAATATCCTTTATTAATCTTTTCTAGATATTCGGGTGGTATTTTCTGCTCATATGTTCTACCTCTTTTCTTTATATTTTCAAGAAGCCGTTCTGTATTCTGATACAGATATACATACAATCCTGGTTTCGTTAAATTACGATACATGAGATCAAACACTTTTTTGTAAAGCGTAAATTCATCTGGTTGCAAAGTAACTTTAGCAAAAATCAAAGATTTAAAAACATCATAATCACTCACCACAAAGTCTTTGAACAGGTCAAATTGAGCAATATCATCTTGTAACCGTTGGTAACGGTCTGCCAAAAAAGACATCTCCAATGGAAAAGCATAACGTTCCATATCTTCATAAAACTTTGGCAAAAACGGGTTATCTGCAAAACGTTCCAAAATCAACTTAGCATTGTATTCTTTTGCCATGTATTTTGCCAGACTTGTCTTACCTGCTCCGATATTACCTTCGATAGTAAGGTATTGATATTTTGATAAATGATATCTATCCTTAGGGTTAACTAATTGCGCTTCTAAAAGGGTTATAACAGACGTATCATTTGTTTGATTAAGCAATTCATTAACGGTTTGTTGTAATACAGGATGCATTATATCCCTTGCTATATTGGCTAAAGGTTGTAATACAAATTTCCTATCCTGCATTGCCGGGTGCGGAACAGTTAATATTGAAGTTTCAATCACCTCATCAGAAGACAATATAATATCTAGATCGATAGTTCTCGCCTCGTATCCTTCTGTAGAAGTTCGATTTCTTCCTAATTGCGTTTCAATCTTTAATAATTTATCGAGAACAACCGCTTCGGTTTCATAAGTATCAATTGCAATACATGCATTATAAAAATCATCACTATCAAATCCCCATGCTGGTGTCTGATAAATACTAGAAATAGAAACCACATCACCTATAGAAATGTATATCTCATCAACTGCTTTTTGCAATAATGCCAACCTGTCTCCTTTGTTACTTCCTAATGAAATGTGTATGCTTCGAGATGTTTTCAATATAAGTTTTTATTTTTTCTGAAAAGAACTCCTTATTTTTAGGGGCAAATTAAAGAAAACAAAACTACTTCGCCTTATTTTTGGAGAACGTATTTTTAATTATTATTTATTTTGAAAGAAATTTCTTTGCGCCTAAAAGATAAACGTTTTGCTTACCGAATATATCTCATTCTTGGTGCATTGTTTATATCATCACTTGTTGCCTCAAATCTTATTTTTCAAAAGTTTTTTTACTGGGACTTTTTTGGAGTGTATACATTTGAAATTTCAGTAGGCATTTTACCGTATCCTATTACATTTTTAATCACGGATATTATTAGTGAAATATTTGGTAAGAAAAAAGCCAATCAGATTGTTACAGCAGGTATTTTTGCCTCTTTCTTTTCGCTATTAATTATCTATACAGCATCTTCTGTACCTGCAACTTCATGGTCACCAATTGACGATGATACTTTTGACACTGTTTTTGGAGCCACAGCCATTGCTGTTTTTGCATCTATGATTGCATATCTTTTTGCTCAATATATAGATATTCAGATTTTTCATTTCTGGAAACGTTTAACAAAAGGAAAACATTTATGGCTTCGTAATAATTTTTCTACTTTCTCTTCTCAATTTATAGACACTGCAACAGTACTTTTACTACTATGCGCTACAAATGTTATTGCCTGGGATCGTTTTACCACACTGCTGATTAATGGTTTTTTATTTAAAGTACTGGTCGCAGCACTAGATACGCCTATATTATATATAGCTGTATATGCATTAAGAAAAAGATTTTCATTAAAGTCTAGTGATGAGGTCGAACTTGATATCTAATCTTGTGTATTCGCATTCAAAACAGAATAACTTCAACATAGCAAACAAGACATAACCTTTCACTTTTTTTAACGATTTTTACGCTTCAAATTCAATAAAATCTAACAAATAGTTAACTAAAAAAGTGATATTTTATATCTGCAAATTATTATTTTGCCCAAAAGCCTTAAAATGATGAAAAAAGCCCTTAAAATCTTAGGTATAGTGTTTTTACTTTTTATTGTAGCGGTAATCTCTATTCCGTTTTTATTCAAAGACACTATCAAAGATAAAGTAAGATACATAGTGAATGAACATGTAAATGCTAAAGTTGATTTTGCAGATTTAGATATTAGTTTACTTCGAAGTTTCCCGCAAGCATCTGTGGTAATCGACGAGTTCTCGATTATTAATAATGCTCCGTTTGAGGGTGATACCTTAGCATATGCTAAAAAAATTGCTTTGGACATGTCTATAAAAGAACTCTTTAAAACTGCAAAAGATGAAATAAGCGTTCAAAAAGTAATTATAGACGAGGCTAATATTGCAGTAAAAACAGATGTTTCTGGAAACTCTAATATAGACATAGCTAAAGAAACAAAAGAAACCTCTGAGCCCGAACCCAAAGAAGAGGAAGGTGTTTTTACTTTTGCTTTAGAACACTACGAAATCAATAATAGTAAAATTCTGTACAAAGATGATGTGAGCGAGATATTTTTAGAAATGACAGCACTCAACCATAGTGGAGATGGTTCTGTTTCTGGACAAAAAGTATTGTTAGATACAAAAACCAATACTGGTGCATCTTTTGGAATGGGAGATACAAAGTATTTAAACAACAACAAGCTTCAACTTGATGCACAAATAGAATTAGATCTAGAAAACCAAAAATATACATTCAAAGAAAACAAAGCACTTATCAATCGTTTACCGCTTGAGTTTGCCGGTTTTGTACAATTATTTGATGATTACACAGACATAGACCTCAATTTCAAAACACCAACTTCGGATTTTAAAAACTTTTTGGCGATCATTCCCGAAGTATATGCCAAAAATCTTGATGGTGTCACAACCAGTGGTGATTTTTCTATCGATGGTATGATCAAAGGTCGATCAGACGATACATATATCCCAAAAATGGATATCAAAATATTATCTCACAATGCTTCTTTCAAATATCCTGATCTCCCAAAAGGAGTTAGCAATATAAACATCGACACCAATATTAAAAATGAAACCGGTAGAGTTGATGACACTTATGTAAAAATCGGTAATTTAACCTTCAAAATAGATCAAGATGCATTTGCCGCCAAAGGAAGTTTAAAGAATCTTACCAAAAATATGATTGTAGATATGATCATAAAAGGTTCATTAAATCTTGCAAATCTAGACAAAGCATACCCATTAGAATTAGAACAGGAGCTTAATGGAATCGTAAAAGCAGATATCAATACGCATTTTGATATGCAATCTTTAGAAAAAGAACAGTATCAAAATATCAAAACATCTGGTACTGTCAACATTAGTAAATTCACCTACGCTTCTCCTGATGTTCCTAATGAAATCAAAATAGAAAGTGCAAACGTTAATTTCAACCCGCAAACTATCGTATTAGATAAAATGACAGCAACAACAGGGAGATCTGATATTTCTGCAACAGGAACAATTAATAACTTGATGGGCTTTTTGTTTGCAAAACAAGACTTAAAAGGAAATTTTGATGTAAACTCAAATGTTTTTGCTGTAGATGATTTTATGGTTAGTAGTGAAGAAGATGAAGAAGAACAAACTAAAGATGAAATTGCTAAAACCGCTACAGAAGATGAAACCATGAGGATTCCTTCATTTATAGACGCTACACTAAATTTTGATACTAAAAAAGTATTTTATGACAACCTTGAACTTAATAACACCAAAGGAACTGTCGTTATAAAAGAAGAAACAGCATATTTAAAGAATGTCACTTCTTCTATTTTTGATGGAAATATTGCTCTTAATGGTAATGTTTCTACAAAAGAAAAGGCACCTACTTTTGATATGGCATTAGACTTGAGTAAGATCGATATTACAAAATCATTCAATGATCTGGATTTAATCAAGGGATTAGCTCCAATTGCCAAAGCTTTGACCGGTGACCTCTCTTCACAAATAAAATTAAACGGTAATTTGAATGAAAACCTCACTCCTATTCTGACGTCTTTAAAAGGTAATGCACTTGCAGAGATTTTAAATGCGCAAGTATCTACTACCAAAACTCCCTTTTTGGCAAATCTAGACAGTAAACTCAATTTTATCAACATTGATCAACTTAACTTGAAGGATATCAAAACAAATCTGAGTTTTGATGATGGTCAAATCAATGTAAAACCCTTTGAATTTGATGTAGAAGGGATTAAGGTAAAAGCAGGAGGTAGTCATAGCTTTGATCAAAATATGAAATATGATATTAATCTTCAGGTACCTGCCAAATATCTTGGCGACGAAGTTGGTAGCCTTATGTCTCAACTTAACGATCAGGAAGCAAATACAATGACGGTTGGCTTACCGATTGGGATATCAGGAAATTTTGCAAATCCAAAAATTAATTTGAATGCAGGAGATGCTGTAAAAGAGCTTACACAACAACTCATAAGCAAACAAAAAAACAAACTAAAAGGAGAAATCGTTGGCAAAGGCGAAGAAGCGCTTACAAAACTATTGGGAGGGTCTAAAACACCATCAGACTCTTCAAAAACCAAGCAAAATAGCACAGAAGAATCAATAAAAAATACTGCAAAAAACATCCTTGGAGGATTCCTTAACAGAAAAAAGAAAAAGGATACTGTAAAAAATTAAAAAGACTATTCAAATATTTTTGATATTTAATCTTAAAATACAAGTATGAGATGAAGGGATTTACGTATCAAAATATTAAATTTGAAAATACTTACTAAAATTTATACACGAATGAGACTATTCTTTATTGCAATCGTAACACTTCTGATGTTACAACAAAATTATGCTCAAACTCAAAAAAACGTTTTTTTTAATGAGAAAGCACTAATTAATAAGTTCCATACCATTAATCAACTTAAAAATCTAAAAAAAGGAGAACTTATAACCTTGTATACAGAACGTGTAACAGAAATCGTAACAGTACTCCCATACTTATCCTTAACTAATGAAGCTAACATCAAGCTTTCTGATATCGGAATTAAAGAGAATTCTGACCATTTAAAAACGTTGAATAAACATCATATCGCAACAGAGCAAGCAATAGAAAGCAACAGCAATCTAATTACTGAATTTATCCCTTATGCAGATACAGAAAAAATTATCTGGGCCATCTTATATTTTGAAGAAGTTATTAAAAAAATAAGAATCGGGTACGACAACAATTTTTAATACAACATACCGATTTTGCATTATAAATAGAGAAGATAATAAACATTAATTCTCTATTCTAAATCTTAAAAATCTTTTAGTAATTCTTTTTGCTAAAAGATTTTTTTTATTGCAAGTATTGAAAAAAATAAACCTGTAAAGATCAAAATATACCAGATATCTACTTTTACTTTTTAACAATCAATATTAGAATTAATATTTAATTAACATTAAGTTAAAAAAAGTAAATTTTCAGCACTTTCTTTCTGCATTCAATCGATTCTAACAACTCTGACAGATACTCATCGCAAGATTAGACAATTACATATATACCAACAATATTTGCTATAATTTGAAAAATAAAATGTAAGAATAATACTCATAATATTATTGTAATAAATGTAATTATGACGTTAAACTTACAAATTTTGCGGTAAACGCGTAACCAACTTTCTATAAACTGTTATATCTTAGCTTCGCAAAATTGGAAGAAAGAAAATTCTTCCAAATTGTTGAACCCCCAAAATAATAACTATGAAAAAAAGATATTTTCTCATTGCGTGTATCTCGTGTTTCTTGTTTTCTTCATTTATAGCTAAAGCTCAAAATTTTAATGCCAATGATTTAGATTGGACAGAAGATTGGACTAATTTTTCTCCTAACAGAACAAATTACCCAGAAGCAGAAGAAAAACTTCCAAATATCATCGACACTCATACATTTCTCACAAATGATGTTGTCTACTTAATATCTGGTGATGTTTACGTAACAAACAATGCTTCTTTAACTATTCAAGAAGGTACCGTGGTAAGATGCGATTATGAAAACCCTGCCAATCTTATTATTACCAAAGGTTCTAAATTGATTGCTGCGGGATCAAAAGCCAGTCCGATTGTTTTTACATCTGCCAAGCCTCCAAAATCCAGAAATAGTGGTGACTGGGGTGGTATTATTATTGCAGGTTCTGCAACAGTAAATACAGTATCCGGTGGTGGTTCTATCGATGGTGATTTTTTACCACAATATTCGGTTTATGGAGGTAATTATGATGAAGAAGAAACAACTGTATTACGTTACGTAAGAATAGAATACCCAGGTAATCAAACCAAAAGAAAACAAGGTATAAATGGTTTATCATTATATGCATTAGGCACTTCTTCTATTATTGAAGATGTAATGGTTAGTTATGCCGGAAAAGATTCATATGACATACATGGAGGAAAAAATAATTTAAAAAACTTAATTTCTTACAAAGCTGTTGATGATGATTACCAAGTTGCTGAAGGATTTAGAGGGACATTTAATCAAATTATGGCAGTTCGTCATCCTTATATCAATAGTCCACAAGGTTCTTATGCTTTAGAAGTTGATGGTTATAACAAACAAACCGGATACATAAGACCTAACTTTACTACAGATGTAACTATTACTAATGCTACATTTGTAAATTTATCAGACAAATCTAATTACCAGCATACCACAGCAGCTATATCCATAAAGCACTCTGGTACCGCTTATGTAAATAATTCTAAAATTTCTGGTTTTTCTGATATTGTAAAATTCGACAATACATATACTTCTTTGGCTATCATGAAAAAGGCTTTTATGATGGATAATAGCTTTTTTAACATTCATGGAACAGGTGTAGAAATCGAAAATACTGCGATAAAAGGCACCCAAGATATATTAAAGTACAACAGGTTTACAAAAGATTTTGTATCTGTTAATGATTTATTCAATGATCCCCAAAACAAAGTGTCCCCGAGATTTAATTTAAAACAATCTCTGAATAACTATATGGTAATGCAATAGCAGAAACCATATAGTTATTTTTAAATGGTTAATTAATCAAAAACCGATAACATGTTAAAGATACTATCAAGCTTTATTTTTTTGATTTTAACAAATATGATTATAGCTCAAAAAACTAATGAAGCTGTATTTTTCACAAAAAACAATCTAATTAAAAGGTTTCATACTATAAATGATCTGGAAAACTTAAAAAAAGGAGATTTAATTAAGTTATACCAAGAACGTGTAGAAGAAATTGTTATCGCGCTTCCGTTATTATCATTAACAAATGAAGCTGGATTGCGACTAAGTGATCTTGGGATCAAAGAAGATTCTAAACACCTTAAGGTATTAAAGAATAATACCGAAACAACAAGAGAAAGCCTAGAAGTTATTAATAAAACTATAGAAGAACTAGTAGCCTATGCTGACACAGAAAAAATCATATGGGCAATTCTATATTATGAAGAAGTTATAAAAAAAATGAGACTTGGCTCTAGTGGAAATTTTTAAACCCCTCAATCTATTCACATATACTCAATGATATAAAAGTGGTTGTAACAACCACTTTTATTTTTTTACACACTTAGTAAGATTATCGAATCAATTACAACTAATACATTAAGATAACAGAAGTGATATGATTTTATTTTACTTATTATTAGGAGTAATAACCGCGATAGTTGGAGCATTACCTCTTGGCGCAGTTAATATTGCCGTTATTAATTCTTCAATAAAAGAAAACATAAAAGGTGCAGCTCAAATAGCACTCGCTGCCGGAATTGGTGAAATCCTATTGGCTCTTTTTGCTTTACATTGTAGTATTGAGCTCGTTGATTTCTTTGAGCAACATATTTGGATTCAAACAGTTTTTATTATTTGTTTTTTTGTTGCAGGATTATATTATTTCTTTATCAAAAGCAAAAGCGCAGCTAAAAATAAAACTATTGTTGCCAAAAAAACTTCACGCTCTAAATATATTTTAGGATTCTCGTTGGCAGTGCTTAACCCCCCTGTAATCATATATTGGATCCTAGCCATTTCTATGGTAAACAAATACATATTTAAACTCACAATCCAAAATTCTTTAATATCATTATCCCTTTTTTTCTTGGGTATTTATATAGGAAAAATAAGTACTTTGTACGTTTATGGAAGATGGGGGAATAAAATTGCCAAAAAATCAAGTAATTCAACTAATAAACTATCTAGGCTAATCGGAGTTGTTTTAGTCATTATTTCGATTTTCCAAAGTGTTAATGTTTTTCTTTCCTAATTAAATAAGATTTCAATACTATTTTTTAATTCTTTTATACATGTATTTTATCTGACTCTGTGTTATTTTTGTAGCATAAAGAAGGTAAAAAGTATAAAAAATGGAGAAGCCTGATCATTCATTAGAGTTGTCAAGAGAAGAAATGAAACAGTATGGATACAAAATTATCGATCATATTGTAGATCATTTTGAAACCCAAGACACAAAGAAACCGGTTACCATTGCATCTAGAGAAGAAATGGATTCTTTATTAACAGAAGAAATCCCTAATGAGCCTACTGCTGCAAATCAGGTTTTGGATTTTGTGATGCAACATGTAATCCCAAATAGTAACATCGTATCACATGCTAAATCATTTTCTTTTGTACCTGGGCCTAGCAACTATATCAGTGCTATGGCAGATACTATCGCAACAGGATTTAATATATTCTCCGGTGGCTGGGCAGCATCTCCTGCAGCAGCCGAGTTAGAAATCGTAACCATGAACTGGATGTTAGAAGTTTTTGGATTTCCGACAAAAAATGGAGGAGGCATTTTTACCAGTGGTGGATCAATGGCTAATCTTACAGCTTTGGTAACTGCAAGAAGAATAAAATGCGGTCAAGATTTTTCTAAAGCAACAATTTATCTTTCAGATCAAGCACATTCTTCAAACATCAAAGCCATAAAAGTAATTGGTTTCAAAAAAGAGCAAATTCGCATCATACCTACAGACATTGAATTTAAGTTATCCTTGAATAAGCTTAAAAATGCTATTGCCAAAGACCGCCTCGAGGGACTACAACCTTTTTGTATGATTGCTTCTGCCGGAACCACCAATACAGGAACAGTAGACCCTTTGAATGAAATTGCAGATATATGTAAAGAAGAAGATTTATGGTTTCATATCGATGGAGCTTATGGAGCAGCAGCGATGCTAAGTAATAAAAAACCACTTTTAAAAGGTATTGAACGAGCTGATTCTCTTACTATGGATCCTCATAAATGGTTTTTTCAACCTTATGAAATAGGATGCTTATTGGTCAAAGATCATAATTGGCTGAGTAGCACTTTTACCGAAAAACCCGAATACCTTAGAGATGTTGAGGGTAATGAATCTGAAATTAATTTTTATGATCATGGAGTTCAATTAACACGCAGGTTTCGCGCACTCAAATTCTACATGTCTTTAAAAACATTTGGACTCAACACCTTCAAAAAAGCAATACAATACAATATCGATCTTGCTGAACAAACAGAAGCGATACTGAGAAAAAGTAGAAACTGGGAGATCGTATCACCAGCAACCTTAGCAATAATAAACTTTAGATTTAACCCAATTGATCGCAACTTAAATGAAAAAGAGTTAGATCTGATCAATCAAAATATTTCTAACAAGATTGTATTTTCGAGAGAAGCGCTTTTAGTAACTACTGTACTACAAGGTCAAATCGTCCTGAGAATGTGCCTTATAAACCCAAGAACCACCATACAAGATATTCAAAATACCTTAGAAAAATGTGAGATCTATGGCAATGAAGAACTAAAAGTTAAAGTATAAACATTTTCTTTGCTTAAAGAATAGAAAGCTTCACTACGTAGCCTTCACTATTTCTTACATTAAAAACGGTATTATCTTCAAAAATAAGATACTGCCCCTTGATACCTTTTAAGACTCCTGAAAAATGAGGTGTTTTCTCTAGGTTAAGACTTTTTAATTTTTCAGGATATTGTAATACAGGAAAATTGAGTTCGGTTTCCTTATTATTCTCTATAAAATACTCCTGAACTTCTTCTGGAAGAAATTCTCTAAGTGCATTTTTATGCTCAATCAAGTCTTGATCTACAACATCATTCTTCAGCATATTACGCCAATTTGTTTTATCAGACACCCTTTCTTTGAGGGCAACTTCAGTTATCCCTGCCAGGTATCTATTAGGCACCTCAACAATTTCTATTGCTTCATGAGCACCTTGATCTATCCATCTGGTTGGTACTTGAGATTTTCTGGTAACCCCTACTTTTACATTACTGGAATTCGCCAAGTAAACAATATGAGGTTGTAATTGTGCTTTTTTCTCATATTCTAAATCTCTATCCTCTATATCCAAATGTGCAGTACTCAATTCTGGTCTCATTACCCAATCACCCACTTTTGCACTACTATAAAAATCATCATAACAATATCCCTGTCTAAAAATCTTTTTATTCTTACCACAAGACAAACATTGATACCCAACAAATTCAATATCAATTTTTTTATCTAATAATTGATTTACATGAATAAAATCAGAGTCAAAAACCAAAAAATATTGAATCGGTTCACCTACCTCTGTTTGCATTTTAGTTAGTACGCCTTGATATTGCATAAAATTGTGTTATAAAATAATCAGATATGAAGAATGTGATTATTTTTATTATTTTAGTTTTCTGTTGATTATGATCAAAGATAACATAACCATTATTTCTGGATAAATATACATCAAAAAATGCCAATCCCATTAGTTAATTCTATAGCCAGCTGGTTTTTGAAAAAACGTATTCATCAGATGGAACTTTTTATTAAGTATCCAAATGAAGTTCAGCTCGAACTATTACACATATTGTTAGATACTGCTAAAAATACAGAATTTGGAAAGACTTATGATTTTGCTAGTATCAACAATTACGAAACGTTTAAAGAAAGAATTCCTGTTCGATCATATGAAGACTATGAGCCTATGATCGAAAGAAGTCGATTAGGGGAGCATAATATTTTTTGGCCAACTCCAATCAAATGGTTCGCAAAATCCAGCGGGACTACAAATGCAAAAAGTAAATTCATTCCTGTAAGTCAAGAATCGCTAGAAGACTGTCATTTTGCTGCAGGAAAAGACCTTTTGTGCATGTATCTTAACAATAACGAAAATGCAAAACTGTTTACAGGAAAAAGCCTTAGACTAGGAGGAAGTAAAGAATTGTACAAAGAAAATGGCACTTCTTTTGGTGATCTTTCTGCTATTATTATCGACAATATGCCATTTTGGGCCGAGTTTAGCTCTACACCGGGCAATGAAATATCATTAATGAGCGACTGGGAGTATAAAATGAAGGCAATTGTAAATGAGACAATACAAGAGAATGTTACAAGTTTGGCAGGTGTACCTTCATGGATGCTGGTATTGTTAAATCAAGTTTTAGAAACCACAGGAAATGATCATCTGTTTGATATCTGGAACAATCTAGAAGTCTATTTTCATGGTGGCGTAAGTTTTGAACCTTACAAAGAACAATACCGTAAAATATTACCGAGAACATCCTTCAAATATTATGAGATATACAATGCCTCTGAAGGCTTTTTTGCTATACAAGATCGCAATAATTCTTCTGAGTTATTACTGATGCTGGATTATGGTATATTTTACGAGTTTATCCCTATGGATACTTATGGAACAGAAAATGAAACTATAATTCCTTTAAGTGAAGTTACTGTAGGAAAAAATTATGCAATTATTATTACTACAAATGCTGGATTATGGAGATATAAGATCGGAGATACAGTACGTTTTACTTCTCTTAATCCTTACAAAATAAAAATATCAGGACGAACCAAGCACCATATAAATGTTTTTGGAGAAGAATTGATTATTGAAAATGCAGAAGAAGCGCTGAAACAAACAATAAAAGCAACTAATTGCGAAATTGTAGATTATACTGTAGCTCCTATCTTTATGGAAAATCGTAAAAAAGGAGCTCATGAATGGATTATTGAATTTAAAACATACCCCAACAACATCGAAGAATTCACCAAAATTCTTGATCTAAACCTACAAGAAGTAAACAGTGATTATGAAGCAAAAAGATACAACAACACTACCTTAAATATGCTACAAATAAGAGTAGCAAGGCCAAATTTATTTTACGATTGGTTAAAAAGCAACAATAAATTGGGTGGACAACACAAGATTCCTCGATTATCGAATAAGAGAAATTATGTAGACGAACTTATTGCGCTAAATACAATAAACTCTTATTCTTCTTAATTTTTTTAAGATTTTTTTTACGGTTTAACCGTAAAAAACCTATGTAAGAATTGCTTTTTTTATGTTAAAAAACAGTATTTCATCGACTCAAAAAAGCACTTAATCTAAAAGTTATAAAATCATTTTTTGGGTATTGTTTTTCATACTAAATTTGTAATCAGATAGTTATAAAATCACTAAAGTCCCAAAGTATGAAAAGTGTAATTTTTTGTTTCTTCTTATTTGTGTTTGCAGGAATCAATGCTCAGGAGATTAAATCTGAAGACAATACTGTTAACTCTAATACAACAATTGTTAACAGTAAACAAACGAATAAATCTATTCCATGTAATAAGTCTTTAGAAAATGATGTTTGTTTGGCTGAACAGTCAAAATTTCATTTTTACAAAGCGCTTATTCGTCAAAATAATTTAGAAGAAGAACTTTCTTCAAACAAAAAGAGTATAAAAGTAGCATTAAAAAGTACTGAAGATATCATAAAAAAGAATAAGAACCGAGTATCTTATTCTGAATAAAAAGTTTTTATAAGGGTAACATATCGTCAGCAAAAAGGCATCTTGATTATGAATCAAGATGCTTTTTTAATTTTATAAACTAAAATGATACTTTCTATACTATCAGTTTTTACGAAACTGCTTTTAATTTTTTAATGGTAGACTTATTCAATTTCTTTTCGGCATAATCTTTTGTCACTCTAAAATCGGTTTCTTCGCTTTCGGGTAACTCATACATTGCATCTGTCAAAATAGCTTCACAAAGCGATCTCAACCCTCTTGCTCCAAGCTTATATTCCATCGCTTTTTCTACTATATAATCAAGTGCTCCATCTGTGATAGAAAAAGCTATATTATCCATCTCGAACAGCTTAGTATATTGTTTTATAATTGCATTTTTAGGAGCTGTAAGAATAGATCTTAGCGTTTCTTCATCAAGAGGGTTCATATATGACAATACAGGAAGTCTTCCTATAATCTCAGGTATTAGACCAAACTCTTTTAAATCTTTTGGAATAATGTATTGTAATAGATTATCCTTTTCTATTGCATCTTCGCTTTTAGAGGCACTATATCCAACTGCTTGCATATTCAAACGCTTTTGAATGATTTTTTCGATTCCATCGAATGCTCCTCCCGCAATGAACAAAATATTTTCTGTATTTACCTCTATGAACTTTTGATCAGGATGTTTTCTACCTCCTTTTGGCGGAACATTAACAACAGTACCTTCTAAAAGTTTTAAAAGAGCCTGCTGTACTCCTTCTCCAGAGACATCTCTTGTAATACTAGGATTATCACTTTTACGAGCTATTTTATCTATTTCATCAATAAAAACAATACCTCTTTGTGCCTTTTCCAAATTATAGTCTGCCGCTTGTAATAAACGAGTTAAAATACTCTCTACATCTTCTCCTACATAACCTGCCTCTGTCAAAACCGTTGCATCTACGATTGCCAAAGGTACGTTAAGCATCTTTGCGATTGTTTTAGCCATTAAGGTTTTACCGGTACCCGTTTGCCCTACCATAATGATATTACTTTTTTGTATTTCTATATCATCATCGGTATTAGGCTGCAGTAAACGTTTATAATGATTATAGACTGCTACAGACATGATTTTCTTTGTAAAATCTTGTCCGATCACATACTCATCCAAGAATTTCTTGATAGCCATCGGCTTGCGTAGCATTAATTCACTACTAAGTTCTCCGGTTTCTTCATCCTTGGCTTCTTCGACTACAATTCCATGTGCCTGTATAATACATCTATCACAAATATGAGCATCAAGTCCAGCTATAAGCAAATTAGTTTCGGGTTTTTTTCTCCCGCAAAAAGAGCATTCTAAATCTTCTTTCGCCATCGTTTTTATTTAATTTCTTCCTGAAAATATAAGGTAAATAAATATATCTTCACATTTATGCTAAAACCTTTAAAAGGAATATTCTATTTTTATAAGTATTATTCATTTCTAAAGTATGCGTTTGATAAGACACATATCAAAAAAGCAACTTACAAAATGAATCTATATATTAAACAAATTAGAGGGAAAAATTCCTCCCTCTAATTTGTTTTTTTTATTCTCTTGATAAAATTTCATCTATCATTCCATACTCTAATGCCTTATCAGCCTTCATCCAGTAATCTCTATCACTATCTTCATAAACCTTTTCATAAGACTGTCCTGAATGTTTAGAAATGATTTTATATAATTCTTCTTTCAGTATTAGAATCTCTCTAGCAGTAATTTCTATATCACTAGCCTGACCTTGTGCACCTCCTAATGGTTGATGAATCATAACTCGGCTATGAGGAAGTCCTGAACGTTTTCCTTTTTCTCCTGCACACAATAAAACAGCTCCCATAGAAGCCGCCATACCCGTACAAATTGTTGCTACATCAGGCTTAATAAATTGCATAGTATCATAGATACCTAAACCTGCATATACACTACCTCCAGGAGAATTTATATATATCTGAATATCTTTTGAAGAATCTACACTTTCTAAAAATAATAATTGAGCTTGTACTATATTAGCTACATGATCATTAATCCCGGTTCCTAAAAAGATAATACGATCCATCATCAATCTAGAAAAAACATCAAAAATAGCAATATTCATTTGACGTTCTTCTATAATATTTGGAGTCATCCCGACCGGATACATACTACTTATAATATCATTGTAATAATTGCTATTAATACCGTGGTGCTTAGTCGCATATTTTTCGAATTCTTTGCCGTAATCCATATTTGTATTCTGAGATTTAGTGATAAAAAAAGCGTTAATCTAATTATAGTTTAACGCTTTAAATATAAGTATAAATTCCTTAGTAAATTGACATCAATTACTATTTGTAAACTTCTTTTATAAATTCGTCAAAACTTAATTCTTTTACTTTAAGTTTAACATTTTCTTTAAAGTAATTAAGTAATTTTTTACTCATTAATTGTTCAGAAATTCTCTTAACTTCATCTTGATTTGATAAAATTCTTGCAGCTATATCTTCTAACTCTTTATCTTCTGGCGAGTTTTGTCCGAATTGAGCCATCTGCGCTTTGATTAGGTCTTTTGCAAAGTCTTTTAATTCGTCAAAAGTTACTTGAAGTTCATTATCACTAATCAGTTTACCTTCTATCAATTGATAACGTAGTCCTTTTTCGCTTTTTTCGAATTCATCCTTTGCTTCATCTACTGTAAGAGGCTTCTCTCCTGTTGCTTGAATCCACTTTTGAAGAAACTCAACAGGAAGATCAAATTTTGTATTTTCTAAAGCACTTTCTGTTACATCATTAAGAAGTTGTTGATCAGACTGCTGCTCGAATTGCTTTTCTGCATCACCCTTGATTCTTTCTTTTAATTCGGTAACTGTTTTTACGATATCAGGTCCGTATAACTTATCAAACAACTCTTTATCAAGATCTGCTAATTCTTGTTTATTTATCTCTGTAATTGTAAAAACAACTTCGATATCTAAGTCATTAGCACTATCGTTATCTATTTTTAGCGCACTAACTAAATCATGATTATCAGCAAATAAACCTTTAGTTTTCAGCTTAATCTCATCTCCTACTTTAGAACCTAAAAATTTATCAAGATTTCTTTTTCCCTTGATTTTATCTAAAGAAACTGTATAGTTGTTATCTATTTCTTTCTCTTCATTTTTAAAAGTACCTGCCACTAGAAACTCTTGTTCTACAGTTTCTTGAGGAACAAGTTTACCATATTGTTTTTGGATAGTATTGATCTGATTATCGATCATCTCATCATTTGCAACTATCTTATAATGGGTAATTGATTTCTTACCTGTAAGCTTTACTTCGAATTTTGGCGCTAAACCAAGTTCAAATTCGAAAGAGTAATCATCACTATCCCAATTAAAACCTTCTTTTTCTTTAGGTAGTGGATTCCCAAGAACATCAAGTTTTTCTTCGGTAAGATATTTGTTTAGTGCATCTTGCAACAACTTATTAACCTCATCTACCAAAACAGCTTTTCCATATTGCTTTTTTACCAATCCCATTGGTACATGACCTTTTCTAAATCCAGGGATGTTAGCATTTTTACGATAATCTTTAAGTATTTTTTCTACTTTATCGTTGTAATCAGCCTTAGCAATATCTACAGTTACTACAGCATTTAATTCGTCTAGTTGCTCTTTTGAAATATTCATTATCTCTTCGTTTACTACTAAAAATTGGGATGCAAAAGTAACACTTTTTTAAATCACAACAAATTTTTAACTCCTTGAAAAACAGTAAACGTCTTATTATTTTTTATCCTTCTTTATAAAAGAATGCAATATCGATTCAAAAATAGATAATAAAATACTGAAAATTAAAGCCCAGAGCCATCCACTTACATTGAATCCTGCAATAAAATAATCTGCTAATAATATGATTGAAGCATTGATCACCAATAAAAAAAGCCCCAGAGTTATTATTGTAACAGGAAGCGTAAGAACAACCAATATTGGTTTTACAATACTATTTAAAACTGCAATAACCAAAGCAACGACAAAAGCGCTTAGATAATTGTTCACAGTTACTCCCGGAAGAATCTCAGCTAATAATAATACTGCTATGGTACTTAAAATTAATTTTAGAAGAAATTTCATAATACCAAAGATAAATCTTAATCAGTAAAATAAAAAAAAGGCTGTCCAAAAAGATTTAGGTAATCTTCTTAAAACAGCTTCTTCTTAATGATCAAAATACTATATCGGTACAACTCTACAGTATTCAAACTTACTATTTGGCTTTATATCATCAAAACATGTAAGGATCTTGACAAAACAATGGAATACAATGAGTTGGAAATCTCTCAAACAAGTAGCAACAACTAGAATCATCACATATAAAATCAAGAGTTGGGCAATCTTGTGAGAATCCACCATTAATTTGTTTTTGAGCTTCTTTGTTTAGTACTTTTCCTATCGCTAATAAGGATTTTTTCATGATGTTTTAAGTTTTAATTATTTATAGTTTTAAATTGAATATTTATTAACAGGTACAACGATTTTCGTTTTCGTACCAAACTACTGTACCACCTCCTACTTTAATTTGTTTGCACCCCATTTCTTTATAATTTTCTACCTAGATTAAATAACGTTTTTTTCTTATTTAAGGTTCAAGGTTAGTACTTTTAAAACCATATAACTTCCTGAAAGCTTTTCTACATTTACTAATTGAGTTGTAGAAAATAACCCCTCTAAGAACTATAGTTTTTCTTGACAAGAAAATGTAATTTTATTTTAAAATCGAACCAAAAGAAGATGTGGTACCTTTTTATATATTAAATATAGCAATGGACTAAAAATTTTAAGTTGTTATCAAGAAAAAACGATAAGATTCTAGTCAAGTATACCTTTGAGACAAAGCTTACATCAGAATTTTACATCCTCATTCAAAAAAAAAGAAGCCGTCTTTGTAGACAGCTTCCTTAAATTATATATGTAACAATATATTAATTCACTTCATTACTTACAGTAATAGTTCCAAAATCCGCAGGATTTACTGAAGGTAAACTTGCTCCATATGTTGATTCTACAGCCCCTATAATTCCATTAGTCACTATAGCATGTGCTCTAGGCGTTGGATGAACCCCATCCAATGAAAATCCACCTCCTGTAACAAATTGAGAGGTTACAATTCCTCCATTGTAAGGAATACCCCCATTTGCTGCTTGATTTAAATCACTAGCTACATCGTATAGAGCTAAACCGTTTGCAGCTGCTAGTGCAGAAATAGTTGCATTATATGCTGTTCTAGCATTTTCTATTGCTGTTTGTTCTGCAGGTATCAAAACAAATTGATCTTCTAAAGGAAGACTAACTCCTTTTACTGATAATTGACCCGCTAATTCAGCAGGAACTCCTAAATTAATAAGTTCTGTAACTCTATCTGTATCAGGTTGTCCTATGATACCTGAACTAGTAAGAACTAATAGATCTTCTGCAGTTGCTTGTCTTGCTTGACCATATTGCGCAGCAATAATTGGTGCTAAAGGACCAAAGGCAGGTGTAATCGCTGTAGTAAGATTAGCTGTTATATCTACTAATGATTCATCTTTGATTACTACTGGACTAGCAGAAGTAGTAGAAAACTGTATTGCTCTTTCTGGCACCCCTAATGCTGTAAATGCAGCATTAAGACCGGCAAAAGTTTGATTAAGTGCTGGTATTTGTTCAGCAAAATCCTGATTTAAAGGACTTAATGGAGCAAAAGGAACTGTTGTAAAAAATGGCAACGAAGTTACACTAGGTAAGTTCAATAAGACCCCTTTAGAACCATTAGCAATTAACCCATTCACTAACTGACTATACACTCCCGCAAAAGTCATATTATTGGTAATATCATTAGGGCCGTAATTCATAGGATTTAACTCCCCTGTAATATTATGATCCATCCCTACTCCACCAGAAGTAGCGTAACTTAAGATATCATTGTTTCCTATCCACAAAGTAAAGAATGTTGGATTTTGAGCAACTGCATCTCCTAAAACAGTAGCATTTGCACTAGAAGCAAAACGAACAAAATAAGGGTTTGACGCTGGAGGGCTAACTTGTAACCCAGCAGGATTACCATATCCTTCGGCTACCAAGTGATAACTTTTTGCACCTGGCACACCCATATTACTAAATGAAGCACCTAAACTACTAAAATCAGTAGAAGGACTACTACCCGTAAATCTTTCAGGGCTTGGACTTCCATCTTCACCAAATGCCAAAACTAATCTTGGAGGAAATGCTTCTGTTGCACCGGCAAACCCTCCTACATTATCCGCCATCAAAGGCTGAGTGAACTCGCCACCACCCGCAAGCGAAAATTGCTTAGACAATATGTTTGGAAATGAATTTTCTTGACCTGTGATGTATAAAGCACCATCCGCAAAACCAGCTGTAAGTGAATTACCTAAGGCAATAAAATTACTAAAATCAGCTTCTCCACTTTTATAAATCCCAGATTCGTCTATTGGATTATCAAATTCTGGTTCACAAGCAATTAATCCTAATGCCAGAATGGCTAAATATTTTATATTATTCTTTATCATAGCAAATTACATTTTATAAGTTAGACCAATACCTGGTGCAAAAGCACTAGATTTATATGTTCCTCCAAAAGGCTCTCTGGCACCAGTAGTTGGATTTGTACCAAAATCATAAGAAGCATCAACTTCTTCGAACCTTAAATAAAAGAAAGAGGCATCTATAGCCAACTTAGGTGTAACTGCAAAACTTAAACCACCAGAAAAACCATCTGAGTCATTACGAGGTGTTTCTGGAGCAAAGAATCCAGGTTGAACAGGAGTTTCGTCTCGATAATATCCTGCTCTAAGTGCGATTTTTTCTGTTGCCTGATACTGTACTCCAAACCTATAAACCGAAGAGTTCTTATAGTTACGTGGATTACTTGAATCAGGGTTTCTTGGATTATTAAAATTAATATCTAAAGACTCATAAACATCCCAATATTGTCTGTTATAATCAAAAGCAAATAACCATTTTTTATATTCATAAGATAACCCTACAGTTAATTCTGCAGGAAGCGGTAGCTCTGCTACAAAACCATCGGTACCATTCTGAGGTGCGTTAGGCGAATTTGGAAAATTAGAGAAAGTAGCTTCTCCATCTTCTGATTCTATAATAATTTCACTTCTGTAACTAAAACCTACATGAAAATTCTCTGTTGGATTAAACATTGCTCCAACACTCCATCCCCAGTTAGTTACTCCAGAATCTTCTATGGTTACATTAGATCTATTTCCATTTATATCCGTAGTTGTTCTACCTGCATTTCGATTAAATTCTACATTACCTACTACAAATATAGGTCCTCCTCCAATACTGAAATACTCAGAAAGTTTAAATGAAACCACAGGCTGAATATAAATTGAAGATAAATCAATATTATTAACCAATTGTGAACCTGCCCAATCTGTAGGCCAAGTAACTTCACTACCGTATGGAGTATAAACACCAAGACCTAGCGCCATCCAATCATTAACCATGTAAGAAGCATAGATATTAAGCGGTGTTCCTATAGAGTTATCGGTTTCTGCAGAAATTCCTAAATCTTCATTTTGGAAAATCACATCTGTAAAAATACCACTAACACCAACACTTACATTAAGTTTATTTTCTAAGTATACAAGTCCCGCAGGATTAAAGAACACCAGTTCTGCGCTATTTACAACAGCAACACCAGTATGTCCCATAGCCATCGCCCTTTGTCCCTGTACACTAACTCTATATCCACCCGCATATGTAACCAGAGTCACAGATACGAATAGAATTAATAATAATAGTTTTCTCATAAATAAGTTTTAGAATTGTTTTTGTTTTATAAGGGTTTTGAAAAATTGATGTTCCAAATTTAATAGAAAATACCAATTATCCAACAAAAACACTAAAATATTATGCATACATAGCTTTTTTTGTCTATTTTTTGATAAATCTCAATAATTCCCGAAGAAAATCTTTTGGGTTTTCTGCATGCAACCAATGCCCAGCAGAAGGAATTTCTCTAAATTCTGAGCTAGGGAATTGCTCTTGAATTTGCGCTATATCGTCTTGTAAAATATAGTTAGAACGTGCTCCTTTCAGAAAAAGTGTCTTTCCAGTATAACGATACTGTTCCGGGAGTTCAACACCTATCTCTGAAGCATTTTTAATAAGAGCATCGAGATCCATTCTTAATCCTAAAACTCCTTTTTCTTTCCAAAATAAATTTTTAAGCAGAAACATCCTAACTCCCTGATCAGGAACATAATGACTTAATTCTTCATCTGCTTCTTTACGAGTTTTGATAATCTCAAAATCCAAACTACTTAAGCCATCCAAAATATCTTGATGATGTAACGGATAGTACTTGGGTCCAATATCTGCAACGATTAACTTGTTTACTTTTTCAGGATATTTTGCAGAAAAAAGCATAGATGTTTTACCTCCCATAGAATGTCCTAAAAGCTGTATTGTCTCTAAATCATGATTCTCACAGTACACAATTAAATCTTGTGCCATAATATCATAACTAAAAGCACTATCATGCGGGCTTCTGCCATGATTTCGCTGATCAACCAAGTGAACCTGAAATCCTTGCTCTGCAATTTTTTTACCCAAAGTTTTCCAATTATCCCCCATTCCTAAAAAACCATGAAGAATTACAAATGGAATACCTTCTCCTATTATATTACTATGTAACTTCATAAAATCACCTTATTTAAGCTTATGTAAATACATATTGACTACATTTTCTAAACCAAGATAAATAGATTCACTAATTAAAGCATGCCCGATAGAAACCTCTAATAAGCCGGGAATACTTTCTTTAAAGAACTGTATATTTTGTAGAGAAAGATCATGCCCTGCATTAACTCCCAAATTAAAATCCATGGCTAATTCTGCACACTTTACATATGGTTTGACACTATCTTTGTTTCCTTTTTCATACTGCAATGCAAATTCTTCTGTATATAATTCTATACGGTCTGTACCAATAGTAGCTGCACCTTCTATCATATCTAAGACCGGGTCTACAAAAACAGAAGTTCTAATATTATTACGTTTGAATTCAGAAATAACCTCTGTTAGAAAAGAGGCATGTTTTTTTGTATCCCATCCAGAATTACTTGTTATCGCATCTTCTTTATCAGGAACCAAAGTAACCTGTGTTGGACTAACCTCTAACACCAAATCAATAAATTTTGGTATCGGATTCCCCTCTATATTGTATTCTGTATGTACAATTGGTTTTAGATCATAAGCATCTTGATACTTGATATGCCTCTCATCCGGCCTTGGGTGTATTGTGATCCCTTGCCCTCCAAAATCTTGAATATCTTCTGCTACTTTTAATAAATTAGGCACATTACCACCCCTAGAATTACGCAGTGTAGCAATCTTATTAACATTAACACTTAATTTTGTCATAGTTTTTGATATGGTTTCTCTAAAAAAGCAAAAATACAAACTTGATTACGCGATGATTGTTTATTTTTTGATTATTTTGCGTGATATAGTTGTTTATAGATTATGAAGACTAACTTATATATTGTTAATGAAATAGAACCATTGGATATATCTGTAAAGGTAACAGATGCCCAATTGTTTATTAAAGATCGAACATATACTCATTTTCCTGTAACAAAAAAAGGAGTATATCTTGGGTGTATCCCAGAAGCAGACATCAGATGTTTTGAAACAGATAAGACTTTAGACGCCTATCAATATGCCTTAGAGGGGTTTTATGTGAGGCAAGATGATAATTGGCTTGATATATTAGAATCTTTCGCTCAAAACAACTCTAACATCATGCCTATTTTAGACGATGATAACCGTTATATTGGGCTCTTTGAATTAGGCGACATTATGAACCTTTTCAACGAAACACCATTCCTTAGTGAACCAGGCAACATTTTAATAGTAGAAAAAGGAATTCAAGATTACTCTTTTAGTGAAATATCACAAATTGTTGAATCTAACAATGCAAAAGTTCTAGGGTTATTTATTTCAAATATGCAAAATGATGTTGCACAAATAACACTTAAAATAAGTGATAGTGATATCAACAATATAGTACAAACCTTTAGAAGATATAGCTACAATATCGTATCGAGACATCAAGAAGATACTTTTTTAACTAACTTAAAAGAAAGGTCTAAGTATCTAGAGAAGTATTTGAATATTTAACAACCTTTTACCAACCAAAAAATTAACAAACACAACTGTAATGAAGATCGGTATATATGGCCAGTTCTATCATAAAAATTCTGAAATTTATATTCAGCAATTACTAGAAACACTAGATAAAAAAGGTGCAGAAGTTGTTATTGAAAAAAATTTCTTAGAACTTATTAATCTTCATAAAGACATAGACAAAACATATTCGCATTTTAGCACTTTTGAAGAATTAGATAATTCTTATGACCTTTTTTTTAGCATAGGAGGAGACGGCACAATTTTAAAAACCATTACTTATGTAAGAGACCTTGGTATCCCCATTGCCGGAATCAATACCGGAAGGCTTGGTTTTTTGGCTACAATCCAAAAAGAAGAAATCAAAGACAGTATAGAACTTATTTTAGACAAAAAATATTATCTATCCCCAAGAAGCTTAGTTACAATAGAAACATTATCCAAAACAGGAGAATTTGGAGTTTTGAACTTTGCCATGAATGAAATTGCGGTAAGTAGAAGAAATACTACCTCCATGATAACTGTACATACAAGTTTGAACAATGAATTTTTGAATTCATACTGGGCAGATGGATTAATTATATCAACCCCCACAGGATCGACAGGGTATTCTTTAAGTTGTGGTGGACCAGTTATTATGCCAGAGGCAGAAAGTATGGTTCTTACCCCTATTGCGCCTCATAATCTAAATGCCAGACCCCTTGTAATCCCGGATAATCTGGAAATCAAATTACAAATCTCTAGTAGAGAAGATAGTTATCTTGTTTCTCTGGATTCTAGAATACATACTTTACCCAATGAAACCACGATTGTAATAAAAAAAGCTCCTTTTCAAATCAACATGGTAATATTAAAAGAAAATAGTTTCCTAAAAACACTACGTAAAAAGATGCTTTGGGGAGAAGATAAACGAAATTAGACAATAAAAAGGGCTAAAAAGTGTTTTTTAGTCATACTATTTTACTCAAATTCTTGTGTACTAAAGTTAATTGTTATATTTGCAAACTTTTGAAAATCTATGAGATACTTAGCATCAATTATAATCGCAGTGTTTTTTACACAACAAATAGCATCACAAACCTATGAAGTAGGTCTAATTGCAGGAGGTGCAAATTATATTGGAGATGTAGGATCTACTTATTACATATCACCAAATGATGTAGCTTTTGGTGCAATAGCAAAGTGGAACAGAAGTAAACGTCACGCCTTCAGAGCTTCTTTTCTATATGCAGGACTAGATGGAGATGACAGTAAAGGCGACGAAAGAAGAGAAGAAAGAGGTTTGACCTTTGACAATTCTGTAAAAGAACTATCAATAGGAATGGAGTTTAATTTTTGGGAATGGTATTTATATGATGGAGAGTCTCAATTTACCCCATACCTTTATACTGGTATAACTGCTTTTAATTATGACGAATTATTTTTGAATGCAGATAATCGTATTGAATCCTCGGGTGATGCATGGAGCTTTGCAATCCCGATGGTAGTAGGAATCAAAAAGACTTTGGGTAGAGATTTTGTAATTGGTGCAGAAATTGGTGCACGATATACATTTACAGATAATTTAGACGGTAGTGATCCTGGCAATGATTTAGGCCAAGGATTTGGTAATTTAAACAATAATGACTGGTATGTATTCACAGGTATTACACTCTCTTATACGTGGGGGAGAATACCTTGTCAATGCGCATTCTAAAAATGATTAATAAAGAACAATTAAATTCTAATATTCCTGAACATGTAGCCATCATTATGGATGGTAATGGTCGGTGGGCTAAAAAGAAAGGCTTTTTTAGAGCTGTAGGTCACGAAAACGGAACGAAAGCTGTAAGAGAAACGGTAGAAAGTTGTGCAGAAATAGGTGTAAAATATCTTACCCTTTATGCTTTTTCTACAGAAAATTGGAATCGACCAAAACTAGAAGTAGACACTCTTATGAAACTTCTGGTAAATTCTCTTAAAAATGAGATTAAAACCCTACAAAAAAACAACATAAAACTTAATGCAATAGGGAATTTAAAATTATTACCTACAAAAGCAAGAACAGAACTTCTCGAAGTAATAGAAAAAACCAAATCTAATGACCATATGACCCTTACTCTTGCGTTAAGTTACGGAAGTAGAGAAGAACTCATAAAAACTATAGAAGAGATCAGTATTAAAGTTAAAAATGGCGTAATTTCGCCACATCTTATAAATGAATCAGTCATTAATGAGCATTTGTATACCAAAAACTTACCAGATGTAGACTTATTAATACGTACAAGTGGAGAACAGCGTATTAGTAATTTTCTATTATGGCAAATTGCGTATGCAGAATTATATTTTACAGAAGTATTATGGCCCGACTTTAAAGAAGCAGATTTATTAGAGGCCATATTCAATTATCAAAAAAGAGAGAGAAGATTTGGAAAAACTAGTGAGCAGCTCAGTTAAAGAAATGACAAAAAAATTACCTTTTAAAAAGTATTTTACAATATTAATTTTATTTGTTTCATTATCAATTTCAGCACAAAACATCCCTGGAAGTAATGGCAAAGAGTATATTATTGGCGAAATAAAAGTTACCGGAATTACGAGTTATAATGAGAATACAGTAATCACTTTTACAGGACTTAAAAAGGGTGAACGTATTTTTCTTCCCGGAGACAGAATTAGTAAAGTCATCAAAAAACTCTGGGACTTAGAACTATTCAGTGATATTAATTTCTACATCTCTAGTATTGAAGGTGAAGTAGCAAACCTGGAAATTAATATCCAAGAAGTACCAGAATTAAAAGAAGCTCGTGTAAGAGGAATCAAGAAAAGAAAAGCCGAAGAACTGATCAAAGATAACGGATTAGTAAAAGGAGCAAAAGTAACTGAAAACCTCATCACTACCACAAGAAACTTTATCACTAATAAGTATAGAAAAGATGGTTTTCTTAATACCAAGGTCAATATAAATATCATTCCCGTAAAAGATACAGTAGCCACCAACAAGGTAAACATGGTGGTACAGATAGACAAAGGTGACAGAGTTAAAGTAGACAGAATCAATATTACAGGTAACGAACAGCTTTCTGATGCCAGAGTAAGAAAAGCAATGAAAAATACAAAACGTAAAAGACCATTACGTTTTTGGAAACGTTCTAAGTATATCAAAGCTGATTACGAAGAAGATAAAGACAAAATCATTACTAAATATAAAGAAAAAGGATATAGAGATGCTCGTATTGTATCAGATAGTCTAATCGTAGAAGACAACAATAGTGTATCTCTAAATATTAATGTAGAAGAAGGTAATAAGTATTATTTTGGGAACATTAATTTTTTAGGAAATAGTGTATATACCGATAGACAATTGGCACGTCAACTTGTTATCAAAAAAGGAGATGTTTATAATGGTGTACTATTAGAGAAACAAATATCTGATAACACCAAACCAGATGCAGATGACCTTACTAATCTCTATCAAAATAACGGATATCTCTTCTCTTCAATTGATGCGGTAGAAACTAGAGTTTATAATGACACCATTGATTTTGAAATTAGAATTAGAGAAGGTAAACTTACTTATTTTGACCATATCACAGTAACCGGAAACGATAAAACAAATGATCATGTTGTCTACAGGATTTTAAGAACTAAACCCGGACAACGTTATAGCAAAGACCTTGTTGTTAGAACAGTTCGAGAGATAGGTCAATTAGGATTTTTTGATCCAGAACAATTAGAACCACAATTTCAAAATGCGAATCCACAAGCTGGTACTATTGACATCAATTTTCCTGTTGTAGAAAAAGGTTCAAGTCAGATTGAATTACAAGGTGGTTTTGGTGGAGGTGGTTTTGTAGGTACCTTAGGTCTTGCATTTAATAACTTCTCTATCCGAAACATTTTTAATAAAGAATCATACAGCCCACTTCCTATGGGAGATGGTCAAACGCTAAGAATTAGAGCTCAAGCCAGTAGGTTCTTTCAAACGTATAGCCTATCTTTTATAGAACCATGGTTAGGAGGTAAAAGACCTTATCAGCTTTCTACATCGTTCTCTCACACTATTCAGTTTTTGTTTAATAACAGAACTAGAGATGTAGATAGAGACAGTAAATTTCTTATTACAGGTGGATCTGTAGGTATTGCCAAAAGATTAAACTGGCCTGACAACTACTTTACTTTATCACAAGCACTAAGTATAAGGCATTATAACCTACAAAACTATAACACAAGATTATTTACTTTTGGTGATGGATCTTCTAATGATTTATCATATACTATCGGTATTAGTAGAAACAACACCACTGTAAACCCTATTTTCCCTACAGGAGGATCAGAATTTAATATCAGTGCCAAATTATCGCTTCCTTATTCATTATTTGATGGTGTAGATTACAGTGAACTTTCTGAAAGAAGAGATGCATTAGAAGAAGAACGAAGTAACCTAGATGCATCTGACCCAAGAGGCACCTTTAGAGCATCAGAAATTAATGCCGAAATAGGAGAAATAGATCAAAAACGATTTAGATGGCTAGAGTATTATAAATTAAAATTTAATGGAAGCTGGTTTACAAGTTTAGTTAATGTAGGGAAAAAACCACTTGTATTAAGAACAAATGTAGAATATGGATTTTTAGGAGCGTATAACAATAATAGAGGTAACATTCCTTTTGAACGATTTTTCTTAGGAGGGGTTGCTCTTGGAGCGACTGCTTTAGACGGTAGAGAACTTGTTGCGTTAAGAGGATATCCTGATCAGTCACTAATACCAGAAAGTAGAAGTGATAATCAAAATTTTGATGCAGACGGGGCAACAATTTATAACAAATACTCGTTAGAACTTCGTTACCCTATTACTCTAAAACCTGCTGCATCTATATATATGTTAGGGTTCATAGAAGGTGGAGCTTCTTATGATAGCTTCAGGGATTTTAATCCTTTTCAATTAAATCGTTCTGCTGGAGGAGGTTTACGTATCTTTATGCCAGCATTTGGATTATTAGGTATTGATTTTGGGTATCGTTTCGATCCTATACCAGGCACAAACGATTCTCAAAAATGGCAAACCCACTTTATTATAGGGCAACAGTTTTAGTTTTGGCACGATTATTTCAATATATACACAAATCATGAAAACAAAAGGTCTCTTATTAGCTATCATTCTCGGTTGCTTGTTTAGCATAAGCATTACACAAGCTCAAAAAGGTATAAGAATAGGTTATATCGATATGGATTATATTCTTGAAAATGTACCCGAATATAATGAAGCGTCCGCAGACCTGGAAAGCAAAGTTCAAAAGTGGAAAGTTGAGATCGAAGCTGAATTAAAAAGTGTTGAAGAAATGCGTAAGGACCTAAACAATGAACGGGTTCTGCTAACCAAAGAACTTATTGAAGAACGAGAAGAAGATATATTATTTAAGGAAAAAGAAATCCTTGAGTACCAACAAAAAAGATTTGGTCCTAATGGAGATCTTTTCATACAAAAAAAGAGATTAGTACAACCGGTGCAGGATCAAGTATTTGTTGCCGTACAAGAAATCGCAAAAAACAAAAAATACGATTTCATATTTGATAAATCTGCTGACTTAGTTATGCTATATTCTGCTGATCGTTTTGATATAAGTGATCAGGTATTATTGCGAATCAATAGAGCTTCAAAAAGAAAGCAACTTAATAGCAAAAAAGAAAAGAAAGCTTTAGAAAGAGCAGAAAAGAGAAATGCTGAACAAGAAAAAGAAGTTACTGACAGAGAAAAACAAGCACAAAAAAGACTATCTGACAGAGAAAAGCTATTAGAAGAGCGAAAAGCAGAAAGAGATTCGATAAGAGCTGCAAAGAAGAAAGAATTTGAAGAAAGAAGAGCTAAATTATTAGAATTACAAAAAAGAAAACGCGATTCGATAAGCGCACTAAAAGCTAAAAAAGAAAAATTGAAGGATGAAAAGGATCAAGAGACTTCCTCTAGTTCTGAAAATGAAGAAAAACCTTAAAAATTGGGAAATTAATTTTATAAATTTACAACATTATTTAATATTTACTTACAAATGAAACAATTTAGAACATTACTAGTAGCTATTGCAATTACTATAGGAACATCAAGCTTTGTAAATGCTCAATCCAAAGTAGCACACATCGCATCACAAGAGCTTGTAGAAGCAATGCCGGCATTTAAAGCAGCTAAAAGTGAGATAGAAAAACTTAACAAGACTTATGATGCTGAAATAAGAAATATGGTACTAGAGTTGCAAAACACTATCAAGAAATATTCTCAAGAAGCTGAAACAAAAACTGACGAAGAGAACTTGAAAAGACAACAAGAAATTCAAGCTACTGAGAAAAGTATCAGTGATTATAGATCTAATGCATTAAAAGACTTACAAAAGAAAGAACTTGAACTTATGAAGCCTATTTATGAAAAAGCTCGTACTTCTATTCAAAAAGTAGCTAGAGCACAAGGTTTCCAATATGTTCTTGATTCTACTACAGGAACAGGAGTGATTATGGCTGATGGAAAAGACCTTATGGCAGATGTTAAAAAAGATTTAGGAATTTAAAAAACTTAATTCTATCTTTTATATAATAAAGAATATTAAAACAGTAAGGCATTTACCTTACTGTTTTCTTTTTTATATCTAAATTATCTTCTAAAGATGCAAAATCAAGCTATTGGCATTTTTGACTCAGGCATAGGAGGCACCTCTATTTGGAAAGAAATTGTTGATTTATTACCAAATGAAAATACTATTTACCTTGCAGATAGCAAGTACGCCCCTTATGGAAGACGCAGTAAAAGCGAAATTATTGATTTAAGCATCAAAAACACAAATACACTATTAGAGCGTAATTGTAAGATCATAGTTGTTGCTTGTAATACTGCAACTACTAATGCAATTCAAATATTAAGAGATACTTACCCTGTACCTTTTATTGGGATAGAACCAGCAATCAAACCTGCTGCTATTCATACTCAAACAAAATCAGTAGGGATACTAGCCACAAAAGGCACTTTATCCAGCGAGTTGTTTACTAAAACATCTGATTTATACGCTCAAAATATCAAAGTTACAGAAGTAATCGGATCGGGTCTAGTAGAGCTTATAGAAGAAAATAAAATTCATTCTGAAGAAATGAAATCTCTACTACAATCTTATCTTGCTCCAATGCTAAAAAACGATATAGATTATTTAGTATTAGGGTGTTCTCATTACTCTTATTTGGTGCCTATTTTACAAAATTTACTTCCAAAAAAAATTACAATTATTGACTCTGGAGAGGCTGTTGCAAGACAAACACGTGCAATGCTTTCTAAGCATCAAATCCTTAATCAAAATAAAAAATCCGGCACACATCAATTATACACTAACGGAAATCCAATCGTTCTTAAAAACATTCTTAAAGATCTCAAGAGAGAGTATACAATAGATTGTTTACATTTTTAATATTTATAGAGAACTTCTATTTAAAATAATCTAAAAGCCCGGCTTTTTTTGAAGAAGAAACGAGTAACTCTTTTCCTGAACTTAATAATACACTTCCTCCTTTTCCTTTTTTATATCGCACAACTTTATTTACATTAACCAAATAACTTTTATGCACTCTGGCAAAGCCGTGTTGGTGCAATGATTCTTCAAAGTATTTGAGTGTTTTACTGACCAACTTTTGCCCTTGCTCAAGATATATTTTTGTATAGTTATCATCAGCTTCACAATAAAGAATTTCAGAAATCTCTAAAACTTCAAAACCATCTTGTTGCGGTATCGTAATTTTTCCTTGTACCGTATTGATTTTTGGCACCAAAACCTTATCCTGCAAAGCAATCTCACGTTGTTTGATATTAGTTACATGCTCTACCGCTTTAATAAGATTATCGATCGCTATAGGTTTTAATAAATAATAGGTCGCTTGCGCATTTAAAGCCTCTACAGCATAATGATCGTAGGCAGTCACAAAAACGATTTCAAAATTACGATCGGGTATCTGCTCTAACAAATCAAAAGCGTTACCATAAGGCATTTCTACATCTAGAAACAAAACATCGGGAGTATTTGTTTTCAATAATATTAGCGTTTCTTGTACGCTCGCTGCTTCTCCAAGAATCGTTACAGAAGGACAATACTTTGTCAAATAATTTTTGAGTATTAATCTACTATTGGCTTCATCATCTACAATAATCGCAGTTAACTTCACTGTTGTTGTTTTTATAATGTTATTTATCTTTTTTGAGAATTAATTTTACCTGAGTCCCTTCTTCATTATCATCAAGATCAGAAATAAATACATCTACTTTATCTTTATACATTTTATTAAGAATTGCAATACGTTTCTTAATATTTCCCATTCCTTTAGATTGTTGTTTTTTTTGATTTTGGGTTTTAAGTTCTTTAGATTTTTTCCTTCCAATACCATTATCTGCAATGGTAATAGATATACTATCACTGTTTTCTTTTTTGAAACCAATAGAAAGCAATCCCTTTTCTTTTTTATATCGTAACCCATGCCATACAGCATTTTCTACATAGGGTTGTAATAACATTGGAGGTATTACATACTCTTCTATTTTTATATCCGGATCAGTATCTATAGTATATTCAAATTTATCTTGAAATCTAAAATGTTCTAATTGCACGTACAACTTTAATAGTTCTATCTCTTTTTCCAATGGAATAAAATCCTCTTCACTGTTCTCAAGAACAGCTCTCATCAACAATGAAAAATCTGTAAGATATCGATTTGCCGTTCTTTCATCGCTGGTTGCAATAAAGGTATTTACAGAATTTAAAGCATTAAAAATAAAATGCGGATTCATTTGAGAACGCAAAGACTTCAGAGAAAGAAGATTATTTGCATATCGTTGTTGTTTCATATTACGAAACATTAAATATGCAGCAAGAAGTAATAAGAAGGTTAATCCAATTAAAAAATAGATAATAATCTGTTGTCGTAAACTTTGTTGGTTTGCTATCTCTTGAGAAGCAAAGGCTAGTTCGTAACGAGTCTCATTAAGTTCCCGGTCTTTTTCTAGAGTAGCAATTCGGTTTGCTCTTTGCGCTAACTCTCTACCAAAACGAGCTGCTTGTGAAATTTCTTGCTCTTTCTGGATATACAGTTTATCTACGATAACTTCATATTCTTCAAAAGCATCTGATGCTTTTTTTAATTCTCCTTTTTCGCGATAGACTTCCCCTAGTTTTCTTGTTGCATCTTTTTGAACAATTAAATCATTTTTTGACTCTGCTTCTTTAATACTTTCTTTTAGATAAGGTATTGCTTCATCATAAGCTTCTTGAGCCGCAAAAGCGTTAGCAATTTTATAATTTTGTACTTGAGTTGTCAAAGATTTATCTTCTTCTGCATTTATTTCTACTGGTGCAAGCTCCTGCTGTTCTTCTAGCTCTTCTATATCTTCTAATGTTTCTATTCTAAGTTGTATTTCTCTATCAAAACTATTACTCTTATTATAAAAATCAGCTGCTACTGCTCTTTGTTTAGCAGCCGTTTTTTTGTCTTGTTGTTCTGCCAACTCTACAGAATTATCAAAAAATGCTCTGGCGCTCGCAATATTCCCTTCGTCTTGTAAGACCTTTGCTAGCTTTGAGTTTAATAAAATGACTTTATCATCTAATCTCCTTCGTTTACTTTCTTTTAAAGCTTTATCGTAGTTATTTCGAGACTTTGAGTATTTTTTTAACTCTTTATAACTATCTCCTAATCCTTCATAAACTGATATTTTTTGATCAGAAGTTATTCTAGAATTTTCTAATTCTTTATATGTACTTAATGCTGATTGATAATTATTATCGTCTAGATGTGACTTAGCTAATTTAATTTTTACAGCAGCGTTATACTTATTATTTAAACTTATCTGATAATTAGTTGCCGCCAGATCAGGTTGTTTCCAATAACTATATACATCTGCCAAGGATTCAAAAAGTTCTGCTTTTTTATCTTTTGCTAATGGATCATCATCTCTTATCGTTTCTAGTGCTTTAGTAATAAACTCTATACTAATAGCTGCATCTTTTTTTAATGCTATTTTTGCACTATTTAGATATCCTTTATATTGAGATTCTCTTTTTCTTTTTGAGCTAAGTCGTAATTTTGATGAAGGGTTATCTTCAACTTGAATATCGATTTTTTGTCCATCTTTTATCGTATACTGAACTGTATGAAAACTATCATGGTTTACAATCAGTTCGTCTCCTACTTGGGCTTTGATTTCAAAATCACCTAAAGCATTTGTGATAACCCTACCCTTTCCTATTACAATTACCTCAACGCCATTGATAGGTTTACGTGTATTTTTTTCTTTTACAGAACCCTTTATTGTCATTAACTTACTTGATCGCAAGGGGCTTTGTTGCCCCAATAAAATCATAGGCAAAAAACAACAACAAATAATGAGTATTCCAATATTTTTCATTTTAAATATAATGATCCATAGTAATATGGTATAAATCCAAGTAAACTTAACCTATTTCACCCAAAAAATAAAATCGTTATTTGTATCACACTTCCTTTTTTACTTGTTTTTACAATATAATTAGTAACCTCACTCATTAAAACGTCGAATTCACTAATTAACATCGTCAACTCCCTAATTATCAATTTTTAATTAAGAAAGTTCATTTTAGTTTTACTTCAAATTATAAAAAGAGAAGAAAATGAAAATATTTTTGGCATGGAGTACATTATGTATACTCACCAGTATATCTTGCAATGCAAAACATAAATCGGATACAACAGCATTGCTGGCAACAGAACAAAATCATGTGATTGCTACTACAAAAACAGACCCTGATACAAGAAATATTCAAGTTGCATTATTATTAGACACCAGCAATAGTATGGATGGATTAATCGACCAAGCCAAAGCACAATTATGGGAGATCGTTAATGAGTTATCATATGCAAAATGTGGAAATCACAAAATAAAACTAGAAATAGGTCTTTATGAATATGGCAATGATGGTTTGCCTTCTCAAGAAGGTTTTATTAGGCAAGTGCTTCCTTTTTCTGAAGACCTTGATGAAATCTCAAAAGAACTATTCTCATTAACGACAAATGGTGGTAATGAATATTGTGGAAAAGTAATTAATACATCCATCAATCAATTAGCATGGAAAAAGAATAATGATCATTTAAAACTCATTTTTATAGCAGGTAATGAGCCTTTTAACCAAGGCCCTGTAAATTATACTGATGCTGCAACAGATGCCTTAGAAAAAGATATTACGATAAATACAATTTTTTGCGGAAATTATCGACAAGGTATTGATACCATGTGGAAACATGGTGCTGATATAACAAAAGGTGAATATAGTGCGATCGATCATAATCATGAAACAGTACATGTAGCGACACCATACGATGATATGATGCTAAAACTAAACAATCAACTCAATAGTACATACGTATATTATGGGAGTCATGGTGCTAAGAAAAGTATGCTACAAGCAGAACAAGATAAAAATGCAATATCATACAGCCCAGCAAATGCAGTAAGTAGAACAGTGAGCAAAAGCTCTGGTTTTTATAAAAATAAAAGTTGGGATTTAATTGATGCAGCAGAAGACGGATCTTTTGAGTTAGAAGAGGTAGCTCAGGAAGAACTTCCTACTGAATTAAAAGAAAAATCTAAAGATGAATTAAAAAAATATGTAGCACAGAAAAGTGAAGAACGTAAGAAAATACAGCAAAAAATTCAAGATTTAAATAAAAAACGAGTTGAATACATCAAAAACAACAGCAAAAAAGGTGCATCTAACTTAGAATCTGCCTTATTAAAAGCAATAAAAAAACAAGGGCAGCAAAAATCATTTACATGGAAAGAATAATCTCTTTTCTATAAGATTAAACCTAAAAAGCCCTGAATTAAATTGTTCAGGGCTTTTTAATATATTGTAGAATATTTATTAAAATATTAGTTTTTAGAATTCACAGCAGGACATTTACAGTTCCAACGTTCTTTTCGTTTTCCAAAATCGTATCCTAGTGTGATTTGGTGAAATCCACCATTATCCAAAACAACGGAGTTAGATTGATAACTATAAGTATATCCCACTAGCCATTTTTTATAATTAACACCCAAAAACGGTGTAAAATATTGCAAGCGCTGGCTTTCTACGGTTGTTCCATCTTGAGAAAATTCTGCACCATCAAAACTTCTTCTATAAGAAAGTCCTCCCCATAGTGTTCCAAATCCAAATTCTCTATACACCTTTAGATTAGCGTCTATTGTACTCTCTTGCGTTTCATCTGTTGCCTGGTATAAAATAGAAGGTTCTAAGCTCCAAGATTCGTTCAAACTTAAAAGGTAGCCTAACGAGAATAAATATCTACGTTGGTTATCAGATTCTTGTATTGGTGTATTATTATCAAAAATATCGCGCGTAGTAGGTAAAATATTTTTTACAGTAAAATGAGCATACCATTCTAGAAAGTGATATGACATTCCAAAATCGACATTATAATACCCATCTTTTTGTACCCTGTCTAATATTACAGGATCTGGATCAACAGGATCATCAAGACCTCGAATATCCAGATTAGATTGTATAAAACCTGCACTTAGACCAAAAGAAAGCATATTTAAATCTGTTCTATCTCTAGAAAACAACAAATGATAGGCATAAGTAAGATAAAAACCTGTTTGAGAAAAACGTCCATTCTCATCACGATACATGATCGCTCCCATTCCGGATTTTTCTCCTAATCTAAAATTAACATTTAGTGTCTGTAAGTTCGGAGCATTACTAACGTCAAACCATTGTTTTCTGGCTGTAAGTCTAATCTTATTGGCATTAGACGCTCCTGCCATAGATGGATGTACTAGATATAAATTATCAGATAAATAGTCTGAATACACGGGAATGCCTTCTTGAGACAATACACATTGAGAAATCAATGCCAAGAATAGTACATAAAGAAATTTAAAGTTCATTTCGGGCTTTATAATTTACGGGGCCAAATAGAATTTGTGAATTTTAGTTAAACTACAAAAAACACATACTATTGTAAACATTTTGTTATAATCTATAAATAAATTATTGTCTTACAACGATTTCAAAGATATAAATTTTTGTTATAAATCGAGCCTTACCTGATATTTTTGAATTTGAATCGTTAAAAACCAATAGGATAAGGCGCTATACAATGATTTGGCACAGGTTTTTAGTAAATTTGCTAAAAATTAAAGAATGGAAAAGAATTTTGAAATTAAAATAGAGCCTACCTCGAATGCCGGTATTGTAAAATTTGAAGCAAATTATTTTCTTACAGAACATACCAGCTATGAATATGAAAATATTGATCAGGCAAAAAATTCACCTCTCGCTCAACAACTTTTTTATCTTCCTTTTGTAAAAAGAGTATTTATTGCTCAAAATTTTGTTGCTATTGACAAATATGAAATTGTAGAATGGGCAGATGTACAAGATGAAGTAGCAGAACAAATTAAAAACTACTTAAATAGCGGTCAACCTGTAGTAACAGAAAATACAACTACCAAAAAAGTACCTATAACAATATACGCAGAAAGCACCCCCAATCCTGCAGTACTAAAATTTGTTGCCAACAAAAAACTCGTAACTACAGGCCATGAGTTCAAAAATATAGATGATACCAAAGATGCCCCCTTAGCAAAAGAATTATTTCATCTTCCATTTGTAAAAGAAGTATATATTGATGAGAATTATATTTCTATCAGTAAGTACGATATGGCAGATTGGAATGAAATCACTCTGGAGATAAGAGAGTTTTTACGCAACTACTTAGAACAAGGAAAAGAAGTTCTTTCTGCAAATGCAACTGTATCTAAAAAAGAAATCGAAAAGCGAGCAGACGCAGACTTCGAAAAACTAGATGATGTTTCAAAAGATATCGTAAACATCATAGATGAGTATATAAAACCTGCTGTTGCCAGTGATGGAGGGAATATATTATTTGATTCTTATGATCCAGACAGCAAAGGTGTAAAAGTAGTATTACAAGGAGCCTGTAGTGGTTGCCCTTCTTCAACATTTACACTTAAAAACGGTATCGAAAATATGCTCAAAGAGATGCTAAAAGGTAAAGTGGAATATGTAGAAGCCATTAATGGATAGCGTAAACTACATCTCAAAAAATATTTTTTTTAAACAACTAAGAAAACTCTATTTGTAACCTCTATGCTTGTGTTATAAAACACTTCTTTATTGATACAAAAAATAAAGAAATTATATCGTATCTTTATAAAAGACACAAATTTTTAACTAAAAAAATTAAAAAATGGCAATTATTAAAGTTATAGAGGTACTAGCAAACTCAGAAGAAAGTTGGGAAGATGCTACAAAAAAAGCGATAAAACAAGCTGGCAAAACTGTAAAAAATATTCGTTCTGCATGGGTAGCCGACCAAAGCGTAGTTGTAAAAGACAATGAGGTAACAGAATTTAGAGTCAATCTTAAAATATCTTTTGAGATCAATTAAAAAATTAGATTTTATTTATAAAAAGCATCCTGATTAATTCAGGATGCTTTTTATATTTTTAGATAATCATAAAATAAAACAGAAATATTGATGGCTTGTTTTGTATATTACCTTTTTTACAATGTATTATAAAAGTAAATTCAAAAGATGAAATATTGGCTCATCATTCTAATCATTACATTAATTTCTTGCAATAGTCAAAACACTCCTCCGATGGAACAGCAGCATACATATACCAATGATTTGGTTCATGAAACCAGTCCTTATTTATTACAACACGCACATAATCCCGTTGATTGGAAACCATGGGGGCAATCAGCATTAGAACAAGCCAAAAAAGAGAATAAATTAATTATTATCAGTATCGGTTATGCAGCGTGCCATTGGTGTCACGTCATGGAGCATGAAAGCTTTGAAGATCCAAAAGTGGCAGAAGTAATGAACAAAAATTATATCAACATAAAAGTTGATAGAGAAGAGCGTCCTGATGTAGATCAAGTATATATGAATGCTGTACAGTTGATGACCGGCAGTGGTGGTTGGCCACTTAATGTAATTGCTTTACCAGATGGCAGACCTGTTTGGGGAGGCACCTATTTTCCTAAAGAAAATTGGATGGATGCCTTAGACCAAATTGCAGGTATGTATAGCAAACAACCCGAAAAAATTCTAGAATATGCACAAAAGTTAGAACAAGGCATTAAGTCCATAGATATTGTAGAGCCAAATAAAGACGAAATCAAATTTGATAAAGAGTTTCTAGCATCTGCCGTAAAAGAATGGAGCAAAAATTTTGATCATCAAAAAGGAGGAACAAAAAGAGTCCCCAAATTTATGATGCCGAATAATTATCAATTTTTATTGCGATATGCATATCAAACAGGAGACAAAGAGTTATTAACATTTGTAAAAAACACATTAACCAAAATATCATTTGGCGGTGTTTATGACCATGTTGGCGGAGGATTCTCCAGATACTCAACAGACGCAAAATGGCACGTTCCTCATTTTGAAAAAATGTTATATGATAATGCCCAATTAGTAAGTTTATATGCCAATGCCTATCAAGTTACACAAGATGACTGGTATAAAGATGTTGTATATGAAACTCTAGCCTTTGTAGAAAGAGAACTTACTAATACAGAAGGCGCGTTTTATTCATCTCTAGATGCAGATAGCACTACCCCAGAGGGCGAATTAGAAGAAGGAGCTTACTATGTTTGGAAAAAGGAAGAATTAAAGGCATTACTAAATAATGATTATGATCTATTTTCAAAATATTATAATATTAATTCTTATGGTTTATGGGAAAAAGAAAACTTTGTACTTATAAGAAATAGTAATCAAGAAGAGTTTTGTTCTCAAAATAAAATCACAAATGATGTTTTGAACCAAAAAATCAGTGATTGGAAAAAAATCTTGTTTCAAGAACGAGAAAAGAGAGCTAGACCAAGATTAGATGATAAAACATTAACTTCTTGGAATGCTTTAATGATAAAAGGATATCTAGATGCATACAGTGTCTTTGGGGAAGAAAAGTTTATAAATGCTGCAATTAAAAACGCAGATTTTATCATTAAGAATCAATTAAAAGACAATCAATCACTATTTCATAATTACAAAAATGGAAAAAGTACTATTAATGGTTATTTAGAAGATTATGCAATGGTTATAGAAGCATTCATTGTTTTGTATGAAAATACATTTGATCATAAATGGCTTGATATTTCAAAACAGCTTACAGACTATACACTAGAACATTTTTATGACGCAGAAAAAAACATATTTTATTTTACTTCTGATGAAGACCCCGCATTGATTACTCGTACTATAGAATCAAGTGACAATGTAATTCCTGCTTCTAATTCTGTAATGGCAAAAAATCTGTTTTTATTATCTCACTATTATGATGCTAACACCTATAAAGAAATTAGTAAAAAAATGCTTCATAATATAAAGCCACAGATAGGCCCATATGCATCAGGGCATTCAAATTGGTTAGATCTGATGCTAAACTACTCTTTTAACTTTTATGAGTTAGTAATTGTAGGAGAAGAAGCCAAAGCAAAACTTCAAGAATTAAATAAAATATACATTCCAAATAAATTAATTGCAGGAAGCGAAATAGAATTAGATAAGCCTTTACTTAAAAACAGATATACCGAAGGAAAAACGCTAATTTATACTTGCGTGAATAATTCTTGCCAATACCCTGTAGAGGAAATAAACAAAGTAATTAGCATAATAGATTAATTCTCTTTTTAATTATAAATCAGCCTTTTATAATTTACAGTTACGGTTTTCGCGTAAAAATTATATGTATTTTTTTCAAAAAAACACTTAATGAACTGTTAATTTTTAGGTGTTTTTAGTTTTTTATTATCAATACCGAAAAAATAATACGAAAACTTAAATAAAATTGGTGATATAGTGTGATTTATCTAAATTTATAAGACCTAAATCTATAAATTATGAAAAAAATACTACTTTTTTTATCATTAATATCATCATCTTTGATATTCTCTCAATTACCCAAAAGTTTATTAACACCTATTGAAAAAACATACACTTATGATGAGTATGAAGGCTCAATTTATATGAAAGGCAGGTATAAAGAATCTAGTGTAATAGACGAAAAATCCGGAACCTATGATACAAAGCTTAAGTATAATATTTTAACTGATGCTTTAGAATACACTTCAAATTCAGAATTATTTGAAATAACAAAAAGCGCAAAAATACACGCCAGAATTGATGGTGACTATTTTTACTATTGCAACTTTGAAACGCAAAGAGGCATGGAAAGGGACGGCTACTATATATTAGTAGAATTGACCGATAACTATCGTATTTACAAAAAATATACTCTAAAGATTACAGATCCTGAGCCTAAGAAGATGGTACAAGCAGGCACTCCTGAACCTGGAAGATTAAGAACTATTATAACTTATCTTATTGAAGAAAATGGAATTATAATGGAATTACCTATGAAAAAGAAAGATTTCTTAGCTACTTTTAGTGACAAGGAAGATGAGTTGAAACAATATCTAAAAAAGGAAAGCATCCGTTTTAAAAAAGAAGAAGATTTAATACGTCTTGTTGCAAGATATAATGCATTAAAAAACGCAGACGCTACCCCGTCACAAAGTCTTTTAAGTAATAGGGGTCGAAATAACTAACATTTTCGAACTCCTCTTTTATATATTTTTGATAGCTTAACAGAGCCATTTCTTTTGCAGAAGGTAGTTTATCTTTAATAAAGGTTGCATTGTCAATATCTGAGCATATTTGAGAAAATTTTTCTACTCCATTACCAATAAAAAATACGCTCTTGTTTTTTAAATATTCTGAGAAAGAAGTTTCTGTAAGAATTTCAGCTTTTGTTTCTCTTAATTCTATATGCTCTTCAGAAAAAACTGAAGAGTAGACCTCCATTCTTCTTGCATCAAGCATAGGAATGATATAAGCATTTTTTTTACCCATTACCTGCATTGCCAAAGTCTGCAATGTAGGTACAGATATTAATGGGATATCTAGCGCATAACAAAGCCCTTTGGCCGCAGAAACACCAATTCTTAACCCTGTATATGAGCCTGGTCCTTTACTTACAGAAATTGCAGATAAATCTTTGATAGAAATCTCAGACTCTTTGATAATCTCGTCTATAAAACTATGCAATCGTTCTGCGTGAGAATATGTCTTATTATAATCTTCCTTTAATAAAACTAATTTCTCATCTTTCACTAAAGCAACAGAACAATTTGTCGTAGACGTCTCAATGCAAAGAATATAAGCCATATAAAAAATTTTGGCAAAGATAATTGAAAACAATCTAGTATGGGAGTTCTTAAGATTCTTTTAATGAAACATTACTGTAAACAAATACTTTGATGCTGTATTTTCTTAATCTTTTTTGGTGCCTTGAGCATCCAAAGAAGTTATATTGTCACCATTTTTTAAAATCTTAGTCACAATGTTATAAGGACCTGTAACGATTTCATCTCCCTCTACTAAACCACTGGTTATTTCTATATTACTATCATCTTGAATGCCTGTTTTAATAACTCTTAATTTTGCTTTTTCACCTTGTTTTACAAAAACGCATTCATATTTTTTGTCTTCAGCAGTTGAAATTTCAGATGGCTCTGTTTTTGAAGATTTTGTAATACTGGTAGTATCATTTTTTATAACTATAGAGCTTATTGGTACACCGATCACATTTTCTCTTTTATCTGTAATTATATCTACAGTAGCAGTCATCCCAGGTCGAAAAGGAGAAAAATTTTCGGGCTTGCCCTCTATAAGATCTTTATATGATTCTTCAAGAATTCTAACTTTTACCTTAAAATTAGTAACCTGATCTGCTGTTACATCATTCTCTGCTGAGTTTGCTATTTCGGTTACTATGCCTTTGAATTGTTTTTTTAGATACGCATCTACCTCAACAATTGTAGAATCTTGAATATTAACCTTTACAATATCATTTTCATTAACATCTACTTCTACTTCCATATTACTTAGATTTGCTATACGAAGAATTTCTGTACCTGCCATTTGTTGAGTTCCCACAACTCTTTCTCCTAACTCTGCTGATAGTTTTGATATTGTGCCACTCATAGGGGCATAAATAGACGTTCTGCTTAAGTTGTCTTTTGCTTCATTTACAGAGGCCTGAGCACTTCTTACATTGTAATATGCCGATTTTTTTGAAGCTTCTGCAACCTCATATCGTGACACGGCAGCATCCCATTCTGACTTAGAAATTACTCCTTTTTCAAACAATCCTTTATTACGATCATAACTAAGTTTTGCTTCTTTGAGACTCGCTTCTGATTGTTCCAAAACTGCTCTAACATTTTCTAATGCCGCTTGAGATCTATTTAACCCTGACTGAATGATATCGGGATTAATACGCACTAATAAATCCCCTTTTTGCACTTGTTGCCCTTCTTTGATCGGTAATTCTATGATTTCTCCCGAAACCTCAGATGATAACTTCACCTCTACTTCTGGTTGGATTTTTCCCGTTGCAGATACCGTTTCTACAATATCTATATTTTTAATTTTTGTAATAGAAACTTCTTTATAGTTACCGTTTTTGCCATACCAACCTGCTTTTTTTCCATAAATAAGTAATCCAAGTACAACAACTACAATACCCAAAATCAGGAATATTTTTTTCTTATTCATAATGTAATCCTAATTAATACCTACACTTGTGAAAATACAATCTTTTATGGCATGTCATATCGAAATTAGAAATTTAATTTCTATAATTTAATGTTTGCTATTCGTATACCAAAGTAAAGTTCTAGTACTTTCAATTTAAAAATATAATCAAATTTATTTTGTACTTCTTGACTTTGCGCATTTTCTAGCCTGAATTTTGATTGACTAAAATCAAAAGCGTTTGTTAATCCTACATCATATCTATCTTTTGCATAGTCATAAGCTCTTTCTTGTGCTTTTACAGAAACTTGTGCAGCTTCATATGCTTCTGCAGAGGCTTTTGCATCTAAATATGCTTGATATACATTACTATCAAGATCTAATTGAGCTTGTTCTAACTGAAAAGCAGTTCGTTCTACATTGATTTTATTTCTTTTTACCTGACTTCTGGAAGCAAAACCATTCAAAATTGGCACATTAAGTTGTAAACCATAAGAGAATCCGTCATTTTCATACAACTGTTCTGTAAATCCTCTGTTCAAAAAATCATTATCTGCCCAACGTGTATTATACCCAAAAAATGCAGAGAGTGTTGGATAGTAGCTACCTCTCGATATTTGTAGATCTTTTTTTGCTATTAATGTATTTTGTTCGGCAATCTGCACCTCATATCTTGATTGTCTTGCTTTATTAACAATCTCATTAATTGGTTTTTCTAGAATTTCTGCGGTAGGTACTAAATATTCTTGTTCTGCTATATCAAAAATTTCATAGTCTTTGATCAATAGGTTTTGAGCAAGACTGATTAATGATATTTGAACTGCATTTTCTGCCTGTACAATACGAGTAAGTTCATCTGCCGAGGTTGCTTCTATTTCCAAAAGATCTCCTTGAGGCAGCACCCCTGCATCTACAAGTTCTTTTGTTCTTTTTAATTGTTCTATAGTAATCTCATGCTGTTTCTCAATTACTTTTAACGATTCTTTATTAAGTAATACTTGTAAATAACTATTAGCAACTAACAAAATAATATCATCTTTAGACTGAGCTAAATTATACTGATTCAACACTTTATTAATCCTTGCCCTCTGCAATTGTCTTAGATTACGTAGCCCATCGAATAGATTAACTCCCATATTTACAGAAGTTGTAAAAGAAGTAAAGGTATTCGTTTCAAAAGCATTGGTAACCGGGTTGATATTTGCCCCCGTGTTTGAAGACAACGTTCCTGAACCGCTTAATGAAGGCACAAAATTACCGATTGCCTCTAACTTATCTATAGAAGCGTTTTCTACATTAAGCTCTGATTGTTTTATGGTTATATTATTTTCAAGAGCATATTCTACACATTCTTGCAGTGTCCATTTTTTATCTTGTGATTGTCCTTGCGAGAATGATAAAATGGTAACTAATAAAATTAGAGTTTTAATTTTCATAGGTTTAAAATGCAAAATTCTTTTGTAAAATAAGAATATGCCCGGATGTTTTTTTGATTTCATACTAACAGCTGTATATGTATCTATTTAATCAACATTGTTACATTATATTGTAAAAACAAATCGAATTTAATTTTCATCAAATTCTTCTTCTTTAATTTGATTCCACACTTTTACTTTATCACTTTTAGAGATTCCATTTTTTATTTCGACATTAATTCCATCACTTATACCTAATACTACATCTTTCTGCTCAAATGTTTGCTCCCCAGTTTCTATTTCTACATAAGGTTTTTTTGTATTCTTGTCATATTGGATCAGGGCTTCTTTGAGTGCCATAACACCCTCAGCTCTGGCAAGAATAATAGATGCGTTTGCACTTAGTCCAGCTCTAATAAAAGTTGTATCTTTTTTATCCAGTGTTCCTTTGATTTCAAATTGTATTGCTCCATTTTCATCTTTTCCTTTTGGAGCAATATAATCCAATACTGCATCAAATTGTTTGCCTTCTATGGCTCCGACTGTAATTTCTAAAGGAAGATTTTCTTTAATTTTTCCTACTTCGCTTTCATCTACTTTTCCTTCAAAAATCATTTCTCCCACATCGGCAACGGTTGCTATTGTGGTTCCATCATTAAAATTGTTTGCCTCGATAACTTGATTTCCTACTTTGACAGAAACTTCTAGCACCATACCTGTTACAGTAGATCGTATTAGTGTATTAGCAACACTACCTAATCCTCTTGCTGTACCTGTCCTAACGATTTGAAAATTTTGTTTTGCAGATTCATATGATTGCTTAGCTTGTTTATAAGCAACATCAGCAGAATCAAACTCGTTTGCAGAGATGACTCCTTTTTCGAACAATTCTTTTTGTCTATTATATACTCTATCTTGATTCTCTAGATCGATACGTGCAGATTGTACTGCATTTTGTGCACTTTGCATAGAAGAAATATCAGGAATGACTTTGATTTTGGCTATTAAATCTCCTGATTTAATCTGGTCTCCTGCTTCTATATAAATCTCATCAATAATACCAGAAATATTAGGTTTAATCAAAACTTCTTCTTTTGGCACTATACTACCTGTGGCAACTGCTTTTTTGATAATGGTTTCGGTCGTAGCCGTTTCTGTCTCAAAGGTTACAGGCGCTTCTTGATTTTTTTGATATAGGTAAAATAAAGAGATTCCAAATACTAATACAATGAGAAGTAAAATAATAATAGTTACCGTTTTTTTCATTTTATTGATATTGATTAATGTAATATCCGGTTGTTAAAAGGATATAAGATTGATTGATTTTTTAATTATTCTGTTCGCAATGCGTCTATGGGTTTTGTTTTTATCGCTACCTGTGCCGGAATAAGCCCAGCTAATAATCCACTAGTAATCAGTATCACAAGTGCTACAAATATCACTACTAAATCTACACTTGGATTAGCAAACATTGTATCTTTGCTATCGGGATTTCCTTCCAACATTTTATTAATCAAATAGATAATCCCTGTAGAAGCTGCAATACCTGTCATACCAGATATAATGGTTAGAAAAATTGATTCTAATAAAATTTGCCCTCTAACTGCCCAAGGTGAAGCCCCAAGTGCTCTGCGTATGCCTATTTCTTTTGTTCTTTCTTTTACTACAATAAGCATGATATTACTAATCCCAATAATTCCTGAAAGTAATATAAGTACCCCAACAAAATAAGCAACACCATTAAGCGCTATAAACAAACCATTAACTTTATTAAATTCTTCATATAAATCAAAATTTCCTACTGCACGATTATCTTCAGGGTGTATTTTGTGATTTGTTTTAACGACTTCAATAATATCATCTTTTAATTCTGAAATTGACTCATTATCCTTTGCTGTAATAGCCATCCACCCTACTCTATCTCCAAAATTAAATGCCTGTGAAAAAGAAGTAAAAGGAACATATATTTCTTTTTGTCCTTCTTCTGCATCTCCATTGTTATTTCTCTTGGTATAGGTACCGATGACCATAAAACTTACTCCTTGTATTTTTATGTAGTCTCCTATAGGTTCTTCACCATCAGGAAACAATTCTTTTTTTACCCCTTCACCTATTACGGCTACTTTTCTACGATTACCAATATCTCCATAATTAATAAATCTACCTGAGGTAATACTAATCGGGTCTTGTCTTATAATCTCCGGATAGTCCCCAAATACATTGAAAGCACCTGTGTTTAATCCCCTAGTAACATTATTAGTTCCTCTAAAACCTCCTAATCGATTTCTTGGTGAAATATATTCTAATCCTGGCACTTGATCTCTAATTGAAGCTACATCTCCAATTTTGAAATCAAAACGTCTTCCTTTTGGTAAGCCTTTATATGGTTTTGATGCGGTTTGTGTCCACATAAACATAGTGTTTGTAGCAATATCACCAAAACCTTGTTTTACCCCATTTTCTAATCCTTTTCCTGCCGCTAGAAGGATCACCAATATAAATATCCCCCAAAACACCCCAAAAGCGGTAAGCAATGTTCTGAACCAATTTGCAGTCAGTGCTTCTAATATTTCACTCCATTGATCTCTATTAAACATATTATTCGTCTCTAAGTGCTACAATAGGTTTGATTCTTACTGCTCGCCATGCTGGAAAAAATCCTGCCAAAGCACCTGCAAGGATAAGTATTAATACAGTAGTAATAGCTACATTAAAATTTACTGAAGGGTTTGCTATAAAGTTTGTCTGTATCATCGGGCCAGCAAATTCTAACAACGTTAAACCTAATATCAGACCTGTAAACCCTGCTATTGTCGTCACAAAAATTGCTTCTTGCAAAATCATAGTAATAATAGAACCAGGCTGAGCTCCAAGTGCTTTTCTAATACCGATTTCTTTTGTTCTTTCTTTTACTATGATGAGCATGATATTGCTCACCCCTACAACTCCTGCAATGATTGTACAAATACCTACCCACCAGAAAAAGGTTTTAATCATAAACATCAAATTATAAAAACGCTTCGCTCCTTTCAAACTATTATTTACACCTATAGCTCTCTTATCTTCTGGTGAGATCACATGTTTTTCTTTGAGGTAGCCTTTCATAGATGCCACAAATTCTTGTGATTTGCGTACTGCAGTTTCAAAATCTTTTTCAGGTTTTAGTGTATAGGCTAGGCCATCTATCCCTTGTCCTTTGCTAAATATTTGTTGTGCTATTGGAGATGGAACAAATACTCTATCTTCTTCTCTTTCTCCTGCTTTATCATGAAATACCCCTACTACCATAAATGGAATATCATTAATTCTGATCAACTCTCCTATTGGATCTTTATCTTTTTTAAAAAGATCTTTTTTCACTTTATTTCCAATAACAACAACTTTGTTTCTCTCTTTGATATCATTTTGATTGATAAATCGTCCTGAAATCATTTCTTCATTTTCTATCATTTGAAAATCAGGAAATATACCTTCTACACCATAACTCCCTGATTCTTTTTTATAAGAAACTACAATCCCCCAATCTCTTGCTCTTGATGATTTATATTCTAGATACTTTTCATTTTTTCGATTAATAAAGTCATAATCTTGATTGGTCATTATGATTTCCCGACCCGGATTTAGTCCTTTATATTCTACAGAAGTTGTTCTTGTCCATACCCAAATACTATTTGAAGCATCACTTTCAAACTCTTTAGCTATACCATTTTGCATCCCTTGCCCCACTCCTAGAAGAAGTACAAGAATAAAAATCCCTGAAGCTACAGATACTCCTGTAAGAAATGTTCGTAATTTGTTTTTCCCTATGGCATCAAAAATTTCCTGCCATCGTTCTATATTAAACATATGCGGCTGCCTTTACTTGCTTAACAATGGTATCATCAATAATTACCCCGTCTTTAAGATTTACGATACGTTTTGTCATATCTGCTATATCCGGTTCATGTGTAACAATCAAGATCGTTTTTCCTTCATCATTAATCCCCTGGATTAACTCCATTACCTCGTAAGATGTTTTGGTATCTAGAGCTCCTGTAGGCTCATCTGCAAGCAAAACTTTTGGCTCAGATGCCAGTGCTCGCGCAATAGCAACTCTTTGTTTTTGTCCTCCGGAAAGTTCATTTGGAAGATGTGTTGCCCAATCTGCAAGACCAACCTTAGATAAATAATGCATCCCTTTTTCTATTCTCTCTTTACGTTTAATCCCTTGATAGTAGAGTGGTAATGCTACGTTATCTATTGCATTTTTGTAAGTGATCAAGTTAAATGACTGAAAAATAAACCCCAAAAATTGATTGCGATACTTTGCTGCAATCTTTTCGTTCAGATTTTTGATAGGCATACCATCTAGAAAGTAACTTCCTGTATCGGCTTCATCTAACATTCCTAAAATATTAAGTAATGTAGATTTTCCTGAACCTGAAGACCCCATGATAGAAACCAATTCTCCTTCTTTTACACTAAAATTAATTCCCTTAAGCACATGAAGAGAATTGCTTCCCATTTGGTAAGATTTATGTAAGTCTTTTATTTCAATCATAACATGAGATTAAAATTATTGAGTATTGATCTTTTTAACAATACCTATTATAAAAATGTTAAGACTTACCAACTAAATTATTTACTAAAAAGAGTTTTTTTAAAATAATTAAATATACTTGTGGTCAGTTAGGTCTTGTATGATAAGACTAACCATTATATATTTTTGTTACACGAAGAAACGTTATGAAAATGTTAAAAATTTAATCCTGATAAAATTATGGTGTATCAGTAGTTTTTGATTTTTTCCTGTTGTTATAAACAACATATCCTACGACACCTATCAAAACATAAGGTATAATCATAAGGTATACAATACCGTTATTAATTCCTTTTGCGGCAGTTTGTCCTTCTTCGCTTTCTAAAACTGCTCTACACATTGCACATTGAGCTTCTACCGGAACACTCACTAGCATTAAAATTAAAAGTATATAGACTAATTTTGTATTCATTTTCTTATGCTTATCATTAACATTTTTCATTTAATGGACATAGTATGGCGAAATCATTATATAAACTACAACTCCAGTTATAGCGACATATAACCAGATTGGAAATGTAATTTTTGCAATTTTTCTATGCTTATCAAATCTTTCTGAGAGAGCTCTCACATAAGTAATCAATACTAAAGGAATGATGATTATAGATAAAGCTATATGCGTTATTAAAATAAAAAAGTACACATAACGTATCACTCCTTCTCCTCCAAAAGATGCAGAATCACTTGTCATATGATAGGCAACATACATTACCAAAAACAATACAGAACAAAGAATTGCCCCTTTCATTAATTTTTCATGCAGCTTAATATTTTTATTCTTTATCGCCCATAGTGCTGCAATTAAAATTACAGCTGTTATTCCATTAATCGTAGCATAAATCGGTGGCAAAAAAGTAAGTGGTTCCACCTGAAAGCCCATCTTTCTTAGATTGACACCAAATAAGGCTGCAACAGTTATCGGTATAACTACAGATAATATTACAATCCACTTATTATATTTCTTTTCTACATCTGAAACGCTATTACTCATCTTCTTTCAATAATTTTTTTATGTCTTCTAATAGAATTGTTATTTGTTCTTCTTCACCATTTTCATCCATTTTCTCATCCACTCCTATAGTACCTCTATAATAAATAATTGGATTTCCAGAAGCATCATATCTAGACCTGATAAAACCTTTTTTGTCAATCAAGGCGAAGTACCCATTATGCTCAAAACCTCCAGGTACTTCTGGGTTTTCTGCAGCATAAATATTAAAACCGGTATTTGCAAGATCGTAAATACGTTCTCTATCACCAGTTAAAAAATGCCAATCCGGATTAGTGACTTTATATCGTTCTGCATACTTTTTGAGTCTTCCTGGAGTATCAAATTTTGGGTTGATTGTAAAAGAAGCCACACCGAAACCTTCTTCTTCTTTTAATTTATCTTGCAAATAGACCAAATTAGAAGTCATCTTAGGACATATTGTAGGACAACTGGTAAAAAAGAATTCTGCTATATATACTTTACCCTTAAAATCATGATTTGTAATAAGAAGGCTATCTTGATTCAAAAATGCGAATTCAGGCACTTTTTTAGGCTCTTCATTAAGTTTAATATAGGATAATTTTTCATTTGTAACAGGGTTTTCTGCACTCATCCTATCATTTGAAACGATTGAGGTTTCTTTTACTCTATTAACAATTTTAGGAATGAAAATAATTCCAAAAATCAATATAATAAATGAGATACCTACATAAGAATACTTTTTCATTGATCAAGAATTATTTACTATTACGATCTGCCTTATATTTTTTAAGTGCTAAACGATATTCAGCAAGAATTACTTTGACATCATCGGTCATCACATTTGCCAGATCAGCTACAGAGCTAGCATCATAACCATACGTTTTAGAATTATCGTCTTTTACACTTCCATCTCTTCCTCTTAAATTACCATCTTTATCAATAATAAACACAAAGTTAGTTGCTAAATTAGCATCCAATGTATGAGGAGTTTCTAAACTATTAAACAACATTTTTATCTTTTCTGGTGTACTAAAAAGAAATTTCCAACCTGAAACATCTGCTATATCGTCTAATTCTTCTAATAAGTCTTTTGCAGCATTTTCGCTACCAATTGGTAAGATCATTACAAATTGAAAATCCTTAAATTGATGGTTTTTTTTATAAATCTTCTGATTCAAGTTAAAGGCATTTCCTTGTTTGTTATACATATCCTTACCCAAAAAACCGAGGACAGTAATATTATCTTTGAAAGTAGCCTCTTGATTGGTTGAACTTTTTAAGACATTTACATCCAACACTTGATCGTTTAATACCGGTAATTTTGCAAAATTATGGACTCCCGAGGCAAAAAATAAATACGCAACTAATGGTAATACAAATAAAATACCTAAAACAAGAAATTTTTTCATTTCACAACTATTTTTCCTTACCCAAACAAAGTAGACAGAACAACTTCTTACCCACTATAATCTGTTGTTACAAATAATATATAAAATTAAAAAAAGACGGTATAAATACCCGTCTTTTTACAATGCTTTTAACTTATATGATAAAGATTAAAAATCCCAACTTACGTATCCTGATTTATAAACTTCATATATATAATCTCCTTCTGTAAGAAGTATAAAAATTAGATAACAAATTAAAAATACAGAGGTCCAAACGACAGATCTTCTTAATCCTTTTGTTTCACCTTCCATATGCATAAATGCCCATGTAATATAATATGCTTTCCAAATTGTTAGAATTATAAATATCCAATTAAGAAGCTTCATACTTACCAACTTAATATCTACAAGAAAAGCTGGTTTTATAATTCCTAAGATTACTTCTACTATTGTAATTACAGAAAGAATGATAAATACGTTCCATATTCTTTTTGTATTCGACTCGTGGTGTGCTGTATCGTGTGCCATAATAGTTATACTATCAATATTTTTATTAAACCAGGTAAAAGAAAGTAAATACAAATACCCAAACTAAATCTACAAAGTGCCAGTAAAGACCAACTTTTTCTACCATTTCGTAATTCTTTCTTCTTTCGTAAGTTCCTAAGATTACGTTGATAAAAATGATAATATTGATCACAACTCCAGAGAAAACGTGAAAACCATGAAATCCTGTTATAAAGAAGAAAAAATTAGCAAACAGCGGTGTTCCGTATTCGTTATGACGCAAATTAGCTCCTTCTACAATACCGATAGCTTCCGCATTTAATTTCTTTAATGATTCCTCTCTAGAAAGAACAGTCTTATGACCATCTTCGGTTAAGATTTGGGTTCTAATAAGAAGATCAGATTTTTTAGCAAAACCATTTCTTATTTCCTCAATTGTATAAGTTGGTAGTGTACCTTCATCAGTATACCAAATACCATTTTTTCTTTCGTGTCGTACTCTTTCTTTATGTGTATCAATTACCGCAACGTCGTTAAGAGAAACTCTATGTCCTTCTGCATCTACAAATTGAAGAATCTGTCCACCTTTGGTTTCTACAGCCCCATACTCTCCTTTTATAAAGTTTTTCCATTCCCATGCTTGAGATCCCACAAAAATAATACCTCCTATGATGGTAAGAAACATATATAAAATAACTTTTTTCTGTTTCATATGATGACCAGCATCTACCGCCAATACCATTGTTACCGAAGAGAATATAAGTATAAAAGTCATCAAAGCCACATAATACATTGGAGCATCTACTCCATGTAAAAAAGGAAAGTGATTAAACACTTCATCAGCGATAGGCCAAGAATCTATAAATTTAAATCTTGAAAAACCATATGCAGCAAGAAAACCTGAGAACGTAAGTGCATCAGAAAGGATAAAAAACCACATCATCATCTTACCATAAGTCACTTTGAGTGGCTTATTGCCTCCACCCCATAATTTATCTTCGGTGCCTGTATTAGGAACAGCTGTTTCCATATAAAGAATTTGGTATTATTAAATTTTTCACAAAAGTAAGGATTTTTATTATCTCACGAAATATAAAAACAAAAAGAGATAAACCCATAAAAAATCAACAAAATGCCAATACATAGCACCTAGTTCTAAACCAATGGTTTGTCCTTTTTTATACTTTTGTTTAAAATGATTATAAATTACTACTAAAATTACTAATAACCCGCCAATAATGTGTGCTAGGTGTGTTACAACGATTATAAACATAAAAGTTGATATAATATTTGATGTAGGACCAGTAAAGTGATACCCCTGACGAATTATATCATTAAAACCTTCAAATTGCAAAAAAACAAACACAACTCCCAATGCCAGTGTAGAGAGTAAGAGTATCGTTGCCAATCCTCTATTTTCTTTTTCTATTGCTTTTTTTACAAAATGAAATGTAACACTACTCGCAATTATAACAAATATACTGTAGATAAAAGGCATTGGAAAAGTAAGATCTATTTCCCAATCTTTTCTAGATTTGCTAACTACATATGCACTAGTAAGTCCTGCAAAAACCATTGCCATACTAATCATAGCAAACCACATCATGGTTTTTTTAGACTTATTAATTTTTTCTTGATCTGTACCTTGTGTTAAATCCATGCACGAATAAATTTATCTGCTACATAAACAATTTGCAATAACGTAATATATAAAACACTCATAATCATCAACCGCTTCGCCGTTTTTGCATCTCTTATCTTATATAATCGAATTGCATATTTCAACAAAACAAGTCCCAAAATCAGTATAATACCCCCAGATACAGGTGTGATATAAAGTTTACCTGTAACTCCAAAAACAGGAATTAAAGAGGTTACTATTGTCCAAACTGTATATATAATTACTTGTATTGCTGTTCCTTTATCCCTTTTTCCGGTAGGCAACATAAAAAAGCCTCCTTTTTTATAATCTTCATAAAGCAACCATCCTATTGCCCAAAAATGTGGAAATTGCCAAAAGAATTGTACCATAAACAATGTGCCTGGCTCAATTCCAAATTCATTCGTTGCCGCTACCCATCCTAACATAAAAGGTATAGCCCCTGGAAAAGCTCCTACAAACACTGATAATGGTGTTTTCGTTTTTAAAGGCGTATATAGACTTACATAAATAAAAATCGAAATCGCCCCAAACATAGCTGTTTTAGGATTAATATTATATAAAACAGTAATCCCGGCAATGGTAAAGATTGTAGCTATTGCAAAAGCAGTGTTCACAGACATTCTCCCCGAAGGAATAGGTCTATTTTTTGTGCGATCCATCAACTTATCAAGATCACGTTCTATAATTTGATTAAAAGCATTAGAAGCACCAACCATAAAGTATCCGCCTATAGCAAGTAAAATAAGAGTACTCCAGGAGATCACATCAACGCCCAGTAAATAACCTGCAAGGGAAGAAAATACAACACTCAATGCCAAACGCATTTTTGTGATTTCTTTAAAATCCTGTACAATAGAGGTTTTTACGGTATTAACTTGGGTAACGCTCAAATTTTGCACTTTTTTAGCTTATTTTTTATAAAAGTGGTGCAAAGATAATTTTTAAATGCGGTTTAGACAACAATATAACTAGTTATCATTCACCTTTTAACAACTGTATAAGGTAGCAAAACACTTCTAGTAGCAGAAAAACAAACCGTAGTCACACTTCTATGATTTTATAAACACCTTAATTTCAGCTTGTAATTTACAGATTGATTTAACGACCAAATCAACTTATCAAAACATACAAAACTTATTCTTATGAAGAAATTAATATTTCTGATAGCACTATTTTTTACAATTATTAGTGAAGCTCAACAGAATAAAGAGGTTACAATAACGCTCGATTCTATCTCCAAAAACATATACATGCTCACAGGGCAAGGAGGTAATATTGGAGTGTTCAAAAATGAAAAAGGTCTTTTTATCATTGACGACCAATTCGCAAGATTATCAAAAAGAATACTTACTAAGCTTAAAAGCATAAGCAATCAACCTGTCACCATGGTGATTAACACTCATTTTCACGGAGACCACACAGGAGGTAATAAGAATTTTACCGAGCAGGGCGCTACAATTTTTGCACAAAAAAATGTAAGATCTAGAATGGTATCCAAACAAAAAGAAAAAGGAGATGTTATCTATGAGACTTTACCTGTAATTACTTTTGATGAAGGATTACAATTATACTTCAAAAACGAAAACATAAAAGCATATCATGTACACAATGCACATACAGACGGAGATGCTATTATTTATTTTGCAAATGGAAATGTATTACATATGGGCGATACTTTTTTTAATGGCCGCTATCCATACATTGACTTAAAATCCGGTGGAGATATTAATGGATACATAAAAGCTTCAGAAAAAGCCTTATTACTCATTAATGATGATACTAAGGTCATCCCCGGCCATGGAAAACTAGCTTCTAAAAGTGATCTAGAGAATTTTTTAAAAATGCTAAAAGAAATTACCAATGCAATTCAAAAAGAAATTGATGCCGGTAAGTCTAAAAATGACATCATCAAAAACACATCTTTAACCGCTTTTTATGATTCAAAAGGATTTGGAGATGGTTTTATAAATCCTGAACGTATGAGACAAACAATCTATACAAGCCTCACCCAAAAAAAGAATTAAAAAGAAACGCCTAAAATCAAAATTCCAGATCAATATCTATTCCTTTGATTTTAGGCGTCTGCTATTATTATCCTTGTATTTTAAATACAATTGGCAATTGGTATTTTACAGTTACCGGTTTTCCCCTTTGTTTTCCCGGTGTCATTTCAGGAAAAAGCTTAATAACCCTTTCAGCTTCTTCCTTTAATTTAGGATGAGGAGCTCTAATTTGGATATTTTGAATAACACCATCAGATCCAACTTCAAACATTGTGTATATTCTTTGTATCCCTTTCAAGCCATATCTTTCTCCAAGACCAGTATTAAATTTTCTAGAAACAATTTTTCCAACTTTTTCAGAAAAGCATTGTGCTTTTTCTTTATTAGTACCCATTACTTCGCATCCAGGAAAAACAGGCACATCTTCTACCAGAATAAACGGCACTGTAACAGGCTCATCATTGTCATCAATATCAACAATATCGCTTGGATTGACAGGAGTAGACTTTACTGGTTCTTCATGCTTATACTCCTTATCCATATCCTTGATAACCTCATCATCTTTAACAATTTCAGGATCTGAGAGATCAACAGATTTTTGAGGTTTTACTTTAACAGCCAATTCTTTTTCAGGCTCTTTTTCAATAACAAAATCATCCATAGTAAAATTAAATTCTTCTTCTACTTCGGATACAGTTGTAGTTGAATTGATTATTGGTGAAGCAGTGTATACTTCAAATAAAACATAGGTAAATAAAAGACTTGCAATAAGTCCAATCTGAAAATTCAACAAAGTACTTTTTCGTACATTAGCGTCGTGCTTGTTACTCATAATATTTAGATTTAACGTTACAACTAAACCTAAATCAACAAGCATACCAAAAAAAGAATCCCGCTACTTATGTAACGGGATTCTGATATTAAAAACTTTATATTCTGTCTTAGTCTTGTACTTGGAATACAATAGGAAGCGAGTATAATACACCTACAGCTTTACCTCTTTGCTTTCCTGGTGTCATTTTAGGAAGCAACTTTACTACTCTCTGTGCTTCTTTTTCTAATCTTGGGTGAGGTCCTCTTGCTTGAACACCTACAATATTACCTGCTCTATCGATTTTAAACCTTACATAGATACGGTTTACACCGGATAATCCTAATTCACTACCAAGTTCTGTATTAAATTTACGGTTAACAAATTTCTTAACCTTATCACTCATACATTTTTTCTTAGCTGCGTTACCTCCAGCTTTTTCACATCCTGGAAAAACAGGTACATTCTCAATAACTGCAAATGGTACATCTGCAATTTCTTCTTCTTCTTCTACATCCTCTACTTCTTCTACCTCAACAATTTCTTCTTCTTGATTTGTCTCTGTAGATTCTATAATAGTTTCTTCTACTTCTTCTTCATCTTCTACTACGTCAATAATCTCTGGAGCAGGAGGTGGTGGTGGAGGTGGTGGTGGTGTATTCAAGTTTTGAGTAATTGGCACATCTTCTTCTTCTAACTCGTCAAGATTCACCTGACCTATATCAATATTACTTCTATCATAAGTTTTCCACTCTATTCCTTGCCATGTGATAAAAAGAACTAGGATAAGACCTAATTGAAGGAATAAACCGCTCTTTTTACTTAAATCTGCTTTAGGATTTTTCTTTGGTTCCATATTATTTAAATCATTATAGGATTGCTAAAATAGCTAATTTCTTTTGTAATTTCCAATTAAAGATCGAAATGTAAAATAAAAAATACTTTTTTTAACTTTTATTGACCGATTATTTGAAATAAAAATCAATATTAATTACTTATTTTTCTAAATGCAATTAATTTATTTTTAAAAAGACTACATATTATCACCACAAAAACTGTTCCGCTTGTATTTGCAATCATGTCATACCAATCAGAACTTCTATAATTTGTAATCAAGGCTTGCAAGATTTCCATCAATCCACCGTATAGAATGCAGATTATTGAACTTATCAGTATGCTTTGTCTAAAATTCCTGTTTTGTTTCTCTGAAAAGAAAAAAAACAAAAACCAGATTAAAGTCAAACCAAAATACGCAATAAAATGACCTATTTTATCGCTTCCTTGAACTCTTATCGGAACAGGAGATGCAATTTTTGCAAGAGATGCCCAAGTAATGATTAGCATAGCTAAACTTACTAAAGCAAAAAGGGTTTTATGCCCCAATAACTTCCTTATAGCCATCTGCAGACAATAAACTATCGATCTGAGAAGTATCTGATATTTTTATTTTTATCATCCATCCTTCTCCGTAAGGATCATTATTAACCAACTCCGGATCACTTTCAAGGGCTTCATTAAACTCTATAATTTCACCTGATAAAGGCAAAAACAGATCTGATACTGTTTTAACAGCTTCAACGGTACCAAAAACCTCTTCCTGATCTAATTCTTCTCCCATTGTTTCAACATCAACATAAACAATATCACCTAATTCGCTTTGCGCAAAATCTGTGATCCCTACGATAGCGATATCATCTTCTATTTTAATCCACTCGTGGTCTTTTGTATACTTTAAATCTGAAGGAATATTCATTTCTAAAATGTTTTTTTATTTGTTTAATTTTATAGAAGACGAAAATAAATTTATTTTATCAGATTTTCAGAACAACAGACAAAAAAATATCATAAAATGATTTTCACTGTCTATTAAACAATAAAAACACTCTAATTTCCGAAATTGTATCTAATAGTAAAACCTCCTCTAATAGTCGTTTGTGGAAATGCTGTTGATATCGAATATTCTGAGAATGTGTGATCATAAAAGAATAATGCGGTTAGGTTCTTACTCAATGCATAATCCGCAGTAAGCTTAACCCCATAAATATCTTGTCCCGCAGTAATTTGAGTATTATCTACATCCAAAAACCTGGTAAATGTTTCATTTCTTCTTAGAGAAAGGTCTGCTCTAAGATTAAGATCACTCTTAATGATTTGTTTTCTACCTGTAATCCTAGTTGCAAAAGAAAGATCTTTTAATCTATAACCTAAACCAATTATATACTCGTTTCCTTGAATTTCTGTAAGCAAATTATTATCAAAACTTAAAGACAATGCTCTATCTTTTTTCCATTCTGCAAGAATTTTTATAGAACTTTTCATCTCCATATCTAATCGTACAAGAGGGCTAAATTGCTCTGTTAGATTGATATTAGAAAATAGAATTGGATTTCTGAAATTACCTGATTGATCTACATCAGTAGGGTTTCTAAATTCTAAATTTGTTTGAAATTGATTTATAGAATAATTTGCTCGATATCCATGAGCTACAGAAAATCTCTTAAAACGTTTTTTAAACCATTTTAAGTTCATTAAACCGGTATATTTTACATCCCAATTAGGCAAAGGCACATCTCGAAAAGCCCCTTTCTGCACTTTTGAAGGATCAGCACCAGAATATGCAGATAAAAACGCAGGTAAAAGAACCGCTTGATTTGTTTTACCAAATCCTATAGGATAGCGATAGCCATTAGGCTCTTGTTCTTCACTTCTTGGAAAATTAGTTGTTCCATAAAAATCTTCGGCCAAACGATCTGCAACAACTTGTCTATTTTGTCTAAACTCTTCAAATGCTTCAGAATTAAACTCATCACTGGTTTGAAAAGCTGTACTGATAAGCATTGTAGAAATCGTGAAATTACCAAAAGTATTAGGAGTAAGTGAAGAATATGGGTTATCTACATCTATATTACCATCAGTATCAAGATTCACCCTATAATTTTCGGTATAGGTTTCAGAATAATTTCTATTTGCACTAATATCAATTTTCAGATCTTTAATAAGACCAAGAGACGCCTGAACATTCAATTGTCTTCCTTCAACTTCTCTATATTGCTCATTAAAATCTTGATACAAAGTTAACCAACCATTACGAGCTGCTATATCTCTTATTTCTGCTTGACTACCAAAAACAAAACCTGCTCCCGGCTTAAGGGTTCCCATAAACCCTGGTTCTCTTACATATCCAGGCAAAAAGATTCCATTATCCTGTTGATAATTAATATTTACTTTTTTGATAGCTGTAAGTAAACCTATGACAGAATTATATGCTTTTTCTCCTACAGTAAGCTTTCCTCTTCTTTTTCCTGAGCTACTGCCTCCTGATGCTTTTCTAGAAGGTTCTGGTTCTCCCAGAGCTTTAGCATTTTTATCTTTATTCTTCTTATCAGATTTTTTCTTTGATTTTTTTCGTTGCCCTGGTTTTTTCTTTGTTAATCCTACGTACTTATAAAGCGTATTCATATCTAAAGACCCGTTCAATGTATGCACATTAGCATTTTGAACTGTATTCCCCAAGTCAGGAATATCCTCTAACGTTTTTAAAGCTTCACTTCCTTTTACCCATTGAAAGTCTGCATTATAAGAATATGTTCCCCTTATAAACTTAAAAAGAGGTATTTTATTAATAGGAATCTCATAATTAACCTGTAATTGCTGATTAAGTGTGTTTGCATCTCCTATATCAAAAAATCCACTCCAGATATCTATCTCATTATCTACATTATTATTTTCGTCTATAAAATTCTTTACGATTCTATTATTAGAAGAGGTAAAACTAAAATTCAATGATTTTGATAAGTTGTAATTTATTCCATATTGCCAATCATAAAAGAAATTACGCTGAAACAAGGTTGGAGGAGATATATTATCTTCATTATCTGACAGACTAAGATCTCTAAAAACCTGCTCATTATACTGTCGATTAATATTAGTCCCTACAGATATATTTGTTGGAAGAAGGTTAAAATTAAAATCCTTGAGTATATTCAAATATTTACTTTTGCCTAAAAACTTAGCGTTTTTAAGAGGCTCTATTTCCTTTGGCTGAAAACTAAAATCATATGTAGCCCCTACTCTTACTGTTTGCTCAAGAGATCTTTCTATTTCAAAATCTCTATGGTCTTCTTGGTTATATGTTCCTGAAAATGTTAAATTTTCTACATCATATGGCATAGGTTTTTTATCCCCTGTTCGTTCTTTACGAAGACCAATAACATTAAAACTTTGCCTTTTTGTATAACTTGTAGATTGCCTTTCTATACGTTCTCGTTCTTGAGGATCAGCCGTATTATCTAATCTATCTTGCAATTCAAGGTCTTGAAATTCCTGATCATATTGAGGTGTAATCAATTCTTCTCCTCTACTATAGTTAAAAGGTATCTGAAGTCCCCATTTTTTAGGAAATAATTGTCCTAAGTTTACATTAGTTGTTAGGTCATATTGTTTGATATCTTCAAGACTTCTTTCATTAGGCCCTTGCTCGATCCCCCCAAATCCTATAGTGCTTATTCTACCCGAAGCACTAATGTTTGCAAAATCAGCAATATTAGCATCCAAACTACCAACAGTAGCCCATCCACCTCTATTTTTAAGATCGCTCAATCTCATTTCATTAAACCAAACCGTACCGGATTGATCGCTTCCACTATCATTTTTTATCCCTACCATTAATACTCTAATGTCACCTAGGTTTGGATTACCTTTTATCCCAACTCTTAAATTATCTGGTCCCGGAAAAAAGTTTAAATCTGTAGAGGCAAAATTTTGATCGCCAATTACATTTGATTTTATTCTTTGAAGCACTTCTAAAGGAAGGCTTAATCGGTTAGCATCCGGCCAGGTTTCTTCAGAAGTAGGAGAGGTATCTGTTCGATCTGAAACCACTAATGGAAGTTCTATCTGATAAAAGTTATCGGTAAAATCGTTACCCATTCTAACAAAAGCGGTAAGTTCTCCATCATTGATAACAGGCTCATTCGGTACGCTTTCGGCATGTAAAAACAATTCGAGATTCTCATACTGCCTCATATCTACATTAAAGTTCTTGTAAACTCCTCTTGCATCTCCTGATTGTAATCTATTTACTGTAAGCGCCAAAGACCGTTCATCCTCTCGAATGATATTGTTATTGTTATTTAACTGCTCTCTTACTACTCCCGGGGGGACAATATAATTAGGTGTTTCTTCCTCACTCACAGATGTAACAATCACCTCACTATCACCAAAGACATTGATACCACTAGTTGGGTTTGTAGTTGTATTCCCTTCAACAACGTATCGTCTATAATCTCCTCTTACCAAATCCATATTTGCAAAACGCAATAATGTAGGTTGAGAAAAATTAGTAAGATACATTCTCATAAATCGTATAGATCTAAAGTCGCTAATATTTATAGATCTATCCGGCTCATATATTGGAACTTTGAATCGTACCCACCTTGTGCGGATCACACGACCAAATGCATCAGTCTCAATATCTCTAACATCAGAAATATATCCTGTACCTCCATCATTTCCGATATCCATTCCTCTAAAAATCGGAATTTCATACTCAAAATAACTATTAATAGTATTCATTGTATTATCCCTATTCACGTCTTCTGCTGTAGGAAATGTAGTATTACCTCGATCATCATTTGTTACAGTAGTAGGAGAGTTCCCTTCTACTCCATTAAAATTTCTATAGCGTTCAAGAACATTACCTTCTGCTTGTAAGAAATATGTGTAGTTATCACCCGAAGGATCATCTAAAGACTGAAAAGCTCCGTATTCTGGTTTTTGTCTCTCATCTGCATCACCTAATCCATCAAAACCTGTATCTTGATTTACTCTTGCCTGTCCTTCTGTATCAAATGCATAAATCAAAGATTGGTTAACAGGCACTCTAGCATAATCAGTATCCAAAACATTTGCATTACCAGTACCGTCGGGCAATCCATTTTCATATTGTTTTCGACCATCTTTTAATACATCTTCACTAATATTACCCAAGTTAAAAACTATAGTTCCTCCCGGATTATCTATATCATCATATTGAAAAGGATCCAATAACCAGAATTCTATAAATTCTACATTTGCCTGTTCAAAATTTGTAGAGGTTAATTGTCTTGTAATCCCTGCAAAATTATCTCTAGGATCAGGAGCAGGAAGACTGCTTCCCGGAGCGTAAGCAGGATTAAAATTGTACTGACCTCTTGTACCCGGATCGTAATTTAAATCTAATGTAAAAAGCGCTAAAGATTGCCCCTGTACGACATCGGTATCAGGAAATACCTCATCAATAAACACTCTACGAGCAGTATTATCAGATATATCTTCTTCAGAGATCCCGCTAGGTCTACTATTACTATAAAATATCGGATCGATAGAATACCAGGATAATTTTGCTCTTCTATATCCTGATTCGATCCCATCAACAATTTCTTCACTGTTAGGATCATCAGGATTTCCAAAACCTACAGGCACACTACTAAGTTCCCATGATAATGGCGAGCTTACATCTACACGAGTTTGTGCCCCTTCAAAATCATCAATGTATGTAGTTACTTTACCATCAAAGTCAGCTCCTCTCGGTGCTCCGGCAATCAAATAAGCTCCTTCAGCTCTTACAGATACATTTGATGGTACATCTGTATCTATATTCGGAAGTTTATTCACCAGTCGAGTCAGCAAAGGAACCTCTGTAGCATAAGATACATTCAATCCTAATATTGTATTATTGATAGGTTCAAAATCATAATTGGATTTTTGCGTAATCGGTCTTTCATTTAAATTTAAAAATGTTCCTCCTACAATAAAATCGTCATTAAACTTATGTTCTATGTTAATTCCGGTAAATCTTTTTGTTTGTTGTCCAAACACAGCATTATTCTCTGTAGAAACCTGAATTGGTGTGTTTGAAGCTAATAAAGCCTCATCTAATATAGTCACCCTACCCAACTGATAGTTAACCGTATAATCAACTCCCTCTTGCAACACTCTTCCTCCCGCAGTTACAGTAACAGAACCTTGTGGAACATTGAATGCTCCAAGAGATATCCCATCCTGACCAGAGGACTTGTATCGCCCTTTAAGTTGAAAATAATTTTTATCCGCAGATCTTTGCTCTGCTATAACTTTTGTTTCTGTATATAAGTCTCTAAATACATATTGTTCTTGATTTGGATTATAGCTACCGGGATTATTATAATCTCCTCGTACAGGACCATTATCAAGCTTATCAAAAAGATGCCTTCCAAAAGGTTCTATAGTTGAAAAGATAATTCTACCATTTTCAGGATCTATAGTTATACCCGGCACATAATCAAAGAAACCATCACCACCTTGAATAGGGTCATTATTAGGATTAAGACGATCCATATTAAATACCTGAATAAGTGCTGTTCTTTCTACATCTTCAGGAAGTGCTACAGAAGAACCTTCTGCAGTTGTAATAAAATTAACAGGTGACGGATTTGTATATAAAATATTAAGTCTGAAATCTTCTTGTTCTAGTCTAAAAGCACCTGTACTATAAATGTTTTTCATCATCAGATCCCAATTTGGTAATCTTACATTTATAATAGGACTCTTAAGCATTTTAACGACTAAGTTCTGGCTCGATCCGGCAGTTACAGCATCTGTATCTATTCCTGTATTATTACCTACTGTAGCATCTACTCCATCATTGGCAAATTCTCCTACCTGAAATACTTCTCCTCCAACTGTATATTGAAAAGCAACCCCAAGCACTTCGTCATTATTCAATCGCTGATTCAAAGAAATGTATCCTAATTGCGTATTTACAGTATACTCACTTTCGTTTAGTTTTCTAGCATTTTCTAAAATAGCATAATCGAATCCCTCATTAAAAGAAGAAATAGCCCCTGTAAAACCTCTTTGCACGGTTGATATTTGTCTTACAGCTTCTGTGACAGGACCTGCCCCTCCTATTCTAGTAGGATCAAGATCATTATTACTATTATCAGGAAATGCTCCTGAACCTGTATTAAAGAGAGATGCAGGAATAGTAAAGTTACCTGCTACGGGAGCCTCACCTAAATCTTGCAATGCAACAATATTACGAGCATTATTAAGAGTTTGCGCACTAGTAGCTCGATTGGTAACCCAAACCTCTATTCTTGTAATCTGTACATTATTGTTTATAAAAGGATAATTTGCCAATGATCGATCATAGGTATCTCTAAAATAATGAGATAAGAAAAAATGCCTGTTTTCGTCGTAATCAAGGGCAAAAAGTTCAAAATCTTCGACCGTTCCTCCTCCTTCTACACTTACAGATCGAGTTTCAGAATTTTGTTCTGAATAGACCCCGGTAATTGTAGTTCTACCAAATTGAAGCCCCATTTTTACTCCAAAAAGACTTTGAGCTCCTTGGATCAAAGAACTGTTAAGCGGCATATTAACATTACCGACTTCTATACTTTGAATGATATCATCTTCTGTAGGAGTATATTCTAATTTTAATTGATTTTGAAAATCAAAAGTTGATTCGGTATCATAATTAGCTGTAATTTGAAGTCTTGTCCCGATTTTACCTAACAAACTCAAGCTGATTCTTTGATCAAAGTCAAAAGTTATATTACTACGGTTACGAGGAGAAAAAGCAGGGTTATCTTGTTTGGTAAACAAAAGTCCCAAATCCATTTCTACAGAACCTTGAGGTATAATTTCTATCTCATTACTACCAAAAACAGATTCAAAAAAGTTAGAATTTACATAAAAAACAGGCAATAGGTTTTTACGCTGCTCTTCACTGCCTTCTTTTTTTCCACTAAAGGCGTCTATTTTCTCTTTAAAATATGATCTTCGTTGTTCTTCGGCTACCAAAGCTTCAAATTCTTCGGGCGTCAAAAATAAAGGATAGCGAACATTAAAATCCCCGAGCATTTCACGATAAATATATCGATCAGTCACAGGGTCATATTCATATTTGGTCACTATACTATTGGGGTCAGGTAGTGTAAGTTCTCCTAAAGAATATGTAGTACTTGTAGAATCACGAACGGTTTCATTCTCTTGACTATATAATTGTGCATTGCAAAAGAGTATTGCAAAATATAGTATTACCTTAAAAAAACCAGAGCGTAATCGATGTAGTGAACCCAATGTTTTTATAAATTTTTTAGTGCTTGTTTAATAATATTTTCTACGGTTTGTTCGGGGGCTTCTTTTAAAACTCTATCAATTGCTTTCTCTGCAAGTTTTCTGTTGAATCCTAGAGTTTCTAATGCTGATAACGCTTCTTCTTTATTAGTATTGTTTTGGGATACAGAAACTTCATCAATGTCATAAACTTTAAGAATTTTATCCTTTAAATCGATGATTACGCGTTGTGCTGTTTTAGCTCCAATCCCTTTAATAGACTGTATTGTAGCCACATCGTTTGAAGCAATAGCTTCCTTAACCTGATTCGGGTGTAATGAAGACAACATTGTTCTTGCAGTACTTGACCCTATCCCCGAAACTGAAATTAAAAGCCTGAATATTTCTCTTTCTGATTTTTCGGCAAAACCAAATAAAGTATGAGAATCTTCTTTAACCTGAAGGTGAGTATATAATTGTATTGCTTCTCCTTGCGGAAGTAAAGAGAAAGTATGCAGCGAAATATGTAATATATATCCTACGCCTCCACATTCGATTACGACATCTGTTGGATTTTTTTCGACAAGCTTACCTTTGATATGTGTGATCATTTGCTGAGTTGATGTTAAGCAACCAAATGTAATAAAATTATAATATATAAGCAGTATACAAAGAAGTGCTTAACAAAATAGTTCTTAATACTCTATACAAATTTGAAATAAGAAATTTCATGTATTCTCATATTGAAAACATCAAAAAACAGTAAAGGATTATTTCTTTGATAAAGAAATAATCCTTTACTATAATTTTATACATCATAATATTATAAACCGATAGAGTTATAATTTACTTTTAAATAATGTAATTACACCCCTTTTTCCATTAATGATAGATGTAATTCTCTTTTTTCTTTCTCCTGGGCATCAATTACTGCTACTGCTGCCATATTAATCATTTCTTCCACACTCGCACCTAATTGAAGGATATGTACAGGTTTTCTCATCCCCATCATAATAGGGCCAATTGATTCTGCATTGTTTAGTTCACTTAATAATTTGTAATTACTATTTGCTGCATCTAGGTTTGGAAATACCAGTGTATTTACTTTTTGCCCATTGAGCTTAGAAAATGGAAACTTATCTTTGCGCATTTTTCTATTTAATGCAAAATTCATTTGTAAACCTCCATCTACAACCAAATCAGGATAGTATCTATGTAAATATGCAACTGCATCCTGTACTTTTGTCGCTGTTGGATGTTTTGAAGATCCAAAATTTGCATACGACACCATTGCTATAATAGGTTTAATCCCAAACATTTCTACAGTTCTAGCTGTCATCTGGGCAATCTTTGCCAGTTCTTTGGAAGAAGGGTCTATATTGATTGAAGAATCACTAATAAATAAAGGTCCTTTGTCTGTCATCATCACATTCATTGCTGCTGTTCGAGTAGCGCCTTTGGCTAAACCTATTAGATCCAACATAGGCTTCACCACACTTGGATAACTTCTTGCATAACCAGAAAGTAATGCATCAGCATCACCTTCATTAACCATCATTGCTGCAAAGTAATTACGTTCTCTCATCTTCTTTTCGGCATCATATTGAGTAATTCCTTTACGTTTATGTGTTTGCCAATATTTTTTGGCATATTTATTTTTACGCTCAAGTTCTTCGTCTGCCTTGGGGTCTATAATTTCAATTCCTTCGGGAGAAAAATCAATTTCACCCATCAATTCTAAAATCAGGTCTTTACGTCCTAACAAAATAGGTATTGCGATTCCTTCTTCTTTTACCGTTTGAGCAGCTTTTAATACATCAAGATGATCTCCTTCTGCAAATACTACTTTTTTAGGATTGGTTCTAGCTCTATCAAGTAATAATCTCACTAGTTTATTATCATTACCCATGCGCTCTAGAAGTTCATCTTCATACTTTTCCCAATTGGTAATAGGCTCTTTTGCAACACCACTTTCTATTGCAGCTTTGGCAACCGCAGGAGGAACTTTTGCAATAAGTCGAGGATCAAAGGGTTTAGGGATAATATATTCTTTTCCAAAATTTAATCTCGTCTCTCCATAAGCAATATTTACTTGCTCAGGAACAGGTTCTTTTGCTAATTCTGCCAAGGCTACAACCGCAGCCATTTTCATCTCTTCATTAATAGAAGTTGCTCTGACATCTAATGCTCCTCTAAAAATAAAAGGAAAACCAAGTACATTATTCACTTGATTAGGATTATCACTTCGACCAGTAGCCATGATAATATCATCACGCGTCTGGATAGCAAGGTTATAATCTATCTCAGGATCTGGATTAGCCATTGCAAAAACGATGGGATTGTCTGACATCGAAAGCAACATTTCTGGTGTTACCAAATTAGCCATAGACAATCCTATAAACACATCTGCATAGTGCATTGCCTCTTCTAAGGTATTTAGATCTCGACTTGTAGCGAATTCTGCTTTTTCTTTGGTAAGGTTTTCTCTATCTTTTCTGATCACTCCCTTACTATCAGTCATTACAATATTTTCTGCTTTGGCACCAAATGCTTTATATAAACGTGTACAAGATACTGCAGCTGCTCCTGCTCCACTTACGACTATTCTAACATCTTCAATTTTTTTGTTGGCGAGTTCAAGTGCATTAAGCAAAGCGGCAGCAGAAATAATTGCGGTACCATGTTGATCATCATGCATCACTGGTATATCAAGCTCTTCTTTAAGTCTTCTTTCTATCTCAAATGCTTCGGGAGCTTTAATATCTTCTAGATTAATACCTCCAAAAGTGGGTGCTATATTTTTTACGGTTTCAATAAAAGCATCCACATCTTTGGTATCTACTTCTATATCAAAAACATCTATATCAGCAAAAATCTTGAACAATAAACCTTTACCTTCCATTACTGGTTTAGAGGCCTCAGGTCCTATATCTCCTAATCCCAAAACAGCAGTACCGTTAGAAATCACTGCCACCAAATTACCTTTGGCTGTATAGCGATAAGCATTATCTTTATTTTTTTCAATTTCAAGGCAAGGTTCGGCCACACCTGGAGAATATGCAAGAGAAAGGTCTCGTTGTGTTGCATATTTTTTGGTTGGCACTACTTTGATCTTACCGGGAGTAGGCTTTGCGTGATATACTAAAGCTTCTCTTCTTTTACTTTCGATACTCATACTCAATCAAGATAAATGTGTAAAAAATTATATTTTCAGATTAGAAACCTGATCATAAATATCTAAAAAAATATCTACTATCAATATGATAACTTTGATTTTAAAACCGCTTTTTCCAAAAAAAGCAGATCAAAACTAAAATATATAAGCCAATTTTGGTCTGGTCTCTTGTTTAATATCTATTACAAAGGTACAAGTCCGAATGAGATGCAAAAATTAAAAGGGAGTAATCTTCAAAAAAATACAAATCAGAGGAGCAAATCACTTTTTTGGATAGATAATATTAATGATTACATGAGTTTTAGGCATTATTCTTTAAAAATACTATCAGGATCGGTCAATTGATCTAATTGAGACCTCAATTCTTTATTGATAAGACTTATCCCTAATTGATAGGAAGCATTCATCCAACCAAAACCACTAGGTGTAATATAATCGAACTCGGTCCCTACATTACCATATTCTGCATATACTTTATGAGTACAATTCACAACATCATATTTTTCAGGTATTGTACCATTGTAGTCCACAGCATTTTTTGTGATCGTCCACAACCATCGATATATGAGTTCTTGGGCTTCTTCTTCATATCCATAATTAAGCAATCCTCTCCACATCATCATTTGGTGTGGCGCCCAACCATTGGGGAAATCCCATTGCCGTTGTGGAGCATTTGGATTTGAATGATCTGCAATATCTCCTGTTCCTGCCAGCCCTCCTTTTTGCATCAGGTTTTTAAATAAATTCTTTACTAATGATGCTGCCTGATCTTCTGTACATAATCCAGCCCACAATGGATAGTAATTTGTTGTAGATTCTATTTGAGCCTGACTTTTTGTAACAAAATTATAATCATAGAATACTCCTACTTGTTCATTCCACATCAAAGCATTCATTAGTTTCTTGCGTTGTTCTGCTTTGCTAAGCCAATATGCAGCATTATATTTTTTATTTGCAACAGTAAAATTATCTTCAAATACATTCTTGATTAAGTAGGCAATATCTGTTTCATATTTATACAACGAACTATTTAATCCGACTGTATTAAGGTCAGCACAAACGGCATCGAGTCGATTAGAGGTATCGTGACCACTTTCTCTCATGGATCTATCATGCGTAAAATACTGATCGAGTTCTACATCCTTAATTCTTTCATCCTTATACTGCTCTACAAAAGAATTAAAATCCAATTCATGTTTATCTGCATATTTTTTCAATACAACATCAAAATGTCCTTCTTCAGTTTCAGGAGGAATTCCTACCCCTTCTCCATAAAAACGGTTAAGCCCTGTTGATGTTAACCGAACGTCTTTTTGCATCCAAACATTTTCATACTCCTGTATAACCATTTTTAATTGATCTGATATCCATTCTTTTGAAATCTGGTGATTATGTTCATAGATTTCTTTGATCAGAGAACTAAAGAAGGGAGGTTGGGTTCGCGTAAGGTAATAGCTTCTGTTTGCGTTTAAGATTTTCCCATAGTGCTTTATTTGATAACTAAAATTTTCTGCCATGGCTATAGCAAGGTCGGCTCTACCATCAATAAGTAATCCTACTGACTCAAAATAGCTATCCCAACCATACATTTCATTAAACCTACCTCCCGGAACGACAAAAGGAACGCCTTTGACTTGTTGGTCTTTGTGTGTGTATGCTAGATTAAGAATTCCAGGTTTATCATTTATGCTTTTTACAAAATGTGGAGTAATCTCTTCTGGTAGTTTAACTACTTTTAATTTTGAGAATTCATTTTCTAACTCATTAAAATATCTAAATGCTATTGAATCCTGATGAGGAATATATAATCGAAGTGTATCTACATCAGACTTTGTATCCCCTAATACTTTTTCTAAACCTTTTTTATCAATTGATCGTGTAAGATTATCCCAGTATCGAGTTTTGATCAAACGAGAAATCCTATAACTAGGCATTTCTTTTACTCTATCCAAACGAATTGTATCTTTTTCTTTTAAGATTGCTAGTTCTTGAAGAAGGTTTGACAAATGATACGTACCTTCTATTGTAGATGAAGTTCCCTTTGTATTTATAAAATCAAATTTTTTAGGTCCTTTGTCTTCAATTGTTATTTTCTTATCTCCATCAGTATCTTCTTGTTTTAGAAGATTATTCATGATCTCACTGTAGCGTATTGGTTCTTTGGTAGCTTCTTGTTTACAACTATTTAGTATAATTAAAGAAGATACAATGAGCATATATTTTAACTGAGTATTCATCATTTTTGTTGGTATTGTTAAAAGAAACAAGTAATAAAAATAATGATAAAGTTGTACAATCCTCATGTCACCACTATATTCTTAGTATTTTTTCAGATTTGTAATGTACAAAATAGAAATTCGAGCATTTACTCTCCTAAAAACTTGATATTTCTCTGCAATCCAGAAAATTTGGTTCGTTTTACAGCAGATTTTTGAAATATTTTTGAGAAAACTTCTTGTGTAATTTCCTGCCAATCTTTTTTAGACATTTCTAATAATTCCGGCTTTGGGTTAAAAAGAGGTTCATTATGTGGTTTAGAAAATCGATTCCATGGACATACATCTTGACATACATCACAACCAAACATCCAATCATCAAATTTATTTTTATAACCTGAAGGGATTTCATCTTTGAGTTCAATTGTAAAATAAGAGATACATTTACTTCCATCTACCACATAGGGTTCTACAATTGCCTGGGTAGGACAGGCATCTATACAAGCTGTACAGGTACCGCAATGATCGGTTACAGGGGTGTCATATTCTAGTTCGAGATCGATGATCAATTCTGCAATAAAATAAAAAGACCCTACTTGCCTTGTAAGTAAATTGCTATTTTTACCAATCCATCCCAAACCGCTTTTTGCGGCCCATGCCTTATCGAGAACCGGAGCAGAATCAACAAAAGCACGACCATGTACGTCTCCTATTTCTTCTTGTATAAAAAATAAGAGTTGTTTTAATTTATCTTTAATAACAAAATGATAATCTGTGCCATATGCGTATTTTGATATTTTGGGCGCTTCAGGATCTTGCTGTCCGGCAGAAGGAAAATAATTAAGTAGTAATGAAACGACACTTTTAGAACCCTCAACCAATTTGGTAGGATCAAGACGCTTATCAAAATGGTTTTCCATATACTTCATCTCTCCATGCATATTCTGATTAAGCCATTTTTCTAACCGAGGTGCTTCTTGTTCTAGAAATTCTGCTTTAGAAACGCCACAAGACAAAAAACCAAGCCGTTTGGCTTTGTCTTTGATCAATTGGGTATATTGCGTTTTAGAATTCACTTTGATTTGTTTTCTTCTTCATATTGCCTCTCGGTAACATCTCCCATAATCTGAATTCCTTTTTGTATAACCAAAGAAGTAGGTAACACAATGCTTTCGCCACGATCAGTAATCATAAATAAATAAAACCCTGTGATATCTTTGACTTGTCCTGTCCAATTAAAATCTTTATCCAAAACACGAATGCGATCTCCTATTCTAACAGGATGGCTAAAAAATAATATAATACTTGCAGTAAGATTTGATAAGATAGACCATTGCGCAAAAAATGCAATCCCAAGTATTGCTAAAATTGAAGAAATAAAAACCGTAAATTGTTCTAAATTAACTCCCCATATGACTACTATTGCAATGGCTGCTCCTGTATAATGAAACAGATAAGACAGGTTAATGATCGTTCTTCTCCTATTTGGGTTTATCGATCGTAGTACCGAGAATTTTTTGATCACTCTTTTTGTCATTAATAAAATCAAAAATAGCATCAATACTATAGCAGCAGTAAATAAAATTTCGTCTCTATGATCGATCATAACAGGAGGATTGTAAAAGCGGCTAATAATGCTGTAAAAATACCAAATAGACGATTAAAAGAAATGATATATCTTATTATTGTAGAAAAAATAATTGTTTTTTTAGGTTTTGATATTTGAAATGGGAACATTATACAAACCACATGGTAACAAAAACAACTACATTTCAAATCTTTGGATTGCCATATATGATTCTAGAAACATTAAAACCTTTAAGTTTGTAAAAAATAGAATCAGAATATGTGTATTGGTACATGTATTGAATTGTTGTAACATATTAAATCTGAATTGTGGAATTAAGTCAAATGCATAAACAAAAATTAAAATGGACAACTCGAATGGCATTCGCAAGTTGTGGAATTTTACTTTTTGCACTTGGAATTAACTTCCTTCGAGAACCTCTGTTAGGAATTAAAGAAGGTTATGCACCACACAATTTCGGATTTAACTTCATCTTTTTTATACCTTCTATGTTAGCTGCTCTTATTCTTGGTTTAGCTGTAGTAGGACGGATAATAAAGCACTGGAAGACATGGAGAGATCTGAACAAAAAATGGATTTTGATCGGAATGTCAATACCAGCAATCGGACTTTGGACATTTATGATTGTTAGAATGATTATTATTGTAACTGAATAAACAAAAAATATATCACAACAAATTGTATAGCTTATTACAGCTGGATTCCTTATTGGAATGTTTCCTTCGGAAAATTAAGCAACAAGCCATACACAAAACGTTACAACACACTACTATGAAAAAAGAAATAATTCCAATATTGATCAGTATTCTTCTCCTACTCTACTCAATCGGAATTACACTCCTCACAAATTATGTACTGAATTATAAGCATTACTTAGGAATAAGTCTCATTGGAATCTCCACAATACTTTATTTCAAGAACAAAAAATTGTTTGCTTATATATTCGGATTGACATTAGTACTCGGAATTACAAACTTAATTGACATTTATTATTCGAACATTATATTTAGTATCGGTCCTATTAACTTCAACCCAATCTTTTTAGCTTTGTTAATTATATTCCTTGCCCTGAATAAAGAGCAATTAAACGAAATGTTTCCTGAAAAAGAATTGACTGAACAAGAGTTAGCTGACAAAAATATTGAAGCGGAAAAGCTAATTAAAAGTTACCAACTAAAGTTCAAATCGAAACCTGAATCGGAATTGAAAAATATTGCGGACGAAAATAGCGGATATGTGAATGAAGCAAAAACTGCAGCGCAACGTATTCTAAAAGCAAAAAACGTGCTCTAACAACCTACATTTGACCATAGCAATTAATTGGTTAATCGAAAGTTGTTGTAGTTTCGATAAAGTTCTGAATTTTTATAAGTTTAACAATAAATAAAAATTCACAGAAAACCGAAAAGCTAGGTAACATTTTGCGCTACTACGACACATACATTTAGCGTTGTGCATAATTAAAACAAACTATGAAAATAATATTTTTAGTATTAATATTCATTTCAACTATTGGATTAGCTCAAGATAATCCAACAAAATTAAAATTTGACAAAAAATATTATGAAGCGGTTGATAAATGAGTTGCATTTCCCAAAAATGAAACAGATTCGACATTCTATTATGGATTTATATACATAGACGAACAAGCAGGATTTACTTACCAATTAGGAAATACTTTTAAAATCGACAGTTTAAATAATTACTTACCAAAGGCAATTGACTCAACTGTTAATTCAAAATATAGAATTGAACAAAATTGGAAACCTGTTTCAATCATCCCAAAAGAAAAACTTAGCGAATTAAATTTACCTGCTGAACCCAGTTGGTTAAAATATTATAAAGAAAATAGCAATAAAGTCTCATATTTAAAAAATATTGGATACCATTATAATCATGTTGGTGCTAGTGAACTAGCCCTAGACCCTCTTCTAAAAGCTTATGATATAGAGCCACATTTTGACGGTCTTGAATTTGAATTATCTTTTGCCTATAACCATTTAGGACAATATGAAAAAGCAATTCTAATTTTAAAAAGGGCCATTGAAAACAATCCTAAATACTTTTATTTCTATAGAGAATTAGGGTTTTCCTATAAGAATTTGAACAGAATTGAAAAGGCTGAAAAAACATATCGTAAGGGAATTAAAATGTCCAATAATAATTTTGAAAAAAGTGAAATGGCAATAAATATGGCTCAATCATATTTTGAATTGAGAAACAAAGAAAAATTTGACGAATGGGCAAAATTGACTAAAAAATATGCTAAAAAAGGTTCAAGATATGCTCAGTTCATTGACTTATTTGAGCAAAAGTGGAACGAAAAATAAGTATAAACAGCATGACTTATAAAATAACCGATATCAAGTAAAAGAAAGAAAACTCCCAAAATATTAAAGTTGAAAACCTTACTATAATATAAATTTATGCCGAGAATTGAGTTAAGAACTGAAATTAAAGCCATTAAAGAAGTAGTTTTCGACCTCTCTCGAAGTATTGACTTACATAAAATATCAACTGAACATACGAATGAAACTGCAATTGCAGGAACAACAAGTGGGTTAATAGGAATGAACGAAAGCGTAACTTGGCGAGCAAAACATTTTGGAATTTATCAGAATTTGACTTCCAAAATAACTGAATTTGACCGACCGAATTACTTTTCGGATGAAATGGTTAGTGGAGCATTCAGCGAATTTAAACACGAACATCACTTTGAGGATTCAAACGACGGAACGTTGATGATTGATCTTTTTGATTATAAATCACCACTTGGAGTTTTAGGTAAGTTAGCCGATAAAATATTTCTCGAAAAATATATGACTGATTTACTAACTGAACGGAATCGAATTGTAAAAGAGTATGCCGAATCAGACAAATGGAAACAAGTATTAACCAAATAAAAAGTACATATGACAACAAAATATATGTGATCATAGCAGCTAATTGATTAATCGAATAGTTCATGTATATTTGATAAGGCGAAATGCTTGCAAAAGATAAAAGTTAGCAATCAATGCGCAGAAAAATCAAAAAATACTTGAATATTTTAGCTACGTTTCATGCATGCACTTTTTGTCTGTCATTAAAGCAAATTTGAATGATAAAAAAGATAAAGAAATTTCTTAAAAAGTTTTTTCAAATTATTGGGATATTACTAGTACTAATTATTTTAGCCGGTTTGGGGTTTCGTTTGCTTGGTCCTGAATCTCATAATCCAGAAGGGAAACTCATTGATGTTGATGGCACTAGATTACATATAAATGTTTCTGGAATAAAAAACAACAAACCTACTATTATTATAGAAGGCGGCGCAAGTGCATCAACAGAATATTATCACTGGCTAAACGAAGGACTAAAAGATAGTTTGAGAGTTATTAGGTATGATCGCGCAGGAAATGGATATAGCGATTTAAGCGATAAATCTCGTAACGCAGAAACAATTGCAAAAGAGCTACATCAACTTCTAGAAAAAGCCGGAGAAAAACCACCCTATATCTTAGCAGGACATTCAATGGGAGGGCCATATATTCGCGTTTTTACAAAGCTCTATCCAGATGAAGTTCAAGCGTTAGTTTTTATAGATGCTACGCATCCAGAACAAGTTGAAAGGTTAAACGCTGCATCAAAATCTTCATTTAGATTTAAAACCACACTTTTTCTATTGAATACGGCTGCCTTTTTTTCAGATCTAGGTGTTATAGGACTTTTTGAGAGTTTTTCAGAACCATTATTAGCTGGTCATGGATTACCAAACGAAATCAATGAGAGAACGAGAGATTTTGTATTGAACGGTAAACGTACAAGAGCATATAAAAGAGAGATTGAAAGCTATCATTCTTCACTAAAAAGTGCAAGTACGGCTAATGATTTTGGCTCATTGCCTATCAAGGTTTTTACTGCAATTGAAATTGACAAAGAAGCGTATCGTAAAAGTGGGATTGATCCCGATAATTTTTTAAATGAGAAAATATTAACACAAAAAGAGTTTATCCAATTATCAACCGATGGCGAACAATTTCTTATTAATGGCAACCATCAAACAATTTTCACAAAAAAAGAAAACGCAGATTTCATAAATAAAGAAATACTTAAACTTGTAAGAAAATAAAAAATTAAAAAAGTAACAAGTACAACAATAGTCATAAATAATTGCTCATTCTCGTCTATTTTGGGAATTCCATAAGAATCTCCAACTTACTATGTGATTATTAAGTTGAGTGCAAATTCATACAATCATTCACAACCGAGATCATTAACAATAACAAAACCCCATTAAGATCAACAAAAGGATGAATCGTGAAATAATAGACATACAAGATTATACGATCCTATTGGAAGAGGCTTCTACCAACACCAATTCAATCGATTCATGTTTTTTTGACGAACCTGTAATTGCTATAGCTTTTTATGGTGCTGGAGATGTTGGTCTAAAAGTAAAATTTGAGGAAAAAATTAAAGAATTCAATCATACCAAAGGTATGGTGCTCTCTTTTTATGCAGATAATAAAGTAGAATTTGAACATCACGTTTCTAAACATAAATCGCTAAAATGTTTAGTGATAGCAACAACCATTAGAAACATTGACAAATTACCTAATGGTGAAGGTCACTTTTTGGAAAAGTTTTTACATCAGTTAGTACACCCAAAAGATCATTATGTCGAAGGCCCGGTATTTAATATGAGTCCAGAAATGTTTCAAATAGTTGAACAGTTTTTCAGCAATACATATCAAAGTGAAATTAAAATGCTGTTTTATAAAAGCCATATGACAGCTTTACTTTCTCACTATTTTGGACAATTGGCAAAACAGCAAAATACAAAACTTAACACTTCTCAACTTCAAAAAATTAATCTAGCCCAAGAAATATTAGTATCCAATTTAGATAATCCTCCTTCTTTAACAGAATTAGCACATAGAATCGGAACCAATACCAATAAGCTAAAAATAGAATTCAAAGCGCAGTTTGGTGTCCCTGTTTTCAAATACTTACAAAACAAACGTTTAACAAAAGCTTACAACTTAATAAAGAACGAACAAAAAACTATTCAAGAAGCGGCCTGGGCCGTTGGTTACGATAGTTTAGGTTCTTTCTCTAACGCCTTCGAAAAAAAATTTGGCTATAGACCTAGTCAAGTATAAAATTCTTTTCGAATAAATCATAATTCTTTTTGAATAAGTTACTGGTTTACAGCAACTATAGATTTGCATCATAATTTGAACAATTTATTATGAAATCAAACATTTTAGTTATCGGAGGAACCGGAAAAACTGGTCGCCGAGTAGTAGAGCAATTACAAAACAAAGGAATTAAACCTAGAATTGGTTCAAGAAATTCAACACCAAGCTTTGACTGGAACAACAAAGATACTTGGACTAATGCCTTAACCGACACCGAAAAAATGTATGTTACCTATTATCCTGACCTGGCTGTTCCGGGAGCCAAAGAAGCTATAGAGAGTTTAACCTATTTAGCAAAAGAGTTAGGAGTAAAAAAAATAGTTTTACTTTCTGGAAAAGGTGAAACCGAAGCAGAAACCTGTGAAAAAATCATTATAGATTCTGGCATGAAGTACACCATAGTTAGAGCTTCTTGGTTTAATCAAAATTGGAGTGAAAGCTTCTTTTTAGAACCTATTTTATCGGGAGAGGTAGCATTACCGATGTCTAATGTCTTAATCCCGTTTGTAGATGCTAATGATATAGCCGAAGTTGCCGCAACCGTTTTACTTGATGATTCTTATAACGGAGAAATCATCGAAGTAACAGGCCCAGAATTAATTACTTTTAAACAAATTGTAGATATCATTTCAAGTGCTAGTAATAGAAATTTAAACTTTTACGACATTACATTAGAACAATATGTAGAAGGCATGAAAAAAATGCAAATACCTGATGATGTTGTTTGGTTAATTGAGTATTTATTTAGTCATGTTTTGACAAATCCAAAAAATCAGCTAGTCGTTAATGACATCGAACGCGTTTTAGGCCGAAAAGCAAAATCATTTTTAGAATATGCTCAAGAAACTGCTAAGACAGGGATTTGGGATCAGGTAAAAGTCAAATAATCATTATCAATTTCATATATAAGTAATAGCGATTTCAATCTCAATTCGAGTCGCTATTATTTATATTATATAATTTACTTTTAGAGAAATAACACACATACACGTTAGACGCGAACAAAGACAAACTAAAATAGAAAAGCTAATAAGATTAACAGTCATTCATTACTATCAGATTTAAACACGCAAATCTCAAAAGTTTACCAAATCATTTCAATAATCTTGAAAACTTATAAGTATTAAATATAGGATATATAGGCATTGAAAAACTAATTAGTGATTTTTATCAACTCAAAAAATTGAACACATTAGATTTAGGAAATTCAAAATTACCAGAAGAAATCGGCAATATGAGAAATATTAAGTATCTATTTATTGATTCAGCCCAAATAACCAAACTATCAAAAGCCATTTCTCAGCTGAATTCTTTATAAATGTTAAATTTATATGGATTGAACCTTTCGCTTACAAAATATATTTATTAAAAAAATTAATGACATTATATATCAAAAAATATTTTAAAAAAGTTGGAATACCAAAAAAGGACATAAAAAAGAAGTTACCAAATTGTTTCATTTGAGCTGATTAACGAATACTTTACCAATATTAGGTACAATTCCAAAGCAATTTAGTATTAAGTGGAAGGTTGTTTCCTTTTTGTAACAGCACTAAGTTTCTATAGATTTAAGAAAAAATAAAAATATATAGATTGATTGATTGGTTCAAGTATATTTGCACTGCTACCATTAATACATTTAGTATTACATATCAATTTCCAAGGCAACTTTAAAAATCAAAAGATTAAGAATATTAAAAGCTATCGATAATGAAAAATATCTTAACTATAATAATATTATTTACTTTAACCACTCAACTATTTGCTCAAGAATTTGAGTTAATACCTTATAGGATAGATAATAAATGGGGGTTTTCTGATTCAAATAAAAAAATATTAATCAAACCAAAATTTCAAGACGTTATTCCTTTTAATAAAGGTTATGCTGCATTTAAATTAAATAATAAATGGGGGTTTATTGATGTTAAAGGTAGAGAAATTGTAGAACCCAAATATGATTCGATTTCTGAATACTTTCAGAACCTTTTTATTGGAGGTGATATTAGCTCCCCTATATACAAAACAGGAATTAAAGTCTACGAGAATAATAAATCTTTTTATGTGGATGCTAATGGAACTATATTCAAAAATAATCCTGAAACAATCTATTTTGTTGATGATGAAGAGGAAGAAATTGAAATAATCGAAAAAAATGGTAAGTACGGAATAAAAAATATCTTATTTGATCGAACTGTAGAACCAAAATACGATTCAGTACAGATTACACAAATTGGAATAATAGCTGAACTCAACGGCCAGTTTGGTGTTATTAATTTAAATACATTTTCTGTAATAGTGCCTTTTGATTACAAATCAATAGCGCCAACAGAAGATGGGCACGGTTTTTATGTAACAGATGAGAAAGGTAAAGTTGGCTATTTTAATAGAAATGGAAATGAAAAAATTGCTCCTAAATATAAAGCTTTAGTTAAAATTTCATATTCTGAGTTAGAATTTATGTTTAGTCACAATGAAGAAATATATGGTTATATAAATGTAAGTGAAGAGCCTGTAAAAGTTATTAAACCAAAATACTTGATTATTGGTAAATTTATAAATGGCTATTCAAAAATCAAAAACAAGAATGGAAAATACGGATATATCAATCATAAAGGTGTTGAATATTTTGAAAATTAATTAATTGCAGTTTGACCAATCAAAATCAATTCTCCTAAAAGTAACTTGACCACTCTGTTCTTTAAAAGAACTATAATTAACAATCATTCATTACTATATCAGGTTTAGAACACTTCTTATCTTGGTGTACACTTTAGTATTGCATTTTTAGGTTTTAATGTAATAAGTGGTTCTATTTCTATAGTTGTCCGATCAGTACTTACTTTATACTTTCTTATCAAGGAGCTTATCGTCAAAATCATTTCATACATAGCAAAATTATTACCAATACACATTCTAGGTCCTGCTCCGAAAGGAAAATACCAATCAGAATATTCTTTTTTATCAATATTAGGATCAAATCGATCTGGATCAAAAGTCTTTGGATTTTTCCAGAAACTCTTATGTCTATGAATTTCAAAAAATGAAATTAAAACCGTTGTATCTTTTGGTAACTCAAGGGATTTATATTGATCATCTTCAATTGTAACTCTATCAGAAAAATAAACAGGTGGATACAAACGCATCGATTCTTCTATGCATTGTTTGGTATACTGAAAATTCATAATCTCTTGCATCGGATCTACATGATCGTCTAATAAAGATACTTCTCGATATACCTTATCCTGAATCTGTGGATGCATAGCAAGTAACATAAATGTAAATGTTAGTGCATTTGAAGTGGTTTCATGACCAGCAGTAAAAAGTATAAGAATCTCATCAATAAGTTGTTGATTGCTCATTGCTGTACCATCTTCATATCGAGAAGATAAAAGCATATCCAAGAGATCATTGTATTCTTGATCAGATTTTTTTCGATCTTCAATTATTGTATTAAGAATGTTTCTAGCTTCTTGAGTGAGTTTAAAAGTCTCTTTTATCTTACCTGTAAGATGAAACCACCAGCGCTTATAAGGTTGTCGTATCTCTTTAATCAGTGATTTTTGAGCTGATTCTGTAATAAATTGCAATCTGGAAATTGTATTTCCTGTATCGGTATAACTAAATAAGGATTTGGCTACAATTTTGAATGCTAAATCACTCATTAAAGGATATATATCAATTCCTTGATTGGGTACAATATTCTGAAGTTCTTCTTCTATTACAGACTTTATAGTAATAACTAATATTTCTAATTTCTTTTTATGAAATGCTGGTTGGATTAATCTTCTCTGCTTTAACCATTTCTCACCACTTGATGTTAATAAACCTTCTCCTATATACTTTGCAAGATCTTTGGTTTGCAAGCCTGATTTATTATATTTTCTATGTTGTTTTTGTAACATATGCTTGGCAAAACCAGCTTCTCTTGTAAAAATCACTGATTTTCTAAACCCCAAACTTACCCTGAATATGTTTCCAAACTTCTCAAAGTTTTCATGATGAAAAGGTAATGGGTTTTTAAGAATACGATTTGCGTTTCTAAGTACATTAAAAAAAGAAACTGTATTAATAGCACTCATACACGCTGCTCAATTTTTAAAAAAGTCCTCCTTGTATTCCTCCTCTAACTCTACCCAAATGTTTATAAGCAATTTCGGTAACTTCTCTACCTCTAGGAGTACGCACAATAAATCCTTGTTGTATTAGAAAAGGTTCATAAACTTCTTCTATGGTTTCTGCACTTTCGCTAACAGCAGTTGCAAGAGTTGTGATACCAACCGGACCTCCTTTAAATTTATCAATCAAAGTAGTTAGAATCCTATTATCCATTTCATCTAAGCCATGAGCATCTACATTAAGTGCTTTTAAGGCAAACTTAGAGATTTCGATATCTATTTTACCATTTCCTTTAATTTGTGCAAAATCACGAACTCTACGTAATAATGCATTTGCAATTCTTGGAGTACCTCTACTCCTACCTGCTATCTCTATAGCAGCTTCCATAGAAATAGGCACATTAAGAATGTGAGCACTTCGCTCTACTATTGTTGATAATAATTCTGTAGTATAATATTGTAATCTAGACTGAATCCCAAATCTGGCTCTCATAGGGGCAGTAAGCAATCCAGAACGAGTAGTAGCACCTACTAATGTAAACGGATTAAGATTGATTTGTACTGTTCTTGCATTTGGCCCACTTTCGATCATAATATCAATCTTATAATCTTCCATTGCAGAGTATAAATACTCTTCTACTATTGGACTAAGGCGGTGTATTTCATCTATAAACAAAACATCTCTATCATCTAAGTTGGTTAACAACCCGGCAAGATCTCCAGGTTTATCCAAAACAGGTCCAGAAGTAACTTTAATCCCAACATTTAGTTCATTTGCCAAAATATGCGCCAAAGTAGTTTTACCTAACCCTGGTGGACCATGAAATAATGTATGATCTAAAGCTTCTTCTCTTAGATTGGCAGCCTTAACAAAAACTTGAAGGTTTTCTAACACCTGATCTTGTCCTGTAAAATCTTCAAAAGCAAGTGGGCGTAATGCTTTTTCTATATCAAGATCTTCGTTAGAATAGTTTTCATTTGTAGGATTTAGATTATCGTTCATTTATTAAAATAGCTTTAAAGAACACTTACAATAATTTTAATTGTAAATATTAAAACAAATATACTAAAAAGAGTGCCTTACCCTTAATGGATGAATGACCAATTGATTAAATTGAATTTTAAGAATAAAAAAAACCTTTCCAGAATATGAAAAGGTTTTTTTAAATTATATAAAATTATCTCTTAATGATTTAATTCTTCTTCTCCGTCTTGCAGAGGTGTTATCTGAGTAACAAAATCTTGACCTGCTATAACATATTCACCATTCTCTCTGGTCTTGCTATAATCATAAGCCCATCTGTGAACTTCTGGAATAGCACCAGGCCAGTTTCCATGAATATGCTCTACAGGAGTTGTCCATTCTAATGTATTAGATTTCCATGGATTTTGCTCAGCTTTCTTTCCATAAAACATAGAGTATATGAAGTTATATAAGAAAACTAACTGTGCTGCAGCTGTAATCAAAGCAAAAATTGTAATTAACACATTAGTATCTGCAAGGTCATCAAAATAAGGGAATGCTGAGTTTGTATAGTATCTTCTAGGCAGACCAGCCATACCAATAAAATGCATTGGGAAGAATACTCCATAAGCTCCTATCGCAGTTACCCAAAAATGTACATAACCAAGATTTTTGTTCATCATCTTACCATACATCTTAGGGAACCAATGATATACCCCAGCAAATAAGCCATAAAGTGCAGATATACCCATCACTAAATGGAAATGAGCTACAACAAAGTAAGTATCATGAACATTGATATCCAAAGTACTATCTCCTAATATAATACCGGTAAGTCCTCCTGTGATAAATGTAGAAACTAATCCAATAGAAAATAACATTGCAGGATTAAATTGAAGATTACCTTTCCATAATGTTGTAATATAATTAAAAGCTTTTACAGCAGAAGGAATCGCAATAAGTAAAGTTGTAAAGGTAAATACTGACCCTAAGAAAGGATTCATTCCTGATACAAACATATGGTGACCCCAAACAATAGTTGATAAAAATGCTATTGCTAAAATAGAAGCTACCATCGCTCGGTATCCAAAAATAGGTTTTCGAGCATTTGTTGCTATAATTTCTGATGTTATTCCTAAAGCAGGTAGTAATACAATATATACTTCAGGATGTCCTAAAAACCAGAACAAATGTTCAAAAAGTACTGGTGAACCTCCTTGATTATGTAAAACTTCTCCTTGGATGTATATATCACTCAAATAGAAAGATGTTCCAAAACTTCTATCCATTATTAACAGCAATGCTGCAGATAAAAGTACTGGGAATGATACAATACCGATTATAGCAGTTACAAAAAATGCCCATATCGTCAATGGAAGGCGAGTCATTGACATTCCTTTTGTACGTAAATTAATAACGGTTACTACATAATTTAAAGAACCTAATAAAGAAGATGCAATAAATATAGCCATTGATACCAACCAAAGTGTCATACCTGTTCCTGATCCTCCAATAGCTTGTGGTAATGCACTTAATGGTGGATAAATTGTCCAACCCGCAGAAGCAGGACCTGCTTCAACAAATAAAGACATAACCATAATAACACTACTTAAGAAAAACAACCAATATGAAACCATATTTAAAAACCCAGATGCCATATCTCTTGCTCCTATTTGTAATGGAATCAAAAGGTTACTAAATGTACCACTTAAACCTGCAGTAAGTACAAAAAATACCATTATTGTACCATGGATAGTTACTAAAGCCAAATATATACTTGGATCCATAACACCATCTGTTCCAAATTTACCTAGAAGAACTTCGTAAATTGTGAACTTATGATCAGGCCATGCCAATTGTAATCTAAATAATAATGACATAGCAATACCAATGATCCCCATAATCAAACCAGTAACCAAGTACTGCTTAGAAATCATTTTATGATCTTGACTAAAAATATATTTAGTGATAAATGTTTCTTTATGATGGTGCTCGTGATCATGGGCGTGATCGTCTGCATGATCATTTGCTTGTGCTATTGCTGACATACGCTAATTTTTTAGTGAACTTATATAATTTTTCTTTTTCTTTTAATTACTTGCTTGAGCAGACATTTGCTCTCCAAAAGTAGGTTGAGTCTTTAACCATTCTTCATAATCTTCTTCTGACTCAACAATAATTTTCATTTGCATATTATAGTGAGAAGCACCACAAATTTTATTACATAACAAGTAATAATCAAATTCGTATGGTTCTAATGCCTCATCACCAGCAGCTACTAATTTTTTACTTTTTTCTCTTCTTATTTTATTAATAGTCTCAACTTTCTCAACCATTGCATCACTATTTCTCATATCATCAGAAGTCAATGTAGGAGTATAAGAGAACTCAGTAATCATTCCTGGAACAACGTTCATTTGTGCTCTAAAAAATGGCATATAAGCAGAGTGAAGAACATCTTGAGACCTCATTTTGAAAATTACTTTTCTATTAACAGGCAAGTGTAACTCATTTACAACTTTATCGTCTTTTCCATAATCATCACTTACATCCAATCCTAGAGTATTAACACCTTCAATGAATCTTACATTTGCCTTACCTAAAACATTATCATTACCAGAATATCTGGCTCTCCAATCGAATTGGTAAGCGTATAATTCTATTACCAAAGGATCACCTTCTTCTTCATCTATATTCATGATATCAGTCCAGGTAAAAAGACCGTAAATAATAAGACCAGCCAAAACAATTACAGGAATAATCGTCCAAATGAATTCTAATTTATCGTTATCTGCAAAAAATAAAGCTTTATTTTCTTTTTTACCTCTATACTTGTAAGCAAAAAAATGCAATAGACCCTGTGTAATGATTTGTACAAACATGATAAGTACCATAGATATAAGCATTAATCTATCATAATCTACTCCATGTTCAGAAGCAGATTCAGGAAGGAAAAAGCCTCTATAAGATACAAAACAATATATTGTCAAAAGGTAAATGAACACAACAAAAGCAAGCATGAGCTTTCCTTGCATGTTATTATCTTTATCATTTGCTACTTGAGAATCATCTACTGACTTTAACTGAGATAACTTTAATATCTTAGACATTTGCCATAAAGTGATTCCAAAAAGAGCTATTACTACTATGGTTAAGAATACAGTCATTTTTTATCTATCTTCTTTTTTACAATTCTTAATTTTAATAATGGAAATGTTTACTTTCTTCAATAAACGGATTTCCTTTTGCTAATAATGGGGCCTTAGTTAATGCATTAAATACTACAAATAAGAATAACCCAGCAAATAATAATACTGCACTGATTTCACTAATACCTATGAACCAAGATTCTCCTACAGTAGCAGGCATTACCATGTTAAAAATATCTACGTAATGTCCACATAAGATAACAACTCCTGCCATTACTACAAACCAATTCATTCGTTTGAAATCACTATTCATTAATACCAATAATGGGAATATAAAGTTCATTACTAACATTCCAAAAAATGGTAATTTATAATCATCTATTCTAGTAATGAAATAGGTAACTTCTTCTGGAATATTTGAATACCAAATTAACATAAATTGTGAGAACCAAAGATACGTCCAAAAAATACTAATACCGAACATAAATTTAGCTAAATCATGAATATGACTATTATTAACAAATTCTAAATATCCTTTTGATTTTAAGTATATAGTGATCAAAGCTATAACAGTGATACCTGAAACAAAAAGACTAGCAAAAACATACCATCCAAACAAAGTACTAAACCAGTGTGGATCAAAACTCATAATCCAATCCCAAGACATCATTGATTCTGTGTAAATAAAGAACACTAAAAAACCAGCAGAAATCTTAAAACTTTTCTTGTACCACTTATTACCAGTTGAATCTTCGTCTTGTTTTCTAGAAAATTTAACTGCAAAATGACGGTATAACAGCCAACCACTTAAAAATATTGCTGCTCTTATTATAAATCCAGTACCATTTAACCATCCTGATTTGCCTTGAATCAATTTATCATGTTCAACCACTTCTGGGTCTGCCCATACAAATAGATGATTAATATGAAAACCTGACAAAGCTAAAATCACAAACATAATAATACCACCAGGAACTAAATATGCTGTGATCGCTTCCATGATTCTAAACAAAACAGGAGACCAACCTGCTTGAGCAGCAAATTGTATAGCATAAAATGCTAAAACTCCCAATGCTATCATAAAAAAGAAAAATGAAGCGACATAAAGCGATGCCCACGGCTTGTTTTGTAATTGATGTAAAACATGCTCGTAGTGTTCGTCTCCACCATGAGCTTCATCACCATGGCTTTCATTTCCATGTGCATTTGCATCTGATGTTGCTGCTCCATGACCACCACCATGTGCACCATGCGCAGCCATCTTTTCTTTTACTTCTTCTATAGACCCGGGTGTCGAAAGAAAACCTGAAATAAGTCCTACTGCACCTAAAACCATTAGAATGACAGAAAATAATTTTAGTCTATTTGATAGCGTATACATATCTTAATAATATCGTTGTTCTTTAACTTTTGATTAGTGCACTTCTGTAGTGCTATTATGTTCTTCTTCTACAGCAGGTTCTTCTTCTGTAACTTTTTCAACAACACCTCCAACATCTAATCTTGGAGTTTTGCCTTCTAGTTCAGCTTTTAGTTTTTGTACATATTGAACTATCTGCCATCTCTCGTGTTCACTTGTTTGAGAAGCATAAGAACCCATTGAATTTATACCATAATACATTACATGATAAATACTTCCTTCTGTAATTGCTCTTCCTACATCATCATAACTAGGAACACCAAGGATTTTTTCTCTTTGAACGAGAATTCCTTTTCCATCACCTTTAGCTCCATGACATACCGCACAATAGATATCATATAATTCTTTACCCTTTTCCTCGTTTTCTTTTGTATACTTGATAGGGTTTACAAGTGTATCTTTGGCTAACTGATAACCTGCCGGAGAATTTTCAAAATCATAAGGCAACCAACCTCTAGCTACTGAACCTTCTGCTGGTAACATTGCTTCTTGCTGACCAGGAAAGATTTCATATTCACCATAAGCTTCATAGCCAACAGATTCGTACATGTTAGGCATATACTGATAATTTGGTTTACGTTTGTTTTGACATGAAACAAACGAAATTATCATCGCTACTACTGCTAATATTTTTATAATATTCTTCATTATTACTAATGGTTATCTTCGTCCTTTTCTATTACTTTAATTTCAACAGCTCCTGTATCTCCTAAAAAGCTTGTTAATTGATCTATATCATGGTTTCCAGCCGATATTTCCATCAGAAAATGATCATCTGTTGTTCTAACATCAGGATTTTCAGCTTTTTTAAATGGCCATAATTTACTTCTCATATAAAAAGTAATAACCATTAAATGCGCTGCAAAAAACACTGTAAGTTCGAACATGATAGGAACAAATGCCGGCATATTTTCGATAAAACTAAAACTAGGTTTACCTCCAATATCCTGAGGCCAGTCTTCTATCATAATATAGTTCATCATAGTAATAGCAACTGTTAAACCAACACAACCATATAAAAAAGCTGTTATTGCTAAACGGGTGTGTGGTAATCCCATTACTTTGTCTAAACCATGAACTGGAAAAGGAGTATAAATTTCCTCGATATGATAATGTTCTGTTTTGACTTTTTTTACTGCGTCCATTAAAACATCATCATCTATATATAACGCATGTATAACTTTTGATGCCATACTTCTTTATTTGTTGTTTTTAAGTTGTTCTGCTTGACCAGCCCAATCATCACGTTGTGCTCTACCAGGAAAAGACCCTGTTATACTATCTAACAAGTTATATTCATTTTCTGTCATTTTACTTACCTGATCAAAAGTGAATATCCCTATTTCGTTTAATTTCTTTTCCATCACAGGACCTATTCCATTAATTTTTTTAAGGTCATCTGCTGTTTGAGAAGTTGGATCAAATGTACCTAAGTTTCCTAACAGGCTATTTATATCTTCTTCGGTTGCCTCTGGCTTGATTTCTTCAGAAACCTCTTCTACTTCATTACTTCCTTCAACTTCTTCAGTCACTACTTTTGGTTCTGATTTAGGAAGCTCGTCTCTATGGTCTTTACCTGCTTCTCTTAATTTTTTATATTTTTCACCAGAAGACTTCAAGATAGATTTTACTTCTGCCTGAGCTATCACAGGGAATGTACGTGCATATAATAAAAACAGTACAAAGAAAAATCCAATTGTTCCTATAAATATTCCTATATCAACAAAGGTCGGTGAAAACATTGTCCATGAAGATGGTAAATAATCTCTATGCAATGATGTAACGATAATTACAAAACGCTCAAACCACATTCCAATATTTACAACTATAGATATAAAGAAAGAGAACATGATACTTCTTCTAAGTTTAGGAAACCACATAAACTGTGGAGAAAACACATTACATGTCATCATCGCCCAGTATGCCCACCAGTAAGGACCTGTAGCTCTGTTTAAGAAAGCATATTGCTCATATTCTACACCAGAATACCATGCAATAAACAACTCAGTAATATAAGCCACACCAACTATAGAACCTGTAATCATGATTACAATATTCATAAGCTCTATATGCTGTATTGTTATATAATTTTCGAGATTAGATACTTTTCTCATAATGATAAGAAGAGTATTTACCATTGCAAACCCTGAGAAGATAGCCCCCGCAACAAAGTAAGGAGGGAAAATAGTAGTATGCCAACCAGGAATTACAGATGTCGCGAAGTCAAAAGATACAATCGTGTGTACCGAAAGTACCAAAGGAGTTGCTAAACCTGCAAGTACAAGAGAAACTTCTTCAAAACGTTGCCAGTCTTTTGCTCGACCACTCCATCCAAAAGATAGAAGTGCATATATTTTTTTATTGAATGGTGTAATTGCTCTATCTCTAATCATTGCAAAATCCGGTAACAAACCTGTCCACCAGAATACCAATGATACAGAAAGATATGTTGAAATTGCAAATACATCCCAGAGTAGTGGTGAGTTAAAGTTCACCCATAAAGATCCAAATTGGTTTGGAATTGGTAATACCCAATATGCCAACCATGGTCTTCCCATGTGAATAATTGGGAAAAGCCCTGCTTGAACTACGGAGAAAATTGTCATAGCTTCCGCAGATCTGTTAATTGCCATTCTCCACTTCTGGCGGAATAATAACAATACTGCAGAGATCAATGTTCCTGCGTGACCAATACCTACCCACCAAACAAAGTTTGTGATATCCCAGGCCCAACCTACTGTTTTATTTAATCCCCAGGTTCCTATACCTGTAGAAATTGTATATATTATACATCCTATTCCCCAAAGAAAAGCCACAAGAGCGATAGAAAAAACAATCCACCATGATTTATTTGCTTTACCTTCTACTGGAGCAGCAACATCAACAGTAACATCATGGTATGTTTTATCCCCTGTTACTAAAGGTTTTCGTATAGGTGCTTCGTAATGAGACATAATCCTTTATAATTGAATTAATTTTTTATTTAATTAGTTAGGCTTCTGAAGTATTTCTTACTTTAGTTTGATACATAACATTTGGTTTCGTACCTACATGCTCTAGTAAGTGATACATACGGTTATCTTCTTTAAGCTCTGCGATTTTACTTTCTTTATCATTGACATCACCAAATATCATAGCTCCAGAAGAACATGCTGCTGAACAGGCTGTTTGGAATTCACCATCTTTAACAGGCCTACCTTCACGCTTAGCATCCAAGATTGTTTTTTGTGTCATTTGAATACACATAGAACATTTTTCCATAACTCCTCTAGAACGTACTGTTACATCTGGATTCACAACCATTCTACCAAGATCATTGTTCATATGGTAATCAAACTCATCATTATTATTATATAAGAACCAGTTGAATCTACGTACTTTGTAGGGACAGTTATTTGCGCAATATCTTGTACCTACACAACGGTTATAAGCCATGTGGTTCTGACCTTGTCTACCATGTGAAGTTGCAGCTACAGGACATACTGTCTCACAAGGAGCATGATTACAGTGCTGACACATTACAGGCTGAAATACTACTTGAGGATTATCAGAAGGACTTTCCATTTCACCAAATTCTGAAAGAGAACTTCCTAATCCAGAAATGTCGTTTTTCTTTTGATTGTCATTTTCAAAACTTTCCTGAGAAGAATAATATCTATCAATACGCAGCCAGTGCATATCACGAGATTTACGAACTTCGTCTTTACCTACTACAGGAACATTATTTTCTGCATGACAAGCAATCACACATGCTCCACAGCCGGTACATGCATTTAAATCTATTGAAAGGTTAAAATGATGTCCTACAGAACGATCAAACTCATCCCAAAGATCTACTTCTGGTGAAGTTACTTCAAACTCAACATGATCTTTACTCACTTCAGGAATTGCATTCCATTCATGCTTATCTTTTGTATTGAATATTTCAAGGGTTGTTTCTTTAACAATGTCTCCTCTACCCATAAGTGTATTATGAAGCTGCACACATGCAAATTCATGAATACCATCAGCAGCAGCTATAGAAACATTTTGAACTGCATTTAGCCCCTTATATAATGGGTAAGCATTTACCCCTACATTCATTTCTTCTTTAAGCCCCTTGGATTTACCATATCCTAGAGCTAGACCAACAGAACCTTTTGCTTGACCTGGCTGAATAATAACAGGTGCAATCAATTCTGTACCTTCAACAGTTACTTTTGCATAACTACCATTCAAAGCACCATTTGCAACATTTTCGTTAACCAAACCAAGTTGATCAGCATCTGCTTTTGAAACTGTTAAATAATTATCCCAAGAGGTTCTAGTAATTGGATCAGGCATCTCTTGTAGCCATGGATTATTAGCTTGTTGGCCATCTCCTAAAGAAACCTTTGTATATAGTGTAAGTTCTAAACCATTTGATTGAACTGTCGACAATCTTCTCGCTGCAGCAGAAACATCTGGTGCTATCGTAGATTGAACTTCTTCAATCTCTTCTATTGATTCAGTATCCGTTTGTTCTTCATTAACTTCTGTTGTCACTACAGGAATAACAGAAGCGCTGGTGCCTTTAATAAAGAAACCATCTTGTAATGTTTTATTCCAAGATGCACCATTTAAAATACTCTCAGACCACGTTTTCTTGATATACTCTTGGTAAGAAGAACTATTTCCGGTCCACTTTAAAAGGGTATCTTGAAATTGTCTAGTATCAAAAAGAGGTCTAATCGTAGGTTGCATCAAACTATAGCTACCTTCTTTCAATTCTATGTCACCCCAAGATTCTAAATAGTGAGGAGTCGTAGCTATATATTGGCATAATTCTGATGTTTCATCACTATGCATAGAAAAAGCAACCGAGACATCAACTTTTTCTAATCCAGATTTAAATTCTTCGGCATTAGGTAAAGAATACACTGGGTTTACACCAGCTATTAGAATCCCTCCTACTTTACCTGCATTCATATCTCTTACAACCTGAGCAACTTCTTTTGCATTACCTTCTCGTATGGTACGAGGTGTATTTTCATTAAATGCTTTACTCTGAATTGCTTTATTTATTGCCAGGACTACTAATTGTGCATCTACATCTTGAATACCAGATACCACAACAGCATTACGCCCAGCTTTTTGTACTAATTTTGCAGCCTTAACTACTTCTCCATCAAGGTTTGAATCCAAAGAACCTTTTGAACCGAACCCTGTAATATATTTATAAAGAGCAGCAAGAACTTGTTTTTGTTGAGAAGGCGTTGCTTGAACTCTTTTATCTGCATTTGCTCCAGAAAGTGACATGTTTGCTTCAAACTGAACATGTTTAGACATTTTTCCTTTTTTAGGAATACGTCCTTTTGCATAGTCACTATCATATCCACCACCTTGCCAATCTCCTAAGAAATCTGCAGCAACACTAACTATTGTATCTACTTTAGAAAAATCATAATCTGCTAACGCTCTTTTACCATACATTAGTTGGTATGCATCTAAAGCTTCGCTACTAGAAATAGCATCATATGATACATGTTTCACATTTTGATATTTAGCCTTAAATTCTGCTATCAATTTTCTAGTTGAAGGGCTAGCAAATGTTTGAGTAAACAAAACAAGCTGTTTTCCTCCTAAAGCATTTAGCTTAGCTCCTACTTCTTTATCCAAATCTTTCCAGCTAATATCCTCACCAGCTTTCTTTGGACTCTGTACTCTAGAGTTGTCATACAATGATAACACCGAAGCATTTACCCTTGCATTGGCACTACCATTGGAAGTAGCTAAATTGTTATTTTCTACTTTTATTGGTCTTCCTTCTCTAGTCTTAATTAAAATACTTGCAAAATCAAAACCATCTGCAATAGTCGTCGCATAATAATTTGCAACACCAGGAACTATTCTTTCTGGCTGAACCACATAAGGGATTGATTTTACAACAGGCCCTTCACAAGCTGCCAAAGTAGCTGCAGCAGTACTGAACCCGACATACTTTAGAAAATCACGACGCGAAGTCGAAGAACCTTCTAAAGATGATTTATCACCTAAAAACTCATCTGTAGGAATGTCTTGAACAAACTCATTTTGTTGAAGTGTCTCAACAATAGAGCTCTTTTCGTTTAGCTCCTCAACACTTTTCCAGTATTTCTTGTTTGATGACATATATAATTGATATTAGCTTCTTATTATTTTATTTCCAAATTCAAAGAGTATCCTCTTACTTTTTAATAATGGCATTTTCCACATTCTAATCCTCCCATTTGGGCTGCCGTTAACTTATCAACACCATATTTTTTGGAAAGTTCTTTGTGAATTTTTTCGTAGTATTCATTATCTGCCACTTTTACATTTGTCTCTCTGTGACAATTGATACACCATCCCATAGTTAAAGGAGCATGTTGATACATAATTTCCATTTCTTCTACAGGACCATGACATTTTTGACACTCAACTCCTGCCACACTTACGTGCTGAGAGTGATTAAAGTATGCAAAATCAGGCAAATTATGAATACGAACCCATTTAACAGGTTCTGTTTTGCCTGTGTAAGATTGCGAATCTGCATCCCAACCTACTGCTTTGTATAGTTTCTGTATTTCACCATCATAAAATTCTTTAGAATAGTCTTCAGTAGCAGTTGCTTCTGCAACTTCACTAATTGATTTATGACAGTTCATACAAACATTAAGAGAAGGTATCCCCGAGTGCTTAGACACTCTAGCTGAAGAGTGACAATATTTACACTCGATCTGGTTCTCTCCTGCGTGTATTCTATGTGAATAATGAATTGGCTGAATTGGCTCATAACCTTGATCAATTCCAACTTGCATAAAATAACCATATACAAAGTATCCACTTGACAACAACAATAAAATTGCTGTTACCAGAACTAAGAATTGATTTTGTACAAAAGCTTTCCAAAGTGGAGTTCTTGCTTCTGGCTCAGGAAACTCGACATTATTTGCTTCGGCAAAACTTCTTAGTGTCTTATTCACTAAATAAAGCACCACCAACAACATTACAAACACTAATGCAAGGGCAGCCAAAATAATATCAGTAGACACTCCAGAACCTCCCGAAGTGGCAGCTACAACTTCACCTCCTGCAGCTGTAGGCGCAGGGTCTGCTTTTGGCACCATAACATATGCCAAAATGTTATCGATATCTGTTTCTGAAAGCTGTGGAAAAGCATTCATTGGTGTTTTATTGTACTCTTCGAAAATAGCATTTGCTCTAGCATCACCTGAAGCGATTAAAGCTGAACTATTTTTGATCCAAGAATACAACCATTCACGTTCATATTTGTCTGCGACTCCAAAAAGTGCAGGACCTGTCATTTTTTTGTATCGTTTATGACAAGCAGCACATAGAGATTTAAACAAAGCTTCTCCTTTAGCAACATCTCCTCCAGATGAGGCTTCTGTAGCAGCTGGCTCTGTAGCGGCTGCTTCTTCCTGTGCAAGAACAGGACTCAAAAAAGTAAACAAAAAAACAGTTCCTAGTATTAGGATTTTTGAGGCTGAATTTCGGTATTTCACCTGTTTCATATTATAGAGTAGAATTATCGTCTTAATTTTGGTATGATTTTTTCTATAATTTCTTTACAAAAAAGATAAAATCTATACTTTAAATTTGACGACAAAAGTACTACAATAAGTCGATTCTGGAAATGTTACCTTAGCGTTAATCATTAATTTATAATAATTCTAAATAATATTTTTTGACATTTTTGACTTATTAAACTTTACCTTTACTGCAAATTAATTTGAAATGAGAAAGTTAAATATAATTAGACAAACATTTGTGATTGGTTTTTATTTCACAGCAATCTTTAATTTAAGTGCTCAAGACAGCCCAGATATGGGTCAAAAAACAACAAATCAAGACAATTTTACACCTGTAAACATCATTCCTCCACAAGAAGCAACGGTAACGATCAATCAAGATCCCAAACTTAAAGCGCTTTTAGACATAAAATCTAAAATGGAAAAAGACGGAGAGTTTAGTGATCGTTATAAAATTCAGCTTTACTACGGAAACTTAAAAAAGGCCAATGAAATTATCAAATCTGCAAGACAAGATTTTGAACAATGGGATTCTTCACTACAATGGGAAACCCCTAATTATAAAGTTTGGATAGGAAACTACCGAACAAGATTAGAAGCAGACAGAGCACTTAAAGAAATACGCGAAAAATTTCCTAACGCTTTTATATTTAAGCCTGAGAAAAAACAATAAAATTTCATAAAACTGCAAAAAATAACCCTTGATAAAAATCAAGGGTTATTTTTTTATTGATTAAAAGCTTTTTTAAAGCTTTTTCTTAACCGCTACTTCTTCGTAAGCTTCAACGATGTCTCCTTCTCTAATATCATTGTAATTTTTAATTTGTAAACCACAATCATATCCTTTTGATACTTCTTTTACATCATCTTTAAATCGTCTTAAAGAAGCTAACTCTCCTGTGTACACAACTACACCTTCTCTAATCAAACGTATCCCAGAGTTTCTATAAATCTTACCATTTTGAACCATACATCCGGCAATAGTACCAATTTTAGAAATCTTAAACGTTTCTCTGATTTCTGCTGTACCTGTAATCTCTTCTTTCATCACAGGAGACAACATTCCTTCCATCGCATCTTTAAGATCATTTATAGCATCGTAAATGATAGAGTATGTTCTGATATCTATTTCTTCTTTGTCTGCAACTGACCTTGCATTTCCTGCCGGCCTTACATTAAATCCGATAATAATCGCATCAGACGCAGAAGCTAAAAGCACATCACTTTCTGTAATAGCACCTACAGCTTTATGAATGATATTAACATGTATCTCATCTGTAGACAGTTTCTGGAATGAATCTGTTAACGCTTCTACAGAACCATCCACATCACCTTTTAAGATAATATTTAATTCTTTGAAGTCTCCCAGAGCGATTCTTCTACCAATCTCATCCAGGGTAATATGTCTCTGCGTTCGAACAGATTGCTCTCTATGCAACTGTGCTCTTTTGGATGCTATTTCTTTTGCTTCTCTTTCATCCTCTAAGACATTAAATTTATCCCCTGCCTGAGGAGCACCATCAAGACCAAGTATTGAAACCGGCGTAGAAGGGCCAACTTCTTTTATATTATTACCACGCTCATCTTGCATGGCTTTCACTTTACCACTGTTTTTACCTGCTAAAACATAGTCTCCTATTTTCAGCGTACCGTTTTGAACCAATACAGTAGACACATATCCTCTCCCTTTATCAAGGAAAGCTTCTACTACAGTACCCGAAGCTAATCGATTTGGATTTGCTTTAAGCTCTAGTATTTCTGCTTCAAGAAGAACTTTTTCTAATAGCTCTTTTACTCCTAATCCAGTTTTGGCAGAAATGTCATGAGATTGGATTTTTCCTCCCCAATCTTCTACCAATAGATTCATAGAAGCTAATTTTTCTTTAATCTTATCAGGATTTGCAGTTGGTTTATCTACCTTATTAATTGCAAACACTATAGGTACGCCTGCTGCCTGAGCATGACTGATTGCTTCTTTAGTTTGAGGCATCACATCATCATCTGCTGCTATCACAATAATCGCCAAATCTGTCACTTGAGCACCTCTGGCACGCATCGCTGTAAAGGCTTCGTGACCAGGAGTATCCAGAAAAGCAATTTTTTGCCCACTATCCAGTTGCACTCCATATGCACCTATATGTTGGGTAATTCCACCACTCTCGCCTGCGATCACATTTTCTTCTCTGATATAATCAAGCAATGAAGTTTTACCATGATCAACATGCCCCATAACTGTAACGATAGGCGCCCTACCTTCTAAGTCTTTTGGATCATCTTCTACTTCGTCAATAGACTCTTCTATATCCGCAGTCACAAAATTAACCTCATAACCAAACTCATCCGCTACTATAGAAAGAGTTTCTGCATCTAAACGTTGATTCATGGTCACCATAATACCTAACGACATACAAGCAGAAATAACTTGCGTAGTAGATACATCCATCATTGTAGCAACTTCAGAAACCGTAACAAATTCTGTTACTTTAAGAACTTTACTATCTTGTTCTTGTTGTGCTACACTATCTTCAGCTTTTTGACGGTGCTGATCTCTTTTATCTCTACGATACTTGGCAGCTTTTGACTTATTAGATTTACCTTGAAGTTTTTCAAGGGTTTCTCTAACTTGTTTTTGCACTTCTTCTTCACTTGGTTCTTCTTTTACAACAACAGGACGTTTTCCTTTGCCAGAACCTCTACCTCTATTATTAGATCTATTATTTCTATTTCCGGGATGCTGCCCGCCTCCTTGTCTAGGACCGCCTCCTTGACCTTGAGAGTTATTATCTTTACTTATACGTCTACGACGCTTTTTGGGGTCTCCTCCTTGATTAGACTTTTTATCAGATTTGTCGTCTTTTTTCTTTGCAGGCTTTTTAAATTGAGCTAGATCAATTTTCTGCCCTGTAAAATTCGGACCATCTAATTTTTTATATTGAGTCTTAACTTTTTCAGGCTCTGCAGGAACTTCTTGTTGCTTAGGAGCCGCTTCTTTAGGTTTTATTTCTTTTTTAACCTCTGTTTCCACTGGTTTCTGTTCTTGAACTGGTGGTTTCTTTTGCTCAACAGGTTTTGGAGCTTCTTGCTTGATCTTGATTCCCTTTTTAGCAGGTCTATTAGAAATCATTTCAGGCTCTTTAGGTTTAACCACCTCTTCTTTTTTAGGAGGAGTCTCTTCTTTTTTAGCTTTTGCAGGTTCCGGAGCAGGAGTTTCTTCTTTTCTATCAAGCTCTATTTTACCTACTTGTTTTGGACCATTTAATTGAGCTTTGGCTTTTATGACTTCTCGAGCTTCTGCACGCTTACGCTTTTCTTCCTGCTCATTTTCAATCTGTGCTCTCAAAGCTTCTTTTTCTTTCTTTTTTTCTTCGCCCACTTCTTTGGAAGCTACCTTTTTGCTCTTATCTGTCTGAAATTCATCAAACAAGAGCTTATAGATATCTGAAGAAATTTTTGTAGTAGGACGCGCATCTATATCATGGCCTTTGGAACTCAAAAAGTCCACAGCCCGATCTAGCGAGATATTAAATTCGCGTAATACCTTATTTAATCTCATTGTTTTTGCTTCAGCCATAAATGCCTTTTAATTTTATGCTCAAATATAAATGAATTGAAGTTATTAATCTTCAAATTCTGATTTTAATATTCTAATAACTTCATTTACTGTTTCTTCTTCTAAATCTGTTCTTTTTACCAGATCTGATACATCTTGTTCTAAAATACTCTTTGCTGTGTCTAATCCAATTTTAGAAAATTCTTCTATAATCCAAGAATCGATTTCATCAGAAAATTCGGATAACTCTACATCTTCTTCTACTCCTTCTCTAAATACATCTATTTCAAATCCAGTAAGTTGACCTGCTAACCTAATATTGTGACCTCCACGCCCAATAGCTTTAGAAACTTCTTCTGGTTTTAGCATTACTTCTGCTCTTTTTCCTTCTTCATTTAACTTTATCGAAGTAACTCTAGCCGGGCTTAAAGCTCTTGTAATATACAACTGTACATTATTTGTATAATTGATCACATCAATGTTTTCATTTCCTAACTCTCTTACTATACCATGTATACGAGAACCTTTCATCCCAACACAAGCTCCTACAGGATCAATTCTATCATCATAAGAATCTACAGCTACTTTTGCTTTTTCTCCGGGTATTCTAACTACTTTTTTAACTGTGATCAGACCATCAAATACTTCTGGTATTTCAGACTCAAAGAGTTTCTCAAGAAATAATGGAGATGTTCTCGACATAATAATAGAAGGCTTATTCCCTTTTAATTCAACTGATTCAATTACCCCACGAACATTTTCTCCTTTTCTAAAAAAGTCTGAAGGAATCTGCCTGTCTTTTGGCAAAATAATCTCATTACCTTCATCATCCAACATAATAATCGCCCTATGACGAATGTGATGAACCTCTGCTGTATATATCTCTCCTTCTAAATCCTTGAATTGTTTATATATATTAGTATTATCGTGTTCATGAATTTTGGAAATCAAATTTTGTCGCAATGCTAGTATAGATCTTCTTCCCAGATCTATAAGCTTTACCTCTTCTGACACATCTTCTCCAACTTCAAAATCCGGTTCTATTTTTTGTGCTGCTGTTAATGAGATTTCCTGATTACTATCTTCAACTTCTCCATCTGCAACTACAATACGGTTTCTCCAAATTTCTAAATCTCCTTTGTCTGGATTTATAATAATATCGAAATTGTCATCGCTCCCAAATTTTTTCTTTAGGGCATTTCTAAACACATCTTCTAAGATCGCCATAAGTGTAACTCGATCTATCAGTTTGTCATCTTTAAATTCTGAAAATGACTCTATTAATGCGATATTCTCCATATCAATACTATTATAATTAAAATGTTATCATAACTTTTGCTTCTACTATATTTTGATAAGCTATATTAGCTTCTTTGGTAACTGTAACTTTACCTTTACCTACTGGTTTTGGCTCTCTGGTTTTCCAAGTAAGAACGACCTCATCATCTGTAGCAGAAACCAATGTTCCTTCTATAGAATCGTTTTCAGTTTTTACTTTAAGCTTTCTTCCGACATTTTTTTTATATTGACGAACGTGTAGCAGTCCTTCTGAAACCCCCGAAGACATTACTTGTAATGAAAAATCCTCTTCTTCTCTATCCAAATTGTGCTCTATCGCTCTACTTACAGCAATACAGTCTTCAACCTTCACCCCCTCATCTCCGTCGATAATGATTTCGATAGTATTATCGGAATGAATTTTAAAATCAATTAGAAATAAAGACGGATTCTCTTGTAGCGCCCCTTTCAGTAAATCTTGAACTTTATCTTTTAATGACATAAATAGATAAAAAGAGGGGACTTTGCGTCCCCTCAATCTGGTTTTTTAATTTCAACGCTGCAAAGATAGTAATAATATCTTATATACAAAAATTAGGTTACTAATTGATTTTTATTCGTAAATTTAAAACTAATAAGTTGATACTCTAACGATTCTACATTTTGTAATGTATTGTCATATTCTACAATTCGAACAAAGTGTACATGCGAAATTTTTAACACAAAACTTAACGAATTACTCACTCTTAAAAACAAACACCATGATCAAAAGCATTTTAGTGCCAACAGACTTTTCTAAACAGGCCGAAAGTGCCTTAAAAGTAGCTGCTCAAATCGCCAAAAAGAATGATGCAAAAATCTATGCTCTTCACATCTTAGAACTCCCCATACATCTTACAGACCTAATGTCTTCTGGCGCACCAGCGCCTGCTCCCGAAGCTATTTTCTTTATGCAACAGGCACACAAGAAGTTTGAAGAATTACTCGACAAAGATTTTTTAGACGGTATCGAAGTTATAGAAACCGTAAGTTTTGAAGATGTGATGAAAGGTATTATTGACGCCAGCACAAAAAATGAAGTAGATATAATTGTAATGGGGTCACATGGTTCTACAGGTATAGAAGAATTATTTATAGGGTCAAATGCTGAGAAAATCGTACGGATGTCTAAGCAACCTGTCTTAGTCATCAAAGAAAATTGCGATCTCTATGGAATCAGCGATTTTGTATACGCTACAAACTTTGACGATGAAGATAAACCTTCTCTCATAGCTGCATATGAATTTTCTAAATCAATAGAATCCAAGTTACATCTTGTATGGATAAATACTGCCAACAGTTTTAAAACCACATATGAAACTGAAGAAAAAATGAACAACATGATTGCTGGTTTAAATATTGACAACTATAGCCTGAATATTTATAATGATACTACTGTTGAAAAAGGAATTCTAAACTTTGCCAAGTCAATCAATGCCGGAATGATAGGAATAAGCACTCATGGCAGAAAAGGAATATCTCATTTCATCAATGGAAGTCTCGGTGAAGATGTAGTAAACCATGCCAAGAGACCTGTATTAACATTCAAAATCTAAAGATTAAGGCTATCTAAAATAAATTAGATAGCCTTAGATATAACCCAAACATTTAGCAAAACAAATTCAATACAAACTTTTATTATTTTCTTGTTTCCAGAATTTCACTTTAATATCCCGTACGATTGACTCTAATTTTATATTTATTTTTTCTAAATCCCCACCAACCTGAGAAGTGTAATATTTATACAAGTCGTTTTTAAATCTAAGCTTTATTACCTGTTTATCTCTAATTTTTTTGAAACTCTTGATTTTATAAGGTCCTTTTGACAACAAAACTTTTAGAGCTTTAAACTCTTCATCTTCCAAAACTGTTTTATACTTCCCTTTAACAGGAAGGTTATCTATTGCAGTAAAAGAGACAGAACCATCAGTATAAATCTGCAAATCATACACTTCACACTTTCCAAAACATCTCCCTTTGGAATAAAAAACCATTACTTCATCATTTTGCAATATTTCTGCCAAAGGTTTTTTATTTGAAGTACAAGAAAAATAAAACAATCCTAATACTACTAAAACATATTTCATATCTAAATTAATTTATGCTTTTGATTATCGCGACTTATGAAGACGACAGTGAGACTTATTTCTATCACCTATAGTTTTTGCATTTTTCCAAGTACCTGGTATTGGCAATAATCTTTCACTACTTTTCTGTGTATTTCCTCGAATGTAATTTCTTAATTTGACTAACTCTGATTTTTGATACAAACGCTGAACTTTTTTATCAGCCCCATTTTCACCTTTAGGTTTTGCTTTACTAGTTACAAAAGTTGCAAACACCTCAGCTATATCTTCTCCTGGATTTGTAGATGCATATTGTGTAACATATCGAGTTTTGTATTTTTGATAAAACTTTTCAGCTTCTTCTTCTTTTTCAGGATCCACATTATTAAATTCTTTCCATATATCTACCCAATGATTTTGATATAGTGTATTGATATAAGAATCCTCTTTTGAACACCCTTCTCCCGGGAAGTAGTGCTTACAACTTTCTTCATTTATAGATGAATCTACTTGTTCTTTTTCTAAACTTAAAATATGTCCAAATTCATGTATAATTGTATATGCTAGTTCTCCATCTTTATTAAAACCACCTTCATAGGCAAAATCTATTGCAATTCCCATTTGCCATTTAGAAAGATCTTTCTCAGTTTCAAAAACATATCCCGAACTACCGCTGTCCTCACCTGAATAAATCATGAATTCGCTCATTTTTGACATATATTCTTTTGGAATTATCTTTTTGACCAAATCCCATATCTGTTGGTGTTTTTTGGTATCCTTTTGATATTCTAGATTAGTTCCTGTTACATTTTCATCTCTCTTTTTTACAATCCTATCTCCTTCTACTCTATACAATGTAATCGATCCAGATTCTGAATTATCTTGCTCACTTGAGTCTGTTTGCTGACCAGCCACTGCATCATCATCGTTATCACAAGAATAGAAGAATAAAGCACAGACACTCAAGAAAACAATGAGCAGGTATTTTTTAGTTTTCATAAATTTTATTGCTATCATATTTTAAAAATTAAACTTGCTTTATTTCTAAAACACGAAACATGAAAACAACCCTAATTTTTATTTATTTTTTTGATCATTTATATAATGAATCAATAAAAAATAAAGATCAAGCAATATATATTTACAGAACACCTCGAATGAGATATAGAAGAAGATTTTCTTAGCATGTTACTTGTTGAATGACATCAAAGCAACAAAAGCAAGTTAAAGCATTTTGATTACAGAAAATAAAAAAAGGAGTAACAAAAATTGTTACTCCTTTTCTGTTGGTCTACTAGGGCTACCATACTTTTTAAATCCTGTTTACTTCTATTTAATTCCTTATATTTGAATACATAAGGGTTATAGGTTCATTAGAGTTATCTTTATTTAACAAAATTAAACAACACTCTTTCCCCCTTTAAATCCCCCTAATTAATATATTTTAAACTCTATTCACTAGAGTTAAATTAATCGTTATTAAACAGTATTCATTATAAAATGCAAGTTTCATTCACATTACGTAAGGATAAAATAAACAAAGATGGTTTCATTCCAGTGCGCATGCTAATTACCGTAAATGGAGAACGAATACGGAGAAATGTCAAAAATGTAAAAACCATTGCTAAAGATTGGAAGAATCAAAGGATCAAATCTAATCTTAAAAGTGAAACCTATAACTATCATTTAGAATACAACAAAGAACTTGATGATCTTGAAAATAAAGTGAAGTTGATTTATAGAAATGCTCTTCTCAATAACATTGCTATTACGAAGGAGTATATACTTGATAAATTAGATAACGAGAACTTTGGTTCAAACAATCTGACTCCTAACTTTTTTGATTCATTCCAAGAATTCATTGACACCAACAAGACCACTAAAGCGAAAGGAACTATCAAGAAATATGTTTCCTGTAAAAACTTCATACAAGATTTTGATACTGTAAAAAACTATAATTTGAGATTTGACAACATCAATATCAACTTTTATGAAGAATTCAGGGATTATTCATTTGATGAACGAAACACACTAAACAACTATTTCGGTAGAATAATATCCGTACTCAAAACCTTTATGAATTGGTCTTTTGAGAGAAACTATCATGAAAATCTCGAGTTTAAAAAATTTAAAACTGTAAGTAATACTATTGAGGTTATTTATCTAACAATGGATGAATTAATGACTTTGTATAATCATAAATTTGACTCAACTAGACTAGAACACGTTAGAGATTTTTATTGTTTTGGATGCTTTACTGGACTTAGGTTTTCAGACATAAAACAACTAAGACCTTCAAATGTTTTTTCTGATCACATTAAACTAAACATAACTAAGACAAAATCAATAGATCATAAAATTCCATTGAATAATTATGCAAAAGCTATATTAGACAAGTATAAGGAAACATTATATGAACCATTACCCGCCATCTCTTCTCAGAAATTCAATAAATATATTAAAGAATGTGCAGAGATAGTAAAAATTAATAAACCTCTTAATATTACTCGCTACATAGGTCAAAGAAGGGTAGATAAAGTACTTCCTAAATATGAGTTAATTACAAGTCATACAGCTAGAAAAACCTTCGTTACTAATAGCCTCATTTTAGGAATGAAAGAAATGGTAGTTCGAAATATCACAGGACATAAAGACGAATCCTCCTTTAAAAGGTATGTTGAAATTGCCGATGACTTTAAGAATAAGGAAATGGATGACACCTGGAATAAAATCTAACAAAATATGATTATCAAGTCTGATAAATTGGAAAATTTAATACGCTCTAAAAAGAACGATATTAAACAAGGAATAGATTATTTCAAAAATTTCTTGACTAACGCAACATTCCTAAACAGCATTGGGGTTTTGGAAGGGAATGATTTTTATAATCAGATAGTTGAATTTATCAATGTTGACGAAATGTTTAATACGGATCAATTTAATTGCGAGATAGATTCTTACAAATTTGAAAGAGAAAGACTTATCTCAAATATTTATTTACATAAAGAGAAGAACAAATTGTATGATGAGATCTTAAAATTAACTCCACAAGAATTTATCGAAAAAGATACGTACCAATTAAATAAATTAAGCGCAAATGAAATAGAAAGTATTCGTCTGAAATACTACCATGACAACGTATTCAATCTTTTAGTAGAATATGTAAATACTATTGAAAAAATAAGTTATGAATATGATTTAAAAAATATAGACAAAAAAATAAAAAATCGAGAATCAATACTCTATGACTCAAAAATAACCTTGTATAGCCCGCTATTGTTTGGACATGAAGAATGGGAGAAAATAATCTTAAATGAATTATTGCTTTCTAACTCAATAGAAGAAATGGAGCAAAAGAAAATAACATTTCTAGAAAACTTAATTGAGCTTGAAACTATCATCCCTTATGATTTTAAAAATCTCCCTCTTATTCATATCAACGAAACAAACTACTGGTTAACCCAGTGGAATGATGAGCAAAATTTATTTATTTACCCAATATATTTTTGGCTTGGAAGAAAAAAATATTTTCTTGAATCCCTAGGTAGTAATAAATTAAAAAGGCTCTTTAATAAAGAGCTTATAATGAGGTACAATGATGCAAAGAAAATAGTAAAAAAATTAAAAGATCAACTTAGACGAGATAAAATAGAAGTTCGAGAAGAAAAGTACTTAAAGCCAATTACCCAAGGACTGACTTATTTGTTATCAAAAGAAAATTCTAGTTTTTCGAAAACAGAATTGCGCCAACTAGCAGAGAAATTAATAACTAATTTGTTTTATTCAAGTAATACAGAACCTGAAGACAATATCATTGATACATCTATCAAAATTAACAACATTGTTCTTGTTGAATTTATTCTTTTTCTAAGAGATCAAAAACAGTACCTAACAGATAAGAAAATTTCTATCCCAAGATTAATCAGTGATAATTTAAACTATAAATCTAAAGGTTATTCATATCAAAACTTAAATAAAATTTACAAGGCTGTTGAAACAAAAAAAGAATTTAAGTTTAATGGTCTTACTTCTGTTAAGGCGTTATCAAATGAGATGAAAATGAGAAATTATTAAAGTAATTCGAACTAAAATTCATTTATTTAAATAATTTCAAGTTGTTAAAAATCAATTGTTTATAAGTGTGCCTGATTAGACTTTTCTAAAAATTATAATTCTCTAAAAGGCAACCTTAAAATAGATTAGCACTGTCGAATTAAAACAGTGTTAACATGAATAATCCAATATTATACGGTTTCACAAAAAAGGACTTAGAACATACTATTGAATTAGTAGTTAATCGTCTTAGAAAAACCGAACTTATCGATGAATCCTCTACCAATCCAGAAGAAGATCGTCTTACCCAAAAAGAAGCTGCAGAACTGCTGGGCGTTTCTGTTCAATGTCTAATTAAGTGGAAAAAGAAAAAACTAATCCCTTTTTATCAGATAGGTCGATCTGTATTCTATTCTAAAAAAGAACTCTTAGAACAAGCAAGAAAAAACACTAAGCTAGTCAAGGCAAGTCGAAGATAAAAAAAGCCTAAAAACAGCTTCCTACACTTCTTTTAGGCTTTAATCATCAATTATTAATTAGATGCAGTAAATATACTGTATTCTATAGAAATCAACACTATGGAAAACGAAACACCGTATATCCGCATAGGAACAACCTATTATAAAATTATTGAAATACCACTTATTTCTGGAGATACAATTTCTACGAGAACTAGATGGAATAGAGAAACTATTGCAGCTGACCATGGAAAAGAATACTTAGCGAACATACCTAAACTAGATGGTTTTTGCTGTATTCCTGATCACATTAATTACCAACAATATATTAAAGGGTTTTACAACACCTATCATGAATTACCTTATAAAATAGGTGAATATGGTAAAATAGAAGCTTCATTAGAATTTGTGAAACACATATTTGGAGAGCAATACGAACTTGGACTTGACTACTTAAGATTGCTTTTACGCAAACCAACTCAAATTGGCCCAATATTATGTTTAGTGAGTAAAGAACGAGGAACAGGTAAATCAACTTTTATAAAGTGGCTTAAAGCTATTTTCGGTTTAAATATGACCTACATAAAAGGAGATTCTTTTGCTTCGCAATTTAATGCCGATTGGGCTTCGAAACTAGTAATAGCGATTGATGAAGTTTTCTTTGACAAGAAAGAAATTACTGAAAGGTTAAAATATCTCTCAACTACTGACAAAGATAAGATTGAAGAAAAAGGAAAAGACCGAGTAGAAATTGAATTCTTTGGCAAATTTATTTTATGCTCAAACAATGAGGATAATTTCATTTTAATTGATTCTGATGAAATACGTTTTTGGGTCAGAAAAATTAAACCTTTTGAATCCGAAGACACAGAGTTCTTATCTAAATTAACAAAGGAAATCCCTGCCTTTTTGAGCTTTCTAAATGAAACTGATTTCACCACTCAAAAACAGTCTCGAATGTGGTTTACACCAGAACAGATAAAAACCAAAGCTTTAACTAAACTTATGTGGTTAAATAATAACAAGCTTGAAAAAGAATTAGTCTTATTCTTTTATGAAATATTTGATGCTACTGGAAACGATTATATACAAACTACTCCAAGAGAAATTAATGCAGGCTTGAATAAGCTTAAAAAGCGAAACTTTGAAGCTAATGAAATAAGAAAAATCCTTAAAAATACTTGGGATTTAAAACCTGCAGAAAACTCCAACGCTTATAAAGGTTTTGAATATACATCCTATGGCGAATTTGTCCAGATTGAACGTAAAGGAAGATACTATACCATAAATAAGGCTTTTGTTCTCAAACTTTTTGATGAATTGATGACAGATTAAGTTAAATCCTTATAAACAAAGAGATAACCCCTTTCATCAAACTGTCATCAATTTGTCATCAAAAATAAAAATGATGACCAGTAAAATTCAAGCTTGATGAATGATGAAAAAATGATGACACGCTTAAGCCTTGATATCATTAATCTCCAAACACTTTGTCATCAAATCATCAAAAAAATTAAAAAAGAGTTCCATTATGAAAACAACAAAACTAACGTGTGAAAAAGCCCGTAATATTTCCATCGTGCAAACACTTGGAAAATTAGGGCATTTTCCTAAACGAGAGACAGAGAAAGAAGCTTGGTTCCTTTCTCCTTTCAGGAAAGAAACCCAAGCCTCTTTCAAAGTATCTAAACAACTAAATCGATGGTATGATCACGGTGAAGGATTTGGTGGTAATGTAATTGATCTTATTATCAAATCTCAAAAATGCACAATCAAAGAAGCTTTATACTTTTTAAGCCAGGATCATTTTTTTTCTTTTCATCAGCGAACAGTTACTAAAAAGGAAGAAATCAAAAAGGATTATGAAATTTTAAAAGTAAAAAAACTTGAAAATCAAGCTTTATTAGAATATCTAATTTCTAGATCTATTGATTTGGAAATTGCGCAAAAGTACTGTCAGGAAATCTACTATAGAAATAATTACAAAAACTACTTCTCAATTTCATTTAAGAATGATCAAGATGGTTACGAACTACGTAACAAGTACTTTAAAGGATGCCTTGGAAAAAAAGCTGTAACAACTCTTGGAAATGATAGTGATTGCATTTGTGTTTTTGAAGGCTTTATGGATTTCTTGTCTTATAAAACCTTGTACAAGTCTGTCAAATTAGATGAAGACTACATCATATGTAATTCGACCTCATTAGTTAAAAGTATAACATCAAAACTTCAATATTACCATACAGTTTATGCTTGCTTAGACAACGACAACACAGGTAATAAAGCAACCTCATTTTTAAAAGAAAATCATAATGGTGTTTTTGACTGTAGTATCCTTTACAAATCTCATAACGACATCAACGATTACCTAATAGGAAAATCTTAAAACTCAAAAAATGTTCTCCATAATCTTAAAATTAGCAAAGGCTTTATTCTTCATTTTTTTGATGATTTTACCTATTAGCTTTTTAGCTGCAGCACCACTATTTATTTTCATAAAATATTTTGATTTTTGTGCGCATTTTGAAATAGATAGTATACCTAATGAAGTAATCCAATTAAGTAAGTTTCCTCTATTTCTGGCAATTGCTTTTTCTCTGAATCCTGTACTAATTTTCTCCACAATGAAAATAATTGGAAAAGGAAACACGATCATAAGGAATGCATTTATAACAGGAATAATAGTATACCTAGAAATATTCTTTATCCCATTGTTCCAAACTCTCATCAAAGATGAATACCTGTTGCCTTATTCAATATTAACTATTGATATATGTCTCTTGACCTTTTTACTGGTTCGATTCTTTATTAAACGGAATCGATAACCTGATTTAGTAATACAAAGCGTAGTACTCACTACGCTTTGTTCCAAAGCTGCGTTCGCTTTTTTCCTTAAAAGAGGAAAAAAGAAAGCCAATCTAACCGGATAAAAAATATAAAAAATGAGCTACGCTATTTTAAGAATGCAAAAGGTGAAAGGTAATATGACTGGTATAGGTAAACACCTAGATCGTAGTTATGATGGTTCTGATTCTATTCCCGAAAATGCCAATATAGATAATACAAAAAACAACATTCATTGGGATAAAAATGGCACTGCATATACCCAATCAGAATGGACTGCGTATACCAAAGAAAACACTTTCACTAAAAGAGTAAATCAAGAGATTAAAGAGAGATATACTCAGGATAAAAAAATAAGAAAAGATGCTGTAAAATGTATTGAATACATAATGACATCAGATCATCAAAAGATGGTTGAAATTTTCTCTGACCAGAAAACTGCTCAAGAATGGATAAAAGACAACAAAGTGTTTTTAGAATCAATTTATGGGAAAGAAAATATTGTCAGCATTCATCTACATCTGGATGAACAAACCCCTCACCTACACGCAACTGTTACCCCATTAACAGAAGACGGAAGATTATCCGCAAAAGATTACATCAACGGCAAAAAAGTTCTTAGAGAACAACAGACAATGTATGCTGAAATTATGGAAAAGTATGGAATGGAGAGAGGTGAAAAAGGCAGTACTGCAAAACATACTAGACCTAGAGCATACAGAAAACAACAAATTGATAGAAACAGATAATTATGAAAAAACACTTAGACAATTTTTATGTTAAGTCAGGATTATTTAACAACTATAAGATTCATAACCTAAATAGATCTTTAATAGCTATAGGAGGTGCAGGATCAGGAAAAACCTATTCTATAATTAATCCCTTATTAGGGTACTGTATTCCTCGAAAAGGAGTGTTAACATTTGACCCTAAAGGAGAGCTTACATCCCTTATCAATACTATCGCAAAAAAGCATAATAAGCCAATTATAAACTTTTCATTAGATAACAATTATGATGTAATAAACCCTTTGACCTTATGCGAAAACAAAAGTGATATTATTGAATTCAGTTCTTATTTTCTTAGTGGAATTGTAGGTATTCCCCAACAGGATAATGCAAAGTATTTTTTTAATGCTGCAAAATCAGTTCTAACGGGTGTTATAGTGTACTTCAGAAATAAAAAACCTAAACTATGCACTATACCGCATATTATAGCACTCTTTTTATCAGCTAAACCAGAACAGATAACCTCTTTGCTGAATAGTGATGAAGAAGCTAAAAGAGCTTCACAAGTTCTAGTAAGTATTAATGAAGATAAAAAGCTGTTAGGTTCTGTTTTAAGTACGTTTACCGCATTTTTTGCCAGTCTTGACACTCCTTTACTATTTAGAAATTTAGTTAGTCACGAAAGGCTCGATTTACCCAATAATCCTGAAAATCCAAATGTAATTAATCTAATATTCAACCTTTCAAAAAGGGACTTGTACACTCCTATCTACTCTAGTATTATAGGGATGATTATCAAGAAAATGAACATCCCTAATCAAGCCAAATCTGCTGTAATCATAGATGAATTTACAGTGTTATCGATTCCGAATTACAGTAATATTCCTGAAACTTCACGATCTAATGGTATTTCTAATTGTATCGCCATTCAAGATTTTTCACAGCTAATTTCAAGATATGGTAAAGAAGAAGCCAGTAGTATCATTAGCAATATGGGATCACAGTTTCTATTCAGAACTACCAATCCTGAAACCTTAGAGCATTTCCAAAAAATGCTGGGAACGAGAGAAGTTGAAAACATATCGAACAACAACAGTACAGATTTAAGTTTCAAATACTCACAAAATAAGGGTATCCGAGATAAAAACATATTAAGCAATGAGCAAGTAATTAAATATAAGCCTGGACAATGTTTTGCCGTAATCGCAGATGGCAATAAACACTTTATAGAGAATAAAAGAATTACAGGAAATCATTATTTGAAAAACTATTCAAATAAATCTCCAATAAAGGAAACTTCTACTGATGAAAGAAGAGTATATAACCAGGTCTATGCAGATATAAAAAGCTTATTAAAAAGACCTCAAATTGCTACAACAGAGAAATTCAATATGTAACATAAATCATTAATAATCAAAAACAATCCTATATGAAATCAAAACTTATAATTGGGCTTCTATTCATTTACAACTCCATTACTGCTCAGGTAGCAGAAAACGCAACCGCTATTCTTACAGATAAACTGGAAGAACAGTTTCAAGAATTTCAACGTTTAAGTGATCAGTTCAATGATGACCTAGCAAAAATTAAGGAATCTATCATTCTAAAAACAGCAAAGAAACATTCTTTTAGTGCCCTCGGAGGATATACCGAAAATGGCTTTTCTATTTTAGGAAGCTATAATTTTTACAACAGTAGTAAATTAAGCAGACTCAATAATTTTATTGAACTAAGTATTCTGGCATCTTATATAAAAGAAGATCAGTCTAATTATGAAATACCTATACAGAATTACACATTCAATGCGGGTTATTTCACAAGAATACCAATGCTTAGCGGAACACTTCAAGAGGTTACAACTACAATTGGTTTAGGTGGACTTATAGGATATGAAAGTATTAATAGCGATAATCAAGATTTACCAAATGGTGCCTTAATTCTAGACGAAAGTAAATTTATTTATGGAGGCTTTGTTGGAATGAATGTAGATATATTCATCTCAGATCATTTTGATTTAACTGCGAAAAGTAATCTCTATTATCATCCTAACAGTGACATTGGACAGACCAAAATCTTTATAGGAGCTGGAATAAAATATTCAATTTTAAAAAACTAAAACAATGAGAAATATAATTTTAATTCTAACAATAATAACAATAGCAATTAGCTGCGAACCTATTGAAGTTGAAATCAAGGACAATTTCAATTTTGATACAACTGTTCTTACTGAAAGTACGGGGAAAATAAATTCTGAAATACCTTTGTTGCTTACTATTAAACCTGATAGATTAATTCAAGGAACAAACTATTCATTCTCATTCGTATATAAGGAAGGAAATGGGATATTATCATTAGATAATCAAATATTACAGGCAAATCAAACCTATCCATTAGAAAACCTTTCTAATCAGCTAAAATTTAGAGGAGGTTCTAAAGGAAAGTACCAAATTGATTTTACTATTGTAGATGATAACGCTAATGAAATCCTTCATACTGTTGAATATACTTTATATGATGATAACGATTTTAGTTTCAATGTAGAAGCCCAAAATTTAAGTGTTTTCTATTCTCAAGAAATTCCTTTCCAATTTAACTTAGCGGAAATTGACAATGGTTCTCCTGAAGTATCAAGGTATACTTTGAGATATGAAACTAACAATCTACAAACTACCTTTCTATATGATGAGATTGAATATGGACCAGGAGATATAATCGATAATATTTCTTTAGGTGAGTTTAGAGCAATACTAAAAAGTTCTGAACCTGGCACAAGTTCTATTTCATTTTTTACAACTTCCTCATTAGGAATAACCAAAAGTGTTACATACCAAATTGAGTTCAAACCAATAGACTTTGATCTTAACGTTTCTTTCGAAAATGAAAACCCTACTAAAGCTGAATACACCATTGTAAATTTTTCTATTGAGGAAGTATTTGAATCTAATGAAAATTATGAGATTAGGTATTCATCAGATAATAATTCGTACAAGCTATTTGAAGGATATCATTGCAGTACTAATATAAATCTTGAAGGCACCACCATAACGATTCCTAAGCAATTCTCTTTCCTTTTCTCTGGTTGTAATAACATATACGATGATGAGATAACATTTACATTTTTTGTAAAAAACAGTACTATAGAAAAAGAGTTCTCAAAAACAGTTTCTATTAAACCATTCGATTTTGAATTCAGCATTACTCCTGATATTACTACTACAGATCTAGAAAATATCAACAAAACTTCAAGATTACTAATAGATTACGCAGTATTCTTAGATGATGATGAATTTTCTGTCAATAATTATTATATGAAAGTTACTTCCAGTTTAGGATCTGGTACAATCGGATACTTCTCAGATTCATATGGTAATAGTTCTGAATTCCAATTGATACACAGAAATACGTTTTTCTCTTTCACGAGCGGAGTTAGTGGTGAAGCTACTCTAACATTTGAACTTGTTGCAAAAGATAGCGGTCTTACTAAAACCCAAACAATGAATGTACGGTTTGTAGATTGAGATATATACCATCAAATAAATAACAAAAAATGATTGCAAAATTCTTAAACTCGCTAGAAGCTATCCTAATACCAATGCTGATTTTATTAATTGCATTTGTTGTCGATGCAGGAGTACTTTTTTATAGAGTATTGCCAATAGATATGAATAAAGATTTGAAATTGTTCGCAGCTATAATGCTCGGTATTGCTGTAGCTTTTCCTTTGCTGCTAACAAGCGTGAATTCTAAGCTATTGAAACAGAAATATAATATTGGTTTTCCAGAGATATTTGGATTCTGCAGTTTCTTTATGACGCTTTTATTCTTTGATGTTTTTTCAGAGCAGATCAAATCATTCAATTGGTATTTGACAACAGTATTTATGTGTTTGCTTTTAGGGCTTATTGATTATTTATATGCACATCTTTTCGTAAAAAAGTATAATCAAATCAATGAATCCGAAAGACAAAAAACACACTATCTAGAATTACAACAGGAAAGCGTTAGTATTCATCAAGACCTAAAAAAGTCTAATGAAGTCCTAGAGAAGTACCATAAGGAACTAAACGAGACTAAAACAGGACTTAAAGAAGCCATCGAGAGACTACAGCAGGCTAATGAAAAGCTAACCTGTCCTCATTGTAGTGAACTACAAAAATCCGTTAGTGCATATCGAAACCACATAGGAGCTTGTAAGCATAACCCAAAAAATAGTAGCTCGCTAAATGGAAAAATCAAAATTAATACTATAAAATAATGAATCGTTCAAAGCCATCTTATCTTGATCAGCTTCGCAAAATTACGTTAAGGGGGCATACGCCCACTTACCTTAAATCTTTGCTCGCTTCTCTACCCTAAGTTGGTTTTGAACTTAACAACTAAAAATTAAAAAAATGGACAAACACTTATATTTCTTTTACAACCCATTAAACAACACTATCAAAATTGGAAGGTCGGATAATCCTGATCAAAGGTTAAAATCAATTAAATATATGTCAGGAGTTACTAAGCTTAAATGTATTTTAATTTATAAGTACCGTGGTGATTTAGAACCATATCTTCATAATTTGTTTTCTCAATATAGAACAATTGGAGAATGGTTTAAATATGAGTCTGTTTTGAAATCTTACATAGAATATTTATTGAAATATGACAAACAAATAAAAGAACATGATTTAGCTTATATAGCAATATCAAGTGATGTCTATTTTCATTTACGCAAACTCTATCAAAATAAATCATTGACATTTAACCAAGTAAAAAGAGAAATAAGACCTCAATATGAGAGTTTTAATAAAATTTATCATAATCTTTTAATTTCAAAAAAAAATCAAGAAAAAAGTGCTTATTCTCTCTGGCAATGTATTAGAAAAAGAAACATACATGTTACAACTAGAGATAAAAACACCAAATACTCCTCTGGAGATGATTATTTTATTGATTTTAATGATAATGAATATTCGTTGCTAACTCATTACCTGTAGAATCTAAGAATTTAATTCAAAGAAAGTCAAATAATTTACCATTCATTTCATAGTATTAGTTTTGGTAGATTTTGGGGCTGCGCGCTTCGCTTACTAAAAAAAATAACAAGATGTATTGGAAAGAAAAACTTAGAAATCAATCAAAAGAAGAATTGATTGACAGAATATCCTCTTTGATCACAAAAACAGAAAATCAAGCAAAACAATTGAAACAAAAAGACGATGCTATAAATAACTATAGACTAAAAGTAAAATCCTATGAATTAAAATTAGTCAAGGCTTTACCTAACAATAAAAAAGAGAGTGCCAAGCTCAATCAACATGAAGCTCTATTACGTGATTATAGATTAGAAATAAGTGATTTAAAAGATGAGATTGATTCCTGGAAAGAGAAATATCTTATTTGTTTGGAGAAATTGAAAAAGTAAAACTTATATATAAATGACGATTTATCTCCTTCTTTAAACATCTGGTTCTCATTTTATTTGTAATTATTCAATTATAACCTTAAAAAACCTTATTTTAGAGTAAAATTCCCCACTATCGTTTTTTTCGATACTGGGGAATTTTTTATGCGTCGCTATTACATTACATAAACCAAAAACCATTTATTATGAGATCATTATTACTTTCCTTCTTTTTTCTAATTATAATTAAATTCGGACAAGCTCAAAAAAGCTTTTCAATATTAGGCAACACCTATAAATATGAATATAAAGAGACCGAACAGAAATTTAAAATAATTAAAATAGAATCTAATAATGATGAATTTATTCATTCGAAAGATATTTCTCCTGACTCTTTTTCAGGTTTTTCTTCAGCAATAAGGGGTTATTTTAACAATCAAGAATTCTATTTTTTAAGTAAGAAATTCAAAATTAAAGATATTAGTAAAGTTGGAATTGAAAACGAAATTGAAAATGGAAATATTCAATTTAAAGATCTCCCGAATGAAGATAAAATATTGGATACAGGAACTTTTGAGATAGTTGGAATGCCAAAGAAGTTTAGAAATTTCAAATACATAACTATAAAAAATGAAGGTTCTGATGATCATTATACTATTGAAAATAAAAACCTTAATATTTCTATAAATAATATTGAAGAATTAAGTTCTAGCAAAATTAAAGAAAATCTTATATCCCCTCTTAAAACAAAATCCGAAGAAATACTAGCACAAATTAAAGCTGAATTTTATGTTCATCTAAGTGAATTTGATAAGTTCTATGACTCAGTTATTAAAAAATCACCTGATTATACTTTCTTAGAAACAGAAGTTTTTGAAGATACTGCTGGCAATAGTCATAACATTTCAGTTTTCTATTTAGAAAAAGAAGAAACAATAAGTTTGAAATTGATAAAAGTAAGTGATCAATCAAATTTAGGAATTGGAGTTTTTAAAACTACTTGGGAGATATATGAATTTAAAGAAAGTTTTTTTGGGTATTTTAATTTTCCTAAAAACACTATAAATAATCTAGCTATAGAAAGAATCTTAGCCTTAATTAAACAAAACAAATCTACTTCTAAACTATTGAAAGAGAAAAAAGAGGCAGAAAAATCACTAAAAGAAGTTATAGAAAAATTTGATAATGAAAAAACCAATTATAGTGGAAGAATTGTAGTTAACAAAAAGTTCAATCTTTATAACCAAGAACCTGCTAAAGAGAAAGTTAAAGTTAAAAAATGCAATTGGTGGGTTTTGTGTTTATGCAAAAAGGAAATAATCAAGAATAAATACGTTTCGAAAATTTCTAATGTGTTTATGGTTGATCATGTTAATATTACATTTTTCAATAATAGAATTGATGAGTTATCTATTGAGGGCAGATTTGAAAGTCATCCTGATATACCTGTGTCTATTAAAAATGATCAATACAGTTTGACTTTAAAGGATTTCAGAAATAGAACTCAAACAGATTTTTATAGGAATAATGAATTGGCGATAAACGGGAAATTTTACTATGGAGATGTTTTGAGTTTTCTTTCTTTAGAAGACGGTTCAGATTTTAATACTGCGATTAAAAATGGTTCAATAAAGGTTTCACCGGGTAGCCCTGTAAAAGTGGAAAGCAGAGATATTTACGATTACTTTACAGGTGTTATATTTTCAGATTTTTTAGGCTTTAATCCAAACAACTCTAACAGTCTATTAGTTGCGGAAGGTATGGTTAGAATCCCTTTAAACCGATATCATAAAGGGAAACGCACCTATTTAGATAATTTAACCATATCAGGTTCTGCGAATATTGTAGGCAATACAGAAAATAATGCCCTAAAAATTGAACTTGAGGACATACAGAGAGAGAATCCAGAAGATTTTAAGTTGTCTGAGGAAAATTTCAGTTCTAATAATTTTGACTTACTCAGATATAATAATACTCGCTTAGGAATAAAGGCTAGTTTAGTAACTTATGAACTAAAAACACTTAAGAGTTTCTTGCATCTTAGATATGGGCTAGAACTTGTTAGGACTCGCTTCGATTTTAATTTAATAGGCATTGATTCAACAACAGTTGATAGCGAAATAAGAGTTGAAAGATCACTATTTGCTGAAAAAAGTTTTCAGATTTTCTCTATAGGCCAGGAAGTTGATTTGAATATAGAAATTAGGCCGCAATCAAAATACTTTGGTGCAGACATATCTTTTGGGATCAATTGGTTTGGAGAAACTGGTGGAAATGATGTGAATTTTAGAGCCTTCAATAACACTCCTAATTTAAAACTGATGGGTACAGTATATGCTACTCCAAAAAAGAGTAAAAATGGATTATTTCTTAGGTTAGGCGCCTATTATAATCTTGGAGATTATGAATCATTTCCTCAACTTATGATAGGTTATGCCGCTAATCTATCTTCATTCATAAATAAAGGAGCTAATCAATAGTATTAGTTTTGGTAGGTTTTGGGGTTGCGTGCTCAGCTTGCTATTTTATTCTATTTAATAGCTTTACGAAATTTTGATAAACCTGAACTTCCATGGATTTTGAGTTAAAAATATTTTGCAAATAATCTATAACTAACTTGATATCTTTGGGTTTTACAGGAGTATTATTTCGCTTTATAAAAGGTCCATCAGTCTCCGTTAGAATAAATTCTTTAGGAATTCTTTTTATTATTTTTTTTCCAGATTCAGATTTTATCATTGCCGTATTTACTGAAAAATAATATCCCTCATCAATAATCTGATCTATAAGTTTTACTCCTCCAGAATACCAATGGAATATAGCATTGTGTATTTTATATTCTTTCAATAATTGCAAAACCTCTTTCTCTGCTTTTCTAGAGTGAATACTTAATATTTTTTTTTCTTTTGAAACGGCTGCTAGAATTTTTTCAAAACTATCAAGTTGAATGTTTTTAGTACTCATTCCTTCTCTTGAGAAGTCCAACCCTATTTCTCCAATATAAGATGTCATATCAAGGTATTTATAAAAAAGAGGGAGTTCTTTAGAGTGATACTCAGCCATTAACGGGTGCATTCCTAGAGCTAATCTAACTTTTTTGTAATTTTGAATATGGGGGTATCCCATTTTGAAATGGCTTGGCAAATTAGTCATTCCAATAGTAATTATTCCAAGGTTTTCCGATTCTTTAATAATATCTTTAGGCGTTGGATACAAATCAAAATGACAATGTGAATCTATAAACATTATATATTAAGTTCAGATTTAATAAAACTATTCCCTTTATCCTTAAAAAGCTGTAATACTTCTACTTTTGAACGTAATACCATTTTGGCATAATCTTCCAAATCTTCAATTGGAACACTTCCATTTATCAAAATATCTCTTTTCATTTGTTCTAAATTGATGTCTTTCCTTAGATAGTTTATTACTGCCGGCAAATCTACATAACTATTTCTAGATGATGGACGTGTTATATCCCTTCCGTAAATTTGATTGTCTCTATTAGACTTATTTAATGAAGCCCTACGATATATACATGGCATACAAACACCACAATGATTAGTATTTTTATTTTCCCAACTTCTATTATGTCCAGATTTTCCGCAAGAAGTAGACTTTTCTACAAGAAGGTTAAGTACAGTAGAGTTCAAACAATTTTCTATCATTTCTCCCTTTGTATGAAACTTGTAGGGGTTTTGAAGTTCCATTTTAATATTCAAATTATTCAACAAAGATTGCATCTTACTTATTACAAATGGATGTGTGGTTCTTGTACTCAAAGAGCTAACTCTAGATGGTGTCAATGGATAATTAATAGAAATTGTCCCATTTTCTGGTATTATTAAATTCGAAGAAGGTGATAAATAACAGCCTAATCCTATAAAGAAAAAAGAACGACTTCTGTAATTTCCTTCTGTATTGAACTTATCACCATTTATATTAACTCTACTTAAAGCTAATTTTGCCTGAATCCAATTAGCTTTAATTTTATCAGGGTATTTTTTAATTAAATCAGAGAACAGTAAATTTTGATCTCTATTCGGTCCTGATGAATAAAAATCAAAATGAGAAACTAATAAAATTTCCTCATCCTTATTTAGCTTTTCAAGTTGATCAATAATTCCAATTAACGAATCTAATCCTCCAGAAAACAGGCTAGTAGTTTTTATTTTATCTAAATTGAAGTTTTTCCTGTTTTTATTCCATCTACCTTTAGTTTCAATATAAATTCTATCAATGGTATTTAGTTCAAAACCTATATTCCAATAATCTCCAGTTAAAAACTTTAATGCTTCTTGCAATATTATTTCTTGACCTGTCCAACTGGGTAGATTATAAACTGGAAATGTAACGTCTATTTCTCTAGCCCATCCATCATCAGAATAATATTCTCTATCCAGAAGGCAATCTATTCCATAAACAAGGACAGATATTAGAAATAAATCAAATTTTATTGATTTTATATCTTTTGTTAAATCATAAGCATCCACAAAATTGCGTAGAATTAATGGTACTTTTTGCTCAATTCCTTTTAAGTCATTAAAAACCAAATTAATATTTGAGAATTTACCATTATTGGCTTCGTATAATTCAATTTTTACTTCCATAATTATTCAAACACAGTTAAAATATCTTCTTGCATATTTTTGATTAATCTATCAGCTTCATCTGAACCCCAATCAAGTTTTTGTAAAGAATATGTTCGTTGTACATCTCTTAGACTCTCAAAAATGAAGTCTTTAATTTGTCTAAAAAGATTATTACAATCCAATTGATTTTTATCTTTTATCAATTTTTCATAAAACCATTTATCTAAATGCTCATAAATATAGTATCCAAAATATTTAATAATAATATCCTGAGATGTTTCTATTTCGAATTTATCAGTCAGTATTACCCCTATATCATCAATATCATTTGCATCAGAGATAAGCTCCTCTAATAATTTCCTTGTGGCTTCCTTAGCAGCTATTTCATCAATTGTTGAAGCTGATCCTGAACAATATTCAATTAAATGATTAATTACATCTGAGACTGACTTATCCTGTAAATTATCTAATCCCGTTCCCTCTAACGCTTCTCTAATATTGTTACCAGCACTAGTAAATGAACCAAAGAAACCTCCAATCTTTTTTGCTGTTTTTATTCCGCTTCTACCTCCTATTTTAGAGCCGCCACGCCCCCCTTTTTTAGAGCCACCGATTACAGCTACATAATTTTTTAGTATTCTGTTTTTCTTTTCAACAGACAAAGAAGATGAATCACAACTACTAGTAATAGAAGAACTCAAATCTCCCCAATTAGGCATCATTGCATGTCGTGTGTCTGAGAAAGACTTGGAAGTACCCATTATTATTTCGTTTTTAAATTATATGCTTTACTTATTTTACTTCTATTATCACTAAATAATTCATTGAAAAAATGACCCATAACTGGATGATTATTAAACCTTCTAAGACTCACTCCTAATGCAGGATCAATATCACTTTTCTTAATTACCTTTAATGCTTCCATATAATATGTTGTTACATCTTCAAGCTCCATTTCCAACATATAATTAAATATTTCATAACTCTTTTTTTCTTTAGGGCTTTTTTTAATGTTACTTGAAAGTATATTTAAGAAACTGTCTTTTTCTAGTGAATTAAGTTTCACAAACTTTTCACCAATAACCCTCTTGATTAAAGCTGTAGGCATCTCTTGATTTAATTCATTAAATAATGCTTTTACAATTGGTGGAATTAAACTTGAAGCTGAAATAGAGGTAGCTATCCTATCTCTTGATATCCAAAAATAATCACGTAAATCAACATCGACCAATTTTGGTTCAATATGAAGCCATTTAATAATTTTCTCTTTTGACCAATCACCGAAGCCAGCATTTTCGACTTCTTTAGATTGTTCATTAGAATTCCCTTCATCACATATCTTTTCTAATAATATTATTTCCTGGGGCTTACCCTCTTGATTTAACTGCCATTCAAATAATTGCCTAAAAAGTCTAATTTCTGAATATTCTAATAGCATTAATTTGGCTAAAATAGAAGTATTAAAATCACTTAGCCTTGCCACATTGGACAACCTTTGCCTAAGTATATAAGTATTCAGAAATCTTTTTATTTGTCTTGGGTTTCCATATAAACTTTGAGTTATTAGCGGAACTAAAGAAGGAATAGATATTATATTAGACTTAACTTTTTCAAAATCTTCAGGCTGCAGCAATGATTCTATATTTAACAAACCATAAGCAGAATATTTATCTTTTATTCTATATTCTTGAAAATTTGAATGAATTCCTTTAAATTTTTCATTTCCAATTTCCCTTTTACATATCAGCATTGAGATATATGTTTCAACCTCTGGTTCAGATAGTTTAGGTAGCGAATAAGGTAATTGTATTAATTTTTCTAAATAATCATCAATAATTCTTGAATTATCCCCTTGTATTGAATTAGTATCTCCATATTTAAATTCAATAGCATGCCTAACTATTCTAGGATCCGCACCTATAACAAATGCTGTTCTAGGAACGTTTACAAACAATTTAATTGCTTCTAAATTTTCTATAATCCTCTCTGGTTTACATCTATCCAAATCGTCAATTATAACTACTAATCTTTTAAAATTAGTAGCCTCTAATAAATCTGAAAAATCATCCCTAAATTCTGCTACCGGGTTTATATTAGAATTTTCATTTTCTTCATTCTTTTTTAATGAGTCAAAAAATTCTCGCCCCTCATCTGAACTCATTTTCTCAATCAGTTTTTCTGGACTATCTAGATTCCATTCTGCTAATTTTTGCATTGCAAAAGGGGCTAAGCTCAATCCTCCAGTAAAGTATGCAGATACTGCGGGTAAGGCTATATTCTTTAAAACCATACCTGCCCCTCTCATCCAGTTAATTGATTTCCATAATTTTTTAGATTTTTCTTTTATTGATTCTTTTATCTCAGCACTTAATTTTTTGTTATCCTCTAATCCTTTTAAAATAGAATTAAGTAGTGCTGCTTTTGCATCATCATATCCTTCAAAAGTCCATCCGTTAAAATATATACAAAGGGTATCCTCTTCTTCCTCATCTTTATCAAATTTTTCCTGAATTATTTTTAAAATACTTGACTTACCGCTACCCCAATCTCCAAAAACCCCTATAGTAATTGGCAATACAGAATCGTCTTTAATAACATCTATGAGTAAATCTGCATGTACTTTAAATCCTAGTAAGTCTTCTGATGTTTCATTGTCTGACCACATATTTAATTATTTAATAAAGTGAAATAGTAATATTTTAGTAATTACTTCTATATAAAATATTAATTCTCTAGCCCTGTAGCGAATTTAATCTTTGTTTCCATTATTAAATTGCGGTAATCCACAATTCATTAGTCCTATTTCAAAACACAACCCCTTTACCTAAATACTATATTTAGGTAAAGGGGTTGTGTTTACTTTTATAAATATAGCTATTATACTTGAGTGTAAAAAACCTTAATTTCAGCAATAGTTTTCCATTTTACTAGGTTTTTTAGATTTAACTTCAATTTTTATTGAATGTTTAATTCTTTAACTCTTCTTTCTCTTTAATTATATCAACTAATTCAGACCAATCATATTTTTTCATAGAAGCACCCAGTTGATATGTTGCAAAGCTATCCGCTTTAACTTTTAAAGCTGCTGCCAATGCTTGATTTGATTCTTCCCAAACATAGCTACTTTGTGAGACTACTTGCCCAGACATTTTCTTAAATTCTTTTAATTTTTCAGAATATCTTTCCATTTCCTTAAAGGAAATAGCATTATTATAGTTATGTTTAATTATCCCTGTCGTAGCACTTAAAACAAAACTATCCTTCATACTATCTAAACCAATTTGATAATAAGTTATACTATCATTTTTAAAATCAGCAATTGCCATTTTCATACTCCATTTATTTTCTTGATCTTTTTTAGGCTTATAAGTAACAAAAGCGGAATGTATATCTTTTCTATATCTAGCCATTGCGATTCTTTCCCTATATTCTGGTATAATATTTCCCAATTTATCAATCTCTCCGACATTACTTATTACCTTTTGATTAATTCCTTTTAATTCACCATTAATTGAATAAAGACTAAATGCAATCCATCCTAGAAAAGTCAGTAATGCAGTAATTAAAATTTCTTTAATTCCAATACTTATAGTATTACTTTTATTATCATCTCCCATTATATCTAGGTTTTAAGAATTGACACTATATATTTTAACATTTTAAACAAAATACCCCATATCCTAAATCAAAAGGATATGGGGTAATCAAATATGAATTTAATAAAATTCAATAAAACTACAATCACATTTTTATTTTTTCCTCCCTATTTTTTTATAAAACCTACTTTATTCTGTATCAGAAAATACAGTTGCATTTTTCAAATAATACAATATATATAGTTTTTTATATACATATTGTATTATTTGTTTTTTATTTATAACTTTAGAGCAATTCTTAAAATTCAAAATTGGACGCTAACAAAAACTACAATAAAACATTAACAACTACAATTCGTTTAAAAAGAATTGAACGAGGTATTACACAGGCAGAATTAGCTAAAAATGTAAATATTTCACCCATAATCTATGGTCATATAGAATCAGGACGCCGAGAATTAAAAATATACGAGTTTGTAAATCTATGCCACTATTTGGATATTGATATTGATGAAACTTTAGAATCTAGCATATTAAACATTAATGAAAATATACTAACACTTGAAAAAAAACTTAAAAACAAAGTAATATCTTTTACAAGTTTTAAAGGTGGGGTTGGTGTATCGACGTTATCCATTCTTCTCTCAAATGAAATATCTAAGGATTATAAAATTATTTTAATCGATTCACACTATCAGAACTCGTGCTACGATCTAAGAATGAGGGATATAAAAACATTCCCTGAGACCAAACCATTATATGAGATCAAAACAGTTCCATTCGAAAATCTTGCAAATTATCTAAGTACTGCAAAAACTGAATATGATTACATAATTATAGACCTCCCTAAATTCTTTTATATAGAAGATCATATTGAAAATATTATTGAAAAAAGTGATTTTGTTTTTGCTCCTTTTCATTTAAGATACAACAATCAACCATTTGAGACTTATAAAGACGAACCTTTAAGGTATGCTGATGGTCGATTGGATTTATTTGTAAACCTTAGAGAGCGTTCCTCTAAAAAAGGAAACAAAGCTGTCTTCTCACTGATTCCCTTTAGAAACAATATAGATGTTGAATTCAAAGAATATATTGAAAATTACGACATCACATTAATTCCTGAAACGTTCAAAGAGTTTGAAGAGATACCAGAGTATCTAGATACAATAAACCCTATTTCTACAAATGAAAACTCTTCTTTTGCTCCATATATAATGGAAACAATGAAAGTTTTATACTACTTAATGGAAATCACAGATTCAAACTTAGTAATCGAGGATCAAAAGAATATCAAAAAATTGAGATGGAAGAATCTTTTTGATAGAATCTAAAAAAAACACATTGTTATGAAAATCAAATATCTACTAATAAAAAATAATCCTTTAGAAAACCTAAACAACCTACTTGAAGATTTCTCAGCTACACTTAAAACTATTACTATTTTACTTACTATTAGCGCTATAGCGGTAATAATAATCCATCACTATATCCGCAACAAAAGATAGCATAAAAACATTCTTTCCCCCTATATATCCCCCTAAAAAAGCAAAATCCCTTTAAAAACAAATGTTTTAAAGGGATTAAAGTTGGTCTACTAGGGCTCGAACCTAGACTCTTCTGGACCAAAACCAGACGTGTTGCCAGTTACACCATAGACCAATGTGTGATTGCGGGTGCAAATTTAAAACTTTCTTTTTGCTCTGCAAATATTTTTTAAAAAAAATATCAAATAATTAATTGTTAATTTCTCTTTTTACAATATCTCCTACAATTTTAAAATATAAACTTCTGTTAAGCGTTTCCAAAAAAAACCAATTCGGAAGTATTTTTATTACTAAATTCGCCACACGTTATATAACCGAAGAAATCTTATGAATACATTCAACTTTAGTAAGTGGAATAAAATATTGGGATGGGTAGTATTTGCAATTGCTCTATGTGTTTATTCTATTACAGTAGAACCCACAGCTAGCTTTTGGGATGCAGGAGAGTATATTGCCACCTCATCAAAATTGCAAGTAGGACATCCTCCAGGGGCACCTCTGTTTCAAATGATTGGAGCTTTTGCCTCGATTTTTGCATCAGAACCTACACAAATAGCACTAATGGTTAATATGACTTCTGCGTTCGCAAGTGCATTTGCCATACTTTTTATGTTTTGGTCTATTACTATTTTAGCAAAAAACATTGTTAGCAAAGATGAAACAGTGTCTCAGGGGCAATCATTTGCTATTCTTGGAAGCGGTTTTGTAGGAGCTTTAGCATTTACTTTTACGGATAGTTTTTGGTTTAATGCAGTGGAAGCAGAGGTATATGCAATGGCAACTTGTATTCTTGCTGTACTCTTTTATCTAGGTTTACTATGGGAAAGAGATATGCACAAACCAAGAGGAAATAAATGGCTTATTTTAATTTCTTTTATTGTAGGATTATCTTTTGGAGTTCATTTTATGGGATTACTCTCTATTCCTGCCATTGGATTATTATACTATTTCAAAAACTATAAAGATATTAACATTGTTAATTTTGTACTAGCTAATGTTATAGTAGTAGCTATATTATTATTTATTTTTAAACTACTCTTGCCTTCTACTCTTAAATTCTTTGGTTTTGCCGAAGTATTTTTTGTAAATACAATAGGACTACCTTTTAATTCAGGTACTATTATCGCGGGATTAATCATAGCTACTGCTTTTTATTTTGGAATAAAATATACAAGAAGTAAAAAATATGTACATCTCAACACGCTTTTATTGTGCATACTTTTTATTCTAGTTGGTTTTTCTAGTTGGATCATGCTACCTATTAGGGCCAATGCAGGAACAGTTATTAACGAAAACAATCCAAACAATGCCAGAGAACTTTTAGCATATTATAATCTTGAGCAATACCCAGAAACACATTTGTTTTACGGTCCTCAATTTACCGAAATCTATTCTGGTTTGGATAGCGAAACCCCTTATGAAGATGATAAACCAAAATACGAAAAAGACCTTAAAACCGGTAAATACATCATTGTAAATGACTGGAAGGACGCTAAGCAAAATTTGGATAATGCTCACAAAGCGTTTTTACCAAGAATGTGGAGCACAGAGCATATTGCTAATTACATGGAATACTCTGGACCAATTAAATTTACAATAAAACCAGAATATCAAAGTGAAGAAGAGTTGCTTAATGCCGTAACCCAATTTAGAAGAGAATATGCTAGTGGAAAATTAGACAATGATGACTATCACAAATTTTTACAATCTTTTGGCAATTATATAGATGTAGAAAAACCTTCATTTTGGAGCAATGTCACATACTTATTTGACTACCAAATGGGTTATATGTATTGGCGTTATTTTATGTGGAATTTTGTCGGGCGACAAGACGATAATCAAGGTAAGATGACCAAATTAGAAGGAAATTGGTTAAGCGGAATAAAATTTCTTGACGAAATTCGATTAGGCCCACAAGACAATCTACCAGAAGACGCCCTCAAAAACAAAGCTCGAAATACGTATTACTTTTTACCATTGATTCTTGGCTTAATAGGCTTTATATTTATGTTTCAGCAAGACAAGAAAAAATTCTGGGTATTACTTATATTCTTCCTATTTACTGGATTAGCATTAAAGATTTATCTTAATGAAAGACCTTTTGAACCTAGAGAAAGAGATTATGCATTAGTAGGTTCTTTTTATGTTTTCTGTATATGGATCGGCTTTGGGGTGTATGCAATTTTTGATGCTCTTAAAGCGTATCTAAAACCCAAAATACTCGCCCCTATTGTTACTGCATTTTGTTTTCTTGCAGTACCAGTTCTTTTAGCCTCAGAAAACTGGGATGATCATGATAGATCTAATAGATATACTGCACAGGCTATGGCAAAAATGTATTTACAATCCTGCCAGGAAAACGCAATATTATTTACAATAGGAGATAATGATACTTTTGCTTTATGGTATGCCCAAGAGATCGAAGGATATAGAACAGATGTGAGAACTGTAAATACAAGCTTATTTGCTACAGACTGGTATATTGATCAAATGAAAAGAGCTGCATATGATGGCAAACCTATTCCTTCTCAACTCACTCATGAGTTCTATAGGTTTGGTAACAATGACGCTATATATCATAAACCTATTACCAAAGACACAATGTTGATCAAAAATTGGATGAGATGGATTGAAAGCAATGATCCAAGAACCAAAGGTGATCTTCAAAGTGGTAAAAAGGTCAACACATTTCCATCAAAGCACATCAGAATACCAGTTAATAAAGAAAAAGTTTTAGAAAGTGGAATCGTTGCACAAAAAGATGCGCACCTTATAGTGCCTTATATCGATATTCATCTTAAAGGAGATCTTCTATTTAAAAACAGGCTGCTCATGCTTGATATTATCGCTAACAACAATTGGGAAAGACCAATTTATTTTACCGGCGGTAGTTATGGAGATGATGATTTTCTTTGGATGAAAGACTACTTACAACTAGATGGGGTTACCTTCAAACTAGTTCCAATAAAGACAAAAGTAGACCCTAGAAATCCTTTTGACATGGGTAGAATCGACACAGATCTCATGTACAAAAATGTAAAAAGTTGGGATTGGGGTAACAGTAATGATCCCAATATATATCATGATCCAGAAACAAGGAAAAATGCGATCACATATCGTAGTAACCTTGCTCGTTTAGTAGACGCTCTTATCAAAGAAGGTAAGAAGGATAAAGCAAAAGAAATACTTGATTTGGCTATGGAAAAAATGCCAATAGAGTATTATGAGTATTATACTTTACTAGAAGCATATGTGAGTGGTTATTATGCAATAGGAGAAAAACAAACAGCAAGAGACCTCTGGGGGAAACTTGCTAAAAAATACCATGACCAACTCACCTATTTTGGTAGTTTAGAACTTAAAGATCAATACGAATATGCCGAAGACATCGTCACCAATGTTGAACGTTATCGAAGCTTAATAGATCTTTTAATCATTAACAAAGACAGAGAAATGGTAGAAGAAAAAGCTGATGAATTCAACAAATACCTGAGACTGTTTACAAGGCTTTATTCTAGTGATGAAGAATACGATGACGGAATAGAGCAACAAGAGGAACCTCCTATTGAGGAGCAAAAAACACCTCAAGATTCTACTGTATTAGATACTTTATCAAACTAAAATACAAACGAGGCTTTAAAAAATTTAAAGCCTCGTTTTTTTATCGTGAATATCATACCTGTAAAAACACCATATCTTATAAAGAGCATTTTCTCTAATTACATCTGGGATCTTCCTGAAACAGATAAGAAAAAGATATATCTTACTTTTGATGATGGACCAATACCAGAAGTTACAGACTTTGTATTAGCACAGCTTGAAAATTACAGCGCAAAAGCTACCTTCTTTTGTATTGGCGATAACATACAAAAGCATCCTGATATTTTTAAAAGAATTATAACAAATCAGCATGCAATAGGCAATCATACCATGAACCATATAAAAGTTTGGAAACATAGCAAAAGCGCTTATATCCAAAACACAATCAAATGCCAGAATATTATTAATAGTAACACTAGAAAGAATGAGAACACAATACTCTTTAGACCTCCTTATGGCCAAATAAGCATTTCTACATTCAAAGAATTAAAGAAATTAGGATATAAAATTATTCTTTGGGATATTCTATCAAAAGATTGGGATAAGAAAACAAGTCCCGAGAAGTGCTTGAAAAATATAATTGATAATACTAAAGCAGGAAGTATTATAGTTTTTCATGATAGTTATAAAGCTGCCAAAAACATGAAATTTGCTTTACCAAAAGTTCTGGATTACTACACCAAAAGAGGATACACCTTTGAAAAGATCACTTTTTAAACATATTCTTTCATAAGACCTATAAGAGTATTAGCATCTTGTTCTCCACTTTGTCGCCATACCATTTCTCCTCCTTTATAGATCATTAATGTAGGAAGTCCTTTGATGCGTAAGGCTGTGGCTAACTCTTCATTTTTATCCACATCAATTTTTATCACTTTACCTTTATCACCTAAAGCAGCTGCTACATCTTTCAAAACAGGGTGCATTGCCAAAGAAGGCTCGTTCCACTCTGTATAAAAATCTAATAAGACCGGCACTTTAATCCCAATAATATCTCCAAATTTTGACATGTCTAAAACTTTTTTGTTTTGATCTAACATCTATTTGACACTTAAACAATTGTAAATATAACATTTTCTAGTGACTACGCCTCTTCTTTACCTTTACGCAACTCAATAACTGTAATTTCTGGCCATATCCCTACTCTACCGGGAAAAGCATGAAAACCGAACCCTCTGTTTACATTAAGAAATCTTCCCATTTCGTTATACATACCCGCCCATTGCTTGTACACATATTGTACAGGACTCCATCGCATAAAACCAGGAATTTCGATACCAAACTGAAAACCATGAGTATGCCCACTCAAGGTTAGATGAAAATGATCTTCATGTTCCTTTACTTCATATTCCCAATGAGAAGGATCATGACTCATTAGAATTTTAAAATCTTCTTTATTTATTTTTTGAGATGCTTTTTCTAAATCTCCAGCTTTTTTAAAATTATGTCCCCAGTTTTCAACTCCTACGATAGCTATTCGTTGTCCGTCTTTTTCTATAAAGTCACTATCATTAAGTAACAGATTAAAATTGATTTTAGTATGTATATCCTTTATTGCCTGAAAGTTATTCTCTTTTTCTTCCTGACTCTCCCAAGTTACATATTCACCATAATCATGATTCCCCAGAACAGAGTATTTACCATATTTATACTCTTTAATTCTATTAAAAGTATCAATCCAATCATCCATTTCGCTTGCTACTGTATTCACAATATCACCGGTAAACAAAAGCATATCTGTATCTTGCTCATTAATAAGGTCTATTGCATATTCAATTTTATCAGCATCATCAAAACTCCCAGAGTGAATGTCAGAAATCTGAGTAAGCCTAAAACCATCAAACGCAGAAGGAAGATCGTCAAAGTACAATACGTGTTTTAGGACTTTAAAATTATATTTTCCTTTTACTATACCATACAAAAGCCCTGCAAAAGGTATCGAAGCAACCCCTAATGCTAATTGAGATAAGAATTTTCTTCTCCCGGGAAAGTATCCCATTTCATTCTCTCCAGTAGAAGGAATAATATATCTGTAAATAGCAACAATGACTCTTATAATATCTTCACCAAACATAAAAAGCACCAATACAATCTTTGGCACTACTGTGAGCATAATCATACCACTTGCTCTTAATGTATATTTTGTTGGCCCAACGCTTCTGTCATAATTTGCAAAAACATAAATTACATACCCCAAAATCAATATCGAAATCACTATATACGACAACTGTATCCATTGGTTTTTTGCAATAGTTCGTATGGCTTGATAAGCATAAAGCTCTATCAATAAATAAATAAGTATAGGAATTAACCAACGCATCTTTTCTAAATAAGTCTAATTTTTTTGACAAAACTATCTTACCTTTTTAACTTCTGAATATTTTTAAGTAAAAATTAACGGTAAACAAATTTTAATTCCTAAATCCATTAAAATAAGTAAGCTACCTTTCATAAATCTTAATAAATTCTTTTAGTACTAAGATTTTTATTTGTAACTTCGTTTCACTTATAAATTATTCAAAACAAAGAAATACCGTATTATAAAAAATTACTATCGTATTTATAGCAGTTGATACATTGTTATCAATTTTATTTTGGGGCGAAGTGCCGTCATATATTGGCGGCATTTCTTTTTTTATTTCTCACATTACATTATTGACTTTATAATTTCAGAAATCTTCTTTCTATATTGCACCTCTAAAATCAGATTTATATTATGTCACAAAAACGTCTTTTTCTACTTGATGCTTATGCTTTGATTTTTAGAGGTTATTATGCACTGATCAAAAATCCCAGAGTAAACTCTAAAGGTCAAGATACTTCTGCAATCATGGGTTTTGTAAACTCATTATTTGATGTAATCAAAAGAGAAAGGCCAGACCACTTAGCAGTTGCTTTTGACAAAGAAGGCAGTAAAGATAGATTAGAGATTTTTCCTGATTATAAAGCGAATCGCGATGAAACTCCCGAAGCAATTAGAATTGCAGTACCAATCATTCAGGACATTTTAAAAGCAATGCACATTCCTATCATCGAGCAAGCAGGAGTTGAAGCTGATGATTTGATAGGAACTATTGCCAAACAAGCAGAAAAGCAAGGGTATAAAACCTACATGGTAACTCCTGATAAAGATTATGCTCAATTAGTCTCAGATAATATTTTTATGTATCGCCCCGCAAGAATGGGTAATGGTATTGAGATTTGGGGTATCCCAGAGGTTCAAAAAAGATTTGAAGTAGAGAGACCTGAACAAGTAATTGATTATTTAGGAATGATGGGAGATGCAGTGGATAATATTCCGGGATTACCGGGTGTAGGAGACAAAACTGCTAAAAAATTTATTGCCGCCTACGGTTCTATGGAAGGCTTATTAGAGAATACCGATAAGCTCAAGGGGAAAATGAAAGAAAAAGTAGAAGCCAATGCAGAATTAGGTCTCTTATCCAAAAAGCTTGCTACTATCATGATAGACTGTGATGTTACCTTCAGCGAGGATGACTATGTACTTTCTGAACCTGATAGCAAAAAGGTACAAGAGATTTTTGAAGAACTAGAATTCAGAAGGCTTAAAGATCAGTTTATTAAGATTTTTTCTAAGGAAGAAGACTCCGTACAAAACAGTGGTTCTTCTACTAGCAAAAAAAGTACTACACAAGCAGGAGCAGGTCAATTCTCGTTATTTGGAGAAAATATTGAAAATGGAGCTGAGACAGATACTTTCTCTAATAGAAAAACAATTGCAAACACTAACCATTTCTATCAAAGTATAGCACCGGGGATGGCAATGAAGCTTTTTGTACAAAACTTATTAAAACAAGAACACGTATGTTTTGATACAGAAACCACAGGTCTTGATGCGCTAACAGCAGAATTGGTTGGTATCGCGTTTTCATGGGAAATAGGCAAAGGCTATTACATTCCATTTCCTGAAAACAAAGAAGATGCACAAGAATTCATAGAGATTTTACGCCCATTTTTTGAATCCGATACCGTTGTAAAGATTGGCCAAAATCTAAAATATGATATCAAAGTATTGGCAAAATACAATGTAGAAGTCAAAGGAGAGCTTTTTGACACCATGTTAGCTCATTATCTTATCAATCCCGATATGAGACATAATATGGATGTACTTTCAGAAACCTATCTAAACTACACCCCAATATCTATCACAGAATTGATTGGTAAAAAAGGTAAAAACCAACTTTCATTCAGGCAAGTTCCTCTCGAAAAGCAAACAGAATATGCTGTTGAAGACGCGGATATCACTTTTCAATTAAAAGAGCATTTTGCTCCAGAACTCAATGCTGCCAACACTCTTTCGTTGTTCAAAGACATCGAAATTCCTTTGCTGAGGGTATTAGCCGATATGGAAATTGAAGGGATTAATCTAGACAAAGCATTCTTAAAGTCTCTCTCACAAGAACTTGATAATGATATTACTTCTCTTGAACAAAAAATCTATCAAGAAGCAGGAGAAGAATTCAACATAGCCTCTCCAAAACAACTTGGAGTAATTCTTTTTGAAAAAATGAAACTCGTAGACAAGCCCAAAAAGACAAAAACTGGGCAATATTCTACCGCAGAAGATGTACTTTCTTATCTAGCAAAAGATCATGAGATTATAAGAAACATTTTAGAATTTAGAGGACTCTCCAAATTAAAGAGCACTTATGTAGACGCATTACCGAACCAGGTTAATGTTGTTTCTGAGCGAGTTCATACAGACTATATGCAAACTGTAGCAGCTACAGGAAGATTAAGTTCTAATAATCCTAACTTACAAAATATTCCTATCCGCACAGAAAGAGGACGACAGGTAAGAAAAGCATTTATACCAAGGAACGATGAATACACGCTGCTTGCAGCCGATTACTCACAAATAGAACTACGAATCATTGCCGCTTTAAGCAAAGAGGAAACCATGATTCAAGCTTTTAAAAATGGAGAAGACATTCACGCCTCTACAGCTGCAAGGGTATTTAATGTACCTATCGAAGAAGTTAGCAGAGAACAACGTGGTAACGCAAAGACTGTAAATTTTGGTATCATCTATGGTGTTTCAGCATTTGGATTAAGTAACCAAACGAGCCTTACCAGAAGCGAATCAAAAGACCTTATTGACACTTACTACAAGACGTATCCCAAATTACGAAATTATATTAGTGAACAAGTAGATTTTGCAAGAGAGCACGGATATGTACAGACAGTTTTAGGCAGAAGACGCTATCTAAAAGATATAAACTCTGCTAATGCCGTAGTTCGTGGAGCTGCAGAACGTAATGCTGTAAATGCACCGATACAAGGTAGTGCCGCTGATATTATTAAAATTGCGATGATCAATATTCATAAAAAACTAAAAGAAGGAAACTATAAAACAAAAATGCTATTACAGGTTCATGATGAATTGGTATTTGATGTCTACAAACCTGAGTTAGATGAAATAAAAACCATGATCAAGACTGAAATGGAAAATGCATATCAACTAGAAGTACCATTGGATGTTGATCTTGGATTGGGAAATAATTGGCTAGAAGCACATTAAAAAGAGATACCAACCTTAAAAACAGCATGTTATTTTTCAAATACTAACACATAAGTCCCATTTGTAGTAGTTATAGCACCTTCTGAATCTCTATTTACAAGAATTAAACTTTGCTCTTCAGAAGTCATAACCCCATTAATTAAAGACATTAATAAGGTTTGATCAATCTCATTAAAAACATAGTTTAATACTACAACTTCATTTTCTTGTGTATAAGTACCCTGTATATCTTGAGTAGTACAAATTATATTTTGCACAGGCATACCAGTATCATTAATCTCTTGTTCTAAAAAGGTAAACCGCCCTGTAAACGTACCATCCTCATTCAAACGAATAAAAGAACTGTTATGACAATCTGTTTCTAAAATCTGATTTTCAGACGATACCTTGTCATTATTTATATCTGTACCAGGATTAGTATTGTATCCTACCAAAGAATATATACCTAAGACTGGTATTTTTACATCTCCAGCATCATCATCTGATACACATGAAAATGCAAACGCAATAAGAAAAACTAAAGAAGTAATGATTTTTAAACGCATTTTAATGGTATAATAAAAAAAGATACTTTGTAAATATAACCATTTAGTGCTTATTAAAATTTTTGTTTTTCGGATCCAGTCTTATTCATATTGATATAAAAATCATAATAATTCAAAAAGGTTGGAACAGTAACCGGGCTCAGAAGATTTGGAGCATTAAAAAGCGCGCAAATAGCAATCTTGTTTTCCGGGTCTACCATTAGTTCTGCTTTATATTGGTTCACATTTCCACTATGATAGATTAAAGTTCTACCCCTATAATCAAGAATACGGTATCCTTTGGCGTAAAAAGAATCCACTACACCTTCCCAATAATTAACATTAATGTCTTCATTATTTGTACAGATAAAAGGATTAAAAACTGTAGCCAAAGCTTGAGGAGAAATAATATCAGGCCTATATCCTAATAATATTTTTAAATACTCACTCATATCCGTAATAGAAGCATTAACACCACCCGCAGCAGCTACATTATAATAGTTTTTATGAATAGAAGTGATATTATACCGCTTAGCATAAGGATTAAAACTATGAGGCAAAGCTACATTATCATTACTCTTTATAGCATTGTATGTACTCGAAGCATTATACATTTTTGCAGGAATAAATAATCTCTCTTGTATCAATTGATCAAAAGGGACATTAGTTTCTTTCTCCATTACTTTTTCTATAATAGAAAAAATAGCATTTTGATATTCGTAATCAACCCCTTCTTTAGCAATAACTCCTTTATATCTAAATTGAGGAATAATTCTATCCAGCGGTAAACCTTTATGAATAAGCTTCGTATATGTATATTTATACAGCCCGGTTGTATGAGACAGCAAGTGATTCACCTCTATCCTTTCAGCCTGTTCACGATCTCTTAAAGAAAAACGATTGATAGACGCTTTAATCAATTGATTCCATTTTAATTCATTATGATCAACTAGATTCCCTGCTAAAACCGAAGTTACTCCTTTTGATAAGCTAGCGATCCTAAAAACCGTATTCACATCTACAGAATCAATTGTGTTTACAGCTTTTACTCCATAACCTTTTTTCAAAACAACTGTAGAATCCTTTATAATAACAAGTGCTGCCCCCGGGCATTCAGAAATTTGAAAATTAGTTTTAAAAAAGCGCTCATAATGATCAATAAAATTCTGAAATGAAACATCAGGATCAACAACTTCTTCAACGATTTCTACTTCTTCTTCAGATTTTTGTTCAACTTTTTTACAACAAAAAAACAATACCAATACACTACAAAAGAAATATTTACTCATATAAAAACAATATGATGCAAAATACATTTTAAATCAATACTAAAATCGAAGTTCTGCAAGCATTTAAAAAGCATCTACTTTAACTCCTTGATTATCTGAGAAAACAATATCAATATTCCATAACTCAATTCGCAATCTTTTTATTTAGAATTACAATACAAATCGATATGTTAGTTTTATAAGAAAAGTATTTTCTGGTTGTTGCCCTAGAATCTGATCATCCAAACTTCTAAAAAGATGCTGCCTAGAATCGCCATCACCTGTTATTCCTTGTGACCAAACCAAAAACAACTCTGATCCCGGTATATACTCCCAACGTAATACCAGATTAGATCTAAATTGAACAAAAGCAAAATCAGGATTATCAAAAGTATAATCTTCAACCCCATCTTTGTCTTCATCTACAGAATACTCATCATCAGTTTCATTAAATAAAATTTGAGTAGTATCAAATAAGGTAACCCGTTCACTCAAATCATTAGCTACAGCATTATTAACAAAGTTGAAATCTTTATATCTACCTCGAGATATAAAAGGTTCGCCGTAATACTGTATTGTAAGATTAGGATTAATATTATAATTGAGACGAATACTAGTGCTTAATGTTTGTTGATCTATATCACCGGTAATATACCTAGGAACTCCATTAAAATCGACTTCATCTACATATTGTGTTTTATTAGGCTCAAGTCTGAATTCTGGATTGAGTGATATGCTCAGCGCATTAAATGGTTGATATCTGAGTCTTAGTACAAACCTATTAAAAGAAAAACTATTTTGCTGTGCTCTCGACCCACTATATCCAACGGTAAAATTAAATCTTTTCCTCTGGTCAGAACCAAAAAACAGATATGCAAAATTCTCATCAGAAAATCGCCATCTCGGACCTCCACGTAAAAAGGTATTTGTAAAAATCCTAGGCTTGTGACCAAAACCAAGCTCTGTCCACCAATTATTTTGATAATTCATAAAGCCTTCAACCTGATATTGGATACGATTATAATTACCCTCAAAATCAAAAGTGGTAAACTGATCGAGTTTAATATTAGCTCTTCTATAAAACTTTGTTGGTTTCAAAAACAAATATCTTGCGCTAATAAACTGTCTAATATCATCTGCTTGTCTCAAAAAACCAATATCATTTAACTCTAACTCTGGTGAACGCCAGAACACACCTGCTTCGTATCTCCATCTACCGCCACCTGATTTTCCGCCTACCAATTTGCCCCCAGTACCCGTTAATGAAGTTCTATTGGGATCGACCTCTACATGATCGGCATCTACTCTTTGAAAAAGATGTGTAAGTTCTTTTTGTGTTTCTTCTATAGCTTCTTTTGACCCTGTGACATGACTCGCTACTATATTACCTTCTATAAAATATTTTCTTTCTTTCCAATTATGCCTAAAATCTAATCCGGCAGAATAAGCAGACTCCCTCAAGAGGTTTAAATTATTTTCGCGTGTTCCAACCACTTCAATGGTTTCGTCTGTATTTGGATCTTCTTCATCGATATCAAAAGCATTTCCCAAATCTCGATGTGTTGCAGTAAAAATTCCACCAATAAAGGAATTCCTATTATTAAAATCTTTTTGAACTCTACTTACAAAATAATTTGTTAATGGCTCTACAATAGCTTCTCTCCTATTACCATTTTCATCTTCGATTTTAGCTATTTCTCTAGAAGTAACACTTTCTAAAATACCGATAGACCATCCATTTTTTGTTTTCCCACTAAATTTTGCCGCTCCCAGAATTGTCGTATTTGAAGGCCTATCTATAAACTCATCATCAATCTCTGATATAGAACCTTGTGGAGTTCTCCCTATTCTTCTTGAGTAAAACACATTATCTTGACCGTTTGCAAATTGATAATCAAAAATGTTTTTATTTTCTACAAAAAAAGGACGCTGTTCTCTAAAAAAGATTTGAAAACCATCTAAAGCAATCGCTGCAGGGTCTGCTTCTACTTGCCCAAAATCAGGATTAACAGTTAGATCGAGAGTAAGATCATTTGTAATACCGATTTTAGCATCTAATCCTCCATTAAGTTTAAAATCTTGTCCATCCCTAAAAGGATTATTTTCTTCCTCTGGATATGTATCTAGTTGTGTTACTCCAAACGGTTGGATTTCTAACTGTTTTTGTGGCTGGATATCCAACAGTCCATGTAACTCACCAAACTCACTTACCCATCCTGGTGCATCTTGAGGTATTCTTTGCCAAACAGATCTTTCATCATTTCTAAAAAACCTTCGGTTTACCTGTAATCCCCATATCTGTTCCTTACTTTTTCCAAATTTTAATTGACTTAGAGGAATCTTTACTTCTGCAATCCACCCATCTTTATCGATACTCGTTGCTGTATACCAAATAGGATTCCAACTATCATCCCAATTATCTCCGTTTTGCGATATAAATTCATCTCCCTTTACTCCAGCAGCTGTTATAGTAAATGAAAAACCAGTTCTTTTGTCATGATAAGTATCTAAGTTAATCTCTACCCAATCTCCTGCAAAACCATCTCTACGAGACAACCTGTTTTCTATTTTTTCAGGCTCTGAATCAAAACATCTATAAGCTACATATATATATTTCTGATCATAAATAATTTTGAATTTGGTTTGTTGAGAAGGAGGAGTATTCTCATCAGGTTCATTTTCTATAAAATCTCCTGTCCACTCTACAAGATCCCAAGCAGATTCATCTAAAACACCATCGATATTAGGAGCTTCAGTTCCATTTAGTGGTTTTGTTGTATAAATACGTTTTTCTACTTTCTGAATAGTATCCTGTGCATTAAAAGTTGTGGTAAGCAGAATAAAAATCAGAAAAGAGTAATATTTTTTCATGAGATGTAGCGTGTTGTCTAAGTAAATGTATTTAACAGGATCAAATAATTTTATATTTGTAACACTTATCAGATATTTTTTAATAAAAAATTAACACAGTAAAATTAAAAACAATCAAAATCTACACTGTATTCTCAATAAACCAGATAGATGTTACTGAAAACCAATGCATCATCTAAAAAAAATAATATCAAATACCTATTTGCTATATAAATATATAATTGTACATTTGCACCCCTATTTTATATAGGAAAAGGAATGTTTAATTAGTAAAAAAGAATTAGTGTGGACACATTAAGTTACAAAACAGTATCTGCAAACAAGGGAACCGTTACCAAAGAATGGTTACATGTAGATGCTGAAGGACAGACTTTAGGACGTCTTTCTTCTGTAGTAGCTATACTACTTAGAGGTAAGCACAAACCTAATTTTACCCCACACGTTGATTGCGGTGATAATGTAATTATTACTAACGCCGACAAAATCAACTTAACAGGAAAAAAGTGGACTGATAAATCATATATCCGTCACACAGGTTATCCTGGTGGGCAAAGAAGCCTTACTGCTCAGGAATTATATGACAAAAATCCAGAGCGTTTAATCGAAAAAGCGGTAAAAGGAATGTTACCTAAAAACAAATTAGGAGCAGCTTTATTCCGTAATTTAAAAGTGTATGCAGGAGCAGAACACAGTCATGAAGCTCAGCAACCTAAAACTATTAACTTAAAAGAATTTAAGTAATGGAAGTTATTCACAAAATTGGTCGTAGAAAAACGGCTGTAGCTAGAATTTATTTAAAAGACGGTTCTGGAAAAATCACAGTGAACAAAAGAGAGCTTGCTGAGTATTTCACAACCGGACCTTTACAATACAAAGTAAACCAACCTCTTGTTATGACTAGCAATGAGGACAAGTACGATGTAATTGTAAACGTTTATGGAGGAGGAATCACAGGTCAGGCAGAAGCTGTACGTTTAGCAATATCTAGAGCTGTTTGCGAATTAGATGAAGAAAACAGATCTGTATTGAAGCCTGAAGGCCTATTAACACGTGATCCAAGAATGGTAGAACGTAAGAAATTTGGTCAGAAGAAAGCTCGTAAGAAATTCCAGTTCTCTAAACGTTAATATATCGAACAATTGTATCGATATTTATCAAAGTTATTATTCTCAATTAAGAATTAACTTTAGATTTTAATTAAAAATAAAAAACTGTATTTGTTGTTACCTCACAGAGGGTTAGTTTAGCATCTAAATGCACAAGGCCATACATCAAAGTAGCCACTTGAGCATTGCTAATTCAACAGAACGTAAACTATTACAAAAATGGCAAACAATATCGAAGTAAAAGAGTTACTTGATGCAGGTGTACACTTTGGACACCTTACAAGAAGATGGGATCCAAATATGGCTCCATACATCTATATGGAACGTAATGGTATCCATATCATCAATCTTTATAAAACTGCTGCAAAAATAAATGAGGCTAGTGAAGCCCTAAAGAAAATAGCAGCATCCGGAAGAAAAATTCTATTCGTAGCTACCAAAAAACAAGCTAAAGAAATAGTAGCAGAAAAAGCAAGCAAAGCAAATCAGCCTTACATCACAGAAAGATGGCCAGGAGGAATGCTTACTAACTTTGTAACTATTCGTAAAGCGGTTAAGAAAATGGCTGCTATCGATAGAATGAAAAAAGACGGTACTTTTAACACATTATCTAAGAAAGAACGTTTACAGGTTGATCGTTTAAGAGCAAAATTAGAAAAGAACTTAGGTTCGATCTCTGACATGACTCGTCTACCTGGAGCATTATTTGTTGTAGATATTACTCGCGAACACATCGCAGTAAAAGAAGCTCAAAAATTAAACATTCCTATTTTTGCAATGGTAGATACCAACTCTGATCCAAGACAAGTTGATTATCTTATCCCTGCAAATGATGATGCTTCAAAATCAATCGACAAAGTAATGACATACGTTTCAGATGCTATTATCGAAGGTTTAAGCGAAAGAAAAGCTGCCAAAGATGCTCCTAAAAAAGAAGCTCCAGCTCCAGCTCAAAAAGAAGCTCCAGCCCCAGCTCCTGTAGCAGTAGCAGAAGATACCGCAAAACAAGAAGAAGAATAAACAGATTGTTCATCACAATCTTTTATTTTAGGTTAAGTGAATACACACAAAGCTTAACATTAATATAAAACAGATGAGTCGTTTGGTTATTTACTTTTGCAGTATTTACACTAAACGACTTATTTTTTAAAACACACACAATAAAATTAAATAGTTAACGATATGGCTAAGATTACCGCCGCAGAAGTAAATAAATTACGTAAAGCAACAGGTGCAGGAATGATGGATTGTAAAAAAGCACTTGTAGAAGCTGATGGAGATTTTGACAAAGCAATTGAAATCCTTAGAAAAAAAGGACAAAAGGTTGCAGCTAATAGAGCTGACAGAGAATCTACTGAAGGCGCAGTTATTGCAAAAGTAAACAACACACAAAACAAAGGTGTAATTGTTTCTCTTAACTGCGAGACTGATTTTGTTGGTAAAAACGAAAGTTTTATTTCATTAGCTCACGAATTAGCAGAATTAGCATTAAGCGCTTCTTCAAAAGAAGACTTACTTGCTATGGATTTTAACGGAATTTCAGTACAAGAAAAACTTACTGAACAAACTGGAGTAATCGGAGAAAAAATTGAAATCGGTGATTTCAGAGTTTTAGAAGCTCCATTCGTAGGTTCTTACATACATGCAGGTAATAAGATAGGTGTATTAACTGGTCTTTCTGGTGGTGCAGATGGTGCAGATGTTGTTGCAAAAGATGTTGCAATGCAAGCAGCAGCGATGAATCCTGTAGCGCTAAACGAAGATGGTGTTGATCAAACTGTTATCGACAAAGAAATAGAAATCGCAAAAGATCAATTACGTCAAGAAGGAAAACCTGAAGAAATGTTAGACAATATCGCAAAAGGTAAAATCAAGCGTTTCTTCAAAGACAACACTCTTGTAAATCAAGCTTTTATTAAAGACAACAAGAAAAGTGTTGCTGATTACGTAAAAACATTAGGTGACGTATCTGTAGTTGCTTTTGAAAGAGTAGCTCTAGGATAAATAAACCTAAATACAAATACTACTACTTTTGAAAAGTAGTTAGGCATAAAACAACAAAACCGCTCTTTAACAAGAGCGGTTTTTTTCTTCAGCATTTTCAAAATATCTTTTTCATAAACTCTTGACATTATACAAGTTTTGATGATCATCAAAACTTGTCCCCCAAAATAAAAGGTTAACTCCCCAATCAACCTTAACTATACAAACATCAAATGTTTACATAAACAAAATGCCAAACTTATACTCCAAAAATATTTTTCTCTCTCAACATCTTTTTTGTTTTCCACAAGGCAAACGTATAACATAATTCTACACAAACCAATACCCTTTGCAGGGGAAAAACACCCTTTTTTTCTAAAAAAGGCAAACTTTAACATTTACCTATATCATAACAGAATCATGTTTGTTTTTTTTAAGTATTTCGTAAATTAAGAATATCATTATATTTGCACCACAGTTAAACCTAGCAATGAAATACAAAAGAATACTACTTAAATTGTCCGGTGAAGCCTTAATGGGTGAACGCCAATACGGAATCGATCCAAAAAGACTAGCAGAATATGCCAATGAGATAAAGCAAATAACAGATAAGGGCGTACAAGTTGCTATTGTGATAGGTGGAGGAAATATTTTTAGAGGAGTTGCCGGAGCAAGCAAAGGTATGGACAGAGTTCAAGCAGACCATATGGGAATGCTCGCTACGGTAATTAATGGATTGGCTCTACAAAGTGCATTAGAAGATGCCGAGATACCGACAAGACTTCAATCTGCAGTAAAAATTAATGAAGTTGCAGAACCTTTTATCCGTAGAAGAGCAATGCGCCACTTAGAAAAAGGAAGAGTTGTTATTTTTGGAGGCGGAACAGGTAATCCATATTTTACTACAGACTCTGCCGCAGTATTAAGAGCAATAGAAATTAATGCCGATGTAATTTTAAAAGGAACTCGAGTAGATGGAATATACACTTCTGATCCCGAAAAAAATGCTGATGCTACAAAGTTTGATTTTATATCATTTGATGATGTTTTAAGAAAAGGATTAAAAGTAATGGATACTACTGCTTTTACTTTAAGTCAAGAAAATGAGCTACCAATCATCGTATTTGACATGAATAAAACCGGGAACTTATTCAAAGTAGTTTCTGGAGAAACTATAGGAACACACGTTAATCTTTAAGCAAAATGAGCTCATCTGAAATAGCACGATCAGACAAAGCTTTTGTATGATAAGTCAAAAGAAAAGAATAATAAAATGAACGAAGAAATAGATTTTATTATAGATTCTACAAAAGAATCTATGCAGGCTACAATCACTCATTTAGAAAAAAAACTACTTAACATTAGAGCAGGAAAAGCTTCTCCTGCAATGCTAGGTGGAGTTATGGTCGAATATTACGGATCTCCTACCCCTCTTAATCAAGTTGGTAATGTGAGTACGCCAGATGCAAGAACCATAACCATTCAACCTTTTGAAAAATCAATCATTCAAGAAATCGAAAAAGGAATTCTTGCTGCCAACCTAGGCTTCAACCCAATGAACAATGGAGAAAGTGTGATCATAAATGTACCACCTCTTACTGAAGAACGCCGTAGAGATCTTGTAAAACAAGCAAAAGCAGAAGCAGAAGATTCTAAAGTTGGGGTTCGCAATGATCGTAAAAATGCAAATAACGAAATTAAGAAGCTAGAAAAAGAGGGACTCTCTGAAGATATGGCAAAAAACACAGAAGTAGACATACAAGAGCTTACCGATACATTCATCAAAAAAATCGACGAAATGTTAAATGTGAAAGAAAAAGAAATTATGACTGTTTAACATTTCTTAATGTACGTTAATTATACCTAAAGCGTTTTCTTATTGGAAACGCTTTTTTGTATCTTCGCCTTTTGAACTCATTCGGCATAATGCAGAGCAGGCTTTTTTGTTTACTATTTTTCACACATTTTGTTTTACTGTCTCAAGTTAATCTAGAAGGTATTGTAGTAGACAAAACCACCGATGAGCCATTATCCTTTGCTACCATTAAAACAAACACAGGTTCCTATGCATTGACATCTGTGAAAGGAACTTTTGCCATCAGATGCAAAAGCCACCCCGTCAACCTAACCATTAGTTATTTGGGATACCAGACTCAAATAATCGAACTCACTGAGAAAGATTCAAAAAATATAAAAATTGAACTTCAGCCCAAAGAAGAACCTTTGGATATCATAAAAGTAAATTCTGTCAACAACAATCTTGCCTCCAGGATTATTAAGGAAGCTATTCGAAAAAAGAAGCTCAATAATCCTCAAAAAGTATTAAATAGTTACAGTTATAAAAGTTACAATAAGTTAAAAATCACCGAAGACAATCAAGCCCGGCTCAATACTATAGACACCTCTAATGTAGAGATGAAACGCTTAATCAACGATGCGCATTCTTTTTTATCAGAAAAAATAAGTTTTCATCAGTTTAAGAAAAATACCGAAGAAAAAGAGACAATATTGGCGACTAGAATGACTGGTTTTGAAGAACCTATATACAATGTATTGGGCATCAAAATACAATCAAATTCTTTGTATGAAGAAGAATACACCATTTTCAACAATAAATATATTAGCCCTCTTTCTAATCGTGCATTGCGTAATTACTATTATAAGATTTTAGATACTACTCAAACCAAAACACCTGCATTTGTAATACTTTTTCAACCTCGAAAATCTAAAAGTTTTGCTGGATTAGAAGGCGTTCTGCATGTAGACATAAAAACATTAGCAATACAAAAAGCAATTATTGAGTTACGAGGAGAACTTAATGTAATGGCAAAACATGACTTCAAATATTTTTCTGAAGCAAAAAATTGGTTTCCGATAAGTCAAGAAATTAGCATTAGACCCGGTAATGGAAGACAAAAAATAAGCTTATTTGGAGGACAAATCTCAGTAGGCAGGTTAGCAAATGACCAAAAGAGTTTTTCTGGCAATAATGATTTCTTAATATCTAAAACAGATTTACTGGACATAGAACTGAATACAGATATTATTGCAAAATCCAAACAAGCTTCTATAAAGATTGACCCCTCTGCAACTAGCCGCCCGGAAAGCTATTGGCAACAATACAGAACCAGTTCTATTACACAAAAAGACTTAAATTCTTTTCAAGTTGTTGATAGCATTGTAAACGCTCAAAAGATTGAACGTAAAATTAATGTTATACAAGGATTCAACTCTGGGTATTACCCTGTAAGCTTTTTTGATTTTGATTTAACTTACCCTATAAAATTTAATAATTTTGAAGGACTCCGTTTAGGAATTGGTGGTCAAACAAACAGCAAATTTTCTAGTCGTTTCAGGCTTCAAGGATACTTTGCTTATGGTTTTAGGGACAAAGAGTCTAAATATGGTTTTGGGGGAGGTGTTCTATTAAACAAAAATTCTAATTCGTGGTTAAATGTAAACTACACAGATGACATAAAAGAAGTAGGTAGTTTTCTTTATCTAACGGATAGAAGAGTATATTCATTATTTGAACCACGTCTTGTAAACATTGATTTTTATTACAAACACAGGACATGGAGCACGAGTTTACAAAAACAAATATTCCCAAAATTACTCTCAGAAACTCAATTATCGATAAGCAATATTACACAAACAGATAGCTATCTTTTTAGTAATGACAATGAACTATTTTCTGCTTATAAAACTGCAGAAGCTACTCTTGCATTACGCTGGAGCCCGTTCAGCAAATTCTTAAAAACTCCAAACAATTATAAAGAAATTACTGATGGGTATCCAAAAATAACCGCACAATACACTCAAAGTTTTAAAGGAGTTTTAGGTAGTGATTTTACCTACAGCAAAATCGGCTTGAAAGCAGAATACATTGTTAATCGGATTAATCAATCCAGAACTAGTTTTCTGTTTGAAGCAGATATTGCATCCGGTGACGTACCCTTAACACATTTATATCATGCATATCCCAATGCACCAACAGAAGAAAAAGTTTTTCAAAGATTCTCTGTCGCAGGAAGAAGAACATTTGAAACTATGTTTTTTGGTGAGTTTTTTAGTGATAAATTAGCTACACTACAAGTAAAACATACTATCCCCCCTATTAGAATAGCCAATTGGCTGAAACCAGAACTGGTACTCATCACAAGATATGCAATAGGGGATGTAGATGATTTAGAAAGTCATCAAAATGTCGAGTTTTCTTCATTAAATCAAGGGTTTCAAGAATCAGGATTTGAAATCAATAAATTATTTGCCGGTTTCGGTCTTAGTTTTGCTTATAGATATGGAGCATACCACTTGCCGAGAATTGAAGATAACATTTCTTTTAAGTTCACTTTTTACCTCAAATTATAAGAATTTTGAACTTGATCATTTTCTTTATAAAAATTCATAAATAATAACCTATCAAATCCTTACATTTGCAGCAGTAAAACACAGGATGACAAAATTATTTAGTTTCGGGTTTTGGAATTCATTGGCTGGAGTTATTTTACGTAATAGAGCCATTATATTCTTAATAATAATAGGGATTACCGTTTTTTTAGGTTTTCAATGGAAGAACATGAAGTTATCATACACAGAAGCGAACCTTCTTCCTGATGACCATGAAGTTAATATACAATACCAAAAATTCCTTGACAAATTTGGAGAAGAAGGCAACCTTATAGTAATGGCTATAAAAGACAGTTCTCTTTTTACTCCCAAAAAATTAAAAGCTTGGAACGATTTTAACAATTCATTCAAATCGTACAAAGAAATTGATTTAGTTGTATCTCTTGCAGATATCAAAAAACTAAAAAAAGAAGATAACCCTCAACGATTTGAGCTTGTTCCTTTTATAAAAGACAGCACAAACTATACTGACCAACAAGTTGCAGAATATAAAGATGAATTATTTAATAAACTTCCATTTTACGAGGGATTAATCTACAGTAAAAATTCTAATACGATACAATCAATTCTTTATCTAAAGAAAGATATCGTCAATACATCGCTAAGAAAAAAGTTTATTGAAAACACCTTACAACCTTCTGTAATTGCTTTTGAGAATGAGTATGATGTCGATATTAAGGTTTCTGGTATGCCTTATATCAGAACACTTAACTCTCAAAACATAATGGACGAAATTCTGGTTTTTATACTAGCAGCACTTTTAGTAACGTCACTTATTTTCTTTTTCTTTTTTAGATCATTTAGAGCAACTTTTATCTCTATGACGGCAGTTATCATAGGAGTTATGTGGGCTTTTGGGATTTTAGGACTATTAGAATATGAGATCACAGTGCTTACAGCTATTATTCCTCCTCTGGTTATTGTAATAGGAATTCCTAATTGTATCTTTTTAATTAATAAGTATCAACAAGAAATAAAAAAACACGGTAACAAGGCAAAGTCTTTACAGCGTGTCATCACAAAAGTAGGTAACGCCACTTTGATGACAAATGTTACCACTGCATCTGGATTTGCCACATTCGCGCTTACAGAAAGTAAGTTGTTAAAAGAATTTGGGATCGTTGCTTCAATAAATATAGTAGCTCTTTTTGTACTATGTTTATTGGTTATAACAATTATATATAGTTATATGCCCCAGCCACAAGAAAGGCACCTAAAACATCTTGGGAAACGCTGGATAGAAAGGCTGGTAGATTGGATGGAAAATATGGTAAAAAACAGGCGTATTACCATATATTTCTCTTCTGTAATTATATTGATGACCAGTATTATTGGTATTTATATGATTAAAGTTTCGGGCAGTTTATTAGAAGATATGCCCAAAGAAGCTGGTTTTTACAAGGATATCGAATTTTTTGAAAATGAATTTGATGGCATCATGCCTCTAGAAATCTTGATTGACACAAAACGTAAACAAGGCGTATTAAAACTCCCAACAATAAAACGCATAGAAAAACTACAAGAATTACTAGAAGAAACTCCTGAGTTATCCAAACCAATCTCTATAGTCAACCTTGTAAAATACTCTAAGCAAGCTTTTTATAACGGAAATCCAAAATATTACCAAATTCCTACTAGCCAAGAACGTAATTTTATTTTACCATATGCAAAAAGCTTTGAATCACAAGGAGGAGTAATGCAAAGTTATGTTGATTCTACAGGACAGTATGCTAGAATCACTACTTTTATGAAAGATGTAGGAACTGAAGAAATGGAGCGTATTGAGAAAACTTTAGCTCCAAAACTAGAAAAGATATTTCCTAGTGATAGATACGAAGTATCATTTACAGGAAAAGCCCTCATCTTTCAAAAAGGGACAAAGTATCTCGTATGGAATCTTACCTTTTCACTTGGTCTGGCTGTAGTACTCATTGCACTTTTTATGGCTTGGATGTTTAGATCATTCAAAATGATTATAATCTCTTTGATCCCAAATTTACTCCCTTTACTTATGACGGCAGGATTAATGGGCTTTCTTGGCGTCCCTATAAAACCTTCTACTATACTCGTTTTTAGTATTGCCTTTGGTATTTCGGTAGATGATACGATACATTTTCTAGCCAAATATCGACAAGAATTAAAATCAAACCATTGGAGAATTCGAAAATCTGTATTTGCCTCTCTCAGAGAAACAGGAGTAAGCATGTTTTATACCTCTACAGTATTGTTTTTTGGGTTTTCTGTATTTATGATTTCAAGTTTTGGAGGCACAAAAGCACTTGGTGGGCTGGTATCTACCACCTTACTATTTGCAATGCTGGCAAACTTACTATTATTACCTTCTTTATTACTTTCATTAGAAAGAAGTATTGCTAACAAAAAGACATTAAAAGAGCCTAAACTAAAGATCATTCCTAACGACGAAGACCTTGAAGAGAAAAAGGAACAAGAATAACATATCTATTCTATCTCTCTTTTCTTTAATAACTCTACCCTTTATATTAAAACAAAAAAAGCCCCGCAAGAAGCGGGACTTGATAAGATAGATACCCCAAATCTATCCATGAACTAAACTTAACGTAAACACAATCGTCATAATTGCAATTACAATATATACCCGTTGTTTGTAATATAAAACACCTCTTGGGGGGGGAAAATCCCCTATTTATAAAAAAAGTCAATATTTAACATAAAATTAAGATCTAAAAACAACACAAAACACTGTTTTACAGATATTTAAACAAAATAAATTCTTCTCAAGAAAGTAAAAAAAAAGGAATTTTTAAGGGTAAAATAGCTCGAATTATGGTTTTTTTATAGAATCACTACTGCAAAAAGACGTCAAATTTTATTTTTTGCACTAAAAAACCTTTACAAAAGTGTTGCAATACTTCTTATTTTTTATGCTATTTACTTATTTGAATTCATAACATCATGATTCTGTCAGATTAAAAAATTATATTTGCTCCTCTTATTTTTTACTTATCAAAATCTATTTCCTTTCAGAAGGAAAAAGTGTACATAAGAAAAGAATAAGATTTGATATCATTAAAGATAAAATCAAGAAGTTGTATCGTAGATAATTTCTCAAAAAACCTAAAATGGAATAAACTTTTTATAATTATCCATTAAGAATAATAATTTTTGACATATGAAACACACAAAAGTAATAGACGTATTAAAAAGTGATAAACTATTACAACCTGTAACTGTAAGAGGATGGGTTCGTTCTTTTAGAAATGATCGTTTTATAGCGGTTAATGACGGTTCTACCATTAATAACATTCAATGTGTTTTAGAAGATAATACTATAGATGATACTACTCATAAAAGAATTAACATTGGTGCAGCAGTTTCTATAACGGGAACTTTGGCAGAAAGTCAAGGAAAAGGACAGCGCGTAGAAATACAAGTCTCTTCTATAGAAATTGAAGGAGATTCTGATCCAGAAGAACTTAAACTTACTATCTTATCTCCAAAAAGGCACTCTCTTGAAAAGTTGCGTGAGCAAGCTCATTTAAGAGTAAGAACCAATACGTTTGGCGCAATAATGAGAGTTCGATCAAAATTATCATTTGCCATACATGAGTATTTTCAGAAAAATGATTTTTATTATGTGCATACCCCTGTAATTACAGGAAGTGATGCTGAAGGTGCCGGAGAAGCATTTAAAGTTACAAATCTAGACCTCAATAATGTCCCAAAAGATGACAACAATGAAGTTGATTTCAAAAAAGATTTCTTCGGAAGAGAAACAAACTTAACGGTTTCTGGTCAATTAGAAGCAGAGACTTATGCTATGGGGCTAGGTCAAGTATATACTTTTGGACCAACTTTTAGAGCAGAAAACTCGAATACTTCAAGACATTTGGCAGAGTTTTGGATGATAGAGCCAGAAGTTGCTTTTTGTGACCTAGACGGAAATATGGATCTTGCTGAAGATTTTATTAAGTATGTGATTCAATTTGTGTTAGACAATTGTCAAGACGATTTAACATTTTTAGAAAATCGATTAGTACAAGAAGACAAACAAAAACCGCAAGCTGAGCGTTCTGAAATGTTACTAAGAGACAAATTAAAATTTGTTTTAGAAAACAATTTCAAAAGAGTGAGCTATACCGAAGCAATCGAAATCTTAAAGAATTCTAAGCCTAATAAGAAAAAGAAATTTAAATTTCCTATAGATGACTGGGGAGCTGATTTACAAAGTGAACATGAAAGGTATCTGGTAGAAAAACATTTCAAATGTCCTGTAATATTATTTGATTACCCTGCTAATATCAAGGCTTTTTATATGCGATTAAATGAAGATGGCAAAACAGTGAGAGCTATGGATATTTTATTCCCGGGAATTGGAGAAATAGTTGGAGGATCACAGAGAGAAGAGCGTTTAGATGTATTAAAAGAAAAAATGGACGCGCTTGATATTCCTGAAGAAGAATTATGGTGGTACTTAGATACTCGTAAATTTGGAACTTGTACACATAGTGGATTCGGACTCGGTTTTGAACGTCTAGTACTATTTGTAACCGGTATGGGCAATATTCGAGACGTAATCCCTTACCCAAGGACTCCTCTTAATGCAGAATTTTAAGAATAAAATTATATAACATTATTAATCAATTATAATGTTTCTTCATTAGAATTTCAGATACTAGGTCTTTGATTACTTTTTGATCACGATCTGGTATCTGATTTTGTTTTTGAGCCTTATCTATTTTATCGAAATGAGGCATTTTGCCGGTTTTGTTTAACACCTCAAGCATTTCTACAAAAAAACTATTCAAAATAGGAATGACATATTTACTAGATTCATTATTTCTCTTTAAATGAATAAACTTTTTTGAGTATGCCAGAAATATCTGAGGGTATTTAGAAAAAGTAAAAAGAGCTTCACAAAAACTTCGATAAACTTCTTCTTTACTTAAATGATTTTTGAATCGTAATTTTTTTTGATCTATCTGTGATAGAGTATATAACAATACACTTTCTTTTATAAACTTACTGTAATCATTTTTTGAATAATAATATACTTCCATACCAATATTAGTATTCACAACCAGTACCTCCTGCCCAATACTTTCTCGTAAAAATGATTGAAAAATTGAAACCATAGAAGATGACATTAGCAATCTTCTTTTCAAACCGATAAATCTAATATTTACAGACTTAATACTTTCTATATGGGTATATGTACTCACAAGACAATTTTAAACAAGTTCAGATAATTCAATCCCTTGATTTTTTGCGTGCATTTCTGCTGTAAAACCATTGTGATCTTTTGCCGTAATATCAGCGCCATTTTTTAACAATAAAGAAATAATTTCTTTTTGTCCAAACGTTGCTGCATAAATAAGGGCTGTTCCAGAGTTAACGTTCTTTTGATCAACATCTGCACCGGAATCAATCAATAATTTTGCGATATCATAATGTCCTTTAAAACAAACTCCCATCAAAGCGGTATTACCAGCCCCATCTTTCTCATTAATGTTAGGATTATATGTTAAGATCAAATCTACAATATCTTTGGATCCGTAATATGATGCTAATAAAAGAGGAGTAGATCCTCTTGAATCTTTTATATTTACTAATTCTGGATTGTTATTAAGAAGGGCTTTCAATGTTCCTAATTCTTGAGAACGTATAGCATTAAAAAGAGTATCCATATTCTTTTTGATTAATTCTAATTATTTAAATTAATTATTTATCAATATAACAAATTTTGAACGTTATTACTGATAATTATAAAATTTTAAGGTTGTTGCAAGAAATAAAAACAGGTGATTTTATTACAAAACCACCTGTTTATTTTATAATTTATATTATGCTTGATCAAAACGATCAAGATCCATTACTTTACTCCAAGCTTTTATAAAATGTTGTACAAATTTTTCCTGAGCATCTTTAGAACCATAAACTTCAGCAAGAGCTCTTAATTCGGAGTTAGAACCAAATATCAAGTCTACTCTTGTACCTGTCCATTTTATCTCGCCAGTAGCACGGTTACGTCCTTCGAATGTTTCTTCGGCATCAGATGTCGATCCCCAACTTGTACTTAAATCGAGAAGATTTACAAAAAAGTCATTTGTAAGTTTACCCGGTTGATCTGTAAAAATACCGTGTTGAGAATGATCAAAATTAGTATTCAATACACGCAATCCACCCACAAGAACTGTCATTTCTGGTGCGGTCAATGTAAGCAGCTGTGCTTTATCAATAAGCATTTCTTCTGCAGAAGTACCATAATCACTTTTTATATAATTTCTAAATCCATCTGCTCGTGGTTCGAGAACAGAAAAAGACTCTACATCTGTTTGATCTTGAGAAGCATCTGTTCTTCCTGGTGTAAAAGGTACTGTAACATCATGACCTGCATTTTCTGCGGCTTGCTCTATTGCAGCAGAACCGGCCAATACAATCAAATCAGCAAGAGAAACTTTTTTATCAGATTGTGTGTTATTAAACTCACTTTGGATACGCTCTAAGGTATCTAATACTTTTGAAAGTTGCTCTGGATTATTTACCTCCCAGCTTCTTTGAGGCTCTAATCTAATTCGCGCTCCATTTGCGCCTCCACGCTTATCAGATCCTCTAAATGTAGATGCAGATGCCCAAGCTGTAGATACCAATTCTGATGTTGATAATCCTGAAGCTAAAATATTCTTTTTAAGCTCTGCTACATCTTGATCGTTAACCAAAGTATGCGTAATGGCAGGGACAGGATCTTGCCAGATTAACTCTTCGCTAGGCACTTCTTTACCGAGATAACGAGATACAGGTCCCATATCACGATGTGTTAATTTAAACCATGCACGAGCAAAGGCTTCTTCAAACTCTTTTGGGTTTTCTTGAAATCTTTTTGATATTTTTAAATATTCTGGATCCATTTTTAATGCAATATCTGCTGTTGTCATCATAAGATCTTGCGGTTTTGATGCATTGTGTGCCATTGGAGCAGTTCTTGCTTGTGAAGCTTCAGTAGGTTTCCATTGATGAGCTCCTGCAGGACTTTTAGTTAGTTCCCACTCATAATTTAAGAGAACATCAAAATAATCATGATCCCATTGTACTGGATTAGGTGTCCATGCTCCTTCTATTCCACTAGTAATAGTATCATCTCCATGACCGGTTCCATAAGTGTTTTTCCAACCTAAACCTTGCTCAGCTATACCAGCTCCTGCTGGTTCTCTACCTACATATTTACTTGGGTCTGCGGCTCCATGGGCTTTTCCAAAAGTATGACCTCCTGCCACTAGTGCTACTGTTTCTTCATCATTCATTGCCATACGCCCAAAGGTTTCTCTAACATCTCTACCAGATGCGATAGGATCAGGGTTACCATTTGGTCCTTCTGGATTTACATAAATTAATCCCATTTGCACGGCTCCCAAAGGGTTTTCAAGCTCTCTATCTCCTGTATATCTTTTATCACCTAACCATTCTGTTTCAGATCCCCAGTATATGTCTTCTTCAGGTTGCCAAACATCTTCTCTACCACCTCCAAAACCAAAAGTTTTAAAACCCATAGATTCTAAGGCACAGTTACCCGCAAGAATCATAAGGTCTGCCCAAGATATTTTCTTACCGTATTTTTGTTTTACAGGCCATAATAACAAACGTGCTTTATCTAAACTTGCGTTATCCGGCCAGCTATTAAGAGGTGCAAAACGCTGACTTCCTGAACTTGCTCCTCCTCTACCATCAGCAATTCTATATGTCCCGGCGCTATGCCATGCCATACGTATAAAAAACGGACCATAATGCCCATAATCAGCAGGCCACCAATCTTGAGAATCTGTCATAAGCTCAAATAAGTCTTTCTTTACCACATCAAGATCAAGAGTCTTAAATTCTTCAGCATAATTAAAATCTTCTTCCATAGGGGTGGTTAACGAAGAATTTTGACGTAGAATATTCAACTTCAATTGATTCGGCCACCAATCACGATTTGAAGTTCCTCCTCCTGCCGTTTCGTTTAAGGGACCATTCATAAAAGGGCACTTACCTCCACCATTTACACTATGACTTAAACTGTGAGGATTTGTGTTTGTTAAACTGTTATTTTCCATTGCTGATTTATTAGGATTAAAATGATTTTGTTTTAACTGTTTTGACCAAAATTACAATAATAAATTCTTATTGTTTTTAATTTATCAATATATAAAAACTATTTCAATATTTAGATCATTTATGAGTAGTAACGTTAACAAAATACGAAACAAACACTTACAAGACTAATTATTAGCACTGTAAGCAATATTTCTGTTAACTTTATAAAGAAATCTCATTATAATTTATACTATAAATTATAAAATATTTAGCAGTATTTACCAATAGAAGATAATAGCCACATCATATCAAAACTTAAGATTCAAGACCCTTTAAAAAATATTCTCACTAAAAAATAATGCTATTTTTGATCAATAACATTTAGTTTAACCAGACTTTAATAATTTAATAGAGAGAACCAAGCTTTTTTAAACATTTAATTAACATTATTGATCAACTCTCTTAGATCATTTCTAAGTATTTTTAGTAAAAATTTTACATTTTTTTCGTGGTATATTATAGATTATACCAATTAAAGTTTTATCATTATTTTAAATTTACCCTTTAAATTCGCATTGCTCTTAACCTAAACATTAATTTAAATTTATATCTTATGCAAAGCCAACTTAATGGTCTTCTTAGCAAGACAATACACAATCAAACAATTATTTTTTCTCTTTTTTTAGCATTATTTATTTTTTGTAGTCAAGCAAACTCTCAAACTATTGTACAGAAACATGGTCGACTAAAAGTTTCTGGAAACAAGATTGTTGACAAGAATAACAAACCTATTAGTTTGGCAGGAAACAGCTTATTTTGGAGTAATGCGGGAGATACTTCTGATTTTTATAACAGCCAAACGGTAACTCATTTATCCAATGATTGGAATAGCTCAATAATAAGAGTAGCTATGGGAGTGAAAGAAGTTTGGGATGGTGGAAATGGATATATTGACAATCCTGATTTCCAAAAAAATAAAATCCAAAAAGTTATAGATGCAGCTATTGCAAATGGTATTTATGTTATCATAGATTGGCATACTCACGAAGCTGAAAAATATACTCAACAAGCAGCAGACTTTTTCAAAGAGATGGCCAAATTATATGGTAACAATCCAAATGTAATATATGAGGTCTATAATGAACCTATTGGTCAATCATGGCCAACAATAAAACAATATGCCGAGACTGTTATCGCTGCAATCAGATCCGAGGATCCTGACAACTTAATAATTGTTGGTTCTTCAACCTGGTCACAAGACGTTGATATTGCATCAAACAATCCGATTAATGATGCGAATACAGCCTATACCTTACATTTTTATGCAGGAACACATTCTGAAGGATTAAGAAACAAAGCTCGAACTGCTCTTAGTAATGGAGTAGCAGTATTTGTAACAGAATGGGGAGCTGTTAATGCAGATGGAGATGGAGCCGCTGATAAAGCAGAAACACAAAGATGGCTTGATTTTATGAAAAGTGAAGGTATTAGCCATGTAAACTGGTCAGTAAGTGATAAAGATGAAGGAGCATCTATTGTAGCTCCTAACACAGGTATTTCTGGTCTAACCAGTAATAGTCTAACTGAAACCGGAAATTTTGTAAGAGGTATTATCAAAAATTGGAACGGTACATCAACAGGAGGAGGGGACTCTAACCCTCCAACAGACAATGATTGTAATTTTGGTGCTCCTACTGCATCTGCATTACCCTCTATAAGTAATAGCTCTTATTCCAATATCCATGTTATAGGTAATAATGGACCAAATTTAAGTAATGTAACTAATTTCACAATTAATTGGAGTTTACAAAATAATGGTCTATGGCAATTCTCTATGAATACAAATAACGGTAGTCCTAATTGGTGGATAGATCTTAATAGTAAAGCCTCACAAAACTTTAACTCCTCTCAACCGGGAGTTACCCTATCAGGTACAGGATTCAATAATCTAGATGGTGATTATTGGGCAGCAAAAGATGGTGATAATTTTGTTTTAGTTTCTAAAGACAAAGGATTTTCTATATATTTTAGTAATTCTAACACACCCCCAAATTGCAGTTCAAAAACAAGAAATATTGCTCAAGAATCTTCTGTAAAAATTAAGTTTTACCCTAATCCGGCTAGCAATACGCTTTCAATTTCAGGAATTGATGAAAAAGTTGACATCATTATCAGCGATATTAAGGGGAACTTGATCATCAATACTTCTGGTAACTTAGGGACAAATGATATTGATATTTCAAATCTCAATAAAGGGAGTTATTTTGTAGAGATCAAAGGAGCGAAAACAAATAAAGTTTCTCAGTTTATAAAAAGTAAATAATAACTTAAATATTGAAAACACAAAACAAAAAATGCCGGTTGTAATAATAACCGGCATTTTTTGTTATACAGAGAAGTATAAGGATCAAAGGCGATCTTTCATCTTTTTTAATTCTTCTTCAATAAACAGGAGTTTATCCTCTAAATGATCTCCAAACTCTGGGATACGTCTACAAAATACATAGCGTACTCTCCACATCTCTTGTATATCACTCAAATCATACTCTTCATCTTCAATACTTTTATGATCAGCTCTCAAAACTGCTTTACCTTTAGTTATGTACAATCGTCTAAAAATGATTTTTTCTTCGACAATTACAAAAACCAAAGTTCCGTTATTAAGTTTCTTTATGACAGAAGCAGGGACTTTTTCTCCAATTACAATATCTTTTGGGTAGAATCCTTTATCGTGAGAAGACATTTCTAAATTATTTACTGTAAACCCTCTAAACTCTTTGGTCAAATTTATAGGCAACTGCAAATCAGGTAATTCTTTTATAAAAGCTTCATTATTATATAAAGAAACATATTCATTTACATTATTTTCTGTGATACAAGGAATTGAAGCAAAGCGCTCTTTTTTTATATCTTCTGCATAAGTAGTCAAGTCTCCTTTGAACTTTAAAAGTTCATTTACAGTGAGCTCGCTCGTTAGCAAACTGTCGATCGCAATGCTAAAATAATTAGCTATTCGTATTAAAGTTTCGATTTTTGGTTCACTTCTACCTTCTTCGTATGCCCCAAGAGTTCCTCTCTTTAGATCAAATAGCTCAGCAAAAGCCTGCTGACTTAATCCTTTTATGCTTCGTATCTTTTTGATGTTTTTTCCAAAAAATGACATTTTTGCTAATTTTATTTGCAATTATAAAAATTTTGCGTACATTTACACTAACAATATTAGCTAATATAATTCAATATTGCTAATTTTAGTAGAAAAAAGATTCTAAACGTCCTACCCCAATTTAGACAAGCAAGAGCACCTACTAAAATTTTTAGCAGTTTTACTAATTATTAACATAAATTATTTACACTCATGATTATTGTTGTATATTATCTTTCTAATTTAGTGGTGCACATAACACAGAGGGTGTGCGACTATTTATAGTATTGGAAACACGAATCGAAACAAATTATTAATTTCAATTAACCATCACATATGCAAGACTATTTTCAATTAGTGAAAAACTATTTACTTCAGCTTAATTACAATATTCTTCATGAAAATAATGAAGAAGGGATTATCATGATCAGTAAAGAAAATGAGGGAATCAAAAACATGATTTTAGGGGTTGCACCTCCCATTCTAATAATGGAACAGCATATTTTTAATATCAAAAACAAAAACGAAGTCGTTTATCGCAATTTACTTCAAAAAAATCGTGACATTGTTCATGGTGCTTTTGTCCTGGATCATACAGGAGAAAAAGTAATTTTTAGAGACACGCTTCAAGTAGAAAATCTGGATCTTAATGAACTCGAGGCCTCATTAAACTCATTGGGGTTATTGCTAAGTGAATATTCAGATCAAATTATAAATTTTTCAAAACATTAAGATTATGAACTTTTTTAAAAGATTATTCAAGATAGGAGAAGCAGAAGCACATTCTGCGATAGATAAAATGGAAGATCCCATTAAAATGACAGAACAAGGTATTCGTGATATGAAAACAGATCTTGAAAAAAGCCTGGAAGCTCTAGCACAAGTAAAAGCATTAGCTATTAGAGCGAAAAATGAAACGGAAGACTTTGCTGCAAGAGCAGAAGACTATCAACAAAAAGCAATGTTGATTCTTAAAAAAGCACAAAATGGTGATCTTGATACTGCAGAAGCAGACAGACTAGCAAGAGAAGCTTTGGTAAAAAAAGAAGAGTCTATGCAGCATGTTACACGTACCAAAGGAGAGTCGGACAAGTTTGACAAATCTGTAGCGCAGCTAGAGAAAAATGTTCAGGAAATCAAAAAGAACATTAGTAAATGGGAAAACGAATTAAAAACATTAAAAGCTCGCGTAAAAGTCTCTAAAGCCACCCAAAACTTAAATAAACAAATGGCTGAGATTGACGGTTCTAGTACAGTTTCTATGTTAGAACGTATGAAAGACAAAGTAAATCAAGAAGAAGCACTTGCAGAAGCCTATGGGGATATGGCAAATTCATCAAAATCTATAGATGATGAAATCAATAATGCTATAGATGTTACAGAAGTTAATGCTGCAGACGATTTAGCAAAGCTAAAAGAACAATTGGGCATTGATAATAAAGATGCATAATACACTTAATCTGCATATCAATTAACTGATATGCAGATTAAAATTGATCTAAAATGTAAAAAAATCGATAAAATAGGGTAATAATTAAGAACCTTATGACATTTATAATTACAACATAGTATTATCATAAAACATAGAACAACTAGATAGAATCTGATTAGTGTTTTGAAAACACCATATGACACAAAACATCAACTCATAAACAACCGATCACTTGAAAGAATTATTTGACATAGCAATTTCGATAGTTAATCTACCTTTAACTATTTTATTTGGGTTATTAATACTGTATTGGGTACTAACTACACTTACAGGAATAGATCTGGATTTTTTTGATGCTGACATTGATGTTGATATAGACACTGATATGGATATAGATTCAGAGTTTGATGCTAGAACAAATCTTGATATCCAAGACGTGTCAAATACAGAAGTAAAAAGAGAAGATATCATCCGCCGTCGTGGAAAATTGAATTTTTTTCAGGTATTTCTCATCTATTTCAACTTTGTAGGATTACCATTTATGTTCACCTTTTCATTTTTTGTTCTTTTTTGGTGGGCAATTACCATGGCAGGTACTTCTATAACACATAGTTATAACAATGATTTTGGATTCTTATTTTTTTTCGGAGGAATAATTCCTGCATTATTCATGACAAAAATATGTACTATTCCTTTCAAAAAGTTCTTTACCAATTTCAATAATAAAGGAGAAAGTACTTTAGAGTTACTAGGGAGACAAGGAGTATTACAAAGCACAATATCTGGTGAAAAAGTAACTACACTAGAAGTTATTATACAATCAGATCCAATCAAGGTGATGGTAAAGTCCAAAAACGGGGTAGAAATACCCGCTAATACCACTGTAGAAATCATCAATCAGGTTAAAAACAAACAATTGTACATCATTCAACCATTAAATTATTAATTATATTATGAGTAATCTAGCAAATATTGCCATTATAGTAGTGGCATCTTTAGTACTCCTTATTGTACTATATTTTATTATCATTGCCATATTTTACAAAAAGATTCCACAAGGTGAATCTTTGGTAAGAACAGGTTTTGGGGGAACTGCAGTAGCTTTTGACAAAGGGCTATATGTGATACCTGTACTACACAAAGTAGAAATCATGGATATTTCTATCAAAAAAATAGAAATAGAGCGTACAGGGATAAATGGATTAATCTGTAAGGACAATATTAGGGCAGATATTAAAGTTGCATTTTTTGTTAGAGTAAACAAGTCTGTTGCAGATATCATCAACGTTGCACAAACGATAGGTTGTAACCGTGCTTCAGAAATAGATACGTTACGTAGTCTTTTTGATGCTAAATTTTCTGAAGCCTTAAAAACGGTAGGTAAGAAATTCGAATTTGTAGAATTGTATGAAGCCCGTAGAGAATTTAGAGACGAAATAATCGATATAATAGGAACAGACCTCAATGGATACATCCTAGATGACTGCGCTATTGATGATTTAGAACAAACTTCATTAAATGTTTTAAAACCAGACAATATTCTTGATTCTGAAGGTATCAAAAAAATCACTGAGCTTACAGCTGCTCAAAACATAAAATCAAACCTTATCAAGCGTGATGAAGAAAAAGTAATTCGTAAACAAGATGTAGAAGCTAGAGAAGCTATATTAGAGTTAGACAAACAACTTGCCGAAAAAGAAGAACAGCAAAAGAGAGAGATTTCCAATATCAAAGCTAGAGAAGAAGCCGAAATACTTAAAGTCGCTGAAGAAGAACGTCTAAAATCCGAGTCTGCACGAATTAGTACAGAAGAAAAAGTAAAAGTGGCAGAAGAAAACATGGAGCGTCAAATCATCGTGGCTGCCAAAAACAAACAACGTACAGATGCGGTAGAAACAGAAAGAGTAGAAAAAGATAGAATGCTAGAAGCAACCGAACGCGAAAGGATTGTTACTCTTGCTCAGATTGAAAAAGAAAAAGTAGTAGAAGTAGAGAAAAAGAATATTCAGGATGTTATTCGTGATCGAGTAATGCTAGAAAAAGGCGTGATAGAAGAGCAGGAAAACATGAAAGACATCGAGGCATTCAAAACTGCCGATCGTGAGAAACAAGTAAAAATAACGATTGCAGAAGCAAATGCGCAAGAAGAGCTCATCAAAACTATAAAAGCCGCAGAAGCAGAAAAAGAAGCCGCAAAACAAAAAGCTGAAGAAATAAACATAGAAGCCCAAGCTAAGAAAGAAGCTAGTGAAAAAGAAGCTGAAGCTCGCAAAACGTTAGCAGAAGCACAAGCAAAAGAAGAAGCTACAATAGGTATGTCTGAAGCACAAGTAATGCATGCAAAAGCTGATGCTCGTGAAAGAGAAGGGCTGGTAGAAGCAAATATTATAGAAAAAACAGCAAAAGCCGAAGCAGCAGGAATATCAGCAAAAGCCGAAGCTATAAAAGAAGAAGGTGTTGCCGAAGCAGAAATAATTAAAGAAAAGGCACTGGCAAAAGCTACAGGAGATAGAGAAATTGCACTTGCAGAAGCCGCAGGAATCGAAGAAAAAGCCGAAGCTATGAAAAAACTTGATGGTGTTGGAAAAGAACACGAAGAGTTTAAACTACGCTTAGACAAAGAATTACAAGTAGACCTGGCACATATCAATATCCAAAAAGAAATCGCAGATGCACAAGCAGAAGTAATTGGAGAAGCGTTAAAAGCAGCAAATATTGATATCGTAGGTGGAGAAACTATGTTCTTTGATCAAATTGTAGGGCAGATTACCAAAGCAAAAGGCATCGATCGATTAGTAAAACACTCTGATAATATTCAAGATGTAAAAGATGCAATCTTAGGAAGTGATGATGTAAAGGGAAATCTTCTAGAAAAAATAAAAGATTTCGCTACAAAATATGGAATCTCTTCTGAAGATATAAAGAATCTTACTATAGCAAATCTTCTAATGGAACTGAAACAAAGAACTACAGATCCTAATGAAAATAATTTGTTTACAAATCTTTATAACCTAGCCAATGGATTAGGGTTATCTGATAAGAAACTTAAGTAATATCCAAAGAAGAAGCTATTAAAAAACCTCTTTGATCTAGAGAAATATGAAAACTATCACAATAATAAGCCCATAAAAGTCTTCCCATTCTGGGGAAGACCGGGATGGGAATTATTTAGCTTTTAATACGGCTTAATCATGGGAATAGCAGCTATGATCGCTTCGATCAAATTCAACGATCGAAGAAACAAAAGAGAAACGTTTAGAAAATCAGTAAATAATACCAAAATAGCTATTCAAGGAATCAGGAAAGAGCAGGTTTCTGAAGATGTTTTGAAAAAAATAAGACAAAAATTAAAGAAGCAACAAGAAGTCTTGTTTAAAAAAAGATTGATCGCTTTTGGAATTTTTATACTCTTTATATCATCATTAGTAGTATATGTTTCTATTTAAAAAACCTAAGTAAGAATGAGCAAAAAGCAAATTCATAATCGAAAATACTTAGAATCCTTCAGAAAAGACCTAAGAAATAATAGCACCTCTACTGAAGCATTTTTATGGAAACATTTGCAAAAAAGTCAATTAGAAGGAAGAAAATTTAGAAGACAGCATAGTATCGGTAATTATATTGTAGATTTCTATTGTCCAAAAGAAAAACTGATCATAGAGTTAGATGGAGAAATTCACAATCATCCAAGTAACCAAGAAAAAGATCAAAAAAGAACTGAATATCTAAATGGTTTAGGTTTTATAGTGATAAGATTTGAGAATAAAACAGTATTTGATTATTTACCGTCTGTACTACAAGAAATAAAAGATAATTTTGGAGAGGGTCAATAACCTCCCCTGGTTTGTCTTTGACAAACCTTTCCCCTCCTTGGTAAGGAGAGGAGCCCATTAAGATTGATTTTATATTTTATTAATGAAATCTTTCCGTTCAGGCAATTTTCACAAAGTGAAAGAGCCTCACAAGCTCTCCTACTTTAAAAAGGAGGAGAATGAATTTCGCATAGCGGAAGAAAGAGGTGGTATGATCACCATTATAGTAAAACTAAAAAAATATCTATAGTAAAAACTATGGAAGAAACAAATAAAAACAACCAACATACACAACTAGACGGAGGCACGTACGAAATTATACAAAATCGCCTTCAGAAGCACAAAACAGAGTTACAAACCCGTCTCTCTAAGCTTAACGCCTCTAGAAAAGAAGTTTTTGGCAGTGTAGAAACTAAGCTCATCGCTAATAATCGTATCAATACCGAAAACAATTGTATCGCCAGAGATATTGTTACTATAGACGAATATTGCCTCTTTGGATATAATGTACATTTTGGACTTCGTACAGAAATTGCACTTGCAGATGTATTTAGTATTTACACGTATGATGATGATCATTTTTCTGTAAAATCTCTGGATCTTATTAACGATCCTACATTTATCAATGATTTTACAAACCTGTATAAATATTACCGAAATACAATTTTTTCAAAATTTGCTATTGTTGGCAATTATCTTCATATGGTATTTCAACTCAGTGAAAATGCCAGTGATATTAAAACCTTCAAATGGTTAATTAATGAAAGTAAGCTTACATATATTGATAATCGTAGTGAGCACGAATTCAAATTTCCGAAACAACATGAGTTTAATTGGACAGAGATAACTCGTGACATGCATCGCTATGGGACGCATCCCCATATATCGATTTTGGATAAGGTTTTTGTAGAAACCATTGGGGGCGATTTAACCATCAAAATTGAAGACAATACAGATGAAGGAAAAGGAATCTTTGATGAACCTGTAGAACATATAGATCAAACATTAGATGACGGTCAATACCGATATGCTGATTTAGGCAATCTAATCGCATTAGAGATTAAACCTTTTCAAGAACCTCATCGTTATTTTGTGTATAATCATAAAATGCAAGAAGTCAAAAAAATAGATGCTATCAAAGATTCTTGCATACTACTCCCCGATGATCAAGGCATTATTTATCCTAATGGATACTATTTACAGTCCGGAGATTTTAAACTTTTTACCAATGAAATAGGAGATGTTAAGTTTCAGGAAAAAATTATTTCTCCTAATGGAGAAGACTTCTTGTACGTTTTTTATGAAAGTGCAAATGGATTGTATACCTTAATGTCTTACAATGTTATTGAACAAGAAGTAAAAACTCCTATCGTATGTAATGGTTTTACGATTCTTAAAAATGGTGAGCTTTGCTATTTCAAAACTGAAAATGAACAAACGAAACACCATGTTATCCAAATATGGCAAACACCTTTTATAAAAGGAGATGTATTACCATCTGAGCACACAGATACGTTACTTTACAAAATAGGAAACAAAGATATTGTAAAAGCAATGGCAGAATGCCATGGGCTTATCACTCTATTAAATAAAGAAGACAGTTATGATGGTCTATATGATGATATCGCAAAGTTCTCTAATGATATTGTCGATAGCTACTATTGGATAAGAGAAGAAGAAACATTTAGACTTGATCATCCACTTGAAGAAATCAATGGAGCCGCAAATGCTGCGATCGATGAGTTCGAAAAAGTAGTACAACTTCGTAGAACAGCCTCAAACATTACCAAAGAAACACAAGAAAAAGCTGATGCAATTTTTGGTAAAATCAAGAGCAGCTCTTTTCGATCTATCGATGATTTTGTTTTAGTATTATCACAATTAAGAACATTACGAGGCGAGGTTATCGCACTTAATGATATTAGATATGTTGATAAAACATTTATCACTACTCTAGAGACCGAAATCGCAGAACAAACCGAAAAGATTTCTCAAAGATGCGTTCAGTTTTTATTAGATGATAAAGCACTACTCCCCTATCATACTCGTGTAGAAGAAAAACAAACGGTACTCGAAAACATCAAAAAAGTAATCGACGCCAAAAAACTAGAAGAAGAAGTAAATCAGATCGCGCTAGATCTCGAAATGTTGATTGATATTGTCTCGAATCTTCAAATTGAAGACACTTCACACTCTACAAAAATTATAGATAACATCTCTTTGATTTTTGCTACTATTAATCAGCTTAAAGCAGGGATCAAAAATACCATCAAGTCACTGGGTAGTAAAGAAGCTACAGCAGAGTTTGCAGCACAACTCAAACTTGTAGACCAAAGTATCATCAATTACCTTGATATAGCCAATACACCCGAAAAAACAGATGAATTATTAAATAAAGTATCTGTTCAATTAGAAGATCTCGAAGGTCGTTTTGCAGATTTTGAAGAGTTTATTTCACAGATCATTGAAAAACGAGAAGAAGTATATAATGCTTTTGAGGCTCGTAAAAATAGCTTGATAGAAGCTAGAAACAAAAAAGCAGTTGCTCTAGAAAATGCAGCAAATCGTATTTTGAAAGGTGTAAATAAAAAAGCACAAAGTTTTGATTCTGTAGTAGATATCAATGGATATTTTGCATCAGATCTTATGATCAATAAGCTTAGAGACATTGTTTCGCAACTCAAAGAATTAGAGGATGCCGGCAAAGCTGAAGCTATTGAAACTGCATTAAAAGTCGCCAAAGAAGATGCAACTCGTAAATTAAAAGATAAGCAAGACCTTTATGAGGATGGCGAAAATGTGATCAAACTAGGAAAACATAAATTTGGAGTAAATAAACAGCCACTAGATCTTACCATTGTTTACAAAGATGAAGCACTAGCATATCACCTTACCGGAACCGACTTTTATCAAAAGATCGACAATCCAATTCTAGTGCAATCAAAAAAATATTGGGATCAGGAACTCATTTCAGAAAACGATAACATTTATCGTTCTGCATATTTAGCCTATAAAATATTTGATCGTTATCAGAATAAGCGTGTTGACACGCAAACAACTTCATCAGACAAAAAAGAAACAGATCATCCTAGTCTAACAATGTTGAATGAAGAGCAATTACTGGAACTCGTAAAATCAGAAAGTAGTAAAAACTATGCCGAAGGATATATAAAAGGTGTACACGATATAGATGCATCAAAAATTTTGAAGGTATTAATCACCAAAAACCATGACCTTGGCCCACTACGTTTTTCACCAAACACTCGGGCATGGGCGCAATATTTTTGGTTTAGCTTAGATTCAGACGCGCAAGAATATTGGAACAAAACCATAAAAGCTTCCGGACAAGTATTAGCTGCATTTCCAGAAAGTAAAGAATATCACAAAGTAATTCAGAACTTATCTGAAAGTATCAAAAATGCACTATCCTCAACATTTGATAAGATAAAAGAATATTTTGATGAGGATATACAGCAAGTTGCAAATTATCTTTTTACAGAATTACAGAGTGATCAAACATTTTGCATAAGTCAAACTGCAAACGAATTGCATGAGTCACTTATCAAAGAACTTAAAACAAAAAAAGCATTAACTAAACTCAATTCATCATTAGGGTTAGACACAAAACAAAGAACCAATGGTAATACCAATTGGAGCGACAAAATTACGTTGGCCATTCAATGGGTAAGTTCTTATTTAAAAAACAGTCACCCTACTCAGTTAACATATACAAATGAAGTTGTTTGTCTATTATTATTCAAAAACGAATCTACTTCTGAAGTTATTCATGTAAATCCATCACAGGTAATTGAAGGATTAAAAGGAAGTCATACTACGATTGCAGATGGTACTTATGAATTTGATTATCATAATTTCGTAAAGGATTTATTTGATTTTACTACTGTAGAAGTTCCTGCTTTTGAAGCATACAGAGACGCAAAACATCAAGTAACAGAAGAATTAAAAGAAGCGCTTAAACTCGACGAATTCAAACCTAGAGTACTATCATCCTTTGTACGTAACAAATTAATTGACCAGGTATATCTTCCTTTATTTGGAGACAACCTCGCAAAACAATTAGGAAGTCTAGGAGATAATAAAAGAACAGACCGTATGGGGATGCTTTTACTGATTTCTCCACCTGGATATGGTAAAACTACTCTTATGGAGTATATGGCTAACCGACTGGGGTTAGTATTCATGAAAATTAATGGCCCTGCCATTGGTCATGAGGTTACCTCTGTTGACCCAACATCAGCAAATAATGCTGCTACTCGAGAGGAATTGAAAAAGTTAAACTTAGCTTTTGAAATGGGTAACAATGTTATGCTATACCTCGACGACATACAACACTGTAATCCAGAATTTCTACAAAAATTCATATCCCTAGCTGACGGAACACGTAAAATTGAAGGAATCTATAATGGACATCCTAAAACCTATGATTTACGAAGTAAAAGATTTTGTGTAATCATGGCAGGAAATCCATATACAGAAAGTGGAGAAAAATTTCAAATTCCTGATATGTTAGCAAACCGAGCAGATATCTATAATTTGGGAGATATTATTGGGGATACAGCAGACCTTTTCAAACTAAGCCTTATTGAGAATGCAATGACATCTAATCCCGTACTACATCAATTAAGCAGTAAACACTTTGATGACCTGTATAAACTTGTTGAAATTGCCGAAACAGGTTCTCAAGAAGGAGTTGAATTGGTAGGAAATCATACCAAGCAAGAAATCCAGGACTACGTTGCTGTATTAGAAAAAGTTGTTACGATTCGCAATACGGTATTAAAAGTCAATGAAACCTATATTCAATCTGCGGCTATGGAGGACGCATATCGTACCGAACCTTCTTTCAAACTGCAAGGATCTTATCGTGATATGAGCAAGCTCGTGGCAAAAGTAGTTCCTATTATGAACGAACAAGAATTACAAACACTTCTTCTCTCTCATTATGAAAATGAATCTCAAACATTAACTAGTGCCGCAGAAGCCAATCTACTGAAGTACAAAGAAATGACAGAGAGTATTTCTAAAGAAGAAATTGATCGTTGGGTATCAATTAAAGAAACTTTTATAAAAAATAATAAATTAAAAGGTTTTGGTGACAAAAATGAAATGGCACAAGTATTAGCACAAATGATGCAGTTCAGTGATCATTTGGCAGGTATACAAGAGGTATTGAAGAAAGGATTAGATAAATAATTTAATTTTTATATTCGTCAAAACATCTAATAAATGATATCAACATGAAGAAAAAGAAAAAAATTGATCCCAATCTTTTGATTGCTATAGGAGTACTTATAGCTAGTTTTTCTGCTCTTTTTGTTTACATAAAACAAGCGAATATAATGAGTAAACAAACTGATATATTACTTGAACAAACAAAAGCTAATGCTTGGCCTAGGTTAGATGTTGGTATTGATAGAGGTTATGATAATGACACGCTATACTCTTTGAACATTCAAATGAATAATAAAGGTATAGGGCCTGCAATTATTGAAGCAGTAAGAGTTACATACAAAAATGAGCCCGCAAAAGATTGGTGGGATTTGTTTGTAAAGACAAAACTTCCGGATTCTATAGATAATGGGATAGCCAATGTCGACGTTTATAATTCTGTAGTATCAGCCAACGAAAACTTCTATTGGCTAGAGCTTAAAGAAAACCCTTACTTGGCTTCATGGGTATTCGACAAAAGAAAAGACATAAAAATTGAAGTTTGCTATAAATCTGTTTTTGATGATTACTGGTTATTAACAAACAAAGAGTTGGTTTCTACTACCATTGAAAAGTTAGAAACAAATGAAAATCCAATACCAAAATCAGAACGATTTAGAAATTAAAATTATAATCTATTCCATTACAAAAAAACTACTTTATATATAATCTTACAGCATAATCAATAATAGTTAAGAAAATAATTGTATTTTTACATAAGTACTTATATAAGTGTTTATGGAAGATAAATTACAATCATATGGCGAATTAGGTTTAGGTTCTAGATTAAAACGTCTCAGTGACATCCTGATGAAAGAGACTCAGTTAGTTTATAACGCTTGTGATATAGACTTTGACCCATATCTATTTCCTGTCTTCAAAGTAGTTATCGATCAAAATATAGCAACTACAACAGACATTCAAGAAGCTTTACAATATACACAACCTGCCATTACTCAAGCCTTAAAAAAGCTAACAGACAAAAAGCTGGTTGCTTTTACTATAGATAAAGGTGATAAACGTAAAAAACAATTTCAACTCACTAAAAAAGGTAAAGAAACACATCAGCAAATGATTCCATTATGGGAAATAATAGATGAACAGGTAAAATGGCTTACAGAAGGTAACGCCTCTAGCTTAATTAGACATCTAACGTATTTTGAAGAGCAATTGAAAGAGAAATCTTTAAGTCGAAGAGTTTTAGAAAAATATCATTCAAAACCTTTTTAAATCCAATAGTATCAAAATTACTCCAAACAAAAAGCAATGTATTATGCAAGTAGAAATAATTTCTTTTGATCCAAAATATGCAAAAGATTTTGCACGTCTAAACGTAGAATGGTTAGAAAAATATTTTGCGATAGAACCCCATGATGTTGATCTTCTAGAACGTTGTGAAGAAACTATAATTAACAAAGGTGGATATATATTTTTTGCTAGAATAGAGAATCAAATAGCAGGAACATTTTCTTTAATCAAAATAGAAGACAATGTATACGAGTTAGGTAAAATGGCCGTTTCTCCACAATATCGAGGTCGTAAGATAGGTCAAAAACTCATGAAATTTTGTATTGATTTCTCTAAAGAGCAAGGCTGGAATTCACTATTACTATACTCTAATCGTATTCTCGAAAATGCCATCTACATCTATAGTAAATTTGGATTTGAAGAAATTCCTTTAGAAAAAAATCCTCCATATCAAAGGAGTAACATAAAAATGGAACTGATGTTATAGCAATACTATATTACAACACCATATCCTTATATGAAATGACTGTTGTGTATCCTTTATCAATAAAATAATTCATATCCTCTAAAGTGCCTATAGTGAGAATAAAATCTCCACCCCAACCTCCTAGGCTTTTTACACTCCTTGTATAATCCGAAAACAATGTTGATTTTATAGTTGGTGTTTTAATAATCTTAGAAATAATCTGTTCATGGGCATCTACCAAAGATTCAAATGATTCAATAGTTGTGCATGCTATCATGTTATTAGTGATTTCTTTTACAGTAGATTCTGCTTTATCAAAATCCTTTAGTGGCAACGATTGATAATGTTTTATCGAGTCTTTACTATCTTGTTTTTGATTTAAATACACAAAAAATAAATGATCCTTAAATATAGGGTCAAATTCTACTTCTGTAATAAGAGGTTTACTAGGATTACGTTTATACAAAATAGAAGTATCATGTTGCGCACAAGCAATGTCATACCCACTCCCTCCAAAACTATTCTCTAATAGAGTAAATGCATCTACTTTTGCCCATTTAGCAATATTATTAATCAAAGTTGAAGAAGAACCAAGTCCCCATTCTCTATTGAACTCTAATCTACTTTCTACTTTATATCCTTTTTTTGTAGAAAGAAAATTAGTATTTAACACTTTTGCAGCAGTAAGAATTTCTATCAGCGTTTTAGAAACGTCACTTTCGGTAGTATTTGCTTCTTTTATACCATCATCATCAAATACAAAGCGTGTTTCAAACCAGCAATTACCATTTTCATCATAACTTTGCCACAACATATCATCACCTTCTATCTCTTCTATAAACAACCATTGCCCCTTTTTAGTTGGTATCGCGAGTGCAGGCACACCATCTAATACAAGATATTCTCCTGTAAGCAATAGTTTACCATGACTGTAAAAAGATTTTTTCATTTAAGACCTTAATTTCTCAATCTGAGTTACTACTTCACTATGAGTAACCGTATTTGTTTCAAAATATTTTATAAGTATTTCTTTTTCAGAAGCTGTTGCTTGAAATTGATTTAAGATATTCATCAGATGCATTTTCATATGTCCCTGTTGAATTCCTGTGGTAATCAAAGAATTTATAGCTGCAAAATTTTGTGCCAAACCAGCCACAGCCGTAATTTGCATCAATTGACTCGAATTTGGTTTTCCTAGAAGCTGTAATGCTAGTTTTACCAACGGATGAAGAGAGGTTAACCCCCCGACAGTTCCTAATGCAAGCGGTAACTCTATAGAAAAAGTAAAAATATCATTATTAATTTCTGCATGTGTTAGACTTGTATACGTTCCGTTTCTCGAGGCATACGCATGCGCTCCAGCTTCTATTGCTCTAAAATCGTTACCTGTTGCCAACACTACTGCATCTATACCATTCATGATTCCTTTATTATGAGTAACGGCTCGGTAGGGCTCTACTTCTGCAATACGAACTGCTCTCACAAACTTTTCTGCATAGGCTCTAGAAGAAAGAGTTGTCGTATTAGGTAACTCATCAACTTTACAAAAAACAGAGGCTTTAACTAAACATTGTGGTACATAATTAGATAAAATACTCATCACAATATCGATATTCTTTTCTTCTTCTGTAAAATCAGGATAAGTATTAGCTTCTTCTTTGATTGTATTTGCAAACTGTTCCAAACAAGAATTAATAAAATTAGCTCCCATTGCATCTACAGTTTCAAAAGTACAATGCAATTGATAATAATTTTCAATATCACTTGTTTTATCTACCAATTCAAGGCTTTTTACTCCTCCGCCGCGTTTTTCCATATTTTTTGCAATAGGAGCCACAGAAAAGAGTAGTTTATTTTGAATATCGACAATAAATTCTTGTAGTTTCTTAGCATCGCCAACAAACATAAAGTGTACCTGACCTACTTTTGTTGTAGAAATAACTTCTGCATGAAACCCTCCTCTATCTTGCCAGAATTTTGCTGCCTTGCTGGCAGCAGCAACTACAGAACTCTCTTCTATAGTCATAGGAAGTGTATACCTCTTATCATTAATTAAAAAGTTGGGAGCAACAGAAAATGGCAAATAATAATTAGAAATTGTGTTTTCTGTAAATTCATCATGTAACTGCTGTAGTTGGTGATCTTCATTCCAATACGTCATCAAAGTATTGATAGCCTCTTGGTCACTATCAAAATGATGTTCTGCCAACCATTTGATCTTATCAGTTTTAGAGAGTTTCGAAAACCCTGAAACTTCTGCTGCCATTCAATTTTAATTAGTTAGTGCCTTCAAATATACTATTCTGTTTTTTGATACCAAGAATTCTTCTCATTTTTAAGACATATCTTAGAACACATCTTAAGTAATGTAATTCTTTATTTATTATTCTTGAACTTAAAGTACTTTTTAAATTTACATTAAAAAATAATTTACAAATAAAGCGCAAGAGACTGCTTATGAATTTATAACAATTGTTTCAACTTTTAATAGACATTGTTGTTACTGCCAAAAAAATTACAAAATCATAAATCATAAGCCTCAAATCCCTATTAATTTTATTGTATTTCATTCCAATTGTTGTATTTTTCACAGATTTTTTAATTATCATAAACATTAACGATTCTTTAAATGTATGTTATGAACTTTACAAAACTGTTATTGGCAGTCACATTTTTCACTACAACACTATCATTTGCACAAAACAAAGCTTTTACTTTAGAAGAAATCTGGCAAGGAAAATTTATACAAGAGCGATTACAATCGCTACATTCTATGAACAATGGTAAGGAATACGCTGTTCTAGAACAAAGCAGTCCTTCTGGCGATACTAATATAGAAGTCTACAGTTATGAAACAGGAGAAAAGGTAAAAACCTTAGTAAGCTCATCTGCGATTAACGATCTGAATTCTTTTCAAGGATACTCATTTAGCAAAGACGAAAATAGAATTTTATTATCCACTCAGGTCGAACAAATATACCGTAGATCTTCTCAAGGGATTTATTATGTCTACGATGTACCATCCAAAGGTATTTTTAAAGTAAGCGACAAAAAAATACAATCTCCTTTACTATCTCCTGATGGAAACAAAATAGCTTATGTACTAGACAACAATTTGTATGTACTTGATTTTGCATCTGGAAAAGAAATTCAACTTACTGATGATGGTAAAAAGAATGAAATTATAAATGGAGTCACAGACTGGGTATATGAAGAAGAATTTTCTATCGTACGAGCCTTTGATTGGAATGTTGACAGTAATAAAATTGCTTTTTTACGATTTGATGAGAAAGAAGTTCCAGAATTTTCAATGGATGTGTTCGGAAAAGCATTATATCCAAATCAACATGTATTTAAATACCCAAAAGCAGGAGAAAAAAATGCAAATGTGATGCTTTTTGTTGCTGATATTGAAGCTATGAGTTCTGACCCTATAAAACTTGGAGCATATAAAGATTTTTATATCCCAAGAATTAAATGGACAGCTAATCCGGATATTTTGAGTGTACAAGTACTGAATAGACATCAAAATAATCTGGATTTAATTTTTGTAGATGCCAAAACAAAGACTCCAAAAGTTGTTCTTAATGAAAAAGATGAAGCCTATATAGATATTACAGATAATCTTACTTTTCTAGAAGATAATAGTTTTATTTGGACTAGTGAAAAAGATGGATTCAACCATATTTATCATTATAACGAATCAGGTAAATTGATCAATCAAGTTACCAAAGGCCTTTGGGAAGTAACAAATTACTACGGGTATGATAAAAAGAATAAGCAAATCTTTTATCAAAGTGTAGAAAATTCAAGTATCAATAGAGATGTATATGCTATCGCTATAGACGGAAAAAATAAAAAAAGACTAAGCGAAAAAGAAGGATTTAATGATGCAGAGTTTAGTGCAGACTTTAGTGTGTATATCAATTATTTTGCAAATGCAACGACTCCTTATCAATTTACTCTACACAATAGCAAAACGGGTAAAGTAATTAGAGAAATCAAGAACAATACTCCATTATCTCAAAAACTAAAACAATACGATGTGAGACCAAAAGAGTTCTCTACCATCGATATTAATGGCGAAGCACTGAACATGTGGATGATCAAACCAAAAGATTTTGACCCAAATAAAAAATATCCACTTTTTATGTTTCAATATTCGGGGCCGGGATCTCAAATGGTTCGTAATACCTGGAACAGTGCAAATGATTATTGGTTTATGATGTTAGCGCAAAATGGATACATTGTTGCATGTGTAGATGGACGAGGAACCGGATTAAAAGGTGCTAAATTCAAAAAAGCAACTCAAAATGATTTAGGAAACCTCGAAGTACAAGATCAAATTGCTGCGGCAAAACAATTAGGAACACTAAACTATATAGATGAATCTCGTATTGGAATTTGGGGATGGAGCTATGGAGGGTTTATGTCGAGCAACTGTTTATTTAAAGCTCCGGATGTTTTTAAAATGGCAATCGCCGTTGCACCTGTTACCAATTGGAGGTTTTATGACACAATATATACCGAGCGATATTTAAAAACCCCTCAAGAGAACCCACAGGGATACGACAACAACTCTCCTATTAATTTTGTAAATGGATTAAAAGGAAAATATCTTTTGGTACATGGTAGCGCAGATGACAATGTGCATGTACAAAATACAATGCAATTAATCGAAGCATTAGTACAGGCAAACAAAGTGTTTGACTGGGCTATCTATCCAGACAAAAATCATGGGATTTATGGTGGTAATACTCGATTACACCTCTACACAAAAATGACAGACTTCATCAAAAACAACTTATAAAATTAATTAAACTTATATAATGGCAAATACAGTTAAAGCAGCCCATCAAAAAGAGCTCTTTGGGCATCCGGTAGGACTATACATTCTATTTTTTACAGAAATGTGGGAGCGTTTTTCTTATTATGGAATGAGAGCAATCTTTGTATTGTATCTTACCGCAGAGACAATGGATGAAAATGCAGGATTAGGATGGTCTTCTGGCGAAGCGCTTTCATTGTACGGATGGTATACCATGTTGGTATATGTAGCTTCTATCCCGGGAGGTTGGATTGCTGATAAATTTCTAGGGCAAAAAAAATCTGTATTGTTCGGCGGGATTTTGCTGGTAGCAGGACATAGCATTCTTGCAATAGAACAAATGTGGGCCTGGTATTCTGGACTCGCTTTAATTATTGCAGGTGTAGGAATGCTAAAGCCAAATATCTCGACAATGGTAGGTGGATTATACAAACAAGGAGATATAAGAAGAGATAAGGGATTTACTATATTTTATATCGGAATTAATCTTGGAGCCTTCTTATCGAGTTTGGTTGTGGGATATGTAGGAGAAGTACATGGATGGCATTACGGATTTGGACTCGCAGGAATAGGAATGGCATTAGGATTATTGCAATATTTACTAGGGCAAAATTACCTTAAAAATGTTGGTAATTTTCTTGGTAAATCTGAAAAGGTAGAAGATAAAGAAGCAATGAACAAACCGCTCACAAAAATAGAAACTGATAGAATCATTGTACTACTTATTTCATTTTTACTGGTAATTGTTTTCTGGGGAGCTTTTGAACAAGCAGGAGGATTAATGAATATTTATGCAAAAGAAAAAACCAATAGAATGTTAATGGGTTGGGAAGTTCCTGCTTCATGGTTTCAGTCTTTAAATGCTATGTTTATCATTTTCTTAGGAACATCTGTAGCACTCTTTTGGGCAAACCGAAAACTAAAAGGCAAAGTATCTAGCTCTTTATTCAAAATGATTATTGGACTCATCGTTATGGGAACAGGGTTTTTCTTTATGACTGCTGCTTCTATGGAGTTTAACTCAAATGGGTCGTCGGCAATGTATTGGTTAGTTCTTGCATATCTTTTTCATACCGTTGGAGAATTATGTATCTCTCCTGTGGCTTTATCTTTTATTACAAAATTAGCCCCGGTAAAATATGGAGCATTAATGATGGGAGTATATTTTGCAATGACAGGTTTTGGAAACAAACTTGCAGGTCTACTGGGAGAATGGGCAGAAAGCCAGGGAGAATTTGCCATTTTTACAGGAATAGCAGTATTCTGTGTCGTTTTTGGGTTGATCGTAATGATTTTCAGAAAGCCATTAGAAATACTTACTCATGGAGTAGAAGATAAAGAAGGAACAATTCACGAAGAGGCAGAAGGCTTCGAATTAGCAGACAAAGAATAAACCTTTACATTCTATGAGTACATTACAAGATGATGCTAAAGTATTTAGCCTTCTAGGACACAAACCTGCTTTATTTGTCTTATTTTTTACAGAAATGTGGGAACGTTTTTCATATTATGGTATGAGAGCGCTTTTTGTATTATTTCTTACTAGTGAAATTGCAAAAGGAGGTTGGGCATGGAGTAATGAAGATGCTTTAAGCTTATATGGCTGGTATACAGGATTAGTATATTTAACCCCAATATTTGGTGGATATATTGCTGATAAACTATTAGGATATCGAAAAGCAGTTGCATTTGGAGCCTTATTAATGACTTTAGGCCATGTGTCTATGGCTTTAGAAACCCCAACATTTTTATACATTGGACTCGCTTTTTTAATCATAGGTAATGGTTTATTCAAACCTAACTTGACCTCTATTGTTAGTGGTTTGTATGATCAAAATGAAGAAAAAAAGGATGGCGCCTATACGATTTACTACATGGGTGTTAATGCCGGCGCTTTTTTAGGAATCATGTTGTGTGGATACATTGGTGAAAAAATAAATTGGAGCTTTGGGTTTGGATTGGCTGGTATTTTTATGTTTTTAGGAATGCTACAGTTTTGGTTTGGAAGAAGCATCTTGGAAAATGTTGGTTTAGCTCCATCAAAACAATTAATTGATACAGAAAAAAACACTCAAACAACAACAAACAAAATTGTTGAAGAAAAAGAAATAAGCCCTAAAGTACAAGGCGATCGATATATTGTAGTAGGGGTTTTGGCATTTTTCACTATTTTCTTTTGGGCAGCTTTTGAACAAGCAGGAGGATCGATGACAATTTTTGCAAGTAAATACACCAATCTTGTACTGGTCGGTAATGCTGCAAATATTTTTAAAATAGCAGATACACTGATTACAATTATACCACTAATAATTATTACATGGGTATTATTTAAACTCTTTCTACAGACATTTAAAAAAATCTCGTTGTCTAATAGTATTTTAGGATTTAGTTTTGTGATTATCTGGGGTATTGTATCATGGAAACTCTATAGAGAGTTTAGTGCTGATACTACTGAGGTGCCAGCTTCCTGGTTTGGGATTTTAAATTCGCTATTCATCATATCGTTTGCTCCTTTGTTCTCTAAGCTATGGGAAAGTAAATATAACCCTTCGGCTGCTGTAAAATTTGGTTTAGGCTTAATTCTGCTAGGCTTAGGCTTTGCTTTGTTAGCTTTTGGGGCTATCTCTATTCCGCAAGGAGCTGAGACAGCAAAAGTGAGTATGATATGGTTAATATTAGCTTATTTATTCCACACTTTGGGAGAATTATTTTTATCTCCTGTAGGATTATCTTATGTAAGTAAGTTGGTTCCTGCAAAACTTATCGGGTTAATGTTTGGAATATGGTATCTTGCTATTTTTATAGGAAACTGGTCTGCAGGTCAACTAGGAGGAATGATTGATGAAATCACTTCAAAATATTCATTATCAACTTTCTTTTTAATATTTACTATAGTACCTTTATTAGCAGGAAGTTTATTAATACTATTAAATCCATTAATGAAGAAATTAATGCACGGAGTGCGATAAAATAATAATACGTAACTTTACTCGTTTCCCAAAGACGAGTAAAGTTTTTACTAAGGAACAGTTTTTGTTTCCGACTTAATCTAAAAACTAAAACGATGAAAAGCCTACTTACCACTATATTATTGTTGATTTGTATTTCTGTACAAGCACAAGAAATCAATTGGATGACCATGAATGAAGCACTAGCTGCTCAAAAAAAGGAGCCCAAAAAAATATTTATGGATGTGTATACCGATTGGTGTGGTCCCTGTAAACTTTTAGACAAAAAAACATTTCATAATAAAGATGTAGTAGCTTTCATTAATAAAAATTACTATGCAGTAAAATTTAATGCCGAAGGTACAGAAGAAATACATTACAACGATTTCACCTACACAAACCCTAATTATAATCCTGACAGAAAAGGTAGAAATAGTCAACACTTTTTTGCAAATGCCTTAAAAATTACCGGGTATCCAAGTATGGTATTTTTTGATGAAAACAGTAATCTTATTGCACCAGTCGTAGGGTACAAAACACCTCAGCAACTAGAGATTTACTTAAAAATGATTCACAATAATGATTACAAAAAACTTACTACTGCTGCAGCTTGGAAAAAATATGAAAGTTCTTTTGTAGGAACATTTTCGAATTAAACATAAAGCTATGTTTTCATAACATAAATAAGGCATTTTTTTATACTAAATTTAATATTAGATAAAAGGTGAAATTTCTCATTTTCAAATATCTTTAAGGTTAGCTTAAAAATGTTTGTGAATGGAAGCTGCAAAACTTTCAGAATTACTTATCGAAATAGAAAGCATCATTTCTTATATAGAAGAAAAAGAATTGCTTTACAAAGAAAAAATAGACACCACTCATGTTGCGCATCAAGAAAGTGCTTTAAATTTAATCCACTACTTATCATTACGCTCATTTGATATTGCCAAAATTCAAAAAAAACTGGGTGAATTAGGGATATCGAGATTAGCAAAAGCAGAAGGTCATATCTTAAATAGCCTATACAAATGCCATTTTTACATCAAAATGCTATTAGGAGAGCAAGCTTTATTTCCTGAAAAAGGTATAACTACTCAAGAAAGTAAAAAACTTACCCGAAAAAATACAAAACAACTTTTTGGTTACCGCAAAAAAGGCAGAAGAGTTCGTATCATGGTAACGTTACCTTCAGAAGCAGCATATAATTACGAACTAGTATATAAGATAGCTGCCGCGGGTATGAATTGCGCAAGGATTAATTGTGCTCACGATACTCCTGAAGTATGGCACTTGATGATTGATAATGTAAAAAAAGCAGCAATACAGCTCAAAAAAAGAATCAAAATCACTATGGACCTTGGAGGGCCAAAAATAAGAACAGGTGCTCTCGAAGAAGGCTTAAAAATAAAAAAAATCACTCCCAATAGAGATGACAGAGGAAATATCATACATCCGGCGAATATAAAATTTACTTCTAATGTCGTAGAAAAAAATGATATCCCTGTATATGATAAAGACTGGCTATCTTCTTTACAAATTAATGATAAAATTACGCTAAAAGATACTCGAGGAAAAGAGCATAAACTTAAGGTATCAGAAATTCAAAACGATGGAGTATCGGTAAAAAGCAACAAAACAATTTACTTTGAAACTAACATGGTACTCACAACCAAAAATGGGGCTACCACAACAGTAGGAGAGCTTCCAGAGATACAAAATTACCTCAATTTACATACAGGAGATGAACTGTTAATGTATAAAGAAGCTATAATTGGTAAAAAAGCTACTATAGACAACGAAAACAAAGTAATACGCCCCGCATGTATTTCTTGTACCTCTCAAGAAGTTTTCTCTCAAGTATCAATAGGAGACCCTATCTATTTTGATGACGGTAAAGTACCGGGAGAGATCATAGCATGTTCTGAAAATGAAATAAAAATAAAAATTGGAACTACAAAACCCGGCGGTGCTAAACTAAAGTCAGACAAAGGGATTAATCTACCTGCGAGCAAGCTAAACATTCATGGATTAACAAGCAAAGACAAGCAAGATTTAGTATTCGTAGCAGAACATGCCGATGTGGTCAATTTTTCTTTTGTAAACACTGCCGAAGATGTAAAACAATTACATGAGTTACTCCAATCATTAAATGTTGATAACAAGCTTGGAGTGATTTTAAAAATTGAAACAAATGAAGCTTTCAATAACTTTTCAGAAATTTTGCTGGAAGCCATGAAGCTAAAACTGGTAGGTGTTATGATTGCAAGAGGAGATCTTGCGATAGAAGTAGGCTGGGAAAATATAGGATGGGTACAACGCGAAATTCTTGCTATTTGTAATGCAGCACATATACCGGTTGTATGGGCAACGCAAGTACTGGAAAACATGGCTAAAAAAGGCCTCCCTTCTCGATCAGAAATTACAGACACTACACAATCTCTAAAAGCAGAATGTGTGATGCTAAACAAAGGGCCGTATATCGTAAATGCCATTCGGTTACTAGATACTATTTTAACTAAATTAGAGAAATATCAATCTAAAAATGACTCAATGTCTCCTTCACTCTCAAAATTATAATTAACAATATATTTTCATAAAACGTATTCATTACATGTATCTAATTCTTATCTAGGTACAATTAATCCTTTACATTTGCGTTACCAAATACGTAAACATTAGAATAATACCCCCAACTTTAATACTAAAAGGGATTTCAAATAACCACCAAAACCCGTCTCTTTTGTATTGAAGCGAAATTTATTTATGAAAAAAAATATCATTACAGCAGTGTTGTCTCTTGCATTAATCACGACGCTGTTCTATCTGGCTTCTAAAGAAGAAGTACAATCTCCTAAACAAACATCCAACGAATCTTTGACTCATACACAAAGAGAAACCCATATCACTGCATCGCATCAAAAGCAAATTGCTCAGGCCACTGAAAAATACTTTAATAAAGGGCTACAAAACAATGAAATTGTTGGTGCTGCTGTAACAATTGTAAAATGTGACTCTATCATCTATCAAAATGGGTATGGCAAAAAGAATAGTGGTTTAAATGATCATATCAATACAGAAACAATTTTTAGAATAGGTTCTGTATCCAAGGGGTTTGCAGGGATACTTTCAGGAATATATGTTGAACAAGGGCTTATCAATTGGAGTGACAGAGTATCTGATTATATCCCTTCTTTTGAATTAGCTAATAGTGATCAAACAAAAAAAATAACATTATCACATTTGTTATCACACACAACTGGGCTTCCTTATCATAGTTTTACTAATTTGGTAGAAGATGGGGTTCCTTTATCAAACATTGCCAGTCGTTTTAAAGATGTTTTACCCATAGAACAACCCGGTAATCTTTATAGTTATCAAAATGCAGTTTTTGCTCTAAGCGGTAAAATTATCGAACAAGCAACCGGAAAAACACTCAAAGAAGTTATAAATGAAAAGATATTTTTACCCTTGCATATGAATACTGCCTCTGCAAGCTACGAGGCTTTAACAAAATCAGATAATATTGCGCTTCCTCATCGTCTCATAAAGCATGGTTGGCAACCGGTTAAACTCAATGAAAAATACTACAATGCAATTGCCGCGGGAGGAATCAATGCCAGTATATCTGACATGGGTAAATGGCTCAAATTTTTGTTAGGTAATAATCCCGAAGTTATGATGCCCAAAACAATGAGTACTGTCTTTAACCCAACAATACAAGTAACCGGAAAAAGTCATTATTATCAAAGATGGCCAGGGTATATATCTTCTTCTTACGGTTTTGGATGGAGAATTCACAAATATAAAGATGAGACAACAAATGAACCATACACGATAATACATCATGGTGGAAGTGTAAATGATTACAGAAGTGAAATTGCTATTTATCCAAAAGAAGATTTAGGGATATGTGTATTATTTAACAGCCCCAATACAATAGCACCACACTGCATCCCTGATCTTTATAACATCATACAAGAAATTATAAATACTCCAGAAGAAAAAACCAATCAAGAAGCATTGGTTTTATTGTAAAGAGTTTTTACTTGGCTAATTCAAAAAGAATGCTCCCTTTTTATCTGTACGATAAAAAGGGACATTTAATTTATAGCAACTCTTCTCCCACCTTTCCAAATCAGATTTATGATTATTAGCATCAGCAATAATTTGTTTTGGGCATAAATCATAAATCAATCTCTCTAAATGAATCTTCGGGTTCCCTGTTAGTACAACTATCTCCGGTTTCAATCCTTGAATCTTATAGATCCCTGATTGGTCTACTATCAATATTGACTTGTTTTTGTATTGGTATACATTTTTCAATCTTAAAACAGTATCTACTGTAGCATAATGATGAATTAAATACCCATCAAAAAGAAAATTCTTATTCTTTGCAGTGATTGTGTCTTTACTATATATCTTAAACCTACGCTGGTGGAGAACTCCAAAAATCGTATTTTTAGGTTGATTAAAAATTACAAATTCTTTTTTGATCAATGCTTGATGTTTTTCAAACAAAACAAACATGAATAATAGAAGCAAACAAGTACAAAACTGATACACATTTCGCCTGCTATTTTTTTTTAAAGCTACTATTAAACTTATAATACTCAAATAGGAAATAAAAAACATTCCGAAAGAAAAAGAGATATTTTGGATCAAAAACATTTTTTGGTGTGCAATCCAATCCATCAAAGTATTTATACTGTCTATTGACACAGAAAATATTTTCACTAAAAAATCTGGTAGTATATCGCAAATTGCCAAGACAATAACAAGGATTCCAAACCCTAGAATTCCTCCTAGAAAAGGAATAACTATAAGATTAGACACAACAAATAAGGATGGAAATTGATGAAAATAGAATAATGTTAATGGCAACAATCCAAATTGTGCTGCGATGGTAACTGTAAGTGTATCCCAAATCTTTTTTAAAATATAAAATTTTGGATTATACATTTTGGTTAGTATTGGTTGAATCCAAACAATCGAAAGAACAGCTACATAACTAAGCTGAAAACTAACCGAAAACAATAACCATGGATCAAAACATAGCATTATAAAAGCTGATATAATCAAAGCATTATAGATACTTGATAATGATTTGATTTGTAAAGAGATGGCAATAAAAGAAAACATCGTAACAGCTCTTATTACTGATGGCGATAACCCAGCTAAAATTGCAAAAGCCCAAAGCGAAACGATAACAATGATAAGTTTAATGACCCCACCTTTTTTTAGAATTCTTTCCAAAGGACTTAACATTGCATTCAAAATCATTAAAATGATACCTACATGCAATCCGGAAACTGCCAAAATATGTACTGCACCGGCATTTCTATAATTTTCTAGTATTTCTGTTGGAATATCTTGCTTCTGCCCCAAGATAAGAGCATTAATTACAGACAATTGTTCTTTCTCAAAAGAATAACGCTCTAGCTTAGAGTTACAATATATTCTTATCTTATCAGCAATCCTCGATAAAGAATTGACTCTGTAGTCGTTCTTAATGAGTTTATCAGAAGAGGTAGTGATACTATAATATACATTTCTTTTACTCAGATAATCAGCGTAGTCAAATTGATAAGGGTTTAAGGGTTGAGTAATTGGTTTTAGTGTAGTATAGGCCGTATAAACATCTCCTATATCCAATACCTTATGTAAGTTATCCTTATGGATTTGCAACAATATTTTCCCCTCTACAGGTTGATTATTTGCAAATAATAATGACACCACATATTTATGATAATAAGATGTAGATTTTAATCGTTCTTTTATAGAAAATTGAATTCCGATAGGGTTATTTTTTACATCTTTTCTACTAAGTTGATTTGTATAATGATTCTTATAATTCCTAGCATCGTGAATATGAGTAAGAATCAATCCAAAGATTACAAAAGAAGGCACCACAAAAATTGCAAAAACATATCCTTTGTTAAAATTTCTATAGGCATATCGCTTAAGCATAAATAATATACAAATACAACAAAAAAATCCAAGGAATACTATTTTATAAGACAGTGAACAGTAATTACCTATACAAATCCCTAGTATTGTAGAAATGGTAATGATTAAAAAAGGAGTATTTATAAATCTCATTGCATGCATCTATAATAAAATCCCATATCAATGTATGGATTCATTCTATTTTCTAACATGCAATAATAGTAGACGCTAGTTTCATTTTTTGAAACTGCAGAATAAATGTACAATACTTATTAAAAAAAATTAATAGTATTTATATAACAAAAGAGATTTCTTAGAAAATTCAAGAACATTTTTCTTCAGAAAGAACAATAAATATTATTAACGAAATTAATGAATATAACGATAGTTTATCTATAAACTCATTTTATCATTATTAGTATCTTATGGGTTGAAAATTTTCAAAATATGCCTATATGAATACTAAAAAATAGTTTTTTTTAGAGATGTATAAAAAAAGAAGTTGACTTTAAAATTAAAGTCAACTTCTTTTTTTTGCATAAATATCATTATCAAACACATAATGTATTTTGCGAGTTTATTTTAATTAAAACTAGAATTTAGTTTTCTTCTACTTTTTTAACTCCTTAACAACTTCTTCTGTAGTAAAAACATGACTAGCAATCATTCTAAAATTTACCAAGGCTGCTTCATATCCATTTATGTCTGGTAAAATTGCAGCAGCAGTTGCGTCTTTTACAACAGAAACGTCAAAACCAGATTCTACTAAATCCCTCATATGCGACTCTGTACATAAATTAGCAGACATTCCTGCTAGAATTACTTTACTAAATCCATGTTTACGTAACTGTAAAGCCAAATCATTTGATTCAGGACCATATACTTTATGTGGGTTTGTAACAATTACATTATCATCATTTATGTATTTTTTGTATTTATCCAACCAATCAGCACCAGAACCCTCAAAACCTTCTGTTGTTAATGCTCCTTTTCTATCAAACATTCCTATTTTGTGCATTAATGCTTCTAAAGCACCTTCAATTTTCCAAGAATGATCATGTTTGTAGTAATAATGTGGAGACACAAAAACCTTGATTCCTTTCTGTTGTGCAATTTTAAATAGTGTTTCTATATTATCTACAGTATTATTTTCTGTTACACTTTTACCTACCACTCCCCAGGTTACTCCATTGGGACTTAAGAAATCATTTTGAGGATCTGTGATCACAATTGCAGTATTTTCATCTATTGTAAACCCTGGATCTGGTAATTGAGCAAAAACACTCGATATACTTACTAATACTATTGCTAAGGTTAATTTTATTTTTTCCATTCTATTCTATTTTAAATTTGACTATTAATAATTTTTAATAATGCAAAGGTCTGAACAGAATTGGCTATTTTATTAGGTAAGTTTTCCTTTATAGTTAGCAATTTATCCCAAGTGAGGAGTTTCTCTATATACTGATGGAGATACGCCTTCTTGATTTTTAAAAAATCGGCTAAATGATTGAATATCGCTATACCCAATTTTAAATGCAACTTCTTGAATTTGAAGATCTGAATAATACAATAACCTTTTAGCTTCAAGCATTTTACGATCCTGAATATAACTCAAAGGTGTTTTCAAACCTATTTTTGAAAATATATTAGAAATCGTCTTAGGAGATTTATGAAGTAATTTTGCATAGTCGCTCACTGTATGTTTAGTACTGAAGTATTGTTCTACCAAAAAATTAAATTCTCTTACGATATCATTATCTTTTGTGATTGTAGATAATTTATACTGTTCTTTGTATAATCTTGTACATAATATAAGATAACGTTTTAACATCATTTGTAACATAGAGAGTTGTAAATTATCTTTTAATCGCATTTCTATAGAAAACATTTTCCATAGCGTCTGAAAATGTTCTATGTCTTTGCCTAAAATATTAATAATAGGTAGTTGAGATGCTCCAAAAAACAAAACACCTTTGCAGCTTACTTCTACATCATGATCTATAACACAGAAAAAAGGTCTGTTAAACCTCAAAAAATGAATAGCTCCTTTTCTTAAGACAGTAATTTTATGAAACTCTGTAAGAAAAATAATTTGATGTTTTGAAAACGAATATTCTTTTCCATCAATTATAAAATCATTATTATTTGTTTGAAACCAAAGAATACTTAAGCTACTTGATTCTGGTTGATTAAATATTGAACATGAGTCAGATTTCAATTCAGTAAGTTCAATAAATTCTCCTATATTTCCTTTTATTCTCATTCTTGTAATGGCAGCCAATATTAAAAATCGATTATAATTAGTCTTGCAATGTTTTCTAAACTTTCATAAGCCCCTACTTAATTCTCCTACCTTTTTAATTTTATTTAATAACATACAACATCAAATTCTTTTAATTTCATAACATTTTTAGTCCTAATTGGGTTTATTAGGAAAACAATAAATAAATCTGTTTTAGATATATACAATTTTGATCATCTTTGATAATCCTATAGTAGTTTGATTGATTATTTTAAAACAGAGGACATCTTGTAGTGCCAAGATTCTAATGCCTTATACCTAAAAGTTCTTTCGGTCTATTTTAAATATTATTTGATTTCCATCTCAACTTGAGGAATTACATGAACAAAATAACAAATAACTGAAATTTAAAATATAGAATCATGTAAATATTACTCGTGATACAGTATGTTGTCGTTACTAAATTTAAGTAACAGTCTTATACTTACTAAATGCGAGTAAAGTACGATTGGAACAATAATGGTAGGAAGCCAAACAAAAGGAAAATATGTCACACCGATATTCGGTTGGTCAAATGCCAATTGTTGAATTGGAGTTTGAGCACTCAAAACGGCAATAGTCAAAATGTTTATCAGCAAACCTAAACAAACAAAATTCCAAATTAAAAGCCCCTTTCTTCCCATCCATTTTTTTACATATACAGCATAATAAATAATTGGTGCAGAAAGACCTGAAACAATATCATAGTTATACCCCTCAAATGTCATTAGATCCGGTATATATCCAACCAGGAACAAATAATACAAAACAATTTCAACAGGAATTCTAATTGTATGAAGTAATGTTAGATATTTTACATTTTGTTTATCACTAAACCTCTTACCTCTTTTGGTTAATAGACTAAAGATTACAAATAATAATCCGGGAGCCAAGAGGAATACAAACCTTGGTGGTGTGACATTTTGGGTTCTGTAAAACCCTAGAAAACCCAAAACTCCAGCGATGATCATCCAAACAAAAACAACTATAATTACCTTTTTACTCTTAGAAGATTGATAAAACCAAAATAAAGTTACTATCGTTGTAAAAACGAAAAAAATCGTAATTGAGTTAGGCATTTCTGACATTGCGATTAAAATTTTATTACAAATTTCAAAAGACAAGTTGTAAACTTACTTGACAAAAGGCAAGAAAATAAGAAGCTAGAAGTTTTTTCGTAACCTACTCAATGTACTATCGGTAACCCCCAAATATGAGGCAATGTATTTAAGCGGTGCATATTTAACAATTTGCGGCTTTGTTATTAAAAGATTTTGATATCGTTCTTTAGAAGTTCTATTAATCATCCCATAATTTCTTTGCTGAGAAGCGATAAACTCTTTTACCAAAATGGCTCTCCCAAAATCTCTAAATGCAGGTTTATGATGAAAAAGAGTATTCAATTCTTCGTACGAAATTCTAAAGCCTGCACATTTTGTAATAGCTTGGATGTATGCTTCTGAACGAACCCGATTAAAGAAAGAAGTAATTTCAAAAACAATGTTATTTTCAGTAAAAAAATCTATAGTAATTTCTTCTCCCTCTAAATCATGAAGATAAATTCTCATCAATCCACTCTCTAAATATAAATAATCATCACTTATTTGATTTTTCTTCAACAAAAAATCTTTTTCCTTTATTTCTATTGAGTGAAAGGAGTTTGCAATTTCTTGTGCGTCATCTTTTGAGATTTCAACGACACTTAATATGAAATTTACTAATGATTCTTTATTATTCATTCCTCATATCATGGTTTAATTGCTATCCTTAACTTGTCATAAGATTTTCCAAAAGAAACATTCTGATTGGTTACTAAAATAGCAAATCTACAATGAATTTTGTCAAGAAACTTTCTACCGTAATAAGCTATATACTTCATTGTGTAATGTTTTTACATTTTCTATTTTATTTCAGTAAAAAATATTCATTATCGAATATTTCAGATAAACCATTAATTACTTTACCATAGTTTTATCTTAAATAGGAACAAAAACAGCTTATAGATCCGAAATCTCTCCTTTTTTAAAAAATAACCCTAAATATAGTCTAGTGTCTTTTGATTTGAAAACTTGTTCTGAGCTTAAATCGACATATTTGTTTTTTCTGCATGAAGCTTTAGAAAGCAAATCAACTCAATAGGATTAGAACAGACCGATCTTGATAGAGAATAGACATGACTCTTGTGGAACTGCTTCAATATTATAAGAACTAAAGTACCCTTCTGGCACTTGCAAAAGCTTTGTTCCAATATTTTTCATTGAGGCTAGAAATAATAACCCCTTTTGATGTTGAAGCGTGAATAAATTTGATAGCTCCTTTTGTTTCGACAACCAAGCCTACATGAGAAATTACATTTTTTCTTTTATTTGTTTTAAAAAACAGTAAATCCCCAACAACAACTTTCTTCAAAGAAATTGCTTTGCCTTGTGTTGCCATCGTACGAGAAGTTCTTGGCAATACAACATTTTCTTTTTTAAAAGAGGTATATACCAATCCTGAGCAGTCCATTCCTCTTTTTGTGGTACCTCCAAATTTATATCGTGTTCCTCTAAATGTTTTAGCATAAGAAACAATACTCTTAATTTTTTTGTTGCCCGTATTTTTTGGTGCTTTTGTATTCTTAAGAGGCGCTTTACTTCTTGTGCTTGCCGTACGTTTAGTAGGTGGTGGTGTATTTTTGGTAGTTACTCTTTTACTAGAAGAAATTACGGTTCTCTTTTTTGAAGAACTCCCGCAAGAATAGAGTACCAAACAAGCCGTTAAAATTGATATATAATATAATAGTTTTTTCATCTTTAGGGCATTTATTATTGTTTAAGACAACGATTCGACAATCAATTTTGCTGTTTTATCATTAGCTCCTTTTCCACCAAGTTTTTTTTCCAGATCATAATAATCCAAAAACATAACAGCTCTTTTATAATCATCAATGATTACTGTAAGCTCTTCTTTAAGTCGATTTGTTGTAAATTCATTCTGTATCAATTCTGTAACTACAGGTTTATCCATAATTAAATTTACCAAAGAAATATAATCAAGATTAATAATTCGCTTCGCAATTTGGTAAGAAATATAATTTCCTTTATAGCAAACCACCTGTGGCACTTTGAACAAAGCAGTTTCTAAGGTAGCAGTCCCAGAAGTCACCAAAGCTGCATTACTAAGACAAAGAAGATCATAAGTTTGATTCATTACCAGGTGTACGCCTTTCTTTTTAATAAAAGGTGCATAAAAAGAAGCTTCTTGACTGGGTGCTCCGGCAATAACAAATTGATACGCTTCAAAATCATCAATCACACTCAACATAATCTCTAGCATTTTACGAATCTCTTGTTTTCTACTTCCTGGAAGTATTGCAATAATCGGTCGCTCATCAAGCTGATTTTTTCTTCTAAAATCATCAGGCATTACAGGCTTGTAATCAGAAATGGCATCAATAAGTGGATGACCTACAAAATTTACATCATAATTATACTGATCATAAAAATCTTTGACAAACGGCAAAATCACATACATATGATCTATCGTTGCTTTTATAGTTTTAACTCTACTGGATCTAGAAGCCCACACTTGAGGGCTAATATAATAATGTGTAACATATCCTCTAGGTTTAGCCCATTTTGCTATTGGCAAATTAAATCCGGAATTATCTATAAAAATAAGGGCATCAGGCTGATATTGCTCAATATCTTTTTTGCAGTATTTCATAAAACCTAATATCTTTCTAAGATTTAATAGAATCTCTATAAATCCCATAAAAGCCCTTTCTTTGTAGTGTTTTACCAATGTACCCCCAACAGCAGCCATTAAATCACCTCCCCAAAACCTAAACTCTGCATTAGGATCTTTTTTATATATGGACTTCATCAAATTAGAGCCATGTAAATCTCCGGACGCTTCTCCTGCTATTAGATAGTATTTCACTTGTAATATTATTTAAAAACTATTAAGCTATTATTTTAGCTAAATTTACTGATCGCTATACATACTGCTGCAATAATTGTAGCAAGAAGTACGCCACGAGCTCTATATATATTATTTTTTTTAATTGTCAAAAAAAACAAAACTAAATTTGGTATCGCTCCTAGTGCGATTATACTGCCAAGTGTATCGTTTTGGATTGATGTTTTTATCGTCTCTGTAAATGTTAAATTTTGGCTACTCATTGTAGAAAATATAAACACACAAATAGCAAAACCAATACTATTAAAAAGCAACCCTAATATAAACCCAATACCAATTTCTTTTTTAATCATTTAATGGCCAATTATTTATTTGTTCTATAAACTGGTGAGCTGTAAGATCAAATTGTGTAGGTACAACAGATATATATCCGTTTTGTAATGCCCACTCATCTGTATCTTTACCTTGATCTTCGTTAATAAATTTTCCTGACAACCAGTAATATTCTCTACCATTTGGATTTGTTCTTTTGTCAAACTCTTCTACCCAATGTGCATTGGCTTGCCGACAAACTTTCACCCCTTTAATATCTTTTTCTGCCAATTTTGGTATATTTACGTTAAGCACTACTCCTTTTGGCAGTCCATTTGCCAAAACATTTTCAACGATAGTTTTAACGTACTTTTTTGCAGGTTCAAAGTTGGCTTTCATAGAATAATCAAGCAACGAAAAACCAATAGCAGGAATACCTTCTATCCCAGCCTCTACAGCTGCACTCATAGTACCAGAATAGATAACATTGATTGCTGAGTTAGATCCATGATTGATCCCACTTACACACAAATCAGGTTTTCGATCAAGAATTTGCCTGGATGCCATTTTCACACAATCCACAGGAGTTCCAGAGCAGCTGTATTCTTTTTGGGGTTCGTTTTGATTCACCACCACATGATCACAAAACAATGTGTTATTAATCGTAACAGCATGCCCCATGCCGCTTTGAGGACTATCAGGCGCAACAACGACGACATCTCCGATCTGATTCATTACACTGATCAAGGCACGTATACCAGGAGCAGTAATCCCATCATCATTGGTAACTAAAATTAAGGGTTTTTCTATCTTCATAAGCAGGTATTATTTACGAAAGTAAAAATACACTTTTTTTATACTTATTATAAGGTTAACAAAGAGTAAGAAATATTATTAGTTCATTTGAGAAAATTTTAGTAATATTACTTGCTATTGGCACGATTTTTAGTGTAAATTGTTATGAATCCCTAAATAAAAATAAGCGTATGAAAAAGAGTTTTTTGATTTTGATGCTTACCATCATAGTTTCTGCTGCCTCGTGTAGTTTTACTACTAAGACCGAAAATGATCCCGACAAAGATAAATTACTTATAGATTTGATAAGTTATGTTTTAGGCAAAGGTCATTATGATGCGAAAGATATAAATGATGATTTTTCTAAAGAAGTTTTTGCTGATTATATAGAGGCATTAGACCCTCTAAAAAGATATTTTTATCAGAAAGACATAGAAGAATTTAAGAAGTATGATGAATTAATTGATGATGAAATCAGAAACAAAGAAATTGCATTTTTCAATTTAACATATAATCGTCTACAACAAAGAATGGGTGAAGCAAAATCATTATATAATGAAATTTTGGAAACCCCATTCGATTTTAATAAAGATGAAAGCATAGATACCGACTACGAGAATCTACCATATGTTACGAATAGAGATGAAATGAAGAATCGTTGGAGATTACAACTTAAATTTAATGCGCTTTCGAGCTATTATGATAAAGTTGAAGAACAAAACGATTCTCTAAAAAACAATAAAGACTACAAAGAAAAAACGCTAGTTCAGATAGAAGAAGAAGCTAGAGATATTACCAAAAGCTCTTTGAAAGAATATTTTGAATTTGCTGACGATCTGGAACGTAAAGATTGGTTTTCTATTTACATCAATTCAATTGTAGAAGAGTTTGATCCCCACACCTATTATTTTGCACCACAAGATAAAGACAGGTTTGACATTGCAATGTCTGGAAAACTAGAAGGTATCGGAGCACGACTTCAAAAGAAAAATGATAATGTAAAAATTGTAGAGATTATATCAGGTGGACCGGCATGGAGAGGCAATCAAGTAGAAGTTGGTGATCTTATCATGAAAGTTAAGCAAGAAGATGAAGTAGAACCCGTAAGCGTTGTAGGTATGCGTCTAGATGATGCAGTAAGTCTTATAAAAGGGCCTAAAGGAACCAAAGTAACACTTACGCTCAAAAAAGTTGATGGTACTACAGAAAGTGTAGAAATTGTGAGAGATGTTGTAGAATTAGAGGAAACATACGCAAAATCATCTGTTGTAAAGAAAAATGATAAAGTATTTGGTATTGTAAATCTTCCTAAGTTTTACTTTAATATGCAGGATTACAACCAACGTAATGCAGCAAAAGATGTAAAACAAGAAATTATAAGACTCAAAGAAAAAGAAATGGATGGCCTTGTTGTAGACCTTCGTGATAATGGAGGAGGGTCACTACAAACTGTTGTAGACATTGCAGGTCTTTTTATAGAAAAAGGACCAATTGTTCAGGTGAAAACCAAAGGAGAATCTCCAGAAGTTTTAAGTGATAAAGACAGAAACATTCTTTGGGATGGTCCATTGGTAATCCTTGTAAACGAACTTTCGGCTTCTGCCTCAGAAATACTTGCTGCTGCAATGCAAGATTATAAAAGAGCAATTATAATAGGAAGCAAACAAACTTATGGAAAAGGTACCGTACAAAATGTTATGGATCTAAATAGATGGATGCGTAGTAATGACTTTGGAGACTTAGGAGCTCTAAAACTTACTACACAAAAATTTTATAGAGTAAACGGAGGTTCAACACAATTAGAAGGTGTAAAAAGTGATGTGGTAGTCGCAGATCGATATAGCTATATAGATATCGGAGAAAAAGATCAAGAAAACCCTTTACCATGGGATAAAATTTCTGCTGCTAATTATGATATCTGGGATGGATACATAGATTTCGAACAAACGATTAAAAACAGTAAAGAAAGAATGGCTCAAAATGAGCAGTTAAAATTAATTGATGAAAATGCAAGATGGGTAAGAGAAAAGAGAGACGTCAATAAATACTCTTTAAAATTTGATAAATACAAAGAGAATATTGATTTTAATGAAACTCAAGCTAAACATTTTGATGCAATCAACGACTATAAAACAAATCTAACTTTTGAGTCGCTACCATATGAGATTGAGCTTATTAAAAAAGATACTGTTTTAGCAGAAAAAAGAAAAAGATGGCATAAAAGTTTAAGTAAAGATGTATATGTAGAGGAAGCAATAAGTGTATTGGAAGATATGAAAATAAACAACATCAAAAGATCCAAAAACCCACTTACGCTAAAGAATTAAAACATTAATGCCTCGTACAAAATCAAATTCTTTAAGTACATTAGCGCTTCAAAAATTCAAAAAGAATTTTTGGGGCGCTTTAAGTTTTTACTTTATTATCCTTTGTGCTTTTATCTCTATTTTTGCATACATTCTTGCTCCTGATAATTCAAAGAATGCCAATCAGATGCATTTATCTATACACTCTAAACCTCCTGGTTTTGCAGTAAAAATGCTTACCATTCCATCTAAGAATATAACTAAACAATCTTTTTTTGACAAGCTATTTTTTGGCACAAAAAATACTGATACAGAGATTCCCATCAATGATGTCAAAATAAAAGACAGTTTATTAATTACCAACCTCTATAGCGAAAACAATACTATTAAAATACCAAAAGAAATTAATTTAAAACGATTTCCAGATGGTTTGACATCACAGCAAATCATCGACAATTTTATAGAAAAACACACTTTCATATTAGGAACTGATAAGTATGGAAGAGATTTATTAAGCAGAATGTTGATCGGTATTAGGATATCATTTTCTATTGGTTTTATTGCAGTGTTCATTTCTCTTGTACTCGGGATTTCACTAGGAGCTATAGCTGGTTATTTTGGAGGAAAAATAGACGCTGCTATCATGTGGCTTATTAATGTAACATGGTCTATTCCTACATTACTTTTGGTCATTGCAATCACACTCGCTTTAGGAAAAGGATTTTGGCAAGTTTTTATTGCTGTTGGTCTTACGATGTGGGTCGAAGTAGCAAGAGTCGTTAGAGGGCAAATTTTGAGCGTAAAACAAATGCAGTATATTACTGCTGCAAAAGCATTAGGATATACTAATTTTAGAATTATTACAAAACATGTCTTGCCTAATAGTATTGCCCCTGTAATTGTAATAGCTGCTGCTAATTTTGCTTCTGCAATTCTAATTGAAAGCGGACTAAGTTTTCTAGGTATTGGAGCGCAGCCTCCTATACCAAGTTGGGGCGCAATGATCAAAGATCACTATTCTTATATTATCTTAGGAAAAGCGTATTTGGCAGTTATACCCGGCTTAGGAATTATGAGTTTGGTTATGTCATTTATGCTAATAGGCAATGCGCTAAGAGATGCACTGGATGTAAAAACCTAATAATCTTATTAAAACAAAAGGGATTAGAATACATTTTCTAACCCCTTTCTACTACTTTACTTTTACTATTTAAGAACAATTTCCTTGAAAACAAGTTCCAATATTTCCATTACTATCAATACAAGAACAGCCTTCTGTTTGGGACGTGCAGAAAAAGACACCACATGTGCTTTTACTAGCCCCTCCATTGATCGTTCTTTGATCTTGTTTTGACAATGCTCTAACGTTTTGAAGTTTTTTAATTTCTTTCATGATTTAAAGGTTTTAAGATAATTACATTTCATTAATTCAATTACTGCATACATCAATAGTGCAAGTATAATAAGGGTCTGTGGCCAAAAAAGGATATTGTTGTATCCACCAGCCTTGAGAACGCGGTCCGCAACAGAACTCTTTTAAGGTAGGAATTCTCCCTCCATTTATAAACTTCTGTTGTTCTCTGCTAATTTGTTTTAATTGAGTAACTTTTAAATTTGGTAACATATCTTATGTTTTAATGTTTGAGATTGATTACACTTCTGCAGGCTCTTCAACTCCTTTAGGGTCTAATGAAGAATCATGATAGCTTTCTATCATCATGCTTACAAAATGAAAGAACTCATCATAACTATACTTTTTGGGATAGATCGTTCCATTAATAAGAGAAGCCGGTGTATAATACAAGCTGTTATCTTCTGCCCATTTAGACTGCTTTTCTAAAACTGCTAAATGTTTAGCATGATTAGTAAAACCAGGATATTTTTTTGACCAATTACTATACGTTCTATCAGCAAACCATTCAGAATAAGCAGATATAAAACTCTCCTCTCCTTTGGTATAATATACTTCTAATAATCTTAGGCCAATTTGGGTAGCCTGGTTTTCTAGATTATTAAGATCCACTTTGAGCCTGATCACAATTTGAACTTGATCATGCATAGATTTTAAAATTCTTGTATAGGCTTCAAAAGCACCTTTACAATACCCACACATAGGATTAGTGAGTGAAATAATCTTAAATTCTGAATTGGGATTACCTAAAACAATCTCGTTTGTAATTGTTGCCGTATCCCCTACTTTTTCAGAAAGACTCAATAAATGGTTAAAAATTTCGCCATCTCTCTTAAAATGACTTAGTTTTATATTTTCAGACTTAAAAGTTTTGTTCTCCTTGATTCTTTCTTTTATATAAAGATATCCTAAAGTAAATACCGAAGACAACATAAGAAAAGTTACAGCTTCTCCAAGATTAAAGCTAAAAGAGAAATATAAAAAAGATAGTATTGCAAGACCAATTGACAATGATCCAATTGCCATACAAATCGCACACCATTTTTTTATAATAAATGCCTGCGAATATATAGAATACAATACAAAGGGTATTCCTAGCAATGGGAGTATAAAAAGAATATTCGCAAAACCATATAATAATTGATACATCGACAAAGATCCAAAAAAGACCATTCCTGCATCTGCAAGTGAAAAGTTTTGAAAAATTTTACCGCTGTTATTATTGATAACTTCGCCACAATTTGTATTCCCGACAGAGGTACAAAATTGATGTATAGCCTGTGATTGTATCCCTAAACTTTCTCGTACAGCAAAAAAACTAAATACTACACCGGCAATAGATAAAGTCAAAAACAATATGTGGTTCAAATCCCAATCTCTTGCTAGAAGTAAGAAGGTTAAACTAATTAAAAGTATCCCTAACAAACCATTATACAAAAGAGAGTTGTTTGTTATAATTTTTTGTTTAGCATTATACTCTACTGCAATAACTTTTGGAATCCAAATATCATTAAACTCTTCGAAACTAAACTTTTTTTTCTTTAAAGATGAGTGTTTAAGCTCTATAGTATTGTTACTTTTAATTACAGAAACAATTTCTTCTGAATTATCAGTTTTAACTAAAGAAATAAAACTCTTGGGAAGTTGATCTAATGCTTCTTTGGGAACCTCTACAGCAATGTTATCTATATTAAAATAGTCTAAAGTATCTGTAACCGATTGAAAACTTGGATAGTTAGGATGTATTTGTAATTGTAATTCTAAATCTTTCTTATCATAATTCCGAATTCTATTTTGAATCAATACACTTTCAACAATTTTTTCGATAGTATTCTTCATTTTTGGTAAAAGGTTTAATATTAATAATAATTCATTTCATGATAAGAGCTGAAGCAATACTACATATGCTCAATCACAAAATTAATGAGTGAATATTCTTGTTTAAATTTAGAATACGGTAAAATAATCTATTCTAAAATAAAGATTTTATACCATAAGAATAGAGGGGTTTACCTCAAAAAAGATATACAAACACCATATTTCAACCATCTTTTATAGAAAAAACTTATTTTAACACCTTGAAAAACAATGTTTTACACTAAAAATACTTTTTACTAAATGACTATTCAAATATGATGTTAATCTTTTACTAAACCTTTAATAAGAGAAGTATATCAAAGTAGACCAGTAAATTTTCAAAGAGCTATTATTTATAGGGGGCCCAAAGGTTTTTTCCACTTTTAAACTATTGCTCATTTACTTGTGTAGAAAAGTTTGGAGTACATCGTCTTAAAATAAAAAAAGGAGTATGTCTAATACTCCTTTCTTTATCACAATGAATATAATAATATATTAACAGAATTCTGGAGAAGATCCGTCTGGACATAACTGGTCACAAGGAATAAAATCTATAAATCCATTATCTAATCTGCAAGCCCCAATAGGACCATCGCCAAAGCCAAAGCCTCCATTGATCGACTTTTTTTCGTTATTGTTTAATGACTTTACTCCGTTTTGATTTAAAATGTTCTTTAACATCGTTTTAAGTTTTAAAATTAATTATAATTATCCCCCCTGGTTTTCTTTAGAGACACACAGGGTATATGTCTGATCAATTCTTGCAAGAAATGTATTTTGATAAAATAAAGCATATCACTTTACATCATAAAAAACTACACTATTGAAGATCAAAGAATAAATAAAGCCATTTATTATTCAATTAAAATCTTCGTTACAAATTGACGACTTAAACGGGATTAATTTTAGATGTTATAAGAATGTGTGTGTGAGGTGTTAATCAATACATAATTATGTATTAATTTATTCTAAAGATACTTTTTATATTCATATCTCGTATGAGAGTTTACATCGTATTTTTTAAGGTTTTACCGTAAACATCTGAAAAACAGCATTTTTACTAGGGTTAACACGTAGTTCAATAACTAAAAAACTAAATTTTATATGCAAAAAATTTTATTTTTCATTCTTTTGTACCCATAATAGTAGAAAATGAATACAAGAAAGTACATATATCCAATACTTATCATACTGATATCCATTGGTTTTTATTATTTTGAAAAGAAAATTGATCAACACGATAACACTTCTGATAATGACAATGTAACTCCTGAAGAATCAAACTTCTATTATTTGCCAACCTCAACTACCGGTTCTATAATTATACATCAATATTATTCTTTATCATATTCAGAAAAACATGAACAAGCAGAATGGGTTGCTTATGAATTAAAAAAAGAACATATTGCTAAAAATAACTTTAAGAGACCTTATTTTGAGGAAGACCATAAAGTAAAGTCTTCTTCTGCTGATTGGCGTAATTATAAAAAATCAGGATACAATAAAGGGCATTTATGTCCTGCAGCAGACAGAACATTTAGTAAAAAAGCTTTTGAAGAGACATTTTTAACCTCTAACATATCTCCACAAGAATATAATTTTAACAGTGGTATATGGAATTCTTTAGAGCAAAAAGTTAGGACATGGGCAAAAACCTACAATAAAATTTATGTCGTAACAGGAGGGATATTAACTGATGACCTTTCTACTATAGGTTATGAACATGTTTCTGTTCCTCAGTATTTTTATAAAATTGTTTTTGATAATAGCCCAAAACAACCTAAAATGATTGCATTTTTAATTCCTCATGAAGATGTAGATCAAAAACTAAGTAGTTTTGTTGTCTCTGTGGATCATATAGAAAAATTAACCCAAATTGATTTTTTCTCGAAGCTAGAGGACAGTCTTGAAAAAAATCTTGAAGCTACTGCATCTACAAAAGGATGGAGCTTTTGACCATATTGATCACCACTCATTGACTCTGTTAGCATCAAGTTTTACAAAAATGAATAACAATATTGTAAATCCCCAAAGTCCTGATCCTCCATAACTAAAAAAAGGTAAAGGGATTCCGATAGTTGGCATCAATCCTGTAACCATTCCTATATTAATGGCAAAGTGTATAAAAAGGATTCCTATTACACTATATCCATAGACCCTACTAAATTGATTTTTCTGCCGTTCTGCCAGATGAATTAATCTAATGAGTAATAATACAAAAAGAACAATTACCATTCCACCACCTAAAAAGCCCCACTCTTCTCCTACTGTACTAAATATATAATCCGTATGTTGCTCAGGAACGAACCCTCCTTTGGTTTGTGTTCCTTCTTTCCAACCTTTGCCTATCCAACCACCACTACCAATTGCAATCTGGCTTTGATTGGTATTATATCCTATCCCTTTTGCATCAACTTCTTTACCCAGTACGATATTAAATCGATCTCGGTGTCGTTGTTCAAAAACATTATTAAAAATATAATTTACCGAAAAACAAAATCCAATAATGACGAGCAGCGTAATGATATATCCAGAATATTTTAATTTTTGCCTTTCGAACGACTTCTTTTCTACTAATAATCCTGTAATAATTCCGAAAGCAGTGACTAAAAATCCAAAAATTATAAGTTCTATATAGTAATGAAGGCCATCTAATGCTATTTTGATAGATGATATCTGAATTACAAAATAACAGATAACCAGTAAGCTTATTAATAAGCTGATACTTAAATATATTTTTGTTTTTCTTTCTTTATGAAGAGAGCTTACTTTAGGTATTAGTAATCCGATTATAAATAATAACGAACCAATTATGATGATAAATGGTCCTAAAAGCAAAGTATAGACAAATAAAACAGCGGCAGAAACTCCTATAATAAGGTAAATAGCTGCCAACCCTTCTCTATATAATGGAAAAAAGAAAGCTGCATACACCAAAGCACTACCAGGATCCGGCTGAGGAACAATGACGATAGCCGGTAATGCAATAATTAAAAAAGCTCTCAACTGATGATTAACCAACTTGATATTGGTTTGCATGTCACTTAAGAATTTAGCCAAGGCCAAAGCTGTACATATTTTTGCAAATTCTGATGGTTGTATTCTAACGGGTCCGAACGCATACCAGGATGTAGCTCCTGAAATCGTTTTACCAAAAACAAAAAGACCTAATAAAGATACTATGGAAATAACATAAATTAAGCCAGCAAACCGTTCATAAAACTTTGCTTCTATTGCCTGAATAATTACAATCAAAACAATACTTAAGAGAATCCAATAGGCCTGTTTTACGTATACTTGAGAAAAATCTGTAAGCGAAAAGGCTTCATTTTCATAAGATGCAGAATATATATTTCCCCATCCGAAACCAACAAGTAATAAAAATAATAAGACCGTTATCCAGTCAATTGCGGCTACACTGGACTTTGCCATTATTGGTTAATTTTAAAAGGTTCTCCACTATAAGGTTTTGCATACTCTTCTTCTAGGCTATGCGTAAGTATCCAGTCTTCTATATCAGTTCTGGAAATACTATCTCTAAGATGTTTTTCTATCATTAAAGAAGCTATTCTACCAGCATATCTTGCCCCCCAATATCCATGCTCTATAAATACCGCCAATGCTATTTTAGGATTTTCTTTTGGAGCAAAAGCTATAAAAACAGAATGATCTGTCAATTGTGTTTTGACACCATCAATTTTTGTAAAATTTTCTGCTGTTCCTGTTTTCCCACAAATATCTATTCCTTCTACCTGAAGAAAACTAGCAGTACCTTTTGTATAAACCTCATGCATTCCTTCTATTACAGGTTCAAAATGCTCTTTATTAATTGTAGTAGATTTTGGTTTTGTATAATTTTCGAATTCTACAGGTTTTCCATCAATTGCTTTTATAATATGAGGCGTATAATAATGACCTCTATTTGCAATTGCCGCAGTCATATTGGCTAATTGAATTGGTGTAGACAACACTTCTCCCTGACCAATCGCATTTGATAATGTAGCCGTAGCATACCATTTATACTTTGGATATTGATAAATTTTGTCATAATACTTCGCTGTAGGCACTTTACCAGGTCTACCAGCAGAAAGATCATTCCCGAGATAATGCCCTAAACCAAAACTCTCTACATGTTTTCTCCAAGCCTCAATACCTTCTTGGGGAGTATCATATTTCTCAATAATTCTTCTGTAGACAGTGGCAAAATATGCATTGCAAGAGTTTGCTATTCCCGGAATCATGCTTAGAGGACTTCTATGAGAGTGACAGCCTAATTTCTGTCCTCTTCTACCATAATAATACCCCATTCTACAAGAAACACTTTCTTCTGTGTCTATAACTCCTTCTTGCAATCCTATTAATGCATTTATAGTTTTAAAAGGAGAGCCGGGAGGATATTCTGCTTTTAATCCTCTATCAAACAAAGGAATTGCTATTGTATCATAAACAAGCTTGGTGAAATTTGCAGATCTTTTTCTCCCTACTAATAATTCAGGTTTATAACTAGGTGCTGTAACAAGAGCCAAAATTTCGCCTGTAGACGGTTCTAAAGCAACGATTCCTCCTCGCTTATTTTCCATCAACTTTTGTCCATACTCTTGTAGTTTTGTATCTAAAGTGATCGTGATATCTTTTCCATTTACAGGTAGCGTATCAAATCTTCCATTTTTATATGCGCCTATATCTCTATTAAAACGATCTTTTTGAATTCGTTTTACTCCTTTAATACCTCTAAGTGTTTTTTCATATTTCTTTTCAACACCATCGATACCAATGAGGTCACCCGAAAGATAGTAAGGGTCTTTTCCTATTTGAGATTCATTAACTTCTCCTATATATCCTAAAACATTTGCACCATAAGTCGTTTGATAATCTCTTAGCGAACGTTTTTGGATATAAAAACCTTCGAACTTACGCATTTTTTCTTGTAGGTAAGCATATTCATCTTTTGTAAGTTGAGGAATCACAATTGAAGGTACTCTTGGTGAATACACTCTAGCTTTCTTAAGACTTTTCTTTAGTTTTTCTTTTGTAATATTTAAAATCGAGCAAAATTCTAAAGTATCAAATGGCTTTAACTCTCTTGGAATAACCATTACATCATAAGAAGGTTGATTTGTTACCAAAAGCTTACCATTTCTGTCATAAATAGCTCCTCTTTGGGGATAATCATAGATCACTTTTATGGCATTATCTTCTGACAATGCGATAAAAGAAGTATTATAAATTTGTAAATAAAAAAGTCTTGCTATAAAAACAACACCTGTTGTAACAATTATTAGGTAAAGTAATAACTTTCTCATGAATCATCTCTTCTTAACAATACCAAAATTAATAAGGTAACTACTATAGTAAATAAACTAGTGAATAACGTTTTCTTTAAGATTAAAAGTATGTGAGAGAAGTTAAAAATTTCTAACGAAAAAAGAACAATGTGGTGTATAAGAACCATCAAAGTGACATACAAAAAACGTTCTCCAAAACCTAAATTACCAAGTTTTACTGTTTGAAATTCATAACTCAACCCAAAAACTGACCTCAATACTACTGGTCTTATAAATGCAATGACTGTACATGCTGCTGCATGTACACCTCCAGAGTCACTAAAAATATCTATAAATAGCCCTAACAAAAAGCTTATTACCAAAAAAAGACTCTTGTTTACATTAATTGGAACCAATAGAATAAAGATAATATAAATATAAGGATTTAAAAACCCTAAAAAATTGATATGATTGAGAATGAGTACCTGAATTAATACCAACAGAATAAATCTGACTATATGTAACAGAAGATCTTTATTCATGTATTAATCAATCTTTTCTAGACTTTTTATTTCTTTTGAATCTCTATTTTGTATGGAGTATACAAAACCTATATCGGTCATATCGTTAAAAAGTTTTACGTTTATTAAGTAATAACTTTTGGTTTCATTGAGTTGATAATTAAGTATTGTACCAACACCTATGCCTTTTGGAAAAATTGTTGATCGCCCATGTGTAATAATTGTATCCCCTTCTTTAATAATAGCTTGCCTAGGCACAGTCTCTAATTGAACAATATTAGGATCTTTCCCATCCCAAACTAGAGAACCGTATTGATTTGATTTTTTTAATCCTGCGTTAATACGAGAATTACTATTCAAAATAGATATTACTCTACTATAGTTTTTTGAAGTATTTTCAACTATTCCAACAACTCCTTTATCAGTGATCACACCCATATCAGGAAAAACACTGTCTTTTTCTCCTTTATTAATTAAAATATAGTTGTCGATTTTACTATAGTCATTTTTAATTACTCTAGCTTTAGTAAAACTAAAAGGTCTGTCAAATGAAACTGTATCAACATATTTTGTAGAAACTGTATCAACTCCTAAGGCGCTAAGCTGGTTACGCAATCGTTCATTTTCTTCCAATAACCTTTCATTTTCAATTTTTAACCCAAAATAATCACTAACCGAGTGTTGCCATGAATATAATCCGCCACTCAAAAAATTTGTAGAACTTACTATTTTACTCTTATGATAGGAGTGCGATTGTACAGTGAATGACAGTGATAAAATTAAGAGCAGAAGAAATAGCAGAGCGTTTTTGTTATTGATTAAAAAATTAATAATCTGCTGCATAGTCTAAAGCTGTAATGACTTTTTTTTATGTTAAACGTTATGAATTATATCTTTTGCTAAGCTATGCTTAACAAGTTAAAGCTGGATAACGTAAAATCTAAAGTTTAGGTATATATTTATTAGAGTATTTATCTAAAAATACTACTTTATTAATACACTTTTATATCTGTTAAGGTTTTTAAGAGTAATCCCGGTACCTCTTACTACTGCTCTAAGCGGGTCTTCTGCAATATACACAGGTAAATCAGTTTTTTGTGACAGACGTTTATCCAAACCTCTTAACATAGATCCTCCACCTGCTAAGTATATTCCTGTATTATAAATGTCAGCGGCAAGCTCTGGCGGTGTTTGCGATAATGTTTCCATAACGGCATCTTCAATGCGTAGTATTGATTTGTCTAATGCTTTTGCCATTTCTCTATAAGAGATTTGAACTTGTTTTGGCTTACCTGTAAGTAAATCACGCCCTTGAACATTCATCTCTTCTGGTGGAAGTTCTAAATCTTCTGTAGCGGCTCCTATCTGAATTTTTATTTTTTCTGCTGTACGTTCTCCAACATACAAATTATGTTGTGTACGCATATAATAAATAATATCATTGGTAAACACATCTCCTGCAATCTTTACAGATTTATCGCAAACGATTCCTCCTAATGCAATTACAGCAATCTCGGTAGTACCACCTCCTATATCCACGATCATGTTTCCTTTGGGCTGCATAATGTCAACTCCAATACCTATGGCTGCAGCCATAGGTTCGTGAATAAGATATACTTCTTTACCATTTACACGTTCGGCACTTTCTTTTACCGCTCGCATTTCAACCTCTGTAATTCCCGAAGGAATACATATTACCATACGTAACGCAGGAGCAAATATCTTTTTCTTTAATGCAGGAATATCTTTGATAAACATACTTATCATTTTTTCACTGGCATCAAAGTCTGCAATTACTCCGTCTTTCAAAGGACGTATGGTTTTTATATTTTCATGAGTTTTTCCTTGCATCATTGCAGCCTCTTTTCCGGCGGCAATAATTTTACCTGACATAATGTCTCTAGCAACAATAGAAGGACTGTCTACTACTACTTTATCATTATGGATTACTAATGTGTTGGCAGTGCCTAGATCTATCGCGATCTCTTCGGTAAAGAAGTCAAAAAATCCCATAAAAGTCAAAAAAAGGGGTTAAAATTTCGTAAATGTACTAAAATTAATGTTTAAAATGACGTGTTCCGGTCATAACCATTGCAATTCCGTTCTGATCACAATACTCAATACTAAGCTCATCTTTTATAGAACCTCCAGGTTGAACAACTGCTTTGATACCGGCTTGATCAGCAAGCTCTACACAATCCGGAAACGGAAAAAAGGCATCACTTGCCATCACTGCTCCATTAAGATCAAAGCTAAATGTTTTTGCTTTTTCTACAGATTGTTTTAATGCATCAACTCTAGAAGTTTGACCTGTTCCACTGGCTAATAATTGCTTTCCTTTAGCAAAGACAATAGTATTTGACTTTGTATGCTTGCAAATTTTTGATGCAAACAGCAAATCATCGATCTGCTCTGCTGTAGGAGCAACTTTAGTTACTGTTTTAAGATCTTCTACCACGTCAGTTTTAAGATCTTTATCTTGCACTAATGTCCCATTTAAGCATGTTCGGATTTGCGTTTTTGGCAAATCAACATCCTTTTGGATCAAAAGAATTCTGTTTTTCTTTCCTTTTAACACCTCAATAGCCTCTTCGGTAAACGAAGGAGCGATCACAACTTCGCAAAATAATTTATGAATTTCTTCTGCAGTTGCAATATCAATTTCGGTATTGCTAATCAAAATTCCTCCAAAGGCAGAGATTGGATCTCCTGCCAAAGCATCAACATACGCTTGTAGCACAGTATCTCTTTGAGCCAATCCACAAGCATTATTATGCTTTAAAATTGCAAATGTAGGTGCTTCTCCTTTGAATTCACTCATCAAATTCACTGCAGCATCAACATCCAAAAGGTTGTTATATGACAATTCTTTACCATGTAATTTTGTAAACATCGCATCAAAATCTCCAAAGAAAAAACCTTTCTGGTGCGGATTTTCTCCATATCGTAATACATTTGCTTTGGTTTCACTTACTTTGAGTGCAGCAATATCTTCACTAGCATTGAAATAATTAAATATGGCTGTATCGTAATGAGAAGAAACGTTAAATGCTTTTGCAGCAAAACGTTTACGATCTTCGATCGAAATATTTCCGTTATCTTTAGAAATCACTTCCAAAAACTCACTGTAATCATCAACTGAAGCAACACAGGTTACATCTGCAAAGTTTTTTGCTGCTGCTCTGATTAATGAAATTCCCCCGATATCAATTTTTTCTATAATATCCTGTTCTGAAGCACCAGAGGCAACTGTTTTTTCAAAAGGATATAAATCTACAATTACGATATCTATTTGTGGAATTTTGTACTCTTCTAATTCTGCAACATCGCTATCGTTATTTTGACGATTAAGAATCCCACCAAATACTTTGGGGTGCAAAGTTTTTACTCTTCCACCTAAAATTGAAGGATATGATGTAACATCTTCTACAGGAATAACATCGATCCCTAACTCTTTAATAAAAGCTTCCGTTCCTCCGGTAGAATAAATGGTAACATTAAGTTCGTCTAGTTTTTTTACAATAGGTGCTAATCCATCTTTACTAAATACAGAAATTAGTGCAGATTTAGCTGTTTTTGTGTTGCTCATGAGAAAGTTTAGTTATAAAATGCAAAAGTAGTAATTTAGTAACGAATTAGACAACCCATTAGCACTAATTGTTTTACACATTTTTGTAACAAAAAAACACAAAAAACGTCTTATTTTTTGGATTGCAATTACACTCTTTAAAAATATAAGAGTCGATCTTTGAGACCGTTTATAAAACTTATACTATGTTAATCTACCTAAGAGTCCTTAAAGAAAGTTTCAATTTTGCTGTAAATGCTCTTGTAAACAACAAACTGAGAACATTTCTATCACTACTTGGTGTAACTATAGGTATTTTTTCTATTATTGGAGTTCTTGCGGCTGTAGATTCCTTAAAACAAGAAATCAAAGGCAGCATTAGCTCTCTAGACAATAGCACAATCTATTTAATGCGCTTCTCTTTTGGACCTTCGGATATCCCACAATGGAAAAGGGAACAATTTCCTGATGTTACGTTTGAAGAATATCAATATATCAACAAATCTATGCCCAATCTAAAGGCAGCAAGTTATATATTAAATGTAACACCAGAGACGATTAGGTTTGAAAGCAACTCAATTAACAATGTAGAAGTAATACCGGTTACAAGTGACTATTATGATATTGAAGAACTACAAGTTGTAAAGGGCCGCTTTTATAACGAGCAAGAATCTGTTGCCGGTGCCCCTGTAATAGTTATCGGAGATGAAATTGCAAATAGTCTTTTTGGGTCAATAGACCCTATCGGAAAAAAAGTGCGCCTGTACGGAAGAAAATTCACTGTAATCGGTGTATTGCAAAAAGAAGGAACTGGATTATTCGGAAACAGTAAGGACACTGCTATTATAGTACCTGTAAATATCGTAAGAAGAATCTATGGAGACAACAACAAATCTGCTTTTCCTGCTATCATCATCAAACCCGACGCTGATGCTGACACACAAGAATTCGTAGCATTATTAACTCAAAAAGTAAGAACATATCGAGGCTTAAAACCTGATGAAATTGATAATTTTTTTGTGAATCAACTTCAAGGGTTTACAGACTTTATAGATAACATTACAGGGACTATGTCAACTATTGGAGGGTTTATTGGTATGTTTTCTTTGCTTGTTGGGGGTTTTGGCATTGCAAATATTATGTTTGTGAGTGTAAAAGAGCGCACAAATCTAATTGGAATACAAAAAGCACTAGGAGCAAAGAAAAAATTCATTCTTTTTCAATTTTTATTTGAAGCGATTATACTTGCTGTCTTTGGTGGATTGATCGGTCTGTTGTTAGTATGGCTAATATCAATATCTGCATCTCAATTCACAGGCGACTTTGAGTTTATACTCTCGAGTAAAAATATGTTTTGGGGCATGTTTTCTTCTACTCTGATAGGTTTGATCGCCGGAATTTTACCTGCCATATCAGCATCAAAATTAGATCCGGTAGAAGCCATAAGAACAGGAATGTAACCTTTAAGTACTAGGCAAAACTACAATCTCCATCTCCAAAATTCATAAAAACATCATCAAAATTTGTTTTTCCGAAGGTTTTAGAAATAATCGATTGTTTGTTCTTTTTTGTTTTATATAAAAACAACCACGATCGCTGTATCTGAAAGCAAATCCCAGGATCGTAGCATATCACCTCTCTAATATTTTGATCTATACAATGCAGTTTTACAATATCTGCAAGTTCTTTTGAATATTGACCTTGATCATAGTATGCAAATAAAACTTTCATTGTTCGATGTCGTTTTTGCAACACTATAAATCCTATCGGTTTATTTTGCTTAATAACTTTGATCAAATACACTGAAAAAGAACGATCAACCATCGAAAAAGCATACTTGTCTTTTTGCGTATTTGACAGTAAAGGGGCATCTTGAACCCAATGATATGCCTTTAACCATTCAAAAAAAGCAGCACCTTTCGGAGAAATATGACTTTTACCATATTTTTCTATTAAATCAATAGCCTCCGGATCAAGTATATTCAAGTATTCTAATTGACAAGAATTTACTCTTTTTCTAACTCCAAATCTTTGCAAACTGATTTTAACATTAACAAAAACATCAAAAAAATGATCAGCCTTTACCAATAAGCCTCGAAACTTAGATAGTTTTGGCAACACAATAGGAATCACAAAAGAAAGATTACTTCTTAAAACTCCTTTTATACCTTTACTTTCTTTTAATGTAACAAAATACCCGGATTTATCATAAACCCTTTTAGCACTTGGCGTAAATTGGGAAATTCCAATTTTTCCGCCTTGTACTCCGTACATAGTATTCAAAATCTTTCGACCTATTCCTGTACCTTTAGTTTTTGGATGTACCCACCAAGTAGATAACCAACCAATTTTTTGCTCATGACCATCTAGTTTTATTTTGTCTATAAAAACCCCCATATACCCTACAAGTTCATCATTGAGATACCCTAACAACAACACTACATCATCATCGTCGCAAGTAGGATTTTTATAATGTGCATATAGTCGATGCTTGCTAACAGGAAGAAAAGAGCCATTCCAGTATTCAGGGTTTTGCAAAACATCCGGAATTTCTTTTTTTAACACTTGTTTTATCTCAATCATTTTCTTTTAATCCTATAATTTCCAATCAACTTATTAAAATAAGAATACAAATGTTCAGTAACAATTTGCTTCTCTGCAGGTCTATCTGGATGCTCCAAAGAAAATCGTTGGATAATTCTATTATCAATATCCTTTTTAATTCCTGCATTACCGAAGATAAACATATCAGCATCATATAAAAACAATTCTTCTAATAATTCTCTAGTGGCACTTTTATCAGAAAAAGGAAATGCAAAAAGAGAATAGGTAATATCAAAGTTTGATTTTAACCATTTTATTGAATCTAGAATCTCTTTTTTTTGATGTTTTAGGTCAATTTCATGTAAAGGAGGGTGAGACATGGTATGCCCCCCAAAATAAAAGCCATTATCCATCATTTCTTTAATCTGGTCTTTGGTCACATAAGGCTTTTGCATCTCCAAATAGGCCTGAATGTCTATCTCCAAAATTTTTAAAATCTCATCCACTTTTTCTCTTTCATGAAAACGTATGGCTCTCAGTCCTTGAATGAGGTTTTTTTGAGAAAAAGGATCAACAGAAATAAGATCTCCTATTTTTTTAATTGTTTTAGAATCAAAGTTTCCTTTTTCTATTTTATCAATAATCACACTAATACTATGCTTGTAGAGACACTTTTGATTGTCGACAAAATCAGGATTTATAAAAAAAATGGCATTGACTTTATTTCTCTTGAGAATAGGATAAATAACAGAGTATATCTCCTCAAGACCGTCATCAAACGTAAGTAGAAAAGAATTTTCAGGAACACTCCCTTCTAACAAATTTTTAGGATCTAAAGCCTGGTAATGCTGTAACAAAAACTTCAAATCAGCTTCAAATTGGTTTTTGTTTTTATATGGATATAGATTTTTTATGTGCGCAACCTTATTATCTCTAACAATATGATAATACGGATATATCGTTTTTTGCTTAAAGAAACGAATATACTTCTTATGCGAAATTTGATACAAGCTGTTTTTTACAATACCCATAAAGTGATTACAAATAGTTTACGAATCATGTGTACTTAAAGAAGGCTTTTTATTTTAGGTATAAACATTTTTGATGATAATCTATAACCGCCTTGCCTCTTCTTAAAATATCAGCACCTATAATACCATCTACAGGCTCAGCGTCATGTGCTGTAAGTGCAGTATTTACATGAGTAAGGTCAAATAAAACCAAAGAAACTCTTTTTTTATGCCAATTTCCCAGTTTCAACTCATTGCGTTTAGAAAGTTGCGTCAACATATCTGTTGCTCCTGCTCCTGCTGCCTTTACATCACTTTCTTCAGTAAAAAGAGAAAATTTATCTACAGCTTCAAAGCCCACACAAGAATTAGAAGCTCCAGTATCGACAATAAAATTACCTTCTACATTATTCAAAACTGCTTTAATTTCAAAATGATTTGTTTTAGTAAAAACCAAAGGAATACGATAATATGATTTTTGAATTAAAAATTTTCGGAGTGTACTCATATTTTTTATTGAGGGAATCTGTGTAAAAATACTACAATTATAAATAAAGAAAACATTGCCCCTTACAATCAACTAAACCAACATTAAAAGCTAAGTCTTTTTTAAACAAAAACTAACAAATACTTAAAAAATGACCAATTCACTTACATTATTCACTTAAATCCATGCTAATTAACAATTAATTCTCACAAAGCAGAGTAGAGTTATTGTAAGTTAAGGGTTTAAATTTCTACTAAATTTCTAAAATAAAATTACTGATTATGAAGACGAGAAAGAAAATAGAACAAGTTGAAAAAGAAGAAATAAAATTTTTACACTTTCCAAAACAAGAGGTATTAAATAACCTGAGTGATCAACAAAATAGGAAAGAAAATCTCATTAGAGGATTAAGTTTAGGAAACCTGGAACACCTAAAAGTTAAAATAGTATTTGCAGACGATCAAGGTATTAAAAAAGTAGAAACTACTATCTGGGGGATAACAGATAAGTTTGTCATTTTAAAACAATCAATTGTAATCCCACTAGAAAGAATATTAAGTATCTCTTATTAAAAAAATAAGCTTAAAGTGAATTAAAACACTTAAAAATCTTACACAAGTCATGCTGCAAAAGCGATATTTTTTCGTTCAAAAATTAGTTATTTTTGCGGCATGATACTTACAGACACCCACACTCATATCTACAGCGAAGCTTTTCTTGAAGATCAAGATGATATGATGCAACGCGCAATACAAAATGGAATACAACGTTTTTTTGTACCTGCTATAGATTCTACGTATACAAAAGCTATGTATGAGATAGAATCAAAATATCCCGATCATGTTTTTTTGATGATGGGATTACATCCAACTCACGTAAAAGAAAATTATAAAGACGAATTAGCTCATGTAGAAGAAGAGATTAGATTGCGTTTTGATCAAAACAATAACAAAAAGTTTTATGCCATTGGAGAAATTGGAATAGATTTATATTGGGACAAAACATTTCTAAAAGAACAACAAGAAGCTTTTAGATACCAAATACAATTAGCAAAAAAATACAATCTACCAATCGTAATACATTGCCGAGAAGCTTTTGAAGAAATTTTTGAGATTCTTGAAACTGAGAAAGATGAAAGACTTTTTGGTATTTTTCATTGCTTTACAGGCACTCTAGATGATGCGCATCGTGCAATTAGCTATAATATGAAATTAGGTATTGGTGGAGTGGTGACATTCAAAAATGGTAAAATCGATACTTTCTTAGACCAAATACCAATAAAACATATTGTATTAGAAACAGATGCGCCTTACCTCTCTCCTGTACCTTACAGAGGCAAACGCAATGAAAGCGCATACCTTGTCAATGTGCTGTCTAAGTTAAGTTCTATCTATAATATTAGCCAAGAAGAAATAGCAGCTATTACAACAAAAAATTCAAAAGATATTTTTAAAATATAAGTAACAGTAATTATTTGATATCGTCACATGAACATATTACTTATTTATACCGGGGGCACTATAGGAATGATCAAAAACTTTGAAACAGGAGCATTAATGTCTTTTGATTTCAATAAACTACTACAAAACATTCCAGAGCTCAAACAATTAGATTGTACTATTGACACATTTAGTTTTGAAAAACCAATAGACTCTTCTGATATGGATGTAGACCGTTGGAAAGAACTAGGAAACATTATAAATGACAACTATGATAATTATAAAGGATTTGTAGTATTACATGGTAGCGATACGATGTCATACACAGCCTCTGCAATAAGTTTTATGTTTGAAAACCTTAATAAACCTATCATTTTTACGGGATCACAACTTCCTATAGGAGACTTAAGAACAGATGCAAAAGAAAATTTGATCACTGCCATTCAAATTGCTGCATTACAAAAAAAAGGCAATCCTGTGATCACAGAAGTAGGTCTCTATTTTGAATATAAGTTATTACGAGCAAATAGAACCACAAAAATTAATGCAGAACATTTTGAAGCCTTTAAGTCTTTGAATTATCCCTATCTCGTAGAATCAGGAGTACATCTTAAAATTAATACTGCTTTTTTAAGAAAAAGCAATAGGCGAAAAAAAATGGTTTACCATACTCATTTTGACAATAATATTATTGTAATCAAAATGTTTCCGGGTATCAATGAAAGCATCTTGAAGAGCATTTTTGAACTAAAAACTATCAAAGGTGTAATTTTAGAGACTTATGGCGCAGGAAATACCACAACAAAAAAGTGGTTCATAACGTTATTATCTAAAATGATAAAAGAAGGAATACCCATTGTAAATGTTACTCAGTGTATAGGAGGAAGTGTTTCGATGGGAAAATATGAAACTAGTGTAGCATTAAAAAAAATAGGAGTAATTTCTGGAAAAGACATCACAACCGAGGCTGCAATTGCTAAGCTTATGTATCTTTTGGGAGAAAAATTACCACTTAAAGTGCTCAAAACCATATACGAAACTTCTTTAAGAGGTGAAATTTCAGAAAATTAACGCCTCAAATTTTAGTAGTTAACATTTTTTTCGTTATTTGCCCTGCTCGTTTTTACGGGTAAAACCCATAGAGAGGTGGCCGAGTGGTCGAAGGCGCACGCCTGGAAAGTGTGTATACGTCAAAAGCGTATCGAGGGTTCGAATCCCTTCCTCTCTGCAATATATTTGATTTTTTAATAGATTTTATATTATTTTTATATCTTTAACCCTTTAACTAATTAAAATTAAGAATCAGCGCAATGAAAAGATTATTTTCTATTCTGGCAATCGTAGCGGTAACAGCTTTTGGAAATTTACAAGCATCTACTGCACAATCCCAGTTATTAACAACAAATATGCAATTATTAATTGCTCCTGTAACAACAACTATGGCACAAGATACTGAAGCAGCTGGCGACACAGCTGAAGAATTATCTTTCCATCAAAATCTTAAAAAACGTTTTATAGAAGGTGGACCAGAGTTCATGGGAATTGTACTTTTATGTTTGATCTTAGGTCTTGCGATTGCAATTGAAAGAATTATCTTTTTAAATCTTTCTACTACAAACACTAAAAAATTGCAACAAAATGTTGAAGATGCTTTAAATAGTGGTGGTGTTGAAGCTGCTAAAGAAGTATGTAGAAACACAAAAGGACCTGTAGCATCTATTTACTATCAAGGACTTGATAGAGCAGACGAAAGCATTGATGCTGCTGAAAAAGCAGTAGTAGCTTATGGTGGTGTTCAAATGGGACAACTAGAAAAGAATGTATCTTGGGTTTCATTATTTATCGCTCTTGCACCAATGTTAGGTTTCATGGGTACGGTAATAGGTATGATCCAGGCATTCGATAAAATTGAAGCAGCAGGAGATATGCAGCCATCACTTGTAGCAGGTGGTATTAAAGTTGCACTTCTTACTACGGTATTTGGACTTATTGTTGCTATTATCCTTCAGATTTTTTACAACTATATAGTTGCAAAAATCGATAGAATCGTAAATGATATGGAGGATGCATCGATTACTTTAATCGATATGCTTGTAGCTTACAAAAACAAGAAATAATAAGATTTAGATCAAATTATAATGGTTACTTTTTATAAAAAGAACCATTAGAAATACATTACCTTATTATTAACTTGAGTGCTGTAAGCATTCCAAACAAAAAAATAGACACATGAAAATTTCTAAAATATTATCATATCTTGTGCTAGCAATAGGTATCTTAGGAGCTATCCTTTGGTACGCAATGAGTAGCTCAATAAGTGATTTGATGGATCAAAATGGTGTTTCTGAAGCAAGAGAACTTTCTCTAGATGAAGCAGCGCCAATGGTAAGCCCACTATATAGTTTAACATTAGTAATATTTGTAATCACTATTGTAGTTACTCTTATTACAGTATTTTCTACATTAGCGAAAAACCCTTCAGGTCTTAAGAACACATTGATAGGTATTGTAGCCTTCGTTCTTATTATAGGTATTGGTTTTGTTATGGCAGATGGTGTGGAGACTCCACTAAAAGATGGAGATGTGCTATCTGAAAGCGGATCAAAATGGGTAGGAACCGGATTATATGCATTTTATTTCCTCGCTGCAATAGCAGTTGGTTTAATGTTCTTATCTGGAATTAAAAAATTAATCGGTAAATAATTATGGCAAGAAGAGCAGCACCAGAAGTTAATGCAGGATCTATGGCGGATATTGCATTCTTACTTCTTATATTCTTCCTGGTTACTACAACTATCGAAACAGATAGTGGTATTAGCCGTAAACTTCCACCTCCTCAAGAGGATAATGTAGAACCTCCTGTTCTAAAGCAGAAAAATATTTTTGTTGTAGAATTAAACAAAAACAATGATCTTTTGGTAGAGGAAGTTCCTATGGAATTGAAAGACCTTCGCGAAGCTGCTATTAAATTTTTAGATAATGGTGGCGGAAGAGGTGAAGACGCTTGTAAATACTGTCAGGGAGCTAAAGACCCTTCTTCTTCTGATAATCCTACAAAAGCAGTAATTTCTCTACGTAACAACAGAGAAACAAATTATGCTACTTATATCGCAGTGCAAAATGAGCTGGTAGCAGCTTATACAACACTTAGAGACAGAGAATCTAATAAACTCTTTGGTAAATCTTTTACACAAATGGAAAAAGAACTTAAAGATGTTAATTATTCTGGTAGCAAGGATAAACTAAAAGAAGATATTAAGAAAATTCAGCTTCTGTTCCCTGAAAAACTTTCTGAAGCAGAACCTAAAAAGTAAATAACATAAAATACAATTCTTATTATGTCAAAGTTTAAAAAGAACAAAAGTAACGAACTGCCTGCTATATCTACGGCTTCTTTACCAGATATCGTATTTATGTTATTATTCTTCTTTATGGTGGCAACTGTAATGCGTCAAAACACTTTGATGATCGAAAACAAATTACCTGTAGCTGATCAAATTGAAAAGTTAGACAAAAAAGACTTGGTAATGTATATCTATGCAGGAAAACCAAGTGCAAGATACAGTGCTAGTGCAGGAAATCAGCCTAGAATACAGCTTAATGATAAGTTTGCTAATGTAAGCGACATTAAACCTTTTATTTTAGCTGAAAGAGCTTCTAAAAGAGAAGAACTTGTACCTTTTCTTACAACTGCCCTAAAGGTGGACGGACAAACCAACATGGGACTTGTAGGAGATATCAAAAAAGAACTTAGAGAAGTACAGGCTCTAAAAATCAATTACACCACCAGAACTGGTGATGCAACTGATAATCTGAAGCAATAAATTCATTGCAAAATTGAATATTAACAAAAAAAGGAGCTTTATTTATCTATTTATACTTTTATAAAGCTCCTTTTTCTTTTAAAATTTATTTTTTATGGAGAGTTCTTATCAAAGAACTTCTTATTTCTAAAGAAATAAATTTATTTTAGTGCTCTATATCATGAAAACTGTTTTTGCCACTACATTTTGTTCTTTATTTATATTCCTTTCTTCTTTTGGTCAGGAAACAGTTAATGATTCTATTCCCAAAATAGAAGTTGATTCTCTATATCGTGAAGATCAATTTTACCTGGGAGTTACTTTCAATTTACTTTTAAATAGACCAAGCAAAATAAGTCTTTCTGGATTTTCAGGTGGTTTACATCTTGGATTTATAAGAGATATGCCTATCAACAAAAGACGTAATGTAGCTATTGGATTAGGATTAGGATACTCTTTAAATGTTTACAATCATGATTTATTTGTTGGTGAAGAAGAAGGAACAGAAACAACAATATTTAGAGATCTTGAAGATATCGATTTCTCAACCAATAGATTTACCACACATTTAATCGAAGCTCCGCTTGAGTTTAGATGGCGAACTTCTGTACCTCAAACACATAAGTTCTATAGAATTTATACAGGAATCCGAATGGGGTATATGTACTCTTTTGTATCTAATTTTAAGCAACCAGGCAATCAGGTACGGCAAACAGAAATAGATGAATTAAACAGATGGCGTATAGGAGCGACTTTCACTTTTGGATGGAACACATTTAATTTTCATTTTTATTATAGCTTAAACACACTATTTAATAGCGAAGCTTTGATAGAAGGACAAGAAGTAGGGCTAAACCCTGTAAGAATTGGTTTAATGTTTTATATTTTATAACCAAATATTAGCCAAAGTCAACTGAGGGATTACTCCAATAAGAAAACCTAAAATAAGTTCAAGGTTTGTATGAGCTTTACAATGTAATCGAGAAGTAGCCACCATACCATTCAACACAAACAGAACAGCAATTAATAGGGTTAAGTTAACTCCAAAATGCACACTTAATGTCACGACAAACATCGTGATCGCACTTATGCCAACCATGTGCAAACTTGCTTTGATATTAAATAACACCATAAAAATTGCACTTAGTGAAGAGAATAAAACGCCCAAGAAGAAAAAATATAACTCCGGATAATTGTATACATCTATCACAAGCTTAATCACAACGATAAGCAAAACAGATTGTAGCAACAAAGGGATTTTACGTTGTTTTACATTTTCTAAATGCATGGATGTGATTGCCCCAAGGCTTTTTAATAAAAAAAATAAAACGATAGGAATCAAAACCGTTAGAATGAGAATCCCTGATATTTTAAGCTGTATGATTTCAAAAGGCATAAACCTTGGCGCTGTAAAAAAGTAAATAACCGCACCAGCTATAGGCATCAGTAAAGGATGTAAAATAAAAGAAATGCTTTTTAGAAAAAAATTCATTAAATCTTTTTTCGTAGTCTTGCTACAGGAATGTCTAATTGCTCCCTATATTTAGCTACAGTTCTTCTGGCAATAGGATACCCCTTTTCTTTAAGGATTTTTGCAAGTTTTTCGTCTGTCAACGGTTTTTTCTTATCTTCTTCTCCTATTGTTATTTCCAGTATTTTCTTAATTTCTCTAGTAGAAACTTCTTCACCTTGATCATTGGTCATTGATTCAGAAAAGAATTCTTTGATTAGTTTGGTTCCATAAGGAGTATCTACATATTTACTATTAGCAACTCTTGACACTGTACTTACATCCATACCAATCTCATCTGCAATATCTTTTAAGATCATCGGTTTTAGATTTCGCTCATCTCCACTAAGAAAATAACTTTTTTGATAGTGCATTATTGCACTCATGGTTACAAAAAGTGTTTGCTGTCTTTGTTTTACTGCTTCGATAAACCATTTTGCTGCATCTAGTTTTTGTTTGATGAACATTACAGCATCTTTTTGTGATTTAGATTTTTCTTTACTTGCTTTATATCCCTGAAGCATATTATTATATTCTCTAGAGACATGAAGTTCTGGAGCATTTCGGCCGTTTAATGTCAATTCCAACTCTCCATCAACGATTCTTATAGTAAAATCGGGGACTACATGTTCTATCAAACGATTATTCCCAGAATAAGCTCCACCGGGTTTAGGGTTAAGATGCTCGATCTCATCAATTGCTTCTCTTAACTGCTCTTCAGTTACTTCGAACTTAGCTAAAAGTTTATCATAATGTTTCTTACTAAAATGATCAAAAGTTTGCTTTAGAATTTGAGAAGCCAATTTTATTGGTATGGTTGTTTCTTTTCTATCTAATTGTATCCAAAGACATTCTTGTAAATTTCTAGCCCCAACTCCTGCGGGATCTAGCTGATGCACTATCTTTAAGATATCTTCTATTTTATCTTCAGAAGTGTATACATTTTGTGTAAAAGCCAAATCATCCAGAATATCAGTCAAAGGTCTTCTTATATAACCACTTTCATCAATACTACCAACAAGAAACTCTGCTATTTCTCTTTCTTCTTCATCTAGTCGATATGTATTCAATTGATTAATTAAATGTTGATGAAATGATGTTCCTGAAGCGTATGGTATACTTTTTTCGTCTTCATCACCGCTGTAATTATTAGAATTTAATCGATAACTTGGTATTTCGTCATCACTTAAATATTCATCTACATTGATTTCTGCTTCTATTTTTTCGGTTCCATAATCATCTTCTGCAGTACTCTCATTGCTAAATGTATCTTCATATTCATCTACTTTTTCCTTACCACTATCTAAGGCAGGATTTTCTTCCATTTCTTGTTTAAGACGTTGTTCAAATGCCTGCGTAGGCAATTGAATCAACTTCATAAGTTGGATTTGTTGAGGAGAAAGTTTCTGAGAAAGTTTAAAATTTAATTGTTGCTTTAGCATAAAAAATATCAATGTTCATCTATTGACAAAAATAAACAAAAAACGGTGTTTTTTTAAGAGACTAAAATATTTGTTACCTCTCAAAAAAGTAAAAAAATAATCATGTCAAAAAAAAGAAATATAAACGTGAATTTATACTTAATCTCTTCTTTTTAAGAATGTTTTTTGATTTTTGTTATGCCTAATAAACGATTTAAAAAGTAATTATAATATATTTTAAGCTAATTTTATCAATTGTATAAATCAAAAATTTATCAAGGAATAAATAGTTTACTTTTAATAGCATAAATAACAAGACCGGTTCTATTCTTTAAATTCAATTTTTCAAAAATTGAATCCCTGTACCCTTCTACAGTTTTAGGGCTAAGACACATATCTTTTGCGATTTCTTTATATGTCTTTTCGGTACAAGCATGCTTAATAAACTCAATTTCTCTCTCTTTTAACAGCACTTTCTTTTCTTCTTTTTTTGGTTCTAAAGACCCCAAAAGCAGGCTTGTAACGTTTTCTGTATGATAAAAACCTGTTTCTTGTACCTGTACAAGTGCATTTTCGAGTATACTTTTTTCGGTATCTTTTAATAAATATCCTTTTGCCCCTGCTCTCAACATTTTTAAAATTGTATGCTCATCTTCTTCGACCGAGAGTGCTAATACTTTTACTTTTGGATATTCTTTTTTAAGTGCTTCTGTGGTTTCTATACCATTCATAATCGGCATATTGATATCCATAAGAACAACATCCGGTATATTTTTTGCGTCTTTAAATCGTGTAAGGAGTTCTTTTCCGTTTTTACAGATATAAAGCACTTTGAATTTAGAAAAACCATTAACCAATCCGGATAGTGCCTGCGATAACAGGATATGATCTTCTACAATGACCACTGTGTATTTCATAATTTTACAATTTTGTAATTGATTAAGATGACCTCATCATTATGTAAAACCTACTAAATTTCTTCATCTAAAGGGGGTAGACCTTCTTTTTTGTATTTATATAATAATGTTATTGATGTTCCTTTTCCTTTTTGGGAAGTGAGTTCTACATTAGCCCCTATTAGCTTGCCTCTGTTTTGCATATTCTTAAGCCCTATTCCCTGTTTAACATTGTTAAACGAACTATTATCAAAGCCAATTCCATCATCTTCTGCTTTTACAACTAACTTATCTTGATCATATCGAATATCAACTGTAAGCTTTGTAGCTTTAGAATGTTTTATCGTGTTTGTAAAAAACTCTTGAAAAATCCTAAAAATGATAATTTCGACTTTGTCATCTAATTTAACAATTTCTTGATTACTGGTGACACTAGCGTTTACAAATTGCATTCTATTAAACCTTTCGATTTCTAAAGTGATCGCCTCGGTAAGGCTCAAACTTTTTATGGCGTCAGGGTTAATTAACTTAGAAAGTGATCGTAATTCTGTTAGACTTTTGGTGATCGTGTCAGTAACTTCTGCTAATTTCTCGGGATCATCTTGCGCAATATTAACCTGTATCTTAGCTAAAGTGAGCAACTGACCAATATTATCATGTAGCTCCCAGCTAATATTGCGCAAGGTTTCTTCTCTTATTTCAATTTGTGTCTCGGCAATAGCCTTCTCAAATTTCTTTTCTGCCTCTTTCTGTTGTAACAACAAACTATTTTTTCTTTTTTGAAAAATCGAAAAAAGAGAAATCATTACTATAACAACAACAACAAGTACAATACTTGCAATTAATATTGCTGTTTCTTGTTGCTCCATATAAACCCTATTATAAAACAAACATTCATTACAATTGTTAAGGTAAAATTCACTAGAAAATAAACTGTAGCATCTGTTAAATGTAAATAATAATTTCTTAAAATTCTAAAAGGAAGATTACCCATAAAATATAACAAAAGACCTACACTAATCCAAAAAAGTAAATTCCCTTTTGTATTTAATACTCGTTCGGAATTCAATATTTCAATAAAATAAAAAACTATAATGACTAATAATGAGAATGCAGCAAATATGTATGGAAACCTTTGGAATTCATATATATAATTCTCAAAAAAACCATTAATAATAAATATCAAAAAATAGGTTAAACACAATATTAAAGTAATCCTTTTATAATTTTTATTATTCAAATAGTGATGATATAATAAAATTAAATATGTAAAATTTAAAACATGATATATATTGTAGATTATAGCATTATAATTTGAAACATATTCACGTATTAACACACCACAAATATCATTAATAACTGAATACCAAAGCAGTACACAAAAGAACTTCAGAAATGTACCCTTATACTTGTAAAAATAAATAGATCCAAATATAGCCGAAAGTAGTTCTACAAAAATTCCAAAATTCACTATTGTTATTAATACCTCTCTTTTCACTTTTATTAATCAGTTAATATGGTGGAGAACCTCCTAATTCGTTAGCAATAGTACTTATCTCATCATTAAAACTTGTACTATAAAATGAGAAAAAGCTGGCAGTATTTATTCTTGAATCTTGAGACTCTTTACCTTCACCAACTGGTGATTCTCCACTTTCAAGTAATTCTTCAATAAATTGTAATTCGACTTTACCATCATTGTTTTTATCTATAAATGTAAACCCTCTATGTGCATTTGTTTGTTCATGAAACATTGTAGGGGCAATGAATATTGTATTTCTTCTTTTATCTAACTTTCTTATACCTTTCCCATCTCTCAAATTTGTACTATCAGGATAATTCCCTAAATACAAACGATATCCAGAAACTTTAACAGTATCTCCTGTCACTTGTTTGATATAAGCTAAATATTGTTCTAAAAACTCTTCTTCTAAATGGAATGCACGAGAGGGAATAAAATTTAAATCTGGTTTTCGTTTCGAAGGACATAAAGTATTTATTATACTATCTTTTCCCCCTTCATAAGCCTTAATGATACAAGATCTATTAGTAGTATACTCACTATATAATTCTATAGCGTCATTTAGAGATATAATTTCTTCTGGTGGATCTACTGGAGGAGTTGGATTATCACATTTTTTAATCACTAAAAAAGTAATGATTATAGTAATAATAATTACTATGGGGTATCCAATTAAACTGGTTTTTCTTTCCATTTTGATAAAATTTAAGATGTTTGATACGATATGTGTTGTTAAGTGCATGATAGAACTTTACCTCTCTCATACACAGTTAAAAGTAGTATTATTAAATTATATCAAAAAATTCTTTTATAGTTTTATGACCATACTACCCTTGTAAAGCACTGATAACAAGAGATTTTTCAGACTTAAAAAAACTGCAAAAACAATACGCACCTCAAAAAACAGGGGGATTTACCCCTAAGCAATTAGGGGGATTTTCCTGTTGTTTTATTTTAGAAATAAAGACTGAAAATTCTTTCAAACAAAATGTTAGAAAACAAAAAAGCCCCACATCTTAAATCAATGTGGGGCTCAATAAAGTTTTATTTTGTACAACTATAGCTCTAAAGCTTTAGCTACATTAGAATTCATCAGTAATTCTTCAGGGTTCTCTAATGCTTCTTTAACAGCCACTAAAAATCCTACAGATTCTTTACCATCTATAATTCTATGATCATATGATAAGGCTACATACATAATAGGTGCTATTACAATTTGACCGTCTCTTACGATAGGACGTTCTACAATATTATGCATCCCTAAAATAGCACTTTGTGGAGGATTAATGATCGGTGTGGACAACATACTACCAAACACACCTCCATTAGTAATGGTAAATGTTCCTCCTGTCATTTCATCAACAGTAATTTGTCCATCACGGGCACGTAATGCCAAACGTTTTACCTCAGACTCAACGCCTCTAAAACTTAAGTTCTCTGCATTACGTATTACCGGGACCATTAGACCTTTTGGCCCAGAAACAGCAATACTTATATCTTGAAAATCATAAGAGATCATTTCTTTACCATCAATCATAGAGTTCACAGCAGGATACATCTGTAAAGCCCTTACACATGCCAACGTAAAGAAAGACATAAAGCCTAAGCTTACACCATGTTTACTCTTAAAAGTTTCTTTATATTGACTACGAAGATTAAAAATAGGTTGCATATCTACCTCATTAAAGGTAGTTAACATTGCGGTTTCGTTTTTAACAGCAACTAAACGCTCTGCTACTTTACGACGCAGCATTGATAATTTTTTACGCTCTTCTCCTCTGGTTCCCGGACCAGGAGTACCCATTGATGGTTTTGCCTCTATGGCATCAGCTTTGGTTATTCTTCCGTCTCTTCCTGTTCCTTTTACTGCTGCAGGATCGATTCCTCTTTCTGCAAGTACTTTTTTTGCAGCCGGTGAAGCTGTCCCAGTAGCATATGTTTCAGTTTTAGCAGGTGCAGGAGGTGGTGTTGATACTTCTTCTTTTTTCTCTTCCTTTTTTGGAGCTTCTGCAGCAGGAGCATCACTACTTCCTTCTGGTTTTGCAGCATCTGTATCAATATGACACACAACCTGCCCAACTGCAACGGCATCACCTTCTTCTGCCATTAAGGTAATGATTCCACTTGCTTCTGCTGGTAGTTCTAGTGTAGCTTTGTCACTATCTACTTCAGCAATTGCCTGATCTTTTTCAACATAATCACCAGTCTCAACAAGCCATTGAGCAATTTCTACTTCTGTGATAGATTCTCCCGGTGATGGGACTTTCATTTCTAAAGCCATAATTCTAAGTTTATCCTTTAAATAATTTCCTTTAGGAACTTTACTTTATGATTATTTACTAAATTTTATCTTCTTTGATTATCTTTTGTTTTATCAAAAACATAATCAATTACTTCCTGATGTCTACGTTTAGAACGTGTAGCACTTCCTGCAGCAGGTGCTCCATAAGGTCTTCTACTTGCAAATCTAAGTGTATGAGCGTTGTCAAAATGCATCATAATATGGCTTAACGCACCCATATTACGAGGTTCTTCTTGTGCCCACACAACTTCTTCAGGATTATATTTTTTTATAATTTTATTAATCTCTGCAACCGGTAGTGGAAATAATTGCTCTATTCTCACTAATGCAACATCTTTTTTACCAAGCTTTTCTTTTTCTTCTAATAAATCGTAGTAGAATTTTCCTGTACAGAATACTAGTGATTTTGTATTCTTAGCTGTTGCTTCAGAATCATCGATTAAGGTTTGGAAGCTTCCGTTTACAAATTCATCGACAGAAGACAATACTTTTGGATGACGCAATAAACTCTTTGGTGTAAATACAATTAGCGGTTTACGATATTTAGCTTTCATTTGCCTACGTAACAAATGAAACATATTTGCAGGAGTTGTAACATCTGCTACAAACATATTATCTTTTGCACACAATTGTAAATATCTTTCCATCCTACCGGAAGAGTGTTCTGCTCCTTGTCCTTCATAACCATGAGGAAGCAACATTACCAAGCCATTTTGCAATTTCCACTTATCTTCGGCAGATGATATGTATTGGTCGATCATGATTTGAGCACCGTTACTAAAGTCTCCAAATTGAGCTTCCCAAATTGTTAATGTATCGGGACTTGCCATTGCATATCCATAGTCAAACCCTACAACACCATATTCTGAAAGTAACGAATTATAAATATAAAAATCTCCTTGATCTCCTTTTAGATGATTCAACAACAATACTTCCTCTTCACTATCTTCAACCTTGATCACAGCATGTCTATGGGAAAAAGTACCTCTTTCTACATCCTGACCACTCATTCTTACATCATATCCTTCTTTTAGTAAAGAACCATACGCTAATAGTTCTCCCATCGCCCAGTCTAATTGATCAGTTTCAAAAAACATTTTATGTCTTTGATCGATAAGGCGTTCTATTTTACGTAAGAATTTTTTATCCGAAGGAAGTTTTGTTATTATTTCTGCTATTTCTGTAAGGTGCTCTTTTGGATATGTAGTATCTACAACCTCCATCATTTCATCCTCCTGAACTCTTTCAAAGCCCGCCCATTCGTCTTGCATGAAAGGAGTAATAACGGTCTTTTCTTGCTTACGCGAATCTTCAAGCTCTTCTTCTAAAGAAGCTTTATATTCTTTTTCTAAAGTCGAAACATAATTTGCATCTATAATCCCTTCTGATATAAGCTTTTCTGCATAAATATCTCTTGGATTTTTGTGTTTTGAAATGGCTTTATAAAGTTTTGGTTGTGTAAATCTCGGCTCATCTCCTTCATTATGCCCGTATTTACGATACCCTAATAAATCTATAAAAACGTCTCTTTTAAAAGTCATCCTAAAGTCTAATGCAAAATTTGCAGCGTGCACTACAGCCTCAGCATCATCCGCATTGACATGTAATACAGGGGATAACGTTACTTTACCTACGTCTGTACAATATGTAGAGGATCTGGCATCCAAATAGTTTGTTGTAAATCCTATTTGATTATTTACAACAATATGTATGGTTCCTCCTGTTTTATACCCATCAAGTTTTGCCATTTGCACCACTTCATAAACGAGTCCCTGGCCTGCAATTGCTGCATCTCCATGAACTACTATTGGCAATACCTGAGAGATATTATCTTTATAGTGACTATCTTGTTTTGCTCTTGTGATTCCTTCTACAACAGAACCTACTGTTTCCAAATGTGACGGATTAGGAGCTATATTCATATTTATGGCTTTGCCAGAATCTGTCTCTCTTTTAGAAGTCCATCCTAAATGATATTTTACATCTCCATCAAAAACAGTTTCTTCATAATCTTTACCATCAAATTCGCTAAAAATATCTTTAGGGCTTTTTCCAAAGATATTGGTTAATGTACTCAAGCGTCCTCTATGCGCCATCCCCATCACAAATTCTTTCACTCCTAAATCTGCTGCTTTTTCTACAAGAGCGTCTAATGCAGGGATAAGAGATTCTCCTCCTTCTAGAGAAAATCGTTTTTGCCCTACATATTTTGTATGCAAAAATGCTTCAAAAGAAACTGCTTGATTTAATTTTCTAAGAATATGTTTTTTCTGGTCTGAAGAAAACTTTGTTCTATTCGTATTAAAATTAACTCTAGCTTGTATCCACTCACGTTCTTCGGGATTACGAATATACATATACTCTATCCCTATAGAATCACAATATATCTGTTCTAGATGAACAATAATATTACTAAGTGTATTAGGACCTATGCCTATTATCTCTCCTGCATTGAATACTGTATTAAGGTCTCCTTGACTTAACCCAAAATTTTCTAGCGCTAAAGTAGGGGTGTATTTTCTACGTTCTCTTACTGGGTTTGTTTTGGTAAACAAATGCCCTCTGGTTCTGTAGGCATCTATTAATCGAACTACCTGAAATTCTTTTTGAACATTTTCTGGAACAGGTACTGTTTCACCGCTTCCAGATTTTTCTACATAAATAGTCTCTGTCTGTCCATCTGCACTTTCTAAACCAAAATCAAAACCTTGAAAAAAAGCTCTCCAGCTGGGTTCTACACTATCGGGGTTTTGCAAATACTGATCGTATAAATCTGCAAAAAATGCGGTATTAGCCGCATTCAAAAATGAATATTTATCCATATGTAAGTATTCAACTGTGTTTTTTAAATTATAAAACGAAACAAAAATACAACAATTACGGTATATTAAGTATCGAATTATCTATATTTATGTTATTATTTTTTATGAATTTAACAATGAAAGTATCTTTTCTTCAAAGCCGTAAAATTTTTCTCTTAGTCTTTTTAATCATCATATCATTACACAATACTATAGCACAAGAAAATAATTTTTGGTCAAATGTAAGATTTGGAGGTAATTTAGGAATAGGATTTTCTGATGATACTTTTAATGCTGTAGCTGCTCCTGCTGCAATCTATTCTTTTAATGATCAATTTAGTGCTGGGTTAGGTCTAATTTTTGGGTATAGCACTTTTGAAAATGATAGACTTAATGAAGAAAGAACAAGTACTAATTATGGCGCTAGTGTAATTACATTATTTAATCCTTTTGAAGGCTTACAATTATCTGCAGAATTTGAGCAAATGGGAGTAAGCCGAAGTATTGAAATCAATAATGAAAAATTTAATGATGATTATTGGTATCCAGCTTTGTTTCTAGGCGGAGCATATAGAGTTGGCTTTGTGAGCTTAGGTATAAAATATGATGTTTTGTATGATGATGACAAAAGTATCTATGGTAGTGCCTATGTACCTTTTGTTAGGGTGTTTTTTTAGAAAATTACCATAAATGAAATATACATCCGGGATTTTTTCTATCAGAAATTAATTTTTTTTCAGCTTTGCGAAGTAATCTATATTTATACAAAATATCATCTTGATCTTCTACACAATCGGCCTCTTCAAAAGGTAATGTATTAAAATAAGCCTGATCCCATTCAGAGAGTTTTTCACCATGGCTTCTGGTTTTACAAGTCGCCACAGAATTCTCATCAAATACCATACGATGTTCTACTAATTCTAACACTTTTTGCGCACTGAATGATTGGCGTTGCGAACTTTGAACACTTTGTGTATTATAATGAATAATTTCGGTAGAGGTCGTTTTTATTCGTAACGTATTGTTTTTCAAATAGTATCTCTCTATATGCCAGTTATCATATCTTCCTTGTTTATAAGAATGCGTAATAAGTTTAATGGTATCATTCTTATAATAAAAATATATGGTTCCTTCTAGATTTTCAGAACATTTATATGTCTTATATGTTGTAGAAATTAGAGTATCCTTTTTATTGACAGATTCCAAAAACAAATCATATGATCCATACAACGCATCTGTTGAGTCGTCTTGACAATAAGATATATTCAAAACCAATAGAGCTAAAACAAAAAGAAAATGATATAACTTCATCTGTTAAAACTAGTCAAAAATTAGATAATATTCGTTTTAAAAAAGAATTAAAGATTCTACACATTTCTATTCATCAATTGTTGTCCAAAGACCTTTAAAATTTGCTTCTTATTATCTGCAATATCAATAGTATCCAAAAGGGCAAAGGCCTTATTAGTATATTCTTCGATAGCGGATCTTGCTGCTTCTTTCGCACCTGTTTTTTCGAACAAATATTTGACTGTTGCTATTTTTTCATCAGAATTTTCAGGAGTAAGAGAAAACAATCCTCTCAGTTGTTTTTGTTCTTCTGCAGAAGCAAATTCAAGCGATTTCAAATACAAAAAAGTCTTTTTATTTTCAATAATATCACCTCCCAATTGTTTTCCAAAAGTTTCAGGATCACCAAATGCATCAAGGTAATCATCTTGAAGTTGAAACGCAAGACCAAGTAATCGACCAAAGTTGTAAATAGAAGACTTACACGATGAGTCTGCATCTGCTATAATTGCCCCCATTTGCATCGCTGCACCAACTAAGACCGCAGTTTTATACTCTATCATTTTAATATACTCTGTAATGGTAACATCATCTCGAGTTTCAAAATCAATATCGTATTGTTGCCCTTCGCAAACCTCGATTGCTGTTTTGGTAAACAACATTGCAAGCTCTTTAAAAGTATCACCCTCATAGTTCTCAAAAAGCTGGTAGGCATTGATAAGCATTGCATCTCCCGAGAGAATCCCTGTATTTATATCCCATTTCTCATGAACGGTTTCTTTACCTCTTCTCAATGGAGCATCATCCATTATATCATCATGAATAAGTGAAAAATTATGAAAAACTTCTATTGCAAGTGCTGCATCAAGAGCATTTTTATATGAAGTTCCAAAAATTTCTGCTGTTAACAACACCAAAGTAGGCCTTAATCTTTTTCCTCCTAAGTTTAAAATATATGATATTGGTTCATATAGGTTTTTAGGTTCTTTAATATTATTTTTTTGTTCTAAAAATTTTAAAAAATACCCCTGATAATCTGAAATACTATACACTATATACTGTTTATTTTCCGCTAAAATAATTGAAACTTTTTAAATAATAAGAATAGATAAATGCTATATCCATATAAGACCTATATATAAGCAAAACACTTAACCCATAGCGATAATGTTAAATTATTGTAAAACTTTAGAAACTTTTACTGTTTTTAAAGTTTCCATCTTTACATTTGCTGCAAAAATTAAGCTCAACACAATAATGAAAGAGGAAATTATTCAAAAGGCAAGTGACATGTTTTTAAATTTGGGTTTCAAAAGTGTAACGATGGATGACCTTGCTTCAGAGTTAGGGATTTCAAAGAAAACGATTTATGCACATTTTCAAAATAAAACAAAATTAGTTGAAGCTACAACAGATCATCTTTTTTGTTCCATCTGCGAAGGAATAGATGAAATCTTAGATAAAAAATTAGACCCAATAGAAGAGTTGTATGCTATCAAAGCTATCGTAATGCAACATCTTAAAAATGAAAAAACATCTCCCCAATATCAATTACAGAAATATTACCCCAAAATACATAGTGATCTCAAGATAAAACAATTCGATGTTATGCAAGAGTGTGTTATCGAAAACTTAAATCGAGGCATTGAAAAAGGTATTTTTAGAGAGAATATTGACATAGAAATCATCTCAAGATTATATTTTATTAATATGACTGGTCTAAAAGACGTTACTATGTTTCCTCTTCAAAAATTTACAATGTCTACTCTTATGGAACAATATCTTGAGTATCACCTACGTGGCATTACAACAGAAAAAGGAAGAACAATTTTAAACAATCTTATAAAAGAGAATCAAGCATGAAAAACAACTTTTGGCTAATTTGCCTTGGTTGGTTATTTACCAATTTTGCAATAGCCCAGCAGCAATCGCCTGTTAGCTCTTCATATTCTTTTACCTTGGACGAGGCAATAGAATTTGCATTAGAAAACAGTTATCAGTCTATTAATGCAAGACGCGATGTCGCAAAGGCATTAAAAAGAAAATGGGAAGCTACCGCAGATGGTTTACCTCAAATAGATGGTCTCATTGATTATCAAAACCAACTAAAACAACCTGTAACCTTAATTCCCGGAGAAGTAGCCGGTGGAGAACCCGGAACATTTGTACCTGTGATTTTTGGAGTAAAACAACAAGCGTCTCTAACCGCAACATTAAGTCAGATTATTTTTGACGGATCATATCTTGTAGGTATTGAAGCCGCAGAAAGCTTTTTACAGTACAATGACGATCTCGAAGAGAAAACCAAACTAGAAGTTCGCAAAAGTGTTATTAATGCATATGGTAGTGTACTTGTTTCACAAGAAAATGTAGAAATCCTTAAAAATAATGAAGCTACTCTAGAAAAAAACTATCTGGAAACCAAAAAGATCTTTGAAAATGGTCTCGCAGAAGAAGAAGATGTAGAACAATTACAGATTACATTATTAGAAATCAAAAATCAACTTAGCAATGCTGAGCGATTAAAAAAGATTTCACTCCAAATGTTTAATCTTACTATTGGCGTTGATGTAAATTCTAATACAGTATTGTCTGATCAACTAGAAAATCTAGCCATGAAAAATATGGATCAATCTGTAACTACAAAACCTTTTATTCTAGAAAACAATATCGATTACAGGTTATCATATCTGCTTACAGAACAAACAAGATTAGAACTAAAACTTGAAAGAAGCCGTGCATTACCAAGATTAACAGCTTTTGTAAATTATGGTACGTCTGCCTTTGATGATGACTTTGTGTTTTTCGAAAGTGATACCAGATGGTTTCAATCTTCGATATTAGGAGCAAGTCTTAATATCCCAATCTTTAGCTCTCTTAGAAGAAGTGCAAGAACACAACAAGCTAAAATTGCTAACGAGCAATCTAACACTGATTTTTTAAGAGCTCAGCAAGAAATACAACTCCAGTATGAGACTGCTGTGAGCGATTATAAATTTTCTATAGAATCTTATGAAACCTCTAAGAAAAATCTTGCATTGGCAGAACGAATTGAAAACAAAAATCAAATCAAATATTCCGAGGGACTTGCTACTAGTTTTGAACTAAGACAAGCACAATTACAATTATATAACACTCAAAATGTAGTTCTAAATGCTATGCTTGATATTATAAACAAAAGAGCAGAGCTAGAAAATATTTTAAATACACCAAACAACAATAATTAACCCTATTATGAAAAAGATATTTATCGCAATATTCATTTCAGTATTTATCATATCATGTGGTAATGATGGTACAGCCTCTATTGAAAAAGTAATAGAGAAAGGCGATCTTAAAGCTTTACGAGCAAAAAGAACAGAAGTCGTAGAAAAACAACAAACTATAGCAGGTCAATTAAAACAAATTGATGAAGCTATTGCTGCTTTGGATACCGTAAAAAAACTTCCTTTAGTGACAACTATAGTAGCAAAAGACACAATTTTCAATCATTATCTTGAGCTACAAGGAAATGTAGAAACCAAGCAAAACATAGTACTTTTTCCCGAAATAAGTGGGATTTTGACTAGAGTTTATGTAAAAAAAGGACAAAAAGTATCTAGAGGTCAATTATTGGCAAGAATAGATGATGGGGGATTAAGCCAACAACTTTCTCAAATCGAAGTACAAATGCAATTAGCAAAAACTACATTCGACCGCCAAAAAAGATTATGGGAACAAAAAATCGGTTCTGAAATTCAATATTTGGAAGCAAAAACTAATTTTGAAGCACAACAAAACGCAGTAAACCAGATTAAACGTCAGTTGGCAAAAACAACTATAAACGCCCCTTTCTCTGGAGTAATAGATGACATTATTACTGAACAAGGTAATGTTGTAAACGCTGGTCAAAATGAGATCATCCGTATCGTCAATCTTAATGATATGTATATAGAAACAGAGGTGCCCGAACGCTACATTGCCAATATTACTAAAGGCAAAAATGTAGAAGTGTATTTCCCTGTTTTAGGAAAAACTGTACAAACAAAAGTTAGACAAGTAGGAAACTACATTAATCCTAACAACAGATCTTTTATGGTCGAAGTTGCTATCCCATCCAACGATGGTGTAATCAAACCTAATTTGACAGCAAAAGTGAAGATCAATGATTACACAAACGAAAAAGCAATATTAATACCACAAAGTATTATTTCTGAAAATGCTGAAGGTGATCAATATACATATGTAACTTCTGATCAAGATAGTCAGAGTATCGCAGAAGCTAAAAGAGTAATTGTAAAGACCGGAAAAACACAAGGAGATTATATCGAAGTCCTAGATGGATTAACTAATGGCGATGCCATTATTAGCGAAGGTGCCAGAAGCGTAAAAGATGGCCAAAAAGTTAAAATTTTAAATTAACAACTATGGAAGTTAATAAGAAAAAGGTAGATAAGGAGTTTAAATTATCCTCGTGGGCAATAGACAACCCAACTACCATTTATGTAATGATTGCCATATTCTTGTTTTTAGGACTATCTGCATATTTTGCTATGCCGAGAGAAAACTTTCCTGAAATCAATGAAACAAAAATATACGTAAGTGTTCCGTATCCCGGTAATACCGCTGAAGATATCGAACGTTTAATTATAGATCCATTAGAAGATAAGCTCAAAAACGTAAGTAATGTTGTAGAGATTGTATCTACATCACAAGAAGATTATGGTATTATCACTGTAGAGTTTGAAGAAGAACTTACAGTGGCAGAAGCAAAACAAAAGGTTAAAGATGAAGTAGATTCTGAAAAAGCGAATGAAGATTGGCCAACTTTTAATGGAGCAAAAGTAGAACCGAATGTTTTTGATCTAAGTATCTCTGAAGAGACACCGATAATGAACATTAATATCGCGGGGGATTATACTGTAGAGAAATTAAAAGAATTTGCAGAATATCTCGAAGATGAAATTGAAGATTTACCTGAAATCAAAAAAGCTGAAATACGTGGTGCACAAGAAAAAGAAGTAGAAGTAGCTGTAGATATCTACAAAATGATGGCTGCCAAAGTAAGCTTTGATGATGTTATAAACACTATTCGAAATGGTAATATGACCATGTCTGCAGGTAATATGATTACAAGTGGACAAAGGCGTACTATTCGAATTTTGGGAGAAATTGACAAACCCAGACAACTAGACGACTTTGTGGTAAAATCACAAGATGGAGCTGTCTATCTTAGAGATATTGCCAAAGTAACTTTTAAAGAAGAAGACAAAACTACTTATGCAAGAGAATTTGGTCATAATGTTGTGATGCTTGACGTTATGAAACGTTCTGGTAAGAACATGATCGAAGCTGTAGAAAAAATCAATGTAATTTTAGAAAAAGCAGAAGAAGATATTTTTCCTAAAGACTTGGATATTTCTGTAGCCAATGATCAATCTGAAAAAACTAACAACCAAGTAAGTGACCTTGTAAATAACATCATTTTTGGTATCATTCTAGTTGTTGGTGTACTTATGTTTTTCTTAGGATTTAGAAATGCACTATTTGTAGGCTTTGCAATACCAATGTCGATGTTTATGTCCTTTATGATTCTTTCTGCTCTAGGATATACAATGAATACTATGATTCTTTTTGCATTGATCATGGGACTAGGGATGCTAGTAGATAATGGTATTGTAGTGGTAGAAAATGTATTCAGATTGATGGAAGAAGAAGGAATGTCTCGCATAGAAGCTGCCAAAAAAGGTATCGGAGAAATTGCATATCCTATTATTATTTCTACTGCTACCACAGTTGCTGCCTTTATTCCATTAGGAATGTGGCCGGGGGTTATGGGAGAATTTATGATTTACTTTCCAATAACCTTATCTGTAGTGTTAGGTTCCTCTCTTTTTGTTGCGATTTTTATCAATTCAATGCTGGTTTCTCAATTCATGGAAATTGGTGAGAAAAAATTAACTCGTAAGCAACTTATCCGATTAAGTATTATTCTAGGTGGGATTGGTACTTTTATTTTAATTATCGGTGGTCAAGTACGAGCCCTCGGAAGCCTAATGATTGTTACTGCAATTATGTTTTGGATCTATAGATATGTGCTTAAAGGTGCTGCTAATTTTTTCCAAAGAAGAATATTAACATGGCTTGAAAACAAGTATCAGCTCTTTTTGACCTTTGCTTTAAAAGGTTGGCGCTCTTATGGATTCGTGATCGGAACCTTTATTTTACTATTTGTGGTATTTGCCATGTTTGGTCAATCAGTAGGTAGTCAAAGAACTAAAGTTGAGTTTTTTCCTGATAATAAGCCTAACCAAATCATCGTATACATTGAATATCCACAAGGTACAGATATTGATAAAACCAATGCTATCACAAAAGAAATTGAGCAACGTGTATATGCCGTTGTAAACGACAAAGAGTATATAGAAGGACAAAGCTATAATTTCTTGGTAGAATCTGCGGTATCGCAAGTAGGTGAAGGAGCAGGTAATCCACAAACAGATGGTGGTAGTAATGCAGAAATGCCACATCGTGCAAAAATTACTGCTACGATGAGAGAATTTAAATTTAGACAAGGTAAAGATTCTGAAATATTACGAAGTAAAGTTCAAGAAGCTCTTAAAGGAATTTATCCTGGAGTTGCAATTTCTGTAGAAAAAGATGCCGTTGGACCTCCTGCCGGATACCCTATTAACATAGAAATAGAAGGACCAAACTATGATGAGTTAATTAATATCGCAGAACAGATGCGAAACTTTATTAACGAAAAGAACATTCCTGGGATTGAAGAACTTAAGATTGATGTTAATAAAGGAAAACCGGCCATGCAAGTAGTGGTAGACAGAGAAAAAGCTGGTGAATTAGGCGTTGCAGCAGGGCAAGTCGGTAACCAATTACGTCGCTCTATCTTTGGAGAAAAAGCTGGTGTGTATAAAAAAGATGGTGAAGATTATGACATTTATGTTAGATTCAATGAAGATAACCGCTATAATACAAGTGCTTTATTCAATCAGAATATCACATTTAGAGATCAAGCAACCGGAAGGTTGAAAGAAATTCCTGTTTCTGCAGTTGCTTCACAAAAAAACACCTCATCTTTTAGTGCGATCAAACATAAAGACACCAAAAGAGTGGTAACTGTATATTCAGGACTTCAACCCGGATTTACAGATGCAGGAGCTATCGTATCGCAGATACAAACCGAAATGGCAAGTTTCCCTGATTTACCCGGAAATGTAAAAATTGATTATACTGGTCAGATCGAAGAACAAAACAAGCAAATGTCATTTTTGATGGGAGCCTTTTTCTCAGGATTAGGATTGATAATGCTTATTTTGATCTTCCAGTTTAGTTCTGTGTCAAAACCAACAATCATCATGATTGCTATATTCTTAAGTTTTATTGGTGTATTTGGTGGTATTTTGATTACAGGAGCACCTTTTGTTATCATGATGACAATGATGGGAATCATATCATTAGCAGGGATTGTAGTAAATAATGGAGTAGTTTTACTGGATTACACACAATTGTTAATCGATAGAAAAAAGGTAGAGCTTAATGTTCCTGAAAAAGATCTATTACCAAATGAAGAAGTTATGCAACTTATTATTAAAGGTGGTAAAGCTCGTCTAAGACCTGTATTATTGACTGCAATCACAACAGTATTAGGATTGATACCCCTAGCTATTGGTTTTAATGTTGATTTCTTTTCATTATTCAGTACTGGTAATCCAAAAATATACCTTGGTGGAGATAACGTAATTTTCTGGGGTCCATTAGCTTGGGCAGTAATCTACGGATTAGTTATCGCCACTTTCTTAACGCTAATTATAGTACCTTGTTTATTTTATATTGTAAACAGAGTAAAAGTTAGATTCAGTAAAAAGAAAGTTGTAGAAGTACCTATAGCATCAACTAAAACTGCAACAGCTTAATCATTTTTGAAAAATTGATCTAAAAACGTCATACTTCAAGTATGGCGTTTTTTTATTATCATTACATTTTTTAAAAATATTTGGATTTCTCAGAACATTTTAAGTTTTATAAAATCAAAAGAATAATGTAGCTTCATATAGTCATAAACAATATTCAGAAATTGAGAGTGTATTTTCAGAAACAAATTAATCTATATTATTGAGATAATTGTATTTTTATAGGCTATGCTTTTGCCATGAATAAAGTTTTATCACTATTATTATTTTTTACTTCTTTACTTTATTCTCAGCATCCATGTTTTTATCATTTAACTGAAAAAGATGGACTACCAGACTTTGAGTTTTATGATATGTTACTCGACAGTAATGGTTTTTTGTGGTTGGCTGCAAATAATGGATTATTTCGTTATGATGGAAAAACATTCAGAAGTTATACAAACTCAGATAATACAGGATTATCTGTATTTGGCTTATTTGAAGATAAACAACAAAGGATTTGGTGTAATAATCTGGCAGGGCAAATATTTTATGTAGAGAATGATACCCTCAATACCTTTATAGATATTAGCCACTATACAACTGCAGAACGCGTACATGAGTTTGCAATCTTTGATGATCACCTTTATATTAATTCGAACAAAGAACTATTTCAAATCAATATTAATACTCGCAAAATTGACTTTTTAAGATCAGGGAACTGCGATAATAAAGACTGTCAAACTTTTAGTCTTAAAAAAATAAAAGATCAATTATGGTATAGAAAAGGAGAAAAATCAAAAGTTTTTACTATTCTTTCTAGAGATAGAACTAGAGAAACAGTCGATATTCCTTTTTTATATTCTAGACTATTCAAAACCACAAATCATACGTTTTTAACATCTGGTCATTATACGTTTAATAAAAAATTATATTATTGGGATCAAAAAAGTCAAAGATATTTCGAAATCAAATTCCCCAAACATTTACAACCAAATCGAATCGTTGATATCAAAGAAGACAATAAAGGTTTTATTTGGTTAAGTACTAATATTGGTGCAATTCGATTTAAGTGGAAGGGTAATGAAGCAATTGGTTTCAAGCATTTGTTCCCTAACAAGTTTGTATCCAGAGTGATCCAAGATTATTCTGGACATTATTGGTTTTCTACAATCAAAAACGGTATCTATATAATACCAAATCTAGATATTATATCATACACTACTCAAAATTCGAGAATTGCAACTAATGAGATTAGGTCATTGACCAAAGACAGTGCAAGCAATCTATATTACTCTATTGATCATAAAGGGTTTGGAAAAATAGACATACAAAAAGATAGTGTTTACCCTTTTACAAAATTCTCAAAACACGTCGCTGAAATCACTAAACTAGAATATGAAAAAGATTACAACATGCTAGTATCACTTGGGCATGGTAATAATTTATATACAATAGAAGGAAAAGAAAGATTAATTAGTGAAATAGGGTGGAAAGATTATAAAATTCTCTCTAATGATTTAATACTGTTTTCATCAATAAAAGGCTCTGGCATTAAAAGAAATAATTTTATTGAACATAAAGGATCAAATTCAGACATTATAGATTATGAAAAAATATTTCGAAAAAAAAGATCGTACGTCAATCACTACAACAAAAAAGAGCACAAAATATACATAGGCTATATAGACGGATTATTTGTTTATGACAAAAAGTATAATGAAAAGAAAATACTATATAATAACCAACCTATTTTCACCAAAAACATTAAAGAAACAGATGACGGTACGATATGGGTTTCCACTCATAAATATGGTCTTCTGGGGATTAAAAATGATGAAATAGTAGAGCACTATGACAATAATAATGGATTATCCTGTATAAAGATTAGACAAATAGAAACAGATGGAAATCATGTTTGGGTTTCTACAGACAAAGCACTACAATTTTTAAAAAGAGATTCAAAAAACAGAGTAGTTACAGAGATTACAACTATCGATCGTAGTGATGGGTTACAAGCTTTAGATATTTTAGATATGCAAGTCATAAAAGACAAACTATTTCTTGCCACTCTCAAAGGTTTAATCCAAATTAATACTGAACAAAATTTTAACAATCAAATTTCTCCTTTAATTGCAATAGATCAAATTAAAATCAATCAAAGAGATACTATTCTCAAAAATAGCTATACGTTACCATATGATACTAATGTAAACATTAGTTTTAACTCTACTTCTTTTTTAAACCCAAGTGTAACAAAAAAATTTAAATACCGATTAAAAGGATCCGATATTGATTGGATTACAACTACTAGCCAACAAGTACAATATTCTTCGTTTCCTCCGGGTCAATATATTTTTGAAGCAAAAGCAGTGAATCATGATGGTATTGAAAGTGTCGAAGCACAAAAAGTCACTTTCAAAATTCTTCCTCCATATTGGGTCACCTGGTGGTTCTATGTTTTGATTGCAATTGCGGCAACTCCCTTATTATTAATTTATTTCACTATTCGAATTAAAAAAATAAAATATAGAGACCTATTAGAGCAACAAAAAAAGGATACCGAATTAGAACTCATAAACTCTAAACTTACCGCATTACAATCGCAAATGAATCCTCATTTTTTATTTAATGCACTTAATTCTATTCAAGAGTTTATATTAAATAATCAAAAATATAAAGCATCAGACTATCTTTCAAAATTTGCAGACCTTGTGCGTATCTATCTCGAATATAGCAAACGTAACATGATAAATTTGGAAGAAGAGATAGAAACCTTGCAATTATATTTAGAACTTGAAAATGCCAGATTTAATGACGAGATAGAATATGATATAGAAGTAGAAGATGATCCCTCAATCATGATTTGTCAAATTCCTCCCCTACTCATTCAACCTTATGTTGAAAATGCTATCAAACATGGTTTTTTGCATAAAGAAGGAATTAAAAAATTAGAAATATCCTTTTCTTTTTCTAAATATATAGACAATAACATAATTTGTAAAATCAGAGATAATGGTATTGGTAGAGAAGCTTCTATGCAAATCAACCATGCCAATTCACGACATAACTCTTTTGCTACTGAAGCAGGAAAAACAAGATTAGAGCTTTTAAAAACAAGGCAAAACCGCAGAGTAGGAGTACAAATCATTGATTTGAAAAAGAATACCATTGCAATAGGTACAGAAGTTATAATACGAATTCCAATTATTAAGAATCATGAAAATCGAAGCACTTATTATTGATGATGAAAACAAAGCCAGAGCTTTATTGAATACTATACTAAAAGAATGTTGCCTGGAAATTACAGAGGTTTATGAAGCAAAAGATCTTCTAGAAGGAGTTTCGCTAATCAAGCAATACAATCCCGGTATTGTATTTTTGGATATTGAAATGCCTAAATACTCCGGTCTCAAAATTTTAGAGTTTGTAGACAGAAAAGACTTCAACTTTGAGATTGTTTTTACAACTGCGTATAGCAAATATGCAATAGAAGCTTTTCAATTATCAGCAGTAGATTATCTTTTAAAACCAATACATTGGAAACAAGTCCAAGAAGCTGTTCAAAAAGCTACAATACTTTTAGAAAAAAATCAAACTTATGAAAGATTACTTGGGTTATCCCATGTACTTTCTAATCCTTCTTCTTATCATAAAATAGCACTCCCTGTAAGCGATGGAGTTCGGTTTCTAGAGCTAAATGACATCATATGTTTTGAAGCAGATGGGATGTATACCAAAGTTTATATTTTGAATGATGAGGACATCTTGATCAGTAAACCCTTAAAACATTTTGAAAATCTATTGCGTAAAACCTCTACTTTTTTCAGACCTCATCGTTCTTATCTTATTAATATTACTCATGTAAAAAAATATATTAACAAGGAGGGAAATTATATACAAATGGATAATGGCGTTACTTTTTCTATTTCTCGGCAGAAAAAAGACGAATTCATTTCTTTTATGAATGTTTTTCAAAGGTCTAATTAATCATATTAAAGACTAACACCTCTATTTGATAAATTTTCTTTGAAATAAAAACATTTCAAAAAAAGAGCCACTATCAAAAGTGACTCTTTTTGTCTGAAAATTCGATTTTTTATAAACCTCAAGCTTTATCTACAAGCTATTTTTAATATCATTCTTAGCTGCATCACTAATTTCCCATTTCATATCATTCTCAAAAAAATCGATCAGGTCACGTTCTGCAGAAAGACTCCAAATTTTATAAACATTATCTCTACATTCTTGATAAGCAAATACCCCAGAGCGATTAGGTATAGAAGAATCTTTGATGTATTTATAAAAGTTTTTCATCCAGAGATCTCCTCCAAAATTTTCGTAGGAATAAATCAAGAGTCCACTCATCAAATCATTGATTGATTCCGTACTATTCCAAGGCATTAAACTTTGTTTCCATCCATAATCAAAATCATAAGACGAAGAGTTTAAATAGGTAGTAAAATTTTGAACCATTCTGTTTCGAAAACCATCCCTGTTTTGTCCAAAATAATCTAGTTCCGTATTTATAGAAGCGGTTAATATCACAGCCTGAGCATTATTCATACCCACTGTCCACCAACCGTAATTCGCGGGCTCTTCATTCATCGCCCAATCAATTTTTTTATTAAACTTAGGCAACCAGTAATTTCTATTGATTTCATACAAAAATACTTGAGGGATAGCATTAGATCCCATTGCAATATTATTGTACAAATTATCAAAAAAGGAGACTCCTGTAGACATTCCAAGTACACCGTGAGATGCCAATCCTCCCGAGCCGCAATTGTCTTTTACAATTTCAATCACTGTTTTCCCTTCATGTTCTGATGCTTTTCTCAGGTTTCTTAAACCTGTAAATTCTTGATATTTATCATCAACTTGTTGCAATAAATCTATTGCTCTATTCATAATCTGAGCATTTCTATCCGAAGATGTTTCTCCTTCTATCATAATTACTATTGATTCTCCTATCCAGGCAGTAGATTCTTTAGCTCCCACACAATGAGCGATCTGATAATTATAATTAACTAATTTTGATTCGGCAGGTTCACTATTTGAAGTTACAGTAACAACATATTCTTTTACTAGACCATTTTCTGCAGTCACTTTATAAGTTACAGGGCTCGTAAAATCTTGCATAACTCCAGAAGCAGGGCTTATGGTAGCATTTGTCGAAATTTTGATATTTGGTACTAAAGATGCCAAATTAACAACATCTATGGATAATGTAATTGTTTCGGTAAGTTCATCAATAGTTCCATCTATACCAGAAATAGTAAAACCGGTTATAGACGCATCATTAGTTTTAGTCTTTTTAACCGTTATTTGATAGTTAACTGTCGAGCCATTTTCTGCAGTTACTATATAAGTTACAGGCTTTGTAAAATCTTGAACAACTCCTGAAGCAGGACTTATAGTGGCATTAGGAGAAACCTGAATATTTGGTGTTAAAGATGTTAAATCATTTTCATTAATGATAAGTGTAATTGTTTTTGTAGATTCATCGATAGTTCCGGTTACATCTGCAATATCAAAACTTTTTATCACTTTTTGATTACTTTCTGTTTGACTACTCTCGGTTTCAGCACCTTCTATTTGATCAGTGTCTATAAAATCGTCATCACCGTTACAGGAGATAATTATAAAATTAATCATAAAGGTTACCGACAATACAAAAAATAGTTTAGCCTTATTTGTTATCATAATATTATTTTGGCAAAATGTTAATAAAATGCTAAAATATATTAACTTATTAAAATTCTTTAGGTCGACCCATACAGTTTCTATTATCAGAATAAAGTTTTTATTCCAAATTCAGCATAAAAAAAGAAAGTTCTATTGATTACTACACTCCATAAAATTGTAACAAGAATAAGGTAATCAACGTTCTAATAAATCGGTAAACTCCTCATTATAAAATTCTTAAATAACGTTTTTAGGAAGATTATTCAGCTACATATTTATATAAAGAATAGATGATTACTGTACCCAATTTTAAAATTATTAGTCACTAAAACGAATACTAAACTTTACTGGTTTTTGATATACAGAATACTACCGGTTTTAATTTTTGAAATTAGAATTCAAAAACGATATAAAGAGTCAAATTTGAGTATTATATGCGGTTTTAAGCAATAAAAAACCACTATGATAATATAGTGGTTTTTTCTTTATAAAAGTTTTAAGTCAATCTTATCGGTTTTCATTTTCCGGCGTAGGGAATTGCTCAAAAATATCATCTCCATCTCGATCTAAAGGTCTTAATTCATCAAGACGATCAAATCTTCTAAGATCAATCCAACGATGTCCCCCTTCTGCATATAAAGAATATCTTCTTTGTCTTAGAATTTCTGTCACTAATTCAGCTTGACTCGTACCTCCAGCATAATCTCCAAGTCCCGCTGCATTTCTTATAATATTTATTGCATCTACGGCAGCAGTAGGATTTGTAATATGGTTTGCTTCTGCGGCCAATAATATTAACTCTTCATTTCTTATAATAGCAACAGGCGAAGTATTAGATTCATAAATAAACACATCATGTGTACCCGTAAGGTTTGATTGTGTAAGAGGGTTTGGTTCTACAACTCCTGCTGAGTTTTCTGCCTCTCTAAAAACAACTTTGTTTAATCTAGTATCTCCTGCTTCTGCGTCGTCAATAAATGTAGGATGCGCAATTCGGGCATTAGCTCCTGTTGAATTTTTGGCAAAAAATAATGGGTTTGGAACGTCTGCACCAGTTAAAGCAAATGTGAAGTAAACACCTTTTGATAAATTACCTCCACTCATTTCCATAAAAGAATCATCAAGCAGCTCTAATACTGAGGGATAGTTTCCTCTATACGCTTCTACTCTTGCCGCAAGAGCATTAGTAAATGCGATAAACCCAGATACTCCCCCATCGCCTTCGGTTGATAAGTCATTAAAACCAGAAGGAATGCCAAATGGTAATGAATCTCCTGAATTAGATAAATCAGTAGCAGCATCAGTCAACATAGTGAAAATATCCGTTAATGCCTGTTCATAACTTACAAATGGTCCTAAATTTTCTTCATCTGCAACATCGATTCTAATCCCGTTAAGAAATTGTAAATTAAGTACCATAAGTAATTCATGTGCTTTAATTGTATTTAAAACACCACGTATTCCTGCTTTCTCTTCATCAGTAAACGTTTCTGTTGAATTTTCTAGACCTTCTAAAATCAAATTTACATTTTTGATGCTAGCATAGCGAGCTGCATAAGGATTTGTTGTATAAAATGTATTATTATCCAAAGTCCCTGTCAATAAATCAGCTGTCCATCTGGGATCAGAACTTTGAAAACGCCAATATTCTCTTCCTGCTACCGCTTGAGCATCGATTTGAGTACCTAATTGTGTTCTCATATCTGCAAAAACCCCAAACATAGCATCTCTCAATTCTCCCCTGCTTAAATCACTCGATATTGATTCTGTGCTTGGTCCATTTAAATCCTGCCCGTCTTCTACATCACAAGATATAATAAGCATTGCTACACATATATATCCTAATAATATTTTATATATCTTCATTTTCTTATGTTTTAATTAAAAGTCAACTGCTAGGTGAAACAATACCCTTTTTGATGATGGAAATGGTGTTACTTCTACTCCTGTAGATAAACCTCCTGATCCAAAATTTGATACCTCGGGATCGTAACTATTATAATCGAAAATATTAATCAAGTTATTCCCTGAAAAACCTATCTTCACTCTAGATACATTTCCTTTAAAGGCGCTATCCAAAAATTTTGTTGGTAATGTATAATATAGCCCTATCTCTCTTAATCTCAGATAAGATGCATCTTCTGTAAAAGGTGTTGCATTTCCTGATGAAAAAGCTCCTACTCTAAACGGTCCATTTGGTGTTACTCCTGCCGGGTCAAGGTCGATATCATCAAAATCCGGACTAGTTCCACCAAAATCAGTAAGCAGATTTGTTAAGTTGATATTATCTCCACCTTCTTTCCAGTGCCATAAAAAAGATAATGTAAAATCTTTGTATCTAAAGTTATTGGTAAATGTCATTTGAAAATCAGGCTCTGCGTCTCCTAAAACTACTAAATCTCCATCTGCATTATTCCCAACAATTTGAGTTACACTTTTACCTTCTTCAATTCTAAACGTACCTAGACCTGTACCAAAACTTCCTAAATTAAAAGGTGCTACATCTAACTGTGTAACTTCTGATTTATTCTTAAAAAATAACACTCCTGTATTCCATTCAAAATCTTCTCCTTGAAAAACATTTGCATTTAAAGTTACTTCTACACCTTTGTTTTCAAGATCTCCCGCATTTGCAAACTCTGTAGTGAATCCTGATGATGGTTCTACATTTGCTTGTAAAATAAGATCATCTACACTTTTGATATAATATGTGAATTCAAGATTAACTCTTCGCTTTAAAAAGCTAGCATCTAATCCTAGTTCTAATTCTTTTTGTCTTTCAGGCTCTATATTTGGGTCTCCCAAAGTTGGAGGAACCACGATACCAGCAACACCATCGATTAATGAATTAGTGTAGGTAGTAAATAAAGCTCCATTAGGCGCAAAATTACCTGCTTCTCCATAAGCTCCTCTTATTTTTAACTGATTAAGGTTTTCAGATTCCCAAAGTCCAAAGTTTTGTAAATTAACTGCTAAAGAAGCTTTTGGATAATAGAAAAACTCATTTGCATCTCCATTGTTACTAGACTTATCACCACGAATCCCTAGTGTACCGATAATTTTACCTTGGTAATTCACTTCTTCCTGAACAAAGAAACCAACATCTTCTTGTTCTTGTCTAAATTGATTTACTCCAACATTCGCAGCTTGATCCAAATTATCTTCAAAAGCAATTAGATCAGAAGCAACAGTATTCACTGTATTTCTTTCAAAAGTCAATTTGGTTGCCCCGGCCTGTGTTGTAAAATTAATATCACTATCTGTTTTATAATTATGTACCAAAAATCCAGAATAATTCGCATCTTTATTTTCTGTATCTCCTACAGCAACCAATCCATTTAAACCACCATTTGTAACCTTTTGGAATTGTAAAATCTTTGGAAAAAGAGCATTTGTTGTTAATTGATAATAATCTACCCCTCCACTTAAGATCAGTTTTAAATTAGATTTATCATTTTCAAAAAGTTTTATATCTAGGTTTCCTCCAATAATAAATCGATCAACATCTTCTCTGTTTGTGATAAGGTCTCTTGTCTGCAAAGGATTAGAAGCTGCATCTGGATTATCCGGATATACTCCTAATTCATTTGGAAAAAGATCTCTATAAGGAAGCGTAGATGTTAAAGATACTCCAATTGTGGTTCCTGAATTATCATTATTAAAGAACCCTCTATCAGCTTTTGAGTCTACATAATTTGTATTCAAAGACAATCGTATTTTATCCTTAAAAAAAGTATGATTCAAGTTAAATCGTATAGATTTTCTGGTATACCCTGTATTTTTGACAATCCCATCTTCAGCATTATTAGAAAAAGCCGCATAATATTGTGTATTTTCTGATCCCCCAGAGATACTAACATTAGTATTAGAGATAAACCCTTCTTCTCCAAAAATTTCATCTTCATAATCTATAAGTCTACCCGAATCTCGAGCAGCTCTAAAAAGAGCAACTTGATCATTTGCAGCATCTCTCGATCTTTGTTCGGCAATTGGGTCTCCAGGATTAGGGTTGAAAAAGAAATCAAAAACCCTATCTTCTGTATAGGTTCTTTGTCCTCTAGAATTGAGTATTGTATTGAACCCTACATCTTGATTAAAAGAAATTTTGGTTCTACCTTGTTTACCTGTTTTGGTTTTAATTATAATAACCCCAGCAGCAGCTCTTGCACCATAAATTGCAGCAGCAGACGCTCCTTTTAGAATTTCAACACTTTCTATATCATCTGGGTTAATATCTGCAATCCTATTTGAAGGGTTATCTTGATTAGAAGCGTTACCTCCAGCGGCAGCTCCAGAAACAGCATTTAAACCAGCTCCAGAAATACTATTATTATTAACATACACCCCATCAACAATGTATAGAGGTTGAGAATTACCATTTACAGAAGTTACCCCTCTTAGTCTAACAGAAATACCCCCTCCCGGTGCACCAGAACTACGAGTAATTTGCGCTCCTACAAATTTACCGGCAAGTGCTCCATCTAATGTTTGAGGTGGTGTAAGTTCTGCCAATTCTTCTGCAGATACCGTAGAAACAGCATTAGCTAGATTCTCTCTTTTAACCGAAGTAGCTAAACCTGTTACAACTACTTCATCCAAAGCTTCAGAAGACTCACTAACTTGTATAGTAATATCCCCAGCCAACGATACCGGAATAACTTTTTCAGCAAAACCTAGTGCAAAAACCTTTAATCTTACTGGTAAGGAGTTTACTGTAATACTAAAACTTCCATCGATATCACTAGATGTTCCGTTATTCGTACCTTCTTCAACAATATTCATAAAAGCAGCAGGCTCTCCACTGCCCTCAATGACCACTTTCCCTGTAATGGTCTCTTGCGAAAGCAAAATTGTAGGAATTAAAAATAATAATAGCAAAACCCCCGTTTTGCCCCATTGAGTTGTTTTCTTCATAATGATCTGTTTATAATGTTCCGTTAAATCTATTAAAAGATATCGATATATTAATGTTAAAACTAACAATTGTTTGCAATAAAATAAAATAAAACATACAAACACCACTACAAATAATGGCTATTTGCGAATTATTCGCAATTTTAAAAAATAGAGCAATAATAAAGAAATTGATCCCTAAGCTTTGTTAATAACAATCATTATTAATGGGAAAATATAAGTAAAGTTTACTCTATATCGACAAATAAAAAAACTATCAACTTCCTACAATTAACTTAATGAATAAATCTTCTTATTTTTGCAGCCTTAATATAAAGCTATGTACAGAAGTCATTCTTGTGGCGAGTTACGCCCCTCAGACATTAATAAAGAAGTCACCCTTTCAGGATGGGTGCAAAAAATACGTAATAAAGGATTTATGATATGGGTAGATCTCAGAGATCGATATGGGATCACTCAATTAATATTTGATGAAGAACGAACTCCTGTAGCTGTTGTAGAAAAAGCTAAAACACTAGGACGAGAATTTGTAATACAAATCAAAGGAACAGTAATCGAACGAGAGTCTAAAAATAAAAATATCCCAACTGGGGATATCGAAATACTAGTCACAGACCTTAACATTCTCAATGATGCTATCGTTCCTCCTTTTACTATAGAAGATGAAACTGATGGAGGCGAAGATATACGAATGAAATATCGATATCTTGATATTAGGAGGAATCCTGTAAAAAATAACCTGATGTTTCGTCATAAAGTAGGAATGCTCGTTCGAAACTACTTATCCAACGAAGGTTTTATAGAAGTCGAGACACCATATCTCATTAAATCTACCCCAGAAGGAGCTCGTGATTTTATAGTACCATCACGTATGAATGAAGGTCAATTTTATGCTTTACCGCAATCGCCACAAACATTCAAGCAATTGCTTATGGTAGGAGGTATGGATAAATATTTTCAAATTGTAAAATGTTTTAGAGATGAAGATCTTAGAGCAGATAGGCAACCAGAGTTTACGCAGATCGATTGTGAAATGTCATTTGTTGAGCAAGAAGATATCTTATCTATTTTTGAAAACTTAACTCGTCATCTTATTCATGAAATCAAAGGAGTAGATATATCGGATTTTCCTAGAATGACATACGACGAAGCAATGAGAACCTACGGAAATGATAAACCAGACATACGATTTGGTATGAAATTTGGCGAACTTAATGCTGTAGCAAAGCACAAAGACTTCAATGTATTCAATACCGCAGAACTTGTTGTTGGTATAGCTGTTCCTGGGGGAGCTTCTTACACCAGAAAAGAAATTGATAAACTTATAGACTGGGTAAAGCGTCCTCAAGTAGGAGCTCTGGGTATGGTTTATGTAAAATGTAATGAAGATGGCACATACAAATCTTCTGTAGATAAGTTTTATGATCAAGAAGACCTTGCAAAATGGGCAGAAACTACAGGTGCACAACCAGGAGATCTGATTTGTGTATTATCGGGTGAAACAAATAAAGTAAGAGCGCAGTTGAGTGCATTGCGTATGGAACTCGCAGAGCGTTTAGAATTAAGAAACCCAGAGGAATTTGCTCCATTATGGGTTGTTGATTTTCCTTTGCTAGAATGGGATGAAGATACACAAAGATATCATGCTATGCATCATCCTTTTACTTCTCCAAAACCAGAAGATATTACACTTTTGGATACTGATCCAGGTAAAGTAAGGGCAAATGCGTATGACTTAGTTTTAAATGGTAATGAAATCGGTGGAGGTTCAATTCGTATCCATGATAAAGAGACTCAAGCACTAATGTTTGATCATCTTGGATTTACACCAGAAGAAGCAAAGGCACAATTTGGATTCTTGATGGATGCTTTTCAATATGGCGCCCCCCCTCATGGTGGTATTGCTTTTGGATTTGATAGACTGGTATCTATTTTGGGAGGACAGGAAACCATTAGAGATTTTATTGCTTTTCCAAAAAATAATAGTGGTAGAGATGTAATGATCGATGCTCCTGCAACAATAGATCAAGAACAACTTAAAGAACTACACATAAAACTTAGTATATAACACACACTATATACATGAAAATCTAGTTATGTAGACATCCCACGTTTTGTGGGATTTTTTTTACCTTTAAATTGTTTAACCTTTATTATGCCGGTAGCATCAAAAAAAACAATACTTTATAAAATTCTCAAATGGCGGTATCGCTACATTTCTGATAAGAATTTTGTGTTGATTCTCAGCATTATTGTTGGTTTTATGGCAGGGTTGGTTTCTTTACTATTAAAGAACATGACTCACTTGATACAGCTTGTATTAGAAGGTGACATTATTCTTTGGCAAACTTCGTTTTATTTTATCATCCCAATTATTGGCCTTTTTATTGTATATATTATTACGAAATATATCACCAAGCAAGACACAGAATCTTCGATTCCACTTATTCTATATTCATTATCCAAAAAAAATGGAGTCATCAAACAAGTACAGGGGTATCTCCCCTTGATTCTTGCTCCAATTACTGTTGGTTTTGGGGGATCTGTAGGGCTTTTGGGGCCAGCCATTGGTTCTGGTTCTACTATAAGCTCTGATATTAGTAAAATATTTAAGCTCGATACTAAAACCAGGTTTTTGCTTATCGGTTGTGCCGCTGCAGGTGCCATATCTGCGGTTTTCAAATCACCGTTGGCAGGTTTAGTATTTGCAGTAGAAGTATTCAGCCTAGACCTTACCCTTACTTCTTTGTTACCACTTCTATTTGCTTCTGTATCTTCAATTATTACTTCTTACTTTTTTTTGGGAGATGAAGTTTTATTCAGATTTGATGTTCTCGAAAAATTTGACATCTACGATACTCCTTTTTATATCATTTTGGGAATAGGTACAGCCATTGCTTCAATATATTTTACTAAAATGTATTTTGGAATTCTTCATTTTTTTAATCGTTTCCCAAAAAAGATACATCGATTAATAATTGGAGGAATAGCCATAGGAATCATGTTATATTTTATCCCTCCTCTGTATGGAGAGGGACTTGGTTTTATCAATAATTTATTGCACGGCAATCATATGGCGGCAATAGGCAAAACACCATTTGATAATATCACTGGTAATGTGTGGGTTATTATTGCTTTATTAACAGGAATTACCTTTTTTAAGGCCATAGCGATGACCTCTACTTTTGCTGCAGGAGGTTCTGGAGGTATTTTTATTCCGACTATGGTCATGGGGAGTGCTCTAGGAAATGTTGTTGCCAAGGTAATCAATAATCTGGGAATAGGGTTTCAGGTTTCTGAAGCCAATTTTACCTTATTAGGAATGGCTGGCCTTATCGCAGGAGTATTACACGCTCCATTAACTTCTATTTTTTTGATTGCTGAAATTACCTCTAGCTATGAATTATTTGTACCATTGATGATTACCACAGCAATATCTTTTATTATTTCAAAAAATAAGATTGAGTATACCATTTACACTAAAGCATTAGCACAAAAAGGACAACTTTTAACTCATGATAAAGACAAGGCTGTATTGACATTAATGAACTTAGAAGAATGTATTGAAACCAATTTTATACCAGTACATCCAGAATATACACTAAAAGAATTACTCAGCGAGGCAGTTGCTAAATCCAACAGAAACCTATTTCCTGTCACAGATGATGATGGGATACTTGTAGGTCTTGTATCATTAGACGATATAAGGGATATTATGTTTGATATTTCTTTATATCATAAAGTAACCGTAAACACTCTCATGTCGCCGACAAATGCAGTGATTATTTTCGAAAATGATAATGCAAAAACAGCAATGCGCAAATTTCAGGATACAGGCGCCTGGAACCTTCCTGTAATCAGAGATGGAAAATATATTGGTTTTATTTCAAAATCAAAATTACTGACTGCCTATAGAAGAAAATTAATCTATTTTACAAGATAGATAATAATCAATTTCATATAGTTTTCTTAAACACTATCCATGTACTATTACTTCTTGATATTTTAGTTGACGATATAAATACAACTTTTTATAAGAAAGGATTATAATAGGCTTTGTAATAAAAAATCCAAAGTCATAGTACAAGAATATGTGATGAGTGATATTTATAGAAAATGTCAAGATTGTGGAACTTTTACGCTCAATGAAGACTATTGCCAACAATGTGGAGCAATTATCAATACGCAACTTAAAAGAAAATTACAAAGAGAACATCAAGCTATAGAGAGAGAAAAAAGAGCCCAATCTGAAAAACCAAATGCGGTTACTCTATTTTTTCAAAATGCAATGAACCATTCTAATATTTTTATTAGACTAATTGTAAGGTTTTTTTATTCTATATGGGTTATTGTTCTTGCTATTGGCTCTTTTATAGCTTTTTTAATAGGATATATAGCTGCGTAATGGTTAATGTATAAAGAGTATGGTCATTTTGGTTAAAAATATTCTTCGATACCTGCATAAGTCTTATTTCTACATCTTCTTGGTTGTTGGAATATGTATATATTGTGCTCAATATTTTAAAATAATACTTCCTGATGTTATCAGAAATCATGCAAACGATTTTCTTTGCATACCTATCGTACTTTTTGTTTGTCAATATGTGGCAAGGTTAATAAAAAGTGATAAACAGCTTAGAATACCTTTTATACTATCACTGGTAGTTACCCTTTTATACTGTATCTATTTTGAATACTACTTACCACAATTTAATGATCGATATACCGCAGACATTATTGATGTTATCATGTATATATTCGGTTTATTATTCTTTTATAGCATAGAATACAAAAGAACATAAAATTACTTTTTTAACCTTATATATAGTCTATCTATTCAATCAAAAACATGGTTTCATATAGCACTTAATATCAATATAATATCTATTTTTGTTTACTAATTTTATCAATGTTTCATATTTATGAAGTATGTTATTCAATTTCTTTTTGCCGCCTTTGTTATCTTGGTAAGTGTAGGGTATTACTTTAAAAATTCGGGAGATCACAGCACTGGTGATAAATTGGTTGGTATTGGGATTCTTGTAGCATCATTTATCTTAATGCCAATATTTATTTACCATACCTGGAAAAATAAAAAAGTAAAAGATTATATGCTTACTGAAGAAAATCTTAAGAAAATGAGGGATTACGAAAAGAATGTGGAAAACCGTAAGCGATAAGTTTCAAAATATTCACATTTCCATAACGATTCCTTAAAAATTTAAAACTACCTTTAAGAATCAAATATTTATTTTTATTACAATGGAAGGAACAGTAAAATTTTTTAATGAATCAAAAGGTTACGGATTTATTACTAACGACGAAACAGGCAAGGATATTTTTGTCCATGCCACTGGTTTAAATGGAGAGGCTTTGAACGAGGGTGACAAAGTAGAATACCAAGAACAAGAAGGAAGAAAAGGAGTTATTGCGGCAAAAGTTCGTGTAATTCATGATTAAGATATAGATGACCAAAGTTTCAAAGCGCTACTGTAGTAGCGCTTTTTTAATTATTACCTCTTTTTTCTTTAAAAAACTGTTTGATCAACATACTACATTCTTCTTCTAGAACCCCTCCTACGATTTCAGTTTTTGGATGCAATGTTGTTCCCATTACAGTACACCCTCTATGTTCATCTTTTGCCCCATATACAACTCGTCCAATCTGGCTCCAATATAGTGCTCCTGCACACATTTGGCATGGCTCTAAGGTTACATACATTGTACATTCATTAAGATACTTACCACCCAAATAATTAGATGCAGAAGTTATTGCTTGCATCTCTGCATGAGCTGTAACATCATTTAAACATTCGGTCAAATTATGAGCTTTAGCAATTACTCTACCTGCAACCACTATGATTGCACCAACCGGCACTTCATCTCTATCATAAGCAACCTCTGCTTCTTGTAATGCTTTTCGCATAAAATGTGAATCGTCATACGGATCAAACATAATATAACAAATAGGAATTGAGGCACAAACTTAATCAAATACTATCTTTTTATCTATGGCGACACTACAAAATCTATTATAATTTCACTGAATATAGGGTATCATATGCTTCCTCTTTTTTGGAAATTCATAATCTGAAAAAAACCACTACATACTATTCTATTACATGAAAAAACGATATAAAATTACGATACCAGAACCCTGTCAAGAAAATTGGGATAAAATGAAACCAGTTGCAAAAGGTAGATTCTGCGACTCTTGTACAAAAACAGTCATTGATTTTACGAAAATGTCTTCACAACAGATACAGCATTTCTTTGAGCAACAACAAAACCCCGAAAATATTTGCGGGCGATTCACAAACGATCAGTTAGATACAATAACGCTAGAAATCCCTCATGCAATTATACAGCAAAGACATTCTTTCAAAAAAGCTTTTATATTGGCGCTACTTGTTGCAATGGGAACAACGTTAATGAATTGTACTGCTCACGATAATACACAAAAAACAATTGCTGAAGTAAAAATCACTAAGGAATCTGCTTTTCAATATCATCCATTTCAACCATTAATTGATCGTAGTAAAAAAGAAGAATATGGTCCAAAAGATCCAAAAATTGGATATGACTCTATAATTGAATCTGAATTATTCGAGGCTATGAAAGTTGAAACTAAAAAAATGAAAGAAAAAAAGGAGATGGAAAAAATAGAAAAACAAATTGATTCTATCAGTAAATCTTATAAAAAAACAAGAAGAAATTCTTGTACAACCATTTCTGGAAGGACGATGGGAGCTCCTAGAAGAATCATCATACCTGACGAAAAAGATTAGCGTTTAAATTCTAATCTATAGAGAACCATAACCTGTATTTTATAATAAGGTTTCTATCATAAAGTTGTAGCTTTGTATTTTCTTTATTTTCTAATGTCAAATACACTTTTACAAAATATACAATACCCATCAGACGTAAGGAAACTCTCTTTAGAACAGCTTCCGGAACTTGCGAAAGAACTACGAGAATTTATCATCAATATAGTTGCAACCAAAGAAGGACATCTGGGCGCTAGTCTAGGGGTTGTAGAACTTACCATTGCATTACACTATATATTCAACACCCCCGAAGATCTTCTAGTCTGGGATGTTGGGCATCAGGCATATCCACATAAAATCCTTACTGGAAGAAAAGATATATTTCATACCAATAGACAATTAAATGGTATTAGTGGTTTTCCTAAACGTAGTGAAAGTATTTATGACACTTTTGGAGTTGGACATTCTTCAACCTCTATTTCTGCTACTTTAGGAATGGCAATTGCTTCAAAATTAAAAGGAGAATACAAACAACATATTGCAGTAATTGGTGATGCTTCTATTGCCAGCGGAATGGCTTTTGAAGGCCTCAACCATGCAGGAGTAACAGATACAAATCTTATTGTAATTTTAAATGATAACGCCATAGGTATCGATCCTAGTGTAGGAGCATTAAAAGAATATTTAACCAAAGCAACGGTTGGTATAAAACCAAGATCAAATAATATTATTGAAGCTTTAAATTTCAATTATTTTGGTCCAATAGATGGGCATGATTTCACATCCTTAATCGATACGCTAGAAGAGTTAAAAAATAGCAAAGGTCCCAAACTACTGCATATCATCACGACTAAGGGAAAAGGTTTAAAACAAGCCGAAGAGAACCAAATACAATATCATGCTCCGGGCAAATTTGATGCAACTACCGGAAATATAATCCCAAAAGACAATAGTGGTTTACCTCCAAAATTTCAAGATGTATTTGGTTACACCATATTAGAACTTGCCCGAAAAAATAAAAAAATCGTAGGAATTACTCCTGCCATGCCAACTGGTAGCTCTTTAAAATATATGATGAAAGAAATGCCAGATCGTGCCTTTGATGTTGGGATCGCTGAACAACATGCTGTAACTCTTGCAGCAGGTATGGCAACACAAGGATTAATCCCTTTCTGCACCATATACTCTACATTTCTACAACGTGCCTATGATCAGATTATTCACGATGTAGCATTACAAAACTTACCTGTAATTTTTTGTGTCGATCGAGCAGGTTTGGTCGGCGCAGATGGGGCGACTCATCATGGTGTTTTTGATATTGCATATCTTTCTTGTATTCCTGATATGATAATTACGGCTCCCGCAGACGAAATTGAGTTGCGTAATCTTCTTTACACAGCTTCCTTAGGGCTAGAAAATCCTATTACAATAAGATATCCAAGAGGCAGAGGTCATATTAGAGAATGGCAACAACTTTTTCAAAAAATAGAGATCAATAAAGGAAAAGTATTTCAAAAAGGAGAACACATTGCAATTCTTTCTACCGGCACAATAGCTTCAAATGTAACTTCAGCATTAAAAGCCTTAAACTCAAAAATAGGTCACTATCATTTTATGTGTATAAAACCTATCGACAAAGAGTTACTTCTGGAAATATTAGAAGAATATCCGACAATAATTACTGTTGAAGATGGTGTAATCAAAGGTGGTTTTGGAAATACTATAGTCGATTTTGCAAATCAACATGAGTACAAAAACAAAATCATAAATTTAGGAGTGCCTGATCATTTTATTCATCATGGTTCGGTAGACGAGTTACATGACATCTGCAATATTTCTTCTCAAAAACTTCAGAAAATTATAAAAAAGCATCTCATTAAGATCTAACGATATATTCTATAAAATCAGAATTAAATATTGATTCTTACACCTCAGAAAAAGAATTCTACAATAGCATTCATAATATTCTCCTTACATTCTTATATTTTATTATATGGAAATGACAACAACATATTAGTAATTATTGCAATCAATATAACTACAAAAGTTAAATGTGAATAAAATCTTAAAAAAATGCTTTTCATCCTAAAAAAGTGTTCTTTTGCCGAAAATTTAACCCTCAAATCTAATTTAAAATGAAAAATTAAGTTTATGCTTTTTATTAGCCACTTCTATTTTTATTTCTTGTAGTACTGATGATGATTCTAATCCTCAAGGAGAAGAAGTATTAGTTGTCAAAGAAGCTGATTTAATAGGAAAATGGCAATTAACAGAAGCTACTGAGAATGATTCTGATGAGCAACTGACGGAATGCGATTTATTGGACACCAGAGAATTTAAAAGTGGTGGAGAACTTATCGTGGATAGTCATTTTGAAATAGCTGACACGTGTGATAACACTATCAGAACAATAGAATGGGCTTTATCAGAAAATGTAGTTACATTTAATGGAAGTGATAAAGAAACAGTGATAGAATTAACAAGCACGACAATAAAATTTCAATACACTGAAAAAGACGGAGATGATGAATTTACCTATGTTGAGACTTATAAAAAATTGTAAAAAATAATTTTGACCATCTAAAAAGCCGTTGAAAACCTATTTTCAACGGCTTTTTTTAATAAAAAATCACGTTTGTTAAAATTTTAATAAGTTTTAAGATTTAGCAAAAAATATAATTAATATTGCTCCTTCATATAAGACTCTTATACAAGGTCTCCTCTCTACTTTAAAACGATTTAAGAATGTAAATTATATTCTTAATTAGTAAATCAGTTATTTTAAATTTAAAAATTTGATCAATGAAACATTTGTTACCATTGCTATTTCTCTTTACCGTAGTTTCTTGTGGAGATGATAGTTACCAATATACAGAAAGTATTGTTGGAGAATGGACAGCTAAAGCTCTAAAAATAAAAGGCAAAAGCTATTCTATGGAGAAAACGAAATTTATCCTAACGTTTAATGAAGATCTAACGTATTCTTTAGACAGTAAACTTACTAAAATTGCAAATGATTATTTTTTTGAGTCTATTCCATTCAGAGGAGAGGGAACTTTTAAAGGAGATTACGCCGTCGTTTCAGATAATATGATCCGGATAAAGGAGAAATATAGGGACAAAATCCCTTTATACCCTTCTATTAAAAATGATGAGCTCACTCTTATGTATATAAGCAGAGACAATACTAAAATCATAATAACACTAACCAAAACACCAGAAAATGAATAAAATAGGATATTTAGCTACCATCATAGCCAGTTTTGTGTTAGTCTCGTGCTCCAAAAAGTTTCCGGTAAACGAATCTGCCAAAGTTTTAATACTAAATCCCAATAATGATGATCTCGATCTTCATATCAATAATGAATTTGTAAGAGATGTTACTAAAAAAGTTGGTCACGTATATCTGAATCAAGGTGATTTTAATTTTTCTATTATCAAAGATGGAAAAACAGAAAACGAAGTGATCATAGAAATCGATTCAGACGAGGCCGATAGATCTTCTTTTGATAACGAACATGTAAAATTAGTCAATTCTAATCTAACAAATGATTATGTATTAGTGGATTGTAGTGCAGCATATTCTGAGGATGAGAATGCAGCATACACAATAAAAGAAAAATACATTGATCAACCTTCTATACAATTAGAGTACATCTCTTATCAATATTTCCGTATGGGATGGGAAAAGCTTCCTAACAGTCTGTCTGGATATGGAGACCTTACTATATATAAATTATTTTATATCCCCGAAGAGTATACTACAAAATCTGATGAAGAGATATTAAAATACTGTGCTACTCAAGGTTTATACGAATAACTTATTCCTCTATATATAGAAGTTAAAATACTAAAAAGCTATTGATAATTTTAATCAATAGCTTTTTTTAAACTTGTAGTCCTCTTATTTTCTGAAACTTTAATAATGCATTACCATCTGTAAGACTCGCGACATATTTACAAATACTTATCAATCTTGTATAAAGATCTTCGCTCTTATAATCAAAATTACCATCTTCTGCTCTTAAAATAAGCTTATCATAATTTGAACCATTATTTAAACTATAGTGATCACTTGCCACACAATAACGATCTAATAGTGTAGCCAGAATCTCATATCCTGCAATTTCTTTTTCGGTTACTTCTTGACTTTGATAAATTTTATCGACACTAATTCTTATAATATCATCTATTTGGGCTTTATATTTACTCTTATCAATCAATGCCGCGTCAAATGTTCCTGATAATATTTTTTCTTCATTTTCGATAAAGACACTGGTAGCTTCTTGTATCAAAGTATTTATAGCTAATGATCTAAGATAACCAAGTCTATCGGCTGTAGTTGTTAAACCACTATATTTTGAAATATTGAGCGTATCTTGCACTAACTTCTTTAAATATTCAAGCGCATGATCTTCTGGTATTAGCCCCAAATTAATTCCATCTTCAAAATCAATGATGGTATAACAGATATCGTCTGCTGCTTCCACCAAGAAAGTTAAGGGGTGACGACTATAAGTAACCTCATTTTCTATTCTATATTTAAGTAATCCCACTTCTTCTGCTACATCATTAAAACAGCCAATCTCATTTTGAAAATACCCAAACTTTTTATGAGCTATGTGTGGTGTTGGTTTTTTGGGTAATGATTCTTTAGGGTATTTCATAAAAGCGCCTAGAGTGGCATATGAGAGCCTTAATCCTCCTTCTATACCCTCTCGCGTTTCTGTCAAAATTTTAAACCCATTAGCATTCCCTTCAAAATCAATGAGATCTTGATATTGTTTGGCGGTAAGTTCGCTTTTGTATCGAACACCACTACCGGTTTTAAAATATTCTCCTATTGCTTTTTCTCCTGAGTGTCCAAAAGGTGGGTTACCAATATCATGGGCTAGTGCTGCTGCTGCGACAATTGCTCCAAAATCATTAAAATGATATCCATGAATAGTAGATAGGTGAGGATGTTTTTCTAATATTTTTTTACCTACTACTCGCCCTAATGATCTTCCTACTACCGATACTTCTAAACTATGTGTTAATCTGGTATGCACAAAACTAGTTTTGGACAAGGGTATGACTTGTGTTTTATCTTGTAAGCTTCTAAAAGCTGAAGAGAAAATGATTCTATCATAATCCACCTCAAAACCCAAACGAGTTTCATCTTGTTCTTTTCGTAATCTTTTGCTCGTGTCGCCCTGTCTTTTTAAAGAAAGGAGTTGTTCCCAATTCATCATATTTCTAAAAAAATCGAATATACAAAAAAGGGAAGTATCATTACGATAGCTTCCCTTTTGCCCTATATAAATCTAGGTCTCTATGACCCACACATTAAACAATCGTCTCCTTCGCCTTCTTTTGCTTGTGCTATTAATGCTCTAAGCTCTTCTGGGCTTAATGAAGTTCCTTCTGGAGAAACAGGTGCTTGTTTTGGTTGTTCTTTGGCAGCTTGTGCTTCCATTACCTGTGCAGCAGCTACTGCTACTTTCTCTGCTTGTGGCACTTCTTTTTTATCATTTTTAAGTGTAAACTTGATCGCATCTACAGCAGATTTTGTTCTCAAGTAATACATTCCTGTTTTCAATCCGCTTTTCCAGGCATAAAAATGCATTGACGTAAGTTTTGCCATTGTTGCACCTTCCATAAACAGGTTAAGTGACTGAGACTGGTCGATAAAATATCCTCTGTGACGAGACATATCGATAATATCTTTCATACTCATCTCCCATACTGTTTTATACAATTCTTTAAGATCCTGAGGAATGATATCAATGTTTTGAATTGATCCATTGGCACGCATAATTGCATCTTTCAAGTCATCATTCCATAATCCTAACGATACCAAATCTTCTAAAAGGTGTTTATTTACGACAATAAACTCTCCTGATAATACACGTCTAGTGTAAATATTGCTTGTATACGGCTCAAATGCTTCATTATTTCCTAAAATTTGAGATGTAGATGCTGTAGGCATTGGTGCTACTAGTAATGAGTTACGCACGCCATTTTTAAGGACTTGTTTACGTAATTTGGTCCAATCCCATCGTCCACTTAATTCTTCATCTTTGATTCCCCAAAGGTTAAATTGAAACTCTCCTTTAGAAATAGGCGAGCCTTCATAACTTTGATAAGGACCATCTGCCTTAGCTTCTTCCATAGAAGCAGTTACAGCTGCAAAATATAAAGTCTCAAAAATCTCTTGATTTAATTTTTTAGCCTCATCACTAGTAAAAGGTAAACGCAATTGAATAAATGCATCTGCCAGACCTTGTACTCCTAAACCAACAGGGCGGTGACGCATATTGGAATTTTCTGCTTCTTTTACAGGGTAATAATTGCGATCAATAACCCTATTCAGGTTTTTGGTCACCCTCTTTGTGATTCTAAATAGTTCTTTATGATCAAAAACTCCGTTTTTTACAAACATAGGTAATGCTATCGAAGCTAAATTACATACCGCTATTTCGTCCGGACTTGTATATTCAAGAATTTCTGTACATAAATTAGATGAGCGAATAGTCCCTAAATTCTTTTGGTTTGATTTGCGATTGGCAGCATCTTTATACAACATATAAGGAGTACCAGTTTCAATCTGAGATTCTAAGATTTTTTCCCAAAGTTCTCGAGCTTTTATCTTTCTACGACCTTTTCCTTCCGCTTCATATCTCGTATAGGTTTCTTCAAACTCTTCACTATGCATGTCAAATAATCCCGGGCACTCATTAGGACACATTAAGGTCCATTCTGCATCGTCTTGTACTCGTTTCATGAATAAATCAGGTACCCACATTGCATAAAATAGGTCACGTGCTCTCATCTCTTCTTTACCATGATTTTTCTTTAAATCAAGAAAATCAAAAATATCTGCATGCCAAGGCTCTACATAAATAGCAAAAGATCCTTTTCTTTTTCCTCCTCCTTGATCTACGTAACGTGCAGTATCATTAAATACTCTAAGCATAGGCACTACTCCATTTGAGGTACCATTTGTTCCTGCAATATATGAACCTGTAGCTCTCACATTATGTATGGATAATCCGATACCTCCAGCAGATTGTGAGATTTTGGCAGTTTGTTTTAATGTATCATAAATACCATCTATACTATCGTCTTGCATTGCAAGCAAAAAGCAAGATGACATTTGTGGCTTAGGTGTACCTGAGTTAAATAATGTAGGTGTAGCGTGTGTAAAGTATTTTTTTGACATTAACTCATAAGTTTCTATGGCTGCATCCAAATCATTAAGATGAATTCCTATAGAAACCCTCATTAACATATGTTGTGGGCGTTCTGCAATCTTACCGTTTATTTTAAGTAAGTAAGAACGTTCTAATGTTTTAAAACCAAAGTAATCGTATCCAAAATCTCTATTATAGATAATAGTAGAGTCTAGCTTCTCTTTGTTTGCCATGATCACTTCATATACCTCATCAGAGATCAATGGTGCTCTTTTATTGGTTCTGGGATTTATATATTCATAAAGATCCTTTACAACTTCTGAGAAGGTTTTCTTGGTATTTTTGTGTAAGTTAGAAACAGAGATACGTGCGGCAAGCTTTGCATAATCAGGATGAGTTATTGTCATAGTTGCAGCAATTTCTGCTGCCAAATTATCTAACTCACTTGTTGTAACCCCATCATATAATCCTTCTATCACCCTCATTGCCACTTTTACTGGATCAACTAGTGGGTTTAGTCCATAACATAACTTTCTTACTCTTGCGGTAATCTTGTCGAACATAATTGGTTCTTTACGCCCATCTCTTTTTACTACATACATACTTTTTTTGGTTTTAAATTTTCTTTACTTTACAAAAGAATCTAATGTGTTACTAATTTTTTTCTGAAGCCCCAAATGTTGTTGTTTATCATCCTAGAAGTAAACAAAAACTATTTACAAATTCTTTTACTCAAAGAATTATGTATTAAATAGAAATAACATTATGACTTTTGTCCCTAATTTTTGTCTGTTATGAAGTTTAAAAACTTCTATACAAACTGAGCTAATCGTTTAAAACAGAAGAAACGTTTTTGAATTAGCTCAGAATGATATTTTTATAGTTTTAAATATTTTATTTTAACCTGATTTGTCTATATCAATAACCAAAAAGAAGTTGGTATAAAGATTCGTAATTATTTTAATTATAGGTTAAAAATCTGCATCAAAACTTATTTTATTGTCTTCGGTATCTTTGTTTAATACGCCTGCTTTTTGATATTCTGACACTCGCTTTTCAAAGAAGTTAGTTTTTCCTTGTAAAGAGATCATATCCATAAAATCGAATGGATTTGCAGTACCATATTCTTTCTCACATTGAAGCTCTACTAATAGTCTGTCGGTCACAAATTCTAAATATTGTGTCATAAGATTTGCATTCATCCCAATAAGACTTACAGGTAATGATTCTGTAATAAATTGTCTTTCAATATCTAAAGCATTTATCAAAATCTCACGGATTCTTTCTTTTGGTACTTTGTTGATCAAATGATTATTATGTAGGTGTACCGCAAAATCACAATGCACACCTTCATCTCTAGAAATCAACTCATTAGAAAAGGTAAGTCCTGGCATTAAGCCTCTCTTTTTTAACCAGAATATAGAACAAAATGCTCCTGAAAAGAAAATACCTTCTACAGCAGCAAATGCAATAAGACGCTCTGCAAAAGAATCAGATTCGATCCATTTTAATGCCCAATCAGCTTTTTCCTTAATTGCCGGAAAATTTTCGATTGCTTTGAAGAGAACATCTTTTTCTTTCTCGTCTTTTACATAAGTATCGATAAGCAATGAATATGTTTCTGAATGGATATTTTCCATCATGATCTGAAATCCATAGAAAAATTTCGCTTCACTATACTGAACTTCGTTCACGAAATTTTCTGCTAAATTTTCATTAACAATACCATCGGAGGCAGCAAAAAAGGCAAGTATATGTTTGATAAAGTATCTTTCGTCATCAGTAAGTTTACTACTCCAATCTGTGATATCTTGATGTAGATCTATTTCTTCGGCAGTCCAGAAACTAGCTTCAGATTTTTTATACCATTCCCAAATATCATGATGTTGGATTGGAAAAATTACAAATCGGTCTTTATTTTCTTGCAAAATAGGCTCTACTACACTCATCTTAATTTTTTTTGCTGTTTTGTGATTTTTTTCTCTTTCAAAAGGGTCTTACAAAGATCAAAAAAAGGGGTAAAAGTTCTACGAAAATCCAACAAACGTTTTCAACAAAGTTTTCAACATGAAATAAATTATCTTCAAAAAATACATTTTGAAACATCTTTGTAAAAAACTGATTAACAATGTATTATAATTTTCAAATAGAGTTCAAAAATAAAAAGGAGTTTTTTGAAAACCCCATATTTTTCACTTGTTAGCCAAGATTTTCAGGTCTAAAAACAGAAAACAAAAAAATAAAAGATTTACGGTTAAACCGTAATGTTAGTAATTCTAAATTTTAACAAAAAAAGAGCTAGAATTCAAGAAAAAAACAAGTATAAAGCTTTAGATATTGAATTATTTTTTCAATCCGGTAGCTACCTTTTCTAATTCGGTATACCAATCTTCGCCAAATTTTCGAATTAGTGCTTCTTTTACAAATTTGTAGACAGGAACTTGTAATTCTGCACCCAATGAGCAGGCATCATCGCAAATTTCCCACTTATGATAGTTTACCGCAGAAAATTCTGTATATTTTTGGATTCGTACCGGGTACAAATGACATGAGATTGGCTTTTTCCAATCGATAGCACCTTGGTTATATGCTTCTTCAATTCCACACATTGCAGTGCCTTTTTCATCAAAAATCACATAAGCACAATCTGCTCCCTCTATGAGTGGAGTTTCTAGATCATCAAAATCTGTTTTGATAAAGACACCTTGTTTTTCTATAGCCTCTATTCCTTCTTTTCTGAGATAAGGTTTTACTATAGGATATACTTCTTCTAAGATTTGTATTTCTGATTCATCCAATGGAGCTCCAGCTTCTCCATCTATACAACAAGCTCCTTTACATGCAGAGAGATTACAAACAAAATCTCTTTCTATAATTTCTTCTGAAACAATTGTCTTTCCTAACTGAAACATGGCGCTAAGATAGTTTTTATGTAAGATATTTTTTACTATTTATTCACCTTTTTATAATATCTTTATCTTGAAAACTCTTTTTACATTTGTTCAAATTTTTGAAATTAATTCCACATGCATTTTGATCCAAAAGAAATATTAACTGCGAGTATGATATTATTTGCAGTTATTGATATCGTAGGTAGCATTCCTATTATTATTGACTTAAGAAAAAAAGTAGGACATATCCAAAGCGAAAAAGCATCTATAGTTGCTGCTATATTAATGATTCTTTTTCTATTTGTTGGAAAGCAAATCTTAAGCTTGATTGGCATAGATGTAAACTCTTTTGCTGTAGCGGGATCTTTTATTATTTTCTTTCTTGCTATAGAAATGATTCTAGGGATACAACTTTATAAAGATGATGCTCCAGAAACTGCTGCGGTTGTTCCGCTTGCTTTTCCTTTGATTGCAGGAGCAGGTACTATGACTTCTATCTTATCATTACGAGCAGAATATCATACCATCAATATTGTGATTGCTATACTTATTAATATTATCTTTGTATATCTTGTTTTAAAATCTTCTGGAAGAATAGAAAAAGTATTAGGAAAACAAGGAATTAATGTAGTAAGAAAGATATTTGGTGTGATACTATTAGCTATTGCTGTAAAATTATTCGCCACAAATATCAAAGGACTTTTTTAAATAACTAAAGAATGAAATACTTTATATATATTTTGATTGCTCTGGCAGCAGGACTCATCATTTACAATATTACTCATCTTGATTTTGAAAATTTATTGATCGGTAACAGCAAAACAGCTCTGATCAGTATATTTGCTTCGCTATGTGTAATCGTACTAATGTCGATTTTACTAGTATCAAGAACAATCCAAAAAAAGAGCAATCGCAAATAATATTGAGACTCATTCCGCAACCGGTCTAAAAAACAAAAAAACAAGCGATAATAACAGGCGGAATAGAGATTACCATCAAGATCATAAAGAAGTTGTGTAATTTTCTAAATACTAATGATCGTTTTAAGCTGTTTTTGAGTTTTTCGTCTTGAGTTTCTCTGATGTATTTACGTATCGTATCACCAGATACATAAGAAGTATCAACAAGAATATCGTGCCTTAAAAAAATTGAAGCACTATTATCTAACAGCTTAAATCCAACAGCAATAATAAAGAGAAAGAGTGGTGAGCAAATCGCTATTGCAATTAAATATTCTTCTAATTCAGACATATAGATTTACAGATCAAAGTTTTACTCTTTTTCTTCAGAAATTGATACCACTTTATTAATCATCGCATCATCTTTATTTATAATTTTTTCAAAAACATCTGTTCCAAATAACTGTTGTGCCATAGTCGCTTTAAGATATTTTTTGAGTTGTTCTCGGTAATTTTTCAATTCAATTTCAATACCTCTTCTTCTTGCGTATTTAAGAAACCCTTCTGCAAAAGTATCATCAACATTAACTTCTTGCTGGAAACTTTCTTCTGACAACCCATTATAATACATACGATTTTTATCTAATTCTTCAAAGATGTACCCTCCCATTCTTCCTGAGCGAAGCATGTAATCAAGCGTCTCTCCTATTCGGGTCGTATCCTTACTTACAAAAATATCAGGTATAATACCTCCTCCTCCATAAACAATTTTTCCTTTTGGGGTTTTAAACTTTAAAGAATCTGCAACCTGAATGCTATCTGCATTTTGCAATTCTCCATTCTTATATCGCTCTAAATATTCGTTAAAATATTGTTTATTCCCATTACCATATGGTTTTTGTATTGAGCGCCCTGTAGGAGTATAATATCTCGAGATTGTAAGTCGTATAGCACTACCATCTCCCAGAGACATTTCTCTTTGTACTAATCCTTTGCCATAAGAACGTCTTCCTACAATTATACCTCTATCATTATCTTGAATGGCGCCTGCAAAAATCTCACTGGCAGAAGCAGAATTCTCATTAATCAATACATATACTTTGCCTTTTTCAAAACTTCCCTTACGAGTGGCATAATTTTCCTCGATCGCTCCTTTTTTATTTTTAGTAAACATAATCAGCACATCATCTTCTAGGAATTCGTCTGCCATTTTTAACGCCGGTGCTATAAATCCTCCTCCATTGTCTCGAAGATCTATGACTAAATCAGTTACACCTTCATCTATCAAATCATCTAATGCTGTTTTGAATTCTTTGTAGGTAGTCTCTGCAAATCGATTTACTTTTATATATCCAAGTTCATCAGTCAATAAATAAGAAGCATCTACACTTTGAAGTGGAACACGCCCTCTTTTTACCATTACATCAAAAACTCCTTTTCCTTTTCTATATACCTTGAGTTGTACCTGACTATTGAGTTCTCCTTTTAATTTATTTGCTAATCCTTCTCTAACCAGATTTGCTCCAAAGAGAGTATCTCTATCTGCCATCAAAATTCTATCACCTGCTTTGATACCGGATTTTTCACTTGGCCCTCCTTTTATAGTATTGATTACAGAAATCGTATCCCTATAGGGGTAATAACTTACTCCTATACCGATAAAATCTCCTTGCATACTTTCTGTAATACCTTCTAGTTCTTCTGGTGAGATGTAAACAGAATGTGGATCTAAATTTTCTAAAATTCTATTTACTGTTACTTCTACGATACTATCTGTATTGATCTCATCAACATACTCATAATCAATATAATCTATAAGCCTATTGAGTTTCTCTTTTTTTGCATTATAAGAAAAAAGCTTAGCAGAAGGATCATTAAAATCAAGTTTGCTTCCTAAAAAGACTCCTGCACCCAAGGCTAAACCTAAAAATAAAGGCAAGTATTTTTTTGAATATCCCATTTATTCTTCTAAATCCATAATCTGTTCTATCTCTACTCCAGCTTTTTCTAAAAATTGTAAACCTGAATTATCTTTATAATCAAATTGATACACTATACGTTTAATTCCTGCTTGATGAATCAATTTGCTACATTCTTTACAAGGTGATAATGTTATATATAAGGTTGCTCCTTTACAGGATTGAGTAGACGATGCAACTTTTAAAATTGCATTTGCTTCTGCATGTAACACATACCACTTAGTATATCCTTCTTCATCTTCACATGGATTTTCAAATCCCGTTGGGGTACCATTAAATCCATCTGATATTATCATTCTATCCTTAACAATAACCGCACCAACTTTTTTGCGTTCGCAGTGCGATAATTTCCCCCACTCTCTTGCGATCCTTAGGTAAGCTTTGTCATACTTTAATTGTTTTTTATCAAGCATAGGGTAGATTACTAATCGTTGTATTGATAACACTCAAAATACGAATATATTATTACGATGTGGCAAATACAACTTCATAAACTTTTATTTACCAAATTTTGTTGGCAATCAACATAGGAATGACTAATCCTACTACAATCGAAGAGATAATAAGCACCCAATCTCGTTTGGCAAATCGTAAAATAGATTGTCCAATAAACCCAAGAATAAGGACTATGAAAACAACCACAATTTGAGCAGCTTCTATACCTAAGGCAAATTCTAATAGAGGTAAGATTTTAGAACTTACATTACTACTTATCGTTCTAAAATATCCTGAAAAACCGAGTCCATGTATTAAACCAAAAAATATTGTTGTGCCATACAAAACTCCTGCCTTACTACTCTTTGAAGTGTTTTTTGCAGTTAGTATATTAAATACCGCAGTAACCATAATAGTTACGGGAATCAAGAATTCTACCAATCTGGAATTTACCGATATCACATTGTAAGTCGCTAAAACCAAGGATAACATATGCCCTATTGTAAAAAGCGTAACTAAGATTAATACTTTTTTCCAGTTATCAAATGTATATCCTACAGTAAGAACAATAAGAAATAAAATATGGTCATATGCATGCCAATCTAATACATGACTAAAGCCAAGTTTTACATAAAACCAAAATTCTGTCATAATTTTAAATTTTGAGGTATGGGACTAATGTACAACTAAATACGACAAAGATGAAATGCAAAAAAAATTCTTATCAAAAGTTTAAGATGATTATTTTTATACTATACTGAAAAACAACAAACTAACAATTACACTCCAAAGTCAAACTATTTTGAGTTATTTTTTATGAATTTTTAAATAAGTATTTACTTACAAGCATTACAGGGATATTCCCCTCATTTTAAAAAAATAAAATACTTACATTTACCATAGTAAGTAAATCAACCAACTCGAGATAGATTTCTACTTCAGACAATACACAAAATTGAATTAATGAAAGGCATAAATATTAGTAACATTCTTCAAATTGTAGCTCTTTTATTTTTGATCATAATTGGCTATATGATTTTTGACTCTGGCTCTCAATGGAAATTTATCAAATCTGAGTTGGAAAAGACACGACAACAACTAGAGCTTTCAAAAGATACTTTGGCTAAAACTAAGGCCAATCTTAAGCTTTCTATGGAAGACTTAAATAAAATGAATCTTCAGAAAAATATTATCAAGGGAGAACGAGATTCTCTTCTATTACATTTCAAACGAAAAAATGCAAAGGATTGGGAATCTTTGCAAGGAATTAAAGACAGTATTTCTGACATCACAATAGAATTAAATACCAATAGATCGTTATTAGATAGTCTTTTTGGGCTTTAGAAACTAAACATTTATCACACAAAATCTCTATTTTCATGAAAAATATATACTTTTTTATTGCGTTTATCTTTATCATTTCTTCTACATATAGTCAAGAAAAAGATTCATTAGATATTATTGAGATTCCAGAATCTTATGCAAATCGTTTAGGGAAACCTTTATTGGTAAAAAAAGACAGTCTTTATGTTTTTCGGACTCCGCACGTATATCTGGTAAATCGTAAATCTTATGAAGCGTTAAGGAATTTTTATAAAGCTGTTGGTAAAAAAAATGATATGACCAATGCATTGCTCGAAAACTATACTGCCACATTGCAACGTAATATAGAGTTAGAGGTTGAATTAAAAGCAAATCTTGATAAAAACGATAGTCTTGACACTGCTATATATCAAAAAACGGAAACCACATTAGTAAATACCCAAAAAGCACTAGATCATACAATTACTAATCTAGAAAAAGCAACTAATAGTCTAGATCTTATTGAAAAAAGTGTAAAAAAACAGCAACGAAAAAGCATTTTTGAAAAAATATTAATCGGTATTGGCGGTGTTGGTGTTGGTGTTCTTGTTGGGGCTTCTTTATAGTTATTTAATTACTCTACTAATCCGAATTTGAATGCATATTTGACTAGGCCTACAACATTTTTCACTTTTAATTTAGAGATTAGACTTGCTCTATAACCTTCTATTGTGTATTTACTTAAAAAAAGTTTCTCTGCTATCTCTATAGTGGTATACTCTTTTGCAATAAGTTGTAAGATTTCTTTTTCTCGTTTGGTCAAGCGTATTTCTGTTTCTTTATTTTGATTAAAAATACTCTCTGAATATGCTTCTTTTATACTATTTGAAAAATACTTTTCGCCTTTCAAAATAGTTTCTATGGCTAATAATAATTCTGATTTTTTAGCATTTTTGGGCACATATCCATCTAAGCCTTGTTTCATTAGCTGTGAAATTTTTTTTGGATCAGCAAGCATGCTAACAATCAATGTTTTTATTGTAGGATGGTTCTTTTTTATATATTCATTAAGGACTACTCCACATACATTTGGCATATTAATATCAAGTATAGCAAGGTCTATTTTCTCTTCTGCATTTATTTTTAAATATTTCTGAACATCTTTACCATCATTTGCTGTAAAAATAATTTCGTAATCAGATTCATGAAGTAAAATACTTAATAAACCATCTAAAAACATTTTATGATCATCTGCAACAATGAGTTTGTATTTTGTTGTCGTCATAATTTTAGTTAGGTATTTTAATCCGTATAGCTGTTCCTCTATTGATCATAGAATCGATATCCATTTTTGCTTGAAGTTGATTGAGACGTTGTTGTATATTACTTAATCCTATCCCATTTGCGCTTTGTTCTTTATCAAAACCAATTCCATTATCTTCAAAAATAATTTCTATATCACGGTCATACACATTGAGACAAATTTCAATTATTCCTGCCTTTGCATATTTCAAAGCATTGGTAAGAAGTTCTTGAATAATTTTAAATATTTCAACCTTTAAATGGTCTGCCATACGATTCACTTTATTTTTGGGATGGGGAATAAAAACAATCTCTGGTTTTTTTGCTTTTTTTAAACTTTCTATATAATTATCAATGTAGTTGGTATATAAAGTATCGCAAATCTTCTTCGGAATTAGGTTATGCGATATCTCTCTAACTTGCTCATAGATATCATCTAGTTGTTCTAAAACTGATTCTTGCAAGGAGTCATTTTCATGAGTATTTTCTATTTGTAACTTCAGACTTGCCAGATTACCTCCTATATAGTCATGAAGTTCTCTGGCAATTCGACTTCTTTCTTCATTTTGAGCAAAAACATAGGTATTTGCCAACTTTAATTCTTGTTCTTTTAGAAATGCATCTATTTTTTGTTTATTGATCTCCTCACGCTGCATATTGACTTCATTTTTTATCTGTAGTTTTTGGTAGTAAACAAATAGTAAAGCCATAATAGGTAATAAAATAATGAGAAAACCGATGATAAAAGACCTCTTTAAAAGTCTTTCTCTTTTTATTTCTTCATTTTTAAGGAGTTGTTCTTCTTTAAGCGTTAAAATCTCATTTTCTCTTTGTTGTTTTGTATTCTTCAATACAAGGATTTCATTAGTTTTCTTCTCATTTTCAAGAGCCTGTTCTAGTGCTATTTGAGAATAGGCTTTTTGCTGATTTTTTAACTCTAGATCTTTATTCGCAGTTTTAATTTTTAAGAGATCTATTTCTTTTTGTTTCCTGGCAGTCTCATACTTGACTTCTAATTCTACAATCTCTTTTTGTTTCTGTTTATATCGTATTGAATCTTTTAATGTATATAAACGTTTTAGGGAAATATTTGCAGATTGATGATTACCAATTTTACTATAAATATTAGCAAGATTCTCATTAATAGTTTTTTGTATTTCAAGATTGTGATTTTTTTCAGCAGGAATGCGTGCCGCTTCTAAAATACCAATAGCATCTTCTTCATTTCCTATTGCATCTAAAACCATTGCCTGATGTATAGAAGCGTTTAAGCTTTTATCTTTGAGGCCATGCATATCTGCTATTTGTTTGCTTTTTTGATAATAGTCAGAAGCTTTTTTATATTTCGAATTTTCGAATAAGACCGAACCTAAGTTTAAAGCAATTGTTGCCGATACTTTCGGATCTTTTTGTTTGGGCATAAGCTCAAATGCTTTTGTATAGTACTTTTCTGCATTATCGAAGTCTCCTTTGTAAAAATAAATATTACCGATATTGACATAATTTCCATAAACTGCCTGACCATTCTCTGCTATTGCTATACTTTCTTTTAAGAATTGTAACCCTTTCTCAAAATCTTTTTCATTAATATATAAAATCCCAAGATCTGATTTTACTTTAGAAATCATCTCTTTGAATTTGATTTCTTCTGATATTTCCAAACTTCTAAAAAGTAACTGTCTTGCATTCTTCATTTTTCCCTTTCTCCTGTATGAAGACCCAAGTACTCTGTATGCAGTAGCAAGGTGTTTTTTACTTCTTAAATGGATCAAAGATTTTCTGGCATAATACATTGAAGAATCAGCAATCCCTATAGAGTTAAAATATCTTGCTAATCCAAGTTCGGCCTCTGCTCTAACAATGTAACTCTTTTGCTTATTTTTTGAAATTTTAGAAAAAAGGGCATAAGAGTAATTTGGATTAGACATCATAGAGTCTAAAGCCGTATTTAAAGCTTCATCTGAAGTTTTCTGTGCGCTTAGTAAAATAGAAAACAAAAATATGAAGGATGTAACTATTTTTTTTACATCAATACTTTTCATATAAATGCGTATATCTAATATGTTGGTTATTAATCAGCTAAAGTAAGCATTTAAATAGGAAACATATCTTATAAATGCCTAGTAATATCTACTTTTTTAGAGTTAAAATACTCTTAAACACTTAGTGTTTTTTTAACATTATAGAATTATAATACTAACATTCCATTAGTCGATCACCTAGATCAATTGTATGTTCTTAAAAATTTAAGTAATTTGTAAAATCTAATTAACCAATGACATGTTTACATTATACAAGCAACACAAAGACGAAAACCGTTTACCCAATCATAAACCAGTAGGTCAAGCATTACAATTCAAAGATAACAGGGCACACAACGATAGAGTAACAGAGACAAATCATGCCATTGAGCAAAGCGAAAGGACAACGTTACAAAAAGCTAAAATTGATACCCTATACTCTTCTCCTCTTCAAAAAAAGGAAGCAGATGATACTAACAAAAGTAAAAATGAAACAGGATTACCCGATCAATTGAAAACAGGTATAGAAAGTTTATCCGGTGTTGATATTAGTGATACTCGAGTACATTACAATTCTGATAAACCTGCTCAATTACAAGCACATGCATATGCACAAGGTAATGAGATTCATATTGCACCCGGCCAGGAAAAGCATCTACCTCATGAAGCCTGGCATGTTGTACAACAAAAACAAGGTAGAGTACAGCCGACAATGCAAATGAAAGGTAAAGTTAATATCAATGATGATGATAGTTTGGAGAAGGAAGCTGACATAATGGGAGCCAAAGCACTTAGTCATACAGTTGTTACACAAACAAAAAAGAATACCACCGCATCTACCTCTTCATCATACGTAATTCAAAAAAAGACAAAAAAACTAGACGTAAAAGGTGCTGGAGAAGTGGATTGCTACTGGGAGCCAGGAGGATCAATGGATAAATTGAAAATTGATAATCTCAAGCCAAGTACTGATTTTCTAGTAGGAAAACCTAAAGAGTTTTTTGAGAATGCTATTATAGCTGATGTTGATGTATCTCCTGATAAAACCAAAATACTGGTATTTCCTAAAAACACAAAACATGGTATATTTCGCTTGCAACCTGCTTTGGGTAGAGGTAACGATAATGCTAGTATACAAAACCCTGCTTCATGGGTATTTTTTGGTCAAGAAACAAAAGTTGGAGTGTACGGTTTTAGAGAAGATGTTGCTTATAGTCACAAATATATGAATGGTATCGAAGGTCTTACTACTGTAAAGGCAATTGCAGATAAAATCTATGATAATATGTTAGGAAAATTAGAGTACATACCTGTAGGAAGTTCTGTAGATGGCATCATTAAAGGAGACACAAAAGGTATGTGCCATGCTGTTAATTCTGCTATGGGAATACTAATCCAAGCCGGTCTGGCATCTAGAGATAAAAGTGCAGTAATAAAAAATCATACTCACGAAACCCCATTTTTAACTCCTGATCGTCAATCCAATTCTATTATAAAAGGAGCAAAAACAAATATTATCAAGTATAATGACGCCAATTATAATGGTCATCGTATAAAGTTTGATAATCATCAATGGATATCTGTTGCAGGTAAGGTATACGATTTGGTAGCAGGAATTAAAAATGGCGCTGCTAGTGCGATTGATAAAAACCTGGAAATTGTAGAGCCTGATAAAAAGTTCAAATGGGGCTCTAAAACCTTAACAAAAGTACAAAATGGAGGAACTGCTCCTTGGGGTAGTGGTTACGCTATGGCTGATGAAGAGTAATTCTAATCCTAGTTATGTTTTATAAGTCGACCTACTTTGGATCAAGTCTACAAAGTAATTAAACCTTGATTATCGAGCAAATCACTTATTTCTAATTCGCTTACCATGCTGATATATTTTGTTAGTACCTTTTATAATTTTGAAAAGAGCTTCTATACACAAAAATATTCCGTAGATACTAATCCCATGTTTCCAGTGTAAATTTAATTCTGCATAACCTTTGTCATACAGTTCTTCTATTCCAATAGAAATTAACCCTATAGAAACTAATAGGTTTACAAAAGGATTGTCTAATATTTTTGATAAAAGAGTTTGTATTTTTTTCATGTAATACATTATCTATTTTTAGAAAACCTTAAAGGTTTTGGTCATTGTATCTCATTAGGAATCTACTACATCTTCTTCTCCAGCATTTGAAACAGAAATCACCCCTGCCCATTCACAATTACAGGTACTACTATCATCTAACGCATTCATACTATTGATTAAAATATCAGACATGCCCGGTGACCAGGGAGTTGTAGTTACGGGTACGCAAGGCATAGGAGTCAATACGCCTTGTGCGGCACTTGTTGCAGAAGCTACTTCTGGATTTGATTCTGATGAACACTCGCCAAATGACATAATATTAACTAGCGGAATATAATCATTGACCGTTGCCGCAGGTTGGCTATCTGCATTTACTTCATTTGTAGGTAAAACAACTAAACTTGATGTTGCTGATCCAAAAGTACATGAGATTGTAGCTTCGTTACATACTTGATTTGCCATAATTATTTGATTTTAATTAAACGTTTTATTTGATTTATGATATTCGCGTTTGATCCCTGTCATAATATTAGAGGCACTAATTTTTTTCTCTCCTCTATTTGCTGCTTGTATCGCACAATAGCGTACTACATTGATCATTTCTCCTCCGGACAGCTCATATTTTTTTGCAATAGCATCTATTATTTCTTCATTTCCTTCTTCAATTTCAAAAACATCTCCTACAAGATGTTTCCATAATAATTTGCGTTCTTTATATTTTGGTTTCGGGAAATTAACTGTACTCTGAAAACGTCTCAAAAATGCTTCATCTATATTGGTTTGTAAATTTGTAGCAAGAATTACCAACCCATCAAATTCTTCTATTCTTTGTAGTAGATATGCTACTTCTTGATTAGCATGTCTATCATTAGAACTATTTGTTTGTGTTCTTTTACTAAATAAGGCATCAGCTTCATCAAAAAATAAAATCCAATCTTTTGACTCTGCGATATCAAAGAGTCTTCCAAGATTTTTTTCGGTCTCTCCTATATATTTAGAAACAATCATAGAAAGGTCCACTCGAAATACAGGTTGATCTGTAGCTTTGCCCAACAATGTCGCTGCCAGTGTTTTTCCTGTACCCGGCGCACCATAAAACAATACTCTATACCCCGATTTTAATGTTTTATCCATCTCCCACTGATCCAGTATAAGATTACTATGTTGTAACCATTGTAAAATTTCAAGAAGCTGCTCTTTGACATGTTTTTCTAAAATGAGATCGTTCCATTCTAGTTTAGTAGTAATTTGTCGAGCAGGAAATTTAGAACTGTAACTAGGTGTATATTTTTCTCCTGTAATAATCATACTCAAATATTCTTCAGAAAGCTGTAACCGTTCCTGAAGCTGAACAGGATAGTTTTCTGCGTACAGAATCCCTTCACGATACAGAATATGATTCTTGTGTATCGTTTTCATAAAGTCCAGACGTTTTTCTAGCATATCTGCTCCTCCCAAAAGAAAACATACAGTTTCTAGTGTAGGGACAAAACCATTATATTTTTCATCCTTAACACCACCGAATTCAGAAAATTCACGATCCAAATTCTTGTTTTTAATTAAAAACAGATCTAACCCTTGTGGTTTTACATGAGGCATTAATGCTAGTATAAGCATTAATCGCTCTTGAAACGACAGATCATATTTCCTAACCACTCGAGTATATGCTGATGTATCATGATCATGTGGTTGTATAGGATGTATGTCTGTTATGGTTTGGTACTTACTATCATTTTTAAAATACAAAGCAAGAGCTGTCTCAATAATAGATTCTAGCCAAGAGATATCATTTGCTAACAATTGCTTATGTACTGTATTGGTCATTATTGTCTCCATATCACTTCTAATATTTTTTGCATCCAGCTAAATTTTACCATCCCGATACTCCATGGAATTTGATCTAATAACATATCAAATGTTTTCTGTTCTACAGTGAGCACGTAAGCATTCTCTTTAACATCAATTTTTCCTTCTCTACATAAAAAAGTTTCTCTCAAACCTGCTATTGATGTTTTTCCTATAATACTCCAATTGGTAATCACAGCGTTCAATAGGCTTTCGACAAGTGCTTTTTCTTCTGCTGTGATTACAATATCACAAGCAACAGGTTCATGAATGGGCATTCCGCAGATAATTTTATTGAGTGTCAAAAATTGCTCTTCTTGTTTTTCTTGACCTGTTATTGCATATTGTAACATATGAACTGCCTTGTGCATACAACTCTCATCTTTAAATTTTTGATTATCAATAAGCTGTAGTCTCTCAAATAACATTGGGATAAATGGTCCCAGTAGTACCATACCTGCATTCGTTATATAAATAGGTTCTCCCGATTCTTCTTCTTTAACATCAAGTGGAATAAAATCTTTTTTGTCTCTCTTTTGTTTTAGATGTTCCTGTAACTGATCTGCAACATTTTTAAATGGATCAGAAGTAGTATCGATAAGAGAGGTTTGTAGTTTTGCCAGAGATTGACGATCTAATGTATTGATTAACAATTGAATAAAAATGTGAATCCAGTCTTTACGTAACCATGTAAGAGGGGCATCTATTGTTATTTTTAAAAATACAGATGCCATAAATGCATTCCACATCATTTGATATTGAACTGTTGTAACTTGTCTTTGAATTTGACTAAAAATATGAATGATGGTTTCGAAATCTGAATGTTGAGAGGGATCAAAAAACAATTGAACAAATTCTATTTGTGCTTTTACACTCAACTTTTTGATTAGCTTTTTTCTAAATGTATCTTTTCTAAGATATGATCGTAACAGTTCTGGTTCTTTTGCATGTATCGATGTAAGTATTGCCATACTCTGTTTGGATGAAGAAAAAGTGAAAGCCTCTTTCCAGTTTTCCTGGTCTTTTAATGCTTCTTCAATCGCTGTATCAAATGCCTCTAGTGTGTCTAATTGCGAGTTTACCCACAGTTGTAATTGTTCTACAGCATCAGAGATAGAGGTTTGTTGTGCTATTTTTTGTTGTATCAGTATATAGAGATCATTTGCAGTTAGTTGTACGGTCGAAACTATCTGATGAATAAGGTATTTTATGGTATCTACCAGCACAGGGTTTTGATTTGCTAATAGATATTTTATCAATAAATGGTTGCTATTCTTTTTATACTTTGAAGGTACGCTTTTGATACCTGAGATCTCATGATATATGATTGCATCAAGAATGTCTTTAATTTCTAAAACAGGTGTTGCCAGTTTTGGATGTATTTGTTTTATAAATATTTGATAAGTATCATCATCCATATAGCGAACTATTGATTCCTGATGTTTTGATGTTGTAAACCAAACAATAAACTGATCTCCAAATTTTGAAATCACTTCTTTTGCATAGCGCATCAAATCTTTTGAAGATGTGTTTTTTGCCCACCAGGGCAAAAGGCCTTTCTCTAAAAAATATTGAACAATATCTGCTTGATGTTGTAAAGTAACGGTATCCTTTAGATTATTTTTTCTATTATTTATTTCATTTATGATCTTTTCTAAAACTACAGAATGATTTGTTTTTGTAAGTTCTCTCTGTAAGTGTTGTTGTAAAAGTGTACGATTGATGTTATGATTTTTTGAAAAATCATTTAATATCGCGTTTATTCTTTCATATACATCTTCTTGAGAATCAATATAGAATTCTGCTTTCAAAAGCCTAATCAATTCTTCTAATGTTGATGAAGAAATTTTTATATCTTTTGTTGTTTCATATTGTATCAACACTTCTTGTATCGCAACATATACTTCATTATCAATGGTAAGGTCTTTTACAATTTTTAGCATCTCTGCTAGAATTGTGAGTACAGGTTTGCCTTTGGATATCAGTTCTTCTGTCCTTGTAGATACCCATTCTGTAATATCTTGCACTGCCCTAATATTTCCTTTAGAATAGATATCTATAAGAATAAAAACCAATTGCAAGGCTTCATCTTTGTACTTTGCTTGTTGTAATTTTTCTTGATAGTGTTGTAATGTATCTTGATTTTTACATCTGTAGGATTTGTATAGTTGTTGAGATTGCTCTAAAAACACAGCCGTTTTATCGCTTTGCGAAGTTTTTTTTGGTTTAGAAACTATAGGTTTTAATTCCTCAACAAAAAGTTGAATGCTACTATTTTCTTTGACTTCTTTATCATTTTCTAATAGTCGTAATATGGTCAAAAAACCTTTATCAATGGCTGTATAACGGATCACCTGAAAAAGAAATTCTAGTATTGCATTTGTACTGCCTTTGTTTACATTATAATAAGTATACAAAAGAATAGTTCCTGATTTGTGTTTTAAATTTTCTAATGTTGTAGATGAGAGCTGATGTTGATTAACAATTTCAAATAATCTAAGGAGTATTGTATTTAATCTCTTAAAAATACGATTAGGATTTTTGGATACCAGCAGATTCAAAGTTTGATTGGGTAGAAGTTTTACAATCCTGTCAATATTGATGTCACTCTCTATATGTTCATTAAAAAATGTATAAAATTCGTCTGAAGTAAGACTCAATTTCTGGTTTAGCAATGTATACATCAATTCATAAGAAGACAATGTACTGGTAACTGGCAAAGAACCATTTTGTAAGTAGTACATAAATGATGTAAAAAAAGAAGTTTCTGACTTGTAATCTAGTTCAGTAAAAATACTTTGCGTTTGTTGTTCTTGTTCTTCATACAGCGCGTTGATTACTTTTTGAATACTAGGTGAAATATATGTATTCAAATTAATGGCAATTCCTTTTTTTAAGGTACTTAAAAGACTCTTGTATGTTGATCTATATTTTAATGCAATTTTGTTGATACTATATTTCAAAAAGCTTTTCTGATTAAAATAGCTTCCTGTTTCTATAAATATATACGTAAGCAGGATTTCCCATAAAGCATTTCTAAAATCAGATTGTGCAATATGTACAAGGGTATAATGATCTTGGTATTTTGTAATATCCTGTCTATAGTTATTAATATACTCTCCTTCTTTACCCACTACCGAAACAACTATTTTTTCGAGAGATGAGTCTTCTAATTGATGAATTAAACGCTTACGTACCGCTTCTTTTTTACCTTGTTTTTTGAGCAGTGTAACAAGTTCTTTGGTATTGTTTTGAAGCAGGGACATCAATAACTCAGACGGTGTTTGAGAGAAAGAGGTATCCCACTGCAAATATCCATGTGTTAAAAAGAATTCAATTTGTTGAAGTTTCTTATTATAAATTTGTTTGCGTTTTCCTACTTTAAGCGATCCGTTATCATGAATATTATTTTTGAAGAAATCAGAAAAAGCTTCTTCTATTTTAAAAAGAAGCTCTTGTTCAAAATTAGTTGCAGAAACTGTACCTAAGTCTAAGGTAACTGACTCAAATTGATCCAAAAACTCTGAGGTATCATATTGATCCATAATTTTTTGCAACAAGATTCTTACTTTATGATCTTGTAATTGACTGATTCGCGATTGATATACATATCCTTTTGAAGCATCGCCTATAGTGATTTCATATTCCTGACTTTTGATAATATGTGTTTGTGGATTCTTCAAAATATGTCAAATTATTGCTTATCTAACTCTTGTAGCATTGTAATGATTTGATATGCTTGATACATACGCGCTTCTACCTTATCTTCTTTCTGTAGTAACTCTAGCCATTTAAAATAGTAGGTTTCAAATAAGTGTATTACATCATAATCTAACCAATGCACTGTAGATTTGATATGAAATGGTATTTGTTCATACACTGTATTTTCAAAAATTCTTCTAAAGTTTTCATCCTGAAATCGAACAGGCCATGAGGGTGCTATAAAACTCATCTGAAATGAAAAAAATTGCTCATCTACAGATTGTTTTCCATAATATACATTACATTGAACAATTTCTTCTAGCTGATTAATGCTATATTCGGAACATTCGTTTTCTAGAATCACAATCATTTTCTGAAGTTTTTCTTGACTGCTATAAGCTTCTTTTGAAATTGCGAGAATCTTCCCGTTATCTGAACTAACCTCTAACTGATATTTTCCATCTTTGGGAACACTTTTAAACTGTAATTGTTGTTTTAGCAATTGATTTACAATACAGGTAACAATTTCATCTCGTTTTTGACATGACGTCTGTTGTGTATGAACCAATTTTAGAGATAGTTCGCTATTCAACAAAGAAAAATCAAAACAAAACCCAAAGTACTTACCATGATAAGGAGGAAGTAACAAAAGATGTTCTATCGTAAAAAAACCTTCGCTTTTTTGGCTAACATCAACTAGATACTGTATTGCTTTTTGTATCGCAGCACTTGCCAAATCATGACTTCTTGCAATATGTACAATATTTGATTTTTTGTTTTCTCGTTGATAGAGGACATGATATAAGTCTTTTTTGCTCTTTTTGATCTTATAATTTTCAGAAATGATACCGTTTTTGAGAATATCATTCAAGATCATATCTTCGTCTCCTACATAGTGCATTACTTTTGATAGATCTTCTACTCTTTCTTGAATTTCTATTTTTTCAACTTCGATAACCTCAATTTCTTCAAAAGGGGTTTCTATATCTATCTGTCGTATTGTGATGTCTATATTTGATGTTCTGGGATGTACTTTAATTCCTGAATCTTGAATATTTTTGGCTAAAGATCGAATGCCAATTTCTTTAATCCCCATTAGTATCCCAATTTTACGAAATGCTCCCGGTAAAAATTGAGGGTATTGATTATTAAGTGTTTCTAAAGCATTTTGGTAATTAAAAGATTGTGCTCGAGTATAACTAATTGATGCGTATTCTTGTACCAATTGTCGTTTTGATGCTAATAATTCTTTTTCGAATCGTTCAGAACTGAGTGCTTCTTGATAGCTATTACTATTAATTTTGCTTAAAGAATAGGTTTGAAATGTCTCATGAAACCTTGATAACAAATGGTCTGTTAACTGATGTAATCTTTTTAATGCATGGTCATCAAATCTATCATTAAGTGTATTGATTTCATTTTTCCAATACGTATCAACTTCATCACCAGAGTCTGCATGTTTAGGTGTTGCAACCAAGTCTTGTAATTGATCTATATCAGGTAAGAGACCAGAAAAATAAGATGCATATGTATCTGAATCAACATCATATAATTTGTATATATTATTCAATTGTGCCAAAAAATTAACCATTAACTGGTCAAACGGCATCAAATATCCCTTTAATTGTTTTACTTGTGCCTTCCGTAATGCATCTGAGTTTATAGAAATCCCTCGATCTCCGATTCCATATAATTCCGGAAATTGTTTTCTCAACGGATAATACGATTCCATATCATAATATGCTCCATTGGGAATAGGGATACTATTTGATGAATCTGAAGCTGCTTTGAATCCCTCATAATCTAATGATTGAATAAAGGAAAGTTGCCGTTTGGTTTCAGAAAGATCAGGTTTGAAAAAGACTCCGGAATGTTCAAAAAGTAGCCGTTCATTGGATTCAGGAAATAAAACAATTGCTGTTGTATGTTTAGGAATATCAAAGGTGTCTTTTATGATCTTTTTTTCTTTGGTCTTTACATCTTCATAATAGAGGTAGAACTCATTTATATTTATAATTCCGGGAATCTTTGATATTAGCTTTATAAGATCAGAAATCACAATCTTTTTCATTGGTTCTTTCAGATCTTCATCTTTTATAAAACCACTTGATAGCTGTGGCCCATTAAAGATTTCATTTACAGATACATTCTCTTTTTGTAATGCATGAAGTGAATAATACCGTACTCCCGGTGCCAAATACTCGTTTATTTTATGAAAAAGAGTGGCTAGAACTTCTTCTCCCTGCTTTGTATTAGCAAGTGTAATCTTAAACTCAACAGTAATAGTTAATGGCGTATAGACTTCTACATCATATAAATCTTCACACAGGTTACGATGCTTGTGATAGATATTTTCGATCTCTTTTATAATTCGATCATCTTCTTTTTTGTTTTGATCAGGATTAAGACTATACTCGTATTTCTCTACATATACATGCAATAATCCTTTGGTATTATTGATCTCTGTATCGTAATCATCTATTGAGTAAATCCATACATTTTTTACATTGGCTACCTGATCTATCCATAACTTACGATAATCATCAAAAGTAATAGGGGCGGTTGTAAGAATATCTCGAGCAATAAAAAAACCATGATCTCCCGATTGTAGTGGTTCTCCTTTTGAGGATATCAGAATATCTTGTATTCCAAGAGTGGTCTTATGCGATAATTCTGTAATCGCATATGCTATATTTTCTAAAAGTGTTACTCCGGGATCATGCTCATTATAGTCTGTCCAGATAGCACTGCTCAATTTCTGTAGTACTTCCAGACCTTCTAGATGAAGTTCTTCATACAGGCTTGATCCTTTCTTTTTTTTAGCAATATATCCTTCGGTACTCATTGTTCTGTAGCACTTATTTTATTTAAACAATGTTGTCATGTTATTATCCCATAATTTGGTTACATGAAAACGTATCTTTTGATCTGTTCCATAATCAGACCGTGTTCTGATCTGCAATTTATAGTTATACGTACTTCCTGTAAATCGGATCGCCATTTTATTCCAAAACCAACCGTAATGTGCTTGTGTTTTACGAATTTTATGATGTGATTTTCCGAATGTACTAATGGCATGTGCATGTAGTAATGCGTATTTACCGGTTTTCTCTTTACCTACCTGAGCTACTATTTCAAAAGCAACACATCCATCAAGATCAGAAACAATATCATGCCATTTTCCGTTTGCCGGCACAGTATCTAATTTGTAAGTTCCTAAGCGCGCTTCGGTTCCCAATGTACCTTTGACGTCGAGGTCTGTCTTGGGAGTTTTGGTTCCTATCCCTATCTCTCCTGACTTTTGAAAAGATATAACCGTGTTTGATTTGGTTTTATCAATTGGAGTAATTATCGACAATCCGTTGTTTGTTTGCTGATCCAACTCAAAACTCCATTGAGGTAATTCATCTTCAACATTTTCATAAAAACTAATCACTCGATCAGATTCTTTACCTTCTGGAGATAATATCAATCCGTCTTCTTTATTTTTTGAAATCCCATCATCTATTTTATTTACCATAGAATCAATCAGACTAAAAAAATTACTCTCCTTTGGCCTTGCTCCTGCACTAAATAATGTTTTGAGACTTTGTCTATTCAGTAACTTGATTTTCATTATAGTATCTTCTAATAAGGGGTTATTTAATTGTAAAGGACAAAATCGTATTTGATTTTGGTTTTGGTACAACTTCTTCTTTTTGTTGCACTTCTATATCCGGTTTTTCTTCTTCTTTTATATTTGGGATTGGTAATACCTCATCATCATCCGCAGCAATTATAAAATCAACTCCTACTTGTGGGTGTTGTATTTCTTCTATCTCTTCTTCTTTATCTTCTACAATAGGTTCTGACAAATAAATATTATGTTTTGATTTTGGCACTAGCATTGACCAAGGAGTTGTAGGTTTGATCTCTTGATTTTCTTTGTATATATTCAAGGTATAATCATCCAACCCTTTTTTTACGATATGTTCGATCTCTATTTTTTTTACTGACTTGATATAATAGAGATTTTCTACATAGCTTTTTAGCATTCGCGGAATAACCACTGTACCAATACCTTCTACCGTATTTTTATCAGAAAAAGTCAATGGACATAAATATTCGTTTAATACCCTATTAAGTTCGTTTATAAAATACCCTCCATTGTCTTCTTCATGAAATTCTACAATGCTATTCACTAATAACCATTCGATTTTTGGGTTCATCACCTTAACTTTAATGAACGAATTGCATTTTTTCTTCACAAACTGCCTAATGGTATCTAACTGATTCAAGTTCAAGTAATGATGGTTATCCTGACTCCATTTTTTGGATAATACAATTAAGGTGAGTTTACCTGCCTGAATCTTGAAATGTTGATTAAGATTCGTACACTTTACAGCTACGACTTCATGAAAATATTCTAAAATTAATCTTTCATAATCCCAAATCGTCACTGCTCTATCCTTATGCCGCAACCGCTCGCTAATTTCTGTATAAAACAAATTGGGGGAGTCTGGTAGTTTACCTCCAAACGAGGGTGCGGGTTGAATGATTTTGGCAACTTCTGGTATTTTACCTACCGGTTTAGTAATACTATTTTCCGGAATTTCTCTTCCTATTATTTGTTCATCTGTAGAAGTCGAAGAAGCAATCACGGCGTTGGGATATATCCCTCTTACCACTGGATACTTATATATATCCTGATATGCCAGAATTCTCAATTCATAATTTGTGGCGTCTATCATATGATCAGGCAACATAATTTCTATGATTCCTGATTTGGTAAATTGATTAGTCCCGTCAGAAATAATATGCTTTTTGGATAATGAAGTCCATTTTGCTATTTTTTTATATTGAATATCGATATTATCCTGATAATTGATATGTACAGGATTCATATTTTGCAGATCAAAAAACAATGATACTGTATTGTTTGGTTTTACCCCTTTAAGCTGCATATACAAATACCCTTCTCCTTTAAAATCCGGAACCATTATATTTTTATACACTCTATTATCGTCAACTATTTTTTCTGTTCCGAAAGGGGTAATATGTATATAGTCTCCAACAACTGTATCCGAACTATCATCAAATGCATTATCAAAATAAATAACATCTTTTGCATTGTAGTTTACAGTAATTTGCCTCACTTTGGGAATAAATGGTTTGTTTGGCAGAGGAAGGTTCTCTTGGTTTCTTGCATTATCTTGTGCTACTCTGGTGTAATTTTTTTGGTACACATCTTTACCAAAAGCATCTTTGGGTGCTGCCAAAGTAAGTTTAAAAAACCCATTTTGAGTATGCATATCAAATCGTATCGGATCCTTAAGTCTATAATCTTTTGAAAGCTCATATTGTCCTAATTGTTCTAGGTTTAGTTCTTTTTTTGGAGCCACCAAAACACTACCATATCCTTCTGGTGTCTTACATGGTTCTGTATCAAATAAGTTGATTTGTTCTAACAGTTCTTCTTCTCTAGGAAACCAATATCCATTGGATAACGCTGTTATATTAACTTTAAAAGAATCATTAGTAAATAACTCTTCATACGCTTCATAATACGCATCAAAACCCCCAAAACCTCTAGGAATCGTATCCCATTCTATACAAATAGCCAGATTTTTGAGTTCTTTTTTAAAAAGTTCACTCTTTGCCAGCATTAAATACCCTCCCAAATCTGGTTTTGGTCCAAACATTACGAAGGGCTTATTCAGTGATACTTTGCCAATATTATTATAAATAGAAAGATTCTTGATACCTATAACCTCTACTTCTATATTTATGGATTGTAAGCTTACTTCTTTGAAAAACGAATATGCATATATAGGTGCATATTCGTCAAAAAGAATCTTAATCATTGGCCATTTAGAATGTTCTGTAATGGTCTCGCATACCGTTACAGGAGGTGATATATTATCGATCAGACATCTAATCGTAAAAGTATTTGCTGCTTTATCAAAAGAAAGCTCGTATGATGATATGGCTTCCCACCCTTTGATAGAGGTGTAAGAAATCAAAAATGCTTTTTCAAATACCATATTGAAAACAACATCCATCGGTAATCCTTGATTTTTTGACATTTGATCCAGCAACTTCCAAAAAATGTTTTTTGCAGAACTTTCTTCCAAAGTAAATGTAATATCAATTTCTCGTCTACCTTCTTCGAGAAATAAAACCTGAGATCCAATCATAATACCAATCTCGGTAATCGTATCTGGTTCTAGCTCTGAGTTGACTAGAGTATCTTCGTCTGCTCCAAACAAAGGCCAGAGTTCTGTATTTTTATTTTTTTTTGATGTGTTGAGCAGTGTACCCTTGATAACACTAGAAATAATGGGGTCATCTGTCCCTATTTTTATATATGGGCTTTTATTAAAATATAGTGTTTGTAATTTTTCTATTTGAATAGGATGCGCAAGTATGGGCGTATTCGTTTCAAAAATAATATTCTTCTTACTCCCAAATAATTTTCCGGCAGAAACCTGTGTACTCTCAGGAATATAAGCACTTTTTCCTTTGGGAAGTATATCAAAACATATCATTACTTCACTGGCAATGCCGGAGTTAAGTTCTTGTTGTAAGATATCTTTGTAATAAAAATCTAAATGTCGAGTCTCAATTGTATTAAGTTGTTCCTGAATTTTTTGGTACAATATCACAAATGCGATATACATCGCATTATTAGGCATGTGGTTGTCTTTTGCAAAGATTCTTGTTTGTAAATAATGTTTTGTAAAATCTTGAACGTGTAATATTATTTTCTTGAATGTATAAGCGATTTCATTGATATCAAAGTCTGGTTTATCGCCTTTTTTTGAAAGATTTGTGTATTTCTTTAAAGCCTCATGAAAGGTCTGAACCTCTTTCTCTTCTTCTTGTACATACTCCAGATATTCGACAAGGTCATTTTTTTTCTTTTGTAGCACATCAGATAATGCATTCCCGATTTTATCGACAAGAATTTTTTCGTCTAAGTGGGATAATCTGGCATACCATTCTTCAATCTTAGCATACCAATCCAGCAAGTTTTGAATATGATCACTAGACAAATCATCAGTAGTATTAATATGTACAGGCTCTTTTATGATTTTTACCATGTAAATAACAGGGTCCTGCTCTATTAATGTTCTCCAAGTGCCACTGATAACATTTTCTGTAGTATAAAAGTTAATTTTATCAACATAAGAGATAATATACGCTAACAAATCTTCAAAAGATCTATCGTCTATCTTAAAATTAGTATTAAGCAGATTATGATTTGTCCTTTGACTTTGTGTAGTTCCTTTTCTTCTTTCTATCATTAATCAAACATTGATTTTTAAAAAAATTCTATTGTTTTGCTGGATTGCCAATAGCAACTTTTGGTATTTCTCTAGACTTCTGATACAAATCAGGAATATTTGTCCCTTCAATTTTGTAATAGGGAAATACAAGATTAAATCGATTATTAGTTAAGGGTACTTTGTATTCTAAATTGATTTTGATTATCCCATCGAGATATTCTGACTCGTCAAGATGAACTTTGATGATTTTGATTCTAGACTCATATCGTAAGATCGCTGTTTTGATCATTTCGATAATAAGATGAACTCTTGAGTTGGATATCGATTCAAACAAATAGCTGTAGAGGTCACATCCATATCTAGGATTCATAATACGTTCTCCCAATTTGGTATTGAGTAATATTCCTAGTGATTGTTGTATATCTTTTTCATTAGATGTCATTTCTACTCCTATACCTTCTTCGTTGTGAAAAGTAGGAGGAAAACCCCATCCTGTTCCTAAAAATGAATTATTATTTTTCATTTGTCTTTCATGTTTCAAGTGGTTCTTTAGTTTAGGTTTACGGAAGAGCCACTTACATTCATATTTCCGCTACTGCTCACTGTACATTCGCTATCTCCATTTATAGTAGCAGAATCATCTGCTGAAGCTGATATAGAATTACCACTCACAGAAATATCATTGTCAGCAGTAATTGTAACCGAAGATCCTTGTATTGTTAAATCATCTGATGCGGTAATCGTCATACTAGAAGCACTATTTATGGTAACACCATCTGCATTCATTTGAATTTGATTACTGTTCTCATCGATTATGGTTATCCCCTGATCATTATCGCTAACTACAATGGTATTATTATTAGGAGTAAGCATAGTCATCACAATGTTTTCATCATCAAATTGAAGTTGCAATTGGCTTTTGGTCATCAATGTCTTTATATAGTTATTTGCATCAGAAATTTCTTGTGGTGGTGTCAAAGCACTACTATACATACTCCCCAATATTATTGGATACGCCGGGTTGCCTTCTATAAATCCTAAAATCACCTCATCTCCTACCTCAGGATAGAAAAAAGCGCCAAAGGTATTACTGGCATAAAACGATGATAATCGGGCCCATACTAATTCTGTATCATCATTCAATACGGGAATTTGCACTTGTACCCTATATTCTGTTTCATTCTCGTCATAAATACTTTTTACAATCCCTACCTGCAAACCTTTTACTCCTGTTAATTCTCCTTTTGCTTCGGGTCCTGATGAATTAACTGCTTTTTGACTGTGCCATTCTGTAGAAATGCCTATTTGTACATCTGTAGACCAATTGCCCTCACTAAAACTATGGGTAACTGCAGATACATAAGCATTACCATCAAAAAGATCTCCCAAACCATTTAATGAAATCAGTGTATTAGGTTTCACTAAAGCTGATCCGGGAAATTTAATCGACCCCCGATATTTAGACATTCTATATTTTAATAAGATAGAGTTTGTCAATTCTTCTGCTTCATCTGTAGTAATAGGTATAGAGGTATTCAATACCTGATCTACTGATTCTACTGTTTCCAAATCTGATTCTGAAACATCTCCCTGCTCATTTACCGTAGGTTCTCTTGCTTCAGAATTAACAACATCCTGACTAGAGAGATCCCATGCATTAATCGATAAGGAGGTTAATTGTTTTACTGCTTCCAGTTCAACATCCATTTCCATAATATCTATACCATACTCTAGTTCTAATACTGGGTCATCGTCTACTGCAATTGCATTAACAACCAATTTTCCTGAATCTGTAACGACCACCATACCATTGCGCTCGGCACTACTTACTATAAAATCCCAGTCTGAGGCATGGTATTGAATAATACGTTCTTTTTGTACAGTAGTAGCTGTTATATCATTTTCTACACCAAGATTACTGGCTATTTGTGTAATGGCATCACTATCTAAAGCATCAGAAAGGACAAGATTGCTTTTACTGTCAATAGCTTTTACCAACAGGTCTTTGCAAGTAACCTGAAATGTTGTTCCTGAGTCATCTACCCGAACAGACTGACGTGTAACCACCCCAGAAAAAATAGCTTCGTTATCAGTACCATATCCAAGAGAAATTTCTATTGTACTGTCTGTTTTAAAAGTATCTGCATCGGCAATTTCAAACATTTGCTTGGTAGGATTACCGTCTCTAATTGTTATCTGTGCTTGTGCTATTTTATTAACTTCTTGTGTAATCGTTATACTCATTACCCCATAAGTATCAGGAATAGCATTACCTCCTGAGGTAATACTCATAGAAATCAAATCATTTCCGTCTACAGTAGGTGAACTTGCCATAAAGTCTTTTTATTTAAGTGGTGGTAGATATAGTTTTGTTCCTGGTTTTATATCTCTAAAGTTGTATAGATTATTATATGCTGCTACCTCAGTATAATAGTTACTATCGCCATACACTCTATAACAAATCAATGGAAGCGTATCGCCTTCTTTAACCTCTATAAGATGCGTCAAATCCGGTGATTGATTATCTGCTTCTGATGCAATATCACTAGCAGAAACTGCTTCTTCAAAAGATACATTTAATTTTGCTCTAAGAGGCGTACCGTCACTTTGAAAAAGCGTATAAGAAATGTTTAATGACGTTAACTTGCATTTAAACACAAGAGTCCCCCATGAAATAATCAGATAATTAGGTTCGTGTATACTACCATTATAGGTAAAACAAACACTTTTGAATGTATCTATCTGATCTGATACAGAGGTTTGTGATGATAACAAACTACTAACACTACTGCTACTTACAGCTCCTGTGGCATCAAAATAAATCTCAAAAGAAACCTTTTCGGGAGGCGTTCCTTTGAACCAAATTGATGTACCGGCAGACCCTATAGGTTGAAATTTGTTGTACTCTACATTATGCTCATGCGTATACGATGCAGGATTGATTTGCACTGTACAACTATCTCCGGTCTCGCTAGTATATTCATTATCAGAATATGCTATTATCTCCATTAAATCTTTGGCCATCTACCGCTCTTTACTATTCTGCAATTGTCTTTTTACCTCTTTTTTACAGATGTTTGCTACAGTTTGCCGAATCATATTCATATCAAAATCTTCTGTATGTGATTTTTTAGATTCTTCAACCTTTACCTTGATGATCAGCTCTCTTATCTCTATTGGCATATCTTTTTATATTACTAAAGAATAATCGTATGTTAATTCTAATGTTTCGATAAGAATTTCATTATTCATAGAATTCAATGGTGAAAACTCCCACTTTACAGGCCAGGCATTGATAAAACTCCAGTTTTTTATCGGAAGACTATCTTCATTAAGCAAACTCAACAAAACAGTTTGAGTAACCAAAGTGGTTGATAATCCTCCACCTATTGTTGCTTCACACCATAGAGACAATGCCGAAACACTTGATGTCACTCCTCTTTTTAAGACCAGATTCTGATATTTTGCTCCGGTAGGGACCCGATGTTTAAATCGGTTTTCCCCACCTTCTGCAATTTCTTCTATTCCCATCTCCATATTCATGCCTGATACTTCTTTGAATGATGTATCTAACAATCCTAATTCTAATGGAAAAGAAAGCCTAAAATAAAAGCCTGTCAATGGATAGTCACTCATATCGTTTAGCCATTAGCTATTGTTAATCCTTCATGAGCCAGCTCTAGTGTTTCCATAGCGACCTCATTTGCTTCTGATTTAAGATCTGTTCCTGTTATTTTTGTAGGCCATGCATTTGTTAATGTCCATGTCATTGTAGGAGATCCTGACTCGTCTAGTAATTTTATAACAACTGTTTCTCTTTTAATGGTATTCATTTTTATGGCATCATACCATTTCCAGAAATTATTGTCTTTTACAAAAATTCCCTTTTTGAGTGTTACATTTCCTACTTTGGTAATACCAGGCATTTTAATTGTACTAAATACTTTACTATCACCATGTCTGTATTCTACGATTTGTGTTTCTGTATCAAGTCCTGTTACTTCCTGAAAAGAAGCTGTACTATCTTGTGAGCCTAAATTAACCGAAAAATAAAACCTAGTTAACGGCCATATTGCACCTTGTGCTGATCCATCATCTGCCATAATTGTATATTTTTTTTAAAATAATTTTCTTATTGTGTGTATAATGATTTGTTGATTATCCTTTTTGCATTTCTTGCTGGAATGTGATTTCTATGAATTCTGCCGGATGTGAAACTGCTACTTTTACAGCTACAATCATTCTTCCATTAAGAATATCATCTGCAGTCATGGTACTTCCTAATCCTACTGATACAGAGAATGCATCTGCCGGCTTAGGCCCAACTAAACCTCCTTGGTTCCATAATCCTAAAAGGAAATTACTGATCATGCTTTTTACAGTTACCCATGTATTGGCATCATTAGGAGCAAATACATATGCCCCAGCAGCTTCTTTTACGGATTGTTCTATATAAATCAATGTTCTTCTTACATTAATATATCTCCAGTCATTAGAGTTACCATCTAATGTTCTCGCTCCCCATACCAAAATTCCTTTACCGGGAAATGATCTAATAGCACAAACAGATTTACCATCCAATGGCATATTGAGATCCTCTTGCGCTTTGAAATCTATTTTGATTGCAGGAGCAACCACACCTTGTACTCCAACATTTGCAGGGGCTATCCATACGCCTTCATTATTATCAACAGTCGTATATATACCTGCCATAGCAGCACTTGGTGGCATTAAATTGAGTTTTTCAAGAATATGCTTCAATAATAGTTTATAAGAAGGGCTCAGGTTTTTTAACACCGAATCTGCCTTATCTTGGGTAATTCCATCTGCTCCGGGTTTGGCGGCAAATAATGCATTTACATATTTGACCGGATTTGGAACAGAATTTTTAGTACTTGGATCAATTACATTAGGAAAATCAGCAGTAAGCATTGCTTTTGCTACTGTATAACTTGATGGAGCTATATTTTTGTAAGAAACATCTGTTAATTGATTAACCGTTGTATGAAGCCATGGATAATAGGCCGCTGCGTAACTATTAAACTTTTGTAATGTGGGTTCTACAGCATTTCTAAATCCCTCTACGCTTGTTGTTCCTACTAGTGGCTCACTATATCCTCCAGGAATATCAATTAATGCAACTCTATTGGCTAATTCTCCACTATGATTAATCATTTCACCTTGTAACGTGTAACAGAGCGCATACTTTTTTGCCAAATCTGTTTCTGTATCATCCATGAGCTCTACTGCATCAGGAATCACAATCATTGTAGGTTCTGTTTCTTTTTCTAAAAGCGTAAGTGCATCTGTAAAGGGTTTGGTAGAAGATAGCCCTGTCATGGTATAATCATACCCACCCGTAGAAACTACATAGCATGTTCCTCCTCCGTTTTCATAAAAAAAACGAATAGCACTATATAATCTGTAGTTTACTGTTGCGGTCGCAAGACTATATCCTTTTGCTCCTGCAAAAAAATCCGGAGTTACAATCGCTTTTGCCGAACTGGTTGCAGACGCATCTGATTTTGAAGCATCAGCAGATTTCTTTTTACTTGCGTCTCCTGTTGGTGCAGGTTTTGTTGTAGCACTAGCTGTAGCAGAAACATCTGCAATGCTAAATTGAATCTGAGGAGGAGCTCCCCCAAAAATTGCATTAAACTCTGCTAGTGATGTAATTCTTACCGCCTTATTTACCAAATCTTTACCATTGTAACTCGTTTGCCCGGTATATCCTATAAAAGCAGGAATCGCAGTAGGCACGGGTACAACGGCATTCCCAAAAGCATCCAATTCCTGGATGTATACTCCTGGTGTTTTCATTGTTGTTACTGACATTCTTTTTAAATTATTTAAGAGTTATATATAAATTATCGTTTGAGAATAAAACATATTCTCATTATTCACTTCTTTAGTAATAATTGATGAAACACCAGGCACAGGAATGGTAATGTCTTGTTCTAGTATCAAATCAGAAAAATCATTGTTGTAATGTATTTTTAAAATAGAATTATTGGTTGCGCTCTGTTGTAAAGTAATCGTTTCTGCCGATGTAAAAATGTTAGATGCTTTTCCTCCGATTACAGTACTTTTATCAGGTCCTGAATATTTGATATTGCTATCATTCTCTATAACCATATCCTGAACTGTAATTTTTTTATCCTCGGGTACTACAATTACATATTGCCAAAAGGTTGATCTGGCTTCAAAATTAATTTTTAATAAAGGGGTTATATTTTGTTTTAAAGATTCTAAAACAGATTTCATTTGTAAATGAAATATGCCATAGCAATTATTTTCAATCATTTCTGAAGTCCCAAAAAACTTCTTGGACAATGTATTATTAATCCATATTTCATAAACTCCGGTTCCAAAAGTATTGATATCAACATAAATCTTTTGTTGTTCTTTTTGTACCTCTTGAGTAAAGATTTCCTGACCTCTATCATCTCTAATTATGACCTGATCAGATTGTGTCGATGATACAGCAACATAAAACCTAAGTGATTGTACATCGAGATATGTTTCTGGCACTATCTGTTCTTCTGAAACTATTCTATTTTCTACTCTTGAATTTGTAAGATATAATACTGTATTTTGTTTTTTGGGTAATGTAACATTTGTATAATTATCAAAATTTTGATCTGTATTGAGGAGTTGAAAGTATAAGTCTTCTTTTGTATTTAGCTCATCCCAAATAGTTTTTGAAGGCCTCATCTGTACATATCCCTCATATCTATTTTCGTGATTTCGAAAACGGATATTATAGTTTTTCATTAGGCGGCTCGTATTTTCCATAGGCAATAATTGAAATACAGAACACTTGCCATTATTGAAATAAGAATGCCATATTTCTAGAGTAAGCCAACAATATAAATTTGTGTTCATATCTATTCTTTTTTATCTCTTTTGAGCGCTTGTTCCTAAACCGCTGATGCCAGATATTTCTTCTTTTATATGACCCTTTTGTATGCTTATCATTCTAATTTTATACAATATAGAAGGAACATATTTTGCTCCTATACCGCTCCATAAATGACTTAATTCTTGAATGGGAACATTATAAATCTCAAAAGTTAAGCGTTGGATTGATGGATCTAAATCCGGATGTGTTTCGGGTGTAAAAATCATCGATGCCTGAAATAATCCTATCACATGGGTGAGCATTTTTAATGCTTCTACATAATTTTCTGAATTATAGTTTGCTGATACCAACATGTATATATTTAAGTATACAGGAGGGTTCACTTTGCCATATTTACCTTGATCATCGACGATATAGCCTCCCATATGTTTCACTGTTTTTTCGTGCTCAAGGTTAATCACCGACAATACTACTTTGTTTTCTATATTTTGAGTTACGCTTCCGTCAAGATTGATCAAACTTCCCAAGACCACAATATCATCAGCAAGCCCAAAAGACATCTTAAGGTCTCTGTTCAGTAAATTTGTTATAAATAACAGGGCTTTGTCTAACATAAATCTCTATTTTTTATTTTCTATTTGTGTTTTTATGGCGGCAGCTACCATTCTCGAAAAATAAATTCCTAAGACACATAATCCATATAAAACTGTAAATGTTGGATGCTCTTTTGTAATGATTTGAGAGACCTCTTCGATTTCTGCAAAAGCGCCAGCATCTTTCTTAATCACATATTCAAGGATCAAGGCTATCGGGATACTGGCTAGTAATACAAATAACATCCACAAAAACTCTTTAGAAATTACTTTCTTTACCGCAGCCCATATTTTTTTGAACTTACCTTCTTCATTTTTAATTTTTTTTTCGTCGTTTACAGATACATTCATGGTAAATCCTTTCTCCTTTTTTCTATGATTTTGTTTGCGAAATAGAAAGCAACCACTCCCAATACAAAACCTATGATTAGCATCACAATACCATCGTCAATCCATCCTAACATTCTAAAAACCACTATAGCGATTATTAGCATTAGCGTGATATAATACGATTTCAAAGCGGGGTCATTAAAAAATCCCGCTCTGGTATTGGGGTAAAACATCGCTCCCAAAAAACCAAGGCATCCAAAAAACAAAACGAATGATAGAATGTATAATAGAATGGTTTTGTAGTTGGTTATCGAGACTAACTTTTTTTCTACCCGATTAATTTTACTATCAGGATCTGTAAGTCCCAATGCTTTTGTAATACCAGAAACAAGAGAGCTAGATTGCCCATCATCATCTAAAGCTGTAGTAGTACTATCTACAGGCTTTGCTAACTCTGTACTGATCACCTTCCACAAACCGTCATATCCTTTATCATACCCTAAAGCCCACAATCCTAGGCCTTTTAGTTTTTTGTCTTTGATGAATTGAGTTTTGTATATAAAACTAGAATCGTTCTCGAACCAGCATTGTCGATATTCTGTTTTTTTACCTTGTATTCTGTAGGCACTATAGGCACTTTTACTAATCGGTTCTATATAAAAAGACTCATTGTTTTCAATATTAGATTTGATATAACTGTATGTTCTACTGCCAATGTATTTTTTTACTTTGGATTGAAGGCTTTGATTTTCAGTTTGCCAAAGACTTCCATAAGTAGGTAGTGCAAGGATTAATTTTTCTGCAGGAATACTATTTTTTAAGTAATAATCTACTGAGGATGTAAGGTTATAGGGTTCCCAGGTCTTTTCACTTTCTAAAGGAGATACAGGTCCTGCTACGGTACTGGTCGCACCATAATAATCATACCCCATAATCACAAAAGTATCTACAGCCTGATTCAATGCTTTAAAATCTAAAGCTTCGGCCCAATTAACACTTGGCAGGGTTATATATACTTTATAATTTTTATTTGCTTTTTTGAGTGCATTAGATAAGGTTAACAAGAATCCGGTATATTTATCTTTTTCACTTTTATGTACTCCTTCAAAATCAATACATACCCCGTCTCCCTGACGTTTTGATAATAGTGTAATGAGATTTTTAACAAGTGTATCGATTGCATCAGGGTTTCTCAATAATTTTCTATTATTCTTCTCACCAAAATTACTTACCGTGAGTAATATCCGCTTATTAGGATATGTTCGTATAGAATCGATCAATGCAGTAGTCTCCCAGTCATGAGTAGAAATCGCATTTCCTGATGTCGGGTCTACTTCATAAGAGAAATAAGCAATAGTAGAAAGTAGAGAAAAGTTGATATTTTTGTAATAATCTTTTTCCCAATATGGATACCATCCAAGAACTTCATACCCCAGTTCGAAGTTACTGGCAGTTGTAAAAAAAGAAGATAGTGTATCTCCATCATCGATATTGGTCTCGAATGTAGGTACTTTTTTATCTCTTAGCTGTTTGTGATGCTGATGGATAAATTTTCTTCCTAGTTTGGTCGAGTCATCGTGATGAAATAATTTTTTGAGTAGTTTAAGTTTTTTAGATGCCTTTTTAATCACCTTGGACGTATCTTGAAAGAACAAAACTCTTTCTGAGATCGTCGATGAAAAAGCATAATTATGGCATAAAAAAACATAAAGCACTGCTATAATAGGGATCGTTTTGTAATGCATATTAATTCACTGTAATCTGGATTAACAGAAAAATTTAATACGGGGGAGTCATAGTAACAATCAGAACTATAAAGTACTGTGTTCAATCTTAAAATGATCAATAAGAATATCTTATATAAAATCTATTTTAGATTTATTCGTGTAATTATATTTTATGGTATAAAGTTAAAATCGGTTAAACATTGTCTACTACAAATTGAATAAAAATTATCGAGACCGCATTATGGCAAAACCACAATATTTATCCTTTGTTGGCGTAATTTTTTCATAGTCTACTGGTAAATAGAGAATAACATCCTAAAAATAGGATTCAAAATGGGTTACATCTGTTCTAAAGAATTCATATTCTTTTTTAGTATTATCCTTTATGTCAAGTGATACAAACATATTCAAAGGAGCTTACCAAAGACTTAACCTTTTGGTTTTTAGAATTTTTCATATGGATTCTGATCAAAAGCACCTTTATTTTTTCAAGATTTTTTTACTTTTCAGTTTGTGAATAGACAACAGCTTAGATTTAAAAATGAGATAAAAAAAATATCAAGAGGATTTAACTCCCCTCGATATTTTAAAATACACAAGTTAACTAATTCTATTCAAAAGGGAATAATTTTGACGATGTCGAAGATATTTTCATTAGGTTTCTAAATTCTTCTACAAGCTCAGGATGTTTTTCTGCTATATCATTCGACTCAGACATATCCTCATCTAAGTTGTATAATTCGATTTCTCCTTGCTGTTTTTTATTAATATTGTACCAAACTGCTTTCCAGTTTCCTTTTCTAATTGCTTTTCGGCCACCTTTTACATTAAACTCCCAATATAAATAATCATGTTCCTTCTGATTACCTTTACCAAGTAATGTAGGAAGCATAGAAATCCCATCACTGTTAGTTGGTTCTTCTGCCCCTACCAGATCTGTTAATGTAGGCATAACATCCCAAAACGCTGAAACGTGATTTGAAACTGTCCCCTCTTTAATATGATTGGGCCATATTACAATAAATGGAGATCTAATACCTCCTTCATACAAATCACGTTTAATCCCTCTTAGTCCAGCAGCACTATTAAAAAAGACCGGATTTGCTCCACCTGCATTATGAGGACCATTATCACTCGCAAACATGATAATTGTATTTTCGGCAATACCCATATCTTCTACTTTCTCAACTATTTGCCCTACATATGCATCTAATCGGGTAACCATAGTAGCATAAGTAGCATAAGGTTGATCCTGAGGACTATACCGTTTTTTAATTATATCCGGGCCATAATCTGATGCATATTTATCCTCAGAGGTATATGGGATTTCTTCAAATTTTCCTTTGTATTTTGCATATATAGAATCATTGGGCGAAATCAATTCTGCATGAGGTAATACTAATGGTACATACAAAAAGAAAGGATTATCTTTATTTGATTCTATAAAACCTAGCGTCTTCTGCTGAATTACATCAGGTGCATAGGTGTTTTTATGGGTCCAATCATTACCTGGTAATGTCACTTGTTCTTGGTTATGATTAAGATATGGTGGATAATAACGATGGGCTAATCGCTGACAGTTATACCCAAAAAATTCATCAAAACCTTGATTATTAGGGTCTCCTTCATTAAATCCTAATCCCCATTTTCCAAATGCCGCAGTGGCATACCCTTCTTTTTTAAGCAATTCGGGAATAGTAATAGACGCTGCTGGCAAGGGTACTTGTCCCTCTTGATTTAATTCTCTATTACCTCTTATAGGGGTGTGCCCTGTATGCTGACCTGTCAACAATGAAGAACGAGCAGGTGCGCATACTGCGGCTCCACTGTAATGTTGTGTAAATTTAATCCCTCTAGAAGCTAATCTATCTAAATTTGGGGTTTCAATTTTTTCTTGCCCATAGCATCCCAAATCACCATATCCCAGATCATCAGCCAAAATATAAATAATATTAGGTTTTTGATTCTTTGCAACAACCTCAACCTTATTATCTTTTTTTTCTTTTCCACAAGAAAATAAGATGAGAGAGAGTAGTGCTATAAGATGTGTTGAATACATTTTCATATTTGTAGGCTTCTATATTTTTTATCTAAAGGTTACTTCTTTCACGTTATTTTTATATTCTTTACCTCTCAGAGATTCAAAAGTTTTTATCATTTCTGCAAGCTTATCAGGATTTGATTTTGCTAAATTATTTTGCTGCCCTATATCTTCTTTTAAATTATAAAGCTGAAACTCAGGAAGACTGCCGACTTCTATTCCCACTTTTTCTCTAAAATTCTTTCCTGGATACATTGGGATCATGAGCCAATCGCCGCTTCTTAACGCTGTTCTTGAAGTTGCTTCAATTATTAAGTTTTCTCTTCCTTTATTAGATTCACCTAGCAATACATCTAATAATTCTTTGCTGTCAGTAGACGTTTCTTCTGTATTAACTAAATTAGCTAGTGAGGCTAGTAGATCCATTTGGCACACAATAGCATCAGACACCTTAGGTTGAATTTTCCCTTTCCAATACGTTATAAATGGTACACGGGTGCCTGCTTCAAACAAACTATATTTACCTCCTCGAAGTCCTCCTTTGGCATCATGCTTGCCATTCTTTTCTACCGCATCATCATAATAACCATCATTAAGCACAGGACCGTTATCACTAGAGAAAATTACCAAGGTGTTTTCAAGAATTCCCTCTTCTTCGAGTGTTTTCATAAATTCTCCGATACACCAATCGGCTTCTAAAATTACATCTCCTCTTGGCCCTAAACCAGATGTACCAGCAAATCTTGGATGTGGTGTCCTTGGTACATGTGGTTGTTGCATCGCGTAGTACAAAAAGAAAGGCTTATCCTTATGTGTTTTTACATAATCTTTTGCTTTGGCTAAGAAATGGTCAGCCATATCAATATCACTCCATTTGGCGGCTTCTCCACCTTTCATATAACCGATTCTTCCTATACCATTTACAATACTATTGTTATGCCCATGATGCCATTTCATTTTTACCATTTCTGGATTAGAAATTGCAGTAGGCTCCCCTTCGAAATTTTCTTTATAATTTACCAAAATTGGATCGTCAGGATCTAAACCAACAACATTACCATTTTGGATATAAACCGTAGGAACACGATCTTGGGTAGCTGCCAAAATATAGGATTCTTCAAAACCTACTTCGTTTGGTCCAGGAGTAATTTTTGTATTCCAGTCTACAACACCCGTACCCAAACCAAGATGCCATTTACCAACTATCGCTGTTTGATAACCTTCTTTTTTAAGCATCTTAGGCAAGGTTTGCTGTTCTGTACTAATCAATAATGGTGCAGTACCTGGTAATATCTTTGCTTTTTTATTTCTCCATGGATACATCCCTGTGAGTAATGCATATCTACTTGGTGTACATGTCGCTGACGAAGCATATCCACTTGTGAACTTCACGCCTCCTTCTGCTAATGCATCTATATTAGGAGTTTGTAGCTCTGTTGCTCCATAAGAGCTCAAATCGCCGTAGCCTAGATCGTCTAAATAAATCACTACGATATTTGGTTTAGTAGATGTATCTTTTTTACTATCAGTATTGGCAATTTCTATTTTTTCTTTGTCTTCGTCTTTATTTTCAGATTTACAGTTGGTAAAAAACACTATTAATGCTATTAGTGTAATTTTAAAAATCTTACTTATTATAGTCATATTTTAAAATCTTTATTAAAGTTGTTTATTCATAAAATATTAAGGGTCATTTTTTGAAAACTTACATCTACATCCTTGGTTCAATCAGTGCAAAAGAATTATCATCAAAATATATAATTTGTTCACCAGTAACACCAGAATTTGTATTTGGCCTAACTCTAATATGATATTCATCACTCATATCCATGGTTAAATTAGCTTCTTGCGAAAGTTCGACCCATTGCCCTTTAGCAACACCCATTAGATCCCATGTTAAAGTAACATTATCAGAATTACTAGGATACTTAAATATGGTATTAAAGGCAAGTAATGTAGATGAAGGATCAATAAATACCTTTATAGAGACTCTATATGATCCTGCAACACCAGTTGCCCCATTAGCATAAGTTATTGTACCTTTCAACCTTGTATTTGTGGTTACATTAGTAAAACTCATTGATGCTATACCACTGGCGGCAATGCTCTCGGTACGTGCATAAATCTGATCCGAATCATCTCCATTAGCATTTCCAACATTATAACCCGCTGCAAAAGCATTTTTAAAATCAGAATCTGAGACTTCATAACCAGCCCAATCTGAATCTAAAATGTTATCAAAAAATATTTCAACAGCTTCTGGACCAAAGCTTTCCAAGGTTCGTGTATCTACAGATTGGATATTACCTGTTGTATAGGTTATGGTGATCTCATCTGAATTATAAATTGGTGCAGATAAGGTCAAATCAATCTGTGAAGCATCATCTGCATTAATAGCCACTGAGCTGACAGGGATATTTTGATTAAATCCTGCGACTGTATTGACTACATTTACAGTAAAATTATTCTCTTCTCCTTCTGCTATTGAACCAACCTCTCCATTGACCTTAAAAGAAATCATATCTGAAATATCTTCGGTTAGGTTACTTGAAATCACAAAAGGTTTTGATGATGGTATTACTTTAATATTTAGTGGGATTAGTTTTACTGCCTCACCATCAGGTGCATCATCACTTCCTCGTTTTGAAGTTATAATCCCTGCTGTAAAATTACCCAAACGATTGTATAGCACACCTACAGATTCTTTATTATTTGTATCAATATTTCCGTTATTAAAAGTCCATACTCTTGTATCGGGTTCTCCAATAGTAGTCATATCAATATATGTTAATTCTTCACCGGCTTCAATAGTTACTGTTGGCCATGACGCACTATCTGCTTCATTTGGCATATCTACCTCACTTACGTTCAGAATTTCTTCATCTCCTTTCATCACTTTGAAAGCAGGCTCTATATCATCAAAAACTTTTACTGTAAAGGTCTTTTCGACAACCCATTGCCCACCAACGAAAGTTGATTCTTTGACTGAATCTCTAAATACATTTCTTAATACTACCTCTTTGATTCCGGGTTCTGTAAATTGTACATTCATTAATTTTTCTTCGTAAGACAAAGGGCCATTTTGAACCACAAATTCTGAATAGATTGAATCATTTTCTGTAAAATCATTATTTAGCAGTTTGGTTCCTTCCGGTATTCTCCAACTATGTTCGATTGCATTCCTGGAAACATCGATAAAACCAATATAATCTCCTAATGCTAATACATAATCACTGCTTTCAAACCCTTGGCTAGTAGTCCATCTTAAACTCGAAAAATCACCAAATGGAGCTTCATAATCATCGCCATTGCAGCCAACAAAAAGGGCAATCAATCCCATTAAAATACTGTATATTACTTTTTTCATCTTTTTGCTTTTAATTAGTTTGAGCCTGAAACTGCTGGATTATTTAATGTCTCAATAGTTGGTAGTACTAAATAGCCATTGGTATAAAACTGTGCGGCACCTGTATATTCTTGTATGAGTTGGGGATCGTTATCTGGATCAGGGCTTATTCCTTGTTGTACAAAACTATCTGCACTAGTTTCTAGGGCAGCATTGGCATCATTGTAATATTCGTAATCTATTACATAATATGGCTGTGTAGACAGATCAGTATACCTCTCTTTAGCAATCCCCCATCTTCTAAGGTCAATGGCACGAATAGACACTCCTTCTACAGATAACTCTAATGGGCGTTCTACAAACATCAAATGATCCATTAAAGATTGTTGTGTATAGGGCACTCCGGTAACCAAATCAGCATTTATATCAAGCAACTGTAATCCCCAACGCTCACGTATTGGATTTATATTATCAATAGCTCCTTGAATATCATTATCCCCTAATAGTAAGCATTCAGCATACATCAAGTATACATCTGCTAGACGGTTCAAGATTACATTTTTACCAGATTTAAAATTAGTATCGCCTTTTTCTATTTCATTTTCGGCAATATCATGATTAGTATATTTTTTGAAAAAACCATATTTTCTTTGTTTACCGGAAAAATTCACTTTGTTTGGTGCTGATGGAGAAAGATAATATTCTGTATCCTCATCATTGACCATGGCTATCATTGCTGAAGCTCTTAAAGACACTTTTCTTAAACGTGTTAAACCAGTTCCTCTATCTGTTACTGTGTTTCTTGGGTCACTCGTGTTTAAAGGTTCATTTGAATATGCATGTATTAACCATGCAGCAGCTGTAAACTGCTCATTAACACTTGCCCCTCCAGCATCCTTAGGCGCAGAAAATCTACCGTTTCTGGTCGCAAAACTCTCTTCATCAAAACTCCCATCTTCTAATTGTAGCTCTGTTGTATAGTTAAGTTCGAATATAGACTCTGAATTGTAATCTCCAGCTTCTACGAACATAATGCTTGTATCTTGAACTAGTTTATAGCCATAAGGACCATTGATTACATCTTCAAAATATCTTTTTGCAATTTGATAATCTTCAGGGTTCTGTGATGCTGAATATAGGTAACTAGTACCTAAAATTGTGGCAGCAGTTCCTGCGGTAACTCTGGTTCTATCAAAAAAAGTCGGAGGCAAATTTTCATAAGCAAATAATAAATCTTCTCTAAAAAATTCTATAACCTCTTCTGAAGTGCTCAATGTCTTTTGAATTTCTTCTTGATTTGCCGGTACAGCATCTCTTATCACAATTTTGCCTTCATTATATAGTGAATGCAGGTAGAAATGTGCCAAACCTCTAAAAAAACGCGCCTGTCCCATTTGATTTGTCCATTCTTGTTGGCTTTTTAAGCTATCATCCATGCTATTCAATCCATCAATAAGTTCATTAGCTCGCCATATTACTTGGTACAATGCCTGCCATCTATCATTAATAAAAGTATTATCTTCTAAAATAACATGCTGATAGTAGTTTAAAGCATTGATGGCAATATTTCCTTCTCTAATCCCTGGGAACGCCATATCAGATCGCCATGCTTCTTCTCTTGCACTTACAATCCAGGAGTTTAACATAGAACCATATACTCCTGTTAAAATCCTATTAGATTCCTCTAAGTTTCTAAAAAATGTATCTGTAGATATTTCATTTGGATTTGTTACTTCTAAATAATCGTCACAAGATTGCATACAGGCAATACAAATAACAAAAAGTAGTATTCTTTTTAAATATGCTTTCATTTTTCTTGTTTTTTAAAATGCAATTTGTAAACCTAAACTATATGTAGATGAAATAGGATATCTGGAAGAGTCAATACCTCGATTTTCTACACTATTACCACCAATTTCCGGATCGTAACCATCATATCCTGTAAAGGTTAGAGGATTCTGTGCAGTTAGGTATAATCTTAACTTGCTCAATGCAACACTTTCTAATGGTTCTTTTGGAAGTGAAAAACCAACAGTTATTTGTTTTAATCTTAAATAGTCTCCACTCTCTAACCAATAATCTGTATTAAAATCATAATTTGGATGTTCGCCATTATTTCCTCTAAAAGAAGGTATATCAGATGTAGGATTATCAGGAGTCCATTGATTAACTAAATCCTGATGGCGTTGAAAACTATATGTTGCTGCTTTATTACCATTTAAAATTTCTGCCCCTACAGTACCAAACCAGTTCATAGAAACGTCAAAGTTCTTGTAATCCCAGTTTAGATTTAGGCCATATTCAAAATCTGCTAAACCACTTCCTTTATATATTCTATCTTCATTTGTAATATTACCATCTCCATTAGTGTCTACATATTTTAAATCTCCCAATTGTGCATCTGATCTAGATGGCAATTGTCTATATGCTTCAAGTTCTTCTTGTGTTTTAATGGTACCATCGGTTTCAAATAAGAAAAACGCACCAGCTTCAAAGCCTCTTGCTATTACAGTATTTGAGTTGATGTTATTAGAATCATTGAAAAAAACCACACTATTACTTACTACTTTGGTCACCTCATTTTTAAAAGTAGTAAACGTTCCTCCGATTGTTAAGTTACTTGCCCCGATTTTTGTCCTGTAATTTGTGGTTATTTCAAACCCTTCGTTGGTCATGTTTCCTACATTTAGAAACAGGTTAGGGTTATCGATTGCACCTGCAGAACCCGGTAAGGTTACTGGAAACAACATATCTTCTTTTTCTGTTTGATAATAATCTAGTGTAAAACTTAATTTATTATTGAAAAGACCAAGATCAATTCCAATATTTTTTGATATCGAAGTTTCCCATTTTACATCTGCATTGGCATATGCTCGTATTGCCGATCCCACATCAAAATTATTGTCATTTACGTCAAAAACATAATCTGCAAACTGTGCTATGGTTTTTGCAAATTCAAAATCTCTAAAACCGTCATAACCGACTTCTGCATAGCTTAATCTAAGCTTAAAATTATTAACGGTTTCTTCTAGAGGTTCCCAAAAGGATTCACTAGATATATTCCAGGCTGCAGAGACCGAAGGAAATGTACCCCATCTAAAATCTTCACCAAATCTAGATGAACCGTCGTAACGAACTAGAGCTTGCAAAATATATTTTTCTTTATAATTGTATTGAAGCCTTGCCAAGGTACCAACACGCTTTGTAGTATAATCAAATCCACTGCTTACATTTTCATTAATAGTACCTCCATTTAAAACATCAATCGCATTACTGGTTATACCCTCTATAGATGCAGTAAATTGTTTATTATTATCTTCTTCTAAAGTACCAACAGTTTGCAGTGTCACATCATGATTTCCAAATTTCTTGTTATAAATAAGGCCGGCATCCCAACTGAATTTGGTTGTTCTTCCAGAAGATGTTGTTACTCCGCTTCTGGTTGGATCATTTTCTGATATTCCCGTTTCTACATTAAATAGATCAAATCTTGGAACAAAGATATTTCTAAAATCGTTGGTTATTGAAGATCCCAGGTTTGTAGTAAAATCAAGATGTTCACCTAACTTACGTTTAATTCCTAAATTAATATTGGTTCGATCTGTATTACTATCGTCTTTCCTTTTTAGTGCTTGCCCTAAAGCGATCGCTGGTGTTCTTGTACCACCCGAATTATTTATAATTGCCACCTCGGCATCTGGATCAATTTCTGGGAAATAAGGTCTATATCTACTTGCTGTCACAATGAGCCCGGTACTAGAACGTCTTCTTTTTTCATGGGTGATCGCCACACTAGCATCAATTTTCCAATTATCAGTTACGTATGTGGTAGTGATACGACCATTGTAACGCTTAAAATTAGAATTAATTAGAGAACCATCTTGATCAAATAACTGCCCACTAGCATTATAAGTAAATTTATCTGACCCACCAGAGATATTTAGATTATATGTTTTTATCTCGGCATTATCAACCAGTACAAAGTCGTCAAATTCGTTATCATTATTCAACCATTCTGGAGTATTATTAGTTGTAGGACGAAAACCATTAAAATATTCAAATGTATCAAGTTCATAAAATAATTGATCCTCGGTATTCATTAGTGGAGTACCGTCTCCTAAAAACTGAAACCCATTATTAAGATCAAAATTTACCTTCATCGATCCTGCAACACCCTTTTTGGTCGTTATTAATATAACTCCTGCTGCACCTCTTGATCCATAAACAGCTGTCGAAGCGCCATCTTTTAGAACATCAATAGTTTCAATTTCATTTGGACTCAATCCTGGGTCCCCTATTTGCGGGATTCCGTTGACCACAAATAAAGGTGCATTATTACCTTGTAAAGATGTAATTCCTCTAATCAAAATATTTGCTTGTTCACCCGGCTCTCCTGAACTTGAGGATACACTTACCCCTGCAATTTGTCCTTGTAATCTAGATGCAATATCCGATGTTACAAACTGCTGAATATCTTCGGTATCTATTCGGTCTACTGCACCGGTTAAGACTTTTTTACTCACAGTACCATATCCAACTACTATTATTTCATCTAAACTTTCCGCATCTTCCTCAAGACTTACATTTAAACTTGCCCCTGTGACTGTTACAGATTGATCTTTTAATCCCAAATAGCTAAACGTCAAAACATCCCCTATTTCGGCGTTGATTGAGTAATTCCCATCAAAATCTGTTGAAGTACCTCTAGAAGTACCTTGTATTAAAACTGACACTCCCGGGATTGCGAGGTTGTCTGCGGCGCCAACCACTTTTCCTTTTACTTCTATTGTATTTTGAGCGTACCCAACAAAGGATATGCTTAATACAATTAACATGAAAAGATTGAGCCCCTTTCTCCTTATCTTTTTTTGAATTGATTGTTTTCTCACCATATGACTAGTGTTTGTGTTTGAATTTTGCTTTGATCTTTGTTTTGAATTTTGATTTTTATTGAAAAGTAATATCAGGCATTGATTCATCAGCTTCTATTAGATTAGGTGCTTTGCCTTTGTATGTATTATTTTCAAATTTTATATTTTTTGAATCTTCTATTTTAATGGCGGGACTTTCTGGATATAATTGTGGAAATGTACCGGAGTTTGTGATCGTATTCTCTTTAAATACTAAGCCATTTGTATTCGTTACCTGTAAAATTAAATTATCAAATTGATTAAAAATATTGTTCGTTATTTCAATATTTTTAAACGCTATATTCTTGTTATCATCATCTGTATTAAATCGGATAACTCCTCTATTTTTACCTCCATGTTGGCAATCTTGAAATGTGTTTCCTCTTATCACAACATTAGCAGCATTACCCGATTCGTACCAATGACTACTCTCAACAGGAATCAGCAATGCTTCCATTTCTGTATTAAAAAAGTTATTTTCAATAAGAGTATTCTTTGGGTTAGAAATTAACAACCCTCTAGCTCTATTATTACCTATTTTACAATTTTTAACTATCACTTCGGGATAAGCATCTAGGTTTTCTATCAAATCCCCTTTCTTTATATCATTTGGTAATTTCTCATTCAAGGTTATAATCTGATACCTGTTATTGATATATTCAATGTCTTTAATCGTTAATTGTTTATAGGGAAAGAAAGAGTTACTTAATCTAACAAGACCAAGATTATCATTAGGTCGACCTATTACAAAAGCTTTTTGTTGATGATGTCCCATTCGAACACCAATTCTGTAATCGTCAAGTACATCTACAATTTTTTGATAACTTCCATGTATATTAGATGCATCATCCAGTTGGTTTTGAAATGTACAGTTTGTTAATATAATTTTCCCTCTACATCCTACAAAATGTGTTGCATCTGCAGTCGTCGATACCATACGGCCTTGAGATGGTATAACATTAAAATTATCTAATAGTAGGTCTTCAGAATTTTCTGCAATAATACCCATACCGCCTGCATGGTGTATAGTAACATTTGTACCCTTAAAACCTTTTGTATGTGTCACCCTAAAAGCAGGCGCAACTCTATTTAATCCTTGTTCGCCTTTCATGCTCAGGATATTACCAACTGGTGGTATCTTTTTTTTATGCCCATGAACCCTAATTAAACCAGGTTTTAGTTCTTCTGCCCTAACACGACGTTCTACACCTATATTTTTATTTCCAACATCACGCTTGTCATATTCATATTTATATACAATATTATCTAGATTGAATGTTGTTGATGTTTTCGATTTTGTTGTGATACTGGTGTATTTTTCAGTATTAAAAGAAATTCCTTTTCTCTTAGGATCAAATAATATAGATTGTCCTAATGTATGTTGATAGTACTCTTTTATAAAGAAAATTTCGCCATTGCGAATATCATATGGATATTCTTTTGAAATCTCCATATCAAATGTTTTATTTTCTATATTATTGGCTACAATTAATCCTTCACTATGAAATGATTGATACCAATCTATAGATACATTTTTGACATTGATATTTGTACTGCCTTCTATAAGAAATGGAATAATAACACCATGAAATATAAATAGTGAGCCTTGACCGTCTATCGTTAAGTTTTCTTTATTTAATATTGGAAAAGGGGTATTGACCATTCCATCTCCGTGATTTGAGATATAACAAAACTTTTCATATCCTTTGTCTGGATAAAAATGATAGGTTCCTTTTTCAAATCTTATTTCTGAAATAGGTTTCTTATCGGCTTGTAGGATTCTAGACACTACAGCAGGTGTAGCATCTTTGGCGATTTCTAAAGTAAATTCTACTATTTCTTTTTCAGGTAGTGTATTACTCGAACAACTTATACTAACAAGTATCGACACTAACAAAATGACGATTGTTTTATTTTTTAACATTTAAGTACTGAATTTCATAATTATTAGCATTGTAAATTTCATTTAATTCAATAGATAGCTTGTGCATATGAGTAAATTAAATGTGCTTAACAGTAAATTAACATTAAAGACATAAAAAATTAAGCTTTATATATAATTTGAGGTATAGTACTGTTTTGAGGGCTTTAGGAATACTAGTGAACTATAAACTTGTAGTCTTTTTTGAAGTTTTTTGAACTTGTAGATATATTAATTGGTCCTTTAGCATTTCCTATTTTGATCAATGCTGTTGCGATACCTGCTTCGGCTTGAATAGTATCAAGATTAACTACTTCTGCATTTCCGTCAATGCTTATGTTGATCTTTTCTTCAAAATCCGGATTAATTGTATCATTATCATCTACTCCGGCGATATACAGAAATAATACATCATTTTGCCCGGCAGTTGCTTCTTTTCCACTTTTATCCAACCAAACACGAAGATTTGTTGTTTTTTGTGGTGTTTTTACAATATCTTCTGATACTTTTTCTCCATTCACAAATCCTATAGCTTTTAAAGACCCAGGTGCAAACCTCTCTACCTTAAAAGTAAATGGGGGATTCTTCAGGTTTTCAGTATTCTTACCCAGGTCTGGTTTTTGTTTTGCAATTAAAGCCTCATTAAGGTATAAAGCTACTTCATCACAATTAGAATAAACTTTGATTTCATTAGAGGATTTTTCATTCCAATACGTTGCAAGTTTTACTACTGCTCCTTGATCAATCTCGCGCTGGCTTTGATAGAAATAATAGGCAAATTTTGGTAATCTAAAAATATCCATCAATCCTGAATGTTCGATATTATCATGATTCCCTCGATTATAATCATACATTACCCAATAACTATCTGAATAGGCTGGTGTATTAAAGTTATCATTATGTGCTTCTTGCACATTATATGCTTGTAGCATCATACGTTTTTCTCCAAAACCTCTTGCTTGACGACTACTCAATTCCTCACGTAACTCATTTGGTAATTTGTCTTGATTAAGCCCTGCATTTTTAGAAAAATACTCCCAATCACCATATTCTGAAACTGAAAGGGGTTTGTCTTTTAACGGATGAGGCCTTAGAATTCTATGTTGTCGCGCTTGCAGATAGATATCATAAACCTCATCCATCCATCCGCAAGAATATACATTTTCTCCTGGGAATTCTGCGTGAACAATTTCATTGAGTTTTTCCATAAAATGAACCGGCATTTTTGTCTCATTCAAAGAGACCTCCCACGCCATTACACAAGGATGATTTCTATCTCTTCTTATTAATTGCGTTGCTGAATTGTAGCAGTAATTTCTAAATTCGTCTGTATCATTATAAAATTGCCACCCCATGATTGCATCAATGACTACTATCCCCAACTCATCACAGGCATTCATAAATGCAGGTGACTGTGGATAGTGGGATAATCTGATATAGTCAAATCCTGCATCTTTAATTTTTTTTGCGTCTCTATATTGCGCATTATCGGATAGTGCATAACCAATAAAAGGGTATTCTTGATGACGATTCACACCTCTCAAAAACGTTTGCTTACCATTAATGTAGAGTTTATTGTCTTCAAAAGTAAATGCTCTAATACCAAATCTTGTTGTTTGTTCTTCGATCACCTTACCATCTTGTGACACCTTTGTTACCAGATGATATAAGTTTGGATGTTTTGGCGACCATAAAGCAGGATTGGTAAGCGCAATTTGATCGGTTAACTCGATATCGCCATCTGCTTTAATTTTTACATTAGAAGTTGTTTTTGTTTCAACAATTTTTTCATTTCTATATATAGTTTGAGTAAGTTCTACCGATGCGGCTTTCTTATACTCATTCACTAAATGCGTTTTTATATTAACGATAGACTTTTCTTCTGATACTTTAGGATACGTAATAAAAATACCTCCACCTGCTACTTTGTTGGCTATACTAGGGTGAGAAATATAAATTTTTTCTTTTGTGATTAATGAAGCTTTTCTATATAACCCTCCGTACATATTAAAATCCAGTCGCTTCAATGGTTTTGGACCCGTGACAATATTATCTGTATTATCAAGGCGAACAGCAATTAGATTTTCTTCTCCTGTTTTTATATATTTTGAAATATCTATAACAATCGGTAGATATCCTCCTTGATGCTCATTTACCTCCATACCATTTATCCATATTTTAGAATAATTCATAGCAGCTTCGAACTCCAAAAACATTTTTTTGTTTTTATGTTCTTTTGGGATGTACATTTTTTTTCGGTACCAACATATCCCTTGCCATTGGTCATTAACAACAAAAGGTTCTATATTCGCTGTATGAGGTAAACTTATAGTTTGCCAAGTAGAATCATCATAATCCGGAGAATGAATCTCACCTTCAAAATCCTTTGATTCTTCTATTTTACTAAACTTCCAAGAGGCATTGATATTAGATTCTTTTTGGGTAGTTTTTTTACAAGACTGAAAAGCTAAAGCAACAATCATTAGAAGTATAAGTATTCTTAAATATTTCATATGTGATATTAATTCGTTTGACCCTTTTTAATTTCCCCGTATTTGTCTTTCCATTTTTTGAACCCTATTTCTACACCATTTTCCATTTGTTTGTGCACTTCAGGATACTCATTTTTGAGCCATTCTACGAGTCCACGAGTTTGCTCCATAGATTTGGGTTCATATACAGTACTTACAGGTATCATCTTTTGATCCAAATCTTTCGTCATTGACCTCAATTCTGTTAATTTATAAGCATATTTTGGGTTTTTTGCCAGATTAACCAGCTCATGAGGATCATTTTGTAAATTGTATAATTCTTCAACAGGCTTTGAGTCTTCAAAAAAGAATTTTTGAGCTTCATTTAATGCTTCTTCTTCTTTTAAGGTTCTCATAATATGTACTGCCGGTCTGTAAAACTCTAAGTATATTTGATGTGCATCGTAGGGTACCTCTGGTTTATCATTTCTAATATATTTCCAATCGGCAGAAGTAATTCCTCTTGATTGTTCTTCTATCTCGTCCCATAGATCACGAGCTCCGTAAACATATTCTCTATTAAAATCTTTATCAAAAATTGGTTTTCCTGTCATATACTCAGGAATCTTGATACCAGCAAAATCCAGAATAGTTGCAGTTATGTCTGTAGCACTGACAACATCTTTTCTTATCTTACTTTCTTTAAACTGCTTAGGGTAATAAACTATTAGAGGAATTCGTAACCCCGGATCATGTAAATACCCTTTACCTCTTATATTACAGCGACCATTGTCACCAATAAAAATAACAATGGTATTCTCTGCCATTCCTTTTTCTTCAAGTTCTTTAAAAATCATCCCCACCTCGTGATCCATATATTCAATTTGATCCAAATATTTCGCCCAATCTAGTCGTATCATCGGATGATCAGCCATATAGGGGGGCATTATAACTTTCTTTGGATCTACAGGATGCGAAGATTGTTCTCTTACTTTATCCCACCAGTCACCTCTGTGTGTTACCTTTAACTGAATTTGTGCAAAAAATGGTTCATCAGCTTTCTCAAATGTGTCATACTTATCAAACAGACCGAATTGCGTCTTACCGTTCCATATTCCCAGAGGTTTATGTTTAAAATTAACATCGATCTTACGGCCTTTGTCCATCACTGCATGATGCCCAAGAATAGTTGTGTATCCTGCATTTTTGAGCCAATATGTATATGGTTTGAATGTTGAATCTAAAGGTACATTTCTATTGCTTCTATGATGATGGGTGTTTGTTTTTACCTGATGTGTTCCAATCATCATCGCAGAACGACTTGGTGAACAAATAGGATTGGTTACAAAAGCATTGTCAAATCGAACTCCCTGAGCAGCCATTTTATCCAGGTTGGGGGTTTTTACATTTGGCATACCATAACAAGCTAAATCCGTACTGATGTCTTCTGCCATTAACCAAATGATATTAGGCTTCTTTTGTTTTTTTGTACGATCTGTTTTGTTTTGTTTTTCAACACAAGATGTCAAGACAAAAACCGAAATAAAAAATAATATGTATTTATAAAGTCTTTGCATCTTCTATTCTTTAAAAATCCCACCAGATTGAGGATAGTGTTCTATTTTCACACTCTCCTGTTTTAATATAGTATTTGCTTTTTCGACTATTTCTGGATATTTTTCAGAAACGTCTTGATTTTCAGTGATATCTTCTTCGAGATTATATAATTCTGTGTGATATCTATCAAACAATCGTACGGCTTTCCATTTTCCAAAACGTGTAGCTTGTTTAAACCCTTTAACACCTTTACCAGCTTGAATTTCCCAATATAAATGATCATGTTCTTGTTGTTTTTGATTAAACAACTCTGGTAAAAAAGAAATACCATCTATATTTTTTGGTGCCTTTGCTTCTGCAATATCTGCCAATGTGGGCATTACATCATAAAATGCACTAGGGTGATTAGAGGTGGTACCCGCTTGAATTTTATTCTGCCAATAGGTAAACATTGGAACTCTTATGCCTCCTTCATATAGATCTCTTTTGTATCCTCGAAGGTTACCACCACTTTTAAAAAATTGGTAACTGTGGTGGTTTTCGTTTGTAGGTCCATTATCACTTGTAAATATTACAATTGTATTTTCTAATTCTCCAGATGCTTTTAGTGCATTAAACAATCGTCTTATTTGAGCATCAAGCATTGTGATTCTAGCTGCATGACGACGTTCTATTTCTGGCCATTCTTCAATTTTATCTACGTACAAATCTGTTTTACTCAAAAAATATTCATGCGCATGCGGAATTCTATATGACATGAATAAAAAGAAAGGTTTTTCTTGATCTTTTTGATCTAAGTAGTCTAAGGCAAAATTGGTTCTAAATTCGTCTAAGCAACTCCAATTATTATAATTATAAAATATAGAATCCTGAGTATTATTTACCCAGTGTACTCTCTCATCTATTTCTTTTCCTTTTTCATCAGGACCCCATTGTTCTTGTACTGCATAATCAAAACCACGTCCTTTTGCCCAGGTAGAATAATCGTAAGATACTCCTAGATGCCATTTTCCTATCATTGCAGTTTGGTAACCTGCACCTTGCAGCATTTCTCCAATAGTGGTTTCTGATTTTTGTAGTGGTACTCTGGCATATTTTTCTGGATATTTCCCTTTGTTTCCTCTAATACTCACATGCCCTGTATGCAACCCTGTCATTAATGAAGCTCTAGACGGTGAGCAAACCGACGTACCTGCATAAAAATCAGTGAAACGCATTCCTGCTTTTGCCAGTGAGTCTAAAAAAGGAGTTTTTATAACTTTTTGACCATAAGAACCTAACTCACCATATCCCATATCATCTGTTAACAGGAAAACTATATTTGGCTTTTTATTTAGGTTGGTATTTTTAGTTTTTGGTATGGGTTCAGGTTGGCTTTTATTCTTGCAAGACACAAATCCAATACATAGTATTATGATTAGTATATTAACTTTCATTGTTGTCATTATTTTTTTTCATTTTATATTTTGGTACCGCTTCCTCTTCCCACGAAGCTAGATCTGTTTTTAATTGATTTTCTATTGGTAATCCTTGTCCAATTAGGTTTTTTGTTTCGCTAATGTCTTTTTCTAAATTGTAGAGTTGAAACTTACCACTACGATATTTGATCAGTTTCCAATGATCAGAAATAACTGCTGCATATTGATCTTCATAACTTCTAAAGAAGTACAGGTTACGTTTCTGGATAGTATTTCCCTTTAGAATTGGTAATAAGCTCACTCCATTGATCTGTTTATCTTCACATATTTTACCGGAAGCAATTTCTATCAAAGTCGGATATATATCTATAGATTGCACTGGTACTTTTGAAACTGAATTTGGTTTGGTCACTCCAGGATAATATATCATAAAAGGTACTCTTGCTCCTCCTTCTCCTAAGGTATCGCCCCCTTTTTTACCTCCTCGAAGTGGTCCGTTTTTATACATTCCTCCTTGATCTGATAATACTATAATAATTGTGTTGTCTGCAATACCTTTTTCTTCTAATGCTTTTCTGACCCGACCAACTGACTGATCTACTGCTTCTACCATCGCATGATGATTGGCATATTTTTCTTCTATATCAGCTTTCTTGTACTTTTCTAATAGATCTTTTCTCCCTATAGTTGGAGTATGCACGGAATAATACCAGAATGACAGCATAAAAGGCTCTTCTTTATTGTAGTCTTTTATAAAATCCACTGCGCCATCAGTCAAAACACTTGTTAAATAGTCTCCTTCTTGCACTCCTGATTGTAGAAATCCATTGGGATCATCTTGAGGCTTAAAGAATGGATAATAATAGCTTTTAGGGTGTCCTGCATCGGTAACACCATAAGACTTATCAAAACCTTGTTTGGTAGGATAATGTTTCTTGTGACCAAGGTGCCATTTGCCTATAAACATATTATAATATCCAAATTCTTTTAATCTTTCTGCATAGGTTATTTCTTGTAGTGGCATATAATTAATTGATGGCATTTGTGCCGGATCTTTGGGCCAGAAGCTATATTTGGCATCTGGGTTGTCAGGATCTATTTTAATATGCCTTACCATTTCACCTCGCACAGCCTCTTTACCAGTTAACAAAGAATATCTACTGGGACTACAGGTTGGTGTTGGTATATATGCTTTTTGAAATTCGAGACTTTCTGTCTTTAATTTATTAAGGTTTGGTGTTTTGAAAGAATCATTACGATACCCAATGTCCGCCCAACCATAATCATCTACAAATAACAAAACAATGTTAGGTTTTTTTGGTTTTTGTTCCTGTTTCTTTTTAGGTTCCTTACAAGATGAAAAGGAAAGTAAAGCGATTGCTAAAAGCGCACCTAATATCTGTTTGTTGTTTCTCATTGGTTGAGTAGTATGATTGTTTTATTTATGTAAATATCTCTTTACACCTTCTAAACTTTGTTCTTATACGTTTAGAAAATGTAGCTGAAAGTAAATTTGTAACTAAAAAGATCATATATCAAAATTAATGTCGTCTTTGTCTACATGAAGCTTATGAATATAAATCAAGAATTTATTGCATACTCATAACTATTAGGACTAAATTTATTTTGAAATACAAAAAAATTACTATCAAAAACACATGAATTTTGTGGTTAAAATATATTTATGGCATCAAATATTTAATGAATCAAGTTATGAATTATTCAAAGATTATTTTAGCAACTATACTATTAACATCATTCTCACAATTACAGGCTCAGGATGTTGATCCAAAACAAAAAAAGAAATTTGAAAAGATTGATGCTAATAATGATAATGGTATTGATCTCGATGAATTATCTGCTTTTTATAAAGGAAAGAAGAAGAAAAACGGAAAAGATTTTGATGCTGCTAAAATGTTTGCCAAAAAAGATGCTGATAATAACGGTAAGTTAACATTACAAGAATTTGTAAATAAAGGAAAAAAGAAGAAAAGCTAAGTATTTTAATTTTTATAGTTGTTCTTTATACTTTTCAAAAAAACGATTTAGTATACTCTGCTGCTCATGATTTAGTTCTTGAGTTTTAAGAAACCAATATGCATTTCTAGCAATTAATAGGTCTCTTTCTAGTAAAGGCAAAAATGCATCAGTTATCTTTTTAGAATTTAAATTTCTTTGACTTCTCAATCGTAAAAAAAGAGCAATCTCTTGATAGGAAGACAGGTTTGGAAGATTTAAGCAAAACTCTTCGAAGTATGCTGTTGTGATTTCATGTTTTGTTTTCAATAATGAATTCAACATTGCTATTCTTATCTGTTTATTTCCTTTAAAAAACAAGGTTTTCACTATTGAAAAATAGTCTGAGGAGTTTGTTTTTTCAACATAATGCAAAGTCTTTAGTAATAGAGCGTTGTTTGAAATCACTTGAGTGATCAATGTTTCTCTCAATACATCATTATACAACATTATGCGTGTCATCTGTTCAATGGCAAATAGTTGCTGATCCGTTTTCTTTGATGTTAAATATCTTTCAAATTGCTTTGTCTGAAAAGAGTTACCTGTTAAATCTCTTATTTTGGACACAATATCTCCATGGGTCCAATGCCAAAGTGTATAGCAGGTCAAAGAAGCTCCATGTACTGTATCTTCTTCATCCATCTCTAATAAGGTTTCTCCCGCAACAGCATCTACGATATCATGAGATTTTACTGTTGTAAGTATTTCATCAATACGTACCGTTTTAAATGGAGAATTTATGTTTTTTAAAATTTGATGCGTTTTCTCATAGTCTTCTTTTGTATAAGGTTCTCCTTCATATTTTTCCAACGCCGCACCGTTAATCATTTTGTAACGTTGATACTCCCCCATTACATTCCAAAATATACGAACAGGAACTATTTTACATAGATTTTCGTAGCAAATCACTGATTCTACATCCATATAATATTCGACCGGAAACTTATCATTCTCGTCTCTGATTTCTGTTAGAATAACGGTTTCTACGTTGTTTTCACCTTTTCCGGGATGCTTTATTTCGAATGTATGCTCTATTTTATTCTGAAATACAAACAACTCTGTAATTCTAGTCAACGGATGATAGAACAAAATGAAAAACAGGCATATGTATTTTATTTTTAAAAGCATTAATAGCAGCGAATTTCAAAAACCTTAATATTTGGATCACCATACGTATCTTTTAGCTTTACACGTACCGCAGTTGTTTTTACTTCGTTAAAATTAACTTTAACCAAACGCGTTAAGTTCTCTTCGACCTTACCCACTTCTTGCCATTGACCAGCTATTCTTACTTCTACCGAAAAGTTTTTTACCAACTCAGGGGGTACACCAATTACTTGTCCTTTATTCTTTGCAGGGTTTTTGTGCATCATCATTTTGCGTTGTAGATTGGTATCAAATTTTAATTCTACACTAGTAAGGCTTTGTTTATTCTTCCATTCTAATTGAAGTTCGGCATTCAACCCGTTGGATTGCCAATGATTTATTTTATCAACCTCTGCTCGACCAACACCATTAATAAGATTTTTGACGTCTCCTGATAGTGTAGAAGAACCAAAAATAACACTTACAGCCCTTGCTTTGTCTAGTTGATCATTTGCCGGTCGATTGGGTAAATACGAATCATCTCTCAACAACTGTTCTTGCAATTCGTTGATATACTTTTGCCCTACTTGTCTAGGTGTTGCTCCATACTTTAAACAAAATGCAGAGGCTGTTCCTACTGCTTGCCCCATCAATGCACATGTAGCAATTATACGAGAAGATGATAGCGCCATATGCGAGACACTTGCGTTTCTACCTGCCATCATCAAATTATCGATATTCTTAGAGTATAGGCATCGAAACGGAATCTCATATACTTGTTTGAAACGAGAATGAAAATAACTGGCTGGTTCTGTTAAATTTTCAATTCCACCAGGGCAGTGCTCATCTAGTGACCAACCTCCATAGGCTACGGTATCCTCAAAATGACGATACTCTTCCATATCTGGTTGCGTTAAAATATAATCTCCCATAAAACGTCGAGACTCTCTTCTTCCGGGCACAGATCCAATCCAATCTAACGCAATATTTTCTGCCTCAGGAAACTCTCCAGAATTCTTAATATGATCCCAAACACCATAAAAATTGGCTAATAGTTTATGTTTAATCTCTTCTCGCTCACCGATAATATCTGTATTGCTTCCTATCTCTACCCACCAAAAACCCTCTTTTATTTGTTTGATCTTGCGATGTTTATCTTTAAAAGCAGTTGCTGCATCAAAAGGAATTGCATAACGTGGTGGTTTAAATTTAATTGGCCTCCCAACATCTTTGGTAATCATCATTATACAGTCTCCCATCACCCAATTATCAGGTTGATCCGGCGCATACGATTCATTAAATTCTGCTTTACCTTCTCTACCAATTCTATATTCTGCACCGCTCATTTTTGCCAATAAACCATCTCCTGAAGCATCTATAAATATTGAGGCATTGATTGTAAATTCGGTTTCTGTTGTTGTTTGTCTACAAATCGCAGATTTTATTTTATTATCATTCATCACAACATCAAAAGCCTGTATATTTAACATCAGGGTCAAATTGTCCTGACGTTTTACAAAATCGTACAACACATGATCCCAAACCGGGTAGGATTCTTGCTCATTATAATACCAATTTTCAATAAGTATTTCTTCTAGAATACCTGTTTCGCGTTCAACAACATGCTTATTTTTCAAGCTTTGAACACCATTTACAGTTACTCGTATCTCACTAGATGCGTTCCCTCCTAAAACAGGCCTATCTTGTATTAAAACTGTTTTATTTCCTAATCTTGCAGAAGAAACTGCTGCACATATTCCTGCCATTCCTCCTCCTATAACCACAACCTCAAAATCTAATGTTTTTTTTCTGGCTAGTTTACCCGCTTTACCCTTAAACTCTTCATCAGCCCAAAAAGGATCAGAATCACGTTCTATATCATCTGTTTTTGCAGTAAGATTACCTACTACAGGTAATAAACTTACCCCTAAAACACTTTTTACCCCCTGTTTAAAAAAATTTCTTCTTTTCATTTACGTAATACTTGTTATACAAATTCAAGTTAAAAGAAAGTCCTTATACAAATGTGTTTATTGATATAGAATAAATTATAGATCAAACCTCTTCAAACTCATTACTAAATTTATTTTACGAATTTATTATTGACAATAATTACTATTGGCATCTTCATCATAAATTGTATTATTTATGCTATCGAAACAATCCAAAAAACCTTTAGCACTTATTGTTCCTGTAAACTCTACATTAAACTTACCATCACCTTCATTATTTCCTGCATATCTTTTGTCTGTTAGCCCTTTCATTTTAGGTATAATATCATTTTCATGATCAATAGAAGTATATGATATTGGAGCTATTGATGGGGTTTTATAACGAATAACAGGTTTTGTAGGAGATTTTATCCCTCCGTTTGGACTTTTTTTAAATTCATTAAAATCTTTTAATCTAATCGATTCTGGGTAAAATTTCCAATCTTTAGCTTTAATCTGAGCAGTGTTACTTTTATAAATTGCGGTTACATTGGTAACTTTTACAGATTGAAATATACCTTTCTTATATTTTGAAGGATTAGAGTTTGCAGAAAAATTATTTGGATCACGAATTTCTCTATCTATAAATCCTCCTTCAGCTTTAACAGCAAAACCGCATCCTGTTGCAGTTACATCTCTTACTTCGACATCTCCGTGTATTCTTCCATGGGGGGATAACATAAGTGCCACTTTCCCATCAGTGCAATTAATATTTTGTGCTTGAATCCCTTTTATTACAGCAATATCTGTATCGATCAAAGTACCAATATAAGTAGCTCCTGCTCCAGATTCAAACCTTAAAGTAACCCCGCCTACTCCGTATAAATCCTTAAAAGACACATCTACAGCACATTGAACCTGTATTAAACCATAACCATAAGCTGCTCCTGTAATACAACCGTTAATAATGTCTCCTTTTTTTGCAACAGCAACAGCTCTTCTGTTGTTTACATTTGGATCTGTATTACCCGGATCCTTTTTACTAAAAGGACCGGTTATCAAGGGAACGATATTCACAGCAGAGTGAGTAGTATAATTATCTAAAACTTTAAAATCAGAAATATGAAAGTTTTCCACTCTTTCTATTGAGAATGCTCTAATACGTACTTTGGGTCCGTAACTGGTATAATCGATAGTATAATATCTGTCATCATCGTATGCAGGTTTACTTGTATCACAATTGGAGCAATATATTTTGATATTCTCTAACTTAGGATCTTTAATTTTTCTTGTTCTTAAATTAAAAAGTACATTGTTACCGGGTGCTACTGTGATATAAGCATCTTTATCAATATCAATATGTACATTAGAAGCCAGATTAATCTGCCCAAGAGTATAGTTTCCTGCAGGAATACTAATTTTTATGCCTTTTGGTCCTGCATTATTGATGAGTTTTTGTAGTTGTGATGTAGATTTGACATTAGCATCAGGCAATGAAACTACCGTAGAAGGAGTAGAACCATCAAACCTAGCAACAGGAAATTGAGCCGATGAAAATACATAACATAGCAAAAAAAAGCATAGGAGATTTCTTTTTATCATATCTCTAAAAAGTTAATGGGTTCAAAAAGTAAACTGATTCGGCATTTTCCATTTATAACTATGGTTTAAATGCTCGTTTACATTAATATTTTGTGCAAAATAGAGTCAATTAATTATACAAGTGTCCTTTTACATTCAATTCATGTATTCCTCAATAATTTTTTTATTTAGACTATTGTATCATCTGTAGTTTTAATTTAATATTTCAAAAAAAGAGCTAAATGGTAAGAGTACTCCTTATTAATATTTGTAATATTCATAAAAGCTGGAAATATATTTAGACCTATTGAAACTATAAATACTTGTTTTGGTATTATTTTTTCTTGGTCTTTTTCTTATTCTTTTTTCCTCCAATCACTGTTGAGAAATCAGATGATTCATCACAAGCAAAACTCTCTTTTAAGGAGATTTTTTTTATATCTTTTCCAAATCCATTACCAATAATAGTGGATTCATCTAAGTTAATTCGATACCCTCCCTCTCCTATTTTTTTGGCTGCCGATGCGTAGTGTAATGGAAAGAGAGAAGGTCCTCTGTGTGATTCAAAATCTAGGCCTTTTGTAATACTTAAACCAACATTTTTTTCATATTTACCTCTATCTACTCTTAAATCGCAAGGTATATATCTAAAATTTTTGGACTTCACCTGGGCATACTGACCAAAGTCAGCAATTACATCACTAACAACGGAGTTACTTGCAAAAGATCCTGGTACAATACCAAATTTTGAAACTTCCAGACCAGCATTTTCTTCTCTCTTAAAATTATTAATAAAGCCTCCGCTTATTCCACCTCCTGCTTCACAGCTTTTAGTTCTGATTTTAGATAGAAAGACACTTCCTTGTTTTATGGTATGTGGTGACATCATAAATCCTCCATGTCCATTTTCACAATAGATATTAGTCCCATAAACTTGGTTTATTTTAGGTTGTTTATCTATAGTTAGTGGCAATCCAACTCCATCAACAGTATAAATAGGTTCAGAACCAACAGGCCTAAAAAGTTGTGCTATGTTTAATCCGGACTCTAGTCTTAGTGTAACACCACCTGTACCGCTTAAATCTCTATAAACAATATTGTTCCCTGCCTGCATTTGCACAAGTCCATAACCGTAAGCTCCATTCTCATTATGCATTTTTTCAATAATACCTTTACTAGGCACTCCAAACACTTCAGTAATTAAGCTAGATCGAGAATTTTTCTTATTCTTTTTGATTTTCTTTTTACCATTCTTTTTAGTCTTCTCTATTTCTGGCCCTGCAAATACATTTACAGTACTAAATTCTCCGGATAAAACAACTGATGCTCCTTTTGTATAAGCATCTATAATTTTAATATTAGAAAGCTTAAAGTTGGTAGCATATCCTATTCTGATAAAACCTTTCTTTGGGTTTGAAGTTTCTGTATTGCCATATTTAAAATGTACTGTAAACTGCTTTCCCGTATCCGAATGTAATCCTATAATACTAAAGTTAGAAATGGGTCTCCCGGTTGTTTTGCTTCCTGCTGTAAAGATATCACCATCATTATCCATGTAGAAATTAACACTAGGCTCTACATGTATGTGTACATTGCTTTTTAGTAGTACTCCTTTTTTAAAATTATAGTTACCATTTTTAATGGTGATAATACCACCACCTTTATTATGAACTTCGTCAATAGCAGATGTCAGCTTTGCATCAATAAATTTTTCATTACTAGACGTTATAGTTACATTATGATTTCCATAAATTGGGCTAAAGTAGAATTCATCAGCTTTTTGAGTTTGCCCAAATGAATTGAAAGCGACTATCAGTAAAAAAAAGATTGAGAATTTCTTGATGTATTTCATGAGGTATATTTTATTAAACTAAATTATTAGACTAATTAATTTTAAAACGAGGTTCATCCTTATCTCGTTCTAATATTTTTTACTTAGACTATTCTATAATCAATAGGTTTAATTTAGTATTCTAAAATAGAGTTAGGTGGCAAGGGCACTGCATTTGTTTTGCGCCATGTGACTAATTCTGTCAGCAGTTCTTTAGTGATTTCTGGTTTTTCTTCTGCAAGGTTAGTGCTTTCTACAGTGTCATTTTTTAGATCATATAATTCAAGCTTTCCATCTGCCAGGAATTGAATGAGTTTAAAATTATTTTTTCTGATTACCGAACAGGTTCCATGTTTGTTTTTACTTGCAATATGCCAAAATAATGACCTTGTTGCTAGTGATTTATCATCTTCTTTAAAGAGTGTTGTTATTGAACGGCCATCTAATGTATTATTATTTGTTTTAATATTGGCAAGGTCCATAAAAGTAGGAAAGATATCTAGCGCAGTTACGGCTACATCACTTCTTCTAGGTTTTATTTTTTCCGGCCAATTGACAAGCATTGGTACTTTTATACCTCCTTCATAAATTTGACCTTTTGAACCTCTTAAAAGATCATTTCGGCTTTGCCCGCTATTACTTCCATTATCTGAAGTAAAAATAAGTATCGTATTTTCTCGTAATCCATTATTATCTAAATACTTCAACAGTTTCTTCATATTATCATCAACAGACTCTACCATTGTGGCATAGCCGGCATAAATCTGTTTTCTTTTTTCATTAGATGCTATACCTTGTCCTGTAACAGAATCTACAGGTTTTGTCATATATTTTTGCAATAGCTCTTCACTTCTCGCTTTAATTGGTCTATGTACTGCATAGTAATGTAGATTAATTAAAAACGGTTCATCTTTATTAGCATCTATAAAATCTATTGCTTCATCAGTAAGTCTATCGGTAAGCCAGTTATCATCTGGCTTTGGATCTATAAACGGGTTACTGAATGGTGCCCAGTACCCACCTGTTTTACTTTTATACCCACCTTCTTCTAGTGCAGGGTCACCTCTAAATGTTCCTCCTACGTTTTTAATAAACCCTCTTCCTTCGGGGTAAAACTGTTTAACTTCTGGAGTTTTATGATTATTCACCCAAGTAAAATCTCCAGGTTGAGGTTGTGTCAACTTTTGTTGAATCGGAAATTGCATTGCAAGTTCTTGATTAGGATATGGTCCGACAATATGCCATTTTCCGACATGAACAGAACGATAACCAGCTTTTTGTAAAGGTTCTGCGTAAATAGGATGTTTTTTTTCTACAGTCCATCGTGAGAAAATATTTTCTTCGGCTGATCCTTTTTCTAATACCGGAACCGTATACACCCCTGTTCTAAAAGATTGTTTTCCTGTAAAAATAGCAGCTCTAGAAGGCGAACATGTTGGATACATATATGCATTATCAAGCACTAAGCTCTCTTTTGACAATTTATCTAAAGTTGGTGTTTCAAAATACTTAGAACCATTAAACCCTACATCACCATAACCTAAATCATCTACCAATACAAAAATAATGTTCGGATTTTTAGACTTTTTTTGATCTGGTGGAGTATCATTTTTACAGGATTGTATAATACTAATAATCAAAAAACTGAGTATTATTTTTAATAGAGATTTTTTCATTACAAAACTAATTTAAGTTTACAGAAACCGTTTTTGTACAGTATTCACTATTTTCAACATTTTTTATTCTCTGTAGCATTAGCTTTGCTGCTTGAGTACCGATTTCTTCGGCATTTTGATCAACAATTATCAAAGAAGGGTTGTTATTTGCCTGATACTGATTGCAAAACCCTGCTATGGTTATTTGTTTACTATGATCGTTAGACTTTAATTGGTCGGTACAGCTTATTGCTTGTAAGACTGCTTGCTCATTAACTCCAAAAATTGCATCGATGGTTGGGTCTTTTTGTAAAGTTTCATTAAGCTTATGTTTTAGCTCATCAACAGTATTTGCTACGAGAACTTTACCGATAACATTCGATTGATGCGCTTCTATTGCATTTTTAAACCCTTCTGCTCTTAATTTTCCATGTTGCATTTTATCTATTAGCGATGCCATAACAATATTCTTACACTTTTTATGCGTTATGATATGTTTGGTTGTATTAAAAGCTGCCTTATAGTCATTGATTATTACTTTATCACAGTTTATTTTCTCACAAATTCTATCAAACAAAACTACTGGTGTACCTTGATCAATAAGCCCGTTAATATGGCTATATGTATTAGTGAGTTCGGTTTCTTGTGTCACACACACAATTAACCCATCGACATATCCGCCTGCCATTTTGGTCATTACTTTTGCTTCTTTGTCTATAGATTCGTTTGAAATAGATGTGATTAACTTATAACCACTGTTATCTAGATAATTTTCTATACCCAATAGAACTTTTGCGTAAAAAGGATTGAGAATATTTGGAATAATAAGGCCTATAGTATTTGTATATCCCTTGCGAAAGCTAGCAGCAAAGTTATTAGGCACATAATTACACATTTTTGCAAAATCACGAACTCGCTGTTTTGTTTTTATGCTTATTTCCGAACTTCCGGAAAGTGATTTGGATACTGTAGAGATAGACAAATTTAATGCCTTAGACATTTCTGACAATGTTGTTCTTGATTGTATCATAATACCTTAATTTGTATTGTTTCTTAGATTTTTCTCCCAGTTCCAAGAAGAACTTATCATATCGTTGAGTTCTTTTTCTGCAACCCATCCTAACTTTTCTTTGGCTAAATCTGTTGAAGCATAAAGCTGCGGAACATCACCATCTCTTCTATCTGTTATTTCATAATTTAATTTCAAATTTGTAACAGACTCAAATGAATGAATTACATCTAAAACAGAATACCCTACTCCTGTACCAAGATTAAAAAACTCCAGAGGTTGTTCATGCTTTTTATTAAGTAAACGTTGTAAGGCAATAACGTGCGCTTTTGCCAAATCTACAACATGAATATAGTCTCTAATTGGTGTACCGTCTTTGGTTGGGTAATCATTACCAAAAACTTTTAGTTTCTCTCTAACTCCTGCTGCAGTTTGGGTAATGTAGGGCATTAAATTATTAGGAATTCCATTTGGTAATTCGCCAATATCGCCAGAATCATGAGCTCCAATCGGATTAAAATACCTTAATGAAATAGCACTAAAATCATGCTTTGCTTGTGTAAAATCTTGTAAAATTTCTTCAGCAACTTTTTTAGTATTTCCATATGGTGAAAATGGACGTTGAGTCTTATTATCTTCTGTAATAGGTAAGGTATCTGGAGTACCATATACGGTGGCAGAAGAAGAAAAAATAAAGTTGTTTATCTCATATTTACTTTGCGCTTCTAAAGTGTTTAATAAAGAATAAAAATTATTCTTATAGTACAGTAATGGTTTTTGAACAGATTCTCCAACTGCTTTGTGAGCCGCAAAATGGATAACTCCAACTGCATCTTTATGATCGGCAAATACTTTTAATGTAGCTGCAGCATCTTTTAAATCTACTTTGATAAATGTAGGAGTTGTTCCTGTGATCTTACCAATTCTTATAATTGTCTCTTCTGTAGCATTTGACAAATCATCTAATATGACAACTTCAAAATTATTATCTATCAATTCAATTGCTGTGTGTGATCCAATATAACCACATCCTCCGGTAACTATAATTTTGTTTTTCATCATAGCGTTTTTGTATTTAAAAGGGCAATTTATATTTTTAAATACAAAAAAACTACTAGTACCTACCAGTTTGTTTATTTAAGATTTTATTCTACTTTTGTCATATGGGAATTGTAAAAATTAAAGATAAATCCGGAATACCAAAGTATAAACAGATCGTAACTTCTATAGAAGAAGCTATCGTGAATGGTGCTCTTAAAAAAGGTGATAAACTTCCTTCGTTGAATAGTATTAAAAACCAGCATTCACTATCAAGAGACACTGTTCTTACTGCATTCAATGAACTAAAAACCAGAGGAATTGTTCACTCTGTAGTGGGTAAAGGTTATTATGTTACGAGTGAAGATATTGAGGTAAATCAGAAGATATTTTTATTATTTGATGAGTTTAATTCCTTTAAAGAAGATCTTTATAATTCTTTTAAAACTGGTCTGGGAGACAATGTGCAAGTAGATATTTTTTTTCATCATTTTAATTATGATGTGTTTAATAAGCTGATAAATGATAATGTTGGAGACTATAGTTATTATGTGATCATGCCGGCAAACTTAAAAGACACTAAACAAGTCATTGAAAGACTCCCAAATGATAAAGTGTATATTCTAGATCAAACTAACAAAGAATTATTAGACTACCCATCTGTATATCAAAACTTTAAAAAAGACATCTATCAAGGGCTTCAAAATGGTTTTGAACTCGTAAAAAAGTATGAAAAGATTGTTTTATTATATCCTGAAACTCGCCAACCAAAAGGAATTCTAGAAGGTTTTAGTCTTTTCTGTTCTCATAACAATATTGAGAATGAAGTGATAGAAACATTAACCGATCAAAAGTTATCACCGGGAGAATTATATATCATTTTGGACGATAAAAACTTAATTCGAATTATAAAACGAATCAAAGAAAAGCAATTTATCATTTCTAAAGATATTGGTATCATCTCTTATAATGACACTTTATTAAAAGAAATTGTTGAAGATGGTATTACTACCATATCAACAGATTTTAATCTGATGGGGAAACGATTGGCGCAAATGATCTTAACAAACGAGTTTGCTCAAGTTGAAAACCCGAACAACCTAATTATTAGAAAATCACTATAAAGGTTTGTACACACTAATCGAAAAGAAAATACAAGAATTAAATTATATAGAACTGATAAGTTCTGATAAAACATCAAAGGCTACTTTTTGCCTTAATCAAGGTGGCAGGCTTAGTAGTTTCATATTTGAAAATATTTCAATTCTTGCAGACTTTCAATCATTAAGCTATACAAATAACTATGCATCATGTGTATTATTCCCATTTGCAAATAGAATCAAAAATGGTAAATACAGTTTTAATGGTATTGATTACACTTTAAAGTGTAACGAAACTGATAAAAACAATGCATTACATGGATTAGTATACAATAAACCATTTGACTGTTTACATACAAAAACGACTTCTAACTATGCTTCTATCACCTTAGGTTATACGAGTGAAGGAGATGAGGGTTTTCCATTCAAATTTAGTATTGAATTAACGTATACCTTATCTAAAAGAGGTATCAGTTTATTTGTAAGAGTCAAAAACCTTGATCAAAAACCGTTTCCATTTACAATAGGATGGCATCCCTATTTTAAGAGTGCAGATTTAAACAAAAGTGTCCTTCAATTCAAAAGTAATTCTAAATACCTTTTTGATAAGCAACAAATTATCTCAGATATTACAGATGTAGCTACAAATATGCCTTTTCAGCTCAACGAAGTAAAATTAGATGATGGATATCCTCTTGAAACAAATAAAATTGAGTTTTTTACACCTGAATATCATTTAACATTTACCTCAACATCAAAAGAAAATTTTTTACAGTTATATACTCCGAATCAACCTAATGTAATTGCTATAGAACCTATGACCGGTGCAACAGATAGTTTTAATAACAAAATGGGCTTACAAATATTACCCCCCAGCAGTATCTATAAAGTTGAATGGGCAATAACTATAAAAAACCAAATAACACAAACAACAACTAAAACCATTAATACATCATGCAATTTTTAGCATTTATTGGGTTCACAGCGCTTGTGGCCATTATATCATATATCAAAACCAGAAAAACAGAAGAAGGAACTTCTGATGGGTATTTCTTGGGAGGAAGAAGTTTAACTGGCATTGTTATAGCGGGATCATTATTATTAACTAATTTATCTACAGAACAAATAGTAGGTCTAAACGGCCAAGCTTATGAACAAGGACTATTAGTAATGGCTTGGGAAACTCTCGCGGCTATTACAATGGTTATCATCGCTATATTTTTACTCCCCAGATATCTAAAAGGCGGGATCGCTACTATTCCACAATTTTTAGAAAACAGATATGATAAAACCACAAAAGCAATAGTTTCGGGATTATTTTTATCAGGATATGTAACAATTTTTTTACCTGTAGTACTCTATACCGGAGCTTCAGCTATAAACACAATGTTTGATATTGCCGGTATACTAGAAATTTCTGAAGGTTCAGCATTATGGTTAACAGTAACATCCATTGGAATCATCGGTTCTATTTATGCTGTTTTTGGAGGGTTAAAAGCCGTTGCAATATCAGACACAATAAACGCTATCGGTTTAATCATCGGAGGACTAATGATTCCCTATTATGGATTAACATACATTGGTGATGGAGACATGATACTTGGTTTAAATACATTAATGACGACTCATCCCGATAAATTTGATTCTACAGGTGCTGAAGATTCTTATGTACCATTATCTACTCTATTTACCGGTATGCTATTGGTCAATCTCTTCTATTGGGGGACAAACCAAGCGATTATACAGCGTGCTTTGGGAGCCAAAAACCTTGCAGAAGGACAAAAAGGGCTTGTTTATGCGGCTTTTTTAAAAATTCTGGGGCCGTTACTTTTAGTTTTACCAGGCATTATCGCTTTTCATATTTTTAGTGGTAATCTCGAAAAACCTGATCTAGCCTATGCATCATTAGTTTCAAAAGTATTACCCAAACCATTAGTAGGATTTTTTGCTGCTGTGCTATTTGGAGCCATTTTAAGTTCTTTTAACTCTGCATTGAATAGTTGTGTTACCCTATTTGGTATTGATATCTATCAGGAATATATCAATAAAAGTGCTTCAGAAAAACAAATTGTAAAAGCCGGAAAATCTTTTGGCGTATTTTTGGCAATCTTATCAATACTTGTAGCCCCGTTTATCGCCAATGCCGGCAGTGTTTTTGCTTATTTACAAGAAATTAATGGTACGTACTCGATTCCTATTTTAACGATCGTAGTTGTAGGGTATACTACAAAGTTTGTTCCTGCAAAAGCTGCAAAAATAGGCTTGATTTCTGGTGTGCTTTTGTATAGTATTAGTCAATTCATTTTACAACCTTATTTTGTGGATAAAAACTTAAGTGTAGAATCCCCTAAGATTACAAACGAACTAGTGATTCTGGAACAAGAACTTTCTAAAGAACAAGGGACTCATACAGAATACAAAGACGTTTTAAAAGCTATTAACGAGTATAAGATCGATACTGAACATAATAAAAAAGCGGTAGATCAACTCTTTGAGTCATTTGACAATTTAAATACAAAATTTAAAGAAAAAGAAGTCTCTCTAGGTGCAAATATAAAAGAGCATATAAAAAAGGTGAAAGGAGTTGTCGAAAGTATCACAAAATTATCCTATCCACATTTCCTTCATATCATGGCTATATTATTTGTAATCAATACAATTATTATGTTAGTCATAGGAAAAGTTTTACCTAGAAAAGAAGCATATACACTACAGTATTCAAAAGAAGTTGATATAACACCTTGGAAATTACTGAAGCCAATGGCAGTTTTAGTGTGTGTGATAGTCGTTGGTATTTATATTTATTTTGCGAAATAATGGATAAAAAGTTAATCAAAGAAGTAAAGGCTAGTTTTGAAAATCAATTCAAAACCAAACCATTAATAGTGTTTTCACCAGGAAGAATCAATCTTATTGGAGAACACACAGATTATAATGATGGTTTTGCTTTTCCGGCTGCAATAGACAAAGGGATTGTCGTTGCTATAAGCAAAAGTGACTCTGAGAAAAGTAGCGTATATGCGTTTAATAAAAAGGAAGCTTATGAGTTTGATACTAAAACCGTTGAGCAACTTACAGATGGAGCGTGGAGAAACTATATTTTGGGAGTTATTTCAGAAGTACAAAAACTTGGAAAGCAGGTTCCTAATTTTTATGCTGTTTTTGCTGGTAATATCCCCGGTGGGGCAGGCATGTCTTCTTCTGCTGCTTTAGAAAATGGTTTTGTATTTGGGCTAAATGAATTATTTGATCTCGGACTGTCTAAAAATGAAATGATTTTAATATCACAAAAAGCTGAACATAATTTTGTAGGTGTAAAATGTGGTATTATGGATCAGTATGCAAGTATGTTTGGTGTAAAAAACAGTGCTCTTTTTTTAGATTGTAGAACTGTAGAATCAAAGCCTTACAAAATAGACTTCAAATCATATAAATTGATGCTTATTAATAGTAATGTAAAACATGATTTATCAGAAAGTGCATACAATGACAGACGCGAAGTCTGCGAAAAAGTATCTAATTTATTACAGGTTAAAGCCCTACGTGATGCTTCAAAAGAAGATCTTAACCGGATTAAAGAACAAATATCAAAAGAAGAGTATCAAAAAGCACTTTTTATTATAAATGAAAATCTTCGTGTTCAACAATTTTCTGAGAATATACAGAAAGAAGATCTTGCCAGTTTAGGAGATTTACTATATCAATCGCATGAAGGTTTGAGTAAAAATTATAATGTAAGTTGTCCTGAGTTAGATTTTTTGGTAGACAGTACAAAAGAGAATCCTCATATTCTTGGTGCCAGAATGATGGGAGGCGGTTTTGGTGGTTGCACAATAAATCTGATTTTAGAGAGTGAATACAAAACATTTAAAGAAGAAATTTCTAAAAAATTTAAAGAAAAATTTAATAAAGACTGCTCAGTTTACAGTGTTACATTATCACACGGCACACAACTAGTTTAATATATTACAGATGGATACAAATTTGCAAGATTATTCACATAAACGTTTTAATATTCTCACAGGAGAATGGGTTTTGGTTTCTCCACATAGATCAAAACGTCCATGGCAAGGGCAAAATGAAACGATTTCTAATGAGATACGCCCCACATACGATCCAAATTGTTACTTATGTCCAGGCAATACAAGAATTAATGGTGAAAAGAATCCGGACTATAAAGATGTTTTTGTTTTCACAAATGATTTTGCCGCATTACAGGTAGATTCACCTAATTTCTCGTTCAATGATGGATTACTTAGAGCCGAAAGCGAGCAAGGGATTTGTAAAGTAATCTGCTTTAGTCCCGATCATTCGAGAAGTTTAGCAGATATGAAAGTTGATGACATAAACAAGGTAGTTCGAGTATGGCAAAAAGAATATATTTCTTTGGGTTCGAATGATATGATCAATTATGTTCAAATTTTTGAAAACAAAGGAGCCGTTATGGGGTGTAGCAATCCGCATCCGCATGGTCAAATATGGAGTCAATCCTCACTTCCTAATGAAGTAGAAAAAAAAGATAAACAACAAGAAAACTATTATAGTCAAAACAATAGTAGTTTACTAGGTGATTATCTTAAACAAGAAGTAGAGCTTAATGAACGGATTATTTATCAAAATGATCATTTTGTAGTATTAACTCCGTTTTGGGCAATATGGCCTTTTGAAACTATGATTATTCCCAAAAAGCATTATACTGATATTGCTCAAATTTCTGAACAAGAAAGTTTAGCTTTTGCAGACTCGATATCAAAAATTACTAAAGCTTATGATAAACTATTTCAAACTTCTTTTCCTTATTCAAGTGGAATTCATCAAGCTCCGACCAATAATAAACAAAACGATCACTGGCATTGGCATATGAGTTTTTACCCTCCATTACTTAGAAGCGCTACTGTAAAGAAGTTTATGGTTGGTTATGAAATGTTTGGCTCACCACAACGTGATATTACCGCAGAACAAGCGGTAGAAAGAATTAAAGAAAATCTTGAAGTTTAAGATTTTTACTGATTTGATTTTTAATAATAAGTACCTTTGTAACAAACTTTATTAATTTATAGAAATGAAGATATTAGTTCAGTCATAACAGTGTCATCATAAAACAATTTACATTGAAATAATGTTAAGGATACCTTCATTTATTATTTTTCTGTTTTTATTATGTTTTACAACTTCAAATGCTCAGCAAAATCAACTTAAATATGTAAAAAAGTTGAGTATCAAAGATGGTGTAGCGCATAATGGTGTGACATCAATATTCGAAGATTCAAGAGGTTTTATTTGGTTTGGAACTTATGAAGGAATCAATAAATATGACGGGTATGAACTAAAAACAAATAAAAATACTATTGATGTCAAAAGTTTAACGAGTAATCGTGTTCGATCTCTTAATGAAGATAAATTAGGAAATATATGGATCGGAACAGACGAAGGTGTTACTATTTATAATCATCAAAAAGAAAAATTCACTAAACTTACTTCTGACGAATTAGTCTCTAAGCAATTCAATCAGGCAATTATTAGAGATATCATTATTAATGATCAAGATAATCTCATCATATGTGTTACACAAAGTAAAGGTTTATTTGTTTTTAGTCAGAGTGACTATACTTTAAAAGGTCATTACTACCCAGATGAGTTTAATAATACTTTGATTAATTTTTTTGAATCATTACAAATCAATCAGTTTACTTATGTAATCACTACATCTAGTGGTTTATTGAAATTCAATATCCAATCCGGGAAATTTCACCAAGTTTTAAAAGATGAAATTCAATTTTGCAAATCCATAACTCGATTAAGCGACACTTCTTTACTAATTACACTTTTAAATGGTGTGGCGATTCTTAATATACAAGAAACTAATACTTCTTCTTCATTTGATATCGCACGCAAAGATTTAGAATCATATTCGTTTAACAGTTCTTTACTTGACAGTGAAAATAACCTTTGGTTAGGCACTTTAAATAGAGGCATTATTTTTATAGAAAATGCTTCAAATTTTAAGACTGACAATGGCTTTGAATCAAAGAAGTTTAATGATGATTTACCGGTATTAAGGTCAAGTAATATTGTACAAACTTCAAATGGCAACTGTTGGTATGCAACATTTAATGAAGGTTTATACCGTTTTGATGTAAAAGAAAAGCCTTTTCACAATAGTACATTTAAAACAAATTTTAAAAACGATTTAGGATCAAATAATGTAACTCATATCGCAAATTATGATGAAAACAGAGTTCTTTTGACTTCCTCCCTTGGAGGGTTAAAAATGTTTAACATAAAAGAGAGAGCATTCGAGACGCTTCCGTTTCAAATTCCTAAAAAATTGATCTCAAAAATCTATGCAGTCTATGTAGATTCAAAACAAAATGTATGGTTTAGAATCATGGGAGAAAATAAACTGATGTATATCCCCTATGGACAAAAATCACCAAAAAATATTGAAAATATAAAAATTGATCTTAACGACAATATTTTATTACGTTCTTTTGACCAAGATAAGTTTGGTAATATATGGATATCTTCTAGTTCTGATGTTTTTAAAATTATTTTGGACAAAACAGGAGAAGTCAAATCTGTAGAATCGTTAACATCTCATCCTTTATTCAAAAATGACCAATTATTCGCATCAAGAAAAGTTCTCGTAGACCCTTTGCATGATATTGTATGGATTGGAACTCAATCAAACGGTTTACTAAGAATCGATAACAAAAAAAATACGGCACTCTCAGATACCAACATCAAACAGTTCACTCACAACAAATCGAATACTAAATCACTCTCTAGTAATTTTGTAACATCAATTGTAAGATTACCTAATGATGACTTATGGATTGGTACCGAAGGAGGAGGAATTTGCAAAGTACTAAATCCGAATACTGACCCGACTTTTATCTCTTTTACAGAAAAAAACGGATTATCAAACAATGTAGTAAAAAACATCTTATATGATGATAACCATAACCTTTGGATCTCCACAAATATTGGTTTAAATTCTTTTAATACGCAAAAAAAAGAATTTAGAAAATTTAGTTCTTCTGATGGGCTAGCTTTTGAGGATTTTTGGTATGCTTCTAGCAAGCTCAAAAATAAAACATTGCTATTCTCGGGTTTAGATGGTTTTATCTATTTTAATCCAAATGATATTCCAACAAGAGAAAAGTTACCCAAAATTCAGTTTGAAAACTTCAAGGTTTTCAACAAAAATATTAAACCTGGTGACACCATCAATGGAAGAATCTTATTAGAGAAAACAATTTCTGAAGTTGATAATATCACTCTAAAACATAATGAGAATGTTTTTTCTGTTGATTTTACAAGTTTGCATTATCTCAATCCAAAAAATCACAGTATAAAATATAGATTACTACCTTTTAATGAACAATGGATTGAAGTACCTTCTAATCAAAAAACAATTTCATACAGTGGTCTTCAGCCCGGTCAATATAGATTAAGTGTACTGGCATCTAATTCGCTTAATAAATGGACAACACCCAAGACACTTATTATTGAGATTACTCCTTCGATTTGGAATACTAAACTAGCCTACGCTTTATATGTTCTATTAGCTATTCTGATTATTTGTATTGCGATACAGGTCATTTTAAAAATTCAAAAATTAAATCACAAAGTAGAAATTGAACAACTTAATAAGGACAAAGTTGAAGAGGTAAATGAAGCTAAACTTCGTTTTTTTGCAAATATCTCACACGAGATTAAAACACCACTTACACTAATCTCTAGGCCTATTGATGTACTCTCACAAAGATTTAGAGGTAATACCGAGATTAGTGATAATTTAAACCTCGTTAAACGTCAATCTAATAAGATACAACAACTAATAGAACAAGTACAAGACTTTAGAAAAGCTGATGCTAATGTATTAAAAATGAACTATTCAAGATTTAGTTTTAATTCTTTTATTCAAGAGCTCGTATTAGATTTTAAGTTTCTGGCTGATAATGATCAAAAAAAGTTGACCATAACAGAAAATAATGCCAATATTATTGTCTCTGCAGACAAAGATAAATTAGAAAAAATATTTAATAATTTACTCAATAATGCTTTCAAATACACTAGTACAAGTGATGCTATTACGGTAGAATATAAGCAAGATGGTGACAAAGACTTACTAGTTTCTATATCAGATACAGGTAGAGGTATCGATAGTGTAGATATCAATCATATTTTTGAACGCTTTTATCAATCCAAAAAACAAGACAATACTCATATTAGCGGCTCCGGTATTGGTCTAGCTTTTTCAAAACGACTCGTCGAGATGCATTATGGCTTTATTAGTGCAGAGAGTGAACTTGGCAAAGGCACCGTTATTACAGTACGTTTACCAATCGTAAAAAAACACTTGCCAACAGACACACTTGAAGAAATCACTTTACCTACAGAAAAAGAAGTTCCTATCAGCTCTAAAATCATTCAAGAGAACACCTCTTCAAATATCATTATTTCGGGAGAATTTTCTCAATCGGTTATTTTCTATGCAGAAGATAATCTCGAAATGAGAGATTTTGTCTCCAATATTTTATCCAAGTATTTTAAGGTTACCTCTTTTCGCAATGGCAAAGAGTGTATCGAAGCTATGGAAAACGAATGGCCGGATATCGTAATCAGTGATGTACAAATGCCCGAAATGAATGGATTAGACTTATGTATAAAAATAAAATCTGATTTGAAAACAAGTCATATACCGGTAATATTATTAACTGCGCTCACAAATATTGAAGATCATGTACAAGGTATTCGAGATGGAGCAGATGCTTACATAAAAAAACCATTTCATGTTCAACATTTGATTACAAATATCGAAGCATTGCTTACGGTTCGTAAGCAATTACGTGAACGTTATCAAATAGGGATTCCACTAACAAAAGAAAACAATAAGAATAATAAAAATGATAATGCTTTTCTTGAAAAATTGTATAGCTTAATTGAAGAAAATTTAGATAATCAAAGCTTTGATTTAAATAATTTAGCAAGAGAACTATATCTGAACAGAACACATTTTTATCAAAAAGTAAAAGTACTTACAAATCAAACTCCTTTTGAACTTTTAAAAATGTATCGTCTCAAGAAAGCGGCAGAATTATTAGCTCAAAAAGGATTGTCGGTTAACGAAGTATTTATGATGACAGGATTCAAAAGTCGTACTCATTTTGCTAAAGTATTCAAAGAAAAATACAATATCTCTCCTGGAAAATATGCAACAGAATCTAAGAAAAAATACTCTACTTAATTCTAATTTATCTCTTAATTAGATCTTTTTTACTCTCTAGAATTGTTGTTTTTAACAAAAAGGAACTTTTCATAGCATTTTTACCCGTAACAAGTAGGGTATTTAACCTCACCTACATATAAAGCCATTAGTCAATATCTTCTTTTAAGTTCTTGATCTATAAACAAATTAAAAAAAACGATCACATTTATAAAATTCCAAATCACGCTTATCAGCAGGTTTTCTATACTCTCCCAAATATCGAACAATTTTATTTACACAAAAAGACATTCTCTGAACCCAGAGAAACATTAGGTTTTTTGAAAATAATTGACTTTGTAACCGTAATTACCAACGATTACATAAAATAATTTTTAACGACTCAAAAAACCTAAAACATGTTATCCAAAAAAACCCTATTTGGAGCTTTGTTAGCTCTATTTTTTGTGCACACAACATTTGCACAATTTCCCAAAACCAGATTTACAGGAAGTGTATCAAATCGAGAAGAAACTTTATTAAAAAAACCTAACAAAACTGATTCTGAAGAACTCACTAGACTTATCGATGTCGTAAATGGTTTCAACAATGGTGGAACCATTAAAATACCTGCAGGAAATTATTCTCTTGGCAATATAAAATTAAAATCTAATGTTCATATTGCAATTGATAAAGACGCCATTATTACTTTAGAAGATGGTGAGAAATTAGTTTTCAAAATTGGAAGCAGAGAAAATCAAGCTCCTATCAAAAATGTAAAGATTTATTGTGACAATTGTAATACTTCATTAGCAATGGGCGAAGATAATAGGTATTACAATTTTGATTTCTCAAGCAAAAGCCCAGGATCAGATGCTAGAGCATTTACAATTGAAAAAGCAGAAAATTTTCACATTTCAGATTTCAAAGTAACAGACAATGGAACAAAGTTTTCAGTTATGAACCTTATCCCTCTGATTACGGGTAAATTTGATCCTAAAAAACCAGAAGATAGTGAAAGAAGAGCTAAAGCAGTACCCAAAAAAGGAGATATTATTAATGGTTATACGACAGGTGCAGACTACGGATATGGTTTGATACAGGTACAAGCTGCAATAAATGTAAGTTTCAAAGATTTATACAGTGGCGGTGGTGTTACATTACGACTAGAATCGGGAGCCGGATCTACTTATATCGGCACTAAATTAGACACAGACATTGCTGTGATGAAAGGTATTGAAGCCTATAATATACACGGAGCAAACGGGAAAGGATCTCTTATGTTAAGCCCTCATGGAAGAATCCATGGCAGTGTTAAAGCAAGAAAAATTAGATCTAAAGGTTCTGCTTATGCCGTAGAAGTTTCACCAGGTTTTATTGATAGAGAAGTAAAACGAAATGATCAAAATGTTGCCCCGAATAGATTCAAAAAAGGGGTTTTTGTTGGAGCAGATATTAGAGATGTAATCGCTACATCTTTAGATAATACTGCCCAAATCAAGAGCAAAGACTGGAAATATTACCCTACCTCAATAAGATTAAAAAATTATGATGCTTTCTTAGCAGGACCCAATAGTGGCGAAGCAGCAGTTACAGGATCAGGAGTGAGAGTTAATGTTCCTTCGGTTATTCCTTTTGGGTACTTCGCAATAGATGAAAAAAACGAGGTTGTGCCAGATGTTACAGGACCTAACGATTCTAGATATAATGGAAGAAAAGAAGGGGATGGTAAATATAATATTACTCTAAGAAATGTTTCTTCAGAGGATTTCTTCTCGTGCTTTGATGATCCTAATATCGATAACATTATCTATAATGGTGATGCAAAAACTGACTATTGTGACTCTCCATCAACATCGATTAGTGTTAATCAAAATAATAGCTTTGTTGTATACCCGAGCCCTGCCAAAGATATACTATATGTCAATGCTAAAAAGAATAGTACCATAGAAATTTATGACATAAACGGCACATTATATACCTCTAAAACCAGTGACAAAAAAGACACAACTATGGATATTGGTAATTTACGCAAAGGAATGTATCTCGTAAAAATCATTAATAAAAACGACGTTTTTAATAAAAAAATTATAGTAGAATAGTTATAGTTGCATATTAAACCAAGAAAGGGATTATTTAACATATTAAATAATCCCTTTTATTTTTTAGGATACTCCTTACAGTATAAGATTATCAATAAATACTTTGACAATATCTAAAAGTAATTATCTAACAATAGACTTTTTATATCTCTAGCCTTTATAAACATCTAAAATATTGACAACAACAATACATTTATCTCAAAATACATCTAATTGCAAATTAAATCTCATTTTTGATTAGCTTCTATTCATGAAACCTATCCTATTATGATAAAAACATATAAATATCCAGTTTTACATATTTTGTGCTTAATATTTCTAAGTTTGTTGATTATCAGTTCTTCTGCAAATGCTCAAGCAAACAAAAATCTCTCAAAAGGTGTAAATAGCATTAACACCGATTATACAATAACTAAGGTAAGAACTGCCCATAATAAGAATCAAAATTATATCATTGCGACGAGCTACGAAGGTACCATTCTTGCTGTAACCTATACAGGTGATATTATCTGGAAAAATTCACTATCAGGTTTTATGAACCATGATATTTGGGTAGAAGATATTACAAATGATGGAATAGATGAAATCTTAACTGCAAATGCAGACGGAAGCATCTATTGTTTGAATCATAAAGGCAAGTTATTATGGAAATTCAAACAAAATAATGCGCCTATGTATGCAGTAACTGCTATTAAAAGCAATGAACAGGCGTATGTAGTTTGTGGGGGATATGATACAAGTTTATACTACATATCAAATACAGGTACATTAATTAGTGAAATCCCCTCAAAAACATATTCTATAGAAAAGCCTACAAGTAGAAGAAAAGATAAAAAGCTACCCCCAAAAGGATTACATATTACCAATTTTATCAGACCTGCAAAATCGGCTAATGGAAAAGAGTTTTTGGTCGTTAATGGCGTTCAGAACAGTATGAGTGGTAGCGGTTCTATATACTTTTTTAATCCTCTAGAAAAACAACCTTTTAAGGCTATAAAAATAAAGGCAAGAGGTCCTTATGGAGATATGAAAATAGTAGACATGAACTCAGATGGAAATAGTGAAATATTACTTGGACGTGTCGGTGGAAAAGCAAAAGGAACAGGTTTTACTATTCTCAAAACATTGACAGGTGAACAAAGTTTTTTTGATTTAAAAAAGATAAAAAATACATCATTAAATAGAGGGATGTACAGAGTAACACAAGCTGAAGTTATTAATAACAATAAAAAATCGGCATATGCAGTACTCTTAGGAAGCAATATTATAATCTCAGACATTGACAAGGATCAAACTGAAGTTATTGCAACCAAATATTCTTTTAATGACATGCATAAGGACCCTAATGCCAATAAAATGATTTTAGGAAGTGCTCAAAGTGGTGGTAGCGCTATACATATCATAAATTTTGACAATCCCCTTTGGAAAAAAGAGTTCGAAGCATTAAATCCAATAGGAAAAATACAATCAATCCTAACCAATACCCATAAAATAAGAGAAGATCTAAAAGAGTTTAAAAAACCTACATATCAAAAAGAATCTGCCAAAGTATATTTCATGACCGAAAGTCGAAAAAACCGTTATGCAGCAAATGCTATTTCTAGTATTGAACAAGAATATGATAATCCGATTTTTTTGAATGGGGGTAATTTTGCAAGTGAAAAATGGGATCGTTCAACTATGCCTAGTGAAATTTATAAAAACAAACGAGACAGACGTAAAAAATACACCCTTACTCAAGATGAAGTCCTAGAAGAAATAACCAAAAGGCATAAAATGTCTAATGGTAAGGGGATTTCATATTGGGGAGGACATGGTAATGACCCTTATATGTACCAGCCTTCTACAACAAAAAAAGGATTGGACATTGCTAATGGAAATAAAACGGTTTTGGTATATCCAGAAATCGAAGATCACTCAAATGAATTCGAATTTGTGATGAATGACCTGATATTACCTCTTGCAGATTATGCAAAAACAAGAAATGGTAATATCTATTTACGTAACAAGCACTTATTTTGGCAATCAAGTGTTTATATGGATAAATGGAAACCATTAGTATCTGGTAAATACGCAAATGTATTTGTTCCTGCGATGGAAGAAACAACAGATAAGTCTATGGAGTTAAGCTTCACTTCTAGGTTAGGACTTTGGGCAAGTGGAGCTGTTGATAGTTGGGGAGCTCGCTGTGCCAGAGACAATGCAAGTTTTGATCGTTTGCGCCAACATTCAAATCAAACGTTGCCTAATCATTTTTTAAGGACTATGGTTTATAGTATTGCAAGTGGTGCACAATACATTAATAATTTTTCTGTAGATCAAAAATATATGAGTTTACTTTGGAACTTAATAGCTCAAGGTGCTTTGTATGTTCCAAAACGCTCAGAAATACTTAGCTTTTCACCGATTCATATTAGCATCGCAAATCCCAACGATCAGTACCTAAACGAAGCTAGCAATGTAAAATGGTTAACATTTTATGATAAGAATAAAAACGAAGATTCTTTTGTTTTTGGAAGACTAAATGGCACATGGCCCGGAGCACCACTAACAGAATGGGATTTTTCTAGATATGCCGCCGGAGCAAAAGAGCGAAGGTTAAATTTTATCCCTAAGTACAATTATGGGATGGTTTTAATTACTCCACCTCAAAAAGGTGTTTTTGCAGATCAAAATGCAGTTAGAAAACCTTTAGCCAAAAACTTACACCCTTGGTACAAAAACATATGGAAAGAATATTATTCTGATGGCAAAAATTACTTCTCTGCTAATGGTAAAACAACTTATACTCCCGAAGAATATTATAAAATAATTAAAAAAGATATAGAGGATTCTGCCTCTTTACTCCCCATTACAGTTTCGGGTAATGTAGGATGGGTTGTTACGCAAATCTCACCTAAGCATCTTCGCCTAACAATTGTAGAAAATGGATATATCAATCCAAAAAAAGCTAAAGCGTCTATCAAGGTTAATAATATTAGCATAAAAAGTATCAAAGATATTTTAAGTAACGAAGAGTTTACAATTCATAACAACTCGATAACAGATATCGATATCCCATTAGGTAGCTTTCGCTTTTTGGACATCGAACTAAACAAAGAATTATAAGCCTCCGTATTGATAGATACATTTTATGTATTAATACATACAAGTTTTGAGCAGTATATAGGTTAATTTACGATTAATTTCCTGTACGAGTTAAAAAAGAATAACTCTATACGGTTTTTAATTTTTAGCAAGAATATATGTTTATTAAAAAACTAATCCGGCTGGTACTATTATTTGCAATCATAATCTGTTGTAGTAATTGTGATAAAAAGCAAAGTGAAAAATCTGTTTCTGAAACGATAAATACTCAAAACAGACCCAATATCATTTTATTTGTAGCAGACGACCACGGTACTGATGCTTTGGGCGCATATGGAAATCCTATAATAAAAACTCCTAACTTAGATCAACTAGCTAAAGAAGGTACCAAATTCAACAATGCTTATTGCACTAGCGCAAGTTGTGCTGCAAGCCGTTCTGTGATCCTTTCGGGGTTATTTGGGCATGCGACTGGTTCTTATGGACATGTACACGATTACCACCATTTTAGCACATATGATACTATAAAATCGCTTCCTGTTTTATTAGATAAAGTTGGATATGAAACTGTGCGAATTGGCAAATACCATGTCGCGCCAGAAAAAGTATATCAGTTCAATACTGTGTTAAAAGCGAATCCACGCAATACAGTAGAAATGGCAGAAAAATGTGCTGATGTTTTAAAAGCAGACAAACCTTTTTTCTTGTATTTCTGTACAGACGACCCACACAGAGGGCACCCTTTTGAACCCAATCAATGGGATACTCCAAATAATTTTGGAAATAAAAAGGAAGGTTACCTAGGGGTAGAAACGGTCACATACAATCCAAAAGATGTTTTGGTACCGGATTTTTTACCTGATACAAAGCAAACACGTGAAGAGATTGCCGAATATTATCAAAGTGTATCGAGAATAGATCAAGGTTTTGGAAAATTAATGCAAATGCTACATGAAACAGGAAAAGCCAAAAATACTATTGTCATTTACATCTCAGATAATGGTATGGCGTTTCCGGGAGCAAAAACTACGGTTCATGAGCCCGGTATAAAACTACCATGCATTATTAAAGACCCGACAAAAACAGAAAAAGATATTACCAGCAATGCCATGATTTCTTGGGTAGACTTAACACCTACAATTCTAGACATGGCAAAAATAGATTACGATGTCAATGCATTTCATGGAAAATCATTTTATGACATCATAGGAAAAAAAGCAGTAAAGGGCTGGGATGAAATTTATGCCTCTCACACTTTTCATGAAATTACCATGTACTATCCCATGAGAGTTGTAAGAAATAATAATTACAAACTCATCTGGAATATTGCCCATAGATTAGAATATCCTTTTGCATCAGACTTATGGGCTTCGTCGACTTGGCAATCCGTCTATAGAAATAATGTTGAATATTTTGGAAATAAAAAAGTGAAGGATTACCTATTTAGACCAGAATTTGAATTGTATGACTTAGAAAAAGACCCCAATGAAACTAATAATCTAGCCAATGAAGAAACTTTCAAAGAAGTATTAGAGACCATGAAAAGCAAGCTAAAATCTTTTCAATCCAAAACAAAAGATCCTTGGATGATTATGTGGAGCCATGATGCCTCATTACAAGGAAGTGGTGTTAATCTATAACAGTATATCAAAGAATGAAAAAAATCAAAAATAATATTTCGGCAGGGATCATACTATTAGTAACATTTATGTATTGTTCTTTATCCCATGCTACAGAAATCATCAAAATCAAACATCAAGAAGGCGATATAACACCAGTTATTCGAGAAGTTATAGAAAATACTAAGAGTAGCGATATAAAATTAGTATTTGATAAAGGTATATACACATTTCTTACGGATTATGCTATAGGCCAATATAAGTATGTTACAAATCACAATAATGGGTTTAAAAAAATCATTTTCAATTTTGAAGATTTTGATTCTGTAGAAATTGAAGGTAATGGGGCTGAATTTATTTTTAGAGGACAAACTTTGCCTTTTGTATTTGAAAATTGCAAAAATATTTTGATAGATAATATTATTATCGATTGGGATATTCCATTTAGTTTTCAAGGAGATGTTGTCAAGGTAGATAAAAAAAATAAATGGTATGACCTAAAACCATACACCAAAGGTTTTTCATGGAATGTAAAGAAAGGGAAACTAATTTTCCCTGATATTAACCATTTTAGTTTTACCTCATTAGGAAATTCATTGTCGCATAATAAAGAAACAAAAGCAGTAGCGTATGGCGCATGGGATCAATCAATAGACCCAAACCATGTAGAAAAACGTCCTGATGGATTATTACGCTTTTATGTAAAAAACATGAAAAAGTTTCCTAAGGTAGGTACTGTTCTTCAATCTAAAGGGGATCATGCAAACAACAGATATGCACCTGCATTTTTGGTTAGAAATTCAAACAATATAGTATTCGATCATGTTGTAATTCATCATGCCTTGGGAATGGGATTTTTGTTTGAAAGATCCGAAGAAATTAAGATCGTAAACTCAGGAGTGTATATTAGAGAAGGCTCAGATAGAGTAATGTCTACAAGTGCAGATGCTACTCACTTTGCAAATTGTAAAGGCAATATCCTAATAGAAAATTGCCGTATAGAGGGCATGTACGATGATGGCACCAATGTACATGGTACTTATGTAGAGGTCAATCAAATCATTGACAAAAAAACAGTTAGAGTTGCATTAAAACACAAACAACAAATGGGCTTTGAATTTGCTGGCATTGATGACGAAATCTGGTTTATTAAACAACCTGATCCCAAACGCAAAGAAACTAACAAGGTCAAGAAGGTATCGATGATCAATGACTATTATACTGATCTTACATTTTATAACGATATCCCTTCTGATCTAAAAATTGGAGACATTCTAGAAAACAAAACATGGAATCCTGTATTTACTATGCGTAAAAATAGAATTCGAGATCATAGAGCGCGTAATATTATTATCAAAACACCTCACAAAATTATTATTGAAGACAACGACCTTTCTTCTATGATGTCATCAATAATGCTACGTGGTGAAACCTATTTTTGGTATGAATCCGGTAATGTAGAAGAGGTAATCATCAGAAATAATCGTTTTGTACGATGTGCATATGGTGGAGCAGAACATGCTGTTCTAAAAATATCTCCCAGACTTGGTAAAACTTTTGATCAAAAAATAACTTATGATAGAAATATAGTATTCGAAAACAATACTATCAAAACATTTGATAATAGGATTATTTGGGCAGATCGTGTAGACGGACTCATTATTAGAAACAATACCATCAAACAAACATTTTCTGACACACCTCAATACCCTAATGCGTATATGTTTGACTTGATTAACTGCAAGAACATAGAAATTACTGATAATATTTATGTAGGAAATAATGAGAAGGTACTTAAAGCAGATAAAAGCTCAGAAAAGACCTTAGTATTCAAAATGAATAAAGGTTTTAATTAAATATGGTTGCTGTTACATCTTATCTATTTTATTACTTTTGATAGGCCTATTTTTAGAATAAACATTATAAAAACTAAGCTCATTATTTAAATTCAGGATATTTTTTGAAGGAGATTATTTTAATATAATCAGAAGGTTTTTTTGGTATATAAGTCCTAAAAAGTTTTATTTAGTTCAAAAACTTTTGGGCAAATGTTGCAGTTATGTTTTTCAAATATTGACTCGCATTCTTCATAGCGTCGTCTAAATCGACTGCTTGCTCTATTACAGAAGCCGCATAAGAAATACCAAAATCTTTAATAATATCTTCTTCTAAATCGACAGTTCCACAAAACACTGCTATATTAATGTCTTTGTTCTTTGCCGAATGTATAACTCCCTGAATTGTTTTACCCGAAAGGGTTTGATGGTCTAGTTTTCCTTCACCAGAAATAACCCAACTTGCCCCCTGAATCTGTTCATCGAATTTGGCAAGTTTTTTCATAAGTACAATACCCGATTCTAAAGTACCTTTTAAAAATAATTTTGATGCTATTCCCATTCCTCCGGCGGCACCAGCCCCCTTTACTGATTGAACATCTATGTTAAAAACAGCGTTTAGAACTTTTGAAAAATCTTTCAAACCTGTGTCCAACACTTCAATTTCTTCTTGTGTTGCGCCTTTTTGACCTGCATAAACATATGCAGCTCCGTTTTTACCATATAAGGGGTTTGTAACATCACAAGCAATTGCAAACTCTACATTACTCAATCTTGTATCTACATGCTCAACATTAATAGCTACTATTTTAGACAAATTAGCTCCAATTGGTTTAACTTGCTCATTATTTTTATCCAAAAATTGATACCCCAGAGCAGAAGCCATACCAATACCACAATCGTTTGTAGCACTACCACCAAGGCCTAAAATAATTTTAGAAGCTCCTTTATTAATAGCATCAAGAATCATCTGGCCGGTTCCAAATGTTGTTGCATTTTTACAATCTAATTGATCTTCTTTTAGCAATTTTACACCAGAAGCTTCGGCCATCTCGATAAAAGCTGTTTTGGTAGACGCTGAATATAGATATGAGGCTTCAATAGATTGAAAGAAGGGATTATTCACTTTGAGTTTTACTACTTTTCCTTTCAAATAGTAGTTTACCACCTCTATAGTACCATCTCCACCATCTGCCAAGGGTAATTTTACAATCTCAGCATCTGCCTTTATTTGCTTAATACCCATTTCTACAATTTCGCAAAACTCTATTCCTGTCAAAGAGTTCTTAAATTTATCCGGAGCCAAAATAATTTTCACATCAACGTATTTAACTTAATATTTTGACCATAGAAATTGCCAGAGCGCATATGATCACAAAATACCCTAAAAGTATGAAAACTTCTCGTTTTCCTTTTTTGTAGAATACAACTTTTAGCCCTTCTTTTCTTTTATACCTAATTAACAAACTAGTGATATATCCAACTCCCATGGTAATCAAACATCCAATAGCATTCCACCAAAACCAGAATACTTCGGGTACATATAACCATAAATATATATTGAGGATTACACCGGCAACAATACCAATATTAGCTCCAAGAGCATGTGTTTTTTTGGTTAAAATAGCCAGTATAAATGCAGCTAAAATTGGCCCGTAAAATACAGAGCTAACTTTATTGATAACTTCTATAACTGTACCTTCTATATTACCTGCAAAAAACGCAAAAAATAAACATACCGATCCCCAAAATACAGATAGCAGTCTTGAATACATCACATATTTTTGGTCTGATATATCTGGTTTAAACCGCTTAACAAAATCTTCTAACGTAACCGCAGATAATGAATTGACTGTTGAACTCAATGTAGACATTGCTGCCGACATAATCGCTACGATCAAAATTCCTATAATACCATTGGGGAGGTATTTTATGATAAATACCGGCACCATCAAATCTGCTTTTTTCCCTTCTAAGCTACTAATATTAGTTTGGTATACCTTATCCAACAATTCTTGAAAACCTAAATCCTGAAAAAGTAGCGTACCAAGTACTAGTCCCATAATACAATATGTAAGGGTGATAGGAAATCGAAATAATCCGTTGGCAAGTAATAATCTTTTAATGGTTGGCATTCCTTTGGCTGATAGTAACCGTTGCGATTGTGTTTGATCTGTCCCATAATATGATGCATATAAAAATACTCCTCCAATCACCATAGGCCAAAATCCAAATTCATCATTTTTATCTGCATTGTTGAACCCCCATTTTGAGAAATCTACTGCAGTTAATCTTTCTTTATCTACATTGATCAAGAAATTTTCAAAACCACCTAACTCACTTAATCCATAGACCAGACATATAATAATGCCGAAAAAAAGAATACACATTTGTATAACATCCCCCCAAATTACTGCTTTCATCCCCCCTTGAAACGAATAAATCATGGTAATAATACCAATAAGTAATATTGATATCCAAAAATCTATTCCGATAGTTGCTTGCAAAATAAGAGCCATAGTATACACCATTACTCCTGTCGCTACAGAACGACTAATTTGAAACACAAAACTTATAAGCAATCTTGACGATGCATCAAAACGTTTTTCTAAATATTCATAAACACTTACAATCCCTGAATTATAAAGTGTTGGTATTATTGCTATCAACAAAAAAGCCATAGCAAGCGGAACTCCAAACTCATAGGTTAGCCATTGTAGCCCTCCTCCTTCTTTGAGTCCAACAAAGGCAGGAGCAGAAATAAAACTAATTGCAGATAATTGCGTTGCCATTGTTGACAAGCTTAGTGGAAACCATCCTAGGGACTGTCCTCCTAAAAAATAATCTTTGGAGTTCTTATTTTCCTTAAAAAAGTACCCAACTCCCAAAAATGCCAGTAAATAAACTACAATAATAATGTAATCTACATAATTCATAATGTTGTTTTCAATTTCTGAAGTAACTCAGATTTTACAATAGTTTTCCATTCACTTTTTATAATACTCAGTAACATAATATCTGTTCGTCCTTTTCCATCTAGAGAGGGGATAAAGTTTCTTAATATTCCTTCTTGCTTACAACCAATACTTTTCATTGCTGCAATACTGATTTTATTTTCTTTGTGTACTCCAAACCCTACTCGCTCTACTTGCAATTCTTCAAAAGCAAATGCTAATAAAAGATATTTACAATTTTTGTTTACATGAGTTCCTCTAAAATCTTTGCCGTACCAAGTATGTCCTAATTTAATCACTTTTAACACCTCTGAATAATCATAAAATCGAGTAGTCCCAGCGTAAGCACTTTTAATTTTATCATAAATTACAAAAGGATATTCTTTTTTATTTTTTCGATTGGATACGGCTTCTGAAATATATGTGAATAATTCATTTTTATCTTTTCCTTTTTCAATTAAATATGTCCAAATATTAGGATCGTTAGATAGTTTGTAGAGCTCTTCTACATGTTCAAGGCGAAGAGGTGTGAGTCTGACAACATCATTTTCTAAAACATAATCATTTGAAAAATCTAACATCTTTGTTTTTTAAAATTTTAAATCTTCTTTTGGATTTATAAAATCAATTAACAAAGCAGCACTCCAAGAAAAATCATGACCTCCATATCCTGCATTTTCTTCTGCATGTACTTTTTTTCTAGAATCAAAATATTCATAAAACCCATTTTTCTCAATGATTTCTATAGAATCTTTTTTCACACGTTCTGCAATATCTTTATATCCATATTGAACTAAACCTCTATACAACATCCAATTTAGATTTATCCAAACAGGACCTCTCCAGTATTTTTTAGGATTAAATCGCTCGCTCGACGGATCAAAAGAAGCACATAAATATTGGTCTTCTCTACCAAACTTATCCATCATAATTTTAATCATAGATTCGGCTCTCTTTTTGTCAGGAATCCCAGCAAATAATGGCGAGAATGATGATGATGAAATATAGTTAAGTGATTTTTCATTTCTTAAATCGTAATGAACATAAACTCCCAGTCGTTCGTCAAATAATTTGTCATTAAATGATCTTATACTTTTATTTTGCCATAGCTGTAATTGTTTTATTTTGGCATCATGACCTCCTATGAGTTTATATAACTTTATCAAAGATTCATTTGATTTTATCAGCATAGCATTAAACAAAGGGTCTTGCACCAAGAAAGGTGAAAGTTCCATTATTTTCTCGTCATTATAATGATATTTTTTTGCTATTTCAATGATATGTAAATAGTGATCATATTCTCTTTTTGAGGGTCTTTCTGAGGGATCTACATGAGTAGTATCTCTTCTTTCAAAAGTATACTCTGGGGGATTCATCGTACTCCAAATATCATCCCAGATAGGTGAATTATCTGTACCAGACTCCCAATTATGATAGATATATACCAACCCTTCATTTTTAGGATCTCTTTGATGATAGAAATACTCATGATTAAAGTATACTTGATCAATATTTCTTTTAATAAATTCTAATGTAGCTTTTTTGTCTTCACTTATTTTGTATAATTCTTCTAACACAAAACCAGTTACCGGAGGTTGGGTCATTCCAGTAGACTTATATTTTTTTGATGCTTGCGGGTGTAAATTTGAAAGATGAAAATCAGCTCCGGGAAAATATGTATCTGTTTCAGTATGAAAGATAATATGTGGAATAAATCCATTTTCCCACTGCGCATCTAACAATGTTTCAATCTCTTTTTCTGCCTTAGGCATATCAAAATGAGCAAAACCTATAGCAATCAAACCAGAGTCCCAAAACCACTGAAAAGGATATAGATTTGCACAAGGTATACTAAAATTACCTTTCCAGTTCTTATTCAAAACCTCGATTGCTTTTTTTTGTAATAACTCCATGGAATATTGATGTAATTAGAATAACCCAATGCCCGATGTTATAGCATTGGGTTACACATGTGTTAGTAGGTTAAAAATGAAATGTGGCTGTTAGGAAGACTCTACGAGGTAATATAGGTCTTCCGAAAAAGAATTCTCCATCTTCTGATTGACCTGCAATACCGGCTCTTGGATTACCTTCGGTAAGTCCTGAATCATCAAATAGATTAAATATTGAAAATCCAAACCTTACTGAATTATAATCTTGTATTTCAAAAGTATATCCTCCACCAAGCCTCGCGATGGCAATAGCATCTAGTTCTACATTATTGGCATCATCTGTAAATTTTTCTCCAGTATAATTCAATGTAAAATTGGCGTCAAGTTTTTTATTATCATAATTAGCAGCTATACTTCCTAACAAATTTGGCTGTCGTCCTATTTCGTTTCCTTCATTTATTATTAGGGTTGTATTATTTACCAAATCAGTAGTTTCATTTTTAGTAATCTCATGATCTTGATATGTAAGTGTTGCATTAACGCTTAAAGCATCAGAAAAACGGTATCTTGCTGTGGCTTCAAGTCCAAAGGTTCTTGTCGTTTGTTCGCTTCTAGCCAGATCTACTAATTGCCCACCGGATATTGCTTGATCAATACGAATACGATCACTTAGATTTACAAAATACCCTGCAATAGATCCTGAAAAAGCTGAGTTTCCGAACTTAGCTCCTAATTCTCCCTGAAGAATTGTTTCTGCATCATAATTTGTATCTCGAATACCAGGTGTTGGCGCAAAACCTCTTAACTGTGGAAAGAAAAATCCTCTCGAAAAATTAGCATACAGATTCGTAAAATCTGTCAATTCATATAACCCTGCCAAAGAAATAGCCCAATCTGTAGCATCTATCTCCCCTGTTGTAAAGCTTCCATCGGCAAAACTAACATTTTGAAGCTCTGTAGTTAAATCTGGGTTATCATATACCTGAGACTCTTCTATACCACCTCTTCTAAAAGTTCCTTGTGTATTTTCAATACGAATACCAACATCAAAACGCCATTTATCAAATACCATTTCGTCTGTTAAATAAAACGCGGTTCTATTTTGTGTCAGAAAGTTGTTTACCGTCATACCAATTCTGTTATATATACCTCCTTCAGAATAAATAACATTGGCACCTCCTGCATCTGTATAACTTAGATTTACTAAACGAGGATTATTATTAAATTCAGAAAGTACTCTGTATTGGTAATTTACATCTTCTGCTTCTGTTCTTGCTAGATACGTCCCTAATGTAAAGGTGTGGTTACTTTCTCCAGGTTTTAATATTAAACTTGCTTCTCCCGAATAGTCTGTCATTGGCCTTAAGCGATCAATATGCAAGTTTTCTACCACTAGATCCTCACCATTAATTTGTTCTCCTGAACCTCCCTGATAAGTAGCATTTACAGCCGTATTTCCCGGTGCGATTTCTTCAATATAATCTGATAATGTTATAGGGTTTCCAAAATCACCGTTCCCACCGAGATAGAGCGCAAAATTATGTTTATAATTAGCATATTTTGTTTTTGCTTTGAATCTTAAATCATCAGTAAGATTGTAGTCAAAATCTACCATAAGGTATCCTCCTTTTGTATAAACGCCATCATCTATTGGGCTTTCATAAACTCCACCAGGGGTTAAAAAAGAAGTATTTGCTAACTCTCCTGATAAAAGCTGTTCAACTTCTTCTCCATCATTACCATTAATACGCTCTCTAGATCCACCTTGAAGGGGTAACGGTAGAAAAAACTGTGCTCTATCATTAATAAATTGTCCATGTACCGTAAGAGAACCATTCTCTAGTTTCTTTTTGATATTGGCTCTAAATTGTACCCCTCTTGTATCCAAACCTGTCTCGATAGGTCCATTATCTTTTCGTACAAAACCTGTTAATGCATAGTATGTGTTAGATTCTTCTCCACCCAATTTGCCTCCTGTGTAGAAATCCGTTTTTAGTCTACCTCTAGTACCATACTCCAGATTGATTACATTTTCGTCATTAGTGTCCCCTGTTTTACTGGTGTAATTTATAATACCAGCAACAGATCCGGCTCCATAAAGCACGGCAGCTCCTCCTCTAACAAATTCTACTCCCTTAAATCCGATATCTGGTCGGGCATACACATCATGAGCCGAAGAATTAAGTCCAAATGTACTCATCAGAGGCATTCCGTCATATTGCAGTGGATTAAATACATATTGTCCTCCTGAGGGAAGCCCTCTTACAAATAAATTTGTAGCGGTTTCACCACCCCCGCCTTCTGCCGTAATACCAGGTACATCACGTAAGATATCTGCCTGACTATTCGCCGAAAGTTTTGTAATCTCACTTATTTCTTTTGAACTAATCGATAAAGGCGCTTGCTTTTGCGATCTAAATGTAGAAGAAGCTGTAAGTACAACTTCGTCTAAACTGTTACCTTCTTGCAAAACAATTTGAAGAACTATCGGAGAAGCATTCAACTCTATTGATTCTGTATACGTTTTATAGCCTATATAAGAAACTTGTATTGTTTTTGACCCCGTAAGATCTGATGAAAAACTAAAGTTTCCATCAAAGTCAGATATTGATCCTGTATTACTACCTACTATTGAGATATTGGCTCCTGGCACAGGAACACCGGCATTATCCTTGATAGTCCCCGAAATTTCGGTTTGCGAAAACGTTATAAACGTACCGAACAGATATAACATCGCAATGATACTTTTTTTCATTTTGAATGGATTTATTTGATGTTTACCTCAAAAATATTATTGTATCAACAAAAAAAACGCTAAAAAATTAGGATATTTGTACGCAAACGTTTTCGCAAACGTTTGCAATTTGATTTTATTATTTTTTGATATGAAAAAAGAGATTACTACTTTAAAAATGTTGGCCCAAAACTTAAATCTTTCGATTTCTACAGTTTCGAGAGCTCTAAATGATCATCCGGATATAAGTGATGACACCAAAATAAAAGTAAAGAATCTGGCAAAGTCAATGAACTATATCCCTAATATTTTTGCAAAAGGGTTTAGAAAACATAAATCTAATATTATAGGTATTATCGTTCCAAATATTACTCATTACTTTACTGCCACTATAGTTCGTGGTATACTCGAAGAAGCATCAAAACAAGGATATCGTGTTATTATTTCTGAATCTAATAACGATGTTATCAAGCAAAATGAGATGCTTAATACAATGATACAATTTGGCGTTGACGGAATCTTAGCATCTTTAACAAAAATGACTAAAGACATAGATAACATATTACCTATTATAGATACGCTTCCGTTTATTTTATTTGATAAAGTATCTGATAAAATTCCTTGTACGCAGATCACCATAAATGATGAAGAAGCTGCTTTTAATGTTGTTGAGCACCTCATCAATATTGGAAAAAAAAGAATTGCTATTATTAAAGAAAGGGAATTTTCTTATAATTCTGAAAAAAGATACGCTGGATACTTAAAAGCTTTAAAAGAACATCAAATAGAAATTGACGAAAAAATCATTTTAAGTGTAGATGATATCTCTCTTCAACATGGAAAAAGAATGGCCAATATTTTGTTGAGCATTAAAAATAGACCTGATGCTATTTTTGCAATTACAGATAGTGCTGCTGTAGGTGTTATCCAAACACTAAATAAATTTAACATCAAAATACCAGAAGATATAGCAGTTGTTGGGTTTAGTAATTCTAAATATTCCACAATTATTGAACCCAAACTTACCACTGTAGATCAGCCCGGTAATACAATAGGAAAAACTGCAACTAAGTATTTAATTAAAGAGATTGAAAATGACAATACCAACGATATTGCCACTAGTAAAACTGTAGAAGTCAAAACACAGTTGATTATAAGAGAATCAACTTTCAAAATTTCATAATTTTAAAGACAAAATTGGATGAAAAAAAATAACCTTCGATCTCGAAGGTTATTTTTTTAAGTACTCAAGGTGGGAATCGAACCCACACTCCCGAAAGAACTGGATTTTGAATCCAGCGCGTCTACCAATTCCGCCACTTGAGCGTTTTCGTCCGAATGGATGGCAAAATTAAAAAAATATTCTTTTCATCCATCAAAATAAGTAATAAAATAAGAGCTAGAGTTGAAATAAATTTTTAAATTTGCACCTTATTTTTCAAAATAGAGTTTTAACTCATTACAACACAACAATTTACCCTATGTCAGCAAGAGTTCCAGAAGCGAAATTTTTTGCATGTAGTCAAAGTACCGAGTTAGCAGAGCGTATCGTAGCGTATTATGGCGCTAAGCTTGGTAATGTTATCACGTCCACATATAGTGATGGTGAGTTTCAGCCTTCTTTTGAAGAGTCTGTGAGAGGATCTAGAGTTTTTATTATAGGATCTACAAATCCTAGCTCTGACCATCTTATGGAAATGCTATTGATGCTTGATGCTGCCAAAAGAGCTTCGGCTCGTCATATTACAGCGGTTATACCTTATTATGGATGGGCTCGTCAAGACCGAAAAGATAAGCCAAGAGTTCCTATAGCAGCAAAATTAATAGCAAAGATGTTAGAAACTGCTGGAGCAACAAGGATTATTACTATGGACCTGCATGCTGATCAGATACAAGGATTTTTTGAAAAACCGGTAGATCATCTATTTGCATCAACTATTTTTTTACCACATCTTCAATCCCTAAATTTGGATGATCTTACTATTGCTTCTCCGGATATGGGAGGGTCAAAAAGAGCCTATGCATATTCAAAAGCATTAAAAAGTGATGTGGTTATCTGTTACAAACAGCGTGCAAAAGCAAATGTAATTTCTCATATGGAATTAATTGGTGATGTAACCGGCAAAAATGTAGTACTTGTAGATGATATGGTAGATACAGCGGGTACATTAACCAAAGCAGCCGATCTTATGATGGAACGTGGAGCAAAAAGTGTAAGAGCTATTTGTACACATCCTATTCTTTCGGGAAATGCATACGAACGGTTAGAACAATCAAAATTAGAAGAATTGATCGTTACCGATTCGATTCCTCTAAAACAAAAAAGTGATAAGATTAGAGTAGTAAGCTGTGCAAATTTATTTGCAGATGTTATGCACCGTGTGCATCACAATGAGTCTATTAGCTCTAAATTTATAATGTAAATTAATAATTAATATTTTAAAAAAAATGAAATCATTAACAATCAATGCATCTCAAAGAGAAAGCGTAGGCAAGAAAGCAACAAAAGCCTTACGTAATGCTGGACAGGTACCTTGTGTTATTTACGGAGGAGAAACCGTTTTACACTTTGCAGCTCCAGAAATTGCTTTCAAAGATTTAGTGTATACTCCAGACGTACATACCGTGGTTATTGCGTTGGATAATGGTAAAAATGTAAACGCTATCTTACAGGATATACAATTTCATCCTGTAACTGACAAAATCTTACATATCGATTTTATCGAGATTTTTGATGACAAACCCATCACTATGGAAATTCCTTTTAAAACAACAGGAAATTCTAGAGGTGTTCGTGCTGGAGGTGTGTTACGTTTCAACCTTAGACGAATCAAAGTAAAAGGTCTTCCTTCAAAATTACCGGATGTAATTGAAGGAGATATTACTGAATTAAGAATTGGTAATAAACTTTATGTAACTGATGTAGCTAGTGAAGATTACACAATCTTACACCCTGACAATACTGTAATTTGCCAGGTTAAAACTTCTCGTAATGCTGTTGCTGATAGCGAAGAAGAAGGAGAAGAAGCTGAAGCACCAGCCGAAGCATAGTTTACTGACCAGAGAATATTACAAAAGCACTTTGACTATTATATTCAAAGTGCTTTTTTTATTTTTATCTTGATTTTATGAACCCGGGAGCATCTCTACTACATTTTTAGAAAAAACTTCTTATGAATCATACTTTGGTTTCATTGATCTAATATTAAAAAAACCTAAATATGTATCGTATGATCCTTCGTTCAAAATACAAAATATATGTTTTCTCTATTTAGAACACTTTTTTCAAAAAATAAAAAAGAAATAATTCAAGAAGATCCCATGAAAAAATTTCTAGTTGTAGGACTTGGAAATATTGGTCCTAAATATCATAACACCAGACATAATATTGGATTCAAAATTTTAGATGCGATTGCAAAAGACGCAGAAATATCTTTTGAAACTAAAAAACTCGGGGATCTAGCAAGTTTTAAGCACAAAGGTCGAACCATTTTGCTTCTAAAGCCTAGCACTTACATGAATTTAAGTGGAAAAGCTGTACGATACTGGATGGAAAAAGAAAAAATTCTTCTGGAAAACATTCTTATTATTACTGATGACATCAATTTACCTTTTGGTACATTACGCTTAAAATCAAAGGGAAGCGCAGGAGGGCACAACGGTCTTAAAGATATTGAAGCACAATTAAATACATCAAAATACTGTAGATTTAGATTTGGGGTTGGTGCAGAATTTAGCAAAGGAAGACAAGTAGATTATGTACTTGGCGAATGGAATAATGATGAAGAAACCCTCATGCCAGAGCGTCTAGAAAAAGGTATTGCTATTGTAAAATCATTTACTACAGCAGGACTTACCAATACAATGAACACCTTTAACGGAAAATAGATAAATGTATCAGAACTATTTTTTATTTTTACATTCATTTATATATTTCCTCTTTACATGAATTTTAATTGTAAGACCAACATCAAGATCATCTACAATGTTCTATCAGCGAACTCTATCTGTGCAATTAAGAACAAATCAACATTGAATAGATGAAACGTTATACAAACGCTACCGAATATGACAATCTAAACCCTTCTGTAGTTACTATTGGTACTTTTGACGGTGTACATATAGGGCATAAGAAAATTATAGAACGATTAGTAGAAAGTTCTCAAAGAAATGGATTAGAATCTGTAATCCTTACTTTTTTTCCACATCCTAGAATGGTACTACAACAAGACTCTAATATTAAGCTTATCAATACTATAGAAGAGAGAGTACAAATTTTGGAAAAAACAGGGCTTGACACACTTGTTATACATCCATTTACAAAAGACTTCTCTCGTCTTTCCGCAGGAGAATATGTACAACAAATGCTAATAGATGCACTTAATGTAAGGCATGTGATTATTGGCTACGACCATAGATTTGGAAGAAATCGAAACTCCAATATCACTGATCTTGCTTCGTATGGGATACAAAATAACTTTACAGTAGAAGAGATCTCAAAACAAGATATCGATGATGTTGCGGTGAGTTCTACTAAAATAAGAGAAGCCTTATTTGATGGGGATATTACAAAAGCAAACAAATATCTTGGCTATGAGTTTATGCTAACAGGTATTGTTGTTAAAGGAAAAGAACTAGGACGAAAACTTAATTACCCAACTGCAAACCTGTTTATAGAAGAACAATATAAGATCATTCCCAAAAATGGTGTGTATATTGTAAAATCAACTATCGAAAACAGAACTTACTTTGGGATGATGAATATTGGAACTAATCCCACCGTAAAAGGGACACACCAGACTATTGAGACTCATTTTTTTGATGCTACTTTTAATTTATATGATAAAAAAATTCAAATTCAAATATTAAAACGTATTCGAGACGAAAAAAAGTTCGATTCTGTTAAACAATTACAAGATGCCATGCAGCAGGATGAGGATTTCTCTCGAGATTATATAAACTCATTGGTATGATAAATCGTTGGTTATTTACACACGTCGATAACAGTTCACTTATTATATTCAGAGTATTTTTTGGTTTTCTTATCGCAGCAGAAGCAATAGGAGCTATCTTTACGGGTTGGGTAAGACGTACTCTTGTAGAACCGCAATTCACATTCAATTTTATCGGGTTTGATTTTTTACAACCTTTACCTGGCAATGGCATGTATTTTTATTTTGCCATTATGGGCATTTTAGGGTTATTAGTCATGGTAGGCTTCAAATATCGATGGAGTATGATTGGATATACTATCATGTGGGCAGGAGCATATTTTATGCAAAAATCTTCATACAATAATCATTATTACTTACTTTTCCTTTTATGTATTCTCATGAGTATTTTGCCTGCCGGAAATTATTTTTCGTTAGATGTAAAACGTAATCCTGCTCTAAAAAAAATATCAATGCCTCGCTGGTGTGTCATTGTAATCATAATACAACTTTGGATCGTATACACTTATGCTTCTGTAGCCAAACTATATCCGGATTGGCTTGATTTTTCGGTTCCAAAAAATTTAATGGCTGCCAGAGCATATTACCCTATTATTGGAGATCTTTTGCAAAATCATTGGGCACATGTAACCGTTGCATATTTTGGTATTTTATTTGATTTGCTCATTGTACCGCTTTTATTGTGGAAACGAACAAGATCAGCCGCTTTCTATTTTAGCATTTTCTTTCACATATTTAATTCAATTATTTTCCAAATTGGCATATTTCCCTACTTATCGCTAGCTTTTACTGTATTCTTCTTTTCCAAAGAAAGGATTCATAAACTATTTATGAAGAAAAAAGAGTTTTACCATCAAAATGAAATAGTGCTTCCCTCTTATAAAAAAATACTAGTTCCTATTGCTATCATATGGTTCAGCATACAAATTGCATTACCCATACGTCATTGGTTTATTCCGGGAGATGTATTGTGGACAGAAGAAGGGCATCGATTAAGCTGGAGAATGATGTTAAGAGGTCGATCTGGTATTACCAATTTCTATATTGTAGATAAGAATGATCCCGATGCCAAACAAAAACCTATAAATAAAAAAGATTATCTTACAAAAAAACAAATACGATCTGTAACTACAAAACCCGATTTTATGTGGCAATTTGCACAACACCTTAAAAGTGAACATGCAAAACAAGGAAAAGATATTGCCGTTTATGTAAAAAGCAGGGTTTCTGTAAATGGAAAAAAATATAGGGATTTTATTGACTCAAAAGTTGACCTTACGAGTGTTCCTTGGTATTATTTTAAAACAAATCCTTGGGTCATAAAGTATATTGAATAAAAAATTATAATAAAAAAATGTCTTTGTATTCTTTAAAAATTGTTATCGCAACTATTTTTTGGATATCAATCGCCGCATATAGCCAACAAAAACAGACCTACACCTCTTTTGGTGTTATTCCTAATCATGTTGATAAAGAACTTTATTTTAGTCTGAAAAACACTGATGACCCACTTCAAAAAATAATGATTATGGATACTATAGCCAATAAGCATATCTTATATGGCAATACAGATTCAATAGTTCATTATGGAAGCAGGCTAAATGAAATGGTGTTAAAAAACCAACAACATATTGATAATAAGAATTATTACATCTCTAAATCTTATTATATCTCAGGAAAAGGAAAATTAAAAAACGGACTGCTAGAAGATGCTCTAAAATATCATATTGATGGAATTGCTATTTCTCCTGAAAAAAACATGAATACTTTGCATTACAAGCATCAATTAGGGCTGGCTACTATTTATTTTCACAAAAAAGAATTTGATTCTGCTTTACCAATTTTAGAAAAATGTATCCAAAAAGCAAGCAGTAAAGAACTCAAAGCAAACGCAAAAAAGCTTATTGCTGATATTGATCTATACCAAGGAAATTTTGACAAAGCAACTTCGGCATACAACGATGTTCTTAAAGATTTGGACACCAATAAAAGTGAAGATCTCAAAAAAAGTTTAGTAATACAACTCAACCTTGGCAGGATTGAATCCAGAAAAGAGAATTATGACAATGCATTAACACTACTTGACAACATTAAACAACAAGCTTTAGATAATAAGTTTTATGATGTATATATTAATAGTGTATTACAAATAGGAACCATAGATTACAGGCTCAAAAATTATGAAACGGCCGAATTAATATTAAACACCGCTTATGTAAATACAGTTCAATGGAATAGGCTAGAATTACAAAAAGTTGTAATAAGAGCACTTACAAGACTTTATAGCTATCAAGAAGATTATAAAAATGCTTATAATCTAATGACTCATTATACACGCGTTTCTGATGAAATCAATGCAAAGCAAAATAAAGAAGCAGTAAGAGAATTAGAAATAAAATACCAAACACTTCAAAAAGAAAAAGAAATCTTATCTCTCAAAAAAGATCAACTTATAAAAGAAAGCGAGATCAAACGACAAAGAACTATTAAAATTGCTGTTCTTATAGGGTTTCTTATTGTTTTACTTCCTGTAATTGGGCTATTAGTTTTATATTTTCAGAAATTAAAGACACAAATTGCGCTCAATAAATCTCAAGAAGAAGTCAATACACAAAAAATTTATGGTTTAATGAAAGATCAGGAATTAAATTTGATCAAAGCCACAATGAAGGGACAAGATGAAGAACGACAAAGATTAGCACAGGAGTTACACGATAGTGTGGGTGGTAATTTGGCAAGCATCAAACTACAACTTTCTAACACCGATAATATTGATGACCATCATGCCAATATAATCAAGCAAATAGACGAAACCTATAATAATGTAAGAGATTTTTCGCATAATCTTGTTCCTAAAAAATTTCAAAAAAATACGATTACAACGCTTATCAAAGAATATGTTCAAAATATCAAAAACGGAATCTCTCAAAACATATCTTTTCACCCTTTTCCTAAAAATGAAGTGAATCAAATCAACACCTCTCTTACAGAAGAGTTATTTAAGATTATACAAGAATTACTTACAAATTGCATAAAGCATTCGAGGGCTAAAAATATAGATATTTATCTCAATCATTATGATGATTCTATCCAACTTATTTTTGAAGATAATGGTGTTGGTTTTGAAACCAACAAAGCCAAAGATGGAATTGGTTTTAGAAATATAAAAAACAGATTAGAAAAGCTATCCGGCACTTTATTTATAGATTCTGTATTAAATAGAGGTACTATTATTAATATCGAAATTCCTTCTTAAAACAAGCTAATTAAGAAGGTAATCCTTAACTATGAGTAGGTTCACAAAATATAATCTTGAGATAAACCCAGAACATTTAAAACTAGATTAGCGGTTATTTTTAATTTTATGACCTTCTCTAAATAGGTTTTTAAACTCATTTACATAGAAAATCGCTAAACTATGCTTCTCGTCTCGAGTGCAATAATTCTAATTGAAAAGAAAACAATTTGAAATAAGAACCTCAAAAAGCGCACTTGCCGGATACTTTATTTGGTTTTTTCATAAGTATCTATGAGGGTAAAACTTTCACTACCATCATTCAATGTATATTCTTGTACTTGTACTGTATTGTTTTGAGAGAACACTACTGTAGCTACATAGTTAACATCCCCATCATCTATAATTATTCTGTATTCAGACTCAGAAGTTTTTTCCCAACTCCCAGAATCATCAATAATTTCTCTACACTGATTACCATTTGTATCAGGTTCAAAAAATCTATCTATAATCGTTCCTTCGTTAAGAAACTCAATACGATCATTAACTTCACAATTTGATATTGTGAGAGTCGAACCATTTTCGATTCTTTCATTGAGCTTCCACTCTCCAACAATTGGATCTATTACATTTTCATCATCATCATTCGAACAACTAAAAAAAATCATTAGTGACAAGAAAAAATAAGTTGCATTTACTTTTTTAATCATTTTATTCTTCAAGTTTATTACACTTGGATCGCTCAAATTTCATATTCGGGCGATCCAATTATTAAGATATTAAATAGTTATTATAATAGACAGTTCCCCATAAAACAAGGTACAGGACACCTTGGAGCATTAGGTCTACTATTACCACCAGGGCAATAATACCCCCCTGATTTTCCGTTGATTTGTTTAAGTTGTTCTCTATTAAGAACTTTTCCGAAATTTAGAATTGATTTTTTCATGAGTATATACTTTTTTAGTTACGAATTCCATCATCAAAAACGTGACAAAAAGGAGTTGATCCATCTGGACACAATTCATCACAAGAGACTCTAGCAATAACTTGAGGTGGGTTCGTTCCATTGGCATAGCAATAACCTATAGGATAAACAAAGCCAGTTCCCCCATTAATACTCTTTTGTTCGTTTTTGTTCAAAACTTTTCCTAAGCTTAACAATGAGTTTTTCATTATGTAATAACTTTAAATTGATTAATCCTTGAACATTTATTGACACTCAAGGTTTGTGTCTTAATTGTTATATTTTTTTTGCTTAAGTATAATTACTGTAGCGAATTAATAGCTTATTTATTTCATATTCGTACCAGAAGAAGATGTGGCACCCTTTTTTGAGTCTTTGCAGCCAGTAAAATAATATTTTTCGTTTGAGGTTTATTATATCGATCGTTGTAACACTTATAGTTACTACTAATTTTATAAATTCATGAAAAATAATTTTACAAAAAGTTAAAAACATGGATTATTTCTTAAAATTTAACTCTAATTTTATGTTAACTTTAGACTTGACACTTGTTTTTAGCCCTCATAATTACAAATGGAATTATTTACAGACTTTACCCTACATTTAGGAATACTCGCCAACACTTTATTACTCTATGTTTTATGGAAAAATGGTTGGAAAGAGTTTCATTTTAAAGTATTATTTGTCATTTTTTTATGGATTGTATTCACACAGATTTGTTTTTTTGGTTTTATCAAAGAGAGTAAACCTATTTTTTATTTTACTTTTCTGTTTCAAGATACCATTCCGATAAGCATTGGAGCTTGTCTTTTTTTATATGTAAAAGCTATATTTTATCCTTCTCAAAACATCATAAGAAAAAACATTAAACATTTTATCATTCCGTTTTTGTATTTACTATTTGCAAGTATCCCTAAATTAATAAGCTTGCTAAACAGTCCTAATGTCTTTGAGCATCTACGTACAGGGTTAGAAAATTTATGGGCCCTTAGTATTATATATTCATTAATATACTGCTTTATTGCCATAAAACTTGTTAAAAAAACGAATAAAGTTGTAAAACTGTACTATGCGAATATAAACCCAGCTGATTTTAATTGGTTACTAAAATTATTATATGGCACTACTGTTATTATAGGCATAGATATTTCTATTACCATTTACGAAGTACTTTTTGGAGACATTAATTCTTCAATAGGAATCATTGCACTTTTTGTAGTATTTTTAATTGTTTATCTGGCATATCACGGACTCTCACAAACCAAAGTATTTCTTCCTGAATTTTTATTGAAAAAAGAACGCTCAAAAAAAGTAGAGGCATCACCAACTACTGTTTTATCTACAAGTAGTAGCAAACCAATTTATGATGCTAATGAAATGCAATCACTACAGAAACAATTAGAAATATTAATGCAACAACATAAATGGTACCTCAACACTGAACTATCTTTAAAATCACTAGCCGAAAAATTAAATATTTCTGACAAAAAACTTTCCTATTTATTGAATCAACATATGCGAATAAGTTTTTACGATTATATAAATCAATTTAGGGTTGAAGAGGTAAAGCAAAGAATCAAGAATCCCTCTTTTGCCCAATATACGTTATTAGCTATTGCCTTAGAATCCGGGTTTAATTCTAAAACCAGTTTCAACAGAACATTTCAAAGATTTGAAGGCATAACCCCTTCTAATTTCAGAAAGCAGATATAAGAAACAAAAAAACAACTTCAATAATTATCGTATATGATATTTACACCACACTTTTGACTAAAATTTCTATAATAGATCAGGGTATTAAAACACATCTTTTCTTTACATTTGTGTCCTTTCTTCTGATAAGGAAAAATAGGATATAATAAATAGAAGATTGCTAAAATAACACATCATGTTAGTAGTACAACAAATCATAGCCAACAAAGAAGCTTACATTCAAGCTTTAGCAAAACGTAATTTTGATGCCGCACCGGTATTGGATCAAGTAATCGCTTTAGACGAAGACCGGAGAGCTACCCAGGCAAAACTCGATAACACCTTAGCAGATTCTAATAAGTTCTCTAAAGAAATCGGTATACTATTCAAAAATGGGGAACAACAAAAAGCAAATCTTCTGAAAGAAAAGACTGCACAGCTAAAAGAGGTTTCTAAAGAATTATCCAACCATCTTAATGATGTACAGAATAAGCTTTCTGAACTACTATACACAATCCCAAATATCCCCCATCCTTCTGTTCCTAATGGGCAAAGTGATGAGGATAATGAAGAAGTATATCAAGAAGGAGAAATACCAAAATTAGAAAACGAAGCACTACCCCATTGGGAATTAGCAAAAAAATATGATATCATTGATTTTGAACTAGGAGTAAAAATCACTGGAGCCGGTTTCCCGGTATACAAAGGTAAAGGAGCACGACTGCAAAGAGCCTTAATCAGTTATTTCTTAGACAAAAATACTGAAGCCGGATACAAAGAATATCAAGTTCCTCATCTGGTAAATGAAGCTTCAGGCTACGGTACAGGTCAATTACCAGATAAAGAAGGGCAAATGTATCATGTTACAGGAGATGATTTATATCTTATCCCAACCGCAGAAGTTCCGGTAACCAATATGTTTAGAAACGATTTACTCAAAGAAAGTGATCTCCCTATTGGCTGTACAGGGTATACCCCTTGTTTTAGGAGAGAAGCTGGTTCGTATGGAGCTCATGTACGAGGGTTAAATCGTTTGCATCAATTTGATAAGGTAGAAATCGTTCGTATTGAAAAACCTGAAAACTCTTATGAAGCTTTAGATGGTATGGTAGAACATGTAAAAGAAATTTTACGAGAATTAAAACTTCCTTACCGAATTTTACGACTTTGTGGAGGTGATATTGGTTTTACCGCTGCATTGACTTATGATTTTGAAGTGTTTTCTACAGCACAAGACCGTTGGTTAGAAATTAGTTCTGTTTCAAATTTTGAATCTTATCAGGCAAATCGACTAAAATTGCGTTTTAAAGACAAAGAAGGCAAAAAACAATTGGCACATACATTAAACGGAAGTTCTCTGGCATTGCCTAGAGTAATTGCAGGAATTTTAGAAAATTATCAAACTCCAAAAGGAATTAAAGTTCCTGAAGTACTCGTGCCATACTGTGGGTTTGAATGGATTGATTAATATAACATACAGATAGCGATTATTGCAAATTATAATCACTATAATATATTAGATTTTTTAGGTCTTTAATTGTTGACAATTAAAGACCTAATTTTTTCAACAATAAAAAAACTCGATCCCATCAGTAACTTATTTATTATCTTTATAAAAAAACTTGCAAAATGCGTTCAATCATTTTTTGTATATCCTTGTTATTGGTATTTTCTGCACATGCCCAATCAGAAAACCTTGCTCAAAACTATATCCAACAAGGACAATATGAAAAAGCACTATCTATTTATCAAAAACTATATGAGCGCAACCCCAATAGACTTAACTATATTTTAGGGTTAGTAGAATCATACCAACAATTAGAAAAATTTGATGAGGCAGAACGTATTCTAAAGACAAAAATTGAGCAAACACAATACAAATCTCAATTTTTAGTCGAGCTAGGATATCATTATGATTTACAGAATAAAACAGAAGAAGCTAAAACATACTACCAAAAAGCTATAGACGAATATAAACCTAATAATGCTTACACCCTTGCAAGAGTCTTTGAAAAATATAGCCTTTTAGATCAGGCAGCTATAATTTATGAAAAAGCTATGCAAGATAATCCCAGAGCGAATTACAATATTCAATTAGCAAAAATATATGGTGAACAAGGACATCTTGAAAAAATGTATAATAGCTATCTTTCACTGCTACAAGTTCAACCAAACTATATAAGTAGCGTACAACGTAATTTCTCTGAATACATCACAGAAAACCCTACAAACGAAGCCAATATTATTTTCAAAAAATTATTAATCAAAAAACTACAACAAGACCCTAATATTATTTATAACAAAATGCTCAGTTGGCTTTTTGTACAACAACGAGATTTCAAAAAAGCTTTTGTGCAAGAAAAAGCAATCTATAAACGTAATGAGGAAGGCCCAGAAGGGATTATAGACCTAGCAAGAATAGCTATTGCTGAAAAAGATATAAAATCCGCAACAGAGATATTAAACTATGTTTTAGAGACTCCCGCAACAAATGATATGAAGCTTACTGCTCATAAAATTATTTTAAAAGCAAAAGTTGATAATGTAGGACCAAAAGAATATAACACTATTGTAGATCAATATAACACCGTCTTTGAAGAGTACGGAAAATCCAGAGCAACTATAGGCTTACAAATAGATTATGCGCATTTTTTAGCGTTTAATTTAGATCAAAAGCAGGAAGCTATACAGTTTCTAAAAGAACTTATAGAACGAGAAAACTTATCTCGATTTCAATCCTCTAGAGTAAAAATGAAAATCGCTGATGTTTTGGTACTTCAACAAAAGTTCAATCAAGCTTTGATTTATTATACTCAAGTTCAAAATATATTAAAGAATAACTTTTTAGCACAGGATGCTCGTTTTAACGTAGCTAAAACCAGTTATTACAAAGGTGACTTTGCATGGGCACAAACTCAATTAGATGTACTCAAATCCTCAACTTCTCAATTGATTGCTAATGATGCTATGGAATTAAGCTTAATTATAAGTGACAATTCTCTCGAAGATTCGACTCAAACAGCACTTAAGATTTTTGCAAAAGCTGATTTATTGGCTTTCCAAAACAAAAATCAAGAAGCTATTGCCATGTATCAAAAAATTTTAACGGATCATAGAGGTGAAAAAATTGAAGATGAAGCCTTTTTACGACAAGCAAAATTATTCGAAAAAGAAAAACAGTATGAAAAAGCAAAGGTAAACTATCTCAAAATCATTGAGTTTTATAACGACGATATACTAGCAGATGATGCCTATTATTGGTTAGCAGAACTGTATGTTAATCAACTAGAAGCCCCTGAAAAAGCAAAAGAATTATATGAAAAAATCATCTATAATCACGCAGATAGTATCTTTTTTGTAGAAGCACGAAAAAAATACAGAACCTTACGTGGCGATGCTATAAATTAGATGAGAATACAAAGTCGATTCCCCTAAGTTTACTTACCTTTGCTTGCTTATTTTTAGATGAAATTAATTTTTCTTCTCAATTAAAATTTGATAATACCTATGTACATATATAATGTCACAATAAATATAGAAGAAACAATTCATGACGAGTGGTTAGATTGGATGAAAAAAGAACACATCCCAAATATGATAGCCACAGGAAAGTTTAGTAAAGCCTTAATGACTAAAGTACTTGTAGAAGAAGAAATGGGAGGAATAACCTACTCTATTCAATATACCACTGATAGTAAAGAGACTTTACAACAATACTATACTGAAGATGCTGAACGCCTTAGAGCAGAAGCTAATCATTTTGCTGGTAAATTTGTTGCATTCAGAACAGAACTAGAAATTGTGAGCGAACAACATGTCTAAATCGAAGAAACATAAAAAATACGCTTCAAATAACTCATCATTTCAAGAAAAAACAGCCGTAAAGGCTAAAAAACATCTTGGGCAACATTTTCTAAAAGACGAAAATATTGCAAAAAAAATTGGAGATACTTTAACTCTTGAAGGATACAAAAACGTAATAGAAATTGGTCCGGGAATGGGTGTTTTGACCAAATATCTTCTACTTAAAGATATCAATGTCATCGCTATGGATCTTGATAGTGAATCTATTGTTTATCTCAATCACAGTTTCCCTTTGGAACACCCTAAGGTTCTAGAACAAGAAAATACTTTTCAGGTGATTGAGGCTGATTTCTTAAAATATGATCTAGACACCTTATTCGAAAAAAAACAATTTGCCATCACAGGCAATTTTCCTTACAATATCTCATCCCAAATTATATTCAAAACTCTAGAACATAAAGATAGAATTCCTGAATTTACAGGAATGTTTCAAAAAGAAGTAGCTAAACGCATTTGCGAAAAAGAAGGTAGCAAAACATATGGAATCCTTTCTGTATTAGTGCAAGCGTTCTATGAGGCAGAATATCTTTTTACGGTACACCCAGAAGTTTTTAATCCTCCACCAAAAGTACAAAGTGGTGTATTAAGACTGATACGAAAAAAAGAATATGCACTACCTTGTGATGAAAAATTGTTTTTCAAGGTAGTAAAAACAGCATTTGGACAACGCCGTAAAACATTAAGAAACAGCCTTAAAATCTTTCAACTATCTGATGAAATCAAAACATTAGATATTCTTTCAAAACGACCGGAACAATTAAGCGTTGATCAATTTATAGAACTCACTATCACTATTCAAAATCTTAAAACTCCATAGCGCTTAATTACGGTATCTAATTTTTATTGGATGATAAATGAATTGCCTCTCATGATCAACCATCTACTTTGAAACACTTCAACACAATACATCACTTGCTACTTAGTAATATTCTCCTATAGTTTATCTATTATACAACGTTATATGAAGATTCTACTAGTATTAGGGGATTTTAGACAGAAATAGAAAAATATATTTGAGGTCTGCAATAAGTTATTAAAACATAAAAGCACTTTAAGTATGAAGAAAAACATTTTCAGACTGATGTCACTGTTAGCAATCCTATTCCTTATTACTAGTTGTGATACCGATAATGATATCGAAAACACTCCTGAGGGCCTTAAATTACAATCTGTAGAAAACCTTCAGCACACACAAGACAAAGGTTTTACAAAAAATTCGTCTCTATGTGATATACGTATTTCTTTTGAAGGTACAATTTCAGGAAATGGAGAAACCGGAATAACTCCCCATGTAGGTACTTTTTTGAATTTAGAATCTCCTTATGATGGTTCTTGGAGTGTAAGTAACGAGTTTCAGATTATTGGTGATTCTAGAGGAAAAAAATTACGTGTTTTGAGAGTCGGAAGAGAAGAAGGCACTATAGTTTTCTTCACACGTATAGGAAGTCAAACCAGAACTTGTGAAAGAACTTTTCCAGAAGCTCCTTTAGGCTGTCCGGATCGTAATCATGCTACTATTCATAAAACTGAAAGAGCTGGAGGTTCTCGTCTTCGTCTTACACCTCGTGGTTATAATTCGGGATATAATTACTTATGGAAAATTGAAGATATCAACGGAACGTCTCACAAAACCGGTAGCTCTGTTAATATCAATATTGATGAGGAAGATGTTACTGTTACTCTTGAAGTTTCTTTACCGGGATCAAACTGCCCTGTGCAGACCAAAACTAGCACCTATTTAGCATCTTCATCATTTCCGGATGAAGAAGAGTAAAACGAATTACTGTTTTTAACTAGAGAGAAATTAAAATTCAATCACTAATAAGTTTGCTTGCTTTATTTGCAAAAATACGATGTAGAGGTGTTGATTTTTCCACACATTTTTTACCAAAAACTACGAATACATTGTATTGTAATGAGGACGTTTTAAGGGGTTAAAACGTCCTCTTTCTTACTAATTCATGCAACCATATTCCCCATATAATATCAAGTTTAGATTATTTATACATATCCTTTCAAAATTGCTCAATATCTACATATTATTAATAAATGACCAAAAAATTACCCAAATCATGAACAGACTATTTTTTAAACTACTCATACTTCTTGCTATATTGTTTGCCAGCAATAGTTGTAACAAAATTAATACCAACATCAATTCTGAAAGTACTACAAAACAAACCATAGAAACTCTCAAAATTAAAACTGGAAAAAAAATTCGATTAACACAAAAATCTGATTCAATTTCAAACCTTCCTATATGCGATATAATCATTTCTTTTGAAAATCCAATTTCAAACAATATAACAGAAGAGAATATACCAAACGTAGGAACATATTTGAATGTAGAGTCTCAATACAAAGGATTATGGACTGTAACTCAAGGGCTTCGAATCATTGGTACCCCTAAAGGAAAAAATTGCGTGTTTTAAGGACAGGAAAAGAGAAAAGCTCAATAACTTTTTTTAAAACAATCGATGAAAAAGCTTATATCTGTACTGCTATCGTTCCAGAAATCCCTCCATTATCTTCAAATAATAGTTACTATGCATCAATAATTAAATAATAAATTTGAAGTGTAGGTGCTCATTTTTATTTCATTATCCAACGATTATAAATTGCATCTATAATTACCCTAAAAAAACCAAAAAATATTCTTTCAATTTTCAATAATGTATTCCGTAGTTATAAAATAACACTATTATAAAATGCAATTAAATTCTTTGGTTATCTTTGTGGGCGTTTGCACATCTAGGGACACTAAATTATCAGGCATATGCAATTTCAGATTTCTGAAGAACTTATAAAACAGGTAAAACACCTTATCCAAACAGAGAGTGATGATAACCTGCGCAGTATGCTTAATGAGATTCACTTTGCTGATGTTGCAGAAATTCTTGGTGAACTTAGTTTATCTAAGGCAACATACCTTATCAAACTTTTAGACAGTGAAAAAACTTCTGAAGCCCTAATGGAGCTTGAAGAAGATTTTCGCGAGCGCATTTTAGAAAACCTTTCTGCAAAAGAAATCGCAGAAGAGCTAGAAGAAATGGATAGTGATGATGCTGCCGATATAGTTGCAGAACTTCCTGATGATCGTGCAGAAGAGGTAATTGCAAAAATAGAAGATGAAAAACGAGCCGAGGACATCAAAGAGTTACTCTCTTATGGCGAGGATACTGCCGGAGGATTAATGGCCAAAGAGCTTGTAAAAGTAAAAGAAACATGGACTGTAGCCGGATGTGTTAGAGAGATGCGTCAGCAAGCAGAAAAAGTTACCAGAGTACATTCTATCTATGTAGTAGACAAAGAAGGAAAACTAAAAGGACGATTATCGCTCAAAGATTTACTTACTGCTCCAGCAAAAGCACATATAAGTGATGTATATATACGTAAAGTAGACTATGTAGATGTAGATACAGAAGGCGAAGAAGTTGCCCGTATCATGCAAAAATATGACTTAGAAGCAATTCCTGTTACAGATCGAGACGGCATTTTGGTAGGTCGTGTAACAATCGACGACATTGTCGATTTTATCAAAGATGAAGCCGAAAAAGATTATCAATTAGCCGCTGGTATTTCTCAAGACGTAGAAGCAGACGATAGTGTGTGGCAATTAACTCGTGCAAGGCTCCCTTGGTTAATCTTAGGACTTTTTGGGGGTTTGGGTAGTGTTTTTATAATGGAAGGTTATGAAGAAGCACTTGCCCAATACAAAGAACTTTTCTTTTTTACACCTTTGATTGCAGCAATGGCTGGTAATGTAGGGGTACAATCTTCTGCTATTATTGTACAAGGTTTAGCAAATGATGTAGTAAAAGGAAGCCTATTCAATCGTTTGATTAAAGAAATTAGTCTTAGTCTCATCAGTGGGGTTACTCTTGGCATTCTCGTTATTATATTTGGTCTACTAGATGGTATGGAACTCATATTTAGCTTCACTATTGCTGTTTCAATGCTTTTTGTAATTATTGTTGCTGCATTGATAGGTACATTTGTTCCTATTATTCTAGATAAAAAAGGGATCGATCCTGCAATAGCAACAGGGCCATTTATTACAACCAGTAACGATATTTTTGGTATTTTCCTCTTCTTTTCGATAGCAAAACTAATTCTTGGCTTCTAGTACAACATCTAAATTTTTCATTAAAATCTTAAGAAAAATTTTAGAGCTTCATTAGATTTCAATTGTTGTTATATCAACAGAATTGAGTACATTCAAAATCAGAAAAAATCAAAACACAACTACAATCATCATATATGCAAGACATTGCTTTTCAATATCATTTTACAGTTCCAAAAACAGCAATAGACGATATGAATCATGTAAACAATGTTGTATATCTACAATGGATACAGGATATTGCAAAAAAACATTGGGAGTTTAAAACTGATCAACAAATGAGAGACACCTATGTTTGGGTAGTCTTGAATCACTATATAGAATATCATCTTCCTGCTTTTGAAAACGACAACATCACCTCTCAAACCTGGATCGATAATTATAAAGGAGTAAAATGCGAGCGGCATACCAGAATTATCAATTCTGATACTCAAAAAGTACTGGTATCAGCAAAGACCAGTTGGTGTTTACTATATAAAGAAACGTTAAGACCTGCACGCATCACAGATGAAATAAGTACCTTGTTTTTCTAAAAAATAGTTTTATGAAAGCAATTAATATCGAAGAAAAATTTTCAAAATTTGAAAAACAATGGCACCCACACCGTATTGCAAAAGTAGATGACAATCAAGTATTCTTAGCAAAATTGAGTGGGGATTTTATATGGCACAAACACGATGATGAAGATGAACTTTTTCAGGTAATAAAAGGTACATTGCACATGAAGTTTAGAGACAAAACCGTTGTCGTAAACCAAGGCGAAATTATTGTAGTTCCAAAAGGCGTTGAGCATTGTCCTTCTACTCAAAACGGTGAAGAAGTACATGTTCTTATCTTCGAAAAATTAAGTGTAAAACATACTGGTGAGATACAGAGTGAACGTACCGTATCTGAATATACTGAAATATAAACTTCTAACTCCCTAATAAATACAGTTTTTTTCTTATTCTAAAAGAAAAGTATAGCCAGTCTATAATAATGATTCAAAACAACAAATGAAACTCTCTTTCCTAAAAATCCTTTTCATATTCCTCATAGCTCCTTTTTTTGTAAATGCACAAATCAACAAACCCAGTCTTAGTCCAAGAATAGTCAAAGAACTACAAGTAGGCCTAGCAAACGTAACACTAGACTATGGACGACCCAGTACAGGAGACAGGCAAATCTTTGGCGCATTAATTCCTTATGGAAAACTTTGGCGTACAGGGGCTAATGCTTCTACCAAAATATCGATAGATCGAGATGTTCAGCTCGCAAAACAAAACATCCCTGCTGGTTCTTATGGATTATACACTATTCCCGGAGAAAAAAATTGGACAATTATCATCCATAAAAACACAAAGTTATGGGGAGCCGGTAATTATAATCAGGCTGATGATTTATTACGTTTTACAGTACCTACAATCAAAATAAAAGATAAAGTAGAAACCTTGGCTATTTATTTTGAACGTTTTAATGCAAATGGTGGCGATCTGGTAATTGCATGGGAGCATACAAAAGTTGTGATTCCTTTATTTATAGACTCCGATCCGATCCTATTTAAAGAAATAGAAGAAAAAATTCTTAAGGCAACAGGAGAAATTAAAGCTCAAACCTATTTTGATGCTGCTCAATTTTATTATCATAAAGGCAAAGATTTTGATATTGCTGCAGAATGGTTTGATAAAGCGATAGTGATGAAACCAAAGGCTTTTTGGTATAAATATTATCGAGCAGAATTAGCATACCATGTAAAAGATTATAAAACTGCCAAAGAAAAAGCAACTCAGTCTTTGGATCAAGCAAAAACCAGCGAATCCGGAGATTATGGATATATAGCCAAATGCGAGTTACTACTACAAAAGATCAATACGCAAAAGTAATTTCTAATATTGATTTAACACATCTAAAACAGAGTTTTATAAAATTTACAACTATCTTAACTACTTGACTTTTGCTCTTTACACCATGCAAGATAGAAGACAATTTATTAGAAAAACAGGACTAGTCGTAGTGAGTAGCTTGCTTCCTTTGCCAAATATGTTTGGTAATACATCAAAAAAACTAAACGTTTGTCTGGTAGGTCTAGGGAACTATAGTAAAACAGTTTTGGCACCTGCGCTTCGGCTTACAAAATATTGTAAGCTTAATGCTATTGTCACAGGAACTCCTTCAAAAATTCCAAAATGGCAAAAGAAATATGGTATCCCTGATCAAAATGTGTATAACTACGAAACTATGCATCAGATTGCAAACAATCCGGACATAGATGTTATCTATATTGTAGTTCCAACAGGGTTGCATGCTAAGTATGCTATTATTGCCGCAAATACAGGAAAACATGTATGGTGCGAAAAACCCATGGCAAAAACTGAAGCAGAATGTCAAAACATTATTGATGCATGTACTAAAAACAAGGTAAAGCTTTCTATCGGGTATCGCATGCAGCACGAACCTAATACGCGAACAGTAATCTCCTGGGGAAAGACAAGACCTTTTGGAGCCATTAAAACGTTGAGAGCTGAAATAGGATATAATGTTTCAAATCCAAAAAAGAGTTGGCGCTTGGATGCTGATTTAGGAGGAGGAACCATGTATGACTTAGGCGTATATGCACTTAATGCCGCGAGATATACCACTGCCGAAGAACCTGTATCTGTCATAGCAACACAAATGACAACCCGACCTAAAATCTTTACCGAAACTGATGAAACTACACATTTTACTTTAGAATTTCTTTCTGGCGCCATTGCTCATGGCAAAACAAGTGTTGGTAAATCGATGCACGAGCTTTATGTAGATTGCGAAAAGGGATGGTATACCCTTGCGCCTTTTTCTATGTATGCCGGTGTTCAGGGTAAAGCAAGTAATGGAACTTTGTTAAATAAACCTATAAATAATCAACAAGCAAGACAAATGGATGATGATGCGTTGGCAATACTAAATGATACTCCTGTTATGGTTCCCGGTGAGGAAGGAATGAAGGATATTAGAATAGTAGAAGCCATCTATAAATCTGCAAAAAGTGGTGCATTGATTTCTTTATAAATCATTGGCATTTTTCTTAAGCTTGTGTGTGTTTACTTCTTCTTTGATTTCATTATAGTGATATTCAAACCAAGATATTACTTTATAATCTTTTAAACATTTTATGTACCTTTCATCAAACTGTAACGGTTAGCTACTTTAAGACAAGCTTACAAAACACAAATGAGTATTTTTAATGTATTGATTGTTGAGTAACTTGAAATAATCCAATAACTAGGTTTAACCTGGAAATTCTGCTCCACTCGAAAATGCTAATAATAATAGAATCCATGGTAGAAGCAACATCAATAGGATAAGTATTGAAAATAAGATTACGTATTTTCTTTTCTTTGTTATTCTCCAAACTAGTAATCCCCCAAGAACACCTACTACCAACAATCCAATAATATATTCCATTCTTTATATATGTGTTTATTTCATATCACTTGCTAAAAGTAATTGTTTTTTACGAGTCTTTACAACGATTTATGATATCACATAAAAGATATAGACTCTAAGATATTACTAAACAGTATAAAATAAACTAAATATTCCTTTACACTACATACGAATTGGATTGTAAAGCATATCATTTCAATTTACCCATCAATCCCCAACCGTTTGCTTTGTCTATAACAACACAATGTATTTTGTTGGTTCCTTTTTTGAGCGGTAAGTATATTGTGTTGACAGTATCTCCCATATGCCCCATGTATTGTTTTCCTTTGGCTCTAAAAGAATTATTCCCTGCAAAAAGAAGTTGACCATTTAGATACACAATTATTTTGTCACTATAATCAAATGAAAAAAGTTTTGTCTCTTCATTATCAGCATGAACAGTAGTAGAGGCTACAATATACTCCTCTACATTTTTTTCGAATTTACCGGAAGTAGATTTTTTGACATATTTAGAAATAAGTAAAAGTCCTGATGCTTCAGTTGCAACTGTGGTATATTTTTCTTCTAAAAAACTTTTAAAATCTAACTTTTCTGCTTCGTAAGGACGTGCTTTTGTGATATTCCATTTCGTAATCATTGCAGGATCAACAGCAATAGCGCTATCCTTTTCTGGCTTCTGTACTGTATCTTTAGGTGTGATTCTAAAGTTTGAAAACCTGTTGGAAAATAAAGCAAAAAGACCAATTTCTCCACCAGTTTGATCTGTTCTTAAATGGTCTACGGTCAGTGCTTTTTTATCATTTACAAAAATATCTGCACTTTGATTATGAACTTCAATTCGCAAAGTATTCCAACCTTTATTTGCAAAGGTTACCTGCGCCTGATATTCTTTAAATAGCTGCCAGTTTGATTCGTTATTAAAGATAGGGGTATATTGCACAGCATCTACCTGGCTGGATTTGTGCATTCTCATATACACTTCTTCCATATTATCATTTTGTTTTCTAAACGTGATCCCTGCAAAACTTCTGCTGGTATTGGCGTAAACATCTACTTCAATAGTTCCGTTTGTAAACTGTACATTTTTTACAGTAGCCCTATCTTTTTTTAAAAGCAATGTCTCTCTGTTATCAAATTTTTCAAATACAGCACCTTCAGGTACAACCCAATTGGTATCAAGCATATCGATTTTTACAGATGCCCCTTGTCCAGAAATGATTTGAATACTGAATATTACAATGATTGAACATAGAATTTTTGCCATGATTTTTTATTTGTAAATATCTAATTTCATCTCTTTTATCCTCATATCATTTTGTTAAAAAGTACTATCATTTTGGAAGTTTGCTCTATAAATAGTAGGATTAACACCTTCCATTTTTTTGAAAAACCTTGTCAAATTATTAGGCTCGCCAAAATGTAAAGCATACGCTATTTCTGCTATTGTTTTATTAGAATAACGAAGTTCTGTTTTTATTTCCTGTAGAAGTCTGTTGTTGATGATTTGTTTTGAAGTATGCCCGGTATGTGCTTTTACCATAGTATTTAGTTTATGCCGATCTGTTTGTAACAAATTGCAATAGTCATTTACCGAATGTAATCTGCGAATATTCTGTTCGAGTAATTCTTTGAATTTGTGAATTTGTGAGTTTGATCGTGTGTCAGGAGAAATATTATAGAATTTTGAATAAAACCGATTCAATTTTGATAATGAAAAATACAAAAGTGAGCGTATAATGTGTGAGCTATCATTTTGGTAATTATTTATCTCAGAAATGATCTCATTCAACGCATATTGAATAACGTTGTACTCTTCATTTTTTAGTTGTAAATATTGAGGTTGTTGAGCATTATAAAAGTATTGTAATCGATAGGCAAATAGTTTGTCATCAAAAAAATCAGATAAAAAATCATTTTGAAAAACAAGATGAAAACCTTTGACATCATCCATAGGAATATTACACGATTTTTTCTGAAACGGGCAGATAAAAAAAATACTATTCTCTGTAACTTTTAATGTCTCTCCATTTAATTCCATCACTCCTTTTGCTTTTTGAAAAATCATGATTTCAAAAAAATCACATGTATGTGGATCAGGATCAAAAAAAGCGTTAGGATTGTTTTCAAACGTATGTAAATCCATGAGTAGCTCAAAGCCATATTTTCTTTTTTCAAAAATAAATTTTCTCAAAATTCAATAATATCTTATTTGTTTTATCTGGTTGATAACAATTAATATAACTCTCCCTTAATTATTGCTTTAAGATTAAGTTTTTAATCGTGTGCGTTCCACTATTTATTTCTTTCTTGTTTATTTTGTAATAGAATTTTTCATTTTTCAAATTAATACCTGCTCTAATCACGCCTTCTACTCCTTTTTCAAAGAGAATGATAACATAAAATAAATTTGTTTTCTTTGGATTGACAGTGATTTGTAATTTGATTAATAAAGAAATGTATCTTCTTCTACATAATGATATAATGCTTCAAAACCATGGTATATTTTCATGATACTAAATCTTTTTTGTAGTATTAAATATACATATTACTCATGTATTATGAATAGTATCCATAATACATGAGTGCTATATTAGAATTTACTCGATTTTTTTAGATTTTTAAATTGCTTTACCATTTTTCCAAAGTTTTTATCCTTTTTGCGTTTTTCGGCAACGGTACTTTCAAAATGGTCTTTTTCTTTTTGCATTTTTAAGTAATTCTCATAGGAAGATTGATCAATTTCTCCAATGTCGACTGCCGCGATAACCGCACATCCAATCTCTATTGTATGTGTACAATCTTTAAATCTACACTGTTTAGAATATTCATAAATGGTTTCAAATGTTTTTTCTAAACCATAGGATCCACTTGCAATACCAATTTCTCTCATCCCGGGATTATCAATTATAATCCCACCATTATCAAGAAGTATCAGCTCACGATGTGTTGTTGTATGCTGACCTTTTTTGGAATGTTCACTAATATTTTTGGTTTTCATTAATGACGTGTTTGTAAGTATATTTACAAGTGTAGATTTTCCAACTCCCGAAGAACCCAAAAGACAGTAAGTCTTTCCTTTTGATATGATCTCTTTTAGTTGTTCGACACCTTGTTTTGATATACTACTTATTGCAAATATTGGTACAGCATTGATTCTTTTTTTGAGATCATCCATCAATGTATTGAGCGATAATTTATCAATCAAATCAATTTTATTAAGAATAATAAGAGGTTGAATGTTTGATGTATTACAAATAGTAAGATACCTTTCAATTCTATTGATATTAAAATCTCTGTCGACCGCTTGTACAATAAAAGCGTAATCTATATTTGTTGCGATAATCTGTATATCTCCCGATTGACCAACCGCTTGTCTTGCTAGCATTGAGCTACGAGGTAATACTTTGTGGATAATCGAGTTATAGGAATCATACATCACCAAAGCAACCCAATCTCCTACAGCCGGAAAATCTTCACGAGTATTTGCTGTATATCTTAAGTTTCCTGTTATTTCTGCTTCATATTCTCCTTGTACTGTTGTAACGATGTATCGTTCTTTATGCTCCAAAATAACTCTTCCGATTTCAAAGGCTTCTAAGTTGTTTTCTTTCTTTAGTGTTTCTATTTTATTGTTATATCCAAAATCTTCTAGTTTCATATATATATTATTTTAAACACCATAGTAAATACTTCTGATATTGATGCATACAGCCAAGCTGATTGAAATACAAAAGGTATCTACAATGTGGTATTTATTTGTAAAATGTAAAAAAGGTAATTACCCCTCAGAGGGTTATCTGAAGTAAAGAGTGATGATAGCCAAAAGAGATTGACTATCTTATTTTACAATATCCGAATATGATATTAAAGATGTATTGTACATAAAATTTTAATAGACTGTAAAGTTAAAAAATATCTTCAGTAAAAATTCTAATAAAAGATGTTTTTCGTTTTTCGTTTCATGAAAACATAAAGATTTACCTTTTTTAATTAGGTTCAAAAAGGTTCATACTAGGCTTTTTTTTATAAACTACGCATTTATGTTGTTGCTATTAGTGCTATGGGATATTATTTTCAAACTCAACTATTCCTCTTTTATCGATGAACATTAAGGCTTTATTAAAATCATTGAGCACCCAACAAGATAGATCATGATTTTCTTCGATCTTTAATTCAGAGAATTTTTGAGCCAATTGAATAGTATCAAACTTATGATAAATATTTCCCTCTCCGTTATAGTGTGTAAAATCAATACTTAATCTCTTATGTAGCGATTCAAAAACAACAGCGACTTCTTCATCTTTTAATTCTGGAAATTCAGTTGCTTTTTTTAATTGTAAGTTAATTTTGTCATCTAGATCATGAATAAACATTTGTTTTAGATGCTCTTGTGGTTTCCAATTGTTATCCAAACCGTACAAGATCACCTCTCTTATTGTTTTGGGTGTAACAATAGTTCTTTGATATAAACTCCAACTTGCTGCTATACCATTTTTATTAAAATTTAACACATAATTAGAGTGATAAGAAATATATCCTATTAGAACTTGCCCATTAATATCAGGAAGACCTATAATAAATCGTATGCCTCCATCCTCTCCTGTCACGTTATATTTATAAACAGTATCGTTTACAGTTATTGACCTAAATCCTTTTTTTGGTAATGTCATTCTTAATCGTTTCTCATTATAGGCTGGTGCGTTTTTAATCAATATTAATTTCATCTCTTATCTTTTTCGGAAGTTTTGCAACCACTAAACGATAAGAAATGTCTAACCATTCATAAAGTTGCTTGTCCGAAATTGTTCCGTCCATTTCAACTCTACACCAATGCTTTTTACTAAAATATGATGGTTCTTGAAGTGCTGGAAATGAAGCCCTAAGTTCATCTATTGTCTCGGGTTTGCATTTAATACTAAAGCTTGCAAATGTTGTAATATCCGTTCCCGTAAACATTTTACCATGTACTTTGAATACCAATACATTCGGTAACTTAGAGAATGGAATAGATTCTGTTACTCCCTTTTTTGATAAGCAATAAGTTCTAAATTCCTCTATATTCATAATGAAAGTCCTAATTTTTCTATTAATACTATTATGTTGTTCAAAATTTTATTAATAGCTTCTAGAGAAATTTTTCCTAAACCTATTTTATAGATTCTAATTTAATATCTGAAGCTAAATCATTTGGAAAATATTACCGCTTTCTGAGCCCTCATAAATTTCGTTTTAATAATACGCAATGGTCTTATATCACCATCAAATACAAAATTAAATTAGCGATTATTTTCGGATCAAGCACAAGCCTTAGCAATTCTGAGTAGATTCGTATTTTTTATTCCATCAAGAATTTGAGCTCGTCACAAGTTTTACTTGGCACGAATTCAGTTAGCTCATAACTCGCTAATTCATGTTTCTTGAACGGGTCTTTTTCAATAATTTTTTCCAATTCAGATTTCGATTTTATATTCGACAGAATTACTCCTCCAGTTCTTGGAATTTTTCGTCCTGATGCTAGAAAATGTCCTAATTTATACTGCTCATTAAGAAATTCAATATGTTCATTCAGAAATTGGTCAATTTTTTCCAGTTCAGTTTTATAAGTCAAGTTTATAATGAACATTTAAGTATTTGTTTTTCGTTTGTTTTTAAATTCAAAACTGCCTTTTACAGTTTTGAAAAAATAAAATTTTGATATTATTTAATTCCAAGAAGCACTTTATTTTTCTGGAACGGTATAGATTAATTCTCCTTTTTTGTTAATATAGTTTTTCTTTGGATTAGCATTTTTGTCGTAAACAGAAGCTATACCGTTATAAAATGGGGTCGCGCTAAAAAAACGTGGTTCTATGATGTAATTACCTTTCAAATCAATATAACCATATTCATATGTATATTCTCCTGTTTTCATACCTACAACAGCTACACCATCAATAAAAGGTTCAGCAACATCAAACTTCAAAGAAATAACCAGTTTTCCTTTATTATTTATGTATCCCCATTTTAAATCTCCATTTTTGTCATTTCCTTCTCTGACAGATACCGCAGCCAAACCTTCACTAAAACCATGAACATAATCATATAAAGGTGATATGACCCATTCTCCATTCTTATCTATAAAACCGATTTTCTTACTACGGTTTGTTGCAACTGCCATATTCTCTTGAAAATTTTTTAATTCATAAAAATCCAATGGTACAATAACATTATCTAAAGTATCTATAATTCCATTTTTAAAATATTTCTCATTAACTACAGCATAACCATTGATAAAAGGTGCTACTTCATAATATTTTAATGGGATTTTTTCATTGCCATGAGCATCAATAAATCCCCAAAGACCTTCTCTACTAACAGCAGCATATCCTTGAAAAAAATCTTCAACCCTGTCATATTTTGGTTCAACTAGATATTTTCCATTTTTATCTATAAAACCATATTTATCATTGACTTTTACTGCCGCAAAACCTTCTTTAAAAGCATTTGCCTCATCAAATATTGGTTTTATAATCTCCTTTCCTTTTGTATTTAAATATCCATATTTACGAGTATTTTCAAAACTTGAAAATGCAGCCATACCATCACTAAAATGAAAAACATAGTCATATTTTATAGGTATTACTACTTCTCCTTTTGTATTTACAAATCCGTATTTCCTGTTTAATCTTACAGAGGCTAGTCCATCAGTAAAATAACGTACCCTATCGTATATAAAACCTGTTATTTCTTCACCTTTTTCATTTATAAATCCATCATGACCATTAAATCCTACTCCAATAACACTATTAGAATAACCTTCAAAATCATTGTATATAGGTTCTATAATCATATTTCCGGAATAGTCAATAAAACCATAATTACCGTTAACTTCAATTGGTAATAATTTGTTTTCGTAATTTGTCTGACAGCTCAATAAAAATGAACTCAAAATAAATATAATTAATATTGGTTTATGCATTATTAAAATTCTTGTGGTAGTAAATTTAAATTTTTGTTTTTATTGTAGGCAACAACAAAATAAAGAACATACATATGTTATATTATATATCTGTTTATCTACAAATCTAGCAGAATTCTTAACCAAATTAAAATTGTATCCTGCTCCTTGAGTATCTATTCCTTTTAGTTACGTTCTTTATTAGTAGTGTTTTGTCGTTGGTGCATCTTATCGAAAAAGGAGATGAAAATTCAATTTGGTAAAAGAGTGAAGCTTATATACTGCTTCCTTAATGAAGTGACGTTTTAGAGGAGTTTTTTAGTATAGGTTCTATTTCTTTTAGTTTAATACGTAGTTCTTTTTCAAAAGATGGAATACTATCGAACTCAACTATTTCTTTCTCCCAATCTTTATAAACAGGAAATATCCCCTTAGATCTAGCACTAAACTTTGCTCTGAATTCATATATAATGTTAGCACCCGTTATGCTTCTCCATTTATATAGATAATTTCAAATTCAGATGTTTTCGTATTAATTTGTGCTTGCTAACGGTCTCTTATAACTGTCAGTTATGGGATAAAGTACACAAGCTTTTCGATTTGGAACAGGCGTTAGTAATCCCGAGTTGATTAGGACCTAGTCAAATCCGGCATAATTGCGGTTATACATTGTTGTACAACATTATTGGTTTTTCATCTATTTTGTTTAGTATAAGGAATAGTCCAAGTGCAAAAATTGAAACGCCTAATGCTGTATAAATCAAATTACCCAACAAAAAATATCCAATTCCCATAGAAACAGCTCCAATTGTTGTTAATAAGTAACCATAAGACTTGACTTTATAAAATTCAATGCGTGAAGAGAAAGTCCAATGAATAATAAAGATGGTCCAACATAGACAAAGGGAAAAGCAATTGAAGGTGTGTTTGCCAATTGATTAAAGAATTCATCCCGTCCATCATTATCAGTTCCAAAGCTCCACGAGATAAAGTCAATTGTGTTCAGTCCTATAAACGCTATCACTCCCAATTTTGTTAATATTGAAGCTACTTTTCCAAGTTTATTTTTAGGAAATATTTTATTGAAATTCAAAAGTAAGACAGCTCCAATTAAATTTAGCCAATGGGCAAAATCAATCGGTTTTTGTGAATGCGCAAACTCATTTCCTTTACTAAAAATCCAATAACTCATAACAAATAGTGAAAGTCCAATTATACAGATAGTTTTTAATTTCAATTTTTCGGTTTGTTTTAATGTTGCACAATAATTATATAAAGAACATATGTACATTATATTCTATATCTGTTTTTACAAATCTAGCAGAATTCTTAGCTAAATTAAAATGATATCCTGCTACTTGAGTATCTATTCCTTTTATTTACGTTCTTTATTAGTAATGTTTTTTAGTTAATACTAAAAAAGCATAGGGTTTCGTCATCAAGCTGCTCATCAATAACTTTAGGGTTGCTTGATTTCAATCCGTTGTTTTTAACAGCATCATTTAAACTACGTATTAATTCTTTTCTACTTTTTTCTTTTTAATTACTATAATGACCAAAATAAGTAAGAGTACACAAAACCCAATAAAGCTATCCCCTATTTTAGCATATATAGTAGTACCCCCTTTTGTTGGTACTTGCGTGATCATTACTTTACTAGTATCCGTAAAGTGGTTCATTTCACTAATTACTTTACCGGTATGGTCTGTTCCTACCGATACTCCATGACTTGTTTGTCGAATAAAATTAAAACCTTGTTCTAGAACTCTAAATCGTGCCATATTTGTGTGTATAAAACCAATTTCTTTCCAATCATTACTTGGTGATAATAGAATATCTGCGCCTTTAGCTTGTTTCAAATAATTAGGGAAATCCAAATCAAAGCAAATCGTTCCTGCAATCGTTCCGTACTCGGTTTCTATTTTTTGAATTCCCGTAATTTTATTATTACTTATCGGAGCCTCTGCACCGGGTACAGAAATACCTTTCCAATAATCCATAACTTTCTTTCCATTTTTGTCAAATACAACAAACTTATTCTCTAGATATTTAGCATTTGTATGATCAATTACAGCTACTGCTATCCCTAAATATATATTTTGATCCGCAGCTATTTGACTCGCTGTTTTATACAATTCATTTTCATCCTCTTTGAGTATTACACTATTACCTTCTGCCCAAAACACTATTTTTGCTCCGGCTTTTGCTTCTCTAATACTTCGTTCAAATAGGTTTTGATTTAATCTTGATGTATTTTTTCTTGTTTCTACTTTAACGTCATTTGTAGTCTCATGGTTATTTAGTCCCTTTATATCAATCCCAACAGCAAGATTATCTAAAGCAGAAATAGAAGCTACACGAATGGTTTCAGAATCAGGTTTTTGAAATTGAATACGATACCCACCATATAGTAAGGTTACTCCAAAAACAAGAGTATACATAAAAACTCCCTTTTTTACATTTCTCCATTCACTCCTTTGCTCATAAACCCAATTGCATACAGAAGCAAACCAAGTAATTAAAAATGTAATATATCCTAATCCAAAAACAGATATCGATTGTAACAACACATGCTGTGATTGTTGCGTATAGGCCAAGTGTCCCCAAGTACCGTAAGCATTGAGTTGATGATATACATACTCAATTACAACAGCACTAGCAGGAAAAATAAACGTGCTTAGAAATGAGTTTCGTCTTTTTGAAAAGAAAGAATCAATTAGATACGGTAATGAGGCAAATACGCTAAAAACAGCAGCAATACCAATTGATGCAGAAACCGGCAAAAAGGGCACCACATCAAAACCTATGTAATAGCTTGTCCCCAGTATCAAAAATGCAAATAAAAACCCTTGCCATCTCTTCAAAGTTCTAACTGCAAAAAGAAGCATCACAGTAGCAATCCAAATGGCAAAAAAAACTGAAAATTGACCGTTTGAGAATAGGAGAAATAATAATAAGATGGATACGAATATTATTTTTTTAGTATGTTTCATTTGTCTAAGTATTAAATTAATATTGGTGCAATATCAATGTAATCTACCTGTCCAAACAGTTGTTTTTGTTGAAGTATCGTTTAGGCTAGTTGAACTGTAACATACTATACTACTTGTTCATCCACTTTTTAAAATCACTTGTTTTGGGTCTACTTACAATAAATTCTTGATCCCTTGGGTGAGAAATAGAAAGTTTAACTCTATGATTGAAGTAAGGGTCTATTTTTTGAATGGAAGTTTTGGCTACAATTTGACTGCGATTGATCTTGTAGAATTTATTTTGATCCAGAGAGCTAAACAATTCGTCTAAAGTTTCTTCGATAATAAAACGTTTATCAGCAGTTACCCCAAAAGTGATACTATCTTCAGAATAGCAGTACAACAATTCTGAAACTTTAATTTGCACAAACCCGTTTCCTTCTTTAACCAACAGACCTTCTCTTTTTGGGGTTGCTTGCATACCTTGCATACCATTGAGCAGTTGTTTTAAAATAGTAGTATCTACTGTGGCGGGTTTGCTCGACCTGATAAATTTATCGAGCGCCCTATCCAAATCATCTTTTTGAATGGGTTTTAACAAATAATCGACGCTATTTACTCTAAATGCTTGTATCGCATATTGATCAAAAGCTGTTGTAAAAATAATCGGAGCCACTACCTCTATTTTTTGAAAAATTTCAAAACTCAATCCATCTGCCAATTGAATATCCATAAATACAAGATCAGGTATATTGTTTTTTTGAAACCATAGCACTGCGTCTTCAACTGTATCGATAATATCCAATAATTCAAACTCAAAGTCACAGGCTTTTAGCATAAGTTGTAATTGGTTTGCTGCTCGAGTCTCATCTTCAATGATTAAAATATTCATAGCTGTTCTTTTATTGTGGTTTCTTTAATAAAGGGAGAGAGACAGAGAATTGATGACCATCATTTACTATAATTACTGCAGTGTTAGAAATCAATCCATATCGCTTTTCAATATTTTTTAATCCAACTTTTGTCGAGGGAAGTTGGGTAGATTTTTTCTGAATTCGGTTGTTTACAACGATATAATCATCCTTGATATTAATATGAATTTCTAGTGGTTTTGCCCTCGAAATAATATTATGTTTGATTGCATTTTCTAATAACAGTTGTAAACTCATGGGAACAATCATAGTATTGAGTGCAGCTTCGGGAATATTCCAGTTCAATATCAAATTTGCCCCAAATCGTTCTGATTGTATATGGATATAGGCTTTGGCGAATTTTAACTCGTCCTTTAGTAAAATTAGATTAGCATTACCTGATTCTAAAAGAAAGCGATATATCTCTGATAGCTTATCGACAAATTGCTTGGCATCTTCTTTGGGGTTTTGGTCTATAATATCACGTAGCGTGTTGAGGGTATTGAAGAAAAAATGTGGTTGCGCCTGATTGCGAAGCGCATCAAGCTGCGCTTGTACAATGGCTTGCTTTGCTTGTTCTTCATCTCTAATCGATTGTTTAAGTTGCATAAAAAAATAAATGGCTTCATAGATGGCCATTATCATAATCGTAAGCAAAATTACAACCACTAATGATCTGGTTCTTTCTAGAAAATTATAACTAACATTCTCTAAGACTAGAGAAAATAGATAGATCCCAATAAAATCAACAACGATAACTGTAGTAGTAGTTGCTATAAAAAGAAACATAATACGCAGTACACTATCTTTTAGATTGGGATATTTTTTTCGTAAGCGAATCAGGATAGCTCTATTGATATACCAGTCACAGGTAGAAAAAAACAACGCTACGACCCAAGTAACAATGACTTCTAAGAGAGTAAGGCGATCAAAAGGGTTATTAAAGATATAAACGATAGAAACACTTAACATCAGAATCCCAATGACCGAAAACCAAAAGTCATTAAAACCAATATATTGTATATTTTTCTTTTTGTGTACTCCCATTTTTAATTCTATTGTAATATAACAAAATAGTATTTATATCATATCCAGTCTTTTTTAGACGTAATCGTTATCTTTTTCTAGAAATAATATGATATCATAATGGTGACAAATTTTAGATTTTTAGCTCATCTATAAAATGACATTGAGTTGAACTATCGTGAAATGGGGTTGAATTGTAAGAAATGTGTCTTGATTTCTATTTTTCCAGCGTGGTGTTTACTAGCTTATCCTTTTTGCAAGCATTGTGACTTATTAAAAATACGACAAAATCATTTGATTGATTACTTGGATATCATATAATAGGTATAGTATTACTTTAGTTTAATATTCTTTAAAAGTGTAATCCATGTTTATCATCTTAGATTTTGGTTTTTCAAACAAAGAACCATAAAAATCGATTTTCTGAAACAAGTTAAAGCTTTCATTCTCTTTTAGAGTTCCTTTTAATTCTGTTAAATATCTATCTCCTGAGGAGAATCTAAAATATTGAATAGTAATTGTATCATTATGGATAGCATATTTGCCTAGTGTTGAAATATGAGTTTTTTCTTTATCTATTGTCTTTAGGCCAAATTCGTATATTCTTTTCTCTAATTTTTTCTGAGCTATTTCAAGGCTTTTTTTGTCATCATATTTTAGTCCATCGAAGTAATTAGTAACATATACTTTGGAATTATCATAAAAAAGTATGCCTCTAATTATTTTTGTTAAAATACTATCAGTTGGATTAGCACCACTTCCGTTTGGGACCCAATTATAATATCTTTGAACTTCTGTTTCATAAAAATAATAGCCATTCTTTTTTATCAATTTATTTTGACTTTGAGGTGGATTAAATTTTTTAAACTTTCGTTTATTAAACGTAGTAGAAAAACAAGAAGTTAATAAAAAGGAAACAATAGGTATTATTATAATACGGTTAATCATTTTTTTAATTTTCGTTAAGATATATAGTTTACACTAAATCCGTTTTTAATCTTACTGATTATTCTTTTATTCCACTTTAATTTTCATCATTATATAAGATTCTAACCTATCGACATCAACAATCTTATTTGTAATCTCATCAAAATTGTTCAATTGGGTATTCATTACAAAATATATGTATCCGTTTAAAACATCAAAAGTGGTAGGTGTATTAAAATCCTCTGTGAATTCGATTATTTTCTTTCTTTCTATAATTTCAGATTCGGTTCTATCAAGAACAAATCGGTAAAATCCATTTTTTGACTGGTTTCTCCAACCGTTTACTATTCCGTATAGGTTTCCTTTATAAAATTTCAAACCGTCTATACCCGAATACTCCTCATTGGGTTTGTTTATTAATTTTTTTGATGCTGTTTTGACAACACAGATCCCTTTTGCTGAAGCTAGATATAGGTATTCGTCATTATCGGAAATGGTGATGCCATTGGAATTAGGGATTTCTGTAGAATCTATATAGACGTTAATATTTTTGCTTGGTCTTTGGATATTATAAATTTTATTGCTCTCTGAATCGGTAATAAAAATTTCATTAGTAGAACTAATTGCTAAATCATTCCAATAATGAAAATCTGAATTATCAAGTGAATATGAATCTATGAGGTCTCCAGAGGAGAGTTGCAAAAGTAAAAGAACTGATTTGTTTTTTCTTGCAGTTAGACTATTGCCCAATGCATATAGAGTGTCTCCTTTTATCGTCATTCCAAAACCTGCCAGATAGTTATGCTCACCGGTTTTTAGAAAATTTTCAGGATTACTTCCATCAACTGCACTATTTACTATCTTCTTGTTTTTCAGACTATTTAGATACACTTTTTTTGTCTTTTGATCTATTGCAATGCCTTCGGGAAATAAATCATGCTCAAAAGGCAATTCAATTAATTCAGTTTTTTGACCCGAACACGAGATTGCTAAGAATACAATCAAATAGATCAACGTTAATTTAAACTTGAACATTTTTTTAATGTTTTCAATTATTTTTTATCGGGATTCCCTTATTCGATCCAAGTATGTAAATCACAGAAATACTCTATTCTCAAAAATTGAGTACCTAGTTAAAAAGGAACAAAAAACCTTTTGCAGATTTCTCTTTAAATGCACCAAATAGTATACCTATACTGTATAATAAACTTAAGTAAGGCTAATGATAAATAATATTTTTGTGATTGATATTAAACCAAATATAAATATTTTGCTTTTATCATTTTTTGTAAACATCCACCAAAGGATTATACTTACCAAAATATAAAATAAATACCATTGTTGTAAATTTTATATTTGACAACTTAGCGAAGAAACATAGGTCTTCTGCTTAAGCTTAAAAGACCTATGTTTCTTATACATTGTTAGTAAATGTTTATTTTCTCTTTTGGTAATAGTCATTGTAACTATAACATTTAGCTATAGCTTATTGATTATTCGAACAAAATAGAAACAATATCAAAAATTAACGTTTCGGCGATTTCAGAAGCTTGATTAGACAATATAACTATAGTAGTATTTTGCGCTTCTGTAAACCTAAACATTTGGGCATAAAAGACACCATTTCCTCCATCGTGCCAATGAACTTTTGTTCCATCTTCTAACTCTTGTATTACCCAACCATAACCATAATAGGAATCTCCGCCAGCCTCTTCGAGTATATGTTTAAAAAGTAGCTTTTGTTTGGCTTCTTCATTTAGAATTTCATTAGTATTCAGTGCTTCATGCCACTTTCTCATATCTCGTGTACTAGATAGAATACCGCCATTTGCCTTAAGGTGCCAGTAAGGTCCTTCGTCAAACCATAAATCGCTACTATTGGGAACTCCAAAATCAGTACCTCCTTGATATCCATGAGCTATGTTTTCTGATTGAAATTCTGGTGATCGATATCCGGTTTTGTTCATTCCTGCCGGAAGCCATAAATTATCCTTTAAGTATTCTTCATAAGTTTGTCCTGATGTTTTTTCGATAAGAATTCCTAAAATACTGTATCCTACATTAGAGTATGCATACTTTTCTCCTGGAGAGAATTGTAGTTCTGACGAAAAAGTTTGCTCCAAAAACATTTCGGTATCCACAACTTCATAGTCTGAACCTATAGAACCAAGAAGCCCAGAAGAATGTGTAAGTAATTGATGTATAGTGATATTTTGTTTTTCTATCGGAACATTTTCTAAATAGGTATGTAAACTATCTTCTACAGATAGTTTACCTTGCATTTCTAATTTGAGAATTGCTGCTGCGGTAAATTGTTTGGTTATCGATCCAATATCAAAAATAGTATTTGGATCGTTTTTTTGATCTTCTGTCAGGTTCTTAAAACCATACCCATCATTGATAAGTATCTCATCGTCTTTTTTAATAAGAACACTACCATAAAAGCCATCTACTTCTTTTTTGTCGAGTAATTGCGTTAATTGAGCTTTTTGTGAACCTTCATTAGGGGATGGTGATTCATCGTCTTTTGAGCAACTTGTGATGAATAAGACTACTAGTACTGTTAAAAATGTGTGTTTCATTATTTTTATTTTTAGGCAAATCTAACAGAACATCATAATGGATTGTTCGAACTTATAGAGTCGAACAACTTAGCAAGAAAACAATTTTAGTTTGTAGTCTGTTGTTTTCTATAATTACTAGGAGATACACCGGTTATCTTTTTAAATGTAGTATTGAAGGTAGTTTTGGAATTAAAACCGGATTCAAAGGCTATACCCAACATATTTAAATGTTTTTTGTTCGGGTCAACCAGGATTTTTTTGCTTTCTTCTACCCGATATTCATTAATAAAGCTATAAAAATTTTTATGAAAATGGGTGTTTAGAAAATACGATAAGAAATGAGATTTCATTTGTAACCCAGTTGCCAATTTAGGCAGTGTGATATTGCTTTCCAGGTAGGGCTGTTTCTCTATCATATATTGCAAAATGACACTTTTGACTTCCTCAATTTTTGAGGCAGATAACGCAAAATTTTCTGTATCGGGTTGCTGCTGATGTTTTATTACCTTATCAATATTTTCTAATTGTGTTTTTTCATACGGGAAAATTTCTTTCTGAAGTACAATGTGATACCCCATATAAAACAACAATAAAAACTCTACAACATCTGCAATATAAATAAGTGTATAAGAGCTACTAAAACTGAATATGATCTCGGTAAATATCAGTGTCGTTGGAGCTAATAGTAAATAGAGTAGCCATTTTAAATCAATCCTGTACACATCAGCAGATAGGTATCTAATAGATTTTTGATGTTTTAATATTGTCAGTGATGATTTTACTAGAGTAAAAATACAGAATGCTATGAAAAAGATATCGTACCATGGTTGATACCATTCATTTTCGGTAATGAATACGTCTTCACTAAAAAAAGAAAAAGATTTTAATAGAATATCAACTCCCCAAGGAATACATAAAATAACATCATTTCTAGTTAGGGTTTTGATGGGTTTTACAAAAGAATGAACCGCCAGGTAAAGAGAAATGGGTATAAGAAAAACGATAATTTCCTTGCAAAAAAACAATAAAGAATGAGTAAAATTGTCATTGAACTCTCTTAAGGGATCAATCAAAAAAACAAGGCTGAGTCCCAGGATAAATACAGTTAACCACCTATTGGCTACTTTATTTACTTTCTTAGAAATGGTAAAAGTAATAGTAGTAAGCAATATAGTAATTCCAAATTTTGTGGATAGAAAAATTACAAAGAGGATATCTATATCAGAGAAGTCATGACTCATTATATGCCATTTTCGAATTTAGTTTAAAACTTTTGAAATACTTAAAATTCATTGTGTTTTACTCTTAGGTGAGTACGTCTTTTGGTATTACTTTTCTGTTTGTCATTATTACTTCATGTGTATTAATTGCTATTCCTTTACATTTAAGCTGTTAAATAAGTTTATTAATTCAGTTTGCTTTTTTTCTATTAATATTTCCAAAGTAGAAATTCCATCAGAGTTTTTATAATTAATATCTCCACCTCTTTCAATCATTGATTTAACTCTTTCAAATTTATCATGATTTGATGCAGAGAATAGAGCAGTATTTAATTTATATTTTTCATCATCAACACTATTTTCCTTAGGCAGTTGAGGAATTTGTTCCATTCTTAAATTAGAGACACCCATATTTTTTAATGCATCAGCAACAGTTTGACTAATAACTATTTGGTAGCTTTCGTGTTTGATTCTAAAAACGTCTGGGATATCTTCTAATTTATGAGAATCAAGAATTATTTCTTCTGTATTACTTTGTGATTCATCAAAAAAGAAAGTAAACTCTGAAGCCTGATAATTTAAAACATCTAACTTCAATAGTGGGTTTATTAAAAAATAGTTTGTGGGTAATTCAAACATCGTATCCCTAAGCCCAATTCGGATACATTCTGTTGAATTTTTATCGTAAAATTTGTAAAGTACATTTTTAATCTTTTCATTAACAATTAATTCCCCGGTACATCCTAAAACATCTCCCCATTTTTTTTGATTTTCCGGATATTCATCTAATTGTGCAGCTGCAAACATCTCATTCCAATTTGCCTTATGCTCCCTATCTGAATAAAGGTCAGTTAATAAAATATCAGGATTGCTTTTTTCATATAGTGCATTTTTTTCATATATGTACTGATTACCATATTGATAAACTCTTTTATCTTTATCTTCACCCGAGAAAAAATTGTTTTCCACACTTATGTACTCATTTCTATTTCCGTAAGTATCTAAAAAATAATAATCCATTTTATATTTTATAACGTTTAAATTATGTGTCGTAGCAGTACAAATGCTACCCTTTTTTTTGACAAAAACCGTATAGTGATTGTTACCTTTTTCATTTCGCAAGCATTGTCCCTATCCAAAAATACAACAACCATTTGATTGCTATGAATGTGTATCTGTAGTTTTACACCATTTTTAGTTTACTCTATTATCCCTTTCCGATGAATTTGGTTTGTAAATAAAACTCTGTGATTATCCAAAGTCCAATAAAAATTAAAGTAATCAACAACGTTCTATTTAGTCTGCTCACATTTTTTCCAATCAAATATTTTAAATGGAAAATTATCAGTCCGAGTAAAGTCAAAGAAATTATCAATCGGATTGAGCTAAATTGTCCTTTTGTTAAGTTATAATAACTATACATATTTCCCCAAATTCCATTTCGGTTAGATATTGTTGAGTAATACATCCAACCATAAAATCCAGAAAAAAATCCGAATATCGGAATAATGAGAATTGACAATATCCAATGATAAGGTTTTAGCTTTTTATCCATTTTCAACTTCTATTAAGATTCGAGTTTGGCAATTGGGCATATCATTTTTTCTAGCCTACGTTTGTTTTCTGAAGGGAGCAAATGAAATATATAAACTGTTATCAAATGTCTTATTTAACTCTTCTAAATTCAACTAAATCTCCACTTTTATGCGAACAAAAAATTATCATTTTTTCTTCATTAACATCTATAATAGGAAATAACTTTGACCCAAATCTTGAACCGCTTATAAACAAATTATTCTTCTCAATTTCAATAATCCTGTAGAAATATTTGTCAGAATTTAAATTAATATTTTTACCGTGATAATTTTTCAGTGTTATTATTTTTTCATTTTTAATATCAGATCCATAAATCATAGAAAAATCAACAATAAAATTGTGTCCATTTAAATATTCATGAATTTTTTCTAATTTAATTTTTTTATTAGCTCTTATTCTTCTGTATACCTGAATATTGTTCTTGTCTTGATAAAATTTCAAAGTATCATTTGATAAATATGAATACATAGATTTTTTGCCCTTAGGATGTTTAATCTCAAGTGAATCATTTCTTTTTATATAAGCACCTCCTTTTTTAAAAGCATCTTCGAAATCTTCTTTGCCAAAACTCCAAGTGAGTATAGAATCATTAGTTTGTTTTAAAACTCCTTTACAAGATTCTTTATAAGACTTAGAAAAGTCTTTTTCGTAATTACCTTTAGTTAATTTGTATTCATAAATCCAAAAGTTTTCTTGTGAGAAGATAAAAGATGCTTGTAATAATAGAAATGAAAATAATAGGTTTTTAATTTTCAAAATGATTTGTTCTTTCTTTAAATATTTGTCAACGTTTCTTCTATATTTCATTTTGTTACACGTAGCTTTTTGGGATTACCCATCTACAGAGACTCCAACTTGCTTATTATTCTCAAAATATACATTAAAGAAGTAATAAGGAGTCTTTTTTTCGTGAAATGCTAATTCAAACCCATCATTATTTACTGAAATACTATTCACCTCAAAATGTTTTTCTATTGATATAAATTCCATTTCTGCATTGTTGAAACATTCTTTCAGAGCTTTTTCTGATTCAGATTTGATCTCTGACTCATTATTCAAAGCATTTATCAAAATCTGTTTTTGATGTTCCGAGATTTTTTCTTTATCCCCATCGATTAAGATTTCAATGTCAGCATCCAAAAATTGTTTTCTAAACGTCCAGTTTACATTATTTTCACGGACACTAAAACTCTCAATCTCTCCAAAATCAAGGTCTATTATTCTCAATTTTTTGCTTCCAAATAGTTTTCCAAATATTCCCATTAGTTTGATTTAATTTGGTTGATTTTAATTATGTATAACGTTTTGTATAATGACAAGTAAGGTGATATAAAACGATAAACTTTCAAGTTTGTATTAAGACAAAACACTATACTTTGTTTTTAATTTATTTATTTCAAAAGCCAAGTAAACGATTTACCTATGTGTAAATAGGGTTCAACTTTCGTAAATCATAGAGTGCCCTATTTGCTGTATACAGTGTTGAAATGTGTTTATTTTTCAAATTCATTTGCTAACAATTTATCTAAATCCCTCCAAAAGACAACAGAATATCCTGCACAATTTTGCTGTGAGTTACTATTTGTCGTTATTAATTTGAAACATTCTTCTTTTGGTTTATACTTAGCAACAGTTTCTGCCAGCATGAACTGTGTTTTTTCACCTTGAATTGTTCTAAATTTTAGTTTAGAGATTTTATTGATGTCTATTTTGTCTTTTGAAAGAAGTTCATTTTTAATCGGTAATTCCTTTTCAAACCAATTAATCAACTCACAAATTGCAGACCTACCACCCTTATCTTGATGAATTCCAATCACTCTAAATAGAGCTTTATTCTCCAGTCTATTTTGATAACTAAAAATATCGCCAATATTAAATTTTGATTCCTCCCGATATACTTTAGTAATTCTTTTTTCTTTTGGTTGATCGGTTAGAAGCTGTTGTTTGAGTTTTGCAATAACAGTCTCTCTTTTTTTAAAGTTCTTCGGATCTTCTTTCCATCTTTCCAAATCAGATCTACTGTCAATAATTTTAAGAGTATTTTTTAGAACTCGATCAATTAGTCTTCCAGTCTTCCATTGAGTGTCCGCTAATGCAAACCAAAACACTGAATTCTCATCACTATCATCTATCAAATCTTTATATTCTTTTTCAAGCATACAAGTGGCTTCCTCTGAATTAAACCCATCTCCAATTAATTGCTTAAAATCATCTCTGATATCGCATGCTAAGTCATCTGAATATATAGCTGGACCCCAAGTTCCCATAAATGTCTTTTTTTCTCTATTCAAAAGCCAAATTTAAAAATTTGGCGGTCTTTATAAATAAGTGTAAACCTTTTAGATTAACAATTAGTAACGATATTTTACAGGCCTTGTATAGGTGTTTTATTCTTGTTGTAGCCAATTAAACTTTTCGTCTTTCCAAAATACAAAACCACCTCCACAACTTTCAGAAGCGTGCATATACAAAGAATTATAATTTAGTATAATTCTTTTGTTTTCAGGAACATCTTTAAAATCAATAAAATCATCTTCGTAATTTGACCATAAAACTTCTCCTTTGTTAACTTTTTCAAAAATACCAATCCAACTATAATCTGTTATATTGAAAGGGTCGTTTTCATTTCCCAATATGTATATTTTAGTTTCAACTCCTTTATTGATAAATCCAACTTTTGTTTCTCCATTAGAGTTTTTTAATAGGATTACAATGTCATTTTTTTTATCTCCAAAAAAATCACCTTTTAAATAAAAAGGGGTAATTTTTGTATTTAAAGTTAGTTCATCAAATTCTGAATATTTGGCAATTTCATTTTCAATTTCTTTGACACTTTCCGTTTTCCGTTTCAAGTATCCATCAAATACATATCCATATTCAGCACTAGAAATGAAAGTAGGGAAGTTTTGAAAGTTTATTTTCACCCAATTTCCTTCTATTTTTTCTCCATTGTCTACTATAGTTTGACTATTTTCAGTTTTCTCAATTATGCTGACTTCTGCACCAAAATATAGTTTTCCTATTTTCTTTCCTTTTCCATTAGGTTCTTGTCTCAAAAACAAGCCATTTTCAGCAACTACAATAAATTCATTTTGACAATAAATTAAGGTTGTCAAGAATAAAGTTATGAGTAATATTATTGATTGTTTCATATTAATGGTAATGTTGTGTTTATAGTACGTAGCGGGCTGAAAACCATTATGGCCTCATACACTTTGTTAGACATAATTTCAACTAAAAAGTTCTTTTATTTTTCCCAACCTTTTTCATCAATAAAAAGTTTTTCAGGAATCTCTCCGTATTTATCAAATATTGCACTTTTAGGAATTATATTTAGTTGATATTGCCAAATAGCCATTTTTTGATTTTAATAATGCACAACAACAAAATAAAGAATATATGTCTTTTACATTCTATATATGTTTATTTACAAATCTAGCAGAATTATAATTATATCTCAATACTCAAAAACGTTATGATCTCATATCTCTACAGCTGTGTATCAAAAAACTATACTATTGATTCTCAAAATTTTTAATAAACTCGATAATATCTTGTTTAGAATCTACACCTATTTTTTACGAATATGAGATCGAGAGGATTTTATAACCGATACGGTAGTATCTTGTGATTTACTAATTTTGTTGGTTGCAAGTCCTAAGGTCATTGGACTTAATAATTCTTTTTCTTTTAATTGTGAGAAATGTTTATCGAGAATCACTTTGAAATCCAGGCTTACTTTGTTGAGGTAAGTGGGATTGAATTGTATATAAAACACAAATTGTAGCTGTAATACGTAATAGTCTTTTCATATAAGGGGCTTTTAAATTGTGCGACAAAATTATAGTAACAGCCTAGAAAATAATATAAGAGGGGGTTGCAAAAGGGTTGCAGGATTGATTTTTATGAGTATTCAACACTTCTAAGATGGGTATAAGCAGAGGTTACGATATTTTTTGAAGAGTATTAAAAGTATATTATCGTACACAAGATTTTTTTAGATCAAGGGAGAGTTACTAAGGATGGAATCCACACAACGTTATTAAACCGACTTTGATTTTATCATATTCTTCTTTAGAAATCACTTTACCGTTTGTATCCAAAGTAATTTGATTAGGGAAATTTTGGATGTTGATATGCTGTTTTTTTAACACATACCCTTGGGCAATATACTCGACATAACTATTAGCTTGTATGTCATAACGATCTATCTCAATAAAAAATATTCCATCAAAATCAGTAAGTACTGCACGACTATCTTTTTCTGAAAGTTTAAAATGTACCAGCGTATTTACAATAGGATTCTCTTGTTCATTAACAAGTTTACCTATTAATGTAACTTTTCTTTTGAATAGGAACAATGGGTCTTGTCCTTCTACATGCTCTTTTATTTCTTCAATCAAACCATTGGTATAAGTACACCATACCCCATATTTTTTGCCTTCAATAAGTTTGCCCTCTTCTTTTATGATTCCGTTTTTATCATACGCTCTCCAATACCCGCTACCTTTCGTAAAATTGGTTTCATAGATAGGTATGCCTTTATGAAAAACTTTGTACGCACCATCTAATAAACCTTTATCAAAAGTTTTAAGGATTGATACAGAGTCTTTGTGGGTATAATAATGCCATACGCCTTGTTTTAGGTTATTATAAAAAGCCCCCTGAGCTTCGCTTATTTGAGAAGTATAATCTATATAGCCGATACGATGTACCCCATTATCAAAACGTAATGTATCAAATTCTTTGTATTGATACGCTACCTGATAAGGAGACTCTATCAAAGAAATAAGTATCTCTTGTGCAGAGCACATCATGATATGACCAATACTCAACCATATGATTAACACTCTATTTCTCATAATATCTTTTTAGTTTTGATGGCATTGTACTGGCAAGATAAACAGAAGTTGTTTGATCTTATTTACGTTTTATGTAATTATTTGTTTTTTGAAGGGTTTAATTTATAACTAATTCTTATAAATAGTAAAAGAAAGAATTAGCACCTGTTCCAGAAATCATTTGCCATCTACCCACCATTCATCAGAAATCTTTTTGTATTGTTTTTGAGTGAAGTTGAGCATTTATAATTTCAAAAAATGTACGACATCTTCATTTGGTTGCTACATAGCATAGCAAAAACAAAAAGTAGTAGTTACGTTTCCTCGAAAACGAAGTACTATTTCTTGGAATCATGATTGCTGTTTTTTTAATATACCCCCTTACCGATAAGGGGTATGGGTCTTAATGAAGTACCTCGAGGCCATACTAAAGTACTTCGAGGGTATCCAATAAGGGTTGTCGACCCAAAAGTAAAGACCTATTGCCCTTTATTTTTGGCATTTGTGCCCTAAAACAAAGGCCCCCCCCCTTCTCGTATGGGGTAACAGGCCATAAAAGATCAGCTCTAGGTACTTCATCGACACCTAGAGGTATTCTGCTAAGGGGTAAAAAGAGTATCCAAAGACCTAAAACCAATAAAAACCGCTCAGAAGAGCGGTTTTATTATTGAAACTTTTTATCATCCTCTTATAGATTCTATATAATACAAAAAAAGATTACTCTTTTCTTTACGATGTATATTTATCTACTTGTTACAGAGAAGTAAAGAAGGTCAACTTGTAAAAATCATTTTGAGAAAAGGCCTCACTATCCTCTGCATTCCATCCTCCCGAAAATCTTAAACCTGTGCCTTTTTTTTGAAGTTGAACATAAGGGCCTATCCAAAGATAACCATCTGCCCTGTCTAAATCATCTCCTCCATTAACATCTCCTCCAGATAAGAACAGTTGCTCAAAATGCGCTCCAAAAGAAAAAACAGACGATACTTTGTGTCCTAAATTTGCCCAATAGTGTACATAATTATTGGTTGCTTCACCTGCCTCTGTATTATCTCTTAATGCAAGATAATATCCAAAATAAAACTGTCCTTCGAATTTGTCAGAACCATAGTTTACAGTTAGGTTAGGAACAATCCCATCACCAATGATACCTTCTTGATTTGCCCCACTAGACAATAAGCTACCCATAGTAAAACCTAATTGTGGATTGATATCAAAATTACCTGTGGTAAAATTATATCCTAAACCAACTTCGGTCCATTGTCCCCAGTCACTACCTGTACCAGCACCCCATTGGATACCATAAGCTGTAATAGAACCTGTTTCTGACAGTTCGTAAGCACCTGTCATCATTGGATTAAAACCAAAAAAAGCATCAAGATTTAAACTAAGACCAAAACTTAGTTTGTCTTCTGTATTCGCTGTATCATCTTGAGCGAAGCCAGAACTTAGTATTGCCACTAAGGCAATTGTTGTGAAGATTTTTTTCATTGTAGTTAAAATTATTTGTTAATAAAAGTGTATTGTGTTGGCCCAAATGTAGTAATTATCTTAAAAAATACGTATTAATACGTATAGGTTTACGTAATTAATACTTAGTTATGCTTTTTAGGTAAGTATTGTTTAAATAAGAGGCTTTTTTTTGAGTATTTATTAAACAGTATTTTATTTAATTTTTTTTCACAGCATTCGGATTGTGCTAATATAAGTCCAAAGAATAAACAGAAATTGTAATGGAATTCTAAACCATAGGTAAGTAAGACCATTGCCATCAAAGGTCCCTTTTTGATAATCAATATGATGGATAGAGGCATAAATATTTGCTGGTAGCATCAGTACTAAAAAAATAATTAAAGCCCATCCGCTAATTACTTTTAATCCAGGGATAAGCAAGCCAATTGCTACCAGAATTTCAAAAAGTCCTGTGATATAAACAAGGCTTGTTTTGAATGGGATACATTGTGGTATCATCATAGACATCCCTTTGGTAAATGCAACATGCGCAATTGCCGTAAAGCATAGCATTACTGACATTGCTATTCTTGCTGATAACCCAAAATCATATGCTTTGTTCACGATTTTTACCACAAAAATGGCTATTACAAAACTTGATACGAGTACAATTAATGGTTTCATATTATTTTTCTTTAATTCATTTACAAAATTGATAAATGATTATAGAGCTGGCAATGAACCCAGATTAAGTAATTCGTTTGCGTATCCTACTTAGGGCTTGAGGGGTAACACCGATATAAGAGGCAATGTATTTTAATGGGATTTGTTGTAATAGTTTTGGACGTTCTGAGAATAGGTCCAAGTAGCGTTCTTCTGCCGTTTTGTTTAGTAGTGCAATTTCCCTTTTTGACTTTATCAAAAACATGTTTTCTGCCATTCTTCTTCCAATTACATTTCCGCTTTCGGTTTTGTCATAAACTTCTTGGAGGTCTTTGAATGATATTTGCCACAACGTTGTGTTGGTCAACGTTTCGATTTGATATTCTGAAGGGGTTTGAGTAATAAAGGAATCATAAGCAGTAACAAATTGGTTTTCAAATAAAAATCCAAAGGTTAATTCATTATCTTCTTGTGGGATATAAAATCTTACTATCCCCTTGGATATAAAGGATAAGTAGTTCTCGATCATTCCGACTTTTATTAGCGTAGAGTGTTTATCTAATTCTTGCTTATGCAGTTTTGAAGAAAAAAAGGCCCAATCAGAACTACTTATTGGATATATCTGGTCTATGAACTTTTTAATTTCTTCCATTCTGTAGGGTTTTTAGCTTGTGAGTAACGCCTCTTCTATCTCGTGTTTTAATGTAGTTGGGTTTTGTTGTGAGAAGTTGTTCTTTATTTTTTTATTTTTATTGTGATTGGATATTTTTTTCCACTCATATATGTATAACCTGACACTATAATCCAATTATCATGGATACTCAGGTTTATTTCTACATCATTATGCTCCATAAAGTACAAAGCTGTTTCACAAATTTTGCTTCAACGATTTCTAAATCGTAATCTTTTTTCTCAATCAGATCAAAATAAAGTTGTTTCGAATCTTTTTTCATAATTACCTATTGCGATCCGGTTAAGAAATCGTTGCATTAGTTTTCATTGCATACCCCATTTATTTCACTTTTTCGTTTTATTATCCCAATTGCTTTCTTAAAAACCTAACCCAAAAATTCCATTTCGTCGATTTTTGATGTTCAATAAAGTTATTTTCTAGCTTATCAAATCCATCTTCAATCAATGCATTGTGCAAAGATTTAATTCCTAAAATCCAGAGTAAAGTTCCTTTTCCACGTGTATGCATATCTATAGTATGCTTGATTTCAGTTTTTTCTTTGGTCAATTCTGTCAGTTCAAACTTGTGAATTCCATTGAAACCATGTGGTTTTAAAAATCTAAACTCGATTATTTCACTCGGATTATATCTCTCAATACAATATTTTATTGGTCCATGTCCTCCTTTCGACCCAATTTTTATTCCGTCTTGAAACTTCATTGTGGGCCATTTTTCTTTTGGCCATATTTTATCATCATCAGTAGCTAAAGTTTCTAGAAGTTCTGTTATTCTACTTCTCGGTTGATTTAATACTCGTTTATGAATATTGATGACTTTCATTTTTTATTCAGAGCTTTATTTAGACATGTTGCGGTGTCTTTTTTATTCTTTCACGGAAATTTTAGTCCAAGTTCATTTACATCTTTGTCGATTTTTACCCATTCAATACTGTCGTGAATGTCTTTTCCAACGGGGCTAACAATCATAAATAGGTCTGTCAAATAAATCACTTCTACAGTTCTCTTATTATATCCTAAAGTTCCGACATCTTGCATCTGAAATTCAACTTTTTTAAAGTTCAAATGTTTATTTTGATAAATTATCTTTTGAGTTTTCCAGGCAGACGTAGAAAGTATAATTTCTAAAGGTCCTAGTATGAAAACCCCAAGCAATATCAATGTCGGAATTACAGAACCAATAATTTTCCATTTCCTTGATTTCAAAGCCCACAGATTCCACAATAGGGTTATTGGTGTCAAAACTAGTATTCCTAAATAGGTAAATGACTTTATTACCTGACTTTTAATCTCAAATGAGGTTAGCTCATCAAGAAGAAAAAGTAGAATTGTGAGGATGAAAATTCCATTTAAAAGTTTTGATACAATATTCTTGATTACCATCTCTTAAAGGTATGTCTCGTGTATGAGTAGTAGCTGATTTCTATTCAAAAACCTTTCGGTTTTGCTCGAACCATTATTATATTTTGTCTTTCGTTTTTTCATTTAAACCGCTATTACTAGTAGGGCTCATTGTCGATAATCGTTTTTTAATATTTCCATTTTTCTATAATATCTTCTCCAAACATCTCATCTAAAATTTCTTCGCACCATTCTTCTACTTTTTCTTGTCCGATTTCTTGATTGAATAAATCTATTTGACAAGAAATCAGACAACCTTTTATGTAGTCACTTGCATCATCAAATAATTTTGTCAGGAAAGGCTGAGTATCGTGATCGAAATAATAAATTTCTTTAGTTTCACAATGAAAACAAAACATATTTCCATTCCCTAAATAGTCACTAAAAGACACTAAAAAGGGTAAATACTTTTTGTCTTCATCTGAAAAATCTGGTCCATATTCAGGTTGGTCTTTCCAGATGTCTTTTATCCATCCAATTTCGGTAAAATTTTGAAGCTGCTCCCCAATATTGGCAATTCCAAATTTTTGATAAAATAATTTTAAACTATCTGGCAAAGTAGTTCCTAATCTCTTTTCTAATTCAGATAGCTGCTCTACCGAAATTGATTTAGATAGTTCATTCCCCCAGTTATCGGCAAACTCTGTTATAATATACTTCGTCTTATCTAACCAATTTTCATCTCCAATTTTTCCAAATGGAATAATAATATCTGATTTTGATTTAATGTCTATCATTCTATCAAATTATTGTCAACATATATACCTAAGTTCAATCACACATTTGTAGATATTTACAATCATATATATTTAATTATAAACCCCTGTATTGTTGTATAAAGTTAATTGTATTGTCAAAGAATCAATAATCTTTTGTTTGGTTTTTTTAAAATGCTTTATTCTTCTACTTTTAATTTAATTTTACTCGTACTGGTAACAAAAGTTTTAATTCTATCATTGAGACCTTTTCTAATTACAAATACTAGAGTATCGCCGATAGCCAGATTATTTTTCTCTGTTTTGAATTTGGCAATATACTTTTCTGATAGCGAATATGATTTTCTATCTTTTAGTTCACTTTTATTAATATCTATATGTTTTGGAACTCCTGTATAAACTAAATGTTTTGCCGTGTTATTTGCTATATACCGATCAGATTCTTGATTAAAAAAAACTAAATCAGTAGAGGTCACTTCATCAGGAAAACCAATGATTTTTATATAATACTGATACTTTTCTGAGAGGGTTTTCCATTTTTCTATCTCTGCAGGAATATTATTTTTTATGATACTATCGGTTTTTTTGCTTCTTGAATCAAAACCTTCTGGTAAAGCATTTAATAGTTCTTGCCCAGATGCATTCCAATTATAACTATCATACTCTTTTGCTTGATATCTAGCAATCTCTTTTTGAAAAAAATAACTCCCCGATATCCAAACTGTCACCATTCCACCCGGAGCAATCCCAACTCCAAAATTGTATCCATAAACAGGTGATTTGTTATATTTTTGAAATTTTTCCATTCTAGTTTTTTCTAGTTTAAAAAAACTATCTATTTTTTTGTGAGGGAGCTCAAAAGAGCCTTTATATATTTTGCGTTCGCGAAGTGAAATCCAATGAGTGGATATAGTATATGGTAGTGGAAAAGATTCAAACTCATACCCAGAGGTAAATCCCCAATAGGCATTATCTTCTTTATAGTCCTCAGAAACAGTTATAGATTGTATTTCATTTTCGGAAATAAGTTCAAACTTACCCATAATAGGATGTTCTTCTGCTACACTAACAGAAAATGAATAGTTTTTGCGTGCATAGGTTTGATATGTAAGCATTCTCCATATATGCAGTCCTATAAGAATTATAGTAATGATTAAAAAAGTTAAAGTAAGCTTGTGTATTCTCATATCTAATTCTTGAAAGCACTTGCAAGGGCCATAAAATAAGCTAATAGTGCTATTGCTATCAATGTAATTATTACGGCGATAATGCAAAGAATTTTATATATCTTTTTATTTTTAGAAGTATCAAAATATGCTATAAATCCCAACTGAATTGCAGTTACAACCCAAAATATAACAAAATAGTACAATCTCTCGTTTTCACCATCATTTACTTCTAGTAAGAAAGAAAAAAGTAATATTGTATTTATAATAGCTATTACCAATGTTAGAGAGCTATTAAATTTTGGTTTGGTTTTAATCATATTACAAAAAATATATTATCCTTCTTTTTTATTGTTCTCTCTTAATCCTTTAAAGTTTTATGCAATATAGTAATAGTCTGTATCATTCAAATAAAATAGAACAACCTAGTGAGCAATGAGTCTCAAAAACAATAGATAAACGCCTCTACTCAATTACACATTTGTGTATGTTTACAATTATCGATATTTGAGTATAGACGCTTGTATTATCATATAAAATAGTTGTACTCTCAAAAAACCAATAATCTTTTGTTTGGTTCTTTATAGGTCTCTGTATTTTAGTGGTTTTTATTTTCTTATTGATTTGCTTGAGCTAAACCTATGTCTGAGTATAAATCTTTTTGATTTAAGGTTTGTATGCTAAGCACAAGGTTTGATATGAGCAAAATGTCTTGGATTTATAACTATTTCGTCTATTCTTTATAGACATTGTTGGGTGTTTGTGTTTTTATTAATTTCATTATTTCGATATGCACTTTGAATGTTTGTTTGAAATCATCTAAATGACTAGCTGTGTTTTGCAAAACAATTAAGTTCATATTCGTTTGAGGATAGTGGTAACAAGCAGAAGCAAAACCTGGTGCGTACCCTAAAGCGCCTATTTGAATATTTTGTTCTCTTTCTTTAAAAAGTAAGCCATATCCATACTCTACTGTCTCAAAAATTGGATGAATTCTTGTAGCGAATCTTGTTGACATTAGTTCTAAAGTCTTTTTCGAAACCAATTGCCCTGAGTATAATTTTTCATTCCACTTTTTTAGGTCTATTGCATTTGAGATAAATCCACCTGCCGGAACAAAATTGTCTAAACTATTGGTTGCAAATACTAAAACTCTATTTTCGTTTTCTTCATAACCTTTTACAAGTTGCTTATACTTTTTACTGTTTGGATGAAATGTATTATCAAATCCGTATTCATGAAAAAAATCAGTTGATAAGCTTTCAAATGTTTGACTTGTAATTTTTTGAAGAATTTGTGCAAGTAATTCATAACCCAATTGTGAGTAATGAAATTTGGAACCTTGTTCGAATTCTAATGGTTTGTTTACATCAACAATCCCGTGTGTATGAGTTAACAGTTGGTGAATTGTCACTTTTTTTGCCCAAGGTTGAATAATTTGTGTCAAATATTGATCAATCGTATCATCAAGATTAATTTTACCTTTTTCGTACTCTCGCAAAATCAGCACAGCTGTAATCTGTTTGCTTATTGATCCTATTACAAATTGGTCTTTTAGATTCAATGTGGTTTCATTTTCTAAATCCGAAAACCCTATTGCTTTTGAATAAACAGTAGTTGAATCGGAAGAAATTAAAATCACACCATTGAATTTTTGTTTTTTTAGAATTGAATCAATCTGTGATGATAAATCGAGGGAGTAATCTTTTTTTTTCTGCTTGTTTGTTTGACAAGAGATTAAAAGGGATAAGGTTAAGATTAGAAAGCTAAATTTCATTAAATGCTAAGTTTTTCAAATGACGCCCAACAACAATATATGTACCTAAATTCAATTATACATTTGTACATGTTTACAATTATGCATACTTAATTCTAAACACCACTGTTGTTGTATAAAAGTAGGTGTATTCTCAAAAAAATCAACAATCTTTTGTTTGGTTTTTCTTTCTTTTTTAAACCTTAACAAAGGTATAAAACTGAATATCAACACATAAAAGAATAGCTTCGTTAAAGATCAACCATTAAGGGTTGTAGCATAAAAGTACCTAGTTGCGTTGTGGTTATTGTTTTGTAAAAGCTAATTTGATGCCTAAAGCAATAAATATCCCTCCTGTTATCTTGTCTAACCACTTCTTTATCTTATAATTTTTTCTAATCGTATTAGACAACCTAGATGAGAACATTGCTAATGCCAAGCACCAAATTGTTCCGGTTGTAACAAAAGTTAAACCCAGAATTAAAAAAGGAAGAAAACTTTGTGAATAGTCGGGATTGATAAATTGAGGTAAAAAAGCAAGGAAGAACAAAGCCACTTTTGGATTTAATACATTTGTTAGGATTCCTGAAACATATATTTTTCTATAATTAACTTGTAGGCTATTATTTTGTAGTTCAAAATTTGGGTCTGGTTTTGTAGTTAGCATTTTAATTCCCAGGTAAATTAGATAAGCGGCTCCTACATATTTTACAATTTCAAACGCTAATGCAGATTTAGCCAAAATTATAGAAAGCCCCAATGCTGCAAAAAGGCAATGAATAAGTGCTCCTGTTGCAATTCCTAAGGCAGATAATGTTCCTGCTTTTTTTCCTTGAGATATACTTCTTCCAAGAATATACATTGTATCTGCCCCGGGTGTTAGGTTTAAAACTATTCCCGCTAGGATAAATGCTTCAAAATTGGTTATTCCAAACATAATTTTTAATTTTTATTTTATGATATGAAATTATGCTAAAAAATATGTCTACTCAAATGGATTCAACTGTTAAAGTCGGTATTTTAGCAAAAAACAATGGTTAATTTTAATAAAAACAATTGATTATGGTTAAAGATGATTTTGATTGGAAAATAATAGACTTACTTCAAAAAAACTCGCGATTTTCTTTTGCTCAGATCAGTCGTGAAATCGGGTTATCTCCATCGGCCGTTGCAGAACGAATTCAGCGTCTTGAAGATGAAAATGTTATTAAAAAGCATATTAGCATAATAGACCCTAAAAAAGTGGGGTATTCATTAAAGGCATATATTACCTTTAGTATTAAAGATTTTCAGAAATATGAAAGGTTTTTAGAATCTATCGAAGAATTTCCGGAAATAATTGATTGTTCTAGAGTTACAGGAAATGATTGTTTAATCATGAAAGTTGTCCTGGTAGATAACACTCATCTAGAGAATTTAGTAAATCGCTTATCTGTCTACGGAAGCCCCTCTACATCTGTTGTATTATCAGATATCCTAACTAATGCTTCACTAAAATTTCCAAGATTTGATATTAACATTTGAACGTTTTAATATCATTTATCCCTTATTAGTATAAGTTTTTTAGTTTAGGGTTTGTTTGCTATGCTTTATACACGGTATTTTTCTAATCATTTAGTTTTGTAAATATTATGGTATGATCAGACTTTGAAATCGAAAAAATTAATTCTTTTGATTTTCTATATTCTGTCGGTTTATTCCATTCACCATGATATGTAACAGAATCAACAGAAATCGCTATCTTATTTTTATCAATAAATTTACACTTCCCAACCACGGTAGTAAAATAGTCATTACCGCAAGGAGCCACATACTGGCTAGTGTAGCTTTCTTTGTTTGAAAAAGCGGTCAGATTTCCTGCAAATTTTCTTTGAGTATACTTTGTCAAAGTATACTTCTTAACCTTATCGTTTAACCCTAAGATTTTGTCTGTTATCCAGATTTCATTTTCAAGTTCAGTTTTATAACTGTTCTCCGAACTTTTCATTTCTTGTCCTCTTACACATAAACTAAAAAACAAAATTGTAAAAATCGGTATACTCTGTTTTAATACTATTTTTTTAATCATAATACTTTGTTTAAAAGCACTCAAGGTCATATATAATATGATGAGCTAATGTTGTTAGCCACTAGTTTTTTTCTTTAGCTTTCTAATCCAATATGCAATAAAAAATCCACCTACTATCCCAGGAATAAACCAACCATACATACCCGGAAAAAACTCATTGACGACCACAAAAGCTGTTGTAGCAGAAATATAGGCTCCAATCATTTTCCCCAAGTGTAGTTTTAACCAACTATTTTTTAATTTTTCAGGATTTTTATACAAACTCAAATCCCATACAGAGAATACAATTCCTACCAAGGCGAACACACAAAGAATGATATGTATGCTTTTTGAAATAACAATTGGTAAGAAAATCATTAACATTCCTGTTATGATCATCACTATCGAAATCCATCTATCAATTTTGAGATTGGAATTCTTGTGTTTGTATTTTAACGCACGTTTTCCTGTCAAAATAAAATACATGCTAAAGATTCCTACGGCGAATAGAAACGGATTTTCGTGATTTGGCATAAGGGCAACGACCATTGCAGTAATTGCAGAAATCAGCATGGAATAATAAAATAAAAGTCCTGATTTTTTATGAACCTTACGTCCTTTTTTTGCAATCATAGAAACAAGTCCGGCTAAAAGTGCAATTCCGCCAAATCCTGCGTGAAGTAGTATCAAAATTTCAATCGTTTTTTCCATTATTTTTTATGTTTACTTTACGATTTTCAAATTCTGATATTTTTTTTATTAAATATTTTTTTTTGGTCTGAACTGTTGATTCATTGAGATGTATTGTTAGATTGCTGCTAACAGTCATATTAGTAATTGTATAAAAATAAATTTACTTTTTATTAGTTTTTGGATAGTCTTCATTCGTCAATTTATATATCATTTTGTCGGATGAGACTTTCCAATTTCCATTTTTTTCTCGGTACGAATAATACTGCTCGATATGTCCCTCTTTATTAATCTTATAGGTACTACGTACTTTATCAAAACGTGAGTGATCTAGAAGTTCTTCCTCATGATACCAGCTATTTTTATCGATAATTGCAGAAGGCCCCATACTCATATAATTTGTACTGGTGAGATAAAAGTGGTTAAGCCTATCTTTATGAGAATAGATATACAATACAGCATCACTACTCCCATCTGTATATGCGTGCTTTACTCTAATCGCACTTTTAGCAAGATCCCATTCATATTCGCGAATGTCAATTTTGGAATCTTTATAAATGTTAACTGGTGTTCCTTTGAAGCGTTTACCTATTAGGCTTACTATAGGTCCAAAATCAGTTGGTTTCATTTCAGTTTCTTGTGCTTTGGTCTGGATTGTCGTTAATACAAAACAACATACTAAAATTAATAGCGGTAAGGATTGTATTTTTTTCATTGAAGCTTATTTTTACAGGTTTTTAAATATTTTGTAACAGTCTCTTATATCGTATTTTCAAAAAGGTCAGTAATCAATATCTCTTTAAAATTCTCAAATGAATGATTTCTTGTTAGCATCTTCAATTCATTTCTGACAACGTTTAATGTAAAATACGTTTTAATACATTTTTTACACAATATTACATTGTTGGACTTATTTTTTTAAAACCAACTTTCCGTCAATATAAGTGTAGGTCGTTCCTTTATTTTTAATTTCGACATCCTCTGTACCGGGTTCTAATAATAAAGTAGCTGAATTGAAAGAGAAAATAATTTCATCGGCAACTTCATGTATTTTTATAATGTCAATTAAACATTTTTCTTCACTAGTGGATTCAATATCTAACAGCCCAATGTGTTTTATTTTTCCATTTTCGTATATGAATACTTCTCCTCCAAAACAATATTCAAAAGCTAATTGACAAATAATAATAACTTTCTCTGATTTATTATTTTTATAAAAATGAGGTTCAAATGAGTATGCTTCTCCAAACCCCTGTGATTGATATATTATTTTATCTTGAGCATTTAACATTAAAATTCTATGTCCATAATCATCCTCAGTATCAGGCAGTACTATTTTTCCGTCTTTGGGTTCATAATATCCATTAATTATTTTAAATGAATCCAACCGATACATATTGTTGATACTAAAAGAACCTAATTGAAAATCAAGGATTGGATCGGGTTTAAACTCAAAATAATTTAGTTTCTTTTTTAAAACTTTGGGGGTCAAAAAGCTATTAAAGACATAGCCTGCTATTTTATTTGAATGTATATCATATGCGGTTATATAATACCATTCTCCTTTGATGGTTGTTCCCTCATCGATAATTTCATCAAAGCGGTTGGTATTACTATAGTCGACTATTTTTTCTGCAAAAGGAAGTTTACCTATACGTTTAGAATTTTTACTTGGTTGACTTCTTACTATTAATCCATTTGCAGCAGATACATATAGACCTTCTTGTCCGAGAAGAAAATTAAAATGGAAAAATATTAACATGAATAGGAGTTGCTTCATAAATACTGACTACGATCTTAGTTAAGAGTCTTTGTGTGAGTTAACATTAGTTCTTTTGGGTGTCTAAAATAATAACAATCAAATCTTCAGGTACTTTAGAAATAACCCGTGAATTACCTAGCATAGAAAACAGCAAAAATAAAGTCAATGCTTTAAGTGTATTGAAAGTGTTCTTGATAGTCTTCATTTTCTAATTTATTATTTTAATATAATATAAACTTCTTTGAAACATACGTTTTGCAGTTAACACTAACATTTTTACTTTATGAATCGAGACAATGTAAACACCCCTTTGGACCAATTGGTTTATCTGTACATTCTTTATTTACTGTTAAACTTATAAAATTAATACCATTGCAAAAAGAAAAATACCTCTTATATCTGGCACTAAATTGCTTTGATTTTACAACATACTAGATAGTTCTTTTTAATTCATTTCTTTTTCTTTCCATCCCCATCCCCATTTCAATTTAGGTAGTTTGGCAAAATCATCATACATTTTTTTCACTTCTCTACGTCCACGAATTGCTAAATATTCTAAATTTTTTAATTCGAGTATAGGTGAATAATCTTTATTCACTAAAATCGTAGCTAGCATTCTATAACACTTTAATTGAGGCATTTTTCTTAAAAAGTCAATACTTTCAATTCGGATATTTCTGGGAGAGGTTCTATCCCCATCAATAAAAAGGCTCTCTAGCGATGTAAGTTTCGAAAAAGCGTCGTAATCTTGTATTTTTTGAAAGTTTTCAACTTGAAGTCCTTTTAGCTTTTTTAACGCTGTCAAAGGTTCAATACTTTGTACTGCCGATCCAGAACCGATATCTAAAAATTCTATTTCTGTAAGTTTTCTAATACTTGCCAAGTCTTCATAAGATCCCCATTTAATTTCTAATCTTTTTAATTCTTTTTGATGACATACTGCATCAAACAATTCTTGGGGCATCCTCGTACCAAAATATAATTCTTCAAAAGTATTAGGATTCTCTCTGAGGAAATTACACCATTCGGTCAAAATTCTTTGTTTTTCCTCAGGTTTTTTTCCATTTTTCTCGATCCAATAATCCAGTTGAGTACAATTAATTGATAATTTTCTTTCTCCATCAAATTCCTTTAATTCAACAACACTTTTAATCTTATTAGATTCATCTGGAAAAAAGTAATTGAATCCATATTGAATTTGTTTTTCTGTTAAGCTCATTTTTATATCGTTATGATCACTGCTAACATTGATTGTTAAGCTTTTATACTTCTTTTAATCAAAATTAAAGGTTTCTTTGATAACTTTTGAGGATAGTAATTTTTTTATGGATTCTAATTTTTCAGGACTTTGTAGAAAAGGGTGTTCTTGATATAATTTTTGATATTCGGAGATGATCTGATCTTTGTAAACATCTATTTTTTTATCAATTACTTTGTTGATGGTAGTAATGGTATTTTTCTGAAAATGTAGATTGATAGGATCAACGAATCCCATTTTTATAAATCCTGCTGTCTTTCTTGCACAACGACACGGGTTATTTTTATTTATAAGTCCGCATTTATTATCCATAAAATTATACAACTGCTTTTTTGCTCTGTGCAATTTAATTCTAAAATTTTCTTTTGAAATTTCCATTATTTCACTACCAATAGTATCAGTAAAATCAAATAATTCTCCGATTATATAGATCATTCGTTGTTCTCTATCAAGGCATAGCAGCATCCCTTTCATACAACTAATTTTAGCTTCTTTTACTAATAATTTATCTTCTACTTCATAAGAATAATCAGAAAGAGATTCATTAGGTATTTGATCAATTCCTTGTCCAAATTGTTCTAATGTTGGCGAATTTGCTTCATATTTACCTCTTTTCATATTAAGAAAATGGTTTTTAACAATTCGGTATACCCAAGTTCTAAAAGTACTTTTTTGTTTAAATGAACCTAGTTTAGTAACAATTTTAATTAAAACTTCTTGGGTGATATCGGCAGCTTCATCTTTATCCCCAACAAAAGTCAAAGCAATATTATAGATCCAGTCTTGATGTTTTTTAATAAGACTTTCTAAAGCATTTTTCTCACCTGCTAGAGATAACTCAATTAAAACAGCGTCAGAGCGTGTATTGTTAAATGATTTTTTCATCATATAGTTTTAAAAGTACCATTTTGCCCGTTTATAGGCAAAATGGCATTAGAATGAAATTATTTATTCATCAAGAATTGACCATGCGGATTGTCTATAACCATTAACCATGTTCCACTCTCTTGTTTTCTTAATACTGCAACAGATAATCCACTTTGTTTAATTTCGGTTCCATCGGGGGCTTTTGCTGTCATTTCCCATGGTGCAATATGTGTAGCAATATCGTCAGAAATAAATACTTCATGACCACTATAGGTGAAAACTGGATTTGCCATTGACATCCCCGAAAACATTTCTTTTAAAACGGCATGATTTGAAACCGGTGATTCAGGCTCAAAAACTACAGTTGCATTAGGTTCGTAACATGACATTACCTTTTCAATATCTTTATTTTCAAAAGCTTTTGTCATTTTTTTGATAGTGCTTAATACATTTTGTTGTTCTACTGTCATCTTTTTTGTTTTATTTGTTTGTGAATACATAGTAATTGAAGTCATACATAATAGTATGATCAGTGATAATTTGGATTGCATTTTGTAAATCATAAGGCTTCTGTTTACTTAATAGTGTTTGTTTTATGACTTAGACACAATCAACATATGACCGTTACAGTAGATGCTAATTTATTATTGAGAGATTGTTTTTTATGAAGTCTAATAGTATATATACTTAGCTACAGTTCTATATTTAAGTTTTTTTCGTATCAAATCTATCTCCACAGATCGTAAAAATAAACGATTGCTAAAAAAGCTAATGTACATAGTGCAATGAGAAAAAAATTAGTATTCACTTTTTTAATTTCCTTTTTAGAGCGCATTATCATCCATTCGATAAGCAAATATAAATTCGAGAAAATAAGTAACCCAAGTGCTATGATTTCAAAAACAGGAGGAGTCCAGTAAATATTATTTTTGTTTTGATAAATCGCTACAACCAAAAGTATAAAAGGGGATATTAATATTATACCCTTTATTATTTGATATACTTTTGATTTTTCCATCTGATGTTTTTTCGATTTTGAATACTAAAATCTAAGGCTATAAATTTGCTGCTGTATTAAAGCAACATTATTTAATAGTATCATTATTCTTTTTTCACAATTTTTCCATTTCTCCATTCCTCCCACGTTATATAGTTATTCCAAGAAAGTTCAAATTTTGAAAAATAAAAATTCCAATCTAACCAACCATATTTATTTTCATAGTCAATAAGACCGTTTAAACAATATTTATTTTCATCAACAGATTTATTATCAAGGATTAACCATTCTTTAAACAATTTAATATCAAATTCAATTTCTTTAGGTGCAATATTTTCATTTCCAGGAGTTCCTCTAAAATCTATTGTTAGACTTTCATTATTTAGCTCATAAAAAGTTAATCTACAGTTTCCAAGGACAAGGCCTTCTTCAATATTTTTTTCTGTATAATCTTCTATTTTAGCCCAATCAACCGTTAAAATCAACTTGTCTTCAATCCTATCTATTTTTTTAAGAATAGAATCGTGAAGACTTAATCTTTTAATGTTTTCTACTATTCTTTCTTTCATTCTTAGAGTGCTCTATAATGTAGGCTATGGTTAGTATGTGAATTAAAGGTGTTGAATTTTGAGCAAGTATTAGACCCGATAGTCATCACGGTTTCTATTATGATTTTAATTTTTATTTTCAGGCAATACCATCGGACTTGGAGTAGGAAAAAAAGTTGGATCAAAACTACTTATTATTTCTATATGTAGTGTTTCTATATTTATGTTTAAGTTATATGTTTTATAAAGTTCAAAAAAGTATTTAGAATCTATCATATTATGGTCTAGCCTGGTGATCGACAATTTGTATACGATATCATTCTTACTATCTGACTCTATATTAATCTCGTAGTTTTTAATTAATTTCATTATTCCTTTGGAAGCAAAATTTTGAATTTCTTCTATATCAGTTGCCACCAAAGCATCATTTATTTTTTGCAGAATAAGATCATGATTTTTAATAAGAGGATAATTAGGATAATGATCTTGTAAACGATAAAGATTCATTACAAGATCTTCGGGTTTTACTCTTTTGCCAACTTCGAATTCTATACTTCCATCGGGGTGTCTTATAACCGAGGGGTCTTCCCAATCGACACCTATATTTTGGGTTTTTGGTCCAAAATTACCTTTCTCATATATACCGGGGTTTATAAAAAAGGTTATTTCATTATAAGAATAATAATCTTTAATATCAGCAATTGTTTTTTTAAGATCCACTCTTGTCAACTGGTCTAAAGGGTATCCGTTATCTTCTAGTTTTTTAGCAATTTTTAGAATAAACTTTTGTTCCAACGCATTGAAATGAGAAATACTAGGTTCGAGACCTCTTATTATAGTGATTGATTGCTTTTTATGTTTTGTCATACTCAATAAAAGTGTAGAAATTAAAAGTATTTTTATCAATCTGAATGTCATATCTGTTTTAATAACAAGAAGTATTAATATGTAATGTTTCTTAATGAATCACAATATTTAGTGTGATACTAGCAGAAATACATTTGCTTTTGTACAACAATATACTTAATTAAACGCAAAAAACGATTTGGATAGAAATCCAGACCGTTATTGCTTTTATACCTTAATATATTTTTTTCTTTTCAACTTCAATTTGGAGAATGTAACCCCATTCTATTCCCTTCTGTATCAAGAAACATTGCAAAATATCCACTTTCGTCTGCATGAGGTGTTTTGGGAACTAAAATTTTACCTCCATTTTTCTCGACTTTATCAAGAATTACCTGAAGATCATTTCCTCCATTGAGATATAGGGTTACTCCTTTTGCAGAAGGTTCGTATCCTTCTCCTTGAACTATGACCCCAGTAACCATTTGTTCTTCGTATGGAAATATCCCCATTTGCATTCCGGAGATATCCATTTTCTCGATGTTGATCCCCAGAATTTCTTGATAAAAATTGACTGCTCTTGAAATTTCTGTGGCCGGAATTTCAAAAATAGAAATAAAGCTATTCATATCGTTTGTGGTTTGCTGTGCTATCAAATCAGTCTTTTGTATTTCTGAATTAGGTTTGCTTTGGCTATTACAAGTAATAAAGCCAAAAGCAAATAGTATAGAAATATTTAATAGTATTCTTTTCATCCTTTTTGATCAATTTATAGTACAAAGTTATTTTCTACACGAGAATGGAAATTGTAAAAATGCGACACTTCTGATCTTATTTGTAAAAAAGAGAAGAAAGTGCCATGTTTTCATTACCTAAAAACTCCTTTGGATTTGTTCCTGTAAACTCCTTAAAATCTTTAATAAAATGGGCCTGATCGTAGTACTTACTTTCATAAGCGATATGGGTCAGGCTCTCTTCATCCTTATTGAGTAACATTTTTAATGCAGTTTGCAATCGAATTACTTTGCCTAACTGTTTTGGGCTAATCCCAATTTGCTTCATAAATTTTCTTTCAAGTTGCCTTCTTTTCGATGGATCATTTTTGAGAATAGTACGTATAGATGTATTTCCCTTTGTTGATATAAGGGTATCTATAGTTGTTCTTACAATATTGTCTATTGTTGATGTATCATTAAGCTTGTCTATGAGAAAAATTTCTATGATTTCTATTCGTTCTTTAACATCTTTTGCCTTAATTATTTTTTGTTCCAGGTCTTTGGCGATTTGCTCCTCAAATAATAATGCTATTGGTGTTTCTTTATTGGCTAAATTCTTAATGGGTTCAGTGACAAAATTAGAAAAACCATAAGGATAAAAACGAACAGCAAATGTATTGACATATCCGGTAGGTTCTATATAAAAAGGTTCAATAGTTTGTCCAAGTACCATTGCACGAGGTTGTAAAATAAATGTATCTCCGATAGTATACCGCTTTATATCATCTCCAAGAATAAAAGCCATTTCTATACAGCCATCAGGTACAATGCGTTGTCTTTGCGGATCATTATCGGCAGGAATTTCTAAAGTCCAATAACAGCTAATAAGCGATGCTAAATCCGGATGGGGTTGAAATGTCTGATAATCCATTAATTGTTTGTTTTTACCTTAAGTAAGGTACAACATTCTCCTGTATGTGCAATATTGGGATTAGAGAACTTCACAAAAAATCAGTTTTAGGCTAAGAATTCGAATTTAAAACAAAAAAAAACACTATATCAACAACTTACAAACCTCTTGACTCTCTATTAGTCAGATATTCTTCAAAACAACAGGTGATAAAATTCACTGAATTCAGGGGTGTGTGAGCATAAGAATTATGACACTTTTGTAACAGATATTAATAAATCATAAACTAAATAGCAAAATGGGATTATTTGACAGTTTAAAAAACAAAGCAAAAGAAATAGCGAAGTCAGTAGAAGACACTAGTAATCAAGAAGAAGAAACGGTAAATAATGAAGAGGTTGAAGAAGTTGATCACGTTTATGAATATTCAGATAAAATAGTACAAGGAGTACATTATCCTAATGGGTGGGAATCATTAGAAGAAATTGAGATTCTTCAAAAATTAGATGATGTATTTGAAGAATTTAAAGAGATTGATGGCGATGACGATGCTGAAGATGCACTTTTCGAAAAATACGGATTTAAGGATGCTGGGCATTACGAAGATTTTAAAAATGCAATCCGCATGGAACGCGCTGAACAAGAAGGCGTTTCTTTTACTCAGGCAACTATAAATCAACATCAAGAACAGCAAACAGCTTCGCTAGAAGCAGCTAAAAATTCTGATCGCGAAGATTTACAGCCTGTCGATGGTGTATCCTTAGAAACTTGGGCAAAAGCTATGGTAAGTGTTGCTAATTCTGGGGGAGATGTATCGGGAGCATTACAAATCTCAGGAAAAGATCAAGCAGGCTGGGACAAAGTTACCGAGGAGTGGAATACACGAATGGCAAATGATACTTCTATGGTTATTATGCAAGTGTATAGCGCTGCTTTTACAGCAAAAGCGACAGAAGATAAAGAAGAAATTACAGTAGAATCCTTCCCTTTTGAAAAATATATTGAAGTCAGAACAGCTCAATCGATATTGACACAACAAGGAAAAGACCCTCAAGAAGTACTAGAGATGTTTGGGATGACTGTGATGGATTGGTCTAATGTAGGTGCCTTTTGGTCAAAAGAATTTCACTCCAATGTAGAAAAATATCATCCTTTGGATACTGAATATACCAAGAAATATGAAGAAAAATACAAATTAGGGGATAGTCATGATGATATTGACTTTTAATAAGAACGAAAATACATTCATTATTTCAGTTAGATAAAAACTTTAATTGGAATTAAAAACAATACTGCTCTATGTTTTGGAATACCCCAGAAGAAGATAATGATCATTATGAAAGCTATAAACAAAAGGTCATACAATTAAAAACAAAGTTTCATGAAGAGATCGATTATATTCGATCTGTTGCACAAACTACTGTAGCAAACTGGCATGAATACTTAAAAACAGTAGAAGTTACTCCTGTTGGGGAAACACAAAGAAAGCAAGCACAAGATACAGGTTTACCCGTACCAAAAATTGCTTTCCCATCAGAATATAGAGCAGTCTTAGTTATTTTGGATATCAAAATGCAACATCTGGTAGATGATTTAGCAAACGAAATGAGAAAAGCCAATGCTAATAAAACATTGGATCTTCTTGAAGAGTTTGTGAGCGAATATCTTGATAGAATGATAGTAGATGAGCTGAAGCGTTACCTCGATGCAAGTAAACCCAAAATATCAGTTTCAGACATTTTTGCAAATGCATCTACAAGTCTCAACAAATATTCAACTAAAGAAGTAGGGGATAAATCATATAGTATCAAGTGTTCTTCTTGTGGTGCGGCACGACTAGAAGAAGATCAATATGATGAATGTTTCTATTGTGGAACACCATTATTTTCAAATTAAAACATCATGATAACAACCAAAGAAGAACTCATTGTAAGATGGGATACCTTTTTAAACAAAATAGAACAACGGTTTGATGATATCTTAGAACAAGCCCAACAAGGGACTACACATCTGGTTTCTCAAATAGAATACGACTCAGGCAGTATAGGTAGTGCCTGGTCAGGAATTAAAGGGCAGTTATATGAACTTAGAGAAAAAGCCGATCATACCTGGGAAAATAAAATGGATGGTTTATTCGGCGATCGAGATGATGTGACTTCCAAAGAACGCATTGAACAATTCAATAAATATGAAGATCTAAGCCACCGAATGGAAAACCGCTATAATGAAGCGCAAGTGAAAGCCATGGCAGATGCAGGAAGAAAAATTTATGATAATGTGATGCAACATATCAATACAAATAAAATTCATAACTGTAAGCAATGTGGGGATCAAATGGATATTGTAGTATACTCTTTTATGGCAAAAAACATTAAATGTCACTCTTGCGGTACTGTTAATTCATATGAACCAGATCCTAGAATTCAGGCATTAGAACATTACACTATAGGAGCATTGGCAGACGAACATGTGATTGATTTAGTAATCAAAGAGGCCAATTTAGAGCATGACATCCATAGATTACATGATCTACGAAATGAAATTGGGACAGAAGAAAAGAAGAATGATCTTAGAAAAATACTGGTCACTACCCGACAAGAAAGAATTCGACAATATTATGAGTTTATGGAGACAAACGTACCTGACAAGGCGTCTTATTATGCCAGGCAAAAAGAAGAACGTTTGAAGTGGGCAGAAAATACAAAACACAACTAAAAAAATAAACTAAAGAAAATACATTATGGGATTTAGAGATCAATTACGTTCTGTTATTCAATGGGAAAACCCCGGGCAAAACGAACTTTTTATAAAGTTTACAGAAAATGGAGATGAGCTAAAAAATGCTTCTAAATTGATTGTAGGACCAGGTCAAGGATGTCTATTCGTATACGAAGGAAAAATTGAAGGATTCTTTGAAGAAGAAGGAATGTATGACCTCAAAACTGATAATACTCCCTTTTTAACAACAATCAAAAAATTCTTGACCCTTCGCAGAGATGCAGATAGTGAACATAAAACAGGGCTTTGGTTTTATAAAAAAGCTGATGTGCTTAATATTCGATGGGGTACTCGTTCTACAATTACGTATAATGATCCCGTATATACTTTTCCGGTAGGATTACGTTGTTTTGGTAATTACTCAATTCGGATTACTGAGGCCAAAAATTTCTTTACCAATATTGTAGCAGGACAAGAACTTTTTACCGTAAGAGAAATTCAAGAGGTTTTTGTATCTCGAATTGTACAACCAATCACAGACTATCTGGCAAAAGCCAAGTTTTCATATGCTGAAATTGATAGCCACATTAATGAAATAGCATTGTATTCTAAAGAAAATACAGTACAAATATTTAACGATTTGGGCTTCGAGTTAAAAGATTTCAGGATAGAAGGCACTTCTTTTGATGAGGCTACACAACAGCGTATAGCAAAGATTTCGGATATGAATGCAGATGTACAAGCTGCAAAATTAGCAGGACTGGATTACGCTCAAATGGAACAATTAAAAGCCATGCGCGATGCTGCCAGAAATGAAGGCGGAATCGCCGGATTAGGAGCCGGGCTAGGTGCAGGAATGCACATTGGGAATATGATGGGAGTAGGAAATCAAATGCAAAACGCACAACAACAACCTCCACAACAAAATGTAGATGATCCAATGGCCAAGCTCAAAAAACTAAAAGAAATGTTTGAAATGGAGTTGATTACAGAAGAAGAATACGCAATCAAAAAGCAGCAAATATTGGATACCCTATAATTTTTTAAAATAAGAACATCAGCTAGAAAATAGACATAAGATCATATGATGCGACCTATACGCTATCCCAAAAACTGGGAAGATTTGAGCCTAACCACTATTGCAGAACGATTACAGGCAATAGATCAAGAATTACAGCAAACAACAGATAGAGAACTGGTGTTAAAAAATTATGGCTTCGAGAATGAGAATCATTATAAAGAATTGAATGCTTCTGTTAAACGCGAAGATTTACAACCTGTAGATGGGATTAGTTTGGAAATTTGGGTACAAGCTTTTGTAAGCAGCCTTAAGAATGAGGATATTAATCAAGCACTTCGCATAACTAAAAAAGATCGTGCAGGTTGGGAAAAAATAAATCAAGAGTGGAGTACTCGTATGGCCACCGATTCTAGTATGATCATCCTCGGAGCCTATACAAAAGCAATGGGCGATACAGTATCATCTGCCGTAAAAACAAACCCATCAGAAACCATTTCTTTTGAGAAGTATGTAGAGATCAAGATTGCTATAGATGTACTGAATGCTCAGGGAAAAGATCGTCAGGAAATATTGAATTATTTTGGGATTGCAATACTACAATGGCTAGATACAACTATATTCTGGAAAAAAGAGATAAGGGAGAATAAGGAAAAATATGAAGCCTTATATGAACAATATGAAGAACAGTATAAAATGAAATACGAAGCAGGCGATAGTAATGCTGATATTATATTTTGATATTAATAATAAGTGAATGAATTGAATATTTTGGTCTGTTATTTTTTTGTTTTTTTATAGAAATATTGACCATCAGAGTAAATACAAACGCCTTATATTTTTTTATTCAATGCTGTGATGCTTTCTACTTTACGATTTATAATTTCACTTATTTCAATAGCGTTATCCACAATCATAAAATGTCCTCCTTTATCAATCAACTCTGTTTTGGTATTTCCTCTTGGGGGAATCAATTTATCATGGGTTCCATGTATCTTTATCACATTCTCTAATTGAGTTACATTTTTCCAATTCGTTAATTCATGAATCGCCCACTTCACAAAAGTCAAATCTGTATCGTCCAAAATTTTGTTGAGTAATGCACTGTTTTGTGCATCAAAGAGATATTTGGCAATCCATCTTGGCGGGTCAAATAAAAAAGTTGGGATCAGTTTGATAAGCTTTGTTTTGCCAAACAGCAAGAAAATTGGTCGTAATTCATTTTTAGTATGCGCAGACGAGATTAGAATAGTTATTTTAGGTTTAAGAATTTTACTTATTTCTGTTGCTATTAACCCTCCAAAGCTAACTCCAATAATACTAAAATCATTTTTTGTGTCGATTATACTACTTAGCCTTTTTGAATACGCTTCTATAGCTTCATTTTTGTTTGGTGTAATCCAATCGATAGGAATAAGTTCGACATCCAGAGTCAGAGCGTCAAAAACTCTTTTGTCTGCACCAAGCCCGCTTATTCCGTATATTTTCAATCTTTATCTTTTTTAAGAAATATCAGATATAAAAACCATCATTAGCAAATTCTAAGTCAGTTTTTTATCAAATATTTTCTGTTCTTTATTCATTTCAAATCCGATATTTTCATAAAATTTATGACTATCTTTTCTGATCACATTACATCTTACTCTAACTTTTCTACAATTTTGCAATTGGGTCCATTCCATCATCTTGTCCACTAATTTTTTACCTATCCCATTTTTTCTAAAATTTTCATTTACAACTAAGCCTCCTATTTCTACAAAGAATTCTGATTCGACCCTCATAGCATAAAATCCATGTATCCAACCAACGATTTTTTGACTTACAGTAGCTACGTAAACACGATTATCTGTTCTCTCTATAATTTTTTTCAGCCTATTTTGAGTCTCAGTATGTATCGTATTGTACCCTAATTGATTCGAAAGTTCGGTTATTGATTTTGAGTCACCTATTTCTGCTTCTCTAATGATAATTTCCATCCTGGTTTCTCTAATTACTAGTGACATTAAACATATGTATCTTAGCAAAACAAAATGTTATCATACATTTTTGTTTTCTCGTACATTGACTGCTAATTAATTCTTTGATGTTTTGTCATTCCTTCCATCACCATTTTAAATATTCTGATTTTCCCCCATCTGGGAACAGTTCGGAGTGAATATACCAATATTTTTGTTAGCCTTATTTATCAATTTCTCGATTGATAAAATATCAGATAAATTCCAAACTTCATTTTCTATTATCAGATTCGTATCGCTTTCAATAGTTTTTCTTTACAATTTCCATATAGGATTTACCTCTAGCAGTTTTTATAGAGTTAATATCTTTGATTATAATTTTAGCTTTTTTAGCTTTTAGATCAATCTTAATAATCCCCTCTTTAGAATGGTATAATAATTCTCGATCAGTTTTTTTGATTAGGTTAGATATAGGGAAATATTTCAATTCCATTTCAAATATCTTTTTCCCTGTTTTATGATCTAATTCGAACAGTATTCCACTTTTCGTATATCCGTATACATTGTTGCTTAAAATTTCAATATCATCTATATCTTCATCTTTAAAATCTTTTCTCCATAGCTCTGTTCCATTTGAAGAATTCAAAGCATAAACAGAAGAAAATGACTTCCCTTTATGTGATCCAACAAAAACGATATCTTCTAATACTTTTATTTTACTTTTAATACCGCCTTGATCATCTTTGAGTTTGAATGACCAATTTACAGATAAATCATCAGGTTTGAAAGAAGATAAATTACCACCCGTATCAGCTATAAATAAAGAATTTTTGTTAATTGTAGGAATGGAATACAGAGGAAGTTTAAACCCTCTTTGAAATAAAGCTTTTCCTGTATCTGCATTAAAATTATATAAATAACCTGCATTGGGTACGAGTACATAGTTTTTTAACATTGTGTTTGGGATAATGTTATATTCAAACTCTAATTGGTAATTCCATTGTAAAGAACCATCTTTACTGCTTAAGGCATAGATATTTTTATTTAAAGAAGAGATGAAGATTTTATTGTTGAAAATTTTCACTTTTTGTCCTGATATCATTCGTTTTTTTTGACCGATACCAATTTTGCTTTGCCATATTTTTTTACCGTTTACACCATCTAAAGCAAATATCTGTCCATTAGCAAATGGGATATAAACAACCCCTCTGTTTACAAAGAATTGATTGTCACAAGAACCGTATGTATTATTATTATCCGAATTAAAAGACCAATTCTGCTCATTCGTTTCCAAATCATAGCTAATTAATTCACCACTTTTAGAATATAATAACAAAGCATCCTTATTAAAAACAATATCTTTTAGTGCAGTGAAGGTTTCATTTACAATGATTGTCTCAGCAGTAGCGATACGATTATTTGAAAATTCATTGAAATTATCAATGTCTGTTGATTCAATCATTATATCTTCGTCATTGACATCTAATGTTGGTATTTCTTGAGAGAAGCATGTTAAAGCTAATATTAATGCTATTACTATTGTTATTTGATTTTTCATTTTTTTAAATTAATCTGTATTAGTTATTTGTGTTATTTGTAATTAAACTGAATTTTAAGAGAACTCTTTTTAAAATTCAAGCAGAAAAATTTTTATAAATAGACAAAAGGAACTGTACTTAGTTCTCTTCGATTATTTCCCCTCTTTCATAAACACATTCTCGTTTTAGATTCCCACTTTTATCATATTCAACGTACGGTCCATCTAATGAACCGTATTTGTAGCTCCCCTCTTTTTTAATTTTTCCATTATTGTAGTATTCTATAAATTCTCCATTGGGGATGTGCAAATCATAAAAATAAGAAGACTTCAAATTACCATTTTCAAAATACTCTACAACCTTTCCTGAAAGGTGACCATAGACATAGTATTGTATACTTTTTAATTTTTTATTTTTATAGTATGTTTTCCATCTACCTGATGCTTCTCCTAAACTGTTTGATGCTCCTTCTGCTATAACTTCTCCTGTTATGTAATAATTAGTAAGCTTGTATTCATTATGATCAATCAAAACTAATTTTGAGGACAAATACCTGTCTTTAAAATCATTGTAATATCCATAAAAGTCATCTCTCACTTTTTTATTGTTCTCGTAAGTTGATATCTTCTCTAATCTACCATCATAAAAATATGTTCTCCAATCTCCAACTTTTTGACCATTATCCATGAGTCCTTCTTCTTCTACAGTTCCTTCATAATGATAAACAATCCATTTACCTGTTTCTTTAGCATCTTTATAAGTTCCTTTAGCTTTAATTGTTTTACCATCATAAAAATATTCGGTATGTTTTCCATTAGGATAAACTACTACACTTTGCAGATTCCCATTTTCATGATATTTTTTCCAAGTACCTGATTCCTTATAATTCTTCATTTTTCCTTGGATCATTAATTGGCCATCTTCATAAAATACCTTATGTATTCCAGAAGGAAAATGTGTTAGTGTTTTGATTTGCCCATTTTCATAGTACTCTTTCCACTCTCCAATTCCTAAATTCTTATCATTATATTCTTTGAATTCTTGTGGTTTACCATTGTCAAAAAAAGCTTTCCAGATTCCAATAGCATTTCCATTTTGGTCATATTCTCTCTGAGTTTTTAAATCTCCGTTTTCAAAATATTCTAAAAACTCTCCTGTATAAGTACTATCAGATAAGTGAACACATTTCTCACTTATTTTTCCGTTTTTAAAATAACTAATCGTTGGTCCGACTAATTGACCACTTTTAAAGTTAATAGTCTTTCTAATACTTCCATCTAAATGAAATAGCGTCCATATTCCATCTGGCTCCCCATTTTTAAGTTTACCTTCTCCAATCACTTTATTACCTTCTTTAGAGTATCTGATAAAAGTATTGGTATTAAAGTCTGCTATTTCATAAATGGCATCATTATCGTAATACTCTATCCATTTATTTGTTCGATTCCCTTTTTCATCGTAAAACTTAATCTCTTCCAACGAACCATTTTCAAAATACCACTCCCATTTACCAGTTTTAATTCCTTCATCAGAATAGTTTCTTTCGTGTTCAAGTTGCCCATTCTCATAATACCATTCCCATTTACCAACCTTTCCTCCATTAACATTGTAGTTCTCTAGTTTTTTTAAATTTCCATTTTCATAATAGGTTTTCCACATTCCAACTTTTACAGAATCTTTAATAAGTTTTCCTTCACTTTCTTCATGGCCATTATCAAAGAAATAAATGGCTTTTCCTTCTCTTTTGTTATTTTTGAAATGCTCTCTGCTAATTATATCTCCCTCTTCGTTGAACGTTTTCCACTCTCCTTCTTTTTTATCATTTATTAGCTCTCCTTTAGAAAGTAATTGACCTGTCCCATAATACACATATTCAGTATTTTCGCTTTCTTGGGCACAACTATTGCACAAAAGAGATAGTATTAAAGTTACGCTTACTACTTTTTTCATTGATTTTCTATATTTCTTTTATTTTATGATATAAGCATACAGAATCACATGCTTAAGCCTTGTCAATTTTTAAGCTTTAATTTAACCTTATAAAAAGAGTAAATTCTGTAAATTACTAGTGTAAATAAATTATAATGAAGGCTAATATTTGGATATTACTTATCCGTTGTTTAGAAGACTAAATCTTTAATTAATCTACTAATTATCGACCGTTATATCTTTACTTTCTTCGGGTATTGGTATTCTATATCTTTCTCCAGTTTGCCCGAAACAAGAAGAGAACACAAAAAATATAAATACATATTGTAAACTTCTCATTTACGGTATCATTTGTAAAGAATCTAGAGGCTGTCCTTTTGGCAGGTATAAATATATGTTTGGAAAATTAGCCCTTAATCCACTTCCATTATCATATAAAAACCAAAAAGAAGATTCTCCTCTTAATCTAGGATCAGAAGGGGTTGTACTTGAATGTTTTAGTGCAACAATTTTACTGTTGCCATAAAATTTAATTTCATAATCTTTTATAGGTTGGAATTCTTTGTTTTTAGCTTGAACAAATAATTCACATTCTTTCAAGACATCTTGAACATATTTGGTATCTCTATATTGTGATTTTCTTCGTCTTAATTCCGATAAATAATTAATTCTTAGAAAGGTATTTATATCACTATCCTTGTATATATTCAGATATTCACTATAATAATTTAATATTTTTTTTTCAAGCTTATCTTTATCAAATTTGGTTAAATCCTGTCCTTCTGACCAGCCTTTTATTGAATATGGGACTTCCGCTTCAAAAGTAAAGGTATATTCATAATAGGGTAATCCTGCTCCCTCAAATTCTTCTGAACCCTCCTTTGTAGGGCTGGTATGCTCTTTTACTACAATTTCATCCTCTAACTCATCACTGATATTAAAGGCTTCATATTTTACTACCTTTATTTTCATTTCGGTCTTAGGCAATAGGGTAGTAATGGTTTCCCCTTCGCCATAAGCATCTTTTAATGCATCTCCTAATGGATATAAGCGCACTGTAACGGTTTGTAAACCACTTTGTAAAATTGCTCTATTGATATTGATAGGGGTAGCTAGTTTTTCTATTCCATAGTCTTGATAAACAGGGTAATCATTGACCAATAACTCATACACACAATTATTTTGTAATGGACGTATAAAATACATAGGTTCTTTATCATAGTGTTTGATCTGTGAAACTACGCTATCTACAAAATTATCGACCGTTATATCTTTACTAGCTTCTGGTATGGGTATCATGAGTTTTTCTTTAGTTTGCCCGAAACAAGAAGAAAAAATAAAAATCATAAATACATATTGTAAACTACTCATTTAAGGAATCATTTGTAAAGAATCTAAAGGTTGTCCTTTCGGTAGGTATAAATATATGTTTGTCCACCTTGCTCTTTTGGAACCATTTACACTTCTTTTAAATTTAAACCAAAATGCTCCTTTCCCTCTATGTCTTCTATCCACAGGTTCTTTACTCGGAAATTTTAAACAAACCACTTTACCATTGCCATAAAAACTTAATTCATAATTTTCAATAGGCTGATATTCTAAATTTTGAAAATCAAATTCACTTTTATATTCATTCCAAACATCTTCAATGTCCTGTCTACTTTTATATAATGCTCTACTTTTCCTTAATTCTTGATCAAACTCCAATCTTATTATATTATCTAATTTTTTATCTGCATGTAACTTCTTATACATCTTGTAGTAAGAAAGAACCTTTCCTTCCAATTCATTCTTTTCAAATTTTGTTAAATTCTCTCCGTTTGACCAACCTTCATTTTTATATGGCACTTCGGCATTAAAAGTAAAAGTATATTCGTAATAGGGTAATCCTGCTCCTTCAAATTCTTCTGAATCCTCTTTTGCAGGGCTGGTATGCTCTTTAACTACAATTTCATCCTCTAATTCATCACTGATATTAAAAGCCTCATATTTTACTACTTTTATTTTCATTTCGGTTTTAGGTAATAGTGTAGTAATAGTCTCTCCTTCACCATAGGCACGTTTTAAAGCGTCTCCAAGTGGATATAAGCGTACTGTAACAGTTTGCGGCCCGCTTTGTAAAATAACACCATTAATATTGATAGGAGTTCCTAATTTTTCTATCCCATAATCTTTGTAGACTGGAAAATCATTTACCAATAGTTCATACACACAATTGTTTTGTAATGGACGTATAAAATATTGAGATTCTTTTTCATAGTGCTTCACTTTTTCCAAAGTTTTTTCTATTACATTTTCAAAAGTTATTTCTTCGTTTTTCATTGTCTTATTTTTTGTGTCATTATTGGTTTGTTGTTTTTGAGCACAAGAAACTAAGGTGCAAATTGAACATAAGATTAAAATTAAATTTTTCATTTTTTATCGCATTAGGTAGTCCCACATAGATTGTTCAAAGATAGGTTGTTCTTTAAAATTAATGGTAAAGCCAGGTATCAATTCTACTTTGATAGGCTTCTTCTCTTCAGGACAATCAGGATCACTATTACTCACCTCTACATCAACAATAGTATCTTTTTTTTCTTCAGTATCTGGGTTACAAGATTCTACCGTAGTTTCATCTTCTTCAAAAATTTCTTCATCTTTATATTCTATTTTAATTTTCATATACAAAGTCCCTGCAATTCCTGTAAACAAGATCGTATCCTGTACAGTAGGTTGTTTAGCTTCAAATTTCCATTTAAAATTACGTTCATAGAGTAGCGTCCCAGCCACCTGCCCGTTAATATGTGCTTCGGTTTTAGTATCTTTAAAAGGAGCACCCAAATATCGTGGCATATACTCATTCAATCGGCTCCATTTTTGTTCGGCAATACTACTGGCTTTTAGTGCAATGGTAATGTCAATCCCTTTATCTCGACCAAAGGACAGCTCTTGTTGATCAGAGAGTTGTATGCTTCTGCCATTTTCTTCGAAAATGTCGAGATACATCATCTTTTTCAGGATATTGACCTTAAACTCATAACTGGCACTACAGAAACCTATAAATTCAGCTTCCATTTTAGCTTCTGTACCAAAAAGGTCTTTGAATGTTTTATCAATTTTGGATTCTATCTTTTTCTCAATATAATCTAGAAATGTTTGTATATCTCCAGTTTGTACATACTCGTGCGGTTTTTTGGTTTCGTCACTTAGGTTAACTTTTACCGTATTATTTTTTTTAATCCCATCTGCTTCTTTTTTGATCCCCATCAAACCTTGTAGGTAACCCAATATACCAACTGCTTGTTCTGCTCTATCAAATACTTGTGTGATTCCTGCAAACCCGGCTACTACTGATCCTAGTGTACCTGTAACTTTATGACTTAATGCAAATAACGGAGCTGCATCTATGCGTTCTACTAATTCTACTGCTACACGCCCGTTATCCTGATCAACATAACCAATACCTCGATACGTAGACACTTGTGGCCACAGAAAAGATGTCTCTATATTATTGGGTGATGCCGGGTCAATTGGTTTACCGCTTAATGTCTTTTCAATTATTTTTTTATGACTTACAAATCGTTTTCTGATCTTATACGCTCCTTTTACCTTTTGCCATGTAGTTGTCATTTTTAC
>NZ_VFWZ01000004.1 GCF_006443095.1 Aquimarina algicola
TCTCTTCACACAAATCATCTTAATTTAGGGGCTTACTCTAAAATCAAAACTCACTTTTATTAAAATCTTTCATCTTGGGGGAAATGAAATATCTAACTCATAATCACAGTGTAAAGATACTATAAGTTTTTAATTAAACAAATAAAATTTACACTTTATCTACAAAATTAACATTTAAACTATTATACTAAAATAATAAATCATACAAAAGTAGTCTTTTTCTTACTTTATACAGAATCCAATCTGAATATTATATAAAAGAAAAAAGAGTGCGGGCGCACTCTTTCTCTTCACACAAATCATCTTAATTTAGGGGCTTACTCTAAAATCAAAACTCACTTTTATTAAAATCTTTCATCTTGGGGGAAATGAAATATCTAACTCATAATCACAGTGTAAAGATACTATAAGTTTTTAATTAAACAAATAAAATTTACACTTTACCCATNTCTTACTTTATACTAAATTCAATCTCAATACTATATAAAAGAAAAAAGAGTGCGGGCGCACTCTTTCTCTTCACACAAATCATCTTAATTTAGGGGCTTACTCTAAAATCAAAACTCACTTTTATTAAAATCTTTCATCTTGGGGGAAATGAAATATCTAACTCATAATCACAGTGTAAAGATACTATAAGTTTTCAATTAAACAAATAAAATTTGCGCTTTATCCTTAAAAAAATGACATTTATCATTAAAATTAACATTTATTCTTACAAAATTCCTACAAATTCTATTTTTCTAATTCTAAAATCATTAAACATTTTTATGTACATTGTGACAATAAAATGAATATTATCAATATAGCTATCAAAACTAATTTTAAAGTTGGATACGAAAGAAGAAAAAGAATTAGTTATAGCATTACAATCAGGGAAAGATTCAAATGCGGCCTTTAGTAAACTTATAAACTTATATAAACAACGTTTATACTGGCACATTAGAAATATGGTAAAGAATCATGAAGATACAGATGATATACTTCAAAACGTTTTTATCAAAGTACATCGTAATATCAAAAACTTTAAGGGAGATAGTAAGTTATATTCATGGCTATATCGTATTGCTACTAATGAATCAATCACCTTTTTGAATCAAAAAGCAAAAAAATTTAATATTAGCTATGAAGAGTTGAGCATCAAATTAGTACAAAACCTTAAAGCAGATATCTATTATGAAGGAGATGAGATGCAATTAAAATTTCAAAAAGCTATTGCTTCTCTTCCTCAAAAACAGCAACAAGTATTTAATATGAAGTATTTTCAAGAAATGAAATATAAGGACATGTCTGAAATATTAGATACAAGTGAGGGAGCATTAAAAGCATCTTATCATATTGCAACAAAAAAAATAGAAGATTTTTTAAAGAATAATTAAACCTTTTATTCTATATAAAGTCTAAAAAGTAATAATGGAAAAGAATAATAACCATAAGAGCGGTTTTAAAGTACCTAAAGACTATTTTGAAAGCTTTGAACATCGACTTTCAGAAAACACGGACTTTGTTATATCCACAAAACAGTCTTCATCAGAAAAACAATCTGAGAGCGGATTTGTTATTCCTGATAATTACTTGAATTCTCTTACAGAAGAGATATTAAATACTTCTAACACCGAAAAACCCAAAAATAAAGTTATACCACTTTATAACAACCGTAAATTATTGATGGCAATAAGTGTTGCTGCAACTATTGCAATTATTTTTACGACTACTTTTCTCAAAAAAGATACTCTAACTATTGATGATATTGAGATTGCAGATATCTACACTTATTTTGATGAAGGTAATATAGATATGAGTAATTCTGAAATGATAGCTTTATTGGCAGAAGATATGGACAATACAGAATTATTTGATGAAGATATAATAATAAATGATGAATCATTACTAGAGTATATTTCTGAAGAAGATTTACAGGACGAAATTATATTCGAAGAATAAAAATAAACACATGAAAAAAATATTATTACTTATTTGTTTTCTTTTATATATAAATGTTAATGCGCAAAGCAGCTCTAAAGAAAGAATTAGAGCATTTAGAGTTGCACATATTACAGAAAGTTTAGACTTATCAAGTAAAAAAGCACAAGAATTCTGGCCTGTTTATAATGAATATGAAGAAAAAGTATCAAAACTTAAAAGTCGTGAGCGTAAACTCATTAGAGCACTAAGAAAACCAAAAGATAATTCTGATGAATTAACTGAAAAAGATGCTGAAGGATATTTACGAAAATACTTAGAAGCAGAAGAACAAAGAGTCGAGGCTCGTAAAAAATTAATTACTGATCTTCGAAAAATAATGTCAAACAAAAAAATTCTAAAACTTATAAAAGCCGAAGCAGATTTTAACAAGAAAATTTTAGATAAAATACGTGAACAAAGAAGGAGAGATTAATATCAGCCATCATTTATTATAAAGAAAGATCAATTAAAAACTAATTTTGCAATTTTCCCTTTACCTGCTGCAATAGCAGTATTATTAGTAATAAAACGTAATGTATAAAAACTTTCGTCGCTAATTTTTTTCCAGGAAGTCCCACTATCATTAGATAAAGAAATACCCGTAAACCCAACTACTACCATAGATTTGCCATTGGTATTGGGTACATATTGCACACAACTTTTATATCCGGGGCCGGTACCATCAGAAACTAATTCCCAGTTTCTTCCTCCATCATTTGTAATTGCCTTATTTACTTTGTTATGATTAGGATTAGTATAATCGCCACCATATACAACTCCTTTATTTTTGTCATAAAAGTCTACCGAATATATACCGGTAGTTTGTGTCTCACTAATAATTGGTGTATCGTAAACATCCCATGTTTTTCCTCTATCTGGAGAATAAAATACTCTAGATTTTTTTCCTCCTGAGACAATCCATGTCTTGTCGTCTATTATTTTTATGTTTGTATTACTGGCAGCAAAAGCTGCTTCTCCTTCAAAAGTTTTAGGTAGATATTTACAAGGTATTTTATTCCATGTTTCTCCTCCATTTCTCGTTACAATTATAGATAAGCAACCATCTGTAGGGTCTCCCATAGCTATACCTTCTTTCTCATTCCAAAATAGCATTGCATCATAAAATACTTTTTCATGAATCTCTGTATACACTATTTTTTCTTCCAAAGTTTTTAAATCTACCTTCCTTAATCTGGCAGGAGAACCGACACCTAAAGTAAAAAATGAATTCCCTGCAAAACCTACTGATCGTTGTTCTGAAACCCAATTCTCTTCTTCTGACAGTATATTTTCCCTTTCAAAACCAATAATGTTCTTTTCATTGGTGTTCAAATTTATAAACCCATATCCTTTATCATACCCAAACCCTAAAAGAGTATCATTATAAATATCAATAGCTCTAACACGAATAGAGTCTTCATGTATAATCGTTACACTTACTCTAGAAAAGTCTTGATTCTTTGTGCTTTTATCAGATCCATAGAATAAACTCACCAGAAACAACAATAAAATAGTAAATACTCGCATCCTTAATAATTATATTCAAATATAACTGTATTTGTGTAACAAAGAACTAACTTTGCAGACCTTAAAAAATAATACAATGCGTTTACATAGAAATCTTGTTTTTGCAGTTATAGATGGATTATATGAAATTTTTAATGAAGAAGGCTATGCCGATAAAGTAGTTCAAAAATTACTGAAACGAGATAAACGATGGGGATCTAGAGATCGCAGTTTTATTGCAGAAACTGTATACGAAATAGTGCGGTGGAAAAGATTATACGCAGAAATAGCAGAAGTAAAAGAACCATACTCCAGAGAAAACTTGTGGCGTATCTTTGCCGTTTGGGCGACCTTAAGAGGTATTTCTTTACCTGACTGGAAACAAATTGTCCCCACTCCTACTCGACGAATCAAAGGACGTTTTGATGAACTTAACAAAATCCGAAAGTTTAGAGAATCCATCCCGGATTGGTTAGACGAATTAGGAGAGCAAGAATTGAAAAAAAATTGGGATAAAGAAATCAATGCTTTAAATCAGCAAGCTCCAGTTATACTGCGGACCAATACACTAAAAATTTCAAGAAACAAATTAAGAAGCGTTTTAGAAGACGAACATATTGATACAGAATTTATAAAAGGCTACCCCAATGCTTTACAATTAACAGAAAGAGCTAATGTATTTAGTACACAAGCTTTTAAGGACGGATTATTTGAAGTTCAAGATGCCTCTTCGCAACTAGTAGCAGACTTCTTAGATGTGCAACCCGGACAACGAGTTATAGATACCTGTGCCGGAGCCGGTGGAAAAACATTACATCTATCTGCAATCCTACAAAATAAAGGGCAAATCATTGCTATGGATATCTACGCCAATAAACTCAAAGAGTTAAAAAGAAGAGCTCGTAGAGCCGGAGCGCATAACATAGAACCTAGAGTAATCGAAAGCACAAAAGATATCAAAAAACTTTATGCAAAAGCAGATCGTGTGCTTATTGATGCTCCATGCAGTGGTCTGGGAGTACTAAGTAGAAATCCTGATGCAAAATGGAAATTACAGCCAGAGTTCATACATAATATTAAACAAACACAAGCTGAAATACTTGAACGTTATTCTAAAATGGTGAAACCGGGAGGAAAATTGGTGTATGCTACTTGTTCAATTCTACCGTCAGAAAATCAAGATCAAGTAAATACATTTTTGTCTAAAGAAATAGGACAAGACTTTACCTTTATTAAAGACAAAAAAATATTATCACATCAATCAGGATATGATGGATTTTATATGGCATTACTAGAGAGAAAAACGAACTAAATACTACTCTTTTTTATTGTACATGAATTTCACTGAAAACAGGGATTCTACAATCCTACAATGTCATCATATTTGCTATAAAATTAATATTTTCAATTCAAATACTAATAACCTATGAAATTACTTAACCCTCAAATGGTAATATGGTTAGTGATACAATTACTTTTGGTAATATTTACAATATCTGCTACAAATGAAGAAGGTATAATACTTTTTTGGATGACACTTCCTTTTCTAATATTAAATTGCATTGGTGTTATTATCATTATACTCGGGAAACCCAAAATAGGAAGTACAATATTCTTAATAGGTAGCGTCCTTTTTGTTCCAATTGGTCTCATAGGAGTTTTTGGAGCCAGAAAAATTTTAAATCAAATCAAAGAAGAAAAATTCATCAACACACTTTAAGTATGGAATCAATAAAAGAATTGTCATTAAGTAAAAAGGTAGCAAATCAACCTTTTATTACAGCCGGAATCATCGCTGCTATTGGTATTATTTTATTTATCTTGACTGGAAGAATTACATTTTTCGGAATTGGAGCTCTATTGGTAATCATTGGGATATTAAATCAAAACTTAAAAGTTGTAAAAATATTCCCCAAATATATAGAAGTGAAATTAGGGGTAATAGCTTCAAAAAAATTTATACGATACGATCAAATCACACAATTTAATGCAACCAAAAAAACACTGGAAATACAGTATAATACAGAGCAAAATAAATCTAAAAAAGTAAAAATAGCTGTTAGAGCATTAGAAAATGAAGATATTCTAGCATTAGACAATATCTTGCAAGAAAACACAGATCTAGGAGTTTCAAATAGCCTTATACAAAAAATAGTAAACTAAAGCATTCACTGCTTATATTATAGTTACCTATCATTATGTTCAAAAATTAGTGAATAACTCGAGCATTCAATCTTTTTTTTATGCAATTCTTTACATAGAAAATAGTAAATTTGCTGCTTGTTCAACACAACACAATTATCCAAAAAATGATTCTTTTCTTCGGAAACCAAAGCAAGAACATATTTGCTGTTCAAACTAATCAAGATTTATCACAAGAAAACATTAAAAAACTTATCTGGTTATTTGGCAACCAACCTCAACTATCTACGGCGTCTATCGACGCTTTTTTTGTTGGTCCCCGAGCCGCTATGATAACCCCTTGGAGTACCAATGCAGTCGAAATAACCCAAAACATGGGTATCGATGGTATTATAAGAATAGAAGAATTTAAAGCAGTTTCAAAAGATTTTATTGATTTTGACCCTATGCTTTCTCAAAAATATAATGTTCTTAATCAAAAGATATATACTATAGATATCACCCCAGAATCTATTCTGGAGATTGAAGATATTGCCTCGTATAATGAAAGTGAAGGACTTGCATTAAGTAATGAAGAAATTGAGTATCTAGAAGGAGTTAGCAAAAAAATAGGCAGGAAACTTACTGATTCTGAAGTTTTTGGTTTTTCGCAAGTAAACTCAGAACACTGTCGCCATAAAATCTTCAACGGAACTTTTGTGATTGATGGAGAAGAACAACCTAGCTCACTTTTTAAATTAATCAAGAAAACTTCTGAAACAAATCCTAATGATATTGTATCTGCCTACAAAGACAATGTAGCTTTTATAAAAGGACCAAAAGTCACGCAGTTTGCTCCAAAAACAGCTGACAAACCTGATTTTTATGAAGAAAAAGAGTTTGAAAGTGTACTTTCTTTAAAAGCCGAAACACATAATTTTCCAACAACGGTAGAACCTTTTAATGGAGCCGCTACCGGATCAGGAGGAGAAATTAGAGACCGTCTCGCCGGGGGAAAAGGATCTTTACCTCTCGCAGGTACTGCTGTGTACATGACTTCTTATTCTCGATTAGAAGAAAATCGACCTTGGGAAAAAGCGATGACTGAAAGAGATTGGCTATATCAAACTCCCATTGATATTTTGATTAAAGCATCCAATGGAGCTTCAGATTTTGGAAACAAATTTGGACAACCTCTTATTACAGGTTCGATACTTACATTTGAGCATGAAGAAGAAGCTAGAAAACTTGGTTTTGATAAAGTAATCATGCAAGCCGGTGGGATTGGATATGCAAAAAATGATCAAGCTATAAAAGCAAACCCCAAGACCGGAGACAAAATTGTAATTCTGGGTGGAGAAAATTATAGAATCGGTATGGGAGGTGCAGCTGTATCTTCTGCCGACACTGGAGAATTCAGTAGTGGTATCGAGCTAAACGCAGTACAGCGCTCTAATCCTGAAATGCAAAAACGTGCCGCTAATGCCATACGCGGAATGGTAGAAAGTGAAGAAAATACTATTGTTTCTATACATGATCATGGCGCAGGAGGACACCTTAATTGCCTTTCAGAATTAGTAGAAGAAACTGGAGGTAAAATTGATCTTGATCAATTACCCGTAGGAGATCCAACATTATCAGCAAAAGAAATCATTGGTAACGAATCTCAGGAACGTATGGGATTAGTGATCAGTCAAGAAAATATCAATACTCTAGAGCGCATTGCTGAGAGAGAACGTTCTCCTATGTATCAGGTAGGAGACGTCACAGGAGATCAACGCTTCTCATTTCAATCTAAAACCAAAGGGGATGCACCTATGGATTTAGCTTTAGAAGATATGTTTGGTAGTTCTCCAAAAACAATTATGAATGATCAAACAGTATCCAGAAATTATAACGATATTACTTATTCAATTGATAATTTTAAAGAATACTTACAACAAGTTTTACAACTTGAAGCGGTAGCCTGTAAAGATTGGTTGACAAACAAAGTAGATCGTTGTGTAGGAGGCCGTGTAGCAAAACAACAATGTGCTGGGCCTTTGCAATTACCCTTGAATAACTGTGGGGTCATGGCGCTTGATTATAAAAGTACCGAGGGTATTGCAACAAGTATTGGTCACTCCCCTATTTCGGGATTAATCGACCCAGAAGCAGGAAGTAAAAACGCTATCGCCGAAGCATTAACCAATATCATTTGGGCTCCTTTAAAGGATGGATTACAATCCGTTTCTTTATCAGCTAACTGGATGTGGCCTTGTAAAAATGAAGGAGAAGATGCTCGCTTATATAAAGCGGTAAAAGCAATTTCTGATTTTGCAATTGATTTAGGGATCAATGTTCCTACAGGTAAAGACTCTTTATCGATGAAACAAAAATATCCTAACGATGAAGTTATTGCTCCCGGAACTGTGATTATTTCTGCAGCAGCAAATTGTAATGATATTAATAAAGTTGTAGAACCTGTATTACAAAAAAATGGAGGAGATATTTATTATATCAATTTATCTAATGATCAGCATAAACTAGGAGGATCATCTTTTGCGCAAATTAATAATAAAATAGGAGCCGAAGCTCCGACCATACATAACTCCAATAATTTCAAAAAAGTTTTTAATGTTATTCAGCAATTAATACAAGATAATAAAATTGTTGCCGGTCATGATGTTGCATCAGGAGGCTTAATCACTACCCTATTAGAGTTATGTTTTGCTGATATAAATACCACAGCTACTTTAAACCTGACAAATATTAAAGAATCAGATTCGATTAAATTATTATTTGCAGAAAATTCCGGAATTGTTTTTCAAAGTGCCTTAAACGCTAATATTGAAACAATTCTTGAAGAGCATAATATTTCTTTCTTTAACATAGGAAAAGCTAAAGAAGGAGAAACATTAAAGATAACAAACGGAGATGATGCGTTTGATTTGAATATTGATGAGCTAAGAAATACTTGGTACAAAACATCTTTCTTGTTAGATCAAAAACAAACAGCGAATAATCTTGCAAAGGATCGATTTGAGAATTTTTCTAAGCAACCCCTTACATACGATTTCCCTTTACATTTTATGGGAAGAAAACCTTTATTAAGTCCTAACACTCAGAGACCAAAAGCTGCAATTATCAGAGAAAAGGGTAGTAATTCTGAGCGTGAAATGGCAAATGCCATGTATCTGGCCGGATTTGATGTAAAAGATGTTCATATGACTGATTTGATTTCTGGTAGAGAAACACTAGAAGACATTCAGTTTATAGGAGCCGTTGGTGGATTTTCAAATAGTGACGTACTTGGTTCTGCAAAAGGATGGGCAGGAGCCTTTTTATATAATCAAAAAGCAAACGAAGCTTTAAATAACTTTTTTAAACGAGAAGATACTTTATCCGTAGGAATCTGCAATGGTTGTCAACTTTTTATGGAACTGGAAATTATTAATCCAGACCATGAAACTCACGGCAAACTCATTCATAACGAATCTAATAAACATGAAAGTGCCTTTACTTCAGTGACAATACAAGAGAATAATTCTATAATGCTATCTTCTCTTGCGGGAAGTACACTCGGAGTATGGATTTCTCATGGAGAAGGAAAGTTTAACCTCCCTCTTTCTGAAGATCAATATCATATTGTCGCAAAGTATGGATATAATGAATATCCAGCCAACCCGAATGGATCTGATTACAATACAGCAATGATGAGTGATAAAACCGGGCGACATCTGGTAATGATGCCACACATCGAACGTTCTATTTTTACCTGGAACTGGGCTTATTACCCAAAAGGAAGACATGATGAAGTTTCTCCCTGGATTGAAGCTTTTGTAAATGCAAGAAAATGGATTGAAAATGTTAATACTGATAAATTTTGAGTGTCTATAAGTAAAATATGTTAACAAAACCGATAAAATACTAAGGAGTTGTCAAATTACAGCTCCTTTTTTTATATATTAGGGTTGCGTATTGTAAGATTTTTTATAATTTGCGAAACTATGCACGCATAGTAGTTTTTTTATCATTAAAAAACTGCTTAGAAATTTTTAAAACAACATATGACGACAATTACTAGACTATTTGATTTTCCACACTATCAACTCAAAAAATTTAATTTAGACAAGGCTTTAGTTACCAAATACAATGGTGAATGGGTCGCTACATCTTCTGCCGAATATATAGAAAAAGCTAATCAAATTAGCCGTGGACTGCTACGATTAGGAGTAAAACCAAATGATAAGGTTGCCATCATATCTTCTAATAATAGAACAGAATGGAATATTACTGATATCGGAGTACTTCAAATAGGTGCTCAAGATGTTCCTATCTATCCTACAATTTCTCAAGAAGATTATGAATATGTATTGAATCATTCTGAATCTACATATTGTTTTGTATCAGATGATGAAGTTTATCAAAAAGTAAAGAATATACACGCAAATGTACCTTCTCTCAAAGAAGTATACTCATATAACGATATTGAAGGATGTAAAAGCTGGAACGAAGTTTTAGAATTAGGTAAAGATGATAGTAATCAAAAAGAAGTAGAAGACCTAATGGCATCTGTAAAAGAAGATGACCTTGCTACTTTAATATATACATCAGGAACAACCGGAAGACCTAAAGGAGTAATGCTAAGTCATAAAAATGTGGTTAGTAATGCTTTGAATGCTTCAACAAGATTTCCTATACCATCAGGAGAAGCAAAATCATTAAGTTTTCTACCTGTATGTCATATTTATGAAAGAATGCTCATGTATCTATATCAATATTTAGGAGTGAACATCTACTTTGCAGAATCTCTCGAGACGATAAGTGACAACCTTAAAGAGGTAAAACCAGATGTAATGACTGCCGTACCTAGATTGCTAGAGAAAGTATACGACAAAATTATTGCAAAAGGAGCAGATTTAACGGGAGTAAAAAAGAAATTATTCTTTTGGGCCGTAGAATTAGGACTTAAATATGAACCATACAATGCAAATGGATGGTGGTATGAGAAAAAATTAGGTATCGCTAGAAAACTTATTTTTAGTAAATGGCAAGAAGCCTTAGGGGGTAATCTAAAAGTTATCGCTTCTGGTAGTGCTGCTTTACAACCAAGGCTTGCAAGAGTATTCAATGCTGCCGGAATAAGTGTTATGGAAGGATATGGACTTACAGAAACATCTCCTGTTGTTTCTGTAAATGATGCAAGAAATAAAGGTTTCAAAATAGGTACTGTAGGAAAGCTAATCCCGCAAACAGAAGTAAAAATAGCCGAAGATGGTGAGATTCTAGTAAAAGGACCTCAAGTAATGCAAGGGTATTACAAAGATCAAGATAAAACAAAAGAGGTTTTAAAAGACGGATATTTTCATACAGGTGATATTGGAGTGATCGATAGTGAAGGTTTTTTACGAATCACGGATCGTAAAAAAGAAATGTTTAAAACTTCAGGAGGAAAATATGTTGCCCCGCAGCTTATTGAAAATGCAATGAAACAATCTCGTTTTATCGAGCAAATTATGGTTATAGGTGAAGGAGAAAAAATGCCTGCCGCATTTATACAACCCAATTTTGAATTCCTAAGAGAATGGGCACAGCGCAAAGGCATTAAAGTTGGTGATTCTATGCAAGAAGTTATCAGCAATCAAGCGGTTATCGATCGTTATCAAGAAGAAGTAGATGAGCATAACGCAAAATTCGGGAAATGGGAACGCGTAAAGCGTTTTGAACTTACCGCAGACGAATGGAGCATTGATGCTGGTCACCTTACCCCTACTATGAAACTTAAAAGAAGGATCATTAAAGAAAAATATAAAGAATTATACTCTAAAATTTATGGCTAATTCAATTTACTGGTTATAATGCAAAAGATGCATAAGCTTAACGGCAAATCAGTAAACTCCTCATTTTGTGAGGAGTTTTTTTATTAATTTAGTAGTAAAATGTAAAATACTTCATAAATTCTTAATTTTTTACATTATTTATTATGCATGCATAACAAAATTTATTACCTTTACGTTCACAATAAATTTTTGAATGAGAGAAAAGACAATTGATTATGCACTTAGAGCTACTTGGATGGCAGTAGCAAAAATGTATAATGAAGAAGCTAGCAAAAAAGGTAGCACAATGGCCACAGGATTTGCTCTATTAAGTATTGACCCAGAAAGTGGTACTCCATCAACTTCATTAGGCCCCAAAATGGGTATGGAAGCTACAAGCTTATCACGTACTTTGAAAACCATGGAAGAAAAAGGATTAATATATAGAAAGAAAAATCCTCAGGACGGTCGTGGTGTTCTTATATATCTGACCCCCTTTGGTTTAGAAATGAGAGATTTCTCAAAAGAAGTAGTTTTCACTTTTGATACTGCTGTAAGAAAATTTGTACCCAAAGAAAAGCTTGATACATTTCTAGAAGTATTTCAAATCATTAATGATTTGATCTCATCTAAGAAAATTTACACAAAACAAGAATCTATAACACCTTAACAATCAGAAGTTAAAAAAATGAAAAGAATCATTAAAAAAGTCGCAGTTGTCGGTTCAGGAATAATGGGATCTGGCATTGCATGTCATTTTGCAAATATCGGTGTCGAAGTACTATTGTTAGATATAGTACCCAGAGAATTAAACGATAAAGAAAAAGCAAAAGGTCTTACCCTCGAAGACAAAATAGTTCGTAATCGTTTAGTAAATGATTCACTTACTGCAGCTCTTAAATCCAAACCTTCTCCTATCTATAATCAGAAATTTGCAAACCGTATTACTACAGGAAACCTTGAAGACGATATTGCAAAAGTAGCAGATGTAGATTGGATTATTGAGGTTGTAGTAGAAAGACTTGATATCAAAAAACAAGTTTTTGAAAATTTAGAAAAATATAGAACTCCGGGAACACTAATCACTTCTAATACATCTGGTATTCCTATTAAATTTATGAACGAAGACAGAAGTGAAGATTTCCAAAAACATTTCTGTGGAACACACTTCTTTAACCCTGCTCGTTACCTTAAATTATTTGAGATTATTCCTGGACCAAACACTTCTCAAGAAGTATTAGATTTCCTAAATGGATATGGCGAGCAATATCTAGGAAAAACTTCTGTAGTAGCAAAAGATACTCCTGCATTTATCGGTAATAGAATAGGAATCTTTAGCATAATGAGTTTATTCCATATGGTAAAAGAAATGGGATTAACCATAGAAGAAGTCGATAAACTTACAGGTCCTGTAATTGGTCGTCCTAAATCAGCTACTTTTCGTACAGTTGATGTAGTAGGATTAGATACCTTAGTGCATGTAGCAAATGGTATTGCTGATAACTGCCCAGATGATGAACGTCATGAGTTATTTAAACTTCCTGACTTTATCAATACGATGATGGAGAATAAATGGTTAGGTAGTAAAACAAAACAAGGATTCTATAAAAAGAATGTAACTGCCGAAGGAAAAAAAGAAATACTTTCATTAGACCTTGATACTTTAGAATATAGAGAAAAGAAAAGAGCTTCTTTTGCAACTCTGGAAATGACAAAAACAATAGACAAAGTTGTAGATCGTTTCAAAGTATTAGTCGCAGGAAAAGATAAAGCTGGAGAGTTTTATAGAAAAACATTCTCTGCCCTATTCGCTTACGTTTCTCATCGTATTCCTGAAATCACTGATGATTTATACAAAATTGATGATGCTATGAAAGCAGGTTTTGGTTGGGAACATGGTCCTTTCCAAATTTGGGATGCAATTGGCGTAGAAAAAGGAATTGAGATCATGAAAGCAGAAGGTTATGAACCGGCTTCATGGATAACTGACATGATCGCTAGTGGAAGCACATCTTTCTACACTGTTAATCAAGGAGCTACTTATTATTATGATATCCCTCAGAAAAAACAAGTAAAAGTTCCAGGACAAGATGCGTTTATTATTCTTGATAATATCCGTAAATCTTCTGAAGTATTCAAAAATAGCGGTGTTATTGTAGAAGACCTTGGTGAAGGAATCTTAAATGTAGAATTCCAAAGTAAAATGAATACTATTGGAGGTGATGTATTAGCTGGAATCAATAAAGCTATCGATATTGCAGAAAAAGACTTCCAAGGATTAGTAGTAGGAAATCAAGCTGCAAACTTTTCTGTAGGTGCTAATATCGGAATGATCTTTATGATGGCTGTAGAGCAAGAATATGATGAGCTCAACATGGCTGTTAAATATTTCCAGGATACAATGATGCGCATGCGTTATTCTGCAATACCAACAGTAGCAGCACCGCATGGTATGACACTTGGTGGTGGTTGTGAATTATCACTACACGCAGATAAAGTAGTAGCTGCGGCAGAAACATACATCGGTTTGGTTGAATTTGGTGTTGGTGTTATCCCTGGTGGAGGTGGATCAAAAGAAATGGCATTGAGAGCTTCTGACCTTTTCAAGAAAAATGACGTTGAGCTTAATGTATTACAAGAACATTTCTTAACCATCGGAATGGCAAAAGTTTCTACTTCTGCTTATGAAGCATACGATACCAATATTCTACAGAAAGGAAAAGACATTGTAGTAGTAAATAAAGATCGCCAAATCGCTACTGCCAAGGCTTATGCAAAATTAATGGCAGAACAAGGATACACACAACCTGTTCGTCGTAAAGATGTAAAAGTACTAGGTAAACAAGCTTTAGGTATGTTCTTAGTAGGTACTGACTCTATGCAAGCTAGTAAATATATTTCTGAACACGATCAGAAAATTGCTAACAAACTTGGATATGTAATGGCAGGTGGAGACCTTTCTGAACCTACCTTAGTTACAGAACAATATCTATTAGACTTAGAAAGAGAAGCCTTCTTATCTCTTTGTACAGAACGTAAAACTCTTGAGCGTATCGAGCATATGCTAAAAAAAGGAAAACCTCTAAGAAACTAGAAAAAGAAAAAAAATGAAAACAGCATATATAGTAAAAGCATATAGAACAGCCGTAGGTAAAGCGCCTCGAGGGGTGTTCAGATTTAAAAGAACAGATGAATTAGCTGCTGAAACAATTCAGCATATGATGAAAGAGCTTCCTCAATTAGACAAAGCTCGAATTGATGATGTTATTGTAGGTAATGCAATGCCAGAAGGATCTCAGGGTCTTAATATGGCTCGTTTAATCTCTTTAATGGGATTAGAATCTATAGATGTTCCAGGAGTAACCGTAAATAGGTTTTGTTCTTCAGGTATAGAAACTATTGGTATGGCTACTGCAAAAATTCAAGCAGGTATGGCCGACTGTATCATTGCAGGTGGTGCAGAAAGTATGAGTTCTGTTCCTATGACAGGTTATAAGACAGAACTAAATTATGATTTGGCAAAAGCCGGACACGAAGATTATTATTGGGGAATGGGAAATACAGCAGAAGCAGTTGCTCACCAATTCAAAGTATCTCGTGAAGATCAAGATGAATTTGCATATAATTCTCATATGAAAGCCTTAAAAGCTCAGGCTGAAAACCGCTTTCAAGATCAAATCGTACCTATAGAAGTAGAACAGACGTATATAGATGCAAACGGTAAAAAAGCTACAAAATCATATACCGTAAATAAAGACGAAGGGCCTCGTGCTGGAACAAGCCAAGAAGTTCTTGGTAAACTTAGACCTGTATTTGAAGCTGGAGGAAGTGTTACTGCTGGTAACTCTTCTCAAATGAGTGATGGAGCTGCTTTTGTTATGGTAATGAGTGAAGAAATGGTAAAAGAATTAAATCTTGAGCCTATTGCTAGATTAGTAAATTATGCCGCTGCAGGTGTAGAACCAAGAATTATGGGTATCGGTCCTGTAAAAGCTATTCCAAAAGCATTAAAGCAAGCCGGTCTTAAACAAGAAGATGTTGAGTTAATCGAATTAAACGAGGCATTTGCTTCTCAATCGCTAGCCGTAATTAGAGAATTAGGTCTTAATCCAGATATCATCAATGTAAATGGAGGTGCTATTGCATTAGGACACCCTCTTGGATGTACAGGAGCAAAACTATCTGTACAATTGTTTGACGAAATGCGTAAACGTGATATGAAAGGGAAATATGGTATGGTCACAATGTGTGTTGGTACAGGGCAAGGCGCAGCCGGTATTTTTGAATTTTTAAATTAATTAACAAAAACCTAGATATTAAGATTTTGGGTATTTGGAGCATTTTTTCAAATACCTGACATTGATTACTAAAAACGTATTAAAAGATGAGTGCAGAAACTATAAACAAAGACATTCTTAGAGGAGGACAGTTCCTTGTAAAAGAAACTAAGGCAGAAGATGTTTTTACTCCAGAAGATTTTTCTGAGGAGCAAAAAATGATGCGTGACAGCGCAAAAGAATTCGTAGATCGTGAACTTTGGGCACATTGGGAAAGATTTGAAAATAAAGACTATGCGTTTACAGAAGAATGTATGCGCAAAGCCGGAGAATTAGGACTTTTAGGAGTCGCAGTTCCAGAAGAGTATGATGGATTAGGTATGGGGTTTGTTTCTACCATGCTAGTATGTGATTATATATCAGGTGCTACAGGTTCTTTTAGTACTGCATTTGGAGCACATACAGGTATTGGTACAATGCCAATTACATTATATGGTAACGAAGAGCAAAAGAAAAAGTATGTTCCAAAATTAGCTACCGGTGAGTGGTTTGGTGCATATTGTTTGACAGAACCAGGAGCAGGATCAGACGCAAACTCTGGTAAAACAAAAGCTGTGCTTTCTGATGATGGGAGTCATTATTTGATCTCTGGACAAAAAATGTGGATTTCTAATGCAGGATTCTGTAATCTTTTTATCGTATTTGCTCGCATTGGAGATGATAAAAATATCACTGGATTTATTGTTGAAAATGACCCTTCTAATGGTATCACTCTAGGGGAAGAAGAAAAGAAATTAGGAATTCACTCTTCATCTACTCGTCAGGTATTCTTTAGCGATACCAAAGTTCCTGTAGAAAATATGTTATCAGAAAGAGGTAATGGATTCAAAATAGCTATGAATGCATTGAATGTAGGGCGAATCAAACTAGCTGCTGCATGTATTGATGCACAACGTAGAATTGTTGATGAAGCAACAAAATACGCAAATGAGCGTATTCAGTTTAAAACTCCAATCATGAATTTTGGAGCAATTAAGGCTAAAATTGCTGAAATGTCAACATCTACTTACGCAGGTGAGTCTGCCAGCTACAGAGCTGCAAAAAATATTGAAGATAGAATTGCTATCCGTCAGGCAGAAGGAAATAGTCATCAAGAGGCAGAGTTAAAAGGTGTTGAAGAGTACGCTATAGAATGTTCTATTCTTAAAGTAGCTGTTTCTGAAGATATCCAAAATACCTCAGATGAAGGAGTGCAAATTTTTGGAGGAATGGGATTCTCTGCAGATACACCAATGGAATCTGCATGGAGAGATGCTCGTATTTCTCGTATCTATGAAGGTACTAACGAAATCAACCGTATGTTAGCGGTAGGTATGTTGGTTAAGAAGGCAATGAAAGGCCATGTAGATCTTCTAGGCCCTGCAATGAAAGTAGCAGACGAGTTAACAGGAATTCCTTCTTTTGACACTCCTGATTACTCAGAATTATTTTCTGAAGAGAAAGAAATTATTGCAAAGCTTAAAAAAGTTTTCTTGATGGTTGCTGGATCTGCTGTACAAAAATTTGGACCTCAACTAGAGGAGCACCAACAATTACTAATGGCTGCTGCTGATATCTTAATCGAAATCTATATGGCTGAGTCTACAATCTTACGTACAGAGAAAAATGCGAAGCGTTTTGGAGAAGCATCTCAGGAAACACAAATTGCAATGTCTCAGTTATATTTATACAACGCTGTAGATATTATTACCAAAAGAGGAAAAGAAGCAATTGTATCTTTTGCTGAAGGTGATGAGCAACGTATGATGTTAATGGGTCTTAAGCGTTTTACTAAATACGCAAACCAACCTAATGTTGTACAACTAAGAACTAAAATTGCTGACAAAATTGCTGAAGAAAACGGTTATTTTATTAGCTAAAAATAAATTGCCCTCCTAATGGCACTAAACTTAGGAGTTGTTTAATTTTGATTTAAAAGCCGTCTTTTTTGGGTATAAAAAGACGGCTTCTTTTATTTTAAGATTTTAGAAATTATCCTCTACATCCTCGGATTACTCCAAATAGATAGTCATCAGAAGCTTCAAAATACTCATCACCACACTCCCTATCAAATGGATTGGAGCTTGCACTTCCTCCACCATTTACTCTCCCACATCTATCATGATCCAAACAATCTTTTGTCCAGGCACTAGCAATTGTAAAAGTTGATCCACATCCAGAACCGCATCTTCCGATACATCTTTCTCCATTTACTCGTATCGGTTCACTAATATCTCCTCTATCATCATCATAATCAGCATTCACTATAGTATTCTTTCTAATACAAGTAACTCCTTCATTCCTACTTTTCAAATTATTTTTAATAGCATTATGCAGCGCTATTTTCTTTTTAGGATATGCATACCCATTTGGAGATTTGGCCCAGTACTCCAGTAAACGTAATAAGGTATATTCAGCCATAGAAAACTCATCGGTCGATTTTTCTCCAAACAAAAACATAGAAATTTCTTCACCTAATTTCAGTAATACTTCTTTTTGTTCTTTTGCTAACACTACATCTTTTCCATCAAAATCTATAGTTTCCAAATCATACTGAACATTAGCAAATAACGTCTTTTGATCAATAGTAACTTCTGCTACAAAATGTAATTCTTCTTCTGCAGATACTTTGTAAGTAATAACATGGTTATCAATATTCTTTTGACCGGCAAATAGGTTTTCTTGTTGTGTCTCTAATCCAATAGCTTCTGGATTTTGAGTATCATCAGAATCACTACAACTCCAAAAAAATAAAACTAAAATAGCTGAAATTGATAATAAGGTTAATTTTTTCATTTTGTGTATTATATTTTAAGGTTAAGTGCCGAATATAATTTTCCAATATAATTCCAAACAGAATTAAGTATTAACAATACATTAAGTTATTTTATATATAAATCGTAATGTTCAGTTAAATTACTGATCATATCGATAAAACATAAAACTACAAATTGAAGATTCTTAAGAACTTATCAACACGAAAACGTTAGAGTACAAGTAGAAATTATCAAAATTAAAAAAATCACAATAAATTAGTCATAATATAACACAATAGTCAACTTTAATAAAAAAATATTGCATATTATGAAATCAATTCCCTTCATTTTTAAAAACTCAAAGAAACATTTTTAGGTATTTCTAAGTAATCAAATTGCTATTTATAGAATCTATATAATACTTTTTTCTACAATACGATAGCTCTTATTATGTAAAAACGTATTTACTCAAAACTGCAAATACTACAGAACATCCTATTGATTTTTATGACGCTTTAACTCGTGGTATCAGTATCATCGAGGTTATACACAAACTCTTTATTCATAACTAAGCTAAGATTGTGGATCAATCTTTAATTAAAAAACTGTAAAATGAAACATAAAACAGTAAAACAAACCGTAATCACACTATTTTTCTTTATTACACTATTTACAATAAATGCTCAAGACGAAGATGTAATGTTCCAGGCATTTGATTGGAATGTTCAAAACCAACCTGCCGGGCAAACCTGGTACAATGTTGTCTCCCAAAACAGAAATGCTATCAATGATGCCGGGATCGATCTTATATGGATGCCACCACCAAGCAATTCTGCGGCTCCACAAGGGTATTTACCACGAGAATTATATGATGTTAATAGCTCCTATGGTACAGAAAATCAACTAAAAACATTGATCAATCAATATCATGCTTTAGGTATAAAAGTAATCAGTGATATTGTAATCAATCATAGAGTAGGCTCACCTGATGCCGTAACTTTTAGAAATCCTAACTGGCCAACATTTTATATCACCGCAGATGATGAAGGCCGAAATTTTGTAAATGGCCCTGTAGATTTTAGTATCAATCCTGATTTTTTCCCAGGGACTGCTCTCAAAGCTGATGGTTCTAATGGTGGTTTTGCTGCTGCAAGAGATTTAGATCATAAAAACCCTGCTGTAAGAGCAGAGATTATAAGATGGATGAATTTTTTGAAAAACGATATTGGATTTGACGGTTGGCGATATGATTTTGTGCATGGTTATGATCCTATTTATAACAAAGAATACAATGATGCAACCAATCCTTATTTTGCAGTTGGAGAATTGCTGGAAAGTAGTCGTGTACAAACAAATAACTGGGTAAATTTTACACAAAGATCTTCTTCTGCATTTGATTTTAACACCAAAGTTAGTCTACAAAATGCTATTAGAGATAATAATCTTTCGTATTTAAGAGATTTTGAGGGGAAGCCTTCTGGTATGATAGGTATCAACCCAACAAAATCAGTGACTTTTCTCGATAATCATGATACAGGAGAAGCACAACAATGTTGCGGATCCAATTTTGTATTTCCCGGAGGAGAAACTAATCTTAGAAAAGGATATGCTTATATTTTAACACATCCGGGCAATCCAATGGTATTCTGGACTCATTTTTTTGATAGAGGCACAGGAGTACGCAATGCAATTAGAGATCTAATTGCCATAAGAAAAAGTGTTCGAGTTTTTGCTGGATCTTCCATTAATATTGTAGAAGCAAGAAATGATCTTTATGCAGCTTATATAGATGGAAGATCAGGTACTATCGCCATGAAATTAGGTTCTAGAAATTGGTCTCCTAATGGTAGTGGATGGACATTGAGAACTTCTGGAAATGATTACGCAGTATGGACACAAGGAGGTAGTAGTAACAATCAACAAGATGCCACTCCTTTTACAGTAAACTTTTTTAAACCTTCAGGTTGGGGTAATACGCTAAATGCCTATTTTTTTGATAGCGCAGCAAATGCCACCATCCCAGGAACATCAGAATGGCCGGGACAACAAATGACTCGCATTGCAGGAACACAGTGGTATTCGTATACCATTACTCCTCCTTCTGGAGTAGCTCCCGAAAATATAAGAGTTATTTTTAATGATGGTAGTAATCAAACTGGTAACTTATCAAGAAATACAAATGGTTGGTATAGAGGTTCGAGTTGGACAAATAATTGTCCCAGTGATTGTGGTAACGCATTTGCATCGGCATCACAGCAATCCATAAATAATAAAAGTAATGTAAAACATGAGTTTACTTTATCTCCCAACCCAATTACAGATCAAACACAACTTCGTCTTAATACCGAAGAAGGATTATTAGAAATTACTGTTTCTAACCTATCAGGAAGCACTACAACAGTTTTTAATCAAAAAGTAAATAACGGGCAAAAAACTATTAATATTGAAGGTGCAAAACTCAAAACACCCGGAGTTTATTTTTATACTATTAAATTAAATGGGGTAACATTGAAACAATTAAAAGCAGTTAAAAAATAATACAACAATAATAATACCTAAAAATAAAAAGCGATTATTACTACAATATGGTAATAATCGCTTTTTCATTTTAGTTTACTACTTTTACATTCAAACAAAACATACTTGACACGAAATTTATTATGAAAAAAATTATTTTTTTATGTTTATCACTATTGCTGATAAGTTGTAAAGATAAAAACAAAGAAATCGCCGTGGTAGCTTCTACAGATACCAAACAAAATCAAAACTCCAAAATCGATCATCAACTTAGAGAAGTAAAAAAAGCAGTGATTGCTCCAAAAATTGATGGTGATATGAACGACCCTATCTGGAAAGAAACCTTATGGTATGCATTTGATCAAAAATGGTTGGGTGAGGATTATACATTCAAAGATTTTTTCGGACGTTATAAAATGGCATGGACTACTGAAGCCTTATACATTCTAGTAGAAATTAAAGACGACAAACTGTACGACCAACACAAAGATCCTTTAACATTATGGTGGGATGATGACTGTGTAGAAATTTTCATTGATGAGGATAACTCCGGTGGTAATCATCAATTTAATAATAATGCGTTTGCATATCACGTAGCATTAGACGGAAATGTAGTAGACTTAGATGAAAGTCAAAATCCTGTATTGTATAATAGTCATGTAAAAACAAAAAGAGTAACCAAAGATGATGTTTCTGTTTGGGAGTTTGAAGTTACTGTTTATGATGACTCTTATAAAGAAGGTAAGGTTAATGATCCTGTGATTTTACAAAAAGATAAGAAACTAGGTTTTGCTATTGCTTATAATGATAATGATGGTAGTAAAGAGCGAGAAAACTTTATTGGTTCTGTTTTTATTCCCGGAGAAGAAAAAAATCTGGGTTGGATTGATGCAGATGTTTTTGGCACTATTCTTTTAGTAGAATAAAATCAAAATAGAATTCAGTATGTATTATTTTGAATACATGCATAATACATACTGAATTGATTATAGAGTTGTTGCTATAACACTATATATTTAATGAATCGCTTCCATGAGTTGTTCTTCTTTGGTAACTCCTCCAGAAAAATTAACTGCTGTTTCAATCAATGCAAGATGCGAATAGGCTTGCGGGAAATTACCTAATAATCTTTTGGTTTTAAAATCGATATCTTCACTGAATAATCCAAGATGATTGCTATATGAAAGTAACTGATCAAATAATTTACGAGCCTTCTCCTGCTCCCCTATCTTGAATAAACTATTGATAAACCAAAAACTACATATGGTAAAAGATGAGGAAGGCAATCCAAAATCATCTTTATTTTTATATCTATATAATAGCCCATCATTACATAACTCTCTCTCTGTAGCTTGTACTGTACTAATAAATCGAGGGTCTTTAGCATGTATAAATCCATAAGACTCCATTAATAATGTAGAAGCATCCAGATCTTTAGAACCATATGATTGCGTATAGGCTTGTACTTCCTCATTCCATGCATTTTTATAGATATCATCATAAATTCGATCTCTCAATGCTATCCATCTTTCATTGTTAGACGTTTTATTAATCAATTCGCCAATTTTTATAGCTCTATCTACTGCTACCCAACAGAGTAATTTTGAGAACGTAAAATGTCGTTCTTCTGTTCTAAATTCCCATATCCCTTTATCCGGTTTTTCCCAATTTACATTTACAATATGAACAATACTCTTGCTAATCGTCCATAAGTTTTCACTATTATCTAAATCACATTCAAATTTTACAAATTGCTGATAGATAACGTTCATTAAAATACCATAAATATCATTTTGTTTTTGGTGATATGCAGCATTACCAATACGTACAGGGCTTGAGTTTTTATACCCTTGCAAATGATCTAGAGTTTTTTCTGTTAGCTTCTTTTCTCCATTGATTCCGTACATGATCTGGATTTTTTCATCTTTATCAGGAATAATATCAATGATAAATTGAAGAAATCGTTGTGCTAATCTTTTATGTCCTAGATTCGAGATTACTTTGATCACCATAGAAGCATCTCTAATCCAACAAAATCGGTAATCCCAATTACGTACCTCTCCTATCGTTTCTGGCAGCGAAGTTGTTGCTGCTGCAAGCACTGCCCCGGATTTCTCATAACTTAATAATTTCAAAACCAAAGCGCTTCTTAAGATTTGATCATTATAAAGTTTATATGAGGTTGTATTTTCACTCCAGTTCATCCAATATACTCTTGTACGTTGTAATTTTAGATAACATCTTTCTAAAGATTGTTCTAGAATTTTTTCATGATAACTAATTATAAAATATGCATGATCATTGAGTTCTATTTCGTCTTGGTATAAAACTGCTTCTAAATCGAGGTTAGAATACAAATACAAAGTATCATATTTATCCTCGTTAGTAACACTTTTTAGATACGAAGGAGTGACTTCATGATTTGTTTTACCAATTGCATACTCAAGTTTTGGATCATATTTGATTTTAAAAACAGGACAGCCTGATAATAATTTAATGTATCTTATAATATCAGGCGGAGAATAAAAAGAGCCATCATCATTTTTATATCTTGGCATAAAGTCTATAAACTCAAAAGCATCTTTACCATTATTGAATTCTGTTACCAGAATATTTGTTTTCTCAATATATTTTTGAGAGATGTTGTAATCATCGCTAACCAGAATTTCAAAGCTTCCTCCTTTATTTTCATCTAATATCTTTGCAAAAACAGAATATGAATCAAAACTGGGGAGACAACACCAATCTAGAGAACCATTTTTTGATATTAAAGCCGCACTTTGGCAATTTCCTATAATGCCATAATCAAGATTATCCATTTGTTATATTATGCTTTATAAACGAATTAAATAATAAAAAATCGGTCAATAAATTCATTCATAGATATTTAACAATACATATTTCATAAATTTCTTTAAAATAGCCGTTTTTTCGATCTTCTTTTCCGAAATTTAACAAAAAACAAAACGTAATCAAGCACTTTATCTTAATTTATGAGTAAAACTATCATAATCTCAAACAGACTCCCCTTACAATTAAAAATTAATGAAAATACAATCGAAACTACTCCTAGTGTTGGTGGATTAGCTACCGGTATGAAATCTGTTCATAAACAAAATAATAGTATTTGGATTGGATGGAGTGGTATTACAGAAGAAGAAATCGATGCATCTATCAAAAGTGACATCAATACTGCATTAGAATCTCATCAGTGCGTAGGAGTACCTCTAACTCAAAATGATATAGAGGGGTTTTATTACGGTTTTAGCAATAATACTTTATGGCCATTATTCCATTATTTTATGGAATATACAGCCTTTGAAAAAAATACCTGGGAGACGTATATAGATGTAAATCAAAAATTTGCTGATATCGTTTTACAGAACTTAGAAGATGGAGATCAAATTTGGGTTCATGATTATCAATTATTGTTGTTACCAAATTTAATTCGCAAACAAAAACCAGAGGTTTCAATTGGTTTCTTTTTACATATCCCTTTTCCTTCTTACGAAGTCTTTAGAACAATACCTTGTAGAGAAGAGTTATTAAAGGGTATGCTCGGTGCTGACTTAATAGGTTTTCATACTTATGATTATGAACGTCATTTTCTAAGCTCGGCACAGCGAATTTTGGGTCATGAGATTCATTTTAATAACATTCATCTTGATGATAGAATTGTAAAAGTAGATTCTTTCCCGATGGGAATTGATTACAATAAATTTCATCAAGCTGCCATAGAGCATAACCAAAAAGTAAAAGAAGATCAAACAGAATTACAACAGGAGATCAATAAGCATATCAAAAAAGGAAATAACCAGGCTAAACTTATTTTATCTATTGATAGACTTGATTATACCAAAGGAATTGCAAATCGCTTAAGAGCTTTTGAATATTTCCTGGACAAGTACCCACAATTTAGAGGTAAAGCAAGATTAGTAATGCTAGCTGTTCCCTCGAGATCAAACATTCCGCAATATCAGATATTAAAAAATGAAATCGATCAATTAGTTGGTAGAATCAATGGAAAGTTTGCAGAAGTTAGCTGGACTCCTATATGGTATTTTTATAGATCAATGCCTTTTGAAAATCTTATTGACCTCTACATTTCTAGTGAGGTTGCTTTGTTAACCCCGATTAGGGATGGTATGAATTTGGTCGCCAAAGAATATATTGCTTCAAAACTTGATAAAAAAGGAGTACTTATTTTAAGTGAGATGACAGGTGCTTCGAATGAAATGAGTGAAGCTTTGATTATTAATCCCAATAATTTTGAAGAAATTGCCGATACATTAAAATTTGCATTAGAAATGCCCGAGGAAGAACAAATTAAACGAAATGAAGCCCTACAAAAACGTTTGCAACGCTACAATGTAGAAAAATGGGCAAATGATTTTATGGATTCTCTACAAGCCACAAAAGATGATGCTATACAATATACGCTCAAAAAAGTAAATACAGCTGTCAAACAGGAAATTGCAAAAAAATATCATGAATCAAAAAATAGAATACTATTTTTTGATTATGATGGTACTATGGTTCCTTTTACCAAATTACCTGAAGATGCTAAACCTACTCAAAGAGTATTTGATATTCTAGACGATCTGGATAGTCAAAAAAACACAAAAGTGATTATCATTACAGGTCGAGACAGAGATACTGTACAAAAATGGTTTGGACATAAAGACTATACACTCATTACAGAACATGGAGTCTGGTTAAAAGAAACCGGACTAGATTGGGAACTCATGGAACGTGTAGATAATAAATGGTTTGGAGCTATTGCTCCAATTTTAGAATCATTTACAGACAGAACTCCGGGTTCTTTAGTAGAAGAAAAAAGATATTCGCTGGCATGGCATTTTAGAAATGTAGATCCGGATCTAGGGAGTAAAAGAGCTAGCTCGCTAAAGACTACAATACAACATCTTATTGCTAATCACAATCTTGAGATTTTGGAAGGTGACAAAGTCATCGAAATAAAAGTTAGTGGAGTAAGTAAAGGGAAATCTGCTTCAAAAATGCTTACTGATCAAAAGTATGACTTTATTTTTGCTATTGGTGATGATTGGACAGATGAGCACATGTTTAAAGAATTACCAAAAGAAGCACATACGGTAAAAGTTGGAATCAAAAAAACGGTCGCTCAATATTTTGTGGAAGATATTGATAAGGTTTACGACTTATTATATACTTTTAAAGAATAATCTTAAAATTTTAACATTCTGAAACCGAAGTTTTACATCTTACCGGTAATTATTATCTCTCAATTTTTCTGTACCTCTTTATGGTTTGCGGGTAATGCAGTCATTGATGACCTTGTAAGGCATTTTGATACAGACTTCAATATTTTGGGATATTTATTATCATTTGTACAATTTGGGTTTATTATTGGTACACTTACTTTTGCTTTATTAACTCTGGCAGACCGATTTTCACCATCAAGAATATTTATGATCTGTGCTTTCTTAGGAGCATTATGTAATTTATCATTGTTAATACCAAACATTACCATATTCAATCTACTTACAGCTCGATTTGGAACAGGTTTTTTTCTTGCCGGAATATATCCTGTAGGGATGAAAATTGCTTCAGATTATTACAAAGACGGACTAGGAAAAGCATTAGGTTTTTTAGTTGGAGCACTAGTACTTGGTACTGCTTTTCCACATTTTATAAACCAATTTTATCAAAATCAAGATTTCAAAGCTGTAATCATTGCAACTTCTATATTGGCTCTTGTAGGTGGAATTAGTATTCAAGTTTTTGTCCCTGATGGTCCTTATAGAAAAGCTGTCCCAAAGCTTCAATTAGGTGTTATTACTCAGCTTTTTGATATATTAAGTTTTAGAAAGGCTTCTTTTGGATATTTTGGCCATATGTGGGAGCTGTATACCTTTTGGATGTTTATTCCTATTATGCTCAAAACCTACAATAGTATTCACCATGTCAAAATACCAATATCATTATGGTCTTTTATCATTATCGGCACGGGTGCAATATCTTGTATTTTTGGTGGGCTCATTTCTTTGAAAATAGGTAGTAAAAAAGTAGCATATCAATCTTTATTGATATCTGGCATATTTTGTCTTGCTTCGCCTTTCTTATTTTTCTTATCAAAAGATATATTTCTTGGCGCCCTATGTATTTGGGCTATGTTTGTTATTTCTGATTCTCCTCAATTTTCTACAATGGTAGCTGTTGCTGCACCGCCAGAACTAAGAGGAACTGGGTTAACAATTACCAACTGTATTGGATTTGCGATCACTATAGCAAGTATACAACTCCTTTCTTTTTTAGCAGATCATACTGATAATTCTATCTGGTTATATCCTATTCTAGGTCTGGGTCCTGCTTTTGGTTTATATGCTTTGAGAAAGTAAAAACGTATTTTTAGAAGTTTAAATTCGTTCTTTAGAAACTCAACATATTTTATCTCAATTAATTACATAAATTTAAAATAATTCATTAATAATCAAAAAATTATAATCATGTTAAAATCAATTTTAGAGTTAAAAGGAGTATCTGTTTTAGACAAAAAAACATTAAAGGTAATAGACGGTGGTATACAAGCTGGTAATGGAGGTGTTGGAACTAATGGTTGTCAGTGTGGTGGACAATTAACAGAAGATCCTTGTTATCCATGTTAATTGCTTTAAAACCAAAATCTTTTCTTAAGCAGTTATATAAATATCTTTAATAATTAAATTATGTTAAAAAAAATAACAACAATAATAGGAGTTACTAAGCTAAGTAAAGAGAATAAGAGACAGATCATGGGAAGTGATTTCAATATCAATGGATGTATTTATACCTGTAATGGAGGAAGCAATGCTACTCTAATTGAAGGAACAATAGACTTTGATGGAAAACCATGTGCTTTTTTTATCCCTGATTTTTGCAACTGACAAAGCAGTTAAGAAATTCTTTTAAAAAGAATAATTCAAAAGCCATCTCTTAAAAAAGATGGCTTTTTTGTATTAATAATAAAGCAAAATTCTATAAGTATTGTTAATAAACAATAATGAATTAATTCTTTTGCTTACATTTCCTAATGAATTTAACTAAAAAATAAAGTAAATTCGACAACATAATACAGAAGTACACACATGAAATTATTTTTTACTATTACCCTAATTTTATTATCCTCAATAATTATAGCACAAACAGACTCAAAAATTTATGACATTATAAGTGCTGTATCGTCTCAAAGAATTGAAAAAGACATCAATATACTTGCTGGTTTTGGAACCAGAAATACATTTAGCGATACGATATCAGAAACCAGAGGTATTGGAGCAGCAAGAAGATGGATAAAATCTGAATTTGAAACCATTTCAAAAGACTGTAATAATTGCCTGAATGTTTTTTACCAAAAAGACTTTGTAACTAAAGAGATGGGATCGAGAGTGCCTCATGATACATGGGTTGTAAATGTTATTGCTATTCAAAAAGGTACAAAATATCCTAATCGCTATATTATCATGAGCGGTGATATCGATTCTAGAGCAAGCAGTGCTACAGATTTTACAACAGATGCTCCCGGCGCTAACGATAATGCTAGTGGAATGGCTGGAACAATAGAAGCGGCAAGGGTATTATCAAAATACACATTTGAAAACAGTATTGTATATGTTGGTTTATCGGGCGAAGAACAAGGATTATTTGGCGGTGGTGGACTTGCAAAATATGCAAAAGACAAAGGATGGGATATCATAGGAATCCTTAATAATGACATGATTGGTAATATCAAAGGAGTAGACGGAGTTATTGACAACAGAACGTTTAGAATATTTTCTGAACCTACTAATCTTACCGATGATGAGAACAAAGTAAAACGTAGACGTTTTTATGGTGGAGAAGTTGATGGTATTTCTCGCCAATTAGCAAGGTATGTGCATAAAAGTGTAAAAACTTATATGCCCGAAATGAACCCAAAGATGATCTATCGATTAGACCGCTTTGGTCGTGGTGGACACCACAGGCCTTTTAATGATTTAGGGTATGCAGGAATCAGAATCATGGAAGCTCATGAGAATTATACTCAGCAACACCAGGATATAAGAGAAGAAAACGGTATTAAATACGGAGATGTCGTAGAACATGTTAACTTTGATTATGCTGCCAAACTCACCGCTGTAAATGCAATTAATCTTGCAGGTTTGGCCTGGGCACCTCCTACTCCATCTGAAGTAAAAATTGGAGGTATTGTAGAGCCCTCGGTAAAATTTAAATGGAAAAAAGTAAATGATCCTAATATAAAAGGGTATAAAATCTACTGGAGAGATACCACATCTCCCACATGGGATCATAGTAGATTTGTTGGCGATGTAGATAACTTTGTATTGGACGGTATTGTTATAGACAACTTCTTTTTTGGGATTGCTACAGTAGGAAAAAATGGCCATGAGAGTCCTGTCGTATTTCCAACAGAGGTTTTTAGATAAGATTACGTAATCTATGAATATTCAGTATATACTTTTTGCAATATTGTTAAGCATTCATATAGCTTCAGCACAAAAGCAATTTACAAGACAAGATACTTTGAGAGGTTCTATTACACCAGAAAGAGCATGGTGGGACGTGACATTTTATGATCTTAATATAAAAGTTAACCCTGATCAAAAAACCATCTCTGGCTATAATATAGTTCATTACACAGTACTGGAGGAATATAATGTAATGCAAATCGACCTACAACCTCCCTTAAAAATAAAAAAAGTAATTCAAGAAGGTAAAAAACTAGAAGTTGAATCTGATGGTAATGCTCATTTTATCAAATTAATTTCGCCACAAACCAAAAACTCTGTAAGAGCAATAGAAATTTATTATGAAGGAAAACCAAGAGAAGCTGTTAGAGCACCTTGGGATGGTGGAATTTCTTGGAGTCGCGACAACAATGGCAAACACTTTATAGCATCCTCATGCCAAGGAATAGGCGCTAGTATATGGTGGCCGAACAAAGATCATATGTATGATGAAGTGGATAGCCTGAAGATCAGTGTAAATGTTCCTGAAGAATTAATGAATATCTCCAACGGACGCCTGCAAAAAGTAGAGAAACATAATAATAAAACAAAAACCTATCATTGGTTTGTATCTAATCCTATAAATAATTACGGAGTAAACATCAATATTGGAGATTATGTTCATTTTAAAGAAGAATATGAAGGTGAAAAGGGAACATTAGATATGGAGTATTATGTACTAAGAGATAATTTACAAAAAGCAAAAAAACAGTTCAAAGATGCGCCAAAAATGATGAAAGCTTTTGAACATTGGTTTGGACCATACCCTTTTTATGAAGATAGTTTTAAGCTTGTAGAAGTACCATATCTGGGTATGGAACATCAAAGCTCTGTCACCTATGGCAATCAATATCATAATGGGTATTTAGGCAGTGATTTATCAGGTTCAGGGTGGGGATTAAAATTTGATTTTATTATTATTCATGAATCAGGACATGAGTGGTTCGCAAATAATATTACTTACAAAGATGCTGCGGATATGTGGGTACACGAAGGATTTACTGCATACTCCGAAAGTTTATTTCTTGACTATTACTATGGTGAACAAGCCGCTTCAGAATATGTTATTGGTACTAGAAAACAAATTCAAAATGATCGACCTATTATAGGGCCTTATAATGTTAATCAAGAAGGTTCTTCAGATATGTATTTTAAAGGATCAAATATACTCCATACTTTACGACAGCTTATCGAAGACGATGAAAAATGGAGAGCTATTCTCCGCGGTCTAAATACAGAATTTTATCATCAAACTGTGACCACTAAACAAATTGAAGATTTTATAAGTAAAAAAGCAAAGATAGATCTTACTCAATTTTTTGATCAATACCTGAGAGATACGAGAATACCAATATTAGAATATCGTATCAAGAAAGGAAAATTAGAGTACAGATATACTGATATTATTCCAAAATTTGACATGCCAATACGAGTATTTGTAGATAAAACTCCTATATGGATTCAACCAAATACAAATTGGCAAACAAAACAAATCAATGATAATGCTGTGACGATTGATTCTAATTTTTATATCAAAACCAAACAGATTAAATAAAGATATATCTTTCAATTTTTAAAAATTTATAAATGAAAATTTATTTTCCGCAATGGCAAGGATCAGGCAAAGGAGAATCTATTGAACCCGGAGCAAAAACAATATTAGAATATCTAAATGATAAAGAGTTTGTTCAAATACCGCTTTCTAATATTAATGCTGGTGAAAACGGAGAACAAAAATATTATATCAACAATTATGAAGCGTTAATTGAGCAATTATCACGATTAAAAAAAGAGATTAAGGCACAAAATCCAAAAATTATAAAAACGATCGGAGGAGATTGTGGTTTAGAAATTGTTCCTGTTTCTTATCTTAATGCTTTGTATCCAAACCTCGGAGTAATTTGGTTTGATGCTCATGCGGATATTAATAGACCTTGTGATTCGCCTAGTTGTAATTTTCACGGAATGCCATTACGAACTCTTCTTGGCGAAGGAGAAAAAACAATGGATCATTTGCTATCTTCTGTACTAACCCCATCACAAATCCATTATATTGGTTTAAGAGATATTGATGACACAGAACAAAATCGTATCGACAAAGATCAAATCTTTATACTTAGTGAAAAAGATACTACACAATTAGTGGATACTCTAAAACAAAAAAACATAACACATTTATATCTTCATTTTGATTTTGATTGTCTTGAACCAAAGGAATATGATAAAACATATTATAGAGTTTCTGATGGCGTTACAATTTCTGAGGCAGAACAGCATATTGAAATGCTAAAAAAACATTTTACAATAGTGGGAAGTAGTCTTCTAGAATCTATCACAACAAATCTTTCAGAATTAAAACCTATTGAAACTATTATCAATGAATTAATGAAAGATTAAGGATTAATATTACATCTCTTTAACATATTTTTATCATTCTTACCAAAACCAACCCAAAACCATCTTAAAACCCTGTAAACCAGAAAATAAAACAAAAAATACATCTGTTTTTTATCCTTTATTTACAGAAATTATACTGTTTTACCTCATCTGTACTTTAAGATAATGTTTGTAATTTTACGACATGATAATGCCCATATCATAACCAATAAATGCACAAAAAATTTAACCTAAAACCTACAAAGATGCCACATATTCATACTACAATTATATAAAACAAATCACTCGTTTCTATACTTACGATTCTAGAATGGTATAACAACATCTTTGTTTCTTAAAACCATGAAACATAAATTTAAACCTAAAATTAAGCAATGCTTTGCTTATGCTAAAAGCCATTGTCTTAAAATCGCATATATTGTGGGCACAATAATTTCTTTGGGCCTAGTTACTCAAAGAGCTTATTTTCAACTAGACGGTACATCAGGCCCTAAAATGACCACTCAAACTTGGCCTGCAGGAACCTTTCTTGCTAACTTCCCTGAGGGCGATCGTGTAAGCACATATCATCGTAATTATCTTATGATTGCCGGTCAAGAAGGTACTGGCATTTGGAATATTTCTAATCCAACTGCACCTACCAAAGTACAATCGAACGATGCAGCCAATAATGGTCACAGATGGTGGAAAATGGGAGACCTTTTCTACAGAGAATATTCTGTCCCCGAAGTAGCTGGAACTGGTTATAAATATCTTGATTTATCAGATATGTTGAATCGAAAACCTATAACTTCTTCTGATGTTTTATATACAGTAAAAGATGGTCAATCAAATTATGACAATCTAGAAACTTTTCCGCATACAATAGATGGTAGTCGAGTTTTTGATATGAGAACCGGTGAACAGCTTGATGATATTCCTGCGGCTGTATCCCTACCGGATGTAGTACTACGAATTGGAAATTATGTTTTTTATGCACCTCAATCTGGAGCCATTAGTGTTTTTGATTTTGGTGATCCAAAAAATATAAAATTTCTAGGGTCTTTTGGAGAAGATGTGCCTCATGAGCAATATAGTACAGGGTTTCAGGTATGGAAAAACTATTTGATCTATATGAGCGGAAACGAAGGAGAAAATAGTTTGGTGGCCTTTGATATTAGTGATCCAACTAATGTAAAACATGGATTTAGTCTATCATCAGATCAAGTGACGCTAGGTAGATATATGACATTTCAGGATGAATTTGGATTTACAGGTAGATTTGATAGAGGCGTAAAATTCAATTTTGAAACCATGAAAATTGAACAAGAGTTTGTTCCTCCATCTGATGATGAGATTGTTCAATTATTAGATTTTCAGTGGGTACCTGTTGGTCATATTGTAGTTGCTACAGGAGATGGTAAAACCTCTATTTATTCACATCAAGATAATTTAGATATACGCCCGCCTAGTGTTGGGCATCATTTTCCGGTTTCGGGAGCAACCAATCAACCCATAACGACAACAATTGGTTTTGTGATCAATGAAGTATTAGATGATCTTACGCTTAATGACAAAACAATTCAAGTATCACCTTTGGGAGGAGAACCTATTGAAGGAGATGTCTCTTCTTCATCGTATCAGGTCATCAATTATGCTCCAAGAAAACCACTACTTCCAAACACCACATACAAGGTAAAATTTGTAGAAGGAGGGATTAAAGATGCCGTAGGTAATGGCATAGAAGAATATACATATTATTTTACTACAGGTGGAGACTCTTCTAATCAGTCTCCCGAAGTTACCAAGATAGAGACAAACATACCTTCTCCTCTAACCATCAACACTCCCATAAATTTTACCACTAATGCAACAGATCCAGAAGGAAATACACTGAGCTATAGATGGGATTTTGGAGATGGTTCTCCAAAAACAGAATGGATTAATAATACAGTTTCTCATACGTATACGGAAGCAGGAAATTACCTCGTACAGGTACAAGTATCAGATAATAACGGTGGTTTTGCTGTTGCTTCTCAATCCATAGTAGTTGTAGAAACCACAACAGGCGAGCTTCCTACACAATCCAGTCCGATCACAGTCGATCAAACCAACCGAATTGTATGGACTGCTAATCCTGATAATAATACTGTAACTCTGGTTAATGCTGATAATTTATCTCTGATAAAAGAAGTCTCAGTAGGTAAACATCCAACTAATATTGCAATTGATGAAAATGGCAATGCTTGGGTAACCTGCCGTGATTCTGATGAAATTTATATTATCAATACTAGCGGAATCGTATCTTCACAGATTGCATTGCCCAAAGGAACACAGCCTTATGGAATTGCATTTACTCCTGATGGTAAACGTTGTTTTGTTTCAGGTTTTGGATCGGGAGAACTATTAGAACTGTCTTCAAATACTCAAAAATTAGTTTCTTCTGTAACTCTTGGATCAACTCCCAGAGCCATAGCTATTACAGGAGATGCTTCCAAAATATTAGTAACGCGTCTTATCTCTCCTGATCAAGAAGGACAAATATGGGAAGTAGACCTTAATACCCTTACAGTCTCAAAAACAATTACACTACCTATTGATGATTTTACCGGCGACAATGGCAATCAAGGGAGAGGATTACCAAACTATGTAGCAGGAATTACTATACACCCCAATAACAAAACAGCTTGGTCTGTTGCTAAAAAGGATAATATATTAAGAGGATTAGCAAGAGATGGACAACCTCTTACATTTGATAATGTGGTGCGTACTGCCATATCTCCCATTGATCTAACAATCGGGAAAGAGAATATCAACCAGCGAATCGATATTGACAATCACGGGCAACCTTCTTCTGCTCTATATACGCCTTCTGGTAATTATATCATCGTAACCATGCAAGGTAATAATAGAATAGTTGTTATCGATCCAAAAAAAGGATTAGAACTTCTCAAAATGGATGTTGGTAAGGCTCCACAAGGATTGGCAATTGACGAAACAACCAATAGAATATTCGTAAAAAACTTTATGGACAGGAGCATTACAGTTTTTGATGCCGAAGAAATGATTACTACGGGAGTGAGCATACTAGAAAAGTTAGCAACCATTAATACTGTGGCTCAAGAACAGCTTAGTGCTACTGTTTTAAAAGGAAAACAAATATTTTATGACGCTGCGAATATCAAAATGGGGACAGATGGATACGTAAGTTGTGCCAGTTGTCATATTGATGGAACAGAAGATGGGCGGACATGGGATTTTACGGATCGTGGAGAAGGTTTACGCAATACAATTTCTTTAATTGGTCGCGAAGGAACCGGTCATGGTAGAGTACACTGGAGTGCTAATTTTGATGAAATTCAGGATTTTGAAAATGATATCCGTTTTCATTTTAAAGGTAGGGGTTTTATGACAGATACGGATTTTAGTGAGGGAACAACCGCACTTTCTTTGGGTGATCCCAAAAAAGGAAAATCAGCAGATCTTGATGCACTTACTGCCTATATAGAATCGCTTAATACCTTCTATCCTAGCCCATATAGAAATACTAATGGTACATTAACTACAGATGCCGAAGCAGGAAAAGCCTTATTTGAAAATCTAAAATGTATGTCTTGTCATGGTGGAGAAGATTTTACTGATAGTGATACAGGTAGAATGCATGATGTAGGAACAATTAAAAACAATAGTGGGTCTCGTTTAGGCAAACAACTTTTGGGGCTTGATGTGCCAACACTGAGAGGTGTTTGGGCGACAGCACCATATTTACATGATGGTTCTGCAAAAACTATTGCAGAAGTATTCACAAAATATAATACGAATGATCAACATGGAGCTACTTCTGGATTGAGTACTACACAAATTAACCAATTAGAAGCTTATATTAAACAAATTGACGGTTCTGCGATTGCACCTGAATATACCTATACTCTGGAAATGGCATCTCCTACTGATGGAGCCACAATTGATAGAGAACAGTCAGTACCACTAAAAGTAAACACCACTGTAGATGACATTACCAAAATAGCATATTATGTAGATAATGAATTGGTAGAAGAAGTAACTACTACTCCTTTTGAATCTAGCTGGACGCCTATAATATGGAAAACATATGCAATCACTGCAAAAGTCTTCTATAATAATGGAAAAACAGCTTCTATCACCCCCGAAGTTAAAGTTAAGTTTAAAAATACAATCAAAGTCTTATATGTTGTAGGAGATAAAGCACAATTGTCTTTTGATGACCAAACAATCAAATCACATGTAGAACAAGAACTTGGTTTTACCGTTACTTTGATGTCTGATGAAGATGCAAATGGCCCAGGTGTAGCCAATCCTTTTGAAATGGTGTTGGTTTCTTCTTCTGTAGATCCAGCCATTTTGGGTAATGATCTTGAAGCCGTAAAAGTCCCTATTATGACATGGGATCCTTTTATGTATAATAGACTACGATTAGTATCCCCTACTTCAAACGATTCTTATGGCTTTACAAATACGGCTTACAATACAGTAGAGATTACAAATCCTAAGCATCCTATGGCTGCTGGCATGAGTGTTAATACTTCTTTGTACAATATCACACAAACAATGCCTTTTGGTATTCCAAGAGAAGAGGCTATCATCATTGCTCAAGTAGATAATATTCCTATTTTATTTGGTTATGACAACGGTCCTTCTGTAACTTCTAGAAGAGTTGCATTTCCACTTAGAGATCAATTTATCCACTTATTTACCGAGCAAGGATGGGATTTATTTGATGCTGCTGTAATATGGACACTTCATGGAGGAGATGCCTCTACTCCTATTGGCCCTTTACCTGATGTATTCTTTACCTCTCCAAAGGATGGAGATTTGATAAATCTTCCATTAAAAGTAGATTTTAAAACTGAGGGATGGAGTCTACCTTCTCAACAATATAAGCTCCGATTTAAAATTGACGGTAATGACAGAGGACTCATTACTTCTGATGGTACAATTACAGATGGTACAAATTTATCTGAAGGTCCTCATGAATTAACATTACAAATGGAACGTAGTGACAATTCTATAACAGAATTAGGAGAAACCATTACTGTAGTTGTAACTAATGATCCTTTACCTCAAGAACCGGGAGCAATTATAGAATCTCCTGTAAACGGGGCATTGGTAGGGCCGGATTTTGAACTCATCTTTACTACATTTGATTGGGACATTACTCCTGGTGGCAGACATCTTGATTATTTTATCGATGATATCAAACAAGGTTCTATTTTTGAAATACAACCTATATCTATACAAGGACTGTCCGACGGTGCTCATACTATTTCCTTAGCAGCAATTGATGAAAATGGACAATCAATAGGAGAACCTACAAAAGTCAATATCACTGTAGATAATGATTTTAATAATTTACCGGATACAGACTACAGTGTAGAGTATTATGATGGATCACAAAATGCTTCTACATCGCAATTCAAACCTGTATTCAAAATTGTAAACAAATCTACTAGTGCAGTTCCATATTCTGATTTCAAAATTCGATATTGGTTTACACCAGAACTTGATGTTCCTATGGTATTCAACCTTGATTATTCTCCAATTATAGGAATTGCAGGATCCTTTGGTAATAATACTTCTGGTGATTATGTAGAAATAGGATTTAATAATACTTCTGGCAATCTTCCTGCAAATGGAGAATCAGGCGTAATACAAACTAGAATACATCATGTAGGGTATCAAAACCTAGATCAAAGCAATGATTTTTCATATGATCCTAATAAAACAAGTTTTCAACCTAATGTGAAGGTAACTCTATACTACAAAGATCAACTGGTGTGGGGATTAGAACCTTCTAATAGCTTAAAACAACATAATCATAATTATGATTTAAAAATCATGACATTTCCTAATCCGGTAAAAGATCTTGTTACGATACAATCTAGTATTAATTTAGAAGATGCCTCAGTGACAATCGTAAATATAGCTGGCAAACGTATAGCTGTAGAACCTCAAAAGATACATCCAAAAATATATAGTATAAATCTCAAAGATTATCCTTCAGGATTATATTTTGTAAGGATCAATTATAAAAATAAAACCTATACAAAACGATTAATTAAATAAAAATGAAACAACCCGTTGTGTTCTAGATTTCCCTTTTTTAAATATCTTCAATTTTAGTGCTAACTCTAGCATAACTCACTTTTTTGATTGCACAACGGGTTTTCTTCTTACTATAAGTCAAATTATCAACTTGATATAAAGTCTTATTAAGTTTTGTTTAAGGTACAATGATGTACCTAGTATAGTCCAAAACAAGATAAAAGATCAATCACACTAATCTTCTAAAACCATTAATTATCAACAGAAAATGAAGTTTTTTTCTTATCTTAAACAAATAAAATAAATTACTTTCGAATTACATTCGTAACAAAATTTTAACAAACAAATCCAAAATCAAGTTAATTCAGAATACCAGTTTTGTAGTTATAATTATTTTAGAATACAACACTAAATAATCAATACGGAATAATGGAAAATATTAAAATCGCACTGGATTGGACTGCCAATACTAATCATATTGGTTTTTTTATTGCCAAAGCCTTAGATTTATATACTGCTCAAGGCTTGGATGTTACCATTATAACTCCTGATGAAGATAACTATGAAATAACTCCGGTTAAAAAATTAGAATTAGGTGAAGTTGATTTTGCATTATGTCCTTTAGAAAGTATAATAAGCTATCAAACCAAGAGTAATCCTTTTGATGTAAAAGCTGTTGCTACACTCTTGAAAGAAGATATGAGTGCTATCGTAACATTAAAAGAAAATAATATCACATCGCCCAAAGAGCTTGATAGTAAATCTTATGCTTCTTATAACGCCCGCTATGAAGACGGTATTGTAACGCAGATGGTTCTCAATGATGGTGGTCATGGAAATGTTGACTTCTTATATCCTCAAAAATTAGGGATTTGGGAAACTATTGTACAAAAGAAATCAGATGCTACATGGGTGTTTCTTAATTGGGAGGCTATACAAGCCGAAGCCGAAGGTGTACAACTTGATATATTTAGAATGCGAGATTATAATATCCCTTACTCTTACTCCCCAGTTATTGCTGCTAGCCAACAAAAAATAAAAGAGAAAAAAGAAAGTTATAAAAAATTTCTGGCAGCAACTAAAAAAGGATTCCTGAGAGCCAAGGAAAATCATCATGAAGCAGCAGAAATTCTTTCTCCATTTATTTCAAATAATGATAAAAACATAGATTTGGTTAAAAGTTTACAATATATCTCCCCTTACTTTGGTAATTTTATAGATTGGGGAGTTATGCATAGTTTAGAAGTGGATCGATTTTTACAATGGATTCATGAAAAAAATATGGAGCAACGACTTTTATCCTCTTCAGATGTCGCTACTCATGCGCTATTGTAACATTTTTTCATAATTATTTATCATAGAAATTAAGCAAACGCAAAAAACACCTTATTTTAGAATCTCATAGTAAAATTGTATTATTGAAATATGATATCAAAGAATACTATATTATATATATACAGTATATTATGTACTACTTTTTGTTTCTCGCAAAATAAATTTGAACGAGAATATAGAATAGATGAACAAAAAGTACCAGAACTTGCTATTTCATTTATTGATAGTTCTCTTTCTCAAAAAAATATCAAATGGTATGCTGAAGAAAGCCAAGATGGAAAAACTATTGAAGCCAAAACCAAATACAATGGCAATAGATATAGCATAGAATTTGATGTAAAAGGAAACATATTAGATGTCGAAAAGACCATTCCTTTCAAATCGCTCCCTACAAATACACAAAAAGTTATAAAAACGACACTAGATTCTATTTTTACTAAACACATTATTCTAAAGATTCAAACACAATGGTTGGCCAATCGTAACACACTATTAGAACTGGTAAAGCATCAATCCTCAAAAAATAATTATCAAACCAACTACGAGATTATTGTAAAAGGCAAAAAAGAAAGTGTTTACCTTGTTTATGAGGCACTTTTAGACCAAAAAGGCAAAGTGATTAAACTACTTGAAGTTATACAAAGAAGTTCTGATAATATTCAATTTTAAAAAGTAAATGTGTAATCGTTACATCAGATTCATCTGTATTGGTATAATGTATTTTTACCTTATTCATACAGCAACATCACAAACAGAGTTCAGCTCTGGGTTACTTCCTGAAATTACATTTTCTACCAAAATATCAGATCGTTTCAAATTAATTCATGCAGTAGAATCTAGACAAATTATTACAGACAATACAAAAGAAAACTCTTTCAATTACGACTACATTCTTACTGATTTTACAACATTGTTATCTACAAAAGTTGGAGCTTCAGGAGTATTGAATCTTGGATATTTATTCAGAGTTGAAGAAGATCAGATCATTCACAGGAGTATTCAACAATATAACATTGTTCAGCTTCTTCGTAGAGGTCGAATTGGTCATCGTGTTGCAACGGATCAAACATTCACAAATAATGAGGCACCAGAATTTAGATTACGCTATAGAATTACTTTAGAAAAACCTTTAACAGGAGACGAGATAGACCCAAAAGAGTTTTATATCAAACTTGGTAACGAATATCTTACTTCTTTTCAACAAGATGAAACAGATCTTGAAATCAGAATTCTACCTTTTTTAGGATATGAGATTAATAAAAAGAGTAAAATAGAAATTGGTCCGGACTATCGTATTAGTGGATTCTCAGAATCCGGTTCTTCTCACAAATTATGGTTAAGCATTGGTTGGTTCTATGCTTTTGATACAAGAAATAAAGAACAGCACACTAAATAAAAATATATTTTAGATACAAACTGTAACAGTTTACAAATAATTGTATCTCTTATTATTAACTGTTCGTCATCAATCTAAAAAACTTCATTATGTATCATCAATCAAATTTAAGTAATCATCATCAATCAAACGAACATCGAAACATATCAACAACAATCTTTGTAACATTTCTATTTATTCCTCTTTTTTTTAGTGTTGTCTACGGCAATAATATCATCTCAAAATCAAGTTATATTGATGCTGAAGAATTTTCTAATGGTGCTATTGCCTATGCATATCCTATATCAAATATTACTGTAGATGGAGATTTATCTGACTGGCCCAAAAGTTTGAATGCTTATCCTATACAACATAGACCATTGGGAAACAGTAGTCGAGGCAAAAATGACTTTGAAGCCTATTTTCATGTAGGATACAATATCAAAGAAAAAGCCATCTATGTAATCGCTGTAGTAACTGATGATTCTCATATCATCGATACATCTTCAACTGCAGAATGGAATACTCAGGATATTTTTAATTTTTACTTTGATGAACAACATTCTCCCAATGGATCAGGAGTGGATTTATATCAATACGGCAAGAGTTACAAACATACCAATGATCAGTCTGTAAGCTGGGATCCTTCAAAAAAAATGACCAATTGGGATAATATAGATATTGTTCACTCCCGCAAAGGAAACAAAACTATTTATGAGTGTAAAGTAAAAATGGAACAGCAAGTTGCTTTACCAAAAACCATCGGGATGGATTTTGTTTTTGTAGATAAAGACACAAATGACAGAAAACCTTCTAATTCTTACATTACCTGGGGCAATAAATTAGGGAAAAGTAGTTTTCCTGCTAGATTAGGAGATATTATTCTTATGGATACTCAAATGAAGACAGGAGTCGTAGAAGGTAGATTATCTTGGAAGCAAAATAATGAAAAAAGTTATCCAGAATACATTAGATACACCTCAGAAAAAACACCACGATTATGGACACAAATTCTTGTAGATTCTACAGGAGCTTATAATGTAGAACTTCCCGTAGGCAAATACCAAATAAGTTATGCCACTCAAACGGTAAAAAACAATGATGAAGTTATCCGCATTGATACCCAAGAACACAAAATAGTTGCAATACAAGAAAATCAAAAAAATATTGCACCTACAATGGCTATAAATTCTATTAAAGCACCGGATCTAATACCCAAAAAAGGTGTCTTACATAATTTTGACAAAAAAAATACTGAGGCTATCGATAGATTTATCAAAACCTATCAAGAATATTATCAAATTCCGGGAGTATCAATGGCGCTTATAAAAGATGGTAAAATTGCCTATCATAAAACATATGGAGTCAAAAATACGTTTACCAAAGCAAAAGTTGATCATAACACGCTGTTTGAAGCCGCATCTATAACCAAACCTGTTTTTGGATTTGCTGTAATGCGACTGGTAGAAAAAGGAATCATTGATTTAGACAAACCTTTATATCAGTATCTTCCTTTCGAAGATATAGCACACGACGAGCGTTATAAACTCATTACAGCCAGACATGTGTTGTCTCATCAAACAGGTTTTCCTAATTGGGCAAATAACAATCCTGACGGAAAAATTGATATAAAATTTACACCAGGCACTCAATATCAATATTCTGGAGAAGGTTTTGAGTATCTAAAAAGAGTAATTGTACATATCACAGGAAAAGATATGAATGATATTTTAAAAGAAGAAGCCGTAGATCCTTTGGGATTAGAAAACACTTATTTTTCAAAAAACGACTACTTAGCTAAAGTAAAATCTAATGGCCATTTTGATAATTTACCTACACCTGCAGATTTACCCGAAAACCCAGGTGTAGCTTCAACAATGCATACCGAGGCAAAAACATTTACCAATTTTTTAATTGGATTATCAGATAGAAAAGGACTAAAACCTAGTACCTACGACAAAATGTTCAAAATCCAAACAGTAATTCCTACAGATGAAGAAGACCCTGAACCTGATGGATATGAAAATTATTTTGGTTTGAGTATTTCTATGCAAAAAACACCTTTTGGCCTTAGTTTTGGACACGGTGGAAATAATGGTGATTTTAGATGTTTAGCAAAAATGTATAAAGATTTAGATATGGGGTTTGTGATTTTTACGAATAGTAATACAGGTAAAATATTGCATAATGATCTTGATCAATTTTTAGTTACCGGTAAATTATAATAATATTTTGACTCAGAAATAAACCTCTTTTTTACTTAATAAAGAAGAGGTTTATTTTTTTAATAATAGTATTACATTAATCAATAGTTACTTTTAAAAACTTTAGTACTTTTAAGAACAAACTTATGCTGAGTCAGAAACTAATTTAATCTATAGTAGAGAAACACAAATCATCATGAAATACAAAATCCTCATTACATTTTTTTCACTGTTCTTTTATCTATTGTCTAATGCTACTCCCACCAAAGTAATGATTAGAGCAAAAGCCAAAGATGCCAAATTTATTGGTAGCTCAATAGGAGGAGCTTATGTCACTGTAAAAAACAAATTGACAGGTGAAATCCTTTCACAAGGAAAAACAAAAGGAGGTACGGGTAATACAACCCTAATCATGAAAACAGCAAGAGAGCGAGATATGATGATTACAGATGATACTACTTCAGGATTTCTTGCTGAGCTAGATATAGCAGAACCCGTTTTTGTATCTATACAAGTAGTCGCTCCTGTAAATAAAAAACAAGCTTCTGTTACTGCCACTACAGAAATATGGGTAATCCCGGGTAAAGATATTCTTAACGATGGTGTTATTGTAGAAATCCCCGGATTCATAGTTGATATTTTAACTCCGAGAACCCATCAATTTATATCGTTAAAAACACTATCGCAAAAAAAAGTCAATATACAAGCAAATGTGGTTATGATGTGTGGATGCACCATTAGCAAAGGAGGACTTTGGGACGCTGAAAAAATTGAAGTAAATGGTATAGTAAAAAAGAATGACACAATAATTGATCAAATTAAACTTGTATCGACATCACCTAATCTATTTGAAGGCAACTTTATTACAAATGAAACGGGCACTTATGAAGTTATTATATCTGCTTATGCTCCTAATACCGGAAATACGGGAGTCGATAAAATCAATTATATCATAACACAATAATATACCAAACCTCAAGATATGGAAATACCCGAATTCTATTTTAAAAATGATACCGAGTGGCGTAATTGGCTACATGATCATCATAATAGCTATAAGGGTATTTATCTTATTTTTTATAAAGTAGACAGTAAACAGCCAAGTATGCGTTGGGAAGAAGCTGTAAAAGTAGCTCTATGTTACGGTTGGATTGATTCTACTGTAAAAAGATTGGATCATGAGAGACGTAGACAATATTTCTGCCCTCGTAAACCTAAAAGTGTATGGAGTAAACTCAATAAAACCTATATTATTGATCTCATTGATCAAGGGCTAATGCATAAAAGTGGTTTATCTAGTATAGAAATTGCAAAAAACAATGGATCATGGATAGCTTTAGATGATGTTGAGAATGGGATTATACCAGAAGACCTTCAAAAAGCGTTTGATCAAAACGCATTAGCATTTAATAACTACAATAATTTTGCGAAGGGATATCGTAAAAATTATCTATACTGGCTTCATCAGGCAAAAAGACAAGAAACAAGGGATAAACGCATTACTGCTATTATCGAATTTTGCGAAAAAAACATTAAATCAAGAGATAATCGATAATATTCAAAATTGTCATGTTATCGTTATTTTTTAAGTATTCCTAGATAATTATACCAGGGGCCAACTTCTTCTGTATATTGTTTTGCCATAACTCTGGATATTTGTGCAATATGCCCCAAATCATGAACCGCCCAAGTCGAAATCAATTGCTTAAGAGTAACCTTACCAAATTCGGGATGGATTCCTATTCGATCAAAATCTTTTTGGGTAATATGTAATGAGGTCAATTCTTTCAGGCTTTTCTCTCTCAATGATTTGAATTCTATTATTAAATCACTAATCGGTTTTGTTTGATCTTGATTGAATTGGGCGAACCTATCAAAAGGTTCAAAGAATTTGTTTTCAGAATCACTTAAAATTATTTTGACACGTACAATCCAATCTGTTTGTTCGCCAACAATCAAGTGTCCTAATATGTCATATGGACTCCAGGTATTTTCACCTTCATTATTTTTAATCCATTCTTCAGATAAACCATCCAACATGGTTTTTAGAACTAAAGGAGTATTACGCAATATTTCTATTGATTTGTCTAACTCAAAATTCATAACCAATTTTTATTTTTTATTCATCACAACGTTTTTCAATCTTCTAGGATACTTATTTTAAAACAAACTGTCTTAATAAATAAGGTCTATAAATTCTCTTCAGAGTTAACAACAACAAACAATTATCTTTATACAGTACTTGCGAGGCTATGTTATATTAAATAAAAAAATCATATATTTTATTGACATATTTATCTCTCTGATACCAATCATTAAAGACAAGCTCAAATTTATTTACTTTAAAGGCTCCAAAATTGTAATTAATATTTTTATCTAAAGCCTTTAAAAATTTTTCTTTTTGGCTCAATTTTGTTTTAAATCGAATAATTGTTGAATGTGCTGTTTGTATTGAATACCTTTTGTCTAAACTCTGTTCTAGATTAGAATTTTTAAATTCTTTTCTCAACCTGTCTCTAATATCATTCAACTCGTTAGTATTCATAAATCCTCGAATCATAATTCCAGAAGGTGAAGCTGTAATTCCTTTAAAAGTGATACTAAATTCTCTTTTTTCCAGAAGACATTTCTGAGTCAATTCAATATACTTTTTTAAATCAATAGTTTTCATATCAAAACCATCATAACAAGAAATGATTGACATTACAGTAATATGAATATCAGAATTTGGATAATAGTATTGGTTGGGTTCTATTCTCTTAATTTCTTTGATAAATTTTTGTATTTCTTCTTTTATTTCGATCGGAGGTCTTATCAAAAGTGTTATTCCAAACCGATTATCCTTGTCAGAATCTATCAAATTATCAATCTCATAATTATCGGAAGAAATCTTACTTATTGAATGATCATAGAGTTCTTTATAGTGACTTTCTAAATTCATTAATTACAAATTTTCAAATTATTATGAGTGCTTGCCATAATATAGCCTAATGATTAGTATATAGTTTGCTACATGTTCCAAGAACTAATTTAGTAAACAAATCACAGACATAAAGTGACAGTACAATTTTTGATTGGTAATTGCTCCTTTGAAGTTCAAATTTTGGCACTATACTTTAAAAATTCAGTAATGTCTATTAAAGTATGTCAATATTTTTTCATAAATACATCTTTATTGTCATAACATTGGTAGTATTTTCTATCTTTAGATATTAATAATCACAGAACAGTAAAAAAGATATTATAAACCATATGCAATTAGCTCAAGTAAACATTGCAGAAATGCTTGCCCCGATAGATGATCCTATTATGGCAGATTTTGTAAATAATTTGGATCGAATTAATATGTTGGCAGAACAAAGCAAAGGTTTTGTCTGGAGACTCAAAGAAGAGGGAGATGATAATGCTACTTCTATAACAGTATTCGATAATATTTTTTTAATCATTAACCTATCTGTCTGGGAAAATACCGAAACACTTTTTGACTTTGTCTATAAAACAGCACATGCCGATATTCTAAAAAGAAAAAAAGAATGGTTTCACAAAATGCCCAGAATGCATATGGCACTATGGTATGTAGAAGATCATCATACACCATCACCACAAGAAGCCAAAGAAAGATTGTATTATTTACAAGAACATGGTGAAACCCCATATGCATTTTCTTTTAAAAACAGATTTACATCCAAAGAAGCTTTAAATTTTAAGCAATGAGAACGATATTATTATTCCTATTATTCATAACTACATATATTACAAAAGCGCAAAGTATTAAAGTGCCTATAGATACGACAATAGTTACAAATCATAGCGCTACAATTAAAGGAAAAACTATCCCTTATAAAGCAACTGTTGGTTTTCAGCCTGTATGGAATGAGGATGGCATGCCAATTGCCTCTCTATCGTATACCTATTATAAAAGATCAGACATAAAAAATGATGAGAACAGACCTTTGTTAATATCATTTAACGGGGGACCGGGCTCTGCTTCTGTTTGGATGCATATTGCCTATACAGGCCCTAGAATTCTTAATATCGATGAAGAAGGTTTTCCTATACAACCTTATGGAATAAAATCTAATCCTAATTCTGTTCTTGATGTTGCCGATATTGTTTTTATTAATCCTGTAAATACAGGATATTCTAGACGAGTACCGGGAAAAGACGGAAAATTACCTGAAAAGAAATTGTTTTTTGGAGTAAACGAAGACATTAAATATCTAGCTGATTGGATCAATACATTTGTAACCCGAAATAATCGTTGGAGGTCACCAAAATATCTTATCGGAGAAAGTTATGGAACTACTCGTGTGTCAGGCCTTGCTCTAGAGCTACAAAATCGCCAATGGATGTACCTTAATGGTGTTATATTAGTATCTCCTACAGAAATCGGTTTTAAATTCGCCGGCCCTGTAGAAATTGCTAATCGCCTCCCCTATTTTGCTGCCGCAGCATGGTATCATAAAATGTTACCTCCTGCACTTCAAAATAAGGATTTAGAAGAAGTATTGCCAGAAGTAGAACAATATGCTATTGATGAATTATTGCCCGCAATTGTAAAAGGAGGTTACCTTGATCAAGAAAAAAAGGAAGCAGTGATTAATAAAATGGCATATTATTCTGGATTATCTAAAAGAACAATACGTCAACATAACCTAGAAGTCCCAAAATCATATTTTTGGAAAGACTTATTACGAGATAAAGAGGGATATACTATTGGTAGACTCGACTCTCGCTATAAAGGAATGGATATCAAAGAAGCTGGTGATACACCTGATTACAATAGTGAACTCACATCATGGCTACATGCATTTACTCCTGCTATTAATTATTATTATCAACAAGAACTCAACTTTAAAACTGACCTTAAGTATAATATGTTTGGACCGGTTCGCCCTTGGGATAGAAGCAAAAACAATTATACAGGTGAGAATTTAAGAAAAGCTATGGCAATGAATGCTAATCTACATACCATGATACAATCAGGATATTATGATGGTGCAACCACCTATTTTAATGCCAAATATATTATGCGCCAGTTAAACATAAATGGTAAACTCACAGATCGATTAAGTTTTAAAGGATATCGAAGCGGTCATATGATGTATCTACGCAATGAAGATTTAATACAAGCTAATGAAGATATTAGAGCATTCATTACCAAATCTTTTGCTGCTATACAAAAAGGATCAAAATATTAAAAATTAATCATTAAAACACATAAACCTTTGTAAATTAAAGATCTGAAGAAACATAATAATGAATAAAAGTTAAAAAAGTACTCTTATACAGTAGTTATAGTAAGTAAATAATCTATTTTTTAGTTTCAAAAAACTTAGTATTACACTATCTTTAAACAGAGAACTTGTTGATTTCTGTTTAAGAAAATAGTAAATGTATATCAAAAAACTACTATACATACTTTTTATATTCTCTACATGTTTTATTGCACTGATTTCCTGCAATAAACAAACCCCTATAACAGATGAAGAAAAAGATTGGCTAGCAAATCAGGACAATATTACTATTGCACTATCCCCTGATTATCCACCCTATCAATTCATTAATGAAGACAATACTATAGAAGGGCTTTCTATTGAATATATAAGTTTAATTGAAGAAAAGCTGAACCACAAGTTCAAACGAAAATATTATCAAGAATGGCCTCGCTTGATGGAGGATGTAAAAAAAGGAAAAATTGATATAACGACACAAATACAAGCTACCAAAAATCGCAAAAAGTACTTAAATTTTTATTCAGAATTCTTTACCTCTAAGCATGTAATCACCGTTCGAAAAGGTACATCACAAGGAGACAAAATATCAGACTATAAAAATAAAGAAATTACAGTACCACAAGATTATGCAGTTTTTGAAAATCTTACAAGAAAATATCCAAACCAAAAGTTCATTGAAGATAAAAGCGACCTTGTATGTCTAAAAAAGCTTAATGCAGGCCAATATGATGCTTACATTGGCCCCAAAGCAATTGTAAATTACCTTATCAAAACTCAAAATCTTGATAATTTAGAAATCATTGCAGAAACAGAATTGTATTACAAACCCGGAATTGCAATAGATAAAAAAAATAAAATGCTCAATAGCATTTTTATAAAAGCTGAAAAATCAATTTCTGAAAATGAAAAGCAAAATATTGCAGAGAACTGGCTTTATACTGCTAAAAAACCCTTTTACAAAAAAGCTAGTTTTTGGATTTCATGTATCTCTGTCATAATTGCTTGCTTTATTTTGAGTCTTGGACTTAATTTCTACCTGAGTTACATGGTCAAACAAAAAACAAAGGAACTAAGGTTGGCAAAAAATATGGCAGAAAAAGATAACCAACTAAAAACTGCTTTTATCAATAATATCTCTCATGAAATAAGAACTCCTATGAATGGTATAATAGGTTTTTCTAAGTTTTTGGAAGAACCTGATATTACAAAGGATGAAAAAGCCAACTACATAGATATCGTTATTAAAAGTAGTAAAGAACTTATCAATACAATAGACAATATTCTTGAAGTATCAAAATTACAAACCAAACAAGTAATATTTAGCCCAGAAGAAACTGATCTCTTTGAAATTTTCGATATCATTTTTCTAAAATTTGAAAAAAAAGTCAAGAGTAAATCAATCTCTTTAATTCTTAATAAAAACATAGAAGATCATCAACGATATATTATAACCGATAGATCAAAACTTATCAAAATTATTTCTGCTCTGGTAGAAAATGCTATCAAATTCACAAAAAAAGGCGCCATATTAGTATCATGTAGCATAAAAAATCAAACTTTAATAATTACAGTTAGAGATTCTGGTATTGGAATAGACGAAAAAGATCAAGAAATTATTTTTAATATTTTTTCGCAATCTGAAAATCAAATAGCAAGAAAGTACGGAGGCTTAGGATTAGGGTTGGCGATAGCCAAAGAAAATGTTAGCATAATGAAAGGACAAATTGTTTTTTCTTCTATTCCTCAAAAAGGATCAACATTTAGAATAGAAATACCTTATACCGCAAATCCAAAAAAATACAATGAACAAACCATTACAAATAAATATGAAAAGCCAACTACACCATCTAATCGTATTCTGATTGCAGAAGATGGAGACGTTAATTTCTTGATTTTAAAAACATTATTAAATAAGATAGATGAGTATCATTTTATCATCAATAGAGTACATAATGGTAAAGAAGCTGTTTTATTTTATGAAGAAAATAATGAAATCGATTTAATTTTTATGGATATAAAAATGCCAATAATGAATGGTTATAATGCTACAAAACTTATCAAATCATTAGATAAAAGTATTCCTATAATTGCCCAAACGGCTTATACCACAAAAGAAGACATCCAAAATGCATACAAAGCAGGATGCGATGATTTTATTTCAAAACCCATAGATCTTATCGAACTAAAGAAAGTAATTAATAAATATTTACCTATTAATACCACCACTTCTCCTATTATTTAAAGTAGTTTCAAGGTATTTTGTATATTGTTTTTAACATTTTTTTTAGAAATAATACTCACAATGCTTGAAAGTGTTATTAGTAAATAGTATCTTTAGTATATAGGGAAAGAAAAGTAAGTGGTTAATAGCATAAAACTATGTTGAAAAAACTACTACACACTATACTTTTGTTCATATTTATTATGATCTTCTTTTCGTGCTCTAAATCTTCAATACTGAATCAAGAAGAAAGAGAATGGTTGCAAAATCATGATAGTATTTCTGTAGGATTATTTCCATACTATGCTCCATATCAATTCATCAATGACAATGACAAAATCGATGGAATATTACTAGATTATTTATCACTCTTAGAGGCTAAAACAGGCTATCACTTCAAAAAGAAATTATATACAAATTGGAATCAATTACTTGAAGATTCTCGTCAGGATAAACTAGATATTGTTTTAGAAATACAACAAACATCAAATAGAACTACTTATCTTAATTTTTACTCTCAACTTTTTGAATCTAATTATGTAATTGTTACTCACAAAGACAATGATTATGGTAAAAAGTTAAAAAGGTATTATGATAAAATTGTTACTGTTCCTTTAAATTATGGTGTTCATGAAATTCTAAAAGAAAAAGAACCTAGACTTACGATAGCTACAGAAATTGATGACATTACTTGTTTAAAACAAGTAAATAAAAAAGTATATGACGCCTATATTGGCCCAAAAGCAGTGGCTAACTATCTAATAAAAACAGAGAATCTCACAGATCTAAAAATTATCTCGCCTACACAATATAGCTATACTCCTAGTTTAGCAGTACAAAAAGATAATATCATCCTCAATCAAATTATCCAAAAAGTATCTAATCATGTAAGTGATAATGAGAAAAAGACAATATTTGATAATTGGTTATATCATGCTATAGTGCCATTCTATAAAAAAGCAAGTTTTTGGATAGCGCTGTCGAGCATAATTCTTCTATTATTTATTATAATTCTATTACTCAACAGATATTTAAAATACCTTATTAGAAAAAAGACGAATGAATTACATATTGCAAAAAAGCGCGCTGAAGAAAGTAACAAGTTAAAAACAGCTTTTATCCATAATATATCACATGAGATCAGAACACCTATGAATGGTATTATTGGTTTTTCTGAACTTCTCAATGACCCGCAAATCACTCCAGATTCTCAGAAAGAATACTCAAAAATTATTATTGATAGTAGCAATCAATTAATTAGTATTATAGATGACATCATAGAAATTTCAAAATTAGAGACCAAACAGATTAAAGTACATTTTGAAGAGACTGACATTAATAAATTATTAGAGCGATTATTCTCAAACTTTCAAAGTAAAGCTATAAGTAAAAATATTGCTATAAAATTAGATAATAAATTAACTAATGAAGAAAGTATTATCTTAACTGACCCTTTAAAAGTAAATAAGATATTACATAACTTGATTGACAATGCTATTAAATTTACGTCCAAAGGAATAATAGAAATAACCTGTAAAACCGATATAAAATATTTGAGAATATCAGTAAAAGATACTGGTATAGGAATAAAGTCATCTGATCAAGAGTTAATTTTTAATAGCTTTTCTCAATCTGAAAAAGAGGTTACAAAAAGCTATGATGGATTAGGATTAGGATTATCTATTGCTACTCATAATGCACAACTTATAGGAGGCAGTATTTCTTTTACTTCGATGATTAATAAAGGTTCTGAATTTACGCTCACTATGCCATACAATCCAATTTTAAACCCAGAAAAAAACAAAACATTAGTAGATCAGAAAGAAGCAGATGTTCCTATCAAACAAGTTATTTTAATTGTTGAAGATGGAGACGTTAATTTTTTATTTCTAAAAACCTTACTTCTTAAAATGTCCGGATATAAATTTGCCATTCATAGAGCCGAAAATGGCAAAGAAGCAGTAGATATTTGTGAGCAAAATGAGAGTATTGACCTTATTTTGATGGACATTAGAATGCCAATAATGGATGGTTATACTGCTACCAAAAAAATCAAGAAAATAAGACCAAAATTACCTATAATCGCTCAAACGGCCTATTCTACAGAAGAAGATATACAAAAAGCACTCGATGCAGGTTGCGATGATTTTGTTTCTAAACCTGTAGACAGAAATATTCTTAAGCCATTGATTAACAAATACTTTTCAGTACTATCAAAAATCTAAGAAGCCTTAGTAGAATGCATTTTGAATTATCGCAACAATTACAAGGTTTTTTACAGAGTCACCTTCTATGGGATGATTTTAACTTCGGTTTACAACAATTTGATTTCAAAAGCATAAATAATATTTCATATGACACTATACACTCAATACATGTGGGAGATAATGAAGTGCTTGGTAAGAGAGTTGAACATTTTTTTGAATATTGCATAGAAAATTCTGATATCTATACCCTTCTAGCTAAGAATCTACAGGTTTTCAAAGAAAAAATTACTATTGGAGAGTTAGATTTTATTATTAAAGATCTTAATAAAGATACTATTATACATGTAGAACTCATTTTTAAGTTTTATGTTTATGATCATACAATTAGTAATGAATTAGAAAGATGGATAGGTCCTAATCGAAAAGATAGTCTGCTTCAAAAAATAGAAAAGTTAAAAACAAAACAGCTACCTTTATTATATAAAGAGGAAACATTTCCTATTCTAGAGCATCTCAACATAGACCCCAAATATATTGATCAAAAAGTGTGTTATATGGCAAATTTATTTGTTCATCTTTCATTACAAAACTCTAGTATTCCTATTGTCAATACTAATTGTATTATAGGTTTTTGGATTCATAAACATGAATTTCATCGTGAGGCATACTCCTCTTTTGTATTTTGCATTCCTGAGAAAAAATATTGGCTAGTTAATCCCAATCAATGTACTACCTGGTTTTCTTTTGAAGATATAGAAGAAAAAATACAATCATTCCTCTCAAAAAAAAGATCCCCAATGGTTTGGATAAAACGCAATGAGGATCAATATGAACGATTTTTTATTGTCTGGTGGTGAGATAATTCTATTAAAGCCCGCTAATATAACTTCCATACAGGTCTTTAAATCTAAAACCTTCTGACAATCTGTATTTGCTTAGTTTTTTGTACTCTACTAATCCCCATAAAAGAAACTCCATCATAAAATAACTATCTTTTTCATCAATATCCGGTTGGTACTCTTTTATCAAATTATGAAGTGGTACTATAGTATCCAATTGCTCTCTATAGGTTTTGTCTGATACATCATCTAGTAATTCAAATCCACTTTCTTCAAAAAACCAACTGATAAGATCTTGATAAGGGCTCTCATAATCTTCTTTCTCTAATTTTTCTATTTTAGGAAAATAGCCTGGAAACAATGCTTTGATCGCATCAGAAATCAATGAATTTGCAACAAAAGCTGCTCCTTCTTGTTCTCCTTCATATACCAACTCCACTTTACCTGTAATAGAAGGGATTACGCCTATAAAATCACTAAGCCTTAATAATGTATGTTCATCTCCGGATTGTAGTGCACGATGTTCTGCGGTGCTTAATAGGTTTTCGTAAGCAGTGATACTCATTCTGGCACTAATCCCGCTTTTATGATCAATAAATTCACTCTCTCGAGCCTGAAAGCTAATTTGTTCAAGTAGATCTTTAGCTATTTCTGGTACATATACTAAATCAGATTGTCTAGAATCTAGTTTGGCTTCTTGTTCTGTTATTGTTTTTGCAATTTCTATAGTTTCTGGATAATGTGTTAAAATTTGAGAACCTATTCGATCTTTCAAAGGAGTAACGATACTTCCTCTATTTGTATAATCTTCAGGATTAGCTGTAAATACAAATTGAATATCGAGAGGTAACCTCAACTTAAAACCTCTTATCTGTATATCTCCTTCTTGCAAAATATTGAATAATGCCACCTGTATTCTTGCTTGTAGATCAGGAAGTTCATTTATAACAAAAATGCTACGGTTTGCTCTTGGAATCATCCCAAAATGAATCACTCTGTCATCTGCATAGCTTAATTTTAGATTTGCTGCTTTAATAGGATCTACGTCTCCTATTATATCGGCTACTGTAACATCTGGAGTAGCCAGTTTTTCTGCAAAACGCTCGGATCGATGTAACCAACTAATAGGAGTATCGTCTCCTTTTTCCTTAATGAGATTGGTTGCATATCTTGATATTGGTTGAAAAGGATCATCATTAATTTCTGAACCTTCAACTACCGGTATCCACTCGTCCAATAAATTAACCATTTGTCTTGCCAATCGAGTTTTGGCTTGGCCTCTTAGCCCTAATAAGTTGATATTATGTCTAGAAAGAATCGCTCTTTCTAACTCTGGTATCACAGTATTTTCATACCCATGTATTCCTGTAAAAGTGTCTTCATTTGCAACAATTTTCTGTCTCAAATTATTCCGGAGTTCTTCTTTTATAGATCTACTTGTATATCCGGTTGATTTTAATTCTCCGAGTGTTTTTATATTTTCAATTTTCATATTTATGTTCAATTTTTTTTGATTTGATTTTAATCTACTATCCTTTTATTCGTTTTTTTCTATTGGTCTCATAATCTTCAAAAATCATCTCACCCAATCCTTTAAGTCCCGTATAAAAAGCTTTCCCTTGATTTGCATGGGTAAACTCCCTTACAAATTGCATTAAATAAGAATCTTGTGCAATCATGAAGGTTGTAATAGGAATATGTAATCTTCTAGCTTGTTGCGCCATCATGTAACATTTATTTACAATATGTCTATCCAAACCATTACTATTTTTATAATATTGTCCATCAGGCAATTTGAGACAACTCGGTTTACCATCTGTAATCATAAAAATCTGTTTATTTGTATTTCTCTTTCTTCTTAGCATATCCATAGCCAATTCTAAGCCCGCTACAGTATTGGTGTGATAAGGACCAACCTGGAGGTAAGGTAAATCTTTGATTGCAATAGGCCATGCATCATTTCCAAAAACTAATATATCTAATGTATCTTTTGGATATCGCGTTGTGATAAGTTCTGCTAATGCCATTGCAACTTTTTTTGCAGGAGTAATACGATCCTCGCCATACAAAATCATGCTATGACTAATGTCTATCATTAATACAGTACTCATTTGGGCTTTAAAACGCGTTTCTTCCACAACAAGGTCGTCTTCGGTAAGGCGTAAATCATCTATACCATGATTGATTTGTGCATTTTTGAAACTTTCTGTTAGTGAAATTCTTTCTAATGAATCTCCATATTGATAATTACGAAATTCTCCAGAGTGTTCATCTCCTTTACCTATATAATTGGTTCTATGGTTACCGGATCCACTACGTTTTAGCTTTCCAAAAATTTGATCTAAGGCGCGTTTTCTAATTGCTTGCTCAGTTTTAGCAGTAATAGACATCCCTCCTTGCCCATCAGGTTTAATCTCTTCCCTGATATAGCCTTTCTTTTTCAAATCTTCTACAAAGTCATCTAATGTATAGTTTTCATCAGTCAACTTATATTCTTTGTCTAACTCCTTCATCCAGTCTAGTGCTTCGTCTAGATCACCAGAGGTATGTGTGATAATTTCCTGAAAAATATCAAAAAGCTTATCAAATGGGGATTGATCAGGAGCTTCAAATATTTTAAAACTAAAACCTTTTCTTAAATTATTTTTCTTCTTTTTCATATGTTAAAGTTAGTATATTTTATAAAAGATAAGAGCACTTACTCTTATCAAGAAATAAGAATTAACATTTGTTTTGGAGAAATAGGTTTATTTCTAGAAGTTCTTACCCAACTATATCCCAATAACCATGCTTTTTTACTGTATTGTCTAGAAAATCTATAAAAGTATATTATGAGGTAATCAGTTGTTTTATCGTATAATTAAGTTAAAAATATAGGATTGAAATGCTGTAAACAAAACGACCTAAACAGCTAATAAACAACCAAATTCATCACGATAAGCATCTATAAAGTTTATTTTTTAATAAAAATTATGGAAAATCACGTTTTTTAACAAAATAATATCATAATAAACCCCGTTTATATAGTAACTTTATATGTACCCCTAACCAAATTATTGTTGAAGCACTTTACAAATACAAATGAAAATTAAAACACAACCTGTATAATTATATACTATAAGGAGAGTAGTATATAATATTAAAATCTTTATGGATGATGAAACATTATATACTATATACCATTGTATTATTGCTTACAACATTTCAATCCTATTCTTTTATAGAAGTTAATAAAGTTCAAAATACTTTTAGTGATCATATACAAGACTCTAAAGAACGAAAGCTTACTACAGACGAAGTAAGAGAAAGAGGTCTTGATCTTCTAGCTAATGAAATAACAGAAAATCTAGACGGCATAGATTTAAGGAAATCAGCTAGATCAGCAATTTTTGAGACCCCTTATGGTTTTAGATGGAAAATGGTTAATCTTCACACTGGTAAAACAATGATCATAAAAGTTGATAAAGATTTTAATTTAATCTCTGCCAGAAATAGTGCTTTATAATATTTTTTTACCATTCATACTCTGTATTATTCATTAGTACAATCCAGCATAGATTTTAAAGTCTCATAGTCTTCCAGATATTCCCAGTAAATAACTCTATCATAGGCATACTTGGTTAAGATAAACTGATTACTAATTGATAAAATTCGATCTACTGCAATCGTTTTTTTCGAAGCTTCTTCTACCTTTACTTCTTCAGTGATTTCTTGATTTCTCGCATCAAAACCATGTACAATAATGTGATTTTTAACAGTTATTTCGATAAATTTCATGAATTACAAAAATTTTATATCTAAAAATACAGTTTTCACCTTAACATCGCTTTAAGAGTTTAACTTTTTCATTTTATTTATTTTAGGGACTTTCTAAAAATTAAAGTGTGTTTAAACTATATTCTCTACTTATTTAGCTTGTCTAATATGTATGATTGTAGATAATTTATTTCGACTCACACCATATTTTTATACAGAAAAGCACAACAACTCATTAACTCACATCCAAAAAATGAAAAAATACTTTTTTATTCCTCTTTTATTATTAGTGATCACTTTACCCATACAAGGTCAGAAACTTTCTATGGATCTTATTAAGGACAATACCCCACGTAATATTGGTCCTGGTGGTATGAGTGGTCGCGTAACATCAATAGACGTTGTAAACTCAAATCCAGATATTATTTATGCAGGTACTGCTTCTGGCGGTCTTTGGAAATCTACTTCAGGAGGTATCAAATGGGATCCTATATTCGATAATGAAGCTACAGCATCCATAGGAGCAGTTGCGGTACAACAATCTAACCCTTCTGTTATTTGGGTTGGAACAGGAGAAGGTAACCCCAGGAATAGTTTAAATGGTGGATATGGTATTTATAAATCACTTGATGGAGGGAAAAACTGGACGTTAATGGGGCTCGAAAAAACACGTCACATTCACAGAGTTATTATTGATCCCACAAATCCTAATATCGTTTATGTAGCTGCCATAGGTTCTCCTTGGGGAGAACATCCAGAAAGAGGAATCTTTAAAACCACCGATGGAGGAATAACATGGAGCAAAATCTTGTTTAGTAATAACAAAACAGGAGCAGCAGATTTGGTGATAGATCCAAAAAATCCTAATAAATTAATTGCTGCACTTTGGGAACATAAAAGAGACCCCTGGTTTTTTAAATCTGGAGGAAAAGGTTCTGGACTTTACATCACTCATGATGGAGGTGAAAATTGGAAGAAACGTACTGATCTTGATGGATTACCAAAAGGTGATTTAGGTAGAATAGGTCTTGCAATCGCCCATAATAAACCTAATATCGTCTATGCACTTATCGAATCAAAAAAGAATGCATTATATAAATCTACAGATGGTGGATTCACTTGGAAAATGGTCAATAATAAGAATGATATCGGTAATCGTCCTTTTTATTATTCAGATATTTTTGTTGATCCACAAAATGAAAATAGAGTGTATTCTGTCTTCACATATGTAAATGTCTCAGAAGATGGTGGTAAAAACTTCTCCCAGCTTATGCCTGCTTATGGTGTTGATAATGGTGTTCATCCAGATCATCATGCTTGGTGGATACATCCAAATGATGGTAATTTTATGATTGATGGTAATGATGGTGGACTTAATATCACCCGAGATGGTGGTAAAAACTGGCGTTTTATTGGTAATTTACCAGTAGCACAATTCTATCATATTAATATAGATAATGAGTTTCCTTATAATGTATATGGAGGTATGCAAGATAATGGAAGCTGGAGAGGACCTGCATACGTATGGAAATATCAAGGAATACGAAATTCATATTGGCAAGAAATATCTTTTGGAGATGGTTTTGATGTAATCCCCGATAGAGATAATTCTCAATATGGGTGGTCAATGAGTCAACAAGGATTCGTAGTAAGATATGATTGGATCACCGGAAATAATTATATCGTAAGACCCACTCATCCTGATCCAAAAGTAAAATTACGCTTTAATTGGAATGCGGCCATTAATATAGATCCTAATAATAATAGTACGCTATATTTCGGAAGCCAATTTGTACATAAAAGTACTGACAAAGGACTAACATGGACAGTGATCTCTCCTGATCTAACAACTAATGACCCTGAAAAACTGAAACAATCAGAAAGTGGTGGACTTACTATGGATGCTACAGGTGCAGAAAACCATTGTACAATACTTGTGATAGAACCATCGCCATTAGAAAAAGATATGATGTGGGTAGGAACCGATGATGGTAGAATACATATTACACAAAATGGAGGAACAAACTGGGTTGATATTTCTAATAATATCAAAGGACTACCCAAAGGAAGTTGGATTACGCAAATTAAAGCTTCAAACAAAAACAAAGGTGAAGCCCTTCTGGTAGCAAATGATTATCGTAGGTTTAACTATACACCTTATGCATACAGAACAAAAGACTATGGAAAAACCTGGCAGCGCATTGTTGATCAAAATGATGTAAAAAGCTATACTTTGAGTATTGTTGAAGACCCTATCGAAAAAAATCTTCTATTTCTTGGTACTGACGATGGTTTATATGTTTCTCTAGATGCAGGAAATAGTTGGACAAAATGGACAAAAGGATTCCCTACTGTTTCGGTAAAAGATTTAGTGATTCATCCAAGAGAACATGACTTGATCATTGGAACTTTTGGAAGAGCTGCTTGGGTATTAGACGATATCAAACCATTAAGAGCATTAGCAAAGGATAAAACAATTTTAAATCAAAAACTACAATTATTTCAACCACCAACAGCATATCAGGCAGCATATCAACAGCCTACAGGAAGCCGTTTTGGTGGAGATGCTTTATACAATGCAGAAAATAGAAAACAAGGTGCTTTAATCTCCTATTATATAAAAGCAATCGAAAAGAAAAAAGACACCGAAAAAGAAAAACCTGAAGAAGAAGAAGATAATGATGAAAAAGAAGAAGCTACTGTAAAATGGGATTCAATTTATCTTAAAGTGTATAATCAAAATGAATTAATTAGAACGCTTAAACAAAAAACACCTGACTCAACAGGCTTTCATAAAATAGTATGGGCTTTAGATGAAAAAGGAGCAGACAGGCCTGCAAGAAAAATCACAAAACAGGAGACTGAAAACGGAGGTACTGCAGTAAAACCTGGAAAGTATAAACTTGTAATGGAGTATGGCGATCAAAAGTCTGAAACGATGATAAATGTTGAAAGTGATCCTAGACTACAAGTATCACAACAGAATATTGCAGAAGTATATACCGCTTCAAAAGAATTAGAAAAACTTAGTCAAACTGCTGCAGATGCTGTAAAACAACTAGTCGAAAGCAAAGACATAGCCTCTGATTTTCAGGAAAAACTAAAAAAATTAGACAAAAAGAAATTTAAAGAGCAAATCAAACAATCTAAAGAAATATCGAAAAAAATCGACAGCATTGTTGCCTTATATATCGGAAAAGAAGATAAAAGACAAGGGATCACTCGTAATCCCGAAATTAATGTAATGCAACGTATAGACTGGGCTAGCTGGTATAGCGGTAGTAGACAAAATGGTTTGACATCTACAGAAAAAACACTCATCAAACATGCAAAAGATGAGCTTCAAAAAGCATTACAAAAAACCAATGTATTTTTTGGAGAAGAATGGCCATCTTACAGAAAAGTTATAGAAGCTTCTAAAATATCATCCTTTAAAGAGACAAAAGAATTTAATTTAGAAAACAGCAAATGAGAAAATTTTTAATAATTAGTCTAGGAATATTACTTTTTTACTCCTGTAAACAAGATAAGAAAGTAGATACAGATACAGCAAAGGCAATTGACATTGAGCAATACTCAATCGAACAATTTATGGATATTGAAAATGCTTTTGCAAATGGTTTTTCTTCGGATAAATCAAAGGTGTTAATGACAAGTAATCGATCGGGTATCTATAATATGTATACCGTTCCTTCAAAAGGAGGCGAATTTACTCCAGTAACACAATCAGACAGTGCTTCTGTGTATGGTATATCTTACTTTCCCGAAGATGATAGAATCCTTTTCAGAATGGACGGAAATGGAGATGAGATTTTTAAGCTTTTTGTAAAAGATAGTTCAGGGATTAAGCGTTTAACTCCAGAAAAAAATGTGAGAGCGCTTTTTAGAAGATGGGCAAAAGATGGTAAAAGTTTTTTCTACGGAAGCAATGAGCGCGACCCAAAGTACATGGACCATTATGAAATGGATATCTCTAATTTTGAATCCAAAGTCATATATGAGAATAAAGAAGGAATGGACTTATCAGGAATGTCTGAGGATAAAAAGTTTATTATTTTAGAAAAATCAATAAATACAAATGATTCTGATCTTTTTTTGTTGAACACTGAAACAAAAGAACAAATCAAAATCAATGATGGTTTGAGTAACAATTCATTTCAAGATTTCTCACCAGATGGTACTTCATTTTATTATACAACAGACGAGAATGCTGAATTTAGTTATGTTGTAAAATATAACTTATCAGATAAGACAAAAGAAAAAATACTCGAAAAGAAATGGGATATTAACTATTTCTATTTCACCAGAAATGGAAAATATCAAGTCAATTATGCAAATGAAGATGCAAAAACTACAGTAGATGCTTTAAATATAAAAGAAAATGCCCCAATAGAATTTCCTTCAATAGAAAATAAAGATGTTAATCGTATTCAATTTTCTTGGGATGAATCTATGGCGATATTAAATGTCGGTAGTTCTAATGCTCCTTCAAATTCTTATACATATGATTTAAATACCAAAGAATATTTTAAACTCACAGATGTTCTAAATAAAGATATTGATGAAAATAATTTGGTAGCTGCCCAGGTAATTCGTTTTTCATCTTTTGATAGCTTAGAAATTCCTGCAATTTACTACCTGCCAAAACAGGCTAGCGAAAAAAATAAAGTTCCGGCATTAGTATGGGTCCATGGTGGACCGGGAGGTCAATCAACACAAAGATATAATTCTACCATCCAGTACTTGATAAATCATGGATATGCAATTTTGGCTGTAAACAATAGAGGGAGTAGCGGTTATGGAAAAACTTTTTATAAAATGGATGACCAAAACCATGGAGACAAAGACCTCAAAGATTGCATTTCCGGTAAAGACTGGCTAAGTACTCAAAATGAAATAGATCCAAACAAAATAGGAATCATCGGAGGATCCTACGGAGGATATATGACTATGGCAGCACTTACTTATGCCCCTGATGAATTTGAAGTGGGAGTAAATATATTTGGAGTGACAAACTGGATGAGAACCTTAAAAAGTATTCCACCATGGTGGGAGTCATTCAAAGATGCTTTATACAAAGAAATGGGAGATCCCAATACAGAAGATTCGATTAGATTAAAGAAAATATCTCCATTATTCCATACTGAAAATGTAAAAAAACCTTTGATAGTATTACAGGGAGCAAAAGACCCCAGAGTGCTTAAAATTGAATCTGATGAAATTGTAGAAGGTGTAAGAAAAAATGGCGTCCCTGTTGAATATGTTTTGTTTGAAGATGAAGGTCACGGATTTGTAAAAAAAGAAAATCAAATCAAAGCATATGGGCAAATTTTAAAATTTTTAGACGCTCATCTTAAAGGAGAGAAAAACAAGGCCACAAATGATGTCAAAACTAAAACTAGTGATACAGGATCATAGGCTTTGTTCATAAGATTTAAAATAGCAATAGACATTAGTAGGGTATAATAAACTTAATAATTATATCCTATTAATGTTAAATATTTTGCTAATCATTAAGATGAAAATATGTAGGGGGTTATCTCATAAAATTTCAAAAATATTTTACCCTTTTATCTTCTCGAATTCATCTCAAAAGTAGCTGACAAAAACCTTAGAAATTTCTTCTATGTGCAGCACAAATTTATATTTCTATAAAACTTTACTTTTCCATTACTGTTTTAACTCAAAATCTTTACGGCTAAAACTCAATTAACTATTTTTCAGCGATTTGAGTTAACTTTTAATGTAAAAATGAAATAATGTTTTTATATATTTGGAAGGAACGAAGAATCTAAAAACAGAAAAAAAGTAAAATATAATACACTTTTTCTACCCCCAAAAAAACATGTATTATCATTTGTAATTCTGTAACGATCAAAGTAGCTAATTGATATATTTTTAGGTTTTAATGTGTATGATATTGACATAAAACGTAGTATCTAGGATTGTATTTTTATTATCGTTGAGGTAGGCTAAACTAGATTTTATTTATTGAATTCATTTTAAATGATAAAATTTTTAAAACCATTTTATATGGTAGTAAACTAATTTGCTATAGTACTTTTTTTCCTACAAAAAAATTCATAAAATATAACCTTAGATTTTTTATGAAATAAAAGATAAATAAAAACGATTCCGGTTTACAGTAAGATTTATGTGATATAATAATTTCACGTGATAGTAAAAAAATGGGAATTATAAAGAACAACTTAACAGGAAAAATCGTCTACCTCAATACCCAACATATTTTTGGTAGAAATCAAAACCTTGTGAATACTCATCTTTCTGAACAAGATATATCACAATCACATGCTTTGATAAGTTGGAAAGCTAATGATTGGTATTTGCAAGATCATAGTAGAAATGGAACTTTAGTAAATGGAGAACTCATTAATAATGCCACTTCAAAACTCTCTGATGGTTTCAAGATTCAATTTGGAGAGCATCAAAGTACCCAATGGGAAGTCGTTAGTACCTCTCCTCCATCGAGTTATCTTAGACCAATAGACAATACTGATACTGTAATCGAACTTATTACATGTCTTGCCTTTCCTAATGAAGAAATGCCGGAAACCCTTCTATATCCTGATAGTAATATTTGGAAAATAGAAACCAAAACGAATATAGACACATTAAAGCATGGTAAAACATATACTATAGATGCTAAAGAGTATATCTACATAGAGAATAGAGTATTAGAAGACACGTTAGATTTAGGAAATGTGGTAAACAATGCATTTTTTAAGTTTACGTTAAGTTCTGATGAAGAACATATCAGAATTAAAATTATAACTCAAAATCAAGAATTTGATTTAGGAGAAAGAGTACACAATTATATTTTATTGGCCCTAGCTAGAAAAAGGTTAGAAGATGTAAATAATGGTCATGTTATTTATGATCAGGGATGGATTGCTATCGATGATCTTTTAAAAGACGTAAGCAAAGAATTTGGTAGAGATATTGATACTTATTATTTGAATTTGAGAATTTATCGCATTAGAAAATTAATACTCGAAACCAAACCTTATGGATATCTCTTTTCTAATATTATAGAAAGACGTTATGGTGAAATACGATTTGCTCATCCGTATTTTCAAATATTAAAAGAAGAAGAATCTATTGGTGAAGTCCTTCAGGTATATTAATCCACAACTAACTTCGAAATTACAAAAATTAAAAACCTAACATCCAAATAAGCGTGAAACACCTTTCGTCTGAAAATGCTCTTAAACCTGATATTGACCCTAAAAAATATAATTTAATAGAACAAATTGGAGAGGGGGGATATGGAATCGTTTACAAAGCCGAACAAATTAGCACAGGACAAATCGTTGCTATAAAAATGCTCAAATTTAAAGCATATAGTGATGAAAAAAACAGAAAACTCCAAGTTGCACGATTCGAAAGAGAGACACAACTCTGCGCACAAATTAATCATCCTCATATTGTAAAACTCCTGGATAAAGGGTATACAGCATCTCAAGAACCATATGCTGTTTTTGAATACATTTCGGGAACAACTCTAAAAGACGTAATCCATCAACATAATGGATTATCAGCAGAAAAAACAGGAGCACTCATGGAGCAAGTACTTTACGCATTAGTACATGCTCATGATAATGGGATTCTTCATAGAGATCTCAAGCCACATAATATTATGGTTACGCAAACCCAGACAAAACCTTATATAAAAATACTAGATTTTGGTATGGGAGCCTTTACAAATGATTATAAAACTAAAAACTATCAAGATTTAACTCTTACTCAAGATATCATTGGTACTCCTGCATATAGCTCTCCCGAACAGTTAAGAGGTGAAGCTCCTACAATAAAATCTGATCTCTATGCATGGGGATTGATATTTTTAGAATGTTTAACAGGGCAACCTGTTATGCAAGGCACGAATATAGCAGAGATTTTCCAGCAACAGCTTAATCTTGTTGATATTCCGATACCTATTCCACTTATAGATCATCCTATAGCAAAAGTGTTGCGAAGTGTTTTAGACAAAGACCCTGATAGAAGAGTAAAAAGTGCTTCAGAGCTTTTTCAGGAATATAATAAGGTTAACTTTAAGACCATTGTAGGTAAAATCAAACCTACACATCATAACAGTTTTCCTATTAGTGATGATGCAACACAAGTCAATCAATTTGCATGGAGAAGCACTCATAGTGAAAAACGACAAATTACTGTATTATGCGCAAAGCTAAACATAGCAGTTTCTGAAGAAACACCATCTTTAGATATCGAAACTTTAGAAACTACACAATCCAGTCAATTGGTATTATGCAAAGATATAGGTATCAAATATGGTGCATACATCCCTCCTATTGTTGCAGATACTGTTGTGATGTATTTTGGTTATCCTAAACTTAATGATAATGATGCCAGAAGAGCCGGAAGGACAGCTCTAGAATTAATTGGGCAAACACAAACTCGAAATCAAGAATTGTATGAAAAATATAATCTCAAGATAGATCTTAGGATAGCAATCAATTCGGGTACTGCACTTATAAAACAAAATAGCGCTCCAGAAGGATTAATTACAAATACTGCATTCAATTTATTACATAGTATACAACCTTGGCATATTATCGTTTCGCAAACGACCAAAGAGTTGTTAGACCCATATCTAGAGTTTGAAAAACTAGATATGGCTACCTCATCCTCTATAGGAAATACTATTGATACCTATCTACTCATCGGTGAACGTTCTACAGAAGCTTTATCAAACCTTAGCCCTAAAAGTGCTAATCAAAAAATGATAGGTAGAGGTGTAGAAAAGCAACAAATTCTTGATATCTGGAATTCTAATAAGGATAATAAAACCATTCTAGTACAAGGTCAAGCCGGAATCGGAAAATCTAAACTCATCTACGAAATTAAAAAAGAAGTCATCACTTCTGGATACCATGTTTGTGAATGTAGATGTCTCTCTGAACACCAAAACAATGCACTATATCCTATTTTCGAAATCTTAAAGAAAGATATTGACAGTTTACATGATGGTTCTCAAGTATCGAGATTAGAAAAAGTATTTCAAAAAGCAGATTGTGATCTTCAAAAATCTGTTCCCATTTTATGTTCCTGGCTATCAATACCTTTAGAAGGTACATATAAAATTACCACAATAACTCCTTCTGAACAGAAAGAAGTTCTTTTTGAAACTTTAAAAAAGTATCTTCTTAGTATAGAATCAGCAAAAAAATTTATGTTGGTTATAGAAGATTTGCATTGGATAGATCCTACAAGCTTAGAGTTTTTCTCTCAACTCATAGAAGCTTCAGATCAAAAAAAATATACGATAGTAGCCACTGCAAGACCTAATTTCAAACCTGAATGGAATGCCAAACAATTTGCTTTAATATCATTAGAAACACTTAACACATCATATACAAAAACGCTTATCGCTGATATTTTGAAGCATGAACAGATTAGTGATGAAGTTACAGCGTATATTATGAATCGTGCGGATGGTATTCCTTTATTTATCGAGAGTCTTACTCAGATGTTACTAGAGCAAAAAGATATTTACTTACAAGATAACATTTACGTACTCAAACAAAATCTAGATGATGAGTCAATCCCTATAACTTTAAAAGGATTATTAAATTCTAGAATAAGCAAAGTAGGTCATGCTAAAGAGACTGCGCAAGTTGCTGCAGCGATAGGTCGAGAATTTACTCATAAAATGCTCCTAACGGCATCTCCATATGATGATAATACGATCCAAAGTCATATTCATACTTTAATTGAAGCCAACCTAATCTATAAACAACGTAGAATAGAAAATGAAATCTATGTATTTCGTCATGCCTTGATTCGTGATGCCGCTTATGAGAGTATGACCTCATCATTATGTAGAGAAGTACATGCTAATATTGCAGAAACAATCAAAAGCAATTTTCCTGAAATCGTTAATGAGAGACCCATCGAACTTGCTAATCATCTCGCGGAGGCTCAAAAATATGAAACAGCTACACAATTTGGGATACAAGCTGTACAAAAACATATCAAAAATTCTGCAAACGAAGAAGCTCTTAAATTATACGCATTAATAAAAAAATGGATCGATGGTGTCGAGAATAATAGTAATAAAATTGAGTCTGAACTTATCTTGAATGATTTAGTACTTCCTGCACAAATGGCTATCGGTGGTTATGGATGTAAAGAAGTAATCCAAATCAATAAAAGGAATGAAGAATTGATTAACATAGCTTATCTAGACGAAAACAATATCTCAAATAAGGTACTAACTGAAATTACACATAGAATTGAATGGGGATTATTTCTAAATTATCATTTTCATTCAAAACGCAAAAAAGCCGCAGAAATAGCAAATAGTATTTTATCAAAACTTAAAAAATATCCTAACAGAGATATAGAGGTAGGTGTTTTACCATTAATAGCTCAAGCATTTCATGCTGATGGAGAGTTAGAAAAGGCAGAAAAGCTATGTCTTAGAGTTTTTGATATTTATAATGCGCAAACTGATGTTGCAATAGGTTTCGATTATAATATGGAACCTAAGAGCTCTTCCTATTTCTTCTTGTCTAGTATTTATTTATTTAAAGGAGAAGTCCAAAAAGCAGAAAAATATGCTGTAGAAGGCATAAAATGGTCCGAAGAAATCAACCATCCCGTTTCAATTACTTTAGCTTACCTATTTTATGCATTATACGCGTATTTTTTAGATGATAAAGAACTCGTGAGAAATATTGTTGAAAAGCATAATTTATTGCATAATGACGAATCAGGAAAAAATTGGGTGACAACTCATCTGAAAATGATTGGTGAATGGAGTTACGAAAATATTAATTACGCAGAAGAATATGTAGAAAGTACTATTTCTAATTTACAATACTACGCTCTGTCTTGGTATGAGCCTTCCTTAGCGCAAACATATCTAATAAAAAACAAGTTTGAAAAAGCTATTGAATTACTTGAAAATTCTCTTAAAAGAAGTATAGAAGATAATGAATTTTGGACTCTATCTCTTGTAAAAAGGGTACTCGCAGAATCTTATTATGCAAAATATAAAACTTTAAACAAAAAAATAGAACTTTTATTAAAAGAGGCAATAAAAGATGCTCAAAAAATAAATGCGACATGGTTTCAACTAGAAGCATTAGTATTTTATTCAGAAATAATTTTAAAAGAAAAGAAAAAGATACCTGAAAAAACAAAAAAAGAATTAAAAACACTCTCTAATAAAATAATTGAAATTACCAATACTAAATTAAAAATGAGAGTCGACAAGATATTAAGAATGTAACCAATCAAAATTAACTATTCATAACAAAAGCTTAATTTAAACATTAAAATTATGGAACAAGAATTAGAAAAAAGTTCAATCAACATCTTAGACCCTCTCCAAGACCCACTAGCTAAAGAAAGGCTTCAAAACCTGAAAAACAAAATCAAAAATATTTTTAGTGAGCATACTTTGCTTAATAAAAGAATTAAAACATATGACAATATAGTTGAAAGACTTGATGATTTAGAAAAGAATCAAAAAAAAGACAAAGCCCATAACGAGGATTTTATCAAAAATAAGTTTAAAATACTACGAATTATTTCTAAATATAATGAAATGAGCACGCTTATGGGGATTTATAAAGAGTATAATGAAGTATTTTTAAACTCCAATGAGTCCAGAAGAGCAATGCTAATAGATACAGGATGTTTATTTTGTCAAGTAAATAATGAGTTAAAAATATATCCTTTAGAAAATTATGCAGATAATGAAAAAAATGCTGCTGATCTTATTGAAATAGTTCAAAATCTTGTTAAAGACACAAATAATATAGATCACATTCATTTTTGGCAAGGCTGCGAAATGGCAATACCAAAAAGATCTGAAATTGTTTTAAACTTTAACAAAACTTATCCTTCTGTTTATATAAAGAAGAGAGAATCTAAAGACGAAATTTTCATAGAAGAAAATTCTTGGCATGTCAATTACATTGCAGATAAAGGTTTCTTAAAGGTTATTAATGATGAGCATAGAAACGATTTTGTAGGAGCAATATTAGAAGATGAAATCCTATCAGTTAAAACCCATAAAGTATCTATTTCTAAAAAAGAATATGCTAATAGGTTAAACGAGAATACTAACTTGCAAGATGATTATCAATCAATAAACATGCAAGTTCTGGAAGCTTTACAAAAATGTGATGTAGTAGTTCAAATGCCATATATAATTCCAAATGCTGATATGCTGGTTAAAGTATCATTTAAAGGCTCTGACACGGAAGAATTGATTCTTTCAACTTCGTGATACTTAAAATAATTTTTGTATATATTATTAATCACGAAGGTTTATTAATAAGTAGTAAGCCTTTGTGATTTTTTACTCAAAAAAATATCTTTTAAAACTCTTAAAACTATAATATCATGGAAACAGCAACTCTAAATCCAGATCAACAAAAAGCACTCACTGATCTAGAAAAAAACCAGCAGCAAATTTATCATATCTGCGAAAAATACTTTGAGCTCAGTCTTAGATGTTTTAAAAATGAAGATTTATTGAACACATTTCAAGACCCCGCAAAAACTGTAGCTTTTTTAACCGATGGAAAATCAAAAACCAATGAATACATCTGGGAAGAAAATGGAATTCCATGGACAGGTTGTGGAATGAAGCTCCCAACCAATACCAAAGTCATTCTAGACTATGAAACTTCTTGGCCTACAATATATTTCACAAAAAAGGGAATAGAACACGAAACCATTACCATAAAAGAATCACCTCTATTCGTAAAAGTATTTTCTCATGGCCAAAATGGTATCAAAACACTAAGCAGAGAACTTTTATCAGAAAGTGACGAACTAAAAGTAGTATTGCCATTTGATACAAATGATCTCAAAAATTATGATGCTATTCTTATTATGCCTTGTTTCATTCCTAATAAAGATATGCTAACCAAGGTTTATTGCTCTGATAATAAAGAAAATGCAGAGATAATTCTTACATCATGTTAATTCGACAATTTAAAATACTTAATCAATATCGTTTAATCTTAAAACATATTAAACGATATTGATTAAAATTACAATGATTTATAAACTCCTGTAAAAGCTCTATAATGTAATGCAGACTAACACGTATTATAGAATCAAAGAAAAATATACCAAAATTAATGCAACGGATCAATTCACTATTATATCATCAGAACGCGATAGTGTTGTATTACAATCTCCGTTAGCAATTCAACTTTTGGACGTGATCAGTACTTCTAAAATTACAAAAGATGAAATCCTTGAGCAGTATCAATATTATAGTCATAATCTAAGTGAAGTTCTGATTACACTGCATCAATTAGAAGCAGAAGGATACATCACCCAACAAAAATCCTTATTCACAAAAGAACAAAGTGCTTATTGGCAAGAACTGGGATATGATGTGACAACATTGGCAAATATATTTACCGATAAAACATTCGCAATACAAACTGTAGGTGATATCAACACAAACGAATTACAATCCCTTACAAAACTATTAAGTGATACAGGATTACAAAATTCTAATGATCCTTATATCACGATTGTACTTACTACAGATTACCTACATCCGGATTTAGAGCATATTAACCGAAAAATGATTGACGATGCAACCCCTTGGATCCTTGTCAAAATCAATGGGACAACTCCATATATTGGTCCCCTCATGTTACCCAAAAAAGAAGATACCGCTTGTTGGAAATGCCTACAACATCGCTTACTGCTTCATGATCAAGAAAACAAGCTATATCAGGCATTAGCAAAAACAGATCAAAATATTAGCCGCCCTCTAGTAAGTCATCCTCTAGCACAACAAATGGCATCTAGTATTTTGATTTCGGAAATCGTCGCATGGCTATATCACGATGATAGTAAAACATTATATAATCAATTAATCGCTATACATACAAATACAGGGGAGCGAACACAACATACAGTAGTGAAACGTCCACAATGTAAAGCTTGTGGAGATACTCTAATAGTAAAACAACATCCTTCACCTATCCAACTACAACCTCAACAAATCATCACAGATCACCCGGGAGGGTATAGAACAATATCACCAGAAGAAACCCTTGAGCGTTACAAACATCACGTAAGCGATATAACAGGTATTGTCCCTTACCTTAAAGCATATCACCCATTCAAAAATGTACCTATCTACAACTTTGGATCGGGCAAAAACCTCGCATTGCAAAGTTCATCTTTATTTTGGTTAAACCTTCACCTCAGAAGTGCAAATGGTGGTAAAGGCAAAACTGCAATACAAGCGCAAACAGGTGCGCTATGCGAAGCTATAGAACGGTATAGCATTATGTATCATGAAGAAACCTATATAGTTACTGCTTCTTATCAAGATTTAGAAAAAGCTATTCATCCCAATACTTGCATGCTATACAGTGATACCCAATATCAAAACAGAGATCAGATCAATGCAAAAAGTACTAAATTTTACTCTTTGGTTCCTATTTCTTTTGATACTGAAAAAATCATGAATTGGACTCCTGTATACAACCTCACTCAACAAGAGTTTAAATATTTGCCTTCATGTTACTGTTATGCACAATATCCCGCAGAAGACGAAAAAAGATTGTATGCCTACCCCGATTCAAACGGATGCGCTGCAGGAAATACTATAGAAGAAGCAATTTTGCAAGGTTTTTTAGAATTAGTAGAACGTGACGCTGCTGCAATCTGGTGGTATAATCGTATACAATATGAGGGAGTAGATTTAAATACTTCTCAAAACCCATATATAGATCAAATGATCTCATATTACAAAAGTATTGGTAGAAGTTTATATGTATTAGATATTTCAACAGATCTCAATATTCCGGTTTTTGTGGCCTTAAGTCATAATTTAGACCCAAACAAAAAAGACAACGTATTATACGCTTTTGGTGCTCATGTAGATGCAAATATCGCTTTAGAAAGAGCCGTAATAGAACTTAATCAGCTCTTACCTGTCACTATAAATGAAAAAGGCGGTTATTTAACCAAAGATCAGGTGTTTATAGACTGGCTTGATACTGCTACTTTAGACAACAACCCTTACTTGGTACCAGAAAGCAAATCGTTAAAAAATATACAAACAGATTACCCCCAATTATGCCAACCTACTATTTATGATAGCGTACAATTTTGTATCAAAACAGCAGCGCAACAAGGGTTGGATACTCTAGTTATCGATTTGACACAACCCGATGTACAATTACCGGTAGCCAAAGTGATCGTGCCCGGACTAAGGCATTTTTGGAGAAGAACTGCTCCCGGAAGATTATACGATGTTCCTGTACAAATGGGAAAACTCAAAAAGCCATATACAGAAGAACAATTAAACCCTCTAAGCATATTTATATAGCACAAACAATCAATCATGAAGTTTATATCCTACAATAACATTTCATTCAAAAAAACAAAATATTACCAACAACTTCCTCTAGAAGAAAAGAATGTATTTGATATTCTATCAAGCGTCTTTCATTTCAAGGTAAATAATTATGTTTTAGAACACTTAATTAATTGGCAAGATGTTCCCAATGATCCTATTTATAAATTAATTTTTCCTAGAAAAGATATGCTGCTTCCCACAGATTTTCATGCACTTTCTTTACTATATCAAAGTGGGTTAGATCAAAAGACATTAATGCCTTTTATAGAAAAGGTTAAGAAAAAAATGTATCCGGAAGTAAAACATAGCGAAACCAGCATCCCTAAGATAAACGGAAAAAGAGTTCGTGGGTTATATAGTAATTTTGAAACAATAGTCAGTCTATTTCCTGATCCGATGGTCAAAACCTGTCATTCATATTGTTCATATTGCTTTAGATGGATCATGTTTAATAACAAAGAAGCTCAACAAAACTCCTCATATTCTGATCCAAACGAACCCATTGCTTTTTTAAAAGCACATCCCAAAGTAACAGATGTCTTATTTACAGGAGCTGATCCTTTGGTACTCAAGGCAGAAACATTACAAAAATATATAGATCCGGTTTTAGAAATCGATAGTATAAAAGTAATCCGAATCAGTTCAAAATCATTGGCTTGGTGGCCATATCGATTTACAACAGATAAAGATGCGGATAACTTATTAGAGCTATTCAAATACATTCAATCCAAAGGTAAACATCTTAATTTTTGTGCTCATTTTACACATCCTAGGGAATTAGAAAACGATGTTGTAAAAGAAGCAATACAACGTATTAGACAAACTGGTACCATCATACGATGCCAAGGTCCCATTGTAGAAGGTATTAATGACACTCCTGAGGCTTGGAGTACTATGTGGAATGCTCAAATTGCATTAGGTATGATACCATATTATATGTTTATAGAAGCAGATCATAATCTAGAATCCTGTTTTAGGATACCTCTAGCAAAAGCATTAGAAATATTTCAGACAGCCCAAAAACAGACAACAGGACTTGCCAGAACTGTAAGAGGTCCTGTATTTATGAATGATTTACATAGAACATTACTTGACGGAGTTACAACAATTGGAGATCAAAAATTCTTTGTATTAAAATCACTACAAGCACCTCCTAATACTATTGGTGAAGGTACAATCAAGTTAATCCCATATCATGAAACTACAAAAGATGCCGGAGATCTTATGGCATTATTTAGCAATAAAAATGAAGCTGTATTGAATGCTTAGTGATATAAATCTCACCTTATTATACATTACAAAAAGCTAAAACTATAAAACTAGCAAATACAGTTTAATGTCATTTTACTTTTATATAGCTTTTCTATACACAACAGATTGTACTCTAATAATGCTGATATAAAATCTTAGTGCATCGCTAATAAAAAACAGAAAAAGCAACTTACACAACCCTTACTTATTGTAAATAAACACTTTACAACCCACACAACACATAGTGAAATAGAATGAAATATTTTAAAAGTATGCAACTTTGTAATTTTACTTCATAATCTAAAAAACATAGTTATAATATTAAAAAAATTACATTTTATGGATTAAGTAGGTAGGAAAATAATGATAAATACGGGGGTAAATTAAAATCACAATATTCCTATCGTTTAAGGTTTAGCTCATCACAAGCTAAACCTTTTTTATTGAATATTTTGACCTGTAAGAGATACTATGATGAAATAGGATGAAATATTTTTTTTTAGTAATGCATCGTACATTTAATACTGTCAAATCTGGAGACATTTGGATCATCAATCTGGCGCCAATTTATCTAAATATACCCTAATTTGATATTTGATTTTGGCCAAAATCATGAAGAGACCAATAATTAACTTTATATCTAAAGGTATTCTTTTTATAAAGTTTTATAAGGTTGTAACGAATACCCTTATATAAGTTAATAAGACCATTCATACTCAAAAAACCTTTTTAAAAGATGAATGTAGAAATCAAAAATGAAGCAGGAACACATGTACTAGCAACAGGGGTAACCAATAACTTTAATGCACCAGAAGTTGAAGTTACAAATATTGATCACCCGGATAGGATACTTGTAGATTCCGAATACCAAATAGGACCTGTGGGAGGTCCTTATGATGGGATGATTTGTACTGCAAAATATGGCAATACAGCAGGATTCAAAAGATAACTCTAAAAACCAAAAGCATTAAAACAACAATCATGAGCACAGAAACTTTATTAAAACCAGAAGAAGTTGCATTAGAATATCAAAATTTCATGCAAGATGTTCAAAAAAAAGTGACCATTAATATAGCTTTAAAAGACCTTGAAGACCTAAAAGCTGCAAACTATAAACTTTGTTTTGCAAAAAAAGTAGCAGACAAAGCTTATACTGTAGTATGGCAATCTTATGACAATTATTTATTCAATAATAAATTCTCGTGGGTACCTGTTTATGAATTATTTGGATCAAATATTTTTGAAAGCGATATTAGAGTAGAAGTATCTACCAATGTACAACAAATCCAATTAGGAGAAACTAGTACGTTGAACTCTGCAGGAATCCTTGAAGATCCTATCACAGCAGGGCCAAAAACACTATTTACATTGAATAATGATTATGGTTCTATCCACCCGGGAGTAAACCAATTATCAACAGGAATCAACGGAGAAACTATAAGTACGCCTATTTATGTAGCTGAAGATGCAGTAGTTTCAGGAAAAACTGAATTGAAACCTGTAGAAAAAATATTGGTATGGTTTGAGCAAAATATCGAGACTAGTACCATGTTCAGTACTTCAAGATCTCGTGAGGTAGAAATCGACCTTACAAATACTAACGAAGCATCATATATCTATGAAAATCAAGAATGGAAAAAACAGTAATTACAACTTTATGATGACGATGAAGTAAGTGTTTTTTATTATGAGGTGAGTGAAGCTAAAAATACACTCACCTCATATTTAATTTTTCAATCACAAACATCGACATACACAATAATCTAATAATCACACAAATCAATACAAAATGCTACCAGAACATCATCATAACAATACAAATAGAGCATCTTATTATTCTAATCTTACCATATCTTTTTTTAAAATCAATCTTTTATGGACCATTTATCAACGTATGATTTGTTGTTTACCATTCAGCAAAGAAATTTAGTCTATAACTATAACTTCTTGTATTATAGTAATAAAACCGGTGACTCACCTTTAGAATTTCAACATCCGGATGGTTGGATTTATAATGATCAGGGTAATGATGGAGAAATTGGATTCGATGCTAATATGAATGCATGTCTTATTAAAAAAAGTAAAGACGATTCATTAATGACACTCAGTCAAATGATTCATGAATTCCCTAGATGGAAAGACCTGCTTATCAACCAACAGATCTCTGCGAGTGCTATCATACAAAATCATATTACTCCAGGTTTTGAAGTTACTTTTTCTATAAGTGATGGAGTATCAAAAAGCACTAAAACTATTGTTTTTGACAGTAATGAAACAGAAGAAATCAGTATTGATATTTACATCAGTGATGAAGCCACAAAACTCGAAATTGCTATAGAAAGTAATACAAAAGATGCTACTATTTACATTCATAAAGTATTTGCCAATATTGGCAAAGTAGCTTTGGATACACTGCCCTGTATGGTAGAAGGTTTTATAGGAGAACGCAAACAATATATCTCTACAGAAATTCCACCAGCAGAAGAATTATCATTATGTCAAGAAAGCCAGGAGTTATCTACTTCTTATACCCGATTAAGCTCTTTTTTGAATGGAAGATTTGGAAAAGGAGAAAATGATAGGTCTTTGCTACCTGATATGAGAGGTTATTTCTCTAGAGTTTGGGATAATGGAGCCAAAATAGACCCTGACGCAGCCAATCGATCTGCATTAGGAAAAAGTACTATAAAAGGCGATCATGTAGGGACTGTAGAAGAAGATGAATTCAAAAAACACGATCATGAGTTGAGTTTTGATACAAATGGTACTCTAGCACCAGGTACTTCTACTCCCCTTCCTGTTATTTCTAAAACCTCAATTTCAAATACAAAAACTACAGGAGGACTAGAAACAAGAAGTAAAAATATTACAGAATTATATACTATAAAATGGGCATGACAAAAACTAAGAAAGTACAACAATTAATAACAACAGAATTGCATAGATCTATATCAAACAAAAAAATAAAACATATTTCGTCAATAATTCAATTTTGGTGGTATATCGCTTTTACAAGCATGTGTATCATTTTTATCTTATCAAAAATCTTTTTGAAAGATATATTCTAAATCAATAAAAATAACATTAATCCCCTATTAATATAAGCGTGGCCGAAACGATCACTATCCCCCAGTTATCAAAAGGAAAAGATAAACTCGTCGATTATCTCAAAAAATTATTATCAGATGTAATGCTTACTGCAGAACACAAAATAACCCCAACAAGATTAAAAATATTAGTAACATATGCATATCAAAATTCCTCAGAGATTATAAACAAACCAATTGTTCTGATTGCTCCAACTCTTTTTTCTGAAAACGATATAAAAGGGACAGGAAAATCTATTATTACCCTCAATAAAAGTATTATAGACTGGTTTAAAGATAATACACTCATACAGGATCAAGCCGAAATTGTATTCTCTATTACATTTTTTCCTAACGTAAACAATAATCAAAAACTTCCTTTACTCCCTTTAGAAAGCATTAGTATACCAATACGTTATATTTCTGAATTCAAAACATTTGTAACGTAAAGTATGTTTCAAAAAATAAAGTTTGCAACAAAAACGTATGGTAGTTATTAATCCTCTTTAACACATATTTAACTTGTACTAAAAGTCACTTTAGCTTAAAAAATTCGACTTTTATTAAAACTATTTATTTATGAGTGTATCAAAGGTTACTTTTACAAATACGCAAGGTCAAGTATTATCAGGTCGTCTAGAACTTCCTGCTAATCAACATCCGCATAACTTTGCTCTTTTTGCACATTGTTTTACATGTAACAAAAATCTAGGAGCTGTAAGAAATATTAGTCGAGGGTTAACTTCTCAAGGGTTTGGAGTTCTCCGTTTTGATTTTACAGGTCTTGGCGAAAGTGAAGGGGATTTTGAAGACACAAATTTCTCTGGTAATGTTGAAGATTTAATTGCAGCAGCAAATTTTTTGACCGAGCAGTATGATGCTCCTACATTATTAATCGGACATTCATTAGGCGGTGCTGCTTCTATATTCGCAGCTTCAGAAATAGATAGTATCAAAGCTGTTGCCACTATTGGTGCACCATCTAATCCAAAACATGTAAAACATTTATTAAAAAGTGGTATTGATGAAATTGAAGCAAGCGGACAAGCTATTATAAATCTAAGCGGGCGAGATTTTACAATCAAAAAACAATTTTTAGACGATTTAGAAACTAAATCTCTACCAGAAGTTGCCAAAAACTTAGGTAAAGCACTATTAGTAATGCACTCACCACAAGATACCACTGTAGGCATCAAAAACGCAGAAGAAATTTACATTTCTGCAAAACATCCCAAAAGTTTTATTACCCTAGATGGAGCTGATCATTTATTGATGAAAAAAGAAGACTCTATCTATGCCGGTAAAGTTATTGCAGAATGGTCTTCTAGATATGTAAACGTTCCTGAAGAACCAAAACTAAGAAGTAAATCCGATGTGGTTGCCAGCCTTGATAATATCAAAGGATATACAACTAATATGAAATTAGGAGATCATTTTATGGTCGCTGATGAACCTGAAGACCTTGGAGGGAATAATTTTGGTCCTACTCCTTATGAATATTTATCCGCCGGTTTAGCTTCTTGTACCGCAATCACTGTAAAAATGTATGCAGAACGAAAAGGTTGGGATCTTCAAAATATCGAAGTACATACTAATTATGATAAAAGACATAAAGAAGATTGTGACAATTGCGAAGATCCTTCTGCTAAAATTGACACCTTTGAAAGAAAAATTAAGCTAGAAGGAAATCTAGATGAGAAACAAAGAAAAAGGATGCTTCAAATAGCTGATAAATGTCCTGTGCATAGAACATTGCATAGCGAAACGCAAGTAATTACCATGTTGATAGAATGATTAAAAAGTTTAATCATTTAAATCCAATATATCTTAGATAAGATCAGACTTATAATTCTTTTGCCACATAAGACAAGAGAATCATAAGCTTTTAGTTTTCTCAATGTACGGATATAGTAAGTATTCCAAATTTAAAATTATGGGCACAAAAAAAGACCGTCTACAAAATATAGACGGTCTTTTTCAATTGTATTTACATTATTTATTCTGACCAATATTGTAATTGTATATATACAAAACCATCTTCTCCTACAAGATCTTGGCGTAATGTTATTACCTCTGATGATGCACCTTCCCAATATCCTTCTATCGCACCAAACTCGTAAGTTCCAGCTGGTAAATTTTCTATTTTATTGTCATAAGCGTACTCACCAACACGCTCAGAATAATAGGTTTTTCCTGTATTTTGGTTTGTTGCATAATACCCTTGTATTCCTCCGGGGTCATTACTTGGTGTAGCATTCAATGATCCAAAACGGACATTATATACTAATTGATTTTTTGTTATTGACGATTCTTCTAATGTTTCATTATCATTATCACAAGAGAAAAAGATACCAGTTACTAAAAGAAAAATAAATATGTTTTTTAAATAATTCATAATAATTAAGTTTTATAAAAATAGATAATGATGAAGTCAAGATGACTTCAATAAGTAAATATGAAAAGAATGTTACTCAGACCAATATTGTAGTGTCACCACAATAAAACCATCCGATGCCACCATATTTTGTTGAAGTGTAACAATTTGCGATGAAGCTCCATCAAAATAACCATCGTGAGCATCAAAACGATAAGTAGCTTGAGGTAACCCTTTGAATACATTATGATCTTCACTACGAAAAGGATAAAACGTTTCTCCTGTCTCTTGATCTATCGCAAAATAACCTCTTAGCCCATTTGGCCCTACAGGGTTACCATTTCTATCAACTAATTCGATACGTACATCAAATGTATTAGCATGCTTTGCATTTTCTGATGTTGAACTTAAAGAAATTTCATCTAACTCAGAAGTAGTTGTATTCGTTTCGCAAGCAATAACAAAGAAGATACTTATTGCTAAAAAAGCTATTGTTTTAAGAGTATTCATAATTATAGTTTTAAGATTATCATCAAAATTGAACATAATTTTGAGAATACCATTTATCTGATAATTACGAAAATATCATTTAACACACTATAACAAAAAGAGCCATTAATTCTTAATAAAATTAACGACTCTTTTAGAGGTACACGCCTAGAATATTATAAATACAGATGAATAATGATTTGTTTAGTTTTTAAATACCTTTTTGGTTTCTAATGTTTTGCCGGTCATATCACTTATGGTAAGTAAATACATCTCTGATTTACTCATTTTAGGATATATTTTCATCATTTTTTGATCTAAATTTGTGATATCTTCTTCATGAACTATTTTACCATCTATCGTATATATAGTAACGATATATGTTTTACCAAATTTTACAGATGGTGCAGAAATCCTTATTTCGTTAGTAAATGGATTAGGAAAGATTGAAAATCTTTTATCTATTTTACCTTGAACTAAAGGATAATTAATGTCATTTTGATTATTATTCTTAAAGGAACTGCTTCCGCAAGCACCTAAAAGTTTCCAATCACCAGAAATACGTTCAAAAAGATTTCCTTGATAGGTTACTTTTGCACCAATAGGATAACTCACACCGCTTCTCCATTCTGAAATTCCTGCACAGATATCATTTGGTGGATTATTACTTGTTGAATATCTTATTATTAATTGCGTTGGGTTTCCTCCTTCAAAAGAATCTGCAACTCGTTTTGCCGATCTATTGGTTAAACTGTTTCCTTTACCTCTTATCATAAAACTCAGGCTATTACCTGCCACCCATCCACTTTTGTTGACAAGGCTTTGTATCATAGTCTTTAGTTCTGGAGATCTCTGTGCATTACCTTGTTGGTTACTTGACCACGAACTTGGTCTCCAGGTTACTTTAGAAGAAAAGGCTGTTCTATTCGAAACATTATTCGAAGAGGAGAAAGAAGGAGAATTAGATGAATTATGCAATGCAATTTCTAATTCTGTACTAGTACTATTGCTTTCGTCTGCAGAAAATTGAAGATATGCACTGGTAATTGTTGCGTTTTTAGGTAGCCTTACTCCTTGAAAACGCAATCCTACTACTTGAAAACTTGAATTATTACTACTGTCATACACTAATTCAAGATCGCTACTATCTGTATATAATCTTCCGTTTTTATCTTCTTCTACATCGTCATTGCCAGTACTAATTGCTACTTCTACTGTTCCATTATCAGGATCAGGATCTACTGTTGTACTCTTATTAATCGTCACCACACTTCCATTAGATGGTCTCCAGATATCAATATTTGCAGGAGCTTGAAATACATTATTATTAGAAACTTCGCCAACACTAGATGCATTATCTACACGTACAGTTCGGGTTTCGATTTTATTTTCGTCTACAAAAATCCATTTAAACTGATTAAATCTTGAAGAATTACGAGTCCAGTTTTTACTATCATTATTAGATCGTAAAGGGGCTCCCCAACAACCTTCTCCGACATATACAGTACCATTGGTATTGTCTCTTATAAACCCTTCGTCACTACCTGATCCTGTAGAAGGGCGTACCGGCCATGTTGTTTTCACGGTATGTGAATCACATTCTACTACCAATTTTACACCATAATCATAAAAAAGGCGTGCCCAATTACTATATTGACTGTTCCCCTCTCGTTTTGATGATACATGAGGTCGCATAGGTTTATGATATTGTGCCATTTTCCATGTAACATTATTGTTACTACCAAGATCACTTCGTAACCAGTTGGTTTGATTACCTGAGATAGATGATTCTGTATTTAAGGTATACGCTCTTATTAGGTTATCTCCAAAAGTAATGGCATAATATACACCCGAAGAAGGGACATCAAATAAATTATAAATACTATTATTACTATCTTCATGATTTCCTCGAGTTGCTACGATGGGAAACATTCTTCCATCACGAGCAATTGTTAATTGCCAATCATCAAACCATGTTCTCCATTCAGAACTACTATCTCCATTAGTCATATCCCCTCCAAAAAATACAGCATGAGGTTTTAATTTTGCTACAAGACTATTTGCATTTCTTCTTGGGGTACGATTATTACGAGAGTCTCCACCGGCAATAAAAGATAACCTACTTCTATCTGCAGGAGCTGTTTTAAACCAAAAACGGCTACTTGTCCCCTGACTATCTCTAATAACAAAATAATAAGCTGTATTGGGGCGAAGACCTATAAGACGGGCAAAATTATTATTCATTCCTTTATAACTTACGCTTCGGTCTACAGTCTTAGAGTTTGAATAGTTATTGTAATTGGTTCCATGATCTGTTGTCCCATAATACACTGTAGGACTACTTCCAGAAATTTGATTCCAACCAATTACTATTGAAGTAGCAGGATTACCTCTAAGTGTAAGCCTATACTTATCATTAGAAGCATATGTCTGTATCCCAATAAGTAAAATAAGAACATAATAGAGTTTTTTCATTGTGATTGAGTTTGATTGTGTTAGTTAAATTAGGTTTTAAAAATAAATGTATAAAAGTATTAAAAAGTAGATTTCTATAGTTTTAATCACTAATAATTTACTTTTTAATAATTCTATATTAAACTTAAGAAAAATATGAGCGTTTATAAAATAAAAAGAGTAAGAAGATATAATTTACAATACTCTTCTTACTCGTTATCTTATCAATTGATATTATTTTGCATTTTTTTAGAAATGTTTTTAACTAGCTTATTTTTTAAGTACTCGTTTAGTAACTAGTGAAAAACCTTTGGCATCTATCACATGGATAATATACATTCCTTTATCTAAAATCTCTGGTCTAATACTAAGATTATTTGCTTCTACCGAAGTAACTTTTGAAAAAACCAAATTACCTGCTGTATCATAGATCTCAACGGTTACTTCTTCTACTTCTGCATTAGGTATCAAAACTTGTAGTTCTTGTTCGAATGGGTTAGGATATACTTTTATACCTTCTAATTGATCATCTTTTATCACTTTGACTGCTACTGTCTCAACTTCTTGAGTTTCTTTACTCCTTACACCTCCAAATGTATAATTTACAATAAGTTTTGCTGCTTTTTCTGCTCCACTCTCATAGGCACTCGCAACACGTTTATATTTGGTTCTCCAACTGCTTCTTCCTTTTCCCCTGATGATAAAACTCATACTATTCCCAGGACGCCAGCCGGCTCTATCAACAACTTGTTGTACCATTCCTTTGAGATCTGGAGTTTTTTGTAAAGCTCCACTTTGTCCTGCTGTCCAAGGTTCAGGTTTCCATCGAATTTTATAGGACACTACATCTCTTTTTGAAGCATTATTTTTATCTGTAAATTGCTCTGAATTATCACTACTGTGTAATGAGAATTCTAATTCTGTCCTTTTATGCGTACTTTCATCTGCAGTAAACTGGATGTAAGCCCCTGTTATTAAAGCACCTCTGGGGATTTTAATATCCTGAAAACGAATTCCGATTTTTTGAAAGCTGATGAGATTAACAGAGTCATAGACCAGTTCTAGATCACTACTATCTACATATAATTGACCTATTGCATTTTCTTCTACATCATCATAACCATGAGCTACAGGAATTGTTAAACTACCTGAAAACTGACCTACATTCACGGTTATTTCTGCTTCACTGCATAACTCATGGTTATCGTATGCAACAGCTTTAATTTTATGTACTCCATCCGGTAAACTTCTTAATGTACTATAAGGCTCTAAAACATCTGTATGGATAAGGTCCCCATCTAAATAAAATTCTACTCTGGATATCTCTCCGTCTGCATCTGTAGCTTCTACAGTTATTGTACTAGCTCCCCCACTATAGAGTTGCTGACCTTCTTTGGGATTTACAAAAGAGACTTCTGGAGCTTTCAAATCTTTATTAATGATTTTGATCACGCTGCCATTAGAGGGATTCCATATATCAAGACGATCAGGTATCTCAAAAACATTATCGTTTGCAACTTCTCCTACTTCTGCTGCATTATCAACTTTAATCGTACGGGTTTCCATTTTGGCTCTATCTACAAAAATCCATTTGAATTGGTTGAATTTACCTGAGTCTCTAGTCCAGCCTTTTATATCATTATTATCTCGCAAAGGAGCTCCCCAGCAACCTTCTCCTACATATACAGTACCATTATCATCTCTTACAAAACCTTCTTCGCTGCCTGATCCTGTAGAAGGGCGCACCGGCCAGGTGCTTTTTACTGTGTGCGCATCGCACTCTACTACTAGTTTCACTCCTTCATCATAAAATGTTTTTGCCCAACCTGCATATTCTAAAAGATTTTCTCCTTTTGATGATACATGTGGACGAATAGGAAAATGGTATTGTGCTATTTTCCAGGTCACCTCGCGACTATTAGCAAGATCATTTTTTAACCAATCAGTTTGCCTACCTAAAATAGCATCAAGAGAGTTCAGTGTATATGTACGTACCATATCTCTCCCAAATGTTATAGCATAATGCGCATGAGAAGAAGGGATATCAAACAAATTTACGATCGTACTATTACTCTTCTCATGATTACCTCTAGCCGCAATAATAGGAAACATTCTTCCATCTAAAGCTGTGGTCAATTGCCAATCATCAAACCATGCTCTCCATTGGCTATCTGTATCATTATCTGTCATATCACCTCCAAAAAGAACTGCATGAGGTTTTAACTTGGATACTAATAAATTTGCATTTTGTCGTGGGACTCTATTGTTTCTAGAATCTCCTCCTGCTATAAAAGAAAACCTACTTTCTTCTAGGGGAGCTGTTTTGAACCAAAAACGTTTGCTTACGCCTTCGCTATCCTTAATAACAAAGTAATATGCCGTATCCGGTTTCAATCTCGATAAACGTACAAAATGATTATTCATTCCCCTATAAGATACAATCCTACTTGGTGCTGCAGAGTAAACATATTGATCATAATCAGTCCCTTGATCTACAGGCCCATAATGTACTATGGGGTTATTTCCCGAAATCTGATTCCAGCCAATAACAATAGTAGTAGCAGGATTATCTCGCAAAGTCAATCGGTATTTGTCATTAGAAGCGTTAACTTGCAATATGAGAAGAATTGCAAATGCAATACATAGATAGTATTTTTTCATGGTTGTGTAATGATTAGGTTAGTTAATCACAAATTTAAATTATTGATAGGCAGAAGAATACATCTATCTCATTTTTAATCTAGAATTAAATCTGATAACATAATTTTGCAGAAAACATAACACTTAATTTAGATCCCCTTAACATTAATATAGTAACATTGAAGTTATGAAAAACTCTAAAACCATATTTTTACTCAAAGCTTCTGTTTTTCTAATTTTTATTGGAAGAGCTTGGCAACATTTATTTTGGGATGCCCCATATCGATCATTTTTTTGGGACGAAGCACTATTACAACCTGTAATCGAAGGAATATTCAATATATCTTGGCAAGAGTATGTAACCAGTAGTACTACAGACAAGGTGATCCAGAATATCATTAGAACAAATGGAGTACTATATACATTTGCAGGATTATGCGCATTACTTATTAATGATAAAAATAAAAAATGGTTACGTTTTCCAGTCGCATTAGGAGGAATCTCGTTGGTACTTTTAGCTATTCTGCTAGCCAAAGAAAAGTTTTATCATGCAGCACAATTTTTTGAGCATAGCATACAATTCGGTCTTCCATTTATGTTACTTTTTATATTTTCTAATCGATATCAAAAAGAAAAATTTATACTTACGCTCAAAATTATCATAGCTGTAACATTTTTCTCACATGGGCTCTATGCATTTGGATTTTATCCGGTTCCCGGAAGATTTGTAGACATGGTAATACAAATTTTTGGATGTTCTGAAGATATAGCTATTGTTTTTCTATACATAGCAGGAATTTTGGATTTTATACTAGCAGTTTTATTGTTTGTCCCGAGAGTGAATATTTACGCACTTTGGTATGCTGTCGTATGGGGAACCCTAACAGCTCTAGCCAGAATTGTTGCTAATTTTTATATTGATTTTCCATTAGAATCTATTCATCAAAACTTGCATGAAGTCATCTATAGATTACCACATGGTTTTGTTCCTTTGTTAGCAATCTGGTTATTAAAAAATAGTACTTCTGAAAAGTTTATGACAAGCGAAAATACAGTGTTATCTAAAAACCTTTCATAATAATTGCTTTTAACTATTTTGATGATATGCAACACATCAATCTTGTGAGTCATACATAAAATTCGTGTGCAACTTTGGTATAATACAAATGATTAAAATTTATATTTTGTGAATACTCTGTATTTTGTATTTCTAACTTTTAGACTCAAAATTTTGAGTGACAAAATATTAATTCAAATTTAGCACGACATAAGCTTTATGAATTTAATGCTAAAAATTAAACCCTTAAAGTCAAATATTTAACAAAAGACATTAAAATTTTAAGGAGTGTCTTTAAAATTTTAACTCTCGTGACCAAACGTTTAACCTCAAAGACCAAATTATGAGTAAAAAAGACGAAGCGTTTAACTTTAAAGGTTGAAATTTTAAGAACAATGACACAAATTTTAACCCTTACCTTTAAAATTTTAACCTGCAAGATTGAAATTTCAACATCTTGAGTTAAAATTTCTACTCATCAAGTAGAAATTTTCGTGAAAAAGACCCAACAGAAGGTAAAAAAGACGCAAAGCATTAAGAGTTTAGGTATTGGGTATGAAGTTTTAGAAATGAATATGAGAAGACACGTTCTATCAATCACAGAGAATTTAATAATACAGTCAATAAATAGTATAAATTGCTTGTACTTGTGATGGAAATCAGCATAAGATAGAGGTATCAACTATTTACTGTATGCTTTCAATACTATCAAAAAACCTCATTCATCATAATATAAAAATTGACACAAAAGAAAAGACCGTTAAAAAACGGTCTTTTCCTATTATATAATCATAGAAATGTTCATCATTCCTTTTATTGAATGATCAGCTTTTGCGTTTTTGTCTTTTCACCTTCAACTTCTATTCGTATCAAATACATCCCTGTTCCTAATGCTAAATCTTTTGCAGAAAAAGTATTGACTCCTGAATTCAGTTTAATTTGAGATTTTTTTCTTCCTAATATTGTATAAATAGTTGCTGTTGCCTTTTTATTTACGTTCTTGCCAATATTAAGAACAAAACTATCTCTTGTAGGGTTAGGAGTAAGTTTTACAAAAGATAAAACTCCTTCATCTTCATCTCCCATAATTGCTTCTACATCACCAAAAGAAGTTAAGGCTGTTGGTAACAGTGATCCTCCGCAAGAACCTTCATATATTTTGACATTAGAGAATACCGATGTGTTACCACTACCTGCATCATTGTCATTTATAAATACTAATTGATTCATGGCTCCTGTATAAAAAGTTCCTACCGGGATAACATATTTTTTTGATCCAGACGTATAATCATCAAAATTCGTTACTCCGTAGTTTTGAGTACCATGAACTTTGAAGTATTGTGTAGCTGTCAATGTATTGTCTGTCTCAAATCCAATACCATGAATTTCTCCTTGTGATGTACTACTAAAATCAAATTCGATAACAGTATTAGTAGTTACGGTATAATTAAATGCTATAGATTTCCAGGTATTGTTTTGTAATGATAATGTAGTTCCTGTATTTTGGATTGTAAAGTTTCCGGCAGAATCTTGATTAGAGAAAGAATTGATCTGAAAATTATTGAAATCAATTGAATCACATACCGGGTCAGGATTACCTGTTCCATTTTGTATGCTTACAGCATCGATAGCAATATCACTTTGCCATCCTTGTGAACCATCTCCTGTTAATACATTAAACCTTAGTTGTACACTCGTTTCTCCTGCATATGCAGATAAGTCTATATTTGCTGCATTCCAGTCTGTTCCTTGTGCTCCGTTTCTAGAGAAAACACTAGTCCAACTACCAGTATTATCTGTTCGTGCCTCTACCGTTAAACTTTCTATAGCGCTTCCTATCATGTGATATCTAAATGCGAGACTAGGCGATGTTAGAGAAGAAAAGTTCAAACAAGGTGAATTAAGAATTGCTCTTTTATTAGGAAAACCTGTTCCATTACCTGAAGCTTCTACATAAACATAAGTAGATCCATCAAAAGCACTAGAAGGTCCCGTACCGTTTGAAGGTGTTCCACCAGAATTTCTAGTCCAGTTTAAATCATCAGCAGTCTCTTGAGCCCATTCTCCAAAATTTGTTTCAAAGCTTTCTGTAAATGGAAATGATGCTACATCACCAGAACAAGTTCCCGGACCAGGCCCTCCACCATCGCAAGGGTTTACAAATGAAACAACTTGATCATTATTAGAGTTAGTTCCTCCATTATTATTTTCATTAGCTCCTTCTCCTACTCCTCGTTCTGCAAAAGCTTTCCAGATTAAACATCTATATTGACCATTATACAAATCTTGATCTGCTTGCAAAATACCATCTCGACCAGAAACAAATCCAGGATTATTAGCGGTATTTTTTAATCCTTCAATAACTAAGGCCATTGCTATATTATTACCACCGGTTCCATTATAAACATCAGGATCAAAACCTTCTTGATCAATCAAAAGCCATGTCATATCCCATAGAATAGTAGCAAAACCATACCCAACGCCATGAGGTACTCTTAAACCACCAATATCTGCATAATCAGTATTATTAATTGATCTATCAGTAGAATACGGTGTGGGACGGATTCCTCCTCCTGTAGTCGGTTCTCCAATAGCATATGTTCCTACACCTCTTCCAGTTGTTCCTACATCACCAGGTTTCATTGTGAGTACAAGTCCGAACCAATCAGACCAACCTTCACCCATCTGCTCAGAACCACCAAGTCTGTTTGCCGAAGGACCTCCAACTAATCTAGTAGAAATCCCGTGTCCATATTCGTGTGCAATGATAACATTATCTAGATCACCATCTCTTGTAGGATTCGTAAATAAGAACATCGACATTCTTGGATTCGAACCATCTGGTGGTGTCGAGAAAGTAGCATTATTAGTTCTACTACCATCTTGTGCATCTGCATTTACAGAGTCACTACCTATACCACCATTACCATAGTTATTTTCTTGAAAGTTTCCACTCGCTTCGTCAAACCCATATTGATACCATATATCATGCATAATATTGTTCCAGTAGAACAAATTAGTGATAGCGGCAGATAAGTATTGATCAGGACTTAGGTTAAGATTGATTGGAAAATCAAAATCAAGAGTTGCTCCACCATCTGGAGAAAAACCTGTTCCATTGTTACCATTTCTATCATCCTGAGCCCAAACATTATTACCTCTGGTTATTGTAAACTCTGCTCCAGAAGCTCCATTGGTGTCATGCCAACCAAAAGGCGAAGCAACTGTATTTGCAGGGTTTGTAACTATTGAACGATTACCATGGTTTGGACTTTCTACCGGCAAAGCATATACATTGTAAGAATCTGGTGCAAATGCAGTAGCAGTGGCAGCAGTAACTTCTTTTTTATGATCAAACAATACCGATCCATGATCGTGATTGTGATGATGTGCATCACCAAAACTACATTTTACAACCCAGTTTTCTTCGTAAATGATTTTTCCATTAGAGGCATCAACATAACTATTCCACCAATTATTACCGCTTTTTTCATAAAGACTTACATTCCAACAAAGTTTAAGTTCATCATTATGCAATTTATATACTTTTGAAACTTCTATAGGATGTCCTTTCATAGCGATCCCGGAATTATCATACTTAGAAATAGTAGTCCCAGCAGAAGATTTACCAACTATTTTAGATAATTTGCCTGGTGCTGCTAGTCCGTGTGCTCTAGCAACAGCATTGATTGCCATTGCTTCTGTAGAAGATGATTTTGCAGAAACAATTTTTGACTTTGTATTTTTTACAAATTGGTCAATTTCATAAGTAATTTTATTGTTTTTTACGGTAAACTTATAAGTACCATCAATGATAGGGATATCACCGTGATATTGTTGCACATATACATGCTTAATTCCTGCTTTTAGCGAAGGAACCTCATCTGTAATTTTCCACTTAGAAAAGTCACCATCAGAAGATGCTTTTGCATTAGCATTTTCTTCGACATTGTCAAAATAATTTCGGATTAATGCACTAGAGTCTTGTGCAGAAATAGTTTGTCCTAGAAGAAGTAGCAATACGACAAACGAGTACATTTTTTTCATAAAGATAAGTTTTGAGTTTGTCTTATAAAATTAAATATTATTTAACTGTAATTAACATTTAACTATAATCTTATATTAAATTATCAAAAATTAACATTTATTATGAAAAATAATTAAAAGTAAAATTATTACACTAGAAATTACAGATGTGGTTGCTTAAACTAGTATAGATACTAGGATGACAACCAAAAGATATTTTAATTCTGAAAAAACTGTTTTATCAAAAAAATAAGAATACCTTTTTTGAATTACTGGAAAAGCATCGACTCTGTCCTAATTTTTTTTTCAAAAAAAACCAATTTTGAAGTTAAAAATGGTCATTTTGACTAACTATACTTTCTAAAAATTAAACAAAATATTCTTATCACTATCTTTATATTGTATTTTCTTTAATTTAAATATATAATATGAAAGATCAGTTTTTTGCAACATATTTTAATACTCAAAATAGTATTGACATCCCTATTGATATTGCAAATTACTTTATAAACAAAAAATACAAACGAATAGTTGTAAAGATTACATGTAAGGAGAAATCAATGGAGTTTCATGCAGCTTTACAGAAATCCAAAAACAAATATTATATTCTCTTTAGTAAAGAAAAACAGAAAAAACTAAATGTTCTTGTTAATGATGGATTAGAGATTACATTATCAAAAGACACTTCAAAATACGGTGTAGAAATGCCAGAAGAATTTGAAGCTGTCTTACAAAGTGATTTTGACGGAGCTTCTCTTTTTGAGTCTTTGACTGATGGAAAAAAAAGAGGTTTGATCTATCATATATTAAAAATTAAAAATTCACAGACTCGTATAGATAAAGCTTTAATCATCATCGAAAATTTAAAACGAGGAATACGCGATCAAAGAGAACTCATCAAGAAGTTTTAGGCTATTAATAGATATAGTAATTTGTCATTTCCTTTCTTCAAAATAAAAACAACTTTAATTTTGAAGTTTTTAGGAAGAATATGTATTTTAGAGAATCACAAAAATCTTAATAATGGACAAACGTAAATTCCTAAAAACTACGATGATTGCTTCAACTGGATTAGCTACTGCTCCTTCGATAATTTTATCTGCTTGTACTTCTACAAACAAAAAGAAAGATGAAGAGCCTAATGCCGAAGAAGAAAACACAGATATTACAACACCTACTGTAGCAACATTCACTTTACCTAAACTGAATTATGCATATGATGCTTTTACTGATACTGTTGATGCAATGACGATGGAAATTCATTATTCTAAACATCATCAGGGTTATGTGAATAAGTTGAACAAAGCTTTAGCCGAGAATCCTATTCAAGGAAAAAGTATTGACGAAATCCTAAAAAATGATAATCTTCCTGAAGGAGTTAGAAACAACGGTGGTGGTCATTTTAATCATTCATTATTTTGGGACATTTTGACCCCTGGTGGTTCAATGTCTGAAAATTTTAAGAGCCTAATCGACCAAAATTTTAATTCTATGGATGCTTTCAAAAATGAATTGGCCGATGCTGGAAAGAAAAGATTTGGATCTGGTTGGGCTTGGTTATGTCAGGATGCAGACAAAAAATTATTTATTACTTCTACTCCTAATCAAGATAACCCTCTGATGACCGTTGCAGAAAAGCAAGGACATCCTATTTTAGGTATTGATGTATGGGAACATGCATATTATTTAAAATATCAAAACAAAAGAGGAGATTATCTTAATAATATCATGAACATTATCAATTGGGAAAAAGTAGAAGGTAAGTTATTATAACACATCAAAATTTTATGATTCTGATAGTGTTCTAGACTTAGATAAACCTCATGCAAAACACTATTATATAAGAATCATACCAAAATGCTTAAATTTGTTGCAATAATAATTTCAAGCAAAAAGTATGAATGCCATAAAATTGATAGTACTAGTCTTAATTACCACACTATATGCTTGTAAAAATGACAAAAAAGAAGACATTGACAGTGCAAAAAAACAAGCAAAAGAGAGTGATGTTATTGAGTTAGAAGTTCCGTTAGAACCCAAAGGTAATAGTAATGCTACCGGTAAAATTACTTTTATTGAAGATGAAGGCATGGTTAATATGATCGTTGAATTATCTGGATTAAGTCAGGGGCAACATGCTATTTATATTCATGAAAAATCTAACGGAGAACATTTGAGTTCCTCTAATGATCTAGAGGGTAAATGGGGAGCTAAAGAAGGATATCACATCAAAAACCTAAAAGCTGATGCTCAAGGCAACGCAATGTTAACATTTGCAACAAATGATTGGTGTATGGGGTGTAAAGATTCTAAAAAAGACATTATAGGTAAAGCAATTATTGTACATCAAAAAGTAGAAGATTCTTCTGCACAATCCAATAATGTAAGTGACAGAATAAGTTGTGCAGGTATCATTCAATAGTAATGTTTTATCTCAAAAAAGTCTTGGTGAAGTTTAATTTACTAAGACTTTTTTGTTTACGATTTTAATGTGTTTCTATTTTTACAGGATGTTTATCTAGTTTGTAAGTTTTAAAAATTTCATCCACTTCTTTTTTATTGAGTAATTTAATCTCATAATCTTTTAGTACTTCATTTTCAGACATCATGGATCTTGTCATGATCAACCCAAAAGCTTCTCTACGCTTTTCTATATTATGTTCTCCCTTATTTTTGACAGAAAATTTCTGATACGATTCTACCATTGCGAGCCATACTTCTATTTCTTTGTCAGGATTCTGATCTTTTAGAAAATTATCATGCATCTCTTCAAAAGATATAGGATATACTTCTGAAAAAGTTATATGTATGTTTTTTATATGTTCTACTTGTTTGTTGGTAAGATTTTTTTCTACTATTATTTTGGGTGTCAACTTATCTTCTAGTTGTTGATATTGTGTTTGGTTGCTAAGGTTTTGATTGCAGGATATCAAAAGTATTACCCATAAAAAAGAAATATAATGTTTCATTTGTATTTTCTTGAGAATTGAGATTATACTATTCAAAATCAATAAGAACACCTTTTCTTATCTTCTGAAATTTACATTAAATTTTATATCAGACTCCTTAATTATTTAATAAAAAAATCAAAAAAATACGAGTAGTCTATTTCTTCTTCAACATGATAAACATAGATTATTATCAAAATAAAATTAACTTTGTAATAAATCATTAACCAATGAACCCTTCAACTTCTGGTTGGATAGACAAATTTCTCAGAGATTTGGAAACTGATCCGACTATACTAGAATTATCATCAAATACAATATATGCTGACTTAAGGAAAGCCGGTTTTATTTATGGCAATTCATTAGAAAGTATTGTAGTAAGCGACGCTGATATTGTGTATTCTGAAGAAGAAAAAACAAAAGTCAACTTATTCAAAGCATTGGTAATCACATATACAGAAACTACAAAAACAATTCACAAAGAAGATTGCATCTCCTCTTTACTTACTTTTTATGGGCTTTTGGATACAAAAAAATCATTTTTCTCTTTCCCAAACCTATTAAACACTAACAATAGTGAAAAACTAGAAAAAATAATACACACGAGAGTACAGACGAATGAATCTATTTTTAAAAAGAACTTTAGCCACTTATTAACCAACGCTCTACTATATGCAGATGTACTTGCATACAAGTTTTATTTACTTAATAACGAAAATCCATTAGAATATGCGGCTAAGTTAGAAGAAACACTTACAAATACCGTGTTTCTTGCTTTAAATTCTAAAAAAGAAAAGGATGAGTACGACAAATTAGTCGTAAAATTGTTTGCTTCTTCTGTACGATACACAACTATACTATCAGAAGACAAAGCCAGTTTTGACCATATAGAATTAGAAGGTTATAAAGATGATATCGAAAAAAAATATATTTTGGACCTTACAAGTCTTGCTGTATGGAATGATCAAGATTTAGATACTGGAGAACAAAGTTTTATGTCTGCTTTGGGGGCAGAATTAGAATTACCAAATTGGGTTACAAAAGAATCCATTGATCTGGTGCAACAATTTGTACAAGAACACAAAGACGACATCACTTTTTTTAAATACTCAAATCCAGCTTTGCATTTTTACCAACAAACTGCAAGAACTGTAAGTATTCTGATTTTACGAAATAAAAAACGATTGATTAAAGAAATTTCTCAAAGTAAAGAGCTGATGATTTTATTAGGACAATCTACGATTAGAGATCTTACACGAGAAGAAAAGAAAAAAGTAAAAAAACAATTATTGGATGTTTGTAAAACGGTGCCATCTCTTGCAATCTTTATACTTCCTGGAGGAAGCTTATTGCTACCATTACTAATCAAATTTATTCCTCAGTTACTCCCCTCTGCTTTTAATGAAAACAGAGAATGAATATGATGTATTACACTTCTTCTAAATGTTCTAATTCTTTGTAGTTTTCTTTTAATCTACGAGTAAGAATACCATATATAACTCTATAAAACAAAGCAAAGAAACCTGCAAATACAGATATAATCAATACTGTAACTACTATAAACAACCAAACAGGAGCTGCTTGAGCTGTCGTACCATTAGAAAACTCATCTGTAAAGAAATAAATATAGATCGTTGCAGCAAACATAGTAATACATATCTGACTAATATTCACCCAAATATATTGTTTTACTGTTCTCCTGGTTCTAATAATATTTTTCATCAAAACTTTTGTAGAATCTGTTGATCTTATTTTTTTATAATTCATATAAAATCTTATAATAAAATATAATAAGATCAAATATGAAAATATTGAAATCCCGGTAAATACGTTTTCCAAGTTTTTACTTTCGAATTCAGTTTGCATACCGCTGAATTTGAAAATAGTATCCAAAGATGCCCATAAAAAGAATTCTAAAATACTAATTACAAAAATCCATCTTACCAATGAAGACGATTTTTTAAGTTTCATTTTATAAATATCTGTATATGTCAACTTGGGTAGCGCTTCTTCCTGCTTTTTCCAATCTTGCTTTAATAGTTCTAATTCGTCCATGGGTTACGGATTTAAAATTTTTTTCAACTTCGTTTTCACTCTATTCATTTTTACTCTAGCATTAACCTCACTAATCCCCATAGTATCGGCAATATCTTTATATGATTTATCTTCTAGATATAAAAAAACTAATGCTTTTTCTATATCATTCAATTGTTTAATGGCTTTATACATTGATTTAAGTTGTTGTTCAACTTGATCATCATACTCTTCTGCTTTTATTTTAAAACTAAAAGATTCTATATCCGCAGTTTTTATAGCTTTCTTAGATCTTCTATAAAGCGTTATAGCAGTATTTAATGATACTCTATACATCCATGTACTAAATTTTGCATCTCCTCTAAAATTTGGATATGCTTTCCATAGCTGAATGGTTATTTCCTGAAACAAATCATTATGTGAGTCGGGATCACTGGTATATATCCTACAAATTTTGTGCACAATATTCTGATTCTGCTCAAGGTGGGTTACAAAACTATGTTCTAATTCTTTGTTCACTCTGGTAAATTACTTAATTAATATGTATTTAAAAAAGTGACTTTGTTACAATCGAAAACCATCTTTTTATTTATCAGGCATACAAAACGTTAAAAATCATATTTTTAGAATTCAGGAGGCATCTTATCTTTCATCATTTTTCTTTTTAAATAAGAGGGAAAAAACATCAATTTAGGTAGTGTTTTACATCATAAGAAGTTACCTTTGTAAAACAATTTTTTTCATAATGAATATCCCTTTTACTAATTTACCAAGATTAGTTGTTATTGGTGGCGGTTTTGCAGGAGTTGCTATGGCAAGAAGTATGATTAAAGAAAATATCCAATTAGTTCTTTTAGACAGGCACAACTATCATACTTTTCAACCTCTTCTTTATCAAGTTTCAACATCATCATTAGAACCGGATTCTATAGCATATCCGCTACGAAAGATCGTAAAAAGAGGAAAAAATACTTTTTTTAGAATGGCAGAAGTAGAATCTATTGATCCTGATCAAAAAAGAGTATATACCAATATCGGAGATATTTCTTATGATTACCTTGTTATTGCAACAGGTGCCAAAACCAACTTTTTTGGCAATACTACTATAGCGACCAATGCTATGCGAATGAAAAACCTTCCGCAAGCACTTAACTTACGTAGTTTGATGTTAGAAAACCTTGAGCAAGCTGTTATAACTGATGATCCAGAAGAAAGAAAAGAATTGTTACGATTTGTTCTTGCCGGAGCAGGACCTACAGGAGTAGAATTAGCTGGAGGGATTGCAGAATTAAAACTTAATGTACTGCCAAAAGACTATCCCGATATGGATTTTGATGATATGGAAATCCATTTGATAGAAGGAGCCCCTCGAGTATTACCTCCTATGAGTGAACACGCTTCTGAAAAAGCATCGAAGTTTCTAAAAAAAATGGGGGTGCATATTCATACAAATACTCAAGTAAAGCAATATGAAAATAATATTGTAACTACAAATACAGATTTATCACTCAAAACTGCAACATTTATATGGTCTGCCGGTGTAACAGGAGCCCCGGTAGAAGGGATCAAAGCAGAAGCCATAATGAGTAGAGGCAATCGATATTATGTAAATGAGTGTAATCAAATAGAAGGATACACCAATATATTTGCTATCGGTGATATTGCTATAATGAAAACAAAAGAATATCCTAATGGCCATCCTATGGTGGCACAGCCTGCAATACAACAAGGTAGACATCTGGCAAAAAACATGAAGCGACACCTAAAAGGAAAAGCAATGCTTCCTTTTAAATATTTTGATAAAGGTTCTATGGCAACTATAGGTCGCAATAAAGCGGTTGTGGATATTGGCAAACTAAAATTTGGTGGCTTTTTTGCCTGGTTTATTTGGATGTTTATTCACTTATGGTTTCTTGTTGGTTTTCGTAATCGTTTTGTAACCTTTTTTAACTGGACGTATAACTATATTAATTACGATAAAGCGGCAAGGTTAATTGTCAGACCCTTTAAAAGTGATGCAAAATCTGTGGAGAGGGTTTAATAATATTTTATTTATAAGTCTACTAATGATTAGTAGCTCAATTTTTGATTTTTAATAAAAAGTACGGGGTTTAGAAGTACAAAGTAGTAAGTATAGAGTACTGAGTAAAATCGCTTCGTCGTTCTGGACTTGATTCAGAATCTCATATACAAGGTCAGAAGTACGAAATTAGATTGCAAACTGTTGAGTTTAGATTTTTGAAGTACGAGATTAAAAGTACAAAGTATGTACGTCCCTAATATAAGTGGATCACTTTTATATTGTTGAAGTACGAAGTTCATACATTCTCAACAATCACTACTCTATACTCAACACTAGACACTCAAAAACTCACATACTCATGGGGTAATTGACCGGTTATTATTCTTTTTTTCAATCCATCCTTATTTTTCTACAGTTCGGTAACAATCAATTCTATTTTATGGGTAGTTAGTAGACTTTTGATGTATCAATTATCAAATAATACATCAATGAAACGTTTACTAACCATTATTTTTTTATCCTTATCCATATCCATATACGCACAAAACACCATAAGTGGAACGGTAACTGATCCCTCAGGTAATCCAATCCCCGGAGCCAATGTATATCTTGATGGTACATATGATGGAGGATCTACAGACGACAAAGGAAATTTTTCTTTCACTTCTGAAGAAGATGGCGTACAAACCCTACTTATCTCTTTTTTATCTTTTGAAACTTACACGCTACAAGCAGATATTTCAAAAATGAAAACCTTAAAAATTACACTCAAAGAAGATGTAAACTCTCTGGGTAGTGTAATCCTCAATGCCGGTACATTTTCGGCAGGAGATAACAGCAAGGCCTCTGTGCTTTCTCCTTTGGATATTGTAACTACGGCCGGTGCTGCCGGAGATTATATAGGAGCATTGCAAACTCTACCAGGAACCTCTAATGTAGCTGAAGATGGACGTCTCTTTGTAAGAGGTGGTGACGCTAGTGAAACTAATGTTTTCATTGATGGTCAAAGAGTATTTCAACCTTTTACAGCTACAACCAATAATATACCGACACGTGGGCGTTTTTCATCATTCTTATTTAAAGGTACTAACTTTTCTACAGGAGGATATTCTGCTGAGTATGGTGATGCATTGTCTAGTGTATTATTATTAAATACTATCGACGAACCAGATCAAGAAAAAACAGAACTGCAATTTATCAACGTTGGTATTGGAGGTGGAAATACTCAAAAATGGGAAAAAAATTCTTTGAGTGTTAATGCTTTTTATGTGAACCTAGAACCTTATCAAGATATCATCGATCAAAGAGTACAATGGCTTAAACCTTATGAATCTATAGCAGGCGAAACCGTATATCGTCATCAATTCAATAATGGACTATTAAAAGTATATGGTGGATTAAATTATGCCAATTTTGATCTCATTCAAGAGGATATCAATATCCCTGAAGGGATCAACTTTAGCCTAAAAAACAGAAACCTTTATCTAAATACTTCGTATAAAGGAACGTTGGGGAATGATTGGAGCATCACTACCGGTGCTAGTTTTGCAAACGATGATAATGACATCAAAGTGATTAATAATAATGTTGATAATGAAACGAATAGTGTTCACCTCAAAATGAAACTCAAAAAGAGATTCAGTAACCGTTTCAAACTAAATTTTGGTGCAGAACAATTCTTTAACGCCTTTACAGAAAAGGTAAACAGTCCGGATTTTAATACCTTCAGAAGCTCTTATGACAATAATAGCACAGCAGTTTTCACTGAAGCCAATGTATTTTTTAGTAAAAAACTAGCTATGCAAATTGGTGTAAGAGGAGTACGCAATACATTATTAGAAACAACCCGAGTTTCTCCCAGAGCATCTCTAGCGTATAAAACCTCAGGACATTCTCAAATATCATTTGCATACGGAGATTTTTATCAAACGCCTCAACAAGATGTCATCAAATTTGATCAAACTCTGGAACCTGAAAAATCATCACACTTTATTTTGAACTATTTATATCAAAAAAACAAAAGAACTTTCAGAGCAGAAGGATATTACAAAACATATGACGAACTGGTAAAGTTTGATACAGAACAACCAGAGTTCAATAGTATATATAACAATAATGGTAGTGGTTATGCTAGAGGAGTAGATATTTTTTGGAGAGACAATCGATCTATCAAAAACCTTGAATATTGGTTAAGTTATTCTTTTCTGGACACTGAGCGTGATTTTAGAAACTACCCTACCAAAGCAACACCAAATTTTGCCGCAAAACACAACCTTTCACTCGTAACAAAATATTGGGTTAATAGTTTGAAATCTCAGATTAGTGCAACCTATAATTTTGCTTCAGGAAGACCTTATAATGATCCAAATCAAGCTGTTTTTCAGAATAGAAAAACAAGACACTTCAATTCTTTGGATGTAAGTTGGGCGTATCTGATAAGCCAACAAAAGATTCTATACTTATCTGTGTCCAATATATTGGATGTGAATAACGTATTCAACTACCAATACAGCAATACTCCTGATATCAACGGTAATTTTTCCAGAAGAGCGATACGTCCTAATGCAGATCAGTTCATTATCCTTGGTTTCTTCTGGACCATTAGTGAGAACAAAAAAGACAACCAATTAAATAATCTGTAATCTAAAACTATATTCTTATGAAACGTATTCTTCTTGCTTTAACAATTACATTCAGTACAGTTTTTAATGCTATTTCTGCTCAGGATCAACAGACGATAAAAGTTACGATTGACAATATAAAAACAGATCAAGGGGCAATACAGGTTGGGTTATACAACACCAAAGCTACATTCTTGAAAAACACCTACAAAACAATACGAACTAAAGCAAAAAAAGGCAGCGTAGAAGTGATTTTTAAAGATATTCCCAAAGGAGAATATGCCATCTCTCTCTATCATGATGTAGACAACGACAATCAACTCGATACCTTTTGGCGTATTCCGCAAGAACCTTATAACACGAGTAATAATGCCAAAAGAAAATTTGGTCCACCATTATGGAAAGATGCTAAATTCAATTTAGACAATCAAGAAGTACATCAAACCATTAATCTTTAAAAGAGTTTACACTTCATCCTACAAAAATTACAGTTCGGTAGTTTATACTTTATAATACTCTCATTCTTAAAGATATTTACACCATAAATCAAAAACAATATTACCTATGAAAACAATCATATACACCGCAACATTATTGATCAGTATGCTTGTAAATTCGCAAACCGCATACGAAAAAGGAATGACCAAAGCTTTTGCACTGTGGGGCGAACAAAAGACTGACGAATCCATCAATCTTTTTGAACGTATCGCAAAAGCTGAAAAAGAAAACTGGCTCCCTTATTATTATGCAGCACAAGTACATATTATAACCAGTTTTAGAATAAAAGGAATCGACGCTGTAGAGCCTAAGCTAAAGAAAGCTCAGGAATATCTTAACGAAGCCAAAACACTTTCTAAAAACAATGCAGAGATACTAGTGTTGGAAGCTATGCTAAATACCTCGTATGTTGCTCATGATCCTGCTGTATATGGACCCACACTATCTGCCAAAGTAGAAGAACTCTATCAAAAAGCAAAAGCTATAGAACCCAAAAACCCTAGAGCTACTTTATATCATGCAGAATGGCAAATGGGTGGAGCAAAATACTGGGGCAAAGACCCAAAAGCCTTTTGTCCTGAGATAGAAAAAGCTATATTGTACTTTGAAAATGATAAACATGATACTCCTTTTTATCCAAAATGGGGAAAAGACAGAATTAGCCAGGTACAGGCAACATGTAAAGAATAAATGAAAGACATCAGAAAAATATTAAAAGTAAGTATTATAATAACGATTTGCATCGAGGCTGTAAATCTATTACTCAACATTGGAGACCCGATCTCAATTAAAGAAGAAATCGAAAATACTGTTATTCACTTTTTGTTTGCTTTCTCACTCACTGTTGTAAATGGGTATTTCTTTGAGTTTTTGAATAATAGATATACATGGGAGAAACAACCAAAAAAACGATTATGGCTTGGAGCTATAGGCTCTATGGTAATCACAATGTTTACCATCGTTATCATTCGGTTCATTTTGTCTGTGGTCGTATATAATCAATCTATTGAAAAATACATACAAAATGAAAAACTAAGTTATTATTATGCAGGTTTTGTGATCACACTAATTGTATCTCTTTTTTTACATGCATTTTATTTTTACAAAGAGTTACAGAATCGACAAATAAAAGAACAAAAAATAATAGCAGATACAGCCTCTGCAAAGTTTGCTGCTCTCAAAAATCAGTTAGACCCTCATTTTCTATTCAATAGTTTAAATGTGTTGACATCGCTGATAGAAGAGAACCCGAGAATGGCACAAAAGTTTACAACTTCTTTATCAAAAGTGTATCGATATGTCTTAGAGCAAAAAAATAAAGAATTAGTCACTGTAGATGAAGAACTCAAATTTGCACGTACATATATGACATTGGTAAAATTACGGTTTGAAGATAGTATCAAATTTGATATCCCGGATAGTGCAACAAATCCCGAAGCCAAAGTAGTGCCATTATCATTACAATTACTTTTAGAAAACACTGTAAAACACAATGTAGTGATGCCCGAAAGACCATTGCATATTAAAATTTATGAGGATGATGGTTTTCTGATTGTCGAAAATAATTTACAACCCAAAAAAGTCATAAAACAAAGTAGTGGTGTTGGGTTAGGCAATGTTCAACAACGGTATGCTTTGCTAACCAAGAGAAAATTCTCTGTATATAAAACAGAAAAAGCTTTTATTGCAAAGCTGCCCATATTAACAAAAAAAATAAAATTTACAGATATGCAAGTATCGCAAAATATAGAAAGTATAGAAATGGCTAAACGCCTAAAATATGAACGCGCTCAAGAGCAGGTAAAAAAGATCAAAGAATTTTATGGCAACCTTATCTCTTACTGTATCGTTATTCCTTTTTTAGCTTTTATAAACTACTATACGACTGGTTACAGATTTCCTTGGGTGTTGTTTCCTATTGCAGGATGGGGAATTGGATTAATTTTTCATTATGCAGAAGCATTTGATAGACACCCTATCTTTGGAAAAGACTGGGAAAAGAAAAAAATCAAACAGTACATGAATGAGTCTAAAACTACTTATGATGAATAGTTTTGATCAACAAAAGGCATATATCAACGCTAGAAAAAGACTAAAAGAAGAAAAAGCTTTCTATGTACACGTTGGGGTATATATAGCAATCAATATTGTCAGTTTTATTTTTTATAAGATTGCATTTGACCAATCTCTTTCTAACATCACATTCTGGATCAATACCCTTAGACCGTTCTTATGGGGGATAGGACTTATAGGACATGGTTTATGGACTTTTAGAAGAAACATCAAATGGCTCAAAAATACAGTCTACAGTAAAGAATGGGAAAAAAGAAAAATTAAAGAATTGATAGATCAAGATGATTTTTAACTTTTTAAAATATTAATGATGAGAGATCTTGAACAACAACACCGATATGAAAAAGCCAAAAAAAGAGTAGAAAATGAAAAAGGATTTTATACACATTTAACCGTATATATTGTGATCAATATTATCCTACTCATTACCAATGCAGATATTATAGATGATGGTCTAAAAAACTTAGGAAGCTGGCACTTATATATCACTCCAACATTGTGGGGGATAGGATTATTTTTTCATGGGTTCTCAGTTTTTGGAAAATATAAGATATTCAGTAGAAAATGGGAAGAAAGAAAAATTAAAGAGCTCATGGATAGAGATAATTTTTAATTAACCATTAAAGTATTAAAAACAATGAGAAATCTAGAAGAACAAAAACGATACGAGCGTGCCAAAAACCGTGTCGAAGAATTAAAAAAGTTTTATAACAATCTTTTTTCATATATAGTAATTATAGGCGTATTGGCTGCTTTTAACTATTATTTAAATCAATGGTCATATGCCTGGTTTTTATGGGCTGCATTTGGTTGGGGAATCGGTATTGTTTTTCATGCCATAAAAGCTTTCAAAGTAAATCCTATGTTTAACAAAGATTGGGAAGAAAGAAAAATAAGAAAGTATATGGAAGAGGAAGAAGGTCGACAACGGCAAATGTGGGAATAAGCTAGTCTCTTTATAGCGATCTTACGAGACATTTCAATCTCAATTATTGAATATTTCTTACTATTTTATAATATCAAAACAACCTAAATATAGAATACCACTACCCTATTAACCTCTAATATAATAAACCTTAAAAATAACTATGACTACTATAATTATAGAAGACGAAAAACCGGCTGCCAGACGTCTCGGAAGAATGTTACAAGATCTAGACATCCCGGTACACACCATGCTACATTCTGTACAAGAATCTATAGAATGGTTTCATGCTAATGAGCATCCTGATCTTATTTTTCTTGATATACAATTAAGCGACGGGCTGTCTTTTGAAATTTTTGATGCTGTTACCGTAAAAAGTGCAATCATATTTACCACAGCTTATGATGAATATGCATTAAAAGCTTTTAAACTAAATAGTATTGATTATTTATTAAAACCTATCGATGATGAAGAACTAGAGACAGCAGTTCTAAAATACAAAGAAAATCTACCTCAAAAAGAACAATTACAAGTAGACTTTGAAGACATCAAAAAATTATTAATCAACCCAATGGATCGGGTCTACAAAAAAAGATTTACAACCAAAGTCGGGCAACATCTCAAAATTTTTAATGTAGAAGATATAGAATGTTTCTATTCAGAAAATAAAGGTACATATTTACACACTACCGAACATCGAAATTATCTTATAGATATTACATTAGAATCACTAGACAGTGAACTTGATCCTCAACAATTTTTTAGAATTAACCGAAAATTCTTTGTAAACATCAATGCGATTAAAGATATCATATCCTATACGAACTCAAGACTTCAAATCAAACTCAATACCTTTGACGAGTTAGACGTAATTGTAGCCAGAGAGCGTGTAAAGGATTTTAAAGAATGGTTAGAGAAATAAAAATCAGATAGCTATTTTTTTAGTATTCCCATTTTCTTTGTTTATTAAGTTCTTCTTCTGCATCAAGCTCTTCTTGTGGAATCACTTTAAGAAATGAAGGATGTTGTTCTATGGCATATTCTAGTTTACTAACGATGTCATCTATAGAATCAGTATCATAATTTATATCAAGAGGTTCTTTGATCACCATAGATTGTAAGATACCCCTTTTCTTAATTCGGATTCCTTTTTTATCAAATGACCTTCTAAAGCCATCAATTACAATAGGAATAACAATCGGTTTATATTGTCTAATAATATGTGCAGTTCCTTTTCTAATAGGTTTAAACGGCTTGGTAGTTCCTTGTGGAAACGTGATCACCCAACCATCATCTAATGCTCTTCTAATGTTGGTAATATCACTCATTTTTACCTGTCGGTTGATATCTTTACCTTTTTCTCTCCAAGTTCTTTCTACAGTAATCGCTCCTGCATATGCCAAAATACGTGCTAGCAACCCTGCTCGCATCGTTTCTTTTGCAGCAACGTAGTATAGATTTAGTTTTGGATTCCACAAATAACCAATATTTTTAATTGAATCTACCCGACCGCTCAGACTTGCATTAAAAACATGAAACATTGCTACGACATCTGCAAAATAGGTTTGATGATTAGATACAAAAAGAACATTGTTATCAGGAAGATCTTTGAATACTTCACTTCCTTCTATCTGTAACTCATTAAAACCTCTATAACGCCTATGCGTTATGGCTCCCATGATTCTAATAAGCCATTTTTTTAAAAATAATATATGACCAAAAGGATTTTTTTTAAATAATCCCATAAATAAATTTTAATTAAATATCTTCTATACTGTTGGCAGTTTACGAGTACCAAAATGTAACATTTTGATTATCAACGAAAATTAACAACATTTGCTTAAATAACAGACAAATTCTTAGATAAATTCTTGTGAAAATTTCAGAGAATAAGGCTGCCAAATATACAAAATCATAGTTCTCTTGCTAGTTTTAAAAACATTTTAAGTTCACTCAACATCATTGCTGTTGCTCCCCAAACCGTATAACCATTTAATTTAAAAGAAGGTACCTCAATATCTTTTGCATAAGAAGTCGTTAATATTTTTGAAGAAACATTAGATTCATCTAATAATGCATCTAAAGATACCTCAATAATTTTAGCAACCTCAGATTGCTGCGCAACAAATTCGGGCTTTGTCATAGCATATCCTAAAAACGGATGAACCCAAAAATTAGAAGGTGGAATATACACCTTTGTCATATCTTTGATTACAGAAATCATTTTAGGGGGAACCCCTATCTCTTCATAAGTTTCTCGTAATGCAGTTTCTCTATAATCAAGGTCATACATTTCATTTTTCCCTCCAGGCAGGGCTATCTGCCCAGAATGCACTCCTTCATATTCCGGTCGAAGAATTAGGGCAAAATGCGTGATACCGCTTTTAGGAAAAAAAAGCATCATTACAGCAGCATGTCTAGGATTTTTTTCTTCTATCTTAAATGTACGTAATTCTTTTTTACGAATCTCGGGAGCCATAATAAAATGTGATGATTCTCCCGGTACTGACATTTTCTGTATTTTTGGAATTAAATTTTTAAATGTTTCAAATGTCATTAACCAAATCAGTTTTGTGCTTTTGCATAAGTATTATCATATTCTGTAGTTGTGAAGATACACATTCTAAAAAAAATAAGCCGGATCAAAAGATAAATACCACAAAAAATAATACAAAAGATACGACGACAACAAAACTAGATCATACAAAACAACAAGACAGTCAAAAAAACACAACATCTTCTAAAGACGAACCTTTTAAACTTACTAATGAAAACCTGAGAGCTTTTATGGAGCAATACGGTAAAGAAAACCCTGAAACTCTTGTAAAAATTGGTACTCGATATGGAGATATACATATCAAATTATACAAAGAAACTCCTATCCATAGAGCTAACTTTATTTATCTGGTCAAACAAAAGTATTTTGATGAAACTTTCTTTTACAGAGTGGCTAAAAATTTTGTTATTCAAGGAGGAAATAGCGATCGACAGCAAATGGCTAACAGAAGGTTTGAAATCGGAGAGTATACCGTACCACAAGAGCCCATAAAAAAACTAAAACATGTTCGTGGAGCAGTTGCTTTATCAAAACAATGGGTTGATAACCCTTCTAATCGATCTACACCTTACGAATTCTTTATTGTAGTTTCCAAAAATGGTGCTCCCCATCTTGATGGAGAACATACTATTTTTGGTAAAGTAGTTAAAGGTATGAGCGTAGCTGATAAAATCTCTAATGTACCTGTTGACGGCAGTGAGTGGCCAAAAGAAAATATTTTTATAAAAGCAGAAGTGATTAAATAATCAATAGGTATTATTAGTAATAATACTTAGCTATAATTTTTGTGTATAGTAATTGTAATCTGATATCACTTGTTTTATAAATTTTAATGGTTTTTCTTGTGGTGTTACATCCATCAAGGAGCTTACTTTTTCTGAAAGCTTTAAAACAACGCTATGATCTGCATGTCTTCTTGCATCGTTATAAATTGATTTGATTTTTCGCATTTCTTCATCACTAAATACTGTTACTTGTGGATACACTGCTACATAATCATCAGGAATATCTACCAAAATTGTTTGATGAAATCTGGTACGTTGACGTTCACTGATCACTGTTGTTCCTGCAGCCATATCTCCCAGACGTTGTCCTTTTCCATTAAATAGAATAGCAACAACAGCAATTCCTCCTGTTGCTAGGGTGATATCTAATAATCGTAATAACCATCTTATCAAATAATTCGAAAAAGCAGGTTTAGAACCATCTAGTTTTGCCACTTTTATTTTCATAACGGCTTTACCAGGAGTTTTACCGTCCCAAAATGTCTCCCATAATAAAAAATATAGAAAGGGAGGCAATGTTAGAATTAGTATAAATGCCCACAGATTACCCGGATCTAAATCAAGTACGGTAACAATCAGTACTATGACTAAAAAATATGCAATGATGATCAAAACATCTATAAGATAAGCAACAATACGATCTGAAATATCAGCAGCATTTTGTTCTATACTAACATTTTGAGCTGTTTCTATTTGAAAATTATCCATTAATTATGTTTCTTTGAACCTCTTAATTATTGATACATGCGTGAGGCTGCTTTTGTAAAGCAAAATAAAGATAAATGGTTAAAATTTGAAAGTGTTCTGGTGAATAATGCAGAAATAAGCCCGGATGAACTTTCAAGTTTATACATAGAGATTACTGATCATCTTAGCTATGCTCAGACTTTCTATCCCAATAGTCAAACACTTAATTACTTAAATGGATTAGCGTCAAACGCTCATCAAAAAATTTATAAAACCAAAAAAGAGAAAAAAGGAAGGCTAATCTCGTTTTGGGTTCGAGAATTTCCTCTGGCATTTTATGAGTATCAAAAAGAATTACTCATTTCTTTTCTCATTGCAGTATTATTTACAGCTATAGGTGCATACTCTTCTGCTACAGATGGAGCTTTTGTAAGATCAATACTTGGCGATGGTTATGTAAATATGACTTTAGAAAACATATCTAAAGACGATCCAATGGCGGTCTACAAAAAAATGGAAGAGACAAATATGTTTCTGGGAATTACCATCAATAATATACGAGTAGCACTCAACTGTTTCATACTGGGCATTATGTTTGGTATTGGTACCGTTTATATGCTTATGCGCAATTTTATTATGCTAGGCTCTTTTCAGTACTTTTTTTATGACAAAGGATTACTTTGGGAAAGTGCACGTACTATATGGATACATGGAACTATAGAAATCTCTGCAATTATCATAGCAGGTTGTGCAGGCTTGGTTGTTGGTAATTCTATTCTATTTCCTAAAACGTACACTCGCCTTACTTCTTTTGTAAGAGGTACTAAAGCAGGGCTAAAAATCATCGTAAGCACAATTCCATTTTTTATCATTGCCGGTTTTCTAGAAGGATTCGTTACACGACATACAGAAATGCCTGATTGGCTAGCGATTTTAATTATTTCGGGGTCATTAGCTTTAATTATATTTTACTATATAATTTACCCAATACAACTAAATAACAAACTTAAAAATGAATACTAAAAAATATATAGAATTTAAGAAGAAAAGAGAATTAGGCGAAATCCTTACAGACACATTTGCATTTTTGAGAGCCAACGGAAAACCTTTGCTTTCTGTTCTTATAAAAACTGTAGGTATTCCTTTTATTCTTTTATTAGCAGCTTTTGCATATTATACCTATTCATCTTCTACTGTAATGGATCCGTTTGCTATAAATAATGGTGATGTATCAAATATTGGTAATTTTTTCATTTCATTCTGTTTATTGATTGTAATAGGATCTGTTACAAGCGGGCTTATGTTTGGGTCGGTATCACATTATATAAGAGAATATATCGAGAGTAATGGATCTGTAAATAATGATACTGTCTTTCAAGCCATAAAAAATGATACTGGTTCTATTATCTTATTGAGCCTATTAGTGTTTTTAATTTATTTTGGCGGTTTTGTATTGTGTGTAATTCCGGTCATTTATCTTTATGTACCGATGAGTGTTGTATTCTCTATCTACGTTTTTACTCCTTACAGCATTACAGAATCTATCAGCCAAAGTTTTAATTTAATCAAAAACGAATGGTGGATGACATTTGCAACCCTTTTTATTTTGGCTATCGTTGTTGGGTTAATTGGTTTTGTATTTTCTATTCCTGCTTTTATTTACACTTTTGTAAAAACTTTTACGGCTGCATCAGAAGGGTCACTTACAAACCCATCAGATGTATTTGATTGGGTATACATAGCATTAAATACTTTCTCTTCGGCTGCACAATTTGTGTTATATATCATTACCGCTGTCGCTACAGTCTTTATATATTTTAATCTCAATGAGAGAAAACATGCTACAGGAACGCTAGAGCAAATCGATTCTCTTGGTAATAAAGAATAAAGGTGAAGCATATTTTTAGGTATTTTATATTTTTGATTCTATTTTCCTTACATGCAAACAGTCAGGATACTATAGCTAATGCTAGTACCAAAGAACTTAGATATGATATCAGTGACAAAAGACAAAGTAATCCCTTTGATGAGAATACAATAAAAGAGTTTCGATCTCAAAAAGATTTTGATTATAGAGAACAACAAGAACCTGACAATATATGGACTCGATTTAAATTTTGGTTATCGCAAATCTGGAAAAAATTTATTTCCTGGGTGTTTGGAATAAAAAAAGTTTCTGGTTTTTGGGAGGTAGTTTTTACTATTCTTCCTTATGTTCTTATCGTAGCAGTTTTATTCTTATTAGGGTGGTTGTTTATGAAGGTAAACCCAAAAGATATGTTATTTGAGAAGCAAGACCCTCCTCAAATACAACTCACAGAAGATGAAGACATTATTAAAAATCAGGACATTCAACAATTGATCGACAAAGCGCTGAAAGAAAATAACTATAGATTAGCCATCAGGTATTATTATTTATTTATTTTAAAGAAACTATCTGATCATAAGATGATTGAATGGGAAGCACAAAAGACAAATACCGACTACATCAAAGAACTAAAAGATAATTCATTACAACATCAATTTAAAAATATTACTCGAGTATACGACTTTATCTGGTATGGTAGCTTTGAATTAGATAAAGAGTCTTACCTTTTTGCAGAAAAACAGTTTCAGTCTATAAACCAAACTATTCAAAATTAATTGCATGTCTAAAACTCTAAAAATATTCATTTTTGCAATTATAGGAATCGTAGGGCTTCTCACTTATCTCGAAGCTGTAGAACCGGAGCCCATTAACTGGTTTCCGAGTTATTCTAAAGCAGACAAAATACCTTTGGGTACATATGTCGCATACAACCTCATTAAAGAAGCTTTTGATGAATATGACCTAAAAGATATTAATCAACCTCCTTATGAATTTTTGTCAGATAATGATACTATCAATGGTACATACATGTTTATAAATGGCTCGATAGGATTTGACAAAAGTGAGCTTGATAAAATTTTAACTTGGGTAGAGAAAGGAAATACCCTATTTGTATCTGCAAAAAATATAGAGTCTGCCCTACTAGATACACTCAATATAGACACAGATCGATTAGTATCGCTAGATGATATCAATACAAAACCCTTGGTAGAACTTACCAATAACACTTTAAAATCTGAAACTCCTTTCTTATATGATAGAAATGTAGATAACCTTTATTTTAGTGAAATAGATACTGCAAACATGACTGTTCTTGGTACGATACAATTATATCAAGATACTTTACAAATTAAGGAAGCCAATATAAATTACTTAGAAACTGCTTTTGGAAATGGCAAAATCCTATTACATACCTTTCCTGAAGCTTTTGGTAATTATTTCATGCTCAAGGACAACCATTATACCTACACTCAAAATCTACTAGCCTATATCAACCCAACAGAAAAAATTTTGTGGGATCGATATTACAAATCAGGAAAAACATTTTACACCTCTCCCCTTTTTCTATTATTGAATAATCGCTATCTCAAATGGGCATATTATTTTATTCTTATCGGTACTGTACTATTTGTCATTTTTGAAGGAAAAAGAAAACAAAGAAGTATTCCTATTGTAGAACCCTTAAAAAATCAAACCCTTTCGTTTACAAAGACGATTAGCGGTATGTATTATCAAAAAGAAAAACATAAAGAAATAGCCACAAAACAAAATTTACTATTTCTAGAATATATCCGCAATACCTTAAGAATATCCTTTGATCATATCGATGACAAGGTGATAAGGAATATTGCAGCACGAAGTAACAATAGTATAGAAGATACAAAAACATTGTTTCGATATTTTGATACCATTCATCAAAAAAGTAGCATTAACAAAGACGAGTTAACACATCTTTATACATTGATTACTACATTTAAAAACCAATCAAAAAAAGATATTAAAGTACTATAATGGAAAACGAAGAACATAAAAACAATCTGTCTTCTGAAAAAGATCAGCAAAATACTCCTTCTTCAGAACAAAATTTAAACTTTGAAAATAGAATTGACCTTAGCGACTTACAGCAAGCTGTAGAAAAACTAAAACAAGAACTTGCAAAAGTAATTGTAGGTCAACAAGAATTTATAGAACTCTTGATTGTTTCCTTATTATCTAATGGCCATGTGTTGATAGAAGGTGTACCCGGCATTGCTAAAACTGTTACTGCAAAACTTTTTGCCAAGACGCTAAAAACAGATTTTAACAGGATTCAATTTACACCGGATTTGATGCCTAGTGACGTATTAGGAACATCTGTTCTTAACATGAAAACAAGTGATTTCGAATTTAAAAAAGGTCCTATATTTTCTAATATGGTGCTCATAGACGAGATCAATCGTGCTCCTGCAAAAACTCAAGCAGCTTTGTTTGAAGTTATGGAAGAGAGACAAGTAACTATAGATGGTGTACGCTATCCAATGGAAGCCCCTTTTATGGTACTCGCTACTCAAAATCCTGTAGAACAAGAAGGTACTTATGCACTTCCTGAAGCGCAATTAGACCGTTTTTTATTCAAAATTAAAGTAGACTACCCTTCTTTTGAAGATGAAGTAAATATCTTGAAAACCCATCACGAAAGAAAAGCACTTAAGCCTTTAGAAATAATTGATTCTATATTAACTCCGGATCAATTATTGGAGTATAAAGAGAAAACACAAAATGTAATTATCGAAGAAAAGATCATTGCATATATCGCAGAGATTGTTACCAAAACAAGAACGCATCCTCATTTGTATTTGGGTGGTTCTCCAAGAGCTTCTATTGCTATAATGAATGCTTCAAAAGCATTTGCCGCTATATATGGTAGAGATTTTGTGACCCCCGAGGATATCAAAAAATCACTTTTCCCAGTATTAAGACATCGTATCATTCTCTCACCAGAACGAGAAATGGAAGGTATGACCACCGAAAACGTAATAGAAATGATTTTACAATCTGTAGAAATACCACGCTAATTTTGATTACATTTTTCAAATCATTATACCTCAACTCAAGAATATTTTATATTCTCGCTATTCTATCGGTACTTTTCTTTATATCGTATTGGTTCAATGCAATCTATCCTATTGCCTGGTTGATAACCTTGGGATTAACAATTGCATTACTATTTGATATTATTGTATTATATAATACTGCAAAAGGAATTGACGCTTATAGGATTCTTCCTGAAAAGTTCTCTAATAGTGACTTTAACACTATACCGGTAAGAATTAAAAGCAATTATCAATTCAAAACCTTTATAGAGGTCATTGATGAGATCCCAGTGCAGTTTCAAAAACGTGATTTCTTAAAAGCAGGGAGCATTCCATCAAGATCAATTTTTGATTTTGAATATGCATTACGCCCTGTGCAACGAGGTGAATATGTGTTTGGCAATCTCTATATATATGCCATGACAAGACTAGGACTTGCCAAACGTAGATATAGTTTTGATAAATCTGCTATGGTCAAAGTCTATCCTTCATTTATACAAATGAAAAAATATGATTTTTTGGCTATTGATAATAAGCTTTCTCAAATCGGTTTGAAAAAAATCAGGCGTATCGGTCACACTATGGAGTTTGAACAGATAAAAGAATATGTAAGAGGCGATGATGTGAGAACGATCAACTGGAAATCTACCGCAAAGCATGGCACTTTGATGGTTAATCAATTTCAAGACGAAAAATCGCAACCTATTTACTCTGTTATCGATGCCAGTAGAGTGATGAAAATGCCCTTTAAAGAACTAAGTCTTCTGGATTATGCTATTAATAGTACTTTAGCATTTTCTAATATTGCTTTAAAAAAACATGACAAAGTAGGCATGTTATCGTTCTCTAATACAGTAAATGATTTTTTGCCGTCTAGCCGAAAAAAAACATACATCAATACCATTTCTGAGGCATTATATAATGTAAAAACTCAATTTCTTGATGCTGATTTCGGATTACTATATTCTCATATCAAACGACAGATTAACCATAGAAGTTTATTACTCCTGTACACCAATTTTGAGCATATTTCTTCATTAAAGAGACAACTGCCCTATCTACAAGCGATAGCCAAAAAACACTTATTAGTTGTAATCTTTTTTAAGAATACCGAACTTGACACTTTGATTTCTGAACCCGCAGAAAATCTGGAAGGAATATACGATAAAACTATTGCACAGCAGTTTGCCTATGACAAAAAAGTAATGGTAAAAGAGCTTCAAAAATATGGTATACAAACGGTGCTCACCACACCAGAAAATCTTACTGTAAACACCATCAACAAATATCTCGAAATCAAAGCCAGAGGGCTTCTTTAACCTCAGAAAACTAAAAATATCACAAATATTTGTAAATCGTTATTTACAAATAAAAAGATAATTGTACGTTTATATCATTGTCACATATTACCTTAAATACCTATCAAAATTCAATAACATAAAAAGAGGTATGAAAATAATATTCAATTTGATTTTTTCGTCAGTTATACACTTTACTGCTTTAATACATAAAAAAAATAAACATTTTGTATTGTTTATAGTATGCGCAAGCATATTACAAAGTTGTAAATCCAACGACTTTCCTTATTTTGATCAAAAACCTCCATCAAACGTACCAGAACTATTTGCACCTTCGATCGTTAATACAAACGCTGTAGAGCTCAATGTGGTATTTAATGCTTCTTTTACAGAAATGTTCTTCTCTAGGATTGTAGATGGCAGTTTTATTATACATCATTCAGAACTTATTAATGGTACATGGACACCTATAAAGCCCATTCAAATGTACCCGGATGATATAACAATCACAATAGCCTGTGACCCTACAATTACACAAGATGGCAAGACCATGTATTTTCTAGGGGTTGATCCCAAAAACTATTCTAATACTTTAGAATTGTCGGCGCTTTATAGAATTCCACCAGATGTGTATGTAAGTAAAAAAGTTGATGGGAAATGGCAACAGGCATCTAAGGTAGCATCTCCTGTATCAACTAAGTATTTTGAATCTTATCCTATTGTTGTGGGTGATCAAAGTCTTTATTTTCAATCAAACCGTCCTGGTGGTGCTGGTGGCAGAGATACGTACCGTTCACAATATTTAGGTAATGGCAAATTTGAAACACCGGTAGGCATTAGTCTTAATTCTGAAAAAAATGCAAGCAGTACCTATATAAGTCCTGATGAAAAGTATTTGATTGCCAGTAGTAATAAAGGATTTCAGATTTCATTCAAAAAAAATGACAAATGGCAAGAACCTATCTTGATAAAAATGCCCTATGAAAAAGATTGGGTTTATTTTTGTCCTTATGTATCACCAGACGAAAACTATTTTTTCTTTTCAAGAAGATATTATGGTTCTCAAAAAAAAGGATGGGCAGGCGTGACCAAAGGAGAAGTATACTGGATGCGTACCGATTCGATTTTTAATCTAAAAAATAAACTTGATACCGTAGAGCAGCTTACAAAAGAAGAAAAATTTGTATCCGATCTTGCCAACGGAAAAAAGTTAGCAACTCATTTTGCAGATCAATGGACACTTATTTATCACGAAGACAACAGATGTGATGGTTCTACTGATGGCAAAATTGAAAACTTGTCTAAAAACCAAATTGATTCTAGTATTTCACTTTCGGTAAAAAATGATGGCGAAGGCTGGGCATGTGACAAAAGAGATCCCAGTAGCTTTATTTATGAATTTAACTTGAGAGAATACCTAAAAAACTGGGATAGATTTGAAATACATGACTATGAAGATGAAGAAAAAAATATCGTTTTTATCGTAGGAGCAGGAGAATCGGATTATATAAAGATATATTACAATAAAGATCAATTGATAGAACGATTAAAATACGGCAGTGAGGATCCCGGCTAGTATACCTATATTCTTAAAATTTTAGGGCAAGCCTCTAACATATTTAATCTCAACTATCAAATAAAATTAACATCTTATGAAAATCATCTATGTAATTGTTTGTGCGCTTTTTGTAATGGGGTATACATATCAAAAGGAAATCGATGGACAACATATTCTAGAGCAAACGATAAAAAAACACGATCCCTCTAATAACTGGAACACAACAAAAATAAACATACATATCCAGGAACCCAGGATTTCTAATCCCTATCGATATTCTATTGTAACATTGGATAATGCTAATCAATACTTTAAGCTATCAAGAAATAGAGATCAACACCTCTCAGAACATATCATAGAACCAGATGGAAAAAGTACAGTGCTTCTCGATGGAAAAATTGAAACCGATACGATATTGATCAAAAAATACAGGCTAGACCCCTCTAGAAATATAGGATATCAAAAATTTTATCGACTGATGTATGGGTTGCCAATGTCTCTGGCAAATACTTATAAGAACATTAGCCCCATATCAGAAAGTACATTTAACAAAGAACTTTGCTACAAAATAGAATTCGAGCTCAAAGAACCAATGATCTCAAAACATTGGCGAGTATATGTCTCAAAATCTGATATGATGGTAAAGGGTATTGAAATCTTTTTTCCCGATGATCCGGAAAAAGGAGAACGAATATATTTTGAGGACCTCATTACGATTAATGAAGTAAAAATCCCAAGAATAAGACATTGGCGTGAACTAAAAGACAACACCTACTCGGGATCAGACCTTATTATCAAGGCATTATAGCGAAAAGTAAAGATAATCTACAGTTATTTCTAGCAATCCACAGTACTAAATTGAAAATATTAAGTAATAATTGGTATAAAACTAGAAATACAGGGTCTGAAAGTTGCACACTATATTGCCAAACGAGCCAAGCGTCTCATATCTCAAGAAAAACTACAAGTGAGGATATTCCTAAAGCTTTTAGGCATTATCATTTAAGTTTAAACGCATATAAATCAAAATTTTAGACCAAAATCTCAAAAACACAAAACCCAGTATTCTTATTAATTTATTACAAAATTCTGGTTAAAAAAAGTACAAAACATTATATTTAGTGCGAAAACATAAAAGATTGTATACTATACTTTGTTATGATGGAATAAAAGTATTGTGAGTACAAAAACTAAAAAATAAAATATGGCTCAAATAAAAAACATTGAAGGACTTTCTATGGATGACATTAATAGAGAACTAAGTAATGGAGGAAAATTTGTTGTATTCCAATATTGTTTCTCTATTATCTTAATGACTTTTAGAAGAGGGAGTGATGTTTATTTTATCCGTGCAGACGAGTCTACAGTAAAACATAGTATCGGATTTACATTGATCACCTTCTTTTTTGGTTGGTGGGGAATCCCTTGGGGGCCCATCTATAGTATTGGAGCATTAGCTTCAAATTTATCAGGTGGAAAAGATATAACACAAGAAGTTATAAACTCAATGAACCTAAAAGGTTAATAAAACCGGTTCACTTATTTTAAAAATTTCTACTTTTTTCGTTTTTAGAATTTCAAATCTTTGAAATTCTAAAAACGTGATGAGTACTAATCCCAATATCTTTTCTTAGTTGCTCAACAGAAGTATTGTAGTAAAGATAAACTCTCTAGTACTTAGCATACTAAAACATAAAAGTAGCTAACGAATCGTTGAAAGTACTTTTCTCCACTCAGGCATTAGGAACAATACTTAAGGAAACTTTTTTATTTATACTTTATATTTCTAATTTTATACTTCATATTGCTTAATACTTACTACTGCAACACATCACAGCAAACGAGTAATAATCTATCATTTACAATACACTTATCATGATTCGTTTTAATATATTTAATATTATATTTACTCGATCAACAGATTATAAATGATAGACAAATTTCTACATCAACTTCGAATCACAGAACCTGAGCTTCAAGAAGAAATTCGTAAAAATGCAACGATAACAGAACATGATAGAGGTGAATTTATTATTAAAAACAATAATTATATCAAGGTTCTAAAAATCGTTCTCGAAGGAAAAGTTAGAGTATATCAAGAGAGTGATGAGCGCGAAATCCTTATTTATTATTTGAATACGATGGAAACCTGCACCCTATCTCTATCTGCTTGTTTTGAAGATTGTAAGAGTACTGTAAATGCGATAGTAGAAGAAAAATGCATATTATTAAATATCCCTGTGAGGTTTGTTCATGATTGGAATTTCAAATACAAATCATGGAACATCTTTACGATAAATACATTTAGAGAAAGTTATCATCATCTAATTCATGAATACTCGAATCTGGCATTTCAACCCTTAAAAGATCGTTTATTTGATTATTTAGTGTCTAAAGCAGAGCAAGATATTGTATACAAATCTCATCAAGAATTGGCAAAAGAACTAGGCACTACAAGAGAGGTGATCTCACGACTACTCAAAAAACTAGAAGCCAATAAACAACTTCGTCTTGGGCAAAAAGAAATTCAGCTTTTAAAATAAATTAACCCTCTTGTGCCAAAAGTCACAGGTTTTACGTGACAAACCATAGTTTCTTTGTACCATAATTAATTATTAAAAGAAAATGATTATGGAAATTATGGTAAAATTCGAGCTTTCTGCTCAAGAAAATCACATAGAAAACATCAAAGTATTTTTTGAAAAAATACTTCAGGATACAAGAGATTTTGATGGTTGTACAGGAGCCCAAGTATCTAGATCAGAGCAAAACCCTGATAAAATAGTTTTAATAGAATATTGGGAATCCGATACTCACTTTCAAAAATACTTAGACTGGAGAAAGCAAACCGGAGACTTCAATACACTCGGGAGTATGTTAACAACAGATCCTGATATTCAGATTTTTGAGCTCATTACTACAGCTTAATATCAAATTCAAAAAAAATTAATAATCAAAAAAATAAAGAAATGTTTACTAAAAAATTAATACCGATAATCGTCGCTCTATTTTTATCATCATCAATGTATGTGACAGCCCAAACATCACAGCAGCGCTATACAGACCAAGAACCCACTGCCCACCATAAGGTTGCGTTAGATGTAATTGCGGCAAGCAAAGAATGGATTGCAAATTTTAATCAAGGAAACACCAAAGAGGTTGCGCAAGGATATGTACAAACAGCTGTAATGAGTGCAATGCCTTTTGGGATTAAAAAGGGAATCAAAGAAATAGACAATTTTTGGACTCCCTTTATTAAAAAAGGAGCGACTGATCTGGTTTACACAGAACTCAGTATCGAGGTTGTGAATGAGACTACTGCGTTTTTATCTGCCAATTGGAGTATGAATGTAGGACGAGGTGTTATTTACCAAGAAAAATGGGAAAAATTAAATGGTAAATGGGTACTTACTTATGATAATTTCGAAGTTTTGGAGCAGTTTAAAACACCAAAAAAGCGTAACAATACTACTCCTGTAAGTCATAATCAATTAGAAGAAGTTATTAAAGCTTCTATAGAATGGACTAATGGTTTTAATACAGGCAAGGGTAATATCTGTGGTGAAGGTTATTTTGATAACGCTACTATGAATGCCGTACCTTTTGCATCGATCAATGGTAAAGAAGAAATTGAGAGCTTTTGGACAAAACTTATAGCAGATGGTGCAAAAAACCTTACATATAATAACCCAACATTCAAGATGATTACCAATAATAGTGCTACATTGTCTTCAAACTGGTCTATGAATATCGGAGAGGGTAAAATTTATCAAGAAAAATGGGAAAATAAAAATGGAACATGGCGTTTGAGTTATGACGAATTTAAAGTATTAAAAAAATACTAATTAAAAAGAACGAACTAAATACTACAAAAATGAAATTAAAGAGCTTTAGATTAAAAATAAATAATCCAACAACTATAGAATTTTATACAAAAGTATTAGGGATGCAATTACAAAACACCTTTGATCTCCCCAAAGGTGTTTTGTATATTTTATACTTTGAAAATCAAAACTATACTTTGGAGCTATTCCTAGAAAAAGAAGAAAACACCAATCCCTATTTACAAAAGGCGGATGATAATTATTGGAAATACAGCTTGTTTGTATATGATATACAACGAGTTTACCACAAAATTAAAGAACATAATATTCCTATAGGAGAACCTTATCAATTTGGAGATGTTGGATATTTGTCTCATACTCAAGACACAGAACATCACCAAATAGAATTTATACAAAAAACATTTAAACAAAATACAATACAGACAGCTCCAAAAGAAAACTTTCCATTGTTAGAAAATCCTACCATGGGATTGCTAACAATAAGAACAAAAGACCCTGTAAAAAGTGTTCGATTTTATGAAGATCTTTTTGATATGAAACTGCTCGTAAGAATGCAAGTAGAACGAGGGCGTGGATTTACACTTTATTTTCTTGGAAACAAAGAATTAACTCCCCCATCACAAGATATAGACGCTATTGAAAACAGAGAATGGATGTATCAACAAAATCATCTATTTATCGAAATTCAATACTACTGGGGTAGCGAACACGATCATACGTTTGCATTACATAGTAATCCATTAGGGTTTGCATCTTTGACATTTGTAGGTGATGTTTCAGTCATTAAAAACAAATTGCAACAAAGCAATATTTCATTTAGCGACCATCAAGACGGATCTGAAACCAAAAATCAAATCCATTTTTCATCAATTGATGGTCTGGATATTATAGTAAGTGATCAATAATTAAAAGTACATAGCCTTACACATACTCCAAAAATCAAATACTCACTGGCATGTCTACGGATTATTGATAAGTAAATATCTTCAAAATTTTGAGGCGCGCTTTATAGTATCTAGATCTTGATTATTGAATAAAAAATAATGTATACAGAGACAAAATACCCCTGACACCCCCTTGTCACCTCTATATATTATTTTTACAATTCAAGAATTACAACACAAAGCATGACGTATTCAGATTACTTACAAAACGACTCAGATTACAAAACCGAAAAACCTTTGGTCGATGCGATGTATTTGCTTCAGAAATCTCCAGGAAAAGGAGGCTGGACCTATACCATTATACCTCAAGTGATAAGGAATAAAAAAACACCTTTTGGATGGGTTAAAGTAAAAGGAAGCATCGATAACTATGCATTAAAACATTATAAATTGATGCCCACAAAAAATGGTCAGCTATTTTTGCCTGTCAAATCAGAAATAAGAAAAAAAATCAAAAAACAAGCAGGTGATTATGTTCATATCATCATCTATCCTGATGACTCTCCGCTAGAAATCCCAGAAGAAATAATCCTTTGTTTTGAAAACGAGCCCAAAAAAGTTTATAAGACATTTTTAAGTTTTTCTGAAGGAGAACAAAAATCATATTTGGATTGGATATATAGTGCTAAAACAGAAGAAACAAAAGCGAATCGAATTCTTAAAATGATGGATCGACTCGTGAAGAATCAGAGATTATTTGATAAATCAAATCAATAAAAAAAAATTCTACTATTTATAAAATTATTTGCTTTATTCTTCAAAATTATAATTTTTTAAAAGCCTATATCCTAACTTACTATTAAACATCGTTTGATCCCTTTAGCATATTGAAATTATGTACATTTAACAAAAATTAAAAGGTAACCTATCATCAAAATTACTTTTATAACTACTAACAAATTGAGCAAAACTAGAATTAAGAAAGGGCAACTACTACAAAAAACCGGTCAGATCAACACAAAGATTTATCTTGTAAAGTCAGGATTACTTCGTAGTTATGCTATTGATCAAAAAGGAAAAGAACATATTTTTATGTTCGCCCCTGAAGATTGGATTATGACAGATAGTACTCCTCCTAATAAATCATGCGAATTGTATATTGATGCACTCGAAGACTCTGAAATAATGGTAATTGAAAAAGGTAAAGAAGATGAAATAGATTTACAAAAAATATTAAACAGACTTAATACGCTACAACAAAGGATTATGATGATGATGAGTGCTACAGCAATTGAACGTTATAAGCATTTTATAGATACATACCCAAATATTACTCAACGAGTATCTCAACGTATGATTGCTTCTTATCTTGGTATTACTCCAGAAGCTTTAAGTAAAGTAAAAGGTAAACAAAAACGAAAAACAATTTAGAAATATATCCAAAGTCTTAATATAGATTAATGCATTTGAAATTCATGTTCTTTAGTTTTATAAACTCAAAAAATAGCATAGAGTATAATTAAAAATGTAGAAAATGAATATTTTAGAAATTGTAAAATGGAAAGCAAAACCAAATGTTTCTGATAGTCAAATGATAGAAATGGTTGATGCAATGGTCCCTGATTTGAAAAATATTGAAGGTTTTATCGATCAAGTATTGTACAAAGATAAAGACGAATATTGGATCGATGTTTATTATTGGGATTCTGTGCAAAATGCTCATCTTTCAAATGAAAGAATGGCTGATAAAGCATCCTTAAAAAAGCTATTAGAATTAATTCAATTAGAAACAATAACAATAGATGTATTAGAACCATTACAAAGGGCCGAATAATTAGTATCTAAAAATAAAAAAATCTAACGCTTCAGTTAGGATTTAAATCATTAATGTCGTCTTTTTACAATCATAAGAATGAACTACTTTTCATATTTGTTGCATAAATAAAATAGATAAATATGAAAAAAACAGTTTTAGCACAAATAGACGTAAAACAAAATAGCGTAGAAGAATTTTTGACGTTGGCAAAAGAAATGGTGATTAAAAGTAATGCAGAAAGTGGATGTTTGATCTATGCATTATATAATGCTATAGAAAAAGAAAATGAGTTTTTTGTTTATGAAAAATATGAAAATGAAAAAGCCGTCGAATATCATAACTCTTCTGAACATTTTAACTCTTTTATCAAATCTGTGATGCCATTACTCAACAGAGAACCCGTAATTGAGGTATTTTAATGACAAAAAATATATCATATCAACCAAAGACTTTTCTTTCTAAGTATATCGATCGGTTTTATATTTTTGAAAAATCAGAAAATGAATACTTTAAACTTCCTGTTGTGCTTCCCGGTACGGGATTAGAACTATTGTATTACTTAGACAAAACTTTATCGGTAAATGGTAATAGTTTACCAAAAGCACATACCGTTTGCCCAAGAGAGATCTTTTCTTTTGATAAAATAAAGAACATATCTTTTATATCTGTACGATTTAAAAGCGGCGCATTCAGACATTTTACTTCTACTCCATTTACAGAATTAAATAATAAGTATGTTTCTATTATTTATTTATGGAAAAATAAAGGAGAAAAATTATTAGCAAGATTACAAAACACCACTAAAACCGAAGCTATAATTGATGAATTAGAATTGTTTTTGGTTGAAATATTTAATGAATATCACGACAAGAAAAATGATAAATGGGATGCGATCATAGATGAACTGTATTATAATTTTGAGAACAATTCTATACATAAATTGGCTGAAAATTCTCGTCTTAGTCTTCGTCAGTTTGAAAGAGGTTTTAAATCTCAATTTGGCATAACTGCAAAGGGGTTCCAAAAAATAACAAGATTTCAGAATGTTATCAAACAAATACTTCTTGATAAAAACCCAAATTACTTACATACTATTTTGGATAATGGTTATTTTGATCAAAGTCATTTTATCAAAGAATTTAGGTCACTCACAAAAAAGACTCCTATGAAGTATTTTAATCAAGAAAACTTTGATAGTCATTTCTACCACGTTTCTATCAATAACAAACCAGTGATCAATAATAATTAAGAAAATATAGTTATTTGAGTTATTAAAATTTGCAAATCATAGATATAGGCAATCCAAACAAAGATTTGGAAAAAAATCAATAACAAAATTGATTCAACTTTGTATTGTAATTAAAAAAAACAATAGAAATGAGTCAAAAAATAATCGTAATTACAGGAGCTAGTCGTGGACTGGGTAGAGACATGGCATTAAATTTAGCCAAAGAGGGTATACATATTGTATTTTCTTATCATAACAATGAGGCAAAAGCAAATGAGGTTATTACTCAAATTGAAGCATTAGGAGGAAAAGCAAAAGCATTTCAATATGATGCTTCAAAAACATCTACAGCAAAAGATTTTATAGCCCAGGCAACTCATTATTTACTACAAGAGTATAGTAGTCCAAATATAGATTTTTTAATCAATAATGCAGGAACTGGTGTATCTAACTTAATTAAAAACACAACTGAAGAACAATTTGATGAGATGATGAATATACATCTAAAAAGTGTTTATTTTTTAACTCAGGCAGCATTACCGTTTATCAATACTGGTGGTAGTATTGTTAATATTTCGAGTGGTTTATCTCGGTTTAGTTTTCCAGGTTCTTCGGTGTATGCAATGATGAAAGGCGGTGTAGAGGTGTTTACACGATATTTGGCTAAAGAATTGGGTGAACGAAAAATTACTGCTAATGTAGTCGCTCCCGGCGCTATTGCAACAGATTTTGGTGGAGGCGCTAATCGTGACAATGAAGAAAAACGAGCGATAATTTCAAACATAACCGCTTTAGGAAAAGTAGGTGACCCAGAAGATATCGGTGGTGTAGTCGCTTTTTTGTGTTCTGATCGAGCAGGTTGGGTAAATGGACAGCGTATCGAAGTTTCGGGAGGCATGTTAATATAATAAACTATAAATCGTTTTCATACCTTTACAAATATGGATCAACTCTATCGGCTTTCAAAAATAAGTGACTATCATAATTTTGCAAATCTTTCTGCACCTTCGCACCCGCTAATAAGCTTGGTAGACTATAGCAAAGTGAGGTATCCCGAAGATATAAAAGGATCAAAATTAGTGCAAGAATATTATTCAATTGGCCTAAAACGTAATGTTCCGTATAAATTTTTTTACGGTCAACAAGAATATGATTTCGACGAAGGGTTAATGACTTTTATCGCTCCTAATCAAGTGATGAGTATCGGAAAAAATCCAAATATCGGATCCAAAGATCCCTCTGGTTGGTTACTTTTTGTTCATCCTGATTTTCTTTGGAATACAGCATTAGCAAAGTCTATTAAGTCTTATGAGTTTTTTGGATATTCTATTCGAGAATCTCTTTTTCTTTCGGAAAGAGAAGAACAAATGATGGTCGGAATTTTGAAAAATATTGAACGAGAGTATCTTTCAAATACAGATAAGTTTAGTCAAAAAATTATCGTTTCTCAATTAGAGCTATTGCTCAATTATGCAGAACGTTTTTACGAACGACAATTTATAACTAGAAACAAATCTAATCATCATATTTTAGAAAAATTAGAAACGATCCTTATATCACATTTTAAAGAAGATAATTTAATTGAAATTGGGCTTCCAAGTGTTGAACATATAGCATCACAATTGAATCTTTCTCCTAATTATTTGAGTAGTATGCTAACCTCTCTAACAGGAATGAGTACGCAACAACACATCCATAATAAATTAATTGAAAAAGCTAAAGAACAGCTCTCTATAACACAGCTTCCGATAAGTGAAATTGCATATAGTCTGGGGTTTGAAAGGCCTTCTTCTTTTACTAAATTATTTAAAAGTAAAACACAGGTATCTCCTTTAGCATTTAGAAAATCTTTTAATTAGTAGAAAAATACCCGTATTAGAGATCATTATATCAATAAATCCTGTATAATGATCTCTTTACTATAAAACGATCAAAGCTTTTCAAATTAAATAAAATTAAAGTGTCGTACCTCCGTCCACAATGATTTTTTCGTTTCTCAACACTTGCGAACCATCAGATAATAAAAACGCTACAATTGGGGCAATATCAGTTGGTTGAACAATCCTTCCAATTGGTGACGTTTTTGAAAAATGTTCTAATAAGTTATCAATAGTTTCATCGCTCATCCCTGATTTTTTTTGAATAGGCGTTTCTGTTACACCGGGACTTACAATATTAACTCTGATACCTTTTTCTGCTAATTCTATATTCAAAACTTTTGATAAACTTTCTAAGGCCGCCTTGCTTGCAGTATAAATACTCGAATTGGCAAAAGCTTTAAAAACTACAATTGAAGTATTGAGTACAATACTAGATGGGTTTTTCAAAATAGGAATGAATTTTTGAATCGTAAAAAAAGCCCCCTTAAAATTAATATTCATGGTCTCATCAAATATTGCTTCTGTTGTGTTTTCAAAGCTCGATGCTTTAAAAATACCAGCATTAATGAACACTCCATCAATTTTACCGAACTGATTTTTTACTTTCTGTACTAAATCATCAATATCTGTAAGCGAAGATGTATCAGATAACACTCCAACTGAGTTATTTCCTAATTTTGTAATTGCTTTTTCAAGGTTTTCTTTACTTCTTCCTGTGATAACAACCTGGTAATCTAAATTTGAAAGATATGCTGCACAGGCAAAACCAATTCCTGTAGTTCCTCCTGTAATTACGATTATTTTGTGATCCATTATCTGTTTTTTTAGGCAAATCTGACAAATAACTATAACTTTGTCAAGTACTTACTTTGAAGTAACTAACGAACCAACAGGTTGGAAAAATCTACTTTTGCATGAAAACAGAAGAAAAAATAGTTGAAAAAAAATATCAACAAGCCAAAGAATGTCCTATAACAATATTTATGGAACAAATTGGAGGAAAATGGAAACCTGTTATTATATGGTTGCTATTATCAAATGAGGTAATGCGCTTCAATGAATTAGATAAAGCCATCGATGGGATTAGCCAGAAAATGTTATCTCAACAGTTAAAAGATCTAGAAAAATTAAATCTGATTGATAGAAAATCTTATCCTGTAATTCCTCCTAAGGTCGAATATAGACTAACAGAAAAAGGAAAATCCCTAAAAGAAATTCTTACTATAATAATGAATTGGAGTAACCAGAATCTACGATGAAATATACTATCCCTATAAGAACCAACAGCATTTTTTATTGTCTAATAATGATGTTTTTCACCTTTAATTTAATAACAGGTCAAAAATCTTCTCAACAAGAGAATATGGAAAAATTAAATTTTATGATTGGAGAATGGGTTGGTATTTCGACAACATACAAAAATGACACTATCGCAAAACAAGTACCTGCTTTTGAAAAAATAAATTACATCTTGGATAAAAATGTCATTACTATTGATTTACGGTCTGAATTGCTACAACTTCATACCGTTATCTATTATAATGATAAAGATAAAAAATACTATTACAATCCTTACTACAAAAGCGGTGCCGGTAAATATGAAGCTGAATATAAAGATGGAAAATTAATAGTATGGCCCAGTAAAAACCGAAAGTTTATTTTTCATTTAACTTCAGAAGGAAATTTCCAAGAATATGGAGAAAGACTTGAAAATGGTAAATGGATTAAAGATTTTGAAGATAATTTTAAAAAAATACAGTAAAACTAAGCGCTGATCAATCATTATTCTTTTTTTGATATTTTACATTCAAAATACTATAACTACTTGAGTAAAAATAAATTTTATTAGTACTTTAGTTTCTTACATACTAAAATAGTAACAGCATGTCAATGTATGAAATTGAAGCTCTAATCGAAAATACAGTTAGAGTTATTGATAGAAGTAATGAGCCTGATCACGAGAAAAGAAATTTAATCTGGAACGCTTATACTATCCAAAATTCTTTTGATTGTAGTTTTACGAATTTTAGAGTTATAGATATTCTACTCAACGTCAATTATGTGCAAACGTATAATGTTCAGGATTTTCCTTTGTACAAAGAACATAAAGATTTTTTTGACCAATTAAATGCTAAAAACTTTGAATGGATTAATAAAGTCCCAAACGAAAAATGGTCTGATGATAATGAAAGCGTAGCGTATTGGGATAAAAAGTCAAACAAAATATATGTTGATTACAATTCTGATTTTTATACACTCTTTCCCAATGAAAAAAGCAACGAAATAGCACCTCTTGATTTTGGTCTTCTCATCATTGAGAAATCAAATCTCCAAAAAGATAAAGCTAATATATATGACTGGACCGCTTTCATGATTTTATATCTTCTGGGATGGTTTCCTTCTGAAAAAACGGTAGAAGAGCTCAAACAAAACTATTTCATACCTATAAAAAATATATTACATCATTATAATTATGATGATTACACTCCTTTGCATAGAGGGATGGATTTAAAGGTCAAAAACGATTGGATATCTGATATTCAAAAAGAACTTCTAGAATTTATTAAGGAAAAATAATTATAACTAAATACAAAATTCTTCACAACAAACAAAAAGCCTAACTACTTTTAAGTAAAATAGTTAAAAGTAACATCCATTCAAATAAGACTATCAAAATCCATAAAATTATAAGGAGCTATCTCATGATAGTATGTAACAATGTTCATATACAATCGTCGGAATTGTATTAAACATTTTTATAACAAAATATTCCTTATGAAATTCAAATTATTATTTTTTAGCTTTTTGGTTACTTCTCTTCTAACTGCACAAAACACTGAAAATTCTCATACCGATTTAGAAAAAATAGTTGAATCATTTAGAGTAGCTATAATTGATCACAGTGATTTTGAAAAATTCTCTGACTTATTTTTGCATGATTCGATTACCTGGGCAGCAATTGTTACAGGAAATACCAAAAAAATGGTTCTAAAACAAAAACCTGATTTCACATTTAAAGCCAGCGATTACAAGAGCTTCTTTAATACCCTGAAAGAAGGGAGTGAAGAAAAGTTTTATGATGTAAAAATAGATGTTCGAAATGAATTTGCAACCATATCATTTGACTATAGTTTTAATGTCAATAGCAAAGTTCAAAACTGGGGAACAGAATATTGGTCTTTGATCTTGGTAAACGATACATGGAAGATCACAAGTGTAACCTGGTCTCAAAATCTAGAAAAAATAGATGCTTGTCCTTTTAAAGATGAAAATATATTTAAATTATAATACAAATCAGGAGATGTTTTGTTTTTAAAACTACTTCTTCAATATTTTCATCTTGAGTATTAAACAATAGATTGTTTTAAATAATTTTATGATTCAAAAAGAAAAGAATTAGATATATTTATTGATAAACAAAAATTGAAAATATGGGTTGGGATATTAGCTATCATCCAATATCAGAAGAACAAATAAATACGTGGTATTTTGATGTATTACATGATCCAAATTTAATCGATGAATTATCAATCAAATACAAGATTGAAGATTTTTATAAAGAAAAATATAAAGAGACCATAAATGTAGGATCAGAAACTAAAAATGATGATATATTCGACAAAAGTCATGGATACTACATCGCTGTGGTACAAGGTTTTTTTCAAAAATTTTTCTATACTCGTGGGGCTGCTCTTTCTTTTTCAGAAAACTTATCTCTTCAGAAATATTTTAAAAAATGGAGCGAAATAGTACCCAACGAAAAACTCACTCAAAATGTAACAAATCAAATTATTGAAAATTACTGTTCTGGCGTTTATATCCCTAATCATAAGGTAGTTGAATTAATTAATGATTATAAAAATAATCCTGAAATAAGAGAAGAATTGGATACTTTATTTTCTCATAATAGAATTACTATTTTCTTAAAAGCATTAGCTTTTGCAAAAGATCATAACTTAGGGATTTTAGAAGCTACAGAAGTAATAGAACCTAATCCTATGGACTTAAATAAATCGTCTTGCTACTCAAATTTATTTAACTGTGATCCAGAGGGAGCAATACTTTATCAAAATGCTGCTATGGAACAAATAGCAGAAATTGAAAGAAAAGAAAATCTTCCAGAAGGAGAAATAGCTTCTAATGCCGAATATAGAATAACCAACATCGAACCTGATAAAAAAGAAAGAAAAAAAGGATTTTGGAAAAGACTATTCGGGAAATAAAATCTATTTTTTTTATAAAACTTGTCTGGTAATGAGCTAGTATCTAAAGTAATGAGCTAGTTTTTCATGTATTTACGAAAAAAAATGCTTTACCTTTATATCATCTAATATTAGATGACAATAAGGCTAGTTACGAGATTTTTTATCAATATTAGTAAAAGAATATATTACTGATTCATAAATACAAAAAAGAATAATGAAGTTACCTTCTATAGACTATCTCATAAAAACATCTAAAGACTCTTTTTTAAGATTTCCATTAACGATTTTATCATCTTTATTATCTGTAATCATTGGAATATATCTTATAGAAGTAAATGAAGATAAAGATAACCTTCTTCCTTTTATTCATATCCTTTTGGTAACCTCTATAGGAATCCCTTTATTCTTTTGTGCTTCTGTTTTTAGTGAAAAGCAAAAATACAACACTAAGTTAAGGGTAATTAGTCAAGTGGTCGTATTGATACTTTTGATTGCGCTTTATTTTTCTTTTCCCAGTTCTAAAAATACACTGGTTACTACAACTCCTTATATACGATATGCTATATTTAATATTGTTGCTCACTTACTGGTATCATTTATTCCATATCTTAAAAATAAAGAACAAAATGGGTTCTGGAATTACAATAAAATATTATTTCTTAGAATATCATCGGCTGTATTATACTCAGGATTCTTGTATATCGGCTTAATTCTAGCATTATCTGCTCTTAGATTATTATTTAATATTTCTATTCATGAAGAATTATATTTTGAGATTTTTATAATCATTATAGGCTTTTTTAATACCTGGTTTTTTGTATCAGGGATTCCCAAAAACCTTGAAGCTCTAGAAGATGAAAAAGATTATCCCAATGGTTTAAGAATTTTTGCACAGTATGTGCTACTACCACTATTGATATTGTATCTCATTATTCTATACGCTTATGGTTCAAAAATATTGATCAACTGGGATTGGCCAAAAGGTCTTGTTTCTTATCTGATTTCTTGTGTTGCAATCTTGGGAATACTAACGTTGTTATTGATACATCCTTACGGAAATTTAAAAGGTAATACGTGGATCAAAAAGTTTACAAGTGGTTATTATTTTATAATTATCCCTTTGATCATTCTCTTTTTTATTGCTATTGCATTTAGAATTGGTGATTATGGGATAACCATTAATCGTTACTTACTAATTTTTCTAGGAGTTTGGTTATCTTTAATATCTATTTATTTCATTTTCGGGAAAGCTAATATCAAATTTATTCCAATATCATTAGCCACCCTGCTCACATTGGTTTTATTTGGTCCTTGGGGTATGTTTTCGATAAGTCAAAAAAGTCAAATCAACCGATTACATCACATACTAGAAACACACTCTATTATAGCAAACAACAAGATCAATAATGAAGTCTTTTGGAATCTAGATAGTCTTTCTTATTTACACTCAGAAAAATCGTCGACCAATGATCAATTGCTAAAGGATTCTATACATAATGAAGTAAAATCTATTGTAGATTATCTAGATGATTATCATGGGTTTTCGGGTATTGATCATTTGTTTACACAAAATATGGATTCTTTGATAAAAGTATCAATGGTAAAAAATAGTTCGACAGATGATGCAAGAATTTATATGGAAACCATGGGACTTGAATATAGACAGAAATATAATTCTCAAACCAATAGATCAAATTATTTTACATATTCATCTAAACATTATTCTAATGAAAACAACTTCGTACGGATCAGTAACTATGATTATTTAATAAATTTTAGCGATTATTATATAACGCAAAAAAAAGAGTTTAACATTGATAACAAATTGTATACGTTATCATTTAAAGACTCTAAGCAACATAATGAGATTATTTTTTACTCTGAAAGTGATACAATATCATTTGCATTAAATACTTTGGCTACTCAATTAAGTAAAGAGTATGGTACGAAATACAAAAATAATATTGATAGCGATAAATTGTCAACAACAAAAAAATTAAAAGGATTAGAAGTTAAATTAATGCTAAACACTATTAACCTTCAAGAAGTAAAAAATAAAATCCAAGTACGTGCTGCGAATGGTTTTATACTTATAAAAAGTAAGTAATTATCTGTACACTATTATTATTAAAAAATGAAAGTCACTTTTATAATCATATTTTTTGCATTTTTTTCTAATGGTTTAACTGCTCAAGAATACGCAGAATTTAGTACCGATACGACAAGGTTTCGTAGATTTTATAAGAATAAAAAAACTAATTTACCAGAATATATTTCAAATCAAGAGTGGTATATAAATGGTCAAAAAATGAATTATGGCTCCGGAAAAATTAAAGTAAAAGTAAATCCAAATACATTAGATACTATTTTATATAAAGGATATAGAAGAAAGAAATTCGACACTATTATCTGTAATATAGCAGAAGCAAAAAAATATAAATTCTACTACAATGAATGTTGCGGAGCTTTTAATATCAAAGACGAGTCGACAAATAGTTTTATCATCGGAAAAATTAATTACAGGTTAAAATCTAAAGCACCTTCAAAAACATATCTGGGTACATTAGGAGAATCAGGAATTATTGTTTCTACAAAAAAAGACAATACTCTTTATACAAAGTGTAGAAGTGCAATGAGTCCTAATATTTACAATATTTCTTTCCGCGAAATTGAATATTGCTCAAATGATCAAAATTGTACAGAAGGTATTTGTTTACAGAAAGAAAATCAAAAAGAACCTCAGATGAATTTCTCATTTCATACAATTGATGTAAAAATGAAGTTCTTATTTATGCCACTTACATCTGATCCTGTAGATATCACTTTCGACCCCAAAACAAATCAAGTAGTCATATTTTAAATTATTACAAATACCTACTTATCATACATAATACAAATGAAAAAAATATTTCTGATTGCGTTTATCTGTATAACTCTAAGCTTTGTTGTTCTTACAATAGGATTTGGCCATGATTGTAATGATAAAGCAACAAAAGATAGCTTTGTAGAGTTTAAAAATGAGCAATTAAACACAAAAATTAAAGATGGAGATATTATTTTTCAGACATCAATCTCTAACCAAAGTAAAGCTATACAACTAGCCACACATTCAAAGTACAGTCACATGGGAATCATTTATAAAAATAAAGGAACATTTTATGTTTATGAAGCCATTCAACCTGTAAAAACTACTCCCTTACAAGAATGGATACAAAGAGGTAAAGATGACCATTATGTGATCAAACGATTAAAAAATGTAGAGAAAAAATTGACTCCAGCTACATTAAAAAAAATGAAAGAAATTGGAGAACTATACAAAGGCAAAGATTATGACCTCTATTTTGAATGGTCTGATGATAAAATATACTGTTCTGAACTTGTATGGAAAATTTATAAAGAAGCTTTAGGTATAGAAATCGGCCAATTACAAAAATTATCAGAATTTGATACCTCCCATCCTATCGTTCAGCAAAAATTAAAAGAACGATATGGAAACAAAATTCCTTCTGATGAAAAAGTAATTTCTCCGGCAGCTATGTTTAATTCTTCAAAATTAATAACCGTTGAAGAATATAATTAGTGATTGCATAAAAAATGGAGAGAGACAAATTGATTTCAAAAATAAAGTCAGATTTCAAAGGCATAAAACTCAGAAACGGGATTGGGCTTTGGGAAGCTCAAGGTCTTGACGATAGATTAACAATCGAAGAATGTAAAAAACTAAGAAATAGAGACGAAAAAGAAGATTGGAGTAATATATCTGTTGTAGATCTTTATAAATGTAACAGTTCATTATCTTTTTTTGATACACAAGGCATGCTTTTTCACTTACCAATCTTATTGTTATTTGCATTAGATTATTTTGAAGAAGAAGAGGATAGACTTGCCGAACAAGACTTTAATCTATTTCATAATGCACCAGATATAGAATTTCATCTATTATCTAATCTAAAATATCTTAATGATACTAGCAAAAATGCAAAACGTATGAGAGCATATCATCAAGAACGATTTTCATTATTAAATAAAAATCAAATCGAATGCATTATTAAATTCTTAGAGTATCGATTATTTGAAATAGAAAGTTATTATCAAGAATACTATGTTGAACAATTAGGTGCAGATGCTTCTACTATAAAATACGATACTAATTATATCGAAATACAAGAGGGAATCGAATATTGGAATTCTAGATTAGAACACAATACGTTATAAATACTCAAAACTTGATTCATTAATATGATGAGACTATTTACCATAGCAATATTATTTTGTACGATATTAAGTTGTAAAAATAAGTCAGAAACTGATTCTGAATTAAAAACAGATACTACTACAAAAGATATCACATTAGATGCTACACAAATCGCCAATCAATTAGATACATCAGTCATTAGTAAACATATCAAAACAGATAAGGATACGATCATACTTCCTTTTCAATATTCACTTGATTTTGGTGGGGGTATTTATAAATTTTCATGGCAATTATGTGACTTAATGATTGATAGCGATTCTTTGAATTATAGCCACTATAGTTTAAAAAACAATATCCCCTACAAAGGTTTTTCAAGCTTTGAAGGAAATATACATCTTGTAAATACACTAGATTCAAATGCTGTAACTACTCAAAAATTTAAACATTCAAACAAAGAATTTTACAAAAAAATATATTATGCTGATGATGAAAGCATCATTTGTAAAACTTCTCGAAATGTAATAGCTGTCTTGTCATTCAAATATCTCAGAGATAAAAAGTCATTTGCTATATTTTTTAAAGAAAATCATACTGTAGGTTTTGAAGCTTCAGAAGAAGAATTAATAGATCTAGCAATCTCGCAACTAAGACTAGCTAAAAATATATTCAAAGAATACACTCCTAAAGATTTACATGACTGGAATACATACAAGAACTCACTATCTCAATTAGAATCAAAGGTTTATAAAAAGATTTTTACAAAATTCAATACTTCTCTAGATTCTATAGGTAAAGACGCTGTATTTACTCCTAGAACTGATGGTAATCAAGCCTTAATTTCTACAATAAAATTAGGAAACGAAGGAACAAAACTATGGCAAGAGATCAGTAAATTAACAAATAAGAATATTACTAATTTTTCTTTTTCGGGCAACACTGAGCTTTTTGAGCAAATTGGCTTTTTACTATCTAGAATTAATACCATGCAAGTCGAATTCATAAATGACGATGCAATCATACTCAAGAAAAAAGATGAATATTCAAAACAAACAGAATATATAGTGATGAATAGACAAGTAATTAATAATAACGATATTTTATTCTTCACAGGGAGCAATTATAATTATGACTCTATATTTTCAAAAGAAATGGCATATTTTTATTTAAATCTTTTCAATAATTATAATGATTTATAGCAATCCCAATAAGGATATAATATCATAAATAAGAATAATCTAACAATTCATCTTTTAATATCAACAATTCAGTCATTAGTTTTTCTATACTGTATTAGGTTTATAGACATTTGATACATCAAAAATAAATGAATATAAAAACCTTATTCTTATGAAAACGCTAATATTATTTGCTCTGCTATTGATCTCGAACCTTTTTGGTTATGCACAAAAAAATATTGAAAAAACAACGATTACTGTTACAGTACCCAATGTAACAAGTTCTAATGGAGAGGTCTATTTTGGCCTTTTTGATGAAAATACTTTTATGAAATCAGAGCCTATCCAATCTGAAAAAAGTAAAATCATAGACGGAGTTGCTACAGTAACATTTTCAAATGTGCCCGCAGGCACTTATGGTATATCTTGTTATCACGATGCTAATGATAATAAAAAAATGGATTTTGACCAAAATGGGATGCCAAAAGAAGATTATGGCGTATCTAATAATAATATGAGTTATGGTCCTCCTATATGGGATGATGCAAAATTTGAAGTCAAATCAGAAAATCTTAATATAGAAATTAGATTATAAAAATCTAAACATTCATTCATCAATCAAAAAAGAGATCACAGGATTACTATGATCTCTTTTTTTAATAAATTAAATAGATAAAATAAATTTTTATATCATTTTTAATAGTTTTTACCAATAGCTTTTATATTTTTGTTTAACAAACAAATTACAAAATATGACCATAACACAACTAAAATATGTTTTAGCTGTAGCAGAACATAAGAACTTTACAAAAGCAGCAGAAAAAACTTTTGTAACACAACCTACCTTAAGTATGCAAATACAAAAGCTGGAAGAAGAATTAGACATATTAATATTTGATCGTAGTAAGAAACCCATTGAATTAACAGAAGTAGGTTCAAAACTTGTACAACAAGCGCGTAATATTGTTAATGAGAGTGAACGAATACAAGATATTGTTGATCAACAAAAAGGATTTATAGGAGGAGAATTTAAACTTGGTGTTATACCAACGATTATGCCTACCCTACTGCCTATGTTCTTAAATAATTTTATAAAAAAGTATCCAAAAGTCAAATTAAAAATTGAAGAACTCAATACTGAGGCAATTATAGAGAGGCTTCTAGATGGGCATCTGGATGCCGCAATTGCTGCAACTCCTCTAGAAAATGAAAATATAAAAGAACGGGCACTATACTACGAACCCTTTGTTGGATACATACCATCATCACATAGACTCAATCAGAAGAAAAGGATCGATATTTCTGATCTTGATATCGACGATATGCTTTTGCTTGAAGATGGTCATTGTTTTACAGATGGAATCATAAATATATGTAAGACCAAGAAAAGTTATGATGAAGATCATTTTCAATTAGAAAGCGGAAGTTTTGAAACGCTTGTAAAATTAGCTAATGAAGGGTTAGGCATGACATTACTGCCATATCTACATACATTAGATATAAAAACTACCGAAAAAGATAACTTACACTATTTTAATGATCCGTCTCCGGCAAGAGAAGTAAGCCTTATTTTTAATAAGAGTGAACTAAAAATGCAAATTATAGAGGCACTTCATTCTACGATATCTGGTGTAGTAAAAGGAGCTATTACATTTCAAAATGTGCAAATTATAAGCCCACTTGCAAAAGTAAAAAGCGACTAAATAGTCGCTTTTTTTTATTTTTCTAAATAAATTAAACAAGATTGTAATTCTGGTTTTTTTCTTGTTAAGGATTGAATCCAAATTTTTAATTCTTCAATCTCATGTGGAAGTAATCTGTTTAGTGCTTTTAAAACTTCCTTTGTAAAAAGATTAACATCAAAACTTACTTTTTTAAGTACAGTTTTGGTGTAATCAAACATTGCTCTAGCCATAAATTAATTAGAATTAAATTAGATTAGGTTTAAACAAATATATGTAAGAAAAATCTTACTTTGTTAAAAGTTGTTTAAGCTAATATAGGTAAAATAAAACTAAAAAGCTGCTTTTTGACTTGCTTTTAACATGCTAAAAATTGTTATCGCCATCTAAAAGATTTCCTAAACCGCCCAGAATACTGCCTTCTCCACGACTCTTTCCTCCTGCATTTGTAGCCAGGCTTAACACTCTATTAGCAAGTCTACTAAAAGGTAATGACTGTATATATACAACACCGGGTCCAGTTAAAGTTGCAAAAAACAACCCTTCTCCTCCAAAAATAGTATTCTTGATTCCACCAACAAACTCTATATCATAATGTACTCCTTTAGAAAAACCAATAATACAACCAGTATCTACTTTTAATTTTTCACCGGGTCGTAGTTCTTTTCTAGAAGTTGTACCTCCTGCATGCACAAATGCCATACCGTCTCCTTCTAGTTTTTGCATGATAAATCCTTCTCCTCCAAATAATCCTCTTCCTAGTTTTCTAGAAAATTCTATTCCAACAGATACTCCTTTGGCAGCACATAAAAATGCATCTTTCTGACAAACAAACTTACCTCCATACATAGTTAGGTCTAGAGGAATAATTTTACCCGGATAGGGTGAAGCAAAACTTACTTTCTTTTTCCCAACTACTTCATTATAAAAAGCTGTCATAAATAAACTCTCTCCAGTCAACAATCGTTTTCCTGCTCCAAAGATTTTACCCATAATACCTTTGTCATTCTGAGAACCATCTCCAAAAATAGTGTCCATCTTAATGCCATCTTCCATCATCATAAAGCTTCCTGCTTCTGCAATAACGCCTTCTTGTGGGTCAAGTTCTATTTCGACATACTGCATCTCTTCTCCTATAATTTCGTAATCTATTTCGTGTGCTGTCATTTTTAATGTTTTATTTTATGGATTAATAAATAATTCAACACTATTAGTAAATACTCTTAACAAAATGTTACAGATGATAGCGTTTCTTATTTACTTTTCACTTTGATTGTCCATTCAAAATTAAATGTAGATACCTCTACTCCATCCTTATTTGTACCAACAGATTTCATCCAAACTGTTTGTCCTTCTCCTGTTTCTATTGATTTTTTAATTGCCTCTTTAACCAAATGGCCATCATTACAAACAAAAGTTATTCTACCTGTAGCCTTTTTTGTAAAAGTAGCATTGTTATTTGCTACTAACATGGATATTTTCTTTCCACTTTCTCTGATATATCCAGTAACCAGAGCTCCTGTAGTTAATTCTGCTGCCATACCTTGAACAGCCCAAAACATAGATTTAAAAGGATTTTGATTGATCCAACGATGCTTAACACTAACAATACAAGTATTTTGATCAATACTCTTAACTCTAACCCCGCAGAACCAAGCAGAGGGTAGTTTAAACATTAAAAATGTATTTAATTTTCCCGGAGTGATATTCATATTATTCTGGTTTTAAAAGGTTACAATATAGGTAAAAGAAAAGTTGAGAAAAAGGATTTAAAACCTTAAATTTATGTTAATTTATGGTACTATGTTTTGCATAATACCTTTTTTTAGATATATATTTGCATAAGAAACTATTATATACTTTGAAAAGATGTCAAATACTAATCACAAAAACATAGCAACCTTTATACACTTAGGAGTATTTTCTAAGTATTTTATTCCCTTTGGAAATTATATAATTCCGATATTATTATGGACTACAAATAAGGAAAAATCAGATTTTATTAATACTCATGGAAAAGAAGCCATTAATTTTCAATTAAGTGTTTTATTATACTCCATTATACTAGGAGTGTTTTCCTTTCCTTTCTTTGTTTTCAATATTTTCGGAGATACATCTTTTTTTAATCTTTTTCAATTCGATAATATTAATATCAATATTTCTAATCCTGTAGGATTTGGCACTTTGATAGGAGCTTCATTTGTAGGAGTTGTTGCTTTAATCGGTTTCTTTTTAGAAATCATGTTTATTATCACAGCTTCTTTAAAAGCAAATAAAGGAGAATATTATAAATACCCTTTGAATATTACATTTATCAAATAACAAAAATACGGTACATAACTGATCAGAGTATTTTTAAAATCATCAATCAATATCAATCAATATCAATCATCATCAATCAAAAATCGAATTATCAGTAATCATCAATTATCAATCAAAAAATGAACAGTTTAACTTTTAAAAATTAGTTTTTATGAAGATCGAAAACACGAAAGCGCAAATGCGCAAAGGTGTTCTGGAATATTGCATACTTTCTATCTTAAAGGACGATGACGCTTATGTAGCAGAAATTTTAGAAACCCTAAAAGATGCAAAGATGCTAGTGGTAGAAGGTACAATCTATCCTTTGTTAACCCGATTAAAAAATGCAGGATTACTAAGCTATAGATGGGAAGAATCATCTTCTGGGCCGCCACGAAAATATTATGGACTCACAGAAACAGGAAAGCTCTTCCTAAAAGAACTAAATACCACCTGGAACGAATTGCAGCATGCTGTAAATCTGGTTACCAAACAAAAAAAGAAGTAAAATGAATAAAACAGTTAATATAAATCTTGCAGGCATATTTTTTCATATAGATGAAAACGCTTATTTAAAACTGCAACGCTATCTCGAAGCTATAAGACGCTCTTTTACCGATTCACAAGGTAGAGATGAGATTATTGCTGATATAGAAGCTCGTATTGCAGAATTATTTAGCGAAAAAATACAAAATGAACGTCAGGTAATCGGTATTAAAGAAGTAGATGAAGTAATTGCCATCATGGGGCAACCAGAAGATTACAGACTAGATGAAGAAATTTTTGAAGATGAACCAAGAGGAACAAATCAAGGCAGAAAGACTTCAAAACAATTATTTAGAGACACGACCAATTCTTATGTAGGTGGTGTAAGCTCAGGGCTAGGTCATTACCTTGGGATAGACACGATCTGGATAAGATTAGCATGGATTCTTCTTACAATTTTCTCCAGTGGAGCATTTATTCTTATCTATATTGCATTTTGGATTTTTGTACCAGAAGCAAAAACTACAGCCGATTTTTTGGCTATGAGAGGTGAAGCTGTAAACATAAGTAATATCGAAAAAAAGATAAAAGAAGGGTTTGATAATGTAGCCGACTCAGTAAAGAATGTAGACTATCAGAAATACTCAAGCAAGGTAAAAAATACGTCTACTACATTTTTTGAAGGATTAGGGGATGTACTATTATTTATTTTGAAGGTAATAACAAAATTTATAGGTGTATTACTATTAATCATATCAGGAGCTAGTTTAATCGGTCTTTTTGTAGGTCTTTTCACCCTAGGTACTTTTGGATTTATGGATACTCCATGGGTAGAACATATAGAAGTAGGTAATACTCCTGATGTACCACTATGGCTTATATCGTTATTATCATTTTTTGCAGTAGGGATTCCGTTCTTTTTCTTATTCATTGTAGGTCTCAAAATATTATTCAAAAACCTTAAGTCAATAGGTACTCCTGTAAAATTAGGATTGCTGGGAGTATGGTTTATTTCAATAATAGGATTAGTAATATTAGGGATTAGACAAGCAACATTACAAGCGTATGACGCAGAAATAACAACCGAACAAACAATATTACCTATTACTGCAAAAGATACGTTAGCAATAAAAATGGTTGGTAATAATAGATTCTCAAAATATCCTAATCGTCGTAATGATTATAAGATCAAAAGAGATGAAAATGGTAATCGTGTAATTGTAATACAAGATATCGAACTCCTAATCAAAGCATCAAAAATAGACACTGTTGCTAAAATAATGATAGAAAAAAAGGCAGAAGGCAAGTCTTATGAAGAAGCTCAAGAAAGAGCATCAGAATTAAATTATAGTTACAAAATCGACGGGAAAACATTGTTACTAGATGGTCATGCTATTACAGACTATAGTTCAAAATACAGAGACCAAGAAGTAAAAGTAATTCTTACATTACCAGATGGGATAACCATATTTGCTGATAAAAATACATCGAGATTCAATAATTCATGGGAGTATGATGACTATATCACAATTGATAATAAAGAAGAACATTATCTAAAACTTAATAATGGAGAATTTGAATGTGATAACTGTCCCGAAGAAAACGATTGGGAATATGAAGAAGATGAAGATAGTCTGAAAATTAATATCGATACCGAAGATGAAAATTTTAAATTAAAAATTGACGAAGACGGAGTAGAACTTAATAATGAGCCTGTAAACGTAAAAATAGACGAGAATGGAATAAAAATCGAAACCGATAATTAATCCATAAAACATCATAGTCACTTTAAATAACAAAATAAAAAGACTATTTACATTAAACATCAACAATCAAATACAATTAAAACGAACAATTATGATTTCACTAGCCAAAGTTTTAGTAACACTTTTTCTATCAGCATTATGTTGCTCTTGTAATCTTAACTTTAATATCAATGGGTTAAAAGGAGAAGGAGAAGTAGTAAGAAAAGAAAAGAATATCAATGAAAACTTTACAGCTATCAAAGCAAGTAGAGGTCTGGATGTTATTCTCTTAGAGAGTAATGATAAAAAAGTTATCGTAGAAGCCAACAAAAATCTTCATGATCATATAGAAGTATATGTAAAAGAAAACACCCTTTATGTTACTTCTGATGAAAATATATATCGTGCAGACGAAAAAAATGTAATTGTTTCTTATCAGAATCTTGATAAAATACATGTAAACAGCGGAGCGAGTATCTCCTCACAAAATGTCGTTTCACAGAAAGAGTTAGACCTTAGTGCAACTAGTGGAGCTGATATAAAGCTAGATTTGAACGCCAAAAATGTATCAACCTCTGTAACTAGTGGAGCTATGGTCGACCTCTCGGGAAAAGTGAACAATCATAGTGCAAAAGCAACTAGTGGTGCAGACATTAGAGCAAAAGATTTATTGAGTATGGTATCTGAAGCTAAGGCAACTAGCGGTGCTTCTATCAAAATTTATGCAAAAAAAGAATTTACTGGCAAAGCCACTAGTGGTGCTGATGTAATTTATTATGGAAACCCACAAAAGGTTACAGCCAGTGATAATTCTGGAGGAGATGTAAGAAAAAATTAGAATCACCTTTTCAACAATACGCCAATCAGAAAAATAGTCTTTGTATTACAAGGGCTATTTTTTTGGTATAGCTTTTGGTTACTGCAATTTGTAACAATCTTTTAATATATTAGTTTGTAAAGTATCGTTAATTTAGTTTGATTTTTTTCTGATTGAAATAATCGTTATATAATTAAATACAAAAAATAAAGTTTTAAAAACTATACTAAACACATCACACAAATGAAAACATCATTGTTAGTCGTATTCATATCGCTATCTTTAGGAAGTTTATATGCACAAAAAGAAAAAGTAAAAGGGAACAAAATTGTAAGCACAGAGCAGTTAGATGTAGATGCATTTCACTCTATAGAAATATATGACAATTTTGAAATCACCTTGGATGAAAGTAGTGATCCTGAATTAAAAATTGAAGCAGATAGTAACCTACAAGAAATGATTATCGCAGAAGTACAGGATAGTATACTTACTATTAAGTCGAGTAAAGATTTAAGAAGAGCAAAAGCCTTAAATTTGGATATTGCATATGCTTCAGAACTGAAAAAAATTACTATCTATGATAAGGTAAATGCTAAATCATTGTCTCCCATTAATTCTGCAAATTTACACGTTGAAATTAATGATAATGCAGAAGTCTTTTTTACGATAGACGCTGGTAAAGTGAGGTATTCAAGTAATGGAAAAGCATCAGGAGAACTTCATGTAACTGCAGTCGAAGCTATTTATCAGATTAATGATAATTCTGAATTAAAAGGAATCGTCTCTTCCGATAGTCTTAATGTAGATTTATATCAAAAAGCATCTGCCAAACTTGAAGGTGAGGTAAAATCAACATTGGTTAGAGCTGATAATGATACCGATTTTTACGGTGATAAATTAATAAGTAATAAAATGTCTATAGTTTCTGAAGCAAATAGTGATTGTTTTATTCATGTTAGTGTAGATGTAAGCATAGATGCAAAAGATAAAGCAGAAATTTATATTCTAGGAGATCCAAAAATCAGTATAGATGGTTTTGCCAATGAGGCTACTTTGTACAAGAAAAATATCGATTATACGCCCAGTAAATTAAGATTTAATTGATTTATCAAAATAGAAAAATCCCGCTGTAGCGGGATTTTTACAATAATACATATTTCTCTTTTTCAAGCTAAGCAGAAATTTCTTCACTAGTCTCTATAGTAGCTAAGTAACGTTCTGCATCTAATGCTGCCATACATCCTGTTCCGGCTGCTGTAATAGCCTGTCTATATTCTTTATCCTGAACATCTCCCGAAGCAAAAACCCCAGGTATATTTGTTTTTGTAGATTTTCCTTCAGTAATAATATATCCGGTCTCATCCATAGTAATCTGACCTTTGAAAATTTCAGTATTAGGTTTATGCCCTATTGCTATAAACAATCCTGTGATAGAAATATCTTCTTTTTCACCTGTTTGATTATTAACCATTCGTAAACCTTCTACTACTTGATCTCCTAGTACCTCGTCAACTTCGGTATTATATTTTACAGTCAGATTTGGAGTATTGTTTACTCTATGTTGCATCGCTTTTGAAGCTCTCATATAATCTTTACGAACCAGCATTGTTACACTAGAACAAATATTAGCTAAATATGTAGCTTCTTCGGCTGCAGTATCCCCCGCTCCTACTATGGCAACGTCTTGTCCTTTGTAAAAGAATCCATCACAAACAGCACACGCTGAAACTCCACCACCTCTTAATCTTTGCTCACTTGGTAATCCTAAATATTTTGCTGTAGCACCTGTAGAAATGATTACGGTTTCTGCTTCTATTTCTTTAGCGTTATCAACAGTAACTTTATGAATTCCTCCTGCTTCTGTACTAAACTTTACTGCGGTAACCATACCAATACGTACTTCTGTACCAAATCGTTCTGCTTGCTGTTGCAACTGCACCATCATTGTTGGTCCATCTATTCCTTCTGGATATCCCGGGAAATTATCAACTTCTGTTGTTGTTGTTAACTGCCCTCCGGGTTCCATACCTGTATACATAACAGGTTTAAGATCAGCTCTAGAAGCGTATATAGCAGCAGTATATCCTGCTGGACCAGAACCTACAATAAGGCATTTTATTCTTTCTATAGTATCAGACATATTCTTTATCGTTTTATATAGTGTAAAAGTAGCAATTTGATCATAAACCTTACATTAAAGTTATTAAGAATTGTTATCAAATCATAAATTCATACTATACTATTTTTAGAGCTAAAATTATATTCAATCTAGTAATACTATTACATTTACAAAAAAAATAAAAATACCTACATGACTTTTTTTGATGTCTTAGATATTTTAGGAACTACAGCATTTGCGATATCCGGTGCATTGAGTGCCATGAACCGTAAGTTAGATCTTTTTGGTATCTTTATTATTGCTTTTGTTACTGCCATAGGGGGCGGGACAATGAGAGATGTACTAGTCGGTAATACTCCCGTTTCCTGGATGCAGAATACCACAAACATATATTTGATCGGTAGTATTACCATCTTGTCTATCATGTTTAGAGACAAGTTGGATTATCTCAAAAAATCGCTATTCTTGTTTGATACTATAGGGCTAGGTATTTTTACAATTATAGGAGTCGAAACAGGTATCAATGCAGGGCTTCAACCAATAATCTCTATCGCATTAGGAGCAATGACAGGCTGTTTTGGTGGTGTAATACGTGATATTTTATGTAATGAAATTCCTGTAATTTTTAGAAAAGAAATATATGCAACAGCTTCTATTGCTGGAGGTATTTGTTTTATGGTATTGTATTCTTTTATGATTAATCCCGAATACATTTATATCATCACTACATTGTTGATCATTCTGATCAGACTAGTAGTTGTTCGATACAAAGTATCATTACCAATATTTACACTCAAAAAAAGTAGGTAATAACAGATTAGATCTTATCAAAATCAATATTTTATAACTTAAATCTTGGTAACTGTATTCACTAAAAAAACAAAAAAAGTGCTATTGTATAGCACTTTTTTATAGATAACTAAATCAAAACTATTTTGGCATAACCACATCACTAATTACATGAATTACACCATTACTAGCCATTACATCAGTTTTTACAATCTCACTATAGTTCCCATTTTGATCTTTTAACCAAATCTTACCATCCTTTTGTAATGCTTCAACTTTGGAACCATTAAGAGTAGTTAATTCTACTTTTCCATTCCCTTTTTTTAGAGCTCCTGCAACATCTTTTGCAGAAAGTTTTCCACTAATTACATGATACGTAAGTATCCTTGATAGTTTCTCCTTATTAGCAGGTTCTAGCAAAGAATTTAATGTTTTTGCATCTATTTTAGCAAAAGCATCATTAGTAGGAGCAAAAACAGTAAAGGGTCCATCTCCTTTCAGCGCTTTTACCAGATCAGCAGCTTTTACTGCAGTTACCAAAGTAGAAAAATCATCTACGGATGCAGCTACATCCACAATATCTTTGTTCGCTTTTTGTGCAGATATTGCTTGTGATAAAAGAAATAAGAAAAGAGTTGAGGCAATAAAAATTAATTTTTTCATGATTTTAAATTTTTAAATTTTAAACTTTTTTGTGCGCGCTTTTACATCTATATACACAAGATTGTTTCTTTTGGATGAGGTAGGTTTATTTTTTTCTTAAATTTGAATAATCTCACGATGTATGCAAGATGATTTAGGGCTTATAAAAAGATTACAAAAACAGGATAGTACAGCATTATCAGAATTGTATGATAAATACTCTGGTGCTTTGTATGGTATTATTCTACGTATTTGTAAAAATGAGACTATTGCACAAGATCTTTTACAAGAAACATTTTTAAAAATCTGGCAAAAGTCTACTACTTATGATCCCAAAAAAGGCAAGTTTTTTACCTGGTCGTATAGAATTGCAAAAAATATGGCACTCAATGCAATGAGAAATCCAAATACGCTCATCCAAAATCAGGATTTAAGTGTATATAATAATAAAACAGCCCTTGACGCTGAAACAGATGTGTTACAGTTAAATGGTTCTTTAAAAAAATTAGACCCTCATCATCAAAAGGCAATAGAACTTGTTTATTTTAATGGGCTTACACATAGAGAAGCGCACGAAGAAATGGATGTTCCTTTAGGCACTTTTAAGTCTTACATAAGACAAGCCTTAAAAAAATTGAGAGAAACCTACCAAAAAGAGTTTATTATATTGTGGATTATTATAGAAATAACAATGTATGGATAGAAATTCTATAAAACATACAGGAATACTTGAACAATATCTATTGGGAGAACTATCAAAAGATCAACAATTAGAGATCGAAAAAATATTGATAGAAGACAATGAATTGCGTGAATATTATAATGACATCGAAAGAAATTTTGAAAAAATAGCTTTTGAAAATGCAATTACTCCTCCTGATACTGTTAAAACTAGATTACTAAATAAAATAGATAGAACTGATAAACAGGTTATTCCTATACAAAAAAGTAATACATCTTCTGTACTTTTGGCAGTAGCTGCAAGTATATCTATATTTTTTATGATTAGTTCAGGTTGGTTATATACGCAATGGCAGGACTCAAAAAATAGTATGACTATTATAGAAAAAGAAACTCAAAATCTTAATGAACGTATTGTAACACTAGAGAAGAATCTAAACGAAACTAATAAATGGTATAATGCAATAAATAATCCTAACACAGTTAAATTAATACTAAAAGGAAATCAGATTTCTCCTTCTTCTAGAGCAATTACGTACGTAAATCACGAAGAAAAAACTGTAATTTTAAATCCAAAAAGTCTTACAAAAATAGATGATGATCAAACATACCAAATGTGGGCAGATGTTGATGGAGAAATGATTAATATGGGAATTATTTCTTCTGACAATAAAATGATCGCTATGAAGTATATTGACAATGCTACATCCATTAATATTACTATAGAACCCAAAGGAGGTAGTGATCATCCTACGGTAGAAAAGTTAATCGCAAATGTATTGTTGTAGCTAATAACAGCTTACTTATGATACACCTCCAAATTAATTGACTTTTTTAATGAATACTACAGCGCTTTTTCTATAGATGATTCTATACGTTTACCTATGTCTGGAAAACCACCTACAATATAATCGACATACTTTCCTTCTTTATCTATAATAATATTAGTAGGGAAACCATTAGTAAATTTGTCTACGACATTTCTATCCCCAGCAACAGTAGGATATTTAAAGTCATGTTTTTCAATAAAAGGAATTACTTTCTCTTTTGGATCAAACGTAACGGATACAAAGATGATATCTTTGTTATTTTTATACTGTTCATAAACTTCGTTTAATTCAGGAATTTCCTTTACACAAGGTTTACAGGCAATAAACCAAAAATTTAATACCACTACTTTATCCTTTATCGTATTAGAAGATATGATATTACCATCAATATCTTTCATTTCAAAATTGGGAACTTTTGTACCTATCATCTTAGATTCTCCCATTAATGACATTATATCAGAAAGTTGTTTCTCTTTCTCTTCTGGAGTAAGTCTACGCAATTGTATATAGTCTACTTTTCCGTCAGTAGTCATTTTTGGATCAACAGTCCAATCGTTGGTACTCATTAATTCCATAAATGTTTTCATCTCGATTCGTTTTCCAGACTCATCTTTGATAATCGTATTCTCATTAATAAAAGCGGCATCTTTTGGAGCATCTGGTAATTGTGATTTAACTTGTGAAACTGTAAAAAAAGAAGCAACTACTAATAATACATACAATGGTTTCATTATGATATGATTTATGAATGAATAGTATTATAAAAACGGCACAAAAATTATATTGTGACAGCATATCGTATTATATAAATACTTCAAAAAAAATGATATTTATCATATAAAAAGTAAAAATTGTGTGATAAACTTGTCAACCTATAAAACGAATAAGTATAATATCTATATACCAGCAGTATTTGTTTGAAACTATTTTTTAGATGAGAATCTTTTTCTCAATATTACTTTTTATATCCTTTGCAATAAGACCTACAATAGAACTAAGTCTTATTACATATTATCAACTCAATATCAAGACTATAGTAGACAAATATTGTGTTAATAAAAAGCGACCAAGGTTAAAATGTAATGGAAAGTGTTACTTGATGAATAAGATGAAAACCTCAACTCCATCTTCGCAAAAAAAAACAAGTACTCATGTGATATCAGAAGTTTTCATTCCTCTCTATTTTCAAGAGTATCAAATTATGATAGAAAAGATATTTTATGATTCGGAAGTTAAACACAATTGGAAATCACCACATTCAAAATATTTAGAAATAGAAATTCCTATTGATCACCCACCCAAAATAGTGTAGTTACTTCAGAAAATTAATTGTTCATATATGATTAAAAATTGCTTCTAATAGATTAATATCTAGATAGTGGCATATCTAATATGTATAGACTTTATCTATTTACTTAATGTATTGGTATAGATATCTTTCTAATTACCAATAATTAAACTATTTCTCAAAACAATGAAAATCTATTTAAAAAATAATAAATACTTTTTTGTATTTATTGTATTACTATCAACGTATACGTTGAATGCTCAGCTAAAAAAAACATTCAAAATCATAGATAACGAATCAAACTTACCAATTTCTCAAGTCACGTTTATATATGGTGAGCAGTCTGGGATCTCAAATAAGAACGGAGAAATCACTTTTCGTTTTCAAGAAAATACTGTTATGAAGATATCCCATCTTTCGTACGGAACGCAAAAAATTGATTCTGAATTCATCATAAAAACTCTTAAAGATGGAAAACTTTATCTGACCAAAAACACGACGGAGCTCCAACCTGCAACCATTATAGCATTACGTTCTAAACAAAATGACAAAGAACTACTTTCTTTACAATATCAAGATAAAATGGAACATGATGGAGGCGCTTTACTAAATAATATTCCTGCAATAAGCAGTATAAGAAAAAGCGGAAATTACGGATTTGATCCTGTGATTAGAGGTTTCAAATACGATCAACTCAATGTAGTGATCAATGGAGTACAGTCTGCAAAAGCTGCATGCCCAAATCGTATGGATACTCCCACAAGCCAAATCCCAGTAAATATGGTAGACCGTGTAGAAATTCTCAAAGGTCCATATTCGCTTAGGTACGGATCGGTTATAGGAGGAACTATTAATTTTATCTCTTCTCCTCTCAACACATCTGAAGATTTTTCTACATATGCAAGAGTATCCAGCGGTTTTGAAAGTAATGGTGATATCTCTCGTAATGAAGGCGTATTAGGCTTTAGTCACAAAAAATACAGCACGACCTTTTTTGGGTCTTGGTCAGAAGGAAATGATTATGAAGATGGAAATAATATCGACATTCCCTCTGGCTTTAATCGAGGTAGTTTTGGAGTTGATTTTGGAGTATTAATAACAGATCGACAAGAAATAAAAATATCTGCAACAAGAAATGTAGCTCGCAATGTAGATTTTCCGGCTTTACCAATGGACCTTCTTGAAGATGATACATGGCTGTTTAATGTAACACATAAAATCAATATTGAAAATAAAAATCTACACCTCTGGAAAACAACAGCATATGGAACTTTTGTAGATCATCTAATGGGTAATGAAAGAAGAAATCAAAACTCAAGAATGGTCAATGCATCTACCGAAGCCAAAACATATACATATGGAGCACGTACAGAAGGTATCTGGAATTTTTCTAACACATCAAAAATATACATCGGAGCCGATATTCGTATTGATAAAGCAGAAGGCACAAGAAAACGAGAGTTCATAGCAGGCCCCAATACAGGAAATATCTTTTTTGACAACGCATGGCAAAATAGTAGCATTATAAAAACTGGATTTTTTGCTGAATCACAATGGAAATACAAGCAGTGGAAAATTATAGCATCTGGTAGAATAAATGTTAACGATGCTTCTATCGACGAGCCACAAAATGAATTTAGTACAGTATTCAATGATACCAATACGACACAGATCAATCCAAGCATTAGTCTTGGAGTAGTAAAGAAATTAGGAAATAGCTTTTCTATGGGATTATGGCTAGCTCGTGCACAACGCAGTGGTAGCATCACAGAACGATATATTAATTTCTTTCCTGTAGGACTAGATCGTTTTGAAATGTTAGGAAACCCTGATCTCGATCCAGAAATCAATAATCAAATGGACCTCACGTTTGATTATAAAACCAAAAATACGGCACTTACATTAAATGTTTATGCATCGTATGTAGATGATTTTATTTCTTCTTTGGTAGACGAATCACTGACACCAAGACTTCCAAATAGTCCGGGAGTAAGAAGATACATCAATATTGACAATGCATTATTATCTGGTTTTGAATTAAATTGGCAACAACAGTTTTTACCAGAATTACTGCATCAATTTAGTGTCGCATATACGTATGGTGAAGACAAAGAAAGAGATGAAGCCCTACCAGAAATCCCTCCTTTGGACATGAGATATACCATAAAAGGAAATCTTATGAATAACAAACTACATCCAGAAATTATGCTTAGACATGTGCTTAAGCAAACACGTATCTCTAATGAATTCGCAGAAGTAGAAACCCCTGCTTTTACCACATTGGATATGTCGATTAAATATCGAATTAACCCTACAATTAGTGCCTCTGTTATTGCCCAGAATCTACTAGATGAAGCTTATTTTGAACATCTGAACAGAGCATTTAGAAGTGATCAGACGCAAAGGATTTTTGCTCCGGGTAGAAATATAATTGTATCAGTGAATCTAGATTTTCTATAGAAACAAAACATAAAACAATGTATAATATAAAGCTAAATACAATAGATTTTATAGTTCTAAGATTACAGTTAGTATTATAATTCTTATTTTTGCAAAAATTTTGGGAACATTTATGAGAATTATATTCTCCATAATTTTATTTTTATCTTTTGCGGTACGACCCGTAATAGAAATCAGTACAGTAATGTACTACCAACTCAATATTAATACTATTGTAGAAAAATATTGTGTAAACAAGGAACGCCCAAGATTAAAATGTAATGGTAAATGTTATTTGATGAGCCAAATGAAGGCAAATACACAGCCTTCTAAGAAAAATTCGAATACAATTGTCATTACAGAAGCTTTTATCCCACTTTTTTTTCAAGATAATGCTATTACAATAGAAAATAATAGCTTGATTAAGCTGGCACAAGTTCATAACTGGAAAATAAAATATTTTTATCTTAATTCAATTTCCAAAGACATTGATCATCCACCAGAAAACATACTATCCTAATTAACTATTTTGATAAATAGTCCCTTACATATCATATAGATTAAGCAATTAAACAATTGTGCTTACTAATCGTATATAAAACTTAAAAAATCTTAATTCTAATTGATTAGAAGATTTGGTATGTTTTGTATGTAATTGATACTTCTGGTCATTATTATACAGCTATTGTATAATAAGATATCCTGCTATCTCTTTAAGATATATATATTTGATTATAAAAGAGATCAAATATCTTCTATAAGAATATCAATTCCTTTCAGAATTTACCTAACAATACCATATTAATAAATGAAAAAATATATTTATGCTCTTTTTTTTGGAGCAACATCACTTATATCCGCTCAAGAAAATACAGAAAATAAATGGTCGGGATCACGTCCTGATGGGCATGCTCCTATATCAGTAATGGGCGATCATACACATGGCAAAGGCGAAATTATGTTTTCATATCGATACATGTATATGAACATGGAAGATTTGAACCGTGGTAGTGACAATGTGCCTTTTTCAAACGCCCTTCGCCCTAATGATGTATATATGGTCACTCCAACCAAAATGCCGATGCAGATGCACATGCTAGGTATGATGTATGCACCTAGTGATAAAATTACGCTGATGGCAATGGTAAATTACTTATCCAGCGAGATGGATCATATTACTGCAATGGGAGGAACTTTTACGACAGAATCTTCTGGTTTTGGAGATACAAAACTAGCAGCTATGTATAAATTCTTCAATAAAAATAAGCAACAATTACATGCTCAGGTTGGACTTTCAATTCCTACTGGTAGTATTGATGAAGAAGATGTAACACCTGCTTCTGCTCCTAATGAAGTAATACTACCTTATCCAATGCAAATCGGAAGCGGTACCTGGGATGCAGAACTTGCTCTAACATATTTAAAACAATGGAATGTTCTTTCCTTTGGAACTCAAGCGAGAACTACATTACGTCTTGGTGAAAACGATAATGATTATCGAATGGGTAATAGATATAGCCTTAACAACTGGTTAGCAATAAAAGCTTCAGATTGGCTTAGTTTTTCAGGTCGTATAGAAGTTGGTGCTATTGATAAAATAGAAGGTGCAAATCCTGTTTTAAGTCCAATGATGGTCATCACCGCAGATACGGCTAATTCGGGAATGACATATGCAAACGCAGGTCTTGGTTTTAATCTTTATGCTTTTAAAGGAAGCTTCAAGAATGTGAGACTCGGTTTTGAAGCAGCGCTACCATTATTTCAGAATATGAATGGCGTGCAGCTTAGAAATAAAGAAACATTAACAATAGGGTTGCAATACGCATTATAAAAAAACAAAAATAAAGAACACCTATTGGCTGTGTAGTATAAAATACACATCAGATATATGTGCTATTTGAATATAGTATGATCACCAACAATCCATCTCATCGAGTACATACATCCTAGAAAATGTAAAAAATTCACAGCTTTTATACCAAAACATAATAATGAAACATATAATAGTCTCAGTGATACTCTTGTGCTTAGGAGTACAAAATTATGCACAACAATTGTACGAAGGAAAAATAACAGACAACTCAAATAACCCTTTACCGGGAGCAACTATTCTTGATAGTAATACTCCTTCAAATGGAGTAATGAGTGATATTGATGGTGTCTTTAAGATAGAATTGCAAGACACCAAAGAAGTAACAGTAAGTTTTCTTGGGTATACTACCAGAATCATAAACTTAACAAGTTCGTTTAATACAATTCGATTAACTACCGATAATGTAACACTAGATGAAGTATTAGTTACTTCTGCCAGTAGAGAAATTCAAAAACGGTCTGAAGTTCCAGGTTCTATAGCTACTATAGGAGCTCAAAATATTGCTGAAACAAAAGCTTTTGGAATTGATCAATTAGTGAATCAGGTACCGGGTGTCTTTATGTCGACATCAAGAGCTGCAAGTAACGAGCAACATTTTATGGCTGTACGTTCTCCTATTTCTACAAGAGCATTATTTCTATATCTAGAAGATGGATTACAAATTAGGCCTACTTCTGTTTTTAATCACAACACTCTACTAGAAATGAATGATCTTTCTTTTGGTAGAGTTGAAGTCTTAAAAGGACCTGCATCAAGTATATATGGTAGTGAAGCCATTGGAGGAAGTTTTAACTTTATCACAAAAAATCCTACTGAAGAACTAAGTGGTAGTCTTGGTTTTCAGGTTAATGATATAGGATTAACCCGATATGAGTTTGAGGTATCAGACAAAACCAGTGACAAATTTGGGTTTTATATAGGTTCACAATATGTACAAAGAGAAGATGGTCCAGTACAACATAGCGACTATGAAAAAGTTGCTATAACTTTTAAAACGGTATATGACATCAATCCTTCAACTCGATGGACGACAGTATTTGATATTGTAGATTACAGATCTGATATGACGGGTTCTCTAACAGAAGAAGATTACAACAGTAGTAATTATGAGAGTGATCAGACCTTTACAGAACGAGAAGCCATAGCTTTTAGAGCGAGAACAACATTAGACAAATTTTGGAATGATCGTAACAAAACATCATTCAATGTCATCTTTCGCGATAATCGAATGGATCAAAACCCCTCTTACAGAATACGACAATTTAGAGGAGATGATAGACAACTAACAGGGTTTGGTTCTGGCGAGGTCAATTCTAATCAATTCAAAAGCTTTGTTGGTTTAATTCAACACAAAATAAACTTTGATTTTGCCAATTCTTCCTTGATTATTGGAAGTACTGCAGATTATTCTCCTCAAGAATATGTTGCTGAGACTACTAATGTTACAGTAGATCCAGAAACCAGTAGAAATATTGACTTTAGTATCAATGCAGGAGATTTTATCTTAAATTATAATGCAGATATATTCAACTACGCAGGATTTTTTCAATATGAAATCTCTCCTATAAATGCTTTAAAAGTTACTGCTGCATTACGATACGATGGTTTTGAATATGACTATAACAATCTCTCTGATGGAGTTGTTGGTGTAGATGATTCTGTAGATAACTTTAATAACCTCACACCAAAACTGGGTGTAAATTATAATTTCAATCCTACATCCGGTGTATACGCAAATTATTCTCAAGGATTTACACCTCCACAGGTTTCTACTCTCTACCGAAATAGAAATGAATTAAGAGGTATAAAACCGAGTAGATATAATAATTACGAAATCGGAGGATATTTTAATCTAGCTTCAAAACTAAAGCTAGATGGCGCCATATATCTATTAGAAGGCAATAATACATTGATCACATTGAGAGATGATGATGATAACTTCTTTAATACCAACGCTGGAAAAACAAGATCGTATGGTATAGAATATGGTATCACATGGTTTCCTATAAAAGAATTATCTATCACACACAACGGAAGTTATGCCAAGCACAGATATGTAGAATTCTTTGATCGCGGTGTTGATTTTTCTGATACTGATAGAGAAACTGCCCCTAGCCTATTAGGAACTTCTCTAATTACGTATAGAAAAGATTTAAATAATGATTTTGGTTTTAGCATAACAGCAGAACATGAACTTGTCGGAGAGTACAATACTAGTTTTGAGGGACAAGTAGAAAATGAAGATGGCACATTTGGCACAGAAACATACGATGGCCATAATATATTCAATCTTAGAGCTACGATTCGCTACAAAGGTTTTGAAGTTTGGGGACATGCTCTTAACATTTTTGATGAGCTATATGCAGCAAGAGCTTCATATAATAGATTCAGAAATCAGAACAGTTTTACGATCGGTAATCCAAGAGCTTTTCATCTTGGAGTGAGATATAATTTTTAATCATCAAGACTCGCAGGTCTTTTTTGGCCTGTGAGCTTTAATTTTTAGCAGATGAAAAAAAATGAAAAACTAAATAAATGGTTATGGAAATGGCATTTTATTGCCGGGCTTATTTCCTTACCATTTATTTTACTATTGTCGATTACAGGAGGTATTTACCTTTTTAAAACAGACTATGAAGCGTCAACACAAAAGGCAATAAAAGAAGTTACAATTCAAGAAAATACAATACCATTACAGCAACAATGGGAAATTGCTAATAAAGCTGCTATAAAAAAACCTAATGCCATGATTATTTCTGACCGAAAAAATCAAGCCACGGAGTTTGTTTCTGGTCGTTTTAGTGGTAAAAGTAGTGTATATATTGATCCTTATACCGGAAAAGTATCCGGAGAAATCGTTACTCGCAATACAGACATGTATAAGATTAGAAAACTACATGGTGAACTGTTAATGGGGACATTTGGAACAAAAATTGTCGAGCTCATTGCAAGTTGGATGGTTGTCTTGATTCTAACCGGACTTTATGTATGGTGGCCTTCTCGTGGTTGGAATCTAAAAGGTTTCTTTATTCCTAGAATAAAAGAAGGAAAAAGAACTTTTTATAGAGATATACATGCCATCACAGGGTTTTGGATTTCTGGTATGTTGATTTTGGTTTTGGCAGGAGGTTTTCCTTGGACAGATGTATTTGGATCAAATTTTAAAACGGTTCAAAAAATTACCAATACAGGATTTCCAAATACATGGCAAGGTATAGGATTACAATCAAACTCGGATACCAAACCCATATCGCTAGATCAAATGGTTGCAAAAGCAAAAGCATTGCAATTACCAGGTAGTGTCAAAATTCATTTTCCAAAAGGGCCAAAAGGAGTATTCAGTGTATCAAATACAAACCCTTCAGACTTAGACACTCAGCAAAAAATTCATTTTGATCAATACACAGGCAAGATGCTATTAAAAAATAATTGGCAAGATGTAGGGATATTAATGCGAGGCAGAATGTGGGTGATGGCGTTTCATCAAGGAGAATTCGGAACGTGGAATTGGATTTTGATGTTATGTATAGCAATATTATTAACCATTATGAGTACGGCTGCATTAGTCTCTTTTCTTATCCGTAAGCGTAAAGGATCATGGGGCGTGCCTAAAGTTCCTCATACATTCAATATTGGATATGGTATAGTAACCATTATAGGGATTCTAGCTGTTGTATTTCCATTATTTGGAGCCAGTGTATTGATTTTACTTTTGATAGAACTTATAAAAAAGATGAGAAAGAAAAGAAAAGTTGCTTTTTCTGTATAACAAAAACTTTAGAAAGACATGAAGAATAACTTTGTATGTATTGTTCTTTTCTGGTTCACGATATTAGGATATACACAAACTAAAATTAGTGGACACATTATTGATTCAAAAGAAAACAGTATTGCATATGCTACAATAAGAGTACTCAATTCTTCGGTAATAACAACATCCGATCAGCAAGGTAAGTTTACACTGCAAAAGACGAACAAGAATACAATTATTGAAGTTTCTGCCTTAGGATATGCAACAAAAATAATAAAACCAGATACAGATACCATTACCATCGTACTTCAACAAAGCACTGAAAAACTAGATGAAGTCATTGTATCCGCTCAAAAAAGAGAAGAAACATTAGTCAATACTGCTATAGCAGTTACTTCTATTGATTCAAAAAAAGTAAAAGCTACAAGAACTTGGGACTTATCAGGGCTTACAGCCATTATCCCTAATTATCTATATCAAGAACTTGGTGTTGGATTTCAACAGGTACAATCCATACGAGGAGTACAAGTATTTAGTGAAAATCCCGCAGTAGCGACATATATTGATGATGTTAACAATCTAGATATCCTTGCCAATGGTTTTGTACTTACCGACATCGAAAGGATAGAAGTGCTTCGCGGACCACAAGGAACATTATTTGGACGAAACGCAATGGGTGGTGTCGTAAATATTACTACTAAAAAACCAACCAATACAACTTCTGGGTATGCAGAATTGGGTTTTGGTAATTTAAATTTAAATCGTCATAGTGTTGGGCTCAAAACTCCAATCATAAAAAATAAATTATTTTTTGGCTTTTCGGGGATATTTCAAGATAGAGATGGATATTGGCGAAATGATGCTTCTCTGGCATTAGTCCCAAATACTTCTTTGGATGGAGAGACCATTGGAGATGAAAGAAACTTGTATGGAAATCTTTTTTTAAAATGGCTTGCAACAGAACGACTAAATGCAACATTAAATATAAAAGCACAAAGAGATTGGTCAAATGCTTCAGGTTTTTTTGTATCGCAACCTAATGATCAAATTGCATTCGAGCAGCCCGACAAAATCTATCTAAGTAGATTGGCTAGTCATAAACGTAATATTATCAATACTTCATTTGTAGTAAAATATAATGCTCCTACTCTAGCACTTACTTCTATCTCGACATATCAAAACATTGGACTTTCATTTGAAAATGTAGATTTTAGTGATGGGGCTTTTTACCATTCTTTTACAGAAAGTAGTTTTGGAGAAAAGCTTCCGAATCAAGAAGTTTGGAGTCAAGAGATTAGAGTTAATTCTACAAATGATTCACCTTTGCAGTATACTGCTGGGGCGTATGGTTTTACACAAGTAGCATATGAACCCTCTACTAACATTGCATTACAGCCTTCTACAAACGAGGTTTCAACAGTATTTGGACTTTCTCCTGATACGAGCACTATATTTACCAATAAAGGAAATAATCATGGAATAGCGTTTTTTGGAGAAATGAGTTACAAAATTACCAATCAGTTTACGATAACTGCTGGACTACGTTATGATTATGAAAAAAGAGAAAGCACTTTTAATGGATTTGGTGATCGTTTGTTTAGCAATGGAATTACAACTGAGAATCAAGGTCCTATCACATTAGACGGCACATATGATGCGCTATCACCAAAACTTGCTCTTTCATTTGCTCCAACTGAGCATTCAAATCTATATATCAGTTATAATCGTGGGTTTAGAGCAGGGGGAATTAATGCTCAGCGATTACCAGAAGGAGTGAATGAAACTTTTGATCCAGAATACTCAAATAATTATGAGATAGGATACAAAATCAATACGTTAGAAAACAAACTACGTATAGGAGCAGCCATATTTTATATAGATTGGACCGACCTTCAATTTTTTAATCAAATAGCTTTAGGAACGTTTGCCCGAGAAAATGTTGGTGATGCTACATCAATGGGAATTGAAATTGAAGCTTCTGCTATTCCTATCAAAAGGCTTCAAATTGATGCTAGTTTTGGACTCACAAATACAGAATATAAAGATTTTATACTCAATAGAGACCGTGTCGTTTCTTTTGATCCTGTAATCATCGAAGAAAACAGAGAAGATATTAGTGGCAATGACTTGTCTAATACCCCAAGTCATACCCTATTTTTAGGAGCTCAATATACGATTCCGATTCACAAAAAAACAAATGCAACTTTAAGAGGAGAGTTTAGAAATATCGGAAAATATTATACTGATATTCAAAACACTTTAGAACAACCGAACTATAGCCTTCTCAACGCCAAAGCTACTTTTGATTTTGGAAAATATTCAGTTGCCTTTTGGGGACAAAATCTAGCAGACGAAGTATATCTCTCATATGGTAATGCTGATACCAGTTTTGGTCGCAATGTGAGAACCGGAATCCCTATGACATATGGGACTTCTTTTAGTATCAAATTTTAAAAAAATATCAATTACGTTATGCAAAAGAGAAGATTAGTAAGATTAACTCGAAAATGGCATCGATATCTGGGAGTAATTTTAGGGATTCAGTTTTTACTATGGACCATTGGCGGATTATATTTTAGCTGGACAAATATTGATGAAATAAGAGGTGATCACTTAAAAAAACAGCCCCCTACGCTTTCACAAACGATTGATTATATTTCTCCCAAAGCGTTCCTGCATAAACATCTTAAAAAAGATGACAGTTTACTAACGTTAGAAGTTACCAAAATTTTGGAACAACCCATTTATCGTTTACATTTTTTATCCAATAACAAAAAGAGAACCTTGCTTATTGATGCGAGTAATGGGAATATCAAAAGACCATTACAAAAAGATGAAGCGATCAAAGTAGCAACAAATAAGCTTAATGTAGACGCTAAAATTCTAAAGGTAGAATATCTGACCTCAACAGGAAATCATCATGAATATAGAGGGAGGCCACTCCCGGCATATGCCATTTCTTTTGATCAACCTGCTAATACAACCGTGTATGTATCTGCTGATTACGGAAATGTACAAACATTTAGAAATAATCAATGGCGCATATTTGACTTTTTATGGATGTTGCATACAATGGATTACAAAGAAAGAGATGATTTTAACAATACACTACTTAGAGCTTTCTCTTTATTTGGGATTTTTACCATTTTATCAGGTTTTATGCTGTATCTACTCACTTCAAAAACATTAAATCGTAAAAGACGAAAATCATGAAAAAATTAATTGGCATAATAGGGTTATTCATAATCGTTATAGCCTGTAAACAAACGAATACCAATACAAAAAACACAACAGAGAAACAACCAACGACTACAGAAAAGGAGGAAAAAGCTGTAACGAAACAAGGGTATATTTCAAAACCAAATGGTACTGCTTACACAACCAAAGAGCTTGATACCATGTCTCATGATAAGCTTATGATGTTAATGCATGAACCGCCTAGAGACACTATTAAAACAATAGGAATATTGATATACGACGGTTATTATATGCTAGATGCAATGGGACCAATGTCTGTTCTTAGCCATATGTGGCCTACAAAAAAAATGTTGATCGGAAGAAAAAAAGGAATAATAACCAGTAGTGATAATGTAAAAACTCAAGTAGATTATAGTATCCATGATATTGATCAATTAGATATTCTTTTAATACCGGGAGGCGTTACAGAAACGTATAAAGCAACAAAAGACAAAGAATTATTAGACTGGATCAAAAAAATTGATCAAAACAGCAAATATACTATGAGTGTATGCACAGGAGCATGGATTCTGGGAGCTACAGGAGTACTAGAAGGTAAAAAAGCAACTACTAATTGGTACAAAGCCGAAGAAAAACTAGCACAATATGGAGCTATATTCCAAAAAAAACGTTTTACCAACGATGGTAAATACTGGACCAGTGCAGGAGTATCTGCTGGTATTGATATGAGTCTTGCTTTGATCGATCATGTTATGGGTAGAAATTATGCCTCTTTTACAGCATTAAATCTTGAATATGATCCTGCTCCTCCTTTTGAGGGAGGACATCCTGATAAAACAGATCCTGTAATCACATATATGACAGAAAAGATGTATGACCTCAGCTTAGAACCTACCATTAAAGAAGAAAAAAATAACTCCTCAAAAAATTAAAAAAGTATGTTAACTTATATTTTTATATCAATCATTACCATTTGTGTATTGTTAATTATTCTTCAAGCTTACAAAATGGAACAATTAGCAAAATATTATAAAGAAGCAAAACTTAAACAACATATAGAAAAATAATATCTTTATCCAATTTTAAAACTCAAAAAAAATGAAAACTCTTTTTAGAACATTTATATTCGTATTCGCAGCTATTGCAACCTTATCATGTAATCAACTTTCTAAAGAAGAACAAGAATTTGATGCTTTGATGCAAAAAGTAATTGATGTACATGATGAAGTCATGCCAAAAATGGGAGAAATCAGTTCTTTGATCAAAGAATTAAAACCCAAAATAGATACAACTGCTCAGGGACAAGAATATGCACAGGCACAACAAAAATTAAAAGATTCTTATGATTTTATGATGACATGGATGAGTGATTTTAGTGAAACTTTTCCTCATGAAGAAGAAGAAACAAAGGTAGATACAGAAAAATTAGCTACTCAAATGAAACTTCTAAAGGAAGAGGAAGTAAAGGTAAATAAACTCAAAAATCAGATCAATTCTAGCATTGCAGAAGCCAAAAAAATATTAGGAAAAACTGAATAGTAATCAGTATCACTATCCTATTGATTACTTTGTTATTGACAAAAAAGTTTTATTTTAGCAGCTGCAACAAATCATATTATAAACCAATGAAAAAAATAATTGTATTTGCCTCTGTGTTATTGATGACTATTACTGCTGTTCATAGTCAGAAAAAGAAAGATCTTCTTGATGAAATTGATAAATTAAGAAAAGAATTAAAAACAACCAAAGGAGAGCTTAACGACGCCAAGAAAAAGGAAAGAGCGACCATTACTAGAGTTGAGACTATGGAAGCTCAAGTAAAAGACTTAAAAGAGACTAATGCCTCTTTATTAAGTAATATGGGTAGCTTTACAGAACTTTCTAAAAAGAAAGCTCAAAATTTAGAAAAATCTCTAGAAAGTCTTCAAGAAAAAGATAGACAATTAAAAACTATAAATGATGCTATCGGTAAAAGTGATTCTCTTAGATTAGCATCTTTAACAATTTTTAAACAAGCTTTGGGTAATGATGCCAAAATTGGAGTTCAAAATGGTATGGTAGTCGTGAGCATTGCTAATGCTACTTTATTTGGAAGTGATAAAAGCACTACTGTCGATGCAAAAGCAAAAGGTATTTTAGGTAAAATTGCAGCAGCCGTTAACAAAAAACCTGAAACCAAAATCATAGTCGAGGGTAATAGTAATGCTTTAAGTTTTAAAGACAAAAGCATTAAAGATAACTGGGATTTAAGTTCTAGACAGGCTTCTGCTGTGGTAAGAATGCTTCAGAAAGATTTTAAGGTTGATCCTAAAAAAATGGAAGTAGTTGGCAAAAGTGAGTATGGATCAGAAAGTATTGAAACTGCAACAAGAATTATCGTAAATCCAAAGTTTGATGAATTCTACGGGTTGGTAAAAGAAAACATGAAGAATGCATCAAAAAGCTAAAAGATACTAATATTCTAACATAGAAAGCCGATCAGTTTGATCGGCTTTCTTATTTTATATCATTACAAAAATCCAAATATTTCTATTAACTTCACATCTTTTGTAATACTTGTAAAACCGATATATAAATTATTAATCATATATCATTATGCGTGCAAAATCAATAGGGCTTGTTATGGGGCCAATTCTATTTTTGTTGATTTCGTTTTTTTTTCATGCCGATGGATTGTCAAAAGAAGGTACTTCGACTTTAGCAATTGCAGTCTGGATTGCTTTTTGGTGGATTACAGAAGCTATTCCTATTTCGGCTACTGCATTATTGCCATTGGTACTCTTCCCTATTACAGGTGTAATGTCTATCAAAGCTACCTCGGGAGCATTTGCCAATCAAATGATTTTTCTATTCCTCGGTGGATTCATTCTGGCAGTTGCAATAGAAAAAACAAACTTACATAAACGTATTGCACTCACCATTATACATCAAATAGGTAGCAATTGGAACAAAGTCATTCTAGGTTTTATGATTGCAACAGCCTTTCTCAGCATGTGGATTTCTAATACTGCAACTGCTGTAATGATGATGCCGATCGGTTTGGCTGTTATATCTCAAATCAATACCGAAGAAGAGATCAAAAAGAAAATGGGACGATCACTCATGCTGGCTATAGCGTATGGATGCTCTATTGGAGGAATAGCAACTATTATAGGAACACCTACCAATGTTATTTTTGTGGGTATCGTAGAAGAATTATACAAAGAGACTATTTCTTTTACAGATTGGATGATGCTTGGGCTCCCCTTTTCTCTCGTTATGCTTGCTATTGGTTGGTTATATCTAACTAAAATTGTATTCCCGGTAACAGTAGAAGGAATCCCCGGAGGAAAAAAAGCAATACAAGAACAAATAAAACAACTTGGTAAAATATCTTACCAAGAAAGATCTGTTTTTATTGTATTTCTTATTGTTGCATTATGCTGGATGAGTAGTTCTCTTATTTTAAAAAAGATAATTCCGGGTATCAATGATACCATCATTGCTATTGCCGGTGCACTAAGTTTATTTTTGATTCCTGCTACGAAACAGAAAACTACGTTTTTCTCCGGAACAAAAATAGTGGTAGCATGTATTGTTGTTTTTCTAATAATACTAAAGGCGGTAAGCTTCTTTTTAGTATTTTCAGAAAAACCTGTACCCAATTTCATACATACAGCAATAGTCAGTCTTTCGATTATAGGAGTTACTATTTTATTTTCATCTTTAGCAAAAAACAAGGGAAAATTAGGAATCATAGACTGGAAAACAGCAGAAAAGATTCCGTGGGGGATTTTACTATTATTTGGTGGAGGGCTTGCATTGGCTGAGGGATTCAAAGTTTCGGGCTTAGCAAAATGGATCGGGAGTCAACTCTCTCTATTTGAAGCTTTTCCTATCATACTTCTAATACTTGCTATCATTACCGTAGTTAACTTTTTGACTGAGATCACATCTAATGTCGCTACAGCAGCCATGTTAATGCCGGTATTAGCTGCATTGGCATTTTCTATTGACATACATCCTTATTTATTGATGATTGCTGGTACAGTAGCTGCTTCATGTGCTTTTATGTTGCCTGTGGCAACACCACCTAATGCTGTTGTGTTTGGTTCCGGACTATTAACGATACCTAAAATGATGAAAGCAGGGTTTTGGATGAATATTATTTCTATTGTACTTGCTACAATTTTTATCTATTTTATATTACCATTGGTTTGGCAAATTGATATCAATACTTTTCCTGAATTGTTCAAATAGCTCAACTTTTCAAAGATTAAAAATTCAAAAATATACGATCATAATTTTATTTCTTTAAACTCATAGTCAATGCTTTTGATATAGTAAAATTATACTTGTTATAAAAACCTTCTAATTCTGGTTTGGTGTTTAGAAAAATAGTTTCTACATCCTTAAGTTGATCCAACAGTTCTGTTACTATTAGTTTTCCTAAGCCTTGTTTTTGATATTCTTGATCTACAACAATATCATCTAACATTGCTCTATAGATTCCATCAGAAATGGCTCTACCAAATCCTATTAATTGTTGTTTATCTTTAATCACAACATATACTTTTGTTTGACTCAGAAGTTGTTTTATATCATCTTCATTTCTATTTTTTGCCCAAGTAGTTTGAGAAAACAAATATTGTAGCGCAGAGGGATTGGGAAGTGTTGTAGTTGATATTGTGTATTTCATTTTATACTATTTATACTTTCATGAGTGTTAAATAAATGACTCATCAAAAAGTAAGCTCTTAACAAGAATAAATTTATTCTACAATTTTATAAAAAAATACAACAAATGAAAGAATTACTATTACTACATACAGGAGGATTTCAAAAGGACAACTAAACAGAAGTATTAGAAGGTAAACATGATCTTTTACCTTTTAAAAAAAGAATCTTACAATATTTCTTTCAGCCTTGTGTCATGATTTTTTTGTAATTCTCCTTTTAATAAACTTTTCTAATTCTACTCCCCAAAATACAAGACTAGATACTGCAATTGTGATTAATAATTCAATAATCGTAAGTGGTTGAGTTCTAAAAACTGTATTGAAGAAAGGAACATATATAATAATCAATTGTAGTACAAAAGTAATAAGCAATGCACCAATCAAAGGTTTATTTGAAAATAATCCAATCTTAAAAACAGATTCTTTTTCAGATCGAATAGACATAACATTACCCATTTGACTAAAACACAAGACTGTAAATACCATTGTTTGCCAACTAGCTTTATCCTGATCGATAGCCCAGGCTTGCATCCCTAGAGTAACCAATCCCATAAATAATCCTACCCAAAGAATATGTAACGACATACCTAGTGTAAATATATTTTGCTTTGGGTCTCTTGGAGATCGCCTCATGATATTGGGTTCTGCCGGTTCTGATGCTAGTGCAAGTCCCGGTAATCCATCAGTCACCAAGTTAATCCATAAAATATGAATTGCCATCAGAGGTATGGGTAATCCTAAAAATGGAGCTAAAAGAATTGCCCAGATCTCTCCAGAATTACTAGTCATGATATATTTGATAAACTTCAGGATATTATCAAATATTTTACGCCCATGTCTTACTGCAACAACTATTGTTGCAAAGTTGTCATCTAGAAGAATCATATGTGAGGCTTCTTTGGATACTTCTGTACCATTAATCCCCATGGCAACTCCTATATCAGCGTTTTTAAGTGCCGGAGCATCATTGACTCCATCTCCTGTCATCGCGACAAACTGATTTTTTTCTTGTAAAGCACTAACAATTTTCAGTTTTTGCTCTGGATTGACTCTTGCATATACACGGACTTTTTCTACAACTTTTTCAAAATCATCATCAGTAAGTTGATTCAGTTCTGTACCATTCATTGCCAAATCTGCTTCAGAAGTTACAATACCCAATTGCTTTGCAATAGCTTTGGCAGTAAGCTTATGGTCTCCTGTAATCATAACAGGGATAATCCCAGCTTCTTTACATTCTTTTACTGCTTGTTTTGCTTCTTCTCTGGGAGGATCAATCATACCCGCAAAACCTACCAAAGTAAGTTCGTTTTCTATTTCATCGGCATCAAGATAATCGGGTAGAAAAGGGATAGTTTTAATAGCGTACCCCAATACACGATACCCTTTTTCTGCCATTGCATTTACTTTACTTTCAAAATCATCAATCGATGTACGTTGCGCAACTGTTAACTTTTGAAATAAGGTATCAACTGCTCCTTTTGTAATGACAAGAATACCATTATTTGTTTGGTGAAACGTCGTCATACATTTTCTGGTTGAATCAAATGGTAATTCTGCAATTCGTGGCAATTCTTTTTCGAGAATACTTCTCTTTATATCATGATCATAAGCGTATTTTACAAGAGCAACTTCTGTAGAATCACCTATCCAATTACCATTTTTATCTTTTGAAACATCATTATTAAGTGCCATAGCACTTAAGAGTATATTATTTTTAAATTGAAAAGGTACATTGTCTATCATTGGTACTTCAAATACCTCTTGCACCTCCATTTTATTAATCGTAAGTGTTCCGGTTTTGTCAGAACATATATAAGTTACAGAGCCAAGTGTTTCTACTGCAGGGAGTTTACGGATCAATGCCTTATTCTTAACTAACTTTTTAGCTCCAAAAGCTAATGTTATCGTTACCAAAGCAGGAAGCGCTTCTGGTATCGCAGCTACAGCAAGAGAAATCGAAAGAATTAACATCTCTATAATACTCTCACCTCTTATAAGACCAATACCAAAGATTACAATACAAAGAATTAAAATGATAACAGAAAGTCGTTTACCAAAACTTGTGAGTCGTTTCTGTAGCGGGGTTGCTGTTTCTTCTGTTTGAATCATTTTTGCAATACGCCCCAGTTCTGTACTCATTCCGGTTTCTACTACATATGCCATTGCTCTACCATTGGTAAAAAACGTACCCTTGTATCCCATATTAGAACGATCACCCAATGCATACTCTGCTTCTGGTAATTCTTCTATATTCTTATCAACATTTAGAGATTCTCCCGTAAGCGAAGATTCATCTACTTTTACTTGGTGGCTTTCAAAAAACCTTACATCTGCCGGTATTATATTACCTGCTTCCAGATTGATCACATCTCCGGGAACAAGATCGCTGGCAGGTATGTCTGACCATTTATTATTACGTAATACACGAGAGGTATTAGCGACCATTCCTTTTAAAGCCTCCATTGCTTTTTCTGCTCTATATTCTTGTATAAAACCTACTATTGCATTGAGGACGATAATAACCAAAATAATAATAGTATCTATGACTTCTCCTAAAAAACCTGAAATGATAGCTGCAGCAATGAGAATAAGAATCATGAAATCTGTTACTTGATGTAACAGCATTTGCCATATTGTTTTTTTCTTGGTATCTGCAATTTCGTTTTTACCTTCTTTGTGAAGACGTTGTTGTGCAATCGTAGCATCAAGTCCTTCTGTAGAAGTCTCTAATTGATCAATAATCTGGGGGAGAGATAATAAATGCCAATTCATCATGAATATGGTGTTAACTTAGAAAATATCTTAATTACACCATAAAACTACTTTCTGATTGCTATAAATACTATGATAAATCTCATAAGCTTATATTATCATCTAAAAAAGATGAGTATTTAGCTTTTTCTCATGAATAGGTATATGGATTTATTTTTTGAATCTCAGTCTTCCGGTCTCAATATTAATTGCGGTTTTGGCTAGAATCGTAAATATAAAAGCTCCCATTGCCCATATTCCCAGAGTAACTCCAATTTCTATTCCGGTAGGTGTATATTCTGCAATTTTACCATAAGGTCCTGGAATAAAACCCGGTACTATAAGTCCAAAACCTTTTTCTATCCAAATGGCTATAAATAATATGAAACAGCAAAAATAAAGTACTTTAAAATTATTTCTGAGTTTGCCAAAAGTCAACAATATGGTTGCTAAAATATTGAGCGGTATGGCCGTCCAAATCCAAGGTAACAAAGCATCTTTACCATGTAACCCAAAAAACAGATAATACGCGCTCTCACTATGATGGGTTGGAGCATAAAATTCTTTAAAAACCTCAGAAAACAGCATGATTAAATTAATCTGTGCTGCTACAGTAACGATCATTGCTATCTTCTTAATGGTTTTATCTTCTATGCTGAACGCAGTAAAATTTCTAATAATTGCCAAAACCAAAATAATTAAGGCTGGACCTGCTGCAAAAGCAGATGCTAAAAATCGAGGTCCTAACAAGGCATTATTCCAAAAGGGGCGTGCTTGTAATCCTTGATATAAAAATGCAGTTACCAAGTGAATCCCTACTGCCCAAAATACAGAAATAATCGCTCCCGGAACATATATTTTTGGGTTAGGTACTTTACCCTGATACCGCATAAAGAGGATATAAAAAGGAATGGTAATATTAATAAAAAGATAGCCATTGAGCACGATTACATCCCAAGTCAGCATAGAATTTGGAAAATTAAATACACCAATACCCGGGATCATGTGCCACAATACCGAAGGGCCTCCCATATCTGCTATCACAAAGGCAAGGCACATCAATAATGCTGCAACCGCTAGCCCTTCTCCTATCAGAACTGCTTGTTTAAAATCAATATCTTTTAGAACATACGTAGGCATTACCAGCATGACTGCAGCAGCGGCAACACCAACCAAAAATGTAAAATTAGAAATATACAATCCCCAACTCACACGATCTGTCATCCCTGTTACGCTGAGTCCATATTCTATTTGTTGTGCATAACAATACATTCCTATGAGCATAATAAAGGTCAAAAAGCCCATCCATAAATGGTATTTTTTAGTTCCTTGTGTTGTAATGTTCAAACTATCTATTACTAAACCTTTTAATATTTTAATTTTTTCCATTTAGGTACACTTTTATTAATCCATAAAATACCAGAACTTAGGTTCTGTGCCTAGGTCTTCTTTTAGTCTAAATACCTTTTTGTTTTCCAAAACCCAACGTATTGTGCTATTTGGATCTAATAAATTTCCAAATATTCGAGCTCCTGTAGGGCAAGCATCTACACAAGCAGGATTTTTTCCTTTTCTAGAACGTTGTACACAAAATGTACATTTCTCCATAACTCCTTTTTTGCGCATTCGGTTACCCAAATAGTGTTGATTTTTGTTCACCTCATCCTCAGGAACTTCGGGTGTACTCCAATTAAATCTTCTTCCATCATATGGACATGCAGCCATGCAATACCTACACCCTACACACCAATCATAATCTATAACTACAATACCATCTTCTTCTTGCCATGTCGCTTGCACCGGGCAAACATCTACGCATGGTGGATTATCACAGTGAAAACATTGTGTACCCATGTAAAAATGTCCTTCTGCAGGAACTTCGTGGTAATAATTATCATCTGCCTCGTCAAACTTGAAGCCTTTTCCCTCTTCCATTTCGTGTATCCGTATGTACTGCATTTGAGAATTACGATCTTGATTATTCTCTTCTACACAAGCATTAACACAATCCATATACCCATTACATTTTGAAATGTTAAAAGCATACCCAAAAAGTACATTCTCTTCTGCATTTTCTGACGTCATATTGATTGTTTTTCCTGTTCTGAGTTGATATGACCTTACTAATCGATCTACAGTATTTTTCTTCTCTTCATCAGTCATTAACTTATAGTTACCTTTAAACTGTTCTTCCCAATCGATTTGAGCTTTTTCTTTAGACTTATCATCTGAAATAACACTACAAGAAGTTGTAACAGCTCCTGCTCCTATCAACAAGCTTGCGGTTAGTTTTTTAAAAGCTGTACGCCTATTCATTTGTACCTCAAAAACCTGATCAAAACCATCTTTATGGTCTTCTGTATCAACTTTATCATTACCTTGATTTTCTTCACTATGATCACCACATTTGCCAAGGGATTTACCACATTTACAAGAAGTATTATGTACCTGTGTTTTGGTATTACTCAAATTTAAAGAAAACCATTTTTTACTATTATTACTCATATCGTGGTAGTATTAGTGTACTAATTCTTCGTTTCGTTCTTTAACTTTTTGCGTATTAAATCTTGATGGCCATCTGGTTTTAAAGCTAGGATTGTGTGGATTATGACAGTTTACACATGTCATTGAAGCTCTTGGAGGCGCCCATCCTTCTACTTTTTTACCATGCGCACCACCTTTCCAATCTTCAAATTGAGAGGTATGACATTGTGCACAGAGGGTATAACTGTTATTAAAATCAACTTTATTACCTGTAATCGTTGTCAAATGATCCATATCATTACCATTATGACAAGTTGTACAGTTCATTACACCTGTATCTGCATGCATCAGTTTAATATCCCAGTGTGCTTTTTTACTATCACTACTTCCTTGCATCTCGCTCAATGGTTTTGAGTGACATTCGGTACAGGCAAAAGACTTTATTTGTTTTTTTCTTTCAGGAATTAAAAAAGTATGCTCACCTTCTGTAATTTTAATAAGCTCTAACTCTTGCAGATATGCTTCTGAGGATATAGAAGTCTCATGATAATTTTTACTCTTATCATGAATTTTATCGGTAATGCTATGATATTCTGCATTATTTTTCTTGCAGGATATACAAACACAAAATAATAGTGATATAAATATTAAGTTATTCTTCATGATCCTCAGATTGTCTTACAAAAACACCAAACTCTGCTGTTTCTGTTATTGTTGGTAAATGACATTGTCTACAATTGATCCTTTCGGGGTGTGTAACTCTTATTTCTTTGGGTGCAGCCGGTCCCGCATGACAAGACAAGCAATTTTCTCTCATTTGAAGTTGATGAGGCATCATTGGTGGGCTTCCCGGTAAGGCATTATTAGCACCACTACCAACACTTGGAGGTTTTGCTTTATAAAATGCTATCTCTTTAAAAATTGATTGTACATTTTGAGTCACATGACATTGCCTGCAATTTACCATTTCCGGATGTGGAGTGACCGGAGCATATGCATTAAATTTTTCTACAAATCCACCATTCTGATGGCACTGCAAACAAACGTTACCTCCCATCGTAAGTTCTTTTTTTACAGGATGCGGAATACTCGGAGGAGCTCCCGGATATGCTCTATTATTATAGTACGTTTCTAATGTTCTTTGATGCTGCTCATCAACAGGCATTTTTGTATAATCAAATGCATGTTCTGATCGTTTAAAAACTCCACTTTCTGATGGGATATAAGAATTTGAAGGAGGTTCTATTATTGTAATGTATCCTTCTTCTAGTCCTTTTTGATAACTAAAGTTCCAAATAGTGATAAAAGCGATAAAAAGCATTACAAAAAATGATATAATTCCGAGTCTTTTTCTCATAGTTTATGCTTTTTCGACTTTGACAGCACATTTTTTGAAGTCAGGTTCTTTTGATATCGGACAAAATGCATCTAACGTTACATCATTGATCAACATATTTTCGTCAAAGAAAGGTGCAAAAACCTGTCCTTTGGTTGGTAATCCTCTTTTGTCTATGGATGCCGGCATGATACAATATCCTCGTCTTGAGGTTATTTTTACGTTTTCGCCATCTCTAATTCCCAGTGCTTTTGCATCCTCCGGATGAAATTCGATATATGCTGCCGGCATTGATTGATGTAGTACTGGTATTCTACGTGTCATCGACCCTGTATGCCAATGCTCTACCACTCTACCTGTATTGAGCCAGAATGGATATTCCTGATCCGGAACTTCGGGTGCAGGCTCATATGGTCGTTGCCAAATAACTGCTCGACCATCAGGTTTTCCGTAAAAATGAAAATCTTCTCCATTAGAACATGCAGGATCATACTTTGCATTAAATCGCCACTGTGTAGATTTTCCATCAACATAAGGCCAAATCACTCCAGATTCTTTTTTAAGAACTTCTAACGGAGCCATTCCATGTTTTTTACCTTCATGAAACTGTTTATATTCATTATAAATTTCTTCTACATGGTTTTCTCTGGTATACGGAAATAAATCCCTGAAGCCCATTCGTTTTGCCACTTCTATGGTCATCCATGCATCGGGAGTCGTATCTCCCGGCCCATCTATCATTTGATCCCAATGCTGGGTTCTACGTTCTGAGTTACCATACAATCCACTTTTTTCGATATGCCAGGATGCAGGTAGTATTACGTCTGCTACATCTGATGTAGGCGTAGGGAATACATCAGATACCACTACAAAACAAGAATCTTTTTTCATACCCGGTCTATAACGGCTTGTTTTAGGAAGAGATACTAGTGGATTCGTCACTTGTGTCCATATAAATTTGATATCACCTCTATCTACAGCCCTGAACATCTCTGTTGTATGATAAGTAGGTTTTGAAGGAATACGTTCATAAGGTACTTTCCATATTTTTGCCGCTAAGCGTCGGTGTTTTTCATTCATTACAACCCCTTTAGGAAGTTTGTGAGTAAATGTTCCTACTTCTCTAGCAGTACCACAAGCAGAAGGTTGACCTGTAAGAGAAAAAGGACCATTCCCCGGCTGAGAGATTTTGCCTGTTAGCAAGTGAATATTATAAACAAGATTATTCATCCAAGTTCCTCTGGTATGCTGATTCATTCCCATACACCAATAGGAAACAACTTTTTTGTTGGGGTCACCATAAATTGAGGCCAAATATTTGATGTCTTTTACCGATACTTTAGAATATTTAGCAACTTTTTCTGGTGAATAATCTTTTAAAAATGCTTTATAAGCTTCAAAATCAATTTTTTCGGGTTTGTCTTTAAATTTATAATTGTCTTCAAGGCCATAGCCCATGTTTGTAAGTCCTTTGTTAAAACTGCAATGTTTTTCTACAAAAGAAGTATTTACCCAACCATTTTTGATAATTTCATAACAGATAGCATTTGCTACAGCAAGATCGGTTTGGGGTTCAAATAAAATAGACCGAGTAGATGCAATACTCGAACGTGAAGTTCTTGTAGCAAAATCTATAATTTTTGCACCTCTCCTACTTTTTTGTTCCAACATTCTTGAAAATAATACAGGGTGCATTTCTGCCATATTATTACCCCATGTCACAAAATAATCTGCATGATCTATATCTTCATAACATCCCATAGGTTCGTCTGCTCCAAAGGTGGTCAAAAACCCTGCAACTGCACTCGCCATGCATAAACGTGCATTACAATCTAGATTATTGGTTCCGATAGCTCCTTTCATCAATTTTGAAGCTACATATCCTTCTGGTATGGTAGACTGTCCCGAGGTATACATGGCTACGGCATCTTTACCATGTTTTGATATCGTTTCTTTCATCTTATCGGCTACTATATCTAATGCCTCATTAAGAGGGGTTTTTACATATGCTCCATTTTTTTTGACCAGAGCGTGTGTTAACCTGTCTTTGGCTTGTATACACATGATTTGATGATAGCCTTTTACACATAGTAATCCCTTGTTTACTTCACAATTCGGATCACCTTTTATCGCTACAGCTTTTCCATTTTCGGTACCTACTAAAATCCCACAACCTACACCACAAAATCTACACGGGCCTTTTTTCCAATCTAAATTAGCATTAGCAGGAATCCCCGCTTCTTGCTCTGCGGCAAATAATATTCCAGGAAACATGGATGCTGCTGCTGTCATTGCAGAAAGCATCGCCATTTTTTTGATAAAACTTCTTCTATTTGATAAGGAATTGTACATATGGCTAGTTGTTTTTTTGAGGTGTATTAAATCCTGAAACCATTGCCAAAAGTTTTAAACTTTTTATAGCATCCAATTTTTCTTTTAGCATTTCTTCTTCTTTTTCTGTTTCAGTTTCTGTAACCAAAACAATAAGGTTTTCGTTTTCTGCTGGTAATATCTCGCATTGATCAATTACAGTAAGTGCTTTGATTAATGTTTCTTTTTTACCTTCATAAGGATGTGCTAAATAACTTTTTATTGGCATAATATGGTCGTTTTTGTGATCAATAAGGCTACAGGATCATTATCACTCAGTTTCGGCGATAATGATGATTAAAAAGATGTTATTGCTTAACAAATATGTTTTTTTTATTATCGAAAAAGAGTGATAAAAATCATGTTTAAGCTATTTTTATCCTTTCTAAATAGACCAATTATATTTGGTAAAAAGTGATACCAAAACCTTATAATAAAATATTTTACGACTAGAAAAACGATATGTATCTCCCTATAAAACAATAAGGTCAAGAAGATTTTAATCAAAAACAAATCGCAGACGAGTTGATTCTATTTTCATTAAAATAAGGCATGAAATAGCTAAAAAAGAAAAAAAATATTCATAAATACAAATAAAGCATACGTAATCTACTGTAAAACCGTTAACACTTAATTAAGAACTAAATAGACCCGATCAAAACTCACATTATTACATGAAATCATTTTTATCTTCTTTACTAGGAATTTTCTCTATTTTTACAATAAGTGCGCAGAGCATATATGAAACTGGATATTTTATCGATAACGATGGAAATCGTAAAGAATGTCTAATCAAAAAACTATCTTGGAAAGATAATCCTACCGAATTTGAATGGAAAAAAAACATCTCTTCTACTCCCAAAAAAGAAAACATTGAAGATATTAAAGAATTTGCTGTTGGTAAAGAGTATCTATATAAAAGATATATCTTAGAAATTGATCTAAAAGGAGACAACCTAGGGAGGGCAACAAAACTAGAAAAACCTGATCTAAAGCTTCAAAAATTATTTCTTAGAGTTATTCTAGAAAGTAAAACATCGTTGTATCAATATTCAAAAAATGGAGTAAATAGATTTTTCTATACAGATAAAGATGCTGTGTATCCTGAATTGCTTGTCTACAAAGTTTTTTATACCCCCGATGAAACAAAAGACCCGGGAAAAAAAATAATTGCTCATAAGAATACCGAGTATCGAAATCAACTTATCCAAATATTAAACTGTGGAAAGGATGATCTTTCTGAAATAGAATACACACAAAAGGATTTAAAAAAATACTTCAAGCGATATAATGTTTGTAAAGGCAATTATATGGAATATACCATTCGTAAAAAAGTAAATCAAACTCATGTTGGTATTGTAGGAGGCATAAACCACATTGATTTTTCTCACTCTTCTCCTATCGAAGGGAATACAGATGAAATTACTTATCAAAAAACTTATGCTCCCAGATACGGTATTTATATAGAAACATTTATTCCTTTTTCTAAAGTAGATTTAAGTTTTTTTCTAGAAACTACTTATAATGCTTTTTCTATCAAAAGTGAGGATACCTCTACTTTGGAAAATGAACTGGAATTAGATTATAAAGGTATTAATATTGCATTTGCCCCTAGATTTCATATCTATTTGAGTTCTAAATTTGAATTATTTTTAGAAGGGGGGATTGCCATTGATTATGACCTGGATACAAAATCATTACCTGAGCCAACTATAGACGAAATCAAAGAAACTTCTACAGATTTCTTTTATGGAGGAGGACTTGGTTATGGTCGTTTTAAAGTAGGATATCGAAAATACACAGGTAAAGATATTTCTGATAGTAATATTGTTCTAGAATCTGACCTCAAATCATCCAGTTTGTATTTGGCAGTTGATCTATTTTAATTCGTATTATAAATTTTAATTCTTAAAAACCTGTTTCAAAAGTTGAATATTGTATTTTAAATTAAATGTATTATGAGTTTTTTATATGATAATTAACAGATTCATTATACATTTTTTTGATTGACAAATAAAAAATAAAGTCACCTCATTTAACTATCTTGTTTTAATACTTTTACGTAAACAAGGGTTGCAATCCTCTTGTTAATCTTAATGTAAAACTGTATTTGAATTCGATCAACATATGATAAAATAATATTTTTGCCGTAAAAATTAATGCAAATGAATACAGTAAAAGCTTACGGCACTCAACATAAGGACGATAATTTAGCAGAAATGCAAATAACACGCAGGGATGTCGAACCTAATGATGTGAAAATAAAAATTACATATTGCGGTATTTGCCATAGTGATATACATACTGCCCGAAATGATTGGGATAATACGCTTTATCCATCTGTACCTGGTCATGAGATTATAGGTACAGTTTTACAAGTAGGAAATGAAGTATCGGATATTAATATAGGAGACTTAGTAGGAGTTGGTTGCATGGTAGATTCTTGTAAAGAATGTAGCGCTTGCCAAAATCATTTAGAACAATTTTGTGAAAAAGGAATGACCTTGACGTATAATAGTCCCGACGTGCACTCAGGCGGACATACTTTTGGTGGGTATTCTGAAGAAATTACTGTAGATCGCCATTTTGTATTGCGTGTTCCTAAAAACCTTGATCAAAAAGCAGTTGCTCCGTTATTATGTGCAGGGATTACAACATATTCTCCCCTAAAACATTGGAACATAAAAAAAGGAGACAAAATAGGGGTTATTGGACTAGGTGGATTAGGTCATATGGGGATCAAATTTGCAAGAGCCATGGGAGCACATGTTGTGATGATTACTACTTCTCCCGGCAAAGCCAAAGATGCTCAACTTCTGGGAGCACACGAAGTATTAATTTCTAAAAACACAACAGAAATGGAACAGCATAAAGGGTCTTTTGATTTTTTACTAAACACAGTTCCAGTAAAACATGATGTAAACCCTTATATGTCTTTGTTAAAAATTGATGCCACTATGGTTATGGTTGGCGCTCTGGAACCATTAGAACCCATGCATGGAGCTAATCTTATCATTGGAAGAAAACGTATTGCAGGATCTCTGATAGGTGGAATTAAAGAAACTCAGGAAATGCTAGATTTTTGTGGAGAACACAACATTGTAAGTGACATAGAACTTATTGATATCAATAATATAAATGAGGCTTACGAAAGAATTACAAAAGCTGATGTAAAATATCGTTTTGTTATTGATATGGAATCACTACGTAACTAATCAAGTCCTAAAATATATCAATTCATTAGTATAATAAAACCGCTATAAGCGGTTTTATCATTTTCTGATACTATCTTAAAAAAATAATAACATGTACTCAAAGTCTATTATTTTTTATTAAAATTACGGAAACCCATAACTTTTGTTTGCTCAAATTACAGAACTTAGCAAATATTACTAAAACTGATGGACAGGCTGCTTGTTGAAATGATCTATATATTAGAAGACGATTTTAAGTCAATGGATAAAACTGATCTAAAAGCTTTATATTCCATACAGAGAAGAATCGGTAAAGCATCCTCTATATTACATCACTTGAGCACTCCTGATCCTTCTAACGCGTCAGAAACCAATATATATATTGAATTACGATTGCGGATCAAAGTAATAGAATATGAAATAAAGAGATTTCTACAAGAAATAAGGGTTAATTGATTCAAAATCAAAAGTACGATGTTAGCACCTTTCATAGTTTGCTAATTACCATATTTTCTTTATTTGATACTAACCCTAATCTCTTATAAACTCACTCACTAACGTTACATTTTCAATACTTTAAACCAACTAAAAACAAAGTCCCGTAGTCGGTACATGTTCTGCTACTAAAGCAGAAGTCCCCCCATTAAACTCACCACAAGTCAAAACATTACGGGTTACCCAACCAGAAAGATCTTGATTAAAAGAACTTGCATCAAAAAACATTAACGACATATTTCTTACATTTGAAACGTCCCAATTTGAAATATCCTGATTAAAAATAGCTGCTCCAAGGAACATACCTCTCATCCCTCCAACATTTGAAACATCCCAACCAGAAAGATCTTGATTAAAAGACGTTGCCAAACGAAACATACTTGACATATTTCCTACTCCTGAAACATCCCAATTTGAAAGATTTTGATTAAACATACTTGCTTGATCAAACATACTTGACATATCTTTTACATTTGAGATATCCCAATTAGAGAGATCATGATTAAATGCAAGCGCCTGATTAAACATATTTGACATATCTTTCACATTCGAAACATCCCAATTAGAGAGGTCCTGATTAAAGGAACTTGCAGACATAAACATACCCCTCATATTTTCTACACTAGAAACATCCCAATTTGAAAGATCTTGATTAAATGAACCTGATGCTGTAAACATAAATGCCATATCCTTCACATTAGAAACATCCCAATTTGAAAGATCACTATCAAATCTAAATGTTGATGTGAACATCTGATTCATATTAGTTACATTCGAAACATCCCAATTCGAAAGATCGCTATTAAAAAAAATCAAACCAGCAAACATACCATAACATGAAGGTGTTGTACTCAAATCCGGTGCATCTGTAGCAGAAAAACCTCTTAGATTTGCACATCTTATAAAATGAAGAGTACCATTACCTAATAAAACATTACCCCATTGTGCAACATCGACAAAAAGAGTACTCGATGTTCTTGTTTTAAAGAAGTTAAAACCTTGCAAGGTTCCTGTTATGGTTACCGTTTTGACTCCCGGAGCGGCATAAGTATGAATCGCATCAGGATCATCAAAAGAAGTAACTTGTTGTACAGTACCATCCCCCCAGTCTACCTCAAAATCATATTCAGTACGATCATCGGGAGAGGATGAATAAATAGGCAAGTGCACAGTAAGATTGAGAACTGTAACATCCCATTTTGTAATAAAAGAAGGAGGTGTCTCATCTACATCAGTAAGGCTTATCTTAAAAGTAGCTGTATCTGTAACATTACCAGAGGTAACACTAACCTCTCCGGTAATCGTTGGATTCATCTCAAAATCAAATGCCGCTACTTCAGCAACTAGTAATTCACCTCGTTCATTAATTTTTACTGCTCCTGTTATCGTTTGTGAGGTAATTTCAAAACGGACAGCATCAGTTAAATTTGCTTGGGTTACTATAACACTACCAATTACAATATCAGCTTCGGGGTTTTCATCTAAGGTTGCAGTAAAATCTTCTATACTCAATGATGGGTTCAACTCTAGAACATCATTGATCGTAATCGCAAAGGTAGCTGTATCAGTAAGTCCTCCTGAACGTACACGTACTACTCCTGTTATGGTTGGATTTACTTCGAAATTAAACGCCATAACATCGGCAACCAATAACTGTCCTTGATTATTTATAGATACCGCTCCTTCAACTGATTGTTCTATAATTTCAAAACGTAAATCCCCGGTAAGGTTTTCTTGGGTTACTGTAAAGTCGCTGATCATAGTATTTGGCTGAGGATTCTCATCTATGTTAACAGACAAATTTTCTAAACTAAGTAAATACTGTATTGTATCATCATCATTATCACAAGAAAAAAACAACAAAGCTACCAATGCTGTAATACTAAGGGTAAAAATTGATTTCATATTCCAATTACTTTTTTTACTATTATTTTGAGTTTTTTATTTTTATCAAAAGTATTTGTTATCTGTAGCTGGTGAGATCGTGAACCTAGATTCGTAATAAATGGGTTCATATTCGTATTTAGCTTTTAAAAAAGTAAGAAGCGTATTTCTTTTTTGTACACTGTTTTGGGAAGTATTACGCCATAAAAACATATCAGGGATAAGCAAAACTCCTTATCCCTAATATGATTCCAACTATATATAAGTTTATATGCATTACAAACAAGGCCCTCTGGTCGGTAGATTAGCAGAAGTTAAAGCTGAAGTACCTCCATTAAATTCATCACAAGAGAAAACATTATCGGTTGCCCAACCCGAAAGGTCTTGATTAAAAGAACTCGCATTGAAGAACATTCCATCGACAAATAGTAAGCTTGAAACATCCCAACCCGAAATATCTTGGTTAAAAGATATGGCATTGGCAAACATCGAAATTGTAGCGATTACTTTAGAAACATTCCAACCCGAAATATCTTCATTAAATTCGGTAGCACCAGCAAACATATTAGTCATCACTTCTACATTTGAAACATCCCAATTTGAAATACCACCGGTAAAAGAAGAAGCATTATTAAACATACGCTCAAAACTTCCAATTTCACTTACATCTGGTATATCTGTTGCCGTAAAGCCTGTAAGGTTGGTACAATTAATGAAATGCCCAAGACTATTTCCTAATAAAACAGTACCCCATTGAGAAACATTAGTGAGTAGTGAGCTTGAAACGCCGGAACCTTCAAAAAAACTAAATCCTCGTAACGTACCGGTGATGATCACGGTTTTTTTACCGGGAGAGGCATACGTGTGTATGGCATCAGGATCGTCAAAAGAAGTTACTTGTTGTACGGTACCATCTCCCCAATCTACCTGAAAATCATACTCAGTAATGATTTGATTTAGTGGTCTGGCTTCATGAATAGGAAGACGTATGGTAAGGTTACCCGCAGTAAGTTCCCACTCGGTTACAAAGGCATCAGCAGGAATTTCATTTACGTCATTAAGACTGATACTAAATGTTGCCGTATCGGTAAGAGTACCAGAAATAATACTAATCTCTCCCGTAATCGTTGGGTTGGTCTCAAAATCAAATGTCGTAGCATCGGCAACCAATAATTGTCCTTGTTCATTAATTTTCACTGCGCCCATTACTGATTGTGATGTAATTGCAAAGCTTATGGCATCAGTCAAATCGGTTTGATTTACTGTAACAGTACCAATTATAAAATCTGCTTCAGGATTCTCTTCCAAAGTTGCGATAAAATCTTCTATGCTTAATGATGGATTCAACTCTGTAAGATCATTGATGGTGATCGTAAAGGTAGCCGTATCCGTAAGTCCTCCCGAACGTACACGTACTGCTCCTGTTATAGTTGGATTCACTTCAAAATTAAATGCCATAACATCAGCTACTAATAATTGTCCTTGGGCATCAATAGTAACAGCACCTGCTACAGATTGTTCTATAATTTCAAAACTTAAATCGCCGGTAAGATTTTCTTGAGTCACTGTAAAAGTACCGATTACAGTATTAGCCTGTGAATTTTCGTCTATACTTACAGACAAGTTTTCTAAACTAAGTAAATTTTGCAGGGTATCATCATCATTATTACAAGAAATAAATAACAATGTCATCACCAGTGTAATACTAAGGGTAAAAATAGATTTCATGTTTAACATACTTTTTATACTATTATTTTGAATTTTTATCAAAAGTATTTGTTATTGGTTGCTGGTGAGATCATGAACTCAGATTCGTTGTGAGTGGATTTATATTCGTTGTTTCTTTTATTTGTAATACTACCAATATATATATCGGGAACAAGCCTTTTTGACCTATTCCCGATATCACTCTCATCGTATTCTAGCATTATGTTACAATTACTATCTACACGATACGCTTCCTTAAACTTATTTTTGTTTATAAACTCTTCTCAAATTAAAAACATGTTCCTCTAGTGGGTAGATTCTCTGGTGTTAAGGCTGAAGTGCCTCCATTAAAGCTGGTGCACCTAACAACTTTGTCGGTTGCCCAACCCGAAAGATTTTGATTAAAAGAACTGGCATTGTTGAACATTATTTCCATATTCGTTACATTAGAAACGTCCCAACTTGAAAGATCTTGATTAAAAGAAGTTACACCATCAAACATCGCACCCATAATTTTTACATTAGAAACATCCCAGCCTGATATATCTGAGTTAAACGCACTTACAAAACGGAATAAAGCACTCATAGTCTCTACTTTAGAAACATCCCAACTTGAAACATCTCCATTAAAAGAAGTTGATTCTAACATCGCCGCCATAATAGTAACATTAGAAACATCCCAGCCTGAAAGATCCTGATTAAACGTATGTGCATCACGAAATGTTGAACCCATGTTTGTTATATTAGAAACATCCCATTTAGAAACATCTCCATTAAAAGAAGTTGCTTCAAAAAATGATAAAAACAATGATCTTGTATCACTTAAATCTGGGACATCTGTTGCTGTAAACCCTATTAAATTGGTACATCTCATAAAATGTCCGCCAAAATCTCCCATCTTCATAGTTCCCCATTGTGCTACATCGATAATTAAATCTTTTGAATCAGGTACTCTAGAAAAACTAATACCTCGGAAAGTACCTGTAATAATTACAGTTTTTATCCCAGGAGTAGCATACGTATGTGAAGCATCAGGATCATCAAAAGAAGTAACTTCTCGTATCGTACCGTCTCCCCAATCTACTTGAAAATCATATTCTGTAACTGCCGAAGGTTGAGATGAATATAAAGGGAGCTGTATAGTAAGGTTGCTAGATGTTAGCTCCCACTTAGTTACAAAGGCACCAACAGGAAACTCATTTACATCAGTAAGACTTATACTAAAGGTAGCTGTATCGGTAAGAGTACCTGAAGTAACACTAACCTCTCCAGTAAGCATTGGGTTGGTCTCAAAATCAAATGCTGCAGCATCGGCAACCAATAATTGTCCTTGATCATTAACTTTTACTGCTCCCATTACCGACTGTGTTGTAATTTCAAAACGTACAGCATCAGTTAAGTCAGCCTGATTTATTGTAATAGTACCGATCACAAAATCCGTTTCAGGGTTTTCATCTAGCGTTGCAGTAAAATCTTCTATACTCAATGATGGATTCAATTCTGTAATATCATTGATTGTAATCGTAAAAGTAGCTGTATCAGTAAGTCCTCCTGAACGTACACGTACTGTTCCTATTATGGTTGGATTCACTTCAAAATTAAATGCCATAACATCAGCGACCAATAACTGTCCTTGGGCATCAATAGTAACAGCATCTGCTACCGATTGTTCTATAATTTCAAAACTTAAATCACCAGTAAGATTTTCTTGAGTCACTGTAAAAGTACCAATGACAGTATTGGTTTGTGGATTTTCGTCTATACTTACAGGCAAATTTTCTAAACTAAGTAAATACTGTATTGTATCATCATCATTATCACAAGAAATAAATAACAATGTCATGACTAGTGTAATACTAAGGGTAAAAATGGATTTCATGTTTAACATACTTTTTATACTATTATTTTGAATTTTTATCAAAAGTATTTCCTATCTGTAGCTAATGAGACTATGAACCCAGATTCGTCGTAAGTGAATTTATATTCGTTAGGTATTTTATTTGTTGTGCTACCAAAACATATATCGGGAACAAGTCTTTTTGACCTATTCCCGATATCGATCTCATCGTATTCTAGTATTAATGTTATCATTACTATCTACGCGATACGCTCCCTCAAACTTATTTTTGTTTATAAACTCTTCTCAAATTAAAAACATGTTCCTCTAGTTGGCAGATTCTCTGGTGTTAATGCTGAAGTCCCTTCGTTAAACCTATCACATATAGTAACGTTGTCAGTAGGCCAGTTAGATAAATCTTGATTAAATGAACTTGCTCCACTGAACATTGCTTGCATACTTACTACGTTGGAAACATCCCAACCTGATATATCCTGATTAAAAGAAGTAGCATCTCTAAAAGCTGCAGCCATATCCCTTACATTAGAAACATCCCAATTCGATATATCTCCATTAAAAGAAGTTGCAGAGGAAAACATAAAAGCAAATGATGTTATTTTACTTAAATCCGGTGTATCTTTTGCCGTAAAACCTCTCAGATTTATACATCCTGAAAAATGCCCCACAAAATTACCCAACAACATATTTCCCCATTGCGCAACATCAATAATAAAGGCTCTTGAATCTTGATTCAATGTAAAATTAAATCCTTCTAAAGTACCTGTAATGATTATGGTCTTGACTCCCGGGGTAGCATAGGTATGAGTAGCATCAGGGTCATCAAAAGAAGTAACTTCTCGTATCGTACCGTCTCCCCAATCTACTTGAAAATCATAATCTGCATCTATTCCAAGACTTGCATTAAAAATAGGAAGCTGTATGGTAAGGTTACTAGGGGTAAGTTCCCATTTGGTTACAAAAGCTCCTGCAGGAAACTCATTTACATCTGTAACATTCATGCTAAAAGCAGCTGTATCCGTAAGACTACCAGAGGTAACACTAACCTCTCCGGTAATACTCGGATTCGTCTCAAAATCAAATGCTGTAGCATCGGCTACCAATAATTGTCCTTGTGTATTAACCTTCACTGCTCCCATTACTGATTGTGATGTAATTTCAAAACGTACAGCATCTGTCAAATCAGCCTGATTTATTGTAATAGTACCGATCACAAAATCCGTTTCAGGGTTTTCATCTAGCGTTGCAGTAAAATCTTCTATACTCAATGATGGATTCAACTCTGTAATATCATTGATTGTAATCGTAAAGGTAGCTGTATCAGTAAGTCCTCCCGAACGTACCCGTACTGTAACGGTTATACTTGGATTCACTTCAAAATTAAATGCCATAGCATCAGCGACCAATAACTGTCCTTGGGCATCAATAGTAACAGCTCCTGCTACAGATTGTTCTATAATTTCAAAACTTAAATCACCGGTAAGATTTTCTTGAGTCACTGTAAAATTACCAATGACAGTATTGGTTTGTGGATTTTCGTCTATACTTACAGGCAAATTTTCTAAACTAAGTAAATACTGTATTGTATCATCATCATTACTACAGGAAACAAATAATAATGTCATCACTAGTGTAATACTAAGGGTAAAAATTGATTTCATGTTCAAATACTTTTTAAACTATTATTTTGAATTTTCACCAAAAGTATTTCCTATATGTCGCTAATGAGATCATGAACTTAGATTCGTTGAGAATGAACCTATATTCGTTGGAGTTTTATTTGTCAAAAATATTGTGTTGTATGTTTATATCCTATTCCTAATAATTTTATACACGCAAATACAAAGCTAATTAGTATGAGTACTATATCAGATAAACCCAGCCAACCAATAAAATAATATGATCCAAATAAAGAGTGTGCAAAAATATCTGAAAAAGGCTACAGCCCTAAGCTATTACTAATAGCAAATGTTAGCAACCGTTAGTTTATAAATGTAGCTGCACTAACTTTTGGGATTACAATCAAATAGTCAAAACCTTTTACTGTTTTTAATAAGATTTCATCTTCAATCTTAATTTTATTAACCTGTATTTCCTTTACTATTTCCTTTGTATTGAACACATGCCAATCATCCCCTTCTATACTATCAAAAAAACAACCAAAATGTTTTAAGTCCTTACTATTAGGATTTACTTTTTGTGTTTCCATCCCTTTAAAAGGAACCCCTTGCATACCCTCTTTACCTATGATCATAATATGTAAAGATGATTGAAAATTAGCATCCTCTATATTTGAAATTAGGTTCCCAATATCGTATCCACCTAATATACTTTCGGCTTTGTTCATATGGATTGCCCCATATTTGAATAAATTTTTCTTATTCTTTAACAAGTCAATAGTATTTAAAATGTTGTTTTTCATTAACTGAATTCTTAGAGAATGGTCTTGAGAGGTATATATTTTTCGTGACAAGGCTAAATCTTTCAGTATTAGTCTTTCTTCTGAACTTAACTTAAGATTACTAAGTTTTTCTAAATTTTGTTCAAACTCATCTGTAAAAAAATATGGATTCCCCTTTCCATTTGTAAACAGATCGTAATGTTTCTCAGAATTCTTCATAATGTCTGAATATATTTGTTTTGCACCATTATTCTTAGTTATTTCGAGTAACTTTGATGCCATTAACCTATCTGCAGTTAATGCAATTTGATCTGTCCCGATTATGTTTGTTTTTTCTAAAACCAAGTTTTTAAGCAGATTAAATTCTGTAGATAAAGCATAGAAAGAAAAAGTATTACTAAACTCTTTCAAATATTGGGAGGATTGTTCTTCGGGTAAATGATTGATTTTTTGCTCAATTATCTTTGCTGTATAAGGGTCTAACTCGCAGAAAAAATTATCAAATTTTATCTCTGATGTTATTTTTGATACAAATAATGGTATTTCATTAAAAAAATGATCTTCACCTATCAAAACTGAATTGTGTTCTTTTATTTGGGTTATCATCTCTTCCCATCCTTTACCACTAAAATTATGATCTTGATAGTAAAAAGTTGAAGTATTGTTTTTTATTATCTCTGGTAAGGTCGACTGAGCATAAATATCAGATAGCATCAATATCAAAGTAAAAAGTGTACATAATTGTTTCATGTGTGTGTTTTTATTACAAGACGATTGGTCTATCTTTTTGTTACTAATCAATTTTGTTAACGATCTGAATACTTGTTCTTGTTAATAGTACTATCAATAGTAAAACAAGTGAATTGAGAGCTTTTTTTACTATTATTTTGAATTTTTACCAAAAGTACTTCCTATCTGTCGCGAATTAGATCATGAAATCAAATTCGTTGAGAATGAGCCTATATTCATTGGAGTTTACTTTTTATAAATTATGAAACAAGAGTTTTTCCAATATCTTTTAATAAAATTAGTAATAAGAATCCAACACTAAGAGTTATGATAGTAGTATCAGTATATTACCCATGAATCTAATACCCTATTGTAAATAAGATTCCGTAAGCAAAAGATATATTTCAAAACTATGGCTATATACGAGAAGAAATCTCTATTTCTTATTTTTGGGTTTTAAGTATCATCAATAACTTATATTATCAATAGTATAAAACTATAACAAATATATGCAACAAGAGATTTAACAAACATCTCATAGTACTCATAAGGTTTATCTAGATGTTGTACAACAATTATTGGATTGATCCTTTAACTGTTATGATCACATATATGGTTGTTGTCTGTATTTTTATTTTTTTATTAATCGAATCTTAGCTTTTTTATCCCCTGCTCTAATCGATACAAAATAAACTCCGGCTGATTCTTCTAATGAAAGATTCAAAATCTGTGATTGATTATTCGTTGTTTCTGAATAAAGAATTTTTCCGCTTATGTCTGTAATTGAAATTTGTGATGTTTCATATTCATCTCCAAGGTTTACAAAGAACTTCCCTTTGGTGGGATTAGGATACACTAAAAGTTTGTCTCCAAAGTCATTTTCTTCATCTACAACACTTAGAACTTCGACAGTAACACAAGCTGTAGTCTCCACACATCCATTCTCAGTTAATGTTACAGCATAATTACCTGTTGTTGATGGTGTATATGACTTACCTGTTTCTCCAATAATAATAGCATTATCATTATCACAATCAATCCATTGGTAAGATGCAGAATTGTTGTTTGAAGTTATTGTGGTTCCAGAGACTGAAGTTGTTAAGTCAGAAATTTTGTTGATAATAAGATCCAAAGAAACAATAGAGTCACAACCGTTCGCAGCTCCTTCAGGAACTTTGAATGTGGCGGAATTATTGCTTTCGGTATAGGTATTTCCGTCGATCCAGGTATAGGAGTTACACTCTGTTATGGTATCTATTCGTAGTGCAGGAGCGGTGTTGATGGTAAGGTTTAAAGAAGCAATAGAGTCACAACCGTTTGCAGCTCCTCCGATAATTGTGAACATGGCAGAATTATTGCTTTCGGTATAAGTTTTTCCATCAATCCAAGTGTAGGCATTACACTCTGTTATGGTATCTATACCGACAGGGATATTGTTACTTTCGTAAGCTCCTATATCAGGTCCCGAACCATATCTAATCGATCCGATTTGATCTAGGGGCAAAACAAGGCTTCCTCTATCTATTGCCGGACTATCACATTGCAAACCAATAGTAGGCACCGTGCCTCCGTTGTTTTGTATTCCTAATGGATCTAGCAAGGAACTAGTTTCATTTAAATCATTAATACTTCTCAGAATCCTTCGCGTTGACCTATCATTTGATATATTGTAACCACGCGAAATCAATGGTCCACTTGCGCCAAATGACGAAATGTTCACGATGGGATTATCAATGATACTATTAACAATTGTCAAGGAACCTTCTTTGACAATTGTTGAAGTTGAAAAATCTTCATAGTCTTCAATAATAATGGCCGAAGTCCCTGTGTTATGCCCTGCAATCGTTACATTGGTAAATGAAATATCTGAACCTTGAGCCAATATTGCTTGTCCACCGGCATTCCCCTTGTTATTGTAGAGTGTAGAGTTTGAGATATTTAGGTCGCCACCATCTTGAATATATATACCCGCAGCAAAACCAGATACGGTATTGTTGTGCAGCGCAGAATTCTCAATAGTTAATGACGAACCGATACGCCAAATACTTATAGCCGCCCCGTATCCTGCTGAAAGGGTATGAGAATGAATGTTACAATATTTTAGTTTTAAATTGATTCCTAACCCCCTAATTCCGGCACCATATGCTGAGCTCGAGCCATTTCTAATTTCAAGACCTGATATTTCTACTGTATTTATCGTATTTAAAAAATCACGAAAAATAGTGGTGGTATTATTACCATCAATTGCAAGTACATCTGCTCCCGGTCCTTGAATTGTAACATTTTTAGAAATATTTAATGAGTTACTCACCATAATTACTCCTGTTACAGAGAAGTTAATTATGTCACCATTATTAGCATCTAACAATGCTTGCCTTAGTGATCCTGCTCCTCCGTTATTTGTATTAGTAACTGTTATGGTAGCAGCTTGGCTAATAATACTTAAACAAATAGATATTCCTAATAGTAAAGTTTTCTTCATAATTATTTGTTATAAATGTTAGCTGACAATAAAATAAGGGATATATATGCTTTATTTTATATGTATGTTCACAAATCTAGCAGATTTCTAGATTGACTTAAAATTATTAACTTCAATTTGGCTACATACTTCTGTTGTTTTTGTACCGTTATATTCCAATAATACTTGAATACATATTTAATTTACCGCTCTCTAATAAATTGATTGATATAACTATTTAATTTGTTTTCTTATATAAGTAATTGAAGAACTCCACTTGTTTATTACTTGTATAACATTAAAATATGAACAGTCTGCATACTTTCATTTTTTTAAATTAAACATTATTGAACGAAAGTTAAATCAAAGAAGTTCGGTTACCATTTTTAACCTCTTAAAACAAGATAACCAAGTAGGTAACTTATTTTACAATATCAATTCAAATGAAATGATTAATCCAAAACAAAAAACCCGATAATCATATAATTATCAGGTTTTTATCACTATTTGATATATTAAAAAGTCGGGTAGAGAGGATTCGAACCTCCGATCTCTGGTCCCCCAGACCAGCACTTTAACCGGACTAAGCTACTACCCGAAAAAATCAGAGTGCAAATATAATAATCTTGTGATTAAATTAAAGGATTATTATTTTGTTCTAGGATTTTTATCATTTTAAACGATTTGAGCAGATGAAATAATCCAGGAAGAATTACTGTTCCTCCTATGATTAAAGATATCCCTAAAACATTTATAACACTCTCGGGGGCAATATTTTCTACAAGGCTTATACTCCCTTCTTGAGTAATAATAACATCTGGGAAGTGAGATACTAGAGCAGCCAAAAGAATCAAAAACACCTGTAACCCTGCGAAAAACCTACTCCAGATAATATCTCCTTGAGTTATTTTTTTCCATAAGGGTAGCAATAATAAGGCAGATACAGCCACACAAATCATCGCATATGGGCTTTTCAAAAAATCTTTTACAAAGACGATACCTGATAGATATCCATAACTAAAAGTAATTAAACCGATAACAAACACTACAATTGTGGCAATAGCAGCTTTTCTAACATAAATATTTTTCTTACCCTCCTTAGATTCTCCAATAAGTAATACAGAAGACAAAAATGCACATAATGCTGCAAAAAACAGCCCTACCATAATACTAAAGGTATTAAACCAAGGAAGTATAAAGGCTTCATAAAAAGATAGTGTACTTATATCTTCTGTAATATGAATTTTACCACTAATCAGGCCCCCGAATACAATACCTAAAAAAATTGGAGTAATCAAACTTGAGATTTTGAACATACTATCATACAATTTTTGGGTATTATCAATCACCGCATCATAATGTCTAAATACAAATGCGACACCTCGTAACGTTACTCCTAGCAATACTATTGTAATAGGTATGTGTAGATGTACTACCATTATGTTATAGTACACCGGAAAAGCAATCCATAAAATCACAATCAGGATTATAATCCATATATGATTTGCTTCCCACACAGGCCCCATGACTCTATAAACAGTCTTTTTTGTTATCTTTTGATTTTCTTCAGAAGAAAACAATTCAACAATTCCTGCTCCATAATCTGCTCCACCCAAAACCACATACAGGTACAGTGAAAAAATTAAAAAGAATAATACGACATACAACATAGTCTATATATTAGATTGGTTTAATACTTTAATTTGTCTTAGCATAAGCCAAGTTACTGCTATAGATAGTACCGTATATACTGCTATATAAGTATAAAAACTGAAAACAATTCCAGGCATAGGAGTAACTGCATCTTTAGTTCTCATGATTTTATGAATGATCCATGGTTGTCTTCCTACTTCTGTAACGATCCAACCTGCTTCTAGAGCAATAAATCCGAGTGGTGCCATTAATACAAATAATAGCCAAAACTTATTATTAGACAACCACCTTTTTCGTTTAAGCGAGATAAAATACAAAACTCCTACTGCTAATAATAGTGTACCAATACCCACCATAGTTTGAAAAGCATAATGGACCATAGGTACATTGGGTTGTTCATCTTCGGGAAAATCGTTTAAGCCTTTAACTTCAGCATCAAAATCTGAAAATGCCAAAAATGATAACATTCCCGGAAATTCTATCTTATACTTAACTTCTTTAGTTTCGTTATTTACAATTCCTCCAATAAATAAAGGTGCTCCTTTTTCAGTGTCATAATGTGCTTCCATAGCCGCTAATTTAACAGGCTGCCTTTTTGCTATATCTTTGGCTGAGAGATCACCACTTATCGGTTGTAAGATAGCGGCTATAGCACCAAATGTAATTGCTATTTTAAATGCTTTGGTATGTAACTCTATTTTTCGTTTACGATATACTTGATATGCATGAATACCTGCTACAGCAAAACCCGTTGCAGTAAAAGCTGCTAATGTCATGTGTAATGCCTGAGTAAACCATGCCGGATTTAACATCGCCTGTACAGGATCAACATTTAAGAATTCACCATTTATATAATCAAAACCACTTGGGGCATTCATCCATCCATTTGCTGCGACAACTAATATACCAGACATTACTCCTGATATCCCTATAATAACTCCTGTAAACCAATGAAATTTCTCAGGTAATTTATTCCAACCATATAAATAAAACCCTAATGCAACTGCCTCTACAAAAAAGGCAGCTCCTTCGAGAGAAAAAGGCATTCCTATTATCGGGCCTGCATGTTTCATAAATTCTGGCCACAGTAATCCTAACTCAAAAGAAAGTGCAGTTCCGGACACTGCTCCTGTAACAAAAAAAATCGCGACACCTTTTTGCCACGATTTAGTTAAAGTCAAATAAACTTGCTCTCGTGTTTTTAGCCATTTATAATGGGATACGACCATAAAAAAGGGCATCACCATGCCTATACACGCAAATACAATATGAAAAATTAATGTAAATGCCATTTGAAGCCTTGCTGCATCTATGTTTTCTATCATACTCTTTTTTGTTATAAAGGTATTTTACTAACTTGATAATGTCAGTAACTTACGTTACAATTCTATAAAAAAAACGAAATTCCCCAGGATTATTTTTTACTGTATAAAGATACGGTACAAAGCTGATTTTATAAAGGGATTTACAATGAATTATTACTAAAAAAACTTAGGAAAAAAACGACCTACTTTCTTTTTATATTCTGAGTACTCAGAATACATATTTGCAAGGAGCTTTTCTTCATATATACTCTTATAATAAAACAAAATCGTTAATGCTATAGATATTAAAATTTTATATAAAGAACATGTATATATAGCATATGAATAGATTATTAGCAAAATACCTGTATAAATTGGATGTCTAGATATTTTATAAAATTTATTTTGTATCAATTTTCCTTTTTGATTTGGTTCGGGAAAAGGCGTAAGTTGATTTCTCAATTGTATTATTGCCCCAATTACAATAATAAAACCAAATGACAATGTTATTATATATAATTGATTAAGTCTTGGATAACAAAAAATGGTGAAATCATTTACAGGAATAATATAAACTATGAATAAAATAAACTGAAGTAATACATATACTTTACCCTTGTTATTTATTAATTTCATATTATAAAGGTATATAAAAATCAAAAAAGAGAATTTTATTCCTCTTTTTTATCACATAATAAAATGAATTATATATATTTGCAACCCTTAAAAAGATAACCTTTTAATCGGGGTGTAGCGTAGCCCGGTTATCGCGCCGCGTTTGGGACGCGGAGGTCGCAGGTTCGAATCCTGCCACCCCGACAAAATAAGCCGTTTGTTTTCTAATGACTACAAACGGCTTTTTTTATATCTCATGTTGTCGGCAGTTTATTGTATATTTAGATTGGTACCAAAAGATTAATACGAAAGATATACATCTATTCAAAAAATTTATGGTCAGTCAAAATCAATAAAAAGCAACTATATCATCGACTATATGTTAGGTTGCACAAAAGAATGATTTAGTAATACTGAGATTTTATATCAACAAGAAATATAAAATAGATATTTATCAGCTTAAATAGAATTTGCAATCGAACAGCTTCTGACTTAGATGATTTACTATAAAATCATTTCTTCATTGTTTCAATGATTTTCATATACATAAACTACTTTAAAATATCTTCATGAATAAATTGTGGTTACTTCAACTATTGGATAAGAATTTTTCTGACTTGACTTGCAGAGGATGTTTCCAATAATAAAAAATATACTCCCGATTGTAAAATAGACATGTCATACTCAAAAATGTACTCTCCATTTCCTTCTCCTCTTCTAGAATCTATTACAGTATTATTAATCATATTAAACACTTTTAAGTTGATTGGTTGTGGTTTTGATAAATTTACATTTACAGTAAATCTTCCTGTCGGTGTAGGGTTTGGATATACTAAATAATCAATAGTATTTTGGATGTTACTATTAATTTCTTCTCCCTCTTCTCCTTCAATTTCTTTTTCTACAACAATAACAGTCTTTGCAGTCTCTTTTGTACATAATCCTTTTTGAGTCTGTAATATGATCTCATACTCTCCTGGTGCTTCAAAAGTAAGCTCAGCATAATTATCATCTTCATAAATCACTTCCGCCTCATCAGGGAATATCCAATTTATGGCATCTGGTAATGGATCACTATTATCAACTATTACAAACCTTTCTCCTGCAAACACTTGGGTTGAAGCTATAAAATTTGCTGAAATGACTTCGGAGGTAGTATCAACAAAAATACTATCAGACGCTTCACAACCTTTGCTATCTATAATCAAAACATCATAAATTCCTGCTTCACTAACTTCTATAGCAGGTTGATTACTTGTCAATCCATTTGTTGATGTCCACTGATATCTAGCATTAGGATCATTTATTGTTGCATTTAATACAATAGTTTGCTCAAAACATAAAGTAACATCTTCTCCAAGATCTATTATTAGCTCGTCTGGGTTTCCTAGAGTAATATCTCTTCTTGTTTGACATCCTTTCGCATCTGTCACAATAACAGTATAGGTCCCTGCACATACTCCTGTTAAATCTTCTTGGGTAGCACTATTACTCCATTGATATGTGTAAGGAGCTACTCCTCCCTGAATTGTTATATCTATTATTCCATCGCATCCATTATAGCATGTTGGGAGCGTTAGTGATTCTGTAATCGTTAATGGGTCTGGTATATCGATTGTAATCTGTTCCATCACACTACATCCTCTGATATCTGTAACCTCAACACTGTATGTCCCCGCAGTTACATTTTCTAAACCTTCTGTCGTACTACCATCATTCCATTGATACGTAAATGGTGCCGTTCCTCCACTTATTTGGGGCGTTATTGCCCAGTCATCTCCATCTCCACAATTTACATAATCTGCTTCAAAACTTAAACGTAAAACATCTGGTTGTGTCAATACAAATACATCACTAGTAATTTCTGTTCCCAAAGCATCAGAAACCATTACATAGTAATTTCCTCCCGGAATGTCTTCTAGTAAAAATTGATCCAAACCTATCAAAGTATTATCATCTGCATCAAACCATTGATAGTTATACTGTTTTGTTCCACTAAAGGGTTGTCCCCCTTCTACAATAGCACTTAAACTCCCCGAAGAACTTCCAAAACAAGAAATTACATTTACCTCCTGTATATCAACTTGTAAAACCGGAGTCTCGAATAGATCCACATTATCTATTAGCAAAACACATCCATTATCATCTGTAATAGTCAAAGAGTATACCTCATTTCCAACATTATTAAGCACATTTGTAGTTGAAGATTGTAATTCACCGCTAAGGTTTCTCCATGCGTAGGTATAAGGGAGTGATCCACCACCAATAGTAACTGTAATACTCCCATCTCTTGTACTGTCAGAAGATGGTAATACTCTTTCTATTGGTCCATCAACAAATAATGCTGGTGGTTGAGTTATTGTTATCTCTCTTTGGAGCTGACAATGATTTGCATCTGTTACTACTACAGCATAGTTTCCTGCTCTTAAAGAAGATATATCTTCTGTAATTGCTCCATTGCTCCATCTATAAGAATACGGTTCTACTCCTCCGGATACCATAATATCTATATTCCCATTAGCTTCTCCTCTACACATCAAATTATTTACACTTTCTGTGATAGAGAGTTCTTCTGGTTCTGTTACCTCATAAACATAGTCATCTGTGTTACCATTTTCATCTGTAACTACAACTCTATATACACCGGCTCTGACTCTAGTTGTTGTAGGAGTTGTAAAAATTACTTCGGTAGGATTTTCTTGTTCAAACCACTCATAGGTGTAAGAACCAATACCTCCTCTTGTTGTTGTGGTTAAAGGAGTCTGTGTTTCTTCGCCAAAACATTGTATACCTTCTTCTTCTGAGATTGGAATGATTTCGACGATAAGCTGATTTGGTTCTGTTATTTCTTGTGTAATAGCCGTTACACAATTATTAGCATCTTTCACTTCTAAAGTATATATTCCAATCGAAAGATCTTCGATATCTTGTGTAGAAGCTGAGTATGTAACATCTTCTGAATTTATCCAAGAATATGTGTATGGTATTGTGCCTCCTCTAACTTCAACAGATATACTTCCATTTCCGGTTTTAAATCCTGTTAAATTAACTGGATTCACCTCATATATCTCTAAACCAGCGTCTGGTTGCTCTATGACAACGGGGCTACCAAGAGTTGTTGTACACGAATTATCATCGATAACAACAACTTCGTAAGTTCCTGCGGTTATATTTTCTAGATCTTCTGTTGTTGCCAGAAAATCTGGATCCTCTACTTTTGTCCAACGAAATCTATATGGAAGATATGCTCCCGTATCTTCATCAACAGGACCTCCTACCACAGTAATATCAATTGCTCCTGTATCTTCTCCATTGCAAAGAATTTGAGTAGGAGAACTTGAAAGTGTAACTACTAAATCATCTGGTTCACCTAGTTCGATTGTCGCTTCACTACTAACTCCTGTTATATCTGTAGTTACTACTCTATATTGTCCTGACGGAAGATTATCTATGCTATCTTGAGATATATCTATATCTATTAAAGTTGATGTAGCATCTTCTATACGATACCAACGATATTCAAAATCAGAAGGGGTAGATTCTATAGGAAAACCACCCATAACTATTGCTTGAAGCCTTCCCAAACTATCCCCATAACACAAGATAGGATGAACAATTTCAATATTCACTACCATTGGATCTGGTTCTACAACTTGAAAAGTTCTATTTTGGCTACAATCATTGGCATCTGTAATAACTACTGTATAAGCTCCAACTGATAAATTATCAATATCTTTTGTTGTTCTAGTAAAAGTATCATCATCATCTTTTGTCCATGAATAACGATATTCTCCTGTGCCCCCGGTTACTTCTATAACAAAACTACCATTAGTTCCTCCAATTGTAGTTGCAGGAGATACTGCAACAGGATTTATTACAATTTCTTCAGGTTGAATAAGCGTTATAGATTGTGGAGTAGTTATCTCACAATCATTTGCATCTCTCAACCATACTTCATAATCTCCTGATGCTAAATTTTCTAATGTAAAATCGGTAAGGTCGGCTTCAGAAATATACGTTCGTCGGTCATCTATTGAAAATGAATATGGCCTTGTTCCTCCTTGAGGATCAAGAATAATTCTACCATTATTTTGATTGTAACAAGATATATTATCACCTCTTACTATTGATAAATTCAAAACATCTGGCTGAGTAAAAGTTACACTTGCCGTATTAGATGTAAACCTATCTGCTACCCTTACACTATAATTACCTTGTATTACATCACTAAGTGTACTTGATGTTTCACTATCAATTTGTATATCATCTCTAAACCATTGGTATTGGTACCTACCACCAATAGGTAGTCCTCCCGTTACTTCGGCAGAGAGTGTTCCCACGCCACCATAACAAGCAATTGGCGTTGCAACTACTACAGAGACAAGCAATTCATCTGGTTGATTAACTATTATCTCATCTGATCGCATCTCACAATTACTTCCATCCAAAACAATAGCAACGTATCTTCCTGCCAAAAGATTTGAAATAGCTATACCTGTATTGGATATTAATTCTCCGTTTCTTTCCCAATTTATGGTATAACGAGTTGAATTGCCTCCATCAACACCAATTGAAATTGCACCTTCACTCCCATTGAAAACTGTATTATGATCAATTGCCAGAGTTCTAATTCTTATCTGAGTAGGTTGATCAATAGTTAATGCAGGAGTAGATTCACTTGAAATAAAATTGGTTACTATTCTATCTCTAGCTACAAAACGATATCCTGACACTCTACTGGCATTCAATAAAAATATACGGCTGCTTTGCCAATCACTTTCAAGAATAGGTGTTCCGTTCCAAAGTGCATAATCATAAGTACCCGAAGCACCTCCTGTTGCTGTAACTTCCACTCTTGCGACACCTCCAAAACAAGCTATTTGCTCTGTAATTGTTACATCTGTTATCGCAACGGGATTTACTATTTCTGGCAAAGCAACATCCGTAATACAATTATTTGCGTCTGTATACCTAACAATATGTGATCCTACAGGAAGTCTTGATATTTGATATCCATTATTTGTGGCTACATCTGTATATGTTTGTATATTGCTTTCTTCTCCATCTATAAGTACTTGATAACGATAATATGGTATCAATCTATCTGTAAATGGAACACCTCCTCTAATACTTTCTATATTTATTATACCATCTACCCCGGTATTTGATGAAGGAAGACTTATACTGCCGACAGTATGCGCTACCTGTATCGCCCTATCAATGGAAATCGATATGGTTTTTACTCGTATATTATCACTTTCTCGGGCCAGACAATTATTACTATCTCTTACTTGAACCTGATATCTGTTTGGTGATAAACTATTTATTGATAAAGGAAGATCTCTTCTTTGAAAAGTGGTACTCCAACTATTTCCATTATCTAAACTGTAAGAATATGTTCCCGAACCTCCTGAAACATCAGTAATTTCTATACTTCCTGTATTAGTACCATGACACAGTTGATCGTTATTCTTCTCTACTGTAAAATCTACAGGATCCGGTAGCGTGATAGGAAAGCCTCCCGGTATAGGAACTATCAAACATGTTGGAGAATTTGTACTTTGATCGTACCCTCCTATTTCTATTCTGTATCTCCCGTTACCAATTCGATTACGATCTCTATTATACCTATATCGCCATCTTCTACCCACACGTTCAAATGGGCTTGTACTTCCTGATAAAATATTATTTCCTACAGATTGATACTCTCCTTCTCTTAGTTCTTGTAAATTAAGGTACAAGTTTTCATCTGATCGTAAGTTACGATCAAAAAACAATGTGATTTCTGCACTAGAGTCAAAACATACGGGTTGAGTAATAACCGGAAGCCCATCTAATCGAGGTGGTGGTGATAGAAATTGAATCGTAAGAATATCTAAAACACTATCGTCTATAACTGATACTGATCTAAAATAATTTGGACATTTTGATTTAATACTGCCTGTTGAGCAGATCGATCTGTTGGGTATAAATCTGAAGGTAAAAGATTTACTTGGCTCTGACCTTCTTTATTTTCTATTGGTCTCCAAACTGATATCTCTACTGTTCGTGGTGTACTTGCTAATAAATTTTCTAGTTCTCTTACACGCTCTTCTAAAACTCGTCGAGGTTGTGGACAAACATTCATTTCTTCACATTGTGTAAGAGTTCTCATTGCTTCATTCAACCTTCTATTTATAAAAACCCATGTCTGATTAGTAATTCTATCTAGGTTTATATTATCTAAAAACTCCCACTTGTAAGCTGAATTAGGTGATGCAAAACCTGAAGTCGCTATAATTCCTATACCACTATCGGTACATCCGCTATATACTGAGCTTGTAGAAATATCACTATCTTCAAATTGAAGTTCAGGTTTTGGGAGAATATTTATCAATGCAGAACCTCTATTATGACTAGGAAATATTTGCGTTTGTAAGAATCTTCTATTATAACAATCAATAGAAGGAATATCAATACTTATTATATCTTGAGTAGGGTTATTACGGCATCCTCTAAAACCGCTTGTTCTAGGTACACTACGGAATTCTACTCTGGTTACTCTATTGCTTTCATTAAAAACATATTGAGCTTCAAAGTTTTGATTAGAATGCTCTAATTCTGCACTCGAACCAAAAATATACCTAGAGCTTCCGTCAGCAAAAAATAATCGTATAGATTGTAATCCGTGATATCCGCCACAAAGACGAGGACCTTGTCCTATAAAACCTTCTATCGAAATCAAATATTCTCGGTCTTGCGCACTTGTATTGAACACATTCAATACTATTAATACTAGTATAAGTAATATTTTTTTCATAGCGTCTATCTCTAATATTCTACTTCAATTTTTTTTAGCGGAGATTTAGCTCCGGTTTCAAATACTGCTTGTAACATATAAGTGTATCTGGTATTAACTCTTAAATTCTGATCTATAAAAGTGTACTCTTTACCCTTAAACACTTTATATAGTGTTGGTTGTTTTTCTTCTTCTGCTCTGTACAATAGATATTCGACCACATTACCTGCATCATATTTCCAATTCAAAAAAATTTTCTTTTCTTCTCTATTAACCAGTTCTGAAAATTTATCAATTTCGTGTTTTGGTGTATTATCAGGTAATCGAATAACGAGAGGAGTTACGGGTTCTGATTCTAAACCTGACTCATCTACAGTAACCAAAGTGTATAAGTATGTTATCGCAAGATTTGCAGTCATATCATCATATGTGTTTTCTGGAAGGCTTTTTTCTACTATCAATTCCCAAGGAGTATCATTTCCTGTTTCTTTACGATAAACAAGTGTTTTTGATGCATCTATACTACTACTCGGAATCCAATGTAATGTTATGATTCCATTATCTGCTTTAAAAGATTTAAAAACGGGTTTTGTTGGTGGAATAACATCTGGTTTTTTTAGCATCAATATTTTCGAAAATCCAGAAGGGTTATATCGCTTATCAAATGCTTGAATTTTGTAATAAACCTTATTATTAAGCGTTTTTACATTTACTGTATCTATAATTTCATTTTGTGGTATTGGACGAAAAGTAATTTGTGTGAACTCTTCATTGTCAAAATTTGCTTTGAATACCCTGTAGCCCAAGAAGTCTTTCTCAGTATTCATTTTCCAACGAAGTTGTACAATTCCCGTCGAATCAATAACTCCACTTATGTCTAGGGGGGTAGAAGGAGGAATATCATCGACAGGTTGTACCATTTGGGGAAAGGATACTCTTTTTGTACCATCAACGCCTACTGCGGTAATTGTAAAATAATTGATAGCTTTAAGTTCATTGACTGTAATACTTCGTACAGATTTTGAAATATTTGATTGGATTGTAGTATAATTTCCATTTACTTCATCAGAACGATTAAGTTCAAAATACGCCAGCGTTTCTAAACCTTTTTGAGGAAACTCCCAAGTAATCACTGTGCTGTTGTTATTTGGTTTTAATTTGGCTTCGGTGATTGCAGGATTATATACTAATGGAGCTTTTCCTTGTCCTGCAATCACTTTGGAAGGAGGCCCTATTTCTCCAAAAGGAGAAATTCCTTTGATACGATACTTATATTCTTTATCATTTTGAGACAAACTATCAATAAAGAACATACGATCCGAAGATTTTTTTTCTTTTCCATTAAAATTAACAAGTGGTATATCGTTAAGAGGTTTGAAATTATTATTGGCATCTGCTCGTTCTATGATATAACTATTATATTCTCTTTGTAAGAGTTTATAGTTCCAACTCAGTAATACACTTTTATCTTTGAAAATCCCAATAAACTCTAAAGGTTCCGGGAGTGGTTTATAATCTTTTAATCCTAAATATACTCCTCCAGGGTTGACCTTCATTCTTTCTTTTGGTATCGCACTATATACTTGATATAAATATTGTTCATTAGGTTTCACATCTGAATCTATAAAGGCTAATCCAGAAAATTTGGCAATTTCATAATCCTGATCTGCTGCAAACAAAGCAAAAGAAAAGCGTTGCTCTAATACTTTGGCTTGATTAACAATATTTAAAAAACCATTACCTCCTTCTTCAAATTCTATATTAAAATCATCACCATACATAGCTTGTGCTGCTACTGCTGCCTGATCACTTTTGTCTACAAAATTTTCCCATTCAGGCAAAGGCTTAGGAAGAATAGGCGTTACTGTTAGTTTTTTGGTTACGGGTATTTTTAAAAGTTCTCCATCTATAGCTATTGTCTTACGCTCAACGATATATCCATATTGGATTGCATATTTCCAGGCTAAAGGAGTATTAACAGCCCATCGTAACTTAATTGCTTCTTTCGTAACTGTTCCTATCACTTTTACCTCAGGTTCTTCGTTTCCGATAGGTTCTTGACTAGATATTCTTATAGATACTAATAGTACTATAATAAGGATACTATATTTAAAATACTTATTCATAAAGTGGGTTATAATACTTTCTAATGTCACTTCCTCCGTTCTTAACTTGCCCTGGTAAGACATATTGGAGTTTGGTTTTATAATTTCCTTTCTTCATAGTAGGAAAAGGCTTTACTATAAGATCACTATATTGAGTCATATGTTCCCAGGGGAGATCGGAAGTAATTAGTTGATATCTAAGGTCTTCATAATCCTGTAAGTAATATAAAGTGACATTGTATCGATAAGGTATAAAATCATTAAACTTTTGTATTGACACCCTATTTTCTATACTGGTTAAATACCAAGATAGTGGTTCAACACCTTCTACTGGTGGTATACTGACCTCATCTATATTTCTTTTCACAGAAAATCTACCGGCAAGAGGATACTCTTCATATAATAAAGGATAAATCTCTTTTTTATAATAACTATCATCTAATATAGCTCTAGCTACAATCAGTGGTTTATTTCCTGTCTGGAGGGTTCCTTGTAGTTCTGCTATATCAAAAGGTTCTATAGGATTAATCCGTGAAGTTAGTGCTACTCCATAAGGATAGGGAAAGTGATCGAACAAATCATCTGTTTTTTTGACAGCACTCATTTTCTTATCAAATGTCTTGTACTGACTTGTTCTGAAATTAAATTTCAATAATTCTCGCTCTTCTCCTTTAATTGCTATTTGATCTAATGTATTAGATTTAATTTCTATCTCATTCCCTTCACTTTCTAGATTTTGAGAAGTATATTTTTCATTAATCACATGGTCAAAATCATCATTTTCTGGAGGTACAAGTTTATATTGAATTTCATACTCTGTTAGAGTACTTATATCTTCAGGCAACTTAAACGTAATTTGCTTTTTGGCACTATTGTAATTAAAATCTTTTAGTAATACTGTGCCTGTTTTTGATAGTATTGTAGTTGTCTTTTTAAAATTAGGCACTTGATCAAAAAGGTATTTTTGACCTCTTTTTAAAGTGACATACCCCATATCATATTCTTTAATAAAGAAATTTTGTTGCCCTATTACAGGGTACATAAATTCTATATTATGTGGTGGGATTTTTTTGGGTGCTGTTCCTGTTGTAAAGTTGACTTCCTTTGTCTCTGTTGATACAGTACCATTATCTTTTATAACTTCCCATACACCATTTACATATTCTTCAAAATGAACTTGTATATAAGCTTTGAGTTGTGATTTTGGGGGTAAAATCTCATGAGAATAAAAAGTTGCCAAACTATTGTATCGATTCCATTTTATTTCTCCTTCTATAAGTTCTCCGTCTTTGGTTACTTCAAACTTATCCATTAAAATTCGGTATCTGTTGTCTCCCGTATCATCAGGAATCTCAAATACTTTATTGATTTGCATATTGAAAGCTACTTGTGGAGCTGCAAATACATCAACTTCTCCTGTTCCTTCTTTTGGTGTCATATCTCCTATAACTACAATCCCATCCAAAGGACTACCATCTATAATTTCACATTTTTCACCTAATTCTATTTTAAATCTAAATTTTCCTTTGATTAAGCCTCCCAATACATGGTATTTACCGCCAATATATCCTCTAACCCAAACAGGATTAGGTAATCTTGCTTGCATTAATGCAGCTGCAGCACCTCTGAATATGGTTATTTTCTTTCTTTTACCGAATATTTTGAACTTGAGCCCCACATGCCCCTGAAAATAGCCATAAGCCTGACCATTTGCATACCAACCACTTAATCCTATTTGCTCTGATGAACCTTTACAACGTGCCTCACCATAATCTTTTAGCATAATATCAAAACCTAATCCAGCATCAAATCGTGCAAAAAATATGAGAAAACGCAAATCCCCCGTAGACATACTCCATCTAGAACCAAATGCTAATCCTTTTCCAGCTTCTAGCATGTTCAAATCTCTAGAATAGTCTAATTTTGATACATCAATACCTAGAATATTTGCAACAATTTCTGGAGGTAAAGGAGGATTACCAGGAATATCACTTCCTACCATAAAATAACTTTCGTTTCTTTCTTTCAGGATACCGATATCCATTACTACTCCTACAGGATCGTCTGGAGTTCCTATTAATAAATGCCAATCATCCGGCCCTACATAAAAATCTAACCAACCGGCTCTACCATTGGGCCCAACGCCTTTAAGAATTCCAAAATTGATATACAATTCTGATGTGGCATGAAATACATCATTCACAAAATCAAACTTGATAAAAACATTTGCTGCCATTGCTCCTTCAGGTTTGTAAGCAGGTAATATAGGATTGTTCCCTTTAGAAATTACCCCTAGTTTGTCCTGTAGTTTTTCATAAAAATCTCCAGGTAAACTACTAATCATCTCTCCTTCTCCTTTGAAATAAATTTCTTGTAGACCACCAGATTTCAAAAATGATATCCCGAATTCTAGTGAACCATGAAATAACTGTTCTGACCCTGTTGTGATAAGCCCGACTGTTGCTTTCAATCCGAATCCATTTTCTTTGTATGGTTCATATATCACCCCAGAGGTTGAAGCACCTATATGATTAAATGCAGCATCTTTTTCGCGCGCCATTCCTGCCATTTTCATATGGTTGTAAAATCCTCCGCCAAATGAATTAATAGAAAAGGCTGTGAAAATAGGAATACCCTGAGGGAGTGTCACTTGTGCATCTGCAAACCAATATCTAAAATCTTCTTTTCGACCAAATAAAGCTTTGGCTTCTACTTCTAAACTCATCCCTACACTAAATTTGGCACCAACTGCTCCTGCAAAACCGGTTCCATATGTTGGATCATCTTCAAAAATAAATATGGCTCCCTTGAGTTCCATACCAGAAACTTCCATCTTAACAAATAAGCGTTCCAAACGAATCCCATCATATCGCCATTTGTCTCTTCCGTCTTTATCTTCTAATTGTGCTTTGATCGCTAATTTTGCTCCTCCACCATTACCACCATCACTTTCTGAAGTTAAATTGACATTAAAATCAAATACTAATTCTAGACGGTCTCCAGATGGAGTTCTTAGCCCTATTTCATTTACGGTAACAGGAAAGTTGGCAAGACTCATATTTCCTTTATATCCAAAATAATCAACAGAAAACTTAGGAGATTCTGTTTGCAAAAGCATATTTTCAAAAACAATCCCTCTAAAATTTACCGTATTATCTTCAGATGATGATTTTTTGAGTCCCGATTTAATATCAAAAGATCCATTAAGATTTGCTTTAGGTCTAAACTCATCCTCTTTTACTTTCATTTCTATATATGAATCTTTGGTCAAAGTAACTTTGGCACTCCATACATCAAAATTGATTTCATTTGTATTTGTGACTCTAAAACTATACTCATCAGGCTGAATAATTGCAGCATATTTTAATCGGTCTTCTTTTGAAACAGGAAGAAGAAATTCACCTTCAAATTCTCCAGCTTTAAGACTATTAGTTTCTATTTCTAATAGAAAACGGTCTAAAGAAAATTGCCATTTTGATGCTGAACCCTCATCTATAGTAAGTATATTTTTTCCTTCAAATTTTCCTGTGACTCCTTTTCCATCTAAGATTAAATTTGACGCTCCAAAAGAAATACGTTTATCACTATTATTTTTTCTAAATGCCTTCGGAAGCACCACGTCTAATGTATTTATATATACTCCTCTCCATAGTTCCGGGGCTTCATTATAGTGATTAGATAAGTAATCTTGTGGCATCGCAGCATCATTACGTAAATCACTAAAATCGAATATGGCTGTATTAAACTTGAATGTTGTTCCCTTTATCCCCTTAATTCCAAATTCGGGAAGTGAAATATTGACTACGATATCATTCCAATCACTAACTACTGTTTTAAAATTACCCTCTACATATCCAAGTTTTTCTTTTCCATTTTCGTCTACAGGATACAATAATCCATTAGAGAATTTTAAATCTGCATCTATTTTTAATTCTTTAAATCCGGAACAATCAATTAAGGCATATGTGGCAGGTTGCTCAAAACTACCATTAAGCACCACAACAGCTTTACCATTATTAATATTAAACGAAAATTGAGAGATTAAGTTAAGTTTGGCTTCTCCGATAATACCTCCCTCGTGCGAAAGTTTTATATCAGAACCGCCTAGTATCAATACCCCTCTCGCCGTTTCTATCTTAAGAAAAGCTGTAAGTTCTGTGTATTCTGATTTAAAGACCGCCTTTGCAATGCCTACGGTATATTTTACATTACTAATTTCAGTTGGGCGAATGGCTACAGGTAATTCTCCCAGACTACTATCAGAAAGTAGGTCTACATAATTTTGTGTCTTATCTACCGTAGAAAAGACATTATTAGCCATGTCTAACCATTTTTTATTTTGTAAAGAATCGACAGTATTAAATTGAAATCCATCTTTGATGTTTAATTTAACTGTATTTTTTACAGATATAGGAACATTAAATTTTTCTAATGATTTAAATTTTCGAAAAGTCTTAACTGGTTTTGAAGAAATAGTACTTTCATTATAATTAATCTTATTATTTTGTAAACTATCTTTTACTGATTCGGTTTTTCTGTCTACCAAATCATTGACATTTCTTGCAGAAAGAAAAGTTGTAGACAAACAAAAGAAAAACAATAAAACCTGAATTAATTTATTCATGACCAAAAAGTATTGTTAAAGGCTATAAAATGTATCGTGTGAAAAGCTATTCAGATATTTTACTTTCACCCACCAAATACGATGCAAGTTTATTTATTATCAGATTCAAAAAAACCACTGTTTTTAGTAATTTTTATCTATTAAATATATTTTGATAGGTATAAAAAGTTTAGATTTTAAAAGCGTATTTCAATAAAAAAACCCCTTTAAAAAGAGATTTTTTATTGAGTGCAGACTAATTGTATTGACTATCAAAAGCACTTATGTTATATTTAAGATAGATATTGATTTTTTTAATCTGATTCTGTTTTTCTCGAGTAAGGTCTTTCAAATACTCTAAAATTTTCATCAGCTACTTTTAGTTCTTTAAATACCTCTGATATTTTGTTCAAATTATCGATAGAAGGTTGATAATGACCACTAAAATTTGAAACTTCGGTCACTTTACCATTTTTTATAACTAGTTTACCAGCAGAAATAACCGTTCTTGATTCTCCGGACAAATTATAATGACCGTGTCCTATTTTAAGTCTTCCATCATTTGTGAATACAAAATTTACATCATCCAATTGTTCTCCATTAAGCGGTTTCCATACGCTTTTTGAATTATCATCAACAGTCAAGTATTCAATTCTCTCGTTTTGTATTCGTATCTCATATGCTCCAAACTTTGACGCTCCTGAATATTGAGGACTACTTACTTTGGCTGTTACAAGTGGCACCTCACTTAACAACTCTTCTCGTATTTTTATACCTCCATATTTTTTTGTTGGAAAAAGTATTGACTCTACATAGGCATCTTTATCAATTTTATCCTTTACGAACCGATTAAAAGATTCTACGGAAAATGAAAAATTTTGCTTCTCAATATTTTTAATGTAAGCTGTCATAGCCCATAGGTTACTTACATCTGTTCTTAGTTTATCACTTACATTAATGTCATAAAATAAGTTCCATGCCTCTAACATGTCTGGATTATTACTTAATTTTTCCGTTAGTTCATTAGACAAAGCTAAATCTCTTTCTAAAGATTTCTTTTTTGATGTTGAATAATTTACACTAGCTAATAATTCGTCAACAGAAAGAATCGTAGTTGATTGGGGGTTATTTATATTTTTTAGTTTCCAAGCTTCATAACCTAGTTCAACATTTTTTATCTCTTCTACAACATCATCAACACTTTTTCCTGTAAAACTCAAATACTCCTCAATTTCTTCGAGTAAAGAGACTTTCATCCTATTTATGTCAGGATCTGCTCGATATAATACTTGCCAAGCATCAAATACTTTTTCACCTTTGGATTCAAACAAATCAAACATTTCATTAGAATCATATTTTCTTATTTCATCAACGCATACATCAATAAGGCATTTTTCTTCTACTTGAGCATTTACATTTTGTACTCCTACAAGAGAAATAAATAATGTAAAAATCAATATTGTTATACTATTTTTAAATCTCATATCTTATTTACAATTTGGTCTAGCTTTTTTAATTCTTTGTTTAAGTCGACTCATTCTTAATTCCATTGAATTTCCTGTTTTTCTAACCCATGATAGAAGTATTTCTTTTTTACTGATTCTTATTTCAGTAGGAATCCATTCTTTGCCTAATACCTTTCCTTCTGGAGTAGCAAGAACAGCCTCTACTTCATTTTTTTTATCGGGACTATAAGTATTCATAAACGCATTGTAATTATCAGGAAGATATTCACTATTAGGATATTCACTAGATATTTTGTTAATATCTTCTTTTAATAAACGATGCATTACAGCTTTTGAAACTTCTTTTCTTTTCAATTTGTCTGGCAATGATACTACATAGTCATATAACAAACCATCTTTAGAAATTGAAGACACACCAATTTCACGATCTTTCTCTCCTTCTTTTTTGAGATAGTGAGTAATTAGCTTTGCTCCATCTTCTTCAATTTCTACTGTAGATTTATATACATATCCTTCATTTTCGAATTGGTATTTTCTGTTACTATTTCTTGGTACCGAAACACTTTTAGTCTTCTCAATAAGCTCTTCGATGATTTCACGAATAGGTCTATTTGTCCCACTGGTTACTAGTCCTTGATGTAAACTTGTACCTGGTTCTAATAACATATCTAACATTACAATAGGTCTATTAGGATCATTAGTTAGAATAAAATCACCTAGATTAATATCTTCTATTAGCCTATTACCATCTTTTAGTAATTGATTTTCGATATCATCTATAGCTTTAAGATACATAGGAGCAACTTGAGTAAACCCTATATTATCTGGATCTAAATTTTCCTCATTTAACACTCTTCTTTCTATTTCCTTAATATTATATCCAGTAATTTTTTCCATCCCAATAACCTCTCGCCATGACCCATCTTCTAATTGTACTCTATAGCGACCATAGAACTCAGGACCTCCATACCTCTCTAAATCCTTTAAGATTTTTTCCATTTCGTCCATAGCGTTTATTGTATGATTTCTATCATATTTAAAAACTGCAGAATTTCCGTTTACTTCGCCATCAAAAAATGCACCTCTGTATCCACCATTATTAGCTCTTTGAGTTACTTCTACAGGAGCTAACTCAAATACTTTTTCTGCTTCAGCTACTAAGTATTTATATGTTTTATAATCAAAACGTTCCTCTTTACGACCTTTAATTAAGAACATCGTATAATCTACTAACCCTATATTGGATGAATTTATCATATCAAAAAGAGTCTCAGAATGACCATCAATCAAACTTCTTAGCATTTTAAAATCATCAACTTTTGCAAACTCTGCTTTTATTATTTCAGGAAGCTCAGATTGTTTTATTAATTTTTGGACTTCAATATGAATTTCTCCTAAACTTAAATCCAAGTACAAACCATCAGGATCATCATATATATATTCAATTTCTTCGCTAAGTTTTTTATTAGAATTTGAAGATGCTTTAAACCTCTTTAAAGCTGATACTGCTTCATCAACTTTAATAGCATCACTTGATGAGATAGCACTACCCAAAGCTTCTTTCTCATTTTCCAAAACTCTTGTTAGCTCTCTTATACCTTTAACGCCCTTTTCAGAAGATAAAACTTGAATTATTTCGTCAGGTTGATTTTTAATAATGTCCATTAATTTCTCTGCGTGATCAACAAGATCCTTTGTCACATCATCCGGAGTCTTAGAAACAAGCTTGGTACCAGATATAGCCAAATCCGCCATACTTACAAGACCTGTAGCTAAACTAATCTTGTTAAGAAGGCTAGATAGTTCCGGGTTTTTTTCTCTATTGAAAGTTCCTGCTATACTTGTCAAAGAACTGATTTTGTCTGCATAATAAAACGCTTTACCCAAGGCACTCAATTGCCCTCCGGGAATAAATAAGGTTCCTACATCTATTGTTGTTTGAATTATATCTGATTGTGTTTGCTCTTCGCCAACACTTGCTGCATAATGTGCTAGAATAGCTGGAGCAGGAGCCGCTACATTTTTTCCGGATGCATCAGGTTTAGAAAAATCTGAAAGTAATGGTAATTTTGAGGTGTTTACAAAAAGAATAATATCAAAAGGATCATATTTTTTTTCGTTGATCAAAATTTCTTTGCTCCCAAGTCCGACTTTAGAAAATTGAGTAATTGAAATTTTGGGCGTAGTATTACCATTATTATCAACTAATTTTGTCTCTAGACTTACATATCCGTTATTTTCTGTAAATGGAAGGTCGGTATATAATCGTTTCAAAATATTTTGATAATCATATTCATACATTACCAGACCATCTTCTTTTAATCCATCCATATCAAAATTCTGGATATGCTCTGAAATCCTGTTCATTTTGATTTTAAAGCTCTCTGATCTCAATTTTAATTTTGAAAATGCTTTTATGAGTTCTAAACGAAAATCCCCAGATGTTATAAGGCTAGCATCAGATACATTATTAAATAAGGCAGTTATTATTTTATAATCACTTGTGTTATTGACATTTGGAGCATCAATAGACGTAGAAGGCATTGAAACTGTTATTTTTGTTTCTGTCAAATAATTTATAAAATCATCTTTATCAACCTCTTCGGGAATCAAACTTATTAACCTTATTAGACATTCTTGCGTTATTTTAAATCCTTTCCCTTGAGAACTAGGTGAAAAACTCAACAATTTTTCTATGATAAATTTTCGATCTTCAAGTGTTATGCTCAAGATATCATTGGATGTAGCATTCTTTAAGCAATTTCTTAGGTCAATTGTATTCAAATTTCTAAGATCACTTAAACATTCAGAAGTATTTGTATTATAAATAAATCGCTCTATTTCTTTTTTAAACTCTCTATAAAACTCTGAATTTCTAACATTTACATTATAGTTTCCTGAGTCATCAGAATGATATGTTTCATAGAAAGTACTTCCTGACCAAATCGTAAATAGTTCATCTAAAAGGTGTTCTTTATTATCTCCTCCAGTTCTTTCGAAAATTATTTTATATACATCAGAATCATTTTGGAAGTTTGTAAGCAATAGATCATACGAATTTTCTTGAGTATTACTCAACGAATATTTTGAAGTTGTTCTTAAAATATCCAAAACTAGATTTTCTCGTTTTTCGAATAAAGTCCATTTTTGAGATAATAAGCTTAAAATCTTAAATCTTGATTCATGATTAAGTGTTTCAAGTTCACAGTCTGATAAATTCAATAAAAAATTGATATCATCATTAGACAAATCATTGTCTGAAAGGAATTTATAAACATAATCTGTTTTCGTTTGAGGATTTGAATATTTTCCTTCGGATGTTATGTACGCTTTGAATTCTTCTTTTGGATTTGAATTAAATAATTTAGATAATGATAATTCATTCGTTGCAACTATGATGTCTCCCAGATTGTATTCAAAATAACCATCTCCGATTGATCTGATGGTAACTCCTGAAGATGGTATCAGTGTCTTGGGATTATCTTTATACCTAATAATAGTATTAATAGTAACAGTTTTGAACTCATCGTGGTCAGGCACTATCAATTTACCATTACGATAACGTATTACATTATATCCATCAGTTTTAATTGGTTTTCCTAATTCTTTTAATTTCTCAGAAAGCTCAAAACTTACCGTAGGATTATCTTTATGATATTCACATCTTAGAAGTTTAAAAATTGATGTTACAGGCAATCCATCTGTTCTATAAAATTCTCCTTCATTATCATCTTGAAACCAATACAGTTTAAATCCGGGGGCATGAATCTTTTTCCAATCCATATGATTAAAGACTGTACCTCCATTATAATCCATCAAAAAGTCTGTAGATTTTTCAGGGATTTTATATTCTACAAATGGATGTTCTAAGCCAAAGACTCCATGCCCTAATTCGTGTGCTATAGTTGTAGATTGTTCTTTAGATTTTTGAAAGACAAACCCGAATTGTCCTTTAAGCGGCATAAAGCCATCTATTTCTCTTGCAGTATCACTATTAAATGATTTTAGGTCTGTTACAAATAGATAATACGTTTGTTTGTTATAATTTGTTTGTATTTTGAAGTATTCGTTTATTGCTTTTTCTTCTTTTGAGTAATAATTTAATATCCCACTGTCCCCTGCATTAATAACCTGATCATCTTGATCAATATCCCATACACTTTCCGGAATATGTAATCGGTCTCCTATTATGGTTTTAAAATTTACTCCTACTTTATTATAAATAGTATTAATCTGTTCCTGTATTCTAGAATTAACAGTTGCATTATTAACAGGTACAATCACTAAATTAATAGCATACATTTCTGGTTTCCCTAGATGTACTAAATTAAATGCTCCTGCTATAGTATGTTTTTCCTTTGGTTTTTTAGGTTTTACCGTTGCTAAAATCTCTTCTATAAGATAATCTGATTTTCTCTTTAGCGATAATGTTGCTGTATTATCACTCCATTCTGCAGGAATCTCAATTCCTTCTTTGGTTTTAAACACAATATCTTTGGTAGTAATATTATCGTCATAAAATGTAGCTTTGGCTTTTATTTTATCTTCTCCTCTTATATCTGATATGACTTTGTAGGGTATTTGATAAACTTCTCCATTAGCCATAGCAAGTGATTTATATTTTGCTCCCAGCTGTTCTTTAACATTATCTGGTATTTTATCAAAGGCATAAAATCCTGATTTTTCAAAATCTATCCGCACACCTGTAGCAGATATTTGAGAGACTTCATCATTAATCAACCCGCTAGTAGTATCTTCTGTAACAGCTCCTCCTTCTGCAATTTGTTCTTGACTTATTGTTCCATCTTCTCCAACAGTCCAGGCAGTTCCTGATTCATCTCGAATCACTACATCTTGTCCTCCTGGAACTACAACTTGTTCTCCATTGGTGCCTGTTATTATCCATGCATTATTTTCATCAGGCTTTATATCTGCAATTACAAAATCTACCTCGCCACTTGATAACTCTCCTTGATCTCCGGTTATCATTTCTACAACATCAAGATCAACATCTACAGTCATGTTTTCACCTTCTCCAAAGGCAGGGTCATATAGGGTAATGATCTCTCCTTCTGCCAGCTGATTGCTTGTATTAATTAAAACATCATTAAATTTTACTCCGAATCGAGCAAACTTAAAATAAGGTATTTTCACATATCCTCTTCCTGTTATTCTACCATTATTATTACTCTCTAATTCGGTAATTGTCATAACAAAATCACCTGCTGTGACACGATCTCCGATCTTAAGATTGGGATTTGGTTCTCTATTAGTTATCGCAACTGCATCCGGAACAATGCCACAGTTATAATTAGCGGTCTCATCTTGAGCGGTGGCTGTTGTGATTTCTTGAGTTTCAGAAAAATCTCCATATTGATACTTACATTTACCTTTTACTTTATATTCATATGTTGTTCCCGGTTTTAAATCCCAAATAGTAGCCCATCCACTATTGGTGCGCATAGTAAACCATTGTGCATTAGGTTTATTAGCCTCTCTATACGCAATAGTATATTCGGTATACACAGAAGGATCTTCTTCCCAAAAAACATTAATTTTAGAAATTCCTTTAGGCTCTGCATATACATTAATAGGAACGTTACATGGAGAGGTTCTCGAGAACCAAAATATTTGGCTATTACCTTGATTTCTAAAGAGTCCTATTTCTTCTGCTCCTTTTAATGCTTTTGCTCTTACTCTCCAGGCATAACGCTTTTCTGGCAGTAATAATGGTTGAGTTGGACCATATACAAATGATGTTGATCGTGTTGTTGTTTCAAAAACAGGAGGCAATGATAAAAAAGCTGTTTGAGGATCAACAGTATCATCCCAAATTTCTACAATACTCAACTCATATTCAACATTGCTTACATTAATATGTCTTGGTGTCCACTGAAAAACAATATTTTCTACTTCTTTTGGCTCGATATTATAACCATTAAGTGGAAGATTTAATATTGGAGGTTCATTTTTAAAAATATAAGTACTAACACAAGTTTTTGAAGACAAGCGATTTCCTGTTGAAAAATCAAAAACTTCAAAACAAAATTGGTAGCTACCTTCTGGAATGGTTCTACCATAAATATTAGGATTAATCCCTTGTAAGTTTTGAAATTCAAAATAAGGAGCTAATTCTACATTTGTTAATGATAACGGTTCACCTCCGCTAATAAATAATGGAGCTGCCCCAATCACTATATCTCTACTTTCAAAAGCTATTCCATTTCCATCAAAAGAAACTTTTAATCGTATTTGTTCGTCATTGATCGTAATGTCTCTAAGTAGTAATTGTACCCTAAGCGGACTATTTAATGTGGTCCCATCGGCATAATTATAAAAATTTACAGGTACAGGAGGGTTAACTTGTGGGAGTATCGTTATAGGAAACTGCTGAGCTAAAGTTTTACCACTGCTACAAAAGAGTATAAATAGTGCAAGTACTAATTTTTTCATAGGTTAGTTCTTTTCTATATATTTCAAATTAAATTTATCTGGATCGGTATAGTTAAGCGATTTTTTAAGGTAGAAATCAATAATCTGTGTAATGATATACAGTTCAATTTTTTGATCTTCTTCATCTTTATCTTTCATACGGAATATATTTTCTTTTTCCTGTTCCATAAGCTCTGCGAGGAACTTATCCGGATTTTCTACTTTTGTAATCGAATTATATTTCTCAATAATTGGAAGTGTCCAACGGTGTCCTATTAATCTTGCCAAAGCCGTATCAGAATTTTGTTCTAATTCTTTATATCTTTTTTGCAATGCTTCAGAAGTTTTTTTACGCTCTTCTTTTGTTTTTTTATGTAAACTATGATTATCTACTGCTATTTTAGCTTTTACAAAGGCTTTTTCAAAAGCATAATCCAGGCGTCTCATATCCTTACGTAACTCAATCAATGTCTCGAATATTAACTGATTATAGTTTTTAAGAAAGTCTTCATAGCTATATAATTCCTTAAGAAAAATAAAGGCTTTATCCTTGTATTCGTTTTTATTTTTTTCGTCGGCTACTATCTGACGTAGCATGCTGAGTTCTCCTTTTTTATACTCTGGAATATGGTCAAAATGTGAATGGTTTTGAAGATTTGCTAATTGTATATTAATCTCGCCTCTTGTTCCTCGATACAAAGAATCTCTATATCTAAATTGTATAATTTCGTCACTCTTTGATTCTCTGGTTTTATGTTTCTTTTCTCTTTTGGGAAGTTTAAATCTGGGATTGAACTTATCAAGAATATAATTGTAGCCAAAAGTAATTGTGAAATCATTACTAGAGGTCGTTGAGTTTCTAAATTGAGATAATACGTTGAGATTAAAATTGTGTTTTTTAAGATAGGTATATGTACTTCCTAATCTTATATTAGTTACATCTCCCTGCTTTGTACCATTATTATTGGTTTGATTATAACTTATAGAACCTGTTGTGCGTATTTTTTTGTCTAAGAATTGTTTGTTAGCAGACAAAATAGGTCCATATGTGAGACCTGTATCTGTACCGATAGTACTATAGCTTATGTTAATAGCTGTAGAAACATTAAGATTTAGAATAGGGTAACCCATTGTATAAGAAGCACTACCATTGTAAAAATTAGAATCTCCATTTTCTACAGTTTGTCCTCCTTGTTTGTTTACTGCATTCTGAAAAGAAAGTGCTACGCTAAGGTTGCGCTTTTTTGTTTCTGTATCTTTTAAAATATAATTTGCATTAAGATTAGCATTCCGCGAAATCTGCTGAAAATCTAACGTGTCTAAATTATCTATCTGAGAAACTTCATTAATAAAATCAAATTGGTTTTTAATATTTGTAAATGACTGAAAATTGGAATATCCTCCTGATAAGCTTAATTTTTCTGAAGCATTATAGGTAAGATTAATAGCACTTACTACACGTTGTAATTGAGTACTCTTTGTATTGTCAAGATCATCTCTTTGTAAACCTGCATTAAAAGCAATATTCAATTTATTCTCAAATATATTTTGAGTGGCATTAAGTGTAATATTTTCAAGATCATTATTAAAAAAATAAGCTCCCAACGTTTTATAATCAGGATCGATATATTCGTAGCCTACACCTACAATCCCTTGTCCTACAGGATAAGAAAAACTAGCATTAAAAGCTTTATACTGCTGCGTTGTAGCATTATTTTTAATTAATGCAGACAAAATTGATGCGCTATCTGCTTCTCCTTCTGCATCAGTATCTTCAGTTATCGTTGAAGAGGCTACTTCTACATTAATTTCACCTTTATCAAAAAGTTTTACCTTAGTTTCCAAACTTATTACTGCGTTCTCTTTTGGTTGTAATTCTAGCTCTACAGGCACAGCATTATCTAGAGAGCTTTTATCATCTGAAGCTTTAAAAAAGATAGCACCAATAGAAAATTTTTCAAATTCATAGTTTGCCTTAATACCATAGCCTATTCTTTTGTATGCAGGTTCTGATTGTGGATCATCAGGATTAAATTCAGATTCTTTTAGCAATCGACCATACATAGCACTCATTTTAAAACGACTTCCTGGAGTAAGATCAACTCCTACTCCTGTAAACTGATGTCCGCTAAGCGTATATGGTGAAAAAGTCATACTCACATCTCCTATATGAGTGGTTACCCATTTATAAGATGGATGAATACTTAATCGATTAAAAGAAAAAGGATTAGTATTTTGAAATTTTTGATTCGAATATGAAAATGAAAAAGGAATATTATAGATTCCACTTATATTCAAATTAACATTACCCGTTAAAAAATAAGTAAACGGTTCTCTATTGGATTGTCCTTCGTAAAAAATTGCATTACCTGCCACTCCTCCTGTTAATTTAAATAATTTAGCTTTTCCTATTTGACTTAAATCCTGACTAAATAATGCGGTAGAAAAACATAAAAAAAAAGTAATCCAGAATGTTCTTGAAACCAATAAACAATACTTTCGCAACACGTAATAAAGTGTAATCAAACAATACTTTTTCAATAAGTCACTCAAAGATTAAAACATTTTAATTAAAAGGTTGTAAACCCACTATACTTGATGTAAAACCTAAATACCAATACATAGTATAGCAATAGCCAACACTAATTCTTATTTGTTTTCGATATATCAGCAACGCTATTTTTGATCTTGTCAAAACAGTATATTAAGTCAGTTAATAATCAATGTGATTACTATTATTTCACGAACCAAAACTACTTTATAAAAAACAGGAAATCCCCCCGATTTTTAGTGGTATTACTATTACCAAAGTGTAATCATGAAAGAATTAAGGAATATTGAAAGGAGAGCTTTTTTAAACTAATGTAGCTAAGGTTCTTAATTTTAGCTATCGCAAAATAATTATCAGTATTATTACAGAATCTTGAGGTTTTATACTAAAATTGTAATCATTAATTTTCGACAAGTGATGAGTAAAATCTACATCATTACGAGTCATTAGCAAGGTTTGCTTTTTGAGTTGTATTAATTTAAAAACAGACTTAAAAATCTATACTGCTTAGTTCAAAGACTAAGAAGCTAGTTTATATGAAGTTTAGCAACAATACTTTGGGATAGTAATTCAATATGAAACGTAGAAAAAGGCAAATACAATTCAATTCTATAATTTTTTAGCCGTCAAATCGCATGTCATAAATCTCTCTTTCATTGGTTTCTACATCTAGTATATGGTCCAACATATAATCTTCACCACAAGAAATGTCTGCAAAAATGTTTCCAGATTCACCTATAGTAACTTTCAAGCTTAAAACCTCTAGCGTATGATACCAATTCTCGTTAGCTTGTTTGTTGGTATATTGTGCAAGGTGCCTATTGTAATAACAAATCAATTCTTCTTTGCAATCTGATAACCACTCTAATTTTTTGATGATATCATCTATATAATTTTCTAATTCATGATTCCCAAGATGAAATTCTATTCTTTTATTATTAATTTTTTTGTTAAAGACCACCAGACTCTTATTGGTTAATGTAAAATCATTTTCATCATTATCTATTGGAACAAAGTCTTGTAAGGAGATTTTAGCTTGTGGTTGCTTTTTTTGAAATTTTCGAATATCTTGAATGATAAAAGTATCTTTATGAGAGGTCGCTTTATCTTTCATCACTAATAATTTTGCCTTATTTTTTTTATTATTCATATCAGCAGTATTCGCAAAAATCTTATATGCAGATTGGTGATATCCTAATAATTTATATATAAAGCATAGTATCATGTTTTCTGAGTGACTCCTTTCTATCTTTTTTAATTCGTACAATAAATCATAGAGTTTTTCTACACTTTCTTTTGAAGCATTAGTATTTCGAAATTCTTTTGAAATCTCATTATAACGTTTATTGTAGTCTATACCTTCCATAACATTTTAAGATGTTCATTACAAATATGATTTTATCGAACTTGATATACCCTAAATGTGAGTTCTTGTATATTATCGGGGAGTTCCCAATATTGATTATCCAGAAGGTCTAATTGAGTATGATCGTCTTCTGATATAAGTTTGTACAGATCAAAATAGGCTTTTAACCTTTTGTCTTCTTTGTATTTATCTATTACAGTAAAAGATGAACGAATAATATCGAGAGACTTTTTGGCTCCTATCTTTTTGAGACATCTGATAGCATGTTCATAGCAATCGATACCCCAATTGGTAAAAAATTGAAGAAAACCTCCATTATGTACATCCATTTCTAAGCGCCAAAGAGCAGCTAATTCTTGTTCCTCTTTGGTTAACTGAGACCAGTCTCCATTATTTTGATTTAACTTATCGACATATTGACCTGTAAAATCAAACCATTTTTGATCTAAATCCGAGATACTCATTCCTACTGTATATTTATCTAATTCAAATATAATACTTTGATACTATAGGAAGTATGTCTAATATATATGCGTAGCTTTTCAATCTATATTCGCAAAAAAATCATTTTAAACTATATAAAGAAAAGTTATAGTTTAATACTTGTAATGTGTATTAGTATTTTTCTTTTACTTATATCATAAGGTTTTAGCAAATATCCAAATCAATAATCATCAACATCCAAATTCTCCGATAATATCTTGAATAAGACGCGAGGCGTTTTTTAAGTCTTCAATTTCTATAGTTCCTTTATGCTGAACAGTTTCATCCGTTTGGCTAATTTTTGCCGTTTTGATCTGAATTCTATACTTATCATTTTGTAACACCTTTACCATACTATCTCTTGTAACCCTTTGTTCATTCAATTTTTGAAATACTACCAATTCGTCATTAATATGTATAGCAGCTTTTGCATCAATATCATCAACATATATAAACTTTGATTTTTTAAAATCTCCTCGATTTAATGAAAAATACGTCGAACAGCCATCTATTTCTATAGGAAACCCCTCGAATACTTTTAGAGATAAATTTGAAACAGCTGATGCATTATTATTGTGATCAAAGCAAGGTGTTTTTCCGTATGGATCAGATTCGTGATCTATTGTAAATGTAAATTTCTTACCATCTTTATTTCTAGTATATTCTATATAATCCCACGCTCCGGAATGCGTGTGTTTATAAACTCCATTGACCTTACCATTATATATCTCATTGTAATAATAATCGATGGTCGGGTGTGCTCCATTACTTACTAATGATTCACGTACAAATTCTAAATCAATTGCTTCTTGTTGCCCTTTATATTTAACTTGTAATGCTTTACCCTTATTACCACCAAAACTAACCCAGATAACCATATCAGGATTTTTATCTCCCTTGAAACAAATGTAATGATCTGGTTTTATTTCGTTTATTTCTGTTTCAACATTTTCTACAGCATCTTCTACCTTTTCTTTTGCATCATTTATCTCGGTATTTTCGATTGTAGTTATATTATTCTCTTCATCTGTTGGTAAAGGATCATTATTATTTTTCTTTTGATTACATGATAGTAAAAACGCTATTGTAAATAGTAGTGTATATATTCTTCTGTACTGTTTCATATTTTCAAGTTTTGAGTTCAAAAAATAAAAATCAATTTAATGTATTGTTTCGTTTTAGTTTGAAGGACTTAGAGGAAATCCAAGTCCTATAAAATATCTTACCTTGTTTGTGCCACTAATCGTTGATATATCAAAATTTAAAGGTCCTAAAATAGATTTATAAGAAAATGTAACTCCGGTAGACCACAAAAAACTAGTTTCTAATGAGTCTTGCCATTCTCCCTTTGCAGAAAATATATTTTCTATATACTCATCAAAGTCTTCGAACCCAACTGTACCAGCATCTACATGAGGGGTAATATAAATGTTATTGACTAATTGTAATTGAAGTCCCAGGTTTAATCTTGTAAACTGATTAACAATTAACTCACCTCTATCTAATCCTGGAAAAACATGACTTTCGTTTCTAGGTTCTACAACACTCCCGCCAATTATGTTTTTTTCGCTTATTCCAAAATCTGTAAAAGAAATATCTCCTGTACTTTCTTCATCTTCAAAAATCAAATGAGTGGTAAATCCTATGATCATTGTTTTTCTTGGATGAATCGAAAATCTTTTTTCGTAAGTAAGCCCTGCTTTAGAAAAACCATTTGTAGACCCTTTTAAATCTTCTTGAGCTTCATCAAAAAAATCAACATCTATATTATTGGTCACAGATCTACTAAAACTTGCTCTTAGAGCGCTTCCTTTGGTTGCAAAAAATACTTCATTCAAACTATTATACGAAAAATGCGCATTAAGGTTAATATTTTCAAAGTTATACTTGTCTAAACTAAAAATGTTATCATTAATTTCCGGTTTTATTTCTGGTTTGATATAGGTATTATGATATGTTATACCAAATCCAAAATAACTTCTTAAAGAATTTAAATCTCTATTTAATTGATTTTCAAAAACCAGATCATTATAACGAAGATTATCTGCATTTTCTCCATTGATAAAAACCTTTTGTTTGAATCGTTGTCCAAATACCTCAGACCTCAACCACCAGTTTCTACGAGGTCCAAAGTTTTTTTGATGTTGTATCCGGATTCTAGGTTGATCTGCTATATCCAAAGTGATTAATGACCGTGATGCATTGCCTATGATATTTCTACCCGTATAATTAACAATCAATCCTATATCCCTGTAACTATCGTAATGTAACGCTCCACTAAATTGATGTTTTGGTTTTTCAAACATATTCAACTGCAGTCCTTGTTTTTCTTTGTATATAAAAGGGCTATATGTTATTCTGCTAAAAATATTAGTTCCCATCGCTCTATCAATTCCATCAAACAAATCTTGTTTATTATATTTTTTATTTGGTAAAATATTTGTCCTAGCCCTTGCCAATGCCAGATTAGCTTTGCTTACATTTTTATAATTTAGCGTATCAATGATAATCTCAGTCTCTTCAACAGGTAACTGGTGTTTCCTTTGTTTAAATTTGTTGATTTTTTTTGATAAAGTTGTCAATTGATCTATGTTTTGAGCTACAGCAATTTTACCTTCTTCATAGATTTCATTTCCTTTTATAAAGTCCTCTGTAGAGTAAGATAGATTTACACTATGATCCAACAAAATATCACATAGTTTTTTATGTTCTTTATTCTTCAAATTACTATTCAGCATTCCGGCTTGAAAAAGTAATGCTGAGATGTTTTCTAATTTTTCTTTAGTTTTCATTCCTCCTCCTACATTGCTCCCTATAATAATATCTGCTCCCAGTTTTTTGGCAACATCCGTAGGAAAATTATTCAATATTCCACCATCGATTAAAAGTGTGTTCTCATATGGCACAGGCGAAAAGACCACAGGAATAGACATACTTGCTCTCATAGCATCCGCCAAAGTCCCCTTGTCTAATACTACTTCTTTTCCATTTACAATATCTGTTGCTACAGCTCTGAATGGTATTGGCAGGTTATCAAAATCATCAATATCATAAACAGGAAAAGTCGTTAATGCAAGAAAGTCTCTCAGATTCTGATCCCCTAATAAAAATGGATCTGACTTTAATTTTTTGTCTACCAAACTGAGTGTCATAAAATAACGTCCAAACTCTGTTTTTTCCTCTACCCCTACACTTCTTAACTCTACTCCACCTCCTATTAATTTATCCCATTTTGCATTTTTTGCAATACTAGCAATACTATCACCAGAATAACCCATTGCATACAATCCTCCTATAATACTTCCCATACTGTTACCAACAACCAAATCCGGTACAATGCCTAGAGAATCTAATGCTTGTAATGTTGGTATATGAGCTAGCCCTTTTGCTCCTCCTCCACTAAGAACTAAAGCAACCTTGGGTTTGGTATCCTGAGAGAAAAAATGTAAAGGAAAGAATATGAGAGTAATAACTACTAAAAGTGATCTTTTCATTGTACTGAGATTATCATTTTAATTATGAAGCCCTTGATTTTTTTAGAATATTATACATTTACGTTTATCTTTTCTCAGGAAAAAATAAGGAAATAAAACAGTATACTCTTTATTTTGGTTTATGATAAGGTTACTTTTTTATAAACTAATTGGATTTATCATGATTTGCGCACCAAAAATACCATTTAGCAATTAAGAAACTACAAATACTATATAAAACGTATATCCAGAGCATGAAAATTATAATTAATCTCAATATATGATACGATATTACAGTTCATTTTGTTGATCTCGTATTTAATTATAACCATTGATATTTTGATTAGTTTTGTACAAAGTATCAAACGATGCTTCGATAATTGATTCACTAAGACCATAAAATCAATGCTAGTAAATGCGAGAATTTAAATTCGATAAACAAAAGTATGGTTTTGAACTTGATATGGACTTACATACTCTTGATAAGCGTCCTTCTAATTATTTTGAATCAGAGGTTCATGTCACAGATTTTTTTGAAGTAATCTTTTTAAAACAAAGCTCTGGAAACATAAGTGTAAAAGATTTTGGTGCTTCTCTTCTACCCTATACAATTATATGTAATTCTCCATATCAAAAGAAAACCAATAATATCAACCAACCACAAGGGTATCATTTGGTTTTTAAAGATGATTTTTTGGCAAATTTTTTCCTTGACAAACTATTCGTATTCAAATTAAACTTTTTCTATAATGCTACCAGTCCTCAATTTTTTCAAATTCACGAAAAAGAATTTACTGCTATAGAAGATGTTTTAAAAAATATAATTGCTGAGATCAATGATTTTCGTAATGATAGTCAACATATCATAAGAGCTTTGCTATATTTTGTTTTGACTAAATTAAATAGGTTATATAGTGAATTCTATAAACTTTACACCATTCCCTCAGGTGATAATATCGCATATATATTCAAGGACGCTCTCGAAAAAAATATTAGACAAGTTCATCAAGTAGAAGAATATGCAAATTTGCTTAAGGTAGAGCGCAATAGATTAAATAAAATTATTCAAAGACATTATAACCTGACTCCCAAAAAACTAATTCAACATCGATTGCTTCAAGAAATCAAAACAGAGCTTCTATATACAGATAAGACGATTTCAGAAATAGCATCAGAATTGCATTTTAGTGAACCTAATAATTTATCAAGGTTTTTTCAAAAACATGAAGAAATTAGTCCTTTACATTTTAGGCAAAATCGCAAAAGGATATAAATTTTACATAAATAGATAGCCTATCAACCTTTTTTTTGGCCAACCTTTGTATCAAAAAAATAGAAATGATCAAAAAGGCGATACTAGTTAAATGTGTTTTTATAGCAATATCTCTTCTACATACACATGTAATAATTGCTCAAGAATCAAAGTCTCCTAAGGTAATTCTTATTTCGGTAGATGGGGCTGCAGATTGGATTCTAGATGATCTTCTTCGTCGCAAAGTGCTGCCAAAAGATGGGGCTTTTGCTCAAATGAAAACAAAAGGAGCTTATGCAGAGCGAATGATTCCTGTTGGGATTAGTGCAACAGCAGTCTCTCATATTTCTTTATTTACAGGAACACATCCAAACAAGCATGGTATAGTTGGCAATAACATCCTCTTACAAGGTGATACCATCAAAAGCCCTAGAGCTACATCTGGTTTTATTGCCCCAATCAAAGCAGAAACCATATGGAAAGCAGCCACAAGACAAGGAAAAAAAGTAATCAATATAAATACTGTTGGTCAAGATAATAAAAATACAAATCGACAAGGCACTTACACTCTGGGATATGGTAAAAGAATAGCAAGGTCTTCGGTATCAAAATTAGCACCAATACCAGAAGGCAATTTTAAGACTAAAAAATATGAGCATGTCAAATCTTTAAAACCCGCTAATTTTTTAGGGTATAAACTAATTTCCGGAAAAGAGTTGACAGTAAATTGCTTTGCTGTAGATACTTCTTTTGATGATATTGAAAATTATGATGCGATATTACTTGATTTTGACAAAGACATCTCTAATGGATACTTAGGAGAGCTTAAACCTAATACATGGTCAGAAATTCAGTTTGATGTTCAGAACCAAAAAGTATCAAGTTGGTCTTACCTAGCAGATTTTGACCATAAATCAGCTACCGCAAATGTATACCTTGGCGCTATTGGATACAACCCTTCAGGTCCAGAAGAATTTAAAACAAGAATGGAAACTGAAGTTGGTATATGGCCTTGCGAACAAGATAACATAAAATTAAGTGAAGGACTTATTACAGAAAAAATGTGGCTTGATCAGGCCGAAAGACTTGCTCTGTTTTATCAAAAACTAATTTTAGCAAACTTACATCAAGACAACTGGGATCTGCTTTCTGGATATTTTACACTTATTGATGATGTACAACATCGTTTTTTACTAAAAGATAAAAGACAACTTGATTATGACCTTGAAAACGGAGCACGAAAAAAACGATATGACCAGTATGTAGAATGGGCGTATAAAACTATAGATACGTTGCTTTTAGAATTAATACAAAATGCTCCAAAAGACACTAATTTTTTAATCGTTTCTGATCATGGCGTTGCTCCTATACATTCTATTGTACTCGCAAATAATGTTTTAGAAGAAGCAGGTATTACAGTACAAGGAAAAAATATAGAAGCAAGAGCTTATAGTACCGGTCCGGCAGCTCATATCTACATCAACTTAAAAGATAGACAAGGGCAAGGGGTAGTTTCAAAAGAAGAGTTTACACAATATGTAGATAAGATTGTCAAAATATTCAAAAATCTAAAAGACAAAAAAACAGGTGTATCTATTTTTCCTATTGTACTAAAATCATCTGAGTTAGATCATTTACATCTGGATGACAATAGTCGTGCAGGAGATGTTTTTATAAGTGCAAGAACTGGATGGTCGATTTCTTCTAAAATAAGACCAAAGGTTCCTGGTATAGTTCCTAATTCATTCAATCAAGATGCTTATGCACACCTTGATATAGAAACACAGCATTTTTTAGCCTCAGGGTTTATGAACGAAACAGGACTTGGAGTACATGGTAATCCCGGTAATCAAAGAGAAATGAATTCAATTTTTTATGCTATCGGTCCAAATATAAAAAACAAAAATGTAGGACAAATACATAGTTTAGACATTGTTCCTACAATAGCAGATTTATTAGAAATAATACCTCCAGACAAAGCAAAAGGAAAAAGTGTATTCTAAATATAGAATCTTTATGCTATTATAACTTTAAAATATTAGTAACTAATGAAGTAAACCTAATCATTTTCACTGTAAACAGGGATATAAGATAGATTTGTATATGGTTATTTTTACATGACGAATCTACTTTAAATCCAATTTTCAAATGAAGAGCATATTAAAATTCCTATTCAAATTATTAGTCGTTGCAAGTTGTATAATGATACTATTAATTGGAGGTTTAGAAATCAATAAATACTTAACTGATTATAGTAAAGAAGCAGAACAAAAACGAGAATTATATGAGATAAGACTTAAGCTTATTGAAGAGGTAGATACAAATTATAGAATATTAAAATCTATTGTTCCCAAATGGAATCGTTTCTATGCTGAACTTAGCCTTAAAAGAGATAGGGATACTGTACAACATAAAGAAATAGAACCAAAAGATTTTTTGATAGTACACCAACAATTATTTCATTTTAATCATGAAATTGACAAAATTGAATCTCATAAATGGGAAACTTATAAATATAAAATATCAGACCTTGGTAAATATCAAGACACAGAAGATCTGATGCAATGGAGGCAAGAAAAATCTCATATGATTACAAAAACATATATACTGCAAGAGCAATTAATGTACGATTTAGAAGAGTTGAATAAAGCTTCTCATGATATACTCGCATTTAGTAATAGTAAAATCTATACAGATAATACCAATATTCAATATAACTTTGAATATAAGAAGTTTTACTATTATCTAAACAAAGTCGATAAAAGCATCTATAATCTGTTAAAACATCAATATGCAGACAACCTTAATCATCTCATCAGAACTTCTAGCGAACTCCGTAATAGATATCGAAACATTTTATTAGAAAAAGAGTATTATAAGCTTGAGACACAGAAAGAAAATGCCGTCGACACAATATCTATAGCTTTACAAAAATGTATGGCACAAAAGAAAAATAACGGTATCAATATGAATAACTTTAAATATTATACAAAACAAAAAGATGATCAACTGTTAGTATTACTAAAAAAACAAGATAGTACCCATAAAATATCCAAACAATCAAGAACAGAATTAGTAGACAATGTAAATACTTGTTTAAAAGATTTGAAATTGCAAGACGTTGCCGCATATTATATTTCTATTCAACTTGACGACTATGATTATATTATAAAAACACCTGATATAGAAATCATTGAAAAAACAAAAAACAATGAAACCTACACATTTCAATTACAATATTTTTATAGGAATCAGGTAATAGAAGAATTTTTTGTTGATAACATTTGGTATCCGAAAGAGTAACAAAAAGTATTTCATTATTGAACATTAGTAAGTTCATAATTTTCATATCTTATTTACACTTCTATGATATTTTAATAAAAAGCATTCTATAATAATCTTAGTGCTATTAGTAACTAGATTATTAATTCTTTTATCTGCATCATGAACAACAAACAGTATTATATCTAAAAAAAATAAGGTTAATTCATCAATGAGACGAATCTTATTTAAAAAAATACAGATATACTCACTGGTCTAACTAAAATATATATGAAAATTCTATCAGAAAAAATATCTAACATTTTAGTCATTTTTAACTTCATCATTGTTGTAGTGATTGGTGGTATTTGGGTAATACATCATTTTTCATCCAAAAAACAAAAAGAACAAGAGTTGTTGCATGCAAAAACCAATCTTATTGAAGAGTTGGGAAATAATTATTATAATTTAAAAAACATTGCACCTGTTTGGAATAATCTGTATGCAAAGCTAACACTTAACAAAGAGCGAGACACTTCTGACTATAAAAGATATACTATAAAACAGTTTGAATCCAGTGGAAGAAATCATGTCATTAATACTTTGAATAATTTTAAAAACGAAAATTGGAAGTTTTATAACACTAAGATCATCGAGAATTATTCAACAAGCTATGAAATAAAAGAATTAATTCATCTTTACCAAAATCAGAATAATGTAAAAAATTACGCACAGGAGCTTTTAAAAATTCATCATACTATTATTAATACTAACCAAAAAAAAGATAGTATTGCAGAATATGATAAGAGGTACTATTTATATTTTCAATACTTAAGGAAAATAGATCAAACACTATTAGATATGAGTTATCAATACGAATCGGTATTGAAATATTTGATTAATTCTTCTGATATTTTAAAAAATAAAGCTCAACAACAACTTTTAAATGCTAAGTATTACAATTTTACTAATCAAAATACTACCACTATTGCTGCTACGGCTCAAATATTAAAACAATGTTTTGATCAATCCGACAGTAAAGATATTGTGACAGAAACCATCAAATATTATGTAGATCTAAACACCAAAAATGTTGATCATAAACTTCTTGTCATGGTCGATATTTCAGATAGTTCAAATATCATAGCAACTACGCAATCTCGCAGAGATATACTCAACAAAATATATGATTGTGTTATACATCTAGGACTAGAAAATGTGAATGAATATTATGTTTGTATAAAAATAGGAGATTATGATCATCTTATAAAAACTCCAAATTATCAATCTATAGCAACCATGCATAATAATGAAAATCTCTATCATTTGATTCCTTTCTTTGGCGATCAAGTCCTAGAAGAATTTGATATAAATAAAATATGGTACCCTAAAGAGTAATAAGCAGTCATTTTCATTATAAAACGTTGACATAATCATGATTTTTATACTTTCTTATGTATATACTTCACGATATTTGAATAAAAAAACGTGAAACACATATTTATCTTTTTAGTACTCTTCTCAAATCTTTGGGGGTATTCGCAATCTAAGGTTAAAGGAATCATACTTGATGCATCAAATAATACTCCTTTACTTAATGTACAAATTACAAATACAGAAACAAATACTATAGTTTTTACGAATCCCAGAGGAGAATTCTCAATAGCTGCTGGTAGTATTGAAATCTACAAAGAAGGATATAAACAAATAAATATTCAGGTTGACAAAGAAGAAATCACAATTCTTTTACAGAAAACCACTACAAATCTTGAAGAAGTTACAATTAATAGTTTTTCTATCCCAAATCAGCAAAAATATGCAACAGATGCTGTTACAGTATTAGATACCGATAATATCAATCGCAGTAACCCTATTGAGCTACATCCCATTTTGAATAGAGTTCCCGGAGTGTTTATGCAAAATGCAACCCTAAACACAAATCGAATTACAATTAGAGGAATTGGTGCTCGAAACCTTTTTGGTACAGCCAATATTAGAGCGTATTTTGGTGATATTCCACTTACAGATGGTAATGGCGAATCGGCTATAGAGGATTTAGAATTAGGTGCATTGTCTACTATAGAAATTCATAAAGGTCCATCATCAAGCAGTTACGGTGTAGGATTAGGGGGTACTATACTATTTCATCCAGAATTTACAAAACCTCAAGAGCAATACGCTTCAGTATCTTCTACATTTGGTAGTTATGGATTAAAAAGATTTCTTGTTCAAGCAGCATTAGCAACAGAATCATCTAACATAAACATCGTATATAGTAACAACCAAAATGATGGTTATCGTGACAATAACAATTATGATCGAAATACGATTTCTATAGCATCTAAAATTTCTTTGGGTAAAAAAGATAATCTCACTGTATTAGGCAGCTATGTGAATCTAAAAGCAGAAATCCCTAGTTCTCTTAATCAAGAAGATTTTGATGACAATCCCAGGCAAGCTGCATTCACCTGGGGACGTTCACAAGCTTTTGAAGATGTAGACTTTGCCATTTTAGGGCTTACCTGGAAGCATGATTACTCCCCTTCACTATCACAACACACTAGTATATTTGGATCTGTAAAACAAAATTATGAGCCTAGGCCTTTTAATATATTAGAAGAAGATTCATATACATTTGGGATCAGAAGTAGGATACTTGGTACGTTCACCATTGCACAGCAAAAAATCAACTGGACAGCCGGAGGAGAATTGTTTTTGGACACTTATAATGCTCAAACTTTCGAAAATCTATTCGAAGACTTCCCTCCCGAAACAGGAAGTGTGCAAGGAAGCAGAATCTCTGATCTTGATGAAGATAGAAGTTACTACAATCTCTTTGCCGAAGCCAATTATGAGATCAATCAAAAACTAAAATTAAACATTGGAGTCAATCTCAATCAAACATTTTTTGATATCAAAGACAGATTTTTGACTGATCAAAACGACAGTTCCGGTACTTTTGACTTTGATCCTATTGTATCTCCAAAAATTGGAGTTAATTATACCTTAAACTCAACTTTTACTCTATTTGGAAATATTTCACACGGTTTTTCTACTCCAACAGCATCAGAAACACTATTGCCTGATGGAATTTTTAATCCTGATCTTAAACCCGAAATCGGATGGAATTATGAAGTAGGTACGAGGTATAAGCTATTTAATAACAAACTATATGGTTCTCTATCTGTGTATTCATTACAAGTACGAGATCTTTTAGTAACAAGAAGAACAACAGAGGATAATTTCTTTGCCATTAATGCGGGTAAAACCGAACACAATGGTATTGAAGCAGAAGCATACTACAATATTATTACATCAGACACATGGCAATTACGCTTTTGGGGTAATATCTCTTTATATGACTATACATTTAAAGATTTTGTAGATCTTGACGATGACTTTTCAGGAAATGACCTTACAGGTGCTCCCTCTCATGTTTTTAACACTGGTATTGACCTTATCAGTCAAAAGGGATTTTATGGAAATTTAAATCTTCAAACAGTGAGTACTATTCCTGCTAATGATGCTAATACTGTTTTTAGTGATCATTATGAGTTAATTCATGGAAAAATTGGGTTTAAATCAAATATTGGCTCACATCTTACCTACGATTTGTTTTTAGGTGCAAATAATATCCTGGACACAAAATATGCATCTCAATTACAAATCAATGCAAGAGGATTTGGCGGTAACGCTCCAAGATATTTTTATCCTGGATTACCATTTAATATGTATGGAGGGATTAACATAAATTATAGGCTATAAACAAAAATTCTTTGTATTTTTCAAAAGCAAATCGATCTTATGAAGAATTCATTTTTTTTGTTTTTTTTCTTGTTTCTTACACTACTGTCTTGTGCTCAAGAGAAAAAAAACGACATCCCATTAGAAGAAGACCCAAAAAATTACACCGTAGAAACAGTTGTACCTGATCTCTTTATCCCTTGGGGGATGACCTGGTTACCAGATGGCAGCATGTTGATTACAGAAAAAAGTGGTGAATTGATTCATTTCAAAAATGGAACAAAAAATCAAATCACTAATGTGCCTGAGGTATACAATCGTAATCAAGGAGGTTTGTTAGATATTGAACTACATCCCAAATATGAAGAAAATGGATGGTTATACATTACCTACTCTTCAAAAGAAGGAACAGAAAAAGGAGGAAACACTGCCTTAATAAGAGCCAAATTAAAAAATAATCAACTTACCAATATAGAAAAACTATACAAAGGTCTACCTAATACTACCAAAGGGCACCATTTTGGTTCCAGAATAGAATTTGATCAGGATGGGTACTTATATTTCTGTATCGGGGATCGAGGCAATAGAGATGTGAACCCTCAAGATATTACCAAAGATGGAGGAAAAATATATCGCCTACATGATGATGGTAGCATTCCCAAAGACAATCCTTTTATAAATAAAGAAAGTGCAAAAAAGGCTGTATTTTCTTACGGTCATCGCAATCCGCAGGGTATGGCAATTCATCCCAATGGTACAATTTGGGTTCATGAGCATGGTCCAAAAGGTGGTGATGAAATCAACCCTATCAAAAAAGGTGCAAACTATGGCTGGCCTGTTATCACATACGGTAGAAATTATAGCGGTACATCAATAACCGATATCACTGCAAAAGAAGGAATGGAACAACCATTGTATTATTGGCTACCATCGATTGCTCCAAGTGGAATGGATTTTATTACCAGTGATATATACCCCAATTGGAAAAACAATCTGCTTGTCGGCTCTCTAAAGTTTCAATATTTAGAACTACTAGAGATTAATAATAACAAAGTCACCAGCCGAAAAAAATTAGTAGATGGTATGGGTAGGGTAAGAAATGTAAGACAAGGGCCGGATGGATATATTTATGTAGCTATAGAAAATAAAGGCATTGTAAAAATAATTCCAAATTAAGAGTATTAGCATATGAAATTATATTTGAGAAAAGCAGTAACTATAATAAGTCTCACCTTTGTGGTTCTCATATTTGCATGGACACAACAAAGTAAATCTCAAACCAATAATAATGACTATATAGTATATAGTTCTCAAAACTCAGAATTAAAAGAAAGTATTGCTCGTGGTAGAGAAGTATATATGGATTTTTGCATGCAATGTCATCTCCCGGACGGAAAAGCAACACCCAATACATTTCCACCACTTGCTGGATCAGATTGGTTGAGTACTAAACGAAAAGAAAGCATTTATGCTGTAAAATATGGATTAAGGGGTGCTATCGAAGTGAATGGCAAAACATACAATGGAGCAATGATGCCTTTAGGACTAGAAGATGAAGAAATTGCTGATGTCTTAAATTATGTCATGAACAGCTGGGGAAATACACAAAAACAAATGGTAACTGTAGAAGAAGTAAACGCTATTAAGAAATAAACTTAGAACATCCACCATTCCTCATACATTTTTATAAGCTACTTTTTTGCTTTATCTTAAAAGAAAATTATAATAGTCTTTGGGTAATAATATAAATTACATCTGACGTTATAATAGAATAATAATAATCTACAGATGAGATTTCTGGTATTTTGGGCTACACTTTGTATTGCATTTCACATCAATGCACAAAGTAGTGATTATGTTTCTCCCAATAAATACCGATTCAAATACAAATCTCAAAAGTTCAAAGGAACTAGATTAGACATCACCGCGCAATTAAGAGCTATAAAAAACCAACCCAAATTTGCAGGGATTCCCGAAGAAATACAAATACAACTTAACAATCTATTCAAAAAAGCAAAAGAGCAACCTATTCCTAAAGTATATAAAAAAAATGCAATTCGTTTTCTGGATGCATTGTATAGCTATGAAGAATTTGTAGAAATATATGACAACGCATTATATCAAGTTGTAAAAAAATTAAAAAGAGACATGCGTCGTATTGATTTCAAATTTGAAAGAGAATTTACCCAAGCCAAAGTATTATTAAGTCGAACTCAAAAAGAAGAACCTGATCAAATACAAAAAATCGATACCCTAAAGAAAGAAGTGTACAACAATCAAATGAAATTATTGAGTCACCGGTGGATGAAAGATAAATTTGATAAATATAAAAGCTATGAGATCATCGAAAACCCTGACAGCCTCATTCTTGAATTTAAGAAAAAAGAAGCTGTAAATGTTTTTAGAATGTTTGAAGAAAATCAAATTAATAAAATTGAAAGGTATCTTGAAGATCAAATCATAGATTTCTACTACAAAAAATCCGTTCCCGAATTAGATATAAAAGACCTCGAACTTGATTATCTTGACAAGATTTAATTAGAAAAACAAAACTGTAAGTTTCTAATATTGTCATCGACTTTTATTGTAAATATTAATATGCTAGAAATAATTGATTACATATTCAGCCCCAAAGGGTATGCAATACTTGCGCTTTTTGCCTTAATTATGCTACTATACAATAGAGTAAAAGCAAAAAGATATTATAAAGTGAATACTAAAAAAAGAAAAAAGTTTTAGTTCTTCTTTTTTCAAACATAAAATTCTTTTCATTATTATAATGCTCTTCAAAAACATAAACATCTAAAGGATATTTAAAAAAACGCATCACTTACTCTTTCATTATAAACACTTTACAAATAAAAAGACGTTTGTTCTTTGAGTTTCCAACAAATACTTTTATGCGCTTTCGTATATCCAATACTTTACAGTATTTAGTATTAAAAGCAACATATTCGTATCATCTTCTATAATCAAATAATCAATCTATCGTTAAGTATGCAAACACTTGTTTATATTTGAGCTGGGGCAAATCTTAAAAAAATAATGAGGCAATCAAAATTACTGTATTCACTACTAATCATCATAAGCTGTTTTTGTGGAAATTTGATCAAAGGCGCAGAACCTATTCACAAAAGAGAATTCAGAGCTGTTTGGATTGCTACTGTAAGTAATATTGATTGGCCTACCAGCCCAAATGATCCTGTAGAAAAACAACAAGAAGATTTTATTGCTATACTGGATTTTTATAAAAAACTGAATTTTAATGCCGTAATTGTTCAGGTAAGAACCGCCGGAGATGCTTTTTATCCATCAAAGTTAGCACCCTGGTCGCGTTTTTTGACAGGTCAAGAAGGCAAAGCCCCCGAACTTGATTACGATCCTATGGCGTGGATGATACAAGAGGCTCATAATAGAGGGTTTGAGTTCCACGCATGGCTTAACCCTTATCGAGCTACTTTTGATTTGAACACAGATATATTAAGCCCACAACATGATTTTTTTACACATCAGGATTGGATGATCCCTTATGGAAAAAAATACTACTATAATCCGGGTATTCCTGAAGTGCAAGATCATCTTGTAAACATTATTACAGAAGTTGTCGAAAATTATGATATCGACGCCATACATTTTGATGATTATTTCTACCCTTACAAAACCGAAGGAGAAGTGTTTAAAGATGCCGATGTTTTTGTAAATCATGCAGAACCAGGGCAATCCTTAGAAGATTGGAGGCGAGAAAACATCAACGATTTGATACGAAAAACACATGAGAGTATTAAAAAACGTAAACCGTGGGTTCACTTTGGCATTAGTCCTTTTGGAGTTTGGCGTAATGCATCTATAGATCCTTTGGGATCAGACACAGAAGCGGGGCAAACTACTTATGATGACTTATATGCTGATCCTTTAAAATGGATGAAAAACGGTTGGATCGATTATCTTGCTCCACAATTATATTGGAGTATGGATTTTCATCTGGCATCTTACAGAAGATTAATTGATTGGTGGGATAAAAATGTGATAAACACTAACCTTTACATTGGTAACGGTGCGTATAAAGTCAAAAATAATAGTGATACCGCATGGTATAAAAAAGAAGAATTACCTAATCAGATAGCATTATCCAGAGCTACTCAAAATATATCGGGTAACATATTTTTTAGTGCAAATTCGTTATTAAATAAGCATGATAGCATTATTAATGAACTAGTACAAAATGTTTATAATACTCCAATCCTCCCCCCTTCATCTAATACGCTAGATACATTAGATACATTTGACGATACTCCTGAGATAATATCCAAACGAGTTATTGATGATACTGTACACTTCAGATTAAAAAAAAGAGATACTATGTCTGTACAATGGGCTGTTCTGTATAATGTAGAAAACAAACGACAACGCCAAATGATTAAAGACCCAAAAAATATTATAGGTGTATTTCCGATAACTTCTGATACTGATTATTTTAATATAACTATACCTATTCATTTTTTAGATCACAAAAGATTAATAGCTGTATCTTATTTAGATTTTTATCGCAGAGAAAGCGAGATTTGTATATTTAAAAATAAATTGAACTCAAAAAAACGAGATTGGTAATACATCTCATCACTTATTTTCTGTATCAATATAGAAAACAGTCGTACTTAATTATGAAAAATCCTTTTTGGAAGATAAAATCTATACTAATAGTATTACTTATTCCTGTTTCTCTATTTCTAATATTGATCTCAATTTTACTCATTTCATTTAACGAAAATAATGAGTACCTGATTAGCTTATTCTTAATACCATCAGGAATATTATTATTCACTTACTCATTGAAATATGTTACAAAAACCAATAAATCTTTCAAAAATGATTTAATAGTGTACCTAAATGATGACTCAAGGTTAATCGAGTTATTTCACTATGAAGAAAAAGAATGGTACAATTTCGCAAAAAAGTATTATCAAAAAAGAATCAAAAATTATACGATAACATCGTGTATTTTAATTCCTATAATAACATTTTTTATGATTTTCATTTACAAAGAAAATTATGAGTTATTTATCTTATTATCTTTTTTGTTCTTTTCAATATTCACTTTTATTTCTATAGTGCTAAGAAAATCTTTAATAGAATTCAAGTCTAAATTATTTGATTCTGAAAAACTTGAAGCCAAAATAACCACATCAGGAATTCTTATAAACAAAAGCTATATAGTATCCTATAATAATCAGGATGGATGGTTAACAAGATGTACATCCAAAGTGTTTATAAATATGAAATGCCTTGAATTTGAAATTAAAAGACTAGGTGGAAAGGGACATAACTACCAATACTTTAACCTCTTGATACCAAAAGAAAGAGAGCAAGACTCTAAAATGATAGAAAGCAGAATAAGTGAATATGCTATACCAAAAACTAAGTACAACAACACCTAAAAACATTGTATATAATTTTTGCTTCAACAAGACCAATCAAAAATTTAAATGTTTAAGCATATTTAAAAGTGAAATACTTAAATAAATGAAACGATTTTTTAGTCAAAACGGTATAGAAAATAACATCACTTATGTATTTTTGAAACTAGGGGTTAGTTGTTATATTGCATAAACTCTGAAGTGGTTTAAACTTTTTTGATTTAAGTGAAAAATAGCAGTTTTGTGACCAAATGAAGTAATTTTTTAATTGCATAGCAGCGCTACGGAAATCAAAAATTACAAAATGTGGGTGCAAAAAAACATTTTTTTAGCAAATTGAAAAAAGTTTAAACCACTTCTAAAAATAAAATAACAGCCTGTCAAAGCTTAAAAATAATTCATGACCTCACCAAAAAAAGACAAAAACGCCTGGGCGTGGGTACCTTCATTATATTTTACAGAAGGTTTACCGTATGTAGTAATTATTACAGTATCTGTTATTATGTACAAAAGACTCGGGATCAGTAATGCCGATATTGGATTGTATACAAGTTGGTTATATCTTCCTTGGGTCATAAAACCATTATGGAGTCCTTTTGTAGATATAAAAAGTACAAAGCGTAAATGGTTTTTGGCGATGCAATTTCTGATTGCACTAACATTTTTGGGAGTTGGTATCACACTACCTACTCATCATTTTTTTGTTCTTAGTATTGCCCTTTTTTGGATTGCAGCTTTTGCTTCGGCTACCAATGATATTGCTTCAGATGGATATTATCTGATTAGTTTATCAGAAAAAAAACAATCTTTCTTTTTAGGGGTTCGCAGTACATTTTACAGACTAGCCATGATAACAGGACAAGGGCTAATTGTGGTTTTGGCCGGTTTTTTAGAAGAATCTTATGGTGATAATCAAAAAGCATGGTCCTATACAATGACAATTACTGCAATGTTTATGTTGGTCTTAACCATATTCAATTTTTTTACTACTCCAAAAATAGAGCACCCGACTGAAGAAAAAGATAAAAATACACTACGATTTATTGATGTCTTTATTACCTTTTTCAAAAAGAAAAATATTGCTTTTGCTTTAGCCTTTATACTAGTATACAGACTAGGAGAATCTCAATTAGTAAAAATGGCTTCTCCTTTTTTATTAGACACACCAGAGGCAGGAGGTTTGGCTTTATCAACAACAAAAGTAGGAGCTATTTATGGTACTTTTGGGATTATAGCGTTAACTATTGGTGGTATTCTAGGAGGAATTGTGATTTCTATGCATGGATTAAAAAAATGGATGCTCCCGATGATTTTAGCGCTCAACCTACCAAATATATTATATGCGGTATTGGCTTTTTTACAACCTTCTTCGGTAGTATTGGCAACCATTGTAGTAGTTATTGAACAATTTGGTTACGGCTTTGGATTTGCCGCGTACCTAATGTTTTTAATCTATATTGCAGAGGGAGTTTCTAAAACAGCACACTATGCCATTGCAACAGGATTTATGGCCTTAGGAATGATGTTACCTGGGATGCTGAGTGGTTTTATACAAGAACAATTAGGATATACAGGCTTTTTTATCTGGGTGGCAATTGCATCGATACCGGTAATTATCTTGGCACGATTCATTAAATACCCCGATACATATGGTAAAAAAGATAAAAACGAAGAATGATCAATATGGCTTGGGATAAGGAAACACACAATATTTCTAAAACTGAAAAGATAGGGCAGTTATTTTTTCCGGCTGCTTTTATTAATGATTCTGATCAAGAAATAAAGAAGGTAGAAGAATTAATTACAAATCATTATATCGGAGGACTCACTTTTTTTCACAGCAGAGCCAGTGCTGCTACTAATTTTGAAGGAAAACAAAAAGTAATCATTAACAAAGATAGTTTACATCGCCTTTCTGAGTTGATTCAACACTATCAAAGCATTGCAACTACTCCATTATTAATGAGTATCGATGCAGAATGGGGATTGGCGATGCGAGTAGAAAACACCCCTCAATATCCATATGCCATTACACTGGGAGCATTACCCAAACATCAAGAAGAGCTTATCTACAAAGTAGGACAATATATTGGGCAAGATCTTGCTTCTATTGGTATTCATTTCAATTTAGCTCCGGTTGCCGATACCAATACAAATCCTAATAATCCTGTAATTGGTTATCGCTCTTTTGGAGAGGATAAAGAACATGTCGTCAGCTGTGCTATTTCTTATTACAAAGGTTTAAAAGATTCAGGAGTTTTAGGGTGTTTTAAGCATTTTCCCGGGCATGGGGACACACTTGTAGACTCGCATCTTGGATTACCTGTACTCTCAAAATCAAGAGAAGATATCGATCAGCAGGAATTATATCCTTTTCGTACAGCGATTGCACATGATATTGATAGTATTATGATCGGTCATTTGGCAATTCCTGCTTTAACAGAAGGAAAAAATATTCCGGCTACATTATCTTCAACAATTATAAAAGATATTTTGCGTGAAGAACTAGGATATAAAGGTGTTGTTATTTCTGATGCGCTCAATATGCATAGTGTTTCTAAATTATATCCTCAAAAAGGACATCTGGAATGGCAAGCATTTTATGCCGGTAATGATATTCTATGCTTTTCAGAACATGTAGAAGAAGGAATTCGCACTATAGAAAAAAATGCATCAGATGCACAGATAGAAAAAAGTTACAAGCGAGTTTCTGAATTAAAAAAGAAGGCGTTTACAAAAGCTGCTTTGCCATCAAAAATAGATTCGCAAAAAGCTGAATCACTCAATCTAGATATTGCAAAAGCTGCCTTAACCGCGTATAAATATGATGAAAACAGTTTTAAAAACTTCCTATTAGCACCCTTTGATGCTATAATGATCGGAAACAGAAAACAATGTCATTTTTTTGATGAAATCTCAAAACATGTAACCTTCAAAACTATTAATTCTGAGGTAGAAGTTTCTGCAAATCAAGTGCTCATAGCTCTGTTTCCACCCGCTATAAAACCTAAAGATAGCTTCGGTATAAATTCAGAAGACATAGATACAATAGAAAGATTAAGTCAAAAAAAGAATGTACTGATATATATATTTGGTAATCCGTATGCTACGCAAGTGTTCCAACATCAACATATAAATAATATCATCCTTATGTATCAGGATTTTTTATCATTTCAACACATCGCTACTCAACATTTTTTAGGTGGTTTTAAAGCCGTTGGAAGCCTACCTGTTACCTTATGATAATGATTAAAAGCTTTAAAATATAAAATCTGACCTCTCTTAATAAGAATATGATATGAAAGATATACAAGAATATAACGTGATAGGACTTATGTCCGGTACTTCTTTAGATGGGTTAGACATTGCGTATTGTCATTTTTACAAAGAACACAATTCATGGAACTTTACTATACTCAAAAAAGAAAGTATTGAATACAACGAAATATTCAAAACAAAACTAAAACATACTGTTGATCTCGATGCTGTTTCATTATTAGCTTTTCACAATGAGTATGGTATTTGGTTAGGGCAACAAGTTAAAACATTTATCGCTCGACATCATATCTCGGTAGATTTTATAGCCAGTCATGGGCATACGGTATATCATCAACCACAGATTGGACTGACATATCAAATCGGATCAGGGCAACATTTGGCAAATACTTGCCAGCAAAAAGTGATCTGTGATTTTAGAACCAACGATGTGGCTTTAGGTGGACAAGGTGCGCCACTAGTTCCTATTGGAGACAAATTACTATTTGGTAGTTACGATTTTTGCCTTAATCTGGGAGGTATCAGTAATATTTCTTTTGATGCCGAAGGAGAACGAATCGCTTATGATATCGCTCCTGTAAATATGTTACTTAACTATATCTGCGCAAAAATTGATCTCAATTATGACGAAGGTGGAAAAATAGCACGTTCAGGGAGTCTGAATCAAGAAATAGTAATGCAATTAAATCGTTTGTCATATTATACACTACCCTATCCAAAATCGCTGGGGTATGAGTGGTTTTTGGATCAAGTGATTCCTATTATTGAAAATTCTGAAGATTCGGTAGAAAACCTTTTACACACTGCCATTCATCATATCACCGAGCAAATCAGTACTGTAATTACCAAAACAAGATCACAACAAAGTACAATTCTAGCAACCGGCGGAGGTGCAAAAAATACATTCTTGATAGAAGTATTACAACATAAACTACAACAAAAAGCCAAAATAATAGTCCCCGATGATGATATCATAGATTTTAAAGAAGCTATGGTTTTTGCCTTTATGGGCGTGTTAAAAGAAATAAATGAAACTAATTGCTTGCAATCGGTTACAGGAGCCCAAAAAGATTCTTCCTCGGGTGTAGTGTATTACCCTGCTTAGTTAGAGCTATATAAAAAACATACACCTCAGTATTCTAAAAGCAAAGTTAGATGATCTAAGAATACACTTCGTCGATTTAAAAATAAGGAACGATGAAGCAAGAATACACTTCAACAATACAGAAACAGAGATCGTTGACCCAAGAATACACCTCGATGGCTCAAAAACAAAGTTCGATAACCTGAAAATACACTTCGTCGATCTAAGAATAAGGATCGATAAAGTAAGAATGCATTTCATCGATTCAAGAATGAAGTTTGTTGATTTAAGAATCCCCTCTTTTATTTTAAGATTTTATATCGTTTAAAAATCATCATCATAAAAATGTGAGAAAAAATTATATTTATATCTAAATGAGTAAAACTAGAAATGAAAATTAATTACAATAATATAGTTAAACTTTTAGATTATGAATATATCTACACATAAATAATACTTAATGAAATTACTAAGAGCGACTATTAATAATATTTCTGAATTACAGGAGATCTGTACAAAAGCATATTCTCAAGTATTTGCTGATCATTGGACCAAAAATGGTTTAGAATTATATCTGGAACATGAGTTTGGCACTCAACGATTACATTCTGAATTAAAAAACGATAATGTCGAATACTATTTTATTACCAAGAATGATGAAAACATTGGGTTTTTAAAAATTAACTACACCTCATCCAACAAATTATCAGATTTAGACAATTGTGAGTTAGAAAAAATATACATTTTGCCAAAATACAGTGGAATGGGGATAGGAAAGACAGTAATGAATAAAATCATAACCAAAATAAAACATAAGGGTAAGAAAGCTTTTTTTCTCTGTGTGATCGACACAAATACAAATGCAATTGCTTTTTATGAGAAATTAGGGTTTCAATTTCACAGCAAAACCAGATTAGAAGTAACTCATTTTAAAGAAGAATTAAGAGGTATGAACCGAATGTGCCTTACATTATAAACTACTGGGAAAAGCAACTACTACGTATCACTTTTCACTCCTCATATTTTTAGTATATTCAACACTAAAATGTATTCTAAATCGGAAATGAAAAAATTGATTTTCAAAATTACACTTCCTCTAACGATACTTTTATTTAATATCGTCTCTATGTGGCAGTATGGTGCTGTCATAGACGGTACAGACGAATTTCTCTTTGGATTTCCTTTTATTCATAAATGCAGAGGGTTTCATACTTCACTCTCAACACAATATTTCGTCACAGAAATGTTCTTAAATTTTATTTGTTATTTTACTATCTGCTTACTCATCACATACTTTTTATCTAAAAACCAAAAAATCAACATCTCGAATACAGTAGCTAAAGTATTTTGGATTGGATTTATGATCTTTTTTATAAGTTTCATGTATATTTCTCAAAGCCTGAATGATGTGTATGTACTACAACGAGATTTTGAAGTTGAAATTTTTGATAGAGGATTTTCTATCTTTGGAGGTCATCCTGATCGAGAATTATTCATAAATATGCTTGATCAATGGATCAAAAACCAAAACCAATGATACGAATTATATATTGTGATAGTGTGTTTGATCACAAAACTATAGAACCTGATTATGAAGAAGAAAAGCAATCTGCCATTGCTGAAGGTTTTCATTTCTCATTAATCAGTTTTGAAGCATTGATCGATGAAAATGTAGCAACAGCTTTGAAGTATGTAAAAGCAGCAGAGACCAGAGAGCTTGGTATTTATAGAGGATGGATGCTAACCCCAATACAATATCAAAATCTTTATGACGGCCTTTTAAAAAAGAATATTAAACTGATTAACAATCCTACAGAATACAAACATTGTCACTATCTACCCTCTTCTTATGATATAATAAAATCTAAAACTCCAAAGTCAAATTGGACAACTCAGCTCAACGATGAGAACATATTTCAATTAGCCATCGAATTTGGTAAAAAACCAATAATCGTCAAGGATTTTGTAAAATCTGAAAAACACAATTGGGAAGATGCCTGTTTTATTCCAAATGCTTCTGATCATGATAAAGTAAAAGCTGTAGTAGACAAGTTTATTGAATTAAGAGGGGATTCACTAAATGAAGGGTTGGTATTTCGTGAATTTGAAGAACTTGAATTTTTAACAGAACATTCAAAGAGTAAAATGCCTTTAACTAAAGAATATCGTGTATTTTTCGCTAACAAAAAGGTAATAGCAACTTTTAATTATTGGGATGAAGGAGAATATGAAGAAACCATTCTAAAACTTGATAGTTTTATTGAAATAGCCCAAAGTATTCAAAGTATTTTTTTTACAATGGATATTGCACAAAAGAAAAACGGAGAGTGGATTATTATAGAACTTGGAGACGGTCAAGTAGCAGGCTTACCCGATAATGCTGATAAGAGTAAATTTTATGAAAGCATAAGAAATACTTTAAATCAATCGTAGCAGTTGAAATAAATTCTTTTAGAATATAAAAATCGTTTGCTATCATTTTCAAATTAAGAAGAAGCAATAAAAAGGAGGCAAAATTCAAAAAGTCTTTTTTAAAAGTAAAATTCATGATCAAATATTTGATTCCTTTGTTTTTAGGACTAGTACTATCCCCTTCTACAATATCATCACAAACACATAATCATACTCATAAGCCAAAAGTAAAAGATAGTGCTATTGTTTATCGAACAAAAAATCTAATAATCAAAAAGCTATCTGATCATGTATATCAACATGTCTCTTTTTTGAATACTGATGATTTTGGAAAAGTCCCTTGTAATGGAATGCTTGTTATTCATCAAGCCGAAGCCATTATTTTTGATACGCCAACCGACAATCAAAGCTCATTAGAATTAATACAATTCGTGATTAATGACTCAAAAGCACAAATAAAAGCGCTAATCCCTACTCATTTTCATAATGATTGCATCGGAGGAATAGAAGAATTCGAAAAACACAATATTCAATCTTATGTTGAAAAAAAAACGGTAGAATTATTAAACAATAAAGAACAAGAGCTACCTAAATCTATAAAAACATTTAATAAAAAACTTAAAATTGCTATTGGAGATCAAAAAGTATATGCAGAATATTTTGGAGAAGGCCATACAACAGACAATATTATTGGTGTTTTTCCTAAAGATAATATCATATTTGGCGGATGTTTAATCAAAACCAACGGCGCTGGAAAAGGGTATTTGGGAGATGCAAATGTTAATGAATGGTCAAAAACAGTACAAAAAGTTAAGTCAAAATATCAAGAAACAACTATTGTGATCCCTGGACACGGAAAATCCGGCGGGTCAGAATTATTTGATTATACAATAGCATTATTTAAATAAACATAGATCTGATATTAATAAAAACTAAAGATCAATAATCATGAAGATCAAACTTCTTATTTTCTTTTTATTACTAGCTACAGTAAGTATTGCTCAAGAAAATAATCATAAAAAAATGATGGATTCAATAATTGAATTGGATAATAATATTAATAAAGTAAACAAAATTGCGGTACTTGTTTATCAAGACATAGTGCTTCAAGATGTTGCAGGTCCAATAGAAGTTTTTTCAAAAGCAAAAAAGCTTACAAAAGGCAATTATGAAATTTTTACTGTAGCATTAGATACATCAATAATTTCTACAGAAAACAAAATCATTAAAATAAAACCAGATTACACCATCGATAACATGCCAGATGCTGATTACTTGGTAATTCCGGGCGCAAGTATGCCTGTTATAAATAATTTAGTCGACAATAATATTTATACCAAATTTATAACACATTGGAATAATCAAAAAGACACCAAAACCATATCGATTTGCACGGGATCATATTTACTTGCTGAAACAAAAGCATTAGATCATAAGAAAGCAACTACTCATTACTTTGTTGCAGATGATTTTTCAAAAAAGTATTCAAAAATCATGTTACTAAAGAATGTGAGGTTTGTTGATGAAGGAAAATTTATAACTTCTTCCGGGATAACTTCAGGTATAGATGCAGCATTACATATTGTTGGTATACACAGCGGAGATCACATAAAACAAATGATTTCTAGGGCACTACAATACGATTTTAAAGAAAAATCTAAATGGCCTGTTGCTCCAAATAACATGAAATATACACGAAAAAATTAATTTATTTCACAAAATAACAGCTTCAAAAACTCAAAAACAATCTTTACATTTGCCAAAAAAACAAAATGCTCATTATAGGTATAGCAGGAGGAACAGGTTGCGGTAAAACCACAGTTGTAAATCAAATTGTAAACGAATTACCAGAAAATGAAGTTTGTGTAATCTCACAAGACTCTTATTATAAAGATACAAGTCATTTGACGTATGAGGAGCGAGTACAAATCAACTTTGATCATCCACAATCCATAGATTTTGAATTACTATGTAATCATCTTACAGAATTAAAACAAGGAAAAACCATAGAGCAACCTGTATATTCATTTGTAGAACATAATCGAACAGGAGAAACCATTTCTACCAAACCAAGCAAAGTAATTATTGTAGAAGGAATTTTAATTTTAACCAATCCCAAAATCAGGGAAATGTTTGATATTAAAATTTATGTACATGCCGACAGTGATGAACGTTTAATACGCAGGTTAAAAAGAGATATTGCAGAACGAGGTCGTGATCTCAATGAAGTATTAGATCGATACCAAACCACTTTAAAACCTATGCATCAGCAATTCATTGATCCAACCAAAGAATATGCTGATCTGATCATTCCTAACAATAATTATAATAATGTCGCTATCGATATTGTACGCACTATTGTCAAAGAACGCTTGAATTAACTTTTGTACCTTTACAAATATCATTATCAATCAAATTGAAGCTAAAGGATTATTTTAATAAATTAAAAAACAAACCGGCACTAATCCCGATATTTGCTATATTTTTAAATAAATATGTGCTTATTATACTGCTTTTTGTAATCTGGATGCTATTTTTGGATACCAATTCATGGTTAATTCATCGAGAACTCGATCAAGAAATCCAAGAACTAGAAGAGAATAAAGAGTACTATATCAAAGAAATTGTAAAAGATCAGAAAAATATTAAAACACTAAAAGATAGTGGTGAATTAGAAAAATTTGCACGAGAAGAATATTTTATGAAGCGAGATAATGAGGAAATTTATATCATTGAATATGAAGATAGTGTGACCAAAAACAAAAACAATGACTAAACCTTTATTTGATAGTTTTGATGAAGTTTCTGCGCAACAATGGAAACAAAAAATACAAGTTGATCTAAAAGGTGCAGATTACAACGAAACTTTAATTTATAAATCACTAGAAGGAATTGATATTAAGCCCTTTTATCATAAAGAAGATATAGAAGAAATACAAAATAATGTCGAACATCCTTCATCATGGCTCAACTCTATAAAAATAGATATAGATAATGCTTCTTCTGGAAATCAAAACATAGTAGCAGCAATCAAAAAAGGAGCCGAAAGTGTTCATCTTATTATAGACAATACAGAAATTGATCCTGAAGAACTTTTAAACGAGATTCCTAAATCGATAACTATCCTTATAGAAACACAATTTTTATCCGCTCCTTATTGTTCAAAAATCAATCAAATAGCTGAAGCTAAAAACTTAAGTATTTATCTGGTTTGCGATATTATTAATCATCTTGCTGCAACGGGTAACTGGTATACAAACCTTAAAAATGATTTTGAAGTTGTATCAGAAATCAATCAAAACAATAGTTTAAAAACTGCTATAAGTGTAGATATAAGTCTCTATCAGAATTCTGGTGCTAATATTGTGCAACAACTTGCTTATGGATTAGCACATGCCAATGAATATCTGAATCATTTTGATAAAGGTGATTCTTCTGATAAAAACAAAATGATATTGTTTAAAGTTGCGGTAGGAAGCAATTATTTCTTTGAAATAGCAAAATTGAGAGCACTAAGACTACTATGGCATACGCTAGCCTCAGAGTATACAATGTTTTCTGATTGTTATATCCTGGCATATCCGTCTCATAGAAACAAAACTATTTTAGACTATAATGTAAATATGCTAAGAACTACTACAGAGTGTATGAGTGCCGTTTTGGGAGGAGCAGATCTAATTCAAAATGTACCTTATGATGATATATACCATCATGAAAATGAATTTGGCACAAGAATTTCTTTAAATCAACTTTTATTACTTAAAAATGAAAGTTATTTTGATATTGTAGACAACCCCGCTTCTGGAACTTATTATATAGAACATATAACTTCTCAAATCGCAGAAAAAGCATTATCACTTTTTAAAAATATAGAAGAAGGAGGTGGATTTCTAGCACAACTGAAAGCAGGTACAATTCAGAAAAAAATAAAAGAAAGTGCAGAAAAAGAACAAGAGTTGTTTGATGAGGGTAAAATTATTTTAACAGGTTCTAACGTATATCAAAATCCAAACGAGCATTTCCCTGAGCTGCAAAAAACTGTATTTCCCCAAAAAAAGAGTAGAAAAACATTGCTTGAACCCATATTAAAGAGAAGATTAAGCGAGGAAATAGAGAAAAAAATATTAATAAAACGTTAATATTCGTAATTTATTGCTAACTTTATAACTTAATAATAAATTTTTAGCTTATACATTAACTCTACTAAATCTAAATCAATGCCCCTAAAGATTAGATCTAGAATTATAGCTAGTATATTACTGCTATTTTTTAAAGTAAACTATTCGCAATCAGGTAATAGTTGTCTTACTATAGATGATACCGGTATCATAAACAAAGCCTTTAATTCTTTTGAAAAAGATCTTTTTAAATACTACAATTTTGGTAATGATTCTACCAAAACGTATCGTACGTTCTTGGCAGAGGTAGCAAGTTTATCACTTGATCTAAGAAAATTACCTTCAGACAATTCAATACAGTTAACCAGAAAATTTAAACAAATAGCTAGTGATAAAAAGTCTCTCTGGATAAAACTAAGTGAATACGAAAGTCAGGATATTGTAAAAAAGTCTTATACAGATCCTTCAATAAAAAAAGATGAAAAAGAAGTTCTCATTTTCAACTACAGAGGAGGTTTTATACAATGCCTCAAAAACACAAGTAGTAGTGAAGACTTTAAAGACATCATCAATAATCTCGAAAACGATGGTAATGTTAGCACATCTTTAATATCTCAAAAAATCTATTACCTTACTGATAAAGAGTTCTCTACACTACAGGTAAAAAACTTTATAGCTTTCGATATTTATTATTCAATATTAATGGTTATCGAAAAAGCATTTAAATAATTTTACGAGTTTCTCAAAAAAAAGGCTCTTTACCATTTTTTTTGATAAAAATTATCTATAAAACCTTAATTTTATAGTCTTATTAAATTAGACAACCTCAAAACGAGGCTTTTGAATAATGACTAGAAAAAACATACAGCATTTAAAGCTTACAAGCACTACCCATAATAAACAAAGAGTAGTTTCTAAACATACAACCTCAGAAGGAATTGACATTAAGTCAAATTATGATATTTCTGATATAGAACATTTAGAACATTTAAATTTTTCGGCAGGAATTCCTCCTTATTTAAGAGGTCCATACTCTACAATGTATGTAAGAAGACCTTGGACAATACGTCAATATGCAGGTTTTTCTACAGCAGAAGAAAGCAATGCTTTTTATCGAAGAAATCTTGCTGCAGGACAAAAAGGATTATCTGTAGCATTTGATCTAGCAACACATAGAGGTTATGATAGTGATCACGAACGCGTATTTGGAGATGTTGGTATGGCTGGAGTGGCTATTGATACTGTTGAAGATATGAAAATCTTATTTGATCAGATTCCACTTGATAAAATGTCTGTATCAATGACGATGAATGGAGCCGTTTTACCTATCATGGCTTTTTATATTATTGCCGCAGAAGAACAAGGCGTAGACAAAAAACTATTATCAGGAACCATACAAAATGATATTTTAAAGGAATTTATGGTTCGTAATACCTATGTCTACCCTCCTACCCCTTCTATGAGAATTATAGGAGATATATTTGAATACTGCTCACAAAATATGCCCAAATTTAATCCTATTAGTATTTCTGGCTATCATATGCAGGAAGCAGGCGCAACTTGTGATATCGAGTTAGCATACACACTTGCAGATGGGTTAGAATATGTAAGAAAAGGAATTGAAGCAGGAATGGACGTTGATACTTTTGCACCAAGACTCTCTTTTTTCTGGGCAATTGGTATGAACCACTTCATGGAAATCGCAAAAATGCGTGCTGCCAGAATGTTATGGGCAAAATTAATCAAGCGATTTGATCCTAAAAATCCAAAATCATTAATGCTAAGAACGCACTGCCAAACCAGTGGATGGAGTCTTACCGCACAAGACCCATTTAATAATGTAGCTCGTACATGTATTGAAGCTAGTGCCGCAGCATTTGGAGGTACACAAAGCCTACATACCAACGCATTAGATGAAGCAATTGCCTTGCCTACAGACTTTTCGGCAAGGATTGCAAGAAATACACAAATATATTTACAAGAAGAAACACAGATCACAAGAACAGTAGATCCCTGGGCAGGAAGTTATTATGTAGAATCTTTAACCAATGATATTGCTCAAAAAGCCTGGAAACTAATTGAGGAAGTAGAAGAGCTTGGAGGAATGACCAAAGCTATAGAAGCCGGGATACCCAAAATGCGAATTGAAGAAGCTGCTGCGAGAAAACAAGCAAGAATAGATAGTGAGCAAGACGTAATTATTGGTGTAAACAAGTTCAAACTTGAAGAAGAAGAAGCCATTGCTACTCTAAAAGTAGATAATCAAGCGGTAAGAAATCAACAGATAGAAGCGCTCAAAAACGTAAAAGCTAATAGAGACAATAATGCAGTAGAAAAAGCCTTACAAAACTTAACTACTGCAGCAAAGAATGATCAAAATCTATTACATCTAGCTGTAGAAGCGGCGAGATTAAGAGCTACTTTAGGAGAAATTAGTGATGCTTTAGAAAAAGAATTTGGTAGATATAAAGCAGAAATAAAATCATTTACAGGGGTGTATGCAAAAGAAATAAAAGACGATCAATCCTTTAATAAAGCGAGAGAGTTAGCTAATCAATTTGCAGATTTAGAAGGACGAAGACCAAGAATAATGATTGCCAAAATGGGGCAAGATGGTCATGATAGAGGTGCAAAAGTAGTAGCGACTAGTTATGCCGATGTTGGATTTGATGTAGATATCGGTCCTTTGTTCCAAACACCTATAGAAGCTGCAAAACAAGCAGTAGAAAATGATGTACACATTGTCGGGGTTTCCTCACTAGCAGGAGGACACAAAACCCTTGTGCCACAGATTGTAGCAGAATTAAAAAAGTATAATAGAGAAGATATTATGGTTATTGTAGGTGGTGTAATCCCTCCTGATGATTATGAGCATTTATTCGAATCCGGTGCTGTTGCTATCTTTGGCCCAGGGACCAAAATCAGCGATGCTGCCATTACAATACTGGATATTCTTATTTCTACATTCGAGTAAATAAATAAAATATAATACTTATTTAATTTTTAAGAAATCTCTTTAATTATTACCAAGTAAAAACGGTAAGCATTATAAATAATAGTATTTTAGCAAACATTTGAAAAGCAATTAATTTTATGAAATATACTGATAAGATGCTTCGTGAAGGAGCATTAAAAGGAAAAAATATTGTTGTTACCGGTGGAGGTAGCGGACTAGGAAAATCAATGACACGCTATTTTCTTGAGTTAGGCGCAAAAGTAGCAATTACTTCTCGTAACTTAGAAAAGTTAAAAAATACCGCTAAAGAGCTTGAAGATGAAACTGGTAGTACTTGTTTACCTTTGCAATGTGATGTAAGACACTACGATCAGGTTGAAGAAATGAAAAATCAGGTGATCGAAGCTTTTGGAACAGTAGATGTACTTTTAAACAATGCTGCCGGTAATTTTATTTCTCCAACAGAACGATTATCTGCAAATGCTTTTGATACCATAATTGATATCGTACTTAAAGGGACTAAGAACTGTACTCTGGCATTTGGAAAACATTGGATCGATACTCAATATAAAAACACAACTGTACTTAATATCGTTACTACCTACGCTTGGACAGGTTCTGCCTATGTAGTACCAAGTGCAACTGCAAAAGCAGGAGTACTTGCAATGACAAGGTCTCTGGCAGTAGAATGGGCAAAGTATGGGATGAGATTCAATGCTATTGCACCAGGACCATTTCCTACAAAAGGCGCATGGGATAGATTAGTACCAGGAGATTTAGCTGAAAAACTAGATTTCTCAAAACGAGTGCCATTAAGCCGAACAGGTGAACACCAAGAGCTTGCTAACCTAGCAGCCTATCTAGTATCAGATTTTTCAGCATATGTTAATGGTGAAGTAATCACAATAGATGGTGGAGAGTGGATTAAAGGAGCAGGACAATTTAATCTCTTAGAACAAGTGCCGGAAGAAATGTGGGATCAGCTAGAGGCTATGATACGAGCTAAGAAAAATAAATAATATAATAAACTTATATAAAGAAAGTTATAAACATAAAAAAACTAAACACTCTTTAATTGCAGAGCTTTTTAGCAAAACATTAAAGAGTGTTAATATTTTTCGTTTTTATAATATATAATAAGTTGTATTTTTATCCCTGTTAATCCAAATCTCCCCATATGGGTAAAATTATAGCAATTGCCAATCAAAAAGGAGGAGTAGGTAAAACTACTACTTCAGTAAATTTAGCAGCTTCTCTAGGTGTTTTAGAGAAAAAAGTATTACTTATCGATGCAGATCCGCAAGCCAATGCAACATCTGGTTTAGGATTAGATGTAGAGAGTATCGAAAAAGGAACGTATCAGATTCTAGAACATACCATAAAACCAGAAGAAGCAATTTTAGAAACTAGCTCTCCCAATGTGCATATTATTCCTGCACATATAGATCTGGTTGCTATAGAAATAGAATTAGTTGACAAAGATCAACGTGAATATATGATGAAAAAAGCAATAGAAAGTATAAAGTCAGAATATGATTATATACTTATCGATTGCGCCCCTTCACTAGGATTATTGACTTTAAATGCATTAACAGCTGCAGATTCTGTTATGATCCCAATACAATGTGAGTATTTTGCATTAGAAGGTTTAGGAAAGTTATTAAACACTATCAAAAGTGTACAAAAAGTTCATAATACAAGTTTAGACATAGAAGGTTTATTGCTTACTATGTATGACTCCAGACTTAGATTGTCTAATCAAGTTGTAGAAGAAGTACAGAAGCATTTTAACGAGATGGTTTTTAAAACCATAATTCAAAGAAATATACGTCTTAGTGAGGCTCCTAGCTATGGTGAGAGCATTATAAATTATGACGCTTCAAGTAAAGGTGCAAGTAATTATTTAAGCTTGGCACACGAAATTATAAAGAAAAATAGTTAAGGATACATGGCGAAGGCAACAAAAAAACAAGCATTGGGAAGAGGGTTATCTGCGTTATTAAAAGACCCTGAAAATGATATCAAATCTGTAGAAGATAAAAATGCTGATAAGGTTGTAGGCAATATTATAGAATTAGATCTTGAAAGTATTGATGTAAACCCTTTTCAACCTCGTACAAGTTTTAATGACGAAACTTTACGAGAACTTGCTACTTCTATAAAAGAAGTTGGGGTAATACAACCTATTACTGTTCGCAAATTAGATTTTAATAATTATCAATTAGTAAGTGGTGAACGACGTTTTAGAGCTTCTAAACTAGCAGGTCTTAAATCAATTCCTGCATATATTCGTATCGCTAATGATCAAGAGTCTTTAACAATGGCTCTTGTAGAAAATATTCAACGTCAAGACTTAGACCCAATCGAAATTGCACTATCATACCAACGTCTTATTGATGAGATTAATCTTACTCAAGAACAATTAAGTGATCGTGTAGGAAAAAAAAGATCTACAATTGCCAACTATCTACGATTATTAAAACTAGATCCAATTATACAGACCGGAATGCGTGATGGGTTTATTTCAATGGGACATGGTAGAGCTTTGATTAACATTGATGATCAAAAGGAACAACTTGATGTTTATGAAAAAGTAATTAGTAGTTCTCTTTCTGTAAGAGATACAGAACAACTAGTAAAGTCTTTAAAAAATAAAGATGAAGCTTCTACAAAGACAACAACTCCCAAAACTCAACTCCCAAAAAATATTGCAAAAGGAGTCAAGGAATTTTCAGATTTTTTTGGCGCAAAAATTGATGTAAAAGTTTCTGGTAAGGGAAGTGGAAAATTAATTATTCCCTTTTCTTCAGAAGAAGATTTTAAACGTATAAAGAAACTCATCAGTGAAGATTAAATCCTTTTATATCATTTTTTTTGTACTTTTTTCTGTTCAACATGCTTTTTGTCAAGAAGCTGAAGAGATAGAAGAAAGTGAGGAATTGAAGGTAACTACAGAAGAAGTTGAAGTTAAAAAGAAGAAAAAGAAAAGAAGAAAAAAGAGAGAAAAGAAAGAGAGAGAAGTAGTACCCTATGAACCTCTTGCTCCTGCAAGAGCTGCATTTTATTCTGCAATTTTACCGGGCTTAGGTCAGGCATATACCAAAAAGTATTGGAAAATACCAATTGTATATGCTGCTATTGGAACAGGAATCTATTCTTATGTTTGGAACAATGACCAACTTAATCGATTTAGAGATGCATACAAACGTAGATTGGCTGGTATTAATGATCCAGAATTTGATCAAATTGCAACAGAAACTCTTTTATCTTTACAAGATAGATATAGGAGAGATCAAGAACTTTCAATTCTAATCACAGTTGGATTATATCTTTTGAATATAGTTGATGCCAATGTAACTGCGCATTTACAACAATATAATATCACTGATGATCTTTCTTTTAAACCAAAAATAAATATTAACGAATTTGATGCCAGTCCAAACTACGGATTCTCAATTAATTATAGTTTTTGAATAGTAAACAATTCTTTAAGAGCATCAAACACACAGATCAAATATGAAAATTGCATTACTGGGATATGGAAAGATGGGTAAAACCATTGAAAAAATAGCAATAGAAAGAAATCACACCATTGTATTAAAAGTTGACAAAGAAGATCATAATTATGACATAGCTGAAGCCGATGTAGCTATCGATTTTAGTATCCCTTCTGCAGCAGTGCAAAATATTACCAAATGTATTACCGCAGGAGTGCCTATTGTATCGGGAACAACCGGTTGGTTAGCTCAATATGATGAAATGGTGTCATTATGTAAGGAAAAAAATGGAGCTTTTATCTATGCTTCAAATTTTAGTCTTGGAGTCAATTTATTCTTTGAACTCAATAAAAAACTAGCCAAAATGATGAGTCCTGTAGAAGGCTATGAACCTAGTATGGAAGAAATTCATCATACAGAAAAATTAGATGCTCCCAGTGGAACTGCAATTACTCTTGCTGAAGATATTATAGATCACACTTCTAAAACTTCTTGGAAACTTGATCAAGGAGACAAATATGCTATACCTATAGCTGCAAAAAGAATTGAAAATGTTCCCGGAACACATACCGTTACCTATTCTTCTATTGTAGACGATATCGAAATAAAACATACTGCCCATAATAGAGATGGATTTGCTCTGGGAGCAGTCGTAGCAGCAGAATGGCTACAAAATAAAAACGGAGTTTATAGTATGAAAGATGTTTTAGGACTATAAAAATGTAACACTTTACAATTATAAAGTACTTATACTAAAAATATTTTAAGATGACACTAGCAGAATGGTTTATTTTTTTCCTCGTAGTACAAGCAATTCACTTCTTAGGCACATGGAAACTTTATAGTAAAGCTAATCGAAAAGCATGGGAGGCAATTATACCCGTTTATAATGCTGTGGTTTTAATGAAGATTATCAATCGCCCATGGTGGTGGGTTATTTTACTTTTTATACCTGTTATTAATGTAATTATGTTACCCGTAATTTGGGTAGAAACAATAAGAAGTTTTGGTAAAAATAGTACTACAGATACTGTTCTCGTTATTTTAACTCTTGGTTTCTATATTTTCTATGTGAATTATATGCTTGATGTTGAGCATATAAAAGACAGGGACTTAAAACCAAAAACTTCTGCAGGAGAATGGGTGAGCTCAATACTATTTGCAGTCGTCGCTGCTACTATCGTGCATACTTACTTTATGCAACCTTATACGATTCCTACCGGCTCTTTAGAAAGAACATTATTAGTTGGAGATTTCTTGTTTGTAAGTAAATTTCATTATGGAGCACGTACCCCAATGACAGCAGTTTCTTTTCCTATGGTTCATGATACAATTCCATTGGTTAGAACTAAATCATATACAAGCAGTCCACAATATCCATATTTTAGAATACCAGGATTTCAAGACATTAAACGTAATGATATTGTTGTATTTAGTTGGCCAATAGATACTGTTCGTTATTTTAGAGATCAGTCAAAATTAAGCTACTACAAACCAATCGATAAAAAATCAAATTATGTAAAACGATGTGTAGGCGTTCCCGGAGACTCTTTATCTATTATTGATGGTTATGTACATATCAATGGAAAAAGAACAGAATTACCAGATCGTGCACAAGTTCAATTTTCTTATATAGGGAACACAAAAGGAAATAATTTTTCACCTCAAAATCTATATGAAAGATATCTGATCAAACCTGATGAGTTTATGTATAATAATGCTCAATTCAGAGCAGCAGGAATGACAGAGGAGGCTGCAAATAAATTTAAAAACCACCCAAATGTAGCTAGCATAGAAAGAAACATTGCTCCAAAAGATGCTAAAGACCCGGGAATATTTCCTAACAACGGCAAAGTAAACTGGAACTCTGATCAATTTGGTCCTATTTATATCCCTGAAGCCGGAAAGACCGTAAAAATGGATCTTAAAAGTTTCTCTCTTTATAGAAGAATTATAGAAGTTTATGAAGGTTCTGAGATGGGAATAGACAATAAATTATCTGTAAATGGAAATCAAATATTACTAAATGGAAATCCAATAGACAATTACACTTTTAAACAAGATTATTATTGGATGATGGGTGATAATCGTCACAATAGTGAAGACAGTAGAGTTTGGGGATATGTACCGGCAAATCATATCGTAGGTAAACCTGTTTTTGTATGGTTTAGTTGGGATACTAATGCCAAAGGAATTTTCAATAAAATAAGATGGGACCGTATGTTTACCACTGTTGGCGGAACCGGTAAACCTGTATCTTATTTTAAATATTTTCTAGTATTATTAGCTGGCTGGTTTATTTACAGTAAATATCGTAAAAGAAAAAAGGCTAATCAGTCATAATATCTATAAAGAATTGTTACCGTAAAATCAGTTAACAGTATTTTGAAGACTTCCCTACTCCATCCTATGTACTTTGGTTCGATAGCGCAATATGTTACTATATCACAATCCAATGATATAATTTTTGAAAATGAGGATAATTATCAAAAACAAACCTATAGAAATCGTACTTATATCTATGGAGCAAACGGGAAGTTACTACTAAGTATTCCTATCAAACATACAGGAAAAGAAGGCAGACAATTATATAAAGATGTACGCATAGAAAATGATTTTCTCTGGCAGAATTTACATTGGAAATCTCTAGAAACTGCCTATAGAACCTCTCCTTTTTTTGAATATTATGAAGATGAATTTGTTCATTTATTTGAAAAAAAGAGAAACTTTCTTTTAGATTTTAATTATGAATGTACCCAGGTGATTCTAGATTGTTTACAGTTGGATATTTCTTTTTCAAAAACAGAGTCATACATAGACACAACCCAAACATATTCTGATTTACGATATCTTATTAATGCAAAAAAAGAACACAAGTATAATTTAGAACCTTATATTCAGGTTTTTGAAAGCAAACACGGTTTTTTATCAAACTTATCAATATTAGATTTACTCTTTAATGAAGGCACAAACGCATTAACCTATTTAGAGAATCAAGATATTTTCTCATGATTCAACCATTAATACACTACGGTTTTCATTTTGTTGTCCCTTTATTTATTGCATTACTTTTTTTTCGTAAACGATGGAAAGTAGCATATCTTATTTTTATTTTTGCAATCTTTATTGATGTTGATCATATTCTCGCAGACCCTATTTTTGACCCAAATAGATGTAGTGTAGGGTTTCACCCATTGCATAGTTATTATGCAATAACAGGGTACACCATAATGTTATTTTTTAATAAAACTCGGATTTTTGGGTTGGCACTACTATGGCATATCGGCACAGATCTATTAGATTGTTGGATGATGTAAATACGCTTATTTAGAAAATATTCTTTACATTTAGTATAAAACTAGTTATAAATATTTCTTTTTTAACCCTGTTTACTTATGAATAGATTTCTACTTTTTATCGTTTTAATAACATTTTTTTCTTGCGGAAAACAAACTAAAGAATCAAAAGAAGATCCTAAAACTCAAACTGAAAAAATTGAAGTGTTACCTATACAAAAACACGCTGCCATACCCATGGACACAACATTGGCAAAAAAACTTTCTAAAAAAGAGATGAATGCTATTTTCTCTAATCGAAGACAAATTCAATTAGGTATTTCTAATCAACTATATCAAGCATATAATTACAAAGACAAATCAGGTGAATATTATTTGCTACTAACTGATCATAAAAAAGTTGTAAACGAAGAAAAAGACACTTTATACGATAATATATATGCATTAAACTTAAGAGTGGAAAAAAATCAATTTAAGAAAAGATCAACAATCAAAGATGAAATGGATCAAGAATGGGAAACTTCAATTGGTTTTTGGAATCAATACTCGCAATTGTCAGATCTTGATAGTGATGGTGAAATAGATCCTATAATTGTCTATGGTACCACTACACATAGTATTTATGAAGATAATAGAGTAAAAATAATAGTTTATTATAAAAAAAGTAGAGCAACCATTAAACATCAGAACAGTGAAATTCCTGATGGAAGAATTACAAAAATTAATAAAAAGTTCTATAATTTCCCAAAACAAATACAAGAAACCGTAATAGAAAAAATGAAACTGATGGCAAAAAATGGTCATGCGGTTTTTGCTGAAGATTGGGAGAAAAACATAAACAACAAAGCTGCTCGTTTAGAAAATAATTAATATTTCAAAATCAGTATTCTTGATAGTCTTTATACTATAGTTATAATCAAAAATATTTATATCTGATTCGATACTTTTAATCTTCAAAAAAATGAGGTAATAATCTAAACATTTAGAATTCATAACCTAAGAGATATATTTTCTAGTAAAAAAGAGAGAAATGCCTCTAAAAGATTATGTATCAAATCGTTGTTTATAATTACTATTGTATTATATTTTTTGAAGCAGTAAAAATTAAAACTTAATCCTTGAAAATATAGGATAATGATCAGAAAATTCTTCATCAAAACTTTTAAAGGACACAACTTCATAATCGTTAGGAACTAATATAAAATCAATTCTAACAGGAAAAAGCTCGAATTTAAAGGTTTTACCAAATCCACTACCCGCTTTCTTAAAAGCGTCTTGAAAACCATTAGATTTTATTTGCTTATACACATACGAATACGCAGTATTATTAAAATCCCCCATAATTATATTTTTGTATGGAGAAGTTTTCATATGCTCAATTAACATTTCGGTCTGCTCTTGCTGTTTTTCAAAAGAAATTCTAATTCTTTTTAACAGTTTTTGAGAATCTGCTTTTGCCAAAGCATTAGTTTGTGAACTTATTTTATGAGATTGTAAGTGTATATTATAAACTCTAATAGTATCGTTTTGTGTAGCTATATCAGAAAATATAATATTATTATTTGTTTTCTTTAATTCTAAAGAACCTTTATTTACAATTGGAAATTTAGAAAAAATAACTAAGGCTAATTCTCCATTGTCATTTTTAAAGTTTTCATATTTATATTTGTATTGACTAAAATCAATGTCTGGATTATTATAAAACTCCTGTGCACAAAAAATATCTGGTTTTTCTTCCTTTACAAGTCTTGAAATATCTTGAGGTATCGTTTCAGAATCAATCCAAGCAAATCTATTAAAGCTATGAACATTATAGCTCATAATAGAAAAATCATACTCTAAGTCTTCTTCGGGTGTAGAAGTCCCTCCAAGTTTATACAATGAAGAAACATGAGAAATTCCAAGCATAAGAACTATAAAAGATAATAATCCTTTCTTATTAAGAAGTATAATCCAATACAATAGAAATAGTACATTAACAACTATAAGAATGGGTACTGCCAAACTTAAAACCGATAATAAAGAAAACATTTTTGGAGATACATAAGGCAATAAATATGACAAAAGCAACGCCGTGGCTGCAATCGAATTGACCACAAAGATGATTTTATTAATCATTTTTCTCATACTTACTCCTTACCGGCTTTAAATAAAAAGTCCTTTTCTTCTTTTGTCAAACTATCATAGCCGCTCTTACTGATCTTGTCCAATATAGCATCTATTTCTTTTTGTGTAGGCGTTTTATGCGATGAAGCGGTTGTTGTCTTTGAAGTTCTTGTATATGTTTTGGATCTATGCACTGTTTTTAAAGGTTTCTTTTTTCTCGGCTTAAATACATCTGCAAAACTATCTATTATTTTCTCAAACCAAACACCAATATCATTACCTTTTTTAAGCTGAGCAGCATAAACATATCCAAAAATAGCACCGCCCATATGCGCTATTAATCCTCCTACATTATCTGAAGTTGGAATTTGTATCAAATCCGAAAGCACTACAAAAAGGCCTATCTGCCATAATTTTACATTAAAAAAGATAATACGTACTTCTGTATTTGGGGTATAAGCAGCAATAAAGATCATAATCGCTCGAACTGCGGCTGAAGCTCCTATTAAATAAGCTAAAGAATTATTCAACACAGGAAAAACGTTATAAGCAAGCACAAATAATAATCCTCCACAAATAGCACCTAGTAAATAAATGGTAAGAAATCTTTTTTCTGTAAACAAATTGAGTACGTATTGTCCAAACCAATAGAGAATTAGCATATTCCAGAAGATATGCCAAAAATCAAAATGTAAAAAACTATAAGTAAGAACACTCCACCAGACTTGCACTACTAATGAACCCGGATCTACCGGTAACACAAACCATTGCATAAGAGTACCGGGACTTGTTTTAAAAATCCAAGCTCCTAACGTAGCTAACAAAAATATTACTGTATTGATAACAATTAATCTAATAATAATATTAGCTGTCTTAAACTGATATGCAAGATTATTAGTTGTCATAGTTAATCCCAACGGTGTTGATTAAACGAATTCTTTTTCCAGTACCACATTGTAATAAAACCAATAACAGCTCCACCTATATGAGCCCAATGTGCAACATTTGAAGGACCTAAAAGAGCCTGACCTGTTATTCCTGAATACAAGTCTATCAAAAAATATCCTCCAATTAGATATTTTGCCTTGATAGGAATAGGAATAAAGATAATATATAAAGGTAAATTAGGATAAAGTACCGCAAAAGCTGCCAAAACTCCAAAAATAGCACCAGATGCTCCTACCATTGGAGTAAAATAAGACCTGATCATTTTTGCAGTTACTTCTTCGGGAATATTGGGGTCAATTCTAAATTGATTTCTAGCTATAGCTTCTTTTATGAAACCCGTTATTTCATCAGGTGTTAGTCCTGCTTCTAGATATGCTTGATATCCAGGGCTAAATTGAAAATATGTAAATAGAATCTGAAATCCAGCAGCACCTAATCCTGAAAAGAAATATATGAAAAGAAATTTCTTTTGCCCTATTGAGCTTTCTAAATGACTCCCAAACATAAATAAAGCAAACATATTAAAAAAGATATGCCCTGTGCTTCCATGCATAAACATATGGGTAATCAATTGCCAAAATTGAAACACTTCATTTTTTGGAAACCATAATGCAAATAATTCAAACGCGGTATCTCCTAAGGTCAAAGATCCTATATAAAAGATTACATTTATAATTAATAAGACTTTTACTGTATCTGTAATTCTCCCCATGTATTTCTTAAAATTTCTTATCTATTTCTTCTACTGTTAACGTGATGAATGTAGGCTTATTATCAGGTGTAATCGCAGGCTCTGTGCATGCAAATAAGCTGTTTACCATATATTGCTGTTGTTCTGGAGCCAATTCTACTCCTGTACGTATCGCAATACTCTTTGCTATTGATTTTGCCAAAGCATCTGTTTGAGAAAACCCAGTTTCCGGTACTTCATTCTCAAGATCACTCACTAACTTTTCTAATAATGTCCCTACTTCTTTCTCCGAAGTTACAGAGGGTATCGCTTTGATTTCAATCTCTCCTACAGACTGCTCTCCAAACACAAAACCCGTATTCTCTAATTGTTCTTTTACTGCTTCTAATAGAGCAAACTCTTTTTTAGAAAATGATACTTTAAGTGGGAACAACAATTGTTGACTTACTGCACTTGCCATTGTAATATTACGCAACAATTCTTCGTACAAGATTCTTTGGTGTGCGCGATGTTGATTTACGATTACCATTCCACTCTTAATAGTCGTAACAATATATTTTTTCTTAAGCTGATATGTAGTGTGATGACCTATCTTTTTTTCTTCAGTCTCAAATAAGTCACCTGTTACCTCATCACTTTCAAACTCTACAGAAGAAAAATTACTATCTCTTGAAACCGAAGATACAGCATCAGTATCTTTATCTAAATCCACATATAAGTTTTCCCAACTACCACCTGTATCTTTCTTAAAAGATGATGTATAACTTTTTTGAAAAGATGGTTTTGTCTCAGTCTCTTCTTTAAAAGGATTAAAATTTCTATCGACTTCTATATTGGGTGTCTGCGCTTCTTTACCTTTATACTCATAAGGAGTATCCATAGAAGCGTCTCTATTAAAATCTAAAACAGGAGCGATATTAAACTGCCCTAAACTGTGTTTGATAGATGATCGTAAAATAGCATATAGCGCATGCTCATCTTCAAATTTAATTTCAGTTTTTGTTGGATGTATATTAATATCAATTGTTTGAGGATCTACTTCTAGATATATAAAATAGCTAGGATGCGCTTTCTCTTTTAATAATCCTTCAAAAGCAGAATTTACCGCATGATTTAAATACGAGCTTTTAATAAACCTATTGTTTACAAAAAAGAATTGCTCTCCTCTGGTTCGTTTTGCATATTCAGGTTTGCCTACATATCCGCTTATTTGAACTAAATCAGTTTCTTCTGTAATGGGTACAAGTTTCTCATTTGTTTTTCCTCCAAAAATATTCACAATACGTTGTCTATGGTTTGAAGAAGGTAAATTAAAAGTCTCGCTACCATTATGATACATATCAAATCGTATAGAAGGATGTGCCATAGCAACACGATGAAACTCATCTATAATATGCCTAAGTTCTACGGCATTAGATTTCAAAAAATTTCGTCTTGCAGGAATATTGTAAAACAAATTTTTGGCGCTTATCGAAGTTCCTACCGGAGTAGCGCAAGCCTCTTGAGAGATCACCTCGCTACCTTCGATTTTTATTTCTGTTCCTACTTCATCATTTTCTTGCCTGGTCTTGAGTTCTACATGAGCTATTGCCGCTATAGAAGCTAATGCTTCTCCTCTAAATCCTTTGGTTTGAAGTTGAAAAAGATCTTCTGCTGCTTTTATTTTTGAAGTAGCATGCCTCTCAAAACTTAATCGGGCATCTGTAACGCTCATACCAATACCATTGTCTATAACTTGGATAAGTGTTTTTCCGGCTTCTTTTACAATAAGTTTAATATGGGATGCTTTGGCGTCTATTGCATTTTCAAGCAATTCTTTGACTACCGAAGCTGGTCTTTGAACCACCTCGCCAGCAGCAATCTGATTGGCTACGTGATCTGGTAATAGTTGAATGATATCAGACATCTATCGTCGTGCAGTAAATATGGATAAATCAAAATCAATTATATATAAAAAGACAAAGATTAAAATTAAGGCAATATAAATAACTCGTCTATTAATTTCACGGTTCCCTCGATTACGGCTCGATTCTCGAGCTTGCGCCCAATGCGAACCAAAATCGATATCATTGGTAGTATCGCGATATTTGGTAATCCTATTTTCAAAATCATAGATGTTACCATCACTCTTACCTTTATAATACCTAGGTGTGTAGTTGAATCTTCTGTTCTTCCTTCTTTTTGGAATGCTTAACTTCACAATAAACTTTTGTCTTAATATTATCCAAATATACTTAAATTGCCTTGTATTCTAAAGCTTTTAGCATTACAATAACAACAAACCTTTAAACACAAGGATTATACCATTTTTTAAATCAGAACAAAAGTTATTATTTATAAAACTTTGCATCTTTGCGCAATTGCGCCATTTTTATCGCTGCTATTGCTGCTTCGGTTCCTTTATTACCGTGTTTCCCTCCTGACCGATCTATAGACTGTTGCAACGTATTATCTGTTAATACACAAAAAATTACAGGAATATCACTATTAATATTAAGATCTTTTATTCCTTGTGTTACTCCTTCACATACAAAATCAAAATGCTTGGTTTCTCCTTGAATAACACTACCAATAGCTATAATAACATCAAGCATATCAAATGATTCTTGCATTTTCTTACAACCATATATAAGTTCAAAACTACCGGGAACATTCCACCGAACGATATTTTCTTTGATTGCTCCGCAATCAATTAATGCATCAAAAGCACCTTGAAAAAGTCCTTGTGTTATATTTTCATTCCATTCAGAAACAACAATCCCAAATCGAAGATCTTTCGCATTTGGGATTGTTGTTTTATCGTATTGTGATAAATTTTTATTTTCTGTAGCCATGTGGATTACAGTTTGTTTATTGTCTTAACTTTTAGATACTAAAAATACTAGACTTTATTTCATTGCTTGTGCTCTACCTAAGTGTACATCTACCTGATTAAATTCTACACTTTTTGGAAACTCTTCTTTAATTCTTTCTAAATAAGGGATTGCCACATCTGGTTTATCGATAGATATCGCTACTATTGCCGCTTTTAATAAAAACTTTGGTGTTGTAAACCCGTTATCTTTTGCTTTTGCAGCTTTCTCATAATATGATAAAGCTTCATCTGGCTGATCTAACTGAGAAAAAGCATCTCCAATACCTCCTAATGCCAATGGTCCTAACATCTCATCATCACTTTTAAAGGATTCGAGATAATTTATAGCCTCTTTGTATTTACTCATATTAAGATAAGAGAACCCCGCATAATAATTTGCAAGATTAGCAGCATTAGTGCTCCCATAATTATCGATGATCTCTAAAAAGCCATACTTACCTTCTCCTCCATTTAAAGCGAGTGTATAAAGAGAATCTTGAACTGCTGCATTACCATTAACAGCTTGATTAAAATATTCTTGCGCAACAAACATCTCATTTGCAGCTTCTTGCTCTTTTGGCTCTTGGATATATTTTCCATAAGCCCAATATCCTAATATTGCTATAGCAATGACTGCTACTGTACCAAGAATATATTTTTGATTGGCTGCAACCCATTCTTCTGTTTTAGAAGCTCCTTCATCTAAAGTGTTAAATACCTCTGCTGTAGTTGAGCTTTCTTCAACTTGTTCAACTTCTTCGACTTTATTTTTGGGTTTGTAACCTCTTTTCTTATAAGTTGCCATAAATTTTCTTTAATGAACGGCAAAAATAAAATTTTTATTCATAATTAAAAGAGAAAATATTTGATATTTTTCAATAATTTGCACATGTAATTTACGATTTCTGTAAAACACATGAATCATTGATGATCAACGTTTTATGATATTAAAATCCCTTTCTTTAGTCAATTATAAAAATTTTGAATCTATTAATTTTGATTTTGATAGCAAAATAAACTGCTTTGTTGGAAACAATGGTATAGGCAAAACCAACATCCTAGACGCTATTTATCATTTATCTTTTGGCAAAAGTTATTTTAATCCAATAACAAGTCAAAATATAAGACACAATGCAGATTTTTTTGTGATCGATGGGATTTATACCAAAGAAAACCGTGAAGAAAAAGTAATCATTAGTGCAAAAAAGGGGCAAAAAAAAGTTATTAAACGCAATGGAAAAGCGTATGACACTTTTAGTGAGCACATTGGTTTTTTACCTCTTGTTATTATCTCTCCTGCTGATAGAGACCTCATTACCGAGGGGAGTGACACCAGACGTAAATTTATAGACGGAGTTATCTCTCAAAGTGATTCTAATTACCTTGCAACGCTCTTAAAATATACCAAAACCGTTTCGCAACGTAACTCTTTATTAAAATACTTTGCAGCTAATAATACATTTGATCCCACAACCATTGCTGTATACAATCAACAGTTACACGAATATGGTTCTTTTATTTTTAATAAAAGAAAAACGTTTTTAGAAACCTTTATCCCTATTTTTATAGAGCGATACCAAGCGATTAGTTCTGGTTCAGAAAAGGTACATCTAACCTATCAAAGCAAACTGGCGCAGACTGATCTTTTGACATTGTTGGATCAAAATCTAGACAAGGACAGGATGTTACAATATACAAGCGTTGGAGTGCATAAAGATGATTTGTCTTTTGATATTGAAGGATATCCTATCAAAAAGTTTGGAAGTCAAGGACAACAGAAATCTTTTTTAATTGCACTAAAACTTGCTCAATTTGATTTTATTAAAAAACAGAGTAAAGTAAATCCTATATTATTACTTGATGATATTTTTGACAAACTCGACGAAAAACGTGTTGAACATATTATAAAATTGGTAGATGATCAAAATTTTGGGCAACTCTTTTTAAGCGATACCCATGCAGATCGAACAGAAAATGTAGTAAAAAAAATCTCTCAATCTTTTAAGATTATAAAATTAGGAGAAGAATAATTTATATATAAAAATAGTATCGATTTTAGATAAATAGATTAAACATATGAAAACAAAATCTACTTATATACTAATTGTGATTGTAATGTTTTTTTCTTGTTCAAAAAGCACAAATCCACAAGAATATGTACAATATATAGAGGGGTATTGGGAAATTGACCGGGTTGTTTTTCCTAATGGAACCGAAAAAAAATATTCCTTCAACCAAACCATTGATTTCTTTGAAGTTAATGATTCTATCGGGATTCGAAAAAAAGTGCAACCTCAATTAAACGGTAACTTTATTGTTACAAATGATAATACTGTATTTAAAATAAAAGTTGAAAACGACAGTTTACGACTATTTTATAACAATGATCTTTCGAATTGGAAAGAAACAATTATTTCTGCGGGAGAATCCAATATCACTATCAAAAATGAAAGTGGAAATGTTTACTTTTACAGACCCTATAAAAAAATAGAATTATAATGGCAAAACGCAATCAGGAGCACCAGAGCATTAGTGATGTTTTAAAGGATTTTGTTACGGATCACAATCTACAAAAAGGATTGGATAAAGTAGAAGTGCGCTCTGTTTGGGAAGAAATTATGGGCCCCGCCATTACAAAATATACACATCAGATCAAATTAGAACGCGATACTTTATATGTACAACTTACTTCTTCTGTCTTAAGAGAAGAATTAAGCTATGGAAAACAAAAGATAATTGATAACCTTAATGAAGCTTTAGAAAAGCCTTTGATCAAAAAATTAATTTTGAGATAATCTATCTTTTACATATTCTATTTTTGTTTTGCCATGTGGAGATGGTCTGCCCTCTGCATTTAGATTGACCATAGTAATATTCTCTACTTTGATAATTGTTTTGCGTGTGAGCTTATTTCGTACTTCGCATTTTAGAATTAATGAGCTATTTCCAAATTTTACAACATCCATTCCTATTTCCACAATATCACCTTGTACTGCCGAACTCACAAAATTGATTTCAGACATATATTTGGTAACTACTCGCTTATTTTCTAATTGTATTACGGCATACAGGGCTGCTTCTTCATCAATCCACTCTAATAGTCTACCTCCAAATAATGTTTCGTTGGGGTTTAAATCTTCTGGTTTTACAATCTTTCTGGTATGATATCTCATATGATTACTTTTGAATCAAAAATACCAAAAACAACAGGTAATTTCTATACATCGATGAAGATTTACGTAGTTTGTAAAATCAAGCAATCTGTATTCTCATATTATAAAAAATAGTATAGATTTTTTATCTAAAATTTAGGGCACAACGACCTGCCTGCATATTTCTACACCATCTGGACATAAAGAAAGAATATCTTGAATTCTTACACAAACATTATACGTACCAGGAGCCATAAAATCATGAGTCACAGTATTAGAACTTATTTGATTATCTATAAAAATATCATCAACAGTCCAAATAAGGTTTACATCATTTTGAAGTCCTCTTATAGATGGTATAAGCGAATATAGAGTACCGGATTCTGGTTCTGAAGTAAAGTCTAGATCAGGGCAGTTCTCTTCTATAATAACAGACCTACAAAATGATGTTCCTTCTGGGCAAAATTCTGTAAAATCTGTTTCTATACACACTTCATAGGTACCTGGCCCTAGAAAAGTAAACTGAAATGTCCCTCCTCCTTCTTGAGCAAATATTCCATCTACGGTCCATTGAAAGCTTGTTTGTCCTATACTTTCTAGATTTGCAGTAAACTCATACAATAAAGGTTCCAGGCTATTTTGTTCAAATGATAATGCAGGGCAATCTGTCTCTGCCGTAACTTCTTCACAAATCTCTATACCTAAAGGGCAATCAGGAGATATAATCATAATACATACCGAATGTGCTCCAGGAGCAAATACTCTTGTAAATGAATTTCCTAGTTGACCAAAATCAAAAGGTACGTTATCAATAATCCATGTTATTTGATATTCTGGCTTAACTTCAAAATCTGTACTAAAAGTAAATGTATTTGGATTAACTGTAGTTACTGCAATTTCGGTTTGTGGGCATCCTACACAATTATCAGCAATTTCATAAAAATCAAAATACGTATTAATCGTAGTGCTTTCTGCATTAGGACCAACCAATACATCGATAGGAAATTGAAAATCCGGTTGATAACTTGCAGCTTGATTCGCATAAAACTCATCAAACTCTTGCTCAGTATTCAACAAAACTTCTGTCTGATTGTTATCTAAAATAGCAATAGGATAATCAAATATAAAACATTGTCTAAAGAGTCTATCAAATTCTTCTCTAACCGTTGTATAATTACAATCATTCAAAAGATTCAGTAAAGAATTTTCGTTTTGAATTGAAGTACTTTGACCTGTTGCTTTGATCAACACTTGTATCGGAAACTGTATACCAGTCACATTAAAGTTTTCACTTTGGCCTGATAAAACGCTTTGTAACCCAGAATAATTATCGATCGTTATATTCGAATCATTGTTGTACCCTAAAATAATTGGATATTGAAATCTAAAACATTGTTCTTCTTCTGGTATGTTAGCGATTCTGGATTTTAATGTATTGAGAAGTGATACAATGCCCGAACTAGGTACTATGACCGTTTGAGAGGTATCAGGAAAATCAACATTTTCATCATCTACGCATGATACTACAAAACTAGTTATCAATACTATAAAACTTATATGCTTTAAAATTTTTCTCAAGATTAGTGCTTTGTCTGTTTATAAATATAACGAATGAAAGTAAAATCACCCTACCTTTTTTAATCTTAAGACCAATAACTTCTTTTCAAAGTTTATGAAAAGCTAAATATAAACCTCTATATTTTTAGATCTGTTACAAGTTTTATTCATTTAATAAAGAAATATATTTACATAAAAAATTCTCCGAAAGTACGTTACGCTTTCGGAGAATTAACCTAATTAATCTAACCTAACAAACTTAATTATTGTATATATTATTGATCAGTACTGGGTACTGTAATCGTTTTACAAAATTCTTGACCATTGGGGCATTGTGCCGATGTAGCTACTACACATACAGAATAAGTACCGGGTTGTAGCTGATATTCGATAAGATTATCTGTATATGGGCTTCCATTAGGAGTCAGTAAAGGTTGTCCCTCTAAAAACCATCTATATTCTTGTCTTACAAAATTCTCATCCATCCTAACAGAAAATTGATAACTATTAGAAACATTTTGTGTTGGGTAATAATCAAAAACAGGGGTTCTACAAGTATTATTTTCTTCTACATTAATGGTTTTACAAACCCTTGTGCCATTAGGACAATCAGGGGTTTCTATAGCTATACATACTTCATAAGTACCTGCTTGATCAAATTGATATAAAAATGGTGTATCTCCTGTAAGGTCAGAAGAGTTCCCTACATATTGTTGATTTACAAACCATTCTACTACAACATGATCCATAATATTAGTATCAGAAACAGCAGGATAAAAGTTATATGTATAATTCCCATTTGTTTTTTGATAATCAAAAGCTAATTGAGGGCATCCCTCAATTGTAATCGTCTTACAGAATTTCTCACTACCCTCCGGACAAGCTTCTGAAATTCCGATAGCACATATTTCGTAAGTCCCTGATTGTAATTCGTACTCTATTAGATTGTCTATAAATTGAGTTTGATTTGGAGTTAATAATAAATTTCCATTCAAAAACCATCTATATTCTGTAGCTTGATTAGTATTATCTTCTGCAGTAAACGCATATCTATGATCGCTATTTGGCAACTTTTCATATGCTATTGTCAACTCAGAACAGCCATCATTCATCTGATCTCCTGCAACAAATTCTTTGCAATATGATGCTCCTTCTTGACAATCCGGAGTAACAACTGTCAAACAAACTGTATATGATTCTCCCGGTGTAAATTCACGATAAAAATATCTATCATTCTCTTGTGAATTATTTGATAGCTCTACTTCTTCATTATTAACTGTCCATGCAAAGCTAGTTACTGTTTCTAACGTTTCAAATTTGGCCATAAAACCATATCCAATTTGAGTTCCCGGCTCAGCTTCCATCGTAAAAAATACTTGAGGACAATTTGAATCTGGTTCTGTTACTGTTATTGTTTCACAATACAACTCGCTTCCGTTTTCGCAATCAGAGGTTTGTACTTTCAAACAAACTTCATACTCACCTGCTCCAGACAATTCTTGACTTTGCCCTGATAAAAAATTATATTCAAAAACGTTTTGTCTTGCATTATCAATCAATACATCATTTATATACCATGAGTATACTGTATCGTCTGTATTTACACTAGAAGTAAATTGATAACTTCCCAAATCATTTCTTTTTTCTACTGTAAATTCTACGGTAGGACAGTTTTCAAATACTTCACCCTCGCAAGAAATAAATCCTAGTGAAAGCAACATGAACAAAAATAAAAGGTTAAGTTTTTTCATTGTTTAGAAAATTTAAAAGTTGTTTAGTTTATATATTTTCTCAAAGACACAATGGTGTGCTTATATTAATGAAACGAGTATAGTAAGAAAGCCCCTACCCCTTTGTTTCTAAAAAATATCTTAAATGTTTTGTTAACTTTTTAATATTGCAGTTCGTCTTCAAAAGATTTAATAAAAAAATGAGACCGTATACAATTTGCACACGATCTCATTCTGTAAAAATATAGAGAAACTTTAAACGATGCTATATCTATAGATTTTGAAAGTCTATGTTAATACATTTTTCTACAGTACCACATGAACTGGTTTCACCTTTATAACATATTTCATATCTACCAGCTTGTGTAAGGTGATCCTTTAGTATCAAAATATTACCTGTAAAAGAAGTATGATTTACTTGATTACCATTTATTTTCCAAACCACAGAGTTACGATCTATACCAAGGCTTGTAACTTTTACACCTACATATTCATTAGTACCAAATGAGGCATAAATAACATCAAAAACAGAACAATCTACTTGTACTGGCTCAGGAATGATTACATCTGCACAATACTCAATTCCATTTGGACAATCTGGTGTTTCGGCAAATAAACAAACACTATACGTTCCTGGTTGATAAGAGCTAAGGTCTAAAGAATTATCACGATCCTGATTTTGTAGGCTTTCTGTTTCTACAACCTGACCATCTACTCTCCATTCGTAAGAATCCAAACTATTGATCCCAGGGAAATTTGCAAATAAAAGGCTTCCTTCGGTAATAAAGCTTAATTTTGGACATAAAGGATTAGTATTATTTCTAACCTCTATTTCTTTACAAAATGGTTCTGCCTGCGTGCATGTCGGACTTTCTGAAATTAAACAAATGGTGTATGTACCTGATTGCAAATTCGCAAGTGAGTATTTATCATCCCCCTCAAAATCAGCACCTTCATTTTCTATAATAGTTTCATTACCCAGCGGACCTCCTGTAATTTGCCATGCATAAAATTTGATTGTATCGATACCTTCAAAATCAGCTATCAAATTATCTCCTTCTCTAGTATATTTGAGAGTAGGACAAGATTCACCTTCTGTTTCACTTATAGTGATTTCTTTACAAAATTCTGTTCCATTTGGACAATCTGGTGTTTCTGTTTTTATACAAACCTTATAAGTTCCCGGATTATAATCTTTTAAATCCAGGGTATTATCTCTTTGATTATCATTGCTTGTAGTTTCGGTCTCTACCAGCTGATCGTCTACATACCATTCGTATGTCTCCAGATTTTCGATACCTTCAAAATCTGCTATTAATGTTTTACCATCTTGTTTAAAAGATAATTCCGGACAGCTAGTTTGTCCTTGTTCTTGTTCTTCTTCTGTAAGATCTCCTTCACAAGAAGTAACCCCTATCACCAAAGCTAAAAGATAGATCCATAAAAATTTATGATTTTTCATTTTTCAAGTTGTGTTTTAATTAAAGATTTAAGTTCAATTCGCGATTTTTGTGTTATAACATTGATAAAACGAGTTACTCTTGTAATACCCTACCTCTATTTTTATTTTTTTGTGATTCTATTTTTCTTCCCAAGAAAAAAATATAGATTTGAAAAATAAATTCCAGTACCATAAATGCCTGAAGACAAAAATTCTATATGTAACGATACTGTTTTTGATGTTTTTTTTAAGAAACACGCAAAACTCCTACGAAACTATATGTACTATAAATTTGGTGATTTGGAACAAGCAGAAGATTTTGTTCAAGAAGCATTTATAAAACTTTGGGATAATTGTGCCAATGTACCTATTGAAAAAGCCAAAAGTTACATCTATACAATCGCTACCAATTTAGGAATCAGCGCTACAAGACATGAAAAGGTAAAATTCAAATATCAAAATTACATATCGCAACGTAAGCAGGATATCACGAATGAATCTCCTGAGTTCATAGCTCTTGAAAAAGAATATATGGAAACGCTAAAAAATGCTATTGCAAGTCTTCCCGAACGACAAAGAGAAGTTTTTTTATTGAGTAGAATCGATAAAAAAACGTATCGAGAAATTGCCGAGATGTCCGGAGTATCTGTAAAAGCTATAGAAAAATTGATGCATAAGGCATTATTAGCATTAAGAAAAAAAATTGGAAATATTTGAAAACAGCTAACTATTTGATAAAAAATCAAATAAAGTATTAAAGAGGGTAGGGTTATTTATAAATAAAACGTTCAATTATATAGAACTACGATTATGTTAGACGATCAGAAAGATGACATATTTTTATCCAGATGGATGAATGGAGAACTCACAGAGCAAGAACTTGATGAGTTTAAATCTCATCCAGAGTATCATTATTACGAAAAAATAATGAGAGGTACAGATGCTTTACAGGTAAAAGAATATGATACTGATAGCAAGCTTGCTTCTATAAAATCCAAAAGAAATACAGTTCAACATAAGCCCAAAAAAGTAGTTAATTTGTGGCCATATATAGGAGTAGCGGCTTCTATAGCTATTATTCTTGGAATCTTTTTATTTAATAAAGACACTTTTTATTCAAGTGGGTATGGAGAACAACTTGCTGTGACATTACCCGATGGTTCTGAGATGATCCTTAATGCAAAATCTACAGCTACTTTTGACAAAAATGATTGGAAAGAAAACAGATCTGTACAGTTGACTGGTGAAGCTTATTTTAAAGTTACAAAAGGTAGCACTTTTACTGTAAACACCAAAAATGGAGAAATAAAAGTATTAGGAACTCAATTTAATGTACAATCACAAGACGATTTTTTTGAAGTTGTTTGCTATGAAGGAAAGGTAAGTGTTACAAATCAAAGTACTAATGAGATTTTGACAGCAGGAAAAGGATTTAGAAACATTGTTTCTATCGGTTCAGAAAACTGGAACTCTGCAAGCGGTAAACCTTCTTGGTTAGACAATACCAGTTCTTTTAGAAGTGTTCCTTTGGCCTATGTGATTAAAGAACTTGAAGAGCAATATCAACTAGAGATCAATACAAAAGATATAAATCTTACCATTATCTACACAGGTACTTTTCCTAATAACAATAAAGAAATCGCTCTTAATACTGTTTTTAGTACCTTAGGCATGAAATATCGCATACTACCCAACGGCAAGACCGTAGTATTAGAAAAGTGATATAATGACGAGAATTTTATGTGTATTGTTTTTTTTATGTTGCCTAACTGTTTCTTCTCAAGAGGAAACAAAAAAAATGATATTCTCTAATGAGTCCTTGCCCAAAGCCATTGAAATTATTGAAAATCAATACAATATCAAATTCTCATACATAGATTCTTTAATAGCTGATAAAAGAATTACGGCTACAATAGCTCCTTCAACTTCTTTAGAAAAAATCATCGAAATATTAGAACGTAAAACAAAATTACATTTTACTATCACCGGTAAAAATTTTGTAACCATAAGTAAGTTTACAAGCAAAGATGACATAAAGGTTTGTGGTTACATCTATGATGAAGAGCAAAAACCGGTAAAAGACATCAGAATATTTTTTAAATCAAAAAGAACGAATACGATTACAGATGAAAATGGTTATTTTGAAAATAATACTGTACCATATAATTCTGTTATTTTGATAAGTGCTCCAGGTTTTAGGCAAAAAGTACTTAATGCATCAGATTTTTTGAATGACAACTGTCTAAAAGTTTCATTGATCAATACTACAGAAGAGGTTCTAGACGAAGTTCTTATTCAAGAATACATTGCTAAAGGAATTACTCTGGATAAAAATAAAATCAATATTGATCTAAGTGAAGTAGATATTCTTCCCGGGCAAGTTGAACCGGATATTTTACAAAGTATACAGCTTACACCTGGTGTTAATAATCCTTTTGAAACTGCTAGCGGACTATTTATACGAGGAAGTACTCCTGCACAAAATTTAGTATTATGGAATGGTATTAAAACATATCAACAAGGGCATATGTTCGGTATGCTTTCTGCTTTTAATCCTTATGTTGCCAAAGAAGTTAATTTTTCTAAAAGTGGGGTAAGTGCGAAGTATGGTGATCGTATTGCAGGTGTAGTAGATATTCAATCAAACAAAGAAATCCCCAAACGTTTCTCGGGAGGAGCAGGTTTTAATATGATAAATGCAGATATTGTAGCACAAATACCCCTCATTGATAATAAAGTTTCACTACAAGTATCCGGTAGACGTTCTTTTACAGATGTTCTAGAAACTTTTACTTATAAAAAGTTTTCTGATCGCGTATTTCAAAATACAAAAATCACAGATGAATTATCATTACAAGAATCCAAAAATAACTTTTATTATACCGATTATAATACTAATCTTATCATCAAGCCCTCTACCAAAGACAATATAGAAATCAACACAATCTATAGTAAAAATGATCTGGATTTTGGTAGAGATAACAGTATTCTATCTTTTACTGATGAGCTCATTACTGAAAATGAAGGATACAATATACAATGGGAACATCAATATAGTGATAAAACCTCTCAGCAAGTAAGTGGATACTATACAAAGTATCTACTCAATTATAAGTTCAATACAAAAAATGTTGATGAGTTGATAGAGGTTGAAAGTAAAAATAATCGAATACAAGATATTGGAGCCAAATATCATTTGAATTTTAAACTATCAGACAAACATCAACTTTCGGGAGGGTATCAATTCTCGAATAATACAATAGAGTATTCTTTTTCAACCACTACACCAACGTATCAGTTAATTTTGGATCAGGATGATCGTTTATTAAACACCCATGCTGTATATACTGAATATACTTATAAGGATCCTAAGAATTTTTATTTTGCTCTAGGTTTTCGATTCAATCATTATTCAGAATTAAATAGTTCATATTTTGAGCCTAGAATTCATTTAGAAAAATATTTAACTAAGAACTGGACTATTCATACTACTGCAGAGCTAAGGAGTCAGGCATTAAGTCAAATTCGAGAGTCTGTAGTAAGTGACTTATCACTAGAAAATCAAGTATGGACACTTGCAGATGAGGATCGATTTCCTGTCATTACTAGTCATCAAGTGACTTTTGGAAGCAGTTTTAAGAAAAAAACATGGAATTTTGATGTCGATGGGTACTATAAGCAAATCAACGACATCACCACACTTACTTCTGGTTTTATCAACCCTATAAACAATACCTTTAATATTGGTGAAAGTAGTGTATATGGTGTAGATGTTTTTCTTAAAAAGAAATTCAATAATTATAAAACATGGGTAAGCTATTCGTATATTAATACTCAAAATACTTTTGAAGATATTAATAATAGTGAATCTTTTCCCGGTAACTGGAACATAGAACATACCATAAAATGGTCACATTTCTATAAATTGAAAAACTTTCAATTTTCATTAGGTTGGATGTGGCATACAGGAAAAGCTTTTACTAATGTAGCGGGAGTAGATGAAAGTGGCTCGATAATTATTCTGGATTTTGGTGAAATTAATAGTAACAACTTACCTGTATATCATCGATTAGATTTTTCTGCAATTTATGATTTCAAATTTAATAGAAATCATAACACTAACTATCGTCTTGGTCTTTCTTTGGTAAATGTATATGACAGAAAAAATATTCTCAACAAAGAAATAAGAACAACTAACTCTCTCAATAATCGCTTTATCAATTCTGATATATTTTCTCTTGGATTTACTCCAAATGTGAGTTTTAGAGTATTTTGGTAATTATTTTCATATTAATTAAATATACACTTTAGTTACTCTTATAGGTATAAAATATTTTAAACCTATGTGTTTTCTGAGCCTCATATTCTTCTGAAATAAGTTGATGTTTTGTATCGTATTTTTTTATAATTTTTTCTAAAAACTTACCTGTATCATCATATGTATATTGAGTCATTCGATTATATTCATGCAAAAATTCGATTTCTTCTCCTAAAAAATATTCTGATTGGTCTGGTTTTTTTACTGACTCTGAAGCCTTATTGCATGAGGTTTTATAGTGTTTGATCGCAATAGGTTCGCTCTTTTTATTATAACTTATCAAATATTTGTTCCATACACCTGTATCTCTTGTTTCACAAATAGATTCATCAAACATTTCAAGCTCTTTTTTTCCATTTGCTGCTTTTATAATGTTATTAGTTACAAAATGGCTCTGTAAAGGAATTTTATATTGAAAATCTCCTTCTTTTTTTATTATAGAATCTTCTAATCGCCATATTTTGGATAGTAAACTACTATCCTTGTAAGTCTCATTATATCTATAAACTTCTACATAAGTATCATAATTAAAAGAGAGATTTTGTTCCTTTTTCTCCTCTTGAAAAGTAGTTTTAATTTGATTTGTATTTGATCCATTTTTGTAAAATATAAAACATAGAGTTCCTATGGATATACTTAATAATATTCCTTTCATAAAAAGCTATATAAAATTTAGTGGATTAGTTCTTTTTGTCTTTTGTCAACAACTTTCCTAGGCTTTTGTAATTACTAACTAAAAGATATCCGATTAAAATTCGTATCCCCAAACCTATCAGGCTAGGAAAATTTACTTCTACACTAATAGTAGAAGCTCCAACCCTACCTTTAAAAAAATAGAAACATTGTGTTAAAAAACCTGGAAGAGTATCAATAATTAAATATGATCCTATTAAAATCAAGGCAATTTTAATAATCATCGAATCACTGAAGTTTGTTATCACAATTTTATCATTATCATAGCCTTTGTCCAGATTTAAGAGATTAATAATAGAATCTGACTTCAGCACAAGAATAAAGAATATCAAAAATAATAATGCAATGAGTACAAATGTGGGTAATAAAGAGATAATATCAATTATATTTTCATACTGATACATACTAACATAAGAAAATATATTAGAAATTGAACCTATCAAAAAATATAACCCAAATAATTTTATTATTATTCTAAAAAAATCTCTTTTTGTCATGCTATGATATTTGCTATTCGTTTTTAATATTTTTCTTAATCCAACCTATAATACGTTCTGAATAAGGTTGAACACTATTTTTTTGATATATAAAAGAACTTGGAGATAACACTTCAATTAACTCCCATTGATTTCCTTTTTGATCTGTTTTATGACTAAGTTGTTTATATTTTGCGTTCTTTTTTATAGCACCAATTACATTACCTTCAAAAATATCGTCGGTACAATCATCTTTGATTTTGCTATCATTAACTTCACAATACGTTCTAATCTGAGTAATTTGGAGAGTTGTTTTGATCTGTATTTCTGAAAGATTCTCTTTTTCGGGTATTTCAAAATCTGTATGCCAAAACATTGTACTACGCTTTAGTATAGAATCATGACCACGTTTGAATTTTAATTCTGTAACAGCACCATTATGCATACAACAACAAGGAAATCTTTTGATTCTAAGATTAGTTCTCTTCTCTGATTGCTCAATAGATGTAATTATTCCCACAAAAGATTCTTCATTCACATATACATCATTTATATTCATCAAAACATCTAATGCTAGATTAACAGGATCATGAGTATTTTTTATTCTACATAAGACATCTAATTTACCGTCAAAATTCAAATCTATTTTTTGAATTTTCAGGCCATCCGCAAATGACTTATCTACATATTCTCTATGCGCTAGAGATTGTAAAATTTTTGTTTTTTCTGATATTTTTAGAGTATCGTAACTTTTATCACTCCATTCGATTTCTGTAGCATATATATCTAAAAATATACTATTACTTTTTTGAGCAAAAGTGGTAGTAATAAATAGAAAACAAAGAGATATTGAAATAATAAAATTCATTCAAAAATAAATAGTTGTATACTCTAACTTATAAACAGGGTAAAAATAGATGTACTTATAGAACCAAACAACACTGTTTTCAGGGATTCGTGAGAAAATCATCAATAACAAAAAAAACCATCTTCGGTCGAAGATGGTTTTTTAGATATTTGTTTTAGATAAAAATACTAGAACTGCTCTCTACCTGAAAAATGGAAAGCTCCTTCGATAGCAGCATTTTCATCGCTATCACTACCATGTACTGCATTCTCACTAATAGAAGTTGCGTATTTTTTACGTATTGTTCCTTCTGCAGCTTCTTCTGGGTTTGTAGCTCCAATAAGAGTTCTAAAATCCTCAACCGCATTTTCTTTTTCTAAAATTGCAGCCACTATAGGTCCGCTAGTCATGTACTCTACAAGTTCTCCATAGAATGGACGTTCTTTATGAACAGCATAAAAAGCCTTTGCATCATCAGTTGTAAGTTGAGTTAGTTTCATTGCTACAATTCTAAATCCAGAAGCTGTAATTTGTTCAAGAATTGCCCCAATGTATCCTTTTCTTACCGCATCGGGTTTAAGCATTGTAAAAGTTCTGTTTGTTGCCATAGTTAATCATTGTTGTTTTTACTTCTAAGTAAAACTTAAAAAGTATATTTAATATCTATCAGATGATTCCTGATTTTTTAAAAATTTTGTGCAAAAGTATATATAAAAGCATCAAAAACAAGAATATTATTCGAAAGTATTTTGAAATAATTAATCTTTTGGGTATTGTTTTTCAAGTTCTTGTAATACAATATTTTTTTGACCTTTCATCTGCATTGTGACCGTATTAGAATCAAAATCAAAATACAGTACTCCAAAACTTGGTACAGATACTACATTACCAACTCTATACTTGTTTGATTCTCCTTTATAATCGCTATAAGAATGAGTTAATCCACTTGATGTAAAATCGATTAGAGGGTATTTTAATCCTTTAATTTGTGTGGTTGAAAATTCTGAGATATGACGATCACCACTCAATACAATTGCATTCCTTACCTTTTTGTCTATCAACATTTTCTTTAATTTTTGAACTTCATGAGGAAAGTTACCCCATGTTTCAAAGCCATGTTCTGATGACAAAAACTGTATGCTACTTACAATTACAATAAAATCAGAATAATTAGCTTCTAATTCTTTTTCAAACCATTGCCATTGTTCTTCTCCTAGTACTGTTCCTTCTCCATTTTGATAAGGCTCATATCTGCGATCGGGAGATGTACTATTTTTCAGAGGTGATCTAAAGTATCTTGTGTCTAGTGTTATAATTTTTATACTCCCTTTTTTGGTTTTAAAGATTCTGGAAGCGTATACTCCAGACTGTTTACGTCTTGGACTATCTTTGGGAACATCAAAAAAATCAAGAAATAATTGCTGACTTTCTTCTTTTTTACTCCACTCTTTTCCTGCATCATTTTTACCATAATCATGATCGTCCCAAGTACCAATTACAGGAACAGAATTTAATAGTTCTTGATATTCAGGTTTATTTTTTTGAATTGTGTAGTCTTGCTCAATTTTTGTCATGTCGTCAGAATCTGCATAAATAATATCGCCTCCCCAAACAAATACATCTGGATTAGTACCCATAATATCTTTCCATAATGGTTGCGGGATATTTTGTTTACTGCAACTTCCAAAAGTTAACGTAAAATCATATGATTTTTTTTGAGAGAAACTAAATAAACTCAAATTGATTAAAACAAAAGAAATAAAATACCTCATCATTATTAATATAATTACAATTGAGCCATAAAAGTAAGTGATCTTACATTATGATAGTATTAAATTTGACATGCTTCTTACTCGATTATGTATATAATGAAAGGAGATATGCTATATCTTGTGGTTTATTTGGCTTTATTGTATCTTCGCTGCCTTATGAATACTACAGAAGTTGATCAAATAAAAAAGGTATTGGCAACGCCAAAAAATATTGTAATTGTTTGTCATAAAAATCCCGATGGAGACGCAATTGGTTCAAGTTTAGCTTTATATCACTACCTAAATAATTTCAAACATAATGTAACAGTTATCACTCCTAATGATTATCCAGATTTTTTAAAATGGATTCCAGGAGAAGATCATATTCTTAAATATGATCTTAATCAAGAAGCTGCTCTTTCAAAAATTAACGATTCGGATATTATTTTTACTTTGGATTTTAATCATTTATCTCGAAGTGGAAACATGGAACAGGTTCTTGCTACTACCAAGGCTACTTACATCATGATTGATCATCATCAACAACCAGACAATTATGCAACTTATATGTATAGTGATACAGCAATGAGTTCTACTTGCCAAATGATCTATCATTTTATAGAAAAAATGGGCGACCTTGACAATATCACTCCTGAAATAGCTACAAGTATTTATATTGGTATAATGACAGATACGGGTTCTTTCAGATTTAGATCAACAACAAGTACAACTCATAAAGTTATCGCAGACTTAATAGACCGGGGGGCTGACAACACCAGTATCCATGAGCGTATTTACGATACAAATACTTTATCCAGAATACAATTAAGAGGTGTTGCTCTTAATAACTTAATAGTGTTACCAGAATATAAGACTGCATATATTACTTTAACTCAAAAAGAATTAGATACTCATAATTTTCAAAAGGGAGATACAGAAGGTTTTGTTAACATGGGGTTGTCTATTTTAGGAATTAAATTTGCCGCTATTTTTATTGAAAATAAAGCTGAAGAGATTATCAAAATCTCTTTACGATCAAAAGGTGATTTTTCTGTAAATGAATTTTCTAGGGAACATTTTGAAGGAGGAGGACATCATAATGCGGCAGGAGGAAAAAGTAATCTCTCATTAACTCATACCGTTGAGAAATTTATTAGTATCTTACCATCATATAAAAATGTCCTTAATCCATGAGATTAGCTCTTAACGCCATCCTACTTACACTTCTATTTGTTTCTTGCAAACCTCAAGAAGCAAGACGACCTCTAAGTATTTCATCAGGTTCTTTTATTAGTGAGTCTATTGACCGTAATAAAAAACTAGCTTCCAAAGAAGAAGCTCTGATACAAAAAATTATTGAAGAGGATACCGCACACCAGTATATTACATCAGAAACAGGATTTTGGTATTTCTATACCCTAAAGGATTCTATCTCAACTACTACCCCTAAATTTGGAGACATTGTTACTTTTAATTATAATGTAAAAGATCTTAAAAACAATACCATCTATAGTGAACAAGAACTTGATACTATCACATATAGAATAGACAAAGAAGAACTTTTTTTAGGTCTTAGAGAAGGGTTAAAACTTATGAAAGAAGGTGAAAAGGTAACTTTTTTCTTCCCTTCCTATCAAGCTTATGGATATTATGGAGATGACCACAAGATTGGTACAAATATTCCGTTAATAACAGAAGTAACATTAAATACAATTACAAAAGAATCAACAACAAAAAATTAATTAACATCAAAAATGAAACGATTAAATCTATTGCTTTTAGCAATTATTACTATCACATTGAGTAGCTGCGAAGAAAAATATCCTGATCTAAAAGAAGGGGTCTATGCAGAGATTATTACCAATAAAGGTACAGCAGTTGCAAAATTATATCACAAAGAAACACCTATGACAGTCGCTAATTTTGTTGCACTGGCAGAAGGTACCAATACAAAAGTAGATAGTACTTATAAAGGGAAAAAATATTATAATGGTATTGTTTTTCATAGAGTGATAAAAGACTTTATGATCCAAACAGGTGATCCATTAGGTACCGGTACCGGAGATCCTGGATATAAATTTCCTGATGAAATAGTAGATACACTTACTCATAAATCTAAAGGTATTTTATCAATGGCTAATTCTGGTCCAGATACAAATGGAAGCCAATTTTTTATTACATTAAAAGAAACCCCATGGTTAAATGGAAAACATACTGTTTTTGGTGAAATTGTAGTAGGACAAGATATCATAGATAGTATAGGTGTAGTAGAAACAGCTCCAGGAGATAAACCTAAGCAGGAAATAAAAATGCTTGAAGTAAATATTATTAGAAAAGGTTCTGATGCAAAATCTTTTGATGCAGAGACTACTTTTAATGATAAACTAAAAGTGATTGAAGAAGAAAAAGCTGAACAAGAAAGAATAGAAAAAGAAAGGAATGACGCAGTTGCTGCAAAATTCAATGAAATCAAAACATCTGCAAAAAAATTAGATAGTGGTTTAGAGATTGCTTTTATCAATGAAGGTGATGGAGAAAAACCAAAAGCTACAGATATGGTTACTATAAATTATGCTGGTTTTTTTACAGATGGAAAAATTTTTGATACTAATCTTTCAGAAAAAGCTAAAGAATTTGGCATATATGATGAGCGAAGAGCCAGTGTACCTCAAGGATATGCTCCAATCCCAATGCCATATTCACCAGACGCACAAATGATACCTGGTTTTAAAGAAGGGGTTCAGCAAATGAAAGTTGGAGACAAAGCTGTGATATTTATCCCTTCTCATCTTGGTTATGGTGAAAGAGGTGGCGGACCTATCCCTCCTAATAGTGATCTTATTTTTGAAATAGAACTGGTAAGTATTCAAAAAGCTGAGGAAGCAAAATAAAAGAAATAGAATTTTAAAATACACAAAAAAGAGCTATAAAATCTATAGCTCTTTTTTTATTTGTATTTCAATAGCCTTAATAATTAAAAAATATAATAGTGATATATCTTATTTTTTACTTAAACACTTTTTAGAGATAGTGTTTTATAATAATTCACTAACAAAGCAACTACATAGCTATAGGTTTCAATACCATCAGGTTGGTTATTTGCTTTAAGATAACTATCATAAGTACTTTTAAAAATAGGCTCTATCGGGTTTTCATAAGAATCCCAAAATTCATTTACTTTTTTGTAATTTTCTCTAATCCCCGGTCTTAATTCTTCTATCAGACAAATTGCTTTTTCTTCATTTCTAACATAAAGATCATTCAGACAAAATTTTAGAGCAAATGTTGTCCCACTATATTTAAAATAAAGATCATCATAATTCATTGTAACAAGAGCTGCTATAAAATTAGCCTCATTTTCTTTTGCAAACCCTAATTGATGAGCCTGTTCATGACAACTTGTTGTCGGGGCTTTATAATTAAGTATTAAACTATTGACTTGAGATTCGTTGGTTATTGGGTTCAAATATCCACTAAATCCCATATAGGTAAGAGGTAAACTAAGCAAAGATTTTTTGATACTTTTTGGATGATAAGAAAGAAAAGGTAGAATTTCACTCGATTGTTTGTAAGCAGGTATCGTTTTATCAAACACTTCTGTTTTTGAGTATGGAATTTCTATCGGTAAAGAATCAATAGGTTCTAACTTTTGATGCAGAATATTTGCCTGAACAATTAATTTTTGAGATACATGTATTAGTTCTTCTTCTGTGTATTCATCCTTTATCCCCAAAATTTCATGTAATGGTAATCTGTAATAATTAATTCCCCAAAATATGTGAAAACTAGCATAGATTACAGATATAGTAGCACCTACATCAAGAAGTACTACTTTCCAGGTATTTTTTCTTTTAAAAATACTTCTGAATATAAAACGAAGTAGCATTATAATCAAAACCAAATACAAAATATCACCAAAAGAAAACGGTATCCAACCAAAGGCATAACGTAAAATTTTGGATGTGTAAGTATAGATACCATTGCTATAAACTTTTTCAATAAGATTCGGAAAAAGTGAAAGAATTTGAATACCAATTATCTGTATTGGTAAAAGAACTGTGAGAAATAGTTTTGTTTTGGATTGCATCAAGTAATAACTAAATTCAGAATAAATTATAATACCAAATCTAAATGTAATACGCTAAAGAAAAGAATTTATTTGTTCTCTCAGAAATAAATAATTAAAAAAAGATCTTAATTCTACTTTTGCAACATATAGAATATCAGAAACACACATTGACTTTAATTTCTCCAAAATGAATAATTTTAGATTAATATTTGGGATTTGGCATTTAAAATTTAGAATTTCGCAAGTATAAAAACACAATATTTGATTATGAATTCAGAAATTAGAGCGTTAGAACCAAAGAGACTTTGGAATAAATTTGCAGACCTTAATGCAGTGCCAAGACCCTCAAAAAAAGAAGAACGTGTTATTGCTTTTATAAAAGATTTTGGAGCATCTTTGGGATTAACAACCGAAGTAGATCATATAGGAAATGTTTTGATAAAAAAACCGGCTACCTCTGGCATGGAAGATCGCAAAACAGTTGTCATGCAATCTCACCTAGACATGGTACATCAAAAAAATGCTGATACTATTTTTGATTTTGATACTCAGGGTATTGATATGTTTGTTGATGGAGATTGGGTAAAAGCAAAAGGAACAACGTTAGGAGCAGATAATGGTCTAGGAGTAGCAACAATTATGGCAATATTAGAATCCGATACTATTGCTCATCCTGCAATAGAAGCATTATTTACAATAGACGAAGAAACAGGGATGACTGGAGCGTTAGAGCTAAAAGGTGAGTGGCTACAAGGAGAGATTCTATTAAATTTAGATACAGAAGAGGATGACGAAATAGGAGTTGGTTGCGCAGGAGGGGTTGATATTACAGCTCAAAGATCATATAAAGAAGAAGCAACACCAGAAGGAAAATCAGGATATACGATTTCTGTAAAAGGGTTGAATGGAGGACATTCTGGAATGGATATTCATAAAGGTTTAGGAAATGCCAATAAAATTATGACCAGACTATTGTTTGATAGTTTTGAAAACTTTGGATTACAAATACATGAATTAAAAGGAGGAAGTTTAAGAAATGCTATTCCAAGAGAAAGTTTTGCAACTGTTGTTGTAGACACAATACATGCAGAAGCTTTTGAATTCGAAATCAAAGAGTTGGGCACTACGATCAAAAAAGAACTATCAATAATTGATCCTGATTTAACAATTACATTAGATGCCATTGAGGTACCAGAGAAATTGATGGAACTTGGAGTACAGGAAGGAGTAATAAAATCTCTATATGCAGCACATAATGGTGTATATACTATGAGTGCATCTATCCCTGACCTTGTAGAAACCTCTAATAACATTGCCAAAATATCAATAGCAAACAAAAAGATTGTAATAGAATGCCTTACTCGTAGTAGTGTAGAATCTTCAAAACAAGACTTGGTTAATAAACTAAGGGCTACTTTTGAACTTATTGGATGTGAAGTTACAACAAGTGGAGAGTATCCCGGATGGGCACCAAACATGGATTCTCCTATATTGAAAGTATTAGATCAATTGTATGAAAAACTTAATGGAGAAAAAGCACATGTAGCCGCTTGTCATGCAGGATTAGAGTGTGGTATTCTAGGTCAAAACTATCCTGATATGGATATGATATCTTTTGGTCCAACAATTCTAGGAGCGCATTCTCCTGATGAACGTGCTAGTATATCATCGGTTCAAAAATACTGGACATTTGTACAAGAAATTTTAAAAGAAATCCCAAAACGTTAATCAAATATTTTTTAAAATAGTAAAAGCTACAGTATTTATGATATACTGTAGCTTTTTTATTTTACGATGTAAACTAGTTATCCATATAACATTACTAAACGTAACGTTACCCATATGATCACTACTTTTATTTTGAAACACAAAAACGACCTCTTAATAACTTAATTGATCTTTACATCAGATGAATATCGTAAAAACTGGCTAGAAAGTAAAATTGATACAAACAAGGTAAAACTTATATAGAAAATACCTACGTGACTTCAAAAATCCCTGAAAATGGGGTTTTATGATTTGTTATCAACATGTAATTTTACGAAACACAAGAAAAACAAATCATCAAATGATCACAAAAGAAGAAATACAACAAAATTGCGTTTGGGATGATTGTGATACCGCAACGCTGCATATATATTCAAATTATTTTGGAAAAGAAATAGAAGTCATATTTAGATCAAATAGTAAAAGAAAAATCATTACTGACAAAATGGTAGCATGTTGTAATGATTTTTTAGCTCTATCTGAAGAAGGCGCTATAAAATTAAAGGAATTACTATATAGTCATTGTAGATTATGTTTTAATACAATTCAATACGGGCATATTGTTCCCAAAGGAATAGAAACATATCTAGAAGCTAACCAAAGGGGCTTTCATATTTTTAATCCAGATACTGCTTTTGATAAATCCAATATCGAGTCAGTATATATAGATAGAGATCATGATCATTATAAAAATAGATATGTAGAGATTTTATTTTATCCCGATTGGGAAGATGAGCATGGTTGTACTATCATTCTAAAAAATGGAAAACCAATTGAATTTGAAGATAGCATGCCTTACATTGGTAAGTATGAATACTTATAAAAAAGGCAACTATGTATATTTTTAATGTCAAAAAAATATCGAGAGTTTAGACCCTCGATATTTTAATTTAAATAGCTCTTGAGATACTATCTGTTCTTTTCAATTCGTCAAAGTATTGTAATAATTAACGATCTTTACAACATCTTTTTCTTTTTTACAGTTAAGTTTTTTTGATGAAATATACTTTTCAATCTCACTTTTTCTGTCTCCTAAAACCCTTAGTATATCTTTTTCTTTTAATCTCATTTTAAGTAGCTCTCCTTCTTCATTCAATATAAAATAACTATGCTTTTCTACATATTTATCTTTTGTTGTCTTTTGATAACCTCCAATCGCCTCTCTACCTTGTTTTATCTTTTTTTCAACTTTCATAACCAAAGAAGTTTTCCCCTCTTTTAAAAAAACAAAAAACTGCTTAGTTCCTTCAAAATCTAATACTTTATAAGCATATCCTTCATCCAAAACAATTTCTATATTGTCTCTTTTTAAAACATTAAATACTTCGGTTACTTCGATTTGGTCATTTAAAGCATTATATCGAACAAAAGCTCTACGCGATTTTTGTTTATTTACAAATACAGAGGCTAATTTATTTTCATTTTCAAAGTATTCATGACCTTGGATAATATTCTTAGAAGGTTTTTTAACAACTACTCTGGTTCCATAAGCACTCAGGTTTGACGTTTCTTCATCTTCAACAATTAAATCATTTTTTGATTGTCCAATAGACAGAAAAGTTTGTATTAATAAAAGTGCTAAAAACATTTTTTTCATTCCTTATAATTTAAAATTTTGTCCGACAAAGGAACGATTTTTCTTATGAAATATTTAACAAATTACAGATGATTATTAATGGGTTGATTTATAAGTTGTTATCGCTTAACTAAAATAAAATTAAAAAAATACAGTCAACCATTTTTTACTAGTAAAAAATGGTTGACTGTATTCATAAAATTATAATGAATTGTAGTGATCAATGATTTTAATCAAATCTTCTTTTTTCTTAAAACGAAGCTTTTTTGATGAAACAAAATTTTCAACTTCATCTTTCTTACTACTTAAAGCTGCTAAAATTTCTTTCTTTTTAAATTTAACAGGGATAAACTTATCTTCCTCTGTAAGAATAAAATAATCATTTTGTAAAACATACCTAGAAGGTTTATCTTTTTCATAATTAGTTGCTGCCTTAACACCTAATTTTATCTTCTTTTTTGGTCTAAGTGCTAGAGAGACTTTACCTTTGTTAAACAAAATATAATATTTTTTCTGGTTTTCTTCTTCAAATACTTTATACCTATATCCTTTTTTATCTAAAACAATTTCTATATTGTCTCTTTTAAACATTTTATAAGTCTTATCGTTATCTGTAGTTTCAACTTCATCATCCACTGCATTATATCTCACCATACATTTTACTTTCATATCTCCATTAACATAAACCGAAGCCATTTCTTTATTATCTTCATAATATTTATGACCCTTTATGTTTTCGACAGAAGATTCTGTAACGATTACTCCTATTCCTCCAGCAGACGGATCAAACCCATCGATTTCTCCGGGACCTCTTGAAGAAGCCGATCCAAAACCTTGCGCATTGATTGTTAAACTAAAAACTGAGCAAATGCTCAAAAAAAATAGTATTTTCTTCATAATTGGTATTTATTTAATGATTGATGCTAAAAAAGCAATTCTATAAATAAACTAACATATCTATCGTTAAAAATATCCTAATTAACAATAAACTTTTATCCTATAATTTATCTTTAAAAGAAAAATACACAAATCAACTTATCTAATCCTTATGAAAAAACTTCTACTATCACTTCTCGTGATATACGGAATTTTAAATTCTAATGCTCAAGATTATTTTCCAAAGAATGATGGCGTAAAGACAAGTAATACAAATTATACCGTATTTACAAATGCGACAATCCATACTACACCAAATAATATCATTACCAACGGTATTCTTATTATTCGACAAGGTAAAATTGTTGACGTTGGTTCCTCTTCTATTGCAATTCCAAAAAATAGCATCATCACTGATCTTGAAGAAAAACATATTTATGCTTCATTTATAGATTTATATACAAGCTTTGGAGTTCAACCACCAAAAAAAAGTAAAACCAGTCCCTTCAGAGGGAATCCTCAATATGGATCTTCTAGAGAAGGGTATTATTGGAACGATCATATTAGACCGGAAACCAATACACTTACTCATTTTAAATATGATAAAAAGCAAGCTGACGAATATATAAAACAGGGATTTGGAGTTTTAAACACACATATGCCGGATGGTATTGCTAGAGGTACCGGTTTACTTGTTGCTTTAAATAATAAAGGAACTGTTGGAGAAAGACTACTGAGTGACAGGTCTTCTCATTTTTTTTCTTTTACTAAAAGTAATAAAAGTAAACAACTCTACCCTACTTCACTAATGGGAGCTATGGCTCTATTAAGACAAATGTACCATGATGCAACCTGGTACGAAAAAGAAAATTCTAAAACCAAAGATCTATCACTGGAAGCTATCATAAGAAACAAGAACCTTCCACAAATTTTTGAAGCCGGTAGTAAAGAAAATGGATTCAGAGCTGACAAGATTGGAGATGAATTTAATATCAATTATGTACTTCTTGGCGGGGGTAACGAGTATTCTAGAATCGATAATGTAATCGCTACAAATGCCAAATATATTATCCCACTGAATTTTCCTGATGCCTACGACGTTTCTGATCCCTTTTCAGCAAATTTGGTAAGCTTGGCTGATATGCGCCAATGGAATCAAGCTCCTTCAAACCCATCAGTATTAGCAAAAAAAGGAGTTGTATTTTCTTTTACTACTCACAAACTAGACAAAATTAGTAATCTTCAACCAAATATTTTAAAAGCTATAGAATATGGATTAGATCATAAAACAGCTTTGGCTTCTCTAACAACAATCCCAGCAGAAATTTTAGGAAAAAGTGATCTTTTGGGAAGTCTCAAAAAAGGAGCATACGCTAATTTTTTAATTACCAAAGAAGAGTTATTCTCTAAGGAGAATATCGTATACGAAAATTGGGTACAAGGACATAAAAATGTAATCAACAATATGAATGTAGTTCCTATTAATGGGAAATATGAATTTATGATTTCTAATAAGAAATACAATATGTCAATTACAGGAAAACCATCTACACCAAAGGCCGAAATTACTACTGAAGGTAAAAAACTAGGAACCAAAATTAGTTATAAAAATGATTGGGTCTCCGTTACATTTACACAACCAGATACTACCAAAACAAACTACACTCGTTTAATAGCATCTATAAACAAAAAAACAAACCTCTGGAACGGAAAAGTTGTTCTCCCCAACGGCACAGAAACTAATCTTATCATAAAAAAGAAAGAAGAGCCACCTGTTACAAACAAAAAAGAAGAGAAAAAAAGTCAACAAAAACCAGAAGTATTTCCTGTAACATATCCTAATATGGCATATGGCCATTCAGCACTTCCTGCTTCAGAAACTATTTTATTCAAGAATGCTACAGTATGGACGAATGAAAAAGAAGGAATCTTAAAAGAAACAGATGTACTTATCAAAAGTGGTAAAATCGTTTCTATCGGAAAAAATCTATCATCTGGCAATGCAAAAATAATAGATGCTACAGGCAAACATATAACTCCGGGAATCATCGATGAGCATTCGCATATTGCAGCTGCTGCTATTAATGAAGCTGGTCATAACTCTTCTGCAGAAGTTACCATCGAAGATGTTGTAAATCCAGAAGACATAAATATATATCGAAACCTAGCTGGTGGAGTAACCTCAATACAAATCCTTCATGGCTCTGCAAATCCTATTGGAGGTCAATCTGCCATCATTAAATTAAAATGGGGTGAAAACGCAGATAATCTCATTTATAAAAACTCACCCAAATTCATCAAATTCGCTTTAGGAGAAAATGTAAAACAAAGTAATTGGCAAAGTTTTAGTCGTTTCCCACAATCAAGAATGGGAGTCGAACAATTATTTATGGATTATTTTCATAGGGCTAAAGAATATGAAAGGCTCAAAAATAGTGGTAAACCCTTTAGAGAAGATATCGAATTACAGACTATTTCAGAGATTATAAATGGAGAACGCTTTATCAGTTGCCATTCTTACGTACAAAGTGAAATTAATATGCTGATGAAAGTAGCTGAAAAATTTAATTTTAAAGTTAATACTTTCACTCATATTCTTGAAGGATATAAAGTAGCTGATAAAATGGCTGCACATGGCGTAGGAGGCTCTACATTTTCAGATTGGTGGGCTTACAAATTTGAAGTAAACGACGCTATACCTTATAATGCAGCTATTATGCACAATCAAGGGGTATTGACCGCTATTAATAGTGATGATGCCGAAATGTCTCGAAGGTTAAATCAAGAAGCTGCGAAATCCGTAAAATACGGAGGTGTAAATGAAGAAGATGCTTTAAAATTTGTAACACTAAACCCAGCCAAATTATTACATATTGATGATAGAGTGGGTAGTATCAAAATAGGAAAGGATGCTGATATCGTATTATGGACAGATCATCCACTTTCTATTTATGCAAAAGCAGAAAAAACTATAATAGAAGGGGCTATTTACTTTGATTTAGAAAAAGATAAAGTTTTACGTAGAAAAATTAAAGAAGAAAAAAGCAAACTTTCATCTATGATGATCAAAGCAAAAAATAAAGGACTTAAAACACAACCTGCAAAAAAGAAAGAACATCAACATTTTGAATGTGAAACTTTAGAAACTATACACTAAGTTCTAAAGTTTTTACAATTCATAAAATTCAAAAGCAAAATATCAATGAAAAAAATAATCAACTTCATAATTATTTCTATTTTCTTTCTTAATAATAGTAATGCTCAGCAAACTCCTGCAAAGATACAAAGTGATCCCATTACAATAATTGGAGCCACTGCGCATATTGGTAATGGAAAAACTATAGAAAATAGTATCATTATTTTTGAAAATGGTAAGATCACCACTATTGAAAATAACAATAATACAGCTACAAAAGGTAAAATAGTACAAGCAGAAGGCAAACATATTTACCCTGGTTTTATTGCTCCAAATTCTACATTAGGATTAGTAGAGATAGGTGCAGTGAGAGCATCTGACGATGATTCTGAAATTGGAACTTATAATCCTCATATCCGAAGTATCATTGCTTATAATGCAGAAAGTAAAATTGTTGAAAGTATGCGCCCTAATGGCGTATTGATTGCACAAGTTACTCCTAGAGGTGGTAAAATCTCTGGTACATCATCTATAGTACAATTAGACGCATGGAATTGGGAAGATGCTATTATCAAAATTGATGATGGAATACATATGAACTGGCCCAATATATTTACTAGAGGACGTTGGTGGCTTGGAGAAGAACCCGGTTTTAAAGCAAATAAAGAATATAACAAACAAGTTTTAGAATTAAAAGATTTTATCAAACAGTCTAAGGCTTCATTAAAATCTAATGCATCAGACATTAAAAATTTACCCTTTTTAGCTATGAAAGGTATTTTTGACGGCTCTCAAACATTATTTATTAATGCAAGAACCGAAAAAGAAATTTTAGACGTTATTTCTTTTGCAAAAGAATATGAATTAAAAAAAATTGTAATTGTTGAAGGCTGGGAAGCTTATAAAGTAAAAGAGCAATTGAAAAAAAATAATATTGCTGTGTTAGCTACCAGAACACATTCTACACCTCAACTAGAAGATGAAGACTATGATATTTCATATAAAAATCCTAAAATACTAATGGATGCCGGAGTACTAGTAGCACTTCAAAATAGTGGGCAAATGGAACGGGCAAATGCTAGAAATCTACCTTTTCAAGCAGGAACTGTTGCTGCACATGGATTAGATAAAGAAAAAGCGTTACAACTTATTACAGGAAATAGTGCTAAAATTTTGGGCATTGATAGTTTTACCGGGACACTAGAAGTTGGCAAAGACGCTACCTTATTTATTAGTAAAGGAGATGCTCTGGATATGCGTACAAATCAATTAGAAAAAGCATTTATACAAGGACGAGAAATAAGCTTAGAAACACATCAAACAAAACTTTGGAAACGATATGTTAATAAATACAAGCAATAAATTATTGTACACTATCTCTACATAACAAATAAATTAATAAAGCTTAAATTTTTTGTAGGGTATTTTCAATATTATGTGTTATAGTAAAAAGAAATACTTCATGAAAACTATAATTATTTATGTCTTTGCCTTTTTTATTTTTTCCATTGCAACGGCACAAAACACAAAAAGTTATCTCGGTTTTGGAAATTTTAAGAGCAATATATCTCTGACTAAAAGTCATTTTAACTTGAGTACTATCAAAATACCTAACAACACAAAATATATTTTTGGTAACAATGCAGTAAATATCTATGGATATCAAAGAAGTTACTTCCCATCCATATTACAACAACAGATTACATCTAATGTTTCTATTGGTTTTAATATAGATCCATTTTGCTTATACCCCACAAATTCGATACTATTAGGTTCAAATCTTAGTAATAATGGATATCAATTTTCAACAACCGAAATAATAATTGGTAATACGATTCAAGCTATTCAAATACTTGACATTTTAAGTAATTTTTAAAAGTATTCGCAATCTAAAAGTACAATAGGCTAATTAAAAACAATTAGCCATATCATATATATTCATGGTATTTGATATCAAAAACAAATGTAACTTAAAGCTAATATCACTACACTCCTTTAAACTCATTCATATCTTCAAGAGCACTGATCAGCATATTTACATGATTAAGAGTACAGCTTTCGCCCATAATACCAATTCTCCATATCTTTCCTGCAAAATCACCTAATCCTCCTCCTACTTCAATATTATAATCTTTTAATAGTTTATTACGAATCAAAGCCTCGTCATTACCATTTGGTAAAAAGACAGAATTAAGATTAGGTAAACGATGCTGTTCTTCTACTAAATATTTGAAACCTAATTTTTCTAATTTAGCTTTCAGTACTTGATGTACAGCATTATGTCTCTCCCAACGGCTTTCTAACCCTTCTTCTAATACTATTCTTAAAGATTCTCTAAGTGCAAATACAGAAGATACAGGAGCTGTATGGTGATACGCCCGTTTAGATCCGCCCCAATAATTTTTTACTAAACTCAAATCAAGGAACCAGCTCTGAACTTTAGTTTTTCTATTTTCTAGAGCTTGTACTGCTCTATCCGAAAAACTTACCGGAGATAATCCGGGAGGGGCACTTAAGCATTTTTGAGTTCCAGTGTAGATCGCATCTATATCCCAATCATCTACTCTAAGTTCTACACCGCAATATGATGTTACTGCATCTACCATCAACATTCCACCTGCATTATGCACCAAGTCACTTATTTCTTTAATAGGCTGTAATGCTCCGGTAGAGGTTTCTGCATGTACTAATGCTAATAACTTAGGTTTTGGACAAATATTAAGTACTTTTTTTACATCTTCTACTGTAATGATGTCTCCCCATTGTTTTTCTATTTTATGAACTTTTGCTCCACAGCGTTCTGCTATATCAGTCATACGACCTCCAAAAACACCATTTACACCAATAATTATTTCATCTCCAGGTTCTAAAAGGTTAACCAAACAGGTTTCCATACCTGCGCTTCCCGGAGCAGAAACTACAAATGTGAGATGATTTTGAGTTAAAAAAGTTTTTTGAACCATTGATTTAACCTCATCCATGATCGATACAAATTCTGGATCTAAATGACCTATTAAGGGTGTAGACATTGCTTTTAATACTCTTGGATGCGCATCTGACGGACCTGGCCCCATCAAAATTCTGTTACTTGTGTTTAGTTCTGTATACATTATATTTTTTATTAACTCAATAACTATATCGTTTTCGTAAAATTATAGAATTTTAAATCTTTATCTCTTTTAAATTTTATATGGTTATCATAAATAATTCTAAAATCTGATGATCTTATAAAACATCAGTCTATGATACTTCAAAAATTATCATTTTATAAAAAAACAGTTTTGATTTTTATGAAAAAAAAAATTAAAGCAAAAAGGGTAAATCAAATTTGACTTACCCTTTTTCTAAAAAATTCATCTAATTTTTATAACGTACTACTTTCTTGTGTTGAAGTTTTTTTGAAAATTGAAGGAGATACTTTTTCAGTATTTGCTTCTGCGTTTACAAAACTTCTTTCACTTTTTACATCACCTACTTCACCATTTTCGTACGCTCTCCATTTAATTGTCTTAGGAAGTAATAATCCATTTACATCATTCCAATCAGAGTATTCTATTAAGCTAATTTTATCACTGGCTTCTTTACTAAAAAATGTAACTGTATATCCTAAAAATTTCATTTTTTTGGTAGTTGCATCATAATATAGGAAATAATTGTCTTCTGGTGAGTCTCCTACTCCGTCATTATACGAGATTTTATAACCAGGGTAAGATATATCGCCTATTTTAAGATCATCTACTTTTTCATAGCTAATTCCTTCGTCTCCCAAAACGAAAGGCATTGCATAAAAATAAAACATAAGATTATGATAAAAACGAGGATTTCCTTTGAAAGCAGTCGAATCTTCTTGTTCTAACCAGGCTTCTTCTCCATCAAAACCTAATACAAATACATTAGTTTCAATTCGAGCATGACGAGTTTTAAGATCTGTAGTATGTTTTTCGTTTCCGTCAGTTTTTTCTAATTCAAAAACTAAAGTATTCATTGCATCAAAAGCTTGGATTCCTCCATGCGCTTTAAAAATAGCTGCTATATCCTCAGGAAAATCAGCTGATCTATCCTTTACAATTTCTTCTTTTTTTGATTCTTCTATTACAGGTTCTTGTTCTGTTTTGACCTCTTGTTTACAAGCGAAAATTACCGTAGCCAAAAGTGCTAATAAGGTTAGTTTTTTCATGATTATACTAATGAGTTAATTTTAGCAAGTGTAGTCGTATTGCTTACCTAACCTTACATCAAATACCATTATTTTTTATTTTTTTACAATTTTACCTGATTCATACTTATTATTTTTATCTAGAAAGATATATTTATAATCATCATATCTAAATGTTTTTGGATCTGCTCCTTCTACAATTTTTCCCAGAAAAAAAACATGTTTTGCATCCTTTGTATATCCATACGCAACTTCTTCAAATGATGATGCATCTGCTGCTTCTAGGATCATTCCTTCGAAATAAATTTTGTCCTCTACTCTCATCATCGTATATCCATCAAAGAACTTAACTTTTTCAATATCTTTATATGGAATACTGACAATTTTATTTACATCTTCAAAATTTCTACGATATACATATAGATAAATATATTTATCATCGTACAAAGAAGAAGAATTTAACTCTTTTACTTCTGAAAGATTTACTCCTTCTATTTTAAATAATGGTTTTTGATATTTATAATGATACACCCCATTACTATCTTTACAGAATTGATCATTTATAACTTCAAAGGATTGATAATCTACATCCTTCATAATCGTATCATTTCTAAAAATAAAATTTTTATCTTTTGCGAAATCGTAACTGAGCTGTCTATATGTACTAGGATCAGCATTTTCTAATATTCTAAATGCATTTTTTGTATCATTTGAATAATAATCAGTCAAAACATAGACATGATTTTTATCTTTGGGTACACGTCCTGCTTCTACATTAAAAGATGAAACATCTACTTCAAAATTTATAATTTTATGATTAAAATAGGCATGGTCATTATCCTTTGCATAGTTATTTCCAAGAACCTGAAAAGAATTCATATCAACTTCCATTTCATGTTTACCCAGTTCAAACCAGTTACCCATTGGACTATAAATAATATGTTCTTTATCTCTTGAATAAAAATAGGAATCTGATAGTTCTTCATTTACTAGATCACCAAAGGGATTAAAAAATCTATATACCCCGTAAACAATGAGTGAACTTATAATTATAAAAATAGCTGCTAAAACCATTAGTACTTTCTTGACCATAATTTTGTTTTTACTCTATTTAAAAACAAAGTTATAGAAAATGCAAAATAGATGACCCCTATAAACAGTGAAATAGAATGTATGCTCCTTATGTTTTTTGTTTTTTCTTTTTTGCAGCTGGAAAGAGTACATTATTTAGAATCAAGCGGTACCCAGGCGAATTAGGGTGTAATTCTAGCTCTGTTTTTGGATCGCCAACTCTATGCGTATAGTCTTCTGGATCATGTCCACCATAAAATGTAAAAAAACCTTTTCCTTTTATACCATGAATATATCTGGCTTCGCCATTGGTTTTATTTTCTCCTAAAACTAGCACATTTGCTTTTAACTCATTTGGATTATAAGCTGTAGTTTGTCCCATAAATCCTTTTACTAATGCTGTATGATTTTGGCAAAGCATTGTTGGCACAGGGTCCCATTTTGCAGAAAAATCCATCAAAGTAAAATAATCTGTTGTTTTAGAAATACGACGTAATCTTGTCATATCGATCGATGAAAATTCATATACCATTGGGCTTCTTTCTAAAGTAAAATTGGTAAAAGCAAATGTTTTATTGTAATCAATTTTAGATTGATATCCCGGGTCACTAGGATCACCATCAAACATTGGTTCGCAAATATCAACACCTTCTGCGGCTAAAGCAATTTCAAAACTATCTGTCGCGCTACACATGGCAAACATAAAACCACCACCTACAACATAGTCTCTTATTTTTAACGCTACTGCTAATTTTTGTTCTGAAACTTTATCATATCCTAATTCTAGTGCTTGCTTTTCTGCTGCAGCTTTCTCTCTAATATACCAGGGTGCAGCTCTATAGGAAGCATAGAATTTTCCATACTGTCCTGTAAAATCTTCATGATGCAGATGGAGCCAATCGTATAAGATGAGGTTATCTTCTAAAACTTCTTTATCATAAATAACCTCATAAGGAATTTCTGCAAAAGTTAATACCATTGTTACCGCATCATCCCATGGTTGGTTCCCTTTGGGAGAATACACGGCAATCTTAGGTGCTTTTTCTAAGACTACTGCCTCCATATTTTGAGAAGGGCTGTTAATCTCATTGAGAATATTTTCGGTTTTAGAATTGCTTAATATCTCATAAGAAACTCCTCTAATTTTACATTCTTTACGAATTTCTTCTGAATCCGGTAATAAAAAAGAACCTCCTCTATAATTGAGTAACCACTTTACTTTTAGATTTTTGCTAAGTGTCCAATATGTAATCCCATATGCTTTCAAATGATTTTGTTGCTCTTCTGCATCCATAGGTATAAGCACATATGACGCATAAGATTGTAAGGTAAACAATACAATCCCAACACTTACTAGGTATTTTATATAATTTTTTACCGCATTCATTCAACTTCTAGTTTAAAAAACATAAACATAGTCTCTACAAAACTATATCAACATTTTGGGGTTAATCATTTAAAGATGTTGATTAAAAAGGTACTTCATCATCACCTCCAGAATCGTTCATACTACTCCCAAAAGCTTCATCCGCACTAGGTAAATGACTAGTATTGAATGGTTCTTCTTCTCCTTCATTCATTTTAGAATGAAATTCGAAAGGAGTACTGAAATCATCTAAGTTATCAAATTTACCTAAGTGTCCAATAAATTTTAACCTAATATTTTCTAAACCTCCATTACGGTGTTTGGCAACAATAAACTCTCCTTGCCCCTGAGTAGGTGATCTTTCTTCATCATCCCATTCTTCAATTTTATAATATTCAGGACGGTAAATAAAGGCCACAATATCTGCATCCTGCTCTATCGCTCCAGATTCCCTAAGGTCACTTAACAGAGGCCTTTTACTTCCTCCACGTGTTTCTACTGCACGTGATAACTGAGATAGTGCTATTACAGGCACGTCTAACTCTTTTGCTAATGCTTTTAAGTTACGAGAAATAGTAGAAATCTCTTGTTCCCTGTTACCATTTTTACCTGTTCCCCCAGCTGTCATCAACTGCAAATAATCAATAACAATCATTCGTATACCGTGCTGAGAAGATAATCTACGCGCTTTTGCTCTAAGGTCAAAAATAGATAGAGAAGGCGTATCATCAATAAAAAGAGGAGCTTTTTCTAGGTCTTTTACCTTTACATTTAGCTGCTCCCATTCATGTTTTTCTAGTTTTCCAGTACGTAGTTTTTCTGAAGACAATCCAGTTTCTGAAGATATTAATCGTGTAATCAGCTGTACCGAAGACATCTCCAATGAGAAAAATGCTACAGGAATATTTTGACCTACTGCCATATTCCTAGCCATAGAAAGTGTAAGTGCTGTTTTACCCATACCTGGGCGGGCAGCCACGATGATTAAATCACTTGGCTGCCAACCCGAAGTAAGCTTATCTAACTTATCAAAGCCAGATGGGATTCCACTTAAACCTTCTTTGTTTGAAATCTCCTGGATTTTTTTCTTTGCTTGAATTACTAAACTTTGAGCTGTCTCTGTAGAACGTTTAATATTTCCTTGCGTAACTTCATATAATTTTGATTCTGCCATATCGAGCAGGTCAAAAACATCTGTAGTTTCATCGTAGGACTCTTCAATAATTTCATTTGATATTTTAATCAAACTCCTTTGTATGTATTTTTGAAGAATAATACGCGCATGAAACTCTATATGAGCTGAAGACGCTACTTTTTGAGTAAGTTGTATTAAATAATAATCTCCACCTGCTGCTTCTAACTTAGCATCTTTTTTAAGTTGGCTCGAAACCGTTAATAAGTCAATAGGTTCAGAGTTTTCAAAGAGCTTATAGATCGCTTCAAAAATATATTGATGTGATTCTCTATAAAAAACATCAGGATTAAGAATATCAATAATTTCATCTACTCCTTTTTTATCAATCATCATCGCCCCAAGCACAACTTCTTCTAAATCAACTGCTTGAGGAGGTATTTTTCCTTTCTCCAGCGGTATTACGTTCCCCCGACCGTAATTAATCTGCTGAGTTTGCTGTACTTTTTCCATATCTGCGAATGTAAAAAAATTGTAAACAGATGCACCTAAATATAAAGATACGAATGTTCACCAGTCTTTAACAAAAAGACTGTTAATAAGTAAATTTTATTGTTGATAACCATAAAAAAATCTGAAGCTCGACACCTCAGATTTATGTAATAAGTGATTTTTTAGGGGTTAGTCTTTGAAGACTCCCATGCTCGCATATTTGTCCATTCTTTTTCCCACCAATTGTTCTGGTGATAAGTTTTTTAATTCTTCATAAGAAGACAAAATTGTATCTCTTACTGTTTCAAAAGTGGTTTCTCTATCACTATGTGCTCCTCCAAGAGGTTCTCTGATAATAGAATCTACAACCTTGAGCTTCACACTATCTTTAGCAGTTAATTTTAATGCTTCTGCTGCCTGTTCTTTTTGTTCCCAGCTTCTCCAAAGTATTGAAGAACAGTTTTCTGGAGAAATTACAGAATACCATGCATTTTCTAGCATTAACACCTTATCTCCTACTCCTATACCTAATGCTCCGCCACTGGCTCCTTCTCCAATTATAATAACTATAATAGGCACCTTCAAACGAGTCATTTCTAGTATATTTCTGGCAATAGCCTCTCCTTGTCCTCTTTCTTCTGCTTCTAGTCCAGGATAAGCTCCGGGGGTATCTACAAAAGTAACTACGGGAAGATTAAACTTTTCTGCACTTTTCATTAAGCGCAAAGCTTTACGATATCCTTCTGGATTAGCCATCCCAAAATTTCGATATTGTCTAGTTTTAGTATTATATCCTTTTTGTTGACCGATAAACATAAAACTTTGGTTTCCTATTTTTCCTAATCCACCAATCATAGCTTTGTCATCTTTTACTGTTCTATCACCATGCAACTCTAAAAACGAGTCTCCACAAATTGCATTGATGTAGTCTAAAGTATACGGCCTAGAAGGATGCCTAGATAACTGAACTCTTTGCCAAGGAGTTAGATTTTTGTATATCTCTTTTTTAGTTTCTTGTAACTTTTTTTCGATTTGTTTGCATGTATCCGTAACATCAACTTCACTTTCTTCGCCTATGGCACATGCCTTTTCGAACTGTTCTTTTAGTTCTTTAATGGGGAGTTCAAAATCTAGATATTCCATATCAAGAATTTAATTTATATTAACTAAGGTTAGCTGACAAATATAAAAACTTTACTTCGTAATGTTGTGCAAAGTTGATCCTCTTTTTCGTTTTTTAGCATTTTTAATAATTCCATTGAGGATTACAGTGCTTAAAATAATAATTGCACCATAATAAAATTGAGGACTCATTTTTTCTTCCTCTCCAAAAATCATATATGCCAATAGTATTCCATAAACAGGTTCTAAATTGATTGTAAGCATCACAGTATAAGGACTTAGGTATTTCATAACCTGCACAGAACCTATAAAAGCATAAGCTGTACAAACAGATGCCAGTACTAATAAATATAGCCAATCTGAAGTTGAAAGCTGAAAAAATGACCAACTAAATCCTTCTATAGTAGTTCCTATAAAAGTTCTTACAAGTAAGTATATAGTTATTACTCCTACTCCACAAAGTAATTCATAAAAAGAAATCATTGATGAATCATTTTGTTTTGCAAGTTTGCCATTAATCACTGAAAAAACAGATGATAAAAACGCAGAACAAAGTGCATATATAATTCCTAGAAAATAGTCTCCTTCTACTTTAAATATAATATAAAGCCCTAATATTACAAGCACCCCAAAAAACACTTCGTACCAAATCAATTTTCTTTTGTAGAAAACAGGCTCTAGAATTGATGTGAAAAAAGCTCCTGTAGAAAGCATTGCCAGTGTTATAGATACATTAGACACTTTTATCGCAGCAAAAAAAGTGATCCAATGTAATGCAATGACCACTCCGGCAGATAATAGAATCAGAAATGATTTTTTTGAAACTTTTAAGGGTATTTTTTTGAAAAAAATATACAAAAAGATAAATCCAGACGCTAGTAGCATTCTGTACCATACTAATGGCAATGCATCAATAGTAATCAACTCTCCTAAGATCGCTGTAAATCCCCAAATGAATACAATAAAATGTAGGTGAAGGTAATTTCTTAACTCAACGTTTTGCATTATACAATAAATAAATAGCCAAAATACCAAAAGATACATTAGGGAACCAAACTGCTACTATTGGAGGAAAATCTGACTGATTCGCAAGTGTTCCCAATACTTTATCAAAGAAAATAAAAATAAAAGCTAGTGATATTCCTACAGCTAGATTAACCCCCATACCACCACGTCTTTTCATAGAAGAAACAGCAACACCGATAACAGTAAGAATAAAAGCAGATATAGGAATACTCCATCTTTTGTATGCTACAACTTTATACCTATTAATATCAGAAGAACCTCTTTTACTCTCTTTTTCTATAAATTTACTTAATTCTGTATAATTAAGTGTTTCTGCAACATAAGTCACAGGTGTAAATTCGTCAATATTAAATGGTAGTACTGTATCTTTTTTAACCGCTTTTTCTATAATATCTTTATCTTCTAAAACAGTACGTTTTACATAATTTTTTAATTCGTAAATACTGTCTTTAAATAATATTCTTCTTGCAGAGATTTTCGTTGTTAATTTATTTTCTTTAAAATATTCTATTGTAAAATTGGTTGCTGATTTTTCTAAAGGCTTAAAATTATTAGCATATAAATACATGCTATCATTTAATTGCCTGTATACGTTTTTAGTTTCTTGTACCTTTTTATTTTTTTTGAGATATGTATATTTAAATTCATTAAACCCCTGACTCGCTTTTGGAGCTAAGAATAATCCCATAGCCAATGCACCTATACAAATAATAACAGCACCAATCATATAGGGTCTAAGAAATCTCCAAAAAGAGACTCCGGAACTCAAAAAAGCAATAATTTCAGTTTTGTTGGCTAGTTTTGATGTAAACCAAATTACAGACAAAAAAACAAAAAGAGGAAATAATAGATTAGCAAAATAGACTGTAAAATCAAGATAATACCCTATTACAGCTTCAACCGGAACTTTATGCTCAAGCATATTATCGATCTTTTCAGAAAGGTCTACTATGATTCCTATAGGAATAAAGAGTAGTATCATTGTAAAAAATGTTCCTAAATATCGTTTCAGTATATACCAATCGAGTATTTTCATTTGCTAATTTTTACTGCCTTACTTGTAAACAGTTTTTACTTTTTAAAAAATTAATTATTTGAACCAACAATTTTTATGTATTACAACCTTTTATCCATTTGCTTCACCATCATATTTTTCCAAGAATAAAAATCCCCTGCTAATATATGTTTTCTTGCTTCTCTAACTAACCAAAGGTAAAAACCAAGGTTATGAATTGTTGCTATTTGTCTACCTAGCATTTCATTTACAGAAAAAAGGTGTCTTAGATATGCTTTGGTATACTCTGTATCAACATAAGTGATTCCCATCTCGTCTATTGGAGAAAAATCATCTTCCCACTTCTTATTTTTTATATTAATTGTACCATGAGCAGTAAATAACATTCCATTACGTCCATTTCTAGTGGGCATAACGCAATCAAACATATCAACTCCTAAAGCAATATTCTCTAAAATGTTAATAGGGGTACCTACTCCCATTAAATATCTTGGTTTATCTTCTGGCAAAATATCGGTAACTACTTCGGTCATCGCATACATTTCTTCTGCAGGTTCACCTACAGACAATCCCCCTATAGCATTACCAACCGCACCTGCATTAGCAATATACTCCGCAGATTGAATTCTCAAGTCTTTATAGGTACTCCCTTGTACTATCGGAAAAAATGCCTGATCATATCCATACTTAACAGGAATTTTATTTAAATGTTGCATACAACGATCCAACCATCTGTGTGTCATATGCATACTACGCTTAGCATAATTATAATCACATGGATAAGGTGTGCACTCATCAAATGCCATGATAATATCGGCACCAATTGTGCGTTGAATTTCCATTACATTTTCTGGAGTAAACACATGATAAGAACCATCAATATGTGATTTAAATTTTACTCCTTCTTCTTTTATTTTACGATTTGCAGAAAGTGAATATACCTGATACCCACCGCTATCAGTCAAAATATTTCTATCCCAATTCATAAACTTATGCAATCCTCCTGCTTTTTCGAGAATTGAAGTTTGAGGTCTTAAATACAAATGATATGTGTTTCCCAAAATAATGTCGGGGTTAATATCATTCTTAAGCTCTCGTTGATGTACTCCTTTTACTGTAGCAACTGTTCCTACAGGCATAAAAATAGGAGTTTCTATAACACCGTGATCTGTAGTTATATTACCTACTCTAGCCTTACTTAATGCATCTTTACCTAAAAGATCAAATTTCATCCTTCTTATTTAATAGAGGGCAAAGATAGCCAACATATTTAAGTTGAATATAGATTGAAAATCTTTTTATTTAATTTATTAAAAAACAACACTTTAAACGACAACGTATTTAAAACAACACAATGACTCCCTATTATTTTGTTATTAACATTGATTTTTTAATTAAAAGCTATCAATAGATTTTGAAGCAGGTTGTAAAACCTTTATTTTTGCGGCTTTATTATCAAGAAATCAGTAGCATAATGCCAAAAACAACACAATTAGAAGATTTTGCAACACAAGTGCGTAGAGATATTTTACGTCAAGTGCATAAAGTAAACTCAGGACACCCAGGAGGTTCTTTGGGATGTACAGAGTTTTTTGTTGCCTTATTTCAAGAAATACTTGAACGAAAAAGTGATTTTGATATGGATGGAATTGACGAAGACATTTTTTTCTTGTCTAACGGTCATATTTCACCAGTCTACTACAGTGTACTAGCCCGTAGTGGATACTTTCCTGTAGAAGAATTAAATACGTTTAGGCTAATCGACAGTAGATTACAAGGTCATCCTACTACTCATGAAGGCCTACCTGGTATTCGAATCGCCTCAGGCTCTTTGGGACAAGGGATGTCTGTAGCTATAGGGGCTGCACTAGCAAAAAAACTAAACGATGATCCACATCTTGTATATAGTCTACATGGTGATGGAGAATTACAAGAAGGTCAAATATGGGAAGCTGTTATGTATGCAGCCGGAAATAAGGTAGATAATTTAATTGCTACTATAGACTACAACGGGCAACAAATCGATGGTTCTACGGATGACGTACTTCCTTTAGGAGATTTAAAAGCAAAATTTGAAGCTTTTGGTTGGGATGTTATGGAGATTAAAGAAGGGAACTCTATGTCTGCTGTTATTGAAGGACTTCGCGAAGCAAAAAATCGAACAGGAAATGGTAAGCCAATTTGTGTTCTTATGCATACAGTAATGGGTAATGGTGTTGATTTTATGATGCATACACATGCATGGCATGGTAAAGCTCCAAATGACGAACAATTAGAAATAGGATTAGCACAAAATCCAGAAACATTAGGAGATTATTAATCTACCAAACTAAAAAAGAAATGAAAAAATATATAGATACAGGAAAAAAAGATACACGTTCTGGTTTTGGTGCTGGCTTAGAAGAATTAGGGAAGACAAATGATAATGTTGTTGCATTATGTGCTGACTTGATAGGTTCGTTAAAAATGGATGCTTTTAAGGCAAATCACCCAGAAAGATTCTTTCAGATTGGAATCGCAGAGGCAAATATGATGGGAATTGCTGCCGGGCTCACCATTGGTGGAAAAATCCCTTTTACCGGAACATTTGCAAACTTTTCGACAGGAAGAGTTTATGACCAAATACGCCAATCTATTGCGTATAGCGGTAAAAATGTAAAAATTTGTGCATCTCACGCCGGATTAACACTTGGTGAAGATGGAGCTACTCATCAAATCTTAGAAGATATTGGTCTAATGAAAATGCTGCCGGGAATGACGGTAATCAATACTTGTGATTATAATCAAACTAAAGCTGCTACAATTGCAATAGCAAATCATGAAGGCCCCGTATACTTAAGATTTGGAAGACCTAAAGTAGCTAATTTTACTCCAGAAGATCAAGAATTTGAAATTGGAAAAGCAACTATGCTTCAAGAAGGTACAGATGTCACTATCATTGCAACAGGGCATCTGGTCTGGGAAGCTTTGATAGCAGCAGAAAAATTAAATGAAAATGGTGTAAGTGCAGAAGTTATAAATATTCACACAATTAAACCATTGGACGAAGAAACAATATTAAATTCTGTAAAAAAGACTGGTTGCGTCGTAACTGCCGAAGAACACAATATTCTTGGAGGATTAGGAGAAAGCGTTTCTAGAGTATTAGTTAAGAACAATCCTGCTCCACAAGAATTTATTGCTACAAATGATATCTTTGGAGAAAGTGGGACTCCAGAACAGCTTATGGAAAAATACGGATTAAATGCTGCCGCTATAACCAAAGCCGCTCAAAAAGTATTGACAAGAAAGTAAAATCAATTCTACAATAACTATAAAAGCCCTTTTGAACATACTTCAAAAGGGCTTTTACTTTCTTACAAATAGAATAAAATACAATTTTATCCGTTTTCTTTATACACTAGCCTAAAGACCAAAATCACTCTAATTTTATTAATTTTTAAAAAAGTAAATTAATTACAATGAAAAATGTATTTGTTTTATTAGTGTTATTTAGTTCTAGCATTTTATTAGCTCAACAAGAAAAAAAGTTAGCTCTTGGTGTAAAAGCCGGATTAAATTATGGAGATAATGGCGAGATTGAAATTGCCGATGTATCTAGAATATCTGCAGACGACAGAGTGGGATATCATGTAGGATTATTTTTAAGAGGAAAACTTACAGATAACCTTTATCTAAAACCAGAATTACAATATACAGTAAATAATAGCACATACGAGGTTAATGGTCAGGATCTAGATTACAATGTAAAAAAATTAGATCTTCCTATCCTACTTGGTGTCAATCTCATTGGGCCTGTTCATGTCTTTGGGGGTCCTGCTTTGCAATATATCGTAGAAAATGACCTTGATGATGTACGGTTACGGGATGTAAAGAATGATTTTACAGTCGGGCTTCAATTTGGAGCAGGATTACAGTTAGGACGTATAAATGCAGATATCCGATATGAAAGGGGGCTTAGCAAAAATAGAGCCGAATCTATAGACGAAGATATACGAGTAGATTCAAGACCCAATCAATTTATATTAAGTTTGGGTGTAGACTTCTAAAAAAGAAAAAAGCTCTAGTAATTTACTAGAGCTTTTTTCTTTCTAATTTTTTATTTCTCTACTATCATTATCTAAATGATTAAATACCCCATCATTATCATCATCATAAAATGTAATTTCATCTTCTGTGATGATTCCATCTCCATTCGCATCATTTACTGTGATTTCTTCACTTGTCAAGACCCCATCTCCATCATCATCTAAATCTCTAAAATTAGGATTATTATCCTCGTCTGTATTATCAAACATTAATCGATCTCCATCGACATCTTCTAAGTAAGAAGGAATACCATCTCTATCATGATCAGATTGATTAACGCTATACAATTGCATATTAAATATTATTGGAGAATATGCAGGAATACCTGTTTGTGGCACATCAAAATACCCTAAACCTGAAGGCATAAAAACAATAAGATGTCCAAATCCTGTAGCAGATATTGTACCATCTGCATTAACCGTAATATTTTCTTTTAAAGCACCTTTGAAATCTACTACAGCCTCTCTCCATCCTTCTATAACACTTATTTGATCAAACCATATAGGTGTAACAGCACTATCAAATAAATCATTTCTGTTATCTGTCTCCAATAGTTGTCCTCTATAGGTAACTAAAGTAGAATCTGCAAATGTTGGTTGATACTCTCCTTCTCCTCCATTAATATTTAAAACATACAAATTGTATTCTACATCATTTCTAGTAATTTTTTTAGTTGTCAAAAGACTAGAATTTATCAAAGCTTCTTTATCACTATTTTCTCCTGCTATAGTATCTAAAACTGCAATTTCATAATCTGGTATATCATCACCATTAAGATCTACTTCTTCTACGGTATAGAAATGTGTTTCTAAATATTTTTGTAATAAAGCATCATCTGTAACTTGTTGTTCTCCTCTATCATTAGGCGGAACCAAATTAGGAGCATCATCATCATTATTACAAGCACTTAGTGCTAATATAAGTACAACAACAGTAGAAATATATTTAATTACATTCATCTAAATTATTTTTTTAGGGCGCAAGATACGATTTTCTTGTACTTTTGTTTGACATATTTTTAAATATAATAACCTATCTCAAATCAGTTTTTATGAGAGTCGACAAATATTTATGGTGTATTCGTTACTTTAAAACCAGAAGTATTGCAACAAAAGCTTGTAAAGAAGGTAAAGTTCGTGTAAATGGAGAACTTATTAAACCTTCTAGAGAGGTGTATGCATCTGATAAAATTACAGTACGTAAAAATCAAATAAATTATGAACTCATGGTACTAGATACACCTGATAATCGTATTGGCGCAAAACTTGTTGATATCTATCGTAAAGACATCACTCCAAAAGAAGCGTTGCAAAAATTAGACCTTTTAAAGTATTCTAAAGATTATTATAGGAAAAAAGGTACTGGAAGACCTACAAAAAAAGATAGAAGAGAAATCGATGATTGGTTTATTGAAGGAGCTTCTGATGATAGCGAGGAATAAACTCTAGAAATTATAATATCACACAATTCTTTTTAATATTTGAAACTTATAACATATAACAAATCATCTATCAATTACAAATAAAGCAACAACATAAGAACATGTATCCAGATCAGAATATAATACTTACCCACGAGCAAATACAACATAAAATAAAACGAATTGCTTATCAAATATACGAGACCAATGTTGAAGAAGATGAAATTATCATCGCTGGAGTTGCAGAAAATGGGTATATATTTGCAGAGAGATTAAAATCAATCGTAGAGGAGATTTCTGAGATAAAAGTAACATTATGTAAAATTAGTATGGACAAAAAATCTCCTCAAAATACTGTAAAAACATCACTAGACATCACTGATTATACAAACAAAGCATTGATCATCGCTGATGACGTGCTTAATTCTGGAACTGCATTAATCTACGGTGTAAACTATTTTTTGAACGTGCCTTTAAAAAGAGTAAAAACAGCTGTACTAGTTAATAGAAATCATAAGAAATACCCAATTAAAGCAGATTTTAAAGGAATTTCGCTTTCAACTTCTTTACATGAGCACGTTGTTGTTACATTCGGAGAAAAAGATAATGCAGTTTTAAAATAATTTTGACCGTATCTCTGTCACGATTGTTTCTACAGTTTTCTGATCCGTTTGTACTTTGATATCTGATTGATTGTAATAGAAAGATCTTTCAAACAAATGTTTTCGTATGAAATCTTTGAGATCATCTTCATTAGTGAGATGTGCTATCAATGGTCTTTTACTTCTTTCACTTAATAATCTATGAGTAAGTTCTTCCAAAGAAGTCTGTAGATAAATACTTTTTACTTTTTCTGCTTCAATAATCAAATCCATATTTCCAGCAAAACATGGTGTTCCTCCGCCTAAAGAAATAACGGTATCATTCTTTTGCAAGACATCTTTTAGATAAGTATGTTCTTGTTTTCTAAAATAAATTTCGCCTTTATCATCAAAAATTTCAGAAATTGTTTTTTTTTCCTGATTCTCGATATAATCATCCAAATCTATGTAGTCAAACTCAAGAATCGAAGCTAACGCGCTACCTATCAAAGACTTTCCACTACCCATATATCCAATTAAAACTATATTCATATTATTATAAATCAACAGATGTTATTAAAAATTCATATTATTTTAAATAAAAAACAAATTTATATCAATTTCTTCTTGAAAAATAAATAATAGATACTATATTTGCACCCGCATTCAACAAAAAAGAATGACGACTTGGTAGCTCAGTTGGTAGAGCATCTCCCTTTTAAGGAGAGGGTCCTGGGTTCGAGCCCCAGCCAAGTCACAACAAAAAGTTCTTATACAAAATATAAATAATTTAGACTTGGTAGCTCAGTTGGTAGAGCATCTCCCTTTTAAGGAGAGGGTCCTGGGTTCGAGCCCCAGCCAAGTCACAAAAGTACTGCATTATAACAGTACTTTTTTTGTTTTAGAGTATCAATTTACTCAAAACTGCCCAGGTGCTGGAATTGGTAGACAGGCATGGTTGAGGGCCATGTGTCCATTAGGGCGTATGGGTTCGACTCCCATCCTGGGCACAAAAAAAGAGATGTGTTTGTATGAAACACATCTCTTTTTTTATTTTCAACTTCAAGAATAATTATCTTAATTGCGCATAAAGCCTGAATTTGAAATATAGTTAGCTTCTACAAATTTCTTATGATCATCGCGTTAAAGACTACATAATCGCTTTGCAGAAAAGAATTTAAATTAGATTAAAAGAAATAAAACCAAAGAATAACAAATCATGATACTATATATCCAAAAAATTTGGATTTAATGGAAAATAATGAATACCTATAGAAAAATTATTTCTTATTAGTCTTAGCATTCAAAAAATCAATAATACGATAATTTAGAGCCTCTTTGCTCATATCATCATCTATATTATTTTTGAGATGATATCCAAAAGAATAATTTGCAGAAAATTCTTCGATATCACCAGCGCCAAGCTCTTTATATTTTGTTAGGACATCATTCCAATCAACTTTTTTGAAGTTATCATTGTTAATATCATCTATGATGTCATTAAAAGTATCATTCCATTTTTTAAGTTGGTCAAATCCTTTCCTGATAAAACTAAAAGGAGTTTTGTTGGTTTTGTTCATTGTTAAGTTTCTTTCTTCGGTTTCTAAAGTAATTTAAAACTATAATAATACTTATCACTATAGTTATGATAAAACGAACATCGGGCTTACTATAAACTGTTGTTCGCGCATTTAATATCTGAATCAATAATGTATACCCAGCTTGTAGCATTGGCACCCATAATACAAAACGATATCTTTTACCCTTGGCTGCTATATACCAACCAATGAGGGATATAAATATAAGCAGATTTTGGAAAAATTGATACAAAAAAATCCTATAAGTTGAAAACCCCATGATTCCACCGTCTTTATCCGTCAATATATCTTGTATACCAATAACGGGAATCCATGATCTAACACCTTCTCCTCTTTCGGTTATAATATCATGTAAAAATGGTAGCATTGAGAGTACAATAATCCCCAATGCTACCAACATCTCTCTAGGTATCTTGCTCTTTGAATTCGTCTTTTTCAATTTTGTTGAGGTTTTCAATAAGTTGTGTCTCTTCGTCGATTGAATCGTTAGTACACGAAGATAAAGAAAAGATCATTGCTGTCACAAAACAAATTATTAATGCTTTAGTTTTCATAAATTAAAAAGTTTAAGGTTATAATTAATTATTATGAAAGCTAATAAAAAAAAATTGTTTAAACGATGACATAAAACAGGTAATCTTTACAAAATTTAACATTTCAAAAATAAATCATCACACATTATTAGCAATAAATCCCTGAAAATCAGAAATAAAAAAAATAAAACTTCTCTTTATGTAAAGTCTACTAAAAAAATAGATTAAACACCATAAGTGCATTCTAAAAATCACTTATTTGACTTGTAAAATGTATTAGTTGCATCATACTTATTAAATCTTATTTTGATGTTCAATCTATTATTACATGTCATCAAAATATAAAAAAAACACTAGTTATTTATACAAACTTCGACTTGAGAAAAATAAAAAACATATAAACTTTAACTCTAAAAACCAGAAGAATAAGACAACGTTATCTCATTTTTTTAACAGTAAAGTTTACTATTTTAACAAATAATGAAAAAAAATATGAATTCTTTTAACTAGTTTTGTTTAACTTTTTTAAATAAAAGATGAACAACATTAAACAAATATTTAGTATTAAAGATCTAGAAAACCTTTGCGGTGTAAAGGCTCATACTATTAGAATATGGGAAAAAAGATACAATTTACTTACTCCCGACCGTACAGAGACTAATATAAGAACTTATAATTTAAAAAATTTACAAAAATTGCTTAATGTTACTTATTTGGTCAATAGTGGATATAAAATATCTAGGATCTCTAAGCTCAACGAGAATGAAATCAATGAATATGTAAGAAGTATTGTATCTGACAATAGTACAAAAAATCAAGCCATAAACTCTTTGAAAATAGCAATGCTCAATTATGATCTAGAATTATTTTTAGGGACTTATGAGCAACTAGAGAGCACTAGAAATTTTAGACAAATATTTATAGATGTTTTCATTCCATTACTCAAAGAAATAGGATTACTATGGCAAACTGATACTATCAGTCCTTCTCACGAGCATTTTATAACTAATTTAATCAAACAAAAGCTTTTACTCAACATAGAGAAATTGCAATACACAAAGCCGACAAAATCAGATAAAGCTTTTATTCTCTTTTTGCCGGATAATGAGATTCATGAATTAGGGTTACTCTATATCAATTATGAAATATTGTTACATGGATATAAAGCCATATACCTTGGTCCTAGTATTCCTTTAGATAGTTTACCCAATACATTGACTTTTCATGAAAACACCATTTTTGTATCCTATTTTACAATAAAACCTGAAAAAGATAATATCGAAAAATATATAGAAGACTTTAATAGAATAGTATGTAATGATAGAATTAGTGAATTTTGGATGCTAGGCAAGCAAATCATGCATATATCTAAAAATACAGCAGATAATCATCGCTATTTTGATTCATTAGACGCTCTTCTTGTAGAACTTTAATATAACCGTATATGCACAAAAAAATCTCAATAATTGGTTCTGGGTTTTCATCACTATCAGCATCATGCTACCTCGCTCAACTGGGACATGATGTAACCATATATGAAAAAAATCCAACAATTGGTGGTAGAGCTAGACAGCTCAAAAGAGATGGTTTTACATTCGATATTGGTCCATCATGGTATTGGATGCCTGATGTATTCGAAAGCTTCTTTGGAGATTTTGGCGTAAGCGCTTCAGACTTCTATACTTTAGATAAATTAAACCCTGCTTATAAGGTCTTTTTTAAAGATAAAGAAACGATCTCTATTGAGGATTCATTAGAAAAAATTTATGCCGCATTCGAGCAAGAAGAAAAAGGTAGTTCTCTAAAACTTAAAAAATTTATAGATACTGCTAAGAATAATTACGATATAGCAATCAAAAACCTTGTATATAGACCTGGAGTATCTCCTCTTGAGCTCATTACAAAAGAAACTATTAAAAGAGTGGGGCAATTTTTTAGTACCATATCTAAAGAGATTCGAAGCGAGTTCAAAAACGAAAAACTGATTCAGATACTTGAATTTCCTGTACTTTTCTTGGGAGCAAAACCTAGCGATACTCCTGCATTTTACAGTTTTATGAATTATGCTGATTTTGGTTTAGGAACATGGCATCCAAAAGGTGGAATGTATCAAGTTATTCTTGGTATGGAAAAACTAGCAAAATCCCTGGGAGTCAATATTCATACAAACTCTAATGTTGAAAAAATTATTGTCGAAAATGGTCAATCAAAAGGATTGATTGTAAACTCTGAGACTATTCTATCTGATATTGTTTTATGTGGAGCAGATTATCATCATGGAGAATCATTGCTTGATTCTCAATATAGACAATACTCAGAAAAATACTGGTCTCAAAAAACATTTGCGCCTTCATCTTTATTATTTTATGTAGGCTTTGACAAAAAATTAAAAAATATAAATCATCACAATCTGTTTTTTGACACTGATTTTGATAAACATGCAAAAGACATTTATGATCAACCAAAATGGCCTGATGAGCCTTTATTTTATGCTAATTTTACTTCGCTCACAGATCCGGGATCTGCACCAGAAGGTAAAGAAAATGGTTTTTTCTTAATTCCGTTAGCTCCCGGTATTGAAGACACCGAAGAGCTAAGAGAACTATATTTTGATAAAATAATACATCGTTTTGAATCTTTGACAGATCAAAAAGTTAAAGACAGTATTATTTTTAAAGAATCATTTTGTGTTAAGGATTTTATTAAAGAATATAATTCTTACAAAGGCAATGCTTATGGAATGGCAAATACGCTATTACAAACTGCTTTTTTAAGACCTAAACTAAAAAGTAAAAAAGTTGATCATTTATTTTTCACAGGGCAACTTACAGTTCCCGGACCGGGAGTCCCACCATCATTAATTTCAGGAAAATTAGTCGCAGGACTTATAGAAGCTCAATATAAAAACGCAAAAGAACTCAAACTCATTACAACATAACAATACAATTCATCTTAAATTTCTATCCCTATGAAATCTATTTTCGATACCGTGTCTTATAATTGTAGCAAGATTGTTACAAATTCATATAGTACATCATTTTCATTAGCATCAAAAATGCTTTCTGATTCGATAAGACAGGATATTTATAATATATACGGCTTTGTTAGATTTGCAGACGAAATTGTAGATACATTTCATGATTATGACAAAGAAGTCTTATTCAATGATTTTGAAATTGAAATGTATAAGGCTATCGATCAAAAAATAAGCCTTAACCCAATCCTCAATGCTTTTCAACAGACAGTTCACCAATACAAAATAGATGCAGAATTGTATGAAGCATTCATGAAAAGTATGAGATTAGATTTACATAAAACAAAATATTTGACCGATCAGGAATACAAAGAATATATATACGGTTCGGCAGATGTTGTAGGTTTAATGTGTCTAAAGGTTTTTGTAAAAGGAGATAAGAAAAAGTATGATGATTTGAAACAAAGTGCAATGCATCTAGGCTCTGCTTTTCAAAAGGTAAATTTTTTGCGTGATTTAAAAGCTGATTTTGAAGATTTAGAAAGAACATATTTTCCAAATACTAATCTCAATCAACTCGATGAAGAGTCAAAATTAAAGATAATAGAAGAAATCGAAGAAGATTTTGAAAAAGGATTAGATGGAATTCTAAAATTACCGGTAGAAGCAAAATTTGGAGTATATACAGCCTTTATATATTACAAAAAACTACTGAACAAGCTAAAGAAAACACCGTCATTAGAAATTAAAAATACTCGTATAAGAGTTCCAAATTATCAAAAGCTTGGATTATTAGCTAAATCTTATGTTGATTATAGATTAAATTTAATTTAATTGTATTTTTATAACGCAACAAAAATATAGCTCGTGAAAATTTTAATTCAAATACTCATATTTATAGCGACTTTTTCTGTGATGGAATTTATGGCTTGGTTTACTCATAAATATGTGATGCATGGTTTCTTATGGTCATTACACAAAGATCATCATCACAAAGATCACAATAGTTGGTGGGAGCGAAACGATCTGTTTTTTATTTTTTACGCTATTGTAAGCATGTCTTTTATAATGTCTCACAACCCTATTACCTTTTGGATCGGTAAGCCAATAGGTTTTGGGATTTTAGCATATGGTATCGCATATTTTATTGTTCATGATATTTTTATACATCAACGTTTTAAATTTTTGAGAAATGCAAACAATTGGTATGCAAAAGGCGTTAGAAGAGCACATAAAATGCATCACAAAAATATTCATAAAGAAAAAGGTGAATGTTTTGGAATGCTAGTTGTTCCTTTCAAATACTTTAAAAGATAACTCATTAATCAACAAGAAAAATCATTATGCTTTATAATTCGAACAAGGGATTTTTATTATTCCAAGTGCCAATTGACTTATAAGGCTGGAATCTACAAAACATTTCTTCCTTATACCAATCTAATTTCTTTGTCTTTTTGATTGCCTCATTATGCTCTTTTGTTTTATAAGCAAAAGAGATCAAAGCCTCTTTATTTTCCCAAATACTAAATGTTGCCATATTTTTAAATGGTACCTCACCTATTCCCTTTGTAAATAGTAATCCTTTGCAATTTGAAAGAGGGTGTTGAGAAATTGGAACGTATTTCCAAAACTTATACAACATTTTAGTCTTTATAGTTGCTCTGGTAATTACTGCGATAAATGAGTTTGTACGCTCTATATTTAAATTTCGCTTAAAGGGATTAACTCCTGACCATGTTCCTTTTGTAGAAATTGTTTTTAAAAAAACAGACCAAATCTCACAACTCTTTTCTTTATATGATTTTATAATCGTTGATGTAGTAAAAAATGTATTTGCGGCTTCTTCATTTTTCCATACCTGAAGCAGCGCATAAACTCCCCAATCTGGCAAAGGACTAAAACCATTTTTTCCGCTTCCTAATAATTTATACAAAGATTGTCCTTCAATTTTTTTTAATCTCTTATGCATAAATTGCATCATCAAAAAGGCCCATATTTTATTTGATAATGTTTCGTATTTAAAAAAAGTCAACGTTACAACTTCACTCATAAATCTATATTGTATTAGAGCAAGTCATCTATCGTTTTTCTAACCTTATTACTATTCCAGTCGGCTGCCCCGATTTTATCTATAACTATAGTCCCGTTTTTGTCAATCAAATATGTAGTAGGTAAAGATGTACCATCAAATGGTTTAGGAGCTTCAGAAAGTGATCTATATATAGGATAATTATAATTTTTATTTTTCATGAATTTGTTAAGTTCAGGGTCATCATCTGTAGTTACAAACAAAAAAACCACATCATCTTTATAATCATTATATAATTCTTGTAAAGAAGGCATTTCTGCAATACATGGTGGGCACCAAGTTGCCCAATAATTAACTAATATTACTTTATTTTTTGCTTCGTTAAAATTAATTGACTCTGTATTCACACCATGTAATTTCCAATCATAAGATTTTACTTGAGTTCTATCATCAACTTCTACCACCCCAGGACTAAAAGAAAAAATTCTTGTCAAAAATATTTGCATCATTCCCCTTGTATTTGGAATAAAAAACAAAATCAATATGATAACAAAAATCGAGTTAGAAATATTTTTCTTATTAAGCTTCATTTTATAAATATTTTATTTTGAAATGTGAACTTTATTACACAAATCTATGAATTAATAAAGCGCAATCTACGATTGCGCTTTAAAAACTAACAAATAAACAACGAACTATCTTTTTATTTAATAAAGAAAAAACATTGTTATTCTATTTAAATTACATTGAAAAGGATTTCTTTATCTTATCTTACAACAGCATTACGATCTACTCTTATTGAGTTAGACAAATCATAAGTCCCTGTAATTGCATCTACAGTTGCCGCCATAGTGATATTAGAATCATCTTCGAATCTTGCATACCAAATAAAGCATACACCAACTCCTGCATCATCAAAATCAACATTTTCAACCATTTCTAATGTTCCTGGTCGTCCTAGTATATTTCCTGCTTCATCTGTAATCACCCAAGTACTATTTGTACCAAATGCATTAGTAGCATCCAATGTTATTCCTGAAACATTATCTTCCATTCCATCTACATCAAAACTAAATGGTCCACCAGAAATTTTTCCTGCATTAGTAACCTGATTACGTACTACTTCTATACTATTTGATAAGTCAAAGGTTCCTGTAATTTCATCTACGGTAGCTGCTGTAGTGATATTAGAATCATCTTCAAATCTTGCATACCAAATAAAACATACTCCAACTCCTGCTTCATCAAAATCAACACCCTCAACCATTTCTAATGTTCCTGGTCTTCCTAGAATATTTCCTGCGTCATCTGTGATTACCCATGTACTATTTGAACCAAAAGCATTTGTAGCATCCAAAGTTATTCCTGATACATTATCAACTTCACCATCTACATCAAAACTAAATGGTCCACCAGAAATCGCCCCTGCATTAACCACTTGATTACGAACTACCTCAATAGAGTTAGACAAATCAAAAGTTCCAGTAATTTCATCTACTGTTTCTGCAGTAGTGATATTAGAATCATCTTCAAATCTTGCATACCAGATAAAACACGTTCCCGCACCTGCATCATCAAAGTTAACACCTTCAACCATTTCTAATGTTCCGGGTCTACCCAAAATATTCCCAGCTTCATCTGTAATTACCCAAGTACGATTAGTACCTACCGAAGTAGAAGAATCTAATGTTATACCTGTTACAAAATCTGGCTCTCCATCTACATCAAACTCAAATGGTCCTCCAGAAATAGTTCCTGCCTCGACTACAGGAGTATTATTATCGTCGTCATCGCTACAAGAAACTGCAAAAAAGCTTATTGCAAGACACCCTAATATTATTCTCTTAAACATTGTATTAATTTTTTATGATTATTATAAGTATAAAAATATATACATATAACATCATAAAATGTTAGGTAGCTAACATTACACAACAATTTTTAAACGGATTTCTTTTCTATTGAAATCCAATATGTTAGATTCTTTTAGCTCATTTAATATAATATTTAAGGTAGGTCTTGATGTTCCTATGAGATTTGCAATATCTTTTTGAGTGTAGGGATGTTCTATAACCATATCACCTGTATCCGGACAGCAATGACCATAATCTTCTTGGAGCTCATTCAAAAATTCTAACAATCTAGTTTTGGTATCTTTAAATAACAATAATTGCAATCTTCTTTCTAAACGTTTAAAGCGCATTCCTATAAACTTATAGATTCGTAAACTAAACGATTGGTTATCTCTCATCAAACAATGCATAGTATCTACTGCTACCGGGCATATTGAAGTTGAATTATCTATAGATTGTGCAAACTCTGTTCTTTTATCTTCTCCTAAAATTGCTTTTTCTCCAAAAATTTCTCCTCGAGTAAGAATTGCTTTTACAACTTCTTCTCCATCTTCTGCATAATAGCCAATTTTTACTTTTCCTTTTTCTATAAGATATACTTTATTGGCAAAATCATCTTCAAAATAGATATAATCATTTTTTTTATACCCATCAAAATCGTGATTTTTTTTATATTCCCTAAATTTATGAGGACACAGTATATTAAAAAGGTTTGAGTCCTCAAAAAACCAGATAGCGCTCATGATGACTGTGTTTTAAGATGCTAGTTGTTTACTATAGTCGTCAAACATCAAACTTACTTACAAAAAAATACTCTCGAGTAAAATAATACACGAGAGTATTTAGAAAATAATAAAAAATATCTTATTCTTATGCGTTTTGCTTTTTGATCAAATTCAAAGCAGAACCTTCTTTAAACCATTCTATTTGCGAATCATTATATGTATGATTTAACATAATTGTGTCTTTAGAATTATCTGAATGAACGATTTCTAAAGTCAATTGTTTTCCAGGTGCAAATTGATCTAAATCTAGGAAGTTAAATGTATCATCTTCTTGTATCAGGTCATAATCGTTTTCGTTTGCAAAAGTTAACCCTAACATCCCTTGTTTTTTAAGGTTAGTTTCATGAATACGTGCAAAGGATTTTACAATTACTGCTCTTACCCCTAGATGGCGAGGCTCCATAGCAGCATGTTCTCTAGAAGATCCTTCTCCATAATTATGATCTCCTACTACGATTGTAGGGATTCCTTCGGCCTTGTATGCTCTTTGCGTATCTGGAACTCCTGCATATTCACTAGAAAGTTGACTTTTAACAAAATTAGTTTTCTTATTAAAAGCATTTACTGCTCCAATAAAACAATTATTAGAAATATTATCGAGATGTCCTCTGTAACGTAACCAAGGACCTGCCATAGATATATGATCTGTTGTACATTTACCAAAAGCTTTTAACAATAACTTTGCTCCTGTTATGTTTTTACCATCCCATGGTTCAAAAGGTTCTAAAAGCTGGAGTCTTTCTGATGTTGGACTCACCTTTACTTCTACACCACTACCATCTTCTAAAGGTTGAATGTAACCCGCATCTTCTACTGCAAAACCTTCTGGAGGAAGCTCATATCCTCTTGGTTCGTCAAGTTTTACTTCTTCTCCGTTTTCATTAATCAAAGTATCTGTTACAGGATTGAAATCTAATCGCCCTGCTATTGCAATAGCAGTTACTAATTCTGGAGACCCTACAAATGCAAGTGTGTTAGGGTTTCCATCTGCTCTTTTTGCAAAGTTTCTATTAAAAGAATGTACAATTGTATTTCTTGGACCATCTGCAGCTTTATCACCATATCGATCCCACATCCCTATACAGGGTCCACAAGCGTTCGCAAATACAGTAGCACCTATCTTATCAAAAGTATTGATAAACCCATCTCGTTCTATAGTATAACGCACTTGTTCAGAACCGGGAGTGATTGTAAATTTAGATTTTGTCTTTAGATTTTTGTCGGCTACTTGTTTTGCCAGTGATGCTGCTCTCGAGATATCTTCATAAGAAGAATTTGTACAAGACCCTATTAAACCAACTTCTACATTTATCGGCCAATCATTTTCTTTGGCTGCTTCACTCATTTTAGAAATTGGAGTCGCTAAATCCGGTGTAAAGGGTCCATTGAGGTGTGGTTCTAATTCTGATAAGTTAATCTCAATTACCTGATCAAAATATTGTTCTGGATTTTCATAGACTTCTATATCTCCTGTAAGGTGTTCTTTTACCTCATTTGCAGCATCTGCTACATCTGCTCTACCTGTAGATCTCAGATAACGATCCATTGATTCGTCGTATCCAAAAGTAGATGTTGTTGCTCCTACTTCTGCTCCCATATTACAAATTGTACCTTTTCCTGTACAAGACATTGAGATAGCTCCTTCTCCAAAGTATTCTATAATAGCTCCTGTACCACCTTTTACAGTAAGGATATCTGCTACTTTTAGAATAACATCCTTTGGCGCAGTCCATCCAGATAATTTACCTGTTAGTTTTACACCTATCAGTTTAGGAAATTTGAGCTCCCAAGGCATCCCCGCCATTACATCTACTGCATCAGCACCACCAACTCCAATAGCAACCATACCCAAACCGCCTGCGTTTACTGTATGAGAATCAGTACCAATCATCATTCCACCGGGAAATGCATAGTTTTCTAAAACTACTTGGTGAATGATACCCGCACCGGGTTTCCAAAATCCTATCCCATATTTATTTGATACAGATTCTAAGAAATCAAAAACTTCATTACTCGTCTCATTAGCTCTTTTTAAATCTGCATCTGCTCCTACTTTTGCCTGGATCAAATGATCGCAATGAACAGTAGTAGGCACTGCTACTTTTGGCTTACCTGCATGCATAAATTGCAATAACGCCATCTGTGCTGTTGCGTCCTGACAGGCTACTCGATCAGGTGCAAAATCAACATAGTCACTTCCTCTTTCATATACTTTATCTACTTTTCCTTCCCAAAGATGTGAATACAAAATCTTCTCTGCTAGTGTTAAAGGTTTACCAGTAGCTTCTCTAGCTGCATTAACGCGATCAGCAAGCTGGCTGTAGACCTTTTTTATCATTTTGATATCAAATGCCATAGAATAATTATTTTGTGTTTATGTTATCTTCACGAATTTAGCAAAAAAACAAATTGAAAACACCTTGAATACTATTGATTATACTGATTATAAATAAGCAAAAAATTGATAGTATTTTTAAATTTAAATGAGAAATATAACTTATATAAAATAGAAAAAGCTCAAGTTTTCACTTGAGCTTTATTTTATATTTAAGACAGTAATTTTTAATTAAACTACTAGCTCTTTTTGTGATGGCTTAAACTTCGTCAAAACAATACCGTCTACAGCGGCTTGATATTCTTCTAAAGTAGGAGTTCTTCCTAAAATTGAAGACAAAACAACCACTGGAGTTGAAGATAGTAAAGACTCTCCCTTTTTCTCATCTGAATCCCTTACCACACGTCCTTGAAATAAACGTGTCGAAGTAGCCATTACAGTATCTCCTGGTTCTGCTTTTTCTTGATTACCCATACAAAGATTACATCCTGGGCGCTCTAAATATAAAACGTTTTCATATTTTGTACGTGCAGCTCCTTTGGGGGCTTCATCATCAAATACAAATCCAGAGTATTTGGCTAATACTTCCCAATCTCCCTCGGCTTTTAATTCATCAACGATATTATATGTTGGAGGAGCAACTACTAGAGGAGCATTAAATACTACTTTACCTTGTTGGGCTTCAATATTCTTTAGCATCTGAGCTAAAATCTTCATATCTCCTTTATGGATCATACAAGATCCTACAAATCCTAAATCTACTTTTTTAGTTCCTCCATAGAAAGATAATGGCTGGATATTATCATGCGTATAACGCTTAGAAACATCTTCATTATTTACATCAGGGTCAGCAATCATTGGCTCAACCACCTTGTCTAAATCGATAACTACTTCTGCATAATATTTAGCATCAGCATCTGGCTTTAATGCAGGCCTTGAACCTGATTGAAGCTCTGCAATACGATTATTGGCTTTATCTACTAAACCTTGTAATACTTGCTTCTCATTATCCATTCCCTTATCAATCATGATTTGGATACGTTCTCTTGAAATTTCTAAAGATTCAATTAAGGTTTCATCTTCTGAGATACAGATAGAAGCTTTAGCTTTCATTTCTGCGGTCCAATCTGTAAAAGTAAAGGCTTGATCAGAGGTCAAAGTTCCGATATGCACTTCGATAATTCGTCCTTGGAACACATTTTCACCTTCAAATTGATCTAACATTTGTTGCTGTGTTGCATGTACTACATCACGGAAGTCCATATAAGGAACCATATTTCCTTTAAAGGTTACTTTTACAGATTCCGGAATTGGCATTGTAGCTTCACCCGTAGCTAAAGCTAATGCTACAGTACCTGAATCTGCTCCAAATGCTACACCTTTTGCCATACGTGTATGTGAATCGCCTCCAATAATAACATCCCAATCATCAACGGCAATATCATTTAAGACTTTATGAATTACATCTGTCATTGCGTGATACACTCCTTTAGGATCACGACCTGTAATTAATCCGAAGTCATTCATAAACTTCATTAATCTCGGGATATTTGCTTTTGACTTATCATCCCAAACAGAAGCTGTATGACACCCTGATTGATAGCCGGCATCTACAATTGGAGAAATGATAGTGGCTGCCATCATTTCTAACTCTTGAGAAGTCATTAAACCTGTAGTATCCTGAGATCCTACAATATTTACTTCTACACGAGTATTTGATCCTGCATGTAAGGTTACTCCTGGCGTAGTGCCTACAGCATTTCTATTAAATATCTTTTCAACGGCAGTTAAGCCTTGCCCTTCTATAGAAATTTCTTTTGAAGGGGCATATATTTGAGGAACATCAATTCCTAAAACTTTACAGGCGAAAGTTTGTAATTTTTTACCAAAAACTACAGCATAAGAACCTCCTGCTTTTATGAACTCCATTTTTTGAGGAGTTAATGCTGTAGAAATATCTTTCAATTCCTGATCTCCATTATATAACTTTTTTTCTTTTGTATTAATCGTAAGTACTGTACCTGTTTTAACAGAATATACTTCTTTTAATATTGGATCACCTTCTTCATCAACAATGGTGTTTCCGCTTTCATCTTTTTGTTTTACCCAGTTCTTTAGATCAATCCCGATACCTCCAGTTACTCCAACTGTAGTTAAGAAAATTGGAGCGATTCCGTTTGTTCCTGCTATTACAGGAGCTATATTGATAAAAGGTACATAAGGGCTTGAAGAGATACCCGTCCATAAAGCCACATTATTCACACCAGACATACGAGAAGAACCTACTCCCATAGTTCCTTTTTCTGCAATAAGCATAATACGCTTGTCAGGGTGCTGCTCTTTTAAAGCTAACACTTCTTTTTGCATATCTTTATTATGCTCAAAAATGGATTGTCCGTGTAATTCACGATCTGATCTGGAGTGAGCATCAGCTCCTGGAGATAATAAATCTGTAGAAATATCTCCAACACCAGCAATATACGTCACTACTTTAATTTCTTCATCAATCTCTGGTAACTTGGTAAAGAATTCTGCTTGAGCATAACTTTCAATGATTTCTTTAGCAATGGCATTTCCAGATTTCATTGCTTTTTCTAATCGTTCTGTATCTGCTTCATAAAGAAAAACTTGAGTTTTTAAAACTTTAGCTGCTTCTTGAGAAACACTTGTATCATCTCCTAAAGCCAAATCTAGCAATACTTCTACTGAAGGCCCTCCTTTCATATGAGATAATTGCTCAAATGCAAAAGCAGGTGAAATCTCCTCGACAATAGATTCACCAAGAATAATTTCTTTTAAAAACTTGGCTTTCACACCAGCAGCACTTGTTGTACCTGGTAAAGTATTATAAATAAAAAAGTTAAGAGAGTCTTCTCGATGTATATTATCTATATCTTTGATTTGCAAAATTACTTCGCTTAACAAATCAGCTCCATCAATTGGTTTGGGATGTAATCCTTGAGATTGTCTTTCTTCAATCTCCTTGAGATAATCGCTATAAGTGTTCATATAATATTTAATAGAATTCTTTCAATGTTAAATGTGTTTATAGCACATATTTTATTCCTATTTGCATAAAATGCACAATAACTTTAATTTATGTTATTGCTTTTTAAAAAACTATAAGATCTGTAGCAAAATCAATATAGTCCTTACATTGAACATACTTTATAGGTTTTAACTTAGTAAAGTATGAACATTAAACTTTCGCTATGAATATAAAGAGGTATTTTTATCATCTTGTTAGTAATGTTTGTCATTTTACTACTTAAACAGACACATTTTTATCATATTGATATCAAATACCGTTTTTTAATAATTTTCAAGTATTGAAAGTCTTGCGAAAATACGAATTTTAAAGGATTTTCTTGAATGAATACTTACGATCACCTCTTTTTGCATTTTTAAAAAAATAAAGGTGTCTAAATATTACATTCCATAATTTTAACCTCCATAAACTATCAAATCGATAAAAAAACCTTAAATAAAATATAGTGTCAAAAAATAGAATTACGAAAACGTTATAGTTACTCTCTTTAAAATGATAGAAAATCATTAAAAAACAAAAAAATGAGACTTCTTAGGTCTCATTTTTAAAACTAAATATAAATAGCCATTTATTTTCTAGGTTTTCTTTTTCTCAAACTCTTATATTGTTCACGTTGATCGACAGTTAAAGAACTAATGAATTTATCTTCTTCCTTTTTTAATGTTTCTTTATTGGTTTCTCTCATCTTTTTTTGTTCTTCGGTCAACAAAGAGCTCATTGCTTTCCTTTTTTCTTTTCTAGAAAGAGTATCATTATCCAAAATTGAAAGTTGTTCTTCTGTAAATGAAGCTTTCATAGTTTGTCTTAAATCTTTTTTGATCTGTTTTTTAGCTTCAAGTAATTGTTTTTGATCTTCTGATAAACTTTTATAAAACTCTTTTCTTAGTGTTTTATGATCGTTATGATTTTGGGGTTGCTGGGCAAATAAAGTTATCCCTCCTAAGAATAACGATAAGATAAAAATGATATTTTTCATACTTTTTTTATTTAAATAATTAAACAATATACCCTTTAGACTAAAAAACTAGGGTAAAAGTTTAATTTACAATAACAAATAAGAAAAGTGAAGACAAGAATTAGGTTCTATAGGAGTTAAATGAATTCGATATACTAAAACAAATCGTTAATGATTTGTTCAATGCTTATTCCTTCGGCTTCGGCTTTGTAATTCTTAATCATTCTATGTCGTAGAATACCTGTTGCTACAGCTTGTACATCTTCTATATCGGGAGAGTACTTACCTTTTACTGCCGCATTTGCTTTTGCTGCCAGAATAAGATTTTGTGAAGCTCTAGGACCAGCTCCCCAATCAATATAGTTTTTAACCAAATCTGTTGCTGTATCTTGATTTGGGCGAGTTTTTGAAACGAGACCTACAGCATACTCGATAACATTATCGGCTACAGGAATCCTTCTAATCAAATGCTGAAAATCAATAATTTCTTGTGCAGTAAAAAGTGGGTTAATGGTTTGATGCACATCACTAGTTGTGCTTTTTACCACTTCTATTTCTTCATCAAAACTAGGGTATTTTAGCTCAATAGCGAACATAAATCTATCTAATTGAGCTTCTGGTAGAGGATATGTCCCTTCTTGTTCTATAGGATTTTGAGTAGCTAAAACAAAATAAGGTAAATCTAACTTATAATGATGGCCAGCTACAGTTACAGCTCGCTCTTGCATTGCTTCTAAAAGTGCAGCTTGTGTTTTTGGTGGAGTACGGTTAATCTCGTCTGCAAGTATAATATTAGAAAAAACAGGTCCTTTTATAAACTTAAAATTTCGACTTTCATCTAAAATTTCACTCCCTAAGATATCACTTGGCATAAGATCAGGAGTAAATTGAATTCTTTTGAAGTCTAGTCCCAGAGCTTTTGAAATTGTATTAACCATTAGGGTTTTTGCCAAACCAGGAACTCCAATAAGTAGTGCATGTCCTCCTGAAAAAATAGAAATCAATATTTGATCTACAACTTTTTCTTGCCCTATAATTACTTTTGCAATTTCTTTTTTAAGTTCTGAATGTTTTTTTACGAGCTGTTTGATAGCTGCTACGTCGTCGGACATATTATTTTTCTTTTTTTAACCAATTGCCACTATACTCACAATCTCTGTAATCTCCATTTATTTTAATATACGTATCTGTTATTTTTTCATTCTGCCATTTGCGGATTGCATCTATCTGCTTTTTTCTAAGGGCTAACTCTTGTATCTTAAGATAGTCTTTAGAATAATCTGCAATGTGTTCATCATATCGATTAAGAACTGTGATCAATTTAAATTTTTTACGACCTTGTCGGTCTTGATCTGGTATTACTAATGAAACTTCATTAGTTTTTAGTTTAGACACTTGGTCATACAATATAGGGTCTATTTTGGTAAGTTCAAAATGAGTATCGCCAGTTGTTGGATTAATTAATTGTCCTCCATCTTCTTTTGTCTCTTTTTCATCACTAAATTTTCTTGCAGCTTCTGTGAAATCAATAGATTTAGAAACAATACTAGTTCTGATTGAATCAATACGTCTTTTTGCTTCGTCAACACTTTTTCTTGTTACATCAGGTACAAGCAATATATGTCTTACATCTATTTCTTCTCCTCTAATTTTATCTACTTTAAGAAGGTGCCATCCAAAATCTGTTTTAAACGGTTCACTAACTTCTTGCTCTCCCAGACTAAAAGCGACATCTTTAAATTCTTTGGCAAAATTAGTTTTTCGATTCATTGTATATTTACCCCCAGTAGATTTAGACCCGGGATCTTGTGAATATAATACTGCTTTGGTAGCAAAACTACTTCCCTTCTCTACGATATCTTCTCTAAATTGATTTAATCTATCTATTACTTTTTGCTCTTCTTCTTCAGGTACTTTGGGTTCTATTACAATCTGTGCCAATTCTACTTCTGTTCCAAAAAGTGGTCTGTCATCTTTGGGAATATCATCAAAAAATTCTCTTACTTCTTCTGGAGTAATTTCTATGTCTTCGATAATCTTACTTCTCATTTGTTCTGATAACCTATTTGATTTATTAATTTCAAAAAGTTCTTTTTTGAATTCATCAAGGTTATCTTTTTTGTATAGTCTCAATACTTTTTCTACAGTTCCTAATTCATTGGTCATATAGCTAAGTTGTTGATCAACCATTGAATTGATTTCTGCATCTCTAACTACTATACTATCTTGTACAGCATGATGAGCGTATAATTTATTTTCAAAAAGACTACCGGCAAGTTCACATCTACTCACATCTGCCGAAGAAACCCCTTCGCTGATTAACTGTTGATATTGTATATCTATATCACTATCAAGAATTACATTTTCTCCAATAACAGCAGCAACTCCATCTATTTTCATTTTTTGAAAAACCGGTTTGATAGTATCTGCTTCTTTTTTTATTGCTAAACTATCATTTACACTTAATCCAGTAGCAACAATAGAATTCCCATTGGTTAATGTATCTCCTACTGCTAAAGACTCTTTAACTGTAAGAGTATCTTGAATAACAAGAGTGTTTTTTACACTTACCGTATCCTGTTTTGTAATTGTTGAATCTTGCTCTGTAATTTCTTGAGCATAAAATTGTGCACTTATGCTAATCAGCATAGCAAAAAGTGTAGTAGTCTTATTCATAAACTTCAAATTGTTTGTTCTCAACTGCATCTTTCGTAATATCTTTTTCAATTTTCTTAACCAACTCTAGTTTTCTTTTATTCAAAATTATTTGTCTAATTGTTGGTGTTACATATGTTAAAGGTGCGATTTGATTTCTATTTAAAACATCTTTTATCTTTACCATATAAACACCCGTAGAATCCCTGAGTTGTATATAATTCCCTTTTTTCAGAATATCTGACTTTTTTTGTTTTTTCAGAATTGAAATTTTATTTAGGATTTCGTCAAACTTAATCCAAGTAGAATCATTTGTTGAATATTGTAAGTATTCTAGCTTTCTACTTTCCAATTCTTGTTTATCTTCTTCATTAAAACGATTTAATCTCGTTTGCGTTGCAACAATATCTCCGTAATCAGGTGGCAAATGTAAGTAACGTAATTTTAGTATCTCCTCATTAAGATTAAAATTTTCTAAATTTTTATCATAAAAAGATTTGATATCTTGATCGGTGATTTCTAAGTCAATAGACTTTTTGACTACTGCATTTTTATATGCATTGATATATAGCGTATTTTGATAACTCTCTATAAGATCATCAAATTCTTGAAGTTCTGCTTCAGATAAATTTCTTTTTGCCTGATCTATAAAGAGTTGTCGCGTTGCCCAAGTGTTAATATAATTCTTTGCCAAGTTAACACTATCATTCTTTGCAGTATTTTTTGGTATAATCTTTTCTAAGTCATCTTTATATAAATACGCGTCGTTTACTCTGGCAACAATTTCTCTTTGTTGAGTGTTATTAAAGTTTTGACAAGACCATATAAATAATGATAATACTAGTATTTTATAATAATTCATCTAGATAGATAATTCTTTTTTTGCCTTTTTCAAGGTCTTTTTATTAATTCTTACAGAATATTTACTTCTTAGATGATCTAGCCACTGACTTTCTATATTTTTCTGAAAATCGTTTATAACTTCTCCTTTAGTTTCTTCAAAAGTTTTGAGTCGAGAAGGTAAAATATCTTTTACAACCATAAGAGTTGTAAAATTATCGCTTTCGGTAATCATAAATTTTCCTTTTTCGCCAGAAAAATCTTTGGGTAAATTATCCTCTCCTTTTATCAGTTCTTCTTCAGAAAAAAGAACTAGAACCGCATCATTTTTATTTATTTGTTTTTTAATCTCTTCAATAGATTTTTGTTCTTTTAGTAACTTCTGTACTTCAGTAATCACATTTTCTTTTGTAGAAGATGCTTTAAGAATTTTATATACTTCATTCTGTACATATTTATCTTTTTGATCTTCGTAGAATTTTTTCAGTCCTAATGAATCCGTCTTAGAAATATTCCAAATTTTGGATTCCATAAGGTCAAATAATAAAAGTCCGTCTCTATACTCATTAATAACACTCGCAAACTCTTCATTATCTTCCTCTAAGTGTTCTTCATAATATTTAAGCAGAGAAGAGGATTCAAATTGTTTATATGTCTCGTGAGTAAATAGCGAAACGTCTTTGTACATCTTTGATTTACCTTGGTTTCTGAATATAAAATCACTAAAATCCTTATATGAGTATGTTTTATTATTAATTTGAAAAATCAGCTTATTATCATTTTTAGTTTTTGTAAAATTCCATTCTTCTTTTTTGAACATTGGAGTCATCACATCATTAAAATGTGCAATAGCTTCTTTATTTTCTTTGATCGAATATTTTTCTCTTAACGAATTGAGGAAAGAATCTGTAACTAATTTTGATCTGCTATCTCTTTTTACTTTTTCTACGATCTGAAGCTTTGCTTCTTCAAAAGATTTTGGCAGATGTTTTTCTAATAATTGAATAATATGCCACCCATATCGAGTTTTGATAGGTTCAGAAATTTGATTTTCTTCTTGTAAACCAAAAGCTGTTTGTTCAAATTTTTCAGAATTTAATGCTCCCTGTCCAAATTTTCTTAGTTTTCCTCCTTCGACCGCAGTACTTGGGTCATCACTATATTGTTTTGCTAATGAAGCAAAAGCGACACCTTGTTTTAATTGTTGATTGATTTCATTAATTCTTTGCTGTGCTTGTTCTGAAGTTCTGTTTTGATTAACGGCAACCATAATATGTGCTGCAGTAACTTCTCCCAATTTTTTTTCTCTTTTATTAACCTTTACGATATGATAACCATATTGAGTTCTAAAAGGTGTAGAAACATTACCTACTTCTGTATTATAAGCAGCTTCTTCAAATGGATAAACCATTCTAAAAACAGAAAACCAACCTAAATCTCCATTATTTTTTTTTACTGATGGATCTTCACTATAGATTTTTGCAATTTCTGAAAAAGGAGCACCGCTATCTATCTTAGATTTGGCCTCTTGTATTTTATTAAAAGCTTTGAGCGTATCTTCTGCAGAAGCATTCGGTTTTACCATAATCAGAATATGACTTGCATTTAATCTTTCTAGAGATCTTTCATAAGCTTCTTTTACAAGCGCATCTGACGTTTCTGTATCCGTAAGGTATGCTTTAGCTAATTGTTTTCTATACCCTTCTAATTCTTTTAGATAAGTATCTTTTGTATCCAGACCAAGTTGTTTTGCTTCTTTTAGTTTTAACTTATAGTCAATAAAAAGATTCAAATATTCGTCAACATTTTTTTGTGACTCATCTTTGACAAGATCAATATTTTTAAGATATACTTTTTTGAACTCAGAAATATAGACAGGGGTATTATCTATAGTAAAGAGGATATCCTTTGATTGTTGGGCTTTAACCAAAGTAAAAAGAAAGAGCCCCAGACATAGAAGTAGTGATTTTTTTTGTGTAGTTTTCATGATAAATACCTAAATCAGACAAAAATAATAATATTAAAACGTTTTACAACCTTCTTTTCTAACGAAGCAAACATTCCTTATAGTATAGACTTTTAATTTTTTTGTGATCTATGTATATTGTGCACACCAAACAACATCGCATAAACACGTCCCCCAACATGGAATACACCCTGAATATAAAAATAAAACTCCCTATAAATCAAGTCATTGAAAAGTTCAATGATGAAGATAATCTCAAACATTGGCAAAAAGGTCTGATCTATAGAGAACATCTAAGCGGTACAAAAAAAAGTACTGGCGCTACTTCTAAACTCGTTTACAAAATTGGAAAAAGAGAAATAGAAATGATAGAGACTATCACACTCGTAGATCCCCCAGAAATATTTCATTTTACTTTTGACTCTAAAAATGTATACAACATACAGGAAAATTACTTCGAACAATTATCCAACAATGAGACTAAATGGATTTCTAAAAATGAATTTAAGTTTAGTGGATTCATGAAAATTATTAGTTTTTTTATGTATGGTGCTTTTAGAAAACAATCTTATGCGTATATGAAAGATTTCAAATTATTTGTCGAGGAAGGTAAAAGCGTATTGAGCAATTAAAAATATGCTCATTAAAATTTTACAAATTATCATTAAACATTATTTAACGTAAAAACTTATTTTTTTGGAAAAAAACATAAAACTTATTTGGGATTTTAGAGGACCTGATGCAAGTAAAATTGCACAGCATCATGAAACACACTTGAAAGAATACATTAAATCAGAGCAATTGTTATTGAATAAGACCGGTCATCAAGATGTAGATAATATGCACAGTATTGCCTTTATGGTGGTTACTGAATCCGAAATGAAACCTGTAAGAGATGCTCTTAGACCCCATCGAGGGCAACTATATCAAGAATAAAACAAAAAATATAATAACTGGCATATATATTGAGATAGACCTTATATATTTGCAAAAATTTAAAAATCAATAAATAAAATTCTGATGAAAAAAATATTGTTTTTAGTCTTAGTATCAATTGTTAGTCTACAAGTAAACGCTCAATCTAAGACTGGTACTATCGATACTGAATATATACTTTCTAAAATGCCTGAACTTACAAAGGTTCAAGAAGATTTGAAAGCTTATAACACAAAACTAGAAGGAGAGTTAAAAACCAAAGTAGATGATTATCAAGTAAAAGTAAAAGATTATCAAGATAAAGTAGCTTCATTTACAGATGCTATGAAAAAGACCAAACAAGAAGAAATCATCAAATTAGAAAATGATATTGCAAAATTTCGCCAGAATGGAGCACAGCTTGTACAAATAGAGCAAAACAAATTATTACAACCGCTATATAAGAAAATAGGAGGTGCTTTAGAAGAAATTGCAAAAGCTGAAAAATATACACAAGTTTTTACAATAACCTCTAGTGGTTTGGCTTATGTAGATCCAAAATATGATTTGACTAAAACTGTGATGAACAAATTGGGGATCAAGGATGAAGCTCCTAAAAAATAATTGTACATCTTACATAAATTAATACAAAAAAATGCATCCCAAAGAGATGCATTTTTTCGTTTTCAGAATCATTATCATATATTTTTTTATCTACGACTGTAATTAGGAGCCTCTTTAGTAATCGTAACATCATGTGGATGGCTCTCATGTATACCACTAGCAGTAATTTTCACAAAACGCCCTTCATTTTGAAGTGTTTCTATATCTTTTGCTCCACAATATCCCATTCCTGCACGCAGTCCTCCAACAAATTGATGGATACTTTCTAGTAAATCTCCTTTGTAAGCTACTCTACCTACTATACCTTCTGGAACTAATTTTTTGATATCATCTTCTACATCTTGAAAATATCTGTCTTTAGAACCTTTTTTCATCGCTTCTACAGATCCCATACCTCTATACGTTTTGTATTTTCTTCCTTCATAAATTACGGTTTCTCCAGGAGACTCTTTGGTTCCTGCCAATAGTGATCCTAACATGACAGTATCTGCTCCTGCAGCAATAGCTTTAGGAATATCCCCTGTATATCTTATTCCTCCATCTGCTATAACGGGTACTCCAGAACCTTTTATAGCATTTGCAACTTCTAAGACAGCAGAAAACTGAGGAAATCCAACTCCTGCCACTACTCGTGTAGTACAAATAGATCCGGGGCCTATTCCTACTTTTACGGCATCTGCACCAGCTTCTACAAGATATTTTGCTGCTTCTGCAGTAGCAATATTACCTACTACTACATCTAGATCAGGAAATTTTGATTTAACTTCTTTAAGCACAGTTACTACTCCTTTTGTATGACCATGGGCCGTATCAATCACTACAGCATCTACTCCTGCTTTTACCAAAGCATCCGCACGATCAACTGCATCTCCTGTTACTCCTATTGCAGCGGCTACCCTCAATCTCCCTAGTTTATCTTTGTTTGCCATAGGTTTTAGGGTGAGTTTTGTAATATCTCTAAAAGTAATTAGCCCTACAAGGGTATTGTCAGCATTAACAACAGGTAACTTCTCAATCTTGTTATCCTGCAAAATAACTTCAGCTTGCTGTAATGATGTTCCCTCTCCTACGGTTACAAGATTTTCACTTGTCATTACCTCAGAAATAGGTCTTTGATCATTTTTTTCGAAGCGAAGGTCTCTATTCGTAACAATACCTATCAGTTTATGCTCATTATCCACAATAGGAATCCCACCAATACTATGCTCTCGCATATTATTTTTGGCATCAATAACTTTAGCATCTTTTGGTAATGTTACAGGATCTATGATCATACCACTTTCTGCACGTTTAACCTTACGTACTTTTACTGCCTGCTCCTCTATAGTCATATTTTTATGTAATACTCCTATTCCTCCTTCTTGAGCCATAGCGATAGCCATGCGGCTTTCTGTTACTGTATCCATTGCAGCTGATACAATTGGTACATTAAGTGTTATATTTTTTGTGAATTTTGTGGTTATACTTACCTCTCTTGGAAGTATTTCGGAAAGTGCAGGAACTAAAAGGACATCATCATATGTTAGGCCTTCTCCTACAATTTTGGAGTCGTGTGCTGTCATTGCAATTAAAATTTAATTGCATGCAAATGTACGTTTTTTTTGAAGAATAACGTTTTCATATCCTTTTATTTTATTCTTAAAAATATGTATACGCTATCAAATCAATAATTGGCTTTTTTGATTCGCTTTTTAGTAAACTACTTTAAGACAAACTCAAGAAACATAAACAACTACATATTTTTGAAGTTTTGAAGCAGCCCTTCAAACATTTATATCTCAATCATCAAATAAGGGTTAAAAATGAGGTATATATGTTTCAAAAGTTCATTTTATAAATAGTAAACATTTCTAAAAGGGGGAGAATCCCCCATCAAATTCAGTGTTTTTCCCTCTACCGCTATGTTTATATATACGCTACTTTTGGCAACAAGTAAACAAATCATCACACAAAAAAGGCTTATAATGATCATATCACACAAAATATCAAGTTATAGTTTACAAATTGTAAGTAATTACTCTGGTGGAGGAGGTTATCAAATAGGGTTTGTATATCTATATGACGAGCAGCAAAAATATCTAGGACACCTTGGTATTATAAAAGAGCATCAGACACTACCTCAAAACAGAAAATATAATGATGACACATTAAGCATTTATTTTCATGAAACTGAATTACAATCTATCCTTGAAATCCTTAGAAATGAGAACTTAGTTCACCTTAAGTTTAATACCTGTTCAAAATGGGGGGCTTTAGTAACAGGTAGAGGTGCAGCAAGCAATGGGGAGCTTGCTGCCTGACATTGATAAACAGACCTGAAAAAACTATCTAATATGATACTACTCTCATTTAGTATATGAGCCAACCGGAAAAGAGAGTTTAAAAAAATACAAATTGTGAAGAATGTAATTGGTTCACAATCCGGTAACAGTGGAAATATACTAAATCGTCATCTTAATGTTTTTTCAGGTCTCTTCTTAGAATCTTCATCTTTTTTTCGATAAAAAACCTAGTATACTATCAAGCTCAACAATGAGATTACACAAATAGACATCTAAAGTATTTTTACTCCTAAATAATTTATAAAAATTTTATATCCTGTTAATTTTTAATGTGTTGTAGAGTAATGTATCTTTAGTAATATGATAAAAGCTATAGGTTTTCTCACAATGTTTTTGCTTTGTCAAGTATCGTATACGCAGACTGACGCCAAATTCTATGGTATAAAATCGCACTATGGTTTTATTATTGCTCATACACCAGACTTAGAACCCATTTCAAAAACTAATCCTTTTGGTTTTCAAATAGAGATGAGTAAACTACGAACAAGTGACAAAGCCTGGAAAACTTGTTTTTGTTATGGTCGAAGCGGTTTTTCTTTTGCATATTTCAACTTTAATAATCCAGATGTTCTGGGTAACTCTTACAATCTTAATTATTTTGTAGAACCCTATTTTACTTATAAGGGACCTCTCAAATTATCACTAAGAGGAACAGTAGGAGTATCATATCTAGACACAATTTTTGATGAGGAAACAAATCCCGACAATGTACTCTTTAGCACTAATCTTAGTTTTTACTTATCATTGTCATTAAACCTTAATTATCATATTAATAACAAATATGCTATTAATCTATCTGCAAATTATAATCATATTTCTAATGGAGGGCAAAAACAGCCAAACAAAGGAATGAATTTTCCCACTTTATCTTTAGGAATAGATAGGATTATAGATTATTCTCCATTACAGCAAAAACCTGACAGTTTAAAACAATACAGCAAATCATGGGGGTACTACTTGGGTACTTTTGCCAGTCTTAGATCTTCTGATCGAGAAGCCGAAGCTTCCAATCACCTTCTCATTGGTATATCAGCTGGTACGTTAAAACCATTATCTGGGATTAACGGTTTTAATCTAGGTACAGAATTATGGTATGATTGGTCTGATCGTAAACAGATAGAACGTCAAAATCTGAATGATTCTTCATTTTCTTCTGCAATTACTGCCGGACATCATTTTTCTATTGGAGATTTTTACTTTTTACAACAATTTGGTTTCTATCTCACTCGACCTAAAAATATACAGAGTAATTGGATGTATCAACGATATTCGTTTTGGTATCGTATCCATAAACGTTGGACAATTGGTGCATCGCTTATTGCCTACGGTCGCAGAGCTGACCATATGGATGGACGTCTGATTTATATTCTAAAATAACACAAACAAAAACGGGGTTTGTTATGCACATACCCCGTTTGCAAAAGTGTTTACGTAAGTTATATTAAAAATAATTATAACCAGCGACCAAAGATACTTTTTCTACAAATACCATGTATCTAGTATTCTATATTTTATACAATATTTTTAATCTCTAAATAGTATACAAAATGATATTGTGATATTAATTATCTCTCACTGATTGATGTAACGCAATTCTATTTCCTTCGCTATCCATAAACTCTGCTACAAAACCAAGCTCACCATTAGAGGTTTTTGGATATAAAATCTCTCCCCCGTTTTGTTGTACTTTGTCTAATGTTTTGATAATATCTTCTGTTTTAAAATAAATAATAACCCCATTTTGAGTTGGTTTGTATACTTCTCCCTTTGCCAATGCTCCTGTTATGCCAGATTTTTTATCATCAAAAGGAAATAAAGCCATCTCATAAGTATCTATTACTTCTTTTTCAAATACAAAACCAAATACAGTATGATAAAATTGTATTGCTCTATCAATATCTTTGACAGGTATCTCAAAATACACTACAGGATTAGACATCTTTGTTTATTATGTTTATTATTATTAAACATAAAGATATTTTAATTATTTAAGTTCTAATCATTAAAACCTTTAAAGTAAACCTAAATGAATACAAAATGATTATCAGATATTTACAATTATCATCGAGGATTAGAAATAGTAACTAAGTTTCCATTATCTCTCAACGTTTGTGCATCTGTAAGTGCTTGTGCAGAAGCTGCTCCTCTTAATCTAACATTCTTACCCGTAATCGCAGGTGTAATTCTTACTAATTGAGCCAACAAAAGATCCATATCCGCCGTAGAAATGGTTTCTAATGATAATTGATCAAAATCCTGAATTGATGAAAGTTTTGTAGCGCTTAGGGTCGAACTAGAAACAACACGAAGAATAGAAAAGGTAGTAAGGCTATCAAAATTTACTGTATCCAAAGCATCAGCATCTATAGAAAAAGAATTGGCATCGAAACTTTCTAGATTTGAAAAATCTACACTAGTCAACATATCATTATCTTCAATTATGATAATTACACTTCTATTTTCTTTTGTAATAGAAACTAATGAAGGAAAGGATATTGATGTTAAGCTATTATTATCATTTATTCGAATATTCACATTAGTCATACTTGATACATTAGGAAAAGAAACTGTTTCTAAGTTTGTATTATCCGATAAAGAAATCCTCTCTCGTATTGATGCTAACTCACTAATATTTATAGTACTCAAAAGTTCATTACGAGTAAAACGAATCTCACCTACCGTAGTTAGTTTTGGTAATAATACTGTCGTTAAATTAGAATTAGAGCCAAAAGCAATATCATTCTCGCTTTCTATCAACTCAGGAGCTTCAAAACTTTCTAGACCTACATTGCCAATTCTTATATTATTAGCAACAGTTAGGTTTTGCACATTGATACTAGTTAACTGCTCATTATCTTCAATAGATAATCTATCTATTGTCTCTAAGTTGTTTAAATTCAACGTTGATAAACTTTCTATTTTTTCTATTATTAGACGATCGTTTACAATCTTAAGTGATGGTAACTCTATATTTTGTATTAATGGGTTTTGTTCAATATTGATGTCTTCTGCTACGGTTAGTTTACTCATATTTACAGAAGTCAATAAGATATTATTTTCAACAGTTAACTCTTCTAAACCTATCAAATTCTCGATATTAACCGAGGTTAAGGCTGCATTATTGCTGATATTGACTTCGTCTGTAACCCCTTTTAAAGAAGGGATTTCAAGATTTTGTAAATTTTGGTTATTTTTTATCTCTAGCCTGACCAATGTCTCTATTTCCGGCAGCACTAAGGTTGTTAAATTTGTTGTATTTATAATCAAGATAGAGCTGGTATTTTTACCATACGTTTCTTCGATGATTTCAACAGCCTCTTCGTCTGTAACATCTCCAGAAATCACCAAGAACTCTTGTCCCGAATTAAGTCCGTTTACTCCATCCATACCATCTTCTCCATCTTCTCCATCACTACATGAAAAAGCAGTTATTGCTACTATTGTTAAGAAAATTCTTAGAAATCTATATTTCATAGTTACATGATTTAATTTTTGATTTTTGTACTATTCTGTTGAACGGTTTAGTTAGAAATATTTACAGTATTGTTATTATCTCTTAGCGTTTGTATATTAGCTTGCGCTTGGGTTGAAATTGATCCTCGTAAGGAAATTTCTTTTCTAGTTATTGCAGGAGTTATACTTACCAATCTAGACAATATACCATCTATAGCAGATTCTGAAAGTCTACCAGAGCTAAATAAATCTATTTCTGTAAAATCTTGAACAGAGGATAGCATCACTGAATTTAGTAATACCGTAGATTGAATATCTAATACCGAAAAAGTAGTCAGTTTTGAAAAATCAACACTCGCTATTGCATCGCCTCTAATATCCATACGATCAATAGTAACAGTTGCTAGGTTAGGAAATGAAATACTACTAACCATATTATTATCTCGAATTCTAAAAGTAGTACCATCTTGTTCATTGCCAATAAAGGTTAATACAGGAAACGAAAAAGATTCTAGCATGATGTTATCCGTAATTATAAAAATACTTCTTGTTATTCTCAAATTAGGAAAAGAAGCATTGCGTAATGCTTGATTATTACTCATAGTAAAAGAGCCTTCGTTCTCTTCTAAAACTTCAAATTGTATACTTGTTAGCACTTGATTATCGGATACCCTAATTCCTCTAGATTTTTCTAATACGGGAAAACTCGCTGCAGATAACATAGGATTTCCAGAAACACCTATCCCTCTACTATCTACAAGTTTTGGTAGTGTTATATTATCGAGTAAAGCATTATTATCGATACCAACGAAATAAGAATTTTCTAAAGCAGCAAGATTAATCGAGGTAAGGTTTTCATTATTTCTTAATTGAACATCTCCTGATTTACTTAAAACACCTAAATTAACCGATCTAAGGTTTGTATTATTTGTTATTGAAATCGAGGCATCATCGGTAAAGTTTTCTATACTGCTGTTGGTTAGCTGAGGAAAATCTAAACTTTCCATAAGAGGATTACTTGATATTTGCATCTCATCAACCTCGTTTAATACAGGAAAATTAAGTGCTAACAAGTTTGGATGACTTCTTATTTGTATTTCTTTTACAACTTCTAAACTATTTATATTCAACTCAATTAGATTATCAAGAGAAGTAATGGATAATCTATCAATAGCTTCTACTAAATTTGGAAATAACAGACGCTCTAATAAAGGATTATTTGAAATTGTAAAATCCTCTACCTTTTCAAGATTGACACAATCAATGGTATTTAAGATATCGTTTGAAGTAATTCTAGAACTTCCAAAAGCGTTAGTTAAATTAGGCATACTAATACTTTCTAACGCATCATTAAAATCAATATCTACATCATCATACGTAGCTTGCAAATCAGGGAAAGATACTTGTCTTAACCTTTGATTTCGCGTTATATCTATTTTTACCAAATTTGAAATTTGGGGAAATTCTAAAGAGGTTAAATTTGTAGTATTATCGACTATAATAGTATGCGTATTAGTACCTCCTTGTTCTGATATGATCATAGCAGCTTCTTCATCTGTAATATCACCAGAGAGCACAATACGTCCTAATCCTGTACTATTTATTTCTCCATCTGTACCATTTACTCCATCGATACCATCATTACCATCTTCTCCACACGAAAAGATCATTGTTGATATCAGGATCAGAAAAAATTTAAAGAATATATGTTTCATAATTAAATTTCTATGTTTTTTAAAAAATATTTGGGTATAATCTACTGTGGCATAGTAACCTAATCTGTTATGGTTACAGTGTTTCCACTGGTTCTCAATGTTTCTGCATCGGTCAAAGCTTGTGCGGATGCAGTGCCGCTAAGAGAAATTTCGCTCCCTGTTATAGCAGGCGTTGCATTTACTAAATCAGAAAGTACTTGATCAATCACAGCTGTAGAGAGCTTACCCGGGCGGCTGTCTAAAAACAATCTATCAAAATCTTGAATCGAAGAAAGTGTAACGGATGTTAATAATACGGTAGAATCAATATTCATAGAAGAAAATGAAGTGAGCTTAGAAAAATTCAATTCTTCCAAAAGATCTTCACTAATTGCAATACTATTGGCGGTATCAACTCCTACACGTTCTAAATTTGCAAAAGAAATACGCTGAATCATATCATTATCCGCAATTCTGATATTTGACGTGTTGATCAAGCTAGGAAAATCAATACTTGCCAATCTTATATTTCGTTGAATACTCAAAGAACCAACAGATTCTAAATTTGCAGCATCTATTTCAACAAGGGCATTATGATTACCAACAAAGAACGTACTAGTAACATTTTCTAACATTGGAAAGCTTAAATTTTCTAATGTTTCATTTCTAGAAACAGCGACTCTTTCTACTTCACCAAGTCTGGACAAATTAATAGAATTTAGCACTTTATTATCTCTAATGTCCAATGTTTTTGCAGTACTTAAATTCTCTAAATTAATGGTAGTTAACAGATCATTGTTATCAATAATAATTTCTTCTGATATTGATTCTAGATTTGTTAAGACAAGATTTTCTAATTTTATGTTGTTACTAATTTCTATTTTGGGAACTGTAGAAATCTGGGATAAATCTAAAGAAGTCAAATTAACGGTATTCGCAACTATAATCTCACGGGTATTTGTTCCTAGATCCTCAGTTATTATTTGTGAGACTTCTTCATCTGTAATGTCTCCACTTATAATAAGAGTTGTTATACCATCTACATCTGTACCATCTGTACCATCTGTTCCATCCATACCGTTGTTACCATCCTCTGGACTGCACGAAAAATAAGATAGTACTATAGTAATCAAAAAAAATCTAATACACATTTTTTTCATAGTATCATTTTGGGTTTTATTATATGGTGTTTTTTAATTGTCTTCAAAAATAGGTGAGCACTAATAAAAAAGAGTACCAATTTATAACTTGGCACATATAATAAAGGTGAAGTCTTCAGTACAGTACAATACATCATCTTTTTACCAAAAACTAATTGCTGGCAAAACTGTTGAACCTAATACAACATAGGCAGTAAAAATTGATAATAAAACAGCTATTATAAATCGAGATGCATTAGAATTATGGGGTAAAAAAATAATTGAGCCCAAGCTGATTGAGAAAATCATACAAATTAGAAATGCTATCCCTATGAGCAGTACCTCTATAATACTATTTGGGCTATTCAACTCTTGATCATAATACTCGAATGTAAAAATTAACACCCCTAAAAAAAGTAATGAAGATGCAAAATATACATATAGGAAAACCTTTTGTATTTTCATCAATTTAAATCTTTCAATTATAACAAGTTAATTACTACTTATTCGAAAAATAGAAAGAAATACTCAGGATATGGTGTCAGATTATAAAATGGGGCGTATAAGTATGCTATGCTAGCAATGCTTTTTTTGAAATTCTGAAGGAGTTTGTCCTACAAGGTTTTTGAAGACTCTATTAAATGATGTTTTGCTGGGAAAACCGGCTTCGTAACCAATTTCTAGAATTTTATAGTGCTTATATTTAGGGTTTTTAATCAGTGATTTCGCAGTATCTATGCGATAAAGATTAATAAAATTATTGAAATTCTTTTGAAAACAAACATTCAAAATTTCTGAAAAAAGATGTACACTAATCCCCAAATTACTTGCAATATCGGTTTGTTTGATCTCATGATCTAAAAAAGGCTTTTCTTTTTCCATATAATCAAGGATACGCTCCATGTAGTGTTGTTGCGTTTCTTCTGGAATTGAGGACTTTTTGATACGCTTTGCACTGGTTTCTTTTGCATCAGCTTGTTGCTGAATTTCTACCGCCAACGCATTCAATTTATCTTTTAGTACTTCATTTTCATTCTCGAGTAATAATTTATCATCATGTAACTGTACAGATGTTGCAGCCATTTTTCGGCGTTTATTCGAATATACAATTGAAGACACCATTAAAAGTATTACCAATACAACTCCTATAAAAATGAATACTTGTTTTTCTTTACTCAAAAACACTAAAGATTCTTTTTGCTTAGAGATGATTTCGGATTTGACTAGTGATTCTTTTTCTAACTCTAGTCGTTGCGCTTTAGACAAGGTTTTAAGATATTGTTCCCTAACTTTGGTATAGGCTTTATGCTCCTTTAACGAATTATCCAAATCATCTAATGCTTCATATACTTGAGCCAAATAGTAATGCGCATCCATTTGTATTTTCAGAAAATTACCTTTTACACCAATATCTTTTGCCTCCAACAAGGGTTCTAGTGCTTCCTGGTATCTTTTTAGCCCTATATAACCAGCTCCTATCGTTAATTGTGCTAGAGCTTTACTTTCTATAGATTCTTTTTCCCTAATCAGTTCTAAGGTTTCTTTACTATTGAGAATAGCATCTTCATAGCGTTCTAACTTTATGTAGCAATCGGATATATTGATCATAGATCGGATTAAATGACTACTATGACTTCTCTTAATAGCCAAATCTTTCGACAGTTTCATATAATGTAATGCTTTTTGATACTTTTTTTGATGTAAATATGCATTTCCTATTATACTATACGCAACATTATAAAATTGTTCTGGACCTTCTTGATTTTTAGCTAACTCAATAACCGTATTCATAGTTAAAATAGCTTTTTCATAGTCGCCAATAGCTATGTATAAATTTCCTAAATTAACTTTGATAAGTATTTTAATATACGAATCTTTTGGTAAAATTTCTGCACGTTTTTCTGCTTGAAGATATGTATCTAGAGACTGTTCATATTGATCTGTCTGTTGATAATAGATCGCTACATTTACAAGCGCACGAATCCTTGTTTCTTCTTGACCATTTGCAATAGCTATAGTCAAAACAATATCTGTATAATTTTTAAATGCTTTTAGGTTTCCACTCCTGTATGCTTCACGAGATAACCTTTTGTATTTTGCAATACTATCTTCTACAGAAACAACCTCTTTATCATACAAAGAAAGATCAATCGTTTTTTGATCCTGAGCAAAAATTGTAGTAACCCAAAAACAAATTATAAAGATAAAACAGGGTGTTTTTTGCATTTTGATCAAACTTCTAAATAATAAAATTCTTTACTTAAATTAAGTCAAATCAAATATATTCTTTTTAGAACTAAACTTAATAATTAGACCAGGAATCTTGCTTTGGAGAACGTATTTTCACTGAAAACAGTGATCAAAAAACTAGGTTTTACATGTTTTCGATCATACAGAATACACCTCGTACGATATTCAAATTAGATACGTAATCTTATATCGTATTTATTACTTTTTTACTGCAATCATCATATGTGGGCTCATTGCTAATAAATTAGGATCATTTTCTGTAATAGTAGTAAGTTCATCTAGCATTACTTTCTTTTTTGGATCAAACATATTGGTAAAATAATTTTGATCCAACCAACCAATACCTTCTATAGCATATGTATTTATATAGTTTAAATCTTGGTCTATAAATTCTTGTTTCAACTCTTCTGGTTTATGATAATATCCTTCTGCTAATAACCATGGGAAATCTTGTGGAGGATTATGTATACCTGTTGTTAATTCTTCTTTACACATTGTAAAAAAAGATTTTTTATGAAGCAACCCTTGTAATAAACCTACAAATGTAGATGCCGTATAATTTATAGCAAACCCAAGAATAATTCCACCCGGTTTTGTTACTCGCTTTGCTTCTTGAATAGCAAGATGCCTATCTTCGGATTTTTGCAAATGATATAATGGACCATGTAGAATAACAATATCAGCAAAATCAGAAGATATTTCTAGTGATTTTGCTTCTCCTAAAATGACTTTAAACTTGTTTTTAAGCTTATTAGACCTCTTTTCTGCGATACGAATATGTTTATGAACTGGTTCTATCATGAATACATCGTGCCCCTGTTGAGCAAGCCATTCTGAATATTTGCCCGTACCCCCACCTACATCAACAACTTTTGCGGGAGTATCAGGTGTGTACTTTTGAATTAAAGATTTGATTCTCTCAAATTCAAAAATTCCCATTCCACTTTCTAATCTTTGTTCTTCTGAAGCTTTATCATAAAAAGCTTCTATATCCGGACTAACTAGTTTTTTTTTAGCCATTCTACTGTTTCCTACGCTTTACTTTATACTCTGATTTGTTTCTTAAAAAGTACAAAATCATATGTCCAATTAAATTATAAACAACAAATATCCATCAAAAATAATCAGGAATTAAAATTTAATTATAAAATCATTTGAAATATATTCTCGAAATAATCAAAATAAAATTATTCGAATAGTGTGTAATATATAATATCGAATATTCTATTTATAATTTTAAGCTTTAGCCAAATTAAGCTCTCTATCCGGTAATATAATATTGAGTAGTTTTTCCATCACACCAACAATAGGAATAAATAATAATACTCCCAAAACATTAAATAATACATGTGCATTTGCAATCTGGCTTCCTATATCCTGATGCTTAGAAATAAATTGTACCAATCGTACAAACGGTACGAAGAGTAATAGACCTATAATTATGGTAAAAAAATTAAATAGTAAATGAAAAACACCTGCTTTCAAAGCTTGGCGACTCCCTTTTATAGTAGCAAGCAGCGTATCTGAACAAGTCCCTAACTCTGCCCCTAGCATAATTGCAATTCCTGCGGCGGTAGACAATACTTGTTGCTTACCTAAAACAATAGCCATCCCTACTGTACCACTCGATGATTGAATTATGAGTGTTATCAACCCACCGATTAATGCACCTTGAATATAGTTTTCTTCTATTTTCACAATCCATTCTGAAAATAGTTTACTATCCTTCATCGGTAGTACAGATGTTTCTATTATGAATAATCCAAAAAATAACATTCCAAAATACAAGAGTACATTACCATACTTCTTCCATTTTTTGTTTTTAATAAAAACTTCAAAAAGCAATCCAATTATCAATGGAATAACAGCGTATTTACCAACATCCATAGCAATAATTTGACTAGAAATCGTTGTTCCTATATTGGCTCCCATTATGATACCTATCGCTTGCCTGAAGCTTAAGGTTTTTGCATTTATGAAAACAATGACAAGGATTATAACTGCAGACGATGAGTCTAATAGGATTGTTAAAATTGTTCCTATCAAAATCGTTGAAAAAATAGTAGAGGTATATTTTGTGATAACATCTTTGGCTTTTTCGGTAAAGATATCATTCATCACTGCAGAGAGCTGAGTGATCGCATAAAGAAATAAGACAACACCTCCTATTAATAAAGGTATAACTTCGCTCATCGTTTCAATCATCATTCAATAGAAAAGGTTTCACATAATTATTATGTACAATCTAAAATTAATGAATAAAAACTGTAGCAGATAGTGTTATAAAGTTATCATTATGATATCTTTATATTATCTTTTTTTAATGTTTACATAACCTATTTTGGTAACAAAATTTACCTTCATTTGTCTTTAGAGAATGCCTTTATCCTTTTTTCTTCATCATTGAAAGCGTAAAGCCACCTAATAAGAGAATGATAACTAACATTACAGCCCACAACCACATTTTATTTGCAAATAAAGGTTCAACTTGATGATCTTCTTGCTCATAAATTAATTCTTCATCTCCTGTAGAAATAGCAGTCATGGTTTCAGGAATTTTTGAAGAAACATAATTAAGATCATACGAAGGTCTTCTTGCTTTTTGGTTACCGTAGGCCAGATAATATGTTGCAGGTTCGGTAAAACGTGTCATGAGTTGATGCGTATACCCCTTAACCTCAACATCTTTGATTTCTAAAGGCTGATTATCATAATTACTAATAACAATTTTAAGTTTTTTTACAATTGTATTGCTAAATGTGAAGGTATTATCTTCTATTGAATTAAGGGTACCTGATGTAAGAGTCCTATACTTGTATATCCAGTTTCCTTCTTTATTTTTTGTACTATCAGATACATAAGAAATAGTTGTTGGACGGTAATAATCAAAGTCACTCTTTACATTAACTTTAATTGTACTAGCCGATAATGATTCTTGTAATGAAAGATCAATAACTGTCTTTTTATTTTCTTTATCATTATGAATATTAGTATTCGAAATTTTATAATCGAGATAGTCTGCAGTCTTAACCACATATTGTAGTATCTCTGCTCTATGCAACTTTGCTTTTTGAGTATTTTTAATCCAAATTCTAAAGTAACTATATTGGGCTTCCGGAAATTTTAAAGTAGTAAATTCATAATTGGTATACTCATTTTGTATAGATAAAATACGATAATCTTCTGTGATAGTAAACCAATCATTTTTATTTTCACTTCCTTCTAAAGTAACAAGCCAATCAAAATTAGGTTCCTTAAACGCTAGTTCTATTTGATTTACAACATCTTTGTTAGGTACTTTTAAGGTTACATATGTTCCTTTTGCATTATGAACTGTATTCAGAATAGAAAATGAAACTGTATTTCTAGATATTTTTTCTGAGTTCACCTTTAGAATATATGGAGCCTCTATTGTATCATTCTTTTCTGTAATTCCAAATACTCTAATATCTGAAAGATTAGATTGAACTTTACCAAACACTTGATTAGGTAAAGTAATCGAATGCCAGGTATCTTGTATACCAGTTAACTTACTTTTATACTGGTATTGATCTAATTGTGCATACGTACTAATGTATACCAATATAAATAAGAGATTAACTATCTTTTTCATCTGAGATAACGTGTTTGTATTTGTTGTATAGAAACGAAATAACCAATAATAGAACCCCCAAAGATAAAAATACAATGGTCTTGGAGATCGTATTAAGATGTGAAATATCGTAAAAGAATAATTTTAATAATGTGATACTAAACCATACTATGGCAAGGATACGAAGATATTTTTTCTTTTTCCAAATCCCCAAAATAATAAGAAATAGACAATATACACCCCATAAAATACTTAACCCCAGTTTATATGTTTCTGTATATCCTGAGAAATCTAACCAATGAATCAATTCACTACTTAATATCCACAACAAAGTAAAATGCAAAGTAATACTAAAAAATATTTTGAAAGTCCTTCCTAAAAAGCTTTGTCTTGTATATACATAAAATGTGTATAATATCAAGGCCATAAAACCAAATGAAATGTAACGTATACCTATATTAGACATAAAACTTACGGTTCCCTCGGGATTGGAAGGCAATAGATAGGTTTCGCGTAATTCACTTAGAAGATAAAGTCCTGTTGTTAAAAATGAAAATACAGATAGTAATAATAATCCAAAAGTAACATAAGCAAGAATATCATTTTTTATCTTCTTTATATTAACAAAAGAAAAGATACTCATAAATAATAATGTATAATTGATCAACCAAATCCCGGCAGAATTATTTGCACTGCTGGTATAACGATAATAATCATAGTCTGTCCCCGAATACATTTCTCTTATATCAATACGTACTTGATCCCAGTAATTATCAATTTCTAACCAAAAAGCAATATATGTAGTACCCGTAACTAAAATACCTAGTGAAATTGTAAGCAAAGTATGAAACCACATCTGCTTTGGCCAAGGGAAGCGATCTTTAAACTTACGATTAATATAGTATGTCACTCCAAAAGCTACTATAGATAATACAGAAGTTAACATATAAATATTAAAAACAGGGATAAGTCTTGTTTCTGGTGTAGAAGCTACATATCTATAATATCCCATATACCAATCGTGTGTAAGACTAAAAAATGCTAAAGCCCAAAGAGGATAAGACAGCACTTCATAAATCCTTACTTTTTTACTACGTCCTATCCAAAATAACAAAGCTCCTTCTCCTGCCCATAATAACGTAACCCAATTGCCATCTAATTGAACAGGAAATGCGATCGTGATAAATACCAAAACCATACCTGCGGCAAAATAGAAGAGGTTACGATCTGCTAATTTTAGCTTATATACAATTGTGCTTACTGTAAAATGAATAATTGCATTAATAAGTGTAAATAATCCTAATAATTCTTTTCCTATCTCATGATCACTTAAAATACCAAAACCAAGGCCATAAAATATAAATGAATTAGACAATTGTAAAATAACATCGAGTGTACCAAATGTTTCTTTTTTTCTAAGCTTATAAACTAAAAAGACTAAGTAAAAAATAAAGAAGAAAACCGAAACAAATATGAGACTAAGTGCAAAATGTTTTTCTTGATCATAATCAACTCCAAACCAAGAGAGAAAAATAATCCAGGTTAAAATAAATGATGAGAAATAAAGAGATTTCCAATATTTGGTAACGGCAATAGCTAGAATCCCAATATTTATTATAGCCATATAGCCAAACAATATTTCTACTCTACCAGAACCATCACTAAGTAAAAAGGGTACTGCATACGCTCCAACCAAACCAATATGCGCTATCACTTGCTTATTATAATTTATGGCTGCTAGTACGGTAAACGCAGTAAATACAACCATCAACACAAATGTGAATGTTTGTGGTATAAGTTCATAAAGATTATACGCTAGAAAAGTAATAAAATACATGATCGTCATAGCTCCACTCACTAAGACCGCACTAAAATTTTTATATTTTTTCTTTAATCGCATACCGATGATCAAAAGTGCTATTCCTGTTACATATCCAAGAATTATTCTTGTTAGCGGACTTATAAGATCATTTTCTATACTATACTTAGCACCAATTGCGACTCCAATAATGATAATGATTACCCCTATTTTACTAATTAAGTTCTCTCCAATAAATTTTTCAAGATTTGACTTTCTTTTTGGTGGTCTTACTTTTGAAGTCTTAGATTGAGAAGGTGTAGCCGTTGAGATTTGTTTTTCAGTCGCTGGTTCAACAGTAACAGGTTCTTCCTTTTGCGAAATTGGTTTAGGTATCGGCTTAACTTCTTCAACAGGTTTAGTCTCAAGTTTTTCTTCTTCCTGCACTATCTCTTGATGATCTGTAATTTTTTTAAGTTGAAATATTTCTTCTTTAAGATTTTGTATTTCTATCGAAAAACTTTCTTGTTTTTTTGATAAAACTTCTAGTTTTTCAATCAGCCGAAGTATCTGTTCCTGCCGGTCTCCCATAGTAAAATATTATCCCAATTGATTGTTTAGCTTATAATTGATATTATCACAAAACGAAACTACGATATGTAATATCATTCTGAAAAGGTAAACATATTTTATGAGAAATGTAATATTGTCGAAAGTAAACAGCTGGTTTTTTTAAAATCAAAATGAAAAATAGCTTCGCTAAGTATATCGTAAATTAATTTAAAACCGAAGCAATTTTAGATTTCAAAAACTGTATTTCTTGCTTGGAATACGTTAATTGTACTGCTTTTTCATAATTAGAAACTGCTTTGGTATTATATCCTAATCGTTGATATATCTCTCCCAAGGCTGCATAATAGAGATAGTATTTTTCTAATATTTTGTCTAAGGGAACACTTTTGATAAGTTTTAAAGCTGCTTTCGGTCCTTTTAATTCTAAAATCACAAGACACCTATTCAAAAACACTATAGGGTCATTTTTTATATTCAGTAGCATATCATAGTATTTTAAAATAGCTGTCCAATCTGTATTTTTATAACTCTTTGCAGTACAATGATGATATGCTATAGCTGCTTCTAAATGATATGTACTAAGCGATTTCCCAAACGCACCTTCATTAAGGTACTTCTCTCCGGATTTGATCAAAATTTTATTCCAAATAGTGCGATCCTGTTTGGGCAGTAGTATCAATTCTCCTTCTTGTGTAAGCCTGCTATCAACTCTAGCGGCTTGAAAACACATTAATGACATAAGTGCATATACCGATGGAAGCCTAGTCTGTTCTGATGACAGCAAAGATTTGCAAAGTATCATTGCTTGTTGTATCAAGTCTTTGCGTATCAATTGATTTGAATGTGTTGCACTATATCCTTCATTAAATAGTAAATAAATTGCGCCTAACACCGTTTCAGTACGATTACTAATTTTATCTGCACTCGGAATTTTGGGATGTATTTTATGTTTCCTAAAATATTCTTTGGTTCTATATAACCGTTTTGATATGGTATCCTCTGTAGTTATAAATGATCTTGCGATCTCTTTGGTACTAAAACCACATAATATTTTTAAGATAAACGTAATTTGATTTTCGGGAGATATATCAGGATGACAGCAGGCATACATCATCCCCAAGAAATCGTCTTTTATATGTTTATCTTCCCAAAAAGAATCCATCGTGGTTTGTAGTGTATAATTTGATGTTAACAGTTGTTTTTTAGGGTCAGAAAAATCAATAATGTTGTCATGCTTATTCTTTCTTATGATATCTATAGCTCTATTTTTGGCGGTACGATATAGCCATGCTTTTGGATAATCAGGAACGCCTTGTTTTCTCCAGTATTCTAGCGCTTTCACAAAGGCATCCTGAACCACATCTTCTGCCATTTCTATATGATCTGTTCCAAATATTTTGGTCAATACAGCAACCATCTTTCCCGACTCTTGTCGGGAGAGATCATTGATAATACTTTGTATTTGATTGCTGCTATTCAAAAGAAAACGGGTTTAGTTTTCTGGCCATACTTCTCGTACTTCTACAGCGTGATTATCCCATTCAAATCCGGGACAGCCTTTTGCCATTTCAACTGCTTCTTCCATAGAATCAGCTTTAACTCTTAAAAATCCACCTACAAGTTCTTTTCCTTCTGTTAGTGGACGATCTGTTGTTTTTCCTCCTTCCAAAACCGTAATTCCTTCTGAGTATAGTCGTTCTCCACTAATAAATTTGTCTTGTTCTGCAATACTACCAATCCACTGCTGCCAGTGTTGCATGTGATCTTGTTGTTCTTCTGAGGTTTTAGTATCCCAGATCTCATCTCCTCCTCTAAAAAGAAACATAAATTCTTTCATTTGATTTGTTTTTTATGGTTATTACTTTGGATAAACTATTAGATTACAAATTATTAATCAATAGAAATATCTTCTTACAATATTAAAACGAACTACTATTTGATATTTGGACAAGAAATTATAAAAAAATATTATTGTAGTAGTTAATTTTGGAGATATCTATTGTATTTATTTAGAAAGAACAATTAATTTCAAAATAAGTTGTAACATAAAAAACTCGAAAGCAAAAGCTACTTTCGAGGTATTATAATGGTTTAAAATGTACTGATTATAATTATGAATCTAGTTTTTCTATTTCTTTCATGATTTCTTCAGCCTGAGCCAATTTATCATCACTTGCTTTTCGATTGGTATGTGAAAGCCTGTATGATTCTTCCATAAGTTTTTGATATTTCTGGGTAAGCACTTCTTTTTTTGATTTCTTTTTAAATAATCCAAACATCACAGCAATTTTTAAAGGATTTATATTTTTCTTTTTAGCATTTCTAAGGTAAGCTATTTTTTACATTAACCATAAATAGAAAAAAGATAATAATCTTAAAAAAAATAAAAAATGAGGTAGGGTATCTGTAAACTGATGCGTTATACTATCTAAATACCTAAACTTTCCTACACAACAAAGGCAAAAGGGAGTATGCATTAAGTATGCTCCTTTTTTATTTAGAATAAAAATTCTATTACATTAAATGATTAATATCAAAAGACATGTATTTTAAAATTTCGATATTACTCTATAACAAAGCTAAGCCCTCCTGAAAGTAATATTGATCTAAGTCCCGAATTACGTTCGTAGTGTCTAACTCTAAAATCTATATTTTTTAAACCAAACTTCCAAAGATGAAATTTTGTAAAAATATCAGTGTATCCTATACCAAATCCATATTGATTAGCATCAAAATCTGAAAGGTCATAATCTGAAGTGTAAAACCGTTGTGTTGACAGATGTTGATTAAATTCATTAAAATAATCTGCAGCTGTTTGTGTATAAAATCGATAACTGGGATAAATCGTAAATTGGTCTGTAATCTTTATAGGAATCTCAATACTCGCCGTATGAGAATTAACTCCCCAATCATCTGTATAATATCTGTAAAAAGTACGTAAGGCAATCACTTCATTAATGTAATAATGTAACCTACCACCCAAAGCAATCTTAAACCTAGTATCTGGTAGTCTTTCTATATCATCTCCAAATGTAAATTGATCGACTACGACATCTGCAATATCTGCAAATTGAACTCTTTGAAATGGTGTAGACAGTAAACCTTCTTGGTGTACTAGATCTAAGGATAATGAACCTTGTAGTTTCTTGGATAATATCTGCGAAAACCCTAATCCCAGAGAGTATGAGTTTCGAGACTCATCATCAAATTTTATAAAAGTAGAAAAATCTCTTAATTCTGTTGGATAGATCGCATTCCATTCATCCAGAAAAACATTAGCTTTGATACTTACTTCAGTGTTTTTTTCATTAAATAATCTTGTATAGCTTCCTCCAAATCCTAAAGAAAAATAATCATACTCATTAGCAACAGATCCATTTACAGACCAAATAGTATTGCGATCATCGCTACTATGACTATAGTTGGCCAAGAATGTGACTAACACATCATTTCGCGATGCTCCCGATGATGCCACAAAAGGATCAGCTGGGGCATTACCATCAAAAGGATCCACGTTACTTGAAGATGCAGAGGTATAAGCAGAAACACTACCATCAATTGTCAATACATCATCATCATTCAAAGGAATGGCAACAACAATTGTAGGAGTAACATCTGTAAGCTCTTCTGTTCCAATTCCTCCCGTTACAGCAGCATTATCCCCTTCTTGAGTATAATAACTCATTAAAAAATCTACTTCTGTAGATTCTAAAACTCTTTTTTTATATGTTTTGGTATTGTCGGGTTGTTCTTGTTGTGCTATTATTACTATACTAAAGAATAGCGTAACTATTAAAATGAGGGTTTTCAAAAGGGTTTGGTTTTTTATGTTAATATCAAAGAGAATTACAAATCAATCAATTACATCCGCAACCGCCTCCTGTTTTACCTCCATTAGCTCCCGAAGCAGCTTCTCGATATGCTTGAAAATTAGTTTCGAAACGATCTATTTTTTTTAATACCAGCTCCATATCAGGATCATTAATTTGAACTTTTTCATATTCTTTTACAGCTACACAGGAGTGTAACAAAAGTGTAACTAAAGAACATGTCAATATTATTTTTTTCATTTTTTTCAATTATTTACTATCAATTTGGATATTCTCTGAAGTGTGAATCTTTCCATCTTGATCAATGATAATGCACTCTATAGTATTCAATTGATTTACTCTATTGATTCCTGTCTCTATACCCATCACAAAAACAGATGTGGCCAGTGCATCTGCCAGTTCAGCTTTTGGAGCAAATATTGTAGCACTAACAATTCCTGTTGAAGGATAGCCTGTTCTAGGATCAATGATATGAGTATATCTTTTTTGATCAAAAGTTACATATTTTTCATAATTCCCAGAAGTAACAACAGCTTTATCCACTACAGGTAACATTGCAAATGCATGATCCTTGTTTAAGGGATTTGTAATTGCTACTTTCCAATCGCTCCCATCGGGCTGTTTTCCCCAAGTACTCATATCGCCAGATGCATTTATAATCCCGGCTTTTACTCCTTTACTGATAAGAAGTTCTTTAGCTTTATCAGCAGCATATCCTTTTCCTATTGCTCCAAAACCTATTTTCATTCCTTTCTTTGATAGAAAAACAGTTAACTCTTGTTGATTTAAAACAATATTTTGATAGCCTACTTTTGCTACAGATTGATTGATTTTTTCCTTAGAAGGCATTTTTTTCATGCTTCCATCAAATTTCCAAATCTTATCCATTGACGCATAGCTAATATCAAAAGCTCCATCTGTAAGTTTAGAAATAGATATTGCACGTTTTATTAAGTCAAAAAGCTCTTGATCAACCTTGACAGGTTGTATACCTGCATTTTGGTTAATACGAGTTGTTTGTGATTGGGTATCCCATGAAGAAATCAAAGCTTCAATTCTTTTGATTTCCTGTATGGCAACATCGATATATTGTTTTGCAATGACTTGCTCTTTTGCTACGACAGTAATCTCAAATCGGCTTCCCATCAATTTGAGAGTTCGTTTATATATTTCTTGAGAATAACCCGTATAAACTGTAAACAGAAGAGAAAATAATATAATGTAGATTCGTATCATATTACTTGATCATATTGTCTAACATCTCTAAATATTCTTTCGGACTACTTTTTATGTATCCAACCTCGCCAAGTTTTTTTCCGAATTGGTCAATAACCACAACCAATGGAAACCCTCCACTCCTATTATATGTTTCTGCAAGTTTTTTATTTTGTGCTTGCAATTTTTGAGATAATTGATTCTTTTTCTTTCTAGGAAAATCAGCTCTGACTAGTACATAATTCTCATGAGCATCTTTTTTAAACTCTGAGGTTTCTAAGACTTGCTTTTCTAATTTTATACAGGGAGCACACCAATCTGACCCTGAAAATACCAGAAGAATAGAATGATTTTTATTTGTGGCTATTTGTTTTGCTTTTTCGAAATCGGTGAGCCATTCTTGAGCAGAAAGAAAGTAGATTCCAAAAAAAGAAAAAGAAAGTATTAAAATAATAGTTCTCATATGTTCAAATCTAAACAATAGAAATTTGACTAACAAATGATTAATGAACAACTATTTTGTAGAGAGTATCAATAATATCTTTTATTTGAGAATTCGTAATATTTTAAAATTTGAATTCAAAAACAAAGTTATATACAAAAATATAGTTTTGAAAGATTACATCTTTGGACATCTCTTACAATTTGTCTTACCTTTCTTTTTGTATTTCTTACAACATTTCTTTTTTTTGTTACTGCAGCTTGCTTCACAATTCACTGCAGCACAAGGAGAATATAAAGATGGAATATCTGACACTTGTATTATTTTAATTTTTAATTAATCTAAATAAGTGCAAATGTACATAAAAAAAGATTCCTGTCAAGGAATCTTTTTGCTTTATATCAACAGTTTGATGTTGACTATTTTTCTTCTTCTGTTTGAAATGAGTTAATATCTCTATCAAATAAGTAATGACCAGATTTATCATCACCTATAATTTTTAATTTATCTAATAAAGTTCTGGCCGTTGCTTCTTCTTCTAATTGTTCGGCTACATACCATTGCATAAAATTATGAACATTGTAATCTTTGAACTGTAGACATTCAAAAATAATATTATTGATCTTTGCCGTTACAAATTCTTCACTTTCTAGAAATACTTCAAAAAGCTCCATCAGAGACTTAAAGTCATCTCTTGGCTTTTCTATAGCTGGCATAATAGCCGTACCGTTTCTTTCATTTATAAATTTGACAAGTTTTGTCATATGTGTTCTCTCTTCTTCTGACTGCGCATAAAAAAATTCTGCGACACCATTATATCCTCTTACATCTGACCAGATCGCCATAGATAAATACTGAGATGAAGCTTGAGACTCATATTTTACCTGCTCATTCAAAAGCTGTTCTATTTCTTTTATCATTTCTTAACTTTTTTATTGATAAAACTAAAATAAACAATTTATTATGGTATATATAAAAGTGCTAGCGTATTTGTCTAATTTATATTTAAACTAGTTAATGATTTGATATTACTAAACAATAAAATATCACACAAGTTTAATAAAGACATGTCTTATAATTAGAAGTTATAGTAATATAAGAAGAATAGATTACATTATGCAGCTTTCTCAAAAGCAATATAATTTACAAGTTTTCCTCTTTTATCATGAACAGGAAAACCTTTGATAAGGCAGTAGTAAGGTGTATCGTCTTTACGATAATTCAAAATAGAAATTTCAAAAGGTGCCTCATTATCTATTGCAGTTCTAACTTTTGCAGAAGTTTTTGAGCAAGTATCTCTACCTTGAAACATCTTTGGAGAATTACCAATGACCTCTTTAGGAGTATATCCGTTTAGTTTCTCAATGTTTTTGGAAGCATAAACAATTTTTAGATTAGGATTTGTAATTACTATTACGGATTGCTTATCTATAAACTCTTCATGATAATTTCTTGAGAAATTCCAGTTTTTTGTTAACTTTTTGAGAACACCTAAGTCATCTTTGAACGTATCTAAAGCTGCAAGGTATTCTGCATAGAATTCCCAAGACAACAGTGGTACTGAACAAGCAGACATATTATTATAATATTCTGCCATCATATTATCATATCTTAAAAACTCTATCATAAAACAACAATTTTAACAAAAATATATAATAAATATTAGACCCCACATTGAACAAAAGTTAATTCTCTGGGTAAACAAAGGTTAATTTTTCTAGTAGTTAGAACTTAAATTGTAGTGTTGTATACCAATTTATAGGAGCAGAAGGAATTATTCCGGGGCCAGGATACCCTGTTGCTCTTCTAGTAAAATAACTATTATCTAACACATTATTGATTCCTGCTTCAAGCTTTATATTTTTTGAAAAAGTATAAGACGCTGATATATCTAATATATCATAAGAAGGAATGGCGCCATCAACTCTATCTTCATTTTCTGGATTATATTCAGAGTTTGTCGCATCGGTAAATTGTTCTGATATATATGTATACTGTAAAGAAGTCAAAAAATTCTTATACCCAAATGAAATACCCGTTTTTAGATTCACTTCTGGTATAAACTCTACTTTATTACCACTAACGCTTGTTGCTATACTACTTGTATATTCAGAAGTTGTTAATGCAAGATTAGAAAACACATCTAACTTTAAATTATCATTTCCTCTAAAAAATGTTTCCTTAAGGCTCCACTGTATTAATGACTCTAAACCTATGATTCTAGCTTTTCCTATATTACCTCTAACCCATTGCGCTCTGAATGGAGGATCATTTCTAAAAGCCTGACCTAGTCTATTGTCATATAACAATGAAAATACATTTACATCATAAGAAACCATTTTCTTGAAAGTTCCTCTTACACCTAAATCTATCGTATACCCTGTTTCGTCTTCTATATCTGGATCCACTGCAAAGGAAGGACTTACTGTTCTAATATCTGAAAATGTAACGGATCGATAATTTTGAGAGAAGTTAAAATATGATTCAAAGTACGATGTTGGTTTATAGCTTACACCTATTCCCAATAATAACAAATTGCGTTCTCTAACTTGATCATCTGGAGTAAAAATCAGTGTAGGGTTGCTCCCTTGTATACTTGGTCTATTCAAAAATTCTCCTTCAGATTCTGTTCTTATATATTCGAATCTAAATCCTGGTGTTACCGAAAAATGATCTGTGATATTAAAGATATTTTCACCAAATAGAGCGAGGTTTAAGTTTGGATATTTAAAATTATTTTGGTTGGGATAAAAAGGAAACTCTTCTGTTCTAAAGCTAAAATCAGCATCTGTTCCTCTACTACCCGGCCCTTGTTGGGATGTATTATCTGCTTTATAAAATTTAGCTCCTAAAAGTAATACTGATGGGTTATTTTTAATGGTATATTTTGTGATCACTCTAGCTTCTGCACCAAAATTTTTAAATTTCCCTATTAGTAAATCTCTTTCAAAATCAAAATTTCCTGATTCATCTGTTTCATCAGGACCAAATACATCTGGTTCTTCAATAATATCTATATTTCCATCACCAGTAACTATGGATTCAATCCCTCTAAAACCAATCGCTTTTCTTGAGGCGTCCAGTGCAAAAACACTTAAAGTCCCATTCACATTATCAGAAAATTTGTGGTTTAATTTTAAATTAAACAAATTCCAATTTACCTCAAACCAGTTTCTGGTTCTATTACTTTGCCTTGAATCTTGTAAAAATTGAACATCAGATAATCCACCTGCTTGTTGTACTAAATAATCTAAGTGTGTTACTTCAGCTTCAATTTTAGTTTTTTCATTGAATTCATAGCCAATATGTACATATGCGTTTTTTGAGTCAAAAACAGAGTTGGGCCTAAAACTATCCCCTTCTTTATAATTGAAATATCCGTAATAGCTCAATTTATTAGATGTCCCACTTATGCTCGTAAAATTTGTAAATAAATCAAAACTTCCGATCGTACTTCTAGAAAGTATTTCTAAAGGTTTATCGGGGTTTGGTTTCTTTGTTACAAAATTTACCAGACCTCCAAACTGAGTTCCATATTGCAGAGATGCAGCCCCTCTTATTACCTGAATCTGCTCTAAACCTTCGGCTGGCGGAGTATAATAACTTTCTGGATATCCTAAAACATCAGCACTAATATCATAATCATTCTGACGTGTATTAAAATTTGCTGATCTGTTTGGATCTAATCCACGTCCTCCAATATTAAGCTGCAAACCTCCATCATTACTGTCATAAATATTTAAACCAGCTACTTTTGCATATATCTGACGAGCATTATTGGTTGCCTTGTTCGTTAAATCTTGATCTAATAGTACTACTTCAGATTTTTTACCTGCATAAATATGTGTCCCTTCTACCGGTTTTAGTGTTCGTAATCCGAAAACTTGTTTTTTCTTATAATTTAAAACTACTTCGGACAGAACGTTGCTAAGAGGCTCCATCTCAATAATAAAATTAAGATTATCGTTTAGGTTAATATCTATTTCATAAGTTTTATAAGAGTATTCAAAAAATACCAAAGAATGATTAGAACCTGTACTTAACGTTGATAAGCTTAAACTACCTGTACTATCTGTTTGTCCGACTAAACTTCCTGATTTTGTGTACACTTGTACCCCTTGAATAGGCTTCTTGGTATCTGCATCTACCACATTTACGCCAGTACTTTGTACAGCATATACAGATATTGACACTAAGAAAAATATAAATAAACTATAACCCTTTAATTTCATCTTCAAATGGTAGGATCCATGTTTTATGCTGGAATCCATCTTTAACTTTTAATAAATCAACTCTTGGGTCTATGTAGGGTTTACTTATTCTTCCATTTAAAGAAATATATCCTTCTACAAAAACTCCAATATTTTCAGTTTTTAATTCTTTTTTATAATGATCGCCCAAAAAATGTGCAAACTCAACAATAAAATCAGGCTGAGTAGACATTTGTTTGTTTTGAAAAGCATTTAAAAAATGTTTGTTGTTCACAGCAAAACTATCCCCAGTGTCATATTTTACAATTCTAAATGTAGTATACCCGGCCTTTTCTATTAACATAACTCGCCATGAAAATCGATATCCTTCTTCTGTCCAAAATAATTCGTCCGGATACAATGCATAGCGAAATGGTAATACTAGTTGGATACTCAAAAATAAAAAGATAACTATAACTATTTTCCCGTAAATTTTCGGCAAATATACGTCTCTTATATCATTAACTCTTGATTTAAGCTTTAATATATTTCTTAGTACACGCAAGAATCTCTCATGTAATTCTGCACTAAAAAAGATGAGCGTTGCACAAATCATAACATAGGGAAACATTCCTATAGGAAAAAGTATTCTTGTAAATACATGAAAAATCACAACCAGAACAAAAGCAAAAGGTCTTGTCTTACGAATTAACAATAGAAAAGGAATAGTAAGATCATAAATAGCTCCGCTCCAGCTCATCAAATAATGAAACCAAGTATCATTCATAAATTTTCCTATAATCGGAAAATCAGTTTTAGAAGAAAGCCAAACTTTCAAAGGTTGAGCTCGGAATAACCAATCTGAATTTAATTTAGCTAAACCTGCATAAAAATAAACGATTCCTATTAAAATTTTAATTGCATCTACAGTCCATTTAGGTACATTTTTATAAGATCTATTTTTATAATGTGCATCTAAAGAAAAAGTTACATTAAGCGGTAAAAAGCATAATAAAAAACTTAAAATGCTAATGAAGTAATAGTGATTTAAATAGGTTGTTTTATCTATTAATTCTATATACGTGAATGATAAGAAAAACAAAATCATAGAAAGTCTATACTTATATCCAAGAATAATTCCAATACATGAAGTAATTGCAATAAAAAATAGAATATAGGTATATTCCCCCCAGGTAACTACCCATGAAAATCCATAATATTTAAAATGGAAATTTGGTTCGATGTAAAACTTTTGCACCCAACCTTTAGATAAAAACCTAATAAGACTAATAAACATTAATACTCCAAATAAAATACGAAAAGCGGCTAGTGTAGCCGCTCTCGATGTTTTATTTAGATATGCATTAACCGCTTGTTTAATCCCCATCGCTATCTACAAAGTCAATTGTAAGATTAAATGCGTTAACAGCATTTGATTTAACAGCAACTACAAACTCTTGGATAGCATCAAATACTGCATCAAAATTAGAGTTAAAGTCTTGTGTTTGTTCATAAAAATTATCTGTTATATTATCATTAGCAGTATCAATATTACCAAATAAACTAATGATATAATCATTTAAAAGGATATCATCACCATTAATCATTATCGTAGTTCCTAAGGCTTGCAGATATTCTTGTAACCCTACAGTATTATTATTATCTGTATAACTTCTTCCATAGTAAAAATCTTGTATAGCATCATACGCTTCTAGATATAAAATCTTAGAGTTTTCAGGACTATATAATGACTCGACAAAATCAGGACTTGCTGATACAGAGATTGTTGGGAAAATATCTCTATTTCTTGTACCAGAAGGTGTGGCAATTTTTGCCTCTCTAAAAGATTTTTCAGTGTATTGTACAAAGTCATTTACTTGTATACTGAAGTAAGAACTAATTGTGTTATCTACACTATTGATATTAGTATCTTTAACAGCTTCAAAATCATTCAAAGCTGTAGTTGTTATCGTAACCATTCTTTCTGACAATAACTTCAAATAGTTTTGATACTTAGCTTCTCCATATCTTGTAATAATATCATTATCTGTAGACGCTAAACCATTTATCAAATAATCCATAGCTGGTAATCCCTGGGTTGGATTTAATACCGTTCTATTTAAATCTACAGGAGTAGTACTATCTATATTCTCCGTTATTTTAGTAACATCAGTAGGGTAACTATTCATATCTAATGAATATCCTGATCCATAGAAAAACATTTCTACATGTTGCCATACTTTATAAGCTTCAAATAAGTCTGTTCTAACCGCAGCCAACTTCGTCGCATCAGGTGCATCTGCAAATGATGTAACAGAACTATTTAATGTTTCTAGTTTACTCTTTAAATCATTAGTAGCAGGCATTAATAAATTATTAACCCAGCTTGTAGTCAAGCTAACCCTATCAAAACTATCACCATCTTCTCCTCCGTTTCCTCCTTCATCTGATGAATCATCACTAGATGAACAAGAAACAAAGTAGAAAAGAGTGAAGATGGGTAATATTATATATACTATTTTTTTCATAACAATTTTTGTATATTTTTAATAAAAATAAGCAAAGGGATAACATCTATAGTTATCCCTGTTGCAAATATATCAATTATACGTACAAAACATTTTTATACCTATTTTGAGTATTCTTATGGATTTACGTCATCAAGTGTCCAAGACAATCCTCCAACTCCTTCTGCTGCAATTGCATCTGCCATGTCTCTCAATTCTGTAGTAGTAACATCCCATAGACCACTACCTGAATCTAAAGTAGTTAAGAAACCATCTACGTCTGCATCTGTAAAGTATCTATCTCCATTAGCATTCACTACATAGCGTAAACTATTTACAAAACCATACCCTTCACAAAGGTCATGGAAAGCATTTTCTCTTTTACCTGTTGCACCACTTGCAGCTTCAGCAGCTTCAATAATTTTTGCTCCAGCACTTAAATAATGTACTGCTCTAACAGCAATAATTAACCCTAATTTTTCACGTAAAATCCCTACTTGAGTATCTCTCACAGTATAGTCTTTCTCTGCGATCGCAATTCTTCCTGCTACGAAAGCTGCAAAGATTTCTCTTTCAGTACCTGAAAACTTAGATAGACCATCTACATTATCAATGTACTTATAGATTAAATTCTGACTAGAAGTGTTACCATAAATATATCCAAAAGCCTCATCCCAGTGATGCTCCATTGTAGTATAGTTTTTTCCTTCAGCTACAGTACCCGCATCATTTAACGCACGGTAGTCACCGTTAGAAGTATCACCATTTTCATTATCTAAACGATTTAAATAATGATTTACCGCTTGATCATAAGCTAAAGCACCAGCTAAAGACTTAGTAAATAATTGATCTAATTCACGACCTTTTGCATCTACATATCTATCAACATCATCTCCTGTATCTTCAAAAACACCTGCTTGACCAGAAGCGGCAGCTGTCATCCAATTTTCTAATACATTTTGATGACCAGTAATATAAGCATCAATAGCATTTACATTTGTCTGACCCTGACCAGAACCATTAGACCCAGCAAATAACGCAATTGAAGAAGACGTTTTTGATCTTACAATCTTTGTAGTTCCATTTAGACTAGTATCAGTAAATCCAGCACTTTCTCCATCTTGACCTTCAAATTTTAATCGAATAGCTGCAACATCAACTTGAGATTTTAAATTCCCTCCTATTTCTACAGCTTGTTTTAAACGTGTAGTTTGCCCACTAAAACTTACCGTAGAATTGCCTTCTCTTGTAAATAAAGTAGAATAATTATTTATAAAATCATTATTGTAATCTCCATTATCGGCTCTAGTAAAATCATTATCAGTAATGACTTGTTCTAGAGTAGGGATATTTAAGACTGAATCTACTGGCCCTCCTTGTTCGTTATCATCATCACTTGAACATGACGCTAAGATAAGTGCTCCCGATACGCACACTAAGTTAAACAACTTATTGATTTTCATAGCTTTTTTTATTTAGACTTATTATCAATTATTTTATCGAGTGCAAATATATCTATCAAAATAGTTTTTGCAAACTTTATTTGTAATAAATCTAAATAAAATTAAATAAAAATGTTAATTTATACTTAAAATATATTTTCTAATGGTAATGATCAAAAATTTTGGAAGCTTCATTATAAGAAGATTCAAAGCTTAATGTTTTGATATTTGTTTCTGCCTGAACAGTTGTAAAATAAGATACCATACGTTCTGTAGGCATATTACCCGTAAGTTCATCTTTTGCCATAGGACATCCTCCAAATCCTTGTATAGCGCCATCAAATCTCCTACAACCGGATTTATAAGCTGCATCAACTTTTTCAAACCATGCGGTTGGCGTAGTATGTAAATGTGCTCCAAACTCTATATCAGGATACTTAGGAATTAGATTAGAAAACAAATAGTTTATAGTTTCGGGAGAAGAAGTACCTACGGTATCTGACAATGATAATATTTTTACTCCCATTGTATTAAGTTTTTCTGTCCAATCCCCAACAATCTCAACATTCCATGGGTCTCCATAAGGGTTTCCAAAACCCATAGATAGGTAAGCCACCACCTTTTTACCTGTTTTTTCTGCTATATTAAGTATCTCTTGTAGCACATTTACGGACTCTGCTATTGTTTTGTGTGTATTACGCATTTGAAAATTCTCTGAAATCGAGAACGGATATCCCAAATAATCAATAGCTTCATGTTGAGAAGCATCATTAGCCCCTCTTACATTTGCTATGATTGCCAATAGTTTACTTTGAGTATTTGAAAGATCGAGCCGAGATAATACCTCTGCAGTATCTATCATTTGTGGGATTGCTTTGGGAGAGACAAAACTCCCAAAATCTAAAGTATCAAAACCACAACGTAATAATGATTGAATATATTGAACTTTTCTTTCGGTAGGAATAAAATCTTTTATGCCTTGCATTGCATCACGTGGACATTCAATAATTTTTACATTTTCAGTCATTTTATAGTCGCAAATTAAAAGATATTTAATTAAGACTATAAAAATATGATTATTTTTCAGAATTTAGATCATTAAAATGTACCGAAATCTATTTGGGTATCCTGGGACGACAATTAGTAATTCATCAAAAATAATGGCTCTAGATGCTTTCATTGATGTATATGTAACATTATTGGTTACATATATCATATTGCTAAGTATTTGATTTATTTATAATTGTTATCTTTAAAAGTCAAATCAAAAACATGAGAAATATACTTCTTCTATTTTTTGTAATTATTCATATAACATCTACTGCTCAACAAAATAATACTCCCCTTTCTGTAGAACTTTCTGTAAAAGATAGTATCTATAGCCCTTTATCAGGAGTTCTCTTATATAAAGACTTTTCTAAGCAACTTGATTTTAAACAAATAACGTTACAATCATTTGATCAGATTGATATTACAGAGCTTAAAAACTCGAAACCTAATGCTTTTTATTGGTATAAGTTTAAAATAGATCTTAAAACAGATTCTAAAATAATATATTTCTTTACTGTTATCAGTGATGCTTCTGATTTTTACATTCCTCTCAAAAATATAGGTTATAAAAAATATGAAACTGGTACATATGTAAAAAAAGGAAACATCACATATGATATTGAACAAGCTTCATCTTTAAATTTACGTACAGATATTATTGATTTTTCTAAACCTTTTTATTTTAACAAAAAGCCAATTTCTAATGCAGGTAAATTAAGTGTAAGAAACTCGTTTGGGGTGCTAATCACAGATCATAAAAGTGTTGTTGGTGATATTGTTAGAGAACAATCAATAGTAAATTATCTAGAATTTTATTCGAGTGCAATATTCGTTGCCTGTTTACTATTTATTGTTAGTTTTTTCATTACCAAGGATAAAAACTTTCTAAATTATAGTATTTATCTATTTTTTGTTGCAGGAATTTTTGCACCAAGTACTCCTCTTATTTTTTCTTTATTAAATAGCATACACCCAATGCTAGCCTTTTATATAAGAAACCTTAATGTCATTGGAGCTTCTTTTTTTTATTTTTATTTTATTTATGGAATTTTAGAATTTAAGACATTCCATAATAGACTTTATAAAATTGCTAACTACTTTTTATTAAGTATCATTTTTTATGCTGTTTTTGACTTGATCATATCAATATTTTATCCACATTTTGATTATCATATTGATATTTTCTTTGCCTTTAGAGTATATTTTGGTAGTGTTGCATTACTCTTTTTCATCTATTTATTTATAGTTAGGAAAGAACTGATTTCAAGAATTATTCTTATCAGTAGTTTTGTTCTTATTATTGGTAATCTTGCAGCGATAATTACGGGTAATGGGTTATATTTTTTGAATACAGTTTTTATCGAAATTTTAATTTTCTCGGGAATTGTATCGTATAACAACAAACTGAATAATCAAAATAGAATTAAGAACAAATACGATCTTGAAAATGAACGAAAGCGTAAACAAGAACTTATACAACTAGACAAGGCTAAGTCTCATTTTTTTTCAAATATATCGCATGAACTTAGAACTCCTCTAACATTAATATCTAGTCCTATACAAAATAAATTAGAAGACAAAAATCTTACTGATAAAGACCGGTCAGACTTTGAACTTATCTTAAACAACAGCAATAGAATTTCTGAACTCGTAAATCAAATATTAGATATTTCAAAGATTGAAGCAGGTAGTTTGACTTTATCTCTGCAAAAATTACACCCTATACAAAAGATTAATGCCATTATCAAAGATTTTGAATATGCCTCAAGTATAAAAAACATTAATTTTCTTAATTACCTTAACCATCATGATGAAGAAGGCTGGTTCGACCCTGACGCATTGTATAAAATTGTAAGTAACTTGATTTCTAATGCTATTAAGTATACTCCTGAAAATGGGTCTATTATATTTAATGCCAATATTAAAGAGAGTACACTTTTTATTGAAATAAAAAATACAGGAAATGGTTTGACCAAAGAACAGCTTGCATTAGTTTTCAAACGATTTTATCAAGCACATAGTGAGCAAACCGGTTCTGGTATTGGGTTAGCATTAGTAAATGAACTTGTTAAGCTACATGAAGGAAATATAACTGTAGATAGTAAATTAAATGAATGGACAAGTTTTAATCTATCAATTTCATTAGACAAAAATCTAATCAAAAATGCTACTATAGTAGAAAATAATATTGATGATACATCTCTTTATCAAACAAGCCATAAAAATTCTAATTTTAAAACAAACACATCTGACACAGATAACACAAACAAAGAACTTCCCATTCTATTAATAGTAGAAGATAATGAAGATTTAAATCATCTTCTACAAGAGAACTTCAAAAATAATTACATCGTTATAAGTGCAAAAGATGGTGTAGAAGGATTTAAATTAGCCTTACAACATATCCCCGACATTATTATTTCTGATATTATGATGCCCAAAAAAGATGGCATCGAACTCACAAATGAGCTAAAAAATGATGAACGCACAAGTCATATCCCTATCATTTTATTAACTGCCAAAGCAGGTGAAGAAAATGAACTATCAGGATTACAAATAGGGGTCGACGATTATATTACAAAACCATTCAACCAAAAAATACTAACTACAAAAGTTGCCAATCTTATAGCAATCAGGCAAAAGCTACAATCTAGATATAGTCAAGAAATAGTATTAACCCCAAAGGATATTGCTATTACTCCAACAGACGAAAACTTTCTAAATAAAGTACAAAAAGTACTAGACGAATATCTTATAGAATCATCTTTTAGCGTAGAAGAATTTAGTAGAATAATAGGTATGAGCCGTATGCAATTACATAGAAAAATAAAAGCATTAACAGGGTTAACAACTTCAGAATTCGTACGATCACAACGCCTCAAATTAGCTGCACAACTTCTTAAAAATTCAGATACCAACATTTCACAAGTAGGGTATGCTGTTGGTTTTAATAACCACTCATACTTTACCAAATGTTTTAAAGAGACATATCATTGTACTCCAACTGAGTATGCTACAAAAGAAAGCTAACTTCTATTTTGTCATACTTGATTTTTGGTAACATACATTCAAAAAACACCTCTAAAATATAGGGGTAAACCACCCTATTTAAGAGATGTTACATAATTAATAATCTTTGTTACATACCGTATAACACTCTGTTTTTACTTCATCTACTTTTACCATCACATTACAATGATAAACACTGTATATCAATTTGGTCTTATGTGTATGAACAAAAAAACCAAGAACTATAAAGGCCATATCAACCATATCCCAAATCATATTATTTATCTAAATATCAACCATCTGGAAACTGGAACATATATTTTGAAAATTATGCATAAAAACAAGGTAATCAAAGAGGTAACATTTAAAAAATAGTAATATGAAAACAACACAAATCTTATTTATAGGTATGATCATTTTTACCATACAATTGGCAAATGCTCAAAAAACAAATACTACAAAAACAGAAAAGCATCATACACAAAAAGAAAATCTTTTAGACATGCAAACAAATGTATTGTCAAGTCTATTAGGAGAGAACCTAGATGGAAAACCTAATGGATCAACGATCAATTTTTTGGAATTATTAGAAAAAACGGACCTGCCAGCTAATCAAAAATTAGAATATAAAAATATGTATTACCTGCAAGCTAGAGAATTAACACAAAAGCAAAAGGACTCATTGGGTAAAGCTATTGAGAAAAAAATATTAGAAGCACAACGAGATCATTAAAAATAATTAAGGGGAAACAAAAATATCAAAGATGAAAACTACAAAAACATTGTGTATTCTTATCTCTCTATTTTGGATTACAACAAGTAATGCTCAATTGTTAGAAAGACTCGGTAAAAGAGTTGAAGATGCAGCAAAACGAACAGTCGAAAGACGTGTTGAACGAGAGACAGAAGACAAAACAAATAGAGGTCTTGATGGAATTTTTAACAAAAAAAGAAAAAAGAAGAAAGGCAAAAAAAAGACAAAAGACAATACTCCTATTATAGGTTCAGGAGAGTACAATATTAACCGTGCACCGGATTTTGCAACTGGCACTATTATTATTTTTCAAGACAACTTTACAAAAGATGCGCAAGGAGATTTTCCTGCCAAATGGGATACGAATGGTTCTGGCGAAATTGTAATTATTAATAATGAGAAATGGTTTCGTTTAGGAGGTAATTCCAAATATATCCCATCTGTCAAAGAAACATTACCAGAGAACTACACTATCGAGTTTGACCTTCTTACACAAGGTTTAGACAAAAAAACGAGCTCTCAAGCCTGGATCAAACTTCTTTTGGAAGAAAATACAAGTTTTCAAACTCCTAAAAACTGGTGTGTTGTTGAACTTTCACCTTGCCAATTTATAGAGTCTCGAGGAGTTGTTGAAAAAGTAGTAGATGGGCAACGTCAAATCCGTAATGAGATAGGTAAAGATTATCGTTCACAGATAAATGGAAAATCACATATTGCCATTGCAGTCAACAAAACCCGTATGCGGGTTTGGATGAACGAAAATAAAATAGTAGATGTACCTAGGTTAGTACCTCAAAAAGCAACTGTTTTTAAAATACATACCAAGGGGCTCAGAGATGCCATTGATAAGGATGAAGTATACATTTCTAATTTCAAAATTGCTAAAAGTGGCACAGACAATAGAAGCAAACTTATTACAGAAGGAAGATTATCTACCAATGCTATTCTTTTTAAAACAGGATCTGCTGATATCATTGGAGGAGCTGAAAATATTATCAAAGAAGTTGCTACAGCTTTAAAAGAAGTTCCGGATGTGAATATAAAAATCATAGGACACACAGATGCAGATGGTAGTGTTGAAAAAAATAAAACATTATCCGAACAAAGAGCCAAAGCAGTAAAAATGATGTTAGTCGAACAACATGACATTCGTTTTAGCCGAATCATAACAGAAGGCAAAGGAGAAACTAGCCCTATTGCTGATAATAGTTCTCCACAAGGAAAAGCAAAAAACCGAAGAGTAGAATTTATCAAACTTTAAACTAAGCACATGAAAACGTCAATACAAATCAAGTATATATTATTATTTTACGCATCAATAGGACTGTTGTTGTCTTGTTCTAATGATGATGATGCTACAAATCCCATTGTTGATCCAGATCAAGAAATTGTACTAGCAACATTTGATTATTCCAATCTCAATGTTAATAGTTTGCCTAATATGATTTTTGCCAACAATGCAGAAGGGGAATTATTAGCTAGTATAGAAACCAATAAAATTCCTGGAGTCTATACCTTAACAGCAAAGGGGTATGCTTCAAATAGTTTTATGTTAACTACACTACTAGAAACAGATCGTTACAAAAGCCTTTCTACAATCAAAAATGTATCTGTAGGTAGTGAGGGTACAGCTACTGATCGAAGTTTTACTTCAAATGGTACATTGAAGGTTACTCTATCTTTAACGTCTGATATACAAATGAATAGTTTTTTCATTAACGGATTAAGAGGTATTTCTGAAAGTACTAATGATATCGATCCATCAACAGGAACAATAACAAGAACATTTGCGTACAACAAAGAAGCCTCTGCCTCCAAACTTTTTTTAAAAATAGAGTATAGAACGAGTACAACGCCTACAACCTTCGCCTACAAATGGTTAGAAAATTATAAAGAAACAGATGATGTGATAGTAACGCTCGACGATTTTACAATGGCTTCGAGCACGCCAATAACTGTAGATGATGAAGCCGATTTTTCATCCGTTAGGGTACTTGGTGTCTATGAAAATAATTATAAAGTAAATCTAAGAGGTAGTTTTTCTGAACGCTTACAAATTACAACAGGTTTTGATGAGTATATTGTTAGCTATGATGGAGAGTACCCAAACTCAAATCATAGTAAAACATCACGATCAAGTACTGTTCCTGATAATATATCTATTACAAGACCTGATTGGGATTTTAATTATACTTCAACCTCAGAGAATTTACAATTACAGCCATCGGGAGATTATCTTTTCAGCAATATATATACCGAAATAAAGATAGAAGATGGTAAAGATTTAGAATGGTTCATTACAATTCCAAATAATGAAGATAAGACTTTTATTGTACCTCAACTTCCTGAAAGTCTTTCTGGTTTTGAAAACTATTTTGAGGACACTTCAAAATTCGATTCTCATTCTGTCGACTTAATTGATTTAGCAAACGGCAGTGATTACGAAGATTATATCAAAAATTTGATCGATAGAACCGATGGTATTTTTGATCAAAGCAATGAGATCTTTTCAATCTATTTTAACCGATAACTTCGAGAGAAAAAAACTTTTTATACACATTACACCTATACTATAAACCGATGAAAAATAGTCTAATACTACTTGCATTGCTGATGCTAACATCAGTATATGCCCAGGATAACTGTAGCAAATTTTATGCTACTCGCGAAGGTCAAAAATTAACCATCCACCAATATGATAAAAGAGAACGTCTAGAAATCATTGCAAAATACAAGGTTAAAGAAATAGAAAATAGTGGCGATCAAAATATCATTACGATTGATATGGATTTAACTGATGGTCGTAATAATGACCACATTATTTCTTCGTCATTCAAAGCGCGTTGCTCTGGCAATACGACACGTCTCGATCCAGAATCTTTTATCGCACCGGGTATCCTTGGTCAATATGATGGTATGCAATATAGCATTACAGGAGATGACATCTCTATACCCAATGATTTAGACATCAATCAAGAACTCCCTAACGCTTCTGTACATATGTCAGTAAATGGAGGCATCATGAATATTAATACTACAATCGCTATGTCTGATAGAAAAGTGATCGCAAAAGAAGAAATTACTACACCTGCAGGGACTTTTGATTGTTATGTAATCACATATACAAATACTGTAACGATGGGAATTAGAAAGACTTTTCAATCTACACAATGGATTTCTGAAGGAGTCGGAATGGTCAAAGAAGAAACACGAAAACCAAATGGAAGACTTGTTACCAGAAGTATTTTACATCAAATCAATTAACATTCAAAACACACACATCATGAAAACAAGAAAAGTAAAATTGAAGTACATTTTTGTAGCTCTTATTACCATATTTACCTTTTGCTGCTCAGATGGCGAAGATGGTGCTATTGGACCTGCAGGTCCACAAGGAGAACAAGGTATTGTAGGAAGTAACGGTACAAACGGTTCAGACGGTCAAGATGGTAATGCCAATGTTAGGTCTTTTACCTATGACCTTTCTATATTTTCAGGTTTATTTCATTCACAATCGGTGCCTGAGTTAACTCAAGATGTAATTAATAATGATGTCATTTTAGGGTATCTAAAAGCAACAGGATCAGTTAATCCCTCATTTCCAATTCCAAACAATAATATATTTTTAACTTCATCAAATATTGACATTAGAGTATTTATAACACCTCAATCATACGAAATAGATTTTTATGAAGTGAATTCAAATAGCGCATTCAACGTTTCTGAAGGAGAACTAGAAGAACTCCGATTGATCATTATAGAAGCTACGAACAAAAGCAGTAAACACGATATCGTGTCTAAACTAAAATCTGATGGAGTCGATATTACTAATTATAAAGCCACAATGAACTACTTAAGTCAAGAAAATACGTTTTAAATAGTGTATCTAGTGCAACTTATCTTGCACTGCTATTGCTCCCCCATAACCAAAAAACCAAGATAAACATCTTGGTTTTTACTATTAGTATTTATTTTTTAGCAAAAAGAATAAAAATCCCAATTCCGATAAAAACAACTATCTGTAGCCATTTTAATACAACACCTATCTTTGATTTTTTCTTTAGATACTCTGAAATAGATCCTGCCAGAATAGCAATCAAACCAAATGCTATAAAAGATACAAGAATAAAGAGAAAACCAAGTACATAAAACTGCCGTACGCTACTCATTGCTTTACTAAACAAAAACCCGGGAAAGAATGCCAGAAAGAATATAGATACTTTAGGGTTAAGCACGTTCATCACAAAACCTTGCCTGAACAATGACCACAAACTTCTTTTGGGAGTATCATTTTCTGTAAATTGAATCTCTGCTGTATTTACAAATACTTTGTACGCTAAAAAGAATAAATACAACGCACCAAATAATTTAATTGCAAAAAAAAGTATTTCGCTTTGCTTAATAATAACCGAAATACCAAAAGCTACTAAAGTTGTATGTACTAAACAACCCGACATCAAACCTGCTACAACAGCCAACCCATACTTTTTACCATTCACAACACTTTGCATCAGTACAAATATATTATCCGGCCCCGGAGAGAACGCTAATATTGATGTAGCGATCACAAATGTGTATAAAATCTCGTAATTGATATCCAAAAAACTTCTTATTTACCTATCTTAATTAGGTATAAACTTAATGATTTTTTAGTTCTAAATACTGCTTAATATACCTGCAATAATGATACAAATTGGTAATGAAATCAAAAATGCTTTTTTGGATTTGTAAATGTCTGAGATAACATTCCAACAAAACAAATAGATAAAAATTGGAATCATAAATCCTAAGTATGTGTAATCCTTTTCAATAGTAAGTGCTACACCGGTAAAAAACCAAAACATTCTCAGCAGGAATAGCAATACACCAAACAATATCCAAATTGGATTGACCTGACCCATTCTTAATTTTAGGGTTTTTCTTCTATGACTTGCAAACGGCTTACTCAACCACATATAAGTAGTAAAACAGAAAGAAAATGCCAAAGAAGCACATCCGATTAAAGTAAGGTTATAGGTTGATGTTTTAAAGTTTAAAGTGCTTGACCAAGAGATATCAGTTATTATATCTCCCAGATTACAGAGTTTTAAAACAAGTCTGAGTAAAGTATTAAAAATTATACCATATCCAATCCCTACAAATATCCCACTATAAAATCGAAACTTGCCAATCGTACTGATCGTAAAATTAGGTTTAATTATTTTCAATATAATATGAGTGTTGTTTTGTAATGAGTACGTTTAGTTTGTAGTATTTGATTGAGGAGCAACATTTTTATATTTTTTAAAGTAAAAAACATAATACAGCTTTGGTACTATATTATCAATCAATTTTTTATTTTCTTCATTAATATCTTTATATTTTTTGTCTAGAACTATTTCAGATACACTCTCTCTAACATTATTAATACTACAATCAAGTCCTCTTAGTAGAAGAACAATAGAATACAACTGATTTTCGCTGATCTCTACATCATTTTCAGAATATTGGAGAATCTCAAATATGAGTTTGGTTTTTTCTTTTCTATACTTTTGAATATCGATTTCTTGTAAAGAAGTAAAACCTTGAGCAGTTAAATGTTCTTCTAATTTTGTCATCACTATTGTTTCTAAATTCAATAAATTTTGAATCTCATCATCAACTAGAAAAGCGTTTTTATCAAAAGTATATGATAATTTTGTATTCTTTTCAGGATAAGAATATTTGTCATTGCGAGCCTCAATGTTTAACCTATCATTTCTTTCTACAATAGTTAAAAACCCTTCACTTTTTGAAAGATGTAAACCAAATTGATTTGCTACCAATTCTAAATTTGTATCAGAATCACATCGTATTTGTTCTGTTATTGGTTTTGCATTTCTATCGCATGAAACCAAAAAGAAAGTCAAAAAGAATATTTCAAAAAGTTTATTAATATTTAATATACTTAGAAGGTTCATAATTTAGTTTTTCATCCAAGGGTTTGAGTTGTTTATATTTTTATACTATTTCGATTTCCAAATTTATATAGGTCAGTTAATTAATAATTTCTACAGGAATCAATGCATAATCAAAGTTTCTATTTTTTGAGATTATGAATTCTTCCAAGTGGGTATGGATTTTTTCAACTAAAGTATGATCATTTTTTGCTATGTTCTTTTTGCATACTATAGATGCCTTACCCTCTCTATATTTAAACAAGATTACTTTTTTTATTGAGTTTTCTTTGTTTGAAGGATTAAAATAAATAGCAACCTTTGTTGAATCTACATTATTTTTTAAATGATTTTCTGCTTCATTAGTCAAATTGTCCTTTGGTAATCTTTTGTAATTTCTAAAAATACGAACCTCATTGACATAATCACACTTATTAGGAAATGGAACATCTGCGTTTAAATTTATTTTTGTTTCAATTTTTTTGAAGGCATTTTGATCTTTTGCAGATATAACCAGTTCATTGTTGTGATATTCTACAATAAAATTTTCTGAATTTGTGACATTAAAATGATTCTGCCTGTTACTATTTAGATATTTTAAAAAATCTTCAAATGTTTCTTTAGAATTAATTTTATCATAGTTTTTGTAATATGATTGCAATTGCCAAAGATAATCTGTCTGAAGTAACTCACTATTTTTATTGTCTTTACAAGAAAGAAAAAACATTATATAAATTATCAATAACGACTTAAACCTAATATAAACTCTCATTACTTCAAATTTGTTATGAAATTTACATTCTAATCTCTACAGGTATCAATGCATAGTCAAAGTTTCTATTTTTTGAAGTCATAAATCTTTGAATAGAATCTTTTACAGATGTTAATATTTTTTTTTCTATATCTGTTGGTATAAACCTCTTACACAAAATTGAAACTTTTTGATCTCTATACCTTAAAACTGCTATTTTCATTGATGATTTTTGAATTTTAAATCCTTTATCAAATACGCTAAAGCCAAATGTATATAATTTGTGTTTTGTGTATTCTCTGATCTCTTCTTTAAAAATTGAATCTGTACCAATATTTTTATAATCTTTGAATAACTTCATATCATATAAATATTCACAAGGAAGAGGATAAGTAGCTTTCTTTAGGTCTAATGTAGTTTCAATCCGTTTTTGATACCATTTTGTTTCTTTTTCTTTTATAGTAATAATCAGATTATCGTCCACAGTCAATAAAAAATCATCATTATCCTGCTGTCCATAATTATACCTCTGAGTGATAAATTTTAAATAGTCATTGAAATCATCCTTCGTTTCAATAGGGTGAAAGGTTGTAGAATAATCCGTAATCGTAAAATCAATGTCTTTTACAACCTGTTGTTCTTTATTTTTATTCTTACAACTTAAGACAAAAAAAGCAAACAAACTGATAATGAAACACTTATTTGTCATAAATAAAATTATTAATTAAACGATAGTGTTCTGCTGAAATTACTTCTACAATAAGAACAGTATTTTCACCTTCAAAATGAATTGCATTAGTATATGAAGACCCTGTAGCAGTAGCATAATTCCCCATAAAATCAAGAGAGTTAACCATAGAATTAGATTCATTTCTTGCTACATAAGTACCTCTTATTGGAATCGATATGTTATTAATTACAATAATCGTATCAAAAAAATAATTCCCTATTCCTGCACCAAATCTACTAGTACTCCTTTCGACTGAAGCAATATGAAAACTTTTAGGATAAAAATGATCAGTACTTCTAGTTTTCTCATAATATCTTGCATGGTAAGCATCCCTCTGGCTCAAAATCGCATTCTCGATCTTAGGTTTTAATTTTGCACCTATATAGCTTCCGATATCAGTACGTATTCTACTCCCACCCGATCCTACAAAATCTCTAACTTTATCTAGCCAACTGGTATTAGCATCAAAGTGCGCTTTAATATCTTTCATGCTTTTGCCTACATACTCATGATCCGAAGGCAAATCAGGATCATTGGCAGAGGTAACGTCTTCATGCCAGACATAGGTTTCTTTTTCTTTATCATACAACCAATCAAACGGCAAATCTGTTTGTTTAAAATAGGCTTTGATACCATATTCAAGATGGTTTTTAAAATACCTATCAATATGTTCTGCAATATCATACCGGCTCAAAAACACTCCGCTAAAACACGTTTCAATAGTAATCACCAGTTCGGTTTTATACTGCTCAAAGGCACTCTCGATACGCTCGTGTATCAAATCCATCGACTCATTTTGGACCGCATCGTCAAACACCTTACGGATCAATCCCTCGAACCGATCATCCAAAAAATTATTGACCATCTTTAGTCGTAAAAACAGTACACTCATAGGATCTATTGTTTTGTTGGCCAATTGTTATTGTATTCTACGACACCTACCTTAATATCTTTGGCACTGATGACCATTTGTATTGTCATGGGTTTGTTACTATTGCCATCATAATCCTGTGCATAGTGCAAACAGTATGCATCTTTGAACTCCATCGATTGTAGTGTAGACATACTATCATTATTATAGAATATAATTTTACCATTTTTGGTCAGTGTAGAAGATACTGCCCATTCTGCAAACAAGTCTGCTTTTTTTTCATATCGAAGAGCGATAGTAAACTTGCCAGCTATTGGTGCAGAGTTAGGTCTACCATTATAATCACTGTTTTGATCTATTGCAGAGGTACATCTGTCTAATATAAAAGTATGGCCGTCTATTTCGAGTTTTGATAAAAATGACATGGTTTTAAAAAAAATTAAGGTTTAAAGAATCATTACATGTTATACATCAATAGACGATTAGGCATATAATAATATGAATATGCTTTAGTGTTTACTTGAATCGTTATGTTTGGGAATGGGTTAGCTTCTTACAAAAAAGCCCAGCGCTTCTAGTAATTCGGGGTGTTTTTTGAGCGCTACTTTTGCAATTTTCTTAAAATTACGCACCCAGTCCTTAAGATCGTCAAAGGCTTCGTTTTTATCACGAGTAGCTTGCTGTGACTCTGCATTCTCTTTTTCGTATAATTTACGAGCATCTTTAGCAGCCTTATATAAGGTTTTCTACCTTGATTAAGGTGTAGTTGATTAATGCTGTATGTGTACCTTCTAAACGATCCGCTTCAGACTGCCTCGTCCTTTTCATAAATATTGAGTTTTTGTGTTATAGTGAGATAAAACTAGTAATATTCTTTAACTAGATGACATTCTGGTTAGGTTTTTTTCTACAAACTGATAAATTTTGTGGTATCACCGTAACATTGGTAATTTTTAACGTATATTTTTGATTGTTTACACACAAAATGTAGTAAACTGCATTATCCCAATACTGTCTTTATATGAAAAATGTATTATTTGATGTTATAGTGAATTGCCTTTCTGTAAAATGAAGTACTTCAACATAAAGTGAGTCAAATCATGTAAAATTGAATCAAATCACGTCATTTTGATTTGAGCTAAATCATGTAATTTCTGATGATTTATCCTCAAAACAATTGTTAAAAAAACAATATTAATTGCGCAATAAAGATTTGTTGATGTCTTTGATCAACTTTGGACCTTCATAAATAAAACCGGTATACAATTGAACCAAACTGGCTCCTGCTTCTATCTTTTCTAGAGCATCCTGCGCACTATGTATCCCTCCAACTCCTATAATCGGAAAAGCTTTGTTACTTTTTTCTGATAGAAACCGAATCACTTCTGTAGCACGATTAGTTAGAGGTTTACCACTCAACCCTCCATTTTCTTTGGTCACTTCGGGATTAGAATTAAGATTTTCTCTAGAAATTGTAGTATTGGTAGCGATCACACCTGCTATTTTGGTATCTTTTACAATATCAATAATATCTAATAGTTGATCATTACTCAAATCCGGAGCTATCTTAAGCAAAACAGGCTTTGGATTCTGTTTTTCTTTATTTTTAGATTGTAATGTATTAAGCAATTCTGTTAAAGGTTCTTTATCCTGCAAAGCTCTTAGGTTAGGGGTATTTGGCGAACTTACATTGACTACGAAATAATCTACATGATCAAAAAGCGCATCAAAACATATCTTATAATCCTCTACTGCATTTTCGTTAGGTGTGACTTTATTCTTGCCGATATTCCCCCCGATCAAAACCCCCTTATTCTTTTTTAATCGTTGTACAGCTTCTGTTACTCCTCCATTATTAAACCCCATTCGGTTGATAATAGCACTATCTTTTTTGAGCCTGAATAGCCTTTGCTTAGGGTTACCGGGTTGCGCTTTGGGAGTAAGTGTTCCTATTTCTACAAAACCAAAACCAAAATTTGACAACTCATTAAACAGTTTTGCATCTTTATCAAACCCTGCTGCAAGACCTACCGGATTTTTAAAAGTAAGCCCAAAAACAGTACGTTCTAATCTTGGATCGTTAACTTGGTATATACTTCTGAAAATCGAAGGAAATAAAGGAATTTTAGAAAGAATACGAACCATTTTGAATGTAAAATGATGTACACTTTCCGGATCAAATAAAAATAATATGGGTCTCAACAGAAGTTTATACATGTCTATGGATTTGCTTGCGCAAAAATATAAGTTTAGCTATGAAATGAGAAGTGATTTTGTCAAGAATATAAAAACAAAAAGATCCCAAACTCAGTTTCGGGATCTTTTTATATCTTAATACCTTTACGAGTAACGCAAAAGTGTGGTATTATTTACACTAAATTATCTTACTGTTCTATTTCAATACAAAGTTTACTCTTGCAAACAAAAACCGTCCGCCGATACCAAATTGCTGTGCTCTTCTAGACCAATCAAACCTACCACTACTTCTGTTATTTTGATTTCCGTCTACACCTGGTTCAAGGTCTTGATCTGCTCTATCAGGATAGATATCTAATAGATTATTGGCCCCTACTGTAACTGTAAAGTTTTCTGACACCTTATATCCAAAAGAAAGATCTGTTACTACTTTTGCCTCAAATACTTGTTGTCTCTCTACAATATCTGTGGCTTCTGTAACCTCGCCAAAATATACATTTCTAAGAAATACATTAAACTTGTTTGCTACCAAATTGTTAGACAAGTTAATTTTGGTTCTTGGCACGGCTTCTTCTAGATACACTCTACTATCTTCAGGAAAATAGGTTTCGACCAATCCGGCATTTTCTAAAACTTCTGAAGCTTTTATATCTCCTACTTTTCTGGTTTGAGAAAAAGTAGCTGCAAGATCAGATTTTAATTCCATCGCAGATCCTATTGGTGTTTTGTGGGTAATCACAATATCTAACCCTTTGGATTCTGTATCAATAGCATTGGCAAAGAAAGCGGCTCTGGTCGCATTGGCTTGTGCAAGTAGGTTATCTAACTCTGTTCCTGTTCCCGGTCCTTGAAATTGTCCCGTAAATACGACTCTATCATCTATTGCTACAAAATACCCATCTACAGTAACTGATAGATTAAGATCCGGGATTTTTGCAGTTGCTCCCAAACTAATACTACGAGAAGTCTCTTCTTTTAATTGTGGAATTCCCAATAAATTAGCCGCCCTGCTATCATTTGCAAACGTTCCTACCTCTTGTGGATTCCCTTCATTATCAAAAATAGTAGATGTCGAATTAAAATTTAATTGATGTAATGATGGAGCTCTAAAACCTGTATTAGCAGCAGCTCTAAGGTTTATATTATCTGTCAACTTATATCGTGTAGCTAATTTAAAATTTAAAGTAGATCCAAAATCGCTATAGTCTTCAAAACGAGTGGCAAAACTTACTAAGAATTTCTCGGTAATATCAGCTTCGAGATCAAGGTATCCTGCAACACTAGTACGATCTCTTGACAATTCGTTTGCCGGGCTAAATCCAGGAAAAACCTGTGATGCTCCCGGTCGTGATCGTCCAAAAAAGTCTGTTGGAGCCGTCTGAGTAGCACTTATAATAGGTAATCCTGCTACATCATATTGTGTATACGATTCTTCTTCTCCTGCAATAATCTCATAATTTTCTAAACGGTGTTCTGCTCCAAAAGCTACATTAAACCCCGCTAGTACATCCTCGTAATACTTTGTAATATCGAGGTTAGTTGTATTCTGTAAAAAAGAAAAACCTCCTGCATCAAAAGTAGTCGGTGTCGCATTCAAAAGAGAAGCATTTGAGGTATTGGATATGGTATACAGAAAACTATTTTTACCGTAGGTATTACTAAAATCAACATCCCAATCTCCTATTTTCCCTTTGATTCCTATGGCAATGGATCGATCTGTAATCTTTGAGTTGATTTCTGGTAAAAATCCATTAAGATATGCCGGAGTAAAGGTTCTACTTTGATTGGGCAATCTATAAAAACCTGCAGAATTACCTCTTCTAGAACTAATCCCGGCAAAAGAGTACAGTTCTGTACCTTCATCATCCAACGGTAAAGAAAAGTTTGCAAATAATCGCCCTCCTCTCAATTCTGACTGCCCTACTCTCATGTTGTAATCGCTACGTTGCTGCCCTCTTGCTGCAAGTTCTGCATCGGTAACATCAACATTCAAAATAGTTTGCAGTTCTTCTAGAGATGTCGCTCCTTGTATATCAGATTGTAACTGTGTAGAAAAATGATCTACAGAAGAAGCAAAATTCTGAATATCTGATAAGCTCGTTTCTAATGCAAATAAATCTGCTCCTGCTCTAGAAGCTTCAAACTCTATAGCATTATAAGCATTAAAAATATCCCCTTCCCATTCTCTCATTCTGCTATAAAAATCCCTATAATCAAAATCGCCACTAAAATTAATGAACCCTCCTTTATCCCCAAGAGGTAATCCATAGCTTGCTGCTACATTGATCGTTTCACCGTCAACGCCACCGGTTTGGCTTTCTGCATTTCTAGAAAAATTAGCCCCTCCGGTAATAGAAACATTAAGTTCGTTTACACTTTTATTAAGAACAATATTTATGACTCCGGCTATTGCATCTGATCCATATTGTGCTGCGGCACCATCTCTTAATACTTCAATTCTTTGTATCGCTGCTGCGGGAATAGCATTAAGGTCTGTACCTACACTACCTCGACCAAAAGTACCGTTTACATTAATAAGTGATGTAGTATGGCGTCTCTTTCCATTGATCAAGACTAAAACCTGATCTGGTCCCAAACCTCTTAGCGAAGCTGGATCAATATGATCTGTACCATCGGAAATGGTTTGAGTATTTGACGAAAAAGATGGTGCTACAAAGTTTAATAGTTGATTAAGATTAACCTGCGGAGAAGCATTTGCCAGTTCTTTGATATCTAATACATCTATAGGAACAGGATTATCTACAACTGTACGATTTAGGTTTCTCGTACCAACCAAAACGATTTCATCAAGCGAAACTCCCGGTTGAAGTGTAACATCTACAACCGAACCTGAAACTGCCATCTCTTTTGTTTCAAACCCTACATAAGAAAACACTAACACTTGATCAGTACTTGCTTGAATTCTATATTTACCATCAAAATCTGTAATCGTTCCAGTACTCGTACCTTTGACCACAACAGAAACCCCTGGCAAAGGTTGTGCTTGGTCATCTAAAACTGTTCCGTTAATTTCTTGTGCAAAAGATTGTAGTACTAACCCCAAAGAAAACAATACTACAATGATGTAATGTCTAAACATAATTATATTTTTGATTAATAAATGATTTGTTAATTTTAAATGTAATTGAAAACAATCAATACATTAACTTATTTTTAATATAATTAACACTATTAATACTTAAAGCTTAAACAAACTTAAAGTATTAACCAAAATAATTGAATTTTACACAAAGTGATGATTTCAAAAAAACATATTACAGATAGATTCGTAAGTTATGTGACTATCGATACCGAAAGTGATCCCAAGAGTGAAACCACCCCGAGTACTGCAAAACAATGGGATCTTGCCAATGCACTCGTTGAAGAATTAAAAAGTATTGGATTAGAAGATGTAAGCATAGATGAGAATGCTTATATCATGGCTACTTTGCCGGCTAATATAAATGAAGATGTTCCTACAATAGGATTTATTTCTCATTTTGATACAAGTCCTGATTTTACAGGAGCAAATGTAAAACCTCAAATTATTGAAGAATATGATGGAAAAGATATTCTATTAAATGAAAAAGAGAGTATTATTTTATCTCCTGATGATTTTCAAGACTTAAGACAATATAAAGGACAGACACTAATCACTACAGATGGCACTACATTGCTGGGCGCAGATGATAAAGCCGGGATCACAGAAATTGTTACCGCTATGGAATATCTGGTACAACATCCGGAAATAAAACATGGTAAAATTCGTGTTGGATTCACACCCGACGAAGAGATTGGTCGTGGTGCTCATAAGTTTGATGTATCCAAATTTGGAGCTGATTGGGCATACACAATGGATGGAAGTCAAATCGGAGAATTAGAATACGAAAATTTTAATGCAGCAGGCGCAAATGTGGTCATTAAAGGAAAAATTGTACATCCCGGATATGCTAAAGGCAAACTAGTGAATAGTATGTATATCGCACAAGATTTTATCAATTCGCTCCCAAGAATGGAAACTCCTGAGCACACTAGTGATCGTGAAGGTTTTTTCCATTTACACAATATGAATGGTGATGTAGAAAAAACAGAATTACAATATATCATCAGGGATCATGACAGAGAGCATTTTGAAGCCAGAAAAGAAGTCATGATCAAATTAGCAAATGATATCAATTCTCAATATGGTAAAGAAGTAATTACAATTGATATCAAAGATCAATATTATAATATGAGAGAAAAAATAGAGCCTGTGATGCATATTGTTGATATTGCAGAAGAAGCTATGAAATCTTTAGATATTAAACCTCTTATAAAACCTATACGTGGTGGTACTGATGGGTCGCAATTAAGTTTTATGGGGCTTCCTAGCCCTAATATTTTTGCTGGAGGACATAATTTTCATGGCAGATATGAGTACGTCCCAGTTGAGAGTATGATAAAAGCAGTAGAAGTAATTGTAAAAATTGCCGAACTTACTACAAAGTACAAAGCCTAAGAAAAAAAACATTTATCTAAATAAAAAAGAGGAATTCTGAGAACTCCTCTTTTTTATTTTTATGTCTAGCTGTATTACTTTTTTGTAGTAGCAGGTTGATTCAATTTTTGGCTCATCTCTAGAGAAATTGCCGACTTATCGTATGTAAGTTTACCAGCTCCTGTTTCTATAATAACAGCATTATTTTTTTCACTGAAATCAAAGATTTTTCCATGAAGACCGCTTTTTGTTACAACTCGATCTCCTTTTTTTAAGTCTTCAGTAAATTTTTTCTCCTTTTTAGCTTTTTGCATTTGCGGACGTATCATAAAAAAATACATCACTACAAATATTAGTATAAAAGGGAGAAATTGTTGAATTTGATCCATATTATATTATTCGCTTACTGGTGTTCCGCTTGCAGGTTTAGCTTTTGGAGTTACCATTGCTTTGATTTTGATAATTTCTTTACCAGCTTCAGTATTAGCAGTAATTGTAACTTGCTTTATTTGCTGATTTGGCTTTCCGCTAGAGTTAAATTTTACTAACATTTCTCCGGTTGCACCTGGAGCGATAGGTTGTTTTGGCCATTCTGGTACTGTACAACCACAACTTCCTTTTGCGCTTACAATTACTAGAGGAGCTTTTCCTGTGTTGGTAAATGCAAATTTATGTTCTACAACATCACCTTCGTTGATATTACCAAAATCATGCTCGGTTTCTGAAAATTGCATTACAGGAAAGTCTGTACTTTTAGCATCACGATCTGCTGCTATTTCTACATTTTCTTCGTTAACTTTTTCTGCCGCTTTATCTTTGCATGATACAAATGTCATGGCAAAAACTCCAGCTAAAATCAAGATTCCTTTTTTCATTACTTGGGTTTTTAATTAATTTGAGGGTTAAAAATACTATTTTTTCTAATATTACATAAGCCCACGGCCTACTTTATGCAATTTACCATTTTCTGTGTATTCTTTAGATATTTTATCCAAAATACCATTAATAAAAATACTGCTTTTAGGAGTACTATACTCTTTTGCTATTTCTAAATATTCGTTAATTGTTACTTTTACCGGTATGGATGGAAACTTTACAAACTCACAAATCGCCATTTTTATGATGGCTTTATCTAATTCTGCAATTCGATCTTTATCCCAATTAGGAGTTTTATTATCTATCTCTTTGGTAAACTCGGTACTATTAAGTACTGTTTTTCGAAATATATCTTTGGTAAAATTTTTATCATCAATGTCTTTATATAGTTTTGGTAAAGACATATGCTCGTTATGAGAAGATTTTGTCTTACGCAACATTTTGATGATAGATGTATTTACTAAGGGCAAATCATCAATCCAAGTCAATTTTTTGTCCTCTATATATTCATACAATTTATCATTTGGAGCTATAATTTCTTTATAAATATCCAATATGAAATCTTTATCTTCTTTGAAAGATGTCATAGTTGTACTCATATAATCCGAATACAATTCACTATTTCGGATATCCTCCCATAGAATCTTGACATACTCATCATCTAGTTCCCAACAATTTAATTTTTTTCTTTCGATATCAGTTTTTAATTGAGTATTGTTTTGTAATAACAATAATAACTGATTATTAACAAATTTTGTGTTAGGATTTTTTTCTTCTGATGTTGCTAGATACTTCTTTTGGCTTTTACTTAGAAAATCATCGGCAAGTTTTCTAATTTCTACCAGAAGTTGGAGATTTATAAGAAATAAATCATACATCTGATCTATACTATAAAAAAGAAATTTTTCTTCTTTATCAAGATTATCACTTTGTGCCTGCCCCATCGCATAGAGAGACTGCATTACTTTTACTCGAATATGTCTTCTGGTTAACATAGAAAATTACAAAGAACTATACATTAAAAAAGGGCGAAAGTTATTATTTACTTTTCGCCCTGCAAAAATACTATTATTTTTAATCTACCTACTTTAAATTCTCTTTTTTTCTAGCTAAAATTCTTTCTTCTGCTATACTTAGAGCTGCAGCATTCGTAGTGATGTTTGTTGCCTTAGCTTTATTAAGAATATCTAATGTAGTATTATAGATATTTTCTGTTTTAGTTTTGATTTCATTTCTGTCGTATCCTGCAATCTCTGCAAATACATTGATAATACCTCCTGCATTAATTAAGAAATCAGGAGCATATACAATTCCTTTTTCTTGTAACAATACACCGTGAGTGCTTTCGTTTGCTAATTGATTATTTGCTGCTCCTGCAATAACTTTTACCTTTAGTTTATTAATTGTATCATCATTTATGGTTGCTCCAAGTGCACATGGTGCATAGATATCCGCAGTTTCAGAATAAATATCATCTCCTTTGTAAATATGAGCTCCATATTTTGAACTTACTTCTTCTAGTCGTTCTTGATTAATATCACTAATAATAACTTCTGCACCTTCTTCTGCTGTTAGTCTTACTAGCTCTTCACCCACATGACCAATACCTTGTACAAGTATTCTCTTTCCTTTCAACTCATCACTTCCGTAAGAAAATTTGGCAGAAGCTTTCATTCCCATATATACTCCATACGCTGTAACAGGTGAAGGATTTCCTGCTCCTCCTTTTGATTCAGAAATACCTGTAACATATGGTGTAACTTCTCTTACTGTATCCATATCAGAGGTTTCCATCCCTACATCTTCAGCTGTATAATATTTCCCTCCAAGAGTATGTACAAACTTACCAAAACGTTTCATTAGCTCTGGGGTTTTTATTTTTTTGGGGTCTCCTATAATAACTGCTTTACCTCCACCTAAGTCGAGACCGGTAATAGCTGATTTATAAGTCATACCTCTTGATAATCTTAATACATCGTTCAATGCATCCCATTCTGTATTATAGTCATACATTCTAGTTCCTCCTAAAGCAGGTCCTAAAATTGTGTTATGCACACCAATTATTGCCTTCAAACCTGTATCTTTGTCTTGACAGAAAACAACTTGTTCATGATCATTGAATGAGAGTTGACCAAATACGGGAGCTTCTTTTTTTAATTGATTTGCAGTAAACACTTCTGTTATCATAATTACAAAAATTAAAGTATTATATTGAATTATATTTAAAATAGATTCGCTAAAATAGCATTTTTTTATCAAAAATAAAGTTACTATCGCTAAATTTTACGAATTCACTAATAAAAACTTTAAAAATTCCTCTCATTTATGCGTGCATTACGCCACCTAAACAAATATTTTTTAAAATATAAATTTCGACTTATCATAGGACTCATAATCACTATTGTAGCCAGAATATTTACTACACTGGTACCAACTTTTGTAGGAGATTCTGTAGATGTTGTAGAGCAATATATCAATAATGAAATTACAGATATAGAAGCTGTAAAAAGTGGTCTTATCATGAATATCTTATTTATTTTTGGATCTGTACTTATTTCTGCTTTTTTCACTTTCTTAATGAGACAAACTTTTATTGTCGTGTCGAGATATATTGAATTTGATTTAAAAAATGAAGTATTTCAGCATTATGAAAGACTCTCTCTTAATTTTTATAAGAAAAATCGTACCGGTGACTTAATGAATCGTATTAGTGAGGATGTGTCAAAAGTAAGAATGTACGTTGGCCCCGCATTTATGTATAGTGTTAATACCATTACATTATTTGTGGTAGTTATTGGGTATATGATTTCTATAGCACCAGAACTTACCTTGTATACTGTAGCGCCTCTTCCTATATTATCTATATCCATTTATAAATTAAGCGTTGCTATACATAAACGAAGTACGATAGTTCAAGAATTTTTATCTAAATTAACTACTTTTACCCAAGAATCTTTTAGTGGCATAACTGTGATCAAAGCTTATGGCACAGAACCTCAAACCCAAGAAAATTTTACAGAGTTATCCAATGTCAGCAAAGACAAAAATCTTGACCTTGCAAAAGTGCAAGCCTTATTTTTTCCTCTTATGGTTTTACTCATAGGGTGTAGTAATATATTAGTAGTATATATTGGAGGTAAACAATTTATCAATGGAACTATAGAAGAACTGGGGATAATTGTAGAATTTATCATTTTTGTAAACATGCTTACTTGGCCCGTAGCTACAGTAGGTTGGGTTAGTTCTATAGTACAACAGGCAGAAGCCTCACAGGTTAGAATTAATGAGTTTTTAAGTCAAGAACCTGAAATCACAAATACTGTTACAGAAAATACCAAGATCAATGGAAATATTAGTTTTGAAAATGTAACTTTCACTTATGATGACACTAATATAACTGCATTAAAAAACATAAGTTTTGAAATCAAGAATGGAGAAACTATAGGTATTTTAGGAAAAACAGGTTCTGGAAAATCTACTATTCTTGATCTCATAGGTAGGTTATATGATACTTCTTCGGGAGAAATAAAAATTGACAACATACCGTTAAAAAATATTAATCTTGAAAATCTAAGAAAAGTAATCGGATATGTTCCACAAGATGCTTTTTTGTTTAGTGATAGTATTAAAAACAATATAAAATTTGGGAACAACGACGCTACGGACGAAGAAGTATATAAAGCAGCAAAATACTCGGTTGTTCATAAAAATATAATAGGCTTCTCAAAAGGGTACGATACTATTTTGGGAGAGAGAGGAATCACTCTTTCTGGAGGGCAAAAACAAAGAATTTCTATTGCGCGAGCTATTATCAAAGACCCTGCAATATTACTTTTTGATGATTGTTTGTCTGCTGTTGATACTGAAACAGAAGAAGAAATTATTGGTAATCTTAACAAAATTTCAGAAAATAAGACCACTTTTATTGTAAGTCATAGGGTATCTACAGTAAAAAACGCAGATAAAATCATAGTATTAGAAGGCGGTGAAATAACGCAGCAAGGTACTCATAATCAACTAATAAACGCAGAAGGTTACTATAAAAATTTATATTTAAAACAACTTAGCGAAAAAGAAATTTAAGTTTTTTTTGTGCGATTAACAATTTTTTTAGATTTTTGAATCTATCATAACATAGTAATTAATTAATATATACGGATTATGAGTGATCATGAAATGATGGATAAAGAAGAAATTTTCTCAAAAGTTTTAAGAGCAGGGAGAAGAACTTATTTTTTTGACGTAAGAGCTACAAAAGCTGGAGACTATTATTTAACAATAACTGAAAGTAAAAAGTTTACTAATGATGATGGCTCTTTTCACTACAAGAAACACAAAATTTATCTCTACAAAGAGGATTTTGCCGGTTTCACTGAAATTTTAAATGAAATGACATCATTTATCGTTGAAGAAAAAGGTGAAGAAGTTATAAGCGAAAGACACCAAAGAGATTATCAAAAATCATATGAAAAAAATGGAACTGAAGAACATCTGAAAGAAGAAGTTACAGCTTCTACAGAAAGTTTTACGGATGTGAGTTTTGATGACATATAAAATATTATACGATAGTTAAATTTATCTAAACCGTCTTATCCTATAAGGCGGTTTTTTTTATATTAAACTTTTTTTAAAAATACAATCATCTAAAAATCACCTTACATCAATACTAATTATTTTAATTTCCAACACTCTTACTTTTTTAGAAAATCGCTTACAATGAAATATATTTTTACTATTGTCTTTATATGGATTCATCTTATTTCTTTTTCACAAGATGATGTATCATTATCTTATTATCTTCCGCAAAATACAACTTATGACCCTCAAATCCCCACACCTGAGAGTATATTAGGTTTTACTCCTGGCAAATGGCATGTTACCCATGACAAACTAGTAGAATACATGAGAGTTCTTGCTAAGGCTTCTCCTAGAATCACTATTGAAAACAGAGGAAAAACATTTGAAGATCGACCTATTCTTTTGCTAACTATAACTTCAGAAAAGAATCATAAAAACCTTAAAGAAATACAACAAAAGCACATTCAGCTTACACAAAACAATTCTGATGCAGTAGACACGGATAATCTACCGGTAGTTGTATATCAAGGTTTTTCTATACATGGTAATGAACCTAGTGGGTCTAATGCATCCCTTGTAGCTGCTTATCATCTTGCTGCTGCTCAAGGATCTGAGATAGAAGAATTACTAAATAACGTTGTTATACTTTTTGATCCTTCTTTTAATCCTGATGGATTACAAAGATTTGCTTATTGGGCAAATACCAATAAAAACAAAAATATAACGACTGACCCACAAGATCGAGAATATAGTGAAGTATGGCCAGGCGGAAGAACAAATCATTATTGGTTCGACATGAATAGAGATTGGCTTCCTGTTCAATTACCAGAATCAAGAGCACGCATCAAAACATTTCATCAATGGTATCCAAATGTACTAACAGATCATCATGAAATGGGCTCTAATAGTTCTTTCTTTTTTCAACCTGGAGTACAATCTAGAACACACCCTTTAACCCCTACACTAAATCAGAAATTAACAAAAGAAATTGCAAAATATCATGTAAAGGCATTAGACAAACTTGGTTCCTTATATTATACAGAAGAAAATTTTGATGATTTCTATTATGGAAAAGGCTCTACATTTCCTGATATAAATGGCGGTATCGGTATATTATTTGAACAAGGAAGCTCTCGCGGTCACGCACAACAAACAGACAATGGTATTCTCACTTTTCCTTTTACAATAAGAAACCAATTTACAACCGCGTTATCAACTCTTGAAGCAGCAAATGCATTAAAAAAAGAACTTTTAAAATACAAAAAAGACTTTTATAGCAATGCCAGAAAAGAAGCTACAAAAGATGCTTACTTATTTGGAAATGAAAAAGATGCTGCTTCTACCTATCATCTGGCAGAAATTTTAAAAAGACATCAAATCAAGATACATGAAATCAAACAAGATGTAACGATTCAAAATAAGGTATTCAAAAAAGGATATAGTTATATTGTACCAAAAGAACAAAAGCAAAAAAGATTACTTAAGGCTATTTTTGAAAAAAGAACGACATTTAAAGACAGTTTATTTTATGATATTTCTGCATGGACATTTCCTTTGGCTTTTAACCTTGACTATGTTACAAACGCATCTCTTAATTATTTAGGAAATGAAGTATCTACTCTTTCTCATCATGAAGTCGCATCCATAAACCAAAGTAACTACGCATATCTCATGCAATGGCATGAATATTACAGTCCCAAAGCAATGCATCAAATTCTCTCTAAAGGAATAAGAGCAAAAGTAGGCATGAAGCCTTTTTCTTTACAAAATAATAAATATGATTATGGAACCATTCTAATTCCTGTTCAAAATCAGATGTTGAACGCTCAAGAATTACATGCAGTATTACAAAATATCGCTTCTGAAAATCATATTAATATCACAGGAGTTTCTACAGGACTTACGGAGGGAATCGATTTAGGTAGTAATCAGTTCAGAACTTTATCATTACCAAAAATAGCACTATTTACAGGATCGGGCATTACCCCTTATGATGCTGGCGAAGTTTGGCACCTAATGGATCAAAGATATGATATTCCTATTACAAAAATTACGACTGAGGATTTTAATAAAGTTGATCTATCATATTACTCCCACATCATATTACCAAACACAAGTAGACATTACTTTGAAAAAAAAGAAGTAGAAAAACTTAAAAATTGGGTAGAAAATGGAGGAACTATCATAGGATATAGAAATATCGCAAACTTATTTAAAAACCATCAACTCATGTCGATGGAATTTGCTATTCCAAAAATTGAAGCGAATGCTATTTCTTTTGATCAAAAAAGAGATTTTTTTGGTGCTCAGGTTATCGGAGGTGCAATTTTTGAAGCCAAAATTGATCGATCGCACCCAATAAATTTTGGATATAAAAATGATAAAATTGCTTTATTCAGAAATACTAAAATTTTTATAAAACCTGATGAAAAGAGCTATAATAATCCTATACAATACACAAAAGATCCTTTATTAAGTGGTTATATCAGTAAGAAAAATTTAGACTCGCTATCAAATACAGTACCTTTTCGCCATAATGCCATGAAAAAAGGTAATGTCATTCTCTTTACAGATAATACCAATTTTAGGGCATTTTGGTACGGAACCAACAAATTATTGATGAATGCTATTTTTTTTAGTAATGAAATGTAATAGTAGACATAAACTATAAACTTTTTCTAAAAGAATCATAATGGGACAATACTTCATCAGGCGCTTCAACTTGAGGGTAATGTCCTATTTTATGTAGTATTACTACATCCGCATTTGGAACTACCTTTTTATAAAACTCTGCCATATGCTTACCCGAAATAGGATCGAAACCACCATTAATTAGTCGCTTTGGCATATCAGTATACTGTATTGCTTCTCTCCATCTAATTTTATATGTATCTCTTTCCTTAAGGTATTTAATCAATTTAGGAATTATATTTTTACCCGAATTGTAATTTACAACTTCCCAAAATTCATCAATTTCTAATTCACTAGGTTGTGTTTCTTTTCCAAATATTTTTTTAAAATTCTTAGCTAATGTCTTTCTGCCCATAAAATGTTTGATCATTTCCCCAAAAGGAGTTAATAATAATTTTTGGGTAAGTGTTGGAAAATTCGTTTCAGGAAACATCCCTCCATTCAAAAAACAAACAGATTTGATCGTAAACTCGTATGTCGGATTCTCTTTTAACCTTGCTAGCATTTCTTGTACTACCGTATCCCCATAGTCATGAGCAAGAATATGAAAAGATGTAAGCTTCTTTTCTTTTAAAAAAGCTTCCCATAAGTCAACTTGAGCAGAAATGCTATATAAGAAGTTTGTTGGCTTTGCAGAAAAGCCATAGCCAATCATATCCAGACAATATACTTTATGTTTTTCTTTTAGCGTCTCCCACACCTTACACCAATCCCACGATGATGTCGGAAACCCATGAACAAGTAATAAAGGTTCCCCTTTTCCTTCTTCTTTATAGAAAATTTTATATTGATTTTGATAACGGAAATAGCTTCCTGAATTTTTCCAATCCTGTAGTATCATATTATTTCTTACCGAACATTTTTTGAATCACCCAGGCAGGCCCTATCAGCAAAAATTGAAGGTCTTTTAAAAAAGATGGTTTTTTTCCCTCAATCTTATGCCCATAAAACTGTCCTAACCAAGCTGCAACAAATATACCGACAGATACCATCCATAGCGAAGCATATTGACCGATATAGTAATTTACAACAATGCAAACAGAAGAAAAAATTAAAATTTGTAATGCCATTTTGACTGAAAGTCTAATATAAAAGAGCAATACAAATATTAAAACTACAAAAGCCCAATTTTCAACAAGAGGATATACTCCTGGTATAAGCGACGCTAAAATAGTATTAGGAATGCTCATTAACAATCCAACGATCGAGAAAAATATTGCTGGTACACATACAAAGTGAATAGCTATATTAGTTTTATTTTGATGGCTTACAGCATACTCTGTAAACCAAGAGTCCAAAGATTTCATTTTTAAAGTGTTTTTTGATAAAGTTGAGTTTAATTATAACTAAGATACTTTTTTAAAACTTATTTTTACGGAAAATTATAATTTCAATTATTCTAAAAACATAAACAACATGGCACGTACTCCTTCAAATATGTTACCCCTCGGAACAACAGCTCCCAATTTTGTTTTGAATGATGTAACAACAAACGAAAAAGTTAATTTACAAGATGCTAAAGGAGAAAAAGGAACAATCATTATGTTTATTTGTAATCATTGTCCTTTTGTAATACATGTTAATGAAGAAATTGTAAGAATAGCTAATGACTATCGAACACAAGGTTTTAGTTTTATAGCCATCAGTAGTAACGATATTGAAAAATACCCTCAAGACAGCCCCGAAAAAATGGTTAAATCTGCAGAGGATAATAAATATACTTTTTCGTATCTTTTTGATGAAACACAAGAAGTTGCCAAAGCATATGATGCAGCGTGCACACCTGATTTCTACCTCTTTGATGCAGATTTACAATTAATTTATAGAGGACAACTAGACGACTCCAGACCTGGCAATGGCATACCTGTAAGTGGTCGGGATCTACGTCAGGCGCTAGATGCTGTGCTTAGAAATACTAAAGTATCTGATCAACAAAAACCAAGTATTGGATGTAATATAAAATGGAAAAATTGATTCATATGGGTTTTGACATAAACTTCAAAAGTTGTGACAAAAAAGATATCATTCATCTAGTAAACGTAAGCAAACAATTTTATCCTGAACATTACGCTCACATATGGCAAAATAATGATCCCAGCTACTATATAAATTTAAGTTTTACTTCAAAAGCGATTGAAGAAGATTTCAAAAATGATAATATAGTATATTTTTTAGTTCAAAATTCAAATCAAATTTTGGGGATCTTAAAAATAAGAAATCATAAAAGTGTTTCAAATTACTCTAAAACAGATGCTTTACAGTTAGAAAAAATATACTTATTAAAAGCATCTACAGGATTGGGTATTGGTAAAAAAGCAATAGAATTTACCAAAGACTACGCTATATCCTTACATAAAAAAATAATTTGGTTAGATGTTATGACAACTAGTCCTGCGTTACATTTCTATCAAAAAGTCGGATTCAAAACTATCGAACATTATAATCTTGATTACCCTAAGTTGAAAGATAACTATAGAGAAATGCAAAGAATGATTCTTGTTATTTAATATCTTTTGAAATTATCTTAAGGTGCGCCAAATGGTGATTACCATGCCATGAGTATATACCAATATCCTCTGCCAAAGAAAGTGTTACATCACCTTCTGGATGAATAAATGTTTTTTGTAAATCATCTGGAGATAATCCTTTCAAAAAATATACCCATTTAGCATGTAGCGCTTTAATCATATCCAAAGATAATTCAATCGGTGCTTGTTTGGCATCAAATAATTCTGCCCATAAAACCTCATTATATGCCTTTATAACTGGGTTATTTTCTGTCATAGCCCACTTAAATCGTATATAACCATGATGGTGGCTATCATGAATATGATGAATCAATTGCCTTGCTGTCCAACCATTTTCTCTGTAAGAAGTTTCTAATTGTTCCTCTGTAAATCCTGAAACTAAATTTATTATTTTTGATGGTAATTCTTCAATATCAAGAATCCATTTTTGAATATGATCTTGAGTAATATTTATTGGACATTCAAACTTTCCTATTGGATATTTTGCATCCATAATTTATGTAAATACGAATTATTATTATTTAAATTGAATAGACAATTTCTATTCAACTTTAGCATAAACGAATTCTTCTTTAGAAGAAAGGTCTACCAATGTTAATAAATTGTTGTTGATATCTTCTATTTTATATCTGTAAATACGATTATCCATTGGAAAAAAGCATTCTAAAACATTGTCTTCTATCCTAGTTTTCAATCGATTAGCAAACTTTCCATTATAAAAATTAAAACGTATAGTACCTTCAAAAATAACATAATCTGTTGTATTTTGAATAAACATCCACTTACCTTGAAGTGTTTCGTAGGTATCTTTATTGTAAAATTTATTGTCAAGTAATGCCTTCATTTTTCTTGCATATTTAACAATACCTTTATCCAAAATTAAATCTTCAGAAGACTCTCCTATTTCTTGTCTTTCTATCTCATCTCCATTATTAAAATAATGTTTTGATTCATACTTTGTGTAAGCATTAGAATAATCTAAAACTATTTGTCCACTATCGTCTTTTGTTTGGATATAAGGTCGATATTGATAATTGACATAAATAAGTTGATCATTCCAGAAATAGAAAGCAGTTAAAACATCTGCTGTTCTTGTGCCTACTTTTCTTATAATCTTCTTGAGTCTTTCGTGTTCGTAATATCCATTAAGTTCTGCACCGTGATCGGGCATCTTATCCAGAAACTCTTCTGGGTCCAGAAAAAACGTTTCAAATTCAATGTAGCTATCAATGATCTCTATTTGATCATTAATATTCATTAGGACATCTTTTTTATCCTGACATTTTGAGATGTAGGTATTGCATAGAATAAAAAGAGCAACCAATCCTTTTTTCATATTTTTGGGGGTATAGCAATTAAAAAATAATAATAAACTTAAAAAGCTTATCATTTTAGCCTAACAAAATATAAAATATTACGTTAAAACAAATACAAAAATTAAAAAAATAAGATTTTTATATTTAAAAAATAAATTTAAAAACAATACATTATCAAGGAATTAGCTTAATTTACAGTATAGAAAAGTTATGAACTAAGATAAAAAACTTGTTAAAAACTTAACAAATTAATAATATGGTATCAAAAAAATCCCTGCTAGTGAGCAGGGATTTTTTAAATTATGTACAATTTAAATACTTTATTTTACCTGGACTAGTTCTACATCAAAAATAAGCGTCGCATTTGGTGGAATCACTCCGCCTGCTCCATTTTGACCATAACCAAGATGTGGAGGAATTACAAATCTAGCTTTATCGCCTACTTTTAATAAAGCAATACCTTCGTCCCATCCTGAGATAACTTGTCCCATTCCTAAAGAAAAGTCGATCGGCTGATTTCTTTTATAAGAAGAGTCAAACACTGTACCATCAGGTAAACTTCCTTTATAGTGTACAGATACAATTTTTCCTTTTTCGGCTTGAACTCCATCTCCATTCTGAATCAATTTGTATCTTAATCCGCTCTCTGTTTTATCAAATCCGGCAGCAAGTTCTTCTAATAATGCTTCAGCTTCTTTTTTTGCAGCAGCTTCTCTTTCTGCTTTTGCTCCATTAAATGATCTAAATGCCTCTACTGCATTAAACTGTTCTGCGTCCCCTCCTACTCTTTGAATTTCAACAGACTCGATCTCATCTCCTTGTTCAATTGTATCAACAATACTTTGTCCTTCTACAACTTTTCCAAATACAGTATGTTTACCATCTAGCCAAGGTGTTTCTACATGTGTAATAAAAAACTGGCTCCCATTGGTTCCTGGACCTGCATTTGCCATTGATAGAACTCCTGGCCCATCGTGTTTTAAATCGGGGTGTATTTCATCATCAAATTGATATCCTGGTCCACCAGCTCCTGTTCCTTGAGGGTCTCCTCCTTGAATCATAAAATCCGCTATTACTCTATGAAACTTAAGTCCGTTATAATAAGGTTTTCCTTGTGGTATTACCTGATTTTCTAAATTTCCTTCAGCAAGTCCTACAAAATTACCTACTGTTCCCGGTGTTTTTTTATATTCTAAATCAATAAGGATGCTACCTTTTGATGTATTAAATTTTGCATATAATCCGTCTTGCATAACAATTTGTGTTTTTAGCTTTTAATTTTACAGGTGCAAAGATAATCAATTGTTAATGGTTTATTATCTTTATTTACAATCTTAAACAAAAAGTTATGTTAGAAAATTTTAAATATTTTCAAATTAAGAATCTAAAAATTATTCATGGAGGTAACCATGCCAATAGTCAAGGTATTCCTGCCGATAATTTAAAAAAATCAACAGACTCTATTATTACTTTACAAGATCATGGAGATAATCTCGGGGTACCGCCAAAATAACAGATAAAACAATAAAGAGGGTGAATTCACCCTCTTTATTGTTTTATCTCTCAAAATTTATACTTCTTTAGTTTGCTACTTCACTAATAAATTTGATACGATATAGGCGTAACTCTTCGTCATCATAGTCTCCATCAAATTCTTCTATAGCCATATCTATTTTATCATTTTCGGCTTCTAAAAAATATTCATGAATTTCTTCTTGTTGATCTTCATCAAGAATTTCATCGATCCAATAGGCTATATTAAGTTTTGTACCACTATATACGATAGCTTCCATTTCCTTAATAAATTCTGGCATATCCATTCCTTTTGCGGCAGCGATATCGTCTAGTGGAAGTTTTCTATCTACATTTTGTATTATATATAATTTTAGTCCACTATTTGCACCAGTACTTTTAACAACAAAATCATCGGGACGAATAATATCATTTTCTTCAACATATTTGGCGATGAGGCCTACAAATTCTTTCCCGTATTTTTTTGCTTTTCCTTCTCCTACTCCATGAACATTTCCTAATTCTTCTATAGAAACAGGATATTTTAAAGCCATGTCATCTATAGAAGGGTCTTGAAACACAACAAAAGGAGGTACTCCTAATTTTTTGGCTACAGATTTTCTTAAGTCCTTTAGCATAAGAACTAATTTATCATCACCTGTACCTTTTCCTGAAGATTTAGCCGAAGTCACAATTGTATCATCATTTGTCTCATTATAGACGTGATCTTCAGTCATCATAAAACTTTTTGGTGATTTAATAAAGCTTTTCCCTTCATCGGTAAGTTTTATAATTCCATATGTTTCGATATCCTTACGTAATAATCCTGAAACTAAAATTTGACGCACTAGCGCCATCCAATATTTCTCGTTATTTTCTTTACCGCTTCCAAAAAATGACTGCTCATGTGTTTTGTGCGATATTATCAAGGCATTACTTTTTCCCGTAAGTGTGTTTACCAATTCTTTGGCTTTGTATATCTCTCCTGTTTTGTTTACAACTTCTAATAAAAGTCGCACCTCATCTTTAGCCTCATGCTTTTTCTTTGGATTTCTGACATTATCATCCATATCAGCTCCTTCTCCATTAACCTCATCAAATTCTTCTCCAAAATAATGAAGAATAAATTTACGTCTTGATATAGATGTTTCTGCAAAAGCAACAATCTCTTGTAAGAGGGCATGTCCTATCTCTTGTTCTGCAATAGGTTTGCCACTCATAAATTTTTCTAATTTTTCTATATCTTTATAAGCATAGTACGCCAAGCAATGGCCTTCTCCTCCATCGCGCCCTGCACGACCCGTTTCTTGATAATAGCTTTCTATACTTTTAGGAATGTCATGATGGATTACAAACCTCACATCCGGTTTATCGATCCCCATCCCAAATGCAATAGTAGCAACGACAACATCTGCATCTTCCATTAGAAACATATCCTGATGTTTTGCCCTTGTTTTTGCGTCTAGACCTGCATGATATGGAACTGCTCTTACTCCATTAACCTCTAATGTTTGAGCTAACTCTTCTACACGTTTTCTACTTAAACAATATACAATACCACTTTTTCCACTATTCTGTTTTACAAAACGTATAATATCGGCATCTACATTTTTGGTTTTTGGGCGGATTTCATAGAATAAATTGGGGCGATTAAAAGATGCCTTGAATGTTTTGGCATTGCTCATACCCAAATTTTTAAGAATATCTTCTTGTACTTTTGGAGTTGCAGTCGCAGTAAGACCAATAATAGGAATATCCTCGCCTATTCTTTTGATAATGTTACGTAAGTTACGATACTCAGGTCGAAAATCGTGTCCCCACTCACTAATACAATGCGCTTCGTCTACCGCTAAGAAGGATATTTTTTGAGATTTTAAAAAATCTACATACTCTTCTTTGGTAAGTGATTCTGGGGCTACATACAGTAGCTTAGTAACACCATTAGTAATATCATCTTTTACCCTTTTTATTTCAGATTTATTCAAAGATGAATTAAGCACATGGGCTATACCTTCTATAGATGATACACTTCGTATAGCATCCACTTGATTTTTCATTAATGCAATTAGTGGGGATACTACTATTGCAGTTCCATCACACATTAATGCAGGAAGTTGGTAGCATAAGGATTTTCCTCCACCTGTAGGCATTATCACAAAAGTATTTTGTTTATCAAGAATACTTTTTATAACGCTTTCCTGTAGTCCTCTAAATTGACTAAAGCCAAAATACTTTTTCAAAGCACTTTGCAAGTCAGTTTCGTTAAAACTCATTAAATTTTTAAACTTTATATACCAATTAAATTAAAAATTACAATCACAAAAAATCTGTTACCCCAAACTTCAGATTTTGTGGATGTTCTCAGTTTCAATTTGTAAGCCAAAGATAAAAAAAGCATAAATTATTACGCTTTTTTTTTGCACTATTTAAAATTAATATGGTATTACATACCTTTGCGTAAATTAAAGATAATAAAATCTTTGATTGATAACACGCAAATTTCATAAATTTTGAATACCCAACACACTATAATTGAATATGCTAAGAAGACAATCGCCGAAGAAGCACGTGCGATTTCTTATTTAGAAGAACTTATTGACGAAGAATTTTCTAATGCTGTAGAGACGATTCATAAGTCCAAAGGGCGAGTTATTATCACTGGTATTGGTAAAAGTGCAATTATTGCTACCAAAATTGTAGCCACAATGAATTCTACTGGTACTCCGGCAGTTTTTATGCATGCTGCAGATGCTATTCATGGAGATTTAGGAAATATCCTAGAAGATGACATAGTGATCTGTATTTCTAAAAGTGGAAATACTCCCGAAATAAAAGTTCTTGTTCCTTTAATTAAAAGTTTTAAAAATCCTCTTATCGGTATCACTGCCAATAGAGATTCTTTTTTAGGAAAAGAAGCTGATTATATATTGCATGCTTATGTAGAAAAAGAAGCATGTCCAAATAATCTTGCACCCACTACGAGTACCACTGCCCAATTAGTTATGGGAGATGCGCTTGCAGTTTGTTTATTGCATTTACAAGGTTTTTCTAGCAGAGACTTTGCAAAATATCATCCAGGGGGAGCTTTAGGCAAAAAGTTATATCTACGTGTCAGTGATATTACATCTAAAAATGAAAAACCTGAAGTAGCTCTAGAATCTAATGTGAGGCAAATTATTGTAGAAATGACAGAAAAAAGACTTGGAGCTACTGCGGTCACAGACAAAGGGGTAATTCAAGGAATTATTACAGACGGGGATTTACGAAGAATGCTAACAACAAATACTTCTTTTGAAGGATTAACTGCAAAAGATATTATGTCTCCAAATCCAAAAAGTATTAATAACGATGCTATGGCTGTAGATGCTTTAGAACGATTAGAGGAAAATTCTATTACACAATTATTGGCAGAAGAGAATGGGCAATATGCAGGAATTTTACATATCCACGATCTAATGAGAGAAGGTATTTTATAATGGCAAGCATGACAAAAAAAGACCCACAATCTATGTCTTTTCTAGATCACCTAGAAGAGTTAAGGTGGCATTTGATAAGAGCAACACTCGCCGTGTTAATAGCAGGAATTATAGCTTTTATAGCCAAAGAATTTATTTTTGACATTATAATTTTTGGACCAAAAAAGCCTGATTTCCCAACCTATAAAGGATTATGTAATCTATCCAAACTTATGGGGCTGGATGAAAGTCTATGTTTCCAGGAATTACCTTTTAGTGTACAAAGTAGGAAAGTTGCAGGACAATTCTCTGTACACATTTGGACATCTATTACCGCTGGATTTATTATTGCATTTCCTTTTGTATTATATGAATTTTGGAAGTTTATCGCCCCAGCTATGTACGACAATGAACGAAAATATTCTAAAGGGTTTATCATTATCTGTTCATTTCTATTTTTTCTGGGTGTATTATTTGGGTACTATGTGATTACACCTCTTTCAATCAACTTTTTAGGAGGATATCAGGTAAGTGAGCAAGTTATTAATGAATTTGATATTGATAGTTACATAGCACTTGTAAGAGCTTCTGTCATTGCATGCGGGCTTATTTTTGAGCTTCCGGTCATTATGTTTTTCCTGACAAAAGTTGGATTGGTAACTCCAGAATTTCTCAAAAAATATAGAAAATTTGCTTTAGTAATAGTATTGATCTTGTCTGCTATTATTACCCCACCTGATATTGCCAGTCAAGTAATTGTAGCAATACCAGTATTGATCCTTTATGAAATCAGTATTGTGATTTCTAAAGCCGTAATTAGAAAAGAAAAAAAATTACAAAAACAAAAAGCTGTATGAGTACTATAGTAGAAGAATTTAATGCATACAGAGAAAAAATGAATTCTCGTATTCTAGAAGATAACAATAAAATCATAAAAAGAATTTTTAATCTAGACACCAACGCTTATATGGAAGGCGCCTTAAATGTAAAGACTAAAGAATTACTTGGTCTAGTGGCATCTGCAGTACTACGCTGTGATGATTGTGTGCGTTATCATCTGGAAACCTGTTACAAAGAAGGGTTAACCAAAGAAGAAGTGGTAGAAGCACTTAGTATAGCAACATTAGTTGGTGGTACAATTGTAATTCCACATCTGAGACGTGCTTATGAATTTTGGGATGCTTTAGAAAAAGCAGATACTTCTAAAGCATAATCATCTTAAGTTTTGAGGTTTTATATAACTTCTTTACTTTTAGCAACATTTTTTTCTTAAAACAGTCATTTTTAATATGAAGTTAAAAGCCGATAATTTAATAAAGTCTTACAAAGGCAGAAAAGTAGTAAAAGGAATCTCTCTGGAAGTAAACCAAGGAGAAATCGTTGGGCTTTTAGGACCAAATGGGGCAGGTAAAACAACTTCGTTTTATATGATTGTAGGTTTAGTAAAACCGAACAGTGGAAAAATAACACTTGAAAATATCGATATCACCAAATATCCTATGTACAAACGTGCACAAAATGGTATTGGTTATCTTGCACAAGAGGCTTCTGTATTTAGAAAATTAAGTATCGAAGATAATATTTTGAGTGTTTTACAACTTACCAAGCTTTCTAAAAAAGAACAGCTCCATAAGATGGAAGCGTTGATTGAAGAGTTTGGACTTGGTCATATCAGAAAAAACCGTGGAGATCTTCTTAGTGGTGGGGAACGTAGACGTACTGAAATTGCCCGGGCCCTTGCCACAGACCCTAATTTTATCTTACTGGATGAACCATTTGCAGGAGTTGATCCGGTTGCGGTAGAAGATATTCAACGTATCGTAGCACAACTTAAAAACAAAAATATTGGTATTCTTATCACCGATCATAATGTTCAAGAAACACTTGCTATAACAGACAGAACTTACCTCATGTTTGAAGGAAGTATTCTAAAAGCAGGAATACCCGAAGAATTAGCAGAAGATGAAATGGTGAGAAAAGTATATTTAGGACAAAACTTTGAGCTTAGAAAGAAAAAGCTTGATTTTAATTAAAAAATATTAGCATTATTTGTCCTACTGAAAAACAAACAAAACATTTGTATACCCATCCCTTAAGCTTGTTTTTCTTTGAAAAATACTGACAATACTATATATAATAGTATAATCAAAGGAATGGCTAAGAACTTAAGAATTACAATCAAAATTACAGAAAGCAGTAAAAAAATGTATCTGATTTTATTATCTGCAAATCCCCAATTCTTAAATTTTAGACCAAATAAGGGAATTTCTGCATTCAATAAATAACAGCTTAATAAAGTTATCCCGAGCAAAAACCATTTGTTGAGTAATAAAGTGCTGATCCATAGCTCATGTTGAAAACTCAAAATTAAGGGCAAACTTATAATCATCAAAGTATTAGCAGGTGTTGGCAGACCTATAAATGAGGTGGTTTGTCGAGTATCTATATTAAATTTAGCTAATCGGTAAGCAGAGGCCAAAGTAATCAAGAATCCTACTAAAGAAATATAAGACCAATCAAAACTTGCAAAAATTTGCTCAGAATCCCAAGTGTTTGGAAGCACATAAAAAGGTTTTCCGAATACTCGCGATAATAACTGATACATAATGATACCTGGTACTAATCCGCTAGTGACCATATCTGCAAGAGAATCCAACTGTACTCCTAACTCACTTTGAACCTTGAGAACTCTGGCGGCAAGACCATCAAAAAAGTCAAACCCTATGCCTAATATTACAAAAAACGCTGCCACTACGAGAAAACCTTCTACAGCAAAAACTACTGCCAGACATCCGCTAAACAAATTAAGTAATGTAATAATATTAGGAATTTGTTTTTTGATCCACATATAATTTTAGATTTCAGCAAAAATAGGAAACTATTTTGGTCTATTCCTATTGAATTAAAACAGAAGAATCGAAGCTTAACAAAAAAGAAGTAATCAATTATACTAATTGTAATTAAATAAGCTTATTTTCGTCATTATACCAAGTGTATTTTAAAATATGAAAAACATATTGTTTGCTATCCTATCCGGAGTATTACTTGCTGTAAGTTGGCCTACTTATGGCTTTCCTTTATTTTTATTTTTTGGGTTTATTCCTCTCCTCCTTTTAGAATATAATCTCAGAAAAGTAAAACGCAGTGCATTAAAAGTTTTTGGATTCTCGTATGTTACATTTTTTATATGGAATATGATAGCTACATGGTGGATTTATAATTCTACCGCTTTTGGAATGTGGTTTGCCGAAATCATCAATAGTTTATTGATGACATTAGTTTTCTTGCTATATCATGTAGTAGCCAAAAGGACCACTTTTACTATTAGTAGCATATTTTTAATCTGCATTTGGATGAGTTTTGAGTATTTTCATCTGCAATGGGAGCTTTCCTGGCCTTGGCTTAATCTTGGTAACGGATTTGCAGGGTTTACTTCATGGATACAATGGTATGAGTATACCGGAACTTTTGGAGGAACACTTTGGGTATGGATCACCAATATTAGTATTTTCAAAAGTATACTCCTTTTCAAACAACACAAAGACAAAACTATTCTATACCGAGCAGCAATTCGCAACGGTCTTATTATTATAGTACCAATTCTTATTTCATTAATTATTCTTAGTACTTACGAAGAAAAAGGAAAATCTATAGAAGTAGTTCTTTTACAACCAAACATAAATCCTTACACTGAAAAATACAACACAACCGATTCTAGGGTTAGTAAATTATTGGATTCACTTACAAAAACTGCTATTACCTCAAATACAAACTTTATTATTGCACCTGAAACTGTTTTTGCCGATAATAATAGACTTAAAAAGTTTGAAACTTCTATCGCAAAACGTTCTGCATCTCGAATACTACACGAATATCCAAATGCTCATTTTTTGTCAGGTATCTCTATGATCGATGTTTTTAATACTAAAGATAAGATACGAAAACAAACCAACATCTATAAAGAAGGTATTTATTTTGATGATTATAATTCTGCATTTTTTGTAAGACCCAATGGCACTACAGAGCTATATCACAAAAGCAAATTAGTTGTTGGCGTAGAAAATTTTCCTTATCAAAGTGTTCTTAAACCTCTATTAGGTGATGCAATGATTGATCTGGGTGGAACGGTAGCAAAAAAAACAACGCAAGACGATAGAGAAGTGTTCTTTACAAAAGATAGTATTGGTGTAGGTCCACTGATTTGTTATGAAAGTATTTATGGTGAGTTTGCAACTGGTTATATAAGAAATAAAGCGGATTTTTTGGCTATTATAACAAATGATGCGTGGTGGGGCAATACACAGGGGCATCGACAGCACTTATACTATGCAAAACTAAGAGCAATTGAAACAAGAAGAAGTATTGCAAGAAGTGCAAATACAGGAATCTCTGCTATTATTAATCAAAAGGGTCAAATTATAGATCAGTTGGGTTATGAAAAGCAAGGGGCATTAAAAGGAACACTTACTACAAATGATAAAGTTACTGTTTATGTAAGAGCAGGAAACTACTTGGCCAGAATTGCTATTTTTCTCACAGTATTCATCTTTTTATTTTCTGTAACGCGAAGAAAGAAAAAAGTTTAATCTATAAGCACTACATGCTATCTTAACTCATTTATCAAAAGAATGCATAGAATTAAAATAATTAGGAACAATATTTTCTAAAACATCATAAGATACTCGTAACAACTTTATTGTTTTGTTAGTCTTCAACTTTGTACCTTTACAGCTTTATTTATTATTGTGAATTACGTATCAGTAGAACATATTGCCAAAGCGTTTGGAGAACGCATTTTATTTAATGATATCTCTTTTGGGATCAATCAAGGGCAAAAAATAGGATTTATCGCCAAAAACGGAACAGGAAAAACATCTTTACTCAATATTATTGCAGGTGATGAAGAACCGGATAGCGGACAAGTTGTCTATCGCAAAAACCTGAAGGTTTCATTCTTACCACAAGAACCAAATCTCGATCCAAACTTAACGATAGAGCAAACTATCTTTGCATCCGATAATGAGATTTTACAAGCCATAAATATTTATGAAAAAGCATTACTAAATCCCGATGATGCCGAAATGTATCAAAAGGCATTTGAAAAAATGGATGCTTTAAGTGCGTGGGATTTTGAAACACAATATAAACAGATTTTATTCAAGCTTAAATTAGAAGACTTACAGAAAAAAGTTAGTGAATTATCAGGTGGGCAAAAAAAACGATTAGCTTTGGCTAATATATTGCTTAGCAAACCCGATTTATTATATCTGGATGAGCCGACAAACCATTTGGATTTAGAAATGATAGAATGGTTAGAAGAGTATTTTGCAAAAGAAAACTTCACTCTTTTTATGGTTACTCATGATCGCTATTTTCTTGAGAATGTTTGTAATGAAATTGTAGAATTAGAAGCAGGTCAATTGTATAGTTACAAAGGTAACTACGCTTATTATTTGGATAATAAAGAAGCTCGAATTGCCAATGAGCAAATCGCTACCGATAAAGCAAAACAACTCTACAAAAAAGAGTTAGATTGGATGCGTAGACAGCCTAAAGCACGTACTACAAAATCTAAATCAAGGATAGATGATTTTTATGAGATCAAAGAAAGAGCACACAAACGTCGTAATGATCATCAAGTACAACTAGAAATCAATATGGAACGTATGGGGAGTAAAATCCTCGAAATTCATAAAGTATCCAAAAGTTTTGGAGACCTAAAACTTCTGGATCAATTTGATTATGTATTCAAAAAAGGAGAACGTGTCGGGATTATTGGTAAAAATGGTACCGGAAAATCAACATTTCTAAATATGATTACCGGAGCCTTACTGCCCGATCAAGGTAAAATCATAATTGGAGATACCATAAAGTTCGGATACTATACGCAAAGTGGAATCAATATTAAGCAAGGTCAAAAAGTAATCGATGTCATAAGAGAATTTGGAGATTATATTCCTCTAAAAAAAGGAAGACAAATCTCTGCACAGCAATTATTAGAACGTTTTTTATTTGATCGCAAAAAACAATATGATTTTGTTGAAAAATTAAGTGGTGGCGAAAGAAAAAGACTCTACCTATGTACCGTACTAATTCAAAATCCCAATTTTTTAATCCTTGATGAGCCTACCAATGATCTAGATATTGTTACACTCAATGTTTTAGAAAACTTTTTACTTGATTTTCCGGGATGTCTTATTGTCGTTTCTCACGATAGGTATTTTATGGATAAAATTGTAGATCATTTATTTGTATTCAAAGGGCAAGGGATTATACAGGACTTTCCTGGTAATTATACTGATTATAGAATTTATGATAGTAGCAAAGCGCCTGATCAAAAAACAAATGAATCTTCTGAACCAAAAGCAAAAAATGATTGGAAAAAAGATAATAAGGCAGCCTTATCATATAATGAACAAAAAGAATTTAATAGAATTGAAAGAGACCTCAAAAAATTAGAACTCAAAAGGAAAGAAATAGAGAATTTATTTAATGAAGGTGTACTTGAAGGAGATAAGATCAATGAAGAATCTAAAAAGCTAGAAAAAATCATTCAAGAAATAGAAGAATGCGAAATGCGCTGGTTCGAGCTTTCTGAAAAAATGGAAAGTTAATTCGTCATATAATCAAAGTACCAAAATAAGATTACTAATGTTATTCCTAATTAAAGAGTATTGTAAATTTCTCTTTGCATCTACAAATCAACATGGGGTACACTCTCCTTTTGTGTATGGATTAGTTACAAAATGCTTTTACGATACCAAAAAGAAGTTATCTTATTCTGACATTATTCCTTTTTATAGAGAATTTCATCAAATACTTCCTTTCAATCTTAAAGTTACAAAGCTTTTAAATCGTATCATCCCATATCTAAAGATTAAAAAAATTCTTATCGTTTCTGACCGATTTGAAGAGATCAAAACTATATTTACTTCTGGAAATGATTCATTAAAAATAGATAGTCAAATTGAAGAAAAAAATTCTTATGACCTCATTTATTTGGATCTAGATGAAACATATCCTAAAAAAAATGTTTTAAAGCCTCTGCTTAGCACTATGCATAATGATAGTATCATCATTATAAATAAACCTCATAAAAGTGAAGAACATAATTTTTTTTGGGAAAAGGTAAAAGAAACTCCTGAAGTAAAAGTTACTATCGATAGCTATCTATTAGGATTTGTATTTTTTAGAAAAGAACAAGTAAAAGAGCATTTTAACATCAGAATATAAAAAAAGCTCGAAAATAGTATTACTATTTCCAAGCTTCATCCCTATCTATAAACAAAACTACTTATCTAAACATTCTTGAAAATACAGATTTACGTTTGTGATATTGTAAATCTTTAGGATCATACGTGCTCTTTTCTCCAGCCAGGCATATTTCTTCTATATATTGGTCATAAGTCATATTTTTTTCTTCGAGAAAACCAAAAAGATATTTTTCTGCTACCTCGATACCGCTAGCTTGCTCTACAGAAAGTATTTTTTTATACAAATGGTCTATTTTCTCAATTGTCTCTCTTGGTGGTGCTTTTCTCCTCGCTACAAAAGAAACTATTTCTCCTGTATCATCAGTTTTTACATCAAAATCTGTAATTACCCAATAATACCTACCATCTTTTGCTAAGTTTTTTATTATCGCGTGTATATTTTTCTTTGCGTTGAGATGTTCCCACAATAATTTAAAAATAACTTTTGGCATATCAGGATGACGTACTGCATTATGAGGTTGACCAATCAATTCGTGTTCTTCATATCCGCAAATTTCTATAAAATAATCATTAGCATACTCAATGATTCCTTTTGGGTTTGCTTTACTCATAATCATCTTCTTGTCATCCAAGGCAATTTCTACATTGATAGGCTCGGGGCGTTTTAGTATTTTCATATTTGTGTATTATTAATAATTAATGTGAAACTAATTTTAACCGTAACTATGAAACAAAGTTTAATCAATCCTTTATCTCTAACTTATCTTCAAATACTTAATAACAATCATCAATTCTATTTATAATTAATTTCATAATAAATTTGGGTAATAATCTATCTATTATTAGTTGGGTTTCATAATGTATAATCTTTGAAAATCCAGAGCATTCAAAAAATTTATTCTATCATTATTTCACAAAAGAAGTAAACTAACTTGATGCAAACTCAAAGGTACCTAACCATTATACAATACTAGATTTTAAGGCAAGTTTCAGAGAATTAAACTCAACAATGCGGATTAAAACAAAGCCCAAAGTTTATCATGTAAAAAATCTTTAGGCTTGTATGGTTTAAAATCAAAAAAATTAAATTCTAAGTATAATTTTATATCAAATAGAATTGATACTATCTGAATAGTCTTACAAATAATCCTTTTCTCTTATGGTACTGTAGTTCTTTTAAGTCGACAGGTTTCTTTTCTTCAGATAAGCATATATCTTCTATAAATTCATCATAAGTCATTCCTTTTTCTTCTAAAAACCCGACTAAATACTTTTCAGAGACTTCAACACCTCTAGACTCTTCAATAGATAAGAGTTTTTTATACAAAGAACTTACTTTTTCTATAGTCTCTCTTGGGGGTGCTTTTCTTCTTGCAAAAAGAGAAACGATATCTCCTACCTCATCTACTTTTACTTCAAAATCGGTAATTACCCAATAATATCTACCATCTTTTGCGAGATTCTTTACTAATGCATGAATATTTTCTTTGGCTTGTAACCTTTGCCATAACCACTTAAAAATAACTTTTGGCATGTCTGGATGCCGAATCACATTGTGTGGCTGTCCTATTAATTCATGTTCTTCATATCCACATATTTGCATAAAGTAATCATTGGCATACTCTATAATTCCTTTTGGATCTGTTTTACTCATGATTGTCTCTTTAGGATCTAAGACAATTTCTACATCAATAGGTTCAGGTCGTTTTAGTACTTTCATATCATAGTTAATTTGGTTATTCAAGATTTGAGACAAAACTAAATGCAAATTGACTATCAAAAAATGACAAAAGTCATAGTATTACTAAGTTATTTATAGCACAAAAACCTTATCAAACAACTCATAATCAAATATATATAAAAAAATAAGGGAAGCCATCAACAAAAGAACGTTTAAAAAGTAATTTCCCTTCATAATATAAATATGAAAGGAAATTACTTTTTATGGGTTTCATAAATAAACAGATTAGAATACTTTCTACTACTCAATTAAACTCGTTTAAAATTAATTGAGTAATAATTTGTTTTCGTAGGTATCGGCTAGACAATCTTCGACATATTCGTCAAGTGTTTTGTGCTTTTTACTTAAAAAATCGGTCATATATTTTTCAGAAACCTCTATTCCCATAGATTTTTCTATAGATATGAGCTTTCTAAAAAATTCTTTTAAAACAAGGTGTTTTTCATTTGATGAAATTTCACTTTTTCTTGAAAAAGCAATAATTTTTCCTGAGTTATCAAATTTTGGTTTAATTTCTGTAACTGTCCAATGATTCACACCTGTATCTGTGTTGTCTTTTAGTAAAGTTCGTATTGATTTTCCGCTACATAATTTTACCCAGATATGTCGTAAAATTACTTTAGGAATACTCAAATCACAAGTAGCAATATTACTATTGATAACTTCGTCTGTATTATAATGATCTCTTTTAATAAAATCATTTGTTTTTTCTCTTTCTTCTGTTGCAACAATGTCTGCTTCTTTTATGACTGCATCATCAGCCAAATTAGCTCGTATATTCATAATAAGATTTTTGTGTTTTAAATGCTTTAGGTAAAAATACCCCTACATCATATGTCAAAAAATGACAAAAATCATGACCCTTTGCTACACAGAAGATCTCATTGTTAAACTTTTGTATAAAAAACATCTTCCTCTAAAAATTTTTAACATTATAATATTTTATCTAAGCATATACTGTAACAACAATGCCTCTAAGGCGTCATATTGCTTATAGTGTTTTAACTAATTATACGGTTGGGATCAAAATCACATCAATCTAAAATTGTATCTTAACCCTCTTTGAAGAATACTTTATGCAAAATGTTATAGAAATCAGAGGAATCATTAGAAACTTTCAATTAGGTCAAGAGACTGTTTATGTTTTAAAAGGGATTGATCTTGATATTGCACGTGGAGAGTATGTAGCAATCATGGGACCTTCGGGCTCAGGAAAATCTACATTAATGAATCTTTTGGGTTGTCTTGACACTCCTACTTCTGGTAGTTATATCCTTAATGGTAACGATGTAAGTAAAATGACTGATAATGAATTGGCGGATATTAGAAATAAGGAAATTGGTTTTGTATTCCAAACATTTAATCTTTTACCTAGAACTACCGCTTTGGATAATGTAGCTTTACCTATGGTATACGCAGGTATCTCCAAAAAAGATAGAGTTGTAAGAGCAGAAGAGGTATTAACAGATGTCGGTCTTTCTGATCGTATGGATCATAAACCTAATCAATTATCAGGAGGACAAAGGCAGCGTGTTGCAGTTGGAAGAGCACTAGTAAATAAACCCTCTATAATATTAGCAGATGAACCCACAGGGAATTTAGATTCTAAAACTTCTTTAGAGATTATGCAATTATTCGATGAAATTCATGCTGCAGGAAATACTGTAATTCTAGTTACTCACGAAGAAGAAGTTGCAGATCATGCACATAGAGTGATTCGTTTAAGAGATGGCATGATAGAAAGCGATGTAAGAAACAAATAAAATTACTCACTATTGTCCTGATACCTTATCAACAGATATCTTAAATCAGAAAATTGCAATAAATACAAAGTATTATAGTTAAGTCTAATTTTGTATTTTGGTGACTTATTATAATCAAAATTCATGCAGCCCATTCATATTTTACTCCTAATCGCTTGCTACTTTGGAATACTTCTATTAATCTCTTATTTCACGGGTAAAAATGCAGAAAATGATGCTTTTTTTAGAGCGAATAAACAATCCCCTTGGTATATCGTAGCTTTTGGTATGATTGGAGCATCTCTAAGCGGTGTTACCTTTATATCTGTCCCAGGATGGGTAGAAGGCTCTCAATTTAGTTACATGCAGGTCGTATTAGGTTTTTTTGCAGGGTATTTTATAGTTGCATTTGTATTAATGCCAATTTATTATAAATTAAATGTCACATCAATTTATCAGTTTCTAGAACAACGATTTGGTATCGTAAGTTATAAAACTGGTGCTTTTTTCTTTTTTATATCCAGAGTACTTGGTGCTGCTTTTAGATTATATCTGGTAGCTATTGTATTACAAAAATATGTTTTTGATGAGTGGAATGTGCCTTTTGAAATTACTGTAATTCTTTCTATAGTTTTAATTTGGGTATACACTTTCAAAGGAGGAATCAAAACTATCGTTTGGACAGATACCTTACAAACCTTATTTATGCTTTTAGCCGTCGCAGTTGCTATTTATTATATTAACAATAGTATCGATTGGTCTTTTTCTGATTTTTTGCATGCAGAAGATCTAAAAAAATATAATGACATATTTGTTTTTGACAGCTTTCTTGTAAAGAATCATTTTTTCAAATCTTTTATCGGAGGAATGTTCATCACAATTTGTATGACGGGATTAGATCAAGACATGATGCAAAAAAACCTGACTTGTCGTAATTTGAAAGATGCACAAAAAAACATGATTTCATTTAGTACTATTCTTATTGTAGTCAATTTTGTGTTTCTAACACTAGGAGCTTTATTATTTATTTATGCAGAGAGATTTGATATCGCTATCCCTGTTGTAGATGGTAAGGTAAAAACCGATTTATTATTTCCAGAAATTGCTATAACTGGAGGGTTAGGTATTATGTTAACCATTTTCTTCCTTTTAGGTTTAATTGCTGCGGCATATAGTAGTGCTGATAGTGCTTTAACCTCTCTTACAACTTCATTTTGCGTTGATTTTTTAGCAATAGAGAAAAAAGATAAAGATGATCAAATTAAGACTCGAAAAATAACTCATATTCTGATGAGTTTGGTATTAATTGTTGTGATTATCATATTTAAATATGTACTTAATGAAAATGTAATTAGTAATTTACTTACTGTAGCAACATACACTTATGGACCATTATTAGGATTGTATGCATTTGGTATCTTTACAAAATACAAAATACATGACAAATACAGTTGGATAGTAGCATTATGTTCTTTGCTTATTACTATAGTTATTGCTAATATTCCTCCAAAATTACTCGGAGGTTATCAAATAGGATATGAATTATTACCTTTTAATGGATTGATGACTTTTATTGGGCTAATATTGATTCGTCGAAAGTAGTACTAGTGTGCACGCCTCCTCTACCTGTATTCCATTTTTTTCAAACATCGCATATACTGCATTGTTTTCTGTACCTGGATTAAAAATAAGTCGTCTAGGGCTTAATTCGATAATAAAATTATAATAAGATTCTTGTTTACTAGGGTGTAGATATAAGCTTATCGTATCTATATCTTTAATTCCCTCTATCGAAGTTTGAATAGGTACTCCTGCTACAGAGCCTGTTTTTAAACCGACTGCAACTACTTCATGATTATGCTTCACCAAGCTTTGAATAGCTAGATTCGAATACCTTTCTTTTTTTAAAGAAGCTCCTAATATCAAGGTTCTCTTTTTCATTTTTTAGATTAATTTAAAGAATAAAGCCATTACTGTTTACATTTTGCCAATACGAGAATATAAACGTTAAAAACATCTCTAAAAATGTTAAAACATCTCATAATTTGTAACGTATTTCTAGCCTTCACGTCTCTTTAAGTATAAAGTTAAGGTTTTTCATAAATTTAGTTAGTTAGTTACGAAATAATAATCAGATTTTATTCATAGTTGATGGTTAGTGTTACTATTTGGTTATTATAGAAAACCGTCTCTACAAGTAGAGACGGTTTTTATTTTATACCATTAATACCATACATAATCAAGCCTTCTACCTAATTCTCACAGCTTGCAGTTAGCCAACTCACACAATTAATAATAATCCACAAAAAACTTTTTTATCAATAGTCAATACTAATATCCCTGAAAACAGGGTTGTATCCATATCTGTCTATTTATACTTTTACAATAAATGTTTTTCACGCAACTTATAAAATTTAAAATCTAGCATGGCACTTCAATCAAAGATTCAACTATTTATAGGAGGGGTTCCTATATTAGCTTTTAAAAGTATATCACTAGAACAAGAAATAGATCAACATCATGATCTGGAGTTAGTATGTAGAAAAGATGTCCTGGAAAATATAACCAGCACATCCGATGATGAAAGTAAAGATTATCTCGGACAAATCTTAGTCCTTAAAATAACCTCATTAAATACCTTTAAAGCATATAAAGAACTTAAGTTCAAAGGAGTGGTAACAGAAGTAAAAAGTACCAATGGATTTTTGTACCAACACTCTGATCTGATTGTGATCAAAGCAAAAAGCTGTTCTATTATCACTGATGACGGACCTCATTTTGCATCCTATAGTGATGCCAGCTTAGCGAATATCATTGATAATACTTTTCAGCTATACGATAGATCAAAATTAAATACAGTAATCAACCCCGGGTTCTCTGATACACTTCATTACAGTGTGCAAAATGGAGAAAGTAGCTTTCAATATGCTAGTCGTCTGGCAAAACAATATGGTGAATGGTTCTATTATGATGGAGAAGATCTTGTATTTGGAAAACCCAAAGATAATGAGCAAGTACTCTTGAACTATGGGCAGGATCTTCAGGAATTCTCAAGAAATATCAATCCAAGATCCAATAGCTATGCCTTCTTTACTAACGATTATCTCAATGATCAACAACATGAATTAGCAACACAGGCTGTAAACACAGGAATGAACAGCTATAACGGATTTGCTTCTAAAAAAAGTGAAGAAATATACCCTCACAAAACTAATGTATTTATAAACACCTACAATGATCCACAAATTAAACAACGACTTGATACACTTGTAGAACAACAGAAAAAATCTGAAGAAATCAATCAGGTGATTATGAGTGGAAAAAGTGATAATCCGGGAGTAAGTTTAGGAAAAGTAGTCAAAATACAAAATGGTCCAGGAGACTATACCTTTAGAATCACCAAAATAAAACACGAAACAACAGAAAACGGAAAATACAGTAATACCTTTGAGGGAGTATCTATAGCACAAGATGCGTCGCCAAAAACAAACATACGTTTACATCCAAAAAGTGATCATCAGGTAGCAATAGTCACTGATAATGCCGACCCAGAGGGATTAAGTAGAATAAAAGTACAGTTCTACTGGCAAAAACCTTTAGGGGAGTTCACCCCATGGTTAAGGGTATTAACACCACACTCAGGAGGAGAAAAAGGATTTCATTTTATCCCGGAAATTGGAGAAGAAGTACTCATAGGATTTGAAGGCGGTAATGCTGAAAGACCTTTTGTAATGGGAACATTATACAACGGAAACGCAAAATCCGCAGGATGGAATACCAAAAATAATGATGTCAAAGCCATAAGAACTCGTAGCGGGCATACTATAGAACTTAATGATGCCGATGGTAAAGAGTTCATCACAATCATTGACCAAAATGCAAATACAATACATATTGACACAGCCAATAACAACATTACCATTACAGCACTAGAAAAAATGACTCTCAATGCTAAAAATTTTGAGATGAATGTAGAGCAAGATGCTACTTTTAATATAGGGCAAAATACCAAAATAAAAACGGGGATGAGCTATGAAGCCTCTTCTCGTAGTCATACCAACACAGTAGAAGATAATATGACTACTTCGGTAGGTGGAGAGTTAGTTCAAAATAGCGGAAATGCAGAGATACAAAGTAGACAAAACATGAAAATTGCTTGTGGCGCTACAGCTTCTTTTCAAGGAGGCGGTAATGTAAAAATCAGCAAAGGATAACAATATAAAAACATCATGATACGATATAAATTCAATATAGAAGAAGCAGGATTAGAACTTCCTAAAAATGGAGTTGAAACATATACATTAGATAGTTTTTATCCTGTTAATTACTCAAAAAGCATAACATGTAATTGTAAAAAAGAAGTCATTGTTGAGATAACTTCTAAAGAGGAAACTCCATATATGAGATATTTGCATATATATGTATCACATTCATATTTTAAGTTTTCAGAAGGTTCTCTTGCCATGCGAGACATCTTAAAAAAAGTTGCTTCAATATATAATAGAATAAGAATTAGCATTTCTCATCAAGGAGAAATTAAAAGCATAGACAATATCGAGGAACTACAAGAAAAATGGAAGGAAATAAAAAGCTATATAGCGGAAAGATATAAAGGAGAGTATGTAGAGCGATTTGTTCAAAAAACAGACGAAACATTAGCCGATGAATCCAAAATTATAGAAGAAATAGCTTCATATACACATTTTGGACTTTTATTAAAACCATTATATCAACAATACTCTTCAGAAAAAAGTATCATATTACCTCAACAATTACAAACTAGATATGGTAAAATTGTTGTTGATCAGAAAATATCTTTAACATCTGTAGAAGATACAGGTCAGGTAAAACTAAACCTCAGTGCTCAGCACCCCAAAAAAGAAGAATATATAAATGCTGAAGAATCTTTTACTTTTTTACAGCAAAAAAATTCATGGATCGAAAGTGCTGCAATTTCTATAAATGAAAATTACGGCCGAAAAGTATACAATAGTAATTTTAGTATTATCAAAAAATCTTAATTATGCCAGGACAATTTGTAATCAATGGTGCTACATTAAAATGCCCATTATGTTCTAGCAGTGGTAAACTAGTAGTATCACATGCAGAAGTTGAAATGCAAGATACACAGTGGGCGACTGATGCGGATAAGAGCAAATCCAATTTGGTTTTTAGCGGAGTTTGTAAAAAATGGAAAAAAAACCCTCCTCCATGTGCCAGTGTAATTTCTCCCACAAAATGGAAACGCACAGCAGATAGTGTAGCCGTTGATGGTAAATTAGCACTTTTAGACTCATCAACCATCAAATGTGCAACAGGAGGTAAAACAATCACAATTACTAATACTGCACAAATTGATATTCCGACAGATTTACCCGATATACAAGAAGAAGAAGAAACGCAAGAAGAAGTAAAAACAAGTGAATGGACAGATCCTGTACAAGATCCTGAAATTACACTATTCACATTTAGTGGAAATTATCGTCCTAAAGGAAGTACATTTGGAGGCGTAAGAAGAAGAAGTAATGGCTCAGTACGTAACCACACTGGATTAGATATATTTGCAGAAGCTGGTACAGAACTTTATGCCTGCCTAGATGGTGTAGTTGATCAAATTTATACCGGTCCGGGGTTTGGATTGGTCGTGGTTATAAAAATAGATAGCATTGACGATCTTAAAAACGCTAGAAATCAATACGCTTTAACATATGGCCCCGACGAAATAGAACAAGGCAGTGCGTTTAATTATGATGGTAACATTTTCTTGAGATATGCACATCTTCAAGAAGCAAGTGTAAATGCGGGTGATATTGTAAAATCAGGTGATGTTATTGGGTTATCAGGCGTATCTGGTAATGCTAGTGGTACAAGAGCACCTCATTTACATTTTGAAATCGCTAATATGGCAAGATCAAGAGGTTTAGCTAATAAAATAAATCCTGCATTTTTTGTAAATCATAAGTTGGCTGAAGATGCCAACAGAGCACATCAGGAACTCATTGCACAACGAGCACATAGAGCATAGACATGAAAACCATTTATAATAGCATTTTTATTTTATTCCTATCTTTTATTGTTGCTTGTAACAATAGTAAAAACACATTAGATCATACATTAGCATTTTCTAAAAGTCAAAAGGTCAATGAGAATCAAATAGATGACTCAATTACTTATAATAAATTTGAACCGAGAAATAGTATATCTTATACTGGAGGAGATAGTCTTATTGTAGAAAAAGTTGTTCAAATAAACACACTAACGCTTATAACAGGAATATCAAAAATACATAATGATGGGGTTAGGTTATATGCCGTTGACCAAGAGTATAATCTATTATATCAATCCAAAGGCCAAGAGGATAGCTGGCGTTTAAATCTAAATTTTTACAAATCTAAAAAAGGAAAAAACATAGTCATACTTGCAGAAGTTGGTGCCGAAGAAAGTTGGGGTGCTTATGTCTATTTATATGATGGAGAAAAATTTAAAGAACTTGACTTTTTAGATTTTGTAGCACTTAATAGTTATAAAGAATCACAAAGTATAATCCCCTTTTTAGAAATCACAGAAAAAAGAAATACATCCATTCAATTAAGCAGTACATCAAAAGCAATCTTTTTGAATAATGTAACTCAAAAAGAAGTAAATGCAAAAGATTTGATATTCACATATCACTTTGAAAACTAATAAAGCACAAAAATAAAATTATCAATGGCTACAGATACAGCACCAACTCAACAAGAAACTACAGGAGCAGATACACCGGCAGATCATACAGAAGGCGCTAATATGACCACATTTTGTGTGAATGAAAATGAAGAATTATGTATCAATTTTGAGAATAAAATAAGATTATATTTTTTACGATACGGTTTATTTGCTAAGCATAGAAAAGAAGAACATCTTATCGTTCCGCAATCAGCAGAAGATGAAGAAGCAGAAATCATAGTTTTAGAAAATGCTCCTACAATTACAACCACTGATCCTGATCCAGAAGCAGAACCTGACCCAGATTCTAACGAAATCAAACATTTTTATGTAGCACCTACAGCTTTAAATTCGGGATACTTATACTTATTTGATGAAGACGATAAGGATCTTTTTTATGAATATAAAATACATATAGATGGTAGGGCTGCTACTGTTTATGAACCCGTTTATGAAGAAGAACAACGAAAAGAAACAGGAGAATTACTGGACATTAGAGAACCTTCTGGAGAAATGGAAGTGAACAAACATTTTAAGGAAGGGCAAAAATTATGGATAGGCTTTTCTAATGTACAGTGGCCGGCTAAGTATCATGAAAAAATGCGAACTGCATCTGCTGATGAAAAAAGACAAAAAGGTATGGTATTTATCGATTGCAGTGGTTTTGAGAGAGGAGGTACAAGCAATCAAGAGCATGTAAAAACATATCAAGAAATAAGAGCTACATTCACAGAAGATCAAAAAGCTTCAAAAGATTGGATGGAAAATACTTTAGAGGCAGTCCAGAAACACGATGCTAATTTAGGAGAAAGTGAAAATCCTCCTATATGGAAAGATATGTTTGTTACACTCCCCGATCCTATTGGTTGTGCTCTTGACATCACCAAAGCTATCTGTAAAGAAATTATAGAGCATAGAGCATATATAGAATGTGCCCGGTCGGGTAGAGATGCTGATGTTGTAGCTCGAGCAATGATCAATGGAGAAGCTCCAGATACTTACACAAGTATTGAACAAGATAGAGTGGCAATGTTTTCTTTAGCTCAAATGACATACAAGCTTGTCTATAATGATGAAGAAATGATAGAGATGTATGATGGCGGAGTACCGCGAACAAGAAGGTCTCAAAGTGATAGGCAAATATCAAGACATGGGATTAGATATAGGGATGATGGAATTGAAGGAATAGACCGTCAAAAATTAGAAAATGTATTAGGATTTACAACGCGTAAAACAAACAGAAGACTCATAAGAAATCTACAGAATGATCTTTGTGTATTTATTAAACATCAATATTACGAAGAAGCCTATATACATCATAAAGGAGGAACACCGTACAATATTCTTGAAGGGAAACTAGCTTGTATGCAGCCTTGTAGAGTACTTGCTATTAACCCTAGAGATATCGATAGATCAATGGATCTAGAAAATAATGCTGAATTAGAAATAGAAGATCAACAACATCTACTTCATAGCCAATGTGTTGTTGACTTTCTATTAAAAGAAAGTGATATTCCTGTTTATGATGTATTTAAAGAAGACATAGAAATAGATCAAAGCCAATCACCGAGTGACAGTTACTGGATAGATTTTACCAATAAAATAGCAGGATATATTAATTCTTCTATAGAGACATACGCAGAAAGGAGTGTTATACAAATTATGACACAAGAAACAGTTTTTACTCACCTTGAAGCTAGGTTTACAGGAGTAAAAATAAAGACATTAACGCCTGGTGGTCAGAGTACACCTGTAATCGACTTTAGAACCAGTAATTTTCAAGAAGTTTTAGCTAGAAGTAATGCTCAACTCGATACTTCAAGACTTACTTCTCACACCTATAGAGCAAGAACTAATCCTTCTAATTTTATTACAAGATTCAGACAACAAGGATCTCAAATTGATATTTTAGGAACAAACAGTAGAGGAACGTTAGCCAGAATACCAATTATAACTACCGAAAGCCGAGAAGTTACAGTACAAAGTCCAAGAGCTGAAACCGCAAGCAACATACAAGGGAGTTCGGCATTTACAGGATCTTTGGCTCTACTACAAGCTTTTAACATTGCTAATGCGTTTAATGGTCTTTCAGAACCGCAAAATCAAGACCTGTTTGGATATGTATCTTTTGCCGGAACTGCTGCTGATTTTACAGCTGCAAGTCTTGCTTATACTCAATCTGTAAGCTCATCTTTGGCAGGTAGCTCTTCTTTAAGTGCTGCAACTCGCTATATCGGTCTTGCCGGCTCTGGAGTCACTGTAATTATGTGTGGCTGGAGTGCCCACAGACGAGGACAAAGTAGAGACAGTGATGCTGCATTGGCTTATGCAGGTGCTGCCGCAGCATTTTCTATCGCTACCATAGCAGGCCTGACTGCGACAACAACTACCGGAGCCGCTATTGCAACAGCTGTTTTTGGATCCACCGCATTATTAGGTCCTATTGGATGGATTGCCGGAGCGATCGCTATTGGATTATATATGTTAGCAACTTGGTTAACAGATTCACACCTCGAAGCTTTCTTCAAAAACTTTTCTTTTAGCGATAATATAAGTTTTCCTTTGAATGGAAGAACAACATGTGAGTACAATAGAGATTTCTTTGCCTCTAGAACAGTACTTTCTAATTTAAACAATACTTTTTCTGTTTTTGGTGATATGGATATGCGCCATATAAATAGTTTTAAAGACGAATTAGCTATTCTGACCAATATGGTTGTCTTTTATAATATTCAATTAGCAGCAAGTGGAAATAGAAACAGTAGGTTTCAATTTGATAGAGAATCAGGTTTTCTATCACAACGAGTAAGTCTTCATACAGAATTTACCGCAACACTGACTGTTGGTAATTTCTTATTAGCAAAAGAGCAATTGGATTATAGGGTATTCTATGCATCGGGCGGTATGGGAAGAGATGTGATTTATGAAATTCAACCACAACAAATTGGAGATATAGTGATAGAACCTGATCCAGAAAATAATACCAGAACTAATGCTGCAATACGGTTTAGAATACCTCATGATCAATTAACGAGTAACCCAGTAGGAGATCATCGTATACTTTTTGTATTTAGGTTAGACTTAGGTGGAGGAAATTATTTTCCGGCATTATATGAATCTGATGCAGGTCAGGAAAAATACATATATACTTCTGCATCTATATTATCAGATATATATAGAATGGATAGACAAGGTAATCTTGAAGACATGCCTTTGCCAGTTCTTGGTCGATTTGGAGCTACTGAGGTAAAAATAGCTACACTTTCTACTATTTATAATGATAAATTGTGGCGTAATTAGAGAAAAGTAGTTTTATTTTTTATACCAATACTATATAAAATCACCAATACCATTATTTAGAATAATTCTAAGCGTGCAGTTTTTGTGCCGGAAAATCCGGGACGTTATTTTCATTATGAAATAACGTCCCGGATTTTCCGGCATATCATTTTCAACAAAAAATCAAGTCTCCAAAAATCAGACAACCGTAATTAGCATATTGTATTGAAGCCGCCATTTCCTGCTTATTTTTTCATCAAAAATGAATTACATAGCTCTTTTAAGTAATATTCATCAGAAGTAGATATTTTTTTAAATACGATTATTCTTTTGTATCAATTTCTAAAAATCATGCAAATACCCCTGAAAACAGGGTTGTATTCGTAACGATCTATGTATATTTTTACAGTTGATGTTTTTCACATAACTCACAAAACTCTAAACCTAACATGGCACTTCAATCAAAGATTCAACTATTTATAGGAGGGGTTCCTATATTAGCTTTTAAAAGTATATCACTAGAACAAGAAATAGATCAACATCATGATCTGGAGTTAGTATGTAGAAAAGATGTTCTGGAGAATATAACCAGCACATCTGATGATGAAAGTAAGGATTACCTCGGACAAATCTTAGTCCTTAAAATAACCTCATTAAATACCTTTAAAGCATATAAAGAACTTAAGTTCAAAGGAGTGGTAACAGAAGTAAAAAGTACCAATGGATTTTTGTACCAACACTCTGATCTTATTATCATCAAAGCAAAAAGCTCTTCTATCATCACTGATGACGGACCTCATTTTGCATCCTATAGTGATGCCGGCTTAGCGACTATTATTGATAATACTTTTCAACTATACGATAGGTCAAAATTAAATACAGTAATCAACCCCGGGTTCTCTGATACACTTCATTACAGTGTGCAAAATGGAGAAAGCAGCTTTCAATATGCTAGCCGTCTGGCAAAACAATATGGTGAATGGTTCTATTATGATGGAGAAGATCTTGTATTTGGAAAACCCAAAGATAATGAGCAAGTACTCTTGAACTATGGGCAGGATCTTCAGGAATTCTCAAGAAATATCAATCCAAGATCCAATAGCTATGCCTTCTTTACTAACGATTATCTCAATGATCAACAACATGAATTAGCAACACAAGCTGTAAACACAGGAATGAACAGCTATAACGGATTTGCTTCTAAAAAAAGTGAAGAAATATACCCTCACAAAACTAATGTATTTATAAATACCTACAATGATCCACAAATTAAACAACGACTTGATACACTTGTAGAACAACAAAAAAAATCTGAAGAAATCAATCAGGTGATTATGAGTGGAAAAAGTGATAATCCGGGAGTAAGTTTAGGAAAAGTAGTCAAAATACAAAATGGTCCCGGAGACTATACCTTTAGAATCACTAAAATAAAACACGAAACAACAGAAAACGGAAAATACAGTAATACCTTTGAGGGAGTATCTATAGCACAAGATGCGTCGCCAAAAACAAACATACGTTTACATCCAAAAAGTGATCATCAGGTAGCGATAGTCACTGATAATGCCGACCCAGAGGGATTAAGTAGAATAAAAGTACAGTTCTACTGGCAAAAGCCTTTAGGGGAGTTTACCCCATGGTTAAGGGTATTAACACCACACTCAGGAGGAGAAAAAGGATTTCATTTTATCCCAGAAATTGGAGAAGAAGTACTCATAGGATTTGAAGGCGGTAATGCTGAAAGACCTTTTGTAATGGGAACATTATACAACGGAAACGCAAAATCCGCAGGATGGAATACCAAAAATAATGATGTAAAAGCCATAAGAACTCGTAGCGGGCATACTATAGAACTTAATGATGCCGATGGTAAAGAGTTCATCACAATCATTGATCAAAATGCAAATACGATACATATTGATACAGCCAATAACAACATTACCATTACTGCACTAGAAAAAATGACTCTCAATGCTAAAAACTTTGAGATGAATGTAGAGCAAGATGCTACTTTTAATATAGGGCAAAATACCAAAATGTTTACAGGGATGAATTTTGAGAGTTCGTCTCTTAATCACTCTAATACGGTAGAAGATCAAATGACTACTAACGTTGGTACTCGATTTACTCAAAATAGTGGAGACGCTCAAATCTTAAGCAAAACCAATATGAAAATTGCCTGTGGGGCAGTAGCAGTATTACAAGGTGGTGGTAATGTAAAAATCAGCAAAGGATAATAAGTAACTTTTTTTTCAAAAAAACATAAATCATGGCAGGACAATTTGTGATTAATGGTGCTCAACTTAAATGTCCTTTATGCTCATCTAGTGGAAAATTAGTAGTTAGTTCTACTCAGATAGAGTTACAAGATATTAATTGGGCTACAGATGGCGATAATGCAAAATCTAACCTTGTTTTTGACGGGGTTTGCAAAAAATGGAGAAAAAACCCTCCTCCATGTGCAAGCGTAATTTCTCCAACACAGTGGTCAAAGACCGCAGACTCAGTAACTATTGACGGCCAAACAGCGTTATTAGAGGACTCTACCATACAATGTTCTACAGGAGGAGTAGACATATCTGTGACAAATACAGCTCAGACTGAGACTCCAACAGATTTACCAGTACCTGAAATCAAGGATATTGAAGTTCCTTTTTATGTAGAACGATATAGAGTCCCCGGACTCAATGAGGATGGAACTGCAATTGCAAATGATATGGCATATGGTAATGGAGTGATCAGCAGTTCAATATACTCTGAACAAGAGATTGAAAGTTACAAACAGCAATATGAACAGAATGGTTTTAATGAATCAACTCATCTAAAATTTGCTAACGGAGACCAAGAAACAGAAAAAGCTGTATATACTACACAAGAAATTACAGCTACAAGGCCTGTACTCTTTAGAATGACTCGATACCTAAATCCTGATTTTACTCTTTTTGCTGATTTTAGAATAATGGCTTCTGCACTTTCTTTAGGAGAATTAGACACAAATATTGGTTTAATGATCGATAGGTTTCAAAGTAATCAAGGTGGTATTTATGAAAATGATGCATTAAACCAAGCAGCAATAGAAAGCTCTGCTACAAAACGTTTTTGTGAATCTATAGAACGAACGATTACACAAAGAATTCAAAGTTCTGGAGGAGATATCTCTGCGGCAGAGAATACAGCTATCAGATGGCAAAGAAGACCTGGAGCCTCTCCTTCTTTTGCAAGAGGAGAAGACAATAATTTATTGAGAGGCACTACAATAGCCGTTAATGACGTTTGGAGTTACGAAGTAAGCATTGTAGAGTATACCAAAAAAAAAGATGGATATGATATTAAATATGAAGTCATCTATTGGGATCATTTTGGATTAGACCTTCCAGATATGGAAAAGTTTTATTCTTATGGAGCAGGTTTTAGAGCATGGTTCGTACTACAACATATTAGAGGTTATAAACCATTTTTAACCAAAATGACTTTTGAAAAAGAGTTCTTTGCATATGCCCCTTCTTTTTTGAACGATATGGATAGAGCATAAAAAAAAATGATGAAAATAAATTTGGTAATAGTATTATTTGTATTTATAATTTCAAATAGTTGTTCGCAAAAAAAACAAAACATAATAATTCCTTTAGAAAACATGGATTTTTCAGGAATCGTTGCTACGTCAAATAATGAAGATAAAAAAGGATTTATTAGATATCTCTTGGTTGACAACCCTTCTAGTGATCAAAAAGAATTAGTCAGTATACTAAAAAAATATGCCGATAGCATTGTTGATGAAAACAGAATTGGTAAAAATTTTGATGAATGTAATATCAACTTTTACAAAAAAACCAGTAAAACCAGCGAGTTCATCGGTACAGAAAAGGATTTTTATCAAGCTCAACACGATTTAGGAGACTATGATCAAGATTATATTGGATCTTATGAAATGATCCAATGTAATAGGGATAATATTGAGAAAAAATGGATTTTACGTATACAGAATCCTTATCAAGAAATTGTGATTTATGACTATTGCAAACCTTAAAATCTAATCAGTTACATGAGTGAGGAAACAACAAACCCAGGATCTATAGAAGAGTTACTAAGACAACGAAATGATAGAATCTTAAATCGTTGGGGCAGCGAAAATTTTTTGAATAATGCCGAGCAAAATACAATAGCCACCAATGAAGTTGAAGAAACATTGATAGACGCCTATTTTGCAGAAAAGAAGATCGAAACTGTTGAAACTGACGAATTAGGGGGTACTTATACGTATTCTTTTAATAATCCAAATACAATAACTGACGAAAATCGTAATCGCATCGCCGGAATCATAATAAGCAATTCACAAGAATCGCTTGAACAAAATAATCAATATCTTACTGTGGAAGATGTTTTACAAGCAATGCCGAATGGAACATATGCCGCACAGTCTACTATCGACATACAAACCAGAAAACTAGAAGAAAGAAATCAGTTTGAAAGAATTAATTCTGGTGTGATTGGTAAAGATGCATATATTGTAGTTTATGGTTTTTTCCCGGAAGGAACAGAAGGTACTATTTTAATAAAAGAAAAAGAACCTAAACTTACAGAAGCAAATGATTCTTTACAAGTTCAAATATATCAAAATGAAGAAGATACAAACCCATCTACAACAAGAGAATTAACTGCTGTTTTTGAAAATAATGGTACTGCTGCTGTAAAAATCAAATTTCACCCGGGAGATGATGATACTTTTGAAGATTGGAAAGAAGCGCTAACACTACCTCAACAAGAAGAAGGTGGAGCTGTAGAAACTAGTATAAGACCCAGACAAAGACCTGACAACTTAGGGCAGCAAGAAGCCAATATCCAAGCAGAGAACGGTCAACCGCAAGATGATGGATTAGAAATCATAAAAAATTATGCTGAACTTTATTTGGATGTTACAGTTTCTGGACAACGTACTTTTCAAGAAGAATTTTTAAAACCAGATTATAAATTCTTTAAATTAACAGATTGTTGTTCGGCTGAAATAACTCTAGAACAACTTAGCACTATATTTACGGCTACTTCCGATTCTGATTTAACTGCAATGAAAAATGCTTTTAATGAAGCTTTCGAAAAGTTTTCTATGAATACCTGTTTAAATAAAGCACATTTCTTTGCTCAAGTAAAGCAAGAAGTAGGTAATAATGTTGATGTAGAAGATACTGCAGAGAATATGAATTACTCAGTTGCAAGACTACTTGAAAAATTTTCATATTTTAAGAGAAATCCCGCTGAAGCTAGATTATATGGTAGAGCACCCGGGCAATCTGCAAATCAAGAAGCCATAGCAAATCGGGCCTATGCGAACAGAATAGGAAATGGAAACGTTGCAAGCGGTGATGGATGGAATTACAGGGGTAGAGGCTTTATTCAACTTACTGGACGTAGCAATTATAACGATGTGAATCAAATCATACAATCATTATATCCTGAATCAGGAATTGATATCGTAGCTGATCCTGTAGCTGTGTCTAGTGATGTAAGAATTGCTATGATTTCTGCAATGGCGTACTGGGTACATAACGGACTAGTTGCCCTTGCTAATCAAGGAGATGAAGATAGTCATGTAAACGCTATCACTGCTGTTATCAATCTTAATACAGACAGTTACGCTTCCAGAAGAAATCATTTTACAACAACAAAACAAGTTTTTATTAATGATTGTGGAACAACAGATGCAAGTTAATATCATCAGATATTATAGTATGAGCATACTCATCATTTTGTATATTGTACTAAGTGCCTGTAAACCTATTTATAACTTAAAATCTAATACGTCTACGAATGTATCTGATCAATCTGCTACTGTAAATCCAAATGACTTCTCTCAACATAAATCCGATTCTATCCAACTTAAAAATGGTTACGTAGCAATTTTAAAGAATAAGAAACTTTCTATTCATCATCCAAAATCAGGAATATCTTTTTCAAATAATCAAATCATTAGGCTTCAAGACGAAACCGGTAATTGTTTTTCAGAAGGGTTTATGAAAATTTTTAGCAAGGATATGGACATCGTTTTAGAACAACAAATTTGTTCTTCAAAATTTATAATTAATGAAGCAACAACTTTAAAAATTAATACTTCTACTCCTTCAATTTTTTTGAATAAAATAGTGTATACGAAAACAGCAAAGAACAATCCAGATAGTATTATCAAACCAAAAGTCTTTGACCAAAAAGATTTTGGTCAAATTCCACTAAAAAAAATCAATCTTGATTCACTATATATGCTCTTGAATAATAAATAATCAATGGAACAATTATCTATAATTTTGCTGAATTTCTACAATATTTGAATGTTATTTTATGAGTCTAAATACATTTTTAAATTCTTTATAAAAAACTGATTCTTAATCATAAACATTCACAAAATGCAATTATTAAGGGTCTAAAATCACGTTAACGTTAAATAATTGCAAAAAAAACTCATTTTTTGTAACAGTTGGGAATTTATAACGTTTAATATAATGTAATCATGGTTATGATTTATTTGAATTAGCCTTTAAAAAATTAGTAACCGAGTTTCTAAGAAAAAAAGAACGCGAAATCTATCGATTTCGCGTTTTTATATTTAATAACTAAATTATTAACATTACCATCTTATTATAGCACTACCCCAGGTAAATCCACTACCAAATGCTGCTAAAACAACAAGATCTCCTTCTTTAATTTTTCCTTCTTCCCAAGCTTCTGTTAATGCAATAGGAATTGATGCCGCAGTAGTATTCCCATATTTTTGGATATTGTTATACACTTTATCATCTTGTAGTTTAAATTGTTTCTGTACAAATTGAGATATTCTTAGATTAGCTTGATGCGGAATGAGCATGTCTATATCTGTAGCAGATAAATTATTTGCTTGTAGGCCTTCATTAATTACCTCAGAAAATCGAACCACAGCATTTTTAAAAACAAATTGTCCATTCATGTAAGGGAAATATGGTATATTTTCTTTTGGATTTTCTTCTATTAATTCTGGCACCCAATGCTCTGTGCTTGGTCCTTCTAAGGATAGTTCTTTGGCATGAGCTCCTTCACTATGCAAATGTGTTGACAAAATACCTCTATCCTTTGATTCGCTTCTTGAAATCACTGCCGCTCCTGCTCCATCTCCAAAAATAACAGATACAGCCCTACCTCTGGTTGTCATATCTAATCCGCCGCTATGATTCTCACTACCTATAACTAGAATATTCTTATACATTCCGGTTTTTATAAACTGATCAGCAACAGATAGAGAGTATACAAAACCACTACATTGATTGCGTACATCTAGTGCAGGAATTGTACTCATATCCATCATATCCTGAACCCTAACTCCTCCTCCTGGAAAATACATATCCGGACTTAAAGTTGCAAAAATGATTAAATCGATATCATTTTTAGTAAGTTTTGCTCTTTCTAAAGCAATTTTTGCAGCTTTTACTCCCATTACAGAAGTGGAATTGCCATCTCCTTTTTTGATATGACGTCTTTCTTTTATTCCTGTTCTTTCTTGAATCCACTCATCGTTGGTATCCATCATTTTAGAAAGATCATCATTGGTAACAATATTTTCAGGAACATAATATCCTAAACCTGATATTTTTGAAGTATACATATAATTATTACGTATTTCGTTAAATTAACGATTATTTAAAAAACTGGCGTTCAATATATGTATTCTTGACATCTTGATAAAGCAAACTGCACTTATATTATATGCATGCATAGTAGTTTTTATAACAGAAAGATAGTCATGCTTTACTTTTCATAAAATAACATCTACTTATTACATACACGTATCAAATAAAATGATTACATCACTAATCAGTATTAATATCGATAAGAATTTGATTATTTTTTTTGATTACAAATATTTTTTTCAAAAAAAATAAATCCACTTAACTACTACAAAAACAAAACATTAACACTCATCAATTCAAAAAAAATCTTTTTTAACAAATTCTTTGGTAGGGTAGTTTCATGATTACCTGTTTATAAAACAAATTAACATAGGAATAAAAACTCTGTTATAAACTTAAAGAACCAGATTCTTATAATTACGTAATTATTGATCAACAAAACAGAAAACTATTGTTATAAAATTTAAATACAAACCTATTTGAAATTTAAGGATTATGAAAACACAAAAATTTAACCAAAATAACATAAAGAGAACAATTATTTGTAAAGATGTAAACAGTAATCTGATCAACAGAAGATTGAAAAAAACACACATTCCCAGACCGGGAGATGTAGCAATATTTAAGGTGAAAGAAATCGGTAAACATACTCGTGTACAATGCGATAATGAAACAAATCGATATATACTTCCTGGTGATTATATTATGGCGGCCTTTGGCAACAGATATGCAACAGGACAAATTGAAGGGTATATACCAACTACCCTACAAAAAGAGTATCATATATTAGGTCAGGGAGGCGCTATAGGAGTTGTAAAATCGATGAATGCACGTTTACTGAAAGTAGGCCCAACAATACTTTCTCTTGTAGGATATGTAGTAGACAAAAATGAATCTATAATCAATACTAAAGAAATTTATCCTGGATTAGAAACTTTTAATCCTATTCAAGAAAATGAAAATACAAAAGTGATTCTTTCATTAGGAACAAGTATGGATAGTGGTAAAACTTCTTCTGCAGGCTTTATCGCCAAAGGCTTATCAAGGGCACGAAAAAAAGTAGCTTATATAAAATTAACCGGTACTGTATATTCTAAAGACAGATCATTTGTGAAGGACCATGGTGCCAAAATATCTATTGATTTTTCAAATTATGGTTTTCCTTCTACATATATGTGCGATACAAGTGAATTACTAGATCTGTATCAAACGCTTCTTAAAGATGTAAAAATGATCAATCCTGATTATATTATTGTAGAAATAGCAGATGGCCTTTTACAAAGAGAAACACATGCCCTCATTCATGATAACGGCTTCATGAAGGGTATTTATGGTATTTTATTTTCTGCAACAGATAGTATGAGCGCAATATCCGGGGCGGATATGCTATCAAAACTACACCATAATCTGATAGGCGTATCTGGTCTATTCACGGCTAGTCCACTTCTTGTTAATGAAGTTAGAGAAAAATCTGAGCACAATGTGTTTACCAAAGATGATCTTATGTCTGAGAAAATTTTGACTTTTCTTAAAGAGATTCCGAAAACAACACTTATAGCGTGTTAAACAAATAAAAATCCACTAAATTTTACTTAATAAGAATGTAGCAAGCAGAAAAGCTACATTCTTAATTTTTTAAACTTTATTTTTAATTTAGTAACTTAGTATAAAAGCGAAAGATGCGCCAACCACAGCACATCTTTCTAACAACCTAACCAATAAATAAACAAACCAAGTCAGTCGAGCGACTGACCTAAAGGTACTTTTCAAAATTTCTTACACGAATTGTTGCTTTTAGATCATGTAACAAATTATATAAACCAAAGAAAGTACGATTGATATAAAGAAAATGTTTACTTCCTCTATTCCCATTCATCTTTCTAATTTCTGTGTCTTTAGAATATTTTTCGCTTAAATCCGTAATCCCTCCCCAAAATTCTTCGTCTGCAAAGTTAAATTCTTCGGCATTAAAAGGTTTTGTAAATAGACTAAGCATCTCATGAAACAATTCGGAAAAGAACTTTAACTCTTCTGGTGAGTCATCATCTCTCAGGATTTCTAACTCAAACATTTTTTGAGTAAAAAACTCTGGATCATCTATATTTTTCTTGTCTGCCAATTCAAAATAAGGGGTGTAAAACTCTATCGGAACTTTCTTAACACATCCAAAATCAATAGCGATAAGATTATTGTCTGCATCAACTAAAAAATTTCCCGGATGTGGATCTGCATGCACTGCTTTCAAAATATGCATCTGATACATATAAAAATCCCATAGCGCTTGCCCTACTATATCAGCTTTTTCTTGATCTGTATTCTCTTTTGCGAATTCACTAAGATGTAAACCATCCATCCAATCCATTGTAATAATACGTTTACTGGATAATGATTCGTAATATTTTGGAAATCTAAGATTTGGAATTTTTGAACAAGAACTTGTTATTTCCTTACTTTGTTTAACTTCTAAAATGTAATCTGTCTCTTCTAATAGCTTACCTTCTAGTTCTTTAAAATACTTTTCAGAATCTTTACCTTTTAAATTAAACATTCTGATGGCGATGGGTTTTACCATCGCCAAATCAGAACTTATGCTATTTGCAACTCCAGGATATTGAATTTTCACAGCAAGTTTTTTCCCATCTTTATATGCTTTGTGTACCTGACCGATACTCGCAGCGTTTACAGATTGAGTTGCAAATGTATCATAAAGGTCTTCTGGGTATTTACCATGATATTTTTTGAATGTTTTTCTTACTAATGGTGCAGATAGCGGGGGAACGCTAAATTGTGATAATGAAAACTTCTCTACATAAGCATTTGGAAGAATATTTTTTTCCATAGAAAGCATTTGAGCAACCTTGAGTGCGCTTCCTTTCAAATTCTTTAATCCATCATAGATATCCGCCGCATTATCTTCATTAAGTTCATCTTTTGTTAATCCAGGATTAACAGCTTTTTTACTGTAATATTTAAGATAATTACCTCCAACTTTTACTCCGGTCTTTACAAGCTCCGCAGTACGACCAATTTTTGTGATAGGTATTTTATCTATTGTTTTCATATTGTAAATCCAACTATTTTAACTATTACATTACTTTTTCTTTCCAAAGAAATTTCCCAAAATCCAACACATTATTGAGAGGAGTATTATCAAATACATCAAAAATAGTGTTGACAGATTTTTCTATGGCTACATCTGTTTTTTCAAATCCGGCAGATTCATCATCTTTCCAAAATTTAAGTAAAAACAGGAACTGAAACCAAGCTCCTTCAGAATATATTGCCACTGGATTCTTTGTCACTTTGAACATCTTTTCGTCGTTATCGGTTTCGATCAATTCGGTAGCAAAATCCTTAATATGTTTTCTTAAACCTCTTAATTGCTTCATATTTTCCATCGGCATTTTATGTCTATTAAGAGTAAATAATACATAACTACGATTAAGAGTTAGTAGTTCAAAAAAAGTATAAAAGAACGTTAGCATTTTTTCTCTGCTAGAAAAATCATCATATTCTTTATTTTTAGACATTACGTCTATAGCATTATTATAAAATGCGCTCCATATTCCTTTGTCGATTGCTTCTAAGCTTCCAAAAAAATTATAAAAATCCGACTCTTTAATTTTGATGTCTTTACAAAATTTATATACTGATTTTGGAAAACCATCATGGTCCAAAACATAGTCCATATATTTTGCTATGATGTAATTGCTATCTATTATTTGCTTGCTTTTTGGAGAGGCCATTTTATATTTATTTACTGTGTAAATATACAAATTGTTTAACGTTCAAACAGAAAAGCTAAACAAAAAATATGTTAAAGTTGTTTCATTAAAAATGAAATCAAAACTCGTCAATTTAGTCTCTAGATCTTTTGATTCCTTACACCTAAATATAAAAATGAGCATGTGCCAGTTTGTCATACATTCTTTACATGGTATTTTTTTTGACAACACAATTTTTAATTATTAAATAAAAATCATAAATAAAATGGCTACTGGAAATATCAATGTATCTGTAGAAAATATTTTTCCATTAATTAAAAAGTTCTTGTATTCTGATCATGAGATTTTTTTACGAGAATTAATTTCTAATGCTACAGACGCTACTCTAAAACTAAAGCACCTAACAAGTATTGGTGAAGCCAAAATAGAATATGGCAGCCCAATTATCGAAATTAAGATAGACGAAGAAAAAAAGCAGTTACATATTATAGATCAAGGTATCGGAATGACTGCCGACGAGGTAGAAAAGTATATCAATCAAGTTGCTTTTTCTGGTGCTGAAGAGTTTTTAGAAAAATATAAAGACAGCGCAAAAGATACTGGGATCATTGGTCACTTTGGTCTTGGTTTTTATTCTGCTTTTATGGTAGCAGACAAAGTTGAGATCATTACCAAATCTTACAAAGATGAACCCGCTGCTCACTGGATTTGTGATGGATCACCAACATATAGTATTGATGCTCATGACAAAACAGAAAGAGGAACCGAAATTATCCTTCACATAGGAGAAGAGGATACCGAATTTCTTGAAAAAAATAGAATTCAGGAATTATTGGTAAAGTATAATAAGTTCATGCCGGTACCGATCAAATTTGGTACTAAGACAGAGACGTTACCTAAGCCAGAAGATGCAAAAGAAGAAGACCCTGCTCCTACTCAAGAAGTAGATAACATTATCAACAATCCTAATCCAGCATGGACAAAGCAACCTGCTGATCTAAAAGATGAAGATTACAAGAGTTTTTACAGAGAGCTTTATCCAATGCAATTTGAAGAACCATTGTTCAACATTCATCTCAATGTAGATTATCCTTTTAATCTTACTGGTATTTTATACTTTCCTAAATTAGGACAAGATTTAAACCTACAAAAAGATAGAATACAACTCTACCAAAATCAAGTATTTGTTACTGATAATGTAGAGGGTATTGTTCCAGAATTTTTAACGATGCTAAGAGGAGTAATCGATTCTCCTGATATCCCACTTAATGTTTCTCGTTCTTATCTACAAGCAGACGGTAATGTAAAAAAAATATCAAGCTACATTACCAGAAAAGTTGCTGATAAACTGAATTCTATGTTCAAAAACAACAGAGAAGATTTTGAACAAAAATGGAATGATATTAAGATTGTTATCGAGTATGGAATGCTTTCGGAAGAAAAGTTTTTTGAAAAAGCAGACAAATTTACTTTATATCCTACCGTAGATGACAGTTTCTTGACTTTTGAAGAATTACAAGAAAAGATAAAAGACAAGCAAACCGACAAAGATGATAAACTTATCATTTTATATGCATCTAATAAAGATGAACAACATGCTTATATAACTGCTGCCAAAGAAAAAGGATACGAGGTACTTTTACTAGATTCTCCTATTGTTTCGCACTTAATTCAAAAACTAGAAACAAGCAAAGAAAAAATAAGCTTTGTAAGAGTTGATGCAGATCATATTGATAATTTGATTAAAAAAGATGAGGAAACCATTTCAAAATTATCTGATGAAGAAAAAGAAAGCCTTAAAACAGATTTAGAAAAGGTCATTCCTACTACTACATATACAATCCAATTAGAAGCTATGGACAGTAATGCTTCTCCATTTATGATTACTCAACCAGAGTTTATGCGTCGTATGAAAGAGATGCAACAAACAGGTGGCGGTGGTATGTTTGGGATGGGTAATATGCCAGAGATGTTCAATCTTGTTGTAAATGTGAATCATGAACTTATCGGACAAATCGCAAATACAAAAACTGACAAGAAAAAAGAAAGGCTGATCAAACAATCTCTTGATTTGGCTAAACTATCTCAGAACCTATTAAAAGGAGAAGAGTTGACAGATTTTATAAAGCGAAGCTTTGAAATGATCAAATAAAAAAAATTCAATTACAAAAAGAATTTTGCATGATACCGCTTTGACACATCGTTGAAGCGGTATTTTTATTTTATATTTGAAATTATCTAGATAATAAATTTTGATCTAAAATAATCTAAAGTAGAAGTAATGAAAAATTGTATACTCTCTTTTATACTTTTATGGATCTCTAATGTTTCATTATTTAGTCAACATGCTGTTACCGGTTACGTTAATCTTGACACATCAGAAAACTGGGAACAAAAGGTTTACTTGACCAAAATTAAACTCTACAATGACAATAAAACCTACGATAGTATTCCTATTGGCACCTCTACTATAAATGAAAAAGGATTTTTTACATTTGGTCAAGAACTGTTTGATTCAAAAAATTATATTTATAAATTACATATCAATCCAATAGCTGTAGCAAAAAGAAAAGAACTTTCTCACACCGTAAAAGCATTCAAGTTATTTATACTTTCAAAAAAAGATACAATACATTTTGCAAAAAGTGATACAGAAATATTTGGTACCCACGCCAGCAATAATATTGCAAACAACGAATTGCAAAAACTTAAAAAATTTGAAGCCCGATACGAAAACTTAACTTCTGATTTTGATACTAAAAAATACCTTTTAGAAACTAGAGGCTATGTAAAAGATTCGCTGCAAATACTTTTGGTAAAACTTATAGGAATTAAAAAGCTAGACGAACAAAATCTTTTAGAAAAAGATGTAAAATCAAATCCTGATTATTACCTCAATTTGTTAATCGAATTAAAATCCAGTGATTTAGATCCTGCTACATATCTATATCTCGAAAATAAGCTTGCTTATATAACAAAAAACATCACAGATCAAAAATATAAAACAAGTATCTGGATTAATATTTTTGCAGCTATCGTTATTTGTATTCTTGTATTGATTTTAATTCGATTTAAAAAGAAATCTAAGATTAATAAGCCAGTACTTTTGAGTAAACAAGAAAAGGCTATCAAAACACTTATCTTATCCGGAAAAAGCAATAAAGAAATTGCAAATGAATTATTCATAAGCGTAAGTACCGTAAAAACACATATCACCAATATTTATAGTAAACTCAATATCGCCAACAGAAAAGAACTGATGAATAAATTTGAAATTTAAAAAAATTACGATACTCCACTTCAGTCATTCTAACTTACCTTTATTTTTTCTATTTACCTGTATATCAAAAAATCATACCGGTACTAGCACCTTATTCATATATCGTAAATAAAGCATTTTCTCTGTTTTGTCATTTATTTGACCCTTACACAAAATTAGTGAAAGGCGTATATGATCACATTGAGTTTTAAAACGTGGAATCGTTTACTGGGTTGGGTAGTTTTTACTATAGCATTATCAGTATATATATTAACGGTAGAACCCACAAATAGTTTTTGGGATGTAGGAGAATATATTTCTACTTCATCAAAATTACAAATTGGCCACCCTCCGGGAGCTCCTTTATTTCAGATGATCGGTGCTTTTGCTTCAATATTTACAACAAACAAAGAACAAATTGCCATTACTTTGAATATCACCTCGGGGATAGCAAGTGCATTCACAATATTATTTTTATACTGGTCAATTGTCTTATTGGTTCAAAAAACAAAACAATACACATTATATACCAAACAAGAGTCGATCATCATTTTTGCTAGTGGTATCGTTGGTTCATTAAGTTTTGCTTTTACAGATAGTTTTTGGTTTAATGCTGTAGAGGCAGAAGTATATGCAATGGCAACTTGTCTACTAGCTCTCCTACTCTACTTGGGTCTATTATGGCAAAGAGATATGCATCAGCCAAGAGGTAACCGATGGCTAATCTTGATTTCTTTTGTCATTGGATTATCATTTGGAGTACATTTTATGGCATTACTGGCAATACCAGCTATAGGCTTATTATACTATTTCAAAAATTATAAAAAAATTACCATTACTAATTTTATAGTTGCAAATTGTATTGCTGTTTTTGTATTAGGTTTCATTTTTAAACTACTTGTTCCCTACACTTTAAAGTTTTTTAGTTTCTCTGAAATATTTTTTGTCAACACATTCGGACTTCCTTTTAATTCAGGAACTATAATCGCTGGTATTGTACTTGCCCTTATTTTTTACAAAACTTTAAAATACACGAGAAAAAAACAATATTACACCATTAATACGATACTACTTTGCAAACTTTTTATTTTAATTGGGTTTTCAAGTTGGATCATGTTACCGATTAGAGCAAATGCAGGTACAGTAATCAATGAGGGCAACCCTAATAATGCAAGAGAATTATTAGCATATTATAATCTGGAACACTATCCAAAACTACCACTACTCTACGGTCCTCAATTTACAGAAACATATTCTGGGCTAGACGAAAACAAACCCTATATAGACGATATTCCTAAATATGAAAAAGATGAAACATCAGGAAAATATATCATTGTGAATGACTGGAAAAATACCCGACAAAATCTTGATAACTTACACAAAGCTATTCTTCCCAGGATGTGGAGTACAGAACATATTACTAATTATATGAGTTTTATAAACCCTATAGAATTCAGTATCAAACCAAAATTTTTAGAAGAACAAGAATTATACGATGCTATCATTCGATTTAAAAGAGAATATGCTAATGGCAGAGTGGACAATGAAGCATATGATGCATTTTTAAAAACCTATGGTCGTTATTTAGACATCAAAAAACCATTATTCTTAGACAACATTACCTTTCTATTTCAATATCAGATAAATTATATGTATTGGAGGTACTTTATGTGGAATTTTGTAGGTAGACAAAACGATATACAAGGTAATCTTGATCGATTACATGGTAATTGGCTAAGCGGAATATCTTTTATTGACGAAGCGCATTTAGGCTCGCAAAAAAACCTTTCCAGTGATGTAAAAAATAATAAAGCTAGAAATACCTACTACTTTTTGCCTCTACTTTTAGGAATACTTGGATTGGTATTTCAATGTAAAAAAGACAAAAAAAGTTTTTGGGTCGTCTTGGTATTTTTCTTTTTTACAGGTCTGGCACTAAAAATATACTTGAATGAAAAGCCTTTTGAAGTTAGAGAAAGAGATTATGCGCTAGTGGGATCATTCTATGCATTTTCGATATGGATAGGATTTGGAGTATCGGCAATCTTTTATTTTCTTAAAAAAGTAATGACTCCGAACATTGGTTATATTACTACCATTTTATGCTGTACGACTGTACCAACAATATTAGCATTTCAAAACTGGGATGATCATGATCGATCGGATCGATATACTGCCAAATCCATGGCAAAAATGTATTTATCATCTTGTCAAGAAAATGGAATACTATTTACAGTAGGAGACAACGATACATTTGCGATCTGGTATGCGCAAGAAATAGAAAAATATAGAACTGATGTTAGAACCATTATATCCGGGTATTTATCAACAGGTTGGTATACTGATCAAATGAAAGTAGCAGCATATGAAAGTAAACCAATTCCTATACAATTTCCTCACAAATTCTATCAGTATGGCAATAACGATGTAATTTTTCATAAACCTATTACAAAAGATAGCATGCTCATAGCAAACTGGCTAAAATGGGTAGCTTCAGATCACCCTAAAACTAAAGGAGAATTACAAAATGGTAAAACAGTAAATACATTTCCTACAAAACATGTCAGAATACCTGTAAATAAAGAAAAAGTAGTACAAAATGGAATCGTTGCCTTAAAAGATGAAGATAAAATAGAACCTTATTTAGATCTCTATATAAAAGATGATTATTTATTTAAACATAGATTGATGATGCTAGATATCATTGCAAACACAGATTGGGAAAGACCAATTTATTTTAGTGGTGGTAGTTATGATGATGGTGATTATGCATGGTTAAAAGAATATTTGCAATTAGATGGACTGGTCTACAAATTAGTACCTATTAAAACAAAAACAAACCCCAATAACCCATATGAAATGGGTAGAATAGACACCGAAAGAACATACAACATCATTACTAATTGGGAATGGGGCAATAATGGAAATCCAAAAATTTATCACGATCCGCAAACACGACGAAACGCTATTAGCTATCGAAGTAGTCTTGGCAGACTTGTAGAAGTATTAATCAAAGAAAACAAAGATGATCAAGCCAGAGAAATTTTAGATCTGGGGATGAAAAACATGCCTGTAGAGTATTTTGGTTATTACACCCTCTTGAGATCCTTCATTGTTGGATATTATCAAATTGATGAAAAAGAAAAAGCAAGACAAATATGGAATGATGTTGTAAAAAAGTATCAAGAACAGCTCACATACTACGGTTCTTTATCATTAGTTGATCAATACGAATATGCTGAAGAAATCGTAACCAACATTGAATATTATAGAAGTATGATTGATATTCTTATTTCTGAAAATGATCACAACCTCAAAGAAATCAAAATCCATGAGTTTAATCAATATGCAAAAATGTTTAGCAGATTATATACTACTGATGATGGTAATTAATTGCCTTAGCTTGTAGTAATGTTTTGTTACAGTTTTCTTAAATGATATTTTATCGACTAGTGCTTTTATTACTTTTAGCGTCTTAAAACTCACACATTATGATGAAGAAAATAACACTTTTGCTTATTACAGTTGTCACATTCAGTTGTGCTAAGAATAAAAAAGAAGAAGACAAGACTACAGAAGTCATCACAGAAAATAAAGAAGCTATTCCTGTAGAACCAGATGGTGGAATTGGAGGCGAAGCTATGTCTATAACAGAGGTACATGTCAAAACAATAGAAGATGCTCATAAAAAAGAAGAATTTTTAAAACATAAAGCTGTTCAATTTGATATTGACCTTACTTTTGGAGGTAAACAACGTCTTGACGCAACAATCACAATGCTTACAAATTCTAGTAAAATAAGAATTGATAAAAAAGACAATAGCAAACTGATCTTTGATGGAGAAAAAGTACTATTAACCCCAAGTGATGCAAGCGAAAAAGGCGCACGATTTGATATGTTTACCTGGACATATTTTTTTGGTTTACCATATAAATTAAATGACCCCGGAACAAAATGGGAGCTTGAAGAAATGAGACCTCTTAATGAAGTAGATCATCAAACAGCAAGACTCACTTTTGATCAGGGTACGGGAGATGCTCCTGATGATTGGTATGTTATCTACTCTGATACAAAAGATAATATGTTAAAAGCAGCAGCGTATATTGTCACTTATGGTCAAGATAGCTCCAAAAAGGCAGAAGAAGACCCACATGCCATTGAGTATAAAGAATTCAAAAATGTAGAAAACATTCCTTTTGCTACAAAATGGGAATTTTATGGGTGGACAAACGAAAAAGGAATGACCGACAAACTTGGAGAGGCTACAATCTCTAATATTACTTTTATAGAGGAAGAATCTTCTATCTTTGAAATCCCAGAAGATGTAAAAGAAATAAAACTTTAGATTGGTAAAAACATAAATCTTAACAATATAATACCGCTAACTATAGCGGTATTTTTGTATATTTAATGTAATCGCAAGGCTTTATCTAAAATTGATTCTCATGACTCCTCTATTCAAAAAACTACAGTTACCCCCCACACTTGATGAAATTCTTATCCTAAATGAACCAGAAGATTTCTGTGATGAAATTGATTGTTTAAAAGGGATCACGGTCAAAGAATCTTTAATTCAGGTTTCTGAAGTGGATTTTGCAATTGTTTTTGTTACCGAAAAAAAACAAATCGAAAATCGCATCGAAACCATTTATCCAAAATTAGTAGGTGATGCTATTTTATGGTTTGCCTATCCCAAAAAGACTTCAAAACAATATAATTCACATATTACCAGAGATCATGGTTGGGGTGTTTTGGGAGATTATAACCTAGAGGCTGTTAGACAAATTTCAATTAATGATAATTGGAGCGCATTGCGCTTTAGAAATGTCCATTTTATTAAAAACATGACTAGAAAAAAAAGCTTCGCCATTAGCAGTATGGGTAAAGAAAAAACTACTGGAATTTAATGAATTGGCATCTATATCTCTTATCCTTTATTTTTATCATTGCAGGTATTTTTCATTTGATCAAGCCAAAAGCATTTATGAGAGTAATGCCTCTTTATATACCCCATCATAAAATTTTAGTGTATTTAAGTGGTATAGCTGAAATGGCCGCAGGAATTGGTATCTTTTTTGATCAAACCAGATACTTAGCTATAACTGCGATTATTATCATGCTCATCTTATTTTTCCCTGTACACATACACATGTTGATGAATAAAAAAGCAAGTTTAAAACTCCCAAAAGGGGTACTAATTTTTAGACTATTTCTTCAGTTTGGTTTGATCTATTGGGCATATCTTTACCTTTGATTTTAAATAATAAATGTAATGAATTTAGATTTGTTTAGTGATCAGAACGACTCTGTACAATTGGATATGGTAGACGCTGATGTAATATATTACCCAACTTTTTTTGATCCTACAACTTCAACAAACCTCTTCAAGACTTTATTAAAAACTATTAATTGGCAACAAGATGATATCACCATCTTTGGAAAAACATATCAACAACCAAGACTTACTTCACTCTACGCTAACAATAGTAACCCGTATACGTATTCAAATATTACGATGACACCCAATCCTTTTACCAAAGAATTACAATGGATAAAAGAACGAGTCGAAGTAGTAAGCAACGTAAAATTCACAACGTGTCTTTTAAACCTATATCGCGATGGAATGGATAGTAATGGATGGCATGCTGATAATGAAAAAGAATTAGGGAATAATCCGGTAATCGCCTCGGTTAGTTTTGGAGAAGAAAGATGGTTTCATTTTAAACACAGGATCCATAAGACCGCAAAACAAAAATTAAAATTAAAACATGGTAGTTTACTAATCATGCAAGGGAAAACACAAGAATGCTGGTTACACCAAATACCCAAAACTAAAAAGATAATACAACCAAGAATCAATCTCACTTTTAGGATAATTAAATAATCTAATAAGAATAGATTTTAGTAATTAACTTACACAAAATAAAAATATACTTACAAATCAAAACCTTTTGTTAAAACCTGTCTAATAAAAATCAAAAAAATATATTATTTTAATACTTGTAAAAAACAATAATTAAATCTATAAAAATGACTTAAATAATTGTAATTCAATTATTTAAATTTATTTATAATTAATACACATAAGTAAAAGAATTCGTGTGTTTTGATTTTATTTTTGTAATTTTAAAATATTAAAAGAAATGTTAATGAATCGTTATACTCTGCATGAAACTTTTGTTGTACATCAGTACTCTGTTGATGAATGGGAAGCCAAACCTCATAACCACAATTATTTTGAGATTATTTTTGTCGAAAAAGGAAATGGTTATCATACTATAAATGATATTAAGTTTTCTTATAAAGAAGGTAACATCTTTTTATTAGCTCCTGAAGACACTCATCATTTTGAGATTAAGCAACATTCAAAATTTACTTATTTTAAGTTTACAGAACTCTTATTTTCTGGCAAAGTGAATTTACCCGATAGAAAATACTGGTTACAAAGAATAGAACAATTATTACATCATCCCAATATTATTCCTGGTGATGTAATCACTCACAAAGAAGATAGAAACATTATATGGGATATTCATAATCTTGTTCTAGAGGAATTTAAAAATGAAAAAATCTATTATCAGGAAATTATTTCGAATGCGATAAGTACAATCTTGAGTATAATCGTAAGAAATATTTCTGAGAAATATAACTCGAATCAAAAGAGTGTTCCTGCTGTAGGTAATTCTAAGATAGATTTAATTTTGAGTCATATAAGACAAAATGTTTATGATAATGAATTAACAAAAATTAGTTACTTGGCAGATACTTTTAATATGTCACAAAGTTCTATCAGTACCTATTTTAAAAGAAAAACAGGAGAATCCATTCACCAATATGTTACAAAGTACAAAATGAAGCTTGTAGAATATCGCTTACAACATACGGAGTTCACTATTGCTGAAATTGCTTATCAAATGGGATATACCGATGAGAGTCATCTAACTAAAACCTTTAAAAAACATTTTTCTATGTCTCCCAAACAGTATAGAAAAGAAGTTACCTTAAGCAGTTAAAAGTATTTTGTTTACTTAAAAACATCATTAAGCACTTTTGCAAGACGTATCCCCCCTTTTTGCAATTGCGTTCTCAAAATAGGAAAATAAACATACATGTATCGATAACTCAGCTTTTCCCCCACTTTAGCTGATTGATACACTTCTTTAGCAAGATCTTGTGATTCATGCACCCACTCCAAAACAGTACCAGACTTAATTTTTTCGATTTTATCTTTGGATAAAACAGAAGCATTTTTAGATAATTCTGTATACGTCATTCCATAGGAATTGATCATGTTGCTATCCCAAACTCTATGCAAATTAGATCCTTGATCAAACCATCTTACCTGTATGTCGTTTCCTCCCTTATCTTCTGCCCTACCTACATGAAGAGGTTGATGTAAATCTCCTATAAAATGTATCAACATTTTCAAATAAAACTCTTGATCAGACTTTGAAGAGTTTTCGTCCTTGAGTACAGCAATACATTTTTCAATTCCTTTAACAAGGTCTCCATATTCACTTGGAGCTTCTTCTCCATACTTTTTTCCAAAAGAAAAATTAACATAATGCCAAGGACTATACTTTTTATATTGTTTGTCGCTTTTGATTTCATCAGCAAAAGTAGAAACCAATGCCAAGCTTTTTCCATTTAAAAGCGCTGCAATTTTACGTTTTGCCTTTTTTGTAAGATACTGTTCTGCTATTTCACCTGTAGCTCTATGTCCTGTTTGTCCCCAATCTTCTTCTGAAGAAAACCCTGATAAAGAAAATATTACAAAAACAAGTAACCAATAAAATTTAAGTTTCATTATTTATATTTTGTAGCAAAGATAAAAAAGGGTATGTTAGTGATTCGTTAAATAATATACTTGTAAACAAACGGATATTTATTTTTCAGTAATATTTAATGATTATTCTCATGAAACATACGATTAAGTTTATCGTTTCTTAAGCGTAATTTTGAACAAACCCTTACAACTATGAAGAATATCTTTTTTGTATTCTATCTATATCTAAAAATGGTATCCAATTCGTTGCAGAACTTTTATAGTAGTCACAAAAAATACATATCATTTTGTATGTTATTTTTTACCCTCTCTCTAAGTATTTGCAGTAATGCACAAGAAAAAGAATTCAACTCTGCAATTGTTAAGGTTAATAAATATATAGAAGGCTCATTGGTTACGCCATATTCTGATGTCAACGTTCCATTAATTATTTTTATTATGGATGCAGGAGCCATCAATAAAGATGGTAACGATCATATGTCTAAGAATGATACATTCAAAAAACTGGCTCATGAATTAGCAAGGTCGGGTATTGCAACATATCGTTACAACAAGAGGCTTTTTACAATGGATAAGTTTGGTATTAAAGAGCATGAAATCTCGCTAGACCACTTTATAGAAGATGCAGAATCAATAATTGAATATTTTAGTAGGAACAAAAACTATAAAAAGATTTTTGTTGCCGGCCATGGTCAAGGGTCGTTGGTAGGCATGATCGCTGCAAAAGAAAAAGCCAATGGTTTTATCTCTATTGCCGGAAACGCAATGCCAATTGACCAAGTTATTATAGAACAGATTGCGAAACAAGCTCCGGGACTAGATAAAAGTGCGTTTGTAGCTTTTAAAGAACTAAAAGAAAAAGGGAGAGCTGTAAGTTATGACCCTGCTCTAGAATCAATATTTAGATACAACCTACAACCTTTTATGAAATCATGGATAAAATATAATCCGACTGAAGAAATCGCAAAGCTCAGTATGCCTATTCTCATCATACATGGAGAAAAAGATATTCAAGTTGAACTTTTTCAAGCAGAACAATTAACGGAAGCTGCACCACAAGCAGAATCTTTATTAGTACCTAATATGAATCATATTCTCAAAGAAATTAAAGGAGGGCGGTTAGAAAATCACAAATCTTATAATGAACCTCATAGAAAAATAATGCCTGAGGTTATCACTAGTATCGTTAAATTTGTGAATCAATAGATATTAAAACAATTAATTATAATACTCCAAATACATAATAACTAATGCAACACCGCATTATATTTTCAGATATAGATGGAACATTATTAAATTCAGAAAGAGAACTTTCTGAGTCTACAATTTTTGAAATTAAACGAATCAAGGATAAAATACCTGTTGTGTTGGTTTCATCAAGAATGCCAAGCGCAATGACACACCTTCAAGAAGAATTAGACATCAAAAAACAACCTCTTATCTGTTACAATGGAGGATTAATTCTTGTAAATCAAGAACCAATACACTCTACCTTTATATCTCCCGATATTATAAAAGAATTAAATCAATTTAATAAAGATCAAAAATTTCATATCAGTTTATATCACAATGATGATTGGTATGTGCCTCAGATAGACTTTTGGGCAAATCGAGAAGCACAAAATACCAAGGTCAATCCTACAGTAAAATCAACTGATAAAGTAATTAAACTCTGGAAAAAAAATAATATAGGAGCTCACAAGATTATGTGTATGGGAGAAGAAAATTATATTGATCAAGCATATACTTTTCTACAAGACCATTTCAAAGAGGTATTACATCTCTATCGCTCAAAACCTACTTATATCGAAATAGCACATAAAAATATATCTAAATCAACAGCAATAGATATTCTACTAACCAATCATTTTAAAATTTCTATGCAAGATGCAATTGCTTTTGGAGATAATTATAATGATATAGAAATGCTAAAAGCAGTAGGAACAGGAGTAGCAGTCGCAAATGCTAAGCCAGAAACTCTACAAGCAGCAGATATAATTACCTTATCAGGGAAAGAAAATGGCGTTGCAGAATACCTTAAAACGAATATAAAATAGATTAAGTGCACAAAGTATCTAAAACAGTCTACCATATCATTTTTGCGTTAATATTTATTAATGTTGTAATATCTTGTAAACCTTCTCAAGATATTCCTAAAGTTAATACGCTACCTATAATCGCTTCTATTGATCTGATCAATGTTGTAAATGACAAAGTAAAGATAGAGATAAAGGTAAATGACCTTCTAGAAGATACAATTAACTATTTTTTACCTAAAATTGTCCCAGGTACATATCAAAATAACAACTACGGTCAATTTATAGAAGATTTTAAGGCTTATACTGAAAATGGTGAATCTCTACAAGTAAAAAAATATGGAAAAAACCAATGGAAAATCAGTAATGCTAATGAATTAAAGAGTATCACATATTGGGTTAATGATACTTTTGATGAAGAAGATAAACACACTGTATTCTCACCAACAGGAACAAACATATTAAAGGATAAAAACTTTATTTTAAACCTGTATGCTTTTGTTGGGTATTTTGAGCATATGAAAGAAAATAAATACAATATATTTATCAAACATCCAGCTCATCTTGAAGCATCAACTTCTAAAACAAAAAGCTTTCTCAATGCTACAAATGAGAACAATAACAGTAGTACAGACTATTTTGCTTTCAATAGATATGCAGATATGATAGATTATCCAATAATGTATTCTGAACCGGATCAGGCTATCTTCAAAGTAAATGATATAGAAATAATGCTAAGTGTATATTCAAAAAGTAAGTTTCACAAAGCTGCAAACATAGCCAAAGACTTAGAATATGTAATACGAGCACAAAAAAACTTTCTTGGTAATATCAATACCACACAAAAATATAGCATCTTGTTGTACCTGTCTTCTGCAAAAAACAATGATGCAAAGGGTTTTGGAGCATTAGAACACAATACCTCTACACTCGTAGTGCTTCCTGAATCTTTGTCACATAAAAAACTTAATGAAACATTAACAGATGTAGTATCTCATGAATTCTTTCATATCGTTACGCCATTAGCATTGCACTCAAAAGAAATTCACAACTTTGATTATAATCATCCTAAAATGTCGGAGCATTTATGGTTATATGAAGGAACAACAGAGTATTTTTCATTACTATTTCAAATCGATCAAGGCATAATCAGCAAAGAAGATTTTTTTGATAGAATTTACACAAAAATAAGTACTTCAAAATCTTTTGATGATACTATGGCTTTTTCACATATGAGTAAAAATATTTTGCAAGAACCATATCATAAAAATTACAGAAATGTTTATGAGAAGGGTGCGCTTATTGCTATGTGCTTAGATATTATAATGAGAGAGCAGAGCAATGGTATTTTTGGTATTCTTGATTTGATTAAAGAATTGTCGACACAATTTGGTCCGAATAAACCTTTTGAAGACAAAGAACTTATTGAAGTTATCGAAAAAGCTTCTTATCCAGAGATAAGTGATTTTTTAAAACAGCATGTAATCAATAATACCCCTATTGATTATGCATTCTATCTAGAAAAAGTAGGAGTAGATTATAGTAGTAAAAATATCCCTTCTTCTTATTTTATTTTTGAGCAAGAACCTTTTGTGAAAGGCTCTGAAATCTCTAATGAAGTTATTTTTAGTTCAACAACCCCGTTTAATACTTTTTTAAATAACTTGGGGGTTTTAAATAATGATGTACTAATTAGCATCAACAATAAATCATATACGATCAAAAACATATATGACTTATTTGGAGATTCTAATAAATGGAAAATCGGAGATAAAGTTACTTTTACTGTAAAACGAAACAACAACATACTCAAACTGAGTACCAATGTTATCGAACCTACGATAAAAAAAACGATTCTAAAACAAAATCCGAAAGCATCAGAAACACAAAAGATGTTATTTAAAAAATGGGTCAATGACTAGATTTTTTTTTGATGATCATGCTATAATTTTAAAAATATATTGTAATGGAAACCACTCCTTTTTTCACAAGTGACACTGTAGTTTTTGGTATATTATTACTTTGCTTAGGAGTAGTATTCTATACCTCTTCGATAAATAAAGGGTTTTGGAAAACATTTTATAAATACGTTCCGGCAGTTCTTTTATGTTATCTACTACCAGCTATTTTTAATTCTCTTGGTATCATCTCATACGAATGGAAAGAAATGAATGCCGAAGGAATTTTAGTAGAAAAATCTTCTAATGTATATTATATAGCAAGTAGATATTTGCTTCCGGCTTCACTAGTATTAATGACATTAAGCATTGATCTTAAAGCAATTTTTAACTTAGGACCAAAAGCATTAATCATGTTTTTAACAGGTACTCTGGGAGTAGTTATCGGGGGGCCAATAGCCGTCTTATTAATTTCATTAGTTTCTCCTGAAACAGTAGGAGGCTCTGGGTTTGATGCTATCTGGAGAGGACTTTCTACTTTGGCTGGTAGTTGGATCGGTGGAGGAGCAAATCAAGCAGCGATGCTAGAAATCTATCAATATAATTCTGAAAAATATGGAGGAATGGTTCTTGTAGATATTGTAGTCGCCAATATTTGGATGGCTATTTTATTATTAGGAATCGGAAAAAAAGATCGTATTGATCAATGGTTGAAAGCTGATAATAGTGCAATAGAAACATTAAAAAATAAAGTCTCTGCCTACGCCGATAGTATAAACAGAAACCCATCTCTTACAGATTATATGATGATGTTATCAATAGCATTTGTTACTGTAGGAATTTCACATTGGGGATCAGAAGGGGTATCTAACTTTTTGTCTACTACATTTGATATTTTTAATGATAAAAGTTCCGCGCTTTCTTCTTTTACCTCCAAATTTTTCTGGATGATTACTATTGCGACTGCAATTGGGATTTTGTTGTCCTATACAAAAGCAAAAAAATATGAAGGCGCTGGCGCCAGTAAAATAGGAAGCATTTTTATTTATATTCTTGTGGCTACAATTGGTATGAAAATGGATCTAGGACTTGTTTTTGATAATCCGGGATTAATCACTATTGGATTAGTCTGGATGTCAATCCATGCATTATTACTAATCATAGTAGCCAAGCTTATCAAAGCACCTTACTTTTTTCTTGCAGTAGGAAGTAAAGCAAATATCGGAGGGGCTGCATCTGCTCCGGTAGTAGCTGCTGCATTTCACCCTTCTTTAGCAACAGTAGGGGTTCTTTTGGCCGTTCTTGGATATGTTGTAGGAACTTATGGAGCTATTTTATGTACAATTATGATGCAAATAGCCTCAGGAACAACATAATACTTTTAATCAAGTAAATCTTTGCAAAAAATGTCAGACGCTTACTCTTGAAACGTTAGTCAAATTCAAAATAAAACTTGCATATTTGTACACAGCAAATTTTTATTATCCTATGAAGTATTTTTCAATTATACTGACATGTTTTTTTCTTATAAATTGTAGCTCTCCAAAAAAAGGTAATGTTACAATTACTGGTAATATTAAAGGACTTAAAAAAGGAACTTTGTACCTACAAAAAATTAAGGATACGTTATTGATCAATCTTGACTCTTTAGTCGTAAATGGTAATTCAGATTTTGTGTTTACTACAGAAGTCTCTGAACCAGAGATACTATATTTATATTTAAACAAAAAAGACGGTAAACAATTTAATGATCAAATTGATTTTTTTGCAGAACCTGGTGAAATAACTATAAACACAAGTGTGCTAGATTTTGATAGAGACTTAAGGATTACGGGAGGAAAAAACCAAACAAAATATCAAGAATACAAAAAAATGCTTAAACGATTTAATGATAGAAATTTAAGAATCATTAAAGAAGATTTTGAAGCTAGTAAGCAAAAAGATGAAGAAAAGTTAATGGAAAACGATAAGGCTTATCAAAAACTTTTACGTCAAAAATACCTATATACAATAAACTTTGCTATAAATAATAGAAAATTAGAAGTAGCGCCTTACATCACTCTTCACGAGGTTTTTGATGCTAATATCAAATTATTAGATACCGTTGCTAAATCTCTGTCTCCAAGAGTAAAAAAATCTACTTATGGGCAACAATTAATTAAACATATAGAAGAGCGCAAAGAAAAAGAAAACACTTTAAAAGTTAAAGAGCAAGAAAACAACCCACAACCATAACCTTTATCACTTAACATCAGGCACTTACCCTCAAAATTTTGATGTTTCCCCGTATAAGTTTGATCATAATTTTATTTAACTTAAGAGTCTAATCTTAAAACTTTTAAGTCATGTTAAAAAAAATCTTAAACCTAGAGGGTGTTCAACGTTTAAAAAAACTAGAACAAAATAAAATAAGTGGTGGTCTAAGACCGATCCTTAGAAGATGCTGTGATCCTGCTTTACAATGCTGTACTACAAGTTCTTTAGCACAAAATAATCCTAGTTGTGGAGGAACATTCATACCAGGCTGTTCTTTTCACCCTGCAAGTAACTGTTGTATTTAAACTCAAAAAATAAATTTACAGAAGATTTTTAATATTCAATATTCTCTCAATATTGAATCAATTTCTTTTGTTATTTACACATATTGTTTTGATACACAATTGTAATTATAAAAAAAGTCTTGAATATAAAATATTCAAGACTTTTTAGAGCCGATAGAGGGACTCGAACCCACGACCTGCTGATTACAAATCAGCTGCTCTAGCCAGCTGAGCTATATCGGCAAAGCGGTTGCAAATATAAATTCTATAACCGAATTTGCAAATACTTTTTTAAAAAAATTACAATGCATTTACTTTTTCTACCAAAGACTCAGCTGTCTTCTTCAAATCTTCTCTTATTGTTTTAAAATGTTTTGATGAATTTTCAACCTGTCGCTCATTAGCTCTAGAGATAAGAACATCAAAAGATGAAATTGCTTCATCAATAATAGCTTCTCCAGGCTTAGTATCTTTTCCTGGGTTATTAAGCTCCCAGATATATACTTCTTCTATTATATCTCCAAAAACATAATTTATTTCTTTCTTAAGATCTCTTTTATTTGCCATATCATTTTTGTTTTATGTTAAATTTAATTCCGAAAGATGCTTTATTTATTCATCAATCAAAATCACTCTTCTGCAATATCTTTTATTTTTTTCAATGCTTTAGTTAAATGCTTGGATGCATTAATACTATTAAATTTTAATCTTACAACTCCTTTTTTATCTATTACATAAGTTTCTCTACCTGGTAAAAGTCCTAATAATTCGGATTTAACTCCAAAAAGTTTTCTAAGTTTATTTTTCTTATCAGATAAAAAAACAAAAGGTAGTTTATATCTGGATTTGAATTTTGTATGAGATGCTATCGAATCCGAACTAACTCCTACGACTTCTGCTCCAAGGGATTGAAAATCTACATAACTATCTCTAAAATCACATGCTTCTTTTGTACATCCTGGTGTAAAATTTTTAGGATAAAAGTATATAACCACAGGTTTCTTTCCTATGATTTCATGACTCTTAAAAATATTCCCTTCATCACTTTCTGCAGTAAACTCAGGTACTTTATCTCCAATTTCTAAACTCATTCTTATTCGCCGCTATAAATTACAAAATTACGAGGAGTTTCGTAAAGAGTTACTTCTAAATCATATTTAGAATCTAGTTTTTTACGTAATCTATTCCAAATAACAACCGCAATATTTTCTGCCGTTGGGTTTAATTCTTTAAACTCTTCAACTTCTTCATTCAAATTTTTATGATCCATATAGTCTTCGACCTCTGTTTTAATATGATCTTTTAAAATTTTAAGGTCTATCAAATATCCAGTTTCAGGGTCTATTTCTCCCGATACTGCTACGGTCAAATCATAATTATGTCCATGAAAATTTGGATTATTACATTTGCCAAATACTTCAAAGTTTTTTTCATCACTCCAATCTTTACGATATAGTCGATGTGCTGCATTAAAATGAGCTTTTCTACAGGCTTTAATTCTCATATGGATATGTGTGAATAAAATTTATCAAAAATGATTTTAAACCATTCTGTATATATTTCTGGATATTTCTGGATATCATTCTTAACTTTTTCGACAGACATCCATTTCCAATTTGCTACTTCATCAGGATTAATTAATGGTTCTTCGTTATATTCTCCTATTAGAACATGATCATACTCATGTTCTGTAAGACCATTATCAAAAGGAGCTTTGTAAATAAACGATATACTATCCTGTAGAGAGGTCACAAATCCCATTTCTTCTTGTAACCGTCGTTCTCCTGCTTCAATATTACTTTCCCCTTCTCTTTGATGACTGCAACATGTATTTGTCCACAAACCTGGAGAATGATATTTATGATAAGCCCGTTGTTGAAGCATCAACTCTTTTTTATCATTAAAGATAAATACAGAAAAAGCCCTATGCAGTACTGCTTTTTGATGGGCTTCTAATTTTGGCATCACTCCTATTTGTTCATCATTCTCATTAACTAAAATAACTTTTTCTTCTTCTTTCATTTCTTTTTTTGATTACCTCAAAATTACAAAATCAAAGTACTAATTCATAATTCTAGTTTTTATGAATTAGCAAGGTATATTATATTAAAAAAGCTATCTAAAATTAGATAGCTTTTTTAATCATTGTCTATATTTTTTACTTAATAATAATAAATTCACTTCTTCTATTAAGCTGATATTCTTCTTTTTTGCAATTAGAACCATTGCTGCAATCATTTACAGGTTGGGTTTCACCAAAACCTTTTCCTACAAGTCTATCTTCTGCTATACCATTTTTGATCATATAGGCAACCGTAGATTTAGCTCGCCTTTCTGATAAATCAAGGTTATAGTTATCATCTCCATGACTATCTGTATGAGAACGTACCTCTATCTTCATCTCAGGATATTGATTCATTACTTCTATTACTTTTGCCAATTCAATAGCTGCATCTTCACGTATATAATCCCCATCAAAATCAAAATAAATTGTTTTCAAGGAAAGAATTTTAGCTAAATCGTCTCCAATATCAGCAGATTTTATTTTCTTTTCTAACATCAAAGGCGTATCTAATGTCTGTGTTTCTTCAGGAGTATTAACTAATTTTTCTGAGGTAACATACTCTTCTTTTTCTGCCCTTACAAAATATTTAGATCCGCATTTTACGATTTGAGAATAGGTTCCATCTTCTCCTACGACAATACTTTTGATTAGATTATTGCTACTATCATAAACAGAAACTTTTGCTCCAGATAATATTTCGTTAGTATCTTTATCGGTAACTACCCCAGCAATTGTAATCTCACAAAAACTTTTCAGATCTTCTAACTGTAAAAAAGAATAGATATCATCACTACCAACTCCATTTTCTCTATTAGACGAAAAGTATCCTCTTTTTGATGCTACATCTACTATAAATGCAAAGTCATCTTTTGGGCTATTAACTGGCTTACCAACATTTACGACAAGTTTCTCTTCTTTTGTTTGAGGACTTAAACGAGTAACATATACATCCAAACCTCCTAAACCATTATGCCCATTCGATGAAAAATATAGGTCATTATCATCACTTATAAAAGGAAAGGTCTCTTTTCCTTCTGTATTAATTCTACTTCCCAGATTTTGAGGTTCGCCAAAACTACCATCTGTATTGATGCTTATTTCGTACAAGTCTGATTGTCCTTTTCCTCCGGGCATATCAGACGTAAAATAAAGCGTTTTTTCATCTATACTCAAGGCAGGGTGCGCTGTAGAATATTCATCACTGTTAAAAGAAAGGCTTTGTGGTGTTGTCCAATCCCCTTGCGTATTTTTATAAGATCGATATATCTTTAATTTATTTGTTCCTTTTTTGTCTTTTCCAAACCTTCTTTCGGTATAGTTATTTCTAGTAAAATAAACAGTTTTACCATCTTTTGTGAAAACAGGAGTAGATTCATGGAACTTAGTGTTCAAAGTATTACTAAACTTCTCGATTTCTGCTAATTCGCCATTTACTGGGTTATATTCAGCTCGATAGAGGTCTAAAAATGACTCATTGTTCCATTGATGGATATTCTTACTAAAAATCAAAGTATCCCTTGAGGAAGCAAACACGACAAACCTTCCAAAAAAAGCTGTTCCAAAATCAGAAAACGAAGAATTTATAGAGGAGTTTTCTATTTCATATCTCCCGGACTGAAAATCAATTCGCTTGAGATAATCTGGTTCATTTTGAAATAATTTTACGCGTTCATCATTAGAGGTTAATTCTGTGAATTTTTGCATATACACATCAGCTTCTTCATATTCTTTTGCTGATTTTAAAGTTTGAGCATATCTAAAATAATATTCTGGTTCAACCTCACTGCTATAGGATTCTAATAATTCTTTGTACCACTTTTTAGCCTCTTCAAATTGGCTGTTAAAATAGTAGCTATTTCCTAAGTTTTTTAGAATATCAGCATCTTTATAACCTTTTTTTATAATCTGTAAATAGGTTTTTTGAGCATCAATATATTGATATTTATCATATTGTTCATTGGCTCTTTTCAGTTTGTTTTCTTGCGAAAAAACAGAATTACCTATTATGGATAATAATATCAAAGTCAATAATGACTTTTGTAAATTTATGACCATATCGAGAATCATTTTTAAACTAAATTAAAAGAAACGTGGTGTTAACATTCGTTTGTATTTCTTGAAGAGTTCAAAACGTAACATTACTTCATAACTACCATCATTAAATTGTGTTTGCCCCAATTGGGTAGTCTCTCTATCGTATGCAAATCCAATCATCATAGCATCAGACACCTGAAACCCTACCATACCACTTACTGCAGCACTCCATCTGTAGGCTGCACCAAGAGTTAATCGATTATAGAGTAAAAAATTTGCAGATACATCTACCTGTAAGGGTGCTCCAGATACTGCTTTTGTAAGTAATGCGGGTTTGAATTTTAAATCAGGATTAATATCAAATACATAACCTGCTATTAAGTAATAATTTATCCGTTCTTCGGCTAAAAAACTTACTGCATCACTATCCTGAGTAGAACTCTCATCAAAGTGATTTGTCTCTAATAAATTAGGAGCACTTAGACCAAGATAATAGCGATCGGTATGGTAATATACACCAATACCCACTTGAGGACTAAATCTGTTATCAATGTTATTTTCAAATAATGGATCTCCTTCAGTAAATTCAGATAATCGTTGGAAATCAACATTTAATAAATGACCTCCTGCTTTTAATCCAAAACTCAACTTATGCGTATCTGAAGTACGTATTGTATAAGAAAAGTCAACACCAAAAAACGTCTCGTCAGTTGGACCAATTTCATCATTTACAATAGATAAACCTAATCCTACTTTTTCTTTATCTCCAATAGGAGTATTAATCGTTAGGGTCTGTGTTCTGGGAGCGCCATCTAATCCAACCCATTGACTTCGATGAAGTCCCATTATACTCAACACTCCTCTACTACCTGCATATGCAGGATTTACACTTATGGTGTTATACATATATTGGGTATATTGAGCGTCTTGCTGGGCTTTAATAGTAACTGTAAAACTACATACCACTAATATCCATATTACTAATAGTTTATTCATAAGTATTTTATTCGATTTGGGGATTAACAAATATATAACATTCTCATTAAATCTATCTATTTATATACAAGTAACCTGCTTTAGATTTACTAATTCCATTGGCGTTTTCATACTTTAATATGTAATAGTATGTTCCAACCGGCAATTCATTTTTCTCATTTATAGTTGCTCTTCCATTACTTCTTCCTTCAAAATACCTTGATCCTGATTGTTCATAACCATCTTCTTCAAATACTTTAACACCCCATCTATTAAATATTTCCAAAGTATTGTTAGGAAAATTATTCAATCCAACTATTCTAAATTGATCATTTATACCATCTCCATTAGGAGTAAGTCCAGTGTATATTATAATTTCTTCATCTGTATCTAAAGTTGTGATTGTCTCATCTTCAAAATCTCCATCATTATCAATATCAGTATCTGTATCATTATTTGGGTCATCTGAAAGATCAATCACATCATTCCCATTTGGATCTTGACCATTTACACTTGCCTGATTAGAAACACTTCCTAAAAGCACATCTTCTTCGGTTAACTCATAAATGGCTGTAAAACTATTACTATTTGTTTCTCCAGCTGATAGATCTATAGGGCCACCATTAACCTGTATTCCTGCTAATGGATCTGTAAGAATAATATTGGTAATATCAACGTTACCAGTATTTTCGACAGTAAATATATATCTTATCTGATCTCCCGCATTTAATACTCCGTCATTATTAGTGTCTACATATTCACCTACTTTTGTCAATGCCAAGTTAGGGGTTTGTTCTATATTTGTTATAGTAGGATCATTTGTAGCATCTCCATCTCCATCTTCATCTATAGTTTCATCTCCACTATCAGAAATATCAATCACATCATTTCCACTTGGATCTTGACCAATAACGGTTGCACTATTCATCACTTCTCCAATATTAATATCTTCTTGTGTTATTTGATAAGTTGCAGTCGCTGTTCCCTCTTCTCCTGGATTTAAAGAAGACGGTGATATACTTAAATTAGTACTTTCTGTTAATGGGTCATCTATAACTATATTATTTATTACCGTATTACCTGTATTAAGAACTGTAAAAGTATATGTAATAACATCGCCAGCAAAAAAGCCATCAGTAGAAGCCGTTTTGGTAAGACGTAATCTTGGAATTGATTCATCTATAATTGTAACGGTATCACTCGTACTGGTTCCTGCAACAACACCACTTGGTAAGGTGCCTAAACTTGCAATAGCCGTCTCATCTCCTTCTATCAAACCATCAGTAGCTGCATCAACTGCTACTGTACCTGTGTCTGAGCCATTGGGAAT
>NZ_VFWZ01000005.1 GCF_006443095.1 Aquimarina algicola
CAAAAAAGATTTCGGTTTAGAAGTAGTTTTAACCATTGAACAAGCTAAGGAAGAAATTATTACTCCAGCTATTAATAAATATCAAAGTATATTAAATCCTATTTTTGAGATATAAAAAAACTAAGCCTAACAATTTGTATATAGCATATGCTCCCTTCTGCAGGCAAACACAACATACAAGGGAAGTTATTTAGTATTAGAATTAAATTATGAAAATAATAGTTAATCAATTTTTTATATACTTAGCTCTGTTTTCGATTATAATATCTTTGAGTAATTGTGCCTCCTTTTCATATGAATTTCAAAATCCTGTGTTTTTAACTCCTTCATTTCTAACTTCAGAAAATGTGAAAGAATTAAATGGAGAATACAGTATTATAGCGAGATCCAAAGACTCTGCAATGAACAATTATAACAGTAGTTTTAATAATTTTTTTCAAATTTTAGATCGAAATCGAGGTAGTAAAAAGGATACCCTGAATAGAAATAATCTAAATAATTTTTCTTTTAAAATAAACGTTATTAATGATACTAATATCAAAATTGAATATCTAGTAAATAGTAAAAAATTTAACGAAAAAATAATTGAGTATGAACTTAGAGCTGGATACTTATATTTAAATAATAAAAATACAATGATTGGTGGAGTTCCTTATATATTCGGAGGAATAGAAGTCAATAAAGTAAGATTAACCAGAGATTTAAATGGTAATTTGGTTGCTGAAATAGCACATCATAACTCAGGAGCTATATTATTAGTTTTTGGAGATGCTAAAGACAATCATTACCAATGTTATTATCACAAAGTAAAATAAACACTATATCCTATGTAAAGGCCTTTCCCAAGTCAAGAGATTAAAAATACGATATTTTATTGTTTTGCTTATCTCATATTGATGATTGTATATGATTGAATTGTTAATAATTCCTCACCTATCACCAATTTATAACTAATACTATACAATAATACACCACCCAAAAATAGATCTACAAACAATCATTTTGAACCTAAAACATTCAAACAAGAACTAAAAACATTCTTCGGAGAACCTAATACGTTAAAATTTTAACCTTTGATATTCAGATTTGAACCTATTAGGTTAAAATTTTAACGTATTACATTCTATTTTGAACCTCAAAGGTTAAAACTTTAACAAAAAACATTCAAAATTGAACCTCGGAGGTTCAACCGAGAATGTAAAAGGTTCAAAAAAGCACCGAAAACATTCAGTTTTGATAGTTTGATAGACTATTTTGAACCCATCAGCTTGTCAGTCTGAGCTTGTCGAAGACCGATTCAACCTTAAATACTCAACCAAGATTCTTAACTATTCAATTTTGATAATCAAACACACTATTTTGATCTAAAAACACTCCTCAGGCATGCAAAAACAATCAAAGATACAGTGAAGAGAGTATAGGTTTTTTGCAGTAAGATGTTAGAAGTATATAGGTATATTAGGTATATCACTATTCAATCTTCACTCTTTATAGACGTATAGTGATATTAAGGTTATTGTATGTCTTTTAGTAATTCAGAAACAGTGATGCCATGAATTTCAGCAATCATACATAATGTATCAATTCTATAGTTTACACCCGCTTCCCAACGCCAAACACTTTTGTTTTCAAGATTATGTTCTATAGCGAAATTGGTATAGCTAGTGTATCCTGCCTGTATTCGTAATTCTTTAATACGATTTCCGATGGCTTTATGTCTTTTTATTTCCTTTTTAGATGCCATAGAAACAAAAATCTTGTTAAAAAGTAAAAAAGCATACGTCTAAAAAGCCGATAATTTTTTTATATTTGTTCAAGACAAGGTGTTTTGCTATTCAAAAAACCTTGCTATTTCAATAATCCAGGAGAGATGTACACCTAATTTAATTAGCCAACATATGATGAGTATACAAGAAGACGAAACTTATTTTTACTTCACTCTAGAGGTGATAAAAGCCCTGCATTTGGATAGCAAAGTGTTTTTTGCAGGTGTAGCCGACAATGCTCCTTATGAGTTTCAGGTATATAGTTGGATCAACACCTTATATAAAGATGGCAAGACCAGTGATGATGCCATTAATGAAATTCATGAAATGCGAAGGCTTTTTTTGATTCAAAATTATAATACTTCTTAGTACTGTGTTTATGATGTAATATCATACTGTAGAGTCAAAAGCAATGTGTGTATAACCCTAAACGTAGTGCTGATTTCTATGACATATAATCAATAAAACCGTCATGCTGTACTCGATTCAGCATCTCACAAGCCGAGCAACACAACATTTGTGACCCTGTACGTCATGCTGAACTTGATTCAGCATCTCACAAGCTGGGCAAACGCAGTATGTGTGACCCCCAAATCAAGTTTGGGGTGACGTAACAAGCAATTAAAACGAAAACAACGAATTATAAACCAAAAACACAAGCATGCTTACAAAAAACATGTTTTTCGTACAAAGTTTTGCGGTTTTACCACAGCAATAGATCACAAGCATTGTTCTATATTTGCTGCTCTACCCGCAGATTTGTACTAAGCTTTAACGTAAATGATCAGATAACTATTAAAACCTAAAGAGCTAGAACAGATTGATGAGTATACATACAAAATTCTATATACATGATAAGGTATATAACGTATTAGAATACGAGTTTTCTATCAACCAAAACATTGATTACAACAATAGGCCATGTGCCAAACCTCTCTTTGCAGGATTAGAAATGGTCATCGAGGCAAGCAAAGACACTTTGTTTTTTGAAGAAGCACTAAAATCGTATAACCTTTTGCAATGCCGATTAGTACGTACACCTGTTGCTATGAATGGCAAGAGCCATACACTACACTTGATTGATGCGATTGTAATAAAGTCGACAACAATCTACAAGGCAGATGGTACAACTCCTTTTGCCGAAAAGATACAGATTACTGCTGCAGGGTTAAAAGATTCTAATTCTCCCGAAGAATACTCAGCCGGTTGGCGAGTAACCCCATTATTGACAGAACAAGCGGCAGAGGAGGAGGTTGAGGATAATGAACCTAGAATTACCAGACAGTATATTACTGATCAAGAAGATGTAGTATTAGACGAATACCAACAAGGAGATCAAATCTATTATGTAATAGAAAGTGAAAATATGGTTGGCGAAGCAGTTGATATTGTATTGAATAACAAAGATGATGACTTTGTATACAAGGGCAAACGACTTGCTAACGATAAGATTACAAACTATATCATCGAAGCCGATATAGAAAAAATACCGCTAGAAGTGGTATCAGAAAATAATACAAACCAATAGTAATCATGGGTACAAATACATTTCAGGTTATATACAAGGGTACAGTTATGGGCGAGACCACTATCAAAGTGCAAACCGCCATAGATATTTACATAGATTCACAAACCGGTAACCGTTTTAAAGAAATCAAACCGAACACAGAAAACTATAGGATTATTCATAGTATGGATTATGCCGATGTATTAGAAGAATTCTCAGGGAATATTAATAGTGGCGAAGCTATTAAGAAACTACAAGAAATGAGCCAAAAAGTTACTATTGATGATACTTTTATACAAACTCTAATGCAAAAAACACAAAATAATTCTAGGTTAAGCGAATATCAGGTATACATCGTATTGCAAAGAAACTGGATTGACCCTATTGAAGCTCCTGCCATAGTTACTGCAGAAGAAGATACACATACCAAATTATACGAGCGTGAGGATGGTGAAATCATGATGAATATTATATATTATAAAGGCAAAGATGGAAATGGTTATAATATTAGTCCTAATGGGCATTTGGTTATCGGACAGGTACATGGACATAATAAAACACAGGAGCATAATATGATAAACATAGAAGGAACATCAAATAGAGATAAAAAAACAGCTATTGCTAATGGATTTAATATTTATTCACTGAGAGCATATGAAACCAATGTAGGTGGTCAAGCCGGTATTGACAAAGTAGATGGTAAGGGTGTACCTTCCCTTTTACTGGGGTCAACACGTGGTAGACCAAATGAACCAGATAAAAGACCTACCTTTGATGTAGGACGAGATGCGCTTGATTTTTGGACTAAAAATGTAAAAGTATGGGTACGACCAAAAAAATAAATTTATTCATCATCTTTGGAAGTTTAGCAATTTTGCTTATCAGTTGTAAAAGCACTAAGACAAACAATACCTTTATTCCTTATGAATTGCCATTTGAAACAGAGAAAGTTATTTATGAAGAAATACAAAAGCTACAAGGAAAATATAAACATGTAGCATTTACGTTTGATTTTAATGATGATGCAACTATTGATGTATATATGAGAACATTCAAAAATAGCCTGTCAGAATATCTTAAACTATCCAATAGAAAAGTTTTTATAAATGATCAATTTTATCCTTTAAGTTTTAATTTAGATCAAAGGTTTCAAATGGAAATGAAAAAAGATATTCCAATTATTGAAAAACATTGTTGGACTAATGTTCGCCCAAGATCAGAAACCTATGAAACTATACCTTTACCAAATATAGAAGAACGAGAAAAACTATTCAATCACCCTGATTGTAGCTTAGGGTATCGGAAAAGGCAACTTTTAATAGACTATCCCCCAATTTTAAAAATTGATATTAAAGGTCATATTATAAAATCTAATGAATAAATGGGTACGACCAAAAAAATAAATTTATTCATCATTTTTGGAAGTTTAATAATCTTACTTAGTAGCTGTAAAAGCACTAAAATAGACAATACATTTATTCCTTATGAACTTCCATTTGAAACGGAAAAAGTTATCTATAAAGAGATACAACAATTAAAAGAAGAATATAAGCATATCGCATTTACTTTTGATTTTAATGATGATGCAACCATTGATGTATATATGAGAACGTTCAAAAATAGTTTGCCTGAATATCATAAACTCTCTAATATGAAAGTCTTTATAAATGATCGTTTTTACCCACTAGATTTTAATTTGGATGAACATTTCCAGATGGAGTTAAAAAATGATATTCCAATAATTAAAAAACATTGTTGGACTAATGTTCGGCCAAGATCAGAAACCTATGAAACCATACCTTTACCGAATATAGAAGAAAGAGAGAAGCTATTTAATAATCCAGATTTTAGTCCTATCTATAAACAAAATACTTTAATTATTGATTACCCTCCTATTTTAAAAATTGATATTAAAGGGCGTATCATAAAATCTAATGAATAAATGGGTAAAACTAGAAGAATAAACAGATTGACCATTTGGGGGGTAATTTTCATTCTATTAAGTAGTTGTAAAACAACTAGAACAGACAATGCGTTTATCCCTTATCTATTACCATTAGAAACCGAAAGTGCTGTATTTAAAGAAATGAGTTATATCCCATCAGAAAAAAAAATAGCATTTTATTTTGATTTTGAAAAGAACGGAAATATCAATATATGGGCTGATACATTTTCTAATGGATATAGTAAAGAAGTCAGGTTATCTAACAGAAAATTATTTATAAATGATAAATTTTATCCTTTAGTCTTTTCAACAGATGAAACTTTTCAAGCTACACTAGAAGGTGGTAATATTATAGTTACAAAAGACTGTTACTATCATAAACCAGATAGAAAAGAAGTTATAACAGAGATAATAATTCCAACAATTTCTGAAAGAGAAAAATTATTCCCTTATATAGATAAAGAACCATGTCAGATAAGCCAAAGGAGAACAATTTCAATGAGACATCAAGGATATCTTTTAACTATTGATATTAAAGGTAATATTGTAAAAGTTGATAAAAGACCGGATGGGCTTAAGAAAATAGAGTAACCATTAAAATGAAAATATATCATATACTAGTTTTAGGAATATTTTGTTTTTCCTGCGCTACGCAGCAAACAGAGAAAGATGTAGTAGACATTTTTGAAATTATAAATGCCCAACTTCACTCAAAAACAGAACAAAAATTAATCGTCGACAAATTTGCACTACCACCACAGTCTCAATGGTGGGAAGATAAATATGGTATTTTAATTGAAGATGAAGAGGGGGATGGCCTTACTTATTTTGACAAATCTGATCTACCATATGTTACAAAACAAAGGTCTGATTTAGAAAGTGATAAAGACAATCGGCTTTGGTCTAAAAGCAAAATTGATATAAAAGGTAATTTGATAGATCTTTCTGTTTTTAAAAAAAAGAATAAAGAATTTTCTGATGAATGGTGGGCAGATGTAAAAAGTGTGCATCATCAAGAAAAAATAATATCCTATACTTACCCTGTTTTTAATAAAAAACATACAATATCTTATGTATGGAGCACAACATATACAAAAAATGCTCATCATGGATCAAATAAAGAGCAGTTATTGTTTAAAAAAGACAAGAATGATAGATGGCAAATGATTTCTGTAACAGACGCTAATTCCTTCTTTTAATATTTAAAAGAACAAATAAAAAAAATAATGGAAATAACAATATACATAGCCATAGCATGTGGTTTGATCTTTTTAGCATATTTAAAAATATCTAATATTGTACGCAACTCATCACATATTGATCATGATAAGACATATGCAGAAACAAAAACATATGTAAATCTAAAGGCTATAAAGAAGTTTGTGGATCAGGCAGATAGAGTAAAAATAGATTTGAATGCCATAGAATTTAAACATAAAGTAACCACCAAAACTGTCAATACAAATGATAAGTTTATTTCTCTTGATAATAGGATTGATTACTTGCCTGATACCTACGAGCAGAAACGCTATATCAATCACGGGGTGATTACTTTTAACTACAAAAACCAAGAACATAAACAATTGGTGGTGATGAACGGTATTGACGAAAAAAGCTTATTAATCTATCTCTACATGCAAAAACATACATATTTGTACATTGATAAACATGATATCTCAATACGGTTTCTAGACCTATTTTTTCTTCATGAAGCATCAGAAGGAAAATTTCAACCGAAAGGGATAGAACAAATTGATTTGGCAAATAATGATACGATGATCAAAAACAGTATGTATACTCAATACTAATATTTTGAGAAAAAAGGATAATCATTTGGTTGATTCTCGTTGTATGATATTTGTTTATTATCAATTTTTAAATAAGAAAAAAAAATCTATAATAAATTTTCTTCTATATTTTTACATATTGTTTTTTTTACCTGCATCAGCTTTTATGTTTACGATACTTACTTTAATTACAATTATCAAGTAACCAAAACAATTGCTTATTTCACAAACCTGCAATTTTATATAGAAAACGGTATAACTAATAGAATTGAATTTGAAATAGTACTTCTATTGATAATTTTTCCTTGTTTTTATATCATCAACAGCACCATCGTATTTATAGCCTTTATATTTGATGATAAGATTAAAAAAATATGGCAATACATCACAGGGCACAAAAACTACAAATATTACCGAAATAGTATACTTCTACTCACTGTATTTTGTTTTTTGGTCACCATATTCAGAATAGTGTATACAGATATTAAAATAGAGCAACAAGTATCTGACCTACCGGTTATTGTTGAATATGAAGAGGGTAATGGGGAAATTTACTTAAAAATCCCTATTGAATTTAAAATACAGAATCGTTGTTTTAAAAAGATTAAATATGTACCCATTACGATAACGGATAACTATTTTAAAACACCAGAAGGGACATATGCTCCTGTTAAAAATTCGAATCAAACAATAATTAGCTCTTTTAGCACATTAACCTATGTAGAATATTTTGACTATCCAGAATATATACCCAATGAAGAATTACAGAAGGTAATTGAAAAATATAGAGATACAATAAGAAAAATTGATAAGGTGAAAATTTCGAACAAAGATTTCCTTAAATCTCATAGAACATTAGATTCAATTTTGTTTACAGACATAGAAAAAAAATTCTTTTTTTCGTTTAATAGTCCTGCTTTTATTCCATTAGATAAAACGTCAGTTTTTATAAAACCAAATTGGTCTTTGGGTTTAGATTAAATAGTTAATATTCATGATCCATTAATTTTCAATAAATGAGAGTACAATAAGATAACACTATGCATGTCGGTACATTAGAAAAGTTTAGAAAAAAGCATCCAAAACTTACAGCGTATTTCTTAGAAAGTGATTTAATATGGGTAGATTATAGAAAAGAAAATAGTGATTCGTCTTTAGCATTTACACAAACTTATATTTTTTCTAACGAAATAAGCAGCAAATCTTTTGGAAATAGAGTTTACTTTTCTAAAAAAGAAAACAAAAAAGAATTGCTAGATGGGTATTATAAATCGGTTATGATGATGGCTCTTATACTCTGGTAAATTTTGTAAAAGGGGAAATATGATGGCAAATTTATTGCATATCATGGAAACGGAAACCTTAAGGCTCCTTCATTTTTAAATGATGATTTAAGATACGGGAAAGAAACTTTTTACAAAAAAAAGGAAATTAAACACAACTCAAAAAATTAATAAAAATAAAGCTGATAGTAGAATAATTGTGACTACAGCAATAAATGAAATTTTTATTTTTTTTTGAAATTTAGGATTACTAATTATCCTTTCAATGTTACTTTGTTTAGGCCCATCACCTTTTTGGATAAGTCCATTTTCTTCAAGAATTATCCTGGCTTTTTTTAAATTTGATTCTTCCACTTGAAGTCGAATGCCTCCAATGGCTTGTGAAATAAAGTTATGCACTTGAACGGTATGTTCATCGAGAACTTTACATTCAATACCTTCGGATTCAAGTTTAGACTTAACCACAGCTACATCTGTGGGTAAATCGAAGGTCATTAAAGTTTTAAAATTTTCCAATGTTAAGATTTGTCTAGTTATACTATATGCTAACAAACATAAAAGTAATAATAAGCAATAAAAAACCGAGACAATATTATCTCGGTTTGGTAAATTTTGTCTTATTTGTGACTCAGAGCATTCACGGTCCAAACTTTTTGGTTACATCTGTATCGCAATAGTATCATTTAAAATGTTATTTCTTTTTCTGTTAATTGGTATCCTGCAAAAACTCCAAACCCATTTTCTCCTTCAATGTTAGTGGGTGCAATTACAGATTCTGTAAAAGGATTATCATCATTATAATTGTTTATAAATTCTGCTCTTAATGCATTATATAATATCTCTTCTGTATTGGCAACTTTGATTTTTACCTTTGTTATTTCTGCAAAACCAGGGAGAAAAAAGCCTCCATCTGCAGTCACTACAGAGTTTTCTCTATTTGTATCCGTTATAAATCGGTTAAACTCAAAATCTAAATCTCTAGTTGTCTCTCCAGAAGTATCACCTTCAAAAGAATATGTAGCTTCTGCTCCAACTACATAATAATTACTCTTTTCTTTTATATCTTCAATAGTTACTTTCATTTTACGATTTCCTATAAAATCATCTCTATTATCTACTCCAATACTTTGCTCTATTCCTGTTACTTGCTCCAATGGGATTATGCAAGAAGATGTATATTCTTTACCTTGTACTGTTGTAGCTAAAAAATATTTTTTACCCGGAGTTATAAGTAAATCTGTTGCAGGAGCCTCGTAGCTTAAAGAGCTATTAGAATAAATAAGGCTCACCTCATTTTCTTCTTCATCTTTGATGATCACGGTGGCATCTTTGATCACAAAATCTTCATTGGTAGTATTAGTTCGTCCTCTTGCCTTGGATTCAGATTTAGAAACTTGCACTTTTAAGATGGTATCTTGCGGAGATAAAAAACCGTTGATAACGATAAGTTGCTGTTGATCCAACAAATCACTCGCATCTACATTGGTTTCGCACCCAGCTAACCAAACGCTTACTAATAATAGTATTGTATTTTTAAAATATCTCATAATTTTTATGATTTATATTTTGATTTTTTAGAATTTATATGTGTAATTAATAGAAGGAATAAACTGTAAGACAGAAACTTTGGTAAGTTTATTATTTCCTTTAAAATAGTAATAAAAAGGATTTCTTCTTCCATATATATTATAGATAGAAAATCCCCATGTACGCTCTCTATTTTTTGCCAGCTTTTTATGAAATTGAATCCCAAGATCTAAACGATGGTAACTCTCTCCTCTAAAGTTATTTCGTTCTGTACTAAAAGGAGTGGTGCTTCCAGAAAATTCAGGGTTTCTAATAGGAAAATTTCCTGCACTAGATATGGTTTCTTTATCCAAAAGGTTAAAATTATTTCCTGAAGAATATATCCATGTTCCTGACAAGGTAATTCGATCACTAGGTTTGTAGATTCCAACCAAAGAGACATCATGTCTTCTATCATATCTTGAGAAAAATTTTCTTCCTCGATTAAGTTCATCAAATTGCCTTTCTGACCATGATAATGTATATCCTAACCAACCTGTTAGTTTTCCTGTTTTTTTGCGAAGTAAAAGTTCTGCTCCATATGCCCAGCCTTGACCTGTTGTTATGTTTTCTTCCCAATCAATTTCTTTTCCTGTTTCCAGATCTTCTAATAGTAAAAACGAAGCTCCTTCTTTATAAGAAATTACATCATCCATCTTTTTATAATAGCCTTCTAAAGTAAGAGCATACCCATGATCTAAAAAATCTTTGGCAATACCCAAAGCGTATTGTTGTGAAACCTGAGGTTTTATTTGATCGGTAGAAGATACCCAAAGATCTGTAGGTAACCCAATACCAGAGTTAGAGAGTAAATGAATATACTGATTCATTTTTGCATACGATGCTTTAATAGCAAGGTCTGGTTTCACATTCCAGGCTATAGTGGCTCTTGGCTCAAAATTAAGATAGTTTGTTGATTTGAATTGAAAATGAGTTAATCGAAGACCAGGAGATACACTTAATGTATTTGTGATTTTCCAATCATCTTCAAGATACACTGCACTTTCTATAGATTCTATATTTTGGGTAATATCAACATTGTCTTCTCCTGTTTGTCTAATTTTAGATTGTTTTGGGGTAAAATTATGGTAAGTAGATGCTACTCCAAATCGTATAGAATGCTTCGGATTAGGGTAATAATCAAAATCTGCTTTAACCCCATAATCATTGATGCCTGAGCTTGTTTTAAAATTAAAAATTTCGTTATTGAATTTTTCATCTATCTTAATTCCAAAATTATAATTACTGAAAATCAAAGAAGTGTTTGAAAAAAACTTATCACTGAACTGGTGATTCCATCGCAATGTTGAGGTTATGTTACCCCATCCTAATTTGGTTTTAAGATCATCTCCTTCAAATTTGTCAACGGCATTAAATCTGTCTTGTCCAAAATAATTACTCCAATACAATTTATTTTTTTCATTAAAAACATGATGGATTTTAAAATTAAGATCCATAAAGTGATATCCTACTTTAAAATCAGAAGGCTGAAATGGTCTAGTTAACAAATCGGCATAAGTTCTGCGTCCACTAAAAACAAAAGAGGTTTTTCCTTTATTAATAGGACCTTCTAATAACATAGAAGTAGAAATTAATCCTACTTTTACTTTCCCGCTTAGCCGTTCTTTATTTCCATTTTTTGTATCTATTTTTAGTACAGAAGATAACCTACCTCCAAACTTTGCCGGAAACCCTCCTTTAAACGTTTCTATAGATCTTATGGCATCTCCATTAAATACTGAAAAGATTCCAAAAAGGTGATTAGAATTATAAACTGGGGCTTCATCCAAAATAATTAAGTTTTGATCTGGAGTTCCTCCTCTTACAAAAAAACCAGCACTTCCTTCATTTCCTCTTTGGATTCCTGGTAATAATTGAAGGGCTTTGACGACATCTTTTTCTCCTAAAATAGCTGGTATGTCTTCAATTTCTGAAGGTTTTATAGACACTACGCTCATCTGAGTTACTTGACTTTCATTAACACCTCTATCTGAATCTATAATAACCTCTTCAAGACTTTCTGTCTCAAGTTTCATATCAAAGTTAAGAGAGAGGTCACTAGTGAGATTGATATTTTTTTTAATCGTTCCATAACCGATAAATGATATTACGATATCATGAACTCCCTCGGGTAGAGTAAGAGAAAAGAAACCATAATCATTAGTCGTTGTACCAACACTACTATCGGGTACATAAATGGATACTGTAGGCAAATACTCTTGACTTCCTGACTCTTTTACATATCCACTTATTGTATATTTTTTTGATGTTTTTTCTTGACAAAATCCTTGATAAAGGCATAGGAATAGTAGACAAGATATTACAATTACTTGTTTTGTTTTCAATTTTTAAAAGTTTAATGGATTAAATTGTTGTTGTTTTCTAACTATGAAACAACCAATTATGTTGAATTTTATGAATATAAAATCTGATTTTCAATTGTTAATTAGTAATATGAATATTCATATACGTAGTTAGAATCAATTTTAAGATAGATGAGACTTCATCATTGAGAATTTTGTTTAAGAAAATGTTGGGTAAGGTACACTTCATGCTTTATGAACTTTTTTTGATTAAACACTTTAAATAGTTAGAAATGGATACATCTTATTGTATACAAGTCATTTATATTCCTAAAACAAAATGCTTACGAAATACCCTAATTTTTTTTTAAATTAAATTCTATATTGACTTTAATTTGATAATATTTTTGTCCTTATGGATGGTTAAATGGCACTATATCTCTTGTAGTACTACAGCTATTCTCTTTTTTTTAAAATACTTTAAAAAATTATATTTATACACAGCTTCATTACTTAATCTATTAAAAAAGACTTTGAGGTAGAATTAAAAATAATGAAGTTTTAATCTTGTACTTTGTATTTATTTTGAGAATATTTTTTCGTGGTTATTTCGTTTAATAATTTTTTTTGAAAATAAACCAGACAAAAAAATAGATCAATTAAGGCTTCTTTTCCTCAAATTTATTTTTAGGAGCATTCTATGACATCAAACTCAGATAAATCAAACTTACCTTTTTGAGTATTTTAAGATTCTCCTAATATCAAATATTGTAACCTGTCTTTTGTAGTAATTATTTTATCCAACGTCAAAATACCATAATGAAAATTCCTAACTATCAAATTGGTAGGTAATAGATTAATTTCATTTATACTTACAGTATTTCATTTTGAGTATTATTGATTTTTTATGAATGCCAATGGTCTTATGTATTAGTAGTAGTGGACTTCTACTTGCGAAACTTTCGTTTTATTACTTATAGTTCGTATTGTCTACCGTTATTTATTTCAAGTCAAGTTTGTCGATTTGGTTTCTAATCGTAAATTCTTTCATCTCATTTTCCAGATTATCAAAGTCTATTTGTGTTACTTTCCTTATAATTTCTCCATTTTTCATTAAATAAATTTCATCACAAGTTTCCGCTAAAGTCGAAAATATATGAGATGAAATAATTACTGTTTTCTCTAATTTTTTTAATCTTTTTATTATTTCAGTTATAACTAAATTACTTTGAATATCAACACCATTAAAAGGCTCGTCAAGAATGAACACATTATTTTCTTGTAAAAGTATGGCAGTTAAAGCTAATTTCTTTTTCATTCCGGTTGAATATGTTGAAGCATATTTTTTTAATGGTAAATCAAATATATTTCTGTCCTCAATATTGACTAGTTTCTTTTGTCTTGCGTTGGTAAGTAATTGTATATATTCTTCTCCAGTTATTTTAGGGAACAAGAAGGGTTCTGTTAATAAAAGCCCTAAATGGTCTTTTAGTTTAGTATATTCAGAAGAAATAGTTCCTTTATAGTTTTCAAGTCCTGAAATACATCTAAAGAGTGTTGTTTTTCCCGCTCCATTTTCTCCAACGATTCCATATATTTTACCTTTCCCAAATTCTAAATCGATTGAATTTAAAACTTGTTTTTTACCGTAAAATTTTGATAGTTTATCAATTTTAATCATTTAAGATAGAGTTTAATTTTTTGATTGATTTGGAATAAAAAAAAGGAATAAATATTAAAAGTATTGGAGGAAATATAAAACTAAGTACAATTAAAATTCCTTGTGATAGATGCATTTCGTTGGGGAAAAATGAATATTTAATAAAAATTATTGTAATCAGATAAGGATAACACAAAAGAAGAGATAGAATCAAAACGTCTATTTCTTTAAAAAATGAAATACTTAAAGCTATTATAATCGGTAATATTAAAATTGTAAAAAAGATTAAGCATGTTCTTGTTTTTTCTATTAAAAATTCTTTTGAAGATAAATTGTAATTCCAGACGAAATATTCATCTTCCATTTTTGAATAATACGAAAGACAAGTAAATCCAATTGCAAGCATAGAAAAAATACCAAGATTGAAGTTTCCAACTGATATCGAAATATAAGTTAAGAAATACGCTATTGGAAAAACGAAGAAGGTCTTTCTAAAACCAACTGTAAATTCGAATGGTTTTCTACTAAATGGTGTTGGGATTACTATGTTAGTAGTTTTGTTGTAGTTAAACAAAGTAACTGTAGTTATACATAAGTTTAAAATACCAGAAAAGACAAATTGTTTTTGATAAACCAAAAAAAGAGTAAAAGGCAAACAATAAATAAAGTTTTCTAGTATTCTCAATATTTTGTATTGCTTACCAAAAATAGATTTTAAAAAAACATTTCTATTAGTTTCACTTAATCTTGAAACAAAACTTAAAGCAAATAAGACATAAATATAATTGGCAAATTCTGTTTTTTCAAATAGATAACTAGACAGAAAAATAAAAATAAAAGGAGAAAGTACATATCCAATCAAAAGTGGAATTCCGAAATCTATCATTTTTCGGTTCATAATTTTAAATTGGAGTTGGAAGTATTCTTTCATTAGTGGTGATTCATTCTAATGGTTGCCAGTGTTTAATATATGTGTTATAGCAAGATAAAACGTTACAAAACAATCGAATTTTCCCTCACATTGATGGCTAATCTTCTTCTTTTGCAAACATGTATCTTACTAAAAGTACAAAAATTGTTCTATTAAAATTCTAACTGATTACTATGGTCACATGTTTCGTGTTGAGTACAGTTTTAGTTTCTATCGGAATAATATTTTGAAACGGTTCTTTGCTAGCTCTTAAAACTATATCCGATTTTATATTATTAGTTCAATTAGGTAAGGCTATTTTTGTAGTATTATTTTTGGTTGATTTCATGACCAAAAAAGAGTATTAAAACCCTTTGCCTGCTTTATACGTAAGTATAAACCCGTTGGTATTAGAAAAAGGTGTTTCCCGATCAAACATAGTGTAGCTGTATGCAAAACGCCAATTTTGAAAAAAATAAAGACCAACAAGGGCGTTTAGCGAAGAACTCGTACGATACCCAATCCCAGCTTCTATTTTATTTTTGTAGTTGACGGATACATTAAAATCGAATTGCGCCGGAGCATCTTTTTCCAGTTTAACAAGCATGCTTGGTTGTACCCTTACTTCTTCAAATCTACTTAGATATAATCTGTAACCAGAATATAAATAATATGGTGTTTGAATATTAACGTTTTGATCAGAAGCAATACTATTAGAAAACAAGTTTTGTACAGCAAACCCAACGTAAAGCTTATTATGATTATAAAGAGCTCCAAAACCAAAAGTAGGTACAGTTACATTTACATCATTTTCAAAATTTGGATCTCCTTGTATATTGAGTCGTGATAAATCCTCGTTTAAAAAAAGGACTCCGGTAGTTAGGCCAAAGGATAACACATTCGGATTATAATTCCACCATCGAGCTCTATTATAATTATGATCAAAAAAAAGTTTATATGCATAAGAAGCAAAAACAGTTGTAGCAGAAGTTACTCCGATTTGATCTCTTATGATTCCTCCACTAACTCCTACTTTATCATCAATAATACTAGTGCTAAGAATACCAGAAAATGTTCTTGGGTTTCCTTCAAAATCATTCAAGTATCCAAAATTACTTATGCTTATTTCAGTTTCAGGATAATAACCCGAATGTGCAGGATTCAGTAGTACTTGATTGTAATAATAATCAGAAAAAATAGGCGTTTGTTGCGCCTGTATAGCATTAAATAATAATGACAAAATAAACACTGTCATTACTTTATATATAGTAGTTCTCATGTAATTAGCGTTTTAAAACTAAAAAGCCTTTTAGCTTTTTTAATGAAGTATTTCCTGAAACATTAATATTGAAAAAATAGGTTCCTTCAGGTAATTCTCTTCCTCCTAAGTTGGTTAAACGATTTGCATCCCCTCTAAATACTCTTGAGGTATTGTTGTAACCAGAAATTTCAAATACTTTATCTCCCCATCTATTGTAAATAGATACGATGTTCTCAGGATAGTTCTCAATACCGTCAATTCTCCAAAATTCATTAATACCATCCCCATCAGGAGAAAATCCATATTTGGTATTATCGTCTACAATTTCTATTTGATTTTCAATGGTAAAACTTTCCGAAGTACACCCTGTAGCACTCCCTGCCGCATTGTAAGGAGTTATGGTAACACTTACGTTTTCATTAGCATTGAAAGTATTGGCAAACGTATAGGTTGTTCCAGAAGTTACATCAGCATCGGTCACGTTGTTGTTTGTTGTTCCTGTAATGGTTACCAAATACCCATCTGCATTACCAATCGGATTCCATGAAATACTGCTCAAATTAGTAGCGACATTTGTCGCTCCATTTAGAGGTGAACTTAGCGTAGTACAGTTTGGAATTACTAAGGTTGGGGCTTCAATGGTAAAACTTTCCGAAGTACACCTTGTAGCACTCCCTGCTGCATTGTAAGGAGTAATGGAGATATTTACGTTTTCATTAGCATTGAAAGTATTGGCAAACGTATATGTTGTTCCAGAAGTTACATCAGCATCAGTAACGTTATTATCCGTTGTTCCTGTAACAGTTATCAAGTATCCATCAGCATTACCAACGGGATTCCATGAAATGCTACTCAAATCAGTAGCGACATTGGTTGCACCATCTAGAGGTGCACTTAGTGTAGTGCAGTTTGGAATCACTAAGGTTGGGGCTTCAATGGTAAAACTTTCTGAAGTACACCCTGTAGCATTCCCCGCGGCATTGTAAGGAGTAATGGAGATATTTACAGTTTCATTAGCATTAAAAGAATTGGCAAACGTATATGTTGTTCCAGAGGTGACATCAGCGTTAGTAACGTTGTTATTTGTTGTTCCTGTAACGGTTACCAAATACCCATCAGCATTACCAACAGGATTCCATGAAATGCTACTTAAATTAGTAACGACATTGGTTGCACCATCTAGCGGTGCACTTAATGTAGTACAGTTTGGAATTACTAGGGTTGGGGCTTCAATGGTAAAACTTTCTGAAGTACACCCTGTAGCATTCCCTGCGGCGTTGTAAGGAGTAATGGAGATATTTACAGTTTCATTAGCATTGAAAGTATTGGCAAACGTATATGTTGTTCCAGAAGTTATATCAGCATCGGTGACGTTGTTGTTTGTTGTTCCTGTAACGGTTACCAAATACCCATCTGCATTGCCAACGGGATTCCATGAAATACTGCTTAAATTAGTAGCGACATTGGTTGCGCCATTTAGAGGTGAACTTAGCGTAGTACAGTTTGGAATTACTAAGGATGGGGCTTCAATGGTAAAACTTTCTGAAGTACACCCTGTAGCATTCCCCGCGGCATTGTAAGGAGTGATGGAGATATTTACGTTTTCACTAGCATTGAAAGTATTGGCAAACATATATGTTGTTCCAGAAGTTATATCAGCATCGGTAACGTTGTTGTTTGTTGTTCCTGTAACAGTTACCAAGTATCCATTGGCATTACCAATCGGATTCCATGAAATACTGCTCAAATTAGTAGCAACATTGGTTGCGCCATTTAGAGGTGAACTTAGCGTAGTACAGTTTGGAATTACTAAGGATGGGGCTTCAATGGTAAAACTTTCTGAAGTACACCCTGTAGCATTCCCCTCGGCATTGTAAGGAGTGATGGAGACATTTACGTTTTCACTAGCATTGAAAGTATTGGCAAACATATATGTTGTTCCAGAAGTTATATCAGCATCGGTAACGTTGTTGTTTGTTGTTCCTGTAACAGTTACCAAGTATCCATTGGCATTACCAATCGGATTCCATGAAATACTACTTAAATTAGTAGCTACATTTGTAGCACCATTTAGCGGTGAACTTAATGTGGTACAGCTTGGAATAGTTGGTGTGGCACTTCCTGTTGAGAAACTTTCTTCGATACATCCTGTTGCATCTCCAATCGCATTGTAAGGAATAATAGTTACATAATACGTTCTATCATTTCTTAATTCAGTAGGGATGTTATACGTTGTTACATTATTAACATCAACACTATTGGCAATATCAATAGCGCCACTAACACTTCCTATAGTTACTAGATATCCAGTTGCATCTGCTACAGCATTCCATGAAATATTAGTATCGATAGCAACATTGGTTGCTCCATTTAAAGGACTTGTTAAGTTTGTACAAATAGGTGGTTTTGGTATAATTTGCGTAGTGAAACGTTCTTCTGTACACCCAGTAGCATCTCCTTCTTCATTATAAGGGATTATGGATACAAATAACTCTGTATCTTCTGGTAAATCTGTCGTAGGATTATAAGTAGTTATATTACCGACATCTTCATTGAGTACATCAGATGCTCCTGCCGACGTTCCTATAATTATTGTGTATCCATTAGCATTTATGATAGGGATCCATGATAAATTTGTGTCTACAGACACATTGGTTGTTCCATTTGCTGGCATCGTTAGCGTTGTACAATTAGGTACAGCAGCTGGTGTAGTGGCAATAGTAAAACTATCTTCTGTACAAGGCCCAGTAGCATCCCCTTCATCATTAAATGGCGTAATGGTTACCATAACAGTTTCTCCACCAGAAAAATCTGTTGGAAAATCGTAAAAAGTGTCTGTTACTTCTTGGTTTACAATTTCTGTCCCTCCTACAGTAACGATAACACGATATCCCCTTGCAAATTGAGCAGCATCCCAAGTTAGATTGGTATTTACAGGTACATTGGTAGCGCCTTGTAACTCTGTAATAATACGTGTGCATTCTGGTATTGGGCAATCTAATACATCTTCTTCTATTCTCCAACTATAATTACCTATTATGGATTGCCTTTCTTCTAGTGCATCACAATAGGGTACATCCCTAGCACCTAATGTAATACCAGGTGTTAAATTTTGTTGTGACCATGCGATAAGAGTATTATCGTAATTTTCTCTATTTAGTCCTGAAAGATCTAGCATGCTATTCATGTTGGTAACAAGAGATACATTCCAGTTTGCTAAATTCTGATTAAAAGCACTGGCAGAAGAGAACATACGTTCCATGTTTACGCTGCCTAAGTCCCAATTATCTAATGGCTGATTAAAGACCTGTGCGTTATTAAACATATTTCTCATGTTATTTACATTGCTAACACGCCAACTGTTTAGAGATTGATTAAAAGAAGTAGTATTGGCAAACATAGATGTCATATTTTCAACATTTCTAACATTCCAATCATTGATGGTACTGTTAAACACTAATGCACCATTAAACATATTTGCCATAGAAATTACTGATGCCACATTCCAAGAATTCATACTTTGGTCGTAAGCTTCTGCTTTTCTAAACATGCTCTCCATAGTAGTTACAAAAGAGACATTCCAGTTATCAATATTCTGATTAAATAGTATTGCTTCATTAAACATGTCATTCATGGTCAATACTTCACTAGTATTCCAATTATTTAAGGGTTGATTAAAGGCTATTGCTTTTTCAAACATCGAAGACATATTGGTTACCGAGGCTACTTCCCAATTATTGATAGGTTGGTTAAAAATAGTTGCTTCTTTAAACATGGATTCCATTAGGGTTACTGAACTTACATCCCAATTATTTAAGGGCTGATTAAATCCCACAGCTTCTTCAAACATTGAAGACATATTAGCCACTGCGCTCACATTCCAGTTTCCGATAGGTTGATTAAAAACAGTAGCATCCTTAAACATACTATTCATAGCTACAACAGAATTCACATCCCACTGATCTAAAGGTTGATTAAAGATAATAGCGCTTTCAAACATGCTATCCATAGACCGGACATTGGTAACTTCCCAATCATTTATATTTTGGTTAAAATTAGATGCCCGGGCAAACATTCTAGACATAAATGTTACAGAAGACACATTCCATTGATCTAACGGTTGATTAAAAGTAGTTGCAGCATCAAACATGCTGGACATTGATGTGACATTGCTTACATCCCAAACGTTTATCGGTTGATTAAATGCGATAGCACGATTAAACATGTTTTGCATTTCGGTTACTGTACTTACATTCCAATTATCTAAAGGCTGATTAAATGCTAGGGCATTAAAAAACATACGCTGCATATTGGTAACTTTTCCCATCGTCCAATTGTTTAGAGCGCTATTAAAAGCAATAGCACCACTAAACATACTTTCCATGCTTTCTACATTACTTACATTCCATGTGTCAAGTGGTTGGTTAAATACTATACAATCATAAAACATATCTTGCATATTGGTAACTTTTTCAGTATTCCATGAGTCTAAAGGCTGATTGAATGCTTCTGCACCTCTAAACATTCTAAGCATATCAGTAACATTACTTACATTCCAACTATTCAATGGTTGATTAAAAGCCTTGGCATTAAAAAACATATTTTTCATGTCAGTTACGTTACCAACATTCCAATTATCTAAAGGCTGATTAAAAATTTCACAATCATAGAATACATTTTCCATGTTGGTTACATTACTTACATCCCAATTATTGATATCACCATCAAAGAGTTCACACCGCCTAAACATTCTTGCCATATCGGTTACACTAGATAAATTAGGAACATCGGTTGCATTGTACTCCATATTTTCACAAAACCAGAATGCATTTCTCATCGTTTGCCATACTTGAGTTCCCCATTGATCTACAGAAATAAGTTTTTTATTATCTCGTCTTGTACTATTATAAACATGAGAAGGATAATCGCCTATGATAGCTATAGTATAGATCCCTGGATTGAGATAGGTATGTGTGATTTCTGAAGTTACACCATTATCATATTGATTATCTCCCCAATCTACTGAATAGTTATAAGTAAGATTTCGAGTAGTTTCTAATATAATTTGATTTGCAGATGTAGATTGTACATCCAAGTTTCTGGTGTCTATAGTAATTTTAAATGCATCGGGACTATTTACCCAACTAGGTACGGTTTTAAATTGTATTTCTTCGCAGCCTGTAGCTTGTCCCGAAGTATTATAAGGTGTAACGGTAACAAAGACATTATCACCTGGAAAAAACTCATTGGTAAAAGTCACACCTACTACATTTCCAACATCTTCATTATCTTTTACAATTTGTAAAATGTTGCCCATATCATCTCTTCGTATGATTGTAACAATATATCCGGTGGCATTTGGAGCTGGATTCCAACGAATATCAGAGTTAGCAGGTACGTTATTATCACCATTTTGAGGAGAGATAATCTCGGTACATAGTACAAAATCGCAATCAACTGCATCGCCGGTAATTCTCCAATTATGATCATTAATTAATTCTTGTCGTTCCTCTCTCCCTTCACAATAGTTCAAACCTACAACATCCAAAGTAACATTGTCTTTTACAGTTTGCGAAGCCCAACTAATAAGTGTATTGTCATAATTGTCTTTTGATAGATTTGTAGCTGATAACATCTGTGTCATGTTCTCAACATTTGTAATATTCCAATTCTCTAAACTTTGATCAAAAGCATTGGCCCGATAAAATAGGTTTGTCATATCATCGACCTTACTTACATCCCAATTACTTACAGGTTGATTAAATACTGTAGTCAGAGCAAACATGCCTTCCATCTCTGCCAAGTCTGTGGTTACCCAATTATTTAAGGGTTGATTAAATGCACTTGCGTTATAAAACATTTCTAGCATACTGGTGACTTTACCTACATTCCAGCCACCAATAGGCTGATTAAAAACCGTACAGTTTTTGAACATTTCCTGCATATTAGTAACATTACCTACGTCCCAACTACCAATAGGCTGATTGAATATCATAGGTCTAAAAGAAGAATCTTCTTTAAACATTTCTTGCATATTGGTTACATTACCTACATTCCAACTACCAATAGGCTGATTAAATGTTATTGCCCCTTCAAACATATTACTCATATCCGTTACGCTAGTCACATTCCAACTACTGATATCTTGATTAAATGCAACACAGTTGGTAAACATACCTGCCATAGAAGTTACATTACTAACTTCCCAATTATCTAGGGGTTGATTAAATATCATATCCAGGAAACCACTAAACATTTCGGTCATGTTAGTTACATTACTTACATTCCAATTATTTAAAGGTTGGTTGAACTCTCGGGCTCTGTCAAACATACTTGCCATATTGGTAACTCTGGCAACGTTCCAATTATTTACAGGTTGATTATATCTAAAAGCTTCGGAAAACATTTGAGACATATCGGTAACGTTACCCACGTTCCAACTGTTAATATTTTGATTGAACACAGAAGCTCTAAAAAACATCCCACTCATATTGGTAACTCTAGCGACATTCCAACCGTCAAGAGGTTCATTAAAACGTGTTCTTGAAAATGTTAAAGACATATCGGTAACATTGCTCACGTTCCAATTGGCCAAAGGCCTGTTAAACGTTTGCGCACCATCAAACATTCCTGAAATATCGGTAATGGTACTTACATTCCAATTGTTTACAATACCATTGAACCGAGTACAATTGCGAAACATATTTTTTAGTGTAGTTACCTGAGATAAATCTGGAGCATCAATAGCGTCAAAATTCAAATTTTCGCAACCATCAAATGCATTCTCCATAGTTTGCCATTGTATATTCCCCCAACTCAAAATTTCTATAATTTTAAGTTTATCACCTGCTTGATTAAAATAAATGGAAGGAAAACTACCGCTAATATTTATAGTGTATTCACCTTCTGTAGTATACGTATGGGTGATGTCTCCAGTAACGTTAGCATCAGTTTGGCCATCACCCCAATCTACTGTATAATTATATGTGTATGCTGGGTTTGTCGGAATAGTAATTTGGTTGTTGGCAGAAGAACCAGCTTCTATATTTGAAGTATCCCAAACACTAGTAAAATTTTGAGCGTAACTATTTATATAAATTATTAATACTAATAGAAAAGTAGTTTTTCTATTCATAATAGAATTTTTAGATATTATTTATGATAGCCTCAAAAATAGATGCTTTACAGGGTAAAAACGTTTCAACTTATAAGTTGAAACCTATAAACACATAGTTAATGTTTACTGTTTGAAGTATTGATAATCTCTAAAAACTAACTAATAGAGGAGTAGTTATAAAATTTTGGATTTTAAGAGTTAGAATCCTTTTTAAGCATTGATGAGTTCTAAATGTTTCTGACGATACTCTGATGGTGTTTGTCCCACCGATTGTTTGAATAATCGATTGAATGATGTTTTACTGGCAAATCCAGATTCGTAACCGATAGCTAAAATTTTGTAGTGAGAATATGCTGGGTTTTTAATAAGTTGTTTTGCTTTATCTACCCTGTAAAGATTTATGAAGGTATTAAAGTTTCTTTGAAAACAAGAGTTTAAAATTTCAGAAAAAAGATGAGTACTCATGTTTAGATTCTTAGCAATATCTAGTTGCTTAATTTCGTGGTCCAAAAACGGTTGTTCTTTTTCCATATAATCTAAGATTTTTTGTACATATTTATTTTTTTCTTCTTGATTTAATATTGATTTTTTAGCTCCTAGTTTTGTACTGTTGGTTTTTGTCTTACTAGACTTTTGTTGTACTAATTTTAAAATTTTTGTTTTAAGAACTTCGTTTTCATCTTGTAATAAAATTTGATTTTCTTTTAATTGATTAGCTTGTAATTCTGCCTGTCTTTTCTTTTTTACGATCACTAATAATATACTGATTAAAGCAATAACTATAAATATACCAAGTATAATAGAAGACCACTTAAAAATGCTTTCTTCTTTAAGACGTTTTTCTGTGTTTTTAAGGCTTTGTTCTACTTGTAACCTTTTAGCTTTAGATAGGCTTGATAAATATTTTTTTTGAGTGTTTATATACCCTTTTTGCTGCATGTTTGCTTTTTCTAAATTTCCTTGCGCTTCAAATACTTTTGCAAGTTGTTTATGCGTATTCATTTGGATTTTTAGAAAATCATTAGTAAAAGAGATGCCCTGAGCCATCTGCAGTGGTTTAGCAGCTTCATCAAAACGATTCAAACCTACCAATGATGCTCCTATGAGGTAAAGACTTAAAGAACGACGTTCGATAGATTGTTCTTTTGTATATAAAGACTCTGCCTTTTTACTATGGGTCAATGCTTGATCAAATTCATTTAGCAGAAGATAATTCTCTGCCATACTATTTAAAGCATTAATAATAATATCATCTCGCTTTAATTTCTCTCCAATATGTTTTGCTTTTTCTAGATACAGTAGCGCTGTCTTAAAATCTTTATTAGCAGAAAACGATTCAGAGAGTCCAGTATAAACAGCCATTTTATAAACATCAGGACCATTAAATTCGTTTATATAATGTTGAGCTTCTTCAAAGGCGGTTCTAGCTTTATCATGGTACCCTATTATATTTTGTAAGTTTCCAAGATTAATTAAAATAATTGTTCTTTTCTTATAATTTTCAGGAATATTTTTAGAAAGCTCAAATGCCTTAGAGTAATAATTCATTGATGTATCATATTCATCAATTTTTTGATAGTACACACCTAATCTAATAATAGCATCAATTTCATAAGTTTTTAAATTGTGCTTCTTTGCGTGAGATAATATCGAGTCTGTATATAATTTAAAATTTTTATAATCACCTAATTGATAATATTTCCATTGGGAATCTGTTAATGCTTTAGCCTTTAGAATATGAGTATTATTATCAATATTTACTATTTCTTGTGATTGAATAGAAAATATAAAAAATAGAAATATAAAAAAAGACACTATCAGCTTTAACATTAAAAATGATTTTAAAATATTCGTAAATTAATCATTTTATTTTCTAACACGCCCTTACTAAATTGAATATACTGTTTTCAATTATTGTCCTTACAGTTTTTGATTCTTAAAAGGACTCAAGTTTTTAATGCTTCAAAATCAAGCGATTTCAAAATAGAAAAAGATATGATTTAACAAGAGTAAGTTCGAAATAAAAAGAATTTAAGTGACTGATTTTTATGTTAATAATAAAAAAGTAAATGTTAAATTTATTTTTTGCACAAAGCAGCATAGGAGTAGTAGTTAAGAATAATATTGTGTGATGAATACATGTAGGGTTCCGAAACCATTTTAACTCTTTGTATACGTAATTCTTAGGTAGTAATTAATTGCTTGTTTTTTTGGTATTTAGGGATAAAAATATCATCATATAATTTTTAAAATAGTTTAGTAGTAAAGATTACACTTTTTGTTAGCAAAACACCAATATTCAGTTTTAACATTCCTTCGCTCGATTCTTAAACCAGTTTAAGTTTTTTACCAAAGTGGCTAGATAGATTTATCGCTGTTAATTTTTAAAGAAAATTAAAGTGAAAAATCAAATCAAAACAATCCTGCTGTTTTTAGTAATCGCTTTGTTGGGGAGTAATTCTGATGATGATATTGTTCTTCCTATCATCAATCTAATAAATGAGTTCATTGTAAATAGTGATACTGCTACTGATGACGATTCAGCGAAGTAGGCAATACCCCAAGCAAAGGTAGTTGCACTCTTCATAAAAGTACTTTTGAGTCATAAAGAGGTAGTTGCAACCCTTACTTTGATCCTTCGAACTATCATATAGGTAGTTCGGTGCGTCACAAAAGTACTTCCAGACCGCGCAAAGGTAGTTCGAACCACCTTTTTTTGGGTCGATACCCCAAAAATTATCAAAAATATCCGTCAATATACGCCCTCGAAGCCGTAAATGATCAGAAAAAAGGAAGAATCGATGGCTTTGAAGCAATAAAATATGGGAAAAAAGAACCAAAGTACGGTCTCGAACTACCTTTGTGCGGTCTTGACCCCTTGTTATAGAGAGGTTACTCCCTCTATGACAAGGGGTTGCAGCTATATCAATTATAGTATGAAGTATTTTTTATTAGTTTTTTTAAGCAGCTTGACAAACAAATCATTAATTGGCGTTGCTATACAATTTTGTTTGCCTCGTTCTACTATGACTCCATTTTTGGCATCAAGTTCTATTGGTTTTCCATTGAGTCTATCTGTGAGCATTGAACTAGACTTTTCTGGAGGGTACGATAACAGTTTAGCAATCATTTTATCAATAAAATCGACTTCTATTTTAGCTCCGTCTGCTATAGCTACTTGTATAGATTCTTTTAAGGCTGTTTTATATAATTCGAGCAATTCGTCATCTTGAAAAACCCAACAGGTTTCACCACTTAAACATAGAATTGCGCCAAGTGTAGCACTCTCACATACTTTTTTCCAACATGCTGTTTTAAAATCAAAGGTTTGTTTAATCGTAGCATTTTCTCCTTGGAAAAGGTTTTCAAAATCTCTGGCTAATCTGCTCTCAGGCACTGTTAGAATTGGTTTTCTCAATATTTGATAAATATCATCTTGTTTTTGCTGTGTAGGACAATCTATGATACATTCTAAAATGTTTTCTTCCTTTGTATATTCCAACAAGGGTTCTTTATGATATAAGCCATTTCTAATAGAAACCAGTTTAGTGTGTGGCCTTACCAATTTTAATAGTGTACTGGTAGCACTATTGTATTGATGTTCTTTTAGACATATTATCAACCAATCTAATTCTTGATTGTAATTGTTTATGTCATCTACCAAGATTTCATTTTCGATACCATTATATAGAACCTTTATGGTACCTTTTGGGGTTCGATTATAAAAGTGTAGGTCGAGCGATGTATTTGCTTTTAATAGGCAGGAAATAGCACTACCTATAGCACCTATACCCAATATTCCGACTTTTGTTCTTTTAAAACCCATTAGCTATTTGTATCCTTCAAAAGAGTTTGTATTTATCTTTTTAGTTTTCATCTAGTTCTTTTGGGCTGACTCACATAAATGGGTTATAAGTACCCTCCCAGATATGACCGTCTGGGGTCTCAAAACACCCATGAAATCCACCCCAATCAGCTTCTTTGCCTTCCTTTAATAATTTTGCACCTGCCTCGATCACTTGGTTTAATATTTCCAAAACTACTTCTTTAGTACTAACATTATGTACTAAGTTTATTCCTCTATAGCCATATTCTTTTTGTTCATTAAACTTTCCACTTTTTGATTAACAAGTTCTGGTCTCCTCATTGGATTGTATAAAGATGGGTTTTTTGACATAATTACTAAAGTTGCTAATTCCTTGTCATTCAGTTTAGATAATTCTTTGTCAAAATAAAAATTAGAAGCTGATTTAATTCCATTTTGTGAATTCAGAAAATCCATTTTGTTCATAACCCAATTTAGATTCTCCTTTTTTGTGGTTTCATTTTCAATCTTTAGAGCTAGTGAATGAGCTGTAAAGAACATATTTTTATAGTATTTTTTGTTGTTTGAATGTAAATAGAATCTCGAAGACCAAAGGTTGATCGAGGGTTTGTAGGTTCCAGATATCAGAGATCTGAATTCTTGTTTAATTATTCCGTTCTCAAGAGATTCGTCAAATTCCATATTATAGAGTTCGTAAAATTTTTCAGGCAATTTTTCAGCTCGTTTTATGTCTTCGGTAAATTCTGTAAGTTCAGATTCTGTTAGATGAAATTTCCAAGAATTGACAATAAAAATATACAAAGCTATACTAGCGATTATTCCTAAAAGGAACAATATTTTAGAAAGTTTTAGAATTCGTTTTTTCATTTCAATTATAGCTAACGTTCTGCGTATGACTTGTTACGGAATTTTCCGAAGGAAGATTCCGATGAAACACTAAAGTAGCAAATCTGCAATGAATTCCGCTAAGGAATTCGGTTGTAATGAGCTATACACGTTGTTAGCATTAGTTTTTATTATTTTTAATCAATTCAGATATTTTTTCATAATCCGTTTTCTCTTCCCAATTCAAGTAAGGTTTTGGTGAACTCAAGATATTTAATATTTCATTATAATATTTTTCTATGAAATCATATTCAAATTCAAAATCGTAGAAGGATTTAAGTTCCAAAAATTTCTTGCAAATAGGAGTTGATTTGTCAAAATAATATTCCGTCACACCATTTGGACTAAATAGTTTAGCTTTTTTCTTAGTTCCTATATAAATGTAAGGCATGTCATATCCTCCATGCTGAATTGTAACCAATACCTTTTCTTTGGACATAAATAAGGCTTGTCCATCGTCAGATTTAATTTTTTGAAAACCTAATTTTGGCAGTAGGAGAGCCGCTTTTTCACAAAGCTGATCATATAAAGGGTGATTTGGCCAATCAAATGACATATTGTTTATTCTATTATTAATGCTAACGGTTGGTATACGAAAAGTAGCGCGTTTTGTAAACCGATTTTTCGGTTTGATACTGACCTCAAATTTATGAAATCAACTTTGGATTAAGCACTTATACCGCTATTTTTTACATACGTTGTTGGCGGTAGTTTTTAAATCCATCGTCTAACTTTTGATTTGTATTCCTTGTATTCGTTCCCAAAAGTATTTTCCATAAGTTTTTCTTCGTATGGAATGTAATGGTGATTTGTCATAACAAAAAAAAGTAAACATCCCAATATTGGTATAACCGTACCTAAAAGAACCCAAACTCCCAATAAGCTTAATGTAAATCCGAGATATATAGGATTTCTGCTTATTTTGAAAAGTCCATTGGTCACAAGTTTTCGCGGACTTTTAAACGAATGTATTTCAGTATCAATTTTTTCAAATCGCTTCCTAACAATTACTGTCATAATGAGTCCCAATACAATCAGCGGTATTCCAATGTAATTTAATGGGCTTGGAAAAATTATCTTGAAAACAAATAAGTTTTTTATTGTAACCATTAAGATTATACAGAATAAGAATAGAATTGGTGGAATTATTTTTTTCATACCTTCAGTTTTAATTTATCAAAGGTATTTTGATTCCAAACCGATTGCATTAACATAGGTTTATGCTAGCATCTTTTTCCTGATTCTACTCAAAGCTATAGGCGTTATTCCAAGATAAGATGCTACCATATGTTGTTTTACTCTGCTTTCCAATTTAGGAAATTCGTTTAAAAATATTCTATATCTGCTTTCGGCATCAAGTAATAAAAACTCTCTTTCTCTTTTTTCTTTTACAGAGTAGCCCTTTTCTAACAATTTTACCAATAGTAAATTCCATTTAGGATTTTGTTTTCTTAGTTTTTCCCAACAATCGTATGATATTGTCAAGACTTTTGAATCCTCAATTGCCTCGATAAAGAAATGTGAAGGTTTTTTTGAAATCATTGAAGAATAGGAACTAATAAAACTTTGTTCGGGCATAAATACTTTGGTTAACTCTTTTCCCTCGTCAGAAATATAGACATACCGAAATAATCCTGTAAGTACAAAACCCAATTCGTTTGGAATTTGTCCTTCCCTAATAAAATATGATTTAGCTTGAAAGTCTCTGGCTTTAGAAATGCTAATAAATTCCATAATTTCTGATTCCGTCAAACCGGTTAATTGTCTTATTGAATTTATTAGTTCTTCTGTCATTTTTCAAATTATCGCCAACAATGTTATATAGTCACTAAGGTAACTATATATCCTAATATTAAGAAATATAGTTACCTTAATAATGCTACACTTGTGAATCTAAAAGTAACAATATCCAACAAAAAACCGAGACAATAATGTCTCGGTTCGGTAAATTTTGTCTTAAAAGTGACCTCGGTAGGATTCAAACCTGTAACTGATATATCAGTATTTACAAAGGTTATGCTAAATTCTATATTTTATGTTGACGATTTGTGAACTAGAACCTATTCAGGTATTTTGATAAAACCTTTCGTTTTATAAAAGTAAAAATTTATTTATTCAAATTTAATAACAATCTTTATTTGAAATAGAACTCTTCTATAATTTGGATTAAATTATATATATCGTCTTTTCATATCTATAGCAAAAATTAAATTTGGTTAGCAAGAGAAGTCTGGACAATTTTTCTAAGATATTTATTTAAATATAAATGGTCTTAAATATCTGTCCGAATAAGCGTGATAACTCCATTAGTACCCAAAGTTTTGTTCTAGAACACCTTTGGATAATGTTACCTGCGTAGCAGGTAGCGGAACCACTTCGTTTGTGCCTTTTACAAAACCTAAAGGAGTAAGTATACTCTCTGCTCTGTTAGTACGAATCAGGTCATGAAACCTAAATCCCTCTCCAGCAAGTTCTACACGTCTTTCATGCCAAATGGCTTCCAATAAGTTCTGACCGTTAAGTGATGGTGACAAATCTGGTAAAACGGTGTTGGCTTCAGTCCCACGGGCTCTCCTTCGCACTTTGTTCACAAATTCTATTGCCATTGTGGGATCGGTAGCATGTATAGCTTCTGCGTACATCAGATATGCATCGGCAAGTCTTATAAGGCGAATATTGTTTGCGCTATTGTTATTTCCTCCTATATCTGGTTTTGGGTAATTAGTAAAGGGTTCCCATGCATATTTTCTTACGTACCAATCTGTGCCAAAAGGACTATCATTAAAGAAAAGTGTTGCGTCAAGCCTAGGGTCGTTTGGCTCGTATTCATTTCTTAAATCTTCTGTTGCTTGAACAAAACCTCCGCCTCTGTTGTTGTTTGGATTTACCCTTCTTGGAATTCCTGTTCCTAAAATATTGGCATCCGTGACGAAGTTAACTTCAAAGATCGATCCAGAGTTCCATTCCCCTTCGGGTTGAAAAATAGTACTATAGTCTGGTGTTAATGAATAATTCAACGCAAATAGTTGATCGCCAAAAGATCTAATCTGATCATTTTTATTTTGGTACAATAATACTCGCATCATCAAAGCTAAGGCGGCTCCTTTGTCTGCACGCCCTTGGAAATCAACTCCTCTATCAAATCGTGAGGGTAGGTTATCTATGGCAAACTGCAAATCTGATTCTATCAATTTATATATAGCTTCGCTAGAAGCTCTTGGTTGATTAAAATCGGATATTTCCAAAGGTTTCGTAACAAGAGGCACTCCTCCAAATGAATTAACGAGGTCAAAATAATACAAGGCGCGTAGAAAACTGGCTTCTGCCAAAATTTCCTGTTGTCTGTCTGTGTCTTCAAACTCGATATTGGGGACATTTGTCAAGACCAAATTAGCAAATAAAATACCTTCATAGTTTAAGCTCCATAATTCCTCAAAAATGGGGCTGGAAGTAGTATAAGCATAGGTTTCTCTTTCCAAGAGAGGTGCATTGTTTGATGCTGTTCTTCCTCCTTTTATAAAGTCATCAGTTCCAATCTCACCAAAAATAATATCCGTTCCCATTGTACCCCAAAAATTACTTCCATATAACACACGAAGGGATGAATATACTGATATAAGGGCCTGTTCTGCTTGTTGTGGTGTGGTGTAAAAATCTTCAGAAACAGGCTCCCCGAAATTTTGTGGTTCCAGTTCGTCATCACAGGATGATGCGAATACAACCAATATAACACAAAGGTAATATTTTACTCTTTTTATATTTTTATTTAATGTTGTCATCCTTTAATTTTTTAAAAATTAACATCTAATCCCAATGATATTGTTCTTGCAGAGGGGAATCTTCCTCTATCGATACCGATATCCAATGTAGTTCTATTACCGTCTTGGGTCTGAGTATTGTCTATACCTAGTTCTGGGTCCAAACCACTATAGTCAGTAAATGTTAGCAGGTTCTGTCCAGCAATATAAAAACGTATATTTGAAATAAATGTTTTTTCAAGAGCATTTTCTGGCAATGTATAGCCCAACTGTATGTTTTTCAACCTTAGATAAGACCCATCCTCAACAAACCTGCTTGAAGCTAAATTGTTATTTGGAAATCCATCAAAGGTTGCCCTGGGAAACGTATTGGAAGTTCCGGGTCCTGTCCATCGGTTCAAAAATTCAGTGCTTAAGTTGGAATCCAGAAACCCTTCCAGCATCCACCCTGTTGCGTTAAAAATATCGTTTCCTTGCGAACCTTGGAAAAATACAGATAAATCAAATTGTTTATAAGCCATATCCAAGTTAATTCCGTAAGTGAAATCAGGTAATGGAGAACCAATAATTGTTCGGTCATCATCATTGATTTCACCATCTCCATTCACATCCCTATATCTAACATCGCCAGGTTGATTGCCCTGTAAACTTGCATTATTTTCTATTTCGTTTTCATCTTGAAAAATTCCAATCATCTCCAGTCCGAAAAACGAGGCCAAAGGTTGTCCTGCCTCCGTTCTGCTTAGGTCTACAAATCCATTGCCACCCCTTCCAGCAGTAATAACACTACCTTCGTCAGCTAAGCTAACCACAACATTGTCAACAAATGTTATATTACCTCCTAAGCTAAAACTGAAGTCACCTATTTTTTTCTTGAAGTTAGCCACAAGTTCCAAACCTTTATTTTCGATCTCTCCTGCGTTTACGGTAGGATTTTCGGAAAAACCACTAAGTCTTTGTATTGGAGTCTCCAATAATAAGTCTGATGTTTTCTTGATAAAATAATCTGCTGAAAATGTAAAGGAACTTTTAAAGAAAGCCAAATCGATACCAAAGTTTGTGGTCGTGGTAGTTTCCCATTGCAAATTAGGGTTTCCTGGTCTGGTTGGGCCTAAACCTATAGCTGGAGATTCATCAACGCCCAGTACATAGTTATTATTGGTACTTAAGGTGCTGAATATGGCCGAGTTTGGAATATTCTGGTTTCCGGTCTCTCCCCAGCCAATACGAAGCTTTATTTGATTGATAGGTCTGATTTTGAAAAAGCTTTCATTATGCAAATTCCATGCAAATGCTAATGAAGGAAAATAAGCAAAGTTATTGTTTGTTCCAAAGCGGCTTGATCCATCTGCTCTGTATGTTGCCGTTATTAAGTATCGCTGATCAAAATTATAATTAACCCTACCAAAAAATGAAAGTAAACTGGACTCCGAAATATTACCTCCGTTGGTAGCTGTTTCTACCGCTCCGGATCCAAGGGTAGGGTTTTCGACACCATCAGGGATATTACTTCTTGTTGCATTTGTGGAGTTAGTGCTTAATTCTTGGCTTTCATGACCTAGAAGCACTGAAAGTGAGTTTCGTTCATTAAATGTTTTTTGGTAGTTCAAAGTATTGAACCATAGCAATGTTCTTCTCTCCACCCTGCTTACTACAAATCTATTGTTTGGGCGATTTTGTTCTGCTGAAATGAAAAATTCTTCCTCGAAATTATCTACTTTCCGGTTATTTATCTCAAGCCCAATATTGGAATCAAAAGTTAGGTTTTTGAAAAGTTGTACATTAACAAAAAGATTGCCTAAAAAACCTTCCCGTGAAGAAGGATTCAGATTATAGATAGTAGATCCGACAGGATTACGAATTTCAGTAGAAAATAAAGGTCTTGCAGGTGTGCCATCTTCATTAAATATTGGTGAGACAGGATCTATGATATAACCAGCAAAAGCTGTTTTCTGATTGGAATTGCTACCACCATCCAAAACACTTACCGTTTTTGCATTGGTATATTGGATATTATGGCCAAATTTAATCTTTGGCTTTATTTGATAGGTATTGTTGATTCTGAGATTGGTACGCTTAAATGAAGTGTTTCTCACAATGCCTTTTTGATCAAAGTGGCCAAAAGAAAAGTAATAATTAGTCTTGTCAGTACCACCTGCGACGGACACTTGATGGTTGGTTACCGTACCTGATTTGTAAATGGCATCTGGCCAGTTAAAGGTTTCCAATGAAGAAGGGTTTTCCAAATCTGGATTGATAGGTTCTCCGTCATTGATTCTACCTTCATTGTTTATTGTAGCCCATTGTTCAGCATTTAAAACATCTAGGCTATTTATTTTTTCTTCAAAACCGAAATAAGTACTGTATGAAATTAAAGGAGCGCTTTCTTTCTTTCCTTTTTTGGTAGTAATCAAAACCACTCCATTTGCTGCTCTTGAGCCATAAATTGCCGTTGCAGATGCGTCTTTGAGTACTTCAACAGATTCTGCATCTGCAAAATTAATATTATTTATATCATCGATTGGCACTCCATCTACGATGTACAAAGGATCAGCATTATTCACCGTTCCGACACCCCTTATCCTTACAGTAGGGGTTGAACCAGGTTGTCCTGAAGTTTTTGAAACGGACACTCCTGCGACCCTTCCTTGTACTGCCTGTGCTAATGATGGTACTTGGGTTTTGTTGATTTCTTCGGTTCTAACCGAAGAAACAGATCCGGTTAAATCCGATTTTTTTACAGTACCATAACCGACGACTACGACTTCGTCCAGTTGTTGTTGATCGGTTTGAAGCAATACATTGATAACAGTTTGATTACCAACTTGAATATTTTGTGTGACATATCCTATATAAGATACTACAAGAGTTTCACTTGGTAAAACTTGAATACTGTAATTACCGTCAAAATCTGACTGAGTACCCCTTGAGGTTCCCTTTACCAGAATGTTGACACCTGGTATGGGCCCTTGCTCGTCTGATATGGTCCCGGTTATTATCTGTTGGGGATTTGGTGATTGTGACTCAAATTTATCCTCATATATATTGTACTTTGAGCCTGAATCTTTGTCAAATAAATTAAATTCAACTCGAGATTGAGCGGTTTTGTATAGTTTTTCATGATTGAAACTATCCTTTTTTAGTATAATTGTTTCAATTTCTGAAGGAACAGTTGCCTGAATCTGAAGTAGGAAAGCAAAAAAGAGAAATACCGCCAATTTAATATTTGAACTTAATCTAACAGGATTCCGTTCCTTCTCCCACTTGCGGGCTAAATTTTTCATAATAATTTCATTCTGGTTGATAATTCATTTATCCACTATTCTAATCAATCGTGCCTCAAATCTATATAGACAATAAAATATGAATGTATCTAACCGTTTATTTTATGTGTCTTTCCATACATTAAATTTTCCTTTCGAAAATCTTGGTAATCGGTTTTTTTATCTATAGAATTAACCTGAGTTTCCAAAAAGAGAGAAGCGGAATGAGTGTGTGAGTTTGAGTTATAAAATCTCAAAAAACAACTCAGGATGCTCCAAAACAAAGTTATATCAATTTATTTTTTGTTGATAACCTTCTAAAAAGGAATGGGGCATAAAAGAGCATAAAAATCTAACTTATTCAGATGGCCAGATGATTGCTGCAAATTCCTGTGAAGTAGATTTTTTTTTTCTTGCTTTTAGTGCTTAAGAGCAATCGCAAGAAATAGATTGGTTTTATGATATTCACATTCGATATAATAAGTATTCAAGATAAGTTCAGTATCATAATGAAGAAGGAAATTGTTTTTAATGATGAAAACGAATACTAATATTACTAGTGAATACAATATATGAACAGAGCAATACTTTTAATCTTCTACTTTAAGTTAATTTTCGAGTGATATCAATTCTGATTATTATAATACGTGGCACTAGTAAAGAAAAATCAGTTTTTTAAACTTTTGTCTGTTCTTGAAGATTGACAGTTTATTATTTAATAAGAAGTTAAAGATAATTTTAATATAGTAAAACATGAAAAAAATCGAGAGTTTGAGTACAAAAGTTTATTTCAAAATTTTAGTTTATCTGATACTAGTTATATCATTTTTTTCATGTGCTAACACAAAAGAAGCAAAACAGATAAATAAACCTGAAAATGACAAAGCTAATGTTATTTGGATTATTACTGATGAACACAACTTCAGAACTATAGGAGCATATAGAGATCAATTGCCAAAAGATCAAGCTTTTGTTTGGGGAGATAAAGCTTATGTAGAGACTCCAAATTTAGATAAAATGGCTAGAAGTGGCGTTATCTTTAACCGTATGTATTGTAGCGCAGCTGTTTGTACAGCTTCACGTGCATCGATGATGACAGGAATGTATCCTATGACATTGGGTATTCCAAATAATTCTAATAAGAAAGGAGACGGCAAATATTTGAAATCAAATGTTACTACCATTGCAGATGTATTGAGCGATGCAGGTTATATTACAGGTTATTCAGGAAAATGGCATTTATCTGAAAGTAGAACTGATCGAGGCCTTGATAAAGATAAAAACTGGTGGTCACCTTATCCAATAGACAATCCAAACGATACTTATGGTTTTCAAGATAAGCGGTTCATGTTTAATGGTGGACACGATAAATGGATTGGTGTTGATGCTAATGGTAATCCCTACAAAGCCAACCATAAAGCTATTAAACCTCTGGGAAGAAATGATAAATATGGACAACCGTTGTATACAGATGGCAAATCAGATAACGTAAAATTTACTACAGATTGGTTAACGGATAAAACAGTTGAATTTATTGATGCTCATAAAGAAAAATCATTTTTTTATGTTGTAAGTATCCCAGACCCCCATACACCAAATGAAGTAAGAGCACCTTATGATACTTTATTTGATGAGGTAGAGATTCATTTACCCAAAACCTATACACAGGCACAAGCACAACGAGAGGAAAAATTACCTAAATGGCAGAAACCAGATGGTAAATCAGATGATAAGAAACGCCTAAAAAGAGATGTACGTCAATATTTGGGAATGGTAAAACTGATTGATGATAATATTGGACGTATCATTAAAAAATTAAAAGACGAAGGTATTTTTGAAAATACCATTATTATGTTTTCGTCTGATCATGGTGATTTGCTAGGAGAACATGCCCGTTCTAATAAAGGGACAATTCATGAAGCTTCAGCTAAAATCCCTTGTATCATTACACAAGGGGAAACCGGAAAAAACCCTTTGATACCTCGAAATAAAGTGGTGAATCTTGCAGCAAATAATACCGATTGGATGCCTACATTTTTGAGTCTCTTAAATGTAGATTGCCCAAAAGTAGCAGGTCGGGACATTTCACCGATTTTAAATGGGTCAAGACCTGCAGATTGGAAAGATATAACCTATACTCGTTTAGGTCATTACGCAGCGATTACAGAGCATTATAAGTTACATCTGGCAGCAAAAGAGAAACCTTGGTTATTTGATATTGAAGCAGATTCGTCAGAACGTGTAAATTTTATTGATGATCCAAAATACACAACCATTGCAAAAAAGTTAGCTAAAGATGTTAAAAATTACATGGTTTTGGCTAAAGATAACAATCCAAAAATTCAAAAACTTATAGATAACATTTTGACCAAATAGAATAATATTAATTCAGAGTATAGAAATATAGCAAATACTTCAAAAGCATTCATTCCCAAAAATAGGGAAGGATGGTAGTAAAAAACATCTTATAAGTATGAAAAAAATTATTCATTTTTTAATATGTACAATCACGTTTGCTCAAAACTCAGAAAAGCCTAATATCTTATTTATTATGTCTGACGATCATACGAGTCAGGCAATGGGAGTCGTTTAGCACATCTCAATCCAACTCCTAATATTGATAGAATAGGAAAAGAAGGAATCATTTTTAAAAATGCCTTTTGTACCAACTCTATTTGTACACCTAGTAGGGCTAATATTATTACAGGGCAGTACAGTCAAACCAATGGGGTTTTAGACTTACATATTCCTTTAAAAGTAGAAAGACAGTACTTACCTATAGAAATGAAAAAACTTGGATATCAAACAGCAGTAATAGGAAAATGGCACTTGAAAAAAATACCTGAAAATTTTGATTACTACAATATATTACCTGGTCAAGGAAAATACTTTGATCCTGTTTTAACAGAAATTGGAGAGACCAATGATGTAGATATCCCAAGATATGGAGGAAGAATCGAAACTATTAAAGGGAGAAAGCATAAAGGTCATTCTTCTGATGTAATTACTGATTTATCTTTAGAATGGCTAAAAAATAAAAGGGATAAGAGTAAACCATTTCTATTATTACATCATTTTAAAGCGCCACATGCAGGCTTTGATAGCGCACTCAGGTATGATAGTTATTTAGAAAATGAATTTATTCCTGAACCAGCAAGTTTGTATGATAATAAGAATAACGGATCTATTGCTACAAAAGGTGTTGATAATTCTTTAATAGATACTATTGGCTCTTCTGTTGGAAGAAGGCATTATAAGCGTCGTCAAATATATAAAGGGAATAGAGAAGCAGCTAAAAAGATGACAGATAAAGAATATAAAAGTACTGTTTATCAAAATTATTTAAAAAGATATTTACGTTGTGTAAAAGGAGTAGATGATAATATCAAGAGATTATTAGACTATTTAGAGAAAACAGGAGAATTAGATAATACGGTTGTCATTTATACCGGAGATCAAGGATTTATGTTAGGGGAGCATGATTATATAGATAAACGTTGGATGTATGAAGAATCTTTAAGAATGCCATTTTTAGTACGTTACCCTAAACTCATCCAAGCGGGAAGCGCATCAGAAGCCATAGTGAATAACGTAGACTATGCACCCACTATTTTAGATTTAGCAGGAGGAAAAACTCCTGAATATATGCAAGGAGAAAGCTTTAAATATGTTTTGGCAAACAAAGGAAAAGAACCAAAAGGCTGGAAGCAATCCACATATTACAGATACTGGATGCACATGTACAGTCACTTTAATCCAGCACATTTTGGGATTAGAACAAAGCGATATAAACTGATTTTCTTCTATGGATTACATTATAACAAGAAAAAGAAAAACAATGACGGGCTACCAAAATTCCAAACGCCGGCCGCTTGGGAATTTTATGATTTAAAAAACGATCCAGAAGAACTAGATAATAAGTATGCAGATCCTAAATATTCGAAAATTATCCAAAAGTTAAAAGCTGAACTGAAAGAGCAAAGAAAACAATACAATGAAGAAGATCAAAAATACCCTCATTTACAAGAAGTAATTTCTACTCACTGGAATGATTAGAACCAATAAATATACAAAATGAGATCAATTGAAATCGCTCTAATATCAAGTGTTTTATTAGTATCAAATACATTAATAGCACAACAAGATCATGTGCAGCAACTAGTTGATTTTTTTTTACCTATGAAACCTCAAGGACTACTTATTTTTGAGGGGATTTGGGGTAATAATAATGTGCTACCAAGAGATATTAAAAATGGACTAGAAGATTCTACTATTAAACAATGGTGCTATTGGGATGGTAAGATTGTAAAAGATGACAAGGGGAAATATCATATCTATGCAAGTAAATGGGATCAGAAATATTCGCATAGAGATGGGTGGCATAAGGGTTCTAAAGGTACGCATGCTGTAGCAGACAATATTATGGGCCCTTATAAAGACAAAGGTTTGTTGTGGCCGGATTGGCAAGAAGGTAAAGGACACAATGTAATTGGGTTACGCATGCACGATGGGCGTTATGCTGTTGTAACCTCAGAATTAACACCAGGTGAAGTCTTTGTATCGGATCATTCTAATGGTCCTTTTAAACTTTTGGGACAAATCAAAGTAGAAGACCCTCATGGATTTGGTATGGGGTTGGCGCGATATCAAAATCCCGAAAAATCACACTATGGTAATATGTCAAATGTAAAAGTTATGCTGCGTCCAGATGGCAGATATATGATTATAGCGCGCTCTACAGCGCCAATGATTAGCGAGAATGGTATCCTTGGACCTTATAAAATTATGGGAGACCGTATTTATAAAAAATATCCTGAACTACCTCAAACCAAAAATGAAGACCCTACCATTTGGTACAGCGGTGGTTTGTATCACATTGTTTATAACCATTGGCCTAGTAAAACATCATATCATTTTTCTTCTGAAGATGGTATACATGATTGGAAATACAGAGGAATTGCCTTTAAAAAAGATGAATTCAAAATTTTTAAATATACCGATGGTACTATCAATGATTGGCAATTTATTGAAAGACCTACAGCATATGTAGAAAATGGGCATGTTACTCATTTTATATTTTCAGTAATAGATGTAAAAAAAGGACAAGACAGAGGGAGTGATAACCATGCCAGTAAAATCGTAGTTGTTCCCTTTGATGGAGTTGCTTTTGATAAATACATGAAAGGAATCATAGAAAACGAAGAATAAGTTAATGTGTTTAAAAAATAGAATTATATGGTATTTTGCATTGATAACTGCATTGACAGTGCATGGTAAACATAATGTAACCAACCCCAGACCTAATATCATTATTTTTTTAGTAGATGATATGGGTATTATGGATACCTCTGTGCCTTTTTTTGTCAATACTAAAGGTGAAGTAGAAAAGCATCCTTTAAACGATTGGTATCATACACCCAATATGGAACGTTTAGCAAAATTAGGAACACGTTTCTCTACGTTTTATGCCCAAAGTGTATGCTCCCCATCTCGTATTAGTATTTTGACAGGACAGAATGCTGCACGCCATAGAACCACACAATGGATTCATCCAATAGTTAATAACCGGGGCAAATTTGGGCCAGAAGATTGGAGATGGGAAGGAATTGAAAATACTCATAAAAATCTACTGTCACAACGTTTAAAATCAGAAGGCTATCAAACCATTTTTGTTGGGAAAGGACATTTAGGAGCTATTGGTACCCATGCAGAAGAACCTTTACGTTTAGGCTTTGATTACAATATTGGAGGAAATGCATGGGGTAGCCCAGGATCATATTTAGGACAAGATAACTATGCTCACCCCAAAAAAAAGAATCAAGTACCACATTTGGAATCTTATCATGGTAAACCCGTTTTTTTGACCGAAGCACTAACATTAGAAGCTAACAAAAAAATAAGTCAGGCCGTTCAAGCCGATATACCTTTTTTCTTAGAAATGTCTCACTATGCAGTACATAGGCCTTTTATATTTGATAAAAGGTTCAAATCAAAATATACTTCAAATATCTACAGTAAAGAAGCACAAAAATTTGCTTCAATGGTAGAGGGTATGGATACATCTTTAGGAGATATATTGAACCATTTAGAAACTTTGGGTATTGCAGACAATACATTGATTTTTTTTATGGGAGATAATGGTTCTGATGCCCCGATAGGTAACCCTCATGATATTGCAAGTGTTGCGCCATTACGAGGAAAAAAAGGAACCCATTATGAAGGTGGTACAAGGATACCTTTTATGGTAGCTTGGGCAAAACCTAATAAGAATAATAGATGGCAAAAACGAATACCAATAGTTCAAGGGGCTATAAACCAAAAACTTGGAACTATTATGGATATTTATCCTACCGTTTTAGATATGCTTGGTTTAGAAAAACCCCATGATTATAGTATCGATGGTCATTCACTATACCTTATTTTGACTGGTAAAAAAGACGAAGCACGACCTAATGATTTTTTGATGCATTTTCCGCATGAGCATAGAAGTAGTTATTTTACAAGTTATAGAAAAGGAAACTGGAAGTTAATCTACCACTATTTTCCTGAAATGAATCCAGCCCAAGAGCGATACGAATTATATAATCTTTCAAATGATCATGATGAAACTAAGAATTTATATCAAAAAGAGCCAAAAATATTAGCATATATGATGACGACTATGTTAGAAAAACTAGAAGCTGAAAACGCTCTTTTTCCAATCGATAAAAATGAGGCAACATTAAAACCCTTTCTAAAAAAATAGATCTAGGATGAGAATCAAAAGAGCCATTATAGGGTATTAAATAAATTACTAAATTAATTACCAATGAAACTAAAAACGGTACTACTTTTTGTAGGAGTGACATTACTTATTATGTCTTGTACTAACAAGGTTAATTTGCAAAAACCTTCTAAAAAACAACCAAAGAAAATATTAAAAACAGAAACTAGAAAAATGTTGGCGCCAACACCTCCTATGGGGTGGAACAGTTGGAATGCTTTTGGGAAACATTCTATTAATGAGAAAGTTGTAAAAGAAACTATAGACGCCATTGTAGCCAATGGTTTGCAAGATGCAGGTTATAATTATGTAGTAATAGATGGAGGCTGGAGAGATACAAAACTAGGGGATAATGGTGAACTTTTAGTGCATCCTACAAAATTTCCAAATGGGATAAAACCTTTGGCAGATTATGCTCATTCAAAAGGTTTAAAGTTAGGATTGCACGTTGTACCGGGTTCTCATGACTGTGGGATGGATCCCGTGGGAGGTTTTAATAATGAAGAAAAACATGTACAACAATTTGTTGACTGGGAATTAGATTTTATAAAATTAGATTTATGCCGAATGCGCATGGATAACTGTACATCTTGCCCTCAATATAGATTTGGCTGGAGTGAAAAAACTATCGAAGCATCCTATAGAAAATATAGTAAATTATTAAATGAATCCGGAAGAGATATCGTGCTAAGTATAAGTGCTTATTCATATAGGGATTGGTATCCAGAAGTATGTGATATGGCACGAATCACTGGCGATATTGAGGCAAGAATTCATCACGGTGCCTATTTTAATATTGATACGACTTATCATAAGCATAGTAGTGTCACAACAATTGCTGATGTATCTAGTTTTTATGCTGACAAAGCCGTAAATGGCTATTGGAACGATCCAGATATGTTAGTAGTTGGAAACCATGGTTTAAACCAAAATGAAGAAGTATCTCATTTTGCATTGTGGTGTATGATGTCTTCACCGTTAATACTAGGTAATGATCCAAGAAATATGAGTGAGTTCGAAAAAACCTTGCTTACCAATAAAGAAATGATTGCCATCAATCAAGATCCAACAGAGCAAGGAAAGATTGTTCAAATGGATGATAGAACAAGAATTTTGGTAAAAAAACTAAAAAATGATAAATACGCATTATTGCTACTTTCCTTAGATAGAAGAGGTGTTTATGACTTTAACTATGATATAAGTAAACTAGGTTTTGATAAAGCAGCAAAAGTTAGAGATGTTATTAATCATAAAGAGATCTCATTGGACAGTAAGATAATATCGGTAAAACTCGATATTAATTCGTGTAGGCTGTTTGTGATTTCAAAATAAAAATTAAAATTTAGAAAAGTCAAAGGTTCTGGTAAAGGTCAGAACAAGAAAAGTTAAGTGTAACCGTTGCTATAAATTAAAGCAATATAAATGAATACATGATTAAATTGTACCTAAACAAATTTCTTCTGATTGTCTTGCTAGTGTTAGTAGGAGGATGCAAATCAGTAGATTACACTCAAAAGAAAACTAGTTACTGGATGTATTTATCAACTTCACCTGCAAAAGATTCTGACGGAATTGATATCTATATTTGGAATCCTGAAAAAGGTGAATTGAAGTTTTATAAAAAGAGTAAATCTTTGAAAAAATCAAAATATATTGAAATTAATACAGCAAAAAATAAACTCTATTCGGCTAATGATGGAGTATTGTCAACATATCATATTGAGAAAAATGGAGATTTAACAGTTGTCGATACACTATCTTATGGAAAAGAAAAGGGAGCGTTTTTATCCCTCAACAATACTAAACAATTCTTGTTAAGTTCTTTGTATAAATCTGGGAAATTAATGACATTTCGGCTAGATAGTACGGGAGACATTGAATGTAAGGTCACAGATATCCAACATATTGGTAAAGGCTCGAATATGAGACGTCAGAAATCGGCACATCCGCATATGTCAATACAGCCCAGAAATAGTAATGTAGTGATTGTGCCAGATTTAGGCGATGATAAAGTTTATTCATATACTTTGTTACAAAATGGAGAATGTGTACCAAGTGAGTTACCATTTGTAAAATTACCAGATGGTGTAGGTCCTAGATATGTGGCATTTCATCCTTCAAAAGAAATTATTTATATTCTTACAGAGTTGACTTCAGAAATATATGTATACAGCTATCATCCCAAGAAAGGTATTACAGAATTCATCAATAAAATAAGTATACTACCTTCAGGTTTTAAAACATTAAATACATCTGCAGATATAGCGATTACTGATAATGGTAAATTTTTGTATGCATCTAATAGAGGACACAATAGTATTGCGATTTGTGAATTAGATAGTTTAGGAAATATTAACTTTAAACATACAATAGCTTCAAATGGAGATATTCCGCGTGAGTTTACTTTAGATCCAACTGGACAATTTTTACTAGTAGCAAATCAAAAATCCAATAACCTATGTGTGTTTAAAATTAATCAACATACTGGTAATTTAATTTTAAAACAAAACATATCAACTGGCGATAGCCCTCAGGGATTTGGTTTTTTTAGAAAATGATATGTAAGAAGTTTATTCACTTTTTTACTTAAAAAGACGACTATTTAATCTATAGATACAAATAGTAGTTATGGCTTGAGTATTTTAGTTTGTCGAATTTAAGCAAAACGGATGTATACGCTTTTTCATCTTTTGATTAGTATGTGTTGTGAATAAAGATGTTTTGACAGAGTGCTTATAAGTATTAATGCGAGCTTGAGAAAAATATTTAGTGATTAGAGAGCACATTTACATAAGTGGATTTTTGTCAATAGATAAAGAAACACATGTTTATCAACAAAATTCTAAAACAAATTGGAGTCACTAATTTTAAAAACTAAAGCATTTATAATAGGGTTTATATAATAAAATAACTTTTAAATAAATTAAAAATAGAAAGCACGAAATGATTCATAGAATGAGCATTCGTAAAAGAAAAGGACAACAGATTAGGTATATAGTTTTAGGACTTTTAGTTATTGTATTGGCTTCATGTCAAGATCAAAAAGACTCAACAAAGATTGAGGTTTCAGACAAATTAAGAAGACAAAATTTTGATTTAGATTGGAAATTTATTCAAGAGGATGTACAAGGTGCAGAACAAACGAATTTTAATGATACTTCATGGCGTACATTAGATTTACCACATGATTGGAGTATTGAGGGTGAATACAATGAAAATAATCCAATGGGTGATCGTTGTGGGTATCTACCAGCAGGATTCGGTTGGTATAGAAAAACTATACAAGTGCCAGAAACCTGGAAAGGTAAATATGTAGAAATTGCTTTTGATGGGGTATATATGAACAGTACCGTTTGGGCAAATGGTCGAAAACTAGGTCACAGACCCTATGGTTGGATATCTTTTGCCTATGATATTAGTGAAGAAGTTGCAAATTCAAACAAAATCACTTTTGCTGTTCGAGTCGACAACGATAAACAACCCTCAGCACGTTGGTACACAGGAAGTGGAATTTATGCGCATACTTGGATTGATATAAAAGATAATATTCATATTGTGAGAGATGGCGTTTTTGTAAAAACCAAAGGTAAAATCCTTTCTGTAGCTACTGAAATGGCAAACAAAACCGAAAAAGCAGCACAATTCATACTCAAAACCTCAGTAGTAGATGCATCTGGAAAAATAATAACTTCCAAAGAAAATACAGTAGAAATAGGATCGAATTCAACTTCAAAAACAACAGAAACATTACAACTTAAGCAACCCAATTTATGGTCTGTAGAGACTCCTTACTTATATACTCTGGTGAGTACAATATATCAAAACAATACAGTTTTAGATACAAAAAAAACAAGATTTGGTGTTCGTGATATCGAATGGATTCCCGAAACGGGTATGTGGATTAATGGCAAAAATGTAAAGTTACAAGGGGTTTGTAACCACCAAGATGCAGGAGCATTAGGAGCAGCGGTGCCTGATAAAATTTTACGTTTCCGCATTCAGCAATTAAAAGATATGGGAGTAAACGCCATTCGTACAGCACACAACCCGCAAACGCCAATTTTTTATGATTTATGTGATGAAATGGGGATGATGGTCATGGATGAAATTTTTGATGGATGGATGCGAAAAGCAGATAACGACTATGGAGCCCACTCATTTGAAGAGTGGTGGGAGCGTGATGTAACGGACTGGATCAAAAGAGATCGTAATCATCCATCTATAATCATTTATAGTTTAGGAAACGAAACAAAAGGCGAGGTCGCCAAAGATTTAGTGAGAGTATCCCACGAATTAGATCCAACCAGACCAGTAACTTCTGGACATTCAGGATCAGAATATATGGATGTTTATGGGGTAAATGGTGTTAGTGAAAAGTTAGGTTTCTTTGATACTTTAGAAAAAGATAGAGTATTTATTGGAACAGAAAATACCCACTCATTTCAGGTACGAGGATATTACAGAACAAAATCTTGGTTTAGAAATGGGTATCCTAGTAAAAAACAAAATCCATACCCACTACCAGATTTAACTGAAAAAGAGGTGTTTTCTCACGATTGGACGACACCGGAAGCTCGTATAAACGGAAAACAGATTTTTAATTCGAGCTATGACAATGCAATGATTCGTCTAACAGCAAGACGAAATATCCAGCAAATCCGAGATATTCCAAATCATGCAGGGTCGTTTCGCTGGACAGGGTATGATTACATAGGTGAAGCAGGATTTATCCACGGGGCATGGCCATTTAAAGGATTTATGGGAGGTGCGATAGATTTAGCTAATTTTGAAAAAGACCTATATTATTTATATCAAAGTCAGTGGACAACCCAACCGATGGTTCACATCTTACCACATTGGACACATCCCAAGATAACCCTAGATACAGAAATACCAGTATGGGTATATTCTAATTGTGATGAAGTAGAATTGTTGCATAATGGAACATCATTAGGAAAAATAAGGCCAGGTAAAGAATGGGATCAAATGCAATGTCAATGGATGGTGAAATGGAAACCGGGAACACTTAAAGCCATTGGGTATAAAAATGGAAAACAAGTAATAGAAGAAGTTGTAAAAACAGCAGGAGAACCTTCTAAAATTGAATTATCAGTAGATGGAGAACCACTTAGATCTTCTGGTAAAGATATCGTACAAGTACGCGTAACAACAACAGATGCAAGCGGCCAAATGTACCCTTATGGAGAAAACAGAACATATTTTCACATATTTGGTCCAGCAAGAATTCGTGCTTTAGATAACGGAAGTCCTATAGATGTAGAAAAACATTTTGAAGCTAAAGATAGAATTGCTTTTTATGGATTAACACGTGCCTATGTAGAATCATACCGAGACAACAACGCACCAATTACAGTATTGGCGAGTTCAATTTTAGGAGAAAAAAAGCAAATCACATCAAACAAAGTTAGTATAGATACAAAACTGATAGCCTTACGGGGCAAACTTCAAAATGTAGAATTGAAAATTTATTATACAACCGATGGCTCAAAACCAACATTGAGGTCTAAAGTGTACGAAGAACCATTTACAGTTCCATTGGAAACTACAGTAAAAGCTTTAGTGATAGCCAATGGAGAAGAACTACAACATCTAGAAGAACGTTTTGGAGTTAATGAAGGCTTTGTATGGAACCCTATTAAAGAGAACTACAAAATTGTTGGAGAGCAGGCAGAAACCGCAAAATTCAAAAATGCAAAAGTAATTCAAAAAGGAGTAGGCTTTAATGGAGCAGGCTTTTTAAAATTAGAAAAGCAAGGCTCTGTAGAATGGTATCAGGAAAACGATGGAGATGAAGGCGAAGCTAACCTTTATATTCGTTATGGAGGAAATAATCCTGACGAAAAAGGAGCTTTTATTAAAGTTATCATCAATGGAAAAGTCGTAAAGGAGAAATTATTATTAAGAAATCTGACGAGAAGAGAAGGAAAATGGGGAAAGAAAAAAATAAAAATAAAGATAGAGCGAGGTGCTAATTATATAAAACTTGAAACCGTTGGAGATTTTGGACCTGCTATAGACGAAATTCTAGTGAATTAAAATACTATAAAATGCATAAGTTAAGTCTGGCTATTATAACAGTAATATTAACATCAAGCTTTGGAAACGCACAAAATGATAAAAAAATGGCGCTAGGTGAACAGCCTATATTTAAAGTGTCTAAAGCAAATGAATCTATTATTATAAACGGGAAAATGGATGAAGAGAATTGGAAAAAAACAGAAGCAAGAACTTTTGATTATACATATAATAATCTGAAACCAACCGATATGCAGACATCAACATTTAGAATGCTTTGGGATGAAAAAAGCTTGTATTTATTTTATGATTTTGAAGATAAATTCTTGAATGCCAGAGAGACCAAACGTGATGGAAAGCCATTTTTTGACGACTGTGCAGAAATTTTTGTTATTCCTGTGCCGGATAGTTTGGATATGCACTTTGGTTTTGAAGTCAATTTGTACGAAGCATCAAATGATATTTTATTTTTCAATAACTATTACAAGGGCAAAGATGTTGGTTTGAAAACATTTAACCCGGATTTTAAAACTGCAGTAATATATAATGGAACCATCAATGATGATTCTGATATAGACAAAGGTTGGACGATGGAAATGGAAATTCCATTATCGGTGTTTGGATTCTTGGGTGATTTTGTTCCTGTTAAAAAAGGAAATACCTGGGCATTTTTAGCTATTAGACAAGATAGAAATGAAACAGAAGGGGAACGCCGTATAACATCAACATTATTCCCTATTTATGATATAGAAAAAGATGTCCATCAACCTAATAGATTTGGGCTGATGAAGTTTGTGGATTAAATATAAACTGTCTTAAATATCTGTCCGAATAAAGGTGGTGATTCTGTAATGCTATGCAAATCAAATTGTCAACATTGTTGATGATTGAACATTTTGTTGACGATTTGTGAACATTTTATATCAAATAATATGATAGTCCAAAAACAACAAAACCTTGCAAATCATAGAATTTGCAAGGTTTTGATACTCTTTGTAAGTAATTTTTGTGACCTCGGCAGGATTCAAACCTGCAACTGATATATCAGTATTTACAAGGGTTATGCTAAATTCTATATTTTATGTTGACGATTTGTGAACTAGAACCTATTCAGGTATTTTGACAAAGCTTTTCGTTTCATAAAAGTAAAAATTTATTTATTCAAAATTTAATAATAATCTATATTTTACATAGAATTCTTCTATAAATTGAATTAAATTATGTCCAGCGCCTTTTCATATCTGCAGCAAAATTAAATTGGACTTACATGATAAATTCCGACAATTTTTTAAGATCTTTATTTAAACATAAACTGTCTTAAATATCTGTCCCAGTAAAGGTAGTAACTCTACACTTCCATTTGCAAGCATTTCTATATTTTTTACTTCTTTATCATGAGATTCGTTTGAAATACAAGTAATGATATGGTATCCTTGTTTGCTAGCTTCTTTTTCTATACCTACCAATACCTTAGCGAAAAAATGAGCTAAAATATTAGGAATAATTACACCTATATTTCGTGTCTTCTGTTCTTTTAGATTTTTTGCGGTAATATTGGGAATATAATTATATAACTCTGCTAGTTTTTTAATTTTGTTTTTGGTTGGCTTACTAATCTCTGAATTATCCGTAAGTGCTTTAGAAACTGTTGATACCGAAAAGTTTGACAGTTCTGCAAGTTTTTTTAATGTCATCATTCTATTGTTCATATTCAATATTTTTATACTAATGGTAACACCGTTTGATATAATAACTTACTATAAATAACCCTTGCCGTTATAATATTTGTTCCTGAATTTTAGGAATTAAGAACATAAGTAAACACCCTTTTAATCGTCCTCTATTTACCTATCTTTATCTTTTGTTAGGGATAAAAGGGTATTTCGAACCTGAAAAAAATCTATTCTGAAAATACCGCAAAACTAGGTATGCTAAGAGATAATTGATTAAACAGCGTAGTGGCTTGGTTTACATCATTTATTTGTTTAATCCCATATTACAGGCATGAAGACTGTCATCTCTGCTTCTCCTCGGTTACTCCATGCAAAATAAGGAACGAATTGTGTTTTGAATGGCTTCCACTGTGGTTGTTTAATCACTTTATACATATCTTCAGATCGGTCTGAACGAATTAGTATTTCTCCTTCAATGGTAGTTACACCGCCTAAAAAATCCATTCGATGATAAAGGTGTAAGTCCTGGTTACTTTTTATATAAACATCAAGTATCCTTGTGTTTTGTGGTAAGTCTGGTGATTCAATACAATACACAATGGGGCCTCGTTTGATCGCCAATTGATTTCGTACTTCTTCAATTCTAGGGTGTCCTTCTACCAGCGTAATTTCCATAGGCATATCCAAAATAATTACATCACCTGCTTTCCATTCACGATGTATAGTTGCGAATGTTCCTGGGACTACCTGTATTTCGGTTGATTTGCCATTGATTTTAAGGGTACTGCCTTTTGCCCATGCGGGTATTCTTATTTTAATTTCGAAAGCATTCGATTTACAAGCTTCAATAGTAATTTTTACAATACCTTTCCAAGGATATTCGGTATCTTGTTTTAATTTAAGTGATGACCCATCTTGTAAAGAAGTAATCAGGTCATTTGCTCCAAATAAATTTACAGAAACTCCATTTTCGGTTAAACTATATGCCCATCCAGAAATCTTGGCTAAGGTTCGCACTAGGTTAGGAGGACAGCAAAAACAATCCAGATAAGGTTTTCTGTTCGGTGTTTCAGTGATATTTTCATGAGCGTGGTAATCTCGTGTATTGTGAATCATTCGTAGAGGATTGGCATAGAAATAATCTTTACCTTCAATACCAATTCCGGATAAACCACTGTTGAAAAGTACCAATTCAATAATATCTGCATATTTGGATTCTCCATGAATTTGTAGCATTCGATAGCTAAACATGGCGTTACAAAGATTTGCACAGGTCTCATTATACGCTGTCATATTTGGCATCATATATTCGTCAATAAACCCCTCTTCAATCATATCCAAGTTTGTTGATGCTCCATAATGAGCTTGCCCAACAGCACCAGTGACGTACATTTTTTTTGCAGTTATGTTTTCCCAAAGTTTATCCAGTGCATCAATTAATGCTTGCTCTCCGGTTTCTGAATATACATCTGCTGCTCCTGCATAATAGTATAAAGCCAAAACAGCATGTCCAACAGCTTCAGTTGATTCTCTTAGGGCGGTTCTTTCCTGAACCATATCTCCAATAGGATATCCTTCTGTAGTACTGTGATGTTCAACATCGTACTTACCCCGATTATTGATAAAGCGTTCAGCTAGTTTTAGATACTTTTGAGACTTGGTTATTCTGTACAACTCAACTAAACCCATAATCTGAGTTTGATTAAAACCAAACCGACCATATTGCTTAGTTTCAGGCATGAATATGGTACATAACAATTCGGCTTGTTTCAAAGCAATGTTTAGAAAATTCTTTTGTCTTGTTAACTTATAATGAACACAAGCACTGATAAAAAGATGCCCGACGTTATACATCTCATGATATTTTCTATTTTCATATCGATCTACTCCTTCTGTAGTTTGTATATAGGTATGGATATACCCGTCATCTTCTTGAGCTCTGCCAATGATATCGATGTATTGATCAAGTTCTTTTAAAAGTTCTGCGTCTTTGGTTTGCGCATAAACGTAAGCTTGTGCTTCCAAAAACTTATAAAAATCACCGTCATGCCAAAACATACCTTGATGTGTTCCGGTTTTTTCTCCGGCTGCGATTTTAAAATTGTTCAGTGCATGACCTATATCTCCACACAAAACTTTACCCATATACGGTATCATGTTGTGATATAAAGAAGTAAATTTCTTAGCCCAAAAACCTTCGGTCCATTTGCAGTCTGTTACATTGATTTCTTGCATTTTTTTGAAAGGGCTTTCTATTGGTGCTATTATGTTTTGTTTTTTTATTTCTTCGTTTACATTCATTTCTCTGTGGTGTATTAGATGTATTTAGTTGATGTTACCAATGATTGAAAAAGTACTATTCAAAAGCATTATTCTACGGTAAAGGTTTCTTCAAAATTGGGCATATTCAATGTAGACCAATTTTCTTCTGTTTTCTTATCATGAAACCATTTAGGCTCTATATGTGTTTTTGCCCATTGATTCGATTTTGCTACCAATTGCTCAAGGACCTCTGGGTGTTGTTCACTAAGGTCGTTTTTTTCTTCAATATCATTGACTATGTTGTAAAGTTTCCAAGGGGTTCGCTCTCCTTTATAAGCTTTCCAGTTATTCAATCGAATCCCAACTTCATTACTTCCTGTTCTATGCCTTAAGGTGAATATAGGTTCTTCAGGTCGGGTTTTCTTTCCTTGAATAAAATCATACCATATATCTTTCCCATCTATTATTTTATTTTTTGGCATTTCAGCTTTGGCCAATTTTACAAAAGTTGGATAAAAATCTAGAGCAGATACTGGATGTTGATAAGTTTTTCCTTTCGGAACGTTTTTTGGCCAATGAAAAAACATAGGTACACGAATTCCTCCTTCGAGCGTATTTCCTTTTCGACCTCGTAAGGGGGTATTCATTCCTCCTTTGTCTGTTCTACCCCCATTATCACTTAAGAAGACAATAAGCGTATTTTCTAATTCTCCGGTTTTTTGTAAACTAGATACAAGTTTACCTACGCCACGATCGATAGCATGTACCATAGCTGCATAAATTCTCCTGTTTTTATTTTCTATATGCGCATATACTTCTAAGTCTTCATCTTTAGCTTCTAATGGTGTATGAGGAGCATTATACGACAGATATAAAAAGAAAGGCGATTCTTTTTTTGAAGCTTGATTTATGAAATTTTGTGCTTCCCGAGATAAAGCATCAGTAATGTATTCTGTTTCATCTATGTCAGCGCCATTCTCTTCTAATGGGGTAATGTATTCCCATATTTTATCATTCCCTTTTTCTTTTTCCTTTTGATAAGCTACTTTAAATTGTTCTGGGAAATAATTATGGCCACCGCCTAAGAACCCAAAAAAATGATCAAACCCTCTATTATTAGGGTGATACTTTGAAACCGTCCCAAGATGCCATTTGCCGATAGCGCCTGTATAATACCCCGCTTTGTTTAATACTTTGCTAATGAAAGGCTCTTTTATCGAAATCCCTTTTTGATCATTATTATGAGCTCTAGGTAAATTGTATTGAGAGCCAATATTGTGAGGGTATCTTCCAGTCATTAATGCCGCTCTGCTTGGACCACAAAATGGATGTGCTACATATGCCGAAGTGAAAATAGTACCGTTGTTTGCTAGGGTATCTATTGCCGGAGTTAAAATGTCTTTAGCTCCATTAAACCCCACATCTGCATAGCCAAGATCATCACATAAGATTAGGACAATATTAGGTCGTTCATCTTTTTTTGTAAGATTTGATTCTTGTGATTGCTTTTCTGCTTTGGAAGTTTCTTTGCATGAAACAGTAAAGAAAATTATTACCACAAAGGCTAGGGTACGTAGCAGAACCTTATTTGTCAGTTTATACGTTATAGTTTTATTCTTGCTCATGTTTTATCTTTTTAGAACTGATGTAATGCTTTTAAAATGATCCGCCAATCCAACCAAATCATTATTTTCGATAAGATTCTTATCAAAAAGAGAACTTCCCATTCCTACCCCTTGACATCCCACGTTTAAGAAATCAGTTATGTTTTGTTTTGATACACCGCCAGTAGGTAATAAGGGAATCTCTTTCAAAGGACCTTTGATATCTTGTATGAATTGAGTACCCAATTGGGTAGCGGGAAAAACTTTTACCATATCGGCCCCCAGACTCCAGGCTTTATAAATTTCTGTTGGTGTATACGCCCCTGGAAAGACGGGAATTTTTGCTGAAACACAAGACGAAATAACTTCTTCATTAATAATTGGAGTTACTATGAATTGAGCTCCTGCATTCAATGCCTCTGCAAGCTCTTTCATAGAACAAACTGTTCCTGCCCCTACGTTCAACTCAGGGAAACTACTAACCAACTCTTTAATAGAGGTTACCGCATTTGGAGAATTCATTGTTATCTCGATCGTGTAAAAACCAGATTTCAGATAAGCAGGAATGATTTTTATAACAGTTTCAAGAGTATACCCTCGAAGGATACCAACAATTGGTGTTTGTTCAAACTTTTTCCAGGAAAATACTTGATCATGCATAGGCTTTAGCTATTTTTTTATGCCCTAATAGGAGGGCATTGTCAATAATTTCTGGTTTGAAGCAGGTAAAATTTTCCGCAGGGATATTGGATGCCAGAGCAAGAGAATAAAGTTCTTGAAGCATTCCTGATGCGCCTAAGAAAATCTGCTGTTCAGTTTGTTTCAAATGAGCAAGTTCGCTACCAATAATCAATCCAGATAGATAGTAAAAGTTCATTTCTTTTTTGGTGTGATGAAGTATGTTATTTGCTCTTATTGAAAATAAAACTTTCATTATTTCATTATTTATTCCTTTTTGTACTCCATCCAAAAATATTTTCGAAAACTTTGGATCCCATTTTATGTTGGTCATGGAGAAGGATAAAATACTTTGCGTGCTCAGTATTTCGAAAAGTTCACCAGTCATAAATGTTGAAAAATCATATATTTTATCCTCGAGAAAAGTAATATGTTTTGAATGCGTTCCCGGTAAAACGATTATTCCTTCTGAAGCTTCTGAAATATGGTCCATTAACCCAATTACCTGCGCTTCTTCACCTCGTATAATATCCTTTTTTGTTTTAACTCCGGATATTAATAAAAGTTGAATACCTTTGGCTAAAGAGGTTAAACAACAAAGTATATCCTGACCATTGATAGATTGTGGAACAGAAGCATATTTGAGTTCTTTCATCCCAATTGTAGAGGTGATCATCCCCGAAGCAATAACCAAAAGATTGTTTTTGTCAATATCTGAGAATACGTTTAGTTGCTTTAGTAAATAATTTTTGAAAAAAGCCTCTTGAGAAAATTCGTTTTGCTCAAGGTATTTTTGATATAATTTACTAACTCCTAAATTTGTTTTGTGTTCTTGAATTACTTTTAAATTCTCAGTGTCGACCAGCCTTATTCTAAAATTGGTAGTACCCCAATCGCAACTTATAAATTGCTTTGGTAAATTCATTATTACAACTCTTTAGTAACTCTTTTCTTAATTAAATAATCATCTAGTGCAAATACAGAGCAATCGACCCCGATTCCACTATTTTTGATTCCTCCATGGGGGAGATAGATGTCATATTTAAATCCGTTTAGATGAACTTCGCCAAACTCAAGTTCTTCGGTAAATTGATGTAAGGTGTCTTCGTCAGAGGAATATACATAGGATGCAAGACCAACACTGGTACTATTAGACAATGCAATTGCTTCCTCTATAGAAGAAAAAGAAGTGATAAGCGCTACAGGGCCAAAAATTTCTTTTTGTAAAGTATTTGCTTCATTATTTTTAAATAATAGTACTGTGGGTTGATAATAAAATCCTTCTTTTGCTATTCTTTCTCCACCAAACAACAATTTTGCTCCTTCTTCTTGCGCTTTTTTGACGATATCATCCATTTTTACCAGAGATTGTTTGTTGGCTAACGGTCCCATAAAAGAAGAATTTTCTTCATCTTTTCCATAACCGATTTTTATAGTTTTTACCTTTTGGGTAAACTTTTCTACAAAATCGTCAAAAATTGTATCGTGTACATAGAATCGATTAGGTGCAACACAAACCTGTCCGGCATTACCGTATTTCAAATCAAATCCATCAGTTACTGCTTTATCTAAATCTGCATCGGGGAATACCACAAAAGGAGCATTTCCTCCGCATTCCATACTATAACGTTTTATAGATGTACTACTACTTTGGGCAATTAGTTTTTGTGCAGTTTCTGTCGATCCAATCATTGTGATCAACTTGGGAATAGTACTTTCGCACAGAGGAATACCCACCTCTGTTACATCTCCGCAGATCACATTGATCACTCCTTTAGGGAAATTAATTTCTTCACAAATCTCTCCAATCATATAAGCAGACAAAGGAGAGAACTCTGATGGTTTTAAAATAATGCTACAACCCGCTGCCAAAGCAGGGCCTAATTTAAAACCTAAGTTCAATAAGGGGAAATTGTAAGCCAGAAAGGCAACAACAACGCCTATAGGTTGATGAATTACTTTATGTGTGTGAGTGCCTTCTTTATCGTTAATAGGAATATCTGTTTTGTTTTTAATCTCCTTTGCATAAAATTCGAGAGAATTGGTTATACTCGTCATATCCTCTTGTGTACCATTCCAGCTTTTTCCCATCTCGTACATCATCATTTCCCTGAGCACGTCTGATTTTTCTATGATTTTGCTTCTTAGTTTTAAAATCCAATTTTCCCGCTCCTCAACAGATAATTTCGACCAAAATTCAAAACCTTTTTGAGCAGCATTCAGTGTATTTAGTGTATCTTGTATTGTTGCCCAACTTAATGTTGCCACAACTTTTTCGTTTAATGGTGATATTAAATCAAAATGAGTATTACCTACTGCAGGAGTTAGCTCCCCGTTAATATATAATTTTTTATGTCCAAAGTCCATGTGTCTTGTCTATTGTATATTTTTCAATTACCTCTTCATTGACAGTAAAACCTAAACCAATGATATCATCATCTAGTTGTATAATTCCATCCTTGAAAATTACGGAATCATTTGTTAACTCTTCTCTCAAAACATTTTCGGTACGATCGTGTTCTATATAATATACCGGATCGTGCAAACGACCAGGAATTGTATCAAGATTCATGATAAAATGAGTGGCAGCTGCAAAAGCAATCCCTGTACCCCAAGTATGTGGCACAATTTCTATTCCGTATACAGAGGCCAACGTAGCGATTCTTTTTGCTTCCGTAAGTCCACCCGAAGAACATATATCCGGCTGTAGAATATCGATTGATTTTGACTCTAATAGCGTATGAAATCCGTAACGTAAGTATTCACATTCTCCTGCAGCTATAGGAATAGAAGTTCTTTTTCTCAATTCTTCAAACTGGCTGTAATATTCTGGGGAAAGAGGCTCCTCAAACCAGCTAATATCATAAGGTTCGACGGCCAGCGACAATTGCGTAGCTTCTCTTAAGTTATAGGCATGATTGGCATCAATCATCAATTTCACATCAGGACCAATAGCTTTTCTTATGGCTTTTACATGTTCGATATCCTTTTCGATACTATGACCGACTTTCATTTTAATCGCCTTGTAACCAATATCTACATATTTTTTTGCCTCTTTAGATAGAGATTCAGTAAGATCTGGTGTGTTTGTAAAATACAAACCCGTTGCATACGGTGTCATTTTGTCTCTTTTTTTTCCTCCCAGTAAATCGTATACGGGTTGTTCCAAAATCTTTCCTTTAAGATCCCATAGTGCAACATCGATGGCACTTATTGCAGCTACCAGGATTCCTCTTCTGGCGTAGTCCAGGGTTCTACGATACATTAAATTCCATAGGGTCTCTGTAGCCAAAGGGTTTTCTCCTAATAAATAGGACCTTAAAAAATCTACACCTGCTTTTATAACGCTAGCCGGGCCATAACCTTCCCCCCAACCTATATGTCCTGTGTCAGTAGTTATTTTTACGATACATATACGCCTTTCTGAATATTCCCACTGAGAAAAAGAAAAACTTTCTTTTAACGTATCGCAAAGAACAAAACTTTCAATTGATTTAATTTTCACTATACTAATTTATTGTTGAATCAATTTGTTATTTAAATGTTTGAAATTTAGCTATGTAAAAAAGAAATTAAGTAATTAGAATTACGAACGAAAGATTGTTTTGGAATCTTTAGATAACAATAGCTAAACATTGTTTTAAATTTTAACAAATTAAATGCATGTTTAACAATTAAAACAGGTAGATTTTATCTTTTACATACATTATATTAACCCATTACTTTTAGACTGGAAAGAGAGCTCTTCTTTTTTAGATGCACATTAACTATAACTTTAATTAAAGTTGATGCTTATTCTTTGAATGGTGCTTTTATAAAAATCAGTGAAGCCAAAAAATACTACACTTGATTGGATAAAATTTAAAAGGCTTGGGATTTCTTTTGATATTCAGAAGGAGTTATTCCCATTAGGTTCTTAAATTGCCTATTGAAGTTGGTGATGGTATTAAATCCGCATTGATAACAGATGGTGGTGATTTGTAATTTTCCTTCAATTAGAAGTTTGCAGGCATTAACGATTCTGATTTCGTTTAAATATTGTGAAAATGATTTATGAGTTTGTTTTTTGAAATATCTGCAAAATGAATTTGGGGTCATATGAGCTATTGAAGCTATTTCTTTAAGCTCTATTTTTTTGTCATAATTGCTGGTCAAATACGTAATGATTTTGGCAATTTTTTGCTTTTCTTCTCTTCTGAAAAAAGCAGCTTGTGTCTCTCCACATAAAAATTGAAAATTTTCATTCTGGGATAAAGTATGAAGTATTTCAAGTATTTTAATAATTCTTAGAGCACCATTGTCCTTTACCAGATCAATAAAGAGATTATGGATAAGGCTCTTTTTGGGGACAGAAAATTTTATTCCCCTATTAGATTGATATAAAAGGGATTTGATTTTTTTCATTTCACTCAGTTTCATGAAACCCTCTCCTAAAAAATCTGGCTCAAATTTAACTACAATAACATCGACACTTTCTGTAATCGAATTTTTCAAATAATATTCGCTATTATTTTTGAATAGGTGCGGTAAATTGCTTCCTATCAAATATAAATCTCCAGGATTAAAATGATGTATCGAGTTACCCACATATCTGGTACCAGAACTCTTTAAAAAATAAATAAGCTCCAGTTCTTTATGAAAATGCCAATCTTCCTCAATACAAGGAATAGTATCTCTCCTAACTAGGAAAGACTTATCGGGTATCGGATCATTTTCTTTATATGTAAGTCTCATTATTAATTAGGAGTTAAGAATTGGGGTAAAATGAAGGACTACATTATGAGGATAGTGTATTTAACCTTTATTTAATGCTAAAAAATACAAATTTACGTACTCATCAAAATTTCTGGTTTCAAAATTTCAATAATTTTTGTTAAAAATGGTACAAATAATTCATAAAACTACCTTCAAAATTGTAAAAACAGGAACAAGGTTAAGATAATGTATATGTGAGGTAAAAAAAGTTCACCATTTTTTCATTTAATGATTTAATCTTGTCTTGATTTTAAAAAAAAGTAAAATTTTGGTAAAAAAATGATGACTTTAAGTTGATGCAATTTATGATGATCTCATTTTGCATATTTTAAGTACATCAAAACCCGAAGGACACAAGAATTAATTGATAGTAACACATACATTATGAATGCTAAACCTAATGCATCACCTAAGAGTACTTTTTTAAGTTTTATTTTTATATTTTTATTAGGGGTGTTAAACATATCTGCTCAAGAATTAATTGAGGGAAAAATAGTAGACGAAGGAAATATTCCTGTTCCAGGAGTTAATATTCTTATCCAAGATACAACAAACGGAGTAGTGTCAGACTTTGATGGTAATTTTAGTATTACCGCTTCACCCAATGATATATTAATTGTTTCTTATTTAGGATACGAAACTCAGAGTATTTTGGTGGAGGATCAGAAAAGTATTACCATAGAATTAATAGCCGATTCTGAGGAACTTGAAGATGTTATTGTTGTGGGTTACGGTTCTGCCAAAAGAAAAGATTTATCAGGATCTTTTTCTACTTTGAAATCGAAGTCTTTTGAAAATCAACCGTTATCAAGGCCTGAAGAAGCATTACAAGGTAGAGTCTCTGGTGTTTCCATTCAAAAATCTAGTGGAATTCCAGGTTCACAAATAAAAGTAAGAGTTCGAGGAGTGAATTCTGTAACAGGAAACAATGCTCCTTTGGTAGTGATCGATGGTGTTTTTGGAGGCAATTTACAAAGCCTTAATCCTGCAGATATAGAGTCTATTAATGTATTAAAAGATGCTTCGGCTTTGGCGATTTATGGTTCTAGAGGTTCTAATGGTGTAATATTAGTGACGACCAAAAGAGGAAAAGGAAAAACCAAAGTAAGTGTCGAAACATTTACAACCATTTCTGAAGTGTCTAGGTCCATTGACAGGTTAAATTCAGAACAATTTGCACATTTCAAAAATGAAGAAAGAATCAATAATGGTAACGCTCCAATCTTTAGTGATGCAGAAGTAACAAATTTTGCCACCAATCCAATTGATTATGAAGACGCAATTCTTAGAGACGCTTTTGGTACGAATACACAATTATCAATTAGTGGCGGATCGGATGACTTTAATTATTTTTTGTCTGGCAATTATGTAAATCAGGACGGTGTTGTTATAACAAATGATTATGAGAGATATTCATTACGATCTAATATCAAAACTAACATTTCTGATCGGTTGTCTTTAGGAGTAAATATTTTTGGAAGCAGGGAAACTGATATAAATAATCCTAATTCTTTTGATAGAGTAACAGGGAGTTTACTAACAAGAGCTATCACTTATGATCCCACTACTCCCATACATAGCGGGAACGAAGGTATAAATGATGGTTTTAATATTGAATCATTAAATTCATTTGCCAATAATAGACCAAATCCCATTGCAGCTTTAAACCGAAGCAAACGAGAATTTATTACCGATAGATTAAACGCAAATATTGATTTTAAATATAAAATCACAGATCGTTTTACATATAATTTAATCGTAGGATTAGCTACGATAAATAACACTTTACAATCTTTTATTATTGACGGTGATAACTCAACTCCAGATGCTGTAGGTCATACTACGGTAAACTTCAATAACACAAGAGTCACTAATCATCAAGTCAGTAATATATTCAATTACAAAAACAATTTTGGTAGTCATGCCTTGGATGCTACAGCGGTATATGAATTCCAAGGATCTCGTTCTGAAAGCAATTCATATAGTACTGCTGATGTAACTATACCTGGTTTTTTTGTAGGAGGAGATGAAGGTAATCCAGACGACCAAAGGTTTACTAATGGAGGAGGACAAACAGCAATCCAATCCTTTTTGGGTAGGATAACCTATAGTTATGACAATAGTCTATATTTAACCACTTCACTTAGAGTTGATCAATCCTCTAGGTTTCTAGAGGATAACAGAACGGGGTATTTCCCTTCTATATCTTTAGCTTATGGATTTGACAAGCTGATAGAAGACAGCAAGTTTGATAATTTGAAACTTCGAGTGAGTTGGGGAGAAGTAGGTAGCCAATTCATATCACCACTTGCGAATCAAGCGGGTGTGCTTAATGTATTTCCGGCAGTTACCTTTGATGGAGTTACAGCAGTAATTGGAAATAGGTTCTCCAGAGCAGCAAATCCCAATATCACTTGGGAAACTACAGAACAATGGAATGCAGGAGTTGATGTTGGTGTATTAAACAGGGTTTCATTATCACTTGATTACTTTATAAAAAACACTAGAGATCTTCTCTTGGTTAGTCAACTCCCAAATTCTAATATAAATTTTTCCAGTAATGTTGGAGAGGTAAAAAATCAAGGATTTGATATCACTTTATCTGGAGATATCATACAAAATGATGATTTTATCTGGAACTCGAGCCTAGCACTTTCATATGTAGAGAATGAGGTTATTGCACTTAATGACGGACAGGAACAAATTGTAGGAAATATCCAATCAATAGATGGAACAACAAACCCCATAAATGTTATACGTGAAGGATTGCCATTAGGACAATTTTATGGATTTGTATTTTTAGGCACCTGGAAGAGCACCGATAATATACCAACAAGACCTAATGGTACACCTTTATTTCGACCAGGTGATGCTAGATATCTTCTTGATGAAAATAACCGTCCAATGTTACAGCCTCTTGGTAGTGGTATCCCTAAAACCACTTGGGGACTTAATAATACAATTACTTACAAGAATTGGGATTTAAATATCTTTATTCAAGGTGCACATGGTTTTAAAGTGTTTAATCTGGTAGAAGGAGCAATCAATGGACAAAGAGGCGCTTTTAGAGACAACTTATCATTCAACGCCCTTAATGCTTGGACTTCAGAAAACGAAACCGACGTTCCAAGATTAGGAAGTAATACTTTACTTAATTCTAGTCAGTTTGTAGAAGACGGAGATTATATAAGATTAAGTAATCTTACCATTGGATACACTATAAAAGATTTGTTTGGGGCACGAACCAAATTCTACATCGGTGGCCAAAATCTAGCAATTATAACAGATTATAGTGGTTATGATCCAGAGGTAACATCCACACCAGGTAACCCTTCGTCGGCCAACGTAGATGTAGCATCCGGTATAAACATTGGAGCAATACCGACTCCAAGATCCTATACGTTAGGAGTGAAATTTGATTTTTAATTCAAAAAAAAGAAAGATGAAAAAAGATAAGAAAAACAAGATCTTTATGAGACTCATTTTCGGAATTGTAGTATTTGTAACAATAGGTACGGTAAATTCCTGTGCAGAACTAGATCCTGATTTAACAGAGTTTAGTGTGCCACCAGAATCTTTTGCTAACCTTGAAGAATTACGTACTAGTGTTTTTGGTTTATATGGATTGGTAAGAACGGCAGCCGTTTTTACTACTTTTTATGCCCCTAGTTGGGCAGGTGATGATATCACAACACATTCAGGATTGAATAAAGGAGATTTTAGAGAATTTGATCAGAGAAATGTAAACGCAACCAACGCAAGGTTGTTAAACAACTGGAGAGGAATGTATAATGTGATTAATAACACAAACATCATTTTGTCCAGAGTAGATGCGTTGCTCAATTTTGATACAGTAGATCAGGATGAGCTTTCCAGATTATTGGGAGAGGTTTACTTTTTAAGAGGAATGGCCTATTATCATCTTTCCAGAACTCATGAAAAATTACCATTGGCTTTATCGAGCCTTCCTGAAGCAAATATAACTGCGTCGTCTCGACTAGATGTTTTTATGCAGATTGAATCTGATTTACTTGAAGCAGAGTTGAGATTACCAATGATTAATGCAGATATTACAGCAGTTGGAGTCGAAGGAGCATCAAGAGTAAATAGAGGTTCTGCAAGGGCATTGTTAGCTCGATTTTATTTGGATTGGGCAGGTTTTCCATTAAATGATAATTCTAAATATAGCGCTGCTGCAGAAATGGCAAAAAAAGTGATGGATGAAAGTGGAGCACATGGTTTCGGATTATTGGAAAATTTCCAAGATTTATGGAAATTAGAAAATAGATTTAATAAAGAATCGTTATTTACTATTGCTTATAACAATAGTGCGAGAATCAGAAACTTAAAATTTAATAGAGTTGGTTATCCCGGAGAAACCCCATTTAGAGGTTGGGATGAAACATATGGTGAAATAAAGTTCTTTGAAGATTTTCCAGAAGGAACCAGAAAAGAAGCAACATATAGAATGGATATAGATTGGAAGAACCTGAGCCTTCAAAAAAGCCCAATTTTAGCAAAAATAACAGGCCCTCCAGGAGATTTACCGATGACTGGTGCTTGGCATTTTACAGAGCGCAATGATTTTTATATGAGATATGCAGAAATTCTTTTAACATATGCAGAAGCTTCTGGTCGATCGGGAAATATAACGACTGATGCCTGGGAAGCTCTGAATATGGTGCGCAGGAGAGCTGCAGGTTTACCATATAATACACCTGTTACAAGTCCTGTTCCGCAACTGGATTTAGAAGGAAATGAAATACCGGGATTAGTCTATGTAGATATAACCAGTGGAGATTTAGCTGAATTAGCTTTTACTGAACGAAAATGGGAATTTGCGGGAGAATATTTAAGATGGAACGACTTGGTAAGAACACAAAGGGTGGAACAGGCTTTAAACAACAGAACTCCTGCAACTTCTATGAGCAATGACGGAACCTTACTTCAGGAGATTAACTTAATAGAAGGTAGTTTGGGTATCGATAATTATTTTTCTCCTTTGCCACAGGTGATTGTAGATGAGAACCCCAATTTAATAAACTAAACTCTCTTTTTTTATAGATTGTAGTTATAAAGGATCTAAAATAATAAACAGAGGGCTACTTTATTCCTCTGTTTATGTTTTAGAAATAGAATTAATTAATCAATCTTATGACCAACAGGTCACTTTTGTAAGTGATGTATAATATTAGAAAAACATTGTTTTTGGCAATAACAGTACAACAACCAATATTTATCGAAAAAAAATGTCTCGACTTTTTATAAAATACCCTTTACTTATTTTACTTATCTGTTTTTTTACTAACTGTAATCAAGAAGAAAATAGTTATAACAAAGATGCTTTACACAAAATTGAAGTATTGCAAGGGTTAATACAAAAAGCTCAAAATAAATCATTGGATGTAACCCGAGAAGAAACTACGTTGTGGTTTGCCAAAGAGTTTCTAAAGTTCGCTAATTGGGATGAAACGAATAGAGATGCAGTCGAGAAATTATTCGGATATTATCAAAAATATGAAGAGGATAAAGTAAAATTAGCAAACGAATTACCGGATTTTGAAAGAAAAAAAGTCATTGAAATTTTAGACGTAGCGATTAAGAATTTAAAAGATCTTATAGATGACAATATTACAAGAAGGGCTGCTCAAAAAATAGATTGGCAAAATATTGAGGTAGAAGACAATACTTTGACAAACAATGGGAGGCCGGTTTTTTTACATGATTATTTCTCCAAAACTGTTGGAGCTCCGTTAACAGATAACAATGTCTATAATGATCATTTGGGAGCAATTTATCATACAGGAAGCCATTTATACGAAGTAAATCAAGATAGGCCCAGTAACCCATATATGCTTAATGAAGATGGTACTTTTGATGAAAAACTTTTGAGCTATATCACAGAAGTACCTGATACCAATATTGGTTTTCTATTGTTTTGGAATATGGGAGTGCCGGATTGGATGAAAAAGAAAGAGCCCGAAATTGGCAAGGGGAGATCCTTATTTACCGGATTTGATATAGATAACCCTTTGGTAAGAGACGTATGGAGTAAAGTAATCAAAAAAACAGGAGAGGTAACAAAAGATAAAAAAGTAACACAATTAGGATATATTTTATCAAACGAACCCCATTGGTTTTCAGAAAAAGGACATTGGACCTATAATTTTCTGGAGATGAATTCAATTTCATCTTATACTTTAAACAAATTTAGAGTTTGGCTTTCCAAAAAATATGATGACGAGATTAATACATTAAATAAAAATTGGCAAAGCAATTTTAAAGATTTTGATGGTATCGATATTGAGATCCCAATGGACAAAGCCAAGCGAGGAACTCCAATCTGGTATGACTGGTGCAGATATAATATGGATAGAGGTACAGAGTGGTTCACCTTTTTGCAAAACGAATTAAGATCTGTAAACCCAGATGCAGATACCCATATAAAAATAATGGCAAAATTATTTGTAGATGATTATCGGTCGCACGGGGTGGATTATGAAGCACTAACAGAATTGACTTCGATGATAGGGGATGATGCAAAAATAACAGGAGGTAGAAACTACCGTTCCCAAAAACCAGAAAAATGGGAAGAAAATTATGCGTTTTATTGGAATGAATTAGCGCATTCTTATGATTTCCAAGAATCTGTTTCTCCTCAAAAAATACACATTAATTCTGAAGGTCATTTTTTATCTACTTCCGGATGGAGGGAGTTGGATACACCCGTGGATTATGTGAGGAGTAGTTTTTGGTTGGCGACTTTACATGGTATGGATGTAAGTTTGTCTTGGTTTTGGGCAAGAGACCCTGATGGTTCTCCAGAAGATCGATTGGAAGGAGAATTAAACTTTTTTGATCCTGCATTAGCGGGTTCTTATGCCGGTTCGGTCAATATGCAACCGCATGTGGTCAACGAAGTTTCACAGGTTATGTATGATTTGAATAGCTTCTCTGAAGAAATTCTAGCACTTCGTGATCAGCGAAGACCGTTGAGGTTATTTCATTCAGAGACATCAGCTATCAATAAAAAGTATCACATGACAGAACATTCAGAACTATATGAATCGCTATACTTTGAAGGATTAACTCTTGGATTTGCAACGGAAAAAATTATCCAAAAACAAGACCACAGTAATTGGGATGTCATTGCGATTTATAAGACCGAGTATGTAACGGATAGTGAATTTTTGGCATTACAATCTTACTTGGATCAGGGCGGAACTATTATTATTGATAGTACAAATAGTTTGTCTAAAAATGAATATGGACAAATACGTGAGGAACGGTTAACATCAGGTAACGGAAATTTAATCTACCCCAAAGAAAGTAACCTGAATGCTTTTAAGGAATTAACCCTATCAAGTGTTACCAATAATATATCCAATATTAAAATTAAGGAAAATAACAGTTCTGGTCATAAAAGCTGTACTTGGCGAATAAGTGAGGATCCAAAGGGTAAGGGGTATATTATGACTATTATTAATTTGGGAAAAACTACAGCTGATTTGAAAATTAGTTGCAATGATAGTAGAGAGTTGAGAGTGGTTAATATGCTAAATGGTAGTGAACTGGAGTCAAGTTTTAAATTAGAGTCCAAAGGAGTTTTGCTTATAAATATTACCAAAGGAATATAAAATTCAATGAAAAAACTATGCTTTTTCCTGATCATACTCGATATAGTTTTGATAAGTAGTTGTCAAAATAAAAAAGTGAAACATCCGTCTTCTGAAGTGATAAATAATCAGGTACTACCACTATCCGATCAAGAAAATAATGGGAATTGGTTATTGAATGAAGAGGTCAGCGATGAATTTAATGATTCGGAAATTGACGAAGAAAAATGGTACATAGTAGGTAAGTTTAAAAATGGAAAACCGTTTTATAAGCACCCGGATAAACCCCAAAAAAAAGTTTGGAAAGGAAGAGCACCTTCACAGTTTTCTGGTCGAAATTATCGTTTGGAAGATGGAATTTTAAATCTTGAAGTGCGATGGGAACCTGATTTTCCTTTCAGTAAAGAAATTAGAGTGCCTGTTTTAGGAGAAGCAATGCCTTATGAAAATATAACAACAGCTTGTTTTATTGGTAGAAGAGAATTCAAATATGGATATGTCGAGATACGTAGCAAATCTGCCGATACACAAGTTACCAGCGCTTTTTGGTCTACTGGTAAGGGTATTGAAATGGATTTTTTTGAATCTTTTGGCGATGGAGTGGGTCCAGATAAACAACATCTGGATAGCGAGTTATGGTGGTCTATAAGAGATTGGAAACAGCTAAGAGGGAAACCTACTTACACAGAACGAAAAGACATTGGTTTTAGAATGGCAGAAGATTTTCATGTATATGGTTTCGAATGGAATGAAAAAGGAGTAAAATACTATGTTGATGGAAAATTATTATCTGTGATAAGTGCAGAACAAGTGACCAAATGGGCCAAACAGAATAGAGATGTGGACGAAAATTATAATGGTTATGTAGCCAAAGTTCCAATTCATCTATGGTTAGATATGGAAATTTTTCATTGGAATGGATATCCAAAAAGTAAAGAAGAATTAGAAGTAAATAGCCCAGATGATCAAAAAGAGGATGGAGTTGTAGATTATCAAATAGATTATGTTCGGGTCTGGCAAAAACAAGTATAAATAACCTATTTTACTAGGATTAATATGAGTAGAGAAAAAAGAAATGCATACATATATGCAACAATTGTAGCGTTAGGAGGCTTTGTGTTTGGTCTTGATGCGGCATTAATTTCTGGCGGATTTAAGTTCATTACCTCCGAGTTTAACTTGAATGATTGGGAAGTTGGGGCTATAGGTTTCGGTCCTGGGTTGGGGGTACTCATTGCGTTACCATTATCAGCTTGGTCCAGTAACCAGCATGGTAGAAAAAAAACACTGCAAGTCATAGCCTTACTTTATATCGTTTCTGCGGTTGGGTCTGCTTTGGCGACATCGTTTATAACGCTTTTTGTAGCACGTTTTTTAGGAGGATTAGCTTTTAGTTCTATTACATTGGCTTCTATGTATATGGGTGAAATTGCTCCAGCTAATGAGAGAGGTAAGCTGGTTTCTATGTTACAAATTAATATTGGAATAGGATTTTCGGCAGCATACTTTATCAACTATTGGATTTTACAACAAATGTCATCTGATGCGCAATGGGTACAAGTCATAAATTTGACTCATACCGGGTGGCGGTGGATGCTGGGGATAGAGATTGTTCCTGCTTTGATATGGTATATTCTATTATTTAAAATCCCTAAAAGTCCGGCTTGGCTTATTTATAAAAACAAGGTCGATGAAGCTAAAAAATCCTTGTTAAAAGTTTATGCACTAAGTGAAGTCGAAGGACATGTTTTGGAGATGAAAGAAAGTGTAGAAAACTCAAACAGCAATAGATCAATAGGTTCCCAATTGTCAGAGATTTTTGGTAAACCTATGAGGATAGTACTAATTGTTGGACTTACTTTGGCTATAGTGCAACAATCTACAGGTATAAATGCTATTATGACCTATGCTTCTACGATGTTTGAGCAACTGGGGCTGGGTACAGATGGTGCTTTTGCAAGTGCGATATGGTTAGGTGTTATTGGATTAATAGCGACAATTTTATCCTTGGTTTTGATTGATAGAATAGGAAGACGTCCTTTGGTGATCGGAGGGCTAACCTGGATAATTTTAAGTTTAGCAATATGTGCATATGGTTTTAATACGGCAACCTATACAATTACCAAAGAGGCTATTGCCAAAATGGACACTATTCCTGAGGTTGAAAAACTGAATATCTTGGTAGGAAAAGAATACGGCAATGATATTGAATTCAAAAAAGCAGTTAAAGCCATAATGGGAAACAAGTCTGCACGAGATAATTCAAGCGTCTTTTTGAAGGAGTCTGCAAATATCAATGCGCTTTTGATTTTATTAGGAATCTTGAGTTTTGTTGCAGCATTTAATTTTTCAATTGGGCCTATTATGTGGGTGTTGTTTTCAGAAATTTTTCCGATCTCCTTACGTGGGATAGCAATACCTTTATTCGCCTTAGTTTCAAGCTCAGTAAGTGCTTTGGTGCAATTCTTTTTTCCCTGGCAACTGAGTAATATGGGAGCAAGTACAATCTTTATTTTCTATTCGGGTATTGTATTTCTAGGTTTGATTATTCTTTATAAGTTCTTACCAGAGACCAAAAATTTAACAATAGAAGAGATTCAATTAAAACTTCAACGAAAACAATAAAACCAATGCTAATTACTGGTGTAGAAAAGGTTACAGGGTGTTAGCGATCTAAATAATAGTATAGTAAAGCAGCAAAAAGCCTTGTTTAAAGGATTTTCTAATCTGAAATGGAAACAAAAATAGAAAAGCGATTATAGATTTAAGAAGATAGTTTTGATCCTGTTAGTATATTAAAGAACAGCCTCTATAACCAAGAGGCTGTTTGTCTTTTGTAAAGGAAAGAATATATAGTTAATTACAGTTTGGATAGCTGCCAGAAACTTGTTGAATACTATTCGGGCTATTGCTGCATTTTGGTTGTGTGTTATCTGTTATGTTTTGAATAAATCCACTTGGGAAATTGTTCCATCTTTGATTGGTGATTCTTACTCCATCTCCAATGCTTATACCTCCAGAGGGACCTATATATTCAAATCCTCTAAACAAACCAAAACTTGATCCTGGATCCGTCATTTTATTCCACTGATTACAAGGAACAAATTTCAGATGTTTTTGTTTTAACTTAGCTTTAGTCCCATACTTAGCTTCTACATTGGTAGCTGTTGGATTAACAAATTTTCCAGCTCTCAAATTTCCAATTTGACTTCTTATATACTGAGATCTATTCGGATGATCCAAAATTTCTGGAGATAGATTTACGGCCCATTGAGTACCGTTATTTCGTTTAAAGGCATTTTCTCTAAATGCATTGCCAGAAAATCCTGAAAATTGAGATTTCACAAAATTTTGAAACTGTATTTTACCTGCATCAGTAAGAGGAAAAGCTCTTTGTGCATCAAATATAGACAGGGTTCCCTCATCATATCTAATAGTAAAGCCTGAGCTATTACTGGTAATTCTTCTTGCAGTCACTTTTCCGTTTTGTGCAAAATGAGGAGATAACATCAACGAGGATAAACCTCTTGTATTATGAATGCCGTCTGCAAAAATATCCTTAACACCTCCATCTTTGGTTCCATTTTTCACATCGTTTTTCATAGACCTATCATCGGTCTCTAATCGCAAGGTAATCCCACCTTCGCATCTGAGGTTTTTAAACAAAACATTACTGCAATTATAAGTTTGAACTAAACCATATCCTGTATGGGAACCAGTTTGACTTATATTTTCTATGATCCCATTTTTGGCTCCTGGCTTTCTTTCGGATGCTCCAGAAACATGAATCATCAGTATTGAGTTTAATATACTTCTGCGATCTTTGATATCAAAATTTGCCAATCTAAAGTTGTCAACACGTCCTACACGGGCAGCGGCAATAAATTGATTAGTAAATCTGGAATCACACATGTCTATTGTAAACCGGCCATCTTTACTAATGATACTAACATTTTGCAATCGTTCTCCATTTCCACTCGCACCAATATTAAATATAGCCCCTCTATTCAAATCAGGTTGAATAATGGTACCTGCAGCTATTTCTAAATGAATGTTAGATTTTAAAACAACTTTCCCCCATGTATATGTGTTCTGAGGAATTTCTATGATGGCGCCATCTCTTTTGTTCTGATTAATGAAAAGATTCAGATCGGCGCTCGTAGATCCAGTAAATACTACTCTTTTTATGTTGGAAGGAGGAGGAGTGTAAAAGTTGTTTCTCCTAAAAACAGACCCCATTTTCCCTTCATCAAAGGTTTCTGAAGATATATTTTGAGTGTCTATTTCTTCAATTTGATCAGGTGAACAACTGATAATTGTCAAAAAAATGAGTAATAAACATGTGTTTTTTATAATTGATTTGGTATTCATAATATCAAAATTTTTGATCGTAAATTTTAAATTATGGCACAATGCATCCCTTGTTAGTATGTTTTAATACACTGATTAATAGTTTGTTAAAATTTGAGTAAATTATGGAATAGAACAGTTTAGATATAGAGTGAGACTCTATTCTAATTTAACATGGGTGCATTATACCTGTTCAGTATTTACGGTTTTAATTAATATAAGTTTGTGTTAAATTAAGTTTTGAGCAAGTCGACATTGCAATTAATAATTGTGTAAAATTATTTTAAAAAAGTAATGATCTATAAAATTCTATTAACCCTGATAAGCACTATTTTAACCTTCTTTATAGGGGCTTTATTTTAATTGTTAATTGACAATTAAAAATGTTATCAAAATCTAAAAAAACAATGTTTTTGATACAGAATTGTTTGTCATAATGAAGTAATGTGTTCTTGTTAATATTTAAAAAGAACTGTTACAAAAAATTGAATTTCCTAATTACTAGTTTTGGATAACAATTGATCTATACTCACTACTGTCCGAAATCCAATATGATCTGTAGAGGAGTCTGGAGAAGCATTCATTCTGGCCGAAGACCTATAGCTTGCACAGTATGTATCACTGCATAAAAAAGATCCTCCTTTAATAATTTTTTCGGTTGCATATGGATTAGATGGGTTTAAAGGCTTTGATGCACCTTTTGGGTTTACTGTAACATCCTGTTGGCTGATTTCTTTGTAATAATCAACATTATACCAATCTGTTGTCCATTCCCAAACATTCCCTGCCATATCATAAAGACCATATGAATTAGAAGAGTAAGAACCAACATCTGCCAGGTACTCTGTACCATCTTTTTGATCATTGTATACGGGAAACTCACCTGTCCAAGTATTTGCATTCTCTGTTAGTGTAGTGTGATCATTTCCCCAGAAAAATATGTCGTTCTCTATTCCTCCACGTGCTGCATATTCCCACTCGGCTTCTGTTGGTAACCTTTTTTTAGCCCATTTGCAATAGGCCAAAGCATCTTCAAATGCAATATGGACTACGGGTTGGTTGTCTTTACCCTCTATAGAACTTTTGGGACCAGAAGGATGTTTCCAGTTAGCTCCTATGGTCCAATTCCACCATTGCGCATAATTTCTAAAATTAGTTACCGAAGATTTGGTTTTATGAAACACAAGGGAACCGGGTTGCAAAATAGAATTGTGCGGACGAGGAGTATTGGGCGGTAGTTGTAGTTTTAGTACTTCCCAATTCACCGGTCTTTCGGCAAGGGTTATATAACCAGTTGCCTCCACAAATTTCTTGAATTGCGCATTGGTTACTTCTACAGTGTCCATAAAAAATCCCTTTACGGCAACTTTATGTCTTGGCTTTTCATGATTCATAGCCATAGTATCATGATCCACGGCGCCTTGATAGAACTCTCCGCCTGGAATCCATTGCATTCCATCAGGAATAGATGTCCCTTCAGGGATTTTGGTAATTAAGTCAAAGCTTTTAGAAGTGGTTTTTTCTTTTTTATTAAAATCTTTTGGAGAGAATGTTTTTATTTCTTTTTTACAACTAAATAGTGCGCAAATTCCCAATAAATAGAACCAGATCAGTTTAATATTAAATATGTATATTTTAGATTTAAATATCGAAGTAGATATTCTTTCCGATTGTGATTGGTTATACATGAAATTATTAATGTTGAGTTTTGCGTAGCAAAATTAGAGTTCTCTTTCTAATCATTGCTTCCATTATATAAAAATTAGCAATACTTTGATTTTTTTTTTATTGATTGCATAAGTTAAGTACTCGAATTGCAGTGGTTTTTAAAACTGCTAAGATCCTATTCCATTTGGGATAATGGGCATCTATATTATTTCAGGTGTGACATATTTATTTACTAGCCATGTTTCCTTTCCATCCTCTATTAAATTGTTCTAATAATTTTGTAACTATTTCGGGTTTTTCATTTGCTATATTAACAGATTCTTCAGGATCACTAATGTGATCGTAAAGTTCTAAAAACACCGGAGGCTTTTCTTTATCTGTATAATCTTTCCAAACAATTAATCGATGGGTTTTGGTTCGCATTGCATATCCCATCAGGTTGTTTTCAAATAGGACTCTATCCCATTTTTCTTGTTGTTGGTTTTTAATCTTTTCTTCCACCTCGACAATAAGAGGGCCGAAATAAGTTTCACGCATTCCTTGTGAAAGAGGATTTGCTGCCCATTCTCGAAGTGCCGGAGAAGGGAATTGGCTAAACGCTGCTTTTTTCCATTCCATATTTGGGTTTTCTAGAAGTGGAACAAAACTTTGCCCTTCCAAATGTTCTGGTGGATGTAAACCAGCTAACTCTACCAGAGTAGGATACATATCGACCAACTCTACCAGTGCTTCTGTGGAAGTACCTTTATTGCTTTTATGCATATTAGGTGTATTTATTATCATAGGTACACGAGTAGAAATTTCGTAGTTGGTAGCTTTACCCCAAATTCCCATTTCTCCTAAATGCCAACCATGATCGCTCCAAAGTAAAATAATAGTATTTTCCCTTAGGTCAAGTTCTTCTAAAGTTTGTATTACTTTACCTATTTGCGCATCGATATAGGTAACCGAACTTAGATAGGCATGTTTTAATATTCGGGCAAGGGAGTCATTGATTTTTCCTTTTTTGGGAATACCACTTCGTACGCGCAATTCAAAAGAAGGGTGCAACCCCATGGCAGCTCCATTTTCTGGACCTTTCGTTTGAGAAGATAATTTTATGTTTTCTGGAACATACATATCCCAATATTTTTTGGGAGCTAACCAATCCAAATGAGGTTTTTTGAAACCTACTCCAAGGAAAAATGGTTTGCCAGAATTTTTTTCTTTAAGTTCTTTTAAAGTTTCTCTGGCTAGTAGTGCATTATATCCATCTTCGTAAAAGTAATCAGCAACATCTGCTTTTTCGTACGCGGGACCTTTCCCTAATCCTTTGCTCGCAGCATCCTTTCCATATTTGGCAATCATATCGGCTTTATTCTCTTTGTACATCTTTTGATTTTCTGGAAGAGCAAATCCACCCGGAGTTGTTTCTCTGGTAAATTTCATTCTCTCCAAAGCGGGCTCTCTACTCCAAGAAAGCTCAGGATCACTAAAAGATGGTTTATGATATATTTTTCCTATTTGAATGGTTTCATATCCGTTGTTTTTGAAATGTTGGGGTAAGGTGATAATATCAGGGTTAACATCTCTGAAATAGGCATAATTCTCGACTACTTTAATCGTTTCTGGTCTTGAACCGGTCATTAAACTTGCTCGAGATGGACTACAAATAGCCTGTTGTGTATAAGCCTTATTAAATAATAAACCGTTCGCCGCCAACGAATCAATGTTTGGAGTAATTGCAATTTCAGAACCATAACAACCCAACTCAGGGCGTAAATCATCTACGGCAATAAATAAAATATTAGGTTTAGTTTCTTCTTGTATATCCTTTTTTGAAAGTTCCTTTTGCTTGCAACCTCCAATGAGTAATAATAAGAATGCAAAATGAAATAATTTCATCAATGATTGATTTATGTAATTAATTGTTTCAGCACATGAGTACTACAAAGAATGTATCAAGCGAAAATAGGTAATGATGATCAATCTTAGAATTCATGAATTACCTTATGTATACACTAAATTAACTTTCCTTATGGCATCCATTATGATTTCATATTAATTTTAACGAAACAAAAACTTCAATCTATATAAAAAGAGGTATGCATATAGAAAAAAGAAAGGTAGGCTATAATAATGAAAAAGAGCTTTTACTATTTGAACTATCGAATGATAATAACATAAAGGTTAAAATAACCAACTATGGGGCAACAATAACTTCTATAGTGACTCCTGATTGCAACGGGAAGTTGGAAGGAATTACTTGTGGTTTTGATAATATAGAGACCTATTTTTCGGAAAACTATTTGAAACACAACCCCTATTTTGGAGCCACAATAGGAAGATGTGCATCGCGCATATATAGAGGAGTGTTTGAGATAGAGGGACAAAAATATCGATTACCAAAGAATGATAGAGGAAATCATCTGCATGGTGGATGGAAAGGGTTTGATAAAAAAATGTGGGAAGCAACTTGCAGAGAAGAAGATGGTCAAACGTATCTTGTTATGATATTACAAAGTTCTCATATGGAAGAAGGTTATCCAGGTAATGTTTCTATTGCCGTAGAATTTCATTTGAACAATGCTAACGAACTAAGCATTTCATATCATGCGGGGACTGATATGGTTACACCAATATCGTTGACAAATCATACGTATTTTAACTTATCTGGTTTTGCCGAAAATGTAGAGCATCACCAGGCAATTATTTATTTGGATCACTTATTAGAATTGAGTGACTTGGGTATAGCTAATGGCACTATCGTCTCATTAGATCAAAAAGATGAAGATTTTAGAATAGGAAAAGCAATTGGGACTATGATGAAAGCTTTGGAAAAAGGATGTTATCATTATTATTTATTCGATAATAATTTTGAATTGACTAAAATGGCTTCGTTTTTTCATCCCACTAGTAAACGAGCTCTAGATGTTTCTACAACAGAACCAGGAATGCTTTTTTACACCGGATATTTTATTTCTGACCAATTAAGTCGTGAAAATGGTGACCAAATATGATAAATTTAAAGGTTTTTGCTGCGAAACCCATAGATATCCTAATGCACCAAACCTAGAAAATACACCAAAAGGAATTACGTATCCAAATACTCCATATACAAGTAAGACCGTTTTTAGGTTTTACGTGGGTTAAAGGTTTTTCAATATTTTCTATTAGATTTCTTCACAGCTTGTTATACACTATTTATATAATTTTAATGCTCTAAAACGCTCTTGTATCTGATTAGCAGGAGCATCTTGATTTTTAGCAAATAGGTAAAATAGTGCTATAGTAAGTTAATTTTCAGCTCATTAGAATGTGATTGTCACCCTAGTTTTGCTCGCAATATTTAACATAAACTCAATTACTTATGAAAAAAAATGTTGCAATAGCATTGTTGTTGTTTCTTATGATTATCGAACTACGAGGACAACAACCTGTAGAAACTATTAATCCTGATGACACCTTTGTTTTGGTGGGTGATATGTCGGATGAATTTGATAACGGTGGAATTAATTGGTCTCAAAAATGGGAACAAACTAATAATTTGCCCAATATCGCGGCTTGGAATTTAACCAATCAGGCCAACGTTGCCAGAGGAGAATATTTTAACAGAGGTTCTGCAAAAATTACCGCCAGATATAATGGTGTAAATCCTGACGGAACTTCTATCGCTGTAAATGGGAAATATTACAACTCGGGATGTCTCCAATCCAAAAAAGTACTACCTGTAAATTTTGAGGGATATATTGAAGCTGTTATCAGAGGGGCAGACATCGACAATCCAAACCCACATCCTTTTAATGGTGGTGTTGACCGCTCAAGAGGATTGTGTCCTGCTTTTTGGTTATACAGTAAGTTTTTTGATAACAATCCAGCAGATGGAGGTGTGATCTACACCGAAATTGATATTCAGGAACTACAACAGCATGATTTCTACAATGGAGTTCAGGATGGGGTAGAAGATACAGAATCAAATCTGCATATTGCTTTTAAAAACGGTAATGGAAGAAGATGGGTGAGACCTAAACAAAATCCAGATGAACAATTAAATAAGTATCCTCTTGGTTTTGATCCTAGAAAAAATTGGCATACCTATGGGTGTGAGATTACTCGTGATGAGATTCATTTCTTTGTTGATGGTAAAAAAATAGGGAAGACTTTAAAAAATACACATTGGGGAAAATTACCAATGCGTGTTATTATGTCCTTAGGTATGAGAGTACCCTTTGTTGATTTTGGAGGCAACGCTTTTACATCATTCGATCCACAAGGTGATTATCCTAATAATCAGCGATTACAAACATTGGCAGAGAGAGCGAGGCAACAATTAGGAGAACTGCCAGAGTCTATGTATGTAGATTATATAAGAGTTTGGAATAAAACTACCACAGGAGCAAATATTCCACCTCAACTAGTAATTACTAATCCTAAGTCTAACGAACAATTTGATGCTGGGCAAGAAATTTTAATACAAGCAAATGTTTCTGATACGGATGGAAGTATTTCTAAAGTAGAGTTTTTCGATGGAACTCAACTTTTAGGAACACGAGCAAGTTCTCCGTATCAATTTGGGTATACATCCGCTCCAAATGGAAATAGAACGATTAGAGTTGTAGCTTTTGACGACAAAGGAGTACAAACCGAGAAAACGGTAACTGTTATTGTTAATTCTTCAAATCCTGACCCTAACCCTGGCGGTGAATTTTATATTGTAAATAGAATGTCTGGAAGAAAACTTCGTCCTGCTAATGATAAAAATGGAGCAAGTATCAAACTTTCACCAGCTCGTAATATCAGTAATTGGGTAAAATGGAGAAAGATAAATACGGATAATGGTTGGTTTTATTTGCAAAATGTAAAAACAGGAAAATACTTTATACCTCAAGCAGCAAATGGATCAGATGGTACTACCTTGGAGCAGCAGCCTAATACATTTGTTGGAGCTTGGACACAATGGAAAGAAATGCCTTCCAATTCAGGATATGTGTTTTTAAGAAATAGAGCTTCAGGGAAATATATAAGGCCTAAAACGAACAAGATAAATAGTTTGATTGAATTAAGACCTAGTTCAGAGATTACTAATGCGACTCAATGGAAACTACAAGCTGTAGGTAAGACAAATCAAAAACTTAGTACAAGCCTTGCAAATTTGGATTATATGATCAAGGTGTATCCTAATCCTACTGAAGATTACGTGACTCTGACACTCAACAATTTCAAAAGTGATGATGTAGAAGTTACGGTCGTCGATATCTTAGGAAGTGAGATTTCTATACCACAATCAATTGTAGACAACAGAATGATGCTTGACGTTAGTAATTTGAGTGGACTATACGTATTAAAAATACAAGCGGGTACTCATACCTTTTCAAAACAATTAGTCATAAAATAATTGATTATGAGTTCGGTATATGATATAGAAATGTGGTGAAAACAATCTTTTTTCATTGTGAAGCTTCATCTTACTCAAATTATTCTCAACAAAACAATGAAAATTGCTTGTTTACTATCTTACAACCTTAAAAATTATACCGAACTCTTTTGATTTGTTGTTACTATAGTTTATTAAATTAGAAAGAGAACAAAGTAGGAAGTAATGATTAACAAAAATGTAATGAAATACAAATTTATTTTTACCAGTATTTTTTTAGTGACACAACTAATTATTGGTCAACAAAAACCTAATATCGTATTACTTTTTGCTGATGATGCAGGGTATTCAGATTTTGGTTTTCAAGGAAGTAAAATTATGAAAACACCTAATCTGGATAAGTTGGCTCGTACAGGTGTAATTTTTTCTCAAGGGTACGTTACCGATGCGACTTGTGGACCATCCAGAGCTGGACTGATAACTGGTCGGTATCAACAAAGATTTGGATATGAAGAAATTAATGTCCCAGGATATATGAGCAAGAACTCTGCTTTATTAGGTGATGATATGGGATTACCATTGAATCAGGTGACTATGGCAGATTATTTAAAGAAACTTGGATATACCAATGCTTTGTTTGGGAAATGGCATTTGGGTGATGCGGATAGGTATCACCCGTTAAAAAGAGGTTTTGATGTATTTTATGGTTTTAGAGGAGGAGATAGGAGCTATTTTGAATATTCAGATCCTTCAAAAATTCATCATGATAAAAGAATGGAACGCGGTTTTGGGAATTATGAAGAACCGAAATCCTATGTGACAGATTTGTTAGCCGATGAAGCTGTCAATTTCATAGAAAATAATAAGCATACCCCTTTTTTTGTAATGCTATCTTTTAATGCTGTTCATACACCTATGGAAGCTAGAAAAGAAGATTTGGAAAAATTTCCAAATCTTAACGGAAAGCGAAAAGAACTTGCAGCCATGACTCTTGCTATGGATAGGGCTTGTGGAAAAGTTTTGGATAAACTTAAAGAACTTGGATTAGACAAAAATACTATTGTTGTATTTTCTAATGATAATGGAGGGCCCACAGACAAGAATGCCTCGGATAACAGACCATTGAGTGGTACCAAATCCAATCATTTGGAAGGAGGACTAAGAGTTCCTTTTATCCTGAGCTGGCCTGATAAAATTGATAAAGAGATATTATATAATCATCCTGTTAGTACACTGGATTTGTTACCTACCTTTTATAGTGCCGCGGGTGGAAATCTTGGGGATCTAACCAGAATAGACGGTGTAGATTTGTTACCATTCTTGATTCACAAAAATACAACAGGTCGGCCGCATCAAGAATTATTTTGGAAAAAAGACGTAAGAGCTGTTTTAAGGGAGGGAGATATGAAATTGATCCGTTTTCCGGATAGGCCAGCAGAATTATATGATTTGTCAAAAGACATTTCTGAACAATACAATTTAGCACATCAATACCCAGAAAAAGTTAAGGAGATGTTCAAAAAGATATTTGAATGGGAGCTAACCCTAGAACGACCTCTTTGGCTTTTAAAAAGGAAATTTGAAAAATATGATATTGATCGTATGGACGTCTATAGAAATGGTAGTTTAAAAGATTGAAGAAGTTTTAAAAGTAGATTATTTTTATCAAGCATTATTGGCTATTGTTTTTACTATTTTTTCTCAATTTTTCTTACAAAATGAAGAGCCCACGACGATAGTTGTGGGTTTCTTTTTAGATAAAAAGAGGAACCATCTGATTTTATGTAAATATCTTTTTTTAGGGACTCTTATTTTTTTTGATTTTCTACACACCGATTCATACATCATTGTTCTTGAGTATTGGACAGCTTAAAATTCGTAACAACTAATTACTGATATTATAAATTGATTAATAATATTCTAAAGGTAATAAATTAACCTGGAAAACTAAATTATACCCTAAAAACATTATTGATATTGTTATGGTGAAATAAATGCTTTGTCAAAGGTAAAATAGTTTGGTCTTATGATAATTTGATGCATGCTGTGTGTTTTTTTTGAGACTACTTTTGTTTCGTTCCCTATAATAAACTTAACAATGCGAATTATTTTATTGTCCCCCCAAATCTATCTGAAAAGAGTAGTTGAATATTGTTTCTACTCAAAACTTGAATTAAGCTTGAAAAATTCTGGTATATGCTTGAATATGGTTCTAAATTCAAAACCCTGTCATCACATTACTAAAATTGTAGAATAGAGCTTTATTCCTCTTACATTTTTTGGAATTTAGAATACTTCACAAACAAAATTAAAGGACCAAAAAATACAAGGTGCTTCTTTGCCTTTAAAAATGTAAACATGTGGTCTTTTTTAGTCTTGATACAATTAAACTTTAATAATTCTTAAAACCTAATTAACTATTTAAAATGAAAAAAAAATATTTTTTAAACCTTTTTGCGATTTTATTTATTATTAGTAATTCCATCGGTCAAACTTTTAATGAAAAAACTTTGGAAGAAAGAACTCGTCCATATGGAGAAGCAGACAAACCTAATATATCTTGGAGAATACGTTGGGATAGATCAGATTTATTCAATAATGATCATTTCCCTGATTCCAACTTTAAATACGATACAAGGAAATGGGCAAAGACCCCCGAAAATGTTCAAAGTTGGGTTTGGCGTAATAACCAAAATATTGAACAGAAAAATGGGTCTTTGTATATAACAGCGAGGTATAACGAGTCTGGTTTTCCAGAAAATAGAGTTCCATCAGGCTGTGTAGATGGAAGTCCATCATCTACTTTAGTTCCAGTTAGGTTTTCTTCTGGTATGTTGAGAAGTACTACTCCTGATTTTATCTATGGGTATTATGAGGCAGCTATAAAAGGGAGCGATGGTTTTCCTGGGGTTTCACCAGCATTTTGGTTATATAATTCCATAAAATCGAACTCAACTGTAGGTAGGGTTCGTTATTCTGAAATCGACATTGTAGAACTTACTCAAGAGGGGATAAATGAGGAAACAAGAAAAGTAATGGATCACAACTTACATGCTATTACTACGGCATCTACAAGGCAAAAATTTGATACTTCTCTTAATCCACCGGTTGGAGCTTTTATTCCAGCAGTAGATCAAAATGGAGGATTGGCAGTAGGCCCTATTGGTAGTACAACAGGTAGAAGGTGGTGGAGACCAAAACAAAACACTGCAGCACAAAGAAATGAAACACACGAATTCGAACCTAGGGATATAAATATATTTGGTTGTTTGGTTACTTCTCAGGAAATAGTCTGGTATGTAAATGGAAAAGAGATTGGGAGAAAGCCAAATATATTGTGGCAAAAAGAATCTGATTTGTCAAATCCGATGAGAATTACATTGTCTTTAGGAATCAGAGCACCTTATAACCAATTTTGCAGTAATAGATTTGTAATGCCGGATCCTTCAATTTTAGAAAGAGCGAAGAATTTTTTTCCGCAGACTATGCAAGTTTTATATGTTAAAGTGTTTGAACCAATTAGCGATCTCTCCCCCAAAGTTTCGGTAACCGATGTGGTTATAAAGCAATCAGAGGTACCTTTACGAGTTGGTGGAAATACCATACTAACACCTGTGATCAGTCCTAAAGAAGCTACGAATAAAAACTTTACATTTTATAGTGTTTCAGGTATGGATGTTGCGAGAATAGATGCCCATACAGGAATTGTGACAGCTTTAAAAAAAGGTTCTGCAACTTTTAGGGTTATTACAGAAGACGGAAATTTCTTTAACGACATTACCGTTACAGTTGAGGGAAATCCAAATCAAACTAGAAATGTAAATATACCTATACCACCTGGTTCAGCTGGTTTAGCACCTTCTGATCCGGATAACATGGATAATTTTAATTGTACGGATGTATCTGTTTGGAAAAAGTCTGATATATATGCAATAGGTGATAGGGTAAAGTTAGAAGGTACACTATATGAATTAGTGTCAAGTAATGGTAAATGTAGACCGGGTGGAAACTCTCAATGTTCAATAGCTCAATGGAAAGAAATTGGTCATTGTGAGCAACAAAGAACAGAAACATTATCAATATTGCATAAGCAAAATGAAATAGAGGTATATCCAAACCCTACTATTAATATCGTTAACATCACCTCCAGAAAGGGGTCCTTTGTTTCAATTCTTAATTCAAGTGGAAAAGAGGTGTTCAAAGAAGTAAACAAAGGTGAAATCAATTCTTTTAATACTTATGGTCTACCTAAAGGTTTATATATGGTTAAGATCGAAAATGAAAACGAAGTTGTAACTAAAAAACTTATCATAAAATAAAATGTAATTTTAGAGATTCAATAAAACATATATTTACTTCTAACAGATTTAGGTAGTTTAATTGTATAGAAAAATATCTTCACGATCTTTTGAATTGTGAAGATATTTTTATTATTACAGTTTTAGGTAATTCGGTATTAAATCTATTGAAGTTATTATTATGGAAATAACAATAGTGGCATATCGGCTCACGAAACATTTAAAAAACGATTGTCTTCTATTAAGGTAGTGATGCAAAGTCAGGACAATAGATAGTATGATATTTTAGATTCTGATGATTATTATCAATTTCAGGGAGGAATGACAACTGCTGTAAGTACAATAAAATGTAGTCAACCAGAAACGTATTTTGAATATCATTCTAGACCTGAAAATCCAAAAGTAAAATCTTTAAAAGAAGAATTACTAAAAGTGTTTAGATCTCGAGTAGTGAATCCGAAGTGGATAAAAGGGATGCGAAAGCATGGCTATAAAGGAGCTTTTGAAATGGCTGCTACTATGGACTATCTTTTTGCTTATGATGCCACTACCAATTTATAAGATTCAGGTATTAATAAAAGTAAATAAGAGTATAACTTTTATGAAGCTACTATTAATGTTGAGTAGGTTTTTATAAATGTTTCTAATTCGAGTAAATTGTCAATAGAAAGGTTAAATATTTCAATCTCTCCCGATAATGTCACTCATCATTTACTATTAGGAACTTCATATCAACAATTTTAATCTTTATAAAATTTGATTCATCAAAATTCTTTTTATTATAAATTAAGATATAAGACTATAAGCTTCTTTCTGTATTATATTACTCATAGTCTTATTTATTAACATAATAATTTAACAATGAGTAATATAATAACATATTGTAGAGTCTCTACAGATGAACAGAAAATGCAGAGATTTAGTCTTTACTAGTCAGAAAGAACGCTTATTGGACTTTGCCAAAAAAGCAAAACACAAAATTTTGAAACATTATGAAGAAGATTATTCAGCAAAAACATTTAATCGCCCTATATGGAAAAAGCTAAAAGAGTATTGTAATACACATCATACCATTGTTGATAAAATAGTCTTTACAAAATGGGATAGATTTTCCCGTAATGCAAAACAAGCTTATCAAGAAATAGATTGGTTTGAAAAACATGAAATTGAAATATATTCAGTTGATAATCCATTGGATTTAAGTTTGCCAGAGAGCAAAATCATGCTTGCAGTCTATCTAACTTTATCTGAAATAGAAAATGATAGATTATCAATACGAGTAAAAGAAGGCTTAAAAAAGGCAAATAAAGAAGAATGTTGGACCGGAAAATCTCCATATGGATATACCTAATTATCGTTTACCAAATAATCAATCCACTTTGATACCAGATGAAAATGCTCGTCATGTTTTAGATATATTTTTGTTACTATCAACTGAAAATATAAGCATAAAAAAGGCTTGGCTACAGATGAGAGAAAAAGGTATGACAATATCTTCTTCACAGTTTTATGAGTTGATAAAAAAACCTGTATATATAGGAAAGGTTATGCTGAAATCAAATAACAATCAAAAAATTGAAAGTATTGAAGGACTGCATCCTCCAATAATACTAACTTCTTTATTTGAAAAAGTTCAAGAAAAATTAAGTTCTATATCAAATGATGATTTAATTAAAAAAGGCTCAAAAAACTATCTATATCCTCTTCGTGGATACATCAAGTGTTCTCAATGCGGTAAAGTTTTGACAGCAAGTGCTTCAACAGGAAGTAATCCTAATAGAAAATATCATCATTATCATTGCAGAAAAGGTTGTAAAGAAAGATTCTCCGTTAAAATAGCTCACGATCTTTTTGACAATTATTTAAAAAAGATCAGTATTGATCTAAAACAGTTTGATAATGCTAAAAAGAAAATAAAGAGAGAAATTCAAGAACAAGAACAATCTTTGGAGGAGGATAGGCTAAAAATACAAAAGCAAATAACCAGGATTCGAGATATAATATCTCAAGCAGAAGATAGATTTTTTGAAGGATTTATGGATCAAGAAACGTTCAAAAATTCAAAGATAAGATATCTACAAAAAATCAAAAATCTTGAAGACGAAATACTAAGATTAGATAATTTTGATTGAGTATTTGAATTTCAAAATAGAATAGAAAAAATAAAAACATTCATCGATCTGCCTAAAAGATTTAAGGAAGCTGATTTTAAAGAAAAAATAAGTCTTCTTAAATCAGTCCTAAGCGAGAAAGTTACATTATTTTCTTAAATAAATATAAATTACATATTTTCTAACCCAAATCGGAGGGTTTGAATTTTTATACATTGAAAATTAGATAGTTATATAATTTAAAAAAATATAACTTAACTGGATTGAGTTCGAACCAAAATAGAGGTAAGTGATTGATTTTTATATAAATAAAAAAGAGATAAATGTTAAATTTATCTCTTTAAGTGACCTCGGTAGAATTCAAATCTGCAACTGATATATCAATATTTACAAAGGTTATGCTAAATTCTATATTTTATGTTGACGATTTGTGAACTAGAACCTATTCAGGTATTTTGATAAAGCCTTTCGTTTTATAAAAGTAAAAATTTATTTATTCAAATTTAATAACAATCTCTATTTGAAATAGAATTCTTCTATAAATTGTATCGATCGCCTTTTCATATTAATAACAAAAATCAAACGAGATTGTATTTTTGTTTAACTTTTTTGTTTTTTATTTAAACAATTTTTATATTTATTTACGATTAGTATTTGTTGTACAATTTAAACATGTATGAAATTATGAAACTAATAGAAAATGCAATAGAGTTCGAAAATAGAAAAATGTCCAACATGACGACAAGTGATAGAGTTGCTGCTTCTAGGGAAGCTAAATCTTTAATATTAAGTATTAATGAGATTTATAAAAAAACAAAAGATTCAAACTTAATGGATCTTATGAAGCGTCTTACCGAAAAGAAAAGGAAGATAGAGAAACGACTGAAAGGTGTTCCTAGTTTAACTTAAAACAGTTATATTATTTGACTAAAATCCATATATTCATATATAGATTTTTTTAGATTTATTATATTTCCAGTCTGTATTGACCTAATTTCTGGTTTATGTAAGTCTCATAACCATTTCTTTCGTTTAAAAAAATATAGTAATCCAAAGAATATTATTATCATTACTCCCCAGAGTATATGATAGCTATATTTATAACGGAGCTCTGGCATGTGATCAAAGTTCATACCATAAACACCGGCAATAAATGTTAGAGGTATAAAAATCGTTGCTATTATAGTTAAGGTCTTCATGACTTCATTCATTTTGTTATTAATATTTGTCATATACATTTCTGTAAGCCCCCACAACATCTCTCTATATATTTCTATGTTCTCTAGTACTTGTAATGTATGATCTAATAAATCATTTAAATAATCTTTAGTTTTGGAGGTAATTTGGATATTTATTTTTTCTAATTTACTGATCACTTCTCGAAGCGGAAGGATAGATCTCCTGATTTTTAATATCTCTTTCTTTAGATTTTGTATTTCAAGAGGCAAATCTTTTGCACTAATATTATTGAAAAGTTGTTCTTCAAGATATTCAATTTTTTCTCCTAATGCTTCAATAATTAAGAAATATTGATCAACTATGGCATCCATAAGTGCATATAACAAGTAATCAGCTCCTTGAGACCTAATAATACCTTTATTATTTCTGATCCTTTCTCTTATAGTATCAAAAACATCTCCTTCTGCTTCTTGAAAAGAAATTACGTATTCATCTCCAAGAATTAAACTTAGATGTTCTATTTTAAGTTTTTTGTCTTTATCATAATATAGCATTTTGAAAACAACAAATATGTATTCTTCGTACTCATCTAATTTTGGTCTTTGATTAATATTTGCAATATCTTCCATGATCAGTGGATGTAACGAATAGTGTAGCCCAATATTTTTGAGTGCTTCTGTGTCATTTAATCCATTAATGTTTATCCATGTAACAGAAGTATTTTTTTTATGTTTGAAACTATCTTCGATAAGATTAAGGTTAATTTCTTCAATTTCTGTTTTTGTATAATTAAAAACATCAATATTAATCTCTTCAATAGTTTTGTTACCTGTATACACAATAGTTCCAGGAGTTAATCCTATATTTTTTTTAACTCTAGATTTTCTTGACATTTTTTAAATTTTATTAATTGTTACGAAGAGCACTGATTAGTTCTTTTTTATTCATTTTAGATCTGTTAGGGATTCCTATTTTTTTTGCTTGTTGATAAAGTTCTTTTTTGGTTCTAGTTTCATAACTAGAAGCTTTTCCTCCTCTCTTGCCACTATCAGGTGTATTTGCAATTCGGGCTGCTTTTTCTTTACTATATCCTTTATTTACCAAAGCTTCATACTGGTCTTCATTTTTAATATTAGATCTTCCCATATTTCTTGTTTTATGATTTTGTATAAATATGAACTTCTCGTTGGGGAAAAGGTATAGAAATATCATTTGATTCTAATCTTTTCTTTGCTTCTTCTATAGTGTAAAAGTGAATTGACCAAAAATCTTCATTATTTGCCCAATACCTGATTGATAATGTAACAGCACTTTCTCCTAATTCAGCTACTAAAATTTCTGGAGGGGGATCATTGAGAACACTTTCTTGATTATTAATAAGATCAGAAAGAATTTTTTTTGCTTTATAAATATCACTAGAATATGATATACCAATATCTATTTTATCACGTCTCTTTCCTTCTACAGAGTAATTAATAATATTATCGTTTGATAGCTTACCGTTGGGAATGATAGCTAATTGATTTCCAAATGTTGTGACTTTTGTGGTAAAGATGGAAATTTCTTTGACAGTACCTGATATTCCCTGTGCCTCAATAAAATCTCCTATTTTAAAAGGTTTAAAGAAGAGGATAAGTACACCTCCTGCAAAATTAGCCAGAGAACCTTGTAATGCTAGTCCAACAGCTAATCCTGCCGCACCTAGTATAGCTACCAACGAAGAAGTTTGTACACCAAGTTGCGTGATCACTAAAATGATTAGTAATACCTTTAATCCAATATTGATCAAATCATATAAGAATTGTTCTAGAGTTTCGTCATAGTCTTTTTTTTGGAAAAATTTACGTAACAGCCTACTGATAATTTTAATTACCCAAATCCCTATAATAAAGATAATAATCGCAGAAATGAGACCAGGAATAAAATCCCATAACCATTTTAAAAATAGTTCCCAATTTTCTTTTGTCAATCCAAAGTTTTCCATGAAATTGTATATAATTATTGATAACAAGAATTCTATTAAAATACCAATTTGGATTCAAATGTTTCAGACCATTTTGATACTCTGCTAATTGCAGGCTGCAAAGTAGCAAAAACTTCGAATTGTCGACCATACAAAGAAGTATTGTTTTGTAAATTACCTAATTGTATAGTGATCTGTGTTTTGAAGGTTACGATTTCTTTTTGTATTTCATCAGATTTTATTAAAATATTTTCTTTACTCAAAAAATCATCTTTTCTCTTACCATTTACTACTCTCAAAATTGTAGTCTCATCCCAATTGTAAATGACCACTGGTACATCTTTTTCACCATTTATATCGTAAATGAAGAGATGCAACATATATTCCATATTATTTAAAATATCAAGAGGATGAAATTGTACTTTGGTATTCACTAAAATTTTATTTTTTTTATTGTCATCTACCTTGATATACTCTGGTACTTTGTCTAAAGTGACTTCTATAATTTTTGCCATTACAATATTTTATTTTTAGTTAAATTTTATGTTGTTGATTTATTGTCTTATTAGTAAAGGTTAAATATGATTTTAATCATTTTTAACAAAAGAGGGAAACAATGTTCCCTCTTTGTTTGATATTACCTTATAGGTTGTAATTTATTTTCTCATCACGATAGATCCACCGAGAGTTTTATCTTTTTTTATAGTTTCAGGATTTCCAAAAACTTCTACAGTTCCTCCTGCTGTTACATTAGCATCTACGTATTCTTTTGTGTTTACGAAAGCTTTTCCTCCTGCGAAAACGGTTACTTCGGCCCGGTTTGATTGTAAATCTTTTGCATTGTATTGCCCTCCGGTTCGTATTATAACTTCTTGATTTGGAGCAGAGCCAGAGATTTTTATTTCTCCACCGGAAACAGCTTTAGAATTAAGGTTTTTTGTATCTATCTTCAGATTTACTTCTGCACCCTCTTGTGCTTTTACAGTTAAATATTTTGATTCTATAGTATCTTCAGATGAAATTTTAGCTTTTTCATTAGCGTCTACCAGATTTAATGTTTCAGAGTGATAGATTTTTACATTTGTTTCTTTTCCATCTAGCATATTATCGATTTTCATTCTCACTTTTAAGAGTCCATCATTATTTACTATTGAAACTTTATCAGTGTCTTTTCCAGAAATTATAGCTTTGTTTTCTGAAGATTTAATAAGTGTTACGTTGATGGCATCAAATACTTTAATTTCATCAAAAGATCTTAACTCTTGTGTTCTTTTTTGTGCTGAAAGTATTATAGGTAAGCATAATACAAAGGTTAATATTGTCTTTATCATTTTCATTTATTTTTAATTATACATTATTTATTGTTACTCAAAATTAGGATAGATTAATATTATATAGTATCGCTATTCATAGTAATATTAATCCATTTCATGATTGTATCATTTAAAAAATTCTGAGATAGATTCCCGATATAATTACACCAATGATCAGTAGGATAAGAGTTATAATAATAAATCGCGCTCCTACTTTTGTTTTTGTGTTATCTTGTAAAATGTAATCCTCTCTTTCTTCATTTTTCTTTTTTATAAATTTCATTTTTCAATTTTATTTATTTTAATATTCATGGCATAGCAATTAGAATTGCTATATTTTTCTTTCTTTAGAATTTAGTTTTGAAAACAAGTGATTTGTTTTTGATTATTTTAACTATACAGGGGTATACATAATCAAGTAAAACAGTGAATTTCTGTTTCGTTTTTAGTGTTTGTAAAATAGTTCTAACGAACGTATACTGTTTTTTTATTTACAAACTCTAGTATACCTTCTTTAGAGAGTTCTCTTCCGTACCCAGAGTTTTTTGTGCCTCCAAAGGGTAATCTAGGATCTGACTTTACCATTTCATTAATGAAAAAAGCACCATCTTCGATCTTATCGATTTGTTTTCTGGCGTTTTCTATGTCTTCTGTAAATAGCATTGTTCCTAATCCAAATTTGGATTGAGAAGCTAATTGTATAGAATGTTCTCGATCCTCTGCCTTTGTAAAAGCGGCAACAGGACCAAAAACTTCTTCGTCGAATACGGGCATACCGGGAGTGACGTTTTCTATTATTGTAGGCTCAAAAAATGCTTTTTTATATTTATTACCTATTACTACTTTTGCACCCATTTTTAAGGACTCATTTATTTGTTCCTGTAATTCTTTTACAAAATCTTCTTTTGCAAGAGTGCTGATCTCTGTTTTGGGATCAGTAGGTGCTCCAAATCGTAGTTTTTGTAATTCAGATTTGAATTTTTCTACAAACTCATCATAAATTTCTTCAACAATAATGAAGCGTTTTGCAGCAATACAACTTTGACCAGCATTTTGCATTCTGGCATTTACTATTGTTTTTATATATTTATCTAAATCAGCATCTTCCCATATTATACAGGCATTGTTTCCACCGAGTTCTAAAACTGTTTTTTTTAAGTGTTCTCCTGTGATTTTTGAGATCGCTTTTCCTGCCTTTTCGCTACCCGTAAGGGTTACTGCTTTTATATTTTTATTTTCAATTATACTTCTAACTTGTTTGTGTGATACTAGAACTGTCTGGAAGCAACCTTCTTGATATCCTGCGGTTTCAAATACTCTTTGGATCGCAAGAGCACATCCTGTTACATTATCAGCATGTTTTACTAATACCGTATTTCCTGCTGTAAGTGTTGGAATTGCAAACCTCAATACTTGCCAAAAAGGATAGTTCCAAGGCATTATTGCCAAAATAACGCCCATTGGATCGTAACTGATAAAACTTTCTTGTGCTTCGGTTTTAATTATATCATCAGAAAGAAATTGTATGGCATTTTCTTTATAAAATTCGATTAACCAAATACATTTTTCAATTTCAGCAATACTCTCCTTATAAGGTTTACCCATTTCATGAGTTATAAAATTGGCACATTGCTCTTTTTGTTCTTCCAGAGTTTTTTTGAGATTATTTAATTTATTAATCCTTTTATCCAAGGAAATACTTTTCCAGGTTTGAAATATTTCTGCAGATTTGTTGATCGTCTCTATAACCTGTTCTTCGGTAAATCGCTTATATTCTTTTAATATTTCTCCTGTAAATGGATATATAGTTCTTATTATATTAGACATGTTATCTTTCTTTTTGTTTTCTTAAAATTATGAGTTCTCTTAGGACTGGATTAACGCTTTTAATACAATTTTTGATTCTTTTACTCGGTAATCATTTACGTTAATATCCTTATGATTTGAGTTAAATAGAATGCTTGATTTTCAAGAAATTTGAGTAAGAATCATAAAAAAATAAAAAAATGAGTAACAATAGTAATACAGTATTAGGAATATTAGCAGGAACAGCAATTGGGGCTACTCTTGGAATTTTATTTGCGCCAGACAAAGGAGTAAACACTCGTAGGAAAATAGTTGATGAAGCAGCCAATACAAGAGATAGGATCGCTGATGGAGCGTCTGACATAAAACATCAAGTAGTAGATACATTATCAACAAAAAAAGAAACTCTTGATGACCAATTAGAACACATAGTTTCTGATGCAAGCCATAAGGCCGAAGATTTGATAACTTCTCTTGAGAGTAAGTTGGAAAGATTGAGAGCAAAAACTAAAAAATTACAAAAGTCATAATGGGAGTTCTAAAGGCGATACAAGAAACATCTGATAAAGCTCTTAATTCTGGAGAAGCTTATATAAAAGTTTCTCAAGAATATTACAGACTTAAAGCTTTTCAGCAACTGGCAAGAGCATTCTCTTTTTTGAGCAAATTGGCCGTAATTGGCGGCCTTTTTTTTCTTGCCTTAATATTTTTGACGGTATCAACGGCAATTTGGTTGGGTGAACTTATCGGAAGTGTTTCTTTAGCCTGTATGTTGATCTCTACAGGACTGTTTTTGTGTACTCTATTATTATACTTTACTCGAAAACAAATTGATAAAATTATAATTCGCAAAATGTCTAAAGAGTTTTTTGATTAATCATGAAAAAAACATATTCATCATTCAAAGAGATTGAAAGAGATTTACAAGCTCTTAATCTTCAACGTAAAATATCATTTGAAGAAATCAAAGTATTAAAATACGAATTGAAGGAGGATTTACAACCTTATCAATGGCTTTCTACTATAATGAATTTGATAAAAAAATATGGTGTTCTTTACCTTCTAAAGCGACTTTTTAAATCATAAAATTTGATTTAGAATTTATGCTTGATGAGAAACTTCTTCTACCGGCAATTCAGCTCTGTTTTTAAATTCATTAGGACTGATGTCGTATTTTTCTTTGAATATTTTAGAAAAATAACTTCTACTACTAAATCCGATTGAATATACGATCTCAGAAATATTCATTTCTGTCGTAGCTATTAGATCTCTAGCTACTTCTAATCGAACATGTCTAATATATTCTGTTACCGTTTTTGCATATAGCAACTTAAATCCTTCTTGCAATTTGGCTTGAGGTAATCCTGATTCTGAGGATAATTGCTCTAAAGAATAATCTTTTGCCACATTGTTTATTATTTTTTTAGCAAGGTTTCTTATTATTTTAAGTTCACGTTTCAATAGGGTAGTGGGGAGCACTTCTTCTTTCATAGCACGATCATGCTGTTGTATATGCATTGATAAAATTTGATATATCATACCTTCTATCTGCAAAATACGGATCATACCTTTTTGCTTTACTTTGCGCAAGGCTGCGATTTTGTCTGCCAATTTAAGATTAAAGGTTCCAAAATAAGCAAAGGTATTTTCATGATCAGTATCCATAAAAACTTCGTAAAGCTTTTTATTGAGTTGAGATACATTATTAAGTCTTTTCTTGAGGTATTGTTTCCTGGCAATTTGAATAACATTAATTTCTAGTTTTTCATCTTTTGGTAAGTATCCATAGTTATGACCACCATCTCTACTGGTAATAATTACAGATTGAAATTGTTCAAGTTTTCTAATTTCAGATTGATAACCAAATCGATGTCCACAATATCCGGTAAGGCAATATGCAAAATGTATTGGATTATATTCTGAAGCATCCATAATGAGAATAAAGTTCTTGTGAAATCTAATATCATATTCCAGAAGATTTACACCCCAATCAAAAGTTATAAAACGAATACTACCATGAGCATTCAAATTGTTTACTGTAAGTGTATATTCTCCCCATCGTTCTTGTATAGTTCCACCGATTACCTCTTGTATTTGTCTTACAGTGCCTTCGGTACTTTTAGCATTTATTGGGATCTCTATTGCTTCTTCTAGCGTTGTCATCATGGATAATAGAATTTTTGGTTGCTAATGTTTTGTTTATTTCTTTTGTAAAAATACTAAACAAAAAGAAGATTTGTTTTAATAGTACCTATAAATGTTTGTTAATCACATAATATTCTTTATTTGCAAAATACTGTTTTTTAAGTTTTTATAAGCACAAAAAAAGATTCTTCTGATTAAGAAGAATCTTTTCACAAAAACAAATTAAATATCAATCATTATAATCCTAGATAGAGTCAAATTCGTCTACATAGAAAAAATCTTTGTCCTCGTTATTCACAAAGTAAACACCTTCTCCAAAAATATATTCCATATTTTTATCATCAACTAAAACCATAAAACCTCTTTCTGTTGGTTTTAGTTCAAAACTATCTTTGGCGTCTTTGATATACCTTAATACTATATATTTGTCATAATCATCATACTCATCACTATCTACATATATAAGTTTTGTTACCTGTTGAGTTGATGGTATACGTTCTTGATTTACTTTTTTCTTATCTTCTTCATTTAATTTTACATTAGATTCAGCAGTTTTATAGATCGTGATTTTGTATGGAACTGTATTGCCATCCTTTTTAAAATTAAAAATCTTCGTAGTTTTTGTTTTTTCTATTTGTTTATTGTTTTGTGCTACAATACCTGTGATTGTAAATACCAATAATGTCGTAAATAATATTTTTAACTTTTTCATTTTTCTAATTTTTTTAATTAATACTACTTATGCCTGTTTAATCATTGATGTACCCAATTGATCTGCCGTATTTTTATACCAGGCATTAAGCATCCAACTTAATTTTTCTAATTCTCTTATATAAGCTCCTATCATATCTATAGTACCCTCATCACCTGCTGTTTCTGCATGTTTTAAAATTACTCGCATTTGTGATAATAGTTTTTTATGATCTTCTAATAATTCCTTTACCATTTCTGTATCTTTCAGTAAAGGAGAAATTTCTTTTACAGTCGCCATGTTAATATATTCCTGAAATTGACTAACCGGGTGATGCTGTAATGTTAAAACGCGCTCTGCTATCTCATCAATCTTTACTTTTGCATCGTTATACAGTTCTTCAAATTTTTCATGAAGGTCAAAAAAATTCTTACCTAAAATGTTCCAATGAAATCCTCTCAGTTTTTGGTAGTATAGATTGTAATCTGCCAAAAGTATATTTAGTTCTAATACTACAGGTAAAAGTTTTTTCTCGTTCATATTCAAATAATTCATGATTCTGTTTTTAGGTTTATGTATAAGAAACGATTTCTTATTTGTCTGATACAAAGATATAATGAGGTGTAATTTCCCTTTTGCTCATATGCCATTAATCTTAACTCTATTATAAATAGTATTGATATCTACCTTTATATAGCAGCTATCTATATTCCGGATTCTCAAAGTTCCAGCGAGTACCATCATCCCATTCTGTTCTAGAATTACCGTAAGCAGGATATCCTTGATACGTTTTGAGCATTTTTGCTAAATGAAGTAGGTTATAAGTAGTAAATGTTGTATTTCTGTTGGTAAATTCATTGTTTTTTGCGTTGGATTCTTTATCCAAATAGCTTGGTCCCGGACCTACTTCTCCTATCCATCCACAGTCTGCTTGTGGCGGGATGCTAAAACCCAAATGTTGTAGTGAATATAATATACCCATTGCCGAATGCTTGATCCCATCCTCGTTACCGGTTATAATACATCCCCCGGCCTTGCCATAATATATGTATTGTCCTTTGCTATTGGTTTTGTCACTCATCCCATATAACCTTTCTATAAGTTTTGTCGCTATAGAAGATTTTTCTCCTAACCAGATGGGAGTTCCAATAACTAGTATATCGGCATCTATTATTTTACTGTAGATTTTATGCCATTCGTCTTTTTTTTTGCCTTGTTCAGTCATATCCGGTAGTAGCCCATGTGCTATATCATAATCTGCAAATCTTAGGTATTCTACTGTAACGTTTTCTGATTTCATGATTTGCATAGAAACCTTCATCAATCCTTCTGTATGGCTTGTTGTGCCTGATGTTTTAAGGGTGCAATTGATATATAACGCTTTTAATCCTGAAAAATCATTCTTTTCTTTCTTATCCATTTGTATTACGATTTGTGATATAAAAAATGATTTTAAAATTGTTTAATTTGAAAACAATAAAAGAGTGCTATCGATGCAAATGTGTGCTGTATTGCTATTTGATTATTGAATTATAAATACGATAAAGCCAACTTCTTAATTTTATATGATCTACACTTAATAATATGTTGTGAGCTTACCTTAAAAAGAGTGATTTTCTTAAAGTGTTTTTCAATATTATACTTGTATTTTATGTTAAAAAAAAGTTCTTAGATCAAATATTTTTCTATGTTTGTCAATTGTTAAAATTAAGTTAAATAAATAAAGTGTTTTACGTATGAGTATTAGAAATCAAATTAGTATTGAAATCGCAGAAGAAGTTATCGAATCTGTATTAGAAAAATTACAAGAGTGCAAAAACGAACTTGCTCCCTTTTTGCAAGCGCTTACCGATGCCGATCGAAGAGGAATGCTCAAACTTGGTGATAGATCTATCCCTACGGTACAAAAAGTAAAATCGTATGTAGATACTAATCCAGAGTTTTTACCGGGGTACATGAGTAAAGAAGAATTCTTGAAGGATGAAAAAGTAGTTACACAATTATCACCGGTTGTAAATATCCTTAGACAACTTACCTCTGATGTAAGTGATACCCAAATGTTGGCGGGTAGCGAAGCTTTTCAGGCAGCATTATTGTATTATGGACAAGTACGCGAAGCAGATCAAAAAGGGGTAACTAGTGCAAAACCTATCTATCAGGATTTAAAGCAACGTTTTTCTAAAAAGAAATAACAATTAGAGTTGTATGATTATCAAAAAAGCCACTTGATAGTGGCTTTTTCTCCTTTTTACCTAAAACAACATACTAATTAAGTACGTTCACCTACTTTATAACTACTTCTTTCAACTTATTAAGTATTATGATCATCTTTATGTATTAATTTTTTAACTTATGAAGTACTAATTACTCCTTAATAAGTTAAAAAATTAACAAAATAAGAACTTCTATATACTTATTTTGTTTGTCAATACTTTCTTGGATCTGTACCTTGATCTTTATTACATGTCGTTTTCTTATCTAATTCTGAGTATAGATCTCTCAAATTGATCTTACTCTATATCGTTAGGAACATCTCTTCCATTCCTCTTTTGGTGCTTACTTCTGCAATTTGTATAATGTGGTTATGTTCATCCAGCAAAAATGTAGTTGGGGTGCTATCGATTTGATATTCTGCAAATGTTTGTAAATCGCCAGAGGTAAGCGTAAAGTGGTAATTTTTGTCTTCTTGTGTTTTTTTGATGTCTTGCACAGTGGTATTAGCTTTGACTACAATAACCTCAAAGGCACCATATGCTTTTGCAAAAGCGTCTAGTTCTGGGTAAAAAGCCTCACAATGCTCACAACTATTTTCTGCAAATACCAATATTTTTTTCTTCTTAGACAATTGTGCTAATCCAAAGGTATTACCATTTTTATCTTTGGCCTTGATTTCAGGAGCGGGGATTTGAGGTTCTTGACTATTAGTATCTAAATGATCTATAGGATTGTGCTCTTTTGTAGACAATTTGTGTAGTTGAGCTTTTGTATCTTTTAGAGAAAGACTTAAATCGACAATTGTATATATAGACAATATGATAACTATAGTGAAGGCAATGCTTATACCATAAATACCTTTATTTTTATTCTTTATCATGATTGATGATAATTTAAAATTTAAAAACTCACCTTTAATATACTGCTCTGGTAGATGTAGATGATCAAACCAGAGCAGCTTTTATGTGTTTTATTAAGCTATTGACAATTTTTTATTTATCAGATCTTTGTCACTAGAGATCAGTACAATTTTCTCTTTCTATTTCATATTTCCAGAAGTTACTTTTTACATTAAAGGTAAAAAACTTCCTCTTTTCTTTGAATGCAGGAGGAAATAGTTCCATAGCTTTTCCTTTAGCTTCAGAAAAAATACGTCTTCTAGAATTACCATTTCCAACCGTTTGATCTCGAACTATATCACCCTCTACAGTTGTTGTGATTTTATAGGTAATATCTTCAATAAAATTAGTTGCCAAAATTCTGAAATCACAACGCTTACCTTTAGGAATAATATCACCTGCAGTAAATATGATATTATCGGTCTTAGTTTCTGCAGTGGTTTTGATCGTTGTTTTGCTTTCTCCTAAGGTTTGTCCCTGAGTAATTTCACCTGATATTCCGAAAAAAGTTCCGATCCCACTAGCACCAAGTGTGGTCTCAATAGTTAAATCTTTGGATTCAGATTTTTCTATAGATGTTTGTACAGTTACTGCTCTATTAAACGCGTCTTGACCATCCAAGTTTATATTTCTGTCAGGTCTTCCATTTTTGTTTAGTATTGTTACAGTAATAGGGCCTCTTACTCGCTTTCTGTCGGTATTTGTTTTGCTACGTGTCAATACCCATTTTGCTGAGGGTCTACTAATAGGTGATACAGCAGGAGAAGTATTAGATGAGAATTGTCTATTAGCAACTCTAATACTTGTGTAATTGTTGGCTCCACTACCCGGAGCACCAAAAGCCTGAGTTACTTTAAAATTAATATTTCTACTTCTATTTAATACTGCGGATAACGCATCTCTGCCCATCCCATTTTTATTAAGGTCTTTTTCAGTAATAGGAAGTGTTCTCGTAATTCTCTGTTTTGCTTCGTTCTCAGCTTCTGCATCACGCATTGCTATGTAATCATCAAAAGGTATTTGCTTACCATCTTTGATGACAAATCCGTTTTCAAAAGAAGAGTCTGCAGGAATTTCGATAGATTCTCCACTTTCCTCTAAAGGAACTTGATCAGTCGTTTCTTCATTTTCACAAGAGACTATGCTCAAAGCAGCGAGCGATAGCATTATGAAACAATGTTTTGGTTTTAAGTTAATCATTATGATTTGTGTTTAATTAATTACTTCTTACTCTATTACATAGGGTTTTCAGATTCGCACCTTTTGTGTTGATCAACAGTATAAAATTATTGCACATTGGTAAAACATTATGATAAAGTGGGTTGACAAAAGGTATACATATTAGGTATGCAATGAGTAAGCATTAAAAAAGCAGTATATTTAATACACTGATAAATAGATGTTTAAGATTGAAAAGGATTGTTTTGTTTAAATTTAATAGAGCGATAAAGGGGATTTATACAAAGTAAAACGTTATACTAATAACTAATGTTAACAAAATTATATCTTAAAACCATGCACTCACTTTATCTAATAAAATGTAATACAGTTTTTTTTTCTTCTACCTCTACAATATTTGTATCACGACATATTAAATAGTTTTTATAATACAATAGCTCGTATAAAAAATTAGATCATTTTTAATAAAACCAACTGTTTTTATTCACATAGGTGAATCATAAATACATATACAAATCATATTTTAGGACATCATTATATGATTGTCAAAAAATAATTCAATACTCTTCTTTTGACGTCTAAGGTGTGTACCGTGGGCTAATACTACCTGTATATGTATATATAATTACTCGATGTTGAATACTTATTTTTTCAATTTTAAAACACATTTATTACACAAAACCTTAGACTTTATGAGAGATCTTTTTTTAATACTATTTATTTTTTATTGTTTTTTTTCGAGTATTGCTCAAACTAAGAAAGATACTACTCTTTTGGGGAAACAATTAGATAGTTTGTTACAGCTTGATTATAATGCGTATAGTATTGAGGATTATCAATTGTATCAGGATATTTTTAGCAATTCTAAAAAAATACATTACAAAAGAGGTGTTCTAACTTCACTATTAAGTATCATTTGGTATCAAAGTAACCAAAAGAGCATTGATAGTGTTCTCTATTATAGTGAACAATTTGAAAAATATGAGGCCATTCTACCTGATCATAATTTATATCTTGACTATTTAATAAATAATGGTAATTTATTTTTATATGCATATGGGTTGCCTGAGCTTGCTTTGCCTTATTTTATAAAAGCTTATGAAAAAATTGATAAAGATGATGTAGGAGAAAAAGCTGATTTAACCACAAAAATAGCAGATTGTTATATCCAAAAAGGGCAATACGACCTTGCCATCTCAGAAGTAAAAAATATCTTGGCCGATACGATATATCTTGACTTTCGTTTTAAATTAAAAATTAATGCCACATTAGCTATGGCCTATCAACACAAAAAGCAACCAAAACTGAGCACACCCCTATTAGCCGATATTCTTAACATTGCAACAAAAAATGGAGACAGTGCCTACTATACATATGCTAAATTGTATCAAGCATACGATTACTATCTTAATGAACAATACCAAAAAGCTATAGATTCACTACATGCTAATTATAAATTACTACAACACTATTTTCAGCCCGGAGTTCCTACCCATCATGAATTCTTGTCAAATGCTTATGGTAAACTAAAAAATTATACTCATGCTGCGCAATCTATGCAGAGAGCAATTAAACAGGAACGATTATTAAATGATCTCCCTAAGTATTACACAGATTTGGCAACATATTATCAAAAACTGGGTAAAAAAGATTCGGTTTGGTTAGCACTACAACAAAAAAATGAGATTGTTGATAGCATTAGACAGTTAGAAAAAAAAGTATTTACGGATTATTATGATACCAGAATTGAGTTGATAGAAGAATCACATGAAAAAGTAAAAATAGAAGCATCTCAATCACAATTATACTCAAAGAATACAGCACAAAAGCAGTACATTATTATTTTGATTATAAGTATTTTACTTCTTACTGTGGTAGTTGTGGCCTTAATGCTGTATAAAAAATATGATCAGTCTAAAGAAAAGATAAATCTTCTCGAAGAAAATGAAAAGAAGTTATTAAAACAGCATATAAAAACAAAAGAAGATGAGCTATCTGCTACATTAATGATACAAGCTAAGCAAATACAAAAATTGAAAGCCGCAAAAAAGGAGTTATATACCAATATTGAAACTAATAATCCCGAACAACTTAAGAAGTCTAAAAAATCTTTTGATAAGCTTATTAAAAATATGACTTGCGAAGATGTTTTTTCTGATCGTCTAGAGTCTCAATATCCGGGTTTGGTATTAGAACTTAAAGAATACTGCCCCGAGCTTTCAAAGAATAATATCAGGCATTGTTTATTGGTAAAACTAGGGCTTTCTCTAAAAGAATCTGCTAATTTATTGAACGTAGCCACAAATACTGTAAAAACAGCTAGATATCGTGCAAAATTAAAGTTAGGGTTACCAGAAGAAGTTTCTTTAGAAGAGTTTCTAAAAAAAATTGAAAGTAAAGAACCTCGGAGCCTTTAAATCTCGATTATCGAGTGAAAAATATTCTAATTATCAGTATCATAATAATCCATAAATACTTGTTTTTAACTAGTTAATAGATCAATATCAAAACAGTCAATATAAATTGTAAATGCGCACTATATATATCCAAATCCATTATACTTTTGAAACATAATACAAAAAGAGCTGCCTATCATTACTGTGAAAAAACTTGAACATTAACGTTAGAGCAAATGTAATATAAGTTAACAAGCAGCTCTTTTTTGAAGTTTAATTTTATTAAAATCAAATACAATGAAAAAAATTATAGGATTAGTATGTATAGCATTAGTAATGAGTAATTGCGATGTGCAGCAAAAAAAAGAAGCAAAATTGCCTGAGGTAGATGTAGATGTTGATACAGAGGCTGGTCAACTCCCTACTTTTGATATCGATTGGGCAGATGTAAATGTAGGGACAAAAACAAAGACGGTAAAAATACCCAAAGTTGTTGTGGTCATGGAAGAAGAAGAGGTGGAGGTTCCATATTTGGACGTAGATATGCCAAACTCGGGAGAAAAAGAAGAGCTTACCCTTACTGTAGAAGCAGAGGTAATAGATAAAGAACATACTATAGAAATAGAAGAAATTATAGCTACCAATGATAAGCTATATGTAGTTTCAGAACTCAAAGAAAAAACTCAAAGCCTCGGTGATAAAAAAATGAGAGTCTCAGACAGAGTGATATTAAATGCCCCTGATCTAAATGTGAAACACATCATTAAGGGAGAGAAGCCTAATCGCGTATTTAACGATCAATATAAATATGTACAAGATATAGACGCTTTTAAATCAGGCTTAGCAAACTCTAAAGTTATTTATAAAAAATAGAAATTCCATTTCATAAATAGGTGTAGTTAACTTTAATTGTCAAAAATGGCCTCAGTCTTCATACGAGTGGGGTCATTTTGTTTTAACATGTTATAAAAATGGTTGAGAGTAATCTTAATTTACAATTCTTATCGAGTATAATAAAAACTCCGGAGACGGTCATCGATCATTTTGATTTGATCTATACCAATACACATCAACTTGCAATCAAACGGTGCAAAGTCAAAAAAGGATTTAAATATGTTGTCAACAATAAACCACTACAAAATAAAAATGACCTTAAAAGAATACAGGAATTGTCCATTCCACCAGCTTGGGAAAATGTAAAAATATCAACGGTTGCAAACGGTCATTTGCAAGCTGTTGGCTTTGATGCTAAAAAAAGAAAGCAATACAAATATCATTCGCTATGGCATGCGATAAGAAATCAAACTAAATTTTATAAGATGGTTGCCTTTGGTAAAAGGTTACCTATCATAAGACAACAAGTTGATATTGATTTGGAACAGAAGGGTTGGCCCAAATCAAAAGTTTTGGCTTTGATTATAAGATTAATGGAAGAAACTCATATTCGAATAGGCAATGATCAATATGCAAAGCGCAATAAAACATATGGATTAACAACGATGCGAAACCGACATGTAAGATTATTTAAAAATACTTTAAAATTTGAGTTCACCGGTAAAAAAGGGAAGAAGCATTCTGTTACATTACGCAATAAAAAACTTGTGCATCTTGTAAATAAATGTGAAGAAATCCCTGGTTGGGAGTTATTTCAATATTATGATGAATATGGAGAAAAACATAATGTAGAAAGTGCTATGGTCAATGATTATATTCATAATACCTGTGGAGAGATTTTTACCGCTAAAGATTTCAGGACATGGGCTGCTACCGTAATCTTTTTTGAGTATCTAAGAGATGTAGGTATAGCAAAAACTCAAAATGAAAGGGATAAGAACATCTTGAGAGGATATGATACGGAAGCAAAGGAGTTGGGGAATACAAGAAATGTTTGTCGTAAATATTATGTACATCCTGCAGTTATGCATGCTTACAAAACGGGAGTCATAAAAACTACATTCGATATCGCAGACTCTTTATATAAGAATGGGTCTTTTTATTCGGTTTCTGAAAATGCAATGTTAAAGCTATTAGAGGAGTATACTCCCAATTTTTTAAAATAAGTAGTAATTAAGAAAAAATAAATATGATGAAAGAGAAATTAATCAATGCATGGAATAAAATGACAGAAAAATTAGAATCTTGGTTGGATGCTATAATTATGCACCTACCCAACATTCTGATTGCAATATTTGTCTTTTGTATTGCACTTTTTGCATCAAAATATATTAGTAGGTTGGTAGTGAGGTTATTAGATAAAAGTAAATTGCAAAAGTCGATGAAGAATCTAATAGCCAAATTAATATCAATATTGGTCATACTAATTGGGTTGTTTTTGGTTTTAGGAATTTTGAATCTAAGCAAGGCACTTAATACTATTTTGGCAGGAGCCGGTGTTGCCGGTTTAGCTGTTGGTCTTGCTCTGCAAGGGGCATTGGCAAATACATATTCTGGAATTATTTTGTCATATATCAAAAATCTAAAGTTTGGGGACTGGATAGAAACTAATGATTATGAAGGAGAAGTGGTAGATATTGATCTTAGAGTAGTTACTATAAAACAAGTTGATAATAATTTGGTATATATCCCTAACAAGTTGGTTGTAGAAAACCCTATTAAAAATTATTCTACCACATCTCAATCAAGGGTAATTTTAAAATGTGGTGTTGGATATGGTTCTGATTTGAGATTTGTAAAAAAGCTGACGATCGATACAATCGTTTCAAATTTTGAAGCTGTCAAAGAAAAAGATGAGGTTCTGTTTTTATGGAGAGAATTTGGAGATAGTGCTATAAACTATGAACTTCGATTTTGGATTAATTCTACTTCAGCCTTAGAAGTAGCCAAAGCAAAAAGCGAAACAATAATGCTCATGAAAGAAGCATATGATGCTAATGATATTAATATCCCTTTTCCTATTCGAACTTTGGACTTACCTGAAAATCTTAGTGTTCAAGTAGACAAATAGAGATACATAGCTTATTCGGTAATTTAATTTTTTAGTATAAAATTATAGCAATCATGTTGTGATGAAAGAGAAAAAAATTAGCCCTACAGTCATACGACAAATTTTTATGTTACTATTAATCTTTGTAATAGGTGGACTCATTTTTAAAGAAATGAGTCCCTATTTATCAGGGATTTTGGGAGCTATAACAATTTATGTCCTTTTAAGAAAATGGATGGCTAAATTAATTTCAAAAGGTTGGCATCCAGACTTGTCAGCTGCCCTTTTACTAATAGGATCATTCGTAGGAATTTTAATGCCTGTTGCAGGAATTATCTTTATGTTAGGTAATAAAATAGGAGAAGTAGCACAAAATCTAGAAAAAATTATTGATGTTATAAAAGAAAGATTAGACTCATGGCAAACACAAGTAGGATATGATTTGAGTTCGCAGATGGATGCAAATGCTGTTTCAAATTGGTTAACTGAGAATTTACAAAATTTTGCAGGAGATACATTTGACATTATGATATCAATAGGGATCATGTATTTCTTATTGTATTATATGTTGACAAATAGAAGGATGCTAAGAGAGTCATTATTTGAGTATATACCTATAAACGATACTAATCTAAAAATTATAGGTGATGAGAGCCAAAAAATGGTGCGATCTAACGCAATTGGGATTCCGCTAGTAGCTCTTGTACAAGGTGTAGTGGCACTTATCGGTTTTTTGATTTTCAAAATAGAAAATCCTTTGTTCTGGTTTGTCATAGTAACTATTGGTTCTATGATTCCCTTTGTAGGAACTTTGATTGGCATTTTACCTGTTTTTATTATTACACATGCAACAGGAAATACGTTTCAAGCATGGGGTATTTTAATATATGGGATACTTGTTGTCGGTTCTTCTGACAATCTAGTGAGACTATTTGTGTTAAAAAAATTAGATAATGTTCACCCAATAATTACAATGATAGGTGTCATTGTAGGTGTACCTTTATTTGGGTTTATAGGCCTAATTTTTGGCCCTTTATTGATAAGTCTTTTTTTGATTGTTGTAAAGATTTACAAATCAGAATATGGTAAAAACATGATAGAAGGAGAAGAAAAACTATAACAAATTCTTTTGAGCTACATCTCGTAGCAAATGTGTCACTCATCATTAAAAAGTTCCCTTATTTTTATTGTATTAATTATTTATATTATGGGTAAAAAAGAAATTATAGAAGCGTTTGTCGAGTGTGCTGCTCATTGTAGAAATTGTGCATATTCATGCCTTAAAGAAGAAGAGATAGATGATCTTAAAAACTGTATTACTATTAATACGCTTACAGCTGAGATCGTTGAGAAGATGGCATTAGGGATTTCTACTTCTTCTGATGCTGAAGAAATGGTTATCAGACATTGTAGGAGTCAAATTTTGGCATGTGCAGAAGAGTGTGAAATTCATGATTATGCATATTGTAAAGAATGTGCAATAGCGTGTAAAAAGGCGGTAACTGTTTGTGATAGTTATCTTTCGAAATAATATAATAAATACTACTTTAGTTAATTTGATAAGTAGTCCAAAGTACGATACTCTTGTGATCCATTTATGTTTTTTATGGGAGTCTTTTTTGTTGATAGTATATTTAAGATTTTATTTCCTTTTATACTCTGAAAAATTAAAAAAGTCATTATTCTTACTACTACCTCTAAGACATCAATAGGATATAGCCTTTCTTCTAGTATGATCAAACACTTATCAATCATTAATTGATCTTTTGACAAGCAGATTTGTAATATAGCGGTGTCATTATTTGATCTTAAATTTTGATTTGATTCTTCAAAAATCTCATTTATATTACAATTACTTGATGCATTGTAGGATTGATCAGTTTCTACAACTTCTAAAAATTCATTTTTAAATCTATTGCGTTGAGTACTTTGGTAATTTAAGAATCTGGATAATTCGGCTTTGTCCAGTTTTTCTGCTCCTAAACAACAAAATTGTTCTGAAACATAAATCATTTGCAAAAGTTCCTTTATTTCTGCCCGGTATTTCATATTTAATTTGGTGACGGTAATTGCTGCAAGTTTCAAAAACTCGTCGACTTTTTTTTGCTCTATCAGAGTAAGTTTTAACTTTAAAAAAAGCACCTTATTTATATAATATTTAAGGTTTTGTTAAAAGTGTAAATGAGTTAACTTTTACTTTTTTTGAACTAAAAATGATGCTGCTGTCTGTATACTTTTATAGTGTAATTATAAATTAGATTCATGGAGCTTCAATATCTACTAATTTTTGTTTGTGGTTTTGCTGTAGGAATTATTATTTCAGTTACTTCAAACACTTTCAAAAATCGTTTTAATAAAAAGTGAGGTATCTTATTTATAATTATGCAGATGTAAAATGGTAGGCATCCATAAAAAAACTACTTAATAATTTTCAAAAAAAGATTATGAAAACGTACACTGAAAAAGTTGGAACAAAATTAAATGATTTACTTGAAAAAACATATGACGCAGAGAAAGGATATCGGAAAGCTGCAGAAAACGTAAAACACACGGCACTCAAAAACTACTTTAATAATAAAGCTCAAATGAGAGAAAAGTTTGGTTACGAACTCAAAAGCGAGATCGTATCATTTGGACAAGAACCAGAACAGAGTGGTAGTGTTACAGGAAACTTTCATAGAGCATGGATGGATGTTAAATCATTTTTATCTAGTGATAATGAAGAATCTATGTTAGAAGAGGCAATAAGAGGTGAAAAAGCATCTGTAGAAGAATATGACGAAGTTCTTGCTGAGACGTCTTTACCACCAAGTACTCAAACGATCTTGTCACAACAAAAAAATAAGATCGAAGAAGATCTTTCAGAAATAAAAACTTTAGAAGATTTGAAATAATTTAAAAGGATTAAAAAGACGCATTTTATTTAAAAAGGTGAGAGGTTTTTAATTATTGATTAGTTGTAGAGAAGGTTTGAATAGAATATATTAATTTTATAAACAAAGAGGTCGTAATTGGGGGTCAATTGAAAAACCTTACTATTCCGACCTTCTCTTTTTTATTTATTTTGCTTTTTAGCCTTTTTTTGAACCTCTTCAAAGTCAATTTCATTATCAGCTGTTCCTTTAAAAGCTTTTATCCATGCATTTTTTATTATATTTTTTGTCGTAATCCAAACACTGGTATTTATATCATCTAAATTTCCTTCGAATGGAATTTTGGTGGCAAGAGTATTGTTACCATGATTTTTCAGAACGAATTTGAAAAAACCTACAAAGCCTTCCCATAAAACCTCTAGAAAACTATCTTCTTTGCTTATAATTTTAGAGTCTTTCAGCATTGGTTTAATATACCCTTTTAGATAACTATCTGCAATGGCTATTTCACTATAGACATCATAAGTACCTTCTTTGAAGTCGATGCCAGCATAATGATTTGTAAGATCGTTTAAAGATGTTGCATCCGCATTTTCTAAAGAAAATGTAATATCAATATCAGGAACTTTTTTTACCAAATCCATGCTGCCCTCCAGTTTCACGTCACCTTTTCCTATAGATTTAGCTTCGGCATAAATAGAAGAAGGAAGTTCTCTTTCTGTACGTAATACATTTCGAAGATTCTTAGCATTAAAATTGATTTTATAGAGTTGTAAATCTATATTTGGATTTGCAGCTAATTGTACAAAAGCAATTTTTCCATTCGATACTTGTAATGTGTTGATATTTATTGGTACGAGTTCTGTTAAAGCTTTAGTCCAGTCTTCAAGCTCTGGATCTTCTGTGTTTTCTTTATTTTGATCTTCAAATACATATATGATTTCTGGGTTTGTTAATGCAATTTCACTAACGATTTTACCTTTAAAAAGGGATTTCCACTCTATTGATATATCCGTTTTATGAAAATTGAGAAAAGGAACCTGGGATCCGGCGTCAACTTTATTTAGATATAAATTATTTATCACATAAGCTCCTCTAATTAGTGAAATATCTATGTCTTCTACTTGGCCATAATAACCCGGGATATCCTCTAGTACCTGATTGACATAATTTTTTACAAAATAAGGTAACAGTAACCTAACAGTTATCAGTAAGACTACTATAAATAATAAAGCAATGTATTTTTTTTTAAACGGCATATTAGTTTAATCTTATGTATTAATATAAATATATAGGCGGGGACAGTCCCTATATTTTGAAAATATAATACTACCTATCTAAGTATAATACAGTAAATGATAGTAATGTTGACTCATTTGCTAGATATTTAGCATTTGATAATTTAAATTATCATAATTTTTTAATAGCGGCAATGATTAGATGAATACAGTTATTACAATGTCTTAAGTTGAATTATTTTTGAATCAGTTAGTTAAAATAAAATCATATAATTAAACTTTTAGTATGAAAATGAAATTAGAAAGAGATGTGCTAGAAAAACTAAAAATTGTCTTGAGTAATACTATACGTATGGTCGAAATATACAAACTCGCGAGAGATCTCTCTGATCAGGTCGATATACATGCATTTTTTGATAGAAAAGTGAAACAAAGATTGAAATTCTTGAAAAAATTTAAACTAGAATCATATAAATACTTTAGTGTAAATGATTATTTCTTTAAGTCAAGTTTGGATAACAGTAATCAAATCAACAAAAAAAACTTTTTCACAAAAAAAGGGCAAACAAATGCAATCAAAAGATGTATAGTTTTTGAGAAAGAAATAGCCGAAGAATACGAAGATCTATTGAGAGAAAAGAAAATACCTCCTATTCTAGATACGATGCTTATTCTTCAATATCAAGAAATACAAAATTCTATAAATAGGTGTGTCCTTTTTTATAATCGCTTATGTAATAGTGAAAGTGAAGTCTAGAACTTATGTATTAGTAGTTTTAGATTTATACTCCTTTGGACTAAACCTGTATTTTTTCTTGAAAATTTTACAAAAATAGCTTCGACTTGTAAGACCTACGGAATATACAATTTCTGAAATTGTCAAATCTGTTGTTTGGATTAATTTTTCGGCTTTTTCTAAGCGTATATTCCGTACATAGTCTGATACTGTTCTATCGAACATAAATCTAAAGCCTTCTTGTAGCTTTGCAGGAGACAATCCTGAAGCTGCACAAAGTGTTTGTATGCTATGTTGTATTTCTGGATGTTTTTTGATGAATTCACTAACTTTTGAAATTCTTTTTAACTCATCTTTTAATAATCCGCTAGTATTTGAATTATTTTCTATGTCGGCGTAAAATTGCTCTATATGCTTAGCTAAGACCAAATAATACCTACCTTTAAGAGATAATAATTTTGAAATTTCATTATTGTATTCTGCGTTTACAATTAATTTGAGTTGTTCGGCAATTTTAAAATTATAGCTGCCTAAATGAATATATTTTGGCTTTTTACTAATACATTGTAAGAATATTTGAAATTTTTTACCAAAATGATTTTCCTTAGTCTTAAACTCATTGAAATATTCGTTTACATTGACACAAATTAGATTAAAAACGACGTGAAGCCCTTTTTTAATGATAATACTACTGTTTGATTCTTTATGACTTCGTACTACTACTGTTTGAAATTGGTCTATAAAACTTACTTCTTCAGGATTCTTAAAGATATGAGAACATTTACCGTTTAAGCAATATAAAAATTGTAAGGAGTCTTCGGCAATTGGATCAATCGATATTTCTATATCTTGACTAAGCAGAATATCAAAATTTATAACCTGTAATCCATATTGTAATCTTGTGTACTTAATTTTACCATCTCCTATTCGATGATCTAAACTTATATTATGATTAGTTTGATTATCATTGTCATCACTTTGCCATATGTTTAGCAATGGGTGCAATATGACAGGAATACTCTTTGAACTAACAGCCAAATTCTTCATGATATCTTTATAGAGTATTAATTATTAAGTGATTGTAAAATGATTTTTACAAAAGTAGTTGTTAATGTAACCTTTGTTTAACTTTTTTGAGATTTTCTATGACTCAATCGAACTAATCGTCAGACAATTGTTATTTTTTAAAATATTAGATTATCAAATGCATTATTATTTAATGTAAACAAGACAATGTTTTTGAGATATATTTATTTTCTTGCACATAGATAAATAATATGTACAAAAAGCTTTCAAATATTGCAAATAGAAAGACCATAGAACGAGAAATGGGAGTTAATTTCAAATTTCCTCGTCTATATTCTCCTAGTCATATTATCGACGGTGAAAAAGAATCTACGTTGTCTATAATTACTATGGATGATCCTGACTCATTATCTTTTGGTATTTGGGGGTTATTGCCTGATCAATATGAGGATGATTGGGAGGATTTTCAGAAGGTACATAATACTTTGAAAGTATCTAGAAAAAAATTGGAAGTCAATAAAATATTTCAGGAGCCTTTTGAAGAAAGAAGATGTTTAATTGTAATTACCGGTTTTTTTATCTACCATCTCTATTCGGGATCTTTATACCCTTATTATGTGTATTCAAAAGAAGAAAAACCTTTTTGTCTGGCAGGAGTTTATAATGTTTTAGAGGATGGTTTTATTACTGTTTCTCTAATTACGAAAGAGTCTAACGGGATTATAAAGAAAATTCAAAACCTTAATACAGATATGCCTGTTGTAATTTCTAAAAGATTTTATAATACTTGGCTCAATAATAATGTAGACAAATTAGAATTAGATAATATTATTGAAACATCTAGCACAGAAAATTTAATTGCACATCCTATAGCTAAAGAATTTTTTAAAAATGATATTTTGTACGAATCTATGTTAGATCCTGTACTTTATAAAAATATACCAAAGGTTTAGATTCTGGAACCATGATTTAACCCCTTTATTTCTTCTTTTAATGAGCTTATTTCAATATTGAGGGTATTTGCTATGATTCCGTACCTTAAACCTAATCCTATCATCAAAAAATCAGATAAATAATTTTGTGCTGATTGTAGATCATTAAATATAAACAATCCCCCAATATATTCTGTCTCTTCATTATAGTGACAGAATAAAGAAACCAACCCTTGTATAGATGCTATTTCTTTATGTCTTTGTTTTTTAACATAATTGAATTCTTTTGCATTTAATGAAGATTTGAATTTAATATTAATCAACGTTTTCTCTTTCAATATATGATAACTGATTTTTATTTTTTAAGAAACAAAAAGTTTGAATCTTATGTTTTAAGTACTTTATTTATTTTTCAGGGTAATTGTTCGTTTTTAGTTTTTTACGATACTCTGTGGGTAGCATTCCATAACGTTCAAAAAAGATTTTAGAAAAATAGCTCCTACTTTTGAAACCTATATTATACACTATTTCTGAAATAGAATCATTTGTATTTTTGATGTAGTCTCTAGAAATTTCTAATTTTAATTGTCTAATATATTCATTAACTGATTTAGAATATAAAACTTTAAAACCTAACTGAAGTTTTTTGGGAGTTAGCCCCGCTTTCAAGGCGAGAGATGCTATAGATAGTGGTTCTGATATGTTATCTATTATATAACCGGATAAATCGTTTATTTTTTTGATATCTGATTTTGATAGAGACTCGGGCAATGTTGATCCTTTTTCATGGTTATGGTGCTCCAACATCTGCATTGCCATGATCAAGTTAAGTTGCCCTTCTATAGATAGCGTTCTAACAATTCCGCTATCATTATTTTCTTGTAACTGTTTTATCTGATCAGCAATTTTCAAATTATAATTTCCGAAATGATTAAATGTAGAATTAGAACTATCTTTAAAAGCAGATAAAAGAGCTTTATTTAAGAAAGACAAGTTGTTGTTTTTCTTTCTAAAGTATTGTTCTTTCAAAATGTAAATGAAGTTAACTTTAATTGCAATTCTTTTAGGAAACATATAAGTTTCTTTAGAATTTTTGGTTGATGATATTATGATGTTTTGGTAACGATCAAGAATGATTTGTTTATCGTGTTCTGAGTTACTATAATTAAGGTTTCCTTCTGACACAAATATAAATTCTATTGGGTTTGTATCTGTCAACTTGAACGTAATTTTGATATCTTCCCTAAAGTTTACGTCATAATCGATAAGAGAAACGCCCCAATCAAATCCTATACTGCGAATCGTTCCTTTTCCAAAACTATTTTCAAACTCCAATTCATATTCTCCCCAGCGCTCTGTTAATTGACCACCAAGATGTATATTAAGCTGTTTTAGAATGTCTACATTATCAATACTACCAATCGTGATTTCGTACATACTAAAAAATTAATTCTAAATTTTATGATTTGTACAAAGAAATTAGATTTGTAATAAACAGATTAACAATATTGAAATTTATAATAACACTTTTGATCGCCTTTTTATCTTATTAAGAAGATTCTCTTTTTATAATAAGTGATAGAAATTATTATATTCATAATGAAGATATTTGTATCAGGCTGATTTAGAATCACCTTTTTGATTGCGGACTTGATCCAGATACTGTTTAGGATTTACACCATATTTTTTTTTAAATAATTTTGCAAAATAACTTCTCGAATTAATACCCACCTTGTAAGTGATTTCTGTAATATTAAGATCTGAGGACTCTAATAACTCTTTTGCTCTTTCAATTCTATGATTTCTAATAAACTCGTTTACAGAAGATTTAAATAATTGTCTAAAACCATTTTGTAATGTGTTTTGATTCAATCCAACACGTTTTGCTATGTTTGCTATATTGTCTGTTTTTTCAATCTCATTTTTAATGATCGATACTGCTTCTTCAATACGTTCTATAGTAGCTTGTCTTAAAATGATCCGTTTGTCAGGATCATTTAAATCATCTAGATACTGTTGCAATTGATGGGTTAATATTTCATAAGCTTTACCTTCAAGATAAACTTGACGCATAAAACCAGATAATTCACAGTCTATAAATTCTGAGATGAATTTAGAAATTTCTAAACTATAATAATTTTTGTAAAAGAAATCATTTACACCATTGACATCTCTAAAGAGTTCAATCAAGTCCGTATTCATATTAGGAAGAAAGGACTCAATTTTTTCCTCAAATAATTTTCGATTAATTTCCAAACTAAAAATACAAATAGGTGTGTTTGCGGGGATTTTAAAAAAATGATGATTCCCAAATTTATTTGATATGATTGTGTTTTCTAATCTTTTAATTTCTTGAAATTCGAGATCTTTGGAAAATCGATGGTAAAAAGAAGATTCCCTATTAAAAATAATTTTCAACGGGTTTAAAACATCTTTTTCTAATTCAAAATAGAAATCTTTTTCAAGCAAATAATCTGTCTCTAGGACTCCAACTCCAAAATCAAACTCGTAAGCTTTTACATAACCTTTTCCTAATTCTTCCGGCAATCTAATGCAATATTCATGGGGGTTTTGTTCATAATCAATATCTAAATTTTGAGCCATATCTACTATTACTCTTTTTACGTCAGAATCGTGGATATTAATTTTTCGTTTCATTGGACTTGATATTACATGTTACAAGATACTTTATTATTACAAAATGACAGAATAATATCGATTCAAAAGCAAAGGAGTTAATATTATTAGTGATATGGTCAAAGACTAAACTCATATTTACTGAATTTTGTTGCATAATGATTTGAGAAACAAATCCCTCTAGAAGAGGTTTTTACTAATTAAATAAACACATTATGTTACGTTACACAATTATTTTTATAGTTTTAGCCATAATAGCTGCTTTCTTTGGATTCGGAGGTATTGCAGCAGGGGCAGCAAGTATAGCAAAAATATTATTTTTTATATTTATAATATTGTTTGTATTATCTCTAATTTTTGGTAAAAGATTTAAAGCATAAATAAAAAAATCATGAAAAGAAAATTTATTACAGTTCTATCTATAGTATTTATATCAATAATAACATTAAGCTGTAGAGAAAAGAAAACTACCGGTGAAAAAATTGAAGACGCAGTAGAAGACGTAGGAGAGGGCATAGAAGACGGAGCCGAAGAAGTAAAAGACGCAGTAGAAGATGCGACTGATGATAATTAATTGAAAAAGAAAAATCTATGATTACAAATCGGACAATGATATATTATTTATTGTCCGATTTTTAGTATATAATAAAAGGTTGAAAATGAAAAAATACAAACTCACTCCATCAAAATTTTTTACAAATAAGAAAGTATTAAAACTCATTATATCCTTATTTATAGCTCTATTTATGGCAATGTGTGTTTACATTATTATTATACTTGAAAGAGTTTGATTTAGGTTCAGCGTAAAGTACTTGAAGCATTGGAACATTAATTAGAGAATTAATCTTCCTGATCTTTTGTAAATTTGAGAAAATCAGAAGGTGTATCCAAAATATAAAAACTATTTTTTATTATTAAAATAGAAAATTTAATCAACTCTGGATTATTGACAATTATTTTTAACCAATCTTGATTTTCTAACTTAATTTCTTTATTGAAATTCTTTTTAAAATCAGGATCTTCTTTGTTAATTAATTGGTTAATTTCCAGACCTAGTTCTTTTGAAATTTCTACCCATTGAGTAGGAGTGATAGAAGTTTTTGAAGAATCAATTGTTCTAACTTCTCTTTTTGAATCAACTACATAGCTGTAAATTTGTTTTCCAACGGAAGTTTCAGAATTATATATTAATGTGATTTGATTTTTATTTGTAGCAAAAATTCCCATAATAGTTATATTTTAAATATCAACCATAAAATTAAATTGTTATAATGTCATAGAGTAATTCAATTCAAATAGATGTTTGCTTATTTACTAATACGTTAATCAAAACAATGATTTTTTTTCTAGTAGTCTACACAGTTCTAACGTCAATATCGATTTTACATATTATTTTATATGGCTCAAGACCTGTTAAATCACTTAGTTGGTTGCTGATTGTCTTAATTTTTCCGTTTGTTGGAATTTTGCTTTATATCGTTTTTGGGATTAATCGTAGACGGTTTAAGTTTTTTAAGCTTAAACAAACGATGCGAAGAAGAATGTATAAAGAAAGATTTAGTGATTACGACAATAATGAAGCAACTGCTATTCGCTTAACAAATAAAAGAGATAAAAAACTAGCAAAATTATTGAGTAAAAGCTCTGAATTTTCTGTTAAATCAAATAATCAAATTGAAGTATTACACAATGGAGTAGATACCTTCAAGAGAATCTTTAAAGAACTCGAAAAAGCTCAAAAATTTATTCATCTGCAGTATTATATATTTGAAAAAGGTGAATTACTTGATCAGTTGTTTGCACTATTTAAAAGAAAAATAAAGGAAGGGGTAGAGGTACGAATTTTATATGATGCAATAGGTAGTTATTCTCTTAGGAAAAAGGAGATTGAGAAATTTAAAAATATTGGTGCAAAAGTATATCCTATCTTGCCTTTACACTTCGGGAGTGTTTTGTATACTTTAAATTATAGAAATCATAGAAAAATTATTGTCATTGACGGAATAGTTGGGTTTACAGGAGGAGTTAATATTTCTGACAAATATATAAAACCTCATTCAGAGCTTGGTATTTGGGACGACACCCATTTATATCTAAAGGGACCTGTGGTAGATAGTTTGCACAGAGTATTTATAAAAGATTATTATTTTGCAAGTGACAAAGAGTTATTACTAAAAAACAAGTACCTACCAAATATTGAAAATTGTGGTGATATCAATGTACAAATTGTTGCGGGAGGACCAGACTCTGACCATCCCTCAATAATGCAACAGTATATAAGCATGATTAATTTAGCAGAAGAATATATTTACATTTCAAACCCTTATTTTATACCCAACAATGCCATGTTAGAATCACTTAGAATAGCAGCTTTGAGTGGTATTAATATTAAACTATTAGTACCTCTAAAGTCTGATTCTTGGTTAGCCAAGTATAGTATGCTTTCTTTTTTTGAAGAATTGTTATCTCTAGGTATAGAAATATATCAGCAAAAAAATGATTTTTTGCACAGTAAAGTTATAGTAATGGATGGAAAAGTGGCTTCGGTTGGTTCAGGTAATTTTGACCATAGAAGTTTTGAGCATAATTTTGAAACCAATGCACTTATTTACAGTGAAAAAGTAGCAAGAAAGATTTGTGAAGATTTTATTAATGATTGTAATAGTAGTGAGTTATTGCAATATGAAACCTATAGAACAAGATCATTAAGAATGAAATTGTCAGAGGGGATAGCTAGATTTTTTAGTCCCCTTTTGTAATTTGTAATGATTTATATTATTTCAAAATTGGATTATCATATCTTAATTTTTGTTAAATAAGATTTATCCTTTTTTTTTGAGTTAAAAACTCTGCTATTCGAGTTCATACCTATGGTTTTCCTCAAGTAATTTTGGAGCATTAAACTTATAAATTATATTACAAATGAGGAATTTTATCTTATTAGCATTAGCTTTTTGTTCAACATTTATTTACGCACAAGAGAGTTTAGAAAAAACAACAAGATTTGGTGTGCGTGGGGGACTTAATTTTTCTACGATCACAGGGGATGATTTTGAAGATCCAAAGTCCAGAACTAGTTTTTATGCAGGATTAGTAGCAGAAACCTTCATCTCAGAAAAATTTGCATTACAGGGAGAGGTGTTTTATTCTGGTCAAGGTTTTGATATTGAAGAAACATCTATAGCCGGAGTTACTGTAACACCAGATGCAGAGTTTCAAATCGATTATATTCAAGTACCATTACTAGCAAAAATTTATATTGTAGAAGGACTTAATATTCACGCAGGGCCACAGTTTGGTTTCAAAATAAACGAAGAATTTGATACAGATCCAACAGCAGATGGAGGAGATTTTGATACAGATCGTATCAAAGACTTTGATTTTCAATTGGCAGCAGGAGCAGAGTTCAAATTGTTGAGTAATTTCTTTATTCAGGCACGATACACATATGGACTTTCAGAAGTAATCGAAGATACCGATGCACACAACTCAACCTTCTCTGCGGGTATAGGTTTTATGTTTTAACACACGCTCAGCAATACATATCAAAAAAGAGACTACCTTTTTGGATTGTCTCTTTTTTTGATATGGATTTTACGTTTATAAAACGTGCATAAGCCTGAGAAACTAATCATCAGGATGAATTGAATGTACAATCTCTTGGATATATAATGATTTAATTACGTTGCATCATTTGGAAGGTTTAGAAAAGTAAAGAATCATATATTCTTCAAGTATTACTGTGATCACAAGAGAAAGCGTTATGATTTTTCTAAAAATTGATTGCTCCAGAAAATACTTTTCCAGAGCAATCTTCAATTGTTTAAAAAATTAAGTGATTATAATTTTCTACAATTAACTTTTTCTACTTTATAACTAAAGAATTGATTCTTAGCTTGAAAAGTTTTAATAACTTTATTATTTCTAAATTTCTCAGGTAGAGCAAACCATTCTGCAGCATTATCATATCCAGGTCTATTGAAAAAGAAAACATTAAAAAATTGAAATGCCGGAGCTCTATTACCAAAAATAGTTCCTTCTCTATCTGGATAAATACTAATTCTACCTGCAACATTCATTCTAAGATCATATGTAGTAACCGTTTCAATTTTTTCTTCTAGAAGCCTGAAATCACATACAGAGCCAGGCGGAATCGTTTTGTTGCTTTCGAAATTAATTTCTACCGATTCTGTTTGTGAACTTATTGTTGTAGTTTCATTTTCTTTACTGTAATCAAAAGTTTTACTCGCTGAGCCTCCAAGATTAAATATTCTTATTGGAAAGCCAACAGATACTTCTACTGATGCTGAACCACCAGATGACCTTGTATTTGAAACACTTTTTTCTATAGTTTGTGATCGCGTTCTTTTTCCTAGATTTCCTGCTTCTCTGGGTTGATTTCCTGGATTAACTTTTTCTACTTGCGCTATAACACTTGGAGGACCTAAACTAACTCTTCTTACATCTCCAACACGTCTTCGAGTAAGTCTCCAATTAAGTTTTGTATTTTCATTTGATCTTCTTCCTCCTTGACCAAATGTCTGTTCATTAATTTCTGCGGTGAGTATTCGCCCACTAAGCGCTGTTCCTGCTGTACGTTGTAATCTGAAAAAAAGTTCATCACGTACAGGAAGAATGTTCTCTTTTAAAAGTTTGTTTAAATCAGACTCTGGCATTTTTTTAAGAAAAACATTAGACTGCTTTGATAAATTCGTATTATTAATATCCATCAAGTAGTCACTTTCTAATACTTTTTTTCCTTTTTCATTTATTACAAAAGCTTCTTCTTCTTCAATTAATTCTAGATTTTCACTTTCTTCTGTAACTTCCCCTTTTTCACAAGAGATGACTCCAATTGCTAGAATTAAAAGCCATAAGTACATTTTCGGTTTTAAAATATTCATAATGATTTGTATTAGTTAATTCTGCCTACTCTTTTTAAAGGTTTTCGGCTTGCCCTATTTTAAGTTGATCAACACTTCTAAATTAGTTGGGATTTTTTGATTTGAATAAAAAATGAGGTAGTCAAGAGGTAAGCATATGAGGTTAGCAAAAGGTTAGCAATGAGGTAAATAATACACACAAACAAAGAATAAGTTATTCATTTTCAGAGGTTATTACAATAATCTCATTTTTGTTTAGAAATATATGAGAGGTTTTAAAAATAAAAACGTTTCTATGATTTGTACTTTTAAACCTTACACTTAAAACCTTAGTGAAATCAATTTTTATTTTTACAAGCCTATTCTTCATTTTTGGCCAAGCCGTATTGTACTCCCAGAACACATTTTATCAGAAAAATCTGAGAGATTGATAGTATACAAAAACTATTTGTATAAGATTCTATTTCATCGGGAACCGAAATTCAAAAAAAACAATTGGAAAGATCTATTAAATTATAATATCCGGAAGGAATGTCCAGAGCATAATTAGATTTAATCTGGAAGGTTTAGGAAAGTAAAGAATCATATATTCCGCAAGTGTTACTGTGATCACAAAACTGTTCAGACATTTTAGAAAGAAGCCATTCCTTATGAGATCATTATTAAACGATTTGAATCAAATATAATAAAAGAAAAAAATGAACTTTACCTCTCAAAAACTAAATATTATGGAAAACGTATTAATTGCAGGAGCCAATGGAGGCGTAGGAAAAAGAATTGTAGATCTTTTGGAAATCTCAGAACACTACAAACCTGTTGCAATGATTAGAAGAAAGGATCAAAAGAAACAGTTCGAAAGTAGAAATATAGCTACAGTAGTTGCAGATTTAGAAAAAGACATTTCTGGTATTACTGAAGGAATTGATAAGGTAATTTTTGCTGCTGGTTCCGGAGGCAAAAAAGTTGTAACTGTGGATCAGGAAGGAGCAAAAAAACTAATAGATTTAGCCGCCAAAACTCAAATTAAAAAATTTGTCATGCTTAGTTCGATGGGAGCAGATTCACCCGAAGATGTTGATAAATTAAAAGAGTATTTGAGAGCAAAGCACAATGCTGATGAATACTTAAAAAGGAGTAATCTAAATTTTACGATTGTAAGACCAGGAAGTCTAACGGATAAACCGGGAACAGGTAAAATAATTTTAGATTCAAAATTGGAGAATTCTGGTGAGATAAGCAGAGATGATGTAGCAGAAACCTTAGTGAAATCACTACAAGATGAAAATGCTCATAATTCTATTTTTGAAATTTTGGAGGGAGATCGCTTAATTTCTGATGAAATACAAAAAGTATCATCAATTTAATTTAAAGACCAGGTCGTTCTAAAATCAAAAGTACCGCGATATTGATAATTTCTTAGATTTTTAATTTAATCCCCCCTCTTATATATAAACTATTTTGATCGTTTACCGTTAAAATATCTTCTTGATTATCATTGCGTAATCTAATATCGTTAATGATAGTAAAACCGCTATATATATAAAACACTAAATTTTCGGTTATATAATACTCATATCCTAAACCTGCTAATGCAATCGTCATAGAAATGTTGTTAGCAGTCCTAGATTGTTGCGTATCAGGTGATGTAAAAGTTCGATTATTTTGGATATTTGCAAAAAAGCCATCAAGAGTAACAAAACTTTGAAAAATACTTTTTTTGCTCAAATAGTATTTAATATTTGTTTTGGGAACACCTAGTACAAAAGACCAATTTGTATGAAATCTACGATAATAATTTACAAAGGGAAGCGGAAAGGGTCTCCCGGCTGTAGTCGAATATCTTAATCCTAAAATGAGTCTCCATGGTTTAGCAAGGTTTTTCTCAGTAACATCTTTAACAAAATAAAAGGAACCTGTAAACAGTAGATCATCATTTTTTAATCCTTCTCCTTCAAAATTTGACGCGACAATTGTTCCTAATTGAGCCGCAAATCTCCAGTTGTTTTTCAGTTTAAAAGTATATCCCAGACTTGCCTCAAAAGAACTAAAACGTTCTAAATTACTAGTATCAAAAGAAGTACTATCCCTATATATAAAATTTACATTTCTATATTCTATGCCAGGGACTATGTAACTATCATTGTCATTTAGTTTTATAGGGACCTGTATAAACGTCCGAAATCTTCTGAAGGAGTTATCACTATTTTTTTGTGGAAAAAAAGTATACTCTACGCGTGCAAGATCAGATAACTGAGAAAAGACAATTGTATTTTTTAGAAAAATTAAAATAATGATATATCTCATACAGATTTAAAATTTAAACATAAACGCAAAAGAGAATCGAGCTCCATCTTCTCCTGTAAATAGATTTAAAGTACCACTAATGGCATCTGCACTATTAATCCAAAGTCCGCCTCCTATATTATTGTGCCATTTATCATTATCTCGATTGCGATTACTTTTGAGCCATACTCTACCGGTATCGGCACCAGCAAAAAGTCCAATTTGTATTGGTAATACCCTTGTTTTGAACTGATCGAAACTATATCTTATATCTAGACTTCCTGCTAATGATGACTGTCCAGAGAAACGTTGATTTCGATATCCACGTAATAAGTTTTCTCCTCCGAGTTGTGCAGATTGATAAAATTCATATAAACGACCAATGTTAAATTGACTTTGCGCAGCAGTTTTTAATACCCATTTTCTGTTTCTTGATAAAGAATTGTAGAATCCTAAGTAAGATTTAATATATCCAAAAGATCTTTCTGTATGATCAATATTCATTCTTCCTCCAATATTAAAATCAAATTTCATCCCACGAGTTGGATTTATAGTTATATCATAACTCTCATATTGATATATTGCATCTAAACCAGTAAACCACTTTCTATTAAAAAACTCTGGATCATCAGAACTTACCTCATTTGAAATAAAGCGATTAGCTGTGTTATCTGCTTGTATTCCTTCAACAGACAGATGATATTTAAAAAGGCTACCAAATCTTCCATTTTTTATTGCTCCAATGGCAATGCTATAAGTACTCAATTTTACACGATTATAATCAAAGCCTAATTTATCTTGGTTATTTTCTGAAGCGTTACCGAATCCAAAAAAATTAACTGCAAAATTAGGACTAGTATATTTACCTTCTAAGAGTAGATTATAGTTTCCTAAAATACCTGCAAATTCACCTTTGTATCCTACATCGAATCCCTGAGTAGCAAAATAAAATCCTGTGTTGATTTTATGCTGTGTTGTAAACGGATTTTGATAGAAACCCTTAGAAGTAATAATTGTTGAGGCTCCTATCTTCACCCCATCATCTGGGTTAAATCCTATAGTTGGAAGAACAGAAGTCGTCGTGATAATATTCTCATCTTTGTTAAACAGATTAATATTATATCTATTGGTTAATTTTATACCAGCACCTCCTTTCCTTTTAAAGGTATTAGGTTTACTTTTATGATCATAAATCTTTACTTTTCTACCTTTTTTGATATCATAGACGTCATTGTTCTGTCCTCCTATAATTCTGATTTTAATTGGTCTCTTTGGAGTTCCGTAGACTTTAAATTGGTCATCATCATCTAATCCATAAATCCATATTTCCTTGGTATCTTTTTTATTATAAATTTGACTACTAATAGTGTCTGCTTTTTTCCCATCTTTTATTCTAGAAATTGTAATTTTAGTATTTCCATCATTTTGACGTTCGATATCAATAAAATCATCTTTATCAGTCCCGGTAAGGATAATAAGATCTGATAAATAATCATAATAGCGATTTGCAATATTTTTAAGGTTATCTCTTCGTCCCTTTAAGTTTTCTTTTATTATTTTTAAATCTCTTCCTTTAGCTTTGGGTGGAATGTTCTGAAAAGCTTTTTCAATGTTTTCATCAGAAAGATTTTTTTGAATATATTCTGCTTGTTTTGTCCATTCTTCTCTCTTACTATTTCTGATGAGTGTTCGGTCTAACCTAGTAGCAGCAATATTCATCCATTTTACATTTTTTAGTTCTTTGTCGTATACTTGAAACTGATTGGCAAAGCCTAATATCCCTCGTAGTGCTCCCATAAAACCACCATCAAAATTCGAAAATGCCTGATCTCGATCTCTCGGGATTGGTTTGAAAATATGATCTCCATTACCCAATTTAAACTCTGCCCAACGCCATTGATCTTGATGACGATCCCAATCGCCGATCAACATATCAAACAACCTTGCTCTTATATAAGCAGATTCATCAATTTTGTATTTTTCATCCCTTCGTAATCTTTCATAAACATCTGAAGTACTTTCTATATCATCTGGTTTGCCAAAAGAAGAAAGGTTTTTGTGGTGTTCTTCGGGTCGCTCAACAATCATGTATAATTCATTTCCATGATCTAGGTTGTATTTTCCCAGGGCTCTTTGTTTGGGAACATAGTAAATTTTGGGATTGGTATGATATACACCTATAGCATCCGATAATTCAGGAATTACCGTGAAAATATATGGATGAGAAGCAGTATAAAAATCTTTCAGAATATCCTCTGATATAGTGTTCTCAAGAGATTCTTCGATGTAGTTATCTTTGAACATTGTTGATTGCAAGAATTTGACCCCACTTTTTTTCAGGGCTCTCATGTTAAATTCTCTTCCGTCTTTGGTTTTGAGCCTTACAGACCTTGTTTGATGTCCCCCTCCTTTACGGACTACTTCCATACCACCATATAAAGTATCTAACATAGCAACTTTGGCTTTAATTTTTGTACCATAAAGATCACGATAATGATCTCCCCAGATGCTTTCGTAAAATTCTGTTCTTTCGGTAGATTCAGAATTATATACAGATGCATCTACCACATTTTGCTTTATAAGGGGAAGGTCTTCCAGATCGTAACGGCTTTCGGGTTTAAATACTTCTTTTTTGTAAATCAGTTGGGGCTCATTGTTATTATTACCAAAGTAGGATACCCAGGATGAACCATCTTTATAGATATCAAGTTTGGCAAAGCCTTGACCTGTATAAGCAAAAAGTCCGTCATTGCCCAATGTTGCATACGAACTTTTAGAACCTGCTCCCGAAACAATTTGTTTAATGCCTTCATGTTCTATATATTGTAATGAGTGTTCATGACCTGAAGCAAATATGACTTTTTCTGCTCCTTTAGCTAGTGTTTCTAACCTTTTGACTAACGATTTGTACTGTTTATTTTGATTGTCTTGTATAGAAATAGCGCCTGAAGTTCTTATTTGCATTGCTATCGAACCTAAGACTGGCAAAGGAACTTTTTTTTGAGATGGGAACAGATGTTTTGCAAGCCTGTATTGCCCACCATGAGATCCATTAGTATATAGCGGGTGATGTAATGCAAAGAGAATGGTTTTATTTTGATTTTTTTTGAACTCACTTTCTACCTCTAAAAACATAGCTTCTCTTGTTTTAATCTCAGGACAATTATCATTGATTGTCGGATGCTTGTCCCAATCTTGTAGATACCATTGTGAATCTAAAATTATTAGTTGAATGTTTTTTGTAATGCTTATACTTTCTAGAGCACATCCTACTTTAGGTCTGAAAAGCTTTTTGTCATCTAGTTTATTTTCTACATACTTTTTTTCTCTTTCTAGGCCTTTTATTCCTTCATTATACCAATCATGATTACCAGGGATAAAGTAAGTTTGTCCTTCAAATGTCTCTACAGATTTAATCTGGGCATCTAATCGATGTTCTGCAATAGCTCTATCTTTTTCTACTTTTTTGGGCATGCCATCAGGATAAATATTATCACCCAAAAAGATTACATGATCATTCTTTTGTTGGTTTCTCTCTAAATATTTCTCCAACATAAGTAACCCCGGAGCACTTTTACCAGGTTTAGAATAGCCAGCGTCACCGATAAGATAAAATGTCCTTTCGATTTCACTATCCTGTTTTGACAAAGTCTGATCAAATGGTTCTTTATATTTTGGTTTGTAGGTCGCACAGCCACCTAGTAATACTATTAATAATATGAACGAGAAATATTTATAATTCATTAATTTTTTTATTTTTAAATCGTTTGAGAAACAAAATGTTCCCATTCGGCAAATTTTTCTTCAGACATTACTCTCTCCATTTTTACTTGTCCACCTTTTTTCTTTTGTGTACCATTCCATTCAGAGAAGATATGTACAGGAATTTTAGTAACAATAAGTCCTTTTAAAGCTTTACCTCTAGCTACTTTATAATTTTTGTTTGCACTTTTTAGGTTTTCATCCAGAGTTTTAGCCAATAGTTGATCGCTAACATCGCTATCTGTTCCCAAATACCAATGATGATAAAATTCATTATCTATTTTGGTAGCGGCTAGTGTAAATTCTGGGATTTCTATATCAAATTTTTCTTCAACTTCTTGCAGTGCAGTATTCATTTTATGAACAGAAAGTTGTGATCCAACAACATTGAGAAAAAATTTTGTTCTTCCTGTGATTCTAATTTCTGCTCTTTTTATATCTGTAAATTCAATTGTATCACCGATGACATATCTCCATGCACCAGAAACTGTACTTATTATGAGTACATAATCTTGATCTGTTTCTACATCAGCCAAAGTAATACATGGAGCGCTTTGTTTTAATGAACCATCAGAATTGATATATTCTGGTTTGAAAGGAACAAATTCAAAATATATTCCATTATCAGTTATTAGTTTCATAGCATCAGTATCTGGACGTTCCTGATAGGCTATAAATCCTTCTGAAGCTAAATAAGTGTCTATAACAGTAATTGGATGTGCTAACAGTTTATTAAAACTTTTTTCATATGGGGAAAAAGCAACTCCACCAGATGTATATACTTGTAGATTAGGCCATATGTCATGGATATTGTCAACATTATGGTAATCAATTACTTTTTGTAACATCAATTCCATCCATGAAGGGATCCCACTTAGTGCTCCAATATCCCAATCTTTGGCTTTCTCTGCAATACGTTGAATACGGAGGTCCCAATCATCAATTTTAGCAATTTCTTTTCCTGGTTTGTAGTACCCTTCAAACCAGAAGGGAATATTACTAGCACTAATGCCACTGATTTCTCCCTCTAAATGATCATCATTTTCTTTTAAATCAGTAGAACTTCCTAGCATCATAATTTCTTTCTCAAAAAAAGAAGCGGGGAGATCAAAATTTGACAGTGCTTCTACTTGCTTAATACCTGCTCTTTGGATAGCATTTAACATATCATCCGTTACAGGTATTCTTTTACTTTTTTTTCCTGTTGTTCCTGAACTAAGTGCAAAATAGTCTGGTGTTCCTGGCCAAGTGACATTTTCTTCTCCATCGATTACTTTATGCCACCATTGATCATACAATTGATGATAATCAAAATAAGGTACTTCTTTTGCAAAATCTTCTTGAATCTCATCTGATTGAAGAATGAGTTCGAAACTATATCGTTTACCGAATCTAGTATTAGATGCTTTTTTTAATATATTATAAAGTGTTTTTTGTTGTGCTTCGACATGATTAGGTTCGGTCGATAAAGCTCCTTTTAGTTCGATAGCACCTTTTATGATTGATCCAATTATTTTCATATTATTTTATTTTGAAATGATGGGGTTAGCTACTTTTTCTGCAAGATCTATTTCTGCAAATGCCAAAATAAATGCAACTACTGAAAGGATAATTCCCGCAGTAAAAACTACATATGTAATCTTAAGTAGTGCATATTTTTTTTTAAGTACTAAACCTAAGAGATAGAGATCCTTAGTCAACATTTTGTAAACATATTTTTTGTCATTAATAACTTCGTCAATAGCTTCTTGGTAAAGATCATAAGGCATTTTAAAAAAGTTTCCGAAGAATAATAAGTTTACATTTTGTTTTTTTATTTGCTTTTTAGTGAATTCTCTTCCTGTCACTTTGGGCTGAGTAGACATTATAGAAAGTATTATAGATGCAACACTAAACAAAACTAATATTAGACTTGGAATCATTAAATGTTTGTTTGAAGGCGCATCTAATTTTGGAATCAAATTAGCTAATGCCAAAGAAATAATGATAGCATTAATAGAAAGTAATATATTGGCTTTGGTATCTGCAATATCACTTAACTTAATATGGTTTCTTAGTGTTACTCTAAATAAGGTTTGTATTCCTCTTTCAGGACTTTCATCTTTGTATTTTACTTTTAACTTAGCTTTTAAATTTTCTTTTTGTTGTTTCTTTTTTTGTTTTTCTTTTTTTGAGAGAATATTTAGTAAGTTTTTATGTTTTTTAGGTTCCCAATTTTCTACTGCATATCTAGTATAGTAGCGATGGTTTTTTGAAAGTAATTCTATATTTTCTTCCCTCCATTCGCTAGACGAATAGATTTTTTTTTCGCAAAATTTTAATTCATTACGTAGAAGCTCACTTACTTCATCAAAATAGTCTTTAGCTAGATGTGAATTGTCTGCATCTTTAATGATTTCCTCTAATAGGTTATTAGGTTTTGAGTTAAATTTAGTTGCAAGGATGCAATTTTTTATGCTAATTATTTTCTCTTCATTAACGTTATGTTTTCGTAAAAAAATTTCAGCGATTTTTACACTTTCTTGTTCATGTTCATTTGCATTTTCAACATATCCTGTATCATGAAACCAAGATGCTAATAAAATAATTTCCTTTTCTTCTTCAGTAATTTCTATATTACTTATTATTTCCTTTGAGGAGGTTATAACTCTTTTAGTATGTACATAATTATGGTACAAATATGTCTTTGGAAGATTATTTTTTAAAAAATCAAATACGTAATGTTCTGTCTTTTCTAATAATGATTCCATTTTCATTCTTTTTAAAATAATTTTTAAAGGCTGCTTAATAAATTATAGGCTTTCTTCTTTTTTTACTATTTGTAAGATTTCGTCTGGGGATAGGTATAGCCTTTTGATACGCTTTCTGTATATTTCAGGAAAATTTCCATTATCCAGTATAAATTTCTTAGTAGAGAGTATATAATTACCCATTTGATGAGTGATAGCATATGTATCAGCAGTTCTTTCAGCTCTCTTAGTATATCTACTAGATAGTACATAGCATATTCCAAAAATTATAAGATTAAAACTATTTCGATTTGTATAATCTATAATATGGCCAAGTTCATGTCCCACCCAACCAATAATAACTTCTTTTGGGAGTTCTTGTATAGGCAATCTCTGTCCATTTATATCAAAAACTGAACTAATTATGATTACATATTTTCTTTTTTGTTTTGGAGAAAAAAGAGATGAAATCTTTGGTTGAGCTTTCATAAAGGATTTTCTTAAAAAAGGTTTTAATTCAAATTGTATTTCAACATCTTTTAACTCTGGATAATGAGATAGAGCAATTTTTATTTCTTCCGAAATTATATTTGGAATCTTCTTATTGTTCATCATTTTGATACTATCTAGGTTTTTTCAGTATTTACCATTAAAGTAAATACTCTATTTGGTTGTGAATAATTAGTTTTAGAAATATCACATTTGCAATATAGTTTGCTGCATCAAGTAGTATTGATTCATTTGGTAAAAAGACTAACTCTTTTAGAAGATTAAAGCTATACAAGATGTTTTTATAATTTCTTTTCTTTTGTAAGTAGCTTTGAAGTTTGATCTAAGATTATATTATCATCAAAAACGATATGTCCTAATGAACTTATAAAAACTTTTAGTTTTTATTAACATTTTTGTTTTGAGTCAAAAAATAAATTATAAAATGCTTAAAATTAAAATATTATAATGGCTGAAATCAATTTTTTATGGTTTAAGCATATATTTATTGTTTGTTAAGCGTATGTTTTATTGTTTTAGATTTCATAATTTTATGTTAATAAATTACCCCATAACTTATGAAAGCGATTAAATGTATCAAAACATTGGTAAAACTTCTATCATTCTTGCAAAAGAAGGGGAATATTTAAAGGAAGAGTTCTATGAATTGATTAAGAAAAAAAACTTCATTTTTAATCTTATTCAGGATAATGAATTAGACGGAATATGGTTCTGGGATTTAGAAAATCCTAAGAATGTTTGGTGTAATTCAAAATTTTGGAACACAGTTGGATATCATCAAGAAAGCCATTCAAACTGTTTACCCATTTGGAGTAATATTCTCACAAAAAAAGATTATAAATTTTTCCGGAAACAATTGCATAATCCAACAAAGGATTCTGATTTCATATATGATCATATTGTAAGCTATATTCATCTAAATAAAAGTCTGATTTACAGATGTGTAAAATTAGTTTTTATTATGGATGAAAAAACTAATTTGCCTATTAGGTTACTAGGGATTAATACTTACGGAAATCATAAAACTTTAGATAATAGATCAAAATCTGAACCAGCTCATCCAACAAAACTATATACAGAAGTTATAAAATATACTAAGATTGGTTTTTGGGAATGGAATATGGATACAAGCAAAGTCCAAATTGATGAAAATTGGGCTCAAATTTTGGGATACTCGCTTACAGAATTAGAGCCATATTCAATTAATACCTTACAAGAATATATACATCCAGAGGATTTACAAAAATCTAATCGACTATTAGAAGAACATTTTGAAAATAAGAGTTTGATCTACGAATGTGAAATGAGAGTAAAACACAAAAATGGTAATTGGATTCGTATTTTGGATAGAGGAAAAAAGATTGATAGAAATCATAGAGATATTTCTAACTCTATAATAGGATCTCGTCAACAAATACTAAATAATCAAAGCGAACTTGATCAACATAAATTGTTTATAGAACAATCTCCAAGTGCTATTGCAATGTTTGATAATCAAATGAGATACATTTCATATTCCAGAAAATGGATAACTGATTATGAGATAAAAATAGACAATATTACTGGGATGAGTCATTATGACGTATTTCCTGAAATTGAAGAACGTTGGGTAAAAGATCATAAAAAATGCCTTAGAGGAAATGTCTTAAAATGTGAAGAAGATCGTTTTGAAAGAGTTGATGGATCAGTACAATGGCTAAGTTGGGAGTTACACCCATGGTATACAGATGATCTAGAAATTGGTGGGATCATAATGTTAACCGCTGATATAACAAAAACTAAAGAAGCAGAAATAAGGCTCAAATTAAGTGAAAGAAAATTTAGAGAAAACTTTAAGAACGCTGCCATTGGAATGGCCATTCTTGATCTTGATGGAAAATGGCTGGAGGTTAATAAATCTCTTTGTAAAATGTTGGGTTATTCTGTAAAAGAGTTAGAAAAGTTGACCTTTCAGGACATAACTCATCCAGATGATTTAGAAGTAGATTTAGGGTTTGTAGATGAATTACTAAAAGGTAAAAGATCTTTTTGTCATATAGAGAAACGATATTTTCATAAAAGTGGTAAAGTCGTTCATATAATTTTATCTGTGTCTTTAATGAGAGATGAGTCAAAAAAGCCTTTGTATTTTATGGCTCAAATTACTAATATATCTCCGAGAATTCTAGCTGAAAATAAACTTCATAAAACACTTTCTAAACTAGAAGGGATCCTTGATGCAAGTACCCAAGTAAGTATAATAGGAACCAACAAAAATGGATTAATTACAACCTTTAATAAAGGAGCAGAAAATCTTTTAGGTTATTCAAGACAAGAAATAATTGGTAAAAAGACTCCATTATTCGTTCATATCCAAAGTGAAGTAGATGATAGATCAAAAGAATTGTCTACATTATTTAATAAAAGAATTGAGGGTTTTGAAGTATTCACTACTCTGCCGAAAAATCAGAAATATGATACAAAAGAGTGGACATATGTAAAAAAAGATGGCACAAGGTTTCCTGTACAATTAACAATTACTGCGATTAAAAATAATAATAAAATTGTGGGATATCTTGGAGTAGCAGCAGACATAAGTCAGATCAAAAATGTTGAAAAAGAAATCAAGTCATTACTAAAAGTGGCTAATGGTCAAAACAAAAGACTTAAAAATTTTGCTCATATTGTCTCACATAATTTGAAATCTCATTCCAGTAACTTTAGCATGCTCTTGGATTTATATTTAGAAGAAAAACCAGATGAAGCTCAGAATGAGATAATGCAACTTTTTCAATCTGCTTCAGATAATTTAAACGATACTATACAGCATCTCAACGAAGTTGTGCTAATAAATACATCTGTAGACGAAAACTTAAAAGATTTGAATCTTAACAACATTATAGAGAGGGTTATTAATGGGGTAGGGATTATGGCTAATTCAGCTAAAGTAAAAATAATTAATAAAGTAGATGTATCAATATCAGTTAAAGGTATTCTTGCATACTTAGAGAGTATTGTACTTAATTTTATTACCAATAGTATCAAATATCGTTCATTAGATAGAAGTAGTTTTGTATTACTGAATACTCATGAAGAGGATAATTATATCGTTCTAACAATAGAAGATAACGGATTGGGTATTGATTTAAAAAAGCATCATGCTAAATTATTTGGGATGTATAAGACCTTTCATCATAACAAGGATGCTAGAGGGATAGGCTTATTCATAACCAAAAATCAAGTTGAAGCTATCGGAGGGAAGATAGAAGTTGAGAGTGAGGTTAATCAGGGAACAATATTTAAAATTTTTATGAAAAAATGAGAAAAATTAATTTAACATGTATCGTTGATGATGATGCTATATTCATTTTTGGTGTTAAAAAAGTTATGGAACTCAATAATATGTGTGATGATTTTTTAATCTACAGGAATGGTCAGGAAGCTTTAGAGTCATTATTAATGATAATTTCAAAGAATAAAACTTTACCCGAGGTGATTCTTTTGGATTTAAATATGCCAATATTAGATGGATGGCAATTTTTGGATGAATTTATTAAAGTTAATGTTTCTAGTACTATAACCATATATATTGTATCGTCTTCTGTAGATCCTGCAGATGTTTTGAGAGCAAAATCATACGAAATTGTCAATAATTATATAGTGAAACCGATTACAAAAAAGAAACTAGTCTCTATTTTAGAAAATCTATGAGTTGATAACTAATTATCAGCTTCTTTTGTTTTAATATTATTGAATGTAATGGTATAATGTCATTTTATATCTTTTTTGGCTTATTTTTATTTCTAATCTTTTTCATCAAATTTCTTAGATGTGCTTTACTACCAAAAAATCTTTTTTTTAGACCAGGACTTTGTATTTTATTATTTTTTTTCATAAAATTTCAGGGAATATAACCATTGTACATAATGCAAAACTATATAGTAGAATAGACGCAATAACCAAAATTAATAACGATTTAAATGCTTTTTTCTCTATATTATTATGTTTTTTATTGTTTTTCATTTCTAACTTTTAAATTCTACTTCGTTTTTTGTTGAAAATTTAAGTGTAGATTTTAATAGTAAGCCTATTTATAAATAATGATTTGTGAGTATGTATAGTATTGATTTGAACACAGAAAGATGGAGAGAAAATTAATAGAACTGTCCTCAAATTTTATAAATTCTGTCTGTTTATTAATTTTCTACTCAATCAATAAAGCTGATACTCAGTTTCTGTGCTAAACACTACGTAACTTTATAGTGTCAGAAATTAATTTATCCAAGAAGTAAACATCCAATTTCTCTTTTCTAAACGTTTTATGATACTTACGGCTAATTCTTCTGTAGCAGAATCCCCAGTGTCTAATGCGGCATTGATAACATCTAGTAGAGAATTGTGGAGAATTTGAAAATCGCTAATAATCTCTTCTACCATTGATATTGAACTTATATCCAATTGAACTTCTTTTATCTTAGAGAATTCTATATGCTGCTTTAATGTATTTTTAGGTTTGACTCCGAAAACTCTTATTCTTTCTGTAATACTATCGATTTGTAATTTTACCTGATCACATTCAATATTAAATTGTTTTTGCAATTCAAAAAAGTTATTTCCCTCAACATTCCATTGAAAACTATATAATTTGTGATAGTGTATTGTATAATTGGATAAAAGTTGATTAAGAGTTACCAATATTTCAGCTGTGTCCAAATAAGTAAATCCTAACTTTTTATATTCTTTTTGATGTTTTGTTTGTTGCTTCATTTTACTCCTGATTTAAATACATTCACAAGTAAGCAAAATGATGTTGTTTTCTTTGACGCTTTTCCTATAATCCTTAATACAAATCATAAATTAATACTTTTTTAAGTAATTCTTAATAATAATGAATGAGGACTAAAGGTGTTCTAACTAAATAATCATGTGTTTATGAAGATAGAAAAACAGAAATAGGATAATTTTTATTCAGAAATAACAATACTTTCTGTAGTAAATGCAAAACCTTGCTGACCAGATACGCCAATCATTACTCCCTGAAATAAAGGAGTAATTTCGTTATTAGCTCCCCAAGTTATCAAGAAATTTGCTCCACTACCACCAGTCGTATCTTTTTCTTCAATAACATATTCGATAGATTGTAAAGGTTTTAAGTAAATAGGTTGTTGTATATACTTTCTTATAAATTTTCCTTCTGTATTATAGTAATCTACATTTTTTATAAATAAGGAGTCTACAGGACTAGTGTTTCTGATACTCAAAGTAGCAGTTAGTTGAAATCTAAAATCTTTTGTCTTGTTGTAAATGTCTGAATAAATAGGGACGTATATCTGTTTTTTGATAGGATAATGAAACTTATTATTATCCGTTATTATATTATGTGTTAGTTTTTCTTGCTCTGCTTTTTCATTTATATATGGATTATTCTGTACACATCCATATATGAAAACTACAAATATTATAAATACAATTTTATGATTTAAAATCATGATGATTTAAAAATTTTTAGAAATAAAAATTTGTTATCTAGAAAAATGACACTGTACATTTTTGAAAATAAAAAAAATTACTTTCTAACGTTAACCAAAAACTTAAAAATAAGAAAACTCAAATTCGAAAAAAGTCTTGATAGCCTAATATATTCTTATAATTGATAAAAATATATATTTATTTTCGATCTTATAAAAGATTATTTTGAATGTACTCAGTTTTTAGAATAAATAGTGAGGTTTTATGATTGTTTTCAATTTACTTTCTATTAATGCGTCGACATTTTTTCTTTTCGTTTTTCTAATTGGTCATTTAGATCTCTAATTGTTTCTGCAATTGCTTCTTCAAAGCTACTCTCATCAGAAGATGCAAATAACCTAGAACCAGGAGCACTAATTCTGATGCTACATAAATGGCCTGTTTTATCACTTCTATTTTCTTTTTTTAAAAATATATCGCCTCTTAAAATAAAAGGGTATTTGTTAGCTAGATTACTTAATTTCTCTTCGATTAACGATTCTAATCTGTCGCTCGCATTTATATTGGTGTATTCAAAAACTGTTTTCATTTATCTTTAATTTGATATTTTTTTATTGATTTTATTTAATCCAAATCATTGATTTTTTTCATGATTTGCTTCTTGTGAGAGTCTATCTTGTCCTTAGATGACTTTAATTCCTCTTTTTGAATGTAATTGCCATTAAAGGTAAATTCTTGCTGTACTAATCTCGTTCTATTTTCAGGATTCTCTTCTTCTCTTAAATCAATAGGTAGATTTTTCTTGTCACCTCCATAGTAACCTATTGCTACAGAAGTTGCTATATGATACTCATCTGGGAAATTAAAGTCTTTTTTTGCTTTATCATAAAGTACACCTGCCATTTGGTGAAGTGCAATTCCGAGATGTTGTGCCTGAACTGTGACATTTCCCATGAACAACCCCAAATCGTGTAATGCATGGAAGTTTTCCTGTCCATCATCAGTGACCTTCTTAAAAGCACTAAGTAATAAAACAGGGGCATTTTTAGCCCAAGATTGATTAAACTCACTTAAGCACTCAAATATTCGATCATAAGTTTTACTACCTTTTAACCCCCAAATAATTCTCCAAGGTTGTCTATTATAAGAACTAGGAGCCCATCTTCCTGCTTCAAAAAGTGTCCTTAGTTCTAGTTCAGAGACTGGAGTATCTGAGAAAACTCTAGGTGAATATCGTTCTTTTAAGATAGGTAATATCTTATATTTTGTTTCTTTTTCTGCAATAATTGTATTTTTCATAGTAAACTCTTTACTTTATTATTTCCTAGTTTTAAGATGAAGTTTATTTTGTTTCACTTTAATTACTTTAAATGATTTTATAATCTTATTGTTCAAATTTTTAATTTTTAGGATACGATTTTTAGAATCATATACCCAAATTCCTTGCCTCATCTTATGAGCGTCAGTTGCAGACATTGAAAGATATTCACAAGTTCTATTTTTATGTAGTTCCATCTTAAAGCGAAATCTTCTACTCGGAGCTAAAGAATTATCATTGCAGGATTTAAATATTCTAATTGATCGTTTTTTTATATCCTCATTTTTGAAAGATTCAATCCAGCACCCATGAAAATCTATTTTAGGATACTGTATTGTATAAAAAGAGTATGCAAAGGCAAGTGTACATGAAATACCAAGTAAAATATTCTTATTTACTTGCTCTTTTCTCATCTTTTTGTTTAATCTTAAGGTTTTGCATGTAAAGATATTACAAGGAGAAAGAGAATAAGTGCTACAATAATAGATTGATTAACTCATTTACTATTTGATGTATTTACATTATACATTTTATCTTTTTAGATTATACACCTTAATATTTTATGAATTTTGGATATCAATTTTTAGACAACTAGTTCTAAAAGTTATACACAATTAAACATAGTAATTCATTTAGCTTTTTTGAATTTGAAAAGTGACATTGAGCTTTTTTTCATCTTATTTGTTTTTAAGGTCTGATATTTTATTTGAGTTATTTTTTATATCATATAGAGTAATAATACTACTAGAGACTAAATAATTTTGAAAAAAAATAATCATGAAAATTCAACCTTATTTAGTATTTGAAGGAAACTGTCAAGAGGCACTGAACTTCTATCAAAAGACTTTTGGTGGTCAAATCATTAATAGAGAAACTTACGAAAACAAAGAAATAGATATACCAGAACATTATAGGGGCAAACTACAACATGCAGAACTCAAAGGAGAAGGATTTCATTTTATGGGTTATGATGCTTCACCTGATACACCATTAACTTCTGGTAGTACTATCCAAATGAGTATCGATCTAAATTCAAGAGAAGAAGTCAATAAAATTTTTGATAAACTTTCTAATTCAGGAATTGTTCATACACCTTTACAAGAAACTTCATGGAAAGCTTATTATGGAAGATGTTCTGATCAATTTAATATTAACTGGATGATAAATTGCAAATTATAGTTTTTAGCTGATTTGAAATATTTGATCGCTTGCAGAAATTAAAATCTTTAGTTTAAAAGATTGATAAAATAATAATAATAAGATTCCAATAGTCAAAAATCTGAAAGTAGTTCGTTGAGCATGTTTCTAGTATCAAAAAGATAAAAAACTAAAGACTATAATTGTTTCGTGCTAAAATTTTATGCATTGATATTAATTAAAATAGAATAATCATACAAGTTAAAATAAATAAAAATATTAAATATGGATTTAAACGATAAAGTAATAATAATTACAGGAGCTTCTAGTGGTATTGGTGAAGCGACAGCTAAAAAGTTAGCAACCTATGGAGCAAAGGTTGTTTTAATGTCTCGAAATGAAGAAAAGTTAAAGACACTCAAAGATAATATAATTCAAGAAGGAGGAGAAGCCTTAATTGTTCCAGGTGATGTGACTAAGTCTACAGATTTTGAAAATGTAATTTCTAAAACAATAGATGAGTTCGGAACTGTAAATGGTCTTGTAAATAATGCCGGCTTAATGCCTCTTTCATTTGTTGAGAAATTAAAAACAGACGAATGGGATAAAATGGTAGATGTAAATATTAAAGGGGTTCTTAATGGTGTAGCTGCTATATTACCAAAACTAATTGAGAACAAAGGAGGTGATATAATTAATGTATCTTCGATGGCAGCATATCGCTATTTTCCTGGAGGGGCAGTGTATTGTGCAACAAAGTCTGCTGTTCAAATGTTTTCAGAAGGTTTACGACAAGAACTAACGCCGGCATATGGCATTAACGTTACATCTATAGAGCCTGGAGCAGTGGCTACTAATCTCACAGATACAATCACTGATGAAGATATTAAAGAAAAAATATCAAAGTTAGAAGAGATGACTACTTTGGAATCCGAAGATATTGCAAATGCAATTTGCTATGTTTTTTTACAACCCAAACGTGTAAATATTAACAACATGTATATTGTTCCTAGTGAGCAGCAATAAAATGAATGTATATGGAAGCGAAAACATTTAGTACTGAAAATCCCACAACAGAAGAAACATTACATTCATATAAATATATGACTGATGATGAGGTTGAAACAGTTATTCAAAATTCTCATGATGCATTTTTAAAATGGAAAAAAAGAAATTTTAGAGAGCGTGGAAATTTTATAAAAGCTATAGGTAAAGCACTTCAAAATCATAAAAATAAATTAGCGGAACTCATGACTGATGAGATGGGTAAGCTTTTGAAACAAAGTAAACAAGAAGTTGATTTATGTACCGAAATTTGTAATTTCTCCGCAGAGAATGCAGAACAGTTCTTAAAAAACGAACAACGAGAACTGTTAAATGGTGGAAAAGGAATTATAACGTATACGCCCATCGGTATTGTATATGGGATTCAGCCTTGGAACTATCCATGCTACCAAGTCATACGTTATGCTATTTCTAATCTTATGGCCGGGAATAGTGTTTTGTTAAAACATGCTTCAAATGTTACAGGTACTGCACTTTTTTTAGAATCTATTTTTGAAGATGCGGGTTTACCAAAAGATTTATTTAAAGTGTTAATTATAGAGCACGAACAGTCTGATGTAATTATTAAACATAAACTTGTGAGAGGAATAACACTAACAGGAAGTTCTGATGCAGGAAAAATTATAGCAGAAAAGGCAGGCGCAGAACTCAAAAAAACTGTATTAGAACTTGGTAGTAATGATGCTTATGTTATCCTTGAGGATGCTGATATTAAGATTGCTGTAGAAAAGTGCGTTCAGGGACGTATTTATAACAATGGAGAAACCTGTATAGCAGCAAAACGATTTATAGCGGTCGAAAGTGTGTATGACGAATTCAAAAGTGCTTTTGTGCAAGAGATGAAGCAATTAGTGATGGACGATCCTAAAAAGGAATCATCTGATCTTGGTCCAATGGCACGAAAAGACCTTCGAGATACCTTACACCAACAAGTGATTAATAGTGTAGAAAAAGGAGCTAAAATTCTTTGCGGTGGCAATATACCAGAAGGTAAGGGGTACTACTATCCGCCAACTGTTTTGGAGTGTGTAAGTTCTGGACAACCAGCGTATGATGATGAACTATTTGGACCCGTTGCAGCTCTTATCAAAGCTAATGATGATGATGATGCTATGAAAATTGCTAATGATAGCCGTTATGGACTTGGGGGCGCCATATTCTCTAAAAATACAGAACGAGCTATAGCATTGGCAGAAAATAATTTTGATACTGGAATGGTTTTTATTAATTCTTTTGGACTGGCAGAGCCTAATATGCCTTTTGGAGGCGTGAAAAACTCTGGATTTGGTAGAGAACATGGAGGGTTTGGTATCAAAGAATTTGTAAATGTCAAGTCTATTTTGATTTCAGAAGATTAGGTTAAGAAAAGATTTCTATAAAAGCACCAAACGTTTGATTTGATGCTTTTATAGAAAAAGATTTATAAAAAGATATTTAAAACTGTTATTGATCTGATTTGTAAGTTGAAGTCTCAAAATAAGTATCTAAATAAAGCTGTATTTATTAATCAGTTGATGTTTTGAAATAAATTTCAAGATAGCTAAAGATATTTTTAAGTGTTGAATCAAATTGTGAGACGTTTATTCGATAAAAGATGCTTGTTAAATATGGAGAAATTAGTTTATATCGAATCAAATTAAATGTATTAGCGTATTAATTTGGATATACACATCAATGAATTATGATCTTTTTCACCTACTTATTTTTAGGCTTTATAATTGCGGCTTCAGGCAGTATTGTTCCTAGTTTTTTAAATCTTACTGTTGTGAAATTTAGTTTAAGAAGCGGACGAAAATCCGCTTTATATCTCATAGGAGGTTTTGCTACTGTTCTTTTTTTTCAAGCAAATATAGGTGCTTATCTTTCAAATATTTTAATGAAAAACTCAGAGTATATGACTACCATTCACAAAGTTGGAACAGGAATTCTTATTGTATTATCTATCAATTTTTTCAGATTGTATTTTACTTCAAATAAACAAAAAGTTAAAGAAGAAATTGATAAATCTAAAGCATATTTGCATGGCGTCGGGATGTCTTTATTGAATACTTTTGCTATTCCATTTTATTTTACCTCAATTTCCCTATTAATAGGACTAAAGTTTTTCGAATACTCTTTATTAAATAGTTTATATTTTTCAATAGGCTCAACTATTGGTTCCTTTTCTTTGTATACCACCTACGCAATGATTGCCGATAAAATTGAACATAAACTCACTTTTGTTTCTACCAAAATTGATTTTATTTTAGGCAGTTTAACCGGTATAGTTGGTATTAGTAATTTGATTTATCTATTGTAAGTGTAAGTTCTCAACGATCTTTTTGGTATGTAATTATATATATGTATTATATTCATGTGAATTTTGCTAAAAAGTTATTAAGCAACATATTTTACATTTATTATTTTCTTCAAATTACCAATAGGTTTTTTAAATTTCTGTATTAAAATAGGAGTAGGGGCATTTACTAAAAAGGGTAACCAATCGCAAAATTCAGGATAGGGTTTTCAAAATCAAAATCCTTTGAGGTTTCAGAAGGATCTAATAATGGAGCAGCAAGGTCAAAACGAATTACAAAATTTTGAATATCGACTCTAATTCCAATTCCTGAACCGATTCCGAGTTCATTAATAAAATTGGAAGAAAATTCACCTCCCGGAAGATCAGGATTTTGATCTAATAACCAGACGTTTCCTGCATCCGCAAAAATAGCCCCGTAAACATAAGGGAACAAAGGAAATCTATATTCCAGATTAGCTTCTAAGCGGATATCACCAGCTCTATCAAAAAAATCCCCGATGTCATCATTGGGAGGAGTATACGTTCCCGGTCCTAAAGAACGGATTCTAAATGCTCGAACACTATAGGGTCCACCAGAAAAAAATTGCTTTATAAACGGAAGTGTATTAGAATTTCCATAAGGTTTACCGATTCCGGCAAACAAACGACTTACGAGTTTATGCTCATTACCAAAACTAAAGTAATATCTAAAATCCGCATCGATTTTGGCATACTGGGCATATTGTAATCCTAGAAATGTATTTGGTTCTTGATTATTATCTGAAGAATTACGGGCTATAAGGTCTACGAGATTTCCGGCAATATCAAAATTAATTTTGGTGAAAAATTGATTCTTAATAGAGCTTTCGTTTATCTCATTATAAATAAAGGTGTAGGTAAGTCCAGCAATAAATTGTTGATCAAAGCTACTTCTTAAAAATTCATTTTCTTCCAAGATAGTTTCGAATTCTGGTGTGGTATTCGATAAGTTTGTGTAATTAATGTTGATAGGGGTCAATCCATGAAATACAAAACGATTGGCATTCCACTCATATCCAAAAGTGGTAGAAAAAGAAGTTAAGTTATAGAGTTGACTACGATTCAAAAGCTCTGCTTGTACACCTATTTTAGTACTGGGAATAGCATATTTAAATGGACGATTTATTTTGATGGGAGACAAAAGCCTTGGAAATATAAGATCTATACCTCCTCCTAATTGTATACTACTTAATCCTTGATTGTTTTTACCTCCAATTTGTGTTTCATAACCTAAAGTTGTTGTAACATTTAATGTTTCTGCTCCTTTGAATACATTTCGATTGCTATATCTTGCTTGCAAAGTAGGGCCTGCAAAATTGTTTGATTTGCTTACCGCCTGTAATTCTAGTCGTAAAGATCGTTTTGCTAACGGAGACAAGAAAATTTTGGCTCCTAGTTTTTTCGGAGTGATTCCATCATTAATACTATCTAGTGCATCAAACTGAACATTAATAAATTTATAGGCTCCAATAGAAGAAAGCCTTTTGCTGGTTCTTTTAGAAATTTCGGGGTTATATAATTGTCCTTCTTCAAATAAGATATAAGGAGATAATCTTTTGGGTTTGAAGAATGTTCCCTCTTGTATAAATTGAATTTCATTTATTACTACAGTATCTTTCTTTTTTTGGTCAAACTTTCCGGTATAATTTGGGTATACTTTGATATCATGAATTGTATATGGAACTATTGATTTTCTTGGTATGTCTTTCTTTAATCGTAGAAATAGGTCAAATCTTTTACTGGCATATTGATTTGTATCTGCTTCAAAGATCATAAAGTCTGCGTTGAAATTATAATATCCCTTCTTTTTAAGTAGTATATCAATCCGCTCTCGTTCTCGTTTTAGCAATGCCAAATCAAATCGATCGCCTTTTTCCAGTAAAGTATTAGACATTGTTTTCTTGATTTCTTCTTGTATAGGAGATGGCAATGTATCCAATTGATAAGTTTCTATACGATATGGTTTTTTTGTATCAATATTATATTTAATATTCCCTTTATTATCCTTTCGTGTAATTTCAGAAGTAATGGTATTTTCAAAAAAACCTCTATTTTTCAATCGATTATCTATGAGTTCTATAGTTTTAGAAATATCGATCTCCGAAAGATAAACAGGCTCTTCTCCTAATTTTTTATTTAGAAATTTAGATAAAAATCCTGGCTTTTCTTTCTGTGCTTTGTAATGTGACCATAGTCCTAGGCGAATTCCTAAAATCTTTGTATTAGGTTTTGGTTGCAACAATGTTTCTAACTCTGTTTCAATCCTATTAAGATTTTTGATGGTATCTGATGTTTGCAGATCTAGTGTTGCTCCTGTGTATAATTTTTCTCCTTCAGGAATGTATTTCTCTACACTACAAGCTCCTAATAGGATACTAAATAGAATAATTTGTATATAGAAATAAAAAGTCTTCAAAATTTAGTTTTTGTTTTTTGTAGTTTTCTTTTTTTTGATCATTGGCTTTTTAGTTTGGCTCTCAATTTCTTTAGCAGTATCACTCCATAATTCTCGGAATTTGTTGAACTCTTTGTTAAAAATAAAACCAATACCTGTAACAATTAATTGGCCATCGATAACGCTTTCAAACTCATTTTTTCTAAAAGCAACCAGACGATACTTTCCATTTTCATCTATCAAATATTGTAGGCTAACATTACCAATAACGGGTGTTGTTCCTTCATCGGCTTGATTTGTGCCTTCAACGTTAACAGAACTTCCAACTCTTACGATCAATCGATCATTAAAGAGTTTTTTTTGTGCATTAATTTCTAAATCAGTTTGTGTTGTAGTTCCATCTGTAGTGTTTGTATTATAACTATCTAGTTCAAAATCGAGCTCTAGTCCAGTTTTGCCAATCAATTTATCAGAGAAATTGTTTAATTGACTAGACAACACTTTATTAACATTATCTCTTGCAATAGAAGCAGGACCACCGTTACTTCCGTTACTCCCTGATAAGGCTGAGAATCTATTAAAAACCAATAGAGAAAATACTTGCTTGTTAAGTTCAGATTCTTGTTTGTTTAACTGTTGAACCCTGCCATAAATATCTCCTCCAGAAAAGGCTTGTTGGTCTTCTGGAAGATCCATAGCAAATGATATCTCAGGTTCTAAAAGTTCACCTTCTACATTTAGGAAGACTAAAAAATCTAAATCTCTGCTATATTGGTTGGTATTATTAGAGATCATTATCGGTGAAGGGTTTGTTTCTACTTTATAAATAGCTTTAATATCCATCTCCGCATCTAAAGGATCACCATTCCATTTAATAAAACTATTAGGGGCTATATTAAACTCTCTTTTGACTAAATTATATAAACTAACTTTATATTGCCCATCTGTTATATCATAACGTCCAGAGAGTTGAATTCTTCCATTAGGTTCCATTCCAAATACAAAATCTCCGATTCCTCTTACTTGTATGTAATCTCTAGTTCGCTTATCAATCACGATTTTAAATAAAGAACCTTTACCTACAGATAAGTCAGTTTCAATATCAAAACCTTTAATCTTTGCGATTTGTGATTGATTCTCTTCTACTCTTGTAAGAATGGTATTTGGATTTTCTCTATTTACGAATAATACTACTCCTTCACGTTCTTTAATTTCTAATTCCGACTCAGGGATAACCAATGTAAAATTTGAGTTTTCACTAACTTTTAGGTTGCCTTTGATTTTTGGAATTTTTAAGTCTCCTGCAACTGTTAAATTAGTACTGGCATTTACTGTACCATAGAAAAGTTCATTATTTTCTTGATTAGCATTAATTAGGGTGAAATTATCAGCTCTAACAGTAAGATTAAAAGCAGGATTTGTAAATTCTTCGGTATTGATACTTCCATCTACTATAAAAGTATGCTTCTCCGGATCTCTAATAGTAAATTGATCTAAATAGATTCCTTGATTATCAAAGCGTATACTTTCTTCAGGCAAGAAAAAAGTAGTATTCAACATATTGACCAAAAAAGCGGCTTTGTTGAAATGAAATGTTCCTTTGTAATCGGGATTATTAAGTGTTCCTTGAATTCTAGCATTTCCAGACAAATTTCCAGATAGGTTTGATATGGAACTTTTTGTAAATTCTTCAATTAACGTCATCTCTAATCGATCTAGATTCAAACTCATATCTACATTGGAACCTTCTTTTTGGGCTAAGTAAGAACCTTTGATGCTCATATCTAGATTTTTGCCCTTAACCCCTATATTCAGATTATAAGTACTACCTCCTTTATTGGATGCTTCTAGCATTAAATCTCCAAGTGAGGTATTGGCTATCGAAAGTTGATTTATTTTCAAATTTGCAGATACTCCGATGTTTTGTAGGGGATCTTCAATTGTAATGAATCCATTTACCAAACCATTCGCCAAAATTTCTTCAGGATTTAAAAAACTAGTAAGGCTTGCGAGATCAAAAGAAGTAAAATCAAAATGAACATGCTTTTTTTGTATTTCAGGTTTATCCGATCTAATAACGATAGCTTGCTTATTCTTACGGATTTCAAAATCATCAAAATATATATCATCGCTAGAAAGAATAATTTGATTACTTTTTTTAATACTCCAAGGAGTTCGATCTAACAATAAAGATTCTGGATTGATATGGATATATATAGAGTCTTTTTGGAAATTTAACTCTGATTGAATTTGGGCAATTGATCCGTTAGTATCGAAACAATCAAAATTGAGATATAACTTTTTGTCTTTTACCTTTCCGTTGATTTTAGTTTTATTGATCATTAAGGGGGCGAATTGGATAGAATTCCAATCTAGGGTAAAATCGAGCTTAGTATGATTTCCATCAAAACGTAATAAAAGACTATCTATTTTTCCGTCTTGATACGTTATCAGTGGAGCACGAAGGCTTGCGAATAGCTTTTGTTTAGAAGAGTCAAACATTGCTTTTAAAAACAACGTGTCTGAATCCTTGAGTTCTGGGATAAAAACTTCACTCAATACAGGAACACCCTGAAATGTGAAATTGGCATCTACTACAATAGAATCTGTCTTGTTTTCAGAAACTTCTTCTTCAGAGATATACTGTTTCAACTGATTCTGTATTGCAATAAGAGCAGAGTTTAGTTTAGAATTGGTACTAAAATCACCTTTTAAAAAACTACTATCTATTTTAAATCTGGTGCTTGTACTATCGGAATGACTAATAAACCGAATTGGATCAATTGAATAAGGTTCTTGAACATGAACTACTGTGGCATTATCAATTGTAGCGTCAAAATCAAAGGTTTCTGTATTTCCTTGAAATGTTGTCTCAAGATCAAACTGTGTTTTGATAATTTTCTTGGTTATTCCTAAACTATTAAGATCTGCTCCTATGACTTGCATTGAGATATCAAATTTTGGAGAAACAGAATCTAGCTCTATCTCAGAATTCAGCTTTAGATTTAAGTTATCATCTTTATAGTTTCCTTTTATTCTTCCTGCTCCATTGTTGAGTTTACCGTCTAGTGTCAAAGACGAAAAATCATAACCGTTGAACTCTAATTTTTTAATATCTGTAATAAATGTAGCATTCAAAGTTTTTATAGAAGTACTATTTCCCTCAGCTTTTGCAATAAAACTGACTTTTCCTAATTTATTGTTTTTAAGAAGTTTGTTAAGAAGTAAATTGTCTACATTTAATTCTGTATCAAATACAATTTGGTTTGTATTTTGGTAACTACCGTTAAGTTGAATATCCCCAAAAGAAGAAGTAAGCTCAATATTTCCTTTTATATCAGTTAAGAAACCCTTAGCTTTTCCAGAGATAGTTATAGAGTCTGGAAGAGAAATAGATAAGTCTTTTTCATCTATGAAATTAATTAAATCATTTCGTTTTGTTTGTGCATATATTGTCTGAAGACTAATATTTGTAGAATTTATGTTTAATATGTTCTGTACTTTACCTTCAATTGCTAATTTTGTATTGTTACCCCAATGAATGTCAGTTTTTTTTACAGTAAAATCATCCAACGTTCCTGTTAGGAATAATTGACCTGTAATATCTTTTTTCGATATTGATTGTAGATATTGATTTTCTCGAAGTGAAGATTGAAAATAAAGTATGTCCTCTGCTGATAATTTAATATCTGGAACTTCTAGTGATATATTAGTGTTTTTTGGAGTATCTAAAAGGCTTTGGATGTTGTTAAAAGATGCTTTTGCTCTTCCTGAAAGCTTACTATCGTTAATTTTAACGTGTAAATCTTTTACTAAAAAGCTTTGTCTTGTTGCTTTTAAATCTGTTTGAAATTGGTAAAGGTTAATCCCACTACGTTCTTTAAAAGTACATCGGTCAAGATGCAATATGGCTTGCTCTTCATCAAGGAGAGCTTTATTAATCCGTAGGGTAATATCGTTTAGTTGAATATGATTAGGATCAAATTCATTTATTTTGGGTGTGGTTTTGGATAATTGTATTCGAAAATCTGAATTAATGATCTGGAGATCGCCAGAAGTCACTTTCCAATCCGGCCATTGTAAATTAGCAGATTTATTTTTGAGAACAGTATCAGTGTCTTTCAGATTTTCTTTTAGGTTTTTGAAATCTACTTTAGAATCTTTTAAAACAAAACTTTCTAAAGAAACTTTTTGTGTTTCTGGATTAAAATTTGGTGAAGCGACAGTCATGTCTTTGATATAAATCTTAGAGAATAACTGATCTTCAGGTATAGTATATGTTGTTTTCAAATTTTCAAACTCAACAGCATTTATTCTAATTTTTGGCAAAATACCTTCTTCAGTCTGTTTTTCAGAAATAGAAGGTTTATTTTGATCATATTGGACATCTACATTTGCTAAGGATAGTTTGTCAATCTCAAAATACATTTCTTCAAGATTGAAAGTCTCAACTTGTGTTTCTAGGTTTCCCAGAAAAATAGAAGTGTCAATACCTGCAATTTCATCTTTAAAACGAACCTGAATATTAGACAGATCAAAATCTCCCAATTGTATTTGAAACGTACTATTTTCTTTTGTCGCAATAGTACTATCTTCATTGGCGAAAGCATCGATTAAAAATTGAAAATTATAGTTTTTAGTTATATTTTTTCTATAAATATTAGCCTTGGCCCCTGACCAGTTTAAAGATTTTAGATGGAATGACTCTCCTTTAATCAAAGGTATGATTGCTACAGAAGCTTCCAAAGTATTCGAATATAACAGCGTGTCTTTTGCTTGATCCTCTATATACAAACCTTCGAGATATATATTACCGTCAAAAGTTATATACAATTGTTTGATATCAATATCGGTTTTGGTTGTCTCTCTTAAATAGTTAATAGTATGATTGACAATGATTTCCTGTCCCCAACGACTTCGAATGAATAAAATCGAGCATACAAAAAGTAGCAAAAGGCTACCCAAAATTATAAGTAGTCTTTTGATCCATTTTCTTTTTATGTTTGATATACTTCCCTTATTCATTAATTGTTTTGCTATTAACTTTATAACTTGCTAAAATACATTATAGGTGTGAGAACGATTCGAATATTTTACTAATTATTAAATAAACAACTAAATCCCAATCATATTTTAATGATCAGGATTTAGCGTCTTTAAATCGCACTGAAACTCCTTTATGTTTTAAGCGTTTACAACTTGATTTTTGTGTTTTCCTTCTTTTACTTCTTCAATTATCTTATCTACAAAAGAAGGTAAATCATCAGGTTTTCTACTAGTGACTAACCCATTGTCTACTACAACTTCCTGATCTACCCAGTTAGCTCCTGCATTTTTGATATCATCTTTAATACTTTTATAAGATGTAACTTTTCTATTTTCAATAACTTTTGCGCTCACCAGTAACCACGGAGCATGGCAAATAGCAGCTACAGGTTTTCCACTTTCAAAGAAATCCCTTATGAATGATAATACATCTTCATTAACACGTAGTAAATCTGGATTGATAACACCACCAGGGAGTACTAAGGCATGATAGTCAGACTCATTAATATCTGTTACCAGATGATCAACAGTTATTGTTTCTTCCCAGTTGCCATCGTTCCAACTTTTAATTTCTCCTTCTTTAATAGAAATAATATGTACTTCTGCATTTTCGTTTTTCAATGCTTCATATGGTTGAAATAATTCTGATTTTTCAAACCCATCAGTTGCCAAAATTGCAATTTTTTTATCTTTCAGTTTCATGATATATTTTTTTTAGATTAGACAGTTGGTAAAAAGTCAAGGACATATCCTTGTCTTTAGTGTCATAAAAGTAGCTCAAGATAATAGTAGAGGTGTGCTGAAAAGCTAGTTTGCTTTGCTCTGATGATATATCAATCAAAGCTTAACAATATCTTAAGTTAGATTTTAGATTGATGAATAAAAATTAAGAAAACCCTACTTTATGAATTGCTTTTGAGAGATAATATACTTCTTAGATTATATGAATTAAGAAAATTAGACTTGTTATGATAGATTCTTTTCTTATGTATTAAATTGATTGTTTATACTTATTACTTATAAAATAATTTTGGATTTCTCAATCTTTTATTAGGTCAATTTATGAGATAATATTTTGACTCTATTTTGTAGTTAGCACATAGTCATTCAAAAAATAAGTGAAAGAATAATTAATTTTATTTTCTGCGTAACCCGTTGTATAAATGTAAATCTCACTTAGAAGAATTACTATTTTAAATGACATTTAGTAGGTGCAAATTTTAATAATGATATTAAGAGCAACAAATGTGAATAAAAATTAAAAGCATAATCTAATTTTTAAAAACTTATCTGTTTTTTTGTTGAAATCCAGTTTTAGTCTGAAATTTTAGCGGAATCATCTTTTGTTATAATTATTTCATCCTTATCTAAAATTTGAATTCCTTTTTGGATAACCATAGAGGTAGGGAAGTAAATTTTTTCGCCACTATCAGTAATCATAAAGAAGTAAAAACCTGTAATATCTCTTACTTCTCCTATCCAATTATAATCTTTATCAATAATTTTTATCCTATCACCAATTCTAATGGGATGGCTAAAGAAAAGTATCACACTAGCAGTAATGTTAGATAATATTGACCAATTTGCAAAAAAACCAACACCTAAAACAGCTAATATAGAAGAGATAAATACTGTGAATTGTTTTAGGTCAACACCCCAGATCAAAGCCAATATAGAACCAGTTATTATATAAATAACAAGATAGCTAGTATTAAAAATGACTTTTCTACGGTTGATTTCAATTGATTTGACAAAGCTAAACTTTTTTATTGCTCTTTTTATGATAAGAGTTATAAAAAACATTATCGCTATCAGAATGATACTAAAAAATACTTCTTGTTTATAGATTAACATAAGTTTATTTTTAAAAACAAAAGTATCTTAATATTAAAATATAGTAAAATGTTTTAGGAAGATTATGTCTTTAAAAGAAGTGTCTGTTTTACTAAATTTATAATTGAAATTAAATATTAATTCATATTTTAAACAAGAAAATCAAAGATCGCAAATGAATAAAATTGATATTATAAATTAGACTTGGAGAAACTTTAAAGCGATTAAAATGATGTTGTATATAAAGATCAATAGTCGCTAAATTTTTGTAAATAGTGCTACTCGATTTACTTTAAATTTGAAAGTAACTTATATAATTATTGTTTTAGGAAAACATTCATTTTAGTTTAATTTAGGTAGTATCAAAAGAGGAACAGCACTATTAAAACTTATCTTATCTACGACATCCTCTTTTACTAGTCTTTGCAAGAAATTATACTTATGATGTATTAAAGTTATTAAATCACTTTCAGTGTTTTTGGCAAAATCTTTAAGAGCGTTAGTCTCCGAAGTTTCGACATCAATTTTACAAAAAATATAATCTATATTTTTTAATAGTTTCTTTAACATTTTTCTATTCTCTTTTTGGATATCTGTGAGAAATTCCTCCTGCATAATTCTGGCAATATTTATTTTCGCATTATTAGCTATTGCAATCTCAATTAATGGTTCTAATTCTTCGTTAAAAAAGGCTCTTTTAAAATTTGTAGAAAAAGTAATCAAAGAAGGTTTTGTTACAGAATAATCTTTTGGTACTACAATAATTGGACAATTATCTACAGCATTGATAACTTTTACTGCGTTACTACCAAGAAAAATCTCTTTAGCTCCTTTCGCACCTTTAGTACCCATTATAACATATTCTATCTTTTTAGATGCAATTGTAGAGTTAATAGTTTTTACTAGTGTATTGGCTTTAGATACTGTCTCATAATAATGCTCAACATTGTTATTTTCTTTATTTACTTTCTTCGCTAATTTTTTTAATTCTATTTCAGATTCATTTGCCATTTCTGTTAGCATAGAATCGCTATAATTTTCATTCAGTAAATTTGATGGATTACTCAAATAAACATTGAGTAAGAAAAATGTACACTCTTCATTATTGAATAATACTTTTGCATATTGAAGAGCATTAAAAGAATTATCTGAAAAATCAGTAGGAATTAAAACTCGTTTCATGTTTTTTTTGACTTATAGGTAAGACTTTTATTTCGAATAATTAAAAATAATGAAATAATACCTTAAAAATTATTAAGTAACTTTTTTTAATTTGAATAAGTTATTTTCTAAAATGAACGAATCAACTATTTTAAATTGATTTTTTAATATTAAAATAGATATCTTCAAACAATTAATTTAATAATTCTAATGAAAGATAAAGAACCTATAAAAATAGAAGAACCCTTACAGTATTCTGATAGCAATCAGGTCATTGATGATAAGAAATTTCAGAAACAATTGATTAAAAAACAAGAAGCAAATACAAAAGAATTTACTAAAATGTTATCGACAACTAGTAGAAATCACTATACGTTGAATCAAATGGTGGATAGAAAAGCAAGAATATTACTCTCAATGAACGCTTTAATTTTATCTTTTATTATTGGTAAAATAATTGTTAACAATGATATGTTAGATTTAAAATTTATATTGTTGTTTGTTTCAGGAGTTGCCGTTTTGATTTCAATAATTTATGCAATGTTAGCGATGATGCCAGAGAAAACGAATAAAAACTTAACTGTTGAAAAAATTAGAGATAATGAAGGAAACCCATTGTATTATGGAAATTATATAAATATGACAGCCAAGATTTATGAAAATACTATGATGGAGATGAGCGATAATATTAATTTTATAAATAGATCATTGCTACAAGATATCTATCAATTAGGTATTTTATTAGAAAAAAAAAGAAAATATCTTAGAAGCGCACTTTATGTATTGTTAATAGGAATTTTAATTTCATTTCTAATGGCATTTCTTTTTAGAGTTATTTATGGAGATGATTTAGGAATTAAATAGTTTTTTATTTTAATAGATAGATCTTTCTTAAGTATTAAATTTTTAAAAAAAGGAAAGCCCTTATTTATTAATCTTGAAAAGAAATAGAATATAAGTTTATGATTTTTAGATATCATGATTCGTGATATGAAATTTTGAATTAGCTTTAGAAAAACAAAAAACTATCATGAAAAATATAATGCTAATTAGTAAGGGTTTAGAACCTAATACAAAGAAGTAAAACGTAGTACTTTAATCAATTTAAAATAATAATCAATCGTCTATGTTTTTAGTTTCTTCTTTAGATCCTGTTATTATTCTGGTGGCAGTTCTCGCTCTATTAGTCATAGGAATTAGTATTGTGCTCAAAAAGCTAAATCAAACCTATATTGTAGGTTATATTCTTGTAGGAGTTATTCTTGGGGAATATGGTTTGAATGTTGTTAAAGATGCAGAATCAATTCATTTACTCGGAGAACTAGGAGTAATCTTACTTTTGTTCTTTATCGGTATGGAAATAAATATTGTTGATTTTTTAAAACGTTGGAAATTGGCAGTTATCGGAACACTATCCCAAATAGGGTTAAGTGTGGCTTTGATACTTTTAATAGGATATTATTTTGATTGGAGTTTTGCCAGATCTGTAGTAATAGGATTTGTTATTGCCCTAAGTAGTTCTGCAATAGTCATAAAATTACTGCAAGACAAAAAAATAATTGAAACTAAAATTGGTAAAAATGTTTTAAGTATTCTTTTGGCTCAAGATGTAGCATTAGTACCTTTACTTATTATTATTTCTCAATTAGGAGGAAAATCCGAATCGCTTGAACACATAATTTTAATGAGTATTGGAGCAATATTAATAATTGGGATACTCATTTATATTTATATTAAAGGAGCTATAAGTCTTCCTTTTTCTAAAAGAATTGAAAGAGATCACGAGCTACAAGTTTTTATGGCAATATTTCTTTGTTTTGGAGGGGCATTAACAACATTAATTTTTGGCTTATCAGCGGCGCTAGGAGCTTTTGTTGGAGGAATAATTATCAATGCAGCAAAAGAGGCAGATTGGATACATGATACTTTACACTCATTTCGAGTACTCTTTGTTTCTTTCTTTTTTATAAGTGTAGGATTACAGATTGATCTTACCTTTATTTATAACAATCTTTGGTCTATAATGACAACAATTTTTGTAGTTTATATAACCAATCATTTATTGAATTCTTTAATTCTTAAAGTTTTTTCATGTAATTGGAAAGAGGCATTGCTTGGTGGAGCATTACTGGCACAAATTGGAGAATTAAGTTTTCTATTAAGTTCTACCGCTTTTGGTTTAGGTATTATCGAGGCTTTTGGTTATAATTTTACAATAAGTCTAATCTCATTAACCCTAGTTATTAGTCCATTTTGGATTACTTTAACCGAAAAATTAACTGGTTTTAAGCAAAAAAATAATACTGATTTATCCTAAGATTATTTTCTATAACATTGTATAATTTTTTTATTTAAGTAGTCTTAGGAAAATCATTAACATAGAATAACCATTAAAATAAAAAAAACTCTAAAGTGAAAGATATAAAAGTAATAGGAAGCGAAGAATGGTGCATATTTGAAGAATTTGGTATTCCTGCTATAAAAGCTAGAATAGACTCTGGCGCAAAAACCTCTTCTATACAAGCTAATAATATCCAATTGATTACTAAAGGTACAGAAGAATGGGCACGTTTTGAGGTAAATCCTATACAAGAAAATCGTAGTATCACAATTACTTGTGAAACTAAAATATTTGACAAAAGAATTGTAAAAAGCTCTTCGGGAATTTCAGAACAACGTTATGTGGTCAAAACACCAGTTACCGTTGGAGAGGATACTTTTGATATAGAAATGACCCTTGCGAATCGAGATACGATGGAATTTAGAATGCTTTTAGGTCGCGAAGCATTAATTGACCGTTACATGGTTAATCCATCAGTAGCCTTTATTCAAACAGATTTTACCAGCGAGCAAATCACTAAGAAATATAAATCTTTTATAAGGGAAAAAACGGGGCTGAAGATTGCTCTTTTAGCAAGTAACCCAGAATTATATAGTAATAAACGAATTATTGAGTCTGGTATTGCCAGGGGTCATGAAATGGTCTTCTTGAATGTAGAACAATCTTATATGAAATTGGATGCTACACGCCCTGAAATAAGATACCGAGGAGGTAATATTATTGATGCGTTTGATGCAATTATCCCGAGAATTAAACCGTCTGTAACTTTTTATGCCTGTGCTTTGATTCGGCAATTTGATTCTATGGGGGCATATTGTTTAAATAGTGCCGAAGCGATTACACAATCTAGAGATAAGCTATTAGCAACACAATTATTTGCAAAACATGAGATACAAATTCCTATTACAGGATTTGCAAAATCTCCTTTGGACACTAAAGATCTAATTAAAATGGTCAATGGAGCACCTTTAATTATTAAATTATTAGAGAGTACGCAAGGTAAAGGAGTAGTGTTAGCAGAAACTAATAAGGCAGCAGAAAGTGTTATTAATGCCTTTAAAAGTGTGCAAACTAATATTTTAGTACAAGAATTTATTAAAGAAGCTAATGGACAAGATATTCGTTGTTTTGTAGTAAACGGTAAAGTAGTCGCATCAATGCAAAGACAAGCAGTGAAAGGTGAATTTCGAGCAAATATTCATCAGGGAGGATCTGCTTCTAAGATTAAAATTACTACCGAAGAACGGAAACTTGCAATTAAAGCAGCTAAGATTTTAGACCTTCCAGTTGCTGGAGTAGATATCATAAGATCTAATAAAGGTCCATTGTTACTCGAAGTCAATTCTTCTCCCGGTTTAGAAGGTATAGAAAATGCTACGGGGCTAGATATTGCAAATATTATGATTGAGTCTATCGAAAAAAAGTTAAAATTTCAGGTATGAAACTATTGAATTCTGAACAAGATCAAGAATATATAAACTTGCAAACAGAACTAGTATGGTTACAGCAATATATTAAAGAAACTAATCAGCGAATCATGATCTTATTTGAAGGCAGAGATACTGCCGGTAAAGGAGGGGCTATTATGAGATTTATAAGATTTCTTAATCCTAGATTGTTTAAGGTAGTTGCATTATCAAAACCAACCGAAAAAGAAAATGGTCAATGGTATTTTCAACGCTATATAGAGCATCTTCCTGGTCCAGGAGAAATTGTGTTTTTTGATCGAAGCTGGTATAATAGAGCCGTTGTAGAACCGGTAATGGGTTTCTGTAGTGAAGCACAACATGAACTATTCAATAATCAAGTAGTGCAGTTAGAAAATATGCTGATTGATGATGGTTTACATCTTTTTAAGTTTTGGTTTTCTATAAGTTCCGAAGAACAAAAGAAACGTCTTGAAGAAAGGGTCCATAACCCATTAAAACAATGGAAATTAAGTGGAGTTGATGTACAAGCACAATCCAAATGGTCATCGTTTACAGAATATAAAGAAAAGATGTTTAATAATACTTCTACAAAGAAATCACCTTGGATTGTCATTAATGGTAATGATAAGGATCGTGCTCGAAAGGAAGCCATGAGATATATCATTCATAATTTAGAATATGATAAAAAAGGTAACACTAAAGAAAAACTAATTCCAGATAGTAGTATAGTCAAAATTGTATAGTGACAATAAAAGTAATAAGTTAGAATTTTTCTTTTAGATATAGGAGATTTCTAATTTCAATATTTATCTTAAAATTTTAATGATGCTTAAACAATATATAACATCTTTTCTATTATTCATATGTTTTTCTTTTGTCTTTGGACAAGAAGTCACTCAAGTTATTGCAAGAAAAGAGAGTTTTGGGATCGATCAAAAGAATAAAATTATTATTTGGAATTTCAAAGTGACTGACTCTACAAAACGAGCTCACAAAAAATATACTCAAGTATTATTTAGTAAGTTATGTCAAAAAACAATTTTAACTGATAGTTTGTCTTATAAAAATAGCTATCTTATTCAGAATAATAATGAAGTTTATAAATTATATATTTCGAGGCTGCCAATAATATCAATAAGTATAGATGACACTATAAAAGATATTCCAAAAAAAGCTGCTCGTTTTCGATATTCAAGTTATAAGAAAATTATAGATACATTGGCAGGCATAGAACTGAGAGGTAATTTGTCTTTAACATTTCCTAAAAAATCATATGATCTTGAATTTTGGAGTGATTCCACAAAAAAAAATCCACTCAGAATTAAACTCCCAAAATTAGGTACAAACGATGATTGGATTCTTGATGGATTGTATAATGAACCATTGCGATTGAGGTCTTTTCTTAGTCAAAAATTATGGTTGTCTATTCATAAATCTCATTATGTGAATAAAGAACCTAAGGCTAAAAGTGGAGCAGATCTAAGATTCGTAGAGTTATTTTTGAATTCTGAATACAAAGGATTTTATGCATTATCTCAACAAGTAGATCGTGATCTCCTAAAATTAAAGAGATTTGAAAATGAAGTGGTTAAAGGAGAATTGTTTAAAGCTACAAGTTATGAAGGTGCGCCAGCTTATAAAAAACTTCCTCAATTTAATAACCTTTTTCCTCATTGGGGGGGATATCAAATAAAATATCCTTTTATTGAATATAAAGCCTATTGGGACAATTTATATAAATTTACAGATTTTGTTATGAACTCTAATGCTTCTGATTTTAATGAAAAGATAGCAGAGTATTTTAATATTCCTAATGCCATAGATTATTTTTTATTGATAAATTTACTTAGGGCAACAGACAATCTTGGCAAGAATGTTTTTGTAGCACGATATGACCAAAACACTCCTTATTTTAATGTGCCTTGGGATTTAGATGGAGTTTTAGGAACAATTCAGGATGGAAAGAGGATTCCAACAACTGATGATATTTTAAGTAATGGATTATTTGATAGATTATTGAACGAGAATCCTGCTAACTATAAGACCAGAGTGAAAAATAGGTGGTTAGAATTAAGAAATAACCAATTTAATAAGGATTCATTATTTAAGACTATTGATCAAACTTATAACAGACTTGAAAAAAATAAGATTTATGAAAGAGAGAATCTAGTTTGGGAATCGAACATTTCTTATAAAGACCATTTAGAGTATTTAAAAAATTGGGTTATTAAGAGATTGATATATTTAGATACTTATTTTAATTCATTATGAGAGATGAATTATATATATCGACTCGTGCTATTCTTTGTATACGTTGTTAGCAACTGCAATTATTCTGTTTTTTATTTATCTCCAATGAATAAAAAAGAGCTTTTCATTGATTTTTTAATTCCGTCATAAACTAATTCTAAAACTTTTTCTTCAGTAATTCCCTCAAGATTATCAAAAAGAAAAAGTTCGATGCTATTACTGTTTTTATCTATAATATAAATGGACTATATAAAGTATATAATTCTGAATTTTATACTTCATGTTTTGCAAAACACCAAGTTTGGAATTCTAACTGTACTAGATTTAAAGGTACTCACATTTCCAAATGAAGCACCTTTTTATGGTTTTGTATCTGAAAGACGATTGTTTTGTTTCATATGTTTATTCAACAAACCTTATTTGATTGTCAAGAGAAATTGTTGAATTGAACCATAAAATATAATTAAGGACATCGTACAATCATCATAACACGAAAGCATCAAAAGTTTAATTAAAATTGTCGCTGTAGAGGCTAGGTGTACTATTTGTTAATTACAAACTTTATTAGCATTACCTCGATTGGTTATTTTGGGAATACAAGAAGGGAATCCTATTATTTCTTCCATACTGGGGTCATAAACAAAATCATAATATCCTTCATCATTTCTTCCTAGATTATTGTTTGTAAGTCTAGCTCCGTGAAATATTGGTGTTATAGCCTTACCATACCTTGCATCTCCTTTGGTTCTTTTGAGTGGTGCTAAAGATTGATAAGGATGTTTTTCTCTAAAATCCTTTGGATAATACTTGTAGTGTTTTTTCTTGATCTGAGCGACAAAATCTACATCAGAAGCTTGGATTTTGATTTTCCCTCCTATATAAGGTTTTGGAGAATAATATCCGTTTTTGGGTCCAAACCCTTTATCAATGCGTATACCTATACCACAATTAATAGCTGTAATATCACGAACTACAACTTTTCCATGTTCTTTGGCATGGGGAGACAACATTAATACTGCATTACCATTTGTACAACTCACATTTTGCGCATAAATATTTTCTTGAATCCCAATTTTGAATCCAGCTTCTACCAGTCCTTTAGCAGATCCTTCTAATCTTAAAGTAACACCACCATGTCCGCTAATATCTTTGAGCAATAAATTCTTACCTCCCGCCAGTTGAATCAATCCATAACCATAATCCGCATTTTGGATATGACAATTTTTAATGATCCCATTTTCAGAAATTCTATTAAATGAAGTAGTATTCCTTCTAGTTCCATTGGGACCTATTCTAAAAGCAGAAAACATCGTTTCATTATCTAAAATTTCTGCACCATTAATTTCGAAACCGTTGGCATAACCAATAGAAACAAAATAAATAGCTTTGTTTGGAGAATCAATCTCTGAATAATTAATTTGATATCTTTTGTTGATATCAGAAGAATAAATTTTTACGTTTTTTACGGCACTTGGATAATTATTGGTTCCAATAGTAAAAATTGCCCCTCTAAAAGATTGAGCTACTTTGATTACTGCTTCTTTATTGATTTCTATATGCACATTAGATTTTAAAGAAATACTTTGATTTAAAGTATGTGTTCCCTTTGGAATTTTAAGTACCCCTCCCTCAGGTCTATTGTTTAAAACATCAATTGCATTCTGTATTTTTGAACCTGTTATAGGTGTTGATATAGTAATTGGATTATCCATAGATACATTCCCATTAAAAAATGTACTTTCTTCTGGAATATCATTTGAAGTGGAATCCGAGGGCGTAAATTTTTCTTTCTTGGATAGAGTTGGTTTTACATCTACTACCATAGTTTTAGAACAGCTTTTACTAGGAAGCAAAGTAAACATTACAAATACAACTAAAAAATATTTTAAATTATTCATTTTGTTTATTTAGATTTTTATTTATTAAAACTCTTCTTCAGGATTATATTTTAGATAATACACTTCTCTAAGACTAAAAATAATAGCGAAGGTTTAATTTAAAATAGATTGAAATTCTTATAAATTGAAGTCATCTTGACGTTTTCTATTTCCTAAAAAAGGCTAAAATCACCCCATATATGGTTATTTTTTTTATCCATATCGCTGCTATTTGCTTCAAAAAGAGCCTTGTATGTACAAATCTTATCTCATTTTCGGTTAAAAACAAAAAGTCAAGATGACTTCATCATAAATCAAACTTTCTTTAAATCTATTTCCAAATTAATTTGATAAAGGAAAAGAGTAAAAAAATTGTCGGTGTGGGAATTATTCTTTTGTGGTATGAAATAGACAGTCATAATCCTGTAATACAAAAGATTTGTTCTGGAAATAAGAATATAAATTGTAATGCTGTATTAGGATCGAAACAGGCTAAATTTTTATTTGAAACACTTAGTTGGAGTGAGGTCGGGTTCTCTTATTTTAGTGGAACTTTACTCTTTTTATTCATTCACAATTTTTCAACTTCCTCATTATCTTTGATAAGTTGGCTTACATTATTTTCTATATCCTTTGTGTTTTTTTTCTTTGTATATCAAGGACTAATTTTGAAACAATGGTGCCGATTATGTATTTCAATCCAAGCGATATTGCTTATAGAAGTAAGTATCGTTTTTTATACAAATTGGTATAAGATAGCAATAGATTTCATTTTAATCCCTTCTCTAATTGCAATACTATTTTTTCCAATACTTGTTTGGAAAACTATAAAATTTGCAATACAAAAAGATAAGGATAGTCGTTTTAATAGAAGAAATTTTTTGAGATTAAAAAATAATACAAGTGTGTTCTTTGGACTTTTGAAAGAATCTAAAAAAATCGAATACAATACCGAAAATATAGGTCTTGTCTTTGATAATGAAAAAACCAAATACTCTGTGGTTAAAGTATGTAACCCTTATTGTAATCCTTGTGCAGAAGCTCATCCAGTGTTAAAAGAACTTTTAGAAAGAGAGTTAATTGAATTACAAATTATTTTTACATCTAGTCCGGAGAAAGATAACGAAGAGGCGTTACCTACCAGACATTTAATGGCTTTAGCCGAGAAACAAAATAGTAAATTACTACATCAAGCTCTAGACGATTGGTATTTAGCAAATGAAAAGGATTATGAAGAGTACGCTAAAAAACATCCCTTGAAGGATGAGATAAAAACACAAACCAAAAAATTAAAAGTCATGAAAGATTGGTGTGATCTTGAAAAAATACAACATACACCAACAATATTTATAAATGGTTACCAATTACCAGCAGAATATGAAATCAGTGATTTAAAAAATATATTGGTTTAGTAAATTAAAATAATCCAAAGAAGATATTCCCTCGCGAGGAGTAGACATATGTCCTCAAGTGTCTATAAATGTTTGAGGAAAAACAAACACTTTTAAAACCTATTAAAATGAAAAAAAGAAGTTTTAATAAATTAAGATTTAACGAAATCGAAATGCTAGAAAGAGACCAACTAAAAAATGTTTTAGGTGGAAATAATAGAAACTTTATAAGTTGCAGATGTTCAGGCTCTAGTTTTACTTTTCCTTCAAGGTCTTGTAGCAATTGTAAAAATATTTGTAATATACAAGGTAGACAGTATTCCTGTAGTTAATCAATAATTAAATTAGCGATAGAGAGAGGAGAGAAAATTTCTCTCCTCTAATGTTAAGTTTTCGCAAAGTTAGTTTTTCTACATTTTTGATAGTTATATTATTGTATTCATTTTATTGGTAAATTCAATTCACTAAAGTAAAAAGTATCATTTTTTTAAGATGATATTTTTAAAGCAGTTTTTGCGATAAAAGAATATGACTATATCCATTTCTATTTAGAGAGTTAGTAAAAAGATTGTTTTTATCCAAAATGCTAGACAGTTCTATAAAAAATACACGGTTACTACAATTGCACATTTAGAGTTCTCTTCATATTTAGTAATATATGGTCTTTCCTATAAATTTGCTTATTTAGTAAAACTATATATCTATAAAAGATGTGTTCCTCTATTCAATTAGAGCAGGATCATACCAGTAATGTTTAATTAATTTGTTTACTATATGATTTGACCCCTAACCACAATACTCAATGATTATATTTTTTAACATAAAAATAATCCAATAATAGATATAATTTCAATTAAAGATTAATGTATGCGATACTCTTCTTTGGAGTACCTTTTTAAGGTGCCGATTTATAACCGTTTGTAGCCATTTGTAAGATGATGAAAATATAAAGCTATAATAAACAGAAGGGTAGCTTAGGTTTATTTTAGACTCATACCCCGAAGGTCGCAGGTTCGAGTCCTGCTCTCGCTACTAAAAATAACCTCTTGATTTTCAAGAGGTTATTTTAGTTTATAAGGGGAAATTTCTCTTTGTATATACGTTATTAAATCATAAAAGCATGGTTAAAAAGCATGGTTTTCCTTAAATTATCCGCCGAATATCCTCAATTTTTTAACTGCTGTACTTATTATTTTTTTTATCGATATAATGTTTTTGCAATACTTCGTCAGTAGTATGTGAAGATAACGGTTTTGTATCTCCTTTTGATCGCAATATTCAAGTGGACTTGTAAGAGAAATTCGGATAATTTTTCCAAGACATTTGTTTGAATATAAACTGTCTTAAATATCTGTTTGAATAAATGTAGCAACTCCAGTTTTCACTTGCCTATTTGTGTGTATTTTGCATGTATTTGTGTGCTTAAAATTTTCAATCTCCTTTTTTGAAATTCTTTTTGTATTATAAATTACTTCTCATGCAAAGCAATATCATAATTCTAGAAGCAAAATTGATGACAACGCATTATATTTTGTGAAGGACTTTGTTTTTTGTTTATCATGTGATTTACTGTTAGGATATGTAGTATATTGCCTGAAATTAAAATGAGTTGATCCATGAAGTATATTGAGATTTTAGTTAAACTGCGCAAAATTATACGTTCTATTAATCTGGAGAGCAAAAAAATAGAGAAAGAATTAGGAGTTAGTATTCCTCAGCTTCTAGTACTTCAATATTTATCAGATCAGCAAGATTATCGAGCGTTTGCTAAGGATATCAAATCGTACATTAATCTAAATGCCAGTACAGTTTCAGGCATTATTACCAGACTGGAGAGTAAAGGATTTGTTGCGCGCTTACCGGAACCTAATGACAAACGCGCTACTTATATTACATTAACAGCCAAAGGTGCGGATTTGTTACAGAAGTCACCAACAACCTTACAAGAAAAATTATCGTTAAAGTTAAAAAAATTAACTCCTGAACAGATTAATGAGTTAGATAGAAATATAGAATTATTAACAACTATAATGGATGTTGAGGATGTCGATGCAGCTCCATTATTAACGATTAAGGAAATTACTCATGTAAAAGAAGAATGATTCTAAATTTAGAGTTTTAACATAACTTTTTCTTTTTCTCAAATAGCCCATAGACCCTACGGTAATAAATTATTAACTACTATAGTGGTAGTACATTTTATATGCTCAACATTCTAATAGTTTCTATAAGAACTATTTTTAGTTATCTTTGTGAAAACCTTTTGTATAAAAGAGTTTTTTAAATTGTTTCACTAAAAATAAAAGTATGGAAAAAGAAAAGTACTTGGAAAAGGCTGTTGCATGGGCAGAGAGAAAACCTACAATTTCTCTAAAAGCTACAATCGAAGGTTATGAAGACCCCAAAACCTATAAGAGTAAATCTACTGATGAAGTAGTACAAGCCGATCTCTCCTTTATTACCAATGGAGGGGCTAAGCATTATACAGAAGTGGCTTTAAAAAAAGATAATCCTAAAGATCTTGTTGTGAAATGGAAAGTACTGAGCTTTATGGCATCTATGAAGAGAGGAAAACTACATCTTTTGGCTCCGAAAGGTCATAAGGCTTTTACTTTAAAACTAGTAAGACGCCACAATATCAATGCTGTAGTTCATCCCATTTAAATATCTGACACGATCTGCAAAATTAATAGCTACAATTATAATAAAATATGTTAAAAAATATGCCTCCAAAAAACGGAATACCGGGGAAAAGTCAAGATTCTCAAGAGATAAGAAATGAAATCAACTATTGGAAACAACAAAATATACAAAGAAAATGTTCTGATTTTTCGGATATGGCTTACTGGGAAGTAATGTGTACAAATAATGCACTTTAAATTTTTATCCTAAAAAAGAAGTAGTGTATCCACCTATGAATTTTATCACTTATGATGCATTTAATCGCATGACACGTCTTCATATCGAAAAGGTTACAAACTTTATTTTTAAATATTCTCGAGGATATGGCGATTCGAAATTGTCCATTCGAAGGGTTATTGAATATTCAGCAAAAGAAATTCCCGGGTTTGGTGGAAAAGTTTTTGTTGCAGAGGAACAAGACGAAATTATTGGTGCTGAGGTTGTTAACAACACGGGTATGAATGGTTATATCCCAGAAAACATTCTGGTACACATTGCTACAGATAAAAATCACACCGACAGGAATTTGAGAAAGAAATTGATAGCAGCTGCCTAGCAAAATTGTGTTGGAGAAGTGGCTTTGTACATGAAACCTATCAGTACTACAAAATTTCACTACGAAATCCTCTAAGTTTATTACCACTTATCATTTATAAAGTGTTCGAATGGAAACAATCGAGTGCTTCTTCTATGTCTAAAAGCAAATTAAATTTATGAGACAATTAAAAATAACAAAACAAGTAACAAATAGAGCGTCAAAGTCTTTAGATAAATATTTACAGGATGTAAATAAATTACCTATGATTACTGCGGAAGAAGAAGTAGCGTTAGCGCAGCGAATCAAAAAGGGAGATCAGATGGCACTTAATAAGTTGGTAACAGCTAATCTACGGTTTGTAATTTCGGTAGCGAAACAATATCAAAACCAAGGATTAAAGCTTGGAGATCTTATTAATGAAGGGAATTTAGGGTTGATAAAAGCGGCGCAGCGTTTTGATGAGACCAAAGGATTTAAATTTATTTCATACGCTGTTTGGTGGGTGCGACAATCTATATTAAAATCAATTGCAGAGCAATCTCGTTTGGTAAGACTTCCTCTAAATAAGATAAATCATATAAGTAAAATAAATAAAGCACATGCAAATTTAGAACTAAACTACCAACGATCTCCTAGTGAAGAAGAAATAGCACAAGAATTAGGAGTTTCGGTAAATGTGATAAGGCAATCTTTGAAACACTCAAGAAGGCCGATTTCATTAGATGCTCCATTAAAAGAAGATGAAACCTCAACTCTTTATGAGGTCATTAGAGCTACCGAATCCCCAATGCCAGATAGATTAATGATAAAGGTTTCTTTGCAGACAGAGGTTGAGCGAGCTTTAAAAAAATTATCACCAAAAGAAGCAGATATCCTACGATCATATTTTGGGATCGGTTCATATGATGCAAAAAGCCTATCAGAAATAGCAGAAATTTTTGACCTTACTAGAGAACGTGTTCGTCAGGTGAAGGGAAGAGCCGTGAAACGCCTACGATATTCTTCTAAAAGTAAAATTTTAATGACCTACCTTGGGTAAGCAAGAAGGACAAAATGCTAAGAATGGAAGTAAGAGAAGGAGAATGCATTAATATAACACTAAAGTATTACAAGCGATATCTAAATGGAAAGCAAATGAACGCAATTGAGGAACAGCAATACTACACCAAAAGGCCTACTAAAATTCGTTAACAATTGTAAAAAAACAAAATATAAGAATAAGCTTTTAAGGAGATATAATGAGTTTCTGTACAAGGGTTTACTTTGTTTTTAATTACTTAAATATCTACCAAAAATAAATACATAAAACAAAAATGAGAATTATAAAAATTAAAAGAAAAACTAAAACAGAAAAGCGATACAGTCAAAAAATGGGTGAATTAACTACTAAAGTGACTTATATTAAAAGATACTTATTAGGCTTACCTATAAAAACACTGTATAAGTATCGTGAAACCTATTATGGCGAAGTAAAGGATTGTGATGATTGTATTTTGTATGTATAACTTGTCTATTATCAATTTTGTTAGTAAAATAATTTTTCCATTTTTATGAAAATACTAGTTATCGGAGTAGGTAATATGGGGCTTACCTATGCTGAAGGTATGTCTAAATCAAAACTGCTCAAGAAGAAAAATATTATGGTCTTAGATAAGTCTGATGAAAAATTAGAGGAACTGGATCAAATCTCATATTTTGATGCCTACAGCGAATTAGACGAATGTGTTCCTGAAGCAGACATCATTTTTATTGCTGTTAAACCCTTTCATGCAGAACAATTATTTGAAAAAATAAGACCATTAGTGATTCCTGATCAAATCGTGGTTTCGATCATGGCCGGAGTTACCGTAGATACAATTAAAAATGCATTATCTATCGACAAAATAGTTAGGGCAATGCCGAATTTACCGGCAAAAGTTGGTGAAGGGTTGACCTCGTATGTGACATCAGAGCAAGTATCCAAGATAGAATTACTAACTATTGAAAATCTTTTAAATACTACAGGAACATCTATTCGTGTGAGTAATGAAAATCTCATAGATGCTTCTACGGGTATTTCTGGTAGCGGTCCTGCATATGTGTTTTATTTTATGCAGAGTATGATGGAGGCAGCTCAACAAATGGGATTTACGAGAAATGAGTCAAAAGTTTTGGTTAGTCAAACATTCACAGGAGCTGTTGAATTATTTAACCAATCCGATCTATCTCCTAATTCTTGGATGAAGAAAGTAGCGTCCAAAGGAGGAACTACTCAAGCTGCACTTGATTCTATGGAGGATAATAATATAAATGAATTGATAAAAGAGGCAGCGTTTGCAGCCTTTAACAGAGCAATTGAATTAGGAAAAGAACATTAATTATGTATAAAGAAGTTATTGTTGTAAAAGTTGGTACAAATGTAATGACTAATAAAGACAATAGAATAGTGCGACCAATTTTAAAAAATTTAGTAAGGCAAATTGCAGAATTATATGAGCGAGATATTATTACTCTTCTGGTGTCATCAGGATCTGTTATTGCTGGAAAAGAAGTTATAGGGATATCTAAAATAAAAGAAAAAACAAAGCGAAGACAGGTGTATTCTGCCATTGGGCAACCCAGAATGATGCGTTTGTACTATAGTATTTTTCATGATTATGGAATGAAGTGTGCACAAGTATTACCTACAAAACGAGATTTTAGTCCAGGAATGCACCGTGAGAATATGATTAATTGTTGTGAAGGGTTGCTGTCAGAAGGTGTTATTCCAATTGCTAATGAAGATGATGCTGTTTCTGTTACTATGTCAATGTTTTCGGATAATGATGAACTGGCAAGTCTTATTGCTCAATTGATCAATGCAGACCGATTGATCATTCTTACTGATATAGATGGACTCTATAATGGGCATCCTGATTCAGAGAAGAGTGATGTCATAAAAAATGTAAATCCCGAAGATAATCTTGAAAGATATATCAAAGACAGTGGTAAAAGAGAAGAAGAAGGTCGTGGTGGCATGGGATCAAAACTAGAGCATGCCCAAGAGACAGCGTCTAAAAACATTCCAACCTTTATTGCAAACGGAAAAAGAAAGAATACGCTAATCGAGATTATAGAAGGTAAAAATATTGGGACGAAAGTATCGCTTTAATAAAAAGGAATATAATGAAATTATTATCAACAGAAACAAAAAACAATGTGCTTACAAGTATGATACGTGTTTTAGATGAAAATCGTTTGCGGTTACTTGAAGCAAATAAAATAGATTTAAAGCTCTTCAATAGAGAAGATCAGGCAATGTATGATAGGTTAATCATCAATAATCAAAAAATTAATGCTATGATACAAGCTATTGAATCGGTCAGGACTCAGGAAGATCCAGTTAATAAGAAAATAACTGAAACTATTCTAGAGAATGATTTGAAAGTTGTGAATAAAACTTCCCCGTTTGGAGTCATTATGATTATTTATGAATCAAGGCCTGATGTGACCATAGAAGCTGCTGTACTGGCATTTAAAGCAAATAATAAAATCCTACTGAAAGGAGGTAAAGAAGCTTTGCATAGTAATACAGTGCTTGTTGATTTCTGGCATCAAGCGCTGCTTGAAAACAACCTAAATACTGATTACATTCAATTACTTACAATGAACAGGGAAGAAACTCAAATTTTTCTAAAGAACCCGACCCAGAAGTTAGATCTTATCGTGCCTAGAGGAGGAGAGAAATTAATATCCTTTGTGAAAGAACATGCTCAATGTTCTGTACTAGTAAGTGGGCGAGGAAACAATTTTTTATATATTGACCAGAATGTAGATTGGCAAAAAAGCTTGAATGTTATTATCAATGCTAAAACAGATAAGATATCTGCATGTAATGCACTTGATAAGATTTTAGTGAATACTCAAATCCCAAACTATCATCAAAAACTAATAGAATTAAAAAACATCTTAAAAGAGAATGAGGTGTCTATATGGGTTGATAGGACTTCTAAAGAAATTTTAAGAGAAGAAACCTTAATAACAAATGAATCTATTTGGGAAGAAGAGTTTCTGGCGATGAAATGTTGTATTGGCTCAGTGGATTCAGTAACAGATGCGATACAGAAAATTAACCAATATTCAGGAGGGCATTCTGCAACTATAATGACTACAGATGATACAACGGCTTCTGTCTTTATGGAGGAAATAGATTGTGCAGCAGTATATCAAAATGCGTCTACGCGATTTACAGATGGAGGACAAATGGGGGTTGGTGCTGAATTAGCTATAAGTACCGATAAACTGCATCACCGAGGACCATTAGGGCTTAAAGAACTGGTGACAAATAAATATTATGTTTTTGGAGACGGGCATATTAGAAATTAACACTGTTAGTAACGAGATAATTTTACATTTTAATGCAATATTAGTACATGAACGGAAACGCAAAATCATTCTGTTGTGCAACTAAAATAGCTATTAACTTGAATTAATAAGTAGGGATTTCTATTACGCTATCAGCTGATTCTGCCATTTCTTCTTTCTCTACCACTATAGTTAATGATAAAGAAATTAGAAATATACAAATTGAAACTATAGTTATAATTATAAAAAAAATCTTGTGGTTTTGGGGTTTCATGTTTTTAAAGATTTGCAATGGCTTTAGTGCAATACACACAATTTTGAATATTAAAAATCAAAAATTATTTATTTTTGTAAGAAGTAATTTAATATATGTTTGTAAAGCTTTTATTTTTAGTATTTTATTTAAATTTTACATCAAATATATAGATAAATAGTTTCTATAGAAACTATTTATCAAAACTTTAGCTTTTATAACACTGTTTAGTATTACTATAAGCTTCTCGATAATAAATGAGAATTCTTCAAAAATTGTCTGATTGAACACTAACGTTATTTTTGAAGGTTTTGTCCTTATAGTACTTCTCATTTTTAAGACGGTGAGTTAAGATGCTATTTCAACGCTGTACTTATGAAAAGTTGAAAAGAAAACTCAGTCTATCTTTTAAAGTAAAATTTACTTTGGAAGTAGTTAAAAAGATCAATTAACTCTACAAGAGATCACCTCAAAATTTGATACTACCTTTCTTAGATACTCATTTGAATTAGAAGCACTTGTAGGAAATTCATTTAAAGCCTTTGAATCTGATTTAAAAGCTGACGATACAGACATGAAAAAAGCTTTTTTACAGTAAAAAAGTTAGATATTTAATTTTTTAGAGCATCAGATAAGAAAATTCTATTATTTACAATCCTGTTTTGATTTTTTCTCCATCAAACACGTCTATAAAAAATGTTAAAAAACTTAAAGAGCACATTTATAAAAAAATAATTTACGTACTTTATTTTAACAATTGTTAAATATTATTATTGGAATAATAAAACAGTGTATATGAGGATATCTAATTTATGATCCTCCATATTTTTAACAATTAATACCCCACTTTAAATAGTATTTAGATCATCGTCAAAGAGCATGAATTTTAATATTTGATCTATGCCCGTAAACGAAGACAATTACAAGGAGAATTATCTATCATTTAGCCTTACTGCTGATAATTGTGGAGAAGAACCCATCCATCGTCCAATAGTCATACATAATCACGGAGCAATTTTAGCCTGGGATAAAGATAACCCTAATATTCCTGTTTTTATTAGCGACAACATTACAAGTGTTTCTCCTAAATTCAAGGTTGAAGAGTACTTTAATCTGTTCTCTAAGGATTGGATGGTTAAAGATATGTATCATGCTTTTGAAGAGATGGAAGATCCTTTTTCTTGGAATTCTATAGATCCTGTTCCAATACACATTGAGGGAAAGCCTTGGAATATTATTAGACATATACATGGCAACACTCGTTTTATCGAACTAGAACCTGTTTATAGTGAAAAGAATCTTTTAGGTAGAAAATTGTCCTCCTTCCATGAGATTAGAATGGTTACCGAGCCGCTACAATATATCGATAATATACCTGAACTTTTTAGAGTATTTACAGAGAAATATCGTCAAGTTACAGGTTATGATCGTGTCATGATATACCGTTTTGATGAAGATTTTCATGGCTCGGTTGAAGGTGAAAGTAAAAAGGATGAAATAGAATCGTTTTTCGGTTTGCATTACCCTGCAACTGATATTCCTCCTGTCGCAAGAGAGTTGTTTTTAAAAAATAGAAGTAGAATTATACCTGATGTGAACGCCAAGACAAGTAAAGTTATTTTTAATCCCAAAGTAAAAAAGCCAATGGATTACTTAGACTTAACTTATACACAACTTAGAGGAACTTCTCCTATCCATATTGAATATTTACAGAACATGCAGGTACAGGCAACTTATACCTTGGCCTTAATTATAGATAATAAATTATGGGGATTGATTGCATGTCATCACTACTCTCCATTCTTTTTGAATTACGAAACAAGAAAAACCGGAGAACTAATAGCAGATAACCTATGTCGACGAATTTCAGAAATTCAATTCGCCAAAGAACAAAAAAAGAGAATACGGTTCAGAAAAAAAGAAGAAGATTTCAATAAACATTTAGTCTCTTCATGGGAAGTATTATTGCAACTTATTAATAATAAAATTGATCTTGTAGATCTTTTAGAAGTAGACGGTGCGGCAATAATTACATCTTCTTTAGGAATATATCATCAGGGACTTGCTCCAGAAAAAGATACTTTACTTAAAATTTATGGATGTTTTGAAAAGAATCCAGATCTTTTTGAGAATGATGTTTGCATTACCAAAGATATTCGTAGTCTTCTAGAAAATAAAATAAACCTAAAAGATTTATCAGAAGAGATAGGTGGTGCAGCAATAATCCAGTTAAAAGAATTAGATAATTGTATGATCGTTTGGTTTAAAAAATCTGAGCGTACAATTCATGAATGGGCAGGGGATCCTAGGCGACCTTATGAGATCAATTATTCGAAAAATGGCGATATACGGTTAAGCCCTAGAAAATCTTTTGAAAAATGGAAAAATGAAGTCAACTTCAAATGTTCTCCTTGGGATATAGTTTCTGTTGAGATGATAAAACGTATAAAGGACATTATTATAAAGCGTAATAGAGATTGGAATCCTTTTCAATCTGAACATTATAAAAGAGAGTTAGAACAAATCACTTATACCGCTTCTCACGACTTACAGGAACCTCTTAGAACAATAGATAATTATTTGATGTTAATCGATGAGGAATTAGAAGTAAAAGATAGCAGTTTTAATGAATATCTTGATAAAACTCGGAGCTCTGCAAAGCGCATGAGTAAATTAATTGATCAAATGCTGGTGTATTCTAAAGTAGGTAGTTCTGGAAGAATGAGGGAAAATACGGATATAAATATTGTAATAAATCAAATAAAAGAAGATTTTAATTTGAAAATAGATGAGCTTAAAGCTGTAATTAATTGTAAAGAGCTACCTATCATTTATTGTGATCCAATAGATATAAAGAAACTATTTCAAAATCTCATTTCAAATAGTCTAAAATATTCTAAAGCAAATATTCCTCCACTAATAGAGATTTATGCAGAAGAAACAAGTTCTGGCTGGATGTTTTCTGTAACAGATAATGGTATAGGCATTGATAAGAAAAATTTTGAAAAAGTATTCTCTTTATTTCAAAGATTACATCATCAAGATGATATTCCGGGAACAGGAATTGGTTTACCTACGTGCAGAAAAATTGTAGAAAGTATGAATGGTAGAATTTGGTTGACATCGGAGGTTGGTGTAGGAAGTACTTTTTGGTTTACTCTGAAAAGTGAACAATTAAATCACAAACTAAAAAATAAAAAATATGTTTAAAAGTGCTTTATTAATAGATGACAATAAGTGTGACAACTTTATTCATCGTAAGATCATAAAAAGATTTCAATTTGCAGAATATATTTATGATTGTCGTGACGGGCAAGATGCTTTAGATTTTTTAAATCGCGAAGGGAAATACCACAATCTTGATTCAAGCATTATAGACCCTGAAATCATTTTTTTGGATATTAACATGCCAATTATGAATGGTTGGGAGTTTTTAGAAGAATATAAAGAATTACAATATAGTTCAAAGCAAAGACATATAATAGTTATGCTTTCAACTTCTTCGAACCCGACAGATAGGTATGAAGCTAAAAATAACTCCTTAATATTAGATTTTATGTCAAAACCCTTAAATGAAGCCAAACTAAAAAAAATAAAAACAGTTTTAGAATATGAAAGATAAATACAATTATTTATTGAAATTAAGAAATGCAACTAAGGTAGCCCATAACCAAGTTGAAAAACTTACAGAAGGGAATGATTTAATAAAAAACCCAAGTAAAGATAAATACATCTACTTTTTGATTACCCATTATTTATTTCGTGAAGAAATTTTTCACCATATCATTTCAGCAGAAAAAACTGAGGGGTTTAAAATAGGGTGTTTAGAACGGGAAAAAGCAACGATGGAGGCTATTATAAAAGACTTAAATATATTAGGGGTAGAAACTCAAAAACCACAAAAAAAACTTGAATCTCAATCTGCATTATTTTCCTTAGGTATGTATTATGTAATGAAGGGGGCGTCTATGGGAAATAATTTAATATTTAATGAATTAAAAAACAATCTTGATTTTTTATCTTGGAATGCCACAAACTTTCTGGAAACTTCACAACAAGATTTTTTGAATAGCTGGAAATCTTTCAGGAAAGAACTTTTAATTCAATTACATAATAATTATGATGAGATAGAAAAAGGTAGCCTTAAAGGATTTCAATTGTACGGACAACTCTACTCTCAATCTAAAGAAATAATGAAGTTTGTTTGAATTATTTACAAGTTTGAAATAAATTATTATTAGTAATAATATTTATAAACCTCATTTTTTTGATAAACCTAAAGAAATTGTAATTCAATTTGATAAAACCAAATCAATAGCAAAGATTTTGCATACTTTTAATTACTCTTATGAGTCTATTAATATTGCAGAATGCGTTTTTATAAATACCTCAATTTCAAATAAATTGTTAATAGAATGGTTAGATATTTCAACCTTTTCCGCTACTGAAAATAACCTCTTGATTTTTCAATGATTTATTTTGATTCAAAAGGGGGAATTTCTCTTTGCATATGCGTTACTAAATCATAAAAGCACGGTTAAAAGCATGATTATTTATCCGCCGACTATCCTCAATTTTTTAACTGCGGTACTCACTATTTTTTTTATCAATATAATATTTTTGCAGTACTTCATCAGTGATATGTAAAGATAAAGATTTTGTATCTCCTTAGATCACAATATCAAAGTGGAATTGCAAGAGAAATTCGTATAATTTTTCTAAGATGTTTATTTAATATAAACTGTCTTAAATATTTGTCGGAATAAAGGTAACAACTCCAAGAAATGAAGACCTAATTTATGATATAGACGGAGTTTGAGATAATTATATTTCTTCAAAAAAAAATGAATTTTAATTCTTAAAACATTGTTTGAATAAAGTTAGTAGTTATGGTAAATTAGTAATAGTCTTACCTGATAATTTTTTATTCTCTAATGACTTGAAAAAAATTAAAGAAAAATTATTACAGATAATAATATCAAAAAAATCATTCTTTTATCAAAGGTATTTTATGGGACAAGTGTTTACACTTGCATAGTAATATTTAGTTTTAAAAGTTCAATTAATGATACTGTTGAAGTCATCGATCTAAGAGAGGGGCCTAAAAAAGAGAAATAGAGAAGTTATTTCAAGTGAGATTATTCAAGAAGTAAATAATCATAATTTTCAAAAGAGTAACAATAAGAAACGGTATAGGGTTTTTAATTATAAAGATTTCAGTAAAAATGATTTTGATTTTTATTTTATAAAAGAGGTTCCTGAAATAACTCAAGATGTAGATTTTGATAAAGAAATAGAAACACTTATTAAAGATAGAAAGCAAATCACCAAGAAATTAAAGGAATAGCAATCTAAACTGAACAAAATACTATAATCTATAATTTTTTTCTTTATTTAAAAAAAATATAAATAAACAATTATATCAATATTTACCACTAAGGTAAACGTCACAAAATTTATGTCGGAAAAGGGACGGCATAAAACCGTTTGCACTATTTATTCCGTTTCCTTTCCTCTCCAAAATTTTGTTTTTGGTTTAAGTCTGTTCAAAATATTGTTTAATCTAAATTTCTTTACAATGGAAACAAAAACAAAACAAGCAGCTAAAACAAGAAACGAAGTTATCACAACAAAAAAAGATGTGAAAGCTAAATTGACAACAGAAGCAAAGTCAGCAACTGTAAGTGGTAGTGTTATCAAACCAAAAGCTCCTCAACAAACAAAACCAATCAAAACTTTGGTAAACTTGGACGACCGTATCCAAAACTTTGAAAAGCTACGAGGCCTCGCCAATAATCGAGAACAGTTGGTAGGTAAACTAAATGAACTCACAAAGTTCAATTATAATCACGATGGTTCAAGTCAGTTTACGTTGAGGGATTCTACAGGGTTAGAATTCAAAACGACCAATACCAATTTTATCCATTTAGTTACTTCACAGCTTCAGTCTACTCTGGAGAAACGTAAGCAGGAAATCGAAGCACAAATAGTTCAATTTGAACTGTAATGATTTTGATTTCTATTTCAAAAAGTCTACTGGAACACAGTAGGCTTTTTCTTTTTTAAACAATTTCATTTAAAACTTCTATGTTATGTATTTAGACAGATTACAACAAGACGAGATCTTCGTCCCTTCAGAAATTAAGCCCTTAAAAACTTTAACTGGAATTGATCCGAGAAGCGGGCTGGAAAACGTCATCATATCCAATGGAAAAATTATAAATGTGGTTTCAGCACGCTATGGCCATATCCTAAATGAACTATTCTTTAAACAAGCAGAACAGAAACTATTGGATGCCGGATTAAATTTTCATAAAAGAACTATAAACAGGGATGACCGTTCCTTTATCATGGATTTTATTATTGAGGATCATAATCAGTTTACCATAAAGAATGATAAAGATACCATACTCCCAATGTTACGTTTTAAGAACTCCTATGATGGACGGGAGAAAACATCAGGTCATTTTGGGTTTTACAGAAAAATATGTTCCAATGGTTTACACATTGCCCAAGCTGAAGTTGCCTTTTCAATGAATTAATATTTCTTTTACCAACTGAAACCCAATCAACAAAAAAGTAAATTAAGAGTAAGAATTATGTGGTTAAACCGTATTAAAAATTGAAAAAATCTTGTCATATTGCAACAGAACGAACTTAAATATTCATTTAATAAAATTCTTGTTGATTTATTATCATTTTCACCCCTAGTTATCAACTTGACATGATTTATTTTTTTTAAACGAGTCTTTGATTTTTAGATAAAATTGGTGAAGAAAACTGAAAGAATAATAAATAAAGAAATAGTAATAGGATTACTAATACTATTATGCTCTATCTTACCATATATACATGATGCAATACCGAAAGAAAAAACCTTTCCTGGGTATTCTAGTTTGAGAGTTTTTCTATATGTAACAATGATTAATTTTTTTGGGTTAATCGGTTGGTTGATTGCCTATTTTGAATCTAAAGGGAAGCGGTATAGATTTATAATGATTATACCAGTAATCAATATTTTATATCAACTCTTTGTCTATATTTTTAATCTTAAGAAAACTTCATTTAATGATCTAAATTTAAAAATAATCTTAACTTTTATTGTTAGCTTTTTTGTTTTTGCCTTTTATTTTAAACGGAAAATAAAACAGAAAAATAAAAAACTAAAGACGAAGAATAGGTCTAGGGTATCTGATGATGATATCTCAAATAAAAATCAACCTAATGAAGAAAAAGAGTATTTAAGAACTCAAATTTATTAATCAATAATTTATTAGATAAATTTGAAGACTCAATCGATAACTTAAATAAAACTGAATATTTTTCACAAAAAAGTATAGAATTAAAACAAATTTTGTTGTCTGATGAAGTAACTCAAAAGATACTTATTAGTCTTGATAAGTTTGAGCGTAATCAAAAATTTTGTGATTCTAATTTGACACTGACATCTTTGGCAAAAGAACTCAATACAAATAATAAATACCTTTCAAAAATAATAAATCTACATAAACAAAAATCATTTACTCAATATATCCATGATCTTAGAATTAATTATTTCATTGACCATTTAAAAGAAGAAAAATCAAAATATCGAAGTTACAATATTAAAGGAATAGCAGACGATTTAGGTTTTAAAACATCAAGATCATTTTCTACTGCATTTCATAAAAAAATGAATAGATACCCATCGGATTACATTAAAGAAATCAAGATCAAAAAGGAATCCTCTTTTGATCAAATTTAGAGGTGCACTTTCACGGAATCGTACCCACTACTTTTTGTTTTTCTGCTATGCCTAAGCATAGATTTGCCAAAATTTTAAAAAGCAAAGATAATGGCATTAGAAAACCTAATTAGTATCAATTTTACAGAAGAAGAATTAACTGCCTTAGATGGTCATCTTAGCGAAATAAGAAATATTCTAGAAGGCAAAACGATCAACTTAACTCCTGACAAAAGACAACAATATGGTCGTATTGCCAATCAAAACAAACTGATTGTAGATAAAGCCAAAAATTACATGGAGCAGCACCCCACTTGGATACCAAATTTTTTAGACAAAGAAGAATTTGATAGAGATTATGTTGCTAGAAAACAAATAGAAGATCGAGTGCAATTATTAGAAAATCTAGCACAACAATTACTTGATACCAAAACATTGCTAGATCATGATAATTACACTAATTCGCTTACTTTTTACAGAATGGTTCGCTTTTTGGCAGGAGAAAATGAGCCAGGCGCTAAAACTGTTTATGAAGATATGAAAGTACTATTTAAGAAAGCTACTCCTACTACAGATACGCAGGACAGTACAGAGTAAATTTCTAAGAACAATAAACATGAAGATCAAAAGCCGCTTATAGCGGCTTTTTATGTTTAATGCATTTGGTATATACAATAAGCGTTAACATAATACTGCTAAGTATTTCTTTTACGCTTTTGATGCCTAATGGTATTCTTTTTATCCCTGAGTAGAATGTTTTTTGGCACTTACATAATGTTTATGTCCTATTACTTTATCTATCGGAGGTGTTATGTAAGTGGTGCGAAGCATTACTTAAGTAGTTCGAATGATTACATAAGTACTTGCAAATAGTTTTTACAGGCATCGTACCCCTTAAGGTAAGGGGTAAAAGCCATTAATAAATACTTAGAAGCAGTACAAAAAGGCTTTTTAGTACTTCTTTTTGGCATCGCAAGGTGTACTTAACTACTTCGAAGTACTAATATCATTCTCAGTAATAGTTTTTACAGGGGTTGAGTACTTATTTTATTTGGTATGATTTCGTTAAAATGCAGTGCACATTCACGGAATCGTACCCACTACTTTTTGCTTTTAGACGTCTATATCGTTTACATTTGAATCCCCAAACAAAACAAAAGAATTTTGAGTAATAACGAATTACAAAGAGAGCAAGAACGACATATCTATTTACAATTTATTGTACAGAGATTGCATATGAGTATGGAAGATTTTATGGACTGCGTAGTGGTGGAGGATAGATGTTATGAAAAGATGATTTATAAATGGGTATATCAATTATTTGATAAAAACATACAAAAAGACAAAGCATTGCAGATCATTTATAGAATCAGAATGAGAATGTTATTTCAAACTCAAAATGAACTTTAGAGATTTTACACTACAATACTAATAAAACCTAAAAAACCACGACAACAATAATGAGTATTACAATCAGATTACGAGTAGATGACAAAGAATATATTGTTGATCATCTCGATATGGGATTTACTCAAAATAGTGACGATAATGGCAGGCCTTGTGGTAAACCAAAAAATAAGTTGTTTACTATTGAGGTTCCTGTAACTAATACAGATGTTACTTTTTTTGAATGGTCAGTAGACCGTATCATGCAAAAAAATGCATACCTCGATTTTATCCCGATACAAGGTAAGACCAAAACCAGAAAGTTAGAACTACATGAGTGCTATTGTGTAAAATGTACTTATCTTTTTAATGCCTCCAACAAAGAACCTTTTAAAATAAGAGTACAACTAAGCCCTTCTAGGATTGTACACAATGGCAAAAGTGATTTTGAACAATGGTGGGCAACCCCGCAACTACCCGAAGCAGAGGAGCAAGAAGAAGAAAGCCGAGATCCAAGAATTGTAGATGGCTATTGGGTATATGATGAGGCAGGGCAAGATGTGTATCGATATTATGAAGAAAAAGAAAACCGTTTACACTTAGGTGATACCATGTACTTTTGTGTAAAAACTAGAGATATTGATGCAGGTACACAGATCAAATTACAATTATTTGATTATGATCAGATTTTTTGGTCTGATTATCTTGATCGTGACACTGATAAATTTCCTAATGATCCTGTAATCAAAACAGTTACTGTAAATGATACGGGTATGGCAATCTTAGAAATGGAACTCAAACACAGTTGGGAGCCTGTTATCAAACAAGAAGACAAAGTAACTTTGGGTGTAGAGGATATAGAACTCTATTGCAAAGCTACCTACAATGGCACTGTTACAGAACTGGCTAATACTGATAAGTACCGATTAAAAGTAACCTATAGTAATCAAGACCTATTTATAAAACCTGCGGTAGAGGGAGTAAAGATGCCCGTGATGTATACTAGTGAAGGCAAACTTGTTTTGTTTGCATTAGGAGCTGCAAAAGATATTGCAGAAGCATATGGTATTACAGGCAAAGTTTCTCACTTCTTGGCTACAAAAATAAAGATAACTACAAAAACCATGATGCTATCAGAGGTTAATATGATCAAAAAACATATCTATACCGAGCGGATTGATCTTAAAACCAATATAAGCAAGGGGTTTGGATATGAGGTTACAGAAGCCAGTAATTATGTGATCAAAGATTCGTTTAGCTATATTGATATAGAAGAAAGGATAGAACATACCAAAAAAGCATTTTCAGATTATTTTAATCCTGTAGATATAGCGAATGGTGCAGTAGCAGTTTTCAATAAAATAAATGATGTACTTAAGTTCTTAGATTATCTAGAGATGCCAAAAAAAGTACTTGATTTATTACCTGATGAAGGTATGAGTTTAAATATTCCTAATCCCGGCACAGTATATAGCATCTCTAGCACAGCATTATCAACCTCTGCAAAAGTAATACCCGGTCTATCAAGTGCTTTAACAGGTTTTGGAGCGTTATTGTTTGCAACTGATATGATAGCAAATAAAGTAGCGAGTGAAATATTAGGAGACACCAAAGAATTTATCCAAGTTGCATTAGAGAAAGCAAAACAAAATGGCTTATCTTCCGTTAGAACTTTTATGTAGACTGATGGAGCGAAAATTGAGGGTTGTTTTTTAATTGAAGACATTCCAAAGGAAGTACATGAACAGGTAATGAAAGGTCGAATAAAGACAATAGATAAACTGCAAAAACATACTGGTAAAGCTTCTAGTAGTCATTATTCTTATATAATAATTTCTAAAGAAGATGACAGAGGCGAACGTATAATAATTGATTCTATATTTATGGAATAATCAAATTACTATGAATAATTTTAAGCATTTTTTATTTATAATTTTAATTTCATTAAGTTTTTTTTCTTGTCATTCACAGAAAGAAGAATTAAGAATAACAAGTAAAGTTTCAGAACTCCCTGTTAAAATTTTAGAAATTAAAAAGTTTAAAGATAGTTCTGAAGTTTATTTAATGATACCACAAGAGTTTAGTATCATTAATTCTCTAAAAAGTGATTTGAGATTGTCAAGATCACATCTTGGAAAATTCAGCAATATTATAAGCCTAAAAGATTATCATTTGTACAGTTTCGATGGAGAGTTAAAAGACGCACCATATAAAATGAAAATAGATAAGGGTGAAACAAAGAATTTTAGACTATATGCAGGATATAGGATGATTATATCTGATCAAAAAATCCTTAATCAACTAAATAAAACTAATTTAGTTCAAACCAAACAGAACTTTCAAGTATATGATATAGGTGGAATCAAAAAAAACGAAGAGTTTTTGAATCAAAAAGTACCTGATAGCCTAGAAGGTTCGATTTACTTGCAGTTTTATAATTTTTCTTCAAAGCAAAGATTTTTTAAGGATACTCCTGTAGAGTTTTAGTCTGTAACTTTTAGTAGAAGAAAAAGACTACTACATAATTACCCCTAATACCTATCTGTTGAACAACCACATTTTTTAAGTTTGAGTTTGTGCGGTTAATTGAATGGCTGACCCCCTGTGAAGATACCAGATACTTATACTAAAGCATTGTACTCTTGAATTCTCTATTTTGGCTCGCCAAACTGTCCTCTGATAGAGTTGCATTTTTCCTGTTGTTTCAAGATATGATCCCCAACCTTTAGAAAGTATCTGGTGGTCTTCCAAACTAATAATCATAATAAAAGTATAAAATAATATGCTAACCTATCAGGATAAAATCATACAAAAAGTAGTAAAACACTTTGAAGGCTTGCACAATATCGAAATCCTTGATATACTGCAAAAGATAGAGACACTTTTAGTAGGTGGAAACTCTCCATTTCAAGCAGCAAATTTTAAAAAACGATTAACCGCTGATACGATTAAACGAAGTGTTTTTCCTATTTCTAATAAAGGATACTACCAACTGGAAGATCATTGTCATTTTATAAGTGTGTATAGATTGGTCACTTTTACCCCTATCATAAATTTTGAAACCTTATGTTTTACAAAGGCAAATGATATAAATACTTATGAGCTAACCAATGACAATATCATCAAAGCTTTTACAGCTACTGCCCTTGAAAAAGAAATAAATTCCTTTATTCAGGGTAACAAAGTGACCAGAAGAAACACTAATACAAAGAGGCTGTTGTTATTGGAATATTTAGAACAGTTTGATCCGGTCAACATTTGGACACAATGAATTAACAGTTATATTTGTAGAAGTTATGTTTTTTTTAACATTTCACAGGGGAAAAACACCCCCCAGTAGCTATTTGTAATTTAAAAACATGATTGTACATTTGAAATCCTTTTAACATAATATGTTAGAAAACAAAAAAGTAACCTCAAAAACCCACTCTCTATGGCATTAGAAACTACTACACAAATATTTATCTCAGGTACGCCCATTAGTTCGTATAGCAGTATCAAGTTAAATCAGGAGATCGATGCTCACCATGACCTTACATTGGTCTGCCGTGCAGATGTTGTTGAAGGGCTATCTGATCAATTGATTGGAGACAGCAAAGACCACTTAGGAGAAACCATTACCATTCGTATTGCTCCGACACTAGAGGTAGGAAGTTATCGAGAATTAGAGTTTAAAGGAATCATTATTAAAGTTGAGGGAGCAAAAGGATCAGAGTATGGTAAAAGTGATATGGTTATCTTTCATGCTAAAAGTACTTCTATCCTTGCTGATGACGGAGCACACTATGCTTCGTTTACTGATGTTGGGCTTGCAGAGATCTTAGAAGATACTTTTAGTGAATATGACAGGGGGAAGTTAGAAACCCGATTTTCGCCTACATCCTCAGATACGATACATTATGCAGTACAACACAATCAAAGTGCTTTTGATTTTGCCAGTCGATTAGCAGCGTATTATAACCAATGGTTTTACTATGATGGTAAAAAATTAGTTTTTGGAGCACCAAGTGAAGAGGAAACCGAATTGAGTTATGGAACCGATTTACAAAACTTCTCAGTAGAACTTAGTTCTGTGCCCAATGCATTCAAATATTTTACCAATGATTACCTTACTGATGAGCTACACCAAAAAAGTAGTAACGAAGTGACCATTCCTTCTGAAGGGTATCATGGGTTTACTAATCAAAAATCTAAGGAGGTATTTACCAAACAAACACAGGTATATCACAATTTATATAACGATGAGAATGTAAGACCGAGGTTAGACGAGCAAATAGAAGCATACACCAAAGCCAAAGCATTAAAGCAGGTGGTTGCCAAAGGAGAGAGTGACAATCCCGGAGTGAATCTTGGCGAGGTGATCTTTATACAAGGATATGGACGATATCGGGTAACCAAAGTTAGCCATACCAATACAGAAGGAGGGATTTATAAAAATACTTTTGAAGCTGTAGCAGCAGACTTTACTGTATATCCAAACATGGATATCAATAAATTTCCAAAGAGTGGGATACAAATTGCTACAGTAGTTGAGAACAATGATCCCGATGGATTAAGCAGAATTAAGGTACAATTCCCTTGGCAGAGAATGAGCGGTCAAACGACACCTTGGTTACGTATGATGACCCCGCATGCAGGAGCAGACAAGGGATTTCATTTTATCCCTGAGCTTGGGGAGGAAGTCGTTGTCAATTTTGAAATGGATAATGCAGAACGACCTTTTATAGCAGGGACTTTATATCATGGTTCAGCACAACCAAGCAGTTGGCAAAGTGATAACAATGATATTAAAGCAATACGATCCAGGTCAGGACATACCATTACATTAGATGACACACAAGGATCAGAAATGATTACCATTACGGATAAGAACCAAAATATCATTCAAATTGATACCGTTGGAGAAAGTATCCTCATTTCTGCTCCTGAAAGCATAAGCATTGCTGCCAAGAATATAGATATTTCTGCCAGTGAAAGCCTTACTATGGCTGCATCAGAAAATATGAGTGTCTCTGCAGGGGAAGAGTATTCTGTAACCTCTCAGAATATGATCCAACAGGCAGAAGAAGATATTTCAATAGAATCCAGAAGTATAGAAGCTAATGCACAACGGGTAAGGGTAGACAGTACTGATGAAAATTTAGAACTAGCCAGTGGTAAACAGGTAGATGTACAAAGTAATGAAAAAGTAAAACTCTTTTAAACCGCCCTATGCGCTTATCCTTTTTGAACGAAGAAGAGCAATTGCACCAGATCTCCCCAACATCATGGGTAGAAGCGATATGGTATAGAGTGAGGTTAAAAGAAACCACATATTTTCCTGTTAAGAAATCCCATACGATCACTTACAAAATAAAAGTAGATTGTCAGAAAGATGTAGAACGTCCTATATACACCTATCGTTTAGAAAAACAGGATATAAAAATCAACAATGTTCAATCTAATCAGGTATTTGATCAAATCAACCTACGGATAGCAGCTATTTTTAATACGTTAGAATATCAAACAGGGCACTCAGCAATTTTGGAAAGATTGTTGAACTTTAAAGAAATCAAACAAAAATGGGAGGCGGAGAAGAAAAAACTGCTGGCAGAATTTCAAGGTAAGGCGATACAACAGTACATAACACTTGTCGATGTATCCATGACAGAAGAGCTTGTATCGTTACGACTTAAGAAAGACCCTTTTTTAATGAGTTATTTCGGTCCTTATTACACCGATATCAGTAATTCAGAACAGGAACTTATCGCAAAGGATTATTTTGCAGGGCACACGATTCGCTATCCTCTTGTGCAAAAGCAACTTCAAGAAATCGATACCCTTTTAACCTTAAAAGGAACAGGCAATGGTGTGATTACAACAACACAGCAACAAGCTCTTTTTGACCATCTGATAAAAAGAGGGTATTTGCCTGAAGGCACACAAAACAAAAAAACAGTTGCAACGTTAGAAAATAAAGTCGTTCTTGATACGCTAACAGGACAAATCCAACATTGTGTGACCAAGCAAGCGCTACAGATAGCTTCTCAAAACGTTAAAACATCAATAACCACTATAGAAAAGGAATAAGTATGTTTTCAGCCTTAAAAAAAATATTCACTACAGACCCAAACCCTAATACAGGTGAAAATGGAAGTTCGTCCAATGATACTGCGAACACAGAAGAGGAAAACAATGAGACAGGGTCTAATACATCAGCAGCAAAAACTATTGTTTGCCAAGGAGGAAAGTGTAGTTGTAACCAAAGTGAGACACCAACACAAATTCCTTTAAAGGTAACCACCCAATCAAAATTCTATGTCAATGATGAAAACGGTAGTGAAAAACTAATTGCCAGTACTATGGAACTAGGGCAACCTTTTGATGCCCCATTCTTTGGAAAATGCAAAATGCAGCCCAGTGGGAGTTCCTTTTTACCTTGTCAACCTGCTATTACCGGGTGGCAGAAGCCTTATGAAGGGGTAGAGTTGGCAAACGGGGGTAAAATTCTAACTGAAGAATCAACAGCGATGTGTAGCTTTGGGGGGATGATCAAAATAGAAGATCATGGTCAAGCTCCGGCACAAGTAAATGAAGCCCAGATACAAAATGGAACATTGGCGGTAACAACTTTACTGAATCCTATGATTACCGAAGCTGATTTAGAAATACTTGCAGGAGGAGGGTTTGATGGTGATAATACAGAAGAAAAAGGGGCTTCTGTAAAAAAGATCACGACTACGGATAGCAAAACAAAATATGTAAAAGACCAATGGATCAGTTTTAAGGTCTTGAAATGGTATAATGAAAATGCAGCTAATAAGGATAAAGTAAACTGGGTAGTGTATGATGATGCAGGAGAAACGCTATATACCTATCAAGACAAAGGCGAACTATTGGATATCCGTTTTTCAGAATATGGAACGTACAAAGTAGAAGCCTATGGAGGGAGTGCCGGAGGAAGCAAAGCGGCGACTTATACTGTAACGATCAAAAAACCGGAGTTAAACCGTATTGATAAAAACGTAGCAGCAAAGATACGTCCGGGAGAACAAGCCACCTTTACCCTTGCTGTCGATATGCCCGAAGTATTAGATATTGCAACAGTACAGGATATACAGTGGGCAGTATATAAATCTACCAATCGAGGAAGAACGTATACAGAAATCATTGAAAATGCGGTTGAAGGAAATACACATACAGAAACTGTAACTTTTGCTGAAAAAGGGTATTACAAAATCAAAGCTACCCGAGAAGAAAAAACAGTAGAAACCACCTTACGGGTTGGAGCTAATGGGGTTACTTCCATACAACTGGATAAAACTTCTATGCGTACCCATAATGATACTATCAAATTCAAAGTGCCGGAGAGTGCTTACAGTATTAAACCACCTACAGCAGAAGAAAAGCAAGCTGTCAAATGGGTAGTTTATGACAGTGCTTTTAATGAAGTAACAGCATTAAGTGGTACTACGGGAGAAACATTTGAGTTTTCAAATCATAAAACAGAAGGTGTTTATTATGTAGAAGCTTATATGAACAGTAGTGAGATTGGTCGTATCAAAAAAGGGAAATCTTCAAACTGTATCAAAAAAGTAACTGTTACTACTCCTAGTGTTAAAAGAATGGAATGGACAGACAGCAAGGGGTGGTACAAAACAACCTGTGGTTTTGATGAAGAAGTATATGTAAAACTCAAACTAGATGCTTTTAACGAACAAAAAATAAAGCTAAAGTTTTATAACATCCAAAAAGACAGCAGTAAAACCGCCATTGCAGAAACAGGGGCGATAATGGTAGGTAGTAATGGAGAAGTAAACTACAAAGTTGCTTTTCCTAAGGACAGGTATACCTCAAAACTAACCAATGGTTCGCAAAAAGGAACAGGATATGTAGTGTATGAGATATTGCCTGATGATGATCAAGAAGTGATAAAGGGAGCCAAGGCAGGGATGCAGCATTTTGAACATGGGATGAAGATCAATGTAAAATCAAAAGCTGCCATTGCAGGGGTATTTTATGAAAAATCAGGAAAAAGGGTGCGTAATGTGCTTTATGGCGATACTATTGTATGCAATATCAAAAGCTATAATCTAATAGGTAAGACAGTAACAGTTAAAGTATTTAGATTTGATAAAGCCTTATGGGTAGATTTTCTGAATCCTGACGATGAAGTTAGTAGTTTTACAGCTATAATAGACAACGAAGGAAAAGCCTCTTTTGACTTTTGTATTGAAAAGAAATGGAATGGTTGGGTAGGAACAAGAGAAACTTTTTATATAGAAGTAGACGAAGTGTCTTGGTATAGTAAGGCAATACGGAGTCAGGGTGTTATCATTGGGTTTACAAAAAAAGACAAACTACAAAATCAGGTAAATCCTGTAGTAGTTGAGCAAGCATCTGGAACTACTAAAAAGAACAAGGGAAGATGTGATAACTGTGATAAAGATATTACATTAGAAGAAATCAAGGCAATATGTTCTATTGAGGATGATACAATAATTAAAGAAGCACTTCCATATCTAAATCAATATAGGAAAAAAGTAGGTATAGATACATGCACCCGAAAAGCACATTTTCTTGGTCAAATAGCACAAGAAAGTGGTTTTGAAACATTACAAGAAAATTTTAATTGGTATTGGGAATCATTATTAAGTGAGTTTAAAAGTTATTTTAAACAATTTAATAGCCAGACAGCAAAAGAAAATAAAGCTAAAGAATTAGGAAGAGAAGAACAAAATGGCTCAGCATTAACACTAGAAGAGCAAAAAACACTTGCAAATGCCATTTATGGTAAAACACATCCTATAGGAAAAAAAGCAGGACATGGAGATGGAGACGGATGGCGGTATAGTGGTAAAGGGTTTAAACAGATTACTTGGAAAAGTAACTACGAGATTCTACAAAAGAGATTTAATAATAGGATGAAAATTGATGATGAAGCTGATGTAGTTTGGTTAGATGGAGACAATCCCTATAAATTAAAAAACAATGCTAAGGATGCAATGGTTTCCGCCTTGGCATTTTGGGATTGGAAATACTTAAATGCTAGAGCTGATATGGGAGATAGCTTAGATGCTGTTACAGCGGTTAGTAAAAAGATTAATGCAAGTGATGATAGTATTCCCGATAGATACGATTTTTTTCAAAAAGCGATTGATGCTTTAAAAGCTAAGGATTGTGTTGATTACAAGAGGCGTGATGGGCAGATAGGAACAGTGATTGTCATAGATGGTAAAGCTTATGATAAATTTGATTATAAAAATAGTGAAGGAGTAGTCGCACTTAAGGATGTAATACGATACAAAACTTCTGTATATCGTAGTATGGAACTAGATAAATATAAAAAATTAAAAGAAGAGGATGAATTACCAATACCAGACTATGTTACCTATCTTTCTAGGGATGCTCATGGAGATAAGGTAAAGTATGGTGTTCACTCAGATAAAAGATATGGGACTAATAATGAATGCCCGCCAGGAGAGTACTATTTAATTCCTAAACAAAAAAATAGTAGTCAAAGTCATTCTATGTATGTAAGTGAAGATGGTAAGGAACCAACTATTCCTAACGGGCCAGATGGTTATCGAGATGGCATAGCTATTCATAACTGGAATCCCAAATTTACAATAGGGTGTCTCTCAACAGTTCAATATTCTGATGTTTTAGAAAAAGAATTACGAGAAAATATTGTAGATCTGGATATAAAAAATAGAGATGTTCGTATTATTATAGAGGAAAGAGAAGTGACTGAGGAACCTTGGACAGGTAGTGTTGTTGATTCACCAACGAAATGGACAGGAGTTTTAGATGATGAATAATAAAACAGTAATTATGAAAAAAAATAAAGTATTAATTTTTCTGTGTTTTACACTATTGTTCTTTAGCTGTAAAAAAAATCAAGAACAATCTAGAAATCAAGTAGAATCTAACTCTACAATAAAGTTAGTAAGTGAAAATATACCTAAGGTTATGGATACCACTAAAAAGAAAATATTTGATCCTAAAAATGAGAGTTTAAAGGATATCGAAACATCTTTAATTCCTGTTGCAGAAAAGTTTTTAAAGCAATGTGATGACTTTAAACCTTTACCATATCCTGAATTTCGTAAACAGATACAAAAAATATATGGGATTGATATAGATGAATACTCCAGCACTATTTTTCCTATGTCTTATCGCTTTATTCCGGATATTATTTTAAAAGAGCAACGAATTGTAATTGATGAAATGATGATCGAAGATAATACACCAAGCTATTTTTGCGATTATAATAACTTAATCTTTTATGAGGATCAAAAGATTATTCATAAATTTAAAACAAAAAGGAAAGAGGATTTAAGGCATTTGGTACAACGATATGGATATTCAGGAAATAAAACTATTTTATCTTCTGCTTTTAGCCAAATTGATTTTTATAGCAAGCCAGATCTAGATGAACTACTATTTGATGTAGTGAAAATAGATGGTGAAAAAGAAGTGAAAAGTTCATTGAGAAAAGAATTGTTCAAAAAAGTATACGAATACACTGATGGAGATTTTCCTATTGAGACATATATGGAAGACATGATTTTAAATCCAAAATCATATGTTGAAGCTGATAAAACCCTTGCTTTTATTATGAATACGGGTATCGATAGAGAACTCCCTAAATGGGGACTTCCTGAGTATATTTATGATTTATTTCCAGAATACCTAGAAAAAATGGAGAAAGCTAATTATTATGGTTTTGAAACATTAAGAGAATATAGTAAAATCAGTTATGGTAACAAGCCAAAGGATGATAAGCACCCAAAACCAGTTTATAGTAAAGCTTTAATTAACGACCCTGATGGTTATACCAATGTTAGAAACATAAAAGGTGAAATTTTATTTAAGATACAAGATGGAGAAGAATTTATGGTTTCTAAAGACGGAAAGAATCGAATTGGCGATTCTTATAAAAAAGATTGGTGGTTCGTTGCTTTTAAAGGAAAAAATGGTTGGATACATAAAAGTAGGGTGGAAATTATAAATGAGTAATTTATACAATTGAACATGCAAAAATATTATATAACGATTTTTATTTTTTGGTTTTGTTTTTCTATTAATGCTCAAAAAACACATCAAGAATTAGGTGAAATAATTTTTAAACATATTCAATCAAAAAATATTGATAGCTTAATAGGTAGAATTCCCCAAAAGCAAAAAGCTTTAGAAATTGCGGTAGCCAAAGGGATTATTGATGATAAACAAAAAGTTGATGAGTCTATTATAGATGATTTAGATTCAGATGAATGGCAAAGAGATCAGTATGAAGGAATGATAGATTATTTGACTAATGAAGAAAAGATAGTTTTTGATCAAATGGTTTTGGAGAATGTTGAATTAGGAGAAAAAAAATGGTTGCCAAATCCTCAAAAGTTAAGAATACTTATACATTTCCTACTCTAAAGCTGATTGTATCATACAAAAAGAAAAAGCTAAAACTACTACTCGGTGGAATTTTTGAACATGAAGGAATATGGTATTTTGGGGGAGGGCGAGTTGACTTAGAGAAATAGTGTTAATACAATTACATAATATGCATTTAAATTCTATCAAAGGTCATAAATAGATTTAAGTAAATAAACTTGAAAAGCGTAGTAATAGAAGATATCTTTCATTCAATTTTACATCCAGAATTTAGATGTAAGCTAGGTGTTCATCCACGCAGAAAAGAACCGTTTGCATTTATAGATTTTACAACAAAAAGACTTACTAAAAAGATTAAAGGTGGCAAAGACGCTTGTTTGTTGAATATAGGAGAACGATTAAGCCAACTGTATATCAAAAATACTTCTATATTAATTTTTGATCAGTTTGATAATATCGTTTGTAATCATAGTTTTACAGTAAACGTATTTAAGACACCCCCTCATCCCAGTCAGCCTAATTTTATATCTGATATATCCTTCCATTTTTATAAAGACAAGCAATCACCAAAGTTTTTCTACTCGATATGGTTAAAACATATAGATAAAAAAGTAACAGGATTTGGTCAAACTGAAGAAAATGGACCTCAATTAGTACAATTAAATCTTAAAGATAAATACTGGATATGTGTTAATCTTATTAAAATATTACGTCTTAATCTCGGCAAAAAACTAGTTCCTAATATGCAAATCAGAATACATGAAGTAGATTTTGATAACGGTATTTGGAACATTTACAACGATTAAATTAAATTGTACTAGCCAATATTAAATTGATAATTTCTAGTCAATTTACCACCTGAATTCGTTTTTTGTGGGTTAATTTGATAGGACTTATTTGAATTAGGCTTTTTAAATATTCAGTTTTATCTTTCTGGTCTCTAGAGTAATAATTAAAGCCTTCTTCTAATTCTGATTTCTTTTTTAAAATTTGTTTAAACTCTCGTTCATTTTTTTTATCGTTCTTATCAAATTTATGTGTATAAGTTGTCGTGCTACCATTAATAGATTTGATAGTATATTTGGTAAGTTGCTTTTCTATTTTTTGTATTTCTTTTCTATGTTTTTTTTCTCTTTGCTTAAAATTGTTCAGCGTATTTTTATAGTTCTTTTCTGCATTTTTTTTATTTAAATTACAAGTATTGTATACAGCACGAATTTGAACAAATTTTGGGATAGAGCCTTGTATTTTTTTTAAAATGTAAATACTTTTTTTTGCTTTTGGAGGTATTTTGGTCAAACCATCGCTTAGATTTATAACTACAGATGTTTTATGATAATCAACCAATACTTCCTCAATATCTATATTTTCCTCAATGTCTTCAGTCGAAGTATTATCGTAAAATTCATCTATTTTGATAGTAAAATATGGTTCATTAATATTTTCTAAAAATAAACTATTAATAAAATCATTAGACCATGTGTCTAATATTCCTAAACTTGGCATTATTAAGGTGTCATTTGATTTATTATTTATCTCTAATACGTAATTTATGTAATTACCATTTAGGTTTTCATTAGACCCGGTAAAGTCTTGTTTATTGATTACTTTACAATATTCAGTTTGTATATTTATATCTTGAGATTGTGTTTTAATAAAAGTTAGAATAACTATGACACTTAAAAATACTTTCATTAAGTACTATTTTAGTTGTTAGTATTTGTCTCTGTAATTTATTTATAGTAGTGCAATAGTAACCAATTTTTCTTTAAGCAGTTATTATGAGTCCTATCATAATTATAAAACCATTTAAAAAAATTGAATTATTTTAGTTAAGTTGAACTGATATAGAACATCTTTTTTTTATTTTTATTCTGTAGAACATTCTCTCTCTTATGACTACAAATAGAAAGCAAAAATACTATCAAGACCGTTTTGATGAAAAGTATAAAGTGATCAAAACGAGTCTAGAATTTGATCATCCTTTAACAACCACACAAAAACAATGGTTACGCTTACAAAGGCTCAGTCATCAAAAAGAAGGCGGTATAGATCCAATAACCCCTTATAAAATTGAAAAATTAGATGAACTTATACCTTTATTGGGGTATGATTGGAGAAGCTTTAAAAAAAGTAATGGTAAAAAATTACCGAGTTTTAAAAAAGGGATAGAAGAAATTAAGCTGACCATTTTTAATAACAGTGCTCCTGATTCAAACCAATTTGAATGGTTAAAATCCAAAAAACGTATTTTTAAAAGAAGTCCTAAGAGTTTAAGTATTCAACAACAAAGGCAGTTAGATGACCTTACAGAACTTCTTGGTTTTAGTTGGCGGGATATAATAATCAAGAAAGGAAACAGCATTTTTAATTACTACTATTATAACATTAAAAATGCAATTCTTAAGGGAGAGGATATATCTGACTCAGATAAAGATTGGTTGATTTCGCAAGGAGGCAGATATGCAGCACAAGAATATATCTCTATTCCCGAGCATCAATTAGAACGACTAGAAGAACTAAAGGAACTCTTAAATCTCCCTTGGGAAGTATCAAACACAAACCAGAACCCTTATACTAATAAGGAGTATCAATCCACAGCCCAATGGTTTAAGGAAATGGCTCTTTTTCTTAATATTACCCAAATAGAGCGTAAGTATAATATGCCCAAGGGATTAATCCAAAAATTCTGTAAATACAACACTCCTATTGATCATAGATGGGTTTTAGTATTAGAAGAATTTAGAAAGAAATTTTGTGAGTTCTAATATATTGGATACTACCTAATAGGATCACTATTTTTGTATCATCATTTTCTTTTATCTCTGGCATTAACATCAAAAGCTACTAAGTTGAAAAGTTGTCGCATTCTACTTCTGACGCGAATACCATATAGTTCTTCCAATTCCTGAGCATTAAGGTTTGTAGTAGCATGAGTTTTAATTTGAGCTTTCAGAAACAGTTCGTGACGAGAGATTAAAATTTCTCCCATCACATTACAATCTTTGCCATAATGCCTCCCCATAGGTTCTACACCTAAATCGTCAAAACAAAAAGATTGCGTGTTTCCATAATCTTCTATAATCTTATGCCCAATATGGTTAAACCCGAAGACAATATTTCGACATGGCATTACCACATAGGGTTTTCGGTGAGGAACAATATATTTTAACAATTTCATAAAACTGGTTTTGCCGCAACCCACAGGACCGGATAATAATAAGCCTTTATCAGGATCTATATTATGCTTGGCACAATTCTCAGGATCTCTAATAAAGTAATTCGTCAATTTCCAGAGAATGCTATAATCTTCTTCACAAATTTTAAAGTGTTTGCCAAAAAGCAATTTCCCTTTGGCGTTTAGGTAAATGAGAATCCTGTCAAAGTCATAAGACATAGTTTTTCCATTAAATTTTCCAATGGAGTATTCTACACCACCTTCCTTTATTTTAGAGGGGTTCATCATAGTTTTTAATTGTAGTAGTTTTCAAGTTGTCCCGTTTTTGAGATAGTAGCGTTTTATCTGTTTGTAGCCTTTTTGACTTGAGCATCCAACTGTTGGCTATTGCTTGCCAGTCAGTAATTTTCACTTTACCACCTATTTTCCATCCAATGGATTGATAGTGGTTGAAAAACTTTAATCCCTCAAGAGCTGGCCATTTTTTTGTTTTAAAGAACTTTATAACTTCAATTTCTGTTTTTGGTAACTTACGTTTTATAATAGTTTCTTTAGGTTTATTATTGTTTATATAAGGTATTAATGCTTGTTTGGTGCCTGTTTCATGGTCGTTTACCTCTTGTTTATTAGTTGTCCCAAAAGTGAACATCTTTATTTGGCTTCCCTTATATGGATTGTGTGATGGAGTGTAAATAACATATTCCCAATAACTTAATTCTTTAATGCATCTGTGGTAAGTGGCTTTAGAACCGATCTTTGAAAGCTGCATAACTTCTTCCCTATTGATAAAAAACATAGGTGGAAAACGATTGATATTCCAAATTTGGAATAATGCCATGTATAGGCTTATATGGGTAGGATTTAATCGTGAATCTTTTGTAAATGTTTGAAAAACACTATTTAGGTGCTTAATATAGTTCATGTATCCAGTTAAAACTTGTTATGTATTCTATTGTCAATCATTACTTTTTGAATTTCTTCAGAATCATAGAAAATGATACCGCCGACTTTAGTGTAAGGCAACGTTCCATTGATACGAAGGTTTTGCAAAGTGCCGGGGCTTATCTGCAAAAGTTCCATCACTTTTGATGATTTTAAATATCTTTTTAAATTTCCTTGAGTTTGTTTTACCAAAAGGGTTTTTAATTCATCTAGTAATTCTCTTTTGAACACCCTAAGATCATCTGTTGTTACAATACTTGCTGGCATAAGAAAAATGTGTGTTTATAAAAAAGAGGCATCTCGCTGCTGTCACCCAATTTGATGCCTCTTCCTACTGATTTGACTTTCTGGAAACAAAGTTGATATACTTTGAAAGACTTTTTTCACAATAGAAACACAACTTGTGAAAGATTATTTATTTCATTGTTAATGCATAAAATTTTTATTATTTGTAGTCTTCGTAAGTTTATCTATCTATTTCTATATAAGAAATCTCATATATTTAGGAATACTCACAATACGAACACAACTTGTGATTTTTTTATGTTTACAATAAATACTTTATGTGAAAAATATTTTATTGATCGGCTTCTTCTATTCTTTGAATAAGTTTGTCTCTTAAAGTATCGATAAACCGAGTACGCTCGATAAGTTTACGGTTTCTTAACTCGATGAATTTTCTGTAGTAGTTTCCAAGATCGATCTCAAAAAGTTCTTCATAAGCTTTTGCAACTTCTTTTATCCCTTTGGCTTTTATTGATCCTGATGCATGAAGAGCGTAAATTAGTTCGATTAAGTCGATTTTGTTCCCTGTCCATTTTAAGTTTGATTGTTCAATAAGGGTTTTCTCTGATCTATTTGATAGTGTAGTTAATTTTTTTCTTAAGTATATAACAAACTCCCTGTAAGCTTTGAATTGGGCGAATAGTGTGTCTTTTGGAGTATAAAAATTCGAATCGATTTCAAAAATTGTACAATTATGAAATGAAGAATATTCGTTAAACTTTCTTGTGAAATAATGTTCATCTAAGAAGGTTGCTTCCATTTCGATGTATTGTCCAAAATCTATATTACTGCTAAAAAAATAATTAATCCTTTTTAAGTGATGTTTTATACATTTCTTTTGTTCAGACTCGTCTTCTTTTGGCAGATAATATTCTAGATTGCTTAATTCTTTAAAATAAATAAGTTTGGATAAAGGTAAAGACTTGATGTTTTTGAAAAAATCAATTTCCTCCTCTCTGGTTTTAAATCCTTTAAGATGTACTTGTTTCCTCATTTTGTCAAGGGTTGTATTACATAGTTGGATACTTAAATGAATACGCATTAGATTTTTAGTAACAGTACGTTCGATGATATCTAAATCAACTAGACATTTCTGAGACAGTTTTTTGAAATTCATAACCCTTTATCAAATCAGTTTTTCAATAGTATTTAAAAATCTAGGCAGAATTAAGCTACTGGGGAAGATTAGATATTCTAAATACGGTTGAATAAGAAAATCTTATATTTTATAAGAATATATTTTCTAAGGTGTTGTTTAGTGAATGAAAACAAATTTATAATAGTTTTTTTCTTTTACTCAATATCATGATCTTATTTCAGGAAAAACAATGGTGTTTTTCTGGAAACTCGTCCTAAAATTTGGTTAAATAGTTTTTTGTTTCAAGATTAGAAAAGACATTTTTTTACATTTATAATGTTATCCAATTGCCTTCCCCTCTAAATATTATTTAATTTTATCTAGACAGTGATTTCTGGAACACAAAACGATCGAAAGAGGATTATTGATATTATTGCAAATTCATTTGATAGTAATAAATCTACCAATTATACAATTAAGCAAGATAAGAAACGTCAGGAAAGACTACGATTCTTGGTAGAGTATTCTGTCTTTCAAGGAGAGAAATTTGGGGAAATTCTGATGAGTAGGGATAAGAATGCTGCTTGTATTATTATCTTCCCCTGGTTTAAAAGTTTTTCTTTGCTATCATTAATTTGGGATATTAAATTAATATTTAAAGCAGTTGGGTTGAGAAATTTGAATGCAGTTCTAAAAAGAGAAAGACTACTTAAGAAAAATCATCCTGCAACCCCATTTTACCATCTTTGGTACATAGGTGTTGATCCCGATCATCAAAATAAGGGAACAGGGAGCAAATTACTCGAAGAAGTATTGGAAAACTTTTCTGATAAACCAATTTATCTTGAAACATCCGTTACTGAAAATTTGAGATGGTATCACAAATATGGTTTTGAAATCATTGATGTTTTAGATTTAGGGTACAAGCTCTACATACTTAGAAAACAATAATTAGTATGTTTGGAACTGAAATGCATTTAGTAACCTTTGCAATTTTGGTATTTCAAATACAAGTGCTCTTTGCACAAACCTTATTTTTCTTTTCAAGACCAAGAGATAGATCGCGATTAAGGTTTTTGATATTGATCATTACTTATATCTTGTATAATTTATTTTCCGGGATTTATCCAGATGAACAATATTCATTGTCATTATTTTCTCAGAATATTATAGCTTATATTGTGGGTATTATTGTTGCTGTTTATTTTATTTATTACATATACAAAGAATTTGACCTTTATCCGTTTAAATATTTTAATGTAAGAATACTTTTTTTTGTTCTAATATTAGCTTTTCTGACACTTTTTGTTATTCCATATTATTTTTCCGGAAATCTTTCGCTTTCGAGAAAAATCTTTATTTCCGTCCCTTTGGTAGTATCCTTTGCCTTTTTATATCAAATAGTCAATGAACTAATAAAACTGTATAAAAAAGCATCAGGCAGTTTGAAATCCAAATATTATAAATATAGAATCATTTCAGGGTATTTGGGGTTATTTACATTATCATTAATGCCGGTAATTGTGGCAACTGGCGATTATCAAAGTATAGAACAACCTGTTGTAAACTTCGGTTTTATGATTATGATGACCGTTTATATTGTAGATTTTGTTTATCAAGCACGACAAGAAACAAAGATTTTACTGGAAATTAATGACAAGTCAAATAAAACTTTAAAGAATGACTATAGTCCTTTCGAAATCTCAGATAAGATTGTAATTAACATTCTTAATAAACTTAAAAAATTTGAAGATAATGAAGAGTACTTAAAAAGAAAGATAACCACAATTACTTTGGCTAAAAAGTTTAATACAAATACAAAATACCTTTCAAGAATTGTAAATACATATAAACAAAAAACATTTACTGAATATATTAATGAACTTAGAATAAATTATGTTTTGAAAGGTTACAGGTAGATAAAAAATTTAGAAACTATAAATTAAAAGCAATGGCTAATGAAATAGGCTTTAATAGTATAGATGCCTTTACTCAAGCCTTTTTAAAAAAAGAAAAGGTTAAATTTTCTGAGTACCTGAAGCAGATAAGAAACAAAAAAAATAACCTTTGACTTTTTATCTCGACTTTGAGTGAATATTAGTTTTGATTAGCTAGCTTCTTTTTTAGCATTAAAACATCTTCACTAATTTTTTTATCAAGGACTCTTGCGTAAATCTGAGTTGTTGCAAGCTTTGTATGACCAAGTAATTTTGAAACAGTTTCTATTGGAACTCCGTTAGAGAGTGTAACAGTAGTAGCAAATGTGTGCCGAGCCATATGAAAAGTTAGATTTTTTCTGATTCCAACTGCGTCTGCTATTTCTTTTAGATAAAGATTTATTTTTTCATTAGTTATTACGGGAAGCAGAGTTTCTGAAACCATTGTTACAGGATGATTAGTATATTTTTCTAAAATATATTCAGCTTGTTGAAGTAATGGAACTTTTATTGGAGTATTGGTTTTTTGTCTTTTGGAAATGATCCATTTATTTCCATCGATTCCCAAAACAATATTATCAGAGGTTAACTTGATGATATCCGTATAGCTAATTCCGGTATAACAGCTAAAAACAAACAAATCACGAACACGGTCAAGACGTTCTAACGGGAATTTGTAGTTTTCAAGATTAAACAGTTCATGCGTACTTAAAAATTCGCGTTGAGTGGATTCAAAAGATGGTTTCCATCTTACAAAAGGATCTTTATCTATCCATTCAATATGATACGCTAATGTAATAATCTTACGCAACCGCTGAATATGTTTCATAACCGTATTATTGCCCATTGCTTTTGGGTGTCCTTTTGGATAATAGGTTATCAGAAAAGTTTCAAAATCTGAAAGAAATTTATAGTTTAATTGTTTTAGATAAATATCATTAGTTTTTAAATTTTTCCTTAAATAAGAATTGATATATTTTTCTGTTACACCAAAGTTTTTAACAGTTCCAAGGGTTAAGGTTTTCTCTATTTTTCTTTTGTGATATTTAAGAGCTTCCTGGAGGGTTTTTGAATTGTCACCTTCTCCTAAAAATTTTGATTTGATAAGTTCTGCAGTTACTAGTTGAGAGCTAAATTTTATTTCCTGATAACACTGTATTAGTTGAGCATGAATTTGGTCTAAATAATGATTTAATACTCTGGATGTTTCGTTGTTACCCTTTGCTCGTTGTCGTTGAGAATCCCAGGTACGTATATCAGCTTTACGCTTTAAACTAATATTTGCTTTTTCACCATTGATTGTGATACGAGCATAAATTCTGGTTTCATTGTTTTTAGCACGTGAAGTGTATATCCAAAATAGGATGGAGAAAGTTTTTGATGAACGCATAGTTGTCGTCTTTTTTAATTAAACAATAATCAGACGAAAGCCAAATCAACTATACTATAAAGGTAATGTTCTGTAAATCAAACTGTCAACATTGTTGACAACTAAAAATTTTGTTGACGATTTGTGAACATTTTAAATCAAATTATATCAAATAATATGATAGTCCAAAAACAACAAAACCTTGCAAATCATAGAATTTGCAAGGTTTTGATACTCTTTGTAAGTAATTTTTGTGACCTCGGCAGGATTCAAACCTGCAACCTCTTGAGCCGTAATCAAGTGCACTATTCAGTTATGCTACGAGGCCTTTATCGCTTTTAGGCGGGTGCAAATATAAATTCTTTTTTTTGTTCCGCAAAATAATAATTGTGTATATTTTTACAAATAAAGAAACAAACACAATGAACTTTGAAAAATATATTCGAGATATAAATGATTTTCCAAAAAAAGGAATTGTTTTTAAAGATATTACACCCTTGCTTGGTGATGCCAAAGCTTTTGAAGCCTGTGCAGACCATTTGTCTTCTCTCGTGCATACTCCAATTGACAAAGTAGTTGCAATAGAATCTAGAGGCTTTTTCTTTGGTGGTATAATAGCTCAAAAGTTAAATGCAGGCTTTGTACCGGTTCGCAAAAAAGGAAAACTACCATATGACGTTTTAGAAGTAACATATGAGCTAGAATATGGCAAAGATGTCCTTCAAATCCATAAAGATGCTATACAAAAAGGAGAAAAAGTAGTAATCCATGATGATATATTGGCTACTGGAGGAACAGCAAAAGCTGTATGTGAACTAGTTGAGAGTTTGGGAGGAGAAATTATTCAATGTAATTTTATTGCAATTTTAGAATTTTTGAAAGGAAGAGAAAAAATTGAATACCCTATAAAAAGTCTTTTGAGTTATTGATTCTCGTGAGATGATATTTAGCTGCTTAACATCTTTATTATACTAAATTTCTATACAAAATCAGCCCAATTGGGTATCGGGCTGATAGTTATTGGATTTGTATCTTATCTAATTTATTTTCTTGTAGTAGCAATTATGGCGCCATCTTTTGCCTTTTCCCCATAAATGCTAACAGCTGTTGATGGTTTTAAAAAATCGACATCTACAAGTTTGTCGGATTTTGCATAATTATCTAAAGTTTTAAAATCAGCTTCTTTACCATCGATAATGATTAGTTTTTCAATATCAGGATTGTCGACAAAATTATATTTTTGGTTTTTGAGATTTTGAGAACCTATTGGTTGCCCATTAAAGAAGAAGTTACTATCCTCATTTTCATCAAAAGAAAAAGACTTCATAATCTGATCTTTTAATTTTTGAATATCAAAACTACCTGCTACTGACAACGAATCATTTTCTTCATTAAAATCAAAGATAAAATTATGCTGTTTCATAATGCTATCTAAACTAAAATTAGAAGCACTGAATGCAGCAATATTTCCTAATGCTGAGATATCCGAAGTGCCTTTATTTTTGATGTAAAGATTTCCTCCTTTTGAACCCAATTCTACTTCTGCGATAGGTTGACTTGAGTGCGAAGAATACTGACTTTTAGAATTACCTTGTTTAAGAATAATACTTAATCCCGTAATTTCATTTTTATCATTGTAATTTATTTTTCTAATAATGAGCTCAATGTCATTTTCTGCAAAAAAAGATTTAAGATCTTCTAATTCTTTTTCCGTTGTGTTTTTATTTATAACCGCTTTTATTTCGTTTGATTGAATTCGATTATTCAAAAACTTATAAGAAATATTAGTATATGCTGATGAAAAATATACGTTAAGTATACAAATCCCTAAAATAATCCACCTTTTCATATTGTAATTAAGTTTTGATAATAATAATTTAATTCTAATTACTGAATTGATTGTATAATGTTGCAAAATTGTATGGTTGTTAATCAAGTTAGCCTTGTTTTAGTACATGATATTTTGTAGATATAAGTTTTTGAGTATGATTAACGAGTTTTTAAAACATATTTACTCGTTACGATTTGCTTTCTAAATCTTCTTATTTAATATGATTTTTATTATTAAAAAAGTATTGATATAGTAGTATATTCGCGAACAAATATTTGTTTATGTTTTATAGTATACTATACGTTGTTATTGGGTTTATACTTCTAGTAATAGGAGGGGAGTTTTTGGTTAGGTCTTCTGTTGCTTTATCTTTTAAACTTAAGTTATCTCGAATGGTAATCGGTTTAACTGTGGTTTCTTTTGCTACTTCAGCACCAGAGTTATTGGTTAGTATACAAGCAGCCTTGAATGGCTTGTCGGATATATCTTTAGGAAATGTAGTAGGGTCTAATATCGCCAATATAGGGTTGGTGTTAGGTATGACAGCTATTATTAGCCCTTTGTTGATCGATAAAGATTTTTATAAATTTAATTGGCCGGTAATGGTAGTGTTGTCTTTTACGTTGTATTTGATGTTAAAAAATGATGGGATATTAAATCGAGTAGAAGGTCTGATTCTTTTTTTAGCATTATCGTTATACCTTATCATATTAATTAGAAGGTCGCATAAAGATGGAGACACATCAAAAGAAGTCGATGACTCTTTACAAAAAACATCTAATTTTAAGATCGTAATGTGGCTAATTATTGGTGGTTTATCTTTATATTTTGGATCTGAATTATTGGTTAATGGGGCAGAGGATATTGCCTTACGAATGGGGGTTAGCGAAGGGGTCATTGCGGTAACGCTTATTGCTATCGGAACAAGTGTTCCTGAACTTGCCGCATCGATTATTGCTGCACTAAAACAAGAAAAAGCTATTTCTTTAGGGAATCTTATAGGATCAAATATCTTTAACATCGCATCTGTTTTAGGGATAACTTCTATGATTCAACCAATTACAGTAAAAGATGAAACTCTAATGGAAGTGAATATTTATTGGATGCTGGCTTTTGCAGTTGTGTTATTGCCATTAGCTTTTATTCCTAAAAAAATGATTTTAAGTCGTGTCAAAGGATTATTTATTTTTGGAGCATATTGTATTTTTATAGCCTTAATTTTCTTAAAATAATTTTGAGAAAAAGCATTTAAAAGTATCAGAAACATTCAGTATAGAAAATAAGTTATAAAAAAACCTTTGAGAAATTTCTCAAAGGTTTTTTTGCGTTTAACCAACTTAAGTTTGGTATATTGATTTTTGATTTTATGCTAAAAGTGCCTCAACATCGGCTGTTTTTACAGTTTTAATAATTCTTGCTGCAATTTTATAAGGATCTCCATTTGAAGCTGGACGACGGTCTTCTAACCAACCTTTCCATCCTTTTTCAACTGTAATAATAGGAATTCTTATAGATGCACCTCTATCTGATACTCCATAAGAGAATTCGTTAATAGACTGTGTTTCGTGTTCTCCTGTAAGTCTTTGATCGTTAAACTCACCGTATACTTCGATATGTTCTTTTGTCACAGGCCTGAAAGCTTCACATATCGTTTCATAAACTTCTTTTGATCCGCAAGTTCTCAAGACAGAATTAGAAAAGTTAGCATGCATTCCTGATCCGTTCCAGTCTCCTTTGATTGGTTTTGGATGATATTCTATGTAATATCCATATTTTTCTGTAAGACGATCTAGTAAGTATCTAGCTATCCAAATTTCATCACCGGCTTTTTTCGCTCCTTTTGCAAATAATTGAAACTCCCACTGTCCACTTGCAACTTCTTGATTGATACCTTCAAAATTAAGACCTGCATCGATACATAAATCAGCATGTTCTTCTACAAAAGTTCTACCGTGAGTATTTCTACCTCCAACAGAACAATAATATAGACCCTGTGGTCCAGGATAACCTCCTACCGGAAAGCCTAAAGGTAATTGAGTAGCGCTGTCCATAATGAAGTATTCTTGTTCAAAACCAAACCAAAAATCATTATCATCATCATCAATTGTAGCTCTGGCATTAGATTCATGAGGTGTTCCATCAGCATTTAAAACTTCTGTCATTACCAAATAACCATTTTTTCGAGTTGGATCAGGGTAGATAGCAACAGGCTTTAATAAACAATCAGAAGATCCGCCTTCTGCTTGTTTTGTAGAACTACCATCAAAAGACCACATAGGGCAGTCCTCAAGCTTTCCACTAAAATCCTCCTCGATTTTTGTTTTACTTCTAAGATTAGCAGTTGGTTTGTAACCGTCTAACCAGATATATTCTAATTTAGCTTTACTCATAATTAACACTTTATAAATTGGACTTTTAAAAGAGCTCAAAATTAATTTATCTTTTTATATAACCAAAAAAAATAGGGGTTTTAAAATAATTTTTGAATATATTTTTGTTAACACCCTATTTTTTTAAGGGGTATTTTTAATTTTTATTAAAATGAATAGTAGATATTTTTCAAATTTACAATAGAAACTTCTTTTATCTTTGTAATAAAATTTACTCATAATTATGTCAACACTAAGATTTCAAGCGCTAAAAGAGACGTTAAATCGTCAACCGATTATAGCTACAAATACAGAACGTAGATCTACATTGTTTGGTGAAAATGTGTTTAATCAAACAACGATGTTACAATATCTTACCAAAGATGCCTATACCAGTGTTATTGATGCAATAGAAAATGGTTCTAAAATCGATCGTAGAATTGCTGATCAGATCGCATCAGCAATGAAAGAATGGGCATTGTCAAAAGGAGTAACACATTATACTCATTGGTTTCAGCCTCTTACAGGAGCAACAGCAGAAAAACATGATGCTTTTTTTGAAACTATTGGCAATGGACAAGGAATTGAAAAGTTTGGAGGAGGACAATTGGTACAACAAGAACCGGATGCTTCTTCTTTTCCGAATGGTGGAATCCGAAACACTTTTGAAGCAAGAGGATATACTGCTTGGGATCCAACGTCTCCTGCATTTATTTATGGTACAACATTATGTATTCCTACTGTTTTTGTGGCATATACAGGAGAAGCGTTAGACTATAAAACACCGTTATTAAGAGCATTACAAGCTGTTGATTACGCTGCAACCGCTATTGCAAAATATTTTGATAAGAATGTAAAGAAGGTAAATGCTTCATTGGGATGGGAACAAGAGTATTTTTTGATAGACAATGCTTTAGCGAATTCAAGGCCAGACATTGTTATGACAGGTAGAACACTTTTAGGACATTCTTCTGCCAAAGGACAACAATTGGATGATCATTATTTTGGAAGTATTCCTACACGTGCCTTAGAATATATGAAAGATCTTGAATCAGAATGTATGCTCTTGGGGATTCCTGTAAAAACAAGGCATAATGAAGTAGCCCCTAATCAGTTTGAATTAGCACCTATTTATGAAGAAACTAACTTGGCTGTAGATCATAATTCATTACTTATGGATATTATGAGCAAAGTAGCATCTAGGCATAATCTTAGAGTTTTACTTCATGAAAAACCATTTGCAGGAGTGAATGGATCAGGAAAACACAATAATTGGTCACTTGGCACAAATACAGGGGTTAATTTACTAAGCCCGGGCAAAACTCCAATGAGTAATCTTCAATTCTTAACCTTTTTTATTAATACTATAAAAGCAATAAATGATAATGAAGAATTGATGCGAGCGGGTATAGCTTCTGCTAGTAATGATCATAGATTAGGAGCAAACGAAGCACCACCTGCAATCATGTCTGTTTTTATAGGTAAACAACTCACAGCAGTACTCAAAGAATTAGAAGGAGTTTCTGACGGAAAATTGTCTCCTCAAGAAAAAACCGATCTCAAATTAAATGTAGTAGGAAAAATACCGGAAATATTACTTGATAATACCGATCGTAATAGAACTTCTCCTTTTGCTTTTACCGGAAATAAGTTTGAATTTAGGGCTGTTGGGTCTAAAGCAAATTGTGCTAATCCAATGACGATCCTTAATACAATCGTAGCAAAACAACTCGTAGATTTTAAGATAGAAGTAGATGCTTTGATAGATAAAAAAGGTTTGAAAAAAGATGAGGCAATATTTAATGTGCTGAGAGAATACATCAAACAGTCAAAAGATATCCTTTTTGAAGGCAATGGATATAGTGAAGAATGGGAAAAAGAGGCCAAAAAGAGAGGGCTTAGCAACAATAAAACTACACCAGAAGCACTTAAAGCAAAGGTGGCTCCAAAAAACTTGGAACTTTTTGAGGAAATGAAGGTGATGAACAAAATTGAAGCAGAAGCTCGTTATGAAATAGAAATAGAAGAGTATGTGATGCGTATCCAGATAGAAGGAAGAGTACTTGGAGATATAGCAAGAAATCATGTGATTCCAACAGCGATAAGATATCAAAATATGCTGATAACCAATGTGGCTGGCTTAAAAGATCTGTATGGGAAAGACTTTAAAAAATATACAAAAGAACAGATGGAAATTATTGAAGAAATCTCAGAACATATAGGTAAAATTAATACTAAGGTTAATGAGATGACAGAAAAACGAAGAAAGGCTAATAAACTAGATGATCTAGAGAAGAAAGCATCAGACTACTGTAATAAAGTTAAACCAATGTTTGATGAAATAAGATATAGTTGTGATAAACTAGAACTTTTGGTTGATGATGAATTATGGCCTTTAACAAAATATAGAGAACTTCTTTTTACTAGATAGGTAAGAAATAACTTACAAGTATTATTAGCTGAAAGAATAGGCCAAGAAAGCAATATCTTACAAACCCTTTAAAAGCCATAGAAAGTCCTTTTTCTATGGCTTTTTTACATGTATTTCATCGAATAATTGAATAAATCTCAATAATAGCCTTAATATTTTCCTAAATTTGATTTAATCAAATGATAAATTATTGTTTGATTGTACCCCTTAAACTCAACGTATTTCTATACATAAACCAAAAATAATTGCATTAAGTTTTATTTATAAAACTCTTTTATTTTATATCATGTTTTTTAGAAAAATAAATTCATTCATTCATTATCATTTTAATTTATATTACATATGAAAATAGCAATTTTTAGCTTAACAGCTTTATTGAGTGCAACTGTAGCTGTTGCACAATCAAATAACAGTACAGTTAATCAGACGGGGCAAGACAATATATCTAGTGTTTCGCAATTAGGGGATACTAATGCCTCATTAGTAAATCAAGAAGGTTTAGCAAACAGATCAGAAGTGATTCAAGGTAGTGATGCAGCGGCGTCTTCAGGAGGAGTAGCAGAGCAGACACAAATCGGAGGAAAAAACACAGCATTTATCCATCATGAAGAAATTAATAATCAGGCTCTTCAAAATCAAAACGGTGATGGAAACTCTGCTAGTATTGAACAAAGTCTTCAGTTTTTAGGGTCAGATAATCAAGCACAACAAATTCAGATAGGTAATAATAATGAAGCCACAATAACTCAAGAAGGAGAAAGAAATCTTGCACAGCAATCTCAATCTGGTGATGGTAATAACGGATCTGCAAACCAACAAGGTTTTGATAATGTTAGTGAACTTGTTCAAGTAGGTACTTCTAATATGGCTTCTATAGAGCAAATAGGAACAAATAATATTGGTTCTCAATCACAAGAAGGAGATTCAAACATTGTAACTGCAGAGCAATTTGGCTTAAATAATTCTGTAAGACAAGATCAGCAAGGAGGAGGAAACTCTGCTACTTCTATACAAGGTAGTAGTTTATTCGATTCTAGAGGAGGAAGTATACAACAAATACAGACTGGTGATGAAAATACTGCATTTGCTAACCATGAAGAAGATAACAATATCATTCTTCAAGGACAAAATGGTGATGCCAATATTGCAAGAGCATCTCAAAATTTAGGTTCTCTTGGTGGAGACAATTTTGCTACTCAACTTCAAGAAGGAAATGGGAACACTGCCGAAGTATCTCAAAATAGAGATGAGAATAATTCTGAGCAGATTCAAATAGGAAACGAAAATTTAGCTACAGCTTTACAGAATGGACTAAGTAATGTACTATCACAAACACAATCAGGTGATGGTAATATCGCAGATGCAAATCAGTTTGGTTCAAGTAATTTAGTGAATCAAAATCAAACAGGAAATGGTAATACTGCTAATTCTCAGCAAGGGAGCGGGCTTTTTGATTCAAGAAATGGTATAGTTGATCAACTTCAAGTAGGTAACGAAAACGAAGCTTCAGCTAGACACGAAGAAGATAATAACTCTATAATCCAATCACAATTAGGTGATGGTAACACTGCTTCTGCTACTCAAAATATTGCTTTTTTCGGAGGTCAGAATTCTGTAAGACAATTTCAATCAGGAAATGGTAATACTGCAGAAGCTGTTCAAGAAGGACAAACTGGTGTTCGTGGTGAAAATAATTTAATTACTCAACTTCAATTTGGTGATGAGAATACTGCAGTTTCATTACAAAATGGTATGGGTAATGTAAGCAATATCACACAAAACGGTGTTTTAAACATAGCAAATGATACTCAATCAGGAATGAATAATGTAACTCTTGTAAACCAAGCAGGAAATATGAATATGAGTAACATTATTCAATCAGGAACTAATAATGCTGCTTCAGTTATCCAAAATGGAGGTAACTAGATTTTTAGTAGCATTGATCAAACAATGATCTATTTAGAGTTGTGCTTAATCTTTATTAAGTACGACTCTTTTCTAATTTTTTTAAACCAAAAGAGATGCACGATATAAGACAAATATTATTACTTTTAGTTCTGATTTCTTCTTCACTTAGTTATGCACAAAATACAAATACAGAAGAAAGCTTGATTTTGGATACTGATCAAGATAGATTTATTGCGTTATCTCAAGTCAATAATCTTTTCAATCAGAATGACGCTCAAAGTAATGCTTTGATAAATGATGGTATTAACGCTGTTTTTATTCAACAAATAGGAAATAATAATCTTGTTTTTTCAAACATAACAGCAGAATCCTCAAACGTAAGAATTGTACAAAATGGTGATGAAAATAGAGTCACTATCAATGAGTCGGCCAGAGAGGTTACCAAAACAATTACTCAGCTAGGAACCAATAATGCGATATTAGACGTTTCTTTTAATCCAGAAATATCTACAAATTTAGAACTAACCCAAGAAGGTAATAATTTGAACTTTGAACGATTTGGAAGTAATGAACTTTCAAATAATCTTAAATTTAAGATGTCTGGCGAATCTAGAACCATTATAATTAGAAGTTTCTAGTTTACCACAAAAAAAGAAAAAAGAATGAAACTTCTGTTTTTTATATTAAATATTCTTCTTTGCCAAACTATAACAGCTCAGTTTACTAATACAGAAGTAATAGCTAAGATTAAAACAGAACCATTAGATGATGTCATTTCTATGATTGGCACTGCAACAAATACGACAGAAATCTATAAAAGCTTAACATACAAAATGTCTGTTTTTAGAACAGATGTAAACAATAATGTATCGACTACTAACCAAGAAGGTAGGTTTACTTTAGAGACTAATGAAACAAAAGAGCTTTCGACAACCACAATCAATACAAACGAGCAATATAAAATAGTAATATTACTTTTGATCTATGAAGATGAAAAGATAGTAGGAAAAGATAGAGTATCTTTCAATGAAAAAATAATAGAAAAACAAAAAACAAAAGCTGTAGAGGAAGACGCTGATGATGGTATTGAACTTAAAGGAATAGTAATAGAAGAGACCAAAACTAAACCCGGAAAAGATTTTTACGATTTTTTTTACAACTCATATACGCTAAATCAAATTAATGGAAACAAAATTGTTGCTGTTTATGAAAAATTAAGTTTTGGGCGTAGCACAATCATACAGGTAAAAATAGAAGATAATCTAATACACGAGTTTTTAGGCAAACCCGATTTGGAATATTTAGAACAAATGTCGAAAATTGCAATACGTAAAGTATATAAATATTTTAAGGACCAAAAGAAACAGAAAAAAGATATTTTTCAGTATTAAAAGATGATTATACAGTTTAGAAGATCATCAACAAATTATAGCATACAAGTTTACACATATGAAGTCAATATTAATTACCCTTTTCTTTATATTCTTTGTATTTGACCAATCTTTTGGACAAGATTTGGTGTATAGGCCCAAAAATCCTGCATTTGGAGGTGATACATTCAATTACCAATGGTTATTAAGTTCTGCAGAAGCACAAAACACATTTACAGATGAGTCTGAGCAATCAAGAGATCAAAGATCTGATGTAGAGCGATTTACAGAAAATTTAAATAATCAATTATTAAATAGAATATCTCGTACCCTTTTTAGTGAGCAATTTGGCGAAGAGGGATTAAGAGAAGGAACATTTAGTTTTGGGACCCTTTTTGTAGAAATTTTTCCATCGGGAGAAGGGTTGGTTATTAATATTTTGGATACCAGTAATGGTGATCAGTCTCAAGTAATAATTCCTAATTAATTTTTTAATGTACTATAAAGTTTATAAAGCAATTACAATTATACTTTGTGTGTTTTTGTTATCAAGTTGTGGAACTTATTTTAATCAACCTATTGTCAAAGAAGATGCAAGGATAGGTGAAGACACAAAAATAACACCAGCATTAAGAAATTTACCTTCACCAGTAGAACCAGTTGTTGTAGGGGTATATAAATTTAGAGATCAAACAGGACAATATAAACCCACAGAAAGCGGTAATACATTTAGTACTGCAGTAACTCAAGGGGCTACAACAATCCTCATAAAAGCTCTTGAAGATTCAAAATGGTTTGTACCAATAGAAAGAGAAAACCTAAGTAACTTATTGAATGAGCGTAATATTATAAGATCTACTCGCAAAGAATATAGAAAAACAACAAACCCAAACGAACCGCAATTACCACCATTACTATACGCAGGTGTAATTCTTGAAGGTGGTATCGTGTCATATGATTCAAATATTATAACTGGTGGATTAGGAGCCCGGTATTTTGGAATAGGAGCATCAACACAATATAGACAAGATAGGATTACTATTTATTTGAGAGCTGTTTCGACATCCAGTGGTAAGATTTTAAAAACGGTTTATGTATCCAAAACGATTTTATCTCAAGCACTCGATGCTAATTTCTTTAGATACGTAAGATTTAGAAGATTACTAGAAGCAGAAACAGGTTTTACCAAGAATGAACCTGCTCAAATGGCAGTTTCTGAAGCAATCGAAAAAGCAGTAGAGTCACTTGTTATAGAAGGTATAGAAGATAAACTATGGGCGGCAAAAGCAGATACAAATGTTATAAATACTTTGCTCAAAACATATAATGATGAGAAAAATGAGGCTCAAAGTACTAAATTGTATGATAGGTATTTCAAAGAACGAAGGTCAAAAGTTTCTGCTTTTGTAAAAGGAGGAACGGCTTTAATTAGTGGAGATTTTAATAATCCAGAATTTACATACGCCGCACAGATAGGAGGTAGATGGTACTTTAATCCTTATATTAATGTGAATGCAAGTTTACATAAGTTTGAACTCACAAACGAAATTTCATTTTCGCAAGGGTTTAATGCTTTTGATCTGAATGCAGAACTTAATTTTTTACCATTTGAAAAATTATCTCCTTTCCTTTATGGAGGAGCAGGAGTAGTTAACGATGATGATTTTGATAACTCATTATTTAAGTTTCAATATGGAGGAGGTATCGAATATTTGGTTTCTGATAAAATCGGATTATCCCTAAATGCTACACATAATTTGGTATTAAGTGATAAATTAGATACTGTAGAGCAAGGAAAAAGAGATGATCAATATTTTAATTTTTCTTTAGGGATCAATTGGTATTTTGGTAATCCTATTAAAAAGAAAAAGAAGTAATAGCATAAAATAGAATAGAAAATAAATGAAACCAATACTCAAAATAATAACGATTTTTTTTACTCTTCTATTTGTTTTTTCTTGTAGTGAAGACACAATTGATCAAGAAGGATTTGGGGCAGTAAGTGGGAGAGTAGTTAAAACAGGGACTAATGAACCTTTAGAAAACGTAAAAATCTCTACAAATCCTTCGTCTAGTACAGTTTTTACAGATGAAGATGGATTTTATCGTTTAGAGAATATCCCTGTAGGAGATTATTCTTTGTCAGCCCAAAAAGATGGTCTATTAGCAGCGTTTGAGCCTATCACAATATTAGTAGATATAGAATTGGAGAAGGTTTTTGAAATGGAAGTGTCTACTGCAAATAATAGATCTCCAGAACCTCCAACATTAATAGAGCCTGTTGACAATGCAGAAAATATCCCTATAGAAGTTAAATTATTGTGGACATCAAAAGACCCTGACGAAGATGATACTCTAACCTATACTGTCACATTACGTAATGATCAAGATAGTAATGTAGAACGTTTTGAGAGTATTACAGATACGACCTTTACTTTATCTAACCTTTCTTTTGGTAGAAAATACTTCTGGCAAGTAAGTGCTAGTGACGGAATTAACAGTCCAGTAAATAGTGAGACATTTGTTTTTGAAACGACCAATGTGACTAATAATAGAGTAATCTATACCAGGATTGTAAATGGTAATAGTGTTATTTATTCTGCAAATGAAAGTGGAGAGACAGAAATCCCTTTAACATCGGTATCAAAAAATAGTTTTAGGCCAAGGCGTAACATAGCAACAAGAAAAATAGCTTTTTTACAGTCAGTTGGATCTCAAACACATCTTTTTACGATGAATGAAGATGGTTCAGACATCAAGCAAGTAACATCATCAATTGGTGTTTCTGGTTTTAATCTAGAGGAAATTGATTTTTCGTGGTCAGAAGGAGGAGCACAACTGTTGTTTCCAAATCAAGATAGATTATATGCTATTAATGTTGATGGAAGCGGTCAAACTGAAATTTACAGAACATCTGGAAATTTAATTACCGAAGTTGATAAAAACGATAATGCAGGAATTATAGCATTAAAAACAAATGATCTTGATGGCTATTCGGTAGAAATTATTACTATTAATGAATCCGGAGTACTACAAAATACAATCCTTACCGGAGAAAACGGTGCAGCAGGAGGGATCAACCTATCTGCAGATGGTAATCAATTGTTATACACGCGAGATGTATCGGGAACAGAAGATCCTACAACATATCGACAGTTAGATTCGCAGTTATTCATTTATAATATTAGTGGAACTTCTCTTACAAACATATCAACAGATAAACCTTTAGGGACAAATGATCTGGATCCTCGATTTTCGCCTAATGAAGCAAGTGTTATTTTTGTAAATACATCAAATGATGGGATTTCTATAAAAAATATAGTGACTGTGCCTCTTGATGATCTTGATGCTAGAGTAACACTAATAGAAAATGCTTCAATGCCGGATTGGGAATAAGATAATTTTAAAATCTGAATTCTGAATTCTGAAATTCAATTATCTTTGCGTTTTAATTTTTAATACAATGAGTGAAGAAGTAAGTAAACGCTACGCCCAACGTGGTGTTTCTGCATCCAAAGAAGATGTACATAGTGCAATTAAGAATATAGACAAAGGGCTTTTTCCAAAAGCATTCTGTAAAATTGTCCCCGATTATCTTACAGGAGACAAAGATCATTGCCTAATTATGCATGCAGATGGTGCAGGTACAAAATCTTCTCTCGCCTATATGTATTGGAAAGAAACTGGAGACTTATCTGTATGGAAAGGTATCGCGCAAGATGCATTAATTATGAATATTGATGATCTCTTATGTGTCGGGGCAACAGACAATATTATGTTATCTTCTACAATTGGTAGAAATAAAAACCTGATTCCCGGCGAGGTGATTTCTGCAATTATTAATGGTACAGAAGAGTTAATTAAAGAACTTAGTGAATATGGAGTAGAAATTCATTCTACAGGAGGCGAAACGGCTGATGTTGGAGATTTAGTAAGAACAATAATAGTGGATTCTACAGTTACTGCCCGAATGAAACGTGAAGACGTTATCGATAATGCTAATATACAAGAAGGAGACGTAATAGTTGGTCTATCTTCTTTTGGTCAAGCTACTTATGAGAAAGAGTATAATGGTGGTATGGGTAGTAATGGGCTTACATCTGCGCGTCATGATGTTTTTGCAAAAGATCTTGCAAATAAATATCCCGAAAGTTTTGATCCTTCTGTACCATCAGACTTAGTTTATTCAGGAAAAACAGGTTTGCAAGATGAGGTTCTAGACTCACCAATAGATGCGGGTAAACTTGTACTATCGCCTACACGTACTTATGCTCCAATTATAAAGAAAATATTGTCAAAGTTCGATAGCACAACAATTCATGGAATGGTACACTGTAGTGGTGGAGCACAAACCAAAATCCTACACTTTATAGATAACTTACATATTATCAAAGATAATTTATTTGATGTACCCCCACTTTTTAGATTAATACAGGAAAACTCTGGTACAGACTGGAAAGAAATGTATCAAGTATTTAATATGGGACATCGTATGGAATTGTATGTATCTCAAGAAACTGCAGAAGAGATTATTTCAATTTCCAAAAGTTTTAACGTAGATGCACAGATCGTTGGTAGAGTAGAGACTTCTAAAGAAAAGAAGTTAACGATACAAAGTCAGTTCGGGACATATACATATCAGTAGCATTATTTGAGCTTTTTTGAGTATTTGTTTTTTAGAAATTCAAGTTTTGGAGTTATATATTTTTTACAAAAAGGTTTTTCTGGATTCTGCTCATGATAATTGATAAGTTCTTTTCTAGATGCTGAAAAGCCATTATATGGTAGGATCCGAGTAATTATTTTGTCGTCAAAATCCTGCTGTAATTCTTCGAGGTATACTTTGATATTACTTTCGTTCATCGTATCAAAATAATAGATAGCGCTACGATACTTTTTTCTAAAACTATGATTAGATGTACTATGATGAGTGTGTAAGTGGATAGTGATGAGGTCTTTTAATGAAATGATGTAAGGTGTAAAAGTAACAATTACAGCTTCAGAAAAAGTTGAATTTTCGTTAGTGCTTTTGATATATCCTTGTTCTACATGCGTTATTCCTTTTAAAGACTGAAAAACAGCTTCAGTACACCAATGGCAACCTCCGCCAAAACCTATTTTTAGAGTATCTTTTTGCATTTTTAATTTGTTATAAAAATATTAGAATATAGCACATTTAATGTAAAACATTATGATGGTTAAGTTTATTAACTAATAGGCATTTATTTTTAAAAGATATATGTACATTAGAAACGTGTAATTTTTCAATATTAAATGTCAGATATCATTAAGTTTTACAGTTTAGCCCACATATATATATCTTTGATAGGGGGAATATTATTATTGGCGATCTGGTATAATATAAGAAAACGTTTCAGACAGTTTTTAGAAGAAGATGATTCACAAAAAAGAATAGATAAAGGCTTATTATATTTGAGTATAGCTCTTTTTGTATGGGTGTTTTCAGGAACCTGGATTTATTTAGCAAATCTATTTTTATTTGAAAAAACTATTGTTTATGATATCGGATATAGTCTTTTTTCAGTTTTGAATACGTTAGCATTGTTATTGGCATTATTTTATTTTGATTTTGCACCAAGGTTTTTATATAAGAATAAGAAAAATACCATTGTATTGATGTTATTAGTGATTATAGTTTCTGCAATAACATTTATTTTAATTCAAAAGTTTAAAGAAAATCCTGTCATCGAAGGAGTTCGATTAAGCGGAATACCTGATTTAGTACTTTCTTGTTTTTTGATGTATCTACTAATTGTATCTTTTTACAAGACCTTTATGAATAGGGGGCTTAAGTTGGTGGCTGTTATTTCTGTATTAACGTTTTTATTGATGTTGATATCACAATTGCCTGATGTGTTTTTGTTTATAGATGACACGCTTTATGAACATTTGATTAAAATCATCGCAAAAACTTCATTTATTTCGATATTTCTGGTATTAGCGACAAGTTGGGTGATTCAATTAGCATTAACCCCTAAGCCAAGCGAAATGACGATTAAATTTTTGGATTGGTCATTGGTTAAAATGACAATTCCATCAAAAGAAATCTATGATCAAACGATTGATTTTGGTTCAAAAACTACTCAATATAAAAACTTGTTGAAGTTTGCCATAAAACGAAAATATGAAAATGGCGAAATGCAATATGTACTCGTAAATTCTGGAGGTGAAATAAAAAGTCAGACCTATTTAACCAGAATCATTGATAATATCAATACGATTTTACAATTACAAAATACTTCTCAGCTAGAACGAAAAGACTTGTTTACATTTATGGGGCAAGGAAAATATCGTTTACGGGTGATTCCTGAAAATATTGATATTGATCCGATGCTTCTAGACGAATTCTCTCAAAAATAATCTTAAAAATAAAATTTGTAACTATTTGTAACCGATTGTTAATAATAACAATTAAGTATAAATTACTATTTTTTGACACACTTCTTTTTATTGTATTTAAACTATTCCTGTTTTGTGTTTTAATCATGTAAACACATCATATGGAATCAAATTATGCCAATGTAGAGACTCAAGAAATATTCGGTCACCCAAAAGGATTATTGTATCTTTTTTTTGCAGAATTATGGGAAAGATTTTCTTTTTATGGTATGAAAGCACTCTTGGTGCTATATATGACCAAGAGTTTATTATATTCAGATGATAAGTCATTTGGTATTATGGCGGCATATATGTCTTTGGTATATGTAACACCTATGATCGGGGGAATGATAGCGGATAAATATTTAGGATATAGAAAATCAATTATACTAGGAGGTGTATTGATGGCGGCGGGTCATTTTTTTCTTACCATAGAGTACCCTGTCTTTTTTTATGGATCACTGGCTTTGATCATTGTCGGAAATGGATTTTTTAAGCCTAATATTTCTACAATGGTCGGAACTTTGTATACAGAAGGGGATAAACGAAGAGATTCAGGATTTACTATTTTTTATCTAGGAATTAACTTAGGAGGAGCTATTGCTCCATTGGTTTGCGCTTGGATCGCAGAAATATACGGTTGGCATTATGGGTTTCTACTTGCCGGGATAGGAATGCTGGCGGGTCTATTTGTGTTTAAAAAAGGTACACAATCTTCAGTTTTTGGAAACAAAGGGTTAGTGCCTAATATAGATCATTACAAGAAAAAGACATTCGGACTCAATAGAGGAGGGTTAATTTGGTTGCTGTCTTGGGGTTCAGTGCCTTTATTTGCTTTGATTATAAAATTTAATGAATTTGAACATTATTTGGTATGGATTGCGTCTATATTTTTGATTACCTACATTGGTTATATTATGATCAAGGTCACAACTAAAGAGCGAAAAAGATTACTGGTAGCAGTCTATTTTACAGGTCTATACGCACTTTTTGCTGCAGTTTTTGAACAAGCAGGCAGTTCAATTACATTATTTGCGGATAGAAATATAAATCTAATCGGGATCAATGCAGCGCAAACCAATAGCATTAATTCTATTTGGATTGTTCTATTAGCCTTTCCTTTTGCAGGTTTATGGACATTTTTAAATAAGAAAAGAATAAATCCAAATTCTGCTGTCAAATTTGGCTTAGGAATGTTGTTTCTAGGTCTCGGTTTTGTAATCTTCGGGTTCTCTGCACAAGGAGTAGATGAATTTGCTAAAACGCCAATGTTTTATTTAGTTTTTGGGTATTTTATAGTGACCGTAGGTGAATTGTTTTTATCACCTATAGGACTTTCTAAAATTACAGAATTATCTCCCTTACAATACGTTACGTTTATAATGGGAGTTTGGTTTTCTGCTAATTTTTACGGTCATTTTTTTGCTGGGAAAATAGCGAAGCTTACTACTGTAAAAGTAGGGGAAACAAATCCGTTTTCGCAAGGAGTATTAGGTAAAATAACTGAAATCATAACAGGGATGTCTGAATCTGTATTGTATGAAAATACAAATGAAACATTCCTGCAATTATATTCTTATGTATCGGTATATTCAAATTTTGGCGTGATCACTATGGGCATAGGGGTTTTTGCGCTAATGATTTCACCTTTTATAAAAAGATTGATGGAAGGAGTACATTAGAAAAACATCCTTAGATTCTCACAGATCATATGTAATTTGGACAAAAAAGCTTATTTTTGTAGCTATCCACAGACAGGACTGATTTACTATGATTGATAAATTAAATATTGTAAAGCAACGATTTGATGAAGTGAGTGATTTAATCATTCAACCAGATATCATTGCTGATCAAAAAAGATACATTAAATTAAATAAAGAGTACAAAGATCTCAAAGCCATTATGGACGAGAGAGATCGATATATCGAGCTAACAGATAATCTTAAAGAAGCTGAAGAAATTATTTCTGATGGAAGCGATGCAGAAATGGTAGAAATGGCCAAAATGCAGTTAGAAGAGGCTAAAGAAGAATTACCGGCCTTAGAAGAAAAGATTCGATTTATGTTAGTGCCGAAAGACCCCGAAGATGCTAAAAATTGCGTGGTCGAAATTCGTGCTGGTACTGGTGGTGATGAAGCTAGTATTTTTGCAGGAGACCTTTTTAGAATGTATACCAAATATTGCGAAGGTAAAGGATGGAATACAAGTGTTGTGGATCTTAATGAAGGAACAAGCGGTGGTTACAAAGAAATTATTTTTGAAGTCAACGGAGAAGACGCTTATGGTACTATGAAGTTTGAAGCAGGAGTACACCGTGTACAAAGAGTACCTCAGACAGAAACACAAGGTCGTGTGCATACTAGTGCTGCAACTGTTATGGTGCTTCCTGAGGCAGAAGAATTTGATGTAGAATTGGATATGAATGAAGTTCGTATTGAGAGAACTACTTCTACAGGACCGGGAGGACAATCTGTAAATACAACATATTCTGCAATCAAGTTACATCATGAACCTACTGGAATGATCGTAAGTTGTCAGGATCAAAAGTCCTCGCATAAAAATTTAGAAAAAGCACTTAAAGTACTTCGATCTAGATTATATGAGTTGGAGTTGGCAAAAAAGCAAGCAGCTGATTCTGAAAAACGTAAAAGTATGGTTTCCTCAGGAGATCGATCAGCAAAGATTAGAACCTATAATTATCCGCAAGGTCGTGTTACAGATCATAGAATTGGTCTTACACTATATGATTTAGGAAATATTATCGATGGTGATATACAAAAGATAATAGATGAGCTTCAATTAGTAGAAAACACAGAAAAACTCAAAGAATCAAACGAGGTTTTCTAACGGATTAGAAAGATTATCTATCAAAAACAAAAAAAGCATCATAATTTTTTTATGATGCTTTTTTTGTTTTTAAAATCTAAGAATTAATATTCAGGATTCTTAGTTTTAATTTCATTTCGTACCATTTTGCCGGATTCTGTAATTTGATTTTCTGACCAATCTCCTGTTCCGCTTGCGCCAGGTTCAAGAGCAGAAGCTGTTTCTTGTTTGTCAGCAATAGACCAGTTACACCAGGAAATTTTATTCTGATCTAAAAAATTCCACCAAACCAATGCTTCATCTTTGTCAAGAAAACCATTTCCGCTAGCTTCTGTAGTGCCATATTCTGTAACAAAAAGTGGAATATCTGCATCGAGTGCTCTTTGGGCTTTATCTCTAAGGAATTGTTTGTGCGTAGCTGCATAATAATGTAAGGTATAAGCAACATTTTTATCATTAATTTCATTTCCGATCACTTCATCTACATCTTGAGACCAAGTGCGTGTACCGCAAATAATTAGATTATCAGGATCATATTTTCTAATCTCTGCAATTACCTGTTCATGATAAGGTTTTAAAACACTGTTCCATGATGGAGCTTGTAAAGGTTCGTTATAAGGTTCGTAAATTATGTTGGGCTGGTCACCATATTTCTGAGCAACTTCAGCAAAAAATGCTTTAGCTTCTTCTAAATGGTCTTCTGCATGATGACTATGCCAATCTATAATAACATAAATACCTTCTTGTATTGCAGCATCGATAACAGTAAAAACTTTTTGTTTTTCGACTTCTCTATTAGATAAATATCCATCGGCATCTTCAACACCCATTGCAGCTCTTATGACATTACACTCCCAGTCTTTTTTTAACCAACTTACTGCTTCTTTGGTATAATATTGTCCCATCCATTGACTCCAGAACAAAGACATTCCTCTAAGTTGAACTGCTTCTTGATTTTTGTCTAAAATTTTATTTCCTGATACTTGTAACAGTCCATGTTTTTCGACTGCAGATGTAGCATTTTCAGATGTTTCTTCTCCATTTTCGTCATCACCGTCTTCATCAGCATTATCACTACTATTTTCTCCTTGTTCATCTGTTTCTGGTGTAGCAGCGTCAGATTCACAAGAAGTAGTTGTTATCATCGAAATGATCAAAAATAGTGCTATAATTTTTGTGATTTTTTCCATTTTTTTCTTTGTGAGTTATGTGTACGTATATCTCAGTAAACGGCCATTGCATCTTTTTAGTATAGGTGTAATCATAAACAATAAGTGCTTTTATAAAGAAGCATTTATAAGCTAAAGAGTTACAATTTTTTTGAAAAAAAATGATTATGAAGGGATGTCTTTCTTTTTAAGCGATCGAATAATAAAATAAATTCCCGCTGCTATAAAAGGTATGCTGAGCCATTGCCCTGTTGATAGTACTCCCAATGAATCTTCAAAGCCTCCTTGGCTCTTTTTAACAAACTCAACCAAGAATCTAACTGTCCACAAAAGAATTAAAAATACTCCAAAAATAAAGCCTTGATTATTGCGGCGATCTGTTTTCCAGTAAATAATCCATAAAATGATAGCTACAAAAATATATCCAAAAGCTTCATACAACTGTGCAGGATGTCTGTAAGGTACAGACTCTAATAAGGTGGAAAACTTTGGGTTGTCTACAACAGCAGTATAAGCATCATTTACATTTTTGATGCCTGTCTCTTTGACTACTTGATATTTACTAATCCCTTCACGGATAAACTTTACACCAAAAGCAGAATCACCTGACTCTTTCCCGATAATTTCAGAATTAAAGAAATTGCCTAAACGAACAAATATGCCTCCAAATGCTACAGGAACTACTATTCTGTCTAATATCCATAAAATATGTTTGTGTACTACTTTTTTAGAGTAATAATACATGGCTATGATAACCCCTATTGCGGCACCATGACTTGCCAATCCTTGAAAACCAATAAATTCAAACTCTGGCTTGAATTTAAAAGGAAGTATGATTTCTAAAAGATTATTTTTATAATAGTCCCAATCATAGAAAAATACATGTCCTAAACGAGCACCAACAAGTGTGGCAACAACAGCATATATAAATATAGAATCTAATTTTTCCATAGATATATTTTCTCGTATGTAAATTCTTTTCATTAAGTACCATCCTAGCGAAAATGCTACTACAAACATTAAACTGTAAAAACGAATAACGAAGAAGCCAAGATCTATGCCTTCTACCGGGTTCCATACAAGTTTTGAGAGTATCATAAATAAATTTTAAATTTTTAAAAAAGTAAATATAGGTATTTAAAAGAAACAACTTGTATTACAAAAACTTTAAGTATAAGACATTTTATTTTTCTTTTGGATCTGTATTTGAATCAGGTACCGGATCATAGCCGCTGCCTCCCCAAGGATGACAACTAAAAATTCTTTTGATTGATAAAATTCCTCCTTTTATAAGTCCATGTTTTTGTAATGCTTCAATAGTATAGTGAGAGCAAGTAGGTTGATACCTGCATGTAGCCGGTGTTAATGGTGATATCAGGTTTTGATATAATTTTACCAGAATAACAAAAGGGAATATCAGAATTTTTTTTATGCTTATTTTAGAAAACAAAATATTAGTTTAATGAAAATGTAGTTCCTTCTCTACCGTCTTTAAGTTGAATCCCTATCTCGAGGAGTTTGTCTCTAATTTTATCACTTGTAGCAAAATCTTTGTTTGCTCTTGCTTCCGCTCTAAGATTGATGAGTAATTCTATTGTGCCAGATAGTTTGTCACTTGCATCAGAAGATGTTTCGTTACTATTTACAAGACCAAGTACATCAAAAACAAAATCATGGATAGTTTGTTTTAAGATATCTAAATCACTTTCTGAAATTGAAGCTTTGTTTTCCTTAACAGTATTAATAAACTTAACAGCATCAAACAATTTGGCAATAAGGATAGGGCTATTAAAATCATCATTCATAGCTTGATAGCATTCCTTTCTCCATGCTGCTGCATCAAATCCTTTGCTGTCATTACTAGTCGGTAAATTTTCTAACGATTGTATAGCATCCATTAATCGATAATATCCTTTTTCTGAAGCTTCCAGCGCATCATTAGAAAAGTCTAAAATGCTTCTATAATGTGCTTGCATCATAAAAAACCGAACAATAGATGGTTCAAAAGCTTTATTTAGAATACTGTTGTTTCCTGAAAATAGTTCGTCTGGTGATATTGTGTTCCCTGTTGATTTAGACATTTTTTTACCGTTGAGAGTAAGCATATTAGCGTGCATCCAATAATTTACGGGTGTATGACCACATGCTGCTTCTCCTTGCGCAATTTCACATTCATGATGCGGAAACTTTAAATCCATTCCTCCACCATGTATATCAAATCTTTCGCCCAGATATTTTGTACTCATTACAGTACATTCTAAATGCCATCCCGGAAAGCCATCACTCCATGGAGCAGGCCATCGCATGATATGTTGTGGTTCTGCTTTTTTCCAAAGGGCAAAATCCTGAGGATTTTTTTTATCACTTTGTGCAGATAATTCTCGTGTGTTCGCAATCATATCTTCTAGATTGCGACCACTTAATTTACCATAATGGTTAGTTTCGTTGAATTTTTGAACATCAAAATATACAGATCCATTAGATTCGTAAGCAAAACCATTATCAATTATTGTTTTTATGATCTCTATCTGTTCAACAATATGCCCTGTAGCAGTTGGTTCTATACTTGGTGGTATAGCGTTGAATTTAGACATTACATTATGAAAATCAAGAGTGTACTTTTGCACGATCTCCATAGGTTCGAGTTGTTCTAATCGTGCTTTTTTCGCCACTTTATCTTCACCTTCATCAGCATCATTTTCCAAATGCCCGGCATCTGTTATGTTTCTTACATACCTAACTTTATAACCTAAATGTTTTAGATATCTGAAAACTAAATCAAATGAAATAAAAGTACGACAATTACCAAGATGTACATTGCTATAAACAGTGGGCCCACAAACATACATTCCTATATTACCTTCGGTAATTGGTGTAAATGTTTCTTTTTGTCCCGAAATAGAATTATATAGTTTTAATTCTTGAGTTTTGTACAAAGGATTGGCTGTCATTTTTTACGATGCTTATATGAAAATAATGGTTAATGATGTATTAAAAGGTAGTGTCTAATTTGATATAATCCAAAAATTCTCTTCTTACAGATTCTTCTTTGAATTTACCACCAAACTCACTGGTTACAGTACTGCTTTCGATATCTCTAATTCCTCTTGAGTTCACACATAAGTGTTTTGCATCGATCACGCAGGCAACATCCTTGGTTCCAAGAACTACTTGTAAATCTTGTACAATTTGCATTGTCATTCTTTCTTGTACCTGAGGTCGTTTTGCATAATAATCAACAATGCGATTCATTTTGGATAAACCAACGACTGTTCCATTAGAAATATAAGCAACGTGAGCTCTACCAACGATAGGAAGCAAGTGGTGCTCACAAGTAGAATATACAGTAATATTTTTTTCAACCAGCATCTCACCATATTTATAATGGTTTTCAAAGGTAGAAGCGTCTGGTTTTCTTTCTGGATGAAGACCAGAAAAGATTTCATTTACAAACATTTTGGCAACTCTTTGTGGAGTACCTTTTAAACTATCATCTGTAAGATCTAGTCCTAATGTTTCCATAATGTGCTTTACATCTTCTTTGATTAAAGCAATTTTTTCTTTGTCACTTAGCTTAAAAGCATCTTCTCTTAAAGGGGTAGTAGCACTTGTTGCTACATGATTATCGCCTATTGCTTCAATAGCCTTAAGGGCCTTATCAATTTTCACACTAATTTTTTTTAGATTTATTTTAAAATTCTGATACTAAGAGTAAAAGTATATCTTTGTCTCAATTCTTTATAAACCCTTACTTTCAGAAATATTTATATACATATCAAAATGTAAATGATATTACCCTCTATGATATGGGTTGCAAAGATACGATTTTGTTGTTTTAGTTGGTAAGTCCAATGTAAAACAATTATATATATTAGTTTTGTTAAAGAAGTTATGTATATTTAAATCCCAAATTGAACTATAACATACAAAAAACAAAGATTAAACGTTATAAGAAAATGTTGAAAGTTTTACCTCAAATTACTGTATTGATGCTCTTTTTGTGCTTTGGCAGTGCTCTAAAAGCTCAAGATTTTGATATTGCTTGTAGAACATCAAGACCTTTTTGTTCTGATGCTTCTCAAGAACTTACAATACCCAATACTATAGGAGATTTAGATGGTCTTGGTGAAGTAGGTTGTTTAAATACTACTCCTAATCCTACATGGTTTTTTATTCGTATTGACGAGCCTGGTGAGTTGGTTTTTGATATTCAGCAATGGGTTGATGGTAATGAAAATAGTACTTTGGATAGAGGAGAAAGACAATTGGATGTTGATTTTGTAGCGTGGGGTCCTTTTCCAACTTCTTTTGTAAGTTGTGATATACTGTCAAGAGGATGTGATAATAATGCCGATGGAGAAAATATAAGGCCTGCAGAATGTGTAAACAATGTTGACGATCCACTTTATTATATAGAAAATAGAGATAATACTAATATCGTTGATTGTAGTTATGCCAGAACTCCCGAAGATGATATTTTTACTGAAACATTTACAATTCCTGATGCAGAGTCTGGTGAGTATTATATTGTATTGATTACTAATTTTGCAAATGAGTCTGGAGTAATCCAATTAGTACAAACTAATTTAGATGAGACAAATGCCGGAACTACGGATTGTAGTATTCTAGAACCGGGAGTAGGGCAGGATGTAGCTGTGTGTGGTCCATCAGAATTTCCAGTAACGATAGAAGGGAGATTTCCTGATGCAATAGCATATCGTTGGGAAAGAGCTAATACCGGAACAACGAGTTTTACTCCTGTACCGGGACCAGAAGGAGATGTCCCTTTCTTAGAAGTAAATTCACCTGGTGTATATCAACTTATAGGGTATTCTGATCTTGCAAGAACTGTAGAAGTAGGCAGAGATGATTTGGTGGTCTTAGATGTTTCTAATGCTGTTGTTTCAGTTGGATATAGTATTGCAGAAGAATCATTTGCTGGGAGCTATACTATAACGGCAGAGGTTGAGGCTACTGATGAAGTTGCTGCAGCTAATTTTGAAAATTTTGAATATAGATTGGATCGAGATTTGGGGAATGGTTTTATTGAGTTTAGGCCTTTTCAATCTTCTCCTGTGTTTTCAGATGTGCCTCCGGGAGATTATTTTATCGTAGCGAGATATGCTAATTGTCCGGATAGTGAACAAAGATCCGATGTAATTATGATTTTGGGGTATCCAAAATATTTCACTCCTAATGGAGATGGTTTTCATGACACCTGGAGTTTAATCAATATTGAAGACCAGTCATCTGCCCAAATATACATATTTGATAGGTTTGGGAAACTTCTTAAACAACTTAGACCCGGAGGCCCCGGATGGGATGGTACTTATAATGGAAGGAATATGCCTTCTTCTGATTATTGGTTTAGAGTTGAATTTAATGAACCAAGAGATCCTAACAGAAGAAGAAGGGTGTTTGCCGGGAATTTCTCTTTGATTAGATAATAGAGATTTTATAATATAGCAACACAACGGATATTTTTTTATCCGTTGTGCTTAGATTTTAATATGCATCTTAGATTGATAAAGGAAAGTTGCTTAAAAGTTAATACTAAGTGTAAAAGTTAAGTTTTCTCTTTCTCTGTCGATTGCGGCAGCATTATCAAATCCTGAACCGGGAAAAAACTCTTCATTCAATTCTTGTTCTAAATAATCGTAAGCAACATCAAATCTAAATTTACCGAAGTTATATCCTGTTCCTAAAGAAAATCCTGTTTGCTCTCCTTGAATTCTATCATCGGTATAAGGGCTTTCTTGTAGACTGTATCCTCCTCTGATACTCCAATTTTCTATTTTCCATTCTGTACCTATTCTAAAGGTAGAAGCTTCTTGAAAGATTCGATCTATTTCTTGATTTGTAGCAGAGAAATCAATTCCTTCATCAGAACTGAATTTCATGGTTGTATAGTCTTTGTATGAATAGTCCATACTTATTAATCCGTATTGCCCAAATACAAAAGCTACACTACCCGTAAGTTTAGAAGGAGTTCTAAGTTGATACTCAGGAAATATATTGATAATATTAGGGTTCGCAATTGCTCTTCCTTCATTTCCTGTTGTTTCTAGTCTTTGTATTGTTTCTTCTTCAATATAATACCATGTTGGAGATTCATAAGAAGCACCAACCCTTATTGTTCTTGATATTTTGGCTATCGCACCTGCCTGAAGAGAAAAACCAGCTCCAATTGTAGACAGCTCATTTGAAAAGACAACATTATTTACAGTACTTCCATCATTATTGTTGTCTTCAAAAAAGTCTGTAATTCTATCATAATTGATAAAATGCGAATTTAAATTTACTCCCAAATAAAAATCCTGATTAATTTGTGCAGCTGCATTAAGAGTAAATTTTCCGTTTAGACCTCTAGTCTCATAAAAATATCTTTGATCAAAATTTCCCGGAGCTATATTAGAAATATAAGATGTGCCATTAGTATTGTCGGGATCACTAGCTTCTAAAATAAAAGTTTCATACCCCAAAAATGCCTGTTGAGCACCATAACCTTCATTTTCTCCTAAAAATCCATATAACTCACTCACAGATTCTCCTTGTCTTCTAGAAATTAAATTTAAAGGTATGCCTTGCGCTTCTTCTAAAAAGAAACTATCTATTGAATTAGAACTTCTTCCGGAAACAAAAAAATCATTTGCATTATCTGCGGTCTGATCGTATGCAATACCAAAAGAAAATCTATTGATCCCAGAGGATTCGCTATCAAAGTTATCATAAACTAATACTGTACCAATTTGATTTAAATTGACATTTCTTGTATCTGTATTAGTAAGTGTGCCAAAATAATTTGCATTATTTTCAATTTGCCCGGTAGATATTGTTACTGAACCATGTGAGGTTAAAAACAGAGCAGACCCAGCAGGGTTAATTTGTATGGCAGAAAGATCAGCTCCCAGTGCACCAAATGCTCCACTCATTCCTCTAAAACGAGCAGTACCAAGAATTTCTTGTTGAGAATAACGTAATGCGTCAGTAATGTCCTGTGCATTAAGTAAAGACATAGATAATATGCTTAGTGACATTAATAATGTTCTCATTTTACTTTTAAGTTTAATAATTAAGAAAGATGATGATATCTAATAGGCATCACGCCTAAAAAATAATCAATATACTTAAGGCTTAATTAATAAGTATTTTTAATTTTTTCTAAGAAAATAAAAGAAGTTTCTATCCTCTTCCTCGACTTCGGCTACTTCCACCACGACTATAGCTTCTACTGCCTCCAGAAGATCTTGAACCGCTACTGCGATATGATCCACTGCTTCTTCCTCTGGAGTATCCCGAACTTCTACTTCTTGATCCAGAGGAGTATGATCTACCTCTACTAGACGAGCTATTTGAAGGAGAATATGATCTACTTCGTGAAGAAGAGCTTGACCTTGCAGTAGGAGAAGATCCTGAACTTCTACTTACTGACGATCTTGAACGTGAACTATTGTAGTTGTTATTACTATAACTAGATGATCTGCTTCTACTTCTAGAGTCTGCAGAAATTCTTCGTTGGTTGGTATAACTACTTCTGCTTCTTGCTCTGTATGCATTACTGCTTCTTCCGCTATAAGCTGATCTTCTTGATCTGTAATTAGAGTTGTTATAATAGGCTCTGTTTCTTGTAGAATATCTACCTTCTCTGTTATAAGCATATCCATAACCTCTTCCATATCTGTGATAAGGGCGATTCCATCCAAAGCGATTGCCGTAGAATCCTCCCCATCCCCATCCGGCATTCCAACCTAATCCCCATCCAGGACCATAAAAACCATTCCATCCCCATCCGGCAGCATTCCATCCAGGACCCCATCCAATACGCCATGCTCCGGGACCATACCATCCATTCCATCCAGCATTCCAGCCAAATCCCCATCCGGCATTCCAACCTAATCCCCATCCGGGACCCCAATTGTTCCATCCCCAACCATTGTCATAAACATTTATATTGACCTCGGTAGGGTTGCTGCCCCATGAAGGTTGTCCTTCAGAGTAGTTTAATGCAACTGCAGTAGTATCTGAACCGCTGTAGTTATCATTAGAATATGACTCAACATCTGTAAAGATTGCTTCTTGTTCTACAGCATTGTCTATCTGTGCAGATTTTTCAGAAAAATAACTTGAATAGTAATTCGTTTTCTTTTTCTTTTCTTGTCTAGGTGGAGCCTCAACATTTCTTCTAGTTCTTACCTCACCATAAACACCATCATTATAAGGAACATAATCATAAGAGCCACAAGAAGTCAAGATAAGCAGGGTGGCGAGAAATAAGAGTCCGATACTCCCATTTTTCTGAAAATAATTTTTAAGTCGCATATCTTCTCATTTTATTGTTGAACATTACAAATTTAGTTAGTTTTGCGCTAAATAAATTTTATTTAACAAAGCCACAACATTTGTGCCAAATAATAGCATATGAGCAAAAAATTAACTAAAAGAAGTGAAGATTACTCGAAATGGTATAATGAGTTAGTAGTTAAAGCCGACTTAGCAGAGAATTCTGCAGTAAGAGGATGTATGGTTATTAAACCCTATGGGTATGCAATTTGGGAAAAAATGCAGGCTGAATTAGATAAAAAATTTAAACAAACTGGTCATCAAAATGCGTATTTTCCTCTTTTTGTACCTAAAAGTCTTTTTGAAGCTGAGGAAAAAAATGCAGAAGGGTTTGCAAAAGAGTGTGCAGTAGTTACTCATTATCGATTAAAAACAGATCCAAATGATGATGCTAAACTTATTGTAGATCCAAATGCAAAATTAGAAGAAGAGCTTATTGTAAGGCCAACTTCTGAGGCTATAATTTGGAATACGTATAAAGGGTGGATTCAATCTTATAGAGATTTGCCAATCCTTGTAAATCAGTGGGCAAATGTTGTCCGTTGGGAGATGCGAACACGTTTGTTTCTTCGTACAGCAGAATTTTTATGGCAAGAAGGTCATACCGCTCATGAAACAAGAAATGAAGCGCTGGCAGAAACAGAACAGATGAATAATGTATATGCCGATTTTGTAGAGAATTTTATGGCAATTCCGGTTATCAAAGGTAGAAAAACAGAAAGTGAACGTTTTGCAGGAGCCGAAGATACATACTGTATAGAGGCCCTTATGCAAGATGGTAAAGCTTTGCAAGCGGGAACTTCTCATTTTCTTGGACAAAACTTTGCAAAAGCGTTTGATGTAAAATTTACTTCTAAAGAAGGTAAATTAGATCATGTTTGGGCTACATCCTGGGGGGTGTCTACAAGATTAATGGGAGCTTTGATTATGACTCATAGTGATGATAATGGGTTAGTACTTCCTCCAAATCTAGCACCAATACAAGTTGTTATTGTACCTATTTATAAAGGAGAAGAACAATTAACACAAATCTCTGAGGTAGCGAACGATTTGGTGGCGAAATTTTTAGACAGAGGAATTTCTGTAAAATTTGATAATAGAGATACACATAGACCAGGAGCAAAATTTGCTCAATATGAGTTACAGGGTGTTCCTCTTAGGATTGCTATTGGGCCAAAAGATCTTGAAAAAGGCACTGTTGAATTGGCGCGTAGAGATACGTTAACTAAACAATTTGTAGAAAAAGATACTGTTGTAGATACTGTTGCTGTTTTGTTAAAAGAAATACAAAAGGATTTACATCAAAAAGCAACCCAGTTTAGAGATGAACATATTACAGAAGTAAATACTTTTGAAGAGTTTAAAGAGGTTTTAGAAGATAAAGGAGGATTTATTGCTGCACATTGGGATGGTTCTATAGAAACAGAGCAAAAAATAAAAGAACTTACCAAAGCAACAATACGCTGTATACCTTTTGATATAAAACCAGAAGATGGGGTTTGTGTATATAGTGGTAAACCTTCAAAAACCAGAGTTTTATTTGCGAAAGCGTATTAAGATTCAAAAAAAATACAATAAGTCTTGCAGCATTAAAAAATAGTTGTATTTTTGCATCCGCAATTAAGAAATGATGGCCCGTTCGTCTATCGGCTAGGACGCCAGGTTTTCATCCTGGTAAGAGGGGTTCGATTCCCCTACGGGCTACTACAATTTAGATTGTTTATTTGAATTGAATAGTATAAATTAGCAGTCTGGATCAAATTTTTAATGGCCCGTTCGTCTATCGGCTAGGACGCCAGGTTTTCATCCTGGTAAGAGGGGTTCGATTCCCCTACGGGCTACAAATCTTTAGAATAAGAAACGTATTAATAGAAGAGAGAGATGGCAAATCATAAGTCAGCATTAAAAAGAATCAGAAGTAGTGAGACAAAGCGTCTTAGAAACAGATATCAGCATAAAACTACGCGTAATGCTATAAAGAAATTACGTGAAGCTGATAAGAAAGAAGCAGAAACTTTGTTACCTACAGTAGTTTCTATGCTTGATAAATTAGCTAAGCGAAATATTATTCACAAGAATAAAGCAGCTAATTTAAAATCTAAATTGACTAAACACGTAGCTGCACTTGCTTAAATAGCAGTTACCCTATAGATATAAGAAGCTTTCCGGTTTAGGAAAGCTTTTTTTATTAGTAATACTTATATCTTTTTTTACTCTTTTTTGTTTTTGGCTTCTATCCATCTGGCCATAAACTCTGTACTTCTGAGGGTGTGAAACTGCAACATTTTACCTATAAAGTTTGTGTTGCGATGTTTTTTAAGATTGCTACTAATTTTTTGGATATGCTGGAATAGTTTGTCAGAAAATTGTTTTTTCTGAAATTTTGCGTTTATAATTCTAATACCGTTTTGTTGGGACTGTAACCATAAATTTTTATTATTGTATAGCTTTATGGCTGCTTTTGCAAAGCGTATCGGATTGTCTACTATAAATCCATTCCAATCAATATCATCATGTATCATTCCTTCTGCTCCAATGCTAGTAGTAATACTTGGGGTTCCGCAAAGCATGGACTCTGCTAATTTGCCTTTTATGCCTGCGCCAAACCGCAAAGGAGCGATACAAATTTTAGCTTGTGATAATACAGTTTTTGAATTTTGTGCCCAACCTTTGATATGAAATCCTAGACTAGAATTTTGGAGTTGTGTAGCTTTTGGGGGAGGGTAGGCACCATAGATATGTAATTCTATTTCTTTTGAAATTTCTTCTTTGATAAGAGGCCAGATTGTTTTTTTTAAGTACAAAATACTATCCCAATTAGGTTCGTGTCTGAAGTTTCCAATTGTGATAAAGTGTTTTCTTTGTTCAAATGGTAGCCATTGTTTTTTTATTTCTTCTGTAATAGGATCTAAGAGGAAAGGGATATAAAATAGAAGTTGAGAAGGTATGTTGAATGTGTTTGTTAATATTTCAAGTTCAAAATCTGATATAATTAGGGATAAATCACATCTATAGATGCTTGCAATTTCTCTTTTGGTATGGTCATTATCTAAAAGTTGTTCTAGAGTAAATTCCTTATCATTTTTAAGAGCCTGATGCCTCGTTTTTCTTAAACAATGAAGATCTTCTGTATTAAGTATTTTTATGGTATTAGGGCAATGTTGTGTTACTCTCCAGCCAAATTGTTCTTCTATTATAAATCGATCAAATAGCACAACTTCTGGATTTTCTTCTTTGATAAAGATGTCAAAACTAGAGTCGTTAACTTTTATATTAACAGTAGAAATTCCTAATTTTTCTAAATCGGTCATGTGCTGGGTTTCTAGTGCAGGACTAGCAAATGTAATTTTCCAGTTTTGATCCAGAAATAAGTTTATAAGTTGTAACATTCTGCTTCCTGCTGCAGAAGAATTGGGTTCTGGCCAAACAAAACCTATGATAAGTATATGATTCATTACTACAAAAATCTTAAATTATTTTTGTTTGGTTATGTAATGTGAGTGATTTTATTGTTTTGTGTAATTCTTTAATTGTATTATCTGTATTTCTAGAGGTTATTTGGAAATAGATTTTTTTATTCCTATAACTGAAGAAATTTGGAATCGTTTATTATAAAGTAATAAGGTGATGTTTGTGGAGAATGAAGTTACTACTAAAATATTACCTCTAATTAGTAAAAAAAAAGCCTCAGTAAAAAACCGAGGCAAAATCTATATAAGTTTAGAATACTCTTTTTTATAATTTAGCAAAAAATGCATTCATTTTTTCTTTTTCTTCTTGAGCAAGTTCTTGATCTACTAAAATTCTACCACTATGTTCATCTGTAATAATCTTTTTTCGAGATGCTATTTCCATCTGTACTTGTGGTGGTATTGTAAAGAAAGAACCTCCTGAAGCACCGCGTTCAATTGGTACTACTGCTAATCCGTTTTTTACATTATTACGAATTCTTTTGTATGCTTTTACGAGACGTTCTTCAATTTCTTTTTGGAAATCTTCTGATTTTGCAATAAGAGATTGCTCTTCTTTTTCTGTTTCAGCTAGTATAGCGTCTAATTCACCTTTTTTATGATTTAAATGCTCATTTCGCTCTGATAATTTGCCTTTTGTCTGATCAATGATCTCGTTTTTTTGAACGATTTGAGCTTTAAATTCTTTAATGTGCTTTTCTGCTAATTGTATTTCTAGTTCTTGAAATTCAATTTCTTTACTTAAAGAATTGTATTCTCTATTGTTACGAACATTTTTTTGTTGTTCTGTATACTTTTTGATAAGCGTCTTGGCTTCTTCGATTAGATTTTTTTTGTTTTTGATACCTTCGTCTATACTTTCTAGATCGGTATTTAATTTTTCTAATCTTTTATTTAATCCAGCTACTTCATCTTCTAGATCTTCAACCTCTAAAGGTAATTCTCCGCGTACGTTTCTGATCTCATCAACTCTTGAGTCTATTAATTGCAAATCATATAATGCTCTTAATTTCTGCTCGACAGTAACTTCTTTCTTTGCCATTTCTATATATATTGAATAGGATTAGTGTTTTTATCCGATAAAATGATTGCAAAATTACTGATTTTTTTTCTAAGATAGCTAACAATTAGGTTTTTTGTGTATTGTTCGCTTTCATAATGTCCAATATCGGCCAAAATAATTCTGCCTTCTGCTTCATAAAATTGATGATATTTTAAGTCTGATGTAATAAAAATATCTGCGCCGGCTTTTTGAGCGTTGCGTATAGCAAAACTACCGCTACCCCCAAGAACTGCTACTTTTTTTATTGGTTTATCTAACATAGCAGAGTGTTTAACGCATCCGGTTTTAAATACTTTTTTGATATGATGCAAAAATTCTAAAGGTGCTATAGCATTTGGTAAATCACCTATCATACCCATCCCTATATTTTGATTTTTATTTTCTAAAGTTGTGATTTCATAAGCTATTTCTTCATAAGAATGGTTTGCAAAAAGAGCATTCATGATTTTTCTCTCATTGTGTTTTGGAAAAGTGACTTGAATCTGAGTTTCTTTTTCAGCATGTGTTTTACCAATCTCTCCGATGGATGGATTTGCTTTTTCTGATGCTCTAAAGGTTCCAATTCCTTCAGAAGAAAAACTACAGTTGTCATAATTGCCAATAGTACCGGCGCCAGCTTCAAAAAGAGCATTCTTGAGGTTGTTTGCCTCTTGTACGGGAGCAAAAGTGATTAGTTTTTTTATAGTTGAACTTTGTGGGATAAGTATTTTACGATTAAGTAGTCCTAACTGTTCACACATCATATCGTTTACTCCATATAAAGCGTTGTCTAAAGCAGTATGTATTGCATATATAGCAATATCGTTTTTGATAGCTTTCATTACTACTCTTTCTACATAATTGGATCCGTTAAACTTTTTTATGCCTTTGAATACGATGGGATGAAAACTAACAATGAGATTGCAATCTTTTTCGATAGCTTCGTCTACAACACTTTCTAATGTGTCTAGGGTTACCAAAATACCCTTTAATTCAGTATTTGGTTGTCCAACTAACAATCCTACGTTGTCAAAATCTTCTGCATATGTTGTTGGAGCCATATTTTCAAGATGTTCTATAACTTCTTTTATTTGCATCAATAAATATTTTAAAGAAAAATTGAATAAAAACTTTCTATAATTTTCAAAGTTACGTTTTATACTTTTGTGATATGAATTTATTCAGAAAAATACTATTTCCAATTGTACCTATTTACTACTTGATAACATGGTTTAGAAATGTATTGTACGATATAGGTTTTAAAAAATCTCAAGAGTATAATTTTCCTATTATAGCCGTTGGTAATCTAAGTGTTGGAGGAACGGGTAAATCTCCCATGATAGAGTATTTGATTATGTTGTTGAAAGAAAAACTATTATTGGCAACGCTGAGTAGGGGGTATAAGAGAGAAACCAAAGGTTTTCAGATTGTAAACAGAAATGCTACCGCAAAAGAAATAGGAGATGAACCTTTACAATTTAAAAAAAAGTTTGAAGATATTGTTGTGGCTGTAGACGCAGACAGGCGTAATGGTATTGCAAATCTAAGAGCTTTAGAGCAAAAACCTGAACTTATCCTATTAGATGATGCCTATCAGCATCGTAAAGTAAAAGCCGGGCTTTATATTTTACTTACTGCATATTATGATCTTTATAGTGATGATATCATGTTGCCTACGGGAAACTTAAGAGAGCCGATAAGAGGAGCAAAGCGAGCAAAAATAGTTGTGGTTACAAAATGCCCAGAAGATTTATCAAATGAAGAAAAACAAAAGATTGAACGAAAACTGAATTTAGAATCGGATCAAACATTATATTTTTCATCAATTGCTTATAGTAGCTATGTATCAAACACTGTGGATACAAAATCGATAGAAAGTTTACAGAATGTATCTTTTACTTTGGTTACAGGAATAGCTAATCCCAAGCCATTACTGGATCATTACCAAAGTTTAGGATTAAAATTTGATCACTTGAACTATAAAGACCACCATAATTTTACAGCTAAGGAAATTGAAGAGTTGAATCAAAAAACAATTATTATAACTACAGAGAAGGATTATGTTAGATTAGTAAGTTCTAAGGTTTCAAAAGATAAGTTGTGGTATCAACCAATAGAAACAAATATTCTTGAAAACAAGAGCAAATTTGATGAACAAATTCTAGAATACATCGCTAGTTATTAGCGATTTTAACTGTTAATTATGTCTTGATATTATGTTGTTTGCTTTTTTGTAAGTGCTTTATGTAGCTTGCTAAAAAACTCTTCTGTTTTATATGGTTTTGGTATAATATCATTAAAACCATTATCATAGAACTCATCGAGGTTGTTATCCAAAGTAACAGCTGTAAGTGCAATCACAGGAATTTCAGTATTAAATTCTCTGATTTGTTTAGTAGCTTCTATACCACTGATTCCAGGCATATGTATATCCATTAAGATCAAATCATAGGTATTGTCTTTTACTTTTTGTACAGCGATATCACCGTTGTCTGCTACATCACAAATGATTTTATTCTTTTCAAGAATTTTTCTCGTAATAAGTTGATTTATTTTATTGTCTTCTACAACTAATATCCTTTTATTAGCCATAGCGTTGTAATTTATCTTTTTTGCTTCTTCAAAATAGTCAGTACTATTATCTTCAAAAATTTCAAATTTTAAATCAAATAAAAATTTAGATCCTTTTCCAAGTTCACTTTCGAGTTTTATTTCACTGTTCATTAAAGCCAATAGGTTTTTTACAATTGAGAGTCCAAGACCTGTACCTCCAAATTTTCTATTAATTTGAACTGATCCTTGTGTGAAATTTTCAAAAATGCTTTGTTGTTTTTTCTGAGATATTCCTACTCCGCTATCCTCAATTTCAAAACTTAAGAAAACTTTATTTTCAATACGATTTATAAGGTTAACTCTAATCCATATATCTCCATTTTGAGTAAACTTTATAGAGTTTCCGATTAGGTTTATCAAAATCTGAGATACTTTTAAAGGATCTCCCTTTAATTTAGATGGTATAGATTCATCAAAGTTGTAATGTAGTTGGTTGTTTCTATCTTTTGCAGATTTTGATAATGCTATAAGAACATCATTGATACGCTTTTTTAAATTAAAAGATACGCTTTCTAATTCTACTTTATTGGCTTCGAGTTTATTTAGGTCTAAAATATTATTGATCAGTGAAAGCAGATATTCTCCAGAAAATTTTAGAGAATTAAGATGTTCTTTTTGGTTAGGGGTTGGGCTTTCTTCTAATAACAAATGAGTTAATCCGGTAACAGCGTATAAAGGTGTTCTAAGTTCGTGAGTTATAGTTGATAAAAATTGCACTTTTGCTTCGCTTGCTCTTTCTGCATTTTCTTTTGCAAGTAAAAGTTCTGTGTTTTTATTTTGAAGTAATTCGTTAGCTCTAGCTCTTAAATTGTTGTTTTTATAAAGAGATAACGTTAATAAAGAAAGGATTGTGATTAGCGCTATACTTAGTATAGTTGTTAATCTTCCTAATTTCAAAGATTTTTGTTGTTGTATGTTTTCTTCGGTAAGTTCTTCAATTAGCACATTGCTTTCATCAAGGTTCAGTTTTGCACTGGCTTCTTGTACGATAATTTCTTTATTTGTATTGAAAAGAGAATCTTTGATTTTTTCGTGCGCTCTTAAACTTTTTAATGAGGATAAATAATCTTCCTTTTTTTCATAAATTCTACTATACAATTCATAACACTCAGATCTAATTTCTGCATAATCGAACTCTTCACCAATTTGCATAGCTAAATCATTGGTGACTATTGCTTCATTAATTTTATTAAGTAGTAATAACGCATTTGCTTTATTGGTGTATAATTTTGCTTTGGAATAAGATTGATCAAAAGAGTCTATTATTGGTAAACTACTATTAAAATGTTTTATCGCTAATTCAGGGTTGTTTTTTGCTAAAGCTAAAAGCCCCATGTCTAATTTTATTGTCCCTTCTTGATCTTTTCGTTCATATTTTTCTGTTAGGGCAAGTGCTTCTTTCAAAGTTTCTTCGGCAGCAGTATATTCTTTTAGTTCTGTTAATATAGATCCATAAATAGTCAATGAATAAGCAAGTTCTACTTTGTCTTCATGCTCTTTCTGAAATTCTATAGCATCTAATATCTGTTCTTTTGCTTTGTTAATGTCCCCAAGCTCCTGATGCAGTTTTGCAAGTACCATATTGGTTTTAGCAATATAAAATCTATCACTATTTTGTAAAGCAAGCTCTTTTGCATGAACAATACTTGATAGTGCTTGTTCTAATCTTGCCTGGTCTATTGCTTGCGAAGCTTTGGTTAGATATTTATTTATAGAATCATTTATTTTGTAGTTTGCATTAAGTTCTATTTTTTGCGAATAGCCAAAGCAACAACAAATAATTAATAATATTGGTAGTATCTTTTTTAATGGGGTCGGCATTTTCCTTTTGAAATATCTTGTCTAATATAGTTATTTCTTATAAATGTTAATAATTAAATCAATGATTCTATTACTATACCCTATCTCATTGTCATACCAACCAATGATTTTTACCATTTTACCGATTACAGATGTCATAAGTGAGTCAAATACACATGAATGAGGATTGCCAATAATATCAATTGATACAATAGGGTCTTCTGTATATGATAAAATACCTTTTAGGTATGTTTCTGAGGCTTTTTTGAATTGGTTATTGATTTCTTCTATTGATGTTTCTTTTTTTACATTAAATGTAATATCTGTTAGCGAACCATTTGGGACAGGAACCCGAATACCACACCCTCCAATAACATTGCTCAAGTCAGGAAAAACTCTAGTCAATGCTTTTGCTGCTCCGGTAGTAGTTGGAACTATAGATTGACCAGCCGCTCTTGCTCTTCTTAAATCTTTGTGAGGTTGATCGTGTAAACTTTGATCTGTTGTATAACTATGTACAGTTGTTATGTAGGCTTGTTCAATACCACAAAACTCATTAATAACTTTGATCATAGGAGCAGCATTATTAGTCGTACAAGAAGCATTTGATATTATTTTCTCTGTACCATCAATACTACTTTCATTTACTCCTAAAACAATAGTTTTTATTTCGTCGTCTATTGGAGGAGCAGATAGAATAACTTTTTTTGCACCTGCTGTTAAATGTTTTTGTGCCCCTTGCTTTGTTTTAAATTTACCAGTAGCTTCGACAACGATATCTACATTATAATTATCCCAATTACAGTGCTCAGGGTTTTTTATATTAAGAAGCGGTATTTGTTTTTCTTGAACAATGATATGATTCTCATCGTATGTTACTTTATATGGTAGAACACCATGAATACTATCATATTTTAATAAATGACTAAGTGTTTTTGAGTCTGCAAGATCATTTATGACTACAACTTCTATATCGTTACGGTGAACTAATAGCCTAAAGAGATTTCGACCAATCCTACCAAAACCATTGATAGCAATTTTTATAGGTTTATTCATTAAAAATTTTCCTTCTTTTTGTAAATCAAAAATTAAGTTAAGTGTTTTTGAGCTTTATAAGAAGATCTTACTAATGCACCGCTTTCAACATGTCTGAATCCCATTTCTAAACCAATTTGTTCATATTTTTTGAACTGATCAGGAGTAATGAATTGTTTTACAGGTAAATGTTTTTTGGTTGGCTGTAGGTATTGTCCAATAGTCACTATATCTAGATTTACAGCTCTCAAATCTTCTAAGGTTTGTATAACTTCTTCTTCTTTTTCACCAAGACCAAGCATTATTCCACTTTTGGTTCTATTGATACCTTGATCTTTAAGATATTTTAAAACTTGTAGGCTCTGCTCATATTTTGCTTGGATTCTTACTTCTCTAGTCAATCGTTTTACGGTTTCCATATTATGAGAAACAACTTCTGGTCCTACTTTTACGATTCGGTCTATATTTTTAGTTTTACCTTGGAAATCAGGAATTAATGTTTCTAAAGTAGTGCTTGGATTCATTCTGCGAATAGCTTGAATTGTCTCAGCCCATATAATAGAACCTCCGTCAAAAAGATCATCTCTATCTACAGATGTGATTACCGCATGTTTTATATTCATGATTTTTATAGAGCGTGCTACTTTTTCAGGCTCTTCCCAATCAACCGTTTCTGGTCTACCGGTTTTTACTCCACAAAATCCACATGATCGGGTACATATATTTCCTAATATCATGAAAGTAGCTGTTCCTTCGCTCCAACATTCACCCATATTTGGACAGCTCCCAGAGGTACAAATTGTATGTAGGTTATATTTATCTACTAATCCTCTAAGTTCTGTATATTTTTTCCCTGTTGGTAATTTTACTCGTAACCATTTTGGTTTTCCCTTTGGGGGCGCTACTGTAGCAACTTCATTATTCATACAAGCAATGTTTTTTACAAAAATACAAAGAAAGCTTATAATTTACTGCTAGGATTTTATGAAAATTACAAAGTATACATATGATCATATGTATTGAATGATGAAGGAGAATAGGGAGGTATTATCCTTGAAAACGTGATTTTATATACTAAAATTACATCTTTGGAATTATAGGAAAACCTTAATAGATTAAAGTCTTAACATCAGGTTAAAATTGCGTTAACATAAAATTTTTTTTCATTTTGATAGTTATCATGACTAAAAAAGAAAACATTATTGTCATGCCTGAAGAGTTAGTAAGCTTGAAAAAACAAAAGAATAATAGGAAAAGAGTAGAGAAGTGGTTGATTAAAAATCAAAGATATATCAATATAACTGCAATAGAAAAAGAAATTTCTGCTCCCAAAGGGCTGGTTCAAAAGTTTGTTAAATATGATAAAAAGATAAATGATAAGTGGATCGATCCCTTATATGGTGTTATAAAGAGATTTACTACTTTTACTCTTAGATAATTTTTATAATGAGCTTTTGTTTTCGCTATTATTTGTGATAATCTCAAGTAATAGTTTTCTCGCTCTTAATAGTTTTACCTTAACATTATTGATAGGCTCGTTAAGATATTCTGCGATTTCTTTATAGCTTAATTCTTGAAAATACCTTAAATTAATTACTTTCTGATAATTCGGTTTTAACTGCTTAATATATGATAGCAATCTTGCCAGATTTTGTTCTGTAATTAATTTGTCTTCTGGAGTGGGATTATCATCTATGATTTTATAAACAGCGTCGTCAACTTGAGTAGTTGTTTGTGATTGTATCGAAGATTTTTTCTTACGTAGTAAATCAATATGTATATTTTTAGAAATCTGTGTTAGCCATGTTTTAAAATTGTACTCTTCTTTAAAGGTGTCAATTTTATCAAATGCTTTAGAAAAGCTTTGAATGGTAATATCCTCTGCTTCATATTCATCATTAGTCCTTTTTAGTTGAAAATTATAGATATCGTTCCAAAAAGTATCTAGTAAGAAGTTAAAAGATATTTGTTTGCCTTCTTTGGCTCCTTTAATATGATTTTGTATTGAAATTACGTTTTTACTCTCTTTCAAAGATTTGGTTTTGGCTAATAATAGTGAGATTTTTATTTGTTCTCATTACAAGTAGAATATTGATCAGGAGTTTTTCCACATAAAGAACAAGATTCTCCCTCTTTGTTTAAGAAAGGACTTTGGCTTGCACAAGTACCGGCAAACTTACCATCTTTTTTTGCCCATAGTTTGATAGCAATACCTGCAAAGGCGAGTAAGAGTAGTCCAACTGTTAGTAATAAAATTCCCATGTATTCCGAGTTAAAAATATATATTGATATTAAAAATAATTTTTACAAAGATACAAAGAAAGTAATGCTTTGTAGAGAATAAGATAATTTTTAGTATAAAATTATAGTTGTTAGTTTATATAATATTAACTTCTGTTTCTAGATTGATATTGAATCTGTTTTTGATCTCTGTTTTTATTTTCTCGGATACTTCTCGTATTTCTTTTCCTGTTGCATTATCATAATTTACAAGAACTAAAGCTTGTTTTTTATGCACACCAGCATCTCCCCATCTTTTCCCTTTAAAACCGCAAGTCTCTACCAGCCATCCTGCCGGAACTTTGATATAGTTTTCGTCAATTTTGTAAAAAGGGATATCATGATATTCTTTTTGAAGTTTTTCAAAATGTTCTTTTTTGATGATAGGGTTTTTAAAAAAACTTCCACTATTGCCAATTTCTTTTGGATCCGGAAGTTTACTTTTTCGGATTTCAATTACCGCATTTGCAATATCTTTAATTGTAGGAGTTGTCGTGATATTATTTTTTTTAAGAGCATCTTTAATTGCTCCATAATCTGTGCGTAATGCATGATTATTCGTAGTTAACTTAAAAGTTACTTTGGTAATTATATATTCTCCTTTAGCTTCATTTTTGAATATTGAGTCTCTATATCCAAAATTACAATCTTTGTTATCAAAAATTTTGTGCTCTTTGGTAGCTATCTGTATAGCTTCGCAACGTATCATACTGTCTTTTAATTCTACTCCATATGCTCCAATATTTTGGATAGGAGCACTACCTACATAGCCAGGAATTAGAGATAAGTTTTCTAAACCTCCAAAGTCATGGTCAATACAAAATTGAACAAAATCATGCCAGTTTTCTCCAGCGTTTGCTGATAGTATCACATGGTTTTTAGTTGTTTCTATAATTTCAATTCCTTTTATTGCAATATGGATTACCAGAGCGTCAACGTTTTTGGTGAGTAACATATTACTACCACCACTCAAAACAAATATTTCTTTTTCTTTATTTTGATGTAAAACTTCTTTGAGTTGATCTTGTGATGTAACTTCAACAAACTCACGAGCAGTCACATGAATACCAAATGTATTATAGTTTTGTAAGGATTTATGATGTTCAATTTTCATTGATTGTTGTATTTTTTGAGAGCAAATTTTATAATTTCAGCAGATTTTTTCAAATCCTTTGTATTGAGAACATATGCGATTCTCACTTGATTTTTACCTTGGTCAGGACTAGAATAGAAACCAGAAGCAGGAGCTAACATTACTGTTTGATTATTTAAGTCAAATTTATCGAGCATCCATTGTGCAAAGTGATCAGCATCCTTTACAGGTAACTCTGCTATGCAATAAAAAGCACCTTTTGGAGTAGCAACTTTTACTCCTTCAATTTTGTTAAGTTCTGTAATAAGAGTATCTCTTCGTTCTTTATACTTTTTGACAGTTTCTTTATAATAAGATTCTGGAGCTTCTAAGGCAGCTTCACTAGCAATTTGGGCTATTGTAGGAGGGCTCAATCTTGCTTGAGCAAATTTCATAGCTGTTTCGATTACACTTTTATTTTTACTAACCAAGCATCCTATTCTTGCGCCGCACATACTATATCTTTTAGAAACAGAATCTACGATAATTGCATGATCATCTAGTGTTCTCTCTTGTAATATTGAATAATGTTGAGAGTCATCATAAACAAATTCTCTGTAAACTTCATCAGAGATAAGAAACAAGTCATATTTTTTTGCAAGTGCGGCTAGTTGTTTTATTTCTTCTTTACTGTACAAGTATCCTGTAGGGTTACCTGGATTACAAATTAAAATGGCCTTAGTTTTCTCAGAAATAAGTTTTTCAAATTCGCTTATTTTGGGAAGAGCGAATCCATCTTCTAGTTTAGATATAACTGGAATTACTTTTATATTTGATTGTGTAGAAAAACTATAATAATTGGCGTAAAATGGTTCTGGTACAATAATTTCGTCACCTGGATCTGTGATACTACCCATTGTAAAAATTAAGGCTTCACTACCACCTGTGGTTACTAAAATATCATCCGAAGAAATGGTGATGTCATGTTTTGCGTAATAGCCAGCAAGTTTTTTTCTAAAACTCTCAAAGCCTGCAGAATGGCTATAAGCAAGAACTTCTATATTGTTATTTCTAATAGCATGCAAAGCTTCAATAGGTGTTTTTATGTCAGGTTGACCTATATTTAAATGAAAAATATGCTTACCTTCTTTCACAGCTTTTTCCGCAAAAGGTGCCAATTTTCTAATTGGTGACTCTGGCATTGCCTTGCCTTTATGAGATACTACAGGCATTTTATTTGACTTTTAGAATAAAATAGCGGTAAATTTCTTAAATATTTTAAGAAATAGATGTATAATTACTGTGATTTTTCAACTATTTCTTTATATTTATTATAATGAAAGTTTTACTATCAAATTTTTATTGTATTTCTAAAAATAGGTTATTAATAGTATTCCTGCTTTTTAGTTGTGTTGTTGTTGCACAACAAAGCTTCCAGCTTCCAAAAGGAAAAAAAAGTGATAAAATTCGATTTCAACTTGCTAATAATCTTATTGTTATTCCCGTTACAATTAACGGTATAGAGTTGTCTTTTATTTTAGATACCGGTGTAGGATCTACAATTATTTTTAGTGTTGATAATAAAGAATCATTAGAACTAAAAAATGCTTCAAAAATTCGTTTGAAAGGCCTTGGGAATAACGAACCGGTAGAAGCTATTAGATCCATAAACAATGAGGTTAGGATTGGGAGGTCGACAAGTTTTAATCATAAAGTATATCTTATACTCGATGAGTCTGTGAATTTTTCACCACGTATGGGGTTTCCTATACATGGGATTATAGGTTACGATTTTTTTAAAGACTTCATTTTAGAAATAAATTATGCTCAAAAAGTGATTCGAGTAAATGACCCTGATCAGTATGTTTACAAAAAATGCAAGAATTGTTATCAAACGAAAATAGGGTTTAGAAATCAGAGAAAAAGGCCTTTTCTAAAAGCAAAATATAAATCAGGCGAAAAACTTATAGATATTAACTTACTATTGGATTCTGGATCAGGATCTTCTTTATGGTTATTTGAAAATAAAAATAAAGGAATTGTTGTAACAAAAGGTTCTTTTAGAGATTTTTTGGGTAAAGGCTTCAATGGAGATATTTATGGACAAAAAACAAAAATTGAAGAGTTGCATATTGGAGATTTTAAGCTTAAGGAGGTTACAACTTCATTTCCTGATTCGGTATATATACAAGGGATATCTTCAGAAAAACGTCAAGGTTCTTTAGGTGGTAATGTGTTACGTAGGTTTAATTTGATTGTTGATTATCCTAATGAAAGAATTTCTTTTAAAAAGAATGGCTTTTTTAGTAAACCATTTCATTATAATATGAGTGGATTAACAATTCAACATACTGGATTTACAGCAGTAACTGACTATAGTGAAAAAGATAGGGTGTATCTTGGAATTAATAAGAAAATAAGCAAAAAAACTCTTGAGTTGTCTAATTTGTTTGTATTAAGACCTAATTACGAAATTTCTGATGTAAGGCCTAATTCTCCAGCAGATTTGGCAGGTCTCAAAAAAGGGGATGTTATCTTAGAAATTAATGGAAAAAAAGGATATGAGTATAAGCTTTCTGATCTAAATGAATTGTTTTATTATGAAGAAGGCAAAAAAATAAAAATGAAAATAAGACGATTGGGGATAGAGATTAGATATCAGTTTATCCTTAAAAAAGTTATTTAACAAAAAAAGGTAGAGAAAATAAACTCTACCTTTCTAACTATTTTATTTTTTCTTTTTTTTAGTTCTCCAAAACACTTTTGTCCAATACTGTTCCTTTAATTTTTACAGCCATTGTGGGACTATCACCAGCATTAGAAGTAACTGTTATGGTTTTTCTAATAGGTCCAACTCTTTTGGTATCATACTTTACTTCTATAACTCCAGTTTTACCAGGAGCGATAGGTCCTTCTGGTTTCTTAGGAATTGTACATCCGCAGCTAGAATATACCTTAGAGATGACTAGTGGCGCATTTCCTGTGTTTGTAAATTCAAATTGGCGAACACCATTACTTCCTTTAGCAATTTCGCCATAATCAATAATTTCAGTTTTAAATTTTATTTGGGCTTTGTCTTGAGCATTAATCGTAATACTCATAAGACCAACACATAAAATTAATATTAATTTTCTCATAGTGTAGGTTTTTATATGGTGTAAAAGTAACTACTTTTTATTCAAAAGCAAAACTTAACACAAACCATAAAATTGTTAAAAAAAAATCTTAATATGTATTTTATAAGTAATTATAAGGCTTAACAGTATCATTTACTCTATTTTTTTACAGCCATATAAAACATTATAATAGCATAAGGTTTTTAAAATTTCATCTCAATAACGTTATATATTCTTCACTTTAAATAATTACTTTTGCACTTCAAATTTCAAAAACCAGACCAAATATGACTTTAGCTGGAAAATACGATGCAAAATCGATAGAAGAAAAATGGTATTCTTATTGGATGGAAAATAGATATTTTCATTCAGAAGTAGATGAAAGAGAACCATATACTATAGTAATTCCTCCTCCAAATGTTACAGGAGTGTTACATATGGGTCATATGTTAAACAACACTATTCAAGATGTATTGATTAGAAGAGCTCGCCTCAAAGGATATAATGCTTGTTGGGTACCGGGAACTGACCATGCTTCTATAGCTACAGAAGCAAAAGTTGTTGCTAAGTTGAAAAGTGAGGGAATAAATAAAAATGACCTTACTAGAGAAGAGTTTTTAAAACATGCCTGGGATTGGACTCATAAACATGGCGGAATCATTCTGGAGCAATTGAAAAAACTGGGAGCCTCATGCGATTGGGATCGAACTGCGTTTACCATGGATGACAACCTGTCATCTTCTGTTATAAAAGTTTTTGTTGACCTGTACAACAAAGGACTGATCTATAGAGGATATCGAATGGTAAATTGGGATCCGGAAGCAAAAACAACTTTATCTGATGAAGAAGTTATTTATGAAGAAAAACAAGGAAACCTATATTACCTAAAATATAAAATAGAAGGAAGTAAAGATCATCTTGTCATAGCTACTACGCGACCAGAAACCATAATGGGGGATACAGCTATTTGTATCAACCCAAATGACGAACGGTTTACACATCTTAAAGGCAAAAAAGCTATTGTACCCATTGCGAATCGTACGATTCCTATTATCGAAGACGAATATGTTGATGTAGAGTTTGGTACAGGATGTCTTAAAGTTACCCCAGCCCACGATCCTAATGATAAAGTTCTTGGTGATAAACACAAATTAGAAGTTATAGATATCTTCAATGATGATGCTACTTTGAATTCGTATGGACTTCATTACGAAGGAAAAGATCGTTTTGTGGTAAGAAAAGAGATTGTAAAAGAGTTAGAAAGCATTGGAGCTTTAGAAAAAATAGAAACACATCTCAATAAAGTAGGTACCAGTGAGCGTACCAAAGCTGTGATAGAACCAAAATTAAGTGATCAATGGTTTCTTAAAATGGAAGGGTTGGCAAAGCCCGCTTTAGAAGCAGTGTTAGAAAAAGATGTGAATCTGGTTCCAGAAAAGTTTATCAATACCTATCGCCATTGGATGGAGAACGTAAGGGATTGGAATATTTCTAGACAGCTTTGGTGGGGGCATCAAATCCCTGCATATTTCTATGGTGATAAAAAAGAAGACTTTGTAGTAGCAGAGGGTAGGGAAGAGGCACTTAAGCTAGCAAAAGAGAAAACGGGTAACACTGACCTAACAGATGCCGATCTAACTCAAGACCCCGATGCATTAGATACTTGGTTTTCGTCATGGTTATGGCCAATGAGTGTGTTTAACGGGATTTTAGAGCCAGATAATCCAGAGATCAACTATTATTATCCTACAAACGATTTGGTTACCGCACCAGAGATTCTATTCTTCTGGGTGGCAAGAATGATCATTGCCGGATATGAGTATAGAAAAGAAAAACCATTTACTAATGTTTATCTTACAGGAATTGTTCGAGATAAACAAAGACGTAAAATGTCTAAATCTTTAGGGAATTCTCCTGATCCATTAGATCTTATAGATACATATGGAGCTGATGGGATAAGAGTAGGGATGTTATTGAGTTCTCCGGCAGGTAATGATTTGATGTTTGACGAAGATTTATGTAAACAAGGTAGCGCATTTGTAAATAAAATCTGGAATGCATTTCGATTGATCAAAGGTTGGGAGGTTGACGAAAGTATAGAGCAACCAGATGCGTCAAAAATAGCGATAGAATGGTATGCTTCAAAATTTCAGAAAGCATTGATAGAGCTTGAAGAAAATTATGAAAAGTATAGAATAAGCGACGCTTTGATGACCACTTATAAATTGATCTGGGATGATTTTTGTAGTTGGTTGTTGGAAATGATAAAACCGTCTTATGGAAGTCCGATCGATGCAAAAACATATGCTCAAGTAATTAGATTGCTAGAAGATAACCTCAAAATTTTACATCCTTTTGTGCCATTTATATCAGAAGAAATTTGGCAACAAATTTCAAAAAGGACAAAAGAAGAAGCGTTAATTGTTTCTCCTTGGCCTAAAACATCTTCTGTTGATGAAAATTTGATTAATGATTTTGAAATTGCGGCTGATGTTATCTCTGGAATTAGAACAATAAGAAAAGAAAAAAATATTTCATTTAAAGATACAATAGCATTATCGGTACTTAACAATGAAAAAATAGAGGCTACATTTGATAGTGTGATCAGTAAACTAGGAAATATAGCTGCATTGCAATATGTAGAAGAAAAAGTTGATGGCGCACTTTCTTTTAGAGTAAAGTCCAATGAATATTTTATCCCGGTTTCTGGAGCTATTAATGTAGAAGAAGAAATCAAAAAACTTACTTCAGAGCTGACTTATACCGAAGGTTTTCTTAAATCGGTTCAAAAGAAACTTCAAAATGAACGTTTTGTGAATAATGCACCAGAACAAGTAATTGCTAACGAAAGAAAGAAACAGGCTGATGCAGAAGCAAAAATTGCAACCTTGAAATCTAGTTTAGAAAGTTTGCAATAAACTTCTTTAAGTTTTACCAGTATTAAAATAGAGAAACCCCTAAAATTTTTTAGGGGTTTTTTACTGCTTATACATAAACAAAAAATATCTATGTCTATGATTTGTGTGTTAAACAGTCAACAGGTTTGAGTAATGGTTAAGATCTTTGCAACTAATTTTTAACATAGATTCGTTTAGTTATGATCTTAGAGATTGATTGGTTAAGCGTAATATAAGTGTGTGTAAGTTTTGATTAGTAGCTAACAATTTTAATTATAGATATATTCATGATAACAGAATAGTTATCGTAGGATCGATAAAAATTTAAATAACTATAGAAAATAGAGAGTTATTTATTTTTTGATAAAAATCAAATATGGATTTACTATTATTGAAGAGTTCATAAGGTTTAGGTTTATAGAGTATGTGTATTTAATAATATATTAAATGCAAAAGTAATTATGTTATTCTGTAAAAAAGTTAAATAAAAGTAAAGAAATCGCCTGAAAAATTTTTTTAACTTTTTTCAGAACTCCAATTTGTTGCTGATTAGGTAAGATTTTAATTATTCGGGATCAGTAATATGCTTATTTACAAGTTCTATATACTTTAATTTTGCTTCTCTTGGAGTAAGATTTTTGACTTGAAAAAGAGCATTAAGTTTAAAGGCATTTCGTAATTGATTATTCCCAGAAGGGGTATAAAAGCCATCTATATACGTTGCTTGTTTATAGTAAGCATAAAAGTAGAGCATAATATCCGGTGGCAAAATTATTGTTGTATTGCAAGCGCGTTTATATGCTTCTTCGAAGGCAATATTTAATTCTTCTTCGGTCATTTTTTTGCAAAAATGTTTAATATATAGTTTTGTGTCTAGATGGATGGATTATAAATGAATCCTACAAATTATTAATGTCGTTATAATTTAGCAATTATAGTTTCTCCTCCTCTTACTTTTTGATTTAGAGTAACATCTAATTTTGTGCCTACGGGTAAAAATATATCTACCCTAGAACCAAATTTAATAAATCCGCTATCAGACCCTTGTGATACTTGTTCTCCTTTTGTAGCATAATTTACAATTCTTTTGGCTAATGCACCTGCTATTTGTCTGTACAGTATTTCTATAAGACTGTTTTTTACAACTACAGTTGTTCTTTCGTTTTCTTCAGAAGCTTTTGGGTGCCATGCTACAAGATATTTTCCAGGATGATATTTGCTGAATGCAACTTCACCATTGATAGGGTGTCTGGTAACATGAACGTTTATAGGTGACATAAAAACCGAAACTTGTAATCTATTTTCCTTAAAATATTCCTTTTCATATACCTCTTCTATTACAACGACTTTTCCATCTACAGGAGCAACTACAGTTGTATCACTAACTTGTGTGTTTCTTTTGGGGTTTCTGAAAAATTGTAAAATTAAAGCCAGGAATACTAAGGTTGTTACAAATATGGAGATTTGTAATTCTTTACTTTGTAAAGCTACGTAGGAAGCAACATTGATACCTAGAAAAAGTACCAGTGTAATCGATATTATTTTAAATCCTTCTTTATGGAACATATTTTAAAATTTGTAAAAATGCATATAGAAATGGGCTTGCAAATATAACACTATCTAATCGATCGTAAATACCACCATGACCAGGCATTATAGTACCACTATCTTTAACTCCTGCTTGTCTTTTGAACTTGGATTGTATTAAATCACCAAGTGTACCAAAAATACTCATAATTATGCTTATAATCAACCAAATAGTTATTGATAAAGAATCTGATAGTATCGCTATTAGGTAGCCTGTAATCATAGAAAATATAAAACCACCGACAAAACCTTCAATAGTTTTTTTTGGGGAAATACGCTCTAATAGTTTATGTTTCCCGAAGTTTTTGCCTACTAGATATGCAAAAGTATCATTCGCCCATGTGATTAAAAATGCTCCTAAAATAATGTAAGGGTTATAGTCTCCATCATAATTAGGAATCAATGTTAAAAATACAATTGAAGATATAAGATAGAAAATACTAGTTCTATATTTTCTTTTTTCGAACATTGGTATAATTCTTATGGTAACCAAATCTTTTACTAAAAAGATCTCTGTAATGATCGTGAGAACCAATATAGGAAGAACCGCATAGAGATATAGCTCTTCATGGTATAGATTAAGAATTACAAAAAATAAGACAAAAATGATGTATAATCTTTTGTTTGTAAGGTGTATGAGTTTCTGGAATTCATAAATTGAAATTATTCCAAAAATGAAGAATACACCAACAAATGTATATCTTGAAACAAATATTGATACTAATAATATTGAGACGTATAAAAATCCCGATAGCCCCCTTGTAAGTAGTTCTTTCATATTATAAATCTTCGAGCAGGAGCAAATATAGATTTTTTGAACTACTTCCGTAACTTAAGAAATCCTTTTCTTTTTGTGGTTCAAAATCTTTTATAGTGGTTATGTTTGAAGGAATAGAATTTTTGTTTTTATTTTTAATCCCTTTTAATCCTTCGCTTATACTTTTAACTAGTTGACTTGTAGCCGCAAGAATGATAAAATTATCAGGTAACTCAATCAGTTTCTTTTCACGAAGTTGATTTGAAGAGATTAATATAGCACCACTATCTGCTATTAAATATTCACAAGTGGCAAAAAAGAAAGATGCAGATGAATTCTTTACATAATTCAGATTAAAATTTGAAAACTTTTTTTCTAAGGAAGTATCGAAGCAGCACACTTCTTTTTCATACCAATCATTTTCAAGAAGTATTTTATCAAAAGAATCCAGAACTTCGTCGTCATTGTCGCAATACAGAAATTTACCGCCATTTCTTTTAAAGTTCATCATAAAACTTTCATCAATTGGCAAATCGATTTCGGGCATATACTTGCTGCGATCATCTATATGTCGTTCATTACTCTTTTGGTCTGATTTAGATTTTGAGAAAAATAATTTTCTAAATAGACTCATATTTTATATTACGATTGGGATAATTACAATTTTTACAGTTAAATCCAAAGATAAAAAAAATCTTAACCTTATATTCTAATGAGGTTAAGATTTTTCTTATTACAAGTAAAAATAATACCTTAAGAGGGTTCTACTATTATTTCTTCCTCTTTTTTTCCAAAAGGACGTTCTCCAAAGATTTTCTCTAAATTGTCTTTAAAGATTACTTCTTTTTCTAATAGAACCTCTGCTAATTCGGTAAGTTTATCTTTATGTTTTTCTAATAAATCGATTGCTCTCTGATATTGTGTTTCTACAATATTAGATATCTCTTTATCGATTAATTCGCTTGTTTGTTCACTATATGGTTTTGTGAAATTATATTCACTCTGACCAGAAGAGTCATAATAGGTCAGGTTTCCTACTTTGTCATTTAAACCATAAATTGTGACCATTGCCCTAGCTTGTTTGGTTACTTTTTCAAGATCACTAAGGGCTCCAGTAGAAATCTCGTCAAATATTACTTTTTCTGCAGCTCTGCCTCCTAATGCAGCACACATTTCGTCTAGCATTTGGTTAGGTCTTACGATAAGTCTTTCTTCTGGTAGGTACCATGCAGCTCCTAGTGATTGACCTCTTGGAACAATTGTAACTTTTACTAGTGGAGCAGCATGCTCTAACATCCAACTTACAGTAGCATGACCTGCTTCATGAAACGCTATTGCTCTTTTTTCCTGAGGAGTAATTATTTTATTTTTCTTTTCTAATCCACCTACTATTCTATCTACAGCATCAAGAAAATCTTGTTTACCCACTGCTTTATTACCTTTTCTAGCTGCAATCAATGCGGCTTCATTACAAACATTAGCAATATCAGCGCCAGAAAAACCTGGCGTTTGCTTTGCTAAAAAGTCTGTGTCTAATTCATTTTCTACTTTTTTAAGAGGTTTTAAATGCACCTCAAATATCGCTTTACGCTCACGTATATCTGGTAAGTCTACATAAATTTGTCGATCAAATCTACCCGCACGCATAAGTGCTTTGTCTAATACGTCGGCTCTGTTGGTAGCAGCAATAACGATTACATTGGTGTTAGTACCAAAACCATCCATTTCTGTAAGAAGCTGGTTTAATGTATTTTCTCTTTCGTCATTAGAACCTGAGAAATTGCTTTTTCCTCGAGCACGACCTATAGCATCGATCTCATCTATAAAAATAATAGCAGGAGATTTTTCTTTTGCTTGTTTGAAAAGGTCTCTTACTCTAGAAGCACCTACTCCTACAAACATTTCTACAAAATCAGAACCAGATAGTGAAAAGAAAGGTACTTTTGCCTCTCCGGCAACGGCTTTTGCAAGTAAGGTTTTACCTGTACCCGGTGGTCCTACAAGTAAAGCACCTTTAGGAATTTTTCCTCCTAGTGAAGTGTATTTTTCAGGGTTTTTTAAGAAATCTACAATTTCTTGAACTTCTTCTTTGGCACCTTCAAGACCAGCAACATTTTCAAAAGAAACTTTTACATCAGTATTTTGATCAAATAATTTAGCTTTAGATTTTCCAATATTAAAAATTTGCCCTCCGGCACCTCCTCCGGCACCTCCACTCATTCTTCGCATGATGAATATCCATACTCCTATAATAAGCGCAAATGGTAATAAGGTAATAAAGATTTCTCCCCAGATATTATTTTCAGTATCATAATTTACTTGGGTGTCCAATCCTCGCTCTTTCTTTATCGTAGCGATTTTATTTTCAAAATTTTGAAGATCTCCAAATTCGAATTGATAATCGGGATCATTAGGACTTACAGGAAGAATAGATTTGCCTCTACTTTTCTTATGTTTTTCCAAGGCTTTTGCCTCACCAGTAAGAAAGACTTTGGCTTTTCTTCTATTGATAATTACTATTTTTTCAACTTCTCCATTACTTAAGAAATCTTGAAATTCTGAAGGAGAAGTGTTGGGAGCAGATCCTATACCACTACCACCCATAAAATTTAATACTAAAAAACCAATAATAATTACTGCATAAATCCAGTATGCGCTAAATTTTGGTTTCTTATTTGGTTCTGTTTTTCTATTGTCTTTCGCCATTTACGGTGTTCTTTTTAATAATTTGTTTCGATAACTGTTGTTTTTGCATCTCCCCAAAGGCCTTCTATATCATAGAATTCTCTGATATGTTTTTGAAAAACATGAACAACTACATGCACATAATCAATCAATACCCACTCGGCATTGTCACTACCTTCTACATGCCAGGGTTTATCTTTTAATTCTTTACTTACTGTTTTTTGAATAGAACTAACGATTGCGTTAACCTGTGTATTAGAGGTTCCATTACAGATGATGAAGTAATTACAAACTGTATTTTCAATGTCTCTAAGGTCTAGAATATTAATATCACTGCCTTTTACTTCTTCAATACCTTTTAATATTTGAGCAATTAATTGATCGTTACCGATTTCTTTTTTAGTCATGCACTTTTTTTAATTTGTGTAAAGTTATTACTTTTTATGATTTTAATGTCTGAATTAATACGACATTTGCAAAACTTTTACACCTAATATAATGCATATTATCAAAGTTGATGCCATTGCGTCTACAAATACTTTTTTAAGAGACCTGATTAGAGAAAAGAATTTTGCTGATCCTGTGTGTGTAATGGCAAAAGAACAACTCGCCGGAAAAGGCCAGATGGGTACAACATGGCAAAGTAATCCGGGCGAAAACCTTACATGTAGTGTGTTTATGAAGATAAATGGGATAGAATTAAATCATCAATTTTTTATTTCTATTGCTACATCGCTAGCGGTTTATGATGCACTTAATGCTTTTGTCGTCCCTAAATTATCCATAAAATGGCCAAACGACATTCTGTCAGATCGACAGAAAATTTGTGGTATTTTGATAGAAAATGTAGTAAAGAATGGCAGTTTGATTGGTGTTATTGTGGGTATTGGTCTTAATGTAAATCAAACTACTTTTAACAATCTTCCACAAGCAGGTTCTCTAAAACAAATACTGGGAAAACATTTTGAAATCGAAGAAATCTTGCAAACTATTTTAATAAACTTAGAATGTAGGTTTGAAGGATTAACAACTTCTAATTTTGATACGATAAAAAAACAATATGAAGATTTACTTTTTAGAAAAAATAAACCTTCTACATTTTTGGATATAGAAGGTGATTCTTTTGTTGGGATTATTCAAGCAATTACAAATGAAGGAAAACTTCAAGTACTTTTAGAAGACGAAATCATCTCAGATTTTGATTTAAAAGAAATTAAACTGCTCTACTAAAAAGAGTTATATTTTTGAAATATTCTCACTTAGTGTATTTATAAAATTTTGGATGGGATTTTTGATCATCATCGCCATCATTGCATTGAATTGTCCGTCAAATGTAAGCTTTGTAGTACTTTTTCCTCCTTCTGTATCATCAATATCAGCAGTCAAAGTAAAAGGAAGCTTTTCACTAGCTCCGCCTAAAACAACTTTATTAGGAGCAGTACTATCTTTTTGTTCAAGAACTAATTCTGGCATTCCTTTTAATTGAAAAAGAAATCTTGAATCATTTATTTTTTCAAACTTTTGTTTGCTTTCTGGCATGAGTTGCTCAAAGTTTTCAACTTTGGTTAAAAAATCAAATACATCTTGCGCCGTTTTATTAACTGTAACAGTAGGGCTTTCTAAATTCATAGTGCTTTTTAAAAATTATTTATTTATTCCACTCTGCAGGATTAATCCTCCAGGTTTGTAGTGTTTGCTGTTGATCTTTAGTTATATAATCGGTATCTAGAGCTTGTTCTAAAAGATTTTCGTAATTACTGAGCGTGTGAAGTGAAAGATTTTCGTTTTCAAAATTTTCTACAGCAATATCAAAACCGTAATTGAAGATAGCCACCATGCCTTTTACATTAGCATCTGATTCTTTCAAGGCTTTTACAGCGTTGAGGCTACTTTTACCTGTACTTATCAAATCTTCAACAACAACTACATTTTTTTTTGTAGGAACGATACCTTCGATTTGATTTTTTCTACCATGTTTTTTAGCTTCTGGCCTGACATAGATAAATGGCAAATTTAATTGTTGTGCAACCAACATACCTATACCAATTGCTCCGGTTGCTACTCCTGCAATAACATCTGGTTTTCCATATTCTTTCTGTATAAAATCAGAAAGATGTTTACTAAGAAAATTTCTTACTTCTGGAAAAGAAAGCGTAATACGGTTATCACAATAAATTGGAGATTTCCAACCTGATGCCCATGTAAAAGGTTCTTGCGGTTGTAATTTAATTGCATTAATTTGCAGCAGTAATTCAGCAGTCTTTTTTGCTGTATCTTTATCAAAAATCATAGTTGCAAATGTATAAAGTTTTTGTGAATAATACACCTATTATTCTGTCTACAAAAAAGACTATAGAAGGGTATGAGACTATTTCTGTAAAGGAAGTTGACTTTCCCATGATTATAAGAGATATTTTACAAAAAGAGTCTAAAAATGAAGAGGCAAAATATCACTTGTACAGTAAAACTGAAGAAAAGCTTCTTGAACATTTGTATACTAAATTACCGGTTGTGATTGCAGGAGGCGGAAAAGTATATAATGCAAATAAGCAGATATTATTTATTCGTCGTAATGGTAAATGGGATTTGCCTAAAGGTAAAGCAGAAAAAAAAGAAGACATGGAAACTGCTGCAATAAGAGAGGTAGAAGAAGAAACAGGTGTTAAAGGTTTAGAAATTACAAAATTTCTCTATAGAACATATCATGTTTTTAAACGTAATGGAGAATTTAGATTAAAAGTCACGTATTGGTTCGAAATGACAACAGATTACGATGGAGAGTTGATACCTCAGACAAATGAGGGGATAACCAAAGTAAAATGGAAAAATAAAAGGAAAGCTAAAAAAGCATTGTTAGATTCGTATGCAAATATTAGGCAATTATTTCCTTACGATTATTTATCTTAATTCTTTATGTAAACCTTTTTGAACTTATTCGATGATTGAGATCAAAAATCAGTTCTCTGCAAATACCTCATAGACTTTGCATCAAGGCTTTTTATTTCAAAATTCTAAAAACAGGGTATCTTAAATGTGCTTTTTCATAATGATCTGATTGTTTGTGTATCCAACCAAGTTGCGCATACCAATTATTAGCAAAAGCAGTATCTTTTTTCTTTTGTTCAAATTTTGATTTTAACTCAGTATTTTTATTCAACAACTCTAGTGCTTTGTCTTCCCATACATATGGAGAAAAACCTTCTTTTTGTTGTAAAATAGTATCAAAAAAGTTCCAATTAAAAAACGAATCGACAGCTTCTGGTTCTAAAACTTCAATTAAGTATCTAAAACCTTCTTGATCTGTTGGAACAATAATGTCTCCTTTCTTAAAAGTAATTTTATCATTTTTCTTACTTAAGGTTACATCATAATGTAAATAATGTCCTTCAAAAGGAGCATTTCGAGTCTTGTACTCTTCTATTTTGTAGGTCTCTACAGTAATTGTAGAATCATTTTTTAGCAAAGAAAATTCAATATCATTCTGCTTTAGCATCGTAATAATATTCCACCATCCTTTTGGGATCACATAAGCCTTGGGAACAGTAATTGCCTTTGAAGAAATACAATAATTTTGATAATTTACTTCTTTTACAAAAGGAGCATTTTGATTGTATTTTAATCGTTTTGCACCAGTGATTTTGCTATCAATAATGTTTCCTTCAAATCCTTTAAATTTAAACTTAGAAACCCGTGTTGTATCAATTTTCCATTGTATAGGATAGGTTTCAGAAGCAGCTTGAGATGCAAAAGCATTATTTCTTAATGTTCTAATCTTTGTACCGTCTTTCTCCACAACATCGATCATAGATTTTAAGAGTTCATAAGTGCCGGTTACTCTTTTTTTGTAAGGTTTTAGCATATGAGTTTCTACCATCAATCCCAATGTATTCCATAATGTTGTGTATCCTGTAGAATATCGAGGTGTGTCTATAAATTGACTCCATCCTTCGTCGGGTGTTGTACCCCATACGTTCACATAAGGCGTAATATCCCAATCCTTATTTTGTAGAGATGTTTCTAATTGAGGGCGTAGTTCACTATTTAAGTACTTTCCCAACTTACCACCAAGTTTATTATGTTGTGTGAGTAAGTGAGTAAGTGTGTATTGATAGTCTGCTCCATTGCTTACATGATTATCAATAAAAACATCTGGTTTTACAAGGTGAAAAATCTTTGCAAAAGTTTGAGCATTTTTGGTGTCGTTTTTTATAAAATCCCGATTCAAATCATAATTGCGTGAGTTTCCTCGAAAACCATATGCTGCCGGGCCATTTTGATTTGTGCGGGTACTTGAGTTTCTATTTAATGCTCCACCAATATTGTATATAGGTATAGTGACTAGAGTAGTTTGTGTCGGTACTTTGATTTTTTTCTGTACAATATCTCTAAAGAGCATCATAGTGGCATCTATTCCATCGCTCTCTCCGGGATGGATACCATTATTGATTAATATGATCCTTTTGTTTGCTCTTATTTGATCAAAATCAAACTCTTGATCAGGGTTTAATGTAACAATATGCAAAGGTAAACCACTATCTGTGATCCCTATATCTTTTATATCGATTGCATCAAATGTCTGTGCTAGATGTTGATAAAACGCAATGGTTTCTTCGTATGTTGAGGTTTTAGTACCTTCGCTTTTTTCAAAAGGAATTACAAAATTGTAGTCAGGAATATTGTTTTTTTTAGTTTGGGTACAGGAAATAAAACATAAAAAACTGATAATGAGTATGTATTTTTGCATATTGATTAATGTAAAGGCTAAATATACTAAGATTTTGAAATGTAAAATCTCCTATAACGTTTTAGTTTAACACAATATTTACATATCATGTCATTTTACTTGTTTGCCTGTAAAATAAGCTTATTTTTGCACCCTTTAAAAAAACCACTATCATGACAGAATTTGTTCAAAAGAGAGTTGCTAATGCTAAGAACGATATTTTATCAGGATTAACAGTAGCATTAGCTTTGGTGCCAGAAGCAGTAGCATTTGCTTTTGTAGCAGGAGTAGATCCTTTAGTAGGATTATATGCTGCTTTTATGATTGGACTGATTACTTCTATTTTTGGAGGAAGACCAGGAATGATCTCTGGAGCAACAGGTGCATTAGCTGTAGTAATGGTGCATCTGGTAGCAGAAGGTAATGAAATGGGAAGCCCGGAAGAAGGATTAGGGTTGTACTATCTTTTTGTAACAGTGATTCTCATGGGAATTATCCAAATGCTGGCTGGTGTTTTTAAACTAGGTAAATTTGTGCGTTTGATACCACATCCTGTTATGATGGGATTTGTAAATGGACTAGCAATTGTTATTTTTCTATCTCAGTTAGGAATGTTTAAAGAAGGGGTAAAAGATCTCTTTGGTAATGATAAATATGTAACGGCCTCTGTTGATAAAAAATTTGAAGTTCGAGAGGATAATATGGTCTATGATATATTTACAGGGCAAGCAATATTCGGTATTGAAGACAATAGATTCACGGATTTAGATACTAAAGAAGGAAGATATATAATTCATGACGATCAAGTATATGATCTGGAATCAAAAGAGGTAGTTTTTAATTTTGAGAAAAATATCATCTATAGTATTACAAAGAAAGGGAAAGAAAAGTCTTGGATAGCTACCAATGAGCTTTTGCTAATGCTAGGTTTGGTTTTATTGACAATGTTGATTATGTGGGGATTGCCAAAACTAACAAATAAATTACCAGAAGCATTGTTAGCGATATTAGTAGTGTCTGCAATCGTGATATTTGGGAAATTAGATGTATCTACTGTAGGTAGTTTTATTAAAGACGGAGGAGGAGAAGGTCTTAAAGGCGGGTTGCCACAATTTCAAATGAATATATTTTCTAGGATCCCAATGACCTGGGAAACATTAAAATTTATAGGACCTTATGCACTTATATTAGCAGCTATTGGGTTGATCGAATCCTTGATGACCTTAAATCTTGTTGACGAGTTAACAGAGACTAGAGGAAACTCTAATCGCGAATGCCTTGCGCAAGGTGGAGCAAATATCATTACAGGACTTTTTGGTGGTATGGGTGGTTGTGCTATGATTGGTCAATCTATTATTAATATTAAAGGGGGAGGGCGAACACGTCTATCCGGCATAGTTGCCGCAGTAACATTATTACTTTTTATATTATTTGGATCACAGTTGATAGAACAAGTACCTATTGCAGCATTGGTAGGTGTTATGTTTATGGTGGTAATAGGTACATTTGCCTGGTCTAGTTTTAGAATTTTGTCAAAAATTCCTTTGGCAGATGCTATTGTACTTATTATGGTTTCAGGATTAACAGTTGTTTTCGATTTAGCAGTAGCCGTAATCTCAGGAGTAATTATGTCTGCCTTGGTATTCGCTTGGGAAAATGCAAAACGTATTCGAGCCAGAAAACATATCAAAGAAGATGGTACCAAAGTATATGAAATATGGGGACCTCTTTTCTTTGGAAGTATTCAAGAGTTTAATAGTAAATTTGATATAGCAAATGATCCCGATAATGTAGAAATTGATTTTATAGAATCAAGAGTAAGCGATCATTCTGCACTAGAGGCAATCTTTAATTTGGTAGGAAAATACGAAGAAGTAGGTAAAAAAGTAAAAGTAAAACACCTTAGTGAAGAATGTCAGGTATTAATGATCAAAGCATCACCAAAATTGGCAAGTGTCATTGAGCATGACGTAGATGATCCCAGATATCATGTTATGGCTAAAGTGATGGAGTAAAAAAAGTAGTAAACTAAGAAATATGAATATTCCTTTTGAACCTGTAGTTTTTGGAATAAAAATGAATATTCATTTGATTTTAGAATATGCAGCTTTTTTTATAGGGTTTCGCTATTATGTATATCTCAAAAAACGTACCCGCGACGTGATCACAAGTTCTAATCGTTTGTCGATTATAATTGGAGCTGTATTTGGTGCTTTTTTAGGATCAAGAATTTTCGGATTTTTAGAGCATCCTGTTTTTGCTTCCGGTCCAGAATATCTTTTATCCATTCTCAATTCAAAAACGATTATGGGAGGACTCTTTGGAGGACTACTTGGAGTTGAATTCGCAAAAAAAATTATAAAAGAAAAACACTCTTCCGGAGATCTATTCACATTTCCAATCATATTAGGGATTATGATCGGTAGAATCGGTTGCTTTTTTTCCGGAGTCAAAGAGTTTACTTATGGTAAAGAAACCACTTCTTTTTTAGGAATGGATTTGGGGGATGGGATATTACGATATCCTATAACATTATTCGAAGTTGTTTTTTTACTTTTTTTGTGGGTGTTTTTAAGGTTTCTTCAAAGAAAGGGTACACTTGAGAATGGTATGTTATTTAAGTATTTTATGATCACATACTTTTTATTTCGTTTTCTGATAGAATTTATTAAACCCAATACTTTTTTAACATTTGGATTAAGTAGTATTCAGTTTTTATGTATTTTGTGTTTTATTTATTATTGGAAAATTATACGAAATATACTTTATGCCTACAAGAAATTACACTTATTATGATCATACACTTAGCTTGTGTCCAACTTGCCTGAAACGGGTTGATGCAAAAATTGTTTTTGAAGAAGGAAAGGTGTATATGCTGAAGAGGTGCCCTGATCATGGGCGATCTAAAGTTCTGATTGCTGATGATATAGAATATTATAAAAACATAAGAAATTACAATAAACCTTCAGAGTTTCCGTACAAATTTAATACAACTACAGATTATGGATGTCCTTATGATTGTGGATTGTGTCCTGATCATGAACAACATTCATGTCTAACTATAATAGAAGTTACTGATCGTTGTAACCTTACTTGTCCCACCTGTTATGCATCTTCTTCTCCACATTACGGGAGACACCGTACTTTGGATGAAATAAAGAAAATGTTGGATACTATTGTTGAGAATGAAAAAGAACCTGATGTTGTTCAAATCAGTGGAGGAGAGCCCACTGTACATCCTCAGTTTTTTGAAATTTTAGATTATGCAAAACAATTACCTATTAGACACCTTATGGTTAATACAAATGGGATTCGTATTGCGAAGGATATTAAATTTACGGAACAATTAGCAAGATATATGCCTGATTTTGAAATTTATCTTCAATTTGACTCTTTGCAGGCAAATGTTTTACAAAAATTAAGGGGCGAAGATCTGACTAAAGTAAGAAAACAAGCCATAGCAAATCTTAATCAATTTAACCTCTCGACTACCCTTGTAGTTACCTTGGAAAAAGGGCTTAATGATGATCAAATGGGAGACATTATTACATTTGCTACTAAGCAAAGATGTGTGAGAGGAGTAACTTTTCAACCTACACAAATAGCAGGTAGATTAGAAGATTTTGATACTCAAACCGATAGAATTACGCTTACGGAAGTTAGAAGAAAAATTTTAGAGCAATTCCCGGTTTTTGAGGCTGATGATTTAATTCCTGTTCCTTGTAATCCAGATGCTTTGGTTATGGGGTATGCATTAAAAAATGAGAATGGTATTTTGCCACTTACTCGCTATATTAATCCGGCAGATTTATTGGATAATGGAAAGAATACCATTGTTTATGAACAAGATCATGAATTGCATGGTAAGGTTCTCGAATTATTTAGCACAGGAAATTCTGTTGAAACCGCTTCAGAAAATCTAAAATCGATTATGTGTTGTCTGCCGGAGATCGAAGCACCTGACTTAGGGTACGATAATTTATTTAGAATTATTATCATGCAATTTATAGACGCGTACAATTTTGATGTGCGTGCAATTAAAAAATCATGTGTGCATATAGTAGATAAAGATTATAAGATTATTCCTTTTGAAACTATGAACTTATTTTATAGAGATGATAAAAAAGAATATTTAGAACAATTAAGAAAGGAAACCATATGATACCAAATTTATTGTTTTTAGAAGGTAATTATGCCGGAATTGTATATTTGATACTTTTGATTTTATTAGGTCCACCAATACTTATTGCTATTATTGGGTTGATTTTGTTTTTTACCAATTATCGTAAAATCGGAAAGATACTGCTGATACTTTCTGGCGTATATTTGGTGGTAGGTTTAGGAATTTGTGGAGCCATGCTGATGGGATTTTAAAGCTTTTCTAATACATACATATTCTCATTTAAGATATGGTCTTTGCTTATGATGCTGTGCTCTTTAGCATATATCTTGGCAAGTTCAAACTCATCAATATGATTTTTTAGGGTGTACTCTTTTATTTTGCCATAAAATGAATTAGGTATTGTTTGATGATTAAAGCTATCATTGGTGTCATTATTGCTGTCAAAATAATGTAACAGCCGTTTGTATACTTCTGTATTTTCAATTTCTGGCAAATAGCTTACGCTACCAATCCTATCACCTTTATTTTGAAGTGTATTAAAAATTCGAAATAATTTGAGAGAAGTCTCTTTGTTTAGAAAAAAAAGTACTCCTTCTAGTAGTATAAAAGTAGGTTGTTTCTTTACTAAGGGTTTTATGATGTTGGTAACCTCTTCAACAGAACAAGTATTAAAGTCTATAGAAATGTATTGTATGTCCCGATCCGGAAGTTTGCCAAGTTTAGTCCAATATTCTACTTTTTCTTTTTTGTAAGTGATGATATCTTTTTTATCAATTTCTATTGTAGTTACATTTTTGTCTAAAGCAAATTGATACATGCTGAATCCTGATCCAAAATTGATTAGAGTACCACCATTATTTTTTTTGAAAAAAGTAGATAATTGCTCATAAAAAAAACGATTCCTCAAGCTATGTAAAACAGCCTCATCTTGAGATACAGATTCTAGAATTTCTGGAATTAAAGCTTCGGTAGCATCATTGTTCCATAGTTTTGAATAGAAATCTTGACTTATTTCTTCGTGATAAGATCTATATGTTGATATAATAAAAGCAGTTTCGTGTACTTGCATGATTAGTCATTTAGATATTATAAATGTATTATTTTTTTTAAAAAACAGTCAATAATTATTCTTTTTTTAAAGTTTATGTGATAATTAATTCATTTTGAATGATATTTGTAAAAATGATCAGGTTTATAATCATAATAAAAATTAAATTGGGGAATTTATTCTGATCACGATCAATTTATTTAAGATTTATTCAATTTCAACACAAAAAGTTTTACTTATGGGGGGTATTAGTACGACATTGGGGATTGTTTTTTTATTGTTTTTTAATTCTATTTCAGGACAATCCATTTCAAACAACAAGATTATTGCAAAAATTAAAACAAATCATGAAGAAGGGGTTCTTTCTATAACCGGTATTGTTACAAATAAGGGTAATATCTCTGTTCAAGATTTGTATTATCGGTTATCAGTTGTGAAAATTGATACCGAAGAAAATCTTTCTAGAAGCAATCAAAAAGGTAGATTTGGCTTAAATGGGAATGAAAATAAACATTTAACAGAATTGTCTTTAAATTCTGACAAAGATGATACTATTGTAGCTAGACTTTTTATTTATAATCAAGATAAGGTTATATGTAAAGATCATCTTGTAATATAAATAATTCTTGAAATTATATGATATTATAAATACAGCCTTAAAATGAGATATAATTGTTAAGGCTGTATTGTTTTTTTATATAATATTTAATCACCTATGATTTATTGTATACCTACATAAATAGGAACTTTTGCATTAGAATGATCTTTTGCTTCGGGGCCATAAATTTCAAAATCTGTTTTATAAGTTCTGTCCAAAGATGTATCATTCCATATTTTTTGCCATTCATGTACGACAACGTTTTGATAGAGATCGCCTGTAGCAACAAATTCTGAGTAATTACCATGTTGTATAGTAGTTGTTACCATACCTTCTGGTACAACATCTGTATGTTCAACTTTACATCCTAATATTGTAGTATACGGTTTTGTGTAGTCGCTTTCGTACTCTGTGTAGATGGCGTAAATGCTTTCGTCAACTTTATTAGGGATCTTAGAAATAATTTCTTGTGACATAAATGTGTTCCAAAGTGCAGGGATATCTTTTGCTGCCTGATTATTTTCGTTGGTAGTTCGTATAGCGATACCAATTACTTTGAAAGAGTCTAACTTTTTTGTTATCATAATTTTATTTTTTTGATTTGTACGAAAACAAAATTAGATAGGGGAGGTGACAGATGTATGTCAGGGGTTAAAACTATTTTTAGCACATTCTTCAAAATACTCTTGCAGTGTTATTGAATGAGGCTCAAATTGTTTGTGTAAACTCTTTAGCTCTTGTATTCTGTCTAGCCTAAATGCTCTAAAGTTTTTACGTAAACGACAAAAAGCTATGAGGATCCAATTGTCCTGAGTGCTATAAAGTGCAAATGGTTCTAGTATTCTTGTAGTAGCTTGATTTTGTAAGGAATAATATTTGATTTCTACTAGGTAGAAATTGGTGATAGCAGACTGTAATGTCATTAAGTAATTACTAGTTTTTTCATTTTGAGTATTGTTTCTAAAAACAACTCGTTCTGCCAGCAATTCGGTTTTTTCTTTTTGTGTGTATCGTAATACAGCTTTCATTTTTAGAATTGCATTTTTATAATGCTCAACAAAAGAATTATCTTTATTTTTCAATACAAGCTGTTCTGCGGTAATTAAAGCATTGGCTTCATCTTCGGTAAACATTACGGGTGGAAGTGTAAAACCTTCCATCAAAGAGTAACCTTTGCCCTCTTCTGTGATTATAGGAACTCCAGAACTCTCTAATGCTCTAATATCTCGGTAAACTGTTCGAATACTGATATCGTGCTTTTCTGCTATTTCTCGTGCAGTGAGAATTCTTTTGGATTGTAATTGAGTTAGAATAGCGGTTAAACGTGAAAGTCTTGGTTTCTCTGTGCCCATGTAATCGTGTGTATGTTTAGCAACAGTTCTAAATTAATATTAAAGCCCAATAAAATTAAATGCTAGGTGTTTTTTGATATTTTTTTAGAGAAAGCTTTAATAGGAGTGTCCGAACATCCGTTTTTTTTTGCATTTGAACAGCTTATAAATATACTAGTGTAATACATGTAATCGTGTTTTCGATTATAAGAAAAAGCTATTGTATTAAAGAATGCGTAAAAAGATAAAAAGTATTAAAATCTACTTCTCCTTTTCCCAAAAAAGCCTCCTTTGATTTTTTCACTATAAGGTTTTGTAGCTTTTATATTATCTTCTCCTGCGTTGGATGAGCCTTCGGTATCTTCAATATTACCTTTGCTTTTATCGATTTCTAATATGTTATCTGCAATGTAATTTTGAGTTTTTGTGTCATCAATAGTTTCTTCAGTAATAAAGTTTTTCAGCTTAGAGACTTTGCCATTAGATATTCTATAAGAATCAAATTCTCTTTTTCGATGATCAAGTTCTATCTTTAATTCGATTAAATTTTTCAAAGGATTATGGTGTTGATTGTCTATTGTAAAAATATAAAAAATAAGAATATTCTGTATAATGAAATGTTAAAAAAATACATAACCTCATATTTTAACTTAAAATGTATATTTTAGTTTGGTAAAGGAATCTAAAAGGGAAACAAATATATATTATCAAAAGAGATAACCGACCATACCAATAATATTTTAAACATTAATTTATGATTTCACAAAGCCCCTTAATGCTAGAAAAAATAATTGAATTTGTTGGCTCCGAAGCAGTTATAGTCGCAGATATCAATGGGAATTTGATTGATTCTGCAAACATTGATTTTGAAGATAATATAGCGGCAATGACTGGAATGGCATTTACTATGTGTAAAGATTTGTCAGAGGATTTGAATATTGGATCTTTAGAGCAGCTTATGGCAAAAACATCAGATGGTTTTTGGGTTGCAAATAGAATACAATCAGATCATATAGTTATTGCATTATGCAAAGATCATTCAAAATTAGGCCTCTTCTTAAAAAAGATGAATTCATTAAAAACTACTATTTAACTTTAAATCTATATTTATCATGTCAAACTTTTTAAATCAATTTACTGAGGATATTAAATCTAATGTTCCCGGGTATGTAGCCGTATCTGTAACTGAAGTTAGTACAGGCGTATGCTACGTATCTCATTCTAATAAAGATGATTTTGATCCTGAGATAGCCTCTGCTTATAACCTAGAGGTTGTAAAAGCAAAGTACAAGGCTATTGATGCTTTGGGATTAAGTTCTAAAATACAAGATATCATCATTACGCTAACAGATCAAATACATATTATTGATGTATCTGAAAATGGTGAATATTTTATTTATCTCGCTGTAGATACTTCAAATGCAAATCTTGGAATGACTAGAGCTCTTTTGAAAAAGTATAAAAAAGATGTAGTTTCAAATATGTAACACCTACCAATTGTTATTTGCATTTAGTACAACACTTTTTGTGAAAATCTGTTTATAAGAAAACAAACCAAGATGTAAATGAATTAAAAGCCTTGTATTAAATACAAGGCTTTTTTAATTTTATTTTTTTAAATAAAATCTAATTTTTTGAAATTATTATTTAGAACTGTTTTGTCATTTACTTGTAACCAATTTCCAAGAATGGTAGCGTATATGCTTCTAAAATCTACCGTGTATTTAAGATCTCCACTTTTGTCCAAATCAGCGAGATTTGGAAGTTCATTGTAGACTCCTTGTTTTTTTAGGCTCCCCCCAATTAACAATACATTATTTGCAGTACCATGATCTGTGCCTCTACTTGCATTTTGCTTTACTCGTCTTCCAAATTCTGAAAAAGTAAGAATGAGTGTATCCTTAAATCGATTATTTTTTTTGAGGTCTTCTACAAGAGCACCGATACCTTCTGCATAAATCTTTAATAATCTGTCTTGAGTATTCATTTGATTAACATGACTATCAAATCCACCAAGAGAGCTATAAAAAACTCTGGATTTTAATCCTGAAATAATAAAATTAGCAATTCCCTTTAGATTGTTACCAAATGCTGTATTTGGATATTCGGTATTTGTTGTGTAAATCTTTGATGTTTCATAAATATATGAGGCAGAAGAATACGTCTCTAGCATAGTTTTGTAGAGATATCCTTGATTGTCTTCATCAAGCATCTCTTTTTGAGCATTTACAGCGATATCCTTGAAGAAAGGTTCTCTTGTGCTTTGGTACAAAAGATTAGGATTAGATACCGCTATACCATTCATTTTTTTTCCTTTTAAGGTCAGAGAGAGTGCTTTGTCTACTTCTATCGCTTCGTAGGGGTTTTGACAATTTGCATCTAGATATCTGCCAATCCATCCGGTAGTTAGGTATTGGTCTGATCCACTTGCAGTTTGCCATATGTCAGTACTCCTAAAATGAGATCTGTTGGGGTTAGGGTATCCTACATTGTTTACAATGCATACTTCACCTTTATCGTATAGTGATTTTATAGGTTTTAAACTGTCGTTAAAAGCTAAATCGTCTGTAATCTTGAGTGTTTCTTCCTTCTTTTTTGCTAAGACAGGTCTTACGCTGTGATAAATATCATTACTAATGGGAATTATAGAATTAAGTCCATCATTACCACCAGAAAGTTGAATGATAATTACATTACGGTATCCGGATAATTGTTCTGGGGTTAAAAATTCCATACCTTTCAAAAAGGAGGGAACTAATGTAATACCAGAAGCAAATACTGATTGTTTTAAGAAGTCTCTACGTTTCATAGTATTAGGTTTTTAACAAAGCTGGTATTCAGGTAAGCTTAGTAATTCTACAATAAATTCTTGGGTATTATCGTTTTTTGATGCTGCTATAATTTTTTGAGCTGTTTCAGATAGTTGAGGCTGTATTAAAAAATCAACTAAATCTTTTTTGTTAGTATTGTTTAGATGTGGTAAAAATGCATTCCAATCGCCGGTTGCTCTTATTCGTTTTGCAAGGCCTGTTTTTTTTGATTTTTTTTGAATCATTCTATTTTCAGGCATATCATCTTTAATGTCAATATCTATAACTCCATTATTAAGAATAATCGAACCTAATTTTAATCGTATCATCAAAGTAGAGCTGTCAACCCAGTATCGTCCCCCCGGCCAACCGGCTACATTTGGGGGATAAAATAGCATTTGGTTAAGTTTTCGCTGTATAAAAAATAGCGCTTTTGGTTTCTCGTATGTTGTATTAAATTGCCTGCCAAGTCCCGTGATAAGATCCACAGGAGATTTAATTTTTACACCAATATTTTTTTGGTCATAAAACCATTTACTCATAAAAATATCTCGCAATAAGCTTTCTATATCATAGTTGGATTCATAAAAAGCCTTTGCTAATGTTTTGATATTTTTGGGATCGGGTGAATCATTAACAATAAATCTATATATTTTTTCGGTAATATAATTGGCTGTTTGTTGTTCTTTGAGAAGTATTGTGATAATATCTTCTCCATTGAAGTTTCCTGTTTTGCCTAATACAGTTTTTACACCAGTATCGTGTCTGTTTTTGCGAAATACAAACTCAAATTGTTTGTCAAAATCCCACCCTGTAAATGCTCTTGCAGCTTCTTTTATATCTGTTTCTGTATATTTATTATCACGCCCCAGTGTAAACAACTCCATTACTTCGCGAGCAAAATTCTCGTTGGGACTTCCTTTACGATTTTGTCTATTATTAAGATATCTAATCATTGCAGGAGATTTAGAAACTTCCATAAGCATTTCGCCAAAATTACCTAATGCATGTTTCCTAATTGTATTATGAAAATGCAGCATAATTTGTGGCATTCTCAATCGAACAGAAAAGTGGTTCTGAAAAAAAAGAGTCATTTTTTCTCGCAAAATTCCTTCTGTTTTTTGCATTTGCTGGAACCAAAGTGTATTCATTTCGAGTACTTTTTGGTTTTGTAATTTTCTAAATTCCTTTTTTTCGTCCTTTGTAAGCTGTTCAGGATTTTTTTTCAGGATACCTAAATCCACATACAGTGGTTTGACTGCATTACTTTGCTCAAAAAGATGATCTATGAGTTTCTTTTTAGAATAAGATTGTACCTTTTTTAATTCTTTTGGAGTGATGCCAAAACCAGCTCTCCAGTACAAGTGCTGTATTTGTTTATCTGTTAAAGAAGCTACCATAATAAGCGGGATTTATAGGTTGGACTATAAAAAACGTAAAAAGTTTAATCCTTATGATACCTTTTTTTTAAATCTTGTGTTAAGATTTTTTATATATCGTTAATGAATTGATAATTTGGAATCGAATATGGTAAAAGAAATACTATTTGTGTTGTATCAAATCCCATTTATTTCCATAAAGGTCTTCAAAAACAACTACAATACCGTATGCTTCATTTCTAGGTTCTTCTAAAAAAATTACATTTTTAGATTTCATTTGGTTGTAATCTCTCCAGAAATCATCGGTATTTAAAAATAAAAAAACAGGGCCACCAGTTTGATTACCAACAGCCTCTGTTTGCTTTTTATTATTAGTTTCAGTTAATATAATTTGAGTAGCGGCATTTTCCAAAGGAGCAATAACTACCCATCTTTTGTGCTGATCAAGTCTTATATCCTTAATGAGAACGAAGTTGAGTTTATCAACATAATAAGCAATAGCCTTATCATAATTGTCAATCATCAAAGTGATAGCGCCTATACTTCGTTCCATTTTCAATTACTCACATGAGATTTGACTTAGTTCGGCATCGTCTTTTGTTGCATCTTGTTTAGAAACACTTTCGTTAAACAAAACAAATCTGTCTAATGCATGATAAGTAGAACGAGCAGATACTTCCATTAGATAAGTTCCTGGATTATCAAAAACAACAAAAATGTCGTGAGCATCATTATCACTTGTTTTTGATTGCCATTTCCAAGATTCGTTTCCGCTTCTGTAAATCTTAAACCATCCGTCTTTACTACTTCCTCTTGGTGTAGGAGTTTTTCCTCTATCGGCAGGGTATACGATGCTTGTATTTTTTTGACCAAAAAACTGATCGGCATCATCAAAACGTAACCAGGAGTCATTATGCTCAGACCCTTGATTACCTTTATTGAATCTAGATCGCCATAAGAATTGATAAGTTCCTGGATTGGTAATTTGGATCTTGAATGTAAGAAGACCATTACCAGGATTACCTAAAAATTGATCTCCTTTCCAAATAATATAGTCTGTTCCCAAAAATCCATCGACATCTCTTTCTACAGTCCATCCATTTGCTTCTTTGATGCTTTCGAATTCTACAACGACAAGACCATCTTTTTCTTGATAAATGAGATTGTTTTTGCCTTCACATTGATTATTGCCTGTATCAGTATCAGTGTCGGTGTCGGTGTCGGTATCAGTGTCGGTATCTGTATCGGTGTCGTCGGTATCTGTATCTCCGCCTGTTTCTTCTTGAGGATCAGAATCATCATCACTACAAGAATTGAGTAAAGGAGTAGATACAAATAATAGCATAAGTATTATAAATAAAATAGGTTGAGTTTGTTTTTTCATAATAAGTAGATTGATTTAGGTTTTCTTAACGGAATATTTATAGAGATATTATATACGTACAGTGTCGGGTACTAGTCCTGTATAATCTCCACCGTGTCTTATTACATCTCTAACAATAGAAGAAGATATGTAACTTTTACCAGATGAGGTCAATAGAAAAACGGTTTCAATTTCTGACATTTTTCTATTGGTATGTGCGATAGCTTTTTCAAATTCAAAATCAGCAGGATTTCTTAACCCTCTAAGTATAAAATTGGCTTTTTGTTGCTTGCAAAAATCAACAGTTAATCCTTTGTAAGTCATAACTTTTATTTTAGGCTCATCCTTGAATGCTTCTTCGATAAAGTTTTTTCGTTGCTCGAGCGAGAACATATATTTTTTTTCTGAATTGACTCCGATAGCGAGAATAATTTCGTCAAATAGTGTTAGGCCTCGCGCAATAATATCATAGTGTCCTAAAGTTATAGGATCAAATGATCCGGGAAAAACAGCTCTTCTCATGACTGGTTTTGATTGGTGTATGTACAAATATAATTTAAATTACGTACTTTTCTTTTTTATCATACAAGCTTCTATAGCACCAGAGAATAATTCTTTTAGCGTTATGCCATATGCGATAGCTTGTTGAGGTAAGATGCTTGCCTCACTGAGTCCTGGTGTAGTATTCATTTCAATAAAATGTGGTTCTCCATTATGAAAAATATATTCACTTCTAGAAAAACCTTTCATTTTAAGAGTTTTATACACTTTTAATGCTAAATTTTCAACTTTTTCAGTATCTTTTTTAGAAAGTCGAGCAGGAGTTATTTCTTGTGATTTCCCTTCATACTTAGCTTCATAATCAAAAAAATCATTCTCAGAAACGATCTCAGTTATAGGTAAAACAATGTCTTTTCCATTGTGCTGAATAACCCCAACAGACACTTCTGTACCACTTAAAAAAGATTCGATAATGATTTCGTCATCTTCTTTATAAGCATGTTCTATGGCAGGTAGAAGCTCTTCTTCTTGATTAACTTTGGAAACACCATAACTGCTTCCGGCTTTATTTGCTTTTACAAAACAAGGCAACCCTACGGTATCGATAATAGCTTTATTATTTATCACATCACCTTTGTTCAAAAAGTAATTGGTAGCAGTAGGAATCCCATAAGGTTTTAATGTACTAATACAATCACGTTTGTTAAAAGTAAGTGTAGCCTGATAAAAATCACAAGCTGTTTGCGGAATATCAACAAGTTCAAAATATGCTTGTAATAACCCATCTTCTCCAGGTGTACCATGAATGGTATTGAATGCTGCATCAAAAATAATTTTGTTTCCGTTTATTGTTAACGAAAAATCATTTTTATCTATACTGTGTTTTTTTTCTGAATTATCTATATGAAACCAGCGATTATCTGTGATATGTACGAGATAAGGAGTGTAAAATTCTCTATCTAAATGTTTGTATACTACATTTCCACTTTGAATGGAAATATCAAATTCACTAGAATATCCTCCCACAAGGACAGCGATATTTTTTTTCATTTTTAGTAAGATTTTACAAACAAAAATATCATTTATCTAATAAGAAAAGCGTAAAACTTTCCGTTTTTATATATTTGTTCAAATTATAAGCATAATTAGATAAGTATGTAGTTGTATTTATAAAAAATAATCAAAATGCAAAACGTTATCTTGTCATTAAACAACAATATATAAATGAAATTCTTTAAGGATCTTTTCAGGTTTATTTATAGTAAAATATTCTTGATCCAACTGGTTATAGCAATTGCGATGGTTGTTATTTTATCATATGTAACACTACAGTGGCTTGAGAGTACTACTAATCATGATCAAAGAATAGTCGTACCTAGTCTAAGTAAGAAAAACTTAGACGAAGTAGCACAAATACTTGAAGAAAAAAAATTAAGATACGAGATACAGGACTCTGCAAGTTTTAACCCTGACTATCCTAAATTTTCGGTTATAGAGCAAAATCCTCTGGCTGGTAGTGAAGTAAAAGAAAACCGTAAGATCTATGTTACTCTTAATCCATCGGGGTATCGTAAGGTCGAAGTTCCTAATGTAGTACAAAAAACAAGAAGACAAGCAGAGCCTAAATTAATAGCACTTGGTTTTAAGATTGGAAAAATTACCTATCAACCTAATATTGCAAAAGATATGGTGCTAGAAATTTGGCATAAAGGCAAAAAACTAAAACCCGGTACCAAAATCATGAAAACTTCTGCTATTGATTTGGTATTAGGAGATGGAGAAGGAAATACAATAAACCTTTCTAACTAATTTTTTTGGAAGATCATTTAAATACAAACGATTTTGATGCAAACGAAGATGATCTATATGAGCATTATCGTTTTGTCGCTGGTGCAGGTCAAGTTCCATTGCGAGTAGATAAATTTTTGATGAATTTTGTAGAAAATGCTACACGAAATAAGATACAACAAGCTGCAAAAGCAGGTAGTGTATTCGTAAATGACGTAGCAGTAAAATCAAATCATAAAGTCAAACCTAATGATGTTGTAAAAGTTTTATTTTCTCATCCACCTTACGAAAATTTACTAACGCCAGAAAATATACCACTCGATATAGTGTATGAAGACGATGTTTTGCTAGTTGTTAATAAACCCGCAGGAATGGTTGTACACCCCGGTCATGGTAATTATTCGGGAACACTTATCAATGCTTTGATTTATCATTTTGACAATTTGCCTAATAATAGTAGTGATCGTCCGGGCCTTGTGCATCGAATAGATAAGGATACTAGTGGGCTTTTGGTTATAGCAAAAACAGAAGAAGCTATGACACATTTGGCAAAGCAATTTTTTGATAAAACAAGTGAAAGGGAATATTTGGCTATTGTATGGGGGAATATTGAAGAAGATGAAGGTACTATTGAAGGAAATATAGGTCGACATCCTAAAAATAGATTACAAAATACAGTTTTTGAGGGTGATGAAGAGTTTAAAGGAAAACCAGCTGTTACTCATTATAAAGTTATTGAACGATTAGGATATGTAACTCTTGTATCGTGTAAATTAGAAACAGGTAGAACACATCAAATCAGAGTACATATGAAATATGTGGGTCACACGTTGTTTAACGATGAAAGATATGGCGGTGAAAAAATCTTGAAAGGAACAACTTTTACCAAATACAAACAATTTGTAGAAAACTGTTTCAAAATATTACCTAGACAAGCTTTGCATGCCCGTACTCTTGGGTTTGAACACCCGATTACAAAACAACAAATGCACTTTGAAAGTACAATACCTGAGGATATGCAACAGTGTATTGAACGTTGGAGAAATTATACCAAAAATCAATTATTATAAAGCCGTAATTTTTATATTATTAAGATATTTCTATTCCATTAAATAAAGGTTACTAAAAACTTTATTCTGAAATAAATAGGGATTACTAATTAAATAATCTTACCTTCGTGTTTTAATATTTAATAATGAATAAAGGAACAGTAAAATTTTTTAATGACTCCAAAGGATTTGGATTCATAACAGAAGAAGGAACAAACAAAGATCATTTTGTACACATTTCAGGGCTTATCGATGAAATTCGTGAAGGAGATGAGGTAGAGTTTGACCTGAAAGAAGGTAAAAAAGGAATGAACGCGGTAAACGTGAAAGTATTATAAATACATCTTATTTTTTACACAGCCTGTCTATATTAGACAGGCTTTTTTTATGCAAAAAATTATATTTTTTAAAAAAGAGTAAATAGTACTCTTAAAAAAATCTATTTATAGCGACTAATAATTTATTAGCACGTTTTAATTTGAGTAGTTTTATATACTTATAGGTTCGGTTTAAATATTTTGTTACTTTTTCATTATTATCATATTTCTTTCTTGCTCTGTATAAATCTAAAGCAATTTGTAGGTCATTTGAGGTGAATTCTACACCTGTATAAGATTGAAGAATCTGAAGATACATAAAACCAAACTCTAGAGTAGGCTCAATCATTGTACCTTCTCCAAAATCATTCCAGGTAATGATTTGTATAAAGTCTGATTGTTCATGATGTGTATAATTTAATGTTTCTACAAAAGTATTTCCATTGTCGGTATTGATTTCCCATTCATTGATACCTTCTGTCCAACCTCCTTCTTGATAAAAACTTTTGAATCCCGGGTAAGAAGAACCTACAGTAATTTTATTTTGTAAAAGATTAGTGCCGTAATAATGTTCATGAGCTAACAGATGATCCTTATCTACCCACAAAAACTCTCCAGAGGCATTCAGTCCAACACGATCACTAGCAGCCCACAAAGTCAAAAAGTCAGGTTTATTTTCAGGAGGTAAAATACTAAATATTTGATCCCATTGCGATTCTTCTGTGAGATAATGAGGGCCAAATACAAACAGCATATTTTTATCATTAAACTTCATGTAATTGGGGCTAGAAAAATATTGTTCGTTGATATATTCAAAATCTTCTTGGGCAGCTTCAATTGTTCTTGAAGAAAGTGATTGTGCTACAGCATGTGCTGCGGCTCTATCTTCATACATGATAGAAAATGTTAATCCTAGATCCTCGAGAGTGTGAATAAATGTTTCTGTAGACTTTTTGATCATTCCATAATCATAAAGATCTTTACTACCATACCAGTCAAATATTACTCCGTCGATTCCAGATAATTTCATTAATAATAAATGGTATTCATGAAGATCTGGATCATTTGAAGAGTATGGTCCTATCGTCGGGTAATAATAAGAAGCTATTTGCCTTTTTCCTTCATTATCAATAATTTCAGGATTTTGAGAATTCATTGTCCAATGTTGACCCCAGTAGCCATCAAAAGACTTATTTTGAAACCATGGCATGTAGTGAACATAGACTTTTTTAGGGTTTTCTTTTGTAATATCCATATGAGAAATATCAGTAAAAAAACCTTTTTTTTCATTAGATATTAATTCCCACTCTTCATCAAGTAATTCTGATAATTCCTCGTCTGTGTAAGTTGTGTCTTGAACAATATATTTTTCAAATTGTTCTGAAGTTTCTCTTGTATCGGGCAAAACTAATTCTTCCCTCTCACATGAAAACAGGAAAGAAATAATCGCGACGATAAAAATAATCGGGACTTTGTTCTGTAGCATTTCGTCAAAAAAATTAAGTTGGTTATTATCAATAATTGATTGAGAATGCCAATAAACAAGAGAATTTGTGCACAAAGAGAATGTTGCAAAATAAAATGAAACAACATCCACACATTTTGACGAAAATTGAGGGGAATCCCTCGATGTGCTACGTTATTGATGTTAAAAATATATAAAAACTTTAGTATAAGAAAGTTTTTTTGAGATTTCTTTAACATTTGTTGGAAAGAACAAGTATAATACTAATGTCGATATATAGGGATAACTGATGCTTCAATAGATAAGAAATACAGATATAGATTTTAATTATCCATATGCTATTGTATTTTTGAAGAACAAAAAGTAATTAATATGAAAATCGTTATATCTCCAGCTAAATCTTTGGATTTTGATACTACATTACCAACCAAAACATATACTCAACCTTCTTTTTTAAAAGAGGCAGAAAAATTGAACACTGTATTACAAAAGAAGTCACCAAAAGTGCTTTCTGAATTGATGAGTATAAGTGATAAGCTTGCAGAGCTTAATTGGCAAAGAAATCAAGAATGGAGTTTGCCTTTTACTTCCGAAAATGCAAGACCTGCTGTTTATGCATTCAATGGAGATGTGTATACAGGATTAGATGCATACTCGATTCCTGAAGAAAAATTAGAAAAACTTCAAACTACGCTTAGAATATTATCAGGTTTATATGGGGTTCTAAAACCTCTTGATCTTATGCAACCTTATCGACTGGAAATGGGAACAAAACTCAAGGTTGGACGGAATAATAACTTATATGAATTTTGGAAAAAAACAGTTACAAAAGAACTTAATGATGAATTAGGTGATCATGAACTTTTTATCAATCTTGCCAGTAATGAGTATTTTAACGCCGTCGATGCAAAAGCATTAAAAGTTCCGGTGATTACACCTCAGTTCAAAGATTGGAAAGGAGACAAATTAAAAGTGATTAGTTTTTATGCAAAAAAAGCTAGAGGAATGATGGTTCGCTACATTATAGATACAAATGCTAAAACAATAGATGATCTAAAAGGTTTTGATTATGAAGGATATGGTTTTAGTGAAGAATTTACAACAAAATCAAATGAATTGGTTTTTGTGAGATAAATTAAACAGTAAATAATAATAAAAATCCTGCTTTCATAGCAGGATTTTTTATTTGATAACAATTTAGTCGATCGACTAAAAAGGTGATCGTTATATGTAAATATTTGCATATATTAATATTTGTAATTATTTTCGTAAAAAATTAACACAAAAAATATCTAATCAATAGTTAATACAAGATTTTTAAATGTTTTTATGAAGGTAGCCTTTTGAAATTAGAATTCATAATCTGATACCAATTTATATCACAAATAAAAATGCTTAATTATGGGAGTAAGAAAAAACTGTAATATTTGTTATTTTTAATTTGTAAATAGTTAAATTACTAATAAAGAAATCAGTAAACTCATCATCTTAGTTGTCTCCAAGATTACTATTTATAATAAGATCAAAAAATGCAAAAAATAATTAGATTTTTAGATTGGCTAAGTGAAAAAGCAGGAGCCTTTGTGAGTTGGATTTCAGTTTTATTAGCTATTATTATAGGTATAGATGTTGTTGTGAGGCACATATTCAAGTTTACTTATGTTTGGATGATTGAGCTGGAGGTATATTTGTTTGGGATGTTATTTTTACTAGCATCTGGGTATACATTCAAATATGAAAAACATGTTAGAGTAGATGTTTTTTACACAAAACTCTCAGAAAAAGGAAAAGCTTGGGTGAATTTTTTAGGAGGTATATGTTTATTAATACCCTGGTGTTACGTTGTTATTGTATCTTCTTGGTACTACGGTTTAGCGTCATTTATGATAAAAGAGAGTTCTCCACAACCGGGAGGCTTGCCGGCTTTATATGTGCTTAAATTTTGTGTTACATTAGGATTTACTCTTTTACTTCTACAGGGAGTATCCCATATTTTGAAATCTTTACAAACTATTATTACCAAAAAATAAGAATGGAATATCTAGCTATTATATTATTTGTTATCATATTTATTCTCATTCTTAGAGGATACCCTGTGGCTTTTACATTAGGAGGTATTTCAGTAGCTTTTGCTTTTGGAGTATCTATTTTCGCCCCTGAGCAGTTTCAGATGTCTACATTTTATTTGCTTCCATCAAGAATTATGGGAGTTGTAAATAATTATGTGCTGATGGCTGTTCCTTTATTTATTTTTATGGGGATTATGCTCGAAAAATCAGGTTTAGCCCAAGATCTGCTAGAGACAATGGCAATGATGTTTGGTAGAGTAAGAGGAGGGCTTGCTATTTCAGTCGTTATTGTAGGGGCATTACTGGCTGCTTCAACTGGGATAGTAGGGGCAACTGTAGTAACTATGGGGTTGATAAGCCTTCCTACCATGTTAAAAAGAGGATATAAAACAGAACTGGCAACCGGGGTTATTGCTTCTTCGGGAACTTTAGGACAAATTATACCACCTTCTATTGTGTTGGTTTTATTGGCAGACACTATAAATAGTTCTTCTCGTGGATCTGCATCAGTAGATGTAGGTGCTTTATTTTCTGCGGCATTATTACCGGGGCTTATTTTAGTTGGTTTATATATTGTTTATATTCTTATCAAATCATCGATTCATAAAGATGATGCCCCAAGTATTCCTGCAGAAGAAATTGCAGCTTTCAAAGGAGATAATTTTATTTTTAAAATTCTTAAAGTATTATTTCTGCCGGTATTATTGATTTTGTTAGTGCTGGGGTCAATATTTACAGGATTAGCGTCTCCTACAGAAGCTTCTGCTATTGGTGCTATTGGCGCTACGATACTTACCATAATTCAAAATAAGTTTTCTTTCCGTATTTTAAAAGATGTAGCGCAAGAGACAACACGGTTAACCACTATGGTGTTTTTTATTTTATTAGGAGCAACTACTTTTACTTTGGTATTTAGAACTCTGGGAGGAGATTCGTACTTACAAGAATTAATAATATCGTCTAATCTTTCTCCATTAATGTTTCTTCTGCTAGTGATGATCGTAATTTTCATCGCTGGATTTTTTATAGATTTTATAGAGATTGTATTTATAATAGTTCCTGTAGTAACACCAATTTTTAATGCCTTGGATATGAATATGCTGTGGGTTGGAGTTCTGATTGCACTTAATTTGCAAACTTCTTTTTTAACTCCACCTTTTGGATTTGCATTGTTTTATTTGAAAGGTGTTGCACCAGAAAATGTAAAAACAAGTCAGATATATCGAGGGATTATTCCATTTATATGTATTCAATTGATTATTGTTGGAATAGTAGTTTTCTTCCCTGAGATAATTTTTATAAGTAAATAGAAAAATCTTTTAGACTGTAGTAAAGAATACATTGAATAGAATTTAAGAAATTAACAAATAAATGTCCAAATGAGTATACATATTTCTAATGTTATGAAAAAAGGAATTAAAAAAACGATAGGAGTACTTAGTATGCTATTTCTATTTTCATGTTTGGGAGACCCTCCGGCAAGTATGAGTACTACTAGTTATGACACTACAAAACCTGACAAAGTGTTTTATTGGAAAATGACAACAACTTGGCCTCCTAATTTTCCTGTTGTAGGAGAAGTAGCTGAAAAATATTCAGAATGGGTTGATGAGATGTCAAATGGACAAATTAAAATAAAAGTATACGGGGGAGGAGAATTAGTGCCACCATTAGAAGCTTTTGATGCTGTTTCTCAAGGAACAATAGAAATGGGATGTGGAGCATCATATTACTGGGCAGGAAAAACTCCGGCAGCACAATTTTTTGCGGCAGTACCTTTTGGTATGAATAGTCAGCAGATTACTTCATGGATTGAAGTAGGAGGGGGGTATGAACTATGGAGAAAAACATATGCTAAATTTAATCTCGTCCCTTTTTTAGGAGGAAATACCGGGGTACAAATGGGAGGATGGTTTAATCGGGAAATTAACTCAATAGACGATTTTAAAGGACTTAAAATGAGACTTCCGGGGATAGGAGGCAAAGTACTTGAAAAAGCTGGCGGTGCAGCAGTATTGGTTGCAGGTAGCGAGGTGTATACCAGCCTCGAAAGAGGAGTAATAGATGCGACAGAATGGATTGGGCCTTATCATGACTATAAAATGGGGTTTCATAAAATTGCCAAATATTATTACACACCGGGATGGCATGAGCCCGGAACTCAATTAGAGTTCTTTATCAATAAAAATTTATACGATGGTCTACCAAAGCATTTGCAAGGAGTATTAGACGCTGCTTCAAAAAGGGCACAAACATGGGTTCTTGCAGAATTTGACAAGCAAAATGGAATCTATTTGGATAAATTGGTAAACGAAGAGGGAGTAGAGATCAGAGAATTTTCACAAGAAACACTAGAAGCACTCAGATTACATACAGATGAAGCACTCAAAGAGATGATAGGAGATGACCCATTATCAAAAGAAGTGTATGAGAGTTATTCTAAATTTCAAAAGAAAATAAGCCCTTGGTCAGAAGTTACTGAAAAAGCATATTACAATAAAATTCAAAAATAAGAGATCAAAGAATGTCACATTTTACGATAACGATCTTTATAGAAGTATAACATACTGATATTATAAAATATCTATAGATAACTTGAATAAGGTTGTTGATAGATAAAATTGCAAAGAAGATTATGAATGTATATCTTCGCAGCGAATGTTCGCTAAATAACTTATTAACTCAAAAAACACAACATGCAAATTAAAAAGGTTTTAGTCGCTAATCGAGGAGAAATTGCCATCCGTATCTTCAGAGCTTGTACAGAAATCGGTCTGCAAACAGTGGGTATATATACATACGAAGATCGATATTCGCTACATAGATACAAAGCGGATGAAGCCTATCAAATTGGTAAAAACAATGAACCTTTAAAACCGTATCTCGACATTCAGGCAATTATAAAAGTGGCCAAAAAAAATAATGTAGATGCAATACATCCCGGATATGGATTTTTGTCAGAAAATGCAGATTTTGCTCAGCAATGTCTCGAAAATGATATCATATTTATAGGTCCAAAAGTATCTGTACTTAGAGCATTAGGGGATAAGATAACAGCAAAGAAGGTCGCGATTGAAAATGATATTCCGATTATTCAAAGTAATAAAGAAGATCTTGTAGATGTTTCTATTGCTATAAAAGAAGCAAAAAGAATTGGTTTTCCGGTGATGCTAAAAGCTGCCTCCGGAGGAGGGGGTCGTGGTATGCGAGTGATCAGAACAGTAGAAGAATTAGAAAAAGCATATCCTGAATCTCAACGTGAAGCATTAAACGCTTTTGGAGACGACACTGTATTTCTCGAAAAATTTGTCGAAAATCCAAAACATATAGAAATACAAATTGTTGCCGATCATCACGGTAATATGGTACATCTGTTTGAAAGAGACTGCTCCGTACAAAGACGTTATCAAAAAGTAATAGAATATGCTCCTTCTTTTGGGGTGTCAGATCAAATTAAACAAGATTTATATCAATATGCACTCACCATTTGCAAAGCAGTAGATTATAATAATATTGGTACCGTAGAGTTTCTTGTTGATGATGATGGTAGTATTTATTTTATTGAAGTAAATCCACGCGTTCAGGTAGAACACACCGTTACAGAAATTGTTACGGGTGTTGATTTGATTAAAGCTCAGATTTTTATAGCAGGTGGGTACAAACTTTCAGATAAACAAATCAAAATAGAGAGTCAAGAAAGCCTATCTACAAACGGATATGCATTACAATGTAGAATTACTACAGAAGATCCTGAAAATGATTTTAAACCGGATTATGGAACGATAACAACATATAGAAGTGCTTCAGGATTTGGAATAAGACTAGATGCAGGAAGTGTGTATCAAGGGGTAACCATATCACCATTTTTTGATTCTATGCTGGTAAAGATTTCTGCAAATAGCAGAACACTAGACGGAGCATGCCGAAAAATGAGGAGAGCCCTTTCAGAGTTTAGAATACGAGGCGTAAAAACAAATATGCCTTTTTTGGATAATATTCTTCAACACGAAACATTTAGAAAAGGTGCAGTTACTGTAAACTTTATTAGAGATACAAAATCCTTATTTAAAATCAAGGAATCTCGTAACAGAGCCACAAAAATGGTGAATTTTCTGGGAGAAGTTATTGTAAACGGAAATTCTGATGTTAAAAAAATAGACCCTAATAAAACATTTGTAACACCAACGATACCTCATTTCGAGCCAACTGAAGCCTATCCCAAAGGAACCAAAGATATTCTAACCGAATTGGGACCAGAAAAGTTCTCTGAGTGGTTAAAGAATGAAAAGAAAATACATTTTACAGATACAACGATGAGAGATGCTCATCAAAGTTTGCTGGCAACAAGAATGCGTACTTATGATATGCTAAAAGTAGCAGAAGGGTTTGCAAAAAATCATCCTGAAGTCTTTAGTATGGAAGTTTGGGGAGGAGCTACCTTTGATGTTTGCTTGCGATTTTTGAAAGAAAACCCTTGGGAGAGACTACGTGCCCTTAGAGCAGCGATGCCGAATCTTTTATTACAAATGCTGATTAGGGGGTCAAATGGTGTTGGTTATACTGCTTACCCTGATAATCTGATAGGAAAATTTGTAGAGCAATCTTGGGAGAATGGAGTCGATGTTTTTAGAATTTTTGATTCACTTAATTGGATGCAATCTATTGCTCCATGTATTGAACATGTTCGTACAAAAACAAAAGGTCTTGCAGAGGGATCACTGTGTTATACAGGAGATATTTTAGATCCTAAAAGAACCAAATACACACTAGAATATTATATACAACTCGCCAAAGATATTGAAAATGCCGGAGCGCATATTCTTGGGATTAAAGATATGGCAGGGTTATTAAAGCCTTATGCAGCAAGTGAATTGATATCAGCTTTAAAATCTGAAATTAAAATTCCTATCCATTTACATACGCATGATACATCATCAATACAATCAGCAACATATCTGAAAGCTGTAGAAGCTGGTGTAGATGTTATAGATGTTGCTCTAGGAGGACTTTCGGGATTGACAGCACAACCCAATTTTAATGCAGTTGTAGAGATGCTGAAGTTTCACGAAAGAGAAAATTCAATTGATATCACGAAGCTTAATGAATACTCAAACTATTGGGAAGCTGTACGAGAATACTACTATGTATTTGAATCAGGATTAAAAGCAGGAACGGGAGAAGTATATCAACATGAGATCCCGGGTGGGCAATACTCAAACCTAAAACCACAAGCTCAGGCATTGGGATTATTAGATCGTTTTCATGAAATTACAAAGATGTACGGAGAGGTAAATCAACTTTTTGGTGATATTGTAAAGGTGACTCCAAGTTCTAAAGTGGTAGGAGATATGGCACAATATTTAGTAAGTAATAATCTCACTATTGAAGATGTAAAAGAAAGAGGAGAAACAATTTCATTTCCACAATCTGTAGTAAGTCTTTTCAAAGGAGAATTAGGACAACCTGTTGGGGAATTCCCACAAAAGCTTCAGAAATCAATACTAAAAGATCAAGAACCATTTACGAATCGACCTAACGCGCATCTAGAACCTGTAGATTTTGAAACTGAGTTCAAAGAGTTTGTAAAGGTATTCAAAAAAGGAATGGGAAGAGAACTAGACATTACCGATTTCCTTTCATATAAATTATATCCAAAAGTCTTTACAGGAGCTTATAATCACCATTTAAAATATGGTAATTTAATGAAGCTGCCGACTAAAAATTTCTTCTATGGAATGACTCCTGGAGAAGAAATTATTGTTGAATTGGATAAGGGTAAAATACTCCTTATAGAATTAATATCAGTAGGAGATCCTAATGAAGAAGGAAAAGTAACAGTTTTCTTTAAAATCAACGGGCAAACACGTAATGTTGAGATACAAGACAGTTCTGTAAAAGTAGATAAAGTTGCCAATGCCAAAGTAGATAAAGGAGATGCCAAACAGGTAGGAGCCCCGCTACAAGGAGCTTTATCATCGATTTTAGTCAAAAATGGCCAGCAGGTAAAAAAGAATGATCCATTATTTATTATAGAAGCTATGAAAATGGAAACAACTATTACTGCCAATGAAGACGCGATTATTAAAAAAGTAGTACTTAAATCAGGAACAATGGTTGAAGCTGACGATTTGGTGATTACTTTAAAATAACAAACATTATATCATACAATTTTAAAATAGAAAAAGGGCTTTATATAAAGCCCTTTTTATCAACCAATTTCATTTCATGCTTTAGCAGATATGACAAGGAATAGTAATTTCAACACTAGCATCTTCACAACGACTTCCTTCTGTTAATTCTCCTCCTTTAATTGTTTTTTGTTGTAAACGAGAAATCACATTTTTTTTCAATGATAACTTTGTTAATTTTTGTTTTTTCATGATTTAATATATTAAGTTGATATTTAGTAGAAAATACAAGAACTTCATGATAATTTTTAAAATTAAGATAGGATTAACCAAAGATTAACTAAGCTCGGTTTATATATTAAAGTTATAATTATTTCAATTTATAATTGAGAAGTTACTACTCTTCTGATAGTACAAAAAAAGCTTGAACTACTATAATAAGCATGATAACCGTTTACAAAGCCTTTGCGGTTTAGAAAATCTTTCTATTTTTACAGAGTACTAAATATTTATTATACGTATTGAAGATAAAACCTATTCAAATATCATTATTCATTTTGCTAGTGTTAGCAATTTTATTTGGACTCATGTTTTTAAGTGAAAAAGATGGTGTACAAAAAAAACAAGTACAAGATGATGGTTTCTCTTATCAAGGAATATCCGTTAAATACCCAACCTATAAAACATTTCTTGGTCTAGAAAAAGATTCTTCATTAACTCGGCAAGACATCCTGAAGGTTACAGAGATTGTAAATCCTTTGGAGATTGAAACTTCAGAAAATGATAGCAGTACAACAATAGCAAAGCAAATCAAAAAGCTACCTGATTTTTCTAAAATTGATACTACACAATTAGTAAGAATTCGATATCCTGATAGTAATCCTGATTTTGCTAGTGAATTAAGAAAAAAGCTATCTTCAAAATCTTGTAGGGTAATACATTATGGAGATTCTCAAATAGAAGGAGACCGTATCACCGCATATCTTAGAAATCGATTACAAAATATGTATGGGGGCAGTGGACCCGGATTTATTCCCGTACTGCCTGTTTATACACAAATCAGTGCAGTTGTAGAGCCTAGCCAAAACTGGCAAAGACATGCGATTTTTGATCCTACACAAAAGAAATTTGAGCATAGAAAATATGGAGCATTTATGTCTGCCTCTCGTTTTACACCATATAGACAGTCAGTGCCGGATAGCACTACTATTGATTCTTTACCTTTGGTAAAAGCTTCAATAGTAGTGGGTAAATCTAAAAAGTCTTATGCCAAGTTCAGGAGATTTACAAATATTGGATTACATTATGGTAACTGTACTTTACCAATTAAAGTTTCTGTTTATAATGATGGTGCTCTAATACAACAAGATAGTTTGATTGCAGACGGAAAATATCATAACTATAAAATTAGAACAGCTACAACCCCTAGTAATCTCAAGATTGAGGTTGAAGGTAAAGTTAGTGCTGATTTTTATGGTCTTACACTTGATGGAGGTAGAAATGTACAGATTGATAACGTAGCTATGCGAGGAGCATCGGGAACAGTCTTTACAGGTTCAAATGCAGGAACATATGCTAGAATGATGGCACAGCTAAAGCCTAAAGTAATCATTATGCAATATGGAGGTAATACAATGCCATACCTCAAAGATTCAACAGATGTAGAAAAATATACAAAGCGTATAAAAAGTCAGGTAAACTGGATACGAAGACGTACCAAAAATGCAAGCTTTATATTCATTGGCCCAACAGATATGTGCCTTCCTATCAATGGTAAAATGGAGACTTATCCTTTGTTGCCTTATCTTAATACAAAACTCATGGAAACTTGTCTGGAAAATGATGTTGCCTACTGGAGTATGTATGATGCGATGGGTGGAAAAGGAGCTATGGAATTATGGGTTGAAGAAAAATTGACCGCCAAAGATTATATGCATTTTACCTATAAAGGAACCAAAATTATTTCAGAATTATTCTTTACAGCCCTATACCTTGACCTTAAACAACCCGACGATAATGAAAGTACATAAAAAATTATTTTTTGTTCTGTGGTTTTTGTGCCTATCTGTTCAAGCACAAACATATGTTATAGATAGCATTCAAGAAAAGTATTCTTTCATAAACTGGAAAGCTAATACTATTAAAATGGCAGAAAATTCTCCTGCTTTCAAAAAACTATACCATAAATTAGATACTATCCTTAAAGGAGGAGATGAAAAACTTCATGTTTTTCATATCGGGGGGTCTCATATACAAGCAGATATTTATTCTAACCGTTTACGATCATATCTTCAAACGATGAGTCCTAAATCAATGGGACAAAGAGGTTTTATATACCCTTATAAAATTGCAAAAACAAATAATCCTGGGAATTACAGAGTAGAATATGATGGCGAATGGAAAGGATATCGTTGTTCTGTGAGAAAAGATAGTATTGCATGGGGATTATCAGGCGTAACAGCTGTTTTTAAAGATTCTATTGCCAATATAAAAATCAAAGCCAACGGAAATACTTATCATGAAGATATGTATGATTTTAATAAAATGAGAATTTTTTATGATGATTGGAGTAATGATTATGAAATAGCTTTTAAACAAGATTCACTGGTATCTCAGGTAACTAAAAATAAAGAAGCTCATTTTATAGAATTCGCATTCAATAACACAGTAGATGAGATAGAGTTTTGTGTTCGCAAAATAGAAAATATAGATAATGCAGAATTCTTGATGATGGGTATAGAACTTATGAATGATAACACAGGAGTAGAATATACTTCTATAGGAGTTAATGGAGCTAGTTTTGCATATTATGACAGATGTCGATATTTTGAAGATCAATTATTAGTATATAAGCCGGATCTGTTTATTATTTCTATCGGAACAAATGATACTTATCATCCTGATTTTGATTCAGATTCATATAAAAAGAATTATACCGAAATGATTGAGATGATTCAAAAAGCTAATCCGGATTGTGCAATTTTACTCACAGTTCCTAATGATTCGTATTATAAAAGACAGTTTCCGAATCCTAGAACAAGAGTTGCTCAGAAGATTATTTATGAAATTGCCGAAGAGAAAAAAATGGCAGTATGGGATTTTTATGAAATCATGGGTGGATTTAACTCTTCTAGAGATTGGTATAATAATAAACTAATGCCTAGAGATCGTATCCATTTTACTGTAAAAGGATATCGAATCAAAGCAGACCTTTTATTACAAGCTTTAGCTAATTCTTGGGAAAAAACATTACAGCTAGCCCCCAATTCTATTTTGAACCAAATTATTAATGAATAGATTCATAGACATATTTTCATTTTCTGAAGATTTTCCTTTAATTTTTACTCAGGCAAATTTTTGGATATTCTTTGCTGCGATATACTTTATTTATGCCGTAGTATATAGTAAAAAAAGTCTTCGTAGTGCTTATCTCTTTGCTATCAGTTTACTCTTTTATTATAAGACTAGTGGTTTATTTATTGGGATTTTAATTTTTAGTACAATTAATGATTTCTTTTTAGGTAAAGCGATTTACAGAAGCAAGTCGGTCATAATTCAAAAATTATTAGTAGCAATTAGTGTGATTATCAACTTAGGAACTCTTTGTTACTTTAAATATGCTTACTTTTTTACAGATTCGTATAATTATCTTTTTCATACCGATCATGAAGTGATTAATTATCTTGCCAAATGGACAAATGTTTGGGCAGGATCAGATTATTTTACAGTAGATAAGATTATTCTTCCCGTAGGAATATCTTTTTATACTTTTCAGACCATTAGCTATAGTGTAGATATATACAGAAAACAGATTGCTCCCTTAAAATCTATTATAGATTTTGGTTTTTTTGTTAGTTTTTTTCCTCAACTAGTGGCAGGGCCGATTGTACGTGCGGCAGACTTTGTACCTCAAATAAGAAAAGAGATCTCTATCACCAAAGAGGATTTTGGCAAAGCTACTTTTATGATACTAAAAGGTTTGATCAAAAAGATGTTGTTTGCCGATTACATAGCAGCAAATTTTATGGATCGTGTTTTTGATGTACCAGAGATGTTTTCCGGATTTACCAATATCATGGCAATGTTTGGATATTCGCTCCAGATTTATGGAGACTTTTCAGGGTACACTGATATCGCAATTGGTTTAGCATTGCTTATGGGATATAAACTCCCTGTTAATTTTAATTCACCATACAAGGCAATACATTGTGGCGATTTCTGGAAAAGATGGCATATATCTTTGTCAAGCTGGCTCAAAGATTATCTTTATATCCCGATAGGAGGAAATCGCAAAGGCAGTATTTTTTCTTATGCCTTTGTGTTGGTATTTACATTTTTAGGTGTTTTTGCTGCGACCGATTATTCTATTGCGCTTATTGCGACATCGGGTGTAGGTTTTTTCTTGATTGCTACCTTGTTTTCTTCTGCTTTGGCAAAACATTTTAATACCAATGTCAATATTATGATTACGATGTTGATTGGTGGATTATGGCATGGCGCATCATGGAAATTTGTCATTTGGGGAGGGCTCAATGGTATAGGAATCGTAACCTACAAGTATTGGCGCAAAATCAGCCCTTATGAAAACTCAAAAGCGTGGTATGCGCTATTGTGGCGAATTGCATTAACTTTTGTATTTATAACTTTTACCCGTATCTATTTTAGAGGGAACAGTATGGATCACATTGCTCGTTTTTATCAACAAGTTACGACCAATATGGATTGGGGTAATGCACTAGCCGTACTTTGGGAATATCGTATTGTTTTTATTGTAATGGTTCTGGGATACATTACACATTGGCTACCTTATAAAACCAAAGATTGGGTAGAAGCGCTTTTTGTAAAAAGTAATATGGTAATCAAAGCCGCTGTAGTCATTGTAGTTGCTATTATTTGTTATCAAACATATGCTGCCGACTTTCAGCCTTTTATTTACTTCCAGTTTTAATCCATTTTATAGAGTTTAATGCTCCAATGGCTTACTTCAGAGCAAGTACTTTAAATTATATCTTTTGTGAAATAATTAGGGCGTGCCCCTACGGGTCAGGCTATTCGCGCTACACGGTAGCCAGCTACTATCCTTCACGCAAAAAATACTTTAAAACAATCTATTTTATCAACACATTCTATAGTTTCTCACAGATGTTAACTATTTTTTACTTTTTCTTCCACCAACCATTATGTTTTCGTTTGTAGATGATTTGTCCCGTATGATAAGCGCTATGTGCTGCCATATTTGCAATTTCTGAACCCCATTCTACTAACTGCTCGTCTGTAGCTTTTTCGGTTAGTTGTTCCCATTCAGTTTGAATGCTATCTAATTTGTTTACGAGGTTTTTCCATTCTGTATCCATATATTTTTTAAAGGTGGTTTCGTTGTCAACTTCAAAATTAGACATATCTTCTCCTTTAAACGCCCTCAAATTCATTTCATTCCAAAAAATTAAATGCGATACCAATTCTCCTATTGAATGGTTGTTTGTATTGTCTTTCCAATTTGATTACTGTGAAGAAATCCCCTCGATAGCTTTTCAACATAACCTGTAAGAAGTTTACTCAATAATCTAGATATAAATATTTCAAGATTTCCTGCAAAATCAAAAATTGGCTTACTATGAATCCATTGCGGAATCACTTTGAGCTCTTTTACTCTAATTTATCTTGTCATCATATCATTTGGGATTTCTATCTTAATTTGTTTTCTTTTCGATTAAATTTTTTTCCATTACTAAGCCGATTAAGGGAAATTGAACCCAAAATGAAAAGTAGAAAAATGTCAAAAACCAATATTTGGGTATAAACTTCAAGCCTTCGCCACCAACAATGCCAATAAAAATAGTATCATAAATAAACAAAGGAATTGTTAAATAGAAAGCCAGCCAAATTGAATTTTTAAAATATTCTTTGTCAGGAAACATTTTCTTTGTCAATAATTTTCCAAGAGGGATATATACTATCGTTACTGCAATTACAATCAAGACCTTTGCTTCATAAGTCCAGCTTAGATAATAATCTGGAAGTCCTACTAATACAAAAAATCCCCAGGTCAGAAAACTCATTAGTAAAAGTAATACGTGATTCTTCAGTGGTAGTGTATTCATATCGTTTGTTTTTTAATTTTTGACTGTTTGATAGCTCTTTATTTGACACTTTGTAAATAAAAGAGGGTAAATAAATTCAACTATTTATATTATATACTATTCATTATTCCATTAAACACATTAGATTTTTTGCTGCAGCTATGGCAATGTAGATCTCCATTAAAATATATAATCAATGGTTTCAGAGAATTGATATTCAATGTATTAATTAGATTTTCTAACCACTCAAGATTTTCAGCTGATGTATTGAAGTCAATTTGTATCTTTTTTCGGCTTTTATTAGTAACAGGATCTTCACTATACGCATTCAAAACTCCTTCTTCGTTCCACAAAAACGTTTCTATTTCACAATTAGGGCATACAAAAACATATTCATCATTTGTACTGAATGTTTTAAATATTTCAGCTTCTTTATGCCTTTTTATAGTAGTTAAAAATGTTATTAAATAAAATCGTTTGGACTCTTCGTCTAAGATTTCAGTATTCTTAGCATGAGTATTTACCAGATATTTAAACTTTTCTATTGACTTTATAAATGCTATCTGAATCCTGTTTTTTTCTTGTTTATTAAGATTATTTTCTTCAAATATTTGTTCTATATATGATTTGTTGTCAAGATCAATTAGAACAACACCCAGAGAAGCAATTACATCCAGATTGAATTCAATGTTATTTGATTCTTCAACTATTTTTAGTAAATGAAGAATTGTGGCAAGCGTATTTTCATATACTGATCCTTGATGATAAATATATTCCCAGATCAACTCATCTGCATCTTTTTTATCTAAAGTTTTTGAAAGTTTGAGAATTAGTGATGGTATTTCTTCTGAGTTTCCATAAGGGCTGCTTAGGTTTTTCCAAATATGTATTTCATCTAATCCTATCATTGTTTGCAAGAGTTTGTGTGATTATTGTTATTAAATGAATATAGTTAATATAGCGTATCTCTCAAATAGATGTACTGGTTTTTATGTGTATTTTAAATGATTCAATCTTTAAATAGTACTCTTGATCATATTTTCTTTATTGAATAGCAAGTAATCTTTTAATTTATAAAGAGAAAGTAATATTTATTACATTCGTATGCTATTATTTATAACAGATCATTTGTTTCTACATACACATCCATACGAACCATTTTTCCCAAAAGGTGCTACAAAATTAATAGTAGGAACATTACCACCACCAAGATTTACAACACGAGAATTGAATGACAGAGATGTAGATTTTTGTTATGGGAGTAGTAATGGTTTATTATGGCCAGTATTAGACAGGATTTTTGATCTCAACCTTAAGTACGAAACAACAGATATAGCAGCTAATCAACGTAGAGATTTTTTAACCACCAAAGGAATTGGAGTTTGCGATATTGTACATAGTTGTGAACGAGAAAAAATAGATGCTTCAGATTTGGGGATGAAAAATATTAAGTTAAGAGACTTGATAGGATATTTGCGACAATATCCCAAAATAGATACCCTTATCTTCACTGGTGGAAATAGTAAAAACGGACCTGAGTACTTTTTTAGAAAACATATTAAGGAGTATGATTTAAAATTAGAAATAGTATCTAATATTGTTCCTAGAATACATCAATTTGTAGATCAAAAACGAATCATCAAAACGATCTCACTTACAGCTCCCTCGGGAGCAGCTAATCGTGCTATCGGAAGTATGCAAGTATATAAAGATTTAAAAGACAAAAATCCGAAGTTTACAACTATGGATTTTCGAGTACTACAGTATAAAAAGTTTTTTTTATAAAATTATTACCCTCATAGATTTCAAATATTTATGAGGGTAACAGTTTGTTGGATCTTAAGATTATTATTCAAATATTATGTTGCCACAATCTCCATTGCCAAGAGTTAATGGTTCTTGTCCTCTACCAAACATATAACCTTCTGCTTGCCCTCTTCTAAATTCTGTGGAAAGGTCATTAAATAAATTATTAAAATAGGCAAAGTTATCATTTTGAGCTCTTTGGACTATATCTCCAGAACCACCTCCTTGTGTTATAATCTGTACCGTAGGAGGTAAATTATTACGTTCTACAACACGAATAGTTATTTGTGAACATGAATCAAAGCCTAAAGCTACCGCGGCAGTATTATAATGAGCCACCCAATCAGAATATCCTACAGAATATCCACAATCATAATCAGGATTATCAAAAATTCCAAAACCGCAAGTTGATTTAGCTTCTAATGCTTCTAATTGCTCATCATTTTCTTCACTAGAACATGCTACCAATGCGAATAATACTGATACTAAAAATAATTTTTTCATTGTAATTTGATTTTAAGATTATAAAAAATTTAGTTTATGTATTCATCTATGTTCTTAAGACCAAATTAGTTTCATAAAAAGAAGTTAAACTAAACCTAAAGAATTGAAAACTTATATTATTAATTGTGTAAGTTTTAAAGTTTTGCTTCTATAAAATGTTAGTGAGCATTTTTTTTAAGTTAAAATTTTAATATATAATTAAAGAGAGTAGATTTAAAAAAGTTCTTTCTTATAGAAGCGTTTTATTCATTTTAAAAGGCTTAATCTATATTATTAATCACTATTTAAAAAATAAAAGCTGAATGTTATAAAACATTCAGCTTTTTTATACTATTGAGACTTAGATTTTAATTATCCCAAGTGTTTAATGCATGTACAGCTTCGTCTGTATAGTCGGTAAATAGTCCATCTACACCAGCATCAAAAAATAAATGATATTCGCTTTCTGGATTACCACCACTCCATTGTGTATTTTCGTTTCTAAATGTATATGGGTGAACCAATAGATTGTTCTTGTGTGCTAACTCAATAAAATCTGTTGGCGGTAATAATGTAAATTCTCCTGAATCTTCAGTTTTATAAGAAATAATAAAAGGCTTCCATGGGCCAATACCATCAGCATATGTGGCTGTAAATTCCATTCCTTCTTCTGTAGTAAAGAACTCATATGTTCTTGAGTCTCCATTGGCATAAAAATCAAAAGGAGAACCATACGAGATAAAATCACCTTGGGGAACATTATAATCTAAAGATCCATCTTTATTAATGTTATATGTAGAGATAAGTTGTACTAGTTTTACCGGAGACTTAGAATTGATGTATTGTAGGGATTCTACTTCAAAACATTGTACAAATATAGGTGCGCTTTTACGGTTTAACCCAGCTTTTTTAATACTACGGATAAGTTTATCTTCCATAGTATGTGCTTCAAAAAACTCATTGTGAAATAAAGGGTGTTTGATTTCTGGATAAATACCAACCGTTCTACCAGTTTTGATTGATTGCTTTTTGGCAAGTAAGATTACTTCATCAAATGTAGGAATCTCGAACATATCGTCAAAATCCTTTGGTCTACTATTGAATGCTTGTCGAGCCTTTAGCTTTTTGATCTGTGCTAAAGTAAAGTCAATAGCAAACCAGTCTGTCACCATTTTGCCATCAAGCTCTTTAGTTGTTTTTAAACTAGCGAATTCCGGAAGGTCAGCTACATTTGTTGTTCCAGATAGCATAGGTTCGTGCCGCACAACTAAGTGACCATCTTTGGTAAGTACTAGATCAGGTTCTATAAAATCTGCTCCCAATTCTACAGCCTTTGTATATGCCTCTAAAGTATGTTCTGGTAAAACAGACTGAGCACCACGATGTGCGATAATTAATGGTTTTTTATCATCAGGATTTGGTCCACTAGAATGATCATCGATGTATTCGCATGAAGAAAAAGTTACAAGGGCTATAATAAATAGCATCATAGATTTTAGTAGTTTCATTTTTTTGATTTTAAGTTTCCGTGAAGGAACAAAACCAAGGTTAGCACAATGTAAAGTTGATATTATACTATCATAACGCAAATGTTAACAAGATTAATTTTTTTGTTAATCCTATTGCAAATACAACGTCATAAAAAAAGGATCAATCATGATCCTCTTCTTAACATATTTATCGTATTTCTTTCACAAAATCCTCAATACTATCAACACCATTATGGGTTAAGTGTTTAATAAACGCCGAACCGATAATAGCTCCTTTTGCTGTTTTTGTAGATTGTTGAAATGTTTGAGCATCTTTGATACCAAAACCTACAATTTGAGGAGCTTTGAGATTCATGTTTGCAATACGTTCAAAATAAGATTCCTGCTCATTACCAAAACCAGAAGTTGCTCCGGTAACACTTGCCGAACTTACCATATAGATAAACCCATTAGATACACTATCAATAAATCGAATCCGTTCTTCTGAGGTTTGTGGAGTGATCAGAAATACATTGATTAAGCCATACTTTTCAAAAGTTTCTTGATAGTGCTCATGATATTCTGCAACGGGCAGATCGGGTATGATGAGTCCGTCGATACCGATTTCCTTACATTTTGCGCAAAAAGCTTCGATACCATATTGCATCATGGGATTAAAGTACCCCATAATGATTAAAGGAATTGTAACAGATTCACGAATATTCTCAAGTTGTTCAAATAATAGTTTTGTAGTCATTCCATTTTTGAGTGCCGCGGTAGAGCTATCTTGTATGGTAGGCCCATCAGCTAGGGGGTCACTAAATGGAAGCCCTATTTCTATCATGTCTACTCCGTTTTTTTCAAGATCTTGAATAACTTTTTCGGTATCATGAAGCGATGGATAACCGGCAGTAAAATATATGGATAATAGTTTTTTATCTTCTTCTAGTTTTTGATGTATTCTGTTCATTTTTCTTTTTGTAACGAATAGTTATTAGAAAATACTTGGTATTATACTTTATAGTTTAAAATAGTCGATATAGGTATTAAGGTCTTTATCTCCACGTCCAGAAAGGCTTATCACGACAACATCGTCTGGGGCAAATTTTTTGTCATTAAAAATAGCTAATGCATGTGAAGTTTCTATGGCAGGAATAATCCCTTCTAACTGTGCTAATTCTAGACCTGCAGTCATGGCATCATCATCGGTTACAGAAAAGAATTCTCCTCTACCGGTTTTATAAAGATGAGAGTGTAGTGGGCCTACTCCCGGATAGTCTAGCCCGGCAGAAATAGAATAGGGTTCTGTAATTTGCCCATCATCAGTTTGCATTAATAATGTTTTGCAACCGTGTATAATTCCTTCTTTACCAAGTTGTGAAGTCGCAGCACTTTCGCCGCTATGTACTCCTTTTCCGGCAGCTTCTACTGCAATAATACCTACATCAGGATTGTCTAAGAAGTGATAATATGTTCCAGCAGCATTGCTACCTCCTCCAATACATGCTACTACATAATCTGGGTTCTCTCTACCTTCCTTTTCTTGAAGTTGCCATTTGATTTCTTCAGAAATAACAGATTGAAAACGTGTTACCATATCTGGGTATGGGTGTGGCCCAATAGCAGAACCAATAATATAATGAGTGTCTACAGGATTATTAATCCAATCACGGATAGCTTCGTTTGTTGCATCTTTCAACGTTTTGCTGCCTGACATAGCAGGGCGCACTTCTGCACCCAACATTTTCATTCGAGCTACATTTGGTGCTTGTCGTTTGATGTCAATCTCGCCCATATAAACGATACATTCTATACCCATTAGCGCACAAACTGTAGCGGTGGCAACACCATGTTGCCCAGCACCAGTCTCTGCAATAATTCTATTTTTACCTAATTTTTTAGCAACCAGAATTTGACCTATCGTATTATTGACCTTATGCGCTCCTGTATGATTAAGATCCTCACGTTTTAAGTATATTTTGGTGTTGTGTTTTTCTGATAAGCGTTTTGCAAAGTATAGTGGTGATGGTCGCCCTACATAGTCTTTTAAGAGTTGTTGGAACTCTTCTTTAAAAGAAGGTTCGTTCATGATCTCCAGATATGTGGTCCTGAGTTCTTCTACATTAGGATATAGCATTTCAGGAATATAGGCTCCGCCGAAATCCCCATAATATCCTTTTTCGTTGGCTTGATACGTATTTTTCATTTTCAATATAGCTTTTTAAAGGTTTTCTATGCCTGATAAAAATTTTTGTAAAGTTTCGGTGTTTTTTAACCCAGGTTGAATCTCAAATTTACTATTAATGTCAATGGCATGTAAATATTTTGATTCAGGGCTATCTAATAAAGATTGGATTGCATTAATTTCGTCTAATCCAATACCTCCACTTAAAATAAATGGAGTAGTAGAAGGGTAATTTTTTAAAACGTTCCAATCAAAAGTATATCCATTGCCTCCTTTTGCAGGGCCTTTGGTATCGAATAAAAAATAATCTACGATATTTTCGTAGGGTTTTACTATCTCAAAGTCAAACTGATCTTTTATTGAAAACACCTTCCAAATATTGACTTGATCTTCTTTTTTGAATATCTTTTGTAGTGTTGATTTAAGTTCTAAGCAATATTCGGCTGTCTCATTGCCATGTAATTGAATGGCTTGTAACTTAAACTGCTCTGCTTTTTTGATAATAAAATCTATAGTGGCATTCACAAAAACCCCGACTTTCTTAATTGCTGTAGGGATGATAGAAGTGTCAATGAACTCTTCTACATTTCTTGGGGAGTTTTCATAAAAAATAAACCCCAAATAATTTGGTTGTAGCATGGCAACCTCCCTGATGTTTTCAGGGGATTTCATTCCACATATTTTTATATTGATTGTTTTATTGCTCAACGTTCTATAACTTTTGTTCTACCTCAATATTTTTGTTGTTGAAATTAATATCATGTGCAAAATCATACACTGCACTAAAGTTGTTAACCATGTCAGGTTCTTCTATATCTTCAAGTAATTCACGTATTAATTTAGATTCAAAATAGTGATTTTTTGAAGTAGAATATTTTACCAATTGACTACCAACAGTTTTATAAAATATTTTTTCTATAGCAGATTTGTCTTTTGGTTCTTCGGAAACAAACTCACTTTTTACTTCACATTTTTTGAGAATACTCTCGACAACTTGCTTTGTAGGTACGTTTTGTGTTAGTGTAATATTGATTTGTTCTTCTTTAATTTTTGACGCTCGCACAATCGCTTTTGCTACATAATCAACAGGAACTATATTAACGCCACCATCAAGATTGATTGCAACGCGAATAGTACCTAAATCCGGGTGTGTTTGTTTAATTTTTTTGAAAAATTCGCCGATAGCATAAAATACGATGTATCGATTACTAACAAACTTGGGAGCATCTAGAAGACGTCCTGAAACCACGCTGGGTCGGGCAATCGTACAGCTAAAGTTATAATCTTTTGCGATTTGCAATACTTGTTTTTCGACTTTCATTTTGTAGGCTTCATAGAAGTTTCTAAAATCAAAATCAGTTTGTGCATGATAATCATCTGTAATCCCACCTTCAATTTCGCCTCTAGAAAATGCAGTACTTACAAAGACTAGCTTTTTTGTTCTTGTTTTTATAATGTCAAAAAAAGCTTTTGTATTCATATAATTGATATGAGTAATTTCTTTTTTTGCTTTTTCTGTGTTTCCTAGATTTACAGAAGCTGCCAGATGATATATTGTAAGTTGATTGCCAGCTTCTTCAGGAATTGTAAAGGAATTGATTTCGCCTTCAATTACTTTTACGTATTTTTCTAAATATGCTTTGTAAAAAGGAGCTATTTTGTCTGGTATGAGTTGTTTTGAGAACACCTCATTTACTAATCGCTGTATTCCTGAAGTAGCATTTTGTTTACGTATGAGTACGTAAATAGTTGCTTCTTCATTTGTTGAATATAAATCAAATAATAGTTCGTATAATACATGCGAACCTATATTTCCTGTTACTCCTGTGATTAGTATTGTATTCATGTATTTGAGCTTACTTTAATTTATTTAAAAATTCTATAGCACTTTGTCCGGGGTTTTCTGTTTTCATAAAATTCTCCCCGATAAGAAACCCTTTGTAACCGTATTGTTGTAAATCTTTGATCGCTTCTACATTGCTGATTCCACTTTCTGAAACCTTTACAAAATCATCTGGGATTTGTGTGCTTAGCGTTTTGCTTATTTCTGTACTTACTTCAAATGTTTTGAGGTTTCTATTGTTTACTCCTAACATATCTAAAGAAGGCATAATTGATTTTTGCAGTTCTTCTTGATTGTGGACTTCTAATAGAACGTCTAGTGATAAACTTTTTGCAAATTGAGATAGTGATTTTATTTCTTCTTTGGTCAAGATAGCAGCAATAAGTAATATAACATCTGCACCATGTGCTTTTGCTTCTAGTAATTGATACTCATCGATAATGAATTCTTTTCTAAGCAAAGGTATGTTTACAGCAGCACGAGCCAATAAGAAATCATCTAATGATCCGCCAAAATATTTACCATCTGTAAGAATAGACATCCCACATGCTCCAGCAGTTTCATACCCTTTTGCTACATCTTGGACACTTACTTTTTGATTGATTACTGCTTTTGAAGGTGATCTTCGTTTGTGTTCTGCAATAATACCGGTGGTACTGTTTTTTAAACTATTTGCCAGAGAAACCGTTTCTTGTTCAAATAAAACAGATTTTTCTAACTGTTGTATAGGGATGAGGTTTTTTTTGAGGGCTACCTCTTTGTGTTTGTCAGCTACTATTTTATCTAAGATATTCATGTTTAGAATTGACCGTAATCGTAATTAGTTAATTGATTATATGTTTTGGCTTCAAAGTTCTGCAATAATTAACAAATCCGTTTAATAATCTTTTACAATTAATATTTTTTTGTTCTGTTTTAATTTATTGTGCTTTATAATTTTGGGGTTAAGCTTATTATACACTAGTTTTTACTTAATTCTTGTACTTTTTTTAATGCTTCTAAACCTTTTCCAGAAAGTAAAGCTTCTTTAGCTCTTTCAAAACCTTGCTTTGGCGTCAAATTATCGACGGTTGCAATTGCCATACCCGCATTTGCACAAACTACATTATTTTGTGCTTCTGTTCCTTTTCCAGTTAGGATATCTACAAAAATAGTTGCAGAAGCTTCGATTGAATCTCCTCCTGCTATTTCGTCTTGTTGTAAAGGCGTAACTCCAAAATCTTGTGGGGTTAGCATGCCTTCTGAGATATTTGAGATTGTTTTTGTATTTCCTGTAAGTGAGATTTCATCATATCCATCAAGAGCATGTACTATAGTGAAATTTTTGTCTGTATTTTGATACAAATATCCGTACATTCTTGCGAGTTCCAGATTAAAAACACCTACCATTTGATTTTTGGGAAAAGCAGGATTAACCATTGGCCCGAGCATGTTGAAGAATGTTTTTACACCAAGTTCTTTGCGTATGGGAGCGACGTTTTTCATTGCCGGGTGAAATAGAGGGGCGTGTAATACACAAATTCCTGCTTCGTCCATACAACGTTTTAAAAAATCTTTATTGTTGCTAAACTTGATCCCCAGATGTTCCATGACATTAGAACTACCACACTTTGAAGATACTCCATAATTACCATGTTTAGTAACTTTTATGCCGGCTCCTGCCGATACAAAAGATGATAATGTTGAGATATTGAATGTGTCTTTACCATCGCCACCAGTACCACAAAGGTCTATTGGGTTGTAATCACTCAGATCAACTGCGATACATAATTCTAATAGCGCATCTCTAAACCCTTCAAGTTCTTCTACGGTTATGCTCCTCATCATATATACGGTAAGAAATGAGGCGATTTGGCTTTGATTATATTCTCCTTTTGAAATATTAACCAAAACGTTTCTGGCTTCTTCTTTGGAGATGGTTTCGTGATTGATTAATCTATTGAGTAAACTTTTCATAGGCTTAATTATTAATCCAGTTTTCTAACATTTTTTTTCCATCTGGTGTGAGCACAGATTCCGGGTGAAATTGTACTCCACGTACATCTAGTTCTTTATGGCGTAGTGACATGATTTGTCCATTTTCATCATATGAAGTCACTTCTAAACACTCGGGTAAATTTTCTTTGGCAACGACCCAGGAATGATACCTGCCTACATTAAAATTTTGCTCTAAGCCATCAAAAATAACTTCATTTTCTACTGATAGTGATACGTTGGTTGCGACACCATGATATACATTATCCAGATTGATGAGGTCACCACCAAATACTTCTCCTATGGCTTGTTGCCCCAGACAAACTCCAAAAATACTTTTGCTATCGGCATAGGTGCTTATAATGTCTTTTAACAAACCTGCTTCTTCTGGAATTCCCGGTCCAGGGGAAAGTAGGATTTTTTGAAATGGTGCTACTTCGTCCAAATGAAGCTGGTCATTACGTTTTACAGTTACTTCACAACCTAAGTCTTCTAGATAGTGCACTAGGTTGTAAACAAATGAATCGTAGTTATCGATTACTAATACTTTTTTACTCATAATATTTTATTTGTGTTAAGGATAGTAGCAAGCTATCGTGTAGCGCAAATAGCCTGACCCTTTTTTTGAAAAAGGGAACACCCTTATATTTCTTCTGCTAGTTTTAATGCTTTGGTTAATGCTCCTAACTTATTATACACTTCCTGAAGTTCACTTTCTTCATTGGACTCATTGACCAATCCGGCTCCTGCTTGCCAATGTAATTCATGGTTTTTACTTAAAAATGTACGGATCATGATGGCGTGATTAAAATTTCCTGAAAAATCCATAAACCCTATCGCACCGCCATAAAAATCTCGGTTTATGGTTTCGTATTTTTCTATCAGTTGCATTGCCATGTGTTTTGGTGCTCCGCTTAGTGTACCGGCGGGAAAAGTATCGGCTACAACCTGCATAGTTGTGGTATTATCATGTTTTTTTCCGGTAACTTTGCTCACCAGATGAATTACATGAGAATAAAACTGAATTTCTCGATAAGTGTCTACTGTTACATCACTGCCATTGCGACTTAAATCATTTCGAGCCAGATCGACCAACATTACATGTTCTGCATTTTCTTTTTCGTCTGCGGCCAGTTTTTTTGCCAATTCTGCATCTTGTTCGTCGTTTCCGGTACGTTTAAAAGTACCTGCAATGGGGTGTATCTCGGCAATATTGTCTTCTACAACCAATTGAGCTTCTGGCGAACTACCAAATATTTTGAAATCTCCATAGTCAAAATAAAATAGGTAAGGAGAGGGGTTGATACTTCTAAGTGCTCTGTAGACATTGAACTCGTCTCCTTTGAATTTTTGTGAGAAACGTTTTGATAATACCAATTGAAATACATCTCCTCGTTGACAATGTTTTTTGGCTAAGGCTACATGTTCTTTGTATTGATCATCATTAAGATTTGAGGTGGTTTCTCCTTGTGTGTTAAAATTATACGAAGCAAAGTTTTTGACTCTAAGCAGTGATTCTATTTGAGGAATATTGTTGTCTGATTCGTAGCAGTGTGCAAAAATGTAAGCTTCGTTGGTAAAGTTACTAATAGCAATAATGTTTTGATATACTGTGTATTGAATATCAGGGATAGCTAGTGCTGCTTCTTTTTTAGAAATTGTAATATCTTCAAAATATCTAACCGCATCATAAGAGATATATCCAAATAGACCATTGTTTATAAATTTGAAGTCACTTTTTGAAGTTTCGAACTGAGCTGCAAATTGTTCGATTACCTGAGGGATGTTTGTGTCTTCTGTAATTGGAGTTTCTAAAGTGGTTTTGTCAGGAAACGATTGATAAATAGTTTCGTTTTCTACTTTGATAGTGGCAATCGGATTGCAACAGATGTAGGAAAAACTATTTTCATTACCTCTATAATCATTATTTTCTAGTAAAAGACTATTAGGAAATCGATCTCGGATTTTTAGATATACACTTACCGGTGTAAAAGTATCTGCCAGAATTTGTTTGAAATGTGTGGTTAATTTATACTTCATAAGTAAACCGTATCTTTTTGATTATTATATTTTTATTTCTGTGAATTCATTCAATAAAAAAAAGGCTTGTCGTGATTTTGACAAGCCTTTTGTATGTTTTTCTTAACACAATGCAGTAGCTATCTCACGACGTTTTCGTTTCGAGAGTTCCACCACCAGTTATTTGTTAAAATAAAATTCATTTTTTTTTATTTACGATTCAAATATATAAATTAATTATAATTTACAATATAAAAATTTACATTTTTAAGTTTACAGCTAATTCGAACTCATCGTTTATTGCTTTGTCTCCTAAATTATCAAAAAAACTTCCTGATCCATATTTGATATCATACTTGGTTCTATCTACCTTCAAAGTGGTAGAAGCTGTATTACCTTTTATATTTAGATCAAATTGAATAGGGTTTGTTTTTCCTTTAATAGTAAGATCTCCTGCTATTTTATAACCATTAGCTGTCTTTTTTGCTTTAGTAACTACTAGTTTTGCAGTTTTATGGTTTGAAGTGCCAAAGAAATCATCAGAATTAAGATGGCCTTCTAGTTTTTCTTTTCCTTTGCCCGCTTCAAGATCTGTAACGACTAGTGTAGTCATATCGACTACAAATTCTCCTGCTGTAATTTTGTCTCCTTCAAAGTTTAAAAATCCTTCAGATAGTTTTAATGTTCCGGTATGTGATCCTGTAACTTTTTTACCAGTCCAGTTGACAATACTCTCTGAGGCTTTAATTTTCTTTTTTTGAGCAAATACTGAGGATGTTGCAACAATGGCAAAAGCTAAAATTAGTGTTTGAAATTTCATGTTCATGATTTTAAAATTAAGTTTGTTTTTATGAATTAAAATTTTGATTTCGTAATTGATCTAAAAATATATTTAACTGATCTAAATCTTCTTCTGTTAGATTAGATGTGATTTTATTTTCAAAATCATCCATTATAGGACTTACTATATTTAAAAATTCTGTTCCTTTTTGAGTAATAGTTATTTCTACTTTTCTTCTATTAGAAGGACAGATAGTTCTTGTTGTATACCCTTTTTGAATAAGCTTATCAACGAGTCTTGTGGTGTTACTCATTTTGGTTACCATTCTTTCTTGAATTGTAGACAGGTTGGCTGGTTTTCCTTTTTGGCCATTAAGAATGCGTAGTACATTAAATTGTTGTATGGATATATCATGATTCTTTAGTTCGAGATTGATTTTATCCATAATCCACCCATGTGTAAATAATAGATTTATGATCGCTTTTTTACGAACGGGTATTTTATTTTCGGTTTTTATGAAACTTTCTATATTCATTTGTATAAACAACATTTGTATATACAAATATATAATTAAGAATGCTTTTTGAATACTAAACCGATATTAATTCTTTGTTAAAGTTGAGATTAGCGTGTAGTTAAATAGTAATATTGCGAAGATAGTAATACTGTTGAGTTAAACATTTGCAAAAAATTCTGAAAATATTTAAGTAAACATCAGAAACCTTGTTAATTTTCTTTTGCTTAGATATGAGTTTTGATACATTAGTAGCATGTTGAAATGGGTTTTAAATATTGTATTGATAGTTTTTTTTTCGGGATGTAAAGGAGAAAAGACTGTAGCATTAGATGCTAACAAAGTTTTTAAGAGTAAAGGGGTAGAAATACCTTTGCATACTTTTGAAAGCTTCGAACCGTTGCTTAATATCGATGATGGAAAAACTAGAGTGATCAATTTTTGGGCAACTTGGTGCAAACCTTGCGTAGCAGAATTGCCTTATTTTGAATTGATTAATAGTAGGTATCCAGAGCATAAGGTAGAAGTGATATTGGTAAGCTTGGATTTGCCCATGCATGTAGAATCCAAATTAATTCCTTTTGTGAAAAAACAAAAGATTCAGAGTAAAGTGATTTTATTAGATGATCCGGATGCAAATAGTTGGATTCCTAAGGTAGATAAAGATTGGACAGGCTCGATACCTGCAACTATAATATATAGAGATAACACATTTCGTTTTTATGAACGATCGTTTACTTACAACGAATTAGAAAAAGAACTCAAAAAATTATTGTAACTATTTATAAAAAGTACAGAAATGAAAACTTTAAAAATTTTAGTGGGAGTTGCTTTTATTATTGCGATTAGTGCTTTTGCCATAGACAAAGTATCAGATACCGAGATAGATAAAGGATATTCTATAGGGGATATCGCAACAGATTTTAGTTTAAAAAATATTGATAATACAAATGTTTCTTTGGCAGATTACAAAGAAGCAAAAGGGTTTATAGTAATTTTTACATGTAATCATTGTCCTTATTCTGTTGCTTATGAGGATCGAATTATAACATTAGACAAAACTTTTAAGTCAAAAGGATATCCTGTTCTAGCTATAAATCCAAATAATCCAAAAGCATATCCCGATGATAGTTTTGATAATATGATTAAAAGGTCCAAAGAAAAGGGTTTTACTTTTCCTTATTTGTTTGATGATGGACAAAAGGTTTATCCTCAATATGGAGCTACAAAAACTCCTCATGTGTATGTGTTAGAAAAAACACCTGAAGGAAATGTAGTTAGATATATAGGAGCAATCGATAATAATTACAAAGATGCTTCTGCCGCAACAGAAAAATATGTTGAAGATGCTATTAATGCATTATTAGAAGGAAAGAAGGTTCCTGTAGAAGTTACAAAAGCTATAGGTTGTAGTATAAAAGCTTAAAATTTCACTTCATTTTTATTATATCTCGATATCCATGTGACACAATTTATAAAAGTACTCGTTATATTTGTAATGAATATAGAATAAGAAAGACTTATAACTTAGTACTAACATAATTTATAATGGCAGATATCACACAAGAAGAATGGCAAGAACTTATTGCTAAAGATGAAAACGCAGTTATTTTGGATGTAAGAACCGAAGAAGAAGTAGAAGACGGTTACATTCCTAATATGCAAAATATAGACATTCGTAAAGGGCAGGGATTTTTGGATGAAATTAGTGCTCTTGATAAATCTAAGAATTATTATGTGTATTGTAGATCAGGTGCCCGCAGTGCTCAAGCCTGTACATTAATGAACCAAATGGGGTTTGATACAACATATAACTTATTAGGCGGATTTATGGAGTGGGAAGGAGAAACCGTAGAGTAACTCTCACTATATCTATTATGAAATATTTACTTACCTCTTTAGTCATCATATCGTTTTTTACAATTTCGAGTTGTAGAGATATTGAAGATGCTACAATTGAACATATTACTGTAGAAGAAATGGATTCTTTAATCAAAATGAGTAAAGTTGAGCTTATTGATGTAAGAACACCAGAAGAATATGCTAGTGGATTTATAGAAGGAGCTGTTAATATCAATTATGAAGATGAGAATTTTGAAGATCTTATCGCTAAGCTTGATAAATCAAAACCGGTAGCTGTATACTGTGGTAGAGGGTATAGAAGTAGTAAATGTTCTCGATATATGAAAAAAGCAGGTTTTACTAAGATCTACGATTTAGATGGGGGGATAACCCAATGGAAGTTTAAAGGTAAAACCACTATTAAAAAATAGTAGTTTTGTATTACGATACTAAAAAGGTTTGAAATTAATATTGTTTCAAGCCTTTTATTGTTTTTATTTAAAAGTAAATTACAGTATTTTATGTTTAAAATTTAATAATTATAATATTCTTAAAAGCTGATGTAATTTAAGGGGTTCTACTTACTTTTATGAATCATCTTTTAAACCCTAATCGTTATGCTTGAAATTAAGGTTACTACACAAGCACTCCTTAATCAACAACTTAAAGAAATACATATAATCCTTAGAGATAACTATAAAGATGTAAAAGACATAGGTGGTTTATCCGGGATTTCAGGAATTTCGCTTTTTCAATTTTACTATTCAAAATATTTAAATTCTGATGTAGGAGCAGAAATTGGAGCAGAAATTCTTAGTGAATGTATTGATAGAATTAATAATGGATACAACTTTCCTACCTATTGTAATGGTATTGCAGGTGCAGGATGGGTGATCCAACATTTGGTAGAAGAAGATTTTGTCGAAATTGATGTTGATGAACTCTTAGTAGATTTAGATGTATACCTTTATTCTGTAATGAAGGTCAATATAGAACAAGGAGACTATGATTTTTTGCATGGAGCTTTGGGGTACGGGTATTACTTTTTGAAACGCCTAAAAAATACACAGTCTGAAACGCTTAAAAATAAATACCTAAGTTATTTATCAGATATCATACAGCAATTAGATGTTCTGTCAGAAAAAGATGATTACGGTTGTAAGTGGAATTCAATTTTAGATCATGAGTCAGGCTTAAAAGGGTATAACTTGAGCCTCTCTCATGGAATGTCAAGTATCATCAACTTTTTATCAAGATTGTATCCCTATACAGAGCTAAGGGATAAAGTAACTCCTCTTCTAAAAGGAGGAATATCTTACATTCTTAGTCATGAAGATGCGACTCAAGATTCTATTTCGCTATTTCCAAGTTGGTCTACACAATCAGAAGAAAGACAAACTAGTCGCCTGGCATGGTGTTACGGGGATTTGGGTATTGGAATTTCCCTTAGAATAGCAGCTTTAGCTTTAAAAGATAGTGATCTCGAAGAGAAAGCATTGAAAATTTTAAAACGTGCAACCGGTCGAAAAACTAAAGAACAATCTTTGGTTAAAGATACATGTATGTGCCACGGTGCATTTGGAAACGCTCAAATTTTCAATAGATTATATAGAGATACAAAAGAAGAAGTTTTCTTAGAAGCAGCAGATTTTTGGATACAAGAAGGCATAAACATGGCTACATTTTCTGATGGATATGTGGGATATAAACAATGGAAAGGTAAAAAAGGATGGGTAAATGAAATTGATTTGTTAATGGGAGTTGCAGGTATAGGAATGGCCATATTATTTCATATATCTGATTTTGAAACCTCTTGGGATGAATGTCTAATGATCTCTTAATGTACTAAATGAAAAAAACTAAAAACCCATATAAAGGATTCGAAAAATTTGTTTTACGAACCCCTTTATTATCACTCTCTGCATATAAAAAACTTACTGAAGAGGATGTGGTTGAGGAAAAATTAATTAGAGAGCTATGTCAAAATGTAACTATTCAAGAAGCTGTTTTTTTGGCTTCACCTTCATTATTTTTTGAACTTAAAAAATGGCTTGAAGGCGAGATAACAGATCAAAAAGAATCTGAAAAACTTATATTTTCGATTTTAAAATACCTAAGCAGAATGTCCTCTCGTTGCACTCCTTTCGGAATTTTTGCAGGATGTAGTGTTGGTAAATTTGATTATAACTCAAGAATAGAATTGTCATCGAGTGATCAGAACAAGAGGCATACTAGATTAGATATGAATTATTTGGTAGCACTTTCTCAAGATTTGGTCAAAAACGAAAGCATAAGAAAACAATTATTATTTTTTCCGAATACTAGTATTTATAAAGCGGGTGATTTCTTGAGATATGTAGAATATCATCACGATAAAAATAGTAGAAGACATCATCATATCGTAGCAGTTAATCATTCAGAATATTTAGAGCAAATTTTACAAAAATCAAAAGAAGGAGCTTTATTAAAAGATCTTTCATTATTATTGGTTGATGATGAAATTACAGAAGAAGAGGCTTCGGCATTTATTGAAGAGTTGATAGATAATCAAGTTTTGATCAGTGAATTAGAACCTTCGGTTTCTGGAGATGAGTTTTTGCCTAAAATACAATTAGTCTTGCAGAAATTAGAAGGAGTAGAAGAACTCTTAGCTATTATTAATCAAATACATCAAGAAATACATGTGATAGATCAAACGTTACAAAATCCTATATCCAGATATACAGATTTGAGCGAATTGATAAAAAAATTAGGTACTGGATATGAACTAAAATATCTATTTCAAACGGATATGATATTAGAGACAAATCATAATGTATTACAAAAAGAAATCTTACAAAAAGCAAAGAAATGTTTAGCGTTTTTGAATAAGATTTCTCCAAAGGTAGACATCGAGACACCTATGCAAAGTTTTAAAAATGCATTTTATGAGCGTTATGAAAATAGAGAAGTCTCGCTTTCTAATGCTCTTGATATAGAGATAGGAGTTGGCTATTTGCAAAATCAAGGTACAGGTGATGTAACCCCATTGGTAGATGATCTTATTTTACCATTAAAAAATGAAAACAGAGAGGTTAAAAATATAAAATGGACTCGAACTCATGCTATTTTGCATGAAAAACTTCAAGAAGTACATCATAATCAAGAATATGTAATGAAGCTTACTGATGAAGATTTCAAAGATTTTGAGGTAACATGGACGGATTTGCCAGATACGATATCTTCTATGATCGAAATTATCACAGAAGATGGAGAGCAAAAAATTGTAATGACAGGAGCAGGAGGATCAAGTGCAGCAAATATTTTAGGTAGATTTTGTCATGGCGATTCTGAATTGAATACACATACAAATTCAATTATCGAGAAAGAAACAATAATAAACAAGGATAAAATTTTAGCAGAGATTGTTCATCTGCCAGAGTCAAGAGTAGGCAATATTCTAATGCGTCCTGCTTTTAGAGCATTTGAAATTCCTTATTTGGCCACATCTTCTGTTGAGCCCAATAAGCAAATTGATATTAGTGACCTGATGGTTTCAATGCCTAATCATAAAAAAATGATCTTAAGATCAAAAAAACATAAAAAAGAAGTTATTCCTCATTTAACAAATGCTCATAATTATTCTGCAAATGCATTGCCGATTTATCATTTTTTATGTGATATGCAGACTCAAGATTTACGCAGTTCAATTGGATTTAATTGGGGAGGATTAGCAGATCAATATAAGTTTTTGCCAAGGGTAATCTACGAAGATATTATCATTTCTAGAGCAGTTTGGAATTTTAAAAAGGTTGATTTAGAACCTTTTTTGAAGTTATTTTATATTGAAAAAAAGCTATTATCTGCGATATCCGATTGGCGAGATGTATATCAAATTCCTCAATATGTATCATTAATTGACGGGGATAATAAACTCTTAATCAATTTGAGAAATATAACATCTATCCAAATGCTATTACATACCATCAAAAATAGAACACAAATCAAGTTTTCAGAGTTTTTGTTTACTGAAAAAGGTATAGTAACCTGTGATAATGATGATTACACAAACCAAATAGTCGTATCTTTTTTTAATGAAGGAAAACTAAAATAAAATTTTCGGTATGATGGATAATAATGTAAAGCGATCATTTATAATAGGAGATCATTGGTTGTATTATAAACTGTATACAGGATATAAAACAGCGGATTTAATACTTACTGATATCATTCAACCTATAACAGAAAAGTTGATTGATAAACAATGTATTGATTCATGGTTTTTTATTCGTTATGCTGATCCAAAGGAGCACTTGAGAGTTCGTTTTTATATAAAGAACTTGGATCAGATAGGTAATGTGATACAATTAATCGCTCAAGAATTAGAGGATTTTATAGAAAAAGATTTGATATGGAAGGTACAAATTGATACTTATCAGAGAGAAATAGAGCGGTATGGTAGTAATACTATAGAAAAAGCAGAACAGTTATTTTATCATGACAGTGTTATGATTACAAAACTGATTGATTTGATAGAAGGAGATGAAGGAGAAGAAATCCGTTGGTTATTTGGATTGAGAGCCATAGATAGTTTACTCGATAGTTTTCAATATACAAATGAAGAAAAGTTGAAATTATTGCATCGTCTTAAAACTGGTTTTAGACAAGAATTCGGTGTTTCAAAATTACTTAATACTCAATTAAAGGATAAATATAGAGTCGCTAGAAAAAAAATAGATGATTTTATGCTCTTTACAGCTTCTGATATCCCAGAATATGAACCAATACTTGATATTCTGGAAGAAAAACAAAAACATTGTAAAGGTATTGCAAAAGAGATAGTAAATCTACGATCCCAAAATCAATTAGAAAAAGATTTAGATGATTTTATGGCGAGTTACATCCATATGCTCATGAATCGGTTGTTTACCTCAAAAAATCGTCTTCATGAAATGGTATGTTATGATTTTTTGTATAAATATTATATATCTATGATTGCACTACAAAAACAGAAAGTTGATGTTTAAATCTTCCTAAAATAAGTTGAAGATTTTAATACTTTAAATGTCTGAATAGCATTAAAAGTATTAAACAGAAGTGTATTCGAAATATAAAACAGCGTTGAGTTTATACTAATACTGATTCAGGATAGTTCATTTTAATAATTTTTCCTGGATTACCTACTACTACAGCATAATTAGGAATGTCTTTTATAATAACAGCTCCTGCACCTATAGTACACCATTTTCCTATTTTTACTTTTGGAATAACAACTGCTCCTGCACCTATATGAGAGCCTTCTCCAATCTCTACAAGACCACATAATGTTACATTAGGAGATATATGTACAAAATCATTGATAATATTATCATGATCTACACTAGCAAGTGTATTGATAATCACATGTTTTCCAATATAGGTATTGGGCTGAATAACCGCACCGGCATAAACCACAGAACCATCGCCTAAAATACTACTAGGATCAACTACGGCAGTAGTATGTATGGCTTTTGCAAACCCAGAAGTTAATACTTTTGCTATTTTATATCTATGCATATTATCACCAATACCTACTATAAAAGGAGCTCCTTCATAGGGAAAAGAAGAATGATGTTTTATTCCTGGAATTATATTTTTGAATTTAGGATGGCTTTTTGATGGATTGTCGTCAAAAATTTCATTTACAGATACTCCATTTTGTTCTAAAAGTAATTTTATGATTTGAGAATGCCCGCCTGCACCATATAATCTGACTGTATCAGTTTTGTTCATCTTATTACTTTTGTTAAGATCAATCATCAAAAATATTTAAGATTACTATTTTGAAATATGATTTTTATCATCAAAAGATAAAAAATAGACATTACAATAAAAAAAGCTTCGTATAATAGAACTTATACGAAGCTACAGAATTTGAACGTCTTGGTGCTTTAATTATCTAAATCTTGTAACACCTACAACAAAATTTTATAAATATGATATTGAAGAATCTCTCTGTATATTAATTAAGACGAAACAGCTACAACTTCAACTTCAACTTGTTGTTGCTGTTGTTGTTTCTTAAGCTCTTTTTTAGTTAGATCACGAGTTAACCAACCACTTCTTCCAGCCGTTGCAATTGCATAAGGAGTAATCCAAAACAAAGTAAAGGCAAAAAAGATACTATATGGATAAGCCCAAAGTGATTCTGCTACATTATGTTTTTTAGCATAAAATAAGGCTCTCATGCTAGAGAAAACTAATGCGCTTACAAAAGTAGAGCTGAAGAATAACACTGGATACGTAACGATAAAAAATAACATGATTAATAATGCAGGATATGCCATTGTCATTTTTAACCATTGGTTTAACAATAAAATTCTAGTACCAGTCTTTTTCCCTTCTCTAAAGTTACTGAAAGCAAACTTACTCATAGCAATGTTTTCACGAACATTACTTCTTTCCCAACGAATAAACATTTTTGATAAATTCTTATAACGCTCAGGAATATTAGTTAATACATAAGCATTACGTTGAAATAGTACTTTGTATCCCTGTTTTAAGATCATATTGGTCATGGCACGATCTTCTCCAATTTTAGAAACTTGCCCCATAAAAGTTTGATTAATCCAAGCCTCACGACAGTTAAAAACAGCTTCTCTGCGATAAGCGGATAGTGCTCCCGGAGTACATAATACAGAACCCAATGTGCTTTGTGCAGAACGAATAAATTCGAAACTAAAAGCAAAACTTACATTCAACATACGAGGGATTAAAGCGTCTTTTCTATTTAAAACTCTTACATTTCCTGCTACCGCACCACACTCTTCATTTACAATAAATGGGCTTGCCATGTTGCGTAATGTATCTTTCTTTACGATAGAATCACTATCAACAGTTATAAAAACTTCTCCCATACCAAGGTTGAATCCACGATATAGTGCATGTCTTTTACCCATGTTCTTAGGCTGTTGATATATAGAAACACTATTACCTAATTCTTGCTTGGCTTTTTTCATCCATTGCCAAGTATCATCTTGACTACCATCATCAATAGAAATTATTTGTAATTTTTCTTTAGGATAATCACTGTCTGTTAAACTAATAAGTGTTTTATATACAAGCTCACCTTCATTATAAGCAGGTACAATAACTGTAAGTAAAGGAAGTTGTTCATCTGATACAGAGTTTACAACCTTATAGCGTAGATATAAAACTAATATGTACACTAAAAAACTAATTTTTAATGTAAGTAGTATAGAACCTACTATCATCAAAGTAAATCCCCAAGTTGTACTAATTCTTTTGAGGTAAATATCTTCGAAATATGGTTGCAAGAAATAAAATAAAGATGCCGCACCAAACATTAATAAGAATGTTCCTATTATGATTAATGTTGATGAAGAATTCATAACTAATTTTTCTATCAGATTAGGATTTTTAGTCATAGGTCCAGATGATGTCAATTGCTTCATGAGAGTTTTCTTATATTTTTACACATATTGGAAAGACAACATCGATGCCATTTTAAATAATGTTGAATTACAAGGGTTTATAAGAGATGTTTATATTCTAAAGTGTGAACATTTTACACACTTGTGTAAATTCAACACAAAATTCCCCAATAATTTTATACTCTTATGGTGATTGCATTTGTTTGAGGTTACATAATAAAAATTCAGAACTCTTCAAGAAGCAAACAGAATTCTTAGTTATTAATTCATTTGATTCTTAAAACACACTTTTTTTTAGAAAAAATATACAGACTTTTGTTTATAACTGTGAATATTATCTTTGTCAAATGAAAAACATAGTATTTTATTTATTCTTTATTCTTTTTAGTACTGGTCAATCTCAGCATGATCTCCTCACAAATTATAAGTGGAAAATTGAAAAAATAAGTAACTCTGAGTTGAAAGGTTTATTTCCTGAGAATTTGGATTATGGAGAACCTTGGATTTTTAAAAAAGATGGTAGGGTTATTATTCATGATAAGTATGTTTTGGGTGGTGGAATAACTGAAGGGGTTTGGAGTTTAAAAGACCAAGAATTAATGATCACCATCCGCGAATTGGATTTAAAATTTAAGATTATCGAATTAAATACATCTAAACTTAAATTGAGATTAAATTTTGATAATAGAGAAGATTTAGATTATGATTTTGTTTCTGTGAAGAAAGAATAAAAGTGATGATTTGTACTAGATTTACTTCGTTAGATATAAATTAAAAGCAACTATTTTGTTGTAGATAAGGTTTTTACAGTATACTGTAACAATTATTTTTTTGGTTTGTCTGTACAGTAAACAAACAAACCAAAAAATGAAAAATCCTGTACTTTTTTTATTAGCAATATATCTATGTTTCTCCTTTGATAGTGATAAAAAGAAAAATGACTTTAGAATAGGTCAAAAATCAATAACTTTTGTAGATGAGTCTAGAAATAGGCCTTTGATAACCGAAATATGGTATCCTACTTTAGAAACTATAAAACAAAAAGAATCTGTAAATACTCAAAAAGAACTTTTTAAAACAATAGAGACAATTCCTAATGCAACTATTGTAGATAAAAAATTACCATTGCTATTGATCTCTCATGGAACAGGAGGTAATAGATTTTCATTAACATGGTTTATAGAAAGAATGGTAAAAGAGGGGTATATTGTGGTTTCGCTCGATCATTATGGAAATTCTACCTTTAATAAAATACCAAGAGAGTTCGTAAAATGGTGGGAAAGAGCAATTGATGTTCAATTTGTACTTACCAATGTCCTCAAAGATGGTCAGATTGGAAAAAAGATTGATACATCAAGAATTGGTGGAGTTGGTTTTTCTCTGGGAGGCTATACTAATATAGCATTAGCTGGGGGGTATGTAGATAGAGCAGTTAGAGAAAATCAAAATCCCGAAGATAGAACAATGCCTGCGGAGTTTCCTAAAACAGGTGAGGTTATAGATTTTGAAAACGATAGCCTTATCGTTTCGTCTTATAACAAATACAGGGATCATGTAAAAGATGATAGGATTAAGTCATTTTTTGTAATGGCTCCGGCAATTGGATTTGGATTTCATTCCAAAGAGCAAACAAATACAATTACAGCACCTGTTTTTATCGTAGCAGGAAAAGGAGATGCCAATACGCCAGTAAAGAATAATGCTGAAAATTATCATGACTTGATTAAAAGTAGTCGAATACATTTATTTGATGATAATGTAGGGCATTATGTGTTTTTAAATGAACCTACAGAATTTGGGAAAAAAGTTGCACCTGCGATAACAATAGATAAACCGACAGTTGACAGAAAAGAAATTCACGAAAAAACCTTGAAACTGGCATTAGATTTTTTTAAAAACACATTGTAATTAATGATACATCATAGTTTGCAGTTGAAAACGCGCTAAAGTTTTCTATTCTGTTTGTATTTGCTACATTTAGCTTTTAAATATGTAGATATAAATAATGAATAATGTCATAGAAATCATAAATGTATTACCCACAATAATTTCGAATGGTCCTAATGAAGAAACGATTACTATATTAAGAAATATAGGACTAAGTAATGATGAAGTCGATGAGGTTTTAGATATTATCAATCAAGGAATAGGAAGGGCGGGATTGTACAAAATGGGGATGAAGCAAGATCAGTTTACGGGATATTTAGATGAGCACCCTGTTTTTCAAAAAACAATAGACCTGATCTTGAATTCAAATATAGAATTTCAAACAGATACTGATGGGTTGCATCCCAAATTAAAAAAAGGAATTGAAAACACTGTAACGAAAGAAGTAGATTTAGAACTATTACTTTCTAATTTTAATAATCCTGATTATGATGAAAGAGCATATGCTTTATATGATCTTATCAAGTATAATCATCCAAATGTAAGGTTGCTAATCGAGCAATCATTGTTTGATAAAGATGAGATGGTTCAGATAACGGCAATTCAAGGGATTAATGAAAATATTCTTGATGATGATCTGATTCAAAAATTAATAGACTTGTTTCAAGGCACCAAAAATCATACTTTAGTTTCAAACTTAACTCATGTTTTTAGTGATTTTAGTCTCAGAGAATCCATTTTATCTCTTGTTCAAAAATTGACATCAGATAATTTGATGATAGTATATGATTGTATTGTTTGTTTAGGTGAAATAGGGGATAAAAATGTAATTGATAACTTAGTTCCTTTTAAAAGAATTGATGAAATTGCAATAGTATATGATGAAAATGGATATGTAAAACAAGAAACCGGCTATACGATAGGAGAGATTGCAACAAGAATGATCAAAAAACTAAATAACACTATCAAATATGGATAAACGAATACTTTTTTTTCTTACTCTGATACATTTATCAGTATTCGGTAATGATGGAGCTTACTTTGCATCAGGAAATCAATTAATCCCTATTTCTGAAACTGAAGTCTCTGTAACAAAAGAAATCTTGACTCTTGTTAGAAGAATAGAAAATGATAAAGACTATATTTATGTAACTGTTGATTATACTTTTTTTAACCCCGGATCAGATAAAATAATTCTAGTTGGGTTTGAAGCTCCTTCACCATCAGGAGATGTAGATGGGTATCCCAAGAATGGAGCACATCCTTATATATCGAATTTTGATGTAAAAATGAATGAGAAATTGTTAGATTTCAAAACTTCAATTGTAAATACAGAGAATTATTATGTCAATCAAAAGATTGATGCAAAAACTGAAGACGAAGTTATCGGAGATGACTTTAACACAAACGAACCTGATTTTTACTATGTGTATCATTTCAATGCTAATTTCAAATCAGGAATAAACAAAATTGTTCATACCTATAGGTTTGATATGTCAGGATCAGTTATGGATCGATATAGTTTTGATTATATCTTAACTGCTGCAAATAGATGGGGAAACAATCAAATTGATGATTTTACATTACATATTGATATGGGACCCAATGAAAATTTTAATATACACAATACATTTTTTAAAAATAAAGATGATTGGTTTATCGAAGATGGAAGGGGACTAAACTATAAAGATGAGTATAGAGAAGGATCTATGTCAAAGTTTATTACAACTACCGGCGGAATCACATTTGAGAAGAAAAATTTTAAGCCTGAAGGCGAGCTTTATATATACTCGACAGCAAATTATATAAAGGAAAATTATGACTCTTTTGACTATAAATATCATGATTTACCAAAAAGGATATACCTCAAAAATGATATTAAAAAAACCTGTACGGATGTTGTAAACGAAGAATCCTTTAAGATTTTAAGAAATTTACCATTTGCTATAAGAGGGTATATTTTTAAAACTAAACTGATACAAGATTATTATTTGTCTCAAAGTTGGTATCAACCAAACCCTGATTATAAAGCGAATCTAGAAACCTTATCAAATGAAGAGTTAGAATGGTTAAAGATTGTGAAATCAAAACAGAAAAATTGACATTATCTCATTATAATTGATAATCTTCAGGCAACCAACAGTATATTTTTTACGTCTTTAATTGTAAAAGATATGAAGCTTTATGTTCAAAAATCAACTAATACTACTTATATTTTTGCTACTATTTAATTCAAGTTTTACTCAAACTTATTATGCTGGCTTCAAAACTTTAAAATTAAAAGATAGTACTAGGATTTATAAACCGCATACAACACCAAATGATGGGTTATATTATCGTCCCGTTGATTTAGATATTTGGTACCCCTCGAATGAAACAAAACACAAACCTTTGCTTTTTGGAGATATATTCAAACTTTTTGAAGAAAGAGCAATTAATTATCAGGATAACGAGGATTTTTCCGGAATAACAAATGAATTAGCACAGTTTTATGTAGCCGAATTAGGTATGGGAATTAATGGAGAACGTCTATTAGATGTCAAAACAAGTAGTTATCCTGATGTATGTCCTATATCAGAGAAACGTCCAATTATTCTATATATGGCAGGTTTTAACGGTATGGGGTTTGAAAACTTTAAACTTCTTGAAACATTGGCACAAAATGGATATGTTATAGTTTCTATTTGGTCTGTAGGTAGATACCCAGGAAATATGACAAACAAAAAAGAAGATTTGATGGAACAAGTTTATGATGCTGAATTTGCGATTCAATACTTTAAAAAAAATAACTTGTTTCATATAGATTTTAGTAATATTGGAGTAATTGGTTATAGTTGGGGAGGTATGGGAACAGCAGCCTTTATTAAAAGAAATCCAATAGTAAAAGCTTTTCTCTCGCTAGATGGAACAGAAACACATTACTTTGGTGAATCAGAAGAAGACGATCGTTTGATTCAAGAAATCCATCATTCAAATCTATTGGAACCACTATCTCAGAAAATAAATTATTTATATCTAGAAAGTGGTAATAAATTAAATGAGTTTGAGCCTACACATGAATACAATTATTATAATAGAATAGATACCAATAAGTTTTACTTACGTTTCAAAAATAGTTCTCATATTGATTTTACCTGTATTCCTTCAATTTTAAAAACATCAGAAGCATCTGTAAATACTTATCGAGAAATAGAAAATATAACATTGTCTTTTTTCAACAAGTTATTTGCTAAAGAAAATAAGTTTAGTGTTTATTTGAAGAGTTTAAAAGCGTTAAAATATACTACAGATATACCATATGATATTTCTTCAAAAACAGAGCTAGGGCTGTCTAAAAGAAAAATAGCTGGTTTTGTAGTTAATAAAAGCAATAATAAGCCATTACCTTATGTCAATATCGGAATACTCAATCAAGAAATAGGAACTGTCACAAATTCTGAAGGTAAGTTTACTTTTGATTTGAAAAAAGAATTTATGAATGACACTATAAAAATATCTTCGATTGGATATAAAACACAAAAAATTACTCTAAAAGATATCAAAGAAAAAAATGAAGCACTTTTGATAGCGCTAGAAGAAGAAATTAATGAATTACATGAGGTTATTATCGAAACAAAAGCGCTCAAGAAAAAGACTCTTGGAAATAAAAGTGAATCCAAGTTTGTAAGTACTGGTTTTAGCTATGATCAACTAGGAGCTGAGATGGGGATTAAAATTAACATTAGAAAAAATCCAACTTTTGTAGACGCTTTTAATTTTAATATACCTTATAATAGACTAAGCAGAAAATCAACATTTAGAGTTAACTTTTATAAAAGAAGTGATAAATACTCATTCGAAAACATATTGAACAAAAATATTTTTATATCTATTGAACCAAAGCAAGTAGGTAAAATTAAAGTGAATTTGAAACCATACAACATCGTGTTAAGAGATGATGTAATTGTAACACTAGAATGGGTTGAAACAGAAGGAGAAAACAATAAAGGAGAAGCGATATTTTTTTCACTTGGATTATTGAATAGCGGAACTTTATATAAAAAAACTAGTCAATCAAAATTTAAGAAACATAGTAGTTTGGGAGTAGGATTTAATATCGATGTTAGATATTAAGTCAAATAAAAGGCTAAAGTGATAATTCGTGATTTTTATTTGTAAACTGGATTTTTTAGGATCAGAAAATGACCTTATTAAAATCATTGATAATAAAGATTCTTTTTAAAAAATGAAAGTTACCCGCTGTTCTGAGTTTGATTAAAATTACTTGACATGATGAGACTACTTAAAAAGTCTATTTTGAAAATTTGTCTTTACTCAAAAACTAAAATGTAAACCTGTAAAACTATCCTATTCTAAAAATTAGTAGATTTAACCCGCACTGTTTTGTACATATTAAAATCAGTAAATGTATTTTATGAATCTTACTAATACAACTATTACCCAATTACTTGTTTTTTTTCTCTTAATAGGAAGCATACAAGCTCAAAATAAAAAAATAGATAGCCTAAAAATTGAACTACAAAATCATACATCAAATGATACAATTCGAGTAAATTTACTGTATGATTTAGCATTTTCTTCCTTTCAAAATGATATGGATGCTACCAAATTATACTTGGAACAAGCAGAAGAACTAAGTAATACTCTAAATTATACAAAAGGAAAAGGAAAGGTATTTTACTTAAAAGGAATACTAGAAAATATAAAATCAAATTATAGAAAAAGCCTTACTTTCTTCAATCGTTCTTTAAAACATTATGAATCTATTAATGACTTAAAAGGAATTGCAAATATTTATACAGCATTCGGGATAACACATTTTGATAAATCTCAATACGATGAATCTTTGGAAGCGTATAAAAAAGCTTCAGAAATCTATGAAGATTTAGGAGATAAACAAGCGCTTGTTACGATTTTAATAAATACCGCAAATGTATATTCTGAAACAGGAAGGTATAATGAAGCTATTTCAAATTATAAAAAAGCATTAAAGAATAGTATAGAGATTAATGATGAAGAAGGGATAGCATCTGTGCAAATGAATATGGGAGTGGTTTATACAGTGCAAGGTAACTATTTGTTAGCAGCAGAAAATTATAATAAAGCTTTAAACTATTACCAAAAAGTTGATAATGTCTCATCAACAATAAAATTACTTGGTAATTTAGGAGGTGTTTACAATTATTTAAGCCAAGAAGATAAGGCTTTCGATTACTATAAACAATCTTTAGATTTATCTTACAAATTTGGATATAAAAATTTAACTGCTAATAATAACAAAGATATTGGTGATATGCTTTTTTCTCAAAAACAGTATTTGAGAGCTTTAGAATATTATAAATTATCTTTAGAACAGAATCAAGAGATTAATAATTTAATTGAGATCGCTACATGTCTTGATAAAATAGGAAGAGCAAATTTATTGTCTCATAAACCTTTAGTGGCCCTTGAAAATTTTACAAAGGCAAAAGATATTAGTCAGAAAATAAATAATCAACGTGTTTTATCTGCCAGTCTTTTAGGTATTTCTGAGACTTATTTTTATCAGAGAAAGTATCAATTGGCAATGTCTTTTGTCTTAGAAAGTAAAAAAATCTCAGAAGAACAAGGATACTTAGAGTTTGAAAAAAGAGCTGCAGGACTTTTGTCTGATATTTATTTAATGACAGAGCAATACAAAAAAGCATATCTAAGTTATGTAGAATTTAAAATGCTAAGTGATGCCCTTTTAAATAGGGAAAATATTGAAAAAATTACTGCGCTTGAGTATGAATATAAGTATAAAAATGAGTTGCAATCTGCCGAAAAAAAAGAGTTAACACTAACAAAAAAAGTAAAAGTAACTACTCAAGATCTAGCAAAATCACAACGTAATTTATTATTAGGGATCATTGCTTTTTTGATTACAACATTGATGTTGGGAGCCATTATTTTCTATTTAAAATTAAGAAATATAAGATCAAAAACTCAAAATATTGTAATAGAACAAAAACTGTTACGCTCACAAATGACACCTCATTTTCTATTTAATTCTCTTTCGGTTTTGCAAGGAATGATATTAAATAAAGAACAAAAAAAATCAGTCTTATATCTATCTAAATTTTCAAAATTACTAAGGATTATTCTAGAAAACTCTAGAGATAAAATGGTTACGCTTTCCCTAGAATTGATAGCAATAGAAAACTATTTGATTCTTCAAAATTTAGCAAATAAGAAATATAAATATACAATCTCAGTAGAAGAAACAATTGATAAATCACTAATCAAAATTCCCCCAATGTTAATTCAACCTTTTATAGAGAATGCTATTGAGCATGCTTTTACCAATCAACAAGAAGAAAGAATTATTGATGTGTATTTATCATATCAGGATCATGATTTAGTTTGTAAGATTTCTGATAATGGTATTGGTATTGATTCTTTGAAAGAGAATATAAATCAAGATAAAAAATCACTATCGACGACTATAACTTCAGAACGACTAGAGATGTTGTCAAAAGATTTTAAAATGAAAGGTTCGATTGTAGTTGAAGATAGAAAAAAATATAACGAAAAAGGAACAATAGTCGCTTTGGTAATTCCGTATATTTTGGAGGAAAACTAATTTCCTGTATGATATTGTCTTAGGGGGTATTTTCTAAATGGAATATAAGCTTATCATTGTTTTAAAACACTGTATTTTTGGATTCTGTGCGATTTTCTAGGTAATGTGTTTAGAATTCTTAGAATTCATGTTTATAGTAAAAACTGGTGTGAGATTCTTGGGTAACTATCAACTGTAATTTTTGAATTATAGTTATTCTATTCATAAAATACGTTAATACATATAAGCAAATCCCTCTTATTAAGATTCTCAACCATCTACATAGAAAAGAATACTATCTACAAATTTGTTATAACATTCAAATAGCTAATCTTTTAAGTTTGATAGAAGTAATAACCGGTATTACACATCGATTAATAAAATTCTAGAGGTAATAATGACTTTTAGAATTATCAATCTATCTAAAATTTAACATTTAAAATTAAAAACGGAAATGAAAAATCTTAAAAAATCGACTATTGAGTTGATATGTATATTAATGTTTTCTGGTATTTTTTTTATCTCATGTAATAAAGATGAGGTAAATCAAGAGTTACCAATAGAACAGACCGAACTTATCACAGATTATGACCAAGCCATAGAAATGCTTAGCAAGCATATTATTGAAACAGACGGTAAGTTCATATTTGATGATCAAAAAAATCAATTCGGGATTGAAGCATCATTGTATGAAGAATTAAAAGGATCTTTAAATGAATTTAATGATTTGATTGCCAATGGAGAATTATCTATGGAAGAGGCTAATGATTCATTTATGGAAAACGAAGTACATACAAAAAGTTGTAATAGAACTGGCGTAGATCGTAGATGGTATGGGATAGACCTCTATCTGTCTAGAAGTAATACTATAGCCGTAGCACAAGGTTCGTGCACGATTCTTCTTAGTAAATTAAAATCTCTCGGAGGAGTTATTTGCAGAGGACTAGGTTATCGTTTACAAAGTCATTTTATCTGTTCTTGCGGTACCAAAACTAGAATTACGTATACAGGTAAAATTCTTTGGACATCATGCCAATAAATATGATTTATTTAATAATTGATTGTTTGTAAAATTAATAGAAAGTAGTTGTTCGCATGAAAAATCCTTGAGTTAGGATTTAATTAGGAACTGCGATTCCAAGGAATCGCAGTTTTTTTGATATATAAAGCTATTAATTTTTAAAATATAGCAAAGGGTAAATTGACGTTTCTTAAAACAAATACTTAACTTAACATGATTTCATGAAATTACAGTTACTTCTTAGATATTTTACTTTTTAATAAAACGTATAGTCCTACTGATTTTTTGATAGGATATTTTGATGAAATAAAGCCCAGGATTTAAATTGCTTACATCCATTGTTAATATGCTTTCAGTGCTTTTTTGTTTAGGAATATTAGGTACCATTTCCCCTAAAGAATTCATCACTTTAATATCATCATATTTGATGTAAAGTTCAATATTTAAAATATGCGTAGCAGGATTTGGGTAAATAGAATATGTATTTTTAATTCTAGTCTCTTTCGACCTTCCTACAGAGAATATATTCCATTTCTGATTTGGATTGTCAATATAATCAAAAGTCCACACCTGTACATTCGCGTCAATAAGACCCTTATTTCTATCAAGTGCCACACTTTGGCAGTTTGAAGGTATCAAGGAATAATATTCTTTGTTTTTAATGATTTTCCATTTCTGATGAGCCTCTTGAAAAGTGTTTCCTGTTACCACATTTACCCATCCATCACAGGAATTATTATTAACTTGAAGGTACTTTCCTGTTAGATGATTTTTGATGGTATATATATTATTTCCTAAATGTTTAAAAAACCATTTTTGATCATTCCAATCCCCCGGGTTATGCATTCTTGCACTATGTTGTTCATTGTTTCTCGCTAATAACCTTTGATTATTGTTTGAGCTTTCAATATAATATAAACCATCAGAGATCAATGCTGAAGATGGGAGAGGAGGACTAGAATTATCATTGCCTTGCCAAACACCTAATCCTTCTATACCGATATATACTTTTCCAAAAACAGTCCGATCTGCTGCCATATATCTAGGGTTTGATAAAAGAAACAAAGAGTCAAAGTTATTTATTTTAACCCAAGACTTACCCCTGTCGGTAGATCTATATACAGCTTCTTCAGGATTAGAATTTAATGTTCCAATCATATACAAGGTTGGATAATCGCCTTCATTTCGTTCTTTTCCAATCGCTATACTTTTAGCTTTTTTTACGTTATTGATTTTGGTCCAGTTGGTCCCGAAATTTTCGCTCCAATATAGACCATTAATGGGGTGGTTAAACCATAGGTGACCAGCTACATTTGGTACAGCTTTTAAAGATGCCTTACTATAGTTTATATTATGAGCTGGAAGAGTTTGGCTTTTCTTACTCCAATTACTACCTCCGTCTGTGCTAGAATATATACTTCCATTCGTTCTATCATATAGATAAAAAGTATTTTTGGAAACATAATCTTGAGTTAAAGGTCTATGAGAAGTAAAGACATTGTTTTCAACCACATTTCCAAGGTTGGGAATGTTGGCTTTTTGAAATGATTTTCCTTTGTCTTTGGTAAAATGAATTTGGTTACCGTGAACAACTATAAAGTTTGAAGGATCATTCGAGGCAATTGCGACGAGAGAACGTCCCCAATTTCTGTTGAAAGCTGTTATTCTATTGTAGCTATCTCCTCCGTTTGAGGTATATAACAATGCTCCGTAGTTTGGCTCACCTCCAGTTGACTGCCACTTATCTGTACTAGACAAAATAAAATTGTTTGGATATTTTTCACAAGCAGTTATATCTACACCTTTTATCACTTTTGAATTATCATCCATTAAGGGCTTGACATCTTTATTATTGTAGCTATTAGGATTCTTACTAATAATTGCTACGTAATCTGCAGAATTAATACCTAGGGTATTGTTTTTGGTGTTTTTAGGGAAAGCGTATAGCCCAGAGGGAACCATTTCTTCATGACCTCTAGCTCGATTATTTTTCCAATGTACTGTAGATTGCTTCCAGTTGTCTGTATGCCATAATCCGAACCAAGAAGTATAATAAAGTTTATTGGAGTCTTTGGGGTCAAAAACTATTTGTGAAGTATGAGTTCCAGCACTTCTAGAAACATCTTTCCATGTAAATATGTTTGTAATGTTTGTTTGGGATTTTGTAGTCCACGTATTTCCTCCATCAAATGAAATTTGTAATCGGGCTAAATTATTACCAGAGCTTGCTGCAACAGAAGCCATTACGACATTATTTGAATGTGGACTAGCAGTAACTGTTTGGTAACCTCTAAAAATGTTTGAAAAAGGAAGATTCAATTTTTTCCAAGTCCTATTGGTTTGTGGATTAGATAATTTGTAAACACCTTTATTTCTTGCAGCTACATACAATTGATCTCCATTTTTCGAAAAACTTATATCAGCAATCAATTTCAGATCAGAGTATCCATTGTTAATTAATTCAAAAGATTGTCCACCATTCGTACTACGATATATTCCTTTGGTTGCATACCCAACTATAATTTGGTTGTTATTGTTGGGATTAAACTTAATTGATCTAATACTTCCTTCTTGATCATTATCAGGAATACTGGTTATTTTTCTCCATCGTTAATTCCGGTACCACCCACGCGACCTCCGTTGGCCCCGAATTTTACTCCTGGAGGAACAGCAATTTCTGTCCAATTATCACCTTTGTTAATTGAATATAATATTTTAGAAGTCTTATTTGTATTTGCTCTGTCAACAGCAAGATAAATTATACTTTGATTTGTCGGATGAAGTGCTATACCTGCTACTCCATAATGATCTTTTTTTTCAAATGGAAAATTTAGAATTTGAACCATTTCTTTTTTAGAATCATCCCAGCGATAAGCCCCACCTACGTCTGTTCTAAAATATTGAATGTTGTTGTCCAAAGGGTGAATCTTCATTCCTGTAATATAACCTCCTCCACCAATTCTTACAAGACTCCAGTTATATGAATCATTGGTTTTTTGTGCAGTTGTAGAGAGAATGGTTAAAACTAGTAATGCAAAAATCCAGGTTTTAAGCTTTAGGTTATCCATATTGTTTTTTTTGATAAATATTAGAATTGAGATATGTGTCAAAAATTTAATCTTCTGAATAAATTGTATTCATTGACAAGAAGAAATTTTTTATCAGTAAAAAGAATAGAGTTGAGCCGAATATTTTATGTAAATAATCACTGATGACTTTTATCAAATATTTCAACCTAACTCATTTCAATTCGGGGAAAAAAGAGATATTTCAACAAAACTGACTATTAAAAATTGTTAGATGAGCGGAGTAAACACTTTTTAGCGAAAACAACTTTGAACTTTTAACTCCACTCTCTAACTAATTAAATTTGAAATAAGTCATAGCTAAGTAGGTCTGTAACTAGGGTTATATCTCATGATAGATTATTTCTTTTGATGAATAGAAGTACTATAGCACGAAGAAAAATTTTTATTGCCCAAATTGTAATCTATATTCGTTAGAATTAAATAAACCATTTAGTAAACCAGTATGTCCCTGCTCATCAAAAATTCTCTGCCAATGAATATGATGTATTCCGATCGGGTCTCGTTGTAGGATAGCTCTATGTGCTCTTATTACTGGATCTGTACCGTATCTGTTTATAGATTCCTGAGAGTTTACAATATCGAACAGAACGTCTCTTACTGATCTTCCTGCATTTAATTGTGATATAAATGGATTATTTGATTCAGCTTCTCGTTTTAGGATATTTTTGAATTGAGCTTTTACAAAAGCGGTAGAAGAGCTAAAAGGACGGTATTTTCCAAAATGATTTCGATATTCTATTGAGTCAAATATTGCAGCACTTATTTTGTTTTTGTCTCTGTTAGTACTGTTCATCCAACCAGGAATACTTTGTTCTCCTATAGATCGTTTTAGCATAAGTTTAAAAATTCTTCTAAGAAAGTTTTCAGGAGATTCACCTGGAATACCAGATACATTTCTAGCTTCTTGACTATTAACTAAAAGGGTAATTAAACCATTTTTGGAGATATTGCCACTTCTTAATTTGTTTACCCAATTTTTTAGATCGGTTTCATTAGGAATACGCTTAAAAATGTCAATATATAGTTGAGTGACGAAATCCTCCCTATTTGGAAATGGACCAACAGGGCTGTTAGTATCTCCGCCTCCAGTAAACCATGGGGTTTGACCTCTGGATCCAGCCCGGCTAAGTTCTATATGCAAGTGATCCACATGTGGGTTAGGCCCACCGTAATTTCTTACTTTGGAACCTCTAGGACGATCTGCTCTCCAAGTAGAACGATCCCATATTATGAATTGAATACCAATTGCACTAGCGTTTTCTATTAACCAGTGAGCAACAGGATCACCAGCCCCATTGTCAGCTTGCCCACCAACGGTTCTTATATGCAAGTCTACTGCTCTTCCATAACTATGTTGAGAAGGAGTTCCAGCAGGAGTAGGTCTCCCCGAAAGACAACCATTGCCACCAATTGCTCTACAGCAATATCCACCTGCAAGAAAAATTTGAGGAAATCGGTCTCTTAAAGCTCTCCTCAAAATGTTAGTACCGTTTAGTAATCCGCCTGAGCACGCACCACTATCCTGCGTAAAAGAGATAGATTGATTATCTCCGATAGCACGAATATGAGCAGGAGGATTCCATCTTCCATTTATTGGGGCTTTACCCCCAGAAACCGATTTACTTTTTACCATATGTTCTCCAGGAATACCTGTAAATAAAAATTTTGCATATTGAACATCTTTCAAGTTTTTGAACTTTAAATTTTTATAATGTTTGTTGTTATCAATATTCAAATGAACAGAATAATAGCCTTCTTGGATTCCTTCATATAGGATAGGTTCCCATTCAGACCAAACACCGTCTATAGATTGTATTTGATATTCTATTGATTGTAGATCTGATGTAGTAGATAAAATTATTTCTGCTCCTTGAAAGGTGTTTGTTGGATCTATTTTGGTAGATTCCCCGACAAAAAATTTTAAGTTTTCAGATTGATCAGAAAATTCTATGATCTCTCCATGAGGGTCATCGCTATGGAGTTCACTGTCTATTCCTTCGTTTGATGGGGGAGTTACTTCATCAAAAACCTCATTGCTACAGCTGGAAATAAATAATGCGAGCAAGATTGAAAAACAGTTGACAATTTTATTAAATTTCATTGTAATATTAAGTTTGAATTAAGTTAGTTCGGTGCAAAAATCAGTTAATAAATTTTATGCACTGATAGTTATTTTGTGAATAGCTGGTTTAAACTTGTATTTTGATTGAAAACAAATATGGATTGTTGATTTTGGGTTGTAAAAGGTTAAAAATCAAGGTATAATTTACAAGGAGAGAAGTAAGTGCTAGATTGTTTTGCAATAATAAATTTATATCAAAATCGTTTTTATTTATATTTTGCGTTAACTCTAAAATCAAAAAGATGATTACTTCAGTGCTTATAGATGATGAAAAAGCTTCATTAGACACTTTAGAATGGAAAATTGAAAACTATTGCCCAAATATTAAGGTGATAGATAAAATAGGCGACTCTAGGTTGGCGATAGACTCTATAGTAAAAAATAGACCAGATTGTATATTTTTAGATGTAAATATGCCAAAGATATCTGGATTTGATCTTATTGAGAATTTGGGAGATATCGAGTCTTATATAGTTTTAGTAACGGCTTATGAGGAATACGCACTACAAGCAATTAAAGCTTCTGTTTTTGATTACCTTCTAAAACCAGTAGATAAATGTGATTTGATATCTTTAACAAAAAAAATGCAAAAGGACCTTGTCTCAAAGAGTCTTTATAGGAGTAATCGCATTCATAACGTTAGTATTGAAAAAAAAATAGGCATTCAAGTTAAAGGCTTAATTAGTTTCTATGAATTAAACGAAGTTATTTTTCTAAAAGCAGAAGGAAGCTATACAAGAATCTTTCTAACTAATAATAGAATGGAAATGATATCAAAAAATTTGAAAGAAACAATTTCTCTTTTACCAGATAATGAAGTTTTTTTTAGAGTGCATAACTCTTACCATATTAATCTCAATCATATTACAAAGTATTATAAACATCAAGGTGGGACATTGATAATGAGTAATAATGAAAGTGTAAGTGTTAGTAGATGTAAAAAAACTGAAATACTAAAAAGAATTCTTTAAGATTTTAAATTCTAATGATTTTAGTATCCTCAGTTCTTTTTTTTATTAAGAATATATTTTTGCAGATAGAACTGAATTCATTAAAGTATCATGAGGTTTTCGGCTTTCAGGCTTGGGTACAAGGGATTTTATTTGTTCTTTTTTTATATCATTTCCTTTTTTTCTTTCAAAACAAGAATCGAATGTTTCTTTATTACAGTGCATTTGTTTTTTGCCTTTTGGTATATTTTGTTCATTATATTCCTGAAATGTTTTATATACCGGATATTTCACATGTCTCTGTAACATTATTTTACGGGATTCAATTTTTGGCCTATTTTTTTTATATCTGTTATGTTAGAGAGGTTTTAAATACAAAAAACTTAATTTCTAAATGGGATGCTATTCTACAATTAGCAAAAAAGATATTGCTTATATTCATCGTAATTATATCAATTTCTAGCTTTTTTCTTAGCACTATTGAAATTTTTACTCTTGTGGTTTTGCTGTTTTATTTAGTCACTTTGTTTGCAACGGTTAATTACTTTATATTTTATCGTTTTAAGGGAATTCCAGTTAAACTGTTGATTATAGGTTCTGTAGTTTATCTTATTCTAGCAAATGTTAGTTTGGTTTTAAGTATCCGTATAGCATTCTATAATGTTATACCAAAATATAATCCTATCATATTTATGCAAATTGGTGCAATAATTGAAGGACTAATTTTTGCATTAATAGTTGGTTATAAATTTAATGAGATTGAGCGTAAGAAAAGATTAGCTCAAATACAGTTGCTTAATAAATCAATAGAAGCCTCCGAGTTAAAAGTAACTGCGTTAAAGGCGCAGATGAATCCTCATTTTATATTTAATGTATTAAACTCTATTAATAATTTTATATTAAAAAATGAAAAGGAATTGGCCTCAGACTACTTAACCAAATTTGCAAAATTAGTTCGTGTAATCTTAAAAAATTCTTCTCAAGCTACAGTAAGTCTTAAAGAAGAACTGGATACAATTAAAACCTATGTTAATCTTGAACGATTGAGAGTAGAGGATGGCTTTGATTTAATAATTACTAATGATCAAAATTTGGATTTAAATCAAATTGAAATACCTCCACTTAGTTTGCAACCATATGTCGAAAATGCGATATGGCATGGTTTATATTCTAAAGAAGGCAAGGAGAAGAAGATAGAGATAAGTATCAGCTCTCGACTTGAAAATGCGCTTATTATAATAGTCAAAGATAATGGGATAGGAAGAGAAGCGTCGTCAAGATTGAATCTTGAAGTAAAAAAATCGCTTGGTACTAAAATTACTAAAGAGAGAATAAAAATGATCTATCCTAATTCTTTGGTAGAAATTAAAGACGTACATTTAAATGATAATCAGGACGTTGTGTCAGGTACGGCAGTGTCAATAATTATTAACGGTTTACCAAATTTGTGAAATCTGAATATATTGATATCATATTTAACTCTTTGCTCATTTAAACAATAATTAAAACCAGAAGATGGTTTAAGTCTTCTGGTTTTTGTTAACTAATTAATAGATGTATAGAGTATTTGTGGTTACTCTTTAAAGAATTTAGCTTTAAAAGAGTGTTTTTTTCCGGTAATAGATATAAAATATAAATTACTGGGGAGTTCGTGAATATCTATGATAAAATTTTTCTCTTTGATCCATTTAGTTTCTATTAATGCTCCGTTAATGTTATGTATTTTGAGCAGGTACTTTTCCTTTAATTCATTTGGGAGTACAATATGAAGATTCTCTTTTGTTGGATTGGGAAAGATGTTGAAAGAGGTTTTAGAAACTACTTTTGAGCTGTTACAATCGTCTAGCTTTAAGGAACCGAAAACAGAAGTATCTTTCCAAGCAATATCATTTTTGGCATTCCATGAAGTTTTTCTATCTCTATCCCCTCCATTATCATCATCGTTAATGTGTATATCTAACCCAAGTTTATTATTTATGCTTGGATCTATCCCAATAAATGACCATGCAATTTTGGTCTCTATCATGTAACCAGAATCTGTTGTAGTTTGAGCAAAAGTAATTCCGGTAGGATTCTGTTGGTTTTTCGGATAGTGATATACAGTTTGATTATTATACTCAAACACTAGTTGATGATCGTTTTGATCATACGAAGAGTTCTTGCTATTATCACCATCAATATAAATTTCTACACTATCATCTTGATGAGGTTTTTCAGAATCATTTTTTAGTATATCATCTGATACATCTACCAAAATGTAAAGATACTCTGAGTCCCATTGTGCTTTGAATTTAGCAGATAAATCATCATCTGATGTTACATTGCCAAGAATTTTATTAGATAAAGAGTATGAGTTTTGTGACCAATCTGAATCGGAACCATCAATTGTAATTCCCATGTTTAGGTTACAAATCTCTTGTTCTGATTGATTAATTGTAGTTCCTTTGCAATTACAATTTCCATTTTCGACATCATTTGTAGTATTAGGATCCTCATCATTACAAGGCGTTCCTGCAGCTGGACAAGACACTTCACAATCATAAGGATCTGATAAATATGGATTCCCCGTATAAACGGAATTTGTAATCATTGGTCTATTATCAATTCCTTCTAATCTCCATTGCGTACCAGTGTGACCATTCGAACAATTTCTGGGGTTACTCGGATTATGGCAATTTTCTTTCCATGATTTTCCTACCATTAAATTCCAAGCAAAGAGAATATCTCCATGTAAGCTCCCTCCAGGATGAGGGACTTTGGCAGCAGTATCAGCCCCCATATCAGAAGATAAACGCCAAGTACTGGTGTCATTATTTTCAGGCCAACGAAAATCTATTAGTAATTCAATTCTTGGGATACGGTATGGATGTGAATCTGGGCAGATTAGATTATCCTGACTGTATCCCTGAGAATCTTCCAACATTAACTGATGATCAAGGTTGTTTGGCGAACTTAGCTTCACTTGTCCATCCGCTTCAATTGCAAAACATTGGGGGAAAGCAATCACAGCACGCAACCACTTATAACCTTTTGGGTTAGATTTAGGAATGGTTGGTTGAGGATCGACTAACAACCCTCTTGAAGGGTCATAAAATCCCCATACAGCACCTTGTCTATAATTACCGCCGCCACTATTTGTAATAGTCATGCCATGAACCATACCTTGGCCTGGTGTATGAGTTAAGTTACCGCCAATAACTTCAAGTCCGTGGGGTATACCTCCTTGTGTTTCGGCTGGACGTCTGGTTTTGTAATAAACAATTATATTATCAGGAAGAATTATTTTTCGTTGATCATCACAGCCACTTAAAGGACCATCTAACAGAGCTGGTATCCAATAAGCCGAAGCATTAGCACCTTTACCACCTTGTACAGAACTTGCTCCTCTTACTAATAGATCATCCTGACTACCGGTTCCAACCTCACTGTAAGCATCTGCTCTAGTATTACCAAAAAACATATGAAGATGTGAAGCACCCGGTTGATCAGGGAAAACAATAGGATCATCTTTAAGATAATGAGATGGTGCAGCACGAAATCTAAATTGACCTTGTTGGGGGCTAGCCCCATTGTCTGGCTTGTTGCTACTTTTGGAAACTCCAGGTAAAGTAAGTGCTCCATAATCGGGGTGACTTCCTGGAGAGTTGTTAAGTTCAGAAACACTTACGTTTTCAAACAGTTCGAATTGTTCTTGTTTCATCTGCCATGGATTTCTGGTCGTGCTTTCTTGTGCGAAAGCATTAAACTCAACCAGTAACGCTATAGCAAAAAGGATAAAATTTAGTTTACTAATCATGATTATTAAATTTGATGTTAAGTCTGATTTGTTTTTAAATTCAGTTATTTTAGAAAAATTAAGATGGATAAAAAGTCAATATTATTACCTTAGATAAAAGTTTTTGTGAGGGTTACGTTTGTGGTAGTAAAGATTTGAACACAGTTTGGATGATGTGTAAAGTTGATTTTCGATTTCAATATCGAATAGAAGAAAACAGGTGGGGTGTTAAGCCTTCTAGTTTGAAACCAATCTAGGTGTTAGCTCTTTTGATTTGTTAGCTAATTAATAATTACATAGAGATTTTGTGTTTATTCTTTAAGGAGTTTAGCTTGATTAGAATATTTTTTTAAGTAATGGGAATAAAATATAAGTTGCTGGGTAGCTTATGTATACCTAAGGTATAGTTATTCTCTTTGATTAATTTAGTTTCTATTATCGTTCCAATTTTATTGTATGGGTTCAGTCCATACCCTTCTATTTTTTTGCGCTTTTATGTGTATTGGATATCATTTACCATGAATCGTTCACACTTTTAGCTTTATAATTCATTGTCAAAAGTTAAGTAAATTAGATTTTTTGTGAGAACAAGCAGAGTTTATATTCAGCACACCTTTGTATTTGCATAAATTTGCTCGATCCAGAAAAATGCTAGCCCCCGTGATTAGTGACTTCCATTCTTTACTATATTTATTCGATTTTGAGATGTTGTTAATTCTAAGTTGGTTAATATTGATGATCCGTTCGGATAGTTAGAAATACTGATTTGCCAATTGGTAGCTCCTAATTTTATCTTTTTCCTTCGATTCTCTCTTGAGTAAAACCATAGTTGACAGAAAAACACGAAAATAATAACCTGAATATGAGGTTTGTGTTTGTATTAATTTGAAAGAAACATTTCATGATACACTGTGTGAATTTTAAGTGTTTTGAGGGTGAGGAGAATGAGAAGTACTAGTAATTTTATAGTTACCAGTACTTCATTGTGAACTCAAACTTTAAAAGCTATTAGTGAATCATATTATTTACAGTGTCTATCATAACATTGAGTCATGCCATATGCGTAAGCAGCAGTACAAGCTAAGAGAGCAACTCCACCTGTTCCAGCACCACAAGCGGTATATGCAGTAGTAGCGGCAGCTACACATAAGGTGTATCTCCAGTTACACTTTTTTCTCTTTGTCATAAAAGAATAATTATCAATTTCTTTAATATTTTTCATTCCAATCGCTATGACTTGATGTTGTTCTGTTTCGGAAATTGAAGGAAGTAAATCTGGATAATTTGTCTTTAGATCATTTGCGATCAAGTTGAGATTTTCTTGAATTTTGATTATTTCAGGTGTTCTGAGCAGTGTACTTATGGTTTCTTCATCTTTATTTTGGTAAAGTTGATATAACTCTCCTCCAGTGATGTTTTCTTTTTCCAAAATATTAGCTATTTCACTTACTAACTCATCTTGTAAGATTTCAAATTCTTGAAACTTAGACTCTGCCTGTAATTCCTTAAACCGAACCTCGGTATTGTTCAAAGATTCATGATCGTTTTCAACGTTATCCTTAGAGCAAGAAGTTATTAGAATTAGAGAAAATAGGATCAAAAAAAGACTTATTTTTTTCATGTTTAATGTTTTAAAAGATTTGTATTTATTTACTTCAAAATTAAGTTTACCCATATGTTCATGGACTTGTTTTTTGATATTTGTATTAAATAAATTTACAAATGGTTTATATTGGGTTACTGTTTACATTGTAGAGGTGTAAAGTTTTGGAATTGCTAGAGAAATTCGGATAATTTTTCTAGGATCTATGCATATTTTTAAGTTTATAAAATTCTATTTCGACTTCGATTGGGGTTTTGTACCCCAACTAAGAATATAATCTTTTTCTGATATGTTTATTAAAACATAAACTGTCCTAAATATCTATCTAAATAAAGATGACAACTCCATTATGGGATTCAGGAGATATTGAAACCAAAAGAGCAGTTCAGTTTATGGTATTTCCAGATGGGATATTATATGATTTCAAAAACAACGAATTTCGAACCCCAAGAGTAAATTTGATTTTTGATTCAATTGGTTTATTGTCAAATGATTATCGTGAAAACAAAAAAGAGAATCAACATTGCTTGAATGAAGATTCTCTTTTGGTGGAGTCGGAGGGATTCGAACCCTCGTCCAAACAAGTAATACAATAGCTTTCTACACGTTTAGTTTTTGTTTAATTTTCGACAATAAGAAAGACCAAAAACCGCCAACTTATCGCTTATTCTTACTTAAGTTTCAAAACTATATCAAGACCCTATAATTTCTAGGTTTACTTTTACGAAGTCTCAAAATCAATCGCCGCAAACCAAGGCTATTGGGAGACTTCCTGCTTGCTCACCTAGTGAGCCGAGGCATTATCCTACTATGATTCAGATTATGCAGCTAGGGCGTAGTTATTCTCGCCGTTTAAAAAAGTTGAAATATGATATTTACGAGCTATATCCCAGCGCTCGACGTGCTTACCACTCTATTAATCTCGCTGTCAAAACCAGTCGACCCCGAATACACTTTGATTGCAGCATTTATTTAATGTCAAATTGACCAAGAAACACTATACTGAAACTCAAAATGGTGCGCAAAGATAATTATAATTGTCATATCTTTGATAGCAATTTTAAATAATCAAAAGATATACCAAACTATATGATTAATTTTGGGATCATCAAAGAGCAAAAAACTCCACCAGATCGTCGGGTAGTTTTTTCACCAGAGGGTTTAAAAAAAGCAATATCTCAATTTCCGAAAGCTTCATTTACAGTAGAAAAATCAAACATAAGAGTTTTTAAAGACGAAGAATATTCTAATGCAGGCTTTAATATCACAGATGATATGACAGCATGCGATGTTTTGCTTGGTGTAAAAGAGGTGCCGATAGAGGCTTTAATCCCAGAAAAGAAATACTTTTTCTTTTCGCATACGATCAAAAAACAACCTTATAATCGAGCATTATTAAATGCTATTCTTGATAAAAACATAGAATTGTATGATCACGAGGTGATTTTAAATGATAAAGGATATAGATTAATTGGATTTGGTCGTTACGCTGGTATAGTCGGTTCATATAATGCCTTTAGAACCTGGGGGCTCAAATCGGATACTTTTACGCTCCCAAAAGCAGAAACACTCAGCAGTCAGAAATCATTAGAGCTAGAATTATCAAAAGTACAATTACCTAATATAAAAATTGTTCTTACCGGTAACGGTAAAGTAGGTAAAGGTGCCAAAGAAATTCTAGATGCGATGCAGATTAAAGAAGTCTCTGTAAAAGAATATTTGCATCAAGTTTTTGATGAACCGGTATATGTACAATTAGATGTACTTGATTATAATAAACGCAAAGATGATCAGGTAAAAGACATATATGATTTTTTTTCTAACTCAAAAGAATATGAAAGTAACTTTATGAGGTTTGCAAAAGTCAGTGATCTATATATTGCAGGACATTTTTTTGGCGATGGAGCACCTTATATTTTTACTCGAGAAGATGCAAAATCAAAGGATTTTAATATCAAAGTAGTAGCAGATATTTCTTGTGATATCGACGGGCCTGTGGCAAGTACGATTAGGTCTTCGACTATAGCAGATCCTATATATGGTTATCACCCCGAAACAGAACAAGAATCAAACTATAAAAATGCTGATACAATTGCTGTTATGGCAGTAGATAATTTACCTTGTGAACTTCCTAAAGATGCCAGTGAAGGGTTTGGAGAAATGTTTTTAACCCATGTGATACCGGCATTTTTTAATAATGACCATGATGGGATTTTAGAAAGAGCGAGAATGACCAAAAATGGTAAGTTAACAGAAAGATATGCATATCTTCAAGACTATGTAGATGGTAAAGAATAGAAGGTAAAAAACGTTTTCAAAATTATTATGAATACTAAAGAATTAGTAGAACAAATTTATAAAAAGAAGTCCTTTTTGTGTATTGGTCTGGATGTAGATTTAAATAAAGTTCCCAAACATCTATTAAAATTAGATGATCCTATTTTTGAATTTAATAAGGCTATTATAGATGCTACTCAACATCTTGCAGTTGCTTATAAACCCAACATTGCTTTTTATGAGGCATATGGTATTAAAGGATGGAAATCTCTGGAAAAAACAATTACTTATCTCAATACAAATTATCCCGAAGTCTTTACCATAGCAGATGCCAAAAGAGGAGATATTGGTAATACGAGTACTATGTATGCCAAAGCTTTTTTTGAAGATTTACAATTTGATTCGATAACTGTTGCACCATATATGGGTAAAGATTCGGTAGAACCGTTTTTATCTTTTGAAGATAAACATACCATTCTGTTGGCGCTTACATCAAATCAAGGAGCATTTGATTTTCAAACGAAAAAGATTGAAGGTAAAGAGTTGTATAAAAATGTGATAGAAATCTCAAAATCATATCATAATGCTCAAAATCTAATGTATGTAGTTGGAGCAACAAAAGCAGAGTATCTATCAGAGATTAGAGGTATTATTCCTGATAGTTTTCTATTAGTGCCGGGAGTAGGAGCACAAGGAGGTAATTTGCAAGAAGTGTGTAAATATGGGATCAATGATCAGGTAGGTTTATTGATTAATTCTTCTAGAGGAATAATTTATGCTTCAGATGCTGAGGATTATGCTCAGGCAGCAGCCAATAAAGCACTGGAGCTTCAAAAACAAATGGAAGAAATCTTACTTTTCAAAAAATAAAAAAACAAACAATATTTAATATTAAATATTGTTTGTTTTTCTGATTTAAAAATAGAATTATCGTCTATTTGCGTTAAACACATGCTTAGCATAACCATACAAGCCATATGCAATAAAAACAATGAAAAATGGCATAATGCCGTAAACGATAATATTTGGTAGTATTGAATTCATAGCCCCGTTAAGATTTTAAGTTAATATAACTAAATGTAGGGAAATTTTAGTTTAAAACCTAGGTTAAGTATTTAATTATTAAATATTTATGATTTTTTTTGTTTTGTTGGACTAAAGTGTTAAAAATAAAAGATAGATGATATATACTGATCAAATTGGTAGAGAGATTGAAATTTTGGATACTCCAAAGCGTATAATATCACTAGTGCCATCGCAAACTGAATTACTTGTAGACCTAGGTTTAGAAGATAGTATTGTAGGGGTAACCAAATTTTGTATTCATCCTAAATCTTTAAAAGAGAAGACAGCAATTGTAGGTGGAACAAAGAAAGTTAAATATGAAAAGATAAGAACATTAAACCCCGATATAATTCTTTGTAATAAAGAAGAAAACACAAAAGAAATTGTAGAAAACTTAGAAAAAGAGTATAAAGTTCATGTTACAGATATTAGTATATTAAAAGATGCCCTAGAAATGATTTCTCAATACGGAAATATCTTTAATGTTGAGAAAACAGCTACTGATCTTGTGAATACTATTATATCTCAAAAAGAAGGTTTTGATAATTTTATAAAAGATATACCCAAAAAAAGGGTAGCTTACTTTATTTGGAGAGATCCTTGGATGGTTACAGGTTCTGGTACTTTTATTGATCATATGTTAAGTGTAAATGGTTTTGATAATGCTTTTGGTAACAAAGAGCGGTATCCTGAGATACCAATTGATGGCTTAAAATCTTTTAAAAATATTGACCTTATTCTTTTGTCTTCAGAACCTTATCCATTCGCTGAAAAACATGTGGAAGAAATTAAACACATGATTCCTAATATCCCTGTTATTTTGGTGGATGGAGAGTATTTTTCTTGGTATGGTTCAAGGCTTGTAAACGCATTTTCTTACTTCAAAACCTTACAGTTATCAATAACATAGGTAAGTCTTATGAAAATGAGAACATTATTATTTTCTAATATAGTAGTGTGATTTACAAAATAAGTTTATATTTTTAACGCTTTAAAAAAATCAATTGCTAAATTATTCTATATATCGACATTCAGAAAGTACAGAATGGGTAACTTTTGTTCATGGAGCAGGAGGTAGTTCTTCTATTTGGTTTAGACAAGTTCGAGAATTCAGAAAACATTTCAATATTCTTTTATTAGACTTAAGAGGTCATGGTAATTCAAAACCTGTGCTTAAAGATGCTTTTAATTCTAAATATACTTTTGATTCTATAACAGACGATATTGTAGAAGTGATTGAAAAAGAGAAAATAGAGAATTCTCATTTTGTAGGGATTTCTCTTGGTACGATTCTGATTAGAAATCTTGCAGAACGGTATCCGGAAAAAGTACGCAGCATGGTTATGGGCGGTGCTATTATGAAGTTAAATTTACGCTCACAGGTATTAATGAAATTAGGGATAGTATTCAAATCTGTAATTCCATATATGTTGCTGTATAAATTTTTTGCTTTTATCATTATGCCTAAGAAAAATCATAGGCATTCTAGACTTCTTTTTGTTAATGAAGCCAAAAAACTGTATCAAAAAGAATTTGTAAGATGGTTTAGATTGACTTCTGAAATTAATCCATTACTTCGTTTCTTCAGAGCAAAAGATATCAAAATACCTACTTTATATGTTATGGGAGAAGAAGATTATCTATTTCTACCATCGATTAGACAAGTTGTTGATGCTCACAAATTTTCTGAATTATATGTAGTAAACAATTCTGGTCATGTTGTTAATGTTGAGCAACCAGAGGTCTTCAATAGAGAATCTATTGCTTTTATTGCACAATCATAAGATCAAAGAGGATATTATACTAATTTATATGTAGAGAAGATTTGTCTTCTATTTTTGTTTTATCTTCTAATTCTCGAATTCTTAATAGAATCTTATCTGCTTCTTTACGAATTTGTTCGCTTTTTTCCCTGTCCTTAAGCGCTATTTCATAGGAACATTTGATAAGCTTACAATAGCTATGCTGTAATTTTTGAAGTTCAGTTTTATGTTTAAACCAATTAAGCATCATATAATATTAATAATATAATACAAAGGTAGTGGTTCATAAAACTAAGACCTCTTAATGAAGGGTTAACATACCCTAAAATTCTGGTAAATGTTGATCGATATTTTAAGCGTACCTAAAAATTAAAAATATTATAAAACCTTAATTAAGATTATGTTTTAATCTTGTAAAGCAAATACTTTACGTAATAAGTCAGAAGTTCTTGAACTAAGTTTTGTTCTTATATCTTTTTCTTCTACTGCGATCATCGTGTATACCCCTTTTAATGCTTCTTCTGTAACATAATCAGTAAGATCAGGATTTACATTATTAGTCAAAGGAATAGCATTATACTTATTAATAATATTAGACCATATTTTATCTGCCCCAACTTTAGAAAAAGATCTATTGATTACAGGATTAAACTTTTGATATAATTGACCTCGAGTCTTACTTTTTAGGTATGAAGTTGCAGCATCATCATTACCCAAAAGAATTTGGCGTGCATCATTAAAAGTAATTTGCTTTACTGCATTTACAAATATTGGTGTAGACTCTTTTACAGCATCTTCAGCAGCACGATTAAGTACTTTTAATCCTTCATCAGCAAGCTTATTTAATCCGATATCTCTCAGTGTTTTATCAACTTTTTGTAATTCTTTAGGAAGTAATATCTTGACCAATTGATTCCTATAAAAACCATCTTTTTGTGTGAGTTTTGTAACCTGCTTGTCAATACCATTATCTAAAGCCTGTCTTAAACCATTTGCGATATCAATATTACTTACTCCAAAACCACCACCTGTTGTTTGTGGTAAATTATTAACAACTTGTTGTAATTCTGCACAACTTCCTAAAAATAGAATACATAAAAGGATGATAGATTTTTTCATTGAAATAGAGTTTTGGGATTCAAAAATGAAATTATAAAACTAAAGTAAGCAATACCTATGAGAAAATTACTGTTTTATTATTATAAACCAACACTTTTCTTTCTATGTGATGCTTGATTGCTCTTGACAACACAATTTTTTCAAGGTCTCTACCCTTCAAAATAAAATCCTGAACATTATGAATATGAGATACGCGTACAATTTCTTGCTCAATGATAGGGCCTTCATCTAGGTCAGAGGTAACATAATGACTTGTAGCACCTATAATTTTTACTCCTCTTTTGTATGCAGAATGATAAGGCTTTGCACCTGGAAAAGCCGGTAAAAAAGAATGATGAATATTAATGATTTTATGCGGAAAATAATTAACAAATTCTGAAGATAAAATTTGCATATACCGTGCTAAAACTACAAAATCTATTTTATGTTCTTTTAGCAGAGCTATCTGTGTTGCCTCGGCTTCAACCTTTGTTTCTTTGGAAACAGGAATATGTTTAAAAGGAATATGAAAAGCTTCTGCAACCGGTTTTAAGTCATTATGATTACTTATAATTAAGGGAATCTTTACTTTCAATTCTCCAGAAGCATGCCTGCTTAAAATATCATAAAGGCAATGGTCATATTTAGACACAAAAATAGCCATTTTAGGTTTTTTTTCAGTGTCATACATTTCCCAATGCATATTATAATTTTCAGCAACATTATTATTAAAAGCCTCTTTAAAGCGAGCTAACTTTTCTTCATCTTGATCAAATTCGCATTCTAATCGCATAAAAAATTCTTTCAATTCTCTATCGACATGTTGCTCGATGTAAACAGTATTTCCTTTTTTGGATAAAATAAAATTGGTTACGGTTGCAATGATCCCTTTTTTATCTGGGCAGTTGATTAATAAAGTGGTTTTTTTCATCAATATGGCTGTTTTATGTTTTAAAAATAGAATTATTTTCAAAAAATTACTTGTACCCTTTTAAAGTATTTTCATTAGAAACAGAAGAAATATTTTATTCTTAAAATAATGAATCTTTTATTCCATTTTTTGTTGAAACTATATGAAAAAGACTGGACTTTTTTATAAAAAATCAAACATTACAAACTTATATTTAGATCTTTTTTCGAAGGAAAACATCATAAATATTATAAAAGGAACATACTTTATAGATGATTCGATTAGATAACTACTTCTTGTGTATTGAGAACAATTCATTAAGGCTGCATATCTTTAGAAAAGAATTAGATGTTAGATGATTCTAAAAAAATCATCCTTTTTGCTGCATATTTCGTAAATTAGCATCATTAAAATCACGATTTATTATAAATGGAACAAATTGCACCATATACCCCAAAGAATAAAGTTAGAATTGTAACAGCAGCATCATTATTTGATGGTCATGATGCGGCAATCAATATCATGCGTCGTATTATTCAATCTACAGGAGTAGAAGTTATTCATCTCGGACATGATCGAAGCGTAGAAGAAGTGGTTAATTGTGCAATTCAAGAAGATGCTAATGCCATCGCAATGACTTCTTATCAAGGTGGGCATAACGAATATTTTAAATATATGTACGATTTGCTTAAAGAAAAAGGAGCAGGTCATATCAAAATATTTGGCGGTGGCGGCGGAGTAATCCTACCCGAAGAGATCAAAGATCTCATGGATTATGGAATCACTAGGATTTATTCTCCCGATGATGGTCGTGAATTAGGATTACAAGGAATGATCAATGATTTGGTACAGAAATCTGATTATCCTATTGGAAATACATTAAATGGAGAAGCAGGACATTTAGCAGAAAAGGAAGTTGGAGCCATAGCAAGAGTAATTTCTGCTGCAGAAAACTTTCCTGATATAGCAAAAAATGCGCTAGAACAAATCCATCAAAAAAATAAAACATCAAGAACTCCTGTTTTAGGAATTACGGGTACAGGAGGAGCAGGAAAATCTTCTTTGGTAGATGAGCTAGTTCGTCGTTTTTTAATTGATTTTCCAGAAAAAACACTAGGAATTATCTCTGTAGATCCTTCAAAAAGAAAAACCGGAGGAGCATTACTAGGAGACAGAATAAGAATGAATGCTATTAATTCTTCTAGGGTATATATGCGTTCTTTGGCTACACGCCAATCTAATCTTGCATTGTCAAAATATGTAGCAGAAGCTATAGAAGTACTAAAAGCAGCAGAATTTGATTTGATTATTTTAGAAACTTCTGGTATTGGGCAATCGGATACAGAAATTCTAGAACATAGTGATACTTCTTTATATGTAATGACGCCGGAGTTTGGTGCTGCAACACAGTTAGAAAAAATAGATATGCTTGATTTCGCAGATTTGGTTGCGATAAATAAATTTGATAAAAGGGGATCTCTAGATGCTTTACGTGATGTAAAAAAGCAATATATGCGTAACCATAATCTTTGGGATACCCATCAGGATGATCTTCCTGTATATGGTACTATTGCTTCTCAATTTAATGATCCTGGTATGAATACGCTGTATAAAGCGATCATGGATAAATTAGTAGAAAAAACTCAAGCTGCTCTCGAATCAGATTTTCATATCTCTAAAGAAATGTCTGAAAAGATATTTGTAATTCCGCCTAGTAGAACACGATATTTGTCAGAAATAGCAGAAAACAATAGGGCATATGATAAAACTGTAGAGACACAAACTGAAGTTGCACAAAAATTATATGGGATATACAAAACTATTTGTAGTGTAGCAGATGTAAAAGATATTAGCCTTTCCAAAAATGGAATTGATGATGAGCCCTTGCAGAATATAGATAATGATGAAGCAAAAACGTTAGTAAAATTATTATTAGCAGAGTTTGATCGTGTAAAATTAAACTTAGATCCTTATAACTGGGAAATCATTATAGGTTGGCAATCAAAAATTAAAAAATATAAAGACCCTGTTTATACTTTTAAAGTAAGAGACAAAGAGATTAAGATAGAAACTCATACTAAATCTTTATCTCATACTCAAATTCCAAAAGTAGCATTACCAAAGTATCAAGCTTGGGGAGATGTTTTACAATGGTCTTTACAAGAAAATGTTCCGGGAGAATTTCCTTATACATCAGGTTTATATCCTTTTAAGAGAACAGGTGAAGACCCTACTCGAATGTTTGCAGGAGAAGGAGGTCCAGAGCGTACCAACCGACGTTTTCACTATGTGAGTTTAGGAATGCCTGCCAAGCGATTATCAACTGCTTTTGATTCTGTGACCTTATATGGTAATGATCCTGATCATAGGCCGGATATTTATGGTAAAATTGGTAATGCAGGGGTGTCAATATGTTGTTTGGATGATGCCAAAAAGTTGTACTCAGGTTTTGATCTTACTCATGCCATGACTTCAGTAAGTATGACAATCAATGGTCCAGCACCAATGCTTTTAGGATTCTTTATGAATGCTGCAATAGATCAAAATTGTGAAAAGTACATCAAAGAAAATGAACTAGAGCAAGAGGTTGAAGCTAAAATCAAAGCAATTTATAAAAATAAAGGTGTAGACCGACCGCAGTATCAGGGAGAACTACCAGAAGGTAATGACGGTTTAGGTCTAATGCTTTTGGGAGTGACAGGAGATCAGGTGTTGCCAATAGATGTATACAACAAAATCAAAGCAGAAACATTAAGCACCGTTCGTGGAACAGTACAAGCTGATATTTTGAAAGAAGATCAAGCACAAAATACATGTATTTTCTCTACAGAATTTGCATTGCGATTGATGGGAGATGTACAAGAATATTTTATAGAGAAGCAAGTACGTAATTTCTACTCTGTATCTATTTCTGGATATCATATTGCAGAAGCGGGCGCAAACCCGATTACACAATTAGCACTTACACTAGCAAATGGATTTACGTATGTAGAGTACTATTTAAGTAGAGGTATGGATATCAATAAATTTGGGCCGAACTTATCGTTCTTCTTCTCAAATGGTATTGACCCGGAGTATGCAGTGATAGGTAGAGTTGCTCGTAAAATCTGGTCAAAAGCACTTAAGCATAAATACGGGGCAAATCCAAGAGCACAGATGCTAAAATATCATATTCAAACTTCAGGGCGATCATTACACGCTCAGGAAATTGATTTTAATGATATTCGTACGACATTACAAGCGTTATACGCTATTTATGATAACTGTAATTCGTTGCATACTAATGCCTATGATGAAGCTATTACCACACCTACAGAAGAGTCTGTTCGTAGAGCGATGGCAATTCAGTTAATCATCAATAAAGAACTAGGTCTGGCTAAAAATGAAAATCCAATTCAAGGATCTTTCATCATTGAAGAATTAACAGATTTGGTAGAAGAAGCTGTTCTTAATGAGTTTGATAGAATAACAGAACGAGGAGGAGTACTCGGAGCTATGGAAACGATGTATCAACGAAGCAAAATACAAGAAGAAAGTTTGTATTATGAAACGTTAAAACATACTGGAGAGTTTCCTATTATTGGTGTAAACACATTTTTAAGTTCTAAAGGTTCACCAACAGTAACTCCGGGAGAAGTAATAAGAGCGACAGAAGAAGAAAAACAATATCAGATCACTATATTGAACGATCTGCATAAGGCTAAAAAAGATAAAGCAGCCGAAGCTTTGGCTAAAGTACAAGAAGCCGCTATTCAAAATCAGAATATTTTTGAAGTCTTAATGGAAGCCACAAAAGTTTGCTCTTTAGGTCAGATCACTGCTGCGCTGTTTGAAGTAGGAGGGCAGTATCGTAGGAATATGTAGAATTTTATTATAGATATAGTACCAAAATAAAACCTCACATTAAAGTGGGGTTTTTCATTTATAGTAGTTTCTTTATCTTTAAACAAAAAGGATACCTGTGCTTACAACTATAGAATATACAGTTACTGCAATTGTTTGTCTTATTTCTGCAATTGTGATCCAACGTATTTTTAGTAAAGAAAAACGAAGAGGAGCAGATCAAAATGCAATTGAAGGCATCAAATGGTTTGGATTGGCAATATTTGTTTGGGGATTAGGAGCTCTGGTAAATCTCATTCTGATCACATGGCTTGAGTGGTCTTTTACGAATAAAACCTTGATTTATTTTGGGGTATTGGTTTCGTTGGCAAATTCGTTATTTATTATTTTATCCTTACCCTCAATAGAGCATCAGCAAAACCCGGGTATTTTGGTTAGAATGGTTCAACGTTTTACTATCAAAGAGTTTGTAGGACTGTATAGTGGTATTTTGAGTATGATCACTTTTGTTTTTATAGCTACTTCTTATGGTAACGCTGAGATCAGCAATAATTTTATATGGTTAATAGATATTCCTATTTCAATAGTAGTTGCTATTTCCTTATTATTCGAATTAAATAAGGCATTTGTAAGTAGACAAATGAAGTTTATGTATCTACCAACTTTTGCATTGTTTATACTAATTGTTATTGCAGTCTCTCATAGGATTATCCCACAAGATAAGGTATTGCAATACATTGATCAACAGTTTTGGAGCATGCTAGGTAGTATTACGGCGATCTCTTTCAAGTTTCTCTTTATTCTTTTGTTTTCTATTTTGTTGTATAGTTGGAAATTTCTTTCAGAAAAAGAACAACAACAAAGTATTACTCAAAAACTAGAAGTTCAAAATAGTAAGCTTCGCAATACAATTGAAAAGCTTGAACTTGCAAACGAAAGTCATTTAGATACTATTAAATCGCTAAAAAAAAGTATAAAAGAATTACGACAAACTACCAAAATTGAACTTTCAGATCGGCAAAAAGAAGTTTTAGGATATTTGGCATATTATGGAGATGATAAGTCTTATACAGAAATTGCAGAAGAAATGAATATCAGTGTAGATGGATTTCAAACACATATTTATCAAATTAAAAAGATGCTCAATGTTAGTGGGGCAGGAGGCAAAGGGCAACTCATAACTTTTGCTAAAACAAATGATTTTCTACAATTTACACCCTTTAGAAAATAATACTTAACCCTATGGTTAATCATTTAAGATTTAAAATTTGAATAATGCTTAACCTTTTATGATTATCCTTTTTCTGGCAATTTGCGAAGAAAATGTATAGGATGATATTTTCTTTTCTTATTTCACAACAAAACCTCGATCAGCAGATTAATGAAGCTTTTGGTAATGCAACACATTGGTTTGTAGATGCAATTCTAGCCGAAATACCGTTGACAGAAACTACAGGAATTCCCTGGGTCTTATTAGTATTACTTGGCGGAGCAACATATTTTACAATCTATTTTAGGTTTATCAATATTAGAAGTTTTTATACGGCTATTCAGGTGGTTCGAGGAAAATATGATACTCTGGAACATACTTTAGAAAGTAAACAAGAAACAAAAGGAGAGGTAAGTCATTTTCAAGCTTTGACTACAGCGGTGTCTGCAACAGTAGGACTTGGAAACATAGCAGGTGTTGCTATCGCGTTATCCATTGGTGGGGCCGGTGCAACATTTTGGATGATTTTGATTGGATTATTGGGGATGTCATCAAAATTTATTGAGTGTACTCTAGGCGTTACTTATCGAGAAATAGATAGAGATGGAAAAGTATATGGAGGACCGATGTATTATCTAAGTAAAGGATTACGAGAAAAAGGGTTTCCAAAATTAGGTAAGGTACTCGCTATTTTATTTTCTATTATGTGTATAGGAGGTTCTTTTGGAGGAGGAAATATGTTTCAGGCAAATCAAGCGTTCAAACTCTTTGAACATGTTGTTCTTTCTCAAAACTCTTTGCTCTATGGACAAGGATGGGTTTTTGGAGTTATTATGGCTGTATTTGTTGGGATAGTCATTATCGGAGGAATACAAAAAATTGCTAGTGTTACAGATAAAGTTGTTCCTTTGATGGTTATCATTTACTTGATGGCAGTAACCTGTATCTTAATCATTAATTGGCAAAAAATTCCTGAAGCGTTATATACTATTTGGGAAGGAGTTCTTAATCCCAGAGGAGTGATTGGCGGAATCATAGGTGTATTAATTCAAGGGTTTAGACGAGGAGCATTTAGTAATGAAGCAGGAATAGGAAGTTCTTCTATTGCTCACAGTGCGGTAAAAACAAGATTTCCGGCAAGTGAAGGTTTAGTAGCATTATTAGAACCATTTATAGATACTGTAGTTGTATGTACAATGACAGCTTTGGTATTGATTATTACAGGTCAGGTTGAGGTAGGAGTAGAAATTAATTCAGATCAAGGAGTTTTATTAACATCATCTGCATTACAAAGCGGGATCTCATGGTTTCCTTATGTGCTTACAATAGCAGTCATTTTATTCGCATTTTCTTCTATGATTTCGTGGTCTTATTATGGATATCAATCGTGGAGTTATGTGTTTGGAAGAAGTAAACAAACAGAATATTTATATAAATTTATCTTTTGTTGTTTTACAGTTATTGGAGCGGCTGCTACCTTAGATGCAGTAACAGATTTTAGTGATGCTATGGTCTTTGCTATGATGGTTCCAAACATGATAGGATTGTTTATATTGAGTCCAAGAGTCATGAAAGAATTAAAAAGATATAAACAGCGTATTGCTACAATAATGAAATGATTGTATTGATGTTCTTAATCCCGATCTAGATATTAATGAAATATATTTTTAACCAGAAGTAGAAGGGTTCAGCAACTTTTTCAAAGAAGTAGAAAGTATACTATAAAGTAGCCATCCAGTTGTATTGTAAATGTCTAAATTTTTTAAGTTCTTTTCTTAGTAAAACCAAAAATTCTTTACCATTACTTTCTGATCTTTCTAGACGCTCACAATTTTTGTACAATCTATTAGTAATATTCATCAAAGAATGGGCATGTTTAAGACGATCATCTTGAAAGGTTTGATTTTCTGCATAAATGATTTTTGTGGCTAAAGCATCAGATTGTCTTACAATATCACCAGTAAAATAAATATGTGGATTTTCTCCACCATTATTTTGTAATTCGGCCAAATCATGAACCAAATAATTAGAAATATTACGCGATAGTGTAAATATCTCTAATGCCTTTCTATATAATTTTTTATTTCTTGGATATGGTTTCATAATTATTAATTCAAAATTAATGCTATTTCGTCGAATCATAATTTTGATATTAAGGCAAAAAAGTTAATTTGCTTTAGTTTTTAAATTAAATTAGGTTTTTGCCTTAAAAAAGTAAAGGGTGTATATTTGAACTTAAGTAATACATTTAGATAAGAAGTAGGTAAAACACTAAAATAATTACATTTTTAAATGAAATTAGACATAATCAATTGGGAAATTTTAAAGTGCTTACAAGAAAATGCCAGACTTTCTAATGCAGAGATTGGAAGGAAAATAGGGTTAAGTTCGCCCGCAGTAGCAGAAAGAATAAAAAAAATGGAAGATTATGGAGTACTAAAAGGATATACTGCCAATGTATCTTATACGGATACGGGATATCAGTTAAAAGCTATGATTACACTCAAAGCTTTTATGGGAAGATTAAAACCTTTTATGGTAGAAGTAGCTACTTTTAAAGAAGTAATCAACTGTTATAGGGTGACCGGTAATGAAAATATTATTATGGAAGTAGTCTTAAAAGATCAAATGCATCTGCAAGAGTTGATTGATAAACTTATTGCATATGGAGAAGTAAAAACACATATTATTCTTTCTAATTTGATCGAACACAATCCAATTACTTACCCAAAAAAATAAAAGAACTAATAAAATATGAATATTTGGCATAAGATTTGTTTTATATTTGTAAAGCCATCTTTATCTTGTGTGAGGACATTAGTTAGGGAAGAACTAAAGAGAGTACAAGTAAAGAATATAAAGACGCCTAATTTTATTGGGCGTTTTTTTATAAAAGGTTATATTTTGATAATAAAATCCTGTTAAAGTATACCTTTCAGAAGCTTTTTTTCTTTTATTTAGAATAAAATTATTTTTAACAGTGATGCTTTCTTGTCTTAAAAAGTTCTTCTTTTTTATATGTATTATTTTATTTTGCTTTGGCTATTCACAAGACCAATTGATTCTTAAAAAAGGTACTGTAATAGATTCTCTAAGTATTCCTGATTTTGATAATAAATATAGTATATACCTGCCAAAAGACTTTGATAAACAAAAAACATGGCCCATTCTAATGGGGTTTAATTCACAAAAAAATACAGTCGAAACAACTAAATTATTTCAAGAAGCTGCAGAAGAACATGGTTATATTTTGGCAGTGACTGATTTTGAGAACAATAAAAATATCAAAGATCAAGTCAAATATGTTTCGTCTTTTATGAAACATATGATTTCTCTTTTTCCAGTTCAGCAAGGGAGAATATGTATTTTTGGCAATGATATTGATTCTCGGTTAGTAAGTTTAATCCCCGCATTGTATTCTGATCAAATATTTGGAGTGATTGCTATTGGTGATAGTTATTTTTATAATCAATCTATAAAAATCAAAAGAAACTTTTCTTACATCGGTGTTGTGTCAACAGATAACTATAGATACAAAGATTTTTTTAAGAATAAACAATACCTTAAGAGTAAAGCAGTCCCTGCAGATATTTTTGTACAAGAAGGAGAAACTCAATTTCCAAATAAAAGATTACTTAATAAAGCATTATCACAATTCACGATGCAATCTATGTTGAAAGGCAGAATCCCAAAAGATTCTATCTGGGTTAGAAGTATGTTCGACAGAGATTTGAAACAAGTAGATGAGTATCTAAAGAATGGACAATATCTATTCGCTTATAATGAGGTAAAACGTATAAGGATTTCTTATAGTATGTTTTTTGACACTAAGTTTTTAAAAGACAAACAAAAAGAGATTAGAAAAATGCCTTCTTACAAAAGAGAAAAAAGAATATGGTTAAAATATAGTAACCAAGAAAGTGCATTGAGGAATACATATTTATTCTCTTTAGAAGAAGATATTAATACAGTTAGTTTTGAAAATTTAGGATGGTGGCAATATCAAGTATCAGAGTTAGATACTTTGTTGAAGAATAATCAAAAAAGCGCCAGACATGCTGCAAAAAGAGTAAAAGATTATTTGAGATATATTGTAGATGAATATAAAAATGTACTCTTAGATAACCCCAAGGCGCTAGAAGTAAATATGTTGCTAAATATCCTTTCTACTATCATAGATAAAGATGACTTTGACTCATATAAGAGAATTATTAGTCTGAGTGCTCAAGATAGAGATTTTAAAACAGCTTTATTTTATCTAGAAGAACTTCTTAAAAAGGGGTATAAAGATTTGGATGCTTTATATGCAATAGACGGAACATTAACTTTGAGAATCTCAAAAGAGTATAATAAAGTGATACAGGATTACCTGGGAACTTCTAAATTTTTCTCTAAAAAATAATTTGAAAATAGTTAAAAATGTGTATTTCATCGATTTTTTGTGTTTTTTAACGTTGTTTTTTTGGGTTTAACAAAACTTTTACATTATCTTTATACTGTAATAAAAAACTGATGTATGGTCTAGAATTAACATTTTAATTTATATGACGATATGAATTTAAAATATTAATTTGGAATGCATCAGGGCTAAATTATGTGTGAGGACATTAGAAGAAAGACCCCAAATCAGGAAGCTAAAGAGAGTATGTAATTTGCCCTAAAAAATAAAAAGCATATATGGATCCATATGTGCTTTTTATTTTTAGCTAAAGAATAAGGATTCACATAATTTATTCTCAGATTATCCAAGAAACATTAGTCTTCGTCTTTTATAACTAAATGGGGCACATTATCTAGTTTCCAATCAATGACCAAGCCTTTTGCCAAAGATTCTGCAATTTCTTTCCCATACAAATGTTCGCATAAATACAGAGCAGCCTCAAAACTTTTGGCTCCGCCCGCAGAAGTAATATATTTATCATCATGAACAAACAAAACCTCTTTCCTAATATCTAGTTTAGGAAACATCGTTCTCATTTTATCAATATCGCTAGGAAAAGTAGTGCTTACCACATTGTTTAATAGTCCTGCTTTTGCCAATACAAATGCTCCGTCACAATGTGAGGTCATAAAAATAGCTTCTTGATCGATTTTTTTTACAAAATCCAACATCATTGTATTTTCTAGATCAGAGTCTAAATGATGTTCTGCACTAGGAATAACTAAAATATCTATTTTAGGAATACTATCTTTTGTGTAATTAAAATCAGGTATTATTTTTACTCCTTCAAAAGTGGTGATAGCTGAATCAGTATCCGCTACAGTAAATACATTCATTTGTTTTATCTGTTCTCGATATTGAGTATGTTGAAAAATATCATATGGAGCAGTAAATTCTGTGTTATAAGTGCCATCCATAATTAAAAAAGCAACATTATATCGGTTAGGCTTTAATTCTGGAAATTCTTTTTGCCCAACAACATCTTGTTTTTCTATTTTAGGAGACTCCTTGTCTTGTTGAACTTTTGTACAACTACAAATTAGAAAAAACAGTAAGATATGAGATATAATTTTCATGAATTGTATAATTTTTTGGTTAAGTGATCGGTTTTTCTCTCTTTATTTTTTTTACAACAAAAAACAATAAAATTACTCCTATTGCAGAAACAGCAGTCATAAATATCCAAGAATTATGATAACCTATTCTATCAATAAGTTGCATACCAGAATTATGACCAAAAATATGAGCAGCAGAAAATGACATACTGTATAAGCCCATATAGGCACCTTGTCTTCCTCTTTTTGATCTTTCGAGAGCAAAAGCATTACCAAATGGAAAAGCAATCATTTCGCCAAATGTGGCAATGATCATTCCGATGACCAAAATACCAGCCCATGGAGTAAGTAATAATAATGCAAAACTTAAACCAGTAAGAATGAATCCTGAAATTACATTACCGATTTTTGAAAGATTTGTCTTTTCGAGATATGTGATCAAAGGCATTTCTAAAAAGAAAATGAGAGCACCATTCATTGCTAATAATAAACCTATTTTTTCTTCTGAGAGGAGATGAACTTCTTTATAATACAATGGTATTGTAGAAAAATATTGTACAAATATAAAACCAAATAAGGCCAAGGCTATTAAAAACACAATATATATACCATCTCGATATGCTGGTATAGGGTTTTCTATTACTACCTCTTTATCTAGTTCTTTAGTTTTTTTGGGATTAAGCGTTTGGATCATTACTAGTCCCGCTATAATACAGGTGATACCATCGACCCAGAACAATCCGTTGTAGCCAATACTAGTAATAATGATTCCACCCAATGCAGGACCTGCAGAAAATCCTAAATTGATTGCAAGTCTTATAAAGGTTAAAGATCTGGTTTTATTTTGAGGTTTACTATAAGCGCTTAAAGCAACAAAAAATGCTGGTCTTGCGGTATCAGCAATAGCAATTAGAACAAAAAAACTGAGGCAAAGACTCCAAAAACTTGTAAAGTATTGTATGATAATAAAAGATATTCCTGTTAAGAATAAAGATCCCATTATTACTCTATAGTATCCGATTTGATCACTTAGTTTTCCGCCAAGCCATGCACCAAAGAAAGAGCCCAATCCATAACTTGTCATAATCCAACCAATCTGCTCAAGAGAAAAATTGAGATTATCAGTCAGATATAATGATAGAAATGGTATTACCATAGCTCCGGCTCTGTTAATCAATGTAATGAGAGCCAACCACCATACTTCTTTAGATAAGCCAGAGAAAGAATCTTTATAATGATTTAATACTTTGTACAATTAAAAATGATTTGTAGTGTTTTCTAAAATAGGCGTAAAAGTAACTTTTTATTCATGATTCTTGTATAAAATTTATAAAATTACTGGGTTAACTAATTGTAAATCGTACTTTTGCAAAAAAATAAGGGGAAAGTGCTTAGATTATTATTTGTATTTATATTTTCTATCAGTAGAATTATAGCTCAAGATTCTACTGAAATAAAAAGAATAATTACTTTTCAAGAGAAACTTAATAAAAAGTTTTCGATAGAGGATACTTCTCCTTTATTACCAAATGATCTTAAAAAATTTAAGTCGTTAGACTTTTTCGAGATTGATACAACATTTATTGTAAAAGCAAAATTTGTTAGAACTCCTTATGAAACTCCTTTTATCATGAAAACAACAACGGGTAATGAACCGTTATATGTTAAATATGGAGAAGCGCATTTTACTCTTGATGAAAAATCATATATCTTAAATATTTATCAAAATCAAGGACTCAAAACTAATCCTGAATATCAAAATTATCTTTTCTTACCTTTTACAGATTTAACTAATGGTTTTTCTACCTACAAAGGTGGGCGATATATAGATTTGGTTATCCCTGAAAATGAGTCAATACTAATTGATTTTAATACGGCATATAATCCTTTTTGTTCTTATAACGAAAGCTACTCTTGCCCGATCCCTCCCAAAGAAAATGATTTGGATTTAAAAATCCCTGTAGGAGTGAAAGTGTTTAAAAAAAAACAAGAGAATGAATAAAAAAAGCCCATTTTCATGGACTTTTTCATTTTAAACAAACAATATATAAACTTTTACAGTAATATATTCAATTTTATAGATTACTCTTAATTCAAAAAATATTTTAATCACACTCAAATGATTCTTCAATCAGTAAAGCGTCTTTTTTAAGAGAATCGATTATTATTTACTTATAGTTAAGTCGTTACAAAAACGATTTCCTGTCAAAAAAAATCATGATTATATTTTTTAAAATATTATCTGTAATAAAATATTACTAAATACAGAATATCATTTTTATTGAAGTGCAGTAATTGTTTAGCCAGAAACAAGAAATTGATTTTACTTTTAATTTATAGCTTCGCTACCTGTTTCTTCTGTTCGTATTCTATACGTTTCTTCAATATTAGAAACAAAAATTTTACCATCTCCTACATCTCCTGTTTTTGCAGCATCGATAATAGCTTGTATGGTTCTTTCTTCAAATTCATCAGATACTACAATAGACAGGTATCTTCTTTGTATATCTGATGTGCTATAAGAAATTCCTCGATATACATTTCCTTTTTTTTCATTACCAACTCCTGTAACATCCCAGTATGTAAAAAAATTTACTTCTATATTGTGTAATGCTTCTTTTACATCTTTAAATTTAGATTTGCGTATAATAGCTTCAATTTTTTTCATAGATAGTTACATTTATTTTATGTATTTCTAGAGCTTATTAGAAATAAACACTCCTAAAAATACAAAAAGAAGTCCAATTGTAAATGAACCAATAGAGTAGATAAAAAAGTTTAAAATATCCCCTGATTTCAAAAATGTATGATTTTCATAAGCAAATGTAGAAAATGTCGTAAACCCTCCGCAGAAACCAGTGGCTAAAAAAGCGACAGTATTTTGAGAGAGTGTATTGTTTTTGAGAGAGATTCCTAAAATTATACCAATAAAAAGAGAACCAAGAATATTAGCCGTAAAAGTTCCGTATGGTATAGAAGAGGTATTGAGATATTTACTTATTATGTATCTGGCAACACTACCAGCGCCCCCTCCTACAAATACCAAAAACAGTTGTTTCATTTAGATTGAAATTATATAGCTGTTATTTGATTGGGATATAAATTTCTGTAATCCATTCTGCCGGATTTGGGTTAGATTTTCCATCTGTAATATATACTTCAAAGCCTGGCGAATCTATGTTAGGTTCCAAATTGTTTTCTGAGATATATTTATATGTATTTTCCCAAGCTTCTTTCAGATTAGTGTGATGACCTTTTACAATAGTTTTTACTACTTTTTGTGAAGGAAGAACATCACAAAGTACAGTATTCTCTTTAGGAGTTTCTACTTTGTCTTGTGTAGGGACTGCTACAGAAAAAATTGAGGTTCCTAACTCTTCATTATATTCATTATACAATACAAAAGGAGTTCCTGTTTGAGGTAAACTATTTTGATCCATGTAGGTAGTAACTACTGGTAACATTTGTGTAATTTTTTCAGGTATCTCAGGTATCGAAGAAGTTGTTGCACTATACATATAGAATCCACCTTTGTGTTCGGTCACGCCTTCTATTTTGATAGTATATTTTTTCATTTCTTCGTTTACAAAAGCTTCAATTTTTTCAAGACCTCTTGCGTACATAGGTTTCACCATTTGTGATAATGTACTGTCTTGAGTAGCCCAAAATGCTTTTTCCATAAAAGATTGCTCGCCCTTCATACCCCACGTTACTTTTGTTTTTTTGGCATCAATTTTTTCAAATTTCCAATATACATCACTAAAACTTTCACCCATAGGGGAGATGATAGTCATTTTTTGATCAATACTTTTGTTTTTAGCAACTTTTTCGGTGAGCATTTTACCATCGCCCTGTATCTCACTAGTCCATGAATATGAGGCACCTCTACCACTGGTTAGCGTAGCATATTGCAATTGTAAGTCATCTGATTCATCCATCCATGGACCCCATTTCTCCCATGTTTTATATTCGTTTATAGTACTAAAAACAAGTTTATCGGGGGCATTTATTATTTTACTTTCTTCTATCTGATATGCACCATCAATAGTAGAAACATAAACAGCTCCTGCGATAATAGCAATCAATAACAGAAAAAACAGATATTTAACTATTTTCATGGTAGTTAATTTTGAATGTTTGATTAGCTAATATAATCAATTTTGGCATCCTTTTATTTTGTTACATTTGTCAAAACTATAAATTAAGATAAATGAAGTTAAATAAAGTATTGTTTTTTATGGCTGTTGCAGGAATGGCAATAGCATGTAAAAATGATCCAAAGGTTACTGAACAAGTTGATCAACAAGAAGAACAGAAACCTGTAGAAACAGAAAAGTTTGATCATACTGTAGAGCAATTTGCTGATCTTAAAATATTAAGATATCAAATCCCCGGATGGGATAACCTTACGCTAAAAGAGCAGAAACTAGTATACTATCTTACACAAGCAGGATTAAGTGGTAGAGATATTATGTGGGATCAAAATTATCGTCACAATTTAACGATAAGAAAAACTCTTGAGAAAGTTTATACTTCATATAATGGCGATAAAAATACAAACGACTGGAAAGCTTTTGAAACGTATCTAAAACGAGTGTGGTTTTCTAATGGAATTCACCACCATTATAGTAATGATAAAATCAAGGCAGAATTTAGTAAGGAGTATTTTGATTCACTTTTAAAGGATACCCAGACAGAGATTTCTCAAGAAGCAAAAGAAGTAATTTTTAATGATCAGGATATTAAAAAGGTAAATCAAGCAAAAGGCATTGATAATGTTGCCCTATCTGCAGTTAACTTCTATGGTCCCGGAGTTACAAATGAAGATGTAACTACATTTTATGGAAAAATGAAATCTCCAAATACTGATAAACCGTTATCGTTTGGATTGAACTCTCAATTAGTAAAAGAAAATGGAGAATTAAAAGAAAGAGTCTACAAATCCGGAGGGCTTTATGGAGCGGCAATCGATGAAATTATAAAATGGTTAGAAAAAGCAAAAGATGTTGCAGAAAATAAAGCACAAGGAGATGCTTTAGGTTTACTTATAGAATATTACAAAACAGGGGATTTGCAAACCTGGGATGATTATAATGTAGCATGGACTGCTGCTACAGAAGGAAACATAGATTACATCAACAGTTTTATCGAAGTGTATAACGACCCATTAGGATATAGAGGATCTTATGAAACCATTGTACAAATCAAAGATTTTGATATGTCAAAAAAAATGGCTGTACTTTCAGAAAATGCACAATGGTTCGAAGATAATTCACCACTTATGGATGAGCATAAAAAAGATAGTGTAGTGGGAGTTACCTACAAAGTGGTTACTGTTGCAGGAGAAGCAGGAGACGCTTCGCCAAGTACTCCTATTGGAGTAAATCTTCCTAATGCAAACTGGATCAGAGCTGCTGTGGGGTCTAAATCTGTTTCTTTAGGAAACATTATTAATGCATATAATAATGCAGGTGGATCAGGTAGATTAAAAGAATTTGTTCATGACGATGAAGAATTTGAATTAGAAGAAAAATATGGGCAACTAGCAGACAAATTGCATACAGCATTGCATGAAGTAATTGGTCATGCTTCTGGACAACTAAATCCAGGTGTAGGAGAAACCAAAGAAACGTTGAAAAATTATGCTTCTACTATGGAAGAAGGACGTGCTGATTTGGTAGGATTATACTACTTGATGGATCCAAAATTACAAGAATTAGGATTAGTAGAAGATTGGGAAAAAGTAGGTAAAGCTGCTTATGATGGATATATCAGAAACGGATTGATGACTCAATTAATTCGTCTAAATCTTGGTGATGATGTTGAAGAAGCTCATATGAGAAATAGGCAATGGGTAAGTGCTTGGGCTTTTGAGCAAGGAAAAAAAGATAACGTAATAGAAAAAGTAACCAAAGAGGGTAAAACTTATTATAATATAAATGATTATACAAAATTACGTGAAATATTTGGTCGTTTATTGCGAGAAACACAACGCATCAAATCTGAAGGAGATTATAAAGCTGCCGAAGCTTTAGTAGAAGGATACGGAGTAAAAGTTGACCAAGCAGTACATGCAGAAGTTCTAAAACGTAATGAACAATTTACATCAGCTCCTTATAGCGGTTTTGTAAACCCTGTTTTGGTTCCTGAAATGGATGCCAACGGAGAAATTACTAAAATAGAAGTGACGCAACCTAAAGATTTTGTTACTCAAATGCTAGAGTATAGCAAGAATTACAATTTCTTACCAGAGGTAAATTAAGAAGTATAAAATAAATATTCATAAACACCATTTCTTTAATAAGGAATGGTGTTTTTATTTATAATAGTGTAGCTTACAAGAAAGAAATATATTCTACTCCGGTTGTAAATAGACTTTTAAAGCGAATAATATAACTATAAAAATAATAAACCCAAGTAAAATAAAAAGACTGCCACGGTAATACTTGCGATGTAAGACAATGTCTTTGCGATAACTAAAAATCATTAAAAGTATAAAAGCTACTACAAAGAACCCTGCAAATATCAACTGACCTTGACTAAACATAAATTGCTATTTTTACTGCAAAGATAACTTATAAAAAATATTGATGAAAGACAAAATTGCCGCCGTACAAGAATTTCATACAGCTTTTAAGCTTGGTTATAAAAATGAACCTGTAGCAGATTTAGGAGAAGCAAAAAACACATTGCGATTCAATCTGATGAAAGAAGAAAACGAAGAATATTTTGAAGCTGCACAAAATAATGACCTTGTTGAGGTAGCTGATGCGTTAGGCGATATGCTATACATTTTATGTGGTACTATCATCGAGCATGGAATGCAACACAAAATTGAAGAAGTATTCAATGAAATTCAGCGTAGTAATATGAGTAAACTTGGTGATGATGGTCAACCGATCTATCGAGAAGATGGCAAAGTACTTAAAGGCCCTAATTATTTTAAACCAAATATTAAAGAAATACTAGACAAGTAAATAGTCAAAACCCCAAAAGATATTCTTCTGGGGTTTTGTTTATATTGTAATAATTATATTTTATAACGCCATCCAAAAGAATCCTCAGCTTTATTATATTGTATATCCATCAAGGCACTTTTAAAGTGAGAAGCATAAGAATTATCCTGTTTTTCTAATTCATAATGTTCACCTTTATATCCAAAAGCTTTTACAGGGCTTACTACTGCAGCAGTACCTGCTCCAAAAATTTCTTTAAGGCTTCCATTTTTGACAGCCTCTACAATTTCTGAAACTTTTATAGGCCTTACTTCAACCTTAATTCCTTGTTTTTCCGCTAAAGCTATTAGACTTTTTCTTGTAACTCCATCTAGAATTCGATCGCTAATAGGTGCAGTAAGTAAAGTATCATTAATTCTAAAAAACACATTCATAGTACCTGCTTCCTCAACATATTCATGAGCATTAGAATCGGTCCATATGATCTGTTGATATCCTTGATCTTTAGCTAATTTTGTTGGGTAAAATTGCCCCGCATAATTCCCCGCAGCTTTTGCATATCCAAAACCACCACTTGCAGAACGACTAAATTTTTCTGCTACCAAAACGCTAACATCTCCACTATAGTAGGATTGCGCAGGCGAACAAATAATCATAAATTTATATTCATTAGCTTCAGAAGCTGAAACACTAGCTTGTGTAGCAATTACAAAAGGTCTTATGTACAAAGAGTTTCCTACACCGGGTTTGATCCATGCATCTTCTAGTTTTAGCAAAGTATTTAATCCTTCAAAAAAATAGTCTTCTGGAAATTCTGGAATTGCTAAACGTTCTGATGATTTATTAATACGCTTAAAGTTTTCATCAGGTCTAAATAAATAAGTGTCTCCATGATCATCTTTGTACGCCTTCATACCTTCAAAAACAGCCTGTCCATAATGAAAAACTCGTGCAGAAGGATCTAATGTAAGAGGACCGTAAGGAACTATTTTGGGAGTTTGCCATGCTCCGTTTTTATAATCGCAAACAAACATATGATCAGTAAAAACACTTCCAAAGTTAAGGTTGTCAAAATCTACCTGATCAATTTTAGAAGTACTTACTTTATTAATTTCTAATAATCCTGATATCGTGTTTTTCATTCTTTTTGTTTTTAATAAGGCAAGAATGGTAAAATTATTCTTTGTCTTAGCGTATTAAACTCTTTAATAGCGATATGTGTAGTCTTTTTGCTATTAGACCACAAAAATACTTTTTTCTTACAAAATAAGAATTCTAAAATTGCTTAATTTTACAGAACTTGATGATAATAAGGGATTATGAAAAAAAATGTATTTTTTATTGCGGTTTTAGTAACGATAATGAGTTGTAATATGGCAACTAAAAAACAAAACTCGTTTTCTATAACAGATCCTTCAAAAAATGAATATAAAAGTTTTGGAGAAGGGGTTTCTGCAAGTGAAATCTTGTACCATAATAATATGATGGATACATATCAGAATTTGAAAGAGGGAGATACTGTTAATATAGCTTTTTCGAGTACTGTCAATAACGTTTGTCAGGTAAAAGGGTGTTGGATGAAAATTGCGCTAACCAAAGAAAAAGAAGCGATGATCAAATTCAAAGATTACGGCTTTTTTATGCCAAAAGATATCAAAAACGATACTGTAATTGTACAAGGTAAGGCTTTTGTAAATGAGGTTTCGGTTGAAGAGCAAAAGCATTATGCAAAAGACGCGGGAAAAACCGAAGAAGAGATAGCAGCAATAGTAAGTCCTAAAAAAACATATTCTTTTATAGCAGATGGTGTTTTAATAAAAGAATAATACTAGATGAAAAGAGAGATTATTACTACAGGAGATGGTTCTATGACCATACATCTACCCGAGTTAAATGAACAATATCACTCCAAGCATGGTGCTATTAACGAAGCTAATCATGTTTTTATTACGAATGGATTGCATCATATTTTAGAAAATAAGAGAAAAGACCCTATTGATATTCTTGAAATAGGATTTGGGACTGGTTTAAACGCTTTTATTACTTATATTGAATCAAAAAAGATAAATCAAATTATTAATTATGTTGGTGTTGAGGCATACCCTGTTTCTATAGAAGAAGCCAAATTGATGAATTATCCTGTAACGTTGAATGCAGAAAACATAAAACATGTGTTTGAACAATTACATCAAGTAGATTGGGAGATAAGTAATAAGATTTCTAATTTTTTTTCAATAACTAAAAAGAAACAATTTTTTTCAGAGATAAATGATAAAGATAGTTTTGAGCTTATATATTTTGATGCATTTGGAGCAAGAGTACAACCGGAACTGTGGACAGTTTCAATTTTTGAACGCATGTATAATGCTCTAAAACCTAATGGCGTTTTGGTTACGTATTCTGCAAAAGGAAGTGTAAGACGTGCAATGCAAGAGGTCGGTTTTACTGTAGAAAGGTTACCGGGACCACCTGGCAAAAGAGAAATGTTGAGAGCAACAAAATGATTGAATATCTATATTTTTAATGATATTTATATAGTCAACGACTGTTAAACCTGTAATAAAGAGGTAGGTTTTGTTATATAGTGACAGTACTTTATTGTATTTTTTCGAAATCAAAACTATATCTGAGATAGATATGTAATGAATAATTGTTTTGAGTTTAATTATAAATAAAAACTTGTGAAAGTCCTAATTACCGGAGCCACAGGCCTTATAGGTCAAGAGATTGTTTCTTTATGTCATAAATCTAATATTTATGTGAATTATCTTACCACTAGTAAAAGCAAAATAGTTTCTTCTGATCAATATCAAGGATATCATTGGGATCCTAAAAAAGGTATAATAGACAAGAATTGTTTTATTGATGTAGAAGTTATAATTCACCTGGTTGGAGCTACTGTAGCAAAAAGATGGACACCTTCTTACAAAAGAGAAATTTTAGACAGTAGAACAATTACAACAACTCTTCTTTTTGAAACGCTAAAAAACAATAAGCATTCTGTTCGTCATATTATTTCAGCAAGTGCTATAGGGATATATCCTGATTCTTTTCAAAATTATTATATGGAGGATTCAGAAGAAAGAGACCAAGGCTTCTTAGGACAAGTAGTATCAAAATGGGAATCCGGAGTCAATACATTTGAAAATCTTGATATTGATGTAAGTCTATTACGCATTGGGCTCGTATTGTCTCAAAAAGGAGGAGCATTCCCTAAAATTGCAAAACCAATTAAGTTAGGTTTAGGAGCTTGTTTTGGAAATGGTAAACAATGGCAAAGCTGGATTCATGTAAACGATCTTGCAAATATGTTTCTATGGGTTGCCAAAGAAGGGCATATAGGCATATTCAATGCTGTTGCACCGAATCCCGTTTCGAATAAAAAAATGACTTCTATCATCGCAAAAAAAATGAATAAAAAAATACTTCTTCCGGGGATTCCTCGTTTTATGATGCGATTAATTTTGGGAGAAATGCATATGCTACTTTTTTCTAGCCAAAGGGTTTGCTGTGATAAGATTTCAAAATCAGGTTTCGAGTTTGAATATGATAACATAAATTTGGCTGTAGATGACCTTGTATAAAAATAAAAACCGATACCTCAAATAAAAAGATATCGGTTATTGCTAAACTTTATTTTTAACAATTAAGCCTTATTAGCTTTAATAGAAATTTTTAATTCAATATCATCATTAATAAATTTATCTCCTAAGTTTTCAAAAACTGATTTAGAAGCATAATTTACTCCCCACTCTGTACGGTTAATTGTAAAAGACTCTGTTGTTAATATCATTACATCACCTTCTATAGCGGTTGTAGCAGGAAAAGAAATATTCTTTTTAATTCCTTTAATTGTAAGATTACCATCGATAAATGTTTTTCCTTCTTTTTCGCTTACACTGGTAACTTCAAAAGAAGCAGTAGGATATTTGGCAACATTAAAGAAATGATCTTCTTTTCCTTCTCCTTCTCCCTTAAGGTGAGCTTCTAGACTAGCTTTTTGGTCACCTTCTAAGTCTGTTACCTCGATAGAGGTCATATCTACCTCAAAAGTTGCACTTTCTATATTTCCTTCTAAAGTTTTTACACTACCACTAGCAATTTTGATAGTACCTGTGTGATTCTCTGTAGGTTTTGAACCAATCCAGTCCAATGTACTTGATGCAGGATCTACATTAAAAGTAATAGCTGTAACAGGTGCTTTCTTTACTTCTTCAGCAGCTCCGGCTTCAGTTTCATTTTGTTTTTCCCCTTTACAAGAATATAAAGCCGTACAAACAATGGCTACAGCAATACAGATATTAATAAATCTTAGTTTCATAAGTTATGAATTTATATGAGTTAAAAATGATCTCAAAAGTACTTTTTTTGAATTGAAATATTCCTAAATGTATTTAAAAAAACCTTGTGACATTATGACATTTATTCAAAAATGGCAGTACTTTTGCTTCGTCAAAACTGAAAAACGTATTAAAAAGGTACAGGTTACATGAGTAAGAAAAGTAAAAACGCTGAAGATGTAAAGGATCAAGTCGAAGAAGTACTTGAAACTACTATTGAATCAGAAGATCAAGAAAAAGCAGAAGACAAAGAAGTTGATATAGAAACACAATTGAAAGAAGAATTAAGTAAAGAAAAGGATAAATTTCTAAGACTTTTTGCAGAATTTGAAAATTATAAAAAACGTACTTCAAAAGAGAGATTAGAATTATTTAAGACAGCAAGTCAGGATGTAATGCAATCGATGTTGCCGGTTTTAGATGATTTTGACAGAGCTTCTAAAGAAATAGAAAAATCAGAAGATAAAAACCTTACCAAGGGAGTTGAGTTGATTCATAATAAATTAAAAGAAACACTTAAGAACAAGGGGTTGGCAGAAGTAGAAGTTAATGTTGGAGATGCTTTTAATGCAGATGATCATGAAGCTATTACTCAAATTCCTGCTCCTAGTGAAGATTTGAAAGGTAAGATTGTTGATATTATCGAAAAGGGATATAAACTAGGTGATAAGGTTATCCGTTTTCCAAAAGTTGTAACGGGTCAATAAAAGATTATGAAGGAAGATTTTTACGACATACTAGGGATTAGCAAAAATGCTACTGCATCTGAAATTAAAAAAGCGTATCGCAAAAAAGCGATAGAATATCACCCTGATAAAAATCCGGGAGATAAATCTGCTGAAGAAAAATTTAAGAAGGCTGCAGAAGCATACGAGATATTAAGCGATCCAGATAAGAAAGCACGTTATGATCAATTTGGTCACCAAGCATTTGAAGGTGGCGGATTTGGTGGCGGTGGCGGTATGAATATGGATGACATATTCAGCCAGTTTGGTGATATATTCGGCGGCGGATTTAGTGGATTTGGAGGATTCGGCGGTGGCGGAGGTCGCCAGCGTAGAGCCAAAGGAAGTAATCTGCGTATTCGGGTTCGACTTACTTTAGAAGAAATTGCTAATGGAGTCGAAAAAAAGATAAAAGTAAAACGTAAAATTCAAGCTCCCGGAACTACTTACAAAACATGTTCTACCTGTAATGGTACCGGGCAAGTAACCAGGATTACGAATACGATTTTAGGAAGAATGCAAACTTCTTCTCCATGTACTACTTGTGGAGGATCAGGGCAAATGATTGATCATAGGCCTAGTGATGCAGATGCTCAGGGATTAAAAGTGACAGAAGAAACAGTAAGTATTAAGATACCACCAGGAGTAGAAGATGGAATGCAATTAAAGGTGTCCGGAAAAGGAAATGAAGCACCGGGCCAGGGAATTGCAGGAGACCTTTTAGTCGCTATAGAAGAACTAGAACATGTAGAGTTACAGAGAGAAGGAAATAACCTGCATTATGATTTATACATTAGTTTTTCTGAAGCTGCTCTTGGTACATCTAGAGAAATTGATACAGTATCCGGAAAAGTTCGGATTAAAATAGAAGAAGGTGTACAAAGTGGTAAAATTTTAAGACTTAGAGGTAAAGGGATACCAAGTCTTAATGGATATGGTAAAGGAGACTTATTAGTTCATGTAAATGTATGGACCCCCAAAACCCTAAACAAAGAACAACGAGAGTTCTTTGAAAAAATGTCACAAAATGACCATTTTAAACCAAATCCTGATAGTGGTGAAAAATCATTTTTTGAAAAAGTAAAAGATATGTTCTCTTAATCCAAAGAGATATGATTTTTATCATAATAATCATATAAATTCTATAATCTTTTGATTAAGAAAAATTCGTATATTTGGATCATCACTACATTTAGTGATAATTTTTCTTTTTCATAGCAATTTTTTTCCCATCCTTATTTTTGTAAGGGTGGGTTTTGTTTTTTGAAATATATCATGATGTTTTAAAAAACAGTATTAAACTATATGTTTAAGAATTATTTTGCTAGATTGAGCATCTAAATTTAGATTTATTTATTATCAATAGTATGGATCGTAACTATATTTTCGAGATATGTCAAATCTTCTAGAGGTACAAGGAGCGACAAAGCAATTTGGAAACTTTACAGCACTCCAAAATGTATCTATAGAAGTGCCTCAAGGAAGCATTTTTGGTTTACTTGGTCCCAATGGAGCCGGTAAAACTACTTTGATTAGAATTATAAACCAAATTACACTGCCGGATCATGGAAGTGTCTATTTAGATGGGCAAGCTTTACAACCAATACATATTAAGGATATAGGATATTTGCCAGAAGAAAGAGGTCTGTATAAATCAATGAGAGTAGGAGAACAAGCACTTTATCTTGCCCAACTTAAAGGGTTGAGTAAGGCAGAAGCAAAAAAACGATTACAATACTGGTTTGATAAATTCGATATTACGCATTGGTGGAACAAAAAAATTCAAGAGTTATCAAAAGGAATGGCTCAAAAAGTACAGTTTATCGTTACAGTACTACACAACCCTAAATTATTGATATTTGATGAACCATTCAGCGGTTTTGATCCTATAAATGCAAATATAATTAAAGACGAAATTTTACAACTAAGAGAACAAGGAGCAACGATTATATTTTCTACTCATAGAATGGAAAGTGTAGAAGAATTATGTGATCATATTGCTCTGATTAATAAATCAAAAAAGATACTTGAAGGAAAAGTAACAAATATAAAAAGACAATATAAATCAAATACTTTTGAGATTGGACTTTTGACAGATGACAATGATACAACCCTTTCTGTTCTAAAAGAGAAATTTGAAACTAATATAGCAGACTTCAAGGCAATTGATGATCAGTTAAAAGTTAGGATCACACTAGATAACCAAACATCACCAAATCAACTACTACAATATTTAACTCAAAAAGGTCAAGTGTTACGGTTTAATGAAGTTATCCCGGGAATAAACGAAATATTTATCAAAACTATCAAAGATAATGAGTAATCTAAGGTTGATAATTAAGAGAGAATTTATAGCTCGCGTACGTAACAGAACCTTTATAGTTATGACATTTTTAAGTCCTTTGATTGTTATTGGGATGGTTTCATTAATAGCATGGTTAGCTACTATAAATAGTGAAGGAGTTTATAAAGTAGCATTTGTAGATGAGACAGGTGCTTTTTATAAAGACTTTGTGAATTCTGAAACTACATACTATATCAATTATAGTGACTTATCTTTAGATAAAGCAAAAGATTCTGTTATCATCAAAGAATTTAATGGGTTACTATATATTCCTAATAAAAAAAATAACAGTGAGATTGCTAAGTCAGTTCAGTTCTATGTAGATGAATCTCCAAATATTTCTATTCTAAATGATATCGAAAAGATCATTGCCAATAAATTGACTACTAATAATTTCAAAGAAAAAGGTTTAGATCTTAACGCAATAAGAAGCTCTGAAGCATTGGTAAATATAGAAATAGAAAATTTCTCTGGAGAGAAAACTTCAAAAATGTCGGGGTATATAAAAATGATTTTTGGAGGAGCTGCCGGGTACTTTTTAATGATGTTTATTATCATTTATGGTAATATGGTGATGAGGTCTGTGATTGAAGAAAAATCAAATAGAATTATTGAAATCATTATATCTTCTGTCAAACCCATGCAATTAATGCTGGGCAAGATTTTTGGAACTTCCTTTGCAGGGATTCTACAATTTATCATTTGGGTAATTTTGGGAGGAACTTTGTTATTTACTATTTCCTTTATTTTTGGTGCAGACCCTCAACCATTGTCAATAGAGCCTTCGATTACTGTTCAAGATGATTATCAACAAGACATTCAGTTAATTATTCAAGATATTTTTAAACTTCCATTAGGAATTTTGTTGTCATCATTTCTTGTCTATTTTCTAGGAGGCTACTTTTTATATAGTGCAATATATGCAGCAATAGGAGCAGCAGTTGATAGTGAGACGGATTCTCAACAATTTATGTTACCAGTTATTTTACCACTTATGCTGGGCATTTATGTAGGGTTCTTTTCTGTGATAGAGAATCCACACGGTACAATATCTACTGTTTTTTCTATGATACCTTTGACTTCACCAATTGTAATGTTAATGCGTATTCCATTTGGAGTGCCATGGTGGGAGATATTGATTTCAATTTTATTATTGATAGGAAGTATTATCTTTATTATTTGGTTAGCTGGTAAAATATATAAAGTAGGTATATTAATGTATGGTAAGAAACCCACGTATAAAGAGATATTTAAGTGGATTAAATACTAAAGTAGAGATCTAATGATGCAGGAAGAGATAACAGAACAAGTAAAAACAGTCATCCAAAAAAATGTTTGGGGAACGATACAAGAATTTTTAAGTTATGAGATTTTTCATTTTGGAGATGAGCATCCTATAGTACTGACCGTTGGTTTGTTATTATTTGTAGTCTTTACGCTCTTAATTACTTCTATTCTCCTCAAATTTTTTAGAAAAATTATAACCAAAAAACTCCGTCAGGAAGATCAGAGAAAATTTGAATCTGTTTTTTCGTTTTTAAAATACTTTGTTTATTTTATTGTTTTTTTTGGAACTTTAGACGGAATTGGCTTTAATATCAACGCAATATTTGCCGCGTCAGCTGCTTTGTTGGTTGGTGTTGGTTTAGCACTACAAACCTTTATTCAAGATATTTTATCAGGAATATTTATTTTTTTAGACAAAACAGTTCATGTAGGTGATATTATAGAACTTGAGGATAAAGTAGGTAGAGTAGAAGAAATAAAACTTAGAACAACACGGGCTGTAACTATAGATAACAAAGTATTGATCATTCCCAATCATAAATATATGTCGTCTTCTCTTTATAATTGGACCCAAAATGGTACAATAACAAGAGAATCTGTTAGTGTAGGAGTTGCTTATGGTAGTGATACACAATTAGTAAAAGAACTATTGATCAAAGCAGCATTATCAAATGAACACGTTTTAAAAATACCTGAACCATTAGTGCTTTTTACTGATTTTGCAGATAGTTCCTTAAATTTTAAACTTATTTTTAGCATCAATGACAGCTTTCAGGGGGCTATACCGAAAAGTGAAATTCGATTTGAAATTGATCGTCTATTTAGAGAACACAATATTAATATTCCTTTCCCACAAAGGGTAGTTACTATGACAAAAGAATAATATAAATATGTAGAAAAGGAATAATATCCCCCAAATGATGAAGAAAAAAAACGTAATCTTAATATGTATCTTACTTTGTATTTTTTTTAAAATAAGGTCTCAGGATACAGATTTAGCAAGGATAGAATACGCATACATCCCCCAGTCAGGCAGCGACAATGTATATAGCCGTTTTAGGGCATCGTTTAATTATCCAATAAAATTGAAGGAAGAAGGATCTTATTTGGTGATTTCTCCACAATATAGATATAATAATCTGAAAATTGAAGATGGTTTATTATTTGAAGAGTCAGGAGATCTTAATGCTTTTCATACAATAGGTCTAGAATTAGGATATACGTTCAAATTAAAAAACAATTGGCGGTTTGGAGCAAAGTTAGGAGGAGCAATATCTTCAAATTTTGAAGGGTCAGGTCTAGAAGCAGATGATCTTAGATATGCAGGGTCATTATATTTTGTAAAAAGTTATAAAGGTAAAAACTTACCAAAAACATCACGTCTAGTCATAGGTTTGCGATATGCAATACCGGCAAGTATTAATTTTCCGCTCCCAATTATAAACTATTATAAACGATTTCATCCAAGTTGGTCATACTCTGTAGGTACACCAAAATCAAGTATTAAATATTTTTTTAACGAAAAAAATACAATACAGACATTCGTTAGTTTAGATAATTTTTATGGTAATTTACAGAATAACAGAACATTTATAGATAGAGATGGGCAAACAAAAATAGCAGAAAATGCATCAATGCTTACTATTAATGCAGCAGTAGGATATGAATATTATTTTACGGAACACTTATTGCTCTATACATATGCAGGATATACGTTAAGTAATGAAATTCGATTACGAGATAATAATCAAGAGAATGTATTGATCATAAATGATAATAATACATTTTATTTTCGTAGCGGAATAAAACTAAAGATATAATGGCAAAAATATTAGTAATAGAAGACGAATCAGCAATTCGAAGAGTATTAGTCAAAATTCTATCAGAAGAAAATAGTAAATATGAAGTTTTTGAAGCCGAAGATGGCTTGGTTGGTATAGAAAAGATAAAATCTGATGATTTTGATCTTATATTATGCGATATCAAAATGCCAAAAATGGATGGGGTAGAAGTATTAGAAGCAGTAAAAAAACTAAAACCAGAAATTCCAATCGTTATGATATCTGGTCATGGTGATCTCGATACTGCTGTAAATACAATGCGATTAGGAGCTTTTGATTATATCTCAAAACCACCGGATTTAAATCGTTTGTTGAATACTGTTCGTAATGCCTTGGATCGAAAAGAATTGGTAGTAGAAAACAAAATGCTTAAGAAAAAAGTCTCAAAAAACTATGAGATGATCGGTGAGTCTAAAGCAATTACGGATATAAAATCTATTATCGAAAAAGTAGCAGCAACAGATGCAAGAGTTCTAATTACCGGACCTAATGGAACGGGTAAAGAGTTAGTGGCACACTGGATACATCAAAAAAGTGATCGCTCAAAAGGAGCTATGATAGAGGTCAATTGTGCTGCTATCCCCAGTGAATTAATAGAAAGTGAACTTTTTGGGCATGTAAAAGGAGCTTTTACATCTGCTAATAAAGATAGAGCAGGAAAATTTGAAGCAGCCAACGGTGGAACAATTTTTTTAGATGAAATTGGAGATATGAGTCTTTCTGCCCAAGCAAAAGTTTTGAGAGCTTTGCAAGAAAATAAAATTCAGCGAGTAGGAAGCGATAAAGATATAAAAGTAGATGTTAGAGTTGTAGCAGCGACCAATAAAGACCTGAAAAAAGAAATTGCAGACAATAAATTTAGAGAAGATTTGTATCATAGATTGGCTGTAATACTCGTCAAAGTTCCACCTCTTAATGATAGAAGAGGAGATATCCCAATGTTGATAGAATATTTTGCTAAGAAAATTTCGGATGAACAAGGTTCGCCAACCAAAAAATTCTCTGCTAAAGCAGTCAAACAATTACAACAATATGATTGGACCGGTAATATTAGAGAGTTGCGTAATGTTGTTGAAAGACTTATAATTTTAGGTGGTAAAGAGGTAAGTGAAGAAGATGTTAAACTTTTTGCAGCAAAATAATATTCGCTACGAATACTACCTTATTTGTAATCGATAGGTGCTACTTTGCGACAAAGTTGTTATATCCTTTTATGTAATGAAAAAACTTTTATTTCTATTCTTATTGTCATATTCTATTTTTTCTTCTGCTCAATATGATCCCGGAGCGACCAATTATGGTTTGGTAGCCATCAAAAGTTTTGGTTTGGATAGCGAGGTAGGACTAGGGGCAAGAGTAGAATATGCATTTAATTGTTATACGACTTTTATGGGTGAGTATAATCGTGCATTTGCTGTCGAAAGCAATGATGATTATAAAGGATTTAATGAACTAGCTTTGGGAGTAAATCTAATTCTCTTTAATTGGTATCCAACAACAATTACTGCCGGGATGGGGTATATCGGTAATGATTCTGATTTTTTTGAAGAAATAGAAGACGATGCCTTTTTAGGCATCAGATCAGGAAACTTTAATCATGGCGCGCAAATAAAAATCAGAGCATTACATCAAGTATCTATTCCGATACATATTTTTGCAGAGCTCAATCTAAAAAGCCTAGGAAGAAGATACGATACTTTTTTAATTGGATTTAGCTATGATTTTTATGCTAGATAGGTACAATAACTTTTATCTTTTTTTAGAAAAAAAACAGTTCATACTCTCAAAAACCTCCTTTTTTTAAAGGATAATATTTTTTGATAGATACTACTTTTATGCAACCTCTAAGTAAAACTTTAGTATCTTTCAGAAGATAACACAAATCTTAGTCATGAAAAAAATAGACTACAAAGACTTCAGGGTAAAAGAAAATATAGATTTATCAAAAATTCCAACAAAAATTGATCTCGACGCAAGCGAAAAAAAGATAGAAAAAGAGTTAGAAGAGGTTAGAGAAAAATTAGGAAAACTTCAAGATACCCTATATGCACATGGTAAATACGCTGTTTTGGTCTGTTTACAAGGTATGGATACAGCAGGCAAAGATAGCTTGATCAGAGAAGTATTCAAGGATTTTAATACCAGAGGGATTATCGTTCATAGTTTTAAAGTACCCACTCCTCTTGAGCTTGGCCATGATTATCTATGGCGTCATTATATAGCATTGCCACAACGTGGTAAATTTGGAGTATTTAATAGAACTCATTACGAAAATGTTTTAGTCACAAGAGTACATCCACAATATATTATGGGCGAGAATATTCCCGCAATACATACAGTAGATGATATTAATGACGCATTTTGGGAAAAAAGATTTGAACAAATACGTAATTTTGAACAACATATTGCTGATAATGGTACATTGATCTATAAATTCTATTTGCATTTATCCAAAGAAGAACAAAAATATAGATTATTAAGAAGATTAGAGAATAAAGAAAAAAATTGGAAGTTCTCGGCTGGTGATCTCAAAGAACGAAAACTCTGGTCAAAATATCAGGAATGCTATCAAGATGCGATCAACAAAACGTCGTTGCCTCATGCGCCTTGGTATGTTATTCCGGCAGATGATAAACCTACTGCCAGATATATTGTGGCAAGAACATTGTATGATACATTAAAAGAGTACAAGGATATAGAAGAACCAGAATTAGATGAAGAAACCAAAGCAAATTTAGATTTATACAAACAACAATTAGAAAGCGAGTAAAAAGAATTCATATTATAATGATAAGAAACATATTCATCATTTTTTTTGTAGCAATATCGATTAGTTGTGTTGCGCAAAACTCTCAAAAAGAAGATTCGACTGTATTGAAGAAGATATATAATGCTTCTTTGCTAAAAGGTAAAAGTTATGAATGGTTAGACTACCTTTCAAATCAGATAGGAGGCAGATTATCAGGTTCTATAAATGCTCAAAAGGCTGTAGAATGGGCAGAAAAAGAGTTAAAAAAGCTTGAACTTGATCGTGTAAAACTACAATCGGTAATGGTTCCCAAATGGACTAGGGGAGTAACTGAATTTGCATATATAGAAACCGAACCAGGCAATACTACCAATGTGCCAATTTGTGCTTTAGGAGGTTCTGTACCCACTCCCATAGGAGGTATCAAAGCTCCTGTGATAGAAGTAAAATCACTAGACGAACTTAAGGATATCGAAGCGGATAAAATCAAAGGCAAGATTATATTTTATAATCGACCTATGCAAGCTGATCTCATTAATACTTTTGAAGCGTATGGCGGATGTGTAGATCAAAGATACTCTGGGGCAGCAGAAGCTGCAAAATATGGTGCTGTTGGGGTAATAGTGCGTTCTATGAATCTAAGGTTAGATGATTTACCGCATACAGGAGCGATGAGTTATGGTAATTTAAAAGATAAAGATAAAATACCTGCAGCTGCTATAAGTACAAACGGAGCAGACTTATTAAGTTCTATGTTAACGTTAAATCCTGATATCAAATTTCACATTAATATGAACTGCCGTACATGGAAAGACGTAAAATCATATAACGTTATTGGTGAGATCAAAGGGAGTACATATCCAAATGAATATATGATTGTTGGTGGGCATCTAGATTCGTGGGATTTAGGAGATGGTGCACATGATGATGGGGCGGGAGTTGTACAATCCATGGAAGTTTTGAGACTTTTTAAAGAAATAGGATACAAGCCCAAAAGATCTATTAGAGTAGTACTCTTTATGAACGAAGAGAATGGTTTACGAGGAGGTAAAAAATATGCAAAAGTAGCTAGAGAAAAAGGAGAAAACCACATTTTTGCATTAGAAAGCGATGCAGGAGGATTTACTCCAAGAGGTTTTTCTTTTGACTGTAGTGATGCCAATTTTAATCAAGTGCAAAGTTGGAAAACTCTTTTTGAACCCTATTTGATACATCAATTTATCAAAGGAGGAAGCGGAGCAGATATAAGTCCTCTTAAAAAGAATAATATTGTTTTGGCTGGACTAAGACCAGATTCACAACGATATTTTGTTCATCATCACGCCAAAAATGACACTTTTGATGCCATAAACAAGAGAGAACTAGAACTTGGTGCTGCTACTATGGCTAGTTTGGTATATCTTTTTGATAAATATGGAGTAAAGTAGAATTTAAAATACGTACATAGATAATAACCAAAGTATTCCAAAATCAATTGAAATTGAATAATTTCTACAGAAAATAGTGGAAACTATTTTGTATATAAGACATAGTTTTGATCGTAATTAAACAAACCAAAATTATGATCTTAACAGTGCAATTTGACCGTTTTAAAGAGAAGTTATTTTTTTTGACATTTATCCTATTAGTCATGTTCATGTCCGTAGGTTGTGATAATCTAGAGGATAGAACAAAATACCTAACAGGATCAGATGTTATAATTTGGCAAGATAACTCTAGCTTTCATATCAAAGACAATGAAGATATGACAGGGCGAATAAACCTGTCTCAAGGCCAATTGAGTATTACCGTATGGGGATTTCCTCCTAAATCAACTATTAATATTGGTACAGAAACAGGTATTGTTAATGCAGAAGGTTATGCGAGCATCGAAACAATGGTAGATGAGTTTTACGGTGTAATCTCTACTAAGAATCTTAATTCGCCAAAACTAGATGATTTATTTTTTTATATTAAAACTCAGAAAGAAGAAGATATCAAAGTAAAACTTCCTGCAACATCGGTATATGGTATTGATAAATATTTAGCACAAATTGTAAATGGTCCCATTCTATTTGAGGGAGAAGAACCAAAAGAATCTTCTATTCAAAGTATTTATTGTCATTTGGGTATAAGTAGTAATAGCATATTTGGTAATGCACCTACTTTAAAAGATATTGATGCTATAGCTGTGTTAGAGCAAAAAAGAAGTACCATAAATCGTGTCTGTGATGGTTATGTTGATAAAGCCGGAAAAAACAACACACTCATTATTTTTTTAAATGAAATTACGATCAAAGTTTTCAATAGAAGAACTGGTAAATTAATCACTTCGAAACGTTTTGAATCTTTTGATGATTGTCCCAGTAGTTACTTTGCTATGAATTCTAATGATAATAAAAGAGATTCTTCAATACCAAAAAAGGAAATTTCAAGATGGTTGAATAGTCTAAGAAAATAAGTAATGCTATATTAGTTTTTGTTCAATAATCGAGATTTTGATATTATTAAAAGAGAATACATTAGATTGTGGTGGTGCTATTATGGTTAATTTGATATATCTTTTTGGTAGATACGTAGTAAAATGAAATTATATTACATACTTTAGTTACAAGAATTTTTATTCTATATTTTTTGTTTTACAATTTTTTAAAAGTATTTAATCAAATATAAATTATGAAAAAGATTACTCGAATGCTGACAAATATTTGTTCTAATGATCTCATTAAGAGTAAAGATTTTTATACAAAATTATTCGATTTTGAAGTTGGTTATGATAGTGATTGGTTCATTCATCTTGTTTCAAAAGATAAAAAAATAGAACTAGGAATTATTGATCAAACTAATGAAATAGTACCAAAAGATTTTCAAAATCCTCCACAGGGGTTTTATATTACTTTTGTCGTTGATAACGTTGATGAGGTATTTGAAATTGCAACATCAGAGAATTTTGATATTGTTAGAGAGCCCGAAGATACGTTCTATGGACAACGTAGATTATTACTCAAAGACCCAAATGGAGCTTTAGTCGATATTTCTTCACCAATTCAAGGATTTACTTCTTAAAAGAATAGTGATGTATGAATACATTACTATGAACTGCTTTTCAATAAAAATGCACCAAATCATATGACAAGAATATCCAATCATATGAAAATGAACTAAATCATGTAAAATGGGCGAAATCATATAATTCTAGACACTGTTGTTTAGAACAAATTATTTTGATTTCAAAAAATTAAAATCCATATTTATATTGTACCGGATATTTTTTAGTTTGTTTGGGTTCTAATACCTTTGCGTCTTCAACTTTATAAAATGATCAACCAATACACCAAAGAATTTCAGTATAATCTAAAGCTGGCAGCACCTGTTATGATGGGTATGATAGGGCATACGCTGGTTGCTCTTGTAGATAATATTATGGTGGGGCAGTTAGGTACAGCAGAGTTGGCAGCAGTATCGCTTGGTAACAGTTTTATGTTTATTGCAATGTCTCTAGGGATCGGTTTTTCTACGGCCATAACACCTCTGGTTGCAGAAGCAGATGGTGAAAATAATTTTGAGAGTGGAAAATCATCGTTCAAACATGGACTATTTTTATGCACAACCCTTGGGATTTTATTGTTTCTGATCATTCTATTGGCAAAACCTTTGATGTATTTTATGCAGCAACCTGTTGAGGTTGTAGAATTAGCCATGCCCTATTTGGATTTGGTTGCTTTTTCTTTAATACCATTGATTATTTTTCAAGCTTTTAAGCAGTTTTCAGATGGGTTATCTATGACAAAATATCCGATGTATGCAACATTGATAGCAAATGTGGTTAATGTCATCTTAAATTACCTTTTAATTTTTGGGAAATTCGGTTTCCCACAAATGGGTATTGTAGGAGCTGCTGTAGGTACTTTGGCCTCAAGATTTGTAATGGTCATATTTTTATGGATACTATTGAAAAAAAATAATAAGTCAACAGCATACGTGACAAAAATTAAACTTTTTGTATTAGAAAATAAGATGTTGAAAAAAATCATCGCTTTGGGTTTTCCTTCTGCATTACAAATGTTTTTTGAGGTAGCTATTTTTACAGCAGCGATATGGTTATCAGGTATTTTAGGAAAAAATCCACAAGCGGCTAACCAAATAGCATTGAATCTTTCTTCTATGACCTTTATGGTAGCAATGGGATTAAGTGTCGCTGCAATGGTTCGGGTAGGAAACCAAAAAGGGCTTCAAAAATTTAAAGATTTAAGAAGAATAGCGCAATCAATCTTTTTGCTGTCTTTTTTAATAGCAACTGTATTCGCATTGATATTTATTTTGTGTAATCAATTACTTCCTAAAATTTATTTGGATGTAGATGATGTAGAAAACCTTGTGGATAACTCTGAGGTTATCAGTATTGCAGCCAAATTGCTTATTATAGCCGCATTGTTTCAAGTATCGGATGCAGTACAGGTAACAGTTTTAGGAGCTTTAAGAGGGTTGCAAGATGTCAAAATCCCAACATTGATTACATTTTTTGCCTATTGGATCATAGGTTTTCCTATTAGTTATTATTTAGGATTATATACAGAGTATAAGAGTTCTGGTATTTGGATTGGACTGTTGGCGGGACTTACTGCCTCGGCTTTACTATTGTATCTTAGATTTAATAAATTGACGAAAGAATTGATTAATAAAAATTAAACTTTTCAATAAAAAAGCAGCTCAAGAATACGTTTGCAAGCCCAAATTCGTTAATTGGGTATTAACTAATAATTAACTATCTTTCCAAAAAAACAAATTACAAAATGAAAGTCCCAAATTCTAAATTTTGTGTTTTGCTATTGTTTTTATGTGTAGCAATTGTACAAAATAGTAACAGTCAGGATTTTACTCATAGTAGAACACAAAATCTGATTCCTAATCCAAGTTTTGAAAATGTAAATGCGAGTATAAAACGCTTAGATATGGAAATGCAGAATTTTGGAATCATCAAAGACTGGAAACCTGCAATCAATACTCCTGATGTTTATCACCCTGCATTAGATAATATAAGATTTATTCATAGATCACCTAATTTTCTAAAACAGTTCGGGCAACAAACCCCTAAAACAGGAGAAGGTAAAGTTGGAATGTATATTGCTGGAGGCGCCTACAAAGAAGGTATAACAGCGCAACTGAAAAATCCTTTGAAAGCAGGAAGATATTATTATTTTCATATGTATGTTTCATTAGGTGAAGGGATATCTAATTCTTGTACCTCCTCTATAGGTTCATATTTTAGTGCGAGAAACCCAAAATTTACAATTACATCAAAATATCCGTTACATATCTCGTCGACCAAAATGGTTTGTGATACTAAACAGTGGGTAAAAGTTTGTGGTGTTTATAAAGCAAGAGGAACAGAAAAGTATATTTCTTTAGGTTATTTTGGAGATAGCCCAAGAGGAAAATCTGTAAAAGGCGGCGGCTTTGATACAGCCTATTATTTTGTAGATGATGTTTTGTTGATGGAAATGAGAGACCCAAAAAACCTTGTAGCTGATCAAGTATGTAATATGGCATTAAAATTTTCTCCGGTAGAGTTTCTAATTGGAGAAAGTGAAGCATACAAAGAAATCCAGAAGATATTAGACTCTTATATTCAATATGTAAAAATATTTAAGGTAAATAAAGTTAAAATTATTGGGCATGCCGATGATGCCGGTTCCGCTTTTGAAAATGAAATTATGTCTTCTATGCGCGCTATTAATGTTAAAAATTATTTTATAGAGCAAGGTATAGATGAATCTTTGATCGAGATTGAAGCAGTTGGAGATACAGAGCCTATTGTTACCAAAGATTCTGATCTTGATCCAGATTCTAATAATAGAGTAGAAATCAAAATAGAATAAAAGGAAGATATTAATGTTCTGATTTACTCTAAAAAGATAGTATCTTTGAGGCTTTGTAATTTTAAGCGTTAATTATGAGTTTTCCTAAATTTTTATTAGGTGATAACACAGACTACCCAGATGCCATATTTGTTATCCATACAGAGTTTCCGAGATGTATTATAAATCTGGCAAATGATGATGTAGAATGGTTAGAAGAATTTGATAAAAATGAAGAGAACGAATTATTAGAAGAAACGAAACAATTGTTTGAAGCTGCTAATGATTTTTATGATAGAGAGATCGAACGTTATGAAGCGTAAATAGAACAAAAAACGTATGGAAGAAATCATACAATTAGATAAAGAACTTTTTTTATATCTGAATAATCTTGGGAATTCTTCCTGGGATGGATTTTGGTTATTTATGACCGAAAAATTCTATCAAATACCTTTATACCTTATACTTCTTATCTTTTTTTATAAACATTTTGGCATCAGAGGGACTATAATAACTTTGATTACCGTGGCGTTATTAATAACAGCTACTGATCAATTATCAAATTTGTTTAAAAATGTACTTTTTATGAGGCCAAGGCCTTGTAGAGCAGATGGTGTAGCAGAGTTTACACGTTTTATTGCAGAGCGTTGTGGTAGACATGGCTATTTTTCAGGGCATGCAGCAAGTTCTATGGCGTTGGCATTTTTTACAGGATTATCCTTGCAAAAACACCTGAAGTATATTTTTCCTTTCATGGTAGTTTGGTCAATAATAGTAAGCTATAGTAGGATTTATGTTGGGGTTCATTATCCGGGAGATGTTATTACCGGTATGGCTTTTGGGATTCTTCTTGGAACATTAGCGTATAAACTTCATGGGGTTTTAGTCAAAAAGTATGGCAAAGTTGTTTAAAAATCGTTCTTGATTTTACTCATCTATTTTGTCTTTTGAAACCTGCATAAGATATTATTTTTTGTTAAAACATGATAAATATCATTTTCTACTAGAAACAGTGTTATTATTATTATAAAATATATCGCATATTTTTTGATATGTTTAAGTTTTATTCCAAAATGAACCAAATGATTAAAAATATATATATACTATTTATATTCATATTTATAAGTCAATTTTATGAAGAATGTTATAGTCAAACAACTATTAGTACTATTGTTGATATCGAAAAAGTTATAGAATTGAAAGCGAATGACAAAGAACAGCAAGAAATGCTTATTAATTTTAAAAATAAATATAAAGCAGACAAACGCATTTCAGTAGAGGAGTTTCAAAATCACTATGAACTAATAGTGAGTCATGAAGGAAAAAGCGGTTATACAGGAGGAGCAGAAGGATATACAATGGACAAAAAAACTGGAAAAATAGAAATGATATGGCATGAGTCTCCTATGAAATTACCAGAAAAGAAAATTAGAAAAATACATCTCTAGGTTTTATTTATTTTTTCCAAATCGTTTCTTTTTTTTCTTTTTGCTAAAAAGCCTTTTTAAAAAACCATCTCTCTTTTCGGGTTTGCAGTTTAGATCTGCCAAAACATTTTCAGGTGTTTTTTCAAATGTACTTTTAGTAATAGGATCAAAAGTGGTATCCTGATTCATTTTTTGATATAACTTAGCAAAAATAGGTAATGCAGTATTTGCTCCTTGTCCCAGAGCGGTAGTTTTAAATCCAATGTTATAATTATCGTTACCCACCCAAGTCACTGTAACTAGTTTTGGAGTAATGCCTATAAACCAACCATCTTTATTGTCTTGAGTTGTTCCTGTTTTTCCTGCAATATCATTTGTAAGCTTATAGGTAGTCCTTAATCTAGCAGCTGTACCTGTATTGATAGTTGATTTCATCATTTCTAAAAGAACCTGTCTTGTGTAATCACTAAATGCTGCTTGATCTGATATTTGAGGTGTAAAAGAGGCTATAATATTTCCTTTTTTATCTTCGATCTTTGAAATGTAATATGGCGCTACGCTTTTTCCCAGATTTACATAACTTGCATAAGCTCCTGCAAGCTCTTTAATCTTTATTCCATCGGTTCCAAGAGCCATAGCTGGTTTTTCAGAAAGCGTAGCAGTTATTCCTAACTTTTTTACTTGATCTACAACTTTTGGAATTCCAACTTTATTAAGCACTTTTACAGCAATGGTATTTACAGAAGAACTTAAAGCTTTTTCCAAAGTATAATTTAGGTGCGGATCTTCTTCTTTTGATGAGTTTTTTGGAGTCCAGTTATTTAAATCGGTATAGGTTATCTCTTTTGTAGAGAAATATGAGCATGGCTTGATACCATTTTCAATAGCGGTGGTATATACAAAAGGTTTGAAGGTAGATCCTACTTGTCTTGTGCTTTGCGATACGTGATCGTATTTAAAATAACGATAGTCGATGCCTCCCAAATAAGCTTTTACAGCGCCCGAAGAGGGTTCTATGGCAATCATTCCCATATTTAAAAATTTGAGGTAGTGCTGTAAACTATCGATAGAAGACATTTTTTTAGAAATGTTCTTATTCCATCCAAATACTTCTGTGTCTTTTTTCTTGTTAAGAGAGTCTTTGATTTGATCTTCTGTTAATCCTTCTGAGATATATTTTTTATAGATATCGAGTTCTTTAATGGCTTTATCAATAAGCTCTAGATTATTTTTCCATGGAGTATTAGTTCCAAAAGATCTCTCATATTCCTTTTGTAACGCCTTCATCTGTTCTTTCATCGCTTCTTCTGCCAGAGATTGCATTTTGTGGTCTAAAGTGGTATGAATAATTAAACCGTCTTTATAGATATCATAAGGACTACCGTCTGGTTTTGAATATTTTTTTAGAATTTGATTTAATTCTTTTTTTACCTCTTCTCTAAAATAGGGAGCTAATCCTTGGTCATGATTAAAATATTGATAATCTAACTGAATACTTTGATTCATAGTTTGATTCGCTTTATGATCACTTATATACTCATATTTTGCCATTTGTTTTAATACTACATCTCTCCTTAGTTGGCTTCTTTCAGGAAATAATCTTGGATTATAACTATGGTTAGCTTTTAGAGTTCCAATAAGTGTTGCGGCTTCGGATAGTGTAAGTTGACTAGTTGATGTATTGAAAAATTTCTGAGCTGCACTTTCTATTCCGTAGGTATTATCAGAAAAAGGTACTGTATTAAGATACAGCACAAGAATATCTTTTTTAGAATAAATATCTTCAATTCTTTCAGCAACAAAGGATTCTTTAAGTTTATTGATAACTGTGCTCAATATGGGATATTTTTTTCTTCCGAAGAGATTTTTGGCTAATTGCAATGTAATTGTACTGCCTCCTCCCGAGGATTTGTCCTGCAAAAGAATCGTTTTGAAAAATACACGTAATAAACTTGTGTTATCTACTCCATCATGTTCATAAAACCTAACATCTTCTGTGGCGATAAGAGCATCAATGAGATGCTGGGGTAAGTCATTATAAGTAATGGGTTGTCTGTCATAGATATAATATTTTCCTATCAGATGACCACTATCGTCTAATAGTTGAGTCGCTTCAGCTTGTTTTAGGGCACTTAATTCTTCTTTTGTCGGTAATTTCCCCCAAAAACCTAAATAAATGCTTGCATAAAAGCCAAGCCCCCAACAAAAAAATATTAGTAAACCTAAAAGTGGCCATTTGACCCACCATTTTCGTATTATTTGCTTTATCATAGTCCCAATCTTGACATGATAACGTCTTAAACGTAAAAATATTAAGTTATTTATGTTTAATGTTGTTTTTGAAGTCTCTTATAAATAAAATGATCATAACCACCATAAGTAATGAGAATGGAAGCGAAGTAATGATCAATAATTTTTGCATGGCAATCAGTACATTAATATCTTCTTTTGCATTTCCTAACAGAATGATACCTATAGAAAAGATAAGTAAAATAATACTCCATAAAATACGATGTTTTTTTGAAGGAATTTGTTTTCCATTATCTGTAAACATACTCAATACAAAAATTGCTGAATCTAATGAAGTGACCAAAAAACTAATCAATAATATGATCGTTAATGTATTAATGAATCCTTGTATGGGATAATTTTCAAAAAATATAAATATAGAAGTGAATACATTATCAAACTGATCTTGATAAGTACCTAAATCATTAATGATGTCAAAGGCAGATTGTCCAAATGTGGTAAACCAAAAGAATGTTCCCAATGATGGAACAAGCAGTACTCCTATTATAATTTCTCGTAGTGTTCTACCTTTAGAAATACGGGCAATAAAGATTCCGGTAAAGGGAGCCCAGGCTAACCAGAATGCCCAATAATAATATGTCCAATCGGTTAAAAAAGTTTCTCCCGGATTATAAGCTCCATAAGCAATACTCAACGGAATAAAATCAATGATATAATGATAGGTAGCAGTAAAGAACTGTGTGAATATAGCTGGGATATTACTTTGAAAAAGTACAAACAAAAGTAAACCGATCGTAATGTATATATTCCAGGTAGAGATAATTTTGATTCCTTTATTAACACCTCTATAAACAGATATAAATGCTAAAAATGATATTAAAGTTAATATCAAAATTATTCCTGTGATGCCAAAGTCTATTTTTAGGACATGATTAAGTCCTCCTTCTATTTGAGTTGTACCTAATCCTATCGCGGCTACCAAACCGAAAACGGTAGTTAAAATAGCTAAAATATCGATTCCTCCAAAGATTATCTTTTTGGCTTTTGTAGACGGAATAAAGTTTTCTAAAGAAGAGAAAGCACTGCTAGAGAGTACCTTTTTTGATTTTACAAATAAGTAATATCCTATTGTTATTGCAAATATGGCATAAAAAGCCCATGCAGTAAATCCCCATTGATAGAAAGTGTATTCTAGAGCAATAGTAGTATTATCAATTGAGGTTTGTATGGGAGGATTACGCATCATAAAAACAGGCTCTTGCACAGCTCTTAACAATATTCCTGCTCCCATCCCTGCACTGTATAGCATTGATATCCATGCTAATCTTGAAAAATCAGGTCTATCTGTTACTTTTCCTAATTTGAGCTTACCCCATTTTGATATTGCAAGAATGATGAGTAATAAAACACAGATTAAGCCTAACCATAAGTAAAATCTACCAAATTTTTGACGAATAAATACTGAAAACTCTTCTATTTGAGTATAGGTTTGGAGGGTAAAGAGATATAAAAAAAAGGAGAAAAAAAGTAATATTCCAAGAGAGAAGGATAGTAAAGCGTTTTTCTTATTGAAGAACTTCATAACATCAGTTTGATTATAAATGTCTTAAAAACTTTCGAATAATGATACCTAAAGAAAGCAAAAAATTAATTGATTTTTTAAGGTTGATTTTTCAAAAGTTTCATTTTTTTTAGCTAGACTTGTAATAACAAATTACTCAGTGAAATTATACTTTATCTAAATTAATAATGAATAGATATGATGTTTAGAACTAATATCTAATACCTTAATAAATAGAGCTAAACCGGTCGATTTTTCAAGACTTTGGAGAACGTATTAACACAACTAAACACTAAACTTATATTCTTATGAAAAGAGTAATTGTTGACTACAAAAAGCTTAATAAAGATATTTTGAATCTACTCGTAGAAAAATTTCCTGATGGTTATGCAGATAAAGACATAATTACATTCAAGAATCAACACAACGAGATAATTGAGGCGGTAGAAGTCAGAACTGAAGAAACTATTTACTTGGTTAAAATAAGTAAAAGACTTGCTGACACAATGCAGAATTTTGAAGATGATAACTCAAATGACGATGTGCCTGCGGGAGTGAGTCAAGATCAGATAGGAAATATCGAAGAATAATGATAAGACAGAGTTATTAATGATTTTACTGATCTTTCTGTAAGTTCAGAAGGTATCTTGCTGCCGTAAAAGGTGTTATCTTATGTTGTTGTACAGCTTCTATTTGCTCGTCTAGGGTACTTTTTACCTTTGGGTGATTGTAGAAGTTACTTTTTAGTTGTTCTTCTATAGTTTGTAATAACCAATATTGATTTTGTTGAATCCTGTTCTTTTCAAAAAAGCCACTTTTTGAAGTAATGTCTACATATTTTAAAATAATATTCCATATTTCTTGGATACCTTTATTTTCTAGAGCACTACATGTAAGCACTTCTGGAGACCAATTATTTTGACCCAGTGGATAAAGGTGTAATGCTTTTTGAAATTGGTTTTTGGCTTTTCTGGCACGTATTTCGTTATCTCCATCTGCTTTATTAATAACAATAGCATCTGCCATTTCAATGATCCCTCTTTTTATACCTTGTAACTCGTCTCCTGCACCTGCTAGTTTTAATAATAAAAAGAAATCTACCATGCTATGTACAGCGGTTTCACTTTGTCCTACTCCAACAGTTTCTATAATAATAACATCATATCCAGCGGCTTCACAAAGTATAATAGACTCTCTTGTTTTTTGAGCTACCCCTCCAAGAGATTTGCCGGATGGAGATGGGCGTATAAAAGCTTTTGGAGATTTTACCAGAGACTCCATACGAGTTTTATCCCCCAAAATACTTCCTTTTGAAATGGTGCTGCTAGGATCTACAGCCAATACAGCAACCTTTTTACCCTTTTCTATTAAGGTATTTCCTAATGCTTCGATGAATGTACTTTTACCAACTCCTGGTACACCTGTTATACCGATGCGAAGTGATTGATTTGCATGAGGCAGGCATTTTTCGACAAGTTGTTGTGATTTTTGAATATGATTAGGTTGGGTACTTTCTATCAAAGTAATTCCTTTACTTAAGGATGTAGTATCAGAAGTCAATATGGATTCAAATAATTTCTCAACATTTATATTTTTTTGTTGTAATTGTTTAAACCGATTAATTGCTTTATGGTTTGTACTCAAAGGTACTTTTATAGAATCTTTGTTATTATTTTTCAAATCCTTGGACACAATAATGCTTTATGACAAATTTAGGTATTACTTTTAAGGGAGATATCATGTTTGTATATCAAAATAAAAACATGAATGCTTCAATACAATTCATAGTTGACCTTATTGTATTTTGATAGGAATAGCTATTGCTGTTCTATCCCAAGAGAGGTACATAATGGTAAAATCTTTTGCATTTTCAAAATATATAGAAAATTGTTCTTTTTCATTAAGTAAAGGCATAGTAGGAACTTCTATTGTGAGAACATCATATTGATCGTCTTTTTTTGGAGAGCCATCCATATTAACTCCCCATCCATATGTTTTGCTGTTAAAAATAACCTTCCAGGAATTGGGATTTGGGATTGTCCAAAGTGTATAAGTTCCTGCTTTAAGTTTGGTACCATCGATAAGTAAATCCTTATTTGTAGTAAATGTAGTCGCTTCATTAGCTCCAGTCCTCCAAACTTTGTTATAAGGGACAAGTTTACCAAAGATTTCTCTTCCTTTTTTGTACGGACGATTATAAAAGACTGAAAAAGTAGCTTCGTTTGAAGTGTGTGTTATTGTTTCTTCAGGACTATGTCTTTTGGTAAGTTGTTTTAAAATAAATGTTCCTGTAAAACCAATAACTATCAATCCGATGATGATAATTATAATTCTTTTCAAAAGTTTAGGCATATCCTGAGGTTTTTGAGATCAATAAATTTTGTTTAGAAATTCTAAAGGTAAAGCTACTACTTTTTTATGCTATTTGTTTGTAATTTTTTGATTGTTCATATAGACAAAGTAAATGATATTCAATTATAAGTCGATGGATCTGTGTATATACTTAAAGTTTATATAAATTAATTGTTTCAAATATTTGTATTTCAGTGTTTTATTGTTTTGTTATAATTTTTATCAATAATTTTGCAACAGCAAAATTGTATTCACGTCTTTATAGACAAATACTTAAATTAATTTAATATCACTAACCATAAAGTATAAGGGAGTTTGTTACAAAGCGAGCTAATAGAACAGTGTAGGACTAATGATCGTAGAGCACAGATGAAGCTTTATAATAAGTACTGTGATGCTATGTATTACGTTGCGTTGAGGTTTCTTAAGGACCCTTTTGAGGCAGAAGAAGCTATGCAAGAATCTTTTATTAAAGCCTTTACTAGACTTCATCAGTTTACAGGAGATGTAACATTTGGAGCTTGGCTTAAACGCATCGTTATTAATAAAAGTATTGATATGCTTAAAGCAAAAAAAATGAATATGGTTGCTATAAATGAACAGGTATTGACTACAGTAGAAGAGCAAAATGACTGGTCTGTATCTGATTCTGTAACCGTAGAAGAAGTAAAGAAAGCAATTGAAAAATTACCTGAAAAATATAGATATGCAGTCATGTTATTTTTGATAGAAGGATATGATCATAATGAGATTAGCGAAGTATTAGGGATAACACCTGTTTCCTCAAGAACTTTAGTACATAGAGGGAAAAAACAACTGCAAGAACAATTAAAACATTTGAGAGATGGCACAGGATATTAGAGAGCTTCTTAAACAAGACAAGCAATTACCTTCTGAAAGAATCAGAGAAGGGCATGAGGCTCGTTTTATGGCCAGATTGGAGCAAGATCTACCAGACAAGCCTAAGAGAATTTTTAATTACAAATGGCTCAAAGTAGCAGCAAGTATTGTTGTAATATTCTCGGTTTCTATGCTCGCTTTTAATCAGTTTAATGCAAACTCTGATCCAGCGATAGTTGATGTTGTGAAAGATGAACTTCCTGTAAAAAATTCTTCGGTAATTTTAGAAAAACAATCTTCTCCTTTGGCAGAAATTTCTCCGGAGTATGAACAATATGAAAGTAGTATTCTAACAAGTATCAAATTTCAATTATCTCAAATCACTATAGATGATACCAACAAAGAACTGGTTGAAAGTTTTATGAGTAGATTGGATAATCTTGATAAGGAGTACCAAAAACTTAATAAAGAATTGATAGAAGTAGGGCCTAATGTACAAAGTGTAGAAGCTATGATGGAGAACCTGACGATGAGGCTATCACTTCTAAATAGATTAAAAGACAAACTAAAAGAATTGGAAAGTATTGAAAATGAAAATTATCATGAGATACAAGCATAATATTGCTGTATATAGCTTATTTCTAAGTTGTGCAAGTCTCTTTGCTCAGGAAAAACATTTTAAGCTCAATGAAAAGCTAGATGTTGATGATGAAGTCACTGTAAATTTGAATACAAGTCATACCAACATTGTTTTTGAAACTTGGAATAAGAATACAATACAAGTAGAAGCATATCTCGAAGGAGACCTGTCAGATGAAAATAGTAAACTGGTTTTAGATAGTTGGCAAGTCAATATATCTGGAGATGATCAGCAAATTACAATTAATTCGAGAGCTGGTAACTTATGGAAAAAAAGTATATCTGTAAACAAAAATATAGACATACAACAACTTAGAATGTTAAGTCCTATGATAAGTGATATGTTAGGGCCTATGATGGAAAATATAGCAAAAAATCCAATGCCAAGCGCACTATCAAAGCAACAATCTAATGTAAACTATGGAAAGAATAGTTCCTCTAATGGAGAAGAAAAGTATGTACAACAATGGGAGAATCAAATTAGAGAAAAATTTGGAAATGGAACTACAGACCAAAAATGGAATAAAGAATTAAATAACAGTCAACAAATAAAACCATCGAATACTGCTGAAGTTAATTTGAATACTTGGGCAAGACAGCAATATGGTAAAGAAATGCATGCTTGGGCATCACAATTAATTAGTGACTTTCAAAAACAACAAGGTCAGGGAACAGCCGATGTTACAGTATATCAATATACATCTACCAGAACAAATACTGGTAATACCAGTAAAGTCATAAAGGTAAAAATGCCTAAAAAAGCAAAGCTAAGACTTAATATACGTCATGGGGATGTAAAACTGCCTGATTATGCAAATAATGTAATAGCTTCTTTATCGCATACAAAACTTTCTGCCAATACTATCGAAGGAAATCAAACCTTTATTAAAGTATCTTATTCACCAGTATTTGTAAAGCAATGGAATAATGGGAGATTGGTGGTGAATTATGTGAAAAATTGTAGAATTCAAAATGCAGATAACCTACTGGTTAATGCAGACTCTAGTAATATTTTTGTGCAACAACTCAATAAAAACGGTGCAATATCAGGAAGCTTCGGAATGATAACAATAGCCAATTTAGGAGAGTCATTCTCTACTTTAGATCTGGCAGTTAAGAATAGTGATTTTAAATTAAAATTGCCCAAAACAGCTCTGAACCTTTCTTATAGTGGAGCTCAAAGTATTATTTCGTTACCGAAAACATTAAAAATAAATACAAGAAAGAATTTTGGAAATGTATTTGTTAATGGTTTCCAATATACGCGCAGTACAGATAAAATGATAACGATAAATGCCAAGTTTAGTGAAGTTGTACTTGATAATTAATTAAAAATAAAAAGAAAAAGATAGTTTTTTTCATAGTAATGTAGTGTTAATTATAAGAAAGCTCTATTAGTTTACAAAATGCTAATAGGGCTTTTTTAGTATCATATTATTGTCAATTTACAGACAAAATCTAACTAAAAATTTTCAAAATAATTATTCTAAAGTTTAAAAGACATCTTCTTTTGGTCTGATAAACTATGTTGTTTGTCTATGATTTTCAATGTTTTAAGTTTTTAAATAATTAAAAATCAGTTGTTTAACATTAAATATAGATAAATTTAACATTTTTTGTGTCATTTGTCGAAAATCGGCTTCATTTGATCTAAAAGTCTGATTTTTACTTTGTTCGGTATAAATTTAGTAATATCATTGTATGGTAAAACCGTAGGAAGTAAGGAGTAAATTATTACCATAAAAACATAATTAAAATGAAGTCAATCATTTATATTTTCATCTTTTTAATATTTTTAGATATCAATGCTAATGATGCAAACGATCAGCTTAATGTTGAAATGGAAGGATTGGTTGTTGTAGTACTTGATTTTGAAGAGGGAGACAAAATCAAATTGTTTGAAGTAGAAACAGGAGATCATATTTTATCAAAAACACATGGTGAGGTTGATTTAAGTCAATTGCCTGTAGGATCTTATTTATTAGAAAATAGTCAAGGACAATCTATTATAATCGATCGATTAGAAGAAGAAATTAATATTGAAGGTATCTCAGAAGAGTTAGTAAACAACGAATTTATCGTACAACATGATAGTAAAAGAGTATACTTAAATAACGAGATTGATGTTAATCAAGAGTTTGCAAGTTATTATCAAAACTCTGAAACTAACCTTCTACAAATAGAAAGAAACGGTAATATTGTTACTGTTAGCAATTTTGAAGAAGGAGATAAGATTAAATTATTTGAAATTAAAAATACAGTTCATATCCTTTCTAAAACATCAAATTATGTAGACCTGAGTCAATTACCAATAGGAGTTTATGTTTTAGAAAATAATAAAGGAGAGTCAGTAGTTATAGAAAAGTTTGCTGATGATAATGACCTTATTGCTGATATGTAAGAACCAATAATGTATAGAATATAGTAAATTGCCTTTTGAGGATTCTCAAAAGGCAATTTTATTTAATTAAGGATTTTTATCCAGATTTTTTGTCATATAAAAACCTGTAAATAATCCTGCTCCAGCCATTAAAAATATTGTGCCAGGATAGGCAACTTCTTCATCAACTCCAATAACTCGATCTAATATCCCCGCAAGAAATATTCCGATACCTATACCCATCAATACCAATGAAAGGTTTAAAATAAGAACTTTCCATATGGGAGTGACTTTTCTATTCTTATTACTATAAAAAATAGAGGCGTCTGCTCCTTTCTCAATTAGAGCCATTCGTTCTTTATTTCTTGCTGAAATATATAAATAATAAATGCCAAAGAACATTCCGAATATGGCTGGAATAACAATTACTTCTGATCCCATTTTTTAATTTTTAATGATTAATACTGTTCGTTTTTTAGTTAAGACGATGATCTTTTTACTCCGGTTACAAAAAAGAGTAAAAAATAATATGTAACCGAAATAATAAAGATGTCGTCTAATTGATAAATGGATCATCAAACCGACCAATATTATATTACAAAAACACTTAAAGGTGAAATAAATGCTTTTTCTACTCTTGTAGAACGGTATCAAACGTTTGTATATACAATTGCCTATAGAGTTGTTAAGAATAAAGAAATAGCCGAAGAAGTTGCTCAAGATAGCTTTGTGAAAGCTTATGAGTCCCTAAATACATATAGAGAAGAAGCTAAGTTTTCTACATGGTTATATACTATTGTTTATAGAAAAAGTCTAGATATAATTAAAGCCGGAAAAAAGAAAATGATTTTTGAAAGTCTAGGAGAAATACAAGAAAATAAAATTTCGTTCATTGATGATGCACTATATCAACTTCAAGTAAAAGAAAGAAAAAAAGTAATCTCAGATAGTATCATGAAGCTTCAAGAAGATGAAGCAATCATAATTACGTTATATTATTTCGAAGAAAAAAATATAAGAGAAATAGCCGCTATAATTGATTTAACATTAGATAATGTAAAAATAAAGCTATATAGAAGTAGAAAAAAGTTATATTCAATATTGAAACATTATCTCTCGCCAGAAATTTGTGATAAAAATGGAAGAGCAATATAAAAACATTAAACGCCTTATAAGAGAAACAGGTCTAGAGACACCCTCATATAATTTTACAAATAAGGTAATGAATAAGATCGCCGTATTAGAAACTCATAAACAATCAAAACCTACGGCCTTAATATCAAGACAAAAATGGGTAGTTATTATTTTAATTTTTATAGCCTTGTTTTTTGGTGCATTACTAGTACCAAATACAAGTAATAAAATTTTTAGTATGATTGACTTTTCATTTTTTAATATAATACGAATCAAAAACGTATTTCCAAAATTGATTTTTTCTCATACAACCATTTACGGAATTTCATTTTTATGCATTTTATTCTTTGTTCAATTAATTATGTTAAAGAGAAGAATAGATAAAAGATTTTCAGTCTGAAAATATGAGATTCAAAAAATATTAGTTAGATTTTTTTAGGATATAAGGTTTTTAGAATATAAAATTGTAGTAAAAATATCTAATGAACAATATTCAATTTCCTGAATTTATATCTAGCTTATCTACCGACTTTGTGCCAATTGTACAAAGTGAATTTTCTAAAGAAGATTACGTTGATATTGACTTATCAGAAAATAACGAAGCACTTAATCATATAGATGTAACTTCATCTTTAGCATTTGAGCATTATATTACAGCTTATTTGAGCAATAATAAAGCAAAGGTGGCTTATGGTGGATATAATGAAAATAGAGGCATCTATAGAAGAAGCACACATTTTAATCAACAAGATCCGGAAACAGAAAGAAATATTCATTTAGGCTTAGATCTTTGGTGTGCAGCTGGTACCTCTGTACATACACCATTAGATGGAGTAATACATAGTTTTAAAAACAATAATAATTTTGGAGATTATGGACCAACGATAATTTTGACTCATACGTTTAATGAAACTACTTTTTATACTTTATATGGACATTTAACATTAGAGTCGATTTCTAAAATCAAAATAGGGCAGGAGGTAAAAGCAGGAGAAAAAATTGCTATACTTGGTGACGCTACTGTAAATGGGGATTATGCCCCTCATTTACATTTCCAAATTATTAATGATATAGAAGAAAAATTTGGAGATTATCCCGGTGTGTCAAATAAAAGAGATTTAGATTTTTATCTCAAAAATTGTCCTGATCCAAATCTTTTATTAAAAATATAGTACTAAATACTAGATATCCTATTCTAAAGTATAGCTTATAACTAAAAAAGTGTTGGTTTTGCCAGCACTTTTTTAGTTATAATTGTAAGATGAAATCAATTCAAAATAATAGTTTCTACAGGAATATCAAGATTCTTAATAGGTCCTTGATTGTTATTAATATCAAGACTTAACAGGCTAATTGAAAAATCTTGACTATCAAAGAGAGTGATTTCCTCTAATGTAATAGTTACCTCTCCATCTGCAGGCATTTGAAATTTTATTGGAAAAGTAACTAAATCTGCAAATTTTTCTCCATCAATATTTTCAAAAACAGTAACTTGTTCTAACTGAGGTTGATTATAATTCTGGTCTAATAATTCTTGACCAGAACTATCAGTAACAGAATATCTCAAGGATATAGATGTACCTTCAATATTAGATTGCGGATTTACATCCAAAAAACCAAATAATTGCATGGTTACTTCAGAATTTGCCGGGGCAGTATATAAACCTGTATCTTGATTTAATGTAATAGGATCAGAAATAGCACTAAAATCTCTGGTTTCTGAAACAGAATTATCAGCTACAGATGTTACGATTACGCTTGCGTTTCCTGGGCTCACAGCTTTGGCAGAACCATTTTTCACTTCTATAATACTAGGATTTGTTGAGGTAAATATAAGATCTTGATTTGTTGCATCTATTGGTAATATTTTAGGGTATAAACCCTGTGATTGTCCTACAAATAAAGAGCGTGGATTTTCATAGTAAAAAATAAATTCTTTGATTGGTATTGGATTTTCTACCACACGTAACATTACAGTGTCTGTTAAATCTGGATTACTGGCAGAAGTTGTTGTAATAGCTACTGTTCCTATAGCAATTCCAGTTACATTACCCTCGCTATCGACAGTAGCAATACTAGTATCACTAGAGGTAAATACGAAATCCCGTGTATCATCTAATCTTCTATTAAAATCATTGATCTGAATTTTTTGCGTTGCTCCGATTAAAATAGACGATCGCCTTGGTTGTGTAGAAATAAATCGCTCGTTACTCATTCTTCTTTCAGTAACTGTGATTTCTATTGCTTTGGATATCTGTGGATCATCTACAGATGTTGCTGTTATAGTAACTACTCCTATTCCTTTTGTGTTTAAATAGCCAGATTCATCTACAATAGCTATTGATTCATCACTACTTGTCCAGTTAAGATCTACTGCATTTGCATTTACAGGGGAAAATATAGGAATTAATTGCGCCCAATCAGACGCAGGAAAACTTGCAGAAGTACCTCTATAAAAGGAAAAACCAGTTAATGCCACTTCATCAGAGCTAGGCAATGTAGTAAATTCAAAATCAAGTGCAGTAGATTTTTGATTAGTACTAATAGCTAAAAGGACTCCTTTGTAAAGAGTTTTAGGTTCTAGGTTTTCAAAGGTAAAAGAAGTGTTTTTAAGATTGCTTTCAATTAAATCTCCTTCTAAATAAACATTATAAGAAATTTCAGATCCGTCACTAATAGTAGCTGTATTCCAAGTTAGCGTTCCTTGTGTGCCTGTTATGTTGTTGACACTAATACCAGATACTTCTGGGGTTGGTGCATTAGGATTTGAGAACTGTTTTGTTTTGAAAGAGAATGATATTGGCGATAATTTGGCTATAGCTTTAGATTTTGTATTCTTGGGCAGTGCCTTTGGTACGATGCGACCAGAATATTCTGTATCTGCCTCTAATTTTGTTAATGTATAATCTGTATCCTTATTACTGTCTTTGATTTTGATGTCTTCTAAATAGATATCATATACGATAGTACTGTTGTCTGATGCAGAAACTGTCTCCCATTTTAAGTTTACTAGATTAAATGAAATGTCATTGTCTTCTGGTTGAATGATAACAGAATTTTGATCGTCAGCATCTTGAACGCCTGAGTCATCATCATTACAGCCCACAATTAGTAATATAAGTAGTAAAGTAATAGATTGAGTGATGTATTTCATATTGATAAGTTTTATATCCTAAATATTTTTTGAAAATAGATAGATTAAATTATGATCAGCATTATAGTAGTTTATTATTGGTTTCTTTAATCATAGAGGACTAATGCTTAAAAAATGAGGGGGTATGTTGAAAATAAGTTTCCTAACATTTATAAATGTTTGTAAAGAACAATTTTATATTGATTGTTTATAATTCAAATTTTATTCAAAAATTAAGGTGATTGTAAATAAAAACGCCTGAAGCATTGCTTCAGGCGTTTTTAAATTTTTTGTATTAAAATATAGTATTATTCATTAACAAGAACCCATTCTCCTTTTTCAATTAGAGGGATAGCTTGTTTGTATTTCAAAGTTTTATTTTCGCCACTCATTACATGTTTGATTGTGACTTTGTCATTTCTTCCAATCTTTGGTTGTTCTCTTACAATAGTTTCTGTGACTTGAGGACGCTGTTGTGTTTGCCCTACGGCTCTATTTTGCTCTGCACGCTCATCCATATTAGGGATTTCTTCTTTGGTAGTCTCCAAATTTTCTCTTCTGCGTACTTTTCGAGCTTCAGAAATATCTTGAGTATTTCCTGTCGGAAGTTCTCCCTTAAACAAGAAAGAAATTACATCTTTGTTAACATCTTCTATCATTGCTTTAAACAATTCGAAGGCTTCGAATTTATAAATTAGCAATGGATCTTTTTGTTCATGAACAGCTAATTGTACACTCTGTTTTAATTCATCCATCTTACGAAGATGCGTTTTCCAAGCATCGTCGATAATAGCAAGTGTTATATTTTTTTCAAAATCAGTAATTAACTGTTTACCTTCTGTTTGATATGCTTTTTCTAGATTGGTTGCAACATTAAGGCTTTTTACACCATCTGTAAAAGGCACTAAAATTCTTTCGTAATTGCTAGCAGGATCTTCGTATACTTGTTTAATAACAGGAAAAGCAGTTTCTGCATTACGTTTCATTTTATCCTGATAATGCTCATATGCAGCTTTGTAAACTTCTCCTGCAATTTTTTGAACATCTTTTTTCTCAAAATCTTCTACAGTAACTGGACTACTCATAGAGAAGTAACGGATTAATTCGAATTCAAAATTCTTAAAATCCTGAGCCAGTTTATTAGATTCTGTGATAACTTCTACAGTATCATATATCATATTGGCAATATCAACACGCAGTCTCTCTCCAAATAAAGCATGATAACGTCTCTTATAAACAACTTCACGTTGCGCATTCATTACATCATCATATTCTAGTAGTCGTTTACGAACTCCAAAGTTGTTTTCTTCAACTTTTTTCTGAGCTCTTTCTATAGATTTGGAAATCATAGAATGTTGTATTACTTCTCCTTCTTTCAATCCCATTCTATCCATCATTTTTGCGATTCGTTCCGAACCAAAAAGACGCATAAGGTTATCTTCTAAAGATACATAGAATTGTGAACTTCCCGGATCTCCCTGTCGACCAGCACGACCACGTAACTGCCTATCTACACGACGCGAATCATGACGTTCTGTACCTACAATAGCGAGACCTCCGGCAGCCTTAACTTCGTCTGATAATTTAATATCAGTACCACGACCTGCCATATTGGTTGCTATAGTTACCATTCCGGTGTTACCTGCTTCTGCAACAATATCTGCTTCTTTTTTATGAAGTTTAGCATTCAAAACGTTATGAGGAATCTTTCTTATGGTAAGCATTCGACTTAAAAGTTCTGAAATTTCTACCGAAGTAGTACCAATTAGAACAGGTCTTCCTGCTTTTGATAACTCGGTAACCTCTTCTATAACAGCGTTATATTTTTCACGCTTAGTTTTGTAAACCAAATCTTCTCTGTCATGTCTTGCAATAGGTCGGTTTGTTGGAATTTCAACAACATCTAGTTTATAGATTTCCCAAAGTTCTCCCGCCTCTGTCACAGCAGTACCGGTCATACCTGATAACTTGCCATACATACGGAAATAATTTTGCAATGTTACAGTTGCAAAAGTTTGTGTAGCATCTTCGATCTTTACATTTTCTTTTGCTTCTATTGCTTGATGTAATCCATCACTGTATCGACGACCATCCATGATACGTCCTGTTTGCTCGTCAACTATTTTTACTTTATTATCGATAACTACATATTCTACATCTTTTTCAAATAAAGAATACGCTTTTAATAATTGGCGTAAGGTGTGAATTCGTTCACTTTTTATACTATAATCTCTAAAGAGTTCTTCTTTCTTTTCTGCTTCTTCCTCTTTGGATAACTCTAGTTTTTCAATTTTAGCGATTTCCATACCTATTTGTGGCAGAACAAAGAAATCAGGATCATCTTTACCAGAAAGGTACTCTACACCCTTGTCGGTAAGATCAATTTGATTATTTTTTTCTTCTATAACGTAGTATAAATCAGCATCAATTTTATGCATTTCGCGGTTATTATCCTGCATATAGAAGTTTTCTGTTTTTTGAAGTAGCTGTTTTACTCCTTCTTCACTTAAAAACTTAATAAGTGCTTTGTTTTTTGGTATACCGCGATACACTTGTAATAATTTGAATCCTCCCTCTTTATTATCTCCTTCTTTGATTAATTTCTTGGCTTCTGCAAGTACAGTGGTAAGGTATTTTTGTTGTACAGAAACTACATCAGAAATTTTAGGCTTCAGCATATCAAATTCATGTATGTCACCTTTAGGAATTGGGCCCGAAATAATTAGAGGTGTTCTGGCATCATCTATCAATACAGAGTCTACTTCATCTATAATTGCATAATTGTGCTTTTTTTGTACAAGGTCTTCAGGTGCATGAGACATATTATCACGCAAGTAATCAAAACCAAATTCGTTATTTGTACCATAAGTAATATCAGCATTATATGCAGCTCTTCGCTCTTCTGAATTAGGCCTATGATTATCGATACAATCTACGGTAAGCCCATGAAATTGAAATAAAGGTGCCATCCACTCGCTATCTCGACGTGCCAGATAATCATTTACAGTTACAAGATGTACTCCATTACCAGATAAGGCGTTAAGATATACAGGTAGTGTGGCAACCAGAGTTTTACCTTCACCTGTTTGCATTTCTGCAATTTTACCTTGATGTAAGGAAATACCACCTATAAGTTGTACATCATAGTGTACCATATCCCATTTTACTTCTTTACCCGCAGCATCCCAACTCGTAGACCATATTGCTTGATCATTATCTAATGTTATATAATCTTTTGAGCCTGAGAGCTCACGATCATAAGCAGATGCAGTTACTGTTATAGTATCATTATTAGCGAATCGTTTTGCTGTCTCTTTTACCACTGCAAACGCTTCGGGAAGTATTTCTTCTAATGTCTTTTCTGTAATAGAATACGCTTCGTCTTTTAGTTTATCAATCTCACCATAGATATCTTCTTTTTGATCGATATCGTCGGTGTTATTAGCCTCTTCATTAAGTTTATCTATTTTGGTATTAATTTCGGCACGAGCGTCATTAATTTTATTCTTAAACTCAATGGTTTTATTACGTAACTCGTCATCAGACAGTTTTTCTAAAGTCTTTTCGGCTTTTTTGATGAGTTCAACTTTGGGTTGAATCTCTTTGATATCCTTTTTGGATTTATCTCCGACAAAGACTTTGAGTACAGAATCTAGAATTCCCATAATTTATGGTATGTGTTTAAATGAGATGTTGGTTTCAAAAAAACTAACTTAAATGACAAGGTAAATATTGTCAAGATTACGTTAATTGTTATTGTAAATGAAGCCAAAGCTTTCTCGAGACCTCATTTTAAGGTCTGTATTATACAATTGTTTTTTATTATAAATTGATCAAAAGCTTACCAATTTACACAAAAAAAAGCCTCTTTCGAGACTTTCTACTATTTCTTCGTTTTGTTAGTATTCATCCTCATTCCAAAGATAATCTTCGTCTGTAGGATAATCAGGCCAAATTTCCTCTATAGAATCATAAGAATCTCCTTCATCTTCAATAGCTTGTAAGTTTTCTACAACTTCTAGAGGTGCTCCTGTACGAATTGCATAATCGATCAATTCGTCTTTTGTAGCAGGCCAAGGCGCATCGCTCAAATATGATGCTAGTTCTAAAGTCCAATACATATTTCTTACTGGTTTATTTTTTGCAAAAATAATTTTTTAGTTTAAAAAGTCAAGTAAAAAATTAATTATTTAAACAATAATTATAAGAACGTAATCGCAAAAAGAGTTTTGTTAATGATTTAACAGTTTATTTGGAATCAACTTTTTGAAGGAATCCATTTTATCTCTTCTGCTTTTAGATCATGTGACAACTTTCGTGCCAGCACAAAAAGATAGTCAGATAGTCTATTTAAATACTGTAACGTAGATGCTTCAAAGGGTTCTAAATCGTATAAGGCGGTTGCTAAACGTTCAGCTCTTCTACATACGCATCGAGTTATATGACAGAATGACACAGTTTGATGACCGCCTGGTAAAACAAAATGCGTCATTGGAGGTAATGCATCATTCATAGTATCGATCTCTTTTTCTAGCAATTCGATATGATCGTTACTGATTGTGGCAATATTTAACCTTTTTTGACCGCTTTTTAAAATTGCTTTTTCAGGATCTGTCGCCAAAACAGCACCAACTGTAAAGAGTTTGTCTTGAATATTCATCAAAATATCTTTATGATGTTGATCAATGTCTTGATCTCTAATAAGGCCAATATAAGAGTTGAGTTCATCAACAGTGCCATAGCTGTCTATTCTAATATGATGTTTTGGTACTCTTGTACCTCCAAATAAAGCTGTGGTACCTTTATCACCTGTTTTTGTATATATTTTCATTAAAAATTCGTTTTTGACTCCTTATTTTTTGTCTTTCTTTTTCAAGTAATTTTTTCTGAAATTTCGCTGATCCCGATGATACAATTTGTTTTTATTGCGTTTGTTATTCCATGATACCAAAAAGAACAACACAGCAATTATAATGATAAGTATGATAAGCTGTATTTCTTCAGAAAGCGCATCGAGCATAATAAATTTCTTTTAGGGTAAAATTAGAAAAATTATTATTGAAGTCGTCTTGACTTTTTGTTTTTAACCGAAAATGAGATAAAATTTGTACAGATGAGGCTCTTTTTGAAGTGTATAGTTGCGATAAAGACAAAAAAGTAACGATATATGGGCAGATTTTAACCGTTTTTTAGGAAATAGAAAAAGTCAGGGTGACTTCATTGTTCCTTTATTTTTAAGATGATAAGTTAACGCAACTTAAATATTAATTCTTAAGAATCAGGAAGAAAAAACTACTTTAATCAAAAAAGTTTACTGTAGGTTTTTAACAAATTAAAAAACCTTAAATTTGTAGTGTGATGGAATTTTCTTCAAAATTATTAGAAAATGCGGTGTATGAGATGTCTCAATTGCCCGGGATAGGAAAACGAACTGCATTACGACTGGTTTTACATTTATTAAGACAGCCAAAAAACCAAACGGCACAATTGGTTAACGCATTAGAAACTTTGCGTGAGGATATTAAGTTTTGTAGTAATTGTCATAGTATTAGCGATACAGAAATATGTGATATCTGTAGCAATCCGGCTCGTAATAAAAATATAATTTGTGTTGTCGAAGATATACGTGATGTGATGGCTATAGAAAGTACAGGACAATACAGAGGATTGTATCATGTACTGGGAGGAAAAATAAGTCCACTTGATGGAATAGGCCCACAAGAACTTACGATTAATTCTCTAGTAGAAAAAGTAAAATCAGGTAAAGTAGAAGAATTAATATTTGCGCTCAGTGCAACTATGGAAGGCGATACCACTAATTTTTATATTTATAAACAATTAGAAGGGATTGAAGTAAAAACCTCTACCATAGCAAGAGGAATTGGAGTAAATGATGAACTCGAATATGCTGATGAAGTTACTTTGGGGAGAAGTATTCTTAATAGAATTCCATTTGAAAATGCATTGAAGAGTTCGTAGTTTTTGATGTGTAATTACTATTGAATAATTACATAGAAAATGCTTTTAAATAAATTTTAATAAAGAAAAAATAATTAAAAAGTATAATTTTAATTAAATTCGCAAAAAACATAATATTTAAACACTTTTTATTAAGGATATGGCAAAATTTGAGCTTAAACTTCCAAAAATGGGTGAGAGTGTTGCAGAGGCAACAATTACAACTTGGTTAAAAGAAGTTGGAGATACTATCGAGATTGATGATGCGATTGTAGAGATTGCAACAGACAAAGTCGATAGTGAGGTGCCTAGTGAGGTAGAAGGTGTCTTGGTTGAAAAACTTTTTGATGTTGATGATGTAGTACAAGTAGGACAAGCAATTGCTGTGATAGAGACTGATGGTGAAAGTGCAGATGTGGTGAATGAAGAATCATCGGTAGTAGAAGCAGAAACAGCTCCCGAAGAAGCAAAAATTTTAGAAACAGAAATAGAAGAGACCGTAGTTTCTACCTCTGGAAAAACTATAGATTTCTCAGAAGGAAGCAAATTTTATTCTCCATTGGTTAAGAATATAGCTTCTGCTGAAGGAGTATCTTTAGAAACACTAGAAACTATTCCGGGAACAGGAAAAGACGGTCGTGTTACTAAAAATGATATTCTGAAATATGTTGAGAACCGTAATAATGGTACTGTTCAGGAAACAGTTCAGACAACCAAAAAAGAAGTAGCGCAACCCGAAAAAGTTGCTCCTGTTGCCAAAAAAGAAGAAGTTTCAAAAGCAACACCTATTACTGCATCTGGAGAAGATGAAATCATAGAGATGACTCGTATGGGGAAACTTATTTCTCATCATATGATTGATTCTGTGCAAACGTCTGCTCATGTGCAATCTTTTATAGAAGCAGATGTTACTAATATTTGGAACTGGAGAAAGAAAGTAAAAGCTGATTTTATGAAGAGAGAAGGAGAAAATCTTACATTCACTCCAATCTTTATGGAAGCTGTTGCCAAAGCAATAAAAGATTTTCCTATGATTAATATTTCTGTTTCCGGAGATACTATCATCAAAAAGAAAAATATTAATCTTGGTATGGCTGCCGCTCTACCTGACGGAAATTTAATTGTTCCTGTTATCAAAAATGCAGATCAGTTAAATTTGGTAGGAATGACAAAATCTGTAAATGATCTTGCAAATCGTGCCAGAAACAACCAGTTAAAACCTGATGATATTCAAGGTGGGACGTATACTGTAACCAATGTTGGTACATTTGGTAGTATTATGGGAACACCTATTATTAATCAACCACAGGTAGGGATTTTAGCACTTGGAGCTATTAGAAAAGTTCCTGCAGTAATTGAAACTCCAGATGGCGATTTTATAGGTATCCGATATAAAATGTTCTTATCTCATTCTTATGATCACAGAGTTGTAAATGGAGCACTTGGAGGACAATTTGTACAGCGAGTAAAAGACTATTTGGAAGCTTTTGATGTAAATCGAGGATTTTAAAAGAAACTAAATATTAAATTATAGAAGCCATGATAGAAGTATCGTGGCTTTTTATTTTACTTATATTTTAACCTGATAATCATCGAGGTTTAAATAATACCTCCTAAGCTTCTTAAAAGTTTAAAATATATTAGTTTGATGATAGTACTTCATAAGTTTTACCCCTTGAAAGAATTAACTTTTTCAAAAAACACTATCTCTTTTTCTAGATGCTTTATTATGATTAACATCTATTGTCTCTAATTCATCATTAACAATTAGATCATAAGTATACTTTGATTCTACATCAGACAAAGGGATAAGAATCAACATTTGTACTGTATCATTGGGAGGTATTTTTTTTATAATAGGCCTTTGTGCGCTTCTTCGATAGCCAGTAGGATTTACCTTCAAAAATACGCTTTTGCTAGTGTTTGTATTATTTTGAACGTATAAAACAGTGCGCTTTTTTTGCTTTTTCTCTATTAATACTACTTCTTTTTGTTGTGCATAAGAAAAATATGAAATCATTAACAGTATTGCCCACAGTACCCTTTTCATTATTGTATGATTTTCGTTTTTATAAAGATAACCCAATAATTATTAGCGATGATAAAATGATCAAAAAAGCTTACTAGAAGATGACAATTTTCAAAATATTTCTTCTAGCAAGCTATTCTATAATTTATGAATTATTTACTTTTTAGATTTTGTATGTTTTTGATGCCCAGGTTCATAAATGAGTCTTAAAAAACTACTTAATCTTTCGTTTTCTCTGCTGATTGGTATTCCGGTAACTATACCGATCAGCAAATTTTCTGCTATTGCTACTCTCATTTGTGGTCTAATAACCATATCAAAATTATTTTTTTCTATGGCTTTATTTACCTCAATACCAATAAAATTTTTTGTGCCAGAAATCATGTAATGAATGTTACTATTGATTTGCCAACTTGTATCTGTTGTATTGCTTTCAAAATGATGAGAAATTGCAGGTCCTGTATATAATAATGAATGAAAATTATTTCCTAAGCGTTTTGCTGTTATAAAAAATGGATTATATACATTACCTTGTATTAGTGTTTGATCATCATAGAATCTAAATTCTGCAAGTTCAAATTCATGTATGTATCCTAAAGCCATACTCATTCCATATTTTTTGGATACATAAAAAGAATATTGTGCAGCCAATTTTAAGCTATTTAAATTGTTCCCTGGAGCAGCTCCATTATGATTTGAGGGATAAAAAGAAAATGGTAGTTCTACTTCTAGACCTAATCTGTCAGCAGGAGCCCATTCATATTCAATTAATGCAGAGTATTCATCATAATCGCTATTATCTGTAAGTCCTAAGCCTATATTCCATTCTTTTTCACCTTTACGAGCTCCAAGGTCACGAATCAAATCAATGAATAAAGGTTCTGCATGTAGTACCTTTTCTGGTTCGTTTTGGTTTTTATTTTCTTTGTTATTTAAACTGTTATTTTCAATGTTTTGTTCACTTTTTTGAGCAAAAGAATTCGTAAGGCATATCAATACAAAGATTGATGTCCTTATAATATTTATAGTCATTTTAATTTGTTTTTTGAAAAGATATTTTGAATAAAGCCTTGCTCGGATATCTTTGTGAAATCCGAATGCAAAGAATACTGTAAAAACAAATTAAACTTCTGGTGGAGGGAAATCTACTTCTTGATAAATCAGATATAGGTGATCTAAGTAGAATGAATTTTTAGGTTTTTTAATACTGCGAAAAGAAAAAAGATTTTCTGTCTCGCAAAGATTAATGATAAAATGATCAATTGTTTTATGCTGTTTTAGCATACTTTGCTTTTCACTATCACTTTCTTCATATTCTGGTATAGCATGTTCATATCCTAAAATCTTTTCTACAAAAATCTCAATAATACTCTCTTGGTCATTGAAATTTAAATTTTCAGGAACAGCATCTGATACAATATCAGGAGCATCAACACATATATTAAGCATATAGAAAGCCATAAGGCTCCAGAAAAATTTGAGATATTTACTTTTCTTTATGTGCAAATACATGTGATTAAATATACCATTAATTTCTTATCATGGATTATGGTAAATATGAATATTATCTTAATTTTTAATTAACTGAATCACTAATATGACATGTGTTTTTTGATCATCCCCTAAATAAGAAGAAGCGATCTTTCATGTTTTCTATTTCAGCATTTTTATTGGTAATAATATAGTCAATTGCCTCAGAAGTAAAGTTTTTACCCTTCTTGGTCAAAGATACGATGTCATTATCGATGGTAATCATGTTGTTTTTGAGTGCTAGATTCAAAACAGATTTTGATTGTACTTTTTGCCAGTTGATGTGTTCATTAAGATGCTTTACATGGCGCTCTTTTTCGTCTTCGTGATTACCTAAGTGAAGTAAAAAAGTAAGAAGTGATACTTCTATACGTTGCTGTTTTTGTCGGTACAAAACCGAAAATAACCCTTTGTTGGGAGCAAAGAGATAGACAATTAAAAAGATTAATCCAAGTACTGTTGTCATAGACCCAGAAATTGAAGAGTCTAAAAGATTAGCCGTCCAATATCCTACAATAGCACTTATAACGCCAAATAAAATAGCAAGAATAAGCATTTTTTTAAGGTTGTTTGTAAGTAGATAAGCAGTTGCGGCAGGGGCTATCATTAATGCAATAACTAGGATAGCACCAACTGCATCAAATGCACCTACAGTAGTAATTGAGGAAACAGTCATTAGCCCATAATGCATTACTACAGGAGATAAACCTAATGCTGAGGCAAGACCTGCATCAAAAGTACTTACCTTAAGTTCTTTAAAAAAAGAAAAAAGAAGGATAATAGTTATTAATAGTATAATACTAATGACCCAAAGTGATTTTGGTCCTATATCAGTATTGTACATCATAAGTCTATCAAACGGAGCAAAAGCGAGTTCTCCTAATAGTACGGCATCTATATCGAGATGTACATCATTTGCATTCTGCGCTATGAGAATAATCCCAATACTAAACAAAGAGGGAAATACAAGTCCAATTGCAGTATCCTCTTTGACGAGGCCTGTTTTTTGTATAAATTCCACTAGTACAACTGTAAGTACTCCACTTACTGCTGCTAAAATGATTAAGAGAGGAGATGATAGGTCTTGTGTAATGAAAAATCCTATAACAATCCCCGGTAATATCGAATGACTTATAGCGTCTGTAATCAAAGCCATTTTACGTAAAACCAAAAAGGTACCGGGAATGGCGCATGCAATGGCTACCAAACTTGCGATAAGCTGTATTTCTATCTGTGCGCTACTCATCTTTGCTATTTGTTAATTGATTATAGAGATTAGCGGCTGTTTTGTACCCTATTTCAGTCATAGACCACATGTTACCATCTATTTTGACATAATTTTTATCTTCTAGTTCTTGTAAGGATTTTTTGGTAAACCCTTGAAAATTATTTAAGATTCGTATGGCATGGGGATGTGTGATGTTTTCATGAGTACTCGCAATATCGTACATAAAGGATAGTGTTTTATGTAATTTTAAATCACGTCTATTTTTTCTAAATCTAATTTCTCTAAAAAGTAATCCTCTTTGAGGAGAAAAAATAAAGGAAAATAATACAAATACTCCTGCTACCAAAACTATCACAGGTCCTGTTGATAGGTTATTATAGCTGGCACTTATAGCGGTACCGAATACTCCTGATAATGCTCCAAATAATGCTGCTAAAATTACCATAACTGAGAGGCTGTTTGTCCATTGTCTTGCAGCTGCTGCCGGAGCTAATAGCATTGCGCTCATTAATACAACTCCTACAGTTTGTAACCCCAATACTATTGCTATAACAATAAATGTAGTGATTAAAATATCCAAAAATTTGGTGTTAAAGCCAAGTGTTTTTGTGTAATCCGAATCGAATAGTAAAAGTTTAAGTTCTTTCCAGAAAATTAGTAAAATAAGTAAACTTATACTTGTTACGATGACCATAATCCAAACGTCGTTTTCTAATAATGTTGCTGCTTGACCAAATAAATAGCTCTCTAATCCTGCTTGATTAGCATTGGGTCTTTTTTGAATGTAGGTAAGGAGCAACATTCCGAAACCAAAAAAGAGTGACAAGATCAGGCCTAGAGCTGTATCAGATTTAAGGTGGGTTTTGCGAATGATCCCTCTAATCCAAAAAGTGCCGACCAAACCACTTATTAAAGCACCTATCAAAAAAACAGAGCTGTTTTTTGTTCCAATAATCAAAAAAGCAATAGCAATACCCGGTAATGAAGCATGTGAAATAGCGTCGCCAAGTAAACTTTGTTTTCGTAATACGGCAAAACTACCCAACATTCCGCAAATAGCACCAAGAACTGCTGTTCCTAATGTTATTGTACGTAATGTGTAATCCGTAAAAACAAGCTCTATATATTCTTTTAGATTCATTTTCTATTAATGATAAAGGATATAGTTTTGGTCCCTTAGTTATAAGATTATTTTTGAGATTAAATGATTATTTATTGATTGCGACCTTATAATTAATTCCGTACGTTTTTGTTAAATTATCATCATTAAAAATATCTTTAACAGGCCCTGTCGCAATTTTTTTTACATTCAAAAATGTGACCCAGTCAAAATATTCTGGTACTGTCTGTAAGTCATGATGTACTACGATAACAGTTTTACCGGCTTTTCTTAGTTCTTTTAAGATATTTATAATTGCCTTTTCTGTGGTAGCATCTACACCTTGAAAAGGTTCATCCATAAAATAAATAGATGCGTTTTGAACTAAGGCCCGAGCAAGAAAAATGCGTTGTTGTTGTCCTCCTGATAACTGGCTGATTTGTCTGTTTTTAAAACCCAACATTCCAACTTTTTCCAAAGCTTCTAGTGAGGCTTTCTTTTCTTTTTGCCCTGGTCTTTTGATCCATCCTAAGCTTCCATAGGTTCCCATCATGACTACATCGAGAGCTGTGGTAGGAAAATCCCAGTCAACACTTCCTTTTTGAGGTACATATGCTACTAAAGATCGTTGCTTTTTATATGGTTTTTTATATATCTGGATACTACCCGCAATGGGTTTAATAATACCTAAAATTGATTTTATTAAGGTAGACTTACCTGCGCCATTAGGCCCTACTATCGCCATAAGAACACCCTCTGGTATAGAAAGATCTATATCCCATAATACTGGCTTGTAATTATAAGCAACAGTTAGATCATCGACTTGTACTGCAATTGCTGTATCCATTTAATTATTTCTTATCAGGCATAAAATGTTTATTATTATTTCAAGGCATTAATGATAGTATCCACATTATATGTAAACATACCTATATATGTACCTTCTTTGGTACCGGGATTTCCTAAAGCATCAGAAAATAGAGTTCCTCCTATGATAACATTATGTTTTTTTGAACGTACAGCAGCTTGTAAAGCTTCGATAGTGCGTTTTGGAACAGAACTCTCTACAAAAATGGCTTTGACCTTTTTTTCGATAATAAAATTCGCTAATTTTTGAACATCTTGAACCCCGGCTTCTGTAGCAGTAGATAATCCTTGTAGCCCAACCACATTAAAATCAAAAGCATTACCAAAATAGTTAAAAGCGTCATGAGCAGTAACAAGAATTCTTTTTTCTTTTGGTAGCGTACTAATGATATTATCAAGTTTTATCTGCAAATCATCTAGTTGAAATAAATATTCCTGGCCGTTTTTCTTGAAAGCATCAGCATTTTTAGGATCTAAAGCACAAAGTTGTTCTATAACATACTCAGTGATGATTTTCCAATTTTGTATATCAAACCAAATATGGGGATCGTAATTGGATGCAAAATATTCTGAACCGATAAGTGTTTTTTTATCAAGGCTTTCTCCAATGGCAATAGTTTTACTGTTTTGATGTTGCATCTTTTCGAATACTTCAACTAATTTACCTTCTAGATGTAATCCATTATAAAAGATAACATCGGCATTCAATAGTTTAGAAACATCTCCTTCGCTGGCTTTATACAAATGTGGATCTACACCACTTCCCATTAATCCTTCTACTTCTATAAGATCTTTTCCAATATTTTGAACAAGATCTGTAACCATAGATGTAGTTGTTACTACTTTTAATTTCTGATTTTTACTTTTGTTTTGCTCTTTACAAGAAGCCAAAATCAAGATTGAAAGTAGTATTATCGTTATTTTCCTCATTTTAAATTTTAATTTCTATAATATTATTAGACAATATTGAATACTTAGTTTTATTACTATTCATAATATGCTAATATGTTGCGTATGTCGTTTGACTTTTTGAAATGAATAGTTGTTAAAACCTTAATAAGACCAAAAAGTAAACAAAATAGATTCTTTGTAATTGTATTAGGTTTAGTAATTTTGTTTTAATTTATAAAGCAAAACTAAAAAAGTTAGCTATGACTAACAAACCAAATTTGTATAATTTAACAAAAAGTGAAGAGGATTACCTAAAAGCTTTATTTCAATTGCTTATTGTAGATAGTTCTGTCAAAGTAGGAAACAATCAGTTGGCAGAATATCTAAAAGTGTCTCCTGCATCTACTAACAATATGGTAAAAAAGCTAAAAGCTAAAGATTATATTGTAAGTGAAAAATATGGTAAGTTGGATCTAACAGATGAGGGTAGGGCTATCGCGGTAAGACTTATTAGAAAGCATAGATTATGGGAAACTTTTTTGTATAATTATTTGAATTTTAGCTGGGATGAAGTACATGATGTGGCAGAACAATTAGAGCATATTAAATCATATAAACTTATAGACGAATTAGATCGTTTTATGGATTTTCCTAAAAGAGATCCTCATGGCGAGGTTATTCCTGATGCAGATGGAGAATATTTTGTTCTTCCAAAAACAAGGTTGTCTTCTTTGTCAGAAGGAGATGTTTGTCAATTAATCTCTGTAGATGATGGGTCCGTACAATTCTTAAAGTATGTTTCTAAAATAGGTCTTGCACTAAGCAGTAGAATTAAAATTCTTGAAATTAGAGAATTTGATAATTCTATTAGAATCGAGTTTGATAATACTATCGAAACGATCACAAGAAAATTTGCAGATCATGTTTTTGTGAAAAAAGTAGTATAAATTCTACAAATGTTAAAATAGAGTTTGGTTAGAATATGTTACAGAATAGCTATTATCTTTGAGTATCACACAATCAATTTATGGAGCTTAATTTAAAAAAGCCTATATGTTTCTTTGATCTGGAAACTACAGGTGTCAATATTTCTAAAGATCGAATTGTAGAAATTTCTATTCTTAAAATATTTCCGAATGGGAATAAAGAAAGTAAAACATGGCTGGTAAACCCCGAGATGCCTATTCCACCAGAAACTACAGCTGTACATGGAATAACGAATGAAAAAGTTGCAAATGAGCCTACTTTTAAACAACTAGCAAGCAAAATCAGTGAAATGATCAAAGGTTGTGATCTTGGCGGTTTTAATTCTAATCGATTTGATATCCCGCTTTTGGCCGAAGAATTATTGCGCACTGGTTATGATTTTGATATGAAAAATACTGTAGCAGTAGATGTACAAACGATCTATCACAAAATGGAAAAGAGAACTTTGTCGGCTGCATACAAATTTTATTGCGATAAAAATTTGGAAGATGCTCACTCTGCCGAAGCAGATACACTAGCTACATACGAAGTATTAAAAGCGCAATTGGATAAATATTCAGAATTAGAAAATGATATTAAATATTTAGCTGAATTCAGTTCGAGAAAACAGTTTGCTGATTTTGCCGGATTTATAGCTTTTGATGAAAACAAAAAAGAGATTTTCACCTTCGGAAAACATAAAGGAAAACTTGTTGAACAAGTAATGGAAGAAGAACCGGGGTATTTTGGATGGTTGCAAAATGCTGATTTCCCCCTTTATACAAAAAAAGTTTTAACAGCAGTAAGACTTCGCAAATTGAATAATAGGTTAAAATTATAAATATAGCTTTTATGAAACTAATTTGTATTGGTCGTAATTATACTGCTCATATCGAAGAGTTAGAAAACGAAAAGCCTACAGATCCTGTTGTTTTTATCAAACCTGATACCTCTATCTTACTAAAAAAACAACCCTTTTTTATACCTGATTTTTCTAATGATATACATTATGAAGTTGAAATTTTAGTAAAAATCAATAAAGTTGGTAAACATATCGATAGAAAATTTGCGCATAAATATTATGACGAGATAGGTCTTGGTATTGATTTTACTGCGCGTGATTTACAGTCTCAATTAAAAAGTAAAGGTTTGCCATGGGAAAAAGCAAAATCTTTTGATGGAGCAGCAGTGGTAGGAGAGTGGTTACCCAAAGAAAAGTTTGATAATGTCGATGATATTAATTTTTGCCTCAAAAAAAATGATGAAATTGTTCAAGAAGGCAATACACAATTAATGCTTTGGAAAATTGATGAGATTATTGAATATGTTTCAAAATTTTTCACATTAAAAATAGGAGATATTATTTTTACGGGTACTCCTGCAGGAGTTGGACCTGTACAAGCAGAAGATCGTTTAGTAGGATTTGTAGAAGATGAACAGCTCTTCTCGATAAAAGTGAAATAAATCTTTTTTACAGTGTTGATAATAGTTTTTTAGGACTCATATATTCAAAGCATCTTTTTCTAACTTTAAAGTTTTTATCAAGAAATATAGTTGCAGGTAATGAAAAAGGTTGCCCTTGCCTAGAAGCTAATAGAAGAGCAATGTCATGGATTGAGTTTCTGGATGTTAAATGATCTCTATTTACAAAAGCCGTATTTTCAAATACGATTGTATCTTTTGTCTCTGCATTCATCTTAACCGCATAGTATTCATCTTTAATTTTTTTTACAATATCTGATTTTGTAAAAACAGCACGATCCATTTTTTTACAATAGGCACACCAATCTGCATAGAAACTGATAATTACCTTTTTAGGTTTAATGTTAAGAGAATCTTCTAATTGTTCAAAAGTGATCCACTGTATAGCATCTTTTTGCTGAGCAGATACCGAGCAAAAAGATGCTATGCATAAGATTAATATTATTTTGAATTGTTTCATTGTTAATGAAATTTACCAAACTTTATACCAATAAAAAATGTTCTAGGTGTTCCCGGACCATAAATATAATCAGAATCACGAAGTGGTCCTACATCAAAATCGTCTTGATAGCTGTTGAATATATTTTTTACTCCTCCACTAAAAGTAATTTGAAAATTTTCTGAAATATCTGTGTGATATTCTAATTTTAGATTTACATCATAAAAAGAATCGCTTTCGATTAGATCAAGAAAACCGGTTTCACTTACAACTCTTGGTACTGTCATTTTTCCGGTATATGTACCTGTTAGATCCATATTGAATGTTTCTCCTGGGATCCATGAGACATTTAGATATCCATACGAATTAGGGTTTCTTACAAACTCATCAACAATTACATCTCCTTCATCGGGAACGGTACCATCTGATTCAAATAGAATTTGTTCTTCATCATATTCAGCTTTCTGTATGGTTCCTCCAAATTGAAATTGCCATTTCTGAGAAGGTGAGATACCGACTTCAAAATTTGCACCATACACTTTAGCACCAGATCCATTTCTTACCTCTTCTAATATTGATCCGTTTTCTAAAACAGCTCCTGTACTCACTAGTGTAAAAGGGTCTTCTAGATCTGTAAAAAAACCTTCTAATAGAAAGTCCGTTTGGATTTTGTTGATGTTTTTTGAATAATTTAAAGATGCTGTGAAGGCATTAGAGAATTCTGTATCGAGATTTTCTGATAAAATTACGAATTGAGGTTCTCCTCCTACAGAAGAAATATGCAAATCCTCATTAAATGCTTGTGGAGCTCTAAACCCTCTGGCATAACCTCCTCGAAATTTTAATAGCTCATTAATTTTATAAGAAAGAGTAAGTCTAGGACTAAGAACTGTTTTTTCTAAGGAAACATCTCTAAAAATACCACCAATATTATAATCTCCATCTACATCTACATGATCTAGTCTTGTGCCGATTAGAGCGGTAAATTTATCTGTTGGTTTCCATTCGTATTGAATGTAAGATCCTATTGTATTTACTTGCTGATCAATCAATCTATTGTATCCTGCAATGATATCTTCTGTGTCACTCAAATTATATTCTACTCCTGCGGTAATAATATCATTGTTTTTGAGGTTTTGAGTGAATTGCGCTCCCGATAAGAGTGCTAAATCTTTTGTTATTCCATAAGCATTAAGGGCTAAAGTACTATCTTGCGCTGTTCTTGCGCCACCCAAACCACCATAATAACTGTCTCTTTTTGTATATTGTCCTGATGTGTAAACCGAAAAATTATTGGTTTCTTTTTTATTTTTTACTTCATAAGTAATTCCTCCTAGAAAGGTATCATGATCTAGTTCTTCTGTGATATCTGTAAAATGTGGAGCTAATTCAAGCCTGTCACCACCTCTTCGGTATTCTTTTATTGTTGTTGCATCGAGAGATATTTTACTTCTTTCATTAGGCTTAAAGAAAGTTTTTACCCCAAATGTTGTGTTTTGTATTGTTGTTAATTCTGTAAAACCATCACCATTTGCATCAAATTCATCTCGATCACGATTAAGCCCAAATACTGTAAAACCAGACATTAGATCATCACTTACAATAGAAGTATTGAAGTTAAGTAATCGATCTGGCGTATCCCCATCAATAAGTCCGAAATAGCTGCCTAACTCCCACGTATTTAATACAGGATCTTTTGTAATGATATTAATGGTTCCAGCTATGGCATTAGATCCATATAATGCCGAACCACCACTTCTTACGATTTCTATACGATCAACAATATTTGTAGGGATTTGTTCTAGACCATAAACACTGTTTAATGCACTGAATACAGCTCTGCTATTAATCAGAACTTGCGTGTAACTCCCGTCTAACCCATTAAGACGAACTTGGGTAAAACCGCAATTTTGACAATTGTTTTCTACTCTTACTCCGGGAGAATAATTAAGTCCCTCTGATACAGATATTGATTGAGTTGCTCCAAGAAGTTTAGGGCTTAATACATTAACAACTACAGGTGCTTTTTTACGATTTACTCGATTTCTTGTAGCGCTTACAACTACTTGATCTAGATTTAATCGATCTTCATCAAGTACAAAATCTTTAATAGTAATATCATTAGTCTTGACCGTGATTTTTTCTTCTTGATTGTAATATCCTAAAGAGCTAACTTTTATAATATAGTCTCCGGCAGGTATTTCATTAACTTCATAGATACCATTAGTATCTGATGATGTAGTGGTTCTAAAAGTAGTATTTGAGATTTCAATATTGGCAAAAGGTAATGGTGTATTATTAGTTTTGATATTGCCTTGTAGTTTTCCTGTTTGGCAAAATACAAAAGTTGCTTGTAATAAAGCTAAAAGAAATAAGTATGATTTCATGCTTAAAGTTTAAAATACTTTTTGTTAGTTTTGGCAAAACTAAAAAGTTAGCTTAAACTAACAAATTATTTTAACTGTTTTTGTGAATAATTTATTTTTTGGATAACTAAAGATTAGCTTTTCCTAATTTATGTGGAGTTTCTGTCATGTTAGAATTCAATAAAAAACCTTAACGACCTACATGAATAAAAACTGAATTAGAAAAACATTTGTTAGGCCATATCTTTCTCAAATAAGTTGCTCATAATGAGATTGCTTTTTTAATAATCGAGTTTATTTCGTTACAAAAAAGCGATTCTCATTACAGAATAAGAGGTAAATATTTTAGTTTGTAATGATGAGGTGTTATATTTACAGAAATACTTTTGGCTAAAAATTGTAAATTTAATACAGTAATTTATGTGCAATTAGCTTTTAAAAGAGTAAAAATAAATTAGATGAGCAAGAATTATAGTTTAAAAAGTGTAAATGAATTATCCGGTGGTGATGATGAGTTTATAGCTGTTCTAGTGCAAACTTTCTTAGAAGAGATTCCTCCTGATCTAGATAGTATGGTACAAGCTGTAGATGCTGGAAATCCCCAAATGGCATATCAATATGCTCACAAAATGAAGCCAAACCTTCAACTATTTGACATCGATCTTTTATCACAGATTAAGCAAATAGAGGCATGGTCAAAAACGAATAAATCAAAAGAAGAAGTCAAACCTATTCTTGACCAAATCGTTTCTACGGTTAATGATGCAATTGATGACTTAAAAGCTGATTTTAACTAATATGTTTGCAGAAATCATTACGATTGGTGATGAGATTTTGATAGGTCAAATCATAGATTCTAATTCTGCTTTTATGGGTAAAGAACTCAATAAAATCGGGATTGACGTTTATCAAATTACTTCTATTAGAGATGATAAACAACATATTCTAGATGCATTAGAAGAAGCAAAAAATAGAGCAGATGTAGTTTTGATTACAGGAGGTTTAGGTCCGACAAAAGATGATATCACAAAACATACTCTTTGTGAATATTTTAATGATACTTTACAACAAGATGAAAATGTTCTAGCTCATGTAGAATATTTATTCAAGAAGTATATCGATACTCCTATTTCTGAAGTTAATCGTCAACAAGCACTTGTACCTAGCAAGGCTAAAGTACTAATGAACCAATATGGTACGGCGCCCGGCATGTGGTTAGAAAAAGATGATACTGTTTTTGTTTCTATGCCCGGTGTACCTTATGAAATGAAAGGACTTATGAGTAATGAGGTTTTACCAAGATTGCAAAAACGATTTGAAAGACCTTATATTATTCATAAAACAATTCTTACTTATGGATTAGGAGAAAGTGCGATCGCAGAACGAATAGAAATATGGGAAAATGAGCTGCCATCTTTTATAAAATTAGCATATCTGCCAAATTTGGGCAGAGTCAGGTTACGCCTTTCGGCAAGAGGAATAAATAAAAAGAAATTACTGGATACGATTGAAGAAAAAGTAACTTCTTTACATACCATTATTGGGGACATTATTGTAGGATACGAAGAAGATGAAACAATAGAAGTAAGAATAGGGAAACTGTTGGTGAATCAGGGTAAAACTCTTTCTGTTGCAGAAAGTTGTACAGGTGGTAAAATTGCTCAAAGTTTTACAGGCAATAGTGGAGCATCGTCTTTTTTTAATGGAGGAGCTGTAACCTATGCGACGCAATCCAAAATAGATATTTTAGGAGTATCAGAAAATCTTATAAAGAAATATTCTGTTACTAGTACTCAAGTAGCTGAAGCTATGGCATTAGGAGTCAAGAATAAGTTCAAATCTGATTATGCAATAGCAACTACTGGTAATGCGGGACCAAATAAAGGAGATGGAGATGTAGAAGTTGGTACGGTATTTATAGCTATAGCTACTCCCGATACTGTTTTTTCAAAAAAATATGTGTTTAGTAACTTAAGAGAGCGTACAATAGGAAAAACAGCTAATAAAGCATTCGAGCTTTTATTAGGGGAGCTTCTTTGATTTGAAAGAAAAGATATTAAATGTCAATCAGATATAATAATCTCGTTTACCCACTCAATTGCTTCGTCAAGACTATGAAAAATCTGCGCTGGTTTGTCTAGAAAAGCCTGTTCTAGTCTTGCAACATTTTCATTAACAGCGTTGTATGTTACTACAGCAACACCTTTTAAATTAGGGAATAATTCGGCGGATTTAAAATGAGAAGTAGGTTCAAAAGAATAAGAATTAATTCTATTAGAGATATAAACAAAGGGCGTTTTATTACCATAATATTGCTTGCCCAACATAAATAGAGGTGCTGCTTTTTCAAAATTTAAGACAATCCCTTTTTTAATCTCAACGATTACATAGTTGTTATAAAAGTAGACAGTGCCAATGTCTAATTCATGTTTTTGTAGCAATGTATCGTTTGTATTCTTCCCCATATCCTGAAAATCATTCTCTAAGATACTAAAATTTTAATTGTTAATCTTTTTGAATAATATATTGTTTTTCTGTGTTTTGTATAAAAGTTTATTGATAGATAAAAATAACTAAATTATTTATTGGTCGTTAGGTAAATTATTCGTTAATTTGCACCCTGTTTTGAAATAATACCAAAATTAAGAAGAGATGTCAAGAGTTTGCGAGCTTACAGGTAAAAGAGCAATGGTAGGAAATAACGTTTCCCACGCTATGAATAAAACAAAACGTAAATTTAATGCAAATTTAATTAAGAAGCGTTTTTATATTCCGGAAGAAGACCGTTGGATAACATTAAAAGTGTCTACTGCCGCATTGAAAAATATAAATAAAAATGGTATCTCTGCTGTTTTAAAAGAAGCAAGAGCAAAAGGTTTTTTAAAGAAATAATTTCCTTTTTTAATAATATATAACAATGGCAAAGAAAGGCAATAGAGTACAAGTAATCTTAGAATGTACAGAGCATAAAGCTTCTGGTCAACCAGGTACATCAAGATATATTACAACTAAGAACAAAAAAAACACTCCTGATAGAATAGAATTAAAGAAATTTAATCCTATCCTAAAGAAGATGACTGTTCATAAAGAAATAAAATAATTAGACAATGGCAAAGAAATCAGTAGCATCGTTACAAACAGGTTCTAAGAGGTTAACAAAAGCCATAAAAATGGTAAAATCTCCTAAGACAGGAGCATATACATTTGTAGAATCTATAATGGCACCAGACGCTGTAAATGACTTTTTAAAGCAAAAGTAATTTTCAGACATAAAAATATTTTGAAAAGAAGCCGTTTCAATTCTGTTGAAATGGCTCTTTCTTTTTATATTTAACTGATAAATAAAATATTTTAGTTTTAATTTTGAGTATACCAAGTAATATCAATGGGGCTTTTTAAAAATATATTCTCATCAGAGAAAAAAAAGACGCTAGACAAAGGACTCGAAAAGTCTAAAACAAGCTTTTTTTCTAAGCTTAGTAAAGCGGTTGCAGGTAAATCTAAAGTAGATGATGACGTACTCGATACTTTAGAAGAAGTATTGGTTACTAGTGATGTTGGCGTAAAGACAACTATCAAAATTATAGATCGAATTGAAGATCGTGTTGCGAGGGATAAATATCTTGGAACAGAAGAATTAAATCAAATCCTGAGAGAGGAAATAGCAGGATTATTATCAGAGACCAATACGGGAGAAGCTACCGATTTTGAGATTCCTAAAGACAAGAAACCATATGTTCTAATGGTTGTGGGTGTCAATGGGGTTGGAAAAACAACTACTATTGGTAAACTGGCACATCAATTTAAAAATAAAGGACTGAATGTTGTTCTTGGTGCGGCCGACACCTTTAGAGCAGCAGCCATCGACCAGCTACAAGTTTGGGCAGATCGTGTTGATGTTCCTATTGTTAAGCAAGATATGGGGAGTGACCCTGCATCTGTTGCTTTTGATACGTTGCAATCTGGCGTTAGTCAAAATGCAGATGTTATTATCATAGACACTGCGGGGAGATTGCATAATAAAGTCAACTTAATGAATGAACTTACCAAAGTAAAAAGGGTAATGCAAAAAGTAATTGGCGATGCCCCTCATGAGGTGTTACTCGTTCTTGATGGTTCTACTGGTCAAAATGCGTTTGAACAAGCAAAACAGTTTACAGCAGCAACAGAAGTTACTTCTCTTGCAGTTACCAAACTAGATGGTACAGCAAAAGGAGGAGTGGTAATAGGTATTAGTGATCAATTCCAGATTCCTGTAAAGTATATTGGAGTAGGAGAAGGGATAGAAGATCTTCAGGTATTCAACAAATATGAATTTGTAGATTCGTTTTTTAAATAACAATTCTTAGAAAAGAGTTAAAAAAAGACATTGAAATTTTATATCAATGTCTTTTTTTTATTTTGGAGGTATATTGAAGTCATCACAAAACAAAAATTGTATATCACGAATTTCCTATGAAAAAGATACTTTGTCTACTAATTTTCATCCTAATTACTGTTTCCTGTAAACAAGAAAAAAAAGAAGAACCCCAATTAGAAAAACAACCCAAAGTTGTTTGGGAGCCTTATGACGAGGCTCAAGATATTGCTGCTACACAAAATTTGGAACAAGATAGAATGCACCTAAAACTTGTTAATTCTAAAGTTCTGGATAAAAATAATATATGGAAACCTCTTGAAAACGAGCTTAACTATTTTTCAGCGGATCAATATAACGCTCTCAAACCTTATATTTTAAATCAAAATATTCCTGTTATTCAAAAAAATATAAAAGAAGGTAAACTTACTTACGAAGATTTAACCCTTTTTTATATTTATCGTATTCGAAAATATGAAAGTGATAATGCAAATGCTCTCAATTCCGTTATTTCTTTAAATCCCAAAGTAGTAGAACAAGCAAGAGCTTTAGATAAAATAGATAAAAAGCAAATAGATATAAATTCTGTTTTTGGAATGCCGATTTTATTAAAGGATAATATCAATACAGAAGATATGCCAACTACTGCAGGAGCAATTGCCTTAGAAAATAACAAGACAGCCAATGCTTTTATTACAAATAAGTTACTAGAGAAAAACGCACTGATTTTAGGAAAAGCAAATTTAAGCGAATGGGCCTATTTTTTATGTTCCGGTTGTCCTGTTGGATACAGTGCTATAGGTGGACAAACACTTAATCCGTATGGTAGATTAATATTTGAAACAGGTGGGTCAAGTTCAGGAAGTGGAGTAGCAGTAGCCGCAGATTTTTGTGTAGCTGCAGTAGGTACAGAAACTAGTGGTTCTATTTTATCTCCATCAAGTCAAAATTCTGTTGTAGGACTTAAACCTACTATTGGTGTTCTAAGTAGAACAGGTATTGTGCCTATTTCGAGTACACTAGATACTCCAGGGCCGATGACAAAAAGTATAATTGATAATGCAATTCTTTTTAATGCACTTATTGGAAAAGATAATAATGATAATGTTTCTGTAGAAACAAAGGTGGACTTTGTACAAACAATAAAAGAGGCTTCATTAAAAGATAAACGATTTGGAGTAATCAAAGAACTTCTAGAAGATTCACTCTATAGTAAGGCAGTTCGAGAAATAGAAACTGCCGGAGGAATACTTGTTGAAGTTACTACCGAAGAAACCCCGCTACCTGGATTTTTAACCATTTTGAATATTGATATGAAAAATGATTTACCTAATTACCTAAAATCATATGGGGGGCAAGAAGTAACTATACAAACTATTGATGATGCAATTACTTTTAATAATGAAGATACTTTGATACGAGTTCCTTATGGTCAACAATTATTTGAAGGTATAGTAAATGATAGTACGTCAAATGCAGAACTAGAGGATATAAAAAATACACTTGAAAAAACGGCAAGAAATTATTTTGATACTCATATTACCAAACATAAATTGGACGCAGTATTGTCAATTAATAATTATCATGCAGGATATGCTGCTGTTGCAAAATACCCGGCACTAACTGTACCTATGGGATATACAGAAAAAGGAGAGCCCAAAGGACTTACTTTTATAGCGCCATCTTATGAAGAAGGAAAATTATTGCAATTAGGATCAGCTTATGAAGTTGTGTCCCAAAAACGTGTTCCACCAAAAAACTATAGTAAGTAAAAGAATCAATGTTTATTGATAAGTAGATTTATCTGTTCCCATAATTCATTATCAAAGCTAGAAGGACCTAATAAAGTATTGTTTGTCTCATTTCCCATTCTTACAATTACAAGATTTTGACTTGGAACAATGTATAACTTTTGATCATTTTTACCTAAACCAGCGATAAGGTCGTTAGGAGCATTTGGGATTAATTTGCCATTAAATTGATTTTCTGATGAAGGCAATCTATACGTTGATTTGCCATTTAACCACCACAAATACCCATATGCTTGGTTAAATGATTGTGAAGTATTGGTCATTTCACTGAAATACTCTTGATCATCCAGGATTTTGGTTTTATTCCATGTGCCTTTGTTGAGATTTAACAAACCAAAACGGGCCATGCTTCTAGCTGTACTGTAATAGACATATGAAAAGCCAATCTTAATCCAGGATCCATTCATACCAATTTTGCTTTTTAGTTTTGAATCAAAATATTGATCAAATTCTTGGTTGGTTGCTCCGGATACGATATCTCTAATCAATGTATATGGGGCATTGTGATAATACCAAAAGTTATCTGGCGTATTAAGAAAAGTTAAGCAAGTTGTTGAGGTACAGTTTGGATTTAATATGTTATAATCCAATCCAGTTGTCATGGTTAGGTGATTTTTGATTGTAATGGATTGTTCTTGTGTTGCGGTAATATTTGCCCACCCCGAACCTAAGTATGTAGAAGAAGCCTCTTCAATATCTAATAAAGCTTCTTGCTGTACAATTCCCGTCATAAAAGCAGTAAGCGTTTTTCCGGCAGAATACCAAGGGAGATTTTCAGAGGCGGTAGTATTGCCAAAATATTTTTCTATAACCATTTTTCCATCTTTTAAGATAATAAAAGCCTTGGTTTCTTTTTCTTCAAGAAAGTCATACAGCGATTTTTCAAAATCAATATTCCAACCTAAGGAAGCTATAGACTGTGTTTTCCATTCTTCAGAACTGTCAGGAGGAAAGTATAAAACTTCTGTATCTTGTGTTTCTGTGGTAGGATTACTATTAACTACTTCTGTATCGGGACTATCAATGGTTTCTGCATCCGACGAACAAGAAATCACAATACTGCACAAACATAATGCACCTAGCAAAGTACTTTTTTTCATGATATTGAAGATTTTATAGATTTGGACACTTAAATATATAAAAGGTTTAATGAAAATATTGATCCCTTTAGATTTATAACCATAACTTTAGTTATAACTCGTATCTTTGCACACCTTTATTTTAAATATATGAGAACAAAGACTTTAAAAAAAAATAAGATTAATGTAGTTACTTTAGGATGCAGTAAAAATGTATATGACAGTGAGGTATTGATGGGACAACTACGCGCTAATAATAAAGAAGTTGTTCATGAAGAAGAGGGTAATATTGTGGTTATTAATACTTGTGGTTTTATAGCAAATGCTAAAGAAGAGTCTGTAAATACAATTTTAGAATATGTTCAAAAGAAGGAAGAAGGAGCGGTAGATAAAGTATTTGTTACCGGATGTCTGTCAGAACGTTATAAACCGGATTTGCAAGAAGAAATTCCAGATGTTGATCAATATTTTGGTACTACTGAGCTTCCTGGGTTATTAAAAGCGCTTGGAGCAGATTATAAGCATGAGCTTATAGGGGAGCGTCTAACAACTACTCCAAAAAATTATGCTTATCTTAAAATAGCTGAAGGTTGTGATCGTCCTTGTTCATTTTGTGCAATTCCACTAATGAGGGGTAAACACAAATCTACTCCGATTGAAGAACTTGTTATAGAAGCAGAAAAACTAGCAGCAAGCGGTGTAAAGGAGTTAATATTGATTGCTCAAGATCTTACGTATTATGGACTGGATTTATACAAAGAACGTAGATTGGCAGATTTACTTAAGGCTCTTGTAAAAGTTGACGGGATAGAATGGATTCGTTTACATTATGCTTTTCCTACAGGTTTTCCGATGGATGTTTTAGAAGTAATGAAAGAAGAACCTAAAATTTGTAATTATATAGATATTCCTCTGCAACATATATCAGATGCTGTATTAAAATCTATGCGAAGAGGGACAACCAAAGCAAAAACAACTAAATTGTTGAAAGAGTTTAGAAATGCTGTGCCCGAAATGGCAATTCGTACTACTCTCATTGTTGGTTATCCCGGAGAAACGCAAGAGGATTTTGAAACCTTGCGAGATTGGGTAAAAGAGATGCGTTTTGAGCGATTAGGATGTTTTACGTATTCTCATGAAGAAAATACACATGCCTTTAACTTAGAAGATGATGTCCCAGAAGAGGTGAAAGTAGAGAGAGCTAATGAAATTATGGAAATTCAATCTCAAATTTCTTGGGAGCTAAATCAACAAAAGATAGGGAAAGAATTCAAAGTTGTTATCGATCGTAAAGAAGGAAATTATTTTATTGGTAGAACAGAATTTGATTCTCCTGATGTAGATAATGAAGTGCTTATTGATGCTTCAAAACATTATTTGAAAACGGGAGATTTTACCAGAGTAAAAATATATGAGGCAGAAGATTTTGATCTATATGGAGAACCAGTTTTAGCATAAACCTTAATTGAATTGATTAAGTATATAAGTTGTATGTAAACGAAAAAATGGTCTAAAATGAAACAACTTAATGAATTGATCAATCATGATGAACCCGGGTGGGAATTAGTGTCTGAATGGATCAAAGAAGCCATAAACAAAATTCAAGTACTACCAAAAGATAAAAAGAGCGCAGAACTTACTTTATATAATAGCCAGGTGACTACCCGTTCTCCTATGGGAGCTATTATTTATGAAACTGGAGGAATTCTGGTAGACAATGGATGGATTCGAATTCTTGGTTCTGGTCATACAAAACTAAACCGTAGTATCACTGATTGGAATAAAGGCAAATCGATTACCGAATTTGGACAACAAGCACCATATTTTCTTGTTGCTGATGATATTATAGGAGGTTTTTTTGCTGTAAATGGAGGAGCATTTGGTAAAGATCTAGGAAAAATGTATTATTTCGCACCGGATAGCCTCGAATGGGAAGCTATGGATATCGGATACTCTGATTTTATAAATTGGACATGTATTGGTAATTTAGAACAGTTTTATCAAGGTTTTAGATGGAAAAATTGGAGAGAAGAAGTAAAACAAATAGACGGAACGAGAGGTATAGCATTTTATCCTTTTTTGTGGACTCAATACAATGATATAAATGATTTAAGCCGTAAGTCTATTTCAATTGAAGAAATTTGGAATGTGCAGATTGATTTTAGAAAACAACTTTAATGTACATACTATTAAATAGTATTTTTCTTAATAAAAAAAGAAGCCTTTATTAAGGCTTCTTTTGATATAAGAAAATAGATTCTCTTTTTATTTTTTGGCTAACTAAATAAATTGATTTAATAAACTATTTCTTACAATATTTTTTCTCTATCTATTTTAAAATAAAGGTGTTAACACTTAAATGATGCCGCAAAAGTATTCAAAAAAAAGAAGTATTATCTTAAAATTTTTCTAATGAATTTTAAAAAAGGGTAACCTTGATTCATATATAAAATATTAAGTGTTCAATGATAATCGCATAGCTATTATAAACTATATAATATTAATATAAAACAGTTAAGGTTTAATGATTTTTTTAGCAGTTTTGTTGTATTATCTGTGGTCTTAAATTTGTCGTAAAATCCTCGATAATTAACATTTTGATAATATTGGGGTCTTTTTTGAAGTGGTAGTTGTGTAATCTTTAGTGTTATTTAAGTTTTATTACGATTATTTTAAATAATAGAATGTGTAATTGATGTTAAGAAAATTATTATTGGATACCAATGATATTATCTCAGTTTTTTAATTAAAAAATAGGATGTACAAAAAGTTTTATCTGATAAATACCAAATAAAATTGATATGATGAGAGTCACTTTTTATACATCCTAATTAGGATTGTTGTACAAATTTTGCTTAACACAATATTTCAACAACAAAGAATTATATTATTTCAAATAATTCTGAGATCGGTTTGCGAACTTTTTTATCATTTTGAGTTGCATCTTCTGTTGATCTGTACCCAATAGTTGCGACAACAGTAGCTGTTAGTCCTTTATCGGATAATCCTAAAATAGTATTGTATTGATCAGGCTCAAAACCTTCCATTGGGCAAGCATCAATTTTTAATTCTGCGCAAGCAGCAAGTAAATTTCCTAAACCGATATAGACCTGTCTAGCAGTCCAGTTTTTCATACTTTCATCAGAATGCTCTCCAATTTTAGACTTCATAAAATCACCATAACCTGTTAGGTTTTCAGGATCGACACCTTGTGTTTTAGCTTTCAAATTTAGATAGCTATCAATCATTTCTGGCCCTACTTGAGTATAACTACAAAATACAATCAGTTGCGAAGCGTCTACAATTTGAGATTGTCCCCAAGATACAGGCTGTAATTGCTTACGAATTTCTGGATCTTCTACAATTAATACTTTGTAAGCCTGTAAGCCATAAGATGATGCTGATAGCGAAACGGCTTCTTTGATCTTATTAAGATCTGTTTCTGATATTTTTTTTGTTGCATCAAATTTTTTTGTGGCGTAGCGCCATTTTAAATGTTCTAATAATTGCATTATTATATGATTTTAGATTAACATTGGTACTTCTATTATTAAGAGTTTGGCAGTACTATCGGCATGTATGTCTATACTTTTAGCCTCTATAATGCCTAAACCATCTCTTTTATGTAGTTTTTGTGTCGCAATGGTCATTTCCCCTTCTAAGACAAAAGCGTATACCCCATTATCTAGATTTTTTGGTGTATACGAACTCGTATATCCTTTCTCAAAAGTTCCTAGATGAAACCATGCATTCTGATGTATCCATACTCCCTGATCTTCTGGAGAAGGAGAAACTATTTGATATAGAGTATTGTTCAAATGTTGAGCATCGAGCGTAATTTGATCATACCGCGGCGTTACATTTTTTTGATTTGGGATTACCCATATCTGAAGGAATTTCACAGATTGATCCTTGTTCTTATTGTATTCACTATGAAAAACTCCTGTTCCTGCACTCATTACCTGTATATCACCTTGTTTGATTACAGTGGTATTACCCATACTATCACTGTGTTCAAGATCACCTTCTAATGGAATAGAAATAATCTCCATATTATCATGAGGATGTTTACCAAATCCCATTCCCGGAGCAACAATATCATCATTTAATACTCGTAAAGCTCCAAAATTCATTCTCTTGGGATCGTAGTAGTTGGCAAAGCTAAAAGAGTGTCTTGATTGTAACCACCCATGATCTGCTTGACCCCTTGTTTCTGCTTTGTGAATTATTGTTTTCATGATTTTATTTCTTTTACAGTACAAATTTCTTATATAAATAAGAATGTCACCATATCATAATACGCAGATAGTATATAAAAATCCGATGTGATCACTCGCGCTTTTTATTTTTGAATTTTGATGGAGATATACCAGTACATTTTTTGAAAAAATTACTAAAATTAGAAGGCTCAGAAAATCCAAGAGTATATCCTATTTCTTTAGTCGTTTGATCAGTAAAAAATAATAAACGTTTTGCAGCTACTATAATTCGAGATTGTAAATATTCTTTTGCCGTTTTACCAATTAAAGTTTTTATAGTTCTATTAAGGTGATCAGATGTTACATGCAATGCCTCTGCATATTGTTGAACAAGATGCCATTCTGAGAAATGATACTCTACAAGACGTTTATATTCTTTTAGAATTGTCGACCCGGCATGCAACTGTTGTGTATTTTGTTGTTGCGGAGTGTAGAAATTATTGCAAGCTATCAAAAAGAGTTTTAGCAATGACGATAAGGCCTCTTCTTTGAATTGCATTTGAGAGTGAACAGTATCATATAACTGAGAACTATATTGATGCAAAATTTTATACTGTTTGCTGTCTAATAATAAAGGAGGTGATTGCCCATAATCGGTAAATAAATTGATATTTTCTATAAAGCATGAGTCTATCACATTGTTAATCAAAAACTGATTAGAAAATGTAATTACCCATCCATATGGCTTTTGTTTTTCTATGATTTGATGTACCTGCCCGGGACTGATGAAGTATATTTGCTTATCACCTAAGGAATACTCATTGAAGTCAATAACATGAGTGCCAATCGCTTTTTTTACAATAATAATAGTGAAAAAATTATGTCGGTGTGGAGGATCGACTTTACCATTTTTTGCTACACTTACTTCTTCTGTTCTTTTAACATCAAAAGTGATTTGATTATTAGTAGTATCGACATGCTCATATGTCATTACAGGAAAATCCATATACCGTGTTTATATTTTGTATCAAAATAATAGGTAAGATATAGTATTTTATTTTCTAAAATTTCTTTTTAGCACTGTTTTAAGAAGAGTTTTTCAGATTGTTGACACTAATTTTATTATAGTTCGTCTAGGATTGCAGGGATTAATTCTTGAAAAAATATATTATTATAATGCCTACCACTGCAATTCGTAAATATGCTTAATGTTGTTTGATTTTTGGGGTTAAAAAGAATGAGAGACTGATATTTTAAAGTCCCTCCAAAATGTCCTATATATTCTTGATCGTTGTAGGTTAACTTCATGATACCGTATCCATATTGATTGATGATCCCTTTGCCAATTGGAATCGTCATGGGTTTCATAGCAATCCATTCTTGCATTGCAAAAAATGTTTCTGGTTTTATTATAGAGGATTCGATCATTAGCTTTTGTAAAAAACGATTAGTTGTTTTTGCATTGCTATAAATTCCTCCATCATATCCGTAATGTTCTTCCCATTTTGATACATCTGCATTTGACTCTGCTGTTTGAGCAAAAAACGACTGCAAACCATTTTTGGGAATATCCATTGTGATGTCAGAAAAACCAATGTCTGTATAGAATTGATTTAAGGCTAGTGCAGCAGTTGTATTAGTAACCGATTCTATAATTTGTTCTAAGATTAGATAATTTGTATTACTATATACAAATGTTCCGGCGTTTGTTATTTTTTTTTGCACTAGTGCTGCTTTTTCTTCGAATGTTGTAGGAGTTTTATGATTCGTAACGCTTGTGATCCACTCCGGATGCTTTGTATAATCAGCCAATCCACTAGTATGATTTAATAGGTTTTTTATGATGATTTGGTCAAACCCTTCAATATCCTTTATAGGAGGGATGTATTGTACAACTTTGTCATTGATATCTAGCTTTTTTTCTTCTACAAGTTTAAAAATATATACAGCAACTAATAGTTTGGTAACACTACCAATACCATAGATACTTTGTTGATTGACAGCTTTGTTACAGTAATCAAATGATAGTTTATCGTCTTGAGTTTGTATGGCAACCTGTAAAGTTGGAATATTTTTGTTTTTTGCAATTCGGATAACTTTTTTTTCTATTCCTTTTAATGGATTTGTGGAAGGGGTATTGATGTGAAAAATATTAAAAAATAAATGACTTATGAGAATTAAAATATAAGACTTCATATGATTAATGATGATATTTTGATTGATAAAATTATTTTGATGCAATCAAAGTAATCATTTTACAGAGAAAACTTTCATAGTATTTTTATAAAAGTTAATCCATATAATACTTCGTTTTTTGGAATAGTATATTGCCTTAATTTTTTAAAAAGATAGAGAATCAATTTTTTGTAGTTCATTATATAGACTGTCTAGAAACGACTGTTGATTTTTATCGTCTTTAAAATATCTTTGATAGAGTACACTACAACTTTGTACATCCAAAATATTTTTTGTGTTGAAAGACCAATCATCTGTGTTTTTGACCGCTATCCCTAGATCATCACTACAGCTTTGCCACATTTGAGAAAATTTGGTTTTTTTATCATCGTTGAGTTGGCTGAAATCAGCATAAACTGTAAATCCACGCATTTCCCGATTAAAGAATTTTACAATCATAGTGATTGGAACACCTCCCCAATCTATCGGTTTTCCTGTTGGTAATTCTATAGTACTAAGTTTTTCTTCACTCATCATTTTCTCTTGTTTTCCTTTTTTAAACAAGTGTTTTTCATAAGTGAGTTTTGTGCCTTTTGGTAATTTAATATTTTTTATTGCAATAGGTTCTGTAGTCCCAAAATAAGGGTAATTAGGAGGAGCAGGACCATTCGGATTCATATTACCAATACATCCTGTCAAAGAGAATATACCTAACAAATAGGAAGAAAATTTAAAAAAATCCATAGGCTTTTTTAACAAAAAAACTATTATTCTATGTACAATGGTATAGTTTTTTATTGTTCTTACCAAGTTTTTCTCAGTTCAATAGGTCTTTTACTATGATTTGTTTGTAGACAATTTTGTTTGTGTATATTTTCCAAATACTTTTCTATCATATATCCAAGAAAGAGTAAGTAAAACAATAGATATAATAGCAGGTAGATATTCTCCATCTTTTACCATAATATGGGCTGCCAAAGCCAAAATAGCGTCATATAGAAACCCTGCATAAGCCAATTCTTTGAGAAAGTTTGATTTTTTAATCAAAATGACGAGTACTCCTAGGACCTTTAGAATTGCTAATGGGTATATAATCCATGTCGGAAAACCAAGACTTGTAAAAAAACCTGAAGCTCTCTCATAGTTAAAAAAGTACATCATGGCTCCAGAAAAGAATAACAAACAAAGTAAACTTGTCGTAATCCAATAAATGATTTTATTTTTTTTCATGTTCATGTGATTTTATAATGTTTCGTTTAGATATGATTTGTTTTTTAAAATAGTCAATATCTGTTTGGGTTCAATCCTTGTCATATAGTCAGCTTCAAAATGAACGAAAACAATTTCTCTGTTTTTATCAATTACATATACGGCAGGAACCGGTAATTCATAATTTTCATTTCCATGGATTTTTGTGAAGTCCATACCAAAACCGGCGTAATCTTTTTTGGTTTGTTCATTTAATTGAAATACGATTCCGATTGCTTTCATAAATTGTGCATCTTTATCTGTTAATACAGGAAATGAAAGGCTATTCTTTTGTGTGGTTTGTGTAGCGAATTCTTCTACTTCGGCACTTATTGCAATAATGTCAGCTCCAGCTTTTTTAAAATCATCCTTTAATCTTTCATATTCCTGAAGTTCCAGGTTACAATAAGGGCACCAGCCACCACGATAAAAATTGAGTATTAGAAATTCTGATTGAACCATTTCTCTCAATAGAATTTTGTTTCCTTGGTTATCTGTAAGTGAAAAATCAGGAATGATGTCACCTTTTTGTAAAGCATTTTCTTTTAAACGACTAGCATTAATTTCTTTAATATCATTTTTAAAAGTTTGAATGATCGATTTTGGCATGCGTGTCATAGTTGCATCCCGAAATTGTTGTAACTGTTCTGTAAGTGTCATATCGTTCTCTTTTTGTTGGGTACAAAACTAGAAGGGCACGATATGTTTTCAATTATCTATCTCGAAATAAAAATAGTCAATATGTAACTGATGAGAGTAAGGTCACATTTCTTTTTGGAAATGCTTCGGAGTGACACCAGTAAATTTTTTGAAAAACCGGATAAAGTTAGAGGGTTCATTAAACCCCATTTTAAAAGCAATTTCTTGAGAAGTATACTTTTTTTCTGAAATGTTTCTTTTGATTTCTAAAAGTAACCAATTATCGATAAAAGATTTTGCTGTTTGATTACATATTTCTTTACAAATATCGTTTAGGTACTTGTAAGAAAAGGATAATTCTTTTGCATAATCTTTAGCATTGTGGCTTTGATTATACTTTTTAAGTAATAGTTGTTTGAAAGCTAAAAAATCTTTGAACCGTTGACTTTCAAAAATATCATGTTGATAGATAGAATGTCGTTTTATCTGAAATAATAAACCCATAAAAGTAGTATTGATGAGTTCGGATTTGAGATTAACATTTGTATCAATGTGAATATTTTGTAATAAATCAAAAAAGGGAATTAATTTCTTTATATTTTCTTCACCTATTAGAATCACAGGATTATGAAATAATTGAAAAAAATGAAACAAATTCTGTTCGCTAATTTTACTGGTAATAAAATGCTCTTCGAACGAAATGACAAAACCTTCTACTTGTAAAGGTTTTTCAAAGTGATGTACTTGTTCCTTTGTTAATGGAATGATAACACCAGGATACAGCTTTTGTGGGATAAAATCAATTGTGTGTTCTCCTTGACCTTTTGTAATGATGAGTAAAGAGTGAAACTTTATTCGATGGGGTTTTGATAAATCATATGCACTTTTTTCACATCTAGCATATAATTCTTTTATTGAAATAAATTCAAAAGGAACGGTTTGTTTTACAAATCGAGAAAAAACGATATTTTCTATTTCTATGGGCATATTTATAATACGTTTTATTGCAATCGAAATTGTTTGTGCTTTAAGTCGATTAATTTATGTTTTTAATCATAGGTTTTGAGATGTCTACTCTAATTTTATTTAGAATACATTTATTATTTTTTGATTCAGTGATACATTTGTATATATATTCTTGTCCGGATTTATCTCTGCAATTATACCCGGTAATTCCTCCAATATTAGTATCAACACAGAACCAATCCTTAATGTCTACCATTTTCACAAGCTTTTTATCAAACTTTTTTTTAGTTACTCTTACGTTATTAATGTAGTATTTTGTTGGAGTATCTTGCTCAATTGATTTTATAGAAACAGTAAATAAAGGAGAAAATAACATAAGAGAAATAAAGATAGCCATTATTTTCATGTGACCTCTGTTTTTTATTATTAGCTCTATGGAACTAATACACAAAATGTAGTGTTTAAAAAGAAATTAAATTTTATAGGTATTTATAATAGATGATAGTTTTTGGATTATTGAAAATTAATTTCCTGGAGAAAAGTTGTTTTTATATTTTGTATTTGAACTTGGCTAAATAAAATACTTTTTAAATTACGTACCTTGCATCACAAAAATACATTCCTCAAACTTTTTATTTGCTAAATCATCCTTTCTGATTCCAAAATACCCCTGTGCATCACCAATTTTATTAAAAATAGGCATAGATAATATATTCACAAATTCAGTAGCTAATAATTCTTGTTCATCAATTTCAGGTTCCTCTTCGTACTCATCATCGAGTTCGAGTTCGTCTTGATTTATATATGCATATGCCCAATCGCAAGCTACATTATCCTGAAGTGGTCTTGGGATACCTAATATCTGAGAAGTATCTAAACTTTTTAGTATTGAGTAATGAAATTCTATTATATTATCATGATCATTATCCGAAAGTTCTTCCCATTCAGCATACTCATAAATATTATTTGGGATTTCAAAAAAGGATTCAAATACCATTGCTGATTCTTCGAAATGGTAATCGGGTATCATTGTTTTTGGAAAAGGTGTAATTTTTAATTGATCACTATCTCCATCATAAAAGAGGATTTTGTATTTTTTCTTGGATTGGATAAAATTAAACTCTGCACCAAACTTATTTATGGGATCTTCGAAATAAGCAAAAAAATATAAGATACCACTTTTAGGCAAATGATCCTCAATTTGATAAGGTGCTATTTCCGATAGATTTAATTGTGCTAGAAAAACCATAGGTTTATTTTCAAACTCGGGCCATTTCATATTAGATCCTAGATGAGGAGTACCTCCTTTTTTTGACATTCCTAAAGTTACTTTTTTAGATATTTCATCTTTAATTTTTATGGCAGGGACTGTTCCTGATTTGATAAAATCAAAATAAGATTTCTTTACACTATTGATATTTTCCCATGTGATGGTGTGGAATTTATTTTCAAGTATTTTTAAGTGTTCTACCTTACTAATCATTATATTATGGATGTTTTAGATAAGTGTAGATAAAAATACCTTTTTACGAGAGTGTAAAATCCCCTATTTCTAGTGAAAATACTATTTTAAATAATGGACAGCTTTATGATATTTTTTTAGGATATTCAAGAGAGTAGCAAATATCACATCAAATTTATTTTGTACTTGTTGTAAATTCCAATTTATAGAGCTTACTCATATTTATTCAGCAATCCAAAGTCAAAAGGAGTCCATAAACAAGCTTTAAGACCACTTTGTTTAAAAGCGCTATTTACCCATGTATTACAGGTTTTATAAAAAGTATACGAACCTTTGGCATGGTAAAAATCATCACGTACTGTATATCCACTATTAGGCAAAATTATTTTTGTACTATTATTATTTTGAGCAAAAGTGTTGGTTATATATAGTTGTAATGCTTCTAATTCTTCTGGAGTTACAAAAATCTTAATCCATTTAGAACGCTTTTGTCTATATCGCTTTACTTGTATTAGGGTTTTACTTTTTAAGAAAAGTGCAGAAAAGGCATTCCTAAACGTAAGATCTTTCCACTCTGGTGTATTGAGATAAAAATCTGCATCACCCCACCCAAAAGATAAATATCGATCATGGTTATCAAACTGTAAATCTTTGGTTAATGCCGGGGTAATATTTTTTATAGGCATGATAATACTGAGATGCACACCATTTGTACTTAAATATACTACTTGTGTATCAGTATCGCTCTGTGGGGTTTTGTTTACAGTAATAAGCATACTAATCATTGCAATTATAATGTAGACTATGGGCAATAGCAAAATAATTCCAATGCCTTTGGCAATTCTTTTTAGAATGTTTCTGTATTTCATTTGTAAAAAAATAGACAAGTTAATTATTTTTTTTATTCTCATATCTATTCTGAATGGTATGAGTATAGAATTTTCTTTAGAATACGATAGTAAAAAATAATCCTGATAAAAATTATGATTTGTCGAGTTCGTTTCATGAATAGAAACAGTTTTTTTGCAGACATTCATACACTATGAAAGATAAACAAACATATTAAGTTATATATATCTGTCATGATGAAATCAACTTTTTCAATAACTTGATACAGTTCTGTACAAGTATTAGTTCCAAATCATGTGTTGATTATCTTTGCAAATATTAAATGTATACTTACTTTCGATCTGTCAACATATAATCATATACTAACTATGAAGACGTGATAACATTTTTGTATCACTATAATCAAAAACACAAAAAGAGCTGATCAAAGATCAGCTCTTTTTGTATGAATAATTTTTCAATTCAAAACTATTAAGATTCAGGATGTTTTTTTATGTTAAATTTTTTAGATGTCTTTTTCATTTTCAATGACTTCATCTATTACAGGGTCTGGATCTGGATTTGTTGTTGGGTTATTTTCTTGTGGTAAAGTTGCATCCTCAAAAGATTCAGATTCACAAGAAGAAAGGATAGCAATAAGGCTAAAGAATAATAATAATTTTTTCATAACTGTAGATTTAGGTGTTTTTTGTTTTGTTAATTTTCGGCGGCAAAAATATTTAAAAAAACAACATGAAATATTAAATTTTTCTTAATGGAATTGTGTTGATTTAACATTTTTTTTTAAATAGTATTATCAAGTTTTCAAAAGAAATAAGTGCAATATTTTCAATAACATAATGGGTAAAAGAATCTATAGCGATTTTACAAGAATTTTAACTGATTTCATTGTGAAATTATTAGCTGTTTTCTTGTATTGGAATTGTTAAAAATTAACAATTTGATAATATAAGAATGCTATAAAGGTATTTTTTTATTAAAAAATCAAAATACATGTGTTTTTAATGATAAAAGCTTAAAATTAGAGAGAGGTTTTCTATATCTTAATAAAGATTAATATGATCTAAAATTAATATGATAATTTTCACCTCTTTTTAGGTGTAGAAATTATTTTTTTATAATGATTTAGGACAAATTGATTAAATCTATATAGTGTATTGATTGGATTCAAACATTTTTCACTGCAAACAGTGGTTTAAGTATCAAATGATGACATTATTTTTATATCAAATATTTTGAACATGAAAAAAACAGTCTTTTTGGTAATGCTTCTGGCAGTTTTAATAGGAACTACTTCATGCGGTACTTCAGATTATAAGATCATAAATTCTAGTGATGTCAAACATACATTTATATTAAATTCATCAAAGAGTTTTCGAGGATATTTTTACAAAGGCTCAGATCAAGATTATCATTATTTTGCAAGTAAATGGGATTTTGAAAGCGATAATCTTTTTAAGATGAAAAAAGAAGATTTAAAAATAGAAAGTACATATCAATTTGGCAAAAAAGAAACAGAAATAGATATTATTGCTACAGATAAACTATTTGCTAAAAATGAATTTTATCAACTATACTATATCCAATAATAAAACTCTCAAAATATCTCTAATAAATGATTAAAAGTGAACTAAATAAGCTGGATGAAAATCTAAAAGAAAAACGTCCTGAATATTATAAAACATTACAACTACCATTATCGGATGATGCAATATCAAACTTAGAACAGACATATAAAGTCGTTTTGCCAAATGATCTAAAAGAGTTATATCAATGGAAAAATGGTCAACAATATGATTGCTACGCATCATTTGTTAACAACGCTATGTTTCAACCATTAGAAGAGGTGTTGCAAATTAGTAAAGAATTCAATGAAATGATTGGATATGATTTTCAAATTAAGAATTGGTGGAATGAAAATTGGTTACCGATATTTTCTAATGGAGGAGGCAGTTATTTATGTTATGATATCAAAGGAGTTTTTACAAATAAAGTAGGGCAATTGATTGAATTTTGGAAAGGCGACAATGATAGAAATGTAATCGCACCAAATTTAAGTGAGTTTTTAGGAGCATTAAATACATATTTAGTAGAAACACCTGCTACAGAATATGATTCTTATTTTGATGTATCAGATAGAATAGGGCAGTGGCGTACAACATTTATTGTTGATCAACCATTATCATAAATAAAAAGCACATGTTGGTCAAAACCTTACATGTGCTTTTTGTTTTTTAGCGAATATATATTATTGTACTGGGAATCCTCTATCTCTCATCAACGCTTCTATTTTTGCATCACGTCCTCTGAATTGCTTGTACGCCTCTGCCGGATCTATGGCATTACGAGGAGCAAAAAGATACTTAACCAATTTTTGAGCGACATCTTTATCATAAAACCCTCCCGGAGCTTCGGCAAAAGCCTCTGATGCATCCGAAGTCAATACATCTGCCCACATGTATCCGTAATATGCCGTAGCATATCCTTCTCCAGAGAATACATGTCCAAAATGAGGAGTACGGTGACGCATTACAAGTTCTTTTGGCATTTTGAGAGCAGCAAGCGTTTCTTTCTCAAAAGTATCTACATCAAGATTGGTAGGGTCAGCCAAATGTAATTTCATGTCCATAAGAGCAGAAGCTAAATACTCTGTAGTTGCAAATCCCTGATTAAAGGTAGCAGCTTTTTTAATTTTATCTACTAATGCTTGTGGCATTGGCTCTCCGGTTTTGTAATGTACCAGATAATTTTTGATCACTGGATCTGTAGATAACCAACGTTCTAATAATTGAGACTGAAATTCTGTATAATCACGCACCCCGCCATTTAATGTTGGATATTTTACTTCAGAAGCAAAGAAATGTAAGGCATGACCAAATTCGTGAAAGAATGTAGTAGCGTCATCCCAAGATACCAATACAGGTTCTCCTGGTGCAGGTTTTACAAAGTTAGAGTTATTTGAGGCTAATACTGTTTTTTTGCCTTCAAAAGTAGTGTGACTTCTATAGGTAGTAGCCCAAGCTCCAGAACGTTTTCCTGTACGTGAAAATGGGTCGAGATACCATAATCCAATATGTTCACCAGACGTTTTATCATTCACTTCCCAAACTTTTACATCTTCTTGAAAAACAGCTACTTTGCCTTCTTTTACAGGCGTAAATTTATAGTTGAATAATTCACCAGCCACAAAAAACATAGCTTCTCTTAGTTTATCTAATTGAAGATATTGTTTTACTTCATCAGAATCCAGATCATATTTCTTTTTTCGTACTTTCTCAGCATAAAATCTATAATCCCAAGGTTCTATAGTGATTTTATCGCCATTTGCATCTGCTACAGCTTGCATATCTGCAACTTCTTCTTGTACTCTGGCAATAGCAGCAGGCCATACAGCTTCCATAAGTTTCATAGCATTTTCAGGCTTTTTTGCCATACGATCTTGTAATCTCCAATCTGCATAATTATCAAACCCTAATAATCCTACTCGTTCTTTTCTAAGTTGTAAGATTTTTGCAATATTCTTGTTGTTATCTTTGTCATCACCATTGTCTCCACGAGAATAATAATTTTCCCAAACTTTTTTGCGTAGCTCACGTTCTGTAGAGTATGTTAAAAAAGGATCCATAGATGATCTGGTATTGGTAATGGCGTATTTGCCTTCTTGCCCTCTGTCTGAAGCTGCTTTTGCATATGCTTTGATCAAAGGTTCTGATAAACCATTTAATTGTTCTTTGGTCAGATAGGTTACATATCCTTCTTCATCTGCTAATACATTGTTGGAGAAACTTGTGTATAATTCAGAAAGCTCCTTGTTTATAGCAGCGTAGCGTTTCTTTTTTTCTTTATCTAATTCAGCACCATCCATAGCAAACTGGTTATAAATAAGTTCAACTACGCGTTGTTGATCAGCTTCAAGAGGTGTTTTTATAGCGTTATCATATACAGTTTTGATACGCTGAAATAGTTTTTCATTTTGTGATATTTTAGATCGAAATTCAGAGAGTTTAGGTGCCATTTCTTTTTGAATTTCTCTGAACTCAGGAGAAGACATATTTGCACTTAAGATACGGTAATAGGTAAAAACTCTATCGAGTTCTTTACCTGATTTTTCCATAGCTTCGATGGTATTTTCAAAAGTTGGTGCTTCTGTGGCATTAGCTATAGCATCAATCTCTTTAAGCCTTAGCTCCATTCCTTTTTCAATCGCCGGTTTTATGTCTGAGATATTCATCTGATCAAAAGCAGGAACTCCACCATAAGGCCCTGTCCATTCTGCTAATAATACATTAGAAGTGTCTTTTTCGGCTTTTGTCGTCATTTCTTCTTTCGTTTTTTTTGTTTCGTTACAACTAGATAAAACCACTATTGCCGATAGTGCTAATGTTTTGAATGATGTAAATTGAGGTATGGTAATCATGTATATTTGAATTTAAATTCTAAACTTGTTATTATTGACAAAAAAGATAGCATTTACAAAAAATAGCTTTCCATTTTCCCAGAAGGATCTGAATAATGGATTATCAATCATATAAACGATACTTCCGTTTCCTATTCGTGTTTCACCAAAAACCAGTGAGTTTTTTAGCTGTTTTAAGGCGTCTTCTCCAGCAAATCCTGATACATTTTCTGGTGTTTCGATTCGAGCAATATTGTATCCTTCATTAAGCAATGCAAACGAATCGTCTCCAATTTTGAGACTGAAATATGTATCGTCATACCCAAAAGCCATAGGGTGAGAAGCATCTACTTTAGTTTTAAAAATACCTCCGGTAATAAGGCTTTTAAGATTTTCGCGTTCTCTTTGATCGTATGGAGTAAGATTTCCTATAGAATCATTTTCTTGCTTTTGAGTTGTATTCTTTTTAATATCAAATCCTTTTTTACCAGCAAATACCTTTGTAGCACCCGCAAGAGTAATAATTTTTCCTCCTTTTTTGACCCAATTTGTTAGTTTTGATATGGTTTTTTGATCAAAATAACTATTGTAATACCCATCGGGTATAATAAGTACATCATAATAAGTAAGATCAATATGTTTAAAAGCATCTGTATCTATTGATGTGATAGGGAAATGAAGTTGTTGTTCAAAGAAATGCCAAATTGCTCCATAACTCAAAGAAGAAGTATAATTACCTTTGAGTACTGCAATTTTTTGATTGTTGATGAGCTTAATATCTGGAGATCCAAAATCTACTCCTCTTGTGGCAAAACTAGTATTAGCGACATATAATTTACGTTGATATTTGTTTGCTATTTTAGTAACTATCTGATCATAATTAGGGTTACTTTTATTATCACTTTTAGTAATAATTAAGCTTCCCTTTTTAAAGCGCTCATTAGTATGGCTAAAATCTTTTTCGCTAAATCGTACTTTGATGTTGTTTTGTAGCAACTCTGCCATAAAGGAAGCATCTTTGATATCATTCCATTTTGCAATATATCCAGCGGCTTTTGGATCAGGTGTATTTGTAATGGTGCCGATTTGTTTTGTATGATTTGCAGGAACTAAAGTAGTTGATGCAATCGCATCTAACCCATAGGCATAAGGAATACTCCATGCAGTAATATCATAAGTAAGGGGTTCACTTAGCTTGGCATTAGGTTCAAATAATACTTTGACCATTTTGCCTTTGGGCTGATTTGTACTTACTACAAGTGCTCCTTTGGCATTTATACTTCCGTTTTTGGAAGTTTTAAAATTGAATCCTGAAACTTTTGTAGCGTCTGTAAAGCCATATTTGATGTCGTGTTTGTCAAGAAGAGAAATAAGAGAATTGATTTTGTCAGAAGACCCTTTTAATACATAACTTTTGTATTTGAGATCGTTGTTAATAAAGAATTTTTTGAACTCACTATTCAGCTCTTCAGCTTGCTTTGATGATATTTCTACGGTTGATAATCCTGTGGTGGTATGATGTGATACTCTGTCTTTAAGTGTAAGTACATAACCCTCATCGGTTTGTATGGCTAATCCTGATCTACCATGACCGGCTTGCTCATAAGTCATTCCTATAGCTCCCATAAAAGTAGGATAGGTATCGCCATAACTTGGGTATAAGAGATCAAAACGTTCTCGAGTAAAGAACAACCAACCATTTTGATCAAAATATCTGGCATGGTTTTTACCGATTTGAGTTTGAAAATCTCTCTGCCATGGAGTAATAATCTCATGAAAAGGTTCTGCCGCCGGTGCAAAATAGTAAGGTTCGTTGATTCCTTGTTCATGAAAATCTACGTGTACGTGTGGTAACCATTTATTATAAACATCAAGGCGTTGTTGTGTTTCTACTTGTGTTGCCCATGCCCAATCTCGGTTGAGGTCAAAAAGGTAATGATTGGGCCTTCCGCCAGGCCAGGGTTCATTATGTTCTGTAGCATTTTGATCTGTATTAAAGGGAGTTGCCTTAACTTGATTATACCAGTTAGCATAACGGTCACGACCATCTGGATTGACACAAGGGTCTATAATAACGATTGTATTTTGTAACCATTCAGATTTTTGAGTAATTAATTCATAAACGGTTTGCATGGCAGCTTCTGTACTAGAAGCTTCATTACCATGTACATTGTAGCTTAACCACACAACTGCAACTTTTGGATTTGCTGTACCCTCTATGATACCTGTATTTTTCAGGTGTTCTATTCTAATGTTCTCTATGTTTTTGATATTTTCTTCAGAAGATATAATGGCATAAGTGAGTGGTCGCCGTTCATTGGTTTTGCCATATGTATGATAGGTCACTTTTTTGGAGTATTTGGCAATATGATCAAAATATCTAACTACATCAGCATGACGTGTAAATTGCGCTCCAATTGAGTAGCCTAAAAAGTCCGTGGGGGATTGTAATGAGTTTTGAGAAAAGGTTAAAGAAGTAATTCCGACAAAAAGTATGAACACTATTTTTTTCATAGAAATAATTAATTGTAATGTTGAAAGTTTCTCCTTATTGATATCATTCTATTGGAGAAGTCGTAAAATACCGAGTAATATTTAGCTGATATGGTTTATTAACTAAAATTTAAGATTTAGAAAGCTTTAAAATTTAATTACTAAAGATTGATATGATAACAGTGATAAAAATGATGCGAAATTAAAACTCAAAACCATAATTTGTTAAAGAAAAAACAAAAAGCTACACATGAACTTACAATCTGATGTATATTTAACCTTTCAAAAAACATATATTTATGCCTAGTGACTGTATTCCGTTTCGTGATACGAACTACTTTTCATCTCTTATTTGTGATTATTTAGAACAAAAAGAAGTTTTACACCCTTTTTATAATCGTTTTCCTGATTTAGAAAATTTTGAAGCTCAAATCGAAGAGAAAAAGCAGTCTTTTACTTTAGAAACTCGAAAAGTATTAGTAGAAGCACTGCAGCAACAATATAAAGATGTAACAACAACAGAAGCTACTTTGCAACATATAGAAAGCTTAGAAGATTCTAATACATTTACAATAGTAACAGGGCATCAACTTAATCTTTTCACCGGGCCATTATATTTTTTATATAAAATTATTTCTACAATTAATCTGACCAAAATATTAAAGGAGAAATACTCAGATCATAATTTTGTTCCGATATATTGGATGGCGACAGAAGATCATGATTTTGATGAGATTAATTACTTTAACCTTTTTGGAAAAAAGGTTCAGTGGAATCGTCATGACGGAGGAGCAGTAGGGGTTTTTGATACAGAAGGGTTGGATAAAGTTTTTAAAGTATTTGCAGATATGATTGGTTCTAGTCGTAATGCGGAAACATTAAAAGCAATGTTTAAAAAAGCATACCTAGAGCATGATACACTTACGGCAGCGACACGATATCTTGCAAATGAATTATTTGGAACATATGGTTTAGTAATTATTGATGGAGATGATCATAAACTAAAACGTCTTTTTATACCATATGTAGAAAAGGAGATTGTATCACAAACAAGTCATACACATGTCCTGCCAAAAGCAAATGAACTACAAAGTACAGGGTATAAGGTACAGGTGAACCCGAGAGAAATCAACTTGTTTTATCTTGCAGAAGGGTTAAGAGAAAGAATCATAGAAGAAGAAGGTAGATATCATGTAAATGATACTGATATTTCTTGGGATAAAGAAGAATTGATAAAACATTTACATCAAGCACCAGAAAAATTTAGTCCTAATGTAATGATGCGTCCTTTGTACCAAGAAGTAATTTTACCTAATCTATGTTATATAGGCGGTGGTGGAGAATTGGCATACTGGCTAGAATTAAAAGAATATTTCAAGGCTGTAGAAGTGATATTTCCGATGTTATTATTACGCAATTCAGTATTGATACAAACAGAAAAGCAAGCAGAAAAAATAAAGAAATTAAATGTTTCTGATACAGAATTATTCTTAAAACAACATGAACTCATCAATAGAAAAGTTCGTCAGATTTCTAATATAGATATCAATTTTGATCCACAACGTAAATACCTCAAAGAACAATTTGAAGCAATGTATACAGTTGCTGAACAGACTGATGTCACTTTTGGTAATGCTGTAAAAGCACAAGAAATCAAGCAATTAAAAGGATTGGATGTGCTTGAGAAAAGATTATTAAAAGCACAACGACGTAAATTGAGTGATCATGTAAAGCGATTAACAAGTATACAGAATGAATTATTCCCTAATCAGAGTTTACAAGAGCGTAACAAAAACTTTTCTGAATTATATTTAGAATATGGAGAAGAATTGATTCCTGTATTGATAAATACTTTGAATCCTCTAAAAGGAGAATTTACAATTTTAAAGCTACCTTAGGGAACCAAAAAAGTATGTTTCCAGCTTCTGTTTTCTTTATTAAAGAGTAACCGAATATGATTAGGCCTTTTTAAGCGTAAATACTCAATACGATTTGGTTCAAGCTGTATTGCAGAAAAGAAATGCTTACTTTCTAGAAAATCTATCTCATTTGGATTTTTGATTTGCTCTCCCGGCGCTAATCGAGAAGTATAGTCTTTTCTCGATTTTTGAGGAATATTCTTCCAGATGTTTCTCAGTGTAAAATCATCTGTAATAATAGAAGCTTTTGCCTGTATAGAAATCTGTAGTAAGCGCTCAGTATCCATAAACAAAAGACTTACATTGTTATTATCTTGAATATGTGTTATTTTTTTTGATCTTTTGTCGGTATATATAGTAAACTGTAATTCGTCGTTAGCTTCTCTTAATACGACTGTTCTCATTCTTGGAATACCATTATAGTCTGAAGTAGCCAATGTAAAATATCGAAAAGGGTGCCTACTGGTTTTGGTAGCATTTTTAAGGTCATTGACCATAGAAGAGAAAATAATATTATTCATAGAGGATAAGAGTTTTTTTAGTGTATTATAAAGTTAGTTATTTTGGAAGCTACAATCAAAAAGAGGGTTAAATTTTTAGATACCTTTTTGATAATTTGATCAATTTTTTCATTTAGGACACCTAAATTGAGTAAAGGATTAATGTCTATTGTAATGACATCTCTATTTTTACATTCATGATTTGGGTTATTTTTTGATCACATTGAGATTAAAGCAGAAAAAAAGCGATCAACAGGAGAAAAAATACCTGAAATTAGTGTTGCTTTTTTAAAATTAACGTCCTTGTTGAAAATTATCTAATTTAGGATTTCAGGGTTATCAATTTAATTTTATTTTTGCCTATGCAAAACAACGTACTTATTTTAGATTTTGGATCGCAATATACTCAGCTTATTGCACGAAGAGTAAGAGAATTAAATATTTATTGCGAAATTCACCCTTATAACAAATTACCAGAGCATGTTTCAGATTTTAAGGCTGTGATCTTATCAGGATCTCCTTTTTCTGTAAGAAGTGAAGATGCTCCTCATCCGGACCTTTCAGAAATAAGAGGTAAGAAGCCGCTATTGGCAGTCTGTTACGGAGCACAATACTTAGCCCATTTTAGTGGAGGAGAAGTTGCACCGTCTAATACAAGAGAATATGGGAGAGCAAATCTATCTTTCGTTAAAGAAAATGAACAGTTTTTTGCAGGAATTGATATAGGGTCTCAAGTATGGATGAGTCATAGCGATACAATAAAACAGTTACCATCTGGAGCTGTAAAACTGGCAAGTACCAGTGATGTAGAGAATGCAGCGTATAGAATCGAAGATGAAGATACTTATGCTATTCAGTTTCATCCCGAAGTGTACCATTCTACAGATGGAAAAAAATTGCTGGAAAACTTTTTGTTACAAATAGCAGGGGTGCAACCTGATTGGACTCCTAACTCTTTTGTGGATGTTACAGTAGCCGAATTAAAGGAGAAATTGGGTAATGACAAAGTTGTATTAGGATTAAGTGGCGGTGTGGACTCCACAGTAGCAGCGGTTTTATTACACAAAGCAATAGGAGCAAACTTACATTGTATATTTGTTAATAATGGATTATTACGTAAAAATGAGTTTTCTGCGGTACTTAATCGTTATGAAGGTATGGGGCTCAATGTAAAAGGAGTAGATGCTTCGGCACGTTTTTTGGAAGCCTTAGCCGGAGAAAGTGATCCTGAAAAAAAACGTAAAATTATAGGAAATATCTTTATTGATGTTTTTGATGATGAAGCACATAAAATTGAAGACGCTAAATGGTTAGGACAAGGTACTATTTATCCTGATGTAATAGAATCTATTTCTGTAAATGGTCCTTCTGCTACTATCAAATCGCATCATAATGTTGGAGGTTTACCTGATTTTATGAAACTTAAAGTAGTAGAGCCTTTACGAATGTTATTTAAAGATGAAGTGCGTAGAGTAGGAGCATCTATGGGACTTGATCCGGAACTATTAGGAAGACATCCTTTTCCCGGACCCGGACTTGCAATTAGGATTCTAGGAGATATTACTTCAGAAAAAGTAAATATTTTGCAAGAAGTAGATGCTATTTTTATTAATGGTTTAAAAGAAAATGGCTTGTATGATAAAGTTTGGCAGGCAGGAGCTATTTTATTACCTGTACAGAGTGTCGGAGTAATGGGAGATGAAAGAACATACGAGAATTGTGTGGCACTTAGAGCCGTAGAAAGTACGGATGGGATGACAGCAGATTGGGTGAATTTGCCTTATGAGTTTTTACAAAAAACTTCTAATGCAATAATAAACAGGGTAAAAGGCGTTAATAGAGTAGTATATGATATTAGCTCTAAACCGCCTGCAACGATTGAGTGGGAATAGGCAAGACCAATTTTTGCCAGATTAAAGGGATTTTAAAAAAAGTAAATAATACTACAGTACATGAAAAAGTTTTTAGTGGTCTTTCTATTGTTTTTTGTATATGTTTCAACATACGCTCAACAATATAAGAGTCATAAAGTAGCCAAAGGTGAAAATGTATATAGAATTGCAAAACGATACAATACAACGCCCGAAGCCATATATAAAATCAATCCTACTGCAAAAGATGGGATTAAAGAAGGACAAATTCTTGCGATACCGGTTGCCAATAATGAAGAGTACAAAACCCATACAGTAGCAAAAGGTGATACGGTTTATAGTTTAGCTAAACAATATGGAATTACTGTAGAAAATATATATCTCCTTAATCCCGAAGCCGCAAATGGAATCAATATAGGGCAAGTACTTAATGTAGGTAAAATAGAAGAAAAAAATAATCAAGATACTGTTGAAAGTACTCCTGATGATAATAAAGATAGTGTTTTAGAAAATCTAAAAGCAACTTCAAATGAGCCTATTCGTTTTATAACTCATAAGGTAAAAAGAAAAGAAACTCTATATGGGATTTCTAGAAAATATAAAATTACTGTAGAAGATATTAAGAAATATAATAAGAGATTATATTCTGAGCAGATCAAAAAGAAGGACAAAATTAGAATACCAGTTTATGCTGATGATAGAATAGAAAACCCAATACAAATAGATAGTACAGATTCTAGAGTTACCACTACTACAAAGTATAAAATACAACCTAAGGATACAAAGTATAGTATTGCTAGAAGACATGGTATTACAGTTGAAGAACTAGAACAGTTAAATCCTGATTTGGGTGAAGGTTTTCCTGTTGGGAAAGAAATTATTGTACCGACATCTGTTTTTGTTTCTCTCAAAGAAACATTACGACCAGGTTTTGAACTTTATAAAGTAAAACCCAAAGAAACAATTTTTGGTATTTTAAAGCGTACAGGCCTATCTTCTGATTCATTATTTAAAATGAATCCATATCTCAAAGATGGTCTCAAAGAAGGAATGGTTATAACAATACCAAAAGATACCTTATCGATAACTATTGAAGAAGGAACATATCTTAATCTTGAGAAAAATCTGTATAACTTTAAACCAAAAAAACTAGCAGTAATGCTCCCTTTTTCATTAGATACGTTAAACCTAAATGCTAGAAAGAATGTAGAAGGGTATCTAAAAAGAAAAGAAAGTTTGAGAATTGCGTTAGACCTATATAGTGGTATTCTAATAGCTGCAGATTCTGCAAAAACCAAAGGAATAACAACAGAGCTTAATATTTTTGATACCAAAAAGAATAATAATAAAAAGCTGATCAAACAATTAATGGATCAGCAAGATTTTGAAAATACTGATGCGATAATTGGTCCTCTCTATCAAAGTAATTTGGAGGTTGTTGCATCAGAGCTCAAAAAGTATAATATACCTGTTTTTTCGCCGGCTTCCAGAAGAGAGTCAAAACAATATGATAACTTTTTTCAGACACGACCCACGAATACAATGCTTCAAGACAAAATAATTTCTTTTGTAAAAAAGGATTCTACTAACAAAAATATTGTGATCATTGTACAAAAGGGTAAAAAGCATGAAGAAGTTAAATCCAAACTGGTAAGTGCGTTTCCAAATGCAAAGATTCCTAGAATTGAAGAAGGTAATTATGTGTATGAGGTTAGATTAAATAGAGTTCTTGATAGAAATAAACCAAACTGGGTGTTTTTAGAATCTGATGATGTAGCTATGATAAGTAATGTTATTCCTTTACTAAATGCAAAAGCAGAAAGTCATAAGATAACATTATTTACAACGAATAAAAATGGGGCATATGATAATGACAATATAAAAAACGAACATTTATCAAGAGTTCATTTGCATTACCCTTCTGTAAATAAGGAATTTAATAATAATGAGCTTAAAGTTAAAGAAGGAGAAGAAATAGAGCTTACACCATTTGTAAAAAGATATAAAAAGCAATACGGTATTAAACCTAATAAATGGGTAGTACGAGGATTTGATATTGCATATGATATTTTGATGCGATTAGGAACTGCAGACGATGTATATCATTCTGCTTCTATAAACGGAACAACAGAATATGTAGAAAATAAGTTTAATTATTCTAAGAAGCCGCAAGGTGGTTATCAAAATAATGCAGCGTATCTGATTAAGTTTGATAATGATCTAGAACTTAAACTTGTGGAATAAATACTGTTTTTATTTGAGGTATATTTTAAGGTAAAATATACCTCAAATAGTTTACAAGTAATAATCAAGAAATTTATTTATTGCTTAAAATAAATTATATTTTCATATTCAAAAAAAAAATATTTTTATATATCTTTGAATATGTTGAAGTTATGTTTTTGTGAAAAAAATGCCATCTTTCAACAGAATACAAGTATTACAAAATACTTAGGGAAATAATAACAAAATAAATTGATTTCTAAATATTGTAATTTTTTTAAAATACATGTATATTTAGAAAATATTAAGTAATAAATTGTTTATAGTATACTAACAATATTTGCCCCATATTGTTTACTCCTAGTATATCTATAGACTAATAAAATATAACTTTTAGTTGGGCATAATTGGTTGCAATTATGGGTAAATATCTTACTATTGTTTTAATTTTATTTTTTTCCAACAATAATGGATATGTAGGAAAATTCTCTTATACAGAAAGAAGCGAGTTAGCTTGGTCTGATTTTAGAGGTAGACCTGATATAGGGAGCCATTTTGATGCAAGCGTTAATACTGGCATTACTTATCAATGGTCATATGGTAAAGATAAGGGTGCGATAGAATTAAATTATCAAGTAGACAGTTTCTGTTATCCTTCATTATCTTGGGTCAAAAAAGGACAAATGTCTGATGACCTGTTATCCCATGAACAACTTCATTTTGATATCTCTGAATTACATGCTCGTATTATGAGAAAGAGATTAAAAGAATATAAAGCAGGAAAAAACATTAGAAGAGATCTCAATAAAATGTATAAACTTGTAGAAAGAATGAGAATAATAATGCAAGAAAGATATGATGAAGAGACAGATCATTCTAAAAATAAAGAAGGACAAAAAAAATGGGAAAAGAAAGTAGAAACATTAATGTGGTATTATAGAGATTATGCTAATTAATATCCTTTCTCTTATACTTTAGAAATGGAAATTGGACTTCAAAGAGATTTTTTAGTTAAGCTTGCCCATACAAAAATGCCTTTTGGCAAATACAAAGACAGATACCTTATAGACTTACCAGAATATTACTTAGTTTGGTATCATAACAAAGGTTTTCCGAAAGGAACACTTGGACAACAGTTACAAACGGTATACGAACTAAAGATTAATGGTTTAGAACATCTGATTAGAAATATTAAAGAATTTTAATTAATTTTTATTCACTATATATTATATAATGATATGAGATTATACCAAAAAAAGAAAGAGGTATATGCCATATACCTCTTTCTTTTTTTATAAGTATAAATGAATCTAATGATTCTGTTATAAGACTAGACTTAAGATATCGATTCTTCGATTTCGTTAAAGATGTCGAGATCTACTTGGTTTTTTATCAAGTCTTCAAAAGTTTCGCGTTTACGAATTAGATGAGCTTTTCCCTCATGCCACAGCACTTCTGCCGGACGATACCTTGAGTTGTAATTACTAGTCATAGAAAAACAATAAGCACCAGCATTTTTAAAAGCTAAAATATCACTTTCCTTGATTTCAGAAATTCTTCGATTAGTTGCAAAAGTATCCGTTTCGCAAATATAACCTACTACAGAATAAAAACGTTCTTTACCATTAGGATTAGAGATATTTATAATTTCATGATGAGAATTATAGAACATAGGTCGGATAAGATGATTAAAGCCTGTATCGATACCAGCAAAAACAGTAGAAGTTGTTTGTTTTACTACATTTACTTTTGCTAAGAAATATCCAGCATCACTTACCAAAAACTTACCTGGTTCAAAACCAAGAGTAAGTTCTTTTCCGTATTCTTTACAAAAATCATTGAATCTCTTTGTAAGTTTTGTTCCAAATTCTTCAATATTAGTTTCAATATCGCCTGCTTTATAAGGGACTTTAAAACCACTTCCAAAGTCAATAAAGTCTAAATTCTTAAAATGCTTTGCGGTATCAAAAAGTATTTCACTAGCATATAGAAAAACTTCAATATCGAGAATATCACTTCCTGTATGCATGTGGATACCATTGATATTCATTCCTGTATTTTCTACAATCCTAAGGATATGAGGTATTTGATGTATAGAGATACCGAATTTACTATCGATATGTCCTACAGAAATTTTACTATTACCTCCAGCCAGTACATGAGGATTGATTCTTATACATACTGGTACATTAGGATGCTTAGTCCCAAACTGTTCCAGTATTGATAGATTATCAATATTAATTTGTACGCCTAATGCAGAGACACTCTCAATTTCTTCAAGAGATACACCATTTGGAGTAAAAATAATATCGTTGGGATTAACCCCTGCTTTAAGCCCTAATTGTACCTCTTGTATAGAAACAGTATCCAAACCTGCACCTAAAGAATTCATTAGCTTTAATATGGCAATATTGGATAAAGCCTTAACTGCATAATTGAGTTTTAACCGTTTGACCTTTTGAAAAGCTTTTGATAAACGATTATATTGAGAGATGATTTTTGAAGAATCATAAACATATACAGGACTCCCATACTCTTTTGCAATAGCTAATAAATTTTCATTTTCCATTTTGTTTCTAATTTAAGCCCACGAAATTATTAATAAATTAGAAATTCTAACAGCTTCAAAAGAAAAAAATCCATTAGAATACTCTTTTTTTCTAGTTTTTTAACTTGTGTTTATGCGATAAGAATCATGTTAATTAGTATTTTTAATAAAAAATTATGCTACCTCTATTTCCTTTACAAACAGTAGTTTTTCCAGGAGAACACTTGTCCTTACATATCTTTGAAGAAAGATATCAGCAATTAATCAATGATTGTGAAGAAAATCATATTTCGTTTGGGATTCCTACTTTTATTAATAACAAAATCGATTATGGAACAGAAGTACGGCTAGAAAAAATAGTAAAAAGATATCCTAATGGTGAAAGTGATATTATTTGTTTGGGGACACGAATTTTTAGAGTTACTAATTTTTACCAGCAATACCCAGGTAAATTATATGCCGGAGGAGAAGTAGAGTTTTTAGGTGATGATGATAATACTGCAGAAGAATTACAGAAAGAGTTATTGCGTAATATAACTATTCTTTATGTAGAATTGACGATAGAAAACCCTCCTGTATTTGATATCCCCTTTGTAAGTTATCAAGTTGCTCATAAGATAGGATTAGCTTTACATCAAGAATATCATTTGTTAACACTTCGAAATGAATTGGAAAGACTTAATTATCTTATTGCCCATCTTAAAACAACAATCCCAGTTGTTAGAGAAATGAATAGAGCAAAAGAAGTTATTAAAATGAATGGTCATTTTAAAAATTTTGACCCTTTAGATTTCAAAGATTTTACAGTATAATTTTCAAAACCACTTAAGAATTTGATACTACAATTTTTGACATGATTTGTTAATAGTTTTTTATTTTAAAAGATTGGCACAGTACCTACACTTTTCCTATTTTTGAAATTCCTATAAAAAAGGCAAAATAAAACATTATGAATTTACACGAATATCAGGGTAAAGAAATATTAAGCAGCTTTGGCGTGCGTATTCAGCGAGGTATTGTTGCACAAAATGCAAAAGAAGCCGTTGCAGCCGCTAAACAGCTTACAGAAGAAACCGGTACAGGTTGGCATGTAATTAAAGCACAAGTTCATGCAGGAGGAAGAGGAAAAGGCGGAGGAGTAAAACTAGCTAAAAACTTGCAAGAAGTAGAATCTATAGCAGAGCAAATCATTGGTATGAATTTGATTACTCCTCAAACATCTGCAGAGGGTAAAAAAGTGCATCAAGTATTGGTTGCAGAAGATGTTTATTATCCAGGAGATAGCGAGCCAGACGAATTTTATATGTCTGTATTGCTTAATAGATCTACTGGTCGTAACATGATTATGTATTCTACAGAAGGAGGTATGGATATAGAAACTGTTGCAGAAGAAACACCTCATTTAATTTTTACAGAAGAAGTTGATCCTGCTGTTGGTTTATTACCTTTTCAGGCTAGAAGAGTTGCCTTTAATTTAGGGTTAAGTGGTGCCGCTTTCAAAGAAATGACAAAATTTGTAATGGCTTTATACACAGCATATGTTAAATCTGATGCTTCTTTATTTGAGATCAATCCTGTTCTTAAAACAAGCGATGAGAAAATTATGGCTGTAGATGCAAAAGTTACTCTTGACGATAATGCATTATATCGACATAAAAACTATGTTGATATGAGAGATATTAGAGAAGAAAACCCAATTGAAGTAGAAGCGAAAGAAGTAGGGCTTAACTATGTTGACCTAGATGGTAATGTTGGTTGTATGGTGAATGGTGCCGGTCTTGCTATGGCTACAATGGATTTAATTAAGCAAGCAGGTGGAGAGCCAGCTAACTTTCTTGATGTAGGAGGAACAGCAGATGCAAAACGTGTAGAAACCGCTTTTAGAATTATTTTAAAAGATCCAAATGTAAAAGCTATTTTGATTAATATCTTTGGGGGTATTGTTCGTTGTGATAGAGTAGCACAAGGAGTTGTAGATGCTTATAAAAATATGGGAGATGCGATTAATGTTCCTATTATTGTTCGTCTACAAGGAACTAATGCTGATATCGCCAAAGAACTTATTGATAATAGTGGATTGGATGTTCAGAGTGCTGTATTATTCCAAGAAGCTGCAGATAAAGTTCAAGCAGTATTATCATAGTAAATAAGAATTGTAAATTTCTTTTATTATATACGAAAGCGATCTTTATTAGATCGCTTTTTGTGTTAAAAATAGTTATGATTAGATGTCTTTAGATTTAAAAAACATTATCGATCGATTAGATTTGAGCCCCCATCCGGAAGGAGGATTTTATAAAGAAACGTATCGAAGCAAAGGGGATATACCTCAAAGTGTTCTTGGAGCTAATTTTACGGGAGAAAGAAGTTATTGTACAGGAATTTATTTTCTTTTGACTTCGGATAATTTTTCTGCATTTCATAGAATAAAACAAGACGAAATATGGCATTATTATAAAGGTTCTTCATTATATGTGCATGTCATTACTCCTAAAGGGGTGTATAAAAAATATGCAGTTGGAACCAATTTTGACGAAGGAGAGGTTCCACAATTAGTTGTGCCGGCAGGATATTGGTTTGCTTCTAGTGTAAAAGATGAATCGAGTTATTCACTGGTTGGATGTACAGTATCTCCTGGTTTTGATTTTGAAGATTTTGAAATGGCAAGTAGAGATCAACTTATCAATCAGTATCCGGATCATCAAAAAGTCATTACACAATATACAAGAATGTAAAAAAAATCCCCTATCTGCATTGATAGGGCACTTTTTTATAGCTTAGTGAGCTGCTCTTTTTGGGTATGGAGGTCTTTTGTATTCTTTAGGAGGGTTTTGTTCTAACTCTTTTAGAATGATTTCTATAGCTTTTTCTAGCTGAGGATCCTTACCTTGTATAACTTCTGAGGGGAGTTGTTCTACTTCTATATCTGGTGCTACTCCTACATTTTCAACAATAAAACCATCTTCTGTCCATATAGCTACATTAGGAGCTGTTACACTGCCTCCATCAATAAATTCAGGGAAGCCTAATACTCCTACGAGACCACCCCAGGTTCTTTTTCCTACCAATTGACCTACTTTAAACTTTCTAAACATCCATGGTAGCATATCTCCACCAGATCCTGCAGTTTCATCGATGAGCATCACTTTTGGTCCTTGTATAGATGCACTAGGTGTTTTTAAATCTCTACCATACCTAAAATTCCAGTGGGATTGATAAGGGTTCATTAATAAATTAATATAGTAATCCGCTATCTGTCCACCACCATTAAATCTTTCATCAATTATTATTGCTTTTTTATGTGCTTGAGGAAAAAAGTATCTCTTAAAGTACTCATGACCCGCTCCTGCAGTATTTGGGACATATACATAAGCCACTTGATTGTTGGTAGCTTTATTCACTTTTTTAAGATTTCCTTCAATCCAATCCCGGTTTCTTAAACGAGATTCGTTTGCTATAGGTGTTACTCTAATTGTTCTAGAATTTTTGTAATTAGGGTTGGGACCTACAGTGATTTCTGTAATTTTGTCTGCGGTGTTTTCAAAATAGCTGAATATGTTATCAGAACTTTTTAGATCTTTTCCATTTACCGCTAATAAGTATTCTCCAATATTTATATTGATACCGGGTTCTGTTAAAGGTGACCTGAGTTCAGGGTTCCAGTTAAGCCCTCCAAATATTTTTTTGAATTGATATCGATCATTTTTAATAGTATAATCTGTACCTAAAAGGCCTCCTGGAATTCTTTTAGGAATGTTTAATTGTTCTCCTCTTCCTTGTAACCTATGGTGACCCACTGATAACTCACTACACATCCATTGGATTAATCGATTTAAATCATTTCTGGTAGTTAAATGAGGTAGAAATGCAGCATATTTTTCTTTCATCCCTTTCCAATCAGAACCATGCATGCCTGGATCATAAAAATAATCTCTGTTTATTCTCCATGCCTCTTCAAAAATATTTTTCCATTCTTTGGTAGGACTTATTTTAACCTGAATATCTTTTATTTTTAAAATGCCTTTTCCATTTTCCGGTTTTTTTCCTGTATCAGTAATCCCCCATGTATTCTTATTGCGATACAACATTTTTTTGCGATCAGAAGACACAAAAAAATCATCTGCCTTCATGATCTCTTTCCCTTCTCTTTTTTTGATGTCGTATTGATGTAGGGTAGAGGTATTTCCGTTACTAGAATTTGAAGATAAGTATAATAGTTTTCCTGCTTCACCAGCCTGTAAATTATAGTATTCACCAACTTTTATAGGAAAATCAATAATTCTATTTTGAATATTGTCAATATCGATGGTAAAAGGCGGCTTGGAGTCTTCTTTTTCTTTTTTGTTGTCGCTCTCAGGATCTTTCTTTGTTGTCGTATTATCAACTTCATCACTCTCTTTTTTGAAAGGAGAGATAACTTCTTTTTGTAGTGTAACCAAGTAAATAGAATTGGTTATTGACATATCTTGATTAGATTGATCAAACCAATTTACTATAGGACCTGCATCAGTTGAAGCTGAAAAATAGAGGTATTTCCCTTCTGGATCAAATACAGGATCACTAGCATTACTTAATCCGTCTGAAACTGCAAAAGATTTGTTTTGTTTGATGGAGTATAGGAATATTTGTTCAAAATTGTTTTCAATTATTTTTGTGTATACAATCCAGTTCGAATCTGATGACCAATCCCCAAAAAGATTTCTAAAAGGCCCCGGAACATAATATTCATCTTGATCTATTTTTGTAATTTTTCCTGAAGGAATATCTAGTAGATATACATTTCTTCCATTATCAGAGAAGCTAATTTTTTTACTATCAGGAGACCAGCTTGTGTAAGCATAAAAACCTGTGCCTGGGATTTTAAATTTTTTAGAAACTCCTTTTCCATCTTGCGATTTAATGTGTAATTCATATTCTCCTGATGCATCAGAAAAGAAAGCAATTTGTTTTCCGTCTGGTGACCAGGAGGGATATTTTTCGTGAGCTCCAGGAGTTAATGTTATGTTTCTAGGATCTCCTTTTTCTTTGGGAACGGTTATAATTTCTCCTCTGTAATCAAAAACAGCCCTATTGCCAGAAGGTGATATATGTGCAGAGCGAATATGTTGATGACCACTAACAAAACGATCACGTAATTCTAATAGATCGGTGGCAATACCAATGTTAAGTTTTTTAGTTGTTTTGTCATTAGTATTGTATATGTGTAGATGTCCAGCTTGTTCAAAGATAATGTTGTCACCTCCTAAATTCGCATTTAATATAGGAAATTCAGAATATTGAGTGAGTTGTTGTACCGTTTTTGAACTGGTATTATATGAAAATAAATTAAACTCTCCGTTTCTGTCACTTAAGAAAAACACATCTTCGTTCTTCCACATAGGTTGTGTGTCATTGCTTCCTCCGGCAGGTTGAGGGATTTTTACAATTGATTTGTCAGCAAAAGAAAATAACCAAATATTTGCTGTTGTACCTCCGCGATAATTTTTCCATTGTCTGGATCTTTCTGCAATTGGCGTGTATGCCATTTGTTTTGCATCTGAAGAATAAGTTGCATACCATGCATTAGGAATTTCTAATTCTGAAGGATATCCGCCTGTAATAGAAACCTGATATAATTTTGTATATCTACGTGTATGTACAGCTCTTCTAGAATTGAATAAGACATGTTTTCCATCAGGAGAAAACCCAAGTGTAATGTCCATTCCCGGGTGCCAGGTGAGTCTTTTGGGAACACCTCCATTTACTGGTACAATAAATACATCAGTATTGCCATCGTAATCTGCACTAAAAGCAATGCTTTTACCATCCGGAGAAAATACAGGATTAGATTCAATCCCTTTATCTATAGTGAGTCGTCTTGGCTGAGAGCCATCTAAGTTGGCTACCCATAAATCTTCTGCATAAATAAAAGCAATATGAGATTGACTGATAGTAGGTTGTTGCATCATTTTTGTATCAGAGGGATCGATCGCAAATGATTGTAATGTGATAAAAATTGAAAAAAAAGCAAGTTTTATCACCAAAGAGTTGATTTTTATCATAATGTTTGATGAATTGGATTATAGTTTTGACGATATGTCAAAAATCTTTGAAAATTAGTGTATTTTGATCTAGTATATTGTTAATCATTTTCTAAAATGTTTGAATATAATTTTAGAGCAATGTATTAAAAGGATAGATCGGTATACAATTCATCAAAATAGTTTTTAACTATAGAGTAAAATCAAATCTTTTTAAAGGATGCTACTGACTTATTTTTTATTGGCAGTAGTTTTAGAATTATCCTTTTTTTCAGGCATAGGCCCTCTAAGGTGGATGATAAGCCCATTTAAGAAGTTACGTAAAATTTGATCACCACATTCCATATATTTAGGATGATTTTCATTTCTAAAAAATGCTCCAAGCTCACTTTTAGAAACTTTAAAATCGACAAGAGCACATATTTTTACAATATCATCATCGCGTAACTTGTGAGCGACTCTTAATTTTTTGAAAATATCATTGTTTGTTAAACCCATGTTGCAAATTTATAGGTTTTCTACAAAATGAATTTAAAATGCAGTATGTTTCTTTCATTATAAAGTAATTGATTTGATATAATTTTCTTATTTTTCGATAAAAAGTAAAGGTTTTTTATGTATAATAAAGAAGAGAAACTAAGTCTGCTTTCCGAAATGATTCAATTTGCAAAAGCCGACAAAGAAATCAAAGAGCAAGAGTATAATTTTATCATAGCTGTAGGAGCACAATTAGGAGTTAATGAAGAAGAAATTAAAAAATTAATTAAAGAAAGAGCAGAAAAAAAGAACCTACAGCCCGAGTCACAACGTATTCTTCAGTTTCATCGATTGGTATTGTTGATGAATATTGATCAGGAAATTTCACCAGAAGAACTTTATCAAATCAAAGATATTGGATTGAAAATGGGGTTGAGACCAGAAGCTATTGATACTGTGTTAGAGAGAATGCATGACTATCCAAATAAAGTTATTCCTCCACAAGAATTGATGGCTATTTTTAGTCGATTTTATAACTAGTCGATATCGTTTGTTTGAACTGTTTTATATTCTATCGTTAGATTTGATTCTCAATTTATCTAACGATATCATTTTTTACGCATAATTGTCATCTATTTTCTAACAAATAAGACATTTTGTCATTTTTATATACTATGAAAATGACAAAATGTCTTATTTTTTCTATTGGAACTCTATTTGTAATACACTCATTGAATTTAAAATTTGAAAATAACTTTTAAAAAATAATAAAATGAGTGTAGTAAAAAGAACAAACAGATTACCTTTTCTTTTCGATGATTTTTTTAATACAGATTGGCTAGGGGGAACGATAAATACAAGTCGAATAGGTTTTAATACACCTGCTGTAAATGTAAAAGAGACAGATGACAAATTTGTTTTAGAACTTGCGGCTCCGGGGCTAAATAAAGAAGACTTTATCATTGAGTTGGATAACGACATTCTTGTTATTTCTTCTCAAATTGAGGCTGAAAATGAAACCAAAGAGGAAACAGGATATACTAGAAAAGAGTTTAACTATAATTCTTTTAAAAAATCCTTTAATCTCCCAGATACTGTTAATAGCAGTAGTATTAATGCGATGTATAACAATGGTGTGCTTTTAGTTGAATTGCCAAAGAGAGAAGAAGCAAAAGTACAGCCCAAAAGAAATATTGAGATATCATAATTTGATTTGAGATGTTTAGTTAGTTAATGTTATGTAAAAACGCCCTTGTAAAGAGGGCGTTTTTCGTTTGATACTCATTTGATGACATTTTGATTTTTATAATTCTAAATTTTTTAGTAGTATTGTGATATCAAAATAATATCATAATGAAAAACGAAAAAAATATAAAAGTAAGTAATGGGTATATGATGCTGTTTCTGTTATTAGCAGTCATTATAATAATGTTTGCAGGTATTATTCTCTTCAGAACTCCTTTGTTTTTAGTTCTTGTTATTGCCGTTTTATTTATTGTGAAAGGTTTTTTTATTGTAAACCCTAACAATTCAAAAGTGCTAGTATTGTTTGGAGCATATAAAGGAACAGTGAGAGAAAACGGTTTCTTTTGGGCAAATCCATTTTATTCAAAACAAAGAATTTCTCTTAGAGCAAGAAATTTTGACAGCGAACGAGTTAAAGTAAACGATAAAATAGGTAATCCTATCTTAATAAATGTAATTTTGGTGTGGAAGGTTGAAGATACGTATAAGGCAGCATTTGATGTAGATCAATATGAAGAGTTTGTGAGAATACAAACTGATGCTGCTGTACGAAAATTAGCGGGTTCATATTCTTATGATAATTTTGATGATGCTCAAGAAGAGATTACTTTAAGATCTGGAATGGACGAGGTAAACGAAGCGTTAGAAAATGAAATAACTGAACGATTAGCAATTGCCGGGATTAAAGTAATGGAAGCTAGAATTGGATATTTGGCTTATGCTCCCGAAATTGCAAATTCTATGTTGAAGAGACAACAAGCAGTAGCTATAGTAGCTGCCAGAAAAAAAATAGTGGAAGGTGCTGTAGGTATGGTAGAAGATGCTTTATTAAAATTATCTCAAGATAATATTATAGATTTTGATGATGATAAGAAAGCGTCTATGGTGAGCAACCTTATGGTTGTATTGTGTGGAGATAAAGAGGCAACCCCTGTAATTAATACAGGAACTTTACATTCTTAATTTATGAGTAAAAAAAAGTCATTTGTACTTAGAATAGATCCCAAAACTTTTAAGTTAATAGAACAATGGGCAGACGACGAATTTCGAAGTGTAAATGGACAAATAGAATGGATGATTCATAAAAGCTTAAAGGAGGCTAAGCGATTAAAACTTTCTAAAAACGAAAACGAATCAAAAGAAAAAGAATAGAAAACCTGTTGTTTTGTTTGAATTAGAGAAAGAATAAATTATTATCGTTATATGTAATTTTTATTCTATCTCAACATATTCTGATTTTCCGTCTGATAGATCTCCATTTAGCCAACTCCAATTAAATTTTAATGCTAGTTTTCCGCTTTGGTCTTTTGTAATCAAGCCTTTTGATTGGCCAACCTTTAATTCACCATCTTTAGTTAAACATTGAAATAAAAGTTCGATTTGAGAATCAGATGTTTGTTTACCAATAATAGACCCTTCTAATATAGCTCCGCCATTATATTTTCCTGTAATAGTGCTTCCTTTTTGGAAATAACAAAAAATAGTTTCGTTTGAGGATAATCCATTTTTATTTTCTACAGCTACAAATTTTCTGTTATTTAAATTCATGTGGATCAGTTATTTTAGATTTATTTTGGTTTATCCTTGCTACTTTTTGCCAAAGCAATACCCTGTTGCATTTTTTCTTCATATTCAGAATTGGGATACTTAGCAAGGCCTATATTGAAGTATTTTATAGCGTTTTGGTAATCTTTATGTTTCAAATAAAATTGTCCAAAACGATTCTGCCAATATGCGGAGTCGTATCTTTTTGTTGTTAGAACATCTTCGAATTCAGTCATGAATATATTAAAATATTTAAAATCATTTCTGTTCCAGGCTAACCAAATTAATCTATTTTTTGTCTTGTCGGTTATTTGCCCATCACCACCAAATCGTTTTGCTCGTTCTTTAAAATAGGTATTCAGATAGCTCATTTCTCCTGATTCGATATATTGTTGGATGCTTTCAAAAATAGGGGAGTCATAATTGTGATAATAATATCGCAATCCTTTATATAGTGACAGATGTGGTAAGCTTACATGCATTTCATCATTAAACAACTCGTATTTCCAAATTAGATTTTTAGGATTGTTCTTTTTTAATAATTCATAGAATGCTTCAGTTTCGTTGATGTTATAAATATCTTTTTTGGAGTTAGCCATAAATAGGTAAATCTCTTTTTCAGATGTAAACGTTTTAATTAAATCTTCAGAAGCAGATCCGCCATTAGTTATGATTGCTCCTGTAAAAACTTGATTATTTTTCAAAATTAGTTTACTTATATAATAAGCTGCATTTTCCCATCCAAAAATAATACGTTCTCTATTGGTTCTATAATTCGAATCAATATATTGTATTACTTCGCTAGTTAAGAAATCAGTAAATTTTTTGTTTTCATCTCCAAACAATGTTCTTCTTAATGGGTTACTATTATTGATACCAACAACAATCATTTCTGGGATTGTACTTGGGGTTCGCAATGCTTTTTGAATTGATACACCACTTGAGAAATACCATTGTCCGTCTAAAATATAGAGTACAGGGTATTTTTGCTCTGAGCTTGAATAACTATTTGGAGTGTAAATTTGAATTGTTCTATCTTGATCTAAGATAGAGGATTTAATTGTATGAGTAACACCTATGGTAACCTGAGAATTATCTTGTTGAGCAATACAAGTAATAGTTATAAAAAAGTATATACTGAAGATGAATAGTGGTTTCATAGAATTATCTTTTTACTTTATCTTTTTGAACTGATTATGAAAATTAATATATAAACACTGTTATACAAAGAGGTGTTTGTAATATAATTATTTTTTGCATCTTTTTCAGTTCATGAATAGTTAAGTAATAATAATCTCAAAAAAACATACTTTATCAAACCACAAGTGTATCCAATCAATATGCTAATCGTTGTAATGGTATATTTACTTCTATACCAGAGTTAGGAAGCTTAAGGTTGATGTAGTTTCCTGCACAATAATGTTCTAAACTTCCTCCGATTTCATCTCCCGTAATTTTGACTTCACGATTTTTTTTAAGAATCGCTACAACATCAGTACTTACCGAAAGAGAGTATTTGTCCACAAGTATTTCGACACTTCCTGAAAAACTATCGAGTTGAGGCAAAATTGTAGGGAGTAGTTCTTTTTTGAAAAAATATGAACCTTCAACTTTAGTAATTAATTTTTTAGAATCTTCAGATTCATAAAATGCAACAAGTTCCTTGTTTGTAATATGCTTCTTTGTTGGGAAAGAGTCTGACGAAACTTTTATTTGGTTATAGTATGCAAAAGGTTTATTAATCAAATATCTTAAGAGAATAGCAGCAGGACCGCTTTTTCCTCCTTTGTTTCCCCTTAAATCAATGATTAAATGTTTGGTTTGAGCTTTTATTGTTGTTTCTAATGATTTCTTGATAAATTTTCCGAGAGTAGAATTTTTTGCCATTTCATCAAGGTTTCTATTAAAAGATGTGGCTGTTTCATCTTCCCAAGAAGGAATTTTGAGAATAGCATTATTACCATTTACACTAAAAGATGGTCTTGATTGTTTGTTTCTTAATCCACTTTTGAAAAAAGATTTTCCCTCTAATGTTCTTGTTTTGCCATTTGCTAAGACAACTTCGAAGGTTTGAGAATTATCTATGAATGTGAAATATTTGATAGGGAATTCCATTTCTATAAAAGCATTTTTATAGGGAATTGTATTGCCATCACTATTAGAAAATGCTTGTAATCGATTCAATATTTCTTCTTCTTGATATCCATTGATCGATTTTAATCGCTCCCCATCAATCAAAATTTTATTATTATCAACTTTTGGAATGATTGGAAATAGTAATTCTTCCTGTAAGATATTCTGATAATAAGGATTCATAACATAAGTGTGCGCATCACTTACAGAAGAAATGAGTTTACTCATAATTTTATATTCATCCAACACATTTTTTGCAGATGGGATTTGTGCCTTAAGAGATGTAATGGTTTGATTAAAATCATTTTCACTTTGATAATCATAAATGCCTGGATGATTATTTTTTAAAGTTGTTATCAAGACAGTAAAATCTTCTGTGATCTGATCTTTTGTCAGTGTCTTATTATATGTTCCTTTTTCAACCAATTCCATTTTGCAGGTGGAGCAAGGTCCGTTATGGTCAAAAATTTCTAAATCACAAGAATCCTTACAGGGAAGACATATGTACTCTTTCTTTTTTTCTTGTTTACTCCCATATAATGTTATCGATAAAAGAAGAAGTATAAAGGTTAAATTTTTCATTTTTAAGACAGTGTTTAATTAAATAAAAAACAAACCTAATATTAACATTGACTATAGGAAAGGACAAAAATGCTAAGAATAGAGACATTTTGAAAGCAAATAAAAGCTTCTGCAGCTTTAGGAATGTATTCTTAAGATTTTTGGTGTGTATATTGAAATTTAAAGGAAATATTTAGAATGATTTGATAGAAAAGAAGTCTATTGTATTCTAGATACTATCGCATTTTCTTTTTGATAATAAAACACCATCTTCATCAGAATATACATATTCTCCCTGGTTGATTTGAGTTCCTTCTATTATGAGCATTTCTCCTGATACTCCTACATTTCTCTTACTACTTTTAGCAGGGCATGTTCCTATAGCTTTAATGCTTACATTCATTTCGTTGATTACTTTTGAGTCTCTGATACAACCGTATACAATAATTCCTTCCCAGTTATTATCATTGGCTAATTTTGCTATGTTGTCTCCTATTAATGCACATCGTTTTGAGCCTCCTCCATCAATAATTAGGACTTTTCCTTTTCCCGAATCTTCTAATGTTTTCCTTACAAAGGAGTTATCTTCAAATACTTTAAGCGTAACAACTTCTCCGCAAAAAGCTGTTTTCTTACCATAACTTTTTAGCTCTAAGTTCAATATTTTTAACTCTTTTGAGTATTGATCCCATAAATCTGCAGTTACTACTTTCATGGCGTTATTATTATAATTAATGTATTCTTGAACAGGATAAGTTTTTGAAAAATCAATACACGATATAACTATTTTGGTTTTGTATTGATATCATTATATTAAACCATGTCCTTTTTGACGTAAGAAGCTTTTTCAAAATCTCTAATATTCATAGATATTATAGGTACACTAGGAAACATATTTTTAAGAGAACTTACAATACTTTGAGAAAGAACTGCTTTTTGTTCATCTGTTCTACCTTGCATTATATTTCCGAATACATGAATAAAATTATCTTGTGTATTGCCGACAGTATAGTGTATAAAAGGGTTTATTCTCACCTTGATATCACCTTTGGCAAATAAACCTGTAGCATCTGCAGTGTTGTAAACTGTTTGTATAATTTCTTCAGGAGTTTTGATTTCAAGAATTTGGGCTGAACAATCTAAGATAAAATGTGGCATTATATGTTTTTGATTTATAAAGTTGTTTGATAATAGTGGTAATAAGACTTATACTTTTTGATCTTGTATTTTGTTTTGTAACATTTTTATTTCATCACGTAAACGGGCAGCAGTCATAAAATCAAGTTCTTTGGCTGCTTTTTCCATTTCTTTGCGAACATTCCTGATACGTGCTTCCAATTGCTCTTTTGTGAAATATGTCACTTCTTCTTCTGCTGCTTGTAATGTTGGAGCTGTTTCAAAGGTGTAAGGTTCTGCTTTTTTACCTGCAAGCGCATTATCAAGCGATTTTTTAATAGCTTTTGGTTTTAATCCATGTTTGGTGTTATAAGCAATTTGTTTTGCTCTTCGATATTCTGTAGCATCAATAGTTTTTTGCATACTATCGGTTATTTTATCAGCATACATGATTGCTTTTCCATTTACATTTCGTGCAGCTCTACCTACAGTTTGTACTAAGGATCTATTATTTCTTAAAAAACCTTCTTTATCTGCGTCAAGAATTGCAACTAGTGATACTTCGGGTAAGTCTAATCCTTCTCTTAATAGGTTAACACCTATAAGTACATCAAAAATCCCTTTTCTCAGGTCTTGCATGATCTCTACACGTTCTAAAGTATCTACATCACTATGAATGTATCTACATCGAATATTGATTCTTGTTAGATATTTGGCTAATTCTTCTGCCATTCTTTTTGTAAGTGTAGTGACTAGAATACGTTCATCCACATCGATTCGTTTTTGCATTTCTTCGATGAGATCATCAATTTGGTTCAAACTGGGGCGTACTTCTATTTCTGGGTCTAATAAGCCTGTTGGTCTTATGATTTGTTCTACATAAGTTCCTTCGCTTTTTTGTAATTCGTAGTCTGCTGGTGTTGCACTGATATAGATCACTTGATTTTGTAATGCTTCAAACTCTTCAAATTTTAGAGGACGATTATCCAAAGCAGCAGGAAGTCTAAAACCATATTCAACAAGATTTTCCTTTCTAGAGCGGTCACCACCATACATCGCATGTGTTTGCGGAATGGTTACATGACTTTCGTCGACAAGCATCAAATAATCATCTGGAAAATAGTCTAGCAAGCAGAAAGGCCTTGTTCCTGGCTGTCGCCCATCAAGGTATCTTGAATAATTTTCAATACCAGAGCAATACCCAAGTTCTTTAATCATTTCGAGATCAAAATTTGTACGTTCTTCCAGACGTTTGGCTTCTAGTGGTTTTCCGATTTCTCTAAAATATTCTACCTGTTTTCCAAGATCTAAAGCAATTTGATCAATGGCATTATTGAGTACTTCTGGTGAAGTCACAAACATATTTGCCGGGTAGATATTGAGTCTGTCATATTTTTCTATGATTTTATTGGTTTGCACATCAAATGCCTCAATTTCTTCAATTTCATCTCCAAAAAAATGTACTCTAAAAGCATCATCGGCATATCCCGGAAAAATATCTACTGTATCTCCTTTGATTCTAAAGTTACCGTGTTTGAATTCTCCTTCAGTTCTTGAGTATAGACTTTGTACTAATCGATGTAATAATGCTGTTCTGGATACAAATTGACCATTTGCAATAGAAATCACATTTTTTTGAAATTCAATAGGGTTACCAATACCATATAAACAAGATACAGAGGCTACGACTAATACATCTCTTCTTCCTGATAATAATGATGAGGTAGTGCTCAATCTCATTTTTTCGATCTCTTCATTAATAGAAAGATCTTTTTCTATATAGGTACCAGAAGTAGGAATATAGGCTTCTGGTTGATAATAGTCATAATAAGAAACGAAATACTCTATTGCATTTTTTGGAAAAAACTGTTTAAACTCAGAGTACAACTGTGCAGCAAGGGTTTTGTTATGGGCAAGTACAAGAGTAGGGCGCTGTACGCTTTCGATTACATTTGCAGCAGTAAATGTTTTTCCTGATCCTGTTACTCCTAATAATGTTTGATATTTTTCATCAGTTTTTATACCATCAACAAGCTGTCGAATAGCTTCTGGCTGATCTCCTGTAGGTTTAAATTCAGCTTCAATTTCAAACTTCATATTTTCGTTTTCTTTTTCAGAATAAAGATAGGAAATTTAGCTTTTGCTAAGTGTTGTTGTACTTATAAATTATGGAGATTTTAAAAGTTAGAAGTTAATACGTATAAAGTTAGAAGTAAATACGAAATAAAAAGTAAATCGTACTTTTTGTCCCATAATCCGTACTTCTCAATTGTACTCATTATTAGTAATTCAGTACCAATTAAATTACAAATCTCTCTTTTTGAGTAATGCATAGGATAGATATACAAATATGATAGTCCAAATGATAACGATTAGAATTTGATACCAATGTATTGAATAATCTTTATCAAACCCTTCTCCTAATTGATTAGCTGCCGACTGTATAAAATTCAACCTTGAAAAAGGTTCACTAATAAGGTTATCCATTGATTCTAATGGAAAAAACTGAGATACTTTCTCTGCTACATCCGTTCCTTTGAAAATTTGAAATTTTAATAGGGCATATACAATATTCTCAAATAACCACCATATAAATAGAAAACCTAATGCAAAGGCAGATCTTTTTACAAAAACTCCTAAGAACATGCAGAACGAAAAGAAACCGGTGAGTTTTATAAAATATGCTAATATATATTCTAAATCAGTAGTGATAATTCCAAATTCATTATAATCAGAAAAACTTAATCCTAAAATCATTGAAACGATAGACAAAAATAGAGTAGAGGCTAAAGCAAATACAATAACGATTATAAATTTTGATCCTATGAATTCTTTTTTGCTTAAGCCATCAATAAGGTTTTGTTTTAATGTTCGATAACTATATTCGTTTGCCATCATAGAAACAATCACAATGGCTAAAAATAGTTTGGCAAGTGCTGCTATATATGTATTAAAATGCCAGATATACGGAAAGTTAAAGATTCCTTGATCTGCGATTCTGAACCGTGCTCCCAAAAAATTAAATTCTATGGATGCAATTAATGCTATAAAAGTGAATAATATAAAGTAAGTGATTGTAATTACTTTGGCTGCTTTATTATAACGTAATTTCTGAAATTCTATATTGAGTAATCTAAGCATGATTCTATTTTTGGTTACCGGTTAGTTGTAAGAATTGTTCTTCGAGGCTTTCTTTTCTTTTTACGAGGTGAGTAAGTACAACTCCTTCTTTAAATAATTGTTGGTTTAAACTTTCTGCATCCAGTTCGTGTGCTAAAAATGCAATAATTTTATCCTCTTCTTCCTTATAATTTTTGAACTTTTGATTTTCAGAAAGCCATTTTTTTAATATAGAATTTTGATTACTTTTTAATTCAAAAAAACCATGACTGGCATTCATTTCATCTACCCTCCCGGCATATAATTTTACTCCTTGTCTTATGATAACGACATGGCTACACACTTTTTCAACTTCGTCAAGTAGATGAGATGCAAGTAATATAGTAGTGCCTCGAGCAGCAATTTTTTTTATGATCTCTCTAATTTGATGAATCCCTTGTGGGTCAAGACCGTTAGTAGGCTCGTCCAGGATAAGGATTTCAGGATCATTGAGTAGGGCAGAAGCAATTGCTAATCGTTGTTTCATTCCTAATGAAAAGGTTCTGAATTTACTGTCTTTACGATCTAATAATCCTACAAGTTCTAGTTTTTCATCGATTTTTGCACCAGAAACTCCTTTGATTTGGCAAACCAATTTCAAGTTTTGTGAGGCGGTCATGTATGGATAAAAATTAGGGCGTTCAATAATGGCTCCAACTTTTTTCAACGCTTCGTGAGTAGAGGTGTTGCCATCAAACCAGGTAAAATCTCCAGAGGTTTTATTCACTACATTTAATACGATCCCAAGAGTTGTAGATTTTCCACTTCCGTTTGGACCCAGAATTCCGTAGACATTTCCTTTTTTTATCGTAAAGGATAAGTTTTTGACTGCTGTAAGAGCACCAAACTTTTTTGTGAGGTTATTAATCGTAAGAATGTTTTCCAATTGCAATTGTTTTTGGTTGTTATATTATACAAGACGATAGTCTCCATTTTTTGTTACAAACTATTTATTTCCTATAGTTAAGAATTTGAAAGATAGTAGAATAAATTTTAAATACACGAATAAAAATAAGTTTGTTGCATTTGAATACTGATGATCTCAAAAGACATAATGCTCTTCTTTTTAATTTAGGGATTAGAATTTGTAACTTGCTATACATAAAGCATGATGTATGGAAGAAAAATTAATGTCAAAAAAGAAACCGACGTATCCTATTAATGATCAGTTAGATGCTTACTTGAAGGAGTGTAATAGAAAAATAAAAATACCGGTTTCGTATGATGATTTACTTAGATTCTCAGGATCTATAGTGGTATATGATAGTAATGACGAAGATACATTGTGGGTACGAGTTTATTATGAAGAACATGAACGGCCAGAGATAGAATCCAGTCTAAAAAAAGTATATACAATATTACATTCTGACGGTAATGAGGATGCTATAGAGTTTTTGAATATAGATGCTATCGATTATTGCACCTTTGGAAATTCTAAACCTTTTAGAATCAAAGTCAGAAATATCCTGAATGATAACTACACCTATATTTATGTGAAAAAAGCAGATGCTTCCAGAATTTATGGTTTAGAATTAGAGCACATGTTTTCTCCGAACAGGATTAATTTTTTGGTATATAAAAATACATTGATAGAAGAACATATTGCAGGAATTCCTGGTGACGTATTTATCAAAGATTTTTTACCTGATTTAAGTGACCAAGCCAAATCACAGATTGCAAAAGAGTTTGTGAAGTTTAATGAACGTTGCCAGATGAGATTGTTGGGGGATATGCGTTCATATAATTATGTGATTATTCCTATACATGATTTTGACCATGTAGAATATAAAATTAGAGCTATTGATTTTGATCAGCAGTGTTATGAAGGCAAACTAAAAGTATATCAACCTCAGTTTTTTAAAGAGAATTTTGATATGGTTGCTATTGTGATGAAGAAACTACAGCCTAATTCGATTGAACAATACAAAAAAGAAGAGCGATCCATTTTGGCAAAACGAATTCTCAATTCTAGATCGAGATATGAAACATTGATTAATTGTATGTGTCGAGATCGTATTTCTACCACAAAGAATCTAAAAGAACTAAGAGAACATTTATATAATTTTACATTGGACCTTAATTTTAGACGCAGCGAATCTATGGGAGAAGTATTGAAAACAGCAATGGATTTTGTGCGAAGAAATTATGAAAATGTAAATATGAAACGTTTAATGGAAGGGTGATTTGATTTTAGTCATTACAAACAAAATCTAGAGGATGACTATTTCTTTCAGAAAAATATGGAAGCTACTGCAACTGCATACAGAATTTGGGGAATGAAAAAGGTTGTCAAATACAAACGTACAAGTTTGATATGGGGTTTAATTCTGATTTCAAAACAAATTTACCAGAAAACTAGTAACAAATTGGATTTAGATAAATAAAAAATTGGAGGTGAAGCCTCCAATTTTTTATAATACTCATAAACTAGTTTTATAGTTTTTTATAAACAAATTCTTTGACTTGCTCATTAGAATTACTGTCGTTAAATGTATATACAAGCTTAATGGTGTTATTATCTTCTAATATAAGTCTGATTCCAGGGATATTTTTTAGAACTACGGTTTTTTCGTCTTTTACAACATATTCTAGATTACTCGTTTTGATAAATTGACATTCGGCATTAGTATCAAAAACCACTATATCACTTCCTTTAGTAACTTCTGCTTCAATATTTTCTGGTAAAGGATAACTCATACCTATATTATAATTTAACAAATCTCTTCTTGTAAATGTTTTCTTATGTTGGATAAATTCAAAAGCATTTTGGAGTTTAAACTCTATTGTATTTTTTTGAAAGCAATCTTGGTTGGATTCAATTTTCCACTTTCCTAATATATTTTTAATTACTTCTGTTCCATCAAAAGTATTATTCTCTTCATTATTATCATCTGTTTCTGATTCATCTGTTTCAAGATCATTTGTTTCTTCTGCTGATGATTCCTCTAGTTCTGTATTGTCACTTCTGATAAAAATATCGATTTGATCTTTTTCCTCATTATCATCGGTAATTTTGGAAGTAATTTGTAAGGTGTTGTCAATTAACTTGATTTCAGAAGTAGAGTTAAAAAAAGTAACACTATTTAACCCAATAACGGTATAGGTTCCGGATTGAATACTGGTTTGAGAACAAAGATTTGTAGAATTATTTCCTAGTTTTAAAAAAGTTAATTCATAAGTGTCATCTTGAGTAAAAGTAGCTATTGAATTTTTTAAACATTCAAACTCAGATGGTGAAATATTTTTATTGTCAATAGTACTGCTTATTAACTTCCACTCTCCAACTAATCTTTCTTTGGTAGTTATTGTTTCTTGAGAAGTTTGGTCGTTGCCTTCTGAAACAGAGTTGTCATCAGAATTACAAGAGGAAAGTATTGAAATAAACAAGATAAATAAAAGTGATTTAAAGGCTTTAATACGTGTCATTTTTATTGATTTTAATTTTTATCAACCGCTATATCATTTAATGAGGCTGAAAATAAATACTTTAAAAGTAAACCCATTTACTATATATAAAACGATCTTGTTACTTTAGACCCTACCACAACAATTCTTAAAAATTTATTTTATTGATCATTTAAAAATGATTCAATTCTTTCCTAATAAATACGGTTACAAATTAGCTTTAAATTTTACTTTTGAAGTGATTCAATTTTTAGTAGGCCTGTAGTAACAAAATGTGAAAATAATAACCTGATTCATAGCAAATCTTATATGCTACAGATTTTCTTCTGAATTTGTTATGTCGGTTTTTTACGCAATTATTTTTACATAAAATGATAAATATACCTTTATTGGGGTTGCTGTATTTAATTTAGTTGATTTTCCGAGAAAGGTCACCAAAATCTATTTTGGTATTCATTGTAAACAGTAATTGTAACATTTTAGTTGTTTTCTGAAAGGAAATCAGATTAAAACATATATGGATTACAGTGTTATTATGTATAATCTTGAAACAATGATTTTATCTATTTTTAATGAGTTTAGTCTTTCTGTTCTTTATTAAAATAGACAAGATAGTAATACATTTGCTTTTCTTCGTCCCAACCTTTTTCTACGAATTTTTCGGCAGACTCCGGATTGATAAAATCCATTTTGATTTGCACATTAGTATCAAGACTAATTACATTTTTTATTTTTTTGCGAGCAGCTGTCACAGCTCCATTTGCAATAGGAAAATTAGTAAGATCTTCTATTTGATATTTAGGAGCTTTTTCTTCTTTATAATGTTTAAATTCGGGAATTAAATCAGGATTATCAATTACATCGTTTAGAAAAGCCGTTTCTTCAAATTCATCATTTTTGGCAAAGTGATTTACAGCACGGTTCATAAACATCACTTCCTCTTTCTTGTCTTCTGCAGGCAGAACCACGTCTTTTGCAAAGTCCTGACAGAACTTCATGTATTTTTTGGTATAAAAATTTTCGTCAGCAAAAGCTTCAACACCTAAAAAATGTTCCAACCAATATTTAGTATCATATTTATTAGAATCTACAGAGAGCACTTTGTAACCTTCTTCTTTTTTATGATTAAAGACTAAACATCCTTTATCTAATTTGTTGAGGTTGATTCCTTGTTGTACTAAGAGTTCCAAAATAGTTCCATTTTCTTCAAATTGAAGAAAGTCATGCTTTAATTCAGATTTGAATATCCCGATAGCATCTACTTTTTCATTATCTATGGTTACGTTATCCAGATAAGTCACATACACTTCTCCACTTTTGATATGTGGGTGTTGTGATTGTTCATATAATAATGAAGCAATTCGTTTTGATTTTTCATGTATAGAAGCCGGATGATCAAAAATTTCGGTAACAATTTTATACAGAGGATTAAATTCTACATCTACCTCGTTTGCAAACTGAAAGTAATTTTCTTCTTTTTCTCTAAAGGGCTTAAAGAAAAATTCTTTTAATAATGCTGTAAGTTCATCATTAAGTGTATATGGAGCGTCTGATAAAAATATGTTTTCATTTCTACTCTTATTACCGATTTTATGAACAGATAATGATTCTATCTGAGTGCTGTATAAATTGATCATGATTTTTTTGTTTCAAAAGCTGTTAAATAACTAATTTGTAGGTGTTAGTAAAGGTTAGGCTTCTAGTGATTTATCTTAATTCCAGTTTTCATTAAATCCAAGATCGTCATATTCATCAAGACCCATGAAGTCATCATTTGGATCTTTGGAATAGTCGTCTAAGTCATCTGCTTTAAATTCTTTATTTGGAGCTTCATCCGGTAATTGCCCATGCACGTACATCACATTTGGATATTCTCTGCCATTTTCATAGTCTGCTATTTCTGCAAGCTCAACAAGAAATGTCCACATATTTAAAAAGTCATATACATAAATGAGCTTTGGAGATGCTTCATGCACAACATCATTTAATCTTGTTTCTGTCATGAGTCTAACAGGTTGACTGCCATCACTCATATCAAACAAAGAAATTTCTTCGCCTTGATTCCACTGATCATCACTTATGTAAAATGAGGCCATCTCAGTGCCATCAAAACCGAAAGATTGTGTAATCACATTATGAAACTGCTCTAAAGTAGCTTCTTGTTCTATCTCTATATCTCTAAATACGTCTTCTTCTGTATCTAAAATGATTCTAAAACGGTAAATCATATATGGTATTTTTGTAAGAGCAAAGTTACTATAAAATCGATTGTTATTTGCTAAAACGGTGTAGCGAAAATGTCATTGCTCCCAAAAGGATGAATGCTACAACCTGATGTAATACTCCTAAGGTAATGGGAACTCGATAAATTAAAGTGAAAATCCCTAATAAAAACTGAATAAAAACTATAGTAATAAGAATATTCAGAGAGTTCAATTGTAATGCATTAGTAACTAATTTTCGACCTTTGTACCAGATAAAAATGATGACTCCGACTACTATATAGGCAAGGTATCTATGTACAAATTGTACACCACTTTTACCTTCAATAAAATTTTTGATTATCGGGGATTGCTCGATGTATACAGATTCGTGTACGAGAGCTCCGTCATTCATCAATGGCCAATGATTATGTAAAAAACCGGCATCTAATCCCGCTACAAACGCACCATAAATAATTTGAAAAATTAATATCACAATCCCCCATCGCATAAGATTTCTAAATTTGATATTCACTTGATGTCTATTTGGATATATTAAATCTAAAGCTACCCAAAATGTATAAGCAAAGGTGATAAATGCGGTAGTGAGATGCATCGCTAACCGATAGTGACTTACATCTGGTCTGTCAACTAATCCACTTTTTACCATAAACCAACCTAGAAAGCCTTGAAAGCTACCCATGAACATAAGAATGATGCATTTTTTGATTGTCTCTTTGGTGAGTTGTTTTCTAATCAAAAAATAAATAAAGGGAATGATGAATACAATACCGATAAACCGTCCTATTACTCGATGTATCCACTCCCAGAAATAAATATCTTTAAAATCTTCTAAGGTAAACTGATTATTTATTTTTTGGTATTCGGGATATTGTTTATACAGATCAAAAGCTTCATTCCATTCTTGCTCATTCATAGGAGGAATGGTTCCTGATATGAGTTTGTAATTGGAAATTGATAAACCCGAATGCGTTAGCCTTGTAATTCCACCGACAATAACCATTATAAAAATAAGCGCACAACCTGTAAGCAGCCAATAGACCACTTTTTTATTATCCTTTTTCATACAATTTTTATTTAAATGTAAATACTAACTCAAAAAATCGTACACTAACGAATTTTTAAGTTTTGATCAGCAATTTTTCTTTTTTTGGTGTTACTATACTGTATTAAAGTAGCATAATTTTTTAGCTTATTTATGTTCGAAGTTTGAATCCGACAAATGCTTTAACTATAATACATTAGTTATTTTTTAATCCTAATTCTTTTCCTTTTTTTATCATAAAATCGTAAGCAGCTTCGTGTTCGTTTGGGATTTCTCCTTCTAAAATAGCCTCTTTTATTGCTTCTTTAATGATTCCGATTTCTCTAGAAGGCTGAATATTAAAAGTATTCATGATTTCTTCTCCCGTTACAGGAGGCTGAAAGTTGCGAATTTTGTCTCTTTCTTCTACTTCGACCATTTTTTGTCTAACAATTTTAAAATTGTTATGATATTTTTTAAAGCGCTTTGGATTTTTTGTAGTAATATCGGCTTCGCATAGTGTCATTAACTCTTCAATAAAATCTCCTGCATCAAACACTAATCTTCGTACTGCTGAGTCTGTAACGTCTGATGCTATGACAATAGGGCGGGAACTCATGAGTACCATTTTTTGAACAAATTTCATTTTTTCGTTCAAAGGCATCTTTAAGCGTTTAAAAAGTTTAAAAACCATTTTAGAGCCTACAAACTCGTGTCCATGAAAGGTCCAACCTACTTTTTTACTAAAACGTTTGGTTGGTGCTTTTCCAATATCATGCAATAAGGCTGCCCATCTGAGCCATAGATCGTCTGTGTTTTCAGCAATATTATCTACCACTTCTAGAGTGTGATAGAAGTTATCTTTATGTCTTTGCCCTTCGACTTCATCAATACCTTTTAATGCGATCAGTTCGGGCAATATATGTTGTAATAAGTCGGTTGTTTCTAAAAGTTTGAATCCAATAGATGGTGTATCGCTTAGTAGAATTTTATGAAGTTCTTCTACGATTCGTTCTTTGGTGATAATCTTAATACGATCTCGATGTTCTGCAATAGCTTTTAGGGATGAAGTTTCTATTTTAAATCCTAATTGCGTGGCAAATCGTATCGCTCTCATCATTCTCAAAGGATCATCAGAATATGTGATACCAGGAGACAGAGGAGTTTTTATAATTTTTGATTTGAGATCTTCTAGACCATTAAAAGGGTCTAACAAATTACCAAGAGTATCTTCTGACAGAGAAAGTGCTAAAGCATTGATCGTAAAATCTCTTCTGTTTTGATCATCTTCTAGTGTTCCATTTTCTACAATGGGGTTTCTACTATCTCTGGTATATGATTCTTTACGAGCTCCTACAAATTCTACTTCGATAGTTTCTGTCTTAAGCATTGCTGTGCCATAGGTTTTAAATACCTGCACTTTTGGATTATTGGGAAGAAGTCTTGAAACTTCTTTGGCAAGCTCGATACCACTGCCTACGGCAACGATATCAATGTCTTTTGCGTTTCCTCTATTTAAAATATGATCTCTTACGAAGCCACCAATTACATAACACTCCAGTTGAAGATTCTGAGATGCTTTTGTTATGGTTTTAAAAATGGGGTGTTGTAGTGCTTCTTTGTAATTTTTTGCTTCAGACATGTATTGATTTACTTCCTTATAATCTTAACGGTACTATCTGATCCAATCTTAATTATTGATGATGGTTTTGTACCTTTATTATATGAATGCAAATTTACGACATAGTCTACGCCTTCCAAAATGGGTTGCGTAATTTCTTTAAAGTTTTTTGGGGTTGGCATTCCACTAATATTTGCAGAAGTTGAAACTATTGGTCTTTTGAATTTTCTGATAAGTTTTCCACAAAAAGGGTCTCTGGCAACTCGTATTCCTAATGTATTATCTTCGGCTATTATATTTTCTGCAACCCTTAGTGGCCTATCGTAGATAATAGTAGTTGGTTTATTGGCGTATTTCAAAATATCATAAGCAACCTCAGGAACTTCTTCTACATACTGTTGAAGCATTTTAAAATCACTTACCAGACATATCATCGATTTGCTTTCGTGACGTTTTTTGAGTTGAAATATTTTGTCAATCGCATCTGCATTAGTAGCATCACAACCGATGCCCCAAACAGTATCTGTAGGATAAAGGATAATTCCTCCTTTTTTTAGTACATCCAGTGTTTTATTGATTTCTACATCTTCATTAGGCATATGATTCCTTTTTTTTATTCTTTAAATGTTGACTGTCTAAAACAAAGTTTTCAAATAACTTTTTCATTTTTGAGCCCCAAATATCCCAATTTAATTCCTTTTCAAATTGATTTCGAGAAGAAATTGATAATTTTTTAAGAGTTTCTACATTGTTTAGAAGATAACTTATTTTTTCGGCATATTCTTCGGCTTCGGCATCTTTAGGCAATGCATACCCATTTACTCCTTGTTCAATAACAGAAGTGACACCACCTGTATCGGTTGTAATTACCGGCATTCCATATGCATTTGCTTCACAAAAAACTATTGGTGTGCAATCTGCCCGTGTAGGAACAAATAAAATATGGCTCTCGGATAATAATTGATTAAAAACGGTGCGATCCTCTTTTTTATTTTTATTCAAAAAAGGAATTACAGTCATTTTAGGGTGTTTCTCAGGGGGAGTACACCCGCATACAGTAAGATGAAAATTATGATGTTTCTTTTCTAATTTTTTGATTGTATCCAAAACAATATCACCTCCTTTTCTTTCCCAATCTACACCTAGAAAAAGAATATTGATGTTACCATTATAATCTTTGACAATATCTTGTTTTGGAGGAGGAGCGTCAATATTAGCACCAAATTTTATTACGATAGGCTTTTTTGCTTTATAGTATTCTTTGGCATAATTTGCAGCCCAATCTGACGAAAAAACCTGTACATGTGAGTTGTCTATAGATCTTTGTTCTATAAGGTTAGCTTCTTCAATTGATTTTTGAGAAATTCCTGAAAAAGAGCCATAATATCCTTTTATTTGATTAAAAGTAGTATCAGATAGATAGCATATAGGAATGTCGGTTTCTAAATAGGCTATTTCTACACATCCAACAGGAGCAAAAAGCACATCAATATTTTTTCCTTTTATGCGTTTACTTATAATATTTGCATAATATTTACTTCTCAGTTTGCAATGTGCTTTATTGTACTTTTTTTTATATAAGATTTTATTTCCAAAATTTTTCAGTTTAAGAAAAAAGCTTAGCGAAAAATGTAATCGAAGAGGTGCTATAATTTCGATATTATCAAATTCCTTTTCTAAAGCACAAAGCATTCTATAGTGAGTACCCGACCAAGATCTTCTGTCTTTAGGGTTTTTAGAAGATAAATAACCTACGGTTATATTTTCTTTTTTCATTAATTGGGGTATTTGTTGCAAAAATATGTTAAAGTTATTTAAATATAACGTAGTGATCAAAAAAAATTATGTAAAGGCTTTTTTTTGACCTTTATTTAATAAAAGATTAATTTTTACAATTGTAGAATGTTAATGATTAGTGTTATTTTTTAAATATTCTTTTAAGGAATGAAGTTTTTGGTTCCTCTATGTCATACATATATTCTGTTATAACTTCGCTAAATAATTGGGCAACAAAATTAAATGATATTTGGTCATTGATACCACATTCTTTGATATGTTTATGCCATGTTTCTTGTATCTGCATAGTGTCTGGATGATTCATGTTATAAAGTAAATACCCACATTGAAAATGATTATGATGTTCGGCAGATAACCCTTGTGATACATTTTTCTCAATATACTTGAGATAACTTTCTTTGTCAATTATATATCTTTCTTGATACATAGACTCTTTAAATTCTCCATTGATGTTGTTTACAAAAGGATGCCTATGGAGCATCATGGCAATTTTTGAATCCCAATTTTTTATTGTCTGTATAGTTCCTTTTGTATTTATATTAAATTTATTATCGAACCATACAACATAATCATATGATTTTTGGATGAATTTTTGAGGGTATAATTTTAATGGTTTACATGCTGTCGTAAACACATATTGTTTTGTGATTTTGTCAGCGTTTTTTATGTTTTTAAAGGTTTTGACTAAATCTTCTGATGGAGCATAGAATAATTTTTCTATTGTGTTGTCAATAAATATGGGAGTCCAGTTCGTTAATTTGAGTCTGTTGTATACCCATTTATTATTTGTGATAAAATAGCCGTCATAATGAGGTGGTTTTTTAGGAATAGGCGCGCTAAATTTTAATCCAACATAACCAGTAACAAATGCAATCTTTGGAGAATTATTTGGGCTATTCATTTTGTGTTTTTATTTTGATAGATCATTGATTTAATAAAAGTATAATAGTACGTTTTGTTATCTGTCTTTAAGTTTTACAATCGAATGTTTATATAGTTTCCGACTGTAATTGATTAATCTTTTGTCTTTGTTTTAAAGATTTAGATATAGGCGCACCTCCTAAAAGAATGAAGAAGAGTTTCCAGTATTTTGGTTTTATAATAGAGGTAAAGAAATATCTAAAAATATAATAGAATAGCAATATTTTATGTTGAAACCATCCATAATGTTTACGAATGTAATATAACAGAGATAGTTTTTGCTCTATCTTTATTAAAATATTTTTTGAAGTACTTGCACCTTTATAATGTATATATTCTAATTCAGGAATCAAATAAGTGTATTTTTTCTTTTCTTTTAAGAGTCTTCTACAAACATCCGATTCTTCGTAATACAAAAATAAATTTGTGTCAAAACCTCCAATTTGATTAAAATCTTTTGCGTCTATAAACATAAACGACCCTTGAATGTAATGTACTTTTGTAGGGGTGTCATAACGTTTTTTTCTATCTAAATATGTTTTAGGGAATAAAAATTCTAAAAGAGGTCGTCGTAGTATCTCTCTCTGTATAGAAGAAAAATGATCAATAGTCACTCTAAAATTTTTGTCTTCATCCAACATTTGAGGAGAACATACTGCTACATCTGGATGATTTTCCATAAAAGATTTTAATTCATAAAGACAATTATCACTTACTTGCAATGTGTCGTTATTTATAAAAGCATAATATTTGCAGGCTTCGCAATACTGAACACCAAGCATGTTTCCTGCTCCGAATCCGATATTTTGTTTACTTCTAACCAGTCTAACTTGACCATTTAAATCATTTATATGACGTTTCAGATTTTTGAAATCATTAATTTCTGAAGCATTGTCTACAACAACAATTTCTATAGAAAGTTGTTTTGTTGAATTTTTAAGTATAGAGTCAATACAATCAATTGTATATTTTGAAGTGTTGAAGTTAATAATAATACAACTTACATCTACCATATTGTTTGATTATTAGGGTCCAGTGTTGAGATTCGCAACAATTTTTTATCTAGTTATTTTTGCGAAACATCAATTTTTAAAATTACGTATAGTAAAAGAATTAAATCCTAGATTTTCTTTATTTTACTATAATTAATAATGTTGCAAAGTAACGGATTTCTAATTAAAGAATTTTACAGAAAAGATACTACCTTAGAAAATCTCAAATACTTACCTTTGTCTATTATTTTTTGATTTATGTCAAATCAGTTTATTATACACCCCTCTTATGCCTCAATCGCATCTCAGATTAAGAAAGCGATAGCTAATTTTGAAGAAATTCCTGAGATTTTAGGTGATGCAGAGCGCAATGTGATCAAAATTATAGAGATTGAAGATAAGAAGTATGCCATTAAGTCCTTTAAAATTCCTAATATCATCAATCAAATTGCATATCGCTTTTTTAGAAAATCAAAGGCAGAGCGTTCGTATATATATGCAAATAAGCTTATAGATTTGGGAATAGGAACTCCATTTCCTGTTGCTTATGAGTTGAATACTACCTCCTTTTTATTTAAAAAAAGCTATTACATAAGTGAGCTTGTAGATTGTGACCTTACCTATAGAGAACTTACTACTGACTTTAGTATTAAAGATCATGAGGATATTTTAAGGGCCTTTACGAGGTTTACCTATACGTTACATAGAAATGGTGTTAATTTTTTAGATCATTCTCCTGGCAATACTTTAATTAAAAGAAGAGAAGAAGGTTATGATTTTTATCTGGTAGATCTTAATCGCATGGAATTTGGTGAGCTTAGTTTTGAAAAGCGAGTTAAGAATTTTTCTCGGTTAACTATCCATGAGTCTATGATTAGAGTAATGAGTAGTGAATATGCGAGGTGTACGACAGAAAGCGAAAAGAAGATTTTTACTCTTATGTGGGAGTCAACTAAGAAGTTTCAACATAAATATTATAGAAAAATAAGAGTTAAGAAAAGAATATTCTTTTGGAAAAAGAAATATAAGACTATGATTTCTGATTCTCCGATTTAATTAATTCTCTTAATTTTATATACTTTAAGAAAGTTAGGTTAGCAGTTTGAAGACAGATAATAAACCCATTTAATCCATCTAGAAAACCTAATCTCAAAAAATAAGCTTTAAAGAATGCCCATGAGGGATTAAATAAAATTTTCCACAAAGTAGCTTTTTTGCCAAGTTCAAAGTAAGATTTGGCAGATATGGAAGAAAATTTTTCGATTTGTGAGTTATATGCGCTATAGGTAGGGTAATTCCAGTGTAAAATATCCCCTTTGATTCTTTTATAGTTTTTAGAATCGTAAAGTTTGTAAGAGTCATGAGGGTTTATACCTCTCCATTCACCTTTACCTTTAATAAAAGCTCTTAGTTTCTTGTCTGGATACCAATCAGAATGTTTGATCCATTGACCGCAAAAATTATTGTAACGGTTCATGTAATACCCGTCATGTTTCCAATTTGATTTAAGCTTAATCAGCGATTCTTGTAATTCAGGAGATAAGGCTTCATCTCCATCCAAAGAAATGATGTGATCATATGTTGCCTGAGTAATAGCAAAGTTTTTTTGTTCTCTGTAACCAAGAAATTCTTGCTGTACAAATTTTACGTTATATTTTTTGCAAATCTCTTCTGTGCGATCAGTAGAGTAAGAATCGACAACGACAATCTCATCAACAACACCCTTGAGAGATGCTAAGCATGTTTCAATTTTTCGTTCTTCGTTAAAAGTGATGATAACTCCAGAGAGCTTTACCATTGTTGATTGTGTTTTAAGCTTAACTTTGCGCAAAAATAACTATTTTTTATAGTTTTCTTAAACTAATATAGTTGCGGTTAGTTAAATAAATGTTTAAAGTTTTAATTGGTTTAATGAATTCTAAAATTCATTATTGTAAAAGTTGATTCAAGTAACTTTTAAGTTTTGGAATAATTAACTCCGAAGAAAATTCTTGGTATAATTTAATAGATTTTTCTTTTATTTCTTTTATTGATTTTGATTTATATAATTCTGGTTTGACATCAGCTAAATGAATTGAGTCGTTTTTAATACCATCCTCAAACATATTCCAATCTTTTTTGATAATCCAAGGAGAGAAAATAGTAAATGTAGGAATATCCAAGGCTTTTGCCATATTTACGGCTCCTCCTTCATTACCAATTAAAATATCGCAATGATGTAAAGTAGCAATAAACCCCCGGAGACTTTTTGCAAAAACATCAAAATGAATGTTTCTTTGTGTTTTAGGTATTGTTAAATTATAAATAGCCCTAGCGTCCTTTTCTTGATTAGGAATATAATTAAAGAGAATTTCTGCGTCTGTCAACGTAACAATTTCATCGATTAACTTTGCCATATAATCAAACGGAAGTGTTTTTCTCATTTCACTTCCAAGTACACTAATCATTATTAATGGTTTTTTAGAAGTGATTCCATTTGATTCTAAAAATTCTTTGGCTTTCGCTTTTTCTTCTTTTGTTAGATATATTTTCGGTTTACGAATTTCTGACGCAATTCTATGTTCGGGCAAAATCAGGCGTAAACGATTTTCTATTGCAGTACTGGCATTAGTAATGGGATCAGAATGTCTTTTAATAGTTTTTGTATATGCAAATTGAGTATACCATTTATAAAAAGATACTCTTTTCTTTGCTCCAGAAAACAAAGAGATAAGGTTACTTTCTAATTTGCCATAGACATCTATAACATAGTCATATTTTGTATTTCGGATTTGTAAAAGAAATTTGAATAAAGACTTTTTGCTATCTCGATGTTCATTTTTGAATTCTATGATGCGATCAAAAAATGGATTTTCAAGAATAACGGGTTTGGTATTAGAATTCACCAAAAAATCTATAGTAGCATTGGGGTATTCTTTGCGCAATACCTCACAAATGACAGTACTTGTAAGTACATCACCAATCATTTTTTGTTGAATTACTAGAATTTTCATAGTTGCTAGAATAATAAATACTAAGCCTACTTATTTATGTAAAAGTAAGCTTAGTTCTTCTTTAGCTTTTGTAAATCTTAAACAGCAACATCATATTCTCTAAGAGCATCGTTAAGAGAAGTCTTCTTATCAGTACTTTCTTTACGTTTCCCTATGATCAATGCACATGGAACATTATAAGCTCCCGCTGAAAATTGTTTTGTATAGCTTCCCGGAATAACAACAGATCCTGCCGGTACAACGCCTTTTCTTTCTACAGGGGTATCTCCTGTAACATCTATAATCTTAGTTGAGGCTGTCAGTACAACATTAGCGCCTAAAACAGCTTCTTTTTCAACACGAACTCCTTCAACTACAATACATCTAGAACCAATAAATGCATTATCTTCTATAATAACAGGCGCTGCTTGTAATGGTTCAAGTACTCCACCAATACCAACACCTCCGCTTAGATGAACATTTTTTCCTATTTGTGCACAACTACCTACAGTAGCCCAGGTATCTACCATAGTTCCTTCATCAACATAAGCTCCTATATTTACATAGCTAGGCATTAATATAGTGCCTGGCGAGATATACGCACCATGTCTTGCAACTGCGTTCGGAACTACTCTGATTCCTTTTTCTTCATATCCTTTTTTTAATGGAATTTTATCATGATATTCAAATATTCCTGCTTCTAAAGTTTCCATTTTCTGAATAGGAAAATACAAAACAACTCCTTTTTTTACCCATTCATTTACCTGCCACCCATCTGATAGAGGTTCTGCTACTCTTAATTCGCCAACATCTAGTAGGTTTACAACTTCACGTATTGCATTTTGAGTATCAGTTTCTTTTAAAAGGCTTCTGTCTTTCCATGCCTTTTCTATGATTTCTTTTAGCTGGTTCATCAAATTAAATTTTTTTCAAATATAATAGCTTCCATATTAAAAAGAATAAAGAATATGGATAAATCCTGTTTTAGTAAACCTTTAATAAATATGTTCGTTTTATAATATTGTCATATTTTTGCAAAAAAATATATGGCACGTATTTTAGCAATAGATTATGGAGGTAAGCGATGTGGGATTGCAGTTACAGACGAATCTCAAATCATTGCTTCTGGATTAACCACTATTGATACTCAAAAATTATTAGAGTGGTTAAAAGCTTATGTTTCAGAAGAAGAAGTAGAATTGTTCATTATTGGTGAACCCAAAAGATTACATGGCGAATCTTCAGAAAGCGAAAAGTTAATTCAGCTTTTTCTGGAAAAACTTGGTAAAACGATTCCTGATATTCCTGTAAAAAGAATTGATGAGCGTTTTACTTCAAAAATAGCTTTTAATACGATGATTGCCAGCGGTATTTCAAAAAAGAAAAGACAAAATAAAGCATTGGTAGATCAAATCAGTGCTACGATTATACTACAAGATTATTTGTATAATCGATAAAAAATAACAATTAAGTAATAAAAAATCATTTCATGATATTTCCCATTGTAGCATACGGAGATCCGGTATTAAAAAAGAAAGCAAAAAATATAGATAAAGAATATAAAAACTTATCTGAGCTGATAGAGAATATGTTTGAAACTATGTATAATGCTCATGGTGTTGGTTTGGCTGCTCCACAAATTGGTCTTCCGATTCGATTGTTCATAGTAGATGCAGAGCCTTTTTCTGAAGATGAAGAGTTATCAGAAGAAGAGCAACAAAAGCTTAAAGGATTTAAAAAAGTTTTTATTAATCCTACCATTGTAGAAGAGACTGGAGAAGAATGGGCTTTTACAGAAGGTTGTTTAAGTATTCCTGATATTAGAGAAGATGTATTCAGAAATGAAACAATCAAAATCCATTATTTTGATGAAAACTTTGAAGAATATACAGAAGTATATGATGGTTTATCAGCTAGAGTTATTCAACATGAATATGATCATATAGAAGGTATTTTATTTACAGATAAACTATCTAGTCTTAAAAAACGTTTAATCAAAGGAAAATTAGCAAACATATCAAAAGGTAAGATCAATCCTGATTATAGAATGCGTTTTCCTTTACAGAAAAAAACAAGATAAGTCGATTTTTGAACAAAATAATTTGTGCAAATTAATGTTTGATTTTTAAAACGAACTGTAGATATTTGCCAACTTTGAAATTAAAATATATGAGTTTAGATAAAATACTTGCAATTTCAGGTAAACCGGGTTTATACGAGCTGAAAACACAAACTAGAAGTGGGTTTTTAGCAGAATCTTTATTAGATGGAAAAAAACTATCGGTAAGCATGAGGCATAATGTTAGTGTACTTAGTGAAATTGCTATTTATACATTTTCAGAAGAAGTTCCTTTACGAGAAATATTCAGTAAAATATTCGAAAAAGAAAATGGAGGACAAGCTATTAATCACAAAGAATCTAAAAATAAACTAGAATCTTATTTTAGTGAGATATTACCTGATTATGATGAAGATCGAGTATATGTGAGTGATATGAAAAAAGTTTTTCAGTGGTACAATATTTTACAATCCAAAGGATTAACAGACTTCTCTGATCCAAAAGATCAAGAAGCAGGAGAGGAAGAAGAATAAAGAGTACAGTATTGTCTGTTTTTCAAAACATTAGCTCTGAGTTTTTTAAGGATAAAAAATACTATTCTAAAATCTCAGATTAATTTTAATTTGATGACTATACTTATGACTTGTTTTGTACTTTTGCGCAAAATTTAGAATACAATCTTACTAATACTTAGTGTACATGGCTAATACCAAATATGTTTTTGTAACCGGAGGTGTGTCTTCTTCTTTAGGAAAAGGGATTATCGCTGCCTCTTTGGCTAAACTACTACAAGCGCGAGGATATAGAGTTACAATTCAAAAACTGGATCCTTATATTAATGTAGATCCGGGAACTTTAAATCCTTATGAACATGGAGAATGCTATGTAACCGATGATGGGGCAGAGACAGACCTTGATCTTGGTCATTACGAACGTTTTTTAAACACAAATACCTCTCAAGCAAATAACGTTACAACAGGACGTATATATAAGAGTGTAATCGAAAAAGAACGTAGAGGAGAGTTTTTAGGAAAAACAGTTCAAGTAGTTCCTCACATCACAAATGAAATAAAAGAACGAATACAAATCCTTGGAAAAAGCGGTAATTACGATATTGTAATTACTGAAATTGGAGGAACAGTAGGAGATATAGAATCATTACCCTACATAGAAGCTGTTCGTCAATTAAAATGGGAACTTGGAGATACCAATGCACTGGTAATTCATCTTACTCTTATTCCTTACCTGTCTGCAGCAGGAGAATTAAAAACAAAACCGACTCAACATAGTGTTAAAACATTGATGGAAAGTGGTATCAAAGCAGATATTCTTGTTTGTAGAACAGAGCATGAATTATCTGATGATTTGAGACGAAAACTAGCATTATTTTGTAATGTTAAACAAGAAGCTGTGATTCAGTCTATTGATGCATCTACTATTTATGATGTTCCAAATCTCATGTTAGAAGAAGGGTTAGATCGAGTGGTTTTACAACAATTAGTGCTGAGGATGGATAATGTTCCTGATCTGGAAAAATGGAACGATTTTTTACAAAGACATAGAAATCCCAAACATCAAGTTACTATTGGACTTATTGGTAAATATGTAGAATTACAAGATTCTTATAAATCAATATTAGAAGCGTTTATTCATGCTGGAGCAGAAAATGAAGTAAAAGTTAATGTAGTAAGCATTCATTCAGAATTCATTACAAATGAGACTATTGCAAAACAGATTGCACATTTAGATGGTATTTTGGTAGCTCCCGGTTTTGGAGAAAGAGGTATAGAAGGAAAAATAAAAGCAGTACAGTTTGCCCGAGAAAATAATCTTCCGTTTTTTGGAATTTGTCTGGGAATGCAAATGGCTGTGATAGAATACTCTCGCAATGTATTAGGTCTTGAAGATGCATGTTCTCTAGAAGTAAACGAGAATGCCTCTCATCCTGTAATTAATTTGATGGAAGAGCAAAAAAATATTACAGATATGGGTGGAACGATGAGATTAGGATCTTGGGATTGTGAGTTGAGTGAAGGAAGTAAGGTTTTTGATGCTTATGGAAAAAGACTTATAGCGGAGCGTCATCGTCATCGCTATGAATATAATAATAAGTACAAAGAGCAGTTAGAAAATGCAGGTCTCAAAACGACAGGAATCAATCCCAAAACCGGTTTGGTAGAAATCATAGAGATCCCTGATCATCCTTGGTTTGTTGGGGTACAATATCATCCAGAATATAAGAGTACTGTTGCGAATCCACATCCTTTATTTATCGCCTTTGTAAAAGCAGCTGTAGAATACTCAAAAAACAATAAAAGTGCCAAAGTGTCACAAGGATGATGATTGGCTAGATAATTGACAATTAAATAAAAAATAACTTTAAAAGCCTTTCTAATACATTTAAGATAAGGCTTTTTATACATAAATACATGGAAGAAAAAAAATTTGATCTCAATTCGATAATAGGGTTTGCGCTTATTTTTGGAATTATTGTTTGGATGTTTTATTTAAATCAGCCAACTCCTGAAGAAATAGAAGCAGAAAAAGCCAAAAAAGAACAAGCTGAAGCTCAAGAGAAAAAAGAAAATAAAGAGAACAAAGATTTTATTGTTGATGAAAATAATGTTACTGCTGTAAATCCTCAAGATTCGTTAGCATTACAAAAAGCAAAATCTCAACTAGGAGCATTTGCGTATTCATCTAGTTTGTCATCGGCAAAAGAAGGAACTACGACTATAGAGAATGAGGTGTTACGCTTAAAAGTAAGTAATAGAGGAGGACATGTTGTTGAAGCGCAGCTAAAAAATTTCAAAACATATGACTCTATTCCAATGTATTTAATAAAAGATGGTAAAAATTCATCTTTTAACCTGAATTTTGGTACTACAGATAACAGGACCATTAATACTAAAGATTTATTTTTTGAGCCTACTGTTTCCAAAAATGGAGAGAACACTGTTTTGTCGATGAAGTTAAAAACGTCTTCTTCTCAGTTCTTAGAATACAGATATGAAATGAAACCTAATGATTATATGGTAGATTTTACGATTAGGTCTCAAGGTTTACAACAAGTATTTAGTGCCAATCATGCACCAACATTAGATTGGAAATTACAAGGAATAAGACATGCCAAAAGTGCTGCTTACGAAAACAGATATACAGAACTGTCTTTTGAATATGAAGGAGGTAAAGATGATTATTTGGGACAAGGAGATTTTACAGATGATGAGGCAGAAGATGTAACTTGGATTGCTTTTGAACAACACTTTTTTACATCAATATTACTAACAGATACTCCTTTTAAAACAGCTTCACTTACATCTAAAAATGTAGCCAATTCAAGTGATCTTGCTGATAAGGATATAAAAGTGACCAAAGAGTTTTCTGCTACGATACCTTTAGCATTGCAAGGAGGAGAACTTAGTTATGCAATGGATTGGTATTATGGTCCAACAGATTATAAAATTCTGAACTCTTATAAGCGAAATCTTGATGAAATAGTGCCGCTAGGATGGGGAATCTTTGGATGGATAAACAGATATTTATTTATTCCTTTCTTTGGTTTCTTAAGTGGCTTTTTGCCATACGGTATTGCAATTATTGTTATGACGATAATAGTACGTATTGTACTTTCTCCTGTTACTTATAAATCTTACGTATCTCAAGCAAAAATGAAAGTTTTGCGCCCCGAGATTACAGAAATCAATGAAAAATATAAGGATAATGCAATGAAGAGACAGCAAGAAACAATGGCTCTTTATGGTAAGGCTGGAGTAAATCCTATGAGTGGTTGTCTACCGGCATTAATGCAAATTCCGGTGTTTTATGCTTTATTCAATTTCTTCCCAAGTGCTTTTGAGTTAAGACAAAAAAGTTTTTTATGGGCAGATGATTTGTCAAGTTATGATACTATAGCACAGTTACCTTTTGAAATCCCATTTTATGGAGATCATATCAGTCTGTTTCCAATATTAGCTTCTGTAGCAATATTCATTTACATGACAATGACAACAGGACAAACAATGCAGGCTCCACAACCGGGAATGCCTAATATGAAGTTTATCATGTACTTGTCGCCATTAATGATGCTCTTTTTCTTCAACAACTATGCTAGTGGATTATCGCTCTATTATTTTATCTCTAATTTAATTACGATAGGAATAATGTTAGTTATTAAAAAAGTAATTATTAATGAAGATAAAATTCATGCAAAAATTCAAGAGAATAAGAAAAAACCTAAAAAACAAGGTAAATTTCAAAAGAAAATGAAAGAGCTCATGGAGCAGGCAGAGCAACAACAAAAAGCTAAAAAGAAGTAATTCACAAAAAATAATGAGCCCCTTTTTAGGGGCTTTTTTTGTGATATTAGTAACTTTTTTTAGATTTGATTATCTTTTAATTGGTATAATTTTTGAAAATAACATACGTTGAAATAATACCCTAAATTATTATTATTTAAATTACTATGCGTAGTTTCTCTTTATTCTTTGTTCTGTTTTACACATGTTTTTTGGCAACGGCACAAAAATATAATCAATTTGATGCCAATGGTAAAAGACATGGTAAATGGCAAAAAAAATATGAAGATACCGATCAACTTCGTTATGAAGGAACTTTTGATCATGGCAAAGAAGTAGGAGAATTTAAATTTTATAAACCCAATAGCGATAAATTTCCTACGGCAATAAAAACTTTTTCAAAACAAAATGATACTGTTCGTTTGAAGTATTTTACACAGAAAGGAAAAGTAATCAGTGAAGGAAAGATGGTCGGTAGAGATCGTGTTGGATTGTGGAAATACTATCATAAGGGTTCTAATAAAATAATGATGACAGAAAACTATGAAGCGGGTAAATTGAATGGCGAACAGCTTACTTATTTTCAGAATGGACAACTGACAGAAAAGAATAATTACATCAATGGGAAACGTAATGGAAAACGATTCATATACTCAGAGACAGGTGTAGTTATGAAAGAGTTTTTGTATGAAAATGGAGTCTTGCATGGTCCTGTCAAATATTTTGATCCTGAAGGTAAATTATTGATAGAAGGTAATTATAAGAGAGATAGAAAAGATGGGCTTTGGAAATATTACAAAGATGGAAAATTATCAGAACAAAAAATATTCCCATTAAATAATGGGTAAACTATAGTATCAATTAATACAATATCACAATAAGTAAAACTCATAAAGCAATACATTAGTGTTGCTTTTTTTATTTAGTATTTTTGCAAAAGAATTACAAAATTTAAAAGAAAGGATTTTTGATGAAAAGAGTAATTGTAGGATTGTCTGGAGGAGTAGATTCTAGCGTAGCTGCATATTTACTCAAAGAACAAGGGTATGAAGTAATTGGATTATTTATGAAGAATTGGCATGATGATTCGGTTACTATTTCTGATGAATGCCCTTGGCTTGATGATAGTAATGATGCATTATTGGTTGCAGAAAAATTAGGAATACCATTTCAAACTGTTGATCTTAGTGAGCAATATAAAGAACGTATTGTAGATTACATGTTTAACGAATATGAGAAAGGTAGAACACCTAATCCTGATGTATTGTGTAATCGAGAGATTAAATTTGATGTGTTTTTAAAAATTGCGCTGTCACTTGGTGCAGATTATGTTGCTACTGGGCATTATTGTAGAAAAGAGACAATAATCGAAGATGGCAAAGAAATACATAGATTATTGGCGGGTAAGGATCAAAATAAAGATCAATCATATTTTTTATGTCAATTGTCACAAGAACAATTGGCAAAAACATTATTTCCGGTTGGTGAATTATTAAAACCTGAAGTTAGAGAAATTGCTGCAAAGCAAAATCTTGTTACCGCAGACAAAAAGGATTCTCAAGGATTATGTTTTATTGGAAAAGTTCGTTTGCCAGAGTTTCTTCAACAGAAATTACAACCAAAGGAAGGAGATATTATAGAAATACCATCTTCTGAAGAAATGTATCTGCGTGAAATACCCAATTTTAGTTCTAAACAAGAAGAATTAGAATTTTTGTCTACAAAATATAAATATGCAGTAGAGTATGGTAAAGTAGTAGGAAAACATCAGGGAGCACACTACTATACCAAAGGACAACGAAAAGGCCTAGCGGTTGGTGGAACACCAGAACCTTTGTTTGTGATCGAAACAGATGTTGAAACCAACACAATTTATACAGGGCAAGGTAAACATCACCCTGGTTTATATAGAAAAGCGTTATTCATAACAAATGAAGAGCTACATTGGGTAAGAGATGACCTCAAAATTGAGATAGATGAAGAACTTGAAGTGATGGCAAGAATTCGTTATCGCCAGCCTTTAGAAAAGGCAAAATTGTATCAAATCGATTCAGGTATATATGTAGTTTTTGAAAACGATCAAAGTGCAATCACAGAAGGACAATTTGTAGCTTGGTATCAGGATGATGAATTAATCGGTTCCGGAGTGATTTCTTAGAAGTCATGTAAATAATGACATAACTTTATTCATATACTCCTGCTGTTCAGCAGGAGTGTTTTTTTGATAAGATTAGTACATTGATCAGATTTATATTTTAATTTAGATTAGCTTTGTGAAGCGTTATATATTTACTTACGAACAAAGAAATAAACGAATGAATACAGTTAAAACTTTATTTAATATAAAATACCCAATAATACAAGGTGGAATGATATGGGCTAGTGGTTGGAAACTTGCTAGTGCTGTCAGTAATGCAGGTGGGTTAGGACTTATCGGATCAGGATCAATGTATCCCGATGTGTTAAGAGAACATATACAAAAATGTAAAAAAGCTACAGACAAACCATTTGGAGTAAATATACCAATGTTGTATCCCAACCTGGAAGAAATTATAAAAATTATAATAGAAGAAGAAGTAAAGATCGTATTTACATCGGCTGGAAATCCAAAAACATATACAAAGTACCTAAAAGAGCGAGGGATTACTGTAGTTCATGTAGTAAGTAGTCTTAAGTTTGCTTTGAAAGCTCAAGATGCCGGAGTAGATGCTATTGTTGCAGAGGGATTTGAAGCAGGAGGTCATAACGGTAGAGATGAAACCACGACGCTGGCTTTAATTCCAATGGTAAAAGAACATATAAAAATACCACTTATCGCAGCAGGAGGCATAGCAACAGGCTCAGCAATGTATGCGGTAATGGCATTGGGAGCAGATGGTGTACAGGTAGGAAGCCGTTTTGTAGCTAGTGAAGAGGCTTCTTCTCATATCGATTTCAAAAATATGGTAGTACAAGCAAAAGAAGGAGATACGCAGCTTACTCTCAAAGAATTAGCACCAGTGCGAATGCTCAAAAATAAATTTTATAATGATGTTGCAAATCTGTATACTCAAAGCCCTACCATTGATGATTTAAAGGAGTTATTAGGAAGAGCAAGGGCAAAACGAGGCATGTTTGAAGGTGATCTTGAAGAAGGAGAGTTAGAAATCGGACAAGTATCCGGATTAATACATGATATTAAACCGGCAGCTGTGATTGTAAAAGATATGATAGATGAGTTTGTAGTAACCAAAAGTAAAATGGAACAACTCTCGATATAATAATCTCAAATTATGAATTCAAGAAAGGATCAACTCAAGGCGTTTGATAGATTGCTAACTATTATGGACGAACTTCGAGAGCAATGTCCCTGGGATAGAAAACAAACCTTGCAATCATTAAGGCATCTCACCATCGAAGAGACGTATGAGCTTGGTGATGCAATATTAGATAATGACCTGGTTGAAGTAAAAAAAGAATTAGGAGATTTACTTCTACATATTGTTTTTTATGCAAAGATAGGGAGCGAAACCAATGATTTTGATATGGCAGATGTTGCTAATGAGATATGTGAAAAACTTATTAATCGACACCCTCATATTTATGGTGATGTAGAAGTAAATGATGAAGAAGATGTAAAACGCAATTGGGAAAACTTGAAACTTAAAGAAGGAAAAAAGAGTGTTTTAGAAGGTGTCCCAAAATCATTGCCGTCGCTAGTCAAAGCAAGTAGAATTCAGGACAAAGTAGCTGGAGTGGGATTTGATTGGGAAGAGCCTCATCAGGTTTTTGAAAAATTAAAAGAGGAACTTGAAGAGTTGCAACATGAAGTTAATGTACAGGATCAAGATAAGATAGAGTCAGAATTTGGAGATGTACTTTTTTCAATGATTAATTATGCTCGATTTCTGAATGTTAATCCCGAAGATGCTCTTGAACGAACTAATAAAAAATTCATTAAGCGATTTCAGTATTTAGAAGCAAAAGCAAGAGAAAATAATAAAAGTCTAAAAGATATGACACTTTCAGAAATGGATGTTTTTTGGGAAGAAGCCAAAAAATTATAAATTTCTTGTCATAATAAATACCCTACTTATGTTCGTAAATATAAGTAGAGTATTTGCTAAAAAGATATTCTTTAATTTCTTTCCTTTTTTAATAATTTTTTAATGTGAGTGGTATTATCAATACTGATTTTACAGAAATATATCCCAGGTGCTTTCATTTTATATTTTGTATCTAAGGAAAATTGATGCCTGCCTTGATCAACTACGTCTTCGTAAATTACACCTTGAACTCCGTATACGTTGATAATTTCTATTTTTACTTTGCTATTATTCTTGGTTACGTACCATGAAATCGTAGATGCTTCAGAAATGGGGTTTGGCGAAACATATATATTTGAATTAATAGAATTGGCTTCAGCACCTTTTGATAATATAGGTTTGTTATCATACCAAACGCCATTATAGTACCAACCGTTTTTGCACCTGTTTAGATCAGAAGTTTGAGAAGAACCACTATTACTAAAAATCAGATTAGCGCAAGTTATTTCAGGAAAAGTGTAGCGATACCAACCATCTGCGTCAGAAATCATTGATTCACCTGGCCAGTTAATCGACATTGTTGGAGGACTAGTATTCCAATAGTATACTGTTGGCGATGCATAAGAGTCTGATTTGAAATATACAGTTAGCTCTTCGGGTTGTGACTGTTCATTTGGGTTACTGTCATACCAAGTGCCATTATAATACCAGCCATCTCCACAACGATTAAGGTCTGCCGTTTGATTTACTCCATTATCACTAAAGATTAGATTGGTACATGATATTTGATCTAAAGTATACAAATACCAACCGTTTCCTATATCGGTCATAGATTCTCCAGGCCAATTGGTATCAACATTTATAGGATTAGTATTCCAAAAGTAAATGCTTGGGTTAGACAATGAGCCTTTGTAATACAGTTTTAGCTGATCTGTTGAAGTCGAAGAAAAAGTAAATTCATGACTAATTATTTCAGAACTTAATCCTCCTGTATCGTATGCAATAGCTCTTATGGTTGTATTACTTGTTAGTGGTATTGGATTCGTGTATACATTTGAATATACTGTTGGCTGATCCCCATTGAGTGTATAATAGATGTTAACTTCATCAGAATTATCATCATTTGCACTAAGTGTTACTAAAACTGTTTCTCCATCAGAAAAAACTCCACCTTCTGGTGTCATTGTTAATTTAGGGGGCATGTTGACGTCACCATCTGGCCTTGTGTCGTACCAAACGCCATTGTCATACCAGCCGTCTTTATCTCTAAAAAGATCAGGTGTTTTATTATTGGCATTATCACTAAATAATAAATTAGTACTTTCGATTCCTTCAAATATATATTCATACCAATCAGAATTATCAATTCTTGTCATTTGAGGTCCTGGCCATACACTAGGGGATAATATATCAGGAACTTCATTCCAATAATGAATATTAACTTGTGACCAATTTGCAGGTTTTTTTATATAAATACGTAGTCCTTCAAGAGTACCTATTGTATAGTTCTTTGTAATAATATCTGATGGTTCATTGTTTTTGTCGTATGCTATTGCCTTTATTGTTGAAGATGTTGTTATCGTAAATCGACTTGTATATTTGTTACTTAAGGTATTGGGTGTTGTACCATCTGTAGTATAGTAAATTGCATAAGGTGCTCCTGCACCACCAACAGCATCTAATGTAATTTGAATAGGGTTTTCTGATCTTGTAAGTTGAGGGTCTATGGTTACTACAGGTTTTGATGGACCATTAACACAGTTTTCAAAAAAACCACCTCCGCAACCTCCGATAAGCCCGGGACCATTATGTACATAAATTCCTGCAGAACCAGATGTCACATTAAAATTTAAGGTACCATTAGAAGCTTGGATTTCACGTCCGGTAACAGCATCTCTATAGATTCCGTCTGTCATTCCTGAAATAGAAAAGGAGGCATCACCATCTTTGGCTAGACCTACTGCAACTTCACTATTTTGATAAATTCTACGATAAGCAACTGCATTTCCTGGTGCATCTTTCCAGTTCCATGCTCCTTTTTGAAGAGCAGGAACTGCTTTTCGGATAGCATTCAATTTTTTTATGTGTTGATAAATCTTATGATTAGGAGCTTGATCAATCACATTCCCATAATATGCTCTTCCAGTTTCATCAATAGATTTTTGAATACCGGATGCGTCATGAATGTCAGCAAATTCTCCAGACTTAAATCGCATTTCAGTTCCATAATAGACTACAGGTATTCCCCGCCAGGTGAACATAAAATTCATGCATGCTGCCAGGTTTTCATCAGAACCTCCATAGCGTCTGTTCCAATCATTGTTAGGACCAAAATCATGATTATCTAACCATGTAACCAGAGTAGAAGTATCACTGTAAAGGTGATCATATCTTGAAGCTGCTTTTACAGTAGAGAAGGATTGACCTTCTTCAAAAGTGCCATGAAATGTAGCTTCTGCAAAAAAATCAATCACGGCTAAATCTATGGGTTCTGAATTGTTTACAGCCCCTCTCCAGGTGTAGTAGTGAGGGTTTATTTTGTCTACCGGGTGTAGTTCATGACGTTTTTGTGCCACTTCTCCAAAAATAAATAAGTCTGGATTTACTTTTTTAAACGCATCATAAAAATATAAAATGTCTTCTTTGCTCATATGTTTGACGGTATCCCATCTAAATGCATCAACTCCCATATTAATAAAGGTTGTATAGGCATTAACTAAATAGTCACGTACTACTTGGCTTCCGGTGTTAAGGTCTGGTGTATCTCCTGCAAGTGCTCTATTTTGTAAGTTTTCTATATCATCAAAACCCTGAGCAAATCCATTTCCTGAGTGATGATACCAATTAGGGTCAGTAGTGTCAACATAGTTTTCTTTACTGGGAAAATTGAATGCAGCCAAATTTTGATTGTATGGAGGAGGCATTTTCGCAAGATTAGCTCTGCTCCAAATCAACCCATCTTCTGGATTGGGAGTTAAACCATCATACTCCCAGTTCGAATTGTCAGGAGCGTACCAAGAAGCATTGGGATCTGTATTATACTTTATTTCTGCGACATCTTTAATACCAAATCGACCTGAATGGTTAGTTACGATATCCAAAACAATTTTCATATCTCGAGCGTGAATCTCGTTTATTAAATCTTGAAAAGTAGCATCAGGAGATTCTAATCTAGGATCTACTTTTGTAAAGTCCCAGGCGTGATAACCATGATAATCTAATGGGCTTCGATTATGAACAATAGGAGTGATCCATATTGCTGTAAATCCAAGATCCTTGATATAGTCTAATTTCTGGATTAATCCTTTGAAGTCTCCTCTCCAAGTAACATCATTAGGGTCTGTTATTGTTGGATTTATTGTGGGGTCAGGGTTATAGGATGACCATTCTGTAGGAGCATTATTTGAAGAATCACCATCAAAAAAACGAGAGGTCATCAAAAAATAAATTGTTTCTTCTCGGAAATCTATTTGGCTATTTGCTGATAATGGAGCAATAAACATAATTCCTATGTTTATCATGTAAAACAGGTTGGATAATAATGTTTTCATTTGTGTGAGTTTGTAATTAGAAAAATTCAGTGTAATTGCTATATGTGTTATATGGGTGTTAATTTTTTGTGTAATATTTGTTTATTTGTGATTTTATGTGTTGATATTGTAATTTATAAAAAATAGTCATCTGTCTAGACTTCAATAATTTACTACAACGTTTTCGTGTTGATAAGTTGCTGAATTTCTTGGTTTTAGAAGAGTTGATTGCCAAGTTTGTTCGCTAATTAGAAAAAATGATATCGTTTTTATTTTTGAAAAATAATTACATCTTTTGCAACTTCTACATGGCCAAAATTGAATTTGTTTTTAATCCAGTTGATGCTTTTTGGAGTATAAAAAAACACATGTGTAGGATCATTTTTGTACCACCAGGTATCAAAATTGATATTTTCTGTAAATAGTTTTGTTTTACAATAAAGTGTTCCGTTTGGTTTTAAAAGACGTGATAATAACTGAAATTCTTGTATTGGACGATAAAAATGTTCTACTACTTCGCAGCATATTATATAATCATAATTACTATCCAAAAGAACATCATTTTTATTTTTAAAAATAGGATCGTATTCTAGAATGTCATAGTTCTTATTTTTCAATAGATAAGAGACCACAGAATTTGTACCTGAACCAAAGTCAAGCCCTTTATCGTGCTTAGAATGGTTGTTAACAACTTTTTCTATGATGGTAGATACAGAATTTTGATATCCTAAATTATAAACATCGTTTTGATGCAGGTTATATCTTTCTCTTTCTTGATTTTTAGAAAGAAAAAACGAATGATCAAGCATTACGCTATTACATTCGTTACATTGTAAATATTTTTTATGCTGAACTTCAGAAAACACATTTGTTTTTGAAGCACATAGTGAGCAAAGCATGAATTATTATAGCTGTTTGATCTTCTTTAATTTAGCTTTCCAAACGTCTAAATTCTCTTTGTGCTTTTCAATATTCTTTAGTACATCTATAACTAATGGATTATCGTCTTTTGCATTTTTAAAGAATTGAAGATTGTTCTCTAATTGACGAATTTCGGCATTAACTTCATCAATTTTCTTGCGAATAAAACTTTGTTCATTTCTAATAGCACGATCATCAGTTTGATTAGAAAGTGTGTTTAGCTTATTATCGTATTTAATTAGTTCTGTCTCTTTACGACTTAAGTTAAGTTGTTGGAAAAGATTATCTAAAATTTTATTGTATTCTGCTTCGATATTTTTCTTTTTGTAAGGAACTCGTCCTATGCCTTTCCAAGTAGCTATGTTTTCTTTAATTGTAGCTAGATCGGCTTCAGGGTCACCTGATAACTCCAAGGATTTTAGCGATTCAATGTGCTCTTGTTTTTTCTCAAGAGCAACTACTTCTTCTTTATTGGCTTCATTTCTTTCGGCATGTAATCTATCAAAATAAAAATTACAAGCGTCTTTAAATCGTTTCCATATTTTGTCACTATCCTTTCTAGGAACGTGACCAATCTTTTTCCAATCTGATTGAATTTTTTTCATTAGAGGAGTGGTGACACTAAAATCATCACTATCCTTATTGTCCTCTGCAATTTGAATTAGTTCCATTTTTTTGTTTAGATTTTCAAATTGCTCCTTCTTCAATCCTTTGTAGAAAGCATTCTTGTTTCGGTTAAAGTCTCTTACGGCAGATTTAAATTCACTCCAGGTTTGCTCATTTACATTAGAAGGAACTTTACCGGCTTTAAAAAACTGCTCTCGTAATGCTTCGATTTCTTTGATTTTTTGTTGCCAACCATTATGACTTTTAGGCTGATCTTGACCAACTTCTGTTATATTAGCTATGATCTCTCTTTTGACCTCTAGGTTCTTTTCGTATACTTTGTCTAGTTCTTTAAAATAAAGTTGTCTGTTTTCGTGGATTTGTTTGGTTAGCAAGCTAAATTTTTCCCAAATTGGTTCTCTATATTCTTTACTAACCGGACCGAGGTCTTCTTTCCACATTTTATGCAGAAGTTGTAATTCTCTAAAAGCTCTATTTACATCTGTTTCTTGTGCAAGCTCTGTTGCGCGTTCTATAATTTTGAGCTTTTGTTCTAAATTATGTTTGAAATCTAAATCTCTAAATTCTCTGTTTAGATGTAAAAAATCATAAAAATTTTCTGTGTGATGATGATAAGTATTCCAAACAGTATTGTATTTATCTCGGGGAATAGGTCCGGCATTACGCCATCTTTCCTGTATACTTTTAAAATGATTATATGTAGTATTAATATTCTCGTCTACGTTTAAAAGTCCTTTTAATTCTTCGATAAGTTCAAGTCTTCTATTAAAGTTTTCCTGAAGATCTTTTTTCAGATTTTGGTAATAAGCATTACGTTTTTCTTTATAATCAAAATATGCAGAATTAAATTCTTTTTTGATAGGAGTAGAGTAATAAAAATCAATAATATCTCCACCATTAGCCAAAAACTCCTCTTTCTTCTGTTCTACTTCTTCATTAAATTTATTATTGAATTCTGTTTTGATCTCTTCAACGTGCTCTTTTATGGTTTGAACTTTTTCATTTTTAATTAAAATGCGTAGTTCTTTGACCAACTCTTCTTTACTCATTGCATGATAATCTTTTTTCTCGATTTCATGACTTTCCATAGTTGTTTCATCTTCACTATGAGCAGCAACAGCCTCGTTCATTTGGTCATGTATATGATCTGAAGTTGAAGATGCTAACTCTTGAGGAATTTCAGCATTTTGATCTGTAGTATTTTCAGAAGTATTTTGTTGAGATTCAACTTGGGTATTAGCATTACTATCTTCAGTATTTTCTACATCAGAAGATTGTTTTTCAGCAGTATTTGTAGTATCACTATTAGCAATATCACTTTCAGTAATTGAAGTATCAATTACTTCATCAGCTTCTTTTTTTTCAGCATCATCGATAGTGTTTTCCTCTAGATTTTGATTTTCTGAAGCTTGTAAATCATCATCTTTAGATGTTTGATGTTCATCAGAGTGATTCTCTAGAGTTTCTATCTTATTTTCTTCATTTCCATCTGCTTTTGGCAGGTTATCGCTTGTGGACATTGTGTGAACTTTTTAGTGTGTCTAAACTTTAAGTATTGACTAAGATACTAACATATTAGAAAACCTCAAAGTTATTATAAGGTTTTAAGATTACTTAAATAGTATTTATGTAAGAATTAGATCACAAAAAAGGGTAAGTTTTTACGTATTCCAAATTTCCCATGATCTTTCGGCTTGCAGAATTAACATTTGTAATCCATTAGATATTAGTGCTCCTTTTTCTTTTCCTTTACGTAAAAAAGTAGTTTCTGATGGATTGTATATCAAGTCGTATAAAATGTGATTTTCAGAAAGATATTCATATGGTATGTTCGGATAATTTTGAACATTAGGATGGGTGCCTAAAGGAGTACAATTTATGATTAGTTTATTTGAATTGATGATATTCTGATCGAGTTGATTATAGCTCAATTCTTGGGTGTTAGGGGTACGAGATACAAATGTATACTCAATATTTAGTTTTTTTAAAGCATATGCTATTGCTTTTGAAGCCCCACCCGTACCGAGTATTAATGCTTTTTGTACTGGTCTTTTTTGCAAAAGAGGTTTTAGAGACTCTGTAAAACCATAGTAGTCACTATTATACCCAATCAATTTTTTATTCTTATCGAATTTTATCACATTCACAGCACCAATTTCTTTGGCAGTAGGGTCTAATTCGTTAAGGTAGGATATAATCTCTTCTTTGTAGGGAATCGTTACATTGAGCCCTTGAACGGTTTCATTTTTAATTACTTCTTCAACAGCTGTAATATCTTTAAGGTCAAAATTGGTATAACTACAATCTTTATTTTCTTTTTCAAATTTTTTAGAAAAGAAAGATTCTGAAAAAGAGTAACTTATGTTTTTGCCCAAGAGACCATAAATTTTTGTCATGTTTATTTTATTTTGAAGATTTTGAGGTACGATTTCCATACCATTCTAACCATAAAACAATACCAATACCAACACATATATAAAAAATACTGATATACGTTTCTAGTATAGTAAAGTTTGGAAAATAACGATCGTAATTATCAAGTATAGGATTGCCTAAAGCGTCGATTTGTATATTTCCGAGAGAATCTAATTTGTATACTTTGTTTTTCCAGGGCCACACAACACCTAAAGAACCGGTAATAAAACCAATAATAATTGCAAAAGTAGCATTTTTGAAATGCTTCAGAACATATCCAAGTATATGTGATAGCGTTACTAATCCGGTAACAGAGCCTAGACTAAATATGGTAAGTACTTTTAATAACCGAATTCTTTTAACATCTTCTACAAAAGAAAAGTCCCAACGAATAATATCTGCAATGGTATCATATAGAGCATTGACTGAGTCTACAAGTAGCAGTACATAATTACCAAGTAATATTAATATGAATGATCCGGATAGTCCTGGTAATGTCATGCCCGAAACACCAATGATTCCACAGAAAAAAACAAACCATAGATTATCATTTTCTTTTGCGGGGTCCATTAAACTTATCCCGACTCCAATAATGGTACCTGTTATAATGAGAAAAATATTTTTGGGACTCCAATCACTAAAATCTTTAACGATATAATAAATAGACCCTATGATCATACCAAAAAAAGAAGCCCATACATATAATTCATAATGAATAATAAGATAGTCAAGTATTTTTGAAACGCTAAAATAGCTTATCAACATTCCCAGAATAAGTAATCCTAAGAATTTACCATTAATATATCTCCAAAAACTTTTGAACCTGAAATTAGTAAAAAGCTTGAATGCTTTGAAGTTTATTTTTTGTAACGAGTAGATAAATTCTTCATAAAAACCGGCTACAAAGGCTACAACTCCACCAGATACTCCTGGAACTTTGTTAGCAGCACCCATGGCAAGACCTTTGATGATCAAAAAAAATCTATCTGTAAAGGTTCGAGTGCTTTGTTGCATGAATGATTAATTTGCTTTTTTGGTAGAAAGTCGCTCTAAAATAAGAATAATCAGAAAGCCTATCGTTGTAAATGCTAACACCCATATAATTTTACTATCCCCTTCAAATTGTGTAGGGAGTATACTTTTTTCTATAAATGGAATCTCTACTCCTTCTGAGTTAGTTCGCCAAGAAAGTACTTTTTTCCATGGCCAAAGTTTGTTTAGAGATCCGATCATAAAACCTGTGAGTATAGCCAACGTTGTATTTTTATGGTTTAGGAACATCCAATTTAATACTTTGGAGAAAATTTTAAGCCCCGTAATTGCACCAATAGCAATAAGTAATAGCTTAGAGATAGCTTGCCATAAGATGTCAAAATCAAATTGCAAGAGCCCATTTCTTAATTGATTTAAAATGTCTATAAATGTTTGATATGCACCCAATATTAATAGAATGAATGCTCCCGAAACACCTGGCAGTATCATAGCAATTATAGCGATAAACCCACAAAATATAAGATACCAATGACTCTCGGGAGAAGAAAATGGTTCTGCTATTGTGATTAAATATGAAAGTATAGCAGAGATGATTATAGCAATAATAACAACTAATTTCCAACGAGTGATTTGTTTGGCAATATAAAATATACTAGCCAAGACTAATCCAAAGAAAAATGCCCACAACAATAAAGGTTCATTATGCATGAGCCATTTTATAAGTTTTGCCAATGATAATATACTTATTGCGATCCCGGTAAATAATGCAGTCAAAAATGAAAGATTGTATTTTTTCCAGGAGGCTAAAAAGCCATCTTTTTTCCAAGAAGAAAAAAACGAAAAGTCTAAGTTATTTATAGTTTCAATTAATTCTTGATATATACCTGATATAAAAGCTATCGTTCCTCCTGAGACACCAGGCACAACATCTGCTGCACCCATGGCTAGTCCTTTAAGAGAAATAATAAGGTAGTCCTTAAGACTTCTTCGCATTAGTTTTTGATTTTAAATTTTGTTAATCAAAACAAATGTATGGATTTTTGCAATGCGGTCAACTTGGAAAAAAAGCACTCTTTTAGAAAGATTACTTTTGATATTCTGAAATTATTTTTTTGACAATTGTAAGGTTAAAAATGTTTTCAAAAAGCTCCTCTAATATGATATGAAATTCAAAATCAACTTTGAGTGCTTTTCTTAGATGTAATTCACCATTATTATACTCTTGTTTCTGATAATATAAACCAGCTAACCTGTATTGAATTTCAGCATTATCCGGGTAGAATTCTATTGCTTGTTTCAGGCATTGAATTGACGCATCTTCTTCTCCTAAAAATTTTAGAATATCAGATCTGTTTAACCAGGTTTCTAACTCATAATTTCCTAATTCTAATGCTTTTCTGTAGCCTCTTTCTGCCTCTTCAAAAAAAGCGAGTCGGTTATTTATTTTGGCATATCGTTTCCAGTATAATACATTCTCTGCATCAATACTGATAGCTTTATTAATGTAATATAATGCTTTTTGATAATCACGCTTACGCATATAAAAATCAGTAATAGCAATCCATCCTTTGTCTAAAAGAGGGTCTTCATGTACTGTTTTTGAATAATGCTGTATCGCTAGCTCTTTATTACCCAATTTTTCATGACATTTACCTATACGTAATAAGGCAAAAGAGGTAGGGTCATCTAACTCTAATGTTATTTTATAATTTTCAATCGCTTCATTATATCTTCCTAACTTTTCGAGTACTTTTCCTTTTTCTAAATAAGCACCAATGAAGTATTCATCACTTATTATCGCAAAATCAAATGCTGCGAGTGCTTTTTCATATTCTTTTAAATCGAAGTATTGTTTACCTACTTGGTGCCATGCTACTTCACAATACGGATTTTTATCCAGAAATAAATTTAAATATTCTATGGCTTCAGTATGTTGATCAAGAAAGTCAAAACAATAAATAACATTGTATAAAGCAGAATAATCTTCATCATCTGCTTCGAGACATCTCATGAAATTTGTTTTGGCATTTTCAAAATCATCCATAAACAAATACTCCATACCTATTAATGAGTACACATCGGCAGGATCATCTGTATATTCTAATGCCATCATTAAAAGCTCTATTGCTTTTACATGTTTGTTTTGTTTTGATAATATATTAGCCTTTTGAATATAAACTTCTTCATTTTCTGGCTCAATAGCATGCAATTGTGCTAGTAGAGTATCTGCTTTATCCAAGCGATTTTCAAAAACTAATACTTCGACCTTTAATAATTTTAGATTTACAGACGATGGATGCTGTGATAAACCTAATGCGATTGCTTTTTTTGCTTTTGCAATTTTTCCGTTCTCTAAATAATGATGTATAATAGATTCGAACTCGTCCGAATCAAAAAACTTTACATCATTAGATCTCAACATAGATTCATATCTAGTAATTGAGAAATTATTTTCTTCTTCTTCGTGGTTAAACTTCATCCGGTAGCGTTTACTTTATACATTTATCAGATGGAATTCATTTTGTAGATTATTTATTGTTTTAAAATAAATTTTTAAATCATACAAAACTCATTTCATACACGTTGATTAAAGATGTTTTAAAAATCATAGAAAATTGGATAAATGTTTTTTGTCTTCCTTTTACATCTGTTAAGCATCATAACATGAAACTTAACTTACTTCCTGTTTCTTTGATTTGTTTAGTATTAAAATTACAAATGATATTGAATCATTATACTTATTCAACCAATTGTTTTTAACAAACTAATTAACAAAACGTGTACCATTTCTTTAGTTTGCTGAACTTTAATTTTATAGAGGCTGTAATAAAAAATATTTGAATCTTTGTGGAAAGTTATATCTCTAATCAATATAAGTCTTTTTATGGAAAAAATAAAGTAATACGGATACTTTAACTATTTTGGATTTCGTCTAGAACATCAAGAATTATTTTACATCCTTCTTTGATCTCTTCGATAGAGATAGTTAACGGAGGTGTTATCCGAACAGCTAAAGGCTCATATAATAGCCAAAATAAAATCAATCCTCTTTCTTGGCATTTTAAGACGATTTGATTAGTGATTTCTGCTGATGGTGTTATAAAAGCAAGCATAAGTCCAATACCCCTAATTTCTTTGATTAAAGGATGAATGAGAAGAGATCTAAATATTTTTTCTTTTTCTAAGGAAGCTGCCATTACGTCACTTTCTGTAATCTCTCGTAATGTTGCCAAAGCGGCAGCCGCAATTACAGGATTGCCTCCAAATGTTGTAATGTGCCCTAGTTTTGGGTTGTCTTGTAATTGATCCATCACAGCAGTAGAAGCAGTAAAGGCTCCTATTGGTAATCCACCTCCCATACCTTTGCCCATAGCTATAATATCAGGAACGATATTATAATTTTGGAAACCAAATAGTTTTCCGGTTCTTCCAAAGCCAGGTTGTATCTCATCCAAAATTAGCATTGCACCAACTTCTTTACAACGTTGACTAACTTTTTCTAAATAATTTTTTTTGGGAACAATGAATCCTGCGCCACCTTGGATTGTTTCTAAAATTATTCCTGCAGTTTTTGTAGTGATGTTTTTTAGTTCTTCTTCATTATTAAAATTTATAAATGAAACATCAGGGATAAGAGGTCTAAACGCTTGTTTACGTTCTTCGTAACCCATTACACTCATAGATCCCATAGTATTACCATGATAGGCAAGCTTTGCAGCAATAATTTGACTTCGTCCTGTTACTCTTCTAGCTAGTTTTAAAGATCCTTCTATTGCCTCTGTTCCAGAATTGGTTAAATAGGTTTTTTCTAAAGGTTTGGGTAGGAGAGAGGCCAGTAGTTTTGTGAGTTCTACAGCAGGTTTTTGGATATATTCTCCATATACCATTACATGTAGATACTTATCAAGTTGCTCTTTTACAGCTTTGATTATTTTGGGGTGGCGATGCCCCAAACTACAAGCAGAGACTCCGGCAACAAAATCCAGATATTTTTTGCCATCGGTGCTATAAATATAGCTTCCATTTGCATGAGATATTTCTATTGCTAATGGGTGTGGAGTCGTTTGCGCTTGATATGTAAAGAAGTCTTCTTTCAATATTGGGTGGTTTTTTAATTTATATTTAAAAAAATATCTTTTAAAAAAGGTGTTTATTGTTTCTGTAGACTATCGATTACTTTATTGTTTTCTTCTTCTTTATATTGTAATGTTGTTACAGTAATACTATCTCGCTCTTTTGCTGTGCGAGACATATCTAAATCGATCATAGATGTTTTTTTCTGATCTTTTCTTGTTTCTTTTTCTACATCTTCTTTAATTTCTGTTTTTGGAGTGATAGTATCCAGATTTTGCAAAGAGTCTAGTTTTTCGTTGGTTTCTTTTAATTCTGCATCTTTAAGCTCTTGTTCTAATAATCTTGATCCTTCTGATTTATTATCTTCAAGACGTTTTACAGTATCTTCATCAAAAAAGTCATCTTCTACTTTTGGCAAGGGGATTCCTTTTATTTTGATTAATTCTAAAGGTGCTTCTCCTCTAAATAAATCTGCTTTGCTTTTGATTTGTTCCTCTCCCCGCCAATTAAGCCCGGATAATTCTCGAGCATTTTCTGGCAGATCGATTTCTCTATATAATGTACCGTCAATATTTTGGTAATAATAAACATCTTCAATCTCCCGGTTACTCATTAGCATTCGTATGGAACTTGAGAGTACTTTATTGATCCCGATAAGTTTAAGTTCGCCTTCGCTTTCTCTTTGAAAAAATATGGTTTCTGTATTTTTATCTATATCTACTTGATAGAGTTCATTATCTTTAAATAATCCATAAAGAATTTGACCTTTTACCTGGTTATAGCCGGCTTTAAGTGTATCTTCTTGTGCTAGAAATGCGTTTTCGTAGACTTTTAAAGAATCCAGTTTTTCTGTTTTGGTATTTGATATAAGAATTATGGTGTCGCCGGTCATTTGATTTCGTTGCGACCATAATATAGGATTGCCAAGCATTCGGGTATAACCTGTAGTTTGGTTTACATTAATAGAATCACTTTTACCACTCATGGTACTTTTATAAATTCTTACATCATAAAAACCATTCATAATTCGATGATTCGGTTTTCCTGTTATCATAAGTGTATCGCTATGAATAAAGATGGAATCATTTTCTTGTAAGGTAGCAGCAAGTGCTCTCTTTGTTATAAAGACAGAGTCTTTGTCTTTGAAAACTTCTGCATAATGACCTGTTATTACAGATTGATTGGCAGTATCTAATACTTTAATATTATTTGTTGCAGATGCAAATTGAATGGCACTATTATAAAAGATACTATCTCCAAAAACGGTACGTTCATCATAATCAATTTTTGCATTTTGTATTGCATATCCTGTTTTTACTTTTGTGTCATAGAATCCTCTTTCACAATATAAAGTACTTTCTTTACCTTTTACGGTTGATGGACCATATAGATATGCATGGCCGTTTTCTGTAAAATAGTCTAATCGATCAGAATCTACTGTATTTTCAGGATTTACAATTTTTACATCTGTATTAAATGAATATTGTTTTCTATCCATAAAATACCTACCTATTTTACTGGTCAATGTATTAGAAGAATCTTTAACAGTACCTCCGCTTCTGTAATAGGCTTGTTGTTTTAGACGATCAAAAAATAAAGTATCTGTGCTCAAAGTATTAGAAGGGGTTTCCATAAACACTTGATCGCGAGCATATGCAAATTGAGTGTTGCCATTATATTCTGCATATTTACTGGTCATAGTTAACGTATCTCCTTGTTTGATGATAACATTACCTAGCGCCTTTACAAATCTATCTTCTCCATAGTGAACAGCTTGATCGCACCATATTTCGATACCTTCATGCTGCATATAGACTTGTTTATCAACTTTGGCAAGTATTGTAGCACCAGGAAATCGATTTTGATCTTTTATTGTACGGTCAGATTGTACTTTGATTTGTTTCCCTTCTTGTGCAAATACTGTTATCGAAAGAAAAAAGATAATCAAGGTATAGAAAAATGTATTCTTCAAATGTCTAAAATTTGTATGCAAAATAACGAAAATTGTAGCTAATGATTGTAGTATAATACTTTAAATAAAAACCACATCTACATTTAAAATACATAAAAAATGAAAATTTGTTGCAAGATAATAGTAAACCTGGATTTTTGTGAGTACGTATATACTTAGGGATTCAAGACTTTAACGTTTTTGTTTCTATGATTTTTAGATTTTATTAACACTTTATGTGCTTAAGCATCAGTAAATTGCTGAAGGAAAACAACAAGAATTAAAGACCTGTAGCTATGGGGATAGCTCGGTTTTACAGTCAATTTTTATCGATAGATAGATACATACTCATTTTTTTGTATTCACAAATTGGTATTTCAATTTAATTGTAAAAACTCAGGTTGTATTATTAATAACAAAAGAGTAATAGATGGTTTTTATAAAAAACTTTGGGGCTCTATTATTTTTGTTTTTTTGGGGGACAATTATTTCGCAAGAAAAACAGCTACAAAGAGCAAATCAGGCTTTTGAAGAACATGGACATTCTAAAGCTAGAAATATTTACAAAAAAATTCTAAGAAAAGGATATCATGATAAAGAACTATATGAAAAAATAGGGGATTCATATTACTTTGATGGTAAATTAGAAAAAGCTGCACATTGGTATGAAGAATTGGTAAAACGACATCCTTCGCAAATTAAATATGAACATTTAAAACGATATGCTCATTGCCTTAAACATATTGGAAGTTATATAGATCAAGATGTGACTCTTCAGAAATTATTTATAAACAAAATTCAAAATCTTGATAATGATTTAGCAAGTATAGTGCCTGTTAATTATTTGCAATCAGAAAATCTATCTATGAGATTTGTTGTAAATGCTCTGTCAATTAATTCTAAATATTCTGAATATTCACCTAGTTTTTATAATAATGAATTAGTCTTTGCATCTTCTAGGAGCTCAAAAAGCTTTTCTTCTGTAGTAAACGACTGGAATAATCAACCCTTTTTAGATCTTTATTATACTACAAAAGGTCAAAAGAAAATAACAAGACTAAAAGGGGATATTAATACAAAATTTCATGAATCTTCTGCTGTTTTTAGTAAAGACGGAAAAACAGTTTATTTTACTAGAAATAATTATTCAAAAGGAAAATTGAAAAAGAGTACAGGTGGTACCACATTATTAAAAATCTATAAAGGAGAATATAGTAAAGGAAAATGGATAAATATTGAAGAATTACCTTTCAACAGTAACGAATATTCTATTGCACATCCTGCGCTTTCGCCAGATGGCCGGTTATTATATTTTGCAAGTGACATGCCGGGTAGTTTAGGAGAGTCTGATCTTTATGTTTGTAGCATAAATGAAGATGGAAGTTTTGGAAAACCAAAGAACTTAGGTAGTAGCATTAACACCTCTGGAAGAGAAACTTTTCCATATATCAGCGATAAAGGTAATTTGTTTTTTGCAAGTGATGGTCACAAAGGATTAGGAGGATTGGATATATTTATGGCAACCCAGAATGATACAGGTAATTTTGATATATATAATCTAGGAGAACCTATTAATAGTAATAAGGATGATTTTACTTTTATTATTGATGAAAGTAATCATAGGGGATATTTTGCCAGTAATAGAAAAGGGGGTATGGGTGATGATGATATTTATGGCTTTAAACAGATTATATCATTTCCGGATCAAAAGCTGAGATCTAAACCGGTTAAGAAGTTAGAAAGAATCTTTAGACTTCAACCTGTTAAAGTTGAAACTACATCTTTGTAATTTCTTAGGAGATTAAATCAAAAACACCGTTTAAGATCGAAGTCTAAACGGTGTTTTTTTAGTACAATATTTTATGTTTATTACCTATGTATTGTTTGTTTTCTATCTGGTCCAACGGATACTATGGTAATAGGTGTTTCAAGTTCTTTTTCTAAAAATGCTATATAATCATTTAGCTCTTTTGGTAATTGAGAAGCTTCTGTCATTTGTGTCAGATCTTCAGACCAACCTTTTACTTCAGTATAGATAGGGGTAACATTTTCTGCCTCGATATTATATGGTAAATGAGTGATAGTCTCTCCTTTATACTTGTATGCGGTACATACTTTTAAGGTATCAAAGCCGCTTAAAACATCGCCTTTCATCATCATTAGTTTAGTTACTCCGTTGACATGAACGGCATATTTAAGAGCAACAAGATCTAACCATCCACATCTTCTGGGTCTTCCTGTTGTAGCTCCAAATTCGTGCCCTACTTTTGCCATTGTTTCTCCATCTTTATCAAAAAGTTCAGTAGGGAAAGGGCCGCTACCTACACGTGTGGTATATGCTTTAAAAATTCCAAATACATCTTTAATTTTGTTTGGGGCAATACCCAAACCGGTACAAGCACCAGCAGCAGTAGTATTAGAAGAGGTTACAAATGGATATGTTCCAAAATCGATATCTAATAAAGATCCTTGTGCTCCTTCTGCTAGTATCGTTTTTCCTTCTTTTTGGGCTTGATGAAGATATTCTTCGCTATCGATAAAAGTGAGTGTTTTTAACGTTTCAATGGCTTCAAAAAACTCTTGTTCTAGTTCTTTTAAATCATATTCGATTTTTGCGTCATAAAAATCGATCATGGCTTCATGCTTATTGGCCAGATTTCTATATCGATCTTTCCAATCTTCGAGTTCCAGATCACCAACTCTTATACCATTTCTTCCGGTTTTGTCCATATATGTAGGGCCAATTCCTTTTAAAGTTGATCCTATTTTTGCTTTTCCTTTTGAAGCTTCGGAAGCAGCATCAAGAATTCTATGCGTTGGTAATATCAGGTGTGCTTTTCTAGAAATGAGTAGTTTTGATTTGTAATCAAGATTAAATTTATTGAGGTTATCTAATTCTTTTTTGAAGATTACCGGGTCTATAACTACACCATTTCCTACGAGGTTAATAGCTTTATCATGAAAAATACCGCTTGGAATCGTATGTAAAACATGTTTTATGCCATCAAACTCGAGCGTATGTCCGGCATTAGGACCGCCTTGAAATCGAGCTATTATATCGTAATCTTTTGTTAGAACATCTACAATTTTTCCTTTACCTTCATCTCCCCATTGAAGACCAAGTAATAAGTTTACCGCCATTAGTTTTTTTGATTAATTGATTGGATTTTTTTTGGTGCCATAGAAATACAAAGAATGATTTGTAATATCTACATCAAAAATTTCTTCTATAGTTTTTTTAATAGACTGGATTCTAGGATCACAGAACTCTAAAACATCACCAGTGTCGGTAAGTATAAGGTGGTCATGTTGTCTATCAAAATAAGATTTTTCGTATTGTGCTTGATTTTGCCCAAATTGATGTTTTCTTACTAGTTTACATTCAAGCAAAAGCTCTATAGTATTGTAAAGAGTAGCACGGCTTACTCTATAATTTTTATTTTTCATTTTGATATATAGAGATTCTATGTCAAAATGTTCGTCACTTTCGTAAATTTCTTGAAGTATGGCATATCTCTCAGGTGTTTTTCTATGACCATTTTCTTCAAGGAAGCTGGTAAACACATTTTTAACTATTGCCTGATCGTTTTCTGTAGTTGCTTTAGTACTCATACATTTAAAAAAACAAAGTTACATTATTTTTTTATAGCTCCCTAACCAATATAGAGGTAATTAAGTTTCTTTTATGTATTTGAAGATAAATTTGGTTTTGAATTTATTCTCTGAATACTTTGTCAATACCATTTATTTTTGCAAGATTTTTGATTACTGTTTTGAGTGTGTTTTTATTTTTTACACCTACTGTAATTTTTCCGGTAAATACTCCATCGTTTGTATCAAATTGCATATTGTAGATTGCCAAATGCATGTTGTTTGAAATAATTTGGGTAACTTCATTTACAACACCAATATTATCAATACCATTTAACTTAATAACAGCTTTGAATTCTTCCTGACTAGAATCTATCCACTTGGCAGGAATGATTCTATAGGCGTAATTACTTTGTAATTGTAAAGCGTTTGGACAATCATTTTTATGAACTTTGATTCCTTCATTTACAGTAATAAAACCAAAAACATCATCTCCTGGTATAGGATTACAACAATTTGATAATTTGTATTCTAATTTTTCAGAATCTTTTCCGAAGACAAGAAGATCAAACTTTGATGTGATTTCTTCTTTATCAACATCTTTTATGTTACCACGTCGAATTCTATTTTTAATAAAATTCATGAAGACATTACTACGTGTTGTAGCAAAATCTTTAATTTTTTGATTATCTATGGTTCCGATACCAACTCTATAAAAAAGATCCAGACTGGTTTTTAACTTAAAATAGAGGACAAGTTCGTTGACTACTTTTTCGCTCATTGTGATTTTCTGTGAGCGAAGTTTTCTTTTTAGAATAACTTTGCCATCTTCTGCAATTTGCTTTTTTTCATCACGTAAAGCAGATTTGATTTTTGATCTGGCTCTTGCAGTCGTTGCATAATCTAGCCAGTTAGAAGATGGTTTAGCTTTGCTGGAAGTAATGATTTCGACCTGGTCGCCATTTTTTAATTCGTGACTTAAGGGAACAAGTTTTCCGTTTACTCGAGTTCCTCTTGTCTTTAATCCTACTTCTGTATGAACACTAAATCCAAAGTCTAATGCAGTAGCTCCTTTTGGTAATGATTTGAGATCACCTTCTGGTGTAAAAACAAAAATTTCTTTTGCATACAAATTGAGTTTGAACTCTTCAACAAAATCTACAGCATTAGCCTCAGAGTTTTCTAAAGCTTCTTGTAATCTGTTGAGCCAGCCATCTAATCCTTGATCTTGTTTTTCTTCGGTATTTTTGTATTTGTAGTGAGCAGCGTATCCTTTTTCTGCAATTTCATGCATACGTTCACTACGAATTTGAACTTCTACCCATTTGCTGTCAGGACCGATAACGGTTATATGTAGTGCTTCATAACCTGTAGATTTAGGTTGTGATATCCAATCTCTAAGTCGTATAGGATTCGGACGATAATAATCTGTAACAACCGTATATATTTTCCAGGCGATAAATTTTTCGTTCTCCAGATCAGATTTATAGATAATGCGTATGGCAAACTTGTCATAAACTTCATCAAACGTGATGTTTTGTTTTACCATTTTTCTTCTGATAGAAAAAATAGATTTTGGTCTTCCTTTAATATCATAATTAAGTCCTTCTCTATCTAATCCTTCTTTAATACGATCAGAAAACCTTTTTATATATTCATCCTGTTCTTCTTTACTTTCTGTTATTTTCTCTAGTATATCTTTATATACTTCGGGTTCAGTATATTTTAGTCCTAGATCTTCTAATTCTGTTTTTATATTGTATAAGCCGATTCGATGGGCTAGGGGAGCGTAGATATAAAGTGTTTCTGAAGCAATTTTGACCTGTTTATCAGGGCGCATAGAATCCATAGTTTGCATATTGTGCAAACGATCTGCAATCTTAATAATGATTACTCTAACATCATCATTAAGGGTTAAAAGCATTTTTCTAAAGTTCTCTGCTTGTAAAGAGATGTCTTTATCTTTTTTTAATGACGATATCTTTGTAAGTCCATCAACAATACGAGCAACAGTTTCTCCAAACATTTGCTCGATATCTACCAAAGTATATTCCGTATCTTCTACAACATCATGTAAGAGAGCAGCGGCAATTGAAGTGGCATCTAACCCAATCTCACTCGCAACAATCTTAGCAACCGCGATAGGGTGAAAAATATATGCTTCTCCACTTTTTCTTCTTTGGTCTTTGTGCGCATCTACAGCTACATCAAAGGCTTGTCTAATTAGTATCTTATCTTCTTTTGAAAGATTTCTATAGCTTATACGAAGCAATTCTTTATATTGCTTAGCTATTTTTTTGTTTTCTTCATCTATAGCAGCTTCAGTCATAACAAAATGTTTTTATAAAAAGCCCTATTAATTGTAATGTGTGATACCCCAAAGCCCGTTTACTTTAATATAAATATAGACAAAAATTGTACCTAAAAACTATAGAATACCATAATTTTTATTTATACAATAATTCTAATCATTATCAATAAAGGTCAAAATTCTAATCATTATCAATAAAGGTCAATAATTCTTTTATTTTCTTAAGTTTTTGATCCTTTGTGCTAAAGTGGGATGAGAATAATGTATAAATACCATTGCGGGATGAGGTGTCAAATTACTAAGGTTATTTTTTGATAGTTTTTTTAGACTACTGATCAATGCTTCACCATTATATGTAGCCTTTGCATAATTATCTGCTTGATACTCAAATATTCTTGAGACAATATTGATAACTAAACCTGTAATTTCAGAAATCGGACTATATAAAATACCAAAAGCGATTAACCCAATGTGAAACGAAGGTTGTTCTACTTTTAACGCTTCAGAAAGTATAGGATTAGCGATAAGAAGCGATAAAAACCATAATGTAAGGCCAGTAAGTAATATTGATAATACAAGATTAAAAATAATGTGTTTTTTCTTATAGTGTCCAACCTCATGAGCCAATACCGCTACAATTTCTTCATTATCCAAATCCTTGATAAGTGTATCATATAATGTAACTCGTTTTTCAGAACCTAATCCTGAAAAGTATGCATTTGCTTTTGTACTTCTTTTAGAACCGTCTATTACAAAAATATCTTTTAATTGAAACCCAACTTTTTTTGAATAAGCCTCTATAGTATCTCTTAATTCTCCTGGTTCTAAAGGAATTTGCTTATTGAAGATAGGAACAATAAGTTTCGCATAAAACATATTCATTATAAGTGTAAATATCGATATTAATGCCCATGCATATATCCAAAATGAGTTTCCTGTAATTTGATAGAACCAAATGATCAAAGATAAAAGACCGCCTCCTACAATAACCATCATGATCAAGCTTTTAATTTTATCTACAAAAAAAGTCTTGATTGTTGTTTTATTAAAACCGAATTTTTCTTCGATAACAAATATTTTGTAATACGATACAGGTGTAGAAAGAATATCACTTCCAATCATTATGATCCCAAAAAAAATAAGACCTACAACTATAGGATTACTAGAAAAGCCTCTTGCAATATGATCAACCCATGCAAAACCATCTAAAAAGAAAAAGAGGAGCATTATTGATAAAGAAATAGTAGATGAAACTATCTTAAATTTATAGTTAACTTTTTTATATTCAATAGATTTTTGATACTCATCTTTTGGATAAACATCCTGAAGTTCATTTGGGATATCATCATTATAATGTCTGGCATTAAGAAAGTCTAATAAAGTATCTATTAGAAAAACTATTATAATAATTGATATCAATAGGTAAAAAAGAGAATTGGGGGTCATTGAATTTTAGCAATTAAGTCGTTCAAAATTTGGGGTTTGTAGGAAAGCGTAAGGTAATGATTTTAATTTGTTTTTACGATAGTTTTATCTTTTAATCATCAAATCCCCTTTGCCGTTTAGCTTCAAAAATAAGAATACCAGCAGCTACAGATACATTCATAGAATCAATAACACCATTCATTGGGATTTTAATATTTTGAGTTGTATGCGCTAAGATATAATCGCTTAGCCCTGTGGCTTCGGTTCCTACTATAATAGCAGAAGGTTTTGTATAATCTTGTCGTGTATAATTTGTTGAGGAATCTAATGCCGCACCATACATATTGATATTGTGACTTTTTAGAAATTGTATAACTTCTGTCATAGTACCGGTAGCTACATTATTTGTAAATACACAACCTACACTTGATCGAATAATATTAGGATTGTAAATATCGGTCTTTGGATTAGCAATAATAACAGCATCTAATTGCGCGGCATCTGCCGTTCTTAATAGAGCTCCTATATTTCCAGGTTTTTCAGGAGCTTCTGCAACGAGTATTAGTGGATTTTTATTTGGAATTAACAGATTTTCTATTGTAGTACTTTTATATTTTGCTAATGCAATAATACCTTCTGTTGTTGATCTATATGCAAGCTTTTGATAGATCTCTGTAGTTACTTCAAAAAAATCAATGTGCTGATGTATATTTGAAGTCAACTTACTCGCCTGCTCATAGGTGCAAATATCATGGCAATAATATATTTGAGTAATAGTATATCCTCCCTCTAAAGCTAATGAGATCTCTCTTTTGCCTTCAATAATGAAACACTTTTCTTTTTTACGAACTTTTGATTTTTCCTTTAATTGTAATAGAAGTTTAATTTTATTGTTTTGTAAACTTTGTATTTTATTTTGCATAGCTACAAAGATACTAAGAGTTAAAAAAAAGAAACTAGGATAAGTCGAAAGAGTTGAGTTCTTTTATAATTGATTTTAATTCCTTTATAATATCGAGGTAACGATTATTAATAAAGGTAAAAGAATTCAAAATAATATTAAAATCGGTATTTTCTCTTGCAGCTTTTTCAATTTTTACTAGCGCATTGGTTTCATCATGTAAACCTATAGTTCTAAAACTAGATTTAAGCTTATGAGCTATTTCTCTTATAAAATCAATATCCTTACTCTGTATTGCTTTTTCTAGTTTTTTATAATCTAAAGTAGTTTCGTCAACAAAGATTTGTAGAACATTTATGATAATATCGCTATCATTATGAAATGTTTTTTGTAGGAAAGAAAGATCACAAAATTTTGTTTTTTTCTGTTGAACAGGCTGATTTTGTTCTGTATTATTTTCTCTGTGAGTCAAACTCAAAAGAATTTCTCTTAATTCATTTTCTCCTAGAGGTTTAGTCAGGTAAAAATCCATTCCAGCTTCAAATGCCTTTTTTTTAGATTCTGGAAACACATCAGCAGAGCAGGCTACTATAGGAATTTTGCTTACTTTCGGATCTTGCATTTTTCGTATTTGAATAGTTGTTTCTGCTCCATCCATTACTGGCATATGCATATCCATAAGAATGAGGTCAAATACATTATTTTCTAATTTTTCTAAAGCAATTTTACCATGATCTGCTATTTGTACGTCAATATTCCAGTTCGATAATAGTTGTTTTATAAAAAATTGATTCATTTTATTATCCTCTACGACTAATACTTTGATCTGGGATAAAATTTGATCTTCTTGTTCAGAAATTATACCTGTTTTAGTTGACTCGGAGTATTTAAAATTACTTTTATCATAATTGATAGAAAAATTAAAAGTAGAACCAAAATCTAATCGGCTTTCTGCATGAAGCGTTCCTCCTTGTAGTTCTATAAGCTGTTTTGATATTGCAAGTCCTAGTCCGGTTCCTTCTATTTTATTTTTTCCAGGCTTATGTATTTGGTAAAAACTTTCAAAAATGTTTTTAAGTTTATTTTGAGGGATACCTACTCCGGTGTCACGTACTGAAAAATCGATTGAGATTTTATTATTTGTTGTTTCTTTAGCAATAACACTAATAGAAATCTCTCCTTTGTGAGTAAACTTTATAGCATTGCCAAGAAGATTTAAAAGTATTTGATTTAACCTTAATTGATCTCCAATAATAAATTTAGGAACAGATGTATCAATAGCCATCTTGTACGTTAACCCTTTTTCTTCTGCCTTAATTTTGAAGCCTCTTGAAATATTGCTTATCAACTCTCTTAGATTAAAGTCGGTTTTATGTAACGCAAGTTTTCCAGCTTCAATTTTAGAAAAATCTAAAATATCATTGATAAGAGTCAGAAGGTTTTCGGCAGAGAATTGTATGCCATCAAGATTTTTTTTGTCAATTTCGAGATTGCTAAAATCGCTTTTTTGAAGAATACTCGTTAAGCCAAGAATTACATTAAGTGGAGTTCTGATTTCATGACTCATGTTTGATAAAAATATAGATTTTGCCTTCGCAGATTTTTCTGCAATTACTTTAGCTTCCCTAATTTCATTATCAATAATTTTTTTGTTGGTGATGTCTCTAAAAAATGCATGGAATAAATAATCATTTTTTGATTTAATAGCAATTATCGTAAGTTCAATATATACAACTGATCCATCCTTTTTTTGTATTGAAGTTTCAACCCGTTTATTGATTAATTCATTATTTCCAGTTTTTATATAATTATGGATACTACTTTTCAATACACGTCTTAGTTTAGAAGGAACCAAAGAAAAAATATTTTTGCCAATAGTATCCTCTCTTTTTAGTCCTAGTATATTTTCGGCTTGTTTATTCCAATTCAAAACAGTGCCTTTACTATTAGCAAGTATGATACCATCCATAGCAGTTTCGAGAACAGTAGTATTTAAGTGTTCGCTATATTTTAATTCTTCTTCTACTTTTTTTCGTTCAATGATTTCCTCTGTAAGTTTGGTATTAATTTCTTCTAAATTGTACAGCTGTTTTTGAAGCATTTTATGCATTTGTTGCTTACTGGGAAGGTTGATGAGGTCTTCTGCTAGAATCTCTTCTGGGATAACATTCAAAATAGAAGTAAATGATTCTAATAAATAATAAGATTGAAAATGCTCTTTGTATATTACTAAGTAAATATTCGTGACTGCATTAATCCCTAGACTGTTTCTTAATTTTAAGAAAATTTGATTCGAAAAATCTAAAAGCTTCTTTCTCTCTTTGATAAGTTCTAAAGTATTCAGATCATAAGGAGTATCAAGTTGTTTTTTTATGACGAGAATTTGATTGTCATTGTAATCACCAATTAATTCTGAAGATTTTTGTAAAATATTTATGAGAAATGATTTACAAAGAATTAATTCCTGCTCATTCAAAGGATTAAAAATAAGCTTAAAACTTTTATACTTAAACAGGTGTTGAAATTTATTAGAGACGTTATCTCTGATTGAATTTTTGGAAATATGTTTAGTGTAATTTTTTTCTATTATCAATTCTTCAAGAACCAGATAAGTTTGTGGTAATAAAGAGATTTTTTTTGCAAGCGATGCAGATTGAAACTCTTTTATTCTGTGATTCAAATTAATGGTAATAGATTGTTTGTCAATTTTCCTTATCAAAAAGTCAATAAGATCAATAATCTCTTGTTCTTCATGCTTTTTTGGAGGAAAAGTTATTTTTGGAGATATTATTTTATGGAACCAATTTTTAATCATTTAATAAAATTATATTTTACTGGCTTTATATATTTTATAAAATCCTAAAGCTGATAATCCCCAGGTAAGAATTAAAGCAAAAAACCAAATATAATTTCCTAGTGTGTTGCCAAAAATATTTTTGAAAAAGTTATAATTAAATATATGAGCTATTTGCATATGCAAATGCCCCAAAGCCATAACTACAAATCCCCAGGCAAGTAACTTCATGCCAGCTCCAAATTTTCCTCCTTTTAATTTAGAAGCAGTAAGAAAACTGAATACGAGAGCAATAGCTAAGAATGGTATTTCTAACAATCCAAAGATTACTTCTGTACTTACGTGATTTGAATGTTGTGTATGTTGGGTTTGAGAAAAAAGTAGAGAATGATTGAGGAACACTACAAATAAGATAAGGAGATAATAGTACTTTTTCTTCATAGCTTTTTAAGCTAAAATAATGAAAAATATTGAATTTAACATTTTTTAACAGATTAAAAGATTGTTTTTGTCGACAAAAAGCGCAAAAGATGTGTTGTTAAAATAGAAAAGCCCGTTGATCAACGGGCTTTTCTTATAGATAAATGAGATTGTTTATTTTATTAAAAGATTACTTATTTTACTTTTTCTACAATTGCTTTAAAAGCTTCTGGGTGATTCATAGCTAAATCTGCAAGAACCTTACGGTTTAATTCGATATTATTAGCTTTTACTTTTCCCATAAATTGAGAGTAAGACATACCGTGAATACGAGCACCTGCATTAATACGAGTGATCCATAACGCACGGAAAGTTCTCTTTTTGTTTTTACGGTCTCTGTACGAATATAACATCGCTTTATCAACCGCGTTTTTTGCTACTGTCCAAACGTTCTTACGTCTTCCGAAGTAACCTTTTGCCTGCTTAAGAACCTTTTTTCTACGAGCTCTTTTTGCAACTGAATTTACTGATCTTGGCATAATTTAAATTTTTTAGTAGTAGGCGATCTATTGAATAGATACTTTGTAATGGCCTAACTCCTGGGTTTATACTAATTTTAACCTGACTAAAGAATAAATTACTTTAAACGTAATTGTTCTTTAATACTATTTTCATCGCTTTTGTGCACTAATGTTGAGTGCGTCAAAGCTAGCTTACGCTTTTTAGATTTCTTTGTCAGTATATGACTCTTAAAAGCGTGCTTTCTTTTGATTTTACCAGTGCCAGTAAGCTTAAAACGCTTCTTTGCACTAGATTTTGTTTTCATTTTAGGCATTGTATCCTTGTTTTTATAATCTCATTTATTTATTGTAAAAATTTTCTAATACTAGAAAATTGATAGTATCATTATTTTTTAGGAGCGATAAACATTATCATACGTTTACCTTCTAATTTTGGCATTTGCTCAACTTTACCATATTCTTCTAATTCTTGTGCCAATCTTAGGAGTAATATTTGTCCTTGATCCTTATAAATTATAGAACGCCCTTTAAAAAATACGTAAGCTTTTAGTTTTGAACCTTCAGTCAAAAATTTGATAGCATGCTTTTTCTTAAATTCATAATCATGCTCATCTGTATTAGGTCCAAATCTAATTTCTTTTATAACAACTTTAGTTGCTTTTGATTTAAGAGCTTTATCTCTTTTCTTCTGTTCATAAAGGAATTTTTTATAATCCATTATTTTACAAACAGGAGGTACTGCTTTGGGTGAAATTTCTACAAGATCTAATTCTTGCTCTTCAGCAAGTTGTAGTGCTTTTTTTGTAGGATAAACACCTACTTCTACATTATCACCTACAAGACGCACTTCGTCAACACGAATTTTTTGGTTAATTCTGTGTGCATCTTCTTTAATGACTCTTGTTGGTTTTTGAGACCTTCTTCTTCTTATTGCTATGGCTTAAAAATTTTAAATTAAACTTATATACTAAAATAATTATATGTCAAAAGACTTCAATGTTTTGTTAATTTCTTGTTCTACAATCTTAGAAAAATCTTCTATAGAAATAGATCCCAAATCTTCTCCTCCATGTTTACGTACTGAAATAGTTTCAGTATTTTCTTCTTGTTCTCCGATGACTATAATATACGGAAATTTATTCATTTCCGCCTCTCGAATCTTTTTTCCTATAGTTTCGTTTCTATGATCCGCAAGGGCGCGAATTTCGTTATTTTCTAACAAATTTAAAACTTTTTCTGAGTATTTTTTATATTTCTCACTGATAGAGAGTATGATAGCCTGTTCTGGCATAAGCCATAACGGGAAGTTTCCTCCAGTATGTTCCAGTAGTATCGCAATAAATCTTTCTAAGCTTCCAAAAGGAGCTCTGTGGATCATAATAGGTCTATGTAGTTCATTATCACTTCCCTTATATGTTAAATCAAAACGCTCGGGCAAGTTATAATCAACTTGTATTGTTCCTAATTGCCAACTTCTCCCTAAGGCATCTTTGACCATAAAATCAAGTTTAGGTCCATAAAAGGCAGCTTCACCAGTTTCAATAACATAATTTAGACCTTTTTCTTTGGTAGCATTTAGAATTGCATCTTCAGCCTTTTTCCAGCTTTCGTCATTACCGATATATTTATCAGGATTTTCAGGATCTCTTAATGATACTTGTGCTGTAAAATTTTCAAACCCAAGAGAACTGAAAACATATAACACAAGATCTATTACGTTTTTAAACTCTTTATCTAACTGATCAGGAGTACAGAAAATATGAGCATCATCTTGAGTAAAACCTCTTACTCTTGTTAGTCCATGTAATTCACCACTTTGTTCATATCTGTAAACAGTACCAAACTCTGCATATCTTTTAGGAAGGTCTCTATAAGACCAAGGTTCACTATTATATATCTCACAATGATGAGGACAATTCATAGGTTTCAATAAAAACTCTTCACCTTCAGCAGGAGTGTTAATAGGTTGAAAACTGTCTTCTCCATATTTAGCATAATGACCAGACGTCACATAAAGATCTTTTTGACCAATATGAGGAGTCGCTACCATCTCATAGCCTGCTTTTTTCTGAGCTTTCTTTAAGAATTGTTCCAAACGATCTCTTAAAGCAGCTCCTTTTGGCAACCAAAGCGGTAATCCTTGACCTACTCTTTGTGAAAAAGTAAATAGTCCTAATTCTTTACCTAATTTTCGATGGTCTCTTTTCTTGGCTTCCTCTAATAATTCTAAATATTGAGTCAGTTCTTTTTGTTTAGGAAAAGAGGTGCCATATACTCTGGTAAGTTGTTTGTTATTTTCATCTCCCCGCCAATATGCTCCTGCAACACTCATAATCTTTACAGCTTTTATAAGACCTGTGTTAGGGATATGTCCTCCTCTGCATAAGTCGGTAAATGTATCATGGTCACAAAAAGTGATTGTTCCATCTTCAAGATTTTCAATTAATTCAACCTTATATTCATTACCTTCTTTTTTATATTTTTCCAAAGCTTCGGCTTTAGAGACAGATCTCATTTTAAAATCATGCTTTCCTCTAGCTATTTCTAGCATTTTGGTTTCGATAGTCTTAAAATCTTTTTCAGAAATAGTTTTGTCACCGAGATCTACATCATAATAGAATCCGTTTTCGATAGCAGGACCTATAGATAACTTTACGCCGGGATATAATTCCTCTAATGCCTGAGCTAATACATGTGACGAAGAATGTCTGAATGCATTTTTACCTTCGTCATCTTTCCAAGTATATAAGACAAGATTACCATCTGTGGTCAATTGAGTAGATGTCTCTATAGTATTATCATTAAATTTTGCAGAAATTACGTTTCTTGCAAAACCTTCACTAATATCTTTGGCAACATCCATTGCAGTAATACCACTTTGGTATTCTCTAACCGAACCATCCGGTAATGTAATCTTGATCATTATTTCTATAATTTGGTCGACAAAGATAATACCTTAATAAAATTCATACAATAGATAATGACAATATTAATTTTGAAGTAATATATAGAACATAAAAAGCATTCAAAACGACCTGAAGCTAATATATATGATAGGAGTTTTTTTTATTTTGAGGATTATTTTTATTGTAAAGCTAAGGTTACTAGAGTGTTAAGATTTTTGTTATTTTTTTTGGTTAAAAAAAGGTAATTTTTTTGTTGTTGATTTAAAAAAGGGTTGTATGTTTGCACCCGCAAAAC
>NZ_VFWZ01000006.1 GCF_006443095.1 Aquimarina algicola
CTGCATTTTCTAAAACTTCCTTAGCAACAAGGGTTTTATTTTCTTCAATGGTTTCTGTAGAATTTTTTGCATTTAGGGATAAATCCTCTGTAGCCCTACCAATCAGGTTTGTTCCTGCATTGATCTTTACCTCTTCAGAAGCGTTGATCTCAATATTCTTTGCATTGAAGGTAATGTGTTCTGATGCTGAAACCTCAATACTGTTGTTTGCTGTATCGATACGAATGATGTTACTATTTTTGTCAGTAATGGTGATGTGTTCTGCTCCTTCAATCTCGTTGAACTCTAGGGTATGTCCTGATTTAGTGCGTATGGCTTTGATCTCGTTGTTTTGGGTTTGCCAACCCCCTGCATTGGCTGTACCGGTATATAAACTGCCCAGTACAAATGGTTTTTCGGCATGGTTCCCTTCAAATCCTATAATGACCTGTTCGCCTGTTTCCGGCAGAAAATGAAAGCCCTTGTCTGCTCCTGCATGTGGGGTCATCATACGTAACCAAGGGGTAGTTTGCCCACTCTGTTGCTGCCAGGGGAACTGTACCTTGATTCGGCTTAATCCTTCTGGATCATTGTTCTCTACTACTGTAGCAATTTGCATTTCACTCTTAGGAAATCTATGGAGATCCATTTTGGGATATACAGTAATCTCTGCTGCTACCGCCTCAAAGGTATTCTTATAAATCCCTCCCTCTGTATTGGTATGGGTAATTTTGGTTACTCGATATCTGCCATATCCTTCTACAGTGATCACTTCGCCAAGATGCACCCCGGGGTTATCGCTTTCTCCTTTGGCTAGTACCTGTTTCAAAGCTTTGGCTTTGGTATACTGTTCTACCTGTGTGTCTAATCGTGATTGCACACTCTGATCGGTATATGTGTGATGGTATACCTGCGTTTGTTTGGTAAAGGTATCACTTGATCGTTGATGAGTAAATCCTTGATACCCCTCTGATGGGGGAATAACCTCACTACTGTTTTTGGTATGTAGCGCATCGGTAAGGTAATCGTTGGTAACATATTGAAAGGTATTGGGCACAGTAGTAAGTGCTAAAGTAAAATTCTGTAGATCGGTACCATAGTGTAATTCTGTTTCCTCTTCACTAGGAGCACCAAAAATCAGTTTACTCCCATCATAATAAAACCATTGGTTGTAATAGGCTGCCAATCGACCGGCAAAATCAAAAGCACTTTGGTTGTGTTGTACTGCATAAGGTATGGTATCTGAGGAGGTAGGCAAGAATCGGGTTTCTAGCTTGCCTCTATCATATTCACCAAAGGTATCCTCTAAAATCTCTGCAAGTCCAACATCGGTAAATGAGGCATAATGTGCCCCATCATCAGCGAGGATAGAGATGCTTTTGGCATAAAAGGTAACCATATCACTCTTGCCATACTCTGATCCTTTTGCGCCTTGTACACTGGTAATAATCCCTTTGAACTCTAGCTCTCGATAACTACCTATGTCTATACTCGGCGCAATACGAATGGTAATGGTAGCGCCCAAATGCTCTTTGCTCTCCCCTATCAGTTCGCCTGAAAGCCCATCGACAACATCAGCACGACACACCAATGTAAGGTCGTGGTGGTCGTCTAGGGATTGGGTTAATGTTAAACTTACATAAGAGGGTACAGCCGTACCGGAGATATAGACTTGTGTAGTAGTTTCTAATGCCATTTGAGAGAGGGTGTTTGGTAATTACTATTTTGGTTATAAGCGATTTGTATTAAAAAAGGTATCAAACATACAGCTATGTTTTGGTGCAAACAATAGGCACAACAGGGGAAAAACCACCTTTTTTGAAAGAAAATACATGTTTTTTTGAGTTTTTGTGCGATATCAATTATCATACCTAATTATCTACATGATCAAACTGCTATACATATTCCAATAACAACAGTCGCTTTATATTAATGTCTCTTGTAATCAATTTGTTACCCTTAATACGGGTATTTATTTGTTTTTTTGAAAAGTTAGTACAGCGTATACAGTAGTGAGCAGTGAGAACACGCTTTGTATTTTTAAGCTATTATCATAATGCATTATTGAATTTTTTAGTTCCTGATTTATTGTTAATGTTTTTTGGATCGGCTTGTGCGATGCTGTATCAAGTACAGCATGACGTGTTTTTTATTGATTTTATTTCTCGTTTCATTTTCAGCATGACGAAAAAAGGAAGTAGGGGTATCTATCCATCAAATCAACCCACACAAACTCAAAACATAAACAATGTGGTTGTTCAACAGATAATTATTAGAAGGGTAATAAGGTTATGTAATATCTTTTTTTATTTACCTATTATTCAATGTACATTGAATAATAATTGCTAAAATTCTATTGGAATATTTTTATAAGAAGAAGAATCTAAAGGCATATCATATAAACTAAAACGTATAAAGCCTTTTAGACTATCTGGAATTTTTTTTGAAATTATCTTATTTACATCAATTAAAGGATTAACATCATATACTTCTTTTTTATGTTTTAATTGTACAAGTTTACTCCCTTTCAATAATTGATTTTTTTCTTTATCAGTTAAATAAGTTTGATAGCTAGCATATAATGAAAATACTTGTTTTTCATTCTCTGAAAATATTTGTTTATATGGTGGAAAAACTAAAGAATCTTTAAATGCATATAATCTAGAACCTTTTTCACCATATATATTTGCACCAGATAAGCTTAATCTAGTTTGAACCAACCTTGTTTTGTTACTTCCATTTTTTACTAACAATTTTTGTGGAAGCATTATGTTGACAATAGTACTATCGTTATAGCTTTTAGATATTGAAATTTTAACAGGTAGATCGGTTGGCTGTTTTGTAATCTCGATTTCTTGTGATTGACAAGATGTTACAAATATGTATATCACGAGAATAATTAATTTTATTTGTTTCATTATTTATTGTTTAATGATTGAATCAATTAAAAATCTTTGCTCTCCTTTCACTGTATGAGTTTTAATTATATATGTGTAAAAAACATTGCCTTTGTCATTTCTAGCGTCAATTAATTCACTTAATGTTTTAATTTTACCATTCATTACAGCACAATGATTTTCATGAGAAATATCTGTTTCTAGTGAATAGTTTGATATTTTCGCTCCATCAGTCTGCATAAAAGTTCTAACGGAAGATAAACCATTTTGTTTTGCTTTCTCTAATGCAACTTGGATAAATTCTTTGGTGTCTCCTAATATTTCACTCGCTACTTTATTTGCAATAATATCAGTTGCAAACAATAACGCTCCAAAACCTGTTAAAGCACTTGATAGACCGGGTATCACTTTTGCAGAGGTTGATAATGCGGTGCTAGAGATGCTATATACTGTACTAGGGTTAGGGATATTTAAACTCATACCCTCATCAGGTAATAAATCAAGTACTTTTTTGGGCATCTCTAGATAATCTAAGAACTTTAGTACATCATTTACTTTATTGAAAACAGCTACTGCACCATTCGCTATATCTAAAGGGTTAAAATAATCTGAAAATGCTTTTTTGGTATGCTCTATCCTTTCTTCTATATCAATATAGCTAAACGAATCTTTGATCACATAATTACTGGCTTCTGTTACCTCATATCCAAAACCCTTGCTTATATTGGTTCTAAGATCAATCCGCTCGGTATAGATATGTTTTTTGATCATATTAACCTCTGATATCATCATGGTTTTTGTGGTGATCTTTATTTTTGTGGCCAAGAAGTGAGAAACTTTGCCTGTAATACCATATGCCTCTGCAATATCTTTTGCTGCTCCTAATGCAAACAAGACAAGTTTACCCTCGCTAGTATACATCTCAGGCATCTTTACTCCCTCTACCGCAGGTTTTATAAATAGGTCTTGATTACTATAGGTTACTTTTAATCGGTACTTATCAGTATTAGCCAGTTCTGTAACAGTGCCATTGTAGGTAGCTTTGCAATAGAGTTCTATATCCTCTACGCCTAAAGTTACTTTGTCTTCTTGTTTGATAACAGGCTCCCAACTGTGTTGTAGTTCTATTTTTAAGATTGCCATACCCGTATCTTCTACGGTAACGGTTTTGATCACAGGATCATTAGGAAATTTATCAGTATCACGATCAAGATAATCAGACCAAAAAATCTGATCATAATCAAATAACTGTAATTTGATCTGTGAACCTGCATCAATATCTCTAGTTTTTACACAAAAGTACATGGTATCACCTAAGTGTAAACGGTTCTCTTTTTCTTCATAATATCGATATACGTCTTGTCCTGCCTCATCATATGCCCAATAGCCATCTACAATTCTCGGGGCTCGGGTTTCTTCTTCCTGTTCTTCTGCCACTTGTTCTGTCAATAATGGGGTTACTCGCCAACCGGCTGAGTATTCTTCGGGAGAATTAGAATCTTTTAACCCCGCAGCAGTAATCTGTATCTTTTCGGCAACAGGTGTTGTACCATCTGCTTTATAGATCGTAGTAAACTTTATTACAATCGCATCAATCAAGTATAATGTATGGCTTTTGCCATTCATAGCAACAAGTGTGCGTACCAATTTGCATTGCAAAAGGTTATACGATTTTAGTGCTTCTTCAAAAAAGACGTTGTCTTTACTAGCCTCGATAACCATTTCTAATCCTGCAAAGAGAGGTTTAGCACATGGTCTATTGCTGTAATCAATGTTTTGGTCGATAGAAAACTCGTATTCTAATACATTATACACCTTATCGTGTATATAAAATTTTGTTTGGATACTCATTTAATTTGTCTTCGCTTTTTAGGTTTTAATAGTTATTTGATCATTTACGTTAAAGCTTAGTACAAATCTGCGGGTAGAGCAGCAAATATAGAACAATGCTTGTGATCTATTGCTGTGGTAAAACCGCATATTTTTAAGCTATTATCATAATGTATTATTGAGTTTTTTAGTTTCTGGTCTATTGTTAATAGTTTTTGGATCGGCTTGTGTGATGCTGTATCAAGTACAGCATGACGTGTTTTTCATGGGATTCTGTATTCGTTATATAAACTATAAATTTTAGCGTATAAGATGACTTCGCGAGGCTCATCATTAAAGAGTTTGTGCATAAAATCACCTAGTTCTATATTAAGAACTTTTAAAATCACTTGTAATACCTCTGGCGGTATTCTCGTTGTCGGGTCTTGTATCGGCATATGGTTTTAAGGTTAAAAAATAGGAGCAATCAAAAAATCAACTTAAAAAAACCATGTGATCACTCCTATTTGGGTTGCACTGTTACTATAAAAAAGGAAGCAGGGGTATCTATCATTTTGGCGTAAAAAAACTGGTATTAAACACCCCCTGCACTTCCCTTTTGTATTGACGATATGCTCGCTACGTCAAAGTCGGGGGTATGTACCGTTGTATTGACATATTGCAATCTTTGAATGATAAAGGTTTACCCTCTCTAATCTTATCTATAGATAAGTGAGAGTTTGAGATCATTGTGGCAACTTCGTGTACACTAGTACCTTTTTGATACGCTTCTATAATCCAGTGGCGTAGCAATAATGCATAGCCTCTATGCTCTTGTACACATTGATTAAACTTCGACTGTTTAATCGATAGTAACCGTAATACGTGTTGCTCAAAATCGGGGTTTGGGGTAATTTTCATCTTCTTACTTTTTTATAAATTCTATTACATTGTTTTTATCTTTTTTAGTTCGTCTTCGAGTTGTGTTATTAGCGCTGTACTTGTTTTAATCTTATTTTTTTGTACTCGTATTGATGTTTTGATCATATCCTTTACAATACTTTTATCAGGTTCTTTCTTTTTACGATCTCTGATATTGATAATAGTATTGTGGTGTACATCAAATTTTTCTGCTATTGCCATTAAGTCTGCCCTTGTCAACGATTTTTTGAGCAAATTGGATAATAGGCCACTTATTGGTTTGCGATTATTTATAGACATATGCTAATCAAATAGATTTAAAACATACATTATGAAATAGTACTACAGGTCTTGAAAAGTAAATAGTTATCCTTGTTTTCATATATTTGTGTATTAGTAAAAAACTTATCAAAAATAAGAGTAATTTTACTCTTTTACAACTAAAAAAGAGTAAAATTACCCTTTTAAATATCTAAATAGTTACATTTTAATAGTGTTACATTGGTTTTGAATATAAAAAAGGAAAGAATAGAAAGAGAAATGACACAGCAACAATTTGCTGAATTGCTTGGTGTTACAAGAAAAACTATTGTAAACTATGAATCTGGGGGTAATATTCCTGAAACTAAAGAAAAGTTGTTTAAAAACATTTTAAAAAATTACGATAATAATATTTCATTTTCGGAAGCAAATCATATTAATAAGACAGTTAATGTTCCAAATAATATTTTAGAAAAGTTTAAGGATATTTCAGATGATGAAGTTGCATTATATGTAGATTATAAAAGAGCTTCTTTCTTAAAACACTCTTTAATCAAATCTTTGATAAAAGCAGAAGCATGGAGAATTGTTGAGAACGAAATGAGAGAAGTTATTATTGAAAACAAACTATCGTCTAAGAAATAAATTTAATAGTTTTCCAATCTATAACTAAGTAAATTTAAAAAATTATCTCTTGACATTATATCCTGTGATTTCAAAATATCAATGGAATTTTTTTTTGAGTTCTCTACTTCTTTCCTATTTTTTTCTAGTGCTAGAGCCATTAACTCATTAAGAGTGTCTTTATCAGTTATAAACCCTTTTTTCTTTAACCTTTCTATAATTTTAACCTTATCCTTACTCATCTCATTCTCTTATTTGCTTGTTTTGTCAAGAACTTCCCACATTTCTTTATCAAATACTTCATGATCTAAATGATGTGATTTATTATTTCTAGTTTTGACAATAAAGAAAATTAACTTTCTAATTTTCATTTTAAGACGATGTTTATTGAGTGTTAGCTTTAAATAAAAGAAGTGAAATAATTTTGATATGATAATGAAGTACTCATTGGAGAAAATAATTAGTAAAGACATAACCGCAGCGACACTCCAACCTACTAATTCAGAATAAAAGCCTTCATCTATTTTATCTACAGGAGCAACAATAAAAATTAGCTGATAACAATAAATTAAGAGTGTCGGAAATAAAAAATGCTTTATAGTAATTTTTCTATTTAGAAAATTTATTGGCTTAGGTTTCAAAAAGAATAAACTAATAAAAATAATTGGAGCTACTTTTGATAAAAAAGCAAACAAAAAAGAGTAAGATGAAGTAAAACCATTAAAATCCCATTGATAGCTTAAAAATGTAACTGTTTTAACCTTTGGCAAAAAACGATAGCTATACAAGACAACCGGAAGTATAGCTATCATAGTGTAACAAAAAACACTTTTTAATCGATCACCCTTTCGAACCAGGTTGGACTTCTTCTTTGTCGATTTTATAATATTGGTCTTGTTGTAAGTCTTCGATCGCTGTTTCATCATTAATCTGTTGTGTCTCGCAGCTACTGATAAAAATACCTATAAGTAGCATGCTGCATAGGATGATAAGATTTTTCATTTTGATATCATATTTTAAGATTAGTATCTCCTAAAATACTACTAAATGTGCATTTATATCTTACATCAAATGGATTATTATCACTCTAGGTAAGAATGATTTGGGGAGGTATCATGATGCGCATGATAGAATCAATCTTGCCTTGTATTTGTTTTTTATAATTACCTATGCCCAAAGATACTAAAGAAGGGTGCTTTTTTGGATACGGTTTTGCCGTAAGTAACTGTTTTTGTGCAAGATAAACAATATTACGATATTGATTTTTAACTGTTTATCCCATCAAAAAAAAATAAAAAAAATCGCGAGTCCCGAAAAATGAAACTGTGATGCAGTATCCTTGCAGCATTATTAATTTTAAAACCAAAAACAAATGGCATTAGAAAATCTAATCAGTGTAACTTTTACACAAGAAGAACTCACCAGATTGACCGAAGGGATGCAAATGATCAAAGAGGTACTGGCAGACAAAACCGTTAATTTAACACCCGATCAAAGAGGGCAATATGGGCGTATTGCCAATCAAAACAAATTGATCGTAGACAAAGCCAAAAACTATATGGAGCAACACCCAAGCTGGGTTCCTCGTTTTTTGGACAAAGAAGAGTTTGATCGTGATTATACCACACGAAATCAAATAGAGAGCCATGTACAACAATTGCAAAACCTGTCACAGCAGTTAGTTGATACCAAAACGCTATTGGATCATGATAATTATACCAATGCCTTAAGCTTTTATCGTATGATGCGTTTTTTGGCAGGTGAGAACGAACCAGGAGCCAAAACCGTTTATCAGGATATGAAAGTCTTATTTAAACGAAATGTAACTAGTGATCCTGCTATTGATGATGATCGAGCGGAGTAGTCGATACCCCAAGCAAAGGTAGTTGCACGCTTCATAAAAGTACTTTTGAGCCATAAAGAGGTAGTTGCAACCCTTATTTTGATCCTTCGAGCTATCATACAGATGGTTCGAAGGGTCATAAAGGTACTTCAAGGCCGCGCAAAGGTAGTTCGAACCACCTCTTTTTGGGTCGACACCCCAAAAATTATCAAAAATATCCGTCAATATATGCCCTCGAGGCCATAAATGATCAGAAAAAAGGGTGAATCGATGGCTTCGAAGCGATAAAATATGGGTAAAAAGGATCAAAGTGCGGCCTCGAACTACCTTTGCGCGGTATCGACCCCGTGTCATCAAGAGGGTACCCCCTACCCTGTAAGGGGTAATATTTTTTTGTCAAAAACTACTTCTCAAACTTAATAGTCGACTTTTTAAGCCCTCTGAATTTTACCTCTTAAATAGATCCTAGAAAAATGAAAGGCTTGTGCAACGGTTACCATTCTTATAAGCCGTTTTTATCATTCTACAGACCATACTTTTTCTTCAGCAAAGAATAGTCTTTTCTATTAAATTTTGTTTTGAAACCCCCAAGAATTTTCTTTTCAGATTCTGGTGTCCAATAAATTTTCAGTTTTTCCCTGGCCCTTGTTATTGCCGTGTAAAAAATATTATGCGAAATCATTTCTTCCACTTCGTCAGTGATAACAATTTTCACAGAATTATATTCTAAACCTTGAGCTTTATGAATTGAAACGGCATAGGCAACTTGGAAAGGTATAATATTACTAGAGTCGTCATCGTCATCGTCTGTACTCTTATATTTATCCACTGTGAAACGAATGACAGAGTAACCATTTTCTGCATTATCTAAAAGTTCAAAATCGTACCATTCAGTATCGAATTCATTAAGTACAAGAAATACTTCTATGTCAAACTGAATTTTATCTTCAAGTAATTCGATACCGGAAATTCTACCTTTTAAATTATTATAAATTAAAGGTGAAAATCTGCCCGATTCATTAAAAATGATAGGATCATTTACTTTGTAAGTATGAGTTCCCCAAACAAAAGCCTTATTGTTATTACTACTTTGAAGAAATGAGTTTATGTTGTTAATTCCATAAAGCCCATCATAATTAAGACAAAGAATTATTTCATCTTTTTCTGTACTTTGAAAAATCGAGTTGTTAAGAGTAGTAGAATATTGATGTTTTGTTAAAGTTTCTAAAATCGAGTCTTCAATATTTCTGACTCTTTGCCAAAGACGTAGTAAATTTTGATTATTACTTCTATAAGGTTTTTCAAGCTCAAAAACAGATGATTCTGGAATGAAATATTTAATTAGACTGAACCAATTGCCAAATAGTATTGATTCGATTTGAAAAATGTCACCAACTAGTATAAGTAATCTAAATTTTGCCTTATTAAGTATCTTAAGCATATCAGAGTTACTGACTGTACTACATTCATCAATAATTAGAATATCGTATTCATTCTCATGACTCCAAGAGAATTTTGTTATTGTTTTAAAAGTACAATTTGCAACTTTTATGTTTCTATTTAAATTGTCAACAGCAGGATTCGTATTTGCTAAATACAGTTTACTTTCTTTATCAAAAAAGTTAGAAATATGATTAATCATTGTTGATTTACCTGTTCCTGCTGCACCATAAATCAAAGCAGCTTTAGAATGCTCGAACAAGTTTTTGAGAGCTGACTTTTTTTCATCACAATCTATACTATATGAAGTTGACTGGAGCCAAGATTCTATAGAGTTTTTGTAATTTTTGATTCCATCTGATGATACCTCTTTTAATTTTTCTATGATATTATAAGTGTCGGCTTCATAACCTTTTATGAATGCATGTTTTTTATAAATTTCAATGCGTCTATTTTTGTGTTTCCAATACAAATTATCATTCCACTCATCAATTAGCTCTTCTATATTTTTAAAGTTTTCAATTTCATTAATTTGAGTGTATAATTGTCCCTTTTGCTCAGTATTGTTATTAATATGTCTAGCTAAGATTTCATGTTTTCTATTATCAACATTTATAGATGCAAAAAGATCGCTAAGTTTAGGATTATGATTGATTAAAGCTGAATTAAACGGCATTTGGTCAAAAGGAATGCAGCCATATTCTAGTTTTAGATTTGATAATAACTCACAAGAAGTGTGATTATACTGCTTCTTAATTATTTTATTATTAAGCCTAAGTAGTAAATACCTAATAACATTATAGCCATTACTTGTATTTTTACTCATTTCTCGACATTTATCTAAAAGTTTGAATATGCGAGAAACCCTTGCTTTTTCAGTTATAGTTTTTTTTACGTAATTATAATACCAATCATTCAAGTTTATTACTTCTATCAAGTTTAATCCTGACGATGTTAAGTATTTCATTAGCTCGTATAACTCTTTACCACTACTAATTTTAGAGCTTACTCCAAATATTTTTGCGAAGTTGTCTATTTCACAAGGTCGTATCGAAACTTCCCATTCATCTATTATTTTAATTGGCATTCTTTTATCTAAAATTTCAATGTAGTCTATGCTAATGGATAGTTTAACTGCATAATTACCAAGAATGTCAATATTTGTAAACGCTATAATTCTATCAAACTTGCTAGTGTAATCGTTCGCTCTCTTGAAAGTAACTTCATAATATATTCCACCATTTATAAAAAAAGGTTTTATCTTTTGAATATAATATCTGTCTTTGTAGTCGCTTTTAACTCGATTTTCTTTAGGTTGATTTATAAGTTGAGATATTTTCTCATAATATTCTTTAAGATTTGAATCTGTTTGAATTGGAAATTCTTCAAGATTATATAGGACTTCCAAATTACATGTATCCATTAGGAAGGTTTTTATTTTTATTAAATACTCATAGTATTTTAGTAATAACCTTTCTGAACTTTCTTCATTTAGGGTATAATGAGAAGCTGTAATCTGTAAGAGTTTGTGAAACTTTGATAAGAATTTTAAATCGCCTCTAGCTTTTATATATTCAATAGCATTTTGGATGTTCTCATAATCATTACTTAATTCTGTATTTTGAGCATCTTCAAGAATTTTTAATGCAATGTGCTCAACGAAATTCCTAAGTTGAGATAATATATTCTGTGATAATAATCCTCTTTCCTCTATATCGAATTTCTCTATGTTTTTACATATGGCTTTGTCGATATTGATTATATGAGAGGTTATTTCATTCATCTGCATTGTTTGGTTTGGCTTGTGGCTAACATCTCATATAAGAATAGTAGCGGATTTGTACACACTAACTTTTCGGCTATACACAGACCATTTTTAGATTTACTTACTTTAGTTTTAGCGATAAGACCGCTATTATTTTTATACATTGTTGCCAGTAGTACTTTTTACTTTATAATGCTGACCCATTGATTATTCAGTCCAAATTCATTGTATCCGTTAGAAGAATCACTTTCAAAGTGTCCAATGTATCTTAAATTCAAATCGAAAATACTGTATCCATTTTGTTGATGCTTAACACCAAATCTTGTATTAACTAAATTGGTATTAAATATTTGAATAAAATCATTATTAACTTGGACAATAAATTCAACTGCTGTTAACGACATATTATAAATGAATAGTCCATCGTAATTTCTATTAATATTAGGATTAATCATCCTGTTAATGTTTGGATTAATCATCCTGTTGATATTAGGATTAATCATCCTGTTGATGTTCGGGTTAATCATCCTGTTGATGTTCGGATTAATCATCCTGTTGATATTAGGATTAATCATCCTGTTGATATTAGGATTAATCATCCTGTTGATATTTGGATTAATCATCCTGTTGATATTTGGATTAATCATCCTGTTGATGTTCGGATTAATCATCCTATTTATAGATGGATTTTTAGTTCTTGGTATAATCATTTTACAATAGATTTAGTTTGAGTAATATGACTAATTATAGAATCTAAAGGTACGCAAACAGCATATCCCGAATTATAAAATTCTTCACGAGTAAATTGTCTTTCGTGTTTGTTTTTCCATTCAGTAACAAATGGTATATATCTTGATATTATTCCAATAATTTTAGTTTCTCCATTTTCTAAAGGATAAATAACAGGTCCTCCGCTATTTCCATAAAATGCAGGACAATCGATTATAAAAGTATTTTCTTTACTATGAATTCCAGCAATAATTCCTCTTCTCAACAAAGGTCTATTTATATCAAAAAATTGAAACCCTTCCAAGTAAAGGGAAGATGGGAATCCAACTTGAATAACATTAGAAGCAATTCTTATATCATTTAGAGATAATAGGTCTGATTCTTGGGCTGAAATGATATTATTCCCCTCTTGTTGAATTTTGTAGTTAACATCTTTAATGAGTTGAACAATAATAATATCTTCTCCATTAAATTCATTAATTTGAGATTTTGATAAATCGATAATTATTGTTTTTGCTTCTTCAGGTTCTCCAATACTATTTTGGGAAGTACATAAAAAAGAATCACTTCTTAAATTATTCTCTTTATCAATAATTACGTGTTTTGCAGTTATTAAGTATTCATTATCGTCAATATCAAGTCTAAATCCAGAACCTGTAGAAACTCCAAAGTCCATACTACTCAAAAAAGCGGAATAACTAAAATTTTCTGTTGTTAAACTCATTTTATGTTTGTTATGGTATTACTGGCAACAACAATATATACCCACCTCTACCTAATTAAACATTTGTACCTGTTTACAATCATTTGTATTTGATCACAGATAGTGTATACACTATTGTACAAAATTAATCCTTCCAAAAATCAACAATCTTTTGTTAGGTTTTTTACGGATTTCCACATTTGGGTGAGGTTTTTATGCTTTTTCAGCCTGTAACAAGTGTATCTAATTGGTTATCAATAATTATAGATAAGAAAGATTTCTTGTTAACAGATATTCTAATCGTGGGAGGTGATAGCGAATGTTTTGGGTTCAGAAGATTGTTTGTAAACCTATTTTAGGATGATATTATATTGTATATCACCAGTTGCAAACTGGCGCTAGCAGAGGCTAGCAAGAGTTGTTATCCGTAGTTTTTTAATACGTTTTTAGTTCAGATGATTCGATCCAGCCTTTAGAATAAATCATTGCTTTTTTTAACATTTTCATCGCATCATCTAAAGATTTTGTGCTTCCTCTTGTACGAGCGTTTTCCCAAGGTTCGGATTCACTGGGAACTTTATAATCAATATGATATTCATCTGTCGATGTTGCTATGGTAACAAAATTCTCAGAAAAATCGTCTACATTTTGTAAGTTTAAATGAAGATTAGCAGTGTCTGCCCAAATTTTTGTTTCTTTAAGTTCTTCATTAATTCGCTCAATCCAATGTAACATGAGGGTTGCTGCACCTTTTGTGAACCCATATGGAGTTTTCGTTTTTTCTGTGTAAAATTCAATCAAAGTTTGATCGTCTTGATTCCTATTTCTTTTTATCGGCATTGTTAGTCAAATTTAATACAATAATAAATTCACTCCTGATTTTTGCAAAACACAAATGTATGTATACATTTTTTTATTTTTTCTTCAATAGTATTTTAGAACCATTTTTGTAGTTAAGTAGTAAATAAAATTTTGAGAAGTGTATGATCTCTATGGCTTCATCACTATCAAAAAAGAAAACATTCTCTTTTAGATCAATACGCCAGTTGCTTTGATCAAAGTGCTTCTCTTCTCCTTGCTTACCAAGCAATACTTTTTGATCTGATTTTAAATGAACCCATCCATTTTCTTTGAACAATACATCAAAATCCCCTTCTTTTTCTAGAGCCTTTACAATCCAAATACCATAAAGATCTTTTTTTTGTGGTTTATGTAATCTTCTAAATACTAAGTCTTCTTTTCTGTAGCTTTTTACCATTAACGTGTCTTTATGCAAATGCAACACAGTCATCATATTTCTATATTCTTCATGTTCTTTGTTTTTAATATAAATAGTGTCGTTTTTATATTTCCAAAAAACAGGATTTCTAAATTTGATGATGATCTTATTATCAGGCAAAAACTCTAATAATGGTGGAAAAGGATATTCTTCTTCTGCATCTACATTGTCTATCGTTGCTAATTGCCACTTCCCTAATAATTCAGATTCTTGAGCATACGTTGTTATCGAAAGAAGTGAAACTAGAAACAGTATGTATATTTTTTTCATTAAGAAGAATAAGTTTAAAAAATTATTATTCACACAAAGATTACTGCTCAAAACTAACCATTTCATTATTCTTTTTAATGTCTTTGTATCATTAAATATACTTTAGCTAAAAGAAGGTCGAAAAGATTGTGAATTTTTCTTTTTACAAAGCATTACAGCAAGAGTCCTATAATTATCCTTCATTACCTATCTTTGAAATACTAATTATATTAAAACATGAATATCCTTCACCTCGATACAAATCATCCACTATTAATAGAACAATTACAAGAAGTAGGCTTTCAAAACGATGAAGATTATACATCATCCAAAATTGAAATCGAAAACAAAATCAATACATATGATGGTATTATCATTCGAAGCCGTTTTGCTATTGATCGTACTTTTTTGGACAAGGCAAAAAATTTAAAATTTATTGGGCGTGTTGGTGCAGGTTTAGAGAACATTGACACAGAATATGCTAAAAAACTAGGTATAAAACTGTTTAACGCTCCCGAAGGAAATCGTAATGCTGTTGGAGAACATGCTTTGGGTATGATCTTGTCTTTATTCAATAAACTAAACCTTGCAGATCAAAGTGTAAGAGATGGCAAATGGCTGCGTGAAACACATCGCGGGATAGAATTAGACGGCAAAACAATTGGAATTATCGGCTACGGAAATATGGGGAGAGCTTTTGCAAGAAAGCTTAGAGGGTTTACCGTCGAAGTGATTTGTTATGATATTCTAGAAGATGTCGAAAATAGCGATGCTACCCAAGTTGGACTCAAAGAATTGTTTGAAAAAACTGATATTCTTAGTCTGCACACACCGCAAACCCCAAAAACTATGGGAATAATTAATCAAGATTTTATCAATAGTTTTAAAAAACCATTTTGGTTGATCAATACCGCTCGCGGCAAAAGCGTTGTTACTCAAGACCTGGTAAATGCTATCAAACAAGGCAAAATATTAGGAGCCGGACTAGATGTTTTAGAATATGAAAAATCGTCTTTTGAAAATCTATTTGCTCCAGAAGAACAAACAGAAATACCAAAAACATTACAAGAACTTCTCTCAATGCAAAACGTACTCTTGAGTCCTCATGTAGCTGGTTGGACTGTTGAGTCTAAAGAAAAACTTGCGCAAACTATTGTAGATAAAATCAAAGCTAAATTTTGCTAAAAGAAACTTTCATAGAACTCTGCACTCAATATATTAATGATGCTATATACATTGAATCTTTGTGGATAGATATTGAAAAACAGCATACCCAAAAGAAACGATACTATCACAACCTTTCTCATCTCGAAAACCTACATAAGCATCTTATTCATGTCAAAAATGATATCAAAGATTGGGATATGACCCTTTTTGCTTTATTTTATCATGACTACGTTTACAATATTCTAAAACAAAATAATGAAGAAGAGAGCGCAAAAAAGGCTGTATCTGTGTTAAAAATGATGGGCGTAGCAGAAAACAGAATACAACTTTGCAATGATATTATACTAGCTACAAAAGGCCATACTATAGACAAAAACAAGGATGTTAATTACTTTACAGACGCCGATCTTTGTATTTTGGGTAGTGATTGGCTAGCATATCAAACATACTATAAGAATGTAAGGAAAGAGTATCAATACTACCCTAATTTTTTATATAACAAAGGTAGAATTAAGGTTTTAAATCACTTTCTAAAAATGCCAAAAATATTTAAAACAGTATATTTCTCTACCAAATTCGAGAAAACTGCTAAAGAAAATATAGAAAAAGAAATATTCAACCTCAGTAATATAAAGCCTTAAAACCCTATAGAATTACTAAGTTTTAAATATTCTTTTTGATCTTAATACTCATAATTAATATTTTTTTGTATTTTTCCTCCATAAACTAATCATACATAATAAAATATGAGTGAAGAAAACAACAACACTGGAGACAATATAGGAAACGAAGCAGGAGAAACTGCAAACGACTTTTCATCTGGAGCTCAAGAAGTTCTTAATCAAGAGAATAAGAAAATGATCGCTGGAATCTTAGGTATTATTCTTGGAGGATTTGGTGTTCATAAATTCTACTTGGGATACACAAAAGAAGGTATTATACAACTTATTGTAACGATCGTTACTTGTGGTGCTGGTTCAATAATTGGACTTATTGAAGGTATTATTTACCTTACAAAATCAGATGACGAGTTCTACCAAACCTATCAGGTAGGTAGCAAACCTTGGTTCTAAAAAAAACATAAAAAAGCTGAAATAATATCATTCAGCTTTTTTCTTATCAATTATTATCGTAATATTGCGATATAACAATTATAAATGGGAATTACTAAAACGCAAATATTTGATCAGCAGCAAAATGAACTTGCTCATTTTTTTAAAATACTAGGTCATCCGGCACGTATTGCTATTTTACAATATATCAGTAAACAAAATGCTTGTATTTGTAATGATCTTGTTGAAGAAATAGGCTTGGCTCAGGCAACCATTTCCCAACACCTTAAAGAATTAAAAAGCATAGGACTTTTAAAAGGAGAAATCGAAGGAAAAAGCATCTGCTATTGTATCGATATCGATCGTTGGAACGAAATTCAAGAAAATTTAAACACATTTTTTAATACTACAAAAACAAATTGTTGTTAACACCTTAAAGTATCAACTCATGAAAATATCAGAATTTATATCACTATTAACAGAACATCAAGGAAAATCACTATTATTCGAATATGCTCCGGGTATGCTCGTTGGTTCTAACTATCATATTACAGAAGTAAAACACGTTACTATCGATGCTGTAGATTGCGGAGCTGGTACAGATTTTTGGAAAGAGACTATTATTCAACTTTGGGAAAACCCCGGAGAAATAGGAAAACCAGAATATATGAGTGCCTACAAAGCGCTTGGTATTTTAAAGAAAGTAGAACGAATAAAACCGTATGAAATGGATACCATAGTAAAAATGGAATATGGAAACACTATGTTTCATACTGCTCAATTACATATTACAGATTTTGAAATCAAAGAAAGTAAACTTATCATCAAACTAGCTGTAAACCCTACTGATTGTAAAGCAAAAGAAGCTTGCGGTGTTCTAGAAAATAATGCCCAAGAAACCTCATCTTGTGCTCCTGGTAGTGGTTGTTGTTAAAAAAACAAAACTACACTTTTTGATCTCTGAAAAAGTCAAAATATTATCCTTCGACAAAGTAGACTGGTCTTCTATTTCTAGAATATATCAGCAAGGATTAGATACAGGTATCGCTAGCTTTGAGCTAAAGATTCCTACTTGGCAACAATGGGATATAACCCATCATAAATTTTGCCGATTCAAAGCTGTTATAGAAGATAAAATAGTAGGTTGGGTAGCACTATCCCCTACTTCAACTAGACAAGTATATAGGGGGGTAGCTGAAGTTAGCATCTATATTTCTTCTGAACATAGAGGGATGGGCGTTGGTAAATCTTTGCTGCAAAGACTTATTCAAGAAAGTGAAAAGGAACATATCTGGACCTTACAAGCAAGCATTTTTAATCAAAATAAAGCTAGTATTGCATTACATACTGCTGTTGGGTTTAGAACAATTGGATATAGACAAAAAGTAGCCAAAAGATTAGGAGTTTGGCATGATAATATAATACTCGAACGAAGAAGTAACATCATCACATAACCAAATAATTATAATCACATGAATATTTTAGTACTTTGTACAGGAAACTCTTGCCGAAGTCAAATGGCAGAGGGATACTTAAAGTTTTTTGCAAAAGAAAATGCAACTATTTATAGCGCAGGTGTAGAAACACATGGAGTGAACCCCAGAGCAATCGCTATTATGAAAGAAGATAATATTGATATTTCTAACCATACCTCTAATAATCTTGATGAATATCTTGATATAAAATTTGATTATATTCTTACCGTCTGCGATAATGCAAAAGAAAGATGTCCTTTTTTTCCTGGTAAAGCAGAACGATTACATTATAACTTCTTTGATCCTTCAAAAGTAGAAGGAACAGAGGATGAAATACACAAGGCTTTTACTAAAACAAGAAATCAAATTAAAGCATACTGTAAAAATTTTGTAGAGCAACACATTATCACTTCAACTTTATAATAAGTTACGAATACAAAAAAGAGGCTTTAATTTTTAAAGCCTCTTTCTTACTATCATTTGGAATAGGATAAGCAATTACTTATCCCCATTTTTAAAATATTTTTGCTCTAATTCTGCTTGAAATTCCTCCATTACAGGTTTGACCGTACTGTCAGGAAGGTCTGCAATACGAATATACATTAAACCATCTACAGCGTTATTAAATAAAGGGTCTACGTTGAAGGCTACTACTTTTGCATTTTGTTTGATATATTTCTTGATCAATACAGGTATACGAAGACTTCCCGGCTCTACCTCATCAATAATTTTGTCAAATTTATTCAGGTCACTTTTGCTTTCGTCAAAAACAAAATCTTTATCCGCATCTTTGAGTTTTACTTTAAATTCTTTTTTAGGCCTTACATATTGAGCAACATAAGGATCATAATAATGGGATTTCATAAACTCGATCATCAGTGATTTAGTAAAATTACTAAACTTATTACTGATACTTACTCCCCCTATTAAGTACTTGTGTTCAGGAAAACGTAAAGTGCAATGTACTATCCCTTTCCAAAGTAAAAATAAAGGCATTGGCCTTTGTTGATATTCGTTTATAATAAAAGCCCTCCCCATTTCTATAGATTGGCTCATCATCTTATGTAACTCCGGTTCAAAACGAAATAAATCCTGAAGATAGAACCCATTGATCCCATATTGACTATAGATTTTGGATCCCATACCCATTCGGTACGACCCTACTAACCTTTTGGCATCATTATCCCACAAAAACATATGATGGTAATAATCATCAAATTTATCAAGATCAATAGAATTGTTAGTTCCTTCTCCAATTGCTCTAAAGGTAATTTCTCTTAAGCGTCCTATTTCGTGCAAAACGGTAGGTACTTCATGTTTTTTTGCCAAAAACACCTCATAATTCTTACTTTTCAATAAGCGTTTGTTGTGTTCTCGACAGTATTGAAGTTCTGCTTCGATAAGTTGGGTATTCCCTTCACCTGCAATCTCTTTAGGAGATTTAGGGAGTTTAAGATTTTGAGGAATTGTTTCTCTTAATGTCTTTTTCTCGTAGGGATTTGCCAGCATGTATGTTTTCTTCCGTAAAAAGCTCGACAAGTCTTCTAGATTTTCATGTTCTTCCTGATCTTTTACAGAGATTGGTTTTCCGATACGAACTTTTATGACTTTATTTTCCTGAGAAAACAACTCACTGGGTAGCTTTGCTGTTCTCAAAGTACCACTAATAGAAGCTAATCGATAAAAAAGCCTACTATTACGAGCATGAAAATAGATAGGTATGACAGGAACTTTTGCTTTTTGAACCAGTCGCATAACACTAGGTTCCCAAGTACGGTCAACATAGTTTTTACCCTCTTTGATGGTAGACACTTCTCCCGCAGGAAATATCCCAAGAGGTTTACCATCTCTTAAATGTAAAATCGCTTCTTTGATCCCTTTATGACTCGACTTTGCATTTTTTCTGTTTTCAAAAGGGTTTACCGGTAATACATAAGGTTTAAGAGGCAATAAACTGTGAAGTAAAAAATTTGCTATTATCTTATAATCAGAACGATGTTCAAGCATAAGTTTCAGCAATAAGATACCATCAAGTCCTCCTAAAGGATGATTTGATAGTGTAATAAATGCTCCGTCTTTTGGTAATCTTTTTAGATCTTCTTCTGGTATTTCATAAGTAACTCCATGAATTTCCAGTCCTTTAGTTAAAAAATCCAAATCCTCTAAATGACTAATCTTATCATACTGCCTATTTACCTTTGACAGCCTTGTCATCTTTAGGATTATCCAACCCATAAAGTTCCCTATAAAACCGAGTTTATCTAGTTTGAGCCCTGAGGCTACTTCTCTTGCTGTGACTATGGGCATTAAATATAATTTGCGCTAACTGCAAATATAGCAAAATCCATGAATTGATTTTATTATTTGCGCACAACCATTTGATATGTTTCTCTTGTAATTTGTTTTAACAAAACCTCTCTACCTTCTTCTAAATTTTGAATAGATTCTTGCGTAAAATGTCTAACCGTAAATAATGAGACATCCAAATTATAAAACACTTCAAATTTTGCCTTTAGTATTTCGATAAGCTTTTCAAAATGCCCAAATTTATCATCAAGGCATACAGAAAAACTAATTGCAGAATTCTGAATAAGATCTACTTTAATCTGATATTTATGAAACAGGTTAAAAATCTCACTGATATTATCCTCTACAATAAATGAGAAGTCTAATGAAGAAAGTGATAATAGAATCAGGTTTTTCTTTACAATATAACATGGGATATGAGGGTAAAGAGGTTGGCCTTTTTGCACAGAGGTTCCTTCTTGTTCAGGATGAATAAATGATTTTACATACAAAGGAATCTCTTTGCGTTGCAAGGGTTGAATAGTTTTAGGATGAATAACCGAAGCTCCATAAAATGCTAGTTCTATAGCTTCTTCATAAGAAATATGTGAGAGTAATGTGGTTTTTTCAAAAACGCGAGGATCTGCATTAAGCACTCCATCAACATCTTTCCATATGCTTACACTTTCTACATTCAAACAATACCCCAGGATTCCTGCTGTGTAATCACTACCTTCTCTACCAAGAGTTGTCGTAAAATTATTTTGATCTGAGCCGATAAAACCTTGAGTGATCGTAAGGTCATTTTTTTTTATGGCTTCACCTATATTTTGATGTGTCGTTTCCCAATCAACAATAGCACCCCTATATGTATGATCTGTTTTTATTATTTTTCTCGCATCAAGCCATGTATTGGTATAGTCATTATAATTCAAATATTCACTTACGATAGTAGTTGCTATTAATTCACCATATCCAACTAATTGATCGTAAACAAAATCATATTGAACAGATTTGTTTCTATCCATTGTTGTTTGCATATCATCAAACAATGCATTGACTTTATCAAAAACAATGTGAGAACTCTGTTCAAAAAGTTTATTGAGAATAGTATGATGATAATTCTTTAGATCAAAAATTGAGGACTTGAGATCAGAATCATTCTTAAGATACTGATCTATGATATGTTCTAAGGCATTTGTAGTTTTTCCCATTGCAGAAACTACTATAACTAGATTAGAAGCTCCTGTCGCTTTTAGTACTTTAACTACATTTTTTACCCCATCAGCATCTTTTACAGATGCACCCCCAAACTTAAATATTCTCATGGCTAAAAGCTCGTTCGATTATAGATGTTACAATGTTGCTACAAATTTGTTTACTCCCTCTTTATCCATCTGTACCAAGTACCAGTCTTTTAAGAGTTTTGCTCCACTTTTTTCATAAAAATCTATAGCATTCTGATTCCAATCCAATACAACCCACTCTACTCGCCTTACTCCCTTTGTTTTAGCGTACTTTAATACTTCTGCATACAAAGCACCTCCAATACCGGTACCTCTCATAGATTCTTTTACAATAAGGTCTTCTAAATGGATTGAGCGTCCCTTCCAGGTAGAAAAACGGTAGTATACCAAAGCAATACCTACGATAGTATGCTCTACTTCTGCGACAAAACAATGAAAAAGAGGTTGTTCTCCAAACCCTTCTTTTATCAATTCTTCTACTGTAACCTCAACAGCATCAGGTTCTTTTTCAAAAACAGCCAATTCTTGAATCAAATTCAATACCTGTGGCATATCTTGCTGATGAGCATCTCTTATTATAAAATCCATAACTGTACAAAATTTATCAAAACTATAAAATATGAATTAGAATTTCAGAAATTTTATAATGTTATCATACAATCTTGCAATGTTTTTACAATTCTTGATAAAGTCTAAGAATTTAAACTTACGAAAACCTTATAGTTACTTAAAAAATAATATTTTTACACCAAATAAAGCATTCATAACAAAACTCATCATTAATGCAAAGAAAAAATCAAACTTTAGGAGAATTCATTATCGAAAATCAAAAGGACTTTCCTTATGCCAGTGGCGAGCTTTCTCGTTTGATAAACTCCATTCGTTTAGCAGCAAAAATGGTGAATCATGAAGTAAATAAAGCCGGACTAGTTGATATCACAGGTGCTGTAGGAGAAACCAACATACAAGGAGAAGATCAACAAAAATTAGATGTTCTGGCCAACGAAACTTTTATAAATACGCTTACCAATAGAGAGATCGTTTGTGGTATCGCATCAGAAGAAAATGATGAATTTATTACAATCAAAGGACAGAAAAACGATCATCGTAATAGTTATGTTGTCTTGATGGATCCACTTGACGGAAGTTCTAATATAGATGTAAATGTATCGGTAGGAACAATCTTTTCGATTTATCGTAGAGTGACCCCGGCAGGTACACCGGTTACTCTAGAAGATTTTCTTCAACCGGGCAATCTTCAGGTAGCAGCAGGTTATATTATATATGGAACTTCTACGATGCTAGTATACACTACGGGTAATGGAGTGAATGGTTTTACCCTTAATCCTGCATTAGGAACATATTATCTATCACACCCAAATATGAAATTCCCAGAAGATGGGCATATCTATTCGGTAAACGAAGGAAACTATATTCATTTCCCTCAAGGGATTAAAGACTATATCAAGTATTGTCAGGAAGAAAAAGAAGACAGACCTTATACTTCGAGATATATCGGATCATTAGTAAGCGATATCCATCGTAATATGATAAAAGGTGGCGTATATCTGTATCCTAGCACTTCAAAATCACCTAACGGAAAACTAAGGCTGCTTTATGAATGTAATCCTATGGCTTTTATCACAGAGCAAGCCGGAGGAAAAGCAAGTGATGGGTATAGAAGAATTCTAGATATTAAACCTACTAATCTGCATGAACGAACTCCTTTTGTATGTGGAAGCAAGAATATGGTTGAGAAAGTAGAATCTTTTATGGAATAAATCACAGAAATATAACCCATTAAAAATTATTTCTTTCTAAACTATTTAATTCTTGCCTAAGGTTTTGTTTTGTGGTATATTTATATATCTCCTTAGATATTTACCCCTAAATTTTTAGAGTAAACACATAGAAGCAACTTAATAAATGATGTTTTTATAAAAAAATTAACATTATAGGTTGCAAAGCCCCTATATTTAATGTTACTTGTGTTAACTTTACAGAGAATGTAAATAAAAAATCTAATAAACCAATCTAAAATGGCTAAAGAAAAAAAAGCTGTTGAAGAAAAAGTATCAAACGATCCTTCTTCAAAAATAGAAGCAATCAAGAATTTAATATTTGGTGAAAATATCGCCGCATATAATTCTGAGTTCGAGCAGGTAAAAAACGATATTCAGGTTAAGAAAAAAATACTTGAAGATCTTATAGAAGACACTCGCAAAGAGCTCAATCAAGCTATTGATAATCTAAGTACAGATGTCAATATAAGAATTACAGAACTAGAAGATAACCTCAATGATAAGATAGAAACGCTAGATACCAATAAAGTTGACAAAAAAACACTGGGAGATCTTTTTATCTCATTAGGTGAAAAAATTAGTCAAAAATAATCCAATCTATCCCGGATATGGAAGATAAGGATAAACTTAAAATTCTCAAAGATCTTCTTCTTGATGAGGAAAAAGAATTTACTGGCTCTATTGCAGAAAAAGTAGAAGAGCTTTCTAAAATCGTATACAAAAAAGAAGAGCTTTCGCACAAAGTTGATCCTATAATCGATGACAAACTTGATGAGTTTATTGAAGAAATTCCGAAAACACTTGGTCCAACTATTACGCAAACACTAAAAGAAGAAATAAAGAACTCTCAGGATGCCGTTGTAGAAGCGCTATTTCCTATTATAGGAAAGATGATAAAGAAATATATCGCTCATGAGATGAGATTATTAAGCGAAAATATCAGCCGCAAAACAAAAAGTGCATTCTCTTTTAAAAACTGGTTTCGCAGAACCAAAGCCAGAGCACAAGGCGTTACTGATGGAGAATTAGCGATCTCTGATTATGCAAAACCTAGATTAATACAAATCTTTGTCATCGAAAAAAATTCTGGGATTTTAATATCTGATTACAGTCCATTATCTGATGGCACCATTGATAAAGAGATGATAGCCGGTATGCTTACTGCCATAAAAAGTTTTGTAGAAGATGCCTTTAGAGGTGGTGACCAAAACCTCGAACTTATTGAATACGAATTACATACCATACACATACAAAATTTTTACTCATATTACGTAGCTGCCGTTATTTCTGGAGCCTACACTATGATGTTCAAAGAAGTGTTAGAGGATCAAATTATAGACTTTGCCAAGAATCATATTTCTAACAAAGAATTACAAAACAGCACCTTATTTACTAAAAAGTTAAAAAAATATTTTACAGATGAAATTGTCTAAGAAAGTAGTGCTTTTAGGACCTTTTGGAGTCGGAAAAACGTCACTTTTCAGACGTTTTGTTGACAACGAATTTTCTGAAGAATACAAAGTAACTCTTGGAGTACAAATCAAAAAAAAAGTGGTTCAACTGCCGGATGGCAGAGAACTCTCAATGATTATTTGGGATACCGAAGGTCACTCAGATAATGTAGAAGACACCCGAAAATCATATCTTTTAGGGTCTCACGCTTTTATATATGTTTTTGACCTCACCAGAAAAGAAACATATGCCTCTCTGAATCATGATATTGATTACCTGACAAAAACCTACCCAAAAGTAGTAGCAAAGGTAATTGGCAATAAATTAGATTTGGTAAACGAAAAAGAAATAACCTCTCAACTTAAAGAACATAATATTGAGTTTGATTGTTTAACAAGTGCCAAAACCAACAAAAATGTTCAGGATTTTTTCTCTGACCTGGCAACAGAAATAACAAAAACCTAATGGCAAAACAAGTTAAAAACGATCTATACTTTAACCCGCGAATACAGGTTATCAAAGTCTCTAATGAAGGTATAATACAAGAAACAAACAAAACTTTTTTTGACTGGGATATAAAGACCTCTATCTACGAAGCACACCCGTTTTTTGAAATTTTAAGGACATTTGCAGAAGAAGACACCGGTCAAGAAGAATTAAATTTTCCTTGTATTCATTTAGAAGATGACCAATCAGAACGAATCTGTGATGTTTCTTTTGCTTTTGCCACAAAAGATATCACTATTGTCCTTTTTGATTATACGCAAAAGTATAAGGATCTAAATAAAATTGCGCAGCAAAGAAATGAATCTGTATTACTTGCAAAAGAGCTAGAATTAAAAAACAAATTTTTATTAGAAAAAGAAGAGTTTAAAAATAGCTTTATCGCAAATATTAATCATGAAATAAGAACTCCTCTTACCAGTATTTTGGGGTTTGTCGAAGTGCTTGAAAAAACAAAATTAACATTCGAACAAGAAGAGCTCGCAAGAATCATCAAAAGAGAAAGCTTACATCTTAATGCTTTGATAGATGATATGATTGACCTGTCTAAGATAGAATCAGGAACATTAAAAATTCTAGAAGAACGTTTTTCTTTTCAGGAATTAATCAAAGGGTTTGAAACGTCATACTCCAAAGTAGCAAAAGCACAACAAATCTCTTTTGAAACCCACGTAGAAAAAGGAATACAAGAATATTTAATCGGTGACAGAACAAGAGTATATCAAATCTTGAATAACCTTCTCAGTAATGCTTTCAAATTTACGGAAGAAGGAAAAATATCATTATCAATCACCAAAAACTACCAACGTACCAATAAAGTGAGTCTCACTTTCAAAATTGAAGACACTGGAATAGGTATTTTAGAAGAAAATATTCCTTACTTATTTGAACGTTTTACAAGATTTGATCTCGATAAAAGAGTCTCAGGAACAGGTTTAGGTCTTGCAATCGTAAAAAACCTGGTAGAACTTTTAAACGGAGAAATTAAAGTTGATAGTATCCCCGAAAAAGGAACGGTTTTTACAATTAAGCTCCCTTTTAGATTCGAACTCCTTAAGTCATCGCCAACACAAAAAAAGAAAAAATATACGTTACCTGATACCAAAAACAAATTCAGAGTTTTACTTGTAGAAGACGAAGAAGTAACACAGTATCTTATCATGAAAATTCTGATTTCAAAAGGTAACTTTTATGTAGATGTTGCTATGAATGGTGAAGAAGCCATTAATCATATCGAGAGACGTAAGTATGATCTTATATTAATGGATCTTACAATCTCAAAAATAGATGGGTATCAGGCAACCCGAATCATTCGTAATAATTATGGAGATAAATTTATTTCTGAGGTACCCATAATTGGGATATCCGGAAAAGCAGATGAAACCGAAAGAGATAAGTGTATTCGCTCAGGAATGGATGATTTTATAACAAAACCATTTGAGCAAGAAGAATTCATCTATAAAATCACAAAACAAATCGCAAAAAAGGCTACCCACTAGGTAGCCTTTTTTATATTATATATCCTCTAATCAAAATAATTAGTGATTCATATTTTTTATCTCTTCATAAAACGTATCTGCATCAACACCTTTTTCAACCAAAAACAGCGCTTTGTCTATAATATACTTTGTATTATCGGGATTAAATCCTAGTCCTACGCCAAGTTTTTCTAGTAAAATCACCTGCTCGTCCCCTTTGATATGATCTGCGTATACCATACGAGCCAAATCAAATAGACGTTCTAATCTACGTTCATAGCTCACAGGAGGATTAATAGGGTGACTGTTATAATCTTTTAAGATTTCTTTATAATCATTTTCAGAAATATGCAAATTACGAGCAAGTCTATCTAAAAAAGCACGCTCTTCATCAGTGATAATACCATCACTCATAGCTACTCTTACAATTGCAGCAAAGTGATTTTGATTTCTTTTCTGAAATCCACTATCAAATAAGTCAGATATTGACATCATATACTTTCTTTTAATTTGGCGCAAATATAACCAAACTCTACTCCTTTTGAAATTTATAACAATGATTTTTTATAGTGAAGAATTTTAGGGTAACCCAAGAGGCATTTACAGGAAACTAATTTTTGATTTCGAGGTAAGCTTCAGAGCATTTAAATCTTGATTATCGAGTAAAACAACTCTTAATGTTTTCACAAACACTTTTAAGTACTTTTAACATTTATTAATTTAACACAAAAGTGTTTTTTACTATACAAATTCTAAATATACTTCATGAAAAAACCACTATTAGAATTCACTAATAAAGGCATTTATTGCGCTGCTGCAAAAGTATATTTAGATCCCTGGAAACCTGTTGACAAAGCAATAATTACCCATGGTCATTCTGACCATAGCCGCTGGGGACACAAACAATATATTACACACCATACTAATATTCCTATTATAAGGCACAGATTAGGCGATATTAATGTAACTGGTAAAGAATATGGAGAATCATTTATAATCAATAATGTCAAATTCAGCTTTCATCCTGCAGGCCACATTATTGGGAGTTCACAAATAAGGGTAGAACACAAAGACGAAGTTTGGGTATTTACAGGGGATTATAAGATCGAAGACGACGGTATTTGTACACCTTTTGAACCTATACAATGCCATACTTTTATCACAGAATGTACCTTTGGGCTACCTGCATTCAAATGGACACCACAAAAAGAAGTATTTAATGACATCAATAATTGGTGGCAACAAAATCAAAATGAAGGAAAAACCTCTATTCTTTTTGGTTACACCTTAGGCAAAGCACAACGATTGTTAAAACATCTCGACACATCCATAGGGAAAATATACACACATGGAGCTGTAGAAAATATGAACGAAGTCATACGTACAATCAATACACTTCCTGAAACTATACTGATTACTAGAGAAACAAAAAAAGAAGAACTTTTAGGTAATATTGTGATTGCACCCCCGAGTGCACATGGCAGTACCTGGATAAGAAAAATGGTTCCTTATGTCACTGCCGCTGCAAGTGGATGGATGACCTTTAGAGGAGCGAGACGCAGAAGGGCTATTGATAAAGGTTTTGTGCTTTCTGATCATTGTGATTGGCAAGGGTTACTTACTGCCATCAAAGAAACAGGTGCTACGAAAATTATAAGTACACATGGATATACGGATATTTTTTCTAGATATTTGAGAGAAATAGGATATGATGCCAGAACCGAAAAAACACAATATGAAGGGGAATTATCTGAATTAGAAACAAAAAAAGAAAGTGAGGTTTCCTCATGATACATTTTGCATCACTCATCAAAACCCTAGATAGTACTAACAAAACCAACATAAAAGTAGACGCACTAGCCTCTTATTTTAAAACTGCTCCAGACGAAGACAAAGTATGGACCATTGCGATACTATCGCATCGTAGGCCGCCTAGACCAGTAAATACTACATTGCTTAGAACATGGGCATCTGAGTTGGCAAAAATCCCGCTATGGTTGTTTGAAGAATCGTATCATATTGTCGGAGACCTTGCAGAAACGATAGCATTAGTGATCCCTACCTCAACAGAACAATCTGATAAAAGCTTAACAAAGTTTTTGCAAGAGATGATAGCCCTCAAAAAACAAGATGATGAACAAAAGAAAGCATATCTCTTTGAGAATTGGAAAAAATTAAACTATTATGAGCGTTTTGTATTTACAAAACTCATCACCGGAGGTTTTAGAATAGGAGTTAGCCAAAAACTTATGACCCGGGCATTATCAAAAGCTACCGGAATTAATGAAGATGTACTCGCCTATAAGCTGATGGGCAATTGGAATCCCAATACCATTTCTTTTCACGATTTGGTTATCGAAGAAAAAGAATCTGACTTTTTATCCAAACCTTACCCCTTTTATTTGGCATACGCCATAGAGAATGAAGTCAATGATCTGGGAAATATTAATGACTGGTATGCAGAGCATAAATGGGATGGCATACGTGCACAAGTTATTATTAGAAACAAAGAACTGTTTGTATGGAGCCGAGGAGAAGAATTGGTCACAGATAAATATCCCGAGTTTCAGGAGTTTTTAAAATATATCCCCGATGGAACTGTTTTAGATGGTGAAATACTTCCTTTCCCAGAAGGAAAAATAGGAACCTTTAATGATCTACAGACCCGAATCGGAAGAAAAACAATATCCAAAGCACTTTTACAGAAAACACCGGTAATCCTAAAAACATATGACATCTTAGAATGGGAAAACAATGATATTAGAGCATTGCCTTTTTATAAAAGAAGAGAAATTCTTGAACATCTGTATCAACATTTACAAAAAGAACCAGAGCAAGTCAATGCTATACAATTATCTCAAAAAATGACTTTTGAAAGCTGGCAAGAAGTAGCAAAAGAACGAGAACGATCTAGAGATGTTCATTCTGAGGGGTTGATGTTGAAGAGAAAGGATTCTCCTTATCAAGTAGGACGAAAAAAAGGAGACTGGTGGAAATGGAAGGTAGATCCATTGACCATAGATGCTGTACTCACTTATGCAATGAGAGGTCATGGCAGGCGATCCAATCTATTTACAGATTACACCTTTGGGTTATGGAACGATGATAAAACTGAATTGGTCACTTTTGCTAAAGCATATTCTGGTCTTACAGATGCAGAATTCAAAGAAGTTGATAAATTTATCAAAGCTAATACCCTAGAGCGATTTGGGCCGGTACGCAGTGTAAAAACAGAGCTCGTTTTTGAGATCGCTTTTGAAGGTATTGCCCTCTCTAAACGACACAAAAGCGGCGTAGCAACCCGTTTCCCAAGGATTTTACGATGGCGTCGTGATAAAAAAATCGAAGAAGCCAATACATTAGAAGATTTAAAAATATTAATCAAATAACATTTTAAGAATCGATCAAAGGTTAAATGACATGCATCTATAATGACAAAAAGAGGGAAAACGTCTAATAAAAAAACATCTTCTGCAAGCACAAAAGAACTTTTTGAACTTGCAGAGTCTTGGTTTCAACAACGTGGTTGGAAAGCATTTCCCTTTCAAAAAAAATCCTGGAAAGCTTTTTTGCAAGGTAAAAACGGTTTGCTGAATGCCCCTACAGGAAGTGGTAAAACGTATGCGCTTTGGTTTCCAATAGTATTACATTACATCAAAAACAATCCCGAATATCAAACCAAACATAAAAGAGGATTAAAAGCTATTTGGATTACTCCTTTACGAGCGCTTTCGCAAGAAATCAAGCAAGCAGCAGAACGTGTAGCCGAAGACCTAGACACACAGTTGACTATAGGCATTCGTACAGGAGATACTTCGCAAAAAGAACGTGCCTCACAAAAACGAAACATGCCGGATTTGTTGATCACAACACCAGAAAGTTTACAGCTACTTTTAGCATCCAAAGGATATGACAAAACGTTCAAAGATTGTAGTGCTATTGTTATTGACGAATGGCATGAGCTTTTAGGAACAAAAAGAGGTGTCCAAATCGAACTAGCACTATCAAGACTCAAAACCATATCCCCCAACATCAGAATTTGGGGGATCTCTGCAACCATTGGTAACTTAGAACAAGCGAGAGAAGTATTATTAGGCACCAATTCTCACGCTTTTCATAACTCTCTGTTGATCAAAGCAAGTATCAATAAAAAAATTAAAGTGCAGAGTATTATTCCCGACCAGATGGAGACTTTTCCCTGGAGAGGGCATTTGGGAATACATTTATTAGACGAAGTCATTCCTATTATAAAAAATAGCAAAACCACTTTACTCTTTACCAATACGAGAAGTCAATGCGAAATATGGTTTCAGAAAATACTGGAAAAATATCCTGAATTTGCGGGAGAAATGGCCATGCATCACGGAAGCGTCAATAAAGAAACTCGACTTTGGGTCGAACAAGCAATCCGTAATGAATCTCTAAAAGCAGTGGTCTGCACCTCTAGTCTTGATCTTGGGGTTGACTTTGCACCGGTAGAAACAATTATCCAGATAGGAGGCCCCAAGGGAGTTGCCAGATTCTTGCAACGTGCGGGACGTAGCGGTCATCAACCCGGAAAAGAAAGTGTTATCTATTTTCTACCTACCCATGCTATCGAATTGATAGAAGCTTCTGCATTACAACAAGCAGTGCAGAAAAACACTGTAGAAGATAGAATCCCTTATCTCAATAGCTTTGATGTTCTGGTGCAATATCTTACAACGCTGGCGGTTTCTGATGGATTTTATCCCAAAGACATTTACCCTGAGGTAAAAAATACATTCTGCTATCAAGCATTGCAAGAAGAGGAATGGCAATGGGTATTGAACTTTATTACTATAGGCAGTCAAAGTTTACAATCCTACGATGATTACAAAAAAGTAGAGATTGAAGCTGATGGGCGATTCAAAGTAAATAATAGAGGAATTGCTATGCGTCATCGCTTACAAATAGGTACAATTGTAAGTGATGCTGTATTGAATGTAAAATACTTAAAAGGCGGTTATATCGGTAGTATTGAAGAATTTTTTATTTCAAAATTAACGCCAGGAGATGTGTTTACCTTTGCAGGCAGAAACCTTGAACTAGTTCGGATTAAAAATATGCAGGTACTCGTACGAAAATCCAGTAAGCGCACGTCTAAAGTACCAAGCTGGATGGGAGGACGATTAACGTTGACCTCGCAAATGTCTGAACTGCTCAGAAACGAATTATACAAGGCCTCACCAAGTATGCAAGAATCTGTAGGGGATAAAAAAAGTGTCTCTAGAGAACTTAAAGCACTTTCTCACATTTTTAAACAACAGTCAAAAGAAAGTATTATTCCCGGACCAGATCAATTTTTGATTGAAACCTTTAAAACAAAAGAAGGATACCATGCTATTTTTTATCCATTCGAAGGGCGTTTTGTACATGAAGCTTTAGGGAGTTTATTAGCCTATCGAATTAGTCTGCTCTCTCCTATAACCTTTTCTATCGCATTTAATGATTATGGTTTTGAACTGCTATCTGACCAAGAGGTTGATATGCAACAAGTCATCGATAATGATTTATTTACCACTCGATATTTACATCAGGATTTACAAAAAAGCTTGAATGCCACAGAAATGGCAAAGCGAAAATTTAGGGATATTGCTGTAATCTCAGGTTTAGTTTTTATAGGGTATCCAGACAAAATGCTTAAAACAAAACATCTACAATCCAGCTCACAATTACTTTTTGATGTATTCAGAGATTATGAGCCCGAGAATTTATTATTCAAACAATCCTTTACAGAAACGTTTGAACATCAACTAGAAGAAGGTCGTTTACAGCTGGCATTAGAACGTATTGCAACACAAGAAATCGTATGGAAACCCTGCCAATATACAACACCGTTTTCTTTTCCGATTATTACAGATCGATTACGAGAAAAATTATCCAGTGAAAAATTAGAAGATCGAGTAAAACGAATGGCTGCATTGCTACTGAAAAAAAAGTAATATATCAAAAAACTAATCTTTTCAATAAATGTTCATCTCTATAAATCATTAATTTTGTATTCTTAGCTATATCAAAGAATTGAGAAAAACATCATATTTGAAAACAGTAGATATCGAAATATATCATCAATCTTTTACATTACACCCTTCTGGGGCTATATTTTGGCAAGAAACTCAAATGGTATTGATCGCAGATGTTCATTTGGGTAAAGTTTCTCATTTTAGAAAACACGGCAGTGCTGTCCCGCAGGATAGCATTCAAAAAAACTTTGATCAGTTAGATACTGTGATTTCTTTTTTTGCTCCAAAAGTGGTTTGTTTTCTGGGGGATTTATTTCATAGTTCATTAAATAGTGAATGGTCACTTTTTGAAAAATGGGTGTCTCTACAACAAGATATACAAATTGTACTTGTAGCAGGCAACCATGATATTATTTCTCCTCTTAAATATGAAGCGCTTGATATCCATATTTCTGAAGAATGGCAAATCGGTTCAATATTGCTTACACATCATCCGGAAGAAAGAGAAAATACTTTTAACTTCTGTGGGCATATCCATCCCGGCATAATGCTTAACGGTTTAGGCAAACAGAAATTAAAACTTCCTTGCTTTTTTCAGTCACCTTATCAGATGATTTTGCCGGCATTTGGAGAATTTACCGGTACTTATGTTTTAGAACCTGATCAAGAAGATCATGTTTATGCTGTCACTCAAAATGAAGTGATCCTAATATCATAGTGCTCTTAAAAAAAGAAACTTTCGTAACCCTTTGTATAACAATAGATTCAAGCGGTTTTTATTTTTTGGCACAGCAATTGTTATTATGATAATAGAAACATCATATTAATTAAAAACAATAGGGATATGAAAACTTTATACACATTTACATTTAGATTGAATATTAAGCCATTTATTAACTTTTTAAAAGAATTACCTTCTTCATCTAGCTATGCAATACATAGGTAATCATGGAGGGGTACATCACATATCTTTTTTTTAAGAAAAAAGGATACAAAAAGTAAAAAGCGAGATTGAATATTGATCTCGCTTTTTTTATTAAAAATTGTATTAGTGTATATCATCAGGATAAGCCAACCATTCTTTTGGCACTTCTAAAACCTTATAATAGCCCAAAACCCTCCAATCTTCTCCTCCTGAACCATATTTCATAATTAATGTATCATTAGATACTTCAAAACTTGTTTTAACAAAACTACCACAATTCATAGTTGTATAGTTCATGATTACATTCTTTTTATGATCTATTACAAACCCAATATCTCCATTAACAGGATTAAACGACGCTTTATTAATAATAGGATCATTACCAGTTAATCTGTATATATACATATTACCTGAATCATAAAACCTATAATATGTTTTGCTATTTTTTTTAAAAACTAATGTATCCTCAATTTCATCATAATAATATCCTAAATCCTGATACACTGCATCTGTTCGTATTTCTTTATCATTCGGGTTGATACGCTTTTTTAAATATTTTTTATATAGCTGTTTACTCCTAAGTCCAGTTCCTCCTATGCTTCCTGTATGATCACAAATATTAAAAAAACCACAAGAAGATAAACAAAACATAGAAAACACAACTAAACAAAATTTATTTACCATAATGTAAACTGGTTTGGAGATTTGTATTGGAAATAAGTGGTCGATACCCTTTCTTTTTATTTTCCTATGCATTTGCACAAAATACCAGTTTCATTTTTTTGAAACTGGTATTTTATCATTGTACTTATACTTTATATAACTTTGACAGTACTCGACATAGACAAGCGCTAGCGGGGGAGTTAACTTTATAACTTATGTTTCCATCTTACAAAGGTATAGAAAAAGGTAGAGTTTACAGGTAATTGAAAACCCCAGCATTCTTCAATTAAACCATCTCTATACAGTTTTATCTTTTTCTCATTAGAATCTATCACTAAAGAATCATTTATCCTTATTAAAAATAATCGATTCATAATGACTTCTGCTTTTTTATCTTGTATAATACATAAATAAGATTTATATTCATTTCTTACATCGTATGTGTCTGTATCAGATGTGGAGACATCAAGAGTCACTATTCCAGCACCATTAGAAATATGTATTTTCTCTTTAACTATACCGGAAAAAGAAATATCAAATTCTCTAAAATATTTTTCCTGATTCACAAGTGAAACATTCATTTTATTAAAATAAAAATATAACGGGATTATAATTAATGTAAAAAAAAATAAAACTATAGTTATTATTTTAAAAAATTTCATCATTATTTTAAAATTGAATGATTTAAATGGTTCACTTGCTGGCGCAAGTTTGTAACTTGTGACTAATGTAATCATTTTGATAATCCCAATAACATTACATCACTATCAATTATTAAAGTAGTATGGTTGCCATTATAGTTTCTGGCACTACTATATTTCCAGTCTGTAGGATCAATCACAAAACCAGACTCAACCGGATTGTTATGAATACAATCTATTTTTCTCTAACAAAAACATCAATCTAATACACAGTTGCAAAACTTACAAAGTATAATCCTTACTTGTTATGAAATTTATAATTTCTACTCATCTAAGCAAAATACCAGTTTCAAAAAACGAAACTGGTATTTTTATTCGTAATCATACTATTTCTTATATTGATATAGCACCAGTTACAAACTGGCGCTAGCGGGGGATCTACAAAAAAGAATGATATAAAAAAACCGCCACTTTGGGCGGTTTTCGTTTTTATCGCCTTTAATTTAGAATGGAATTAGTTCCATTTGACCTAAACTATATAAGATTATAATTAAAATAATAGATATAATAATTTCTTTATTGGTTTTAATAAATTTCTTTTTCCAAAACAAAAGGAGAACTCCTAACAATTGGATTATTAAAGGTATTAAAAGAATATAAGGGATATATTTCTCACTTGAAGCACTTGCTCCAATTCCAAATAGGAAAAAAACTAATACACTCATCATTCTTAATACTACAAATAATACTAAGTTGAGCACAACTAATATGATAATCTTTTTCATTATTATTTTTCTTTATAAGTAAATTCAATACCTAAATTCTCTAAGGTCTTTTTAAATTTATCAATAGCTGATTGATTAACACCATCACTACTAGAAACTGCAGAAAGAAAGGCCTTTAATTCTTTATTAAAAGAAGCGTTTTTATGAGACGTTGCGACATTTCCAACCTTTGAATGAACATTATCTGCTCCTTCAATATCATTCCCTGATAATCCATCAGATACGTGACTTATAGCAAAAGTTGAAACCCCATCTACAGCATTAATTGAATTAGATTGATGTGGTGCTAAGTTTAAAGAATACTCGATAACATTATTAGCATCTGCAAATAATTCTGAATTTTCTCGAATATATTCCATAAGTCTACGTGTATATCCTTGTCCAAATGCTCCTCCTCGACTATGGGTGTAAATTTGAATTTTTTCAGTGATTTTACCTGTTTCTGGATCTCTTTCTAATTTTGCTATGATATTATCAATATCTTTCCCTGCCGCAGAATATCCAGCTTGATTTCTACTTCCTGCTGATACAGCGTATTTTTCACCTGTTCTAGGGCCTCTCGCATATTCATAAAAACTAGATTTATAACCTCGATCACCATCAACATAATGAAATTGTCCACCTGGATTCGCTATACCTGATCCTTTTATAGTAGCTATAATTTCGGTGTCCCAATATGATTGATCTCCTCTTTCAGAATCACTACTAACTCTACCATTAATTAAAATAGGTAACTCTCCATCTAAATCTAAATATACAATAGGGGAATTTAACGCATAAACATACTGTGAGGAAGATTCTAAAACATCAGCAGCAGGATCAATATTCATCCAACGACCTATTGAAGCGTTATAGTTTCTAGCCCCAAAGTCCAACCATTCTAAACCAAGTTCGTTCTGTTCCTCTTTCCCATTATATCCGTAAGGGTGTTCGCGTCCAGTAATAGTATTATTATAACCGCGATGTTCCAACCCAAAAGGATAATAATTATTTTCTTCGATAATCTCATCTTGTGTGATTGTACCGTCTTTATCAGCATCTTTATAAGACAATCTAATATTACCTAAGTGATCTTTGTATTGGTAAATGTAGTCAAACCCAGTAGTTGAAGGTTCTATATAGCCTTCGGGATGGTTAAAAAACTCTAAATCTCCATTGTTATAGATATAATTACCCGCATATATTGTGTTACTAGTTCTAGTTCCATTTTCTGTAATAATCTTTTGCAATTTTACTCCAGTGGCATCATAAATATAGCGGATATACTTTCTGGCAGAATCAACATTAACTCGAGTAGGTAAATTCAAATGGTTATATACGATGCCTGTTATATTTTTATTAAAATCCATAATCATATTCCCATTAGCGTCGTAGCGATAATCTTCTTGTTGATCGTTATTTGTTTTATACCCATAGTTTGTATCTCCTAAATCGAATACTTGCTGTAATTGGTTTCCGGCATTGTAATTGTAAAACAAGTTATCCATCAATCCAAAAGCACTTGCCTGATCGTTAATATGCCCATATCGGGTTAATTGCTCGATATTACCTGCCTTATCATATACAATCCCTGAAACAGTATATCGATCGTCACCACTGTCTGCTTTTGTAATTCGATTCAACGCATCATAGTGGTAGGTGTATGATCGTAAAACATTATCATTGGCAGTTTTCCAAATGATTTCACTGATATTACCATTATATAGTGCTACGGCATCAGGTTTTTGAGTAGGTAAGGTATAATTAATTTGAAATGAAAACAAATGATCTGTCAGATTATTTATATCATTAATCCCTTTTAACCAACCTCTTACATTATAGGTATAATCTACCTCTTGTAATCCATTTCCGGTTTGATTTACAGATCCCCCTACTCGTTTAGATATGAGTTGTCCTAATTCATCATATTCATTACTAGAAATTATTTCACCATCGCTATCATTGATAGTTTGAATTTGGGTAAGTAGCCTACCCATATGATCATAGGTAAAAGAGTCAATAGTGACTATAGGTGTATTGCTATCTTTGGTATGAGTAATTTTGGTTTCTTCTAATCTTCCTATAAAGTCTAGCTTATTTTCTGTAATATCAATTGTATGTAGATGCTCATTTTTACTAGCTATATAAATTGGTCTTGCCTTTTTATCATAATACGTTACCGAAGTAATCCAATTATTTGTGTCTAATACTTTTATTTTGCTACCTGTAGCTAGAGATTGGGGTCTGTCATTAATCGTTTCTTCATAAACTGTACTTGGAGTATTAAGTCCTCCTTTATCAAAATTATAATTATCATAATAATTGATGGTTAAAGTTTCACCGGTTGCCACTTTTGGAAACCCGCCATCATTATAATTCATGGCAACACTTCCAAGAGTTATTTCATTACCTTTTTCTACCCATAACTTGCCGGTAAAAGCAGTAGCTTCTGCCTGTATCGTTTCTCTATCTCTAACATCTGTTAACTTTCCTGTATAGGCAACTCTTCTAAACGCATCATATTTGGTATATAGCCAGGTAGATTTTGCCTTTAATAAGGCATCTTGCGTCATAATAGGCTGATCAAGTTTATTATATACAATAAATTCCCATCCCTTGCCCGGGATTTTCTTTTCAATTAGTCGATTTCGATAATCATATTTATATTGGTATGATAATTCATCGAGTTCTTCTTGATTTACCCCATCATTAGTGTTGACTCTTGGAGGTAGTACATAAGTAAGATTATCAAAATCATCATAAACATAGTAGGTGTCATAAGGAATGTTCTCATTATAGGTACGTTTCAAGACTACCCTGTTTTGCTTATCTGTATATTCTTTGGTGGTATGATCATTAGCAAATGCTTGATCCGGTTGCCAATTCTCGTCTTTGGTAATGGTTACGTATAACTGATTCGCTTCATAATCCCCTTGTTTTGTTAATTCAGGTTTTTCGGTATCATTATTTGTAAATGTTACCGTAAAATAAGGAATTTGATTTGCCGCATTGGTTTCCCAATCATATTTGATAGTGTGATCTTTATCACTATTGAGGTTAGCTTTCCATGATTTACCGGGAGCTCCTTGTTCTTTTACTCTATTTAATGGAGAAGGTTCAAAAACATTTTCAGAATAAGCATTAACTTCACCCGTCACCATTCCGATAAAATCATCACCATATTTATTTTTATAATAAGAATTGATATCAGTATTAACATCTACTATTTTATACCCTGCAGAAGGAACATTTCTTCTTTCAAAAGGCAAGTATTCTTTTGACTGTCTACCATAGTTATCATAATCGATATGAGTAACAATATCTTTAATGCTGGGAGATGCTTTAATAGCTATTTGTTGTTTGGGTCTCCCTAAACCATCAAAATAAACAATACTCTCAATTACTTGTTCATGAGAAGTGATTTGATCCGAAGAAATCATAGGTTCTTGAAATATTCTTGTTAGTATATGATTTTCAGGAGAATAAATACACCCTTGGAATTCTCCAAAAACATCCGGACAAACATCATCTGCATTCGCTACATATCCTTGAGGTTGATCACAAGAAAGTATACTATCATTAGGGTTACCAAAACCATCACCGTCTATATCACTATACCATTCTGCAGGAGGAACTATTCTATAATTTATAGCCCTACTTACGCTCCAACATTTATTCGTAGTATTATATGCTCTCAAATAATAAATATTTCCTGAAGTTTTTGTAATGGATTTACTAGAGTTAGAAGTGTCTTCACTATCAGGGGAATCATGCCAATACCATACGATTCCGTTTGGAGGTTCATTTCGAGTTAATACTGTGCTATTACAATTTTCTTTAATAGTAGGTACTTGAGGTATATCAGGCTTATCATTAATCGTGTAGTTTATTCTTCTAGCCCTGCTCCAACAGCCTGTATTATGTTGTCTTGCTCTAAGGTAATAGACATTACCACTTGTTAATGTTATACTTTTTTTTATGTTCCCAATTGGTATTTCTGTTCCTTCAAAAGAATCTTGCCAGAACCATGATACACCACCAGGAGCTGTACCCATAGTTAACACCACACTTTCGCAATTATAGGAAATTGAAGGAGGAGAAGGAATGTCAGGAACTACATTTTCATCAATATCGCCATCACAATCATTATCTACACCATCACAAAGCTCTGTTGCAAAAGGATGGACATTAGGGTTTTCATCATTACAATCTCTTTTGTCTAGTATATATCCAGACGGTTGTGTGCTTGATATTTTTGTAACGTTGACATCTCCATATCCATCTCTGTCTTTATCTCTATACCAGGTTTTAGGTGTTCCTGTTTGGGATACTGCGAGTCCACTTGTAGATCCATTATTACTATAATCAATTAAAACACTTCTTCTATTACTCCCAGAATAGGGCTGGCAGGTAACTTGAATTCTATCAATAGTTACCTGTCTTATCGTTAACCATGAAGGAACATTACTAAAAAATATTTGTCCGATACAGTCATTATTAATATCTAGATATACTGTACCACCTCCATTAGCAAAAGAAACTGTAGATGGGGTTAAAGTACATCTTGCATTTATCTGATGGGTAGTAAATATCGTAATTAATAGTATCCATAAAAACGTATATTTCGTATAAGTATTCATAAGGTAATTAGTTTTTATAGTAGTATTTGTATTCAGTTATTAAGTTATTATTTACATCGCGTACTTCTTTTAGTTGATTAAAATCATCATATATGTAGTATGTGATATATCCTTTGGGATCAGTCAAACTAGTCATGCCAACCAATGGATCATATGTATAAGTGGTGATCATTGCATCTTTTAAATCTTGATGATTCCTTAGATTCTCTAAAGAAGAGATACTAGTTTCATTAAAGTTTTGTAAATCTGATGCTGTAATCCCTAATGCATCTGCCAACTGTGTGAAAGTAGCATTTTCAATTTTTGCCACTGGATACATTCGGTCATAACTCCAAATATAGCTGGTGGTTACCCCATTATTCCTCTTGTGCTGCAATAAGTTTCCGTTACTATCGTATTTTTCATAACGGATGCGTTCTTCAAGGGGCGTATTTGCTTTGGATGTCTCAACCGAAGTTTGAAGGGCTAAATTAGAAGTAGAAGGAGTCGCAGAGTAATTAAGTAATCTTGCAGATTGTAGTATCTCTGTCGAACTTCCCTCTTTTTTAAGATAGTTTTCTGTTTTTATTGGGATGTTAATTCTATACTGTTGGTTAAGTACATGAGATGTAGCAAATAGATCTGGTGGGTATTGACTTTTGGTAATTCTCTCATCATTACCACTTTCTATCAACACTGTCTTAGTAGGCATATAATGCTTATTACTTTCGTAGAAATATTGGGCAGTAGTATTTACTTCTTTTCCTTTAAAATAATCCTTGGTAGTTTCAGATTCGAGTCGCACCCAATCCGGGCGTAGTTGATAATGCGTCATAGGTAAGCCCAGGATAACATTGCTAATTTGGATGCCTCGAGAGATAAAATCTCCAAAAGTAATGGTATAGTTATAGAATTTTTGCTTCAGTAGTGTATTGTCTTCACTATAATAATGCTCGGATAGTAACTTACCTGCTAGTGATGTTTGGATTAAAGGTTTAGGAGGAAAAATCTCAAATCCTTGATATCCGGATGCAGTCGAATATGTTTGTGGTGGTTGATAATTATACTGTGTTTTACCTTCTCCTGTAATTTCTGTTACTTTATTGTAAGCAATATGCGAACCTGCAAAATCCAAAGTAAATGGATCACTCGTTGAAAATAAAAAGAATTTTCCTGAACTATAAAACCTTTTAAATTCAGTTATGGCATCTGCTAAAGCGCCTTCATTTCCAAAGGCGTCGTAATAACGCCAACCAAAAAGATCTCTAGAGATATCATAGTCAAAGTGGTATTGAAATTTGGGGTTAAAAAGTAATGTAGCCTTATCATATTCATAACGGTTTGATTTTAAAATACTCCCATCAGCGTCTAAAAAGTTGACCTGTTTTACTCGTAGCCCCCCTACATAATAATCAGATTCTACAGCAGGTATGGTTTCAAACTTTTCTATCTTTACAGAAGACATATAACAAAGCGAAGCTTTACCACTTACTCCATATCCATACACTTTGATTTTGTAGGTTTTTCCCTGAGTTAAATTCTCTAAGCTTTTTATGTAAGTCTCTCTACCATTATTAATGGCATTGCCTACAGTAGAATATCCATACCCAATTTTAACCTGATTAGTAACCGGATCTATGATTTGAAAGGCAGGACCGGTAGAGGCTCCACAACTTCCAGGACTTGAGTATTCCCAAGTATTCTCTGTAAGTGAGGCGCGAACACGATATTTGGAAGGACTACCTGTCATAACAAAATTAGTTTCCTTTACTATCGAAGTTTCACCATCTGGAGTACCACTACCAGTATCACGCCCCGTTTGAATTACCCAGCCTTCTCTAGTAAAAGTTCGGGTGTCATTTTTATGCACTTCGTAATCAAACATTACACTACCTTTAGTAGGATATACGATCTTGTTTAGTGTTCCTGCTTTAGTGTACTCAGGATATACTTTACGATCACCACTTTTACTAAACGGTTCGTTTTTTTCCGGGTATAAACTTCCATTATTATTTTCTCCATTATAGTACCCCCATTTATCCTTAGCGAATGATAATCTTGGAGGTAATGCATTGGTTTCATCATAAAAGAATTCGTGAGTCTTCTTTTCACCAGTAGTACAAGAAATTTCATCGAGTGAAACTAATTTTAAACGTCTTTTACTGGAAGGGTCTGTTGTATCCCCGTATATATTGGTCTCAATAGGTTCTGTCCCTGATACAAAATAAGAATGGTTAAGCTTGAACCTTTTGACACAATTACCTTTATGGGTCACAATAATTTCATCGATCTTTTGTGGTGTAGCCCCTATATTAAAAACATCTGTTCTGTTTGAAGTGTTAAATAATATCTCTGTGTCACCAGCTATAATCTTCTTAATAACAGGAGATCGATAATTGAGTTGTGTAGTTACTCTCGCCTCATTGCTACTCGTATTTATAAATTGTTCCATTGCCTGATCATAAGCATTTATTGGATTTTCTCCATAAGCACATCCGCTAGCTCCAGAGCCATTATATGTAAAACAAAATTGAAAAGTCCTGCTGGAAACAATAGCACTTCGATACGTATTCTCAATATATTCAAATGATATCGATCTGTTGGTTGCCGGATTATCAATGCGGCTCATATACCATGCATTATCTTGCCAGTTTGTTGGGTTGACCCCAAAATTGGTAGTACAAGATTTTTCAATTGCATTTTCTTGATTTCCATATGTCATCTTTAATCCGTTAGAACCAGTAATAGTCCATTTGGTAAACCTAGGTCGTACAGATGTAGTATAGGTTTCTCTTATTTTATAATCATTAGCATCATGAAGGATTGGGGTACGGTTTTCATCAAAAAAGAATTTTCCTAAATTACCTAATCCACTAAATGAAAATAAATCCGGTTGTGTGTCTAATTGTCCTGTAGCTACATCTTGCGAGAATGGCCCTATAGTTTGACCTGCTTGTATAGGGGATAAAGATTTTAAAGCACTCAAATCTTTAAGTCCATAATTTTGATAATATCCTCTAGTTTCAACAATACCATTTTGTGGTACTGCATAATGATTCCCTTCATCGTAAGTGCCCTTTACAATTCTGGATACAGACCCTCCTACATTCAAAGACCATTTTAGCCCTACATTACTGGCGAGGTCTTCTACTTTTATGCCACTGGCATCATAAGATAGGGTAATAGGAACTTTCATGCCCCCATATTCAATAGTATATATAGGAATTGAAATTTGAGGGGTACCAGTATTCAGGCTTATAGGCAAACTTATATATTTCCCTAAATATGCTGTTTCCGGGGTTTGAGGTTTGAGTAAAAGATCAGGGTTTTCGAAATCATTTTGAGCAACCCCTAAAGTTGTGGTAAGAAGTAAAACAAAGATGATGATGCTTTGATTCCTTCCAATCTTAAATCTATTTTTCATATTGACTGATAGGTGTTAGTTTTTTATAAATAATTGTTACAGATACTTTCTTAAAAAAAGGGAAGGGATTATAGTTTCTCCAATTACAATATTAAACCTTGCGAGTTCCATTTTTCGGGACTCTGATTTTTTTAATGTTAATTTTTTGTTATAATTCTTTAGCCTTATATCGATAACTCTTCTATATAAAATCCAAATGTAAACCTCGCCGCTTTGTCATATACATAGCTTTGTAAGCTTGCATTATACGATATCGGTGCATCCAGCATTTTCATCAAAGCAATGATGCAATATAACTTTGTACGAGAGATCGCTAAGCGTGCTGCCAGCTGCTCAGGGGTGCCTGTACGCTGTAAGTAAAATAATCAGTTGATCAATACGACGGATAAGGTCTATAGTGGCTATAAAAACAGTCATAAAATAGCTGAATATATATCATGTAAGGGTACTTCTTCAGTAGGGTACCCTACTGAAGAAGTACCCCCTCCTACTGCTATACAGGGATGGGGTACACATCTTGTAGGAACACCCGGTAGCTATGCAGGTTGGGGTACTGCATTTGTTAAAGATCCATGTAGATTTGTTAAAGCGCTCAGCGCATTTGTTAAAGAACCCGGTCGTTTTGTACGATGACCCACTGCGTTACTACCTCAGAGGGCAATAATCGCAGGTTTGATAGCAGTTTAAGAGGTGCTTTGTGCATTATCAGCAAGGCTATAATATAGATAGCAATTTTAAAAAATCAATTCATAAAATTTAGAGACGTGTCCTTATAAAAAAATGAAATCACTCTGGGCGAAGACACAAGAATTTGATTAGAAAACAACTTCAATTTTGAGACAAGCTTCGAAGTATTTAAATCTCAATTATCAAGTAATGTTGCTTTGTTCATACATTATTAGAAATGTCGTTTTCCCATATCCCAATAGACATTTTCAAAGCTGTAATCGTTTTTAAAAATTCCCCCGTGATATCACGGGAGAATTTAAAACTGCAAAAAATTCAGCTAATTGCCGAAATAGTTGTGATGAGACTTCCTCATCTTTTCTAACTTCTATACCTGAAATGCCTACCCACGACTTCATACAGAATAAAAGCTAGATATTGTAAAATGTTCATCATTGCAAATTTTGGTTGATCACCAAATCTCATTATTGCAAAACGTTTTCACATGGCAATATTAATACATGCCAGTTTCATTTTTCGGGACTGGCGAAAAAAACTATTTTTTTTTCTTATTCCCATTAATATATGTTAGCAACAGGAGAAATGTTACCCTCTTTTTTTAAAAAAAATATGGACTAATTGTATTTTAATTCACTACATCCCCTAATATCAGTGGTATCAAATATTAAAAATTAGGAGACAAATTTTTATTTTTACTTAATTAAACACAAATCATGCAAAATCAAAAACATCTTTTTGACCTTACTCAAAGTGTAACATATCTTAATGGGGCATATATGTCTCCACAATTAAAATCGGTAACCCAAATTGGTTTAGAGAGTATAACATTAAAATCAAAACCCGAAAAAATAACTCCTGAGGATTTCTTTTCGCAAAAAGAAATTTTGAAACAACGATTTGCTACCTTGATAGAAGCACCTGATTTTAAAAATACTGCGATTATCCCTTCGGTTTCTTACGGTATTGCTAACGCTGCAAATAATGTCCCCATCCATAAAGGAGATGAAATTATATTAGTTGATGAGCAATTTCCAAGTAATGTATATATCTGGAAAGAAGTTGCTAAACAAAATGAAGCTAGTATCAAAATTATAAAACCTCCAATGCAACTAAAAGATAGAGGCAAAATATGGAATCAAAACATACTAGATGCTATTACTTCAAAAACTGCTGTAGTTGCTATGCCCCACATACACTGGGCAGATGGCACTCTATTTGATCTCAAACTCATTAGAGAAAAAACACTTGCTGTGAATGCCATGCTAATTATCGATGGTACACAAAGTATAGGTGCTTTGCCTTTTTCTATACAAGAAGTAGCCGTAGATGCCCTTATATGTGGAGGGTATAAATGGATGCTCGGTCCTTATTCTATAGGTATGGCATATTACAGCGACGCTTTTAATACCGGTACCCCTATCGAACATAATTGGATGAATCGATATAACAGTGAGGACTTTACAGGGCTTACCCAATATGAAGATCGTTATCAAGAGAAAGCTGCAAGGTATTCTGTAGGCGAAAGCAGTAACTTTGTGCTCGTTCCTATGCTCACCAATGCTATTGAACAGCTCATCGAGTGGACGCCTGCTTCAATACAAAAATATTGTCAGGATATTTCTATTGAAACTGTTGAACGGCTAAGGGATTTAGGATGCTTTATTGAGCAAGATCAATATCGATCTCATCATTTATTTGGGATCTATTTTCCTGATACTATTGATATCGAAGCCATTAAACTCAAATTAAAAAAAGAGAATATAATGGTTTCCTTTAGAGGAAAAGCTATGCGTGTATCACCTAATGTATATAATACCGAAGAAGATTTTAAACATTTGATCAACTGTTTTGAATAGAGACATTGATTCAATTTATGCCATAAAATTTGCCTTTTGCTCAAAATCTGGTAGTTAAACCAGATTTTTTTCTTATCTAAATCTGTAGATTTGTTTTTATAAAAATATAAATTTCATATGCTATTTTATTATGGTCTTACTAAAGTAAATGCTGCAAAACATTTATATTTTATACTCATTTTATTATTGAATAGTATATCAATCTTTGCTTTTCAATCTGATAATGATAGTTTGCGTACTAAAAAATATGAGTATCTAACAGATAAAGTATTCCAAAATGCTAAAGACTCTTCTATAGCAATCATATATGCTCGATCTTATCTTAATAAAGCAAAAGAAGACAATGATACTTTAAAAATAGCGAATGGATTTTATTATTTCTCAGGAATTATCAAAGACAAAGAGCTTACTGAAAAATATGTAGACAGCATGTTGCTGTATTCAAAAAATCTCAAAAACAAAACCTTTCCTGCGCTGGCTTATTTTTATAAAGCAAAAATTGAATACAATAAAGGGAATTATAAAAAAGCCTTGGAACTATATCTCAAAACAAATAAAAAAGCAGAAGAATTTGAAAACACCCATATTTTTTATGCCAGTAAAAAAAGTATTGGGATCATAAAAAGTAGAATTGGAGAACATGAAACATCACTATATGAGTTAAAAGAATGCTATCAATACTATTCAAAATTAAAATCAGAAAAACCAAGGACATATCTCAGCACTTTATTTGCCCTATCAGACGTTTATCATTTAAACAATAAACTTGATTCTGCATCAAAAATCAACCGTATGGGGTACAAAGAATCTGTATTTTTTGAGCAAAATGATTTCAGGTATTATTTCACACTAAACGAAGGGATTAATTTATTTAGTAAAAAAGACTTTATAGGAGCGCAAGATAGTTTGTCAGTTGCCATAAAAGAATTTAATAGCAATAACGACAAGGCAAATCTATCTATGGCATATTTTTATTTAGGTAAAACATTAGCTGCTTTAGGAGATGAAAAAAAATCAATTGAATCACATATCAAAGTAGATGAAATATTTCGGGAGACTTATGAAATAATGCCTAATAATCGAGAAAACTATGAGATTCTAATTAATCATTACAAAAAACAAGATGATAAGGATAACCAATTAAAATATATTCAGCAATTATTAAAAGTAGACAGTGTTCTAAACACTAATTACAAGTATCTTATAAAAACTATCATAAAAGAGTATGACACTCCTAAATTATTATCAGAAAAACAAAAAATCATCACTAGTTTAGAAGATAAAAAACAGGTTTCAAATACTACAATACTAATACTACTGGGTGTTAGTATTTTACTTCTTATACTTTGGTTAATCAATAGAAATAAACAAAGGCAATATAAGAAGCGTTTCGAAGACTTATACAACAAACAAACGTCACAAAAAAAAGAACAACAACTATTAGAAAAAGAAAAACCATCACTTTCTATACCTCAAGAAATTATAAAAGACATCCTTAGTAAATTGACTGTATTCGAAAATGAATTAGGGTTTATTCAATCTAATCTTACAGTGCATAATTTGGCAAAAGAGTTTGGCACCAATTCAAAATATCTTTCAAAAATCATCAATACATACAAAAAAAAGTCTTTTAATTACTACATCAATGACTTAAGAATAGAACAATCAATCATACGACTCAAAACCGACTCTAAGTTCAGAAATTATACAATACGAGCAATTGCCAAAGAAATTGGGTTTAAAACTACCGATACCTTTTCTAAAGCATTTTACCGAAAAAACGGGATCTATCCATCATATTTCATAAAAGAATTAGAAAAACAATTAGAAACTGAAGAAATAAAATAAGTTGAACGTTTTTTAACACTCTGTTTTCTGGGAAAACAGGTTTACTTTCCAAAAAAACTAACTATTACTTTTTGTAATCAATTATATTTGAGCTTCACACATTTTAAATTTCAAATACAATGAAAAGAAAAAAGTTGAACCTAAAAAAAATAAAAATTACTCGATTAACACATTTACATACTATCAAAGGGGGAACCAATATGCTTAGTGAAAGTGAATGTTATCCTGAAACTAGACATCCATGCATACCAGATACTAAAACAGATGATGACCTTCTTTTTACAGAAGATGGTAGAGGAGGATAAACAGTGATGTTTTCAAAATATATGACCAAGCATCAAAAAAGTAGGCTAATAATCATTTATTGACCTATTAGCTTAACCGAGTATTGAAAACTATATCTCCTATATTGTGTTAAATACATTAAAAAAACATTATATAAATTTTCAAAATATAAGGGATATTGCCATCTGGTTAACTTTGATATAACCAAAGACTAACACTTTGATTATAAGCAATCGTGATTTTAATTCTACTTTAGCATTTATGTAACACAATTCTGGCCAGAGTTTTTTTAAAAATCTTTTAAAATTAAACTCATGAATCTCTTTAAACTAAAGTATTTTACTCGTTCATTACTTATTGGATTATTAGTCTCGTTATCTTTTATTTCTTGCGAAAAAGATGGTCTTTCTTCTGTAGATGAAATTCAACAGATCGAAAACAGTAACGATTCTTCGATACAACAAAAAGGCTCGGGATTTTTAAGGCAACAAGAAAGCCTTGGCGGGCATACCATAGAACGTCATATTGCAAAATCAACAGATTACCTTCGCAATAGATTAAATACAAGTTCAATAAGTGCAGCAAGTACTTTTTATGAATTAAATCAAGCTGGACAAGTAATTGTAAACGCTATTAATGCTAATAACAGCAGAGTAAACAGTTGGTTAAATAGTGGTAGCAGCCGATTAGTGCTAAGTTACACTCATTGGAGAAATATCGGTGTAGTTTTAAGACGCGGACAAAGCAATCCAACCCCTTCTAGGTCATTTAGAGTCATTTTACAAAAACGATCCAATGCGCCTAACGGGTATTATGTATTAACCTCATATCCTAATTAAAAAATCTATAGTAAAAGAACCTTAAAGCAAGTTATAAATCCTTATCTTTAAGGTTCTTTTACTTGTATAAATAAAACCTTAAGCTAATGCTAGAAATACAATATCCAAATGCGTTTCAATTTCTGACAGGATATTTTCCTGAGGCAGACTTAGAATATAAATCCGACGAAGACGTAGTTACTATTTTTATTGATGAAAATGCTTCAAATATCATAACTGATACCAAAGAAGAATTACAGAAACTTACCAATGACGAAACGATGTGGCAAGAAGCTGCAAACGAAGCCAATCGTCATTTTCAGGATACGCAAGAAATCGAGACTTGGCTAAAAACAATTTTTTCTTACTTTCCAGAAAACTTATAAAAGGCAATTTACCTAAAAGTCTAAAATAGTATATTTGCCAAAAAATTCTTTGCTTCGTGAGTGTGTCTTTAATCTCGCAAACTTTTTCAAAGTCTCTGCCAACTCAGAAACTAGAGAAAGCTATTGCCCAACATCAGGCAAAAATACATCTACAAGGATTATTAGGTTCTTCATTATCTTTTGCCATTTCCAATACTTTTTCGTCTGTAGAAAAGCCTTTTTTATGCATTTTTAATGATAAAGAAGAAGCTGCCTATTACCTTAATGATCTTGAGCAATTGCTTGGTGACAAAAATGTATTATTCTATCCCGGCAGTTATCGCCGACCTTATCAAATAGAAGAAACTGACAATGCTAATGTGCTGTTGCGAGCAGAAGTATTAAATAGAATCAACTCGCGTAAAAAACCTGCATTGATCATTACATATCCCGATGCCTTATTTGAAAAAGTAGTTACACGCAAAGAATTAGAAAAAAATACTTTAAAGATAGGGGTTAACGATACCTTATCACTGGATTTTGTAAATGAAGTGCTTTTTGAATATCATTTTCAACGAGTAGATTTTGTAACCGAACCTGGTGAATTCTCTGTACGTGGTGGTATCGTAGATGTGTTTTCGTTTAGTAACGATCAACCCTATCGTATTGAGTTTTTTGGTGATGAAGTGGATAGTATCAGAACCTTTGATGTAGAAACACAACTCTCTACAGATCAAATCAAAAAGATTACGATCATCCCAAATGTAGAAAACAAAGCCATGCAAGAAACCCGAGAAAGTTTCTTAAAATACATTTCAAGCAAAACCATTGTTTTTACCAAAGATATTGATTTACTATCGGCTCGACTTGATAAAAATTTTGAGAAAGCGCAACAAACTTTTGAAACGCTTTCTAAAGAGATCAAACACAGTTCTCCCGAAGAACTTTTTGCTACTGCCTCCCTTATCAAAAAGCAATTACTCGATTTTACTTTGCTCGAAATTGGAGACCGCCCTGTGACCAAAGCAGAATATGCAGTAAAATACAATACCAAACCCCAACCCTCTTTTAATAAACAATTTGATCTCTTGATCAACAACCTCAACGAGAATCATGATCAAGGATATAAGAACTATATTTTTTGTGTAAGCCAACAACAAGCTAAACGTTTTCATGATATTTTTGATGATGCTGATCTTGATGTAAAACAGTATGAAACTGTAGTTTTCTCAGCTTTTCAAGGTTTTATTGATCATGATCAAAAAATTGCATGCTACACAGATCATCAAATTTTTGAACGATACCACAAGTTTACGCTCAAGAATGGATATGCAAAAAAACAAGCCATTACCCTCAAAGAATTAACCAATCTAGAAGTGGGTGATTATGTTACACATATTGATCACGGAATCGGAAAATTTGGAGGTTTACAAAAAATTGATGTTGAAGGTAAACAACAAGAAGCCATCAAATTGATTTATGGAGAACGAGATGTACTATACCTAAGTATTCATTCTCTACACAAAATATCAAAATATAATGGCAAAGATGGTAGAGCCCCACAAATTTATAAATTAGGTTCTAAAGCCTGGAAAACACTAAAACAAAAGACCAAAGCCCGGGTAAAACATATTGCTTTTAATCTTATTCAGTTATACGCAAAGCGAAAATTACAAAAAGGATTTCAATATGCACCCGATAGCTATTTACAACATGAGCTCGAAGCTTCGTTTATCTATGAAGACACTCCCGATCAAAGTACTGCTACAGAAGCTGTAAAAGCTGATATGGAAAGTGAACGCCCTATGGATCGATTGATCTGTGGTGATGTAGGTTTTGGTAAAACCGAAGTTGCTATAAGAGCTGCTTTTAAGGCAGTAGACAATGGCAAACAAGTAGCAATACTTGTCCCCACAACGATTCTTGCATTTCAACATGCAAAAACATTTAGAGAACGACTCAAAGATTTTCCGGTGACGGTAGATTATGTAAACCGTTTTCGTACTGCAAAACAAAAACGAGAAACACTCGAAAACCTTGAAGCAGGCAAAGTAGATATTATTATTGGCACACATCAATTGGTTAACAAAAATGTAAAATTCAAAGACTTAGGATTACTTGTTATTGATGAGGAGCAAAAATTTGGAGTATCGGTCAAAGACAAGCTCAAAACAATCAAAGAAAATGTAGATACACTAACACTCACCGCTACACCAATCCCAAGAACATTACAATTCAGCCTTATGGCAGCACGGGATTTATCAACCATTACCACGCCTCCACCAAACCGATATCCTATAGAAACCAATGTGATACGGTTTAGTGAAGAAACAATTAGAGACGCGGTAAGTTATGAGATACAACGAGGTGGACAGGTATTTTTTATTCATAACAGAATCGAAAATATCAAAGAGGTTGCGGGGATGATTCAACGGGTAGTACCTGATGCAAAAATAGGAGTTGGTCATGGTCAAATGGAAGGCAAAAAATTAGAAAGTCTTATGCTTTCTTTTATGAAAGGTGAGTTTGATGTACTTGTCTCGACAACAATTATAGAAAGTGGGCTTGATGTACCTAATGCAAACACTATTTTTATCAATAATGCCAATAATTTTGGAGTATCAGACTTACATCAGATGCGTGGCCGTGTCGGACGAAGTAATAAAAAAGCATTTTGCTACTTTATCACTCCACCATACTCTGCCATGACTGAAGATGCCCGTAAGCGTATTACTGCTCTAGAACAATTCTCTGAATTGGGTAGCGGTTTTAATATTGCAATGAAAGACTTAGAAATAAGAGGTGCAGGTGATTTATTAGGTGGTGAACAAAGTGGTTTTATTAATGAAATCGGATTTGATACTTATCAAAAAATACTCAATGAAGCGATAGAAGAACTTAAAGAAAACGAATTTAAGGAGTTATATGAAGAGGAAGAAGGCGAAAAAGTATACCTAAAAGACACACAAATCGATACTGACTTTGAACTATTATTTCCAGATAATTACATTAATAATATTACAGAGCGCCTTAATCTCTATACAGAACTTAATAGCGTCAAAGACGAAGAAGGGCTTCAAGAGTATGAAAAAAGACTTATTGATCGCTTTGGAGAACTACCAGATCAAGCAACAGATTTACTAAATTCTGTTCGAATCAAATGGATTGCTACTTCAATAGGAATAGAGAAAATAATCCTTAAACAAGATAGAATGATTGGATACTTTATAAGCGATCAACAATCTGATTTTTATCAAAGTCCAATTTTCTCAAAAGTACTACAGTACGTACAAAAGCATCCCGGGAAATGTAAAATGAAAGAGAAAGATACCCGAAACGGACTACGATTATTACTCACTTTTGAAAATATCAACACAGTAAATAAAGCCTTAAAAGTCTTGCAACCTTTACAAAATAAAACCGAAACAGTTTCTTGATCATATAATATCAAAATTACGCACGTATCTGTTTTTTGCAGTTTTTTTCATTTTGTGAATCTATTATTATGAATTGAAAACAAGAATACGAATCCATCGCAAAGTGACCATTAATGTTAAAAAGATATTATATTTGGCATTAATCATAACCTGAATACAAATTATTTCTGGCTAAACACAAAAAGTATCAATCTTTCTAAAAGCCTATGTTTATTGATTTGTCGGGCTAATGTCGGGTGAAATACAGACTAAAAAATTTGAGAACCTATTTCTGAAAACTAATATTGATGAACAATTCAACAACAACTTCTCACTCTAATGAGAATCAAAAAAATGTATTCGTCATGAAACAACCAGAATTAGGTCAAAAGATTTCTGAACTTAGAAAATCAAGAGGATTAACCCAAGAAGAACTAGTAGAACAATGTAATATAAGTGTTCGAACAATACAGCGCATAGAAGCGGGTGAAGTATCACCAAGAAGTTATACGATAAAAACAATATTATCAGTATTAGACTACGGTTTAGATCAAATTAAATCTGAAGAATCCAAAGTATCTCAAGAATTTAAAAAACTCTTCTTACTTGAAATTGACAATCAAAAAGAAGCTAGTTTTTTAAATCGCCAATTAACCATAGCATGGATAAGCGGCATTGTTTATTTTGTGCTGGGGTTTGGTGAGCTTATCTTTGATTATTATAGGCATTTTGAGGAGGATATGATTGTTGGTAATACAGTATACAGTACCTTTAAACTCATTATTCTTACTTCTATTATTCTATTTATGAGAGGGTTTATACTCTCAGGAAAAATCTTCAAAAACTACTTACTTAGAATTATTGCATTTGTGATGATATGTATTGGTGTCCTCTTTTACATTTATGATATCATGTCTTTGTATTTTGGAGAATTTAATACCGAAATAATATTGGGTGCACAAGCGATTACTTATGGAGTGATTGGAGTTTTATTTGGAATTTCAATCATACGTTTACAAAATGCCATAGGAACTGTTGCAAAGGTCACCGGAATTTTTGAAATCACAACCTATGCCTGTATGCTTACTATTATATTGGCTTTTTTAGGATATATTCTCTTAACACCTACCATTATTTTAGAAGTTATTGTGCTTTATAAAGTGTCACAAATGCTAAAAGCAAAGCAAAAAGAACTTCATCTTTCATAATTCATTTTTCGACTTTTTAAAAAATCTATAATTCATCAAATTATACTTGATGAACAAGACATCTATGTCTAAATTTTAACATCTATTGCCATGAAAAAAATCTATATAACACTCATAGTTTGCACATTATTGATCCTAAGTTATTTTTTATTCCAACCTATTTTTGATTATACTACAGGATGGATGAATCTTCCCAAAGAAACCAATCAATTAGCCATAAAGCATCCTGATGCCAGATCTAAAAAAGCAGATGATACACTAAAAGAAATTTATAAAGATCTCAAAAGTCCTGCAGTATCAATAGCTGTAAGCTCCAATGAAGGAATCATCTGGTCAAATGCTATCGGTTATCAAGATGTTCAACATAAAATTGCTGCTACTACCGACACAAAATTCAGAATCGGAAGTTCTTCTAAAGCAGTAACTTCCTTAGGTATTGGAGTACTTCTGGAAAATCAAAATTTAAATTTAGATGCAACAGTGAATGACTTTGTACCATATGCCAGTCAAAACCTTAAGTCTATCAAATTGAAAGAATTGGCATCTCATACCTCGGGAATTCGTAATTATAAGACTTGCTTTTGTTTTCCGATATGGGAATATTACAATAACGATGAGTATGCTAATGTAGAAGAAAGTGTTGCTATTTTTAATGGAGATGATTTATTATTTACTCCTGGATCAAGTTTTAGCTACAGTTCTTATAATTATACACTACTAAGCGCAATGATTGAAGGTGCTTCTAAAACCAGTTTTGAACATTTTATGACTGAAAATGTATTCAAACCTCTAAAAATAAAGGATATTCTTTTTGAAAAAGAAAGTATTAGCTCACCAACTATTTCAACATTTTATGAAGTAGAAGGTGTAAAAACCAAAGCATCTTTTAAAATAAACAACAGCAACAAATGGTCAGGAGGTGGGTTAATCGCTACTCCGTCGAGTCTGGTTACCTTAGGAAAAGCATTACTTAATCATGAACTTTTTTCAGAACAAACCACAACATCTTTATTAAAACCTGTACCATTGACTAATGGAGAAATAAATAAACAAAATTATGCAATAGGATGGCGTAATGATACTGTAGTTGATAAATTGGGTGCAAATACTCAAACACAAATTTTACATCATGGAGGTACCGCTTTGGGGGCTACTTCTTTATTGATTTTATTTCCAGAACACCAATTGTCAATTTCTATATTAATGAACAGAAGTGGATCTTCATCAGCATTATTTGATCATGCATATAAAATCGCAAAACTATTTATTGAGAATTAAAAACTATATTCTGCTTCATCTAGTATTCTAATATCAATTTCTTTAAAACCTCAAAAAAAAAATAATGCTAGACAACCGGGGGAGGAATAAAACCGAGTTTCTGATGTATCCCCCGGAAATCTAACATACTTTGAAAGGAATTATGATGTATTACCAATTATAGATGTATGAACTTGCTGTAGTTTACATCTAAATAATGTCTTCCTGATATTTATAATTTGATTTTACGAAGTCCCCCGATTCCTGTGTATTCTGATATATATAATGTTTTGGTATACTTATTTGAAGAAATTCCGTTTGGATTACTAAGTGAAGCTTCTAGCAAAGGTCCATCGACTTGTGCTGCCTCTCCGTTGCCTGCCAAAATTTCTATTTCGCCGGTCATCGATACTTTATAGATATAATTTACTGCAATTCCTGTTGCGTATATTACATCATTGATTACTGTTATATATCCTATCCCAAAATTTTGAATCACAATATCAGGGATATTTGCAATCAAAGAAATCTCTCCGTTACTACTTATTTTATAAATATCTGCTGTTATAAAATTTGCCACAATTACATTTCCTTGACTATCCAAATCTATTCCTACTCCCCCGGCTAGTCTTGGGTCATTTGCCAAAACAATCACTTCGCCATCACGTGTAATTTTATGTACTGTAGGTGCTGTATAATTTGATATATATAAATTATCTTGAGCATCTATCGTCATACTACTTGGCCATCCATCTATAGCAGCAATTACTTTTCGATCTCCGTTTGGCGCAATTCTTAATACTTCTCCTCTAATCGTGTTGTTATCATTATTGACATACAGGTTTCCTCTAGAATCCTTGGCTGTTCCCATTGGGCCGGATAATCCCTGTATCGTATCTAAAATTTTACCTCTTGGTGATACTTTAAAAACTCGAGTACCACTACCTCCTGTATTTACAAATCTACCATACTCAGAAATATAAATAAATCCTTTTCGATCTACAGATACAGCTCCATTTGCAGCAAAATCACTAATTAAAGTTTCTATCTCTGGATCAGGAGTAACACCATCACCATAACACGATGATAAACATACTGAAATACAAAACAAAAAAAATGACCCTACTATTACTGATAAACTATTTTTTAAAAATGATTTCATGATTATATATTTAGTATTGATTGATTAATATTTTAATTTTATTTTTCTTACTGATCCTGAACCTCCAAATTCTGAAATATAAAGAGCCCTTTCGTATTTATCAGAGGTAATCCCATTAGGACCATTAAATGATGCTTCTTCTATTGGACCATCTATAGTTGCCGCATCTCCCGTACCGGCAAATTCTTCGACTTTACCATCTTGTAGTGAAACCCTAAAAATTTTATTTACGGCTATGCCAGTAGCAAATACTGAATTACCGACAACCGTAGAATATCCAATACCAAAACCATTTACAACAATATCCGGAATTGTCGCTACCAAAGAAACTGAACCATCTGTGCTTATTGATAAGATATCTGCTGTACTAAAATTGCTAACCACAAGGTTACCTTTACGATCAAAATCGATCCCTACACATCCTGCTAATCTTGGATCAGAAGCGTATACTGAAACTTCACCATCCGGAGTAATTTTATGTACTGTTGGAGTAGCAAAATTAGAGACATAAATATTATTCTTATAATCAAGTGTAAGTCCGCTTGGCCACCCATCTATAGTAGCTAAAACGATACGGTCTCCATTCGGAGTAACTTTAAGCACATCTCCTCTAGCAGTATTATTGGCATTATTTACATAAAAATTACCTTGATTATCTATTGCATTTCCTAATGGACCTATTAGTCCTGTTATAAATTCAGAGACATCTCCTTGTTTATTTATTTTTAAAATTCGGGTTCCGTTACCACCTGTATTTTCAAACTGGCCATACTCAGATACAAATACATTTCCTCTCCTATCTACGCTTACCGCATCGTTACCTGCAAAATCAGAAACAACTGTTTCTACTTCTACATCAGGATCGATACCATCGCCATGACAAGAGGATAAAATTGTGCAGAAAGCGACTGCAATACAAAAGATAAATGCTTTGATTTTGGTACTTCGTTTCATAATTTAATTGTTTAAGTTATGAGCTCAAAGTATTGCAGAAAATAGTATAAATCGACGTTTTGGATCGTCTCGAACTTATTTATGAGAGTACTTGCATTTGTTTGATGTAGTTACTGGGGGTATCATTCATCTCTAATTTAAAAGCTTTATTAAAAGTCGACTTCGAATTAAACCCAACTTCAATAGAAATGGCAAGAATTGTATGATCAAGATGTTCTCTATTCTCAATTTTTTTCAAAAACTCTTGTATTCGATAGCGATTTATATAATCATAAAAATTACTATCTAATACGGTATTCAAATACCATGATATATTATGTGTTGAAGTATCTAAACGTTCGGAGAGGTAACGTAATGTCAAATCAGGTTTTAAAAAAAGCTTTTCATTCTCCATTACATATTTTAAATCTCTTTTCAGATTCTTAATTTGATCCTGTGGTAATCTTTTTTGCGGCTTAACTTTTATTTTTTCAAAAGATATCCTAAAAAGCTCAGGCTCTTTCAGACTATAATAACCAATGATAAAAATAAAGATAGAAATACTACCCCATACAGTATTATAATTTATAAATTTTACAGCGTAATTAAAGAAGTTTATAGAAATAAAACTGACAATCCAAAAAAGAATAAACACGCCAATAGCAATCTGAAAAAACTTAAGAAAAGAAACCAAATTCTGTTGAAAAGAAACTTTGTTTTTCTGTTCTTTTGAATATCTATTTAGTAACCCAACGTTCAAAATCCAATAATATATATTTGATAAAAGCCCAAGACCTTCTACAATAATAAAAGGAATTGTAAAGTACCCGAGAGCATATTGTTCTTCAAATTGTGTTGTTGTAAGAATCAATATATAAGTTGCAAAAATCACTTGTACTACTGCTGGTATGTAATGATATAACGGAAGTTGAAATCGAGTTTGTTGTGAAAATAACAATCGCCTAAAATAAATAGTACACAAAGGACCAAAAAGAAATATTACTGTATCAATAAGAATAGTAAACTGAAATAATCTAACAGTGAGATATTTAAAGAAAATCATCCTTCCCAAAAGCATTAGTACAGCCATTATTAATATAATAGACAATACTTTGTTTGCTGGTCGATTTTTATTTTTAATAATCTGAATTGTAATCGCCAGAAACACTCCTTGGCTAATGCCAAAAAACAAAATAAGGTCTAAAAATTCGAAAGATTGCATGTATACTATTTCTTTTTTTGATATAAGAAGTAAAAAACCTTTGGAGCAAGCCTACAAGTCATTTACAGGAAATTGATTTCTGATTTCGAGGTAAGCCTCCGGGCATTTAAATCTCGATTATCGAGTAAAACTATCGTAATACCTTCAATTTTTCGACCGAATGGATCGATTCGCACGTGTAAAATGATAAATTTTCTCCTAAAAATATTTCTTCTGTACTATCTATGCAAATCATATGTGTTCGCTTTACTTATTTTATACAACACCTCTAACTCTTCAGATAAAAGTGGGATTGTCTGTAATGTTGCTAAACATTCTTCTAATTGATGAGCTGTTCTTATTCCCAAAACAGCAGAAGTTATAGTAGGTTGTTGAATTACAAATTGTAATGCAGTATTACAAATAGTTTTGTTTGTGGCAATTGATATTTGCGTAAGCTTATCGATAACTTTTTTAGTCTCTGTAGTATTGTAATCCAGATATTCTTTGGCAGGTTTTCCGGCAAGTATTCCTTTTGCTAATCCTCCTCTTGCCAATACACCTATATTATGATCATATAATAATTGCAGACACTCTTCTTCTGCCCTTCGATCCAAGAGACTATATTGCATCATAACACTTACCATATTTGATTGCTTTACATACTCTTTTATCACATTAGGACGTATGGATGAAATCCCATAATATCTGATTTTACCCTCTCTTTTTAATATCTCAAAAGCTTCAATCGTTTCGTCAATAGGATCATCAATCGTTCCGCCATGTAATTGATAAAGGTCAATATAATCGGTTTGCAATCTTTTCAAACTATCTTCTACAGCCTTAAGAATATAGGACTTTCTAGGATTCCAATCCCAGTTTTTACCATCTTCTCTAATTTGGTTTCCTACTTTTGTAGCGATGATAACATCCTTACGGAAATTTTTTATCGATCGTCCCAATACTTCCTCATTATATCCATTTTGATATAAATCAGCAGTATCAAAATAATTAATTCCTTTTTCAAAAGCGTTGTGAATTAATCGTTCTGAAGTGCTAAAATCCTCTTTAAGTGACATGCAACCAAACGATAATTCACTCACAAACAATTCTGATACTCCTAATTGATTGTATTTCATAGATAATATTGTTTTAGAAATAATTAGAAATGATAAAATGCATCTTCAAGATGTTCGGTTCTTGTTCCTAATGTATTTGTTATAATTGCGATAATATCAAATCGTATTTCTACATCGAGGTCATGGTCAATAACATATTGATTTGCGGCCTTAATCAAGGATTGAATCTGCTTTGGTTTTACAAAATCTTGTGGATTGCCAAAATCTGAAGTACTCCGGGTTTTGACCTCTACAATACTAAGGATATCTTCCTTTTTGGCAATAATATCGATCTCATGCCTAAGATATCTATAGTTTGTTTCTAAAATCTCATAACCTTTGCGAAGTAGTGTATCTACTGCCAATTGTTCACCTTTTTTACCAAGAGTATGTTTTTCTGACATTAATTTATGGTTTTATCTGGATAAAAAATTACGATTTTATGTATTGTAATGTGGTTTGATCCTCATCTACTTCTAAGATTGCTTCTGCTCCCAAAATCAATGTATAATTATCTTCAATATGCCCCATAGGAAATTTGAAAGCTACTGGAAAATCATATTCTTCTACAATATCAAGAATAATTCGTTTTACTTTTTTTCCAAAAGGGATCGCATTATCATGCATTTTGGTCATTCCTCCCACAATTAATCCGGATAAATGATCAAAATAACCATTACGTTTCAAGTTATAAAGCATACGATCTACATGATACAAATATTCGTCTAAATCTTCAATACAAAGTATCTTTCCTGAAGTATTTATTGCGGCATCAGAACCACACAAAGAATATAGAATAGACAAATTACCTCCTACCAATTGACCTCTAGCTGTGCCTAAACGATTTTTTTTTGAAGACGCTGCCTCAAAATCATTTATGTTTCCAAAAAGAGTATTTTTAAATGAAAGTATAGCTTCGAGAGTACTTTTATGAAAATCTATTGGCATAGGAGCATGCAATGTACAAATGTCTAAATTATGTACATGTGAATGAAATACTGTAATATCAGAATATCCTATAATCCATTTTGGAAACTTATTAAAAGTAGAAAAGTCTATTAAATCAATAATCCTTATTGTACCATACCCGCCTCTGGCACACCAAATTGCTTTTATATCAGGATCATCGAGCATTTTTTGAAAATCAACAGCTCTTTCTTGATCAGTTCCCGCAAATTGATGATTTTCTGATCCTATTGTTGAACCTATTACAGGAGCTAATCCCCACTCTTTTAGTAACCTAACAGCTTCTCTTATCTCTTTGATATCAATCTTTCGCGCTGTAGAAACGATGGCAATTTTATCCCCTTTTTTAACAAAATCAGGTTTAAACATTTACTAAAATTTAACTTTTATAACACTAATTAACAAATACTTTCGTTATAAACTATTATATTGTGAGCAAAATATCCCTAGAAATCTATTTAAATATACGCCTATGATGTCGGATACTTCGTGTAATCTAGCAACTCTAGACCCATACGTGCCTTCTCCTGCAGATCCATTTGATGTTACAAAAATAAATCATTTATATCGTAGGATCGCTTTTGGTGCTTCTAAAGCAGAAGTACTTGCGGCACTTGCACAAAATGACCCTTCTGCACTTGTAGAACAACTTATCGAAGATGCAAAAATGCTCAATGCTACAATGCTTCCACCGTGGAGCACTTGGAACAGAGACCAATTTGAAGCTGCAGAAAATGCTAATAGAGATAATAATACCGGCTTTTACAAAAGAGAAGGAAAAAATCAAATGGTTAATGATATGATCCAAAATAAGGTGCGTGACCGCCTTACTCTATTTTGGAGTAACCATTTTGTGACAGAAGATGATACGTATAGAAGTCCCGCATATCAAGTGCAATATTATAATATTTTGCAAATGGATGCTATGGGAAGTTTTAGAGATCTCGTATATGATATCGGTATCTGTAATGCCATGCTAGAATACTTGAATGGTGATGAAAATGTTGAAGATCGTCCAAATGAAAACTATGCTCGAGAATTGTATGAGCTTTTTACACTTGGTATTGATAATGATTACACCGAACAAGATATTCAGGAAACGTCAAGGGCATTAACAGGATATGTAGATCGACAAGGTATTCCTTGGGGAGATATTATTCTAGATCCCACAAGATTTGATAATGGTACAAAAACAATCTTTGGCAGAACAGGAAACTTTACCTACGATGATGTTATCGATATCCTTTTTCAAGAAAGAGAGAATCAGGTAGCTACTTTTATTTGTACTAAACTCTACAGTTATTTTGTAAGTCCTACTTGTAGTGAGGCTATTGTTGCAGAAATGGCAAATACATTTATTAGTAGCGGGTTTGACATTTCTGAAGTATTGAAACAGCTTTTCAAAAGCCAACATTTCTTTAATCAAGAAGCTATAGGAGCCATTATAAAGAGTCCTTGTGATCTTATGATTTGCTTTTATAATGAATTAGGTTTTGACCTTGGTATTATGGATATTAATGATTATATCCGTGGTACTGTGCGCATGCTGGGTCAGGATGTACTTAACCCTATCGACGTAGAAGGATGGCAACTTGATGAAGATTGGATCAGTCCGGACCTCCTAATAGGAAGATGGGAAAGTGCACGATTTATTATCAATCGTGCAAAAGAAGCAGACATGAACCAATTTAGAGATTTTGTTGTTGGATTACCAATAGGAACTGCTGCCGATGGAAATCTAGATGTATCATTAAGCGGCCCGGATGTAGAAATTGTGGTAAGAGCTATTGTAAATTACTTTTTTCCAAGAGGGATTCAAGATGATGTTATCTTTAATGAAATATTAGAGGTTTTTAAAGATATTTTCCCTCCTACCTATTACGAAATTGGAGGAAGCCCAACATGGGATCTTGGTTTTGCCGAGGTTTCAGAACAATTTTGTGCATTATTAGACTATATTGTCGATATCCCCGAATTCCAACTCAAATAAAATGCTATGTGTGATACTAATCATTCTCAAAATATAAAGTCAAAAAAAGACGGTTCTTGTAATACCGAAGATCATAAAAAATGGAATAGAAGGTCTTTTCTACAAGCTATGGGTCTTGTAGGTGGAGGCTCTATGATGTTGGCAAATACACCTCTTTCTGTATCAAGACCTTCTCCTCTATCTCTTGCCTTGAGTGAAGTAGAAAATGACAACATACTGGTAATTGTTCGTTTACAAGGTGGTAATGATGGATTTAACACAATTATACCTGTATACGATTACGATACTTACGCTAATGCAAGACCGTTAATTAAAATTCCGCCAAGTGAATTTATAACGCTTAATGAAGATTTTGCTATGCCAAAGCCTATGAACAAGCTTGAAAGAGTTTGGGGTGACGGGCAAATGAAAGTTGTGCATGGTGTAGGATATGATGATTCTTCATTATCACATTTTAGAGGATCAGATATCTATGCTAATACAAACTTAGTCGAAGATGATCGAACAGGTTTTATGGGTAGATACTTTAATGAGATCTATCCTGATTTCTTTTTTAATCCTCCTGCAAGTCCTCCTTCAATACAAATTGGTAGTATAGGAAATTTAATTTTCAGAGGACCTCAAAATGATTTCTCTTTTGCGGTTTCAAGTCCGCAAAGATTAACTCAAATTATAGAAAATGAAACGTTTTATAATTTGAATGGTCTTGCCAATTGTACTTATGATGATAAAGTCCGTTTCTTAAGAGAAGCTACAAATACTACGTTTAATTACGCAGAAGTAATAAGTGCTGCTTTTGAAAGATCTTCTGAATACACAGGAGGCACATATTTGGATGATAGCTTAGGAAGACAATTTCGTATCATATCGAGATTGATCAGAGGTGGTTTAGGAACCAAAGTATATCTGGTAACATTAGGAGGTTTTGACACTCATAACAATCAAATACAAAGACATCAAACACTACTAAATTCATTTTCTGAAGGTTTAAGTACTTTTTATGATGATCTTACTGCTGCAGGCTGGGATGATAAAGTACTTACGATGACAACATCAGAATTCGGAAGACGCTTTAAAGAGAATGGATCATTAGGTACAGATCATGGTACTGCAGCACCCACAATGTTTTTTGGATCTCCACTAAACGGAAATGGTTTTGTAGGAGAACACCCTGATATGTCTAGTCTTACTCGTGGTGGAAACGTTATCGAGACTACAGATTTTAGACAAGTATATGCTACAGTTATGAAAGAATGGTTGTGTATAGACGAAGGCACTGTAGGCAAAGTTCTTTTGGAAGGGAGTCCTCTAGAATCTTTGGATTTAGGTTTTAATTGCTCAGGAACTAGTTCTTCTGGACTACCAACTGACGGAGAGAGCTTAACTCATATCCCTACTTACAGCGATAACCAAACATTTATTACTATTATTTCGCCACAAACTACGCATATAGATGTTGAATTATTTAACGCGGTAGGACAAAAAGTAGCTACATTGAGCAACGATATGTTGATGGAGCGAGCAGAACTCATTATTAATGTAAAAGAGGCAGCAAATACCAAATTAAGTACTGGCCCTTATATATATCGAATCAAAACTAACAGTGGTAACTTTAGTAAGTCTATCATTATTTCTTAAAAGAAAAAAGAAACAAACTATATTAAAAAAATCCTGAATGTACTTCCATTCAGGATTTTTTATGGTTTTTCTATAGTTGAAGAATGGTAATCTTTGACATCATGCAAATTTTAGATTCGTTAAAATACATGACGAATGTAAAAGTCTTCTATACATTTTTTAGCAAAAATTCGGATTAAAGCCTCTGTAAAAGAGTACATTTTTAAAAAAATTAACACTTGAAAAACTAGTAAATACAGAGCACACGCAACATTTAAAAAACAAATATTAACACTTATTAACATTCATTAACTTACTAAAGAATTATCGCACGAAACATTTAAAAAACAAGAGCAATTAAAAGTTAAAGGTTTACGTTTACTATACCAAGATAACCCGTAAACACAAATTTAACACCCTCATGATGCCAACAGACACCTCTTGTAATGTTGCTACATTGTCTATTTATACCCCATCATCATCTAACCCTTGGAATAAACAAAAAGTAAATCACCTGTATCGAAGAATAGGGTTTGGAGCATCCTCAAGTATGATGACAGAAGCTCTAACAAAAACACCTTCTAGTCTAGTTGATCAACTTGTACAAGAAGCTTTAGATTTAGTTCCTACTGCCGCTCCTCGTTGGGGGTATTGGGTTAGAGATCAATTCTTAAGATCTTCTACAACCCCTCCTGAATACAAGAGGATATGGAAAACTCAAATTATAGACGATCTATCAAAAAATAACCTTAGAGATCGTTTAACACTATTTTGGAGCAATCATTTTGTTACAGAAGAACTTGTGTATCAAAGCCCGGCATACATGTTTCAATATTACAATCTTTTACAATTACACGCGCTTGGTAATTTTAAAGCATTTGTAAAAGACATTGGTCTTAGTTCGGCTATGTTGGTATATCTAAATGGTTTTGAAAGCACTAAAAATGATCCGAATGAAAATTATGCACGTGAATTATATGAACTTTTTACGCTCGGTGTTGATAATGGTTATGATCAAAATGATATTATAGAAACTTCGCGAGCCTTAACAGGATGGAATAAAGAAGACAAGAGATGGGGTCCAATCTTATTTGACACAGATAATTTTGATGATGGAACTAAAACTATTTTTGGGCAAACCGGCAACTGGGGTTATGACGATGTCATAGACATACTTTTTACACAAAGAACTGATCAAATAGCAAAATTTATTTGTAAAAAATTATATCGCTATTTTATAAGTCCTAATAGCAATGAAACGATTATAAATCAGCTAGCAACTACTTTTGTCGACAATGATTTTGAAATTGCTCCGGTGATGAAACAACTTTTTAAGAGCGAGCATTTTTTTGATGAAAAAAGTATTGGTGTTATCATTAAAAGCCCAATCGATATTCAAGTATCTTTCTTAAAAGAATTGGATTTTAAATTTGCATCTAGTTTTAATGTCAATAGTATCGTTCGAGGAGGAAGCATCAATCTCGGTCAGGATGTCATGAATCCAATTGATGTAGCAGGGTGGCAAGGTGATACTGATTGGATAGATTCTAGTTCTCTTACTACCCGATGGGACTTAATAAGTAGATATCTTTCTGCCGCATGGGTACATAATCAAGAACAGTTTAGAACCATTGCAAAAGAAATTATAGAAGGTAACTCTAATGATGTTGAGTTGGTATCTCGCTCAATTATGGATTACTTTTTCTCTAGAGAATTAGTTAGTGAAACTGATTATAGCCAAGCCCTAGTTATTTTTAAAGATCAGGTTCCAGAAAATTATTTTGAAGACGGTACCTGGGATTTAGACTGGGATACGGCTCCTAGACAAGTTTTTCAATTACTTAAATTTTTAATCAAAATTCCCGAATTCCAGCTTAAATAGTAACTATGTGTAATACTCATCATAATAAAATAAAACAAAATAACGCAGGTTGTAACCATCAAGATCATAAAAAATGGAACAGGCGTTCGTTCTTACAAGCATTAGGAATGGTTGGTGGAGGAGCTGTTACATTTGCTAATACTGCCCTATCGGTAGTAAAACCTTCTCCTCTATCAGTTGCACTAAACGAATCTGAAACAGATCGTGTGCTTATTTTAATACGGTTAAAGGGAGGTAACGATGGACTCAATACCATAGTACCCATTAATCAATATGATACTTATGCAAACGCTCGCCCATCTATTCGAATAAAAGAGGACCAGTTATTCAATCTTGATAGTAACTTCGGAATGCCTAATTATGCACAAAAATTGGAGCGCATGTGGGGGGATGGAAAAATGAAAGTCGTGCATGGGGTTGGATATAATGACTCATCCTTATCACATTTCAAAGGATCAGATATATGGGCATCTTCTGATGTGACACGTACACAAAATAACGGATGGTTAGGTCGATACTTCGAAAATTTATATCCTGATTATCTAGTGAACCCACCTGAAAAACCCGTAGCAATTCAAATAGGAAGCAATGGTAATCTTATTTTTGAAGGTGATGATCTTAATTTTGCATTTTCTGCCGCAGATCCCAAAAAATTATTTGATATCGCTCAAAATGGAACATTATATGATTTTGACAACCTTCCTGATTGTACATATGGAGAAAAAGTAGGGTTTCTAAAAGGTGTGGCTAATACCACTTTTACATACGCAGGAGTCATTAATGAAGCTTATGAAAAATCTAATGATTATGGTGATTATCCCGATAACAATCTATCCAGACAACTCAGTATTATATCAAGACTTATCAAAGGTAATCTTGGAACAAAAGTATATTTAGTTACCATTGGCAGTTTTGACACCCACAACGATCAACCGAATAGACATCAAGAATTAATTTCACAATTAACTGAAACAATATCTTATTTTTATGAAGATCTTGGTGATGCCGGTTGGGATGACAAAGTAGTTGCAATGACCATTTCAGAATTTGGTCGTCGAGTAAAACAAAATGGGTCTAATGGTACGGATCATGGTACTGCAGCTCCGGTTATGCTGTTTGGAAAAGGACTAGAAGGTAATGGATTTATTGGCGAACATCCTGACCTAACACAACTTACCAAAAACGGGGATATGACACATTCTGTAGATTTTAGGCAACTATATGCTTCAGTAATGAAAGAATGGTTGTGCATTGACGAAAACCTAGTGAAACAAGTATTATTGGGAGAAGAATATGAGTCACTTGATTTAGGATTTTCTTGTAGTTCTAGCATCGAAAACCCTATAACTGATAACGAACAAATTTTTGAGCATTTGGTCACATATTCCGAAAACCAATCTTTCTTACATATCACCAATACAAAATCCGCCCATGTAGATATATCACTTTATAATTTAACCGGGCAAAAAGTAGCAACGCTTAGAAATGAAGTAATGATAGAAGGTAAACATATTATTAATATCAAAGAAGCTTCAAAGACCAATTTGGCAGAAGGATTTTATGCATACAGAATTGTAACCAACAAGAAAAAATACAGTAAACCTGTAATGATTTTATAAGTAATAAAAATTCTAGCTCAACTGTTTTAATTCTTTACAATTTACTTAAAAAGAGCATATTACAAAATTATTGTGTTTTATAATTTCAATATCTCTTATCGATGAGTTTAATGTATCTGTAAAATCTTTTTTTATATCTCAAAATCATATCGATTTATAGCAGTGTTTATTACCTTTGTGCCTTTATTTTTAGATTATGAGCACCACGGGAAGATATACAATTACAGCAGCATTACCATATACCAATGGACCAATTCATATTGGTCATTTAGCAGGTGTTTACGTACCTGCCGATATTTATTCACGCTATCTTAGAATTACCGGCAACGATGTTGCCTTTATTTGTGGTAGTGATGAGCATGGCGCTGCTATCCCAATGCGTGCCAAAAAAGAAGGAGTCTCTCCTAAAGTGATTATTGATAAGTATCATGCGATTATCAAGAAGTCTTTTTCTGATTTTGGAATATCATTTGATAATTACTCAAGAACTTCTGCTCCTATCCATCATGAAACGGCATCGGAGTTCTTCAAAAAAATGTATGAAGACGATAAGTTTATCGAAGAGACTTCAGAACAATTGTATGATCCGGAAGCTAATCAGTTTTTAGCGGATCGTTTTGTTACAGGAACTTGTCCAAAATGTGGTCATGAAGAAGCGTATGGCGATCAATGTGAAAAATGTGGAAGTTCTCTTAATGCAACAGATCTTATCAATCCAAAATCTACAATATCTGGAGCAAAACCTGTATTAAAACAAACAAAGCATTGGTTTTTGCCCTTAGACCAATATGAAGATTTCTTAAAAGAATGGATTCTAAAAGGTCATAAAAAAGACTGGAAACCCAATGTATACGGTCAAATCAAATCCTGGATCGACGATGGATTACGTCCTCGTGCAGTTACCAGAGATCTGGATTGGGGAATCCCTGTTCCCGTAGAAGGTGCAGAAGGTAAAGTTTTATATGTATGGTTTGATGCTCCTATAGGGTATATTTCTTCTACCAAAGAATGGGCTGCTAGAGAAGGAAAAGACTGGGAACCTTATTGGAAAGATAAAGACACCAAACTTGTACATTTTATTGGAAAAGATAATATCGTTTTTCACTGTATTATATTTCCAAGTATGCTAAAAGCAGAAGGTAGCTATGTCTTGCCCGAAAATGTTCCTGCAAATGAATTTTTGAATCTGGAAGGCAATAAACTATCTACCTCAAAAAACTGGGCTGTTTGGTTGCATGAATATCTTGAAGAATTTCCTGATAAACAAGATGTTTTACGCTATGTCTTAACAGCTAATGCACCAGAAACTAAAGATAATGACTTTACCTGGAAGGACTTTCAGGCACGTAACAATAATGAGCTAGTTGCCATATTTGGTAATTTTATCAATCGTGTTGTGGTGCTTACTCACAAATATTACAATGGTATCATTCCTACACCGGATACTTTTTCTGAAGTTGATGAGCAAACTCTAAAAGAACTTAGAGCCTACCCAGCAGTGATTTCTAGTTCTATTGAGCGTTATCGATTTAGAGAAGCCAGCCAGGAATTGATGAATGTTGCTCGCCTCGGAAATAAATATCTAGCTGATGAAGAGCCTTGGAAGTTAATCAAAACCGACGAAGCACGTACCAAAACAGTAATGTATGTTGCGCTTCAGATCGCTTCGGCATTAGCAACTTTATCAGAACCGTTTTTGCCATTTACCAGTAGTAAACTAAAACATATTCTTGATCAGTCTGCAATACAATGGAACGATGTTGCCAAAAAAGAGGTATTACTCTCAGAAGGTCATCAAATTCAAAAAGGAGAATTGTTATTCTCTAAAATTGAAGATTCAGACATCCAAAAACAATTAGATAAGCTAGAAGCCACAAAAAAAGCCAATGAGGCAGAAAACAAAGCAGTAGAACCACAAAAAGATACTGCTACTTTTGATGATTTTACCAAATTAGACCTTAGAGTAGGTATTATTGTAGAAGCAGAAAAAATGCCTAAAACCAAAAAGCTATTAGTACTCAAAGTAGATACAGGAATCAATACCAGAACGATCGTTTCAGGCATTGCAGAACATTTTACTCCCGAAGAAGTGATAGGAAAAAAAGTAACGGTTTTAGTCAATCTCGCTCCTAGAAAATTGCGTGGTGTTGAGAGTGAAGGTATGATACTAATGACAGAAACTCCTCAAGGAAAATTAGTTTTTCTAAATCCTGACGAAGATGATGTAAATGCAGGTGCGGTGATAAGTTAAATTAGCTTCTAAGGTAACATAATCAATATATCATACATTAATAAGAAAATTCTTATTTAATGAAAAAAAATACTTTTGCTATATTCTTAGTTTTTTCAATTATATTTTCTTCTACTTCACAAGAAAAAGTTTTTGAAATACACGAAAGTTCCTTTAATCCTATTGGCAAGTCTAAAGAATCTTTTTCTGTACCTAATCAAAGAAAAACTGACGTAATGCTTCTGATAAAGGAGAAAATGAGAAATATGGCCTATTTACTTGATATAAACTATAAAATCAAGTCAAGTATATTTTCTGAAAAACTACCTAAAAATTATTCTGATTTACTTGGATATAACATACAAGGAAATACGTATTGTATATTTTTTAGTAACAGTAAAAATACCAAATATGGAGTTCAAATCTTTGATTTTGAAAATAAAACATCAAGTATTCAACTATTAGATTTTAAAATAAAAAAAGAATCGTTTGTTGAAACTATTAATTATAATAATAAATTTCACTTAATAACAATCAGTAACAATACTTCTGATTTAAACATTTATACATTCAATCAAAATTTTGAATTTCAAAAAAATACAATCTCACTAAAAGAGTTAGAATATGAAAATTCGATTGATGGTTCAATAGTAACCGCTTATGATAAGCTTATGCAGTATGATATATCCAAAGTTGAAAGTAATGTGCCGAACGCCATAGAAGTAACTTCAAAAAAAATTAAACTATACCTACAAGACGATCAGTTACTCTTAACTTTTGATCACAGAAGTAAAGAAACGCATATTTATCATATTAATCTAGAATCTTTTACATCAACATATCAAGCGATAGCTAAACCTTCTAAGATGGAGAAAGGCTATAAGATTAGTAATTCTTATATTTATTATAATAAGATATTTCAGATAGCGAGCTCTCCAAAAAAAATGAGGTTTACAATTAAAAAACTGGAGACTGGAAAACTTATTAAAGAATATGTGGTAAAACAAAAAGACTCTATTACTTTTAAAAATTCTCCTATTATACAAGATGGTTTTAGTTTCTTCACTGATTCTTCTAATAAGGTTAGGAAAATGGAAAAAACTTCAAAATATTTGAGAAAAATATCGCTTTCCGATATAGGGATTTCTGCCTATAAAATTAATAATAAATTTAACCTTAGACTAGGCAGTTTTAAAGAAGTACAAAGTGGAGGTGCTCCTATGCCAGGATTTCAAGGAATGCCCATTACTTCTGTAGGAGGATTTAATTTGATGTTTAATGGGTATCATAGCTATACTTCTGCTACATCAACATACATAAACTGCTTATTTGATGACAATTTCGAGCACTTAGAAGGAAAAGTTGAAGAAAATGTTTATGATAAGATAAAGAAATTTGAAAATGAGTTAAAGAGTAAACCAAAAGCAATCAATATTTTTACTCATAAAGACCGATTTTACTATGGTTTCTATGATAAGGAAAAGAAAAATTACGAAATATATAAGTTCTGATAATAATTCCTGATGCTCAAGATAGCGTATCATCCTATTTATAAACATCCTTTACCAGAAGGACATCGCTTTCCGATGATCAAGTACGAACTCTTACCAGAGCAATTACTTTATGAGGGTACATGTACTGATGATAATTTTTTTGAACCTGACATTCCTGATGTAGATACTATTTTAGCTGTGCATGACACAGTATATTATAATCACCTAAAAGAACTGTCTTTAGATAAAAAAGCCGCGAGAAAAATAGGTTTTCCATTATCAAAAGAATTAGTTGATCGTGAAGTAATCATTGCTGATGGTACTATAAAAGCTTCAGAGTTTGCGTTGAGATATGGCATTGCTATGAATATCGCCGGAGGCACTCATCATGCTTATACTAATCGTGGTGAAGCCTTTTGTTTACTCAATGACCAAGCCATAGGTGCCAGATATCTATTGCAACACGATTTTGTAAACAAAATACTTATCGTTGATTTGGATGTGCATCAGGGCAATGGTACTGCAGAGATTTTTGAAAAAGATGATACCGTATTCACTTTTTCAATGCATGGTGAAAAAAATTATCCCTTCAAAAAAGAAAAATCAGATTTAGACATTGGCTTACCAAACAATACCGAAGACAAAGAATACCTGAATACATTAAAAAATACACTACCTGACCTCATAAAACAACAAGAACCGGATTTTATATACTATCTCTGTGGTGTAGATATTCTTGCCTCTGACAAACTTGGTAAATTAGGCTGTACGTTATCAGGTTGTTATGAAAGAGATCGTTTTGTTCTTCAAACCTGTAAAGATTTGAATATTCCTGTAATGTGTTCTATGGGTGGTGGGTACTCTCCTGATATAAAAATTATTATTGAAGCCCATGCTAATACCTTTAGACTGGCTCAGCAGATTTTCTTCTAGAAGTTGCCATACTTTTTATAAACAGATATTTATGTATTTTTGAAATCAATTATAACATCTGGAATGCAAAAAGAATGTCCCGTTTGTGGGGAAAAAATTATAGGTCGTGCTGACAAAAAATTCTGTAATGATTATTGCAGAAATGCTTACAATAACAAATTAAATAAAGATAGTAAGAATCTTGTTCGCAATATTAATAACCTATTGCGAAAAAATTATCGAATCCTTTCAGAATTAAATCCAAAAGAAAAAACAAAGACTACAAAGACACGTTTGATCGCAAAAGGATTCGACTTTAATCATTTTACAAGCATTTATACAACTAAAAATGGCAAGATATACTATTTTGTATATGATCAAGGATATTTACCTCTCGAAAATGAGTTTTATGCTTTGGTAAAGAGAAATAGCTAATTATTTGTCTCTCCAGTTTTGTCCCTTTAGCGCCAAAGCTGCTTTCATAACATCTTTTTGACTAATTTGACCTACTAATCTCCCGTTTTCAATAATAGGAAATCGCCTTCTCTTGGTCTGCAAAAATTTATTAGCCGCATCAAAAATATTGAGATTGCCGTCTATAGTCTCAACATCTTTTGCCATAAACTTCTCTACTCTGGCATCATCAATCGGCATATTATAATATCGACTTTCATTTAATTGTTTAATACAATCACCTTCAGAAATAATCCCTAATAATCTATGATTATTGTCTACTACAGGACCACCCGATATTTTATGCTTAACCAGCGTCTCTATAACTTCCATTACCGATTGATCTGGAGTAAATGTTATCAAGTCTCTAGTCATGTAATCTGATACCTGGATTGGCGTATCTTCTCTCTTTTTTACCTTAGGGCGAGCCCCCTGAAAACTTATTATTCCCATAACATTAGTGATTTAGTGAATCTTGAATATAATGATTTTCAATTACTTATTCAAATTATCATGTCCTTTTAAACATAAAATCAAGAGGTATAACTATATTTTAACCTAATTTTTTAAAAGCTTTACAACCAATATTATAAGTTCTTTTCTTATTTATTAACTTTGAGATAAATCTTCATTCATATGCAAAAAGCATCTTCTTCTCTTACTTTCGTACTCATATTTGCTGCTATCTTCTACACTTTTTATACTAGTAAATCTCATGATATCAGCAATCTTGAAACACCTGATCAAGAGTTCTCTACACTACGTGCTCTAGAACATGTAAAAAATATCGCAAAAGAACCACATTATCTCGGCAGCCCTGCCCATGAAGATACAAAGGAATATATTTTTAATGAGCTCAAAAAAATGGGGTTAACCCCAGAAATTCATAAGGGTACTTCGGTATCAAAAACAGGGAGAGTAACGTACCCTCAAAATATTATTGCAAAAATAAAGGGATCAAATACTACAAAATCCCTATTGGTCATGTCTCATTACGATAGTTCTCCTCATTCTTCTTACGGTGCCAGCGATGCCGGTAGTGGAGTAGCAACTATCTTAGAAGGGGTAAGAGCTTATTTAGCTACCAACAAAACACCTAAAAACGATATCATTATCTGTATCACTGATGGAGAAGAACTCGGGCTCAACGGTGCGGATTTTTTTGTAAAAACACACCCTTGGGTAAAAGAGGTTGGTCTTGTTTTAAATTTTGAAGCTAGAGGAAGCGGAGGAAATTCTTATATGCTTCTTGAAACCAATGGCAAAAATGCAAAAATGATTGATGAATTTGCAAAGGCAGACGTAGCATATCCCACTACCAATTCCTTGGCCTACAGCATCTACAAAATGCTCCCTAATGATACAGATCTTACTGTTTTTAGAGAGCAAGCTGATATAGACGGGTTCAATTTTGCATTTATAGATGATCATTTTGATTATCATACGGCTAATGATATATGGCAAAATCTGGATTTAGAAACCTTACAACATCAAGGCAACTATCTTATGCCTTTACTTTTTCATTTTTCTCAAGCTGACTTAAATAACCTAAAGTCAGATGAAGACTATATCTATTTTAATACACCTGTTATTTCACTTATTAAATATCCTTTTAGTTGGATATCTATATTGCTCATTGCTGCCGGTTTGTTATTTGTAGGAGCTTTATTTTTTGGTAAGATCAAACACAAATTGAATTTTAAAGAAGTTGTAAAAGGTATTGGGGTATTTGTAATGACATTATTAATTGTTGGTATATTAACTTTTGGACTATGGAAATTATTACAAGTTATATACCCTCATTATAAAGAAATACAACATGGTTTTACTTATAATGGTTATCTATATATCACAGCTTTTGTTGTACTAGCCATTGCGATTTGCTTTAAAGTCTATGCAAAGTTTACCAAAAATGAGAATATTGAAAATTTGTTTATTGGTCCAATACTAATCTGGCTAATTATAGCTATACTATCTGCTGTATATCTAAAAGGAGCTAGCTATTTTATTTTTGTAGTATTCTTTGGGTTATTCTCTCTTTATGTACTCATCCAGCAAAAAAAACCAAAGCCATTATTAATGGTCATATTTGCACTTCCTACTATTTTTATTGTATCTCCATTTATTGCATCGTTTCCAGTAGCGTTAGGACTCAAGATACTTTTTGTTTCAGCTATACTTACTGTATTAGTATTTGGTGCGTTGCTATCTATCTTTGGATTTTATAAAAGGAAAAACATGTTAGGCAATACAGGAATAATAATCACGATACTTATCCTTGTTATTGCTCATTTTAAATCTGGTTTTACAGAAGAAAGACAAAAACCAAATAGTTTGGTTTATATTCTTGATACAGATCAAAATAAAGCCATTTGGGCAACTTATGACAAAGTTCTTGATTCATGGACCAAAAATTATATCAACCCCGAAGAAGATATTGCCGAAAGTTATAATAACAGTGATTCTAAAAGCACATCGAAAAAAGCTTTTTCATTTACTCTACAAAGTAAATACGGTAAAATGTTTAAGTATGCTAATCAAGCGCCTATAAAAAATATAAACCCTCCAAAAGTAGACATTAATTATGACACTATTATAGGTAATTACAGGCACATCGATCTTTGTATAACACCTCTTAGAGATGTACAAAGAATCGATTTATATACAGAAACACTTTTCAATTTTAAAAATCTTAAAGCAAATGGAATAAGTACAAAAGATTTTATCCATAAAGATGGAAAAACCTATAATGCTTTTACAAAAAGATGGAGTCAAAACCTCACTACACATCTTCTTAGCAACAATGAACCTTTAGAGCTACAAATGCAATTTCATAAAGATTCACTGCCTAAATTTTTAATGTATGAATCTTCTTATGATTTGCTAAAAAGTAAGTATTTTTCAATTCCTAAAAGAGAAAAAGACATGATGCCAAAGCCATTTATTGTAAATGACGCGATTATAACTAAAAAAAGTTTTGCTATAGAAAAGTATATCGAAAAGAAGAAAATTGATACTTTAACAACTGTTGAAAATAATACTGCCATCTAAATAATACCAAAATATGAAACATCAAATTAGTATTCTGGGGTTGGGGTGGTTGGGCCTACCTCTTGCAAGTTCTTTGATAAGAGAAAACTATAAAGTAAAAGGATCTACGACATCATCTAGCAAAACATCAGAATTAGAAAAAAATGGGATTCTTACATTTTTAATTACACTAGAAGAAACTGGTGTACATGGAGATATTGTCGATTTGTTAAAGGAAAGTGAAACATTAATTATCAACGTACCTCCTGGCCTGAGAAGAAATCCGAATGTGAATTTTGTTTCTAAAATTCGAGTATTGATTCCATACATCGAGGCATCTAATATTGAGAATGTACTTTTTGTAAGTTCTACATCTGTTTTTTCGGATATGGAGACATTTCCTTTGATTACAGAAAAAACAATCCCTAATGCCACCTCTAACGCAGGAAAACAACTCATAGAAGCCGAACAATTACTTCAAAAAAACGATCATTTCAAAACAACTATATTACGGTTTTCAGGATTGTTTGGTCCAAATCGTCACCCTGCAACGATGCTATCAAAAAGAAGCAATATCAAAAATCCGAATGCGCCGGTTAACCTTATTCACCTTGACGATTGCATAAAAATTATTCATCGTATTATCAAAACAGAGCATTGGAACGAAGTTTTTAATGCATCGTATCCTGATCATCCGGAAAAATATAAATACTATAGCAACATCTGTAAACAAATGGAGCTACCAATACCTGATTATGATTTTAATACTCCTTCTAAAGGAAAGATAATTAGTTCTGAAAAAGTACAAACTGTTTTAGAATTCAAATACAACAGATCTATTTTATTACTTTAAATTTTATAGTGTAATGTTAACATCAATATTCTTGGAATAATAAAATCTCTTGTATCAGAAATCAAAAAATCAGACCATGAATTATTCTGTCTAAATTCTGCATTGAATAAGTTTGAAGTACTTATTTCAAATCCAAAAGGACTATTATTTTTCTTATATAATAAAGAAACATTTGCAATATCAAAAGTAGTAGTGATATCAGTCTCTAAGTTTCTAAATCTAGTATATTTATAATCAAAAGTGAATGTAAAATTATTAAGAAAAGCATACTGTATATTTCCATAAGGTTCGTTAGTCATAAAATCAGTGCTAACTCCAACAGAATTATATTTATTAAAATTCATTGAATACCCTAATTCAAAATTAGGCCATTTTTTGAAACGAGTTTCTACACTACTCCCGACATTAATATCTATCCTTTCATCTTCGCTGTTGCGATTATTAATATTCTTTTGGAAAGTAGCATATTGCAATCGAGTATTGAGTTTAAAATTAAATTTCTTAATCTTTTTCCGAAGGTTGCCAACCCCACTTACAATGGTTTCTGGAGTATTTTGAAGAATTGGAGTTAAAAACTGGTCTATTTCCTCTATTTGTACTTGATTTCTTATAAATCTAGTTCTCCTCTTATAATCTATCTTAGCATTAATGATAAGACCATTATACATTGCAAATTTTGAATATCGTAAACTTCCGTTTTGATATTGCTCATACTCTAATTCTTCATTACCTCGAACAACTTTATTATAATCAAAAAGTAAAAATTTATTTGCATACTCCGGAGCATCTGTAAAATTATTCAAAAACCTATATTTAAACTTCAGATTCTCCGAAGGGCTAATCTCTAATTTAACATCAATATCTGGTAAAAAAACAAACTCTTGGTTAGAAAACACGTCTTCTTGTTTAGATTTCCAGTTATAATAGTGCAAATAACCACCAGTTTTTACTGTTAAATCTTTGATTTTAAATTTATAATGTAACCCAAAATAAGTATCATTTATTAAAAAATTGAGGTCATTACCAAAACCAAAATCATCAAAACTATTTATAGTGTTATCACTTAAAATTTGAAAATCTTTTGTTTCATATTCCTGATTTAAAAAGTTATTTCCAAAAGTTGTATATAAATGATTTTTGCTATTTAAAACCCAATAATGTTTCGCTACTATATCAAATGTATGGTGCATTAAGTCAATATTCTGACCCAAATTAAACCGTTCTTCTTGTGAAAGAGGAATAAGGCTTCCCAAAATTGGGCGATTAGTATTCCAATTCTGCTTTGGTTTGGTAGTTCCAAATACATTATTAACCACCAAAGATATGGTATGTCTAGCGTTGATTTTTTTATGCCATTCAAAATCCTGATTAATTTCCAAGCCTTTATTTTCAGTCTCAGCAATAAAATCTGTTAATAAAGTATTTATTTCTGTGAATCTTTCTTCAAGTGATTGATTGTCTATAATTTTCACTTGTATATCGCCAAATATTTCCTCTTTAAAGTTAGGAGAATACTCTATAGATAATTTTCCTATACCAAGAATATTATCTTCTTCATGATCAGAAGTGACTTCTTCATTATAACTAAAATCCTCAAAAAAGTACTCGTTTGTTATTTCTCGTCTGTATGTATTATCAACATTGGAGTATATACCATATCCTGATAATGATAGTTTTGCATTGATATCTGATGAAACATTTAATCCTGCAAATCTATTTCTACTTTCAAGGGCTGGCTGATTATTAATTAAATTAGCATACTCTTGTATTGAGTTTTTTCTTGAAGAACCATCCTTTTGTGTAAGCTTACTAGCTCCACCTTCAAAATTTATATAATCGTTTAGGGTAAAACTTTTTTCCCCTGTATCATTTAAATCTCCTATAAAATTCATATTAGTTTTTGGACTGTAATAAAACAGGCCTGCATGAGATTCATATCTCGTATCTTCTCCAAGTCCGCCATTTATGTCTCCAAAGGCAAAATTATTTTTATCCTCTTTGAGTTTTATATTCATTGCCATCTCATCATTATCTGTAAAATTCTTTAAAAACCCTATTTCACTATAATGATCTAAAACTTCCACGTTATCTACTGCATTTGCAGGAATATTTTCAACTGCCAATTTACTATTCCCTCCAAAAAAAGCACTTCCTTCAACTAGCATTTTTGTCACTTTCTTACCATTAACAGTTACCTCTCCATTTTTTTCAACTTCTATTCCAGGTAATTTATTTAAAATATTTTTAAGTTTATATTCTCTCCCTGTTGTAAAAGCTTTTACATCATAAATGATTGTATCTTTTTTTACAATCATTGGAATTTCTTCAATAATAATGACTTCATCTAATTCTTCAGTTGCCTCAGAAAGAGTAATGTTCCTGACATCATCTTTTATTAGGGTTACTTCAAAAGTATATGAGTTATATCCCAAAAAACTTACTGTAACAGTATATGATTTATTTTTCTGAAGAGCTAATCTGTATTCTCCTTTATCATTAGTTATAGCAAATGATAAATTGGTGTTTTTAGTTTTGGGTTTAGCTAAAATATTAACATTATAGAGCGGTTGTGTTTTATCTTTCACAACTCCTTTTAATAATACTTCTTGACTGTAGGATGAGTTAATACCAAAATATAGTATGGTATATAAAACTTGTAATTTTATTAAATAAATTATCGAGACATTAATTTTTGGCATTGTCCATAGCTATATCTAATCGTTTTTTAAAGTCCTCTTCTGTAACCAATTCTCCTTTTTCAGGCTTTTTTATAACGATCTTTTTTTTAGGATGTAAATCAATACGCTTTACTATAAAATCTACAAACTCTCCATATTCTAAAGAGATAATCAGACCTGGTAAATTACCGAAACCAGCAGGTCCAAAACGAACTGGTACTTCTGGAGTATACCAAGCGATGATTTCTTTCTCATATTCTTTTCCTTCATACCCCTTTGTTTTTTCTATATACTTAGCTTTATAACAATTATATTTTCCTATTTTTTTTGTCTCATTAATAAGTATCCAATTTATTTTTTTTGATGTAACTATAAATGTTTGTCCAATAGCTTTCGTTTGATATAGCGATTCCTCTGATGTAGTATTTGTATAATATAAGCCTTCTCCTATGCCATATCGTAACGCTGCTTGTAAAAATCTATTTTTTTCATGTTCTAATGTGTTCTCAACTTCAAAAACAGATTCTTCTTCTTTAAACTGCAAAGCAAATTCCATATTATCTAACAATAATTTCATATTGGTATCCATATTAACTATTGTTTTATAATATTTAGGCTTTGTTTTAGCTAGTTTTTTAGTTTCTTCTTTTTCTGACATTAAACTAGTCATTCTTTTTTGATATGTTATAATGCCTTGATTTTGACCAGTTGAAATTTTATAAGACAACAAAAAAATAAGAAAAAAATAAAATTTAAAAAACTTTAATCTAATTAACATATCTTCATTTTTGACTTAAATATAATACACAAAAATAATAACCATTCTTAAAAGTCGGATCTGAATTTTAAAACTCAGATCCGATAAATGAATAGTATCTTAACAATTACTTTGATAGAAAACATCCATTGCTAAATATGCACTTCCAAAAGCTTCTGCATTAGCTGTTCCGAATGCCCAAGCTTCGTCAAAGCAAGATTGCCCTTTAACAACGCTTTTTTCTTCTCTATTAAGTTTTGTAACTCCTTTAATGTTTAGCACATTTTCTAACATGATATTAAAATTTAAATTAATTCTACCCCTACTCTTTATAGGATTTTCAGGTTACTCCTATTTGTCGCGAACAAATATTTTAATTATACATACAACTTGAAATACAATAAGGTATACTAGAAAACTAAAAATAATCTTCCAATATAAGATATTGTTATGGGTAGGCATCATTTAAAAATGATATAATATCTTGATTCGAAATTAATAAAAAGTATTTAAAAAACCCTTTTTAGTTCTTTAAAAGTTTTATTCTACAGTAGAATATTTGATAAAAAAAAGCCGAAACAATAAATTGCTTCGGCTTTTTGATATAATAAATTTAATATTATCCTTTTAAGCTTGCGCTTAGATATTCACGATTCATACGTGCAATATTTTCTAAAGAAATTCCTTTAGGACATTCTATTTCACAAGCGCCTGTATTGGTACAATTACCAAATCCTTCTTCATCCATTTGATTTACCATAGCAAGTACACGCTCTGAAGCCTCAACCTGACCTTGAGGTAATAAAGCAAACTGAGATACTTTTGCAGAAGTAAATAACATAGCAGAAGCATTTTTACATGCCGCTACACATGCTCCACAACCAATACATGTAGCTGCTGCAAATGCATCGTCTGCATTTTCCTTATTTACCGGTATTGCATTCGCATCGATAGTATTTCCTGAAGTATTAACAGAGATATATCCGCCTGCATGCTGTATCCTATCAAACGCACTCCTATCCACCATAAGGTCTTTTATAACAGGAAAAGCTTTTGCTCTAAAGGGTTCAATATAAATTGTATCTCCATCATTAAACATACGCATATGTAACTGGCAAGTAGTTATTAAACGATCTGGTCCATGAGGTTCTCCATTAATCTGTAAAGAACATGATCCACAGATCCCTTCTCTACAATCGTGATCAAATACTACAGGCTCTTCGCCTTTTGCAATCAAATCTTCATTTAATACATCCAACATTTCTAAGAAAGACATATCACCCTCTATTCCTGATATTTGGTAATCTACCATCTTTCCCTTTGACTTGGCATCTTTTTGACGCCATATTTTTAGTGTAAGATTCATATTATTTTAGTTTTTGGTTGCTAGTTGCAGGTTGTTAGTCAAATTATACGGACTAACAACTATCAACCGTCAACTATTTATAACTACGTGTTTTTAATTCAATATTTTCAAAGTTTAACTCCTCTTTATGTAAAGCTGCATCTTTAGGTTCACCTTTATATTCCCAAGCGGCAACATATTTGTAGTTTACATCGTCTCTAAGAGCTTCTCCTTTTTGTTCTCCATCTTGCTCAACAGATTCTTCTCTAAAGTGTCCTCCACAAGATTCATTACGATCTAACGCATCTTTTGCGAATAACTCTCCTAATTCTAAGAAATCAGCTACTCTCCCAGCTTTTTCTAGTTCAGGGTTCATGCTATCGGCTGTTCCGGGAACTTTTACGTTTTTCCAGAAGTCTTCTCGTAAAGCAGCAATTTCATCAATAGCTTCTTTAAGGCCTTGTTCATTTCTAGACATCCCACACTTGTTCCACATGATTTTACCTAATTTCTTATGGTAATAATCTACAGAGTGTTCTCCAGAGCCACCCATAAGCTTCTGAATTCGGTCTTTTACATCTTTTTCTGCCTGATCAAACTCAGGAGTATCTGTTGGTATTTTTCCGGTACGGATATCGTGAGACAGATAATCTCCTATAGTATAAGGTAATACAAAATATCCATCAGCTAAACCTTGCATCAATGCAGAAGCACCTAATCGGTTTGCTCCGTGATCAGAGAAGTTTGCTTCTCCAGCAGCATAACATCCCGGTACTGTCGTTTGAAGGTTATAATCAACCCAAAGACCTCCCATTGTATAATGTACTGCAGGATAAATCATCATTGGGGTTTTGTATGGGTTCTCATCTACAATTTTCTCATACATTTGGAAAAGGTTACCATATTTATTTTCGATAACTTCTTCACCAAGTTTTGTAATCTCTTCTTTCGAAGGATTCTCTATCCCAGAAGTCAATGCTTTTTCTTTTCCGTAGCGTTGTATTGCTGAAGCAAAATCAAGATATACTGCTTCTCCTGTTTTGTTTACCCCAAATCCGGCATCACAACGTTCTTTGGCTGCTCTAGATGCTACATCACGCGGTACCAAGTTTCCAAATGCAGGATAACGACGCTCTAGATAGTAGTCTCTCTCATCTTCAGAAAGTTGTGTAGGCTTTAATTTACCAGCACGTATTGCTTCTGCGTCTTCTTTTCTTTTTGGAACCCAAATACGTCCATCATTTCTAAGAGACTCAGACATCAACGTTAATTTAGACTGATGATCACCAGAAACAGGAATACATGTAGGGTGAATTTGTGTGTAACAAGGATTTGCAAAGTAAGCTCCTCTACGGTGTGCTCTCCATGCTGCCATTACGTTACTTCCCATGGCATTGGTACTTAAGAAAAATACGTTTCCATATCCTCCTGTTGCCAATACTACCGCATGAGCAGAATGACGCTCAATTTCTCCAGTTACAAGGTTACGAGCAATAATACCACGAGCTTTACCATCAATTTTTACTAAGTCTAGCATCTCATGACGGTTAAATGCTTGTATTTTTCCTCGATTGATCTGACGATTCATTGCAGAGTACGCACCCAATAATAACTGTTGACCTGTTTGCCCTTTTGCGTAAAAAGTACGAGATACCAGTACCCCTCCAAAAGAACGGTTATCTAACAAACCTCCATACTCACGAGCAAAAGGAACTCCTTGTGCAACACATTGGTCGATAATATTTCCGGAAACTTCAGCCAGACGATATACATTGGCTTCTCTGGATCTATAATCTCCTCCTTTAACTGTATCATAAAATAAACGGTAATCAGAGTCTCCGTCTCCTTGATAATTTTTTGCTGCATTAATCCCACCTTGAGCCGCAATAGAATGCGCACGACGAGGAGAATCTTGATAGCAGAATGTTTTTACATTATAACCAAGTTCAGCTAAGGTAGCAGCTGCACTACCTCCTGCTAGTCCTGTACCAACAACGATAACATCAATATTTCGTTTGTTTGCAGGGTTAACGAGGTTAATCGTATTTTTATGTTTTGTCCACTTATCTGCCAGTGGACCATCAGGTATTTTAGAATCTAAAATTGACATAATAGTGGTGTTTTTTAGTGTTTAAAATGAAGTACAATAGCCACAATTATAAATCCGACAGGAATTACAATCGAAAAAGCTTTAGCAAATTTTGTAGCTCCTGTAGAATATTTGTTATTGAACCCTACCGATTGAAAAGAAGAAGCAAATCCATGCCAAAGGTGTAAAGCCAAAAACACAAAAGACAAAGCATACAAACCGGTACGCACAGGGCTTTCAAACCTGTGTAGTAACTCGGTATAATATCGTGTTGGATCCTCTGGAGCAAACTCAACATATTTGTATACCATTTCCGGAACCCAAAAATCATAAAAATGCAACCCTAGAAATGCAAGTACCACAAGACCTGAATAAATCATATTTCTAGACATCCAAGAAGCATTAGCCGCACCATTATATTTTGCATATTTTACTGCTCTTGCATTCTTATTCTTCAATTCCAGGACAAATCCCATTATGAAGTGAAAAATCACTCCAAAAATCAAAATAGGTTGCAATACAAACTGAACCAAGGGATTAGTTCCCATAAAATGCGATAATTCATTAAAAATATCTGCACTAAAAACTGAAGTAAAATTAATTGTAAAGTGTTGTAACAAGAAAAATACTAAGAAAAGTCCTGAAAGTGCCATGGCTACTTTTCTAGCTATTGAAGATCGTATCAATCCACCCATTATATAAAAATGTTTAAAATTTTCGAATAACAAAAATAAGACTCGTGTACCTTTTTAACAACATTTTGGTGTTATTATCCTGTATTTATAATGAATTTAAAGTAGTAAATCGTTTTGTTTAATTTTGATAACGAAATCGTTTGCATAAACTCATTAAAATTCAACAAAAATATACGTTTCTCTTCTATTTTTTGATAATCTTATTGCCGATGATAGTACAACAATCATTTTATCATATTTTTTTGTAGTAATCAATACAGATTCCTTACTCATTTCGATATGTTAAAATACAGTCTCGTGATATTATGTTATTTTTATATCATGCAAAATATACAATCCAAGCTACCAGAAATATCAACAACTATATTTACGATCATGAGCAAAATGGCAAGCGCACACAATGCCATTAATTTATCACAAGGGTTTCCTGATTTTGAGACATCTCCTAAGCTTATCGAGCTTGTACATCAAGGAATGCAAAAGGGATATAATCAATATGCTCCCATGCAAGGATTATCATCGTTACGAGAATGTATTGCAGAGAAAACAACCGAACTTTATCAAAAAAAATATGATCCAGAAACAGAAATCACTATTACTTCTGGCGCAACACAAGCTATTTTCACTATTATCTCTGCTTTTATAAAAGAGGGTGATGAGGTTATCATATTCAAACCTGCGTATGATTCTTATGAACCTTCTATACAACTACATAAAGGAATAGTCGTTCCAATACAGCTAAAAGCCCCAAATTACAGAATAGATTGGAAAATTGTTAAAGAAAAAATCAACCCCAAAACCAAAATGATCATTATCAATACGCCACACAACCCAAGTGGTACTATTGTATCAGAGAAAGATATGCTTCAACTTGCAAAGTTGCTTAAGGGAACTGATATCATTTTATTAAGTGATGAGGTATATGAACATATTATTTTTGATCAGAAAAAGCATCAAAGTGCTGCTAAATTTTCAGGACTAGCTGACCGCGCTTTTATTACCTCCTCTTTTGGTAAAACTTTTCATACTACCGGCTGGAAAATGGGATATTGCCTTGCTCCAAAAGCACTGATGACAGAGTTTAGAAAAGTACATCAATTTAATGTATTTTGTAGTAATCACCCTATCCAGTATGCATTAGCAGAATACCTTAAATCTCCGGAAAATTATTTATCATTACCTAATTTTTATCAGAAAAAACGTGATCTATTCTTGTCTTTAATCAAAGATTCTCGTTTTACATGTACTCCTGCTTCGGGTACGTATTTCCAATTATTGAATTACTCAAAAATCACTCATGAAGATGATGTGGCTTTCGCCGAAAGGCTAACCAAAGAACATAAAATTGCATCTATACCTGTATCTGTTTTTAACTTAAATCATCAAGACGACAATGTATTACGGTTTTGTTTTGCCAAAAATGAGGATACCTTGAAGAGCGCTGCCGAGATATTGTGTAGGATTTAATGCGATTAAAATGGCTTAAAAATCAAATTTTAACTGTATCACTTCAAATTCTTTATGTTCTTTTTCTTTTTTCTTCTCGTGTTGTGTGTTCAAATTTGATAATGATATTCCGAGCAGTCGCACTGAGTTTTTCATCTTATCCTGATATAGTAATTCTTTGGCGGTTTCAAGTAAAATATTGGCATCACTTACAAAATAAGGAAGCGTTTTACTACGCGTTTGTAGGGTAAAATCACTGTATTTGATCTTTAACGTTACTGTTCTTCCTGCTACATTGTTATTTTTTAATCGTTTTTGCAATTCTTCTGCGATATTTTCTAATCGTTCAAGCATATAGATTTCTGAAGCGATGTTCTCACTAAAGGTTCGTTCTGCTGCCAATGATTTTCGTTCTCGATTAGGTTTTACCGCACTCAAATGGATGCCTCTTACTATGCGGTAATAATGACTTCCGGCTTTTCCAAAATGTTGGGTAAGGAATTCTTCTGATTTTGATTTTAAATCTTTACCTGTATAGATCCCCATTTGGTACATTTTGGCCTGTGTTACTTTTCCTACCCCATAAAACTTTTTGACATCCAAATCTTCTAAAAATGTAATCACCTCTTCAGGGTTTACCGTTTTCTGTCCATTGGGTTTGTTATAATCACTAGCTACTTTTGCTATAAATTTATTGATTGATATCCCAGCAGAAGCTGTCAACCCTACCTCATCAAAAATACGTTGTCTAATTTCTTTTGCTACCAGAGTAGCACTTGGGTTTCCTTTCTTGTTTTGTGTAACATCCAAATAGGCTTCATCAAGTGATAAAGGTTCTACCAAATCTGTATATTCAAAAAATATCTTTCTGATTTTACCTGAGATTTCTTTATATCGATCAAACCTTGGGCGTACAAAAATAAGATCGGGGCAAAGTTTTCTGGCCTTAAAACCTGGCATCGCTGATCGCACCCCAAATACTCTTGCCTCATAACTCGCTGCACTTACTACCCCACGTTTTGAACCACCCCCAACAGCCAAAGGCTTCCCCTTTAATTCAGGATGATCCATTTGTTCTACAGAGGCATAAAAAGCATCCATATCAACATGAATAATTTTTCTATGTGATACAATATCTTCCAAAAACAAAAAGAATTAAATACAAATTTATAGCTTCTTTTTCTAAACTAATAATCCACTTTTATACCTTTACAAACAAACCCGTATAGCATGCCAAAGACAGCTATCATACTTGGAGCAACAGGACTTACAGGAAATCTTTTAGTACAAAAACTGTTTGATGATGACCGATATGATAAGATAAAGGTTTTTTCTAGAAAAAGCCTCAATAGTACACATCCAAAACTCGAAGAGCACATTATAGATGTATTAAAACTTAAAGATCATGCTAAAGATTTTGTTGCTGATGATGTATTTTGTTGCATAGGAACCACAAATGCTAAAACCCCTAATAAAGAATTATATCATACTATTGATTACGGAATTCCTGTTAGTACAGCAAACTTATGCAAAGACAATGGTATTGGTACATTGATTATACTATCAGCATTAGGTGCAGATGCGAAGAGTACTATTTTTTATAATCGAACAAAGGGTGAAATGGAAAATGCCGTTTTAGCATTAAAAATTCAGAAAACTCATATTCTACAACCATCACTTATTGGTGGAAAAAGGAACGAAAAAAGAATCGGAGAGTATTTTTTCAAAATTTTTATGAAGCTTCTCAATCCTCTACTACTCGGTTCTCTAAAAAAATATCGATCTATTTATCCTGAAACGATTGTTTCAACAATGATTTGGTTAGCTAATCATGAACACAATCAGATCAAAATACCTTCTGACCGCATTAAAACAATTGCAAAGTATCAATAGTAACACAAACGAACAAATAGTACATGATTGAGATCGAACGTAAATTTTTAGTCACCTCTGATAATTTTAAAAAAGAAGCCCAAAAAAGCACGAGAATCATACAAGGGTTTCTCAATACCGATCCAGAACGAACAGTTCGAATTCGGATCAAAGGAGAACAAGCTTTTATTACTGTAAAAGGCATAGGAAACGCTTCTGGAACATCACGATTTGAATGGGAAAAATCTATCCCTGTAGAAGATGCAGAAGCGTTAATAAAACTATGCGAACCCGGAATTATTAAGAAAACTCGATTTGAAATTCGACTAGGAGATCATACCTATGAGGTAGATGAGTTTGCAGGAACAAATCAAGGTTTAGTGCTTGCCGAAATAGAATTATCAACTGAAAATGAATCTTTTCTAAAACCTGATTGGTTAGGACAGGAAGTTACAGGAATTTCAAAATATTATAATTCTCAACTAAGTAAAAAACCATTTAAACTATGGTAAAAAAGTATTTTTATTACTGTAATATCGTCGTTTAACTTTTTTTAAAACAACTTAACAAAAAGGTAACATAGTAAAATGGTAAGCGATTGATGATATACACGTCTAATCGACCTTATTATTAATCAAAAGTCATAAATTATGTTGCACAAATCAAAGCGAATCCTGATTGGGATTCCTATTCTTTTTTTTCCATTTCTATCGTTATTCGCCCAATTACCTGTAAATGGTTTTTATCCTAAAAAAAATACACTTACAATTGCTCCAAGCTATGCTTTTAAAAACTTTGACCAGTTTTATAGAGGGACTACTTTGGCTGAAGGTAACCCTGCCGGGCAAGGAGAAATCACTTCTGATATCATTAATTTATATGCGCAATATGCCATTACAGATTGGTTATCAGGAACGGTAACATTACCTTATATTAATGTGATAAGTGAAGATAATATTCCTGATCCTGTACAAGAAGTTACAGAAGTAGATGATTTACAAGATTTAGGAATATATTTAAAATCAAGGATTACAGAAAAAAAATTCGAAGATAATTCTAGATTCACATTAGGAGGTGCTGCAGGAGTTTCTTTTCCTGTAAGTGATTATGAAGGAGCTGGCGTACTATCAATAGGTAATCAAGCAACAACTGTCAATGGTTCAGTGCTTGCACTTTATTCTCTTCCTTTCAACATTTTTACAGAAGTACAACTTGGGTATAGTTATAGAGATAGTGATGATTTTGACATTCCGAACGCAATGTTATATAGTGCTAAGATCGGATATCATAATGAGTTTATTTATTTGCATGCTCAATTAGACATTCAAGATTCTATGTCTGGTTTTGATATAGGAACTCCTGAGTTTGCAGAAGCTGGTGCCGCTGCTATACTTCCAGAAACAGAAGTAGATTATACAAATTTGCGCTTTGATTTTTATGTTCCCGTTTATAAAAATAGTATTGGGCTTTCCGCAGGTTATGGAGTAACCTTAAATGGAAGAAATTTTAGCAAAGAAGAGGCTTTTTCTTTTGGTCTGGTTTATAATGCCTATTAAATACATAAAAAAACTGTCTTGGAGATTCAAAAAATCCCCAAGACAGTTTATATTAACCAACTGTAATGTTTAATTCAATATCGTTTGAAAATTTTAATGCTAGACTTATCTTCTAGTAATTGTAAATTTTCTAACTGTAGAAATATTGTTTTCGATGATCTCCATAAAATATGCTCCTTGAGTTAATCTATCTATATCGATAGGTAGCTGTCCGGATCTTGATTCTGTATCATATGTTTTAGATTCTACCATACGACCTGTTATATCAAATATTTTAAAATCTAATGTAACATTTTCTTTTACTTTATATTTTAAATACAATACATTATTTGCCGGATTAGGATACATCATAAATTTATCGGTTGAAGCGTTATTGGATATTGATTTACTACCAGAACTTGCAACTCTGCTTGATCCTACACAAAAGTTACTTGTATCTGCGCTCCCAAAAGAAGCTCCCGAAGCTAGGGTTCCTGATGCATCTGTTAAGGAATACGAACCTTGCCCATAAGTACAACACATTCCATCACCATATGAATCATTAACACTTAATTCGTAGCATCCGGCTGGCAAGCATACATCAACTGCAAGAGTGCTTCCATCAGCTTGACTACCATACGTTCCTCCTGATTCTACAACTGATCCCGAACTATCTTTTATCGTCCAACTCGTTTCTTCTGGATAATTATCAAAATTCAATGTCAGGGTTACATCTGTACAATTATCATTTCCACCACCTGTATCACCAGCAGGATCGTACCCATTTACTACTTGTGTAGAACATCCTGGCGCTAGCCATTGACAGATATTTGGATACGTTACAGACAAGCGGCCATACCAGTCTCCTCTATCATTACCACAGGCAGCATAGCCCCCATGTAATTGCCCAATAATTCTTTTATTTTGATCAAAAAGAGCAGAACCTGACGATCCTCCTTCTGTTGTACCATCATCCCAATCAGAAACTTGCCAATGCGTAGTTCCTGATCCTCCTAGATATCCTGAGACAGTAGATGGATCATTATCAAAAGATATTTTTTTTACATCTCCTGCGGGATGATGAATCCCAGTTGTTCTTGTTGGTGCACTACCTGTAGCATCCCAACCTGAATAATATACATTATAACTAGATGGTGGTGTAGCAGAAAGTCTAAGTAGTGCATAATCTGAACTAGCCCCACTAGCAAGCATTTGAGAACCTGATATCGATTGACTTAATGAACCATCAGAATTACTACATCCAGGAGATTCGTAATTAAAGGCAAACACCCAATTGGTCACGTCTCGACCCGCAGAACAGTGATTTGCAGTCAAGAAATAAGGAGTTCCGTTGTTAGCAGTATTATTAATTAATGAACCTGAACACCATCTGGTTCCGTTGCCTAATATTACCATAGCAACAGATCTGATTTGATCTCTCCATGCATTTCCAACAGAACAGGCAACATTATTATTACAAGAACCAGAGTCTCCAAAAGCTTTAGCTATGCTTAATACTCCTCTGTAATCGTGTGCTACCGTGCTTATTTGTAAAGCTGGTTTTTCTGTAGCCTGCTTAGGTTGATAATATTCTATAATTAACTTATCTCCTACAACAGGTGCTGTACCAAGTCTTCTGGATGTTTTGTTATTGATTTCTGTAAATGCTCCTTTAACATCGGTTTTTCCTTCGTTATAGATAAACAATTTTGCACCTTCTGGGATATAAAAGTCAGAAAATGTCACATTTAAGGATTTAGCTCCTTTAGATTCTAACTTTAAAATCCAAAATTTTCCTCCATCTGCACCGGTAAACCAGTTTCCAGAGTTATTTGGATTCAAATTTACATCATGTGCATACGCAAATCTCAGTGGAACATCTTTTGAAGATTCTGCTTCGTCTTCTTTAAGTAATTTTGCTACATCTACTTTTTTTAATTTAACAGTAGGTATTTTGGCTGATTTTGAGAAGTTTTCATTCCATGAAAGTGGTTCTCCTCCTTGGCTTATTTGGGAATAAGCAACATTTATTGAGCATAGTACTATGCTCAATACAAAAATGATTTTTTTCATTTTAAGAGTTTTTGTGTTTTATATTCAACAATTGGTTAATTACTGTTAAATATACAACAGTTTCCTCTTATTATGACTCATTTTTCACTAATAAATATTTAAAAATGAATTGTTTAATCTAATTTTTTAACAAAATAAGATCGATTTTTAAGTCAAAAATGTAAAAAATCTATATTTTTTATATTCAACATAGATTGTATAAAGCAAGATATATTGAAATGAGCAAGGGGTTTGAAGCACTATTATAATTCAGTTTTGTAATCTATCACGAACTTTTTATTGTGATCCTTCTTTTTAATTCATTTCCTTTTTCATCAAGGATCGTAATTAAATAATTACCCGGTTGGGGTGAGATTGGCATCTCATGAAATTTTTGAGTTACACCAATAAATTTTTCATTGAGGTACCAAAACATTTTACTTTCAGGATTAGTATGTATTGCTTTCAGGATTACTTCATTAATCTTACCATCAAAACCTTTTGGCAGATGCACAATTCCTCCTGCTTTTGGGAAAATAAAATCCATTCGGTTTTGAGACTCTTTGAGACAATCTTGTCTGTAAGGAGGTAATGATCTATACGTTGCATTATTGGTTTTGTAGAAATACTCTTGTAATGGAGGTAGTACAAACCAAGGTTCATGAATAATATTGGCTACAGGTTCGCAAGAAGAATTGACACGATATTGTTTTGTAGGATCTAAATGTATTAACCTATGATGCGGACAGGGGGTTGTTTCTATTCCCGAAGTAGCAACAAGTGCTGTTTTTGAAGGGCAATGAGCTCCTGCAAGAAAACCACTTTCTTTGCATATTGTCGCTTCTAAGAGATCATCATAAGGTGTTGCAAACCATTTGGATCTGGGTAATAGATTTATCACATCAAAAAGTACGGGAGCTGCAGAATTTAATCCGGTAAGTTCAGGCCTACCTTCGCCATCGGCATTTCCGATCCAGACTCCAACAACATGTTTTTTATTAACTCCTATCGCCCAGGCATCTCTATTACCATAGCTAGTACCAGTTTTCCATGCAATTTCTCTAGAAGAATCATAAAATTCCCATGCTTCATCTCCTTCCGGGCGGTTTACCTTTTTCATCGCTTCAAAGGTAAGCCATATACTTCCTGCACCATATATTGATTGTTGTTGCACTTTTTTACCAAAGTCGTAGGTTTGTTCTGCCAGAAGTATCGGTTCTCCAAATTCATTATCAAAATATTCACTAGATGTATCTCGATAATGGTTTAATACCCCTGCAAAACCTGCATACGTTTTACATAAATCCCAAAGGCTCCCTTCTGCCCCTCCAACGATTAATGACAGTCCATAATGATCTGCACTATATTTTAGATGCTTAATATTGAATGCATTTAGCTCATCTCTAAAACGTTGTAAACCATATTGTTGTAACAATCTTACTGCAGGAATATTAAGAGAACGCGCCAAAGCTCGATTTGCCGGGGTAGCTCCACTATAACTTTCATCATAATTTTTGGGACTATATCCCGCAATTACTGTAGGAATATCAGAGACTAACTGCTCTGGTAAGAGCTCTCCTTTATCCAACATTGCTGCATAAAGTAACGGTTTGAGTGTGCTACCTGTACTGCGGCCTGATCGGATGATATCTACATCCTTTTGATGCGTATGATCTGTGGGAGTATTGCCAACATAACTTAACACTTTTCTTGTGTCTACATCAATCACCAAAACAGCCATATTATGAACTTCATTTTGCTTGAGTACCTCATAATGCTGCTTAACGATTTGCTGTACTTGTTTTTGTAAAGTTAGATTGATAGTTGTTTGAACTCTCTGTCCATTGTATGTTTTTGAAATCCGATCTAGCAAATGAGGAGAAACTTGTGGTAAGTCATATGGTTTTTGTGGTAAAGCTTCGCTTAAAGATAACTCATAGGTTAATGAATCGATTGTATGGTTCTGTAGCAGTGTTTTTAATAATCTATTTCGTTTTTCTTTTAGCTGTATTTGGTTTTTCCCGGGATAAATAAGAGATGGCGCATTTGGCAATACGGCTAATGTAGCGCTTTCTGCCCACGATAATTCGTGAGCCGGCAATCCAAAATATCGCCAGGAGGCCATATCGATTCCTACAACATTACCCCCAAAGGGTGCATGAGAGGCATATAATTTTAAAATATCTTCTTTAGAATACCTAAACTCTAATCGAGTTGCCAAAAGAAGTTCCTTTATTTTTTCAAAATAAGTTCTTTTTTTACCTTTTCTTGCCAAACGAATCACTTGTTGTGTAATCGTACTACCACCGCGCACGATTCTTCCTGCCTCGACATTATCTATAATTGCATTACCAATAGCTACAGGGTTAAAACCAAAGTGATTATAAAATTGTTGATCTTCAAAAGCAATAATACATTTTTTGAACTTATCAGGAATACTATCTGTTTTAGGAAAACGCCATTGCCCATCTTTTGCTATTTTGGCCCCCAATAATTCCCCCTTTTGGGTTTCTATCACCGTAGCGATGGGGTCATTAAATAAATCTGATGGTAAAGAAAAATAATACCAAACTACCAAAACCCCAAAAACAATACTCTTTTTGGGATGTGTTTTGACATATGTAGTTACAATACGTATTATTTTTTTCATCAAAGAAAATGGATCACTGTTTTGTAAGGGTTAAAGTATCAACATTTTTTTTGATCTAAAAGGTTTTTGCAATCTATATTGGTTTTCTACTCGTTTATGTTGGACTTATGCCCTTTTTTCAAACATTTCTATGAGACGTATTGTAGTTTTCTATTATATAAATGCACTTTTTATCAAAAGTTTAATTATACAAACTATGAGTTAGTAAACATGATAAATATTGAATAAAAATGTATTCAGATTAAACCTTTATTAGAAAATAGAATCTAATAACCAAGGTAGTTAAGTTTTAAGCATATATAATGACAATTGATAAAATATACATAGTAGTAGCATTAAGTTTTGTAGTTAGTTTGGGATTTACCCAAGAGAAAGAAGAACGACTTACTATGGCTGCTAAATTTATGAAAGTTAAATTAGAGCAAGTAGAGTTAACAGATACTCAATGGGAAAGGTTTTATGTTTTAAGTAGAAAACTAAAAGCAGATTTAATCGATCTGCGAGAAGAGGCAGGCATATCTGATTTAATAAAAAAACGAGACGAAGTCTACAAACAAATCCTTAAAGAAGGCGTACCCAAGAAACAACATCTTGAAGAATTAGGAAAACGAATGTACCTGACACCAAGACAACTTAAAGGTTTTGCAGATACTCCTCTTCTTAAAGAAAATTATAAAAAGGCAATAGCAGAATTTTTATCAGAAGAACAAAAGCTAAAATTAAAAAATGTAAAAAATAAGAACAGAAAAACTAAGAAGAATAGCTATTGATATAAATTTTTGTTTTAGCCACTAAAGTAGAAAATATAACTTTAATACAAAGCGTTAAAACAAGGAATACTACGCAAGACTAAATACTATTGAAACAAAAACTAAACAAACGAATATGAATTTTAAACTACAACTACTTGCTTTTTTAATAGTCCACCTTAGCGTCAATGCACAAGACATAGCTGTAGATAAGTTGCTTAAAGAAAAAGGGACTCTTGTTTTTTATGATGATTTTAACAGAACAGAAGCCCTGCCAAATAAAGAGGACTTAGGTAACGATTGGGTTACGAATACTAAAAGGATATCTGAAGATATTATTCAATGTGATTTAATTGACAATACCGTTGTAATTTCTATGTCTGACAAAGCTAAGCATGGTGTTTCTATGCGGCATGAGGCTCCCTTCAAAAATGGTGTTATTCAATCAAAATTTAGGATTTTTGATAAAAAAGGACTAGGATTCAATATTATTGATCGTAACTATGAAGGCTCTAGTTTTGGCCATATCTGTCAAGTTAAAATAACACCATCAGGCATACATTTTAGAGATGGTAAAATGGGGCAATTCAATTGGGAAGCAATGCGATTAAAAAAAAGCAAAGACCCCAAGGATAAAGCTAAAATGAAAACGCTGTTGAAAGGAACAAAACACGTAACAAAATATGAAACCTCAATAAACGAATGGCATAATATTTCAATATTATACCTTGATGAAACGATAAAGGTTTTTATTGATGATAGATTTGCTGCTGAATATACTTCAAAAGGTTTCGCACATCCTACCAAACAAACTTTTGCTTTTTCTGTATGGGGTAAAAAAGCGCAGGTTGATGATCTTAAAGTATGGAGTATAGATAAGAATTAGTATTGGTTTATTCTGAGATACATCTATTTGATAGTCAAATACTAAATCAAAAACAGACTTGGCTACTTTAGTCAAATCCATTACAACTATACAAATCATGACAATATACAATCAAGGAAAAACTAGCGTATACCACATCCCATTACTACTATTGTTTTTAAGCAGTTTTATTATACACGCAAAAATTGAATTACCTGCAATCGTATCTTCTAATATGGTACTTCAAAGAAATACTACTGTCAAAGTTTGGGGATGGGCAGATAAAGGAGAAAAAATAACAATTACAGCTTCTTGGTTATCCAAACCAGTACAGATTACTACAAATAATGAAGGAGAATGGATAACCAATTTAAAGACAACTAACACAAAAGAACCTCAAACCATTAGCCTAAAAAGTAATGCTTCTGATATTATTTTAAAAAATGTTGTATTTGGCGAAGTATGGTTGTGTTCAGGACAATCTAACATGAATTTTGGTTTAGTGGGCAATCCGGGACAACCTGTATATGGAAGTGTTCAAACAATAGCCAATTCAAGAAATAAAAATCTAAGATTATTTACTGTAAAAAAGAGTCCTTCTCTAGAACCTACAAAAAAACTTCACTCCAAAAATGAAGAATGGACATATGCCAACCCAAATACAGTTCCCGAGTTTAGTGCCATTGCCTATTTTTTTGGTAGTCAATTACAAAAAATACTAGATGTTCCCGTAGGAATGATTCACTCTTCGTGGGGAGCAAGCCCTATCCAAGCCTGGATGAGTAAGGAGGTTTTGGAAAAACATCAACAATTAGATTTTTCGAATTATAATAAAAAACCTAACAAGACAAATACCGTTTTGTTTAATGGCATGATTAATCCAATTACTTCGTATACGATTAAAGGAGCCTTATGGTATCAAGGAGAAGCTAACAGACCAGAACCACAACATTACACCAAATTAATGAGTATGATGGTAAAAGAATGGAGAGCAAAATGGGATATAGGAGATTTCCCTTTTTATTATGTACAAATTGCTCCGTTTTCTTCTTATAAGGCTATTCATGAATATAACAATTACAAAAACGCAGCTTTCTTGAGAGAAGCGCAATTAAAAGCCATGGATATCATTCCTAATTCTTTTATGGCGTGTACTATGGATATTGGGTCTAAAATTTCTATACACCCTCCAAGAAAAAAGGAAGTAGCTGATAGGCTTTTGAATATAGCGCTCCATAAAACATATAATTATAAAACGATTGATTTTTCAGGACCTATTTTTGACAGTATGGAGACAAAAGACAATGGTTTGCTTTTAAAATTTAAATATGCTGAAAATGGCTTATATGCTTTTGAAAGTGAACATATAGAAGGTTTTGAAATAGCGGGAGAGGATAAAGTCTTCTATCCTGCAGAAGCTAAAATCATAAATAAAAGACACCTCTTTATTTCAAACGAAAATGTGGCAAATCCCAAAGCCGCCAGATATGGGTGGCAAAACTGGATAAAAGGCTCTTTATTTGATTGCAGTCTTCTGCCTGCTCCTTCATTTAGAACAGATAATTGGGATAAAGGGCAAAGAAGTCAATGAAGCAATCTCAAATCAAAAATAAGGAGTTTATGATTTGATGATTTGAAACACCTATGATCCAGAACAATTTTGTGCGTAGCAGTTTAAAAATATTAAAAAAAAGCTTCTATAATTATATCAAAGCAGACAATTCACTTTGATATAATTTAAAGGGTTAAAAAAAAACAATAATAGAGTGAATCGGTGTATGCACTTTTTTATGTATTCTTTTTAGAATGAATACTGAGTAATTTCAATATGATGATTGGTATATTTGTCCAAATATTACCTTGGGGTTATATACCTAATTTGTAATCAATTTTGATGAAAGAAATTACATACTTTATTACAGATTCTAGAGATTGGCTAAAGATGATCAATCAACTTATTCCTTCCTCACTTACTGATAATCGTCTTTTGTTACATAAAGAAGCCGGAACAGGATTGATCGAAGTTCATACCATTCAAGAAGGGTTACATATTACTTTTATAGAGGTTATGCTCAAATCTGGCTTAAAACTTACCAGAAATGCGGACAATTCTAATAATTATTTCATTTTAAACTTCTATTTTTCAAAAACAAAGATTCCTCAAAAGATAAAAGATCAAAAAAAAGTGGCTTTTGAGCATTATGGGATATTATTATCATCTGGTATGACCGCTTCAGAAAGTATAATTCCACCGGATTTACCTATAAAAATTTTTAATATTACCTTTTCTAAAGATTGGCTTCAAAAAAATGTTCTAGATAATATGCCTTCTACTGGTAAACTCAATCAGCTATTTGCAAATGAAGAACCAATATATTTGTTTGAAAACCTTGATCATACTTTTCATAATACATATCAATCCCTGTTAATGTCTGAGCAAAATAAAGGGAAAATTTGGCTTGTTGCTGATATTTTAAAAATGATGACTCATTTTTTTAATAAAATAGAATCACGCTTAACTTCTAATTATGATGTAAACGTAAATGCCAAAGACATTAAAAATTTACTCATCGCCAAACAATCTATGGAAGAGAATTGGGAGCAGACACCTTCAAATGAATCTTTGGCAAAGATTGCAAATATGAGCCTCTCAAAATTTAAAAAGTTATTTAAACAAGTATTTCATGAGAGTCCATATCAATATTACCTGGCATTAAAAATGAATAAAGCTATGGAGTTGTTGAAAACCGATGAATATTCTGTCTCAGATGTTGGATATATTTTAGGATATACTAATCTGAGTCAATTCTCAAAAGCATTTAAAAAATTTCATCATATTTTACCTAAAAATGTTGGTAAATAAAACTTGAACTTTTAGGAGTAGTGAAAAGTCTCTTTGGGGTAAAAACTCCGCTAAGCCTAGATTAGTTTTGAAGCATAATGAATTTTAAAATTATATTTATGCGTTCACGTTTTTTAAATCCCTTGGTTTTTTTAGTAATACTCTTATTTTTTGGTAGCTGCTCTCAAGATGACACTACAATTACCGATATTCCCGACACTCCTACCGAAGAATTTACTTTGAAAATTGAAAATGATATTAAAGTAGAAATGAGAGATGGAGTAGAATTAGCTGTTAATATATATAGACCTGATACCGAAGGGACATTTCCTGTAATTTTATCATTAGGCCCTTATGGAAAAGATGATTTGCCAGCAGAGTATGATCCGGTTGAAGATGGAAATATCAATGTATCCGAATATGCAGCTTTTGAGGTTTCTGATCCTGATTTTTGGGTAAAAAATGGATATGTAGTTATCGCTGCTGATAGTAGAGGTACCGGGCAATCAGATGGAAAATTAAACATATTCGAAGATCAAGAAGCAGAAGATTATTATGATCTGATCGAATGGGCAGCAGCGCAAGAATGGTCTACAGGAAAAGTTGGGTTGAATGGCGTTTCTATCTATGGAATATCGCAGTGGAAAGCTGCAGCATTAAATCCACCACATTTGAATGCTATAATCTGCTGGGAAGGTTTTACAGACCCATTTAGAGATGGTTTTTATCATGGCGGTATCCCCAGTGAATTTATAGATGGGTGGTTTCAATTCAGAATACTGGAAAGCCTCTCACCAACCAATGCCGGATATAGAGACTTACCTGCCGAAGTAGCCGCAAATCCTTTAGTATCCGCTTCAATCTATCAAGATTTTAATATTAGTAATAAGTTATCTAAAATTACTGTACCAGCGTACATCGCAGTAAGTATTCAAGATCATGGTTTGCATACCAGAGGTACCATTAATGGTTTTCAGGCAATTTCATCACAGCAAAAATGGCTAGAACTATATGGAAGAAAAAAGTGGGAATTTTATTATAGCGATGATGCATTAAGTAGACAAAAAAGATTCTTTGATTATTTTCTTAAGGACATAGATAGTGGAATTTTAAATCAACCAACTGTACGATACGAGTTACGAGAAGCATACTACAAAGGAGATATTGAAACCGCTTCAAACTGGCCTATTCCCGGGAGAACGCTGTCAAAACTATATCTAGACACAAGCGACAGTACATTAGATTATACCAGTGTAGAAAATGCTTCACATATTTCTTATGATGCAACTCCATTAGAAGATCCTGAATTAATACAAGAGAGTCAACGTGTTATTTTTAAACATACTTTCACAAAAGAGACTAATATTGTGGGTAGTATGAAACTAAAACTTTTTGTGAGTACAGACCAAGCGAACGATATTGATTTGTTTGTAGGAATCCAAAAAGCTGATACAAATGGCAATATCATTTATTTTGAAGGTCCGGGAGGATCAGAAGGACAAGTAGCTTCAGGGTGGTTACGTGTATCAAAAAGAGCTTTGGATATGAGTAAGTCTACAGAAGAAATTCCATTTCATAGTCATAATGTAATAGAACCTATTTTACCAAATCAAATTGTAGAAGTTGAAGTAGAAATATGGCCAACAACAGTAAAATATAAAGCTGGAGAACAATTATTACTTGTTATTCAAGGAAATGATATTGTAGAGTCTCAAGAAAGCCACAAAGACAATGTAAATAAAGGGAATACAACAATTTATTCGAGTGATAAATACCAATCATATTTACAAATCCCAATTTTATAACTCATACTAAGAACTCTAAACTCAAATACCTTTTGTAGAACAAAAGGTATTTGAGTTTATGTTTTAATTATTATATAAAAAGTTATTTATAAATAGAGAGCCTAACAAAAAGAGTATAACTATAAAAGTATAATACATCAAACCTCTATAGACCTTCCTAGAGAAGTTTTATTACCTAAAGCATCAAAATAAAAATCAACCTGCCCCATATACACGCCACTTTTACCACATTGATTAATCAATACTTTTTCTCCAACTGCATTGTCTAAAACTGTAGGTTTTGGTAGTAATGTATGTGTGTGCCCTCCTATAATTAAATCGATATCCTTTGTTTTTTGGGCTAATTTTACATCTGAAACCATATCGTGTTCTGCTTTATATTCGTAACCGATATGAGATAAACAGATAATAAGGTCACATTTTTGTTCTTCTTTTAGCTCTTTACTCATATCCTGTGCAATTTCGATAGGATCAAGATATTTGGTTTCTTTATACAAGTCTTTATTTACTAATCCTGCTAGCTTGATTCCTAATCCAAAAACGCCAATTTTAATACCATCTTTCATCAAAATTTTATAAGGTTTCACATAATTATCAAGCACAGTATTAGTAAAATCATAATTAGCAGAGACAAAATCAAAGGTAGCATTTGGTAATTGCCCAAAAAGTCCATCGATACCATTATCAAAGTCATGATTCCCTAAAGTAGCTACATCATATTTTAACTTAGACATTAATTTGAATTCTATTTCGCCTCCGTAATAATTAAAATAGGGAGTTCCCTGAAAAATATCTCCGGCGTCTAATAAAATTGTATTAAGGTTTTCTTTACGAATTTTTTCTATAATAGAAGCCCTTCTTGCAAAACCGCCTAATCCCGGATATTTGTAGTGATTTGATGGTAACGGATCGATTTGGCTATGCACATCATTGGTATGCAGTACAGTTATTCTTTTTGTAACAGGTTTGCTACAAGACATTATGCTCATTCCACCTAAACCTGTAAACGCCGTAGCCGCAGCTACTTGTTGTATAAACTTCCTTCTATTCTGCATAATGAATTCTTTTATCTAATGTTATCTTTAGCGTATCAACTGATTTAAAATAATCAATCATAGCATTTCTAAGCTTATAGTCTGTACCATAAAGTGCTAATGGATCTTTGAAAAAAATCATATTATCTCCGTTTTTTTGCAGATAATCTGTAGTAAGCACCAAGTACGTTTTATCTTTTTGAAAGGGTTGCTCATTGATCATAAGATCTTTGACTGTATTTAAACTCTTATCGATACTCAATTTCATATTTGATACAGGATGCGCTCGTTTTTGATCTATTAAGTATTGAACTAGCATCTGTATCTTTTCTTTAGATAATTCTACTGCAACCAACTCATTTTCAAAAGGCATTACTTCATAAGCTGTTCTTGATGTTACCCCTCCTTTCAAAATATCAGCTCTCATTCCTCCTTCATTAAGCATTGCAAAATCAATTCTTTTATTATATCGTTTTTCAAAAACAGATTGTGCCTGTTTTAATGCAATATCAGCCATAAGATTTCCCAAAGAACTCTCTAGACCAATACGAGAAGATGTAAAGTTTTCTGCTGCGATACACAATGTAGAGTCCAAAGTTTCATTGAGATGTTTTCTATAAGGTAGAATAAATGAATCTATTGCTTTATCATCAGGTAAAGCTTCGTCTATTTTCTGTTGTTTTGCAGAAACTTTGCTTACCGAAACAGATCGATCTTTGCAAGAAAACAAAAGTGTAGCTAAAAGCACGCCCACTATTATGCCTGTAAAATATTTTGTATTCATTATAAAGTTACCTTTTAGCAATGGTAGGAAAAAATATGATATCTATGGTGATTTTAAGGTTAAAAAAAATACCTAGTCGTCATTTTAAATAAAACCACTTCTGTTCTTAATCTAGAAAAAGTATAGACGTGTAAAAATGTTTGTATTGGTTCTTTCTTTGCTACACATCATAATTCTAATACTTCACTACATCGTGGAATACACGCATAAAATACTAATTATCATAAAGTTAGAAATTAAAATCCCCAATGACACCCTGTCCCTGAAAATAAAAACAAACTTGAACAAATTTACAAATGACCATGCTATACCTATAAATACCATAAGCATTAAAACATAATGATGAACCTTGACTACATGATCATAAGTAGAACCAAAAAACCAATTCACTAAACCAGCTATTCCGAACCCAATTGCGTAAAAAATTAATACGCGTAAAATTCCTTTTCTCATTTTAAAATAACTTTTTGCAATACATAGCTTTTATTAAGATTACATATTTTAATACAAACATCTTGTTTTTATGTTAAAAAAAACATTCCTTTTTTATAAGCAGAATTACCAAATAAGCACCTTGTTCTTACATATATCCTGTTACGCACTACAATCGCAATCATCTACAACCACCAGCCACCAGTGATTATCTAATGCAACAAAATAAAGCGTTTTAATGATCATTTTGTTATGTAATATTACAGCTTTCATTTTCGTTCCTCTATTGTATTTGTCTTGTAGGTCAATTTTCTTATTGGTAAACTCATCAGATAAAATAACATAAGAAGGAAATTCATTTACTGTTGTAAAGTAAACTCCATCCGGGCTTTTACTTTCTTCACAAAATCCGTTTATCGGCATTTTATTTTCAAAGTAAGTGACTTCTGGTATTTCAGGATATTCCTCCTTACGATAACTTTTTGAATTTTCATAGAATTCTATATTACATGTTATCCCAGGATTGTATAAACGGAAATAGCCAATATCCTTATGCTTTAGTGGTTTTACTTCTGAACGATGCATCAACACGTCAAATCTTTTTCCAAAGAAGTATGTTTCTAATACTTCTGCTAAGTAAGTCTTAAAACTTGCAATAGTTTTTTCTTGTTTAATTGATGTTTGAGAGCCAAAAACCCAGCCTTTTTTATTTTTAAAAACAATTTGGTACCAATAATCGGTAATTAATCCTATAGTTTGTCGTTCTCCCTTATCTATAATGCGACAAACATCTCCATCATTAGCAGTGAACACTAATTTCCCCGATATGGGCTCTGAACGAACCCAAATACGGTTTCCCAAAATGGTAAGCTTATCATTTAACCCTTCATCAAAAGTAGTTACATCGTGTCTTTTTTCATTAGCAAAAGGTACTATTTTGTAGTATGGACCATCATCACAACCATCTGCAGAGTGCCATACACCAGACTGCACTAAGAATACATTATGCTTTTTACTGAACCAAACATCATGTAAACTTTGATCAATAGCACAATTTTCCTGACTATCATAATTCCCGGTACAACAAAATCCATGTAGTTCAGATGGGGGCAAACTAAAACTCTCACTCGTAAAAGATTGGCTGTTCAATTTAGCCCTTATAGCAAATGCATTAGAACCTTTATTCTGAATCTGTTCGGGTTTCTCTACTTTTACCAGCGAGTAGTATTTTGTTTCATTCAGTACGTTCTCTACTTGTTTGAGAATGGTCATTTTCTTTTTTGTCGAGAATTCTAATCCCTTTGTTTCATCTGGTGACAAAACAATTTCTTTAACAATTTCTTCGGTATCAGTACTACGTTGTTGTAAAATATTTCCTGTATCCACACAACATGAATATTGATTATAAATGATTAGATAATTCGAACCATCTTCTGAGATTGCAGGAAAATTTTTCCAAAATAAGTGCGCATCCTTATAATAAATTGATGGATGAACTGATTCTTGAGCTGATGAAATAGTATTTATTAGCAATAATAAAAGAAGTACAACCCTAAAATTCATTGATTATGTTTTATTTTTTCTCCTCTCAAACTATTTTACTACTTCTACCCATTTGCCTTGTGTTCTCACTAGATAATTATGATCGTACATAGCTTCGCATTGAATACCCGGTAAGTAATATTTCCCTAGATAAGAAGCATTGAGCAAAATGGTCATTGTTTTACTTTCATTCGGATTCAAATCAAAATAAAAGTTTACTCTGTCATCTCTTATATCTGTATGGGTAACTTTATTAGCTTTAAAAGAACCAAAATCTGTAAAGCGTGTATTAACAACCTCCCATCCCGAAGGAAAGATCTCTGATAATGCTATATCTTTTACTTTGGATCCTGTTGTATTAGTAATTGTTACTTCTGCAACAAAATCTGTCCCTTGCATTAATTGTGTAGGGTTAATAATTTTTCCTTCTTTATTTTTATAATCAACAATAGCTTTAAAATTACTTTGTATTACTTTTTCTTTACCTACAGGAAGAATTCCATTTGTGGCTATTTGAACAAATATGGTATTGTCTTTATTATTTTTGAGCACTAGTGTGTTTTCTTTTGTAATAGTAAGATCTCCAGAAATAGCGAGTGTTTTGTCCGTAGAAGCACTCATGCTTTTACCATTTAAAGAATAGGTGACATTTACTCCTTTACCTCCGACATAATCTGCATATTTTGCCATCGCTATCAATGCATAAGAAGTGCTTTGTGTACTCATCCAATTTTTTGACGAGAGTTCTTTTGCTAGCTCAACCGCTACTTGTTGTGCCTCTGCCTTTTTATCTAAAGCAACCAGCGTTTCTATAGCCATAGCTCGGTTACGGGATACAGAACCATAGGTATAATAATCATTTTTTCTAGGCTGGAAATTGATATTTGCTTTGTTTAACAATTGATCTGCTGCACTTTTTTGACCAATCAGACCATATGCTGCTGCTAATCTTAATTTTGCATCGTTTGACAAGTCAGACATCTCTCGTAATCGATTCATTGAAGATAAATCCGGGCTTTCTGCCAAAGCCAAGGTATATAAACGATAAGCTTGTGAAAGATCATTATCACCACTACGCCATCTTTTGGCTTGTTTTTGCTGATAAATAATCCAATTGCTCTTAAAGCCAATAGGAAGAACATACCCTTTTTTATTTGCTTCTAATAAAAAATGTCCAGCATATGTGGTTCCCCAATCATTTGGATTACTATATCCAGGCCAATAAGAAAGTCCTCCATTTGGTTGTATAAAGCGTTTTAGCTTATACATTGCAGCTTCTATATTTTTTTGAATCTTCTGTTTTTTGTCAGAAGATATGTTAAATACATCTGCCAGATATAATTGCGGAAAAGCCGCAGATGTTGTTTGCTCTACACATCCATGCGGATAACGAATTAAATAACTAAGTCTACCTTCAAAATTCATTGAAGGCAATGACGATAATTCTATTGCAGCACCATTACTACCCTCTATCCCAAACGCGGAAAAACTTACTTCTTGTTGACTATTTGGTTCAAGAATTATAGAAGTAATCTCTGTTGTCATTGGATTGGGATTTACGATATTTATCGGCACTTTATACGATGCTTTTTCACCACCACCACTCGCAACTACTTCGATATCTGTCATTGAAGCTCCTTCTAATACTTCAATTTCAAAATATGTCATTTTTTCATCAGGTTGAGGAAAAGATAGTTTTTGTTGTACTTCTCCAATTACTCTAAATCCTTTATTAGGTTTGAGAGTTACATTTACATTCTTTACTTTTTTCTCCATGGCAAATACTGTTACAGGTACAGTAACTTTTTCACCAGGAGTTATTTTACGTGGAATTGATGTAAGCACCATTAGTGGTTTACGCACAGGAGTTGTTTTATCAACGCTGCCATACGCTCCTTGATTAGCATCAGAAGCTACAATCATTGTACGCACTGATCCGACATACTTCGGAATTTTGATCTTATGACTTCGTTTTTCGCCTTTTTTAAGTTCAAATGGTCCTTCGTATACAACCATAGGTTTAAAACGATTTGCTTTTTTGGATTTACTTCCTCCTGCTGCTGCGTCCCCTCCTATGCTAAAGACCTGACTTATGCTTCCTCCAAAAGCCCCGATAACTTCATCATACACATCCCAGGTTTTTACTCCAAGCGCTTCTCTGGCATAAAAACTTGTCCAGGGATTGGGTGTTTTAAAACGAGTAAGGTCCAGTAGCCCTTCATCCACTATAGCAATAGAGTATGTCATTGGTTTACCTTTTGATTCTGCTACTTTTACAGTAATTGTTTCTTCTGGCCTCAGCACGTCTGGCATTGTTAAACTTGGCTGGATTCTTGTATTTGGATCTTCTACAGAAATAGGTACAACACCATACAAACGAATTGGCAAATCATTTTTTGTAGAGGCATGGGGTTGTAAGAGAGTGATATGAATATATACGTTTGGTGTATATAATTCTTCTATCGGCAATTCAAATTTTGTTTCTCCTTTTTGTGCAGTTACCCATTGCGAGGATAATACTTCGGTACCATTTTCTACAGTAACCAAGGCTCTTCCATTATCACTAGAAGGAAATGTTACTATAGCTTTCTCGCCTACATTATATGTTTTTTTATCTGTAGAGAACACAAGCATTGTAGCGGCAGAAGGATCGTTTTTACGTGACTTTCCTGCCCATCCCGGCCAATCAATATACATTGTTTTTCCGGTAGCGTGCCCCCCATAAGGATCTACTACTCGTACCAGATATCTACCCCATTCAGGATATTTAAGTTCAAACTTAAAGTTAGCTTTACCTGAACTATTTGTAGATACCTTTGTTTTAAATATTTCATCATGATATGATCCACGATTGTATGAAGACAGATTATCCTCTGAAGTATCCCACCACCATCTCCAATCTACTTTATAGATATAGACTTCTAAGTTTTTTACAGCTTTTGGATTTCCTTTTTCGTCAACTGCCACTACTTCAAAATTATGTTCTGTATCCGTAAGTAACATTCCTCTTGCCTTATCTCCCTTAGGAACATTTATTCCTATATATGTAGAGAAAGGAGAAAATTCTTTACTAATAACATCTGTACTAAAATCCCCTCCATTTTCATATACCTTTGTGATAAAAGAAGCTTTAAGCATTCCTGCGGCTTTATTATCAAGTTTGGGTTTTACATTAAAGCTAGCTTTTCCTTCGTTTGATATTTTTCCCTTATAAACTTGTTGTTCTTTTGTTGAAAATATTCGGGTAGGATCATCAAAGATATATCCCGGAAAGGTTTTAAAGCTTGTTTTTGTTGGATTAAATCTTACGTTTATATCTGTTTGCAAATTTTTGGCAATAGCACCATGTAACCATAATACTTCTAGATTTCCTTTAATTGCTTTATTTGTTCCTAAAACTTCATCTTCAAATTGGGTTTTAATCTTTAGGCGATTAGGTTTTATCGTTTCTATTTTTATAGCTTTGGTAAAACTCGCTCCTCCTACATGTACTTTGGCTTGCCAATTTCCTGTTGGTGCTTCTTCTGAGGTATTAACAATAAACTTATAAAAATTATTGAGCCCTTTGGATTGTGTCTCTTGATAGGTCACTTTTCCATAAGGATCACGAAGTTCAAATTTAACCGGATGCCCTTCTGGAAGTTTATTAGCATTATCATTAAGCATAAATGATAAGAATAATGTATCTCCCGGTCGCCAAACCCCTCTTTCACCATACAAATATCCTTTTATCCCTTTTTGCAATTGCACTCCTGAAACATCAAATTTACTCACCGATAATGTATTACCATCATTAAGCTTTACATATGTCTGTTGTTTTCCTGAACTAACAATTGCAAAATACGCCGGCTTATCTGCATCAAAACCTGTAATACCCTCTGCATCGGTTGTTGCAAACCCTATTTCTTGTTGCTGATAATTATAAAACTTTACTTTTGCGTTAGCTACCGGATTCGTCGTAATAATATCGTTTACAGCAATTTTGTAAGATTGGTTCAGTCCTTTTTTTACAACCACACCTAGATTTGATGCTAATACATTAGCTCCTATTTTTTTATCTCGATAGTACGAATCGCTACATGGGTTTTCTCTTTCTTCCCAGTTATAATCATAATATTCATCATAATAGTATTGAGAACTATCCCAAAAACTAGACTCTTCTTCTTCATCATAATTATCAGAAAGTGCCTCTATTGGGTCGTTATTAGCATTTTCTCCATCACATTTATATAGTGAATACGATTTTCTAAAGTTGAGTTCTATTCTATAAATCGCTCCGGGATCGGGAGTAATCAATTCTTTAAGATCAATTGCAAATGCGTTCCATTTACTTAAATTTAAGGAAGCATTTTCTTGTAAATTGATTAGTTTTTTGGCAACTGGCCTGGCAACACTTCTTAAATCACTTGTTCCATCCAGATTATTGTTTTGCAAAAACTGTAATATGTTATTCTCAAATACCTTGATTACTTGTACTTCAACCGCTCGAAGGTTGATGGCTTCAAAATTAAATTTTAGATTATCAGAAGTTGGTAAAATCACTCCACTTTGTAATAATCTTATTTCGGGATTGGGTTGTTGAAAAGAGATATTCTCTCTATAGGTATTTTTTAATCTGTAATTATCTTCACTTTGTATTCCTTCAAAAACTGAAACTTCTAATGTTCCTGTTAATTCTTGTTTTGGATATACTTTTAGAACATTTCCGTTAACTGTATATTTTAAGCTACTTGCTCCAGAAATGGTAACTAAGCCATTAAAATTCTGATTTTTTTTAAGTGGATCAGAAAAATTAATCTCAACATATTGATTATCGGTATTAGAAACGGCTATGCTTAATACTGAAAAATTATTTTTGCCCGGTATTGTCATTGTTTCGCTTCCTTCAGAATCGATATCAAACTCTTTCCCAGACCACTTGATTTCTATTTCAGAATCTTCTTCATAACGTTGTATACTATCTATTCTAAAATTAAACTGGCGACTTTTATCAATATAATCACTGAACTTTATTGATACTTTTTTGCCTTTTTGAGAAACTGAAATCAACTGTTTGGCAATATCAAACTGCATTTGGTCACTTGCTGTAATTGTACCGTCTATATATTGCCACTCTTTACTATATGATTGCAAGTTATCTGTAATTACCGAAAATTGTTGTTTCAATGTTTTTACAGTAAAAACGAATTCATCATCTAGATCTTCATCGAGGTCTTTTACCAAATCTTCTAGATCCAAAGTAAATGTATACGCGGTATCTTCTTCAAAACCTTCTTCTGGTTTAAAAGCAATTGTTCTATTATTTACCGCAAAAACTTTACCTTTTACTCTTGGTGATACTTTAAACACATCATTAGACAGTTCTTGATTATCATCCCATCCTTCTACAGGAGTTTTTAACACTACATATACATTGTCTAAAACCGAAATAACTCCAGAAGAAACATCTGAAATATAATCTTGATACTTATTCAATTGAGATGCATTTGCTTCTGCAATTGATTTATCATCTTGTTTTTTACAAGACAGTATTAGCACTATTGAAAATAGAATAAAAAAAATGCGATATCCAGTAGATCTTGCAAAGATCTTAGAATTGCAATTAGTAAAATGAAGCATAAGTGATTGGTTTTTTTAGTTTCCTGTATAAATGTAAGATTTTTTTGCATGCCGATTTCCCTGAAAACAGTGAATTTTAGTTTTTAGAATTCAACCCCTTATTTATTGAAGTAATCTTCTTATTATCAGGGTATTCAATTTTATATTCGGTATAGTATCACAAAGCACCCCGAAAAATCAGAGTGCTGTGTTACTAAAATGCAATCGATTATAAAATCAAAATACTTGGATTGGTTAGGTAACCTTAACTATCTTTATTTTAACAAGTAGACGTATTACTATTCAAATTGAATGGTATTAAGTAACAAATCTATTTTTTTGTTTTTAGTTATTTCACCTTTATCTTCTGAAGAGGCAATATAAACTTCTAAATCCCCCTTTTGAACTGTTGGAGAAAGAATTTATCTATCGATTAAACTGTTTTTGTAGAGATTTGGATAGATATTATAAATACAAAAGCCTCTTATGCAGAGGCTTTTGTATTTTTTTATAAACTTATATTTTATTCTTTGTAAATTTTTATTGTTAATTCATCATTGGCATTCATTGCAGCTCTGTACATCCCTTCGGTATTAAACTCCATTGTTACATTACCTTTATGATCTATAGCAACAATTCCACCTGTTCCTCCTAACTTAGTTAATTTGTTCTGTATAACTTCGTGAGCAGCATCTTTAAGAGATAATCCTTTGTACTCCATTAATGCAGATATATCATGAGCGACCATACCTCTGATAAAAAATTCTCCCCAACCTGTACTAGAAACAGCACACGAAGCATTATTTGCGTATGTTCCTGCCCCAATAATAGGAGAATCTCCTATACGATTCCACTTTTTATTGGTCATGCCTCCTGTAGAAGTTCCTGCAGCAAGATTACCATTTTTGTCTAGAGCCACACATCCTACAGTACCAAATTTACTATCTTTTATATCAGGATCATAAAAAGCTGTTTTTTGATCAGCTTCTTTTGCTTTAATCGCTTCTTTTACCTTTTTCAAGGATTTCATTCGATTTTCGGTATAAAAATATTTAGGATCAACGATTTCCAGATTTTGTTCTTTTGCAAATTGTTCTGCTCCTACTCCTGAGAGCATTACATGAGGGGAATTCAACATTACTTCTTTTGCAAGATTAATTGGATTTTTTACTATTGTGACTCCTGCTACCGCACCGGCATTAAGTGTTTTTCCATCCATTATAGAAGCATCTAATTCATTTCTACCTTCATTGGTAAATACAGCTCCTTTTCCTGCATTGAATAATGGCGAGTTTTCTAAAACATTAATTGTTTTTTCTATTGCTTCTAAACTAGTTCCCCCATTTTTTAAGATAGTATGCCCAACCTTAATAGCTTCTTCAAGCTTTGCTTTATAAGCAGCTTCTTTTTCCGGAGTCATATTTTTTTTAAGTATTGTACCTGCTCCTCCATGGATAACAATCCCAAAATTGTCTTTTGGCTCTTGAATCTCTTCTGTTGCAGTACTGGGTGTTGTGGCGTCTGCCTGCTCTTTACTTTCCTTCTTACAAGCTAAAAATAAAATAAGCCCTAAAAATATAGCTACTCTTTGCATAATTAAGCCGAATTGTGTTTACTATAATCGATTAAAGCGATTCTTCCTTTGAAAAACCTAAAGGTTAAATATACTATATTTCCTTGATTATCTTCTAAACACAAGGCGTTATTTAACTCAAAATCAAACGGCTGATATTGTCCTTCTTCTATAGCAATGTTATCTGCATACAGTGATAGTTTCTTATTAGGTTTTACGATGGGTTCTATCTTTCCTGAAATTCCAGGTATTTCTCCTGATTTGTTTAAAATAATAGAACCGGAATCTTTAGTTTTTTCTATTGTAACTACAATATCTTCTTTAGGGTTTACTTCTCTAAAAATAACTGCCGGATATTTTGGATGTGCAATAAGTACGGTATATAATTTACGATTGCGTATGATAAAATGAGTTAATCCTTTTTCATCTGTCGATCCTTCTAGATAAGTGGCGTTATTTGCTACTAGAACTATTTTTGCATTGTGAATTAAATCTAGTTGCTCATTCACTACTTTTATTGTAAAAATAAAGGGCTTTGGATTAATCAAAGTCGTAATCTTTGACCATTTATATTTTAGAAATGTCTTATCTTTTTTAAGTTTTTTTTCAATTAATCCTGCAAATTCATCCGGAGTTTTATTTTGTAAATCAATATATCCAACAGTCTTTAATATTCCAGGTATTTCTGTGTCATCAAATCGTGCAGGAAGAATATATTCTCTACTTTCTTGAAATGCTCTTGCTTGCATGGAAACTCTTTCATGATTGGTCCATAATTTTTGATTGTAAAACCCTGATATAAACATTACTGTATACCTAGCTCGATTTTGGTAAATCTCCGATAAGTATTCATATAGGTTTTTGCCCCACAAGTTTGTTTCTTCAAACAAGTCGTAAAAAACCTTAATTCCTCTGCTTTTCAAACTGTTGGCAACTTCTTCTACATATGCTCTATTTTCACCGGCAAAAGAAAGCGCAACATCATATTCATAATTTTTTGCATTCATCACTGACTTCTTTTTCTTTTTGACCTCGAACAACTCTTTCTCTTTTAAAATATCTTACATTACAAAATTACTTTCTTTATTTGGAATATTTCCAATTTTAATAGGAAATATTCCAACAAAATAATTACTTATAAACCGTAATTTTATACACTTTTAAACCATAAAATCATTATAAATACTAATAAAAATGGGTGGCATACTAGCTGTGTTTTCACAATTAGTATGCCACCCAGAATAGTGATCATCAAAATATAAAATGAATAGAATGTAATTGAGAAATAGGTTTAACGAATTACTCTACCTCCTTTTTGATATTCTCTTTGAATTCCTTCGATAACCGATTCATTATAAATTGTTTTTTTACCTTCATTGAGTGTACATAAGCATGCATATTGTACAATATTCATAATTTCTGCACCAGACAGGTCATATCGTTGTGCAATATTTGGTAAATCTACGTCTTGATGTAATCTTACTTTTGAAGGGAAAGCTTTTTGCCATAAAAGTAATCGTTCTGAAGCTTTAGGTAAAGGAAAATGGATTATAGACTGAAATCGTCTTACAAATGCATCATCAATGTTACTTTTTAAATTAGAAGCCAAAATCACAAGTCCTTTATAGCTTTCTATACGTTGTAATAGATAGGAAACTTCTTGATTTGCATATTTATCATGTGCATCTCTCACATTGGTCCGCTTACCAAAAAGGGCATCTGCCTCGTCAAAAAACAAGATATTCTCGGTTTTTTCTGCTTTTGCTAAGAGGTTAGCTAGGTTTTTTTCGGTTTCACCAATAAACTTGGACACAACCATAGAGAGATCTATTTTGTACACATCTCTTCCTGTATATTTGCCTAACAAACTCGCTGTTAATGTTTTTCCTGTACCGGGAGGACCATGAAACAATGCCCTATAGCCCGGTTTTAATTTTTTATACATTCCCCAATCATGTAATAAAGTATTACCATGAGTAACCCAAGTTTGTAATTCTTGTATTTGTGACAATGTGTTTTCATGTAGTACAAGATCATTCCATGTCATTTCTGTTTCAATAATTTGAGCAGGAAATTTCATACTGAACACGGGTTTACTTGCTTTACCCATTAAGAAAAGTTCTACATATTCTTGAGAAAGTATGATTCGTCCGCTCATTTTGGGTTCTCCATCTGGAGCTTCTTCCAGCCAAAGAATATGGTTTTGAGCAAAAAAGTGATCAGCGTCAAAAATTTGATGTACTTCTTTTGTTTTTTCAAAATCATCCCCTGCTGTCAAAAACAAAACAGTTTCTCCTGTAGGCAAAAAGCCTCTAAAGTTTTTACCTCTTACTCCGCCAAGTTGAGGAAAATCACCTGTAGATTGTAATTTGTTTTGTATGATACTATCCAAAAGATTACTTTGTATATGAGGACATAAGGCTAACAACAAAACGGTTCTTTCTAGAGTTGTTAATTTTTGGGTTTTGATGTTTTTTGGAATATGTAATTGCCAATCTTTAAAATCTGGAATTTCTGAAGGTTGCCCACTATTATCTACCTCAAAATATGTATCTAAACGATGCTCTATTAATGCTTTGAGGTAATTAAACTCTTTGGTTGTACTCATAAATTAAACATATAATCTTGTAAATTGAACTTGAAAATCAAAACATTGCTCCTTTTCAAAATACATATTTCTATTTCTCATTCAACTTGATTTCAGAAATTATCCAAGAGACACTTTTATCATCTACAAAACCATCAATCGGCATTATGGGGTACTCTTCATTTTCTCTGTTTTTGGTAAATTTAGCTCTTAGGAGTGCATTTAAATCATCATCTAAGAACTTATATTTTTTAAAGCTAGATTCTAAAATTGTCATATCAATAGTTTTGTCTTCCAAATTTCCTTCTAAAACCTCTATAATTTCACAATTATAAATAGTTCCGTAGGCATTCATTGACTTAGACACTATTTTAAGGACACAAGTTATATCGTTATTTTGAGATTTCATTTTTTTTGAATTTGAGCACGAATTAAAAGATATTATTAGAAAAATGATGATTATTTTTTTATACATGACATACTGTTTTTTGGAAATCTACCAGGTGGGTTCTCCAATTTCTACAACTACTCTTCGAGCTCCTCCCATTGCATTAATCAAAGAAGATGCTGTTCTAATTTTTACTTTATCTACAGTACCTCTAGTATATCTTGTCATATCTGGTGGAGGCCAAAAAGTTAATACATCATCATGATTTCCTGTTGACAAAGCAACATGATTAATACCATTAAAAAAAACTATTTTTCCTTTCGGAATGGGGTCACCGAAAGTATACCTAGATTTGCTTGAGGTCATTGCTTTGGGCCAATCAGACATTGGTGTATTGATGTATAGATTATGAATCCAACTCCACGTTAGCGCACCTGTTCGATAAGCAGATAAAAGAACCATTTCCCAACAATTAATTGTAGTAGAGCTAATAACTTCAGGAGCATTAGATTCACTACTTGCACTTGCCCAGTCAGCAAAATCATTTCCAGAGGTGTCTCCAACCCCAGATGTTCCGCCAGAAGGGTACCAAGATGCCTCTTGCCCAACCAAACTTGTCATTTCATCAGTTACATTATCTGAAGTTGATAATGAAACTAAATTATGATACATATATCCAGTTTTTTGAATATTCTTGTGAAATACTCGTATACGAAGCCAATTTCCAGAATTACTAATTACGGTAACTCTAGTATTTTTAGGAATATTTGCAATAAATTTTCCACTTTTACCGGGAGTTCCTCTTAAAGCAGCACTCCACTTGGTAGTTACAATACCTTCCCAAGGATATGTACTTTGCATATGCCGCTGTATTTTTTTCTTAACAGATTTTCCTTGTTGAATCGTATGTGTCAACTCGTGTGCCAATAACCGTTTGCCTTCTGTACTTTCAGGATGGTATTTCCCTGAGTTAAAATATATATCATTACCATGGGTAAAGGCTTGCGCTCCCAATTCTTTATTCATGGCTACCGATTCCTGATCCGTATGGATATTAACGTTGCTAAAGTCTCTACCAAATGAAGATTCCATTTCGGACCTTGTGTCTTTAGACATTTGCCTACCTGTTCCTGATGTATTCTTAATCCTCTTCGTTAACGTATGACTAGCTGCTGTTTTCTGATTGTTTTTAGTTTGTAAAGCCTCCTCTTCTCCCATTTTTTGTACCGGCTCTTCTTCTTCGCTCATTTGTTGAACAGTACCTTGTTCTTCTTCCTCTTTAGCTTGCACTGCTTCCTCCTCTTCTCCATTTTCCATTTTATTGACCATCTCTTCCTCATCCATTTTTTGCACCGGCTCTTCTTCTTCACTCATTTGTTGAACAGTACCTTGCTCTTCTTCCTCTTTAGATTGTAAGGCTTCCTCTTCTTTGGGAGTTTCCATTGCTTGAATTTCTGGTTTTTCTTGAACCATTTTATCCTCTTCCATCCGCTGTTCTGCGGTACCAAGCTTCTCATCGTCTTGTGGAGTTGCAAGAGACTCTCGTTGAATACTACTTATTTCTTTATTTTGGATATTGGGCTGTTGTGTTTTATTCACTACTCTATCTGCAACAGCATCTGCTTCTTTTTCGTACTTATCACCCGGTTGCCCTATCGTAAGTTTGGTTTGTACAGCTCCTCCTTTGGCAATATTAAAAAACGGTTGCCTATTTTCTTTTTTGAAGAAAGGAGTCTCTTTTTGCTCTTTACCTTCATTATGATGAGGGTTTTTGTTTCTACGAGAGGAAAATACACTTTTCATAGGTTCTAAGTTTTTTAATTTTTCTTTTTTTACGCCATTCTGATGTCTTGAAATTAGAAATTTATCTAATAATCTTTTGTATTAAAAATTACTACATTTTTTTCAATTTTGATAAAAACTCATTTGTTAATTCTAAGTAATCTATCGCCCCGTTTGCCTTTTTATCGTATGAAAAAATATCTTTTCCATCTTGTTGTGCATTGGCTAAAGCAATATTACTTCTGATACGGCTATCAAATACTTTTTCTTTAGAAAATTCTTCTTCTAATAGTGCTCTTACGTGTTCATTCATCTTTTTTCTTTGATCATATTTGGTAAGCACAAATCCCAGCAGTTTTACTTTTTTGTTTAGTTTTTTTACCATTTCAAAATGTTTTAAAAAACTTCTTACGCCTTTTAGAGGTAAAAATTCTGCTTGTAATGGAATCAATACAAAATCACTACTTACCAAAGCGTTTATAGTAAGCATTCCCATCGAAGGAGGGCAATCAATAAACACAAAATCATATCCTTTGAGAGGTGTAATCAATTGTGCAAGAATTTGCTCTCTACCATACACACTTGCTAATTCTAATTCTGCACCTGCCAAATCTAAAGAAGCAGGAATAAGATCAATTCCTGAGGCTTTTACGATGACATCACTAATGTTTGTTTCTTCTCCAAAAGCTTCTTTGCGCAATACTGTATAAACAGATTTTTCTATATCATCTGTAATACCTAGAGATTGTGTAAGATTTGCCTGAGGATCTACGTCGATCAACAGAACTTTTTTATTTTTTGACAGTAATCCTGCAGCAAGATTAATTGCTGTGGTCGTTTTACCTACCCCGCCTTTAAAATTTGCAATTGAGATTACTTTCATCTATTCCTTTTTAGAGTCTAATTAGCATTGATATTGTATGTCAAAAAAACTTAGGTTTTCAAGTAAAACTACTCTCCTAATTCTCCCAAAAAGTATTGATTGACTTTGCTCCATACTGCACAGCCTACTCTATTTCCTAGTTTTCGACCTTCTAGATCACCATCTTTAAAATGTATCCCGCCGTACAGTCTTGACATTCCTGCCTCGTCTGCGGCACCTTTTATGGTTTCCCATTTTATGATTACTTCTTCTGATGGAGTACAATTGGGTTCGATCTTTGACCCTCCTTTTGGGATCACAACTTCTTCTCCATATTTACTGCTTCCACAAAAGCTACACAATACTTCTTCTGCTGCTGCACTAAAGGTACTGTGTCCCGAAACGTATTCTGCAAAAGGAGGAGTTGTAATATAAGGAACCCAGTTTTCGCCTTCTATCTCTTGAGTACCCTCGCAAGGGCCGCCCCAGGCTTTTATTGTTTTTCCTCTATACAAATCCTGTATTGCAGATATTGGACGCACATAATCATAATGTACTTTACTGTCCCATGCTGCAATCCCGGCATCTAATAACGCATTTGATAATGCAAAAAACATTTTGATATCAAATGCATTTTTATGTTTATACATTCTCGAAAGGTATCGGGCTTGCCTACAACATTGTTCCGGTGGTGTTGCATTGCGATTAGAGTCTCCATCTTTGGTGGTATCTACAAATTTATCCTCGTGCATTCCTGCCCAGAATTCTGCAATTAACTTTTGTTCATCGGTAAGGCAGGCGCTGTACTCTAGTACCATATCTGCTTGATGTTTATACTCTTTTTCATCACAAGATGCCGGTGGACATGGCCTGAACTGTCCCGGCCAAGATAGCGCAAATGGTTGCACCAAGCCCCAATGCGCTGTAAGAAACTTTTGAGGTTTCTGATTGATTAATTGTGGTTGCCAGCGGTCTTCATATTTGAGTGGTTGAGGAACGGGAGGGTTTACAGGGCAATAATTTGCAAAATCTGAGTATCGTTCGTCTTCTAGCGTCGCATATTGATTTGCCCGATCTCCTGACCTATAATCGATAACCAGTTTACCGCATAGATTGCCTAAACCAGAAGGATTATCCGGCTCCATATTTTTATCATCGGGGTCAAAATTGCATTGCTGCATAAAATCCCGAAATATATTTTTCTTTTCGGCAGGTAACTCTAACCAAAACAATTCTTGCAATACCGTGTATGCAGCATGACTGTATGCGATTTCACGATTTTTGATCGTACATTCATGATCTGGTCGTTGTAAGCGGTTACCAGTGGTGGTACTCACTTCGCATCCTCCATTATTATAATTGGTCCAGGCATCATACATAGCAGTATGCACCATTGCCAAAGCTCTTGATGCTATGGTTGGCGAAAAACCTACATAATGTATCGCATCACAGGTTAGTCGGTTCCATATCTGGACTTCTGTGGGTGTATAGTCATTGTTTGTTGCCATAGGCTTTATGTTTTAAGTTGTTTATTCTATATTGTTTGTTTTTTTATATTTCATGTTCTTTTTCTTCTTAATTGGTAGGTTTTTAAGAACTAGCTTCAAAGATATTACAACAAAAGGTCTATACCTTTTATCATTGTCTCTGCACTTGCACGAACTTTTTTTGATTCGTCATTTTCAAAAACTTTTACTAAATCCTCTCTAAACTCTTTCCATTCAATGTATCCTAATCCTCCTATAGCAGCTAGTTTCACATTTTCATTAATATCAAATAGTAATTCTCTATAATTTTCATAATAATCATCCTTGAAATTTGAAGGCGAAGCTACCGCAACAAAATAGATATATTGAATTAAATCCGGTATTGAAGTTTCTTTAGAAATTAATTCGAATAATTCTTGTATTTTGAATACTTCTAATTTAGAGTGTATTATTTTAGTGAGCTCATCTAACTGTTCTCCTCTCAAAAGCAAATAATGCACTCCTAAAAGATGATCTTCTATGTAGTGTATGATATTTTTTTCATCTTCTGTTTGGTAAATCACTTCGTAAGGATTTGACTCTGAAGCTTTAATAGTGTCATTCCACAACCAATATTCATTGTAGGCAAATGTATCAACTACATCTCTTGACATATTTCCTTTTAATACTAATCTTTTACTTTTAGTACACATATAATTTATTAAATTAATTTCTATTACAACAACAATTTAAGACAATGCTTCTCAAAACGCTACAATATAAATAATTACTTCTCTTTATCTTAATCCATAAAATCTATATATTTTATTTCTAATATATTGAAGTGCATCTGATCTATCAAGAAAGCCGACATATCCTTCTGCTCTTAAGCTTGATTGTAACCAAGTTTTTATCAAACGGTTTTCTCTGCTAATTAATAATCTTCTTTGTTGTCTAGTCCCAACATCTCTTCTTCCTCGAATACTTCTTCCTGCGTCTATTTCCTCCAAACCTCTTTGAGCACCTTGTGCCCCTTTAAATGATGGAGGGAAAGCACCTCCACCCAATCTATGTCTAGATGTCAATGCCTGTTGCCAAGTCATTTCTCCTCTACCTATTAAATCTAAAATCATTGGACCAGTAGCAATTGTATTTGGAATTCTTACTGCTTCCCTTCCAAACATTAAATACGCAATTCTAGTTAATCTACCTTTAATTTTGGAAGTAATACCTGTTCCTCCACTAGCAACCAATGAACCTGGTATATTTCCTGTGCGGACAATACTTCTCATAGCTGTAGCCATTTGTCTTCCAGTCATACCCCTTTGTGACATAAATTGCCTTATAGTACTAGAAATACCGGCATAATCATGCGGACTTAAATTGACTAAAGCATTCCTTCCTCCAAGTATATTTTCTGAAACAGTTCCAGAATTTCCTACTTTATAATAGGCATTTTGCCCTTGTGGTAATGTATGTCCATGTCGTTGATGAAAACCAAGTGAAGCAGTAAAACCTGCTGATCCATCTATTTGCAATGGTCTATCTTCAGTACCACTACCAGAGTTTCTCATTCTCTGCACAGCTTGCTGCACTCTTGGTTCACTAAGAAGTTGTTGAACTACTTCATTTACTAATCTTCTTAATTCACGCCCTCTAGGCATATAGGCTCTTTGCACATCAGCAGTTGGATTAACTTGTGCTTTTATTTCCGCATAATTCCCAGATCTATCAACCCATAAACGGCGTAGTCTGTACCTAACTCTCCAATATGCTAATCTTGCTCTTAATCGTATTCCACCTATTCCTCTATCCAATAATCTTAAAAGGGGAGGACGAATTCTAGCAATGGCCCTTCTTAAACGAAGTTGATTATTTTCGTCTAAACCATGATCTCTTCTCCGTCTTTCATCTGGCCCATCTGTATCTCCTCTTCTACCTCTGCCACGGCCTCTTCTACCTCTGCCAGTCATTCTGCTCATAACATTCTGGAACCACTCCATTACACGATCAATAAATCGGCGAATACGCTGCATTACCTCCGAAGCTCCTGTACGCGCTCGACCAAAAAGCCCTCCTAAACGTTGGATAAAAGGCCTGATTCTTGGCAAGAAACTCATAATTTGTCTAATGATAGGCATGATACTTCGGGCAACTCTTCTAAGGATATTCGCTACTTGTCTTGCTGCACCCGCAGCTATTGATCCTCCCGCAGTAAAAAATGCCAATACTGCTTCAAATAATCCTTGACCTACCAGATTCCCTAATAATTCTCCTATTTTATTATCAGGTTGTTCCATAAGATTCATTAACCTTTCTGCAATACTAGAACCTATTCCTCTTACAGCATTCATTGCAGCTTCTATTGCTGATCTAATTATCGTTATAATTTGCCTTGGATTTGCCAGTAATTGTTGCAATCTATTGAGCAAGGATTGAAATGTTCCTACTGCATTACCCATAAGTGAGGATATCAGTTGTCTAGCTTCGCTCATCATTTCACTAAACTGACTGCCTAGTCGCCTGACAAAACTCATTACTAATCCTGGCAGTTGGAATAAATCTCGTATCATAATAAATGGCCCAGTAATCCCTTCCCATACTCCCATTGCTAACCCTTTTAAAAATCCAAAGGCAAATGATGGACTTCCTCCAGACATAATGGTAGCCATTTTGTTGGAAGCATTTACTTTACGTTGAGTTTGAAAAGCTAACATACGCTCCAAAAATCCAATCATTCCATTTTTAATAAATGGCCAGAGAAAACTTAAGATCGGATTAGAAGGAATCGCTCTAATTGCTCGAATCAGGATACTTATTATCCAATCAATAATTTTGCCTTTTACAGGATCAGGAAGAGCCCTCCATGCCATTCCTAAAACCAATCCAGCTATCCCAAATGGATTTACAGCTATAGCGATAATTCTACGTACAACTTCCCACACTTTCATCAAGAATTCCCTAATTCTTCGGAAAATTTGGCTTACATGTGTACTAACGTATTTGATACCGTTACGCACTGATGTTACCATATTCCTGAAATGAGTAAGTGCAAAATTAACGATCCCTCTTAATGGGGCTAGAATAGGACTGCCCAAAGATCCTAAAAAATTATTAGCTGTAATTTGGACTCTTCCTAGTATTCTAATCAACCAATCTGAGGCTTGAATCATTCCAGAGCCCACATTTTGCAATCCATTAGTAAGCATTGGCATTAAGGTGGTATTAAGGTATTGCCGGGCTCGAACTAACACATTTCCATCTCTCCATCGCTGACGCACCCAATTAAAGGCTCTTTGTAAATATGGCCATGCTCTAAATAATGCTAGTGCTGGTCCTGCCGGTGAAAGTAATAACAACACTGAGCCAATATTCTGCAAAGGTGCTTTGATAGGTTCTATTCTTTGTTTTATGGTATTCCAAAGCGCTAAAGCCTTTCCTTTGACCCACTCCCATATTCCACCTCCTTCACCGGTACCTTGATCTGCTGTGATGCCAAACCAACCTTTAATTCTAGTCCATGCACCTCCTATTGCATTTTTAACCGAATTAAAAACATTACCGACTCTTTGTATGAACCCTGTAAAGTTTTCCCATACACTGCCTCCAATTCTGCGTAACACATTCATAATTGGGACTCCAATAACCTCATTAATTCCCGTAAAGAAATTTTTGACTCTTCCTGCTACGTTTCGAATGCCACTAAAAACGGGTGTTACTACGCCGCTTATGAATGATCCAACTGAACTAGCGGCTGTTCTTGCCATATTGAAAGTGTTAGAGGTTGCTCCTCCAATAAAAGTCCTCATACTTCCTAATCCATTTGTAATTCGCTGCCTTAAACTACCAAACATTCCTAAAGCACCTCTAATTGGTGTCGACACTCCATTAAACAATGATCTAAATGCTTGACGAATCAAGTTTCCTAAAAAACTTCTGATCCCATCTCTCTCAATCAATCTTGCAAAATCAGGAGCGATTCTTCTTACCGCTGCCATTAATGCATCTTTACCCATCTCTAATGCACTTTGCGCCAAATTGGTAACTCCACGTCCTACAGCTCTGGCTCCTGAAACTACACCTCTTCCAAATGCTCGTGCACCTCGAGCAATGCCTCGACCTGCTCGTCTTGCGGCATCCCATAAACTGAACCGTTGAACTTTGGGTTGTGTGCGTTGATAAGATTTCTGTGGTTTCTGTCGTACTGCCCCTCCTTGTTGTATGGTATGCGTCAGTTCATGAGCCAATAAGTGATTGCCAGAATTTGAATTTGTATCGTATTTGTTTTCATTAAAATAAATATCACTGCCATGCGTAAATGCTTGGGCACCCAAATCTTTATTCATTTGAACGGCATCGCTACCTGTATGGACACGTACACTGCTAAAATCTGCACCAAAAGCAGACTCCATAGAGCTTCTGGTCGTGTCAGACAAAGGACTCCCCTTACCTTTAGATGAATTCAATTGAGATTGGAGCGTTGAAGAACCTGTACTTTCTTCATTACTCTTGGTTTGTACCTGTTTTTTAAGTTGAACGGGGGCTTCTTCCTCTGGTGGTTTTTCTTCAGGTTTTCTAAAGATATTTGGTTTCACTTGCGCATCAGCTTCAGGTACAGCATTACTTTCAAAAATAGGTTTTTGTTGTACTTCGGCATCAGCTTCAGAAAGTTCTTCTTCTTTTTCTTGAATCTGCTCTTCTTGAAGATCTGTATCTGCAGATCGTTGAATTGTACTGATCGAATGCTCTACAAACTTTGCTTGCACATCAGCTTCTGGCTCAGCGTTACTCTCAAAAATAGGTTTTTGCTGTACTTCGGCATCAGCTTCAGAAAGTTCTTCTTCTTTTTCTTGAACCTGCTCTTCTTGAAGATCTGTATCTGCAGATCGTTGAATGGTGCTAATCGAATGCTCTACAAGCTTTGCTTGCACATCAGCTTCTGGCTCAGCGTTACTCTCAAAAATAGGTTTTTGCTGTACTTCTGTATCTGCTTCAGAAAATTCGTCATCTTCTTTCTTTTGTAACTTTTCTTTGCCTTCATCATAGTTAAATTTAGACTGAACAGCATGTGTGGTTTCTGAAACGGGAGTTGTTGATTTTTGAGTGGGCTCACTAAGGCGTTGCACGACTTTGTCTGCCATGGCATCGGCTTCTACCTCGTACTTATCATTAGGCTTGCCTATTTTAAGCTTTGGTTGCAGGGTAGCCGGACTAAAAAATGGAGTAGTAGCCTCATTAGATTTTGAAAAAAAGCCTCCTTCTCCTTCTTTTTTAAAAAAAGGTTGACGCTTTGCCTGAATCTGACTTTGCGTAGTACTCGATTTATGTGCTTCGGCTGTTTTCAGTTGTTATAATTTTAATTTATCTCCATTCTACTTTCAAAATTTCTTCCATCCAAAGGAGCTTTACGATATTGATATTCCATGGAAGTCTATCTAACAAAATATCTAATGCATTATGCTCTACATAGAGTTTCCATCCCGTTTGTTCTTTTTCTAGTTTTCCCTGCCTACCTAAAAAACCTTGTCGTAATCCATCAGGTGAGGTTCCACCTAAAACGCCCCAATGTTCAATAGCTGCTTGTAATAAGTGTTCTGCTTCGTGTTTTTCATCTTCAGTAATCTCTAAGGTATGATCGAGTGGCATATTAACCGGCATTTCACATAAGAACTTCGGTAATACCATGTCATATTCTTTAGGCTTCTCCTCTCCGGTTGCCAAAAAATGTAAGAGTAACACTGCTTTACTTCTTGCACTAAAATTTTTGAAATCTTTTCCTTGAATCAATTCTAATTTTCTGAAAAAAGAATGTAAAAAAGGATGTACTAATACAACCCCGGCATTATTAAAAAATTGAGGTGACTCTAGCTGTTCATTAGTAAACTCCTCCTCTTGTAGTATCCATTCATCTTCTTTTGCAATCGAATCTTCAGTAGTTTTATCCGTATGATCTTGTGATGTTATGATTTCATCTTCCCCTTTTGAATTTTGGTATTCTGCTGAAGGGTTTAATTCTTCAATATCATGTTCTTCTTGGATTTCTGACTGTTCTTCCCGAGGTTTTGAGAGCTCCTTATCGGCGACTTTTTCTTCTGCTGAAGCAGTTTTTTCTTGTTTTTGATGTGCTGACCATTCTTGAGTTATCAATTTGAACAATAAACTATCTTCTTGAACACCTTTTTTGGTATTATCTCCTGTTATTGCATGAATGATAACGGTTTCAAAATCATTTTTATATATCTTTTTGAGATATGAGAGTAATGCGATATGTATTGAAATGCTGTCCTTTTTTTCTCTCTTTAGGATAACCATTTCAAAAATTTGCTTCCAAAGTTTGATCTCTAGTGCTCTAAATGATGTTTTTAGTTTTTCCTGAACAAATGAGGATTTAAAAATTATTTCCAGTTCTTCAAAAAATTGAGAAACCTGTTTTTGTGTCAGTCCTGTATACACTTCGACAATAGATTGCAAATCTTTTCTAGAATGTTGCAAAATTAATCTCTGCAACGCTAAAGGATGCTCTTTTATCTTTTCGGCTAATTTTAATATGGCAATGGTTTCTGTAGCCAGTATTTCTAAGACAGATACGATCCAATCTTCATTGGGTAGAATACTATATGAAGGCAAGTTTCCTTTCTCGAGCCAATGCAACCATGCAGTAAAATGATAGTCTTGTAACGATTGTCGTTTTTCTAACGTTGACAAAGCTTTATCATTTGTTGTCTTATGATCTGTACCGCTTTGAAACCTGTCTTTATGTTTTTTAAAACGGTCTTTAGAGTGATCTTTTACTGAAAAATTATTTCTCGAATGATTAAAAGAATTAGAAATGTCATTGTTTTCTTTTCGTCGAAAAGACCTACTCATCCCCTCCCTAGTAAACAACCGATCTCGTATTTCTTTTTCTAAAAGATCAATGATCGTGTTGATCATCTTTGTCACATCTAGATTTTCTAGATCAAAGTACCCTATATCAATCTCGATAGTATCGAATCTGATCACTTCATTTTCGCCAACTAATGTATCAAAAAGCGCATTGAGTTTTGGGGTAAGTGTTGTCCATACCAATTGACTCATCTTTTGTTGCAGTTCATGAGGGTTTTTAGAAGAATTAACTTCTAAATGCATGATTTGTTTGCCTATAAGATGAGTATTAGCCATAGTATTACTTAACTAGTTTTTTGATTTGCGATAAAGGTTTTGGATTGGCTTTGGTTTTTAAGTCTTCACTTTTCCATTCTTTAAAAAGCGTTGGTAAACTCATTCCTTTTTTACTAAGCGCAGTCAAACTTTTTTGTAATCGTTCTACATCTTTTCCTTTCAGCTCTTCTTTATAACTTAATACAATATGATCAAACAGGTGCCAGGTTGCATTTTTGAGCAATTCTAAAAAGCTTTCTATGTTATTATCTTTTTGTAGACTGTATTTATTAAAAAAGTCAACTAGCCTATTATATCCTAAAACATTGGGGGTGTTTTCTATAAAAAATATGGTACGCTCATAGCTTTTTGTTTTTGCCATAGCCTTATCTGCAACGGCATTTACATTTGCTAAATACTGTGGTTTTCTCTTTCTGATTTTTGATAAAAGATTTGCAGAGCTCTTAGCTGGTTTTTCTTGTTTTGTTGTTTTTGTAGACTTGGTTTTGGCAGATGTTGTTTTTTTTGTTGTACTACTTTTTATTTTGGCTGTTTCCTTAGTATTTTTAGTTTGTACTACTGATTTTTTAGCCTTCGGTTTTTCTTCTTTTACATCTGTTTTTGAAGGCTCTTTTATTGAAAGCGTATCGGTTTCTGAAGCAGTATGATCAGTAGAAGCTTCAAAAGAAGAAGTTTCGAGAGGACAATCATACCAAAATAAAGTTCCTGATGTTTCTTCTAAAGAAATGTCATATGTGTTCGCATTACAATTGCAATCACTTTCTGTTTCTACAACCGTTTCACATACTGGTTCTGATCGTAAGGTTGCAATATCGTTTGTAAATTCACAATTGATTTTATCGCCATCAGAATAATCAGATGTGGTTTCTGATTTTTGTTTCCATTGTAACCACTTTCGATATGTATCCTCAAACTTGCACATGTTTTGCGGGCTTAACCATAGGATATTTAGTCCTACCATAGCAGGAACTTCTTTGTATAAGAATTGTTCAAATGCCTGACGTTGGGTTTTGGTTCTGAATCTTCTATGCCATGATGGTAGTGCTACAGTTGCCCAAAATGAATATGGATCACTACCCGGTATGTATTTTATAGTATCAACATCCGAATCGATACAAGGGTCTCCTTTTTCTCTATTAGGTTGCCATTCTACTGTACAATCTGGTTCAGGGCAAACCGGTAATAGGCATTGAATTTTATTTTCTTGATCAGATGTTGAAGATGAACTTGTTTGCTGATCATTCTGGCAAGCTGAATTGTCTTTGGGTCTTAATAAAATATGTTCTACCAAATGCATTCCTGTATCAAGAATACTTGCTTTTGTTCTTTGAATTGCATTTTTAACCTCTTGAAGGCTTTCATATTGCTGTGGATGATATGCAAGTTCTTTTTTCTTATCTACTATTTGAAATGTATGTGCCCCATATGTTGTTTTTGATATTTCTTCTGTAGTAAACACTTCACTTTGAGCAAAATCGCAAAAGCTTTGGAATGCTATAATAGCTTCTGTAGCGCAACTATATTCATTACTACTGATAAACGGAAATGGATCATTATTCTGCTGAGTAGTTTGAGTACTTTCATCGTCATTGGTCTCGCAACCACAAGCTTGTAATCCATCGGGAGTAGTATCGTTATCATATTCTTTCCAATATATTCTATATCGGTATCCTGTTGCTGTTTTGTATACAGGAAAATAGTTCACCTGCTTATCTAATCTTATATAATCAAATGAATAGCTATCAATAAGGTCAATTAATCTTGTACTTCCTTCGTATTTTTCTAATAAGAAAATCTTGATAAACTCATTTCTATTTAATGTTTCTTTGCTTTGATGTAATGCTTCTTGAATATGAAACCAAAAATCACAAAATGCTTTATTAGAATACCCTATAAACCAATCGGTAATTTCTAATTGCTCTCGCGTTTCAACTTCTTCTTCTTTTTTATTAGTTATAAATTGACTCCAATCAAATTTTTTCAGTTGATCAATCCATTGCGTTGCAGCTATATTTCTTAGTTTTTTAGCATCGTACATAATTGTATGATCCACCAAAAAATATGTGGGAGACACGATCTTAAATTTCCAATAATGTTCATCACATATAATTTGATAATTTTTATCATCTTCTGCTGCATACGTAAATTCTCTTACTCCTCCTGTAACACATTGACCGCATTCATTTGTTGTAGAAGGGTAATTGGTATCCCATGCATCACTATCCGATATAAATTCATTTGCACTTTCTGCCAAAACTTCTACAAATCCTACATAGTATTCATTATGATCACAGAATATTTTACAATTATTTGATGTTCCTGCTAAGGTATAGAAATGTTGATACGCTTTTAAAGCTGCTTCTTTAGTATCATATTTATGTACACTTTCCCAAAGTAAACTATGAGCAGAATCCAAGGTATTAGAACTGCAATCAATTCCGGAAAGTAACGGCTCTCTAGTTTCGACCTTATAAGTATAATAATTTTCGTCTGTAACTTCTGTGCTATGTTTTCGAATCGGAAATAACGCTGCTAATTTTGTATAATATTCGATCACATTTTCTTTGTGATCTTTTCCTTCTATGTTATTTCTTATATTTTCAGGAATTACAGCAACAAAAGAAATAGGGTCACAGGAACTATCCGTTGGTGATTTATAGATTTCATCTACACAGATATTACAATTACTTTCTTGGCCTGTTTCTTCTTCTGAGTTTGTTTGATCAGTTTCTTGTTCTTTACACGTTAAATAATCATTATATTCTTTTGAATATAATGCCATTTCTATTAAGTCCATCCATTTTCCCTTCCAGGCTTCATGAGCTTCTTCATAGGTATCATAACCGTTATAACTATTGAGTACAAATGTATTTTCTTGATCATCTGTAAATGATACTTGATAATGATATTGATTAGGATTTTTTTCAGGACAAATGATTGTCTCTTCTGCTAAAAAGTTTTTTAGGTTTATTGGAGGTACTTGATCACAAATCAGGGATTGAATTTGATTTGATGATTCTTTTTCTGGACATCGATATGGATTTATTGCCAAAGGTGTGTTCTTTTTATAGAAACGCCATTCAAAATTTCCGTTCTGATTCTCGATCATATTTTGATCTATATAGTGCTCTATATCTTTGGTAGTATCAGGATAAATCTCAGAAATGTATTGTAAAACTTGTTTTGCCTTTTCTTTAGAGGCTTTTTCTTTGCCATTTGTGTATTGTACTACAACAGGAGTCCCTTTCTTTTCCTGATACAAAGCAAACTGATATGTTTTGTTATTGATGGGTTGTAGCTTTAGCTTTGGTAATATATGCATAAAATTAACATATGCTTCCTCTGCTTTTTGTCTAGTATTATATGTCTCATGACTAATAAATATGGGGTCTAAATCTTTTTGAGTATTGCTGCATCCATAGATATATTTATACTGAACAGGTGTTGCTACTACACAAAATTCATAACAATGAGGTTCAAAAATGTCATTGTTTTCTTTGGCTACTTCTGCAACAATAGTTTTATCAAAATTTGATTGTGCTCTCGCTTTTGAAGAAAATTCTGTAGAAGAAACTAATAATTCTTCTTCGCAGTGATGTAATGACCAAGTATACCTTCTAGGCTCTTCTTTTACAAAAACAGGTAATGTATTGTTTTTGAGATAACGCATCATTGCATTCAATGATTTGGTACGATCGGGCGCAGTTTCAAAATGTTTTGGAGGTAATGCTAAAAACAGATTATACTGATCTTTCAAAATATAACTATATTCTGGATTAGCCTGATCTCCGGATAACAAGTAATTCTTTTTAAGGTTTCCTAATTTGAATACGGTTTCTATATCCTGTAGTGCTTGTTTTTCTGAATCATAAACGCAATAACTTGTACATAACAATTCACTTTTATCTAAAACCTGAAACCCAAATTTATTTTTTTCCTGATCATATTCTGGTTGCGTATTGATATTGCTAAATAACTCAACGCATGCTTCAATACATTTTTCAAAGCTTGTTTCTTCGGGATTGATATCATTTGAAGTTGCAATAGTAGCCCCTTTTTCATTTTGTATTAGTATTCTAAACTTGTCGTCTATTTCTTCTACTTTATATCTTGGCTGTGCACTCCCTAATACTTTTGCCTGCCGCCATGCTGCAACTGCTCGATAAGGATCGGGGTAACAACTTGAACCTTTAACTTCTAAGGTACCATTAATAGGCAATCTCCATTTAGTAGCGCTATCATGTTGTGTAAGGTAACTTTCCAAATCCGCATCTTGAATCATATTTTGCCATGCTTCGTCTGCAGTTTGAAAAACAGTTTCGCTAGATATTATTTCTTTTGATGTATTAACATCCATATGCCATTTCCATGTAATCAGTGTTTGAATATCACAAGGAAAAACATTGGCATCCAGATAACAATTTTCTCTCTCTAGTGGTAATAATCGATATTCTTTTTCAGGATAAAGGATTTTGTCTTGTGTATTAATATTTTTTACAAAATCTTCTCGTTTTTCTATGGCGACCTTTTCAGACCTCATCTTTGTACTGTTACTTCTTACAATACTTTCTCCATTTGTGTCACATAATTCTTGATGATAGTTGTATTTGGTGACAGTGATATTTTCTTCTCTGGGGTGTTCTGAAAACATACGGCAAATCGTATTGGCATCAAATCCATTTAGATTTTTTTCTAGTTGCTTGTACGAATTTGGATCTTTGAGTTGTTCTATAATTCTTAACGATGCTTCTTTTAATTCTTTGACTGTTTCAAAACCTTTGTTGCTTCTAAAAAGTAAGTTATTTGCCCAATCTTTTAAAACTATTCTGAAACTTTGAACAACTTCAAAATTACAAAGGTTACGCCGTTGAAATGTTTCTATCCCGGAGCGTAATGAAACTCTTTTTTCAAACCCTGAAACATTATTTGTATTCCATGAGTTTTGAAGATAATCAAAGGCTTTTCCTCTATTTCTACTTACCTCAGCAAAATCACTGATGTACTCGGATTGATCATTGATTTCTTTTTGAGCCTGCTCTTCAAAACTCAAATTTTCTTTGTATTGCAGTAGCGTATACTCGGTAAATTCTTCTCCAAATCTTGCCAGTAAGTGATCCAAAAATTGCTTACGTCTAACTACATATTCTTCATCATTTTCTGTAAGTTCTTGAATCAAATCAATATATGACAGTGGCGTATAGGTAATATCAAAAAAGTGTTGATCAGAACGTTCTGTTGATGAAGTTTCTGTTACCAAATGGTAGCTTTGCTGCATTGTAGCAAGAAAGACCGTATGCTTTGCTTCTGTTCTTGCTTCTTGTGTTGTGACATATCTTTTAATCCCTACCAAAATAAAATCGTTAGGTAAGTCTGCCTGTATGCTAAAGAAATATCCTCTTTTATCTTTGAGAATCTCTATGGTATATCTTTCATTACATAAAGAATCAATGAATTGATTGATATAAATATCTCTAATGCCTGATGACGTAAAACTAAACATGCTTATCACATGATCATTCGTTTTACAATATTTTTCTATCATCAACTCAAAAGAAGTATTTGCTTTGAGTTCTAAGAGTATATTCTGCCAAATTTCATCATTTGCAACCGGAACTGCTAATAAAGAATTAGCGGTCAGTCGTCCTTCATTTTGATCATAAAATCGCAATAAATTCTCTATACCGGGAACTGAGTCGGGAATTTGAGTAAAATAGGTTCTTTGCTCTTCTAAAGTCCTCTCATGCTCTGATTTTAATGAAAATAAAGTTCTAAGGTTTGCTAACTGGGCAGTATAATTGGCTAATATTTGATCATAAAATAACAGGTACCCTTTGAATTGTAGTGCTTGCGTTTTTCTTTCTAAGGTACTACTTTCCGGCACTCCGTCTTCTCCTATTCCATAAACTACCGGAAAATCATTTTGAATAGAATAATATTCATCTAAGTCTTTACGATACAAACCAGAATCTACACTGTTATTCAAACTTTCTATAGATAATCTAAATTTTTTGTTGAAAGAAAAAGAGCTACGAATTCTGGATTTATCGAGTATTACTGCACCTTTTGTTGTAAAAAGATCGATACATGTTTTTGCCATTGAAAAAACCGGAACACAATCTTTTGGAATTTTGTTTTCCCAATTAGAAGAAGTATCGTTTACGTCAAACGCTCCTGTAAGTGCTATTTTTTTAATTTTTCGTACCCCTTCAATAGTAAGAATTGTATGATATAAATCAGAGAGGTATATCATCTTTCTCCTATCAAAACTTTCTATTTCTTCTGTATCTACAAATCCAAAACTATCCTTTCTGTAAGGTCTTCCTGCAAAAATTTCATCTATATTTTTTCCTTTATCCAGAAGTTCCTGAAGGGTATAATATCTAATCTCCGGTTGAATATATTGTCGTATTCTCCTAAAAATTTCTTCATATATCTTGCTTTCATCACCTCCCTCATGAAGTTCTACTTCTACACAAGCACCAACTTCAATAGGTTTCAAAACATGAATTGTTGTGTAATCTTCACATAAATTTCTATATGTGTTTACTATTTTTTTGACCTCAGAAATAAGTTCTTGATCATTAACAATATCATTTTCTTTCTCAATATAAATCTTATATAATCCATTTAAAGAGGCTAACGTAGCACGACTATTGTCACTATTACAGGATAAGTCATTATTACTATCGAGGTAAAGGTTCTTTTCTTGATTTGTGACTTCTAACCATGCATTTCTAACCCCTGGTACTTCTAAAAGTAGTTTTCGATAATCTGTAATAGTAACCGGATTATTGGTGAGTATTTCTAATGGAGTTAAAAAATTATCATCATATCCTTGAGATGCTATGATATCTTCAAAAGGTAAGTTGGTTTTATACCCTAAATCCATTAAGGCATATACCAATACTTCTAAAATAGTAACTCCGGGATCATGCACATTATGATCTGTCCATATCTTACCCGAAAGTTCTCCTATATGCTTAAGTCCTTCTCTTCTTAATTTTTCGAAATCCAAATATTCCGGAAGATTAGGGTCATCTTGTTTGATAACAGATATATTATTATTGTCTAATTCTGTCATATCAACTTTGTTCTGATGGTTCATCTATAATTATAGGTGGCAAGTTATCGTTATCTACTTCGCTGTCTTGATTTGATTCATCACATTGCTCTTCTTCAATTCTGATTACGATTTCTCCTGCTGTTAAAATTGATCTGGAAGTAATGGGCTTAATTTCAGATCCGTTTTGATTTTCTTCTCCTCTAAGTTCTAGTTGTGTAATAAAGTCTATATATTCTAAAGCTTCTACAAACCCTACGATATCAGAAAATAACACCGATTGTCCAAAAGCTATTTTTTCTGAATCACCCAGATACCAAGGTGCTAAAAGGTTTGTAATGTCTTCTTTTAGTTTTTTTTGATAAAAACTTCTTGATTTTCCTCTGTATAATTGTACTGATATGGTAACATCAACTTTTTCATACCTTGGGTTCATGACTTTTATCTTTGCAAAGGGAGACGTTTTTTTCCGTAAATGATCCCCTATCTGTTCTAGTACACTTACCGGAGCTTTGGGTTCTAATTGATCTCCTGATTTTAATTTTGTTAAATCAGGAATTACAGTCACTACAACATAACCAGGAGCTAGTTCAAGATCTCTACGATATTGTAGTGCAGATAACCCCATAGTATGACTAATACATTTTACTTTGTAGATATTAGAAAATCCCTCTAAAACTATTTTCTCATAATCATTAAGCATTAGCGCTCTTCCTTTATGCTTAAGATGCTCACTGACTCTTAGATAGTAACGTCCTTCTACTTCGGGTTCTTTTCCTCCAAACGATGGGTAGAGTTGTTCTACTTTTTTTACACTAAAATCAGCTTCAACAAGTTTACTTACGCTTCCTTCTTCTAGGGGAGTGTTCAATCTGTTTAGATCATTATCTTTACTTAACCTTGCAGATGTTTTTGCAGCTTGCGTATGAATACCTATGGTCTCTGCAATAGCCTTTGCATTAGACAGAGTAGAAACTTTGAGCCAATATAAATGGTCAGGCATTAGTGTGTTTCCTTCTGTATTAATATCATCAGGAACTGCAATTGTAACGATTCCTGATACGGTAAGCCCATCTGTCTCATCGGATACAATATTAAAATCCGGCCTCAATGTTATCCATGTATTATGACTTAGATATTGCCATTGTATTTCTGCACGAGGCATTTCAGAATTGGCTGTAGCTTCTGCTAATTGAAATAGTAAAGAAAGTGTACCTCCGGGAGTAAGATTTTCTATCCCTATAAACAAAGTACCTTCATCAACCAACAAAGGAAAAAGCGTTGGTTTTTGTGTAATCTCTTCTCTTTTTGAGGTATTATCATATGGATACAAGTGTATAATATCCATATCATTGCTATCGGCTGTCGCAGTATAGTCTAAGTGTAACCCTTTTATAGTGGGTGTCCAAGGTTCATTAGGAATCAATGCCTGAGAGCCGTCTTTATTGAAGAATTTTAAAATATTAGATTTTTTAAATATCTCATCAATATTTTTAAGACTATCACTTATCGTTCTTACGAGTGTATAGATATCACCTCCTTCTCCTAAGGTGGTTAATAATACTGTTACAAACTCAGTAAACTCATCATTTATATCACTTCCTTTTGCTTCTAATTCTCCTTTAAATATTATGAATTGTCCTCTGATGGAAGCAAATCGAGACACTAATTCTCCCATCACCTGTATTAGAGAATCACTTATATACTGCTGTAAATTTGTTCTAAAAGTGTCAAAATCATTTTCTATATAACTTCTTATTCCGTTTATAAATGTAATGACTTCATCAATTTTGGCCTTTATACTATCACTGTTATTAGGTGCGTCTGCATTATCTACAATAGTAACGACATCATCAATTCCATCTTTAATATCTGTTGCAGGCCCTATGAGATCATTCTTTACTGTCGCCAAATCTCCACTGGCATTATTGATGGCATCTATAAGGTCAGCGCTTATTTTTTGAATTCCATCTGTAGACCCAGACCCTAATAAAATAGCAGTAAGATTAGTAATAATAGTCTGCATAGCACTCTCGATTGCATTGACTCTATTAACTAATTGAGGAGTATTTCTATCATACAATGTATCTCGTATGGTACTTAATGTGGTTAAAAAATTATTTAGACCAGACAATCTACCCGTATTAAAATTACCTAAGTCGACATTAAATGGGTCTACGTCGGTATTGATATAATTATCGATATCACTTATAATATCGTTTATCGCAGTAATAATACCATCTATTTCGGTTTTATTCTCTTGTACAAAAGTCTCTAAATCACTAATCTCAGTAATCAATGCATTAGAAGAATCGATGGCATTTTTCAAGCTATCCGTTATCCCTTCTCCTGTAATAGAAAGGTCATCTACTGCTCTAATAATAATTTTATTAGAAGTAATGTAGATAGCATCCGTTAATTTTTCTCCCTGAGCGGATAAGGCATACGCTAGCATTTGCCTACCTAAAACAAAAGGATATTCTTTATGCAAAAAATCTTGACCATATAGTGTAAATCTAAGGAAACCATTTTGTGCACTTTTAAAGTTTTCTATATCTTCATCAAAGTCTACATAGGTATCCCCCTCAAAATTTTGCACTTCCCAACCATAAACTGTTCTATTACATTTTAAGGTATTAAATTCTTCTGTTGTATTTGTAAAAAGTTTTTGTGCTTCTTCTATCAGAGGTTTCCAGTCTCCTTTTTCTAAAGTATCGATCTTGATTTTAAATTCTTCTTCATTAAGGCCTAGATTTTTTAACTCAATATTTTTCTCTTCAATATTATTTGGCTCCTTTAAGTATGCCTTGTAATGATCGTTAAAATTATTTGGTTTTTCTTTCCATTCTATATTTACACGAACAGCTTCCCATTTTTTGAACAACACTTCTTTACTACCTATATAAAAACTAGGACCTAACAAAGAATTTGGATCTACAGGAACGATAACTTCATCTGGATCGGCTTGGTTTGTAATTTGATTCATTGGATCAAAACCCGGTACATTAGGTCTCAAACCAAATGGAAACATCTGACTATTCGGGTCTAAGGCTCCATCATCATTGTGTGCTATTATGTTTTTAACTCCACAAACATTTACAGTTATCTTGGCGTCTGTAAGTTGTAATCCTTGCAAGACATCATATGGAGAAATGGCAATATTTTGGTGACTGTTTTCTCTCTTCAAAAAACAATATGGGTCAGAATTAGTAGAAAAATTACCATCTATTTCTACAGCATCATTAAGTTCAATTTTGACTACAGGAAAATTTTGCCTAACATTAATCTTCTCTTTAAGTTTTTCTTCATCATAGAAAGTGACCGGAGGCATGTCTAATGAAAGTGTTATCTCAAATAAAAATTGAATTTTATTCTGATCAGTATCTAAATCTGGTGTTGTAACCTTTGGAAGTACTTCTATCCATTCATCTGCCCCACTAAGCCATACTTTGAAGAATGAAGAAACATCATTACCAAACTTTGCTATAACTTCTGTACTAGGTTTTTCTGGATGGTAACAATCTAAAACAATATTTATAGATCGTTCTCCTTCTTGGAGCAATAATACCGGAGACGACAATACGAACCCTAATCGAGCTTTTGGATGCTCTTGTATGATTTCTTCTTTGACATATTTACTATATTTTCCTCCTAAAGTTGCCCAGTTTTTGGATTGATCTTTTGCAAATGCTTTACCTAAACCATCAAGAGAGTTGGCTACCGGTGCGGTATATATCCCTTCAATATATTCTTGTACAGGGGTTTTATTAATGAGTAGTGTTCTTAATTCTGTGATTTGAGCTTTATCTAGAATAATTTCATGATCCAGCCCAAACTGTATATCCTGTTTGTTATTGTCTTTTCCATTTTTGAGCAATACATCTTTTGGTAAAGGATATTCATTAAGATGCTTTGCTACCTCAAAAACAATATGAGCTTTATCTGATACTGCCGCTCTAGGCGTAATCTTTAATATGTTTTGATAAAAATAATCCAAATGTTTTTTACCAAGCTCATTAATATTGTGCTGTAGATAGTCAAAGAGTTCTAAAAATGTAAACAACAAAGCCAAATGGGGTTCGTGTCTCTTTTGTTGTGATGCTTGTAAGGGTCTTAGACTTTCTTCTATGTATGTAGGCGCAATTGTAACAATTTCTGTAAATCCACTTAATGTTTTATAAAAAATTGTACTTATGTTTTCTGCAATTTTTAGATATGCTTCTTCTTTTCCTTTTTTTACATTTTGGATATCAGTTTGTAATCCATACACATCTTGAACTTCTAATTGCCAAGGCTTTCTGAGATAAGCCGTAAAATTTTGTTTTTTTGTGCATAGAAAAGTAGCACTTGCATTATGTAATGCAATAAAAGACTTCAAAGCATCAATAAAAGAAGACTTTATAATCGTTTGTATTGGTGTACTAAAACTATTTTGCTCTCTTTCTATTGCTTCAAATAAAACAGTAATCGGTGTAATGATTTTATTGAGAAAAAAATTAAATAGTGACTCTAATGATTGTTTGGATTGCTCTCTTTTAATTTCGTCATATAAAACTATAAATCCTTGATCAAGTACCGATGTAGAACGTTTACTTATTGCTGATAACTGAAATGGAAGACTGTCTTCAAAAAATGCAGTCCAATGATCTAACTCTTGATATTCTTCTCCTGTATTATCTCTTATATACTCATAGTAATTGATTTGCAAAGCATATTTACTGATGATACTCAATCGGTCTGCAAGTGTTTTACCATCTATAGGTGCAAAATCACTCTGCAATGCTTGTATTCTACGAGTTCTTTGGCTTGTCCCTGTTCGACTTTTTAAGGGATGTGATATTCTTGATGGTGTCTTCATCTATATATTGATTTTTTTATATCCCTTGATCTGCTTCTCTTAAATAAAAATCATAAACGTAGTTGTATCTGGTATTGGTTCCTTCAATCTCATAATGTACGGTAATCTTTAGTAATCCCTCAATAAGTTCAAAAGCGTCTGCTTCTGTTATATCGACTCTTTCTAGTTTAATTCTGGGTTCGTAGTATAGAATTGAGCGTTCTACAAGATCTTTTAAAAAACCAATTAATGAACTATCCAAGCTTTCGAACTGATAATCTTTAAGATTACAACCATAATCAGCTTGCATTACTCGTTCTCCCAAACTTGTAGAAAGTAATATCTCGAGGCTTTGTTCTATATCTTTTTCGGCACTTACCATAGTTACGGTTTTGCTCTTTTTTTCAAAAGCAGGTGGAAATGACCAACCTGTGCCTAAGTATTCTTTGCTTGAATTCATTTGTTCTTTTTTATCCTCCTATCATAACTGTTGGGTTACCTTGTATGATAACTCCTCCATGAGCAGTGGTATCGCCCATTCTTGCTGCTGGTTTTCCTCCAATAAATACGGTAGAAGAACCTTTTACAATATTATCAGGTGGTCCTGTACATATACAAAGGTCTCCTACAACTGCTGCGGGTTGTCCTCCTATCATAACTGTAGGTATTGATGGCCCTGTAACTGGCCCTCCTACATGAGGTACCGGTCCATTTGATAATGGGCATGTATGCATATCTCCTAATCTTGCTGCTGCTGGCATTGCTTTATTTTAATTTATGTTTACCAATGATCCCTTTACTTCTGTAATACCATCTGCCGAAACAGATGTTGATGCCCCCTTTACTTCCATACTGGCACTTGCTTTTGCAGATATTTGTGTGGCTTCTAGTGTCATATTCATTCCTGCTTTGATATCAATATTTCCTGAAGCTTCGATTTTTATATCTCCCGGACTACTTAATGCTATTCCTTCTGGATTCATAATTGCTTCATTATCATTTTGATCTTTGATGGTAATAGAAGTTGTATCTTCATCAAGTGTAATGCTATTACCTGCAGGTGTATCGATAGTTATGGTTTTTGTTTCATCATGAAAGAGTAATCTCATTCCTGATCGCGTGACAAATCCTTTTTCATGATTCACATCTTCTGCTTCTAGAGGGGCAGGCTTAGCACTACTATGTAACATCCCCAAAATAACTGCATCTCTAGGGTCGTCATTAATAAAACCTACAATAACCTCATCTTCGATCTCGGGAAGAAAAAAAGATCCTCTACCTGCTACACCGCCATCTGCACTACCCGCATCTAATGTTGCTACTCGAGCCCATACTCCCCTTGCAGAGTTATCAATAATTGGTAATCGTACCAATATTCGATTTTCTCCTTCGGGGTCATCTTGTAATTGAACAACTTTACCTATTTGAATACCATTGATTGCGGGAACTAATCCAGATGCCTGGACATCTACAATATCTTTATTGACATGCGAAAAACAGTCTGGTTTTAATCCAAATTGTACTTGTGTGTACCATGATCCGTTATATACATCTTGTCGTACCGCAGATACATATGCTTTGCCTGTAAATCGTGTTCCTAATCCTTGTAAGTCGATTAATTGACCGGGTTTGATATCTCCAAATCCGATAAATTTTGCTCGCCCACGAATTTTGGACAACCTACTTTTTTGCATCGTAGATTTTGTCCATTCTTGCAATTCTTCTGCAATCGCCTGACCTGAGTGTCTGAGTTCTAGTCTATCAGGACTTATGGATGCTGCTAGTTCCTCACCATTTACATCTCCCAATTCATCGATAGGGACACTGTCTGTAACATGCTCAAACATCTCTTGACCTCCATAATCCCAGGATTTTGCTTCTACAGAATTCCATTGATATCTGGCATCCATTTCGGCTTCAAAATCAAGCAACGTAGAACCAAACAGTACAGCTACTGCTGCTTCACTACTAGTATCGGGAGATTTGATACTGACAGTACCATCATCTACAATCACTAGTTTTGCATTTGCTTCTGCACGCATTAACAAAAAATCCCAGTCAGTAGCGTGATATTGAACCATTTCTAAATGGCTAATTGAAGTAGCTTCTACATCATTTGTTAGTCCCGAATACCTACCTATCACTTCTTCCATAATTTCACTATCCCGACTTTCTTCGTAATAGTAATTATGTCTACCAATAGTCATTTTTACAGCCTCATCTCTACAATCAAGGATCAGTCGTGTTTCTCCGCCTTCGATCACTTTGATCGCATGTTTTATGATCACACCTTTGAACAGCTGTTGATTTTCGCTATCTCTACCGATTTTGATGGTTATAGACTTCCCTGGAATGAATTCTTCTTCTTCACTGATCGTAAAGGTTTCTTCTGAAGCATCTCCATCCTTAAGCACAATTTTTGCTGTAGGTATTCTATTGATTTCTTTTGTTGTAGAAATCGATAATACCTGATATCCTTGATCAACGACTTGCCCATCTATCAAAATATCAAAAGTTGCTACGTTATAAGAAGACTCTACTGGTATTTCTCTATCTTTCATGTACTTGTCTTATCTAATGGTGGAAAAATCAATTCTTTACCCGGTGTTATTTTCCTAAAGGAACTTAATCCATTTACTCTGGCAATTTGTGTAACATACTTGGTTTTGTTATAGATATCATGTGTCATATTATCTAGTCGATCTCCTGCTTTAATTTGTCTGGTGTGAGTAAGATCAGGAGATTTTTTACCCTCTCTTGCGACACGTTCTCGTTGCGACAGGTATTCTACAAAAGTTGCACTAGCTTTAACCCTAAGTGGATCGCCATTGGGTTTAAATAGTGTATAATTGAGATCTAGGTTTGTAAGCACACATTTAAAATTAAAATCACTGCCCCACAAAACTTGCAAGAAATGAGGTTTATGAATCGATCCATTCATATTGTAAACAGCTGCCAGAAAAATATCAATCTGGTCTTTTACGGGCTGTTTTCCATCATTATATTTATATCCTTGAATAGTATTGGTACCATCAAATATAAAATCAAGTTTTAATTCTTTTGGTGGTGTTTTTTTAAAATCAGAATTTGTCCCTTGACTACCATGCCCTTGATCAGCAGTTACATCTACTTTATAATTCTTAGTAAGGCTTTCTGGGTTTACGGGCAACGAAATCGGATTTGGGCTTATTTTTGCCGGTCTCTGAAATTCTTTGTCTTCATAAACCTTGATCAAAACTTTTACTAATTGTCCTCTATCATCCATTATCTTTCGGATTTTTCTTTCAAGATTTCGAATACTCTTTCTGCAATCTCATTGATATTAGCTTCTTTGGCTTTTCCGCCTTGAGCTCCACCTGCACCCCCAGCATTACTGTTACCAGTATTATTGACCGTGGTTTTGATAATTAATTCTCGAATTTCTAATGGCATAATTAGATCTGATTAATTTTGATTCACCAGTTTAAAATAGTTGTAATTAAGTTCTAGTGTTTCTATAAGCACTTCTCCTTTTTCTGCATTTAATTCTCCTACTTTCCAGCTTACGGGCCAGACATGAGAGAGTTCCCAATGCATGAGTACACTATGGTTTTCATTAAGCAGTTCTACATTTACTTTACCAATGGGTTCTACTACAAGATTTTGAAAAGCTTCCTGACACCACCTTGTCAAACCAGAATCCTTAGGTTTAAGAATCCCTCTCTTCAAAGTGAGTGTGGTGTATTTTCTTCTTCCCGGAAGGCTGTGTTCGAACCTATTTTCTCCTCCTTCTTTGAAAGCTTCTTTTTCGATTTGTACATCTAATCCACTAACTGATTGAAATTGTACATCTACTTCTTTACTTTCTGGTAGATTCAAAAAAGATACTTTAAAATGAAAACCAACGATTTGATACATAGTAACTGATCTCAATATTTAAAGGTGAATTACCTTGCTTCTAGTATAGTAAGCCCTTCATGTACCAGCTCCATAGTTTCGATAGCTACTTCATTAGCATCTGCTTTAAGATCTGTAGATTGTACTTTGCTAGGCCATGCGTTTTCCAAAATCCAAGTGATGATCGGTTCGTGATTTTCGTCTAGTAGTTTGATAGTAACTGTTCTTCTAAACATTGAACCAGTATCATTTCCTTCTTGAAAGAAATATGTTTTTTGCCATTCTTTGAAATAATCAAAATCACCTTGAAATGTACCTCTTTTGAGTGTTACATTACTATATTTTGATAAGCCTGGTTGTTTACTTTTGTTATATTTTTTGCTGCTTCCTTCTCGGTATTCTATAACTTCTGTTTCAAAATCTAATCCACTAACTTCTGTGAATCCAATACGAAAATTGTCACCCCATTCTACTTGAAAATGAAACTTAGGTAGTGGATAATCTCCTATTGCTGCCATATTTTTTTCTTTTAATATTTTTGTTTAAGGATTTAAAATCATTTTGTACTTTCTGCTGATTCTGCATTTTTGATTGCTTCTCTAAGACTGTCTCTTTCTGATAAATGTTTATCGCTTACCTTTTTACAATCTATCCAATCATTTTTTAAACTTTCTGTTTTGTGTAACGCTCGTTCTAAATCTTGCTCAATTTGAATGTAATAATAGCTTTGATTAATAGGGAGCTGAGGCATTGGTTGTACAACAACATCATTACAGGGATAGGAGTAATTATTATCTAGAATAGGTTTTTTTCGACCTTTTGACTTCTCCTTACTGTCTTCTTCTTTCTCTACTTTGCTTGTCGCAGCATAGGATGGGTTACCTCCATTTGAACTTCCTTCAAAGACATCAAGCATTTCATCGAGTTTGGCTTCAAGTCCATAACATCCACCGATAGATGAGTGTAAAAGGTTTGTATATTTAAATGTTTCCAGAAGCTGTTTTAAAACAGTGTCGGTCATATCGCAAACCATGATTATTTTTTCTTCGTATACTTCTATACACTGGATCACTTCTGCCTTGTCTTCTTCACTAACATTCTTGAGACATTCTATTTCTTTCTTGAACCCTATGATCTTATGCTTTAACCCTTTTTCACCGTTGTAATCGTAGAAAGTATCAAAAATTGATTTTACAAGCCCTAATAATCTTTTGAAAGCTTTTACCGTTTCTGCAGAGTTATCACAAACGATGCCTGTTTGTTCTATAAAGAAACTGAGTTCTTTTACGATAGCATCTGCGTTTTCGTCGGTTTCTTTAATAATATCATTCCAGTTTTTAAGCTTCATTTGCCATGCTAAAGAGCTTTGATATTCTGCATGCGCCTTAATGGTATTTGCACTGGATATATTGTATTTGTTGCTAACGGTTTCTAATCGTCTTTTCCACTTGGATAAGCAGTCTTTCCCTTCAGGGCCATCACCACCTCCATCTTGGCAGCAAGTATTATCTTTTAAAAAATGTATCATGATTAATTCTCTTTGTTATAAAAATGTCTAATTAGTCTTGATCAGATGTTACGCTATGTTGATGTCTGCGTTTTTTTCGATCACCATACCCACTATGCTCAGATTCGTAGCAGTTATTGGTTTCTTTACAAAGATCTAGTAGGCTATCGTCGTGCTGCTCATCACACACAAAATGCCTCACTTTTTCTAAAGCTTCTTTTTTAATACCTTCAGCTTTTTTATCACAGGTTATTTGTGCTAGTTCTTCTGCAATGGCATTAAGTTCTTCTCTACATTTGACTGTTTCTGTCGTTGTTGATTGAATATTGTCACTCACAGTAGATTTAAACTGATCTGTAGACATATTCAACTTTGTCATAAAATCTTTGAGACTTTGGGTATTTGTAAAGGTTTGAATACCTGCTATACTCACCACAGAATCAAATGCATTTTGCCCTTTTTCATCCAGAACTTTAGTGATATCAAGAATTTCATTTAGACTTGTATGTGTATTTGCCTTTTTACCGTCTTTTGTTGATTTACCCGTTTTTGGTAATACTTTATTTTTAAAACAGTTTGACATTGCACAAGCTGCATTATGAGCTTCTTCTATTTTAATACGCATCTGGTTCAAAAGCTTTGATGACTCTTGTATACGTTTTTCTATCTCATCATCTTTTGCGATGTACTCATCAATATTTTTTTTGATTACTTCTGTAGTTTTTGAAGTTTTAATTACTACATAGCTCATTATATCCTGATATAGATCGTTTGATTCTTCTGCTTTGTTAAGACTACATATCTTATATCGTTGAACTGTTTCTTTTGAGGATCGAAGTGTCTCTTTGGAATCAAACATACTAGTTGCTGTTTCCTTATCATTTTTTATGACCTTGAGACTTTCACATATCACTGTGTCCGCAGTTCTGGCATTGCTATTCTCAGCATTATTTTTATTTGCCATATTGATTTTTTTTATGGTTTATGATTTTTTATTCAGAAAGCATTTTATGACTAAATCTCAGAATGATAAATTCTGCAGGTCGTACTACCGCCATACCGATTTCTACAATCATTCTACCCTCCCAAACATCGACTTCATTCATGGTTTCGTTAAGACCAACTTTTACATAAAAAGCCTGTTCTGGTGTAGTACCCATAAGTGCTCCTGCTCTCCATTGCTGTACCAAAAAGTTATCAATCATTGATTTTACTCTTGTCCAGGTATTGAGATCATTGGGTTCAAATACGAACTGAAGCGTAGCTTTTTTTACGGATTCTTCTACCATATTAAAGAATCGTCTTACCGGAACATATCTCCATTCATTACTATTACCTGCAAGTGTTCTTGCTCCCCATAATATTGCAGGACCTCTACCGGCAAACGAGCGAATTACATTGACCGATTTACCTGCATTAACATCAACATTCAAGTCTTCTTGTTGCTGATCGGTAACCCTCATTTTGGGTTGTATCACAAAATCCATACTTACATTTGCAGGTGCTTTCCATACCCCTCTTGAAGCATCAACACTTGCATATAATCCTACAACTCCCGGTGATGGAGGCATTTCTAAAGGAAAATCTCTGATTGTACCTTGCGCTCTAAAATAGGTGGCATTATTAGCCTGTTTTAATTCTTGTAAGGTCCCGCTAAAAGATCCTGTTACGTTTACATTAGCATCACCTGTGCCTTCTCCTCCATAATAATAATTGATAATCGTATCTACATTAGGAAAATACGTTGCTCCATATTTTAATATGTTTTCTTCTGCACCTATAGGAGCATCACGCATCGTATTAATATTAGCCAGTAAATTAGATTCTGCAGGATCTTGCCAAATATCCATTACTGTAAAACGGTCTTTTAATTTGACACACATATCCAACGACGCCTTAAAAAGATTATAGAAATTGGACGATAATTCTATACCTTGTGCATCAGGATATACATATAGTGTTATTTCATCAACTTTTTCTGTAGCATTAAGTCCTGCCAAAAGTGTATCAAAATCAACTAATTTTGTAGTATAATCCCCAACAGAAACTATCCAACATGGTCCTCCCCCATTAGCAAAAAACATTTGTAATGCATAATGCATTAGATACTTGGATCTATTTTCTATTGAAGCTAAAACCGAAGTAGGGTTATTTACATCTCCTGTAATATTTACTGTCAAACCAGTTTCTATATCCGGAGCACCAAAAAAACGTTCGTATTCTAATAAAGAAGTAATTCTTTTTGGGTCATTGGTAAGAGAATTACCTCTTTCATCCAATGCTTTTTCTGTATAACCAATAAAAGCAGGAATAGCTGTTTCTACCTGAGCTATCGATGGTGGAAGTTTCGGAATTTCTTCTATATAAACTCCTGGCGTTTTGTAATTCATAATGTCATTTTTATAAAAGTTTAATTTTAATTATTCGAGAAGCTTCTTTTAATTTGTTAACACTTAATCATAAATTATATAAGCTTACTTGTCAAAGACTTTTTGTGATTGATTTACATAAAAAACTCATGACGAATTCAATAATCGGTTTGATGGATTAATAAATATATCTGAGTATATTTTTTCTTGTTCTACTTTTATTGCTGTCTGCTGAGGTGGCGGTAATAGCAATGAGTTCCCATTTTTAAAAGGCACCAAAGTACTAGTCAATCCTTTTGGTTTAATCGATGTTAACCGTTTGCCATTATGTTGTAAAAAAGCAGATGTTGCTGTGATTTCTGATGCATTAAATGCTACTTCTTTATTATATCTCCAATAAGTTTTTCTATTTGTGAATCTAAGCTCAAAAACTGGGTGCGAGACTTTATCTCCGTTTGCGTTTATTTTGGCTTTCAAAAAACCATTAGTATCTAATAAACTAAAAGGACTGTTTTGCTCGTCTAATCTTATGTCAATAACCCCTAATTGATTTCTGTCATATAAAGAAGAATTAAGATACAAGGGATAGATCAGCTCTAAACCGGAATCTCCTGTAATCTTGAGCGTATAAAACCCATTAGGGATTAAAGCTGCCGTACTATTGTTTGTTTCTTTTTCAAAATCCAATACTACATCTCTTGTAGTTGTAGTGATCGTTTTTTGTAATGTCTTTACTGTTGAGTTTCCTGAATCTAGTAGCTGAAACTCTAGTTGTGTATCGTTTTGCGGTTCTTGTATTTGATATTTGAATACGTGTGGTAGAAGGATTTTATCAGCTTGGTTTACAAACCTTTTATCATCTGTATCCTCCCAATGATCTGCTTGATTACTATTTGTGTTTTGTAATGCTTCTTTTGTAATTCCCCCAAAATTTGCTAAAGCCCCCATTTCATAGTTTCTGCCTTGTTGGAATTGAAGTATCGTATTAGAGAGAGGGTAAGAAGTATGAGGAGTTTGTGTCGCATTGACAAATTCTGTTTTACCTTTATTCGTAAAATAATAGATTGATGGTAATATTGATTTTAACCCAATATTTGTAATACTATTAAACAAAGTAACCACAGGTCTTATATTAAAGCTTACGTGCAAATCTGTATTCAACTCAAAACGTGGCTTGTACCGTACCTCTCCTGATAAGTTTTCAGGAATCACTTCTATACCTACTATAAAGCCTAATGCAGTTTTTGCAAATACCAATTTATTTCTTCTCAGATTTTCTTTTGTAACTGTATCTGGTTCAATACTTAGTATGTTACTAACATCATACGACCGATTAAGAAGTTTTTTTGATAGTATATTTTCTTTATCAGATTGATTTCTGTCATAGAAAGAAGTTCCATCTCCCGTAATAAGATAGTAGTCATGAAATACTCTAATTTCAAATAGCCTTTTAAAAATTATACTATTACTCATATTTAGTTAATATTTGTAACATTTTGGTTATTGACCAATTCTTCTACGAGTGGAGCAGATATTCCTGAATTTTCTTTTATACTGATCAGCCTTATTTTGTACATCGCAGATGGTACTTGTTTACCTCCAAGAGATCCCCATAGGTGATTAATTTGTTCAAAGGTTAATGTATATAGTTCTACATTAAGCTTTATTTCTTCTTTTACCTCTTCTGAAATGTTACTATCGCTAGAAATTGAACTGAATGGAGAATTCTGAACTGTAAAGCTTTTTTTGGCTTGAAAAAACTGAATAACAAGTGATAATCGTTCTAATGCAAATTCGTATGCATCTTGCAAATCTTGGCCTAAGGTTGCAGAAACAAGAATATAAAGATTAAGAAATACAGGAGGCTCAACATACTTTACTCCATTTGGTGTTCTAAGAATATTACTACCATTTTTTAAAGTACTTTCTTCTTCGGTATTTACAAGAGTAATGACCACCTTATTATTTAGATCAGTTTGGCCATCATTATCCATCAAGGCAATATTATGTAGAATAACATCACTTTGAATAATAGAATCTCCTTGACTTTTATTTTGAACAATGTAATTACTTAGCTCATCCCTGAGCAGTTTCAATACTAACCCTATCATGTGTGAAAATTAATTTTAAGAACACAACTTGATCCCTATCACAAATACAAGTTATTCTTAAAGTTTTGCTGTTTATAAGTGTGTTACTATAAACAAAAGCCCCAGTTTTTGGATTGTCTAAGTTTTTAAAAAAAGGAAGGCAAATCAATCCCCATTTTTAGGGATTTTGAGATATAGTTAATTATTTAACAAAAAGTTAATCAATTCTTAAATTATAAGTCCAAAACTTTTGAAGCTTCTTTAATAAGCTGTGCCGTGTTTTTTACCCGAAATTTTTGAATAAGATGTTTGCGGTGTGATATTGCTGTATGATTACTTATAAAAAGTTTATCTGCTATCTCTTTAGAAGAAAGTCCATCTGCGATAAGTTTAAGAACTTCTTGTTCTCTTGACGATATTTGACAAGGGTTATTATCCAAAGGGCAAACTCTTCTATATCCTCCATTAACTTTAATACATTTTTCTATTTCTTCTTTTTCGGATACATCAAAAAATAGATTCAAAGCAAACATCTTACGTTTTATCTGATATATAAAGATTTCATGTTTCAGAAAAATTTCTTGTTCATGTAATCCTCTAACATGATATTGAAGCGTAATAGAATCACTAATAGGTGGTGTTTCAAGGAACTCAAAAATTTTATTTCTTATTTTTTGAACCTCACAAGATCTAATTAATGAAAACCAAAAATCCCAACCTCTATCCAAAAAAACATCAGTATCAAAACCTAGTACTTTTTTAAATATCTTGTTTGAATACAAAAACCTATTTTCCTTGATCAAATAGATACTAATCATAAGATCTTTGAGATCATCACATGTATTTACTATTTTAGAAATTTCAGGAACAAACCCTTTTTGGCTTAAACATTCCGGAGGGGTACAAATATTTTGATCAGGTTTCATAGAGTACACTTTTAGAATAAAAATGATTGTATTTGTGAGTACTTAAAATTCACAAATTATTTTCATAGAAACAATAGGTGCAACAGGGGGTTTTACCCCTTTTTTTTGCTAAAAAACTCTACCGAAATCAACTTGTATATTCGTATTTACAGCATATCAGACAATTACAACAAAAAACTATGCTTTAACCATAAATATTTTGTTTTTTTACCATAAAAAATAAACATCACAATTTCATTTTCATTCAAAAAACTATTCATTATATTGAATCTATACTCACATTATTTCACTTCTTAAACAGACTATATTATAAATCAATGCACAAAAGAGAGAAACATATAAAAGGAAGAGGAGCGCAAGAGAAGGTACAGAATAGATTCTCAAATCACTATCATGAAAACCGTGATGATTTTTTAAATTATTGTTTCTCCCAAAACGAACCTATAGATAAAATTAAAACAACATTTATTGAAACTTTTCCAAAAACTATTGTAAACAAGGTTACAAGTCCTGATGTACATATGGCTTATTCCCTCAATCCATACCAAGGATGCGAACATGGTTGTATTTATTGTTATGCTAGAAACTCTCACGAATACTGGGGATATGGTGCAGGATTAGATTTTGAAAGTAAAATTCTAGTCAAGAAAAATGCCCCAGAGTTATTAGAAAAAAAATTAAAAAGCAAAGATTGGAAAGCTGTACCAATTTCACTTTCGGGGAACACAGATTGCTATCAACCTATTGAAAAACAGTTGGAGATCACTCGAAAATTACTTAAAATCTTCTTGAAATACAGACATCCTGTTGGTATCATCACCAAAAATGCTTTGATATTGAGAGATATTGACATTTTATCACAATTGGCAAAACATCACCTGGTTTCGGTATACATTTCAATAACCTCTTTACATGAAGAAACGAGAAGAATTCTAGAACCAAGAACAGCCAGTAGCATCAAACGTCTTAAAACTATTGAAGAATTAAATCTGCATGGTATTCCTACTCATGTAATGATGGCTCCAATTATACCATCAATAAATAGTCATGAGATATTACCACTAGCAAAAGAAGTGTCATCAAAAGGTGCCAAAAGCATCGGGTATACAATTGTAAGATTAAATGGTGCAATTGGAAAATTATTCACAACATGGCTGGACAATACATTGCCGGACAGAAAAGATAAAATCTTAAATCAAATCATGCAATGCCACGAAGGTTCATTAAACGACAACCAATATGGAAGACGCATGAAAGGCTCTGGAATCATTGCAGATCAGATACACCAAACATTTGCTCTAGCAAGAAAAAAATATTTTTCTGAAGATTATAAGTTTCAATTTAATTGTGGGTTACATCAAGATTACAAGAACTCACAATTAAGATTATTTTGATGTTATGCAATGTATAGTGCTCTTCTTCCACATTTTGTTATTTTAAGTTAAAATAGCATATATAAAAATCCCAAAGCCTATCGAATGGATTTTTCTCATTTCCAGCACACAAAACATTCAAAAAGAATAATTTTACTCCCAAAAAATTAAAATTAAAGCTAATTTTTAACGGTTTTTTTACTAAACTAAAGTTAATTAACAATTAAAAAAAAGTTAATATCTATTAATTTCTGTTTAATTTATTAGAGTAAATTTTCCCTTATTTTAACATCTTTATTTTTCTGTTTAACCCTTTGATTCTCAGTAATGCAATAGTGTTGCATTACTGAGAACAAAAAGTGTTTTACTCTCGTTACGAGTGTGTAAACCAAATGTAACCTTCTGTAAGTTACGTTTTTGCCGTATTTCTTTATTAGAATTAATCTCTACTTTTGGGTGGCAAATTATTATGAGATCTCAATATTTAATTTTAACCTAAATCAATATGTTTAACACTAAAATCAAAAATTAATGAAAACTCAACTTAGGATTTTAAGTACAATCACGGCTTTCTCATTTCTATTTTATAGTTGTGAGAATGACACAAATGAAGTTCCTGAAGCAGAAACGGGAATAGAAAATGTAGAGAACATAGGTGCTGATCAGGCAATACCTGGAGAGTATATCGTAATTTATAACAAAGATGAATCGATGTCTGGCAAAAGTGCCAAAATGGAATCGAAATCTCAAGAAACTTTGTCAAAATATGCAATAGCAAAAAGCAATATAAAGCAAGTCTACACTAATGCTGTTCAAGGTTTTGCTGTTGAAAACCTTTCGGAAGAACAAGTAGAAATGCTTAAAAATGATGCTGATGTAGCATTCATCGAACCAAACTATATTCACAAATTGGATATAGATATGGGAACACCCGTTAGTTCGCTTCCTGCAACAGTAAAAAATGAAAGTGGTGCTAAGAATTCTCAACTTCCTAATGGAGAATTTTTACCTTGGGGTATCGAACGAGTAGGTAGAGCAGATGGTAGAGGTAGAACTTGCTGGATTATTGACAGTGGTATAGCACCTCATAGCGATTTAACTATCAACGCTAACCGAAGCAGAAGTTTTGTAGGTGGATCTTGGCAAGATCAGAACGGACATGGAACTCATGTAGCAGGAACTGTTGCTGCAAGAAATAATGGTTCTGGAGTTATTGGTGTGGCTTATGGAGCTACTGTAATTTCTGTTAGAGTTTTAAATGCTGCAGGATCTGGTGCTACTTCAGGAATTCTTGCTGGTGTAGATTATGTAGCTAATAATGCAGGAAATGGAGATACGTGGAACTATAGTGTAGGATTCCGTAACCGAGCTACTTCTGCGGCTATAGATAATGCATTTAGAAACCTAGAAGCAAGAGCGATTGGAGCTATGGCAGCAGGTAATAGTAATGATGATACACAGTTTTATTCACCACAAAGATTACAGACTAGCAGATCTTGGTGTGTAGGTAATATGGTTCGAGGAGATTCTCCTGCTGGTGGTTCAAACTTTGGAAGAAGTGTAGATCGTTGGGCTCCTGGTACTGCAGTATGGTCTACTTGGTTAAACGGTCAGTTTAACAATATCTCTGGTACTTCTATGGCATCGCCACACGTAGCAGGAATATTATTATTAAGAGGTAATAGTACAGGAACAGATGGAACTGTAACCAAAAGAGGTTTTACAGCTCCTATAGCTACCTTAAACTAAATAAAAAATCTTGTATTTTGAATTTGTTAGAGGCTGGAATTACTCCAGCCTCTTTTCTTATGAATATTTTTACACTTTTATCAAATTTGATAATGGTATGAAGTTAAGATTTCCCCTCCCACTCTTTATAAAACTGTTCTAAGAACTGTCGCATAAACTCATGACGCTCTATTGCTAAAGCTTTACCTGTCTTGGTATTCATACGGTCTTTGAGTAATAATAGTTTTTCATAAAAATGATTAATCGTTGGAGAAGTCGATTTTTTATATTCCTCTTTTGTCATAGATAGATTAGGTTTAATCTCTGGGTCATAAAGAGCTCTATTTTTAAATCCTCCATAATTAAAACATCTTGCGATCCCTACTGCTCCGATAGCATCTAGTCGATCTGCATCTTGTACTACATCTAATTCTGGAGATGTAAACTCCTGAGCAACATTACCTCCTTTAAAAGATATATTCTCAATAATTTTTACGACATGATCGATTATTGTATTTTCTAGATCAAGTTGTTTGAGAAATTCCTGAGCAATTCTGGGACCTACAGTTTCATCTCCATTATGAAATTTTGAATCAGCAATATCATGAAGCAGAGCTCCTAGTGACACAACCAGAGTATCAACTTCTTCATTTTCAGAAATCAATTGTGCATTTTTATATACTCTATAAATATGAAACCAATCGTGCCCTCCTTCTGCCCCTTTTAATGTGTCTTTTACAAAATCAATAGTATATGCTATGATTTGATCATCTTTCATCAAAATAAAATATTTTTATTTCGTAAGAGCAGGTTCTACCCATTTAAATTTGAATATTTCTTCGGAAATTACAAGTCGTTCACTTATACGTTGCATTCTTGCCGGTAGTTTCATTACAAAATCACGAGCTTTTTCGGCTTCGTCAGTAAGGTCAACTAATTTATCTATTTCCCATTTATCAATTAATCGCTGCATGATATCAATATAATCTTGAGAAGTATAAACGCCCAAACGCTGAGCCGCATTCGAGAATTCTTCAAAAGCAGTTCCTATAGCATCTCCTGATTCTCTTAAAAAATGAGCAGGCATTACGATTTTCTTTTTCATCATATCGCTAAACGCAATCATCATTTGGCTAGGGTCTACTTCAAAGATATTACTTACAAACTCACTATAAGCATTATAATGCCTCATTTCGTCTCCAGAAATAATCTTACACATTTTTGCTAAAGACTTATTAGAATATTCTTTAGCTAATTTTGCAACTCTGTTATGAGAAATATAAGTAGCTAACTCCTGAAAACTTGTATATACAAAATTCTTATACGGATCACGATCTGTACCAATATCAAAACCATCATTAATCAAGTGTTGAGTTGTTCGCTCTACTTCTATCATGTTCACTCTTCCTGAAAGGTAAAGATATTTGTTTAATACATCTCCATGTCTGTTTTCTTCGCTAGTCCAATATCTTGTCCAGCGTGACCAGCCATTGCCTCCTTCTTGCTGGTTAATTCCTTCGACATCCATCAGCCACGACTCATAGGTTGGCAATGCTTCTTCGGTAATAGTATCACCTACTAAAACTACCCAAAAATCATATGGTAATTCTTTTGCTAATTCTCTTAATTCTTTGACTTCTTCAAAAAAAGTATCTTCATTCTGAGAGTCCGGTAAAAAGTCTGTAGGTTGCCAAACCTTATCTATAGGGATCAAAAATTTATCAATAAAAGAATCTACTTTTTTCTCTAGTAATTGCATTACTTCGAGTCTTATATTATCCAACGCCATTTTGATTGTGTGTTTTGTTAAGTTCTTATCGCTAAGGTAACGCTTTCTTCAATCTTTTCTAGTAATAATTCAGGTTCTTTGGTAATAGAAAATGGTTCGTGTACCTCTAATGTCAAACGCATACCGATACCCATAGGGAAATTACCATATTTTACCAGTTTCCAACTATTATTTATGGTGAGTGGTACAATAAGTGCATCGGGAGCATTTTTAAATAATATCTTTAATCCTGTGGCTGCAAATTTTTTGGGTTTTCCGTTTCTACTTCTTGTTCCTTCAGGAAAAATAACTGCAGAAAAATTATGTGCTGTGATAAACTTTCCAAATTTTGATAATGCAGGAATAGATTGTTTTGGATTTTTTCTATCGATTAGAACATGTCCTCCATGCCTTAGATTGAAAGATATACTAGGAATTCCTTTGCCCAACTCAATTTTTGAAATAAACTTTGGTCTGTTTTTTCTCAAGAACCAAGATATTAAAGGAATATCAAACATACTTTGATGATTCGACACAAAAATAAGAGGTCGATCTTTTGGAAGAGTAAATGTATTTGAAAAGCTAAATGTCACCCCAAGAATGTGCAAACATCTCAGTATGCTTAAATTAAGGTAATTTACTGCGGTTCTATGTCCACTAGCTCCACCCAGTTTTAAACTTGTCCATTGTATGACATGAAAAACAACGAGTACTAACCCAAAAAATAGATAGAAAATTACAGAAAGAGGATAACTTAGTATCTTTTTTACTGCTTCCATTGTATTAATTATTTAAAATATTTTGATACCGTATAACAGCTATGCAATGTCTTACATTATTTCTAGTAAACCAATATATTTTTAAAATAAAAACCGTTGGTAGTTACCAACGGTTTTTATCATTCTCTGTAAGAGTATGTTTAGATTTTTTAGCAATGCTCATTATAAGCATCCTTAAGGTTTTCTGCTATCATTTCTGCAGGTCTACCTTCTATATGATGACGCTCTAACATATGCACTAATTCTCCATTTTTAAACAACGCCATAGAAGGTGAAGATGGAGGAAAAGGAATCATATATCCTCTTGCTTTGTCTGTTGCTTCTCTATCTACTCCTGCAAAAACAGTGACTAAATTATCTGGTTTTTTTTCGTTTACCAAAGATGCTTTTGCTCCTGGACGAGCATTGGCTGCTGCACAACCACATACAGAATTTACAACCACAAGTGTTGTTCCTTCTTTTGATAATGCACTTTCTACCTCTTGCTCTGTATGTAATTCTTCAAAACCAATATTAGTAAGGTCTTCTCGCATTGGTTTTACTAAATCTGCTGGATACATATTTATTTTCTTTTATTTTCGTTTAAATTTTTCGTGCAAAGATACGAATAATAGCCATTATAATAGAGGTATCGTTGCAAAACCAAAGTCAAACTGACGTTAAAAATTTTAAAACATAAGTAACAAGACAAAACTAAAAGCTACTTATATGGTATACTCAAGAAAACTGTTTTAGATAATTACAGTTATCTTTACAACATAAAAATAAGACTAAATGATTAAATGGTTTGCCGCTGTATTAGGTTATATTTTTTTCAGGTTTCCCGGAGCTGCTTTGGGGTTTATAGTAGGTAGCTTGATAGATGCCTCTACTGGCAAAAATAGTAATGGTGGGTTCAAAGCCATTTTTTCTAAAGAGCAAACAGTAACTCCTGCAGATTTTGAGCTTAATTTATTATCACTTTCGTCTATAGTGATCAAAGCAGACGGGGTAGTAAATCAAACAGAATTAGATTATGTAAGACGATATTTTGTAAGTGCTTACGGAAAAGAACGTGCAAATGCTACCTTCAGAACTTTTAATGAAATCATAAAAAAAAGACAAATTTCTGCACATCGTATCTGTCTATTTATCAGTCAACATACCCAATACCCTGCTCGATTGCAAATCTTACATTTTTTGTTCGGAATTGCTAATTCTGACGGGCATGTAAGTGAAGCAGAAGCGAAAGAAATACAGAGTATTGCCGGCTTTTTGAGAATCACTGTAAGAGATTTTGAAAGTATAAAAGCTATGTTTTTCAAAACCGGAGATCATGCCTATACCATTTTAGAAATTGATAAAAGTGCAACTGATGCCGAAGTAAAAAAAGCATTCCGCACTATGGCAAAAAAGTATCACCCTGACAAAGTACAACACATGGACGAAGTGCATGTAAAGGGAGCAGAAGCTAAATTCAGAGAAGTACAAAAGGCCTATGATCAAATTAAAAAAGAACGAGGTATGAGTTAATTGCTTCGAAATACTATTAAAAAATTCTTTTGAAAAGGGTTTTCATAAATTTCAGAGAAGGCATACTCCACATAATTTTGAGATCTTCTGTAAAAGAGGTTTCTTCATCCAAAAATTTGAGAATCGTAACCGCGCTGTTTTTTTGAAATAGTTTTGAAAATAATGCAGATCCCAAATGGTTCTCATTATACAGAACGTCTAGAAATAGTAAATCGTAATACCAAAATTTTGTTTTCTTAGAAAACGATATCATTCTTTCTCCACTTTTCAGAAAAGGAATTAACTGTTGTATTTTTTTGTTGGTTGCACTAAACGTATATCCTGTACTAGCTTTGGTCCATCCTCCTGCTGTTCCTATATGCAGAATATTGGCTGAATTTTGTTTTTGAAACTCATAACATGTCATCGGGATGCATCCTTTTTCTTTTTCTACAATCTGATACTTATGAATTCCTCTTTCTTCTAAATAGCTTTTGATAGCTTCTTCATATTCATGATCAGGAAGTAATTTTTCAGAAAATAATGTATACTCAAACAAGGCTTCTGTATTAGAAGTAGGCAATACATACATAAACCTCGTGTTTCCTCTTTGAGCTACCGTAAAATCCATAAAAGTAGCGACCGTATCATCAAAACAAGGAGTATCTGTCTTAACAAACCACCCTATAAAATGCTGATTTAGAACAGGGTATTTTTTTTGCACTTTATACTCAAATGACTGCGGAATACTATTAAGCGCTCTATTGCCCAAATAGATTTGCTGATCTGTTTCTACTTCAACAATCTCTTTATTATCACGTAATGCTATTAGGCTTTGCTGTACAATCGTAATATTTGATTTTGTTTCTAAAGTATTTAATATGAATTCATAGAAATCTTTACTGCGAATAAGCTTGTATTGATATGGAGAAATGTTTAATTCTTCTGACAGGTCTTTACTTCCAAAAAAAATAGTGTCCCAACGCTTATTGACAATGCTATCCCAAGTACCATTTCCTTTTTCCCAAAAACACCAGGTGCGGTCATTTTGATTCTTAATTTCTTTATCTATCAACAAAATTTTCTTCTCATCAAAAAAAGAATCCATTGCCATGTGGTAAGCAAGCATCAAGCCTGATGCTCCCATACCTGTTATAATGTAATCATACTTTTGCATCTAGAAGAATAGAAAAACAGTAAAAAAGACTAAAATAGCAACAAAGATATGTATCGAAAGGTTATAATTATAGGTTTTAGATAGTTTTTGAAATACCATATGTGCCACAAAAGCAGTACCAAACCAACCTACGTAATTTTGTAGCGGCACTATATTATTTTCGAATTCCCAAAAATCAAATCTTGGTGCTGATACTTCTAAAATTACATCCATAGCAACCATTAAAATTGATGCCAGCAAAGAAGAAACCCATAATCCACTATGGATTTTTCTGGCAATCGCAGCACTACTATAGGTTAGTATTGCCCAATTTACTCCAATCATAAGAGGTACACCAAACACTTTATATCCTAGGTTTTCACCATACTCATAATTTCCAAAAATCAACCCAAAATTAACTCCTAAGCCCTCTGCTATCATCCCTACACAAAACGGTATAGATAGCATCAAAATAAGTTTTGGATTAAAGTTTTGATTCCATAAAATCAAAAACAAATAGATTAATAAATTAAGAGGAGTCAACCTAAGGAACCAATCTTCATACCCTAACAAAATTCCGATAATCCCAGAAATATTAAACAGCCATATGACACCTATCGAAATATTATTTTTTATCTTCTCTGTCATAGGTTATCGTTTCTTATCATTTTTAATCAAATCCGAGACTATTTTGCCTGATAACAAGCATAATGGAATCCCTCCACCGGGATGAACGCTGCCACCACAAAAATAAAGATTTTTGATTTTTCTTGAGAAGTTCGGATGTCTCAAAAATGCTGCATATTTATTATTACTAGAAGATCCATACAATGACCCTTGATAGGATTGTGTTTTGCTTTCTATTGTTCTAGGGTCTAAAATTTCTTCAACCTCAATAAGGTCTTTGAGTTCTACTCCCAAAATTCTAGAAAGTTTTTGAAGAATATTAGTTCGAGATGTCTCAATAATAGTGTCCCAATCTTGTCCTTGATTACCAGGAACATTGATCATCACAAACCAATTCTCACAATTTTCGGGAGCATCGTTTGTTTCATTTTTTGATGTAATATTAATATATACTGTTGGATCATTGGTAACGTCTTTTTTAGAAAAAATAAAATCAAACTCTTTCTTATAATCTTGAGAGAAAAAAATATTATGTAAATCCAACTCTGGAAATTTATGTTTCACTCCCCAATAAAAAATTAATGCAGAACTCGACCTAGGTTGTTTTAGAGTTTTTTGTGGTGCTTCTTGATCACGCAGTAGTGTTTTGTATGTGGGTACAATATCCATATTAGAAACGACAACATCAGCATCTATAACTTCATCATTATCCAACATGATTCCTTTGGCGATTTTGTTTTTTACAATGATTTGACGGACTTTGGTTTCAAAGGTAAAAGTGACTCCTAAATCCAATGCTAGTTGGTATAAACTCTTTGTAATATTATACATCCCGCCCTCTGGGAAAAAAGTACCATAATATTGTTCCAGATGTGGAATCATAGACATAATACCCGGTGTTTGATAAGGAGAAGACCCATTATAGGTTGCAAAACGGTCAAAAAGCTGTATTAATCTAGGATCTTTATATTGTTTTGTATTTACCTTATGTAAAGTGCTATTGATATCTAGCATTCCTATTCGAGCAATTGCCTTTACAGTATCTTTAGATAAATATGTTGAAAGCTTGTGTAGTGATTTTTCTAAAAACAAAGAAGCTGTAAGATCATATTTGTGCTTACTACGATCAAAATAAGAGGTAACTTCTTTTGCAGACACATCAAAAACTTGTGAAGCCGTTTCTGCAAACTTAGCCTCGTCTGCAAATGCAGTAAACCGAGTTCCATCTTCGTAAAAATAATTACAAACAATATCTTTTCGTTTGTACTTGAAATAATCTGAAATCTTTTTTTTGGAATCTACAAATAGTTCTTCTACAAATTGAGGCATTGTAAATAGTGATGGACCACAATCGAATCGATATCCTTTGGTATAGATTTCAGACAGTTTACCCCCCGGATACGCATTGGCTTCAAAAACATGAACTCCAAAACCTTGATTGTGTAATCTTATGGCAGTAGCAAGACCTGCAATTCCTGACCCTATAACAATGGCTTTTTTGCTTTTCATTTTATCTTAAAAGGCTTCTATTCTCAAAAATCATCAATATGAAAGTATTTACAGATATATACTATAGTTTTTTGTATTTCTTTAACATATGTTTTAATGAGAACTATAACTTTGTTTAGTGTTAGAAATTTTTAGCGAAAGATACTTCGAATCTAGATAAAGTATTAAAAACAAAAAATATAATCACATCAAATGAAAATAAAATCTAGTATAAGAATTTTTATACTCCTTTTTCCTGTAGTCACTTTTAGTCAAAAAAAATTGACACAAAAACAAGCTTTAGAAGATTATACAGTTTTTAAAAATGTGATCACAACCGGTCATCCAAGTTTATATGAATACACTTCGAAGGCCGTTTGGGATAGTCTGTTTATTCATTTTGAAAACCAAGAAATCAACACGATCAAAAACAGTTCAGATTTATACAAATCTATCACACATTTATCTGACTATATTAGAGATGGGCATTTAATTGTAATGCGTCCCGCGCTCGAATCTATTCCCAAAATGTTTCCTCTTTTATTAAAAATAATTGATGATAAATTTTATACAGACACAGATGACTTTGGGATTCCTGTGGGTTCAGAAATCGTTTCTATAGATAATATTAAAGGGACTGAATTAAGAAACAAACTATTGAAATATGCCCCTTCAGACGGTTATAATACAACAAAAAAAGACCGGCAGATAGAAAGAGAGTTTGGCATCCTGCATTTTTATGAATTCGGTACCAAAACAACTTATCAAGTTGAATATAAAACTCCTACAAATGAAGTATTTACCAAAGATATTAAAAGTCAACCTTTTGAGAGTATCGGCAATAGGTTTGCAAACAGGCATTCTTATTATTCAAATTATCATAATGCCAGAAATAAACGCGAATTTATAAAAAGTACACTAGGAAAAGAAGAGCCATTCTTATATTTTGTCGATTCTCTCCATACTGCTGTTTTAACAATGAACTCCTTTGGTTTAGATATCAGTACATTCGAATCGAGCTTAAAAGACATTTTTAAGAAAATCAGACAAAAAAAAGCAGAACATCTTATCATTGATATCAGGCAAAACAAAGGTGGATATCCTCTGAATGCTATCCATGCATTTTCTTATATCGCAAATAAGCCTTTTAAGCAACGTATATCACAGCATATTATTACATCTAGCTTGCCAGAAGAAAAGTATAGCAAAAACATTGTTAATGGATATACGTATGAAACGTTTTTTGAAAAGTATTTCAAAAATGCTTCAAAAAAACGAAACGAATGGATATTAGAGACCGATGAAAATGAATCATCTATGATTCCCCATAAAAAAAGATTCAATGGTAAAACATATGTTATGATTGGAGGGAAAACATTTTCTGCAGGATCAGGTTTTGCGCTAAACTGTAAAAATGAAGGGATCACACTAGTGGGTCAAGAAACTGGAGGAGGGTATTATATCCAAACAGGTCAATATCCTATGATTTATGAATTGCCAAATTCAAAAATTAAAATACTGATCTCATTTGTAAAAGTAAAAAGGTATGTAAAAGATAATACGATACAGAAAGGAAGTGGGGTCTTACCTGATCTTACAATCACATTGAGTGTTCAAGATCTAATAGATGGAAAAGACAGTCCACTAGATTATCTATTGACACATATCAGTAAAAATAAAGGTAATCAATAAGTTAACTTGTCTATACAAAATATCACTACTTATAGTAAAGACAATAGAAATCTATATCACAAAAAATGATAAGCGAATATTTAGAAAATATAAAGAAACAGTTTGAATCTTATAAAGAAGTGGCAGATAAAACAATTTCGCAATTAACCGAGAAAGATTTATACTGGAAATATGATGAAGAAAGTAATGATATCGCATGCATAATGATGCATATGTCTGAAAATATGTTGTCTCGATGGACAGATTTTTTTTATAGTGATGGAGAAAAATCATGGAGAGATAGAGACCAAGAATTTACAACTCAAGACCTAAGTTATGATGAGTTAATCGAACAATGGGAAAAGGGATGGAACTGTCTCTATACTGCATTAAATACTATTAATGAAAGTAATTTTCATAAGCCCATTTTAATACGTAATAAAGAAGTAAAATTAATTGAGAGTATTACCAGGCAAATTGCGCACTATCCATATCACATCGGTCAAATTGCTTTTATAGGAAAAATGATTTTAAAAGAAAAATGGAAATCTCCGTCAATACCAAAAGGGAAGTCTAAAGAATATATTCAATCAGAGTTTGAAAAAAACTCTAAGTAGACTAGGTTACATAAATTCGTTAAAAGATGTAAAAAAACAGTTACATTTATATGAAAATTAAAGAAATGCAATTTTTATGTTGTTGTATTTCTTTTAAACAAAATTTAATTTGAAAGGAACTGCGTATTTAATACAAGCAACATTAATTCTTTTTTGGTGGCTTGGTTTATCCTTGAGCTCAACATTTTTTCAAGCATTTCAATTTCCTAATATTGACAAAATAGCATTTAATTCTTTTTTTGCTCCCGATATTATTATTATCACTACACTATCTATAATTAGAGCATATAAACCTTTGAGAGACCTAGAGTTTATTATACTTGGTGGTTTTGCATATGGTAGCTTTTACTGTCTGAACGCTTCTATATTGACCGGTGGAGGTTATCTAGCTACAACATTAATGGCATTAGGACTATTCTATAATTTATTTCTTGTATATCAAACTAAAGCTTTTAGAGAATCTCAGTCTTCTAATATTATTATTAATGGGTGTAAAACATTTATACAAATCATCTGCGTTTGGCTAATTGCATTAGTGGTTTTTCCTTATATAATCATTAATGAATTTGATATCCCTATCCATTCAAATAACATCTCGACTATAATTAGTATCACTTTGTTCGTGATTTTTAGCAGTATCGGGCTTACAAGTGCCTTTGCTATTATATCCAAAGGAGATGGGACACCATTACCAATTGACCAAACAAAAAAATTAGTTGTAAGTGGTCCTTATAAATATGTGAGAAACCCTATGGCTATTGCAGGTATTGGCCAAGGTATCGCAATAGGTATTTATTTTTCTTCAGTTCATTTGATTATTTATGCATGTATAGGAGCGGTTATGTGGCATTTTGTTGTTCGACCCATTGAAGAGAAAAATATGGTCAATCGTTTTGGAGAAGAATACGAAAATTACAGAAAAACTGTGTATTGCTGGATTCCTAGATTAAAGACCACAAGACAACAAATCTAATTCATAAAATCAAAGATGTTCAAACTACATAAAAGAGACAATAAGAACACTTTATTATACGCCGAATGTTGGGTCTCAAATAATAGCACAGGCGTCGTACATACCGGAAAAGTTGGAAAACATGGAAATACCGAAGAATATACAATAGGAGAAAAATTTAAATCAAGTTCAGAATTTTTAAATCATTACGAAGAGTATTTTAAAAAATCCGGTTTTTCTGAATTTGACACTGCTGATTTAACTTGGCTAGTTGTACAATTTGAAATGAAAAGTCTAACGGGAAACAAAAGAGATCATTGGCTAAAAGAAAAAGTCATAGAATACCTAAATGAAGAATTGGGCTGGAGAGGAATCGGAAATGTTGATGGATTTGATATGGGAGAACAAACTGCTTTTAAGGGAAAATACGCATTAAATATATTTTGTGTAGTATATGACGAAGAAAAAGGAATTGCTTCAATTAAAAGGTGTCTAAAAGAATATCGTCTCGATTATACAAGGATCAAAATTGCCTCACGCTCCAATTCTTCAGATTCAAATTTTCAATTAAAATATTCTGCAAAAAAGAAAGACCAAACATTTAGCATCTAAAAAAAACAATTATATTTTTAATTGGTAATAATTAAAATAAAAAACTGAAATGGGGTTATTAGCAGTATACATTAAAGTAGATGATCAAAAATTAACAGTATTAAAAAAACTTGAGGGAGAAGATCTAATTGAAGAACTAGAAGAATTCCAAGATGATGATAATTGTAAAATGGTAGACATTGATAAAACATGGGATGGATTACACTTTTTGCTGACTAATGTTTCGGCCTCCGAACCAATTCCAAACAATAAATTAAGCGAATTTGTAGTTGGAGTCAATGTTTTTTCTGAAGATGAAAATGCCGATTTTATCAGCTATTCATCTGCTAATGAGATTAAAGATATACTTAAAGAAATTAATAAAGTTAACCTTAGCGAATTAGAGCACACATTTAAGCCCAACACATTCGACAAAAATGGAATTTATCCAAATATTTGGAATGACAATGACAAAGAGTTACTGTGGGATGAATTAAAAACTTCCTTTAATCTTTTGAAAGAATTTTACACAAAAAACAAAGATTCTAACATAATTGTATCAATATATTAAACTGTCTGTTTGAAGTTTTTGAATAATACAATAAATAACAATTTATACATAAAAATCAAAATCATGTTGAATATCATCTAAAAAGCACACAAATTGATGGATAATTTAGACAAAAAACCTAAAACTATTCTTTGCATTCCAGGAAACTGGAATGATCGACAAGAAATTGTAACTAAAATTGCAGAGAGCAATATCAATGATTTTATTTTTGCTGGGATGCTACTTTTAAATCTGAAAACAAATAAAGGGTTTGAGTTAGAAATTTGTGAGAGAGACGATAGAATGAGAGAATCTTTTAGATACGCAGGGATGGTTAATCGAGTTTCAGAAGATTTTTTAGACGAGATTGATAAGCACAAATATGTGATTTACCTATCAGCAGAAACCGGAGATATCCAAAGTGCAAAAGCTATTGCTGATGCAGGAAATGCAATTTTAAAATCCGGTGGAACAGGAATTAAAGTTGAGACAACCGGAAAAGCATTTACAAAATCGCATTGGTCTGAGTTACTATCTAATTTTGAAGAATCAAACCTATATCAAATGTACGTTGTCGATTCAATAAGTAATGGAAAAGGAATGACATATTCTTGTGGGATGCACAATCTAGGATTTAAGGATAGTATCGTCTATGATGAAGAATTTCAGCAGTCTGTAAACTTAATTTCTATTTTTGGCTACTATCAAATAATAGACAAGCCACAAATTAAAAATGGACATACGTTTAGTACCGATGTCGATTCACCTATTTTTGAAATCACAGAAGAAGCAAATCAACCCTATAAAGGAGATGAACTATTTGAAAATCCATTTGGCATGTGGAAATTAAAGAGGAAATCAAATACTTAAAAAACAACCTAATATCATAGGTCATACAGAAAGCCATTTTTTGAATTTACTTACTTTCTCTAAGGCTACCAAAACAACTGCACTATCTTTTTCATTTATAGGACTTAGATACACCCTAATTCTTGATTTTGATGTATAGTACATCTTATCAATACTTTTGGGACTAATGATATATTTTTTATTAATTCTAAAAAAAGTAATTGGGTCTAAAAGTGATTCTAGCTGTTTTAATGAATAATCCAAAGGATAACATTTCTTATTCCATAATTTTATAAAAGTTACTTTATCTTCAAAATAGAAATATGAAATCTCACTAACATCTACAACAGTCAAAGCACTATTTGTCTTTACCAAAAACCTCATCTTATAAGAAGGTTTGGTCATCATTTCACTCAATAATGAATAATTTATTGATGAAGTATGATTGTACTGCTTATACTTTTTGATTGCTTTTGTAAGAGCTTCTTCTTCTATTGGTTTTAATAAATAAGAGATACTATTTTGTTCAAAAGCCTTGATTGCATATTCTGAATATGCAGTTATAAAGATTATGGGTTGTGTTACTTTTATTTGTTCAAAAATTTCAAAAGAATATCCGTCTGATAAATTTACATCCAAAAATATAAGATCAGGAGACTCATTATGTAAATATAACACAGTCTCTCTTACAGATGGAAAGACATTATCAATATGAATTTCAGGATCTATTTTTTCTATTAGACTTTTTAATCTAATTACAGCTATTTCTTCATCTTCTACAATTATAGCTCTTATCATATTTCAGGATGGATTAAGGGTATACCGGCAATATAGGTATTATCTATGATTTTAAAATATGGTTTTTTGTGATGAATCAGTTCTAACTGATCTGATAGGTTTTTTAAGCCAATCCCTAACGAATTTGATCTATATTTTTTGATATCCTTTGGTTGATAATTATTCTTTACCAAAACAAGATCATCCTTGGTACTTATGGTAACTGTAAGAGGTTTTGATTTTTCGATAACATTATGCTTGATCGCATTACTTACCAACAACTCAATTGTCATTGGAGGCAGCAGCATGTTCATTTTATCATTTTCAATTTCATTTTTAAGAATCAAATGGTCACCAAATCTTATTTTTTGAAGATAAAAATACGATTGTATCATTTCTATCTCTTTTTGTAAAGGTACAACCATCTCTTCATTTTGAGTCAGATTATATCTATAGACATTAGATAATTCTCGAAGAAAATACTCTGCTTTTTTTGAGTCTATAGCAATAAGTCCCATAAGGCTATTAAAGCTGTTAAATAAAAAGTGTGGATTTAATTGTTTTTTGAGTGCCAGATACTTTGCAATAGTTTTCTCTTTTTCATATTGAAACAGTGTAAGTTCTATGTTTTGTTTTTCTCTTTGGGATTCAAAAAAATGTTCTAAAAAATAAACAAACAATGTAATAAAAAAAGTAGCGATGATAATGGCCCAGAAAATAAGGTCAAAAAATACAGGATCAGGGTCGTCATTAAACAAGAATTGTGTTATTGCCCTTGTAATCAATGATAATACTATTGTTTGAATACTAATAACACTACTCCAAAATACGATACGCGTAAATTTTGAATACGAAATGGCATACATCAGTTTTTTGAAACCTATAAAATATTTTCTTACAAAGAAAGTCGCAAAACACAGTAAAAAAATTACCGGAAACAGGACTAAAGTCTCATAAACAGCTTCTGAAACAGATTCATCCTCTATCTCCTTCAAAAAGTTTAGTAGATTAACTAATACACTTATAATGAGATAAAAATATATTCTATTAATTTTAGAGGAATTCATCTTTTTTGTTATTACCTTTTATAGATATAATCTGGATTAAATATTTCTCATTTGATCTTTAATTTAATACTATTATATCAAGTTATTTATTTTTTAAAACATCTTTTTAGTATAATTCTTTTTTTGGTCCCTTAATTACATTATTCTTCGACTTCTATAGTATCTTCTTCTACATCAACTGCATAGAAAAAACCAAGAGCTCTTTGTTGTGGGTTTGTTACATTTATAATATTTCCCCGTATTGAAGCCGGTGGAGGATTACCAATAAAAGAACCTCCTTGACCTGTTTGTATAAATAATTCATAAAGAAAATCATAATATTCTTCTGAAATACCTAATTGCTGACCTGTTGCAATATCCCCTATTTCAAAAACTACTTCTTCATTAATGGTTACTCCTAACCGTTGTTGTCCATCAAAAAACTCATCTGTCTCGACCAAAGTAATACTATTACCAGGATCGGCCACTATAAAAAACTCTCCGTTTTTAAAAATTCTATAGTAATAAAAATTCTCAACCCCTACAGGATCACTGCTATCAAACTTAAGAAAATATCCTTCATCGGTAAACAACGTTTCTTCTTCAAATACTACAAACAACCGATCAAATAAGGGAACCTCATTTAAGGTATCTGATCCTTCGTACGTATCGCCATTCCATACAATAGAGACAGTATAACTGACTCCTATTTGCGGTTCTATAAGGTCATTTACGTATACTCCGTTACTGGTATGAACAAAATCGTACGTCGTAACACCATTGCTTACTGTTACCGTAGCATCGTCTACAGGCGTAGGGTCTTCTTTATCCAAAAATCCAATAGTAGAAGTTAGTCTAAAACTTTGTTGGGGTAATGGCGTGGTTATATTGCGCTCTAGACCACCATCTATAACTAATCTTGGTGCAGAACCATTTAATGTAATATCGTCGGTAACATTGGTTTCGCAACTAGTGAGTATAAAAAACACTAATAATGCACTAATATATAATTGGGTTGTAGTTTTCATAAGTCCTAAAATTTAAATTGATAAGTAACACTGGGTACGATGCCAAAGAAAGAGAGTTTTGTAGCTTCTGTCTCTCCGGTTGCAATTTCCTGATCCCCTACTTCACTGATCTCTCTGAAAAAAATAGACGCTGCATTTTGCCTGTTATACACGTTTGCCAAACTAAAAATCCATTTTCCTTTTTTTCCTTTTTTGGGATTCAGTGTAGCAGAAATATCAAGTCTATGATAGGCGGGTAGTCGATCTCCATTTCTATTTTCATAATCTGCCACAACCAATCCGTTTTGTTCGTATTGTCCTGTTGGATACGTAACAGGTCTTCCTGATCCAAAAACAAAATTAGCTCCAAAATCCCATCGATCATTAAGCTTATATAACCCTACCAAATTAAGCTCATGTAATTGGTCACTATTACTGGGATAATATTCATTATTATTGATCCCTAATATTTTACGTTCTGTTCGCGCCAAAGTATAACTTAACCATCCTGTTAATGCTCCTTTATTTTTATTAACTTGTAGTTCAAACCCATAGGCTCTGGCATCCCCTTGTACAGTTTCGGTTTCTATTTCTTCGGTAAATAACAGATCTGCACCATCAACAAAATCAGTAACATCATTCATTGATTTGTAATACACTTCTGCATTAAAATCATATGCATTATCATTAAATGACCTAAAATAACCAAGTGCAATTTGATCTGCATATTGTGGATCCAAGTATGTACCACTTGGTGCCCATACATCTAATGGAGTTGCTGATGTAGTATTAGAGATCAAGTGAATGTATTGATACATTCTGTTATAACTCAACTTAATTGAATTATAATCATTAATCAAATACCGAGCAGAAAACCTTGGTTCGAATCCATAAAAATCTTGTATTGTTTTTCCTGATCCGTATGAAATTTCATCAATCACCTGATTCGTTTCATATCTATCTAGTATTGGATTATAGGTTAGCGGAGTCCCATTTTCATATATTCTTACATTTTCTCTTCCCAGTCTTTTAAAATTTGATACTCTAGCCCCGTATTGAAAACTTAGTTTATCTGAAATCGTTTGTTTAAAATCAACATATGCTGCTGATTCTAAGGCAAAGTTTTCTTGAAATTTCTCGGGGTTTACATTCGACCCATTTAAAGATTTGATCTCTCCGGGCTCAAAATTATAGTACGTAATATCAAGGCCTGTAGTTAACGTATTGTTTGAATTGATAAACCAATTCAATTTGGGTTTAAGGTTATAATTAAGAATATTTGAGTTCCATCTAAACTCAGAACCCCCTCTAAGGTTGTCCAGGCTATAGTCATAATTACTAAAAATAGCAGAAGTTTGTAAAAATAACTTTTCGCTTAATATACTTGTCCATCTAAGTGTTCCAGAAGCATTACCCCATATAGTTCCCAGAAAATCATCGATCTCAAATCGATCTCTACCAAAATAACCTGATAAGAATAACCTATTATTATCATTTATCGAATAGTTTGCCTTTAGGTTAAGGTCATAAAAAAACAAGGTTGTATCATCAAATTCACTTGATAAAAAAGTAAACAAATCTACATACGATCGTCTTCCCGCAATCATATATCCTCCTTTTCCCTCTTCATTATCTCCTTTGAACAGAGGTCCTTCTATCAAGCCTTTGCTTGAGATCAATCCTATACCTAATTCGCCATTAAACTCTTTTCTATTTCCTTCTCTTTGTCTAATATCCAATACAGAAGAAAGACGCCCTCCATATACAGAAGGGATACCGCCTTTGTACAATTTAATATCCTTAATCGCATCTGTATTAAACACAGAAAAAAAACCAAATAGATGTGAGGCATTATAGATCGTAGCCTCATCAAGCAATATTAGGTTTTGATCTGCTGACCCTCCTCTTACATTAAATCCTGATGAACCTTCATTAACACTGGATACCCCGGGTAATAACTGAATCGATTTTAGGATATCAGGTTCTCCTAATATGGTAGGTAATTTGTTTATCGTTTCAGATTTTAAAGAAACCACACTCATTTCTGTAGATTTCACTGCCTTGCTTGCTCTATTAGAAGTAACGACGACTTCGTCTAGGACTCCGATTTTTTCTTCGAGCATAAAATCAATCTTTTGATTTTTATCAAGAACAACTTCTTTTGTAATGTCTTCAAAACCCAAATAACTTACTGTCACAGTATACGTGCCTTTTGGCAAGGTAATCGAATAAAAACCATAATCATTTGTTACTGTACCTCGATCAGTTCCTACCAATACTGTTACACCCAGTAAATCTTCACTATTTGCTCCATTTTTGACATAGCCACTTAACGTAGCGCTCTCTTGTGCGTAAATAGAGATAAAACCACACAGAAAAAGTATGAATAACCATCTTTTCTTATAACATTTCATAATATAAGTTTTGATCAAAACTATAGGAGTCACAAGGTGTTCTTCTTCTAGAATTGACAAAACCCAAAAATCCAGAGATAAACCTCTATTTTTTAAGGTTTATTATTTTTGAGACGATAAGAAATCTTTATTGGCAACCAATTTTTGAGACTATAAGTTTTACTACCTTAGCGTAATGGTTTCTAATAAAACAAAAGCTCATCTTGCACTGCTGAGTGTAAACATGGTATACGGAGCGAATTATCTAATTGCAAAAGGTTTAATGCCGAATAAAATCGAAGCTTCTGCCTTAGTTTTTTTGAGAATCAGTGGGGCAGGCTTGTTATTTTTGTTCCTCAAGTTTTTTATCAAAGAAAAAGTTGACAGAAAAGATATTCCTCGTTTGGCATTGTGTGGTTTTTTGGGAGTAGCGACCAATCAGTTTTTTTCTATGAATGGGTTGAGTTTGACCTCTCCTGTAGATGCTGCGATTATCATAACGGCAATGCCAATTTTTACAGTGATTATTAGTCGTTTTATACTCAAAGAACCTCTAACTATTCAACGAATATTAGGAATATCAATAGGAGGTGCAGGAGCTGTTCTATTGATTTACTTAGGCAATTCTGGTTTGGGTACAGGCTCTTTATTGGGAAATTTATTTATCTGTATAAATGCGCTTGCCTTTGCTTTTTACCTTGTTATCGTTAAACCAATGATGGCAAAATATAAACCTATTACAGTAATCATATGGACATTTTTGTTTGGGTTTATATTTATGTTTCCTTTTTGTGTAGAAAAGTTAATTAAAACCGATTTTTCAACTTTTGAAACTACTCATTGGACCTCTCTGTTATATGTAATTGTAGGCCCCACTTTTATTGCCTATTTACTCAACATGTTTGCATTACAATATGTAAAACCTACTGTTGCCAGTAGCTATATTTATGTGCAACCTGCTGTTGCTATGATTTTGGTAGCAATTGTATCATATATTGTTATTGATAGTCAATATAAGGGAGACATAACGGTCTACAAATTGTTAGCTTGTGTATTAATCTTCGTTGGAGTTTATCTTATAAGTAGTACTCCATTAAAATGGTTTAAAAGATAACATCTCTTAATGGCACCCACAACCAGAACTACCACAAGATTTTGAAGATTTCTTTTTTGAAGAAGAAAATAATGCAGGGCTCCATATAAATTTTTTTATAAGAAAACCCACAGCTATAGAGACTACTATAATTACTAATATGTTTTGTATGATTAAATTCATATTATTATTTGTCGTTTAAAGATACTAAAACTTAAATAATTTATTTTAAGATTTGATATATTATTAACGCAGCAACGTACGCTAAAGCACTCATTGAAACCAATTGAATAGTTGGCCATTTCCAACCGTTGGTTTCTCTTTTTACAATTGCTAATGTGCTCATACATTGCATAGCAAAAGCATAAAACAACAATAACGAGAGACCACTAGCAAGGTTAAATAAAGGCCCTCCTGTGACCAAATTTACTTCTGATGCCATTTTATTTTTAATCGTACCTTCATCATCACTACCTACACTATAGATTGTTGCCAAAGTACCAACAAATACTTCTCTCGCTGCAAAAGAACTTATAATACCAATCCCAATTTTCCAATCATATCCCAAAGGGGCAACTATCGGTTCGATAGCTTTCCCGGCATATCCGATAAAAGAGTATTCTAATTTATGAGAAGCAATTTTATTTTCTAATTCTTCTTCAGAGAGATCATTATATTGTTGAGTAACTGTTTCTTCTGCTTTGTTGAACTTATCGTTTGGACCAAAACTTGCTAATACCCAAAGTACAATTGAAATCGCGAGTATAATTTTACCGGCATCAAATACAAAAGCTTTGGTTTTCTCGATGACATTAATAGCTACATTTTTGAATAATGGAACTTTGTATCCTGGCATTTCGACAACAAAATACGACTTACTTTTAATTTTTAATATTTTATTTAATAGCCATGCTGATCCTACGGCAGTAATAAATCCAAGAAGATATAAAAACATTAAAGTAAGGCTCTGGTAACCAAACACCCAACCTATTTTTTCATCAGGAATTACCAACGAAATAATAATCAAATATACCGGTAATCTCGCGGCACAAGTTGTAAATGGTACAACAAGAATTGTTATGAGACGCTCTTTCCAATTCTCTATATTTCTTGTTGCCATTACCGCTGGAATAGCACAGGCTGTACCAGAAATTAATGGCACAACACTTTTACCACTTAATCCAAATTTACGCATTAATCGATCCATCAAAAAGACAACACGACTCATATATCCACTTTCTTCAAGAATTGAGATCAATAGAAACAAAAACGCAATCTGAGGAATAAAAATTACTACGCCACCCAATCCCGGTATAATCCCGTCGGTAATCAAATCTACAAATGGTCCTGAGGGCAAATTAGCTTTGGCAGTTTCGCTTAACCATGCAAATCCTTCATCAATCAAATCCATTGGATAGGAAGTCCAGCCATAAATAGCTTGAAAAATTAATAAAAGGATCATAAAAAATATGATATAGCCAAAAACTTTATGAGTTAATATTTCATCTAATTGTGCACTAAAACCAGTTGCCGTGGATTTGTCGATCGTAAACCCTTTTTTAAGAACAGCATTGATAAACTGATACCTCTTGATGGTTTCTTTTTGCTGAAGTCTCTTTAACTCACTTTCTGTTTTTATTTTAAAATCAGGATCTATAGTAATTTCTTGCTTGTTAACTTTTCTAAAATTAACATCCTGAGTAATAACCAGCCATAACTTATATAAAGATTGGTTTGGAAATGCTTTCTGTAATCTACTAAAATAATCCGGCTCAAAAGATAAAGGGTCTAAGCAAGGAGCCTGAGACAATGTTGCATACTGCTCAATACATTTTTTGAGTTGTTCTATACCTTGTTCTTTACGAGCGCTGATCAAAGCAATTTTGGTATCTAATTCTTTTTCAAGTGTAGGAATATCCAATGAAATCCCCTTTCGACTCATTCTATCAGCCATATTAATGACTAAAATTGTAGGGATTTCTAAATCTTTAATTTGTGTAAATAAGAGTAAGTTTCTTTTCAGATTTTCTACATCTGTAACCACTACTGCAACATCAGGAAAGTATTTATTCTTTTTGTTAAGAAGTACTTCAATAACTACATTTTCGTCTAATGATGATGCATTAAGGCTATATGTACCGGGTAGATCCAAGATATGAGCCTTTGTGCCATTATTTAACTTACAAACTCCTTCTTTTTTCTCTACAGTAATACCAGGATAATTTCCTACTCGTTGATTTAATCCTGTGAGTAAATTAAAAACAGAGGTTTTACCAGTATTTGGGTTTCCGATAAGTGAAACTTTAATTTGCTTTGCCATAAAGAAAACTACTTAAATAATCTGAACTTCAATCTGTGCTGCAATTTCTTTACGGATTGCTAGATGACTCCCATTTACGACAAGGTACATTGGACATTCGAAAGGAGCTGTACGAACCAACTTCACTTCATTTCCCGGCAAACAACCCATTTCTAATAACTTAAGAGGAATATTATCTGAAGTAATTTCTTTGATCAAAGCACGTTGTCCCCTCCTAAGTGTAGCAATTGTAGTCTTCAAGTATTTATTTAGATTAATTTTAAACAAAGCAAAAATAGTAGAAAAAACTGTATTGAAGCATTAAATTGTCATAATAAAAAACAAAAGCGCTATAGATAAGTCCTATCTTCCTTCATTTTTCAAAACATTAATATCCTCCATAAGTTGATCTATAGCTTCTGGATCAGTACCATCATAAAACCCTCTTATTCTCTTTTTTTTGTCGACCAACACAAAATTTTCGGTATGTACCATATCATAGGGGCCGCCATCTCCATCAGATTTGGCTGCCAAATACGATTTTCTTGCCAGATCATAAATTTGCTTTTTATCTCCTGTTACAAGATTCCATCTTGTATCATCCACCCCTTTTTTAATTGCATATTTCTTTAACCGGTTTACATCATCTATTTTAGGTGTTACAGAATGTGATAGTAGTAATACTTCTTGATCATCTTTTAATCGATCTTGAATCTCTTTCATATGCCCCGTCATAATAGGGCAAATGGTTTGACAAGTAGTAAAGAAAAAATCAGCTACATAGATTTTATCTTTATAGTTTTCTTGAGTAATTCTTTGTCCGTTCTGATTGATCAAACTAAAGTCTGCTATTTTATGATATTTTCTGATGTATTGTACTGTACTATCTACCAATTCAGTATTAACCATATCCGGTTCGTATACAGGTAAAGTTCTATTGGGTTTAAGAATTGAATAAATAATTGAAATGATAATTGCAGAAAGTATAAAAAGTACAACTGCAAAAAACTTGTATTTGGCAAAAAATTGAAGCATAATCCTTAATTCTGGATGCAAAATTAAAAGGTTTATCCATGATTATAACTATCCCTTTGATTAAAAAAATACTAAATATACAGAACTGTACAGCACTTTTTTTTTATATACACTTCTAAAAGGTTACTTTTGCGTGATTTAATTTTGAAAAACGACCTATGAGTCCATTTTTTATAAAAGCTACACAATTATTGTTAAGTTTATCAATCCTGATCGTTCTGCACGAATTAGGACATTTTATTCCTGCCAAACTTTTTAAGACAAGGGTAGAAAAATTTTACCTGTTTTTTGATGTCAAATTTTCTTTATTCAAAAAGAAAATAGGTGAAACCGTTTATGGTATTGGATGGTTACCTCTTGGTGGCTATGTCAAAATTGCAGGTATGATAGACGAGAGCATGGACAAAGAGCAAATGGCCGGACCCCCGCAACCCTGGGAGTTTAGATCAAAGCCAGCCTGGCAGCGTTTAATTATTATGCTAGGAGGAGTAACTGTTAATTTTATACTTGCCATTATCATTTATATTGGTATTGCTTATACATACGGAGATCGTTATATCAAAGCAGATAGTTTAAAGGACGGATTTCATGTATCTAATACAGAAATTGGTGATAAACTAGGCATCCAAACAGGAGATAATATTATTGCTGTAGATGGAGAAGCTGTCGAAGAATTTAGTAAACTTCCTCTAGAGATTATAAATGGTAATACACTTACTATTATTAGAGATGGAAAAACGATAGAACAACAAATCCCTGTTGACTTTATTGCAAAATTATTAGAAATTGATGATAAAACTTCTTTTATAGAACCACGTGTACCTTTTATCATTCAAGAAGTACCAAAAGAATCTCATAATGTTGGGATTGATCTTAAAGAAGGTGATGAAATAATAGGGATCAATGGTAAGAGCGTAACATATCTTGATGAGATGACCCCTATAATCGATCAAAATAAAAAAGGTTCAGTAAGTTTTCTAGTGCGAGAAACTAATGGCACAGAAAAAACAATCTCAGCCAAAGTAAATGAAGATGGAAAAATAGGAGTGATCAGAAACATCAACCTCGAAGAATTAGACAAAAGAGGTTTTTTGGATATCGAAAAAATAAATTATTCATTTTTTGAAGCCATCCCTGCCGGGGTTGACAAGGGTATTTCTACGCTAAGTAGTTATGTAAAACAGATGAAAAAAATCTTCAACCCAGAAACCGGAGCATACAAAGGAGTTGGTGGTTTTGGAGCGATTGGTGGATTATTTCCTGACCAATGGAACTGGGGTGCTTTTTGGAGTACAACTGCTTTTATCTCTATCATATTAGCTTTTATGAATATTCTACCTATTCCTGCATTAGATGGTGGTCATGTAATGTTTCTATTATATGAAATAATAGCTGGTAGAAAACCAAACGATAAGTTTATGGAATATGCGCAACTTGTTGGTTTTGTAATTTTGATTACATTGTTATTATTTGCCAATGGTAATGATATTTATAAAGCGATATTCGAATAAAATTTTAAAAAAGTAAAAAAAAACTTTTTGAGATATAAAAAATAGTATATATTTGCACTCGCAAAAAGAGAAAAACACTTCTCGATTGTAAACATAAATTCCTCCTTAGCTCAGTTGGTTAGAGCATTTGACTGTTAATCAAAGGGTCCTTGGTTCGAGCCCAAGAGGGGGAGCAAAACAAAGCCTTAACTTAAATAAGTTAAGGCTTTTTTAATGCTATATTTTTCACTTTTCAAAAGAATTACTACAAACGATTTTATACTACACATACACCATTTAACCTCTTTTTAAGATACAACAGCACTTTTATATTTTTTAAAAACCTTACCTTCAACAAAGAAAAATTGTCTTTATTAAAAATGCAAGAGTTCAAAATTAGTTTAAAGCGTCTCGGTAAAAAGAAAGTATACACCTCTAGTATAGAAGTCAAAGAACCAATTAACACCCTACAGGATTTAATAGTAGCATGCGTTAAAAGCGAAATCGCACGTTTTAACAAAACAAGAGAAGACAATCAACTACTCCCTTTTTTAACCCCATCAGAAATCCAAAAGCAATCTGAAACCGGCAAAATTGGCTTTAATGATAAATATAATTTTGATCAAGCGGATATTAAAACGCATGCAGAAACAGCGATACAAGGGTATAGAGATGGATTATTTTTAGTATTCATAGATGATCAAGAGATCAAATCACTCGAAAAACAAATTACACTTACCCCAGAGGATACAATTACTTTTTTAAGAATGACATTTTTAACAGGAACTTATTATTAGGTAAACAAAAAACACAATGATCAAAGAAAAGCAGGCTCAAGCTTTTATAGAAAGCAAAAAAACACCTAAAATAAAAATTAGTGATCTCGAAAGTTTTAGTGAAAAATATAAAATACTTGGATTGATCATCACGCAGCTATACCAAAAATATAAAAGAATCAACTCTCCTTATGCCTCAGGTGTTACTGACTTTGTTGAAAAATTCGGAGATAACCCTTTAATAAATCCCTGGAAAGAGGCAGAGGGTAAAAAACTAGCAGTATTACTTTTTGGAAAAGAACAAGCAGATCTTATTCCTCATATTTGGGATTTAATCCTTATCACCCCCTATCAAAATAGTTACACGCGCAGATCATTTAGATCCAAACCTACCCAACGATATACGACCAATCAAATCAGTAATCTCCAAAATCTATATCTCACAGGAATTCAAGGGTATTCTGGCCTTACTATTCTAGAACTTGCTCAATATGATGTATACAATCCGTCATATTATAGTAATAACGCATACGTCTTTGCTTCGTTTTTAAACCATAGTAGCAGATCAGAAGAATTATACAATCTTATCAAAGACATTTTTCAGGGAGAAGATGAGATTGGTGGTGTCACCAGAAGTTTGATCAAAGGATTATTATTGACTGAAGATCCTAAAAACTGGAAATTAGTAGAAGATCTTCTTCTCGCAGCACAACGCCAAGAGGGCTTAAGACAAACCATACTAGAATCTCTAGACGAGACTTCTGTAGGGGCGCTTCAACATTTTATACATGTGATTTTAGAACACAACTTAATGCGCTTTAGTAGTGTAATACGAGCTATCGACACCTGGTTTGGATTTGGGTGGGAAGCCCCCAAAAGTGCAACTATAAAAAGAGTATTAGAATTATGTATAGCTTTTTTTAATGATCAAAAATTGATAGAAAATGCTTTGCAAAGTGAAGATAATCTCCAAGTTTATGTCGCATTATGGTGTATTGCACTAGTAGATGTTGATCAAGCAAACTTAAAAGCTATCGATATTATTTATAATGGCCCTAAAGACAAAAAAATTCTTGCCTGCATGTTTATCTCTCAAACAGAAAGAGCAAACTCTAAAATTTGGAGTTGGATCAAAGAAAACTTTGGAAATGATCTAGAAATTGATTTTTGGGTACTTCATACTGTTCCTCAAAAACCAGATATAGATACTTCTCTTTTCACAAAAATTAAAAAACATGGAGATGATTTACCTTCCAAAGGAAAATCAATACAAGGCCAAATTTTTTCTTGGATATCATATACAATCAATCCCGGGTTTTTCTATAATTTCTTAATCTCCTATGCGAATACAGAACAAATCAAACTACTCTCAAAAGACATAAGTCAAATCCCTTCAGAAAACAGGCAGACATTTATCAACAAGGTATTTCCAAATCATTATAGATGGTATTATAACCAAACACACAATAATGAAAAGATCAAAAAAATAGATCTCAAAAATGAACCCTGGAAAAGAGACTTGATCTATCAAACTATCAAAGACAGAAATGAATCGGTTATGTCAACAGGGATTCATCTTTTTGAATCTCTGGAGCTCAATAATACCGATATGCAAGTGCTCGAAGATCTTTTGTCCAGAAAAGGCAAAGCATTACGAGAAAGTATTATTCGATTGATCCTAAAACAAAACGAACAAAAAATACAGACTACTACAGACACTCTTATTGATTCTTCTAAAATTGATCAAAGACTAGCAGCACTTGAGATATTGACCGTATTGCATGAAGAACAAAGAATGACAGCATTTGTAACAGACAAAGTAGATACCTATAGTAAAAAATCGAAGCTGTCTAAAAATGAGAATGTTTTCTTAGATAAATTCTCTAAAAACAATACAAATTCGTCATTCGCAAATGGTTTTGGAGTTATCGATTATGCCAATTTAAAACCCTTGATAACTCCGCAAATTATCTTTGATAAGCACAAAAAATCCTTACTTTCTCAAGCAGTTTCAAAACTATCACAAAAACAACATTTTCTTTTCGATAATTTGATAGACAGTAACAAAATAGCTAATGCTGTAAACAACCTTATCGAGCGCTTTACCGGCAATCAAAACTTTGAATATGAAGTATTTTATGGAGGCGGTTCTAAACAAATCGTATTATTGAGCAATGCTGTTGGTTTGACTAATCCTGATGCCTATACAATGGACCCAAAAGACAAGGTCAAATACCTACCTCTAGCATCAGTTTGGCAAGATTGGTATGAGAAATATAACCTTAATGATTTTGAAATGTTAGCAGCTATGCATTATTGTTATCATTTTACAAATCCATTTGGTAATTATAAAGATTTTGTTCCGTTTGCAAAACAATACATTCCTGAAGTCAAAGGCTTACATCTTGATACTTCTTATAGATGGGATACTATAAATAAAAAAATTCATACCATACTATCCTTTTTATATGAAGCATATGCTGATCACACTACGGCTTTTCAATTTAAAATTGATGTATTAGAAGACATGATCGCAAGAATGCCCAAGGAATTAAAGACTAAAATAGTTCACAAAGACCAATGGAGTCAAATAGAAACATATTGGTTTGATATTATCGAAAATTTAGGCATAACAACATCAACAAGACTTACAGAGTCATTACGACATAAAATAGATGACAAATTACAAGAACGGTTTTGGAATCTAAAGATGTACCTTATGGCTAATAAGATTGCACATCCAAAAAAAGTCGAAGATATTGAGACCATTGCCAAGATGAACCCTAATACCTTCGAATTAAATACTCCTGACACACTGATGACGGTGGACTTATATAAAAAAGGGATGATTAATGATGATGATTTTAAGTATCAGATTCTAATCAATTCTGAACTTTTAAGAGCATTAGATGGTAGTTTTGACTATAGAACAAAAATGTTGGAACAATATGATTTACCCACTACTCCACTAAAAGAAATTAAACAAAGTCTTCTGGCTGTAGAATTAGAGAGAGGAGATTTGAATACCGAAGCGACACTGTATATGACTTACTTTAAAAAAGTAGAAGGCAGTTTTTATTTATTTAAACTTTTAGAAAGATTAGGTAAAGAAACTTTTCACAGAGGATATTACTGGAGCGGACATGACTCAAAGAAAAACACATTCAGTAACTTGATCAAAAAATGTATCCCCAATGATACAGAAGATCTCTCCAGTTTTATCGCAGAAGCAAAAAAATCTAAAATACCGAAAAAAAGATGGGTCGAAACAGCATTATATGCGCCACAATGGGCAAATTGGATTGAAGAATTTCTAAACATTGAAAAACTCGAAGATGCTGTATGGTGGTTTCATGCTCATGCTTCAGATTATATGAATGCCGAAAAAGAAACTCTTATTTCAAGATACTCTAGTGTAGAACGAATGGATTTTGCCAAAGGCGCTATAGACATCAATTGGTTTTATGATGTATATCCCGAATTAGGAAAGCAAAACTGGAAATTACTTCATGATGCCGCAAAATACATTTCAGATGGTAATGGGCATCGTTTAGTAAAGCTTTATTCTGGAGTAATGCTTGGTGAAATCAAAATTAGAGAGACACTTGCCAAAATAAATGACAAAAGAGACAAAGATTATGTACGCGCACTGGGATTGATCCCATTAAGCAAAACCAACCCACAAAAAGACCTACTAAACCGCTATAATACTTTACAAGATTTTTTAAAAGAAAGTAAGCAGTTTGGAGCCCAAAGGCAAGAAAGTGAAAAAAATGCAGTAAGTATTGCTCTAGACAACCTTGCTCGTAATGCAGGGTATGACGATAGTATCCGTTTCTCTTGGGCTATGGAAGGAAAAGCTACCCAAAAAATCATGGAAAAAGCAAACCTTACTATTGATAATGTAAATATTACACTAATTGTTGATGAACAAGGAAAAGCAGATTTAAAAGTTACAAAAGACAAAAAAACGCAAAAATCTATCCCGGTAAAACTTAGAAAAGACAAAAGAGTCAAAGAATTACAAAAAAATAAAACGTATCTAAAAAAACAATATTCAAGAACACGTGTTTCTCTAGAAAATGCCATGCTACAAGAAGAAGAATTCAGTAGTGAAGAGATCACAAATATTATGCTTCATCCTGTTGTAAAATCTATGTTGTCTAAATTGGTTTTATTTGACAAAAAGAATAAAAAATCAGGATTCTGGAAAGATGGTCATTTAGAAAATATAAAAGGCGAAAAAATTAAGGTTAATACTAAGGATACTTTTGTCATTGCCCATCCCTCACACCTCTACCAAAATGTTGAATGGGACTTATATCAAAAATATGCTTTTGATGTGAAGTTAGTACAACCCTTCAAACAAATTTTCAGAGAGTTATATGTCATTACTCAAGATGAAATTGAAACACACACAAAGTCTGAAAGATATCAAGGCCATCAAATTCAACCTAAAAAAACGATTGCTTTATTAAGATCAAGAGGATGGACAGTGAGTCACGAAGAAGGATTACAAAAAGTATATCACAAAAAAGGGTATATCGCAACCATGTTTGCTATGGCAGATTGGTTTTCGCCGGCAGATATAGAAGCCCCTACTCTAGAATATATCAGTTTTTATTCTAGAAAAGAGTACAAAGCAATTCCTTTGAAAGAAATTGATCCTGTAACCTTTAGTGAAGTAATGCGTGATATCGATCTGGTCGTGAGTGTAGCTCACGTGGGAGGAGTCGATCCAGAAGCTAGTCACTCTACCATGCAAATGAGAGCTGCCCTTGCCAGAGAAACAGCAAGGTTATTTAAGGCAGAAAATGTAACCATACAAGAGCGCCATATCACCATAAAAGGGAAACTTGCTGAGTACAGTATTCATTTAGGAAGCGGTATTGTAAGTAAAAACGGATTACAACTATCGATTATCCCCGTTCACAGTCAACATAGAGGTCGATTATTTTTACCCTTTATAGATGACGATCCTAAATCAGCAGAAATCATTTCTAAAATGAAATTATTAGCAGAAGACGATAAAATAAAAGACCCAACTATCCTAGCGCAGATCAATGGTTAAGAGGTAAAACAGCCATAAAATATCTAAATATGCATATGTAAGGGTACTTCTTAAGTAGGGTACCCTACTTAAGAAGCACCCCCTCCTGCTGCTGTACAGGGATGGGGTACAAATTTTGCAAAAACACCTAGTAAATATGTCGGCTGGGGTACTGCATTTGTTAAAAATCGAGGTAGATTTGTTAAAGCGCTCAGCACATTTGTTAAAGAACCCGGTAGTTTTGTACAACTGCCCACTACGTTACTACTCCAAAAGGCAATAATCACAGATTAGATAGCGGTTTATGAGGTGCTGTCATACTATCGTGTTATTTATAATGAAGAAAAAGCTGTACTCAACAATCGAGATATAAACGCTTAGGAGCAAAAGTCTAAATTGTTTACATATATAAAATAGAGAATGCCTTGAAGTGAAATCACTTCAAGGCATTCTTTTATTAATTACGATTTTTTTACTCTTTGATTATGGTATCAAAACAGCATCAATTACATGAATATATCCGTTAGAAGCTTCTATATTCGAAAGGATAATTTGTGTCGTTCCATTTACAAGAACCAGAGTTCCATTACCATTAAAATCAATAGTAATATTACTATTTTGTAATTGCGTTTGTAAAACTGCATTATTTATGATAGCTCTTGTATCAAATTTTCCTGCTACTACGTGATTGAGTAATACATCTCTTAATGCATCTCCATCAGGCAAAGTAGCCAGGGCATCAAAAGCAGTATCCGTTGGTGCAAATACAGTAAGAGGAGACGTTCCACTAACCGTAGATGACAAACCTGTTGCCTCTAATGCTGCAACTAATGTTGCAAAAGAAAATCTACTATTATTTCTCAATAAGTCTAATATTGTATCTCCCGGAGCAGCAACGTCTTTTATATTAGCGATCCAGGAACCTTTATTTTCTTCACCATCTGTAGTAAATAACGAGAATCTACCTGTAATTCCACCATTCTCAGGATTTTCTCTACCTACACCATATACTAATACACTATCAGGCAATTCTAATATTAGATATACAGTACCATCTGCAATAATGGCTCCTCTTGCTTCAGAGACTTCGCCAGAGCCCGATACAAAACTTCCTCTTAAGACTCTAAAGACATCTCCATAAAAAGTAACGGTAAGATTAAGTTCACCACTTAGGTTTGTTCCTGCTCGGCTTCCTTCTCTTACATTTCCATAAAAATAATAATTGATATTCTCTTCATTTTTTGCAACTGTAGAAGCGTTTAATGCTTGTTTGTTATAAGCAGTCTCACCAGGTATGATACCAGATGTCATTTTTTCGATTTCATCAAAACTAATGAGCTTGGATTCAGGAAATTCTATATTGTTTTCTTCGGATATTTCTTCTTGGGAATTATTTTCGCAGGATACAATCATCATACCTACCATACATACCAAGAATAAGATTGGGATTTTGAATACATTTTTCATGATTAACAAATTAAGATTTAGATAAATTAGTGTTTGAGTAATTTTCTTAGCATATCTTAAATTGTAACTATTTGGGTTTCAAAAAATGTTTTTAGATATTAAAATTAGTAAATGATTTAATTTTAATGAATTTTTAACATCAGTTTGTGACATGTACGAATTATCTGTTACATAATAACTTAAAAACATAAAAAAGTCTTAAAAATTGTATTTCTTCTAAAATATTGGTGAAAAATAATCGTTTATGGATTCTGAAATTTACACTGCTCAAGATAGTATGATGCTACCAAAATAAGCAGTAATTTCTTAACCAACTATAAGTTTGATAAAGGCTATTTTGAATAAACAATTTATCATGAAAACATTCTTTCTTAAGTGAGTCATTTAAAAAAGAAAGCTGCCAGCGGGGTCATTTGGAGTAGTATAGACAAGTCCTCCACAATGCTCATTCAATTTGTATTTGGGATTATTCTCGCAAGATTGCTATTGCCAGAAGATTATGGTCTTATAGGGATGATCACTATTTTTATAACAATTTCTCAAGCGCTGGTAGAAAGTGGTTTTAGTAGAGCATTAATACAAAAAAAAGATGCTGATCAAGTAGATTATTCAACTACATTTTTCTTCAATTTTTTAATCAGCCTCGTCATTTACGGGATTCTATATATTTCTGCTCCATTGATAGCAGATTTCTATAGCGAACCCTTGCTTATCGATTTGGTAAAAGTAGTAGGGCTTAATGTTATTATTTCATCTGCAGCTATTATACAGCGCACCATACTCATCAAAAAAATTAATTTCAAAAAACAGGCAATCGTTAATATTCTTGCCGGACTTGTTGGAGCATTAGTAGGTATTGGTTGTGCGCTCGCTGATTTTGGTGTTTGGGCACTTGTACTACAGTACTTATCCAGAAATTTTGCGACTTCAGTGCTGTTTTGGATATTGAGTGATTGGAGGCCTTCTATGATTTTTAGTATTCCTGCTTTAAAAAAGCTTTTTGAGTTTGGTTCTAAAATTTTAGCTTCTACATTATTATACTCTGCTTTCCAAAACATATACCTTGTTGTTATTGGTAAGGTCTATAAATCCGAAGAGCTGGGATATTATACGAGAGCAACTTTATTCAAGCAAATACCAGCTACTCTTGTTACAACGGTAATGCAAAATGTTACTTTTCCTGTGTTGGTAAATGTAATAGATGACGATACCCAAGTAAAAAAGGTAATGAAGAGAAGTATAAAGCTCACTGCCTTTTTGTTATTTCCTATGATGACCGTACTCATTGTTTTTGCAGAGCCTCTTGTCATGGTTTTACTAACAGAAAAATGGTTGCCTACTGTTATTTTACTTCAGATTTTGTCTATTGGGGTGATATTTTTTCCTATAAATGCAATCAACAGTAATTTTATAAATGCCAAAGGAAGATCAGATCTTTTTTTGAAACTCGAAATCATCAACAACATACTTACCATCATCGCTATTGCAGTCACCTATCGTTTTGGAATCAATACCATAGCAATAGGATATGTGTTTGCTTCCTTTATCGGTTTTTTTACCTATGCCTATTATAGTGGCAAATTCATCAAGTATTCTGGTTTTGTACAATTGATAGATATGTTGCCTTATGCATTGGTAAGTGGCATTGTTGTTTCAATAAGTTACTATTTATGGCGTTTTATAGATGACCAGACATTATATCTGGCAATGGGGTTAATAACAAGTGCTATTGGGTACATCATATGCGCTTATGTATTAAAATTCAAAGAACTGGATGATATCAAGGAGATAATCCAATCAAAACTAAAGAAAAAATAAGCTTTGAACATAGAGCATCATATAACAATCAAAACAAAATTAGATCAAATCACCTTATCATGATCTGGACAAAAGCATACTCGGCTATATCTATTGCTTTTGCTGTTCTGGTATTGGCACTACATCTCGTATTGTTTCCCGAATATACAATGCCACTCCTTATTCTTTTAGGTGGAATAGGCGTTATTTTTACCTTTTTTATTTTATTATCATATTATTCAAAGACATGGTTATATCAACCATCTTTTACAATACGTCTTTTTGCACATAGTATTTTTTATAGGGTATTAGGAGTAGTATTCTTGTATGTCTTGACGATGTTTTTTGATGCTGAAAGTTTGCCTTTTGAGATTAGTGCTATCGACTCTGTAAATTACCACACATCAGGAAAATTGGTTGCCGAGGCTATAGAAAAAGGAGATGGTATTTTTAAAACATTATCACTATTCTGGAAAGGAGAATCAGACTACGGGTTTTCTATTGTTATCGGATTTCTATATTATGTATTTGGCTCATACCCTTTGGTCATAAAACTTTTTAATGTTTTGATTGGTAGTTTTGCCGTAGTTAGAATATATCAGGTTGTACGATATATTTATGATGAAAAAAGAGCGCGACTCACAGGAATATTAATGATGATCATGCCGCCAATCCTTTGGTTTGGTGCAATGGTACTAAAAGAAACACTGGTTATCTTTATCATTATCAACATTGCATATTTACTAACAAAGTTGATATATGATGCTAAATTTTCTCTTGTATTACTGGGACTTATTGTATTTCAAATCGCGATCACGCTATATTTTAGAACTGTTCTTGCTCCTTTATTACTCATCTGTATTTTGCTACAAATTGTTTTTCTAAAAACAAAAAAGAAACATTATCGTTTACTTTCCATTTTTGTATCGATACTACTGGTCTACGGAAGCTACATTGTTATCGATCAATTAGGGATGAAGGAGAGCGTAGATTCAATTATCGAAGCCAGTCAAAATCAATTTGAAAACGAATTAGTGCATGCTGCCGAATCCAGGGGAATATCATATACACAAGCCATTATAGCACCTCTTTTGATTGCGGGGGCAATTGTAACACCTTTTCCTTCGTTATTAGATTTTGAAGAAGCACAACTTGGGATATTTGCACATTTTCAAAATGAGCTAATTCGTAATAGTCTATACTTTTTTGTGTTTTTGGGATTGTTTCGAATCATTAGAGAACGAAAAAAAGGAGTGATTTTCTTATCCAGTTTTGCAATAGGGTATATCTTGATTTTGGCCATTTCAGGAATTTCTTTTCAGGATCGGTTTCAAATTTTGGCATTACCTTTTTTACTTGTTTTTATGGCAGATGGTATTAGTGCCTCTTATCCAAAAAAAACAAAACATTGGATGATCTATCTGTGCTTTATATTCTTGGCAATCCTTATGTGGAATTTATTTAAACTATCTAATCGAGGGCTTTTATAATGATGACTCATTTTATCATATCAAAATCAAACAATACCTCTGGTCAATACCAGATCCCACTTACAGCTAATTGGGTATTATCGTTACAAAACGATCAATATACCGAGTATATCGATAATGATATAAAAATCATTATTATTGGAGATTATATAGGAGATAAAGCCACGCTTTTTAGTTGTGAACTGGATGACATCCCAAAACTAAAAGGTAACTTTTATGCTATAATTGTAAAGCGAAATAATATTCGGGTATACACTAGTTTTTTTAATGTCATGCCTATTTATTATACATTAGACAAAGCATATATCTCTTCTTCAATTGCTTACATTACAGAATATTCACAGAGAGATTTCTCGGTTGACAAAAAGTTTATTTTAGAGAGCCTTCTATTTAACTACGGTTTCTTTAATAGAACTTTTTACAAAGAGATTCAACTCTTACCATGTCATCATTTTTTGACGCTAGATGATACCGAAGTATCATTACAATCTCACTTTGAAACGACATCTTTATACACAAAGCATCCCACAAAAGGTTCAAAAGTAGTAGATCACTTAAGTGATCTCTTTATTAAAACTACAAAACAATATTTACCAGACACCCATTTTGATATCGCTTTTACCAGTGGATTTGATGGGAGAACCTTGGTGAGTTGTGCAACACATTTCAAAAAAGACTTTAAAACATTTTCTTTTGGGAAACCAGAAAATGCAGATGTTGCGGTTCCTCGGGCAAATGCCAAAGAATTAAATATTGAGTATCGATATTTTGATTTAAGTCATGAGGAATATGTGAAAAAGTATTTTCATACTAATGCCAAAGAATATATACATCATGCTCCTGGCGGTAATGGATTTATCTATGCACATTTTTTACACAGTACAAAAGAGATTGCAAAAAAAGCAGACCATCTCTTATCTGGTGTTGTAGGCAGTGAATTATTTAGAGCGCTACATCTTACGGGGGCTGTAACTTCTCAGGCACTTGCAGATATTTTTACGAGTAAATCTGCTTCAGAATTAAAAGACAACATCACCAATTCTCCAACATTAGAGGTCATCCAAAAAGAAGAATTTGCTGTAGAACTAGAAGAACTCATAGAAGAATTGATTGCATACAAAGATTCACTAGACAAAGAGCTCACGCTGAATCAGCAATTTTACATTTTTGTATTCGAAGAAATCTTCAGAAAATTCTTTGGACAATGGATTAGTACTCAAATGCAATATATCAAAGTGAGGACTCCATTTTTGGATTATCATTTTATAAAAGCGCTTTTGCAAACTCAATATGCAGGGGCAAATAATGATTTTTTTACAGAAAACCCTTTAAAAAGAATAAAAGGACAATACCTGTATACTGATATTATCAAAAAGACTAACAAAAAAATCTATCATCAAAAAACCGGTAAAGGATACCGACCAAAAGATGTAAGAGAATCTATATACCTTTATAAGATCATTCTTCCGTTTGTGTTAAAAAGATTTAAGCGTAAAGTAAAAACGCCAAACCTGGATAACCTGGGGATCATATCGGGTGTTCTGGCACACAAAAAGGATCACCAAAGCCTTTTGGATCATGCTTCTTATTTTGATCAAGACAAGCTTAAAAAGATGCTCAATACTTTGTCTCCTTACACCAAAGAAAAGGAAAGAGATACACTATTAATGGTCCTTTCTATTCTTTCCGGATTACAAAATAAAGCCGAAACCAAATCTAAAAACAGCTACCACTATGAATAAAATAATTGCCTTAACCGATTATAAAAAGAAATTTGGATCAAAACATTTTGATACCCCTTACCGAAGTGGTATGGATAAAGAAAAGCTATCGAATTATTTTAACGATTTGGGGTACAAAATAGAATTCAAATACCTAAGTGAAGTACATCTTGATGATCCAGAATTGAAAAATACAAATATACTATACACCTCTTCTGAAGATATAGGGTATCGTTATAAATCCTATATAGAAGATATTGTGTTTGGGTTAGAGCTAGCCGGTGCTCATATGATCCCTGCTTATAAGCATCTAAGGGCAAATAATAACAAAGCTTTTATGGAGCTTATGCGAGAAGCAAAAGAGATAACTCCATACCTAAAATCAAGAGTGTTTGGCTCTATGGCAGACCTTCAAATGAGGGTAGATACATTGACTTTTCCTTGTGTATTCAAAGAGTCTGAAGGGGCCTCAGGGCGCGGTGTCGCTTTGGTAAAAAGTAAAGAAGAACTTTACAAAAAAGTAAAAACCTTTAGCAAACCCAGAAACTACTTCGAAGACTTAAAAGATTATGGAAGAGCGTTAAAACATGATGGATATATCAAAGAATCAATTTATAGAGATAAGTTTATTGTACAAGATTTTATCCCTGATCTAAAAAACGATTGGAAAGTATATGTTTTTGGAGAAAAGTTATACACTTTTAAACGCCCTATTCTAAAAGGCAGAGGCATCAAAGCAAGTGGTGGTGGATACGACAACTATCTCTACGGCCTCGAAGCAGAAGCTCCCATAGGGATGTTTGATTTGGCTATGGATGTGTTTAATACACTAGATGTACCCCATGTTTCTATTGATTTTGCATACGATGGGAAACAATTTTACGTTTTAGAATTTCAGTCCTTGTACTTTGGAACTGCAGGAATACCCTATTCTAAAGGATATTTTACAAAAAGAAATGATAATTGGGAGTTTATTGAAGAAAAACTGGAAATCGAAAAAGTATATGCCGATAGCATCGTAGCATATGTAAATCGATAACCTAAAGAAATGAATAGTTTTGAAAAAAATCCTGGCACTTACTGATTATAAAGACAATTTTGGTTCTAAGCACTTAGACCAACCCTACAGAAGTGGTATGGACAAAGGTAAATTAGAACAATATTTTAACTCATATGGTTTTCAGGTCACGTTTTCAAAGTTTTCAGAAATCGACTGGCAATCAGAAAGTTTGAAAGACAATATTGTAATCTACACCTCTTCTGAAGATCCAAAATATTTTTATAAAGATTTTATAGAAGATATCATCTTAGCATTACAATTATCAAACATTCAAGTAGTTCCTTCGTATCAATATCTAAGAGCGAACAATAATAAAGTGTTTATGGAACTGCTAAGAAATGTAGAACTACCAAATCAGTTTTGTCAGTTAAAAACAATACAATTAGGAGTTTTAGAAGATGTAAAAAGTCATGCAAAAAATATCAAATATCCTGTCGTTATCAAAGCTTCTCGTGGCGCTTTAGGGAGCAAAATATACCTTGCTAAAAATGAAAACGACTTAGTCAAAAAAATCAAAAAAGCTTCCAAAACATTCTATATCAAGGATTATTTGTGGGATTTGGGCAGATCGTATAAGCACAAAGGATACCTTAAAAATTCTATCTACAGAAAAAAATTTATTATCCAAGAGTTTATTCCGGATTTAGAAAAAGATTGGAAAGTTCTCATTTTTGGCGATCGCTACTTTATCCTTACTCGATATAACCGTAAAAATGATTTTAGAGCAAGTGGTAGCAAAACCAACTATAAAGCAGGAACCCAATCAGAATATACGTATCAAATATTGGATTTTGCCAAACAGGTTTTTGAATATCTTGACATTCCTCATGTCTCACTTGATATTGCTTTTGATGGTCAGCAATATTACCTTCTTGAGATGCAGGGAATATACTTTGGCACCTCTACCATCAATATGTCTGATGCCTATTTTGTATTTGAAAATAACCAATGGATACCCAAAGAAATTAATATTGATTTAGAGAAAATTTACACCGATAGTATTATAAACTTTTTAAGCAAATAGCATAGATATGAATATATTATTTGTAAGTAGTGGCAATTCAAAAAATGGAATCTCAAGCCTGACCAAAAATCAGGGAAAATCCCTTATCGACTTAGGTCATAAGGTTACTTTTTTCACCATTAAAGGAAAAGGGCTTAAAGGATATTTTCTAAACATTTTTAAGCTGAAAAAGTTTTTGGCACAGCAAAAATTTGAAGTTGTTCATGCACATTATTCTTTGAGTGGCATGGTAGCTTCTCTGGCGGGAGCACAACCATTGGTCGTATCATTAATGGGTAGTGATGTAAAGGCCTCAACACTTTTAAAATATATAATCAGGGGATTTAATACCATATTCTGGAAAAATGTAATTGTAAAATCTCAGGATATGAAAGAAGACGCTGGCCTCAAAGAAGCTCATGTAATCCCAAACGGTGTCGATTTCAAAAAATTTAAACCTATTGCAAGAGAAGAAGCAATACAAGTAACCGGTTGGGATCCTGATCAAAAACATATCCTTTTTGCAGCAAACCCAAATCGACCGGAAAAGAATTTTAAGCTTGCTAAAGCTGCTTTTGACCATATCAAAAATGATCATTTGCAACTACAAAAACTTGTAGATATCCCTAACGAAAAAATGCCTTATTATTTTAATGCGGCAGATGTGATTCTATTGACCAGCCTATGGGAAGGCTCTCCTAATGTGATCAAAGAAGCAGTAGCCTGCAATTGTAAAATTGTAGCTGTAGACGTGGGAGATATCAAAAAAGTGATTTCAGAAATCAAAGGTTGCTATGTAACAGGTTTTGATGAGAAAGAAATCGCACAAAAGATACTAGACTGCCTTACTCTTGAAAATAAGACGACAGGTAGAAATACTATATCCTATCTGGATAGCGTTACCATTGCAGAAAACTTAACCGAAGTATATAAAAGCACAAAATAGTGACTCAATCTCATATCATACATACTGATTTTAGCAAAATATCGGCGCAACAACTCAAAACGCTGTTACGATCCCCAAATGCCAATTTTTTTCAAACTCCAAAAGTAGCAGATTTTTTCAAAACTACAGGTTTAGAACATTTTGTATTTGCAATAGAACGAGACGAAGAAATTATGGCATTGATCTCTGGTATTATTCAAAAAGAAAAAGGAGTAAAATCCTCTCTAACAAGAAGAGCTATCATATTTGGAGGACCTGTTTTTTCAGAAAATGCAACCGATGAAGATATCACACAAGTATTAGAACACACAGTCAAAACACTAAAGAAAAAAGCGATATACATAGAGCTTCGTAACTTAAACGATTATAGCAAATACAAACATTTGTTTGAAAAGTGTGGATTCGACTATGTCCCTCATCTTAATTTTCATCTAGATTGTTCTGATGATCAGGCTATGCGAAAAAGAATGAGTAGCAGCAAGCTTAGACAAGTGAAAAAAAGTTTGAAAACGGGAGCAGAAATTAAAGAAGCTACACACCAAGATGAAATTACTGCTTACTACAACATTTTGCATCACTTATACACTACAAAAGTAAAAACCCCTCTACCCGATCTTGATTTTTTCATGAATATGTGGAAAGAAAAAGCTGCCAAATTTCTTTTGATTCATTATCAAAATGAAATTATAGGAGGTATCGTTTGTCCTATTTTAGAAAATCAGGTGATCTATGAATGGTTTGTTTGTGGTAAAGATGGTCAATACAAAAATGTATACCCAAGTATACTGGCTACCTGGGCAGCTATGGAGTATGCTTCTACACATCAAATCCCTCGATTTGATTTTATGGGGGCAGGAAAACCAGACGAAGATTATGGCGTAAGAGATTTTAAATCAAAATTTGGAGGAGAACTGGTAGAACACGGTAGATTTCTGTACGTAGCACAACCTCTTCTATATCAATTAGGAAAAACCGCAGTCAAAATTTTAAAAAGTACCTCATGAACATCTTAATAGACATTGGCCATCCCGGTCATGTACACTTATTTAAAAACTTTGCTAAAGAAATGCAGCAAAAAGGGCATCATTTTTTGTTTACATGCAGGCAAAAAGAGTTTGAAATAGAGTTATTAAAATCTGAGGGATTCGAATATGTATCCTTTGGTAAAAAATATAATACTACTATTGGAAAAGTCTGGGGACTTGCCAAATTTGACTTTATGATGTTAATGCAGGGGCTTAAGTTTAAACCGGATATTTTTATGAGTCATGGGTCTCCTTATGCTGCACATGCAGCAGCAGTATTAGGCAAACCTCATATCTCTATGGAAGATACCGGTAATATGGAGCAAGTAAAACTGTACCTTCCTTTTACCAAAAGCGTACTCACTTCGACGGCTTTTCACAAAGACCTTGGAGAAAAACAAATTCAGTATGCGGGATATCATGAGCTAGCGTATCTACACCCCAATTATTTTACACCCAATGATCAGATTTTTGATATTCTAAATATAGAAAAAGGTACACCATATGTGATTTTACGATTTGTATCCTGGAATGCCAGTCACGATGTAAATCAATCGGGACTTACGATAGATGAAAAACGCGAGCTTATTGATGTACTCAAAAAAAGATACAAAGTATTTATTTCTTCTGAAGGGAATTTACCTGAAGAATTTGCTACATATCAAATTAAAATCCCGCCCGAAGAAATGCATAATGCGTTAGCATTTGCCCATTTATTTATAGGAGAAGGAGCTACAATGGCTTCAGAATGTGTAGTTCTGGGTACTCCGGCGATTTATATCAATAGTATTATGGCAGGAACAATAGATGATCAGGTTGAGTATGGATTGCTATTTAACTACCAAAAAGGCGAAGGCGTACTAGAAAAAATCAAATCACTAGAGCGTATCCCTAATCTAAAAAAAACATTTCAAGAAAAAAGAGAGCAATTGCTAGAAGATAAAATAGATGTTACTGCCTTTATGGTTTGGTTTGTAGAACATTTTCCTGAAAGTCATAACACGATAAAAAATAACCCCAAACACCATCTTAGCTTTAAATAATGGATTTTACAGTAAAAAAATATGAAGCTTTGTTAGAAGCACTTATAGCGCAAAAATATACATTTCAAACTTTTGAAGAGTTTATTAAAACTCCTGAAGCAAAGACGATAGTCCTAAGACATGATGTAGACTTATTACCAAATAATTCACTGGCTTTTGCCAAGATACAGGCAAAGCACAATGTAAAGGGCACATACTATTTTAGAGCAGTACCAGAGAGTTGGGATGAGAATGTAATTCTAGAAATCGCAGCTCTAGGGCATGAAATAGGATATCATTATGAGTGTTTGACAACTTGTAAAGGAGATCTCAAAAAGGGGATCGAAGATTTTACCAAGCATCTAGAAAACCTTAGAAAATTAGCTCCTGTATCTACTATATGTATGCATGGTAGCCCAATGTCAAAATATGATTCTAAAGATCTTTGGAAGACATATAACTACAAGGATTATGGGATCATTGCAGAACCTTATTTTGATGTAAATTTTCAAAATGTGTATTATTTGACAGATACCGGCCGTAGATGGGATGGTCATAAAGTAAGTGTAAGAGATAAAGTGGAAAGCTCTTATACCCAGACTTTTCATACTACAGATCAAATTATCGATGCTGCTTCAAACTTACCCGATCAAATCATGTTTACATTTCATCCTCAACGATGGAATGATAATAATGCAATGTGGATGAAAGAGCTAGTCCTGCAGAACACAAAAAATATTGTCAAAAAGTACTTTTATGTTCAGAAATAGTGTAATCTAACATCACAAAACCCTTATTATTTTTATGTTAAGTACAGACGTATAATCTTAATCTAATATTGATTACGTATTATGAAGATGTAAAATTTATGATATATGTATTTTTTTTAGCTCTATTTTAATAAGATTAGAAAAACTACATATAATATTAAAGAAGTATAATCGTTTATAATAGGCATATTTAATTGATAGTCAGAACGTTTTTTGTTAACCCCTTGTTAAATAATTAACAAACATTTTACAAATACCAACTTTAATCATTATTAAATATATACACAAAGCATCAAAAAAATGATTACAAAATTTGCCCCCTTTATTGACAAACAGATCGAAAAACTCCTGAATCCGGACAACTCAAAAGAGACGGTTACTATTTCTGATCAGGATTGGAATGATGACATAAGGAAACTTATTATCAAAGAAGTCGGCACAAAGACTTTTAATTTTATTGATAACCATGTTATGAATCCCTCTGATCAAGTTTTTGTAGCTGCTACAAGAACTCGATTTAACATAGATAAATTACAAGAAAATCACCAAAATACGATCGTCAACTTAAAGCGCGTTAATGATTTTAGAAGAATCAACAAATACTTTGAATCTGTAAATGCAAAGCTGGTTGATGGGGGTATCTTTATCAATCATGTAGAAACGCATGCTGTCAGAAAGAACAGGATTCTAAAAAAACTCCCTAAACCTCTGAATTATGTTTACTACTTAGGAGATGTAGTCCTTACCAGGGTAATTCCTAAGCTCAAATTGACTAAGGCACTATATTTTCATATTACAGGAGGAAAAGGTAGAGTTTTGACAAAAGCAGAAACATTTGGCCGTTTATATTCTTGTGGTTTTGAGATTATTGCAGAAGAAACCATCAACGACAATCTTCACTTTGTCGCCAGAAAGATCAAACAACCTGCATTTGATGAGGATCCTACTTATGGGCCGTTAATCAAATTGAGACGATTAGGCAAAAATGGTAAGATCATAAAAGTATATAAATTCAGAACTATGTATCCTTTTTCTGAATATTTGCAAGCATATATTTTTGAGAAAAACAACTTGCAAGAAGGAGGAAAAATAAAAAATGATTTTAGAATATCTCATGAAGGTAAAATCATGAGAAAATATTGGATCGATGAATTGCCTATGATTATCAATTTTGTAAAAAATGAGATGAAATTAATTGGTGTTCGCCCACTAAGTAATCATTATTTTGGCTTATACCCCAAAGAATTACAAGAAAAAAGAATAAAAGTAAAACCAGGTCTACTCCCCCCATTTTACGCAGATATGCCAAAAACTCTGGATGATATTGTGGCATCAGAGATGCGTTATCTTGAAGCTTATGAAAAAGCACCTCTTAAAACAGATATAGAATATTTTATCAAAATTGTAAAAAATATTGTTTTTCGCGGTAAAAGAAGCTGCTAGAACATCATATTTTACATTTTAAAAAGATTATTTAACTTGATGATAATTAGAAACTTGAAAAAACTTTTTTCTTTCATTTTATTTTTTGCAATAGTTTCATGTGCTTCCAAAAAAGATGTAGTCTATTTTCACGAAATACAAGATGCTTACGAAAAAGAGATCAAAATAGATTACAATACCACATTTCAACAAGATGATTTATTAGCGATAACGGTATCATCATCGGATATGACAGGGCTAGAACCTTTTAATCTACCTGCGGTATCTTTTAATGCCGTTCCCGGTAGCGTTGTTGGAGAGCAAAAACAACTTACATATCTTATCAGAAAAGATGGAACTATTGATTTTCCTGTTTTGGGCGTAATAAAGCTTCAGGGATTGTCCAGAATCGAGGCAACACAATTACTTAAAGAAAAATTATCTTCATATATCAAAGAACCGATAGTACATATAGAACTTGTAAACTTTAGAATAACAGTTCTTGGAGAAGTAAATCAACCTGGTACATTTACTATACCCAATGAAAGAATCAGCATTATTCAAGCTTTAGGATTGGCTGGCGACCTGACTATTGCAGGAAAACGAAATGACATATTAGTCGTTCGAGAAGAAGAAGGGAAATATAAATACCATAGAGTAGATATTACCTCTGATTCTATTTTTAACTCGCCCGTTTTTTATCTAAAACAAAATGATGCAATATACGTTACTCCTAATAATGCACAAGTAAAATCAGCATCATATAATAAAAATGCACCGATTTGGGTATCTGTTGGGTCTGTAATACTCTCATTGGTAATTTTATTAACTCGATAAATTATAATATTGAAATTGGATATGGATTACCAATACGGACAAGATACAAGTAATCTTACCTTAAAAGATCAGCTCCAAACCTATTTAAAGTATTGGAAACTATTTTTGTGTTCTGCAATTATCTGTATTCTTTTGGCAGTAATATACCTCAAATACACCGCTGTAGAATATAAAGTAACTTCAACAATACTGATCAAGGGAGAAAAAGGAGGAATACTATCAGAGCTTTCTGCTTTTGAAGATCTAAGTATTGTCGAGTCTAATAGCAAAGAAGTAGAAAATGAAATCGAAATTCTAAAATCGAGACCACTCTTTGAAAATGTGATCAAAAAGCTAAATATACATCATAGTTATTTTGCAAAAACAAAGTTTTCAAAACGTCTTGTAGAACTTTATGAAAATAAACCTATTACTGTTTCTTTTCTCAAAGATTCTTTACTTATTGACGATACAGCAGAGTTTATTATCACAATCAACTCTAAGACAGGTTTTACAATACGTGAAGAAGAAAATGAATTTCAAAAAGAAGGCGTTTTTGGCGAACCTTTAAACACTCGACTGGGTAATTTGGTTATCACTCCTAATCCAAAGTATTTTGATGCATTTCTTGAACATGAAATCTATTTTTCGGTCCATCTGATAGAAGATATGGTAGAGGAATATAAGTCTAGAATAAGCATTGGGCTCGTAAATAAAGATGCAAACGTAATCTCTTTAAAACTTAATACTACTATTCGAGAAAAGGCAAAAGATATACTAAATGGGTTGGTCGAAGAATACAACATAGATGCTATTCGTGACAAAAACTTGATTTATGAAAATACAGCTAGTTTTATAAAAGAAAGGTTATCGATTATTAACTCTGAATTGTCAGATATAGAACAGGGTGTAGAGGTTTTCAAAACTTCAAACAATCTTACAGATGTCGGTTCTGAAACTGCTCTTTTTTTAGAAAATGCTTCAGAAAACAAAAAAGGTGTTTTGGAGACCAATACTCAATTGGGGTTAGTCGATTTTATGAATGATTATCTGCAAGAAGATAAAAATGGCTTATTGCCAGTAAACCTTGGTTTTTCTGATGAAGGAGTGACCGGTATTATTACTCAATATAACGAAATTGCACTTAAAAGAGATGAAGTGCTAAAAGGAACTACGCCTCAAAACCCTATTGTATTAAGCCTTACTGAAAAATTAAAGAGTCTTAGAGGAAGCCTTAAACAAAGCCTAAACAATCAAAAAACAGCCTTAAAAATAAGATTAAAAGACTTAAAGCGGCAAGATGCAAATATGAATGCCAAAATCGCTTCTTTACCTAAAAAGGAGAGAGAACTTAGAGATATCGTAAGACAACAAGAAATTAAAGAAACACTATACTTATATTTATTACAAAAACGAGAAGAAACAGCAATATCTCTAGCAGCAACTGTAGCAAATGCCAAAATCATTGAAAGAGCTTATAGTTCTAAATTTCCTGTAAAACCAAAAAAGAGAATTGTTTTTCTAGTCGCTTTTTTTGGCGCAATTTTGTTACCTGTTATATTTATCTTTTTTAAAGATCTATTTGACGTTAAAATAAAGGATAAAAAAGAAATCCTTAACCGTTTAAAAATACCTGTTGTTGCCGAAATTCCAAGTACAGATACAAAGAATAACTTTATTATATCTACAGATGACCGTTCTCTGGTAGCAGAAGCATTCAGAATTTTTGAAAGTAATCTAAAGTTTTTACTTTCTGATAATGATCAAAAAGGTAAAACTATTTTAATCACTTCTTCTGCAACAGGAGAAGGTAAAACTTTTATTTCTTCAAATTTATCAATTGCCCTTTCTGACCCTGATAAAAAGGTAGCGTTATTAGGCCTGGATTTAAGATCTCCTAAAATTTTAGAATATCTTAATTATAATGAATCCAAAGGCATTACCAATTACATAAGAGACAAACAGGTAACTCTAGATGATATTATCATTAATCTTGATCATACTCCTAATCTTGATATTATAAGTTCTGGCGTAATCCCGCCCAATCCTATCGAATTACTAAAAACGAATCGTTTTAAAGAACTTATTTTAACATTGAAACAGAACTATGACTATATTATCATTGATACCCCACCAATAAGTCTTGTTGCAGATGCATTATTATTAAGCGATTACGTAGATTTATGTATTTATGTGATACGACCTGGGTTATCTGACAGAAGACTTTTGCCTGTTGCAGAAACATTATACAACGACAAGCGTTTTGATAACATGGCAATATTAATTAATGATGCAAAAAATCACCATAAAAAATATTATGGATATCATTATGGAGGAGAACAGAAACCAAAATCAAGATTGAAATTTTGGTAACTCACTAAAGTTTTGGTTATAATTAGTTTAGAGAAATATCTTCAAAATTCGGGGAATTTTTCTCTTCTTTTTCAGAATCAGAAACATCTTCTTTAACAACCACTTTATTAAAACATGGATTTTCTACAGGTTTTTTTCTGAATATTTTTTCTCGAATAAAATCCCAGACTATTGCATATAAAATGACAAATACTCCTCCAATAAGAGTAAGTATACCTACAAAAAAACGAAATATAAAACCTGCAACCCGGCTTATCATAGTCATTGTTATTAATAAAATGTCATATTGACGATTTACCATTATTATCATAATATCTAAAATTTTATTTAGATTTTAGATAATATAACCCACATATAAATCCTTTCAATATGCTTCTCAAGTCTCCCCCAAGACTTAAAAATATAATTAAGTGTTCAGTGCTTTGCTCAAAAATACATAATTTTTAGAATACGTACATCTCTCCATGTTTTTTAACACAATTGACAAAAAAAGCCATATCAAGTTGATCATAAATGTTCAACTTGATATAGCTATATTTCATTGAGGTAGAAGCTATATTTACTTCTTAAAATCTATTTTCTTTATTGTTTTAGATCTAATTGTTTTGAAAGCATTGGGTGATAATCTCCCTGTATTGGGGATATTGCTGCATTTCTAATATCATGAACAATTTGTATAGATTGTTTTGCATCTTCAAGACCATATCCATTACCGTTCAAAATATCTTTGTAGCTTTTGGTATGTAATTCTGTAAAACCACCACTAAACTCGATTTCTTCGCCATCTACAGTTATTGATCTATATGTTCTTTTTCCTTCTAGTTTGGCTGTTTCAGGAATATTATCATAATTTACAGACAAGAACCAACGTACTCTTGCCTTTTCGAACTCTAAATACCCAGCAGCAGTATCTTCAGTAAGTTTATGTACTTTGTTTTGGGTAACTTCACCAAATATCCAGGAAAGCATATCATAAAAATGAACTCCAATATTAGTTGCGATCCCACCCGATTTGGCAATATCTCCTTTCCATGATGTGTGATACCAATTTCCTCTAGAGGTTAAGTATGTAAGGTCTACATCATAAATCTTGTCTTTTGGTCCGTTATCTACTTTGTTTTTTAAAGCAATAATACTCTCATGTATTCTAAGCTGTAATATCGAATACACTCGAGAATTTGATTCTTTTTCGATCTCTATAAGTTGATCTACGTTCCATGGATTGATTACAATTGGTTTCTCGCAAATTGCATGAGCTCCTCTTCTTAGAGCCATTCTAATATGGGCATCATGTAAATAGTTAGGTGTACAAATACTTACATAATCCAAATTGATTTCCTTTTTTCTCTTAAGCTTTTCTATATGCCTATCAAAACGTTCAAATTCAACAAAAAAATGAGAATCAGGAAAATAACTATCCATAATTCCTACACTGTCAAATTTATCTAACGCTGCAATAAGGTTATTATTAGTATCTTTTATAGCTTTTAAATGTCTCGGAGCTATATAGCCTCCTACACCGATAATAGCAAAATTTTTGTTCATGGTTTTTATAATTTGATGACTGTATTATTTTTTAATTGGTATTGTTCTTTACTCTCTTCACAGGTTGCCATACCTTCTTCATTAAAATTGAGCCTTACCCCATATTCGCTCATCCAACCAATATGCTTTGCGGGATTTCCTACCACTAGAGCATAAGGCTTAATAGTTTTTGTAACCACCGCACCTGCACCTATAAAAGCATATTCACCTATATCGTGACCACACACAATCGTTGCATTTGCACCTATTGTTGCTCCTTTGCCTACATGTGTTTTTGCGTACTGCCCACGTCTATTGACAGCGCTTCGAGGATTAATTACGTTGGTAAACACACATGAAGGTCCTAGAAATACATCATCATCACAAGTTACTCCAGTATATACGGATACATTGTTCTGAATTTTTACATTATTTCCGATAATAACTTCTGGAGAGATCACTACATTCTGACCTATATTACAACCATTACCTATTTGGCATGATGACATAATATGAGAGAAATGCCAGATTTTTGTGTCTGTCCCGATAGAACAATTATCATCTATTACAGAAGTTTCGTGAGCAAAGAATTGTTGATTCATAAAAAATTAATTGAATTGTGAGTCTTGAAGTCTAATGATAAGTCCTAAATTATAATGTATATAATTACTCCCTTGCGGACTATTATCTACAGATATTTTACCCAAAGCTTGTGCATTGAGCCTTACACTTTCTGAAATAAAGAAGTTAATCCCTGCACCCAGATTTGCAGTTGCTGCTCCGGAGCCATCATAAAAACTACTTCCTCCTCCTATTGTCAAATACCCTTCATATATTGCCCTGTACTTATTGAGATAAGTATTGGTGATGTAATACTTAAACATCCCATCAATAGCGAGAAAATCAATATCTTCTTCTAGTTCTACGCTATTAATGGTTTTTCCTTTTAAAAATTTATTAAAATTAGCAGAGACTTCGAATCCAAAATCATCTTCAAATCTTTTTTCAATAGAGAATCGAAAAGGACTATTATAATTGTAGTTGTCTTTTATATCAAAAAGCCCACCAATAATATCACCAGAGTCGTAAACTACATTAATACCAAAACCAATAATCCAAGGGTTATCTTGATTTTGGTAGGTTTGGGCTATAGCTGATTTTGAAATCAGTAGTACAAAAAGACAATAAAAAAATTTGATGAATTTCATTATCTTGTTTTAAGAGATAACGCTATCAAAATACTTATAGTATGTATTTCATAAATTACTAGTAATCAATACTTTAAATGTTAATTGTATCTAAATAAAATGTTATTTTTTGTTAAATTCATTATTAAAAACAAAACATATTGTGATTCCCAAAACATCCAAATCACTACTTTATGAAATCCTACAGGCGATTTCTCATCATTTCATTCAAAACAAAAAAATACAACTTCTTACCATATCTTCTAACTACAATTGAACCATATATACAATCAAAAATTTAGTTCCAAAAAGGATTAAAAATATATCAGAAATTAATATGTAGATTAACACATAAAAATCATTCAAAAAATAAGCGACACATATGGATATTGCTTATTAAAATGAGAAACAAAGTACATGCTATTTTGAGTAGAAATTATAGCAAAATAGATTTTGAAGAATTAAAGTTATTGTCTAATACATTTACAATACTTAAATTACACGCTCTTTGTAAATACAACTACAAAGAAAAATTGGATACTTGTAATTTTAGACAAATAAGATCAAAAGGGGCTTATCATATAAATAAATTTGATCATTAAATATATTTGAAAATTACATTAATCACATAATTTTAAAACACATCTCATTTTAAAGTTATTGGTTATAAATTATTGGAAAACAAAATAGTTATGTCACCTCTTTTAAAAAAGATTTATGAGCTTCAGGATATACATACCATATCCAAGCATGAGCAAATAGTACAGGGAATAATTGCTGCAATAGACGCAGATATTCTTAAAGTTGGTGATAAGTTGCCTTCTATAAATGAAATGGTTGCCGAAGTAGGGTATGCGAGAAAAACATTTGTAAAAGCATATACCGAACTTAAAGAGAGAGGTTTGGTAGAATCCAAAAACCTAAAAGGGTATTATATCATAAGTAAAGAGACAAAAGTTACACTAAAGGTAGCTTTGATCTTATTTGCATTTCATAGTTTTCAAGAAGATTTTTACAACACTCTAAGAAAAGAGTTAGGAAAAAAATACCACATAGATATTTTCTTTCATCATAATAATCTTGCACTTTTTAAAACTATAATGGACAATATATCCCGTAAATACGGCATGTATGTTATTGCTCCGGTTCAAGAAGATGAAGTTATACCTCTTTTAAAGACAATTCCTTCAGACAGGTTAATATTGATTGATCGATATTTAAAGATGCCAAAAGAATATTCTTACGTAACGCAAGAGTTTGAAGATATTACCTATAATAAATTGGTAGAATTAGCTCCTCAAATAAAAAAATATAAAAAGTTTGTACTGTTTTTTAAACCAGATACAGATTTACCTTTAGAAATACTCAATGCATTCAATCGCTTTATAAAAGATCATAATGTCGATGGAAAAGTAATTGAAAGCTATGAACCTGATGTTGTAAAAAAAGGAACAGTATATTTTTCGATAAGCGACTCATATCTTTGGAAAGTACTAAAAGAAGCTAGAAAAATGGAATATAGAATTGGTTCTGATATTGGGATTATTGCACATGATGACAACATTATAAAAGAAATCGCTTTTGGCGGTATCACTACAATTTCAACAGATTTTAAAACAATGGCTCAAAAAGCAGCAAAATTTGTTAAAAACAGAAAACACATACAAGAAACTATACCTACTTATTTAAGACGACGCAACTCTTTATAAGCTATCACTATAATAAAAAAGTTTTGTAACCACAAAACAATTATTAGTATTATCTTTATTTTTTAACCTTTTTTTTATCTTTTAGTCGATTTTTAATGCTAAAAAATAAAATTATGTGAAAAAATCATTTATATTTGTCGAGTAGCATAGTATATCATATCACATTTTTTATAAAAATTAATAAACACAAATCATATGAATCAGAAGACATACATTACTTTTTTGGTGTTTTTTCTGGGGATTATCACAATTGCTTCTGCACAATTATCTGTTTCTGGTACAGTAACAGAAAGTCAGGGGCCACTTCCCGGAGTAAATATTTTAGTTAAAGGAACACAAAATGGTACAACGACAGATTTTGATGGTAAATATTCAATATCAAATGTTCCTGAAGATGCTATTTTAACCTTTAGCTATCTAGGTTTTGTAACTAAAGAAGTTTCAGTAAATGGTCAATCAGTTATAGATGTAGTTTTGCAAGAAGATGCTGCTGCTCTAGATGAAATTGTCGTAGTAGGTTATGGTACTCAATCAAAAAGAGAAGTAACCGGAGCAATTTCTCAGATCAAATCAGATGATATTGCCCAAATAGTTACGGCAAATCCAACAGCTGCTCTGCAAGGTAAACTTGCTGGTGTACAAGTAGAAACAGCAGGTGGAGCCCCAGGTAGTCCAGCAAATGTTTTTGTGAGAGGAATTAGTTCATTAACAAATTCTTTCCCATTGTACGTTATCGATGGAACTATTGTAGATGATATCGTTTTTCTAAATCCAAAAGACATCATCGACATACAAGTATTAAAAGATGCTACTTCTGCCGCAATATATGGATCTAGAGCTGCAAATGGAGTAATTATCGTTACTACAAATAGAGGTAAAAAAGACACATCTCCGACTGTAAATATAGATGTTCGAGGAGGGATTAACACACAGCCTAAAAAATTAGATTTACTTAACGGTCCAGAATACATTCAATTCTTAAATCAAAGGAGAATTAATGATGGGCTTCCAGGTAATATTGCAGATCCTGGAATTGATACGGATTTTCAAGATTTAACCATTAATTCTGGTTCAATACAGGATTACGGTTTTAATATTTCCGGAGGAAATGAACAATCATCATATTTTTTCTCTTCAAATTATTATAAAGAAGAAGGGTTGCTGATTAGTGAAGATTTTCAGAGAATTAATACACGTTTAAATAGCCAGTTTGAGATTGGTAAATTCAAAATCAAAGAATCATTTTCATTTGCAGAAAATACGTTTACACAAAATCTCGCTTTTGGTAACCAAGGGCCTACATTACCTATTTTAAATCCTTTTAACCCAAATAATGAAGGAGGTTTTGAAGCTGTAGATGGAGACCGTTATCCCGGTGTAGGTGGAACCAACAAATTTGCGCAAGCAAATCTGCTTGATGATGAAAATACAGAACGTAATCTTTTAGGAAATATTAATATTTCATACGAGATTCTCGAAGGACTTACTGCAAAACTAAACTTAGGTGTAGATTATAAAAATATTTACAGAAATACTTTTCTCCCTACTTTTTTTCAGAGTAATACTGATGCTACAAACAACTTGAATGAAGCTAATGACTTGACAGAAGTAAGAGCAGAAATCTTATCAACCAACGTAGAACCAACACTTAATTACAAAAAAGTATTTAACAACCATAGTATAGATGTATTAGTTGGTGGGGCTCGTCAAGAAGTAGACAACAACACATTAGCTGTGTATGCACAAGGATTACCAAGTAATGACATAAGAAATATAGGAAATTTTACAGAACTTGTAGAGAACACAGGTGGTGGTAGATTCGAATCAAGATTGTTTTCATATTATGCAAGGCTCAATTATAAGTTCAACGATAGATACTTATTTTCAGGAATCATTCGTAGGGATGCTACTTCTAGATTTTCTTCAAAAGATGATCTTAATGCAGATGTTTTTCCTTCATTTTCGTTAGGTTGGGTAGTGAGTGAAGAAAATTTTTGGCCAGAAGATAGCTTTATCAACACTTTAAAACTTAGAGGTGGTTATGGTGAATTAGGTTCTCAAAATATTGGAGATTTTGTCTTTCAATCGGTACTCAACCCTTCTTCTAATGTTGCTTTTGCAGACAATCCAGCTCAGGGATTTGCCATTACATCTTTAGTCAATGAAAATATTAGTTTTGAAACTTCTATCACTACTAATTTTGGTGCAGACATTTCTATGTTTGACAATTCATTAAAGGTAAGTCTTGATTATTTCAATCGGGATAATGAAGATGTCTTACTAGCACTAGCAGTACCATCAACTTCTGGTTCTGCAAACCCTATCATACAAAATGCAGCTTCAATTAACAACAAAGGTTTTGAACTCGAAGCTACGTACAGTTACAATACAGAAAGTGATTTCAAATTTGATGTTGGAGTCAATTTTGCAGCAATAGATAATGAACTTACCTCTGCTGCCAATCCAATTTTAGGACCTGTAATCAACGAAGAGCAAACCAGAGTCAATAGATATGAAGAGGGTAATCCTTTAGGTTTCTTTTTTGGGTTTCAAACTGATGGTATCTATACCAGCCAGGAGCAAATCGACAATGACCCTTTCTTAGCTAATGATCCGGAACGTAGAGGAATTCTTCAACCCGGAGATTTTAGAAGAGTAGATACAAATGGAGATGGTAGAGTTGATGAAACCGATAGAGTCAACTTAGGAGATCCTACACCGGATTTTACTTACGGAATCAATTTTACAGGTAGCTATAAAAAGCTTGACTTTGGACTATTTTTTAATGGCGTTCAAGGAAATGAAATTTATAATGTTACCAAGTTTTTTGGAGTTTTCTTTGCAGATGATAACAAGTTTGGTTTGGTTAGAGACGCTTTTACTCCACAAAATACCAATACCAATATCCCAAGAGTAACAAATCTTGATCCTGCAGGTAACCAATTGCCATCAGACTTTTTTGTAGAAGATGGTTCTTTCTTTAGATTAAAAACATTAGAGATTGGATATGACCTTACTGACATTATTGGTTCAGAATGGGTAAAAAAGGGAAGAGTCTTTTTTAACATGCAAAACGTATTCGTAATTACTAATTACTCTGGATATGATCCAGAAGTAGGCTCTACATCAGGAGCGCAAGCTGATGCTGATACTGGCTTTTTTGGTTTTAGAGGAGTTACTAATCCTATTTTTGGTAGAGGGTTGGATGTAAGGGCACAGCCTAGGCCAAGAACTTTTATTATGGGGCTTCAATTTTCTTTTTAACAAAAACCGTATCAAACAAAACATTAAAATTATTGAATCATGAAGTATAGAAATAATTTTTTTTACATCACTATTTTTATAGGAATTCTACTGGTAATCAATGGCTGTAATGAAGATAAATTAGAAATTACAAATCCAAACTCAGTAGCAGAATCTGAATTTTTTCAAACAGAAGCTGATTTTAGGCTGGCAGTAAACGGAATGTTTCATCCGATAACGGCAGTATTCTTCTGGGGGAGAGTAGTTCACACAGGACCTTTATTACGATCTGACGCCTACAATATTGTTCCTTTTCAACAAAATACGACTATGTCTACTTTAGAAGGGCAACCAGGTATAGCAAGATGGTCTTCTGATATGTTTCCACAATTATATCAAACAGTCTCAAGAGCAAATATCATTATAGAAAAACTTAATGAAACAAATGTACCTGATGAAAGTGCTCGCAATGAGATTTTAGGACAAGCCTATTTTATGAGAGCTTTTGCATATTGGTACCTTGTAAACTTTTGGGGTAATGTTCCTTTAGTTCTAGAAACACCTGATCCACAAAATCAAGAAGACTTTTTTCCTTTTCAGGAAACACCAGATAAAATTAATGAGACGATCATCAATGATCTTACAGAAGCAGCTTCATTATTACCTAGATCATGGTCATCAGAAGAAGCAGGACGACCTACTTCGGGATCGGCATTAGCACTTAGAGGAAAAACACATTTATATACAAAAAATTATAAAGCTGCAGTAATTGATTTTACAAATATCACAGAAAACTTTGCATATCAATTATTACCATCAAGCGAGTATAAAGATAATTTTACAATTGCAAACGAGAATAATGTAGAATCTGTTTTCGAACTTCAATTTCTTGGTCAGGCGAATTTTATCTGGGGTGCAGATATCCCGGGAACCGGAACACAAGGAAATTACTTTATTGATTACTCTCCACCAGAATTAAGCCCTGATAATGGACATTTTATCAATCCACATATCTTACAGGTATTTGAAGATAATGACGATACTGTAAGAAGAAATGAGACTATAGCCTTTGATTATCCCGGGGCGACAGGTTATGGCGGAGTTCCTTTTGTTGAAGATTTTGCAAAAGATATTGAGTTAGCCAATTCGATTACATTACCTGACGGCTCTGTGGGTGTTCCTGCATTATTCTCTAAAAAATATGCCGGTTTTGATGAAGGCACCAGAGATCAAATACCTGTTTTAGGAAACACCGTAGGGAATAATTGGAGAATTATACGATATGCAGATGTTCTGTTGATGCTTGCAGAAGCTCTAAACGAAGATAACAGAACTGCCGAAGCAATACCTTTTATTAATCAAGTAAGAGCACGGGCAGAGATTGATCCTCTCTCCTCCTCTCTTGATAAAATGCAGCTAAGACAAGCTATTATAGATGAACGTATTATGGAATTAACAGGAGAAGGTCATCGTTTTCTCGATCTTGTTCGTTGGGGAATTGCAGACCAAGTTCTTGGAGCTGGCTCTACTATTGCGGGAGGTAGACATCCCAAATCACTGGCAGGACCTACAGCAGTTTTTACAGTTGGACAGGATGAACTGCTATGGATACCTGTACCAGAATTACAAGCTAACCCCAATCTGAGACCTAATCCAGGGTATTAATTTTAGTTTTGTTTGTTATCATTATACTTTCATGTTGAGTCTTGATAGATGCCCGTTAGACTCAATATGAAAGTTTATGTAAAGCTACATCTTTATTAACCCCAACCTTATCTTTATACAAACTGTCTTCTTTGAAAAAACATCTATTTCATATTATAAGCATATTATTGTTTTACAGTTGTACCTCTAAAAAAGAGAAAAATCAAACATTTACCTATGTTTCTAAGGACACTTCGGGTATTGATTTCATAAATTCAATTACAGAGAACGATACTATTAATGTTATTGATTTTCAATATTGTTATAATGGCGGAGGTGTAGGAATTGGTGATTTTAATAATGATGGGTTACCCGATTTAGTTTTTACAGGAAACCAAGTCTCAAGTAAAGTATATCTCAATCAAGGTAACATGAGTTTTATTGACATTTCTGAGTCAGCAAATTTTATAACAAATACCTGGGTAACAGGAGTAAGCATAGTAGATATTAATTTGGATGGCTTAGACGATATATATTTAAATGTTGGAGGACCGGATTGCAGAGACCTTAGCTGTAAAAACTTATTATTCATTAATAATGGCTTAGACACTAATGGAACTATACGTTTTACAGAACAGGCTAAAGCCTATGGCTTAGATGATGGTAATTATAGTCAACAGACTCTTTTTTTTGACTATGATCAAGATGGAGATTTAGATGCTTATATTGCTCACAATGGTAATACAAATAAAGAACGAAACACTCCTGTTCCTAAAAAGTATTTTCCTGATATTTTGGTTGACAAACTGCTAGAAAATGTTACCCAAAAAGATACTGGTCAACCTTATTTTGTTGATGTATCCGACAGTTTAGGCATCGTTCATAAAGGATTTAGTCTAGGGATAGCTATTTCTGATTTTAACAATGATCATTTACCTGATATTTATGTAAGTAATGATTTCATTACCAATGATTTAATTTACATAAACAAAGGGAAAGACGATAACGGTATTCACCAAGGGTTTGAAGAAAAAAACAACACTATTGTTTCAAAACAAACCTATAATGCTATGGGAGTTGATATTGGTGACCTAAATAATGATGAGTTACCAGATATTATGATAGTAGATATGTTACCAAAAGACTATGAAAGACAAAAAAAAATGCTTGGAATTCATAATTATGACAAATTTTTACTTTCTCAACGTAATGGATATACACCACAATACATACATAACACATTACAAATACACAATGGTTTTGTAGGTCAAAATATATTACCTACATCAGAAATAGCATATGCCGCAGGAATAGCAAGTACCGATTGGAGTTGGGCTCCTCTTATTGCTGATTATGATAATGATGGTAATAAAGATATTTATATCACAAATGGATATGTAAAAGACATTACAGACCTTGATTTTATTAATTACTCTGATCAAAATACAATTTTTGGCTCTCCTCAAGCTCGAAAAAATAAACTAAAAGGCTTTGTAGATCAACTTCCCGGTATACATTTATCGAATGTTTTATATAAAAACATGGGTAAAACTCGATTTCAGGATGTTTCTAAAGAATGGATACAACCTAAAAAATCATTTTCTAATGGTGCAGCATATGCCGATCTTGATCTTGATGGAGATCTTGATCTGATCGTTAATAACATCAATCAACCTGCATTTATTTTAGAAAATCATACCTCAGAAAAAAGTAAAAACTATCTAAGGGTAGCTTTATCAGGAAGTCCTAAAAACAAAAAAGCAATTGGTGCAAAAGTCACTATTTGGCAAAATAATACTCCTCAAACACAATATCAGTCTACAATCAAAGGATATTTATCTTCGGTAGAATCAATTCTTCACTTTGGAGTAACCAAAGACTCTATTGAAAAAATAAAGGTAGATTGGCCTGATGGAACTGTAACCATCAAAGAAAATGTAACTGCAAATCAGGTAATACAAATCCACAAAACAGATCCAAAACAAGATGTAACTTCTTACAAAAATCCACTTCTATTTCAAAAGACAACAAATTACTTTTCGTATAAGCATCAAGAGAATTTTTTTAATGACTATACATATCAATCTTTATTACCACATCAATTTAATGCCAGTGGTCCTTGCATTAGCGCCTCTGATGCAGACAATAAAACAGGTGATGAAATCTTTATTGGAGGGAGTAAAGGATATCCTGGTCTACTCTTTACAGAAACCAAGGACAAAAAATATAATGTGGTTCAAGAATTTGATTCAGAATTTGAAGATACTTCTGTACTTTTTGTTGATATTGATAATGATGGTGATCAAGACTTATATTTAGGTAGTGGAGGAACAGAAACCATTACTAACCCACAACTACTTCAGGATAGAATATTTATAAATGATGGTAAAGGAAAGTTTGACCGATCGCAAGCTAATCAGCTTCCTAGAATAGAAACCAATACTACCTGTAGTATCGCAAATGATATAGATGGTGACGGATACCCTGAAATTTTTATTGGGGGAGGTGTACAGTCCGGTAAATACCCTCTTGCAACATCTAGTTATTTGCTTAATAACGATAGTGGAAATTTATCAATAAATACACATGTCTCTTTTACTCATCAAGGTATCACTACCGATGCAAGTTGGGCTGATATTAATGGAGATCAAAGCAAAGAATTAATCATAGCAGGGCATTGGATGCCCATAACTATTTATCAGATCACAAAAAATGAAGCAAAAGAAATACCAATACAATGGCAAAATCCTCAAGGTAAAAAAATTAATATTTCTGGCTGGTGGAATAGTATTGCCATTGCTGACTTTGACAATGATGGAGATAATGATATCATAGCAGGTAATCAAGGCATAAATGGATTTGTAAAACCTGTTTTTGACCAACCTGTATATGTGTATAAAAAAGATTTTGACAATAATGGAAGTATTGACCCTATACTTGCTCAATACTTTGAAACACAAGAAGGAACAATACTAAAACCCATACATACTCGTGATGACATTATGAAACAGTTAGTAACGCTCAAAAAGAAGTATACTACCTATGATGCTTTTGCAAAAACGTCTTTTACAGCATTACTCGACATAACAGATCTTGATAAAGAAACTTTGAGCGCACATACTTTTAATTCTATATATGCAGAAAACATTGGTAATAATACTTTTGTAGTGTATAAGCTTCCCAGTGCCTGTCAATGGTCACCTATCAATGATTTTCTTGTAAAAGATTTTAATAATGATGGGTATAAAGATGTTCTAACAATTGGCAACAATTATGGCTCAGAAGCAAATTATGGAAGGTATGACGCTTCTCTAGGCACATACCTTCAGGGTTCTGCCAATGGTTTTAAAATAATTCCTAATCACGCAAGTGGTTTTTGGATCACCAAACAATCTAATCACATCATCACAACACAAAATAGCAACAAAGAATCGCTTATACTGACAACACAAAACAATGACAGTATTTGCGTCTTTACAACAAAAATTAATGAAGAAACAGGTTTAGTACAAAATTAGGATACTAAACACAAGAAGGAATAAAATTTTGTTTTAATGAAAGATATTATTACCAACACTTTGGAAATTATAGGACAAACCGAAGCGTTTCAAACCGAAGTTACGCTAGATAGCCAAAAAGAGAATATTTCGATATATACCATTCGTTTTTTTGCAAACACTACTTTTAAACCACATCCAATCACTATAAGATTTAAAACTCCGGCTATCAATGTAAAAGGAATGTGGAAGCCCACAACTGATTTTGCAAAAAGAATCATGGATGATTGGGAATTAGATCATATGGAGTCAAGAATATCAGTAGATGCTCCTGTAATTTCTCTTTTTGGACATGATGATACCAATGTGATTACATTTGCATGTTCTGATGCTATAAATACAACTCAACTTAATGCACTTTATCGAGAAGAAGATAATTGTATTTATAGTCATATTTCCTTTTTTACAGAAAGACACCATCCTATCAACGATTATACGGTACAATTACGTATTGACCAGAACAATTGGTCATTTTCTAAAGCCTTGCAACATGTAAGTTTATGGTGGAGTAGTTATGACACCCTAGCTCCTATCAAAACTCCTGATTTGGCAAAGGTACCGGTTTATTCTACATGGTATCAATTTCATCAAGAATTAGATACACAAGAGCTACTAAGAGAAAGTAAAATTGCCCTAAATCTAGGATATGAGTTAATGATTCTTGATGATGGATGGCAAACCAAAGATAGTAACAGAGGATATGATTATACAGGTGACTGGGAACCAGAGAGAATCCCCGAAATGCAGGATTTTGTGGCATCAATTCATCAAACAGGGATGAAAATAGCACTTTGGTACTCTGTGCCATTTTGCGGAAAAAAATCCAAAGCCTATCAAAGGTTTAAGGGGAAATTTCTTACAGAAACCCATCGTTGGGCACCTGTTTTTGATCCAAGATATCCAGAAGTAAGATCATATCTTGTAGAATTATACACCCATGCCTTGCAATACTGGAAAATAGATGGTTTCAAGCTAGATTTTATTGATGAGTTCAAAGTATATCCCGATACTGTATTGACCCAAGAAAATGGAAGAGATTTTTCTTCGGTAAATCTCGCCGTAGATAAACTCATGACAGACATTATCAAAACATTACAGGTTATAAACCCAGAAGTTGTTATAGAATTCAGACAAAAATATACTGGCCCTGCAATGCGTAAATATGGGAATATGTTTAGAGCTTTTGATTGCCCTGGCGATGCTACAATGAACCGAGTTCGTATCGCAGACACCAAGATGCTGTGTGGCCAAACTGCAGTACATAGCGATATGTTTACCTATCATCATGAAGAACCTTTAGAAATCAAAGCATTACAGATAGTAAACACCTTATTTGGAGTACCACAACTCTCTATTATGCTACAGCATGCTACGCAAGACGAATTATCAATGCTGAGCTTCTATACACAATATTGGAAAACAAATGCTGAAGTATTATTACAAGGGACTTTTGTTCCGCAAAAGCCTTTGGCAAATTACCCTATCATAACATCTTTTACGCAAGAACTCACAATTATAGGTGTATTTGATCATTATATTATAGATATTGAAACTGAATCAAATAAAATTGATATCATCAATGCGCAAATAACAGAAAGAATTGTAATAAATTGTAATCAAAACCATGGCGCATTTCACTGTGTTGTATATAATTGCAAAGGAGAGATCGTTCAAGAACAAGATATGATGCTTCTGATAGGAGTAACACAAATCAAAGTTCCTGCATGTGGATTAGTGAGATTAGAAAAGAATATTAATATTTAGATTATGGAACATCAAATAAGTAATATTGATCTTATTGTTATTGGCGTTTATTTTATAGCTGTTATGGCCATAGGGCTTTATGTTGCAAGAGGTACAAAAACAGGAGAAGACCTTTTTTTAGGAGGTAGATCTTTTGGCTGGGCTCTTATTGGGTTTTCATTGTTTGCTTCTAATATTTCTACATCTACAATTATAGGACTATCCGGTGCAGCTTACAAATCAGGAATCGTACAATCTGTATATGAATGGATGACGGGAATCCCTTTGATTATTGCTGCATTGATCTTTATTCCTCTTTATTTGAAGTCAAAAATCACTACAATTCCTGAGTTTTTAGAACTTCGTTTTGATCGAAGATCAAGAATGATTTTTTCAACAATTACGATTATAACAAGTATTCTGGTAGATACGGCAGGAGGGCTATATGCGGGTGCTATTGTATTACAAGCATTTTTTCCAGGACTAATTATTTGGCAAACTTGTTTAATCTTGGCAGTTGTTGCAGGATTGTACACTGCTTTTGGTGGTCTCAAAGCAGTTGTTTATACAGACACCATACAGGCTATTATTCTTATTATGGGTTGCTCAATCTTATCATATATGCTATTCGAAAAACTAGATTTTTCTTGGGATAATGTTTTAGCTTCAACTCCAGAAGGTCATTTATCAATTGTGCGTCCTCTAGACGATCCTTCGCTGCCCTGGCCGGGGTTGATTATGGCTGTTCCGATATTAGGATTTTGGTATTGGACCACCAATCAGTATATCGTACAACGCGTTTTGGGGGCTAAAAACATCAAAAATGCCCGCTGGGGAGTTATTCTAGCTAGTTTTTTGAAAATTATACCGCTATTCATTATGGTAATTCCCGGTACAATGGCAATTAGTCTTTTCCCCGGACTAGAGAAAGCAGATCAAGTATTTCCTACTGCCGTAATGCAAGTATTACCCGTTGGGTTAGTTGGATTGGTTCTCGCAGGATTAATCTCTGCAATTATGTCTAGTGTAGACTCTACTCTCAATTCTGCATCTACCTTGGTTGTCGTAGATTTTGTAAAAACATTAAAGCCTGATATTACCGACAAAGAAACCATTAATTATGGAAGAATAACCACCGTAGTTTTGATGGCAGTAGCCGCAATATGGGCTCCTTTTATAGTCGATTTTGGAGGCATTTGGGATTACCTTCAAGAGATGTTTGGTATTATCGTACCTCCAATAGCTGTTATTTTCCTTGTTGGAGTATTTTATAAAAGAGGTAATGGTGATGGTGCTTTTTGGACATTAGTTCTAGGAACCATAGGGGGAATATTATTTTTTACCCTTAGGCAATTTGATATTTGGCCGATGCATTTTACAATAGACGTAGGGATAATGACAATAATAAGTGCATTATTGTTTATTATTATTAGTAATATCACTCCTGCACCTGATCCTGAAACAATTAAAATATATACCTACAATAAATCTTTATTACAAAATGAAGAAAAAATAGTTTGGTACAAAGACTATCGCTATCATATTGTTTTATTACTAATATGTATAGGGATTTTATTAACTAAATTCTGGTAATGATAGACAAGTATATAATCTATTTTTATTAGTTATCTGTTGTTATGCCAAAAGTATTCGCTTGTTGATATATGATTTTCCAAGTATTATGATACCATAATGCTTTACATCGTATGCCTTCTTTTTGATTATTTTTGGCTAAAATGATATTTGCTTCCAGTAAAATTTTTCCTTTTCCGAGTAACTCGTTACGAAAATTCTGTATTCTAAACTCAATATGATCTATGTTTTCTTCAGAAAATTGATTTTCATTTACATAGTTAGATATCCTATGAATGCCTTCTAGGAAATAGCTTTTATAAAATTCTTCAGGAGTATCTTTAACTTGTTTTTCTATTTTGGTTATTTGCTCCAAATCTCCCGGTGATTTAATTTTTGCTTTTTCCAATACCTCTAACATTGAAGGGATATAGGTTTCTTTATATTCATCTAATGTTACAATAGTTGTAGAGGTATCTACAGTTGAAGATGAAAAAAGTTGCTTTGCGTACTCTTTTATAAAAGATAAAGGGTCAGGAAAACAGTCATCCTTTTTATCTTTAGAATAAGAAAAAGCATTAGTTTGATTCAGATTAGGATAAAACTTTTGGTCATCTGTAATCCAATTATTACTTACAAACTGTTCACTATTTTTTCTTGGGTTGATTAAATTAAAAAAGTCGCTTTCGATCTTACGTAATGTCCATAATTCTTTATTTTTTGAAGCTTCTATTTCTATCGCAACAGTATCTTTTTTACTTTTAAAAACAAGATACAAGTCATAAACATCAGGTTCTATATTTGAAGTCAAAAAATAGGTCTTATAATACGTATACTCAGGTGCAGACACATTATGAGTTTTGGCTACATCTGATAAAATATTCCACTTTTGAGCAACCTCTTCTGTATAAAAAGGTTCTTTTGTAATATCTTTCTGTTCAAGAAATACTTGTCCTAGATATCTACCAAAACCATCAGGAAAAATAACACAAGAATCCTGTGCACAAACGGTTTGAAAACAATACAGAACTATAAGAAGTAGAAATTTATTTGATGAAATCATATTTTTGAGAGTATTCTTTATAAAAGGTAAAATTAATAAACTCAAAATAAACTGTCATCGAATTGAGACAGAATCAATTCCTAAATAATCACTGACCGAAGGATCAATGTAATGCTTATCTCCTGTAATGATATGTTCTATAACTACAAAATCATGATCTTTGAAAAAAGGAGACTCAAAGTAATCATGCACGTTGACATTCAAAAAATATAACTTTGCTATATGCGTATTAACATTCCATTCTTTTGAAAGACCGTGTTTTTCAATTAAATAATTACAAACCGATGCATAAAAATTGGCATACCCTATACAATTAGTAGCTTTGCTTTGTATCAATCTATTAGGGTCAAGGTCACATTTGTTATATGTAAAACCTAATGTTGTATTTGTAACTTTTTTTGAGGTTGTGAGAATATTTCCTATGTTGAAATCCTTAGGATTACCATAAGTATTTTCAATGGTCTCGATTAATTTTTGATTTGTTATCTTATAACTTTTTCTTGTGCCTACAGTATCATATTTGATAAAAAACCTATAAATAAAGCCTTTACAAATGATGATAACCACGAGAAAAAGAAGAAAAATATATCCTCTTCTCCACTTCATTGATTAAATAATTATACATAATAAATATATCTTTTTTATGTTGAATTCCTGCTTTCTCTATATTTCTATCCATTACAAAAACTTCTTACTACTATTAATTTATATATATTCTGACCTTAACAATTCTTATCAATCCAAGAATTAAAATCTAGATATCCCAATACAGTGTCTGGTATTGGATCATTTACAAGTTGCTTTTTGAGCCTTTTAAAAGCTTCTTTTTTTGAAAGCGATTCATCCTCTACCGTTTTTACTAAAAATTTTAATATAATCTTCTCGTAGGAAGCTATGTTTTTATGTTTTTTAATGATTTTTTTAATAGTATTGATCAGATATATTAATGTAGACCCGTTTCCTAGCTGGTAGTGAATTAAAAGATTAAGCCAATGTGTGTAAAGAATCAAATCTTTTCGATCTTTTTTGGTTTGATTATTAAAAATATCATTAACCCATTGCAAAGCATTTCTATACTCTTCCTTTTGAAAATATAATGCCGCAAACTGAAAACAAAAAGACAATCTATAGGTCTCTGGAACCAATGATTCATAATCCTTTATAAAGCTAAGGATTTCATCAACAATAGTATGTGTAGCTTGCAGTCCTTTTAAATTTCTATGAATTTCTAGCTCTAGATTATAAAGCCTAAGCTTTTCCTTTATAAGAGCTGCAGAAACATTATGTATAGCATTCACTTTTTGTTTGAGCAAAAGAATTCTCACAAAAGCTTCTTTATACTGTTTACTGTGTACTAAAAACCCAAGAAGATTATTATTTACAGAAAAATACATTACAAAATACTCTTTAAGCAATTCTGGGTTTTGCTCCCATTCTTTTACCAATTCTTCAAGCGTATGCTTTGCCTTATCAGAGTGCTCTGCAAGAAGTTGCTTTCTATATTTATGTAATATTTTTAATGTTCTGTTTTGTAATGTGGCGCTTTTTTTGTGTGATAATGAAAAACTTGCAGGATCCACATTTGCAGACAATAGACGTACATACTCATTTGCCGAAGCCAATGTGTTTTTTTGTTGATTTACTATTGTCATAAAAGTATCAAAATCCTGAGGATACAATGCCTGATGAACTTTTCTCTTCCAATCTTGAATATAAAATAAAATTATATTTTGCTGAAAGTTATACGCTTTCTTCTCCGCTCTTTTTAATTCACTTTCGCAAACAGAATATAATCCTTTCCGGTATAAGATCTCGACATTACGAACAATATCCATAAGCTCTGCATTTTTAGAAGCTTTAGCATGATAATTTCTCAATGATTGTAGAATACGCAGTTTCAAATAGTTTTTAATAGTTGTCAATTGATTTACAAAAGCTTTGTCTTTGAACAAAGTTTTGATTGCTGCCTCATCATATTTTTTTTGAGCTTCAATGGCATTAAAAAGTATCAGATACTCTGTAGCATCACTTGCTGGCATACTAAGCTTGAAATACCGTTTTTCGCTTTTACTTAAAGACTTAATAAGATAGAATAATTCTTCGTTTTTCTTCATTATAGAAAGCTATGTTTTTTCAAAAATAGAATTTTTTAATAGCAAACCATCTTTTACATTTGAAATTTAATAATCAATAACATACAAATTATGAAATCAAATGCTATTAACTGGTTTGAAATACCCAGTACTAATTTTGACCGAGCTGTAAAATTTTACAACGAACTTTTAGAAACCGAGCTTCAACCTATGGAAATGGATTTCAAAATGGCCTTTTTTCCTTATGAGAGCGGAGGTGTTGGTGGATGTGTTACTCATGGCAATGGTAACAAACCATCTCAAGAGGGAACATTCGCATATCTTAACGGAGGAGAAGATCTTGCTATTCCTCTAGCTAGAGTAGAAAAAGCAGGAGGCAAAATAATAATGCCAAAAACATCTATTGGAGAAAATGGATATATGGCTGTTTTTTTAGATACTGAAGGAAATCGAGTAGCTTTCCATTCTATGAAATAAAGAACTACAGCATTACATCAGAAACAGGGTTTTAGAAAGTATGGTTTTATCATTTCTAGCTCTGTTTTTTTATGAAAAATAGATATAAACTCCGATAACGATAGCACATACGACTCCTCCTACTGCATAAGCGCTTTTCCAAGGGGTAATATCTACTTCTTTTGTATATTTTTGTTCATACGGAGTTTCTTGAGGATATAGTTTTCCAATAATCAACATTAGTGCAATATTAAACACAAAAACCATAGCCATAATATGTAAAAAGTGAGGAAATGCTCCTTTTAAAATTGTACTATCCAGAATTACATAGGCCAAATAAATCAATGCTCCAGAAATGATTGCCACCTTTGCAGCTATTGCAGGTACCCTCTTTGTCAAATACCCAACTACAATTATGGTAAGTATAGGAATACTGTAACAGCCATTTGCCTTTTGTAAGTAACTAAAAATACTCTCGGTATAATATAAAAATGGTGCAATAAGCATTGCAAAAAGAGCTAGAAAAATACCAAAACGTTTACCTGCATTTACTACCTCTTTTTCAGAAGCACCTTTTTTGACATACTCGCTGTAAATATCGATACCATAAAGTGTAACAGAACTATTCAAAGCACTATTAAATGAACTGAGTATTGCTCCAAAAATAACTGCTGCAAAAAAACCGACTAATGATAATGGCAATACTGCTTTGACTAGTGTAGGATATGCTTGATCTGCTTTGGTCAATGTATCCCCAAACATATGAAATGCAATAATACCCGGAAGCACCACAATTATAGGACCTAGAATCTTAATAAAAGATGCTAATAATAATCCTTTTTGACCTTCTTTTAAACTCTTGGCTCCTAAAGCTCTTTGTATAATTGCTTGATTTGTACCCCAGTAAAATAACTGAACTAACATCATTCCTGTAAAGATCGTTGCAAAAGGTATTTTTGATTCACTAGAACCAATAGCATCAAATTTTTCCGGGTTCTCTTGCATTAAAATTGTTAATCCATTTGTAATACTCCCATCACCTATTGCCATAAGGCCCAGTACAGGAATGATAAGACCTCCTATCAACAATCCTAATGCATTAATTGTATCAGATACTGCTACTGCTTTTAGTCCTCCAAATACAGCATATATAGAACCAATGATCCCAATACTAAAGACACAGATCCAAATTGAAGCAAATTCTGAAACTCCCAACATTTCAGGCACATCAAACATAGTATTAATCGCTACTGCTCCTGTATATAAAACAATCGGTAATAAAATAATTGCATATCCAGAAAGAAACAAACCAGATGTTATCGCCTTTGTAGTAGTATCATATCTACGTTCTAAAAACTGCGGAATGGTTGTTAATCCTCCTTTTAGATATCTAGGTAATAAAAAAATTGCCGTTATTACCATGGCTAAAGCCGCAAGAGTCTCCCAGGCCATAACCAAAATACCATCTGTAAATGCATCTCCGTTAAGGCCTACAATTTGTTCTGTAGATAAATTAGTTAATAACAAAGATCCTGCGATAGTTACTGCAGAAAGACTTCTTCCTGCTAAAAAATATCCATCCGAAGAATTTTCGTCTGTTTTTCTTGTGGCAATAAAAGAAATCACTGCGACTAGTAATGTAAAGCCTAAAAAAGAGATGATACCCATAATTTGTGTTTTATAACTTTTTTAAGAAATAATATTTAAATCTTAAAATTAACATTTGATTTTGTGTGACTTATAACAGCTAGACTGCAAGAAGTTAATTTATTAAAACTTTTAGATCTGTATAACATCTACATGATTAAAACCTATATTATAAAGCCCGATATTATAATTCTATGTATTAAAAATATGTTAAATTTTATTAAAAAAATAATAACCTGTACGTTTTAAGGTTACAACAAATATATTATTTACAAATACAAACTCAACAAAATGAAAACAACAAAAACCGCACTATTGCTTTCAATAGCAATAGGATTAGTCGCGTGCTCAGAAAGTGAACAAATTTCTGATGTAGAGGCTTTACAACCACAAACAAACCAGTTTAACCAATCAGAAGTCGCTTTTCCCAAAGAATCCGGGACTATTGAAAAAGGGTATTTTCAAGGACTAGAAGTTACTTACGAAAAAATTAATGGTAAGAATGTTTTTGAAGGCGATATTATTCTTGATCATGTTGAAACCGATAACACAAATTTTGTATTAGAAGCAGGACAAAATCCTGCCTTAAGCAAAAGTGTTGGTCGAACTTCTGGAAGATGGCCTAACAATACTGTTTATTACACCATCAGTAGTAATTTACCTAATAAAGCAAGAGTAACAGATGCCATTGCCAGTTGGGAAAATAATACCAACGTAAGATTTGTACAAAGAACTAACCAAAGAAACTATATCAATTTTAGACCAGGTGGAGGTTGTTCTTCTAGTGTAGGAATGGTTGGGGGTGTACAATACATTACACTTGCTAATGGATGCAGTACCGGGAACACCATTCATGAGATAGGACATGCTGTTGGATTATGGCATGAACAAAGCCGTGCAGATAGAAATCAATATGTCACAATTAACTTTCAAAATATTGAATCAGGAAAAGAATTCAATTTTAGAACCTATGTAGAGCAAGGTAGAGATGGTGATGAATATACCAGTACATTAGATTTTGGATCAATAATGATGTATGGAGCTTATTCTTTCTCAAAAAACGGACAGCCTACCATTACCAAAAAAGACGGTAGCACATACTCTGTTCAAAGAAATGCGTTGTCTGCCGGAGACTTACAAGGGATCAATCAAATGTATCCTTCAGGAAATACTGGTGGCGGGTCTAATTATCAAAATGGACAATATTATACAGTTAACGGTCTGAGAGTATATCGCTATAATGACAAATGGTATTATTATACTTCTAGCAATGGCTGGAGAGAAGTGGTATATCGTAATGGAGCATGGTATTATGCATAGATATTAATTACCCTGAAACTTGATCTATTACTAATTATGCATTTATGAACCTCAGGTAGAAATCTATCTGAGGTTTTTTTGGCTACAGTAATAAATACATTATTTTTGAGTCTTTAGAAAAACGTCTTGAATGAGAATATTTATTTTTTTAGGAATTGTGTTGTGTTGTGTTGGCTGCCAGAGCAAAAAATCTGAAACTTCAGAAAACAATGTTCTTATTGCTAAACTAGATAGTCTTTCTAAAGACAAAATAAAAATCGACCTTCTCAAGTTATCTTCGGATGCAGAGAAAAACCTCGAAAGTTTTGACGATTTTCAAAATTTACGGAGTATTATGACAAGTATGCGTAATGGCAATCCTCACTTTGTAAACAAACACGCAGATAGTGTAGAATTATTAATAAGCATTTTTAAAGAAAACCTATCTAATGACCTTGATGTAAACACCATCAATTCACGTATTGCTGTACTTACTACAGAAATTGGATTACTCAAATTATTAACCGAGCAAAAAAATCCGGATCCAAAAGAAATTTTAGAAGCAAATACAAAACTGGCAAAAGCATATAACAGTTTAATAATTCAACTCAATGAATTATCGTTGGCTATTCCTGAAAATATAGAAAAAGAGCTTTTAAGAGATCTTGAACTTGGAGACGAAGAAGATCCAAAATAATGAAAAAACAAACTATACTATTATTTGTATTGATATGCAATATTTGCTGGGCTCAACAAAGCAAAGAGATTGACATCGTATTAGAAAAATGGCATAAGGCAGCAGCACAAGCAGATTTTGATTCCTATTTTGGAACAATGACTACCGATGCTATATTTATTGGAACTGATCCAACAGAAAATTGGGCTTATGATGATTTTAAAGCCTTTGCCAAACCGTATTTTGATAAGGGTAAAGCATGGAGCTTTTCTACCTTAGAAAGAAATATTTTTTATAAAAAGGGGAATACTTTCGCTTGGTTTGACGAGTTACTAGATACCCAGATGGGAATCTGTCGAGGTAGTGGCGTACTAGAAATCACCTCCGAAGGGTGGAAAATAAAGCATTATGTGCTTTCAATAGCAATCCCCAATGAAAATGTAAAAGAAATTACCGCACTTAAAAAAGACTTTGACACAAGTCTTATGAATAAAATCAAAGCTCAGAAAAATTAAACTAACCATTTTTTGAATTCCATAAGATCTTCAAAACAATGTTTGGCTCCTTTATCTTTAAGTTGAACTCGATTTCTGTTTCCTATTCCAACAAAATCTAATGACAGGTTTTGTGCCGTTTGAAAATCCCAAACACCATCTCCAATTGATATAATTCGATCAAAGTTTTGTCGGTTATAAAATGTTTTAGCTTTCTCTATAGCTTTTAAAACAAACCCTTCACGAGATTCATGTGTTTTTGAGGTTGCCAACAGGTCTTCATGATACCAAATCTCACACTGATTCAGTTTTAAAAAACTTGGTTTTGGCAATGCTCCTGTAGCAAAGCAAAATGGAGTATTAGTATTTCTGAAATGGGTAATCAAAGATTTAGCTCCTTTAATTTCTTTAGTCTGACCAATTGTACTCATTTGACGAACAATTTCAGTCTCAAAACGATCTAGAAAACCTTTGGGCATATTTGTGTCGAAATTTCGCTCATAGTTATATCTCAATGCATAGCTATCAGTATGATGTTTATAATTATCATAGTCGGTATCTATATCTGAAATACCTAATTCAAGTAGCGACTTTGTTACTGAAATTAGATAGTTTGAAACACTATCGGTTAATGTACCATCTATATCAAAAACGAATAATGTATTGTTTAAAGCCAATTGTTTGTTATTTATACTTTACAGAGAATATTTTAAAGACATAATAAAGTTTCTTCCTGCTGCCGCAATTCCCGAAGAATATGGACGATATCTCTGATCAGTAATATTTTCTATAGAAAGTATTCCTTGTAATTTATTAGTTAATTGATACTGCGTTCTTAGATTGAGTGTGTACCAAGAAGGCGAGTAAGGATTACCATTTTCATCACTTGCATACAAAAAATCATTATTTTGTTGTGATGGTGCAAGATCTTCAAAATCAAACTCTCCATTGTACACTGCAAATGCATCTATTTTTAACTTTGGCAATGCATAAATGATTCTTGTTGTACCAAATTGAGGAGAGACATGTCTTGAAGGCACAGAAACATTGTCTTCTGACTCTTCTTCTCCCCCTACAAATGTGTATTGAGAATTCAACTCAAAATTTTTAGCAAATTTATATTGTAACCCCGCTTCAAAACCATAAACTTTTGCATTTGCAGCATTTTGGATCGCTTGAACATTACTTAATTCTCCTCCAAATTCAATTTCACTCTCTCCATTCAAATTAAAATCTCTGCGTATTAGTGCGTCTTCGAGATAGGTATAATAGGTTGCTAAATCTAATGAAAGGTTTTTTGTAAAATTCAATTTCACTCCTAATTCTGCATTATACGCATATTCTGATTCAATTTCAGGATTTGGAACAACGACAGAACCAGGCTCAGAATCAAATATTTTGCCCACATCATCAATATTTGGAGCTCTAAATGCGGTAGAAAAATTAAGTTTCCATTGTATTTTTTCATTTGGCAACCAGCTTACCCCTGCTGTACCTGTTACTGCATAGGTATCTATATTTGCTTCTGTAAACGGAAAATCAAAAAAGGTATCATCAAACTCTGAATACAAAATGATTCTATTGTATCGCAGTCCTCCTTGAAAATTTAGTTTATCATTAAGTCTATGATGTACATTCATGTAAGCAGCTATAGATTGCCATGTAGATCCATCAGGATATCTTGAAGGGGCATCTACAACAGTATTTTCTACAATATTACTTTCTGTTCCGTCAGAATACACTTGATTTAATACATACTCTAAGCCATAATATAACGAGGTTTTATCAGTATATTTTTTTTCAAAATCTATATTAAAAGAGTATGCATCTACCTGCTCTTTGGTTCTTGCCAAAATTGAACTCCCAAAATTTCTATCATTTCTACTTTCTTCAAAATACTGATAAGCAGCAGTAATTTTCATCTTATCATACAGCGATCTTTTGGATTTATGTGACACCTGTAGGTTACCCATAAACCATTTTTGAGGGCCATAATACCATTCAGCAGATCTTAAATGATCATCACTACGTCTTATTAATCGATCATATCTAGGATAATCTGAAGTTGTTGAATAAATCAACCCCGCATTAAAATCCCAATTTTCGTTAGGCATAAAATGTACTTTTTGTAAAAAATTAACCTGATCATATCCTGTGAACACCTGTTTCTCAGGGTCATCATTTTCTACTATCACATCTTCGCCATTAATCCTTTCGACAAACTCATTTCGCAGGTAATCATCCGGACCGTGACTTCCCATTTTTAGATCATCAAAATCAGTATAGCTTATACTGGTTAAAAAAGCCCATTTTTCAAAACCAAGATTAAAATCTACGTGACCTGTTTTTTCATTACTGGCACTAGAATAACGTACTAATGCATTACCATTCAATCTATTCTTACCGCTAATTGCAAAACTAGGTTGTTTGGTGTAAAAATTCATGACTCCACCCACAGCATCACTACCATAAACCACTGAGCCGGGTCCTAGTATTACTTCTGTTCTGTCTATTGTAAAAGGATCTACCGATATTATATTTTGTACATTGCCTCCTCTAAAGATTGCAGTATTCATTCGTACTCCATCTACTGTTATCAATAACCGATTTGTAGAAAAACCTCTTATTATAGGGCTTCCTCCCCCTAATTGACTTTTTTGTACAAACACCTGACCACTATTTTGTAATAAATCCGCAGAGGTCTGAGGGGTCGTCATTGCGATTTCATTTGAGGATATACTCACAATTTTTTGAGATATATCCTTTTTATTCTGCTCCCATTTTGAAACCGAAATTACAACCTCGGATAGTTGATTTTCATCAATATCAAGATAGACTGATTTAGATTTTAATACTTTGGATTTAGGTATTGATCTATTAATATGCGCCACATGATCAAAATGTAAAATGGCGTTGTCAGAAAATATTGAGATATCAGCAATGCCATCAAAATCAGTAATTGCACTTTTTGATTTTGTATCATTATAGATAGTAACATTAGGAACAGGTAAATTATCTGAAGTACTATATACAGTAATTTGTTGTGCGTTACCAAAGAACGAAAAGTATAATGTAAAGAATAAAAAAGGTAAAAATAAACGCATTATCTTATTTGAAAATTTCGTTCAGAACAGAAAGTGATTTAGGTTTTTTAAAGCCGTGCAAATGTAGCTCAAAATATACTAATAACATAGCTATGATATCACTTCTGGTCTTCTTGGTTAGTTTAATTTTCATATTTGCCTCAAATGTTGTGCCTAAAAACTCTTTAAACTTAAAAATATGATCCCCTTCTACACAATATATATTGTCACTATCTGATTGAAACACTCCGTCTTGCATATTAAAATACGTTGAATCCAATTGAGAAAGGTCTGGAAAGAAACCTAAAAACTTACTCAGTTCTATTAAAAAGGCAATATGAAAATTATATATATCATCATGATGATCTAACCATAGCAATGCTGTTTCTAAAAATGTAAACAGGTCTATATTTGCTTCTTCTTCTAGGATAGAACTTTTCAGCACATCAGAAATAAAGAAAACTATTGCACTTTTTACAAAATCAGTGTGTAAGGTTTGATAGTGAGACACAAGCTTAACGTCTTTAAGACGTTCTAGCGTACCTTTATTTCTATGCACTGCTTCTACATCAAGAATAGTTAAGGGTTGAAAAAAAGAAGATCTGATTTTTCCTTTTCTTGATTTCAGCACTCCTCTTATCAAATAGGTTTTTAAACCACTTTCTTTTGTAAACAAGGTAACAATAAGATCGGCTTCACCATATCGAATAGAGTGTATTACTATTGCAGTAGTATTTACTATCATATTGAAACGAAAATAGCTAAAAAGCAGCTATATTTCTATCTCAACATAGATAATCTAAAAAACTATATCAATTCTTGCTTCATTTTACATCTATCCAAAGAATCTTTTGCTCGAGTTAATGTATTTTTATCCAAAGTACTTAGCGCACATTTTTTATAAAATTCTATCGCTTTATCTAATTCTCCCTGTTGTTCATACATAATTGCATATTCATTATAAATTGTTGATTTCACAATTCCGGGGATATTAAGAGCAATATCTAATAACTCTTGTAATTCTTTCCATTTTCCTAAAGTAGATAATAAAATAGAATAGTTATAGTAAACACTTGGATACATTGGGCTTTTTTCTAAACAAAGCTTATACAATGTTTCTCCTTTTTCATACTCTTTGAATTTTACTTCGTAAAGATATCCCAAATGATTATATGCCTTACCAAAATTAGGATCTATATCAATAATCTTTTCGAGCTTATTAGTAGCTTCATCATAAGATCCGTTTTTAATATCATCATTTGCTCTATGAAGCATTTCTTCTAATTTTGTTAAGTGATCCATATACTACATCATTTTTTTTACTAAAGTTTATATATTATTTCAATTAAAAAATCATCTTCTTTTGGGTGGATATTTAGCTAGAGCTTTTGCTACTATTCTTTGAAAAAATTGAGTTCTCGTATTTGGAGAAGCGTTAGGATAAAACTGTTTTTCAGAAACGGCTTGCCATATTAACTGATCTTTGCTAGCATCTACAAAATCCATCGTAAGTTTCAGATAGGTTTGGGAACCTCCTATAGGAATCGCTCCGCCGATACCTATGTTTACTCCTCTGCCACCACTACCAACTCCTACTCCAATACTATTGCGAGAAGAAGTTTTGTTTCTTTCTGTTTTAAAATTCACAAAGATATCTGGAGTATTAGAAAATACTAAACCTTTTGCATTCATTGCTTCTTCTGTTACTGCTAATAGTCTTTTTTGATCTAGCTCGCTCAGTCCAGAGTTCATTTCTGGATAAAAAGCAAACGTCTTATACACCGAAAAATCTTGTTGTTCATCATAATCATAAACAGTTTGTGTACTTCCACAAGATACCATCATCAATGCAAGAAAGAGAAATCCAATATATTTCATGTAGACAATTTATTGTAAAAATACACAAATTTACAGGAGCTCTACTTTCTAATCCTCTATATATTATAAGACAAAAGCCATTTTGAACGTTCAAAATGGCTTTTTATACGGCTATTAATTATCTATCTATTGTTTCCCTTCTATCCTAAAGTTAAAATACCAAGAATGCTCGAACCAAGTATCCCAATCTTCTAAAGAAGTACCATCTTTTTTCCGAGATTGACCACTATATCCAGGTCCATTATGTATCCCATCAATAATTTGTTCAGTATTTCCTGTAGAACCTGTTGTTACAGCAAGTGATTCTCCATCTATTAAATACCAGGTAAAATAATAATCTGTATTATTTTTTAAGAGCAGATTTAGGGATGATAAATCAAAATCTACCCAGCCCCCCTCAAATGAACCTTCGACCAAAGTTGTTGTAGATGCTAATATACTCCCATCTGCATTTCTAATATTTAATTTTAATTCTACATCCTCTTTGTATAATCTCCCTATACTGCTGAATCTAAATCCTCCTCTGAAATATACTCCAAAGGAAGTAGGATACAAATCTTTTACTAATCTGATCGTTTGCCCGGTACCAACGTTTCTAGGTTCTATTAAAGGATTATCTGGACTCTCTCTATCGTCTCCGCCAAACCACTTAGATGCATCATTAACATCGCATTGTGCAGCATAATTTTCATCCATTATTCCGAATGTCACGATATATTCCTTTGTGTTACCATTCTCTGCAGTTACAGTAAATGTAACAGGTTTTGTATAATCATTAATTGTTTCGGGATTCGGGCTGATTGAAGCATTTTCAGAGATAACAACCTTTGTATCAAGAGAAGTCAAATCTGTATCAGGTAGTAATCTTTGATTAATACTATTGCCTGCTTCATTAATGTCTGCATTAACTTTTAATACTCCTGCAGCAATTTCGAAAGAGATAATACTATTTTCTCCACTTAATTCTTCAACTATTTCTTCTCTTATTTCATCATCATCACTACTACAAGAGATTGTTGTGATTAAAAGTACAAACAATATTAGTTTACCTACTAAAGTAATTTTTTTATTCATTTTTATTTATAATTGAGTTTTTATGTTAATGTATTATGGAGTAAAAATGTTACCCTATTTATTCAACTAAATTTTTAGAAACAACTCCCTTTAATCCTTATTTTTTATTAAATATTAATCAAAAGCAATCTTAACAGGGTATTATTACTTCCCAAAAAGGTACTAAAAAGACAAAAGCCATTTTGAACATTCAAAATGGCTTTTTATACGAAGATTAATTATCTATTGTTTCCCTTCTATCCTAAAGTTAAAATACCAAGGATGTTCGTACCAAGTATCCCAATCCTCTAAAGAATTGTTTTTTGATTTTCGAGACTCCCCACTATATCCAGGTCCATTATGTATACCATCAATAGCTGGTTCAGTATTGCCTGTAGAACCCGTTGATACAGCAAGTGATTCTCCATCTACTAAATACCAGGTAAAATAATAATCTGTATTACTTTTTAAGAGCAGATTTAGGGATGATAAATCAAAATCTACCCAACCCCCATCAAATGAACCTTCGACCAAAGTTGTTGTAGATGCTAATATACTTCCGTCTGCATTTCTGATGTTAAGTTTTAATTCTACATCTTTTCTATACAAATCACCTGTACTATCAAATCTAAATGCATCTCTAAAATATGTACCAAATGAAATAGGATGTAAGTCTTTTACTAATCTAATCGTTTGTCCGGTACCAACATTTCTAGGTCCTATTTCTGGATTATCCGGATCTTCTCTATCGTCTCCACCAAACCACTTGCTTGCATCACTAACATCACATTGTGCTGCATAATTTTCGTCCATTAAATCAAATGTAACGAGGTACTCTTTTGTATCTCCATTTTCTGCGGTAACAGTGAACATAATTGGTTCTGTATAATCATTAATTGTTTCTGGATCTGGAGTTACTGTAGCGCCATTAGAAGCAATAACTTCAGAATCAATAGAAGTTAAATCAATATTTGGTGGCAACCTTTGGGTAATCGTTTTTTCTCCTTGGTTAATATCCGCATTAATACTAAATGATCCAATAGTGATTTTGAAAGCAACAATGGTATTTCCTGAGCTTGATCCTCCCGTTATTTCATCATCACTACTACAAGAGATCGTTGTGATGAAAAGCACAAACAATACCAGTTTACCTATTAAAGTAATTTTTTTATTCATTTTTATTTATAATTGAGTTTTTATGTTAATGTATGTTGGAGTAAAAATGTTACCCCATTTATTCAACTAAATTTAGGGGCGCAAGTATAATCAATTTATTTTTTTGAGAACAGGGTAAAAATCCCCTGCTCACTCTTATTTTTTTGTTAAAAATTAGTCAAAATTAATATCGGAAAAATGTTATTATATCTAGAAAAGCAAAAAGCCATTTTGAACGTTCAAAATGGCTTTTTAATATTTATAGAGATACTATATTAGATCACTCCTTGTGCAAGCATCGCATCTGCAACTTTTACAAAACCTGCGATGTTAGCTCCTTTTACATAATCGACATATCCATCTTCATCAGTACCATACTTAAGGCAAGATTTGTGGATATCATTCATAATTTGTTTTAATTTTTCATCTACTTCTTCCCGAGTCCAGTTAAAACGTAAAGAGTTTTGTGTCATTTCTAATCCAGAAGTAGCAACTCCACCGGCATTAGATGCTTTACCCGGAGCAAAGAAAATCTTTGACTCATGAAACGCAAGAATTGCTTCGGGAGTACTTGGCATATTAGCGCCTTCACTCACACATACACATCCATTAGCAATAAGTGTCTTAGCATCATCACCGTTTAATTCATTTTGCGTCGCACATGGTAATGCAATATCACATTTTTCTCCCCAAGGTGTTTTTCCTTTATGAAAAACAGCAGAAGGATATTTGTCTACATATTCGTGTATACGACCTCTTCTTACGTTTTTCAATTCCATTACAAACGCTAATTTTTCTTCATCTATACCATCTTTATCATAGATGTATCCAGATGAGTCAGAAAGAGTCACTACTTTTGCTCCAAGTTGAGTTGCTTTTTCTGTAGCATATTGCGCTACATTACCTGAACCAGAAACAGTAACTATTTTTCCTTCAAAAGATTCTCCTTTGGTTTCTAGCATATTCTGTGCAAAATACACTGTACCATATCCTGTTGCTTCAGGTCTAATTAATGATCCTCCCCAGGTAATACCTTTTCCTGTAAGTACTCCTGTAAATTCATTTTTCATTTTACGGTATTTCCCGAACAAGAATCCTATTTCTCTGGAACCAACCCCAATATCCCCTGCAGGAACATCTGTATCAGCACCAATATGTCTATATAATTCGCTCATAAAACTATGACAAAAACGCATAATTTCGTCATCAGATTTACCTTTAGGATCAAAGTCAGAACCTCCTTTTCCTCCTCCCATTGGAAGGGTCGTTAAACTATTTTTGAATACTTGCTCAAAAGCAAGAAATTTAAGTATACTCATATTTACAGAAGGATGGAAACGCAATCCTCCTTTGTATGGGCCTATGGCAGAGTTCATTTGTATTCGGTATCCTCTATTTACATGTATTTCTCCTTTATCATCTACCCAAGGTACTCGAAACATAATTGCTCTTTCTGGCTCTACCATTCTTAAAAGAATGTTTTTTCCATTATAAATCTCATTTGAAGCTATATAAGGAATTACAGTTTCTGCAACTTCTTGTACAGCTTGTAGGAACTCAGGCTCATGAGCATTACGAGCCTTTACTTCTTCCATGAATGCATCTATTTTTGCTTGCATATATTGATAATATTAATAGATTCTTATATAAAGGTTGAATTTTCTATTCAAATATATGATATTCCTAAAAATTCAAGTCTGTTTTTTTGAATTTAATAACTTATTAACCTATAGCTTGTTCTAGATCTGCAATTAAATCGTCTACATCTTCTATTCCTACGCTTAATCTGATCAATGAATCAACAACTCCGGTTTTTTCTCTTTCTTCTTTTGGGATTGAAGCATGAGTCATACTTGCCGGATGACCTGCTAGACTTTCTACACCTCCCAGAGACTCTGCGAGAGTAAAGATTTTAAGGTTCTCTACAATTTTAATTGCCTTATCATAATCACTTCCTTTGGTCACAAAAGAAATCATTCCCCCAAAGCCATCCATTTGAGCTTTGGCAACATCATGGTTTGGATGATCTTCAAACCCCGGCCAGTACACTTTTTCTATTTTTGGATGATTTTTAAGGTATTTTGCAATAGCCTCGCCATTTTCGCAATGCCTTTGCATACGAATATGTAATGTTTTTATTCCTCTTAATACTAAAAAGCTGTCCTGAGGCCCACAAACTGCGCCACTTGCATTTTGAATAAAGTATAATTTTTCTGCAAGCTTTTCATCTTTTACCACTAAAGCTCCCATAACAACATCACTATGCCCGCCCAGATATTTTGTAGCACTATGCATTACAATATCTGCTCCCAAATCAAGAGGTCTTTGTAAGTATGGAGTAGCAAATGTATTATCTACTGCCAATAGTATATTGTGTTTTTTTGCAACTGAAGCTACAGCCTTAACATCAATAACATTCATCATTGGGTTTGTTGGTGTTTCAACCCAAATAAGTTTTGTGTTTTCGTTTACATAACTTTCTATCTTATCAGCATTTTCCATACCGATAAAATGAAACTTAATTCCAAAACCTTCAAATATTTTTGTAAACAAACGATAGGTACCTCCATACAAATCATTTGTAGAGATTACCTCATCACCAGGTTGTAATAATTTGATTACAGCATCTATTGCTGCTAATCCTGAACCAAACGCTAATCCAAATTTTCCGTTCTCGATACTGGCAAAAGAGTCTTCTAATGCTTTTCTTGTTGGATTATGTGTTCTACTATATTCAAAACCTTTGTGCCCGCCAGGCGTAGTTTGCGCATAAGTAGACGTTTGATATATAGGAGGCATTACTGCACCGTATGCCGGATCATGCTTTTGACCTCCATGTATAGCTTTTGTATTAAATTTCACTATAGTAAGATTTTTGTTATTAATAATTTATCAATGTATTCCCTTATAAATGATAAGAAAAAATGAACTTATCTTTTTTTATGTTAAAATTCTAAACAAATGTATGATTTAATTCGTTCTAATCATATCTCATTAAATACCTTTAGTAGATGATTAACTTAAAAACTAACATTGCTTTCAAATTCTTTGTTTTGACCTTTATTTGGCTTTGTTTTTATGCCTGCAAGAACAGAGAAGAAATCATATTCGAGAACAAATTGATCACAACAGATACTTTGTTTGATTGTAGGGTTATAGATTGTGCAGCTATAGAACTTAATTTGGTAAATGTTTTGGGAGAGGATGAGATAGCTCTAAAGATCAATAAAGAAATCGAAAGAGCTGCCGCTACAATTTTTGACATTGATCATAAAAATCTATCGAATCACTCTTTAGATAAGGCAGCTGAGCAATTCAATTCTTCATATCAGAAAATACTTGAAGAGTTTCCTGACGAAACCTCAATGTATGAAGCAAACGTAAATTGCAAATTAAGTTTTCAATGCCAAGATATCATCTCTCTCGCAATGGATGCTTACATTTTTACTGGTGGAGCACATGGCAACAGTACTATCTCATATATCAACATTGATCCGGTTACAGGCAAAAAACTTTCGTTAAGAGCTTTGCTTAATGATGTTGATGCTTTTAAAAAATATGTTGAAAACGCCTTTAGAAAAGCACATAAAATTGATAAAAATCAATCAATTAATAGTACCGGATTCTTTTTTGAAAATGACACCTTTACGCTACCTTCGACAATTGGATTTACAGACAAAGAAGTTATTCTTTATTATAATCCGTATGAAATAAGTTCATATGCCGAAGGTCCTGTTGAGCTAAAACTTAATAAAAAAGATGTAGTCTCTTATTTTACTGTTAGCATTTTTTAAAATACGAGTTGCTAAGTATTAAAGTGCTCTTTTTAAAGCTAAAAGATATCCAAAATGAATTCCTTCATGATAATTATTGAACCGTAATGCATCTTCTACAGACTTGAGCACAAAACCTGTACTTGTAGGGTATTCTTTAAAGTTTTTGAAGATTCCTTTTTCAAGATCTTTTTCAGTTTGATCTATGGTAGAAAACAATAAATCCTTGATTGTCGAAACTTCTTCTGCTGTAACTGATCTTTCTGTTTTAGATCCTTTTCGGTATGATTCGACCATATCTTCATCGATCATCATAGGTAATCCACTTAATTTATAAACTAGTAATTGCTGAGTAACCACTATGTGAGCGATATTCCAAATCAGATTGTTATTAAAGCCTTCGGGAACTTTATTAAGTTCTTCTAAAGAATGGTTTTCTAGAAACCCTATGACCAATTTTCTATTTACGCGAGTAATATCGAGTTGATTTTGCATGATTTTCTTAATTTTTAGCCAAAAATATACGTTTTAGTGATAAAATAAATTTCCTTTGTGTTGATTTTATCAACTAACTTTACTTCAAATTTCTTTTAAGAAGGATAAAATTAAAAAACTATTTAATGAAAAAAATATACCACCTATCTACTTGTGATACTTGTAGACGTATTCTAAATGAGCTAGATTTTTCTTCAGATTTTATACTACAGGATATCAAAATAGAACCAATAACAGAGGATCAATTAAATGAAATGTATCAATTAGCAGGTAGTTATGAAGCTTTATTTAGTAAACGAGCACGACTATATAAAGAGCGTGATTTAAAAAATAAAAACCTTACTGAACAGAATTATAAAGAATTGATTTTGGAACATTATACATTCTTAAAACGTCCTGTTATTATAGTTGACACAAATATTTTTATTGGAAATAGTAAAAAAGTTGTAGAAGCTGCTAAATCTGCTATTTAATTTATGAACAAAAGAATTCTGGCACTTATTGCAGCCAGTTTTGTGGCATTATTTTATGGGGCGAATTATACTATTGCCAAAGATGTTATGCCACATTATGTAGAACCCTTTGGTTTTATCGTCATAAGGGTTCTTGGAGCATTTATACTCTTTTTGGGAATTGGTTTTCTAGGCCCTAAAGAAAAAATTGAAAGAAAAGATTTTGCAAGAATTGCCCTAGCTGCAATATTTGGGGTGGGCATCAATATGCTTGCTTTTTTTGAAGGATTAAACCTTACCACTCCTATCAGTGCTTCTGTATTAATGGTGACAACACCAATTATAGTTTTGATTCTTGCAATAATATTCCTAAAAGAAAAAATAAGAATACTTAAAGTAATAGGAGTATTAATCGGACTCTCAGGCACCTTACTAATCATACTTTATAACACCAAAGTCTCTGCAACAGCCACAAATCCGGTTCTAGGTAATTTTTTGATTTTTGTAAACGCCACCTCATACGCTTGTTACATTATAGTTGTTAAAAAAATAACCCAAAAATACCATCCTTTTACATTTATGAAATGGATGTATGGTTTTGGGTTTTTATTTGTTTTACCGTTTGGTATTTCTCAACTCTTAGATATACAACCTGATGCAATACCAATCGAAGGGTATTTAAAAATAGGGTATGTTATTCTTTTTGCCACTTTTGGTACTTATATTCTTAATATTTTTGCCATCAAAGAGCTTAAACCTACTACTGTAGCAGTCTTTATTTATTTACAACCTTTACTGGCTTCTACATTTGCAATTGCATTAGGCAAAGACAGTTTAGATAGTATTAAAATTGTAGCTACTTTATTGATTTTTGTGGGTGTATATTTAGTAACCAAAAAGCCAAGAAAATAGTAAATTTCTATATATCTTCTAGATTAACAGGCTTTTTATTAAACTTACGGGTATCTTCTTTAGTGAGAATTCTAAAATCTTTTGGTCGTTCTATAACCTCCAAAAATTTATACATTTCTTCTGGCAAAGGAATCAATTTTCTACTATTTAAGTCCATCCAGGCTCCCATCATTTCACATTGTGCAAAATTGCGTCCTTTATAATCATAAAAATTATGCCTGAATTCAAAAAACATTCCATCTTCACTCAAACCTGTGATCTCCAAAGACACTTTAACCGGTCTGCCATAAAAAACTTCTTTAAAGTAATAAATGTGTTCATAGAATACTACAGGTCCAATATCATATTTGCCCAACATTCTTTGATCAAAACCTTTTTCGGTCAAAAAAGACATACGAGTATGTGCTGCAAATTCAATATAAGCTTTATTGGCTAAATGTCTGTTTGCATCTATATCATTCCATCGTATTTCAAAATCCTTTATATACATATTCCAAGTTTTAGCCCCCAAAAATACAAAACATTTGCTGTGCACGCATAATTATTGCCTGTTGAAAATAGTATATTTAAAATCTTTTACATCCAAAAATTAAACCGCAAAAATATCTTATAACACCATTTCGTATGCTAAAAGTACCCACATTTTGTAATATGTACCCCTAATGTATCCTTAGCATTAACATTAGTTTTTTACTATAAACTGAATCTTTGCGCTGCTTTTAAAAAGCATGAAATTATAGTTTGTAAAAACAAAATACTAGTAACTTAAAACCTAAAATTAATATGAAAATCTTCTTTACAATTACAAGTATATTTTCAATTTAATATACGAATTGTATTTTTTAAAGAATAATTATTGTATTTTCTTCATTCGAAAATAAACTTGCTCTGTGATATTTATGTATTACATATTCTTTTTGAAGTTTTAGCATACCCCCCAATATGGCTAAACCAAAAAGTGTACTGAAAATAGAAATGTTATAAAATCGAAAAAAGATACATGAACTATCAAATATACATTGCAAGGTTTACCATCCTCAAATTTTAAAACAGAGGGTACAAAAAAGGCCCGGGTATTTTATAAAAATATACCGGGTCTTCTCACTTTTAGCAAAACAACTACTACATTTGTATATATACTAAGATTAGTTGCTCATTACAATGCCAGTAATCACATCAAATTATACACCGCCGCTACCATTTAAAAATGGTCATTTTTCAACTATTTTTCCAAATTTATTGAGAAAAGTAAAAGGAGTTGTTCAAAAAAGAGAACGTGTAGAACTTGATGATGGGGATTTTATAGATCTTGATTGGAGTCATAGTGCCAATAAAAAGTCAAATAGGCTTACCATTATTATCCATGGTCTTGAAGGAAATGGTCAACGCCAATACATCTTAGGGTTGGCAAGACACCTCAACCAAAATTGTTGGGATAGTGTTGCGCTCAATCTTAGAAACTGTAGCGGCGAAGTAAATCGTTTATATAAATCTTATAATGCAGGAGCAAGCGATGACTTAGAAGCCGTTATCAATTATATCGTAAAAAAATATTCTTACACACAGATATCGATTTGTGGATTTAGCCTTGGCGGAAATCTTATGCTCAAATATCTTGGAGAGGGACGTTTGATTCCTTCCCAGATCAAAGCAGCTGTTGGTGTTTCTGTACCTTGTGATCTTTATAATTCACTTTCAGAAATTAATAAACCTAAAAATATCATCTATCAACAACGCTTTATCAAAAATTTAAAAGCTAAACTATACGAAAGACAACAAGTATTTTCAAATGAGTTGAGTAGATCTGATATCAAATCTTGCTCATCTCTTATTGATATCGATAATTTATATACCAGCAAAGCTCACGGCTATAAGAACGCTATAGATTATTACACCAAATGCAGTTGTAAACAATTCTTACAAACGATAAAAATTCCGACATTAATTATAAATGCCAAAAATGATTCGTTTTTAGGAGAGCTTTGTTATCCCATTAACGAAGCTAAAAAAAATAAAAATTTATTTTTAGAAACTCCTGATTATGGCGGACATGTTGGTTTTTATCTCTCAGGTAAGGCATATTATAATGAAAAAAGAGCTCTTGATTTTTTTAATACACTACAATAAAAAAATAATTTACTATCACTCAAAAAGCGAGATTCAAAGTATAATTTTGAAGATACTATTTACCCCCATTAGGTTAATAGAATTAAGAATCAATTCAATGTTAAAATTATTTAAACAAATATAAAAATCTTATTAAATTAATGCTTATTTTTGGTCGACCAAAGACTCTTACTAAACTTAAAACTAAACCAACTTTACCTCATGAAAAGCATAAAAACAATTTAACCTCAATCACATTATAATGATATGAGTCTTTAATACTATTTTAAGACATTCTTTTACTCTATATCATTCAAACTTAAAGGCTTTTTAGCAGTATTTGACCCCCTACTTTACTCCATTACATTTTAAGGAGTATCTCACATATTCAATTACGATTCTTTTAAAAAAAACAAACTCAACAATTCTTTTTTTTAACTAAACCTAACAAAAATCATGAAAAGAACTCTCTTTGCATTAATGATGCTAACATGCTATTGTACAATAGCTCAGTACAACTCTTCTGCCCCTTGGATGGCAGCTTTAGAAAACAACAAGAAAAGCACTAACACAGACACAAAATTAAAATTCAATGAAATCACAAACGCTTTTGATGAATACTGGAAGAATCATGATCCAGACCAGAAAGGTAGTGGCTACAAGCCATTTATGAGATGGAGAGAATATTGGAAAAATGCTGTTATGCCAGATGGAACATTACCTTCTCCGGATTTTTTTATAAATACAAAAAGTGCTAAAAGTAAAATCGCCACTTCAAAAAACGGCAAAGCATCTCCTAATTGGACACCTATGGGGCCTTTTGACCATAATCAGGCATCCTCTTGGTCTCCCGGGCAAGGTCGGATTAATATTGGTATTATTGATCCTAATAATGCCAATGTTATGTATGCAGGCGCACCTGCCGGAGGAATTTGGAAATCAACAAATCGAGGAGTGAATTGGACTCCTTTATCAGATGATTTACAGCAAATAGGGGTTTCGGGCATTGCAATAGATCCTAGAAATTCAAATATTATTTATATTGCTACAGGTGATGATGATGCAAATGATAGTTATAGTATTGGAGTACTTAAATCTACAGACGGCGGAAATTCCTGGTCAAGAACCGGTCTTAGATTTACCAATACACAAACGACTGCAAATGATATCTATATCCATCCAAATAATTCGAATATTCTATGGGTTGCTACCAGTGTAGGGGTATATAAAACTACCAATGCCGGGGCAAACTGGACCAGAACATTGAGTGGAAACATCAAGGACATAAAACTTAAACCAGGAAATCCTAACACAATATATGCGGTTTCGTCTACATCTTTTTATAGATCTACCAATGCTGGAGATAGCTTTTCCAGAATTCAAAGTGGGCTCCCCTCTAACTCAGGAAGATTGGTAATAGATGTTACTCCTGCCAATGCTAATTATGTCTATGTGCTAAGTGCAAGACCCCGAAATGCCAACTACTCATTTCAAGGATTATACCGCTCTACAAATAGCGGGAGTAGCTTTACAAAAACTGCAGAAACCACAAATATTCTTGAGAGTTCTCAAGCATGGTATGATTTGGCATTAGCAGTGTCAGACCAAAATGCCAATACCGTTTTTGTAGGTTGTTTGAATATTTGGAGATCTACTAATGGCGGAAATGATTTTACAAAAATAAATAATTGGTCTTCTCCCAGACAAGCAACTTATACCCATGCAGATATTCATTTTTTGAGATATTATGACGGAAAACTAATATGTGGTAGTGATGGTGGTATTTATATCTCCGAAAATAACGGGCAAAGTTTTACAGACCTTACCAAAGGTTTACAAATTGGGCAGTTTTATAGAATTTCTGTAGCAGAAAATCAAAGTGCAAGTTATCTTGTCGGAGGACTTCAAGACAATGGAGGTTATGCTTTAAACGGAAGCGAATGGAACAATTATTATGGTGCTGATGGGATGGATTGTGCTGTAAGCGGAAATAATCCCAATACCTATTATGGATTTATACAAAATGGTCAAAATCTTTATGTAACCAGAAATAGAGGGGTTTCTCAAAGCCAGGTAGCCAGAGCTCCGGAGTCTGGTAATTGGATTACTCCTTTGGTGTCTGACAAAAATGGTGTTCTATATGCAGGATATTCTAGTTTTTACAGGCTTAATGGTAGTTCTTTTCAAAGACTTACCAATTTTAATTTTGGAGGAAGAATAGATCATATCGAATTAGATCCTATAAATAATAATACGATATATGCTGCTATGGATAAAAATCTGTTCAGAAGCACAAATAAAGGAGCTAATTGGACAAGAGTTGCTTCTTTTCAAACGGATATTTCTTCTATAGAAGTACATAATGATGACAATAGAATTGTATATGTAACTACATCAGGGTCAAGTAGTGGCGGTGTATATAAATCTACTACTCAAGGAACTAATTTTTCTAATATCACTGGTAATTTACCCGGAGAAGGTAAATTCATTGTAAGACATCAAAAAGGAACAGAATCTATATATTTAGGAACGTATCTTGGTGTATACCACAAAAACGGAAATAATGCCTGGGAAGATTATTCTCAAAATCTTCCAAATGTAGCTGTAAGAGATCTTGAAGTTAACTTAAAAGATCAGGTTTTAATTGCTGCTACCTACGGTAGAGGAGTTTGGAAAGTGCTACTGGCAGGAAGTTCTAATTCTGGAGATGATACTCAAGCCCCTACCATACCTCAAAACCTTACAGCTTCTTCTGTTAGAGAAACTTCTGTTGTTTTATCATGGGATGCTTCTTCTGATAATATAGAAGTTACAGGATACGACATTTATCAAGATAATGTTCGATTAGGGGCGGTTTCTGGCACAGCCACTACTATACCAAATCTAAGTGCAAACACCACATATCAATTTAAAATAAAAGCCAAAGATGCTGCAGGTAATATATCTGATTTTAGTGCTACTATAAATGTAACGACTACTGGAGGTGGATCTAGCGCTTGTGCATCTACTATTTCTGCTTTTCCGTATAGTGAAGGTTTTGAAAATACTCTAGGAGCATGGATACAGTCTACAAATGATAATATTAACTGGACAATTAATACCAACGGAACGCCATCTGGTGACACAGGACCATCTGGAGCTGTACAAGGCTCTTATTATATCTATGTTGAAGCCTCTGTAAATGAAACCGGATACCCAAATAAACAAGCTATCTTGACCTCGCCTTGTTTTGATTTGTCAGGAGCAACGCAATCAATTTTTTCTTTTAATTATCACATGTTTGGGGCAGCTGATATGGGAAATATTACCGTTCAAGCTAGTGTAGATCAAGGATCAAGCTGGACTAATATTTGGAGTCAAACTGGTAATCAAGGTAATGCGTGGCAAACCGCTACAATCGATCTTTCGGCTTATCTCAATAAAGAGGTTCAAATACGATTCAATAGGGTAACGGGGTCAACATGGCAAGCTGATATTGCGATTGATAATGTTTCTCTTACAAAAACGACAGGCTCTACTGATCCATGTGAAGGAGTTGCAACACATAGTACTTCTGTAACGTATAGTCCGGGAGATAGAGTCGTATACCAAGGTAATCTGTGGGAAAGAAATACTGCAAACGACTGGACATTTATCACCGCATGTGGTGTACCTGTTCCTATTTTTGGTGCAATTACAACATCAGTATCCAAAGAGAAACCACCTGTACAACAAACCCTTGAAGAATTATTGAAAATATATCCTAATCCTGTAAATGGCAATATACTTAATGTAATAACAAACCAAATTGGAGAGAAACCATATACCATTTTTAATATGCTTGGACAACCTGTAAGTAAAGGTACATTTATTAATACAATACCTGTAACAGAGCTTCAATCTGGATTATATGTTCTAAAAATAAATACACACACAGTACAATTTATTAAAGAATAATAGACTTGTCTATAATTTAATCCAAAATCCCTAAAACACTTTGTTTTAGGGATTTTTTTATCAATTTCAAAACCCAAGTTATAAATGAAAAACGCTCTAAAAGATTATCTATTCATTCTTAAATTAGAGTTGAGATGTATAGCGATCTATTTTCTTTACACTTCGACTCTTTTTTTTAAACATTAATTTTTTAAGCATTTCTTCAGAAAACCATTTAGAACTTGTATCCAACTCCAATTCCGAACAACCACGGATTAATATCTACATCTGCTTCAACTGTAGCTCCTAATGCACTTGTTGCGTTTATAGTAACATCGGTCTGCAAAAACAATTTTTTCACATCTGCATTTAAAAACCATCTGTCATTTAGGGCAAAATCCAGTCCTGCTTGTAAGGCAAAACCAACATTATTGTCATACTCTATATCATCGGCAACTGGACCTTCGTCTGCACTGTAGAAAAATGTGTAATTAATACCAGCACCAACATAAGGCTTAAATTTTCCTTCGTTAAAATGATATTGAAGTGTAAGTGTTGGAGGCAAAAGCCAAACATCACCAAGATCGATGTCACCAGCCGCTGTTGATATTGCTTCAACATCATGATTTGCAGTTGCTAATATCAATTCTGCAGCCCAATTTTTAGTAAAAAAATAAGTAAAATCTAACTCTGGAACAAAAGCCGTAGAAATATCTACATCTCCACCTATACCTCCTATAGAAGCGCTTTCGTCTGGTGTAACCACCAAACCTCTAAGTCTTACTTGCCATCTACTAAAATCTTTGGTTTCTTGGGAGTCACTCTCTTGTGAAAACATTGAAAATGAAACTAATAAACAAATGAACGAAATAATTCCAATTCTTCTCATACTACTGATTTTTAAAATTCTTGGTAAAGGTAAATGCTGATGAAAGCTTAAATAATGACTATTATCACCTTTTTGAAATTTGAGAAAGATAATTTCATTTGTAAAGAAAATTTAATTGATTTTCTTTACAAATGAACTTTAGCAAAAAATAATCTTCTCAAATATTGAAATTGGTTATATTGTTCTTTGAGATACTTTTTTTATCTAAAATTAAAATAGGGTTAATAACAAATATGATAAGTGGCATTATAGTTAAACACATACAAAAAAGTATCGCATTATTTTTTCTTATAGTTTTTATTTCAGGTTGTAATAAAAAACAAGATTCGCAGATCACAATTGCTGTTGCTGCTAATATGCAATTCGCGATAAAGGAAATCTCTAAGGTATTTACTGAAAAAACGGGCATAGTCTGCGATATTATCATAGGTTCTTCGGGCAAATTAACTGCTCAAATCAAAGAGGGCGCTCCATACGATATTCTAATGTCGGCTGATATGAAATATCCAGAAAATCTCTATAACGAAGGATTTACGACAAATCCTCCAAAAATATATGCTCATGGAAAATTGATATTATGGTCCACTACAAAAGCAATAAACCCCGACATTCAGACACTTCTACAACCAGAAATCAAACATATTGCTATTGCCAATCCTACTACGGCACCTTATGGAAAAGCAGCAATTTCGACACTAAAACACCAAAAGGTTTATGATCAAATTAAAGATAAATTAGTCTATGGAGAAAGTATCGCACAAACCAATCAGTTTATTATTTCGGGAGCTGCACAAGTTGGTTTTACTTCGGCATCAATTGTGCATACTACACAAATGAAAAATAAGGGATCTTGGATTTCTATTCCTGAAAACACCTACACGCCTATTTCTCAAGGAGTCGTTATTATAAAGAAAAAAGAGAGATCACATAAAACCTTACAATTTTATGATTTTTTGTTCTCTCATTCATCACAAGAAATTCTTAAAAATTTTGGATACATTGTAACTCAAAAATGAATAGTTTATCAGGTCAAATATCGAATATAGAAGTAAGCGGTAGTCTTTCATTAGTAAGTATACAGATAAAAGATACTACATTCAAAGCCATTGTAATAGAAAACCCCAATACTTCTTTATATTTGAAAGTTGATAAACCTGTCAAAATATTTTTTAAAGAAACAGAGGTTATTATTACTACTACCAAAATAGATATGATCAGTCTTGAAAATCAAATTAGCGGTATCGTTACTACTTTTGAAAAGGGTAAATTATTAACTAAAATAACCATTGATACTTATCTAGGCGTTATCAACTCTATTATCACATCTGCTTCATTTAAAAAATTAGGCATCAAAGAAGGTTCAAATGTAATTACAATGATTAAAACCAATGAAGTAGTATTAGGAAAATGATAGACTGGCAACCCTTAATATTAACTTTTAGATTAGCACTAATCACAACGATAATACTAGTTATTTTGGGGATTCCTTTGTCATATTGGCTGGCTTTTTCGAGATCTAGGGCAAAACCTATTGTAGAAACTTTAGTAAGTATGCCTCTAGTGTTACCACCAACAGTTTTGGGATTTTATCTATTGTTAGCCTTCAGCCCAAATCATATTTTTGGAAACTGGATCAACGATTGGTTTGGATTACGGTTAATTTTTTCTTTTGAAGGGCTTGTTATCGCTTCTGTATTATATAGTCTCCCATTTATGGTTCAACCGATTCAATCAGGTTTAGCAGGACTTCCAAAACAGTATAGAGAAGCTTCTTATATCCTTGGTAAATCAAGTTTTACTACTCTACATAAAGTTTTATTACCCAATATAAAGCCTTCATTACTTACTGGTATTGTTTTATCATTCGCTCATACTGTAGGAGAGTTTGGTGTAGTTCTTATGATAGGTGGCAATATTCCTGGTAAAACCAAAGTTGCATCTATCGCTATCTATGACGAGGTTGAAGCGCTTCAATATGATACTGCAAATGTGTATTCTCTAATTTTATTAGGTATTACATTTATAATTCTACTCATTGTATATCTTATTAATGGAGGGTATTTTAAAAAAAATAGAGCATGATACAGATATCTTTACACAAAAAACTACAAGCCGCCAATGGTAAAGTATCTTTACAAATAGATCTCGATATAAAAAAGGGAGAATTGATTACGTTGTATGGCGAATCCGGTGTTGGCAAAACTTCTACATTACGAATGATAGCGGGATTATTAGAGCCCGACCATGGCAAAGTAATCGTAAATAATACGACATGGCTAGACACTAAAAATAAGATCAATTTAAAAACACAAAAAAGAAAAATTGGATTTGTATTTCAAGAATATGCGCTTTTTCCTAATATGACTGTACGCAAAAACCTTGAATATGCTTTACAAAAAAATCAAGACAAAAATAGTATTGATGAACTCATTGAGATTGTATCGTTACAAGAATTACAACATCAAAAACCCATAATGTTATCAGGCGGTCAACAACAACGTGTTGCATTAGCAAGAGCATTAGTGCAAAAACCCGAAATTCTTCTATTAGACGAACCTCTAGCTGCCCTAGATGCCAAAATGAGAAGTAAACTACAAGATTATATATTAAAAGTGCATCGCCAATATGAACTTACTACTATATTGGTTAGCCATGATACTGGAGAAATCATCAAGTTATCAGACCGTGTACATCTTATCAAAAATGGAAAAATAAAAACCTCTGGGTCTCCTTTAGATATATTTACATCGCAACATACGAGTGCAAAATTTACATTTGTTGGAGAAGTCATTTCTATACAAAAGGAAGAAGTCGTATATATTGTTACTGTTCTTATCGGTACTAATGTTGTAAAAATAATTGCGCAAGAATCTGAAGTTGAAGAATTGGAGATTGGTAATAAAGTAATGGTAGCTTCAAAAGCATTTAATCCCATGATCCAAAAGATCATTTAAATTAAGTAATTACCGATTTTAAATCATAATATATTTAACAAGTTAAATGCTTTACACATCACTAAAACTGCATTTGTTATAAAAATCATAACAAAATGTTAATTAAATTTGCTTTTTATTAAAAAAAAGTCCTATATTCGCATTGTCTTACTACGGTAAAACCCCAACACAAATCTTCTTACGACGGTATAATACACGATCTATTCTCGTAACATAAATAGTTTCGAACAGGAATTATTTTGGCTACTATATTATCAAAACATTTATAAAATATTAACCTATAGACGATGCGGAAATACGCTTTTCCGCTGGTTTGGTTGTAATTATATCGAGGAGATTTGCTCAAACTAGTTTTGAGTGTGTTGGGGGACACGACCGACATATAATTACACATCCCCCCTCTCTTTACGGAGAGGGTTTTTATTTTATAAAACCTAATCTCTATAAAGACATACAATTTTATTGGAGATGTATAAATTATACCCCTCCAATAAAACATTAAATCATTAGTATGAATCTAATTTTTCTAATTGTCCTATTTTTTGCCAATTTGGATCAATTTCCATACTAACGTTCAAATAGATATTTCCATGTTTTGTTTTATAAGTAGTTCCGTTTTTTATCTGCTTATCAATTTCTTCGGGTTTGAGTTTAAACATTGCTCCCGTTGCCGGATCAACAATGAGTCCTATCAATCCTCCAAACACAACATTTCCCACATACCAAGCGTTAAATTTTTTCTCTAACTTAGTATCATAAGTTTTATACCCATCTAGTTTTAAAGTCAATTGATATGTTTGATTCCTTTTAAGTCTCTTTTGAACTGGGGTTTCTCCAACTTCAATTTCATTTATATAAACTTTAGCCGAATTAGGCTCAGAAGAAATTTCTACAATTTGTCTGGAACCCGAAATAATTGTTGCACAATTAGAAAGCAATATGATTGAAGAAAAAAGTAATGCTTTAGTAATAATTTCCATTGATTTATTTTTAAATTTTTAATCTAATTTTAGTTTGTATTGTGACAAAGATGAAACATCGCCATTAAACTTATGTAGTTCTATTTTGAGTCGATAACAAGAGCTCCATAGATCAGGTTTCTTTTTTTCTATAACCTTTATAATATTTGCCCCATTTTTTCTCGATATAACTCTCGCTCGATTCATCAAACTGTTGAAGCTACAATTTGTCGAAAACCCTGAATCTTGAAATCTTAGATCACCTATCTTGATCGTATTATTAGGTAATTTGTGTTCGACATCAAGAAAAGCTACTTTTTCATCAATCGATAATTCGGGTTGCGGATTAGCGAAATTTGAAGAGATTCTTGGGCTACAACTTGCAACCCCAATTACTGCAATAAAGATTAGCGCTTTAGTTCTTTTCCTCATACTAATTTTGTTTTCATTTTACATTTTATTCTAAACTGAATTATAAGTATATGTCTTAATAGTTAAAAATGTTACTTGAATCACCAATAATTTCTCTTGACTTTTATAAAGTTGTCATTATTTAAACAGTACATTTATATGCTTGATTTTAATATAATGGTAAAAGCCTACATTTGATCAAAACACATCGATGACACAAAATTTGATTTATTTTATTATTGGACTAGTTGTTTTGAATAGCTGTCACATAAATACATCTAAAGACAGCAGTGAAAAGCATATTTTTTATATCCATGGAAGGATTATCGAACAACAAGGTAAAGAGGCTTACAGCGAAAGATTTGGTAAATATGAATTTGATAGTATTATTGATGCAATACAAGTCAAAAACTCAATAGTTCACTATGAAGTAAGGAAAGAAAATGTTGATGTTAGAATCTATGCTAAAAAAATTTCAAAACAAGTCGACAGCCTTATTCATTTAGGAATAAAACCGATTGATATCACTGTTATAGGAGCCTCTAAAGGCGCAATTATAGCCTCAAATATCTCAGACATCAATACAAATGAGATTAACTATGTATTTCTTGCTGGCAATAATGAATATCAAGAGAACAATAATGATTGGAAATTTCATGGTAAAGTCCTTTGTATCTACGATTTATCAGACGGAATCGCTGGTAAAAATTACGATTATTGGAAATCTAAAGAAAACTACACAACTACATTTGAACAGCTTGAAATAAAAACAAATCTAGGACATGGGTTTCTATACAAACCTTTAGATGAATGGACTATCCCCACTAGAAAATGGATATTAAAACAAAGTTTGTGATCAATCTAAGAAGCTATTTTTATTAGTCTCTTAAATAGTTAACTTTATAGAGTTTGGTTAGTTTTAAGGATCAGTATAGCTTTTGTCACGCTTTACCTCTAAAATCTTTAACTACCTTTTTATTCATTATTAATCCTATTTGATTATAAATGCTTTTATTTTGAATGTTTTTTTATCTTCTCCATCATCTTTTCGGCATTTGTATTTTTAGGATTCAATGTCAATGACTTTTTATAATTTAATAATGCCAAATCATATTGTTTATTTGTATAGTAAGCTTCTCCTAAACTATCATACAAGTTTGCATTGTCAGGAAATTCTGAAACAGCTAATTTGAATATTTTTATACTTTCATTCATTTTTTTTGACGATAGTAAATCATAACCAAGTGCATTCAGTTCATTTGGATTTTCAAAGCTGTAAATATCTAAATTGTTCTTTTTTAAGTCATAATAATACTGAATACCTAAAGCGATATTTTCATGGCATTTAGAACGGATTTGTCTATAAATAGATTTTTTAGACAAACGAAAAGGTTTCCCTTTCATTATATTATACACAGATTCTATTATTTCAAAAGATTTGCTTTTGTTGTTGGACATTAAAATAATATTGAGGTCGTTCTTGAATTCACTAATAAAAGCGGCTTCAAATTGATAGAATTGACCACCATGCATATGTATTGTAAATAAATCATCTGACGAGCCCAGAATACACTTTTGACCTTTAAAATATTGATTTTGGAGAAGTGTCTCTAATGATTCTTTAGAGATAAGTTTATTGTTATGTAAAGCAGTAATCCATTTATTCAAATCACCGATTGAGACCCATAACCAACCTTTACTCGGGATACTTTCGGCAGCATTTTGCTTATGTACATCAAAACTCCTGGCTCTATTTGGATAATCATAGCCAAGATCAAAACCTACATCTGTCATTTTTAAAGGATTGATAATATTCTCCTTTACAAACTCTTGAAATGTTGTTTTTGTAACATTTTCAATAATCCTCTTTTGAAGAAAAATACTATTGTTATTATATTTAAAATCTGTACCTGGTTCAAACAATAAATTGGGAAGAAGTTGTAATCCTTTTAAAATATCTTCTTCATTTTTTACAGTATCATAATCAATTTGAGGAATACCACTAACGTAGTTTAAAAGATGCTTTATGGTGACTTTTTCAGACCATGCCGGTAGTCCTAAATCAAATTGAGAAAGCTTGTCATCCAATTGTAAATCACCTTTCTCGATTAACATCATAATAGAAACAGCAACAAATTCTTTTGCGATTGAACCCGGACTGAAAATAGTTTTTTTTGTCAGTTCAGTTTGCCCTGAACCATCCGTGTATCCAAATGATTTTTGATATACGAGAGAGTCATTCCTAGTAACCAACACATTACCATTAAAAATTCCTCTTTCATAACTAATCTGCATAAGCGAATCAATTGTTTTACTGTAGTTCAAAAAAGGTTGAGTTTCTTGTTTTTGTGCTTTGCAATACCCCAAAAAGGATAAAGATAGGATGAGAATGATGTATTTGTTCATGTTTTATGCCGTTTAATACTAGACGAAATAGATTTAAAATTGTTACTGTTCTTTATAATAATGCTTAAAAAAATTTAAAATCTTTGCTGTAAAACCAGATTACCTTTCCTTTTTTACACATAATTGTTTTTGAATTGTGCAGCTATATTTCAAAGGAATCATTTTTTACATCTTATAGATTTTGTTGCAAGATGAAAGACTGACTACAATTAAGAGGAATCTTTTTATAATATAGTAGTACGGAATTATAAAAAACGACCTTTATATTTTTGATAACCTGAATAGTCGATCATTAGAATTAATCTTGTATTCTTTTTTAAAAACAGCAAAAATGTAGATTTTCAGTTAAAGGTATATCGATTACAAATGTCTTTGATAGTGAGATAGAAAATAAAAGTATTGATACCAGAACATACAAAAAAATTATAACCTCAATATCATCATCTATTAAGCTAAGCAACTATTTATAAAATATTTACGTCTTCATAAATAGAGTAACATTCTGATTTTTTAAATCCATCAAAAAGCACTACATATGAATTCAAATCAACAAGCAGGAAGAATTGCCGGAATACTACTACTATTCGTTTTTATTTCGGGTGTCACAATATTTCAATTTTTACAGGGGCCTGTACTTTTCTCTGATGACTTTATTACAATTACTGCCAAAAATTCAAATAAAATTATTACTTCAATACTATTAGGAATCATAAGTGGACTTGCTTCAATTAGTATAGCCATTATTCTTTTACCTATTTTTAAGCGATCTAATCATTTTTTAGCTTATCTATATGTTTCTTTATGTATCCTAAACTTTATCTCTATTATGCTTGATACTTTTAGTGTCGTATCTATACTGGAGTTAAGTAAAGAATATGTAAAAAATGTAAATTACGACACGAATCATTTCTTGATTTTAAAAACTTTTGTTTATCAACAACACTGGTGGACACACTACCTGTATTTATTAGTTTCTTGCTTTCCTGTTTTTGTTTTGTATTATACATTATACATATCCAAGCTCGTACCAAAAGTAATTTCGATTTTTGGTATCATAGCTGTGTTACTAATGTTTATAGAAGAATTATTTTCGATTTTTGGGCATAGTATAAGTATGAATATGCTTCTCCCAATAGGAATAATTCAATTCATTCTGCCGGCTTGGTTAATTTATAAGGGATTATATCAATCACCTTTTGAAGAAAGAAAAATAGTAATAGAGTAAAAACTAGACTGATATTACCTCATCATCGCTTAGCAATTCTTCTTGCCGTAAGCGAAGTAATATTTGTGCAACAGCTACTGTATCTTTTTCGCAATATATAATGATACGATCAATATCTTGTTCTTCATAATATACTTCACGTACTTGGCTACCATCGATATCATCTTTTGGGGAAGGAATGCCCAAAATATGTGTCAATAGCTTTAAAGAGGTAAAGTGTTTATAATCTCCGAATTTCCATAAATCTAAAGTATCCAAATGAGGGATTTCCCAAGGTTTTTTACCAAATAGATTTAATTTTTGTGGGAGTGAAATCCCATGAATAATCATTCTTCTTGCGATATAAGGAAAATCAAATTCTTTTCCGTTATGCGCACAAAGAAGATGGTAAGGAGTATTAAAATGTGATTCTATTAAATTCTTAAATTCAATTAATACTTCTTTTTCCTCTCCAAAAAAAGACTTGGTTCTAAAGGATCTTTCTTCACCTTTAAATGAAAAAAAGCCTACAGAAATACACACAATTTTTCCAAATTCTGCCCAGATACCTGCCCTTTCATAAAATTCTTCTGGGGTAAAGTCTTCTTTTCGTTGATATTTTGTCTTATCTGCCCACAAATATTTCAATTCATCACTTAAACTATCAAAATCTTTATATTCTGGCACCGTTTCTATATCTAGAAATAGTATGTGTTCTAAATTTAATTTATGAAGCATTCTCTAACATTTTATAAGCCTCTTCGATATACACAAAAAAGTCTTCGGTAAATGATTTATTTGGCATAAAGTTTCCTCTCTTGTGCCCTAGTCTTACAATCAGGATGTCATCTTCGGGAATACAAATCACATATTGACCCAAGATTCCTCTCATGGCAAATATTTTTTTACCTAGATGGTTAGATAACCAAAATCCATAACCATACATTTGGCCATCTTCAAATCTTGGTTTTGTCGCCAATTCAACAAACTCTTTAGGTAATAATTGTTTTCCTGCAAAAACGCCATTATTCTTAAACATCATACCAAAACGTCCAAAATCTCTTGCGTTACTGGCAATACAGCAATATGCTTTTTCGATTCCACTTTCTTCACTGTCTAATTGCCAAAGTGCTTCATGCTCCATGCCCAAGGGTTTCCAAAAACTCTCACTTAAATAGTTAGATAACTTTTGTCCGGTAGCTTTCTCGATAACCATTCCTAGTAACTGCGTATTACCACTTAAATACTTATATTTTTTACCAGGTTCTTCTACAACTTTTAATCCTAGCATCACATCTTTTAGTTCTGTATCATAATAGGCTCTGGCAGTAATAGAAAATGGACTTGTATAATGCTCTGTCCAATCCAGTCCCGAAGACATTGAAGAGAGATCTCCTACTGTGGTTTTGGCAGCTAAACCTTTTGAAAACTCAGGAAAAAAATCACCCAAAGGCTGATCTAAACTTTTGATGTACCCATCCATAATCGCTTTTCCCAAAAGTGCTGTCACAACACTTTTTGCCATCGAAAACGAGTTTGTTTTAGAGTCTTTACTAAATCCTTCTTCATAATTTTCGTACCAAATACTGTCGTTTTTAACGATCATAAAAGCTACTGTACCTAGTTCTTTATTAATTTTATTAAGTTTTTCTGTACTTTGTGCTTTATTATAATCTTGATGGATAGCCCAAGCAGTTGTTGCATTTCCATTTTTGATAACACGATTCTCAAAATAGGTATGATCTTCTATAAAGGCTGATGTGTGACCTGTCATATAAACGACCCTCACTCCTTTCAAAACATATTCGTAATCAAAAATATAAAGTAATGCTACACAAAGCAATATGAGTATAAGAAGACCTTTGAAGAATTTTTTTAGTATACGTTTTACCATTTTAACATGTGATTAAATTAAAATGATTCTCAAAAGAGAAATCCATTTATATAATTTCATTAATTTTTGTCTGTCGTAAGGCTAAAATCATAACTTAGAACAACGATTGTTGTTTTACAGGATTTTCATGATCCAATAACCATTTTTTTCTCCATAATCCCCCTGCATATCCTGTTAAAGATCCATCACTACCAATTACCCTATGGCAAGGAACAACTATCCATAACGGGTTTCTTCCGTTTGCTGTTGCCGCTGCGCGAATCGATTTAGGATCACCTAATCTTTTTGCTATATCAAGGTAAGATGCTGTTTTACCAAACGGAATGGTAAGCAGTTCTGCCCATACTTTTTTTTGAAAATCAGTACCACTTGGGTTCAAAACAAGATCAAAATCAGTTCGTACGCCTTCAAAATACTCTTGTAATTGAGTAACTGCATCTTTAAGATGACTTGGAATATTTTCTTGAGTGGGGGCTTCTTCTTCTTTTACGACAGAAATATCTGTTATTCCATCTTCATTTCCACTTATGCAAGCTGTACCCAAAGGAGTCTGTATGTATGCCGTTTCTTTCACTCTTCTTTATTTTCTTCTAAAATTCCTAATCTTCTTGCTCGATTCTCCCAGTTTTTACGGGCTAGTTCTTGCATATTGGCATCAGTATCGCTTTCATCTACTATTTCTAGTCCTAATAGAGTTTCTATCACATCCTCCATAGTAACCAAACCACTAACTGATCCGTATTCGTCTACCACCAGGGCTACATGCTCTCTTTGTTCTACAAGTTTTTCGAATAAATCGGGAACTACAACATTACGCCCTACAACAAATAATGGTCTTTTTAGATCACCTAGTATTTTATCATGATGATCTTCTGCCATTTCTTTATACACCTCATCTTTGAGCACATATCCGGTAATGTTATCTGGATTATCTTTGTATACAGGAATTCTAGAGAATCTTAATTTTTTATTCGCTTCAAAAAATTCTGAAATGTTCTGATCTTCTGAAGCTATTTTCAAAACCGTTCTGGGTGTCATGATATTTTTTGCCATGACTGCTTTAAAATTCAGTAGATTTTTAATCACCTTGGATTCTGATTCTTCAAAAACACCTTCTTCTTCAGCTATTGTAGCCATTGCCGAGAAGTCTTCACGACTCAATACTGATCCATGATGTCCTTTACCTCCAATAAGTTTGGTAGTAAGTTGTAATATCCACAAAATACCGGTGTATTTTAAAGGGGCAATCAAAACTATTAAAGCTTTTGAAGTAAAATTTGCCAGTTTTTTCCAAAAAGTAGCCCCAATAGTTTTTGGGATAATTTCTGAAACAACAAGTATCAAAATTGTCATAATTGCTGAAACAATCCCAACCATATTAATGCCCAAAATTTCAAATTTGTATGGTAGTTGTTCTGCTTGTACTCCTACAAGAATTGCTCCCACTGTATGGGCAATAGTATTAAGAGTAAGGATTGCTATTAATGGCTTATCTACATCTTTTTTTAGATTTTCGAGAGCAGTTGCATAAGGCTTCCCTTCTTTTTTCTTTACATTAATAAACGTTGGCGTTACACTAAGTAAAACTGCTTCTAGAATAGAACATAAAAATGAAAAGAAAATAGATAATACTGCGTAAATGATTAATAGAGTCATTGTGATATAAATATGGTACTAAAGTAAGGATTTTGAAATGTTTTCTCTTCTTTCTATTAATAATTATGGTACGGTTAACGCATATAGGGCTCAATTTTTATGATTGAGGGTTGATAAGCTTTTACCATTTCGTATGCTCCTGAACAACAAGGAAAAGAAGAAATTTTCCAATCCCAATAAATCTTAAATCGCTTGTTTATTGACGTTGGATTATCAATATAATCTAATGTGTCTTTAAAAAGTTTAACATCACTGTAATTGTTATTACCAGAACCAAAATCGTAGTGATTTCCTTTACTATCTTGAAAAATAATATGTAAATAATCTCCTATATCACTTCCTTGATAACTTACTACCAATGGATTTTTTGTATGCTCCCATTGTGATTTGATATATTGTATCTCCTGTATTAATTCATTTCTGTATCCTTGTGAGCATTCTACTATAAATTGGTTTATATCCCAACTATGGACACGATTTGTTTTTTTACTCCAAGAAGTATCTTTTGTTATCTTTTGATTTACTTCTATTTTTTCTGATACTACAGTATCAACAATGGTTACGTTTTGTTCTTTGGATATCGTTTGTAGATGGTTTTCGCGTTTTTCAGCCTTTTTACATCCAATAAATAAGAGGGTAACAAAAAGTAAACCTTTTGAAATGCTCAATATGTTCATTTGCAATTCAATCATATTGCTAACTTCTTGTTATCTTTCAGCACCTATTAAAAAATAATATATCGGATACTTTAATAGAAAGTAAAAGAATATTTTATTCTGTTTTTCCTTCTCCTGCGGCTATCATGTATGTTTCTATAGCCTTAAGTTCTTCATCAGAAAAGTTTTTAATTACTGCAAAATTAGTTTTCATTACTGCATAGTTCTCAGGATCTACGATAGGTTCAGCTTCTTGCTTCAAAAAAGCAACTAAGTCTGCATTTTGTTCTTGATAAATCTTTACAATTTCTACTACTCCCGGTCCGATTGATTTTTGTTGTATTTTATGACAGGTATAGCATTTTCCTTTACCATTAAAGATAGTTTTTCCTGTATCGAATGCTGAAACTTCTTCTTTTTTTGTTCCTATTTTAATTCCTCCTTTGTCTTCTTTCTCCTTTTTTTCTGATTGACAACTGATCGTTAAGAATGCTAGTGCCGTAAATATTATTGCTATTTTTTGCATGAAAATAATGAATGGTTTAATTATATTTTTCTTTAATTTTTTCTATGTCGTTTTTAAAACGTTTTAAAAGTTCTTGTGACAGGTTTTGAATAATCATTTTTTCCTCTCTTACAACACTATCACTAGCTTTTGCCATTTTTGATAGTGCATATAAGAAAAATTCATATTCTTCATCTGGTCCATTATCAGAAAACACTTCAATTACTTTTTTATAGAGGGTTTCTATATCGTTTTGTTGTTGATTTTCGTAATCAAAAGACCATTTTATCTCATCTCCTTTAGGATGTCCTTTTAAAATTTCTTCAAGAGTTTCTATTTCTTTTTTTTGGATAATTCCATCGCTCATGGCAAGAACATATAATAATTCTCCAAAAGTTTGATATAATCTATCTCTACTAACCATAAATACTCTTTTAATTCACATCTCAATATACAAAATAACAGAGCTCTTTTTCAGATATTTTAAAGTATAGCAATATAGTGCAAATGGATTACCCAATAAGTTTGATCACATCTTTTGCAAAATAGCTTGCTATAATATGAGCTCCGGCTCTCTTAAACGCCATGATCTGTTCTAACATAACGGCATCATGGTCTAACCATCCTTGTGCTGCTGCTGCTTTGAGCATTGCATACTCACCACTTACTTGATACACAGCAACCGGTACATCTACAACATCTCGAATATCTCTTACCAAGTCAAGATAACTCAACCCTGGTTTTACCATAACGATATCTGCTCCTTCTTCTATATCCATAAGTGTTTCTTTTATGGCTTCTTCTCTATTGGCAAAATCCATTTGATATGTCTTTTTATCACCAAATCCCGGTGCTGAATCTAATGCGTCTCTAAAAGGACCATAGAATGCAGAAGCATACTTAGCACTATAACTCATAATACCAGTATTTTTGTAATTCTCCTGCTCCAAAAGCTCTCTGATTGCTAAGATTCTTCCATCCATCATATCACTGGGAGCTACAAAGTCTGCTCCGGCTATAGCATGCGACAGTGCCATTTTTGCTAATACCTCGCAGGTCTCATCGTTTATAATGTAGCCATCTTCTACAATCCCATCATGCCCATATGAAGAATAGGGATCTAGTGCTACATCTGTCATTACCAACATCTCCGGAACTGTATTTTTTACTGTTTTAATAGCACGCTGCATCAATCCATCTGCATTCAGTGCTTCGGTACCATTATTATCTTTGAGCGAATCAGGTACTTTTACAAACAGAAGCACAGATTTTAGCCCCATAGACCAGATATCTTTGACTTCTTGTACTAATAAATCGAGACTATATCTGTAATAACCAGGCATGGAGGCTATCTCTTCTTTGATGTTATCTCCCTCTACAACAAAAAGAGGTACTAAAAAATCGTTTGGAGTAATGATATGTTCTCTAACCAAGGATCGTATTGCATCATTGGTTCTTAACCTTCTGTTTCTACGAAGTTGTTGCATTATAAAATATGAAAATTTTGATTGGTATAAATATACTCATATATATGATATTGGTTTTACATTTTATGATATGATTAAGGGCTTTATTTTTTATCAAAAATTTGTTTTCTACTATTTTTATTGTAGATAATACGCTACAAATTCTCTAAATAAAGAATAAAAATCTCTAAACTCAAAATATACAGGGCTTGCACTACTCACGTTTTTAATGCCTTGTTTTTTGAACAACATTTTTGTTCTCGTCAGATGAAAATATTGTGATACAACAATTATACTTTCGAAGTGTAAACTATCTTTTATTTTAATGGTATTCTTAACAGTTGCACGAGTATTATCTCCAAAATTATCAATAATAATCAAAGAATCGGGAACGTTTTTTTTAACCAAATATTCCCTCATTTTATCTCCTTCATAAAAGCCTTCTTTTCCTAAACCTCCACTAACAATTATTTTTTTTACTTGCCCATTTTGGTACAATCGTAATCCACATTCTAAACGTTTTTCAAGTCGCTTCGATAGGGTACCATCTTCATTTACTTTATTACCAAGAATTACCGCGATATCTGCATTTTCTTCACTATTTGATAATCCATCAATTGTGATAAAGGCTAAATGCCCAAAAAACCATATGAATAATACGCTTATAATTAATTTATATTGTTGTTTTCTTTTTCTCATTAAATCACTATAAACACCTAGGCTATGAGTTATAGCAGGCTTCTACTCATTAACTTTTTGGTTTACAATATACCTTATTATAATAAAATAACGGTTTAAATCCGTGCTCAAACCGCTATTTTTTTATACGTATATAATGCTTTATTCTTCAGGTTTGGTATAAGTAACAATATCTATTCCTATTCCATTTGGATCAACAATTGCAAAGTGTCGGTCTCCCCAGGGTTCGTCTCTAATTTCAACTTCAATTTTAACCCCTTTATTTTTAAGTTTTTTATAAATTGTATCGACTTTTTCAACTTCTATTGTTAAATAAACTCCTTTTCCATTAAATGGTGTTTGAAAAATCGGTTTCTGACTTGGGTGGTTTGGCTGTAAAAAGCTAATTTCTGCTGATTTATCCGGTGTATTCATCAAAAGATAAAAGTCATTTTCAAAACGTACTCCAAAGTCTAATATATTGGTGTAGAATTCTTTAGTCTCAGTCAGTTTTTCTGTAATTATTCCTGCGTTTAGTTTCATTTTACTTTCTGTTTGTGCATTGGTCCAACTTGTGATTAATACCAATACGATTAATACTAATGCTCTCATTTCTAAATAGTTTTGTTTTAACAAATTTAAAATGAGGTTTTTTGTAGAAATTGTAAAAATCGGACAAAGTCTAATAGAATGCTTCTGAAGGTGTTATCCCATAAAATGTCTTGAAATGTTTTATAAAATGTGCTTGGTCATAAAATCCAACATCATAGTATAACTTATTTTCTTTAAGACTTTGTTTTGACGGCTTTGCATTTAGGATATGTTGAAATCGTACAACATTGCTAAATCTTTTTGAGGTTGTACCGATATAGTAGTTAAAAATCCTGCGAAGTTGCCTAGTACTTAACCCTGTTTGCAATTCTTTTTCGATATCCAAAAACCCTTTCTTTTGAAAAATAAGATGTAAAGTGTTGAAGAATCTTTTGTCATATTGAAAATCTTGTTTTCTAACGATTTCAATTAACTTTTTATTTAATTGCTTCGTAATTTTTTCAAAAGGTTCTGATGATTTGATTTCAGATATAATCCACTTTGAAAGATCAGGCAATACATTTTGTAACCTTTGTGATTGATTACTCAAAGATTTGGCATCTACTCTAAATAGAAGTGGAAATGCAGAGGGCAAAAATCGAATACCGATATAATTAAATGCTTTTCCAATTGGAAACTTTGTGTATTTTTTACAAAATCCCATTACAAAATTTTCTGTAGGTTGGTTATGGTTAAAAAATATGTCAATACACCCATCTGAAACAACTCTATAAATAAAAGGTTCTTTGAGTGATTTTTTGGTTTTCAGTTGCCAAAAACAGTATATAAAATTCTCAATTTCTTTATCTGGATAATTCTCTTGGTATACTATCTCTCCATTATTAGCTTTGACGGCTGGCTGAATTGGTTTGTAGTAATTTTTTATGATTTCAAATTCTTTCACTTCTCATTTTGTACGCATTATGTACAACTCTTAGTATAATGCATTAGGAAAGGATAAATTTTCTAGTTTGCAATAAGCCAAAATATCGTACTTTATTTTACCTATTATTAAAAATCAAATTATTGATTTGTCGTCGGTTATAGATCATTACACTTTAAGTTAAACACCTACTCAGTATTAAAAATAGTTTTTGTACCTGTTGTACAATAGTGCTAAAAATAGTAATTTTTAGATTCGTAATAAAATATTATATTTTTAATGTATAGCTTGTCAAAGTACCTTATGAAAATATCATCTGTAGCCGGTTCTAATAATAAATTCTTTGAATTAAAAGAAAATTATTTCATTGGCAATTTCAAGATTAAAAAATAAAATATGAACTTAAAATCAATAATGAAAGTACGTAATATTATCATTATAGCCCTCTTAATAACTAGTACAGGGTGTAAAATATCAAAACAAATATCTCAACATAAAATTAGTTGGCTTAACGGAACCTGGCAGGGTACTGGATATCAAATCGATCTCGAAAATGATAATGAGTGGTCGATTCTTTTGGAAATAGATACCAATAATCAATTGTATACAATAGCCTATCCAAGTTTGAATTGCTCAGGGAAATGGAAATTAATTAAATCCTCAAAAGACCAAGCAACTTTTGAAGAGTTAATTGAACTAAATACCGTTGATTGCACACAAAATGGAAAAGTTATACTTTCAAAAGTTGACGATGACCATGTGATATTCTCTTATTTTTATACCAATACTAAATTTGGTAATACTAAAAAAGCTTCTGCATTTTCAACATTAGAAAAACAAAAATAAATCTAGTGTATACAATAAAATGACTATGATTTATCATTAGAATACACTCCACTAGAAGGACGATCTTTTGGATCAGTTTCTCTGGATAGTACAAATGCACAATTTGTACCACCACCGTAAATACTCAGTTGATTTTTTATACTATACTTTGAAAAAGTATATATTGAACATTGTTGTTTTTGTCTGTAACTGTATCATTTTTTAATCTATCAATTGATTACTCTTCTCCATTCTTTTGGTTTTTTGTAGAAGGAAAATAATGTCGAAATGCCTGATGAATGACAAAACCAAATATAGCTTCGAGGGTTGCCAAAGCAGTTGTCTTTTCCCATGATTGATCACATTGCAGAAGAAAAACCAAAATAGTTACCATAATACCCACAATGGTTAGAGACAATAATGTCTTAACAATCAGATTTGTAATCGACTTATAAACCTCTACCTGTCTGTTTGTTAGATTTTTAATGTTTCTCATTTGGTTAACTGATAAAATTCGGTGATGTGTATCTCTTCTTTCTCAAATACAAACTTATCTCGTTCTAGATCTGCACACAAATCACAAATAATCTCATCATCTATTTCAGACCTTTTGTTATAAGAGTGTATTAATCTGCCACAATCGTCATTTGTACAAAACACACCCACTTTTTTTCTAAAAAACCTCTCTTTTACAGCCATTTCACAAAAAAATCTTGCCATTCGATACGGAATTTTGAAAAAGCTTCTAATATTTTCGACATAAATCCTGTCAGGATCTGTTTGCTCTATAAGCTCTGCTCTTTTTTGTATAAACTTTTGTAGCATTCTTTTTTAATTTTTTGATAGAATTAAATTTACCAATTCTACAATGGCATTATTAGTATCAGAAAATCTACTAATTGATATTTTTCCCTTAAAAGGTTCTATTGCAAACCTTTTTACAACCGAGGTTTTATCTAAAACTTTTAAAACTTTTTTATCTATTGGCGAAGCCATTATTTTTTGATAAACATCCGGATAAATCACTTTTAATGTATTGGCTTCATCCATTGCTTCTGTAGAGGTTGACTTTGATTTTTTAAACTTTACATAAGCAGCATCTACATAATCCTCATGCCACAAAGCTTTGATACCTTTATTAAGATCAGAAGATACCACTGATATGCCTTTTGGCAAAGATTCATTAATCTGATCAATATACATACTTTCATCTAATCTCTTTGTAAGCAGCACCAAAGTATCACCGTTGTAATTAGAAATCGATCGTTCCAATATATTAATACTTATGATCAAATAGCCTTCATAGCTTCTAATCTGAGTAGGTACATAAAAATGTATTTGTTCTTTTTGGTTCTTACTGGAATTAAAGACATCATATGTAGCTGTAAAAAGCAAATTATATGCTTTTTGGCCTTCTATCTGTGCATTACTTACAAAATACTTAGGTACAGGCGTCCAATTTGATTGTAACTTATGATTTGGAGAGACTACATATATATGTTGCTTTAAAAACCCAAAATTCTGAAAACAAAAACTAATGATCTCAGCTTCAGAAAAAGAAGTCATAATTTTAATGATCAACTTTTCTCTCTTTACTTCATTTAAACTAAAATGCTGTTTTAAAACTTTTACAGGAAAAGCCTCTAATAATCTGAAAAGTAATTTTTCTGTTTCCAATATGCTTTGATTTGTGTGTAAAGAAGTCTTATATCAAGAACTACCAAGGTCAATATAACAAATTAAAAGTTCTTTTTACAGATACTATAAAATTCTAATTTTACTCTATAAAATAACACTTTAAAAATAAAAAATCATAATAGATTAAGAGATATTTTTAATGGTTTATCGTACTATTTTTTAGCAAAAAACCTCACAAGATTTTTTCTTACCTCATAACTACAGCTACAACAAAATAATTATTAATGAATATGATTATTCAATTGATTGTAAGTGCTTTTAATAAAAATCAATACTCTAGAGCGATATTAATCACTAAATTATAATATATATATTCTTCATTATTCAAACAAAAGTACATTGTACTTAAAATCATAAAATGGACTATATTTAGCCCATAATTATTTATGTGATGAATTATATCGATATTATACTTGGTATTCTACTCTTATGGGGATTAATTAAAGGGCTTAGCAAAGGTTTCTTTGCTTCATTAGCATCTTTGGTCGCTCTGGTAGTAGGTATTTATATTGCAGTACATTTTTCTCATATTGTTGGAGAATACCTAAAACAATATGTAGACTGGCAAGAAAACGCTCTAAAACTAGCAGCCTTTGCCTTAACTTTTATACTAGTTGTTATTGGGATATCTCTAGCAGGTAAGTTACTTACAAAAATTGCTGATTATGCTGCATTAGGCATCGTCAACAAAATTCTTGGAGGACTCTTTGGGTTGCTTAAAGTAGCTTTTATTGCCAGTGTTATTATAATTTTTATTGATGCAATTAATAGAAATATTACTATTATAAAAAAAGAAACTTTACAATCTTCTATACTTTATGGTCCGGTAAGCAAATTAGCTCCTATGGTTTTACCTAATATAATATTTCAAGAAGATACAGAAGATAACAAAACAGAAGTTTAATTTTTTTGTCCTATAATCTTACTTACATATTCCATACAAGAATCAAAATCATTAAAAACATGTTCTTCTGGGATAAGGTCAGGAATGATATCTATATTTTTAACCAAATAAAGTGGTTGTTTTTGGATCCCGATGATACACGCTTTAACTCCATTCTGTATTAGGTTTAAAATAATCTCTTCTAGAGCATACAAACCGGATTGATCTATATATGGCACTCTGTCCATTCTTAGAATTACATATTTAGCCGACGATGGAATCTGTTTTGATAATTGTTGTAACTCACTCGTAGACCCAAAAAATATTGGTCCATTAAAATGTTTTATAAATGTCTGTTCTCTGAGTTCTGCAGGAATTATTGTTTCTTCTTGGTCTGATTGTTCATCTGTATCATGATCTTCTGCGTCGTTTAAGGGTTCTATTTTTGAGTTTTCTGCTGTCACATCTCCCATTTTCTTCATAAAAATCAAACATGACAACAATAATCCTATTCCCACGGCATATACAAGGTTCCAAAATACAGATAAAACTAGTACTATAATCATGACAACAACCTCAATTTTTGGCATATGCGGTATCGCTTTTAACCCTCTATAATCCATAACACCTATACCCACTGTAATAAGGATCCCCGCTAATACTGCAGCTGGTATTTGAGAGGCTATAGGACCAAGGACCAATAATGTTAATAATAGCAGTATACCAGCTATCATTCCAGAAAGTTTTGTCTTTCCTCCTGCATTGATATTTACTACAGTACGTATTGTTGCTCCTGCCCCGGGAATACCTCCAAAAAGTGCAGCTATACTATTACCAATCCCTTGACCAACAAGTTCTTTGTTGGGTTTGTGTTTTGTCTTGGTCATATTATCTGCAACTATAGAGGTTAATAAAGAATCTATTGCTCCCAAAAATGCTAATGATAATGCTGTAAAAATGTAAGGCATTACTGCACCTATGCTAAATGTAGAAAACATAGAAAGATACAATTTAGGAAAACCACTAGGGATTTCTTCTATAGGCCTGTATTCTAATTTGAAACCATATGCTACCCCAGAGACGAGCACTAAGGCAACCAGTGTACTGGGTATTGCTGTGGTAATCTTCTTGAAACCATAAATAATCACTACTGTAATCAAACAAAGTGCTAATTCAAGGTAATTGATATTAGACAATGCGTTAGGAAGACTTTTGATTGCTCCTATAACTCCCGATGCTTCGTTTTTGGCTAGGCTTGTGGCCTCTAACTGTACTTGTTCACTAGAAATACCTTCAGCCTTCTTTATAGTTTCTTTAAAACTCTCCAAAACCAAAATACCTTCTTCGGCTTCTTCTTTAAGTATTTTTTCTAAAATAACTTCTTCGGCTTGAGGTATGAATGTTTTTACAAAGTCACTATCTTCTTTGGGGTAATACCCTAATGCCGGCAAAAATTGAGTGATTAGAATCATGACTCCGATAGCAGTCATAAATCCTGATACAACCGGATAGGGGATATATTTTATGTATTTACCAATGCCTATCAAGCCCAAACCTATCTGAATGATTCCGGCGAGTAAAAAAACGGTTAAAATAATAGGCATTGCCTTGGCAACATCGCCCTCATTTACTGCAATCAAACCAGAGATAACTAACATACTCACTGCGGTCATTGGAGCTGTTGGACCAGAAATTTGAGTATTCGTACCACCAAATAGTGCTGCAAAAAAACTAATAAAAATAGCTCCATATAATCCTGCGCTAGGGCCTAAGCCAGAAGATACACCAAAAGCTAAGGCTAGTGGAAGGGCTACAATACCTGCTGTTAATCCACCGAATAGATCTCCTTTAAGGTGAGCAAAAAATCCTTTCATTACAGTATAATTTTCTTTTTGTACAAACAATATTAGTAAAACTTTAATAAAGTTATTGAAATAAAAATAGGTATCTAAAAAAATAGTTTTAGATACCTATTGTATATTGACCATCTTATTGTTTGATTAATTTATATCATAAGTTTTCATGATATTTTTTACAATTACGATAACGATAATGTTTTTATGCTGATTTTGGTCTTAGTCTAAAAAACTGGATGTAACTGTCTGGATTTTCTACTTCTCCTCTTTCAGAAATTAGTTTGATATCAATATTTTTCATTTTTGCTTTTTCAGAAAAATCTTCTAAAATTTCAATAATATCATTATCCAAATATCTGGTTTTTCTAACATCCAAAGTCAGATACGTATGTTCCGGCAATTTATTAAGCTCTTTTAAAATAGCTCCTTTATTAAAAAAAGTTACCTCTTCTGCAAGAGTCATATTGATCCTATGTTTTCCATTACTTTTATCTTCAATATGAAGAAAGTGTGAATTCTGGTAACTTTTGATCAAAATCACAACAATACCCACTAAAAGTCCTAATCCAATACCATATAGCAGATCTATAAAAACTATTCCTAAAACAGTAACTGTAAAAGGTATAAATTGTTTCCATCCCAGATTGAACATTTTTACAAACAAAGAAGGCTTTGCCAATTTATATCCAACAATCAATAAAATAGAAGCCAAAACAGATAGTGGAATCTTATTCAAAAGCTTTGGAATGACAATTACTGAAATCAACAAGAAAAAACCATGAATTATAGCAGACATCTTACTTTTTCCTCCTGATTGAATATTTGCAGAACTTCGTACAATTACCTGAGTAATTGGTAACCCTCCAATCATACCAGAAATGATATTTCCCGTACCTTGAGCTAGTAATTCTCTGTTAGTTGGTGTAACATTTTTATCAGGGTCAAGTTTATCTGTTGCTTCTACACATAATAATGTTTCTAAACTTGCAACCAATGCTATTGTAAATGCTGTGACCCAAACTTTAGAATCAGTTATAGCAGCAAAATGTGGAAAACTAAACTGACCTAGAAAAGATTTCATATGTTCTACAAAAGAGAGTTCATCTTCGGGAACAGGGATATTAACTAAATGTTCTTGAGAGATTCCCAGTATCGGACTATTTTTTGTTACAACATAAAATAAAATCCCTATAACAACAGCGACTAATGGCCCTTGAATGATTTGAAATAATTTAGATTGCTTAACCAATACCCGATCCCAAAGTATTAGGATTGCTAAGCCCAATAACGCTATCAATGTAGCTCCTGGACTAATCGAATTGATTGTACTTATAATTTCGGTAAATGTATTCTGACCATCTACTTGAAAAAATGCAAAGTCACCTTCTGGATCTGCATCGTACCCAAAAAAATGAGGAATTTGTTTTAAAATAATAATAATTCCTATCCCAGTAAGCATACCTTTGATCACTGAGGAAGGAAAATAATATCCTATAATACCTGCTCTTAATACTCCAAAAACAATCTGTATAACACCACCTAATACTACCGCAACAAGAAAGTTCTCGTATCCTCCCAAAGTACCAATAGAACTGAGAACTATAGCAGCTAAGCCGGCTGCAGGACCACTTACCCCAATTTTTGAACCACTAAGAGCGCCTACAATGATACCTCCTATAATCCCGGCAATTAATCCTGAGAAAAGTGGAGCTCCACTGGCAAGTGCGATACCCAGACATAATGGTAACGCAACAAAAAATACTACAATACTGGCTGGTAGATCATTTTTTAAAATTTTTAAAATGTCCATAACTAAAATAATTATTGTTGATCTCTAATACATAGAAACAACAGAGTGAAAATTGATTTGAAAAACCTTCAAAAAAAGAACATCGATAACCCATTTTTCTGTTCTTATTTTGAGTAATGTGATAACGTGATAATTATGAATATTTCGGCGGTGGCGTATAGTTTTCCAGATAAATTAAAAGAGTATGAGTGTCGGATTTTGGAAAATATTCGTTTTCTAAATCTGTAATATTTGAAACCTTGTTATCAAAATGCTGTGAGATTTTATCTTTTTCTTTTGTATCTTCTTTTTCTGACTCATCTTTCTCGTGCTCTGCAGAATTTTCTGCCTCTTCAAATACTAAAGACATCGTATTATCGCTAAAGTAAAAGTCTATAAGTTCTACACCAAAATGACCTAAATTAAGCAAAAAGCCCAGTAGAATTAGAAGTTTAGCGATTTGAAGCTTTAGTTTCACTTTAACAATTTTTAAGACACTAAAATAATAGTATTGCTTTCAAAAACTGTTAAATCAGTCGTAAATTTATAGGTCTAATTACAGTTCTTTGATGTCTGATGCAGGTATCCAACCGATTTTACCATCTGCAAGTTTGATTTTTTTCCAATCATTTACAGTTTCTGTAACTTTTACTTTGGTACCTTCATGAAGCATAAATACTTCTTCACTGCGTAAATTTGGAGCACTTTTGATTTCAGTCTCTTTAGCAAATACTATGGCATATTGATTATTTACAACAAAATTATATTGTTTAAAAGCAAACAATATACTAAAAAGCCCGAATAGTAACAGTACCATAGAAATCACAAAAAAGAAACGTTTTTTTGATGACGCCTGAGCAGAATAATAAGTGATAAATAATACTACAAATAGCAAAACACACAATACAGAAATCCATGCCCAACGATCAAAACTAAACATATTAGTAAAGTTATTCATAATTCTAGATACGAAACCTTCTGGTATTTCATCAATCGCATCTATTGTAGCTTTTTGGGCAAAACCAAGATTGTTTTTTACATCTTCATCATTTGGTTTCAGCTCTAATGCTTTTTCAAAATAGAAGATACTAGGCCCTACATTATTAAGTTTATAATGAGCATTTCCTAAATTGTAATATAACGAAACAGATTCTTTGCCTTGATCTAAGATCGACATATACGAATCAATTGCTTCTTGATATTTTTCTTGATTATATAAGGCATTACCCCTTTGAAAAGCTTCGTCTTGAGAAAAACAAAATAATGTAGCTAAAAAAACAAATACTAAAACAATTTTTTTCATAATCTCTATACCTGTTTATCGATTTTAGCAATTACTTTAGATGCTTTATCATAATCTTGCTGCATTGCAGAGGTAGAAGATGGAGTATATCTGGCAAACTCACAACTCTCTAATAATGAAATAAACTCTGCAGCAACTAACTCATCTGCACCTCTCTCTTTTAATAAACCTCTTATATGCTCTTTACTCATATCACTGGTTTGGATATGTAATTTTGCCTTGAGATAATTATGTAACGCACGTTCCATAGCGATATAAAACTCTTTTTGATTACCAAGGTTTTTCTTAGCTTCAGAAAGATATTTTCGTGCTAATTTATCAGCTTTTCGTACTCTGTTTCCACTCACATCATTTAATCGCTCTTGTCTCTTTTTACCGAAGAAAAGAAATAAAGGTATTGCTAATAGTGGCACTGTAAGTGAAGCCCAATACAAAGCAGATTTAAAAAAATAAGTTCTCTGGATAGACTCAAAATTAGCATCAAGTTTTAAAAACCTAAATTGATTTTCGGTTTGAGTAACTTGTCTTTTATTTGTACTATTATCGTTTGAAGCAACAATACTAGATCCGCCATCAGGGCCTTTTTTGACATCAATAACAATCTCATCTGATGTAATTCTCTTATATGTTTGTGTTTTTAGATCAAAATATGAGAATGAAATTGCAGGTATTGGATATTTACCTTTGTATTGTGGTACCAAAGTATAGGTGTCTGAAATACTGCCTCCCATCCCGGTTAAATTTGTACGTACTCTTTCAGAATGTTGTGGTTCATATTGCTCTAAACCATTTGGAACCGTAAGTTTAGGCAAATCAAATAATTTTAAATTTCCATTACCTGAAACCGTTATTTTGGCATCTAGTGATTCTGTAGCATCCAGTTCTTTTTTATTGGTTTCTACCTTAAAACTAAAATCACCTACCGCTCCAGAAAAATCATCTGGTTTTCCTTGAGTAGGTAATGGTTTAACATTTATAGTTCTACTACCCGCAGCCACAGTTTTGTTTACAGTAGTATAGAGTCTACCTCCAAAAATATCTCTCCTATTACTAGGTACATCTACAGAAACAGAAAGACTCAGTGGTTCTATATTAAGTTTCCCTGTTTTTTGGGGATATAAAACCGTTTTTCTAAGAATTACATAGCGATAGGGTTCTCCGTTATACTGCCCATTTTCGACTTTTAATTGTTTCATGTCGATTGCCTGACTCCAAAAATCACTATATTTTGGACTATCCAGTTCTCTCCAGTTACTTACACTAATTCTTGGACTAACATATAGTTTGTAAACTACTGTAATGGCTTCATTCAAATATGGATTTCCTTTAGAAACTTCTGCAACCAGATGTAAATTTTCACTTGCTACAAAATCAGAATTATTACCGTCTTTTGGCTTATCAACTGCTCCTGTAACCACTACCTTAATCGGTAATGTCTTGTATACCTGACCATCGATTTCAATTTTTGCTTGTTTGATAGTGAAACTTCCTCTTGCAGTCGGTTCAAGAAAATAACTAAATGTTTTGGCATATGTTCTTTTACCATTGATCCATGAGTTACTAATGGATTGATTAGGTCCACCTACAACAGTAAATCCAGAAAAGGAGGGTGGAGTAAAATTGTCTCCATCCTTATTCATTTCAAAATCTACTCGTAATCTTTCATTTACACCAAGCTTTTTCTTACTTACTTTGGCCTCAAATTTTACCTGAGCCCATGTAATCTGCATTGTCGTGAAGAGCAGTGTTAGAAAAATTAGTTTTAGTTTCATTGTCATTCTTCTTTGGTCTTTTAAAAAATTAAGATTCTTTAAAAAACACTAATTTTATATTGTTTACCAGTCTTTTTCTGTTCGTGTTTTTCTTCCTTGAGCTTTTCTGGCATTTATTTTGTCCTGAACCTTTTTTTCTTGATTATTCATCGCTTCTAGAATACTTCTAACACGCTCGGGAGATAATTGTCCTTTAGCTCTTTGTGGTTCTTGATTTTGTGGTTGTCCTTCACCGTTTTTTCCCTGATCTTTTTGATCTTCTCCCTTATCGCCTTGATCATCTTTGGGTTTTCCTTCTTCGTCTTTTTTATCATCTCCTTCTCCTCCTTCATCTTTTTGGTCTTCTCCTTGATCTTTATCTTTCTGATCCCCGTCATCTCCTTTCTTATCCTTTTCATCCTCTCCTTCTTTATTATCTTTCTTGTCATCTTCTCCATCTTTTTTATCCTGATTCTGATCTTTGTTTTGATCTTTATCCTGATTTTGATCATCTTGATTCTGATCGTTCTGTTGCTGCTGTTGTTCCAACATTTTTTTAGCTAAGGCTAAATTATATCGGGTTTCATCATCTTTTGGATTATTTCTAAGTGCATTTTTATAAGCTTCTACTGCTTCTTTGTACTTTTTCTGCTCCATAAAGGTGTTCCCTTTATTATGAAAAGCTTTATGCTTTTTCATTTTATCTGTTGCTGTCTTCGCTGCTTCTGAATAACGTAAATTGGCTTCGTCATATTTTTTGGAACCATAATATGCATTTGCCAAATTATATTTTGCTGTAGGGTCAACAGGGTTTTTGGAGATTGCTTTTCTGTACTCTCCTTCTGCTTGCGGAAAATCTTCGTCTTGCACCAACATTTTATTCCCTGATGCAACAAATTGATTTGCCTCATTAATAATTTTTTCTCTGTCTTCTTCTTGCTGAGCAAAAACAGCTACAAACTGAAGACATAACAAAATGCTTACTATCTTTTTCATAATATACTACTGCTCATTAAACAAGTTCAACTTCTTTACCCAAGATGTTTTTCTTTCTAATAAGAAAATATCGAGAAACAACAGTAACAAACCAGCTGCCAAGAACCATTGAAACTGATCTTTAAAATCTGCAAATTGCTTGGCTTCAAATTCTTTTTTGTCCATGTTTTGCAAAATTTCGGTTACTTCATCTATTACTTTGCTTGTATTTCTACCCTCAATGTATGTGCCATTTGCTTCACTTGCAATTTCCTGCAAAGTTGTCGGGTTTAATTTGGTAATCACGGTAGTTCCCTGACTATTTTTCTTATAACTTTGCGTTACTCCATTTCTTTTTATAGGAATTGGTCCTCCTTTTTCTGAACCTACTCCTATTGTAAAGATCTTAATACCTTCTTTTGATGCTTCTTCTGCAATTTCTTTTATATTCCCTTCATGATCTTCGCCATCACTCACGATAAACAAGACTCTATTGGTTTGTTCTTCGTCATTATAATATGTTTTTGCTAGCTCTATAGCTTCATAAATCGCCGTTCCCTGAGAGGAAAGCATGTCTGTATTCATAGCTTGCAAAAACATTTTGCCGGAGGCGTAATCTGTTGTAATTGGCAACTGAGGAAATGCACTTGCTGCATAAGCGATAATACCAATACGGTCACTAGCAAGATTATTGATAATCTGAGTTACTAATTGTTTTGATTTTTCTAATCGATTTGGAGCAATATCCTCTGCCAACATACTCTTAGAAACATCAATTGCAAATACCACATCTACCCCTTCTCTTTTTACAGTTTCTAATTTTGTACCTACTTTGGGATTTACTAATGCAATGACAAAACATGATAATGCCAAACTTATGATAATAATTTTTAAGACAGACTTAAACACAGATTGATCCGGGCTTAGTTTTTTTAGCAAGGTAAGATCTGCAAACTTTTTTTGCGTGCTTTTTTTCCATAGCAAAACCCCTAAAAATAAAACTATGAGTACAGGAATACCCAATAACAGCCAGAAATATATTTTTTCTTCTAATAAGTACATTTTTTCCTTATGCTAAATCTATTCTTTTTTAAATTTCTCTTAGGGATCAAAATTTTAATCCCAGAAATACAAGTCTTTAAATAAAACTTCTAAATAATGTATATCGCAATAAAAATTCTATAAAGACAAGAAAACCTGCCAATAACACTAATGACCTGAATTTTTCTTGATAGTTATAAAATTTAAACTCTTCGATATCTGTTTTCTCTAATTTATCAATTTCCTGATAAATTTGTTCTAATTTTTTGTTATCTGTTGCTCTAAAATATTTACCCTTGGTGGCTTTTGCAATTTCTTTAAGTAATTTTTCATCAATTTCTACTTTTCCTCTTCCATATTGAAAAGATCCATCAGGTAAGATAGCAACAGGAGTTAGTGCCATTCCATTTGTACCAATACCAATCGTATAGGTTTTGATGCCATATTCTACAGCAAGTTCTGAAGCAATTTTAGGATCAATAAATCCAGCATTATTTGAACCATCTGTAAGTAGAATAATCACTTTACTTTTGGCCTTACTATCTTTAAGCCGGTTTACGGATGTAGCAAGCCCCATACCTATTGCAGTTCCATTTTCTAAAACATCGTCGTATTTTACATCTTTTAGACTGTTTAATACTATAGATTTATCACTTGTAATAGGGGTTTTGGTAAAGCTTTCACCAGCATACACCACTAATCCTATTCGATCATTGGGTCTTCCTTTTATAAACTCTGCTGCTACTTCTTTTAATGCTTCTAGCCTATTGGGTTTAAGATCTTTAGCCAACATACTTGCAGAAACATCTATAGACATCACAATATCTATCCCTCTTGTAGTTTTTGTTTTGGTAGAAACATCAACTGTTCTTGGTCTTGCCAAAGCTGTTATAATGAGAGATAATGCTATAAGTCGCAGTGCAAAAAGTATTGGTTTTATCTTAGTAATCCAACTTCCGGATGTTTTAAATCCTTTTATAGTAGAAATCTTCAAAGACGCCTGCTGTTTTTTTCTACTTAAAATATACCATGTGATCGCCAATGGCAGTAATAAAAACAACCAGAAAAACTGAGGATTTTCGAATGTAAAATTATCAAACATCGTCATTCAGCGTTTTTAAGTTCTACAGAATTAATAATTCGTTCTACCATATCTTTTGCATATCGATCTTGGGTATCATACACCACTGTTATTTGCTGAAATCCTCCATACCCCAACATCAGCATTACGTAATCGTATTTTTGTTCGTCTTTGGTCTTTGGTTTTTTTAATTTAAAGTTTCCAAAAACTTTTCTCCCTTCTACTCCATTTAGTGTTTCATACTCTTCACTCTTAACCGTAATATTTTTTGCACCTAATTCTTCAAAGTATGAAATGATATTATCTTCTTCTCGAGCTACTATTTTTGATATGGTTTCGTTTATATCTTTTTCTGGTAAATCAACTGTTTGTGATGATATTTTAATAAAAACGTTATCCGATAACGTTCCATATTCAAATGTATTTTCACTTTTGAAGATGCTATTCTTTTCTTCTTCGGTAAGTTTTACACTTTTTCTTATAAGAACCTTTGGTGTAGTAATCGTTATTGGCGGTGAACCATAGGCACTGGTAATCCATTCGGATTCTGCCAGTTTTTTTGTGGGATGACCAAATATATTATCTTTTAATACATCAAACCCATAAAACCAGCCTAGCCCGACCCATGTACCCACAAGAAGTAGAAAAACACCTACACTGCCCAAAATAATCTGCTTTCTTTTCTTTTTTCTCGCTTTTTGTTTTCGATATTCTTCATCTGCAAGCAACTCTTCTTCTGTTGGTTCAGGGATTGCTTCTTTTGTTTTATGAATGACTTGCTCTATAACATTGCGATCTGCTCTTGCCGTAATTTTATCAGGTTTAGACTTTGCAAATTTTGCCATATCTGCAGTCTTCAGAACTTTCTTAAGCTCTTCTACAGTTGCTATATCAAGATTGAGTGATCCCGAACGTATTTCTTCATCTAATTTTGCGATGAGTTCGTCTGTTGTACTTTCCATCGCATGATCATAGATTTCTTCGTCTATATATTGACGAGCAGTATCACTCAACTGAGAATAGTATTCTTTATGTGAATCTTTTTCGAGTAAGTGAGATTCATCTATTTTTTGAAGTGCTAAAATAGCTCGCTCATAAGGCGGGAGCTTATTCTTTCTGGCATCAATTTTCTTTTTTCTTCTTAACAACAAGAATACTATTGCTCCTATGACAAGGAGTACTAAGAAAATAATTCCTACAATGAGTATTATTTTTTTCCAATTAAAAGTAGTTTTAGGATCGACATCAACCAAAGGTTTTATCGCAAACATTTTTTGTTTGGTAGTATCAACCAGAACATCCCGAACTTCAACCTTAATAGAATCTGTAAAAAATACTTGATCTCCTACCATAACCTTTTGTCTGGGTATTGTATATGATCCTGAGTCAAATTGCGTTAATGCATATTCTTTAATCAGTTGTATCTTTTTACCGTTTCTTGATGTATCGATTTTTCTCGAATCAATCATTTCTAATGGCATAAATGTTTGTCCTTCGGGAAAAACTACCATTTGAGTTGAATCTGATTCTACCTGCATTTTATAGCGGATTTCTTCTCCGATTTTGATATCTGTAGAATCCACAGTTGCAGAAACCTGAGCAGAGCTTGTTATGCTCCAAAAAGAAAGTAAAGCCCATAAAAATAATGATTGGGGCTTCAGAAAAATTGAAATATATTTTAATTCTTGTTTATAATCTTTCATTTGCGATATTGTGCTATCCTCTACGTTTAAAATAGCCTAATAATTTTTTTACATAGCTTTCGTCTATTCTACTGCTTAAAGAGCCTGCCCCACTTCGGGTAAAACTATCTGCAAAATAGTTTACTCTTTCTTTATAATATGCACTATAATTTTTTCTGGTTTTTTTAGAACTTGTATTAACTAATAAAAGTTCTCCTGTTTCTTCATCTTCCATTTGAACCAATCCTAGATTAGGAATCTCTTCTTCTCGTCGATCATACACTCTAATACCGGTTACATCGTGCTTACCACTTACGATCTTAAGTGTACGTTGATAATCATCTGCTATAAAATCTGAAAGAATAAAAACGATAGCTTTCTTTTTCATAACATTTGATAGAAACTTTAAAGCTTCTGTAATATTGGTATTCTTACTTTTTGGTTCAAACTCGAGTAATTCTCTTATGATTCTAAGCACATGAGATCTTCCTTTTTTGGGCGGAATAAAGAGTTCTATCTCATCAGTAAATAAAATCAAACCAATTTTATCGTTATTTTGAGTGGCAGAGAATGCAAGAGTAGCGGCGATTTCTGTAATAATACTCTTTTTGAATGCGCCTTGAGTACCAAAAAGCTGTGAACCTGAAACGTCTACCATTAGCATCATAGTGAGTTCTCGTTCTTCTTCAAAAACCTTTATATAAGGCTCGTTATATCTCGCTGTTACATTCCAGTCTATGTTACGTACATCATCTCCAAATTGATACTGTCTTACTTCACTAAAAGTCATACCTCTACCTTTGAAGGTCGAATGATATTCACCTCCAAAAATATGATCGCTCAGGCGTCTGGTCTTGATTTCTATTTTTCGGACTTTTTTAAGTAACTCTTTGGTATCCATTATATTGATTTACGATTTATGATCGAGTCATTCCTGATTTTTATAAAAAATCATCATTTCAAAATCTAAAATCTTATGGTACTTCGACCTCATTAACAATTTTATTAATAATATCTTCAGAAGTTACATTTTCAGCTTCAGCTTCGTATGTAATACCAATACGATGGCGCAATACATCATGAATTACCGCTCTTACATCTTCAGGAATTACGTATCCTCTTCTTTTTATAAATGCATAGCATTTTGATGCTGTCGCAAGATTGATACTTCCACGAGGAGAAGCCCCAAAGCTAATCAATGGTTTGATTTCTTCTAAACCATATTTTTCTGGATATCGTGTTGCAAAAATAATGTCAAGAATATATTTTTCGATTTTCTCATCCATATAGACTTCTTTTACGGCTTCTTGCGCTCTCAAAATTTGTTCTACAGAAACCACAGGATTCACTTTTTCAAAAGATCCTTTTAAATTAGCTCTTATGATGAGTTGTTCTTCGTCTAACTTTGGATAATCGATAACGGTTTTAAGCATAAAACGGTCAACTTGAGCTTCGGGCAAAGGATATGTTCCTTCTTGCTCTACCGGGTTTTGAGTTGCCATTACCAAAAAGGGTTTATCCAAAATAAAGGTTTCGTCACCAATCGTTACCTGCTTTTCTTGCATTGCTTCTAGCAAAGCACTCTGTACTTTAGCCGGAGCACGGTTGATCTCATCTGCAAGCACAAAATTGGCAAAAATAGGTCCTTTTTTTATTGAGAAATCATTTTCCTTAATATTAAAAATCAATGTTCCGATAACATCAGCAGGTAATAAATCAGGTGTAAACTGTATACGGCTAAAACTACCATGAACTGCCTTAGACAATGTATTAATAGCTAAGGTTTTTGCTAATCCGGGAACCCCTTCTAGTAAAATGTGCCCTCTACCTAATAATCCTATAAGCAAACGCTCTACCATATGTTTCTGACCTACAATTACCTTATTCATTTCTAAAGTCAGTAGATCTACAAAAGCAGATTCTTTCTCTATTTTCTGATTAATTACAGCAATATCAATAGAACTGTTATCTTCCATTTATTTAATTTTTTAAGGCGTGAATTTAATATTCCTTGTTCAACATTGCAAATTGTTGAAATATTTTTCGCTTTCTTGTTAATGCTTGGTTAAATGTCTATCTGCAAAAGATGTTTAAGCACAAATTTTAGAGTATCTTTAATCCTTTTTACAAAAAAAGACATAACAATACACATCATAACAAAATGATGAGTATTTCTAAAGACGTAACACCCTATTGGATGTTGCAATTCTAAAAAAATTAATAGCAGCAAAATCATTAAGTAAATACTATTATTTACAGGATTTCTTAAAATCAAAAATAGCGTTATGAAAACAGCATTGATCACAGGAGCAACTAGTGGAATTGGAAAAGCCACGGCTATAGAATTAGCCAAACATAATATTAACCTCATTTTGTGCGGAAGGAGAAAAAACCGTCTGGACACATTACAACAAGAACTTAGTAAACAGGTTAATGTACATACACTTAGTTTTGATGTTCGAGACAAAGCCGCTGTTCTTTCTGAAATCAATAGCCTTCCTAAAGCTTTTGAAAACATTGATATTTTGATTAACAATGCAGGAAACGCTCATGGACTTGACCCCATCCAAACAGGAAACTTAGATGATTGGGATGCTATGATCGATATTAATGTAAAAGGATTACTCTATGTTTCTAAAGCAGTAATCCCTAAAATGATTGCAAATACATCAGGGCATATTATCAACATAGGCTCTATTGCCGGAAAAGAAGTGTATCCTAACGGAAATGTATATTGCGCAAGCAAACATGCTGTTGATGCTATTAACAAAGGGATGCAAATCGACTTAAATAAACATGGTATAAGAGTTGGAGCTATTCATCCAGGTTTGGTAGAAACAGAGTTTAGTAATGTAAGATTTAAAGGAGATGATCAAAAAGCAGATCATGTATACAAAGGTTTTGCTCCCTTAACCCCCGATGATATTGCAGATATTATTGCGTTTGTAGTAACCAGACCCTATCATGTTAATATTGCAGACCTTGTGGTTTTTCCTACCGCACAAGCGAATAGCACTATTGTAAACAAGAATCTATAAGAAAAGAACCTCGGAACAAGCTCACGAAGCATTCGAAGGGAACTAACTTTTGATTTCGAGGCAAGCCTTGGAGCATTTAAATCTCGATTATCGAATAAAGTTTATAATTTCTTTAATCCAAATGTATTGTAGAGACAATAAAAATACCTAAGTTTATAGTTGGGAAAAGTTTGAATTGCAATTTGTTAAAGGAATGATTAACAAACGCCTCCTTATTAAAAACCTACTGGCACATAATGACGAAAATAGTTTTTATGATAAGAAGCGTAAACTTAATATTGGAGAAAAAGAAGGAAAAGCAAAATTTTTAAAACATATCTGTGCACTTGCAAATTCTAACCCCAAAAACAACTCTTACATTGTAATCGGCGTAGAAGATGAAGAAAATAAGGTTATTGGTGTTGACTTTTTTGATGATAGTAAAATACAGAATTTAGTAAATGCCTATCTGTCAAATCCGCCTATAGTTTCATATGAAAATATTCCTTTTCCTCATTTACCCTCTGACAAAGTTGTAGGACTCGTAACGATTCGTCCAGAAGACGGAAAATTATGTTCTCTCAGAAAAAACATATGGAAATACTATGGAGGATCTGTTTTCTTTAGAGAAGGAAGCATCAGTATGCCAAAAGTGTTTGATATCGAAATCAAAGATGTAAATTCAGAACTGGTAAGCGCTATAGAGAGTCATGCTCAAAACAACATCGAGTTAACCCTTGACGGAGTCTTTCACTTTATGAGTTCCCGAAAAGATTATAACCCCAATTATAAAGTGTTTAAAGAATATTTTGTGGTATGTTGGGCAGCAAAAGAAAAACGCCAGAATGGAGAAACATACTATTCTAGAGTTGATATTGAATTAATTAATGAGCATGTCAAATTATTTTATTCTGAGCTAGACGAAGTGAGTATTACCATAACAGAAGAACATTTTAAAATCGTAGAATATGTACAACTAGGATTACATGACACATATACATACTATCCCCTAGAAGAAGTTGTAATTACTTTTAAAGACAATGCGAGTTATGATATAGAAAGCAAACTCCTTTTTCAACCTCCGCAATTTGACCGAAAAACATTATTTCATCTATACAACAGTAATAATGCAATTATAGATAAACTAAAAAATAAAATTCCTTTATCCAAAAACGACAAAAAAGACATTATCAACCTTCCTGCAACGTATTTGATTTGCTATTTTAATGACTTTAGCGAAGCAAAGGAAAAACTAGAAGAAGCTAAACCTTACCTCAAAGCGTACGATAGTAATGTATATTTACTATATAAAGAAAGTATTCGGATACTCAGAAAAGTTAGATATAGTTAAATCAAACAAGCAATAAACAATCAAAAAAAACAATGAGCAGAACATTAGTTATAGGAGATATACACGGGGCATTAAAAGCAGTACAGCAAATATTTGAAAAGGCAAAAGTAACTACAGATGACACCCTTATTTTTTTGGGAGATTATGTAGATGGTTGGAGTAATAGTGCCGAGTTAATCTCGTTTTTAATTCAGCTCAAAACATCTCATAAATGTATTTTCATACGAGGAAATCATGATGAATTATGTTATCATTGGTTAATATCAAAAACACATAATCCCGAATGGATACAACATGGCGGGCAGGCAACTATAGATTCTTATAGCGCATTATCACAACAACAGATCAATGATCATATTGTTTTTTTTGAGGATCTTACAAATTACCACATAGATGATGAGAACCGTTTGTTTCTTCATGCAGGGTTTACAAATTTACATGGGCCGCATAGAGAATATTTTAGTAAGTTATTATATTGGGATAGAACCCTTTGGGAAACTGCACTGGCAATAGATCCAAAACTGGAAAAAACAGCATTGCAGTACCCAAAACGACTATTACTTTTTAAGGAAATCTACATTGGCCATACGCCTGTAAGCAGAATTAATAAAACAACACCTGTACAAGCTACTTGTGTGTGGAATATGGATACCGGAGCTGCTTTTAAAGGTCCTCTAACCATAATGGACATTGACACAAAAGAGTTTTGGCAAAGTGATCCTGCATATTCTTTATATCCTAATGAGAAAGGTAGAAATTAAAGGTATGTCATTTGTTCTTAAGTTTAGAAAAAGTATTTTTCATTAGTTATTTTATCAATTCATTATATATTCTTTGAGGATATGACCCAAAAAACATCTCACTATGTCCCCCTTTAGGAATTTCTATGACATTGACATTCTTATTCTTCAAAAAATCTTTTTCGTTTTGCAACAATCCCCCGGTTTGCTCATCATCTTTTGCATATACATAAACAACATTAGAAAGAGTATTAACAGTTATTGTATTCGTAAATCGTTCGCTCACAATAGACCCAGCTATTGATGAAACAGAGGGGCATCTTTTAAGTACTTCTAACAATGCTGAATCTGTTGCAGGAATAGGAGTTGTTCCATTTCTAAAAATATAGGGCTTACAATTTGAATAATTTTCTGCCACTACCATCTGCATATCAAGCCTTGACGCCATTATAAGAAACTTGTCTGCAGTTGTATTACCCTTCTCTGCCAGATATTTAGTCAATATAAAGCCTCCAAAAGAATGTCCAGTTACAAAAACAACTTTACCTTGAGCCTTAAAATGCTTAATTACTCTATCTAGAATCTCTACAGACACTTTGTTCTCCAAATCTGACTGTGCTTTGGTTAATTTCTCCTCTTTACAAAGTCCACTATTAAGCGTTAATGATTGATGTACATAAACTCGATAATCATCTTTAAACAAAGTAGAAAATCCAAACTCATCTCCATCGGCAGAAGGCTCAAATGTATCACTCACAAACTCATCACTCGGTCCACCTTCTTCATAAATAATTACTCTTTTGGCATTTGGATTTCCTTTAGCTTCAAACAACTTATTAATATCCATAGGAATCTTTGTTATAGCCTCACTAATATCATTACTTTCTGATGATACAGCCACCATATCATTATCATCACTAGAACATGCATAAAATAAAGCTACTGTAATCAAAATAAAAGTTAATCTTATAGTTGTGTTAGATTTCATAATGTTATCCTATTTGTTTTTTTGATTTAAAAAATTCATTTACACTAAAACAATGAAATCAGAAAACACCCTAAAAAATTATTTTAAAAAATGATAAGAATGAAAAGCTTATTAAAGATTTGATTAAACTCAAATTAATTTTTGTGCTATTATTCTATTTTGTAGTTTTAAAAACAATAACATTAAAATTGATGTACCTATGGGAATCTTTGACGAAATCAAAAAAAAACTTAGTCATGAGTTTATAGATATTATAGAGTGGCTAGACTATACAGAAGATACGATAGCACATAGATTTGAGAGGTATCAAAACGAAATCAAGAATGGAGCAAAACTTATTGTCAGAGAAGGCCAAATGGCTGTTTTTATCAATGAGGGACAACTTGCAGATGTCTTTACTCCTGGAACATACACACTAAACACTAAGAATTTACCCATATTAGCCACCTTAAAAGGTTGGAAATACGGTTTCAATAGTCCTTTTAAAGCCGAAGTATATTTTGTAAACACTCATTTATTTACCGATGAAAAATGGGGGACCAAAAATCCCGTTACACTAAACGATGATCGTTTTGGTCTAGTAGAAATTCGTGCTTTTGGAACATATGCCTTCAAAATTAATGACCCTGGTAAATTTATCAAAGACATTGTTGGCACAGACGCCAATTTTACAAATTTTGAAATTAACGAACATCTAAAAAGTCTTATTTCTACTCGATTTACAGATACTATTGGAGAAGCAAACCTACCAATAGAATTATATGCTGCAAATACTACTGAATTATCAGAAACCTGTCTAGAGGTGATGCAACCAGAATTTAATTCTGTAGGGATATCATTAGAGAAATTCTTTATTGAAAATGTATCAATGCCTGAAGAATTAAAAAAAGAAATATTTGAATACAGTAGAATAGACAAACTTGACCTAGACAAACTTACCAAATTCAAAGCGGCAAAAGCAATTGAAGCTGCTGCAGCAAATGAAGGAGGTACCGCCGGAGCAGGCATGGGTATGGGTATGGGTTTTGCTCTAGCACAACAAATGGGAGGCATGATGAATCCAACAGCCAATACTACACAACAAGTACAACAGCAACAAAACGCATCTATTGCTCCGCCACCTATTCCCGTGCAAATTCAATACTATTACGCAAATAATGGACAACAAGCTGGTCCTGTATCATTTGATCAGTTAAAAATGCTATTTGCAAATCGAACTATCAATAAAAATTCCTTAATTTGGAAACAAGGAATGACAACCTGGCTTGAGCTTAAAGATATAGAAGAACTCAAGTCTTTTCTTGGAGGAAACACTCCACCACCACTACCAAATGTTTAATTCATTATTTTCTAAGAAATAAATAATAACATTTCAACTTTACAGATAAAGTACGATCGCAGTAATAACTTCCTATGAGGGAACAAAAGAAAGCAGTTTCAGAACAGAAAAAATCCTGTGTGAATTGTGGTGCAGAGTTAAAATATAAGCCCGGTACTACAAATATCACATGTGAATATTGCGGTCATCAAGAAACAATTATACAAGATAAAAATGGTTTTAAAGAGCTTGAATTAAAACCTTATTTACAAGAGATGGGCGCCCAATCTCATTCTGAAAAGATTATGATGCTACATTGTAAAAACTGTGGCGCAAATCAACATGTAGAAGAGAATTATAAATCTTTACATTGCGTATATTGTACAATGCCCCTTATTATCGAAGACGCTTATAAAGAAGATTGGATACTACCGGGAGCTCTTATACCTTTTCAATTTGATCAAAAAAAATCACATCAAATCTTTTCAAAGTGGGTCAAAGGGCTTTGGTTTGCACCCAATAATTTAAAAAAAGCAGCTTTGGACCCTCAATACACCAAAGGCTTGTATCTACCCTACTGGACTTTTGATGCTCAACTATATGCCAATTATAGAGGGCAAAGAGGAGATTATTACTATGTAAGCGTACCATACACTACAACCGTAAACGGAAAAACAGTACGAAGAACTCGGCAAGAGCGCAGAACACGATGGACATCTGTAAGCGGTCACATACAAGGATTCGTAGATGATACTTTAATAAAAGCTTCTCGTCAACAAGAAAATCCAATACCAAAAAAAATATCAAATTGGAATCTAAAAGCTCTGGAATCTTTTAACACTAGTTTTTTAGCTGGTTTTGTAACCGAAAAATATACAATTCCGTTAAAAGAAGGACATTTAGCTTCTACAAAAGAAGCAGAGCAAATTGCTACTAACTGGGCAAGGAGAGATATCGGTGGAGACAGGCAAAGAGTTCATGATTTGCAAATGAGCCTAAGTGACGAAACTTTTAAACATATTTTATTACCTGTATATATAAGTTCATATCGTTACAGTGGCAAAAAATATAACTTCTTTATCAATGGTCAAACTGGAAAAATATCAGGAGGCAGGCCTTATTCTTTTTGGAAAATATTCTTTACCGTACTATTAATTATCTGTATAATTATAGTGATCTATTTACTATTAGATTCATAAAAACGATTGACTATTTAGTATAAAGTCACCTATAAATTAATTGCAATAAAGCATTAATCTTTTTATTGAATACTAAAGCTTAAAATTTCATAAACCGTTTGATTCATACCCAGACATAATCCTTCTTGTACTATAAAAAATAGTTCTTGATTATCATCATGCTTCTGTTGAAGAGTCTCGAAGTCTTTGAAGTGTCCTTTCAAAAAACCAAATGTAATTTCTTGTCCTGAGGCAATCTGACTTACGATTCCGGAACCAGAACCGCGTATGCTTTCTACTTTTATTGTTGCCGTTTCCGCATACGGTTTACCACAAATTGCTTTATTTTTGGAAGTTCCTAACACCAATCCGGTTAAATGAACCGTTCCGGGTGCGATACGTGTACTCTCGTCAATTCTATTAAATTGTGACAGCTCTGTCTTTTCTTTACTCGTGTTAGATTTTTCTTTTTCTTGAGCTATACTATTTGATTTACAAGAGAAAAAAATCACAATTAATAAGACAGATATAATTTTATTCATGTTTCAAAAATAAAAAAAGGGAGTTGATATCAACTCCCTTTTTTTTGAAAATATTAATTCTTAGCTAATTTAAAGACTCCTGATACATCACCAGAAATTTTTACATAGTAAAATCCTGAAGGTAAGTTTGAGGCATCCCAAACAAGACCATTGCTCATACTTACATCAGCATCTGTTCTTACTAAGTTACCTGTACTATTAAAAATATTAACAGTTACCTTACCATTTGATTTTGATAAATCATCACCAAAATTAAATACAAATTGTCCTCTAGATGGATTTGGATATACAGAGGCTCCTTTTATNCCATTGCTCATACTTACATCAGCATCTGTTCTTACTAAGTTACCTGTACTATTAAAAATATTAACAGTTACCTTACCATTTGATTTTGATAAATCATCACCAAAATTAAATACAAATTGTCCTCTAGATGGATTTGGATATACAGAGGCTCCTTTTATCGCATCTAGTGTCGCTAATTCTTGGTTCTCTGTATTATTATCTAAACCGATAATATCTCCAAAAATTCGGAATGTTTGATCTATTGGATTTGGCAAACCAAGAAATTGAGAACCTGAAGACCAATCAGTCAAACCTTCACCAAAAACATTTGCAGCATCTCTAAACTGTGTTTCCTCTCCTATAACATTATCTTGTGAAGCCCAAAACCATCGATTACCACCAGGGTTGAAAGCTAGGTTTACATAGATAGAAATCCAGTAGTTACCGCTTTCCAAAGTTAATACTTCTGGAAGTTGAATATCAAGATTAGGGTTATTTGGTTCAGAGATTGGTTCAATCTCTCCACTGTCATACACTTCATCTCCAGGTAATCCACCATTATTTTCAAAGATCTTTATGGTAACATTGGTAAAAGCTGGTGTACCTGCTTGTCCACCAAAAGCTAATATCCTATTAATGTTCCATGTATTACCTTCTGGTATAGTAAAATCATCGGCAGATTGAGCTAAAGCTGAAAAGTCTAAGAAATTTTGAGATGTTATACTACCTGCTTCTCTATTATTCTGTTCATAAATAGATGCTTCTCTTACTTCAACTTTAAAACCTTCAGAAACTTGCTCTTCTCCAGAAGTAGCAATTAAACCTATAGAAGCTGATCCTATAAGGTCTCTGGTATAGGATAATTTTAAAGAATCCCCCTCTATAGTTGCTGATACTAATTGTGAATTGTCATTTATGATTTCTATATCAATTGGTCGTCCTTCTGACTGCACAAAAACATCACTTATTCTAATTTTTGTGTCTTCGCTATTTTCGTCAACTCTAATATCATTCAATTCAACCGCAACGCTTAGTGTTGGTTCTGGTAGTGGAGAAAATATTGGGAAACGAGCACTGAACATCCCATTACCATGTGCTGCTACTGCAATAAATCCATCTTTTCTAGTAGCTACTTCATCTGTAACAGAATTACCAATTGCAAATTGTTCTTTAACCCATACAGTTCTTTCACCATTTAATCGATTTGTATAGTAAAGACCCGTACTGGTAGCTGCATATATCTTTTGTAATCTAGATCCAAAAGTTCCATGACTTCCTCCTAAAAACGCTGTACTTCTTACTGAAGGACCATTCCCTGAACCATCTGCATTTTCTTCTAAGTTACCACTTATATTGGTCCAGGTTTCTCCAGCATCTTCTGTTATAAATACACTAGGGATTCCATAATTAGAAAAAGTGATGATCACTCGATCTGAATTAGAAGGATCAACATTGATATCGTTGATGAATCCTGTAGGCAATCCTTTTCCGGTTGTAATATCTACAGCCTCTTGATTGTCTAAATTAGCATTATCCATTCTAAATGCAACACCATTATTGGTTCCATAGTACAACCTGTTCGCCACAGGGAACTTAGAAATATCTACTGCGCTTATCGTTGATCCGGCAGGAGCTTCTGATGTAACTAGATTTGTCCAATTAACAGAAGTGTTACTATTAGAAAATAATGGAATTTCATCCAAATTACTATTTCTCCATACAGTATTGCCAACAGGCATATACATTACATTATCATTGATTGGATCCAAAACAAATGGATTCACAAAGAAAAAACCAGTTGCTCCTGCAGGTGCTACTCTAGTAAAAGAAACTCTATTTCCTTCTTCATCAAAATTAAGACGACGAACACCTCCATTTTGAGAAGACACATAATGTGTTCTTCCATTATCAGCAATAGCGTTATACGCACCATCAGCTCCTAATTCTTCTTGCCAGGCATCTGTAGGATTTGTTGAATTTGTAAACCATGAACCGTTATCTTGAAATCCTGCTAACAAATCATCTGTATTAGGCTCAGGATCAAAAGCTACATGTCTTGGCTGTGTTGTTATATATCCATTATTTAAAGAAGTCCAGGTTACTTGTTCTGCCTGATCATTCACAACAGTGATATCTTCTGTCATTGATACTCCTCCATCATGTCCTGCAACTGCTCTGTTCGGGTTAGACGGATAAAACACTAAAGCATGTTGATCAGCATGTTGATTCGTATAAGAAGCGCTGGTACCAACAGTATTCAATAAAAAGTCAACATTTCCAGGTCCATTTCCACCAATCCAAGATTCTACTCCGGCAGGAGTTGTAAATCCGGTAGTTGATCGATACAAACATGTACCTCCGATAAATACAATATTAGATTGTGTAGGATGCACCTTCATTACCATATTATATCCTCCTTGAAGGTTTAAATCTCCAATTCCGAAATTTCTATCAATAACAAATGGCAGATTAGCAGTAAGATTTACCCAGGTTTCCTCAGGTGTCTCTGCTGCTGCATTATATTTAAACAATACTGCCTCATTACTAGGACTACGATCTAATGTAAAGAAGTATACTTCATCTTCATTTGATGGATTAATCCCTACTTTGGTTCTCCCATAATTTGCAATAAAATTAGGTGGGGTAATATTAGTCCAGGTTTCCCCATCTGTAGAAGTTAAAAAACCTGCATTTGGAACACCATCAGATTCTATCGTAGCATAAAGCCTTCCTGTAGTAGTGATACTTATTTCTACAAAATTATCAAAACCAGATTCTAATACTTCCTCAAAAGAGTTCCCTCCATCCTGTGATCTGAAAAGCCCGTTAAATGTAGCCACATATAGATCACCATTGATAGGATTAATAGCAAGTGAGTTGATAAGATCAAAACCAGAATCAAAAGCTCCTATGTTTTGATTAGCTGTGGCACGTAATTGTTCCCATGTACGTCCACCATCTTGTGATTTATACACACCATTTCCTTGATAGAAAGATCCTCCCGTACCTGCAGAATTTCCTGATCGTTCTCCAGAAGCATAATACCATGTAAAACCTTTACCTGGTCTAGGGTCTTGTACAATCGCAGTAATACTTGGATTCTGAAAAGGCCTGGTTACCTTTCTCCACGTTTTACCACTGTTCTCAGATCTCCATAAACCCCCTGATACTCCTCCTGCAAGAAGCACATTCTCATTAGTACGGTCAATCGCCAAAGCTCTTGTTCTACCACCAACATTTCCAGGACCTCTGCTTGTCCAGTACGAAAAACGTTTTGCATTTGAAGATTTTGATACACTTTTTAATGATCGTTTTGAATCATTTCCTACTGCAATCTTACTGGAAAAACTAAGTTCTCGTTCTCTAATCCCATCAGGTATTTTTCCTGTATTAGGATTTCGTAATCTCATAAACTCGTATGCTGCCCTTTGTACAGCATCATCCGTTTGATGTCTTAATTTAACTTTTGAATCTACTGACCCTGTCTTACTATCAAACATTTGCTGGTTCTTGAAAACCTGATGCTTACTGCTTGATGTTGTAGTCTTACTAGTCTTTTGAATTACAGTTCCTCTTTGGACTGGTTGTTGGGCATTGGTGAAAGTAATAGCTCCCAACATAGCTACTCCCCAAACCATAGGCCTGGGACAGAATAATAATCTTTTCATTTTTTAAGCTGATTCGTGAATAGTTGCCAAATATAACTTAATTTTTATAATTTATTTCTTAAAATTTAAGATCATTTAGTATCTCTTCACATATTTTTATGAATTGTTTTTAAGTGCTTATATGATTTCAAGATTATTTATTATTATAATATTTCACTTTAGATGTCAACTTATTTCGGTACAATACAAATAAAAAAAGGGAGTTGACATCAACTCCCTTTTTTTGAAAATATTAATTCTTAGCTAATTTAAAGACTCCTGATACATCACCAGAAATTTTTACATAGTAAAATCCTGAAGGTAAGTTTGAGGCATCCCAAACAAGACCATTGCTCATACTTACATCAGCATCTGTTCTTACTAAGTTACCTGTACTATTAAAAATATTAACAGTTACCTTACCATTTGATTTTGATAAATCATCACCAAAATTAAATACAAATTGTCCTCTAGATGGATTTGGATATACAGAGGCTCCTTTTATTGCATCTAGCGTAACTAGTTCTCGATTTTCTACACTACTACCCAAACTAATAATATCACCAAAAATTTGGAATTTATGATCTATTGGATCTTCTATAAAAAACTGAGAGTTTGGAATCCAATCGGTAACACCCAACCCAAAGAAATTTACGGTGTCTCTAAAACGTGTTTCTTCTCCCACAACATTTTCTTGTGAGGACCAAAACCATAAGGTACCGTTAGGTCTAAAAGCCAAATTCGCATAGACAGATATCCAATAGCTACCACTTTCCAAAGTCAATACTTCTGGAAACTCGATATCTAGGTTAGCGTCTCCAGGGTTAGATACAGGTGCAATTACCCCACTGTCATACACCTCTTCTCCTGGCAGCCCAGCATTATCTTCAAAGATTTTTACGGTGACACTCGTAAAAGAAGGTGATCCTAACGAGATACCAAAAGCTAATATTCTATTGATATTCCATGTATTACCTGCTGGTATAGTAAAATCATCGGCAGATTGGACTAAACCTGGAAAATCCAGCAAGTTTTGAGACAATTTTATTGATGTTTGTGCATTATCCTGTACATAAATAGGTGTTTCTAACACTTCAACCGTAAAACCTTCAGAAACTTGCTCTTCTCCAGAAGTAGCAATTAAACCTATAGAAGCTGATCCTATAAGGTCTCTGGCATAGGATAATTTTAAAGAATCCCCCTCTATAGTTGCTGATACTAATTCAGGATTATCATTCACTACCTCTATTTCGATTGGTCGTCCTTCTGAGTGTACAAACAAACCGTCAATATCAAATTTTGTGTCCTCACTATTTTCATTTACTTCAAAATTATCTAATCCAAACGCAACACTTAATGTTGGTTCTGGTAGTGGAGAAAATATTGGGAAACGAGCACTGAACATCCCATTACCATGTGCTGCTACTGCAATAAATCCATCTTTTCTAGTAGCTACTTCGTCTGTAACAGAATTACCAATTGCAAATTGTTCTTTAACCCATACAGTTCTTTCGCCATTTAGTCGATTTGTATAGTAAAGACCCGTACTAGTAGCTGCATATATCTTTTGTAATCTAGATCCAAAAGTTCCATGACTTCCTCCTAAAAACGCTGTACTTCTTACTGAAGGACCATTCCCTGAACCATCTGCATTTTCTTCTAAGTTACCACTTATATTGGTCCAGGTTTCTCCAGCATCTTCTGTTATAAATACACTAGGGATTCCATAATTAGAAAAAGTGATGATCACTCGATCTGAATTAGAAGGATCAACATT
>NZ_VFWZ01000007.1 GCF_006443095.1 Aquimarina algicola
CCAAAAAGAGCTCACTACCTGTATAGGTACTCTTGTATTTTTGTTCTGATAAACTCGAAGCATTACTATGCAACAAAGGATGTAATTGATCCGGATTACTCAAAAAGGAAGAAGAAGCCTCTGATATAGGAAGCCAGTAACGTTCCTTAGCAAATGGATAGGTTGGTAAACTCACTCTCTTAGGCTGTTCATGAGAATACAAAAGTTCCCAATCTACATTAAGGCCTGAGACCCATAAGTCTAATAATTTTTCATATTTTTTCTTAGTTATCCATGATGCTATTACGTTCTGAATATCATCATCTGATCCAAGAACACTTACCAAAGATTTATCTCTTTTAATATTTCCTTGATAAATATTTTCAATATGATTTTCATCTGCAAGATAAGCACTCAAATCCTTCTTTAATTGACTTATCGATGTAACGGTCATAGCCATTCGTTCTTCCATGGCAGAGCGCCCTGTCTGAAGGGTGTATGCTATATCTACCAAGTCCTCATCATTGAACTGTTCTTTATTTAAAGCCTTCAGTAAGTTTTCTACTTGTTCTTTTAATCTACTCTTATTTGCGGCAGAAAGTAGAATTATAGCTGGATCTTGTTTTGTAATTATATTTTTAGAATTTTTCTCTTTGGTAGGTATATATTCTTCAATTATTACATGAGCATTTGATCCCCCTGCTCCAAAAGAAGAAATACCAGCTCTTCTAGGGTAGTCCTTTGTATTTCCGTTTTTTTCAAGTTTTACTTTTTTCCATTCTGTAAGTTCTTGCTGTACTACAAATGGTGAATTTTGAAAATCTATATTTGGGTTTAATGCCTTAGAATGAAGAGATGGAACTATTTTTTGATATTTCATCTGCATCAATACCTTTGTGATTGCTGCCATTCCCGCGGCACTCTCACAATGGCCAATATTAGATTTAACTGAACCTATCGCACAAAATTGATTTTCTTTGGTATATTTTTTGAAAACTTTTGTTAATCCGGCAATTTCAATTGGGTCTCCTAGACTTGTACCTGTACCATGAGCTTCTAAGTAATTAATTGTTCTAGGATCAATTTTGGAGTTATTCAATGCTTCTTCAATAACATCGGCTTGAGCATTTGGATTCGGTACTGTATATCCATTTGTTTTACCACCATGATTTAAAGCTGTTGATTTTATCGTTCCATAAATATGATTACCATCTTTTATTGCTTTGGATAGTGGTTTTAATAATACGGCGCCGACTCCCTCTCCTGGTACATATCCATCTCCTCCTTCTCCAAAACTTTCACATTTACCTTTACTCGAAGCAAAGTTTCCTTGCGATAACAACAAATATTTATTTGGATGAACAGACACATTAACTCCACCAGCTATTGCATATTCACATTCGGAATTATTTATACTTTGACAAGCTAAATGTAATGCAGAAAGTGAAGAAGAACACATGGTATCTACAGTCATACTAGGACCGTGAAGGTTATAATAATAAGATACTCTATTCGCGATTGAAGCAATATTACCTGATATCGCTAATGATTTACCTTTAGCTTGTTCCTGAGCTCCGTATAATTGATACTCTTGAAACATGACTCCAACATATACTCCTATATTTCCTTTTTTATCTTTTCCTTTAATGTTAGCAATATTCTCACGAGAATATCCTGCATCTTCGATTGTTTTATGTACACATTGTAGAAATAATCGTTCTTGCGGATCCATCATTTCTGCCTCGAGAGGAGTAATATTAAAAAATAATGGATCAAATTGATCTACTCCATCTATAAATCCTCCCCATTTTGTATATGATTTGCCTTTTGCAGTTTTATCTTTATCAAAATATAAACTAGAATCCCAGCGTTCTTTTGGAATTTCTGTTATACAATCAGTACCATTTTTTAGAACTTCCCAAAATTCGTGAATATCTTGAGAATTAGAATATTGTCCTGCAAGCCCTATAATTGCAATGTCTTCGTTTTTTAAAGTTTCTTCACTTTTTGAATTACTCTTTTCATGAAAGAAACGTGATCTTTTGCTTTTTAAAGGTTTTATTGCTTTTTGTTCGTTGTATTCTTCAGGATTATGATTAACAATATTCTTTTCTTCTTCTTTTTCTAATTCCAGTATATCTACAAGTAACTCGTTGAAATGTGTAAGAAAATAACCTGTTAATTCTTTAATGGTTTTATATTCGAAAAATAATGTTTTAGGTAATACTCCAAAGGTTTTCTCCAAACGACTGGTCAATTGCATAATCATTATAGAATCAATTCCATATTTCTCCATAGGAGATTCTGCATCTATCTGTTTGGCAGGCAATCGAATCACTGAAGAAAGTAAATCTTTAAAATAGTTTATTACCTTTTCCTCTTTCAATCCTGAGTTAGGAGTTTCTAAAGCTTTTGTGGTGTTTCTATTCAGTGACTTTTTCTGTAATGTTCCTAATGTTTGTTCTTGTACAAAGTCATTTATTTTTTCTTCATTACCTTCTATTACTAATACCTGTGATTTACCAGAAGTAAAAGCAGTATACAAAGAATCTAATCCAGTTAAAGTCTTCATTGGCAACATGCCCATTTTTTCTCTCATCAATCTTTCTACATCTGTCCCTACTTGCATACCTCCTTGTTCCCACAAAGGCCAGTTTACTGATATTGTATGCCCAGAACGTTTTTGAGAAGCAACAAGAGTATTTCGATAAACCGCATAATTATCCATAAATGAATTACCTGAGGCATAATCTACTTGACCCGCATTTCCCATACAACCAGCAATGGATGAAAATAGAATTAAAAAATCAAGCGGTATTGTTTCACTTGCTTTATCAAGATTAATCAACCCGTTTACTTTTACTTTCAGAACTTCTTTTAATTCTTTTTCGATCTTTTTAACAATATAGTTATCACGGATTATACCCGCACTATGGATAATTCCATTTAGTGTACCAAATCGTTCTATAATACCTTGAATAAGTATATCAACTTCTTCCTTTTGAGATATGTCAGTTTGATAATACGCTACTTTTGCTCCGTTTCTCTCGAGTTGTTGGATTTTCTCTTTCTTTTCTTCATCTAAAACTGAACGTCCTGTAAGAATTAAAACTGAACTTTTTGTTTTACTTATTATTTCTTCGGCAAATAACATTCCTAGTCCGCCCATTCCTCCTGTAATCAGATACACAGCATCTGTTTTCCATAGTTCTTGTTTTTTAATAGGCAATTGTATTGAATTCCACCCAAACGTATAGCGTTTATTTTCTATATAGTTAATAGATGTGTCCCATGGTAATTGACTATTATCATCGAGTAAATTTGCTGTTAAACCATTCCAAGAATCGATCCCAATCAATTGTCCAATACAATATGGATTTTCCTGAAATGCCGTTTTTAACATTCCTGTGAGTCCTCTAAAACTTTTTTGCTGTCCTTGATTAGATGTCACTATTTGAATGAAAACTCTTTTATCTGATGCTTTTTTGATAATGTTTTGTAGTTCTTTAAACAATCTCAAAGTGTAGCTTGTATATTTTTTTTCTATTTCTTGTTCTTGAACGTTGAACAAAATAGTACGAACTCCTTCTAACTCTAGTTTTGCTGCAGTTTCTTTGACTAAAGAAATATCTGGTTCGATCAATATGAGTAAACGTTCATCAAACTCTACTTTATCATCTTGAACCAAAACAGGCTGCTCTTTCCAATCAGGAGTAAATAATAATGTTTTGGTCTCATTTTTATTTGATTCAAAGCTATGCTCTACTGCTACAATAGTAAGTCCTTTTATATGTACGCATACCTTACCCTTATCATCACATAGTACAATATTGAATTTATTAATTTTCTTATCTTCAGTATCATAGTTACAATGTTCTATTTTTGCCCAAGTGCTAGAGCTGCAATCACCATGAATTTCTAGTTCTTCAATTTTATATGGAAGGGCCAAATTCTTTTTATCATTGTCTAAAAGAGCAGAAGAAGCATGAAGAGCAGCATCCAGTACACCGGGATGAAGTACAAATTTGCTTAGATTTTCTTCATGATCTATTGGTAAGTTTAATTTTGCTAATGCGATCCCCTCACCTAAATAGATTTTTTCTACTCGTTTAAAACTATTACCATAATCAATACCCTGTTTACTGAAGCGTGCATATAATTGTTTGTCACTTAATATTGAATTATCACATCCTCTTTTGATGTCATCCAAATCCAACATTAAAGGGTCTATATTTTCAACGGTTAAATATCCTTGACTATGCAAAATTGCTTCAGGGTTCTCATTTAATTCTTCTGTGTAAACTTCAAAACTAATTTTTTCATTTTCTTCTGGATAAAGAGCTACATGAACCTCCACCGCTTGTTTATCTACTATGATTGGTTGATGCCAAGTTATTTCTTTAATTCTAATTCCAGTATTTGAATCTTTTAATACTCTAGATGAATTTTCTAGTGATGCTCTTGCCATTTCTAGATAGATAACACCTGGTAAAACACGCTGTCCTTCTATAATATGATCTGACAGAAAAGTCTCTGTACCTATAAATGTTGTACTGAATCTTTGCTCGGTTAAATCTGAAGTGTTCTTTTGTAGTAATGGATGTATTTCTGATGTTACTTCTTTACTAAAGAAAGATTCTTTTTTTGAATTTGTATTAGGAATCCAATATCTTGTTTTTGCAAAAGGATATGTAGGAAGATTTATTCTTTGTGGTTTATTATCTTTATACAGGGAATTCCATTGAATATTTGCTCCATGAGCCCAACCTTGAGCTATTTGATTTAGTTTATTTTTTTCAAACCATTTATTAATTAGTTCCTGAGAATCTTTATCATTTCCTAATTGAACTGCGATATCTTTATTTTTAGATTTATTTCCGTACCAACAATCTTGAATATCTTTTCCTTCAATAAATAAATTAATCTTTTCTTTTAATTCTTGTACTGTATTTACCAAAAATGCAATACGTTCCTCCATATGACAACGACCTACTTGTAGCGTATATGATAGGTTTGTCAAATTCACCTCTTTGTCCGGGGTTTTTTCTAAGTAATCAATAAAATTATATGCACTTTCAAGTAAACGTTCCTTGTTCTTTGCAGAAAGAAGAATGATTACCTTTTGGAATTGACCCGGTGCTTCTAATATTTCTTTGTCTAATGGAATATGTTCTTCTACAATTACATGAGCGTTACCCCCACCAAAACCAAAGGAACTAATGCCTGCTCGTCTTGGGAATTCTTCATTATTCTTGTTCTTAAGTTGTTTCCATTCTTGAGTTTTATCTAAAATATAGAAAGGAGTTTTTTCTAAAGAGATAAATTTATTCAGCTTATTAAAGTGCAAAATACCAGGCAACGTTTTTTCTTTGATCGATAATATCGTTTTAATAAAACCAGCAATTCCTGCGGCAGACTCAGTATGTCCAATACTACTTTTTACTGCACCAAGTCCACAAAAGGGAATCTCTAAATTGGCTCCAGCCTCTTGAAACGCCTCATTAAGGGCCTGAAATTCAATTGGGTCTCCCAAAGATGTTCCTGTACCATGCGTTTCTATATAACTAATTGTATCTACTGGAATATCGGCTTCGCTATAAGCTGATTTAATCAGTTGTTTTTGAGCATTAAGATTAGGTGCTCGTAATGAGTTTGACTTACCATCGTGATTAATAGCAGTACCTTTAATAATTCCATAGATTGTATCGTTATCTTTTAGAGCTTCTTTATAAGGTTTTAGCAACACAGCACCATATCCTTCTGATCGTACAAACCCATCGGCTTTATCATCAAAGGTTTTACAGTATCCATCTTTTGATAACATCCCTGCTTTATGACTTGCTATGTATATACGAGATGATAGAATAAGATTAATCCCCCCGGCGATAGCCATCTTACATTCTCCATTATTGATTGACTCTATAGCGTGATGAATCGCTACCAAAGAGCTAGAACATGCTGTATTTATAATTTCACTAGGACCATGAAAGTTAAACCATCTTGATACTCTATGGGGAATCATACTCATATGAAGCCCCGAGTCTGTATACGCGCCGTACGTATCAATGAGACTTGATTGTTTTGAAATTAACTCCGCATAATCATTACTGTGAGCTCCTACAAACAAACCAATATTACTATCCGATAAACTAATTGGATCATATCCTCCATCTTCTATAACACTCCATGTAAGTTGTAGTACTTTTCTTTGTTGCGGATCCATACTTTCTGCTTCCAAAGGAGATATGCCAAAAAATTCTGCGTCAAATTGATCCACATCTTTTATGAAACCACCCCACTTTGGCTTAAAATTAGAAGGGTCGCCATGTGAATTTTGATAATCTTCGATAACTTGAGGACGACTTTTTGATATTTCAGTTATGCAGTTTTTCCCTGTAACGATATTATCCCAAAATAGTTGTGGATTTGTAGCTTCTCCAGGAAAATTACAGCTAATACCAATTACAGCAATACTTGTATCTTCGTGTTCTATTTTCGTTTTATGGTCAGTTTCGGGGGTTTGATATTGCTGAATATCAAGGTTAGTTGATTTTTCTATTTGTTTAGAAATGTAATTTGCAAGCTTATCAATACTCTGGTATTTAAATAGCATTGCCGGTGTAAATTTAATTTTAAATACATCTTCAATTCTCTTTGTAATATTGATGTATTGAATTGAATCTAATCCAAGTTCACCTAATGACATATTATTTTCCAGATTTTCTGATCCTGTATTAACTATCTTAGAAAAGACATCTTTTTTAAGCTTTGTTAAAACCTCATGTTCAAAATCTTGATTCAATGTCAAGGAAGTTGTGTTTTCCTTTTTAATCGTTGCTGTATTGTACTTATATAGTGTCGATAATTTACCTTGACGATATAAATTCTTACAATTTTTCCTTTGAATCTTGCCACTTCCTGTTCTTGGAATTACTCCTTTATCAACTAGGTTGACTTCATATATTTCAAGCATATATGATTCGGCTACACTATTCAAAATTTCCTGAGATAGTTTTTTATACTCAGTATCATTTAAAATTTCTGTTTCCTGAACAACAATTATTTTCTCTTGTTGATTTGATTCCCAAGAGAAAACACATATTGGAAGTGTAAGATCAGGGAGTTTTTTTCTAATAACCCATTCTAAATCTACAGGATGGTAGTTTTTTCCATTAATTATTATCACTTCTTTCTCTCTACCAATAATATATAGGTGTTTTTCTTTTATAAAACCTAAATCTCCTGTCCTAAAGAAACCAATATCTTCAAAACCCTTTACTGTTCTATTAAAGATTTTATTTGTCTCTTCATTTTGATTAAAATATCCTTTTGCAACAGATGGGCTGCTAATCCAGATTTCTCCAACTTCATCCGCTTTAGCAATACAACTAGTTTGTGGATTAACACATAGTATTTGAACATCTTCATCAATAACTCCGCAGCTAGACACAGACTTAGCTGTTTTACTTTGTTCAGATAATTTGATAATACCTTTTTCTAAACTTTTGATGTCTAATGAGAGAAAATTTGTTTTTGTATTTGGTCTTTTTGATACTACCGCTCCAACTTCGGACATACCATAATGTGGGCAGAAAATATTATCTCTCAATCCAAGTTCTTGAAACTTTATAGTGAAATTCTCATAGGTTTCTTTTCTGATTGGTTCTCCTCCACAAATTATTGCTTTTAGTGATTGTAGAGATATCTGTTTTAGTTTATCAACTTCTAAGGATGAACAACAATAATCAAAAGCAAAATTAGGGGCAGCCGTATGAGTTCCTTCATATTCACTAATAATTTCGAACCATTTATAAGGGTCTTTTACAAAAACATCTGGAGGTAGGATAATACTAGAAGCCCCTTTCAATAGAGGTGCCATAAAATTAAAGAACAGCCCAAAACTATGAAACTGAGGCATCCATGAAACGATACAGCTTTCTTCTTGAATACCATATTGTTTAGCACTTTGCATCGCTTGGCTCGTCACGTTACCATGAGTTAGCATCACTCCTTTTGGTTTTGCTGTTGAGCCTGAAGTATAAAGCATAAGAGCAATATCATCTATTTTTGATTTCCTTGGACGTTCAAACGCTACAGCACTGTCTTCTAATTCGTCTACACACACAATAGAAGCAGATTCAAAATCATCATGTCCTTCTAATAATTTTTTGAAGTCTGTATTGGTTATTATACATTTTGAATCTGAATCTTTAAAAATGGGTATAATTTTTTCTGCTATTACATTAGGATCTATATCTTTACTAATTATAGATGTAGGTATTACTGTTACATTCGTATATAAACAAGACAGAATACTGCTTATATAATCTAAGCCTTGTGGTAATAATACAATAGCTTTATTCTGAGGTTTAAGCAACTTTTGAAGCGTACTACTCATTACCATAACCTTCTTTGCCAACATTTCTCCTGTCAAATACGTCAAATTATCTTGATCATCCAGAAAAAACAACAGCTTCTTATTTGAATACTTCTTTGATAGGTTTTTATAAAAAGTGAGTGAAGCAAAAATATGCTTGATATTATTATTCATAATTTCTAATTAAAATAAGTTATTTTGAGGGTTCCTTGTGTTGGTATTAGACTTAGTGTATTGCATCATTTACACACGTAAATAGTATTTAATTAACCTGTGTATTATTTATGAAATCTAAATTGGAACGCTACGCTATTCTGATAGTTTACTTGATAATTGAGATCAAAATGCTTTGAAACTTGTTTCTAAATTTTATACGGTATTTAGTTACCCATGCTTTATGAGATTACCTTGAAGTAACTGATGAGACTTTAATAATCTGACTGACCAAGGAAATCGTAATTTTATGTGATTGGAAATTCTGGAAATACTATTTTAAACCTTATCGACCTCTAGCATATCTGAATTTACTTTTGATAAGCTATCAAAGAAAAAATTAGATTTTAATAATATTTCTTCGTATTCACTTTCTGGACAAGAATCTATTATAATAGCTCCTCCTGCTCCAAGTCTAAGCTCTTCGCAATTCATTTCTACTGTTCTAATGCATATATTAAAACTCATTGTCCCTGAATATGAAAAATATCCTAAGGAGCCGGTATAAATTCCTCTATCAAACTCTTCTAAAGATTCAATTATCTCGCAAGTTCTCAATTTTGGTGCACCGGTGATTGACCCTCCTGGAAACAAATATTTGAACAAGTCAACTGCATCAAAATTATCGTCAATTTCAGCTTCTATAAACGATGATTGCTGAATCACATTTGAATATTTTTCAAATTTCCTCAAGTCTAGTACGTTTACAGACCCTTTTTTACTGACTTTAGAAACATCATTTCTGATTAGGTCGGTTATCATGAATAATTCAGATTTCACCTTATCACATTCTATCATTTCTGTAATTAATGCTTGATCTTCTTTTTCGTTCTTACCTCTTTTTCTGGTACCTTTTATAGGGTCTGAATATATTTTACCTTCATCAGAAAGGGATACAAATTTCTCTGGAGACATAGATAAAATTTTAGAATCACCAAACTTAATATAAGCAGCATACTCAACTTTATTTTTTTCTCTCAAGGTTTTATACAATAAGAAAGAATCAATTTCTGCATTAATATTATACATATTGGTTAAGCACACCTCATATGTTTCTCCTGCCCTTAGTAATTCAAAAATTTCATTGATCTTTTTTATATAATCTTCTTTTGAATCTACCCAGTTGTTTTCATTATTTTTAAGTTCAGTTAAAACATCCAATGAGTTTGTGATAGGTGTAGCCGCTGAATTAGTGTCAAGTTCTTTTTGGATTTTATTATCAAATAAAAGAAAGTCTTCTTCAGACTCGCTTATACTTGCAGTCCAATATTTACCTTTCTTCGGATCCAAAACAATAAATGATGACACTTTGAACAATAAGATATCAAAATCTAAAAAAGAATTAAATTGACTTCGTTTATTATGATCATAATATCCATTATATTTTTTTGACTCATAAGTAAAAGCAGAAATTAATCCCCCCATAAAATCACTTGGAAACTCTTCTCTATTAGGACAGTTGACATTAATATTATTTAGCTCTTCTCTGATAAATTCATATGGATCGTCAATGCACTCAATTTTTTTAACTAATTGTTTACTATTCTCTATAATATCATATATAAATAATGTATTATCCTTAATCGCTAGTACTTGATCTGCTTCGCCTACTAAAGAAATTTTATTATCCTCTCGATTAGAATCTAACCAAAAAGAGAAATCGGATTTTTTATAAGTTTTATCAAAAAAGTCAATATTTGAAAGATTCAAATCGTGACTATCAAAAAATAATGTGTGTGTCTTTTTTGCTTGAGTATTTGTAAATGATTCACTAATGGTCAAGAAATTTTCAATAATTTTTATTCCTTTTTCTGTTCCAATAGATTCTGGATGATATTGAATTCCATAATGAGGCTTATCTTTTATTTTCATCGCCATTATGATATCATCATCATCACTCTTTGCCAAAACTTCAATATTATTCAAATTAGAATTATTGTCGATGGCCAGCGAATGATATCTCATGATATCACTATGATTATCTATTTCAGACAATAACTCATGTTCCTTTGTAATTACTAATTTACTTAAATGCCCATGTTTAGGTCTGTCTATTCTGTCTATTACTGCTCCATTTTTTAGCGCTAATAATTGATGACCTAAGCATATTCCAAGAATAGGTAAGTGTTTATACTCCTTTATTATTTTTTCACAAACCCCTATATCTTTTTCCTTTGATGGATTTCCTGGGCCCGGAGATATAATGATACAATCAAAATCCAATAGCTTAACATCTTCAATTGTAATTGAATCATTTTTTAATATTATAGGTTTAATACCGCTCACATCCCAAACATAATTTGACAAAATGTGAGTGTATGAGTCATAATTATCAATGATTAGTGCTTTCAAGTTCATATTTTTATTTTTAATTATTTTATTTTTATATTCTGAATTATCTTTCTCTGTATGCTTTATTTTTAATGAACTCATCTATTCAAAATTGAGCCTAGCATCTTTGCGAAGTTTTCAATAACTCAAATGATTATATTGTTTATAAGAATTATACGTAGAAGTATGGTAAGTATATCATAAAGAAAGGGATACTACCTTATTGGCTTTCTATTATTCCATTGTAATATTATTTCGTAAAAAAATAGAGAAAGAAATAGAATTGTATAGATAAGCGTAGGTCCTCTTTCTACAAATGTTCCAATTTCTAATACACTAAGATAATTATCAATCCATCTAAAAACTATAAAACCCCATGTTACAATATAGCTACGAACTACCCATTCTTTATGTTGTTTAATTCGATGAAGTTTTACTGCTCTATATGCCATAAAAGCAGTTGCAAACCAAGTGAAAGAAAGGATTTGTTGACTAAAAGCCCAAGTAAAATGTATTTTTATGGATGCAGTCCAAGCGATATAAGAAGCAGAAAAAGAAGCCAAAACAATAGATATCAAATAAATTTTACCAAATAATCTATGTAATTTGAGATATTTCTTCCTAAATCCTTCCCAAAACAAAAATGGTCCCAAGAAAAACACAACTATTCCAACAAACAGATGTCCAATAAGCCACCATTTCTCATTCCAATGGCGACTATCAAAAACTTCCTCTTTTAATAGAAAATAATTTAATTTGGTTGAAATAAAATGTAAAGACATTATAAAGAGTAATATAAGAACTACATTATATTTCTTTGTTTTTGTTATCATTTTAAAAATTTCTGGTTAATAAAGGATAAGACTAAGGAGTACCTTGCTAAAAACTACTTATAAATCTTGTTATTTATAAATAAGAGTATCTACTTAAAAAGTGTTGCAGACAATTCTATCCGAAAGTATAGATTTGTTTTTACTGTTGATTTTTCCTTTAAACTGAGAGGAAAAATAGTATTTGTATAGAATTTATATTCTAGTATTAAGAACGAGAACTTATCTTAATTCAAAAATCTAATGATTAATTTAAATAGCGACTTCTTGTGAATGTTGATTAATTGGTTTTTGATGAATTGCTTCAAAAACTCTTAGAATAAATTCTTCGTTCAAGTTTGGTTGTTCTTTCTCAACAATTATTTTTTCTATAGTCTTTTTCCAACAACGTTCTGAATGTAAAATTCCAAAATTTTCATTTGTTTTTATATTTTCTATTTTCTTCGAGATTTTCATTCTTTTTGATAAAGTATCAATCAATTGATTATCTAGTATATCAATTTCGGTTCTTAATTTATTTAATCCTTTCTGATATACTTTATCCTGCCCTATTTCTTTACGTAGTTTAAGATAATTGAGGTATTGAATTAACATGTCTGGTGTTATTTGCTGGGCAGCATCACTCCATGCATTATCAGGATCATAGTGTGATTCTATTATAAGTCCATCAAAATTAAGATCTAAACCAATCTGACAAAGATCAAAAATCAAATCTCTTCTTCCCGCTATGTGAGATGGGTCTAAAAATATCGGTAAATCAGGAAAACGACTTTGTAAATCAATAGGTATTTGCCATTCTGGAATATTACGATATCTTGTTTTTTCGAATGTAGAAAACCCTCTATGAATCACTCCTAAGTTGTTTACCCCAGCCATATGAAAACGTTCTACTGCCCCTAACCACAATGCTAAATCAGGATTGATAGGATTTTTGATTAATACTGGATTATCTATTCCTTTACAGGCATTTGCTATCTCTTGTACAATAAAAGGCGATACTGTACTTCTTGCTCCTATCCATAGAATATCGATTTCGTGTTGTAAAGCTAATTCTACATGATATGGATTAGCCACTTCTATTGCGATCTTCATTCCTGTTTCATTTTTGGCACGTTGCAACCATTTTAATCCCAGAGCACCAACTCCTTCAAAATTACCGGGTCTTGTTCTTGGTTTCCAGATACCTGCTCTCATTACCGTAGCATCAGAATTTCTTAATTGATGTGCTATTCTAATTACCTGATCTTCAGTCTCCGCACTGCATGGACCTGCAATTACTAATGGATGATCTGAATTATAACCATTTAACCAATTCCTGAATTCTTTTTTATTTTTCATGTCCGTACTTTGTTTTATTGATATCGCTGTTAATTAACTTTCAAAATGTTTATTCCTTTATTTATTGGTTTTTCAATTCTTATTCAATTTTCTTTTATGCATCATAAACACAATACACCTTTAACATAAGCAACTTATAATCAATTATATAATATTAAATATCATCTAATCGAAATTTATTTTTTTAGATTTCTAATATGTGAAGTGAAAGAATTACTTATATATCCTTGTCTTAGTATATTCATTGTATTTTGATCTATTTCATCATACTTTATTGCTAATGAATAGATCTTGAGTATTTCTTTTTACATAATAGGGACTAAAAGAATGGCTGTTAAGACTTAGACATATTGTATCTACTAGTTTTGTAACTACCGAAAAGTTCTATATGATTTTGATGGGTTTACTTATATATGTAAGATTGATCGATCTTTTGATCTAGTATCTATTTGTTTTTTATACTGAAACTAAAGGATTTAAAAATGATAAAGGTACAGTAGCATAAACACTATGTCTTAGTGAGTCTATAGAAACTTGTATCTTAAAATTTTCATCAACTCTTTCTACTCTACACTTTAAACCCTGTAAAGGACCATTGGATATCTCCATTAATTTTCCTAAATTAGGTATACAACAATCTGTTTTTAAATCTTTTACACCTTCTGTATTTAACAATAGAGAAATCTTATCTATCTCAGATTGTGTGATGCGTGCGTATTCTTTACCAAATTTTATAAAAGTACATACCCCATCAATGCTTGAGGCTTTATAAAAATCCATTTTCGAATTTATATTTATAAATACGTACGAAGTGAATAAAGGAACTCTTAGTTTTTTACTTCTATCACTCCATTTTCGTATTACAGTAGTCATTGGCAAAAATGCATCTAGCTCTTTCTCTATTAATAATTTATAGACTTTACATTCTTGTTTTGATCTAACATAAATCACATGCCAACCATTCATATTTTTCATAATTCTTTTTTTAGTTTTTAAACATGGCTTCGCCACTTCCAGTCACATGGAATTCTTATTAAAAAAAAGTTAGGGGGTAATGATTTATATAATTTTTACAATAATCTGTTTACAGACCATAATTAATATAATACTATCCTATTTTAAATAATTAAATCTTTTATTCATAAAATTTAAGATGTATCATAGTCATAAAAAAAACAAATTAAAGTATGACAAGCAGATAGTCTTTTTTAGTGATTTTTTTATCTAAAATATTTGGTATATATCAATAAATCAGTGAACTGTAAATTTTTCTTATTGTTATTTTCTCAAATTTAAATTATAATAGTTGACCTACTACTACACCTCAGAGTAGTTCGCTATTCAATTCTAATGATACGTTAATAAACGGTACATGTTTTTGATAATTGGTTAACTCTCACATTATTCAACATATATTTATTCTTATTATAGAAATCAATTAATCCATTGTAAGAGATAATTACAGGGATTGTTTCAGATCCTAAATAACTTATGGATTCTCCTACAATTTCAGTCTTAATCCCAATAAGATTCATTGTACGTAATAGTTTTGCATCACATTCTGCAAATGCAATATTATCTTTATGTTGACAAATAAGTCTAATAGCATATAGCATTAACTGCTTAAATAAATTTATATCACGTGAGCCTTTTTTGATTGCAAATCTTCCGATATGCCATATTTCATTTATAGAATATCTATTAATACAACTTAATGGATTTATACCAAAGATCTTTTGAATTGGTAAAGGATGAATATAATCCCATTTTAAGGCTCTGATTGTTCCAATTATCTCTTCATCTTCATTTTTTATTGCAAAAATTTTCGAGTTATCTAAATAGTCAATCTCTTCTTTATAAATACTGATTATATCATTTTCATAATCGTTTGGATGTATTTCATCTCTATGATATTTAAAGTTTTCTGTAACTACAAATTTCGAGATATTCAAAAGTTCATCTTGTTTTATGTTTTCTGAAGTTATTAATTTTGAAATGTTTAGCGTTTGTTTATCCTGGTTAAACAGATAATTTTTTGGTTTGTACATTGTTGGTTTTTTTTTAAAAGTATCCCATAATAGAATAGATAAACCTACACAAAATAATAGTCCCCCAATTGTTGTCTAAAAACTACCTAAAAGGGTAGTTGTTAAATTTGCTGAAAAACCAGACAGCTTTAACATAAAAAATGTTAAACTTCAAAAAAAATACTATTTTTGTGCTTACTTAAAACCGATTCTTTATGTTAAGCAAAAGTGATTTTTTCTCTTCGCGCAATACTGTTATTGACATAACTGAAAACGATAAATACCAACCTACAAATTATTTGGAAGCTGTTAAAGCTTTCGCTAGGACTACTTATCAAAGTATTTATGTAATTGACTATGAAAAAAAGGGGTTTGAATATGTTTCCGAAAATCCATTATTTTTATGTGGACATACAGCTGAAGAAGTAAGACAATTAGGTTATGCATTTTATTTTAAATACGTTACTAAAGATGATTTAGATTTACTTTTAAAAATTAACACTATTGGATTTGATTTTTTTGAAAAAATCCCTCTGGAACAACGAAAATGTTATACAATTGTTTATGATTTTCATTTAAAAAACCCAGATGGAAAAGTTATTCTTATTAACCAAAGGTTAACCCCTGTTTACTTGACTCAAACGGGAAAAATATGGAAAGCTATTTGCATTGTTTCACTCTCTTCAGAAAAGAGTTCTGGTAATATAAAGATTGTCAAGAATGGTGACAATATGATATTTGAGTATAATCTTGAAAGAGGTTTTTGGAAAACTGTAGAAAAAATAAAATTGACTAGTCGTGAAAAAGAGATTCTTCAGTATTCTATAAGAGGATATACGATAGGCGAGATAGCAGAAACAATTTTTGTATCTCCTGATACTGTAAAATTTCATAGAAGAAAACTATTTTCAAAACTTGAAGTAACAAATATCTCAGAAGCTATAGCGTATGCTACAAACAATGGTCTATTAGTATAGAACTTGTTTAAACTTTTTGAAGTTGCTAAAAATTGCTCTTTTTAGCCCCTGTTTTTGCCTTTTTATCCTTCCGTAGCTCTGCTATGCAACTCAAAAAAGCCCGTAACAAAACTAAAAACTTCTAATTTTTGCTTAAATCCGAAAAGTTTAAACGAGTTCATAAATTATTCTATAGATTGTCATCAATTATTTTTGATAGATAAAACTCGGGAAACTTTTTAAACTTTTTTCCTGTGGCTATATTAAATAACAAATGTGTACACATTGCTGCTACTGACCAAGAAGCTATAGCTAACTGAGGAGGAGGTAAGTTTTCCTTCTCTTTAACATATTCTTCAATTACATCATCTATCCATTTTTGTGGATTCCCCCAAAACTTTAAATAACTAGAGGCATATTTTACCATAACTACTTCATTAAAATCTTCATCGGGTCTAGATATCTCATCCAACAATAACCCGTCTTTGGTAATTACGGTAACCAGACTTCCCCATCCTATATTATAAGGATGTAAGATAGGAATATTTTGATTTTGACAGATTTTATCTAATACCAAAGGGACTTGAGAAGAAAAATCTAAGGCATTGACTACTGCTTTATGTCCAAGGATATTTTCATTAACATTTTCGACAGTTAAAAAAAAATCAAAACACGTGATATTAGCTTTTTTATTAATAGATAATAAACGTTTTTTTAAGGCTTCAACTTTGTTTAGATTAATATCCTCCTCCGTATAAATCTGACGATTCAGATTAGATCTTTCAACTTGGTCTCCATCAATTATAGTAATATTTTCAAAACCAAAGCGTAGAGCACATTCAGCAATAATACTTCCAATACCTGCTCCTGCAAGTAATATTGGAAAGTTCTTAATCATTTCTTGTTCATCATTGGTAATATAAATTCTATTTCGGGCATATCGATTTTCCATGGGGTTTTCTTTCATATCAAAATGTACAGCTGATTACTAAAAATAAGTCAACTTCTGAGGTCGTTTTTATCGTGAATCATTTAATTCTTTATTGTATGATCAAATCAATTTAGAAGAACCAAAAAATTAAGCGTTAATCTCATAATTATACAGAGTCAGTGATTCTTCTTCAGAATATTGCTCCAAAGCTAATCTAAGAATATTAATTGCTTTTTTAAGGTCTTCTATATCGAGAACATATGCTATTCTTACCTGATTTAATCCTCTATTATGATTGTAATAAAATCCAGAAGCTGGCGCAAGCATAACAGTTTCTTTATTTACATGAAACGTTTCTAAAAGCCATTTAGTAAAATGATCAGCGTCTTTTATTGGTAATTCTACAATACAATAGAAACCTCCATTTGGTAAAGCTACTTTTACTCCTGGAATTTGTCTAAGACCTTCAACCAATACATCTCTTCTTGCTTTATATTTTGCTACTGTTTCTATATAATAGGATTCAGGAGCATCTAATGCAGCTTCACTTGCAATTTGCGCAAATGTGGGAGGGCTCAATCTTGCTTGAGCAAATTTTGTAGCCGTTTGTATAAAACTTTTATTTTTACTTACAATACATCCTATTCTAGCGCCACACATACTATATCGTTTAGAAACAGAATCTACTACGATTGCATGATCATTAATAGATTTTTCTTGTAATATAGAATAATGTTCTAAATCATCATATACAAACTCTCTATAGACCTCATCAGAAATCAAAAATAAATTATATTTGATCGCTAATGCTGATAGCTTTTTTATTTCTTCTTTGGTATATAAATATCCGGTCGGATTACTAGGATTACAGATAAGAATTGCTTTAGTCTTGTCTGTAATACATTTTTCAAAATCTTTTATTGATGATAGAGCAAAACCATTATCAATAGTAGAAGTTAAAGGCACAATTTTTATTCTAGATTGTGTAGAAAAACCATAATAATTAGCATAAAAAGGCTCTTGAACTATTATTTCATCATCGGGATCTGTTATGCAACCCAGTGTAAAAAGTAATGCTTCACTAGCACCGGTAGTAACCAAGATATCATCAAAAGATACTGTAATGCGTTGTTTGATATAGTACTTTGCTAATTTTTCTCTTAAGCTTTTAAAACCAATTGATTCACTGTAGGCAAGAACTTCAAGTTTATGCTTTCTTACTGCATCTAGAGCCTCTATAGGAGGAGCAATATCCGGTTGACCGATATTGAGATGAAAGACATGTTTTCCTTCCTTCACCACTTTTTCTGCAAGAATCGATAATTTACGAATCGGCGACTCGGGCATAGCTTTTGCTCTATTTGATATTAAAGGCATTTTTTAGGATATGTTAAATAGATTTGAAATAAATTTCCTAAATGGGTTTATGGCTTAAATTAATTTTTATCATAGTATTAGAAAGCTTTAATAATATCTTAATTATTTATTTACAATATAAATTTTATCTCTCGAATATCTAACTTTCATGTTATATGATTCTTTATCAAATCTACTTCAAAATTATTATCATATTATTAATCAAAAGTGTAGTTTTTTATTAATTTTTTTGAGTTATAAATTTGAAATAAAGTTCATATATAAAACTTTATTATTTATACTTTAAATATCACTTATATACCAGTCAAAAAGTAGGAATCAAAAAATATTTTCCAAAAAGGTAATAGCATCCAAAATAGGTAAGGACATTAAAACTAAAATGCTATAAGTTCTTTTATTAAAATAAAGTCTTATAGCATATTACCTTCTTGCCTTTCTTAGTATATCTAATGCATTTTTATCACTTCATCTATTTTTGATTTTACAGTTACGTTTTTGTTAAAAACAAATACCATTAATGGGGATCTGTTCTGCAGACAAACCTGAGCCATTAGCAAAATTTTCGCAATCGGTTACATTATCTGTATTCCAATTGGAGAGGTTTTGACTAAAGTTGGTCGCATTTTCAAACATAATCCTCATATTAGTAACATTAGAAACATCCCATCCAGAAATATCAGAGTTAAATGCTCTATTTTCTGCAAACATACCTTCCATGGTCATCACACTAGAAACATCCCAATTAGAGATATCCTGATTAAACATTGTGGGCACAAAGGAAATATTAGTAGACCCAGCAAACATCAACGTCATATCAGTTACATTAGAAACATCCCAATTAGAGAGGTCTTGATTGAAATCCCTAGCACGAAAAAACATAGACCTCATTGTAGTCACGCTAGAAACATCCCAATTAGAGAGGTCTTGATTAAAGTTAACAGCGGCAGCAAACATTCCGCTCATCGAAGTTACATTAGAAACATCCCACTTAGAGATATCTTGATTGAATTTCATCGATCGCGTCGGAGCTAGGAATCCCGAAAACATGGATGCCATATTCGTCACATTAGAAACATCCCAATTGGAAATGTCAGAGTTAAAGTTAAATGCTCCCAAAAACATACCTCCCATAGTCGTCACATTAGAAACATCCCAGTCAGAAATATCAGAATCAAAACTAAACGCGTCTAAAAACATACTGCTCATAGATGTGACATTGGATACATCCCAATTAGAAAGATCTCCAGTAAATGATACCGCCAATCTGAACATTTCATCCATATTCGTCACTTCTTTCAAAATAGGAGTGTCTGTTGCGCTAAAGCCTACTAAATTTTCACAAAATGCAAAATAGCCGCCACCATTTCCTATTTGAACATCACCCCATTGGGCAACATCAACGATAAGATTCCGAGAAGTTAAATTTTCACCAAAATTGAACCCTTTAAGGATTCCTGTAATAGTAACTGTTTGAACACCTTCAAAGAAATATGTATGTTGTGCATCAGGATCATCAAACGAAGTAACAAGCCCTTCAGGACTGCCATCTCCCCAATCTACTAGAAAATTATATTCTGTAGGATCATTTGCGAGACCTTCATAGAGGGGTAATTGTACGGTCAAATCTCCTGCTACCAAATTCCAACGGGTAATAAAAGGAACGGCATCTTCAACTTCGTCCGTTAGATTAAGTGTAAAACTTGCGGTTTGGACCAAATCTCCTGAACTCACTTGTATTTCTCCACTAATCGTTTCTCGACGTTCAAAATCAAAAGCCGTGGCGTCGCCTACCAATAGCTGCCCTTGATTATTAACCGTTACCGCCCCTGCACGAGATACTTTTAAAATTTCAAAAATCAAAGGCGTTGTTAAGTTTTCTTGAGTAACAGCAAACTGTGCGACCACCATAGCGACTTCTTGATTTTCGGGTATGATTTCGATAAGATCGCTAACCATAAGTATTGGATCATCCAATAGCAAAGTTCCTCCATCATCATCACTACTACATGAAAAAAATAATGTTACACTAAAAATTATACTGAACTTGAAAAAAAATGTTTTCATGATTTCTTTAATTTACTTTTAATCTTCTAGAATACTTCTTATTTTTCCTGTGATATCACCATCAAATCCACTGCCTTCAAATCCACCATATAGCCAAAGTTTATCCTCAAAAATTAAAGCGCTATGATCAGACAAACCGATATCTGAAGACAAAGGTTCATATTCAAACCAGTTTATCATATCCTCTGAATACCATAAATTTCCTTCTAGGCCTGATGTTCCTATACCACCAACTACAAATGCGATATCATTATACACTGTTGCCGTATGAGAATGTCTGGCAGAAAATATGGTGTTGGTTTCAACTAGTGACCAATCCTTACCATTACTACTGGTCCAAATTTCATCCGTTGGGTCAAAAGCACTTGATAAAAAACCTCCTATTACATAAATAGAACCGTTAAAAACCAATGCTTTAAATTCTTCTCTGCCTGAAAAAGCATTATCTGCCTCTAATTGCCAATCTAATCCGTTGGATGACGACCATACTGATGTTCTGTCTACACCTTCAAACCTTCTGGTGATTACATATAATTTATTATTGAAAATGATTGTATCATGATTATCTGCCACTCCAAATGGAGGTGAATCGGTTACCAAGTTCCAAGTAAACCCATCTTCAGAAGACCAAATTTCTCTCAAATGATCACCATCATTGTTACGACCTCCTATCATCCATAGTTTATCATCATAAAGGGTAAGCGTATGTTTTATGCGACCATCAAAAACATCAAACACCACTGACTCCCATGCTACTCCATTTGCACTACGCCATACTTCTCCCCTCAAGTCTACACCAGCACCAGGTCTTTCGCCACCCGTTGCCCAAACAAATCCATTAAAAACAGTCATAGCATTGTTAGCAAAGTCACCTATCTGGTCTTGTTCGGTTTCGAGAGTAAGCTCAAGGTTTAAATTAAGTGGTTCTGGATTATTCTTATTGGTATCATCTGAGCTACATGATACTAATAGTGCTATTGCAAAAAAGATTGAAACTATTATAATTCTCATTTTTTTTGTTTTTAAAAGGTGATTTTCTTTATAGTTGTATTTCTTGTAACTTAAACAAGGTGTATATAATGTGCTTCAGCTTGTCTATATTGGAGTGAATTTTAAAATGGGGAAAAACTTTCAAAACACTCTTGTACGATTTTTACTTTCTTTCTATACGTTACACATATAGTTTTTAGCGAAACACATCTGAAACAAAAGTAATTCGCAGTGTCAATGGAGGTTAACACCATTGTAACGGATTTTAGCAATTATGTAACATGTAATAAAATCTACCTAAAAAGAGAGATCATATGGTCATCACCGGATAAGAAGAAATAACACGACAACAATACGTTTGTATACAGTTTTTAACTATATGTATATACTTTATTACAAAACATCGATTCAAAAGAAAGGAAGATTATAATTTTATTATCTTTCATAGCTATGAATTTTAACAAGAAAACATTATTTACACATATTGTATTTTGGATTATTGTTTTTCTATTTTATGTTTTTGCCTCTACTAGTTCAGAATTATTTGAGCAATCTGTAGAAACAACACTACTTAAATTTCCACTATTAATGATTGCCTCATATAGTTTTAACAATTGGCAAGTTCCTGCTTTTTTAAAACAAAGAAAATATCTTGCTTTTGTAATTTCTATGGCGTTCATGATCATTATCTTGGTATTTTTATTCCGTATGATAGGATATTATCATTTGGATAAATATTGTAGTGAAGGCCCATATCCGTTAATCAGTTTTGTAGATTTTCCATATTATATGTTTTCTTTTCATTTTCCTGCTTTGCTTATGTATTTCTTTAAAACCAATAAAGAGCAAGAGTATGAAAGGGAAAAAATACATCAACTAGAAAAAGAAAAGATTGCAACTGAACTTAAATACTTAAAAGCACAATTAAATCCTCACTTTTTATTTAATACTCTCAACAATTTGTACTCTTATGTAATCACCAAATCTCCCAAAGCTCCTGATATGGTTTTGCAATTATCAGAAATTTTAGATTATATCTTATACCGAAGTCAACAACCATCTGTTCCTTTAATTGAAGAGATTAATACTATAGAAAATTATATTGCTTTAGAACAAATTAAATATGGAGAGCGTTTACAAGTAATTTTTCATGAAAATTTATCTAAAAACAGAATATCAATAGCACCATTACTGCTTTTATCTATTGTCGAAAATGCTTTTAAACATGGAGTAAGAGAGCACATCATAAAACCGAAAATAAAAATCGAATTACAACAATATGATTCAGAAATAATATTTTGTGTTTGGAATACAAATATGGATACTGAGCATGATAATGATCCGGATAATTATAAAAATGGGATAGGACTTACAAATATCAAAAGACAATTAGATTTGTTATATCCCCAAAAACACAAACTTGAAATTGATGAATCTTACTCGTTCTTTAATCTAAAGTTGATTTTAAAAATAGACTGATATGATACGATGTTTACTTGTTGATGATGAATCACCTGCTATTGATTTATTAAAAAATCACATCGCAAAGCTAAACAACCTGGAGATTATTGCAAGTTGTTATAGTGCTGTCGAAGCTTTTGATATTCTGAAAAAAGAAAATATTGATTTATTATTTTTAGATATCGAAATGCCAATACTAAAGGGATTAGATTTTCTGAAAGCTCTACAACACCCGCCTAAAGTTATTATAACTACTGCCTATAGAGAATATGCAATAGAAGGTTATGATCTAGACATTATAGATTACTTACTGAAGCCAATTTCTTTTGATCGGTTTGTAAAAGCCATTGATCGGTATTATGAAAGAGCTAAAATTAAAGTTTCTCCTACAAAAACACTGAAAAAGACAGATGATTTTTTCTATGTTAATATCAATAAAAAACACATTAAAATCATTTTTGATGATATATTGTACATAGAAAGCCTGAAAGATTATGTCAAAATTCATACAACAAATCAAAAGCTGGTTGTAAAAAATAATATCGGTAAAATAGAAAATCAGCTTCCTTCAACTCTTTTTCTTCGTATCCATCGTTCTTATATGGTTGCTGTCGACAAAATAACTGCATTTACCCAAAAAGATGTAGAAATAGGAACTATAGAAATCCCAATTGGATCTAGTTATGCTAACAAGATACCTTGGTTACGCACTGATATTTGATTCCTAAAACCTTGTAATATCCAACAGTACTTATACACTTTTACTATTTTTATCATTGGTTAGTCTCCTATCTTCTATTTTCTAAAAAGAGCATTCATTACCTATATATTTTTACTTAAAAGTTAATTTAAAAATATACTATGTCAAAACACTTAAGTACACTTTTGGTAGTATTAATTCTACTATCTTGTCAAGCTCAAAAAACAGAACGTCAAATTGAAGATGAATTTGTCAAAAAATATGCTCCAAAAAACCTAAATACCTATGGTTTTACTTTGGCAGTAGATTCAAAAGTACCCGAGGTACATCAACTTTTTAATGATTTAGAAGCTAATTTTTATTTTTATGGCAACAAAAATGAATTCGAAAAAAAAGCGGCAAAAATTATTGAATTAGATCCTAATTACCCAAGTGGTTATCTAATGAGTGGTTTTTATATTCAAGATCCAGAAGAATATAAAAAAATGGTTACCAAAGCTTATACATTATCTAAAAAAGCTAATCTAAAATCAGAACGAGATATCATGAAAGCAGAGTACCTTCTTTTGGTAAAAGAGGATTATCCAGAAGCTCAAAAATATTTTCAAAAAGTGGTTGACATTTACCCTGATAGTGCTGCTGCTATTTGGTCTTTGGGTATGGCATACTACTATAATAATGAATATGATAAAGCCTTTGAATGTTATAAAAAAAGTACAGAACTGATTCCTAACTTGCCAAAAGGTTATGAGTTTATGTCGGTCATCTGTTATGAAAAAAAACAGTACAAAAAAGCTTTAGAGTACCTGGAACTTGCTAAAAAACATGGTGCCAAAACCAAAAATGATATTTATTATGCAGAATATGAACATCTTGTATATTATAAAAATGGATTATACAATAAAACAATAACATCTATAGAGCAAGCAAAAAAGTATGGAAAGTACTATAAGAATAGTGAAAGTTTAAAAAAAACGTATGAAGCTGCTCAAACAAAATTAGATTCAATACAATCTTCTAAACTGTAATTCTCTGTTTCAGAAAAGGTCGATAGTACTTATTATATTAAGTAATACCTGACTTAATTTAGTTTTTATAAAATCAAGATAGCAGAATAATAGTTAATTCTGCTATCTTATATCTATGGCTCAAATATATAGCTATGAATCAACGCTTTCTATATATAATTATATCATCTCTTTTTTAAAATGTTAACTTCCTTGGTTCAAGAAAAAAAATGGCACTCCGGAATCATCATCATGAGGCATTAATCCTTGAAAGAATGTTGCATCTTCATCAACCATATTTTCACAAACCTGATTATGAACTTGAAATAAAAAATCGTTCAATGCAAAACCTTTTTTATTATCTGTAGTGATTGTAAAATTTTCTTCGATCTGATCTTCATCACCATCTTCATCTTCTCCCCAAAACATATATTGCACTGTTATTTTTCTAGAAGAAATAAATATCCTTTTGATATCCAAATCATGATCAGGTTTTATTTTTTGATTATATGCTATAAGAGCTTGAGAAAATGTTCCGAGATCGGCATATTTTTTATTTGCAAAATTCCAAAGAACATCTTCCAATAAATCTTCCTCCAGTTTACCTTTTTGGGTTTCTATATCATTTTGTTGATTATTGGATTTATTAAAAATTCTTTTTAGAAAGTTCATGATTTTTAATTTAATTAATTCTCTATAAAATAATTGACACTATTATCTCCTTTATATCACAGAATAAATACTATTTCACTTGTTTTGCTCTTATTCATTGTTTTTTAAAACTTCAATTTTAGTTTTTATAAAATCCAAATACGTTTGATAGACTTCAGATTGTATATCTTGATAACTTATTGTTATTGAATTTTTATATACAAAATCGAATCGTACCCATCCCCCAATCTCTTTTATAACATACTTTGGTTGTTGCTCCCCTATACTGTAATCCCATTGAAAAGTCTTAATAAATTGATCATGAATCATATGTATATCCAATAATGAGTTGTTATGTATCAAAGAATATACTTCTGTTTTTCTGTTGAACCAAGGTTCAAAATAGATAGTATCAATCTGATATTGTTTACGATAGTACTCAAATACATCATCAAGGTTATTAAAATTCAAGATTATCTCGGCATGCCTGGGTAAAATAAAAAGACGGTCTTCTTTGCCTGAAATAAAACAAAGAATATCTCCATCTATACTTGTTCCTAACTGAATAGCATTACTAAGCGCTTCTGAAGGAAACAATTCATCAAACTCCCAAAGATCAAAACCAGAGAAGGTACTATAAATTACTTGATCATCAGGCTCAGATATGTTTAGAATATTACAATATGTCCCATAACCATATGTTGCAATGAATTTGTGGTAACTTTTGGGTATTTTACTGTCATTAATAATGATAGGATTTGTATATGTAATGATTTTCATAACTTTTTACTATTCTTTATTAAGTTATATAAAACTAAAGTTTATGATGCATCTTTATCGATTTTAAAGAGTATATGATAAGGGGGGGGGTATTCATAATCTCAACCAAGGGAATCAGTATTTCTTGTCTTATTACTTTATCAATATTAATTTAGGAATAATGAGAATACCTTATTGAAAATGAACATCAATATTAAACTTGCTATACTAATTCTTAAACATCTTATAAATATTTCCGAAGTCAAAATCCTTGAATTCAATTTTACCAAAATCCTGAACTTTTTTTCTTTTACTTGAAGTTTTTATTTCTCCGTTTTCAACCTGATTACAATACCCTGTATTTTTTCCTATGCTATTGAGTAAAAATGAGCCTTTTTCATACTTGAATGTAACTACAAAAAAATCTTTTGTACATGCTCCAAACAGTTGTTCTATAGAAAAATATCCATCTTTAATGGTTATTCCCTGAAAAGGATCTCCTACTCCTGCTCCTCCACACTGCGAACACTCTATCAAACGATCATTAGTTGCCATAATTCTATATGGTGGAGTAGCATTGGTTTGTTCAACTAGTACCACTTTTCTATTATAACTAAATGGCATTGGGCCATCTTCATCAACAATGTCACTTTGTAAAACTAAAACATAATCTAATTTTTGATCGTTATTAATATCTCCCGACTCTGCATGTAGAATACTATATCCTTCTATCAATTGTTGATCCTCTTCAGAAAATTCAAGAGCCACAGGATATTCTTTCTCAAAAAACAAATACTTCTCACAGCCTTCTCCTAGTTTTCTATAATCATTCATTGCATTACCATCGTTTTGTATCACAAAGTGTTCTTCTGATGGATTAAAAGTAGCTGTGATATTTGAAGGTTTTGGTGAATCTGTTACATTTTCATCTTGATATGCCCATTCGATTCCTTCAAAAGTAAGAACAATTTCATGATCATAATGAGTAATAGAAAGTGTATCACTCATCGTTCTTAAGTGAGAGGTAAAATGATATAAAAATATATCGTTTTTTTCTTCGATTCTTAATGAAATATAACACTCACCTCCTTCTGCCCAGTCACTGTTCATATCACCATGTTGCCGAATAGCTTTCCAAGTACCAAGCAACATATTTTTTATGGCATGATTGCTATATTTCTCCACTTCATCGACTTCTTTATTCTCCTCATTATCAAAATTTTGACTATTTACAGTTTCTTTTTCTAAAGGTGCTATGTTTTGTTCGCTTTCTTCTTGTGTAATGACAGGTGTTACTGATTCTTCCTTTTCATTTTTTTTACCACACATAGAAAAAAGTAACATGCAAAAGAGTAGTATAGTATTTATAAGATACGTTTTATTATTCATGTATTTGTCTCATTTATCCTTTACATTTTAATATCGATTTTTCATATTAAAATTATCATACTAAATCGCTTAATCTAGCTGTTTGTTCATTTTCTAATTTCGATTTTATGATGGCTAGCAGTTCATCTTGTGTCATAAAACGGTTAAAGTATTCTTCTAAAGTTCCTTCTATAGATATTTTGTCAAAAAATTCTTCATGATCAGTACCATATACTACCGGGTTTTCTGGATTAGGATCAGTCAAACAAACGTACAAATGATCTGGAAAACTATAATCATAACCAATTTGTATAAGTTCCATTTTTTCACCTTTGATTATTTTTTTCCACTCTTCTTCTTTCCACTCTCCACTCCACTCGTCATAACTTGGTGTTCCTTCTGTAAATGGTGTAAACAATTCATTTTGAAAAAAGGTTTGTCCTCGTCCCTCATCGGTAAGGCAATAATAATATGACAACAATTCTTGATAGAATGTATCTTTATCTTTCTTGAATTGTGCTCTGTGTTTATCTACATACTCCCCTATTCCATAAATGGGTTCTGTTTGTTCTGCTTTTGCCCATGTGGTATCTTCTGGTTTTCTATATAAAACAGTATTAAAAGTAATCGCTTGTATATCTTCTTTTAATGTAGTTCCTCTAATATTACTAATATTACCTCCTAAGGCTTGTATTCTATCAAGAATTTCTTTTTTCATTTATTTTCTAGCTCTAATTGTTATATAACTCAATTAAAAAGTATTTTTAATTTATTGTAACTCTTTAATCAAAGACTTTATAATTTCTATTTTTTCTTCGTCAGTCATTTCTGGGGCATAACTAACATGATTTAACTCATCTACCATTTTTTGATTTTTACTTTCTTCTTTGCTTAAAAGAAACCTGAGCGTATTAACGATATATGAATCATTAAAATAAAAATCTTTTTTGTTCTCTAAAAGTAAAATACATTTACGAAGCGTTACCGTTCTTATTTCTTCGGGAAAATCGTTATACAGTAATGTCAAAAGGTGATCTTTTTTTAAAATCAAATTGGTTTCAAATGCGTAGTTTTTGAGTATTTCTTTTTGATTTTTTGTTACGTTTAATTGTACACCTCTGGATGCATAATATGTCATAAAACTAGAATCAGTTGATAAGATATCTTCAAAAAAATACAATTCTCCTTCTGGATAATGAGGCCCTGAGCCGGCTATATTATTCTTATTTTTAATTACTTCGATGTACTTATCAATATAACGCTTACTTCTTTTTTTTAAGGATTTAATCTTCTCTGTTTCTTTTACAAAATCAATAAATGTCAATAAATAACTAAGTTCTTCTTTATATACATCTATTGAAAAAACAAGTTCAAAAGTTAGTTTTCCTTTTTTGCAAAATATCAAAGTTGACCTACCAATATATCCATCTTCTCCTTCTGATTCATCTACTATTAAAATAGGCGAAGTCGTTATCAAATCCTCATAAAAAGCATTATCTATTGTTTCGTGTATAATGATTCGTTCTTTTTCTAAATTAGAGTTTTTTCCTATTAAATATTGAATTACCTGTATACTATCTAGATATTTATAACTTTCAGAATCGGATATAGCCCATCTTTTATTGATAAAGTTTGGATGTGATTCTTTGTGTGCTATTTCAGCAATGATGTCTGATTTAAGAATAATTTCTCTAAATGACTTGGTCTGAGCATAACTACTACTTAAAAAGATTACTAATAGCCTAAAAAATAGTATTTTGTATTTTATCATTATCAATAGCTTTTGTTATTTCTTAGAATTTCTCTTCATATTTCTTCTAAACGCATTGTATTGGCTGGTGATCCCAAATAATGAAACGGCATAAAATCCAAGATTAGACAATCCCAAAACGATTTCTCCTGTAGTAAAGCCATCATCCATAATCATTTTATAAGTGATCCAACTGAATACGGGACATAGTATTAAAAGTATCAAATTCATCCCCAAACTTTTACTGCTATATGTTACTTGATTTTTTACAGGAGCACTTTTTCTATTCTTCAGAGCATTCTGATAGGTATCACACTTTGAAAAATCTACGAATAATAAATTAACAAACCCTGTTCCAGAAGCTATTAGGTCATTGCTATCTAAAAAGGTAATATTTCTGGCTTTTTTTTGATGTACTGCATCAATCTCTTGTAGAATCACTTTTTCAAAAATATCTACACTGTCATAAAACGACGAAAACTGTATCATGTCAATATATAATGTGTCTTCTTCATTCAAATTAGACTGTATAAAATCAACAAAATCTCCATACAAAGCAATTACTTTTGAAAAATGAGTTGACAATAATTGTTTTGCAATTGTAATGTTTTGTAGAAGTGATTTTCGAGAAATCTCTATATAAGTCGAATATTCTTCCAAACTCTCCATTATTTCTTCTTCTTCACCATACTGTTCTAGTTTTTCTAGTTTTCTCCAATATTTCAAGGCTCTTACTACTTCTCCTTTATCTACCAATGTTAACCAAAAAAATGGTAGTGAATTATTAGATTCAAAAAGGACAATTTCTTTATCCTTTTTCTGTATAAACAATCGACTTCTATTTCCCATATATTACTTTTATCTTAAAATCAATTCTTCATAATTACTTATTAACACCTCTTTTATCTAGATTTTGTATTTTACATTAATGTATCATGGAATAAGCAGTAAATGATATAAAGTTACTTTGAATAACCTATACCACTCGCATAGAGATAACTTCCTACAAAACTGGATAATGCTACTATCGCATAAAAAATTGCAAGAACTATTTGAAATCTTTTCTCGCCTACAAAACTATATAACATACGCTGTCTAAAAGAAGATAAGTTCAATGCCCATTTCTTTCTTTTAAAATTACCAAAAGATAATATCGCACAAACTATCCCCAAAATCAGATAGGGATACTGTGGGTTATTATACATAAACTGCTGTGTTTTGTCCATTAATTCTTCCATACTTTAAAAGTAAATAAAATCCTGCCGGTTACTTATTCTCAATTCATATTCGCAAAGAATAGATATATATTTGAACGATATTGATTGTAGATATTTTTTATAAAAAATCAATTGTAAAAACATTATATAACCCTTTTTCCGGATTATTGATGTATATAATCTCACAATCAGGTTTTTGGGTTGTTTGATTGATCAATCGGTATACACATCTGTCAAAATGATCTCTTGTCTTACGGCGTTCATAAGTAATAATATTAAGAAAATTTTGTAAAACTTTGAGATTGAATGTATCATATTGAAAGAGTATGAATTGATCTTTATCGTGCTGATTTAATACATATGATACTGTATTTTCTTTTTCAAATCTGTAACCATCTATTTTTGTATTTATATCTACGACTACATTTTTATAATTTTTAAGACTATCAATAACGATATGAAGATATAATTCTGAATTTTTATCAAACCATGCAACACCGTCTTCGAATGTTACATTACTTTTTTTATCTGTAATTCTTATAAGTTGACTACCTTGATAAGTGGGTAAAATATCCTTATCTATTAATTTGAAAACTTTTTTGATACTATCTTTTGTATCTATAAAATTATTTATTTGGTAATATCCTTTTACAGGGATTCCTCCATTCTTTTTTGCATAAATATCTTCAATTGGATGAATAGACATCGCTTTATCTTGATGACAAGCAGAAACAAAAACCAAAACGCTGATTACTACTATTATTTTTATATAATTCATTTGACTAAAAATATTGTTTTGCAATAAATCTAATCCAAATCAATACATAGAATAACACCCAATGTATTTATGTCTTAAAAGAGTTTATTTTCGTAAACACTTTCAAAACATCTAATCGTAATCAAAATTTATTTAAAGAAATTGAAGATAGAAACAAACTAAACTATTGGTATGTAAATTTCTGTTATCAACTCGTCTTTTGGAGTATCACTTTCGTCATTGATATAAAATTCTATAGTTGGTTGATCTGCTAGTTCTAATTGTATCTTTGTGAGCCAATGTGTATATATTTTATGATACGTATCATAACTAGATTCATGGCTTCCTTTGTGTATAAACTTAGCATATTTTTGCTCTTTTATTACTTTAATATTGAATAATCCTTTTGTTTCAATATTTACATTATCGTCTAACAAAATAGCGGCATTATATCTACAGTTTATGCTATCTGTTATCTCTTCATCATCCAAAATCTCTCCTAAAAAAACTGTTCTCTCGTGTAGTATTTTCTTTTTAAGCGCATAAATACTTAATTGCTCCCATGTATTTTCAATAGCTTTAATATTATCATAATTACCATAATATGTAAGATAAAGCACTCTTAAATCAGGTAGCTTTTCTATAGTAAAACTAGGTGTATCTATTGTGTTGATATCTATTTCTTTTATAGATTCTTGAATGATACTTTGTTTAAATTCATGTGAATTTCTAAAGATAGTAGGCGAACAATTAAAATGTTTTTTAAATGCTTTGCTGAATGAAGAAATCTCATTGTACCCAATATCCAAAGCAATATCTGCTATAGGTTGATTAGAAAACTTTAAATATTCTGCTGCTTTTTCTAAACGCAATCTTTTTTGATAATGCCCGATAGTTTCTTGATGTAAGGCTAAAAAAATCCTATTAATATTTCTGTAAGAATAAAAAACTGTGTCTTCAATTTCTTGTACTGTAATCTCTTCTTTAAATCTTTTATCTAGTAAACTAAGTAATTTTTTATATCGATCTAAATGGGTGGGATTATTCATATTCTTTAATTTAAGAAAACAAGTTAACACATATTTGTTGGTTATCTCTTATCCATTTAAGACAAGTTAATCATAAACCATTTTGTCCAAAATGAGCAAACAACTCTTGGCCTATCCATAATACTTTTACACAAAAGTAAATTATTATGAAAACAATACTCGTCAAGTTACTATTAAGTATAATTGTTTTTTTGCTAGGTTCTATACTTTATGCCAATGCACAAAAAGTACAAAGAGAAAACATATTAAATCATTGGAAATTAAAAAACTACAGTATTAGTAACAAAAACTATTCTTTATCAAAAAAAGAACTAAAAGACTATCTCAAATTTAACCATGATGGTTCTTTCACATCTGTGTTTGATAGTGAGAGAACATTAGGAAAATGGTCTTTAAATTCTGAAGAAGGTGCTATATACTTATATACTGACATCAATGACAAAACACCATTGAAGATAATAATTCAAAAAATTACTACACAAAGTCTTATTGTACAATTAGATACTAGACAACTTAGAGGTGTAAATTTTCATTACAAAGCAGAAAAAAGATGATACATTTACAAACATTGGTAATCTGTTTTTCTTTTTTTACTTGTTTTTCTATAGTTGCACAAGAGGAAACCATATGGGAAAGAAAAAAAATCAAACCAAATCTTGAAACAAATTACGATAGTAATTGGATAAATCTACTTACATACAAAAAATCATTTAGTAAATATCGAGAAAGCTGGTCTATTCAGTATACCGGTTTTGAAGATATAGATAATGACTTAATAATACCTTTTACATTATCATATGGGCAAAATAAAATTGAAAATAAAATACTGAATGAAAGAGGATACAAATCAGTAGATATTTTTGCTCTTGGATTTGGGTTAAGTGGATACTTGAAAATGTTTCAAGGTTTGTATATAGGCCTTGGCGCAGAAGTTTCTCCAGGTATAGAGTCTACTGTAAGAATAAATCAAGCTAAAAATTCACATTTTTATATTGGTGCTGATTTTAAACAAGGAATAAAAATAATTCCTTGGTCAGAATTTGGAATTGTAATTGGAATAGAGTCTTTTCAAAAAATTCAAAATTCAAAAATTTATACATCAGAAATAGGTTGGGCATTCGAGGTTGGAATCAATTTTTAGATTCGTTTACTATTATTATACAACACATGAAATTAATGAAGTAATCAATCTATAAATTTATATCTCTTTTTATAATTGATATCCTATTAACATAAATTATTTTGCGCGTAAGAATTATAAATTTCTATACCAAAGGCAAAAAATACATTTTTACATTTCATTAACATAAATAAACAATAATTTAAGATTAATGGAACGATTTCACGTTTAAAAACGAAAAAAAACAACAATGTACCCTAAAAGTACCCATGCAATTTTTAATAATGTACTCCATATGTATACTTGTAATCTCTTTGATATGGTTTTATTTTTTTGACTTTTGCTGTAACGCAAAACTACTTTTATACCCCAAAACATTTAAGATTTATTGAGAAATAAATTTATCTTAAATTAAAAGTAAGAACTTAACTAACTTAATGTAATGAAAAGAAATTATCTATTTAGAATCTACCTAAGAGCAAAAGAAAAACCTATTCTTCATTCTTTTGATCACTTTGTTTTTTAGAAAAACCTGATCATTGTACTAATGGCAAATTAAATTTTGACTTTTCTCTTTATTATTTATTTCGATTTATTCACTCTACGAAATCAAAAAACTACATCATTTATTTGATTATTTTTAAGATTTAAGAAATAAAGAAAAATCAAACAAATTTATGGCTCTAGTGTAAAGTAAAAGCAAAACTTATACTTTTTTATAATCTTGATGATAAATATATTAATAGGGGGTCTATTACTACATCAAAATTATAGACTAGAGCCATTTTATTTTAATAAATTGTAAAAACACTTTTCCAGATTCTACATTAACGCTCAGTTGAAAGAAATATTTTTATTTTGACAATTATTCAGAGTCAGTTAGGTAATAAGTATTCTTATATAGTAACACGATACTAGAATTCTATGATATTATCAATATTATAGTAACAGAAGGCATAACTCCTTTTTTGTTATTAAATTCATTCAAAAAAATGATTCTCTTGATACAATTCATAAAATATAATTACATGGAAATATTTTATAATATATGATCATATATATTTAAAATAAACTTTTTATTTTACCAGATATTAATTTACAATAAATGAAATATCGAATACCGATAATAATACTAGGCGTTTGTCTTTTTATGGCTTTGTCCTGTAACACAAAATCAAATAAAAAAACAGAGCAACTTGATACTACTGAGCATCAAAATATTACACAAAAAATTGATGGTCCACCGGGTATGAAATGGATTCCAAATGGTAATTTTACTATTGGAGCATTAATGAATGATCCCGAAGCACGTATAGACGAGAAACCATCACATAAGGTTTCTATGTCAGGGTTTTGGATGGATACTACAGAAGTAACCAATGCTCAATTTAAAGATTTTATAAAAGCTACCGGATATGTTACTACCGCAGAAAAAAAACCAGATTGGAATGAATTAAAAAAACAATTACCCCCAGATACACCAAAACCACATGATTCTATTTTGGTAGCTGGTGCTATGGTATTTACACCTATCGATACAGACAATCTTTTTGATTGGAGTCAGTGGTGGAAATGGATAAAGGGAGCAAGTTGGAAAAATCCTCAAGGTTTACAGAGTTCTATTGAAAATAAAGATAACCACCCGGTAGTTCAAATTTCTTGGGAAGATGCAAAAGCTTACCTCGATTGGGCAGGAAAACGTTTCCCTACTAATGCTGAATGGGAGTATGCAGCTCGCGGAGGGCACGATAATCGACTATACCCTTGGGGTGATGATGGAAATATAAGTAAATATGGTAACACTTGGCAAGGTACATTTCCACATTACAATGATTTAAAAGATGGTTATTATACTACTTCTCCTGTAGGAAATTACCAACCAAATGATTTTGGATTATACGATATGGCAGGAAATGTTTGGGAATGGACATCTGATTGGTATAATGTAAATTATTACAGACAAAATGCCCAAAAAGAAATCACAAAAAATCCTGGTGGAGCAGACACACCTTTTGATCCCAACTTGCCATATACGCCTCAAAAAATACTCCGAGGAGGATCTTTTTTATGCCACTCAAGCTATTGTAGTAGTTATAGGTCTAGCGCAATTATGCATTCAAGTCCTGATAGTAGTCAGGATCATGTTGGGTTTAGAGGAGTAATGAGTCAAGAGCAGTGGGAAATACTCAAATCAAAAAAATAAAAACAAAAATCTCGGATTGCACAATCCGAGATTTTGAAAAAACATAACCACATCATAGAATGTTTATATAAACACATTCTAACACTCTACATCATTAACTCAAACACTTACAATCTAAAAACAAAATGAAAAAAAACTTATATTATCTTTTTTAAATCCTAAAATCTATAACCTGCTACAACACTAACATATCTATGGTTTTGTCCATTATCAAACTCTCCATTTGCATAATAATATCTCATTTGAAGAACCCAATGATTCTTAACAAAATTAACTCCTCCGTACGCGTTGAATATCAAATTATTAATCACTTCTGATGAAAATAGAGAATCGTTAAAAATATCTCCTTCGAGCGTGGCATTATACCCGGAAAATTTGTATCGAAAAGAAGCATCTATAAAAAACTCAGTATCTTTTTTGGCACTTAATATTTGATTATTTAAAGCAATTGAGTTTCCTATATTTTGAAATTTTCCAAACCTAAAGAGTAAAGCAGGTTCTGCATATATAAATATATTTCCTAATGAAGAATTCAACACTGCCGAAATATCAAACCAAGAATATCTTTTGAGGGTTCTTGCGTACTCAAACCGAAAATTTACCCCAAAAATATCCCCTATCTGATTATCCCAATTAAGGGTTGCGTCACCCGTAATTTCTCTATGAAACCAGTTCTGAAGATTTCCTGCATAAGAGTGAGGACCTAATATTCCTATATCGACTCCGGTTTTTATAGATGTATTATCAAAATCATATCCTAATTTATATTCAAAATAACTCCACCCGGCAAAAGGTCTGTTAGGAGTTTGCATATCAAAGTCGCCAACATCCGGAGTGTAAGCCTCTACATTAATCCCAATATCATGATAAACACCTTTATTTTTGGGAAATAGTTTTGTAAAAAAAGAATTTTCTTTTGCCTTCCAACGATAATTTGCATTAACGCCATAGGTATAAAATCGGTCTGTATCTGTATGCCAAACAAAAAAATCATTATCCGTACCAAAACTAATTTCATGAGTATAATAATCTTTACTCTCTTGCCCTGTAACATGATTAGAAATCGATATGAAAAACAAAAGACAAATTATCTTAATTATATTATGGTTTAAGATTGTAGTTATCATAATAAACGTATTGGACCCTTTTTTAAAATGTTATCAATTAATCAGAGTTCAATTTTAGGGCTATTTCCTGATTAAAAATGTGACATTTGATAATTTCAACTAATGAATTAAAAATTTTAGAAACTATTAACTTTTATAATATTAAGTATAAATGGAAGAAAGTATTCTATACATTTTATTCAAAAGAAAGTAGTAGATTCTTAAAAGTGTACCCAAAAAGTATTCTAAAAATAATAATGTACTCTAAATGTATCCGATTATATTTTTTCAAAACCTCAATAATTAAGATTTTTACTAAAAAATAAACCAAACTAACGTAACACTAATAATAATATACATTTCTACACGCAACAATCATATATCTAAAACATATTATTTAGTATGTGATCTATAAAACCTTAAAACCAATGAAAAAAGCAACCCTCATAACCAACACAAAGGCAAAATATTACACTTAAAAAAACCAATTACAACAATAATTAGACATCATTTCTCTTCCTCATTAAGGAGGTAGACACCTGGTAATCAAAGCCATAAAATAGTATTTTCTTAAACTCAATACGTATTAATCTAATGAAATTAGCTATATCGTATTTGCTTTTGTATATCCCAAGATATATAGTAAGAAACAGCAAATAGTATTCTTATTTCATTTCATCAAATTTTATTTATTATGAAACTCAAACGTTTTTTAAGTAACTATACAATAATATGTGTAGTACTCACCAGTATTTTTATATCCTGTGAAAGGGATTCTAGTAGTATCGAAAAAAATACTATTAATGATCAAAATTCAAAAAGTGGAAAAACAACCATTCGCAATATAAGTTCTATGCAGCTTGTTGAAGAAATGGGAGTTGGATGGAATTTGGGAAATAGTCTAGATGTAACTTCTAGAGACAAAACACTTTGGGGCAACCCACTCCCCTCTAAAGCAGTAATTGATGCAGTCAAAAATATGGGTTTTACTACACTTAGAGTTCCTGTTACCTGGGGGTATCATCAAAATGAAACAGCACCATATACCGTAGAAAAAGATTATATGGATCGAGTGCAAGCAGTTGTGGATTATGGATTTGCAAACGATATGCATGTTATTCTTAATGTACATCATGATAATGATTGGCTAAAACCTACTTATGCCGAAGCTGGTAAGGCCAAAAAGAGACTCAGAAGACTTTGGAAACAAATTGCAAATCGTTTTAAAAACTATGGAGACTACTTGATTTTTGAAACTTTAAATGAAAATAGATTAGAAGGATCTCCTGAAGAATGGTCTGGAGGAACACCAGAAGGAAGAGAGGTAGTAAATCAGTTTCACAATACAGCCCTTAATGCGATACGTTCTACAGGAGGTAATAATGCAAAAAGACATATTATGATAAGTACTTATGCTGCTAGTACGATAGATATCGCAATGAATACTTTGAGGATTCCTAATAATGACCCAAATGTTATCATCTCATTACATACATATTTTCCTTGGTCTTTTGCTGGGCAAGAAAATGGACAAACACAATGGGGTACTCCACAAGAAAAAGCAGCTCTTGACGCAGAATTTGATAAGATAAGACAAAAATGGATTATAGAACAAAATCGCCCTGTTATACTTGGAGAATGGGGCACTGTAGATAGAAATAATCTTTCTGAGCGATTAGAATATACAAAATATTATGCCGAAGGAGCAATTAAAAGAGGATTGCTACCCGTTGTATGGGATGACGGTGGTAATTTTGGCTTGTTTAATAGATGGAGTGTTTCATGGAGGTTTCCTTCGATTGCAGAAACTATTATAAAAGCTGATAAGTAAAATTTAAATTTCTCCAAAAATACAGTCAAATACCAGAACCTCTACATGATTATGTGGAGGTTCATTTTATTTATAAACAAATAAATATAACATACAAAAATAATCCATTTCAAGAGAGTTTGATTAAATTACAACATCCAGAAAATATGCTAGAAAATTATATTTTACCAGCTATAAAAAATTAAACCTTATAACAAATATGAAATACGCATATACAATTCTTTATGTTGACAACGTTATCGAAACTATAGCCTTTTATGAGAAAGCATTTGGGTTTCAAAAAAAATTTGTGACACCAGAATCAGATTATGGTGAACTAATTTCAGGAGATACAACTATTTCTTTTGCTTCAATAGAATTAGGAAATTCGAATTTTAAAAATGGGTTTCAAAAAATCGAACACGCTACAAAACCTTTTGGGGTAGAGCTTGCTTTTACCTCTGAAAATATTGAAAAAGATTTTCAAAACGCTATTGATCATGGAGCTACACCATTTGAACCTTTAATAGAAAAACCATGGGGACAAAAAGTTGGGTATGTTCTTGATAACAATGGTTTTCTCATAGAAATTTGCACTCCAATAAAAGCGAATTAAGTGTAAAACCAAAGTAAACTAATCTTGATAGATACTAACAAAGTCGTCTAAAAATACAAAAGATATATTTTTTAGACGACTTCTTCGTATTGAACCTCATTGCCCTAAAATTGAGTCTTTATTCAAAGAAAAACATCAATACTGTCTCTGATTTATAATGTCATGATACTTTAAATTAAAAAAGGCATCCCGGATTCTTTATACTAATTAATTATTCACAAACTCAACTTAAACTTATACAGAGAATGAGGATACCTTTTTGACACTAAAACATGTTCTTTATTTCAAATTGATTATTTAGTTTTATTTACAAGTCAAATTTGATTAAAAATACGTTTATAAACAAAAAAGAGGAGTTACAAGATGATTACACAAACTCTGACAACGTTTACATTATGTATACAAAAAAACATACTCAATTAACAGCCAATCAGATAAACTAATTTTATTCGATGTAACAATGCCGTTCATTAACTATTTTTTGAGATAAATCTTTATTGATTTCAAATCCATAAAATATACTCCATTAAAAAAATATCCTCAAAGCTAAAGCAATGAGGATATTCATGTTGTGGACCAAAAATTTCAGTAATTAATTGGTTATTTTTTTAAAAAGCGCCTGATCTTATCCATAATCTCAGTTTTATATTCGTGATGAATCCAATGGTCTCCATCTTTGAATCCTACATACTCAATATTAACTGAACAATCATTATTAGGTAAGTCATAAACCTGAAACCCTGTAAATCGATCTAGTTCTCCATAAATTTGCAATACTGGAGTTTTTACAATTATACTTGGTACTAATGAACATTGCTGTAAATATTGTGGAGGAAAATCTAATGCTTTATATTGATTATAGTTCCCATCGATACTAGCCCCATTATCATATTTCCAACTTTCTTCATACTTATGTAGTAGAGAACTTGAAATATGTTTTCTACTTCTTTTTGTCAATAAAATGTTTCTTAAGTGCTTGAAATTATTTGCTGAAGATCCTTTTCTATTCCAAGGAGATTTTCCTTTTCGAATAAGTGGAACGTAAGCATCTACCTTTTTTCTATGTGCCTTCACTTCATGATATCCTCTACTTGAGATGCCTGGATGGGGTACAGACATAGCAACAAATTTTTTAACTGCATTAGGATAAGTAATAGCCATTTGCCAACCTGTTGAGCATCCCCAATCATGAGTAATCAAACTATATTCATCATATCCAAGTTTTTTGGCTAACAAATGTCCATCTTTTGCTCGCTCTACTCCTGTATATGCTTCTATTGCTTTTGGTATTGAAGAAGGAAAAGTACCCCGAGTTGTATAGGCTACTGCATAATAGTCTTTGCTAAAAAAATCTAAATAGTCCAACCAAGCTTCCGCTCTTTCGGGCGCACCGTGAATGAAAAGTAAAAGTGGTTTTTTGGGATTTCCTTTTGCCAAATAATGAAGCTTTACTCCATTGACATTTATAAAGTTTTCCTGTATTTTTTCATTCACTTTTGTGCTATTATCTAGTAAATTCTCTTCTATACTTTCTGATGTTTCAAAGTCTTCTTCTGTAGAATTACATGACACCATCATAATACAAATGACTAAAACCTGTATCATGGTTTGTTTAATTAATTTCATGGTTTTTGATGTTTAAGAGTTAATTTTTTGTGTTATTTAAGATTTAAGAATCCACCGGACAAAATTGAAGCATCTCATATAAAAAACAAAAAAATTATAGTTACAAATAGTATACGGTTTTATATACATGTAGTAATTTCAATGTATCAAAAGTGCTCTAATAATAAAGAAGTAAATTAATGATTGTGAAACTTCTTTATTTTGTAATATCCATATCATTCAAAAAATCTTGAAGAGAAACATTCTCTGGAATGTTCATTTTTGATTTTGCTCGATGTCTGGCTACTTTGACTGCACTTATAGTTACATTTAATAATGAGGCTGATTCTTTTAGAGATAACCCTAATTTTACCAAAATACAATGTTTGATATCATTTTTAGACAGTTCCGGATGTTTTCTCTGTAGTATATAACATATTTTAGGATATTGAGACTCTAAGCGCTCTGTAATAAAATCTATTGATTCAGAAGATTTTAAGAAATTCGAAAATTGTTTTTTGCTATTCTGTATTCCTTTAGTATCGTTCTCTTTAATACTTTTGAATAATGTATTTTTAATTTTTGTCAGTTTCTCTATTTGTGTTGCCTGAGTGATTAAAAAAACTGAAAGCTCATGTTCTTTCATCTCTAATTGATTCTTGAGTAACTGTTCTCTGCTTTTTTCGAGAGCATCAATTTTTTGTTTTGTCTTAATATCTCTTCTATATATTATGAAAATTAAAATCAACAGAGCTAATGCTGCCAAAAGCGTGAAAATATATAATTGTTGTTTCTTTGATTGTATAGACAGTAGCTTTCTATCATTAGTAAGTATTTTTTTTTCTAAAGAGATTTTATCATTTTCGTGTGATTGATTGATAAAACTAATTTTAGTGTTATAATAGTCTGTAAAAATTTCTTTCTCCATGTTTCTTATACTATCCATTATCTTTCTTTCTTTCTTTAGATAGTAAAGTGCTGAATCTAATCTGTTTTCTTTTTTATAATAATCAGCTAAGTCTTTATATAATTTAGGTAATTCATTAGTAATATTTGAAGTAGCAATAGCTTCTTTCATGTAAAAAATAGCTTCTTTTGTATTTCCAATAGCATTATAATAAATCGCTAAAAATTCAGAGTTCGTTGGTAATAAATCGGGATATGTGGTTTTCAGTTCTTGTCTTACCTTCAAACCGGAGTCTATAGATTTTTGATATTCTTTTTCTAAATAATAATTATACGTTTGAAATAATTTAGCATATAATACTCCTACCCTATTTCCTGCATTTTTTGATTCTTTTATCATTTGAGATAGTAGAGGAGTACTTTTTTTAGGCATTTCTTTATATTGATATGCCATAGAAAAGTGAGAAAGCAACTCATTCCTTTGATTTATGCCTAGAGAAACTGTATCATTGATACTCTCTGTAATTGTTTGTATTGCCAAATCATATTGTTCTTTTTGTATATAAACATATGCTATCTTTGATTTTAAGTTTATGATTTTGGCTTTGTCATTCTCATCAACTAGCTTATAGGCTTCAAACAAGCTATTTAAACTTGGTTCAGCTAATCCAAAAAATGAAGTAAATATAGTCCCATTGTTAATGAGAAAACTATATTTAAGTTCTTGGTTAGGGTTATGTTTTTCTAGCTGTTCAAATTGATTACTGTAATGCAAAACACTATCCAGTCTATGTTTTGTGCCATGTAACCATATCAAATTGAGGTACGAAATCAATGTTCCATTTATATAATTAGCTTTTATCGACTTTTGTATGAGTCTATGATGGAATGATAATCCTAATGAGGTTGTATCATATTTATGTTCATTTTGTAAACTATCAATTTTGGATATTATACTTTTTGGAGGTTCTTGTTGAGCTATTAAATTAAAACCTATAAAAAATAGCATCAATAAAGAATAGTAGAATTTCATGTGGTTATTGGTATGAGAGGGGGCTGGTTATCTTAATAACTTTATTAAGCTATTATTATTTCAAAAAATGTATTGAATGATTATATGCTTGTATAAGTAAATCTTATTAAGTGTTAATAAATTATATTTTAGAATAAGTTTTGCAAAAAAATACGTGTTCCTCATTATATCCAAAATAAGAAATCAAAAAAACTCCGAAACAAAGTTTCGGAGTTTTGTTATAAAGTTTATCAGAACTAAAAACAGATATAGAATATCTATAATTAACCTAGATCGATATCGCCATAACCGCATTCAAGACAACGATCATTACTCCATCCTTTTCCAGTCACTTTTAATTGCTGATTTTTAGGTATAATTTGATACTTATCAAATACTAAAATACTTTTTTTGTGACTACTAATACTCTGATTTGTTTTCATGATGTATGATTTTAATATTATACATCATTGAACGTAGTTTACAAGAATTCTATTCTGCTTCTAATTAAAATTTAACAACGATTAACACCTATTTAATACTTCATAAACAAGTCATTACGTCAAAAAACTAAGGTTCTTTTTGATTTTTTTAATAAGGTATCGACTATATAATAATGTTAGCATTTATCGTTTAATCGCAATTCTATCATTATCAATTTTTGCCCAAGAATGATTCTTAATTTTATTCGTAGAAATACAACTTATTTTTAAAGTTTTACATAAATTCCAATCATCTGCATTATTTGCTGTATATACTCTAGTAATCATTCCTTTATAGGCAAATTGTTTTAAAAAATCTCTTGAGCCTACTTTATCTTTTACTCTTTTTATATCATTAATATCAAAGTTGTAAAACACATAATTAGGATTATTATTAATCACATTATCCGCATCTCTAAAACCATCTTCGGTACGACTACGATTTGGTACACCTTCTTTTTTCATCCCAAATGCCCATCTGTAACGAGAATTAAATCTTACATATTGATCCATCCAACTTCCATTACCTGTTAATACGATAATAAACTTTCCTCTTAACTGATCTAGAGATGGCCAAGCATCATTGTATAGCACATTGTGTCTTATAGATCTATTAGAATCTTTATATAAATTTTGTGCTTTGAATATCACTTCACTATCTCCTAGATATCGTTGTAAATACCATTCGATCTGTTCATGAAAGTTTTGATATCCTCCATTAGAACTTTTAACATCTAGCTTAATCATCACAGGTAGATGATTGCTATTTCTATTATGCCAATCTTTTAATTTAGCAAAGTAAGATGATAGTGTTCGCCCTCCTCTACCAGGATGTGGCCAATGATTTACAACCCATGTATTTGCAGGAATAGTTCTATTATTATAAGAACCACTTGGTGTATTCCTCCAAATGTCTAATTCTACTGCTAATACATTGTTTTGATAAATCGGATTCGAATAGCTTACTTGCTCTGTAATATCTTCTCTTCTCTCATAAGTATTATGAGATCCTTTAAACATCACTTCGTTATATTTTAGGTTTCCCTGAGTTGGTAATCGTTTTGCATCAACATTAGGATGTACTGATGTTTCTTCACAATCTAAACAATCAGTTGAACAACTTGCCAAAATCAATGAGACAAAAACAAATAAAAATTTTAATTTTTTCATGATAAAAGAATTTAATTAAGGTTAAAATGAAATTTGATCTTTTTTGTATTCGATTACTATTAATATTCTTCACTACTATTTTTGATTTCGAAAATCATAAAATGTTTATTAAAAACTTTTGTTAATCAGTTCATTATCTATTTATTACACAGAGATAAATAAAGTCTGAAAGTTTGTTCTGTGCATACTTAGTTGCAGTATTAATTTTTTCATTGTTATATGTTTTAAGAGTTAAAAACTTGATTTATGGACATATCCTATTTTTAGATCAGGGATTTATTTTATGATCTACTTTGATAGACAGTGGTTTTTTATTGATAAATACATCATCTTCTAGATATCGATATGTGAGAGATACATTATTACCTCTGACTTCTCCCAATACAAAACCATATGATTTTGATTCATCTATAGGCTGTATTTTATAATGACTATTATAGCCATCGTATACCGGATTGATACTTTTTCCTGCTCCGGCCGTACCTACTACAATTTGATACATTGTATCTTTCGAAGCTTTTATGGTATCAACAACAGACGCCATTGCATATCCATGATCATGACCGCAAAAATATACTTTTGCTCCTGCATTTTGTACACTTTTCCAGAACCGATCTCTATAAGAAGAATAGTCTAATTGATAACTATTATCACCATGCATACAATCTTTATGATCGACTTTGAAAGCCGGTTCATGTGTAAAAGAAAACAGATGTGCCTTTTTATGAACTGTTAATATACTATCTAGCCATTGCTGATCCACTCTTTTTGTAGAAGGCTTTGGAATGCTCCCATCCTTGTTTAATTTTCTATCTCTTGCTGTATATAAGTCTAATCCAACCACAAGGGCATTCTTATGCGTTGCAAAAAAAGTTACATTCTTTTCTCGGTCAGGCCCATTTTGAGGCATCCTGTATTTACCACTAAAAACTTCGTCCCATACTTTTTTAGTTTTAGGCCAAATAGGTCTATGCTCTGCCGTTCCTGAGATATCAGGATTACGTTGAGTAGCTTCGTGATTGCCTCTTACAATGTATACTTTTATATTATTTTCATACAAGGGCGCTATTGTATTTCTAAAAAGTAACATTTGTCGTTTAAGGTCTTCTAATGCTTCTTTATCACCCAAATCCTTTCTATTAGCATGACCATAGCAAATATCTCCCGTAAACATTACAAGGTCTACTTTTTGTGTAATAATCTCATTTACCAGTTTTTGTAAAACCGGAACATTTACAGGGTCATCAGCACTATGTCCTCGGCAGTCTCCAAAAGCAACAAATTTCCATTTTTCTGTATGAACACTATTTTTTTTACTGTTATCATGCGATGATGTTTGTTCTTTTGTGTTTTTTAAACTTTGATTACAGGAGATAGAAATCAGTATCAAAAAACCTAATATGTACCTGAGCATTTTCTGTTGATAAAATGACATTCGAAAAATGTTTTTTTTAATAAAAACCTAACAGACCTGAAACCGGGAACCTTTGTAACAAGCCTGAAAGGTAAAAGGGATAACAAACAATTAATGAACGATTGTATAAAGTATTTGATTCCAGATTCTCTTATCTATTCAAAAAAAGAGGTCAAGAACCATTTCTTCTTTAGATTCCCAAACAATAATTTTTTATCTAAAAAAATATGCACTACTCACTGTCCCACCACACTTTCTGAAGTGTAGTATTAAGACCATTTAATGGTGCTCGGTTAATAGCTTCATCTGCATTTGCCTGATTTTTATCTGTTGTTTTACTAGAATAAAAATAACGTGTTGGTATTTGAGTCGCTACAGCATCTCTACCAGGACTTATAACTGGAAAATTTAATCTACGCCAAACACTATATCCTTCAAAACCATTATTAATATGATCTAACCAACGTTGGATCGCAATTTGTTTGATTTCGTTACCCACAAAATTAGCATCAAGACTAGCTAGGTAATCTACACTTTCTGTAGATGTAATATCAATTTCATATCGTTTACAAGATGCTTCTACTCCATTGATATAAGTTGTTTTAGCATCTCCGGATATATAGCCGCGATGTATTGCTTCTGTTTTTATAAAAAGAAGTTCTGCATAAGTCATTAACCAAAATTTATTAAGATTCTGAAATTCAGAACTCAATAAAGAACGCGTTTCATTTTCTTCTGTATCAGATGCAATTCCAATGGGTTGACCTACAAATTCTGGTGTTCCGGCTGTTACAGAATTTGCTGTAGGGTTTAATAAAACAGACAGGCGAGGATCTTGTTGATCACTTATAGCATTATCTCCTCCTTCTCCTTTCATAATATCTACAACTATTGAAGACAATCGCACATCTTCTATATCAGGATTTTCTGAAGTAAAAGGCCAATCTTCTGAATTATTATAAGAAAACACCGGTTCATCGTCTATACTATCAAAAAGAGGATATGTAACTGGATCATCAAAAATGTCTCTAATTTGAGTATTCACCATCTCGATATTAGAGATTCTCATTAATAACCTCATGCGTAAAGTATTGGCAAATTTTCTCCATGCCATCTTATCTCCATCAAATAATAAATCTCTAGATTCATCGATTCTTTGGCTTTCGCTATCCGGAGAATTCATCAGTAAGTTGTTGGCATCTTCAAGATCGGCAAGCATCACCTGATACACATTAGATTGTGTATCATACTCTGGAAACAAAAATTTGTCTTCTAAACGAAATCCTTGTCCAGCATTTACATAAGGAATGTCCCCAAAAAGATCTGTAGTATAACTCAGGATATATACTTTGTAAATTTTACCCAAAGCTTGGTATGCCAAATGTCCTTGTTGTTCTGCTTCAAAAGCAAGGAAACTTGCATTCCTTAGTGCACCGTTATTCTCAGAATAAACGGTTTCCCAAAATCTTCTGCTTTCTGCATCTTCATCATGGGTTAAAATACCTACATCCGAGTTTTTCACTGCAAATTGTTGTGCTAATTGCCCCGGTATTCTATATGAAGATGTTACCTGATTTATAAAACCGGGTAAAATTGATCCAAAAAGTAAGTCAATACTAGGGTTTTCTACAGATTGGTTGGGATTAACATTGATTTCTTCAAGACTTTCGCTACAACCAGTTACAAAGAGCAGAGAAAGTATTGTTATACATGTATATGAAAACGTTTTAATGAGTTTCATTATATTTTGTGTTTAAAATTTTACGTTAAGTGACATTCCTATACTTCTCGCAGAAGGAATTGCAAAAAACTCTCCTCCCGGTAATTCTCCACTATACCCTGCTACTTCAGGATCAATATGAGGTACATCATCCCAAAGCAATAAGTTTCTTCCAAACAATGAAATGTTTGCATCTTGCAACTTTATTTTTTTCAAAAAAGGTTTTGGTAAACTATAAGTAAGTTTTAGTTCTCTTAATTTAACAAACGTTCTATCAAAAGTACCTACTGCATCATTATCAAAATATCTTCTATAAAAATTCGACGTTCGGGCATATATTGTAGTAGGCGTGGTCTCACCTGTGTCACTATCAAGCAATGCTCCTTGCAAGGCTACCCATTGTTCTCCGGATTCAACAGTTTGGCCATTATCAATTGCACCTTGTACTGCAACAGGATCATCTCTTCTTTGTAATGTTACTGATTCTTCTAATGATCCTAACTGATTTCCTACCACATAAGTTCTAGAATATACTTCTCCTCCTTTATTGATATCAAATAAGAAACTTAGATTGATATTTTTATATGTAAATGAGTTTTGAATTCCTGCTATCCAATCTGGTGTTGCATTACCTAATAGAGGTTTTGCCTCATCAACCAGATTTCCTACATCATCTGATTCTTCTGACCTACCATCTGGGCGAAAAATTTGCAACCCTTCTCTACCTAAATTTCCATTTTGATCTACTCTAAGTAAATAATCTCCATAAAAATTACCAAAACTTCCTCCGTCAACAATATCAAGATTGATCCAACGCTCTGCCAGTGTAATTCTATCCAAAATGGTCAAATCTTTAACTTCGTTTTCATTTTTTGCCCAATTCAAGGTTACGTCCCACGTAAATGAAGGTGTTTTGAGAGGGGTTACGTTCAAAGATAGCTCAACCCCTTTATTAATGATAGTGGCTGGCACATTGATAACTCTTTCTAAAAACCCGGATTCTGTTGCCAAGGGAATTTCTGCTATTTGATCTTCATTTTCAGTTTGATAATAGGTGACATCAAAACCAAACCTACCTTTGAAAAAACCTGCTTCTACTCCTACTTCTTTAGAAATTATATTTTCTGGTATTAAGTCTTTATTATTGAGAACACCTGATATGCTATTTACAGAAATTCCTTCTGCAGAACCTCCTCTAAAAGTAAGTGGAGTCGTTTGATAAGGATCGGTATCATTTCCTACCTCTGCATAACTTGCTCTAAGTTTCAAATAATCAGTACGCAATGCAGAAAGGTTAAACATCTCTGATACCACAGCACTCAAAGAAGCTGAGGGATAGAAATAAGAGTTATTATCTTTGGGTAAAGTACTTGACCAATCATTTCGTGCTGTAAGATCAAGAAATAAGTAATCTTTATAACCGATGGTAGCTCCTCCATACAAACTGTTTATCCTTTTTCTGGAGATAAAGTTTTGAGCTGTTGGTATTGAAGCACTATTTGAAAGATTAAAAAAGCCCGGAGTCACTAATCCATCAACACCGCTATTGCCTCGAATCTCTTCTATTTTTTGATTAAAATGATTACCTCCCCCGATGAGTGTTAAAGAAAAATCTGAACTTAATTTATTATTATATGTTAACAAAAAATCGGTATTATCCTCTCTAAAAAACACATTTGCTTCTGCATAAAAACCATTTCTATATGGGATATGTGAAAATGCTTTTCTAGTCGTTCGCTTATCACTATAAAAATCTCTCCCGGTTTTTATATCCAGAGATAAGTGGTCTGTTATTTTATAATTAAAACGAATATTACCATATACACGATCCCTTCGGTTACCATTGAGGTTTTCATTTACCAGAAAATAAGGATTATTTACAGATTCATCAGATGTAGCTTGTTGTTCTCCCACTCTTGAAGGTTCCCAATAATTTCTTCTTAATTCGTCTAAACTCTCATTTCCTCCAAGCTGTAATAATGTAAAAATGATATTAGATTCACTTTTTGCACCTATATTTGGTCTATTATCACTTTTACTATTGATATAGTTTACAGATGCGCCAACGGTAAATTTTTGAGATGCATTGTATGTAGCATTAAAACCTACAGTATTTCTGATTAAATCAGTATTAGGAACCATCCCTTCTTGATCAAATCGGGTATACGATAATCTAAAACTCCCCTTTTCATCTCCATTAGTAATAGAAAAACCATTTATAAATGTTGTTCCTGCTTCTAAGAAATCTCCTATGGGGTCTTCACCTAATCTATTAACCCAAGGTCTATTGATAGGTACACCGGGGGCATTAGGATTATACTGTGGGATAATCTGACCGTCAAATCTTGGCCCAAAATTTCTACCTATGTTTGTATTAAGATCGGGATAACCATAAAATCCATTATTTCCTTTTCCGAATTCAGTTTGAAACTTTGGTGTTTTTAAAGGTGTTTGCATCGAAATACTGGATGTAAGTGTTACTCCCAATCCTTTTTGACCTTTCCCGCTCTTGGTTGTTATTAATATCACTCCATTTGCTGCTCTTGATCCATATAGTGCTGCTGCATTTGCACCTTTAAGTACCTGTACACTCTCGATATCCGCAGGGTTAATTTCACCGGCAGCATTACCATAATCGACCTGTTGTTCTCCTCCGCCAACGCCTTCTCCCAAAAAACCGCTTTCATTTGGATTAGATGGCCCTCCAAACACTCTAGAGGTTTGATGAACTTCGTTACTAATCGGTACACCATCGATAACAAACAAAGGCTGGTTTTTACCTGATATGGATTTGTTTCCTCTAAGAATGATCGAAGATGAACCGCCTATTGCTCCACTGGTATTGGTAATTTGTACTCCAGCAATCTTACCACTGAGCGTGCTTAGTAAATTGGTTTCGTTAGATTCTTCTAGCTCTCCACCACCTATTCGTTGTGTCGCATATCCTATTGTTTTTTCTGCTCTTTTAATGTTTAATGCTGTTACAACTACTTCGTTAAGCGCACTTGAACTTATAGTAAGCGGAATCGTCAATACTTCTTCTGAAGTAACAGTTACTTCTTTATTTTCATACCCTAAATAAGAAATGATCAATACGCTATTTACAGGTACGGTTATTGAAAAATTTCCATCAAAATCAGAAGTAGTACCTGTGTTTGTTCCTTTTAGCTGTATAGTTGCCCCCATCAATACATCACCAGATTCTTCTTCTATAATTTTACCTTCTACTTTTATTCGATCTTGTGATGTGTCTTCTAATGAAGTCTTAAAATTATTAGGAATAGATTTTACAATAATTCTATCATTAATTCTCTTAAACTTAAGAGAAAAACGTTGGGAAATTTTCCCTAAAATATCTTGTAGGCTTTCTTGTTTTGATTCTATTGTGATCGTATTATGAAGTGGTATATTAGACTCTACATATGCGAATTGAAATTCAGTTTTTTGTTCTATTACCTCAAAGGCCTTTTCTAATTTTACATTTTGAAGATTTAAATCCAAATAAATACTGTTCATACTTTGAGAATATGTCCCATTAGCAAACGAAACACTAATAAACAATGTTTGCAGAACTAAAATCTTTAAAGCATGTTTTGACATGACGATCAATGCTTTAATTAAGTTTTTTTCCATACTTTTGTGATGTTTTGGTAATTATAATTATTGAAACAGTCATCTTGATGAATCTTACTATCGGTATGGCAGTACCTTAAGATTCTTTTCGATGATTAAAAATTCTAGATCAAGTGCCATATTCTGGCACTTTTTTTATGATTAATTGTTATTTTTTACATAAGTTTTTATTTTTTTAAAAAGTTTGTTTTAGCATCCGGTCCCATCGATTTCTACAATGCTATCTTTTATTTTGAATTCAAAATCTCCAGCAAATTTTAAAGTATTAAGAACATTGATCAAAGGTTCATTTTCAAATTTTGCTTTTAGTTTACATTTTTTGATTGCATTGTTTTTGATTATTATTTTAACTCCATACCACCGTTCTAGTGTTTTGGAAATATCGTCTAGACGTTCTCCATCAAAAATCAAAATATTATTTTTCCAAGCTGTAACTTTATCAAGGTCAAAAGCTTGTTTTGCATATTGATTCGAAGATTTTTTGTAAACAAACTCTTGTGAAGGTTCTAAAATATCCAGATCATTATTTGCTTGGTCAAGTATCTTTACTTTTCCTTCTACGAGAGATATGCTAATAATAGAATCTTCTTCAAAAGCTTTGGTATTAAAAGTAGTTCCAAGAACCTTTGTAATTAGGTTTCCTGTTTTTATCAAAAAAGGCCTATTGGAATCTTTAGTTACTTCAAAATATGCCTCCCCAACAAGTGATATCTGTCTTTTATTCTCAGAAAAAGTTTTTGGATATGTTAATTGTGTATTTGAATTTAGGTAAACCTTTGTCCCATCAGAAAGAATAATAGATGATCGCTGTCCTTGCAATGTAGTTTTGGTAATTAGATCATCTATAATATCTGGATTACCAACATAATTTCTAAAATAAATACTAAAAGGAATGACTAAAACCAACAAAATGGCAGCAATTTTTGCAATAGATTGTACCGTTCGTTTTCTTTTGTGTGTGCTAACAATAGAAATTTTCTCTTTATTATGTATCCGATCAATTCTATTAGTAAGCTTTTTTAATTCTATTTCCTTCTTTTTTTGATCTATATGAATATTCTTATATGACGCTTCCCAAATCAAGACGATCTCATCATAGACTTTCTGATTAGTATCATCTTTAAGAAAATTTCTAATGTTTTCATTTTCTTCGGGAGAAGTTTCTCCTTTAAGAAATTTAATTACCAAATTATATTGCTCTTGCTCTTTCATACACCCATAAGACAATAAAATAAAACGTCTCTATTACAACAAAAACACGATTTAAGAATTAGATAATATTGATAATATTAACGTAACATTACAAATGTTTTAACACATCTCATTATCTATAGTGTTACGACTTTTATTAACAATTATTTAATGATTTGAAACGATAATGCTATTTTGAATTTATTTGTTTTGATAAAAATTTGCCATGACTCGGGATCAAGAGGATATTGTTTTATGGGAAAAACTAAAAAAGGGGGATCATAAATCTTTGGAAATCTTATTTTTAAGGTATTATGATCATCTCCTTGCTCTGGCAAATTCATATTTGAATAATGATGATGCCGAAGAAGTGATTTCTGATGTTTTTTTCCAATTGTGGTTTAAAAAAGAACAAATTAACATCAGAGTTTCTCTAAAGGTATACCTCTACAAAGCGACACGTAATAGATGTCTTAATATCATAAAACATAATAAGAAAAAAGACGAAAAAATAAGAAGCATTTCAGAATATAATCTTCATCAAGACAACGATCAACCCGACCAGTTATTAATTTATGAACAAACAAAAAAACAACTTGAGGTTTTTATTGAAGAACTACCTCTACAATGTAAGACTGTGTTTCGTCTAAGTAGATATGATGACCTCAGTCATAAAGAAATTAGTGAAATTCTTGATATTTCTGTTCATACCGTAAACACACAAATGTATAGAGCCCTTAAGTATTTAAAAAGTAAATTGCCATTGGTTAATCACGCTCTTGATTTATAACAAAAATAAAAAAAGGATTATCTGAAATATTAATTCACAGATAATCCTTTTAGTTTAGTTATGATTTACCAGAAATCAATTCATTTCCTTAATTTTTTATAAACTGAAACTTTGATTTTCCTAAAATTGTAATTATATAAACTCCTTTTGGTAATGTATTGGTTTCTAAAACTTCAATATCATTTTTGGCAGTTGCTTTCATCACGTTATATCCATTCAGATTATGTACTATAATTTGATCACCGGTTTCTATTCCTGTGATTGTTATATAATCTTTAGACGGGTTAGGAAAAGCTTTGATATCAATTACAGATTGCAGAGATGAATTCTTTTGAGAAACTGTTTCGTAAACAAATGTCTCCCATCCTTTGATTACCGATCCTCTTGCCATAAGTGGTGCACCCTGACTACTTATTCTAGCTTGTACATACTTGTCATTGACTTTTGCTTTTAATGCAAATTGATTATCTGAAATAGAAATCCACTCAAATTTTTCCCAATTACCAATCTCTTCTCTATCAGCAACAAGAGGAATGTCATTTGATAATTTTCTATCAGCAGAAACGAAGAAATCATTTGCTTTTGATTGTAATGCTACATATCCATTACCTGCATCTATTACCAAAAACTGCTCTCTTATATCTGCACTTCCTTTATCTGCTCTAAGAAAATTCTTTTTAAGATTACTTTCTACAGTTATATACTTTTGGTTTTGATTAGATTTTATCCATACTATGCTTCCTACGGGTATAATGGGTTGAGTCGTACTTGATCCTACAAAAATTTGTATTGTTTTTGTTGATTCTGCTCCATCATTATCTGTCGCAATGGCTTTGAGTGTATATTCTCCATCTTCTAAATCTTTTAGTAGTTCATCTCTATTCGGATTGTCCCCCCATTCATAAGGGCTACGAGATTCCTGGCGAACAAAATCATCATTAAGATATAATTTTACATGTTCTATAGCTCCATCTTGATCACTTGCAATTACTACTGGTTTTAAATCTATACCTGTGGAAAATGTGTCTCCATCACTTAGTGATTTAAATTCTAATACCGGTGGGGTATTAGCATTAGAAGAAGACTTAACCTTTATTGTTATTGAAGAAGAATTTGTTTCTCCTTCATTATTGGTAGCAACGGCTCTCAATGTGTATGAACCTTCTTTCAAATCTTTTAGTTCATCATCATTACTATTTACTCCTCCCCATTCAAAAGGTTTATTGGTATCCGTACCTATGAGATCATTATTTAGATACAGTTTTACATTTCTGATCGTACCATCATTATCAATTGCTTCTACAACAGGTTTGATATTTACTCCAATTGTAAATTCTTGGTTATTATTAGGTTCAATAAAACGTACAATCGGTTTTTGATTCCCATTATCTACAGTGCCTAAAACTACAGGGTATAATGTTCCTCCTTTAGGAGCTTGACTTTCTGGTAATGCCGGGAAATTTGTTGCCGGATTTCTAGGTTTTACCTCTCTTGGCCCTTTATACAATACTTTTGAATCAGACCAAGGAGTTGCTCCATTATGATTTTCTTCCAGACAATTGTTTTTATAAACAAAATTTGGTTTTTCTGAATTATCATGTTGGGTAGACCAAGGGCCCATAATTGCAAAATAATCAGGTTCGCTATTACTGTTATAGGGAGCATTTGGAGTATCTGCTTTACCATTTGGCATATCTCGTGGTAAAGTAATTCTATTATTTTCTATTAAGTTATTTCCTTTGTCACCACTATGAAAACTTACTTCTTGTCTAAAATCATTATCATACACCACATTATACTCTACATTTCCGCCTTGTAATGAGATATGTCTTAAATGTGTAATTCGACAACCAGTTATAAGGTTATACGCTCCCTGAACAAAAAAATAACCCTGAGCACCACCAGACTTTTTGTGAGCACCATCTACATTCAGATCTCTAAATGTGTTATGATTACCTGGTACTCTAAGAGGATCTCTTGCACTATTAAAGATATTAACTTTATCAAGCCAACAGTCTCGAGAATCTTTAATTTTCACTGAAATATTATCATTATTTCTTAGCTCATCATTAGCATTGATACCATAGTTCCAATCGTACTTTGGTTTGCCCCAGCTACCTTCTATTGTTAGTGTATAAATACCACTTTTATTTACTTTAAAAAAGCTGAACGCATCTCCATCATTCATTCGTATAACACACTTTACCCCATCTCGACTCTCTCCAATAAGAGACACATTAGATTTCATTGACACCTTACTGTTAATAGTATAGGTACCATTTTTTAAAAACACAGCTACAAGTCCATTTTCTCGTGATGCATCATTGATTGCTCTATTGATATCAGCACTGTTTGCGCCATCTTCTAATGTTTTTACAATTTTAATGTCTTTTACATGAGGAATTCCTCCTCTTACTCCAGCTTTTTGCCATTCTTGCATCTGAGGGTAGCGACTATCATATTTTGAAGTATCAAAAGTTACTTCGGGATCTCCTACCCTAATTTGGTTTTGAGCTGAAATCGAAAAAATCATGCTAAAAACAAAAAGTATGAATATCCAATATCGATGATACAAAAATGACTTAAGTGAATTTAATTTCATTGTTTATGATGTTTATCGTGTTTGTATTAAAATTCTATTCTTTAAAAAAAGCATCTAAAATCCGGGGTAGAAATCATATTGAAGATGTTTTATTTCTTAATGAATTGCATTTTAGTTTTACCAACAATTGAAATAATATATAATCCGGATTGAAGCTCAGAAACATCAATGGTATCTTGTTGTCTGTTTACTGATATTTTTTTCATGATTTTTCCCATTAAATCATAAATAATTACAACATCATTTGTTGACAACCCTTTGATACTAATGACATTTTCTGTTGGATTTGGATAAAATGTAAGGTCATCTGTGTTTTCTAGAGATAGATTTTTGTTATTAGATGATATGATTTTCCATTTTTGATTGTTATTGGCTTTACTATATCCCCAAATAGTCACATTAGCATTTAAGGCTCCTTTTTCTCTATCTAAACCTTTATTGGTACAATGCATTGGTTGCAGACCATAAACTCCAGTGCCATTACTTACTATTTTCCATTTTTTATGATTCCCAGAAGCATTTGTCCATGTAGCAACATTAACTCCATCACTACATTTTGCATTAGGAACTTCTAGAAAACGATTAGTTCCTTGGTTTTTAATTGTATATACATTGTTTCCTTCATGGTTAAACATCCATACCTGGTCATTATAATTCAATGGATTGTGCATAACTGCACTATGTTGTTCAAGAGCTCTTGATAATAATCTCTGATTTGATTGAGTAGATGTTATATAGTAGGCTCCATTTGTTATTAATTGAGTAGATGGATTTGTAACAACTACATTATCGACCTGATCCCTGTTTATCGCATCTCTCCATGTTGTTCCTGTTGGGCGTATATGTACTTTATACACATATCCTGAACCAGGTTGAGGAGCTTGGGGTAAATCTACAGTGATAGATTTTGTACCAGAACCAGCAGAAACGATTTCCTGTTTGCTTGCTAACCAAGATGTCGAAGACCAAAACTCTACTACAATTTCTCTATTTGTTTTTGCTTCATAATCTATGTTAAACGTATAGCTAGTTTTTGAAGGAATAGAAACTGGTGCATTTTTGAAACTTACTTTATCATTTTTACCCGTTCCATTGTCATCAACAAGTTTATATGTTCTCACCCAATCATAATATGTTGTTCTAGAATCAGCAGAACCTTGCATCCCTCCACCATTAGGAACCGGATTCCAATCATAAGTTTCGGTCACAAGACGTAAGTACATAGGAAGGTTAAAATCTGATGGTGGTTTTATTTTGTAAACAAATTTTCCATCTAGATAAAACAATACCTCATTTTTATTTTTCCACCATGCACCGTAAGTATGATAAGCTTCCCAAGATTGTCCTCCGAGACCTTCTTTACCACCTTCTTGACCTACCGGGGTACTATTACACTGTACATTTCTACTGTGTGTATTAGAATTCATACTTCTTATGGTATTATTAATCCAACTAGCTCCTCCTGAGTTTACCCCAACAGTTTCGGTTATATCTAGCTCTGTAACTCTTCTATTACAACCAGAAAGCTCATTTCTTTGGTTAATCAACCAAAATGTTGATGACATAAAGGTTCTACTAGCCTTCATTTTACATTCATAATAACCATATAGTGTACTATTAATAGACCTCACTAACCCGCCGGCATGTGTATATCTATTTCCGTTTACGGTTTCTGCAGAACCCAATTTGTAATTGGTGATTTGCAGGTTACCATCTTTGACTTTTACAGCATTTGTCTTAAAGATTCCCGGAGGTCTTCCTATCCAAGTAGATACATTAACTGCCCATTTTGAAGTATTCAACGAATTCCCTTCAAATTCATCTGATAGTATTTCTACTTTTTCCCATTTTTTGCCCTGGGGAGGGGTAGGTTGTGCATAAGATTGTAGGGTTGCTATTAATATGATAGCATACCATACTGTTTTGATTTGTTTCATAGTTGAGATTTATGTTTGTATTTGTGTTAAGATTATTTTTTGATCATTTGAAGTTGTATCTCTCCGGCTACAGATATGATATATATTCCTTTGTCTAAATCTGAAGTTGTAATTGTTTCTTGATCAGATGTAGCTACTTTTATACTTATAATATTACCAAGTAGATTATAGATTACAATTTCTTTTCCTTGTATATTGCCAGTAATTGTTGCTTGATCTTTGACAGGGTTTGGGTATACAACTATAGAATTTTGGATATTTTTTATAGAAAGGCTTTTGTTATTAAATGGTATGATCTCCCATTTTTGATTAGAATTGGTATTACTATATCCCCAAATGTGCACATTTGCATCTATCTCGCCTCTTTGTCTGTCGAGAGCTTTTGTGATGCAATGCATAGGTTTCAATCCGTAAACTCCAGAACCATTACGTACAACTTTCCATTTTTTATGAGCATCATTTGCATCTGTCCAAGTAGCCACATTTACACCATCTCCACATTTTGCATAAGGTACTTCTAAAAATCTACCGGTTCCTTTGTTCTGTATAGTATAAACATTATTACCTTTATGATCAAAAACCCATTGTTGGTCTTCAAAATTTCCGGGATCATGCATTCTTGCACTGTGATTCTCCAGGGTTCGTGATAATAACCTTTGATTATTTTGTGCAGATTTAATAAAATAGGTTCCATTATCGATAAGTTGCGTAACACCTGTAGTATTAGACACAGGCTTATAGGTACGTATCCAATCAATATACATTTTATTAATACTATTATTATTGAGCTCTTGATTTGATGGTCTAATACCCGCATTTGATTTCCAGGTATGCAGTTCTGTATTCATAATAATATGCATAGCCTGATCAAAAAAGCGATTTCTAGGATCTCTCAGATCGTTTGACCTGTTTAGTTTTCTTACTAAATTTCCATCAAAATAGAATTCAAATTCTGTAGCACTTTTCCAGTAGAGTCCAAATCTATGATAGCCATCTCTTAGAAATACATTTCCTTCAGAATCATGAGATTTTGGCGAATTAGCTAAATCCAGAAAAGGTATACGTCTAAAAATGTGATAGTTTGTTGCCATTTTTCTTCCCGCTACATTTTCTGCTCCATAAGTCTCTGTGACATCAATTTCATTAACATCATCTGCGCTTAACAACCAAAAGTTTGACGACAAGTTAATACCACTACATCGCATTCTTACTTCTGTATATACAGGATATACGACAGGAGTTTTTGTCGTAACATGACCACAATACACGGTTTTTTTGGGAATATTAGTAACTCTACCGGCTTTGATTCTGAGATTACCTCCTGTAACATCAGAATGATTTGAACTAAATTGTGTTTCGCCTGGACCAGACCAGCCTCCTCTATGATTATCTAACCATTTACTTTTGAAAGTTGAGTTTTTACCATTGTAATTAAAATCATCTGAATGTTGGTTTTGTATTTGCCAGACTTTTCCATTTCCGGGATTGGCAGGAATAGGTATCCCCTGCCAATCTTGTGTGTATGCTTTTACAAAAATAAAGAGCATACACACAAAAATTATTAGGTTTTTCATGAGTTTGTATTTGATTTATGTGGATTAGGTCTATTATTCTTTGATCATTTGCAGTTTTGGTCCTCCTACGATAGAAATTATATATATTCCTGACTGCAAATCTGATGTAGCTATAGTTTCTTGATTAGAAGTTGCCACTTTTGTTTTGATAATGTTACCCAGCAGGTTATATACAATAATCTCCTTGTTTTTTATAGTACCGGTTACATTTACAAAGTTTTTGGCCGGATTAGGATAAAGAAGAATATCACACATATTTTCTAAAGAAAAGTTTTTATCATTGAAGGGTATGATTTTCCACTTTTGATTATTGTTGGTTTTACTGTATTCCCAAATCACAACATTGGCATCTATCTCTCCTCTTTCTCTATCCAGGCCTTTGTCTATACAATGCATAGGTTGTAAACCATAAACTCCTGATCCATTACTTACAACTTTCCATTTTTTATGATTATCGTTAGCATCAGTCCAAGTAGCTACATTTGTACGGTTTTCGCATTTTGCATAGGGTACTTCTAAAAATCTATTCGTGGCATAGTTTTTAATTGTATATACATTATTTCCTAAATGCTTAAATACCCATCTTTGATCATTATAATTAAGTGGTGCTGACATTCTTGCACTATGATTCTCTAATGATCTAGAAAGTAATCTTTGATTAGAAGCTGTAGAAACGATATAATGTGCACCATCTTGAATAAGTTGACTAGATGGGTTTGTCACTGTTATATTATTAACTTGATCTGTATCTAAAGCCTCTCTCCATGTTGTACCTAAAGGCTTTATATGAGTTTTATAGATATATCCTGATCCTGCCGAAGGTTTATTAGGGAGGCTGAAAGTAATTTGTTTTGTTCCTGATCCTCCTTCAACTTGCACAGTAGTACCGCCTAACCAACTTGTAGATGACCAAAATTCTACTGTTATTTCTCGTTTTGTTTTTGCTTCATACTTTACACTAAATGTATATTCTTTTTGTGACTGAATATTTGTAGCAGTATTTACAAACTCTATTTTATCATTATTGGTATTATTCTCACAGGACTCTCCGGGTAACCCATAGCATCCTTGCCCTGTTGGTCCTAGTTCGGGATTCCAGTCAATTCCGGCAACCCAATTTGTTCCTCCAAACTCATATGCCCCAACATCTGGAGCAGAACCCACATAACCATTTGTAATATCATTGATGACTCTTCCTTTGTTTATAGGAGTAGCTCCTGATTTTAGCCTGAAATTTCCTGCACCAACATTTGCAAAAGCATTCGCATTTGCTACCATGTTGTTTTGTTTGTTAGACTGGGGTTCCCATTCTCCTTTAAAACCAAGGTTGTTCCATACTTTTACATTTGTAAAAGCAGTCCCTTCTTTATGCCAAGCTCCCATTTCATCAGAATTATTCCAAAACGTATTATTGAATACATTAATATCTTTTCCATCCCAATTGATTTGTACACCTGTCCATTCTGTATTCCAAATTACATTATGATGCACAGAAAAAGCTTCGGCATCATTATCAAGGTATACTCCAGCAGCTTTTTTTAATTTACCTCTTCCTTGATTATCATGAAACCAATTATGATGAATTTCACCATTATGAGGTCCTCCTACAGTGTATAATAAAGCACAGTCATCATTGATAAGGTTCGCCTGATAGACATCATTGTATGCAAACTCACTACTGTTATTAAAGAATTGGATACCATCTCTTCCTCCTCTAAAAATGGTATTTCCTTTAAATGTTGTATTTCTACCTCCTCTAGCATTGATAGGAGCATCATAAGATCCTAGATAATTAAAATCATGGATTCTCGAGTTTAAAATTTTGTTGCCATTACCACCTACTTTTATACCATTTGCTGCTCCAAAAGCAATTTCACATTTTTCTACAACATTATTGTTACCGTTCATGAGAATGCTCTGTTGATTTGCAGAAAATCCTTTTTGTACTCCTATAGTATGATTACCATAAAATGAAGAAACACCATAAATAACATTATTATTAGAATTATTAGGCATATCTATAGAACCGCCAAAAACAGCCAGATTTTTGATCTGTATATAACTTCTAACAGATAAGTCTATAGTAACTTTTCTTTTTCTCATTCTTACGACTCCATTAGCCGGAGCATTTCCATTTGGCATTTGTACAAAAAGTTCTTTAGTATTGGCGTTAAACCACCATTCATTTTGATAATCCAAAGCTCCTTTTACGCCTTCTAGATAAAAATCTCCCTTATCTGCAGGAGCATGAAATGTTCTAATCCAATTTGGATTTTTATCAAGATTAAAGTTTACTCTTCCTGATGAGCTACCTGTGATAAAAGCTTTCCATGCGATCCACCCGGAACCAGGCTTGTCTCCATAAAAGAAAACTGCTCCACCTGCCCAGTTAATGTTTGGTATTTGTGATGATGTCAAAAATGCATTATTACTAACATTAGAACCGCTACCTCCATCATTTCTTCTAGAATTTAACGTAAATGGAGTACCGTCGGTATTATTCGGCCATCTAGCAAGATCCATTGCTGTATTGCCATTCATCACAAAGTTTTCTTGTCCTAAATCCCAGTCGACTTTTACTTTATAAATTACTCCCGAATCTTTTCTCCATCCACTTAATGCCTGCATTGCCGAAATAATTACTTTTTCTCCTGCTTTTGCAGTATAGACTATTGGTTTGCCAGGAGTACCGGATCGTTGTGGTCTAATAGATTCTTCATAAGTTCCTTCTCCTATGATAATAACATCTCCTGGTTGTGCTACAGAAGATGCTTTAGCAATTGTTTTATAAGGTTTTGAAGCTGTTCCTGAATTAGAATCATTACCATTTTTTGCGACATGAATATTTTTTGCGCTAATGGTTGCAAAAAACATCATAAAAACAAATTGAATCATCCTATGATTCAATTTACATTGAACGTTGAGTTTTTTCATGTTGAGGGTTTTGTTTGTTAATGTTGAAATATAATTTGACTGTTATAAAATGATTTGCATGATCTAGCATTCGTTAACAAATCTTTAGAATTCGTTATTTAGGTATAAGTTTTTATAAGAATTCAACATTATAGACATAGTTATTGTCTATAGCTATTGATACAAATAAAACTTTCTGAATAGAAATGTTATTAAGAATGTGTAGACCTTATATAACCTTAAATACTTTGTTTAGTTGAGGTTACAATAGTCGTGTTGTGAGAGAGAAAAAGTCTTTTTTGGTTGGTGTGATTGTTTTTGGGGTTTCATGGTTCTAAGTGTTGAGGTTGATATTTTCGATTGCGAAGATAAATCAATTCAATAAATAAATTAAACTCGTAATTATTTCATTAACAATTTATAAGCGTTGTAAAACCGTAATGTAATTACTATTAAGAGATACTATTTCTATTCTCATGTCCTTTTTCAAAAGCAAAATTGATTAAAAAAAACAAAGTATTTTCAGGTTTTGTATAAAAACGAAGCAGACGCTTTAAGTTTTTTAATATCAACATTTTGAAAAAAACAAACAATGTTAATTTTAACTATTTATTAGTTTATTTAAGTTAAAATTAACACTTTAAACCTAAGCGATCTACACTAAAACTTCTGGTTATATTTTTTGAATAAGTCACATTAGAATAATGTCCGAAAAATGATATTTATCATTCTAATCAAAAAATATAATCGATAAATTAAGTCATATTAAAACCAAAAATTTCTTGTTATGTCACTTAATTTTAATCAATATGCTGTAGAAGGTAATACTTTCATAAAAAAGTATGCAAAAGACATGAATTTAGAACATGATATCGATAAAGCAGGGCGGGTTTTGTCTTCTGTGTTATTTGGATTACGAGAACTTATCTCTTTTGAAGAATCTTTACAGCTTATTGCTCAATTACCTATGTTTCTAAAAGCAATATATGTAAATGGGTGGTCAGCCAAAAAGAAAAAGATGAAAATAAAACATATGTATGATTTTATACAACTTGTGAGATCGTATGATAATCCTACTGCTATTTATGATTTTGAATCTGATGAAATAGCCGAACATTATATAAATACTACTTTTTTTACCTTACGCAAATACATTTCTCCAGGAGAAATGGATGATATAAGAAATGGATTACCTAAAAACCTAAAGAATATGATTTATCAAAATATCTCTGAACAATCTAACAAGTCATGATATTGTGGTCCCATTTTAACTTGCTCATGTGAATCTACACAAAAGAACAATGCTTTATTTAGTTTTTTAATCTAATGTGTGTTTATAAATACTTTAATATTATGTTTTTACTCTAATATTTTTTAAAAATCCATACCCAACCCAACTTGAAGCATATTGATTTCTTTAGAATTAAAGAATCCGGCATGTAAAGAAAATTGATTGAGTCCTTGCAACCATAGTCCACCTCCCTGAGAGGTGTTCCATTTTTTTGAAGTATCATTCTCTACCCATACTCGACCATAATCAAACCCTCCATAAACACCTATTGTTACTGGTAAAAAAGATGTTTTATATTTTGTCAATCGTAATCTTATATCTGTACTTTGGTAAAGATATGATTTACCTGTAAATCTTTCATTTCTGAAACCTCTTAACCCATTATTACCTCCTATAGAAGCTCCGTGATAGAAAAAGAAATCGTCTCCTATATTTGTTCTTCCTTCTACGACAGAACTTAATACGATATCTCCTGAAGCTATTAATTTTCGACTAAATCCTGCTCGACCAACAAGATATCCAAATCTATTATCTTCTAGATCAGTATTTGCCAAAAAACCTGCTTTGAACGACAAATAGAGTGCTTTGGTAGGAAAACCTATTGCGTCTTCGTTTTTATATCGTAGACCTGCTTCTGCTCCTGCATAATTTTGATTGTCAAAAACTAATGGGTTTACATTATCAGGAGTAAAAAACCTATCAGAGTTTTGCTCTACTTTATACGACTCGAATAATGCTTTTAGATATAATGTTTGATAGTTGATCCCTACATCAAATTTTAATTGTTTTGTTCTGGCTCTGTTAAAATCCAAATCATCATTATTATTATTGATGGTCTCATTACCAAAACCAAAGAAATTATTAGCAAATCGCTCATTAGTAAAATATCCATTTACTTCAAAGTTCCAATTTGGGAAAATATTTGCAAAAATACCTTGATAACTAAGCTCTATCCCAGGAAAAGTGAAATAATAATTTGCAGAAACAGTATGTTTCCTTCTAAATGGGCTTCCATTAAAACCATTAACTGTGTATGTATCTGTTGCTCCTATAAAGAAACCATCATCTACTCGAAAACCTAATTGTGGCAATACAATATTTGAATTTTCTTTGAAATATCGCCAATGAAACGTGTTGGTTTCATATCGATTGGTTAATTGCTTTTTGGGAATATCTTCTGTAAAATTAGATGTCTCATATCTAAAGTCATAGATCTTTAGCTTGTTTGTATTGTTAATAATATAGGTATCTTCTCCATACCCTCCTACAATTCTAATTTTAATCTGTTTGTTTCCTTCTCCAGATACTTTGAAAGTATCACTTTTATTTAGTCCATAAATCCAAATCTCTTTTGTTTCTGTTCTATCAAAGGTTCTGTCATAATAAAATTCATTAGCTTCTTTTTGTGACGGGTTTTGAATTTTAATTCTCGTCTTTCCTTCCGGAAGACGTTCTATTTCTACAATATCTTTATTTCTGGTACCATGTATCGCTACAACTTTATTTAAATACTCTCCATATTCAAAGGCGTATTGAGGCAACCGTTGTAGGCGTTCTCTTAATGCTTTTTTAATTTGTTCTGCTGTATCATCTTGTATAGCGTCAGGCAATCGAGCGAATGCTCTATTAATCACTTCTTCTGTAACTGCTTGTTTTATAAAAGTTGCTTCTTCTCTCCATATTTCTGCCCCATACTGATTTAAAATTGCTCGATCCAAATTATTTGCTTCTGCATTAAGCCACTTCACACTTTTAATGTCGCCTTGGTATGTTTGCCAAAATCTGGTATCTGGTATTAACATTCTTGACAATACTACTGCCAAACCATCATATTTTGGAAAAGTATTATCTCTATCTCTAGGTATTGGGGCATATTCTTTTGATTTACCTGTTTTTTGATATTCTGCCCAACGCCATTGATCATTATGTCTATCCCAATCCCCTATCAGCATATCGAATAATCTTGCTCGGATATAACTACGTTGCTCAATTGTGTTATGTCTATCCTTCTTGATTTTGTCTAAAACATCGGTAGTACTTTCAAAATCATCAACTTTGAGTTCGGGATGTACACGATTATATCCTCTATAATCCATGTTTTCGCCAGAAGGGCGTTCTTCTATATAATATAGCTCTCCTCCATAATCTTCATTAAGTGATCCTAGTGCCTCTTGTTTTGGAATATAATACAACTGAGTTTTTGCGTGATTTACCTTTGCTGCTTCTGCTAGAGGATCTACAATCAACTGCATATAGGGATGAGAGGTTGTAAAGAAGTCTGAAACGACTTGTTCTACTATAGAATCTTCAAAATCAGACTGATTATATGCAATTCCTCTCAAAATAAATTTAAGAAATCTAAGTGCTCTTTTTCTCAATGATCTCATCGCATATTGTTTCCCATTTTTATCTTCAAGTCTAAGCGAATACGATTGGTGTCCTCCTCCCTTCTTTACAACAGTTAATCCTCCGTATAAGGTATCTAATAATGCTACAGGAGCTTCTACAGGTTTTCCATAATATTTACGATGATGTTTACCCCAGAAAAAATTGTATAAACCTGATTTTTTTAACTTAGTAGAATCACTTATAATTGCTCGAGAAATTGTTTTTTCTTTAGGAATATCAAAATCAGAAAATTTCTTTTCTTGTTGAAATGCGGGTAAAACATCAAACATGTATTTTTTGTCTTTATCACCGGTAATAAAAGTAACTTTTGAAGAGCCATCTGTAAAGTATTCTAACTTAGTAAACCCTGTTTTTCCATAGGTAAACTGTCCTTCAAAATTAAGAGTTCCTCCAAGAGCAGAAATTACATCTTTTGTACGCCTTGTTGCTTTTGCTTCTCCCAAAGAACCGCTAATAATTTGTTGTATTCTGTTTCCTGTAAGGTATTGAAGACTTTGCTCATGTCCAGAAACGACAGTAACACGATCAGAATCTTGAGCTATAGAGCTTACTAATACTCGCAACGCATTATATCGTCTGAAATTTAAAAAATTTGGAGAAAAAGCTCCTAATTCTTCTATACCTTCAATCACAGTTCCCAAAACAGGAAGTGGAAGCATATTTTCTTTTACAGTAGAGTTCCCTGCGTATTTACCATTACTTAAAATTGGATGATGCATGGCAATGATTATATTCTTATTTTGCCCATCATTAATATAACCTTCTAATTCTTCAGAAAAACGACGCATTGTATTAACACTCTCGCATCTTTTATTTACATTTTTCAATCTATCCCAGTTCGAAATCAATAAAGAAGAATTAATAACAATCAAATCAAGTTTAGCGTTTAGTTCTATTTGTTCTATAGGACAACTTTTTGCAGGAAATAAATCTGCATTTTTTTTGTTTTCCTGAATAAAGTCTTCAATATCTTTTATCATTTCAGCATCTTTACTTTTCCACTCATTCATACCTGATAAGAAAACAGTTTTTCCTTCAAAACTTTTTAAAGCCTCTAAATGATCTAATATAATTTTTTTGTCTTGCTTAGTATTTTTTTTGATTCCAGAAATATTATCTCCAGTAAAGATTACAGTACTATTCTTATCAGACTTAGAAAGGTGATTTTTAAAAAGTTCTAGTGTAGCCGTATTTTGAGGTGTTTTAGAATTACCATACCCTCCTGCGATGTAAAAAGTGTGTTCTACTTCTTTTGTAGTCGTTTCTTGTTTGGGGTTTGTAATAAGTTGTGGTTCATACGATGCGCAACCTATACCTAAGAAAATGGTTAAGATTGAAAGTACCTTTAATAATTTCATTGTGTTGATTTGTCTGATTAAATAACAGTAAGTTTGATACTTTAAAGATTTGTTTATATCTACAATTATGATACTTTGAAAGTAATTGAATATCTTACCAAAATCAAAAATATGTAAATAATTATGTCTTGTTACATATCTTAACAAAATTTAAAATAATATCAAAAGTCCATTCATTCAGAACATCTAATGATAAATTTGAAGTATAATATTTTGTAAAGAAAATACCAGTCTTATACTATCACGTGTACAATCAAGCTTGATTTATACAGATAATATTTTTTTTATAAAATTCCCCATGCATACCTATTAAGCATAAATAATTAAAAGTTAATTAGTTAATCTAGACATTTTTTAAAAATAAACGCTGTAATTAAATGTTTACATAAAATTGTTTTGAAAAAAACATATAATAGTATTGCGAAAACAAGAATCTATTGTATATTTGCCGCGCTGAAATGATAAAGTAACCATACAAAATATAATGGTCGCGTAGCTCAGCTGGATAGAGCATCTGCCTTCTAAGCAGACGGTCACAGGTTCGAATCCTGTCGCGATCACAAAAAGCCATTCAAAATTGAATGGCTTTTTTGTTTATAATGTTCCGTCCTGAAATAAGATGTGCTTTAAATTCTTGAACATTTCTTAAGTATAATCTTCCCAAAAAATTATCTCCTGTTTTAGAAATTATATAATGAATACTCTAAAACTAATCCTCTGTAAGTAATTCTTATTTTCAATTTTGAAGATCAAAAATATTTTTTTCAAAAAGAATACCTCCTTTATACATTCCTTTTAACGCAGGATGAATCTCTTTTCCTAATGTTGTCAAACTGTATTCAACTCTTGGAGGAACTTCGGGATAAACGGTTCGATTGATCAATCCATCTGATTCTAATTCTTTAAGTTGTTTTGTAAGCATGCGTTCACTAATATCAGTTAATAGTTTTACTAGTTCACTGTATCGCTTATCGCCCTGAAAGAGGTGCAAAATAATCGTCGCCTTTCGTTTTCCCTTTATCACATTTATAAATGTATCAATAGGGCAATAACTTTTTTTCATTTTTTTTTCCTTTTAAAGTATTGAGAATCTTAAAAACTGAAATAAATGTTCGTTTGCGCACCTTTTGTAAGTACTTGAAAATTATAATATTTATTCTGAAATTTATATAAAGATAAGTAAAAATAATCCATAAAGATGAAACAAAATAATCTTACGTTTAAAGCTTTTAGAGTCGAAGAGAACGATGGTAATTATACAGGTTCTGTAAAAGAAATGGAGTTTGGTCAGTTAAACGACGGCGAGATTTTAGTTAAAGTACATTACAGTTCTCTAAACTATAAAGATGCATTATCAGCTTCTGGAAATAAAGGAGTCACAAGGAACTATCCCCACACTCCTGGGATCGATGCTGTTGGAGTAGTAGAAAAATCAAAAAGCACTTTATTTAAAGTTGGCGAAAAAGTAATTGTTACTAGTTATGATTTAGGAATGAATACTGATGGAGGTTTTGCTGAATATATTCAGATTCCTTCTGAGTGGGCTTTAAAATTGCCAGAAAAACTAACTATGAAAGAAGCTATGATATATGGCACAGCTGGACTAACTGCGGGGATGTCTATACTAAGACTTACAGAGTTAGTAAAGCCCGAAGATGGAAAAATAGCAGTTTCTGGCTCAACAGGCGGAGTGGGTTCGTTAAGTGTTTCAATTTTAAGCAAATTGGGATACTCTGTAATTGCAATTTCTGGCAAAGAAGCAAATAAAGAATACTTACTTGAACTAGGTGCAGGAAAAGTTATGCCACGTAATGAGATTGAAAATTTTGACAAGAAACCTTTATTAAAACCCATGTTTGCTGGAGCAATAGATACTGTTGGAGGGGTAATCCTAGAAAACATAATTAAGTCAACAAATCCAATAGGAACAGTAACCTGTTGTGGTAACGTTGCTTCTCCAAAGATTAATTTAACCGTTTTTCCTTTTATCCTGAGAGGTGTTACTCTTATCGGTATCGATTCTCAAAATTATCCGATGAAATACAGAACTGCAGTTTGGAATAAATTAGCAGACGAATGGAAACCTGAGTTTTTAGAAAATACCTGTAATGAAATTAAGCTCAATGAGCTACCAAATCAAATAGAATTAATGCTTAACGGCAAGCTCAAAGGAAGAACCCTTTTGACAATAGCTAAATAAAATAATTGATAATAATCAGCACAAATATTAGGCGAACTTTATCGGTCTGCTATATAAATCCCTCATGGTTATTATTAACCCGATATGTAAGTGCTGTATAATTTAAAAATTAATTTTGGAAAGTATAACTCTAAAATTCTTCAAAAAGTTTGAAGTATTTTGGTTCATGATCAAAAAAAGCCATTCAAATTTGAATGGCTTTTTTATAGGATAATACATATGGTTACAAATCGAATAAGCTTCCTCCTAGAGGTATTTCTTCTATAGTTGTAATTTTGCTCAACATCTTGTCATAATTATTTACATCATCATTTATGTAATCTGAGAATAATAATTTTAAACTTGAAGAAAGCTCGGGGCAAGTGGCACATGTAACATTGAAATTTCTCAATATAATTGTACACTTACAAAAACTCTTGGCTCCTTCTAAACCAACAGAAGGCAATGGCCATGGTAATGTTACTAATCCTGAAACATAAAAACTGTCAATCAATATCCCATTTTGAAAAATAAAATCACTAGGTACATCCATTCCTTTTGGGTAAGGAATATATAATAAATCAACACTTGTGTTATTTGCACGATCTTTTACTTCTTTGATTACAATTGCTCTACTTTCTTTTTGAGTTATCAATTCTTTTATAAAGGCAATTTCCTCTTCTTCTACTGGTAATTTACTGAGATCAATAATTGTGTTTGCTTTTTCACCAGAAATAAATCTTGGTGTTTGTGGAGAGTTGGGACTAAATCGAAACTCTGGATCTATCACTCTAGCATATTTTAAAGCATATAAAGTAGCGATACGAGCATCCATATCAAATGTGGACTCTAATTCATCTACAAGTTCATTTTTTTGATCACTCGAATTAAATGTTTCTTCTTCTGTGATTTCTTTATTACAAGAAATGATACTAACTGAAAATAGTACAAACAAAATTCCTTTGAAAATAAGTTGATTTGATTTCATTCTAAATATTGATTTTATATGATACGATTGGTTAAAAGAAGTAACTTATACTTCTAAAGTGAAATCAAATGTAGAAGATATGAGATCTGTATACAAGGGCTGTTCAACCCTTATTTAATAGTCTGGAACACCCTATTTTGGTTATCTATTACTGCATATATATCAAAATAGGTCATCAAATAAAATGTAACTTTATAATAGTAAGGAATTATGTATTTTGATCTATGTTTCAGTAATTAATTTTTTATTAATATTAAGTACTTTAATATCGGTGCATGTGAATACTATTTAATAATATTCATTGATGAAGGGTTTAAATCCTTTTAGAGTTGGCAAGGGTCTAATACGTACTTCTTTGTCGATTTTCTCTGTAATTTTTGAAGTTTCCAAAATTTCAACCTGTTTTGAATATTGATTCTTAAGCAGATCGAAAGCGATTTCGGTAATATTTTTGCTGTCATAATGCACAAAAGTAAAGTGTATTAATCTAAATTGTTCTTTTCTTATTTGAAATTCATATCTAGAGTTTCCTTTGATATAAAAATCCAATTGCAATTTGTCATCTTCAATATTTACATCAGGAATTTGACTCCCATTATAAGCACCATTCTTTTCAGGAGGATACATTGCTTCAATGATTGTAGTAGATGAAAAGAACGAATGATATTCACCATTGGGATTTGACAAGAAGATTTCTAATTTGAATGGTCTGCTATTATCAATAGTATCCATTGCAATGATTGCCTTGTCTTCTAAGCCATCATTATTGAGATCGCCAAAAGCGTTTCGAACAACATAATCAAAAGTATTTTTTACACTGTTCTGTTGTCCAAACGTTGTATCAAACATTAGTATTAGTAAAATTAGTAGGATAGTTTTTGTCATTTTTATAATCATTTAATGATGTTTCAATAGTATTATACATATACTACTATTTACTTTTAACATTATATTTTTTATTGGTTTTATTAATCAAAAATAGAACAAAAAGTAAAGTGTTTATTTATATAAATTTTTGCACCAACTTATGGTTTTTAGTTCCTCTACACGCAATGTTTTGTTTAGCTAAAAATAACTAAGACACTACTAAGAATCGCGAGAGCATCAAGACATAGGTCATCGAAATAAAAGAAGTAAGAATCCATTTTTTGCTTTCTTACTTCTTGATTTTTCATTATTGACTCTTATCAGTCTTATTTTAAGCACATTAAATCAAATACAAGCATTTTAGAATGTCCATAATTACAACTAATAAGTTTAGGTATTTACTATTTCTGATCTATTTTTATACCCTATTTTCTACCTAGTAAAGCGCTAAGACCAGTATTGACAGTTTGCTCTTCTATTTTAAAATTATCCTTTACAATATTTCTTACCTCATCGTATATAGGATCATTACTCCCATAAATAAGCCTTATAATAAAGGCTCCTAAAAGACCACCTTCTTTGTGTAAAAAAGCTAACCACCCTGCTAATTCTGCCGAACTAAAGCGAAAGTGAGTACATTTTCCACTTTCACTAGTAGGATCTTTTACAACATCAACAACTACAACAAATCTATGATATGCATTTTTGATAACCGTAATAGTATCTTCTGTACGACTATTCAGTATTTTCCCGGCTACACTACTAGCTTTTCTAGAAGATTTATAAGTGTATTTGTCTCCTAATTTTTCTTTTATTATTTGTTCTACATCTTCTATAGATGGGTTTTCTATTGCTTTATATATTGTTACTTTCATATTAAATATCTTGTTTATTTTTTATTCTTATGCTGTAGTTTATGTTAATCATCGAATACATCTAGTCCGTATGTAGATTCTAATTGACCATCTTTGTTTGTTTCAAATTGAAATTGATAGAGGTAATCGTTTATTTTTCTTCCGTAGAATGTACGCTTCGCCGTTTTTTTATCAGTATTAAGCGTGAAGACATGTTTTATTTTACCTGAGGTTTGATCTACCATCATATCATAACTGTTCACGCGATAGTTTGAAAACTCATCTGTTTCATTTTCAATTAACGCAATAGCATCTTTAAAATACGTGTGGCACTCATCGATATTGAACGCGCTTAGTGCATTAGTTTTTGGAACGTTCTTAAGTTCTTGTGTAGCTTCAGGTTTATGTAATTGACTTGTTGCATAGCTGTAGAACCAAAGTGTATTTTTATTGTTTTCAGGAAAATATATATTGATTTGCTCTATCGCATCGACATTGGTGTTTTGTGCTAAAAAGCCTATCCCGTTTACTTGTTTGTCTTTGTCAAAGGTGTCATTCAACTTAGTTTTCAAGGCATTAATGCCTTCCATATTAGTAAATGTTGGTGTATCACTGCTACCAGAACAACTCACAAGAAGCACAAGTACAAACAGGTTACAAATCGTATAGTAGAATTTAGTTTTCATTTAGTTTCTAAGTTTTAGTGATTTATCTGGGTTCATCGTAAATTTGTACTGACCATAATTGGTTGTTCTCATTCGTCCGCTGGTTGTACTATTTATATAATAATTCAAGTCAAAATCAGTATATATATTTCCTTTTTTATCTGCTCTGAACGCTAAATAATCTAGGTAGTAGTCTGTACCCTCTTCAAGAAGTTCTTGTTCTTCTAATATTTTTAAAGCCTCTTGATATTTATCCGCGATCACTGATATAGGAGCGTCTTTTATTTTGAAACTTTTTTTGTTTTTGTATATAATCTTGTTTCTTTTGGACGGATCACTAAGTGTTTTGTTAGATATGTTAAAGGTTTCATTAAAATAGCTCCCATTTAGTTGGTAATCATAACGAATATCTTCTAAATCACCTGTTAGCGTTTCTGCAGAAAAAGTTAAGCTGTAAACATCAGAATCATTATTAAAGTTTTCAGCCATAATTGCTTCTAATTTTTCTACGCTCTCTCCGTTTTTAAAATTTATTGAATCGATAGAATTACATGAAGCACATAGGAGTAAAATGAGTAAAAAAGTTAAAATATTTTTCATTTTTTTTAATTAATAGTTTTTATAATACAATTTTAGATACTTAGAAAAGTTTTGTTGGTGATTCATTTATACAAGGGTTCTATTCAACATATCAATAAAAGGATATGAAGTGTTTTCATTCTTTCTGATTTTGAATTTTGTTCCTTTAGTGAAACTGTTTTCAAGAAATTGTATAAATTCCATATTTTTATATATTCTTTAGTTTTGAGATGTAAAGATATATGGCTACGTAAGGATGTGAGATAGAGAACCTATTTCTGCAACTCAAGAATAAATAAGCGTATGGTTTTAAAAAATATACGTTAGAATAGTATTTTACATTTAAAATTATTCTAATAGAGTATTCATTTATATAAATTTTAAGCAAAAAAACTATTTTCAGGTTTCAAAGTCTTACGATCAAAGAAGGAACCCAACTCTATTTATTTTGTACAACTACTAGTCTTTGTCTATACTTAGGAGTAACATGTGAAGTTAGCGAATCTGATTGTGAGTAACATATATAAAAAAAGGATCTAAGTTTTTAGACCCTTTTCATATTTTGATGCTTTAACAGAACCGTTATTTATTATAAAGGATTAAGGAATTATTTCTTTTTAAAAATCTATTACTTAATTATGGTAATACTTTTACTTTTTATCGAATTTAATTAAAAATTGGTCTTGCCTTATGCTTACTGCACTATATGAATACTGTATAAGTGATAAAAGACCAATCAAAAGTATTATTATACCCAATATAATGATCACATAAATAGCTATATCCCATACTATATCTAACTTGGTATTAATCCCTCTAAGTAATGCTGCCACAACCAGGCAAGAAATCGCTATATAGAACAATACCATTGTACGATTTAGTAATTTAAGCTGGGTTAGCTTTTTATGTATAATTTCTTCTAATTTATTTTCACTATTAATCAAAGTATCAATCTCATTACTTATAGATACCATAAGGTTTGAAGTAGATAAAATCAACAATCCTATTCCCGGAATTATTGTGATAGGTAAATACCAATTTTCCATAAACTCTTTTTTTAATTAATAATGACTTATACAATAAGAGGTCTTCTAATCAATACGAGTAAATTGTTTTATAGCTTCTCGAAAGAACTCTATAACATCAGATTTTGAAACACCTTTCTCCGTTGACAATATTGCTCCTTTAAAATTATCATCTATCCAAACTCCTTGGTCTAAATTTTGAAAATTAGTAGTGCTTATTGCTTTGTCTTTTGCATAGCCACTTATATAAAAATAGTGTTTATTGCAAAGACGATCCGGTATCGCTAACCCTAGTCCAATATGGATTGATTCTTGTGAAGAGGTATCATTATTATTGACTCTAAAAGCAGTATAGATACCTGTGTCAAAATGATGTGGCCAAACACGTATTTCTGTTTCGAGATGATAATCCTTGATAATTTGCTCTAATGTTTGTTGTATAAGTATTCTTAAACTACTTAAATATTTTAATTCATCAATGTCTTTTAGTTTGAATGTATAATCATCATCAATAGAATATGGTAAGTCATAATGTAGATCATATTTATAACTCTTACCTATACACTTAAGTGATGTTTCTTTTAACCATTGCAATACTTCTTGATGTGTTTTTCCATCTAGTTTAAACATTTTTTTCTTTGAAAAAGAATGCCATTCTAAAGAAAACTGCTCGTAATTAAAAGCTAAAACATCTCTTTCAGAAGATAATTGACGTGTTTCCAGACTTTTTGCATCTACATTAAAGCCTAAATTAGTATGGCTATCATCATTTTTTGGTATAACAAAACTAATTCCCGCAGCTGCTAAATATTGTGCTGCTAGATGTATCTGTTCTTTCATGATTTATATTGTTATTCTTATGATCTTTAAGTGAATCTTCCTTTTGATTAACGTTTATGTTCGGGGCTTGCAAATCCTGCCTTACACCCTGCTTCCCACTCATCCGGTTGATTACCATGAGCAGGGACCCCTCCATTATCTTTAAGCATTCTTGCAAGATGCAAACAATTCCAAGTTAAGAATGTCGTATTTCGATTCGTAAAATCATTTTCCGGTCCTCTGGAACCTTCATCCATATAAGATGGTCCGGGACCTGCCTCCCCCATCCATCCAGCATCTGCCTGTGGGGGTACAGTGTATCCAATATGGGATAATGAAAATAAGATATTCATTGCACAGTGTTTTACACCATCTTCATTTCCTGTAATGAGTGTTGCTCCTACTTTTCCATAATCTCGATATTGGCCTTTTTCATTAAAGGAATGCGTATATCCATACATACGTTCTAATACGCGATTACAAACTGATGTTTTTTCTCCTAACCAAACTGAAGTACAAAGGATTAAAATATCACATTTGTCTATTTCTTTCTGAATTTGCGGCCAATCATCACGGTCCCATTCTGGAGTTTCTGACATATCTTTTCCTAATCCGGCAGCAAGTACATAATCTACAGGTCTAATTATTTTTGTAGTCGCTCCATTTGCTTCAAATATTTGTTGTGATACCTTTATTAGTCCTTCTGTATGAGACATTACAGGAGTTCTACTCAACGTACAGTTTAAAAAAAGTACTTTTAGATCATTATATGTTGCGGGCGCTGTACTACAATGATCCTTAATTTTTTGTTGAAGTTGTTCTGACATGATCTTGATTTTAATGATTCGTATTTATGTTTAGTTTATTTTTAAAAAGATCAAAACCTTTACCGTCATTATTTTTTTGGTGATTTTGAATAATTCTGTTTTAAAGGTTTACTTCACACAACATTTAAGATAAAGACTAAAAAATTATTTTTTGAGATATTTATTAGTCTAGCCTTTAGTATAATAAGGTTATTTCAAAAAAATAAGTCAAATATCTATCTCTGCAATTTTGGAGGCATAATACGTTAATTAATAAAAACCTAGAGTAGCGATAAAGAAATTACTATCTAATGATTTTTTATTAAGCAACCTTATTCGATTAGACAGTATCGAAAATCAAAACTTACATCTTAACTCAAAAATTACTTTAGCTATGTTAGAAAAGCTATTCTTATTTTTTACTTTATGACTTCTTTTCTTTAAGTATTTTATAGATAAAGTAAATATTTGTCAACACAATAAAATAATTTAATAATACTATTGGTATAGAGTTAATTAATATTCCATAGGTGCCCAAAAGAAATGCTCCGATCAGATTTACAATTCTAAGCTTAAGTATTGAACTCATCGTAATACTCATTGCTATAAAAAAAGAAGCAATATACCCTAGTGTTTCTATCCAATTTATTTGATCCATATTTTATATGTTTATTGTCGGTTTTTTATAAATAATTAAAAGTTTATTTAATCAGGTCAAAGGTATTATACTATTTACTCAACATATTCTTTTCTAATTATTTTTTCTTATAAATAAATAAACTATTACTATTTTTTGGTAATAGTTTTCGGTTTGAGATCTAATTAATTTTAATTTACGATAATTAAATTGGGTAACAATTAATATTTTTTTACCGAACGTTTGGTAATTACAATAATTCATTTTAAATTTGCCCTATGAGACCACAAAAGGTATTAGATATAGAAATTTTGGCTGGTTTAACTAAGGTTTTTAGAACCAAAGGTTATGAAGGTGCCAGTTTAGCAGAACTTGCTGAGGTTACCGGGTTAAAAAAAGCTAGTCTATATCATCGGTTTCCTGGTGGAAAACAAGAAATGGCTGCTGCTGTTCTTGCTCATATTGATGAATGGGTCAAATCTAATATCTTTCAAGCATTAAATAACAAAGAAAAAACTCCAAAAGATAGATTGATTGATGGGATAGCTCAAATAAGAACTCTTTACAATGGCGGACGCGAAGTTTGTATTTTTAGAGCTTTATCAATGCAGTCCGGACTTGAGTTATTTGAACAACAAATATCAAATGCGATGAAAGAATGGATTGATGCTTTTACTTCAATAGGTATAACATTGGGGTTAACACCAGACGAGTCTCATAAAAATGCATTACAGACCTTAATAGAAATACAAGGAAGCTTAATTGTATGCAAGGGAATGAATAACATCGATATATTTGAGAACACATTATTAGACATTGAAAACAGGTATTTGAAATCATAAAAAAATTTATATTAATATTTTACCGAATGTTCGGTAATAAACTAAAATTATTTAATCATGGAAAAAAAACATCCTCTCCCTCCTTTTAACAAAGAAACCGCTATACAAAAAGTTCAAATGGCTGAAGATGCTTGGAATAGTAAAGATCCTGTAACAGTATCAAAAGCATATACTATTGATACAGAATGGCGTAATAGAGATTTATTTATTAATGGAAGACAAGAAGTACAAGAATTTCTTGCTAACAAATGGAAAATTGAATTAGCATATAAACTGAAAAAAGAATTATGGGCTTTTCAAGATAACCGAATAGCTGTGAGATTTGAATATGAATACCATAATAAAGAGGGTCAATGGTTTCGCGCTTATGGAAACGAAAACTGGGAATTTGATAACAATGGGCTTATGAAAAAAAGATATGCCAGCATCAATGATATAAAGATCAATGAATCAGATAGAAAGTTATAGGTAATTACTACGGGACAGGTCTATAGAATATCAATAAACAAAGTATATGTAAAACTTTGAGGCAAGTCCCATAAAACCAAAATATTGATCACTGAGTAACAATATTTTTAAAACACGAAAAATGAAAAAATTAATCCTTAATAGCATGTTATTACTAGTACTATTAATAACTGCTTGTGAAACTCCAAAAAATAATAGTACATCAAATCAAAATAACAAAAAAATAAATCCACAAATGAAAACTATAACAAACACTAAGTTCAAAAAAATTGACATCAACGGGGTCAATATTGCTTACAGAGAATCAGGAAATACAAAAAACCCAACCATAGTTTTATTACATGGTTTCCCTTCTTCATCTCATCAATACCGAAAAGTTTTAACTCAACTATCTGATGAATTTCATTTAATCGCACCGGATTATCCTGGATTTGGAAACAGTGATTTCCCACCTGCATCAGCTTATGAATATACATTTGATAATCTAGCAGTTACTATAAATCAGTTTCTAGAAAAACTAGAAATAAACTCTTATGCCTTGATGATCCAGGATTATGGTGCTCCTATCGGATTAAGAATTGCAAGTACACATCCTGATAGAGTCACTGCCATTATTAATCAAAATGGAAACGCATATGAAGAAGGTCTTGGAGAAGCATGGGAAGGTATAAGAAAATTATGGGCTGATAGAAATCCTGAAACTGAGGCTGCATGTTTACCAGCTTTCTCATTAGAAGGACTAGAATGGCAATATACTCATGGTACTCGTAATAAAGAAAGTGTAAATCCAGATAATTGGAACCTTGATTATCTAAGGCTCTCAAGACCCGGCGCACATAAGGTAAACATAGATTTATTTTATGATTATCAAAACAACTTAAAACTATACCCAAAATGGCAACAATATTTAAGAGACAATCAACCTCCTCTATTAATCGTTTGGGGTAAAAATGATGAATTCTTTCCCGAAAGTGGAGCTGAAGCCTTTAAAAAAGATGTCAAAAATATCGACTATAACATTTATGATACAGGTCATTTTGCACTAGAAGAAGATGGAAATGAAATCATAAAAAAGATCAGAGATTTTATGAATAATACAATATCAAAATAAGTATTTTCATTTGTAAATAATGAAAAACTATTGAAACAAAAATTTTCTTAATACATTACTAGATCTACTTTGAATCCTGTAGGTTTCAAAATCTCAAAAACAATTCAAAGTAAATCTAGTTAGTGTATAATTAATGTATACTCCCACTACTCTTTTTGTAAAAACGTTATACTCCAAATACCACGTAATTGATTAACTTTATATCCTTTTGCCATGTCTTTTGGATATAAGTTTTTTATTTCAGCAAGTACTTCAGGTTTGATGTTTTGTTTAGGCTCACCATGACATTGCAAGCACATACTATTGGTAACAATAGGATAGTAAAAATGATCAACCCCATTTTTATTTTCTATAATGGGATTCATATTTATTCTATTTAGCAATGATTTTTTATAAGTATTTATTTTATCCAATTCACTGGTATTCGCTATATTTTTTGGATTTCTTGGTTTATCACTTACTCTTTTAATTAAAACATTGTAAGCATTTGCCATACTATCCGTAAGCGGATAAGCTCTTTCATTACAAAACACCAATGCTTCAAGGGTTCCTTTTTTTTGAATAGCTCCCATAAGGTTTTTACCTAATACTTTTTTGGTATCCAAAGCATATTTTAAACCTATATCTTCTGTTGTATATTCTTTGCCGGATGGTAGTATCTTTTTACCACTATTAATGTAGTTTTTTGCTATATTGTTAATTTTCCAATATTCTTCAAACCAAGAGGGTTCTTCTATTTCATACTCATACATGTACTCTCCGATCTTATCAATATCTTCTTTTCTAAAAGATTGATAAGGCATTACGCCATACTTATCAACAGCTTGATGCAGTTTTGTCTTATTTTTTGTAGGTTCTTTTACAAAATCCCACATTGTGTTTATAAACTCTTCTTTAGTCGTATTTTTATCAATATAATTTGCCTTAATTTCTATCATTGGTGGCCCAATTCTATTCTCTTTTTCAGGAGCTGTAGGGCTATGGCAAACATAACACTGTGTTTCCATAAGTTTTTTGCCTGATAGCGCTATCGAAAATTCTTGTTTTGCACTCTTCACCTTTGATGGTACATCAGTATACTTTTTTGTGGTTTTATCTTTACAGCCAAATATTATTATAAAGCTTATAAATATCCAGGTTCTTCTTTTTACCATTATCGGCCTACTTTACTTATTATAATAATGAATATGCTTTTTGATGTATCAAAATATTTTAGCGCCAAGCCATATAACCACCTTTAAGGTCATAAATTTGATCAAACCCCAATTCTAAAAGAATTTTAGCCGCCTTTTGACTCCTATTTCCTGAACGACAATAAAGATAGATCGGTTCTTCTTTATTTAACTCTTTTGCGTTCATTCGAAAAGTAGATGATTTTAAAACATCAATATTCAAAGCATTGAAAATATGACCAGAACGATACTCTTTTGGTGTTCTAACATCAATCAATTGAACATTTTTTTGTGCAATAGATGATTTAAAGTCATCTGCATTTAAAATTTTAATATTTTTTGTTTCCTTTGTTTTTGAGCTAAATAAAAAACTAAATAATGCCATTACCAATACGTATTATCATATTATATCAAAGGTAACATCGAGCATATACAGTAACAGTAACTTATGTTACAAACAACTAATTTTCTTTAAAATGCAAAAACAACAAATAGAAAATATTCCTTTTAATAAGGTAAAAAGGCAACCTTTTTTATTTGATATATGCTCTATTCAAGAATTGTATGATCGATTCCATGATTCAGAAGTTAATTTGTTCAAACCACATAGAATCCAATTTAATGGTCTTACTATTTTTTGCAAAGGAACAAGCAAGCATATGATTGATTTTGAAGAAAAAACTATTGACCCGGGCACAATACTACCTTCTTTGAAAGGTCAGGTACATGCTTTTCAAAAAGAATTGAATGTAAAAGGTATTGTAATATCATTTGATGAATCTTTTATTGTACAGGGATTGAGCGAAAGTAACATGTTTCACTTTTTACAACTATATCATACACCACACTTACATATTGGAGAAGAAAACCTTACTAAACTAAAACCATATCTAGATAAACTTATAAAGCTTCAGGAAAGCTCAAATCCTAATTTAAAACCTGAGCTTATTCAGTCTATATTTATATCGCTCATATTAGAAATTAAGAGAAATTCTATATATCAACACAAAACATTTCAAAGTCAACGATATAAAGATTTCATGAAGTTTCAAGATTTAATATCCAGTCATCATACTGAGACTCATGATGCACATGATTATGCAAAAATGCTTCATGTATCTTACAAACATCTTAATGAGCTTTGCAAAGAAATGGTCAATAAAACAGCCAAAGTATTTATTGATAGTTGGCTCATATTAGAAATTAAAAGAAAGTTAACCGAAGATATTTTCACATCGCAAGAAATTGCATATGCATTGGGATTTAGCGATCCTTCTAATTTTGTAAGGTTTTTTAAAAAACATGAAAAAATGACCCCTACTCTATTTCTTAAAAACTTAAAAAAGAATTCTGGTTAGATATTGACCATTATTAATAATGTATTGACAAAGAAATAGCTGTTTCTCAAATTACTTTTGTTTCATCTTTATTTTGTTAACTAAAAACAATAAAAATGGACACTTCAAAAATGATAAGTAAAGAAGGCGTAAAACAGTCTATACAAGATTTGATTCAAGCAGGAACAACATTTGATATCGACGCGCTAGAACGTATCTATCACAAAAATCTTCAAGTAATAACAATAGATTTGGATGATAATGTTAGTATTGCTGATAAGGCCGCTTTTAAAGGATTGTTTGAAACAAAACTTAAAAACGGTTCTAAACCTCTTAGTACCTGGGCAAAGTTTGACCATATACAAGTAAATGACCACAATGCACATGTTCTAATTTCTAGAAAAGTAAATCTAGCAGGAGATGATCAATATCTTGTGTTAAGTATAGATCTTATTTTTGAAGATAATCGATGGCAAGTAACCAGAGAAGTAATCTTTGCAAGACCAGATAGCCTGCTTTCTAAATAATTAATTCTTCGTGACCTATGAACTTTTTATTTAAAAAAGATAAAGTTGCATTATTAATTATCGACATGCAACGACTTTTTACAGAACCGGACAGTCCTTATTCTAATGACGCTAGTGCAATGATTACTCCTATCAATTTGTTAGCTAAATCTGCAAGAGAAAATGATATCCCAGTGATTCATTCATCATATATACTAAAAAAAGATGGTAGTCAAACAGGCTTAAGAACAGATTGGCCGCAAATAGAACAAGGGTATTTTGATCCGGACTCTGAATGGACTGATTGGGACCCTAGATTAAAACAAGAAGCAAAAGATCATATCTTGACAAGAACACGCCCAGGAGCTTTTTTTGATGGAAAACTATTTTCTCTCTTAAAAAAATTGGGAAAGGAACAGGTAATTCTTTGCGGATTGAGTACCAATTATGCTATTAGTTTTTCTGTACATGAAGCTTTCTCCAGAGATATTCCTGTATTTCTGATTGATGAATTAAGTAATCTTACTTCGTTTGAAGATAAAGATACCAAACCTCTACTTCACAACATTCTAAATTTTTGGGCTTGTGAATTAACAAATCTGAAAGAGGTACTCAAAAATCTAAACTCCTCATTAGATAATAAATAGTTTAAAGTAAACATCAAAAATATGTTACTAAAAGATAAACTTGATCAAATCACAGCTTCTGGTTTCAATAAAATGCCTCGTACAATTGCAAGAGTTATTGAAGAAGGAATAGAGGAATTGAAATCAAATAAGCTGCAAGCTAAAGCATTAAATATTGGGGATACTATTCCTAACACATCACTCAAAGATATAAATAACAATAGTATTAATCTTAGAGACTTTGTAAAGGATCAATTTTTAATCCTGAATTTTTACAGAGGAGGCTGGTGTCCTTATTGTAATCTTGAATTAAGAGCGTACGAAGAATTAAGAACTGATTTCCAAAAGATTGGAGGTGATATTATCGCCATAAGTGCTGAGAGCCCTGTTTATGCAACTAAAACTTCAAAAAAGAATGATATTACATATCCTATTCTTACAGATATAGAAGGCAAACTAGCAAAAGAAATCGGAATCAGTTTTGAATTAAATAATAATCTTAAACGAGAATACACCAATTTTGGAATTGATTTACAAGAATTTCATAATAGCTATAAAAGTGAATTGTCAGTTCCTGCCATTTATGTAGTAGATCGTAATTTAAAAATCCTAATGGCCTATATTGAAGAAAACTATATGAATAGGATTGAACCAAATGATGTATTAATCAAAATGACTCAATTAAATTCTGAATCTATTTAGTTCTTTGGTTTATAAACACGTCAAAGTGACCTGATAACTCATTTTAAAAAAGCTACAGCCAGTATATAATGGCTATAGCTTTTTTTACTTTAAAGCTAATTATTTTCTTTTACAAATTATCTTCTAGCATTTTTTGTATGGCATCAGCACGATCTTGAATTTGATTGACATTTGTAGTCGGTTTATGATCTAAAATCAAGATATTATCCTCAAACGTGCACCATTTGCTGGGAGAAGAAGTTTCTTTTTCATTTTTGATAACTATTTTAGATAAACTTTCTTCAATAGCTTCGGCTCCCATATCATCTACTGTAATGTTTCCAAGAGCAATTTTTATAGGTTCAAAATATACTTGCGGCCAACACTCTTCATATAGATGGCTCATCCCATCGATAGCGATTGATTTCCATTCAACTTCAAATTCTAATGATTTTTTGGCAGCTTGCTCTATATCCTTTTTTAATTCAGGAAATATTTCTTCTTCGAATTTTTTTGCTACTCTACGTTCAGATAATCCCATAATTTTTGTTTTTAATTAATTTATAAAATAGTTTCAATCTGTTTTTTAAGTTCTTCTTCAAATTGTTCTGGTAGTTTTTTTGTGAGATTTAAGTCAAGGATAATGCTATTATTATTATTATTGATATAAGCTCTTAAGTTTGCTTCTGATTTATTAAGTATAATTGCTTTGAGATTAGTTATAGCACTACGCCCATCTTCATCAACAGCGATTTTGGCAATTACATTTGGTAGTTTATTTATAATTTGATGCAATTGAAATTTTTCGGTATCAGTTAGCTTTTTTATATCAATTGTTGAGCTTATCTCTCCTACAAAACCATTACCTATACGTTTTTGAAGTTCTTTTAGTGTTCTACTGACTTGAAGTGCCGTTGGTATATCGTTTTTTTGAATATCGAAAAACATACCATCTGTAAAAAGATGAATCGCTTTGTACGGATTTATGATTTCAATTCCTTTTATTTGGTTTAAGAAAAAAAATAGGATGGTATTATTATGGGTCAACATTACGCAAGTATCTTCATTTATTTTTGCTGGTTGTCCTTCAATTATACTACCATTTCCAAGAATTATACGAATAGAAACAATATCATGTTTATGATTATCGTCTAGACGATGATTATATTCAATTACTTTTTTAAGCACTGTAATAGGATTTGCTACTTCTAATGAAGAAAAAAGGGAGTTTTGGTCCATTTTAATAGTTTAATAATTTTCTATTTATCAAATAATACGATATTATCTTCTTTTGACTTTGTAGATAAAAATTTCATCTCCAAATAATAATTTTGATGTTTCTAGATATCGAATCTATTTTGAAACAAATGTAAATGGTTACTCTAGCTTTGTATACACTGAATTCAGGGGTTTTGAAAAATCAGGAAAGCCTATGCTTATCATCTTAAAGTTATTTTTGTACTATTACAAACTATAGAGGAATCTGTACATTTTATATTGATGAATAGGAATTGAAAGTTTTGAATCCTTTGTGGTATTATATTCTTTTGATTCAAAAAAAGAAAAATTTAGGGTAACATTTTAACTTTATAAGACATTTACTTAAAGAAAATAATAACATTCAAACAAAAAAATGACAACACTTTTACCTAACACTTTTGTAACAACTATTACAACCACAATTTTTATTCTACTTTTTTCGAGTCAGGTCAAATCGCAGCCCAAAACTGGTCAATTTATAAATGCATCTATAGGTCTTGGGATTAATGCCACAACGGATGAGTCTGATCTAAACGGTAACGGCTTTTATCTTCAGGGTGAGTACGTATTAGCTTTATCAAAATGGTTTGGTATACGACCATATGCGGGTCTTATTTTGGCATCTTCTGATGATGACGATAATAGTTTTCAAAATCAGCGAGGATACAAAATAAGATCGAATGCTTTTTTACTGGGAGCGAAAACAAGAATCCTTGCTCCTATACCTTGGGTTGCTCCATATTTTGAAATTGGTGTTGGGCTTTCTGCCGGAACATTCAAAACTTTTACACCATTTACGGATAAAGAAGATAGTGGTGTTCTAGTACATATTCCTTTTACTCTAGGATTAATGATAGGACGTGAAAATAATTTTGATTTTGCATTCTCATATTATTTTCATCCCACAGTAGAACAATTCTCGGGTGCAGTTGCTATAGGATATTCATTCCCTTTGAATTAATATATGACCACTCAACTTACCTTCGGTTTAATACTACTAAAAATAGGGGTAAATAAAGGTTCATGAAAATTTATTTTTGGGCATAAATTTTAAAGAACTAAAAGACATGGGTCTAGCAGAAAAAAGAATTATCAAAAACTTTCAAGAAGTTGATTACAAAGTTTTACTAAACAAAATAAATGATATAGCAGGTTTTGAGGTCGAATTAGAAATAGACTGGGACAGTTTATCTTCTAATGACTACTCTCACCTATGGGAATCTACTTTTCCAAAAATTTATTTTCAACCAATTATTGAAGCTTTTAAAGCAATTACCACAGATGATATGGGTAAAGAAGCTTTAAAAGAATCTATCTCAAAAATAACTATCCAAGATAAAAGTGATAACGCCTCTGCCAATAGTACTTATTCCTTCAAAGATGGGAATTTAATGATTGATCATTCTGCTTACATCAATGCAGATATGGTAGAAGACCGCTCAAAAGCTTTAATAGAAGTATTAGAGCAAAACTTGTAGCAACATAATAATCAAAAAAGCTTTAGTTTATAGTTGAAAACTAAAGCTTTTTTTGAAGAAAAAATGACCAGAATTTTACTTACCAAAACTGATACAAATATCTTTCTTTTCTTCTATAATTCTTTAACTAAAATAGTTTCTTAGGCAGTATTGTATTATAAGATGTTTTCTGAATCAGATTCAAAATTGTGGTATTTTTATATATAGGATAATAAGTATCCCAAAAGATTAAATATGATAGTTTATCAAAGCCGAATAATATTACGAATAACAGGTATGTTAATCTTTATTCCCTTTCTCATATTATCACAAAGCAAAAGCTTATATTCTACTACAGATAGTGTAGAACAAGAAGCACGAGAGGATAAACTTACTTCAGAAATAAGAGCCTCTTATAACAATACACCTAATGACCCTAAATTTTTAAAAAAAATACACAAAGTAAAGAGCAAAATCAAAACTATAAAAGGAAAGCTTAACTTGTACATTCTTACAGCTCTTCACTTTCAAAGAAAGACAAAATTAGATTCGTCTATCTATTACACAAAAAAATGTCTTGATCTTAAAATAGATAATGATTCTATTAATGCAAGAGTCAGATCGTATGCCTATAGTATATTAGGTATTAATTATTATAACCAAGGATTATATAGTGAAAGTAAAAAATGGTATCTAAAAGGCATCGAAGAAGCAAATAAATTTAATGAAATTAACTTTTACTATCATAATATTCATGGACTTGCTTTGTTATACTCAAAACTTGAAGAATATCAACCAAGTATAGAGCTATTTGAAAAATGTTTAGAATACAAAGAAGATCCTGAAATCATGCTTGGCTCCTATATTAATTTGGGATTAGTATATTCAAAACAAGAAAAAGTTACATTATCTAATCAATATCTTAAAAAAGCTGAAGAATTAGGTCAAAAATTTGATAATGAACAAGCTAAAGCAAATATTTTAACCATTCTTGCTGCTAATCATGTACAATTAGGAGACTTTGAAAAAGCATCTCAATTATACCAAGAGGCAATTGAAATTGCCAAAAAAAATAGTTTTTTAAAAATTGTATTAACGTCATTCATTGAATTAGGAATAGCACAAGTAAAAAGAAAAAATTATAATAAAGCAGAATCTATGTTTCTAAGGGCGTTAGAAAGTGCAGAAAAATATGGTTTTTTAAATCTGCAAATAATTATCCATGACAATATTAAAAATTTAGGTGTCGACCAAAACAATTATAAAAAAGCTTTTATTTTTCAATCCATTTATAATCAATTAAAAGATTCTATAACTCAGTTACAAAACAAGAAAGAAGTAAATCAACTTGAGATAGTATATAAGACTAGAGAAAAGGAGCGGGAAATAAAATTACTTCAATTAGAAAACAGAAATAGAAATTTAATTATAACAAATCAACAAGAAGTATTAGAGAAACTAAGACTAACTCAAGAAATAGAACAAAAAGAAAACGAAAATAGACTATTGCAATACAAAAATGCATCTAACAGAAGGGAAAACAGTATTAAAATTCTTAAAAGAGACAAAGAAATACAAGAAATAAAACTAAATAAACAAAGGGTATTAAGTAATCTTTTCTTGTATATATCTGTACCTCTATCACTTTTAACTATTGGATTATTTATCGTATATCATCAAAAACTAAAGACACAAAATAAATTAAATAAAACACTACAAGAAGTAAATAGTCAAAAAATACAATCTATATTAAAAGATCAAGAACTTAAGGTAATTGAAGCTTCAATAGAAGGTCAGGATAAAGAACGAAAAAGAATTGCACAAGAACTTCATGATAGTATTGGAGGAAACCTTGCTGCAATAAAATTACAATTGGGCAATATTTCAGATTCTTCTGTCGAAGAGATAAATATTCAAATTGACGAAACATATAACCTGGCAAGAAGTCTATCACACAATCTCGCTCCAAAACGATTTGGTAAAAATAAATTTTGTGATGTTTTTGAAAATTATATTGAAAAAATTGGAGATGCCAGTAATCTAAAAACTTCACTCTCTGTCTTCTCTAGAACTTCTATAGACAATCTCAAAGAAATAATACAAATAGAAATCTTTAAGGTTTTGCAAGAACTCGTAATAAATACCGTCAAACATGCAGAAGCTTCAAACATTGAGATAGAAATCAATAGTATTGATCAAAAACTACTAACTATCTTATATACAGACGACGGAAAAGGATTTGAACCAAGAAAAAATAATAATGGTTTAGGACTGGATAGCGTAAAAAGTAGAATCAAAAGTTTAAATGGTATAATCAATATCGACTCAATACTCAAAAAAGGAATTTTTGTTACCATGGAAATACCAACATAATTGAAAAATATAAACCAATATGAAATATAATATAATCATAGTAGACGATCACAAAATGTTTTTAGATGGATTGATCAGTATACTCAAATCAGAAGACAAGTATCAAATACTTTTGTCTGCAACAAACGCAGAGCATATCATAAAGTATCTCAAAATTAATTCAAAAGAAAAAATTGATCTTATTATCACTGATATAAGTATGCCACATCTCAATGGGTTAGAGTTCATCAAATTGCTAAAAGAGCAAAGACCTAATTTAAAGGTATTAGTGGTAAGCATGGGCACTGATCAAGAAATCGTCAATTCTTTACTTGACTTGGATATTAATGGTTATGTTCCAAAAAATGCTGAGAAAAAAGAACTTTATTCTGCTATCGAAGCTATTCTAAAAGGTGAAAAATATTTCTCTTCTGAAATAAAAACAATCATTCGAAAAAACAATATTCAAAAGAAACAAAGCGAAGACATCAAATTAAATCAACGAGAAATTGATATTCTTACCTTAATCGCCCAAGAATTTACTACTCAAGAAATAGCAGACAAACTTTTTTTAAGTAAGTATACTGTTGATTGGTATCGTAAAAACCTAATTGCAAAACTAAATGTTAGAAACCTTGCAGGACTCACCAAATTTGCAATCAAAATGAAATATATAAAGGGTTAAAAGGTATAAAGTATATTAACCTGCTACACCTGTTCTTATGAACTGATAACTACAATCTGCTTCATATTTAAATTCAAATATCATATTCTGTTCTGAAACAAAATCATCTTCGCCTTCATCTTCGCCCTTATAAATCGCACATGTATTCATCTGTATGATAAACGTTTTACTTTCAATTCCAAAATGTATAAATATCTCATCCTCACATTCATCTATGTCCATATCTTCCCAATCCCAATTTTTATGAAAATAGTATGATTTAGAATATTCATTTTCTTCAGAATCTATAATAGCATTTACATTGATTTCTGCAACAAATTCTTTTAGAAATGGGATATAAGAAGTATCTATGTCTAAATGATCTATATTATCATTCTTAAATTCTGATTTTATTTTCTTTACAATTACATAAATACATTGAAGCTTATCATTTTCTATTCTTTTAATCAAATTCACGTTGAGTTGTTCAATTTCTGACAGCTCAATTTTCTTATTCGGTTGTGGTTGATACCAATCTTTACTTTCAAAGAAGTTTTTTATTTCTTCATTTTTAAAAACATATCCTTTTCGGGCAAAAATCTCGTTTCTAAGTAATCTAAGTTCTTTCTTACTTTTTTTTCGTAGTTCCTCTTCTTCTAATAATTTTTCAGAATTATCTTTTTTATCCTCTTGTTTTGACACAACCTTTTCTGATTGATTACAAGACAATACTAAAAACATAATTAGATAAATAATATTCAGCCTTTTCATAGCGTTCAATTAATCATTTTTAATAAAAACCAATAACACCTATTTTATCAAATTCTACAAATTACTATTAATGTTTTTTTACCAAAAACAGTAAAACTACTAGATATAGGAGTTTCTAAAACAGGCAAAAAATATATTTTCATTTTTTCTGAACTATTATCAAATAAAAAGTAAAACAACTGTTACAATAACTAAATTGAAAATATGATTGATATCAAAAAGAGACTTATAGAAGAAATTGAAAAATACGAATGGGATAATGTTGATGATGTTATTAAATCAATTATGCCAAATATCATTTTCTCTGTAGATAAAAATGAATCAGATCTTAGCATACTAAATTCTAGATTTGGTGGAGCTCCTGCAGTACCAGAAGATTTTGTTTGGCCCGTACAATCTCTTACCAACAATGCTCCTTTAGCATTTTTCTTTCAAATAAATTTTGAAGAAATCAAGCCTTATGATGTAGCTAATTTGTTCCCGGATCATGGAATATTATTATGTTTTGCTTCGGTTACAGATGATATCATGTGGGAATATGATGTAAAAGATGCTTTTAAAGTGTATTTTTTTTCGGACACAGAAAATTTAAATCTAGCAAAAATACCCGAAGAAATACCTTTAGAACAAAGGTTAGCACCAAGAGATATAAACTTTAAAAATAGTTATCAACTCCCTAGATATCCCTTTAACTATGAATTAGGAGATGATATCTCTGAAGATGACGCAGATGGGATTGATGAAGTAGCTGATATTATATTTGACAAAGCTATAATGATGCAACATCGTATAGAATTGGCCAAAGGAGCAGGCTTACAACCCCCAACTCCAGAAGATGATTTTTATACATTCTTTAGTCACAATATTCTGCAAGGAGTACCTTTTTCAGTTCAACATTATATCGCAGAAAAATGGAGTGACCTATATAAAAAGTATGACAAGAAAAATAATGACCGAGAAAACTATATCAATTTAATATCTTTTGAAATGAGAGGAAAATACGGATATGGTTTTAGTATGAATGGTGCGCATCTTTATCTATGCATGCATCAAAAAGATCTAGCCAATCTAGATTTTAAAAACACTATTGCTATTGTTCAAAATACATAGAAAACAATTAATATATTGATAAGATAGATCTCACAAAAAAATATACCTTTCGATACTATAGATTAGTATTACCGAAAAGGTATATTTTATATGATTAGTATACACCAGAGCTAGTCGCCTTTACTAACGGTACTAGTACTTTTTTTATAATGTACCTGATTTCTCCAAAAAGAAATGGCTCCTAAGATTACAAGAAAAGCTATTGAATAAAATATTGAATTAGGAGTAATAACTTTATCGCCACTTGCATAAGAATGTAATCCTTTTAAATAGAAATTTACTCCAAAATATGTCATAAGAATACTATAAACAGCAATTACAGATGCCATATTATACCACCATCTTCCTCTCAATCCCGGAACTAATCGCATATGAATTACAAAAGCATACACCATTATACTAACCAAAGCCCATGTCTCTTTGGGGTCCCAACCCCAATATCTCCCCCAACTTTCGTTAGCCCACATTCCTCCTAAAAAGTTTCCTATGGTAAGCATAACTAATCCAATTGTAAGTGCCATTTCATTGATAATCGTAAGCTCTTTTATGGTTAAATTCATTTTTTTCTTATTAGACTTCGTAGTCAAAATCATCAATAATAAGGCTAAAATCCCTAAAATTGCTCCTACAAAGAAAGGACCGTAACTAGCTACAATTATCGAGACATGTATCAACACCCAATACGAATCTAGTACTGGTTGTAAATTCGCAATTGCAGGATCTGTCCAGTTTTCATGTGCATAAAATAAAATAATTGATGCTACAAAAGTCGTTGCAGCTATAGTAAGGGTACTCTTTTTTCCAAAGGCTAATCCGATGGCTAATGTTGCCCAGGCAACATAAATCATGGATTCATAAGCATCACTCCAAGGTGCATGTCCGGATACATACCATCTTGTTATTAATCCTGCAGTATGCATTACGAATAATAAAATTATAATGCCAATCATGGCATTAATCAGTATTTTAATTGCCTTGGCATCTTTAAATATTTGCCAAACAACAAAGAGCAGCAGTAGAAGCCCTATTAGACCATAATATTTATAAAGTGTTCTAAAAACATCATACTTATTTAGGGCTATTTCTGCTTTAATCTTTTTATCTGATGGAAGAACATCGTCACCAAATTTTTTCTGAAAGCTTTTAATGCTAGAAACATATTGATCTGGTTTACTATAGTCTCCAGTTTTTCTGGCTTCTTGTAGGGCTTGACGGTATATCGGTATGATTTGACGAGTATATACAGAATCCATTCCGCTAAATTTATGCTCATTCAACTCAGGCATGGATACCCACTTGTTTCCTTCATCTCCTGGTACAGGGAAAACTCTTAAAATACCTCCTCCAAGTGCTTGGTTAAGCAAATAGAATTTTTCATGTGTTTTTAAAAAGTCTTTTTCGAATTTACTAGGTGTATTAGTACTACTGGCTTTTTCTAAATACGGTGACAGTTTATAAGAACCATCCGGTTCTACAAGGTCTATCAAAGAAATATGTTTTGTCTTTTTAGGAACACCAATAATTTTTCTGATGCTATCATTATATTTATGTAATTCTATTATCGGTACACTATACCAAATCAATGGGTTTTCTACCATTGATACAAAAACCTGATCTGCATTTAATCCCTCGTAAGTATCTTTTTTACTGAGTTTTCGCAACAATTCTGAAGAGAACGTATTAACAGGCTTCATTCTTCCTCTTTCATCCTGTATCACAATACTTCCAAAATTTGCTGCATGCTCTTTTGGTACCATGTTTGCCTTAATAACAGAGTCTAACTGTGCTTTACCCGGTACAGCTTGCAAATGATTGACATGATCTGGTTGTTGTGCAAAAGAAAAAGTAGATATAAATATAACTAAACCAATTGTCAATTCTTGTTTCTTTGATTTTACTTTATTAAGCATTTTCTCAAGATCTTTAAAACGTGATCCCCTGGTAAACAGAATAAGCATTAAACCAATGTATAGCAGAATATAGCCTGCATAAGTAATTAACGTTCCCCAGCGATCATGATTTACTGACAAGATGGTGCCTTTTTCATCAGGATCAAAAGAAGCTTGAAAAAAACGATATCCTCTATGGTCTAAAATATGGTTCATATAAATGTCATAAGGACGAGAATCATTACCATCTACAATATCTACCTTACTCATATAGGATTTATACATATTTTCAGTTCCCGGATATTTTTCTGCAATAAAATCATTAAGTTTTAAAGCAAAAGGTAATTCTAGTCTTTTTGATCCATAACTAAAATACATTTCAAGTCCTCCTAAAGAGGTTTTTTTCATATCATTACTAAACCCTTTTCCTCCTAGTAATTTTACTTCTTTTGTCTCTCCTTTGGTACTTACATTTATAACTAAAGCGTCTTCTTGTCCTTTAGCCTTTTCTTTAATAGGTATGATATCATATTCTCCTTGCATTACAGGATCAGGAATTACAAATTGCATTCCCGCAGTTTGATATAATGATCGCAACATTAATGGTTGTAAACTATCTTTAAAGACTAAACCTTGTTTTTGATCTGCCATCCGCATATAAGAACCTTCAAATGGAGATTCTATGAAATATTCATCTTCATTAGTATACGTAATATTAATTGCTCCTTTTGTTGACTTATTAAAGGCGATTAATACATTATGAATATTAGAGACTTCTCCCTCTTCAAGAAAGTGTTCATGTCGGTTTCCATCTCCTGCTTCTACAATTTTTAAGTAACGTTTACCTTGTTCAGATTCAACTAGCCCCATCTCTGCACCCATAATAAAATCTTTATATTCGATTGTTACAAGTTGACCGTTATAGTCTGTCTGGATAGTAAAGTCATTATTGGTCGCTTCGGCAATCTCAAGGTCTTCATAAACAATACGACGACGAGGTTCTCCATCAATCTCACCATCCATAAAAATAGTTAGGTACGTTTTTTCCGAAAGAAAAGTTGATGTGGTCTCTCCTTCTCTTATAGGCATTACTCCTTCATAACTGATATAGCGAGTTACAAAGGCTCCTAAAATGATAAGAATAAATGATAAGTGCAAAAGTAATGTAGCCCACTTTTCTTTTTTATAAAGCCTAAATCGTACAATATTCCCGCAGAAATTAATAGCAAAAAATATCATTATCGCTTCAAACCACCAAGTGTTATAAATCCATATTCTTGCTGCAGTAGTACCATGTGCATCTTCCAAAAAAGTTCCAACTCCCATCGATACTGCAAAAACAATAAATAAAATTGCCATTAACCGTGTTGAGAATAAAATCTTAGCTAATCTTTCTTGCATAGTTTTCTTTCTTTTTTTGCTGCGGCAAATTTAACGCTTTTAACAGGATAAAGTATCATGAGTTATGCATGTTTTTCAAGGATTTAACAGAAGAATATTAATTGTTAAACCCTATAATTGATTTTTAAAAACTAATGAACTCAATATAAAAAACATACGATTCGTTTTTAGAAATAAAAGACCAAATAATTTACTGTACTTTAGCTTTATATTGTGAATATTGATAGAAAAGATGTGAAGATTTATGAGGTAACTTCATTATTTTTGCCGAATGATTCGAATTATCATTCTTGGTTCGGGAAATGTGGCTAAACATTTATACAAAGCTTTTATGAATATAAAGGCTATAAATGTCATACAATGCTATAATCGCAAAGGTATACTTTTGCATCCTGATCAAGAGCTAGGTGACATTACGAATGATTTGCAAGTGCTTAAAGAGGCTGATCTATATATTGTAGCAGTTAGTGATGATGCAATCAAAACAGTTTCTGATGGACTTATGTTTAATGATCGATTAGTTGTTCATACTTCTGGTAGCTCTCCTTTGCATACATTAAACAATGCTAATAAACGAGGGGTATTTTATCCGTTACAATCGTTCAGCCAGCAAAAAGATATCGATTTTGAATCTATACCCTTTTGCCTAGAGGCAGAACATGAAAAAGATTTGGCTTTGCTCAAAAAAGTAGCCGGATCATTATCAAAAAACGTATATGAAATATCCTCAGAACAACGAAACACATTGCACGTAGCAGCTGTTTTTGCTAATAATTTTACTAACTACCTGTTCTCTACCGCAAAAAACATTTGTGATACTCAAAAAGTGCCTTTTGAAATTTTGCACGCATTGATTTTAGAAACAGCAACAAAAATAACTGAAATAGATCCTGATCTTGCTCAAACCGGACCGGCATTACGTAATGATACCAAAACGATACAAAGACACCTGAATACTTTATCAAATCAAGAGCATAAAAATATATACCAAGCGCTAACTGCAGCAATACAATCAAAACATGGAAAAAAGCTATAAAGAATATTTGCATCACATTACAACTTTTATTTTTGATGTTGACGGAGTACTTACTGATGGTTCTGTTATTATCAATACAGATGGTCAATTGTTAAGAACTATGAATGTAAAAGATGGTTATGCTATGAAAACCGCTTTACAACAAGGGTTTAACATCTGTATCATTTCTGGAGGAAAGAACGAAGGCGTTAGACAACGACTAAAGGGTTTAGGAATTACAGATATATATCTGGGGGCACATCATAAAGTAGAGCAACTTGATGAATATCTTGATATTTACGATATCAAACCTGAAAATGTATTATACATGGGTGATGATATTCCTGATTTACCGGTAATGGAAATGATCGGTTTGCCAACATGCCCGCAAGATGCTGTAGCTGAAATAAAAGAAGTTTCTAAATATGTGTCTTATAAAAAAGGTGGAAAAGGCTGTGTAAGAGATGTAATTGAACAAGTATTGAAGGTTCAGGGAAAATGGATTTCTGATTTTGATGCAGAAGCCTAAAAGAGACCTAAGCTATTCAATATAACACTTCAGTGAAGTACACTAAAGAAGTATACTTTTATTCTTAAATCATATGAAACTTGTTTTTGCGACAAATAATTTTAATAAAATAAAAGAAGTACAAGCATTAATCCCTAAAACTATTCAACTATTAAGTTTACGGGATATTGGTTGCGAAGAAGATATTCCTGAAACATCTAATACTATCGAGGGTAATGCGCAACAAAAAGCCAACTATATTAAAGAAAAATATGGGTATGACTGCTTTGCAGATGATACAGGATTAGAAGTTGAAGCTTTACAAGGAGCACCGGGAGTATATTCTGCAAGATATGCCGGAGAGGCAAAAGATGCTGATGCAAATATGAATAAATTACTTCTTGAACTTGATAATCACAAAAATAGAAATGCTCAATTCAAAACAGTAATTGCTTTAGAACTCAATAATACATCTCATATGTTTACAGGTATTTGTGAAGGAGAAATCACCAAAAATAAAAGAGGAAACAAAGGTTTTGGATATGATCCGATTTTTTTACCAAAAGACTATGAAAAAACCTTTGCAGAACTTCCTTTATCAATAAAAAATAAAATTAGTCATAGAGGTAAAGCTATCGCTCAACTCATATCTTACCTTACTACTTAATCTGCACCCGGAAAAGCGAGCATATCTCCCATACCTACTGTAAATAACCAATTACCGTAGATGGCGTGCTCTATAGAAACCAAAATAGTAGATCTGGTTTTATGATATGTGTATGCAAATAATAACCCTCCTAAAAAAGTCAGTATTTGTACTAATAAGCTTCCAAGAAATATATGAGCCAAAGAAAATAAAATAGCATTGATAAAAATGAATAGATAATTATTTGCAATTAAATCTTCATAGCGGTCATAAAAAAAGGTTCTATATATAATCTCTTGTGGCCATACTGATAAAAAAGTATATACAAATAATATAATAACCCATAATCCAGGCTTTTTTAGCAATACTGAAAATAATTTGTCTGGTGCTATCCCATAAACATAGATTGTTGTGACGATAATTATAATAAAGAGCTTAATCAATGTAGTTTTCCAAAATGGTTTCCAGAGCGTTACACTCGGTAATGAAAATTTTAGATATTGATTTCTTTTTAATAGTACCAAAATATAGATGAACCCAAAAAATGTAGGAATAACTTTAAAAAGGAAATGAGAATCTAATAAATAACTTAAAGGAAGTAAAACAAAAAAAAGAAATAATTCTATACCCCTATACAATTTACTTTTCATAATTATCTATTTACAATATTATTTTAGACGTATCACATGCTAAAAATAAACAGATAATATCATTTTTATACTTTTCATGAGGTATTTAAAACTATACTAGATAGAAGTTGACCTTTTTCGAGTTAGAAACAATCCTCACAATTTGAGAGAAGTCATAAACATTTATTTTTCAGAATTTGAAAAAACATTTTTTTTCAAAAAAGTATAAAACATATTACCAAACTTGGGAGCATAGCAGAGGATTATATCATACTTTTTTATATAACAACAAGTTATTGAAATACAAATAAGCCTTTGGGGAAAAGGCTTATTTGTGTAGGGGATAAGTTCAATTTGGGATAAAAAAAGGTTAATTTAGTTCAGATTGGGATAATCAATATTTTAAAACTTTCAATTATTTCTTTATTACGTTGTAAAAGTATTTAATGTTAATCATATCTAAATATTTTACAGTTCAAAAGTCACAATTAAATCGATTAAAAACAAATAAAATCGATGAAAAACATATTTTTTAACATAATTATACATTTACAATAGTCTACAAACTATAAGAAACCTTACTTAAAAAACTTATAAACAATATTTTAAATATATAAATCATAAACTTTGGTGCAGTGAATCGCCTGATGATTATTTCAAAATCCAAATATCAGAAGTAGTAATCTTTTACCTACTTCATTACGTGATCCGTTCGTTTATAAAATCAAAAAAGCCTCCTTGGGGAAAGAGGCTTATCTGATTAGGTCTGAAAATAGATTAACTAATTCGCTAAAAACATCACAACAAAAAACAATTCCAATTTTTCTCTTACTGTTTCTATTTTACATTTCAAAAGTACAATGACAATGGATAATTTTTTCAAAATTCATACTCAAAAACAGTATTATAATCGATTAAATGCATTTTAAATCGATTAAAAGCGTTTTTGTAGATTTAAAATCAAGTTAACATATCATTTTAAACTCTTAATTTTAAAGACAACAACGATTAAACTTAATCATTACGTTGCATAAATTTTATTAATATCGTAACATTACGTCCATAAAATTTGAATTTACCTATATGGAAAACAAAAACTTTACATCATCATCTTCACAAAATGAAAAAATATTAGAAAATAAAGAATTAAGTATTTGGGAAGCTTTAATCCCTATCATCATTTTGATAGGAATGCTTTTTTATAATGTTTTTTATGCCTTTGGAGACGATGCTTTAAGTGGTAGTAATCAATTTATTTTACTACTTGGTGCAGCAGTAGCTGCAATTGTGGGTTTTTTTAACAACGTTTCTTACAAACAAATGATAGAAGAGATTTCTAAAAATATAAAATCTACTACAGGAGCTCTTCTGATATTATTAATGGTAGGTTCGCTTGCAGGAACATGGCTGGTAAGCGGTATTATACCTACCATGATTTATTATGGATTACAAATTCTTAACCCAACCATTTTTCTAGCTGCATGTGTGATTATATGTGCAATCATATCTATTGCTACGGGAAGTTCCTGGACAACTTCTGCAACTGTCGGTATTGCATTAATAGGCATAGGAGATACACTTGGGATTTCATTAGGGATGACGGCAGGTGCTGTTATTTCCGGAGCTTATTTTGGAGATAAAATGTCTCCACTATCTGATACCACAAATTTAGCTCCTGCAATGGCAGGTGGAGAATTGTTTTCTCATATCAAATACATGACATACACAACAGTACCGACCATAGTTATCACCTTATTAGTATTTACAATTATAGGATTTACTCTGGATACTTCGGGTACACCAGAAATAAGTAGTCAATTAGAAGCCATAGATAGTGCTTTTACAATTACACCATGGTTATTTGTAGTTCCTGCAATTGTAATTGGGTTAATTGTAAAAAAAACACCTCCACTTATTGCACTATTAGCCGGTACATTACTGGGGGCTATAGCTGCGATAATTGCACAACCGGATATTATCATGCAAATCGCAGGTAGTTCGACATTAACATTCAACTCTGCTTATATTGGTGTCATGAAAGCCATGACTGTTGATACCGCTGTAGAAACGACCAGCAAAGAATTAAATGATTTATTCTCATCCGGTGGGATGTCCGGTATGCTCGGAACAATATGGTTAATTGTTTGCGCAATGGTATTTGGTGGAGTAATGGATGCAATTGGTGCATTAGCGAGAATCAGCAAAGCATTATTAGGACTTTTTGATTCTGTATTTGGGCTTTTTGCCAGTACTGCCTTAAGTTGTGTTGTACTTAACGCTACAGCATCTGATCAATATCTTGCAATAGTAGTTCCTGGTAGAATGTATGCAAAAGCTTTTAAGGATAAAGGATTAGCACCAGAAAACTTGAGTAGAACACTTGAAGATACAGGTACAGTTACCTCGGTATTGATTCCTTATAATACCTGTGGGGCATATCAAAGTGGGGTGCTTGGGGTACCTGTAGCAGATTATGCTATATATGCTATTTTTAATTGGTTGAGCTTCTTCATGACACTTATATTTGCCGCATTTAGAATAAAAATTAAGCAATTACAAGAGACTAGATAATAATAAAAAACGAAAAGCCCTTTGTAATAAAAGGGCTTTTTTGATTATATGATTGGGATGGGTTTTTTATCATTATTAATAGCTACAAACTTAAAATGACCTGACACTGCAATTTCACGATCATAACTATACATATCTTCTTTATAAATATCTACTTTGACAGTACAACTTGTCCTTCCTACTTCTACCACTTTTGCAACAAGTTCTATAATAGTTCCTTCTGGGATTGGTTTTTCAAAATCGATCTTATCTGTAGATATCGTTACTACTTTTTTTCTGCTAAAACGCGTAGCACAAATAAAAGAAACCTCATCCATTAACTGTAAAGCGGTGCCTCCAAATAACGTTTCATAGTGATTTGTTGTATTAGGAAATACAGCTTTAAAGATTCTTGTCTCTGATTTTTTTATCAATTCATCTATAGAGTTCATACAATACTTATATAATATTTAATTATAGTTTTCGCTTTCAAAGGTAACTCTTATCCTACTATATTTGTTACTCAATTAAAGAGAGATAATGAATATTATAGAAAGTTTACAATGGCGATATGCCACAAAAAAATTTGACAATCAAAAAATCCTGTCGCAGGATAAAATCGATCTCATTTCTGAGGCATTTAACCTTACTGCTACATCATACGGTTTACAACCTTTACAATTACTTATAATAAAGGATAAAAAAATTCAAAAAGAGCTTACAGAACATTCATGGAATCAGCAACAAGTAGCAGACGCTTCTCATTTGTTAGTTATTTGTATTGAAAATAAAATTGATGCAAAGTATATAACGAAATATTTTGAAAGTGTAAAATCTATACGTAATACTCCATCAGAAATTTTAAAACCATTTGAAGAGCAATTGATCACATCATTTACTCAAAAATCAAAAGAAGAAATATCAATCTGGGCAACAAAACAAGCCTATCTAGCAATGGGCAACCTGCTTACAGTTTGTGCGATTGAAAAAATTGATGCTTGCCCTATGGAAGGGTTTATACCTGAAAAATATGATGAAATTCTGAATCTCAAAGATTTAGGATTAACCTCTGTACTTGTTCTTCCGATAGGATATAGAGCAGAAGATGACATGTTTTCTGAGTTAAAAAAAGTACGCCGAGGCGTACAGAATATGGTAGTGAATATATCTTCATAATTACAGGAACACATTGGTGTAGTTTCTATTTTACAACTAAACAAAGTTTAGTTAAAAAAACTATAAATATGTCTCTTAAATAAAAACTCTTTTAGGTATTTTTGCTGGAAAATAATTTTTAATACAAACACATACTACTTATGCCGGGATTCGAATTATTTGGTACCGAAGAAAAGAAAGAAGTTCAAGATGTTCTGGATAACGGAGTCTTGATGCGTTATGGATTTGATTCGATGAGAAAAGGGCATTATAAAGCCTTTGAATTAGAGAAAAATTTGGCAGAAAAGATGCAGACTAAATATGCTCAGGTAGTATCTAGTGGAACTGCAGCTTTGACTGTTGCCCTTGCCAGTGCCGGAATAGGATCAGGAGATGAAGTCATTATGCCTACTTTTACTTTTGTAGCAAGTTTTGAAGCAATTTTATCTGTTGGTGCTGTACCTATCTTGTGTGATATTGATGATACATTAACTTTAGCTCCAAAGGCTGTAGAAGCTTCTATAACAGAGAAAACAAAAGCAATCATGCCTGTACACATGTGCGGTTCTATGGCTGATTTAAAAGCTTTAAAGAAAATCTGTGATGATCATAATCTGATTTTATTAGAAGATGCTTGTCAAGCTATCGGAGGAACTTATGAAGGTAAACCTCTTGGTAGCTATGGTGATTTAGGATGTTTTTCTTTCGACTTTGTAAAAACAGTTACATGTGGTGAAGGTGGAGGAATGATTACAGATTCTGAAATATTTGCCAATAGAGCTCATAAATATCAAGATCATGGCCATGATCATATAGGAACAGATCGAGGCGCAGAAGCACACCCATTTCTTGGATATAATTATAGATTATCCGAACTAAATGCAGCTGTAGGAATTGCTCAACTTAGAAAATTAGATGATACCATTGCTTTACAAAAAAAGTATTATACCATACTTCGTGATGCTTTAGAGCCTATTACTGAAGTAAGTTTTAGAAAAGTTCCCGAAAATGGTGTAGAAAGTTATGCTTTTCTAAATATTTTTCTTCCTGATGAAAACAATGCCCGAGATGTACATAAAGCGTTTTCCGAAAATAAAATAGATGCTTGTTTTTATTGGTATGATAATAATTGGCACTACTATAAAAAATGGGAGCATTTACTAGAGCAAAAGTCTTTAACTAAGTTCTCTAATGAAATACAGGAAGGACTACAAAAAAATAAAAAGCCTTTTCCTGCAAGTGATGCTTGGATGAGTAGAACTATCTCATGCTTGATTAAATTAAGCTGGACCGAAGAAGAGATTTCTAAAAGAGCAGAAAAAATGGTACAAATAATAAAAGATACTCTTTAAAAAGTATCTTTTATTTATTTTATTTCGAAATTTAAAAGTATTAGAGCAATTTCACAGTGACTAATACTCTACATAGTCCATAATCTCTAATCCATAACCAATAATCCCTACCCGTTTTTGTTGAGTAGAATTAGATAATAATTTTAATTTATGGACATTAATATCGTGTAGAATTTGGGCTCCAATCCCAAAATCTTTGGTATCCATTATTATTTTTGGAGCTTTTACAACTTCATTTTCTTTTTGTATTTCTTTTAACCCTTTTAATCGATTAAGAAGATTAAGAGATTGGCTTTCTTGATTAATGAAGATTATTGCTCCTTTTCCTTCTGCATTGATACGCTGAAACATTGCATCTAACCTCTTGTCTGCATTGTTTGTTAAAGTACCAAGAATATCATTATTAAACAATGTAGAATTAACTCTTGTCAGTACTGATTCATTATCATCCCATGTACCAAGTGTAAGAGCAATATGAATTTGACTATTTGTAGTTTGCTTATAGGCTCGTAATCTATATTTACCAAACCTTGTATTGATATTAAAATCCTCTTTCTTCTCTATTAGAGAGTCATGTTTCATTCGATAAGCAACCAAATCTTCTATAGAAATAAGTTTAAGATCAAACTTTTTGGCAACTTCTACTAATTGAGGTAATCGAGCCATAGTACCATCTTCATTAAGAATCTCCACAAGAATTCCTGCTGGTTTTAATCCTGCTAATCTTGCTAAATCTACAGAAGCTTCTGTGTGCCCTGTACGTCTTAAAACTCCTCCATTTTTTGCTTTTAACGGAAAAATATGTCCAGGTCTTCCTAAATCATGTGGTTTTGTATTCTCATCAACTAAAGCTTTTATCGTTTTAGCACGATCATGAACAGAAATTCCGGTTGTGCATCCATGACCTAGTAAATCAACAGAAACAGTAAATTGAGTTTCATGTAATACGGTATTGTTCTGCACCATCATTTCTAAGCTAAGTTCCTCACAGCGATCTTCGGTAAGGGGAGCACAGATTAATCCTCTTCCATGTTTTGCCATAAAATTAATCATCTCCGGAGTAACACTTTCTGCTGCTGCTATAAAGTCTCCCTCATTTTCTCGATCTTCATCATCAACAACAATGATTACCTTTCCCTCTCTAATATCATTTATAGCTTCTTGTATAGTATTAAGCTTAATTTTTTGCTTCGTCTCTGTAGTTTGTTGTGACATCAAAATTTTCTTAAAGTAGTTTTCTTTACAAAGATATTTAAAAAGAAATCTATTTCTTTGATTTACCGAATCGTTTTATGAAGAAATTGCGAATTGGTTGTACAAAAACATCAGCATTAAAAACACCTCTATCTCTAGTTGCTCTATATGTCAAAAAGATACTGAGTGGAAATATAATAAATGTTGATAACCAAGAACCAACAAGTGGAGGCACCCCTCCTTCTTCTGCCCCATTTTTCGCAAAAATACCAATAAAATGATACGTTAAAAATAATACAACACCTATCACTATCGGCAGCCCTAACCCTCCTTTACGAATAATTGCTCCAAGTGGTGCGCCAACAAAAAATAGTAAAACACAAGAAATTCCAAGAGCATATTTATCATGCAATGACATTTCATATTTATTAAGTGCTCTCCTTTTGATAGCAAGATTTTTTTGAGTTGTATTTAATCGCCTTATCACTCCATCAACATTAGAAGAAGCCATTTGGTACACCTGCATTTTTTTGTTTGTATCAAAATAATCTATAATACTCAATGTATCATTTTCTACTGTCCGAACACTATCGATCTTTACATTTTTGTTCAATCCATCAAAACCAGCTCTTCTATTTACATCAGAACTTAATGATGCTACATCATTATTAACTTGCATTGACAATGTGTCTATCTCACTTTTTAATTCATTAACATTAAGCATATTATATCCTTTGCTATACTGCTGAGAATCCATATCAACATTATCCAAAGACGATAAATCAACATTTAATATATATTTTTCAAAATGTGTTTTAGCAAAAGGAAGTTTCTTTCTTTTTTGTGGAGACCTTTGTTGTATTTCCTCATAATAATTACCATCATTAAGCACAAGCGTCACCAAATCAGAATCTGTACTTCCTCGTAGCTCTCCATCTACTGCTTTTATAACCGTAAAATTTCCTTGTCTGTTTACTGACTTTTTATGGATAATTACATCTCGTAAAAATTCATCATTGTCTCCAAACTTTTCTGCAACCTTAATATTAATATCACCTAAGTCATTAAATTGGTTAGGAGTCAATACCATTGCCGGTTTTAGCTTTACAATATTTTTTCTTAAGTTAATAAATCTTTTTTCTGAAGATGGGATTACTGTATTTGAGAATAAAAACGCACCAAATCCAACAAAAAGCATAAAAACTGCTAATGTTCTCATTGCTCGTTGTAATGAAATCCCAGAAGATTTCATCGCTGCAAACTCATAATTCTCTGCAAAATTTCCAAAAATCATTACAGAGGTTAATAATATGGTAAGTGGTAGGACCATAGGAATTAATCGAGGAGTAGCGAATGTCAAAAATTTAACAATCACAGAAAAATCCAGATCTTTTCCTGCCAACTCAGAAATAAATAACCAAATGGTTTGCAATAAAAGAATAAACATTATAATAATAAAGAGCGGAAAAAACGTCTTTAAAAAAGAGGTTAGAATGTATCTGTCTAATATTTTCACTATAAACGTAGTCTAATTTTGCCGTAAATATACGCTATTTAAAAACTAAAGAACGTATGTAAGAGTTACATCCGTTCTTTAATAATTGAATATTTTAACAAATTATTATATTAATCGAGACGATTGATATAATAATTTGAATACTTTGATTCGTCAAAGACAAATAATGTTTTAGAAAGCGGTTGATTTGTTTTAAAACTATTCACAGTAATAGTAACATTTGTACCATTATTTTGCTTATGAATCATTTTATAAATATGTTTTGTCTGCTTATCTATACCTAATAATATTTCCTTAGAATCACTTCCTGAGTCGATTGGTATTAATTTTACATATTGTATTTTACGTCCGTTTACATTTTGAACAATATCCATTTTATATGTATACCCATCTTCGTAAAATGTAAGCATTTTTGAGGGGCTCGCATCGTCTTCTTCAGTTTGAGACGAAATATTAATTTCTTCATCTTCAGGAATGATTACATGTACTTTTTTTCCATCATACATGCGTTCTGTTCCCATTAGATTAAGTACATATTTATTTCCTTTTAATGTAATATCACCTCTTGTTTCTTGAGAAACATTTTCTGCAGGATTATTGAGCGCATATTTAAAACTAATAGCTATGTTATTATAGCTTTTTACTTTTTTAGAAACTTCATCTAAAAGTCCTTTGGCACTTTGAGCATTAATTATGGCAGTGCTAAATATGCATAATACGATTATAAATTTTCTTATCATCATGAATTGGTTTCTTTCGATTGTGTTAGTTATTTCTTTTATTCATTATCAAGAAGCTGATGAAGTGATGCTAAGTCTTGTACTAGTACTTGTCTTGCTTTGCTACCTTCAAAAGGTCCAACTACTCCTGCTGCTTCTAATTGATCTATTAATCTACCTGCTCGGTTATATCCTAGTTTCAATTTTCTCTGTAGCAAAGATGCTGATCCTTGTTGAGCAGTAACGATTACTTCTGCTGCTTCATTGAAAAGTTTATCTCTGTCACTTTTATCTATATCAAGACCTGTGCCACTTTCTTCGCCAACATATTCTGGTAGTAAATGTGCATCGGGATATGCCTTTTGACTACCAATATACTCGGTTATTCTTTCAACTTCTGGGGTGTCTACAAAAGCACATTGAATCCTTACTATGTCATTACCTTGAGTAAACAACATATCTCCCCTACCGATCAATTGATCTGCTCCTCCTGTATCAAGTATGGTTCTCGAATCTATTTTTGAGGTCACTCTAAAAGCTATACGAGCAGGAAAATTGGCCTTGATCATACCTGTAATAACATTTACCGATGGTCGTTGTGTTGCAATAATAAGGTGTATCCCAATTGCTCTAGCCAACTGTGCAAGTCTTGCTATAGGTGTTTCTACTTCTTTCCCGGCTGTCATAATAAGGTCTGCAAACTCATCTACAACAAGCACTATATATGGTAAAAATCGATGTCCGTTTTCGGGATTTAATTTTCTTGTCTTGAACTTTGTATTATATTCGGTAATATTTCTTACCATAGCTTGTTTTAGCAAATCATATCGATTATCCATTTCTATACAAAGTGAATTCAATGTATTGATAACTTTATTATTATCAGTAATGATTGCTTCTTCTGCGTCGGGTAATTTTGCTAAATAGTGACGTTCAATTTTATTAAATAGTGTGAGTTCTACTTTTTTAGGATCTACAAGTACAAATTTGACTTCTGCGGGATGTTTTTTATAAAGTAACGATGTTAAAATAGCATTTAGTCCAACGGATTTACCTTGACCTGTTGCTCCTGCCATCAGAAGGTGGGGCATCTTGGCTAGATCAACCACAAAAGTCTCATTAGAAATTGTTTTACCTAAAGATAAAGGTAATGCCATTTCTGCATTTTGAAATTTTGGAGACGCAATAGCCGATCGCATAGATACAATGGTTGATTTTTTGTTAGGAACCTCAATACCAATCGTTCCTTTACCAGGTATTGGAGCTATAATTCGTATTCCTAATGCCGCTAAAGAAAGTGCGATATCATCTTCAAGGTTTTTGATCTTAGAAATTCGAATCCCCGCTTCTGGAACAATCTCATATAGGGTAACTGTAGGACCTACTGTAGCTTTTATCTGAGCAATTTCTATTTTGTAGTTTTTTAAAGTCTCAACAATTCTATTTTTGTTTTCTTCTAGCTCTCCCTGATCTATTGTAATACCACCGGTTTGTACAGAATAATCTTTTAATAGATCTATTGTTGGAAATTTATAATTTCCTAATTCTAATTTTGGATCAAATTCTCCAAAATCTTTAACAAGTTTTGCACTAATATTTTCTACGACTTCTTCTTCTACCGTAGTTTCAACTTCCATTTCGATATCTTCGGGATTATCCTCAGATTTTATGATAAGTTTTTCAGGAATTTCATCATCTCTATTTTTGGGATCAGCATAAAAGTCATTTACTGTTGGATTTAAATTAATCTCTTTTGTATCGGGAGAGGATTTCGTTTCTTCTTTTTTCTCTTTTTCCTGAAGAACATCATCAGTCTTATTATTTACAAGATTTGATGTATCTTCTATAATAGGCTTAGGTTCAGCATCTTCTTTATCTTTTTGATTTGATGTTTGCTTAGATGTTCTAGTTGTTTTTGATGTATCTCTTTGAGTAGATCGTAATGATTGGGAAATTTTTTCTGGGGTATATTTTAGTCGAACCACTATATATACAATTGCAAGAAAAGCTAATAAAAGAACCGTACCTATAAAACCTATATAATCCCGCAAAAAATCATTGATTTCAAAACCTACTACTCCTGCCAGAAGCCCTCCTCCTTTTTCTACAAAGCCAAGAACTACAGATACCCAAAGCATTACTAATGCTCCCCAAAACCAAAAGCCTAGCAATCTTTTTTTGTTTAAATCAAAAAACAAATAAACACCTGTTAAAGAAGTCATGACAGGAATTACCAATGCAGAAACACCAAACCCGTTGAATATAAAAAAATGACTTACCGTAGCTCCAAATTTGCTTAGCCAATTTTTAGGTGAAATATCCCTATTATAAAATTCTGACAGTTCACTTTGATCTGTTTTCCAATTAAAAAAGAATGAAATAAAAGCAAAGAACAATGCTATTCCTAAAAAAAATAGAAAACTACCTAAAATCACTCTTTGTTGATTAGATAGCTTAAATCGTTGTTTTAATGGAGTTTTTGTTTTTTTTGTCGTTGTTGTTTTCCTCTTTGAGCTTGTTTTCTTCTTAGCCATTTTTTGGGTGTATTATCACAAAAATACGAATATCTCTATTGGAACGTAAAAATGCCAAAAAAATTTTCTCTCGTATACTAGAATGATCTCACTAAAATCAAAGATAATTCTTAAAATTTTTAGCAATTAATTTAGCAAACACTTAACTAATTAATCACTTACAAATCATTAAATTAGGATAAAATGATTGTCTTTTTATTAAAATAAAAATTACAGTCGTTATAATCATTTTTAATAATGTATTAGAATATTCAAGAAATTAATCAATCAATTATACTCAATTACATAAGTCGAATTTGATAAAATTAAACAAAAAGTCATGAAAAAGTTACTATTATTGATTGTCATTATGATCTCATTTTCAATGAATTCTCAAGAACCTCTTGATGTAATTACATTAAAAAACGGAAGTGTCATTGTTGGAAAGATTACTGAATTAAATTTTAATGAAGACCTTACCATACAAACTCAGGATGGGTATGCATTTATGTTTAAAGCTCAGGATATAAAAAGCGTAAAAAAAGAAAATAAGATTAGGAAAGAACAGCAAGATGAGCGCTTTAAAATGGTAATGCCTAGTACACCTCAAAATAACAGTGTAATAACTCCTAATCCGGTGGTAGCTGCACAGAATGGAAATTATGTAAATTCTACAGTCCCAAATCAAGGTTATAGACCAAACGGTAACTATAATAATCAACAACCTCATACAAACGGTATTTCGCCTCAACAACAGAATAGTTTTCAAAGATCAGCACCAATTCCAAATCAGTATCAAAATACTGTACCTCAAAATTCAAATGCACAACAATACTCTAATTACCAAAATCAACAAAATCAACAACAACCTCTAAACAATCAATATGCACAACCTTCTACTTATCAATACAATAGTGGGCAATCAAATTATGCCAATCCAAATACTACTTACCCAAAAAATGGTAGCACACAATACCCAAATAACCTACAAAGGTCGAATGTAGCGCCTCAAGGCAATTCATTAGGTCAAGCTAGTAATGGCTTTTATTCTAACAATCAAAATCCTATCGGGTACCCAAAACAGGGAAATTTGAGCTCTGTACCTCTGCAAAAATCACTTAACCCGAATAATGATGTTTTTACAAACATTGATTCTTATAGTAATAATTTACGTACTACAGCCAAACCTAAAATAGATTGTATGCAAGGTTATGGTAATTTTGGTTTTGTAAATAACACTGGAAAGAATATTATTGTTACTATACAAAGAAAACAAAAAGATGGGCGTTATGCTGATTATAAAGAAATACGAGTAGCTGCAAATCAAAAAGGATATTTTAATGATGTAATTGCTAATGAATATCCATTTTTTGTAAAAGTGAAGAAAAACTCTTTAAATAATCAAAACGATTTTATCGTTTTAGGTAGAGGTAATATTACTATTGAAAAGTGTAAAACACAACATATAAATATCAATTAAATAATTGATAAGAAAACATTCAAAAAAGGTTTGTATTTTATATTCAAGATACAAACCTTTTTCTTTTTTACCTTAGGCATTAAAATAGATAGGGCCAATAAATAAACACTCCTATACACACAGCGGTGATAGCTGCAATAAATACGGCTCCGGCTGCAATATCTTTAATAAAACCTATTTTATTATGAAAATCAGGATGAATAAAATCTGCGATTGCTTCAATAGCAGTATTCATTCCTTCTGTACTCATTACCAATCCAATAGCAAATATTTGTAACATCCATTCAAAGGAGGATATTTTAAAATATAGCCCCAAACAGGTCATAATAATACCAATAGTAACTTGTACCTGTATACTAGGTTCAGTTTTAATTAATAATATTGCCCCTTTAAAAGCGTATCCACAACCACGCAACCTACCTTTTATAAATGAGATCATGCCGCTCATAAATGCTTAAGACAAAACTTTAAGAGCATCAGAATAATTTGGCTCTTGTGTTATCTCCGGAACTTGTTCTGCATGCAATACAATTCCTTTTTCATCTAATACTACAACAGCTCTAGAGTGTAATCCTTCTAATGGACCATCTACTATATCTAATCCATAGTCTTTTCCAAATTTACCTGTTTTAAAATCCGAATGGTTAATTACATTCTGAAGCCCTTCTGCTCCACAAAAACGGTCCTGTGCAAAAGGTAAATCTCGTGAAATACATAATACTTTTGTATTTTCTAAATCCCCAGCTACCTTATTAAATTCTCTGACTGATGCTGCGCAAACTCCCGTATCAACAGAAGGAAAAATATTAAGAACTACCCTATTCCCCTCATAATCCTCTAGTTTGGCAGTAGAAAGATCTTTACTTACAAGTTCAAAATTTGGTGCTTTCTCTCCTACTTTAGGTAATTCACCGCTGGTGTGTATCGTGTTTCCTTTTAGTGTAATTGATGCCATAATAAATTATTGTTGTTTGTAATTCAAAATTAATAAGATTAAATAGTAATTTATGTAAAGTTTATATAAAATAAAAAACCTTCTTTTACAGAAGGCCTTTTTTAATGTTTTTAAGTATCTATCGATCCTAATACTCTTTGCATAAAATTATTTAGAGCTTCTTTTTTAGGAACACCATCTTTAATCATTTTGTCTACCTCTAGTGCTCCATACATATTTGATATTAACTCTCCTATCACGTCTAATTCTTCATCTTTAAGAGAAGGAACTTCTGTTAAAGCTTCTAGCGTTTCTATCGTTTCTACCACAAAGTCTTCGTCATTTTCTTCGATAAAACTTGTAAGATGTTTAATTACCGGTAATTTCATTTACTAATTCTTTAAGAATATCAAATTTATTAGTTTGAACCTGACTTGAGAAATTTCCATTTTCAAAAGTAGCGAAGGTAGGTAAATTATCTACTGTAGCTAGTTTTCGTGATTCTGGATATTTTTCTGCATCTACTACTACAAAAACCATGTCTGTATTTTCTGCAGCCAATTTTTTGAATTTTGGCTTCATGATTCTACAGTTACCGCACCATGAAGCAGAGTATTGCACAACAACTTTGCTGTTATCTTTTATTAATTGATCTAGATTATCTTCTGTTAATTCCTGTATCATTGAAATTAGTTTAATGTTAACAAAGCTTTCAGAAGCTCATACTTTTGAAAGCTTTGTTTGTAAATCTTTAAGATTAGTGAGAAGCTAAATAAGAAGCTACACCATCTCTATTTGCATTCATTGCATCTTTTCCTTCTTCCCAGTTTGCAGGACATACCTCACCATTTTTCTGTACATGAGCATAAGCATCTATAAGTCTTAAGAATTCTGCTACGTTTCTACCTACTGGCATATGGTTTATTCCTTCATGAAAAACAGTACCTTCTTCATCGATAAGATAAGTAGCTCTGTATGTTACATTATCACCTTCTACAGTAACTACACCAGTTTCTTCATTGTATGTTTCATTAGTAATATCTAATATTCCTAATGTACTAGAAAGATTTCTGTTAGAATCTGCTAAAATTGGATAAGTAACACCTTCGATACCTCCATTATCTTTTGATGTATTTAACCATGCAAAATGAACCTCTGGTGTGTCACAAGATGCTCCGATAACGATAGTGTTTCTTTTTTCGAATTCTGCTAAAGCTTCTTGAAAAGCATGTAATTCTGTCGGACATACAAATGTGAAATCTTTAGGATACCAAAATAAAAGAACTTTTTTGTTTTTATTTTTTGCTTCTTCTAAAACATTAATTTTAAAAGTATCCCCCATATCATTCATTGCATCGACATCAAGATTTGGAAATTTTTTCCCTACAAAAGCCATAGTTTTTAATTTACTGGTTTATTTAATTTTTTACGGTGCAAATATACATCTGCTTTGCAAACAAAAAGAAACTCTCAATTTTAATTTTTTATATTATAATAGTTTTTTCTAATTACTAATTCGTTCTAAAAATAAAAACAACAAAAATCCTACAAAAAACCCGTTTTACTTACAAAAATTATGGATAAATAGCACATTTTTTACGGTGAATTACATCTTCTTAAATCTATTTTCGTATTTTCGCCATACGACTAATCAATAATATAAAGGATTGAAAAATAATATTCTACATAGTATTATATTTTTTTTAATAGGATTTACATATACTGTTCAATCCCAAAATCCCCTTGTCTCTGATAGTATACAATCATATATTAAAAAGGCAGAAAGATTACAGGAAGAATACCAATATGAGAAAGCATTAGAAATTGCAAAAATTGCTCAACAAAATGCTCAATATAATAATGATGACAAAAGTCTTGGTTACATATATAATATTATAGCCAAAAATTACGAGACAAGTGAAGATGATAACAAAGCGAGAAGTAATTACAGAAAAGCACTCGTATATGCACAAAGTTCTAAAAGCAAAGTATTAGAAACAGATTTATACAATAATCTTGCAAGAGTATATACCAAGCATAATCTCACTCGTAAAAAAGGAGTTGAGTATTATCAAAAGTCTTATGAGTTTGCATTGAAGCTAAAAGACACAGCTAGAATGATCAGACCTTTACTTAATCTTGGAGAATATTATATTTCTAGAAAAGATTTTGACAGCTCATACGAATACCTTTTGCCTGCAAGAAAATTAATTCATAAAAAATCACCTAATCTAGATAAAACTAAGCTAAATGGATTATTAGGTAAATACTTTTTAAATATAAGTAGCTACCAAAGAGCCGAAGAATATATAGATAATGCAATCTCATATGCTGTTGGAGAAACCAAAAATAGTGAGAATAATGATGAGTTAATTTCAACCTATTATGAAGAACTAGCTTCTGCTTATGAAACAAAATCCGAGCTCTATAGAAAGCAAGATGACTTCAAAAATGCATATGCATTTCAAAAAAAACAGTTTCAGAATATTTTAAAAGCAAAAGATTATAAAAAATTAAAAGAGCTGCAAAGAGCAAATATCAAATACGAAGTAGATATTTTAGAAAAAAGAGCTAAAAAAGCAGAGTCCGAAAAAAAAGAAAGTGAATCTGAGGTATTAAAATGGCGAGGAAGTATCATTCTTGGTATTATTTTAATACTTATTTCGCTAGCCTTTTTAATTAGTTCTTATAGAAATAATATTCAGAAAAAAAGATTAAATAACGATCTCATTGATAAAAACAAAGAACTTAAAAGTGCTAAAGAAACAGCAGAGCAAGTTTCGACTCTAAAATCACAATTTATTTCTACAGTAAGTCATGAATTAAGAACTCCTCTTTATGGAGTGATTGGGTTAACCTCTTTATTAATGGAAAATCCCGAAGACAGAAAAAGAAGTGAATATCTGGAATCTTTAAAATTTTCAGGAGATTATCTTTTAGCATTGATTAATGACGTTTTACAACTCAGTAAAATAGAGACCAATGAAGTAACACTTGAAAAAGTTTCTTTTGATCTTAAATCCTTAATAGAAGGAATTGTCAATTCACTTCAAACCAAACAAAAAAACAATAACAACAAAGTACATGTTAATATTGATAAAAAAATCAATACAACTTTGTTAGGTGACTCTGTTAGGCTTTCACAAATACTTATAAATTTAATTGGTAACGCTCTAAAATTCACAAAAAATGGAAACATTTGGGTAGAAGTAAAATGTATCGATCTTAAAGATAAAAGTTATAATCTACGTTTTATAGTAAAAGATGATGGTATTGGTATCCCAAAAAGTAAACAAAAAACCATATTTGATAATTTTGCTCAGGTCAAAAACGAGAATCAGGAATATGAAGGAACAGGATTAGGCCTCGCTATTGTTAAAAAGCTTATCCACTTACACGACAGTGAAATTTTTATTAAAAGTAAAGAATCTGTAGGTTCTGAATTTTATTTTGATTTGTATTATGAAAAAGCCATAAAAGAAGAAGGCATTGCTGATAATATAGGAGAAAGTATAAGTATCGGGACTAGTAATTTCTACGTACTTATTGTTGATGATAATAAAATCAATCAAATAGTTACTCAAAATATCCTAAAAAAGAAAGGATATACATGTAGCATCGCCAGCAATGGAGCAAATGCAATTGAGATGCTCAGAAAAGAGAAATTTGACCTAATACTTATGGATATAAATATGCCTGAAATGAATGGTCTTGAGGCTACCAAAGTAATTAGAACATTTAACACAAATATTCCTATTATTGCGCTAACTGCTGTAGAAGAAAGAGAAGTAAGAGCACAAGCATTGTCTGTAGGTATGAATGATGTTATCATTAAGCCATATGATACAGAACAATTCTTTCAAACCATTATGAAAAACATTTCTAAAGTAAAGATGGTCTAAAGCTTTACAATTCCCATATTCTTAAAATGTCGACAAATATTTATAAGATAAATATGTAATTTTTATATGATTTCTTCTGAATGTTTTAATTTAGAGGCTCAATCTTAAAGAATTCAATTAATCATATGAGCTCAAAAAATATAGGCTTTAATACTATTTGTACACATTTAGGAGAAATTAAAGACCAACAATTTAAAGGGGCAGTATCCCCTATATATATGTCTACATCTTATGCTTTTGAAGATGTTGATATAAAAAGATATCCAAGATATTTTAATACGCCCAATCAAGAAGCACTTGGCAAAAAAATAGCAGCTTTAGAAAAAGGAGAAGCATCACTAATTTTTGGCAGTGGTATGGCTGCTATAAGCACTACGCTATTTGCTTTCCTAAAAAAAGGAGACCATATTGTATTACAACGTGCTATATATGGTGGTACTGCTAATCTTGTTAATGAAGAATTTGAAAAGCATAATATAGAATTTTCTTATGCTGATACTCAAACAGCAGAAGGTTTTTTAGAAAAAATTAAACCCAATACAAAAGTTATCTATATAGAAACTCCTTCGAATCCATTATTATCGATAATAGATATCGAAGCTATTGCCAAAATTGCTAAGGAGAAGAATATTATTACCATTATAGACAATACATTTGCATCTCCAGTTAATCAAAATCCCATACTATTCGGTATTGATATCGTTATACATTCTGCAACTAAATATTTAGGTGGTCATAGTGATATTCTAGCCGGTGCAGTTGTATCTTCTGAAAAAAATATAGACCAAATATTTCAGGTAGCTAAAAACTTTGGTGGTAGTTTAAGTGATTTTACTGTTTGGATGCTTGAAAGAAGTATCAAAACACTAGGGTTAAGAGTAAAACAACAAAATTATAATGCGTTAGAGCTAGCAAAATGGCTTAAAAACCATGATGATATAGCAGAAGTATACTATCCGGGATTATCTTCTCACCCAAACCATGAAATTGCAAAAAAACAAATGAAAGGCTTTGGAGGTATGTTATCATTTGAGCTTAAAGAAGGACTGGATGCCAGTATTTTTCAAAAAGAACTTAACATTATTAAAAGTTCAATGAGTCTAGCAGGAGTAGAAAGTACGATTTTATCACCAGCACTTACATCTCATGCTTTATTATCTCAAGAAGAAAGGCATATACAGGGTATCAAAGACGGTTTATTAAGATTTAGTGTAGGTATTGAAGAAAAAGACGACTTAATAAATGACATACAACATGCTTTAGAAAAAATAAAAGTTACAGCATAAGAATAATAAAAACATATGAAATTAGATATTCTTGCTATTGGTGCACACCCAGATGATGTAGAACTTAGTTGCTCCGGAACTATAGCAAAAGAAGTTGAAAAAGGTAAAAAAGTAGGAATTTTAGACCTTACTCGAGGTGAACTTGGTACTAGAGGTACTCAAGAGATCAGAGATCAAGAAGCAAAAAAAGCGGCAGATATTTTAAATGTTGCTATTCGGGAGAATTTGGGTTTTAAAGACGCATTTTTTACTAACGATAAAACTCACCAGTTACAAATCATTGAAATTATAAGAAAGTACCAACCAGAAATTGTACTCTGTAATGCTATAAAAGATAGACATATTGATCATGGAAAAGCTAGTAAACTTGTTAGTGACGCTTGCTTTTTGTCAGGTTTAAGAAAAATTGAAACCATTTATAATAATGATCTACAAGCACCATGGAGGCCCAAAAATGTTTATCATTATATCCAATGGGCAAATATAAATCCAGATTTTGTTGTTGATATTAGTGAGCATATTGATAAAAAAATTGAAAGTGTTTTAGCATATAGTTCCCAATTTTATGATAAGGACAATAAAGAACCTAATACTCCTATATCGAGTAAGAACTTTTTGGATAGTGTAAAATATAGAGCAGCCGATTTAGGGAGAATTATTGGTGTAAAATACGCAGAAGGTTTTACTGTAGAACGCTATGTAGCAGTTAATTCCATTTTTGATTTAATTTAATGCAAAAAAATGTTTGCAGAAACCAAGAAATGCCTTATTTTTGCAGCCATAAAATTAAATGGTGGTTGTAGCTCAGTTGGTTAGAGCGCCTGATTGTGGTTCAGGAGGTCGTCGGTTCGAGACCGATCTTCCACCCTTAAAAATAAAAAAGCCCTTTTTGAAAGGGCTTTTTTATTTTCTGAAAACTATTACTATTCAATTTTAATTATTCTTGCTCTTTTCCAATTCCATCTACAACAAGTCTATCTATTCTATTGGCAACTTCCCATGCAGTATAAAAAACAAGTTTTGAACGCTTAGCTAAAAGATCATAATCTATTTTATCAGCAGTATCGGTTGGTTTATGATAATCTTCATGAACACCATTAAAATAGAAAATAATAGGTATATTATGTTTTGCAAAATTATAATGATCACTTCTGTAATAAAATCTATTGGGATCATTTTTATCGTTATAGGTATAGTCTAGGTCTAGTTTTGTATACTTTGTATTTACAGCTTCACTTATTGCATGTAATTCTGTACTTAACCTATCACTTCCTATCAAATATATATAGTTTTCTTTTCCTCCTTCATTATGAGCATCATCTATTCTACCAATCATATCAATATTTAGATTTGTAATAGTATTTTCTAGAGGGAAAACAGGATTTTCTGTATAAAACCTAGATCCATACAAACCTTTTTCTTCTCCTGTAACATGCAAAAACAAAATAGATCTTTTAGGGCCTACACCATCCTTTTTAGCTTTCATAAATGCATCTGCTATCTCTAGCAAACCCACTGTACCAGAGCCATCATCATCTGCTCCATTATATATATTCCCACTATCATCAACACCAACATGATCAAGATGAGCAGAAATAACTACTATTTCATCTGGTTTTTCGGTCCCTTTTATATATGCAAGTACATTTTCTGATGATTTGATTCCACCTCTAAAATAACTCTCAGGTATCTCTTGAAAATAATCATCTCCACCCATTGGAGAAGGAATATTCATATTCTTATACTGTGTTTTTAAATATTCTACAGCTTTCTTTTGCCCAGGCTCTCCTGTATCTCTCCCTTCAAAATCATCACCTGCAAATACATACAAATAATCTTTAAGTTCTTTTGCTGTGATACGATTTGCATATTTTTTTGCAACAGAAGTATTACTTATTAATGTTGTATCATTCTGATCAGATTTTTCTGATGTAGAATTTTTAGAAGTCCCGCAACAACAAGCAATTAACAAGCTAGCAATTATAATAATATTTTTCATGTAAATATTTTAGTTTTTGTAAAGCACAAGATAAATAATTCATGCCATATGAGTACACAAACTTAACTGTTTAAAAAACATATTAAATTATTTTCAAAATATTCTTTTTAGATTGAAAAAAGGTTTTATATTTGCACCCGCATTCAGGGAATACTTCATTAGTATTCTATTTATGGAGAAATGGCAGAGTGGTCGAATGCACCGGTCTTGAAAACCGGCGAGGGTCACACCTCCGGGGGTTCGAATCCCTCTTTCTCCGCGAAAAGTCCTACAAAAGGCAACAAAAACCCTCTAATCATTTGATTTAGAGGGTTTTTCATTTTATATGATTTCATTTGATATCATATAATATCATCCTAAAAGGGGCTAATTCGGTGTCACTTAAAAACTATCTCCAACTGACACCGAATAGCATATAAATAATTGATATTCAGTTATTTAAAAATATAACTATTTGATTATTTTTTGCTACATTGAAGTAAATTTTAAATGTATTCGGTGTCAGTTCAGCTCTCCATATTATTTTATATCAAAAAAAGTAAGGCTAATCTTCAGGGATATACCAATATCTATCTACGCATAACCCTAGACGGCAAGCGGGCTGAGTGTAGTATTAATCGAAAAGTACATACCGATTTATGGAATAGTAGGTCACAAAATGCTTTAGGTAATTCACCAGAGAATCAGGAAATAAATAGAGAGATTGACTTAATTAGAAATAAAATCTACACCATAGAACAAAAGTTTCAAAGAGACGGAACAACTTACTCCGCTGTGCAATTACGCGATGTATATCTCGGTAAGGACAAAACAAAAAAGATGCTTCTTGAAATTTTTCAAGAACATAATGATGAAGTTGATAGTCTTATTGGGAAAGATTTTGCCGCAGGAACTGCCGAACGCTATCGAACTTGTAAAAAACACATAGCTGAATTTATTAAGAAGAAATACAAGAAGAATGACATTCCTGTGCAGGATGTAGACCATAAATTCATCACAGGTCTTGAGTACTATCTTAAAACTACTCGTAAGTGTGCCCACAACTCTGCGATTAAGTATATCACCAATTTTAAAAAGATTATTCGAATTGCTCACGCTAATGATTGGATTGATAAAGACCCTTTTTTGCATTGGAAAGCAAAGCTTAAAATTGTAGAGCGTGAATTTTTAACAGAAGAAGAAATTCAGAAGATTATCGAGCTAGAGCTCAAGATGGAACGGCTCGACCAAGTACGCGATATTTTTATCTTTTGCTGTTTTACAGGTCTGGCTTATGCCGATGTAAAAAAAATAAATAGAGGTGATATCGTTTTGGGTACTGATGGTGAGGAATGGGTAAAAACCAAACGCTCTAAAACCGATACTAGAAGTAATATCCCAATTTTACCAATTGCCAAAGTCATCATTGAAAAATACAAAGACAATGAGCAACTAAAAGAAAAAGATTTAGTCCTACCTGTACTAAGCAATCAGAAAATGAATGCGTACATTAAAGAGATAGCAACTTTAGCGGGTATTACCAAAAACCTAACATTTCATTTAGCTCGACATACCTTTGCAACAACGGTAACACTTACCAATGGCGTTCCCATAGAATCCGTAAGTAAAATGCTTGGTCATACCAATCTTAAAACTACTCAGCACTACGCTAAAATCTTGGATATGAAAGTAAGTAAGGATATGGAAATTTTGAGGAATAAGTTTAAGTAGCGATTAAAGAGGCATACCATAGTCCTTATTTCTATTATCATATTTTCGCAAATTATCTTGCTGGCCAGAATTTGGCCTAGTGATTTCCTCTTTTATTTGAAGACCTTTCTGGACAAAATCACTAGCAGCTGTTTTCCAGTTTGTTATTTTAAGTCCTCTGCTCAGTTCCCAATCTCTGGCTTCGTAATATGCATAGAATTTTTTTCCTTGCATAGCTGACCAATTTTTTTCTTTAAAAAAAATTAAAACAACCTGTTCATTTTTTGGCCTTGCCAGTTTATTTAAGTTTTCTATTGTTTTATGTTTATAAGAAGGTACCAGATTTTGGCCTGGTTCTGGGACGCAGTTAGCCAATCTTTGACCATCTGAGGTAAAAAAAATGGACATTTGGACTTTTGAACCTATGGCAGGATGATACGATGGATAGTATCTTAAATAGCCCCAGTCATTAAGGTCTTTAAGATAATTGTGATAGGTCGTTTTTGATTTGAATTTCGCTTTTTCCATAATCCATTCCCTGTTTATAATTATGAACGTTTTAAAGAACTCTCGATTCCATTTCTGAAAGAATGCTAGGTACAATATGATATGACCCTGTTTAATTCTACTGTCATTATTGAAAAGCTCAAAAGCAGCGTTGAGCTGAATGATGTAGTTGACCTTTTTCATTACTCATTCTTATCAATGAACTTCGTTGCTCTATATTTAACTTCTTTCTTTTCTTCAAAATATTTTTTTTCTAAAATCAATTTTTCTTTGGGCGGTTCTGCTGCCTGGAAAAGAGCTTGCATCATAGCCATGGTCGGTTTGGTTTGCGATTTTTCAATATCTTTCATAATAGCTATCATTCCGTTTATTCGCTTTTTGATTAGAACGGAAATTCTGTTTTCCATCGTTTCCATCCGTGGTCCTAAACGCTCCGTCGGGGAAATTCCATTTTCATTAAAAAATTCCATCATTAAGAGTAATGTCATTGATTGCGATTTAGAGAGCATTTTACTAAATTTTCTAAATTCACTAGCCACAGACTTCTTAATCTTTAGCGTTTCAAACTTTTCTTTTTCAAATCCTTTATCCATAGTTTTTAGTAAAATAATTGCCTATTTACAGTGGCTACAAAGTATTTTTAGTAAAAAGTAGCGTTTATATCTAAATCTCAAAAAGCCTAAAAACTGTGCTAGACCCTATAAAATATGGGTTTATAGCGAAAATCGTATAATCGTAACATCGCGAAGCGTGTTACCCTCTTGCTATACAATTCCTTCATTTCATTTCAGGATCTTCATACTTTTCAACCTATGTTGAAAAGCTATTTTGGGCACTTTCAACACCATTACTTTTTTAGTAATAAAATGAAGTTACTTATTTTTAAACAACTGACAATCATATAAATAAACTAATTTTCATATTCATTTTAGATGGTTTTATTTAATGTATTTTGATATATTTTTCCTTTTGAAATCACCTACTTATTATATCTTGAGCGTTTTCCTTTTCTTTTGGTATTGAATTCTATGTGCTTTAATAATTACCAAGTTCATTTGTAGCAAAATGATACAGATTGCGATTCAATTCAGTTTTATTCACTTACTTCCCATAGTGCCATCGCCGTTACCTTTTCGGTAACCGAAACTAAAATTATGACTGAGTAAGAACTTATAAAAGTGAGTGAGCGAACGGTTATGCAGTTCGTCTCTGGCAGAATTTTAAACTTTGTGAAGAAATAGGTTGTGGTAATCTTTTTGCCAGGCGAACGCTGTCGCTTTTTCTGCGACTGGGTTCAAGATAGTGTAGTGAACCTCTTTTCTCGGAATAAAGCTTTTCCTGCCCGTCTGGCAGGCGGGCTCGAAATGTAGAGAAATGGGGTGGAACGGTTAGTAATTACTATATAAATTTAGTGTTATGAGGCGATTAAAAATTCTATTCGGCTCATATTTTTGAATATTTTGAGTTGATTAGGTTGTTTTTATTTATGAAATTTTTAATTAAGCTGTTCTTCAAATGCTTGTTCTACTAATTCGATAATATCATCTAATTCTGAAGCGTGACGTAAATTAACTTCAACATTACCATTACCCCATCTGCCTAAACCACTTATGTCTCTACAAAGATTTTTAGGGTCTTTAATATTTTCGAAATCCATATTTAATGATATACGTAATTTTGATTTTTGAGGTACTACATCAACAAAGTTAGTTTGGGCCTTAAATGCTATGTATAGCTTCTTAAATTCAACTTTTGCGATAGCATCTATATTTAGGACTCTTTTTTCAAATAAACGATAAAGGTCTAGCATATCATTTTGTAAGTGTTCGTACTGGTCTATTGAATATTGAATGGTATCTCTAGTTGTTTCAGGTGCTCTATATATATCCAAAACATCATCATCTAAATAAGGGGATGGCCATACTTTTAATGCTCTTTGAGCTAATTCTCCTGCTCTATTATTGATTGATTGTTCATTCCAAACATCTGCTACTCTAACTGATTTATTTAAGAATAATGGGCTATCATTAAAACCTCCTGTAATGGTCTTTTTACTGGTAAATGGTTTATCTGACAATTCTGAATTATAGGCTGTCAAAGACAGGTTGCCCAGAGTGTGTAAATACCTTTCTTTTACCTGTTTCCAGTTTTCACCTAATTCTTGTTGCCATTCAATTGGCGTTTTTGGGTTTTGTGGTATAATGTGCTCAATAGTATAATTTTCGGCATTAACCAGTTCTTTACGCTTGAAGTTTTCTAAAGATTCTAACAAATAATTTCTTGACCTGAAATTGTATACATCTTTTAATTGAATTTCTTTTGTAAATTCTGCGTCATCAGGAAATCTTCTATATCCATCCATTAACATAAAAGCTGCCTTAATAGATTCTGAATAAGTTTCACTTTTAAGGCTTTTATAAATTGTCGCAAATGTCTTGTTCAAACTGTTGGTTGGTATGCCACAAATAGCTCGTCTAAAAACATAGTTTTTTGTAAGATTGAGAATTTCTATAAATTCATCAAACGTAATATGTTCATTTTTATAATCGCCATAAACTGCCAATAAGAAAGGATAGGACGTATCCATTCGTAATTTGGTAATTTCTTTAAATACAGATTTTAGAGTTTTATCTTCTTCTTTCTGTAAAGCAATAGCAACATAGTATTGTGAATATTTATAAAGACTTTTTACAATGTTTTCAGTTCCTAATTTATCATTATGGTTATTAAAATACAGTTTGAATGTATCATACACTTCTCCAATTTTAGGAATGGTGTTCAACTTCATTGTTAAATAATCCCTCATAAACCAAGGTAAAGCACTTATGTTTTCCCCAAAACTTTGTTCCATAGGATACCAATAGGTTTCGTAGAGGTGTTTTTGAAAGGTGGCTTCTTGCCCCATCAAAATATAATTTCTAATGAGGTCTGCTTGTGAAAGATTTAAACCTGTTGAGTTTAAACTCTCAAATATTAATTGTGGATTATCCTTGTCTCTTTCTAAGGCTACATCTACCACTATTAATTTTTGAAGTCCTTTGTATATTTTATTGATATTGCTTTTATCAATTTGTTTAAAGAAATACTCGTGATTTTCAATAATTCTTTGTGAATGTTTTGTTGGTAACGGTTCATTGGTTAAAAGGTTGGTGAGCGTTTCTTTATCCCTTCTTGTCAACAATAACTTGAAGTACAAATCATTATCTTCTTCTGCATTGAACAAGTAATAATTTTTTAGCTTTTTGGCTGTGGTGTCTACTTCACAGTCTGGATTTTCTTCTATGAACTTTACTATGGCCGCAATTAACAAGGAAATAGTTGTGAGTCTCTGCTGTCCATCAATTACCAAATACTTGTTTATCTCTGCAATTGTATGTATATCTGGTTGAAAGTAAACAATAGAGCCAATAAAATGTCCTTGCTCAGATTTAGATGCTTCCTGTATATCTTTTAGCAATAAAGCACATTGCTTGAATTGCCAACTATATGTGCGTTGATAAATAGGAATGATGAACTGTTTAGGCTCTTTTATAATGGATAACAAATTTTTTGCTGATGCTTTCATAAAGACTGTGTAGGGTTTTTAATTTATGGTGTCATTGTTTTCAAAAGATTCGGTAGGAACTTTAAACATAATTATACCTTTATTATTGAAAGTTTTTGTTCCATTGTTCAACAGCATTATTATAGTCCGTTACATCAAATTGGATTAGGTCTCCCATATATTCAACAATTTCTCTTTGTTGTTTAGATGCATTCGCCATAGTTTCGGTTATTTCAGTATCAAAAATCTTGTTTTGTTCAAGTTCTTCATAGAAATCCAAAACCTTTTTAAACACTTGATTAATTTTAATGTCAATTCCTTTTTCTTTGAAAAAATCGCTTTGATTTAAATAATTAATAATATTAAGATTAACCGTGAAAAGTCGAAGAAATGGATGTGGATGCTTATGTTCTTTATAATAAATTTCAGGAAGGTCGTCACAAAAATTTGCAATGTGATTTAGCAAACAAGAGCATAGGATGATAATCGTAAATTCTGCATTCTCTTGAGTTATTTTATCTCCAAAACTTTTTTTGATATACTGTTGAATATGACTTGCAATAGCAATTGAAGCAAGAGTATCAGCATTGGTTTCAAGATGTTGCTTTACTTTATCATAAGTCGATGTCTTTACGAATCGTTCTTGCAATGTTATGGTCTGCCTTTTTTTTTCGAATTGAATTAAATGGGCAAATTCGTGATAATACGTAAACTGTGTTGCTACTTGAAAAGCCAATGCTGTTATAGGGTTGTCAAAATTCTTAATTATATCTGAATATTGCTTTTCTAAATATTCATCAAAGGATTTATTTTGTAGATAATTGTCTGCGCAATTTTTGATTAAGCCCACATTGATATGAATCGAAAAGGTGTCGTTTTTGTATTGAGCCATTGCATTAGAGTCAAAATACCCTGTATAAATAAAAATGGATGGGTCAATATTGTAATTTTTTAAATTATCGTTTAGATGTTGCCTACAAAATCTATAAAAATCATCACATAAATATTCGAAAGGGGTTCCTCTAAAATCAAATATATCTGCGCTATTGATGGCGTCTTTTTCCTTGGCTAATTTTATTTCAGTATCGTAATTCATCACATTTGATATATAAGATTTTGATAAGAATGCACTCAATTCTTACTTAAAGCTTCTTTTATTACTTTTTCTTTTTAGTCTTGTTTTTAGGCGGTTCGATTATTTTCCCCCAACCATCAGGAACAAATCCATTTTCTTTCATCCACTTGATTGCAGGCGCAACTCTATCTTTTGGATAAACATATTGAGCTTTTCCTTTATCCCAATTCAAGAAATCTTGTTTTATGTACTCATCGCTAATTTCCTGCTTTCTAATAATCCTATTGTTCCAAACCGCATAAAGTGTTGAAATAATTTCAGGAATCTTGTAATCGAAGCTTATAAATTTGTTGATTAATTCACCAATCCTTTGCAGCTCCTTATTAGAGAAAAAATCATAACTGATTTGAGATTTATTATTCTTGTCACCAGGTAAAATTCTGTTCATATTACCCAACTTTTGCTTGTAAAACCAACCCGCCTTTATAGTTTGTTGAAAGAAAGCATAAGTAAATTTGTTGTCGTAAGGACCAGCCGTTTTTTGCTTATATTCTTGACCGAAATTTCTTTTTAGAATATGGTAATCCGCTAGATACAATAACTTTTCAAACTTTGTGTCTCCGAACTTTTCATCATTGGCAGATTTATTAATTATGTAAGAAGCTAGCATCTTTCGTTTGACAAAGTGTTTTTCTTCTATGTCTTGTAAAGTAGGTAGTGCTATGACTTTAGTTCCCTTATTTTCATTACTTTCAAAGGCTTCTTTTAAAACTGCTTGCACTAGCATTTTAGCGTTAGTTTCGCTTTTGGCTATTTCATGTTTTAATGACTCACTTCTTGCTTTTAAACCGTCAATTTTTTCAATAATAGCCTCTTGTTCATCTTGGGACGGAAATGGAATAAGAATGTTGTCCATTTTACCTTTTGGCAAGCCTTCTCGTCCAGCTCCTGTTTGACATCGGATAATTTCAGATTGAAAATAAGGTGAACAAATTACACTATGAAGATAGTAGCTGATTCGTGAAAAAATAGGTCTTATGATAGCAACGTGCTGATTGATATTAGCGGTATCAAAATCTTTTGATACAACACAGCACCTACCTATCGAGCCCCCAGTAATATTTAAAAGTAAATCTTCTGACTGAACTGATGTGCTCTTCATACTCAAATGTATCGATTCTGAAATATGAGCTATATTATCTAAGATTAAACCATAATCATAAACATTTTGTGAACGTATAAATTTGATCCCACTATGAATATAAACTGATTTACCGCCCCTAGGTGTTTTACCTGAACCTGTTTTCGAACATAAATTACCAAGTCTAATCCAATCCCAATTTTCAGGGATTTCAAAAGGAATTTCTTCCTTTGAAATTTTTGGCAGAGGTTTTTCTTTCTTTATTTTTTTCTCTTTTATGAGTTTTGCCTTTTCAGCTTTTATTTGCTTTAGTAATTCAGATGCTGGCTCAATATTTTTATTAGTTTTACGCCAATCTTCTGTCAGTTTTCCTTGAATTGCGTCTTGTAAAATGGATTGTTTTAGTTTACCAACAATATCATTTTGACTCCTTATGTTTTTTGAAATTTCTTTGCATTTCTCATAATCAAGTAATGCTTTATTAATTTCATTTTTTAGCTTTTTATAACCATTTACAGATTTACCTTGGGATAGTTTTATAGCATCTAACTGTTCTTGTTCGTTACATTTTGGCAACAAAAGAGCTTTCAATTTACTCGCATTTACACTTGGTCTAAATTCTCCTTTATTCAAAGACGTAACTTGAGACCAATAAACATAACTATTTAAGAATAGGTTTAAAAACTCTGGATTACTATTTTCATTTGCCCTGATGCGAATTAAATATCCCGCGAATACCGATTTTTTTTGGGGATTTGTAATTAAAAAACTTTTCCCAGTTGTTCCTCCTGTTCTGGCTATTAAAAGGTCTTCTTGTTCTAATAAATATGTTTCTTCATCCGAACAGTCACAATATGGAACAGATTCCCAATCTACTTTTCCATCTGTGATATCACTTATTCTTAAAAATTTATTTGTGCCACTTTTTAAGGCAGATGCATTGTATCCATATTGAGTACCTTCAATCAGTTTGTTAAGTTTAATTGTGGAATTATTTAAATCAAAAAAATATTTGAGAATTATAGTATTCTTAATTTGAGCCTTTATCTGTTCTTCATCTGTAATAAAGGTTAGCGGAACGTATCTAAACTTCAAACTCATTAACTTATTTCATTTAATAGGTTTGCAATTTTTTTCTGGCTCACTTGTAGTTTTTCAATTAACTCGCTTTTTGAAAATTCTATTTCTTCAACTTCTTCAAATGGGTTTTTAATATCTAAATCCCAATTTTTTAAATCCTTTATATTTACTTTCCAAGCCAATTCACTTTCTTTTCTATTACTCCACCATTTTATGATTGGTTCAAACTCGTTAAATTGTATCGGTTTTGTTTTACTATAACTTTTTTGCCCCTCTGGTAATTTGTGTTCGTAGTACCAAATATCTTTCGTCTTACCACCTTTTTCAAAAAATAATAAGTTAGTACTAACTGTTGCAGGGAAAAATGTGCTTTGTGGTAAACGTATGATTGTATGTAAATTACAATCGGTCAATAACTTTTCTCTTATTCTTGCTTTTACACCATCACCTGTAATAGAACCATCAGGTAAAACGATAGCACAACGCCCTTTTGGCTTTAATAACTGTAACATTAAAATCACAAATAAGTCTGCTGATTCTTTACACCGATATGTAGAAGGGAAGTTGGTTACCACACCATCGGCAATACTTGCACCAAATGGCGGATTTGCCAAAATAACATCTACCTGGTCTTTTCGCCCAATACTATTGTATTCTTTTTTAAGACTGTCAATATAATGATAGTCTGGTACTTCAATTTCGTGTAGAATCAGGTTTGTTAATCCTAATACAAAGGGTACTGGCTTAAACTCCCAACCTGTGATACTTTTTTGCAAAATGTGTTCATCATCAACCGTTTTTACATATTTCTCACGAACGTGGTCAATTGCTTCCGTTAAAAACCCAGCCGTTCCCGATGCTGGGTCTAATACTTTTTCGCCCAGTTTAGGATTGGTCATTTCAGTCATTAATCGCGTAACTGCCCTTGGTGTGTAATATTCGCCTTTGTTACCAGCGTCTCTTAATTCTACTAAAATACTTTCGTAAATAGTACCAAAAACTTGCTTATCCTTTGAACTATTAAAATCAATTTTATTCAGTTCATTAATTACTTTTCGCATTTCATAACCTGACTTCATAAAGTTATTTGTGCCATCAAAAATTTGCTGAACTATACTTGCTCGTTTTGGGTTTTCGGGATTGGTTAATGTGCTTAATGTCGCAAAAAGACCTTTGTCATTTTGTGTTGTTCTGTCAATAAAATCGAGCAATTCGTCTCCTGTAATACCTTCTGCGTCTGTTGCCCAATTTCGCCATTGAAATTTTGTAGGGATTACAGATTCGTAATTATCTTTTATGATTTCAAGTTCTTGGTCTTTGTCGTCAATTATTTTTAGAAAAAGCATCCAACCCAACTGTTCCAATCTTTGAGCATCTCCAGAGATACCCCTGTCTTGACGCATTATGTTTCTTATGCTCGTTATTACTGCTCCTACGTTCGCCATTTTATGCTATGCTGTTGTATAATTCTGTTTCTAATTCTTTTAATGCTGATAAATATTGTTGTTTCCCACCAAAAGCTTGTATCAATTCCATCGGTGTGCCCAACTTATTTAATGGGTCGAGTTTTAAAACTTCTGTACTTTCAATTGTTAGTAAGCCATCTTCTGCGTACTTATCTAAAAGACTGTTTAAAATCGTTTGTGCTTTTTCGCCATATTTGGTAAAATAATTTCGCTTCTTAACGTTGTTGGCTCTTTCCTTTCTTGTTAATGGTTTCGCCTCAAACGCTAAATGGCAAATCAAATCGAATGGGTCAAAATCTTTACCTACTTCTTCCTTTAGTGCATCAAAGAAAATCCCTTGTTCTTCTAACTCTTGGATAATTGCCTCTTTCTTTTCTGCTTTGTTCCAATGGGTGAGGAATTTTTCTAACGTTTGGTAGTGTTTTGTAATGTTGTTCTTTGTGTAATCTTTTAAGCTTTCTGTGATGATTTTCCCGTCCGTTCCTAGATATTGAATGCGCTCGTTTACAATTTTTACTGGAACTCCATTTACCCTGATTTTTCCGCTTGGTTCGTTGATAATATCTCCTCCACCTTCGATTTCAGGATAATCAGGTTCTTCGGGAAATTCAATTTCTTCTCCGTCTAAAATATCTGTGATAATTTCTTCTGTTGTTTCATCTTCAACACCACTTAAATCATCGTCTTCATTTATTTGCTTAATCATTACTGGGTCTCCATCAAAATCAGGGTCAGCAAATAAGTTGGTAACATTACGGAAATCCATAATCGTAAAATACGTTTTACCATATTCTTCATTTATTCGAGTTCCTCGACCAATTATTTGTTTGAATTCAGTCATTGAACCAATATTACTATCTAAAACAATCAACTTGCACGTTTGAGCATCGACACCTGTTGTCATTAATTTGGAAGTCGTTGCAATTACAGGATATGGTTCACTTGGATTTATAAAACTGTCTAATTCTCGCTTGCCTTCTTCATTGTCGCCTGTAATTTGCATTACATATTTATTGTTCTGCGAGAATAAATCGGAATTAGTGTTTGCCAATTCTGTTCGCATCCCTTCTGCGTGTTCAATATCAATGCAAAACACAATCGATTTTGCAAAACGGTCATAACCCTTTAAAAACTCCGTTATTTTGTTTGCCACAGATTGTCTGCGTTCATCAACAACTATGTTTTTATCAAAATCAGTTCTGTTGTAAATTCTATCTTCTACTGGGTTTCCATTTTTGTCTAAAAATCCTATTGGTGGTCGCCAACCTTCGGCATCAATGTCTAAAGTTACTTTTACAACCTTATAAGGTGCTAGAAAACCATCGTCAATTCCTTGTTTTAAAGAATACGTGTAAATTGGTTCTCCGAAGTAGTCAATGTTTGAAACCTCAGTAGTTTCTTTTGGCGTGGCTGTTAAACCAACGTGAGTAGCTTTATCGAAGTATGCGAGAATTTCACGCCATTTGCTATCTTCTTTTGCACTTCCTCTATGACACTCGTCAATAATTATCAAATCGAAAAAATCAGGGCTGAATTGTTTATATGCATCTTCTGATTTGCTGTCCGATAGTCCTTGATACAACGCTAAATAAATATTGTAAGCTGTATCAATTTTTTTCTTTTTTATTATGGTCATTGCTTCCTTAAAAGGCGCAAAGTCTTTACGGAATGTTTGGTCAATTAAAGCAGTTCTGTCTGCCAAGAAAAGTATTCTCTTTTTCGCTCCACTTTTCCATAATCTCCAAATAAGATGAAAGGCTGTGTATGTTTTACCGCAGCCAGTAGCCATTACCAATAAAATTCTGTTCTGTCCTTTGGCTACAGCTTCAATAGTTCTATTGATAGCAATTTGCTGATAATATCTTGGTGTCTTTCCAGAGTTGTCTTGAAAATAGTCTTGTTTTGCTATTTCCTCAACTTCTTCTGTTTCAATTCCTTTATACTTTTTATATTTTTTCCAAAGTTCTTCGGGACTTGGGAATTCGTCTAAAGCGATTTCTTTTTCAATTGTTCCATCGGTTGCGGTTTTATCGTGAAAACAAAATCCGTCTCCATTACTGCTAAACACACAGGGGATGTCCAAAGTATTGGCATAGCCAAGAGCTTGTTGTATTCCACTTTTTATGCTATGCTTATTATCCTTTGCCTCAATGATAGCAATCGGAACATTTGGTTTGTAGAATAAAATATAGTCGGCAAATTTTCTTTTACCTCTTGCGGTCAGTTTCCCTTTAACATAGATTCGACCATCCGTGAAAAATATTTCTCGACCAATTTGAGTTTGCTCATCCCAACCTGAATTCAGTATTGCAGGCGTAATGAATTTCGCTTTTATATCAGATTCGGATAGGTCTTTTTTGTTCATCTATTTTAGTTTACTAAAAATTTATTCATACTATTCACAGTATTACTTTTTCCTCATTTTAAATATTTGCAATTACTTCATTCTTTAGCTACTCAAAAGCTTTTTCTTGATTGCATTCTATACCTGCCCTCAATAAAGCCTCCATATCTCCTGTGAAATTTGGGTTTTGCTCTTTACATTTTGCGATATAATTTTTCAGAATCATAAATCACTTTCCATTTTAACGTTCACATCAACTTTCCAGCGATTACTAACCGCACCAGGCTTCTCTTTTGATTTTGGACTCAATAACGTAGGATAAAATTTAAGGTTACTTAAATGTTCGTAAAGACAGGCGGTTTTATCTGTTTCCCCTTCAACTTCTTGTAATATAAAACCGAGACGTTGCAATACACTTTTATGTGGATACCAATCAAGCAATCTCGCTATGTCTTCTTGATTAATAACTTCAATGAGTTCTTCTATTACAGTGAACACTCTGTTTAGCCCACCTATTTTTGACTGATGATAGAGTAAATCGGCAGCCGTTAGGGCTGGACTTGATATATTGAATAATCCTGAATCGCTTTTGCGGGATACTATGTTATCTTTATTCCATTTATTGGTACTTATAAAATGAATCTGAATTGCATTCTTCTTTATGTCCAAAAAGGCAGAACCACTGTGAATCACATAATCCTTCTGAATTTGCTGGTGTGCCGCTCCATGAAAGCGAGCTGCAGAATATAAGCCCACATAATACTTACGCTTTAAAAAAGAGAACAGCTTATCGACGTATAGTTCCAAAGGTAATTTACCTTGCCTTGAATAACGTGGCGGAATGATTAAATAGAAATGATGCCTTAGCGGAACAATGTCGCCTTTTTGAGTAGCATATTTTAAATCATTGTTTACCGATGTTTCGGACTTATCTTTATAAGCCTCAGCAATTTCATCAAAAGTGAATGCATAATTTTCAAGCGATAATTGATTATTAATAAAGGCTGATAAAGTCAATCTTAGTAAATTTTTGAGAAAGGTAGTAAAAATCACCCTTTTTCTCGAAAGTTTACTAAAGTATTTTATATTTAAATAGCTTTGTATACATTTAAAATCTATTATGAACTACCTTTTTATCTGCTCCGCTAACAAACAACGCTCAATAACAGCTGAGGACTACTTTGCTGAAAAGTATCTCGAACACAAATTCCGAAGTGCTGGAACTAATAATAAAATTTGTAGAAAGGAAGGCACTACTGAATTAACTGAAGATTTATTACAGTGGGCAGATAAAGTCTTTGTGATGGAAAAAAAACATCTTGGCCAGATTCAAAAGCATACTGGGTCAACATATTATTCAAAGATTACAGTATTACATATTCCTGACGTTTATCAATATTATGACAAAGCGCTATTAAGAATTTTGGACGAGAGAATTGTGCTTTAGAATAGCCATTATAATGGTAATTTTATGTACTAAACTATGGTATTTACCAATATAATGGTAACTGTTATACCAAGTTTAACTTTTCAATAATTCAAAGAGCTTTACATTAAGATACAGATTTTCTACGCCTACTTTCTGGGATTTCAATACGCCGATATCTTCTAACGCATTGAGATATTCTGCAGCTGTTTGGCGTTTCGCAATATCATTATCAACCAAATATTTTACTTTACTGTAAGGCTGCTCAAATAGAATTTCAATCAACTCCTTAGAATACACTCGTTTTGGTAAATTTGTTTTTGCAAACGCAATGGTTTCCTGCATCAAACTATTAATATCATTTATCTTATTAAGTGTGTATCTCGAGGTTTCTTCAATTCCTTTAAGCATAAAGAGCACCCAATCTTCCCAGGCTTGCTGTTCTGTTACGTTTCTTAGAAGTCTGTAATATTCATTTTTATTTTCAATGATAAACTTACTGAGATATAAAATGGGTTTATCTAATAATCCCTTTTCTACAATGTAAAGCATGTTAAGCACCCTGCCAGTTCTACCATTACCGTCAAAAAATGGATGTATCGCCTCAAACTGATAATGCATGAGGGCTAACTTGACTAGTTGGTCAATAGTATCGTCCTCGTGAATAAAATTTTCCAAATTTCTCAATAAATCTCGAATCGTTTCCTCTCCAGTTGGTGGCGTGTACAGCACCTTATTATTGCTAGATATAGTTGTTCCTGGTGCATTACGTATTCCAGAATTATTTTCCTTAATGGTTTGTACAATCTTTATGAAAGAATTTGTTGAAAGTGGTCTGTTTTTTAAATCATTAAATCCCTCCCACAGTGCTTGTCTATACCTCAAAACTTCTTTTGTTTGTGCGTCAGTCCCTGAGATATTAGAAGAAAAAGCTTTATATAGGCTATCTTGTGTTGTAATTATATTTTCAATTTCAGAACTGTCTTTTGCTTCTTGCAATGTAATGGCATTGACCAGCATAGACTGATTTGGAATTTCGTCTGCCCGTCCTTTTAACTCCGCTAAAATTTTATTTGAAGCGATGGCTTGCTTCAATACTTTTTTAGTCTCAACTTCTGTAGCTGGCGGTAATAGTGGTAAATTGTTATAAGGTTTTTCGGGATGGTACATACAATCGACATATTGAGGTTAGTATGTCGATGATTTCGACACAATGCAAATATATGTCGAAATTTTGTTATTTTATAGACATATTTCATTAAATCACCATACTGAATGTGTTCAAATGATGTCAAGTACACATAATCTTTCCTAAACTCACAAACTTTTGTTAAAAAGGGGCGAATTCGGTGTCAGTAAATTTTGAGGGTTGTTTTAAGCCCTGTAAATGCTATAAAATTGAGATTTTGGATAGTTCCTCTTTCTCCGCAGAGGATTTATGAAAATCCATCAAAAGCCGATAAGCAATATGTTTATCGGCTTTTTTAATTCTATTTATTCTCAAAAATTCCCATAATAGCATCATAATTAACCAATTAAGAACTTATAAGAATTATAATATTTAATCAATAAATTCGGTTAACCTAAAAACTAAATCGTATTTTAAAATAAGATTTTTTAATACTAATTCGTTATTTTTAAAGTCTAATACTTTTTCTAACCCTAAAGACGTCTAATTTGAAGATTAAAAAATTCTGGAAACGAATTTTATTAGCACTACTCTTGATTCCTCCTGTATTAGTAGGAGGCATATTGCTATATATTCAAAGTAACCAATCTGAAATTATTAAAGGAGAAATAGTAAAACTAAACAAAGAACATAAAGGTCTTATTAGTGTTGGTAATAGTGAATTATCCTTGTTTGGTAGCTTCCCTTATATCTCTATAAAAGTTGATGATGTGCAAGTTTTTGAAACAAAAGAAGATCATGCACCTATTATAATGGATGTAAAAGAGATATACATAGGTTTCAATCTATGGGATATTGTAAAAGGAAATTATGATATTCAGTCTTTATTAATTGAAGAAGGCGTTTTTAATATTGTTATTCATGAAAATAATACTACTAATATTCAAAACTCCTTAGCGAATACCTCTGAAACAGAAACACCTTCAACCAACATTCATCTAAAAAAGATTAAACTTAAAAATCTAGACATTCACACACTAGATGAAGCTACCAATACAGATGTCGAAAAATTTATATATGCAGGTAAAGGGGGGTTTAGCAGAAAAGATAGTATAATCGCCGGGCATATCGATACAGATTTTGAATTAAATGTAATCAAGGACGGAGATACAACCTTTATCCATAAAAAGCATTTTGAAATTCACACAGACCTGATATTTAATGAATATACTGGTATTATTGATATACAACCCTCTGGTATCGTAATGGAAAATGGCGATTTTGAATTAGAAGGTTCTATAGACACAAAGAATGATGTAGATCTTGACCTCTCTATAAAAGGAACAAAACCTAATTTTGATATGCTTATCGCTTTTGCTCCGACAGATATAATACCTGTTCTAGAAAAATACAAAAATGCTGGTGAAATCTATTTTAATGCTAGTATTAAAGGACCAGCTAACAAAGGAAACAGACCTTTTATTAATGCCAGTTTTGGAGCAGGAAAAGCCTTTTTGGAAAATACCGCAAAAGAAAAAAAGATTGATCATATGGGATTCAACGGTCATTTTACAAATGGAGAAAATAGAGACGCAAGTACTATGGAATTTTCTCTAACCGATATGACTGCCTCTTTAGAAAAAGGAGAATTCAAAGGGTCTGTTTTTGTCAAGAATTTTGAATCTCCAGAAGTGGACATGCAAATAAGTTCGAATTTTAGTTTAGATTTTATCGCTGACTTTTTAGAACTAGAGCAAGTACAAGATACCTCAGGGGAAGTTTCGCTGAAAATGAATTTTCACGATATAATTGATATTGATAACCCTGAAGAAGCATTACAAAAACTTAATCAGGCATACTTTACAGAATTAATCATAAAAGACTTAAGCCTAGTTTCCAAAGAACTCCCCGCGCCTTTGCATGATTTGAATGTGCATTTAGTAATGAATGGTAAAGAAGCAACGCTAAACCAGTTTGAGCTACTGATGGGAAATTCGGACTTATCCATAAGTGGTTTTCTTTCTGATTTACCTGCAATTGTACATCATACTAATATTCCGGTAGAAGCTCATTTAGATATTGTCTCTAATCATTTAGATATTGCTCAATTAACTGGTTTTTCAAAAAAAGACTCTACTCAAACCGGTTTAGATGAACAAATAAAAGATTTAAAATTAGGGCTTTCTTTTAAATCCTCTGCAAAAGATTTTACTGAATCTAAATATTTGCCCAAAGGTGAATTTTTTATCGATAGTTTAAATGCAGACTTGAAACATTATCCTCACAAACTACACGATTTTCATGCCGATATACTAATAGATAATCAAGATTTAGAAATAAAAGATTTTACAGGGTATATAGATGATAGTGATTTTCATTTTGATGGACTAATACACGATTATGCTTTTTGGATGCAACCTCAACTTAATGGAGATGTTGATCTAGATATCAATCTTACTTCTAACAAGTTAAGACTAGAAGATGTTTTTTCTTATAAAGGAGAAAATTATGTCCCAAAAGAGTATCGACATGAAACTTTCGATAATTTGGCATTGCATTTTACTTCTAGTATGCATTATAAAGATTCTACTTTACAATCTATCGATCTATCTTTAGACAAGTTAGATACAAAAATGAAATTACATCCTCTTCGCTTTGATAATTTTAGAGGAAATATACATTATGAAGAAGAACATTTGGTTATAAAAGACTTTCATGGAGAAATAGGGTCTACCAATTTTAATTTTGATTTAAACTATTATTTAGGAAAAGATCCACAAATAAAGAAAAGAGATAATTATCTCGAAGTAAAAGCAAATTATATTGACTTTGATGCACTTTTTAATTTTAATTTAAGTGCTCCAAAAACAACAGAAGTTGTTACTTCAAAAACAGAAGATATCAAAGAACATGCAGATGCCTTCAACCTGTACGAATTACCATTCACCGATATGCAATTTAAAGCAGATATCGCCCACTTTATTTACCATAGAATAGATCTTCAAAATATCAAAGCAGATTTAAGAACAACACCTAACCATTACATTTATATTGACACACTAGATATGGATGCTGCAGGAGGAAGTATTAGATTAAATGGTTATTTTAATGGTAGCGACCCAAAACATATCTATATGCAGCCGGATTTGGTTATGAATAATGTTGATTTGGATAAATTACTGTTTAAATTCGAAAATTTTGGACAAGACCATCTCGTTTCAGAAAATTTACAAGGAAAACTCACTTCTAGAATTAAAGGTAAAATAAGAGTATATCCTGATATGGTGCCAGATCTAGATCAGTCTACTATAGAAATGGATGTAAAAGTATTAAACGGAAAATTAAAAAATTACAAACCAATGCTAGCCTTTTCAGATTATATGGGAGATAAAAACTTGCAAAACATAAAATTTGATACGCTACAAAATAGTTTGGATATAAAGAAAGGAAAAATTAATATTCCTTCTATGACGATCGAATCTACATTAGGTCATATGGAATTATCCGGTACACATGATAAGAATCAAAATATTGATTATTATTTACGTATACCATGGAAAACTGTGAGAAAAGCTGCTTGGCAAAAACTATTCGGAAGTAAGAAAGATACAATCAGTGGTCAGCAGCAAGAAGACGAAATTGTAGAAGTAGATCCTAATAAAAAAATAAAGTACCTCAACCTAAAGATCAAAGGAAACATAGACGACTACAAGATTTCATTAGGTAAGAAAAAAGAAAAGTAGTATTTAACTCTTGTAAAAATATTACCAATCATATCATCAATATTCTAAACTAATAAATTACAAAAACTTACCCTCGTTTCTTGTATGTGATTATATATTTTACACTTAAAATCTATTAAGAGCATATTTAAAGCTAATCATAAAATACTGTTGTAATACAGTACCTCTTCTATCTTTTATAAAATCATTTGTAGTTGTTCTTCTACTATTAATGCTTTGGTTCAATATATCATAAGCCAGTAAACTAATGGTAGCTTTATCATTAAAAAGTTTCATCCCTAAATCTATATTCCAAAAATAGGCGCACTTATCAAAACCTGGATCTATATTACCATTGTATAGATATGTGAAGTAATTATTTAAAATAATATTTTTAGGCCATTCGAAAGTAGTCCTAATGGAAGTATTCTGACTATTAAATTTTAAATCTTCAAAAGCTTCTTGACTCTAATTTGTTTTTGCGTAAGAGAAATTATAAAGGAATTCTAGACCTAAAATATCATTAAAATGTAAAGTCCAGTTACACTTTGACTAGTATTACTTATAGATTGATAACAGTTTGTTTAGGCTCTCAAACTAATTTTATACCCAGTTTAAACCTGGTAGTACACCAAAAAAATAAAAACAATGAAAGAATCAATAAAATCAATTTTTAATCCTTTAAAAATAGGGCGATACATTGCAAAAAACAGAATTTTTATGGCTCCTATGAGTCGTTATAGAGCCATAGAAGGAGGCATTAATCCTGAAATGACAATCGAATATTATCGACAACGAGCAACTGCTGGTGTAATAATGGCTGAATCCACTCAAATTAATAAAGGATCAGGAGGCATTAACTGCCCGGGGATTTATAATGAAAATCAAGCAGCATCCTGGAAAAAAGTGACAGAAGCTGTGCATAAAGAAGGTGGACTAATATTTCTTCAATTATGGCACTCAGGCCGTGCTGCACACAAATCAATTCTTCCAGAAGGTTGTGAGGTTGTTGCTCCTTCTTCTATTGCCAGTACTGAAAAAGTAATGACTTATGAAGGAATGCAAACACCAACATTACCTAGAGAATTAACTCTCAAAGAAATCAAACAATTACGACAAGATTATGCAGAAGCAAACCAATTTGCGCTACAGGCTGATTTTGATGGAGTAGAGATTCATTCCGCCGGAGGGTTTCTAATCGATACTTTTTTACAAGAAGAGACAAATCATCGTACCGATGAATATGGTGGATCATTAGAAAACAGGTTTCGGTTTTTGGGTGAAATCCTTGATGATGCTGTATCCATATGGGGCTCTGATCGTGTAGGAGTTAAACTATCTCCTGTAAGTGCATATAATGATATGGGAAAAGGCGATGTTCTAACTACTTTCAAATATGTCATTGATCAATTAAACAAATATCAACTTGCTTTTTTGGAAGTGAATGAATCAATGCCTTTTAGTAACCTATCTGAGAGTCAAAAAGCTACTATCGAGGAGTTACAGTCTTTATATCAAGGAGTATATATTGCCAATGGAAATTATACTGCTGAATCTGGAGCAAAACGTATTGAAAATGGTAAAGCGACTGCGATTTCATATGGTCGTTTTTATATTGCAAATCCCGACTTGGTAGCACGATTTAAACAAAATGCTCCTTTAAATGAACTGAATGTAGATCTATTCTATGGAGGTGATCATACTGGCTATACGGATTACCCATTTTTAGAAGAAACAATAACTACTATTTCTAAATAATCTGAACTATAATGGCTTTAAGTAAAAGACAACTTGCTTACGTACTTGGTATGCTATCAGTTATCGGTCCGTTATCCATTGATATGTACTTATAGGAAGAAAAAAATATAAAAAAATAATTGCTTATTCTACTTACTATAGCAGGTTATTTTCTTGTAGATTCCCAACTATTTTTCGTCCATGGTAAGAGGTTGCATTCAGAAGTTGATGTAATTCTAAAATATTCTGATCTGTTATTGATCCGGCAGGAAGAATCTCTATTTTGTTTTTTGATATTGCTATCATTTCTTTTAAAGTATACCTACCCTCTTTTGCTGATAATTTTCCACCAGAGGTCAGAACCGTTGTAATTGTATCGAGTTCTATAAGTTGATATAGTGATTTGATGATATCCGGTGTTTCATCTATAGCTTTATGTATCACTATGTCTAATGGAAAAGCAATAGCGGTTAATTCTTTGATCCTTTCTATATCCAAAGTATTATCAAGATTTAGAATACCAAAGACAACCCCATCTACTTTCTCTTTTTTACAAAACCGAATGTATTCTTTCATGGTTTCAAACTCAGCTTCAGAATACACAAAGTTTCCTTTTCTAGGTCGTATCATTACTCGTACAGGTATCGATAATTTTTCTTTAGCTTTTCTTACTGTTTGATAAGAAGGACTAATGCCACCTGATATCAAATCTGCACACAATTCGATTCTATCAGCACCTTTTTTTTCTGCTAATATCGCTTGTTCAACGTTTTCTACGCAAGCTTCTTTTAAGAATTTCATCCTAATTGTTGATAAAAATGAGAATCTACCAGTCTCGCTCCTCCTATTAATGCCGCTTTTTCTTGCAGCTTACTTTTATAAACAGGCACTTCTAATTTTAGCTGTTGCAAAACAAGTTGTAAGTTTTTTGAAAAATACGGCCATGCATTACTTATATTACCTCCTATCACTAATGCTTCTGCTTCAAAATCCTTTAACCACGGTTTTAAAAATAAAGCCAGGTTGCTTGAAAACTCTTCAAAGATTGAAACCACAATATCTCTTTCTTCTTTTAGCATTATCAATTCTTTGACTCCTTTTATTTCTCTTTGCGTAAGTTCTTTATATCTTCTTTGAAACCATTGCGTAGAAAAATGAGTATCTGCGATATCATTTCCAAAAGGTAAATGATATAATTCCCCATATAATGGTACTCCTTTTCCAGAAGTTATAGGAACTCCATTCAGTAAAAAAGTAGCCCCCAGACCTGTACCCAAAGTAATGGCTATAGACTTATGATATTTTGCCATATCACCCGCCCAGGCTTCTCCAATACCAAAACATGCTGCATCATTGTAAAACCTAATTGTAATTGATGGATCCAATTTTAGTTGTTTTTGAATACATTCTTTAAAATTGACATTAGATAATGTATCAAATTTACTTTCTCCTTGATCAGGAAAAATGCCATGCATATAATCAAATGGTCCCGGGATTGCAATCCCTATTCCTTTTAATTTCTCAACTCCTAAATTAGTGATTGCAAGATCTAACGCACATATCCAGCTTTCAAGTATAAGGTTTTGATCGTCTTTATGATTAACTTTCATAGTATAAAGCTCCTCAATTTGATCAGGTTTATTTTCATTTATTACTGCAACTGAGATATGACTTCCTCCTATATCTACTCCTAAAATCATTTTTCTTTATTTTTTAATCTTATATCCAGATACACCGTAAAACACCAGATAAAGGTAGCATACCATAGGAATGATAAAAGATAATTTAATCCCAAGATAATCGGCCATTGCTCCTTGTAATAAGGGTATCAATGCTCCTCCTACAATCATCATTACTAATAATGAAGATGCCTGACTTGTATACTTACCTAAATCTTTTATTGCCAATGTAAATATATTAGACCATAAAATTGAATTAAAAGCTCCTATAGCTATAGCACTCCAAAAAGCGACTTTGCCGTCAAACAAGAGCATTATCATCAATAATATAATTACAATCCCAGCAAATATTGTTAATACTTTTGAAGCTTGTTTACCTGCTACAACAAAAGCAAGATAATTAACAACCAAAAAAACAATAAATAACCAAATATTAGAAAACGGAAGAAATTGTATAGAAAACTCTTCTGCTTCAATTTTGATTGCCGTAATAAAATATAGTATCAAAAAAAACAAAGCAGACAAACCTGCCATTAATATGTGTTTTTTTGTTTTATCAGCCATACTTCCCATAGAAACAGATCCTAGAAATCTTCCTATCATTGCTCCTCCCCAATAATAGGATAGAAAAACTCCTCCCTCTGCTTCATCCATGCCCATAATCTCATCGAGACCAAAAAAATTAATGAGAAAACTTCCAATAGATACTTCTCCTCCTACATAAAAAAATATGGCAAACATGCCTAATACAACATGCCTGAATTTGAGTACTCTAATCCCTTTTTCTATCGGATCTGTATTTACAAAAGAAGGAAGGTGAATAAATTGTATAATAATGGCCAATATAAAAAAGAGTGCTCCGTAAATTAAATAAGGTATTTTTAAAGCATCTACTGTAACTTCTCCATCAGAAAATACTTTATACAATAATATTGCTCCTATAATAGGAGCCAAAGTAGTTCCAAAAGAGTTAAAACCTTGTGCAAGATTAAGTCTGCTTGATGCTGTTTCAGGTTTTCCTAAAATAGCAGCATAAGGATTTGCTGTAATCTGTAGAATAGTAACTCCCGAAGCCAGAACAAATAATGCGCCTAAAAAAATAATATATCGCTGATATGTTGCTGCTGGATAAAAAAGACAACACCCTATCCCACATAATACCAATCCTAAAATGATTCCTTTTTTATATCCAATTTTTGAAATAGGGTCTCCTTGGCTCACCGAAATAATAAAATATAGTAATGAAATCACAAAAAAAGCGCCAAAAAAAGCAAATTGAATGAGTGCTGCCTGAAAATAACTTAGTTCGAAAACAGATTTTAGATGTGGGATCAGTACATCATTCATTACTGTTATAAACCCCCACATAAAGAATAGAAAAATTATTGTTATAAAGGGTTTGGTATAATTAGTTTTGGATGTATCCATTATATATTGGCTTTTTGAGCTTTTAATTAAAATGTAATTTAATTATTTATACTAGAATTAATTTGTTTGCTAGGTAAAAGTCTTTGAAATATCTTTTATACTGATGTAGTAAAATAATATTAAATAGAATCAAAAATTACTTCACTCTACAATATTGAATGATATTATAGAGTGAAGCTAATGATTTATTATTCTTTAGTTAAAGAATATTACGTTTGTTGTTGATCATGAGATTTTATTCGACATCCCACCAAATTCTTGTAAAAAATTCATCCGGACCTTGTCTTGAGAGTGCTTCTTGATAGTTTTGCGGGTTAGCAGTTTGCTCTCTTTCAAAATACCGAAGTCTTCTGGGGATTTGTCCATTACTAACATTTCCTGGAAAATTAACAGGTGTTAGCACAGGAAAACCGGTTCTTCTCCAATTCGCAAAAGATTCGATGTCATTAAGAAATGTTACAATCCAATATTGAGTATTTACCTGCTCTAATCCATTGGCTGCATCATATGGTTTTGCAGTCAAAAAATCGCTAATTTCTGTATCTGTTACACTCTGATCTCCAATATCATACAAATCCATTTGTTTCATCGCTGCTGTTATTCCTGCATCATAATGTGCTTTTGGATCTCCTCCGGCAATCCCCCATCGTATATCTGCTTCTGCAAGCATAAATTCTACTTCTGCATAGGATTGAAAAAAATATGGATCATCTTCTCCGGTAATAAGATTTCTATTGGGTTCAGAAAAATTATTGATATCATCTCCTCCTGGTATATCCTGAACCGTTTCTGTAGTCAGACCATTAGGCAAGCCTCTTTGTAAAGTAGGATCATTACTACCACTAGTTCTTCTGTCGTCATCATCGTTTGGTAGTGCTGCATAAATTCTTAACCTTGGGTCATCTTCTAAAGCATTTATAAAAGTATCGCTAAGTCTTACATCATCATCAGCTAAAAATACCTGACCATTTCCATTTCTATTAATTCCTTCGGGCCCATCAGTATGATTTACAAAGGCAATATCATCATTAGACTGCATTACACCACCATCAATCGCTTTTTGTACCCATTGTCTAGAGGCTTCTGGATCTACTTTTATTAAACGTAATCCTAATCGTAGCATTAGAGAATACCCAAAGCGTTTCCATTTTCCCTGATCTCCTGAAAAAAGGATATCTGCATCTCCAAATTGAGAAGTTTCTGTTCCCAGCGCTGCTGTAGCCTCTTCGAGTTCATTTAACATATCTGTATAAATTTCACTTTGTGGATCATATTTTGGTCTCAAATTTACGTCTATAAACCCTCTACCTGCTTCGCTATAGGGAACATCTCCATAAAGATCAGTAACTCTGTGATAAATAAAAACTCTAAGAATTCTTGCAATAGACAACATTTCTTCAGCGTATTGATCATCTGGGTCAGTTTCTAATTGATTCACAACATCTTCAATAATTTTTACCATGTCATTATAGGTTCTTTCAAACCAAGCGCCAGACCACTGAGCATTGTACAAATACTTATCACCTGCCCAAACACCACCTGTAGCAGACATGTGTTGGATCATTGTTGACGAATAAATTAGATTTCCTCTCCAGTTCTCAAAACGATCTCCCGCAGCTCTCAAAATTGCATTGGTAAGTTTGGGCCCGGGAACCAAATCATTTGCAGTATTGGGATCTTGATTAAGTTCTTCAAAACCATCATCACAAGAAGTAATAAATAGAAAAACTGCTAAAATTGCTGTTATATATTTTTTCATTACGATAATACCTTTTTATGTTTAAAATTTTAAATTAAGTGTTACCCCATAATTTGCAACAGAAGGTAACCCGAAGTATTCTAACCCTTGTGCATTATTAGCATTAAAGCCTGCTTCTGGATCAATATTTTCTGCATCTCTACTAATAAAAAACAGATTTCTTCCTACAAGAGAGATAGAACCATCGGTTAGAAAGGTTTTATTTAATAATCGTGAAGGAAATTTATATCCGATACTTAATTGTCTCAGTTTTATAAAATCTGCATCTTCGATTTGTTCTTCAGCAATACTTGAAATTCTGCCATAATAGGCTTCTAGAGTAGAGTCATCATGAGTAAATTGAAATGGTGTTCCATTAGGGTTTGCATCTGTCACATTGGTTACTCCACTTACCGTCAGTCCTCCTTCTCTCCCTTCTAAAGTACGTTTGTGTAATCCGGCAGAAGTAGCAATTGCATTTGTTCCCGAGTATATCTGTCCTCCAAACTTGGCATCAATCAAAAAGCTTAATGTTATATTTTTATATCTAAAAGTATTGGTAAGTCCCATGTTCCAAGGCGAGACTCCTTCTCCTAGAATTTTTCTTTCAGAATCTATTTGCGGTATTCCTTGACTATCAAAAATAATATCTCCGCTTTCATTTCTGGCATAAGCAGTACCATAAATTACACCAAAAGGTTGTCCTACTATTTGACTAATATTAGCATCAAAGGTACGTACATCTCCAACTGTAAGAATATTATTTTCGTCGTCAGTTGCTATAATTTCACTATCATTGAATCCTAAATTATAACTTACATCCCATTGAAAGTTAGAGGACTGAATTGGTGTTGCAGTTACTAATAATTCAACTCCCGTATTTTCTAATTCTCCAATATTTGAAACGATTTGTTGAAAGCCTGATGTATTAGAAATATTAACTGGTAAAATATCTTTTTCGGTGGTATTGGTATAATATGCGAGGTCTATACCAAATCTACTATTAAAAAAACTTAAATCAAGCCCTACTTCTATTTCTGTTTTATTAAATGGAACCAAGCTTGGATTAGGTAAAATATTTGTTGCAATTTCTCCTAAAGGTTGTCCTAAATGCCCTTGCCCAAAAATTCTATAAGGGAAACTCAGCTGATATGGAGTTTCTGCTCCTCCTGCAACTTCAGAATATCCTGCTCTAATTTTCCCAAAAGTAAACCATGAGGGTAGTTCAAAAGCATTAGAAAATACAAAACTACCACTTACCGAAGGATAGAAATCATTATTAGGAGACGTTTTGTTTTCACCGGATAATGTCGAAAACCAATCATTACGTCCTGTTACTGTAAGATATAAATAATCTTTGTAACCAAACTCTAACGATCCATAAATCCCGGAAAAAGCTAGTTCTGTAAGTTCTCTTTCATTGCTGGAGTTCTCTACATTACCTATAATTTCTAAAAAAGGAATGATAAAACGTTCTCCTCTTAGTTTTAAAAAGTCTCTACGTTGTGTGTTTTTGTTTACACCTACAAATCCATCTATTGAGAAATCATTTCCTATACTTTTATTAAATCCTAAAATAAGGTCTGCATCTACTTGAGTAATGATATTCTCTCTTTCTTCTATACTACCCTGTGGGGTGAATGCGGTACCAAACCCTTCGATCTGTGTTGTACGTGTTGTAGAATGATCAATACCTGCTCTTGCTGTAATGTCTAACCAGTCAAAAATTTGGTATTTTGCCGTAGCAGAACTCAATATTCGATTTCTACGATCAAATGTTCTAAACCGTTCTGCTGCCCAAAATGGGTTTTGTACAAAAGGACTAGACGATATCCGTTGTTCTACCCCTGTATCTGTAAAACCAGGTGCCAAGCTTTCTACATTAACATTGGCAGGTAATAATCCTACAGAAAAGTTTGCATTTCCTGGTGCATCTGATACTCGGGGTCGATTAGTTACTTTTTCGATGACATATCTTGCGCTTACATTAAGTGATAATTTCTCTGCAGCTACAGAACCTAGGTTGAGAGATATTGATTTTCTATTCATTTCAGAGTTTGGCAATATATCGTCGTTATCAAAATCTGTAAGAGCAAATCTATAATTAAAGTTTTCTTTACTTTTTGAGATCGCAAGAGTATTGATCAAGGTTGTTCCTGTATCATAGAATCTTCTTAGGTTATTTCCTGCATCTACAAAAGGTCTGGATACTCCATCAAACTGAACAGAAGAAGGAATACTACCTAATCTTGGCCCCCATGAAGAAAATGCTGTATCTAATCCTCCTTCTGCTGTTGTGGGAGCTTGTCCTTCCTCTCCTTGTCCGTATGTATCTTGAAAATCAAGAATATTTGTAAGCAAACGGTCAAAAGTGATCTGACTGCTATATTCTATCCCAAGTCCTTCTCGTTTTTTTCCGCTTTTTGTAGTAATCAAAATTACTCCATTAGAAGCTCTAGAACCATATAAAGCGGCAGCTGCACCTCCTTTTAGTACACTTACAGATTCGATATCATCAGGATTGATACTAGATACACCATCACCAAAATCTGATCCACCAAAAGGTCCGGCTTCTCCTAATTGTGTATTATCTATGGTAACTCCATCAACAACATATAGTGGTTGATTTGTTCCCGAGATACTAGAAGCTCCTCGTATGACAACTCTACTAGAGCCTGACGCCCCTGTAGAAGGAGGAGTAATATTAACCCCAGCAACTTTTCCTTGCAATGCATTAAGAGCACTCGGAGTTCTTACTTCTGAAATAGACTCTGATTGTAATTGTGTTACTGCAAAACCTAGCGTTTTTCGATCTCGCTCTATACCAAGTGCTGTAACAATTACCTCTCCTAAAGCTTCTGTAGATTCAGATAAAGAAACATTAATTTCTGTTTGATTACCCACAGCAATTTCTTTGGTTTCAAAACCTAATGATGAAAAAACCAAAACTGCATTTTCCTGAGAAAAGGTAACCGAATAATTACCATCAAAATCTGAAAGTGTTCCTGTAGATGTTCCTTTTACCAAAATGTTTACTCCTGGTAAAGGAGTACCCTGTTTGTTTTCAGTAATCTTTCCCGATACTGTTATTTCCTGCCCCACTGATATATAACTACTTATTGTTATAAGAAGTAAGGTCATTAGTAATTTCTTACACATACTTAATTTTTTAGTTTACGTTTAGTATTGATTTCTGTTTGCCCGGTCATAAATACTAATCTCTCTCTAATTCGATAAGAGAGCTATTTTTAAGCCTTTATAAATTTTATAATATCATTAACTTTTAGAAAATAAATTCGACCAATAACAAGCCTGAAAAGTCAAAGAACGTAATTATGAAAACGTTTGAGTCCATTTATTTTGAACATTTTTAACATAAAAATCAAAACAATAACAATAATAATGTTAAGAAAAACACTATTACAATATATCATCTATGCATAAAATTGTCCGAAAGAGTATTAAAAAAATATATGTTGTTTTTTTATGTAAAAAATGAGAGATCAATAAAAATACTTGTTATAATAAATCTTTTTTAGAAATTCTTTAAAAAGTAAACACACTAACCAACTAATTGTTAATCAACACTTATAATCATCTCTAATCCACAGAATATCCTAATGATCTAAATCAGGTCTCAATAGTAAATCGATTTACATATAATACATACAATATATTTTGATGTTTGATAATGAATAAAAATCCCTTAGAAATAGTAATTCTTTTGCTCATTATTACATCCTAGTTTTGTCCAAAAAAAATAATTCTCAAAACTTTATAAAGCCTTGAGAATTATTTTTTTTTGCTGCTATAATTTGTTTTAAATAATACCTTATCTATTTGAGATAAAAAGTAATATTTTTTGCATTGATCAGTTTTTCATGAGTAATAAAAAAACTATTGTGAATTTTACCATCGATTTCTATAGTTTTTATAAAACTATCTTCCTCACTCTTATCTACTGCAATAGTTAATATTTTACTAGAGTAATATTCAGAATCTAAATGAATTTTGATAGTATCAAACTTTGGTTTGCAGAATGTATATACAGGTGTTGCAGGGCTAATCGGATAAATCCCTGCCATAGCGAATACTGCCCATGCAGACATTGTACCTGTATCATCATTACCAGGTAAACCATCAGGAGTATTTTTATAATATTGCTTTAATAATGTATCTACTGTTTTTTGTGTACGCCATTCTTCGCCCTTTACATAATTAAACAAAAAGGGATATACAATATCAGGTTCATTTGCCATATCATACTGTCCTGTATCAAATACCTTTTGTAATTGTTGGATAAATGGTTGATCTCCACCCATCATTTCTTTTACCCCCTCTACATCATGTGATAGCATAAATGTATATTGCCATGCATTGCCTTCTATAAACCCGGGATTTTTTACAAAGTTTGCCCCCGTACCGGGATCAAAAGGCGAAAACCAGCTTCCATCTTCGTTTTTGGGTCGTAATACACTGTATTCTTTGTTAAAAAGTTTTCTATAGGATAATGATCGTCGTGAAAATCGCTCATAATCTTCTTCTTTCTTTAATATTTTTGCTAATTGTGCTATTGCAAAATCAGCAACATTATATTCTTGAGTAATAGAAACAGTGCCACTACTAGTGGTTTTAGTTGTGAGATATCCTTTTTCTAAATATTCTGAAATACCAAGTCGTAAAGGGTTATTATCTATTTGATCTGCACTTTTCAACATTGCTTTGTAAGCTTTTTCTATATCAAAATCTCTAATCCCTTTTATGTATGAGTCTGTGATAATTATTCCGGCAGGATCACCAACCATTGTTGTAGTTTCTGTGGCATTTAATTCCCATTTGGGTAACCACCCACTTTCATCATACACCTGCAACATACTGTTTATCATATTCGATTGCTGTTTTGGATATAATAACGTCATGAGTTGATGTAGATTTCTATAGGTGTCCCAAAGTGAAAATGCAGTATACCTTGTTCCATTGGTCTTTAAGGTTTCTCTGGTTCGCATTTTGGGATATTCCCCATTATAATCATTCAACGTGTTAGGGTGGATCAATGTATGATAGAGTGCGGTATAAAATTTGATTTTATCTTCTTCTTTACCTTCAACTTCTATTCTAGAGAGGTATTGATTCCAATTGTTACGGGTTTCTTTTTTGATTTGCTCAAAAGTTTTACCAGACGTTTCTTTTTCTAGATTCTCTCGTGCATTTTTGATACTCACATAAGAGATACCAATTTTTATCTCGACTTGTGTTGGGGTATCAAAATAGTATTGCATATATGCCCCTATACTATCCCCTACAACCTGTTTGGTATATCCCTCTTTGACTCTTGTTCTTCCATTATAGGATATTCCTTTGGTCTCCATCCATTGGGTTTCTGTACCTTGTTGTTTCATTGGAGTTTTCCAGACGCCAAATTGTTTTGCTGATTTTGAAAACTTTGCCACAAAATAAATAGGATACGCTTCTTCGGGTTTATAGTAACAAAATGAGCCTACAGAACGTACTCCTTCTATCTCTGTTGGAGAAACAACTCTAATTGAAGCTCCTTGTTCATTGGTAAGACCTAGTCCTAAATTGATAAGGATATTTGATTTTCCTTTGGGAAAAGAATATGTACTAACCCCAACTCTTGTAGTTGCAGTAGTTTCAACTTTAATATCGTATGCATCTAACCGATTTGAATAATACCCTACCTCTGTAACCTCATCAGAATATGTCGTCCCATATTTTAAATGATTTGTTTCTAAGTCTCCTGTAGTTGGCATTGCCAAGATAACTCCCAACTCAGGACATCCTACCCCACTAAGGTTAGCATGGCTAAACCCTGTTAAAAAAGTATTTTCGTGTACATAGGGTGTAGATAACCATCGACTATCTTTTTCTAATGGTAGATTTTTTATCCCAGAAACATTAAAAGGCACAACACTTGCCATTCCACGAACTGCAATAGGCCCAGGATATGTTGCTCCAAAATTTGATGTCCCTATAAATGGGTTTACATATGTGGTCACATCTTTTACAACTTTTTGTTCTTCTATCGATGCACCTGTTTTGTCCTTATTGATTTCTTGATGAGAGACAGTTTCTTTACAAGAACAAAGAACAAGAATACTACAGAAGATAAAGAGAGTTGTGCTTTTCATTTTAAAAAGAATTGCGCTATTATTTTTGTTTACTTAAAGAATATGGTATGTTTTCATCCTTACTTGCCCAATTTTTATTTGGAATACTATCCATTGTAAAATCTATCACGCCCCCTTTTTGTATTTCTTCAAAATTGAGAAAACTATTATAGTATTCTTTTTTGTTTAATTGCATAGATGATATATATACATTATCAGGTGAATTCTGAGGAGCATTGATCTCTAATGTATTATTATTAGCCAAAGTGAGTGTAGCTTTTTTAAATAAAGGACTTCCTATCACATATTGATTGACTCCCGGTGTTACAGGGTAAAATCCTAAAGCACTAAATACATACCATGCCGAAGTCTGCCCATTATCTTCATCACCACAATAGCCATCTGGTGTTGCAGCATACAGTCGAGTAAGTACCTCTCTAACTTTTTTCTGAGTTTTGTGTGCTGCATTGGCATATGCATATAAATAAATCATGTGTTGAATAGGCTGATTACCATGAGCATAATTGCCCATATTGACAATCTGCATTTCTCTAATCTCATGAATGGTGAATCCATAATACGAATCATCAAAATCAGGAGGCATTGTAAATACAGCATCTAACTGTTTCTCAAATGCTTCTTTTCCTCCCATTAACTGAATTAACCCCTCTATATCATGAAATACAGACCATGTGTAATGTAAGCTATTTCCTTCTGTAAAGGCATCTCCCCATTTCAATGGATTAAAAGGAGTTTGAAAAGTTCCATCCTTATTTTTTCCCCGCATTAACTTTGTTGAGGGATCAAATAGGTGTTTATAATTTAGTGACTGTTTATAAAACGTATCTGCTATATCTTGTTTCCCTAATTTTTCTGCCATTTTTGCGATTGTAAAGTCTGCATAGGCATACTCCAAGGTTCGTGCTGCGTTTTCGTTAATTTTTACATCATACGGCACATATCCTAATGTATTGTAATATTCTACTCCTTCTCTACCTACAGAACGAATTACATTCCTATTAGACAAAGGCCTACCCTCTGAGGTTGTTGCATTTTTTATCATTGCCTCAAACAAAATATCGGTATCCATATCTTTAATTCCTTTAAGGTAGGCATCGGCAATAATCGGTGCAGAGTTAGACCCTATCATACAATCACGATGTCCCGGGCTTGCCCATTCTGGTAGCCATCCTGATTCTTTATAGGTATTGGCAAGCCCCTGCATAATCTTGCTATTCAATTCTGGATACATCATATTGAAAAATGGAAATACAGCTCGAAACGTATCCCAAAAACCATTATCGGTAAACATATATCCGTGAAGTACCTGACCATTGTACGGACTGTAATGTATGATTTGATCGTTTTTATCTATTTCGTAAAACGTTCTCGGAAACAGTAGTACTCTATACAAACATGAATAAAAAGTTCTGATATGATCGATATTATCATCTTCTATTTTGATTCTGCTCAATTGTTTTTCCCAAGTGTTCTTTGCTTTGGCATACGTTTGTTCAAAAGTGTCTTTCCCAATTTCTCTGTCTAAATTTAGTTGTGCTTGTTCCGGACTGATAAATGATGAGGCTACCTTTGCATGTACAACTTCTCCTTTTTTGGTTTTGAAACCTATAATTGCCCCTACATGTTCTCCTTTTTGTTCAGATGTGTTTTCATACAATTGCCAATTGTCTCCCCAAGTATGATATACTTCAAAATCTTTATCAAGTTCGACTACAAAATAGTTATGAAAATTATCAGGTACTCCGCCACTATTATTTTGGCAATACCCTATAATCTTTCGTTCTTCGGGAATAATCTTGACCATAGAACCTTTAAAAAAAGCATCTAACATGATATAAGATCGTTCTGCCTCTGGAAATGTAAACTTAAAATGTGCTGCTCTTTCAGTTGGGGTGACTTCTACAGTAGTATCATAATCTGCCAAATATACTTTATAGTGATGTGGAGTAACTGTTTCTGCTTTATGAGAAAACCAAGAAGCCCTTTCTTCTTCATGAAACTTAAGATCTCCTGTAACTGCCATAAATGAAAATGCAGCATAATCATTGATCCATGGGCTTGGTTGGTGTGTTTGCTTAATCCCTCTTATTTTATTTTCGTCATATTTATATGTCCATCCATCTCCCATTTTTGAAGTCATAGGTGTCCAGAAGTTCATTCCCCAGGGGGTAGCAATAGCAGGATAGGTATTTCCATTTGACAAATCAAATGAAGAATCCGTACCCATAAGAGGGTTTACATAATCGATAGTAGCACTTGAAATCTCTTTCTTTATTTCAACAGCACTACTTTTTTCTTCTTTTGGGTTACAAGAATATATGATCCCAATTACTGCTATATATACTATAATTTTACCCAACATAACTATTGTATTTTGAAATCAGCATCTGTCAATTGATTATCGATAAGTTTACTTTTTACTGCAAAATTAAACCCTGATCGTAAGCAATATGAGCCGTACTCTCCTTTTTTATTTAGTGCAATAAATCCAACTTGCAGATACTCTATATCTTTATGGTTTTTATGTAGGGCATAAATGCGTTCTACGACTTCTTTACAGGCATCGTATGGGGATTTTCCTTGTCGCATCAGTTCTACAACCATAGCACTACCTGCAGTTCTTATCACTGCTTCTCCTAATCCTGTAGCTGCTGCGGCTCCCACCTGATTATCCAAAAATAATCCTGCTCCTATAATTGGGGAGTCTCCTACTCTACCGTGCATTTTCCATGCAGCGCCACTAGTCGTACAAGCACCCGATAGATTACCATTTTCATCAAGAGCTAGCATGCTAATCGTATCATGATTTTCTACATTGATAACTGGTTTATATTTTGATGTTTCCAACCATTCTTCATAAGCTTTTTTAGAGGCTTCTGTAAGCAAATTTTCTTTTTTAAACCCTTGTTCTAATGCAAATTGTAAGGCTCCTTCTCCTGTTAACATAATATGCGGAGTTTCTTCCATTACTTTTCTTGCTACAGAAATAGGGTGCTTGATGTGTTGTAAAAATGATACTGCCCCACAATCACTGTTATGATCCATAATACAAGCATCAAGAGTTACATTACCTTCGCGATCAGGAAAACCTCCTAACCCTACAGTTTGAATTTCGGGGTTGGCTTCTGCCGTTCGCACACCTTGCTCTACAGCATCCAGTGCAGTTCCGCCTTGATTAAGTATTTGCCAGGCAGTTTCATTGGCGGGTACACCATGATTCCAGGTGGATATCACTATCGGCTTACTACTTTGTTTTTCTATTGCTGTTCCTACTTCTTGTTTGGTCTCTTTTGTTTTTTCATGGGTAGTACACCCCAAAAAGGTAAGAAATAATGTAAAACATAGTTGTATTGTATATCTTCTCATTCCTAATATATATGGTTGTTTTCTGGTAATCCTAAATTTATAAATAACGAATCATTTGGCGTATTCCCCATTTCAAATTCAAGAACACCTCCATTACTAATCTCTTTGTGTGTTATAAACACATTTTCTATTGGTTTTTCATTAAACAAAACACTTTGTATATATTTATTTTCTTCTGAAAGCCCTTTTGCAACGATATGGAACACCTTGTTGTTAGGCAATTGTATTTCTACTTCTTCAAAAAAAGGAGTTCCGATCATATATGCGCCCTGAGCGGGATTGACTGGATAAAACCCTAATGCACTCAATATATACCATGATGACATTTGTCCACAATCTTCGTTACCACAATGTCCATTGGGTTGATTCTTATATTGTTCTTCTAAAATTTTACGAATAAGCTCCTGAGTTTTTGAAGGTTGATCGATATAGTTATATAAATAGGCTACATGATGGCTAGGTTCATTACCATGTGCATATTGCCCTATCATTCCTGTACTAAATATCGGTAGTTTATCCTCTGGCATAGGATCGTAAGAGAACATCGAATCTAATTTTTGAGTAAATCTTTCTTTCCCTCCTGTTTTTTGAATTAATCCTTTGATATCATGAGGTACAAACCAATAATATTGCCATGCATTGCTCTCGCAATAGTATGGAGAATACACTTTGGGGATAAAGGGTTCTATAAATCTGCCTAAAGTATCTTTGGGTTGAATCCATGATCTTTGTTCATTATATAGATTTTTCCAGTTTTGAGAGCGTTGTAAAAAGTATCTATAGTCTTCTTCTTTGCCTAGATCTTTTGCAAACATAGCAATACACCAATCATCATAAGCATACTCCATTGTTTTTGAAACAGACCAATTTTCATGATGTTGATCTACGGGGACATAGTTTAACTTTTTATAGCTATCAATCTGCCTTTGATCGACCATAGCACTTTTTTTGCAGGCTTCATAAGCTAAATTTACATCAAAATCAAATCCTTTAAAATAAGCATCTACCAGTACTGGAACGGCATGATAGCCAATCATCATATTCGTTTCATTACCTTGCATAGACCAAACAGGTAATACACCTGTCTCCTGATAATGCGCTAACAATGATTTTATCATATCAGGTACACGTTCTTGCTGGATAATCGTATACAGCGGATGTGCTGCACGAAATGTATCCCATAATGAAAATGTATCGTATCGTTCAAATCCTTCTGCTTTCATTATTGTATCATTAGCTCCTTTATACGTTCCCAAAGGATCACTTAATAGTGTTGGGGCTAACATTGACTGATACATCATGGTATAAAAAATCGCTTTCTTATCCTGGTCTGTAGTCGTAATTTTTATTTTTTGTAATTCTTTTTCCCAGATCTCGCGGGCTTCTTCTTTATATTTATCAAAGTCAAAATCCTGGGTTTCTTGAGCCATAGAAGCTTCAGCCCCTTCAAAACTAGCAGTTGATAGTGCTGTTTTGACAATGATTTGCTCTTTTTCTGAGGTATTATAATGTAAAACAATTCTGGTATTTAGGCCTTGTGCGGGAAGCGTATCTATTTTTTCATTAGTAAAGACCTCATACGCTAAAAATGGTTTTGAAAATTGCATTACAAAATATATACGTTGGTCTTTTGCCCAACCTGTCGATTTTCTATATCCTCTGATTGTTGTTTCATTTATTTTTTCGATATAAGTATCTGTAGGTTTATCCCAATTGATAGCATATCCCAAATCAACATGTATCGATGTTGCAGTGTCTTTAGGAAATGTATATCTATGGATACCAACTCTAGATGTTGCGGTCAGTTCTGCTTTGATCTCATAATCTAAAAGATCTACCGAATAATATCCAGGTGATGCTTTTTCTTTATCGTGTTGATAGGATGAAAAAGGCTTGTAATTATTTTCTTCTATCCTTTTAGAAAATTTACTATTTGTAGGCATTACGAGAATATCGTATAAATCTCCAGCTCCTGTTCCTGTTAAATGTGTATGAGAAAAACCGGTGATGATAGAATCTTGATAAAAATATCCGGCAATCCTATCCCAACCAGGAATCCCAATATCTGGACTTAACTGAACCATTCCAAAAGGAACTGTTGCACCGGGATAGGTATTACCCGGGCCATCTGTACCAATAAAAGGATTTACAAAAGATGTTAATGCTTCTTTTGATACCAATATAGAAGCCGTTGGTGTCTCTTTTTTGCAAGCAAATGCAACAACAACGATAATAACATATATGAATCCTTTTTGTAAAGACATTTTAATTTCTGATATTACTTTTGGAAGCTTTTATGGCTTTGAATTGTTCATCTGTAATGGCATGTCCATCAAAAAATGATACTCCTGATGCTCCATTATCTTTTGCTAATTGTATGGCTATACTGACTTCTTCGGGACTCATAGGTGGTAAATATATCCCTGTATGTAATTCAACCGGTTTTCCTTTTAGGTCTTTCACTCCTTGTTGCGTTACATAACCAATCCAATCTGTTTCTTCATTATAAAAATTGTGATATACCATAGGCAATACCATATCTACAGTCCACTTATCCCAACGTTGACGAACCATATGATCCGACATTTCAGGATAGGGAAAAACAGCTGCAGTAAGTATTTTGTCATATTTGTGCGCTATGGCATAGGCATCATCAACTACTTTTTTAACTTGATTAAGTCTAAATTGCTTCCATTCCATGTCAATAGCTGGATTTTTAAAATCTTTTGGGTTTTTATGATGTTGTTTTTCAAATGTATTTAGACAAACATCACAATAACAAAAATCAAATTCCGGCAATTCTTCATCTTGAACAAGATTATACTTAGGCAATAATCCTATCGGAAGAAAAATATCAGGATATCGTATGTAATCCAAATGTACACTTGTAACCCCTTCGACTTGTGCTAAATTTTCTACAAGACTTAATACATGATTACGAGATTCTTTTCTAGTTGGGCATAACCATTGATAATAATCTATATATGGTCTTGTATCATAGCAGGATTTTCCTTCTCTGCTTACTGAATACCATTCGGGATGTTGTAATGCTATACTATCATTTGGTCGATTCATAGTAAACATCCACGCATGTACTTCTAATCCGGCTTGTTTTGCAATTGGTGTTACTACACTTAATTTTTTGGCATTGGCTTCGGTATTAATCAAAATAGCATCTATGCCATTTTCTTTATATTTTTGAAATTCTCTTTTATAATCCTCAGTAGACAAAGAGTCATTTACTGTAAACCATGTCCAATATTTAAATGCTTTTGTTTTGATCTCTTTTTGAGGTTGTTCTTTTACTATTTCTTGTATTACTTCTTGTTTTTCATTCTTTGTTTCTGTGTTACAACCTATATGAACAAACAAAATGGATACTATTATAATTCTAGACAATTTCATACTAGTTTACTTTTTGAATGACCTTACCATCTTCTTTAATAATAAATACCTTACGGGTAAAAGGACTAACTACAATAATATTCCATCCTGTTTGGTGATTTTCTATACTGTGTATAATCTTTTTACCTTCTATTTCTATACGATTCTGGGATAATTCTGAAAAAGAGGTAGCCCAACGTTTATGCTTTTCAAAATATTCCTTTTGTTTTCGGTATAATGCATAAAGTAGTTGTCTTACTTTATAATCTTTAGGGATTGTAAACATATCTTTTTCTCCAGCTTTTTTCGAAGAAAAATAAACATATCCCCAATCCTCTGGTCGGTGCATATTAATAACTCCCATAGACGACCAAACCCAATTATACTCTGGTTCAAACTTACCTTGATGATTCTTTTTCCTATAATATTTCTTATTTTCTAACTGAAAATCCCAATTTACTCTTGAAAAATTTATTCTCCAAAATTGATCTCCGGGTGTATTATCTTCATAATATGATGTTCTAAAGACTTTGAATGGAATTGCTACTTCTAGTGTCCAACCTTTATCAATATCGTTAGGATTGTTTAAAGTACCATGAATCTTGACTGCCGATTGTAATCCGTTGGCATTCCAATCATTGAGCACAGGAGTATTCTCTCTATATGGTTTTGTAAGAAAGAGGTCCCAAACTGTATTCAAAGCATTAATTTCTATTTCGTAATAGTTATGCGTGTCATTATCCGGATCTATAAAAATTTCAAAGTCATTATTATAAAAGATAATCGTATCTCTCTGTTTTAAATCAGCCCACACATGAGGTTCTTCTATTTCTGCGAGAAAATAGATGTTTTTTAAATCCCATAGCATTTTTACTGTAGTAGTATACTTTGGTGTTTTTATACCTTCAATATCAATAAATGCAGATGTTGCTTGTACTTTTTGCCACGAAGTTTCATTTGGTATTCCATCAATAATAATAGGTTCCTCTGTAAAATAAGAAATATATGATTTAGGCAAGGACTTTTTAGTAGCTTCTTGTCCTGAACCTATTGTAATGATTAAGAAAAACAAATAAGATATTTGATATCTCATGAATGTTTTTGTTGATGATGGATGTTTGAAATGAATCATACTATTACATAACTACATTGAGTTTTCTTTGGTAAATGCTATAATCTCACTTATTTTTCCAAAAGCCAGTGCTACAACTGTATCGGCTGCTCCGTAATATATAGCTACTTTATCTTCTTCTATATTTTGAACCGTTGCACAAGGAAATATAACATTGGGTACATCGCCTATTTGTTCGTAACTCTCATTTGGGGATAACAAATAAGGTTGTGTACGATATTTGACTTTACTTGGTTGTTCTTTATCAAGAATAGCAGCTCCCATAGCATATCTAAATCCATTACAAGTAGTAATAACTCCATGATAAAATAACAACCATCCTTCTTTTGTTAAAAAAGGTACTGATCCTGCTCCAATTTTGGTACATTGCCATGCACTATCTTCAAAATCGGTTGCCTGCATTACACATCTGTGTTCTCCCCAGTATTTCATATCTGGGCTATAACTTATAAATATATCGCCAAAGGGAGTATGTCCATTATCACTTGGCCTGCTTAGCATTGCATATTTACCATTTATTTTCTGAGGGAGCAAGACTCCGTTACGATTAAAGGGTAAAAAGGCATTTTCACATTGAAAAAATTCTTCAAAATCAAATGTATATGCAATTCCTATAGTTGGACCATAATATCCATTGCACCAAGTTACCCAATATCGATCTTCGATAAAAGTAACTCTGGGGTCATACTTATAATCTGAAGCAATCATATTTGTATTTCCAGATTGCATGGTAATCGGTTCGTGATTAATCTGCCAATCTATTCCATTTTTACTAAATCCGGCATAGATATTCATCTGTACAGCTTTATTATCACATCTAAAGACACCTGCAAAACCATCACCAAAAGGAACTACTGCACTATTAAAAATACTATTTGATGCTGGGATAGCATCTCTTTCTATAATAGGATTTTGAGTGTATCTCCATACAACATCTGTACAAGTATCAGGTTTGTCTTGCCAAGGAATTTGTTGATTATTTGTTTGTATTGTTTTCATTATTTTTTTAGTCTATTATACCATGTATATTTTAAAATTATAGAGGTTACAACCATTAAAAATAATACGATAGCCAAACTATAATAATCTTTCACAATAAGATATATAGGGCTCAATACAAAAGTCATTTGCCATATAATACCTATCACACAGTTCATCATATCTCTTGCAAAATCTGTATTTGCCGAAAATGTAGGATCTTCTTCTTTGAGCTTTTCATAAACAGGTTTCCAAAATCCCCAGGGTTTTGTTGTCTTATAAAAATTCTTTAGCACTTCTATATCGTCAGGTTTCCCCAGTACGATACCTAAAAAACAACCTATAAATGAAATTAATAAGATTAAAGGAAATAAGTATATATCAGGGATATCAGGAAAATATGACGGTACTAAGGTTGCTGCAAAAAGACCTGCTAGCATCCCACCAAAATATCCGTACGCGTTAAAACGCCACCAAATCCACTTTAATACATTTGCCGCTGCATACCCACCATACAATGCAGAGGTTAACCATAAAGTAAGAGTATTAATAGAAGACGCAAAAAATCCAAATATCAAACCAATGGCTACAATAGAGATTGAAGATATATAACTAAATCGAATATATGTTTTATTGGATGCTTCAGGTTTTATGTACTTTTTATAAATATCATTAACAATATAAGCGGGAGCGGCATTAATAAATGCTGCAAACGTACCCATAAATGCTGCTAATAGTCCTGCAAGCAATAGTCCCTTAAAACCAATAGGCACAAAACGCTGAATTGCTAATGGGAGTATGGTTTCAAAATCTATTTGGGTTCCAGATTGTTGAAGCTCTGGTCCCAGATATACCAATCCCAAAACAGCAAAACCTGTAATCATAAGATAACGAGGTATTGATAATACTACAATAGTCAAACCGCTCATTTTTGAGGCTTCTACTTCATTTTTTGTAGAGAGTACTCGTTGCATATCGTAGCTAGGTACAGGTCCTGCGAGACTGGCAAAAATCCCTTTAAAAATCATCATCATAAATAAAAATCCAAATAAAGAAAAACCATCTTCTTCTATTTTTATATTTACATGATCGATATACCCTGTCCAGTCTAGATCAAGGTGTTTTCCAAAAAATAAATGATCCCAACCTTGTGGTGTTGCTGCTAGTATCTGATCTGCCGTTACTGTAGTAAATGCAATATACCCGATGACAATGCATGAAATTGTCATAATAACAAATTGAATAACCTCTGTACCAACGACACTATACATCCCTCCCTTTAAGGTATATAAAGTTGTGATTGATATAATAATCAACGCATAAGCTTGCTCTGACGAAATATTTAAAATCCCCAGATGAAAGGACAGATCCCAAGGGAAAAATATGGTTGCAAATTTTCCTATCCCTTCAAAAAAATAAGCAATAAAACCCAAAGTACTGATTACAGCAAAGACTGTAACAATAATATGAGATAGTTTTGCTCCCATATCGGTTCCAAAACGATATGTAATCCATTGCGCACCTGTCATTGCATTCGATCTTCTTAACCATGCTGCAAGAAAAATCATAATAAATACTTGATTCCATACCGGCCATATCCAAGGTAGCCATGCACTTTTAAGCCCATATACAAACATTGCGGTAACTGCCCACATTGTACCAGAAATATCAAACATTCCTGAAGCATTAGAGAGTCCTAAATAATACCATGGAATCTCATTACCTCCTAAAAAGTAAGATTTTATACTCTTTGATGCTTTTTTTGAGACATAAAATCCAAGAAAAATGGTCACAATAATATAACATAATATTATCGCAATATCTATATTGGTAAGGTTCATGTATATTTTATAATTTCTTTACACCCCAAGTTTTATTAGGAGATTCGCTCATGACAAAATGAAGTGTTCCTCCCTGTATTATTTCTTGATGGGTAATATGTGATCTATTCAATTGTTTTCCGTTTAAGGAAGCCGACTGGATGTATATATTTTTATCAGAAACATTATCTGCTTTTATGGTAAAAGTTTTTCCTTCCGACAATTGTATTGTACTCTTCTCAAAAATTGGGCTTCCTATTTCATATATGCCAGAGGCAGGGTTCATAGGATAAATCCCCAAAGCGCTAAACACATACCAGGCAGACATTTGCCCACAATCTTCATTACCACTTAGACCATTTGGAGTTGTATTATACTGTGTTTTCAATATGGTATTAACCCAATATTGTGTTTTCCAAGGGGCATTTGCTTTATTAAACATATAAGCAATATGATGACTGGGTTCATTACCATGAGCATATTGTCCTATTAGTCCTGAAATATCCGCAGAGATATTATCTCCTGTAATCTCAGAATCTTCTGTAAATAGTTGTTCTAATTTTGTGATAAAATTGTGTTCCCCACCATGAAGCGTTATCAGTTGTTCTACATCATGTGGTACAAACCAACTATGTTGCCAGGCATTTCCTTCTGTATATTCAGCTTTTACACGATGTGCAGAAAATTTTGGATCGAAAGGTTCTTTCCAATCTATCCCATTAGATGATTTACCTCTCATAAAACCTGTTTCAGGATCAAAAAGATGTGTATACGCTTTTGATCTTTCTATAAAGTATTGATAATCTTCTTCTTTACCCAATGCTTTGGCTACTTGTGCTACACACCAATCATTATATGCATATTCTAATGTGATGGTTACAGACTCATCTACAGTATCAAAAGGAATATACCCATATTTCTTATAGGCTTTAAGCCCCCTATCATCTTGCTTCATAGTTTCTTTCATTGCTTGATAAGCTTTTTCTATATCAAACCCTTTAATCCCTTTTAAAAATGCTTCTGTAATAACAGAAACCGAATGGTATCCTGTCATGGTATTCGTTTCATTGGCATATAGTGTCCATACAGGTAAAATTTTGGTGTCTTCATAATATGCCAACATAGAATTAATTATATCAGAAACCTTATCAGGAGCCAAAAACAGAAGTAAAGGATGTTCTGCTCTAAAGGTATCCCATAAGGAGAGTGTAGAATATACAGAATAGTCTTTTGCTGTAACGATACTATCATTTTCTTTTCTAAAATCTCCATTAGTATCGCTATACACTACAGGAGCTACTTGTGAATGGTATAATGCCGTATAAAAAATAGTTTTGAGTGAATCTACAGGAGTTTCAATTCTTATTTTGGAAAGTGCTTTTTCCCATATTGCTTCTGTATTTTTTTTTACGGTATCAAATTGAAAACTACCTTGGTATTCTTTGATATTTTGCTTTGCATTCTGAATACTTACCGAAGAAATACCTACTTTGACTTCTAACTGTTCATTTGATCCTTCATTAAAAAACAATTGTGTTGCAGTTTCTTTTCCTTCAACTATATTGGTTTTGCTCACCTTTTTATGATCAACATAAAGATCGTGTGCATTGATCGATTTGGAGAACTTCATTACAAAAAATACTTTTTGATTTTTGGCCCATCCTTTACTATATCGATAACCCGAAACAGTAAATTTATCTTCTACATCTATTTTTGATTCAGTAGTCTCATCCCAGTTTACAGTGTATCCAAGATCAATAATCATAGATTGATCATCTCCTTCTTTAAATGTATATCTATGAAAAGCTGTTCGTAAAGTAGCTGTTACTTCAGCATGTATTGCATGATCCTCAAGAAACATACTATAATATCCGGGAGTTGCAGTTTCCTGTTCATGATTATAACGAGAACGATAAGGAATGTCATCTCTAGATTGCACTGTCGTAGAAAGATTTACTTTTTTCGAAATTGGCATAACTCTTATATCATAAAGATCTCCTATACCTGTGCCGCTAAGATGAAGATGGCTTAATCCAATTGTTATATCATCTGAATAGTGGTAACCAGAACACCAATCCCATCCAGAAATTCCGTTATCAGGACTTACTTGCACCATACCAAAAGGTACTGTTGCTCCCGGATATGTATGCCCATGACCTCCTGTTCCTATAAAAGGGTCGACAAATGCAGATACACTTGCTTGTTTTATGCTTTTACTATCTGATTGAGTGTCTTTTTTTGAACAAGAAAAAGGGATCATAGATACTATGATTAATAGTATTAGAGGATAAAAATTCTTCATATCATCATTTTTTTCTTATTATAGTATCGGAAAACAACATCAACGTAAATATTTACAAATCTTATCTTTAAAAGAATAAATTTAGACCAATAACAACGTAACTATGTTAAACGTCTGAAAAAAACGGATAAAATATGTTTCAAAAAATTAAAGAAGCTTTACATATTACCCCTGATAATAATTATAATATTACTTTAAAACATCATCTTATCTTTTGGTTGGTATATTTTATCTTCACAACTTTTAGATGGGGTAGCTATTTTAACGACTATGTTTATTCCTTTAAAACTACAGTTTTAGGATTTGCCATACATATGACTTTATGTTATTTTAACATTTATTTCTTAATGCCAAAATTCGTGTATAAACGAAAATATATACTGTATATCATTTTGGTTATTGCTTCTTTATATGTGATGTTATTGGTAAAGTTTTACTTAACCTATTTTTTAGTGAGCCATAATGTATGGCCAGAAGGCCCAGCTGTTACCAATGAACTTACTTTTAATTATGCAATAGAAATGATGCTGGGAGAATTATATGTAATGACATTTGTCGCCGCTATAAAAGTTACACTCGATTGGTTAAGAGAGCATAAAAAATTAGTTGATGTAGAAAAATTGCAACTAGAAACCGAATTACGGTTTTTAAGAACTCAAATTTCTCCTCATTTCTTTTTTAACACATTGAATAATATCTATTCACTATCAGTAGAAAAATCCGACAAAACTCCTAAAACGATTCTGAAACTTTCAGAATTAATGAGGTATCTGCTACATGAGACCAAGCAAAAAAGACAAAGCCTAACAAATGAGATTATGTATTTGCAAAACTATGTCGATCTAGAACGAATTCGATATGGGGATGCGCTTAATGTTTCCATTAATATATCTGGGGATATTGAAAATAAACAAATAGCTCCCATGCTTTTATTGACATTTATTGAAAATTCTTTTAAGCATGGAGCTAACAAAAATCTTGGACAGATAAATATTGATATTGATTTTAAGGTTGTTGATGATTTCTTATATTTCAGGATTTCGAATCCGATTCCCAGTACAACAAATCACGATCAACTGTGGTTTCAGCCCAAAGGAATTGGTATTGAAAATGTAAAAAAGAGACTCGAACTAGGGTATAACAAAGAAGATTATCACCTTGACTTAAAAACAGAGCATAATCAGTATATCGTTAATCTTAAAATAAAAGTACAATGAATTTAAAGTGTGTAATAATCGATGATGAACCTCTTGCTATCAATGTCATTAAAAATTATATTGATCAGACTAAAGGTTTAGAATTCTTAACTTCTTTTGATAATGCAGTAGAAAGTATTGACTTTATGGCTGAAAAAGGAGATGAAATCGATGTGCTCTTTCTAGATATCAATATGCCTTTACTAGATGGATTAAATCTATTAAAAAGTTTAGCAAAAAAACCGCTGACGATTATAACAACAGCACACGAAGAGTTTGCCGTAGAAAGTTATGAGTTAGAAGTACTTGATTATCTTATGAAACCTATATCTTTTCAGCGATTTATTATGGCTGTTAATAAGGCTTTTAGAATAAAAGGATTACAACAAAAAGAGGATCATGCTTCTACTAACGAAAGAGCATATATTTTTATCAAAATTGATAAGAAAAAAATTAAAAAAATATATCTCGATGAAATCTTATCAGTAGAAAGTCTTAGAGATTATATCCGTATCAATACCATATCCAGTAAGTACATGGTACATAAAACTCTAAGTAGTTTTACAGAAGAACTGCCTTCTGATAAGTTTATTCGAATCCATCGGTCTTACACTATTTCTATTGATAAAGTAGAAGCTGTAGAAGGCAATAGCATCGAAATCGCAGATATACGCTATCCTATCGGAAGAAGTTATATTAATGAAGTTAAAAATGTTATTTTTAGAGAAACGGATATCAACCCATAACTTCTATTCATGTAATCTACTCTTTTCATTTATTGGGAAATAGTATGAAATAGTATTATTGATGTTTTTTTAAAACATTTGTATTGTGCTCATAAAACCAATCACAAATCAAAAGAAAACATCATGGCTGTAGATTTAAATGATATTCCGACCAGCAATACTTTAGAATTTACCATTACTTTTTTATTAAATAATAGCCCACAAGCTAAGTTAACATATAATCAAGCAAATACGCTCGATATACGATTTGATGCTATTGGTGTAGGCAATTCTGAACCATTATCGATTTATAGGCAAGAAACTCCTGGAAATATTACGATTTCTCCCGGTAATCTAGCTTTTGTAGATCGAAGTGTTGATAGAAAAATTGCTCTGCGATATGGCACACCTTCCGGACCTCAACGAAATATTGTTTTTGTATTAGATTAATAATTTTAGTTACGAGTATAGATTAAATTAGTGGCGATCGGGTATTACCATGTAGCGTAATACCCGGTTTTTTTATGATAAGATCAAGATTTTTTTGTTGAAAAAAATTAGGTACGTTTTATATTTACAAATTAAAATGTCACTATGGTTCAAAATGAATATACCAAAAGAATTAATACAGTTTGTGATTATATAGAAAAAGACTTGAGCAAATCATTTACCCTTGATGAACTTGCAGAAGTCGCTAACTTTTCTAAGTTTCATTTTACAAGAATTTTTCAAGGTATTACTGGCGAAACCCCATTTCAATTTTTAAACAGACTTCGACTAGAACGAGCTGCATCACTTCTAAAACATCATCCAAACCATACTATATCAGACATCTCTACTCTTTGTGGTTTTACGAGTTTATCTATCTTTTCTAGAAATTTTAAAAATTACTTCAACATTTCTGCTACAGCTTATAGAAAACAAAAAAGCAATTTAAGTAAAATAGATCGCAACAATGATCAATTACCAACATCGACGACGTTATACCTTAGCCACGATCTAAAAAACATAAAATATAAAACCAATATGGAAATTTTAAAAAACGTCGAAGTAAAAGAATTACCTGAAATGACTGTTGCTTATGTAAGGCATGTAGGGCCATACAAGGGAGATGCTAAATTATTTGAATCCCTACACAGTAAATTGCTTAGTTGGGCAGAACCAAATGGTATACTAGAACATCCGGATGTTAAATCTTTAATCATTTATCATGATGATATACGAGTAACAGAGTCTTCTAAACTGAGAGTAAGTGTAAGTATGACCATCCCTAAAGAAACCAAAGTTGAAGCTCCGATTGGTAAAATGACAATCGAAAAAACCAAATACGTCGTTGCTTGTTTTGCGATAAAAGTAGATCAGTTTCAAGAAGCATGGGATTGGTTAATGGGCAGTTGGTTCCCCAATAGTGGTTATCAACCTGATGACAAGCCTTTTTTTGAATTATATCCTGAAACTCCTAAAAATGAAACCTTTTTGGTAGAAATTTGTATTCCTGTAAAACCTTTATAAGGTTAACCTTATGTATTTATTATTCATAAAGAGCTAACGGTTCAAAAAGTTTTAAAAGCTAGAAAAAGTAAGGCAACAATTAAAAATGTTGTAACACATTCTTATGTTCAATGTTGCCTTATAACTTTAGCTTTTTCTTATTTAAAAATTAATTCTAATGATTTAGAATCCAACCTACTGCTACTCTAAGTCTTCTACTCATACTACTATTTTTGTCCGTATTCTAATTATTTTTCATTAAAATATTTTGAAAAATATACTTCTAAATAAGCTTTCTGAATAATGCTCATCAAAACCACTTTAACTTTACATCTCTTCTGCCAAAAATCCTATTTTTTGTAGTGTATTTTTAACGTCTTCACTTGTAGTACCGTTGCTTTCAATACTTAAAATTTTATTTGGATGATCGGTATCAACTTTCCAATTTTTAATGCCTTGAAGTTGATCTAAAAACGGAGATACTTTAGATACACAGTTTCCACAGTTGATATTGGTTTTGAATTGTAATGTATTCATTTTATTTTTTGTTTAGATTTTTGAAAGTTTTAAACGAAGACTATTTGAAACTACAGAAACACTACTTAATGCCATAGCTGCTCCTGCAATCATAGGATCTAACAAGAAGCCATTAATGGGATATAATACTCCCGCCGCAATCGGAATACCAATGACATTATAAATAAATGCCCAAAACAAGTTCTGTCTAATTCCTTTTACTGTATGTGTAGAAAGCAGCAATGCTTTAGGGATCAGATTTAAATCAGAGGTCATCAATGTAATCTTAGCAACATCGATAGCGATATCTGACCCTTTGCCCATTGCTATACTAATATCTGCCTGAGCAAGTGCCTCAGAATCATTAATCCCATCACCTACCATGGCCACAACTTTGCCTTGCGATTGAAGTTCTTTTACAACATCAGATTTTTGAGTAGGTAACATATTGGCTATATAATGAGTGATCCCAACTTTTTGTGCTACGGTTGCCGCTGTTTTTTCGTGATCACCGGTAAGCATATATACATCAATACCTTTGCGTTGTAATGTTTTGATGGTATCTTTAGACTTTTCTTTGATCTGATCTGCTATTCCGATAACGGCTAGTACTTCTTTATGATTTGCATACAACACTACGGTTTTTGCTTCTTTTTTTAGGGATTCTGATTGCTCCGCAAGTAAAGGTTGAATGTAAACATTTTGTTCTTTTATAAACTTTTCATTCCCTATATAATGTTTTGTTCCATACGTTGTTTCTGCTTCGACCCCTTTTCCTGTAATACTAGCAAAATTTGTAATATTAGTAGTCAGTGTCTCTCCCTTTTTTAGATACGCTATTATCGAATTTGCTAGTGGATGTTCAGAACGAGATTCTATCGCGTATATAATTGGTTCATGTTTTTCTGCCAATTCATCATTATTCCAAACAATATCTGTAACCACCGGTTGTCCTTGAGTTATGGTTCCGGTTTTATCAAGGATCACCGTATCTACTTTGTGAGCAATCTCGAGACTTTCTGCATCTTTGATAAGGATGTTATGCTCTGCCCCTTTCCCTATACCAACCATAATTGCTGTTGGTGTTGCTAATCCCAGAGCACATGGGCATGCAATAACCAATACGGCTATAGAAGTAGATAATGCATGTGTGAACGCATGTTCCCCACCTACGAATATCCAGATCAAAAAAGTAAATAAAGCTAGTATGAGTACTACAGGTACAAATACACTTGCAATCTTATCAACTAATTTTTGCACGGGCGCTTTACTCCCCTGAGCTTCTTGAACACGTTGAATTATTTGAGCAAGAATCGTTTTACTTCCTATTTCTTCTGCTATACATTGAAAACTCCCTTTTTGATTGATCGTTCCCGAAAAAACTTTTTCTCCTTTTTGTTTGGCAACAGGCACCGGCTCACCAGTAATCATACTTTCATCAACATAAGAATGACCCTGTACTACTGTGCCATCTACAGGAATTTTCTCTCCAGGACGCACCAAAATTGTTTGTCCTTTTAAAACAGCGGTTATAGGAATTTCTTTTTCTTCTCCTTTATCAATAATCTTAAGTGTTTTTGGCTGTAACCCCATTAATTTTTGTAATGCAGAAGATGTGTGATACTTTGCTTTTTCTTCTAAAAGTTTACCTAAAGAAATAAAAGTAATGATCACTGTAGCAGCTTCATAATATACATGTGCTTCTATACCTCTATCGGATAAAAGTTTAGGAAAAAATGTATTACATAGACTAAATAGAAAAGCTACACCAGTGCTTACAGCGACCAAGGTATCCATATTTGCTTTACCATGTTTTGCCTGTTGTATTGCATTTTTATAGAAATTTCTTCCAAACCAAAATAATACAGGAATAGTTAAGAGTAACGAAATCCATTTTCCGGGAACCCAATGCATATAAAACATTCCTAAAATAAATACGGGTACCGTAAAAATAGCAGACCAAATAGTACGGCGTTTTATATCCTGATACTGTTTTTTTTGTTGTTCTTGCTGCACCTCAATAGGATCTTCTACATCAATAATGATATCAAAACCTACTTGCTGTAATGCATGTTGTAGTTTTTCTTCTGTTGTAGAAGTTTCAAAGTCTACCAATACTGTACTAGATGCAAAATTTACAGCAGCACTATGCACGCCATCTGTTTGTGATAAAATTGATTCTACACTAGAGGCGCATCCTGCACAAGACATTCCCGTAACCGGAAATGTTTTTGTGATCAAAGACTGTTGTATTATATCTTTTTGTTTAGATACATTGGTTGCTTCCATAACCGATCACCTTGACGTTTCTGCAAATTTCGGAATAGCACATGATTTAAACTTATAAAATAGGCTTAATGATTTGTAAAATATCCTGATTGTATATGAATCTAAAATTCATCAAGAGGTTTTCTATTTTTATATTTAGATTTTTTGAATTGTGAAGGAGTCATGTTTGTTACTTTTTTAAATTGAGTACTCAAATAAGCAACACTACTATAATTTAGTTTGAATGCAATTTCACTCAAATTGAGCTCATCGTATGTTATAAGTTCTTTACAACGTTCTATCTTTTGATGAATAATATAATGCTCAAAAGTGATGTTCTCTTCCGAAGAAAATAAAGAGCTTAGGTACTTATAATCCAAATGGAGTTTCTCACTAATATAAGTTGCCCAATTAACCTCTAATACTTTGTCTGAATGATGAATTTTGGCAATAACAAGGTTTTTCATTTGCGCAATCAAATGACTTTTTCGATCATCAATCAATGCAAAACCTATTTCTTCAAGCTCTGTTTTGAGTTCTTGTATTTGTATTTTATCTAAAGAGGTTTCAACAAGCACTTCTCCTAGTTTTACAGAACTATAATGTATATTCAGTTTTTTGAAGATATGCTCTACTGCTGTGATACAACGCGGGCATACCATATTTTTAATATTAATTTTCACTATCAAATTATATTTACTCAATAATTGAGATGTAAATGCTGTAGGGCTTGCCTCAAAATAGTTGATGACTAATTTATTGATTCATCATTGATTTTTTGCCTTGTAATTGCGCAGCCGCATCAACAGTAAATGTTCCATTGGTTACCACTTCATCTCCTAATGCAAGACCTCCTAGAATCGTATAATAATCATCACCAGAACTCCCTAATGTAACTTCTCTCATTTCAAAAACAGGTTGATCAGGTTTTGTTTTTACATAAACGATAGAGCGCTTACCTGTCCACAGTATTGCACTAGTAGGTATCGTAATGTTTTGATCTGTATTTGATTCTATACTTGTAACACTTCCTTTTACAAACATACCCGGTTTGAACATATTATTTTTATTTTTTAACACTGCTCTTACTTTTACTGTCCTTGTCGCTGAGTTTAACTGAGGGTCAATAAATGTAAGTTTTGTTTCAAATTTTTGGTCAGGATAAGCGTTAGTTTGTATTGTAATATGCTGACCATCTTGTAATACTCTTATTTGATTCTCATATGCATCAAATTCTGCCCAAACGGTATTTAAATTTGATACGTTAAAAAGAGGTTGTCCTTGTTTTACATAATCCCCTTCTTCTGATATTTTATGTGTCACAATACCTGAAACCGTTGCAAAAATCGGAAATTTCTCTTGTATCCGACCTGCTTCTTCAATAGCGTTGACTTGTGCATCTGATAATTTCCATAATCTTAATTTATTACGAACTGCTGTATATAATTGTGGTTGAGTTTCTTTTACAGATGCTGCTGTAAGCAATTCTTGTTGCGCTGCAATCAACTCGGGGGCATAAATAACAGCTAATTTTTGACCTTTGGTAATGCGTTCTCCCGTAGTATTTACAAAAAGCTTCTCGATTCTTCCTGTAAAATAGCTTGCTTGTATCGTATTGGTACTTTCATCTGCAGTAATTTTTCCAGACAATATTAATGCTCCTTTTGCAATTCTATTACCCACTTTTGTTGTCTGTATATTTGCTAGTGCAACTGCATTTTTTGTCATTGTAAACTCCTCTGGATGTACAGTACCAGATATTGCAGACATAGGGGTCAAATCCATACCACAAATCGGACAGTCTCCTTCTTCTGATTGCACAATTTGAGGATGCATAGAACATGTCCATGACTCTTCCTGATTATGTATATGATCCTTTTCTAAAGAAGAAACCTCAGCATTTGTATCTGTACCAAAGACCAAATATCCAATACATAAACCTACAATCGAGGCAATACTAATTTGTATTAAACTCTTGTTCATTGATTATTTTTATTGAATCGTTTCAGAAATTTGTCCACATTTTAGCATTTTGTCACCAAAATAAGGATTACGAATAATTTTATCAGGCGATAACCAATATCCTCCTTCATTATTAAAAGCCATAGGGCAAAATTGTTTATATACTTCTCCTGATGACAATGATTTTTTTACTAGTTCTTCAACTAATACTGTTACTTCAGAAAAAGCAGTTCGCTGTGCCTCGATATCATTGGCATTTGTAATTTTTGAAACGGTCTGTTTTAATTTTTCGTCATTTGTGTTTTTCTTTAACATAGATGCTCCAAACTGAGCTTCTTCAACATCAGAATTAACCAAAGCTGTTTTGATGTGTAGATAATGCTGAAATATCATTTCTGTCATATCATCTTCAAACTCGAGCCTTGCATGGCTATGAATTTCTGGTTCTGTAGTTACTTGCTCTTCAACCTCTTTAGAAGGGCTTTGTGTCGCATTTTTGCAGGAAAATGCTAAAACCAATGCTACTATTAGAATTATTGTTCTCATTATTGATGAATTTTTATTGTGTAATTAAATAATTGATAAGAGCGCTTTGCTCATAATACATTTTGACAGATTCTATATGATTCATTTCAAACTTTAATTGTAATTCTTGTATGTCCAGAATATCATTAAAGTCTATTGTACCTGTTTCATAATTTTTTATGACTATTTCTTCTCCATTTTTTGCTTTTTCTATGTTTTTTAACTGCAAATCAATACTCAGCCTCGCCGATTTTCTTGTATTAATTGCTTTAATTAAAATAGTATTGAGTCTATTACTTCGTTCTTCTTTTAAAGAAGATATTTCTTCTTGTTTTAATTTATTTTGACGGGTTATTGATTTAAATTTATGATTAAATATGGGTATTGATAAAGATACCATTGGCATAATAATATCCTTTCCGTTATCATTAAAATTCATATTGGGACGTTCTGCTACAGCAATATAATCAAGTCCGAATCCAAGATTAGGAGCTGATTTCTTTTGGTTTAATGTTTCAGATGTGTTGATAGATTCATATAACTTATCATACTTGATAAGTTCGGGGTGTATTTCTACTTTTTTCTTTTCAAGAACCGGGTCTTTATCGGGTAATATCAAAGTATCCGGAACTTCTATATCCATAGTTTTTTCTCTATGTAAAAGGTAATTAAATCGTGCCTTTTCTGCAAGATTATTGTGTGATAAAATTTCTTTTTGTTGTATTAGCTCATTTTGTCGTATTTGTAAACGGAGTACATCTACTGCAGATGCTTTTCCTACTTCTACAGAAGTTAGTGCAAGCTGCTCATAGGTCTGTAAAAGTTGTATATTTTTATCTAAAACATTTTTTTGGGCCTGTATTGCAAACAATTTGTAATAGGATTGAGCTACGGATAAAGCCAATTTACGTTTAGCAATTGCCAAATCTTCATACTGTGCATCTGCAAGTGAAGCTGCATAATTTTTACGTGCTGTTATGGTTCCAAACCATGGTAACATTTGTTTTATAGAAAGTCTAATCTCTTGTGCTCCTGTTCTTGTTTCGGGTTCGCTCACAAAATATCCTGCACTAATCTCAGTATTGGGTATAAATTGAGTTTCATTAACCTTTTCTGAAGCAATTGTGTGATTAAGTATTAGTGCTTGTATCTCAGGATTATTATTTTGAGCATATTTTATATACCCATCTAAACGCTGAGCATGAGCGTATTGCAAAGATATTGTAATCAATACTACCAAAGACAAATTGCGACGAAAACAAGAAAGTATCGTGTACGTCTCAGTTTTTATATTGTTCATCCACCTTTTCATATTTTATTTTTGGTTTATTTTTCTTTCTTCTTTCCAACTATAAAGCACAGGTACTACAAAAAGTGTTATTAGCGCCATAAACATTCCTCCAAAGGCAGGTATCGCCATCGGAATCATGATATCACTCCCCCGTCCTCTGGCTGTTAGTATTGGCAAAAGTGCAAGAATTGTAGTTGCTGTAGTCATTAAACAAGGACGAATACGCTTTTGACCTGCTTCTATAACAGATTGACGTATATCGGCAATAGTTACAGGAGTATTCCGTTTAAATATTTGTGTCAAATAAGTCGTCATCACCACACCATCGTCTGTAGCGATCCCGAATAATGCAATAAATCCCACCCAAACCGCTACACTAATGTGAATGGTATGGATTTGAAAGAGTTCTCTAAGATTTTCATTAAAAACATTAATGTTCAAAAACCAACTCTGCCCATATAACCAGATCATGATAAACCCTCCTGCAAATGCAACGGCAATACTTGTAAATATGATTAGAGAAGTACTAATTGATTTAAATTGAAAATATAAAATCATAAATATGATAATCAGAGCTAAAGGGATAACTATTCTTAATGTTTTTTCTGCTCGTAATTGATTTTCGTATGTACCGGTAAATGTGTAATTCAATCCTTTGGGGATTACAAGTGCTCCTGTTTTTAATTTTTGCTGTATTAGGTTTTGTGCATTTTTGATCACATCAACCTCTGCATAATTTTCTATTTTATCAAAAAGTACATACCCCACTAAAAATGTATCTTCACTTTTTATAGTTTGAGGACCTTTTCTATATGTTATTGTAACCAACTCACTAAGTGGTATTGAAGTTCCTTTGGATACAGGTACATAGATATTGCCTAAATCTTCGGGAGTTGTTCTTAATGCTCTCGGGTATCGAACACGTATCGCATACCGTTCCCTACCTTCTACGGTTTGAGTACTTATTTTTCCTCCTATTGCTACTTGGAGTATTTCTTGTACCTGATCGATAGAGACTCCATAGCGCACTAATCGCTCTCTATCAATATGCATATGTACATAGGGTTTACCCACAATACGATCTGCAAATACAGCTTCGGTTTTAACTCCTTTTACTTCTTTTAAAATTTGTTCTAATCGTACTCCAAAGGCTTCAATTTCTTTGAGGTCTTGACCTTTAATCTTAATTCCCATTGGGGCTCTCATCCCTGTTTGTAACATGACCAAACGCGTTTCTATGGGTTGTAACTTTGGAGCAGAAGTAATGCCGGGTAGTTTGGTAACTCTTGCAATTTCTTGCCAAATATCATTAGGAGAATTAATTTTTGGTCTCCAATTTCTAAAATATTCTCCATCATCATCAGGAATCAGATCTCTTGATGTTATAGCTATTTCGCGCGATAGTTGTAATGCTTTTTTTGGATCGTTACGAAAAATTACTGCATCTACCGGATTATTTTGATTTTGAAACAGAGTGCCATCTTTCAATACAAAAAAACCATCTGAATCTATCTTAAAACGTTGTGGTTTTTTATTTTCATCAAGTATATATTCGGGTTTGTATAGAATTACATTTTCATACATTGATAATGGTGCAGGGTCTAATGCTGATGCTATTCTACCGGATTTTCCAACAACAGTTTCAATTTCAGGTATACTTGCTACTCCCATATCCAATTGTTGCAATACCCGTTTGTTTTCTTCGACTCCTGCATGAGGCATAGAAGTGGGCATCAAAAGAAAAGAACCTTCATCTAATGATGGCATAAACTCTTTCCCTGTACGAAGCATAATTACTACTCCACAAATGATAATTAATAAAGGTATTGACAGAAAGAGTAGCTTGTGATGTAATGCCCAATGAAGTATCCGTACATATCGTTTTTTGAAAAGTGTAAAACCACCTAACAGACCAAAACAGATTACACTTACAAGTATCAAATTGATTACATACGAATGTCCAATTCCTAAAGGTCGCCAGTATTCTGCCAATAACAAAACTATCGCCATAACAGAAATATATAGCTCGGCATGGGCTATTTTGGCAAAATAGAACTTCTTTTGTATTCTTATAAAGTGTACTACTCCAAAAGCAATCAAAACAATCCCCAAAATATATCCGTAAATAACCGCAATACCCCCAAGGCATAACATCAGTATATTAAAGATATGCTTCGGTACTATTGCATATTTTCTTTTCTTAAATAGAATAGCTGCAAAGGGAGGTATAAAAAATAACGTGATCACAATTGCCGCTAATAATGCTGTAGTTTTGGTAAATGCTAATGGCCTAAATAACTTTCCTTCTGCTCCTACCATAGTAAATACAGGAATAAAACTTATAATGGTAGTTAATACAGCTGTTAGTATCGCTCCCGAGACTTCTACTGTAGCATTATATACGACTGTATCGATTGAAAGTTTTTTTTGATTTTCATCTATGTGCCTTAGTATATTTTCCGAAAGAATTACTCCTACGTCGACAATTGTACCAATGGCAATAGCGATACCTGATAGGGCTACAATATTGGCATCTACATCAAAAATTTTCATTGCAATAAAGACCAGTAATACTGCTACGGGTAAAAGCCCTGATATTAACACCGAAGCTCTTATATTGATCACCATAACAATTATCACCAGAATTGTAATCAAGATTTGTAGTGTTATGGCATGATTGAGCGTCCCCAGCGTTTCTTGAATCAATTCAGATCGGTCATAAAAAGGTACGATTGTTAATTGTGAGGTCCGACCATCACTAAGTGTTTTGGTTGGTAATCCAGACTCCAATTCCTTGATTTTAGTTTTTACTGCACGGATTACTTCCATCGGATTAGCCCCGTATCTGGCGACTACAACTCCCCCTACAACTTCTGCTCCTTCTTTGTCTAGAATCCCTCTTCTTGCCGCAGGACCTAATGATACTTTTGCTATATCTTTAATCCTAATAGATGTAAAATCTTCTGAGGTCACGACTGCATTTTCTATATCTTTTATCGATTTGATATACCCTAACCCTCTTACAATATATTCTACTCTATTAATCTCTAGTGTTTGTGCACCTGTATCACGATTACTTTGTTGTACCGCTTTTACAACCTGATTGAGATCTATACCATATTGTTTCATCAATTCGGGTTGTACATCAACTTGATACTCCATAACATACCCTCCTACTGATGGGACTTCTGCAACTCCATTTACCGAAGCCAGTGCATATTTTATATAGAAATCCTGTATGCTGCGTAATTCGTGTAAATCCCATCCTCCGGTTACATTTCCTTCTTTATCTCTTCCTTCTAAAGTATACCAAAATACTTGTCCCAATGCCGTAGCATCTGGTCCTAGTGTAGGCTGTACCCCTTTTGGTAATATATCTTTGGGTAATGCATTTAGTTTTTCTAAAATTCGACTGCGACTCCAGTAAAACTCTATGTCTTCTTCAAAAATGATATAGATACTAGAAAAACCAAACATTGAAGAACTTCGTATCGTTTTTACACCTGGGATTCCCAATAGCGAAGCTGTTAAAGGATATGTAATTTGATCTTCGATATCCTGTGGAGACTTCCCATCCCATTGAGTAAAGACAATTTGTTGATTTTCTCCAATATCAGGAATTGCATCTACTGAAACCGGATTTCTGGGAAACATCTTTATATCCCAGTCAAAAGGAGCTGTACTCATCCCCCAAACCACACATAATAGCAATACGATTATGGCAATAATTTTATGTTCTATTAAAAATTTGATGCTTTTATTAAGCATGATGATATATTAAATATTAGTATAAAGTACTGTAACACTACCTATTAGTTATATCAGCTCATAACTATGGTATAGATAAATTTTCTAATAGTTAAATATCAAATCAAAAATGTCTGATCGAGAATCAGGATATCTCTTGTGAGTAAAGGAGGTGGGTAATCTTGAAAGGGAATGATATTTTGTTCTAACCCTTCAAATAAGTTGATATATGAATAGATGTAAGAAGAAATAAAAAGTTGTTGTTCAAAGGATAGATCATGAAATGTTACTTTTAATTCATTTTGTCCTTCTATAATAAGAGTTTGATCACTACAACAGCTTTTTTGGGTTATTTTACAAGCATTAGAAGATGGATTTGGTTTCTGAACTTCCATACCACATCTCTTTGCTTCTTTAAAAAGTACTGTGTCTACCAATGTATCACCACAATAATGCATATTCACTGTGAACGACATTGTCGAAGTCAACACCATAAGTGCTAATAATAATGATCCTATTTTCCGTACTTTTTCTAACATACTAAAGCATAAAATTACAAAAAATTAAAAACTCTTCCTGTTTTTTCTTTTTTATCGACACATTATAACCGCTATTCTTATTAAAAACCTATTCAAAATACTCTCAATTTTTTCAAAGGGGGGTACTTCAGAAGTACCCCCCCCGTACTTCGATAGTAAGATGCCCCACTAAATTTGTTAAAGCTTTTAGTAGAATTGTTAATAAGGGTACTTCATTTGTTAAAGAACCCGGTACGTTTCTAAGTTTAGGTACTTAAGTTACCAGGGCATTATAATAGATTTGTTGGTTTACCCACTTCATTTGTAAGTTGATGTATAAAATCAGAAGTTTCTATTACAATTATTGTGGTTTGATAGACAAAAGTGATATGTAACGTCTAAAACAGTAATCACTAGGATTAAAATTTGAGTATTTTTTTGACTTTTCTCTAAAAAAATAATCAATTATGGTTTTCCGGAATTTTCATGTCGTTATATTTCTGAAATTAGATGTAAAGAATATTGAATATCCTTAAAACCTAAACCTTTATGCCCAATTATATTCACAAGGCGCAAAAAGAAAAAAAACAATCTTTGCATGCTACTGTCTCTCAGAAACAAGATAATAATGGATCTGTTTTTGGATTTACTGATCATAGACCAGTAACGCTACAGATGAAAAAACTACAAAAACTAGCGGATAATAGTGCTATTCATACATCTGTACAATTTGAAGATAATCGACCTAAAATTTCTAATCAAGTTTCTATACAAAGATTCTCAAAACGTTCGTCTCCTATTCAGTTCACAAAGGATGGTGTTCCTGAGTCTCAATCCGGATCTTCCTCTTGGGGTACTCCCTCTTTTACTACTCCTTTAGACAGTATGAGAGCCACGATAAGACAAGCTATGACAGTACCTCCGAGTACGCACTGGGATACCATGATGAAAAGCATTACCAATCCTGACACTGGAATGCCTTATAACCCTATGCAACATGTTATGCAAAGTATGGTCCCTATGCAAGAACAGTTTGCCTCTCGATATCCATGGATGATGCCTCATTTACAAAATGCGCATACCTCTGCTTTAGAATTTGCAGGAGGAGCAAAACGATTTGCTTCTGACCGAATTGATAGTGGAATGCATTATATAGGAAATAGCATGTTAGACATAAGCCGAGATAATTTTAAATTAGATCATCACTCTGACGATAGCTATAGATGGATGTTTCAGAAATATGCTTTTAATGCAGGGATTGATGTAGCAGCAATGTTAGCCTCTCCTGTTCTGAACGCTACAGCAGGTTTTGCAAGTGGAATTGGTGATAAAATAGGGGAAACTACTCTAGATAGAGTGCATCCTTCACATCTTTGGACTATAATGCAGCATCCTGATTTTATTAGTCATTATCTCTCTCAACGTAAAGAACAAATCATGCAACCTATACGTTTCTATCAAGATCCCAAAGGGTTTAGTCATGCAAAATATCATCAAATAGGAAATAGTCTCAGCAATGCATATGCACATTATAATAGTCTAGACCCGGGTCTTATGGGAGCTGTAACTCATGGGGGACGTGCTGTAGTAGATTTTGCTCAGGATAATATAGCTCCTGGGTTAGGTGTAGCATTGGCTACATTTGCGATGTACAATACAGGCAAGAGAAGAGAACGAACTATGTGGGCTATGGATCGTATGTTTCCAAAAGATACCCTGTATGGAAAAGCAGCTAGATTTTTACCAAACCGATTGATGTTTGCCAAACCGCTATCAAGAATTAGAGGAAATCCTATGTTCTCTGCTGCACTTTTGACATATCTTATGGCTACAAGCCTCGGAAAAAATTATGAAGACATGCAAGAACTAAAAGAAGTTGACCCTGATATGTATAAAAGGTTAGAAGAAAACAATTCAGAGTCTTATGCTTCGAGTACTAATCTTAGTATTAAAGAATCAATTGAGCGAACCAGCAGAACTACGTAAAGAGATATTTTGAATTCTAAATAATCCTATTAGAATCGTATCTAATCAAACAGTAATCGAATTGTGCGTGTTATTTTATTCTGAGATTTCGGGCAGTACTCGCATGGCAATTTTCAAATTAATATCATCTGGCATCTCGATCCAATTACTTGCTCCGTTGGTTAACAAAATAACGGTTACTGTTTTTGATGATTTTGCATTCCAATAATGTCTTAATGATGATATACCTGCTCCTCCATGTCCCGTGGCAAACCATCCCTTTTTTAAAGAATAGGTATCCCAACCTAATCCAAATGCCCCATTTTTTCCATTGTTCAGTTTGACTGGTGTCCAAATATCGATCAATTCACTTTGACTGAGCATACTTTCGTTTAGTACTTCTTGAAACCATACTGTTAATTCCCCTATATCTATATTGAGTCCTGCCGCTGCATACATAGGTGGAGCATATGACAATGGAAATAACTCAAATCTTTCTTCTACCTTTCTGTAGCTTGTTACTCTATCAGAAACTATCTGTTTAAATCCGGCATAGTTTGCTTTTGTAAGATTAAATTCATTAAAATATTTTTCTTGCATGTGTACTTCAAAATTTTGACCTGATAATTCTTCAATAATCATACGAATGAGTAAAAAACCAGTAGCATTGTATTTATTTTTTTCGCCCGGTTCTGAAGAAAAAGGTTTGTCATAAAGTTGCTTTATTACAAAATCATCACTCTCTGGCGCCAAATAAATCTGATAGTCTATTTGATCCGGTATGCCCGATGTGTGCGATAATAATTGTTTTAGCGTAAGTTTTTTCCACGATTCGGGTAGATTCTGATCCGGCAAAAAATCACCTACAGTTTCATTTACATTTCTGCCCTTACTTTTTAATAAAACATGTAATGCTGTTGAACTGAATAATTTAGAAATTGAAGCGACAGCAAATAATTTATCAATTGTCATTGGGACTTGTTGTTCTATATTAGCAATTCCCATAGTATTTTTATGTACTAATTTTCCATTTATAAGAATGGCATAATTAAGTCCCACAATTTCAAAATCCTCTTTAATAGAAGCTACCATTGTGTCTATGTCTTCATATGCCTTATTATTAGTAGTTGTGGATTGTGGATTGTCATTACAACTTGTTAGTATTAAAAAGCATAGCAATAATAACGGTAATAACTTAAAAGAATAATAGAGAGCGTTTTTCATTATTTGTCAGTTTATGTGATCATCATACCTATTGTATTCCTAGATATATAGCGACTTTTTCTTTATCAAAGTTATCTTTCTTAAAAGGATGTGCTTCTGTATTAAAAATATAATCATCAAAATTAAAGACACTTTTATCAACAGCAGCCACATAAAAGTATTTTAAGGTTTCTGCATAAAAATAAGTTGCTAAATAATCTCTGGGTTTCTTAGTGCGTACATCTTCTACGGCATTGAATGCTACTTCATTTTGACAACACAGTTTTATATCTTTCCAGTATTTACTGATCATATCTTTATATTGTTGCTCTCCGGTAATTTGATTCAAATAATAAGCTGACTCTATTATTTCAGGATTTAATTCAGAATTTGCATATTCAATAGAATCTTTTTCATACATGTATCGTGTTGGTAAAAGTCCGTATTTATCCCACAACCAATCCCATGTAGCCATATTTTTTTTAGCATTTTCTATATCTCCATGTAATGCTTGTACTGCAGGAAAAAAGGCATCATACAGAGAAATCGATCTTTTTACGATCTCGCCGGTATGCATATTAACACAGGTATAAAATCGCTTGTCATTATAGTCTTCACTATAATATTGATTAATTCGTTCCAGACTATAGTTCCAGATTTTTTCTATTTCAGGATCAGGAAAAAGTACGTTACTTTTAAACAAATATTCGTAATACGAGTCCATACCGGCTTGCAAGTAAGACCAATCATTTGTCCACTCCCCTGTCTCTATATCTATAAAATCGCCAGGCAAACCAATCTCAGACTTTCTGTTGAATATTGCTAAAGTAGCCTTTTTGGCTGCCTGATAATATTTACTGTCTTTTGAATAGTAGCTAAGAACACCAAATTCGAAGAGATATGTTGCTGCTTGTGCTGTATTTACAATATTTCCTTTACCTTCTCCCAAATTACCCGCAGTTTTGCCTGTTCTAAGATTAACCGAGTGATAAGGGATCCCTGTAGGAGAATCAAAAGCCGGGAGCAATCGGTCACCAAAATCTATGGCCTTTTCTAAGATCTTGGGATTTTTTGTATCGTCATAAATTGCTAATAAGCCTCCTAGAATTCTAATATTTACTTCAAAAACCTGTACAAAAACATCTTGATCCCAATTTTTGGAAACTGCATACTCTTCAATTTCTTTTGCTTCTTTATCAAGTCCCATAACGGCTAGTGTACTGTAAGCATCAAAAGGAGAAATCCCAAGAGAAGTATCATACCAATTATACCCGGATTTTGAAAGTGGTAAAAGAACATCATATCCCCATGCATATTCTTTGTAAGCATTCCAGGATCGTATCATTTCAAATTTCACCTGTTCTGCCGTATACGCAAATGCTTTTGATTCTTCAACGTTTGATTCTTTGACCTTATCATCCTTATGAGATTTACCACAACAAACCAATAAAACAATTACTAATACAGATACAATTTGACGTTTCATATATACTCTTAAAATAATTAGGTTTTTACTTGTATGTAACTTATAAATATAAATGTAATTAATTTTATATTCAATACGTTACAATTGTCCCAATTACTTCTTACCTCAATAACAGAAACATCCTATACAACCAAATGTCTATAGTACAAAATACTTGTCTCAATGCATGATAATACACAGTTAGTTTTTTTTATTAAAATAACGTCTTAAAATATAATTTCTAAGAATGCTCAAAAGGGTTAAATAAATGGTGACAACCAAGTTTTTTCCTGAATGGTTTTCAATCCCCAACAGCGGAAAAATAAAATGTAGTGAAATCATCGTGATACAAAAACCGATAGTTACATTAAGCAAGCTTTCTATTAAGGACTGTTTTTTAGTTTGCATAAGTAATGTATTTTACTTGTGAAGTGATACTATCTTTTGTTATTTCAATAATTCTATAGCCAGAAACAGTAGTTTCTATCTCTATTGTATTGACATCTTTTTTAATTTGAAAACTTACTGCTGGAGTGATATATTGAGTAATATTCTCTTCATTCAAAGTACTCTCTAGATGATAGTGTCCACAATAAATCGTAATTGTATTCTTGACTGTTTTTAAGATCGCAATGACCTGATCTCTATTTTCAAGTTTTCCAATTTCATCAACTTTTAGGTTGAGGCCAATAATTGGGTGATGAACAAAAATGATAATGGGTTTGCTTGAAATCAACTCTTCTTTAAGCCAAAACAATTGTTTATCATCTATACTCCCTGCTGAAGAGTCTAAATAAATATATTTATAATACGTTTTGACGATACTGCTATATATTTTCTTTGAATCATGATTTACCCCAATCGTATAATATGTAGACATTTGATTGAATGTATCATGATTACCTAAAGCAATGGATATATCTTTAGTTTTAATTTTCTCAAAAAAGTATTGAACTCCATCATTTTCTCCAATATCACCTGTACAAACAATCTGAGTAATATTTTCTCTTTCTATACTTTTTAAAACCGCATCAAACCTCTTTCTGGCAGATATCTGATCATTAAAAGGAAATGATTCGTCTAAATGTAAGTCTGTAATATGGGCTATTCTTTCGATCATTTTTTACTCTTAGGTAGCACAAAAATAATCCGACACCTTTATATTGATTTATAGAATCTTGCTGATTTTTTAGAAGGCTTTTCTGAATTGCGAAGGAGAAACACCTGTGTGTGCTTTAAATATATTAGAAAAATAAGAAGTATTGTCAAAACCACATGCAATGGCAGTCTCAAAAATAGATGCTGTCGAGTATCTGAGTTTATTTTTTGCTTTTTGCAAACGAATTCCCGTTAAATACTTAAGAGGCGTATCACCATGGATTTCTGTAAATAATCGATGTAAATAATATTTGCTTATCCCTATATCTTTGCTTAGTATTTCGAGAGAAATATCTCTTGCAAGATTATCCTGCAAATATTCTTCTGCTTTAAGTATTGATCTATACAAATCTCTTTTTGTATCGTGTTTAACTATTTTAAGTCTTGTAAATTTATTGTCTATAGCATTCTGTTCCTGAACAATTAATTCTGATAATTTAATAAACAGATCTTCTATTTGTTGTTGTAAAGTCATTCGATCGTTCTCATATAGATAAGTAATCTGTTCAAGAAACAATCTTACTTTATTGTTTGATTGTTTTTGGGTCGCTTCAATAAATTCAAAAGAAGTGGTACTAGTTGTATGATAATTCAGAATCTCATTGAGGAGTTCTGATGATAAAAAGAATGATAATCCTTTAGTTCCTTTTTTTGCTTCTGTAGTAATTTTACTGTTATTCAGAATCAAATATTGATTTTTTGAAACCTCAATATTCTCATTATTATAGTTATAATGCTTTATCCCTTCTATAACATATTTTAATGTGTATGTAGAAGTATACGATATAGAAATATCATTAGAATGATTAGAATATAACATCTTATTTTCTAACTGATTAGAAAATGAAGGTTTTGTTGATATTTCTTCAAGTTTTACCATACAGCATCAGAAACTGTAATTTATAAATAAAATTTTATTCAACTACATTTCACCGCTCCTTTTCAGATTTTTTTTAATTCTACTCTTCTATTTTTAGCCCTGCCACTAGCGGTATTATTATCCCCAATAGGTTTGGTTTCTCCAAATCCTTTGGCTTTTAACTGGGCTTTGTTTACATTATATTGTGAGCTCAATATTGCCAAAACTGCCTCAGCTCTTTTTTGAGATAAATTTTGATTGTAGGCATTATCACCTTGCGAATCTGTATGCCCTTCTATTTGGATTTTTATTGATGAATCAGAGGTAAGCATCTTTGCGATTTCTTGAAGTAATGGATACGACTCTTTTTTAACATCACTTCTATCCGTATCAAAGTATATTCCATAAAGAATGACTTTTCCTTTTTCGTTCAATGTTTTTTTGATTGTCGTATCGTCTAGAGAGGATGTTACTGCAAATGAAACCGGTGTTAATAATTCAGGTCCAGTCTCTGCATAAAACATTCTGACATTATATTTACCTTTTATCGATGGTGCTTGAAAAATCAGCTGTCCTTTAGTTTTTGGTTTCAGATAGTGATAGTCAAGATACTTATTGTATTTTTTTTCATTGGTGTCTTTAAATACTCCTATCCAAGAGCTTTCTGTCAAATCTTGATGTCCAACATAATTAACAATAATTTCTTCTCCCGGGTCATAAGATGTCTTATTTAAGTTGAATGCAATACCGGGCAGGTTAGGTTGCCCTATTCGCAAAGGCACTTGATCTATAAGTATCCCGGGATCGGCAGAATAAAATTTTAGTTCATAATCTCCAGATTCACTTGGTGCTGTTAATGTAACATCTTCGCCATACTCTTGTAATATGTATTTATATGATAAATATCCCGATGCTGCTGAAGGATCATGATTTGCTTTGAATATTCCTAACCAGGATTGAGCGCTCATCTTATATGTTGTTGTTATATTTACTTTAAAGGTTTGAGCTGTTTTGATTTGATCTGTGAGTACAGTAATCTTATACTGATCTGGACTTACTGTAGCGACATTAAATTTTACAGACATAACAAAGTTTCCCGGGTCTGCATCATATAATCGTATTTCATATTCTCCCGTTTGTATCGGGGCGGTCATTTCTGATCCATTTGATTTTTGATCTTTTAGATATACATAGGATTCATAACCAGAAGCATTTTTAGGATTTAAATTTGGTTTAAAAATACCCAACCAGGCAGTTTCTTTCATTTTGTCAGCACCACTTACTTTTACATAAAAAGATTGACCTGATTTAATATCTTTTGTTAGTATCTTGATCGATACATTCTGAGTATTTATATTATCAGAAAAGGTATGATCCGAAGCAAATATAGAATTGATAAAGCATAGACACAGTATACTTATTAAAAGGTCTTTTAATTTCATTGATATTTTTTGTTAGTGATGTTTTAGTATGATTTGATTCAAAAATTTTATACTATTTTTTGTTTGCTATCCACCCCATATAAATTGATGTTTGAAAGAACCTTAATGGTTTTTCAAAACCAGCTTCTACAAATAATTCAATCAATCTTTCTTCTGACACTGCATGTAATTTATTTTCAATTCGATATAATCGATTATCAATATCCTCTTTACTTAAATGATCGGGTAAAAATCGTTTTAATACACTTAAATTCTCTTTGATTTGTGTTTTATCACCTGTAATATCAAGAATCACGAGTGGAGCATTACTTTCTAATCTTTTGGCAATATCTTTAAGTAAATTCAATTTTGCACCACTATCTTTCATAAAATGTAACACTAATAATAATGTTGCTGCACCAAATTTTTGAGATTCGTCTACATCACTTACTAATCCTTCTATCAGATTTACATTTTCATAATCTTCAAGTTTGCGTTGCGCTTGACGTATCATATCTGGCGATGGGTCAACCCCCGTCATTTTCCAATCTTTTTCTGAACTTACAAATCTCTCGATCTCATTACCTGTTCCACACCCTGCAACAAGAAGGTTTTTGTTTTCGGTTTCTTTGAGAAGTAAAGGTAGTTTATCTAAAAAATAATCATAATTAGGAATCCAGGTTTGAACAAATTCATTGTAATTAGAGGCTCTTTGATCTTCAAATATTTCGACTGTACTCATTTTTCTATACGGATATTTTTATTGAACTTAGGATGAGTTCATAAACATAATTACCAATCATGTAAAATAATATATACTTACATGATTGGTATAAATGTAATGAGATTTCGTCTCTTTTGTGACCCTTTTTGTATTTAATATCCCTTTATTATTGTCTATATCTAATCATTGATGAATGATTAAAAAACCATAATTTATTTATCTAACTCTTTAATTAGATCCGTGTTGAGTTTTATAAAATCCTTATTCTTTGCTTTTTTAGACAAATCCAGTCCTCTTTTTGCCACCGTAACAGCTTTTTGATATTGTCGTAAGTCTTTTAAAATTAAAGCTTCTCGAGTTACTTGAAAAAATAGGGCTTTGTCAGACGCAGTAACTTTTTGTATGTATTCTAGTGCCTTAGGTATATCAATCTTAGATTCATGTAAGTATAATGCAGCTCTAAAATATTCACTTGTACTTGGACCATTCATTGTATTTTTGATAGAGGCCAGTGTCTTTTCTTTAGTCTTAACCTCTATCGGGATGCTAATCCTAACTTTTTCCCATTCGATAGCTATTGTTGCCTGATCAAATGTGATATCTGTAATACGAATCTCCATCGTTTCCAATAATTTTTGTTTTTTTTCTACTGGTAATTGTAAAGTCAACAAGGGAGTTTTGGGTACATAAGTATTCCAATTCGTACTTTCATATGTATACCAGTGTAGCGACCAGGAATCAGCTTGCGGAACCACAAGAATGGTGTATTCTCCTTTTTTTAGAGCATTGCCCATGATACTTATATCGTCTGAAAATGTAATTTTTGTAGCTGCATTTGCACCTACTCGCCATATTTCGCCATAAGGTAATAGCCCATCTTTGGCAAAGACTTTTCGTCCCTTTACATTAGGGCGTGAATAATCGACTTTAATCTTTGTTAATCCAACAGTTTGGTCTAGAGACCCGGTAACACTTAGAGAAGGCGTTTTTAACTGTCCAAATACAGTTGCAGTGATCAAAAAAATATATAAGGTAATACTATTCGTTTTCATTAAGATAAGGATTGATGTTGTTTAAAGTATGCTGAAGGCGAAGTCCCCATCAGTTGTTTAAATGATTTATTAAAAGTGGTTTTTGAATTAAACCCTGCTTCTTGTGCTAATCCAAAAAAGGTAAGCTGTTCTGCTCGACTAGACTGCGCAAGGTTTACAAACTCTTTAACTCGATAATAGTTTACATATTCAAAAAAATTCATTCCTATATTTTCATTAAGTAAGCGGGCTAATTCAGGATTACTTACCCCTAGCATTTCTGCTAGTTCTGCCTTTAATAATTTATGATTGAGATACGGTTTTTTATCTATCATGAGTTGATCCAACTCTTTTTTTAAGCGCTCTAGATCTGAAATGCTTAATTTTGATTGCTTGTATTTTTGTGATACAACATTTTCTGCAATACGCAATACCTGCGGAGAGATCATACTGTAATAAGTTATAAAAAGAATAATGAGAGTCAATACAATCCAGATATATGGTCGGGCCTTACGCTCTAGCATTTCAGCTCCAATAAAACTGATGATCAAAAATGTTACCCATATTAAAAGACACCCTCCTACTACCCATAAAAAATTAACCATAAAACGTGTTTGTAAAACATAAGAAAGCTCATTTTGTACTTGTTTATGAAATGTAGAAAATATCTGGTAACTTAATATCCAATACCCTACATTAACAATTAAACCGATAGCATGACACGTATAGATTGCACGCATTAATTCTCCTGTAACAATACGTTCACTAATTGTAGTATCAGAAGGTAACACAAAGTAAAAAAGGACAAATCCACAATAAAATAGTGCTGGCACGTAGTGTAATAAATCTTCGTGTGAATATGATTTTCTCTCTAACACCGATCGTGAAAATAAATAAAGGGTAGGACCAAATAATAGTGCTGATATTTCTGATAAAGAAATCAATCTAAAATTTTGATCCCATACCCCGGCAGAATACAATACCTTACCTGCCAACCCTATAAAAAGAGTAAGGATCAAAAAAGCCATATACCCATTGATATGTCTTCTTTTTCTTGGAGAAAATAGATAGATAACAAGTAGCAGAAGGCTCTGAAGAAACCCAAAATATACGAGTTGATTAAGTATAGTTTGCATTGAGATAAACTTTATTGTGATCAGTAAGTTAATTTAAAACAAATTGATGGATATCCTGTAATGCTGTAAAACGTTCTAAAGGATATTCTTTTTTAAATTTCTGAAAAGCAATTTCATCCTCCCACTCTGCAATAACCAAAACATCAGGATTATACTCATATCCTATTGGTGAATATCCGTCTTTAAGCTGAAGCACTACTTTACCTCCTGATTGTACGATATCTTTTTTCCATTGCGAAAAAAGCGTTTCAAAATCATTTTTGTCTTTTTGCCAAAGTGTGGTTACGACCGTATGTTGATCTTTGTGTATTGAAAACTTGGTGTCTTTTGACATCTCATAATATACCAATTCAAAATGAGGAAATAAGTCATTACGTTGTTGATGAAAATCAGGTACCCGTTTTGCGATATTATTCAAGAAGCCTTCTCTTTTTGATTTATTATCCCATTTTCCAAAAATAAAAGTGCTTGGCGATGCACTCCCAAAAACACGTTTACGAATTGCAAAACCAGGCAAAGGTTTATAACTATATTCGAACGCTACAGGAAAAGCTGTTTTTTTATACTTATCAAAAAGTGTTTCTGAATTAGATACTGTAGAAAGTAAAAGTATATCAAGTACTTCTCCTCTTTTAAGTGTATAGGTTTTTACATTTTCTTGTGCAGTAATAGATGTACACAAAAGTGACAAGGCATATACTGTTAGGATTAAAATTCTCATATTAAAATTGAAATTAAATGTTTAACTGTTGCAAAAGAATAAGAAGCTTTTTGTTCTACCAATTTTTTGCACCTGAGAAACGTACGCATACCGTACATGTACCTAATTATAAAGGGCTAACGTGTATGAAGTGTATTTGATACATGACAGTTTTTATACATCGTAATATGTTGTTTGAAACCTCAGTTACACAACTGAGGTTCGAAAAACAAACTGAACATGGTCATAAATTATACTAATAAAAAACAATCGTTTTTGAATGTCTCTTTCTTAATTTGATATCAAATTATAAGTATAGATTGTTGGATTTTTATTTTTCTAGGTCAATAATTGTTCATAAAACGCCCCTATTTTATTTGTTCTATCAACAAAGTGCATCTCTAAAATCCAATTTCTTTTTTGACCATTATCATCTAATTCAAAAATATCATTTTGATTTTCGGGATGAATATACAGTCCATAATTACCAGGCTCCAGGCTTTCATGCGGAAACTCTCCTATCAAATGCCCTGCAATTTCGCCCCCGAACTCCCAACCGTATTCGATTGCTTTATGCTCTGCAAATTCAAATAATTCTGAAGCTTTTAATGTCGTCTGCTGCTCAAACCATTTTTTGGTTTCTTGCCAAGCTATTTCTATATCATTTTTGAGTTTCAGTTTTAACGGATCATTACCTAATACATATGTTCGTCCTAAATCTGCTTCCCAATTTTCGATGATTGGTCCGAAATCAAAAAACAATATATCATCTTTCTGAATATTCCTATTCGGAGGGTTTTCTTTGTATGGATACAATGTATTCTCTCCACATCTTACGATCCTTTTATGCCAGTGTTTTTCAATACCGAATAGTTCTTTTGCCAGTAAGAATATCTCTTTATTTAGTGTCTCTTCATCTTTGCCACCAACAATTAAGTTTCTCTTTTCTACCTCATCAAATAATTGAATCGCTATTTGTTCTACTTTAATCAGTTTTGATTTGATCACGTCCATTTAATTTTTGTCTCATAAGTGTTTGAGTGATGTATAACAACAGTTATGATGTTAAAGTTACTGTTTTTCAGTTAAGCACTTCTGTTATAATTCTGAATAAATGAATAGGTAATCGCATCCACTGCAATTACGATTACACATCTGTTTTTTCTTTACTTATTTTATCCCAAGCCAATACTTTTACTCCTTCAGAATAGTGAATTTTATTCGGTTTTTCGCTTATTAATTTTTCAAACCTTGGATAATTTAACTCTAGCTTATCTAAATGTATTTCATTAATTGGCCATTCTAAATGATGTATTTCAAACTCATTGATGGATTTGGCTGTATCTTGAAAAAGTGCATATCTTTCTGTCAACCATTTGTCTAATGATGTTTTTTGGGTCAATTCCTGTCCAATAGTAAACTCAATGTTCAATGCATCATTAAACTCTGAATTTTTGGATTCATATTTTTGATTCGTTCTTTTAATTTTAGAAAACCTATATGGAAGTTCTGAAATGGTTTTTGCGATTTTACAGGATAAACTTTTTCCTCCTTCGATGCTCAAAAAATAAACTCCTGATTTATTATTGGATGTAACATAAGTCCTAATATTTATTTCGTCGAAGTTAGATATTGGTGGAAAATAAGGTACGTTTTTTGGTCTTATTTTTTCCATTGTGAAGGCAACAACTGAAACCCAAGGTTTGCCATCAATGAGGTCAATTTCTAATCCGTTGGGAATGAATTTTTCTAACTCATTTAAGTCAACTTGATAATGAAGAAATATGGCTCTATTCCATTCCTGATAAAATTTCCAACTATCAGCCGGAATATTCCAAGGCCTGTGTTCTGTCGTATTTAATATTTCACGAATTGTCATTTCTTTAATAGACTATAACATTTTGTATAAAATGCGTTTTAGTAAATTTTTACAAATTGTTGTTTGTTATTTTTTGTTTATTCCCGTCTATCCAGTAATACATCTCAGCTTTTATCTTTTCTAATCTTTCGGAAATAAGATATTCTTTATTTTTCTTTTTCTGTTCTCTAATTTTTTTTAGTTGGTTACGAACCTCATAAAATTGCATTAAAGGTTTTAATCTAAAATTATCTTTGAAATAAGAAAATAGTTTATCAACTGATCTTTGAATTTTGTTTTCTTCTAATAGTATTTTTATTTCATTAATGATGTTCAAAGGGATATCAAATTCATCCCAATATTTGATATTATCCAAAAATGACTGCGTCACATCTTCTCTACATATTTCTTGTTTTTCTAATAAAAATGTAAGGCATTTTATTTTCTCATTTAAGAGCATCTTACTACTCGTATCTTGTTCTAATAGTTTTCTTATTTTTTGTCCCAGTTCATATCCAGTACCAAATCCAATATAATATTCAACGCCAGGAGATGAGTAGTAATCGGGAACTTTTAAATTTTCCCTTCCGTTATTCAAAATATATGAGGTAATATGAATAGAATTATTCAAACCTATTATTCGTCCATCAATTATTCCTTTTGATGTAGGATGAAGCATTCCTCCCATATTTTATTGTAATCTATTTTTTAATCCTCCACAAAACCATATGTACATACCCCTTTTTTAGTATTTACATTCGTTTATATTAATACAAAAGTAAAGCTACAAAAACTAATGATTGATAAAATAAATTCCTCAAAAAATTGACTGCAGAGTGATGTAAACTACACATACCTTCATTTAGTCCTTTTATTTTTCGTTATCTATGAGCTCTAATGTAAACTTCATTTGAGTGTCTTTTTGGTTTAAAAAGTCGTCATAATTTTGAGAAACGATATGATCAGGAATAATACCTCTACCATAAAGTTGATTAGATTTTTTTGGAACGTCTTGTTCTATATTATCAATTGAGAAATCTGTAATTATCTTTGATTTTGGGAGCACATAACCAAAAGAAGTATGACCATTATGTCCGTAATACCCTCCCATTGTTTCTTCGCCGATTACAGTGGTATTTTTATTTCCTGCTACCATTGATGCAAACAAGCTGCCTGCTGAAGCTACTTCTGGACTCGTCAAAAGATAAATTTCACCTGTAAAAGTATTTTTATTAGGCTTTCTAACTTCCATCTCACTTTCTTTCTTTCCTATAAAGTATTTTTCATTCTTTTTAATCGGAAATCTATTTTGAAAATGCCTATTAAACTTTCCTACACCAAGTGGTCTTAAGAAACTAGGAACCGAAATATCAAAATATTTTAAAAGAGGGATTTTACTAAAACTAATCCAAGCCTGTTTGCTCTCTTGAAAATCTCTAGAAGTTAAGTATGAATAGGTGATCACATCATTGGGGTCTGTCCCACCACTATTTATCCGAACATCAACAATTAGATTTTTTAAGTTTTCTGTTTTGATTTTGGTGAAGATACTATCAAGAAAAGTAACATAATTCTTATGTTCTGTGGTATTTTCATTCCCCATACTAAAGGTGTTAATCGTTAAAATACCTGTTGAATTATCTAATTTTTTATATGTGTATTTTTCATTTTCTTTTAGATCAATATAATATGTTTGATCATAGGGCTTTGAATATCTACCCTCAAAGTTTTTATAATAGTTAGAATAGCTTACGCTTTTTAAAATTATATTTTTCTTTATCTCAGAATCTCTTGTTTTATAAATAACATTGAATTCTTCTATTTGTCCATAATGAAGTCTATAGTACTCAGAAAAATATTTTCTAATTCCAACTTTTTTTCCTGTTATATTCTGTCCATCAGTTGTGTAATACTTATATAAATTAGGAATCACTTGAGAAACAGGAACTCCATTAATTTCTAGAATCTCTGAACCAAGTGGAATTTTTTCTGTTTGATAATTGATAACCCATTTACCTTCAATCCATTTTATAGGATATGGAAAATAACCATAGTTTTCTTCTTTTAGTTTTCTAAAATACTTCTCTGGCAAGGTTGTTTCATTATGTAGACTCCCCTCAAAATCAGTTAACTGACAAATAATATTATAAAAATCAAGATATGTTGACGATTCCAGAATTTTATTTTCTGCCCAATTGTATATGCTGTCTATTTGCTGTTCTGTTCGATATTTATAAAGTCCAGAGTTTGCTTTTAATCTAATTTCTTTAAAAATTTTCAAATCCTTTTTCATTTTCTTCTGAGAAAAAGCTCCGTCTATATTTTGTCCAAAGACAATTAAAGATGAAACCATAAAAATGAAAGTGGTTACAGTTTTTGTCATTCAGTATCGTTTATTCTAATAATTAACAAAGTTGATTAAGTGGTCAAAATGTTACCAAGATACACACAGATTGTGCTAATTATATAAAATTATCCAATCCAAGATCTTCGTATTATGGCAAATATAAAAGAATCTTTAAGTTATCAATGAATACCTATAGTATTGATAAACGTTTTTTATATATCACACAAAAACTTTGCTAATTTAGATATTGAAGTCCTAACCATCGTTTAATTAGACATGTCGAATTTATCGCCTGAAGCCTTACAATGGTAGTAAGACATCTATTTATCAAATTTGACAGGCAGCACTTAGGATTTGATTCTATCATATAGAGTGTTATAGATTATAGCATCCAAAACTTGAAGAACTATTGCGAGAAATCAAAAAAAATTAAAAACCTATTGTTTTTGGTGAGCAAGCCATTTTTGTATGATCTCTTTTTCTTTATCCAAAGAATAGCATTTCACACTACCATCTGCTTGTTTTCCAAACTTGACATCGTCTTTTGGATATCTGTATTTGTATCCCTCTATTTGATCTTTTATCATATCGACCAGCGGCCTATGTACAAAACCGGCTTCAATGGCTTTTTGAACATTAAAATAATACATTGCTATAGGTTTTGGTCGCCAAAAAGGAACAACTTTATACGGTATTAATCCGTTTTCGATTAAAAACTCTCCATCAATCCAATGCAATTTTTCGGGTTTTTGGGTGGCGTGTATCAAACTAGACACATAATCTTTAAATCTTGTGGGTTGGCAAGCAATATTAAATGCTCCATACGTTTTCTTATTAGAACAATGTATAATAAAATCTACCATACTTTTGACATCAAGAACCTGCATATGATGATTTTTGACATTAGGCAGTAAAATTTCGCCTCCTCTATAAAAACGTACCGGCCAGAAAGGTTCGTCTACGACATCAATAGTATTAGCACTTCTAAAATCCCTCATTCCGTGCGATCGATATATCGTATAGTTAGTTATTTGTTCTTGTATGGCTTCTTCTGCAAATGTTTTGCGAATTGCATAACGATGTTGCATTCCTTCGGCTATTGATTTCGGAAGTTTAGGTAAAGGATTTAAAGCCTCATTTTCATTAATAAATTTTTTATTCCAATCGTCATAAACGGCGATTGTAGATATGTAGTGATAATGCCCAAAATTACCTTTAAACTCCTCTAAAAAATCTGATACAGCTTTTGATGATTTTTGCCATGTATCTACTACTACATCCCAATACGTATTTTTATATTTTTTATCTATTGCCCGCAATCCTGCTTTGTTCTCTTTTTCTCGATCACAGATGATCAATGGTAATTCTTTAAAAAGATGTGTATTTGTTTTATTTCGGTTTAACAAAGTAACCTCATAACCATTATCCAAAAATGATTGCACAATAGTGGGTCCTATAAACCCTCTTCCGCCAAGAATTAGTACTTTTTTACCATTGGTCTTTTTTATGGAATCTGTAAAGCCTAAAGCTTCTATTGGATTTAAAAGTGTGAATGCTGTACCGGCTCCTATAGTTTTAATAAAATCTCTTTTGTTCATGATGGTTTATGTTTTTGAGCAAAAGAAAAGATTAAAATAGTAGCAAAAGAAGCGCTTAATTAATCAGTACTAATTTCTTTTTGATACTGACCCGGTGTTTTCCCTGTTTTTTTCTTAAAGTTGCGAAAGAAGGCAGACTTAGAATTAAAGCCGCATTCATAGCCAATTCCCTCGAGTGTTATATTTAGATTATGTGCCTCTTTTATTTTGAGCATTGCATATTCTATTCTTTTTGTATTTACTAGATCATAGAATGTCGTTTTCATTTCTGAATTGATAACTTGAGAAAGATGATGCTTAGGAACTTTGATAGATGTGGCTAGCATATCAAGAGAAAATTCTGGTTTTAGATACATCTGATTTTCTTTAAAAAAATTATCAATGGTGTTTAATAATCCTTTTATTTCATCATTTTTGAGTGGACTATGCTTGTATTTTTTGTCATCTTCTATTGATTCATAGGGTATTTCAGGTTTATAAACCATCCCATATTTTAATCCATAAAATCCAATAACGGTGACTAGAATAATATATCGTAATAAATCCCAAATTTCAAAATATGAAACCCCCACAATACGCTCTACTGTAAGTCTAACAATACTAACCCCTATACTAATCAAAAATAAAATAGCAATGATTCTTATCCAGGAAAGCTCGTGGATTCTATTCGCAAGTTTTCTATTTTTTTGTTGATTACGTTTTCTATGATACAAAAACAGTATGTAAACGGTATAAAAAATAACAGAGATTAATTTGGTGATCAAAATTGTAATTTTCCAAAATAATTCGATATCTGATGGAATAAAAAAACTAAAAACCGTAAAGAAAGAAAATGGTAAAAAATGTAGCGAATCTATTCGATTAAAGTTTAGATTGAATAATGATTTAGCATATAAATAAAATAAAGGTCCATGTAAAAAACCTATGGTTCTTATAAATGTTGTCGCTAAATTATCAGCAATCAACTCTTTATTTATAAAAATCATAAGATGTGCAAAAAACACAAAAAACCAACACATTAAGATTATATCAGATATTTTTTTGCCTTTCTTGATTAAAAGTAATAATATGAATAAAACGCATTGAATTGCTCCAATACCCGATACGATTAATAGTTTATTTGACATTTTTCTTACTACGAAATTTATCTAAACAGAAAAATAACACTTCTTATTTGGTTAAACATTGATAGGTATTTATAATCACTTACTTTTTCTTTAGTTACAGAATAAAACTACAAAAACTAATGATCGATAAATTATATTATTAAAAAAAATTAAATGAATCGTAATACAGAATTATATCATCTGTATTAAGCTTATTTCTGTAACAAGTATTACTTAGACATATAGAATAAAGTTAAGACTATTTATTATGTGTTTTCACTTTTTTAATTCCATATGCAACGTAGGATAAGGTTTTCCTGAGGCATCTAATTCAGAACGACTAATCACCTCGAATCCATAATGTTTGTAAAATCCAACTGCTTGCTCATTTTGTTCATTTACATCAACCTTTCTCACATTTAGGTGCTCTATCGAATAATCTAATAATGATGTCCCTATTTTTTGTCCTCTATAATCCGGATAAATAAAGAGCATTTCTAAATTTTGTTCTGCAACACCAACAAACCCTACTATTTTTTTAGTATCATTTCTAATGCATCTCAATTCGACTGCATCCAAGTAAGTATTTAAAATTAAAGGTTTAAAATATTCGATATCTTCTTCTTTTAAAAAGTCATGTGTCGCTCTCACAGAAGCTTCCCAAACATTTACTACTTCTATATACTCTGACGTATTGATTATGTCTATTTTTTGTTTCATTCTCTTATGCTATCATCAATAATAAAGTAACAGGTCGCATCCTATCACCTAAAAAATAAAATATAAAAGTAGTAGTTTTTTAAATTTTACTGGGTTTTAATTCGTTCATTGGTAAAATGAAAGGTGTATTTTTTGATCTTATTATTTTTTAAAATGTTATAGCACTTAGTATTCCGTGTTATTTATCATTAATTTTAATTCATTGAGTAGTTTTATTTCTCCTAGAGTAGTGATTACTATTTCGCGTGAATTTTGTTTTTTTCTCATCCAATCTTTCTCCAAAAATTTTTCTAGCATTGCTGATCCTAAAGCACCAGCAATATGATGCTTTCTTTCTGTCCAGTCCAAACATTTGTGGGCAAATGACCGTTTTTTATTTTTCAAACTATTAATATCAATACCCAACTCTCTATACCAATCTATACCAAAATCTGTAACCTCAAAAGAATCATCTTTTAAGACAATAATTTTTTGCTCCAATAAAGAATTTGTAATTTGAATGGAAATGTTACCAGCTAGATGATCATAACATGTTCTGGCAAAAGCAAGTTTTTGTGCCTCGGCATTCTTCTTAACTTCTATTTTTTGATCAGGAATTAAACTTGCCATAGATTCAATCACTTGGGCAACTTGCTCATTCGCCAATTGAAAATATCGGTGTCGTCCTTGTTTTTCAACAGATACGATATTCGCTTCTATAAGTTTAGACAAATGATTGCTTGCTGACTGTCTTGAAATATTAGCTGCAACAGCTAATTCTGTTGCGGTATATGCTTTTTCATCTAGTAAATACCATAACATTATAGAACGAGTTTTGTCTCCGATGAGGGATGCTATTTTCGAAAATTGATTTTCTATTTCCATATTACAAAGATAGATGTAATCCTATTTCATAGTTCATTTTATACTGAACTGTCTTGAGTATTCTCCTCATATTTTTGAAAAAAATAAAATATGAGAACATTACGCTTACCATTTTTACTCTTAACAATAATTATCAAGCCATTTGTTATCAAGGCGCAACAGGATATAAGGATTAATAGTAGAATCAAAGGAAAAATGTTAAATATCACATATCAGAAACCAAAATCTAATCGCTTACATAAAGCGGTCTTGTTCATTCACGGAGCTTCATTTCCATCAGCATTGGCTTCAGGATTTCGGATGAATGAAATTTCTTGGGCAGATCAACTCTCTGAAGCCGGGTATGATGTTTTTGCTCTGGATTTTTTGGGATATGGTAAGTCTGATCGATACGATTACATGTCCAACAAAGGTATTGAATTTGCCAATAATAGTGGCGGAAGAGATATCATACAAGATATTGATATTGCAGTAGATTTTATCTTAAAAAAGCTTCAAATTAATAGGATTCAACTTATTGGTCACTCTTGGGGAGCTACTGTTTCTGGATATTATGCAACAATATATTCTGAAAAAATTAATAAGTTGATATTATTTGCACCTTTTATTCAAAGGACAGGCCCAACATCATGGAGCAAACCTACTACACTCTATACTGATAAAACACCCAAACAAAGGGTGCAAGAATTCACAAACCAAATTCCTAAGGGAGAGCAAATGACGTTGGAACAAGAAATATTTACAACATGGAAAATCGCTTGGCAGAAAAGCGATACTACCACTACCAAAAGAAATCCGGCTTCGGTTCGATATCCATCTGCTTGGCAAAAGGATTTATATGATTGTTGGAATGGAAAATGTTTTTTTGACCCATCAAAACTAAAGAATTCTACTTTATTAATCCGTGGAGAATGGGATACTGTATTAAATGAAGAAGAAGCAAGCAAAGCTTTTGAGAAAATAAAAAATGTACCTTTCAAAAAATATATTGTTATCAAAAAAGGTACACATGTACTTCATCTTGAAAAAAGTCGCTCCCAACTATACAATGAAACATTGAATTTTCTAAAACTATAATAAAAATGAATAGCCAATCTATTGCTGTAATTTTTGAAGTGATTCCTAAGAGTAATTATAAAAATGAATATCTGGATATCGCTTCAGGTTTGAAGTCTGAGCTAGAAAAAATAAAAGGTTTTATTTCTATCGAAAGGTTTCAAAGTATTTCTCAACCAGAAAAAATCTTGTCTTTATCTTTTTGGAAAAATGAAGAAGCTATAAAAGAATGGAGAAATATAGACATGCATCGAACTGCACAAACAAAAGGGAGAGCATATATTTTTGAAGACTATAATTTAAGAGTTGCTCATGTTGTAAGAGATTATGGAATACGCAACAGAAAAGAAGCTCCGTCTGATAGCAAGTCAATTCATAGCAAGAAATAATATAATTGATGTTAAAAATGACTAGCTTCTATTTTCAAATTTAATATTCGCTTTATTTAGTTCCTCCTCTATATTTTTCCAAAAATTAGGTTTAAAAGAATTCATGTAATAAGTATACCCTTCAAGAGGTTTTTTTAAATAAATCACAATCCCATAAAAACCTCCTCTTCCTTTTCTTTTCAAAGTTTTTGAAATAGATTCTATATTTTCTATTTGGTATGTTTTTTTTATCCAAAAGAAACATAAATTTTTAATAATAATTTCTTTTTGATTTATAACTAGGTAGTAAAGGGTATAGTGAGATATAAAAATTGAAAAAGTGAAGAAGAAAATGAAGCAAAATAAAACAACATACCAATTTTTTAAATACATTTTTGTTCCTATAATCATTGAGAAAAATGAAATCCAAAAAATAATAATTGACAACACCCCGGTTGATACATAAGCATGTTTTTTAAAAGTAATTGTTTTATTATTTTCATTATGGGTTTGATTGTTATCAGTTTTCATTAATGTAAATGATTTATGCAGCTTCTAATTAGACAATAAGCGCGTATTTTCAAATAATATTGCCTGTAATAGTTTATTCCCTTTCTTCAAATGGTATGATGATTCCTTTTTCTACATATTTTTTTAACCCATTTAGCAATATAGCCCAACAAAAAGATGATCTTCTATAATGAGCATTACATTCTGGCCATCCAACATGCCAAAAATTAACCAAAACATTGCTATCATTTTGTTCTAGTTCAAAACCAAAAGATGTAGCATCCCAATCCGCATCAGATTTGATCATTTTAATATGAAAAGACTTTTCCTTTTCTGCTTTAATGACTTTTCCATACCAATCATATTCGGGTGCAAAGAAAAAATTATAGATTTCGCCTTCTTTAGGTTTCCCTTCACAACGAAGAGGCCACCAATTAACTAAGTGTTTTGGCTCAGTAATAGCGTCATAAATTTCTTTGATCGGTGTATTAATTAGCAAATCATGATAAATTGAATGTGATATAGTAATTGATTTATTTTTTAATTATCCCCTTCAATAAATATAAAAACAACACCTTTTACACACTTACAAACACTTAAAAATGAGTTTTTTATCAATAAACTTTAATCTATTAAGAATTAAAAATAAACTACATCACCTTATTTTGAATCTTCTCACAATAAAAATATAGTATTCTATATAAAATCACTGTTTTCAGGGAGAAAATTCTTAGGTATAAAGCATTATTTTTATCAAACAATTTTATAATAATCTTGTTACTAAATTTAATTCTTCAAAACTCTGAATATGGATAAAAAAGCATATCAAAAAACATTCACGCAAGACGATGCTGTAGGTTGGCAATCTATCGATACTGCCTTAGAGAATATATATCCAAAAATTGAACCCAGACATTATGGCCCTTTATGCGGGTTGCATTATAGTGCGGGAGGATCTGATCCTATAGATGGTACAAGTATATATGATACCCAAAATCAAGAATATCACAGACATCTTATAAGTTATGGAATGTCTGAATTGTATTATAACCCCGAACAAGCTGGAGGTGAATTTAGTAAATGGGGATTTGAATTTACCTTTAGACTAAAGCCTTTTGAAGACGATAAAGAAGACCCCATATGGGCTGTACAAGTCATGAACAATCTTGCTCGATATGTACTGAATAGCGGAAAATGGTTCGAAGAAAATCATTTTGTACCTGCAAATGGTCCAATACGTTTGAATACCGACACAGAAATAACAGGTTTGGTATTTGCGCTTGATCCCGAATTAGGTAAAATTGACACTCCTCATGGTGAGGTTTCCTTTTTACAAATGGTCGGTATCACCAGTAATGAAGTTGATCGCTTAAAAACTGATCCCACCACAACTGCTGTAGCACAACTTATAGAAGAACTGAAAAAAGATAATCCATTACTAGTTACAGATCTAAATCGTAAATAAAAATGACTCGAGAAGAAATATTAATCAATAGCATATGGACTGACGCAAAAATGAAAGTGTTCTCTTCGTTCTTTAATACTGAAATAACAGTGAACTTATATGCACACCCTTATAGTTTACAACATGTAGAAGGCCCTATCATATCAGAAAAAATGGTACAAACCATAAATGATGTATTACAACTTGATGCCAGTAGTTTACCTCTTATGAAAAGTCTATTGTATAAACACTGTTTAGAATGTTGTGACGCTACCTCATATGGATTTGAAGTAAAAGATGGAGAAACTGAAACAGAAGCAAACCTAAGAGAATTTGGGATCAAAAATGAAGATGATGCATTTGCAAATGCTAACCTAAATTATATAAATATCGAAGATGATGAAGTAGAAAAACGAAAAAACAGATATGCTAAATTAGTCTTTTATCCTGAGTGGGAAGAAGAACATGGTTGCGAATTAATCTTAAAAAATGGAGTGCTACTAGATCATTATGGAGAATCAGACACATGGCTCACTCAATTTGAATAACGTTAAAAAATATTATAACCAAAATATGATTATACCTCCTAGTATTTAAAACGTTTTTATTTTTAAAAATAGATTAACTATTCATAAATATATTTTTAGAAATAAAACAGCTACTTTAATCATAACAACTTAAAACCTTATCAGTTATGTTAAAAAGCATTTTAAATTTAGACAATGTAAGTAAATTACAAAAAAGCCAACAAAAAATCATTGTAGGCGGAGAGCTAACCGGGTCAAATGATTGTGCTCTTGGTGGAGATTTTGTGTGTTGTGGTAACCAACCCTGGCAATGTGGCACTGGTCCTCTTGGTGGAGGTGACTACATAAATGGAACTTGTTTTTGTTTTGCATAAGAAAATGGAGCAAAACATTTGTAGAAATAATAGTTACAAGAGGCTAATGGATAGCCTCTTGTTGTTTATAGACTTAATAATTCTTTTTCAATATTATATCGCCAGAGGAAAATCCAGCATTTGAATATTATCCTGTAATCTTTCCTTTACAATATTCATCATACGTTTATTTAAAGCTGAAGAATTTTTGGTATAGGTACGATATTCCTCTACCGTAAAATGCCCTATAATCATGCCTTTTAAACTATTTCTGAACTTCATATCTTTCTGAACTGCATTTTCAATAAACTTTAAACGCTTTTCTATAGATAATTCATAAAAAGTATTTTTTCTTTTCTTTATGTAGTTTTTAAAAACATCGATCAAAAGATCTGCTTGTAACTTCACGATCGGTCTAATAGTTTTGTTCTGAAATTGCTCATCACTAGACATATTATCAGAAACTCTAACATTTAACAATTTTGGGCGCATGGCCAATAAATTTAATTCCCTGTTTTCCATAATAACGAAGTTTACTAAAATTACTTAATTGCTGAATTCAAAAAACAATAGTATTCTCTGAGTTTTTAAAGACTTATAAACAATGAACGTATTACAAAATCACAATGATATACAAATGTAACTTTTCTATTACACTAATGTAATCATTCTAAATTCGGATAATATTAACTAAACAATAACTTTATCATAATGATGACGACTATATCCTATTGTGTATCCTTGACTGAGAAAATTTCAAATATCTATGAACATATGATAACAACTATCGAGATGTTTTTATAAATTGGTGATGTTATTATAAATTCATTCATAAACCATCAAATAACACTTTTAATCAATCATCTTAAAATTGTATTAATGAAATTTGGAAAAGTAGAACACCCCGAAATTATAGATTTTAAATTACCAGAAGATCATAAGGATACAAAGAGAGTCCTACAACAAAATAGCAAAAATGATTTGTCAGTTCATGTAGGTTGTGCCAAATGGAATCGGCAAGATTTAAAAGGTTTTTATCCCAGAGGTACCAAAGACGAATTAGAATATTATTCTAAACAGTTCAATTGCATAGAACTTAATGCTACTTTTTATCGAATATTTCCTGAAGAACAATTTCAAAAATGGTATGACAAAACTCCTGCTGATTTCAAATTTTTCCCAAAATTAGTCCAAAACATTTCTCATCTCAAAAGATTGAATGATGATGTACAACCTTATGTTGATCAATATTTAAATAATGTCGTACATCTAAAAGAAAAGCTTGGAACAATCTTTTTACAAATGCATGGAAATTTTGCTCCAAAAAATTTTGATCGCGTGATACAGTTTATCCAAAAGTGGCCAAAAGAAATACGTTTAGCAGTAGAGTTTAGACATACCGACTGGTTCAATGATACCAGCATAGCCAATGAGCTTTATGATTTACTAGAGAAAAACAAGATCTCAAATATTATAACCGATACAGCAGGCAGAAGAGATCTATTACACATGCGACTTACTAATGACGAAGCATTTATAAGATATGTAGGTGCTAATCATGAAACTGATTATAGAAGATTAGACGATTGGACAAAAAGACTCACTACCTGGAAAATGCAAGGTATTAATCATATTCACTTTTTTGTACACCAAAATATAGAAGAAGAATCTCCTTTATTATCAAAGTATTTTATCAATGCCATAAATGATCAATTAAACATGCAATTAAAATTACCAAATCATATTACTGATGATTTGAAATTATTCTAAATAAAAAAGATTTTGACAAGTACTATTTAAAAAAATTAAAGGTTTTTATACTTTTTTATGTTAATTTTTTACTAAATAAACCATTTAACCGTATATTTGAGCATTTCGTCGATATTTTTGGTTTATACATCTATCATAAACAATTTTAACTGCCCCGTAGATGTATCTTCGAATTGAGAAATAATTTTATTAACCTTAAATGTAAAACTTATGTCAAAATATCTACTTTCTAAAATATTAATTTTACTTGTTTTTAGTTTCAACTTTGGTTATTCACAATTCGATACGTCTCACCATTCTGATAAGGAATTTGGGCAAACTATTATATCTGAAAAAGAAAATATTTTATTTCATAAAATATCTCAAGCAAATACTACTATTTTATTCTCATGTAACTTTAACGAAGATCATGACCACGATCATGAACATGAAGATATAGCCTTAACATTAGACTTTTTATCCTCTGATGAAAGCACAGACTTTAATTGTTCAGGTGGTTTCTGTATGAATGAATCTCATTTTCATAAAAAAGGATTAACTCTTAATAGACAATTATTTTATTACTTTATAAGTATATCTTGTTAATACATCTCTTATATTTTCTAAATAGAACATAACTTGATAAGATAATTCGATTATTTTTGCATCTTAAATCAGATGCCATGACATTCTTAGAATTAGGAGTACCCAAAAAACTGAGTAAAGGATTAAATGAGATTGGGATTACTGTACCTACAAAAATTCAGGAACAAGCTATTCCTATTTTAATTGAATCTGAAATAGATTTTATAGGAAAAGCACAAACCGGAACTGGAAAAACTGCAGCATTTGGAATTCCTTTGCTTACAAAAATAGATACTACAAAAAAACATGTTCAAGGGCTAATACTTGCTCCAACAAGAGAATTGGGACAACAAATAGCCAAACAACTTTTTAAATTCACAAAATACAGCGAAAAAGTTTTTACAGAAGCTGTATATGGCGGTGAAAAAATAGATATTCAGATCCAAAGACTTAAAAGACCTACACATATTATCGTAGCTACCCCAGGAAGATTAATCGACCTGATGAATAGAAATACAGTAGATATTTCAAAAGTACATACTGTTATTATGGACGAGGCTGACGAAATGTTGAGTATGGGTTTTAAAAAAGATTTGAATACAATATTGAGTAAGACCAAATCACGTAAAAGTATATGGTTATTTTCTGCAACAATGCCACCATCTCTTAATGACATTATTAATACTCATGTGAATAAAAATGCTGTTAGAATCCATATTGATAAAAACGATGCTATAAATAAAGCTATAGAACATCAATTTGTAGTAGGTGATGAAAGTAGTAAATTAGATACACTCGCCTTTTTCTTAAAAACTCAGAAAGAAAATAGAGGTATTATTTTTACAAGAACTAAAGTCACTGCCAGAACATTATCCAAGCAGTTAAAAGCAAAAAACTATGAAGTAGGATTACTGGAAGGAGAGATGACCCAAAAAGAAAGAGATAAGGTCATGAGAGCTTTTAGAAATAAAACGTTACAATTATTGGTCTCTACAGATGTTGCTGCAAGAGGAATTGATGTCAAGAATTTAGCATTTGTTGTTCATTATCAATTACCGGATCAAATGGAATATTATACGCACCGTAGTGGAAGAACAGCAAGAGCAGGTAATAAAGGATTATCATTGGCTCTTGTTACGAGACCGGAGGTAAAAACCATACGTGAAATAGAAAAACAGTTGTCTTTAAGATTTCATCAGATTAGATAAGACCTTTTTAATTACTTTTTAGATTCAATTTATTTTTGATATTAGAAATGGTAAGTAATAAGGATTCAAAATTTACAGGTTTAGAAAAATAATTATCGAATCCAATATCCAAAAATCGTTGCTCGTCGCCAGGCATTGCATATGCAGTCACTGCAAAGACCGGGATACCATTAAGGATATCTAGTTTTCGAAATCTCTTCAACAATTCGCACCCATCCATCTGATTAAGACCTAGATTAATATCAACTAAAATCAAATCAAGAGTGCTTTCTTTTACCACTTTCAGTGCTTCTAAACCATTTTCTGCAATGATTACATTAGATTTTTGCCTGGATAGCATTTTATCCATTACCATTGCATTTATCTTATTATCTTCAACGTAAAGAACATTCATAGGCGTTTCGGAATTATAATCATAAACTCGGTTCCCTCTCCTACCTCACTTTTCACTTTTATTTTTCCACTTAAAATTTCTATATATCGCTTTGATAAACTTAGACCGATGCCAGTACCTTCATATTTGCGACTTATACCAATACTTTCTTGTACAAAAGGATCAAAAACCTTATTTATATTCTTTTGATCTATCCCTATACCAGTATCTTTGATAGAAATATAGACATTATTTTTTGAATTTTCAGAATTAATTGAGATAATTATACTTCCGGTATTCGTATACTTTATTGCATTATGGATAATATTATTGATGGCTGTTTTAAACAAATCCACATCAATACTGACCTGAGGACACGATTCATCCAGTTCTAGTTTATATGCCAATTTTTTGGCTTCTGCCATATGTTTGTGTTCCCGATAAGAGGTTTCTACTGTATAATTCATGTCTACTTCTTGTAAATCGAGATTTTTCTTTATTGCCTCTATATCACTAAAGTTAGAAAGGTTTGTAATTGTATCTAAGAGCCTGTCTTTACTTTCTTGAAGGTATTCGTACAACTTTTTTTTCTCTTCAGGTCTTTCTTCTTCTAGTAATAACTGGCTAACAGTCATAATACCATTGAGTGGTGTCCGGATCTCATGGCTGAAATTTGATAATATATTTGTTTTTAAGCTATTCAACTCTTGCTCTTTGATATGTGATTCTTTGATAACAATCTCAGCTAATTTTTGCTCCGTAATATCATGAAAACTTACTAATATAGAGTTAATGTTTTCATCTTGACCTTTTATTGGAGTATATTTTGATTCTAACCATTGTATATTACCTTTATGCGTTATACGCTCTATTTCTTTTTTAACGATATTGCCCTTTAATGCTTCGTTAAACTCATGAGCAAATGTATTTTTAAAGTTAAGAGGCATAACATCAATAAACCTACAAGTAACAAACACCGGATCTTTTTGATAATCTCTCTTAATGATCTCACGTGTTTTTTCATCAGTCATAAGAATTTCGCCTTTATCATTAAGTAATATGGTATAAGCAAACCCATTATTGACCATTGCTTGTAGTCTGTTTTTACTTTCTATTATTGTTCTTTCATTAATTTTTCTTTGATGTACATCAATAAGGTTGCCTATCATTCTAGTAGTATCTCCGGCACGATTTTTTCTACGAAATCCATAAACCTCATAGTGCCTGTACCCTCCCCTAAGATGTTTTATACGATAATAATTATAATAATGATTTCCTTCTTTCGAAAGATTAGCTCGATGTCTATTAATAGCGCTTTCTAAATCATCGGGATGTACCATTTTTCTAAAATCACTAATAGGCACAAAGTCTTTATCTAGTGGTAAACCCAACATTTTTTTAAAATCTGAACTGTAGAAAACTTCATTTTTTTCGAGGTTATGATCAAACAATCCAGACTGTATTCCTTTTAAGGCTAGATGCTTGGTTTCTTCACTATGCTTTAACTTATTTATATAATTATGTCGTGCTGTAACATCTGCAATAGTACCATTTACAAAAATGACTTCATTTTTATATAAGACAGGATGTGCGACTACTTTTACCCATTTTTCACTTCCGCTTGCCGTAATGATTCGTTCTGTATATTCATAAGGCTTTTTGGTTTCAATAAGTGTATCAAGATAATTGTCTACTCTTTTTCTCGAGGCTTCCGGATAAAAACTTGCTCCTTTTTCTCTTGTCATCTTAACTTCAGGATCTAACCCTTTGATCAAGTAACACCCTTTAGACCAAAACATTTCTCCATTTTTAGGATTAAAATACCATGCTCCTGTTTTTGTCAATTTAGAAATCGTTAATAATGCCCGATGTTCTTTGTACTCTTCTGTTGTATCTATCCCGGCAGCATATATTTGATCTTCATGAAAGGTAAAATCAAACTTTAATGATATTACTCCTTTATTTCCTAACGAAAAACTAAACGATTCACTAATCATTTTTTGTTCTTCTGATAGTTTAGAAAGCATTTCTAAAAAAAACGGAACATCTTCATCTATCAGATAATCAGCAAGATATATCGGCGAAGTATCTATCTCTGTCGAGGGAAATAATACTTCGCACCGGTTATTTGAAGCAACAACTTCTCCGTTTTTTTTTAGTATTAAGAGGAAGAGTAATGTATTTTCTGATAAGATCCCAAATTGTTGTAGAGTGAAAGGCATATAAGTTGATTAATGATACTTAAAGTTACAAAATGATTTGTAATTCTTATTTAATTATTTTCCAAACCCAAAAAGTGATTAATATATAACAAAAAACCTCTATACATTAAAAATGCATAAAGGTTTTTTTAAATTATTTTCAAATAGTTATTTGCGATACTCTTGCAAATATGTTATAACATTGTTTTCAATACGGTTCTGAATATCAACAACATCTGCTTTTTCGAAGGTCGAACCAACAATGTTTTCGTATAATTCGATATATCGATTAGAAACTGTTTCTATATATTCATCTGTCATTTCTGGTACATTTTGACCTTCTTGCCCTTGAAATCCATTACTAATCAACCATTGTCGTACGAATTCTTTTGACAATTGTTTTTGAGATTCTCCTTTTTGTTGTCTTGCTTCATAACCGTCTGCATAAAAATATCGAGAGGAATCAGGTGTGTGAATTTCGTCAATCAACACAATTTTACCTTCTTTGGTTTTTCCGAATTCGTATTTTGTATCAACCAGAATCAAACCTTGTTTTGCAGCAATCTCTGTTCCTCTTTCAAATAACTTTCTTGTATATTCTTCAAGAATTGTATAGTCCTTTTCAGATACGATTCCTTTAGATAATATTTCTTCTCTAGAAATATCTTCATCATGTGCTCCCTGTTCTGCTTTGGTTGCAGGTGTAATGATAGGTTCAGGGAATTTGTCATTCTCCTTCATTCCTTCTGGCATTGCTACACCGCACAAAGTTCTTTTTCCTAAAGCATATTCTCTGGCTGCATGTCCTGATAAATATCCTCTTATGACCATTTCTACCTTAAAAGGCTCGCATTGATGTCCTACAGCTACATTAGGATCAGGAGTAGCAATCAACCAATTAGGCACGATATCTTCTGTAGCTTTCATCATTTTTGTTGCTATTTGATTTAAAATCTGTCCTTTAAACGGAATCCCTTTGGGCATTACTACATCAAAAGCAGATAATCTATCTGTAGCGATCATGACTAGCAAATCATTGTTAAGAGTATAAACTTCTCTTACTTTTCCTTTATAAATTGATTGTTGTCCCGGAAAATTATAATTGGTATCTGTAATAGTATTCATTGATTAGTTTTTGAAGAAATACGGATATATAAAAACTTTATTTCTAACAATTTTTATCCATTTCTATTTTCGATTTCTTTGTAAGCTGCAATTACTTTTTTAACCAGTCGGTGTCTGATCACATCTTTATCATCGAGATAAATCATTCCTATACCCTGTATATTTTTCAAAACCAATAAAGCTTCTTTGAGGCCCGACGTTACACGTCTTGGCAAATCGATTTGTCCTGGGTCTCCTGTAATTATAAATTTTGCATTTTTACCCATACGCGTCAAAAACATTTTCATTTGGGCGTGAGTAGTATTTTGTGCTTCATCTAGAATCACAAATGCATTGTCAAGTGTTCTACCTCTCATAAACGCCATAGGAGCGATTTGTATAATACCTTTTTCGATAAAACTATCTAGCTTTTCTGCAGGGATCATATCTCGTAATGCGTCATAAAGAGGTTGCATGTAGGGATCTAGCTTTTCTTTCAGATCTCCGGGTAAAAAACCAAGATTTTCTCCGGCTTCTACTGCCGGCCGTGTAAGTATAATTCTTCGTACTTGTTTTTCCTTCAATGCTCGTACTGCTAGTGCGACACCTGTATATGTTTTTCCTGTACCTGCGGGTCCAATAGCAAAAACCATATCATTTTTGTTACAACTTTCAACCAATTTACGTTGATTAGCTGTTTGAGCTTTAATAACTTTACCTCCTACTCCATGCACAAGTGTCTCTCCACTATTAGCAGAAGTTTCATAATCTTCTTTGCTATCGCTGGTAAGTACCCGCTCTATTATATTTTCATCTAGTTTATTATATTTTGCAAAATGTTCTAATAGCATATTGAGTCTCATATCGAACTCTTCTAGCATGTCTTCGTCTCCATAGACTTTAAGCTTGCTACCTCGTGCTACTATTTTTAATTTTGGAAAATATTTTTTGAGTAATTGAATATTGCTATTCTGCAGTCCGAAAAATTCTCTCGGGTTGATCTCGGTTAGTTCAATGATAAGTTCGTTCAAAAGCTATACGAATTTTAGTATGATTTTTTTTTAGGATTGACTATGTTTGTCATGTTGTTTTTTAAAGTTTTTGAAGGGAAAACAAAAATAGTCAATACAACAATTTACAAGAAACATCAAGTTTAATATTAAAGCAATGTTATCATGATTTTTAATTTATTTCTTAATCCAGACAAAAACTTTAAGTAACTTGAATACAAATTTACATATTTTTAAATGCTTCCCTATAAAAAATATTAACAATTAACACACATGTCTATAATTACCTTAACTACAGATTTTGGACTCAAAGATCATTTTGTATCTGCGGTTAAGGGGGCTATTTATACCCAATTGCCTGATGCTAAAATTGTAGACATATCTCATGAGATATCTCCTTTTCATATTACAGAGGCTGCATATGTGATCCAAAATGCTTACAAAAACTTTCCAAAAGGAAGCATCCATATTGTAGGCATTGATAGCGAGTTTACCCCAGAGAATAAACATATTGCAGTGTTGCTAGATGGGCATTATTTTATCTGTGCTAATAATGGCTTAATAGGTTTGATTACTTCAGAATTTAATCCGGAAAAAACAGTTGAAATCAATATCCATGATACTGTAAAATCAAATTTTCCTGTATTGGATGTATTTGTAACCGTAGCCTGTCATATTGCACGTGGTGGAACATTAGAAGTTATTGGTAAAACAGTCTCAGAAATTAAAACGATCAAAGGCATCACTCCTATTGTTAATCTAGAAGGCAAACAAATTGTAGGGAGTATTATTTACATTGATAATTATGGTAATCTGATTACAAATATTACTCAAAAGCTTTTTAAAGATATAGGTAAAGGAAGACAATTTAAAATCATTGCTAGAACTGCCGTTTTTGGCAATGTATATGAACGATATAGTGATGCTATAAATTTTAATATAGAAAAAAATAAACGTGAAGAAGATGGTAAAAAATTGGCTATTTTTAATTCTTCCGGCTATTTAGAGCTTGCCATCTATAAAAGTAATCCAAAAACCGTTGGTGGGGCTTCTACTTTATTTGGTTTGAATTATAGAGATACCGTTACCATAAATTTTGAGTAAAAAACCTCACATAGACCTTGGAGCATTTAAATCTCGATTATCGAGTAAACATATTTTTATACTTTTTAAATTTTGGTGTGTAGATTTTTTGCCTTTATTCAATATAAATCAGACTACATCGAATTAAATAGTAAAACTTTGTAGTTTTGTGACAGTAAGAACATAGATTTTACAGCAAGCTTAAATTAAAATGATAATACGAATTGTAAAAATGGGATTTGTCCCGGATCAGGTAGATAATTTCTTAGATGTTTTTGATCAAAACAAAGATAAAATCAGAAACTTTGAAGGTTGTACTCATCTCAAATTATTAAGAGATACATACAATACTAGTCAATTTTTCACTTATAGTCATTGGGAATCTGAGGCACACCTCAATAACTACAGAAACTCTTCGTTATTCAAAGAAGTTTGGGCAAACACAAAAAATAAATTTAATCAAAGACCGGAAGCATGGAGCACAGATATGATTTATCCTTTATAAACCTAATATCAGCACTACTACTCGAAGTGTCACAATTCTAAATCAAAACTCAATTCTATTTTATGATCGCATTAATAAGAAAAGAGATCAATACTTTTTTTTCATCTGCCGTAGGATACCTTGTTGTCACTATATTTTTAATTCTTAATGGTTTATTTCTTTGGGTGTTTAGAGGGCAATATAATATTCTAGATAGTGGTTTTGCTGATCTTTCTCCTTTCTTTGAAATTGCACCTTGGATATTATTGTTTTTGATCCCGGCGGTTACCATGAGAAGTTTTGCCGAAGAGAAAAAACAAGGTACTTTAGAAACACTTCTCACAAAACCTATTTCAAATATTCAACTTACTATTGGTAAGTATTTTGGAAGTCTCTTTCTGATCATCATTGCGATGATCCCAAGTTTACTTTATATCATTACGCTACATCAATTAAGTAAGCCCGTAGGCAATCTTGATGTAGGCAGTATTGTGGGATCATATGTTGCTTTATTCCTTTTAGCTTCGTCACATACCGCTATAGGGGTTTATACTTCTTCTCTTACCAAAAATCAGATTGTCGCATTTTTGATTTCTCTATTTGTATGCTTCATCTTTTATTTTGGATTAAGTAGTCTGGCAGATTACGGAGTACTGTCTGCTACAAACAGTCTCGAACAATTAGGCATGCAGTTGCATTATGAACGAATGAGTTTAGGGGTTCTAGATACCAGAGATATTTTTTATTTTTTAGGTATTACTATTTTTTTTATTGCCCTTACTATCATTAACATCAAAAAAACTGATCTAAAACAAAAGATAAAACCGATAATTATTGCATTAATCGGTTTAGTCATCCTTAATATAGCGATCAAAACAACATATTATCGTTTTGACCTTACACAAGATCATCGATTTACGCTATCTGATGCTACAAAAAATCTAGTGGTTTCTGCATCTGCACCTGTTGTTGTAGATGTACTTTTAGAAGGTGAATTTCCATCAGAATTTAGACGACTACAATCAGAAACCAGACAATTATTAGAAGAGTTCAATTCTCTAAACAGTAATATTCAGTATATTTTTACAAATCCTCTAAAAGAAGAAGAACTACGTCAACAAACCATCGGAGAATTACAAAAATTTGGATTAACTCCTATGGAAGTAAGTGTAAAAGAAAGTGGAAAAACTCAAATCGAAACTGTAGTCCCTTGGGCAATCGTAAGTTATCAAAACAAAAGTGTAAAAATACCTTTAATAAAAAATACAATTGGTGCCAAAACAGAAGAGAGAGTTCAAAATTCGATCCAACAACTTGAATATGCTTTTGCAGATGGCCTCACAAAACTATTAAATCCAAAAAAGCATAAAATTGCTGTACTAAAGGGAAATGGGCAATTACCAGATAGAAACATTGCAGATTTTATTAAAACACTACAAGACTACTATTTTGTTGGTGCATTTACCCTAGATTCTGTAGCCGCTAATCCGCAAAAAACACTCAAAGAATTACAGAAATTTGATATGGTCATCAATGCTAAACCCAATCAAGCCTTTTCTGAAAAAGAAAAATATGTACTTGATCAGTTTATCATGAGTGGCGGTAAATCCTTATGGTTATTAGAATCTGTTACGATGGAAATCGATAGCCTTATGAATCCAGAAGGGATGGGAGTTGCTGTGATGCAAGATTTAAGATTAGGAGACGCTCTATTTTCTTATGGAGTAAGGGTTAATCCTGTTCTTGTAAATGATTTATATTCTGCTCCCTTAGTTTTGGCCTCAGGAAGAGGAAACGACTCCCAATTCACCCCTTATCCGTGGTTTTATGGTTCCCTCACAAAAAATAGCAGTAATCACCCCATTGTAAAAAATATAGAATCGGTACGGTTTGAGTTTTCTAACCAAATCGATACCTTAGAAAATAATATTAAAAAAACCATTTTATTAACAAGTTCAGAAAAATCCAAAACCGAAGGAGTACCAAAAGAAATAAGACTTGAGAATATTATTAGAAAAAAACCTGATATTGGCAGTTACACAGAAGGAAAACAAAATCTGGCAGTATTATTAGAGGGAAAATTCAAATCCGTATACAAAGGAAGAATAAAACCATTCAAAGCTGAATCACAAATAGATCAAAGTAAAAACACAAAAATGGTTGTGATTTCTGATGGCGATATTATCAAAAATAAAACGTTGAAAGGTCAGCCTCTTGAGCTTGGTTTTGACCCTTCTACCAATTTGAAATATGGTAATAAAGAATTCTTATTGAATACTGTGAATTATTTATTAGATGATTCCGGCTTGATAGAAATACGAAGCAAAGTAATTAAAATTCCATTTTTGGATATAGAAAAAGTAATAGCCAGCAAAACCATGTGGCAAATTATGAATATGATTGTTCCCCTTTTGACTTTGGGAATATTCGGTGCTATCTTCTCTTTTATAAGAAAGAAAAAATATCAAAAATAGGCTTTGCAGTAATTATTAGCTTTTATAAGAGATAACACGAAGCAATGCATTCTTATTTGGAAGCAACCCAAAACAACATAAAAACACCTTATTTTATTGTAAATTAAAGCAATACATTCTAAACATAACCTCATTAGAATTCTATTTTCTATATTTGAAAATAGAAATATCATAAAATAAAGTCTATCGAACCTGAAAATCTACATACCGTAATTAGAACCGAAGACTTATCAATTGGGTATCAGAACAACAAAAAATTACACGTTGTAGCTACTGATATTAATCTAAAATTACATGAAGGAGAACTTGTAGGGCTTGTTGGAGCAAATGGTATCGGAAAATCAACATTATTACGTACACTCTCTCGTGTACAACCTACTCTTCATGGCAAAGTATATTTGTCTGATAAAGAATTAAATTCTTATAAATCGTTAGAATTAGCCTCTCAACTAAGTATTGTACTTACAGAGCAAATTACTTCAAAAAATCTTTTGGTAAAAGAGTTAGTTGCTTTAGGAAGACAACCTTATACCAATTGGGTAGGTAAACTTACTGAAGAAGATATAGAAAAGGTAGAAAAAGCTATTGAAGTTACCCATATCACAGATTTGGCGCACAAGAGGTGTTATGAATTGAGCGATGGGCAATTACAAAAAGTACTTATTGCTAGAGCCATAGCACAAGATACTCCATTTATAATGCTAGATGAACCTACCACACATTTAGATATTTATCATAAAGCATATATCTTAAAGTTACTGAAACGATTAGCTACAGAAACCAAAAAAACAATTCTATTCTCTACCCACGAAATCGATTTTGCAATACAATTATGCGATAAGATGATTGTATTAAACAAAAATGGTTTTGAATTTGGAAGACCAAAAGAGCTGATACAATGCATGGCTTTTTCTTCATTATTTCCAGAAGATTTGATTCTTTTTGATGAAAAATCAAGGCGTTTCTCTGTAAGGAGTTAAACAGATGTTTCTTTTCAAAAACTTAAATATGCTTTATCAAGGTTTTTCGTTGCTTATCTTTATCTTTGAATAAATAAAAAATTCATGACCGAATACACACCAATCATTATAGCTGTTGGGGTAATTTTTATAGCTATTATTATAGGTTTCTTTATTGGTAAATATGTAACTTCTTTACAACATAAAAGCGAGAGCGCAAACGATCAAGAGCGTACTCGACAACTACAATTACAACTAGAAGAAGTACAAAAAGCAACACAACAACAATTACAATTTACACAACAGCAATACGACGAGTACAAACAGTCCTTAGAAAAACAATTATCTGATAGTATTAAAGAGCGTGAAGATATCCGCAGAGAGAAAGATTTTTTAAATACAGAACTTACCAGACGTAATACAGAATTTGAAAACCTTATGCTCAAAAACAAAGAGCAAAAAGAAGAAGTCACACAATTACAAGAAAAATTCACCAAAGAGTTTGAAAATCTTGCCAACAAAATTCTAGACGAAAAATCAAATAAGTTCACACAACAAAATAAAGAGAACATAAAAAGTATCCTGAACCCTTTGCAGGAAAAAATTAATACGTTTGAGAAAAAAGTAGAGCAAACACATAAAGAAAGTATCGATTATCACGCCGCATTAAGGCAACAGATTCTTGGACTCAAAGACCTCAACGAGCAAATGAGTAAGGAGGCTACCAATCTTACCAAAGCACTAAAAGGTGATAGTAAAATGCAAGGAAACTGGGGAGAACTCGTCTTAGAGCGTGTACTCGAAAAATCAGGCCTCGAAAAAGATCGCGAATATTTTATTCAACAAAGTTTTACAAAAGAAGATGGGCAACGTGTTATGCCGGATGTAGTGATTTATCTTCCCGATAATAAAAAAATGATCATTGATGCCAAGGTAACACTAACTGCTTATGAGCGCTATAGCAATGAAGAAGACGAGACACTACAAGCTTCCTATTTAAAAGAGCATATCACCTCACTAAAAAGGCATATTGATCAACTATCGCAAAAAAACTATCAAGACTTGTACGATATAGAATCTCCCGATTTTGTATTGATGTTTGTTCCCATAGAGCCTGCTTTTGCTATTGCAATTAATCATGACAACAAGCTATATAACCAGGCCTTCGAAAAAAACATAGTCATTGTTACCCCCTCTACATTATTAGCAACACTACGTACAATAGATACAATGTGGAATAATGAAAAACAACAACGTAATGCTATTGAAATCGCTCGACAAGCCGGAGCGCTATATGATAAATTTGAGGGATTATTAAAAGATCTAACGGGAGTGGGCAAAAAGATCGACGATGCAAAAAAAGATTATGCTGCTGCAATGAATAAGTTGGTAGAAGGACGAGGTAATCTGATTACAAGCGTAGAAAAACTCAAAAAAATGGGGGCAAAAGCTAAAAAATCATTACCCGAAGCAATTATCAAAAGAGCAACAGAAGATACAGAATAATTAGTATCTTGATTTTTTAAAACACAAAATACAAATTCATATGATCGATAACTTTGACATGCTAGATATTTTAATGAGAATTTCAGGAATTCTATTTTTTACATTACCAATAGTATTCTTTGTGATTCTCGCTGTATATTATATCAACAAAGTAGGAAAAACCAGAGAAGGTATGATGGTACTCATTGGTAATATCCTAATTTTTATTGTTGCTGTAATTCATCAATTTTTATACTTGTTGATAGACGCGTTAGGTTATGAAGTTTTTTCATTTATCAACATAACCATAAACTTTATATCGTTTATAGGTTCTGTTTTATTCTTGATTGGTTTTTACTTTATCATAAAAAAAGTAATCAATACTACTAAATTAAAATAGATATGATAAATTCAGGCTTTTTCGAAATATTATCAATGATATTCGTTGGTCTTATTTCCTCCATTCCTTATATTTTCACTTTAATTATTTCTATTTACTATAGAAAAAAAACTGGATCAAAAAAAGATAGTACCTTACTTATTTTGGGTAATATTATTCTTATCCTTTGCTCTATTTCACAAACAATATCTACCATTTTTATAAGAAGTTGGGGTACAGAAATTTATACTTACTTTTTATATAGTATCAATGGGATATCATTTCTAGCATCTATACTTTTTACAATTGGTTTCTTACTATTAGTTAGAAAGATGGTTAAATATAAATTACAATCGGCATGAATGGTATACAACATATCTGTTCTATAAATAGAGTACATTTATTTTTTTTAGTTTCAACATTGGTTATACAAATAGCTAGTGCGCAACTTTATTTTCCTGAGCGTGGTTCTTGGGAAGAAAAAAAACCCGAGACTTATAGTATTAGTACCGAAAAACTTCAAGAAGCTATACAGTTTGCAGAAAAAAATGAGTATTCTGGTTCTAGAGATCTCAGACAAGCGATACTAAAAGGGTTTCAACACGAACCATATCACACTATTTTGGGGCCAACCAAAAAAAGAGGAACTCCCGCTGGTGTGATACTAAAAGATGGATATATTATCGCCAAATGGGGAGATGTTAAAAGAGTCGATATGACATTTAGTGTAACCAAAAGTTATCTCTCTACAATGGCAGGATTAGCAGTAGACCAACAGCTTATTTCTGATGTCGATGATTTTGTATACCAAACAATTTGGGATCGTACTTTTGACGGAGCCCACAATAAAAAAATAACATGGAGGCACCTTCTCACTCAATCCTCTGATTGGTCCGGACAACTATGGGGCGGATATGATTGGGCTGATCGTCCACCAAAAGAAGGAGGAATTGATGATTGGAAAAACAGAAAATTTCATCCTCCCGGTACTGTTTTTGAATATAATGATGTACGTGTAAATGTATTAGCTTATTCCCTTTTGCAAGTATGGCGAAAACCCTTACCACAAGTGTTGAAAGAAAAAATAATGGATCCTATTGGAGCTTCAACTACATGGCGATGGCATGGATATAAAAACTCTTGGACACCTATAGACGGTCTCAAAATGCAGTCTGTAAGTGGTGGTGGTCATTCTGGAGGCGGACTCTTTATCAACACTCTGGATCATGCGAGATTTGGTCTTTTATTTATGAATAACGGAAAATGGAATAACACACAATTAATCTCTGAAAATTGGATAAAAGAAGCGATCAAACCTTCTCAGGCAAATTCTAATTATGGTTTTATGTGGTGGTTAAATCAAAAAGGAAAACGACAATGGACAGGACTGCCAGAACATATCTATTATGCAGCCGGTTTTGGAGGTAATTTTATCGTAATTGACCAAAAACAAAATCTTGTGATCGTAACACGCTGGTTAGAACCAAATAAAATTAATGAGTTTATATCTAAGGTATATACAGCTTTATAAACCATCCAAATTTTAAAGTTTAAATAAAATAAATTAAAAATGAAAAAAGTACTTGCTATTATTATTGCAGCTATTGTTGCTCTATTTGCTATCTGGTACGCTTTTGTATATTATGCTTCTTATAGCGAGGGAACGCGCAGTGGAGAACTTATAAAATTTAGTAATAAAGGAATTGTTTTTAAAACCTGGGAAGGTGAAATCAGCCAAGGGATATCAGGAGCACAAATCTTTAGCTTTTCTGTAGAAGATAATAATAAAGAAATTATCAAAAAACTAGAAGAACTTCAAGGTAGGTATGTAAAATTGAAATATAAAGAGCGGTTTTCAAAAATAGTTTGGTTAGGAGATACCAAATACTTTATAATTGATGCAGAAGAAGAAACATCTCCACATTTCAGAAATAAATAATGCAAAGATCAGCATCCAAATTTTAGAATAAGATGAAAAAATATAAAATAAATACAGAATCTCAAGTTGTTATTTCTGAATTAATGCTTCCGTCTCATTCTAATTTTAGTGGCAAAATACATGGTGGATATATTTTATCACTCATGGATCAAATTGCATTTGCGTGTGCTTCAAAACATTCAGAAACTTACTGTGTAACGGCTAGTGTAGACAAGGTTGATTTTCTCAAACCAATAGAAGTTGGAGAATTAGTCACTTTAAAAGCATCTGTAAATCATGTTGGTAATACATCTATGGTTGTTGGTGTACGGGTCGAATCCGAACATATCCAAACAGGAAAAGTAAAACATTGCAATTCTAGCTATTTTACTATGGTAGCCAAAAATGATACAGGAAAAAGCGTTCCTGTACCGGGCTTAATTCTTACTAATAAAACTGATATAAGACGATTTGTAAGGAGCATTATTAGGAAAGAAGATGCCACAACAAGACGTAATAGATTCAAAGCATCCGAATTTGATCTAGAATCTCATATGGATATTTTAAAACAATACAACGTTAGAATAGAATTATAACCTCACAACACCTCCAAAAATCAATGCTTAGAAGAAATCTTCTATAAATCTTATCCCATTATATAACTAAATATATTATTAAAAGAACTAAAATTTTCTATAGTGAATTTAGCTTTTAGTAACTGGATATAAATCATTTGCTTCAAAATCTAGTCGACTATTTTTCAAAAAATTAAAATACCCCTGAAAACAGTGATTTATCATAAAGACACTACAAATATATTTGTACCGACGATTTGCACACAAATAATAAACTTTTGATGATTGTAAAGCAGTAACTGCTATATTTTTCATAACATACTAAATAGTAGTTCTGCTTTATGATTGTCTTATTTAAATCTTAATACCTATGATAAAATCAATTAAAACTTTAATGGTTTTATGTTGTATAACCATTAACTATATACAAGGGCAGGCACCAACAGAATATGCTGCTTCTATAGAAGTAGGATTAGAACATCCAGAAGCTGTAAAACGATTAAATTTATCTGCAAAACAACTTACAGAATTACCAGAAAGCATTGGTCGTTTTATAAACGTAGAACATCTGGACCTTACTGCAAATCAACTTACTACTCTACCTGCAGCCATTGGAAAACTCAAGAAATTAAAACGATTAGATATTGGACAAAATAAACTTACTACATTACCAAACGAAATCGGTAATCTAGAGCATCTTGAAAGAATTGATTTGTCCTATAACCAACTTACGCAATTACCTGAAAGCATAGGGAATCTTAAAAAATTAACTCGTATTGATCTAGGGCATAACCAATTAGAAAGTCTACCGGAGTCTTTTGGAAATCTATCAAGCCTGAAAAGATTAGATATCTATAAAAGTAAGCTTACAAGTTTACCTCAATCAATAGGAAAACTAGCAGCATTGACTGAATTATATTTAGGATATAATAATATTACAGCATTACCGGAATCCTTTGGAAATCTGGTAAACTTATCAGAACTATTTCTAAACGGCAATCAACTTACAAAGTTACCAAGTTCTTTTGGTAAATTAATAAACTTAAACCCTGTTCAACTTACAGGTAATCCATTTGAAGAAAAAGAAAAAGAAAACATCAAAGTTAGTTTTTCTAAACTGAACTTTAAATTTTAATGTTTTGTTATCTAATTATAATGACCTGAAAACAATTGATTGATTTTTAAACATAACACTACCAATCAATACTTCAAAAAATCAATCTTCAGGTCATTTTATTACTTTACTTTAAAAACATATCTAGAGGAGTTAGAAGTTTTTAATTACTTGGTGGTTTATAATATATCCAATAGGCCTAAAATTAGCATATTCTTGTTTCTAAAACTTTTGGGCTTTTAATTTTCTAAATGCACAACGGGTATATTTAATAATTCAATAAGCACATTTTTGTCATTTACAATAAAGAGTAATTTTGATTATTAGTTTTTTGAGAGTATCTTAAACAAAATTCTATTTTCATTTTTTAATAGAACCTTTTATTTTTGAGATACATCTTAAAACTTACTCATAATGAAAAAAATTATCTTAATTGCGGTGGCTGTACTGTTGTTTACCAACTGTGAAAAAAAAGAAGGCTTACCTGAATTGTCGGCAGAAAACATCCCTTCTAATGATCAAATAGCTTCTAGTTTTGTCAAAGTTCTTAATGAAGAGACAAATCAACAAAATATTTTTAGTCAATTACAAAACAGTGACTTGCCCATATCGCTTACAGATATGTTTTCTAGACTTATTCCTTCAGAGAAACAAATGCGTTTTTTATTTTCTGCTTCAATCAGTAAAAAAGCAGACAACCGCGAAGTCTATGAGTTTTGGTTACATCATAATACTGATACTTTTAACCCAGAAGAAGTATTAGTTGCATACGCTCCAGACAATGCTGAGCAATTAAAAAGTATTACAGCATTTGATTTACAAGGAAATAAGATAGAGCTTGATGCAAAAACACCACCGGAAGTTCCTGTTATTGTTATAGAAAAAAATGGTTTTCATGCTTTGCAATTACGTGTAGAAGACATGAATGATAAACTTCAAAAAGCTGGTTTACAATCTAAAACAGCAGTTACACTTAAAAATTTCAAATCATATCAAAAAACAAACTTAGAGACAACTAAACTGGATAAAATTTCTTTAAAAGACGATCAGGAGCCATGGATTAAAGGAGGTGCTGAAATATATGCTATTACATCTGGAATAAGAGATACTAATAACGCTCCTGAATTAAAAATCATCCCAATGTATTATCTTGATGATGAAGACGAAACGTATTATCCAAATCAAATCATGTTATTTTGGGATGAGTATCAATATCAAGCAGCCAATATTCAACTTTTTGAACAAGATTCTAATTACAATTATCAAGAATTAATAAGTATAATTATTGATGGTGTTACCCAAATAACAGGGACTTTGAGTGGTCAACCTTGGGTTAATGCATTAGGAAACATCGCAGGAGCAATTATAGATGCTTTACCAGAACAATGGTATACAGATGATGATGATTATATTGATTCTTTTTACACTATAGAAAAAAATAAGTCTTATTCTAATCATTATGGTGCTTCCAAAAATGCAAAGGTAGATCTTAGTCCATTTACAGTACTAGGTAATTAATTTGTTGATCTTTATAAAAAGATACAATCCCAGCTGTTTTTTATCGTTTACATTACGAATATATAAGTATAGTAATTATGATATTTTATCGAATTATTTTACTATTTGTATATTAGAGATCAAAAACCCCGACCTATGAAAGTTATATTGAAATCTTTTATGATACTTTTTACTGTTCTAATTTGTATGAATTGTAGTAGTAGTGATGATAGTGGTGAGATGCCTGATGATTCAGGAAATACTGATAATCCAGACAATCCAACAAATCCTATTCCTAATAAAACAACTACATTTGATGGAGATATTAAAGTATTAGTTGATCAACATTGTATACAATGTCATACAGAACCACGAACTCAAGGAGCGACGTTTCCTATGCGTAATTATCAAGAAATTGTGAATGCTTACCGCAACAGTAACAGAGATATCTTTGGAAGAGTTGAAACCACAGGAAGAAATGTAATGCCTCCTGCTGGAAGATTGTCTCAGGATGATGTAGATCTTTTCTTAGATTGGAGAGCTGATGGACTTTTAGAAAATTAAATTTAACGACAAATACAATAAATGAGGATCATAAATATTGTTTTATGATCCTCATTTATTGTATTAATTCAAAAATTAAGAAATACTATTTAACGTTTAATCTATCTTTTCCTTTATAAAACCTTTGTACGGCCATATTATTTTTATGGTAAACCTTTACTAAATAAAACCCCTCTCTTAAAAAAGACACATCAATCTCTTTGTCAGCATGTAATCTTTTTTGTATTCTTACAAACCCTGATTTATCTATCACTTTTACTAAAAGTTCTTGATATCGGTCATTTGTCAGAAGTGTTAAAGATTCTGATGTAGCATTAGATTGCAATTCAAAAGAAAAAGTAATTTCATTCAGTTCTATTTTCTTTTTAAACCTAAAATCATGAGAATACGTTGTATGACCTAGCATTAATACAACAATTATTAATATTACATTTTTCATAACAAACATTTTTTATCTAATTGTACTTATTCTTCATATCCTATTTTTTAAAATAAGACGAAGACAGAGATTTGCCTTATAGTATTTTTACCAAAAGACCATTGGGTGGTATATGGATTAAACCAAAATTACATCTTAGCGTTATGTTCTCTTACCCAATCTCGTTCTTCGTCTTTTTATTTATCTATTCAATAAAATATTTTGTGCTTATAATCTGTATATAAATTATAAACACTAATAAACTAATCACTATAATGTACTATTATTTCTTAAAATTTGACGTTAACAAAAGCACAAATGGGAGGTAAATTAACTGTACTTTATAAAAAAATTGGGAAATAAATACTTGTTTACAAACAATAAAACTAATTATATACATCAGTTATTTAACCATAAATAATAGTTTATTACTCATTTACAAGAATTCTATTTATAAACGATTAATATTAATCAACCATAATTTGGTTTACAGAAAATATAATCAATCAATTATATAAAGTTTACTTTGTGTTGATTTTTACAGACTGTAAATAATCATTATTCTTTACTGCTAAAATATAAGTATCTGTTGGAGTATTTACAATAGCCATATCCTTAACATCACCAGATATGTGCAAGCCACTTTTTGGTGCAGAAATGATATTAAAATCCCCTTTACCATTTCCTTGCAAAAACAGACCATACCCAGCATCATTTTTAGGCGTTTCTACTTCTGACGTATGTAAATTACCCGCCAAAATAACATCTAGAAATCCATCTTTATCAAAATCATTAACTAAAATTTGATTTATGGAAGAAAGTTGGGTTTCTATTGGCAGTTGTTTAATTGCAAATGTATCCCCTTTATTCTCTAGGTACACACTGGCGAAAGATTTGATTTGATAATGTGTAGATGATTCCAGAGATTTTTTGGTATAAACATCTACAAGCGTTGCTTCAGAAAAGCTTTTATAGTCCTTAAATTTATTTTTTATCGCTGGTATTTGATCAGAAGAACATTGTCTACCTCGTAAAGGATATTGTTTACCGTCATTATAATAACTCAAAACGATATCATTTTTACTATTTTTATCAAAATCACTAATGAACATATCAAAAGTTTCATCTTTTGTAGCTGTATATTTATAATTCAAACCATTATTTCCAATGATATAATCCATATCACCATCATTATCAAAGTCTCCTTCATTTATACTCCACCACCATCCTGTCGTATCATTATTTAATCCAAGCGTTTCAGATACATCTGTAAAACCTAATGAGTTATTATTTTTAAACACTTTAATCGGCATCCACTCTCCTACTATAATGATATCTAACCAATCATCATTATCAAAGTCTGTAATCAAAGCACTTGTAGCCATGCCTAGATTTACAAAATCTTTTGCATATTTCTCGGTTACATTTATAAATTTGACCTCTCCTTTTTCTGTTTGATTTTCTAACAAATAAGTAGTTGCAGGAATCGGATAATTACCTGGAGTTTGACGACCTAAGACCAGTAAATCTTGTTTTCCGTCTTTATTAAAGTCTATTGGATATACTCGCGAACCACTGGTAAGCATTTCTGGCAGTACCTGTTCATCAGATTTTGTAAAATTACCTTGACCGTCATTAATGTAAAGTCTATCTTGGAGCATCTGAGATGTAGAGGTAAATTCATATCCACCACTTACTACATATAAGTCATGGTCTCCATCATTATCGGCATCAAAAAATAGCGCTCCTGTATCTTCATGAGCAATATCATCTTCAAAAACAGTATTCTCTTGCTTATCAAAGCCTTCTTCAGTTTGTAAAAACAAGCTTGCAGAATGGCCAACAGCTCCTCCTACAAAATAATCATCTTTTCCGTCATTATTAACATCTTTTACAGCCAATGCCGGACCAAATCTAGACATTTTATGAGGAAGCAATACTTGTGTCTTAAAATCATCAAAATAATTTTCTTCATGCTTATACTTAGGGAAAAAATTATTTTCTTGATTTGCAAAAAGAGTTTGATCTGATTCAGTTTGTATTGTGTCTATTTTTGCATCAGACTGTTTAAGTATAATTTTTTGATTTACTTTTACATCTTTTAATACCTGAACATTACCATTTGTCCAAACGACTTTTAGTTCTTTTATATTTTCAAGTTTAGAAAGTCCAAAATGTAATTCAGGTGCTACTGAAGATTGAAACCCTCTGGTTAAGGTAAGCTCTTTCATTTGGGTATCGGTTTCTGTGGTTACATACACCCTATTCCCTAATCCAAAAGTATTTTTATTATCACCAGAAAAACCAACAGTCAGATAATTATGTCGATCAGCACTTTTATTTTCAAAAATTGAAGCATAATCGTCTATATTATTTGTAATTATTTCTAAATCACCATCATTATCCAAATCTGCATAAGCAACACCATTAGAAAAACCTTCATATTCGATTCCCCATTCGGCATTTACTTTTTCGAATTCAAAATCTCCTACATTACGAAACATAAAATTATCTATTTTTTCTGAAGGGATGAGAAGACTTCTTTGCAACAGACTATCTTTATTAATTTTTTTATTTTTTAGTTTTTTAAAATAATCGTTATTGTTAATTTCTCTTCGGGTTCCATTTGTAATAAACAGATCATTACGACCGTCATTATCAAAATCAGCAAAAAGTGGTCCCCAGCTCCAATCTGTTGATGAAGTTCCTGTTATCCTAGAGACATTTGCAAATTGTGGAATTCCATTCTTAACTATACCGGTATTCACCTGAAAACAATTATGCATATATTGATAATGAAACCCTGAATTTACGGTACTCCAAAATAGCGATGGGTTCATACTTGCCATATTTGCTTTTTTTCGACGATTACTTTGCGCATCCATATCAACTTGAAAGATATCTAAATATCCGTCGTTATTGTAATCTGCTATATCGGCTCCCATACCAAAAAAAGCAGTATGTCCTACAGCTTGTTTTACCACTTCTTTAAAAGTTCCGTTTTTGTTATTTATATAAAAATAATCAGGTGTACTAAAATCATTTGAAACATAAAGATCAGGCCATCCATCATTATTGACATCTCCAACAGTAGCACTTAATGTAAGACCAAAACTTTTTACTCCTGCTTCTTCGGTAACATCTGTAAAATTTTTCCCATCATTACGATATAAATGATCAGTTTCATGATCTTTTATATTTTTCATTTTAAACTTGTAATAAAAATTGGGGGCATCAAACGCAGTAGGTGGATAATTAGCTACATACAAATCTAAGTCTCCATCTTTATCATAGTCAAAAAATGTTGCTTGTACACTATTACCAATATCAGCAAGATTATACTCCTCTGCTTTTTCTACAAAAGTACCATCTCTATTATTTATAAATAATTGATTTTGTTTGGGTTCGAATTTACCTCCGACAGAACAATAGATATCTAAATATCCATCTGCGTTAACATCTGCCATAGTAACACCTGTATACCATCTTTTATCACCTTCTATACCGGCTTTTTGACTTATATCTTCAAATACAAGATTTCCTTTATTGAGGTATAATTTATTTGGAACTTGATTGCCTGTAAAAAAAATATCAATGAGCCCGTCATTATTAATATCACCTGTAGCAACTCCTCCACCCATGTATAGATAAGAATATGTAAAATAATTAACCGAGTCATTTTCTGTTAGTATATTATTAAAATCAATCCCTGTAACAGAAGATTCCAACGCTTGAAAAATAGGAGTATCAACTATCTTATCTTTCTTATCATTATCCTTAGAACAGCTATACAACAAAATACTGAACACAAATAATACAATATACCTAGATAAAATGTGATAATAAACCATATAATATTACTAACAATTCTTAAATATATAAAATACACTGTCTGAAAATCAAAGTTATTTGGTTTTATAAATACATTACAATATTTAGTCACCAATAAACCAAATTTTCAGACAGTGCCAAAAACTAATTCAACTTACTACGGCTTAATTAATAACCGGTATTTTGTTTAATTTCTCCATTACTAACACCTATTATACTTTGTGCAATAGGATATCGTTCACTTTTTGGAGTAAATGTTACTCCTCCTAAATGGCTTCTTTTTGTTGATTCCTCAGCTAGATAAGCATTTAATACTGTCATAGCTTGATTTCTTCTTACCAAATCAAAAAAGCGATGCCCTTCTAATGCAGTTTCTATACGGTACTCATGAGCAACAGCTTTAATCGCTTGATCTTGCCCGGTAAATGAACCATAAGGACTAATTACATAGTTTGCAGCTGGTGCATCTGTTGGATTGCCATCAGCATCTAACTCTTTTACAAAATCTTCTGGGTTTGCTGCACGCATTCTAACCATGTCTACAAGCGAAACTCCTAAATCACCTTCTCCTTTTGCTGCTAGAATTTCTGCTTTCCACAACAATATTTCTGCAAATCTAATGATATTAGTATTTATTGAACTTACAGCAGGAGCCCATGCAGAATTAGCATCTACTGATATATCATTAAATTGACTTGCTCTAAATACAGATACTTTTTGCAAATATGGTCCTCCATTAGCTGGATTTCGAATCCAATCTTGTCCGGGCATTATTCCCCATCCATTAAAATCTATGCCTCTACGTCCTACTTTCCAATCCAATCTTGGGTCTAATTCATCTTCATACGGAGTAAAAGCAGCATCTGAAGCAACACCATCATCATTGGTTACATCTTCGTCATTAAATGTATCTAACAATGGTAATCCCGAGGCATCTGTTTTATAAGCATTTACCAAATTTTGAGAAGGCTGAAAAAAACCGCAACATGCACCACCTGTAGTCCCTACAGGAGCTCCATTCGGAAAATTAAGGGCTTGTCCCCAGTTTCCATTATCATCATTAGATGTACCATCGTTAACTGTATGCTGAATAGCAAAAATAGATTCACTAGAATTCTTTGTTGCAGCATTAAAGTTATCAGAATATTTCATTGCTAAGCTATATGGTCCTCCATTAATTACATCATCCAATAAAGGCTGCGCAGCATCGTAATCTAATTGATACATGTGAACTTTAGCCAAATAAGATTTGGCAACCCAACTATTAGCAGCTCCATCAAAACGAGAATCTTCAGTAAGGTTATCTATCGCAAATTGAAAATCATTTTCTATTGCTGTCCACGAATCAACATCTATATTTGTTGTAGATTCTGTTACAGTTTCATCGACATAAGGGATATTGTCCCATATTTTCTTAGCCTCAAAATGATAATGTGCTCTCAGAAACCTTCCTTCGGCAATTAGTCTAACTGATTGCTCTTCTGTCAAATCACCTTCTTCTAAACCAAGTTGAGCTCCTCTAATAGCTTCATTAGCTCTGGCAACTCCTTCAAAAATAGCTCTCCATAAAAATCCGTAATAGCTATTTTCTGTAGCTAATGCCTTATATCCTTCTACATTATCTATAATAGGTTGATCTCCTGGATCACTTCCTTTATATGCATTATCCGAGGCTACCTCACCATAAATCCAATGAGAAGGATCTGAACGCCAAGGATCCGAAGTCGAAACATTAAGATCTAACATTCCATACGCAGCATTAACCTGTAATGTAACCCAATCATTATCATAAATAATTGCATTCTCATTTACCTGACCTTGCAATGGTAATTCCAACTCATCTTTACAAGATTGAAAAGTGATTGCTATTAGTGAGAAAACACCGAGTATTAGTATTGATGTTTTAGTTGTAAATACTTTAAATATTTTTGTCATCGCAGTCTTTTTTAAAATGAAACATTTAAGCCTAAATTAACTGATCTTGACACCGGATATGCCCCTCTATCAACTCCTATTTCTAGGTTTGCTTGTTGTTGATTGGTATAATTCGATAAATTAATTTCGGGATCTAAACCGCTATAATCTGTTATAGTGATTAGGTTTTTTCCTTGTATAAAAAGTCTAATTTTGTCAACTCTCAACTTTTCACTTATGGTTTCACCTAAGGTATATCCTACAGCTATATTTTTAAGCCTTATATAAGATCCATCTTCTATGTAATATGAGGATCCAACTGATTCGTCCGCACTTAATGTAAATGCAGGAAGTGTACCTCCTCTATTTTCTGGAGTCCAAGAATTTTGAATATAATCTAAACTCCTAGCACCTTCAAAATTTGAAAAATCTGTCCAGAATTTAGTTAAATTATATATATCGTTACCTTGAGACCCTTGAAAAAGCATAGAGAGGTCAAAGTTTTTATATTCTGCATCAAAATTGATTCCGTATGTAAAGTCAGGGTGTGGATTCCCTATGATATCTCTAGAGTCACCTGTAATAATTGCTCGACCTGTATCTTGATCAATACCTTCCCAAGTAAACCCTACAAATGAAGATATCGGCTCTCCTGCGACAGTATTAGTAGTTTCAAACCTAGTTTGTGAACCTAAATTAGGGTTTGGTATCACTTGATCCGGATTCTCGATATCTAAAAAGTCTACCTCATTTTTATAATGTGAAACATTTACACCTATCGAATATTTAAATGCTGCGTCACGATTATTTGAATATGAAATCCCAAGATCAAAACCAGTATTGGTCATTTCACCAAAATTTCTAAAGATCGTACCAATAGTGTTTCCAAATACAGTAGGATCTACAGGAACAGCCAAAAGCATATCTTTAGTTACAGCTCTATATACATCTAAATCAAAGTTTATTGAATTATTTAATAATGTAGTAGAAATACCTAAGTTAGTAGTGGTAGTGGTCTCCCAAGTTAAGTTTGGATCTGCAATGTTTGACAAGAATACACCTGTTTGTCCATTATAATCATAAAAATCAAGATTAGATGTAAATGCAGTTACCCCTCTAAAAGCAGGAATTGAGTTATTCCCTAATTCTCCCCAACTAAACTTAAGTAGTAAGTTGTTTACAAAAGAAGAGTCTTCAAGAAAACTTTCGCTAGACATTCTCCAACCTACACTAAATGCAGGAAAGACAGCATCTTGATTTCCTCCTTCGAATAACGAAGATTCATCTCGTCTAACCGTTGCACTTAGTAAATATTTATCATCATATTTGTAATCTACCTTTCCAAATACAGAGAAACTAGATGATTTTGATTGTCCACTACCTACGGTTTGAGTACCTGTTCCAGCACTTAAAAAAGTAAATTCGGGAGTATCAACCAAAAAGTCTGTAATTTGACCAAAGAACTGTTCAAACCTATTCTTCTTAAACTCCGTTCCTACAAAAGCATCAATACTATGAACATCTGCAAGCGTCTTGGTATATTGTAAAATATTAAACCAGTTTGTATTTATAATATCCGTAGAAGTTTCTCTTAATAAATTAACTTGTCTCGCAGCTGCGTTTTCAACATCTACCGGTCTAAAAAATGAAAATTTAGCACTACTCATGTCCGCAGTAAAAGTAGACTTGAACGACAAACCATCAAAAAGATCAAATTCTGCATAAATTGCCCCGAGTGCACGTATAGTTTCTGTAGGGTTATCTGCATTTCTATCAGCAATTCCTATAGGATTAGAAGCATTACCTACTCCATTTGTAGAACCAGTACCAGCATAATTACCTCCTACATCAAAAACAGGAATCAAAGGGTTGCTTCTATACAATGCAGCTATCTGTCCTTCGTTATCTTGGTTACTAAAACTTCCTACAGGATCAATAACTCCTATTCTTTCTGAATATGAAACGTTTATAGACTCACCGATTCTGAATTTGTCTGTAATATCAAGTTCTGAGTTAACCCTTAAATTATAACGTTCAAAACTGGTTGCTCTACCAACTCCTTCTTGATCAAGGATTCCTAATCCTACATATAATTTTGAATTTTCTCCTCCTCCATTCACTGAAATGTTGTGTTGCTGTACAAAAGCAGCGTCAAAAAACTCATCAAACCAATCTGTTCCTGCTTTATTTGCTCTGGTGATTCTATTATTTGGGAAACTATATGCACTTTCATCTACAGAACCTGAAACTCCTTCAGGTATAGTATAATCAGGCAAAACCGGATTATTACCTGAACCGTACTGAGGATGAGAAAGTTCTAAGCCATCATTTCTTAAGGCTGCCCAACGTGCATCTGCTATTTGTTGAGGGGAAGCAAAATCAGGAAATACTGATTTTGGTATAAAATCAACTCCTGTAAGCCCACTATAACTAAAGGTTACTTTATTATTTTTCTTTCCACTTTTTGTAGTAATAATTATTACCCCATTTGCTGCACCAATTCCATAAATAGAAGAAGCAGCGGCATCTTTTAATATCTGAATTGAAGCAATATCATCAGGATTCAAATCGTTTAACCCTTGCCCTGTCTGTACACCATCTATAACATATAAGGGATCGTTTCCATTTATTGTTCCATACCCTCGAATACGAACGGCTGCATTTCCTCCAGGACCACCTTCTACTCCAACTGTTACCCCTGCTGCTTGCCCTTGCAATGCTTGTTCAATACTATTTGGTGTTGTAGCAGCAACGGTTTCTGATTCAACAATTGTTACAGATCCTGTAATATTTCTAGTATTTTGTCTTGTATATCCCGTTACTATTACTTCGCTTAATTCGCTTGCGTCTTCTTGTAAAACTACATCTATCGTAGCTTGACCTGAGTATGCTATCTCTTTTGTGCTAAACCCTACATAAGAAAAGACTAAAACTTCTCCTTGTGCTACTTCTAACTCAAAATTACCATCAAAATCAGTCTGAGTCCCCTTTGTAGTATTTTTTACTACAACACTTGCCCCTGGTAATGGTCCACCATCTGCGGTAGTAACTTTACCGGTAACTATAGTTTGGATTATGTCTTCGGTTTCTGAAAACGTTTTCGTAACTGTATCTGTTTTAGACTTTGTTATTACGATTTGCCGATCAATAACTTTATATGTAAGATCTGTTTTTTGAAGTGCTTTGTCTAAAATTTCAGTTACTGTAGATTGTTTTAAGTTGAGTGTAACACCTCCACTATTCTTTAAGATATCATCTTTATAAAAAAATATAAATTCACTTTTAGAATGAATTTGATCAAATAATTCTTCTAAAGTTCCATTTTTTACATTAATATCAAATTTTGTTTGTGAGTAAGAGTCATTAGCGTAAACGCTTGTTAATCCGATAGCCAGGAATAAAATAAAAACTCTCATAATGATCAATAGAAAATTGACTTTCAAATTTTTAGGAAAAAAAGAAAGCCCGTTAATCTTTTTATTCATAATTTTGTTTTTTACGTGTTGAGTATTGCTTTATAGCAATATTTTTGTTTAGGTCAGAAGATGTTGGCGCATTTTCTGACTTTTTTTGTTTAAGATTTCAAGTATATCTAGGGTATTATTCTAACTAAACTTATCTTAATTTATAAATGCCCATATTCAAAAAAAGATTGCTTAGATTAGTATAATTACTCGAAACATACTGATTTCTTAGCGTAAACGAGTGATGTGTTTATTTCATATAATTCTATTATTTAGTTAATTACAATTTGTTTATCTTCAATTTTATATTCTAAATCTGTAGATTGTTTTAAAACTTCTAAAACTTTTTCTATACTTTCTTTTAAATCTAGATGTCCAGAAAAAGTTTGCTTTTTCAGATCATTATTTTTGATTTCTATTTTGGTATTATAATATCTGGATAGTTTCTTGATAATTACATTCATTTCTTGTTTCTTAAAAATGAATTTGCCATCTCTCCAAGACATATATTTAGAGACATCTACCTTCTTACTCTTTAAAGTTTTATTTTTATTATCGTAAACAGCTAATGTTCCAGGAGTAATTTTCAAACTGGATTTTCCAAAAATGGAGTTACCTTGATATTTTATTTCTACACTTCCTTCTTTTAAAGCTGTACTTGTATGTGCATCATCATGATAACTACTAACATTAAATACTGTACCTAAAACCTTTACGTCATATTCTTTTGTTACTACAAAAAATGGTTTATTCTTATCGTGAGTAACATCAAAAATTGCCTCTCCTTCTAAAAAAACTTCTCTCTTATCTCCATTAAAGACAACAGGATAGGTAAGTCTCGATCCTGAATTAATCCAGACTTTGGTTCCTTCAGCAAGTGTTATTTGAGTTCTTTTGCCATAAGGTACTATAACCGTATTAAAATTATCTTTTGATGATTGTGTTAATTCTTTATTATTAACCTTAACATTACTACCTGTATTAGAGTATGTAATTAAAGAAGTGTCTTCTTCTATTTTTACTTCTTCATCTTTATTGAATACAAGCTTTATATCTTTTTCTTTATCAAAATCCATAGTTGTATTATCAACATATTTTTTGAGTTCAGAAACATTATTCAATTGTATATAATTTAAAGAAAAAACAACAACAATTATTGCTGCAGCGGCTCCCATCCAATTTCTAATACGTTTTTTCTTTTTTTGAATACGATATTCGGATACAGATGTATTTATTCTAAATTTTAATTTTTTCTTTTCTTCTTCTGTAAGCATTATACAAGATATTTTATATCATTATTACTTATTAGTGGTTATGAATTGATATGAATATGATTCATAAATTCAAATAGTAATTTGTGCTCTACATTAATAATAAGTAACAGATTGTAGAAACATAGACAAAATAATTCTTGTTTTTTAGTAAAAATTATTTCATCTCTATTTCACTTCGTAGTTTTTTTACGGCTCTATAAATAAGAGTTCTAACGGATTCTATAGAAATACCAAGGATTGCGGCTATTTCTTCATAGGATTTTTTTTCGTCAAATTTTAATGAAATTCCTTTACGCTGTTTAGAAGATAATGATTGAAGCGCACAAGAAAGTTTTGTGTTAATCTCTGTAGATTTTTCAGTTTGGATAATTGATTCTTCCGCAGAAGCATAAGAAGATTTGATTTCATCTTGCTTATCATCAAAATCGTAAAGTTTTATTTTTGATTTATACTTTCTGTTTATTTTACGTTTTAATGATTTAAAAAGGTAAAATTTCACGTTATCCGCATTAGAAAGTTTTTTTCGATACTTATAAATATCTAAAAAAAGATCATGAATACAATCCATCACATAGTCTTTATCACTTGTATGTTGGATACCAAATTCGTATAGTTGATCTATATACCTATCATATAACTCATTAAAAGCATTAAGATCTCCTAGTTTAATTTTTACCCATAATAAAGAATCAATTGACTTAACAGATTGCATTTGAGATAATTTGCATGTTTAAGAATTTCTAAAAAACTGACCTATAATTTTAATTGTTTAATAGTTATTTAACAATAAAATGATTATAAATATAATTAAAAACAATTATAAGTTTTATTCAAATGCAAATTTTTTCTTAAAATTATTTATCATTATCTCAAAATCCCCTTCTTCAACTACCCAGTTATTATCCTCATTTACAAACCCTAAGTCATCTTTTGTTATTGTGAATTTTACTGTTTTAGTTTCTCCCGGAGATAATTCTATTTTGGTAAATCTTTTCAATGATTTCACCTCTGGTGTAATACTTGCGTATACATCTGTTATATATAATTGCACTACTTCTTTTCCTTTTAGGTCTCCTACATTTTTAACATCGACTGAAATCACAAGTTCATCTGACTTTGAAATTTTCTCTTTATTAATAGATAGGTTTTTATACTCAAAAGCTGTGTACGATAATCCAAAACCGAATTCATATTGTGGATTGTAGCTTTTTTGATATTCTGCATCATCATTTTGCTCACTATCTCCCAAACTCTCAGTATATTTTCTATTATATTTTTGTAAAGAATTTGAAAATCTCGGGTAGTTATAAGGTAATTTTCCACTTGGATTTACATCTCCATAAACAACATCTACAATAGCCCTTGCTCCTTCATTTCCTGGAAGGTACGATTGTAAAACAGCATGCATATCTTTCTCAAAATCGTTTATTAATCTTGGTCTTCCTTCATTAAGAATTAGTATTACTGGTTTATTAACTTTTGATAATGCTTTTGCCAATTTAACCTGAGGAGCTGTTATTTTTAACTCATTAATATCACCCGGAGTCTCTGTATAATTATGTTCTCCAAGACACAAAATAATATAATCAACTGTACTTGCTAATTTTACTGCTTTTTCAATATCAATCTCCTTTTCAATAGACACTCCCTCTGCAAACGACACATTTTGTTTACCTATCTTATTTTGAAAAGCTTCTAAAATTGTAAATTTTTCTTGCGCATATTTATCACTATTTTCTCCCTGCCATGTATACGACCATCCTCCATTTAAGTATTTCATACTATTAGCAGTAGCACCAGTCACTAATATTTTTTTATTCTTTGATATTGGTAGTATACTATTCTCATTCTTTAGCAATGTAATTGATTCTGAAGCAGCTTTATAAGCAAGTTCAGCCGAAGATTCAGACGCAAAATCGGGATACTTCTTTGGATCTGTTACAGGAGTTATAAATAAATCCAACTCAAACTTTACCTTTAATATTCTACTGACTGCATCATCAATTCTCGACATAGGTACTTCTCCATCTTTAACCAGAGCTAATAATTCTTCATAAAATGTGTAATTATCTGGAACCATACTCATATCTATTCCTGCTAAAACAGACTTTTTTACAGCTTCTCTCATTGTAGCTGCTACTTTGTGACGGGTATGTAGATAAATAATATCTTGCCAATCTGTCACTACAATACCTGTAAACCCTAATTCTTTTTTGAGTACATCTGTTATTAATTTTTTACTAGCATGGACTGGAACACCATTAATCTCGCCAGAACTTATCATGATACTTTTTGCTCCTGCTTCTATACTTTTTTTATAAATAGGCAAATCATATTGCCTCAATATCCTTTCAGGAATAATACTTGGTGTTCTATCTTTACCTGTTGTTGTACTTCCATATCCTATAAAATGTTTAATACATGCTGCTACCCTATCATTATTACCAACATTATCTCCCTGAAAACCTTTGACCATAGCAACTCCCATTTGCGAAGACAAATACGTATCCTCTCCAAACGACTCCCAAAATCTTGACCAATTAGGGTTTCTAGGAAGATCTAAATCCGGTGAAAACACCCAGGGTATTGATGATGCTCTAGTCTCATAAGCAGAGATTGCAGTACATTCTTCTACTAATTCTGTATCCCATGTTGCTGCCATACCAATTTGTTGAGGAAACAATGTTGACCCTGCTGTATAGTTTGCTCCATGAATTGCATCTATACCATAAATAATCGGAATTTTATTACTTGTTTGATTTGTTTGTTCTAAAATCTCATTTAAGATTTCGTTCCATCGTTGGGTAGTGGGAGCTCCCGGGTTAGGAACATTAAGTATAGAACCTATTTTATATTTTTGTATTGCTTCTTTTAATTTATTCTTGTCCAAAACTCCCGGATTACCTTTTTCTTCTAAAGCTGTAATGGTAATCTGCGTCATTTGCCCTATTTTTTCTTCCAGTGTCATTTTTGACAACAATTCTTTCACCTTTTCATCAATAGGATCAGCAACAGTTTTTTGTGTTTTTTGTGAAGAAAATGATAAAAACAATATACTGCATATCGCTAGTAGTATTACATGAATTCTCATAATGAAGTAAATAATATTATTATGGTATTTATAAAATATTCTATTTATCTAGAGTGTGTTTTTCACAAAACATAGACAATTTAAATTCAGTTTTGACATTATTTTTCATTAAAAAAACCGAATAATAAAAATCATTCGGTTTTTTTGAATTTATAAGATCTTTTATCGAAGACTATTTACTTAGATACATTTTACGTCTTGAATACAGATCATAAAATTGATCATCTTTAAGATCATCTATAAAGAGAATACTCTCTCCTGTACTTTTCATTTCCGGACCTAACTTCTTATTTACATTAGGAAACTTATTGAAAGAAAATACTGGTTGTTTGATAGCATACCCCTCTAAGTGTGGTTTGAAATCAAAATCAGTTACTTTTTTAGCACCCAACATAACTTTGGTTGCATAATTTACATAAGGTTCTCCATATGCTTTTGCTATAAATGGAACTGTTCTAGAAGCTCTTGGGTTTGCTTCTATGATATACACCATATCATCTTTAATTGCAAACTGTATGTTAATCAAACCAACAGTATTAAGTGCTAGAGCTATTTTATGAGTATGGTCTTTGATCTGTTGCATCACAAACTCTCCTAAATTAAATGGAGGTAATGTTGCATTAGAATCACCAGAATGAATTCCGCAAGGCTCAATATGTTCCATAATCCCGATGATATAAACATTCTCGCCATCACATATAGCGTCTGCCTCTGCTTCTATTGCACCGTCTAAATAGTGATCCAAAAGGAGTTTATTGTTTGGAATCTTACGAAGTAAATCTACTACATGCTCCTCCAGCTCTTTTTTATTAATCACAATTTTCATTCCTTGCCCACCCAATACATAAGATGGTCGAACCAAAATCGGAAAATTTAATCGATCTGCTACAGCAAGAGCTTCGTCTGCAGTTTCTGCTGTATCAAACTCAGGATATGGAATATTATTATTCTTTAATAAAGTAGAAAAACTTCCTCTATCTTCTGCCAAATCCAAAGATTGATAACTTGTACCAATAATCTTAATACCATATCGATCTAGCTTCTCTGCAAGTTTCAAAGCTGTTTGCCCTCCTAATTGAACAATTACCCCTTCTGGTTTTTCATGTCTAATAATGTCATAAATATGTTCCCAGAATACAGGTTCAAAATATAGTTTATCAGCAACATCAAAGTCTGTAGAAACAGTTTCGGGATTACAATTAATCATGATTGTCTCATAACCACATTCTGAAGATGCTAACACACCATGAACACAGCAATAATCAAACTCTATTCCCTGACCGATTCGATTAGGCCCCGAACCAAGCACAACAATCTTTTTCTTGTCAGACGCTTTACTTTCGTTTGCTATGTATATATCTCCTTCTGGAGTTTCTACTTCTGCTTCAAAAGTTGAATAATAATAAGGTGTTTCTGCTTTAAACTCTGCAGCACAAGTATCAACAAGTTTGTAAACCCTCTTAATTCCTAATTCGTCTCTCTTTTGATATATTTCGCTCTCATAACAGCCTACCATATGTGCTATTTGTCTATCAGCAAAACCTTTCTGCTTTGCTTCCAGAATCAAATCTTTTGTAAGAGACTGTATTGTATATGTAGAAATTTCTTTTTCTAGATTGTAAAGCTCTTCATACTGTTTCAAGAACCACATATCAATTTTTGTAATCTCATGAATCCTACTTAGAGGGATTCCCATTTGGATAGCATCATAAATTACAAAAACTCTATCCCAACTTGCATATGTAAGCTTTTCTATGATCTGATCATAGTCTTTATACCCTTTTCCGTCTGCGCCTAACCCGTTTCTTTTAATTTCTAGAGATTGAGTTGCTTTATGAAGCGCTTCTTGAAAAGATCTACCTATTGCCATCACTTCTCCAACAGATTTCATCTGAAGACCAAGTGTGCGATCTGACCCTTCAAATTTATCAAAATTCCAACGTGGTATTTTAACAATAACATAGTCTAATGTTGGTTCAAATAATGCAGAAGTTGATTTAGTAATCTGATTATCCAACTCATCTAGATTGTAACCAATAGCGAGTTTTGCAGCTATTTTTGCAATTGGATATCCTGTAGCTTTTGATGCTAATGCCGAAGACCTTGATACTCTTGGGTTAATTTCGATAGCGATAATATCTTCATTCTCATCAGGGCTCACAGCAAACTGCACGTTACATCCTCCGGCAAAATCACCGATGCTTCGCATCATGTGAATTGCCATATCTCTCATTCTCTGATATGTTTTATCGCTAAGTGTCATAGCTGGAGCGACTGTAATAGAATCTCCTGTATGAATCCCCATAGGGTCCATATTTTCTATGGTACAAATAATAACTACATTATCATTATTATCTCTTAATAGTTCTAATTCATATTCTTTCCAACCAATTAGAGCTTTATCGATCATCACCTCATGAATGGGTGACACCTCCAGCCCTCTGGTAAGTAGCTTATCAAAGTCTTCTTCTTTATAAACAAATGACGCTCCTGCTCCTCCTAATGTATAAGAAGCTCTTATTACGAGAGGAAAACCGAACTCCTGAGCAATTTCTTTACCTTTAAGATAAGAGTTAGCAGTTGCCTGAGGCGCCATTGGTATTCCTATCTTAAGCATTAATTCTCTAAACTGCTCTCTATCCTCTGTAATATTAATAGCATCGATATCAACACCAATGATTTCTACATCAAAATCTTCCCAAATCCCTTTTTCATCTGCTTCTATACATAAATTTAATGCCGTTTGACCTCCCATTGTAGGCAAAACAGCATCAATTTGTGGATGTTCTTTAAGAATCTCAATAATTGATTTTGTATTAAGAGGCTTAAGATATACATGATCTGCCATAGATGGATCTGTCATGATCGTTGCAGGGTTAGAATTAATCAATATTGTTTCTATCCCGTCTTCTCTTAATGATCGTAAGGCCTGAGTACCTGAATAATCAAACTCACAAGCTTGTCCAATAATTATAGGCCCTGAACCTATGATAAGTATACTTTTTAATTTTTCGTTTTTAGGCATGTAATATGGTATTGACTTATACTAGAATTTATAGATTAGATATAAAAAAAGGCGTTACTCATAAAGTAACACCTTTAATATTTTCGAAGCGCATCTATCATTAGTGCTTGTGTCTTAACTCAGATGATACAGATAGTTTCTTTCTTCCTTTAGCTCTTCTACGAGCTAATACTTTTCTACCATTTGCAGAAGCCATACGCTCTCTGAAACCGTGCTTATTTTTTCTTTTTCTTTTCGATGGTTGAAATGTTCTTTTCATTGCTATCTATCTTTATTTTCTTCTTTGAAATGTCATACTTAACGTTTAGGAAATATCACTTTCCAAAACTGCGGGCAAATATACAAAGAGTTTTTACTTTGACAAGCGTAATTATCAATTTATTTTTGATTGTTTTTATTACCTTTGCGCGACATTAAATAAACACTCACTTTTTATGTATAACAAAAATATAAAATTAGTAATAGCAATCATCATTTTTGGTGTAGCAATATGGCAAATAATCGAAGGTTATATTGGTAATGGAATCATGTTAATTTTATTATCATCAATTTTTGTGTTTTTGTATTTTAAAAATGAAATGATCTTACTGGCCTTTTTAAGGTTACGTAAACAAGATTTTGGTGGAGCAAAAAAATGGTTAGACAAAATTAAAAACCCTGAAAGTGCTCTTACAACGAAGCAACAAGGGTATTATAATTATCTTTTGGGTATTATGCTCTCTCAAACCAATATCACACAAGCAGAGAAATATTTAAAAAAGGCTATCAAACTAGGTTTATCTATGAATCAAGATCTTGCTGTAGCCAAATTAAATCTGGCTGGAATCGCAATGACAAAACGTCGTAAACGTGAAGCTCAGACATTGCTCACGGAAGCAAAAAAACTAGATAAGCATAATATGCTTAAAGATCAAATTACAATGATGAAACAACAGATGAAAAAGATTTAGGCATACTAATTGATCGTAAAAGAACGTTTATGAAAGTAGTTAATGTTTATCAAAATAGCTGTCAATTACTTAAGCAATACCATTTTTTGTTTTCGTATAACACTTTTTTGATTACATTATAGTACATTAGCTACTGTAATTTAATTGTAATGAAGAAACTATTAGTTTTAGGAATACTCTTTATATATTTTACTAATTCGTTTGCACAAGAAGAGAGAAAAATACCTTTTTCGACTGCAATTTCTGCTCATATCGTAAAATATAATCAAAAGATTGATGCTGCATACAAAGACAATGATTTAGAAAGAGCCGAATCTTTATTTGACTCTTTAGTAAGAAATCACCTTAGTGGTACATATATGGATAACTTCAGCGTATATCCTTTAAAAGGAGATCCTATCGCTTTAGAAGATTATGAGAAACCAATTTTTCTTATTACATACGCTTCATGGTGTGTTCCCGGAATCGGAGAAATACCTGCTTTAAATGATTTAGTAGATCGATTTCATGATCAAATTGATTTCGTTGTTTTATTTTGGGATAACAAAGAAAAGCTGAAACAAAAATCGAAAGAATATTCAGAAAATATAAAGCTGGTTCACATCGACGAAAAAACAAATCAAGATTCTTATATCATCAATAAATTAAAACATGCACTTGGCTTCCCTATGATGTATTTTATGGACGAAAACAAGAAAATATTAGATATAAGAAAAATAGTAACACATCATTCTAGTGAGACGTTGAGTAATTCTTATAATATTCACTTTAATTCCCTTTCAAAAGGAGTTTCTCTTCTAATTGCAGATTTGGACCTTAATGCAAATAGTGATTTATCGACAGAAGACACCAAGATTATTAATACTTCAAATGATTCTGGTGATAGAAGAACTGATGAAGAAAGAAGAATAGACGAAGAATATGAAAAATATAGAAAAGAACGTGACTCTATAAATAACAGAAGAAAAGATAACTAGTAAATTATTTTTTACTCCCATTCAACTCTTCATATCTAATTTAACCTATATCATCAAAGTCATAAAACAACAAATAATGGTAATACGCTACCTCAATAAATTGACTCTGATAAAGTTATTATCTTTTTTAATTTTAATAAGTTGTTCTTCCTTTTCAAAGGAAGAAAAGATAGTATCAGAACTACAAAACAATAAACGAAACGATTTATCTACAACTCCTAAGAAAGTTAAACAGATCCATTACAACCTTGTTATACACTACAATTACGAATCTTACGGAAGTGTTCTTTTGAATGGAATACCAGTATCATTCCGTCCTGAAGAAGATACGCTATCTGGAACAAGCTCTATAACAAAACCAATAAGAGACCTTTTAGTTAATGGTAAAAACACCATCGAACTTATAGGAAATTTTCCGAAAGGCAAGTACGAAATAGGAATTTACACAAATGAAATTGATGAATCTGGCAGACTTGCAGATGAAGATATAAAGATTGAACTCAAAGAGAACCGTCCTAGTTTTTTTACTTTTGAAGCAAATGATATTCCCAAAAATATATGGGACAATGGGGACAACTTTGACTCTTCAGACATTGAAAAACTTACTGCTCTAGCATTAAAATTAGATCAAATCATTAAAAAAGGTCAAATAAAAAAGTATATCGAACTTCATAAAACTGAAATAGAAGCATCTATAAAAAGAATGAATGCTATGGGTAATACATCCTTTGCTTTTGAAGATATTGAAGACGATCTGAAAGATTCTTTTAAGGCCATACGAAAAGGTGACGGATACACTCCTATAGATATTTCTGAAAATGAAATTACATACTATGTTTCTAATTCTAAAAAACTAGCAACTATTACTTTAAAAGGTAAACCTTATCTTACTGCTTTTATAGATAATGAAAATCCTTATCACAGCATTTGGGGCTGGAAGATGTTATATATGAAAAAAGATGGTAAATTAATACCTATCTTAGGATTCTAAATCTAAATATTAGTGATTATTTTCCAAAAATCATTTTAATCGCCACTAGCAAAAGAACACCTCCAAATATTTTTTTCAGTAATTGTTGTGGTATAGAAATAGCCAATTTACTACCCAAATACCCTCCTACAATAAAGGTAATTGCTATTATTATGGCAAATTTCCAGTTTACATGACCTTCTTGATAATAATTATAAGCAGCCAATAACGTAACAGGGACAGCCAAAACAGCCAGACTAGTTCCTTGTGCTTCATGCTGAGAAAAGTTAACCCATAGAATCAACAAAGGAATCATAACTACACTCCCCCCTATTCCTAAAACGCCACTAAAAAAACCTGCTAACAGACCAATACATACCAACGAAACTATTACTGATATATTCATAGTAATGAAAAGAAAAGCCCTATGCTAAAAAAGAATTAATTTTATTGACCTGTTATTGTTTCGTAATACCCTTCTCTGGGTATTTTAATAAGGTATTCTTTACCTGAAACATTGTTCAGACTAGTTTCTCTAAGCCATGGATTATGAATTTTTAAAATCTTGTAATTAATATCATACTGTTTCACAAATTCATTAAAATCGGCAATGGGCTCATCTACCAAAACATTAAAAGTTGGAACATGTGTATATAAATCTTCGCTTCTAAAATTGAATCCATATCGTTTTGGATTACTCAGAATTTCTTTTACGGCAATAATCCTGAAAACATATCTCCCTGTTTCTTCGCCAAGTAACAAATCATAATAAGTTTTAGCATTTTGTCTTACCAATTGTTTATTAATACCTCCATTACCAGCATTATACGCAGCAGCGGCAAGGGTCCAACTTCCGAATCGTTTTTTGGCTCTTTTTAAATATTTACAAGCCACCTCTGTAGATTTCTCGATATGATAACGTTCATCTACATTTTGATTAACTTCTAATCCAAATTCTTTTCCGGTACCTTTCAAGATTTGCCAAAAGCCTGTTGCTTTGGCAGGAGAGACCGCTTGTGTTAGGCCACTTTCAATCACAGCCAAATACTTGAAATCATCAGGAACTCCATGCTCTTTGAGTATCGGCTCTATAATTGGAAAATATTTATTAGCCCTTTTAAAAAGTAGTAATCCATTAGACTGCCAATATGTATTAACCAAAAGCTCCCTATCCATTCTTTCTCTAATATCAGGGTTTTGTATAGGTACTAATTCGCCCGAGAAATTAAGATTATCCGGCATTGGTATCGCATACACATTATAATCATTTACTAACTTTTCTTTTACTTCCTCTTGTATTAGTGGAGTCTCTGTAAAATCTTGAGTAGCATTAACCAAAATTCCAAGAGTAAACAATACTCCAATACATAATAATCCTTTTTTTATCGTTTTCATTACTAGGCAAAATTTTAAATTTGGGGATAAACATTTTCTACAATATAACGCAAAAAGTTATATCATTGCAAGTTATCCTCAATTATTTCAGGTAAATATTTATTAAACCAACGGGCTCTATAAATAATCATTGCATGAGTTCCATTATCTACTGTTATACAATCTTTTATGTTCGCAATCGGAAAAACCACATCTTTATCACCATGAATATGTATTAAACCCTTTGGTGCAACTTCTTGATCCCAACAAACCATTTGCTCTATTGCCCAATCCAAATACTTTTTATCATTCACTGACAAATATTTTTGATATAAAGCAGCTCTCTTTCTGGCAAATTCTCCAAACGCAAATTTCTCCCAATTTTCTACTTTAGAAAAAAGTCCCGTAGGCACCAATTTGTATGCTTTAGTTTTTCTAGCTATTTTCATTCTGGCAGGAAGTTCGTCTCTATTCTTTACACTAGAAATAATCACTAGCTTACTAACATTCAAATATTTACTCATTTCCTGTATCATAACACCTCCAAATGAAACTCCTATCAGAATGCAGTTTTCATGTTTAATTTCTGCACACATTCGTTTAGCATAACTTGCAATAGATTCTTTTTCAAAAGGTATCTTCCAAGGTATGGTTTGGGTCACAAATCTATCTTTTGGTAACTTGATAAATTCAAAGATAGACTCGTCTGCTGCTAATCCAGGAACAAAATAAACATAGCTAACTTCCTGCGACATAGGTATTTTAACAGTGGTTTTATAATTTGAAACTCTTATTTTCTTATCTTTGTAACTCAAAATTATAGTTTTCCTATGTTAGAAAAAAGGAAACATTGAGTTAATTTTTTGCAAAAAGAGAACTTAAACACTAATTATTTTTAATTGAGTATAGAGTTATATTTAAATCTGAGTTTATATAAAACTTAAAATATAATTTTTTAGACAAATACCTTTTTATTACTATAACTAGGTTGATTCTTTATACACAATCAAATACATCGTAACTAAAAAAATATGGAGAACATGAGTGCTGTCGAACTAGAAATCATTGATAATGAATTTCTAAGACAATTTGAAACTACAATCGAGGATCAAAAAGCAAAAATCGAATACGCGCTACAAGAAAGAAAAATTTTTCTTACTAAACTTATTATGAGTGAAGAGCATCTAGAAAAAGGATACGAAAAAGATTTTATTGTAGCCGTTTTTAATCTGATAGAGGAACGTAATATCAGATTGGTTCCTACAAGTCCTATTATTGCTAAATTTATGCGAAAAAACAGAAGAAAATATAAAAATTTACTTCCTGTAGGAATTAATATTTAGTAAAATATTTTTGTTTATATACATAAAAAAATCTGCTTGATAAGCAGATTTTTTTATACGTTAATCTTTTTGAGATGTTAACAAATTCTTATTCACCAACAAAATCAAACCTAACGGTTCCCTCCTCGTCTATTTCCTTTAATTTTACTTTATGTAGGGTGTTCATATAGTTTGGATTCCAAGGCATTTTTACTTTGACATAATTTTCTGTAAAACCATAAATATAGCCTCCTTTATTTTCTGATTCAAACAAAACGGTTCTTTCGGTTTGCAATTGACTTTCATAAAAAGCTCTTCTCTTTTTAACAGACAAACCTCTAAGCATTTTACTTCTTTTCTTTCTCACTTCATTTGAAACCACTCCATCAAGGTTTGCAGCTATTGTGTTGTCTCTTTCAGAATATGTAAAAACGTGTAAATACGAAATATCTAATGTTGCCAAAAAGTTATACGTATCCAAAAAATAATCATCAGTCTCACCAGGAAAACCAACTATTACATCTACACCTATACAAGCGTGAGGCATAACTTCTCTAATCTTACGTACTCGATCTACATATAGATCTGTAAGATACCTTCGTCTCATTAATTTTAAAATCTCATCACTCCCCGATTGCAACGGAATATGAAAATGGGGCACAAATGTTCTTGAATTCGAAACAAAATCAATAGTTTCATTCTTTAACAGATTTGGCTCTATAGACGAAATTCGCAATCTTTCGATACCTTCTACCTGATCCAAAGCTTTAACCAGATCAAAAAAAGTGTGCTCATGCTTTTTGTTTCCAAATTCTCCTTTACCATAATCCCCAATGTTTACACCTGTAAGCACTATTTCTTTAATTCCTTTTTCAGAAATTTCTTTAGCATTTTTGAGAACATTTTCTAAAGTATCACTTCTAGAAATACCTCTTGCAAGAGGTATTGTACAATATGTACATTTGTAATCACAACCATCTTGTACTTTCAAAAATGCTCTTGTCCTATCTCCAATCGAATAGCTTCCCACGTAAAAATCGGCTTCTTCTATTTCGCAAGAATGAATTTCTCCAAAATCATTTTTAGAAAGATCATTAACATAATCTGTGATTTTAAATTTTTCGGTTGCACCCAAAACTAGATCTACGCCATCAACATCTGCTAATTCTTCGGGTTTTAATTGAGCATAACAACCAACTGCCGCAACAAAAGCATTAGGATTTCCTTTTTGAGCTTGTTTTACTATTGTTTTGAATCTTTTATCTGCATTTTCTGTAACAGAACATGTATTAATCACATAAATATCTGCTTTTTCAGAAAAATCAACTCTATCAAAACCTTCATCAACAAAATTTCGTGCAATGGTAGATGTTTCTGAAAAATTCAACTTACAACCAAGTGTATAAAAAGCAACTTTTTTTTTCATAAAATATACTTATGATTTCTACCTAGGCAGAAATCTCTTTATATTTACAATTATCTAAAAGATTAAAATTAATTTTCCTTAGATAAAATTAAGGATGCAAATATACCAACAATAATTCGTTTACTAAAATTGATTCACGCCCGTTTACCTAAGTTAATTCACTATATAGCAACATATTATATTCTACTTCTATTTTTAGCTTCTTGTACTACCGCTTTCAAAGAAAACAGAGATCATTTGGTTTTTAGGTACAATCAATTTGAAAATATAAGTTCTCTCGATCCTGCTTTTGCAAGAGATGTACCTAATATATGGGCAACAAATCAGCTCTTTAATGGTTTGGTACAGCTAGACGATTCACTACATATTACTCCTGATATTGCCAAAAACTGGCAGATAAACGACAATGGTCTCAAATACACTTTTACTTTAAGAAACGATGTTTATTTTCATAAACACAAAGAGTTTTCATCAAAAGATAGTACCAGAATTGTAATTGCTGATGATTTTGTGTATAGTTTTAATAGATTAAAGGATCCTAAAATTGCTTCTCCCGGAAATTGGGTTCTCAAAAATGTTGAAAATTATCAAGCTATTAATGATACGGTTTTTCAAATCATACTCAAAAAACCTTTCCCTGCTTTTTTGGGGTTACTTAGTATGCGATATTGCTCTGTAGTTCCAAAAGAAGTTGTTGAGTTATATGGAAACGATTTCAGGTCTCATCCTGTTGGCACAGGGCCCTTTAAATTTAAATTTTGGGAAGAGAACGTAAAAGCAGTATTCAGAAAAAATAATCTCTATTTTGAAAAAGATGAAAAAGGAAAACAATTGCCCTACCTAGAAGCCATTGCTATTACTTTTCTCCCTGATAAACAAAGTGAATTCTTGCAATTTGCTCAAGGTAATATAGACTTGCTAAATAGTCTTGATGCATCTTACAAAGATGAATTACTAACTCCTGATGGCAGATTGAGGGACAAATACAAAACACAAATAAATATTAGCAAAGGACCATATTTAAACTCTGAATATTTAGCTTTTTATCTCGATACTGATAAAACAGAAATTCAATCTATACTTTTGAGAAAAGCTATAAATCATGGATTCGACAGAAAGAAAATGATCAAATACCTAAAAAATGGTATTGGTACTCCTGCTCTCAATGGTTTTATACCAAAAGGAATTCCGGGTTTTAATAATATATCTGGATTTGAATATGATCCCAAAAAAGCAGAATATCTTGTAGAAGAATATAAGAAGCAAACAGGAGACCACAATCCTTCGATACGAATCGCTACAGATTCTAACTATCAAAGTATTTGTGAATTCATACAACGAGAATTGGAGAAAATTGGTATCGAAGTTTTTGTAGACATTATGCCTCCTTCTACAATACGTAAAAAGAAATGGAAAGGAGAATTAGAAATGTTTAGAGCAAGTTGGATTGCTGATTATCCTGATGCAGAAAACTTTTTATCGCCTTATTATAGTAAAAATCATACCCCAAACGGGCCAAACTACACACATTTTACAAATAAAGTTTTTGATCAATTATATGAAGAAAGTTTTTTGATCACAGATACAAAATCAAGAGAGCAACATTATGTAAAAATGGATTCTATAATCATAGCACATTCTCCTATAGTACCTCTATATTATGATGAAGTTGTTCGATTCACTCAAAAAAATGTAAAAGGGCTTACCAATAATCCTCAAAACTTTCTGGTCCTAAAGAAAGTATGGAAGGAAAAATCCAAGTAAATTTTAGGTAAAAAATGCATTTTATCGATCTTATTTGAGCATAGTCGATATTTTTAATTACATTTGCTCTCATTTATATAAAATTTAACATTTCTTAACCTAATTTTTATGAAAACACTTCAACTCTACTTATGCTTATCAATTTGCATGGCTATTATATCTTGTAGTAGCGATGATTCTGATTCAAACTCAGGAGATTTAACTTCTGTAGAATCAAACCCTCAAGAAGAAACTGTTTTAGAGGCATCATTAGTATCCAAAGGTATTTCTGTTCGCGGTGCAGAAAGAAAAGCAGGAACCCCTCCTACCCCCAATGGTAATATTAGCTTTACTTTAGAGAATAACGAAAATCAATCTGCCTTCTTAAATAGTGGATTTGATATCGATTTTAATGCTCCAGATAGTTATGCAGGAGCATATTTACAAATAAAATCTGGAGAGGAGACAGCCGCAGATTATTTAGATATACCTAGAGATGCTTTATTCAGAAGCGCTTCAAACAATAAGAGATTTTTAAAATCTGGTAAAGAAGATGAAGGTGAATTTGGATTTGATGTAGATTTTTCAAATGATATTCCTCCGGGAAAATTCTGTTATATTATCTGCATATATGATGATAATGGTAATATTAGTAACCCTGTAGAAGTATGTGTAGAAGTTGAAGCATGGGGAGGAAATATTAATTTTGCAGGAGACTGGAATTACACAAAACAAATTGAGAACGACAATACAACTATATCTTTGGGAGAAGAAGAATGTGATAATTTTACACGTACAATTAGCTGTACTGATAGCACAGAAAGCGTTACTGTAGACAAAGATTATTGCACTATCATAGACTCTCTTATTATCACATTTAATGAAGATGGAACCTATGAATATACTACAAAAGACAGAAATACAAGAATAGATTTTAATGCTACGCAAGATGCCTGTTCTGCTGTTTACACTTCTGAAGAAAAAGAGACATATATGTCTAAAGGAAAATGGGCATATGATGAAGAAGAAAAAAAGCTGACATTAGTAGAGTTTGAATATATTATCAGAAATGAAACTACACAAGAGGTAGAAGAAGGATTAGAAGAGGATGGCGATTTAGTTTTTGACGGTACAATTACACTATCTGGATCAGAATTTACTCTTAAAGAAGTTTATACTGATGGAGATGAAACAGAATCTTACGAATATTTCTTCGAAAAAAGATAAAGAAATAAAATTCTAAATAAATTAAAAAAGCCGGTTTAATAACCGGCTTTTTTGTTTTAATCTTTTCTCCATTTTTGAGTTTCTTCAAAAACATGTTCTAATATTTTTTCATCTTGAGTAGTAAATTCAAGTTGTCTACGTGCCATGACCACTTTTGCCACTTCAAATGCTTTTTTAGTCAAATATGTAGTAAAACCACCACTACCTCCCCAACTATAACTCGGGATAAAATTACGTGGAAATCCTCCTCCAAAAATATTTGCATTTACACCCACAACGGTACCTGTATTAAACATAGTATTGATTCCGCATTTAGAATGATCTCCCATCATCAAACCGCAAAACTGTAATCCTGTCTTTGCAAAATTTTCTGTTTCATAACTCCATAACCTTACGGGAGCATAATTATTTTTCAGATTTGACGTATTAGTATCTGCTCCTAGATTACACCATTCTCCCAATACAGAATTACCTAAAAACCCATCATGTCCTTTATTAGAATATCCAAAAACTACAGAATTAGAGATTTCTCCCCCTACTTTTGAATAAGGACCAATAGTTGTTCCTCCATATATTTTGGCTCCCATTTTTACAGTTGCATAATCACAAATAGCAAAAGGCCCTCTAATTATGCTGCCTTCCATAATCTCAACATCTTTTCCTATATATACGGGGCCATTTGTAGCATTAATTGTTACAAATTCAAATTTTGCACCTTCTTCAACAAAAATATTCTCTTTTGCTATGACATTATTGGTATCAGAAATAGGAGCACTTATTCTTTCATGAGTTAATAAGGTAAAATCTTCTTTTATTGCTTGTTCATTCTTAGAAAAAATATCCCATGTATTTTTTATTGTGAATGTAGGCTCTGTATATTCGATAATTTCGTACTCGTCAAAATCAACTTCTTCATCTTCTTTTACAAAAAATGCCACAGGCTCATCATCAACAAACACAGCTTGTTTAACTTGTAGATTCATAATAATATCTACAAGATGTTTTGTAGGTATATAAGAAGCATTAATCATTATATTCTCTTCTACTTCTACAAGAGGAAATTTATCACTTAAATAATCTTCTGTAACTGTCGATGTCGTGAAACCCAAGTGTCTTTCCCATTTTTCGCGAATAGTAAGTATCCCTATTCTAATTTCTGCTACTGGTCTTGTATATGTGAATGGTAATAGAGCATTTCGTGATGCCCCATCAAATAGAATATAATTCATAGCCCTATAATTTTATATAATTGAAAGATTATGTTTTGAAAGTGATATTATAAATTAAAGTCACAAAAATAAAAAAGCCTTTCTGTATAGAAAGGCTTAAAGATATTTTTATGATATCAACTAAATTATTTTTTGAATTTAGCGTATTTGTTTTTGAATTTATCTATACGTCCAGCTGTATCGATAAGTTTTGACTTACCAGTATAGAATGGATGAGAAGTTCTAGAAATCTCTAATTTGATTAATGGATATTCAACACCATCAACCTCGAGAGTTTCTTTTGTATTAGCTGTAGACTTAGTAATAAAAACTTCATCGTTAGACATATCTTTAAAAGCTACTAATCTATAATTTTCTGGGTGAATATCTTTTCTCATGGTATTATCTTTTCTTTTTTTCGAGGTGCAAATTTAATCATATTCTTCAAATCAACAATAAAAAAAGCATATTTTTATCGTTTTTCTTTAAAATTTTATTTTTACAAGTGTAGCTGTAACAATTTAGTATATTTGTGTACTTATGTTTGGTAAAATAACCAAAAGTATTTTAAAATGAAAAACGAAAAATCATCTTCTAAGAAGATTATTATAAATTACGGGGCATTATTAGGGCTGGTTTCTATCGCTTTGGCTGTAATACTATATGTAACCGACTCATATACAGATCCGCATTGGGCATTTGCGGTTGCAGGTCCTCTACTTCTTTTGATAGTAATAATATATGGTATAAAGGCTTATAAAAAAACTAACGAAGGATACCTTAATTTAATGGATGCTATTAAAATTGGTATTGGTATTGCCTTAATTGGTGGTATAATAAGTTCAATATGGTCTATTGTATTAACGACAGTAATAGAACCCGATTATACACAACAAGTATTAGAAGTGCAAAGAGAAAAAATGATAGAAAATTATCCTGATTTTTCTGAAGAACAAATTAATCAAAGTATGTCTATCGCAGAAAAATTTGCAAGCCCATATTTAAGTTTTGCATTTTCTATAATAGGTAGTCTATTTTTAGGTTTTATTTTCTCATTAATTTCTGGTCTTGTCTTGCAGAAAAAACAAGAGTTATATTAAATTTATGAATATATCTGTGATCATACCACTGCTAAATGAGCAGGAATCACTTAACGAATTATATGATTGGATTGCAAAAGTTATGCAATCCAATTCTTTTTCTTATGAAATTATTTTTATTGATGATGGTAGTACTGATGAATCTTGGGATACTATTCTGACATTATCTGAAAAGGATCAAAACGTAAAAGGAATCCGTTTTTTAAAAAATTTTGGGAAATCACAAGCTCTTCATGCTGGTTTCGAAGCTGCACAAGCAGATGTAGTCATTACCATGGATGCTGATTTACAAGACAATCCTGAAGAAATTCCTGAATTATATGACATGATCATAAAAGAAGGATTCGATCTCGTATCCGGTTGGAAGAAAAAAAGGTATGATTCTGTTATTGCAAAAAATTTACCTTCAAAATTATTTAATGCCGCTGCCAGGAGTACTTCTGGAGTAAAATTACATGATTTCAATTGTGGATTAAAAGCTTATAAAAAAGTAGTGGTCAAAAATATTGATGTACATGGCGAGATGCACAGATATATTCCTGTATTGGCAAAGAATGCCGGTTTTACCAGGATTGGAGAAAAAGTAGTATTACACCAAGCAAGAAAATACGGTAAAACCAAATTCGGAATGAGTAGGTTTGTGAATGGTTTTCTAGACTTGGTTACCATATGGTTTGTATCGCGTTTTGGAAAAAGGCCAATGCACTTTTTTGGCTTAATTGGTACATTATTATTCATTCTTGGTTTTTTTATATCCTTATACCTAGGGATAGATAAATTATTCATAGAAACCAAAGGAAGATTAATAGCGCAACGACCAGAATTTTATATAGCATTGACTGTTATGATTTTGGGAACTCAATTTTTCTTAGCCGGATTCTTAGGAGAAATTATTCTGACCAGTAAGCGCAGTAAAGAAAGGTATAACATATCCGAAAGAATACATCTTTAATCAATAAAAGCATAAATTATTATCATATATTGATGTATTATAATAATTTATTGCAAGTAATATAACTTATAATAAATTAGCATGTAAGCTAATACTTGAAATAGAAAATATACTATTTTTGCAACTAAATCTATCGGCATGCAAATCACAGATTCTGAAATAAATATAAGAGTTGAAGAATGGCTTACTCCAATCTTCGATAATGATACACAAAAACAAATTCAAAATTTACAAAACGATAATACAAAAGAGCTAAAAGAAAGCTTTTATAAAGATCTCGAATTTGGTACAGGAGGTATGCGAGGTATTATGGGAGTTGGTACCAATAGAATTAATAAATATACCCTTGGGAAAAGTACGCAAGGATTGAGTAACTATTTGCATAAACAATTTCCAAATGAGCAGCCAAAAGCAGTAATTGCATATGATTGTAGAAATAATAGTGATACACTAGCGCAAACAGTAGCTGATGTTTTTTCTGCCAATGGAATCAAAGTATATTTATTTTCAGAATTACGTCCTACACCAGAATTATCTTTTGCAGTAAAACACTTAGGATGTCATTGCGGTATTGTGTTGACTGCAAGTCATAACCCACCAGAATATAATGGGTATAAAGTATACTGGCAAGATGGAGGGCAATTAGTACCACCACAGGATCAAGAAATCATCTCAGAAATTAGTGCACTCAACTACTCTGATATAAAATTTGATAGTAATACTGGATTTATTGAAAAAATAGACACAGAAGTAGATACCATTTTCATAGAACAAAGTGTCAAAAATGGAAGTTTTGTAGCCACTCAAGAAGCCAAAGATAATACCACTATAGTTTTTACTTCCCTTCATGGAACATCTATAAAAGCAGTTCCGGAAACACTAAAAAAAGCCGGATATAAAAATGTACATATTGTTGAAGAACAATCGGAACCAAATGGTAATTTCCCTACGGTTAAATCGCCAAATCCTGAAGAGCCCGAAGCCTTAACAATGGCTATGCAACTTGCAGAAAATGTAAATGCCGATATTGTTATAGGTACAGATCCTGATTGTGATAGGTTGGGTATTGCTGTTCGTAATAATAAAGGACAACTACAACTTCTTAATGGTAACCAAACTATGGTTGTAATGACTTGGTTTCTGTTGGAAAAATATAAAAATCAACAACTAAAAGGAAATGAATTTATTGCATCTACAATAGTATCGACTCCTATGATGCGTAGACTGGGAGAAGCTTATGGTGTAGAATATCATGAGGTTTTAACCGGGTTTAAATGGATTGCCAAATTAATAAAGGATTTTCCTGAAAAACAGTTCATAGGAGGTGGAGAAGAAAGCTTTGGATTTATGGTAGGGGATTTTGTAAGAGATAAAGATGCCGTAACTTCTACTCTACTTGCTTGCGAAATTGTAGCTAATACAAAATCAAAGGGCAGTTCTTTTTATGATACACTTCTAGATTTATACGCCCAACATGGATTGTATAAAGAAAGTCTTATTTCTTTAGTAAAAAAGGGAATTGATGGTGCAGAAGAAATTAAACAGATTATGGCGGATTTGAGAAATAACCCTCCAAAATCAATAAACGAAGAAAAAGTAGTTCTTATTGAAGATTACCTCAACAGTACTGCTTATAACATCCAAGATCAAGCAAAATCCGAAATCAATATTCCGAAATCGAATGTATTAATTTTCTATACCGAGACAGGAAGCAAAATTGCTGCCAGACCGAGTGGTACAGAGCCTAAGATTAAGTTTTATATCAGTGTCCAAGATGCTTTGGGTAGTGTTTCTGATTTTGATACTACTCAAGATCAACTTGATCTTAAAATTGAAGCTATAAAAAAAGACCTAAAATTAATTTAATATAGATATAATAGCGATCTAGCATACTTTTAATGAATTACTTTAAACAAATCCTTCGCTTTGCGAAACCTTACAGACATCATGGTATTTTAAATATTATTTGTAACATCTTTTATGCACTGTTCGGTACACTATCTTTTGTTTCACTGATACCTATGCTTAGTGTATTACTCGGTGAAACAAAACCTGTAACCATAGCACCAACATATCAAGGTATTACTCAACTTAAACAATATTTAGAAGATTATCTTAACTATTTTGTCACTTTAAAAACCGAAGAACACGGAGAAATCTATGTGCTTACCGCTATGGTAGGTTTGGTAATAAGTATGTTTTTGATAAAAAATATGTTTAGTTACTTAGCAATGTTTTTTATCACATTTCTTAGAAATGGTGTATTAAGAGATATCAGAGATAGCCTCTATCAAAAAGTAATTTCTTTACCACTTAATTATTTTTCAGAAAAAAGAAAAGGTGATGTTATAGCCCGTATTACTTCTGATGTTTTAGAAATTCAACATTCATTCTTATCTGTATTGGAGTTAATCGTTAGAGAGCCTTTAATGATACTATTCACCATAATTGTGATGTTTGGTGTTAGTGTAAAGCTTACCATTTTTGTTTTTATTTTTATACCTATTTCAGGTTTTTTAATTTCAAAAATTGGTAAATCTTTAAAAAAACACTCTGACAAAGTACAAAAAGAACAGGGTGTATTTCTTTCAATAATAGAAGAAACATTAGGTGGACTTAAGGTGATAAAAGGATTTAATGCTGAAAGAATTTTTGATGATAAATTTCAAAAATCAACTACTAAGTTTTTTAAATTTTCTAATTCATTATTAAATAGACAAAACTTAGCCTCTCCAACTAGTGAATTTTTAGGTATTTGCGTTATCGCAGTATTATTATGGTATGGTGGACGTATGGTTTTTGTAGAAAAATCGTTAGAGGCTAGTGCCTTCTTAGTATATATGGGATTAGCGTACAACATTCTAACCCCTGCAAAAGCAATATCAAAGGCCAGTTATGGAGTCAAAAAAGGAAATGCGGCTGCAGAACGTGTCTTAGAAATTTTAAATGCAATATCTCCTCTTGAAGATAGCCCAAAAGCGCAAGAGAAAAAGGGATTTAACACTATGATCAGCTTAGAAAATGTATCTTTTAAATATGAAGATGATTATGTGTTACAAGATTTTTCATTAGAAGTCCCTAAAGGAAGTTCTGTTGCTCTTGTAGGTCAATCAGGAAGTGGAAAATCTACCATAGCCAATTTGGTAACTCGATTTTATGACGTTAATAAAGGGAATATAAAAATAGATGGTATAGATTTAAGAGACCTAACAAAAAAATCGTTGCGAAGCTTAATGGGATTAGTGACTCAAGATTCTATTCTTTTTAACGATACCATCAAAAATAATTTACTGATAGGAAATGAAGATGCTTCTGACGAAGAAATAATAGACGCCCTGAAAATTGCTAATGCCTGGGAATTTGTAAAAGATCTATCAAAAGGAATACATACCAATATTGGAGATAGTGGAAGTAAATTAAGTGGAGGACAGAAACAACGTCTCTCTATTGCAAGAGCAGTATTAAAAAACCCTCCGATAATGATACTCGATGAAGCTACATCTGCCCTGGATACAGAAAGTGAAAGACTTGTACAATCTGCCTTAGAAAATATGATGAAAAACAGAACTAGTATTGTAATAGCGCATAGGTTATCTACCATACAAAATTCTGATATGATTATCGTTATGCAGAAAGGTAAAATTGTAGAAAAAGGTACTCATGAAGATCTTTTAATCAAAAACGGTGTGTATCAAAAGCTAGTAACGATGCAATCTTTTGAATAAGGATTACCTTTCTTATGTCAATGTAAACAGTTAAGAAAACTAATATTATAAAATCGATAAAAATCGTTTTCTATCGATAACGAATAGTTTATAGTATAATATCAACAAATCCAGAATTATATTAAAAGAAAAAAAGAGTGCGGGCGCACTCTTTTTCTTCACACAAATCATCTTAATTTAGGGGCTTACTCTAAAATCAAAACTCACTTTTATTAAAATCTTTCATCTTGGGGGAAATGAAATATCTAACTCATAATCACAGTGTAAAGATACTATAAGTTTTTAATTAAACAAATAAAATTTACACTTTACCCATAAAATTAACATTTAAACTATTATAAAAGCATAATAAATCATACAGAAGTAGTATTTTTCTTACTTTATACTAAATTCAATCTCAATACTATATAAAAGAAAAAAGAGTGCGGGCGCACTCTTTCTCTTCACACAAATCATCTTAATTTAGGGGCTTACTCTAAAATCAAAACTCACTTTTATTAAAATCTTTCATCTTGGGGGAAATGAAATATCTAA
>NZ_VFWZ01000008.1 GCF_006443095.1 Aquimarina algicola
TATTTCCATTTGTAGTGTTAGGATCTGAAGAATTAGAAGGATTTGGAAGCGGTATCATGGACAAAGAAAAATACGATACATTAAACGATATTCATCCTACACCTACCAGTGATAATCCTGACTTGGGATATAAAGTTTTAAAAAATATCACAGCTGATAAAGTAGTACTCACAAGAACAGTGGATGGGGAAGAAAGAACCTTAATTTTAGAAAAAAGAGAAGAAACGACAGAAATTGAATTTTTACAAATCGATCAAAAACAAGAATTAATAGATCTATTATCTGATAGTTCTATTGATAATTACTGGGAGATTACTACCCTTAAGAAAGGAACAACAAATTATGAAGATAGGTTTAAAGATGTAAAATTCACTTTTGAAAGCCCTGTTGAAGGTAATATAAGAGGTTTTATCTATGATAATAATGACGACGTTTTTGATAATAGAGTTATTAATACTCCTTTTTTTAAGAGCTCTACCAATAATGATCTCCTATTTCCATTTGTAGTGTTAGGATCTGAAGAATTAGAAGGATTTGGAAGCGGTATCATGGACAAAGAAAAATACGATACATTAAACGATATTCATCCTACACCTACCAGTGATAATCCTGACTTGGGATACAAAGTTTTAAAAAATATCACAGCTGATAAAGTAGTACTTACAAGAACAGTGGATGGGGAAGAAATAACTTTAATATTGGAAAAGAAATAATATTGATCAAAGCTTGTAAAAAAAGTAAGCCTATGGCAATGTACATTGCCATAGGCTTACTTTTTTTCTACAAATTTCAACTTTAATAAGCTCGTTGTCATTTCATTAGGTTAAGGTTAGATCATACCAATATGAAGCTTAAATAATCTCATTTACTTTATAGTTATTGTAACGAAAGGATACCTCTTAACAATTACCTATACCCGGAAAAAACTCGCTCCAGTATTTTTCTCGGATTCTTTGTTGCTCTGGTGTAGCCTCTGGTGTCGGAATATTAGTGCCATATAACGGTTTGGGGAATCCCTCTGCTTTTCTGCGCTCAAAATCTTGATCCCGATAAGGGTCAAAGATATCTCCTGGTGGTAAAGGTCTGTTTTTATCCATATACCATACATAAAAACTCCATGCTCTTTCGGGATTGCCAAAAGCTATCGTTTTATTACCTGCTATAAAACGGGGTCTAAAGGTGTTGACAAATTTTAAGTCTTCTGTGGTATCATAACCCTCTCCACCAGTCACTGCAAAAATGACTTTTAAATCTTTGAACTTCCCTGTAAGGGGTTTTCTAAAAAAAGTATCTGGATAGGTAATGATCCCATTTTTTCTGTCCAGAATTATCTTTTGATATTTTTTATTGCCAAAAAGACCAAAAACAATTAAAAACAAACCGATTAAAGTAGGAATCAAACAAAACAAAATATAAGAGATAGGAGAATCCGTATAAGGATAGAGTAACGAAATCCCTACACCCAAAAATATTAAACCAGCCCATATATAACTAGAAAGTATTCCTTTTCTTGTTTTTATATAGATGTCCTGATTTGCTTTTTCTACATATTTCAATTTTAGTAAGCCTGTTGTCATTTCATTGGGCTCGGTCATGATAATATGGGGCTTAAATGCACTCATTACATTCCTTTTTAAGTTAATGGAAAAGATCTTAGTAAAGATACATCTTTCAACCGTATTACCCGTTCTGCATCTTCAGGTGTGGTATCTTTTATTCTCGCCACACGGGGGTTGCGAATATGGTATAATCCCAAGCCGAATTTATCATAATATGGTTTAGGGGTGCTAAGGTCTATTTGATTATACACCTGTGCTATACTGTAATAGTATCTCGCTTCGTTTTGTTGCTCCAGAGGGATAAAATGTCTATCATGCGTTTTTAACCTACATAAAAAAAGTACCTCTCCTTTGGGGTACAAGGCTTTTCCAAAGTTACCTTGTTTATACCCAACAGGCAAACCAAAATCTACATAGCAACGTGGCGGGTTATCTGATTTACCCAGTTGTCTATCTTTAGGAAAGTCAAAATACATCATGGTGATTTCTACTTTTTCTTGAGTATTGAGACCATAGGGATAGAACCAGATTTTGATATCCAAATCCTGCGGATCATTAAAATATTGAAAAAATTGAAGGTGCGCCCTAAAACGATGTGCATGCAGATCACTATTATACTGCAAAGTAGTGCCGGCATCATAGCGTGCCCCAACATATACCGTATGGGGTGCTATCATATCCATAAAACCAATATAAGCAGTTTCAAAATTACGGTATTTTACAAATTTTGATTCACTGATCCATTCATAACTCGACGGTTCAACAGCACGATCTACAGATTCGTATAATCGGTGGATATACTGGTGTGGTAGTTCTGAAGCATTGGGCAATATTGCATAATCGCTAAAGGGGTAGTTTTTAAAATACGCTTGTAGTTCGGTGTCTTTGAGTAACTGTGCCACAGCATATAATCCAATCAATACCCCGCCAAGAATGGCTGCTGGCCAAAAACCAAGTGCCAACGCCCCTGTGCCAAAATACATGGACAGGTCTGATACTATAAATACCGCCCCTACAGCGCCCGCTGCGCTATACGCTCCCATCGCATCATAATCCCGATATGATCCCGCCTGATACGCATCTTTGGCTGCGGTTGCCACTGTAACTGTAGAACCAGCGATCTTGACAATATTACCAATGTTTCTTATTCTTGTAGAAGATTCTCCAAGAATTTCTTCTGTAACTTCTGTTTGTTGCATTCTAGCGATTACTTCTGCAAATTTTCGCCCTAAACGTTCTTCTACGCCTGTGTTTCTTGCCAAGGTCACTAAGGCTGCGCCAAGTTTAATCCCTGCACCTTTTTCTTGTAAATTGTTTAATCTGCTATCCTTTTCCCTTCTTTTTTTAATAGCTCGTGTCAAACTCATCACCTCAAACGCCAACACTACAGTGGCAAATTTGGTGCTGTTTAAAAAATCTTTGACCGCTGTGGTGTGTTTTTTCGGTATGTTTTTATAATTTACTTTTATCGCTCCATTATCAATCAGTTCTTTTCCTTTTTGTCTGGAGATATTGCCATACAATTTGTGCATGGTTTTTTCATATTCCCTAAAGTTGGCTTTGGTATTGCCCTCTACACCAAAGTCTATTTCTTTACTATGCGTTTTTAGATACTCATGCAATCCTGATTTGTTAAAAGAAATAAAAGCTTCCCGTGTTTTAAAATCCCGTTTTAAATATTCTAATTTGGTAAGGACTTTAAATTCTCCTTTACCATTTACATAATCCCCATGATTGCCATATGCTTTCAATATTTTACCCATTGTGCTGTTTGTTTTTTTGGTCAGGCTCAGCACTACATACGATTTTAGGAAAAGTTCTTTGTCAAGGATGAGGGTTGATTTTTTAAATAGTGGGGGGTCAGGGTCTAGTGTTTTTCCGACCTCTTTGATCCAATGATCCTTTTTGATTTGATATACGTGTTCTAAATCCAGCTCTCGATCAAACTGGTTTGGATATTTGGATAAAATCTCTTTATGATGTGCAGCAGTCCATTTTGCTATCTCCACAAAATCGGCAGCAGCTTCGAGATAATCATCATAGATGTCCTGATAATAATCCGAGGTTATAAAAGTACCCAAATCATCCCTATATTGATTAATGATATTGCGTTGTCGTCGTCGTTCTGCTACCCCCAATATTTTTTCTAATTTCTGCCTACTTGCTCCTGATTGACCATATCCGTGTTCTTTGTTTAATGCATTACCTACCGTTCGGTCTATAAGTCCGGCAGGGGTATATTTTAAGATTTGATCCATCCAAGAATCGGGTTTATAGCCTCGATATTTTATAGTTGCACCCGGATCATTGAATATAAATTTATACGTTGCAATGGCTAATAAAAACATACATTCTATCTGCCTGTTTTTAGTATTTTCTTCTATTACAATATCAGCGTTTTCACGTATTTTATTGAATATTTCGTCACTGGGAATTCCTGTTTTACAGGACAGCATGATAGATTGTAAACGTTCAATTTCATATTCTACCCCATCACATAGCGTATCTGCACAGCTAAAGGGATCGTGTAGGGTAACAAACATATCCTCATAGATCTCATCTTGTTGTTGGGTTTCATCTTCTGTGATATCATGTAACTTACGTTGTAGCCAGATAGCTTCGTTACGCTGGTCACTGGTAAAATATGCCATCACATCTTTGCAGGGATAGATATCGTTTAAACAGTTCTCTCCATTTTTAAGGATACCACTACAATCTACCATTTGCATACGCTGTTGTCGTAACTCCTGATCATCCCTCATTTTCTGATGATAGGCTACAGACCATTGTACCGGGCTAAAACATGTCCAAAGCTGCGCTCCTTTTTTATGAACTAAATGATAATTAGTAATTCGTTGTTTATCTTTTTTAGTTGGTATCCTTACATCTTTAAACGTTCCATTTTCTTTATTTTGCTCATGATCCCAACTGATATTGGTAAGGTTTCCAAATTGATCTACTTTATATTCTTTATGTAATTCAGGATTTGCATCATCTATAATATAGATATAGCCTTCATTAAGGCATGTACGCTGATAATAATAGTTTTGTGGTGCAGAAGCTCCTTCAGGCGGATTGAGTTCTGAGTTAATGACCGCATCATCCAGTTGTTGTTGCTCGAATACATAGGGTTTTATGTACTGAAAATCGCAATTATGATCTGCGTTATCATCGGGGGCATAGATGACAAAATGGTCTTTGCCTTGTGCTGCTTCTTTTTTGAATAATCCGTATCTAAAAAAATGCAAACGAATTCCCGTTTTTAAAATGTCTAATGGTGGACTTTCTACCTCTGGTGCGCCACCTCCATTCACTTTGAAGGTAATACTTGCCAATACTTCATCCAAGCCCGTACTTTGATAATCTCTTAATGTTGTATTTGACATAGTTATACGTTATTATCGGTTTCTTCTAAATCTTCAATTTCCCAAATCGCTTCTACTTGTTTGTTTGCTACAACACCTGATAATGTAATGGTTTCTTCCGGTCGTTCAAAGATTTCCGGAACATCAAAAGTAAAAGTAATGGTTTGCCCATCCGGTATATTGCGAACATTAGCCAATAAAGTGATCTGCCGAATTTGTTTTGAATGTCTTTGCACAATTTCATCTTTAATCCATTTTGGATTATAAAGTAAAGGCTCACCCTCTGTTTCTTCTCTAAGCATTTCTTGATTGGCAAAGGCTTCTTCATTAGAATTACCTGATAAAACTGTTAAAGCATTGGATAATACAGATGTTTTTTCTATTGGAATTTTGTTATTAGCCATTGTTACAATAGCATCTGGTGTATTAGTTGTTATAGTAACACCGGGAATTCCTGTTGTTACTATTCCTCCGTGTGCGGTCATACAATCTACTGTAACTATAGGTATTCCGTTAATGGTAACTCCTGCACTACCTTGAACTATCGTATCTATTGCTCCCACGCAACTACATGTATCGCCTTGTAAAGATATGGGTTGCCCATTTATGGTTACTCCGGTTGCTCCTGGTCCTGTGATCGGTCCTCCAACATGGGGTGTACTACCACTGTGCATCGGACAAGTATGCATACTACCAACTACTGCTATAGGTTTAGCCATCTTATTATAATTTAGGTAACGTTAACATTGTTCGAAGCTCCTTTTATTTGGGTTACTGTTCCACTTACTTCGGTTTGTTGCCCTTTTAATTTTGCACTTGTTTGACCTTCAGAAATAACGTTTTGTCCTGTTACTTTTACAGTAACACTAGAAGTAATATCAATATCTGATTGTGCATTGATTGTGGTATTACCCTGAGACTGAAAAACAACATCACCCATTGCTTCATTGCTTATATCCCCCTCAATGATGGTATTCATATTTCCTCCTGTTTCTACAAAAACATCTTCTCCCGTTCTCATTACAATGTTTTTTGCTTCCATTGTTAGGGTTTCATTTGCCTTTATGGTCATATTATTATTTGCCGTATCAATATGTATGGTATTTTCATTGATATCTGATACCGTGATACTTTCTTTACCTTCTTTGTCATTAAACAAAATGGTATGTCCTGATTTGGTACGTATGGCTTTGATTTCATTGTGTTCGGTCTGCCATTGTCCGGCTGCATTAACTCCTGTGTACATACTTCCCATAACAAAGGGTCTTTCAGCATTATTGCCTTCAAAGCCTATCAATACTTCTTCGTTTATTTCGGGAATAAAGTAAAACCCTTTGTCCCTGCCTGAATGTGGGGTCATCACCCGAATCCAAGGCGTTGTTTGACCGCTATTTCGCTGAAAAGGAAATTGTACTTTAACCCTTCCTAATTTTTCTGGATCATTGGTATCAGTAACAATTGCAGTCATCGGTGCTGCCTTTGGAAACGCATTGATATTGGTATTGGGTGATACTTCTATATCTGCGTTCATTCCTATAAAGGTATTGGTATAGGTATCATTTGCAGAAAAGTTGTGTGAAACTTCGGTAATACGAAAGCGTCCATGACTGCCTCCATTTTGCTGAATGTTAACGACCTGTCCCAGTGCTACTCCTTGATTGGTAGAGTTACCCATTACAATGACCTGTTTACCTTGTGTAGCTTTTTTTTGTTGTTGTACTTGTCGATCCAATCGTTGTTGCAGCGTATTGTCTGTATAGGTGTTTAATTGTAGTTGACTGTCTTGTGGAAATAGGGCATCGCTTTTACCGCCTACAAATCCATTGAATCCACTAGTAGCTGCAATAACATCTTTGGTATTCGATTCATACAGATCTTCTGTGAGGTAATTGTTTACGTAATAACGATTACTATTGGGAGTAGACATCAGACGCACTTTGAATTCCTTCAGATCAGAACCATAATGCAAGAGTAGATCATCTGTATCTTGCTTTTTACCGAACACAAGGGTCTTCCCATCAAAATAAAACCATTCCCCATATTGTGCTGCAAGCCTTTTGGTATAATCAAAGGCGCTTTCATTTGCTTGTACGCTATAGAGTATGGTATCTGTATATTCAGGTTCAAAAGTAGTTTGTAAGTTAGCACGATCATATCCACTAAATACTTCAAGCAAGATATCCTGCAAGTTCATTTCTGCAAAAGAGGCATTGTGCCACCCATCATCTGTAATAATAGAGGTGCTTTTTGCTTCAATCAAGATAGTATCACCACTTAAATGGTCAAACCCTTTTGCACTGTCGATCCCAGTGATGATCCCTTTGAATTCAAATCTACCGTGATCTGCTAAATTTATAGATGGTTCTGCCTGCACAGTGATAGTTTGTCCTAAAAAGTCCTTGCTTTCAGATGCAACCTCTATGGTAGCACTCTCCAGCACATCTTTTCTACAAAGGAGTTCTAGTTTATGATGTTTTTCAAGGGTTTGTTTAATAGTCAGGGATTGAAAGATCGGGATTTCTAATTGTTCAATAAAAATTGTCGTGTTTGATATAGAGGGCATAATAATAGTTTTAGAGAGTGTATAATGTTTTCATTGTTAGTATTTTATAAATTGGCATAGCTGTCAAAAATAAATCTTAGAATAATAGTGTACAATATGTACTAGGGGGGTAAAATCCCCTGCTGTCAAATCGGGTCGACAAGATTACAAGTAGTATCGATAAATAGTAAATTATATTCATAAGTTGAAAAATAAATTGGGTTCAAACTGGTCAAGATACTCTAGTACTTTTAACCGTTTTGTCTTTCTATTCCTATCTTTCACATTGTTTTCTTTCAAAAATTCTCCTACCTCATTTTGTAGGGAAGTATTTTCAAAGATTTTTTCAATATTCTTATTGTTAAATTCATACGTTTTGTACCCATTTTGGGTTGTAAAACGTAAGTGTTGAGTATTAAAAATAGAAGTCGTTAATACAAACTTGTATACCTTTATGAACTGACAAGAATCTTCTAAGGAACAATACCCTTCATTCTTAAGAGGAATTACATTTGCAGCGAAATTTCGCTTTTCTAGCTCCTCTTTACATTTTTCAAATTGAAATGTAGTGTCTTGATTTAATAATAGCATTTCGATTTTCTGTAACATATCAAGTATTTCGATTTTTGGTAGCCCATCGAAATGTTTGATTACTTTTTCTATGACACGGTCTTGGTAGGTCAGCATTATATCTATAATTTCAAATTCTTTTGTTTAGAAGATTCCCGGATACTTTTTCGCTAGTGTTGGGGGCTATTTCTTGAAAACTGGAAAAATATAGCACTCTATTTTTGGGATGGTATTTTGGCAAGCAAAGTAAAATAGAGAAAAAGGATTCAAGAGTAGCATTCTTAGCTTCAGTATCCGGTATATCTTCATGGAGGTATCTATCCATCAAATCAACCACACAAATCACAAACTCAACTTAAATAGTGTTAGTGTTGTTGTACACTCCAATAATAGGGGGAACTTTTATATGCAAAGGAAATGTTACAAACATTTTGTTTCTTCTTTTATGGTTTTTTGGTTTTAAGTTATTTTTAATTTCTTGTTGTTGTGCTTGCAATAATTGATTCATAATGTTAGATACAATTGCAACAATATCATGGCTAGAATGAAGATTTGGTTTTACCAAATCATCAATTTTTGAATGTATTTTTTGAATGTTGTTATTGTTTAATTCTTTATAAGCTGGATGGTGTTTTATCCCACTCATTACTCTATTTCGAATTTTAGCAATTTCTGCATCGGGTGCTTTTACTTCTCCGTTATTGAATAGTACCTGTAGTCTCTTTTGATGGATAATACTTATCGCTTCTTCTACTGGTACATCATCTTCATATAGTGTAATGATCCATTGGTAGATCATTTGCTCGTATGGAGCTCCTGTATTCAGATTATTTGTAAAATCTGTAAGGTTCATTTGTATTGCATCTACTATAGATTCAATAAAGCTGTTCTTCTTGGTGTTTTCTTCATTCGTTTTCATTTTCTTTATTTTGGGGATTTGTTGTTATATGATTTCCATTCATAAATAGGGTTTAAAAAATCATCTTGCCAATCAAATAAAGATTGACTAACCTCTTTCTTTAATGACCTATTATATTTTATGAATTTCTGTAGTGTCCCATTTTTGACATTAATTTCAGCTTCAATTCTAGTAATGTTTAAACATTTTTGATGCTTTACAAACCATTCTTTGTCCGAGAGATCACATAATTTGAGCATCCATTTATGAATACTCGTTATTCTTCTTGTGCTAATCGTTTTTCCTTTTTTAGTATATTTCTGAATAGTGTTTTCTGGGATTTTAACTTCTCTTTCTATTGCTTTTATATGTAAAAAATCCTTATTCATTAATAACCAGTTTTCAACAATTTTTCTTTTTCCTAATTTTTTTCTTTTTTCAGACATTTTTATTCAAATACGAAATCCATTCTTTTTCTGTATTCTATACCAACCTTAATTTTGGTACATATTATTTCCATCTCATCATTATATCAGTATAATTTCATATTTTTACATTACGTAAACACATTAATTGGAAATAATTATACCCAAATATAATATATTATTTCCGAATACACATCATTTAATATGGGAAGTAAGCAAAGAATTTTGAAATACTTACAGATAAAAGGTATTGGAAAGCGAGATTTTGCAAGGGATACGGGTTTGTCTCATACTATTTTAAATTCTGGAAATAATTTGGGTACTGATAAATTGGAAAAAATATTTTCTGCTTATCCAGACATAAATCTATATTGGGTTATTACTGGTACAGGTGATATGATACTCACAGAATCTCAATCTGAAGTTTTTAAAATCGAAAGCAGTGATCCATCTGAAACAGAGCTAGACAAATATTTTCAAATGAATTTCATCAAAGCGATTAGTAAAGATGAAAAATCCCGAGAAATTTTGACTTTGTTTATCAAAACTATATTTAATCAAGAATATGCTATAAAAATAGCGGAGCAACTTATGGATGAAGATCTTGCTAAAAATTTGATTAATAGTTTAACTAAATCTTTAGAAGAAAGAAATGTCAAGGAAAATTAGTTCATTCTAATCATTGTTTCTTTTGTCAGAGATTTCCTTTTTAAAATTTGCTGCAATCGCTTTTATTTCTTCATAAGATAATGAATCTCCATTCATTGCTCTTGTTATTTCTGTTTTCACAAAACATTGTATGACTTCTGAATTGGTATATTCCTTTTGCATTTTAAGCAAAAGATCATCATAAGTTTTATCTTTATTTGAATCACTCATTGCTTATTTAAACTTTTCGGTATTATTATCTACTTCTTTTGCTTCGTCAATATTTTGTAAATCTCTTTCAATATCTTCATACTTATTCCTTAAATCGTCACCAGTAGAGTCAAGCATCGCTTTGTAAGTAATTGTATTATCATCTTCCGGCATTAAATCGGCAATACCATTTATATATTCAATATCTGAATGTAGTTTTGGGATTTTTTCAGATAAAGAATTAAGGGTTAATAGTTTTTTAGAAATTGGTTTAAGCAGCATAAAGATTGCATAGGACGATAAAATTGAAACAATACATATTGCGATGTAATACAAATAAATATTAAAATCATTTCTATACCAAAATGTCCAAACTATAAAATACACGGCTACAGAAGTAAAAGTAATACTAGCTAATTTTACTACTCGTTTATATGGTTTCAATTCAAGTAAATTAGCCAAAAATGCTCCAAAAATGGAAAGTATAAATAAAGTTAAAGGGAAACCTATTGCAAATAAGAAGGCTCTCATATTATTAAACCCAAAAACCTTTACAGTAGATTCTTTAGAAGGTATTATATGCAAAAAAGGTGCTATAGCTCCTAGTATAACACCTATAATTATTATTGTATTGATAAAGATGTTAATCCCTATCGATTGGTGGTTGAACTTCGTCTTTGTCGATAAGGTATGTTTTTGGTTTTTTGTCGATGTCGATTTCATCTAATCCTATTTCTTCTTCAACACTTGTTTCTGAACAACTTACTGTTGTTATAGCTAAAGTTAAAAAAAGAAACGAAACAAAAAAGTATTTCATAATTACTGCTGTTTTTTCAAATTGATTCATAATACGGAAAGTTTAAATTTAAGAATATAAGTATTTGATATACAGTATAAAACTATGAATTTATAACATAAAAAAGTGTAGTGTATTTTAATTATTTTAATGGTAATTTTGCTGCTTTTTTTGACAAAATCGGGTGCTAATTCCCCAATTTTTTACTAAAAAATGGGAGCAAAATAAGATTTCATAAAAAGAAATGAATAAAGCTTGTTTTTATTGCTTAAAAAAACAATTATTAAACCTTATTATTAGTATGGTTTAAGCGTAATTATTATTAATTAATGAGACACTAAACAACTTAAATTGATAGATGAACAAAAAAGTATATTGTAAGCTTATTCTTTCAAAAGGAATAAGCTTACAATAAAATATGCTCTTATTATATGTGGTAAATAGGTACAAATTAATCATCGCTTCATCTGGTTTCTAACTCTACATGTATAGTACCTTTTTCGCCGCAATAAGATATTTCTTTTACTGTGTTAGCATCAGCCAAATATCCACAACCTTCATATCTTATTTTTAAATTATTGTCGTTGTCAACTTTTCGTTGAAGGTCTTCTAAGGTTTTTTCATAGATTTCAGAAGTGAAAGAAAGATGATCTTTAATTCTTGGAACAAAGGGCATTTCAAATTCAAAAGTTACCTCTTGATCACAGAATTCAACAGGATTGTAAAAGTGTATATTTATTTTGTACATAATTTTAATTGTTTATTAGATGGATAAAAGGATTTTCTCAAGATAGCAACTAGTCTTATTATTTGTCATCAAAATTGAATGAAAAATTATGTAAAATAGGTTTTTTGCAAAGTTATTGATCTACTGATAATTAAGCTTAAATCTGAAGCTATAAAGTTCGAACTTTCTCCTGCGGAGTTCACGACAGAGGATAAGTAAAAAATTACTTATCCTTTTCTTTTGGTAGTATTTGAAAATCAATGGTTTAAGGAGGTGTTGATAGGGTTCGACAAAAATGAAGTTATAGTACAATTCAAATGAAAATTGTGATAAATAATTGATTTTTAATGTTTTCAAGGGTTCGAGTCCTTTTAGAGGTCTTATCATGGAAAAAAGTTAAGTATATCGTATTGTAGAAAAATTTTAGAAAAATCAGGTAAAAAGAATCTTACTGATATTGAAATTGAACGTATAAGGGATATTTTATATGTACTTGCCGATGTTCAGATAAATCATACAAAAGAAGGGAAAGAGCTCAAGTTATGATGTATAGATCACTAATGTTGATGATTTTTTCTTCTGTGTTCATCTGACAATCTTATTTAATGATTAAACTAATTTATAGAAATTGTTAGATTAAGTCTTAACTATTACAAATTAGTTTAATTATTAATTTTTCAAATCTTGAATTTTCCCGTTTTGTAAAAGAATAACTCTATCAGCCATTGCTATTGTTTCAGGTCTATGTGCTATAATTATTCTTGTTATATTTAAATTCTTTACAGTATCATTCACAATTGATTCTAAACCTACATCTAAATGAGATGTTGCCTCATCTAAAAACAATATTTTTGGTTTTTTATATAAAGCTCTAGCCAGAAGAATTCTCTGTTTTTGACCTCCAGACAAACTGCTCCCCATATCTCCTATTAAAGTATTATAACCCATCGGCATTTTTAATATATCCTCATGTATTGCTGCCATCTTAGCACTCTCTTCTATTAAATTTTGATCAAAATCTTGGTTAAAAAAAGAAATATTTTCAGCGAGGCTTCCAGATAAAAGCTCATCATTTTGCATAACGGTTCCTATACTTTTTCTATAGTTATTTAATCCAATCTTAGTAATTTCTATCTCGTCAATTAAAATAGTTCCTTCTTCAGGTTTTAAAAGCCCTAAAATTAACTTCATTAAAGTTGTTTTACCAGAACCTGAACTACCAACTATAGCTACAGATGAACCTGATTTTATCTTTAGATTTAAATCTTTGATGATAAAAGGCTCATTATCTGAATAACGAAAACATAAATCTTTTAGAAAAATATTACCATTAAAATTGAAAGAATCTACAAGGCCTTCCATATCTTTTTCTTTATCTGTTAAAACTATATCTCCTAATCTCTGAAGATGTAATGACAACATTTTGAATTGGATAATTTTATCTATTAAAGCTGAAGATTTACTTATAAACTGACCTTTGTAAGACATAAAAGCATATAACATACCAACAGACATAACATTATTTATAACCGAATTAGCTGCTAGATAAATTATTAAAATATTTTCTATTCCAAACAGGAAACTATTAATTAGAGAATATAAAATAGTAAGCTTTCCTAACTTAATACCATTATTCATTGAATCGGCATAATAATTATGCCATAGTGTTATTCTATCAGATTCTTTACCAAACAGTTTAACACTCTGGATACCTCTTATGGTTTCCATAAAATTAGAACTCTGTTTCGCATCGGTAACTAAAGATTCTTCTTGCAGTTCTTTATAAGGCTTATATAATAAAAAACGGATCAAGAAATATAAAACCAAAGCTATTAATACTAATACAGTTAGCTTAAAACTATAAATTAACATAACTACTAATAAACCAATAGCCATTATACCATCGACGATGGTTTCAATGATGCCTGTAGTTAATAATTGTTTAATTTCTTCGATTGATCCAAACCTTGATACTATATCTCCAATATGTCTTTTTTCAAAATACTCTAATGGTAATTTTAGTAAATGCCTTAAAAGATTAGAAGCCATTTGGATACTTAGCTGTGTTCCCATATAAAGTATAACTATAGACCTTAAAGATTCTACTAAAATGCTTACTATTTTAACGAAACCAAACCCTAAAGCTAATATCAACAACAAGTTTAAATCTCTACTTATTATTACATCATCAACAACTAACTGCATATAAAATGGACTGACGATAGAGAATATCTGAAGTAAAAAAGATAATAATAGTATTTGAAATAAAACCCTTTTAACACCTTTTATATTAGACCAAAAATCTGATAATTTAGCTTTTCTAATATCTTTTTTAGGTTTAAAATCGATCGTTGGTGTAATTTCTAAAGCTATACCTGTAAAATGTTTAGAAGTTTCTTGAATACTAATTTTTTTAATTCCAAAAGCTGGGTCGTGAATAATTATATAATTATGTTTAACTTTTTTAAGAACTACAAAATGATTTAAATCCCAGTGTAAGATACATGGAAGTTTTAACTGAACTAATTCTTCTAACTCTAACCTTAAGGGTCTTGTATTGAAATCTAAGCTATTAGCTAATTTAATTAGATCTTGTAAGGTAGCCCCTTTAGTTGAAATTGAATATTTTCTTCTTAACGAATTAAGATCTGTTTTGTAACCTTGATAATTTGCAATCATAGCTATACACACTATACCACATTCAGCCATTTCTGTTTGCAGTATAACAGGTAACTCTTTTCTCCAGTTATACTTTAATAAACTAGTTGGGTTTTCCATTTTAAAACCTTCCTTTTAAACTATAAATAGGCTCTAAAAGCCATTCTCCTAAACTACGGTCTTCTAAAATTATTTCTGCATCAACTGACATACTAGGCTGTAGAAATACTTTTTTACCAAATGCTTTAATATATTGTTTATCTAGTGCTACTTTTACTCTATATACAGGCTCTTGCAACGATAAAGGTGTTTCAATTTCGTTTGGGTTTATTGCTGCTTTTGCAACTTGTATTATCTTACCATTATGTAAGCCATAGCGTTGGTAAGGAAAGGCATCGAACCTTATTAAAACATTTTGATTTTTTTTAACAAAACCTATAGCTCTAGAGGGTAAAAATAAATCTGCAAACAACTCTGCTTTTTCTGGTAAAATCGTTAACAGTGATAAATTGGGATTTGCCTTTTGTCCAACGTGAAACTGAGAAAATATTACCCTTCCATTTACTGGTGATTTTATTGCAAAAGATTTTCTATCTGTAACTTCTACAAGCTTTTCTTCTACTTGAGATTTTTGCTCTATTAATTCTTTTATACTATTTTCTTTCTTTATGGGTAATTGTTCTAAATCTATTTTAGCATTACTAATTTCTGTTTCCTTTATAATTTTTAATCTTCTTGTTGATTCTAAAGAATTTTTTGCATTAAAATAACCTGTTTGCCTGATTCGATAATCGTCGTTATCAACTATGCCCTTAGATAATAACATTTCGTACTGATCTCTTTGCTTTTCTGTTATTCCGTATTGACTTTTATTAATCTTTAACTGTTTAAGAATTTGCTGGTATTCTCTTGTTAGGTTAATCAATTTTTGAGTTAACCTACTTTCTTCACTTAACATTAGTTTTTTTTCATCTTCTATTTGTTGTGATAAATTTTTACTTTGCTTTTGTAATCTCAAAATCGAATGATCAATAGAACTGATAGAATCAGCATTAAGCCTTTCTGTACCAATCTCCATTAATAACTGATTCTTTTTTACTTTCTGCCCCTCTATAATGAAATTTCTTTTAATTATACCACTATAAGAAGGATACAACTTCACCAACCCTTTATCAGGAATTAAATAACCTTTAACCGATTCTTTACGAGAATAAGTACCATAAAACAACAAAAGAAGGGCCACAATAACCAAAATTGTTATGGTTATTGTATATAACCAAAAAAACCTTGGACTCTTAAGTAAAACTTCTCCATATAACCTTTGTGATTTATGCTTAAAAACCTCTTTTCTAAAAAGTTTAGGATTCATATGATTTTACATAAGATATTTATAATAAAAAAAGCTTAGTCTAAAAACTAAGCTTTTTTTATTAAGAATTATTTGCTTGGTTGAAAAGTAAAACCTGATCCAATAATATACCCTCCTAAAGCAGATAACCCTAAACTTCCTGCTGTTATAGTTGGTGTAGCAGTAGCGGCAACACCAACTGCTGCCATTCCTAAGCCTCCAGTAGCTACTATAGCAACTCCTAAACCAATTACTCCTGCTCCGGAAGCTATAGTACCTGCATCTATTTTAGCCTCCGTACTCCAGAAATAATCCCAAGAGTCAGATAAACGACTACCTCCATTAACTTCCTTGATTTCTTCGAAATTTAAATCTCTCATTTTAATTTGTTTTTAATTATTTTATTAATATTAATTGCAAATATTATATTAACCCCCACTAATACCACCACTACAGTTAGTAAAAAAGCAGTGTCTTTCAATAGTTGTTTTCAGTAAAATTTATGAATGAAAATTTTATTTTTTTTTATAAAAAAAACTTAGACTAACTAAAATCTAAGCTTTTTTAATTTCATTTTCTTGAAATTTTAATTTACCAATCTCCAAAACCAAAGTCTTGTATTTTATCTATAGTACTGTCGAAATTAATATCCATATACACCTTATTATCAGCTCTAACTCCTATATTATCTTTACCATCTCCATTCCAATCTTATACATCTCCAAGATCTATTTTATTACCAAAAGTTCCATAGGCTCTCAATTCTTTTCGTTGAGCTTCATTCCCTAGAAAATCTTTAGAGGTCGTCCCATCATGCTCTTGAATGTGCTTACGCTATTCGTATTCAAAAATTAACGGACGTCTATTTGAATAACTCTATTTACCCAATCCCTTTTTTTACTACATGAATGTAACTTACAAAACCATTTTTAGTTCTAGCATAATATAAATTGTGTATCTCGTTAAAACCAAAAAGATTATCAATATCAATCACAAAGCTTCTATTTTTTTAATTAATTCTATCATCATTTATTTAAACTTTAATGATTTATGTATTTGGAGTAGAGCATTTCTACTTACAAATCTTTCGGTTTTGTACTCTCACCTTGTTTCATTTTACAGCTTCTTTTAATCACTTAAACAGGTTATTACTTATACCTTGTGCTATATGTTGGCTTTTTATTTTTGAAGCCCTTGAATTAAACACCTATCTCTAGAAATTTTAATGTTTCCGCTCCAGGAGTATTCATTTCCTTTTGCTTCAATTTTATATATTCCTTCGGGTTTATTAACTGATAATGTTCCTAACTCGCCACAGTTTGGAATTCCATTTATAAAATATTTAGTTAATTTTCCTATGTATGTACCATTAAGATATACTTTAATATTGCCATCTGTACCGCAGTTTGTCCAAACCGTTATACTACCATTGCCATATCCGTAGGGTAAATAATTGGAATTAAGATTAGAAATAGTAGTATTAAATGAATACCTATCATTGAAATACGGATTTGATGTGCTCAGATAACTTCCTGACACATATCCAATCTTGATCTTTTAAGAATAGGAATCGAAATCATAATAATTGTACTGTACTTTTTTCCAACCGTTTGAATATGTGTAAATAACTTTAACGTTCTCAGCTTTTGACAAAGAACCAATTACTGAATAGTTCGTAGAAGGTCCCGAACGAACATTTAATCTATTTGCTGTCACGTAATAACTTAAATTGTATGAAGTATTTGTACTGTTGTAAGAACTGCTTGATGGAGCTGAATATGTAGTTGAAGGATAACTATATGATGAAGAACTTGAAGAACGATTGTGATAGTTCTCTAAATAAGTATTAGGATTTCCTGTCGCCGTTTTTCCAGTATATGGATTAGTATTCCTTGGGTAACTCCAATTGTTATATGGATTTCCGTCTGGGTTAGACCTGTAATGTGGTCGAACGTAAGTTCCGTCTTTCTTATAATATCCTCTAACCTTAACCTGTGCAAATAGCTGTAAAGATATTGGCAATGTCAAGAAAATTATGAATATTCTGATATTTGTCATTTTTTTCAACTTATGTGCAACAATGTTAAAAACTTTTAGATATTCAATTAGTTTTCAATAAACAAATTACCCCATATCCGAAGATTTCTTCGGATATGGGGTAACTCATGATTTTAACTTGCTTCTAAATTAGTAAAATATAATTAAAAGTCTACTTCTTCCCTGATTTTTTATAATATGCCCTTTGCGCATCAAATTTTGAAAAGGAATACAAAGAGGGTATATCAAAGTAACATATCAGTTCATTTAAATATTAATTGTTAAACTTAGAAAATGAACCGTTTTATTAAACTGGGTTGGTTTTATTCTTATGTTTCTAACTAAAAGTTCAACAAAACCACCGAATTAGTAAACTAATCTAAGGGGCAATGTTTAATAGAATATCTTAATTATAAACTTTTATTAAGCAACATTCAAGTATTCTGCTAACTCTTTGATTTTCAAAAGTTCTTTTTCGAAAGGGTTCGACATGTGTTCTCCCTGGGTCACTTTTTAGACAAAATTTACCGAACTGTGACAATATTGTCTCGGTTTTTTGTTAGATATTATTATTAAATTCTTAAGTATACTAGTTCTTGAGATAATTATATAGCCAAATATTAAGGATTATAGTTACCTTAGTGCATATAGCATTGTTGTACATAATTAAAGCAGATTGAAGACAGACTTTACAAATATTGAATATCTCAAAGAAGGGAATGAACGTCAGCGAAGAGCTTTTGCAGAATTGATCGAGATATCTATTTTTGATCACTTGCAGGACTACAAACCTATATTAACAGGAACTATTCCGATTGGCATAGATTTACCAGAAAGTGACTTAGATATTATTTGTCAATGTTCCAATCATTTAAAATTTGCAAAAACTCTTAACTCGTTATACTCGAACAAGGAAAATTATCAAATACATACGAGCAATTGGAATGACCTAGAATCAACGATTGCAACCTTTCATTCAGGCGAATTTCAGATTGAAATTTTTGGACAAGATTGCCCTACAGAAAATCAAAATGCGTACCGTCATATGATAATTGAACATAAAATTCTAAGCTCGAAGAACGATAAGTTTAGAGCAGAAATAATACAACTGAAAAAAGAAGGATTGAAAACGGAACCTGCTTTTGCCAGATTATTAGGTTTGCAAGGAAATCCCTATGAAGAACTATTAAAATTTAAAGAATAAAACTTTTGTAGCAGTCATAATGTGTATGGTATATAGCTTGTAGCCTCACTACGACACCATAATACTCAAGATTAATCTAATTCATTAAATTTCTAAATAAAACGAAGTTGGACAAAGATTACTAGAATCTTTAAATATTAAGTTAGCAAAAATCATCTTGTCATCATTTTAACAAGCAATTAGCAAGGCTTGATGCTTTTTTGTTTGATATTCGCGGTAAATTTTTAATTGGAGAAAATAATTAGAGTAAATGAACAAATTTTTATCGATATTCATCATTATAATAATAACAATATCTTGTAGTGATGGAAGCCAGAAAAATAAAACAATAGAAGAGTTTAATGTTAGTAATAAGGCTATTCCAAATAAAGAGGAAACAAGGTTAAAATCATTTGAAATAAAAGGAACAGAAGTCCATTCTATTAAATCAACAATCAATCAAAAATCTTACGAACTATACGTTAAGCTACCGAAATCATATTCAAGCTCCGATAAACAATATCCAATATTGATTCTTACCGATTCAGACTATGCCTTCCCGTTAGTGACTAGTATAACAAGGCGATTAAATGTAGAAGAATTTATCACAGTGGGAATCTCCTATTCCAAAGATGATAAACCAACAGTTAGCAGGACAAGGGATTATACACCGACCTATTCTCCTAATGAACCGAGAGGACACTCTAAAGAATCAAGGTTAGCTTCTGGAAAGGCTGATGATTTTATATCATTTATAAAAAATGATATATTTCCGTTTTTAGAAGAGATGTATAGAATAGATAATTCCAAAAAAGTATTTGCCGGACAATCTTTTGGTGGATTATTAGCGAGTTATATGTTGGTTACAACACCAAATTTATTTGAATACTATTTAGCTGGAAGTCCCTCTTTATGGTATGACAATCAATGCTTAAATGGGTTCGAAGAGGTATACTATAATTCCCATAAGAATATGAAAGCAAATGTTTTTTTGTGTATCGGAGAAGAGGAAGAAAAATCAAATATGGTAGCCGAAATGCTTGATTTTGAAAAAAGGTTATTATCTCGAAATTACTCCGATTTAAACATTAAAACAGTTATAATTCCTGATGAAGATCACCTAAGTGTCTATCCTAGCTTTATTACAAAAGGAATTCTATATGCTTTTGGAAAAGAAAAACCAACTAACAAAAAATAAACGTCATTAAAACTGACGTTTACTCAACTCATGATTTTTAACTCCTATAAAAGTTATAAAAAAATTAAAATGTTTTAATATAGAACGATATTAGCAAGCTATTAGTAGCAAATCTTGATACTCTTTTACATACTCTGAAAATTTCTTCTAAATATTCTGTCAAAAAAGTTTGAGTCGTGAATGCTCGGGGTCACAAATGAGACAAAATTTACTAAAGCGAGACATTATTGTCTCGCTTTTTGTATTGAGTTGGTTGCAGGTATTTTGCTTATCACCAACCGTTTAATAATGCTCATATGTATAACCTTAGTTATAGAAATGCTTGTAGCTACTAGCGTACATTGGTCCAATGGTTGGCTTTTTGCTGCTTCAGGTGGTGGATGGGAATTTCCCGCATTACTTATTGTATGCACGATAGTACTTGCCCTACAAGTAAAAAACAAATTATCTCGAAAAGTTCTAAAAAAATAATAAAATGACACATTTTAAATGGAGCAAAGCTTTGTTATGTCTAGTATACCTGGTTTCTTGTAGTAGACATGATCCAAAACAATTTCTAGATAAAATCTATGCTTCCGAAAAAGTGAAACATTTTGAATTTGATAATATATTTTATGACACTTTGAGTGTTGGAATTTTCAGAAAACTGGTATATGGTGATAATTTACAACAAACAGATGTTGTCATAAAAAAGGGCTATATCATCCCTAAACATGAGCACATAAGCGAGCAAATGTCTACGATTTTAGAAGGAGCATTTAAAGCAACAATCTATCATCCTAATAGAACAGAAGTAGTTATTTTAAATACAGGAGACGTGTTTTTTATTCCTTCACCCCCCCCCTCATAAATACAAGGCTATAGAAGACAGCAGAGTTTTAGAAACTTTTTTCCAATAAGAAAAGATATGATTAATAAATAGCAATTATTGGTGTTGGAGGCACTATTGTTCAAAGAATAGTAAAGGAGGTTACATAATGAAAATCATGATTTAAAGCTACTACTAAATTTGAACCAAAATTTGGAAAACCGGAACAGAACATAAAAATTACGTTTGATTTCAACTCTATCTAAAAATATTAAAACCAGACTTTTTGGTAGAAGTGAGTGTCTCATTATATTTTTTGTTTTAAGCTTTTATCTTTTAGTATTTAATAAAAATATCATAACTCAAAATTAAATAAGACATGTAGTAAAGGTGTCTCAAATAATTATTTGAGACCTGTTTTTTAATTTAAAAATGGTCTGGTAAATCCTTTAATGAGGGTTGTTCAATCAAAAAAGATTTTGTCATCTTATTCTGCTTATGATGCAACCACTCTTTATTTTATTAATGATATGTTCTTCGAAGCCTCTCACCACAAAAACTTATCTCTTTTTTTTGAACAATGACTTTACTTTCTTAAACTTTTATCTTAGTTTTTTTTCGAATACTAAAAAACCATATTACTAAGCCTATTCCTATGATATAGACACCATATTGATAATAAAAAAAGTAAAAAAACCATCTCCATAGAGGTGGTGTGTCATTTAAATTGATCTTAATACGATTTATAGTACCTCCATCTAGATGACCTAGGGAAACGACTTCCAACCCTTCATCTGTTTCATAATATGCTGCGGGGCTTACTATTCTATCAAAATCCCATACTCTTTTAATTCCGAAAGGGTTACAATTTTTTAATTTACGAACGTGTACTTCGCTATCATCAAAATACGCATATTTCTTTCCAGATTGGATGAGCATTACTTTTTCTGAGGTTCCATAATCTGAGGTTCTGTGTCTGTTAATTGATACTACATTATCATAATCAAGGCTTAACTTACATCGATCTTCAATCGCATATTTATTTTCAGCGTCAGAGGACCAAGGTTTTACCATCCACTGTTTCTTATTTCGATTGTAGTAATAGACTAGAACTTCAGATAGACTTGTATAGGATTTGGAGATTGCTTCATAATGACTGATTTCTATAGGGGTTTCCTGTAAATAAATTAATGGGCCAGTCGTTAACCAAAACCCATTTTTGTCTCCATGGATAAAATAAATATGACTATTATATAAAGATGAAATTGTCTCTGGATTTTCATTCTGAATCAATTTCCAATCAGGTGCTATTTCAACAGTATTATTTTCATCAATAAGCAGTACGCGACCTCCCTTTTGTACAACAACAATTGATTCGTCGTTTAAAAACTCTGCTTTTGATACATCATTAACAAGTGATTTCCATGACTTACCCCTATCCTTACTTATTGCTAGTCGTCCAATTTGATCTAAAATCAATAATTGGTTCCCTTGTTGTGATTCAAAATTTCTATTAAAAGAATGCTTTTGTAACGATGCTGATTTATCTTCCCAGTTTGTACTGCCATTCTTTTGAAAGAAAACACCTCCAAGAGTCGCTGCCCAAATCCCATCAACAGACTCACTTAAAACAGCAGGTATTTCACCTTCATGGAGTTTGATATTATTTCTGTATATTCTAGGTTTAGTGGTTGTTTCTATATATTTTTCCTTGATTTCGAGTACACTGCCGTTAAGCTTAAACTGATACCTGTTGTTATCTGGTAATTCCAATATGGCATTACTTTCTGAGCTAAAAGTCAATACAGTTCCAGACAATGTTTTTTCATCTAAGTCAGAAAGAGGAATAGATTTCCAAGATTGTTCAAAATTTTCTGTGAATTCAGGGAGCTTTATGAGCTGTTCTGAATTTGAAATAATGGTTACAGGTTTCCATGATTTTCCAAAATCTTCTGACACAATAAAACCATCAAGAGTAGAGGCTAAAATGGTGTCATTAACCCATAACGCTATTTTAATATAACTTTCGCTTAGTTCTATTTGTTCCCAAGTTACACCATGGTCCAAGCTTAAATATTTCCAACGCTCTCCAGCAATAATCAAATGATTAGGGTTCTTAGCATTTACGTGTATATATTGAATTGAAGGACCGCTCGGAATTGTAATTTCATTATCAGTTTCAGGTGTAATATTCGATTTCACCACAATGCTTCCATCATTAACTCCTAAAGAATACGGGATGTCATTTGTTTTATCAATTAAATTCAAAATTATAAACGCGATATATAAAAATGATATACATCTGAAAACTAACTTGTTCATAGTTGTAGTTTTTATCATTAATTAAATTGTAAAGTAGCTTTATATAGGTTGTTGTTTTTGATACTCTAATGAGATCTGAGCTAATAATTGTTTAATACTATTCATGATTATATCCTTTTTAAGATTCCTTTTTACATTGAACAAGATATGACTTTAAAGTGTTTCCATAGGTTGTAACCTCGATATTTCATTTTTTTAAATAACTCTCTTACAGTTGAAATGGGTCATTGACTTTTATAATTCCTTATTTTGTTAATAATATAATTTTCGAACTCGATTATTACAAAAGCTTCTCTTTTTCTGTTAGAAATAAATTTATTCTTCTGAACTTTTATACCAAATGGCGTGTGTAACTTAGACGCATACTGATTTCCCGAGATTACCATTCTACCAAAGTCGTTATCTATTTCTAAAGTATCAGTAAGCGTTACATTGTCTAGGTTGATTAGTTGTAAATTTATCCTACAAGTATGATAACTAGCATCTTCTTGTATTTTAGTTTCTTGATTTAATGTTGTACTCCCCTGATATCCGCAAAATTGATAAGCATTTTCCTCTTTATTAAAGCAATGAGTCCATTCATTATATTCATTAGGTGACTTACAAAGCTCTATTTTTTCAGGCATACGAGGACGTGCTAAATAATATTCAGTTGATACCTTGTTAAGTCTATGAGCTAATTCTTTGATGGATAGATCAAAATGATATTCTTTTTGAGACCGTGAATGCTAATGTGTCCTTAAACCATTAAGTAAAAAACACGCCGCCGCCTATAGAGAATTTATAAAACAATAAAATAAAAAAGCCAGACAATTTTGTCTGGCTTAAGGAAAAAAATGCCTTGAAAGTAGCGGGAGAGATTGAAATATCTAACCAATTCTATTGAAAAATTAATTGAAATTAAGGCATTTATAAAAAACTATTCTATATTATTAATAGCTTTATAAGACTATTATAATCTACGATTACTTTTTTTCGGGTATCAAAATAAATTCAGCATAATTTTTTGTATTAAAATAAGTATTAGCTGCATCTTTAAAATCTTTTGAAGAGAGTTTATTGATTTTAGATTTATAATTTACTATTTCATCAATGTCTAAATCATATTCAATTGCTGTTTTCAATTTATAAATCCAGTACTCATTGTATTTGAGTCCATCTTTCGCATTAGATAATTCTGCTTCTTTAATTTTTTTAAGATCTATCTCAGATATTCCGTTATTTTTGATATTGTCAATTTCTTCGAAAACTTTTTTAGTTAATTTCTCTACATTTTCTGGGGCACAAGTAAAACGAATGTTTAAACGATACCAATCATAAGGTTTATCAGTCGCAAATCCAGATACCTTAACTCCATAAACACCAGCCATTTTTTCACGTAGTTCTTCTGTAAGTTTTATTTTAAGCGCTTTTGCCAGTAAATTGATATTTCGTTTTTTATCTATTGAAAAATCAAGTGTTCCTGTAAAACGCATATCTACTTTACTTTTATTATCAATACCTTTTTCTATAGTCTCTTTAATCACTCCAGTAGGTCTACGTAATCCGATATCTCTCCAGGTACTTTTTTGTTGTAGATCAGAAGGTAAACTTGCCAAGTATCTGATTACCTGTTCTTTTAAAATTTCAAGATCAAAGCTTCCTGCAAAAATAAAAATGAACCCATTTGCTGATGAGAAACGTTCCTTATAGAATTCATATACATCATCCAATTTTAACCCTTCTTCTATTTCTTGCTCTTTTAGAGATACTCCTCTTAAATGATTTTGGGTCATTACTTGATTAATTCTTTCTTCAAAGACGATGTTAGGATTTTTATCCATGTCTTTGGTTAAGGCTATCATGTTTGCTTTCTGTGCTTCAAAAACACCTTTGTCTTTGTTAGGTGCTGTAAAATACAAATGTGTCATTTGCAGCATTGTCTCTAAGTCTTTAGAAGAGCTATTTCCTGAGAATAAGTCATCATAAAAATTAATACGAGGTTTTACGCTTACCGTTTTCCCCATATTTATTTTTTTAAGATTTATTGAAGAAACCCCGTTTATTCCACTAGACCCGATTATCTCACCAGCGCTTTTGACAGAAACATATAATGAATCTTGTCCCAAAGAACTTCCTCCTGGTCTAAAACCAATCATACTTATTAAATCGTTTTGTAATGTTGTTGGCTTAGCCAATACAGTGATTCCGTTAGCAAATTTCCATGTAGTTACGTCAACGTTAGAATTATAAGAAGCCTTTACAATTTTGCCTGGTTGAGGTTTCTTGCTCATCAATTCTGTAATATTAAGAGAGTCTATATTTTGAGTAATTTTTTTTGTTTTTATTTTTTTCAACATAGACATCACTTCTTTACTATCAGGAAGTTTTAAACTTTTTTTATTAGGTGCATTTATAATAATAGAAATATTATCATCTTTAATCCACTCTTGAGCTATTTGATTCACATCTTCTATTGTGATCGAAGGGAACACTTTTTTGTAGAACTCATATTGAAATGCTGTCCCAACGATAGGCTTTTTGTCTGTAAAGTGACCGGTATATTGGTCTGCGTAGTATTTTGAGGGTAATTTTCCTTCTTCGTTTTTAAAAATGGCAGCTCTATTCAGCATGTATGCTTTATAACGTTTTAATTCTGCTGAAGTAAAGCCGTATCGCTTAGCACGTTCACTTTCTTCTAATAATATTTCTATACCTTTATTTATTGCATCCTCTTTTAAAGAAGCCCGAAGGTAATAACTATCTTTATCTCCTAAAAAATGTCCTATTCCCGCAGAAGCACTTAAGAATGGCGCATTAGGAAGTATTGCTTTTTCTGACAATCGTTGTCGTAACATTCCTGTATATAACCTTTGTAAGATATTCTTTTTGTAATCCTTCAAGTTCTTGGTCTCGACACTTGTTTTTTTATGATAAACAGCAATATTTACACCTGTAGCTTCGGGATCTGTAATGATTCCGATTTTTGGACTTGTATTATCTGGAATCGTATAGTGTATTCTTTCTTTTGGATTACTTTTTATATTGAGATCATCAAATACAGATTTTATTTTTTGTTCTGTTTCGACAAGATCAAAGTCTCCTACCAATACTAGTGCCATCAAATCAGGTCGATACCAATCGGTGTAAAAACGTTTTAAAGATGCATATTTAGAATTCATAATGACATCAAGAGTACCTATCGGAGTTCTTTTTGAATATCTAGAATTATTGGTTAATAGAGGGATAGACTCGTAATACATTCGCATTCTAGCTCCGCTACGGGCTCTTAGCTCTTCTGCTACAATGCCTCTTTCATTATCAATTTCTTCATCAGAAAATTCAATACCATCAGCCCAATCTCTCATAATTTGAAGACTGGTATCGAATATTTCTTTATTATCCGTAGGAACTAATAGCTTATATACAGTCTCATCAAAACTAGTATGCGCATTTAGATCTGCACCAAATTCTACACCTATACTTTGTAAATAATTGATAAGTTCGTTTTTTTTAAAATTCTTTGTTCCATTAAATGCCATATGCTCTACAAAGTGGGCGAGCCCCAATTGATCTTCGTCTTCTAGAATAGAACCGGCATTTACCACTAATCGTAATACAGCTTTATCTTTTGGTTTAGCATTCTTTTTTAAATAATATGTAAGACCATTCGCTAGTTTACCAACTTTTACTGTTGGATCTATGGGGATTTTTGTGTTGAGGTCTTCTATTTCAGAAGATTTCTTTTGCGACATAAGCATTCCTATGCACAAGAAGAAAAGAAAGAATATTTTCGTTTTGATTTTTTTCATTGTTTAGAGTTTAAAAGGATAAAAAAACAGGGTTATACAAAGTAATAACCCCGTTTATAAAATAGGGCGGAGTGGCTAACTCAAGTATATGTATTGGTTAATATCCAGGATTTTGATCTGCTAAGCTTATCAGTTCATTTCCTTCAATTTCTTTTTCTGGTATGGGCAAGATATACTGGTTCTCACTTGTTATTGAAGGCTTTAATTCCATAGCTTTATTCATTCTTATTGCAGCAAACCATTCACTACCATTTTCAAAAGCTAGCTCTTTTACATATTCATTAAAAATATCGTTTTTCAGCTCTTCAACAGTAGTTGCAGCGGTATTATCAATTCCTGCACGATTTCTAATGATGTCTAATGGAATTTTACTCGTTTCTACAGATGCTCCGCTCATAAGCAGTGCTTCTGCTTGAATTAAATACAGTTCTGATAATCTAATGAAGTAAGTTGGTCGAAAGGTATCAACATTATTTGTTTTTAATACTCTTCCTGCATTAAATGTAACAGCAGCTCTGGGATCTTCTCCCATTAAAACAGGAAACCAGGTAGTACCTGCTCTACCAGGGTAAAAACGTTTACGGTTATTATCATCTACATCTGAATTTTCATCTCTATATGTCATCAAAATCATTTCTGTAGAATCTAAGCCCTCATCAAAAACCGAAGTAAAATCAGGAGATAATGAACGTGTTCCTTCTATAATAACTTCATTGGCAAGAGCTGCGGCTTCTGCATATCTACCCATAAACAATAATACTCTAGCTTTTAGAGCTCTTGCAGCGGTTTTGGATGCCCTATAGGATACTGAAAAATCAGGAGCATCTGCTATGGCAATATTAAGATCATTAATAATCTGATCGTAAGATTCTGTTACACTACTTCTTGATTTACTTCTTGTTACAAAATTTACAGGCTCTGTCCTAAGAATTACTCCCAAACTGCTATTTGTGTCATAAAACTGTCCAAAATACCGTAGCGCATCAAAAGTGGCCATGGCTCTAATAAAATGTGCTTCTCCTATAATCTCTTTCTTAGTTTCTAAAGTAATTTCACTCTCGGGTAGTTGATCGGTGAGCGCTATTGCGGTATTAGACGCATCTATTACTCCATAAAAGATAGACCAAAATGCATTTACAGTCCCATTATCGAATAGAATATCATTTTCACTAAACTGCTCATCTGTTGCAGAAGCACTAACTCGACTCATCGAACCAATTAATGCGCTGGGAATCAACTCTGAATACATGTAGTAATGTGAACTCGAAAAGGAAATAATTTTGCTATATGCCCCATTCAAAATTGCTCTGGCATCATCTTCGTTTTGAACTACATTTTCTGGGACCAAATTATTTGGAGGATCCTGGTCTATTGAATCCGTTAGACTACAAGAAAAAGTAAAGAAAATGATGATAAGTATTGCTATATTTTTTTTCATAACTTTTATTTTAAAAACCGATGTTAATACCAAAAGTGAATGCTTTTTGTAACGGGAAACGATTGGTATCTCTTCCTGCTCCCGAAATATCATTGTTGAATAATGTTGCACTTTGTGGATTTGCTCCAGGGTAATCTGTAAGTGTCCAAAGATTTTGTGCAATCCCATAAATGGAAATACTATCAATAAAGTCAATTTGTTTCATTACCTCTTTTGAGAATGTATATCTCAAATTAATTGTATTCAACCTTAAGAAAGAAGCGTCATGCACATAATAACTTGATATTCTTGCATTATTATTTGGATCTCTATACACTGCTCTTGGTTGATTGGTAGGATTTTCTGGTGTCCATGCATTAAGGACTTCTGTAGTTTTATTTTCTGCTAGAAAAGGACTTCCAAAATTAATGGCTCTGGTTTGAGAAAACCAGAATAAATCATTACCGTAAGAATATGTAAACTGAGCTGCAAGGGTAAAACCTTTATATGTCCATGTGCTATTGATCCCACCAAAGAAATCTGGTTGAGCATCGCCAATTACAGTTTGGTCTTCACTTGTTATCTTACCATCTGGCACTCCATTAGGACCAGAAATATCTTTAAACCTTAGATCCCCTGGTGCAGTTAGCTCATCTTGATAGACACCATCTTCTGCATTAGCATTAAGGTTATCAATTTCTGATTGTTGTTGAAAAATTCCCTCAGAAACATATCCATAGATAAGTCCTATAGGGCTCCCTTCTTTTAATCTTCCTCCTCCCAATCCAGGAAAGCCAACAGCAAAACCTTCGTCATCTTTGAAATCATCACCTATCTTAGTAAGCTCATTTGCGTTCTTGGTTAGATTAATATTAATGTTCCAGGAAAAATTTCTTGCTCTAATGATATCCGCATTGAATTCAATTTCAAATCCTGTATTTTTTGTACTACCTACATTTGCCAAAACTGAAGAGACTCCTGTATTACCAGGTGTAATCACTGGAAATATAGCATCTTCGGTATCCTTTTGATAATATCCAAAACTTCCTGAGATTCTATCATTAAGAATCGAAAAATCTAGTCCTATATCAAATTGCTTCGTCGTTTCCCATTTTAATCTATCATTTCCGAGCTGAGATAGTATTATTGAAGGATCGCCTCCATAATCATCAGTTTCGAATAAGGTTCGCCATTGGTATGCTCCAAAATCCTGTTGACCTGTAAGTCCAATACTACTTCTAAATTTTAATTCGTTTAGAAAATTACTCCCTGATAGAAAGGGTTCTCCTGAAATTCTCCAAGCCAATGCAGCTGCTGGAAAGAAAGCGTATTTATTTTCTTTTGCAAATTTTGAAGAACCGTCAACCCGGCTTGTTAAGGTAAGAAAGTACTTTTGATCATAATCATAATTAATTCTTCCAAAGTATGAAGAAAGCCCTGATGCACTTTCAAAAGCATCTCCACCATTACTAACAGTAGCACTAGATACATTACTAAGAACTCCGTTTGAGAATCCGGTACCAAATGCTTTATTAAAAGAATTTCTAGCTTCTTCAAAAGTTGTTCCCAGAACAGCATCTAATTGATGAACTAAACCAAATAATCTAGAATATGTAAGTGTACTTTGCCATTGTAATACAGAACTATTACTTCTACTATCTTGTGCAAACCCATCTCCATCACCTTGTAAACGCGACCACCCGCCTCGACCAGTAAATCTGGGATAAAAACTTTCTTGATTACCATTGTTATAATTAACGGATACTCTTGTTTCTGCAGTTAAACCATTGACAATTTCTAACTGTGTAAAAAATGAGCCTAATAGAAGAAAGGTTTTATTATTATTAAATGCCTGAGAAAGTGCAACTGGATTTTCAAAATTAGAATTTGGTGAAAAAGAAAAGTTTCCATCTTCGTCAAATACAGGAATATCTGGTCGAAAAATATACATTCGATCTACTAATCCACCATCTACATTAGATTGATCAAAAAATGACGCTTGCACATTGGTTCCAAAACTCCAAAGAGAGGTGATTTTTGTGTTCAATGAAAGATTGAAGTTATGGCGTTCACTTTCTGAACCTTGAAACTGCGTTTTAGAATTTAAAGTAGCAATTGATGTAGAATATTGAGTATTTTCATTTCCACCTCTTACATTAAAATATACATTAGTAGAAATTGGTGTTCCTGGGCTTATTTCGTTCTCCCAGTTGGTATTTGCATTTCCAAAATAGGAACCATCTAAGACACTCGTCGCAAAATCATCGTCTGATGATCCATTTTGTACAGCCTTTGTCCATACCTCTCTAAACTGTTGTGCATCTAATACATCTAATGTTGCCGTTTCTTGAATAATAGTAGAGATATCAACATTAAATTGAGGTTTTCCTCTTTTGGTTCCTTTTTTGGTATTGATAATAATTACACCATTTGCTGCTCTCGAACCATATATTGCTGCTGCAGATGCATCTTTTAAGACACTTATAGATTCTATGTCACTAGGGTTTAAATTTCCGATAGGAGTACTTAATCCTTGATTATTTAATTCATTTCCTAATAATCGACCTTCTGTACCTCCTATAGGAATATTACTTTCTGGAACAATAGGAATCCCATCAATTACAAACAGAGGTTGATTTGATCCTGATAATGAAGAAGTACCTCTTATTCTAATTTTTGCGGCGGTTCCTGATTGTCCATTTGGGCTACTTATCAAAACCCCGGATACTTGTCCCTGTAATGCCTGGTCCACATTTACAGTAGGTGCTTGATTTTGAAAACTTTCTATATCAACTACTCCTACAGAACCTGTTAAATTTTGTTTTTTTACTTCTCCATATCCAACAAGTACTACTTGTTCAAGTTCACTTATATTTTGAGTGAGTATTGTATTGATTGTATTTTGATTATTAATTGGTATTTCTTGGGTATCAAACCCTACAGAAGAAAAGACCAAAACACCTTTAGGGTTTTTGACTATAAAAGAATAGTTTCCGTCAAAATCTGTCATTGTACCATTAGTTGTTCCTTTTTCTAATATTGATACACCTGGTAGAGGAAGACCGCTTTCGTCTGAGATAGTTCCGTTTACTTCAAATTGTTGATTCTCGGCCTTTGGTTTTTGTTGTTTTTGAGTTGGTGATACATTGCGCCGACTGATGATGATTTGTTTATCTAGTATTTTAAAAGTTTCGTTACTATCTTTAAAAAGTATTATCAGTATACTTTTAATAGATTCTTTTTTTGTTTTGATACTTACTTTTCTATCGAGGTCTATTTCTTCATTCTTATAAAAAAAACGATATGATGTTTTGTTTTCGATCTCTGTAAATACTCGCGATAGCTTTACAGAAGATAGATTAAGACTGATTTTGGTGTTTTGAAGATATTCAGAATTAGCTTGTATCTGAAAGAGTGTTACGATAAAGAAAAACATCGTAAACTTTATTTTTAAGTTAAAGTCTGGAATGTTTTGATAAGAGCACCCCGTGGCAATTAGTTTTTTCATAATTTTGAAAGATTTTTAGTTTATTGAAGATGACTTTAAAATCAAATTTCTGGATCGGGAGATGTTGGAGCATTTCCCGATTTTTTGGATCTTATATTATTTTATTCACTGGCTTTCTATTTTATTGATTAGTATATATTTATTATTGAGTATGTTATAATCTATGTTGAGGGTGATTTAATTATAATCTCTTTGCCCTTGATCGTATATTCAAATTGAGTATTATGTTTAAATGTGTTTAAAACTTGTTCTATAGTTTCATATAGAAAGGTACCTGTGTATCTTATATCATTAAGTTCTTGGTTTGTATTTTTAATAGTAACAGCATAGTGCCTCTCGAGTTCTTTAATAATATTTTGAAATTTATCGTTTACAAAATATAGCTTTCCTTCTGTCCAAGCGATATGTTTGTTTGTATTCACTTGTTGAATTGTAAATAGGTCATCTTTTACCATTGCTTGTTCTCCTGGTTTAACAACTAATGTGTTTTTCAAATTAAAATCCTCTGAAGGTTTGTAAGCTGCTATGCTACCTTCTACCAGTACCGCAGAAGTATTATATTCATTTTGATAGCTAGACACATTAAATTTGGTTCCTAAAACTCTTACATTCATTTCATTAGTTTGAACTATAAAAGGTTTGTTTTTATTTTCTTTCACATCAAAATACGCCTCTCCTTCAAGATAGACTTTCCTACTTTTTGAATTTGTAAAAGCTCTGGGATATCGTAGTGTTGTACCCGCATTAAGAAAAACTAAAGTACCGTCAGATAATTCGATTTTAAATCGTTTTCCATACGGAACTATCAATTTATTAAAAGCTAACTTTGATCCTGTTTTAGATGTTTGTTTGGTATAAAGGAGCTTGTCATATTCTTGATTTATTATCGTGTTATCATTTGCACTAGTAATCGTAGTACTATCATTTTCATCAAGTAAATGAACAGTTCCATCTTCTAACTCTAAAATGATTTGTTGTGTTATAGCGTTATTGGTAGGAGAAGGATTGGGATCACTTGTCAAAATCGTATATGCTCCAATTGAAGAAATGATCAGAAGTAAAATCACCGCGGCATACTTTAGATATGTATAATAAAGTCTTTTTACAGGTTTTGGTTCTATTGTTTTTGATTCTATTACATTCATCATACTGTTGTATGCTTTTTTAGAATCAATACTGCTATAATTTACGTCTAACTCGTAATTTGTTTGAATAAATGTCTTAAAATATTCTTGATTTTCGGTTTTTTGTAACCATTTCTTAAGAGCATCTAATTCTTTTTTAGAGATCGTATTGGTAATATATTTTAGTATTAATGTTTCCAAAACGTTGGATTTTTTTTATTTATTTTCACTTTTGTGACGCAAAAAAATTAATATACCCTTAACGTTTTTTGATTTTTTTTTGATATTTACACTATTACAATACTTTAAATAAGGTTTAACCATATTTTATCAATGGATGAAAAGCTAATTTGGATACGTATACAAAATGGTGATAATCAGGCATTAGAACTATTGTTTGAAAGGTATTACCGTCCTTTATGCTCTTATGCTTTACAGTTTACCAAGCATATGCCTGATGCAGAAGATATTGTACAAAGTGTATTTATTAAATTGTGGTCAAAACGAGAAGAATTACATATAAACACTTCTTTAAAAGCGTATTTATATAAGTCCGTTTATCATACATATATCGATAAATCTAGAAAAAATAAAAAAAGGCAAGAGTTTTTGGATACTCTTCAATATGAAGCATTACTATATCAAGTCGATGATGATAATGATATTTTTGAAAAAAAACTGAAAAAACTAAACGGTTTAATCGCTAACTTACCTGAAAAATGTAAACAAATCTTATTATTAAGTAAACAGGAGAATTATAAGAACCGAGAAATTGCAAAAAAATTAAATATTTCTATCAAGACAGTAGAAGCACAACTTCGTATAGCTTTTCAGAAAATTAGAGAAGGTTTTCAGAGTGATCTTTGATTTTTCTTTCTTGCAAAAGTTTTAAAACACGAAACTGCTCGATTAGTTTGCTATGAAGCACTTTCTTTTAGAATTGACGTAACAATAGATTATAATTTTTGTATAATACCTTCAAGATAATTAAATAGATTATTAATGCTTTTGAGTATTTTAATCAACTTCAAGTCTTGTAAGATTCATGAAATTTATAGTACATGGAACAAAAAGCACTGTTGTTTTATGGTTGTAGTCTGCTGATATAGAATGAGTAAGTGCTTGGATATTAGGTTTTCAAAAAAATAGCTATATTTCTAGGTCATCCAAATAACACATATTTTATTTGACTTTCATATCAAAATGAAGAATATTTAAATTTTAAAATATCGAATGATAACTTATAAGACAATACAAGACCTTTTTGATGATTTAAGTATTTCAAAACCTTCTATTTCTGATGGATTTAATATTTATAAATACAGCGAACTTGAGGAAGTTAACAAAAGAATTTTTGAACCACATCGTAAACGATTCTTCTCAATAAATTTTCATGTCAAAAATGTTACTGCCAGAAGAATAGGGTATACCTATTTTGATAAACTGGATCGTAGTATCAACTTTAATTCTCCCATGCAAATATTCAATATAGAAGGCGAAAAACGTATTGGTAAAGAAGGTTTCGGAATTTTTTTTAATTCTGAATTTCTTAAAGAAGGTACTCATAGATTCAATGTGATTTGTCAATTTCCTTTTTTCAAATTAAATGCGATACCTTACTATAAACTCACTGATGAGCATTTTATTAAAATTAATGATGCTATGGAAAGAATTTATACAGAATTCATAAAAGATGAAAAATATAGCTTGGATATTATTCGTGCTGAACTAATAGCGTTACTTTTTTTCCTAAAGAGAATCACTAGAATTGGTAGTAAAACAATTGAGTTAAGAAGACCAGAAAAAATCACTTTAAAATTTGAGGATTTAATTTTAAGGGATATCAATTCAGACAAGACCCTAGCATACTACGCAAAAAAATTAAACATTACACCTGCATATTTAGCAGAGTGTGTTAAAAAAACTACAGGAACAACAGCAAAAAAAGTAGTCATAGATTATAAAATACTTCAAGCAAAAGCATTACTGAAAAACACAGATTTGTCAATTGCAGAAATTTCTATGCAAATGGGCTATTCTGAAGCAACAAATTTCGTTAAGTTTTTTAGACAAAATCAAGGAGTTACACCTCTTGCTTATAGAAATAGTTAAGCCTATTTTTCATTTTATTCTTATTACTTTACCCAAAAAAGTATCATTTCTTCCTGTTTTTTAATCTCAAAAACGGATTTTTTAGATAATACATTTGTATGAGGTAAACATTAATGTCTAAAAAAATGGGAATGAAAAAATCAATTATTAGTTATGTTCTTTCAATGTTAGTTCTTTTAATTTCTCTTCTTAGTTGTAAGAGTAAAGAAAAAAATACTGAAAAACCTAATCCAAAAGCTGAGCTAGTTGAGGAAACAAAGACTGTAGATGTAGTTGAAACGGTATTTTCTAGTCAAGATGTGAGACCTGGCAATCTAGCTTTAACATTAGATGGAAGATTATTTGTTAGTATGAACCCATTAGTCTCCCCAAAAACAAAAGTTTTTGAATTAAATGCAGATAGTAAAAATTCGGCAGTAGCATATCCAAATGCAAAATATGCTACGGGAGAAAATTCTGGTTTTAAAGGTGTTATCGGTATTAGAGCAGATAGTAAAGGTAATTTATGGTTACTGGATATGGCTGCTAAACAGTTTATTGTTTGGGATACCAACACAGAAAAATTAGTTAAAAAAATTGTTATCCCTGATAACGTAGTGGTATCTACAAGTTTTTTACAAGACTTTATTATTGATGAAAAACATGACAGAGTAATTATAGCAGATATGACACAAGGAGATTTGAAAAGTGCTCCTATTCCTGCATTTATTGTTATCAATACAGAAAGCGGTGAAGCTAGAAGAATGGCAAAGAGCCACCCATCAATGATGCCAGAAGTAGAAGGTGGTTTTGGTTTAAATCCAATTGCAATTGATCCTAATTTTGAATATGTATACTTTGGAGCATTAAATGGAAGAACTCTATATAGAGTTCCGGCAGCTAGTTTTGATAATGAAGAGTCACTTACAAATGATATTGAAAAATTTGGAGTAAAATCATTTTGTGACGGAATAGCGGTTGATAGTAATGAGAATGTTTATATAACGAATGTTGAAAAAGCTGAGATAGGAGTGTTCAATAAAAAAGATGGGTTTAGAACTTTGGCTACTTTACCAGAAGGACAATCATGGCCAGACGGATTATATGTATCCAACGACGGGTATGTTTATGGAACAGTAGATCAATTAAATAGAACAGCGGCTTTGAATAAAGGTAAAGATATTAGTACAGGACCTTACTTAGTGATAAGAACCCAATTAGTGAATTGATAATATGGTTATGATTTAAAGGGCTTCTTAACTATAAAAAGAAGCTCTTTAAATAGAAAATTACCCTCTCGACTAAAACTTTTATATAAATAAATGTCAAATCAAAATATTGTTATTGGTGTAACCGACTTATCATTTCACCGTATTGCAGCATCCTTAGTTACTAATGTATTAACTGATATGGGGTTTAGGATAGAAAGAATCTATGAACATCATGAAAAGAATTTTGAAAACCTTAAAGTAGGTAAAATAGACATGTTAACTTCTGCCTGGTTACCATCTAGTCATGGTGGATATAGGACAGAAGTTGAAAAAACAGTTCCTTTAACCGATTTAGGATTACATTACGAACCCTATGCTTTGTGGGGAGTTCCGGATTATGTGCCAACAAATGATGTTACAGAAGTATCAGATTTGCTAAAACCAACTGTTTTAGAGAAGATGATAAAACGTATACAAGGGATAAATCCTGGTGCTGGTATTAGTCGGTTTTCTGCCAAAATGATTTATGATTATAACCTTGGAACAGCGGGATATTCATTCCATACTGGAACAGAAGAAGATTGCTTCAAAACTTTTGAAGAAGCTGTAGCGAAGAAAGAATGGTTGGTAATTCCTTTATGGAAACCTCAGTTTTTACATCATAAGTACAACATTAGAGAATTGAAAGATCCAAAAGGGTTGTTGGGGGTTGTGGATAAAGCTGTATTGGTGATTAGAGATGATAGAAAACAGCTTTTTACTTCAGAACAATTGGAGGTACTTGATGGTTTGAGATTTGGCAATGATGTTATTGCAACCTTAGACTATAAAGTAAGTAGAGAAGGAGAAAATATAGACGAAGTCACCAAAGAATGGTTAACTAATAATTTAAACAGAACAAAATAAAATTCCATCATACTATGAAAGCTATAGGATTTAAAGAATCATTACCTATAACAGAAACAAAAAGTTTTATAGAGTTTGAAACTGAAAAACCATCTCCTACCGGTTTCGATATTCTAGTAAAAGTTCAGGCAAACTCTGTGAATCCAGTAGATTTCAAAGTACGTCAGAGCGTTGCTAAAGATAAGGTGTTAGCTACTCCAAAAATAATTGGTTGGGATGCTGTAGGAGTTGTAGAAGCAATAGGAGATAAAGCTTCAAAATTTAAAATAGGTGAAACAGTGTTTTATGCAGGAGATATTAACAGAAGTGGTAGTAATTCAACATATCAATTAGTAGATGAACGCATTGTAGGTTTCAAACCTAAAAATTTATCGATTGCAGAAGCCGCAGCGATCCCTTTAACAGGTTTGACAGCTTACGAATCAATTTTTGACCGTATAAAAATAGATCCAGTCAAAGACAAAGGAAAAACCATATTAATTTTAGCAGGAGCAGGAGGTGTTGGTTCTATTGCTACTCAATTGGCTAAGAAAGTAGCAAATCTTACCGTAATCACAACAGCATCTAGAGAAGATTCTATACAATGGTGTAAAGGTATGGGAGCAGATTTTGTGATTAATCATCATAACGATATTGTCGAAGAATTAAAAAAAATCGGTCATCCAGAAGTTAATTACATTTTAGATTATGTAAATCTGGATGCGTATTGGGAGACTATTCAAAAAATAATTAAACCACAAGGACATATTGTTTCTATAACTGGGAGTGGTACACCGCTTAATTTATCTATTATGAAAAATAAGAGTGTTACCTTTTCTTGGGAATTAATGTATACGCGTTCAATGTATACCACCGATGATATAGAAAGACAACACGATATTTTAAATCACCTTTCAGAATTATTGGATAAGGGCATTATAAAATCAACCTTAACTACTACATTAAAAGGCTTTACCGTAGAAAACCTTAAAAAAGCTCATGAATTACAAGAGTCGGGTAGATCTATAGGTAAAACCGTTATTGAGTTTTAAATAGCTTTAATGTTAAAAGTGTTATCGAAGTTAGTAGTATACTGGTTTGTAAATCAAACTACCAAAAAGTAAAAACTTAATAGTATCGTTAGCAAATCAATATTTATAAATAAAATTTAGGAAACTTATATGGATTTATTTAGCGAACTTAATAATCCAAACAAAAACTACCTTCCCAAAGATGGAATTGTAAATTATTATGGAAGCATCATACCCAACGAAGAAGCAAACGTTTATTTAAAAAAATTCTTAGAAAATATACAATGGGTTAATGATACACTTTATATCGCAGGTAAACACATTATAACAGATAGAAAAATAGCTTGGTATGGTGATCGACCTTTTGAGTTGAACTATTCAAGCACAAAAAAGATAGGTCATCCATGGATAAATGAGCTTCTAGAATTAAAAGTTAAGATAGAAGATATAACCAATGAAACATTTAATGCCTGCCTCTTAAATTTATATCATACAGGAGAAGAAGGTGTCGGGTGGCATAGTGATAGCGAAAAGGGAGCGGTAGCTTCTCTCACTTTTGGAGCAACACGAAAATTTGTTTTCAAACACAAAAAAACAAAAGAAAAAGTTGAATTTAATTTAAGAGGGGGAGATTTATTAGTTATGAGAGGTAGTACGCAAATCCATTGGGTACATAGATTGCCACCTACCAAAAAAGTAAAAGAGCCGCGAATCAATTTAACATTCAGGACTATAAATTTATAGAACACATGAGCGATTTGATCAGTTATACAATGACTGTTTTTATGGGTTTTTTCGCTATTATGAATCCAATAGCCAACACCCCTATTTTCTTAGGTTTAGTAGAAGGAGATAAAAAAAGTACAAAACAAATAGCTAGAACAGCCTCAATTATAGCTTTTATCATTGTAGTAGCTTTTACGCTCTTAGGGAAATACATTTTTGAGCTTTTTGGAATAACAATACCTGCGTTTAAGATTACAGGCGGTATTTTGATTTTTTATGTAGGCTTTGAAATGTTGATGTCTAAAAAATCAAAAATTCATAACAACGAGACTCACGAATCTAAAAGTGGAATTGCTATTTCGCCCTTAGCAATTCCCATATTGGCAGGGCCAGGAACTATTGTAACGGCTATGAACTATACCACAAATGCAACGTACACACATGTAGGCATTGTAATACTTGTTTTTGGTTTGATGATTCTTTTAACCTACATAGCATTTATTTTAAGTGATATTATTGTAGAAAAAGTTGGAAAGAATTTAATAGCTGTTATTGGTAAGTTAATGGGGCTCATTTTGGCCATCATCGGTACAGAAATGATTATAGAAGGGATTAAATTAACCTTCAAATCATGAAATACATAATTTTAATATGAAAATTTAAGTGTAAATAATGAAACAGTTAATCACCTTATTTTATCTAAGTTTTATAATAATGAATTGTAATGCACAAAAAAAAGGAGAAGTTTTTATGACCACAGACCAAGCTGTTGGGAATATTACATTTACGCTCAAAGGCGATCTAGTATACAGCCATCATCCTTTTTTTGAACCGGGAAATAGGGTGATGATTTATGATAGGACTACCAAAACACATCAACCATTTCCTAATAAAGAATGGAATACCCCTAGAGAAACCGACGATAATTATTTAAGTAATATACTAGGTATTAGAAATGATAAAAATGGGGTTGTTTGGATGTTAGATATGGCACAACGCAATGATGTGACACCAAAAATTGTTGGCTGGAATACAAAAACGAATAGTTTAGAACGTATTTATTACTTACCAGTATCTGCAATGCCCAAAGAATCGCAACCTAATGATATGGTTGTAGATACCAAGAACGGTTATTTTATTATTGCTGACGAAGGTATTGGTAATGGAGGAGATGGAAGTAAAGCCGCTTTTATTGTCGTAGATATGAAAACAGGAAAAACACGTCGCTTATTAGAAGGTACACGTACTACATTGCCAGAAAATGCTCCAACGATTATTAATGGTAAACATTTAGCAGTTAAAGGAAAAGATTTATTGGTTGGTAACGATGGTATTACAGCTGATAAAGATTTTGAATGGATTTATTATGGACCATTAAATGGAACAAAAATTTATCGTATCAGAACAGTAGATTTAATAAATGAAGATTTAACAGAAAACCAATTAGATAGTAAAATTGAAACTTACTCAGACAAACCAAATAATGGTGGTATGAGTATTGATATAGATGGAAACTTATATCTTACTGCGATAGAAACAAATAGTGTGGCAGTAGTTTTAGCAAAAGACCTAAGCATGAAAACCATGATACAAGACGATAATTTGGTATGGCCAGATGGTGTAAGTTATAATGACGTTGATGGTTATATGTATGTTTCTGCAGCACAAGTAAATAAAGGAGCTGCCTTTAATAGTGGTAATGACATGTCTACCAAGCCCTTTTATGTCTTTAGATTTAAACCTTTGGTTAAAGGGGTAGCTTTTAGATAGGTTTTGTAAAGTACAAAACAAAGATTCCTGGTATTATGTAGAAAAATAAGTATATTAAAATCCTTGTTTTTTACTAAAACTACATTGTATTATACCTATCGAACACCCGACTTGTAAAGTATTTTTGAAAAAGTATAAATAAAAGAATGGAAAAATTTGAGTCGATTAGCAAAGCATATCATAATGGTTTTGTTTTCGATAAATTGTAGCATTGGGTGGTTGTACTTGTAGTGAACTATGTACAGAACTCTACTTCTTACAATTAAAAATCATATTGAAAGAATACAATAGATTAAAAAATTAGGATTTAAATCACTTTGGCAAAAAGATGTATTGTTTTACGTTCTATCTTTTGGTGATGCGGCCAAACCTTTGATCTATTTTAACTAATCTCCATAAGGACATTGTAAAAGAAACAATATCATGAACAAAAATATATTAGTAACTGGAAGTACAGATGGAATAGGTAAACTTACCGTTATTAAATTAGCAAAAGCTGGGCATACGATTTATCTACATGGAAGAAACTCTAGCAAACTAGCTACTGCTATTTTAGAGGTAAAAGAAGCGTCTGGTAATGAAAACATAAGTGGTTTTGTCGCTGATTTTTCAGACTTAGATGCAGTATCAAAAATGGTACGTGAAATTAAAGTGAGTGTTCCTAAATTAGATGTTTTGATCAATAACGCAGGGATTTTTAAAACCTCGGCGACTAGTAATTTCAAAGGATTTGATATTAGATTCGTGGTGAATTACTTAGCACCATATGTACTTACAAAAGCAATATTACCTTTACTAGAATCAGGAAATAATGCACGTATTGTAAATTTAAGTTCTGCAGCCCAATCTCATGTTTCTGATGCTACTCTTGCAGGGATGAGTATTCATAATGCCAGTGAAGCCTATGCTCAGAGTAAGCTAGCTCTAACTATGTGGAGCTTTAATTTAGCAAAACAATTAAAAGATATTTCTGTAGTTGCAGTAAACCCCGGCTCTTTATTAAATACAAAAATGGCAAAAAATGCCTACGGACAACATTGGTCTTCTGCAGATAAAGGACGTGATATCTTATATGATTTAGCAGTTTCCGAAGAATATAATGGGATTACAGGCAAATATTTTGATAATGATAAAGGAAACCCTAAAGGAGAATTTGCAAATGCACATCCTGATGCTTATGATGTAAAATTAATTTCTGAACTAATAGATAAGACTGAAGAAATTATTAGTTAAAGAGATTTGTGGTTACATAATTAAGATATCAAGAACCATATTGAAAAATTAAACAAACTAATTTTAGTAATAAAAATAGAAAAAAATGATGAATAGTAATGCACTCGCACAAGCACGTGCACTCACTGTGCCTTCTCGTGAAGCCTCGTTACAACGCGAAATGTCTGTTTCGCAATTTTGGAACAATAATCGAAAATTGCTCGAAGATGCATGGGCAGAATGGGAAATTGAAAACAAAGATAATCTACTGATTCCTGACGAAACATTACTTGATCCAAGATTACGACAAGTAATTGACGATGCATGGGAGAACCCAGAAAAAGAAAATGCAGTTGCTGATTTATGGGAAGAAATTATTCCAGGGGTTTATACAACACAGTTTTTTGATCTTGAACGCTTAGCAGAATTCCGTAATTATTTGGAAGCTGTAGCAAATTCACAAATTCCCAGACGTGCACCATATGGTATCCAGTTAAATCGTTATGGGGTTATGCTCGACCCACGTTCTGAAGGTCACCTTGCTGCGCCTAATTTTCAAGCATTTTACAACGATATCATGAACCGCTATATGCGTCCGGTTGCTCGTTTGTTATTAGGTACTTATGGCTATGATAATCAAACATTTGGTTTCTCTATTCAGTACAACCCTGATAAGGATAAGGATTTGCAACCGCACACCGACGCTTCAGCTGCGACTTTGAATATTAATATCAATTTACCCGATGAAAAATTTACAGGGTCACAAGTTGATTTCCATGACAAAACCACAAAAAAAACTGTACAAACTGTTTTTGAACCGGGTAAAGCAATAATTCACCGCGGTAGTGTCCCCCATGCTACACATCCAATCACAAGTGGACAGCGTAGTAACTTGGTCGTGTGGCTATATGGCGACCGTATGCAAGTACCAAGAGGTGGCGCAAGTAGCTACGGTAGTTTTGTTAATTCAGTAGCTACAGATGATACACTAGAAAATATTACTGCGCGTCAACGTTGGAGTGTGCCAGACGGACCCAAAGATACTTTTGCTCCATTTTAGAAAGACAAGCTTATTTAATGCTATAACCCTTTGGAAAGAATATCATCTTTCTATAAGGTGTTTTTTAGTAACTGTAACATTGTTCTGTTGTATTTAATTTAGAAATAATTCATTGTGTTTAATAACATTTCCATAAGATCGTAGTTTGGTTGACTGTTGTTGAATAAAAAAATGATAAAAAGTTAATTCCTAAATTAATAGTCAAGACTGAAGAAATTATTGGTTAGAGAACAACTACTACTTTAATAAGTCACAAATAATGAATAAATTGAAATGAAGAATCTATCAGCTTATATAATACTAGGTTTTAGTTTATTAATAATATCTTGTTCGAACCATAAAGAAAAAGATAATAAGACTGAAATACCTAATCTTACAAATAAAGTAGTATTAAGTTCAGAAATTAACTGGGAAAAATTGAACCCTGCTCGTGGTGATAGTAGTCCACAAGCAGGAACAATTTGGGGAGATAGAAAAGGAACAGTAGCTACAGGATTTTTAGCAAAATTTGTAGATGGATTTTCATCGCCACCACACATTCATAATGTGACTTACAGAGCTGTGGTGATTCGAGGGGAGGTGCATAATGATGATGTAGATGCCGAGAATATGTGGATGACACCAGGTAGTTTTTGGACACAACCAGAAGGAGCAGTTCATATTACCTCTGCAAAAGGAGAAGAAAATATTGCTTATGTAGAAATAGATCATGGTCCATACTTAGTAAAACCAATAAGCGAGGCATTTGATAACGGCGAGAAACCGATTAATATAGATGCATCTAATATAGTTTGGTTAAATACTAACAAAACCAATTGGATTAATTCTGAAAGTAAAGCAGAAATTAGTTTCTTATGGGAGAGTAAAGATTTAAAAGGGACTAAAGGTCTTTTTGTAAAACTTCCTAAAGGGTATAAAGGAACAATAAAAAGCAATGGAAGTATTTTTCATGCGATAATAGTTTCGGGAGATTTAAACTATACATTACCACAAACAGGTGAAACAAAATCTTTGGATGCAGGTAGCTATTTTAATGCCAAAGACAAAGCTATTCATAGTATTTCGAATAGTTTTGATGCCGAAGTTATAGTTTATATAAGAACGAATGGAACTGTTAAAATAAATTAATTAAATAAGACAAAGTGCCTAGAACCATATTCAAAAATATTGTAATTAAACATTTTGACAAAGTCACAGCATTAGCGTTTTGTAAATATATGCCTATTCGTTTTTTTGAAATACTTTTTATTAAACAAGGTTCAGGAACGCTAATTATCAATGGTCATAGAGTAAGATATGCAGATCATCAAATTTTTATTTTAATACCAAATGATAAGTACAATCTAGAAATCGATACACCAACAACAATAACAGCCATAAAATTTTTGAATAGTTTTTTTAAGAATTCGCATGAAGATGAGAATTATGTAGAACGAAAAGATTGGTTCAAAGAAATAGAAATTATATTACATGGCGCTAATAGAGCATCACACATACAATTACAATCCAAAACAGAAGAAGATAGTATAGAATCTTTATTTAATATATTGTGTAATGAATACAATGACGGACACTTAAAAAGTGAAGTAGTTTTAAAATCGATGTTATATGCTATACTTCATATTATAACAAGAAATATCAACTTTATTTCTTCAAAAGTTTTAGATTCTAAAATTCAAGATATCATCAATTATATTCATTATTACATTCACGATACCAAAAAACTTACCAAAAAAGAGTTAGCAAATCAATTTCACATTTCAGAAAATTATATAGGTCAGTATTTTAGAAGTAAAATGAATGTTGGTTTAAAAAAATACATCCTTAATTATAAAATAAAATTAGCAGAAACACGGCTAAAGCATACTAATTTGACTATTACCGAAATTGCACGAGAATTAGGGTTTACAGACAGTAGTCATTTAGATAAAACATTTTTTTCTTACAAAGGAGTGACAGCAGGAAACTACAAATTAAACCTAAAAAACGTTGAGTAATTATAGGATTCCTTGTTTTTTACTAAAATCTCTTTTTTTCTTACAAAAGTTAAGTTTTGTCCTTAAGGTAAATTCGTATTACAATTTTACAAGTAGTAAGTTATAATGAAAAAGTCTCAGGAAGTATTTGAAAGTCATATAAAGACTATCAATACTCCAGATCTTTCCAAAGTATTAGAAATTGATGTGAATAACGCCACATTTGCGATATCATATAGAACATATACTGGTCAGGCCGAAATATTAAATTTTATAAAGACTTTCTTTCAAATTTTGCAGGTTTTGAGTTTAAAATTATCACACAAGAAATCCATGGAAATATTGTGTATTTCGTCTGGAGGGGGGGAATAGACATATTGATGCGCAACTAGCAACTGATACTTATATCATAGAAAACGATAAGATTAAAAAACACACTCCCAAAAGGAATCATTAATTAAAATCTAAATATATAATTATGGATTACAAAAATTTTCAAACATTCACTGCAAAACAAAAAGGAGGCATTCTTTATATAACAATAAACTTTGGACCTGTCAATGTACAAGGACAAGAAATGCTCGCGGATTTAAGCAGCCTTTGTTTGCGATTAGAAAGAGATAGAAGTGTAAAAGTAGTAGTTTTTCAATCATCAAATGATGGGTATTGGGTTTGTCACTACGATACTAACTTATTAAGAGACATGTCTGAAGAAGCTGTGCCAAGAAATGAAATTAAGTTATTAGACCTACAAGCTGTTTTAGAAAGATTAAGTAGTGTGCCTCAAGCCACAATTGCAAAAATTGAAGGTTTTGCACGTGGTGGTGGACACGAAATGGCCTTAGCTTTAGACATGCGTTTTGCAGCTCGTGGTAAAGCTAAATTTATGCAAATGGAAGTAGGTATGGGAATTTTGCCATGCGGTGGTGGTGCATCTAGAATGGCTCGACAAGCAGGATTAGGAAAAGCACTTGAAATTATTTTAGGAGCTAGAGATTGGGATGCAGATGAAGCTGAAAAATTTGGTACAATTAACAAAGCTTTAGATGCAGACGAGATAGGACCATATGTAGATGCATTAGCAGAACGCATCTCTAAATTTCCGGCAGAATCTATTGAGGCTTGTAAACGTGCGGTATATGCTTCTATTGATTTGCCGATTGCAGATGCTTTAAGAGAAGAAGCATACCAGTTATATCAAGCAACCAGTAAGACACCTGCAGTAAAACGTTTTACCATCGCTGATGAAAATGGAGCTCAATTTGATCATAACAACCAGAAAAACTGGGAAAACATGTTAATTGATTTACAAGAGATTCAAAAAGATTAATTAAGTTGCTGAAACCTATTAATAAAGAGAACGGATGTCCATATTTTATGGATTATCCGTTTTTACAAATGTGATCAATACACATGTAATCGTAAAAGAAGAAGTGTTATTGACAAATCATTAGTGGCAATCAAATTAAACATATGTATACAAAAGACAAGTACTCCCTAAGAACAGTATTACTTTGGACAAGGCGTTATATCTATATTTTTGTTTTAATATCTGTTATACCAGTAGTTCTTTACCAATTAGCAGGCTGGAAATGGCTACACCTGCCTTGGCGTCCTATAGGGCTTGTCGGTACAGCACTCGCTTTTATTAGTGGATTTAAAAATAATGCCTCTTATGGACGATTATGGGAAGCTAGAAAAATTTATGGTGGTATTGTGAATGCATCTCGACTTTTTGCAACTATGGTAAACGACTTCATTACTAATGAATTTACAGAAAACAATAAAACTGATGAAGAGCTATTTCTAATTCGAAAAACCATAATAATGAGGCATGTAGCATGGATGACTTCGCTTAGGCATGCGCTAAGAGTTAAAAAACCATGGGAAACATCTGGTAATAACACATCTGATAAAGAACATATGCAATCCATTCACATTCAAGAATACAAGTATACATTAGAAGAAGAGCTAGATGGGTATTTATCAGATGAAGAAAAGAACTATGTGTTAGATAAAACGAATAAGCAAACTGCTTGTCTAAATTTACAATCCAAAAATTTTAAAGAGTTAAAAATGGATGGTTTAATTGAAGATTTTAGACACATGGAATTTAAGAATATAATCGGCGAACTTTTTGCTTTACAAGGAAAATCTGAACGGATAAAGAATTTTCCTTATCCACGACAGTTTGCAACACTCAACTCTTTTTTTGTTTGGTTTTTTATACTGCTATTACCTTTTGGGTTAATGCACGAATTTGAAGAAATAGGGATTTCACTCATAGATTCTTTGTCTGGTAATGAGATCTATTTCTTTATAGCCAAAAATTTTATTTGGCTCACTATACCATTTAGTATTGCTATTTCCTGGATATTTATAACAATGGAACGAGTTGGTGATGTTTCTGAAAATCCTTTTGAAGGGATGAGTAATGATGTACCCATTACGACGATCTCAAGAGGTATTGAAATTGATATCAGAGAAATGATAGGAGATGACAAAACAGAAATACCTAATCCCCATCCAGAATATAATAATACCCAAATGTAAAATTAGTAATAATCATTTATTGAAATAATCTGTATTTGTCAGCATAAAAAATAAGCCTTTTAGTCAATTGAAGCCTATCGCTTCAAATATAAAGTCATTTATTGATAATACTTTCAAAAGGTTCAGCATTTACCTTTCTGAGTTCTTTACAGTAATACTAAAATCTTACCTTACTATATCGTTATCTCGCTATCAATATTTTATAATCAAAAGGATTCGATATTCGTCCTGCGAGGTTACAAATGAGACAAAACTTATATAAGTGAGGCAATGTTGTCTTACTTTTTTGTTAGATATTGTTACTTTTATATTTAAGAAATAAAGGATATATATTCTTTATAACATTGTTTTCTCTAATAAATAATAGTAATGAAAAAAACAATTTACACTTCCGTAGTTTTACTTTTTCTAATTTTTCTCTATTCAAATTTTGGTTTGCCAAATAAATTAATAAATACTGAATTAGGAGATATTCCAGAGGTATCTATTGGAAATCAAATATGGATGAGTGAAAATTTAGATGTTGTTAAGTTCAGAAACGGAGATAAAATAAGACATATAGATGAAAATTCTCATGAACAATGGGAGGAAGCTGGCAAAAAAGGGATACCCGCTTGGTGTTATTTTGGAACAGATGTTGTCGATTCAAAAGTTGTGTATAAAAAACTCTATAATTGGCATGCTGTAAATGATCCAAGAGGTTTAGCTCCTGAAGGCTGGCACATACCAAATGAAAGCGAATGGGAAGAACTAGAAAACCACCTTGGAGGTTCAAATGAGAGTACTTGGAATAAATTGAAAAGTGATAAAGGTTGGAAATTCCCTAAGGGAACCAATGAAAGCGGTTTTTCTGCTCTACCAGGCGGAATTAGAAGTACCGAAACTAATTTTACTGGAGCAGGTTATGATGCTGTTTTTTGGAGTTCAACAGAGAAAAATAGTTACAATGCCATAGGATACCATATTGAAGGAGGAAAAAGAATTAATTTAAAAGAGAGTGGTTTTTCAGTAAGGTGTATAAAAAACAAAAAATAGAGATAATAATGTATAACAAAATATAACTGCCCTTCGGCAAGCTACGTTTGTTATACGAGACGTTATGCATAATAAGAGTAACCAAATGAGAATATTTACAGTTTTAAAATATTATTACTCGTGACTAACACATTTGGTCAAAACGAAAAAATTAATAAAATGACGAGTCCAACTGAAATAACTAAAGAATTTATTAAAGATTATAAAGAGTGGAATGATTTTGCTTATAATCTTTATGAATCTAATGATGAAAAATCTAGTTATAAAATTAGCAAAACATATGATGACTTAATTTTAAAATTTTGTAATCCTGAAAAAAAATATCAAGGACTTGCATACGGAAGTGATTCAAGCCATTGTCCGGAGCAAGAACAAGTTATCTCTGAAAAAATTGAAGCTACAAAAGCAATTGTAAAAACCAAGTTCGTAAATAAAAAGTTTAGTTTCATTACTCATGATTATGAATACTATTTTATTTTATCTGACAACAAGTGGATTTTAGAAGAATTATACTTGGTAGATGACGACGGAAAATACAAATCACTGTAAAATTACTATACACAACAACGTCTATAAGTAATTAAAACAAAACTATAACCCGCACACTATAAGCTTATTAAAATCTATTTATAAAATAACCTGAATTTTTTGTTTATTAATTGCTACATTTTATGTAGCTTTGCTATCAAATATGTAGCAAGTAGTATTATGTCATTACCTATACCAGGAAAACCAGTAAGAGGTTCTAAATCAGGAAATCATTTAATGGCTCTTTTTGACCTACTAGGAAGAAGTTGGTCTATGGGGATTATCTGGAGATTACAAGAAGGGGCTTGCACTTTTCGAGCTCTTCAAGATAGGTGCGAATCTATTTCACCTACAACTCTAAACAAAAGATTAAAAGAATTAACTCAAGCTTTCTTGATAGAAAGAACTGTTGATGGATATTCTCTTACAGATAAAGGAAAAGAAATATTCTTATTACTCAAACCTCTAGAATTTTGGGCTAGGAATTGGGCTAAAGAATTTGAAAATAAAGAAAAATAGTTAATAAAAATTATGAGCAAAGTAAATTTAACAATCGTAGCAACGATAGATCCTCATGGTAAGGATGAATTATCACATTATCTTGAAAAAGTAGGTGCCTTATACAAAAAAGTAGATGCAAAACCTGTTAATAAATTCAAGGTAACAAAACCTCTAATAGGAAACCACAAACCTAGTTTAGTTTCAATAATGGAGTTTCCTAATATGAATTCATTGAATAGTGTATTTGAAAGCGAAGAGTATAAACAATTAATACCTTATCGTGAAAAAGCTTTTTCAAAATTAGAAGCATATATTAGTGAATAAAACAACTTACAACACTGTATAAAACATAGGACGACTTAGGTTTGTTCGAAAGGTTTCGTCTTATTTGCTAAGTTACCAAACATAAAATTTTGCTTTTCAATATTAAAGATGAAAGCAAAATTTTATATTTGGTTTAGTATCCAACCGAAACATAATACACACTTTCTGTTCTACATTTTATACACTGAATGTTATCTATAATTTAAAGGAAATGAAAATTGAAGAATTACAGTCTGGAATTTTGATCACAAATTTTGCAGCTGCTGCGGATGGAGGAAGTCTCTTCTTTGAATGCGAAACGACCCAAAAAGCTAAATTCAATTTACTATTTACTCAATATGTATTTCTAGATAACCCAGATCCTGAAATGATTCCTGGAAGAATTTACTTGAATCAAAAAATTATAGATCTAAAATCGAAAGAAGAGAAAATGATTCTGTTGGGATTGAAAAACTTCAATGTTAGTCATGAATTATTAGATATTGATCCGAATATGAAATCAGAACTTACGGATACGATAAATGAACTAAGTACCTTTTTCAATTCTGAATTATCAATTGAAATTAAGAAAAAAGTAGATAACACCATATAAACTGAATTAAAACGACCGTTTATACTAGCCGTTGGCAGTTATAAAAAAACTTTAATGATATTTTTAGTAATTACTTTCTTTGCTTTAATTTTTATAGTAATATTTGGCATGCAAAAAAAGTATGCTTCTAAATATCCTAAAAAATACTTTAAATCAATATTCATCATTGCAGTATTGATTAGTTTAATTTCTGGAATAATAGAAGGGACATCTTATTCTCACGGCTTTAATACTCCTTGGTGGTTCTTTAGTATTATAAGCTTTATAATTATTTTAACTACATCTCTAATTCTAATTGGTTTTTACCGTATTAAATATTCGAAAAAGTAAAATGAAGAAAATATTTATTTCTTTAATATTAATTAATTTATGTTGGCAGAGTAATGCACAAAAGAGTATTAATCTTGAAAGTATAGATCTAAATTTCTCTCCAAAAAAAATATTTCAACACTATGAAAATCTCAGGATTAAAATAACGGAGGATATTAAAATCTTGTCATCAAAAATTAAAAGAGATAAAAAAAACAAAGAATATATAGGTAAATTAAAAGAACTCATTTCTAAAAAACATTCAGTTAATTTAATAGAATCATACGTTTGGACTATCCCAATAGACAAGACCAAAGAACATACTGAAGAAAACTCCAAGGAGTGGCTTATTGAATATGATATGGTATCGCATTCTACTGTAGATTCTACTGCGTACTTTAAGGAAGTTATTTTTCCTAGTATTAATTTTTTGGAAGAACCTAATGGAAAATTTGTTGCATTAAACACTAGATCAAACAATAATATACCAACAAAAAAGTGGTGTTTGATAATTAGTAACATACTTACAACAGACCTTGGGCAATCAAAACATAAAAACATCAAATTATTTGATACAGAATATACTTTTAGAGAGTGGAGCAATGATGAGTTAGTGTATATATTAATATCACCTACGCAAATGAAAGGTTCTATTCGATTTTTTATAATTAGCAAAGTTCATTTTAATGATTTAAAAGGAGAATTTTCTGAAGGGAGTTGGTTATTTCTCAAATAAAACAAATACTACAACTGTCGACAAAAACTAAAAAATATTGCTTACAAATTTCCCCACTTGGTAAAATCACTTGCAAAACCAAAATTTAAGTATATTTATAAACTAACAACAACACAACACAACGATTTCTTAGCCGAACCGTTGGCAATAATTGAGAAATGAAAAAAACACATAATATAATTATTTCTATTAGTTCTCTCTTATTGATAAACTTCTCTTGTACTAAAAAATGCCCTGATAATGTTGAGTTAAACAATTTTTATTTATCCGAGAAATCCAAAAAGATATTTCCTTATCAAAATGGACAAAAGGAATTGATATTTAGAGACTCAATAGGCAATGTTTTAACATTTGAACTTGATACTTCTAATAAAATATTTCTTTCTGAAAAGAATTGGAATGAGGATTGTACACTAAAAGATTCGACGAACAAAGAAATAGAAGTCAAAGCCGGGATAGAGTGGCAAACTATTTCACTTAAACCTGATTCATTAATTAATTTATCATTTAATATTTTTCTCAAACAAGAAGTAGAAATCGACGCATCCAACCTTGAAGATATCAAAGAATTTGATGGAATAAATATTTATCGAGCTAATGTTAGCCAAATGGCTATTATAACTGATACAAAAAACTCTATTTTCAATAAATTACCTTCAGAAAAAGTAGAAAGTATCACGATTAATGGAAAGACATTAAATAATGTACTCAAATCTAGATATACAAATAGTGGAGATATTTATTATGATATTGAAAAAGGAATAGTAGCGATTAATGAAAATCAAGGAGGATTTGAAAAAGAAAAATTTTGGGTTTTAGATAGTATAGTATTCAAAAAATAACTATTGCCAACATAGCTTAGCTTACAAAACATAGCTGATAAGTTTTAAACTAAAGAATTAGTATCTTTTTTATATTACGTTTCATACCCTAGACCATCAGGCTGCTGTTGGTAGTCATTTAAAACATTCTTATGAAAAAAAATATTGAAATAGAATTAAAGTGCACTACTCAAGACGATTTAGAAATTCTTTTTTTATTTCAACTAGATGAAGACTCAAATTATTTAGCCGCATTTACTTCTAAAAATCCATCTGACAAAGCTGCTTATATCAAAAAATGGACAAGATTATTATCAGATGAAAAAATTAATGTTAGAACTATACTATTAAAGAATAAAATAGTGGGTAGTATTGCAAAATTTGAAATGGAGGATAATGCAGAAATCACGTATTGGATTGGAAAAGAATTTTGGGGAAAGGGAATTGCAACTACTGCTCTTAAAAAATTTCTTGAAGTTGAAAAAACTAGACCTCTTTTTGGTCGTATTGCTTTTGATAATTTAGGTTCTAAAAAAGTATTAGAGAATTGTGGGTTTTCTCAAATTGGAACTGAAAAAGGATTTGCTAATGCTCGTGAGAAAGAAATCGAAGAAATTATATTTAAATTAAAATAAAAACGAACTGCCAACAACGAGTATAACTAATTGGCTCGTTTTATTTTACTATGCCAGCACCAGTTTGCAACTGGTGATACACGATATATATCGTCTTAAAACAGGTTTACAAACAATCATCTTAACCCAAAACATTCGCTATTACCACTCACGATTAGAATACCCATTCACAAAAAAAACTTCTTATCTATAGTTATTGATAATCCCCTGCCGAGGTCATAAATGAGACAAAACTTACATAAGCGAGACAATATTGTCTCACTTTTTTGTTAGATATTGTTACTTTTATATTTAAGAAATAAAGGATATATATCCTTTATAACATTGTTGTGTAACATATACTAAATGGAAAACGAATACTCAATCTTTAGAAAATATAAGACACTTGAACAAGCAAAAGAACTAGAAGAATTATTATCAAAAAATAGAATTGATTCCATTATTGGTGACAATTTTCCATCCGTTGATTCTATGTTTGGAGCTAATCCCTTGAATAATGAAATTGAGATTCGAATTAAGCAAATTGACTTCAAAAAAGCAGAGCAAATTCTTGAATCACAGGCAGAAAACTTAATTAACGAAGTTGATAAAGATTATTACCTATTTGAATTCACAGATGAAGAATTATATGAGATTCTTCTAAAATCAGATGAATGGAATGAGTTTGATTATAAGCTTGCTCAAAAAATACTGAAAGACAGAGGAAAATCAATTGACAAGGAATTATTAAACTCTCTAAAAAAAGAACGATTAAAGCAATTAGCTAAACCTGAGGGAAACCAAAAACCTTGGATCATCACGGGTTATTTTTTTGCAATATTAGGTGGAATGCTAGGTTTAATCATTGGATATTTCCTATGGACTTCTAAAAAAACGTTACCTAACGGGCAAAGAGTATATTCATACTCAAATAAAGACAGAAGACAAGGTAAATATATATTCTATATTGGGTTAATAGTTTTCCCTACAGCCTTTTTAATAAGATTTTTAAATCAATTATAAAACGTTACACAACAGTTTGTATATTGCATATGTTCCCTTCGGGAAGCAAACGCAACATACAAGGAACGTTATACGACATAAACCAATTCTCTTTTTATCAATGAAAGGAAACAGCTACGCTCCAGATGAAACAATAATTAAACTTTCAAGAACAAAACTGGTAACCAAAAATATTTTGTGGATTACCTTAATGATTGTTTGTGTTTATTCTGTTTACTTTAACCTTTATGGATTGAGATATTTAGCATTATTACTATTCTTTTTGTTTGTATATGGGGTTTATCAAAATGTAAAAAAAATAAAAAAAGAACCTAAAATTCAGTTGAGACTATCCAACAAAGGATTGACTCTAAAAAATAGATCTTTTATTAATTGGTCCGAAATAAAAAAAATGGAGGTGATTGTCAAGCCAAATTATTCGTCTTCAATCCAACAGGAATATCTTGTTGTAAGCACAAAAAAAGGTAAAATGGAATTTTATGTTAACGAATTAAATATTAGTTCGTTAAGATTAGAATATTTGATTAAAATTTATAGAAAAAGGTTTGAAGAAAAAAAATAATTAAAAAACGTTGTACGACGCTATATATGCGATCATAGCTGCAAATTGATCAATCGAATGGTTGCAAAGTTATCAAACATAAAATTTGACATTTACAAAAAATGATAAAAACAAAATTTTATATTTGGTTTAGTATCCAATCGAAACATAGTGCACACTTTCTGCTCTACATTTTATACACTGAACGTTATGCATAACCTGAAAAAACAATGAGCTATCGAGGATTAAAATGGAAAAAATTTAAATTCACATTGCACCCAATTGAATTTGAAAAGATATTTGAAGGCTTAGAATACTTCATAGTTATTACGAATACCAGAGTTGATGAGAATTATGAAATAAAAGACAAGACTTCCATTTTTTCTCGATACAAGTTATACTATGAAAAAATTATCTCTGGTGAGGAATGGAAAAATGATGATTGGAAATTAAATATTCACACATCTTTGACTGACAATCCAAAATATATCGAATACGAGAGGTTTGAACATAATGAAAATGGGGAAATGAGAACTTTTAAGCGGTCAACTCAACTCGAACCAGTAATTAATATCGGACCTTTTTCACTTCAGGTAGATCATAAAGAAAGATTGAGTGTTATGTTCTATGACCATAAAAACAATTCCAATATTGGACTAGAAATTAGTTATCCAAAAGAAATTCAATATTTGGAGAGTGGAAACATAATTTCGACAGATAACCTTTCAACTCATAAACTATATTTAGAACTTATAACTCGTATCAAAAAAGTTAGCAAAAAGGCTAAAGCGAAAAGAAAGGATAGTTTATCAAAACCTAATTTTTGGATAAGTTCAAAGTGTATAAATGGAGTGAATAATAATGTGATGATAAAGCAAAATATGATTACTTTGGAGTAAAGGCTACACACAACAAGGGTAACCGTTGTTGGCGGTAGTTAATTCTTATATGTAATAGTTAAGACTTAATCTGACAATTTCTATAAATTAGTTTAATCATTAAATAAGATTTGTCAGATGAATACAGAAGAAAAAATCATCAAACCAAAGTTAGGATTATTAGAGTTAGCAAAGCAATTAGGTAACGTATCCCAAGCTTGTAAAGTAATGGGATATAGTAGAGATAGTTTCTATAGATTCAAAGAACTTTATGAACAAGGTGGAGAGCTAGCTCTCCAAGAAATTTCCAGAAGAAGCCTGTTTTAAAAAATAGGGTTAGTCAAGAAGTAGAAAAATCAGTAGTAGCTATTGCTATAGAATATCCTGCTTATGGTCAACTCAGAGCCTCTAATGAACTTAAGAAGCGTGGTACATTCATTTCTCCTGGTGGTGTTAGAAGTGTTTGGTTACGTCACGATTTAGAGACACTTAAAAAGCGTTTAAAAGCTTTAGAAGCTAAATCTGCACAAGAAGGTTTTGTACTTACGGAATCTCAAGTACAAGCTCTAGAACGAGCTAAAGACGAGAAGCAAGCTCATGGAGAAATAGAAACTCATCATCCAGGTTATCTAGGATCTCAAGATACTTACTACGTAGGATCTGTAAAAGGCATAGGTCGTATCTATGCACAGACTTTTATTGATACCTATTGTAAAGTAGCTTTTGTAAAACTCTATGATCGCAAAAATGCTATTACAGCTGCTGATTTACTAAATGATAAGGTTATTCCTTTCTATCAGCAAAATGAGCTTCCTTTATTGCGTATTTTAACTGATAGAGGTACGGAATATTGTGGTAAACGAGAACATCACGAATATCAACTATATCTTACCATAGAAGATATAGATCATACCAAAACCAAGGCAAAAAGCCCACAAACTAATGGTATTTGTGAGCGATTCCATAAAACCTTGCAGCAAGAGTTCTTTTGGGTAGCCTTTCGAAAAAAAGTCTACAACACTCTAGAAGAGTTACAAACCGATCTGGATCAGTGGATAGATTGGTACAATAGAGAAAGAACACATACTGGAAAATATTGCTATGGTAAAACACCTTTGCAAACTTTCAAAGATTCAATACCTTTAGCAAAAGAAAAGCTCATCGAATACAATGAGCTTAAAAGTGCTTTTCAAAGTGCCAGATAAATGTCAACTGTCAGATCAAGTAGTGGCTAGTACATCTTATATTCAAATTGAATTCTAACTTCCGTACTTTCTTTATCGTAAGTCTTGTCTACTAGATTATAATCTCTTATGTCATAGATTGAAGCAAAACAATCTTTAATTTCTTGAGCTTTTTCGTTTTATCACTTAAACCGCTATTATTTACACACCTTGTTGTAGCCACTTTTCTTTAGTTTAAAGAGTTTTCTTCCACCCAAATTTCAAAAGTCTTATCTGAAATATTTATTATTTCGATACCCTTTTTAGGAATTGTTACGTTAAAGGTTTCTCTAACCCAGTTTTGAAACTCAGTGTTTACGTAGTATTCAAGTTCTTCCTGTCCTTCCTCTTCTCCATATTCTCCAATGTAATAATCAAAAATTGTTTTATTCATATCTTCTGAAGGATCATCGTAACCTATAGCAAGAAATCTAAGAAAATCGATAAAATTATCAGCTATGATTAACATTTCTTCACCTTCAGAACCTATATGTACTATTTTTTGAGTTCCATTTTCATTAATCCAAAATGCATAAATATTTCCTGTTGAACCGGCACCAAACATTCCAAATTTTTCAGCTTTATTTGCTCCAAACCAACCTTCTATAAATTCAGCATAGTTACTGCGCCATTCAAAACACCCTGAAATAACTTCTTCTTCATGTTCCTTTGTCCATTCATAAAATAAATCAAATTCCTTTGGTATTTCAATAGTCGGTGGTATTTTTTCTTTTATATCCTCTAAACTTATCATTATTATTTTTAATTAGCATACAACGGCTTGTGTATGAAACGTAGCGTGCAAAAAGACACTAACTTTTCAGATTAATGTAGAGCCGAATTTTTATGTTTTGTTTTTAATTTTTCAGTTTTTAAAAAGCTAAATTAAAAAATTGGCGGACTTCCTAAATATACAAAACCTTTCGGTTAAATACTTATTAGCTGTGTTTTATACGCCGTGTTACAGCCAGTTTTGTTTCAATTCTTATTTCAGTAATAATGCAACATTCCATAAATCAAAATCACTGCTATAATGTTTAAGTGAATTCCCACAATGAACTATTACTGTTTCTTTATAAGGGATAATATAAATATTCTGTCCAAGATTTCCATTAGCATAGAAATGGAAAGAACCATCTTTATTTACGTGACCCCACCATTGGTAATTATAATAAATTCTTTTCTTACCTCTTCCAAACCATTTTGGATATATATATCTAGGAATTGATTTGTTTTCTCTAGTTGATTCAAGAATCCAATCCTTTGATATGATTTGATCGCCATTCCAATTTCCTTCTTTTAGCATTAACTGACCAAAACGTGCATAATCAATCGCTCGAGCAATCAGACGACTTGGCATATATTCAAAATTAGATTCCTTACTATCTAAGGAGAAAAGCGCATCATATTCCATTATCCTTGACCATAATTTCTGCTCTAAATAATTGGATACGGTCAAGTTAGTAGCTCTTTCTAGAATTAATCCTAAATAACTTGTATTATAATTGGAATATTGAAAATCTTTTTCCGGATCGGACGAAATTTCTACATTCTCAAGTAACAGCTTTCGAACATTGGGATGATAGTATCCAACCGCTTCATCGTGCCAAGGAGAATGAATGTTGGTAAAAGGTATAAGACTTGTATTGTATGCAAGTCCAGAGCGCATTTCGAGTAAATTTTTGATAGTTATTTTTTTAAAACGTTCATCACGCTCTAAAAGTTCTGGGATATAATTTGTTATTGGGTCATCTAAACTTTTAATTAGATCGTCATCAATGGCAGCTCCTATTAAAAATGATATAAAAGATTTTGCCATAGATTGAGAATGGAAATAGGAATCTCTATTAAATCCATTAAAATACTTCTCATAAATTATGGTGTCTTTTTTGATGACAATTAACGCAGTGGTTTGAGACTTGATTGCCCATTCTTCAAAGCTATTAAACCCAGTTTTAGTTACGAGTTCTTCGAATAAAGATTCTATATACTTCTCTTTTGGATTTGAAATAAATGTATTAGTATGTTTTGCTCCTTTAATCCTATGATTTTCAAAGTTCTTGTAATCATAAACATCTGCTACATTCATGGTTATGAGTCGATAAACGTAAGTAGGTGTATATTGGATAGACAAAAGTACCAAGAGGAGTAAGACAATTGAAAGTATTGTAAGAAATATAATTTTTAGTTTTTTTCTCATTTAATATTTTTGACTATTTGTAGAATGTTTTGAGCAATTGGCTGTAATGGTTGGTATAAGAATAGTTGCGGGTTTGCGTGCGAGGATTTTCCGAAGGAAAATCAGACGTAGTAAACTTGCAACTACCTTTAGTTAAGCCCAGAATTGAGCAATTATTTTTATACATTGTTGTAAACAGTTATTTTTTCCGCAATGTATTTCTCAATTTGTTCTTTATCTGTTTTGTTTTTTAATATTAATAATTCGTTGTTTTTATGTGTCCGATAATTCATTAAGAATTTAGTTTTTCCACTTCGAGTCAATTCCGAGTATTCAAATCGGTTTGGGTCAAACTTATCGCTTATCAATTCCGTTTTTTGAGTTCGGTCAAGAATTTTCTTCAGTCGGATTATTTTTCCGCTTTTCTCGTCTATTTTTAATTCTGAGTAGTAAATCCAAGAGGCAAATCGATAAATTGTGTATCCGATTAAAGTCAAAATCGCAACAAAAATTCCGATTCCAATTCCGAGAAACCAAATCAGAAATATGAATGAAGTAGAAGTCCAAATCAATAGTTCTGTCCAGTTAAATGGAATTCTATCGCTCAACGTGTGAACGTGTCCATTTTTGGAAATTCTAAAGTAGTCTTCGCGTTCGTTCATAATTGTTTACAACAATTGTATATGTGTACCGGTACACATATTTCCATTATATTCTTCTCAAATCTATGGAATTTTAATGTAGTATTTGTCAGTTAAAGGCTTGTCTTGCCAAAAAGCTTGCTCAAATTTCCAATAAGGTTTGTCCTCTCCCAAAAAATAATAATTCCCCCAAGAATATTGAAAAGCATAAGTCTGTTTCGTTTTTTTATCGGTTACTTTCCCTAGTAAATAACAGCTAGTAGTACCACTTACACGACCTGTTTGGAGCTTCACTTTATCGATAATAACTTCTGTTCCATTAGGCATTTTAAAAATAGTTTCCAGATCGGAATTCATTCCAAAACTATTCCCATCTTCCAAGTGATATATGTAATTCTTATCTATTGGTTGTCCAGGATATAGCAAAATTAAGGTTGGTCTTTTGGTTGTAACTTTTGTATTTATAATATCTACAAAAGGCTTTACTTGAGAAACATCTTTGCCTTTTGGTTTGGATAGCCAGTAAAACATCAATATAATTAACAATAAGCCAAACCCGAAAACTATTCCGAATCCTTTAAGTATTTTTTTCATATCGACATTAATTAAATTTATAGCATATTTTGATTTAAAGTAAATATCTCAAAGATAAGCTTTGAGATATTTCTTTCTATAAATTTTAGGATTTTGCAACAGATATCATAAGAAAAAGTTACAGCTTACTTCGATAGAGAATAGCTTTTTATAATCTGCAAAAAATAGTAATGAATCTATTATTAAAGTTTCTAATTCTCCTGCTAGCGCCAGTTTGTAACTGGTGCTATACATTATATATCACTCTAATAATAGGTTTACAAACAATCATCTAAACCTAAAACATTCGTTATTACCACTCACGATTAGAATACCCATTCACAAAAAAACTTCTTTTCTATATCTATTGAAAATCAATTGGATACACTTATTGTAGGCTAAAAAATATAAAAATCTCACCCAAATGTGGAAATCCGTAAAAATCGTAACAAAAGATTGTTGATTTTTGGGATCATTAATTTAATACAATAGTAAATACTATCTGTAATCAAATACAAACGGCTATAAACAGGTACTGCCGTTTAATTAGGTCTGTATATATTGTTGTTAGACTTGATTAAAGAAAACGGAGAATGAAATTTGAAATTATCATAAATAAAATATTTGATGACATTAATTTAGACGGTACTTTAAGTCCAACTGAAAACAAATCAGTTCTTGGAATAATCAATGACTTTGAAAACGGAGAGTGGAGATATGAACGATTTCAAAAATTTGTTTGGGACAACATCACGGAAACTGCTTTAAGTCATAGTGAAAGACAATCTTTATTAAATGATGGTGCAGGTTCTTTACTTGCCGAATCAGCAAAAAAACTACGTTTAGTGGAATCTGTAGACGCAATAGGTAGAGGTAGTGAAATTGCAGAAATCGTACTTTATGGAATAATGAAAGACTACTATTCTGCACTTCCAATCGTACCTAAAATTTTCTATAAACAAAATACAGGAGATGAGGCTAAAGGTTCGGATAGTGTTCACATTGTAATAGAATCCCAAGACACTTTTTCTCTTTGGTTTGGAGAATCCAAATTTTATAACAGTATTGAAAATACTCGATTAGATACAATTGTCACTTCCGTAAAAGACTCAATTAGTTTAGAGAAAATCAAAAAAGAAAATAGTATAATAACTAATTTGAGCGACATAAATAATTTTGGAGAAATCTCGGATGATTTGAGAAATAAAATAAAGGCAAGTCTTTCTCAAACTGAATCAATAGATAAAATCAAACCAATTTTAAACATTCCGATTCTACTTTTATATGAATGTGAAAAAACAAAATTAGGAAAAGATTTGACTGATGAATATAAGCAAGGAATAATTGATTATCACAAAGACAGAGCAACGCAATACTTCAAAAAACAAATTAATAAATGCACGTCAGTGCATTTATATGAAAAAATTAATTTTCATATAATCCTATTCCCTGTAGCAGAAAAGGAAAAAATCGTAAATAAATTCATTCAAATAGCAAAAGCTTACAGAGATTAGATATGCAAGAACAAGTTTTTGATCAGTGCCATATAATAAACAGACTCCTAATTTCTAATCAAGAAAATAAAGCCAGACAAGAACTTATTAAGTTATTGGATTACCATGACAATAATGACTTAGCATATAATCCTTTAGTTAATCATTTAATTAGAGAAACAGGGCTTTTTCCTTATTTAGAACCAGAGACTTCAAATTGGGAAGAACGATTCATTTATAATGCCTTTAAAGTAGATGTTGGTGAAGAAAAGCCATTAACTCTTCATCGAGAACAATCATTTTTACTTAAAAGTCTTTTAGAAGGTAAAAACATTGCAGTTAGTGCACCAACCAGTTTTGGAAAAAGCTTTGTAATTGATGCTTACATCAAAATCAAGAAACCAAATAATGTTTTAATAATTGTACCAACTTTAGCATTAACGGACGAAACAAGAAGAAGACTTTATAAAAAGTTTGCTCACGAATACAAAATCATAACAACTTCTGACGTAGAATTATCAGACAAAAACATTTTCATATTTCCCCAAGAAAGAGCTATGAATTATATCAATATTGTTGAATCCTTCGACATTATGATTGTTGATGAATTTTATAAAGCAAGTAGTAAATTTGACAAAGAACGGTCACCAAGTTTAATAAGGGCAATGATAAAGTTAGGTGCGAAATCTAACCAAAAGTATTATTTAGCACCAAACATCACTTCTTTAGATAGCAACCCATTCACAGAAGATATGGAGTTTATTAGACTTGATTTTAATACTGTTTACTTAGAAAAACACGAACTCTATAATCAGATAAATAATAACGAAGAAAAGAGTAGTAAGCTATTAGAAATTTTGTCTAAGAATTTAGAAAAGTCTTTGATTTATGCGGGAACATATTCCAATATAGACAGCTTGACTAACTTATTTCTTGATACGTATGAACCAATAAAAAATGAACTTCTTAATATGTTTGCAGATTGGTTATCTGAAAACTATGATGTCAATTGGAGTTTAACAAAATTAGTTAGCCGTGAAATTGGTATTCATAATGGAAGATTACATCGTTCCTTAAGTCAAATACAAGTAAAGCTGTTTGAAGAGGAAAATGGTATTAGGAACTTGATTTCTACTTCTTCAATAATTGAAGGTGTAAACACATCTGCTAAAAACGTAATTATCTGGAGAAACAGAAAAGGTATTGCCAAATTAGATGATTTCACCTATAAAAATATTATTGGTAGAGGTGGAAGAATGTTCAAGTACTTTATTGGTAAAATTTATATTTTAGAACAACCCCCAGAAGATGGACAAACCCAATTAGATATTCCTTTTCCAGATGAAATTTTAGGAGATTTAGATGAACCTAAATACGAAAGTCTTTTAACCAAAGAACAAGTTGCAAAGCTGAAACTTTACAATGAAGAAATGTCTGAACTTATAGGAGTTCAAGTCTATGAAGAATTAAAAACGGAATCAGTATTTCAATCAAGTAATTCAGATTTGATAAAAACCATTGCAATTGATTTAACCAAAAACCCTGACGAATGGAATGGTTTATATTACCTTAATGAGTTTAAACCTGAAAATTGGGATAGACTATTATATAAAATTATTAAGTTACAACCAGGTAATTGGGAAACAGGTTATAAAACATTCGTAGAATTTATCAAAATCATTGCTTATAATTGGAGTAAATCAATTCCTGAATTACTAAAGGAACTTGAAGATTATGATGTTGGAATTGATGATTTCTTTAAATTGGAAAGAAACGTAACCTATAAGTTTTCTGCCTTACTTCAAGATTTAAATTCTCTACAAAAAAGGATTTTAAGAGATAAGAGTTATGATATAACAAGATTTATGACTTTATGTTCTCAAGCATTTCTACCTAAGGTAGTTTTTCAACTTGAAGAATATGGTTTACCACGTATGATTTCAAAAAAAATGCACAAATCAAAAGTAATTGACTTTTATGATAGTGAACTTACTATTCATAAGGCAATAGTAACATTCAATGAAATGGGAAAAGAAAAGACAATTGAGCAGACAAAAGATTTAGACAATTTTGACAAATATATTTTGGACTATTTCTTTGACGGTATAAAAATTACAAATGTCCAACAAAGTATATAAAAAATAGTAGCTTAAGCGCTTAAACAGAATATTAATAATTATAGAAAGGTCTGTGTTTAACCGAAAAGTTAGTGTCTATTTTATACGCTACTTTTCATAACAAGTCCGTTAAAATGCTTTTAAGTAAAATATGACAAAAAGTTTTGAAAAAGGAAAGGGAAAAGAACATTTAGACAAAGATTTCCTTGAAGAATTAAAGCATAAAATTTGGTCAACTAAAGGTACTAGGTTTACTGCTGATAGTCGTTTAAAGACAATTGCTAAATATTCAACTTTAAGCATAAGTTTTTTATCTGCTTATCTTATTATTTTTGGATTAGTTTCAGTTTATAACCTTTACAATCCTAATGCTATTAATCCCAATGTAATAGCTTTTACCATAACTGCCTTGTCTATTTTGGTTTTAGTCTTTTCATTATTAGAAAATGCTCAAAATTATCCAGTAAAAGCGAAAAATTTCCACGATTGTGCATTAGATTTGGCTGACTTGTATAACGAACTTCAAAATTATAAATCTTATGAAAAGGATGCTGCAGAAAAAGATAAATTAGAATTTTGCAAAAAACTTCAAAAGGAATATCAAAATATTTTACGGCGGTATGAGAATCATAATCCAATTGATAATAATTTTTTTAGAATAAAACATCCAGATTACTACTCTATAAAATGGTACGAACAGATTTGGATACCACTTTTGTATTTTGCCAATACCAGATTGATTTATTTGACAATGATGTTGGTTCCAGGAATAATTTTATATTTTATTATTATGAAAGTTGCTTAATTAGTAAATTATTTAAAGACAGTGTATAAAACAGTTAATAAAGCTTAAAAACAATAGTTAATATTCATTTTGAACCTAAAACATTCAACCAAGAACCAAAAACATTCTTCGGAGAACCTAATACGTTAAAATTTTAACCTTTGATAGTCAAATTTGAACCTTAAAGGTTAAAATTTTAACGTATGACATTCTATTTTGAATCTAAAAAGTTAAAAATTTAACAAAAAACATTCAAAATTGAACCTCCGAGGTTCAACCGAGAAGGTAAAAGGTTCAAAAAAGAACCAAAACCATTCAGTTTAGATCGTTTGATAGACTATTTTGAACCCATCAGCTTGTCAGTCTGAGCTTGTCGAAGACCAATTCAACCTTAAACAATCAAAATCAATCAATACTATAGGATAAACACTCCTCGAGCGACCTAAAACCATCAACAATACACCCAGCCAAAATGATACAAAAAAGACTGCCTCAAAAAAAGGAACACAGTTCACTTTTCTTAGACAGTCTTAACTTTAAAAAAATTAGTGTTTTGGTCTATCGTTATCGTTTAGAAAAACGTTTCTTCAAATCCTCATAAATAGGCTTGGCACTCGTTACCCCTTTGTTATTCGCCTCTTTTACCTGCCCGTAATATAATAGCGAAGACTTAAGCGCCTCGCTACCGGCAAGCATAAGTGTATCTTCTACATCAGAAGCAAGTTGATTCAAGATATTTGAAATAGGAGTAAGCTGCGATACTACGGCCTCATCCTTTAAGAACTCTACCTTATCCATATACGATGGGGCAAACTCTGGGTTGGTCTCTAGATACGACTTTACCTTTTGTACCGTAGGAGCAGATTTGTCTCCCATTTTGAGCATATTGGCACGCTCCTCGTTTGTGAGGGCTTGTAGAAAAGGAGCCAATGCATTTTTGGCTTCTTGTAAGCTTTGTAACAGCGTATCTGTAGTTTGTACCGGGATTTCTACACTGATTTGATTGTCTTGTGACATAGTCTTAAGATTTTAAAATTAATAATGCTGCAAGGATACTGCATCACAGTTTCATTTTTCGGGACTCGCGATTTTTTTTTGAATTCTTTTTTTGGAGTTGTAATGTAACATGATAAAACCCTAATAAAACGTATTTTCAAATGGTATTTGAAAAAAATTAGATACAACTCGCATAGTTATATCGGTTAGGGCAACGCAAAAGGAAATATGTGTTGCTTAGGTGGAAAGAAATTTTATGAAAAATTAATTTCATAAAAACGATTTATAATCAATACTTCGTACTTAAAAGCAGAGAATACACTCTTTACTATTTACGGTTTTACCGTAATGTAATGATCTGATTAATAAATAATTATGATGTAAAAACATCATTTTTTATTCTATAAAAGCCAAATCTGTCGTTTTATATAGATTTTAGGATAATATTTCCCCTCAAAAAACCTGTTTTTTTACTAAAAACACCGCAAAAGTACTGCCAAAATACTTAAAAAACACTATAGATTTTTTTATAATTTAACTCTAGTTTTACCTTGTAAATCAATTATTTAAAACGTTTTTGAGGGTGTAATTTACGCTATCAAAAAAATAAAAACTTACATTATGAAAGTAAAAACAATAGTATTAAAAGTTCTTTTTCTATTTTTAGCGATAGGCTTATTTGCATGCGAGGCAGATAGTATTAATGATGAACTACAAAATACAGAAGAAATTGAAATTCAAGGAGCGGATAAAGATATTGAAAGACCAGGTTCGCAAGGTTGATAATAGTATCCTATCAGATATACACGTATCTTTTAAAACCAGAATTATAGGTACTATTTTTATCGTATTCTCAGGTTTACTTTTATATCTAGATAAATTTTTTGGGTATTTAGGCTTTGAGAGTGAATATACGTTTGGTTACTCTAACTTTAGTAATTTTATATGGGCGTTTATGCAAAGTATAGCGCCCGTTTTGATGATATTAGGTATGTATATGAAACCATACAAAATATCATTCTTTGTTGCTATATATTGTTATGGTCTACAATTGATTTGGATATTTAGTCCGCAACATTCAGACAACTTTTTAGGCTATGTATTTGCAATTGGTATATGTATATTCTTTGTTTTTTTAGTTTTTGTAATTAAACGTTTAATATTTCATTTTGAGCAAAAGAAAAATAAAGACCAAGAATTTATTCAGGATGCCAAAGATGTTTTAGAAATTTTAAAGGCAAGAGTTCTAGAAGGAAATGGCTAAAATTGTTATGAAAAAAAATATGTACTCTGATATCAAAAACCTAAAAAGCCTATTAAACAATAATCAAATCTCGTTGATTGATGCTATAGACAAATTTGCTGTACTACTCGATGATTTTCAAAACAAAGAAGAAGAATTATTGATTAGTAATATTACACTCAATGCGGTTAATAGAGAGCTTCTAGAAAAAAACAAGATTGTAAAAGACCGTATCAAAAACCTTAATAGGATTTTATTATTACAAGAGCTAGGCATACAGTTTAATGAAGAAGAAATGTATACACTACTTTCTAAGTAGCATCATGTTTATTACTATTTTTTAAGATAATATGTTTTTCTAGTAGTTCTGCTTTTGCTTCATTTCTATTAAGTTCGATCAATAGTTTTATAGAAGGGATTTCTAAGAATTCTTCTTTATGTTTTAGGCAAAATTCTACCATTCTTTCCATAGATAGCGTATCGATACCGGACACGTCCATATGTGTACTTGTTGTAGTATCGCTATTAGATTTGTTGTCAAGCAATTGTCTATTCAAAAAGTCTTCTACAGTTTTAGGAATCTTTTGATCACCGTACTCCCAACCCTGTATTGTTCTAGGAGAAACCCCAACCAATTTTGCTAATTCAGTTTGTGTTAACCCCAGTTCTTTTCGTATAGTTTTTAATTGACCTTTATCCATGTGTCTTTCTTAAAAAACGCAAATATTGCGCAAAAAAATATATTATTTTGTTTTTAATACGCAATATTTGCGTATATTTGATTTGTATTTAGTTAAATATACATGATTTATGTACAAAGAGCCCGATGTTATAGCTGTTTTATACGACAAAATTGCGTGTTGGTTTTTACAAACGATCAAGGATACTCTATGTATATACAAACATAAGTAACAAATAGTTGTAAACACAAGTAAACTTTAATAAAAATAGAGAACAATACCCCTTTTTTAGTTTCTCAGAGAGCAGCTTTATTATAAAGAAAAGATTAGCCATAAAAACAGAATAGGTTAATGAAAAAAAAGAGGAGAATAACAAAAAGAGAACGTGTAGAAAGTGTATTGATAACGTATAAACTGGTTTTTAATATTCTTGGTTTAGAGAAGTATTTATCATTTCCAAAAGGTACAATCCATAAATTTTTAAAATACAATCGGAGACTTAGTAGTGAGAGGATTAATCAAATCGACAAGTTTATACAAGAATTTATTGATCACTATGAAAAAGAATATAAAGATGATTAGATATAAATGAAATGTTATGAAAATTACCCCAAACCCCAATTTTGAGCAACATGTATTACGATTACTATCGATTAAACAGTCGAAGTTTAATCAGTGTGTACAAGAGCATAGAGGCTATGCATTATTGCTACGCCATTGGATTATAGAAGCGTATCAAAAAGGTACTAGTGTACACGAAGTTGCCACAATGATCTCAAACTCTCACTTATCTATAGATAAGATTAGAGAGGGTAAACCTTTATCATTTAAAGATTGCAATATGTCAATACAACGATACATACCCCCAACCTTGACGTAGCATGTATATCGTCAACACAAAAGGGAAGTGCAGGGGTCATTTAATACCAGTTTTTTCACGCCAAAATGATAGATACCCCTGCTTCCTTTTTTCGTCATGCTGAACTTGATACAGCATCGCACAAGCCGGGCAAACGCAGTATGTGTGACCCCAAATCAAGTTTGGGGTGACGTAACAAACAATTAAAACCAAAACGATCAACGATGAACCAACAACACCGATATACTCACCTTCTCAAAAATTCATATCCTCAACTCCCCCCAGAGGTATTACATACAGTTTTGAAGGTGCTCAATATAGAACTAGGTGATTTTATGCAAAAGCTCTTTAATGATGAGCCTCGCGAAGTTATCTTATATGCCAAGATTTATAGCCTGTACACACAATATAAAAAAACAGATCATGAAGTTTAATCTCAACATGTTACCAAGAAAACACGTCATGCTGAACTCGATTCAGCATCTCACAAGCCGGGCAACACAACATTTGCGACCCTGTACGTCATGCTGTACTCGATACAGCATCACACAAGCCGGGCAAACGCAGTATGTGTGACCCCAAATCAAGTTTGGGGTGACGCACTGAAAACAATGAACTATAAACCAAAAACTAAAAAACTAAATAATGGATTACGAAAATAGCTTAAAAATATGCGGTTTTACCACAGCAATAGATCACAAGCATTGTTCTATATTTGCTGCTCTACCCGCAGATTTGTACTAAGCTTTAACGTAAATGATCAAATAACTATTAAAACCTAAAAAGCTAGAACAGATTAAATGAGTATCAAAATTAAACTACGAGTAGACGACAAAGAATACACTGTTGATCACATTGATATGGGGTTTATACAGTACATTGACCCTACAGGTAGGCCTTGGGGCAAACCAAAAAATGATCTATTTACCTTTGAGATTCCCATAACCAATGCAGATGCCACTTTTTTTGAATGGTCAATAGACCGCATCATGCAAAAAAATGCATACCTCGATTTTATCCCGGTACAAGAAAATACCAAAACCAGAAAGTTAGAATTACATGAGTGCTATTGTGTAAAATGTACTTATCTCTTTAATGCCTCCAACAAAGAACCTTTTAAGGTAAGAGTACAACTAAGCCCTTCTAGGATTGTACACAATGGCGAAAATAAGTTTGAACAATGGTGGGCAACCCCACAACTACCCGAAGTAGAGGAACAGGAAGAAGTAGAAGAACAACAAGACCCTAGAATCATCAATAGTTATTGGGCTTATGATAGAGAAGGATTACAACCTTATACCTATAATAAGGATCAAAAAAACAATGTAGCATTGGGTACAACCATGTATTTTCATATACAAACCCGATATCTTGAAGAAGATACAGTGCTAAACCTACAACTTTTTGATTATGACCGTTTTTTTTGGGCAGGGTTATCCGGTCATGATACAGATAAGTTTCCTAACAAACCTGTAAAAACACGAGCCATAGTAATGCTCGAAGAGGGCGAAGGGTTTAGAGGGCGTGCCGTAGCAGAGATACAACTATCTGAAACTTGGGAACCTGTGATTAGAGAAGATACAGACAATATTGCCTACAATAATTTTGCAGCAGAACTGTATTGGGTTGTAAATTGTACAACCGGTGGGGCAAATATCACAAATGTAGAATTACCCGAAGGAGACGATAGTAAAGTATTGCGAGTTACCACCAATAATCGTAATCTATATTTCAAAAGTGGTTTTGGAGATATGAATTTACCAGAATTAAGAAGTGGTAAAGATGGTTCGCCTATTTTTTTACTAAAAGCAGTACAAGACAAGGTAAAAGATAAAATAAAGGGTAAGGTCACCGAGCAAGTTACAAAAGCAATAAGCACAGTAGCTCAAAATAAAATTGATGATATTGTCCTTGCTAAACTTGCAGATGGTAACATTGTGATGAGTGATATGCAAGTGTATAGACACCCCAATGCACCTATAAGAGCCAGACAAGTGTATGATAACGAGGGGCGGCTAAGAGAAGTAAACTCTCGCCATACCAGAGCGTTTAATAGAGATGGGCAACGAGTTGATGGCTCAACGAGTAATTATGATTTTTTTGCACAAGATGGTACCAAAGTCAAAATACTGGGCGGGATTAAACATGTAGCGGATCATTTTAGTTTGATGTCTGATATAGCAGGTGTAATCTCTTATGCAATGAGTGAAGATAGCCCATTTGACAAGCCTTTGAGCTTAAATGTATTGGTCGGGCTAGGGCTAGCCAACCCATTGACGATGCATTTTATCGTTGCTTTAGAAATAGCTGGTATCTTTGCACAAGAAATCAAAGCAGAACGAGACGAGGCAACAAATGCAGCACTACAACATGATCTAGATATCGCAAAGGCAAAAGGATATAGTGCTGTTTTAAATGAGATTGATGGACGTGATGAATATTTTTTAGACCCTTTTGATATACCTAATATTGATAAATTGCTATCAGGAAAAATAACAACATTACAAGAATTGATTGATCAAAACACTGATAAAAGAGATCAATGTAATATTCTATATAAAAAAGTTGAAAATAGTCAGGGAATACCTGTATACATAATAGAAACCATATTTTTTTAGAAATGAACACCAAAAATTATTTACATATTATATTCTTTTTTGTTTTGACTGCTTGTAGTCAAAACAAAAATGTTAATGCAGATACTAGTTTAAATATTATAGTAAATGAAACTAATGAACCTATTATACTTTGGTATAATATTGAAGCAGATGTAATAACAAGGGTAATGTTCCCTTACAATATAATGATGTATAACAAAACGAATAATGATTATGTAGTGAATTCTGTTAGGTATTTATATAGAAGACAAGATGATAATTACAGCGGAGGAATCGGAGGAGGTAAATTACATTACAAAACAAATGAAAACTTTTATTTATTTACAGATAATGGTAAGAGTTTTAAAATAAATCAAAAAGATAGTTTAGATTATTTGTTATATAGCTTGCATATTCTTAAAGAAAAAAACACAGAACAACAACAAGCATTAGAGATATACAAAGAAGAAATGAGAGCACAACAAAAAGACTCTATGCATGTGGGTACACTAAAACAGTTTAGAAAAAAACACCCCGAACTTACAGAGTATTTTTTAGAAAGAGATTCAATACGAATTAGCTATAGAAAAAAAGATCAAGAAAAACCAAGACAATTTAGAATATCGGTTTCTGATAATGGTACTAGAGAAGTCAAATTAAAGAGTTGGTAGTGATTACTAAAAACTATTTATACATCGTATTTCTATTTTTTCTAGCAGCTTGTGGTCAGAAAAAAAAATTAGATGTTGATTTAAAGATTGAAGTGAGAGAAATAGATAAACCGATTATACTTTGGTATAACGTAGAACATGATGTAGTAACAAGGGTTATGTTACCTTATAATGTAAAAATATTTAATAATACTGATGATGACTATATTATAAAATCAGTTGATTATTTATATAGAGAAAAAAATAATTCAAGTGGAGGTATTGGCGGTGGTAAACTTTATTATAAGAATCGTAAAAACTCTTACTTAGGTGTAGATAATTTTAATAGATTGTCTATCAATAAAAAAGATAGTTTAGACTATTTACTATATAGCTTACATATTCTTAAAGAAAAAAATGTAGAGCAACAAAAAACGCTAGAGGTTTATAAAAAGCAAATGAGAGCGCAGAAAAAAGACTCTATGCATATCACCAAATTAGAAGAGTTTAGAAAAAAACACCCAAAACTTACGGAGTATTTCTTAGAAAGTGATTTGATACGGGTAGATTATAGAAAAGAAAATAGTGATAAAACACGAAGATTTGACACCAATGTCCTAACCAAAGAACAAAAAGAAATCAAGTTAAAATATTAGTTTAGATAAAATAGATGGTAATTTGTATGGTCTGGGAAATAATGGAAAGATTGTAACTTTAAAAGAAAATATTCAATATGCGAAGTATGCTTATTGATATCAAAATTTTATTTAGGTCAATTTTGTTATCGATATTAATGTTTTTTGTAGTGTCTTTTTTAACAGTGCTTATTTCTATCATTAATCCTAAAGTCGATAATAGTTTAGATATTGGATTTCCATTAATTTATTACAATAGATTTTTTATTTCCGATTGTATACGTTTTAGTTGGAATGGAATATATCTAGTTTTTGATTTTATAATTATTTGGGTAATTACTCTTATAATATATCTTTTATTGAAAAAATATAAACCTATTAAAAGATAATTCCCTTGCTGGTCGAAGTTTTTAACTTGTGACTTGCATAATCATTTTGATAATCCAAACTCAATAAATAATACACCTCATTGGGGTATAAAAAATTAGATATGATTTATAAGATAGTTATTTTCTTTGCATGTTTGTTGATAGGTATTTTTAGTTTAATAAAATTACTTCTTAACAAAAAGTTTATTCCAAAATATTATATTCCTACTTTTCTAACAATTCTTACTTCTGTATTATTTTTGGCTTTTATTTATAAAGAACCATATCGGTTTAGAAAAGCAGATGTTTTTACTTTTTCGGTTTTACATAAAAATAGAACTGATAAAGGTTTAATAGACGTTTCTAAGCCTCCATATACTGATATAAAGAAGACTTTAGGTGGAGAGAATAAGGATTTTTTTCAGGTTGCTTATTTAGAACCTAGACTTCCTTTATTTCAAATTCTTTATTACAAAGATGAAATGATCGAAGCAAATACTTATGTAATAGATAAAGACACTTTGTATATAGAATATGACCACAAAAAGAATAAGGTTCTAAAATCAAGATATAAGAATAATCCTATCAATTTAAAGAAAGCTTATCAGTTATTAGAAAATCAAAATTTATTTAAAGGTAAATTCTACAATACTGATATATCTAAATTAGATTAATGGAGCTACAAAACCAGAAAGTTAGATTTACACGAGTGCTATTGTGTAAAATGTACTTATCTCTTTAATGCGTCCAACAAAGAATCTTTTAAGGCAAGAGTACAACAAAGCCCATGTAATCCCAATAGAAAATTTTTAGAAAAGAAGCCTATTTTAAACAATAGGTAAAGATGGTCTTGATCATTGAAGTAAACAAAAATGACTTGGGAAGAATATAAAATGAAATTGAAGAATAATGAGAAAAACAAAAAATAGAATAATAAAAATAGTTGTTTTTTGTCTGTTGATACATCTATGTATAAGTAGTTGTAAAACAACTGAAAGAGTAGATTATTTTATACCTGAAAGTGAATATTCAGCTTTAGAAGAAATTCCTGAAAATCTAGGTAGAGCAAACGAGATATTAAATACTACTTTTTCTGACAGTTTAAAGAATCTTGTTCGAAATGCTGATAATGATACAATTATAAATATTGTATATCCATATTCATTAGATTATTTAGTAGAGGATAGTCCTCCTATGTTTGTTTGGTATAATAAAATAAAGAATAAAAGAAAAGGAAAAGAAAAGAATACAAGATTTGTAAAATACTTAAATAGAAATGGTATAGAAGATATTGATCTTATAAATGAAGTTGTACTAGTTGCTTTTAAGAATTACTTAAATAAACAAGATACCCCACATAAAGAATTACTAAAGCAATATCGATCAAAGCAAAAAGTGATAGATGCGCGAGAAAAAACACGGTTTATAACCGATACTCTTTTTGGAGTTTATATCCCAAAAGATATAGAAGATTGTTTGGTACAATTAGACAAAGTTTTAGGTGATGCAACACAGCAAAAAGCAGTTGATTGGTCAGAAAACAATTTTGTTTCTACAGCTTATTTATCTATAGGTTATAGAATAAGAAACCGTTGGCAAATTACAAATGGTTCAAGGTTGAGTAAATATTTTAGTAAACTTGGGGTCAGAGACCCAGAAGAAGTTACCAGCATTATTTTTACCAGCTACTCCCGATATAAAAAAGGGAAACCGATATTATTTAAAGAACAAATAAAACAATAATACCCTTGATTGTTAGAGTAAAAACAAATAAATAAAAAAATGAGAAAGTTACTCTTAAATATTGTATAGTAAGTAGCCAAAACATTTATTTGCTTCCATTGCTCATTACTTCAATTTAATTAAACCTTTTATTTACAAAAAATTAAAAAATGAAATATATAGTATTAATAGCTTGTTTGTATTCGTCTTTAGCATTTACACAAACTTTTATTTTTGAAGATGAAATCACTACAAAGGATTTTGGTAAAAGATTCTTTCATTATAAAAAAAACAAAAAAGAATTACTAGAAGGGTATTATAAAATCGGTTATGATGATGGCTCTTACATCCTAATAAATTTTGTAAAAGGAGAATACGACGGTAAATTTATTGCATATCACGAAAACGGAAACCTAAAGGCTACTTCGTTTTTTAAGGATGGTTTAAAACACGGGAAAGAAACTTTTTACAATGATAAGGAAATAAAAATCCAGGAAAATAATTTTAAAAATGGCAAAACACACGGCGATCAATTGGATTATACAGAGCAAGGAAAATTGATTAGTGTGCAAACCTATAAAAACGGCAAAAGACACGGAAAATGGTTAAGACATTTTATAAGTACTTATAAAGGTCTAAAAGGGACAAGAGTTGAATATTATAAAGACGATAATCCTGTTGGTCATTGGATAGAAAAATTTGAAAATGGCCAGATATACGAAGAAAAAATATATACAGCGCCCAAAGATTACACACATAAGAAATATTATGAAAATCAAACTTTGGCTATCGAATCTGTCTATGTTAACAATAAAATTGATTCAAAAAAGAAATATAATATTACGGGAGAATTAGTTATAGAAGAAATGTATAGAAATGGGCAGCTTGTGAAGGAAATTAAGCACAACTCAAAAAAATAATTCAGAGTATTTATACTTTAGAATGCGATATGTATTTGGGATAATCTCTTTGTGGTTCCATCGTTTTTTTACTCGATAATCGAGATTTAAATGTTCCGAGGCTTGTCTCGAAGTCAAAAGTCAGTTCTCTTCGAATGCCTCGTGAGCTTGTTCTGAGGTTCTTTACTTTTTTTAATGAGATACATTGATGTAAAGACTACGGTAAGTAACACACTAGCTAAGATAATTAGTGTTTTCATAAACAATATTTTTGAGATTAAATTAATTTCAACCAATCACTATGTTCTTCTGCTACAAATTTGAGTTGTGCTGGTGGTATGGTTGTATTAGCTTCTATCCAGGCTCTTAATTCGGCTTCCCGTTCTTCAAGACTTTGGTCTTGTCGTTTATCATACCAGTAGTTTTCTTTTGAATCACCTTTGCCTCTGTACCTTAATTCGTTTCGTCTTACACCATCAAACCCCACAAAAGGGACATCACGAAGTTGAATCTTAAAGTCATATTTAAATTCTTCATCTCCCATATACGCCAATGCTACTTTACCTGTCCAGTCTATATCATAATGATAAGGCATATCGGTTTTTGCCGAGCTGAAGGAAATATTGTGATATCCTACCGCATCATGTCCCAGCACATAGCAATGAAAGGCCAGATCATCAAATGAAATACCACCCCAGTTTTTGTCTTCTGGTGGTGGATTGTCTAAGGCTATGGTTAAACTGTCTAGCGTATCTAATGCAAAGGGTATTTTATGGTCGCCCAAAAGATGATATTCGTTTGGCTGGATATGGCAAGAATGATAGTTGAGCCAGCCGGCCATCATTTGCCAATTGTCTTCAATGCCTTTATCGTAAAGGGCGTCATCATAGGTTTTTTCTCTTTCGCGTGTGGCTTCCCAACCTTCTTTTGCATAATAATCTTCTGATTTTATGCTTAAATGCAACAATACACGATCGGATTTTAATACGCCGTACAGCTTTACCTCTTTGATTGCATGCCCCTCTGGCCAGGGATTGTTTTTAAACCAGATGCGATTTTGTGTCATTTTATTCTTTTTTTACACTTGCATTAAACAAATTTTTTATAAAACGTTTTGCAACATTGGCTTCTATCCCAACGCCAAGAATTACCATAAGTGCCACTATACCTAACATCCCGAAGGGAATAAGCGTAAGCGGCTCAAAAACCTCTGAAGTCACAATTATAGATATCGAAACTAAACTTGCGATACACGCAAAAACAAAAAAGAACCCAATGAATATCAAAGCAACAGGATTGGGTTTTACACTCAATTCGATATTGATATTTGCGCCATCTGGTGTGATCACTCCTTTAATTTCAGGCAAGAAATGATTGCGATAACCGATGATTCTTTTTATTATAAAAATATGTCCTTCTATCCTTCCCGAATAAGGTTTATGTGATGAATCACCCATAAATACTTTCATAGGATGTGGACGCGTATCTTGCACCACATCTTGCAAGCGTTCTAGCGCTTCTTCTTGATGGATTGTTGATGTAAATATGGTTTTTTTAAATATGTTCATGATGAATCCAACGTATTAATTGCTTCAAAGTTCCAGTATTCGACCACTTTGTAAATTCTGTTTTTGATTTATATTTTTCCTGAATTAGGATATAATTCATTAAATGTTTTACAATGATTTTATTGTTGTTATCATGCCGGATTTCTTTTAAAAAAGGAATCGTATTATATCCTGCCTGAGCAGCATAAAAAAGTTCAGCTTCGTCATACTGATCCATAGGTTTATTGAACTCTTGTTGAAGCCAGGCATCAAAAAAGTTGTCAATAGCGCTTATTTCTTTAGCAGAAAATGTGTTTTGATAATCAAATTTGGCAAATTCTCGATGCACGTATTCTACAAAAGAAAAACTGAAGTCCGGATTTTCGATAGTAGTAAGCTCTAGCACTCGCGGTACAAAATATTTGTAGATGTCATTGCCAAATGGGATGATATTGCAAGATTCTATAAGCGCGCCAAAAATATGATCATTTAGTTTTTGTAAAGGGATGTTTAAAAGATAATGCTCATCGGTAGTACTAAAGCAAGAAACACAAGGATAATCGATCACCCGTTGTGGTGCCGGGTAGCTCGAAAATACCTGATAAAGATGCTCAATAGTAGTATGTAACGCTGTGGTATTCGTATCCTGCATTGTCTTTTAACCTTCGATAATATCTGTTGTTCTTACATTTTGTATACGTTCGATTTTGGCCACTAAATCAAACGTATTGGGTTTTGCTCTTTCATCATAATAGTCAATATCTTCTGCGATACCCTTCCAATTAATGAAATAATCATTTTCAATTTTTTTAAAGTAAATACTACTTTGTCTAATAGTGACTCCAAAACCCAGGTACATAAAAATATCACTATTGTGTTGCTTCTCACCGAGAGGAACCTCAGGAATTTCAATAGTTAGCTCTTCTAAGCCATCGGAGTCTGATAAATTGGTGGGGAACTGATACAAATTCAAAGCTGCTGTTTGAATAAAATCAAAACGCTCATTACTAACTTTATTCTGCAAACAACATTTAAGCTCAATGTCTATAAGATTTGTGGCTTTGAATTGAGACGTTTCTTTATTTTGATATAAACGAACAAAGGCTTTTTCAAACCCTGCAAAATGGAGGGTGCTATCCTGATGATATATTTTTAAGTATTCGTTCATATATTGATTGAATTCTTCTTTTGTTTCATACAAAAGAAATAAAAACACCTCATACATACGCTCCAAATTATAAGTTGGCACCATTCTCTTTAAAACAATAAATTCTTAATTTGCAATTATTTTAAAAGTAGTTGTAATGTTGAAGTTAGTTGCCGGTTTTTATCTCGTATTTTTTCTATGCAGCTCCGGGTATTCCCAAAACCAAGAAAATACTGTTTCTGCAAAAGAAGTGCTAGAGCGTTTAACCAAACTACAGGGTGATTCCTACAATTTGGGCGATTTTAAAAATTTCAAATTATATACTGATTCTATTTTAACTCTTGCCAAGGCTAACCAGCTTAAAGCCTATGAAATTGATGCCGTTATAAGATTAGGGGTGTATTATAATTCATTAGGCTCTTACGATACATCAATGAAATATTATTTGGAAGCGTTAGAAATCTCAAAAAATATACCGGATAGTTACAAAAAAGAGACTATTATTTTAGTTAATCTGGGTAATGTATATAACCAAATTGAGGATCATAATAAAGCGCAAAAATCCTTTGATAAAGCATTAAAATATATTGAAGATTTTGGAGGGCCGGATGTGTATAGAATGGCTGTGTATACAGGTTTGTCTGATGCTGCTACCGGTAACAGAGATTTTAATACTGCTTTAGAATATCTTGAGAAAGCCAAAGGTATAGGCGAAAAACTAAAACGTGATGATATTATTATCAATACCTTAAACGAAATGGCAGAAAATTATCTTGAGCTAAAACAGTTTCAACAAGCATTAGCCCATAGCCAACAAGCAGAAAACTTATATACTGATAAGCAATCTATAGAACGTAGAGCCTTGAGTCTTTACCTCATGGGGGCTTCACTAGTTGGACTTGAAAATTATGAAGAGGCTGTTTTACCTTTGCAAATGGCTCAAGGTATAGCGATCTCTAACCAGTTTCTAAAAATTGAGATGGATACGTATAAGCAGCTGGCCAAAAGTTTTGAAAAATTAGGGCATTTGGAAAAAGCAAATATGCAATACAAAGGGTATATAAATGCCAAAGAAAAGTACTTACAGACACTTTCAAAAGCTAAAAGATTCGAAATAGAAAAAGAACTGGCTAAAACAGAAGTGAAATTAAAAAAGGAGAGTACATTTAAGTGGACTTCAATTTTGATAGGGATTGCTATTACTTTTATACTATTGGGAGTTTTATTGGTTTATCAGAAAAAGAAAAAACATGCAGAATTAGAAGCATATCAATTAAAGGAAGATCGGTTACTGTTACAAGATGAAAATGAAGCGCTTAAGGCTAAAATATTAAAGCTGGTAAAAGAAAAAACTATCCCATCATTAACCCAAAATGATGACGAAAAATCTAAAAAAACATCCTTGACTTCTGCAGAGCAAGAGCAATATGTGCAAAAGATCCTGGATTATATGGAAACCGAAAAACCCTATCTCGATCACGAAATAAAACAATCCACACTTGCTGAACGCCTAAATATGAGTGTGCATCTTTTTTCTGAAGTATTAAATGTTTGTTTTGAAAAGAACTTTAATAATTTCATGAATTTGTATCGGGTAGATAAGGCAAAACAACTTATTAAAGATCCAGCCTTCTCAAATTACAAAATATTAGCGTTAGGTTACGAAGCCGGTTTTCCTAGTAAAACATCATTCAACCGAGTGTTTAAAAATTTAGTAGGCCAAACTCCTTCAGAATATCGTCAACAACATTTATCAGTAGTTAATTTATAAAATTAATTGTGAGCAAAGCAGAATAGAGAATTATAAGACTATACGTTCCAATCTATAATTTGATACTCTTTTTTGTTTATTCTTAATTATTTTCGATTTTGTTTCTACAGCACCGCTTTATACTATGCGAGCTTTTAGAAATGAGTTTGTACCTGGAAAAATCTGTAAAAAAATGTGTTTGAATAGCAAGTATCTTGTCTTTTTGTATATAGAATTTGCAGCAATAGAAACTATTGAGATTATTGAAACACCTAACTACTCTTAACAAAATTATTATGGGATATGACATTACCTACCATCCAATTCATAAAAAAGATATAGAAGATCTTTATATAAATGCTTTAGAAAATAAAGAGGTTATTAAAACCGTGTGTAATACACATAACATTGAAAGCAGCTATACAGATAAGTATAAACACATTATTGAAACCGCATTAAATGTAGTGTCATCTGATTATTTTGATGCTACACACGGCTACTATATTGCCAATATCCATGGATTACTACATCAATACTACTATATCCGAGGAGGTGCTTTTTCTTTTTTATTCGATTACTATCCAAAGTATAAAGCCTATACGCTACCTTGGAAAAGCTTGTTGCCTGATTTTGACTTTAAGCAGCGTATCGCTAATAAGATTAATACTAATTTCAGTTCTGGGGTTTATATTTCTGTAGAAGGAGTTAAAAAATTACTAGATGATTACAATACAAACCCAGTTGTAAAAACCGAATTAGATTGTCATTTTTCGGATGGTAGGATTACAGTGTTTTTAAAAGCACTAGAAGCAGCCAAATCTCAAAATAGAGGACTACTAGAAGCCACAGAGGTCATCGAGCCAAATCCTTTAGACTTAACTAAAAGCACTTGTTATTCTGATATTAGAAATGCGTTTCCAGAAGGAATTGAACTGTATCAAGCTACTTCAAAGCATCAGGTCTCGGAGGTATTAGAAAATAATAATGATAGTGTACAAAAAGATAAAATTGATAATCTGGAGAGCAATTACAGAATGATTATCACTACTTTTTTTGATAATTTGAATTCACAATTAAATCCCGAACACTATTTTGACATATTACGTACACAATATCCCTATACATATAAAATTGATTTTGTAATAGGTTGGGGGTATTTGGAGCTAAATAAAACAAATTTAGCTATTGAATATTTTAAAAAAGTCATTACCTCTGGCAAAGACAATTTTTACATATATCATTTATTAGGTGATGCCTATACACAAGCTAGAGACTATGAGAATGCCATAAAATCTTATCAAAAGAGTTTGGTGTTATATCCCTTTTATGAGCTAAATCACATTAGAATAGGTGATATTTATGAATATAAGCAACAATGGGAAAATGCAAAAACAGCTTATAAAAATGCTATTGATATAAATCCAGGCAAGCCAGAATATTTTAATAACCTAGGTGTGTATTTGACGAAGTTAAACGACAAGAAAACAGCTATTGCCTATTACCAAAAGGCGGTTGCTATGAAGCCTACTTATTACGATGCTAATAAAAATTTAGCTTGGGAGTTCTTTAAAGTCAATGCATTAGAACAATCTAAAAACATTTGTCAGGAGGCTATTAAAAACTTAGATAAAAAAGGCCCATTTTATGACCTTTTAGGTAGAATTGCAGAAAGAGAAAATGATCACAATAATGCTATTGATTACTATACAATAGCAATCAAAAATTATCCTTATCAACCAGAACCCTATTGTAGTTTAATGCTTATTTATCAAAACAAAGGACAACATAAAGAAGCATTAGTATTGATCAATAATTGTATTGATAAGAATCCATATTATGCTTTTGGATTTTATAGAAGAGCTAAGTTATATAGCAAGTTAAAGCAATTTGAAAATAGTAAAAACGATTATCTTAAAGCAATAGAGTTGGGAGACTTAACTGCGAATACGTACACAAGTTTAGGGTATGTATATGCCGTAGGCTTTAAAGATTCTCGTAATGCAATAGAGGCCTATAATAATGCATTGAAATTAGACCCGAATTATGAAATGGCCTATACAAATATGGCTAGTGAATATTGGCTATTAGGAGAACAAGAAAAAGCAATACAATGTTTAGAAAAGCTGATAGCCAGACAACCAAATTGTGAAATTGCCTTATTAAACAAAGGGATATACCAAAGAAAGTTAAAACGTTACAAAGAATCCACAGATGCATTTCATACAGTATTGAAATACAATCCTAATCATATAAAGGCACTTATTAATTGTGCTTATAATTTTTATAATAGTAAACTTTATAAAGAAGCAATATCCTATTTTGAGAAAGTTATAGCGTTAGACGTCAACTATTTTAACGCCTATAATTATATGGCATTAGCATATTACTATTTAGAAAACGATATCAAAGCTATTGAGTGTTATACAGAGGCAATACGGATCAACCCCAACAAAGAGTCTTTACATTTTAATAGAGGTTTATGCTATGAACATTTAAAAAAATACGAAGCAGCAAAGCTCGATTATGAAAAAGAATTAACAATTAATCCAGCTCATGAAAAAGCGAAAAAAAGATTAATTAATTTGTAAAAGTAAAACTAGAATCTAAATAATATTGAAGTAATCATAATAAAAAATTATAGTAACTCTTAAAAGGAAGAATTCAACACTAGTTTTTAGAACCATGAATCTATATAAATGTTAGAATGATTGAGTGTAGAAGATATGTTATCACTAATAAAAGAGAGATTAAAAACACCTTAATTTTTCATTCAGATAAAGGTACTCAATATGTTACTAAAGAATTTAGTGAAAAGGTAAAAAATAACATACAAATTATTTAATCGATTAACGAAAAAACCCTGTTTTCTGGGTCAAATTTATTAAGAAGATCGATTACTTTTGGTCAAAGCTGGATCACGTATTTAAAATTTTATAATAGCATTTTGATGTATGATAAAATAGATACTTTGATCTTTTTAATGTAATCGTAAAATTGATACAATTATATTGATAATTAAGCAAAGTATTAGTGTTTACAGTAGCTCAAAAAGAATAGATTTTTCAATGCATCATTCATTTGAAAGAGAACTTTTATAATCTAAATAACAATAATAAGATGAAAAATACTACAAGTAAGAATAAACGTAAAGATAAAGAATCACAAATTGTGTCAAAAAAACAACAAACAACACTAAAAAACATTTGTTGTTTTTTTCTCTTTTTAGTTTTTGTTATGCTAACAAGTTGTAAAGAAGAATTTAACCAATTCGATTGGGGTCTTGTAGAAAAAAATGGTGTCTACCTTAACAAGTTTTTTGATTTTTCATTTCCCGTACCAGAAGGATATAGTTATGATGACAAGCACAGCAAGTATTGGCATGAAGATACAGGAGAAGGAATACCATGGGATGAAAATCTTTATGAGAATAAAATAAGAGCTCTAAATGTACCCCAAAACATAAAAACCACAGGAATATTTCTGTTAGAAAAAGAAGAGGCTCTAGTGACTAAGAAACCAAAGATTTTCTTTTTTGTAGAAAATACTGCATTTATCAATGAAGATAATATTACAGAAATCAAAAATTATCTAGAGTACACAAAAAAAGATGCTCAGAGTAATCCTAGTATAGAATTAGCAAGTGAAGATTTTACTAAAACCAAGCTAGATGGAGAGACCTTTTATAAAATTGATGCCACATTTAAAAATGAGGATGTTGAATATCACAGATATTTTATTAGCCTAAAAAAAGGATTTGGTTTTGGTATTTTACTAAAAGGTAACTCAAAAGAAGATCTCAATGAGTTAGAACGAGTACTTGATGATATTGATTTTTGAAATATAAAAATGGATTAATATTCGTCTAATAACCTAGTAAATGAAATTATTTAAATAGAATACTTCATAAAAAAGGTATAGAAGATTCTTATATAAATGCTTTAGAAAATAAAGAGGTTACTGAAACCGCTTTATATAGTGTCAATTATTTTGATGCTACACAAGGTTAGTATATTTCCAATATCTATAGATTATTACATCAATACTATTGTATTTGCGGAGGTACATTTTTTTATTCGATTATTACCCAACAAAGTATGACTCTTATACAATCCTTTGAAAAGGCTTGTTGCCTAATTTTGACTTTAAGCAGTGTATAGCTAACAAGTTTTAATTAATTTGTAAATTCCTGTGAAATTGCTTCTTCTTCCTGATGAAGGGAACTTTAAAGCAGTTTTTGTAATAAGTATTATGTAAAAGGAGTATAGAAAACAATTTATAATAGCTTATTGAAAAATCGTAAAGTATCTTTTACATGGTTTATCCAATACACCCACTCATGCTTTCCGGAGAATTCTTTGTATTCGTGAGAGATACATTCAAGAACTAATTCTTCATGTAATGTTCTGTTATGTGTAATTAATGCATCATCTATTCCACAATCAAACCTAAAAGCGGGTAAAAGAGTTTTATTTCTTTTCATAAGGCTTAGAATGGATTCGTATTCGAAATTTTCTTGCTTATAATCTTCTAAACTTTCTTCTACAAACAAAGTCATTTGTGAAATATCTGTAATAGAACTATGACCCGAAAATCCTTTAAAGAGTTTGGGATATTTAGCTCCAATCCTTAAAGCTCCATAACCTCCCATAGAGAGTCCACCTATAAAAATTGGAGAATTATCATTTACTTCTTCTATATTCTCTTTTACAGCATTAATCACATCTTCTACAATCCATTTTTCAAAATTATACGAATTGTGGGGTAAATAAGCTGAACCATCTCCCCATAAGCCATCTGAAGGCATCGCTATTAACATGGGAGCGATTTCTTTCTGATTGATCATCTCATTTGCAGTTTTATGGACACCTCCTTTTTGCGACCAAATCCAAGCGCTGCCATATACACCATGTAATAAAATAACCAAAGGAACATTAGCCGGTAAATTAAGTTTGGGTACGTATAGGCATATATCTCCACGACCTTTTAAATTTTGCGTTTTTACGGTAATGAATCTTAGGTTGTCCGATTCAAATTGTGGGTCTGAGATTTCTGTTGTCCTAAACTTTGAATCCATATTACTTCACTACTAATTCAGTATTTATAGCTTCTGAATTCCCAGATGTAACCTTAATATTCACTGTACCTTTATCAATAGATTTTATATAAACAACAGCTTTTCCGTTTAAAAATTTACGCTCTGGTTTTGATAGATTTTGTAGGTTCATTGGGTCACCATTACCCGAAGCTAAAAACCTTGCAGCACCCGAAACTTCAATTTGCATATTTTCATTATAATTAGGGCAAAGATTCCCATTTTTATCTACTACAGAAACTTGGTATACCCCAGCTTGTCCTTGCTTTATACTATTTAGCTCTGGCATTATTTTTATTTGGCTCGGTTTATCAGCTGTAACAATAGTTTTTTCTGCAACTTTTTCGTTTTTTGCATTATATGCAACTACTTTGAGTGTTCCATACTCATACATCACATTTTCCCAAACGATAGAATAGGCCTTCACTTGATTAAAAGAGGTTCCTCCATTAATTTCAATATTAATATCATCTGATAAAAAATCAGGTTTTAAAGGTTTTTCTTTACCCTTCACTCCATAACTTTTTCCGTTTATAAATAATTCTGCTTTTTCAAAATTTGTATGACATATTACAGGTATTTTTTTGCCCTTCATTTTTGGTAATGTCCAATGTGGCAATACATGTAGTACATCTTTTTCTTTATTCCATTGGCTTTGATATAAGTAAAATTTATCTTTTTCTAAGCCTACCATATCAATAGGAGCAAAATAAGAACTACGCCCTTGTGCATTATTGTAAGGAGAGGGTTCGCCTAGATAATCATATCCTGTCCAAACAAATTCTCCATAAACAAAAGGGTTATAGTCTTGAGCTGCAAATTCTTTATAAGGTGAATATCCCCAAGGTACACTAGTGTTTTCATAATTACCTGGGTGACCATCTTTATATAAATTCTTATCTGCATACCGTCCTTTTTTATCTTGTTGATGGTCATAGATTACAGGAAATTTATACGCCCCACGCACACTCAATGATCCTCCGGTTTCACTTGCATAAAATTTTAAATTTGGATACAACTCTCTTATTTTGTGATAAATTCCTGCTCTGTAATTAAAGCCTGCAACATCTACTGTTTGTGCCATCCCGTATTTTAAACTATTAACCACTTTACTAAATCCAACAGTTGTAGCTCTGGTAGTATCTATTTTTTTTACAATATCATTTAAAAATTTACATCGATTTTTTGGGTCTCCGTTGAATTGTTCCTGTACCTCATTACCTAAACTCCACATAATAACTGATGGGTGGTTTCGATCCCTTAACACTGTGTTTGTTATGTCTTTTTGAGCCCATTTATCAAAATACTTTCCATAGCCATTGTCTGTTTTATTTATTTCCCATTCATCAAAAGCTTCATCTATAACCAGAATACCTTCGGCATCACAAATATCTAATGCCTCAGGGGCAGGAGGGTTATGAGAAAAACGAATTGCATTAACCCCCATTTCTTTTAGCTTTTTGACTTGACGCAAGAATAGTTCTGGATAAAAAGCGGCACCTACTGGTCCTAGATCATGATGCATATTTACACCTTGAAAACTTATTTTTTTATCATTTAAATAGAAGCCATTCAATTCAAAGCGAATACTTCTTATCCCAAAAGGTGTGGTATACTTATCTATAATCGTCTCTTCTTTTAAGAGAGTTGTCTCCAGTTGATACAACTGAGGGGTTTTGAGACTCCATAATTCTGGTTTTTTTATGATTAAATCTTGGCTGATCTTTGTTGAAGAATTAAGCGTTACTTTAGTTGTTTTGATTACAGATATATTTCCTTTAGGATCAATTATTTTATTTTCTAAGGTATAATCACCATTTCCAACAAGTTCTAATTCTACATCTACTTTGGCCTTTTTTGAAGAAATTTCAGGAGTGGTTACAAATGTACCCCAGGTTTTTATATGTGTTTTTGATGTTTTGACAAGTGTTACTTTTCTATACAAACCTGCACCCGGATACCAACGAGACTGACCTGGGAAATTTTCTAACCGAACGGCTATAAGATTATCTCCCTGATTTAAGAAAGAGGTAATATCAAAGTAAAAGGAGACATATCCATTGGGTCTTTCGCCTACAAATTTTCCATTTACATATACTTTTGTATTACTCATCGCTCCATCAAAAGATAATTCTACTCTTTCTTTGGCTTCTTGCTCTGTAATACGAAAATGAGTTCTATACCAACCGACCCCTACGTAGGGTAACGCTCCGGTTCTTCCTGTACGATACTTAGGTTTTTTGTCTCCATCCTGAACGACCTTGGTTAGTTGGAGATCATTTTTAAAATTAAAGTCTCCTAATATCGCCCAGTCATGAGGTAACGTTATATTTTCCCAATCCTGATCATCAAAGTCAATAAAAGGAGTAGCTCCAGAATCTTCATGAGAGAACTTCCAATCCTTTAATAATTCTACCTTTCTTCTTTGTGATTGCATAGAAAATGAAAGAGAAAGGATTAGTATGAGAATTAATGTTCTATGTTTTTTTGTAAGGTTATGTTGTATGTTTTTGAATATCATTTTTACTTTTTTTATATAGCTGTAGACTATTATAATTTGAACCATCATTTTAAGAAAATACAATGACCCCCTTGGCATTTTTGCCAGTCAGCATATCATCAAACCCTTGTTGAAGATCCTCTAGCTTATAAGTCCTTGTAACCAATTCTTCTAACATTAAATCTCCTTTTTCATACAGAGCTTCAAATTTTGGAAAATCGATATCTGGTTTTGCACCACCGTATAATGGATTAATGTAAATTTTATCCCATTCGAATAAACGCATATCTACCATAATTTCTTGCTCAATACCACTTACCTGTACTGCGGTACCTGCATTGCGTATCATAGCTAAAGGAGCTACTCCTAAAGCAGGAACAGCGGTACATTCAAAAGCGTAATCTGCGCCTCTTCCGCTAGTCATTCCTTTTACAATCTCAGCTGCGTTTAACAATCCTTTATCTTCTCTATCAGCTAAAATAACATCTGTAGCTCCGAATTGCTTTGCCATCTCGAGACGTGTTGGATTCACATCAATAGCAATAATTTTGGCAGCGCCAGAAATTCTAGCGGCTTGTACAACATTTAATCCTACACCTCCTGTTCCTAAAACTACTATTGTGCTTCCCCATTCTGGTTTGGCTGTATTGAATACAGAACCACATCCTGTCATTACTGCACAGCTAATAGTTGAAGCTCCCTCAAAAGATAATTTCTTAGAGTTTTTCTTTACCACACCCGAGGATTTTACCAGTGCATATTCAGAAAATGTGCCTAAGTTAAATGAACGTTCTATAGGCTCTTCGTTCAAGGTGGTTGATTCAAAAGTTGGATGCCCTTCTGAAATTCTACCAGAATGGCTTGCCAAAACTGGCGAATTACGTTCATCAATATTTTGGTTTCCTATTTGACATTGAAAATCGTCATAAGATGGAGTCGCCCAGTTTAAAATTACTTCGTCACCAACTGCAACTTTTGTTACCGTGTTACCAACAGCTTCTACAATCCCTGATCCTTCATGCCCCATTACGATAGGCATCCCCCAGTTTAATGAATCATAATCAGTGTGGCATATCGCAGCAGCTTTAACCTTTACTAATATTTCATCTCCTTGAGGGGGATAAATTTTAGTTTCTTCAATTCTGAAAGTTCCATCTCCTGGGGCAACTACCGCTTTACACGTAATAAAATCTTCGCTACTCATAATATTTGTTCTTTTTTCAATGACTCATCTTGATTGAGTATTTATTTTTATTATTTCTTTTAAATTGGTTGTCGGGTCTGCTAATTTCTTTTTATCAATGATCGCATTTGCTTTAATAAACTTGGTCCCCAATACATAACTTTTTCCATTATTGATAGCATCTACAGCTAATAATTTGTCTCCTTTAAAGTACCAAATAGAAAACTTTTTATCTCCTTCATTTCTGACCACTGAATTGTCAAAACCTTGAGGCAATCCTACTATTTGGAGTTTTACATCATATTGATCTGACCAAAACCAGGGCAGCGCATCGTATTCTATTTCTTTACCACAAATATTTGCCGCAGCTACTTTGGCTTGATCTACTGCATTTTGAACGGATTCTAATCTTACATTTGTATCATAGATTTTATTGTAATGATTGGTACAATCTCCAATAGCATAAATTGCATCCTCAGATGTTTTTGTTGAAGTATCTACTTTAATTCCGTTATTAATATGCAATCCAATTTCAGCAGCCAATTCCAGGTTTACTTTGATTCCAACTCCAACAATAATAATATCAGCTATATGAGCAGAGCCATCAGAACAAACCAAAGTATTTTGATTTCCTTCTGATTTGATTTGAGTCACTCTTTTATTTACATAAATATTCACTCCATTAGATTCATGAATATTTGTGAAGAAATTGGACAAAAGGGGAGTGGTAACACGTGCTAAAATTCTTTTTTCACGTTCTAGAACAGTAACATTTGCTCCTAATTTTTTTAAAGAAGCAGCGATTTCTAAACCAATGTATCCACCTCCTATCACAACAATATTTTTATCTGTACTAGAATGAAAAGCTTTACGAATATTGGCTACATCATTGGCATTACGTAGCGTAAAAATGTTCTTTGCCTTTTGGATACCTTGGATAGGAGGGATAAATGCTCTAGCTCCGGTAGCGAACACCAAAACATCATACGTGTGAGAAGAACCATCGCTTAAATGAATCATTTTATTCTCTTTGTCAATGCGAATCACTTCTTTACCTAAAGACAAAGAGATATTGTCCTTTTCGTAACTTTCTAACGATTTTAATAAATTGTTTTGGATGCTGTCTTCTAATTCTAAATACTTTTTAGATAAAGGAGGTCTATGATATGGAGTAGCTTTATCTTTATCTAATAAGATAATAGCTCCTTTCCAACCTTCTTTACGAAGTGCAAAAGCAAAATTTACACCTGCATGGCTTGCACCTATTACGATACATGTTTTATTATCAGAAATCATTTATACTTCTTTAGCTACCGTTAACTCAACCCCATCAATTGCATCAGAAACCTCAATCTGACAACATAAACGACTAAAATCACTCGCATAATCTTCTAATTCCAACATTTCTAATTCTATTTCTCCTGCCTTACCCACTTTTTCAAAATCTTTTTCTGCAACAAATACATGACAAGTGGCACAAGAACAAACCCCACCACAATCTCCATCTATTCCTGCAATATTATTATTTACTGCTAACTGCATTACATTTCCTGAGTCTCCCTCTACCAGGATTTTTTCATCATTATTAACAATAAATGTTATTTTAGCCATAATTGTTTTAATTAAAATTGTTGTTGTTATCTAGCATTGAATTTTACTGTTAATGAATTGAATCCTACTTTCCTTTTAAATTCATCAAGGTCTTCAATGTTATCTTCATAATTTAAAATGTCTATGGTCTTAACTTTTTGAACGAGCTCTGTTATAATAATACGTAATAAGACTCTTGCGTGGGTTGCTCCCAAACAATTGTGTGTTCCAAAACCAAAGCTTACATGAGGATTTATTTTTCTATCCAACACAACCTCATTGGGGTTTTCAAAAGTTTTAGTATCTCTGTTTGCTGAAGCCCAACATAGAGAAATTCTTGATTGTGCTCTGATGGCGTGCTCGCAGACTTGTGTATCTTCTGTAGCTACTCTACCCATATGCGTAAGGGGTGCAAAATATCGAATCAATTCTTCGATTGCAGTATTCATGATTTCTGGCTCATTTTTAATACGATCTAATGATTCTGGGTGTTCTGCAAAATATGCAATGGAATTGGTGATGGTATTGATTATTGTATCTCGTCCTCCTGCAAAGGTTAAAATCATTACTCCTTTTACCTCTTCTTTAGTTAACTTTTTACCATTGATTTCAGAGTCTATTAATATAGAATATAAGTCACTTGTAGAATTTTCAATAGCTCTATCTATTTCTTGATCAATATAATCGTATAAGATATTTGCTTTATCAATGTCTAAATGTGTATCCTCACTTCTAAATACGTGTGTACCCCATTCTATCCAGGTTTTTGATTCTTCAAATGGAGTATTCAATAATACAGTTAACGCCCTTGATTGAATTATTAATGAGAATTCTTTAATTACTTCAACTTTTTCTTTGCTTAATACATCATCGATAACTACCTGTACAATATCAAGTAACTTATCTTGATACTCTGGTTGATTAGGTCTTTTAAACCAAGGCTCTATAATTGCTCGATAATTTGTGTGCTCGGGCGGGTCTACTTCAAAAGGGATTTGCCTTGTGGTTCTAATATTTGCTTCCGATGGCACAACGATACGTCCAACTTCCTCACCTCCGGACTGAAAGGTTTTCCAGTTTTTAGCGGTTTTTCGAACGTCTTTTAATCTTAAAAGTATTTTAACAGGATCATTCTGATCGTTCATTTCACCATATCCTTTTTTTTCTCTAGCCTTCTCAAAAGGATCCGGTAACTTACTTTTTTCCATCTAATAAGAATTTAATCTTTGCAAAGTTTCTATTTTTAAAGAGTAAAAGTTTTTCGGATATTGTGTTATTTTTGAACAATATTAACCTTATTAGGTTTTTTTATTGTAGAAATAGATAATATTGAGTTATGAAAGCAATTAAAGAATCAATTATACACGCACACCATCAATCATTTTCTACAACAGAATACAAAGAAAATTACTTTGATTCCCCATGGCATTTTCACGAAGAAATCGAGCTTACTTATATTAAATCTGGTTATGGAACTCGTTTTGTAGGTACTAGTGCTGAACTATTTAATGTAGGAGATTTGGTCCTAATAGGTGCTAAAGTACCTCATTATTGGAGATGTAATCATGATTTTTATAAAGAAGAAAACTCAATAAAGGCTCATAGTTTGGTAATTCAGTTCAAAAAGGAATTATTTTTTAATCATGAGCTTCCCGAAATGAAATCTATTTATTTGTTGCTAAAGAAATCTGCAAGTGGAATTCAATTTAGTAATGGCAAAGATTATGTGAATCAGATTGAGTTATTGTTTCAAAAAAGAGGTTTAGATAGATTGATTTCTTTTTATTCTTTATTAGAAAGTCTTAGTATGGACAAAAATCAAAAACTTTTATCTACGACTCAAGAATCGCAATTATATCAGGCAAAAGATAGTGAGACATTTCAGAAAATTCTAAACTATATATTCAATAATATAAACCATGAAGTATCTATAGGAAAAATAGCAAAAGAGGTTCATATGAGTGTTCCTTATTTTTGTAGATATTTTAAAAAACGTACCAAAAAAACATTTACACAATATGTAAATAATTTGAGAATAGTAAATGCGTCTAGACTATTAAGAGAATCTGATTTAACAATATCTCAAATTGCTTTTGACACAGGTTTTAATAGTTTGAGTTACTTTAATCGACAGTTTAAAAAAATTAAGGGAGTAAACCCAAGAACGTATATGGATTTGTATACTCAAAAAGAACCTGCTGAAATAAAAAATAGTTGACAGGAATCATATTAGAGATTCATTCTTATCTACATAGACTGCTAAACTTTTAATCTGGCTTTTAAAATGATAGATTAAATCAAAATATAAAAATTCGACTCACAACTAAACTCAAAATGTAGTATCTTTTTGCACACTATACCGTTTGGTGCTTTTAAGAAAAACTAAGATTTAAAAGAGAATATGGGAGTATGAAAATAATGTGGAACCAAATAGCGAAACCTTAAAAATTTTATCTAGAGCAGGACTAACTGAGCTAGTAACCACCCGAACAACAAAAGGAACACGAACTTCTCAATATAAAAAAAAGCAGACTTGCAGATTATATGTTAGTAAACGACCATCTTAATATATTGGATTTTGAGGTGGTTTTTGAGCCAGAAGTTTCTGATCATTGCCGAATAATTCTGACCATCTAAAGAAATTGAAAACCAAAAAATATTGTGCTTAATGCTAAAAATCAAAATATGAATGATTTAAATATTCTTGACAAACCAAAACTTCATGCTGAAATAGTGGCTAAATGTACTGAAATAGGTTTTACAATGCCATCTGACCTATATATTGGGACCCTATTAAAGACATTGATAACTTCTAAACCAAATTCTAATGTACTCGAATTGGGGACCGGAATAGGTTTATCTCTATCCTGGATGATAGATGGAATGGATGATAAGTCTAAACTAATATCGATTGATAATGATTCAAAATTGATTGAAATCGCTAAAAATTTCTTCGGACAAAATAAACAAGTAGAAATTATTTGTGCGGATGGAACTGAGTGGATAAAAAATTACAAAGGAGAAAAGTTTGATTTAATTTTTGCAGATGCCTGGCCCGGTAAGTATAGCGAGATTGTCGAAGTCCTTGAACTTGTAAAAGTAGGAGGGTTTTATATTATTGATGATATGTCAACTCAACCAAACTGGCCTGACGGTCACCAAGAGAATGTTGATACATTAATCAAATATTTAGAAAGTAGAGAAGATTTTAACTTAACAAAAATAAACTGGTCAACAGGAATACTAATCGCAACAAAAAATGATAAGCAAAATATGGTGTAAAAATGCATTAAAAGACATTTTATACTAATCATTATTTTAAATTCGCTTCAAAAGCTTTATTAAAACTCTTTAGTTTTAATAAATAATGATGTTAACAAACATTACTAACCGAATGCAAAAAGTAGAAAAGTTTTCACCCGAAATTAATAAAATATACTTCATAGAGTGTCATACTCTAATTCATATTCTTTCTGGTAAAGGCAGCATTCAGGTTGATTTTAAGAGTTATTTTGATTGGCAAGAAAAAGCAATTTTTTTAGAAAAAGGACAATACATTAAATTCTTGTCTGATGATTTTATGGTTAGAAGAATAGAGTTTTCACATGAAAGCAAATTTTATGACAAAGATGTGCGCGTATTATTTAAACACCTAATTTCTTTGGGGTATATCGATTTATTGGAGTGTGAGGAGTGTAACACTTTCCTTTCTGAGACAACCCTAACAGAAAATTCGGCTGACATCATTGATATATCTTCTAAACAGTGGTTTTGGCAAAACCCTTTTAAAGCAAATAAAGAAGAATACCAGATTATTTTTGATGTAAAAGAGATTATTGACAAAGAATATTCTAGTAATTTGACCAGTAATGATCTGGTAAGCCTTATTAATGATAGAGGATATAATGCCCAGGCATTAATCAAAAACAAAGTTGGTTTAACGGTAAAGAACCTAATGACATCAAAAAGGTTACAGGAGAGTCTCAAAGAAGTTGCCTTTACCAACAAAAATATTCAAGAAATTTCTTATAATCTGGGGTATAAAGATGATGCTTATTTCAATAGAGTTTTTAAAAATTCTATCGGTCAAACCCCAAAACAATTTAGAGAAAACTTTGATTTTGAAAATAGAGATTTGTTTTCGCAGGATATTTTAGAACTTCTACAAAAATATCATACAAAAGAACGCTCGCTTGAATTTTATGCCAATGAAATGAACCTTTCTATAAAAGCGTTGTCTAACAAAGTTCGAGCAAAAATGAATACTTCTCTGGGGCAGCTCATTCGTTTAGAACTCATTAATTCTGCTAAGTTGATGATTCTCGAAGGACAGTCTATCACATCAATTTCTAGACAACTGGGATTTGAAGAACCAAATCATTTTTCAAGATTCTTTAAACACTACTCCAAAGTTACCCCTACAGAATTCAAATTAAAAAAGTACAATTCATAGTCCTTTTTTTGTAGCAACTCAACTTTGATCTCACCTCATCTTTGTAGTGTAATTTTAAAACCACAAAAAGATGAATATCAAAGAACAAGTACAAAAAATGGATGCAATAGTTTCACAAGGTGCTATTGTAGACGCCGTAAAAGAATTTTTTGCTGATAATGCAAATACATCAGATTACGGAAATGGAAGAACCACTGGTAAGCCAGAGATGGTTACTAAAATGGAGGGGTTTGCCGGAGCAATTGCAAAGGTAAATGGTATTACACATCATCATTCTATTGTAGATGGAAATGTATCGGCATCAGAGTTTACATTCGATTTCGATATGAAAGATGGAAGCAAGATTTACTGGCACGAAATCATTCGCAGAATTTGGAATGATGAAGGAAAAGTAATTCAAGAAGAATACTTCAACGCAGAATAACAAAACAAAAAACTTTAAAAAAATGAAAAAAATAGTAAAAACAGCGATTCTAGGAATGGCATTAGTAATGAACTCAGTAATTTTTGCTCAGGACAAAATGGCAAATAATGTAGATAATAGCAACATAGCATTACAAGGTTACAGTCCTGTCTCATATTTAGATTTAGGTCTAGCGCAAAAAGGAAATAAAAACTTTAAGTCTGATCACAAAAAAATAGTATACTATTTTACATCAGCAGAGCAAAAAGCAACATTTGATAAAAATCCTGAGAAATATCTTCCTCAATATGGCGGTTTCTGCGCATTTGGATGTTATGCAGGAGCAAAGTTTAGAGTTGACCCAAATAAGTTTGTAGTAAAAGATGGAAAATACTATTTGTATTTAAACAATGTAGAACTCGATGCAAAACAACTTTGGTTGGCTGAAAAAAATCACACTAAATTAAAAAGTGTAGCTGACAAGAATTGGCAAAAGCTTAGTAAAACCCACAATTAAAAACTAAAATTATGAAATTTGTAACCAAAAGAATACACGCATTTTTAGATTATCCTGTTGCCATTGCATTAATAGCTCTTCCTTTTCTTCTTGGTCTGGGAAACTCTAATCCTTTAGCTTTACAACTTTCAGTTGCAACAGGAATTGCAGCTTTTATTTTGACATTGCTAACAGACCATCATTTAGGAGCATTAAAAGTAGTCTCATACAAAATGCATTTAATTGTAGATTTTAGTGTAGCTATCGTATTTATAATTGCACCTTTTGCTTTGTCTTTTGAAGGAATAGACGCCTACTATTATTGGATAAATGGAGTTGCAGTTCTTACTGTAGTGAGTTTGCATAAATCAGAAATAGCAGTATAAATATGATTTTAAATTAAAAGTTTGTATACATAAGACGTGTATAAGTAATAGCGATTTGGATAATGATACAAATCGCTATTACTTTTTACTTTATTACAAAAAAGATTGAGCATAATATCTTACCAATATCCGAATATACATTGCAGTAAATATTTGATATTTTTTAAGGTCTTCAATAAGATAATTTTTACGTAATTCTTACTTTTAATCTCTATGAAAAAAAATGATCTAATCTATTTATTACTATTATTTTTCTCTTATAATCTTGTGGTTTATAGTCAAAACCAACACAAAATCGATAGTATCTTATCAATTATAAGCACTACACAAAATGATACAATAATTGCTGCGAATTATATTAAGTTGGGAGACCTTACAATGTATAACAATCCAGAACAAGCAAAAGTTTATATTGAAAATTCATTGGCCTTGTATAAGAAGACAAATTTTTCTGAAGGACTTGCAAAAAGCTATGTAAAAAAGGCAACTTATTTTTATGTTAAATCACAGAAAGATTCTATTCAATATTATCTAGATAAATCAATACATCTATACTTGACTCTTGGAGACACAATACAAGCTGCGGGCGTACGATATAATCTTGGCATCATCCATCTTGCAGAAGGGGATTACAAAAAATGTTTGGATATCATGGAAATGAATATCCCAATTTTTGAGAAAGCTAAAGATTCCGTTCGTCTTGGGAGTGCCTATTTGATGAAAGGTAAAGTAGCAATGGTTAGGGGATATTATAATATTGCGTTAAAAGAGACTTATATAGCGCTAAAAATCCATGAAAATATTAAAGATAATGTTCGAATTGCAGAAGATTTGTTTCAGATAGGTAAGCTTTACGACGATCTTCAAAAACATAAAAAAGCAATTTCTATATATCATGATTGTTACAAGCTGTACGAAGATCTCGATTATATCCAGCCAAAATCACAGGTGCTAAGTTTTATGGGACATTCATATTTACGTATTCAAAATTATGATGCCGCACGAGAATCTCTTGAAAAATCACTTCAATTATCTAAAGAAACAAATTATACCGCTAATATCGCTAGAACTCATGTCAACTTAGGAACCTTAGAATACGAATTAGACAACTACAATACATCAATCGAGTATCTACAAGAAGGCATTAAACTATGGAAATATATGTCTAATCCTCACAATGAAGCTAATACTAAATTAAAAATAGGTAAAACATATTTGGCCAAAAAAGAATATACGATAGCAGCTCGTTATTTTAATCAATGCATTCGTATCGCAGATTCTATAGAATCATTGAAGCTGCAAGCAGATGCGTATCAAAATCGAGCTATTTCATTCGAAAAATTAGGACATTACAAAGAGGCCTATCAAGATCACAAAAAGAGTAAAACAATTAGTGATACATTGTTAAACCTAAAGCGTACCAAGGCGATAGAAGAATTAAATATTATATACGAAACTGAAAAGAAAGAACAGCAAATTGAAAATCAAAATAGCGCTATCAAGATATTAGAGCAAGAATCCAAAATTAAAAATCTACAACAAATTATTTTGATGATTACACTATTGATAGGGAGTCTGATTTTTGGTTTTGGCATTTACAAGATTCGAAAAAAAATGAAGCAGCATTTGCAAGAAAAAAGAACACTAAATACAGCATTGCACAACACTAAAAAAGAGCTTACCGTAAAAACATTATATCTCGCAAAAAAAAATAATGTATTAGAAAACTTAAAAGAAGAAGCTATCAGTGCTAATACACAGCAACCATCAGAGCAAAAGCTGTATAAAAAACTTGTTCAAACCATTAATTTTGATTTAAAGGATGATGATAATTGGGAAAACTTTAGAAAATATTTTGAAGAAATACATGAGGACTTTTATTCGACTATTAAAAAGAAATACCCAACAATTACTGCCAAAGAACTACGGCTTATAGCGTTATTAAAGCTCAATCTTACTTCTAAAGAAATAGGGACTCTACTTAATATATCCGCTGATGGAGTAAAAAAAGCACGGTATAGGCTACGTAAAAAAATGAACTTAACAACCAAAGAATCATTACAAGATCACATTACAAAAATGTAAACATTTACGAATTAAGAATTCTCTATAAATCACTAACAAATCAAAGATTCTATTCCTATTGTTTTATGGGCTTGTCCAGAAATAATTAACTCGTCTTGTTCACCTGTTGTCTACCTTTTTTATCTGCGGATTCATATTTTTTTGAGTGTGATTTTTTTGGAATACTTACAAAAAATATTTTCCCCAAAACCCCTAAAGTAAAGGGTTTGTAAACTGTCTACTCTTTGTCTACCCTGTCTTTTTTGCATTGCGATCTCTTCCCTATAAGTTTGGATGAAAATTAATTATTTCAAATCATCTATAGTATTTCCAAAAGGGCTGCAGACCTGGTTAGCAATACTATATGAAAAATCTTAAAACACGATGAAAACAAATTTATTTTTGGGAAGTTTATTACTAAGTATAGTCACAGTAATGATAACCTCCTGTAGTAATGATGAGATTGTAGAAAACACAACAGAACTATCAGAGAATCCAAATCAAACTGGTATAACCGCTAAAATTATTGACTTGGGTACAGGAGATGATAGTTTTTTTGATGAGTATCCTGAAGCACGTGCAGAAACCAATCAAGGTGCTCCACAAGAATCGAATGAAAATATACAAGCAGAAGAAGATGGGCAACCTGTTACCCAACGTCTTGTTTGTACTAGACAAAAAGTAAGTGTACAAGACGGTAGTACTGATTTTCAATTGTTTGGAGGATTAAATAGCGATGTTGTTTTTCCCGGCAATTTATTACAAGGTAAAACCGTAGTTGATCCAGAAGTGACTACCCCTTCAATAATACCGGTAAAACGGGCAGGAGGAACGATCTCTATAAGCCTTAACGGAGGAGTAACAACTCCCAGTGTGACTGTAGATGAAGTAAAAACAAGTACCATTCAGGATGCTATTAATCAAATTATCAATTCTTCGTCTGGGGCTGTTCCTGCCAATTTTAATCTTTCTATAGAACAGATGGAATCAGAAGAGCAATTAGCCTTAGAAATGGGATTATCTTTTAAAGCGTGGAAATCAAAGGTAGAGTCAGATTTTAGTTTTAGTACCGAAAAACAGTTCAATAGAACTTTGGTAAAGCTTACGCAAACCTTTTATACTATGAATTTTGATACTCCTACTCGTCCAGAGGATATTTTTGCCGGTGATGTTACCCAAGAAGAATACACCCCTCATATTAATCAAAACAATCCGGCTACTTATATTTCTTCGGTAGCCTATGGAAGAATTTTCTATATGCTTATAGAATCTACCTCTAGCCGACAAGAAATGCAAGCACAGTTAAATCTTTCTTATAGTGGTTTTGGTACTAGTGCTGAAGCATCTTTAGATATTGAGACTTTTAAATCTTTAAAGGATTTAAAAATAAAAGTAATTGCTTATGGTGGAGATTCAGATGGAGCAATAACTCTCGCAGGAGAAAGTACTGTAGAGGAAATTGCTGATAAATTAGCAAAGAGTACAAATATTCAAACAGCTTTACCTTTATCGTATAAAGTAAGAAGCGTTTATAATCCATCAAAAGTGATAGGAGTGCGATTAGGGGCAGAATTTGATGTAGTGAATTGCGAGGTAAAAGGGGTATTGCCTCCTTCCGGTTATCAAGAATTAGCAAATTTGTTTGAAGATGGTATAGGTGCGGTTTCACAAGTAAAAGGAGCTATTATTCTGGTATTTAATACCGCGGGTAACCGATACGCTTTTTATAACGTAGCGAAAGGAAAAGTATTAGGTCAAACCTTTGCGCTAAAAGATCCTAATGGTCCTTTACATAAGTGTCCGCTATCAAATGTAGGGGCTGCATATTTATTTCGTTTTTTTGAGGTAAACAATAGTATTCGTTTGACTAGTTTAAATGGCTTGGAAACAGTAAGTTTTAACTTTAACAAGTCTTCATTTAATAATGGTATGAATAGACCACAGAGTAATCACAATATAAAATTCGGTAAGGTTGAAGTGAGTTCTACTTTTTTTGCACCGGGAGGAGGGTTAATACCTGATTCTTTTGAAGGTCCTTATCCTTTTCCGGGAGAGCAAATTAATGCCATACATTCTGCCAATAAAAATCCAGGAGCTTTTGAAGATCATTATAATTTCTATGCGAGAGATGGTATAATCAAAGCAAAATTAATAAAGAAACGTAAGAATGTACAAGGGATTAGTTTTAGGTTTCCAATATGGGAGGAAAAAACTGAAAAAGTAAATTTTTCTGGAATTAAAGGAGCAGGAGCAATAGGTACTGTGGATATAGGTGGCTCGCGTGAAAGTATCTTCTTTGACATTTCTGGCGAAACGATGCTTATAGTAAAACCGAACGATGTTATATTAGGCCCTTTTGTAGTAAATTAATATAAAACTTAATTGTAATAAAGTATTTATTATGCTTTAAGCAGATACAAATCGTACCCTTGTTTATTTGGGGTACGATTTTAAATTTTAAATAAATATTCAGAAAATTAAGGCTTAAAGAAAGTTTTATCTGTATGGTCTGAAAGTATTATTGAGGTGTTTGGATGCCCGTAAATTGTTAACCGATCAATCAAATCTTCTAATTGGCTATTATTCTTAACTGCTGCTTTTAGGAATACACAATACTCACCTGTTACCTTCATGCAATCAAAAATTTCTGGAAACTCGTTTAGCTTTGATACAAAAACTTTAAACCCATGAGAATCTATTTTTAAAGCAATATTAGCCTGAATATGGTAATCAAATTTGCTTAAGTTTAATTGGGTGCAATATCCATTAATTAAACCTGATTCTTCCATTTTTTGAATGCGTTCAGCAACTGAAGGTGCAGAAAGGCCTACTATTCTGCTAATTTCTGCATGTGAGCTTCTGGCATTGCTTCTTAAAACTTCAATTATGTCAGTACTTTTAATAGTGCTAAACCAATTTATGCTCTATTTTGTAAAATAAATATTATTTAGGTCTAAACACTTTAATGTTTTTTTCGTTGGTATGAATGATATGTTCACCAATCAATTCTAAACAATAAGGAATCGCGGGAAAAACAACTTGCATGCATTCTCGTATTGATTTAGGTTTCCCGGGAAGGTTTACAATTAGCGCTCTATCTCGTATCCCGGCGGTTTGTCTCGATAAGATAGCAGTAGGAACATAATTGAGACTTTCTTTTCTCATCAACTCTCCAAATCCAGGAAGCATCTTATGACATACTTTTTCTGTTGCTTCAGGGGTAACATCTCTGGGTGCAGGCCCTGTGCCACCAGTTGTAAAAATAAGGCAACACTCCTCTTTATCAGTAAGATTTATGAGCCTTTGCTCGATAATATTTTGCTCATCAGGAATCACTTCATACACCGATTCCCATTCAGAAGAAATATACTCTTTCAAAACAGTAATGATTTCTTTACCGGAAATGTCTTCATAAATCCCTTTACTAGCTCTATCAGAGACTGTAAGGATTCCAATCTTTATTGAGTTCATTTAGATTATATTGATGTAAATTGTGATTAATAGTTCCAAAGTTATTGGAATAATATAAATCACCACAATGATAAGGATACATATTTTTAAATGCAACACTGTTGCATTTGTTATTTTCTTATTAGATTTGTAATTAATCAAAGCTTTAATCTTTTAACATTACATCGATGAGTATCTCAAAAAAACTACCAGTTACTGTTTTAAGTGGATTCCTTGGAGCAGGGAAAACTACACTTCTTAATCATGTTTTGCATAATAAATACGGTCTAAAAGTAGCCGTTATTGTTAATGACATGAGCGAAGTAAATGTAGATGCCGAACTAGTTAAAAATGAAAACACACTATCTCGTACCGAAGAAAAGTTGGTGGAGATGAGTAACGGATGCATTTGTTGTACATTACGAGAAGATCTAATGATAGAAGTAGAGCGACTAGCAAAAGAAAACCGATTTGATTACCTTCTTATAGAAAGTACAGGTATTAGTGAACCTATACCAGTAGCACAAACTTTTTCTTTTGTAGATGAAGGCAATGATGTTGACTTATCTCGCTTTAGCTACATAGATACTATGGTTACAGTTGTTGATGCGTTTAATTTCTTCAAGGATTTTGGAAGTCCTGAAACATTGATCGATAGAAATTTGACCAATATTGAAGGCGACTACAGAACGATTGTAAACTTATTGACAGATCAAATTGAATTTGCCAATGTAATTATTTTGAATAAAGCAGACTTAGTAACAAAAGAAACTTTAGGGATTCTTAAATCTATGATCAAAAAGCTAAATCCTTCTGCTAAAATTATTGAATCTTCTTTTAGTAAAGTAGCTCCGCAAGAAATTTTGAATACAGGATTATTCAACTTTGAAGAAGCTGAGCAAAGTGCCGGATGGATAGAAGAGTTGAATAAAGATGAGCACACACCAGAAACAGAAGAGTATGGTATAAGCTCCTTTGTATATCGAAGCCAGAAACCTTTTGATCCTATTCGACTCTTAAATTATATTCAAAACCAATTTCCAACAGGGATTATAAGAAGTAAAGGATTATTCTGGATGACCTCGAGACCTGATCAAGCATTGGTATGGGGACAAGCAGGAGGGTCAATAAGAACTGATAGTGCTGGTGTATGGTGGAGTAGCATGCCTTTTGATGAAAGGATTCAATATATGTCCTTTATTGAAAACCAAAATCAGATAGAATCTAATTGGGATCCCACTTTTGGAGATCGAAAAAATGAACTTGTTTTTATTGGTCAAAATATGGATGAAAAACAAATTAGGTCAGAACTCAATAATTGTTTAGCAACTGATAAAGAATTGATCACAGAAAAATGGGTAAAAGGATATGATGATGAGTGGCCTATTCAACGAACCTATGCTTTGCAATAAGTAAGCACTATTATACTTTGTTACATTCTTATGAATTCTTTTAACATGATAATATTTCGTTAAAAGAATATGACTTATATTTACAAATAAGGAAATTTTCCAAATCACTTAGGGTTTTTCAAATTAAATTCATTATTATGTTACAAAGAAAATTTGATCAAGTTGTAAAAAAGTATTTTCCTAATGCTATGGATGCAAAGGATACATCTATTCATTATTTAGGAAAAATGCAAAATGATCACAAAATTGACGTTTCAAAAGTACTCATGGCTACATCTGTATGTTCAGATGATATTAATGTTCCTTCTACGACATTTTTTAACGTATTATTCGGTCCATTTATCATGGGTGGGCTAGGAGGGCTGCCTTTTGTAGGACAAACAGGAATGACAGCTTTTGCGCATCATATTCCTGATGATGGTAGCGCTTTTATATTTTATGGACCTCATATAGGGATTACACTCGAGGGGGATTTAGGTAAAATGTATAGACCTCGCCAAGAACATGCAGGTAACTCTTGTGGTGCTTTGATGTTGGCTTTGAGTCGATTTCAAGAAGGAGGGTATACCCCTGTATTAAATGAAAATGACTATCAACAGATGAAACTAGAAGAAAGTCTGATCCCTTTCCGACAAGATATAATCGATAGCGATAACCCACAAAAAGCTATTACTGAAGCAACCTATGAAGTTATAGATCAAAAGATTCATGAGTATATAAAAACTTGTAAAGATGAATTCAATGTTGAAAAAATAGCTCTTTTAGGTGGTATAGTTATCAATACAGAGTATGGTCTGGATGATTATTTTGATGCTAGAAATTTTGAGATAATCGATGTTCAAAATCTTTAATACATGTATAAAGCTGTATGTGTTATTAAGAAATAATCTTACAATAAGAGAAATTAAGAGACTACATAGTTAGTCTTTAAAATACTTAAGGATCTGTAGCAAACAGATCCTTAAATGTTTTATCTATAAAATTTTTAGATGTAAAAGTTTAACCTTTATATTAAAATATTAAAGGCTTAACTTTTGTTATTTTTGATCAGAAGAAGCAACTGTATCTTTTGCTTTTTCTTGATGCTCTTTGATCATTTTTTGATCTTCTTCTGTAATCTGTTTATGCTCTGATGAGATTTGTTGATGCTCTTTTTCCATATTCTCATGCTCACTTTTCATAGATTCATGTTCAGTAGTCATTTGTTCCAAAGTAATTTCTCCTGAAGCATGTTTTGTTTCTAATTCGGCATGTTTTTCGATCAATGTTTTATGAGAAGAGATCAATTCACCATGTTTAGCCAATAAATCGGTATGATTTTTTTCTGTTATCAAATGAATAGAGTCATTTTCAATAGTTTGGTGCGCATCTACCATTTGCTGATGATCATCTTTCATGGTATTATGTTCTTTTGCCATAGCTTCATGAGAAGCTTCCATTTCTTTATGTATTTCTACCATTGCTTTGTGTTCTGGCGCTTCAGCAGGGTTTTGCTTACAAGAGATAAAGAATAGAACTGCCGCGATTACTGTTAACTTACTAAGTATTTTCATAACTTTTGGTTATTATTTTTATGATTCGTGATGTAGATAAAACTAAATTTTTAGTAAAATATTTTCCTCATGCTCAACTAATATCAAATTCGTTATAATATTTCCTTGTAGTTTATAATTTTTTGGTTTCGTATTTGAAAATGTATACGAATAGACCAATCCTTTTAATTTCACATAAAAATACTTAAAATCGTCCAAGAAAATGATTACTTTAGATTAGTGAAGGAGTCTGAATACAATTTTATGGAGACCAAAAAAACAAGAAATACTGAGAAACAAAATCTTGTAAAAGAAATCTTATCCAAAACAAAGCATACAATGTCTGCAGAAGACATTATGAATGCAATGCCTTTGAAGGTTAATAAAACAACCATTTATAGAATCTTAGATCGGTTTGCAGAAAAAGGCGAAGTTCACTTTGTTACAGGCAAAAATGGTAAAGCATACTATGCGCTTTGCAATAATTGCGAAGGATCTCATGAAATTCACAACCATATCCATTTTGAGTGTCAGATATGTAAGGAAGTAACCTGTCAACCTTATACTTTGAGTATGCCTGATTTAGATGGATTTACGATACAAGAAACTCAATTTTTGGTTATCGGAATTTGTAATAAATGTAAAAAATAGAATAAACCACTTGTTATAAAACAAGCGGTTTATAGTTAGTTTTTAGTTGTAAATAAAGATTACTTTTTATCTCACAGCTATAGGATAATCTTCACCACGACTTCTTACAGTTCCAGAAGTTCTAGGACCACTACCTCTTGCATGCATGATTCCTGCTACGTGTGGCGAAGCCATAGAAGTACCGCTTAAAGTAGCGTAACCACCATTTAGATAAGTACTTGTAACGCTGCTTCCTGTAGCAATTACATCAATAGGATTCATATTGAAGTTAGAAAAAGATGAAAAACTACGACCGCATGTCATCGATGCAACTGTGTATATGTTAGTACCATTTACGCAAGCAGGTTGATAACTAGCAGCATTTGCACTACTATTACCAGCAGCAATCGCTACTAAAGTACCTGAATTTCCTAGAGACAATAATGCATTACGGTAAGATGAATTACTAGAACAACCAGAACCAAAGAAACCTCCTAAGCTCAAGTTAGCAACATCTCCGGCAATATCATATCGCCCTACATGATTTATTCCTGCAAGAATTGTAGACGTACTACTACTACCACTACATCCAAAAACTCTCACTGGTACTACTGCTGCTCCTGCAGATACACCAACTACACCAACTCCATTATTAATAGCTCCTGCTGTTCCTGCCACGTGTGTCCCATGACCATTACAATCATTTGGAGACCCTCCTACAAAAGATCTTGCATATGTAGAATTAGTAACTACATTAAGATCAGGATGATCTAAATCAATACCACTATCGATTACCCAAATCCATTTGTCATTTTGAGAACCATCTGTAGAACCTCCAGCTCTAGATATTCCACATGGTGTCTGCTGTGCCATCTTAGCATTGTTTTTTGATAAGATTTCTTCTACAGTAAACTCAGGTAATTGTACAACTCTATCATACTCAATAGCTGCTACATTAGGATCTTTAGAGAGTTTTTGAAGCTCATCATCTCCTAGTTTGATAGCCATACCAGAAATTTTTGTAGTATAATAATCTAAGATTTTAGATTGATCCAAGCCATTGTCAGATAAAATAGTATTCATCTTGTTAATTGAAGCTTCAGAAATACCTCTTACAGATTTTGCTTTTGCTTCTCTACTGGTAAAAGAAGTCTTAGCAAGAACTTTTGAAGCTGGCTGGATTTCTGAATCTTTAAAAACTACAATGTACTGTCCGGGAATTATTTTTCCTTGTGTACTAGTAGGTTCTACGATAGATTCGATAACCCCATCTGAATCAGATACCTCTTCTGGATCATTTTGACAAGATGTCACAACTAGTGCTGAGAGTAAAGTACCCAAAGCTAATTTACTAAAAGTTTTCATGTTGAATTAAATTTGTGTTAGACCATAAAATTATAAATTCATGACAAAATTGAACTAAGGTAAAACCACATGTAAATTGCAGTGAGTCAAAAAATTAAGAAGAAAGTTGTAAGTAAAGATTTTTATAATTGCAACTTTATTGCATTAGTAAAACCTTATTATAGCATAGTTTTAATAGGAAAAATCTTTCAAGTAAAACTTGTAAGAAAAGAAATAGATAAAGCTTAAAAATTTAACATAATTTAACGATTATTTAACTTAAATAAAATTAAAAAACAGGTGATAATTATCTTTTTTCATAATTTTTCTTAAAAAATCAGTGTTAGAAATACTTTTAGATTTTTGTGTTTTATTAATCGTTACTTTTATTGGATGATTGTCGGTTATTGGAAAAATAAAATTTCTTTATTCATTGTATTGACTTTTCTGCTTCTTAGAGTCGTTGATGCACATGCGTTCTCTCATTTTTCTGATGATAGTGATCAAATACATTGTGAGTTATGTGAAGTAATCTTGACTTCGAAACATCTTACACCTCTTATCAATGATAATTTTCAGGGCGTTGAACAAAAAAACGTAACGAATTTTCAAAGACATTTTATAAGTTTTTGTTACGAAACATCTCAATACTGTATTACACTTCCTGAAAGTATTCACAATAAACCTCCTCCTCAAAAAGAATAGTATTTTTTGTTTACTTAGAAATATTCATTCACAATTCTATCAATACATTTTATCCTATGTTTTTGTGATAAATAAATGTGTTTAACCTGAGTTATCGAACCCTGATGTAGTATCAGGATAATATTTCTACATCTATTACCTACAGTCTAGTTATATATTGAGTGATACAACATCTTTTACTGGTGTTCTGTATGCTTGATTTACTTGATTAATATGTTATACCTTATTTTTTCATGATTATATTAATGTAAATTCAGTCTAAATGATTACTACAAACAACCTTACAAAAATATACAAAGATCAAACAGCACTTGATCACTTGAATCTTCAAGTTAATGCAGGTGAAATTTATTGTTTGCTTGGTGCTAATGGTGCTGGTAAAACTACAACTATCAACCTTTTATTAGGGTTTATTGAACCAACTTCCGGAAGTGCTTTTATCAACGATCTTGATGTTTCTCAAAAAGCTAAAGAAACCAAAAAGTTTCTAGCCTATATTCCCGAAAATTTAATGCTGTATCCTAGCTTAACTGCTGTTGAAAATTTGGATTACTTTTCTGGTATTGCAGGAAAAAAACTTTCAAAAAAAAATATATTCAATTTTTTAAAAGAAGCAGGATTACAAGAAGATGCTTTTGAAAAACGGATAGCTACTTTTTCGAAAGGAATGCGTCAAAAAGTAGGTATTGCCATTGCTCTTGCCAAAGATGCAAAGGTTCTGCTATTAGATGAACCTACCTCTGGCCTTGATCCAAAAGCTAGTAATGAATTCGGGCAGCTGCTTCACAAACTTTCTCAAAAAGGAGTAGCTACTTTGATGGCAACCCATGATTTGTTTAGAGCAAAAGAAGTAGCCACACGCATTGGTATTATGAAAGATGGTCAATTGAAAGAGGAGTTTATTGCCAAGGATATTTCTTTACTCAATTTAGAACAGAATTATTTGAATACTATGGAATATAAAGAGGTTACGCTATGATTAGAAAAACATTTATTAAAGAAAGTAAAGAGCTTTTTCGTGATGGTCGTATACGAATCGCAACAATTATTGTGGTGTTATTGATAGGAGTATCCATATGGATCAGTGCACAGCAATATCAAAATATTAATGAACAATATAAAGTGTCTAAAACAGCCGAACGTGCTATATGGGATAATCAAGGAGAAAAAAATCCTCACTCTGCGGCACATTATGGAACTTATGCTTTTAAACCAAAATACCCTTTGTCATTGGTTGATCAAGGAGTAGATAAATATGCGGGGAGTTCTATTTTTCTAGAAGCGCACAAGCGCAATGAAGCTCAATTCAGTATTGCAGCAGATCAAACAGGATTGGCACGCTTCGGAGATTTGACACCGGATTTTATGCTCTTATTTATAATGCCATTATTGATTATTCTTTTAGGATATAATAGTTTTACAAAAGAAAATGAGATGGGAACACTTACTTTATTAAAAAGTCAAGGGATTTCTTATAAAAAATGGATATTTGGTAAATGGGCAGCTCTTTTTCTTCCTGTTTTTGTATTGACCGTTGTACTGTTTTTGATCGCAGGTTTTATTTTATCAAACTTAAAAGATTTTGGGGTTTTTGAATGGAGTTCTTTGTTGTGGATGTTTATTATTTATACAACATATTATATCATATTTATCAATCTCATATTGTTTATTTCTGCTAAAGCAAAAAAATCCGGAATTTCTCTAGTTGTATCATTATCTTTTTGGATTTTGGCATGTTTAGCTGTGCCCAAAGCTGCTAGCAATATTGCTGAAGACACACATCCATATCCTACCCGACAAGAGTTTGCGGCTAATGTTCTTAAAGACAAAAAACAAGGTCTTGATGGGCATAACCCCTGGAGTAAGGAAGCTAAATTATTAGAAAAAAATGTATTAGCCGAACATAATGTGGATAGCCTGCATAAACTTCCATTTAATTTTGATGCGTATCGAATGCAAAAAGGAGAGGAGCATGAAGCAGAAATATATTTTAAACATTACAACCACCTTAAAGATCAATTTATAAAACAATCTAGGGTTTATAAAAGATTAGCAACTTTTTCCCCCTATTTACCTACCCGATTTATGAGTATGGCTATTGCTCATACTGATTATGCAACACATTGGAATTTTGCAGATGCGGCAGAAAACTATCGTATCGCAACTCAAAAATTTCTAAACGATGATTTTGCTAAGAACTCAACTTATGGCAATTGGGGATATCAAGCAGATTCCGATTTTTGGAAAAAGCTACCTGCTTTTGAATATTCACCAACCAAACTGACCACAGTGTTGTCAGAAAATACAGCTAACCTAAGTGTTTTAGGCTGCTGGTTTATAGGTTCTTTTGCTTTACTATTATTCATCAAAAAAATTAGATAATGTTTTCATATAATTTTAAATACGAGTTAAAGTTACTTTTACGAAGTAAATGGATACAATTACTAAGTATTATTTTATTACTATTATTTGGATTCTCTGCTTATAACGGAAAAGAAAAAGTAATAAAGAGAGAAGCAGATATTACAGCTGCCAAAAATGAGGTGAAAGAAAATGATCAAATGATGCTTCAATTGTTGGATTCTGTAGAAAAAGGAATGCAGGTTAGTGTTTCGAGATGGACAATTCCAACGAGTCCCATGGTTATTGGTAACTACTATCCGCGTGTAGCTGCTATGCAACCACAAGCTATGACATTTATTGCAACAGGGCAATCAGACATTTTTACACATTATGTCAAACCCAAAGTAACCGGAGATGATTTTGCTTTGAACTTTACAGAGATGACCAGTCCGGTTCAGTTGCTATTTGGTAGTTTTGATTTATCCTTTGTTATTGTGTATTTACTCCCTTTACTTATTATTGCTTTTTCATATAATGTACTTTCTTCAGAAAAAGAAAGTGGTTCATTAAGACTATTAGCATCTCAGCCTATTAGGGTTCAAGATTGGGTATCACAAAAGCTTTTTTTACGCTTTTTTTGGTTGTCATTACTCATCATTCTTTCTTTATGTCTTACTTTTTTAATTTTTGGTATCGAATGGTTTTCAGTTTTTAACTCGTTCTTGTCATTAGTTGCGATTATATTAGCGTATATGCTTTTCTGGTTTGCGCTGGCCTTTTTGGTAAATCTTTGGGTTGGTGATTCTGCAAAAAATGCAATTTCATTATTAGGATTGTGGGTACTTTTTGTATTACTAGCTCCATCAGTACTAAACCAATTAAGTACTACATTGTACCCTATGCCTTCACGTACGTTGATGATAAATGAAATGAGAGAATTAAAAGCTGAAGTTTCTAAAAAACAAGATAAAATTCTAGACAATTTTCTAAGAGATCATCCTGAATATGCAATCAATGATACAACACAAACACGTGGGTTTTATCATCGCTATATGGCTTCTCAACAGCTCGTTAAACAAGAATTGAACCCTGTGCTTACAGGGTATGAAAACCAATTGCAAAAGCAACAAGCCTGGCTAGAAAAGTTGAAATGGATTTCTCCTGCAATTACAGTTCAAGAATCATTAAATAAAATGGCAGGTGCTTCTACCGGAGATTATGAGCATTTTAGAAAACAAGTTGTTGATTTTGCAGAAACCTGGAGAAGTTTTTTGACTCCTTTTCTTTATAATAATAAGGATTTTACTCAAAAAGATTATTCTGCTCTTCCTCAGTTTATATTTCAACCCAAGCCAAAATCATCACAATTTGTAGTTTCTGGTATTCTTTTGATCGTATCAATGTTACTTTTTGGAGTGGGATTTGTTCTTTCAAAAAAAGTAAAAGAAGAAATGATGCTAAAACCATTTTGATATGAAGTATTATATAATGACTTCTTTCTTTTTATTTCAATTAGCGCTTTTCGGACAACAAAACAAAGTTGATAATTTTCCTCCTCCTGAGAAGTCTCAAGAAATCAAAGCTACTAGAACTATAGGGAAAATAAGTATAGATGGGAAGCTGGATGAAGCAGATTGGAAAAATGCAGAGGAGATCACTGACTTTTTTAGAGTAGAACCGGTGCAAGGAGGAGCGATTAAGAATCCTACAACGGTTCGAGTACTCTATGATAGTAAATATTTGTACTTTGGGGTTTTTGCATCAGATTCACTAGGTAAAAAGGGGGTTCGGATGCAAGACCTGAGACGTGATTTTGATAGTGGAGAAAACGATGTGTTTGGGATACAAATTGATGCCCAGAATACTAAGCAATATGCAGCCTCTTTTCAAACGACTCCCTACGGTAATCAACTAGATCTTCAGAGTTTTAATGATAATAATACAGATAGGGATTGGAATGCGTTATGGAGTGTTCGAACACAGCGAACAGATGATGGATATTATGCTGAATTTGCGATTCCTTTCAAATCCATACGGTATGATAAGCCTGTAGAAGGGATTCCTACTGAATGGGGTATTACTTTTTATCGTTTGGCACGAAAAGACTTTGAAAAAACTGTTTTTCCTGCAATTCCTCAATCTTTTTCACAAAATAGGATGGTATATGCGGCTAAGCTTACGGGTTTAGAAGTTCCGCCTCCATCTGCCAATATTCGTATTGAACCATATGCCTTATATCAATATGATGAAAATAAAACCGGTACTGTAATCGCAGATAAATTGAGTGAACCCAAAATTGGAGGTGATGTAAAATGGGCGATTAATCCCAATGCGGTTTTAGACCTTACGATTAATACAGATTTTGCGCAAGCAGATGTTGATAGAGCTGTAAATAACCTCGAACGGTTTAATATTTTTTTTCCCGAGAGACGTCAATTCTTTTTAGAAAACTCTGGCATTTGGGCAGGAGGAGGAAACTCACAATTGCGTCCTTTCTTTAGTAGAACTATAGGGTTAGAAAATACATTTAATGCTGCTCCCGCGCCTCTCGATGTAGGAGGCAGGTACACTGATAGAAATGAAAACCGAACCATTGCCGCGTTAGCTGTTCGACAGCGTGATACAGACAACAGCCCTGCCAGTACATTTGGAGTTGCAAGATATACTCAAAATTATGGAAAAGAAAATAATGTAGGGGCTATGGTTACGTATAGATTAGACGATTCATCTAGTGATTTGGGGATTGCTTCTCAAAACAATACAACTATTTCTATCGATGGCTTTATTCGTCCCAAAAGTGAAATCACGCTTTCTTATTTATTATCTACCTCATTAGATAGTGAAACAGGAGATACCGGTTACTCAGGAAGAGTATTTGCAGGAGCAAGAACTAATAAATACTACTTAGGATACGCAAACACTTTTGTTAGTGATGCATATACGCCGGATATGGGGTTTGTATTTCAAAAAGATGTGATGTACCATAGTCCAGGAGGATATGCAATTTTACGCCCCAAATGGTTACCTTTTGTAAGAAGATGGGATCCAGGAGTATTTTTTAATTATTATCACGATTTTGAGGATTTCGGTACTTTTCAGCAAGCAAATCTGTATGTCTTTCCTATTTATACCTGGTTTAAAGATAATAGTTTTATCGAAGCTTCTTTTACGCCTACCTGGCAGAATATAAATTTTAATTTTGCTCCTTTAGGTCTTGAAATTGAAGAAAAAGAATATCGCTACACCAGATTTTTATTACGATATAATACAGACCAATCCAAAAAGTTGTCGGGGTCTATCCAGTATGATTTTGGAAATTTTTACAACGGAACACGTAGTACAGTTATAGCAGGCTTACGCTATGCGCCATTTCCTCATGTTGCAATATCCGCAGATTATGAACATAATAATATCAATGGAGTCGGAATTTTACAACAAGATTTGGATACCGATTTATATACGGCCAGCCTTAGACTTGCTTTAAATCCTAGAGTTCAGTTGTCTACCTTTTATCAATATAATAGTTTTGATGAACAAGGTAGATGGAATATACGATTTAGTTGGGAATACATGCCTTTGTCATTTATTTATCTAGTGTTTAATGATACACAAACTGATGTTTTTGATCCTATGCAGCAAAATACTCAGTTTATTAGTAAGATTACTTTTTTGAAACAATTTTAGCAGACTGATTTTAACGGTTTAATTATTAATGCACTTTTGTTGCTTTAGTGAAAATAATGGTATATTTGCCCAAGTCTAAATTAAAATATAATTCTTTTGAATTTACTAAATATACAAAGCAAGTCAGACGCTTTAGGGATGATAGCAAGTAGCCTATGTTTATTACACTGTTTGATAACTCCTTTTCTGTTTATGGCTCATGCCGGGACGACAATGTTTCAAGATACACATTCTATTTGGTGGAAATCTTTAGATATAGTTTTCTTAGGACTTTCTTTTATTGCTATCAGCAGGTCTGTGAAAACAACTGCAAAACCAAAAATGAAATATGCTTTTTGGACAAGTTGGGTTTTGTTATTCATAATTGTGATGAATGAAAAACTATCTGTATTTTCTTTACCAGAACAAACAATATATCCGGTCTCACTTTTACTAGTTGCACTACATTTTTATAATCTAAAGTATTGTCAATGTAAAGAAGAGTGTTGTGAAAATTAAATTAAAACATCAAGAATGAATTTAGAAGAGATAGAATCAATAGGTGATGCTCATATTTCTGGCAATATAGAAACTCCATTACGAAGTGATGCTTTTGAGAAATCTGATGATGATAAGATTAAAAATATTCAATATCATTTTTCAGAAATAATGAAGGAACTTGGACTTGATTTGACAGATGATAGCCTTTCTGGAACTCCTTATCGGTTTGCTAAAATGTATGTAAAAGAACTTTTTTATGGTCTAAATCCCCAAAACCGTCCTAACATTTCTACTTTTGATAATAAATATGGGTATGAAAAAATATTGGTAGAGCAAAACATTTCTATCGATTCATCATGCGAGCATCATTTTTTACCCATAGTTGGTAATGCTCATGTTGGATATATACCAAAAGACAAAGTAGTGGGGTTGTCAAAAATAAATCGACTTGTCGATTATTATGCGCATCGTCCACAAGTCCAAGAACGGCTTTGCTTACAAATTCTAAAAGACTTACAGCAAACTTTGGGCACAGACGATGTTATTGTGGTTGTAAATGCAAAGCATCTTTGTGTTTCTTCTAGAGGAATTAAAGATAAAAATAGTTTTACCACTACAGTAGAGTATGGGGGGCAGTTTACAGAACCTTCTATTAGAAATGAATTTTTTGATATTATCAATAAGTCGGTTGACTTATCCTAAATACTTTTTTATTAAAAACTTAAAGAGAAAAATTAGTCTATTCTTTATTAGTAACACTATCCATCAAAAAAATCCCTGAAAATTTATTTTTCAGGGATTTTTAAATTGACAAAAGCCAATGTAATAACTAAAGTTTTAATGTTGATGATCAGGGTTTCCTTCTCCTTCAGTTGTAAAGCCATTTTTGGCAATTCCTTTAACAGCATTTTCAAGTCTGATCGTATGTACGTGCTTTAAATCAGTTATCGAAAGTACTTTTATATCAGTACGGTTTGGAGCCAGTACGTAAAGGTATTGATCAGAGCAAACCAATACAGGGCTTTCTTGCTCCTGTTGTTTTAGCTGAGCGATTTCTGAGTTTGCAAATTTGGAACTTGCGAGAGGAGAATCTGGGATATCTGCCATTTCTACCACTCGCTCGGTAATTAAGGTACTCGTGTTTGCATCATATACCCTAATTTTATTGTCTTCTGTATGTAGTAAATAATATTCTCCATGAAAGCTAAGCATGTCACTTTTTACATCACTTCCTTCATATAATAGATTCATGCTTTTCTTTTCTGGGTCTATGGCATAGATACCAATATTACTTGCTCTACCATAAAATAATTTGCTATTAGCATGGCTTTTTAAAGTACCAATCCAATATCCTCTTTCGTTTCTTAAGTTATCATCTACATTAGGGATCAAGTCAATATTGTCTTGGTTATCTACTATGATAATACCATCGGTAGAACCAAAGCCTCCATAACTACCGTTATTAGCACTTCCATGAATTCCTTCTACTAAAACTCCTCCGTTATTGTCTATCACAGCACCTTCGCTAGTTACATATTTAACCATCTGTGGTCCCCATTCATATCCTGCTGGTGGAGTATCACTCTGGAAGGTTACAGCAAATTTTCCATTGTTTAATGCAATCCCTACACCATGGTGCCCTTTTGTATTTTCTAATTGCATAGTTTTTGGTGTATAAGCAGGTAATTCCAGACCATCTTCCTCCACATAGGTAATAGAACCGTCTCCGTCATTAAAAATGACCATATTTCCATTTACACTGGTAAAGTGTGTTGGAACGGCAGTTTCTAATGTTAAATCTAGCCATCTGACTTGTTGTTGGTGTCCATGGTCTGTATGATTAATCACTCCGGTGTCAAAAAATAGCACTTTATTCTCACCTCGGTTTACGACGGTAAGATATCTTCCAGAATTGGTAGGATAATAGCGAGCATCCTGAGGCATGCCTGTTTCAACAGAGCCTATCATTTCTTCTTTTGCAGCCTGCATCACTTCAATTTTATCTTCTCTGATCAAAGAAAGTCGAACCCATTCATCTTCAAGATCTGAAAATGTAACTGGTTCCTCCCCGTTTCCTACATCTGGATTAGAAGTAGCATCATCATCGCTACTACAACTGATGATCAAAGTTGTTATAAATAATAAAGTAGTGAGTTTTAAAATTGATTGTTTCATTGTTTTATTTAATTTAGTTAATAGGTAATTTATTTACAGTAATATTTCCGTTGGTGTCTTCTGCCCAAATCACCAATAGATTTCCTTGAAGGTTAGAGAATAGTTCGGTATTGTCATTGAGCAAACTTCCTAAATCGAGTTGTTGCAGATCAGGTAATGCTTGCCCTTCATTAGGTCTAAACTGATGAGGCCAATTAGAAGAACCCCAGATCCATTCTTTAAGTATGTTTCCTTCTTGGCTAGGATTGTCCATATTAGGTTCTTCTATATAGATCCATAAAAAAGTAATATCCGAAGAGGCAGAATGCGATTGATTTCTTACTATGCTTCCTGATATTTTTCTTCCTGATATGTCTACATCTGATACATTTATTTGTGGCGCATAAGATCTATTGATGTATATCGTTGTATGGTATGTAGAATTGTCTTGATATCTGGTTTGGTTGCCATCTACATCTGTAGCTTGTATCGAAAAATGATAAGGACCGGCAATAATTAGATCATCAGTATTGATTTCGGAATTACGGTCATCCAAATAGATGTTTTTTCCTTCATCAGATGTTCTTGTGAATTGTTTTGCATTTTGGATCTCTTCGCTTTTAATAAGTTCATAAAAACTAAACAGTTTGAATTTTGAATTTTTAGTGCGTAGTAATTTTCCGTGTGTGTGCCCGTCAAAACCGTTGTGAGATTCGACTTTAATTTCCTGTATGCCGCTATCATCTTCTACGGTAAAAGCTAAAGGAATTTCGGTATCCGTATTGGCTGTGGTTATAAAATGACCAGGTTGGATCACCGAGAGATTGTCATTGGCTCTGATTTTGGGAATAGATAAATCTGTACCTCCTTCATCATCATCTCCTAAACAGGAAATCATAAATAAGAAGCCAAACATCCATAATAATTTGTGTGGTTTCATTTGTTTTTTGTTTTTAATTTAACTTAGGTTTTTGATGAGATTTGTTTGTAAAGATTATTGAGTTAGAATTTGATAGGTATTTGTGCCGAAAGTGTAATATTTCTACCGGGTTCGGGTAAATTGATCAATCGATATCTACTGATATGGTTAAAATATTCTACATCGAATACATTATTGACAGTTAGTTTGCATCGTATAGGTTGTGATTTTATATGTACATTAAACCCTAAACCTGCATCGATGATAAAACTATCTTGTGTAATACTTTCGTTTCGATCTATTTGATCTTGTTCAAAATTATATCTCCCTGAAATGAATATGTATTCTTCATCAAATGTTTTTGAAGTGTTCAAAAAACGATTAAATTCAACGCTCGTAAGTACAGAAGGTGCAGGAGTAAGTGGTAATGGTAATCTGGTATCTCTATTGATATTTTGAACAAAATCTACTACAATATCAGTTTTAAGATGAAATGGAAACTGATGACTGGCTGCGATTTCAAAACCATTAAAAATAGCATCATTTTGTTGATATTGCCACATTGTTCCGCCAGATGCAAGAAAAGAAAAATTACCTGTCGGCGACAAATAAATATAATCCTGATAAATGGCATAAAATGCGGATAACTCCAGATATGTGTTTTCTGATTGATGCAGATACGTAAAATCGGCCTGATATCCTTTTTCTATTTGAAGATTTTGATCTCCTATTTCATGCCTGAAATTACCATGATGAACTCCATTACTTGATAATTCTATCGCAGTTGGAAATCTAAAACTATTACCAAGGTTAAGTTTTAGGTGATTTTCTTTATTTACTTTATAAACGACTCCTGCGGCTCCACTTATATTATTAAAGTTTCTATCAAATTCTGGTGTTCGTTCCATAAACTCTCCCGTAGGTTGAAGCGTTCCTCTATCGTAGATAGGCTGTAAGTGTCTTTGAATATCATGCGTTCCATAATCATATCTGATTCCTGCATTTACTGTCCAATCGTCATTAATATGCAAGAGTTGATAATGATAAAACCCTGCTTGAAAACTATCAAAAACGGGCAGTAGATATTCGAACCCATCTTTATCATTTTCCATATACTGAAATTGCGAACCAAACAAGATTCTATGATTTGTATTAGGATTTATTTCATATTTGACATTAGCGGTGTAAGTATCCAGATATAGTCCTAATGCCAGATTAGAGGATACTTGATTTGCAGCGATGCCATGTGCTCCCGGAAAAGATAATTCTTCGCGTATATTATGTTGATATCCAAGATCAATTTCTAATTTTTGGGTTCCTAAATTGAGGGTTGTATTACTGGTAATCATATGATGTTGATTTTCCTGACGAGGGAAATCAATATTTCTAAAATCACCATTATGTTGTAAATTATAAGATCTTGGTAAACCTATAGCACCAGTAAAAATTCCAGCTTTTTGATTAAAACTAGTAAACTTCAAATGAGTCTTAAAACGTTCTGATGTATACCCTAGTGAGGCACTGAAATGGATTTCATTACCAGCTGTATTCTTCAGCCGATTATCAAAAATCGGTAAATTAAAGCCTGCGTACTCAAACTGGTCTGCCGGTACAGTATAATCCCCATAATCCTGATAAGTGATTCTGGCTCCATAAAACCATTTGTTTTGGCGGCCTTTCCAATCCAAAGAATTAGAAATTGCACGGTTATTACTTTGATATACTGAGTTTAAGCTTATGGTGTTTCCACTTTCTGATAAAGGGCTATTATCTTTAATATTGATAACGCCTCCTATCCCGTCGGATCCAAAAAGTAAAGAAGCTGGTCCTTTAATTATTTCAACATTTTCTACGTCAAAAGGATCGATTTCTAAGCCATGATCTGCTCCCCATTGTTGTCCTTCTTGTTTAATACCTCTATTAGTAACAAGAATACGATTAAATCCCATCCCTCTAATCATAGGTTTGGCGATCCCTACACCTAGATTCATTGTGTTCAAGCCAGGTAACGCTTCTAGCGCATCTGCAAACGTCGACATGTTACTTTTTGCAATAAAGTCTTTGTTTATGGTGATCACAGATTGAGAATTGTCGGTTATATTTTCGAACCCTCTTGGTTGTAATAAAATCACTTCTTCTAGATCTGTTACTGCTTCTTTGAGTATGATATTTATAGAAGATATATCCTTGTAATCAGATATATCTACACGTTCTTTCAAAAAAGCAATATGATTTACTTCTAAAAAAGTAAGTGTATCTTTTTTTGTAAAAGCAAAACTGTAAAATCCTTTATCATTTGAGATCGTTGATTTTTTTGACGGATATAAAGTGATCACCGCACCTTCTAAAGGTGCATTCTTTCTATCAAAAATGTAACCTGAAATCGTCTGAGAATGCATAGTAAAACAAAAACTGAATGTAATAGCAATCTGTGTTATACAGAAAAGAGTATAAGATCTGGTGTTTGGCATACAACCAATGATTTTATTTATTGAAGAAACCTAGAGTTTCTTTTAAGGGTTGTTATTTGTTAGATAGTAAAAGGTATAGAGATACTATTAAATATTATATTTTGACTCACTCGTGTATACTTGTAACAAGAATTAAAAAAACTAAGTCGTGATATAATTTTAGCGTTAGCAATAGTATAGAAAAGAAGATACTATTTTGAGAATTTAGGCACTAGTTACCGTGTGTTTTTATTTAAATACTTGTAAAAAACACTTGAAAAAATGATATAAAAATGCAATATTTTCAAAAAAATAGTCCTCTTTAAAAAGAATTTAAAGGTGGAGGTTTATTAAAAACGTAATCATAAAGCAAAGGCTTTTTGAAAACCTCATTAAAAAATGTAGTTTTTTCTAGAGTTTCTGGGTAAGAAACAGAAATAATTTGAAACTCTTGATCATATTCGTGAGGAGAAAATGGATTGTTTTTTTCATTCTGATAAATAAACTCACAATGTTGACAATCTTCAATGTCTTCCTCTAGAGAATGTGTAAATGCATGAATATTTACCACTCTTAGTAAAGTGAATACTGAGAGCAGAAAAAAGGTTAAAACAAACTTGCTTTTATTCCTTTTGCCATTCATGTCGCGAAAATATTGAAATGCTTACAATCCTATTTGTTAATTAACAATTCTTTTAGTGTTCTCTTGGTTTTATCTCATTAGCGAATATGACTTTTTAAGGTTCTACGACTAAAAAAGTTTGAATGTTGAGGATCAAGAATTATTGCATAAGAGGCTAACATTGTAAAATATTAGCCTCTTGTGTTTGTTTTGTGAATGAATTAAATCGTGATCACCATTTTTTAATGATCTCTTTTACAAATTCGCCAGTAGGCGTTAATTTGTTTGTTTCTAAGCCATTGATACCTTGACCGGACTGTACTATAGAAGATCCTTCATTTTTATCACTTACACTCCAATTGGCATGGCTCAATTTATTATCCTTAATAAATTTCATCCATTTATTGGTTTCTGCCTGATTAGCATTGCCATTACCATCTGCATTGGTCGCTCCCCATTCTGTTACAAAAAGAGCGATACCTTTGTCGAGGGCTGTTTTAGCTTTATCCCTTAAATTATCATTATGAGTGCCAGCATAAAAATGTAGTGTATATGCTATGTTTTTTTCACTAATAGGATCATTTGCAGCTTCATCAACATTTTGGGAGTAAAAAGGAGTTCCAACAACAATTAAGTTGTCTGAATTTTTTCGGATAGCATTGATGACTGGTTTAGCATAATTTTTTATCGTTGACCATGACTGACCAATAGGCTCATTATATATTTCAAAAATTACATTAGCTTTCTTGCCATGTGCTTTTGCCATCTTCTCAAAGAATTTGGTGGCCTCTGTAGTATATTTTTCTGCTTCGTGAGTATGAAAATCTATAATCACATACACTCCTTTATTCACTGCTGCATCCACGACTGCATTCACTTTTGCTTCTTGTTGATTAGGACTGTCGATATATCCTCTTCCTCCATCCCAGCTTTCTTTTACACCCATAGCTATACGAATGATAGAACTATTCCAATTATCGACCAAAGCATTTACACTTTCTTTAGTATAAAAATCGGTAACATCATTAGCATTACTCCAAAACAGACTGTTTCCAGCTAGACTGACAGCTTTATTTTTTTATTGACAATTTTATTTCCTTGCACTTTCAGACGGCTATGAATATTAACTATATTTTTACCTCCTTTTGTATGTAATTGTTCATCGATACCCTTTGGTTGATCGGTAGGCTGATCTGCTTCAAAAGTTTCTTCATTATCGCAACTGGTAAAGCAGAAAATACTGGCTAAAACCAAAATCAAAAATTGAATTTTAAATCGTTTCATTGTTTTAAATTTTTGTGTTAAATATTATATTGATTAATACTCCGAAGCTATCTAAAAAAAACAAGTGATATATAGAATATATGGTACACAAAATGGTTACAAAACACTATTTTGATGTATACAATTTGTTTACAAATAAAGAATAGTAATACCCACTATATTTTAATATGGAATAGATTACATTGAGGTGCTAATATTTGATTTATTGTCTTTTGAGAATTCTCTACATATCTGGATAGAAGATAATAGACATATCCAGTAAACTTTAATTCTTTTTATTGAAAACAATTATTTAAATAAGGTATTATTACTTTTATATTCAGAAAATACATGATGTATTTATTGTGTGTAAATATGCATGTTGTAAGGAAAAATAAAATGTCTATCCAAAAATTCGGCCAATACCTTTTAGAAATAGAATCACCTAAAATAGGAGATGTGTTAACATTAGATGGAATTGATGGTTTTGATGACCAAACATTATGGAATTTTAAAAGAGGAAATAAAATTCAATTTTTGATAAACCCAAACTCTTCAAAAGATTTGTTGACCCATGAATTCTTGATTACCGAGGTTCTGAAAGACACAAATAGTAATGATTGGGCAAATGTTAGAGTAAAAAAAGTAACTACAATAGGTGAGATTTTTAATAACAAGCCTTTGACGGGCGAAGATGATTTTCAAGCGCTTATAAAGTGGGTAGAAAAAATTTGGGATAAGAGTTGGGAAATGAAACAAAAAATTAAGAACTATATGTATCGCCCACCTCATAATCACTTTCTTACTTTTAATGAATTACATCAAGTTGTTGATAAAACAAGAATAGAATTTGGAAGAAAAAATAGGGGGTTATCAAAGATATATGCCCAAGAGATGAATAATAAGTCAATACGAGTTTTGTCTGTAACAGATAATTGTCCTGAAAGTAGCTTCGTTTATGATATTGATAATGTTGAACATTATAAATCAGCAATCATAAAAATGAAAAAAAGAAATCAATGGGATGATGAAAATAAATTTTGGGAAAATATTATTTCATCTTAAAAAAAGAATTAAGAAATTGATAGTATAACGGTTGTTATGCCTTAAATGGATATGATAACATGTAAATAACTTAATAAATTATATAATTTGTTTTTAATCCATTCTAAATCAGTAGATCACTTTAGAAAAAACTACAGTGTGCCTTTTTATTCTATATTTTTATTAGAACAAGAAAGCGAATTTTCAGTCGATTTTGTAAAATACAAATCAAAAAAGTACTCGATATTATTTTTATCTCCTTACCAGAATTTGAAATGGTTCAAAAGTTCTGCAGAAAGACTTAAACTGATACAGTTTCATGGAGATTTTTACTGTATAGAATATCATAAAAAAGAAGTTGCTTGTAATGGATTATTATTCAATAATATTTATCTACTTCCTTTTATTGAGTTGAATACAATTACATTTGAAGAAATTGTAGGATTTACAAAAAAAATGCAAATAGAATCAGAGTCCGAGAAACGATTTTCGGATTCGGTACTGAAATCATATTTACAACTAATATTGGCAATTTGTAGTAATGAAAAGGATTTACGATTTAATGATACAAAGATTCAACAATTTGATGATCCTTTGATTTTAAAATTCAAAGGATTATTAGAGACGTATTTTGTACAAGAAAGAAGCCCATCGTTTTATTCTGGTCAGTTAGCAATGACGAACTCTACATTTAGCAAAAAGATTAAAGCGCAATTTGGAAGAACACCTACTCAACTTATACAAGAACGTGTAGTATTAGAAGCTAAGAAATTATTGCACCTTACTCATAAATCGATCAAAGAAGTGGCTTTTGAATTAAATTTTGATGATGAATTCTATTTTAGTAAATACTTCAAAAAAGAAGTTGGATTATCGCCAAGTCATTTTCGCGAAAAGGTAGGCATTTCTATTGCTGCAAAATAGTCTATGAGTTAACCAAAAATTTCCATTCCATACCTAGTCTTATTGGCATAATTTTGAGTATCAAAAATATATTCTAAAACATTATGCAAAAAATATATCAAGTAGTTACATCGTATCAAAATACTTTTATCAACTTTCTTAAAATAGCTGTTTTTATTGTTATGGCATGGATTGGTGGGTTAAAAGCATTTCAATATGAAGCGGATGGAATCGTTCCTTTTGTTACCAATAGCCCGTTTATGAGTTTTTTTTATAACAACTCAGGAAAAACTGTAGTAAACAAAGAAGGAAAAACAATAGGAGAGTACATACTTTATAAAAACCCGGAGGGTAAAATTGTGCAACATAATATTGATTGGCATAAAGAAAATGGAACTTATGTGTTTTCGTATGTACTAGGGAGTGTTATTGTGTGTATAGGCATTCTTGTAGTATTGGGAATCTGGTTTCCGAAAATAGGCTTTTGGGGTGGTCTTTTTACGTTTGTAATGTCTGTGGTAACACTTTCTTTTTTAATTACGACCCCAGAGGTTTATGTTCCCAACTTAGGAGGAGATTTTGCTACGCCTAATCATGGATTTCCGTATTTATCAGGAGCGGGTCGTCTGGTTTTAAAAGATGTGATCATGATGTCAGGAGGGTTGATAATAGTATCGGATTGCGCAAAGAAAATACTACAGAAATATGCTTAATGGGTTACTTGAGAATTTCTGGCGACTATTTTTCTTAACTATTAAAATTAAGCCAGAAGATGTCAAGTCTTTACATGCGAAGATACATGTGAGGTTAAAGTTTAGTATTATGTTATTTTGAGTGTCAAAAAACAAAATATATAAAAGTTTGATTTTATCTCAGACTTAAAATATATCTCCTTTTTGGTATATTGTATGCATACATAAATTTGTTACAACGCAATAAAATGAAATTAGGATACACATTTATTCTTCTATTACTCCTTTGTGGATACAAAAGTCAACAGAAACCACTGGTGAGAGAAATTGGGATTGGTATTTTGACAGTCAATACCCAATACGATATCCCCTTGTTTAAAAATTTTGATGATAAAACTCCAATAGATGTTTTAAAATTTAATCATTTGAAATCAGGTAAAACTGCATTCGACTGTAAGGTTTCTCTCAAACCTTATTTGATGTACGAAGGGGATTCTGATGAAGAAGCGAAAGAAAATATTGATCATGGACTGATACGTTTTTTTCCAGAACTTAAGTTTATTGTGATAGAAGAAACCCCGGATTATTTTAGAGTTATTGTTGATGAAGATCAATCTTCAAAATACTATATCAAAAAGAAGTCAGAAGCGACATATTATTTAACGGCAAAAGATTTTTATTACAATAATACCTCAGATAGATACAAGCCTCAATGGTATATTTATGAAACTTGGGAAAGGTATTTAAAACGAGTTGAGTTTATCGAACTAAATGTTATAGAAATTTATGATAAACCAAATGGAAAAATTATTTTTAGCACTGAGCCAGATGGTTTTTTGTCATTTGGAGTAGAAAAAATGGAAGGTGAATGGATTAAACTTAAGAAAGATATGTTGCGAGAGTTTAATTATCCAAAAGGAATTAATTATGAAGGATGGTACCGATGGAAAAAAGGTAATGTATTAAGAATTGCTATAACCGAAGCAACATATGAGTAATATAATTAACGATATCAATATAGTTATTGATTACATGTACTTCTTTTAGAATCAGCAAAAAGTATAAATGAGAATTGTAATATTATTTTTCCTGGTTTTTATTGGCAACATTGTTGCACAAGATAAAGAAGTAATCAGTTACTACGCTAATAAAAATGTTGCTGTCAAAAAAAATGAAAATACTATTTTGTTTTACGATAATTCAGGAAAATTAATTCGATTGATTGACTTAAAAGTCAAGAAGTCTATTTCTTTTGGATTACCGATTGAAGTTAAAAATATTATCTTTTTTGGGAGTTCGAAAAAAATGAGAGGAGATATCGATACTTTTCCCACGTATTTATATACTCACATAAACGAAAATGCAGGAGTAGTGCTGTGTGACAAAATAATATATTATAATGAGTTGGGGTTAAAAGTCGGATATGTAGAAAAATGTCCTGATGATACAGGTGGTGACGATTATCGTTTTGGTAAAGAAAAATTATATCAGTATAATGATTTTGGACAGTTAACCACAATAAAAGGAGATACAATTAGAGCATATGACAATAATGGTCGTATGATACGCTTTTTTAGAAGAAATCATTTTACCGGAAAAATATTTAATATTTATAACTATCACTATACTAACAATAAACTTATCACAAAAGAAAATTTTGATACAGAATATACAGACACTATCTTAAAGAGTATTTCAAAGTACAAGTATGATCATAAAGATCGACTCAAATCAATTAAAAACTTTAATGTGTACAAAGGTAAAGAAGTTTTTCAGTCTAGTTTTTTATTTGATTATAATTCAAAAAACTTAATCGTAAGAGTGAGTAAAAAGAAAAGATATGCTAAAAAAGAGCTGACTTTACTATCATATAAGTATGATAAAAACCTTAAGATACAATACTCATATATTTATCCAAATCAAAAGCTAGAGTACGAGTACGATAAAAAAGGCAATTTAATACAGGTATCAGAAAACGGTAAAATAATAAATACATACAGATATAATGATGTTGGAACACGTATTTATAGTTCTAATGGGTGGAGTGAAAGTACATCGTATTTAGAATATAAGTAGTCTCTAATCAAAAAAATATAATAAAAACGTTTGTCTTGCATGAGCTTTATAGTTTTTAAACGTGTTTGTCGATTAAAGGTAATTTTTGATATTCAATAAGTTTTAAACTTTAGATATAGTGAATTCAATTCTATTTAAAAACATTGTTTTATATTGATCACAATTAGATATCAAAAGAATGAAAAAAGGACTTGTGATCATTGTTTTTATAGTAAGTAATTTGACTACTAGTTTTAGTCAAAATAATGATACAATTTATAAAGCTTATGTATCCGTTCAAAACGAAGAAATTAATTTTTCAAGCCTAAAAAAAATAAAATCTCCAAAAATATCCGACTATCAGGGGAGTTATCATTTTGGAGATTCTGAAGCTGAATCCCAGTTAGAAATAATATATAGTAATGATCAACTATTTGCCCGTACAGAATATAATGATTGGGAAAATAATACATGGGTACTAAAACATCATAGAGAATCTGTTACATATGAAAAAGGTATACTTTATATAGGTGATATCTCCTACCAATTATATGTGTGCGCTGATGATTCTAATCTATTTTTGAAAAAAGGAACAAAAGGCTTAGCTTCTTTCTATAATGAAATAGAAAATGAAAAAGTGTATCATTATTTACAGTTTAATGATGATAGTTTGGTAGAAAAATCGTTTGGGGATTACCCTGAAACAAGTTTTGTAAAACTGTCAGTAAAAGATCTTCAACGTTACTCCAAGAGAGATTTAAAAATTATACGGAATGAAATATTTGCCCGTAATGGCTTTATTTTTAAAAAAGGAGGGGAGATGGAGCGATATTTTTTGCAAAAGAAATGGTACAATTCAATAGAGAAGACAAATACTCCAAGCTTAGATACAATTGAAAACCATAATGTAAACTTGATTCTTAAATTAGAAAAACTATAATACTCATGTACTTTCCAAAAGAATGAGATGAAGAAATTTCCGAAGCAATAGAATTGTATCACCTAGCATAAAAAGAGAAAAACATAGCTATGTAACTTATATGATGTACATAGCATGGATTAAAAAAAACAATAAAAAAATGATTTTTTATAAATAAAATAAATATATTTACGTAATTAGTTACGTAAATAACTTTAGATATGGATTTTTTTGATAAAGCTGGTATTATGACTATCGGCACAAGATTTAGAATGTTGAATGAAAAAATGACCGAAGATGCTAATAAGATTTACCCAATGTATAATGTAGATATGAAACCAAAATGGTTTCCTGTATTTTATATTGTCTCAAAAGAAGGAGAAAAATCGATTACCGAGATCGCAAATCAAATAGGACATTCTCACCCCTCTGTAAGCAAAATAGTTCGTGAGATGATCAATCATAAAGTTTTGTCCGAAAAAAAGGATAAAAATGATGGAAGAAAAAATAATATAAGACTCACTGCAAAAGGAAAACAAATTGCAGACCGAATAGAAGACCAATATGCTGATGTAAAAAAGGCAGTAGCCAAAATATTGGATCAAAGTAAATTCAATATGTGGTATGCCATCGAAGAATTTGAAATGTTACTTGAACAAAAATCGTTACTACAACGAGTTAAAGAAGAAAAGAAATATAGAGAAGCAAAAAAAATACAAATAGTGCCTTACGATCCAAAATATAATGAAAGTTTTAAGAGACTTAATCAGGAATGGATTGAAACATATTTTGAAATGGAAGAAGCTGATCATAAGGCACTAGATAATCCAGAAAAATATATTATTGATAAAGGAGGTAAGATTCTGTTCGCTCTTTATGAAAATGAACCTGTGGGAGTTTGTGCGTTGATAAAAATGGAAAACCATGAGTATGATTTTGAATTAGCAAAAATGGCGGTTTTGCCAAAGATGAAAGGTAAAGGGATAGGATATCTTTTGGGAAAATCTGTAATAGAAGAAGCAAAATCTTTGGGAGCGCAGAAGTTGTATTTAGAAAGTAATACGATTTTAAAACCTGCAATTCAATTATACAAGAAACTAGGTTTTCAAAAAGTAATTGGATTTTTTACCCCTTATGCAAGATGTAATATCCAAATGGGTTTAGAAATAAAAAAAAATATTGATATCAACTATAGGTAATATATGATTTACCTGAATATATAAGATTAAGATATGAGACAATTAGCTACACTTGTAATACTATCAGCTATTCTACTTTCTTGCAATAGTAAAACAACACATAATACACAATCAATTGCTAGTACAAACCATATTGATATATCAGATCAATTACATTACAAACCAGAGATGGTTGGGCCTTATGTAATTTCACGATCTCATTTCGAGGGGCACGCAAGTATTACCCCTGCCGGTGATGAAATCTATTTTGCGGTGTATTCAAATGATCATGCATATAGTACAATTGCATACTCGACAAAAGTTGATGGTGAATGGACAGAACCAGAAATAGCTAGTTTTTCTGGCAAATATAGTGATGGTTCGCCTGCGCTTTCTCCTGATGGAAAAAGACTTTATTTTAGTTCAAGAAGACCAATCAGTCGTAATAATAAGATTAACGCTAGTAATGATATTTGGTATGTAGAGAGAATAAACACCAAAAGTTGGGGGGAACCAATGAGATTACAAGAAGGGATCAACACTGAGTATAACGAGTTTTCGCCCTCTGTAGACAATAAAGGAAATTTATTTTTTTGCTCCAATAGACCAGAAGGTTTTGGTGACTTAGACGTTTATAAGGCAGATTTTAAGGAAAACAATTACCAAACCCCGGTTCTTCTAGACAGTGTGATAAATTCTAAATATCATGAAGGCAATGTTGGGGTCTCTCCAGATGGGAATATGTTATTTGTCATGATACAGCATAAACCAGGAGACTATGGATATGATGATATACATTATTCTATTAAAAAAGAAGGGAAATGGTCACCTGTCCAAAATTTAGGTTCAGATGTGAATACTTATACATATGATTTTTCCCCTAAAGTATCTCCTGATGGAAAAACTCTTTATTTTTCTAGTAGAATTAATCGTGATTTTAGCTCGGTTGATTCAACATATACTTTTGAGTCTTTTACTTCTTATCTTAATTCTCCATTAAATGGTTTGGGCAATATTTATAAAATCGATTTAAATCAATTGAATCTTAAAAAATGAGTAATCTTTGGGAAAAAATTTTAGCAGAGGCCAATGAGTTAGATAATACTATTGCTAGGCTACTTATTAAAAAATATATTGAGAATAGTAATAACCTGCTAGAAGCTGTTTTTAAAATTTTGGTCACTAAACTATCTGACAAAGATTTTGAGATAGGAGATTTGATGTTGCTTTTTAAAGAAAAAATTAAAAATATTGATATCGAAAAAGATCTTAAAGCTTTTTATGAAAGGGATTTTGCTTGTAAAACTTATATCGAAGTCCTTCTTCTATACAGAGGTTTTCATGCATTAGTATTGTATAGACTAGCTCATGAATTATGGAAAAATGATGAATATTTTATGGCTAATTGGTTGAGCAAAAAAACTTGCGAATTGTATAGTGTAGATATACATCCGGCAGCAAAAATAGGGGAAGGTTTGGTTATAGACCACGCAATGGGAGTTGTAATCGGAGAAACATGTGTAATTGGGGATCATGTATTTCTTTTCCATAATGTTACGCTAGGAGGAACCGGTAAATCAGATGGTGATAGACATCCTAAAATAAAGTCTAATGTAGTTATTGGTACTAATGCTACGGTACTAGGAAATATAACAATTGGCGAGCACTCAGTAGTTGCTGCTGGATCAGTTGTATTAAATAACGTACTGCCTTACACTGTGGTGGCAGGAGTTCCGGCAGTGACCAAAGGAAAATCAAAAAAGATACAATAAGAATAGCTAGGTAATATAATGTGATAATAATCAAACTTTGATATAGAAAGTTGAAGTTAAGTTATATAAACAATGCACTTTGATTTACTTCAAAGTGCATTGCTTTTACAAAGAGATTATTATCTTTTAACTATATTTATATAGCACTTGCTCCTGCTTCAGCAACAGCATGGTCATTTTCGACAGAGCTACCACTTACTCCGATAGCACCAATAATAGTACCTTCTGCATCTTTGATAAGAACTCCTCCGGGAAAAGTTATCAACCCATTATTTGAATGTTCAATATTGTACAAAGAACCCCCAGGTTGAGATAATTCACCAATAGCACCGGTATTCATATCAAAAAAACGTGCTGTTTTTGCTTTCTTTATTGCAATATCCAATGATCCTAACCAAGCTCCATCCATACGGGCAAAAGCTACTAGGTTTGCTCCGGCATCTACTACTGCAATATTCATTTTTGTATCTAATGCTGTTGATTTTGATTTTGCCTCTGCGATAATTTTTTCTGCTTGCTCTAGTGTGATATTCATAATAATTTTTTTAATACTGTTTAACAATTACAGTACAAAAATAATGCAGATAAAAATCTAAATATTTATGAGAAAGGTTCAATTAGTTATGAAAAAAGGTCATTTTTTTAATGTGTTTTAGAAATAGAGATTCTTATATATTAGAAGGACTTACACCAAATTTTGTTTTAAAGGCACTGCTAAAATTAGATAAATTGCTGTAGCCAAGATCAAGATAAATGTCTGATGACTTTAAGTTGCCTTTTTCTAATAGTTCTTTAGCCTTTAATAACCGTTTTTCTCGAAGCCATTTCCCTGGGGAAACCTTATACTCTTTTATAAAATGTCGTTTAAAAGTAGAAAGGCTCATATTACACAAAAAAGCAATTTCTTCAAGAGATAGGGTAGAATATACATTTTGTTCAATACTTTTTTTAAAAGATGATACCTCTTCAGTGATCAAGGATAGTAAATAGTCTTCAAAAATGGTCTTATATTTACTAATCAAATACACAAGTAATTCTTCAAATTTTACAGATAATAAACTATTCGATACATCTTGAGGAGCAGATTTTATAGTAGATAACGAATTGAGATAAGAGGTTAGATAAGAATCATTTTCAATAGTAAAATAAGAAGAAGCCTTTTTTGGTGGCCTTTTAAGTTTGATATGCTTATCCAAAAACTGTTTTAGTCTATGTTCTGAAAAGAAAAAAAGTTTACAATAATAGATTTCTTCTTTATCCAGTAGTTCACTCCACAAACAATTTCCTTTTTTTATCAAAATAGATTGTTGACTATCTACAACAACAGATGTGTTTGCAAAATGAACTTCTTTTTTACCTGTTTGCAAGAAGCTAAACATATGCATATTTAAATTGACTTTAGTTTTAATACTTTCTTCAGTCATTTTAAAATCATAGATAAATAGATCTTGTTCATTTTTATCTTTTTGTATATAAATATCAGGTATTTTGTCTATGTGCATCTCTATTTTTATAAGATCGAAAGTAAATTTACTATAAATTAATGTCCTTGTCTTGTCATTTACACATCTTGGTCGGTAGCGTTTGATAATCTGTCAAATTATTAACTACATTAATTGAAACTATGTATTCTACTTTTTATTTTTAGCTTTTAGTTTTTCTTTGTAATAAGATTTACTTGCAATATAAATTACTTTCTTTACTTCACAGTATACATTTTTATCATCTTTATCCTTTAGAAGTGTAGTTTTTAAAATTTCAATTTCATTTTCATCGGCTACTTTCTGCTTTATGATCTCTAATTCTTCTGTAGAATACGTAAAAGAAGCATAAAGGTTAGTTTTGGCTGGTCTTTTAAAGGAAATTTCTGCTGATTTATCCCAAACCACATAATCATTACCTATTAAATTGATTAATTGGACCATAGGAATAGGATCAACGGCAGAAAACATGCTGCCACCAAAAATAGAGTTAACGTAGTTTTTATTCTTATAGCTTAAAGGAAGTTTAATCTGTATTTTTAATAAGTCTTCTGAAACATAGGTTATTCTACCCGTACTTCTTCTATACATGGGAGAGAGATTAAAACCATATTTGAATAAGGTTTTTTTCTTGAAGAATTTTGTTCCGATTTCAGCTATTTTTTGATAAAACGACATAAGAGTAGGTTTTTAGGGGTTTTGATATTTAGACAATACTTGTTCTCTGTTATCTTTTAATTGCTCTGCAAAAAGTTTAGACTCTTCAGAAATATGATCGTTGAGGTATTTATTTGACCAACAAACAAATTCGGCTAAAATAGGAGCTAAATCTCGCCCTTTTTGAGTTAGGTGATAAAGAAATACCTTTTTGTTTGTAGGGTGTTTACTTTTAGTAAGAAAACCTGATTTTTCTAACTTTGAAAGCCTATCTGCCAAGCGAGCAGAGGAAATGTTTTCACTTGATTGTGAAAAATCTTTAAATGTTCGTTCGCTGTGATACAATAAGTCTCTTACGATCAATAAAGACCACTTATCACCAAATAAATCAAGTCCGGAACTTATCGGACATTGAGATCTGAATATTTTTTCTACCATATATTGCTTTCGTTTTGAAAGTTATTTTTATATTTACTTTCATTTCGGAAGTAAATTTAACAAGAATTTAGTAATTCCTAAGTATTATACAATAAATGAACAAAATTGTTGCAACAATAATTAAGATTTATAACACTATAGTTGCAATACCTATCTGTATATTTTAGGATTTTATTTCAAAATGTAGTTTTTGTGATCAAAAAGCTCATACTATCAGTTTTCAATACAAATACTATTAAATGACTTGTTGCATTGAAAGAATAGGAGTGAAAGCCAATTCGTAAAGTGATTTTTTTAGAGATAAACATCACCTTTCATGACGTAACAATTAAATATTCAAAAAATTTTAAAAATGAGTTTCAATTTAGAAAGTACAAGAAAAGAGATTTCAGAGTGGTTTTTTAAAACATACTTTAATCATTGGGTAGAAGTAGGATCAGGTAAACGTAAAGAAGGTCCTGAGTTTATCTTACAATATTGGGGCACTCCCTTGTATGCAACAGTTGATAATCCTCCAATAGCAGAATGGATGATGACAGGAGAAGAGATTGTAGGGTTTTTAGAGCTGCAACATAAGCTTTTGAAAGAAGGAGGGTACTCGCATACACATGTGCCGGATAAAAAAATTATAGTGTATAATGACAATGGTGGAGCTATTGAGGTTATTTGGTCACGAAGAGCTGCTGATCAGACAGAACTACAACGCTATGTAGCGCATTTTGAAATCATAAAAATAGATGGAGTCTGGAAAGTAGTAGGAATACAATCCAGAAATACTTCAATTGAAAAAGATGAAGACTCAATCAATAAAGCTTGGACTTAAAAAAGAAAAAATCATGACTGAAGACAATTTAAAACCGGCAGAATACGCTCCGTTAATCATGCCTGAAAATGTAATAAGTGAAAAAATCACGATTTGGAGTCTTGGCGTAGCACTTGATGCTGATATTTATCGACCAAAACATATTGAAAAAGATGCAAAACTTCCAGCTGTAGTAACGAGTCATGGCCTCGGAGGGGATAAACATACAGCAGAGCGTTATGCTGCTTCTTTTGCTTCTAAAGGAATAATCGCAATTACTTTTACGGTAAATTCATGGAGAGGTTCTAAAGGAATGCTTCTGCCGGCAGAAGAAATCCCTGCATTAGATGCAAATAATGAGACAACAATGAAGGTGCGCATGGTTCGAGAACTTGTAGATCCTATCGATTGGATACAAAACTTCTGTTCTGCAGTAGACTATCTTCGAGGAGAACCCAATGTAGATCCCGATCGTATAGGTGCTTGGGGGTCTAGTTTTGGAGGAGGAATAGCTCTCGGGGCTGCATCTTTGGATGATAGAATCAAAGCACTTTCTATTCAAGTACCTATGGCTTCTAATTTTCCTGAAAAATTTATTCCTATAATGAATCAACGCGCTATTGAGATTGCTCGTGGAAAAATCGCTCCTATTCCGCAAGGTACCGATGCATTTCCTTTTGAAAATACTCCAAACTATGGGACACCACATTTTGCCCGTATGATACAACATCGACCTACCGAATATCTTACAAAAATCAATATCCCCACATTGATTATAGATGCAGGTAATGAAGAGATGATGAATATTCGTGAAAATGGTGGCGCAGCTTATGAATATCTTAAAAATAAAGGCGTAGAGACTTATTACGAAGTTATTCCTGATATTACACATTATGGAATCTATTTTGAGGGATATGAGAGAGGTAAGCAACTTGCTCTAGACTGGTTTTTAAAACACCTGTAATACTATGAACCCTGATAGATTGGCGCCAGAGATTAGAAAAGCAGTTCTTTCTTTGCCCAGAATCCCATGGCATATCAAATCATTGTTTCCAATATCGCGTTTGATGTATAATATAGGAGCTCGTACTCCATTAGATAAAGGTGTAAAGGTAACAAAGGAAGTAAATGATGGTGTCGAAATGATGATATTTACTCCAAAGAATGCTGCACCACAAGGAGCTATTCTATGGATGTTTGGAGGGGGGCACTGGGCAGGGAAACCCAAACATCTCAATAGTATATCAAGCAAAGTTGTTAATGAGCTGTCAGTAGCAGTTTTTGTTCCTAATTATCGATTAGCACCCAAGCATCCTTTTCCAGCAGATATAGATGATTGTTTCAAGTCTTGGAACTGGTTGGTCAGTAATGCTGAAAAATGTAATATCCCCTCTGATAAATTAGCTATAGCAGGGCACAGTGCCGGAGGAGGTATTGCTGCTGCATTAGCACAACGTATTAGAGATCATGGAGGGATACAACCACAGGCTCAATGTTTGTTTTATCCAATGATAGATGATAGAACGGCTGTCGATCATTCTTTAGATATCAAAAATCATTTTGTCTGGAATAATAAGGTAAACCGAATTTGTTGGAACACTTATCTTAATCCACACAGAGCAGGAGCCAAAAAATTACCTAAATATGCTGCTGCATCTCGGTGCGAAAATCTATCTGGACTCCCTTCTGCCTGGATTGGGCAATGTGAATTAGATCTCTTTTTTGAAGAATATAATATCTATGCCAGACGTTTAAAAGAAGCGGGAATATCGTGTGATATACATTTGGTAAAAGGTGTTCCTCATGCTTTTGAGGTGATGGCTCCAAAAGAGGAGATTTCTATACAATTTGAAGCTGCCGCCATAGATTTTTTAAAGAAATCATTAGGAATATCGTGAATTCTGAAAATATTATTTTTTAGAATCAGAAGAGATGGATAACGAATTCAAAAGTTTGGATGTATAATATTAACACATAGGACTCCAAAATTGATTGTTCATCAAAAATTCTCTAAAGGTAACCGCCTCAGGTCGGTTACCTTTTTCTTTGATATAAAATGCTCCTGTTGTTCGATCCCAACCAAGAAGTAACCATTGATGTTTAATTTTGGTAAAAAGATCATATTTTTGTTTTAACTCTTGTAGCATACTTACCAATTCCATTTTATTTTTAAACCCTTGATCAGTCTTATCGATAGTTTCATATACTAATGCCGCATCAGATTCTGAGATGTTATCAAACTGATTTTTTAAAATATACTGTAGCGTCTTTGGGTTTTTAATTTCTCTTACGATTTTACTGATTTGGTATAATTGATTATAATTTGATGTATGGCTCTCTTCTGAATATCCAAATACGATATTACCTTTATTTTTAATATCTAACCCAAATGGAATTGTTTTAAGAAAAACTTTGGTATCAGTACCTTTTCTTGGGATTTCAAGATCAACATAGAATGTTGCAGTTTGATTGAAGGACTCAATATCTTGTGAAAAAAAGCCATCTTTCTCAAGGTCAAATGGAAATATGGTAGTGAATTGATCACTAGAAGAAAATTCTCTTTTCCAGGAACACTCCCAATAGCTTTTCTGAATGAATAAGTATTGACCTGACTTTTTACGGTATGCTCCTGCTATACTTTCACAACTACAACCACATGTAGGCCAGCCTCCTGCAATTTTTAAATATCCATTTTTAGAATCATCAATAATTTCATCATAATCAATTTTTCCGTCATCGTCTACATCTTCTAGTGAATTATGACAACTTTGCACTTGCTTCCAGAGTTGTTGACTGAGGGTTTGATTGATCTGACCATATATAGTTACAGAAAATAGTAGAATAAGTAGTAGATATCTGATTTTTCTTGTTTTCATTTCTTGGATAATTAGTCAACATTAAAAGGTTGTAATACTATAGCTTTTTAATAGCATTTGAAAATAAACATTTTAGACAAACTTTACTGGGGGTTATAAAATTAATATATGGTTTTAGAAGTTAAATTTGATAAGCTTTATGACGCTCTTTTTTTGCTTATATGATTGATATAATTTTAGTTTAAAAGATATGCTTCTTCATTTTGGACTCGTTATTTTTTTAATATGAGTTTTAAAAACTCTTCTCCTGTTTCACTATTTATTAATATTTCTGTTTTTTCTATTCCCCATTTTTCTAATAGTGTTATTGAGTCTAAATTTTTAGGATTAACAGTTGCAATTATTCTCTTTTTCCAATCTTGCTGTTTTTCTTTTATAAAAGACAAAACCTTACTCATTATACCTTTCCGTCTTTCATTGGGATGGATCATATAAACGATTTCCAATTCAGTATCTGTTGTATGCTCTGTTTCTTTTAGTTCAAGGTGACCACATAGTAACTCATTTTTATAAATGCCCCATATCCAAAACCAACGTTCATCATTTCTATTATAGATCTGAAATATTTTTTTGAATAGCTTTCGTTCATCATCTTCAATCCCACTCGAACCACCCATGTATTGTATTGAAAATTCGTCTAATACGATCTCAATATATTTGTCTTCATTTTCGAGAGCATAAGGCTTCAGGCTAAAAAAATCTGTTTGAAATTCTGGCGGTAGCATTCTTTTGACCCTTTTTAAGAGTCATACTTTTTGATCAACTCATCTAATTGATGTTTTTTTAGAAGTTGATCAAGATACTTCCCTCGGCTACTACTTTTTCTTTGATAAGGTGCAAACAAATTAGATACCTCATTATATTGGTCATTTAATTGTAAGAGTGTTTCCTTTTCTGAATCAGAAAGAATTTTACCATTATGTATTGAAATAAAATCGATTATTTTTTTTACAGCAATTTCCTTTTTCGCAATCTCTTTGCCAGTATTATTTAGTGTACAAATGCCGTAGATTTCTTGTAGGTAATATTTCCATTCTTTTTCAAATTCCTCTTCTAGTTTACTATCGTCTATACTCCCATCAGAGGCCAAAATGTTACCATAAGCATATAAATTATCGTCATGGCTTAAAAAAGTTTCTATAAAATCTTTCTTGATATCATTTTTAAATGTATCAGGATTTTGTTTGGTAGCGTTTTGTTTAATTAATGCAATCGTACTTTTGGGAAAATACTGTTTTAGCGCTGTAATTTTTTTACTGTCGTCCAAAGGAGATGTTACAATAGTAGTAACTTCAATAGTGTAAGAAGGTTTAGGAATTAAATTTTTATCAATTAATCCATCTAATTCTTGAGAAGAAATATTGGCTTGGATGCATATATCCTGAAACTCTAGATAATGTTCTTCTATGTATTTAATATCGGTATCCATAACTTTTGATAGTGTATTGCCGTATTCAATTTTACTTTTATTTACACAATGTCAACTTATTATTTGATAAAAGCAATACTTGGCTCATCAAATTATTTTTTACACAAAAAAATTAACATTACTCAAATGCATAACAGGGTTATGATAATAAAAAACATTAATTTGCAGAGATATAAGAGTTCAGGGATACAAATATTTTTATATGAATACACTTGCACCGTTTGCGTATCACAATACATTAAGGGATCATTTTAAACAAAGAAAAAAAACTTGGGAGTGGTTTCAGTCTGATACGATCAAAGAAAAACAGATTACTAAATTCAAATCAGATCTTTTAAAAAATACATATCGTTTGGATAAAACTTCTCATCCAGAAGTGTATGAGATTATCAGAGAGATACAAGAAATTCTTTTTATTGATGCAGATGTAACCGTATATCAAGAATATAATAGTACACAATTAAATGCCGGGATTTCTATTGTTGAAAAAGAGGCACATATCGTATTATCAGGCAACTTGCTTAAAATTTTATCACCCGAAGAAGTAAAAGCTGTACTTGCTCATGAACTGTCTCATTATCTTTTTTTCAAAATTGAAGATGGAAGCTTTGAAGTAACCCAACGTATTATTATTGCACTTGCCAATGATTATCGTAGTGATGATGCTTATATACAAACTGCCAGAATATATCAATTATATCTAGAGCTGTATTGTGATGCAGGATCTCTTTTGGTATGCAAAGATTACAAGACAGTGATCAGTGCATTGGTAAAAATGAATACAGGGTTATCAGAGGTAAACGCAGATAGCTATATTCTGCAAGCTGAAGAAATCATAAAAAAAGATCCCGAAGCAAGTAAGAACTTTTCACATCCCGAAGCTTATATTAGAAGCCTTGCGCTTAAGTATAGTAGAGACAAGGAGCTAAGTCCGGCTATAGAATGGAACAGTTTAATAAAAGGGGCATTAGATCTCGAAACACTTGATATTTTTCAACAAAAAGAAGTGCAAAAATATACCAGAGATATCCTTAAACTAATTATCGCACCGGATTGGATGAATACGTCTACAGTGCAAAATTTGTGTAAAAAGTATTTTAGTGATTTTACAAGGACAGCCAAAGGGATGTCGGTTGATGAGTTGGCAGACATTATCAAAAAAGCAAAAACATCAATTCATGATTACTTTAGTTATGTATTATTAGATTTTGCTAGAGTCGATGCTGATCTAGAAGAATTGGCACTAGGGTATACCTTAGAAATAGCAGAACAATTACAATTACAAGAAGCATATTCAAAAATTGTACGCAAAGAACTTAAATTAACTGCCAGAGCTTTCAAAACACTACAAGAAAAAATACTACAGGAGTTAGTAAAAGTAAACGAAAACGGAGAAAACGGATTATATCAGGAATAAATATGAATACACAAGAACATGCTTTTTTTGATTTATTGATCAAAATAAAAGAATACGGACAAATAAAGTCTAGGGATTTTGTAGCGTATGTAATTCCTTTTCTAAAACAACTCAACGATTACAGAGCACAAAATAAAGTAGCATTTCTAACTTCAGTAAACAAGATAACAATAGATAAAGGATTTCTATACCTTGATAAAGAGGGAGAAGATTTTGTTTTAACTTCAGAAGAAATATTTACAAAAAACATTAATGATTCTGTACTTACAGTTGAAGAAAATTATGTAGAGTATAATGATATTTCTTCGGGTACTGTAAAAAGAACAAACTTAAATATTGTAGAGGATACACATGCTAAGATTGATAGGCCTGTTTATTTTCTTAACTACTATCCTTGGGATTATCATCAAGGAGTATATGATCCGCTAACCGATATTTTTGTTGCCGGCCAGTTGCTGGCAAGCTTGGCTTTTGGGTTAGACTTTAGACAAAAAGAAGAACTCTCTTCATTTGTAGAAAATCGTGAACGTCTATATTTCTTAAATAAGAATTTACATCCTACTATTATTGATGTGATTTATGAAATGACTGCATTGTACCGAGAAGACAGAACCACAAGTGTAGAAGAGGTCATAGTAAAACTCGAAAATTACAGAGAATATAATCCGGAAAACTATGTAGACTTAACAAATACAGAAGGATTTCGACGTCAGGATGTTTCCGAAAGAAATACCTGGATCTTATCAAGATTACGCAATAGATTATTTGATATTAGCAGAAGAAATAAGTTGTTGTATTTTTCAAGTAAAAACAAGTTTGTTAACCTTACCATTAATTCTGTTCCTCTTTTATTAGACTATAAAAATATTACAGAAAACGATTTGATATATTGGAGTGAGGGTATCAAAACCAAAATAGTTGATACAAAAAAAATACGGCTCAATCAGTATTTGGATTTTGAAAACAATCGTTTTTTAGCCCCTTCTTTGAATTCAATTCGATTAGAAGCCAAAAAAAGTAAAGATGAGTATGGGTTTAGTCAATTACGTACGGTAATTGCTTTTTTACATTGGTATAATTATAAAGAGAACGAAGAAGAACGTATTACATCACCACTTTTATTAATTCCTACAGAAATCACAAAGAAAAAAGGGGTTCAAGACCAGTTTGATCTCTCATTTTATGATGGCGAAGCAGAGGTAAACCCGATACTAATTCATTATTTTAAAGAATTATATGATATTATACTACCCGATTATATCAATCTCGAAACCACTTCTATAGAAAACTTAATAGCTTCTATTCAATCTCAAATCGATACTGGTAATACAGGAATTCGTTTCAAATGGCGTAAAAAACCAAAAATTCAACTGATTCATTCTATAGCAAAGAAAAATTATAATCTAAAGCGAAAAAAACTCAATAATCGTAGTAAAGGAATCAATCTAAGATCGTTTTCTTACTCATACCAATCCAAAAACTACGAACCTTTGGGATTACAGATTTTTAAAAAACATATTAAAAGTAAAAATGCTGTTCTAGAAGCTATTATCAATGATGATATCAAACCAAACGTTCAATCTATTATACCGGAGAAAAAAACAACGTTTTATCATAACGATAATGATGGCGAGATTAATCCCTTGGTTTGGGAGGTGGATACCTGTAATGTAACTCTGGGTAATTTTAGATACCGCAAAATGAGTTTGGTCAGTGATTATAATCATATCATTGATTCAAAAATTAAGGATGATATTTTTGAAAAAATCTTTAGCGAGAGACCAAAACATATTGATCTTGATGCGTACAAAACAGTAATGAGTCACGATGACTTGTTGAATAACTATCCTATTATTACGGCAGACCCTACACAATGGAAAGCCGTACAGATTGCAAAATCAGGAGAAAGTTATATCATACAAGGCCCTCCCGGTACCGGTAAATCACAAACCATTACCAATCTAATAGCAGATTATATTGCTCGTAGAAAAAAAGTATTGTTCGTTTGCGAAAAACGTGCAGCATTAGATGTGGTGTATCATCGATTAAAAAACAAAAAATTAGATGACTTATGTTGTCTTATTCATGACTCACAGACAGATAAAAAAGAATTTATTCAGGATCTCAAAAAAACATATGAAGATTTTCTAACCAATAAAGTCAATCATAATTCAATACAAAAGCGTAGACATGCGATTATTCAATTAATAGATCAAGAGCTTTCGAGTTTGAATTATTTTCATCAGACTATGAAAGAAGGTACAGTTTCTCCATTAGAGTTGTATCAAATTCTTTTGACATATACAGAACACGCAACACCTTTAACACCAGATGACTTAGAACAATTACCTACTATAAAAGAATGGCAGCAACATAAATCCTGGATTACGCAGTGGACCAAAGAACTTAATAAAAGTATTTCTGAATATAATCTGGCTAAAGTTTCTTTTGAAATATTAGGAAGCAAAAACCCAAAATCAAAAGTAAGAGAACTGCTTACAGACAGTTTTTATACACTAGACGCATTAATAGAGAGAGTAGAGGTACTTTCCTTTGAAGAAGCTGAAGATCAAACCTTTTTTGATTTTGATAAGCACTTTGCATTAGCGCAAGAGATTAGCAAGGTGTATGAAGCCGATAAACTTCTTGTTTTTGAATCAAATTCGTATGAATACAGAGATTTTTTAAAACTCAAAAAAGAATTAGATACACTCGAAGAAAGCAAAGCAGAACAGGATCAAAAAACAGTAAACTGGATTCAAAAACCCGATGCAGATGAGACAAGCTTTGCTTTACAAAAATGGAAATCGTATAAAAGTTCTGTTTTTCGCTTTTTTAATCCCGGGTTTTATAAACTGAAAAAACAGATTACAGAAACGTACGATTTTACAAAGCATAGTATCAAACCAGACATAACAGATGTTCTGGAGCGTTTGCAAAAAGCACATGATATAGAAGCCTCGATCACAAAAACGCATAAAAAAGCTGTTGATACCTTTGGGGTTGCACTTACACAAGATACGCTCAACTGGATACACAATACGCAACAAGAAAAGGAAGTGTTATTACAACAATGGATCAATAATACAAACAGAGATTATCTGGACTTTCTGATCCAAATGAAAGATAAATATAATAGCCTCCAAGAGCAATGTAATGCAATGGGGTTGTCTATAAAACATCTTACTTTATCCCAGTTAGAAGATCAACTAACAGACATCAAGCAAGGTTTGGTAGTATTTCATGAATATAAACCGTATATTAAACAGCTACATGAAGTAACGGCAGCATTAAGAACGATTTTACAACATAAAAAATGGTCTGTAGAAGAATTTGAGTTTAATATTGCATATGCTGCATTACACAACATTTATAAAAACGAATCAGATTTTGCAGATTTGGATGCCACAGCATTACAGCAAAGTATTCTTAATATAAGTACATTACTGCAAGATTATTATGAAAGTAACGTAGAAATTATAGGAGCCGAAGTACGACAAGGGTTTCTAAATAAAATTAGACTTACAGAAACCCCGGTTTCTCAGCTTACTAAAGAAGAAAAAGAAGACAAAAAACGGTTAAACAGTGCTCGCAGAATTCTCGAAAATGAGTTTAATAAATCCATGAGATACAAACCAATTAGAGAACTGGTATCGGGCGAAACCAATGAGTTGATTACAGATATAAAGCCGGTATGGTTGATGAGTCCGTTAAGTGTTTCTGATACTATGCCGATCAAGATCGAGATGTTTGATGTTGTTATTTATGATGAAGCAAGCCAGATTACTGTAGAAGAGGCTGTACCTGCATTGTTTAGAACCAATCAAACAATAGTAGTAGGCGACGAGATGCAAATGCCACCGACTAACTTTTTTGCAGCAACAAATTATGCAGATGAAGAAGAAGAGGAAACTGAAGAAAAAATAGGCATTAGCCTAGATGCCGATAGTATTCTTAATCAAGGAACACGCAAATTATCATCTGTCATGCTTGGGTGGCATTATCGAAGTAAGCGTGAGAGCCTGATTAGTTTTAGCAACACAGCATTTTATAAAAAGCGATTACTCACTATACCTGATCAAAAAATAAATCAAAATGTACAGGATGTTATACCCCCAATTACCAATACAAGTGATGAGGTCGATATCAACGAAATTTTAGAACGAAGTATCAGCTTTTATCATTTGGAAAATGGAGTGTATGAAAAAAGAAGAAATACAGAAGAAGCGATCTATATTGCTAATATCATTTCACAGTTATTAAAGAGTAATTGTAATAAAAGTATAGGAGTTGTAGCCTTTTCAAAAGACCAGCAATCCGAAATAGAATTAGCGCTGGAAACCTTATCGAACAAAGACCCTGAGTTTGATCTCTTGCTGGAAGAAGAATATCAACGATTTGATGAAGATCAGTTTAATGGATTATTTGTAAAAAATCTTGAAAATGTACAAGGTGATGAGCGCGATATTATTATTCTAAGTATTTGCTACGGCTTTAATGCACATGGTAGAATGCTGATGAATTTTGGCCCGATAAACAGAAGCGGAGGCGAAAAAAGGCTCAATGTAATTTTCTCCAGAGCAAAAGAGCATATGGTAGTCGTGACTTCTATTCTTGATAAAGAGATTAAAAATGAATACAATCCCGGAGCCAATTATTTCAAGAAGTTTTTGTCTTATGCAAAATTTATTTCAGATGGTAGACTCAACGATGCTAATGTAGTACTAGATAGTATTTATCAAAATGAACACCAGATAAAAGTACAGTCAGTGAGCCTTATTGCCCACCAGATTAAAGAAATATTTGTATCCAAAGGTTACGATGTAGACGAATCTATAGGACAATCCCATTTTAAATGCGATTTGGGGATCAAAGCCAAAGAAGGGCAAAAATATCTACTTGGTATTATGATCGACAGAAGCTCATTTTATGAAAATGAAAATATCATCGAGCAATACTGTCAAAAGTCTAAAATATTAGAAGGGTTTGGATGGAGAATTGTAAGAATTTTTGCCAAAGACTGGTTTGAAAAACAAGAACATTGTATCCAACAGATTGAATCTATATTAAATGGTGAGTTTACAATACTCAATCGATCTGTAGATGTCGAAAAACTAATCTCTAATCACATCATTAAACAAGAGATAGTAGATCAAAACCGTAATGGTAATACAACTGTAAAAGAAAAAGTTGATACAACAATTACAGAAGAAAAAGCTGATGAACCAAATACATCTCAAAAAAACAAGAAAGATACTCAACAATTACATCCTGATATCGACTTTACAAGATTAGAGTTTACCTCAGAAAGAAGTAATAAATTTTGGGAGATTGGCCAGGACAACAATACATTGATCATTCGCTACGGTAGAATAGGCAATACACCACAGGTATTATCAAAATCGTATAAAGATACGTATGAGGCTACAAAAGAAATGGAAAAACTCATTACTAAAAAGAAAAACAAAGGATATCAAAACACTTAATTATTAATGAAGTCAAGATGACTTCAATATAGAATTAAAACCTGCAAGATTATGGTAACAAAACGGATGGTTATTAATCTCAAAACGATCCTAAAGGCAAAATTATATTTCTTTTTGAGAAGGAGTATTTGGAGATATATGTTAGGAGCTTTCATTTTTGCATACGTATCACCAATAGAGTCACTGGGAATAGCACGTTCTTTTGCTTTGTATTTTTTTGGATTGATTGCATTTGTCCTGCTATTATTATTGATAAGTGCCAAGATACAAGCTAAAAAGATACGATATGATGCCGATGTTATTTTTTATGAAGATCATATAACCATTACCCATAGAAACAAAGATTTGGTTGAGACCAAAGATTGGAGTTGGATCAAAAAAATTGATGATCAAAAAGATGCTCTTCATTTGATTGTAAATAAAAGAACACGATAAATGATGTCTATTTCAAAAGATGCAATTACCGAAGAAGATCTTATGTTTTTTCGAGAAAAGAAATCTCAACTTAATTTGTGACAGTGTATAATGCATAATGGGATAATAAATTGAAAAGGAGTTTTAAATTAATATAAAAAATGAGTTACGATTTAGACTTTTGGAAGTATAAGAAAGGGATATATTTAGACAATCAGGAAGTTTATGAAAAATGTTCTGATGCACAAACTATAGATGGCTTAGAGGATTTACCCATTGAATCTATTTTGAGAGATGTTCAAAAAGAATTTACCAGCTGGAAAATGAATGATAGTAATATAGATTTTGAAAACCCCAATGGAAATGGTAGTTTTCAAATATTTACTACCAAACAATTTGTTCGATTTGATTGCTACAGAATGAGTGGAGAGGATATGAATAGAATAATTGATATAATGTATGAATTTGGTTGTCCACTTTATGACCCTCAGGTGCCTCAACGGTATGATCAAGAATAAAAACTATTTACACTATCAATAATCATAACATAATTCAATAATGATAAAAATGCTAGTGATCAAGTATATATGATTATCAACATTTACAAATGGTTAACCACATAGAAATACATATTATTTTAGTAGCAAACATTAGATCGAAGTAAAAATGGAATTTCCCAAAATCATATTTATAATTATAGTGTTAATTATTACTGGTTATATCATTTGGAATATCAAAATTTATAAACGTAAAAAGAATTCAAAGGGATTAATTCGAAATATGATTTTATCGATTCTAATTGTCGGATTTAGTTGGATTTGGTTTGTGCCAGTGTATGTTGGGCAATGGGGAGAATCTCCTGTTTGTAAGTTCAGGTTTCAAGTATTTGTGTATGAAACTCATTCTTATTCTGGATATGGAGACATACAAGATATATTAATAAAAACCAGACCCAGAAAATATGGAATGAGAGATTTTTATAAAAAAATAGGCGGTTGGAAAGAATATTTTGGATTACAAAAATCAGACTATCAAACCTATGAAGAGTATTTTGGAAAAGAAACAGAATAATAAAACGTTTGCTAACGTGATTTCTTATGCAATTATCGTTTCAATTAATCCCAATAACTATACTAATAGTTATTGGATACTAGATGTTTAATTAAAATTTGTAGACAAATAGATTTATATACACCATCACAAGAAAACCAAAAAAAGATGAGATAGCAGAAATTTGCTCATGTTCTTTAACTTGTCTAAAATGGACAAACAACTTGTACTATACTGACCTTACTTTTATCGTATGAAAAATTATAAATTTGGCAGTTACTGGTTTCTAGGTCTATTTGGTCTGATCGGCTTTTATAAACTACCAACAATGGTAGATTATTTTCAAGGTCAAGAGTCGATTTGGCAACTACTTAATATACTTTGGTTCTCTTGGTTTTCTTACTTTATACCAAAGAAAGTAAACTCAAGATAATGAACTTCGCCAGTACTTTCAATAACTACGAGCTATAAAAAGAATCATTTTGTTGAAAAAAGGAGATAAAAGAATGTCTAAAATTTGTAGTGAAATATAGATAAACTTTTTGATCCAGATATAAAATACGTACATCTACCTATCAAAAACTAATACTATGAGTTTTGCAAGACTTATCTCTCTGTTTGAGGAATCGCCCTTTATGACTTATATTGCTTATTTTTTCATTTTCAATATGGCTATTATAATCTTAGAAATTATTATAGACGTAATTACTGCAAAAAAAAGAAGATGGAAAGACTCATTAGCTAATTTCAGTATATTTTTAATTAATCAAATATTAGAAAAAACGATTGTAGGTACTCTCGGGATTATTGTATTAATGCCTTTTCATTATTTTACACCTTTCTCTATCCCCGAAAGTTGGTGGTCTTGGGTTTGTGCTATAATTGCTGCAGATTTTACCTATTATTGGATGCATAGGATAGAACATGAACATAGGATTTTGTGGGCAAATCATAGTGTACATCATTCTTCAAAAGATTATAATTTAACGATCTCACTTAGATTGAGTATAGTAGAACCTTTAATTGAATGGGTATTTCTCGTTCCTATGGTACTCATTGGGTTTAGCCCTTTTCAAGCTATAGTAGGTCTGATATTTGTAGCTCAGTTTCAAACCTGGATACATACAGAGCGCATTACAAAACTAGGTTGGTTAGATTTAGTTTTTAACACCCCCTCTGTTCACAGGGTGCATCATGGATCAAATAGAAAATACTTAGATAAAAACTATGGTGGGATTACTATGATATGGGATCATATTTTTGGAACATATCAGAGAGAAGAAGAAAAAGTAATATATGGATTAACTAAACCTATCAATACCAATAATCCATTAAAAATTAATTTTATAGAATACAAAAATATTTGGCAAGACGTAAAAAAGTGTAGAACACTTAAAGATAAACTTCGTATTATTTTTGGAAATCTTGTTTGGAAACCAAAGTATTTTACTGAAAAATCTAAACAAAAATAGCATTGTATTTTGCTAAATAAAATCACATATTTTTTTGAGGCAAATGCAATTTTTTTTGAAATAATAATCGATATTATTCTGGTTAGGATTGTTAATGCAAGTTAAACACTGTTAATTTCTGTTAATTTGGTATGAATATTAAAGCTATTGTTTTTTTAGGATATATGTTATAAGATTTTTCTGGTTAAATACTTTTTTTGCATTGTTTTTACAAGTATCTTAAGTTTGTAACATATTCTCTTTAATTCTAATTTTTTCTTCTTAATTGTGGTAATTTAATCAGTTATCACGCGGTTTTTCCACAGTACAGTTTTTAATTTAATCCCTACATTTAGGTAACTCTTAAAACTTAACATATGAAAACAATTATTTTATTTGCAGCAGCGATATTTTGCTCTTTTATATCGTTTGGCCAAGTTACAAATGAAGGAAAACCCGCTAGCTGGGAAACCTCTTTTAAATCTTCAAAAAAGAGTATTTCAGAAATTAAAATGCCCTCTTTTAATTTAGAAAAAATTAAATCAGAAGATAAGGTTAATGATTCTGATAGATCCACGCCCTATAGATTCGGTCATGAGTTTAAAGTAAATGTAGATATCAAAAAAGATGGAACATTAGATGTTCTTCCAAACGGAGATCATATTTATAGAATAGCAATTTACTCTGAAGGCGCAAAGACACTAAATTTTGTTTTTAATAGATACAATGTACCTACAGGAGCTACCATTTATTTATATAGTGATGATAAAACAGATTTGTTAGGAGCATACACCAATGTATTTAATCGCCCTGATCAAATGCTGGGAACCTGGATGGTAGCAGGAGAAAAAGTATGGATAGAATATAGAGAGCCTAAAGATGTTGTTGGTCAAGGGGATATAAATTTGGGAAGAGTAATCCACGGATATCGATCTGTAACTGATGTTGAGATCAAACAGAAAGCATTAAATGATTCTGGCGATTGTAATGTAGATGTAGACTGTAATATTGGTACAGGTAATGCGATCAAAAATAGATTAAAGCACTCTGTAGCTTTTGTTATCATGCAAGGTTTTGTTTGTTCGGGTAACTTAATAAACAACACAAACAATGATGGCGCTCCTTTCTTTTTGACAGCAAACCATTGTGATGCAGGACCAGAATCTACTTGGGCATTTCGTTTCAACTGGATTAGTCCAAACCCTTCTTGCGCTACAACAGCAAATAGTACAAATACCTCAGTAAATCAAACCACTAGTGGAGCTACCAGATTGGCTAGAAATTCAAAATCTGATGTAAAACTCTTGCGATTAGATGGAGGTTTAGGCAATAACTGGGATTTAGAATTTGCAGGATGGGACCGTTCAGGCAGAGTGCCAACACGTTTTACTCTTGGGATTCATCACCCGGCGGGAGATATTATGAAAGTATGTAGAGATGATACCTCACCACAAAAGTTTACTAGAAGTTTTAATGGAAATCCATCTACAGAAATGTGGAGAATTAACAATTGGGATGTGGGAGTTACAGAAGGAGGATCATCAGGATCTGCACTTTTTGATAGAAGAGGAAGAATCATAGGTCAATTAGCCGGTGGATTTGCAGCATGTTCTGGAACCAATGATAATGGTCAAGAAGACTGGTATGGTAGATTTGATATCTCTTGGAATTTTGGAAATTCTAACAGTACAAGACTTTCTAACTGGTTAGATCCAAACAATACAGGTGCTACTACTCTTAATTCTATTTCTAGTAATAATGTTAAAGTTGATGATACTGTTTCAGTTGCAGATCAAAATAACGAATTAACTAGTGATGTAGCAGTATTATACCCTAATCCAACAGATGGAGTCCTTAATATCGTTAACAACTCGGGGAGTAAATTAACATACAACCTCCTTAGTATAACAGGACAAGAAGTAAGAAAAGGAGAACTTACTGAGCGCAATACAGTGTTAGATATGAGATCAACTGGTAGCGGAGTGTATTTTATATCCATCACCGATACATCAAATAATAAAAATATCACCAAGAGAATTGTTATTGATAAATAGCGACAATCTTTACAATGATAACAAAAAGGTTTTGTGAACATCTTTCACAAAACCTTTTTTTGATACCTGCCAATAATTAGGTAACTGCATGAAATCATCAATATTAAACTATAAATATCTTTTGTTTGAACCTTAAAAACTTAATAGAACACATTACATTAGTAGAGCAACTAATGGACCACCAATCATTAATTAAGGATTATAAACAATGCTAATCAAAAGCTTATTCTTAAGCTAAAAACGTTCTTATCTAGATGTATTTATGATCGGATTAAAAAAATAATCTAAAGTAGAAGTCTGTAAAAAAACTGGCAAAAGATTGCTGATTTTTGAGAATACAACTAATTTTAGAAAACAAAAATGATACTGTTAGTTAAGGATAGATAATTGTAATCATTTTATAAATGTTTTAGGTACTTGTATGCTGTTCTAACCAATTAAAGAAAATAATTGAAAATGGGAATATTTGATAGATTTAAAAAATCAAAAAAAGAGCGTAAAGAACAATCAAAAGTTGATACTACAGATCAATTAGATGATTTTACAATAGATATAATGAAGTCAGCTGATTTCTTTGTTTCTAATACCTCTAATAGGTTTTCTGGACTAGATTATTCTGTAAAAAGTCTTGAACAAGTAGATAATGCCTTAGAAGAAGCTTCTGATTTTTATGATGAAATGACATCTGAGCAACAACAAAATATAATTTCTACTACTGGGTCTTATATTTTTGAAGTAGCCAGAAAAAACTTTGGCGGGAAATACTTTTGGTATGATAAATTAAACCAACCAATTTTTGTTACTGGACAACCTGAATTTGAAGTCTCTATTTTAGTGTTTGAAAAAGTTAAAGGAAGACTTGAAAACGGTAAAGAAGATAACATACCTTTCTATTTTGCAGGTTATATTGAAAGAGTTAAAAACAAACAATCGGGAATGATCGTATAAAGTTGATTGCAACCCGACCTAGAAAATATGGAAATAGACCACATATTTATATTTTCCAGTAATGATGGAAAAGAAGCTGAACATTTGGTTGACTTTGGTTTGACTGAAGGGAGCAGTCGACTTCATCCGGGACAAGGAACCACAAATCGAAAATTCTACTTCGAAAACTTTTTTTTGGAGATACTTTGGGTTGTAAATGAGGAAGAAATTCAAAGTGAATTGACTTCTAAAACAAAACTATGGGAGCGTTCTCAATTTGAAAAAAACGGACATTCACCTTTTGGTTTGTGTCTTATAAATTCAGAATCAACCGACAAACTTTTTGAAAAGAGTGAAATTTACCAGCCGAATTATTTTCCAGAAGGAATGTCGATTGATATAATTACGAATGAAAAACACCCACAATTCCCCTGGACATTTAGGCTTCCTTACAGAGACAAAAAGAAAGCTTATGATGAACCAACCAAACACTCAAATGGAATAAAACTTCTGACTCGGACTGAGTTTGAAATACCAATAAATAATAATCAACCAAAATTTAATACTCATTTTCGTGAGATTGATAATATTGAATTTAAAAAAGGGAATAAAATGCATCTAACCCTTGAATTTGACAATACTAATCAAGGAAAATCAAGAGAGTTTACAGCGCTAAACTTGACGATTAAGTATTAAATAAAAATTCTTTATAAGCAGAAGATTTTTATATAATTGGAGATAGACCTGTTTTTACTAACAAAGTGCAGCTCAAAAACAATTAGTATGTAATCAAATGTTACTAACAAAAACACTTGATCTCGTAACCTCTTAATTTATAAAATTCACTAATTATTTTAATTTTATAAGGGTTTTTATTTGCCATAAGTAGTAAAGATAATTATTGCTGGTTGTAAATTATGGCAAAGTCTTTTGTGAAATCAGAGAATTTTACTTTTCCCAAAGTGGGTTCGTACTTATAGATTACTATCATATCGTTGAGTTTCTTGCAAGGCTACATAGTCTTCTGTAATCCATGGGTTCATTCCAACTTGTAGTGAACCTTCCAGATACTATACACTTGTTACAATGACCTATTTCAAATCAGGTTTTCCTATAGCTACACCAAGTATTTTTGTAATTTCATAAAACTATTTTTCCTTTATATCATTAATAACCCATTCCATCACATTGTCTATTCCTTTAGAAAAACTTTCCCAATCATATTCAATTAACACATCAGGTTGTACTCCTTGCGTTATTTGGTCTTGAAATCTAAAAAGACGTTTTGAGTAGGTCACAATCATTTCTGAATTTGGAAGTACAAACTGTCCCATGTCTTGATAACCGGTAGGGTTAGAACCCGTAGGTTCTCCAACGATTTTTGCATTTAGAATTTGTCTGAATTGTGAAGCATTACTCGTAGCGGCAGAAAAAGTTACTTTGTCTGTTAAGACATAAACACCTGATTTCCAATCAATACTATCAGAAAGATTGAGGTAGTAAGCTAAGAACGTACCTACAAAAAAGTCGCCACCGCCATTATTCCTTAAATCGATGACTATTTGTTTTATATTATTCTTTTTAATAAAAGTCAAAATAGACTCTCCAAAAGATTCCATTTCGGTAAAAGAAGGATAGCTTTGAAATTTTATATAAACTGCTTTGGTATCTCGTATAGGGCTGAACCATAAGAAATCATGTTTTGAGTCAGCTGGTTTTTCTAACCCTGGAATTACAGTTTTAATAGATTGAAATTCTGTATTCTCGTAATAATCTTTATTGCTTATAGCTTTTAATGAGGCCTTTGTTTTCTTATTGTTGTTATCTAAAAAAGTAAATTCAGCCTCAAATTTTTGTTTTGTTAATTGTAAGCCATACAAAAATTCTACATTCATTAAGTTTTGCTTTGTTCTATGTATTTTAGATTGATCATTTTCTACATATTGTGCAATTTCACCAATTTTTTCAGCTATTTCATTGATTGAGATACCATCAATACTTGCTAAAGTTGTGCCTAGGAGATTTTTGTGTTCAAGAGTTGTTTTAATGACTTTCCAGTGTTGATTTGTATAATGAACTTCTATTGGGAATTTGTGCATTTCGATACCTTTAGCTAAAAATGAGGTATGACCATCTCCAATTTTTCTAGTTAATCGCATTAAATCAATGATTACATCTATATTGGTTTTTTTATTCAATTTTGATTTTATTTGCTGTAATTCTTCTTCAAATTCAACTTTGCTAATTTTATTATATAAGTCTATATGATATTTTTCGAGATTGATTTTATATAAATCGATGTCTTCAGACCAATGTTCAACATTAGCAGACTGAAAGCAAACGTTAACAGGAGTAGTTTGGGAGCAACCACTTAAAGTGATTAATAGCAATAAGGTAGTAATTAAAAATCTGATCATAAATTATTCTGTTTATATTTTAATTATATGAAATATGCTTTATTTGTATCTGGTTACATAGTTTGGTATTTAACTTTGCATATACGCATCAAACTGAAAATTTACGAGGATTTTTAATAGTAAGGACAATAAGTAATTGGTAACCATTATTATGAGGAGTTTTTTATTTAGTAATAATACATTTCTAATTCATCAAAGTCTTTTATTTCAGATAGTTTTATTAGGTTTTCTATTGTAATAGTACTCCATGTTTCCTTAAATTTTTCTTCACCGCCTTCATCATTATCATTAATATTCTCTTTGATTAATTTCTTTTTAGTCAAAAAGTTAATACTTGTTATTTCGTTTACTATTGGTCCATGATTACTGCTTGCATCATACCCGATTAATTCAAAGTTAGAATTTTGAAATCTGAAAGTGTATTTCCAATATCCGTATCTTCCATGTCCGTAATGCACAAATAATTTATTATTTTTAATTTCAATCCATAATTCGGGTGGAAAATAAACGCCACCATCCTCATTTTCGGATGAAAAACAGTTATAGTTTTTATCGGCAATTTGATAACCTTTTTCGTTTTTAAATAGTACAATAATTCCACGTCTGTTTCTATCGACTTTTTTGTCAAATCGATTTGTAACAATATTAACCGGGTCAGTTTTTTTGGTTATCAAAACACAATCTTCTAATCCATCTTTATTTAAGTCACCAAAATATTTTTCAAATTCTATATATTCTTTAGGGATAAAATCAGAAGGTTTACTATTCTGTGCTTTACAACCAAGAATTGCCAATAGTAAAAAGGGTAATATTTTCATGATTACTTGCTTTATGATCTTCTAATGTAATGCTTTCTATTAAACTAGTTTGATAATTGCACATATTAATAGAAGATTTAAAATTAGCTTTATAAATACTAATCTAAGCTAATGGTCTTTATAAAACATATTTTAATGTGATTTTATACCTTGTTGAATGCTGGTGCTATTTATCTCTTTCAATATTTCTTGAATTTGTGTATTATATAATATTCTTTTTAGGATGCAGGCACATATACAATAGAAACAAATAACGATGATAAGTTGTACGTAATAATTGATAATTTTAGAAGGCATAAAAACTTAGTAAGAAGTGTAACATATATAACAATTTGATAGTCTTAGAGATAGATGCTACAACAAATGACGAAAAGATCAATATCATTTACTACAATTCTGGTTATTGTTTTATTCTTTTTGCTTCCAAAAGCATTCGGTCAAACAGTGTCAGAACCATTTGAATTTAAATTTGATAATAAAATATTAAGAGGATTAATTGAAAAACCACAAAATAAACAGACTAAGGCCATCGTAATTCTTATTCCGGGATACGGTAAAACTGATTTTGTTGAAGGGAACTGGTACTCTACATTAAGGAAGAAACTAGTAGCATCTGGACTTACAGTAGTTTTCTGGGATAAAATGGGATGTGGTAATAGTGATGGCAAGTTTGATAGCAATCAACCTGTAAAAAACTCAGCCGATGAGGGTATTGCAGCAATCCAGAAGATCAAAAAGTTGAATATTCCCGGTTCTGAGAAGATAGGCTTTTGGGGTATTAGTAGGGCAGGTTGGATTATTCCCTTAATCAATGAGCAGTTTCCAATCGACTTTTGGATTTCTGTAAGTGGTACAGATGACAAAGAAAACTTTGGATACCTTCTGAAATCAAATTTAATCATTGAAGGAAAAAACAAAGAAGAAGCTCACGAGTTATACAAGTCATGGATGCTTGGACACAAACTATTTTGTACACAAGGTAATGTAGAGGATTATGAAAGCGCGATTCGACCATTAAAACTTGATAGCCTTAGCCGTAAATTATTTGGATACTCGAACATTTCTAAGATTACTCAAGAAGACAAGGAAATATACTTACAAGAACAAAAACAATATACTAGCAAAGGACACTTTGATGTAGAAAGCGGCTTATGGGTTTATATAGATGATTTTGACAAAATATTACAAAAGATAAATGCCCCGGTTTTAGCATTGTTTGGCGCAAACGATTCACAAGTAGACTGGCGTAAAACCAAAGAGTTATACCAAGAAACAATTGGTGTTAACCCAAATTCAACATTAACGACAAAGGTTTTTCAAAACTGCAACCATGTATTACAACAATGTGTCACTTGTGGATGGCGTGAAGATCTATCTGCCTCAAAATGGCAAGCCTGTGATCAATATTATGAAACAATGATAAGCTGGTTAGAACAACATAAATTTATAGAATAATAATTACCGAGCTTGATTCATCAACCTGAACCTTATCTAGAAACGAATAGAAATGTATGATACTAGTGTCGCAAAAAATAGTAGATATTTAAGATAGATAAAACATATTTATGCAATGAAAATGGGAGATATAATGTTTAGATTAAAAATCATGCTCTGGAGCGATAAATGATTTTTTAGGAAGAGAATTAATTCATTATCACTAAATAAAAAAGCTTATAACACTTAATAAAGAATAAAAAAATGGTGTTTAACCAAACGTTGCATTCAATACTCAGATAGGACTATAAAGGATGAAACAGAATAAGACAGTATTAATCAGTGGTATTATTATTATGATGATGATTTGCTTTTCATTTATGGATACATATGCACAAGATTTAGAAAAACATCAATGGGAAAATAGGGTTTTGATTATTAAAACATTAGATAAGACATCAAAAAAATACCAAAAACAAGTAAAAGAGTTTCAAAATTCAATTGAAGGATTGATTGACAGAAAATTTGTATTGTATAAAATCATTAAAAATGATTTCACATTGATAAATTATAAGGATAGTATATTGAATACTTCAGGAAAGATCTCAAAAAAACTAACTACTAAAACTTTAAACAAGAAAGAAAGTTTTGAAATCATTTTAATAGGTCTAGACGGACAGATAAAACTTCGACAGGTAGAAGTATTAACAAAAGAAGATCTTTTTAAAATAGTAGATGCAATGCCAATGAGAAAAAACGAACTAAAACAGAATAAATTGAAAAATTAAAAATACCATAGTACAAAATAATATTCTATCCAGATTTGTTTAAAGAAAATACGGGAGATCCATATCAAAAAGAATTCCGTTGATCTGTAATAGGTCTATAACATTTTGCAAAAATTCTGTAAAAAAATATCTAAATTGAGCTACAAACTATCAAAGCCTTTACAAAATGAAAAAAATAACTAAAAGAAAATCATTACTTCTATTATCTATTGGAATGGTTATAATTGCGACCTCACAAGTATTTAGTCAATATTTTGAAATACCTGATATGGCAAAAGGTTCTTTTATAGGTGTTGGAATTGGATTATTACTTACATCTTTGATTTTTGGAAAATTCAAAACGGAGGATAGTTAATATCATTAAAACCAAAAAGTTTATTTGTAAAGTTCATTTCGTGATCGATTGAACAAATTAGAATTTAGTATTGAAAAGCATATCACAAACAAAGATGAAAAACATGTTGCCAACACTTATCAAATTGGTATTTAGAATAAAAATATATGTTTTTTCCTTTTTAACTTTTATATCAGTAAGCTGTAATAGTGTCAAATGGCATACTTTTCAAGCCAATAATCAAAGGACAGGTTTTGTTGATAGGCCAGAAGTTCGAACACCAGAAATTAAATGGAAAACTTATATTGGGATACAAGGTTATTTAAATAATACAATCATTAATTCCGGCGATGTTTATGTAGGAAGTTCTGGTAATACGCATAACCAACCTGATAGTTTAGATGGAATTTACAGTATAAAAAAATCAACAGGAAAGATAAACTGGCATTTTAAAACGTTGACAGATGCTAATGGTGTAGCTTTCTCAAAAAATAAAATTTATGCCACTAGTGATGATGGATATTTAAGATGTATTAGTGCTGGTGATGGAAAAGAAATATGGAGTATTCAGAGAGAAGGAGAACTCTACTCGCAACCATTGGTTATCAATAATTCGGTAATAATAGGGGATGCTACTGGTGTAATCTTAATAATAGATATAAATTCTGGTAAAATAATCAAGGAGAATAAAGTAGCTTCGTCTAACGTGAGAGGAGGTTTATCTTCTGATGGAGAAAATATTTATGCCACCTTTGTCGAGGGGGTTATTGCCTGTTTAGATAAAAACGGAAACCTTAAATGGAAAGTAAAAGGGGAATTCAATGATCAGTTTGGTGAAGATTTTTATGGGATCTATGCGTCACCAACGATTTATGACAATAATTTGATTGTACCTTTTATTCGTTCTACATATTATGATACACCTGCAGTATATGCATACAATAAAACCAATGGAGAATTAGTCTGGAGAGCGACTGATAATAGTGGTGATACAAGTGGAAATGTTAGAAGTTCTGTCGCTATTGCCAACGGTTATATATATTATGGATCTACTTACTCAAACACACTTACAAGGTTAAATTTAGCAGATGGGATATTGGTAAACGAATATCCTATGGGTAAACCCACACATCCCCATTGGCCATCACCTGTTATCGCAAACAATATGTTATATTTAGGCAGGCATGATGGTAGTTTTAATGCATTCGATATAAAAAGTAATACACTGATTTGGCAATTATTTATAGGAGATCATAACAACACAAAACAACCAAAAAACAAACATACAGATTGGTGGAATCCACAAAACGGAAGTGTTTATGCTACACCAAGTATTGATGTCGATGGAACAATTTATGTTGGTAGTGGAGAAGGTTGGTTATTTGCTATTAGAAATAAAGAATAACGCTTAGTAATTTTTAAGGTTTTTTTGTATTTATAAAGCCTGCAAACATCTAAATGAAAATACATATTTTGAGACAACTTTAAAGTGTCAAAAAAAACTATTCAAAAAAGTAAAAGAAAGTTAAATCCCTTATATCAGATTTTTACTTTTTTAGTTTGGTAACAATGTTTAACCAGTAGAACCCTATTATACTATAAGGATATCATATCAGAGCTGTATTAGAAAACAAATTTTTGCAACTTTGTAAAAGATATATATTAAAAACACCTTTTATATTAAAGGTTGTAGATAATTTGAGAAATGGAAATAATAATCGTAAAGGGCAAAAATAGAAATACTTTAACTTGCAAAAGAAAAGATGGAACACTGACAAGCCTGAATCTTGGGCCAGATATCCCGAATCACGATATTGCTCATTATGTGGTCGAAAAAGAATTCAATTTAGAAAATGGTTTTTATGGAAAGATTAAATCTGGAATGACTATAGAAGAGTTATCTGACAAAGAAATCATAAAAAATTTGGATCCTGAAATTTGGCTATCTGAAATTATGACAAGAAATCTTCAATCTATTGGTTCAGGAGCAGCAAAAACTGAACAATTTATTGAGTTAGTAAATTGGGAAGCTCAAAATATTGGTGGAATTAAAGTTCCTAATATGAATTTGATGGATATTGAAAAAATGAAGTCAGAATTTGGTGAGCTATGTGAAAGATGGAATTTGACACCTGAAAACGGAGAGTTAAAACTAATTTTTTAATAAAAAACGACATACAACAATAGGTAACCGAAATTGCAATGAATTCTACTACGCTCGAATCTACTCAGAATTGCTAAGACTAATACTTAATCCAAAATAATTGCCTAAATTTCCCATGACCGACGACTCAACGAAGACCGTTATAAAGAATTACAAGAAAGGAAAATCAATAATTAAATGAAAATTACATATTTACTTACCCTATTTTTCATAACATCCTTCTGTTTTGGACAAAACATTGAAGAACAATATAAAGAAGCTTTATACAACACAGAATATAACAATAATCTACAAAGAATTTTTGATGATATCGTTGAAATCAAACCGATTTTTGCGACTGGTGATGATAATAAGGTTTTAAATTACACATTACAGCCTAAATCTGATTTTATAATAACTCGAATAGCTTATAGAATAATAGGTACTTTACCTGATGATGATTTAGAGAAGGACGGGAGTATAGAAAGAGTTGTAATTTCTGATTTAATTGGAACACATCAATTTAAACCTAAAAAATTTTCTATCTATTTAAATTATTATGATGAAAAACTTGATGAAAGAACTATTCCGGACTATCCAAAGACTTGGAAAGAAATGGATATGGAACTTGATATTATATCACTTTCATTCAAAAGTGCTGTTAATGAAGAATCTAAGAAGTATATAAAAAGAAAAAGAAGTATCTCAATAGCAAAATTAAAGAATTTAATACATCATAATCCCGAATTAAAAAATATAAGACTTACTTCTTCTCAGAAAGCAGAAATTAAAAAATCTAACTTGATTACAATTACAAAAAATATTAATTGGTCTCATAAAGATTTTGATTGTAATGATAACGAAATAGAAATATTAAAATTGAATAGAATATGGGGGGATGATTTTTTGCAAGGCGCGATGTATAACTTACCAGAATGTATAGAGTCTTTTGATAAATTGAAAAAAATTAGGTTTTCTAATCACGAAATAAACGAAATACCAGAATATTTATCTTCCATAAAAACTTTAGAAATAATAAGTTTACCTAAAAACAAAATATCTTCCCTGCCAAAGAATCTGGAAGAATTCACTTCTCTAAAAGAAATTGACGTAGCTGATAATTTTATTTTAAACCTTCCTGAAACCGTATTTTTTCCATTAGGCATTGTGAAAATTAATTTATCTAATAACTATTTGACCAAAGTGCCTAAACAAATCTATAAATTAAAATACTTGACATACATTAATTTGAAAGGAAATAGAATACCTGAAAAAGATATTTTAAAACTAAAAAAGAAATTGAAAAACTGCGAAATAATTTACTAAGTAAGTCTCTACAATATTGGCTATAATTAATATGGGTTTTAATACCTAATATAAAGTTTATTACGATTGAATGTTTAACTAGAAATAAAGACAAAATCTTTATCACAGAAAAAGGAAAAGGTGTTGTTTAAAAACAACTAACGTTAGCAACAAATTGAAAAGACAATGAAAAACCTATATATATTCATAATTCTGATATTTAGTTTTAATTGTTTCTCGCAAACTCAAGCAGAAATGAATAAAGAGGCGTATGCAGAATTTAATAAATCAGACAAAATATTGAATAAAATATATCAGACCATATTATCTGAATATAAATCTGACTCAATGTTTGTCGAAAATCTTAAAAAGTCCCAAAGGCTTTGGATTCAGTTTCGAGATGCAGAGATGGAAATGAAATTCCCAAATTATAATGATAAAAACTATGGTTCAATTCATTCAACTTGTAGGGCATTTTACTTAAAAGAACTGACAGATAAAAGAATCAAGACCTTAAAAGAATGGGTAAGTGGCACAGAAGAAGGAGATGTTTGTAATGGTTCGGTAAAAATTATTGAGGAAATTGACCCTCAATATATGGGAAAAGCTTACGTCGAAAAAGACAGTATTATTTGGATGTCTGCGAATATGAAAAAAGACCACAGGATCTTTGGATATAGAGGCAAGGATATCTATTCAGAAAAGTTGATTTTGTTATCAATATTCACAAATGAAGTCGAGAATAATCCTTTTGATTGTGTATATGGAGCATTTTATGACACGAATGGAATGAAAAATATGAAACTAAAATATATCGCAACCGAAAATGAATTTTTGAAAGTAGAAATAATAAAAAACGGCAAGTCTATTGATGAGGTTTATATGCTTAAAAAATGGTTTGAATTTGAAAAATAAAACCAGTAACCAACAGTAGTATAAATAATTGCTTGTTCTCTCTAATTTGGTAAATACTTACAAAATTTTGCGTTCCCCTAATAACTACATATAGCCGAGATCTTTGATAGTAACAAAACAAAAAGTACGAATTGAAATAAAGAAGTTGACTTAAAACCGATATCAAAACTTAATAATAAAGAAAAAATAGAAAGAATATTTTGATAGATATGTTGATTATACAAATATGAATTTTTGAGTAAGAATACTATTATTTGTAGTGGTTGTTGTAATAGGGATTTATAATACTTTTATTGTAGACAAAACCAATTTTCGATTGTAGTACTATTTTTTAATTTCGCCAACATGTTTAATCAACCCAAACTAATTGTATTACAAACCGATTTCAACAACTTTGCAGAGCATAAAAAAATAATTAATTTTATATTCAGGATATATGTCTTTTTATATTACTGTTATAAAATATTAAATACACAGATTTGGAAAAGTACTCATTTGACACATATTGTGATTTGATTAAACAAGATGCACTAACAGAAATTATTAAAGCTAAAAAAAATATAACTGAACCTATTAGTTGGATTAAATTACAACAGGGTGGACAAGGTGGTATAGCAGTCACCCATATTACATTAAATTACGGAATTAGAGAAGAAAGAGAACAATCATTTGAGGTCTATGCAGAGAACCTATTTCCAACTGATATTGAAGAATTAATTGATAGTCAAGAAAATCAAAATGACCCATACTCTAAAATACTAATTAATTCAAATTTAGAGGAATCAATAATAGAAGAATTAATTGAAGAGTGGGAATTGCCCGATAGTATTCTCTGTGGTGAATTATGGAAATGTGGTCACGATATCAAAAATGAACTTATCAAAAATGGGTTTAAAGTAGCAGATGATTGTATTGTTTGTTATGGTAATGAAGATAATACTTGGGGATGGAGAGTTGATGGTTATGAAGAAAAAAGTGTAATTGAATATCTTTCCGATGAGGATTTGACAGAATATCCATATAATTTATTAGAAAAACTAGCGGTTGTTTTTTATGATAAAATTGAAAACAAAAAATGGTTTCTATCCATAATCTAAATGACAACAATACATTTTACATTTACCATTAGCAATAGTAATCAAATTTTACGGAAGAAAAATAATGAATAAATGAGTGAATTCCTTAATCTGTACAACAATTTACCTATACGTTTAACCCATTTTTTCGAAACAGAAGAATATAAAAATTACAATTCACATTTTGTCTATGGATTGAAAGGTTTTTCCAGAGAAGTTAAGCTTAAAATTAGTTTTAAAATAAAAGACTATGAAGAGTTATTAGATTACTTCTCGGTTCAGGGACTAAGTAAGAAAACCCCGTACATGATCCCGTTTGTATTGATAAAAAATAATGAGCCTTCTTGTTTTGTAGTAGATAGTAGAAGCGCTGATTGTCCAGTTTTATTTTTTAATAGTCGAGAAAATTCCTTTTATGATCACAGTGCTAGTTTAGATAGTTTCTTAGTAAACTTACTAACAGGTAAGGACAAAACACCTATTAAAAAGGTTGAAATGGCAACGAAAAAAGCCCTAACACTACTTAAAAAGAAAAATTATTCAGAAGCAGTTGAGCTTCTAGAAAATGCTATAATGACCTATCCCGAAGATGATGACAATTCTGTATTTGATAGTAATTCAAAAACTTTACCTGAAGGTTTTAAAGTTTTAGCAACCTGTCATTTACTGAATAACAATCCTAACAGAGCTAAAGAAATATTAGAAAAGGGGCTAAATCAAAAGATCTTTTCTTGTGGAGCTTATCTGGTTGAAGTATACAGTAAAGGTTTTGGAGACAACCAAATGGCTATTGAAGTTGGAGAACAAGCACTCGAAACCATTAAAAGTCAATATTATTATCGTGCTTGGTGTGATCTTAGAGAAAATTTAGGGTTGGTATATGTGTTAGAAGGAATCAAAGAAAAAGCTAACAAAACGTATAAAGAACTGCATGGAGGTAAAATTGAAAACGCAAGAAAATCATTGCAAGACCTTGTAAAACAAAATCATCCAAATAAAGTTTTAGCCAAAGAAATCTTGACATGGTTTACCCCAAAGTAAAAAATGCTAACAAAAAATAAAGCTATTAAAGCGAGGTTTGTTAAACCGTTACCTTTCACTTAATGTAATGTCAATGAATAATTTTAGAATACAATAGTTGTTCACAATATGAAAAAATGCTTATAGTAAAAACAGAAACGTAAAAATAAGTACATAGAAAAAATGAAATTTGAATATAGACATGCCAATGAAATACTTCTTTGGTTTAAAAAAAATTGAATGCAGAGGTTAATTAACAATAGTTTTATTCTCAGAAATAATAAGAAAAACAAAAAGGTAATATTGTATAATAAAAATAACTGCCCTTTGGGACGACGTTTGTTATATTAAACGTTGTAATTAATTAAGAAAACTGAAATGAAAATTAGAGAAGCACATAGAAATGATTATATCATCTCAACAGACAAGGATAAATTAGATATTTTGAGCATTCACAAATTCCTTGCAAATGAAACTGATTGGGCTAACGGAATTCCAATTAATACTTTGAAAATATCAATTGAAAACTCTTTGAATTTTGGGCTTTATCACGAAAATAAACAGATTGGCTTTGCTAGAATAATTTCAGACTATTCAACAATTGCATATTTAGGAGATGTTTATGTTCTAAAAGAATATAGGGGGAAGGGATTGAGTAAATGGCTGATAAATGAAATAATGGAACATCCGAATCTTCAGGGACTAAGACGCTGGATTTTATTAACAGATACAGCTGAGTGGCTTTATAAAAAGTTTGGATTTACAGAAATACCTAATCCTGAATTTTATATGGAAAAACATAACCCGAATGTATATAATAGAATAGATAAAACTAATGCCAACAATGTATAAAAATAATTGCTCAATTTTGGTCTAACCCAAAGGGAGTAAACTTATAATTCTTTTTATATAGACTGTTATAATCAATATACTAGATCAGTATAATTATAAATTTCATGAATAAAGTAAAAAAATGTTTGCAAAGGTTTGCGGAGAAACACAATTATCTATATTTAGATGAAGATAATGATAATCCTTACAAAGATATTTCTTATTTGGATATAGCATTAACAGAAAATTGCACAGAAAAAGAATTTATAGAAATTCTTAAAACGAAGTCAGATAATGGACTCGTATATGATCAGATCTATCGCTTTGCAGAAGATTTATACAACTATGAAGGGTTTAAAAATTTTAATATAAAAACACAACATCAAATATTGCTTAAAGCGGTTCTTAAAATTGAACGCATAGAAAATTATAATGATATACCTGTAAAACCAATTATAGATTATTGGATGAGCCATGAAGGGGAAATGCTAACTCCTTACTTTAACGATAATGACCTAGAAGAGACTAAGCATCTTGAGTTTTACACTAAAGTAACAAATTGGTTATTACGTCACAATGATTTTAAACCTAACCTTCCTAAAAGCCATTCTATTGTAAAATGGGCAAAAAGACTTTCTAAATCACATGCAAAGGCATACGCAAAACAAGGTAATCTATTATTAGAGAAATTAGGAATGCTAGAACCTAACAAAATAGATACCTCCGAAATGAGATGGATGGAGTTAATAGAACACAACCTTACCATTAGTTGTAAGGATTTAATAATGACTAAGAATAATAAGATACATGGATTAGTTCTTTATTTTTATCAATATGACTTTACCTGTTGGTGTGATTACAAAGAAAATAAAATACTCATTTTAGATAATATAGAAGATTGGATTAATGGTGCTTCTGACGAAGCAGATATAGATTATAATTTGGGGAGTATACCATATGATGAAAAGAATAAAACCTTAGTTGATATGACATATTTAATGATATCAGTAGTAATGGCAAAAGCCCTAATTAACCTAAAAAATGATGTAACATTAAATACTTATTTTTCTGAAAATTTAAAAATTGGTATAAATATGGACAACATGTATCAAAAGCCTATCTTTCCTGGTAATTATCATGACAGTAGGCTTTATAGTAAATACGATAAAAGGTATACCCCTGACTCTAAAATTGTAAAAAAGATAGTAAAAAAGTATATTTCTAGTAAAGAGAACGAAGAATTAATTATGGATCTTCTTAAAGAAAAACCCACTGCTTCTGGATTAGAACTTTGGAGTAAATTGACATATTAGGATTAGACCTATTAAAACGATAACAATAAGCTAATCTATTTTTCAAAAGAAAAAATGACAGGAGAAACAAATTTATCTGAATTAATAAAAGGAATGACTCCCAAGCTTAATGATGGAGATTATGTCTTTTCGACTGTGAACGATATTAATAAAATTAACCGCCACGATACTATTTGTGAGTTCAGTGAAAAGGAAGGAATAACAGTTGTCATAGAGAAAAACAAGGCAGATGAGTTGAACTTAGATTACGAATATATTGCCTCTTGGATAACACTTATGATTCATTCATCACTTGAAGCAGTAGGACTAACAGCAATATTTTCAACAGAATTAGCCAAACATAATATAAGTTGCAATGTAATCGCAGGGTATTATCATGACCATATTTTTGTTGATAAAAGAGATGCCGATAAAGCAATCAAAGTTTTGACCAAACTGTCTAAAGAAAAACAATAAAACCAGATAACACTATATAAAAACACATCAAAACGCGTTTTGAACAAATTGTTGACTGTAATTAAAACAAAACCGAATGGAAATTGATGCAATTTTATGGGATTATGACGGGACATTAGTCAATTCTGTTCCAAAAAATATCGACATTACCAAACAAATTTTAGCTGAAGTTGCTCCAAGGCTTACAGGAAAAAATCTACCTGAATATCTGAAAAGTGAAAGATCTTATCACATAGCAAATCATGACTCAAAAAATTGGCAGGATTTATATGTTAATTATTATGGAATGACAACATCTGAAATGCTTGATGCCGGAGCTTTATGGACAGAATACCAACTTCAGAATACAACACCGGTTGAATTATTTGAGGGGATTAAAGAGACTATGAATCATGTAACATTACCACAAGGAATATGCTCGCAGAACTCATCGCAAAATATTTTACGTGTATTGAAAAAGAACGGCTTAGGTCATAAATTTCAAGCGATTGTGGGATATGATGATATTCCAAATAATGTTCAAAAACCAAATTCATTTGGTGGGATAAAATGTTTAGAACAATTATTTGAAGACATCTATAAAAAAACAATAATATATGTTGGCGACCACGAAGGAGATGTAGAGTTTGCCAGAAACCTAAATTCTGAACTTGGTAAAAAAAATAATGTTATTGCTGTCATTGCAAATTACAGTGGAGCAAATACACAAAATTGGAATTTTAAACCTGATTTTGAAATTAAAAAACCTACTGAATTAATTAACATTTTGAATAACTACAGCTAAAAATGGTGATCACTTGTATTACATTTTGATTTTCAATAAAATGAATTCGATAATTGTAATACAGGCTTTTCTGTTCCAGAATCAAAACGCGTAATTCTTAGATATAATATATTTGAAGACAATCTAGAGTTTGATATATCATATATAGATGATCCTATTATAAATGATTACAAAACAGAAAATATTTTTAAATAAACCTTATGTCTAAATATAAGTCAGACTCGTAAAAAAGGAAATGACAACAATTTGTATATTGCATGCTCCGCCTTCGGGAAGCAAATGTACCATACACATTGTTGTGTTCAATTAATTTACAATTCAAAGTATATGATCAAATTGAAAGAAATAGTTATAACTTCACTATTTGTAATCCTATTTTTTAATTTATCAGCGCAGGATAGTATTTGTATTAATAAATCAATTAAGCACGTTATACATTCTAAATTTCTTAATGAAGACAGAGATTACTGGGTAAGTTTACCCCTTCACTACACTGATTCCCTGAAGTATCCAGTCATATATGTACTTGATGCCGAATGGAGATTCGAACTAACAAAAACGATCACTTTTGAATTAGGAGCTTGGAATAAAATTCAAAAGTCAATAGTAGTTGGTATACCGCACATTGATTGGGAAAACAAAAGAGGTCAAGACCTTACTTTTAGTCAGTCGAGGATCGAATATGATGGAGACATAGTCGATTCGACTTGGTATAACAAATCGAACTCAGGTGGAGCAATGAAGTTTTATAATTATTTAACTAAAGAATTAATTCCCAAGATCAATCAAAACTACTCTACAACCGGCCACGAAACATTGGTTGGGCATTCTTATGGGGGATATTTTGGAGGGTATATTTTATCATTAGATCATCCATTTGAAGTGATACATATGTATGATCCATCTATTTGGTTTAGCGATGGGGAAATAACAAATCTTTTCAAAAAAACCGATTACAACAAACCAGTCAATATTCACCTAACCTATCAACCAAAACCTAAATTTCACAGAAAAAAAATTGAAGAGTTTATTGATGAACTTTCAAAGAATAGTAATATTCAACTTACAACTGAATTTTACGAAGCTGAGACTCATAACTCATTGTTTTTATATAGCTTCTACAATGGAATCACAAAGACAAACAAATAAAAGAACACAACAAGTGATATACAAAGCATACCATATTAGGACGTGGTAAACCAGCTGAAAAATTCAAATGGCAACATTATTAGAAGATATAAAAAAGCATAGAAAAGTTTTCGGTATTGATGAGAAGGTTCGGGTTGATTTGTTATGTCTTCACATATAAAATTTGGTATTTCAATATTGAAGATAAACACAAAATAGTATATTTAGCTTAGTTATAAACTTGGAGTTAAAGCAAACCCTCTGTCTATACTAGGTTTTCTATACTCAACATTGTAAACAATTAAAAACAAGACCTCTGTTAAAAGAATATTCTATTTCAGAAATAATCATTTCAAACCCTCAAAAAGAGTCCTATTATATTGGAACATTTGAAGATACAGAAGCTGGCGACGTCGACTGGCCTCATAGACATAATTTTTTTTCTATTGTGTGGTTTACAAAGAGTGCTGGAATTAATGTAATTGATTTTGAAGAATACAAAATAAAACCGGATAGAATTTTTCTTATGCAACCTAAACAGGTTCATAACTGGTCATACGCTAAAGCTTCTAAAGGATTTACTTTAGTAATAGCCAATCATTTAATCAATAGAGAAAATATTGATTTATTTAATACTGTTTTTATCGACCTACCCGTAGAAGCTAAAAGTAATTTGAACCAATTATTCAACAATCTAATTGAAGAGTTTAACAAAAATGATCACCTTAGCGAAGCTATTGTATACTCTGGGATTTCCTATTTGCTTAATCAATTAAAAAGATTTGCGCTAGAACCAAAATTTAGTGAAAAAACAAAACCTGAGACAGCTTTAAAGTTTTCAAAATTAATTTCTGAAACATTATCCCAAAATTTATCAATTAATGATTATGCCGATCGTTTAAATATAACGTCTGAAAAACTTGTTGAAGTTTGCCAAAAGAGCTACGGACAAAGTCCAAAGGCTATGATTTTGGATAAAAAAATAACAGAAGCTAAACGACTATTATATTTCACTGATAAATCAGTTAGTGAGGTTGCATACCAATTAGGATTTACGGACAGTTCCTATTTTTCCAGACTGTTCAAGCAGAAAGCTAAACTTTCTCCCTCCGACTTTAAAAGTACCCAATAAGCTCTTAAAAGTCCTAACACCTGTCCATTCCTCTATTCTATTTTTGCAGAAAACAATTTTAGAATGGATACAAACAATATTAAATTAGTAAAAGAGTATTTAAGCAAACTCTTATCGGGTAATATGGAAGAAGCATTTGAACTTGTTGCTGACGAAGCTGTATGGACTATTGAAGGTTCTGATAATGTTCCTACGGTTGGAAAACGAAAAGGAAAAGAGGAAATAGCAGTTTATTTTGAAAACTTTCAAAACAACTTTGAGCCAAAAGAATTTAATATCAATCATTACTTTGAAACAGAAGATATTGTTTTTGTAATCGGAGACTTTACACATCTCATCAATAAAACCCAAAAATTAGTACGTAGCGACTGGATGATGGAGTACAAAGTGAAAGACGAAAAAATAACTTCCTACAAAATTTTGGAGGATTCATATGCACTTTATTTAGCTTTTAAGTAGAAGTTTATGCCTTATTTTAAAACAGAAATTTGCAACTATTACTTTCAACAAAAAGGGAAAGGGAAAACATTAATTTTTGCTCATGGATTATTTGTTGACCACACAATTTTTGAACATCAGTTTGAGCATTTAAGCAAAAACTATAATTGCTTTTCTTTTGATCTACCAGGTCATAGCAAATCAAATTTTAGGGAAAGCGGTTGGACCTTACAAGAAATTGCTGACGATTTCTATAAATTTATAATCAAAAACAAAATTAGAAAACCAATTCTAATAGGACAATCGCAAGGAGGCATGATTTTTATGCGATTGGCTATAAAATTTCCTGATTTAGTTGGTGGGCTAATATTAATAGGTACCTCGTCAAAAGCAGAATACAAAAATAGATTCCCTTTTTGGAAAGAGGTAATTCTAACGTTAGAAACTCAAAATAATTCGAAGGTTAATAACTTGCTAGCACAAATTCAAAAAAACGTGGTATCAGAATATTTTTTAAAAAACTCACCCTCTAAAGCTTTGCAAGAGTTAAAAATGATGCAAAATCATCATCCCATTGGTCTGAGTTTATCTACACAAGCTGCTGTTTTACATCGAACAGATATTTCTGATCAAATTCATAAAATAAAATGTAAGACATTAATTGTTTGTGGGGTTGATGATCATGCAACACCCATAGAAATATCTGAAATGATGAATACAGAAATTAAGGGTGCACAACTTGAAATCATCCAAAATGCTTCTCACCATATTCCAATTGAAAAACCGGAAGCACTGACCAACTCAATTTTCAAATTCGTCATTATGAATAATAAATTATGAAATGCTTCATGATATTAATAATTGTAATGTTTGTGTACACAGGTTTTTCTCATGTTTTAAACAGAACTTTTGTTTTGAAAGAGGTTGTAATTTATACGGGTTTTGGTTTTAATCCAAAGTTTAATGTATTTTTATAAGGTTAGCTAAATGAAAAGGTTTAGCTTTAAAATGAAAAATTAAAGCACAAAGGATTGGGCTTATAGCTAAAATAAAAATAATCACTTATTTTCTGATTTACTTGCTATATATTAAGAGCTACCCTATAAATAGATAAATAATGAATCCAGAAGAATTTATTAAATCATATGAAAGAGCTTTAGGAACTCAAGATTGGAAAATAATCGAGCCTTTAATTTTCGAAAATGTAAGTGTTACCTTTTCTAATGGAGAGGTTCACATTGGAAAAGAAAATGTTCAAAAAGCGTTTGAGAAAAATTTTTCTATAATTAAGAATGAAAAATATACTATTGAAAACATAAAATGGTTAGTAAAAGATAAAAAGTATGCGGTCTATTTATTCGAATTTAATTGGACTGGGATTATAGATGGAGAATCTAGATCTGGAAATGGAATTGGGACATCTGTTTTAATAAAAGAAAGTGCTAGATGGAAATTATTAACTGAACATTTAGGGAGAAAAACTTCTTAAATTAGGATTCGCAATAAGGTTAGTTTGATAATTACTGTTAAACAATAATACCATTTACAATGTATTAAAACGTATTTTACACTAATCTTTACCAACAATTTGAATACATGAGAAAACTATTGCTAATCATAATAAGTTTTGCTTTTTGCATAAATCTATCCGCACAAAATGCATTTAGGACAGCCTGCAATGGTAATTTGTTAAGATTAGACAGTTTACTCACAAATAGTAAAATTGATATAAAAGACGACAGGGGTAGATCTTTATTGCATTGGGCAGTGGCGTGTAAACAAAAAGAAGTATTTGACTTTTTAATTGAGAAAGATATAAATATCAATAGAGTTGATAATCAAAAAAAAACACCATTACATGTAGCAGCTCAATTCAACAATATAGAATACTTTGACTATTTGATTGAATTGCAACCAAATAATGATTGGCAGTCTTTATATGGAGCATCATTAATTGAGCAAGCTGTATTGAATAGAAATAAAGAGCTTATAGAAAAATTAATTAGTAGTGGAGTCGATATAAACATCAAAAATAAAAGAGGGAGTACAGGTTTGGAAATCTCACAAAGAATAGGTGCACAGCAACTGTCTGAATTTCTAATTTCTCAAGGAGCAGATCAAGGTCTTGTCCATAAATTAGATATGAAGGGGAGATATATGGGAATGGAAAGACCTGAAAAAAAACCTAAAATGTTCGCTCCTAACTTCATTTCTACCGAAGAGCAAGAATTTGGTTCTGTATTTAACAAAAAGGGAACGGAGTTCTATTTTGGTGTTGATGTAGGTAAAAGAAATGAAATTCGATATTCTAAAATGGTAAAAGGCAGATGGTCTAAGCCAGAAACTATTATTTCGCATGAAAGATATAGCTACAATGACCCATTTCTTTCAAACGATGAAAACAGGTTATATTTCATATCTACAAGAACCTTAGATGGAAAGGGAAAAATCAAAGATGTCGATATATGGTATGTTGAAAGGAGGAGTGAGGGGTGGTCAGAACCGATAAATGCAGGTTCAAATATTAATACGAGTGGTGATGAATATTATATTTCTTTTACAGATGATGGAACCATGTATTTTGCTTCGAATGGTCAACCTCGAAAAGATACATCCAGAACAGACCATGATATATACTATGCCAAATTTATTGACAATGAATTTCAAAAGCCCGTATTACTCAGTTCAGCAGTAAACACAACCGGGTATGAAGCAGATGTTTTTGTTGCACCAGACGAGTCTTACATTATATTCTGCTCCATTCGTGACGGCGGATTTGGAAGAGGAGATCTATATATTAGTTTCAAGGACTCAAATGGAAATTGGACAGGAGCAGTTAATATGGGTAAAGAAATAAATACCAGGAATTATGAATACTGCCCTTTTGTTACCAAAGATGGAAAGTTTCTCTTTTATACAAGTAACCAAGATATATATTGGGTTAGCACAAAAATTATTGAAGAAATAAAAGAAAAAAGACAGGTAACACACTAACAAATCAGATGCTACGCTTGTTATACTAACCGTAATACACAATAAAGAAACTACCAAATTCATTCACTTAAAATAAATGCCAAAAATCCAAGAATATAGAGAAAAATTAAACCTCACTCAAGAAGAGTTAGCCGAAAAATCGGGATTATCTGTAAGAACAATACAAAGAATTGAAGCTGGTGCAAAATTAAAAGGACATACGCTAAATGCTTTAGCAAATGCGCTGGGTATTGAAAAAGACATTTTGGTGAATACAAAATCAGCAGAATATACAAACTTAAAATTGGTAAAGTGGATTAACCTGTCCTCATTGCCATTTATACTTATCCCTTTTGCAAATATTTTAGTTCCTGCCATCCTTATCTACAAAACAAAAGAATATAATGCGTTGACTAAGCAGATTGTATCTATACAAATTTTATGGACTATTATCTCTGCAATTGTTTTTTTTCTTAGCCCATTTATCAATAGACTTTTTTCTGTAGAAATTCGCATAACATTAATTGTACTCGTCATCTCTATATTGATAAATATCTTGATAATAGTACTAAATTCTATCGAATTAGATAGAAATAAAAAACTTCTTATTAGATTGAATTTCAGCATGGTATAACTCCTGTCGTGAAACTGTCGGCTTATTTTCGTGTTGTTTTTGTGCTTCATTGTGTTTCAAATTTGGACTATTGTACCATAGTTCAATTAAAACATGACAAACAATAATGAAGCATTTAAGATTAATACTATTCACCGCATTAAGTATATTCTCTATTGGCATAAATGGGCAGGTTTCAAAAGAATCAAAAATATTCCAAGAATTAAAAAAAGCAGACAGCCTGTTTTTCCAAAAAGGCTTTAATAATTGTAATTTAGAGGTCTTAGAACACTACCTACCTTCAGATTTTGAGTTTTATCATGATGAAAATGGAATGCAAAACAAAGAACAATTTATTAAAGGGTTCAAAGAAAGTATTTGTTCAAATCCTGATAGAAAACCAATACGAAAAATTGTTGAAGAAAGCGTAGAAGTTTTTAGACTAAAAAATAATGGCGAAACCTATGGTGCAATTCAAAAAGGGGTACATTTATTCTACATAAAAGAACCAGATAAAGCATTATATCTCACTAACATCGCAAAATTCACTTCGATTTGGCGTCTTAAAGAGGGGCAATGGAAACTTACAAGAGTATTGAGTTACGACCACAAAGAACCTAAAGCCGATTATGGAAAAGGATTTAATGCTAATTATCCAATGCCTTTATTCGACAATGATATCAAAATAGAAACGTTACTGCAAAAACATAAAATACCATCAATTTCCATTGGTTTGATACAACAAGGTAAGATAAGTCAAGTTAGAACTTTTGGCGTACAAAAAGATACCATCAAAGCAGGAATAAACACTATTTACAAAGTAGCGTCTTTGACCAAACCTATTATGGCAAACGTAGTATTAAAATTGATAGACAAAAAAGAACTGGATTTAGATGAACCACTATCTCAATATTACATTGATGATGATTTAAAAAACCACCCGTATTTAAATAAATTGACTGTTCGAAACATATTGTCTCATCAATCCGGTTTTCCGAACTGGCGATACCTAACCCAAACAAAGAAACTACATTTTAAAAGAGAACCCGGGACGCAATGGGAATACTCAGGAGAGGGTTTTGAATATTTAAGAAAAGCTATCGAAAATAAACTTCAAAGGCCTTTAGAAGAAATTGCTCAAGAACTATTGTTTGATACTTTGCAAATGAAAAACACGTCTTTTTATTGGACCACAGACATCAACGAAAATTTATATGCTGTCGAACACGACAAAAATGGAAAAGAAATTCCTTTTGAAAAATATACAAATGCAAATGCCTCTGCAAATCTATTGACCACAGCAGAAGACTATTCAAAATTTTTGGTTCATTTATTGAATGGAGCCGGAATATCAAAAGAGTTATATAAAGAGTTTATTAACCCCCATACCAAAGAGAAAGAAGGAATTTTTTGGGGATTAGGAATGCAGATACTACCAAACCTGAATGCAAAAGAAATCATTGTAATGCACACAGGAGGAGATTATGGTATCAAAACAATTGCTGTATTATCATTAAAATCAAAGAAAGGGTTGGTCATATTTGCCAATTCTGAAAATGGAATGGTACTTTGGCAAAAATTATTAGACGAATACTTACCTGAATATGGAAATGAAATCATGAATAGGAATATGAAATAGCACTGGATATAACAACGGTTACCGTTGTGTAAACCTTTAATTTTTGAAAAACAATCCCTACCAACATCATTTTAATACTGATGCTATTCAGGTATAAACGATTTATATAAGAATATACAACATATCGTTCTCACAACACAGCTTCATGATTTTAAAAAAATAGATGTATACAAAAACTCATTTTTGTCTCGCCGCCATGTTTAACTAATGTAACCTGATTGTATTAGAAACAGATTTATACAACTTTGCGAACATAAAAAATAATTACTTTTATGTTCTGGATATATAGGATATATGTTCTTTATAACATTGTTAGCAGCAAGCGAAATGAAACGAATAAGACTAAAAAGTATTTCAGATAATTATTTTCAAGAAGCCTGGAAACTTTATGAAGATACTTTTCCTTTTGAAGAGAGGAGACCGTTAGATAATCAATCTAAAGTGTTGCGAAATGACAATTATCATTTTGATGTTTTAATTGATAAAAACCAATTTATAGGATTTATTTTGTGGTGGGATTTTGAAACACATAAATACATAGACCATTTTGCTACGGTTTTAGAACAAAGAAATAAAGGTATTGGAAAGTTAATTCTGAATAAGTTTATTGATAGTGATGACAAACTGATTATACTGGAGGTTGAATTACCTACCTCCGATATTAATGAGCGTAGGATAAAATTTTATGAAAGAGTAGGCTTTAAACTAAATGAACATTATTATGAAGTACCTCCTATAAAAGAAGATGAACTTCCGCTACAACTGTTACTAATGTCATATCCGAATATGATACCTAAAAAAGAAGTTGATCTGTTTGTAGAAAAATATCATCCCATTATTTTCAAAAACTAATCCTGAAATTTTGGAAAAGCAAATAGTTATAAATTGAAATAAAGCCAGCTACTAAAAAAAGAATATCCAAATTATAAAGAGATTGAATTTAAATATTATTGGGAACAAATGAAATAAAATAAACAGTTGGTAACACTACATAAAAAGCAAAGGGCTTTCATGTTTAATGCAAGGGTTTGTGATTATTTGTAAAGTCGCCAACTAAAATTAGGCATTTACAAAAATGATAAAAACCAAATATTTATATTTGGCTTGTCACCTACCGTGTGTTTCATACACTAAGCCGTTATGTGTCATTTGCAATCCTAAAACCAAAATTAAGCTTATTAATTATTATAAAACCTGTATATTCTGATATGATTCCCAAATGTTTAGTATTATTGACCATATTATCAATGCTGTCTTGCCAAAAAGAAATAATTAACTTTGAAATAGTAGAGAACCCAAAAATCTTGTTTAATAGCGAAATACCAGCCTTTCAAACAACTCTTTTTGGTCATAAAATCGGAGATACAATTAGTGTATTTGATACAAAAAGATTGAAAAATTTAGATTCACTCCCTTTAACATATAAAATCATATCATATAAAAAAGGCTATAATTTTATAATAAATTATGGACAAATACAGTCATTTCGTCTAAATCAAGAAGGATTAAAAGATTATAAAAATATTAAAAAAGATAGTATTGAAATAGTATTTGGGAAAGCTGATGTTAAAGATGAATTAAGAGACTCTTATGAAAATGAACTCTATGCAACTCACTTTATTTATAAAAAAAGAAATTTAATGGTCTCTTATGACGACAATAATAATTCAATTGGATACATCTCTATAGGAGACTTGCCACGCCCAGAGTTATTAAAAGCCAATATTAATTCCCAAAAAAAAATCACTCATCTTAATTTAGCTAACCAAAACTACACATCTATTCCTGAAGAAATCAAAAAATTTTCTAATTTGAGAATTCTAAATTTAAGTAATAATCAATTAACCAATTTACCCAATTGGATTAGAGACTTTAAAAAACTGGAAGTTTTAGATCTAAGCACAAACAAAATAAAATATTTACCTAATACTATAGGAGAACTGACTAATCTATCTGATATTGAACTTCATACTAATAAATTAACAAAATTACCTGATTCATTCTGCAATCTCACTAATATAACCTGGCTTGCTATATACGATAATGAATTACAAACTCTTCCTGATCCTATCGGAAACCTTTCAAAATTAGAAGGTATTGTTGCTACTAATAATAAGATAAAAGACCTACCAATTTCAATAGGAAAATTATCAAAATTAAAAACTGTAATATTTAAAAATAACTTACTACAAACAATGCCTAAATCAATAAATGAATGGATTAATATTGATAGGTTAGACCTAAGGGAAAATCCTTTTACTGAAGTTCAAAAAAAGGAAATAAGAAGTATGTTCCCACATAAGCACATACTGTTTAGTATTAATTCTGAACTTTTAAAGAATGTAAAAAAAGATACAATTATTAAAGGTGATAATACATACCATTATATAAAAGGGAATTAGAAGATTATTCCAAAATTTGATATTTTTCTACTATGTCACCAAACCGAAACGTATCGCTTATCATCTATCCTAAGTTTCTTACACTAAACGTTGTGCGTCATTTTTAAAAAAGAAATATCAAGTAACATATTGCCTTTATAATCGTCTCATTATTTTAAACCCACAAGAGCTTTCAAAATTACTCACAGCTCAATTTCTAAAAAATAGAACAATGGAACATAAAATGAGTCAAACAAGTACTGTTAGAAACCTCAGAATTCTTTATCCAATTTGGGTTCTTGTCGGAATTTTTAGCATCATTTATGTTCCCTCTATTTTGATTGATTTTACTGATCCCTTGCAAACGACCGAAAATATTACAGAAAACATTCTTCTATTTAGACTAGGAATTGCCGGGAGATTAGTATCCCAGTTGCTCTTTATTATCATACCGTTTCTTCTTTATAAGTTATTCAGAAATTTTGATAAGACAACATCTGCTTTAATGCTTATCCTCGCATTGATCAGCATACCTATTTCAATGTTAAATGAAGTAATAAGCTTAAATGTTATTAATCATTTGGACAATCCGGTACAAGTTGTAGAATTATTACAGCTTTATAATCAAGGAATGAATATTTCTATAATTTTTTGGGGATTATGGTTGCTCCCTCTCGGGTGGTTAGTATATAAATTTAACTTGTTCCCTAAATTAATCGGTTTTTTTCTATTTTTAGCAGGATTTGGATATCTGATTAATTCTTTTTTTAAAATAATATCTCCTGATTTTGATCAACTAAGTTTAATTTTGGAGATAATGACCTTTGGCGAATTACTATTTATTCTATGGCTTGTATTTCGAGGAATAAATAAACGAGCGCACAACAATGTATTACTGTAATTGCAGCTTCATTGACAAGTAATGATTTGATTTTTTACATAGAGGATGAGAGGCAACAAGCAGATGAGGATAAATATAATATTCATTATGTTAGAATCGTAATGAGTATAATGACAAATGAATTTATAAACAGGTTTTAAATGATTTACTTTCAGCAACAAGCTCATCAAAATCTTAAAGATTATGTAAGATGTTACTGGAAATTTGAAAATAACAATGACTATTTTCAATCTTATACAATATTACCTGATGGATTTTTCGATTTACTGATTTGCTATTACAAAGACAATCTGGAAAAAGTTCTTTTAACCGGTTTATGGGATCATAAAACCAATGTAGTTATCTCACCCAAAACTACAATATATGGTATACAGTTTAGGTTACTTGCAATTGAAAATATAATTCAAGAAAGTATTTCTCCGTTATTAAATAACATTAAGGACTTTGAAACATCTTATTTGAGGCTTGATCAATTTAGTAAAAATGATGATTCTTTATTCTTTAAACATTTAGATCGATGCTTATTATCACTTATTGAAGCGCAAGCTTCGATTGATCCAAGGAAATCGATTCTTTTAAAATCGATTAATCAGACAAAAGGAAATCAAACAATAGAATATTATTCGCAGAAAGCGCATTGGTCAAAGCGACAAATTAATCGATATTTCCAATCTACTTTTGGACTTCCATTAAAAAAATATTGCAGTATCCGAAAAGGAGCTTCTAATTATAGTCAAATAAAACAAGGAGAATTGTTTCCTCAACGAGGTTATTTTGACCAATCCCATTTCATAAAAGATATAAAGAAAATAACAGGATTTACTCCCAAAGTGTTACTAAAGAATGAAAACGACCGATTTTTACAATTTTCAATCATCAAAAGTAAATAAATTGTGACTTTATAAATCAAAATTTAAGTTTTATGATATTGCAAATTATTAAGTTAAAATCGGATTTACCGGAAGAAGAATTACAAAAAAGAGCAAAAAATAGAGAGCCTAATTTTAAATCCATCTCGGGTCTTCTTCAAAAATATTATATAAAAACAAGTAAAGAAGGTGAATACGGAGGAGTATATATATGGGATTCATTACAGTCTTTGCAAGCTTATCAACAATCTGATTTGGCTAAAAGTATTCCGGCCGCATACGCTATTAAGGAAGTTCCGGATATTGAAATGATGGATATTATTTTTCAATTAAGAAATTAGTAAGCATTCTTACCCGTCGATATTTATGTCAAATTATTCAAACATTTCAAAACGATGACAAAAGCAGAAGTAATCAAAATCCTAAAACAGAAGCACCAAATACTATATGATTGGCTCAAAAATCATCCCAATGAGAATTGGGTAAAAGGTCCTCAAGGCAAATGGAATACTGGAGAACACATCGTTCATTTAATTCAAAGTGAAAGTGCATTAAATAAGGCTTTGTGGTTACCAAAGTTTTATTTAAAATATAAGTTTGGGGTTAATAATAGAGACAATCGCACGTATAATCAAATCGTTCAAAAGTATCAAAACAAACTTGCAGATAATCCCGATGTGATTGCTAATATTTCAAAAAAAATGCCGACAATTACGCTAACCAATAAATTTTATTACATTGCCAAATTAGAAAAGGAAAACATGAAACTGATTAAGAAATTTCAGAAATGGACTGAGCACGATTTAGATACTTTTCTACTTCCTCATCCTCTTTTGGGAAGAATGACTATAAGAGAGATAGTAATTTGGACAGCTTATCATACCGAACATCATTACAAGACTTTGAAATCAAACTATTGAATCTCAAAACAATTACATTAATAATTATAAATCATAAACAAGATTCTGAAACAGGTGAATGTATTGGAGCGTAATCAAAACTAATTTTTCTGAAATAATCAATCAAAAACAAAACCTAAACAGTATTAAAACAACCGTTTAGAGAAGTTGTATATAGTGTAATAAAACATTTTCAATAAGTGAAAGATATCGAAATAAGCAAATATTTAAAGAGGTTAAAACTCAATGACTGTAACAACTCATTAGAAGACTTGATAAGTTTACAGCAAGGTCATATGGTAAATATACCGTTTGAAAATTTAGACGTAATTGCAAGAAGAAATATTAACTTAGACGGAGATCATCTTTATCATAAAATTATCACCAATAGGCGTGGGGGGTATTGTTTTGAGTTAAATACCCTATACTCATTGCTGTTAAAAGCATTAGGTTTTTTACCTAAACCAGTATTGGGTAGAGTTTGGCTTAGAAATCCAGAACAAACACCACCAAGAAATCATTTAGCTCATTTAGTTCAAATAAGTGGCGAGACATTCATAACAGATGTAGGATTTGGTGGTTTGACCACAAGAGTACCTTTAAACATAAATGATCCATCCGAGATAAATGATAATGATGGATTAGTAAGAATTCTAAAATTGAGTGACTATCAATTTATGATTCAACGAAAGATCGATGATGATTGGGCTAATCAATACAGTTTTGAAAATGTAGAGATTAGCACAGAAGATATCTACATTTCAAATTATTATATGTCAACAAATCCAAGATCTCATTTTTATAATGACAATTTTATAGGAAAATTTACAAGCAATGGCAGGATTGGACTATTTAATAATCAATTGACAGAGAGAAATGGGATTAAAATAGTTAGTAAAAAACGAATTGAATATGGTATAGAGTGGCTAAACATTTTAAGTAATGATTTTAATTTAAAACTTAATTTTTCCAATGTAGAATTTGATAAAATATTTGATAAAGGCTGATATGTATCAGCAATAGCTGTTTAGGTGCTTACTCAAATAAAGATTTCGTTTAATTGAAGTATATTGTAAATCAAAAACCGTTGTATAAAAAACTACAACTGATTATACACAAGAGCATTGTACAACATTACTTACTAATAATGAGACTTACATTTATTATACTTTTATTTTTTACCGTTTCTACCTTGTTTTCCCAAGAAAGTAAACAAGACAATATCTGTCCGATAGAGATAGTTAAAATGGCGGTAGAATTAGATTCGATCGAATTATTAAAAACCGCATATAGCAGCAGGATGATAGATAAAATATCTAGTGCCGAAGAATGGGAAAAGGGTCTTAAATACTGGAAAACATTAGATTTGGAGAATTATTTTTGTGAAATTGATCAGAAAAAGTCTAGAGCTATCTTTTTTTATAAAGGAAAGCAGCAAGAAGGTAAAATGAGAGTTATTATGGAAAAATCCAGTTGGAAATTTAATGAAAGATAACTGGGTACAATACAAAATAGATTCTATTAAAATAATGGTTTATTCAAACCGTCTGCAAGCATATAAACGAACTGCAAAAGATGTCCAACGCGGTTCAACTAATTACTTTTATATTTTTGTTGGTAAACATTTTCTACATAAAAACTTTATTAATTTCTTAAGCTAATGAGTTAAATTTTTATATAAGAATTTTATGTTAAATTTAACGATTAGTCAGAATTTGAAAAAAAATAATGAATATAGAAGTTATTAAACCTTCAGATATTGAACTTCAGAAATACATTGAATGTTTCTATATTTTAACACATTCGAAAGAAGAGGGTAGAACAACTTATTTTACATTCCCAAGTATTTTTTCTATAGTATCAATTTCTTCTAATACAAATATAATTAGAACAAATAGGTTTATAAAAACTACAGAATCCTCAATACTGAATTTTGATTCAAATTTAGACGTTACATTCACAAAACCTCTTTTGATTCAATATGATGGTGACGTTAAAGAAATTACAACTTATTTTAAACCTTTAGGCTTGAGTGCTTTTTTAAATAAATCGCTTAATTATTATTGTGACTCAGATAAAACAAAGTTTTTCCCATTTTTAGATTATGCGAATGCTATGAATTCAATTCTAAAAATAGAATCATCTGATAAAATAATTGAACAACTTGAAAATTACTGGTCTAGTAAGTTAAAAAAAGATACAACATTTAAGCTTGAAAAACCCATCAAAGCCATAATCGAAAACCCAAATAAATCAATCTCTTCAATCGCAAATGACAGTAATTTAAGCCATAAGACTTTAATCTCTCATTTTAATAAAAATATATGTAAAACACCTTCTGAGTTTAGAAAAATTGTCCGTTTTAGAAAAACGCTACAAAACAAAGAAAAAAATAATTTAACGCAGTTAAGTTATTTGTCAAATTACTTTGACCAAGCACATATGATTAAAGATTTTAATAAACTTACAGGTTATAAACCTAAAGACTTTTTTAAAAAATTATACTCAATTGATGAAAAAATAAATTGGATTTTTACATAAAGGTAAAATATATACAATTTTAGTACTCACTAATCCTTGATCTTTGAACTATCATAATTAAAGAACAAATGATAGAGATTATACCTGCAACGACATATTCTGATTTTGAAATCATTGAAGGCCTAGTTAGACAAATTTTGCATAAATTTTATGACCCTGTTATTCCGAAAGAACATACTAAATATTTCATAGAAAAGTATCAAACGGCAAAAGCAATAGAGCAGCAGGTTAAGAACGGAAGTAATTATTTTTTACTTAAATATGAAAGTTTGAATGTTGGTTATCTTGGGCTAAGTAAAGAGCCCGATTTTTTATTATTAGATAAATTATACCTTTTAGAAGATTATAGAGGAAAAAAAATTGGGAAAAAGGCGATTGAATTTACTGATAGCTTCGCAAGAAAATTGATTATTTTAAAAATTAAATTAATTGTACATAAAGAAAATCTTGAGACAATAGAGTTTTATAAACGAATGGGGTACAGGTTATTAAATATAGTGCCTAATCATTTTGAGACTGGTCAAATCATAGAAAATTATGAAATGGAGAAAATATTACTAAAAAAATAAAACGATTTGCCAATATCATATATAGATAATTGCTTTTTCTCACTGTCAATCAGAAAATTCTCTGAATTTTCTTCAGATTTATCCTCTTTTGCTATCTTAGTTGATTAACGTAACTAACCATTACAAAACTGCTAGCAAATATTTAAACCTTTTTATGAAAATTATTTATTTTATTTTGATTACTATGTTTTTATCAAATACAGTAAAAGCACAAGAAGATGAAATAACTATTGATATGTTAGAAAGTGTTGATGATAATTATGAAAAAATTCCAAATCCTTATATTCCCTCACTCAATAAGGCTCTTAATGATATAGAAAACACTACCATATTGTCTTTAGCCTATAAAGATTTAATTGAAATACCTAATTCTATAGGGAAATTGAAAAAATTAAAACAACTTAATCTTTCTTCCAATAAATTATCTGGTCTCCCAAAAGAATTTAAAAATTTAACTGAATTAGAATATCTAAATTTAGGATATAATAATTTGGAAAATTTCCCTGAGCAAATTTCCGAGTTCTTAAAATTGAGAAAACTTAAAATAGAAAATAACAAACTTTCTGATTTGCCATTGAGTTTTAGTAAACTCAAATCCATAGAAACTCTAACTATAAGTCACAATAATTTCAATTTAGTTCCTGAAGCCTTAAGAGAAAATGTAAATCTTGTAACAGTTGAATTCAGCAATAATCAATTACAATTATTACCTAATTGGATTGAAAATTTAAAAGCAATTAAATTTTTAAGTTTACATGATAATCAACTTATCTCTATTCCTAATGAAATAGGGAATTTGGTAGAGCTTAAAGAGCTTCAGCTAGGAAGAAATAAATTGAAAAAATTACCTATGTCTATTGGACAGCTTAAGAAACTAATGTACTTAGAAGTTCCTAAGAATGAAATTCTTGCCTTACCAGATAGTATTACCAAAATGAAAAGTTTAGAAATATTAAATTTGAATAGTAATAACATTAAGAAATTACCAGAATCGATAGGAGAACTACAAAACTTAAGAACTTTTGAATTGTTTAACAATGATATAAATACACTTCCAGCAACATTTACTAATTTAACAAACCTCAAAATTTTAAATCTAGCAAATAATAAGCTAAACAAATTACCAGAGTCAATAGGTAATTTAACAAAATTATATAAAATTAGTCTTGGAAATAATAGACTTGCCGAATTACCAAATTCGATAAAACAATTAAAACAATTAAAATATTTATTGATAGAAAACAATAGTTTCTCAGAACATGAAAAAGAAAAGATAAAAGAAATGTTACCAAACTGTAATATCCGCTTTTAAAATTAAATAACATTTGCTAACAATTTGTCCTATCAATACATGTGCTCCTTTCAGGAAGTAAATGAACCATACAATAACCGTTACCATCAATTTGAACTAGTAGTACAACTAATAAGGAAATTTGAAAAACAGAACAAACATAAATGAATACCATCGGCTTCCCATTCTCGACGGATTAGAATTACTAAATGCGAATTCTTGTACCTTTGACTTTCCATTCCATACTCACGACACATTCAATATTTCACTAATTTTAAAAAATACATTTAATACAAAGCTTACTAATAGAAATTTACAAGCACCCGTTGGAACAATTTGCATTACGAACTCTAAAGAAATACATGCTACACCTTGTGACAAATCAGTAGGTAATTCATTTTTTACATTCTATGTCTCCTCAGATGTAATTAGGAAACTAAATCAAAATCAAAATGTGTTTTTCAAAGACAAAATTATTTATGATCAAAATATATTTAATGAACTTTATTTTTTATCACTTAATTTTAACGATAACAATATTCATTTCGAAAGCATATTAAAGTCAGCTTTAAAAAAGTTAATTTCAAAATACTCAACTGTAAAAGAAATTAGTTATAATACCAATAAACTTTTTCAAAATTTTTTAGATAGCACATCTTTTGATACTTTTTCATTAAGCAAAACAGCTTTGCAATTTGGGATGAGCAAATATAAATTCATACGATTGTTCAAGCAAGAGACAGGATTAACCCCCAATAACTTTATTCTCTTAAAAAAAATTGAACAAAGTAAAGCGATGCTGAAAAATGGAAATTCAATATTTGATGTTGCTATAGACTGTGGATTTTATGATAATTCGCATTTCTACAAAAATTTCAAGCGTTTTATTGGTGTTACCCCATTAGAGTTTCAAAATGCATTCTACACTATTTAGTGCAATATTTTACAATAGAAACGATTTTTGAATTTTCATCTTTGTGTAAATTAAAATCAAAAAAATGAAAATTTACCTCTCAATTATATTTATAACAATAACTACTATTTTATTCTCGCAAAAAAAAGAATATGCAAATGCAGATTTAGAAACTAAACTAGATTCTTTGATTACTCATACAATGGAATCCGAACACATTGTTGGAGCTTCCTATATCATTGTTAAAGATGGGAAAACATTACTCAAAAAAGGTTATGGATATACGACTTTAGGCAAAAACTCAAAACCTGTTGATCCTGATTCTACAATTTTCAGAATTGGTTCAATAACCAAAACTTTTACAGCAACTGCACTTCTTCAACTTAAAGACAGAAACTTAATTAACTTAAACAAAGATGTCAATCAGTATTTAAAATCTATCAAAGTTCCATCAACATATGATGAACCAATAACGGGTTCTCACCTTTTAACTCATAGTGCGGGTTTTGATGAATTAAGAGGTAGAGTAATTTATGAAAAAGACCAACAAATACAGTTAGAAAATTTTCTTGATGGTAAATTAATACGACTCAGAAAACCTGGAACTGTCTCGGCATATTCTACTTTTGGAATTGCACTTGCTGGATTATTAGTTCAAGAAATTAGCGGTCTTACTCTCGAAGAATATTTGAAAAAGAATATTTGGAAACCGCTTGATATGTCAATGACAAGTATAGAATTACCAAAAAATCAAGAGAATAATTTATCAATAGGTTATGAATACAAAAATGGCATAAACGTTCCACAACCTTGGGAATGGTATCATACTTATCCGGCTTCTTCAATTAATAGTACAACCGCAGATATGGGGAAATATCTGCAGATGCATCTTAACCTCGGTAAATTAAATGATAATAGAATTTTAAAAACAGAAACTGCCTTGTCTATGCAAACTCAACAACTTTCCATTAATAAGGAAGTTTTCGGTTTCGCATATGGTTTTTACGAAAAAAATCAATTCGGCCTCAAAGCATATAATCACGGAGGAGATATGTTAGGTTATAGCTCTTTCATGACATTAGTTCCCGAAATTAATTTAGGGATTTTTGTTGTTCACCATCACGAGAATACAAATTTGAGAAATAAAGTTATATCTCAAGTTTTAGAACATTTTGGAACTGAAAATATATATAATCCCAATCCCGAAAGAATTCGTAATGATGTTTCCAAATTTATTGGAAATTACAAATGGATGTCTAACTGTTATACGTGTTCCAATAGTGAACAGCAAACAACTTATCAACTTACAGCAAATGATGATAATACATTATCAGGATTTGGTAGAAAATTTTATCAAACAGAGCCATTACTATTCAAAAGTTACGATGGGAAAAGAATTATGGGATTTACGGAAAATGAAAATGGAAAGATCATATATATGTCCTTAGGAAATGTGAACGCATTTGAGAAAGTGAAATAAAAAGACCGCTGGTAACAATGTATAAGAAAACATAGGGTTTTTACTCTTAACCGAAAAGTTCTGTGTTTATTTATTAAGTCGCCAAATATAAAAATTGGTATTTTCAATGAAAAAGATAAAAGCAAAATAATTATATTTGACTTAGTATCATACCGAAACATGTTGTTTATCACCTGTTCTACATTTCTTATACGAGATGTTATGTTTAGCCAAAAAAATTATGAAAAAAAATCAAGAAAGACCAAAAACAGTTCCTAATGAAGCCGTTTGGAATGCATCACAAAATGAATGGGAACTTGGAATAAAAAATGATCAAGGTAATTATATTGGTGAATGGAAGTGGTGGTTAGCTCCAAAGGGACATCTATGTTGTCATACTTTTTTTGATGATAAAGGAAGGATGTTAAGTTTCAAAAGATTTCACCCTAATGGCGAAGTGTCTAGATACGGTACTTTTGAAAACGGTGTGCAAATAGAAGATGTTTATTTAAAATCTTCAGAACCTACGTCAGAGGTATTTGCATTCGGTAACTCAGATGAAAAAGTCTATAAAGCTGTTAAAAGATCAGGTACACCAGTCAGTTTTGATTATTACGATAAAGAAGGGAGGCATTTAAACCCTCCTATTATACAAAAGGAATTGATTTCTAGTAAAGATTCCATCATTCCAGAATCTGAAATTGTAACAATCAAAGAATCAATTTTTGAAAAAGGAAAAAGTTTTTTGCTCGAGCAATTTGATAAGGAATTTATTAATGAAACTATCATTCCCATTTTAGCGAAAAAAACAGAGGAAAAAACAATTAATGTTACAGATGTAGGAGGCATATTTATGCATTTAGCTCAACAAGCCATTGAAACTAAAAAAGATATTGTATTTCATGATGGAGATCTACATGTAAGTAATTTACATTGCCTAGAAGAACTAGAGATATGCGTATTTATTGTACACGGAAATTTGACGGTAGATGGTAGCATTTTCCTTTCAGATGATTTAATGCAATTACTTTTTGTAACAGGTAATGTATCAGCTAGTAATGTATCAACTAGTGGAATGCTTTTTGTTTTTGAAAATTTAACCGTAACCAATTGTATTTTGGGAGATTATAACCATGGGTCAGCTTTTGTTGGTGGTGATTTAAAAGCCAAATTCTTCTTTCCAGAAGAGTACTTTTTTGAAGTATTAGGTTCTGCCAACTTCACATATGCTTTTGGCAATTCTTGGCGGTTAAACCAAAACCAATCCCCAGAAGTATTCAACTATAATGAGAAAAAATTATCAGAATTTATTCCATTATTGCATGATAACATACATGAAGTAGCCAGTTTTACAGAAAACACTAGCTTATTAGATGATAATTGTTCAGAAGGCGGATTATTTGAATACATAGACTATTATGAATTTAAGAGTTATGTAATAGCGAATAAACCTGTTTTCAAAGGCTGAAGCCTATACAGAATACTATGTAAAAATACATTTTACATTAATCGTTACCCCGGCTATCACCAGTTTACAACTGGTGATATACAATATATATCGTCCTAATATAGATTTACAAAAAATCATTTGAACCTAAAACATTCAATCAAGAACCAAAAACATTCTTCGGAGAACCTAATACGTTAAAATTTTAACCTTTGATATTCGAATTTGAAGCATAAAGGTTAAAATTTTAACGTATAACATTCTATTTTGAACCTAAAAGGTTAAAAATTTAACCAAAAACATTCAAAATTGAACCTCCGAGGTTCAAGCGAGAATGTAAAAGGTTCAAAAAAGAACCAAAACCATTCAGTTTTGATAGTTTGATAGACTATTTTGAACCCATCAGCTTGTCAGTCTGAGCTTGTCGAAAGCTAATCTTTTAATTCTTTAATAAACACTAATATACATAAAGTGCTAATAATCATTTATTTTATTGGTCTTGAAATGTATGTTGGTGTTTATTAAAGTCATTTAAAATACTTGATTTATTTAACCTATGTTTAACCATATTGTTTATATTTGTCTTGTAACCAAATATTTACAATATGGCTTCAGTAAAAATATTACTTTATAAAAGTAAGAAAAATTCAGAGGGCAAACATCCGATTGCTCTTAGAATTACTAAAGACCGAATTCCTAAATATAAATTCCTTGAATACATCGATCCAAAAGATTGGAATGAAAAAAAGGGAGAGGTTAAACAATCTCACCATAGTTATAAAAGAATTAATTCGCTGATTGATAATGAATATATACGGGCTAAAAATCTAATTTTCGATTATGAATCTAAAGACAAGAGCTTTACCTCAGGTCTCATAATGTCCATCATAAAAGGAAATAAAGATAACATTACCTTTTTTAGATTGGCAGATGATTATTTTGAACAACAGGAAAAGGCTGGAAGTAAATGGCTACATACCAAAAAATCACGTATTAAAAAGTTCAAAGATTTTTTAAAAGATGAAGATATTCATTTTGAAAATATTACAATACCTTTATTAAAAAGATATATTGTTCATCTAAAAGCAACAGGGTCTAAATCAAAAATGACTATTGCAAGTTGCTTATCTGTCATACGAACTATTTTCAATGTAGCTATTACCGATGGAATTGTCGATGCTCAGTATTATCCTTTTGGAAAACGAAAATTACGGATTGATCCTGGTAAATCAATGAAAATCGGATTGGATAAAGATGAGATTAAGCGAATCGAAAATCTTGAATTGGATAAGGGGAGTTTTACATGGCACACTAAAAATGTATTCTTATTTTCTTTTTATTTAGCGGGAATTAGAATTGGTGATACCGTTTCCATGAGATGGGAGAATATTAATAGTGGCAGAATTCATTATCGAATGGGTAAAAATCAAAAAGTGGATTCCCTTCAACTCCCTCCAAAGGCCATGGGCATTTTAAAACTATATGAGGAGTATAAAGAAGAAAATAATGGTTTTATTTTTCCGGAAATGAAAGATACAGATTTGAATGATTTAGACGCAGTGGAAAAGGTAGTTAGTAATGCCGGGAAATATTTTAATAGAGAACTAAAAAATATTGCCAAACTAGCTGAAATAGACAAGAAAATTACTAATCACATTTCAAGACATAGTTTTGGAAATATAGCAGGATCTAATATCCCTGTGCAAATGCTCCAGAAATTGTATAGGCATTCTGATTTGAGTACCACAATTAATTACCAATCTAATTTTGATCATACCCTGACTGATGAGGCTCTTAAAAATGTGCTAGATTTTTAGTTATTTGATTTAAGCTTAATTTTTTGAAGATCAATGTCATATTCATAGTGTATAATATTTTCATTAATAATTAATTGAATTGCTTCCTCAATTACCTTAAAAGGAACAACAAACCATTCTCTTGGATTTATTCTTTGTCCTTTCTCATTTTCAAACTCAACATCTAAGCAAGCTTTAGCAAAAAATCTATGCAATAAGTTTTCCAAAACATCTGCCCGTCTGTTCACAATACCTTGTTTTAACCTCAAATAGACATCAGCAAATAAATATGTTGCTTCATTTTTAGCATTTTTAATTCTATCCTCTACAGAATCTTTTGCGAATCCGATTTTATATAGGTTTTTGATTGATGTTATTTCTGGATGCTTTGACTTTGATTGTAGCACATAAATGTATCCTGTCAATTCATCTTCCTCTTTCAGAGAACCGCTGTTTACAAATAAATCTTGTTCTATTTTTTGGGATGTATTAGTTATCAATTTACCATCTTTTTGGATCTGCTTTCCTAATGAGCGGTAAAGCATATTACTGTAAGTTCCGTTTTCAAAAACAGTCCTTGTTCGCCCTTCAATTCTAGTTCTGTTACCGGATTTCTGTTCCCATTCTTCTTTTTTCAAGTTTGCGGATTCCAAATAGAGCATAATTCCATTCATTAAATAGAAATCGCCAACGTGTAAGTTTTTTTCAATGTTCTTGAAAGGTTTGATTTTGCGTCTTCCTGCTTTAATTTCTTTATGAACTTGTAGAAATAGTTTCTCATACTTCTCAAATTCCTTTTCTTTCATTGGTTTTCTTTGAGCAACAAAATCTGTTTCTGCTCGGTCTTCCGGTTTTGGCGTGTGTTTAAATTTGAAAATATCCAAGTCTTTATCTGAATCTAACAAACCAAATTCGTCATCATCATTTAGGATATCATCAATTGATTGCTTTTCAATTTCAACGTGACCTAATAAATTGTGCCTATCGTATGGTTTTAGAATTTTCTTTTGGTCTTCATTTTCTCTAAAATTTTTAAGTTTGGCCATTAAACCGTATTCAGACATACTTGATTTGTTTGGTTCTCGTTCATTCTTGTCAATAAACACATTGATTTCCTCAAAGGAATCAATAAGCCTTTCTTCATCTGTTTTTATAGTTGAAGTTTTGACTTTAGAATTTAACAATCCAAAATCATCATCATTGAAGATGTCGTCTATTGTTAGTTTCTTCTTAGCCATTTTCTAATGCTTTTTTACGTTTCAATTCTCTCAAAAATACCAATGCTTCTGCCATTCGTTTTTCTTTATGGTCAAAGGCTTGTATACTTGGTTGTTCTCCGTTATTGTTCTTTACCCATTCTTTGATTTTCGGCCAAAGCAAAATAGCTTCTTCTTCGGTCATTTCAATTTTGGTAGATTGTATATGTTCATCTATCAATTTTAAAACTTGTGTTGTTACCGATTTAGATAGGATTTCAAATGCCTTTTGAAATGGATTTACTTTGTCTATTAAATCAATGTGAATATCATCAATATTGACAAAACTACCTGCCATTCTAATAAACTTTTTATCGCCTTGTTCCTCAATTGTTCCATTTTTAATTACCGAATCCACAACTACATGTTGTCTCACAGCTTCAACATCTTCTTCGTCCAAATCAGGGTAAACTTCTCTAATTATTTTAGGAATTAGAACTGTGTTTATGACTTCTGGCTCAATGTTTCCTGGCATTGCTTTGAGCATTTGTGGGTCTTGAAGAATTTTAGCTTTCAAGTCATTTAAATCAGTTTCAATAATGCCTTTTGCTCTTTGTGAAGTCGGTAATTTGAAACCTCTAATTTTTATAGTGTTATCGTCATCATCTTCGTCCTCACCATCTTCGTCTTTTTTTAGTTTGAATTTAAAGTTTGGTGCTAAAACTTGTTCCATTAATAAAGACGCTGTAATTGCTTTTAGCATATTATTGACTGACAATTTTACTTCTTTAGCTTCGGCATCAGGTTGAGCAATAAGATTGGTAAATTGAGCGTGAGTTTTATTATTGCTATCTCTTGTTGCTCTACCAATAATTTGGATAATCTCGGTTAATGAACCTCTATAACCAATGGTTAATGCATGTTGACAATAAGGCCAATCAAAACCTTCTTTTGCCATTCCTAATGCAATGATTATATCAATATCATCTGCCGAATTTACACTACGTAAATAGGCACTAATTTTATCTCTTGACTTTGGATTGTCGTTAACCAAGTCAGCGACCTTTAGAGTTTTACCTGTTTTATGACTTTTGATGTATAAAACGCCTGTTTCTTCATCTTGATAATCCAAATCTCCCAAAACGTCAATAATGTGATTGACTTCTTCGTATTTCTCTTTTGAAGATTCGGCAGAATTGACACTTGGTATATGAATAATTGTTTTTTGGTTTTCGTCTAAAATTTCCGCCAATGCAGACATTTCTTTATCAGGATGTTTTTTAAAATACCTTCCTGTGTAAAAATGATAGCCAATACCTAATGATTTTAAATACTCATAGCCGTTTAACTGCTGATAATATGTGTAAGTTACTTTGGTAAATTTTGCTTCATCTTCTGGCATTAAAACAGGAATATTGTCACCCCTGAAGTATGAGCCTGTCATTGCAACAATATGTGCTGTTGAATTTGCCATAATGCTTTTAAGCACTTGACCTAAAATGTTATCGCCCTCGGCTGAAACGTGGTGAAACTCATCAATGGCAACTAAAGTGTTGTTTAATTTTTTTGGGTCTAAACCGTCAAAAGTAGAACGAAGTGTAGAATGTGTACATACCAAAATTTGTTCATCAGATTCTAAAAATTCTAAGAAGGCCGTTACTTTACTTTTTTCTGGGCCAGGTGTACATAGATTGTATTTTGGATTAGGATTCCAATCTTCAAAAAAACCATATTTCTTTAATTCTGTTGTGCCAAAAGAAGCTCCAATGGATTTTTCTGGAACAGCAACAATTACTTTTTTTATGCCTTGGTTTTTCAATTTATCCAAAGCTATGAACATTAAGGCTCTGGATTTACCGGATGCTGGTGGTGCTTTAATCAATAAATATTGTGCAGTTCTCCCTGCATAAGCTTTTTCCTGCATTTCTCGCATTCCAAGTTCATTAGTGCTTTTGCTTTGTCCTGTTTGGTTGTATGTTACCTTAATTAAATCTGGCATATTTTATTTTTTCACTGTCTTTTTTCTGGTTTTCTTTTGTTTAGCAAAAAACGAATCTTTTTTTAACATTTCCTCATACTGCTTAAACAAATACTCCAAACGTTCGGTATCGTTTTTAAAGGATTGTAAACGATAACATTGCTCTATAGCTGTATCGAGTTCTTGATGAGCTTGTAACAAACCTTTTGGCATAGTATCAGGATTGTATAATTGTGCCATTGTTTTATTATACTTTGCTCTTTCTTCAATTATTCCAAAAACATAGAGGTTCAAGTTTTCCTTTTGTTTATTGCTTATTTCAGGAAATGGAAAAGTATTATAGCAAAGAGTGTTAGAATACTGCATATCCATTTTCAATCTACCTGCAACAGCTTTAACCCAAACTATATGCATTCTTGATGATATTACACCAAACAACCAAGGTTGAACATTGTATATTACTCTTGTAGCATTTGAAGGGACATAGGAATCATCAAAATATCCAATAGGTATATATTTTCTTCTTTCTGAACCAGTTTGCGGAACTAAAATAAATTCGCCATTTTGATGCTTGTCTTCATCAAAAAAATGAGGGTTTTCTGCTTTCTTTTGAGTTGCTTTCTTTTTACTATTTAATCGAAATATTTCTACTTTTTCAAAGCGTTCGTCAAGTGCTTTAATTTTGTAGGCTTCTTTTACATTATCCTTTGTAACGTGAATACAAAATCTGCTGGAACCATTTATAAACTCAGAAGCACCAATGTATTTTTTGATAAACTTTTCTGCTTCAGGATGGTTTGAAAGTAGTTCGTTTTTTTCCTCTATATCTAAAAGTAAATTTCCATTATCACTAATCTTACTCCCTATTATCATTTCAGGAAAATTTGAGAGCGGTTTATTACGAGCTTTAACAATTAAGTTTCTTGTATCTGTTAGATATGGACTTATGTTTTTTACAGATTGTTTTAAGTTATTGTTGTAAATAAACTTATCTGAGTTATTAATATTTCTAATACCAATTATAACAACTGCTACTACTGCATTTCCTTTTGCGTTGTTAGTCCATTTAAAAGATTGATGAGCAAAGTTAATTTCTTGCTCTTTGTTCAATATAAGTGGCCAAAGTAATGCTACTTGTTCGCCTTGTGTTATTGAGTTAGTTGTCACAAATGCATATTTTGCTTTGGTATCTTGAATATAATTTGTCGCCTTATAAAACCAACAAGCTATATAGTCTAATTTTTTATAATTCTTAATTCTTGAAAATACAATACTCATATCTTCCTTTTGGCTCTCGTCTTGTCTGCTGTAGCCTAAATATGGTGGATTTCCAATGATATAAACTTCATCATCTTTTGTAATTGTGCAGGCTTTGTTCCAACTCTCTCTGGTAGCATTTGCGTGAGTGATTTGTCCTGCTTCTTTAAGAGGTAAGATGTTTTTAGACTTACCATAATCAAAGAGCATTTCTTCAAAAATACGGTTCATTTGATGTTCTGCTAACCAAAGGGAAAGTATTGCCATTTCGTGTGCAAAATCATCTATTTCAATACCATAAAACTGTGAAAGTTGTACAGAAGTCCATTTAAACGTTGGTGTTAGTTCTAGATCTGTAATTTTTTGTAGAATCTTTATTTCCAACAAACGGATTTCCTTGTAAGTGATAATTAAGAAATTTCCACTTCCACAAGCCGGGTCAAAGAATTTGATTTTAGAAATGCGTTGAATTAAGGCATTGAGTTGTTTTACAGTTAAAGCTTTCTCTAATTCTTCATACAGTTCATCCAGAAACAATGGTTTAATTAGTTTCAGAATGTTAATTACAGAGGTGTAATGCATTCCTAAATCGCTACGATAATCTGGAATTACCACCGCTTGAATCATCGAACCAAAAATGTCTGGATTGATTTCAGACCAATTGAGGTCGCCTAATTCAATTAAGATTTTTCGAGCCTTTGTATTAAACTTTGGCGAGTTTACCTTTTGTCCAAATAAGCCACCGTTTACATATGGGAATTTTGCTAAAAAGTCAGGATAACCTTTTCCACTTTCGCTGTCCAAACGGTCGAACAAATCATTTAAAAACGAATGTGTATCACTCCCGTTTTCTTCGGTGTGTAGAGCAAGTGTATTGGTGAAAATGCTTTCTTGTTCAAATATTTCTGTGTCTTCTGCAAAAAAGCAAAACAACAAACGAGATAAGAATATATTAAGGTGATGAATACTTTCTTTTGAGTAGTAGATATTTGGGTTTTCTTCAATTAATAGATCATACAATGAAGCCATTTTGTAAGAAGCGTTTCTGTCCGCTTCATTATCGTTGGTTGCATTATATACTTCGCTACCTGCTAATGGTAAAAAGAAATCAAAATAGTTTGGCAATTCTTTGATTTCAATGTCTAAGTTTTTACCCAATCGTAAATCTTTTGCAACGAGTTGTTTATGATCAGTCAGAATAGTAAATCTTGGTTTATGTTTTAAAATTCGTTTTTCATTTGAAATATTGTCAATGCTATTGAGTAGTTGTCCTGTGGCTTCTACTTTAAAAAAGATTTTCTTTTTGTACAATATTTCGCCATCGACCTTTGACAAGTTGTAATCGCCTTTTCTAAGTCGAGTAACAGAGGTTTTTGATATACCGTAGGCAATCAATAAATCAAACACAAAATCTTCTTTCGAGAAGTTCTCGATTACATTTTGGACATTATGTTGTATTTCGGTTGATTTCATTTGTTTGTGATTGATAAAATTGTCATTTTTTATAGACTGGTTAGCTAAATTATGATTTAATGATCAATTTACATTAATTCATTTTATAAATTAATCTCACAAACAAAATATCTGATATCTCAAAATTGTCAAACAAAGTATGAGGGCAACTAGTGTATTTACATAGGCTTGAAACTACAGATTTTTATTTTACTATTGTTTTGTACTCTATTAATAAAATATACTATAGTCAATGCCCCCGATAATAATTTCCAGATATATATGCTATAAATCATAATATTTCTATTTGTTCTTTTGCAGAAACCTCTGCAGCTCCGATGATATATTTTGTAAAAATATTGTATTTGATTCCTGTAATACCATATCGATTTTTGGTGGTTACTGCATAATTATTTTGAAACGTATCATCGACTTTTACAACTTCGATATTAATCCCGGCATCATACAGGGGAGCTGTTCCCCCTCGTATTGTTTTTTGAGTAGTTCGTTGAAAAATGACAATAAAAATAGTGTTGGAATATTCCTTTCGTAAACGATCAAAATCTTGTGATGGTAGGCCTGTTTTATTCCAGCTGTCAATAATAATAACATCAAAGACACCAGCAGCACTTGCAATGGTATCATAACCATTAGGAAGCCGATCTGCTCTGGAAATACGGTTCCTGTTTTTTGGACTTAAGTACTCTTCTCTCATACGGTTGATTAAATCTGATTTACCACCAATCTCCAAGGTAAATATGGCTATTTTATGCCCTAATTCTGCAAAAGCATCTGCTAATTGATAGGTAAAGCGTGTTTTTCCACCGCCCTGATCTCCTTCAATAGTGATGGCCAATTCAAACTTTTCTACATCTCCGAGCAGTTCTCCCATTGCTCCGGGTAACTTAAAAGTAGGCGTATTTGTTTTTACGGGCTGCTGGTCAAAAGAAGTAAATAAGGGATCATTTTTAGTGGTCGTTATAGGTAAAGTATTTGTTTTAGTTGGACTCATACTATCTATACTTCCCAATCCTTCCATTGGCTTTTGATATGTAATTTTCTTGAGTGCTAATCGCCATTTGCGATTGATCATAATCTTTACTTTGTCCTGTAAGATCATCTCGTTATATTGCACAATCAGCTTTTGTTGCATCTCTTCAATATGAGCAGCATAAGGGTCTTCTTTGGTAATTTCTTTGCTTGTAACAGCTTTTTGTAATGAAAAAATAAATTTCTTGAGTGCTTCTTTGGATTGAATGGTGCTATGCATCTCCAGGAATGTCCGTATAAAAGCAACAGAAGCTAACATATCCTGATCTTTTACTTTTGTGTTTTCAAGAAAGTGTGCATTTAGTTGCTCTAAATAGAGATCAATGGTTTCTTTGATTTCAGGTTCCTGGAAATAGAATTCTTGTGCTTCTGTAAAAAACTGATGCCCTTTCTGTAGAATTTCCGGTAGGGTTTTCAAACGAACATGAGTAATAACATCATTGTAGTTCTCAAAGGAAATATATTGCTTTTTCATATGGTAATTTTACAATGACAGTCAATGACCGTTTCGGGTTGATTCGGGTTCGTTCAGTTTGTAGCAAAAGAAAAACGAAGCCTAATCGCTTTAGCCTTAAGCAACATCATCTCTTTTATGTTGCCTTCAGTACCGCTTAGAGCAGTATTTACTGTTGAAAGATTATAGTTGGCGGTAAACACTTCTGTTTTCTTTTTATCTCTACTATTTTTAGTTACGCTAACCGTTTGTGTGATAGACTGTTGAAACCATTTGTGTTTTTTAGCATACTTTTTCAATATTTCTGAAGGGTAACTGCTCAGCAGAAACTTCCCTTTAATTTTGGTCAATACTTCGAGTAAGTCCTTAAAGTCTTGTTCCGTATATCCTTTATAATGTCCCATATCTGAATTAAAATAAGGAGGGTCTATATAGAAAAAACTTTCTTTAGTGTCCCTGCTTTTAATAACGGTCAGTGCATCATTACATTCAATATCAACCAATTCTAAGCGTTCACAGATATCCTTTGTAAACTGATCTTTTTTATTTCGTATGGTTCTGGAAACTCCATTGGTCTTTCTTTCGTAGGCATAGCCCCCATATATTTTTGAAGAGAAGCTCATATTGGTCTGTACCCAAAATGCCCAGGCTTTTTTTATTTTATCTTTTTCATTGGGGTCCTGAAGAATGTCCTTTGTTTCAGTATGCAATTTTCTGCTATGCGGAGTAGATTGGATCATCTTCTGAAGTTTGGAAAAATGTAGCTTACATACCTGATAGAAATTGACTACTTTTCCATCGAGATCATTAATGACTTCTACAGGGCTTGGCTCTTTTGCAAAAAATACTGCAGCTCCTCCCACAAAAGGTTCACAATACAGATTATGTTTGGGGATTAAAGACAGGATTCTCTTGACAAGATTTTGTTTTCCTCCATAGTAGCTCACAGGGGTTTTGCCAATCTTCCCTAATCCCTCTAAAGGAGAAACCTTGGGTTCCTTAGTATTTATGATGTGTTTTTTAAAAATGCTGCTAGCTTTTATTCGTTCCCCAATAGCTTTGATAACAGGAACACTAACTGCATTGCCGGTCAGCTGATACCTTCTGCTATCACTAAGTTCTATTTGCTTACCTTCTCGGATGCCATATTTTGTCCAGTGATCCGGAAATCCCTGTAACCGTTCACATTCCAAAGGAGTAAACCTGCGAATATTTCCTAAATTATGTAATAAATTTTCACTTTGGGGATGCGCAGTAATCGCACCTGTTTTACCATCTTTTCGGGGTACAAATTGTTTTTCTTGGAATGGAGCATAATCTTTCCCCTTTTTTTGATTAGCCTTTCGGATTTTTTTTGCCTTGTCTGTACGTTCTACTTTTAGAGGAGTCCAATCATTGACTACTAAGTTATCCTGATCTACCCCTGTAATACAATTAGTACTGCTATCTTTTCTTATTTCTACTTTTGCTCCCCCCGGTACTTTTCTTCCGTTTCTGATGGTAAAAATATAAGGGGCATAATTCCCATGATCTCCTACTTTGGTATCGATTGTCGGAGAAATGTTGGCTTCCTCCAGTTTTTTTCTAGTGCGATTTTCAGTCTTTTTAGGGCTTTCTCCGATAGGAAATATTTGTGGTCGGGTTTTTTCTCTAAGTGATCCGACAAGGTAGATTCGCTCTCGATTTTGGGGGAGAAACCAGGCAGTATTAAGCAGTTGCCATTGGATGTCATATATCCCAAGGTCGGCAAACGATCTAAGTACGATTTCAAAGTCTTTACCTTGGTTACTGGAGAAAAGTCCCTTGACGTTTTCAAAGATAAACAAACGGGGTGTATAGAGGTTAAGGATTCTAATTGCTTCAAAGAAGATTTTGCTTTTTTCTCCTTTGATCCCTTTTCGTTTTCCAGCAATTGAAAGATCCTGGCATGGGGAACCGAAACAGATGATATCGGGGCTTTCGACACTCCCTTTTTTGATGTTTTCGATAGGTCCTGCATATATTGAGTGTTTAAAATTATACTGATAATTGGCAATCGCAAAAGGATCGATTTCACTGAAATAATGTTTTTTAAAGCTAAAACCTGCCTGTTGTAACCCCAGTGAAAAACCGCCTATTCCACTAAAAAGGTCTAAAAGAGTGAGTGCTCTCATACTATAAAACCTTTTTTCTAAGCAGTGTATTAGCTCGAGCAATGATATCGCTGCATTTTTCTACTTTCTTCAGCGTTCGTATCGTCTTTTTGCTTATCAATATTGCCTTGGAAGTACGTTTGGATTTCTGCCTCTTTTTGTTTTTAACCCACTGTTTCATTACCTTTTGTTTGTGGTAATGATAGCTATTCCAAAAAGTTTGAGTTCTTGTTGAATCCCTTTGATTCTTGATATTTCTTAATTATATAATATCCTAGTATGAGTTTAGAAGAATTTAACAAGCGCTCTGATTGGGAACAATTTAATCTTATATTTATCAAAGGAACTTTCATCAGGAATTATATTGGTCCAAAAAAGATATAATTTATATAGCCTATATAACTATTTTGCAGAAATAGAATAAGCCTCCTATCTCTAACGCTATTTTGGGAGACAAGCTTTTGTATACTGGGTCTTATTAAATATATATACGACAAGCAATTAAGGTGTGCTAGCGGATTTTTCACGTTTGAACGCTTCTTTTTTACGTTCGATATTGGAAATGAAAGCTCTCTCAAAAGGATAGGCTTTGTTGGTTTTAGGATTTCTAAGGATAAGGTATTTGTATCCTTCATAATATACCCATAACGTATCCCGATCTGTTTTTACAGCTTGATTTTCTTTGTACTTAAAAGACAATGCTATAAAATTTTCAGGTGTTTTTGATTGAGGTTCCGTAACGACTTTATCGATTAAAAGATTCGAAAATCTAAGGAATATCAATATAGAAACTAATGCGATTACATTCCTCTTAGGGACATAAAAAACATAAGTGATAGGTAATACGATAAAGAGTAACCACCAGCATAGCATCCAACCTTTGTGCTCCTGAATTCTTAACACTTCAATGCTTTGATAAATTAGGAAAGTAAAGAATCCTATAATAATTCCAAATATAAGTACCACAAATACAATCCTTTTCCAACGTTTTTTTAGGTTATGATAAAACTCTATATTTTCTTTTTTAAACTTTTTATACCCATTAATAGTTATTGTATTGATGTTGTTATATGTGTTATTTCTTAATAGCAGTTGTGCTATAATAATGATCACAAATCCATAGGATCCAATAACTACTAAAGTTTGATTCAAGTCTCCAAAAGTAAGAGTGATATCTTCAATACCGATCATAGCTGATGTATTAAGATCAACCTTTTCCAGTAGCTTATACAACCATCGGTAGGATAAATAAATGTGTAGAGTATATAATATAGTGGCAGCAGTACCAAAAACTTTGAAAATAGATTCTTTTTCGTTCATAAAGCGAAAATGGGTTTTAAGATATACTTATGGGTACTATATTTTAAATAATTGTTACAAAGTTTTTGAATATTATTTCCCTTGAATGATTTACAGAAAGAACTATTGTTAGTATTTTTAAGTCAAGATATAACAATAAAGCTACATTTTTCTTTTATGGCGAATCATTACTCTGTAAATACCTTGATGGATATTTACTCTCAAAGCCTTTCATCAACTCTGGACGCACAACTCATCGTTATAGAAGGTTTTTATTTTGACCAAAAGGGTAGATTATATAAAAACGTCTATTATGATCGATTAAGGGATAAGAACAAAAAGTATGAAATCACGGTTCAGGTCCCCCAAAATATAAAATCCAAGCTGGTTTCTACGAGATTTTATCAGCTTCAGGGGTATGTTAATAAAGCTTCATCTATCGATAATGATTCCAGACTCAGGGTATATTTCCGAGTGACCAAAATTTTAAAGCTGGAGCAAGATGTGCAATTGATTGATAAGGCAGAATATGATATCATTAGGGAACGTTATGATCGTGTGTTCCCAAACATTGAAGACCTTTTGATCTCTACTATTGAACGAAAAGATAAGCCTAAAATCGATATTATCATTGGGGAGCAATCTACTTCTTTAGATGATTATTCAAAATCGTTATATAACAAAGAATATTATCAAATTGATCATCATACCTGTAACCTTTCCTCTCAAACAGCGATGCTCAATTTTATGGATTCACACGATTTCTCTGAAACAGACCTATTGGTCTTTATAAGGGGTGGTGGCCAAGGTTTAGAAGTGTTTAATGAACTGGAACTTTGTAAAAAAGCTATTGAACTTCCTGTTCCTTTTATTACAGGGATCGGTCACGATACGGATGTAACGCTATTACAAAAAGTAGCAGATAAATCATTTTCTACTCCTACCTCGGTAGGTGTTTTTTTCCAATCCACAGTCAACATTCATAAGAATCGTAGGTACGGAATAGAATTAAAAAATCAGGAAATAGTGAGTTTACAGCAACAGCATCAAAAAGAAATGAATGTAATACAGTCTCAAATAGGAATCCAGAAAAAACAATTACGAAATACCTGGATACTGCTAAGTATATTGATCATTATTATTGTTGGGCTATTGTATGTATTTTTTAAATCTTAACATTTTATAAATGAAAATAAAAGGGATTTTATTCGAATTTATTATTCGTCAACTATTATTAGATCGAGGGTTTACATCTGTAATTCCTGATAAACACTATGTTTATGAAGATAGAGGGTTATTCTTTATTAACGGAAAAGGCGCAGCTCACGATGCTGATGTTTTAATGGATCCTCCAATGCAAATTCCTTTTTCGTATCCATCCAGGGTATTGTTCGAATGCAAAGCATACAAGAAAAGTAGAAAAGTAGGGCTCAATATCATCAGAAATGCACTTGGTTTGCGATATGATATTAATGAATTTGAGATTGTTAATGATCAAATGATAAAGGACCGGAAAACTAAAAGTCGATATGCTTCTTCAAATAGAAACAGGTATCAGTATCAGGTTGGTGTAGCTTCTGTCAATTACTTTTCCAAAAATGCACGTGAGTTTGCTGCCAATAATAAAATTCCTTTGCTCTCTCTTCGAAACCTAATGCCCGGATCCATTTGCGATCTATTTGATGAAATTGATGGAAATTATCTTGGTAAAATTGCTCCTCGAATTATAGAAGAGTTGCAGGGTTACCTGAAGTCAAAAAGTAAAGATGCCCCAATTTCAAAAGCATTGCAGAATTTTTTGAATACCGATTCTATCATTGGTAAAATACATAAAGAAACGAAGCGTATAAGCAATGTTTTAGTAGCTTTAAATGAGTATAGTGATTTCTTCTTTCTATTTGGGGATCAAATAGAAGAGTTGGAAAATTTAAAAGAGAAAACAATGATCCTGAAAGGCAATATTGTTAAAGGGAGATTACCTTCAAATAAAGCTAATTTCTTGGATGAAACCGGAAAGGATGACAATATCTGGAGCTTAGTAATTAAAGGAAATATGATTCATTTCTTTTTTACTGATGAAGGAATGCAACAATGGGAAAACTCTTGTCGGGTTCATAGCGATTTAAAGCATGATAATATTGCCAAACAATCTAATTCTAATTTTTCAGGTACAAAAATATACGTTTTTGGGCTTCCGGAGATTGAGAGAAATATTCCTTTTAGAATTATAGAAGTAGATAATCCCTGGGTAGGGACGTATCATTCACATAGGGCATAATAGCTTAAACAGCTAATAGGCCTTTCCTGCTCAAACAAATCCCCGGTTGCATTTTTGTTTTCAATATAATGGGTCACATCAGTAGTATTAGGATAAGCAACGGTCTTACCTTTGTTAGCTCCTTTTTTAACTATAGCTGATTGGGAACAAAATCGCTTTGGAATATAATCCGGAGGGAAGAAATAAGTTTGTAGCTCCTTTTCATAGGCTTCTAACTCTTTGATCCTATTAGGATAAAATTTCAGGATTTGTTTTACTTCATTGTGGCTACACTGGATACAAGGAAAACACCCGACTCTGGAGAAGCCTTTGGAGTATAAAGGATTGGGGAGATGCCCATTGGTTAGAATAAAATCGATGGTGTCCTGAGCAGTCCATTTGAACATGGGGCGCAGAATACTGTCATCATATTTTTGGATATATTCCAATACTTCTTTTTTACGATAGGTATGAAATTTTGGTTTTCCTTCTTTGTTATATCCATAAGGTTCCAGATAAAATTTGAAATGTCGGCACATTGAGGTCATTTTAGAGCGGGCTTTACTTTCATCCTTTCTAATGCCTTGAACTGCAATAAAATGGTCTTTGATTTCATCCAGAATATAATCTACAAAAGGTTTTACTTTTAGTTCCTGAGTGCAGAACCTTGCTTTGGTAGATGGGAACCGTTTCTTTTTTCTAACCAGATCAATAAAATTGGTGTATTTCTTTGAAGTCAGTGTTCTTAGGGATACCCCTAGTTTTTTAACTACGTTTTGTATGTGGGTATAGGTAAGTGGGTGTTCCCAACCTGTATCACAAAAAACAGCTTGAATGTTTTTTGCCCCATAGCGATGAACAGCCCATAACAAAGCGGCATGGCTATCTTTGCCACCACTGAATTGTACAATGATTTTCATAACAAGCAGATTTATTTTTTTTAATTATTTTAATGTCGATTACTTACAGCACTAAGGTTCTCCTAAGCGTTCAAATAGAAATCGTACTACTTCAGGACGAAGTAATTTTGTGCTTTTTTTATATCCAAACTGTTGTAACTCGTCCAGATAGGTATGGATCCATGAAGAAAATGTCTTGGTACAAACATTATACAATGCAGCCAATTCATATTTGTAGTATGCTTTTGGTTTAATACGCCGTTCCCCTTCAAAATATATGCCTTGCTTTTCCATGGTTGTTTTTATTTCTTAATTTCTCCACCCATCGCTTCCCATACTTCGATTGGAATAATATCCCTTATGGCACTATCCAATACCGCTCCTATAACCATTCCGTATCGGGCAGGGCGTTCCTTCAATACCTTGATCAGCATGGTTAAATCCTGCAAGTCCTTTTTGCTTAAAAATGGTTTTTCTTTTCTTACTGCCAGCTCCAGTTTTTTAAGTTTCCCTGCAGCTATCTTTTTAGTAGAACCACTCAGATGAATAGCCATGTAGAGCTTTTTATCTTTAGATACTTTATTTAGATACTGCTGGATTTCATCTTGGGTATTCACTTTTTTCTCGTGTACATATTTTCCTTGTGCAGTATAAATGGCATATATCTTCTTCTTTTTCATCCCGTTTTTGATTATATAAAGGTTTCTTTACCGATAAAAACAGATGCTAATGCTCCTGAATCTTCATCAAGTTCATAAGTAATCTTTAAGGGAGCATCTAATACATAGGCAGCTTCTATGGTATCAATGGCAACCCCATATCTGGAAGAAATTTGCTCCAGAGCTTTGACAAAAGCTTTAAACCTTCTTTTCTGTTCTTTCTTAATAGTATCTTGAGTATTTTTCATATCGTATTGTTATAGTAAAGGATCCTCTTCATCGTTTAACCATACCGGGAATATTGATTTTGTTTTGGGATTGATCAGGTAGGTAACATCTTGTTTGATGTTTAGAGCATAAGGTGGTCTATTGGTTTCAATCACCACTCCATGTGCTACGGATATTTTTTTCAGGTCTTTTAAAAAGGCTTTGATTCGTTTCTCTTTATCGTTTTGCGCTGTCATAGGTCATAATTTTTATTCCCGGGTTTCTCCCTGTTCTTTTTCTTATACGGTCTACTGCTTTTTGTGCTGCTTTCCTGGTTGGATAGATTTCTTTTGGTGGAGTAGTTACTCTGTATTTATCTTTAGCCATAACCGCATCACTAAACAATGCATAACCCTTGCTTATTTTTTTTGTGGTTTTGGTTTTCTTTCTGATGTTATCAGGTAGCTTTTTATATTGTTTTTCTGCTGCTTTTCTAGCAGCTACCTTTGTGGGATAAATGCCTTCAATCATATCAGGATCTAGTCCTCTTACAAACTTGTTACGTAAATCTTTTATTGACAACGAATTGTCGTTAAAAACACTTTTCCTGTTAGAGTAACTAAATGCTTTAAAGACGATATAAAACTTATGTATGTTGAGTTTCATTTGCTACCGTTTAATATTAAAATTTTTGTAAACCCTATTAACTGCTTGTTGTGCTTCAGCTTTAGTGGTATACAACCCTTCTATGTATTCAGGGGAGAGTCCTCCCAAAAACATCAATAACAAATCATCCATGGTATTAGGGTTTTCTGAAAATACATCTGCTCGTTCATCATTTTTTCGTGGCAACACTACCAGATATATCACTGTGATATTAGAAACAATCTTGGCTTTTGTCCCCTGATCCCATTTGGCATATAAAGTGCCGGAGCGATTTGGGAGATACTGTATTGAGGTGGATGCTTCAAAAACCAATACTTCAGGGATGTGTTGAATAGCAATTCCATATTTGGAGGATAGCTTTTCCAATGCCCCTACAAACTGCTGAAACCTGATCTTTTTATATTTTTCTGTGGTCTTCAGTCTCTTTTTCTCGTTTTGATACGCTTCCCATAGGGCTGTAGCCACAGCAAGGGCTTCTTTTTTATTTGTATATACTCCATAGAGCATATCAAAAATGACTGTATCCGTAACCGCATTATAGACATCCCAAATATTCTCCTTTACTTTGGAAACCATATCTTTTGCCCGGTTATGAGCATTATGAGGTTTGAATACCATATAAAATTTATCCAAGTCAATTTTCATAAGGTTCGGTTTATTCTGCTTCGTCCCAATCTGCAATTAAATCCCCTGAAGTTTCATCAGCATCATAACTAATAGTCATGGGTACATCGAAAATGTATACTCCTCCAATCGATTGTATGGCAATATTGTGTTTGTTGGATACCATTTCCAGTTCATCCACAAATTCCCTGAAGCGTTCTTTTACGTTTTTGTTTGGTTTCATATTTTTCTCTTTTAACACCTTTTCCCATAACATTTCTGCATCTTTAAGCGCACTTTTACGATCGGTGTATATCCCATATACATTCTCAGCCCCAAAACCACCGGAGAATAAATCATCCAGATCACCGAGATTACGCTCGGCATCCACAAAAATCTCCTCAAAATCACCAATATTAGGATAGGGTTGCATTACGAAGTATAGCTTTTCGGTATCAATTTTCATGGCTGTTGATGGTTTTAAGATATATGCCTGTGACCTGAATGTTATGATGCATAAAAACAATTGGGAGTTCTTCTACGACAACCTTCAGTTTTGAAGGCTCTTCTTTTTTTTGGTGTTTTTGTAGTGTACTCATTGGTTGTATTTTTAATATATTTTTTCAATCAAACGAACCTAATCCATTCATTTTCAATAATCAATTGGATGTTTATACAAATTTTTGTAATGGGGCATCGTTCCTTTATTTTCTTCATGGATTAGTTCTTCCCCCAAACAATTCCCAATAAACCCACCGATCAGGATAAAGGGGTAGGTTTCCTTTGGAGAGTATTTTTTAGCGATAATAAATCCCAGCATACTCCCCACCAGTGCCAGTCCTGCCTTTTTGGTATTTTTAGAAAACTTCATCAGTTCCATCGGTTTAACAGTAACAATCCTCCTGTTGCCAGTACAGTTCCCCAGGCAATGGTTCGCAACCGCCTTCTGCGTTCATCCCTAAAATCTACAAGGGTTACAGTAAAAGTATTTCCATATCGCTTTTGATGTTCTGTGGTCAGTTGCATAAAGCGTTTAAAATCTTCCGCATTGGCAAATACCAAACAACCTGCCGAGAAACTATCAATCACTTTTGTACTCCCTTGTTGCCTGGCCCTATGGATATTGATCCCAAACCTTCCGGTGTCTACTGTTCCGGACTCAAACCATTTGAAGAGTCCTTTTCGTTCATAATTCCGGATCACGCTTACTGCATTACGCTGTACTAAGGCTTTGTATACCCCTCTGTGCAAGCCTATGCTATGCGAATTGATATACTGGCCTTTCTTTAAGAACGCTGTTCCTTTGGGGTGCATGGGGTGTTCCAGCCAATACTGCCCGGGATCCGTGGTGGCTTTAAAAATATGATATATCCATTTTCCGCTATCATTGGTATAGAAAACATGGATTTCATCATCAAAGCGGTTGCTGCGCACAAACCGACTCCGATACCCCACAATATTGAGTCGATAGGGTTCTTTATACACTTCATATCCTTTGCTCCGTAATATCTGTAAGCTTTTGGCAAGCATAGTTATTGTTAATCGTTGTTGATTATTCGTTAATTGTTTTTTGTCAATTGGCACTGCCAATAAAGTCGGAGACTGCCCATACCTGTTTTTTTAATCTTCGTTTTCGGTATACGCCATCACCTTCACGTGACCCATTGGTATTTGTATTTCCTTCTACTGTGACGATATATTTCTCACCCCACTGATCTACAAAACCCATATGAGCCGGACGATTCAATCTGGAATACCAGATCATAAACACATCGCCACATTGCGGAGTTTTATATTCTTTTTTTCCACGATGGTAAATCCTTTTGCTTTTAAGCGCATAACTGAGTACCCAGCCACTAAGTGGCGTTTGAACATCTGCATTCTGATAAACCCAGGACACAAAGGCAGCGCAATACGCATGCCCTGGAGCTAACCCTACACTTTTCAGATACATTTCTACATGCGGTCCTTTGTTAGCACCTCCAGTTTCACTAATCCCTATTTGAGAGTCGTATAGTTCTTTTACACACTTCCGAGTGTATTGTTCATCATTGCTATTTCCTATTTGACTTATAGCGTCCTGGCTAAAAAGGCCACTGCAAATAAAAACGCAAAGAAGATAAAGGTGGATAGTTTTAGTTTTTGCCATGGGGTAAGGGTTTTAAAATCATTCATAAATTGATGGTCTAGATAGTCCTCCGGGGTCGGCCAGATGAGCTTCATTAGGATGCGGACAATCCCATGCAGGATAAAGATGCCGATAATGGCAAAGAGGTATACCTGGAACACCCCTGCATCATAAGTTCCTGCAGTGGGATCAATCCAGTGCAAAAAGGTAGCACTCTGGATCCACAGCAAAAGTCCTACTGCCAAAGAAGACAGTTCTCTCCACACCTTGAAATAGCCCCATAGTGGTTTTAATTTTATGGCGATCTTTTTAAGTCTATCAATAATAGTTTTCATATCAGATGCTTATTTTAAAATTACACATAGGATAAATTAGCAGTAGGAGCCAATACAGTTTCTCCCGACTGGGTTAGGATTTGGGTCATGCTCCCTTTGTTACCTGTGATATACCCCACTACGGTGTCCGGAGCTAATTCAGGCAGAATATAGGATCCATCGGTAGCCTGAAGTACAGTCGGATATTCTACAATGGCAAGATTCCATTCCTGATCGATATCCTGATCCAAAGCATCGATATTCCCAAAACCATTGATTCCCGGAATGAACCAGATGCCCTTAGCATTTTGTTGCAATCCCATCCTTCGGAACTCCGTCCGTATTTTCACCTTTTCCAGAGTTTTATTCTTAAATGCTACACTAAGCAAGGCATTGACAAGGGAGGTCACCCGTACCCCTAAAATGCGTACATTCTGAAAAAAGCTGCTGACCTGTTTGTATTGGGATACAGTACTAATCTTTTTAAGTCCTCCCAACACTCCAAAGAGGTTACGTTTGTTGGCAGCACTGATCAGCTCCCTTGCAATCCCTGAAGCATTAAACCCGGAGGTTTGCTTTCCCACTAATGCGGTAAATTGGGTTTGGGTCAGCACAGAAGGCAGTCCTGCTGCTCGTAAGGCCCTTTCAGTACCTTTTCCAAAAACCCTATCAACTTTCCCTCCTCTGAAACTGGTTTCTCTGATGATCATTGCGGCTCGTCCTCCTTTGGCTAAGAGGGCTTTTTGGATCATCTCGACCAGTGATCCCCTTGCGCCTCTGCGTATCGGGAATTGATTGCTCGAACCTCTTGGTAATAAGGGTTTGGTCATGATTGGGCGTTGGGTAATGGGACGCCGGGTAATAGGGTGTTGTGTAATTGGGGGGATGGGTTGTTGGATGCTTCGCTGACCGGCTTTTCGGTTTTTAAAATACGTATATGCCAAATAACCAATTCCAAGTACCAATCCTCCCCCCAAGCCATACATCAGCATGTTTTTTCGGGATAAGGAAGACTGCGTTTTGGGTTCAGGTCGTCTTTTTATGGTTTTAGATTCCATAGGTATTATGTTTTTGAATTGATAATTTCTTGTGCAATGGCAAACTCCTGAGTGGTGAGTTCATCCATCAAATCTGCCGAGAGGTGACTCCCATATAAATCTTTATAGGCACGTTCTACTTTTCTGCGCATGGCATCGGAGGGGATTTCTTCCAAGGTTTGAAAAACTGCTTCTTCATCGGTTCCCCATCCAAAAGGCTTGTCGTTCTCAAACGCCAGCTTTAGGCGGATCGCATAATTTGCAGGATTCCCCGGTTGCAGGGCATTGACTTCCCTTCGGTTGCGTTTCCATTTTTTCGCCAGTACCCATGCAGCAAAAAACACTCCGACCCCCAGGCTTCCGGCAAGGAGTACTGTGGTCACATCTTTGCTCACATTGACCTTTACTTTGGGTCGGTTTTGTATCGCTTGCATCGCAAGTGCTGCTGCAGGAACTGCCATTTTATTTCGTCTTGATTTTCATTTTAACCAGATTTCGGATAAAGGCATCTTTTAAGAACAGCTGTTCCATATGGATAATGCCTTTAGCCCCAAAATGTCGGTTCATGGTTTCAAAAGCCTTTTGGACCTGATGTGCTTCAGCTACGCTGCTGACTTCAATATGTGTGGTAATGGGTGCTTTCATAATGATCGATATTTGCTCCCTCCCCAAAGGGAAACGGTATTAAAAATTAATGTTCAGGATCCTCTTTGGGGGCAGAGGAAGCCTTTTGCAATTGAGAGAGATAGTAATGCAGCTTCTGCAGCAATTGATCATCGTCTTTAAGCTGCTCTCCTAAGCGGACCAGCAGTTGTACCAATTGGTCACATTGCTCTTCAGTACACAGCTCCTTGAGATAGCTGATGATGTGTAGCCAGTGTTGCTGTTCCTCATCGAGGGGTGCTTCTTCGGGTTGTGGATCGGAAAGCCCCAACCTTCCCAGTGTGCCTGCGATCCCCTTCATTTGTTTGGGGTACTGCTTGGCTAATCCGGAGATCGCCCCGGGAAGGAGGGCTTTTCCTAATTCCACAAATCCCAGCTTTTTAACCAAAGCTTTGATTTCTTCCTGCTTGACATCCGTTTCTTTTTGTGCTTTTGCAAGCTGTTGTTCCAAATGTCCGATCTGCTTTTTGGCTTCCGCATGTGCAGTTTTGAGGGTTTCGGTATCTCGTTTTTGCAGTTCTTCTTGCAAAAGGGCATGCACCTTATGATGTACTCCATTCAGGGTTTCTTCATTGCTATTGCGCAGTTGCTCCAATTGCTTTTGAAGGTTGCGGTTTTCCATCGATAAGCGTTGTATGGTCAGCTGATCTGCCACCACACCCTGTGCCTTTTCAGGAACCACCGGCAAGGTTCTGACAGCAGAATCGCCCGATGGAGTTTTTAAGACCTCTAGCTTGGATTGCCCCTGTTCCATCTTATATTTCACATAGGCACTTTCATTATCAAATCCCAAACGGTCCATCTCTGCATATTGGGCCGTATTGAGCCGAACGGATCCCGGTTTTTTAGGTCTTGCTTCCATCATCGGTATTGGTTTTTAAGATCACTTGTAGAAAACGGATTTTCCGTTGGTATTTTCGGGTATTGACAATCTCAATACGGTCTCCATGCTCATGGGCATTCTCCCGGATTTCTTTGGTATACCAATGGTCGTACCGCCCATAGTCTGATTTGACCATCAGCCCCCAATCGATATGGGTGACCAGCCACAGTTCATTATACGCCTGAAACTTCAGGCTGCCCATCGCAGGGATGACAAATTCACGATATACAATCCTGTAGGCATCATACCCCCGTTCTTTGGCTCTTCGGTCTGCATAATGCAGGGCAAAATCTTCTCTCATCCGGTATTATTTTAGTATGACATCATTCGTTTCTAGCAATGGCTCCGGCAGGGCTTCGGTCAATACCCATATGGTTACCGTATAAGGATATTGGGCTTTGCCTTGATCTTCAAACAGGACATTGATATAATCGGTATCTTCTGAAGCATCAATGGGAATGACCCGATACTGCTCAGGAGGCGTTGATAACAAAGCAGGTTCTTCCGGTTGCAATGCTGTAGCGATGGCCTCTGAAAACGAACCTTCGGTTTCAAGACTGTGGTTTTTATAGATGATCCCGCTTTTTTGAAGCAAGGTCAGGGTTCCTAAAATCATGATGTTGATACGGTTTTTTATTAGGTGTATTCGTTATGGGTAATCAGTACATAGCCGATAAAAGGCCCGCTCCAGAGGTAATATTCTACAGGGGTACATTGTCCTTCCTGTAGGACTTCAATGATTTTAGGGTCTGTAAGCTGATCCATAAAATCATCTTCGTACAGATAAGGAAAGGTGTCTGTTGCGGGATGGGCATAATACCAATACAAGCCGGAATAGATGTCTCTTGATAAGGTGGCATCCGGAGGGGTTGTGGTATATTCCGTTCCGGTACTCAGCTGTAAAAAACGATCATCGTCTACTAAGGCATCTGACAATCCATAATACAAACGGGGAGGGACAGGCGTATCGGAACAATCTTGTTCTACTTGAACCACAGGAAGCACTCCAATGACTTTTGCTGTGGTAAAAGGAAGTTTGGCCGATGCGTTTACAAATTGGTTCTCCCTGTGAATAGTCAATTGGATAGGCACAAACTTCCTACGTACCCATAACCCGGAGGTTGCTGTTTTATTGCTTGAAGGCAGCTTACATTTCATGATTGATCTATTTCTAATAGTTATCGTTTCTCTTCAATAAGAATGATCAGCGTTACCGTATAGCCATCCCCAAATACAGCCTTGCTATGGTCTTTATCCTGAAAGCGTACCTTTATGGACAAATCTCCCGGTAACACATCACCCAGCTCAAAGAAGCGTTCCCTGGGGGCAACACTTAATGAAGACATTAAAATCTTGCTGTCAAATCCTTCAGGGAAGAGTTCTTCCCCTCCAATCTCAATGCGTTGACTGCCTCGGTAATACAGCTTGTCAGGATAGTTCGAAGTCAGTTGTAACCCCCGAACGGATTGGGTATGTTTGGGGAGTTCCAACCCACTAGTGGTGGACAGCCCATTGGCTTTGGTTACGGGAAAAGAAAAGGTCACCCTGGTTTCTTTGGTATCTGATGTTGCTACAGTATTCATCGAATCTATTTTAGTCATGTATAAGAGTTCTTATTGCTGATTATCGGCTATCTATGCCGGTACGGTAACGGTGCCGGCAAGAACGACCTTAATCAGGGCATTGTCCGGGGCATCATCGCCCAGCTCGATATTGAATTCAAACTCCTCATCGTCACGAATAAAGCGTGGGGATTCTAAAAAGTAGGTCCCTAGATTGATGGTGGTATTTCCATCGGTGGCAAATTCTTGCATCGGACGTTCATCGATGATGATCTTCTTATTGGCAATTAAGGAAAAGACCCCGTTTTGCAGTCCACCTACTTTTTTAATGCTGTCAAAATTGGTTTGCTTGATCAGCCTTTTAAGTTCGGAATCACTCCCGGGAAGGTCGCCTTCAATTTCTGCAGCCAATAGGATGATCCGATTACAAAGGAATAACCGATCCTTCTGAAGCTTGGCCTGGGTGACATTGGTAATCCCGGTTTCTTTGGCGTCTTGGGTCTCGAACATATCAATATTGGCTTTATTGCCGGCAAACTTGATCGAATAATAGGCGGCATCCGCCAGTTGTAATCGGCCTTCCTTAATCCCGGTAGCCACCTTGACCATCGCAGGGTCAAATTTCTTCGCCTGATCCCTTAAAGAGAGATGGGCATTCACAATCTCTAAAAATTGTGCTCTTGAACTTTTTTTCATTGTTTCCATTTTTTTTATGATTTAGTTTTTTAGTACAGCGTAGTGAGTGATTAGTATTAAGTAGTGAGTACAGAGTAATGAGTATTTTTTGTACTCAGAACTTCTTACTTTGTACTGTCATATTTCGTACTTCTTACTTTGTACTATATACTTGATACTTCGTACTTCTTATTTCATTAGGCCACTGCATTGAGTTCGGAGATATCTTCAGCCCCATGTAGTTCGAGACTATCGATATTTCCGATATCCATGCCATCAATATCCCCCATATCCGATATAGTGCCTTCCATCCCTTCGATATAATCGTCATGGATATCTGCGGTGGGGATAGGTTCTCCGGCTTCGATCTTCTGGATGATCTCGTCTACCTCGCTGGTATCAAAATCCCCTTCATCGGCAATATCCGATCCCATAAAGACCAACGGGCGGTCTTCTATATTTCCAAGGGATAACTTTTGCGCCATTGATGGGGATAGCTTATCGAGGTACAGTTTTTTCCCGATGGCTTTTAAAGAAGTGACTGCCCTGTCTTTGGCTTCGTCCAATTCATCCTTGATCCCATCAATGCCATTGGTGGTTGGATTTCTTTTACTGAACCCATTGGAAAAGGCCATGCCGACCCCTGAGGAAATAATCCAGTCTTTTCCATAGTAGGCACCCCCGAAGATGGTCAGCGCACCAAGGGCGAGGGAATATCGGCCTACTGCGGATCCTGCCACCATGCCTAATACGCCGGTGGTCAGATGTTTGCCTACTTCCAGCAGGCTATCTTTTGCATTTGCTTTTGTTCTCATTATTATACTTATTTATGGTGTCTGTACCTACAGAAACCGTTATTCATTTATAATTGATTTATAGTAAGGCCTTAGGTACTAATTTCTCCGGGGCTTTTCTTTGGGCAGTACTGCGCTTGCTGCTCGTCCTACCGCTTTTGGTAAACCTGCCCAATGCATCTCGTGAAGGGGCTTTTCTCTTTCGTTTTCGGGGAGTTCCTGAAATCGGCTGTGCACGCTTTTTTGTATTGGATTTCATCGCAATCGCCACCCCGGTACCTACCACAGCAAGTCCTCCCAAAACCAATAGTGCAGTCTTATTTTTTTCAAAAAAGCCCGGCTTGTCTGTATTGGATTTTGGAGTAATCGGAGTGTTGGTCGTAATTACTGCTGGAGCAGCACGCCTTGTGATCCGCCTTCGAATCGTGGAAGGAGGACGATATGTACTGGTTCGAATGGGCGCAGGAAGTCGTGGAGTTGTTCTTCTCGGTTTTTGAAAAAGGGTTTGGGCACGCTGCTTGACCTGCTGAGCAGCGCCAAAGATATTTCCGATCTTATTGAGGATAGAAGCCACTCCTGCCACTGCACCACTGGCAGCAGCAGTAGCAGTTCCCGTAGCCACAGCCCCCAAACCATCCACTTCGAATTCCTGGTTCATAAACGATTCGATGGTATCGATATCGGCTTCCACTACAAACTTTTCAAAAGGGTCATTGTAAAGCTCAGGTTCGGTGTCAATACTTCCAATGGTAAATCCGCTTAAAGGGACTTTCCGGTCTTTATTACCTTTCCCTTTCAGGATGGCTTTTCTAAGGTTCCTGCCACGTCCCCCTGCAGTACGGTAAATTCGCTCTGCCCGTTCTACTGCTTTACGCAGCTTTCTGAACTTACTCATGTTAATGCCCATCTTTCGAGCCTGGGCTTCACTGAGGTATCCAAACCGAAGCCTGCGGGCTACTTTCATCATGTCAATCTTCATCGCCAGTAAAAATCCATTCCGCAGTAAAATCGTAGCAGGGTTTAAAAAGCGGTTAAAAGTTCTGACCACAGGGCGAACCACTTTTTTACCCACTTTCTTAGCAAATTTCTTTAAGCCCCTGCCTATTTTTTTAAAGAAGCCTTGTAATCCATCAATGACATAAATGTTCTCCTCAGCATCGGCATATAGGATTACATTGCCTTCTTCATCAAGGATTTCATAGGCAATGTCGGGCTGTGCTGCAAATCCCGGCACACTCCCCATCATAGGGTCTTGGATATCAATATCATCTAGTCCTGTGGCATCGAAGCCATCTAATCGGTGTAGTTCCATATCATCATACTTTAAGGTGTTCTACCTGTTTTTTTAGTGTTTATTTTTCGTTTGCGCTTTGAGGCTTTTTTTGGTTGGGTCAGCAATCGGATGACCCCAACTCCGGCAGCGACAGAAATCCCTGAAATGATTAAAAAATTAAGCCAGTCAAAATCCTTGTTGTGTTTCATCTTTCTTTGGTTATGCATACTGTCAAATCGATATGGAGAGGCAGTCCTTCCATGGGTATTTCGTTTTTGCTTGTTGCTTTTGTGGATACGTTGCTGGGGAATACAAGTGGAAACCGCTTTTGGTCGGATCAAGGTCCGTAACGGAAGTTCAGAATGTCCTAATGCATCGGAAGCAATGGCAAGATGATCCACGCCACTTAATCCTGCTATCCCTTGTAAGGCAATCGGGCCATCCGGAAGAATGTCTTTCTTTTCGGAATATCGGACTTCATGGTTAAAGCGATCTGCCACACAGTCTATGGTTAGATGCCCGCCTTCAATGGGAACAATAGGATAGACATGCTGGAAATGGTGTTTACCTCCATATTTGGTAATCCGCATGGTAAAGGGAATGCCTAAGTTTGCGAGGATACTGCCGATAAAAACGGTATAGCAATCACAGTCTACTCCTGAGCTACGGTCTGCCCAGGTACGGGATGGACGACGTACTTGTTCAATCCCTGTAGCATCCATTTTGTATTGGATATGGGTATATACAAAATCCCAAATATTCTTACAGGTGGTATAGCGATCTGAAGCCTCTAGTTGTTTGGCTAAAAGGGCAGTATCGGCAAGCGTTTCTGCAATGACCTTTTGCATCAGTTGTAAGGTGTCTTCTAATCGTGCCTTCCCGGAACTCACAATCACAGTGTCATTCCCGGAGCTTGCCGGAAAAAGGGAACTGTAGGATCGCCCTGAACGGATATGTCTTTTCGTTTGTGCCTGCATTATACCTGTAAGGTTACCTGGTCGGTTTGCTCATAGGGCAACCCATTGACCCGGGTGATGATTTGTGTTTGAAGTGGAAGCTGAATAGGTGTTGCCGAGCGGATATCCTGAGCCACCTTGGTGCCTAATATCTGGATTAGGGTTAACCATCCTGCGGATTGGATCCGCAAGCTAAAGTCTTTTTGACTATTCTGCTCAATGACAATAACCCTGTTCTCAATGGTAGAGCTTCCCAGCAATCGATCATTGAACAACACCTTGACAAAAGGATGTTGTAATCGTAAAGCAATGGGATTTGGGTTTTGGATTTGAACCGATGCGGTAAGTTCGATGCCCGTAAGGGTAATCTTATGGATACTCACCCGAATACGGGAGGTAATATTGGTACTGGCCCGATGCAATCGAGATAAGTACCGAATCGAAAAAAAAGCAGCCAGTCCTCCGGCAATCCATTTGAGCATATCCTTTGTTTTTTTAAGTAAAGAACTACCAAAAAAAAGAGGGGTCAAAACGGATGTTACGCCTTGAAAAATAAAAGTTGTTTTTTATAAAAATTGTAGTAATTTAAAGGTGTTCGAGAGGTAACGATGCGTAATTTCAGCTATTGGAACTCTTGATGACATAAATAGACATTAACTCACATTAAATGACAATAGGATATGCAGTTTACCTTTAAAACCAAACAAGAATTAAGTGCATTTTTAGGCATCAGTAGGCAGACCTTACGCAGAAAAATGAAGGAAATTGAAGGATTGGATACCGGAAGAAGACAATTATTGTACCCCTATGAGGTACGAATGGTGTTTAAAGCGTTTGGGGTTCATGATTAAATTGTCCATATATTTTTTGCTTGTTCATATAAATAATTTGCTCGTCTTGCTATTACTTCTTCATTCCATTCCGGTTCATCAATAAAGGTTCCGAAGGTTTCAATCCCGGTTGCAAACTGCTTTAATCCATTTTTTGTATTTCGACCTTCTCTTTTGACATCCCAGCTGGCATCTCTAATAGAAGCATTTAACGAAGTCGTTATGATAGTAAGATTACCAAGAGTAAGTAATTTTTTATTTCTGAACTTTAATTCATCTTCAGTAGCAACAGTATTCCAGTGGTTTTCCCATTTTTTAGGCATAATATGTTCTAAACTGTATCGGTTTAATCCTAAAAGAGCAGTAGAGTGACGTGCTTTATTACGGATTTTAGACTCAATCATATAGAGGATCCCTGCACTTTGCTTGTTAGTGTGTTTCGACTCATGAAATGCAGTCTTTAAATCATCATTGTTAGGCATAAAGTTAACCTTGTCAGATCGTTTTTCTATAAATAATTTAAGTTGTTCCTTATCCAGTAAGCGATTTGCAATGAAACGATCTGAAAAAAGTTGATTGTAATTCTTGTTTGAAGTGCGACACACAATTCTTCGCATAATGTATGTCTCTAAATATTCAAACAATTCATTTCGTTTATCCTGATCAGTTACTTCTTTTAAGACATACAAGATATAAGGAAACAAGGTTGTATTATCCAACCCAAAAATGATCATATTAATTCGATCCATCCCGGACTGATGACTCAACTCTTCTCTTACAATATTAAAATTAAAATTCCTTTTATAGAGTAATGCATATTGTTTAATTTCCTGGATGAGTACCTCTTTTTCGATATTATATACAGCAATGAATCTTTTATAAGAATTGAACAATCCTTCCACTCTAGAAAATATATTTTTATCTTCAGAACTTACTTTTAGGTTTGGATCCTGAATTTTAATCTGGAGCAAGGAATAAAAGAAAAGATCAATATTTTGTCTTCTTAGGCGTCCGGTCATAACCTCCTTATCCCAAAATGCTCTGGTTTCCTCATCTTTTTCAAAAATATCCTTCCAATTATTGTTATAGGTATCTACATCATCTCTTGTAAAGAGATGATTTTTCAATAATTCTGCTGTAGTCAAACGCACCCCCAAAGAATTAATGGTATCAAAAATCTTCTGTTCATCTTCATCAAAAGCAAGATCAATACCAACAAATGTGAGATTGTTCAATATTTTATTAAAATTTAATTTATCGGGCATGACAAACCTTTTGAAATAATGATATGCCTCTGTAATGGCATCTGTACCTTCTAAGACCTCTTCCGTATCTAATTGGAGTATTCTTGTAAAAGATTCAATATCATTATGATTATGGTATAAAGCAATATCATTATTGATTAATTTAAAAACCCGATCAAAAGATGTGTTTTGATTAGTTTTTAAACATAATACTTTGAAGAATATCGATAATGTAGTAAGTCGTTGTTGCCCATCAATTAAAGTGCGAACATCACCAAAATTCCTGCTGGTGTCCGTGGATTGTTGTTTTAAAATAACTGAACCGAGAAAATAGGGTTTATTTAAAAGGCTTACATATTCCATATCCATTAATAATCGCTCCCATTGTGGTTTCCCCCATACATAAGCTCTTTGGAAAAAAGGGATTTCCAGTACTCGATTACCATTGAAAATATCATTGATGGTCTTTTTGCTTGCGTCCATAAATTTTGATGTTAGTGATGTGATGTAGTGTAATAGATCGTTAAATACCTTAGTTAGGATAATGTGGCTGTAAAAGCATCTTTTGTATCATCATAGACAACAAATCCGTTTCTTTCTTGTCCATCTTTACTTTTTAACTTGCATGCATACTTTTGTTGACCATATGCTAAATCAGTTCTTTGCTCTTTGAATATGCGATTAAAAGACTGACAAAGTAATGCGGAATACCAAAATTTTAGAGACCAGTCATGATAATTTATGTTCTCAATTTCCCAATTATTCCCTTTATAATTAGTTAATATAAGCTCTGAATGATTGCTATTAAACACGTACTCGGAATGGGCAAAAGCATTTCTTAAGGAAGAATGATACCCTTCAGCAATAATATCAGCAATTTTTAATCCTTGATTTGCGAAAACACTTCCGATACCTTCTTGTATGTATTCATATTTTTTATAGTCGGGAATCTTAACATCCCAATCATAATCTAGACCTTCGCACAAATTGGCTAACTTTTTTAAAAGTCGTAAATAGGGCTTGGATTCCCAAGTATGGGTGTATACCATCAGCTCTAAAGTTATGACTTCCGGAACAGATAGTTTTCCGACAGTGAAGTTGTATTTTCTTGCAATATAACCGTTAAGAAATTTAAGTCGTTCATCATCCTTATAAAAGTTTTCTCGATCATCAATAAAATAAGGACTTACGTTTTTATTTTCGTAAGACTTTTTGTATTCTGCATTTCCTAAAAAAAGAATAAAATCATTTTCGTTTTTTTCGTGATTCTTTGCATACTCAAAGGCTTCTTCTATGGCAGTATCAATCTCAGATTTAATTTTCCAGAACTTTTCTTTTCTGATCATATTTGGTTGGTTTTAAGAGAGAGTTCAAAAATAAGAATTCAGAAATTAAAATAAAGAATTAATACATATTTCGATGAATACGTTTACTTCATGCAATGAGTACTATTTTACGTTAGTCCTTATTTTCATTAGGATTAACCATGAAATTACATTTAAATACTATCTCGTGTTTACAAAAATGTTTACAAGAGTTACAGCACTCGAATACCATTTTTATATTTCGCAATTTCCTTTCCTTTAGGGAGATTTTCATAGATAATCGCAGTCTCCCATGTCCCTCTGAAACGAATCATCAGCATTTTTTCTAATCTCCGTATTCCTAGAGCCTCGTTGGGTTTCGCCCGTTTATGGCTTTTATCTAAAGAATAAAACGTTCTGGATTCCCCATCATGAAAATATACAATGCATTTAAAAAGTGCGGTATTGGCCAAATTGGGAACGATCATTTTGTAGCAGGTTTTAACAGGGTCCGCTGTAAACTTTTCTCATAAGCACGCAGTAGTGCATCGTCTTTGAAGGTAGATAAGCGTTGCTGTTGTATCCTAAAAAGCTGTAAACGACTTTTATGCTTGTGCCTTCCTTTTCCCTGATTGTGATCTTCCCATTCTTTTTCGGTATTCTGGATTAAGATTTGATTACGAATGGATTTTTTAAGCAATTCCTGCCTGATAAACCATTCGTAGGTTTTATTAAACCCATTACGCTTGTTTTCAGGATGGAAATACAGATGCGGTGGAGCAATCCATCGATTTGGGTTACGCTCCAGGTATCGGGCAACCATATCTACTCGTTTGTACAAGATATCCTGATAGCCTTTCCAGTCCTCTTTGCTGCCTTTGATTTTGAATTTTCGATATACCGAGGCCCAGATGTTATTGAGGATTTCTTTCTCTTCAGGCTCGCTCAGGAGCAGTTCTGCAAACAACACCAGTTTCGCATAGCTCCAAAAATCTCGCACTAATTGCAATAAAAAAGCCGACTCTGACTCTTTTTGAGACGATTTTTTCGCGCCCCGGGTTTGTTTTTTTGAGTCAGAAGTTCGGCTTTCCCTCGTGTTCATGTCTTGTTCATGTCCTGTTCCTGTAACGGAGTTATTTTTTGCGCTGTGAGCCGATAGGCGAACTCCTTTCTTTGGAGTTATCAAGGTATCCACACTGCTATTATTATTCTTTTGTTCTTGTTGTTCATGAACTAATGGGGGTAAATTTTTCACTTTATGCTCAGAAACAGCTTGTATTTGTTCAAGTACAGGTTGCATATCCACATGGTGTGTTGACATCTTTTTGGGGGCAAATATCTGTGGGTTGATCCAGAGTTCTATCCCTGTTTTTCCTCTATGTATCTCTTTGATAATAAAGCCTGAAGCTTTTAAGCGTTCTTTGTGATTAATGATCGTTCGAACCGTACATCCTTTACAGGACGCTAAGCTCGGATTAAAGGTTTTAAACCCTGGGAGGGAGGTACTGACATCCTCTCCTAAAGAAATGGCTTTATTGAGTTGTTGGGCATATAGGCGAGTGATCAATTCTGCTGTGGCTCTGTGATTGGCGTTCAAGCGTTCGGTCAATCGATCATGCTGCTCATTGTATCGGTCTATAAATACTTTTGTGGCTTTAAAAATACTCCCAAAATCATAATGGGGACGTAAAGGGGCTGTATCGTTGGTATTCATATGCATATTTTTTAAATGTTGTATACGATTAGGTAATTTTTTGACCATTGAGATAGGCAATGATACTTTTCTTGGAATATAGTTTTCGTCTACCATGCTGATAGTATTCTATGATTTTCTGATCCCTAAGGGCATAGAGCCTGGTCTTACTCTTTAAGCCCATCAACTTCAAGGCTTCTTTTGTGGTCAAGAACTCTTTTTCTTCTTCTGCGTTGGCGATCGCTTCTTTATGTTTTTCTTCAATAACCTTGTACATAAGGGTCATGGTTTCTTCCATGAGTTTGAAATAGGTTTCTTTTTCAAATACAATGACTTCCATTGTGCTATATGATTTAATACTGTTCTACATGTTTGAAAAGAGTGAAGAAAGGCACGTTATTTACTGGTTGCAGTCTTTAAAAAATGGATCCTACTGCAATTATATATCCCGAACTTGATCTTTCGGGATTCACCTTTCAACAGCTCCGGAATAAAGAAAACAAAAAAACAAACGTGAATGTAGTGCGCAGGGGTTGCGCAACCCCTTGAAAAATTAAGTTAAATGACTGTATATGAAATATTTAAGCATTTAGCTGCAATTCACTAAATGACACTAAATGACAGAAAAAAAATTTATGATCTATAAAAAAAGGCTGGGAACCCCAGTAAAACCGTTAAATACCGCACTGAAATGCAACCCCTATAAATACTGGGGGTTTCAGAGGTTGTTAAAAAATTAACACTTGCTAGCTGTATTTTGATGATAAAAGTGGTTAGAATAAAAGCAAAATATAATATCAAGAAGGGGTCAATATCAAACAGAATGACAGCGTAGGTGTTTCCATATCTTTTCTGAATTTTGAGCGGTCTACTTAGTCCGGTGTATCCATTAAAAAACAAAAGAAAATACGTCCTTTTGAAGTATTAAAAGAGCATATATATCCAAAGTATAAGTTGGATGTGATATGCTCTTTATGATCATTTTTTAGCGAGAAGCTGAAGCCTTCAGTTTTTGAAGGGTATTAAGCATTCTAATTAATACCCGTTCTACGTTTTCAAGGGTAGTATCAGAACTGGAGTAGAACGCATTTTTAATACTATGTTCTGAAATATCGGTATTGTCCCTTGAGGTATAAATTTGTGAGAGAAACTTAAAATATTGTTGCTTGTTATCCTTTATATTGATCACTTTTATTTCAGAAAACAACCGCCCCAACAAGGCTATTTCAGGAATACTAAGGTTCACTCTTCTTTTGACAACTTTAGAATCAACAACCTCTCTAACATCAATATCAGATCCTGAAGCTTTCTTGCCATTCCACTGTTCAATTTCCAGAGTTTGATAGGATACTTCGATTTGTTGGCGAATAAAGTTGATGATATACCCTTTAAGCCCAGGGAATTCAGGTCGATATCGTGTTTCAGCTGTTACCGGTACACTTTCTACCCTTGCCAGTTGTTTATATAGATATACTTGTTTTTGCTGTTCGGTATCGAAATGATCCAAGCGGGTGATCAATTCATGGCTCATGGCTTTTCCAATATTATGGGTATTAAAGTTTAGGGCAATAAGCAAACGGTAAATTTCATCGTGGTTAGGGGTTTCCTGTTTGGTCAATAAGCGTATGAATAAATCAATGTATGTTCTGTAGTAACTGCGTTGCTTATAAGAAAATGGATATAAATCGTCCCATTGTATCTTTAGTAGAGGTTTACACAACTCTTTTTCTATGTCTTTGGGCAAGCGTTGTGCTTTAAAAAGGTGTAGCAAGTGTTTGGAGCGATCATAATAGGTATTGATAAACCGGATCCGTTGTTCATAGGAGATACTTACAGTATCATCTAAATAAGGGGAACAACATTCTTCCATATAAATAATCAGCGAATCCAAAGCAGTATGAATGCATTTATACACCTGTGGCATTTCTTTTATAAAGGAATAGGTATGGATATCTTTTTTAAGATATGTTTTCTCCAGGATTGCAATGTAGTAGATAAGCTTGTGTTGGTACTTACGGATTTTAATCTTACGCTGCTTTTCACTTAAGCTTTCATCAAAATAAACCTCATGCAAATGATCCCGTATTTCAGTGGCAGCAGTTTGAGTGGTTTTAAAATAGTAGTAATAACATAACTCAATATCTGATAGCTGAGAATAGTTTCTGCTTACAAAAAGGTCAATAAAAATATACGCTTCTGTTTCTTTTATATATAGTTCTTTCCATCCTTCTGTATCAATGCTTATCGTTTCTGTTAAGAAATTGAAGAAGCTTTGGTCCATTTGTTTATGGTTGGTTTTTATAAATCCCGGCTTGGCTTTTATGGTTTCATACTTATAAAAAGGGGTTTCGGTTATCTTTAAAAGACTATACTTATCCTTATTTTCTTTTTTAAAGCAACAGGTATAATGGGTAAACAGATAAGGATGATAACTTTCAAGAAAAATTCGATATTTTTCTCTGGGTAAAAACTCAGCGACTAAAAGGGGCATATCCTCACGGAAGATATGATAGAACACATCGAGGTACTCCATACTGGTAGAGAGATTAAATTAATACTTTTTTCGTTTGCTAAGCTGGTCTAGGACCACGGGGTTGCTTATGTCCAAAGCGACAAAAAAGTTTAGTGAGTCAAAAAACTTGCTAAACTTTTTTACAGCTTTTCTTAAAATAAGAGCCGGAAAGCAAAAAAGCATTGCTCAGTAGGGTAGGATGCGAGCAATCACATATTTTACATATCCAAATCTTTTATAAAAATATTAGGATTTTTTAATATTTACAAGTAAATAAGGAAAAACCATACTTTTGATGAGTGAAATACACCCTTACAGAAGTAGATGAATCAATGTTCATACTTTTGATGTTAACTGAAAAGTGTAGACACAACACTTGGTATTTAAGAAACGGAAAGTCTAGAAATATTCATCAGTAGTGAACATGTCCTTTCTAAAGTCATCTAATGCTAAAATCCATTTGTAATCCAGCTTTCTCCCATATCGATATACTTTTTGTAATGTTCCTTTCGGTATTCCATACCTAAGTTCGACCTTGGCCAGTTGTATAAAAGGAGCTACTTTTGTAAACCATTTTTCAATAGTTTTTCTTTTTTCAATATCTTCTTTTAATTGAAAAGCTTCTTCCAGAAAAGATGATTTCTTAGAGATTTCCCAGGATAAATTTAATAGGGTGTTAAGTTCATTTAATTTCCTTAGTTCTTCTGCAGGGATGTCCACATGTTTTTGGGCAGCATAACGCATTTTTTGAGATCGTAACCATTTTTGTGTTTTAATGGGAATTTCTTTACCATCCTCGATTGCTGCCACAATGATCGTATAGTGATCGTTGAAAATGGAGGTGTTTTTAAAAACTTCAATATCACGCCAGCTATACCCTAGATATTCAGTGAGACTATCTAAAGCTTTTATTCTTTTCTCGGATAATATTGAAGCATTCCTTTCTAACGACACTCTGTGACTTCTGAGCCATTTTGATTGTCTTTCATCAAGTTCAGCTCCAGATTTTAGTGTCTTTTTGACGTTTTCAACTGCAGTATCAAAAGGGTCAAGTTGGATTGGTGGAGTTCTCCAATCCTTACCTAACAGAGGAATCAAGATATCTAATTTCTTTATTCTGTCAGGTGTTAGAATACCTTTCATATAAGTTCTTTTCTCAAATAATAAGCGTTGTCGAGTAAGCCAATTTTTATTCTTTTGAGATAAGGGTAAGTTCTTCTCCAGCTTATCCTTAATCTCTTCGAAAACTTTATTAAAAAGTTTCTCTTTATATGACTTATTCTTGTTTTTCATGGATAAGCTTCTACTTCAAATTTAATAACTTATGTCTAATTTCTCATTTTGGAATGTATTTTAAAGATAAGACCAGTATTTAATAATTTTTGTCCTTAAAAATTTTAAAATAGAAAAAGATATGGTTGTATCCTAATCCAGTAAATTTTTAGGAAACATTAATTTTCCTGCTTTTACAAATCTAGAGTCTCTTACTATGGTGTTTTTATTAAACTGAATACAGTCTAAAGAGCCTATTGTTTCTTCTTGAATTTGATAAGGTTCAACCATAAAAGTTTTGCCTTCTTTGTTCGTATATATAACATTCAACCTATTATTCTTATAACTAACACTAAATGGTTTTGGTAAATTAGCTTCATAACTGAAGCTGGTAACATAGTCTATTTCAACACATGTAAAACACTCCTGTATCAATTTTTCGACATTAACTTTTTTGGTAAGATCCTTTAATACTTCTTTGATGTCGCTATCTTGCGGTAAGGAATGAAGCAACGCTAAGTTATAGTCAAAAATGTATAAAGTAGCATTTTTAATGTAAGTAAAGAATAATCTTTTTTTTGTATTTTGATCAACTAAAAAATTAGGTTCATCAAACTTTTCTTTAATAACAAGAGGTAGTTTCTTAGAATTTTTGAATATAAAATATTCATAGTATGATTCTTTACCAATAATATATTCTTTTTCTTTATCGGTAATATCATCATACAATATAACATTTTTAAACTCGTCATATTTTAAAGGCAGTTTTAGAGTGTCTTGATTTTTAAAATCAATTAATATAGCTCCCTTTTCTGTATTAAAATGATAATACTCTTGTTTTTCAACGAAGATCTTACTCCTAAACACTCCTGGTGCTTTTAGAGTTTCACCCGTATTAATATCAAAAATGATGTCAGCATCAAGGACAACATAATCTAAATTTCCTAATATCCTGATATCTTCATAGGTAGGTTGTATAACGCTATTTTGTAACGAATCTACGATGCCCCACAGGTTGTTATACTGAAAAGGCATGTAGTTTTTGAAACTAGTTTTTTTTTGTGCAGATAAAGCTCCTGCAAATGCTATCAATATAAAAATTAAGGTTTTTCTCATTTTTTATTCAATTCGTAAAAGATGGTTTCTATTGGTCAGAAATTTTATAGAAGCTTATGAGTTTCTGAAATGTTATGTCTAACTTGGTTTTATTTTTTGAATTTAAAATAATCATTTATGAAAATTCATAGGTTCTTTATCATGGTGCTGAATGTTTGAAACTACTCTGTCTACAAAATTTATCTACTATTATATCTTTGCTTGCTTCTGGTATGGGGATTCTATATTTTTCTTTTGTTTTCCCGAAACAAGAAGAGAAAATAAAAATCATAATTAAAAATATGGTGAACTACTTATTTAAGGAATCATTTGTAATGAACCCAAAGATTGCCCTGTAGGAAGATACAAATACAGGTCTAACCACCTTCCTCGTGTAGGTCCATTAGGTTCATTTTTATATTTATACCAAACAGCAGATTTACCACGATATTGTCTTTTTACTGGTTCTTTACTTGGAAATTTTAAACAAACAATCCTATTATTCCCATAAAAACTTAAAGTATAATTTTCTAAAGGTTGGAAAGATTTCTTATGTTCTATTGTTTCTTTTTTAAACTCTAGAAGTATATCTTCCACATACTTCTTATCATGGTACTGAGATTTTCGACGCCTTACTTCAGATAAGAAATTTATACTTAGAACCCTATCAAGAAGTTTGTTTTCCGATATCTGTATGTACTCATTATAGTATTTAAGCACTTGGTTTTCTAATTCTTTTTTATCAAATTTTGTTAAGTCTTCGCCATTTAACCAGCCTTCATTTTTATACGGTACTTCAGCATCAAAAGTAAAAGTGTATTCATAATAGGGTAATCCTGCTCCTTCAAACTCTTCTGAACCCTCTTTTGTAGGACTGGTATGCTCTTTTACTACAATTTCATCTTCTAACTCGTCACTAATGTTAAAAGCTTCATATTTAACCACTTTTACTTTCATTTCGGATTTGGGTAATAGCTTAGTAATAGTCTCTCCATCACCATACGCACGTTTTAACGCATCTCCAAGTGGATATAAGCGTACTGTAACAGTTTGCGGACCACTTTGTAAAATTGCTCTGTTAATATTAATTGGGGTAGCCAATTTTTCTATGCCATAATCTTTATAAACTGGAAAATCGTTTATTAACAACTCATACACACAATTATTTTGTAAGGGGCGTATAAAATACATAGCTTCTTTATCATAGTGTTTGATCTGTGAAACTACTCTATCTACAAAATTATCTGCTGTTATATCTTTACTAGCTTCTGGTATGGGTATTCTATATTTTTCTTTAGTTTGTCCGAAACAAGACGAGAAAACAAAAAATATAAATACGTATTGTAAACTACTCATTTAAGGAATCATTTGTAAAGAATCCAAAGGTTGTCCCTTCGGTAGATATAAATACACTCCTGGAAAATATGCCATAATATCATCTCCATCTTCATATGTAAACCAAAAAGCTGATTCCCCTCTTAATCTAAAATCAACAGGTTTTTTACTTGAGTGTTTTAAAGCAATAATCCTACCATTGCCATAAAATTGAGTTTCATAATTTTCAATGGGTTGAAATTCCTTGTTTTCGTAATTCAGCGATTCTTCGAGTTCACTCAAAACCCTATTAATTTTTTGTTTATTTTGATATTGTGATTTTCTCCTTCTAATCTCAGATTCGTACAACAATTTCAATAAATTATTTAAATCTTTATTTTTATATACACTTAAATAATTTTTATAGCATTTTAAAACCTGTTTTTCTAATTCTTTTTTATCAAATTTCGCAAGATCTTCTCCATTTAACCAACCTTTATTTTTATACGGTACTTCGGCATTAAAAGTAAAAGTGTATTCATAATAGGGTAATCCTGCTCCTTCAAATTCACTGGAATCATTTTTAGTAGGACTTGTATGCTCTTTTACGACAATTTCATCCTCTAATTCATCACTAATATTGAAAGCTTCATACTTAACTACTTTGATTTTCATTTCGGTTTTAGGTAGTAATGTAGTAATGGTTTCCCCTTCGCCATAAGCGTCTTTTAAAGCGTCCCCAAGTGGATATAAGCGTACTGTAACAGTTTGAGGACCACTCTGTAAAATTGCTCTGTTGATATTGATAGGAGTAGCTAATTTTTCTATTCCATAATCCTTATAAATAGGATAATCATTGATTAACAGCTCATATACACAGTTGTTTTGTATAGGTCGTATAAAATATACAGGTTCTTTGTCGTAGTGTTTCACCTCAGATAACACTCTTTCTGTAAAATTGTCTTTTGTTATATCTTTACTTTTTTCCGGTATGGGTATCATGTATTTTTCTTTTTCAATTTTTGATTGGTCTTTAGTCTTTTGCGCACATGAAATGAATGTGTTTATTACTAAAAACAAAGAGATGATTTTTTTCATTTGTTATCGCATTAAATAGTCCCACATTGATTGTTCAAAGATAGGTTGTTCTTTAAAATTAATAGTAAAACCAGGTATCAATTCTACTTTGATAGGTTTTGGTTTTCCTGTCTTTTTATCCTCACTACCAGCTTTTTTTCCAAAAACTCTCCTGTTATTTATTTCAACCTCTAGCTTCATATACAAACTCCCTGCAATTCCTGTAAACAAGATCGTATCTTGTACAGTAGGTTGTTTGGCTTCAAATTTCCATTTAAAGTTACGTTCATAGAGTAGCGTTCCGGCCACTTGCCCGTTGATATGTGCTTCGGTTTTAGTATCTTTAAAAGGAGCACCCAAATATCGTGGCATATACTCATTTAATCGGCTCCATTTTTGTTCGGCAATACTACTGGCTTTTAGTGCAATGGTAATGTCAATTCCTTTATCCCGACCAAAGGACAGCTCCTGTTGATCAGAGAGTTGTACGCTTCTACCGTTTTCTTCGAATATGTCGAGATACATCATCTTTTTCAGGATATTGACCTTAAATTCATAACTGGCACTACAGAAACCAATAAATTCAGCTTCCATTTTAGCTTCTGTACCAAAAAGGTCTTTGAATGTTTTATCAATTTTGGATTCTATCTTTTTCTCAATATAATCTAGAAATGTTTGTATATCTCCGGTTTGTACATACTCATGCGGTTTTTTGGTTTCGTCACTTAGGTTAACTTTTACTGTATTATTTTTTTTAATCCCATCTGCTTCTTTTTTGATCCCCATCAAACCTTGTAAGTACCCTAATATACCAACTGCTTGTTCTGCTCTATCAAATACTTGTGTGATTCCTGCAAACCCGGCTACTACCGATCCTAGTGTACCTGTAACTTTATGGCTTAATGCAAATAACGGAGCTGCATCTATGCGTTCTACTAATTCTACTGCTACACGCCCGTTATCCTGATCAACATAACCAATACCTCGATACGTAGACACTTGTGGCCACAGAAAAGATGTCTCTATATTATTGGGTGATGCCGGGTCAATTGGTTTACCGCTTAATGTCTTTTCAATTATTTTTTTATGACTTACAAATCGTTTTCTGATCTTATACGCTCCTTTTACCTTTTGCCATGTAGTTGTCATTTTTACAGCACTGGCAGGCTTTCTGGTAATGTATATGATCAAGGCATCTACCGCAGCAGATAATAATACCCCGGTAATGATCATTGTTTTAGAAATCCACTCGTAACGTTCTGCATAATTAATAATAATGGGTTGATTTGCAGTGCCAAAAGAATGATACCCATGTAACCCAACCCCAATATCTTCGGCTGTTTTTTCAATATAATCATATACAATTTCTTCAACAATACTATTCAGGGTTGCGTTGGGCAAGTGTCGTTTTACTATTTTAGCTTCTTTAGAGATTTCCCGTACCCATTTCATTTCCTTTTTAAGCCCTCTTACTAACTTGTGTTGTGGGTTGCTATCTAAATTAATCTTACGGTAGTAGTTTTTATTTTTTCCGCTAAAGTCTTTTGGTTTTCCTATATGTAGGTGCAATGCAAAGGCAACATCAGGATGTATAGCTATTTTGACCTCTTTTTCAAAAGCACAGGAGTGTACAGGAATTGTAAACTTTACTTCAGGAGGTAAAAAAGCAGGGAAATAGGTTGTAAAAAACTTGACATCGTCCAATGGTTCTATATGTTCATATGGATATACCGGTGTAAAACTTAGTCGGGTTCCATCTTCAGAAATCTCTACATCATCATATTCTGCTTGTAGTTCGGTAGCATCGATGGTAGTTTCTTTTTGGTGTAGGTCATTGCTCCTGTGGCAACGGCTTACATCTGCTTCTTGTAGTGATATGGTAAGCTTCTTGGTACTATCTTTTGTAGAGACTACCCCGACATCGAGTATTTTTCGATTGAGATTGATATCTTGCTTTGTAGAAAAAAGAGTAGCTTCTTCTGTTCCGGGATATGTTTTTGTAATCCCATTGTATCGACAGTTGTTAAAATGTGCCACTTCTGTCATTACATTTCCGATCACAACGGGTTTGTTACCTTCCTTTGAGGCTGGGTTGGCATGGGTATCTCCCGGGCTTTTCTTTTTTACTCTTAGAAGGTCTTTATTGTCTGTAAAATGAAAAGGCTTAACTCCTTCAGCGGCCAGTACACCACCAATTTCTATTTCCTGACCCCTTGTATATTGTGCAGCCAGACGCATCCATCTGTGTTCTAGATAAATTTTAAAAATCGCCTTTTGCAACTTTCTATTAGGGTCACCGGCATCTTCATAAATTTTTACCTGTTGTATTAATTCTGTAGCTAGATGGTCATTGTTGGTCTCATCGGTATCTTCATCAAAAGTAAGATCTTTGTTCCCATAAAGGTAATCACTTAACCGTAAATGAAGGTTATGTCCGTATAATCCTTGAGTATATACATGCAATTCCACATATTGCCCATAGAATTTTTCGGTTGCCTTACCGCCATTATGTTTTTCCTTGTATTCTCGCCATTCTATTTTAGCAATCCCTTTTCTTCCTGTACTTCGCACAAAAATACCATTAGGTGTTTTATTTGTAGGGGCTTCTCCTGGAAATACAGGTTCTAACCATGCAAGGCCACCCCCTGAGTATATTTCATGCATTTTAACCCTGATTCGAGAACCAGACGCATTTTCATGTAGGTTTTCAATCGTAAAATTTGGTCCACGATCCCATATAACAGTAGAAGCTACCCAACGGATTTGTTCTATTTCTTCCTTGGTCATTTCAGCAGGGACATCCACCTTTGCATCAACATATTCTCCCGGCTGTGTAGTCACCACATAATTAGCCTCATTATACTGTTCATTGTGACTGATTAAGATAAGGTTACTTATTTTTATCATGCTTAGAAGTTTTATGGGGTTTGGAGTATACCTTTATGATATATTATAGTTTTGAGTAATGTACCTTTCTCATTATAAGTACACCATTCACCTTCTTTTTTACCGTTTTCATAACTCCCTTCTTGTTTTAGAATTCCTGTGTTGTAATAAAAATCTTTGTACTTTCCATTTCCTTTTGCTCCAAAATCAATCTGGTATAATAATTTTCCTTCAGTATTATAAACACTATACTCATTGGAGATTAAACCATTATTCCAGTGTTCTTTCTTCACTATTTTGTTTTTGTAGCTTGTTTTCCAAAAGCCATCTTTGAGTCCTTTTTCAAAAGCGCCTTCTTCAACAATGTAGTTTGAATGCATTAATATGGGAGTATCAGAAGGGCTTAACTTCTCTAAGTATATTTGGTATTTTCCTTGGAGTTTTTTTTTACTATTTTTTGAAATAAAGGAGTAGTGACCATTCTGAGGTATACTCTTTATTTTGGAAAAGAGAACTTTAACAGCGGGTTTTGGTACTTGCTGCGCTCTTGAAAAGATACAGATCGATAAGCAGAAGGTTAACAAAAGTACTCTCATTTTGAATAGAATTTAGAAACCTCAGATTGCATAACACCCCACTGGTGCTTCCAAAAAGAAGTTGGGTTAAAAGGGTTATTCCTGACTACGATATCATTTTCTGAATAATTATGGTAGTCCATAAAATTTTCAGTTGTGGCTTGATCAAAACTTGTTTTATCTTTAAAATAATGATAGTACACTTTTAAAAATCCTCTTGCATCAGCATAACTATCTTTATATTCTGCCCATTGACTGGCTATTTCTGATTTAGGCGCACCAGATTCTATTAGATAGTTAAAATAATCATCAACCTCTTTCACAAACTTATTATCCTCATTAATATCAATCATCGAAAATTTATGAAAAGAATGAACCAATCCTAATACATGAGCAATTTCGTGTGCGAAGGTTTCTTTTTGCCATAAATTGGAATAATAGACTGCAAAATGTTTAGCATCTATATCGTATAAATCTCCTTCACCACCAGCTCCTTCTTTTTTAATAGGAGATAAAAATACGACTAATCCTTTTTCTTTTTCCTTATCGGGATGCTGACTTTTAAATTCAGAATAAAACTTATCAAGTATGGCATCATCTTTAAAAATACATCCTTCTTCAACAATCAACCCATCATCAATCCATTCCTGTTCATCTATAACAATATCACAAACTTTGCCAATTTTACATTGTAACAAAGCTTGATTCAAAGACTGTGTGTTTAAATAGTCCTGTAAATTCTGTAAATCCCCTGTAATATCTTTGTTGGTGTCACCAAAACCTTTTGGGTGATCAATTCTATTTTCAATAGTTTCTTTATCACTTTGTTTAGAAACCCCTCTTAATATTCTTACCGGGGTGATCTCAAAGTGAAACTGTTCGTGATCTGCGTTTTTAACAATATGAATTTTGCCTACGGTTTCATCATCTTTATCTTTAAGTTCTATGGTCGTATCTTCTGTAAGGGGGTTATCGCAATATATGGTGATAGGGACATCTTCCATATCCGCATCTGCAACATCTATTACATCCGGCTTAAAACGTATCCCATTTTTAGAAGGAAGTTTGATAATGTCCTCATCCGTAGTTGGAATATAATCGTTATATATGTGTACTGTTAAGTTTAATTGTACTCCTTCCTGTTTTGGGAACATGGAAAGCCAAGGCACAAAGTAATCCTCTCCTTCTATTGTAAAAGGAGTGTATTCTTTCTTTAACTTCTCATAATCATCACAGATGCTCTTACCATCAGTGTTATTCTCCGGGATATAGTTATACCGCATCCAATCAAACCCAAACTCTCCTTTATAATCATAAAGTCTATGAAAATAAGCTTTAAACTTTAGCTTTTCGTCTTCTACTGCCTCATCTTCTACAGGGGCAACACTTAAATCTTCTGGTTCTGTAACTTCAGTAAACTTTTTCATATTCACCAAAGGATTTAACTGGCTTTGCGCTTGTGCATTGGTTTGAGCGATATCGCTATTTCCTGCAGCAGCAGTTTGCCCATGATACGTAAATTCTATACATGGTGCTCCTGCAATAGCACAAGTCGCCTTACTTTTTTCAGTTAAGATTTGCCCACCATTAGGGAGTTCTACTTTTTCATAAACATCCTGCCAAGCTGTAATCGAAGGAACACATGGTAGAAATCCACTGTTAGAGGGTTGTAGTTTACATTGTCCGAAAGTTTTAGCCTGTAATGGCATTCCTATATCCATAGTGTTACCGATCAGCTTTTTACTCCCTGCACCATCATTGATATATCCCTTTTGTTGGGTCTGTACTACAAATGTGTCAGGGGTATTTCCAAATTTACATTTGCATATCGCTCCATCTACTACAACGTGTCCTTTACTCATCCTATTGTTTTTTTAGTCTGCTACAGTTTAAGTTCTTTTCCAAAAAAGAAATATCGTTTTTTCTTTTTCTTTGGTTCAGGTTCTTGATGTTTTACTTCTTGTATTTCTACTTGTTGTTCCGACACTGTTTTCGGGGTTTTATCTTTAAGGTGATATATTTCCACATCCACTATTTTAAATGCTCCAGAAGGAAACTTTATTGTACAACCCCCTAAAATTGCATCCCAAATAGGGGCATCTTTATATAAATGGTACTTGAGCGCTACCGTTCCATCCGGTTTTTTGCCTTTAGGGTCAGTAGGGTGTTTTCGACCTTGTGTTATATCGGTTTCTGTTCTCGGGTCTGTATATGCTCCCGATCGTGTGATCAAAATGTCCTCTTGTCGCTTGGGGTGATACTCAATATAATCTTTGGTTGTAAAATGTATTGGGGTCAAATATGGAACCAATGGATATCCTATATTTTGATCACCTTGTACAGCGTATATTGATATTTTTGTAAAGAAAAGACTAAAAAACCAATCTTGCTCTTTTATCTCTGTAATAAGCAATAGGGGATCTGTAATCGTATCATCCATTGCTTGCAATATGGCATCGGTTTGTTTTCCTGAATAGTTTTTTTGCAATATTATTTTTTGATCCAGCCATCGGTTTACCATTTCCTGATGATTGGCAATACCCAAAACAGAAAGGTTACGGTTTACATATAACTGCATGGGATATAAAACCGCCCCGCACTGTTCTGCAAATTGATCCATAACAAGGTTTGGTGCTTTATTGTCCAGATATATCTGGTGTTTGTGCAATTCAACCACAAATGTATCTTCATCAATCTGTTCTAAAAAGACCACATCCATCTCAAAATGTATGTGTTGCGCTTTTTGATGCTCATCTTCAAACTTTAATTGTACCCCGTATCTTCTTCTTACCTTTTCGGGATATAATCGGAAAGATATTTGCGTATCTTTTTCTTCATCTAGGATGTGTAAACCAAAGTCTCTTTTGCGGTTCATGGCTATCAAAATACNATGTATGTGTTGCGCTTTTTGATGCTCATCTTCAAACTTTAATTGTACCCCGTATCTTCTTCTTACCTTTTCGGGATATAATCGGAAAGATATTTGCGTATCTTTTTCTTCATCTAGGATGTGTAAACCAAAGTCTCTTTTGCGGTTCATGGCTATCAAAATACTGGGTTAAAACAATTTGATCTTATCGTTGGCCTGCACATCTACTTGTTTGGAGCTGACCAATTCCATGTTTTCTTTTGAACTTTCAATCCTTACTTTTTCTGCATTTTCTAAAACTTCCTTAGCAACAAGGGTTTTATTTTCTTCAATGGTTTCTGTAGAATTTTTTGCATTTAGGGATAAATCCTCTGTAGCCCTACCAATCAGGTTTGTTCCTGCATTGATCTTTACTTCTTCAGAAGCGTTGATCTCAATATTCTTTGCATTGAAGGTAATGTGTTCTGATGCTGAAACTTCGATACTGTTGTTTACAGTGTCAATACGGATGATGTTACTGTTCTTATCGGTGATGGTTATACTTTCTTCTCCCTCTGTATCATTCAATTCAACAGTATGCCCTGTTCGGGTTTTGATCGCTTTTATATTGTTGGCATCACTCTGCCATCCGCTTGCATTGGCTGTGCCGTGATATAAAGCTCCAGCTACAAAAGGTCGTTCTGCATTTCCATTTTCAAAATTGACAACGACTTCTTCTCCTATTTCAGGAATGAAATGAAAGCCTTTGTCTGCTCCTGCATGTGGGGTCATCATCCGTAACCAAGGGGTGGTTTGCCCACTTTCTTGCTGCCAGGGGAACTGTACCTTGATTCGGCTTAATCCTTCTGGATCATTATTCTCGACTACTGTAGCAATTTGTATCTCACTCTTAGGAAATCTATGGAGATCCATGTTTGGATATACGGTAAAGTCTGCTGCTACCGCTTCAAAGGTGTTTTTATAAATCCCTCCTTCAGTATTGGTATGACTGACTTTGGTTACTCTATATCGTCCATATCCCTGTACGCTAATTACTTCACCAAGATTCACTCCTGGATTATCACTCTCTCCTTTGGCAATGACCTGTTTTAATGCTTTGGCTTTGGTATACGCTTCTGCTTGTTGATCTAATCTGGCTTGTACATTTTCATCAGTATACAGATTATGATAGACCTGTGTTTGTTTGGTAAATACCTCTTGAGATTTTTGATTAGTAAACCCATGATATCCTTCAGATGGAATGGTAACTTCATTACTGCCTTTTTGATGCAGCTCATTAGTGAGGTAATCGTTGGTAAAATATTTGAACGCGTTAGGCACAGAACTAAGCTCAACAGAAAAGTTTTGTAAATCGGTTCCATAACTCAATTCAGTTTCCTCATCACCAGGTGTTCCAAAAACTAGTTTACTGCCATCATAGTAAAACCATTGGTTATAGTAGGCTGCTAATCTACCGGCAAAATCAAAAGCACTTTGATTGTGTTGTACTGCATAATGTACGGTATCTGAAGATGTGGGTGAAAATCGAGTTTCTAGCTTTCCTCTATCATACTCACTAAAGGTATCTTCTAAGATCTCTGCAAGTCCGACATCTGTAAACGAGGCATAGTGCGCCCCATCATCAGAAAGGATAGAGGTGCTTTTGGCATGAAAGATAACCATATCACTTTTGCCATACTCTGATCCTTTTGCGCCCTCAACTTTAATGATAATTCCTTTGAATTCTAGTTCCCGGTAGCTTCCAATATTCAGAGCAGGGGACACACGAACAGTAATCGTAGCTCCTAAATGATCTTTGCTCTCCCCAATCATGTCATCGGAGAGCCCTTCTACAACATCTGCACGACACACTAATGTAAGATCATGATGCGAAGAAATTTCCTGATTCAACTTGATACTCTTATACGATCTAATGGGCGTACCTGAGATAAATATTTGTGTAGTAGTTTCTAATGCCATAGAGAGCGGGTTTTTGAGGTTACTTTTTTGTTTTCTAGCATGTTATGTTAAAAGGGCTTCAAATGTACTATTATATTTTGATACATGAAATGGGTACTAGGGGGGTAAAATCCCCTGTAAAATGTTAAATATAAGTTAACGCTTTTGAATATAACTATTAATTTATGGTGTCCAGATGTTGACCGGATCAAACTGTTCTAAATATTCCAATAACAACAGTCTCTTTGTATTAGTGTTTCTTCGGGTCACTTTGTTACCCTGAATAAAGGATTTTATTTCTTTTTCAAGGGTAGTAGCTGTAAAAGCTTTAATGATATTGTCATTGGTTAGCTCATAAGTTTCTATATCATTTGCCATTGTAAAACATAGGGTTTCAAAGTTTACAATGGGGGTAAAGGTTACCAATCTATATACGCTTAAAAAGTGGCAATCGTCTTCCAGTTGGTAATATCCTTTATTAGAAATAGGGAAAACGCTTCGTTTGATTGTATCAGTAGTTAATCGTTTTTTGAAATTTGCTGCCTGAAATGGAGAGTTTCCACCTACCAAAAGTGTTTCTATTTTTTGCAGTATATCAAGGATTTCAATATTATGTAATCCTTCAAAGTGTTTGACTACTTTTTGTATGATTTTATCCTGATAGGTTGTTAGCATATTATTTTGTACTTTTATTTTAATGATTTGATTAGTTTGGAAGACCACCAGATACTTTCTAAAGGTTGGGGATCATATCTTGAAACAACAGGAAAAATGCAACTCTATTAGAGGACAGTTTGGCGAGCCAGAATAGAGAATTCAAGAGTACAATGCTTTAATATAAGTACCTGGTATCTTCACAGGGGGTCAGCCCTTCAATTAACCACACAAACTCAAACTTAAAAAACGTGGTTGTTCAACAGATAGGCATTAGGGGTAACTAGGTTATGCAATACCATATTATTATTTGTATTCTTTTTTCTTTCATATTTAGGTTTTAAATTCTTTGTAATGGTTGGTTTCTGATCATTTCCAAGTTTTCGACAGATCTTAAAAATGATTTTTATAATATCGCTACAAGAATGAAGATTAGGTTGAATTAAACTTTCAATTCTTGAATGTATGTATTCTTTATTCTTATGATTTAAGTTATTGTACAAAGAAGTCTTATCTAATCGATCAAAAATCCTTTTACGTACTTTTGAAATTTCTGCTTCAGGAGTTTTTACTTCTGCATTGTTAAATAAAACTTGTAATCGTTTTTGATGCACAATAGTAACAGCTTCTTCTATCTCAACTTTTTCTTCGAAGAGATTATTGATCCATTGATAAATCATAAGTTCGTAAGATTCTCCTTTATTTAGATTATCCTTGAAATCTAAGATGTTCATTTGTATTGAATCAATTATAGATTCAATAAACCTTTGCTTTTTGGTATTCTCTTCATTCGTTTTCATTTTCTTTATTTTGGGGTTTGAAAGTTTTGCTTTTGTTTGGAACTAATATTTCAAGTATTGCTTTTAAATCTTTCAAAATAGATTTAGCTAATCGAGTATTTGCTTCTCGGTCTCCTGCTGCTATGAAAGAAACATATCTGCCTGATGTACCATATTTTCTGCCTAATGATGCATGAACACCTCTAAGAACTTTTTGTTCTTCTTTCGTAAAATTTTGCATACATTTGTTTTGTTCCGATACAAGAACAAATATACAAACTTTTTTAAACTAATCAAACTATTTAAACTTATTTATTAATGTAATGAAGGGAAATAAGACAGAAAGTAAATTATTAGAAGATTTACAAAATTTAATTATTGAGAAAAAGGAACTTGAACGTATTTCTTGGGACAATCTTGGTAAATTAATAGATTACACTGGAGTAGGATTAAAGAAAGCCTTTCTTAAAAAAAGTTTATCTAAAGTTCATATTGAAAAAATCATCTTTGAACTTGATCTTGTAGAAGAAGCTAAAAATATTGGTTTGAAGTTATCAACAGAAAGACATTCTTCACTTGAAAAAAGAAATGAACAAACACAACTACGTAATCTTTTAAAAGATGATATCTTTTTTAAAAAAGATGAAGATATTGAATTGCTTAAAGAGTTATGTTTTAAAAACTGGTCTGCTCTAATGGAAAAGGATGATTTTAAAGATAAAGTAAAACTTTCCTCAATGAAAGATATTGATAAAATTCTGGACGAAAGATTAGCCATTATATTGAAGAATATGAAAGAATAAATAGATAATATTTAAAAATCAGAAATAAGATTTTTAAGTACTGCCTTATCATAAAATTCATTTAAAATGAAATTTTTCAAAGACTCAGCACTAATCCCTTCCTGTTTCATTATGAAAGTTGCTTTTTGAATAAATTTTTCATTTTCTTCTTCAATTTCTTCTTGAATTGTTTTCTCGACACGTTCTACAAGAATTTTAAAAACATCATCATCGATATATTTCTCTTTCTTTTTTAACTTTTCTAATGCATCCTTTTTATTCATTTTTATTCTTTTTGGAAGTTCCTTATATATCTCATGGGGTAAGATTTATATTGAATTTATTATAATACGTTAAATTCTGTATCTAGTCAATTGTCTAATTGGATTAAAACCAAAATGAATGTTGCTTATTTATCTAAAGAATCTATAAACTTTATTGTATCTATTGTGTAGTTTTTCTGGTCTTTTTCAGGCAATTTTTCTACATAATTATCAAACACGTGAGTAGATAAAAAGCGTGTTGACTTTTTTATATTTTTGATTAAAATATAATTTGCTTTCGATAACTTTTGAATTATAAAAATGAATGTTAACAACAGTAAGAATACACCAAAAATGCAACCTAAAGCGTAGAAATGAAGTAGTGGGTCGTCGACTTTTAAACTTTGGTCAAACGCCCAATATATCTGAATAGAATAAACATATATAGGGACAAAATAAAATATTCTGTAAGCTCCTAAAAGTGCTGCAATAGCAAAAACGATAGGTCCTAAGCTTTGTGTTATAAACCATATTAAAGTTTCAACGGTTTTATACCCTTGAGAATCTTCAATACCGAACGTAGTAAACTTATCCGTAAACAAAATGGCAACAGATAAGACACAAAAGAATGATCCTATGTATTTTCTTATTTGATTAGTTTGGTTTGTCTCCTGGTCTAATAATATCTCCTTTGTCAATCTTATAAAGAGTAGGAGTGTCTTTTTCATCGAATTCAATACCTGTTTCTTCATTTATATCTGATTTTTCACAAGCGACTAAAAAAATAGATACTATACTAAGCAATAATAATAGGTTCTTCATAATTTTTAGAATTTTAAAAATTTTTCTAAAATAATAAGAAATAGTAAATTCTATTTACGTTTTCCACTCAAAAAGATGAAGCTATTACTGTAATATATATGTCTATAAAATCGCTTGATATTTAGTTTATGATTTTATGTATACAAATATATAACGTAATAGTAATAAGTCATATACGGAAAAACCGCATACTTTTTTACAAACTTTACAAACTTTGCGAACTATATAATTATGTTATTTAAAATCACAAGTAATCATCTCAAAGAAACTTTTACATCATAAATTATTGGTTATTAAATTATTAGGTTTTTATCACGGTTATTTAATATTGACCAAAAACTATTTCTTCATATAATTAAAAATTTATGGAAAACCGTAAAACACTATAATTCGATTTCTTTTTGTGATAATTTCTAATATGTTATTTTTTTGAAGAAAGTAGTTGTTTGTAAGATTTATTATCACGATTTCTTTATGCAATTCATCTATCTCATTTTAGTATTTATTCACATGAATATATTGTAGAATGACTTCTTAATAGACACCAGATTATAAGTTTAAACATAGATTTTATAGAATATATTTAATCTATGTTTAACCCTAAAAATTTATTTATTTTATAAATATTTAATAATCAGTTAATTGTAATTAAAAATAAATGATTTGGATTAGCCTGTCGAAGACCAATTAAACCTTAAACAACCAAAATCAATCAATAATATGAGATAAACACTCCTCGAGCAACCTAAAATCATCAACAATACACCAAACAAAAATGATACAAAAAAAGACTGCTTAAGAAAAAATAGTGTTTCGATCTATAGTTATCGTTTAGAAAAACGTTTCTTTTAAATCCTCATAAATAGGCTTGGCACTCGTTACCTCTTCTATAAACTCTTAATAATACGATGCTAGACGAGTAATTTACAGATTTGTAGCAACAAGATACCAACAGTTTTACTGCAAAAGATTGTAACATCTGTTGAATATGAAGACTCATATAATAGATTCATAAATGTATGACTATATGGAAAACAGGTCTAAAGAAAAGAAGAATAAATTACGAGAAGGTTTGACTTGGCAAACCGAAGCAGATAGTGAGCTTCATTCTTCTGAATGGTTTGGCGCGATCATTCGTTATTTTTGGCATTTAGGAAGAAGAGAATTCAATACTTTTTATAACCCAAAAGAGTTAAAGAAAAATACAATAATTGGATGGATATGTAAAATGATTATGCTGATACTCCTTATGTATATTGTTTATAGGTATTCAACTGTCTAATTGAAAACGCATGAGATAATTACTGTATCTTTATATTAAATTACATTTTGTAAAAACTTTCCTCTAAAAAAAATATAATGAACACTACTCTACAATTTAAAGATTTCGGATTTAAGCTTGCTGTGATAAATGAATTAATGTACAATCAAGATATTTTACAGCCAAAAATTGATGCTTATACCTTTATAGAAAAGCAACGTAATTTGACCGCCTCTGATGCATATGACGTAATAGAAGAAGAAGGTTATGACATAATACCTGAGATCAAAGAATATTTTGAAAATCTGGAGATTACCGAATCAATGGTGCATGAAATTACAGAACTCTCCTCTGATGGAGGAGACGACATCTACCTGCAAATTATTCCTTTTTGGGATGGAGAAGATAATGTCTATGATGTTACATCTGCAGAAGATGTAAAATTACTACCAAACCTAAAAAGAGCAACACTATTGTTTGAATACCCGGGGGAACAATTAGTAAAAGAATTTAAAGAACTGGGTGTAGAACTAGAGTCGATTTGATACCAGTTGAAGAAAAATTTATATGTATTTTCGTTCAGTTTTTGAGGAATTAAATAATGATGATGAGAGATAAAATAATATTAACTTTCTTATTGTGTGGTTGCTTGTTAAAAAGTTTTGCTCAAAAAGCAGATACGCTGTATTGGCACGATGCAACGACCAAAAATGATCTCAATGCTATTAAAGAGATTGTTGTACATATCAATGACTCTATTGATAAAAAAACAGCCTATTGGAAAGGGAAAATCACATCGGTACAATATACTGCACAAGTAAATGAGTGTCGTATACCGATACAACAAGATACTTTTTATGCTAGAAATAGTGACGAGATTAGGGCTACCATAACAAATGAAATGATCCAACTTGGCAAAAAAACAAATTGCGATTCTATCTTACGGATTCGAAAAATAAAAAGATACAGTAATAAACAATTGGTTCAAGAAGTAATGCTCAAGAGAATTGGTGATTTTGCAGATTGCCCGTGCGGAGAATGGAAATTTTATGAGAATAATAAAGTAGCAAAACGTCAGGCATTTGGATCTTGTGATGATAGTAAATTAGACAATATTTTTTTAGTCAAAACCATCTGGAGCCCCAATAAGCAGTTCAAACTAGAATTGTACAAAGAACAAATGCTTTTTGCAATGCCAGGGCAGGGGAGTGACCATATGGCAACAATACTCCTAAAAGATAAAAATGATACCATGCTACAGTATATAAGTAGTAATTCTAAGGATGATGAGGTTATTATGTATAGAGATATTGAAGTAGATTGGGATCTCAATCAAAAAATAGTTTGGTATGGCCGTGGGAGACTATTCTATTTAGAAAAAGATACCAAATAAAAGCGCATGTGTACTACAATTATTGTAAGTACCTTTAATTTACATAGACTCTTTATATAATCTTTAGTATCCAAATATATCCAAGATATCATCATTAATTTAGACAGAAAAAGAAGAGATAAAACATGGCATTAAGAGAAAAGAAACCTGCATTATTACTAGTAGATCTTCAAAAAGGTTTTTTGGAAGAAACGTACTGGGGCGGAAATAGAAACAATAAAAATGCAGAAGAGATATGTGCTAAGATATTAGCCCAATGGAGAGCATTGCAATTACCAGTGTTTCATATTCGACATAGCTCTACCAATCCAGAATCAAAATTACATGAGTCACACAAAGGGTTTGATTTTAGTGAATACGCAATACCGCAAGGTAATGAGCCTGTGATCACCAAACATGTGAATAGCGCTTTTATTGGTACAGATTTAAAAAAACAACTTGATGAATTAAATATTACAACTGTAGTTATTGTAGGATTAACAACCAATCACTGTATTTCTACCACTACTCGTATGTCAGGAAATTATGGGTATAAAACGTATTTGATATCTGATGCAACAGCAACTTTTGATCGTATTGGCATCAATGGCGAAACGTATAGCGCAGAAACTATACATATGACTACATTAGCAAATTTGAGAGAAGAGTTTGCTACAATTTGGGGTTCTGAAAAGTTATTGAAAGAAGTTTGAAGAATAAGCTGAAATTCAATATTTTAAATAAAATGTCCTGATGTCGTTTTTTTACTATCGAAGAAGTACAATTATGTGTAAACTTAAATTATAAAAATATGTCATAACTTAAAGCTCATAATCTATGAAAAAATATCTTTTTCTATTAGGCTTATTCTTTTTTCAAGTGATCTGTTTGTCTCAAGAAAAAGTAAATATAAAGGAGTATCAATTGGATATAAAGTATCTAAAAGATAGTCTGCCCACAAAGCATCCAAATTTATTTTTCTATAAAAGCAAAGAACAGTTTGATTCGAGTTTGGATAAAATAGCTACAGATCAAAATTTATCGTCGAATAATGCACTTACAATCCAAATGCAACTTCGCGAAGCCATTGCAGGAATAGGTGATCCGCATACCAACTTTGGTTTTTATGAGTCTATTGATAAAGAAGGGTATTTTCCTTTAGAAATATATTGGTTTGATGATGGCATATGGATCATCGGAGCCGACGAAAAGTATAAAAGTGCTATTGGTAAAAAACTAGTGGCGATCAATGATGTCACTATCGATGAGGTCATCAAAAGAGTCTCAAAAGTAGTGCCCAAAAATGAGCCATATTTTGCAAGAAAACGAATGCATTATTTTTTGATGAGTCATGGGATCTTGAAAGCGTACGAGATTACTGATAAAAATCAGGTTCGATTCGTTTTAGAAGATGCAAAAGGAAAAAAAGAGACAGTGTTGGTACAACCAAAGATAGATGAATATATAGTCGATAATTTTAGTCATTTGGATAATCCTCCTTTTTTTTGGCAAAGCCCGCAATCTGATGAAACTATACTTTTTCAACAAAAATATTTTGAGCGAGATAGCATTCTTTTTATTCAATATAATAGCTGTTGGGGTAGGGAGTTAGAAGAACGATTTAGAGATAAAGAAGCTGCTAAAACGATGCCCTATTTTAGTGATTTTAAAAATAAAATCTTTGAAACTTTATCAAACAAGCCTGTAAAAAAAATACTTTTTGACTTAAGATTTAACGGCGGAGGAAGCTCACCACAAGGAACAAGGCTAGTCGAAGAATTAGCCAAGGTGAAAGAGATCAATCAAAAAGGAAAATTATTTGTTGCAATTAGTGAACATACATTTTCTTCGGCTGTAATCAATGCTATGAATTTTAGACAAATGACTAATGCTATTATTGTGGGTAAACCCTCTGGTGGTGCACCAAATCATTATGGTGAAGTTAGGCCACTTGTTTTACCAAAGACAAAACTAGAGGTATACCATTCTACTAAATACTTCAAATATATTGATGAAGATATTAATGCAGTAATTCCTGATGTTCAAATTGAAATGAAGTATTCTGACATTATAAATGGAAAAGATCAGGTTTACGAATTTGTAAAGAAATATTAGAAATATCTAGTTATATCTTGAATAAAAGATATGTTTTAATATTTAAAACAATTTTACTTTTGTTTTTCAAACTCTAATGAGTGATACCACTTATTCTTTTTTCTCAGGTTATTAGCAGATAGTTTTTCTACGTATCCATCTATGCTAGACGATGTATTATGTTGTGTAATCACGAGGATTTTATCTTTTTTATGGGGAACTTCTATAAAATAAGCTTGTTGATAGCTATCATTTGTTTGATCTGTATACTGAGAAACAAATGAGCTGACTTTTTTGTAATTACACTTAGATGAAGAGCTTAAAACGAATACATCAAGTGTAGGGTCAAGATTTTTGAACACTTTAGATACTTTTATTTTTTTAGGCATACAGTTATCTTCATCGAAAAGCTTTTTGAGTCCATTTGCAAGAAAATCTTCTAAATCTTGGTTATGATTTTTATCTATAAAGAATACTTGATCTGATAGGGTAAGGATCTCCCCGTTTTTGGTAAAATGTAATGTACTGTCTTTTACTATAGGTACTATTGTATCTACTATTGGAACACCTCCATCACTTCCTGATACATTACCGGATACATGATGAAATTTTATTCCCATAATATCAGACGAGAATAATTCTGTTGTTAAAATCGATTTTTCTATTGCTATATCTTCTTCAATTCTTGTCGCATACTCGGCATTAAAACTATAAAAAGTAGTAGCGATTATCGCAATTGCAATAATTGGCGTGATTGCAGCAAAAATTGCAACTTTAGATCGGTGTCTTTTTGCAATTAATGGCAAAAAGAGCGTGATAATAAAACCAATAAGACTACATAGCAAAATAATGATCAACATAAGCCCCGGTATAAATAGGCTTAAACCATCTGCGCCACCATCACCATATTGATGTAAACAAAATAGTAAACCACCACTAATAATGCATATCGCAAGTAACATGTAAGAAATATATTTCATATGCAATTTTTATTATTCAATTAGGGTATCTTATGCTTTCAGATTCTTTTTATAAAACAATATGTTTAGCAGGGCTTTGTTCAGCATTTGAGTCTGAAATAAGATTAGTTTGAGGAGAAGGTTGTTTAATAATTATCATAATTATTAATAGATAACTTAATATTGATTTTGTATTCATAAGGAGTAATTTTTATGAGTACAAATCTATCTTCTAATATGATTTGGTTACCCCCTGAAAACAGTGTTATTTACGTTATCACATAAAAAAATATGAAAATAAGTTTCATCTTTTGATCCAAAGATTGGATAAGAATGCCTTATAGATAAGCTTAAAAATGATGTATAGTCTACCTACTCTTTACTTTTTGGAACTCAAAGCAGTTATACATTTTTAGATACTTTTAATCCGGTTAATTAGCCAGTAATGAAGAAAGAATTTGTTTATGGATATACTATTATTTGCCTAATAAAAATTCAATTCGGGACAATAATTGTTCTGTAGAAAACGGTTTTACAATATAGTCGTCACCTCCCTTTGAGTATCCATCCTTTTTGTCGTTAATTTCTCCCTTGGCAGTGATGAATATAATTTTTGTGTCTTGCAAGTCTTCATCACTTCGAACTAGCTTTGAAAACTCAAACCCATCTACAAATGGCATCATTACATCAAGAAGGATGAGGTCGGGTTTAAATGTTTTTGCTATTTCTAATCCTTCTTTACCATTGTATGCTTTTTCTACAGTGTAGCCTTTGGTAGAAAGAATACTCTCTACAGCTAACACTATAGATTTTTCATCATCAACAATCAAGATTTTTTCAGTAGCCATTGTCACTTAATTTTAGAGGTAAAGTTATTAAAAACTTAGTATATCGATCAATTTTACTATCAACATTGAGTACACCGTTGTGATGTTCTACAATTTTTTTTGCAATAGACAGTCCAAGACCGCTACCTTTTGGTTTTATTTTTTGCCTTTTGTTTTGCACTTGTACAAAGGTGTTGAATATCTTTTTGTGGTTTTCTTTTGCAATTCCGATACCGTTATCTTCTATACATATGGTGATAGAGTTTTGATCTTTGATGAGCGAAACTTCTATTTTTTGCAGTTCTTTTTCAGGATCATTGAACTTGATTGCATTAACTAGAATATTTATAAATACACGTTCTAGATGTTTTCTATCTGCATAGACAATGGTATGGTTATCATTTTGTATATTATTAAGTACAGTTATACCCGAGTCTTTTGATATTGGTAACACCGCATTCACAGCATTAGTAATTAATTCATGTATTGGATAATGATCATATTCCCATTTTAATTGCCCTAATTCTAGTTTTTCTTGTAAAAGTGTATCATCAATAAGATCGCTCAATCGCTCACTCTCTTGAATGATAGTTTTTAGAAACACATCTTTTTTGTCCATATATGATTCAGGTTCATTATATAACATTTCAGACAATAATCGAATCGATGTGATAGGTGTTCTTAGTTCGTGAGAGATGGTTAGAATGAATTCGTCTTTGATTTGATCAATTTCTTTTAATTTTTCATTACTTTCCAGTAATGTTTTTTGAATACGCTCAAGCTCATTAGATTTGATAGTAAGTGCTTTACTGTGTGTAATTGCATCTTTTGTCTCTTCTAAGATCTCTATTAATTCTTTTCGGTTCAAAGGCTCTTCATTAAGTAACTTTGAAATTGCAATCCTTGCCGAAATATTCCCGATGTAATCCGACAAGATATTCTCCATATAATCCACAAAATGAATTTCTAAAATATCTTTGCTATTGTATTTTTTTTGATATTCTTTTTCATATTGATCAATATAGATATTGGTTTCTTCTGAACCTATAAATTTGATAATAAGTTCGTATAGTTGATAGAAATATACTTTTTTATAGCGGTTTCTAAAACGATATTCATTGGGGTCCTTGATATCGATATATTTATTTGCCTGTTGTATTTCAATCCCCTTCGGGATGGTAAACAACGAGCCGGTAATGTATAAGAAAACATTGAAAGTAATACTCCAAAAGAACCCATGCGATATGTTATTAAGGTTGTCTAATCCAAATAAAGCATATGGCTTTAGAAGAGCAATATTAAAAAGACCATCAGATATAATCGAAGTGTTTTGTATAAGTCCGCTTTGGATAAAAGCAGGAAAAAGTAAGGTGTAAAACCAAATACAAAATCCTGCAACGATACCTAAAATAGTTCCTGTTCTATTGGCTTTTTTCCAAAAGAGTCCTCCAAAAAATGAAGGAGCCAATTGTACAATTCCAACAAAAGAAATTAGACCTGTCTCTACAAGTGGATAATCTTCTCCTATTACTACAGTATATGCATAGGCCGATAACAATACTATTGGGATACTGATTTTTTTACAAAATGCTATCGTTTGTTGTAGTTTTGTTGTAGAAAAAACCTTGAGATTATCTAGAAGTAATGGAATGAAAATGTGGTCAGAGAGCATTTTTGATATGGCAATAGTTTCTACAATAATCATTCCTGTAGCAGCAGAAAACCCACCTAAAAATACTAATGTCGCCAAAATATTATTACCTCTTTCTATAGGAAAACGCAATACATAACTATCAGCATTAAAACCTGTACCTGCAAAATACAAATTACCGGCAATTGCTATAGGAACTACAAATAGAGTAATAGCAAGTAGATATAAAGGAAAAATCCGGGAAGCTTTTTCTACATGTTCTTCATTTTTGTTTTCGAGTGCAATCAAGTGAAATTGCCTTGGAAGCAACATAAAAACAAAAAACGATAGTATAATCAACGAAAACCAATCCCAATATCCACCTTCTAAACTATCTTGAATATTAACAACAGGACCTAAAATATCTTTTTCGGCAGCTTGCGAAAAAATATCACCAAAACCATTAAAAATAAAATAAGTAACATAAACCCCGACAATAATAAAAGCGATTAATTTAAAAATGGCTTCAAATGCAATTACAGATACCATTCCCTCATTTACCTGTTCAGATCTTGTATTTCTTGTTCCAAAAAGAATAACAAATATTGACATGATGATAGCAATAATAAGGGGTATTTTATTAGAAATTACATTTTGATCAGAGGCATCGATCAAAATATGAAAACTAGTAGAAATGGCCTTTAGTTGAATTGAAATATATGGAATGATAAAAATAAAAATCATGATTGTCATCAAATTACCCAAGAATTTATCTTTTCCATAACGTGTAGCAATAAAATCAGAAATACTACTTATTTTTTCACGTTTACAAACTCGTATTATTTTTTTGAATAACATGATCCAAAGCGGTGATAATACTACAGGACCTATATAAGTAGTAATAAAACTGATTCCTGAAGTTGCCACTTTACCAACATTACCATAAAAAGACCATGCAGTAAAATAGGTAGTTAGCGATAAAGCATAGACAAAATAATTATTTACAATACTTTTTTTTGCAGATTTTTTATCTCCATAATAAGCAACCCAAAAAAGTACGCCAAGATATACAACACATATCAATATTATAAGCCAAAGTGAAATCATTTCTTATTACGATTTATGATCAAACTTATAAGTACAATCAAGATCAAACTAAGGGTGTAGAAATAGACGTATATAAGAGGCATAAAGCCAAATAGTAAAGTGTCATCAATAATCCCTATAAAAGGAAAGTTAAACAGGAAAAAGAAAAATAAGGCAACAACAATAAGCTTAGTTTTTCTGTCGGTTTTCATTATAGATACTATTACGTAACTCAAATATAACCTTTATCAATCAATTATGACAAAGCTTTATATCCAACTACTAGTATTTATGTATATTTGAATATATAAATGTTTGATATTATCGATTATTGTTAATCTATAAAGCTAAAAAGTAATAGAATGAGAGAAGATCTTACAAGTTTTCAGGTTTTGGATAAAAGTGCCGAAATACTAAAGGTAATTGCTCACCCTATACGATTAGCTATCATAGAATTATTGTTTAAAAAAGGAGAATCTTCTGTTACAGATATTTATCAAATATTAGAAGTAGAACAATCTGTTGCTTCTTATCATCTCAAAAATTTGAGGATGGTTAATGTAGTCTTATCAAAAAGAGAAGGGACAAAAATTTATTACTCTATCGAAAATAAAAATGTGATCGAGATCTTTCATCATATCTCAAATTTAGGCAGTAATTAATGCATGATCTTCATATTTAAAATTCGTATTTTATAATTTCTTCATTTTTAATTACAACCAAAAGCACGTTTCTTGACGTCTATATCATATCTATTCTACTAAAAACTGAAGTAATTATTCCTTTGTTTTGAGGCCTAATTAATAAAAATAGAACAATTTTTATTATAAAAAATTATCATTTTGTTAATTTTTAAGGACTCAGTATTAAGCTTTTCTAAAAACTAGTTGTGATTTAATTATTTGATTTTCAGTTTTTTAATGAAAATGGTTTTGATAATTATACAATTTATTAACAAAATCTTTAAATTAAATATGTAAATATTTGCATATAATGATATTTGTGTTTAATTTCGGAACATATTAATCTAGATAAATTTATTAAGCTTCATATAATTAATACAAATAATGGCTTGTCCATTATGTTGATTTGTATAAGCTGTTGTTGAATATACCATTATCAATCTTTTGTATTCTAATGGTAATCATTCATAAACAAATCGGGTATTTAATTCAAAAAAGTATAATACAACCTGATATCGAGCATCAAAACCAGTACTAAGAAATGCTGTCTTTTTTATTCCTAAAAAGATAGTCTATACAAACTCTTACTTCAAATAGTTGTTATTTGAAGGAGTATACTTGAAACTAGTTTTTGAATCATTTAGCATTCATTTTTAAGTTAAAAAAATGAATACAGGTTGCTTACACTCTTTAATTAAATATCTCTATTAAATAGTAATTAAATTATGATAAAATGAATTTAGGGTTACAAGCATTTTTAGCATTTCTGCCTATTTTGTTAGCAGGAATATTATTGGTAGGTTTAAGATGGCCGGCAAAACGGGCAATGCCTTTTGTGTTTGTTGTTACTGTCTTGATTGCATTCTTTGGCTGGGATATGTCATCTACACGTATTATAGCATCTACTCTTCAAGGTTTAGGAACAACAGTATCTATTTTATGGATCATTTTTGGTGCAATTTTACTTTTGAATACATTAAAATATTCTGGAGCACTCAAAGTAATTCGAAGAGGTTTTACAAATATTAGTGAAGACCGTAGGGTACAGGTTATTATTATCGCCTGGTTATTTGGTTGTTTTATAGAAGGAGCTTCCGGTTTTGGAACTCCTGCCGCAATTGTTGCGCCCTTACTTGTTGGTTTAGGATTTCCCGCAATTGCAGCTGTGGTTATAGGTATGATGATTCAATCAACTCCTGTTTCTTTTGGAGCAGTAGGTACACCTATTGTTATAGGAGTAAATGCAGGATTAAAAACAGAAAGTTTATCAGAGCAATTATTGGCTGCTGGGACAAACTGGGATAAATTTTTGCTGCTAATTACTTCAGAAGTAGCAATAATTCATGCTATTGTAGGAACATTTATTCCATTACTCATGTGTGTAATGATGACTCGTTATTTTGGTAAAAATAAATCTTGGAAAGAAGGGTTGTCGATCGCACCATTTGCCATATTTGCAGGGCTTGCATTTACGATTCCTTATGCGGTAACAGGGGTCTTTCTTGGACCAGAGTTTCCATCACTTATAGGGGCTTTAATTGGTTTGGCAATTGTAGTACCTGCTGCCAAAGCTAAATTTTTGTTACCTAAAAATACATGGGACTTTGCAGATTCTAGTGAATGGCCAGCAGAATGGATGGGAAATTTAGAAGTAAAATTAAATACACTTACAGATACTACAAAAAGCATGTCGTTAGCCAAAGCCTGGTTACCTTATTTATTATTGGCCGTAATTCTAGTGCTTAGTAGGATACCTGAGCTAGGGATCAATACCCTTCTAAAAACAGTAACAATATCTTTTAAGGATCTTTTAGGAGAAAAAGGTATAGGTACTTCTTTTGCACCATTATATGTTCCGGGAGGATTGATGGTTATCGTCGTAGCCGTGACTTACTTTTTGCATGGTATGAAGCCAAAAATGATGAAAAGTAGCATCCAGGAATCTACAAAAACCCTTTTGGGTGCAGGCTTTGTATTAATGTTTACAATACCAATGGTACGTATTCTTATAAATTCTGATGTTAATGGATTAGAGTTATCAAGTATGCCGATCGCTATGGCAGAATGGGTATCTACAACAGTTGGTAGCATATACCCTGTATTTTCTGCAACGATAGGAGCCTTAGGAGCATTTATCGCCGGTTCGAATACTGTATCGAATATGATGTTGTCTCAATTTCAATTTTCTGCAGCAATGAATCTAGCCTTACCGGGATCTGTTTTGGTTGCCATGCAAGCGGTAGGGGCAGCAGCAGGAAATATGATCGCCATCCATAATGTAGTAGCAGCTTCTGCAACAGTAGGGCTACTTGGGCGTGAAGGTTCGGTATTACGTAAAACAATTATTCCGACCTTATTTTATGTGATCCTTACAGGGATTTTAGGAATGGTAATGCTTCATTTTATGGGTATTACTGATGAGTTGCATACTTACATACAATCTACAAAATAGAACATAGTGTCCAAAGACCAGTATACATTATATTTTGAACGTATTTCAAAAAGAGTTGATGTAAAACGTATTCATACCAGTAAGGCAAAAACACTTGCCTTTGGTACAGACGCAAGTTTTTACAGATTGATACCAAAAATGGTTATCGATTCAAAATCTATAGAAGAAGCATCTTTTTTGGTTTCAGAGGCTCATAAGCTTGGGCTTCCTGTAACTTTTAGAGCTGCGGGAACCAGTCTCTCGGGACAAGCAATTACAGATTCAATTTTAATCTTGACTGCAAATCATTGGAAAGATCATGAGATCATTGATAATGGAGAAAAAATAAAATTACAGCCAGGTGTTATTGGTGCTAGAGCGAATACATATTTAAAACCATATCAAAGAAAAATTGGTCCGGATCCAGCTTCAATTAATTCGGCAATGATAGGTGGTATAGCAGCAAATAATGCTAGTGGAATGTGCTGCGGGACTGCTCAAAACTCATACAATACCGTAGCAGATATGCGTATAGTATTTTATGATGGAACTATTTTGGATACTTCTTCAACAAAAAGTATTGAAGCATTTAAAAAGAAACATAAAGATATCTATGATAGATTATCGAATCTTATTAAAAACACAAAAAATAACAAAATACTAAGTGATCGTATTCGAGAAAAGTTCAAAATGAAGAATACGACAGGCTATAGCCTAAATGCACTAGTGGACTATGAAGATCCTATAGATGTAATCAAACATCTGATGATTGGCTCAGAAGGGACTTTGGGGATGATAGCAGATATTACATATCATACTGTGACTGATCATCCATACAAGGCAAGTTCTTTGATGATATTTGATGATATAAAAACGGCATGCGAAGCAGTAATACTGCTCAAGAGTGCTCCTGTAACTGCTGTAGAGTTAATGGACAGAGCAAGTTTGAAGTCTGTTGAAGATATGGAAGGGGTTCCTGATTATCTTTCAACATTGAGCAAAGGAGCGTCTGCCATATTGGTAGAAACTCGATCTTCGGATAAAGAAACACTAACTGCCAATGTTGATACTATTATTGATTCAGTACGTGAACTTAAAGCAGAGATCCCAATCACTTTTACCGATGATCCCGATGAATATTCAAAATATTGGAAAATACGAAAAGGATTATTTCCATCAGTAGGTGCTATCCGAAACCTGGGAACAACGGTAGTGATTGAAGATGTTACTTTTCCTATACATCATCTTGCAGAAGCAACACTTGATTTACAAGAGCTTTGTAAGACTTTTGGTTATACTAATGCAGTGATTTTTGGTCATGCACTAGAAGGAAATTTGCATTTTGTTTTTACACAAAGTTTTGATACCGACGAGGCAATAAATCGTTACAAAGGATTTATGGAAGAGTTGGCTGTATTAGTTGTAGATAAATATGATGGAGCACTCAAAGCAGAACATGGTACAGGTCGTAACATGGCTCCTTTTGTTATTAAAGAGTGGGGAGAAACGGCACTACAATTAATGAAGGATATTAAAAATATTTTTGATCCGTTACATATTCTTAATCCCGGTGTAATCCTTAATGATGATAAAGAAGCTCATCTCAAAAATCTAAAACCATTACCTGCTTCGGATCCTATTATTGATAAATGTATTGAATGTGGTTTTTGCGAATCTTCTTGTGTTTCAAATCACCTTACGTTCTCTCCGAGACAACGTATTGTTTTGCATCGAGAGATCGCAAGGTTAGAAAAAGAAGGAAAGAAAAGCGAAGCAAGAGCATTAGAAAAAGAAATAGAATATGGCTTTGATCAAACTTGTGCAACAGATGGTCTGTGCGCTCTTGCTTGTCCCGTAAAAATAGATACAGGCGCCTATGTAAAAAAACTTAGAACAAATAAGAGACAGAATGATAAGCCTGCTCAATTTGTGGCAGAACATATGTCGACTGCAACTTCTGGAAGTAAAATAGGACTTAAACTTGGTCATACGACAGCAAATCTTTTGGGAGATCAAAACATGACAAGTTTAGTAAGAACGGTAACCTCTATCACTGGTTCTCCCATATTATGGAGCCCACAAATGCCAAAAGCATCAAAATTTAAAAAAATACAATTAAAAAATGATATCAATACTACTTTGAAAGTAGTGTATTTCTCTACCTGTATTAACCGCACTTTTGGTGCTGATAAAAATCAGAAAGAAGATCAAACAGTTTATAATAAGATTCATAAATTATTAGATAAAGCGAATTGTGATGTTATTTATCCAAATCAATTAGAAAAACTTTGCTGTGGCATGGCGTATTCTAGTCAAGGATATCAAAAAGCAGCAGATATAGCTACGCTAAAGCTAAAAGAAAGCTTGATGAAAGCGAGTGATAATGGTAAGCACCCTATTCTTTGCGATATGAGCCCCTGTTTATATACAATGAAGCAAAATCTGGAAGAAACAGGACTTAAAATATATGACATTACAGAATTTACGATCAAGTATCTAAAAGATAGATTAACATTTAAGCCGGTAGACAAAGAAGTAGCTATTTTTTCGGTATGTAGTCTCAAAAAAATGGGGTTAGAAGATAGTCTTGTTGAGATAGCAAATTTATGTTCTACAAAAGTATACCATCCCGAAACAAACTGTTGTGGTTTTGCCGGGAACAAAGGGTTTAATACACCGGAACTAAATGCGCATGGCTTAAGAAACTTAAAAGATGCTATTCCCGAAACTGTAAAAGAAGGATATGCAACAAGTCGTACTTGTGAAGTAGGACTCTCTATGCATAGTGGTATTGACTTTCAATCGATTACTAATCTTATCGATGAAGCTACCGAATCAAAATCAATAATCAAATCCCGATAAACATGAAATCTCAATTTCAAATCAAATTACTTTTTATTGCTCTTGTTCTAGTGCATTTGAGCAGTAAAGCACAAGATCAATCATCAGAAAATAAATTTTCTGTAAAATTGAATGGATTTGTCTGGACAGAAACTTTCTTTGATACACGACAAACTGTATCAGCAAGAGATGCTGATGTTGTATTGTATCCAAGAGAAGAATTGCTAGATGATAATGGAAGAGACATTAATGATGCTTCAGATTTTAATATGATTGCCATTCACTCGAGAGCAGCAATACGTATAACAGCTCCAGATTTTTTAAATGCAAAAGTCTCAGGGCTTATAGAGGGTGATTTTGTAGGGTCGACTGATGATAATATCGGCTTGTTTCGATTGCGCCACGCTATGGTAAAATTAAATTGGCAAAAAACAGAACTATTGTCAGGATTCTATTGGCATCCAATGTTTCCATTAGAGGTTTTTCCACAAGTAGTTTCATGGGGTGGGGCAGCTCCATTTCATGTATTGTCACGTAATCCGCAGGTTCGTTTTAGTTATATGCCTGATGCATCTAATCGTTTTTCGATTACTGCGTTGTCACAGTTAGATTTTAAATCTAGCGGTCCTAATGGAGCATCTACAGAATACATTCGTAATGCAGGAATTCCTGAAATGAATGTACAATATATGACAGGGCTAGATAAAAACTTACTTTTTGGAATTACAGCCGGATATAAATGGTTAAAACCTACGCTTAGTTTTACAAATCCAAGCGGAGAAGAGGTTAAAACAGACGAAAAAGTAGGGAGTTTTCATTTTAATGCTTTTGCAAAAGCAAATATAAATGGCAACTATCTTCGCGCAGGTGCTATTTATGGTCAGAATATGTTTAACTTTTTAATGATAGGGGGATATGCCGTTGAAAATATAACCGATAGCCAAATCGAATATACAAATATTGCTACAGGGGCGTATTGGGCAGATTTAACATTGAAACCAATTAAAGAAAAATATGTATTTGGTTTGTATGCAGGTTATAGTGAAAATTATGGTGCAGAAGATGAAATTGGCGGGGATATATATGGTAGAGGTACAAACATAGATTATATGTATAGAATTGCTCCTAGATTGGTATATGGTAAAGGAAGATTTAAAATACGTGGAGAAGTAATCTACAATGCAGCTTCTTATGGAGTTCCAGATTCTTCATTAAATTTTACTGATTCTAGTGAAGTAGCGAATGTAAGATTTCTATTAGCGACAACATTAAGTTTTTGATATCAACTGTTAATCTAAACTGAATAGTACTAATTGTTATTAATCTTTGTGTTAGCATCAAAGACCTTCAACTAATCTGTTGAGGGCTTTTTTGTTTGCTATCTTTATGCGTTTCCCTTCGGTAACAATCCAATCTTCCTTTTTGAAAGCGGTTAAGGTTCTTATACATGCCTCTTTTGCTGTTCCAACAATATTTGCAATATCTTCTCGAGTAAGTGTCATTGTAATAAACCCTTCTCGATCGACTCCAAAATTATTTTCGAGATAAATTAATGTTTCTGCGATACGTTGTTTTACGTTTTTTTGAGCCATATTCACAATGATGTTATCAGCAAATTTGAGCTCGTCTGCAATTTGAAGTAAGATGGCTTTTGTAAACTCTACATTATTACTAATATAGTCTGAAAGGTGATTTTTAGGAATATAACAAACCTCCATATCGCTTAGAGCGATAGCGCTTAAGTTTGTTTTTTGTTGAGTGATTACAGATCGTTGTCCTAGTACCTCGCCTTTTGTTGCGATCTTTACAATTTGGTCTTTGCCATTATCACTCATTTTAGACAGTTTAGAAACTCCGTTACGTACACAAAATACCCCTTTTAGTTTTTCACCCTCTGCAAAAATCGATTCTCCTTTTTTTACTGATCTGGTTACTTTACTATTTGAGATACTCTTTAATTCTTCTTTATTTAAAGCTTTGAGTGAATTTAATTGTCTAATGATACAATTCTCACATTTACTCTCTGAGTGATCTTCCATCCCTATACTGACTAATTTTCTAAATATAACTAACGTATGAACAAACACAAAAAAAATCTTCATGTGAGATCTGTTTTTGCTACCAAAAAAAGATTGTTATGATCATGAATTTGTGATGTTTATTGGGAAATTTTCATCATTGATATTGAATCTGTGAATTAATAATAGAAATTTTCATAATAAATAGTTCAACGTGTAAACTACTAACAAGACCTTGTTTACTGACAAAAATCATCTTTTTAGAATGTGTAATCGACTACTTTTAGTATAACAAATTGTAAAATCTGATTTGATTATAATACATACAGATATTAATAAATAGATTTTTATTTGAGTAAAAACTTTAAAAATAAGATAGATGAAAAAAAGAACACCAATCTCTAGTATAATGACAAAAAATGTCATTACACTTACTTTAAAAGATTCGTTAGAAACAGCAGAAGAGCTTTTCAAAAAAAATAATATAAGGCATATTCCTGTGATCGATGGAGCTAATATAGTAGGGATGTTGAGTTTTACAGACTTGCTACGAATTAGCTTTGCAGATGGTGTATACAGTGATGAACAAGATATTGAAACTGTTGTGTATAATATGTTTACTATTGGACAAGTTATGGCCAAAAATTTAATAAGTGTAAACTCTAATACGACTATAAAAGAAGTGGCAGAAATGCTTTCTGAAAAAGAATTTCATGCATTACCAGTTGTAGATGATGAAAAATTAGTAGGTATTGTTACCACTACAGATCTTATTAATTATCTATTAGAGCAGTACTAACCATTTTATGCATATTGACTTGATTTATAATGATCGAAATAGTGTGTGTCATTATACCAATGATTTAATTAATAAAACTTTATAAACGATATTCTTAACTATGTCATTACCAACGATATCAGCAGAAGATGCAGTGTCAAAAGTAACATCTGGACAGCGTATTTTTTTTCAAGGAGCAGCAATGACTCCCAATTTGTTAATAGATGCTTTGTGTAAAAGACACAAAGAATTAAGTAATATAGAGATCATCCAAGTACATACAGAAGGTGATGCTATATATACGCAAGAACCTTTTTGTAATTCTTTTAAGATCAATAGTTGCTTTGTGGGTGGTAACATTAGAAAAGCGGTCAATGGAGGCAATGGGGATTATATTCCTATTTTTTTAAGTGAGATCCATTTGCTTTTCAGAAGTCAGATTTTACCTCTTGATTTTGCATTCATACAGGTTTCTCCACCCGATGCGCATGGTTTTTGTTCATTAGGAACTTCTGTTGATATAACATTACCAGCAGTAGAGACTGCTAAAAAAGTAATAGCACAAATTAATCCAAATGTTCCCAGAACGCATGGAGATGGTGTTATTCATGTAAGAGATATAGATTGTATGGTGTATGGAGAACGACCATTACGTATATCGGGAGGAACTCCTATATCCAAAATAGAAGAGCGGATAGGTAAAAATGTAGCTGGTCTGATTGATGATGGAGCAACTTTACAAATGGGTATTGGAAATATACCAAATGCAGTACTATCAAACCTTAGAAATCATAAGCGATTAGGGATACATACAGAAATGTTTTCGGATGGGATTTTACCATTGGTAGAACAAGGTGTGATTACAGGTGAAGAGAAAGTCGTAAAAAACGGAAAAATTGTGACTTGTTTTGCTGTAGGGACACAAAAATTATACGATTTTGTCAATGATAACCCTTTGGTTCATTTTAAAGAGGCGGCGTATACTAATGATACTTCTATTATAAGACGTAATCCAAAAGTAACTGCCATAAATAGTGCAATAGAAATAGATTTGACAGGTCAAATTTGTGCGGATACTATAGGAAATCAACAGTATAGCGGAGTAGGGGGACAGATGGATTTTATTAGAGGAGCATCTTTATCTGATATGGGAAAACCTATTTTTGCAATGACTTCTATGACAACAAAAGGGATTTCAAAAATTACTCCTTATCTAAAAAAAGGAGCAGGGATCACTACCACAAGAGCCCACGTGCATTATGTGGTTACAGAATATGGAATAGCGAATCTGTTTGGCAAAAACCTGAAGCAACGTGCAGAGGCACTTATAAAAATATCGCATCCTGATTTTAGGGAAGAATTAGATAAAGCTGCATTTCATCGATTTGGGAGTAATGTTTATGCTTTGCTCTGATTTCTTGGCGTGTTAATGCTATTGATTATCGTCTTTTAATTTTGATTTGATCGCTCTGTAATTTCTAATATTTCAAACGAATAAAACTTCATAAAATATAAATAATAATTAGCAGATATTTATAATACTTCTTGTCCTTAATTTACGTTACGTATTTGAAGACAGAAACCTTGGATGTCTATAAATTTTTCAAGGATAACAACTTTAATATATTACACAATGAAAAAGTTAAGAAAATTAAAAGGAGTAAAAACGATTGGCAAAAGAGATCAAAAAGCCATCAAAGGAGGATTTGACCAATTACCAATATGTGGTCATTTTAACTGCGTTATTCAAATCGATCCAATTACAGGATTTTGCGTTTGCGCTGAAGATTTGCAATAAACGTTTAGGCATTTATTACCCACAACCACAAGAGTTGTGGGTTTTTTTATTTAAATAATTTGTGCATATAAATATTTGATAGTGCTAATACTCCTAATAAAATGAGCAATAGTATAGATATGAATATTGAATCTTTATGTGAAACATGCGCAACCAGAGCTGTAATTAAAAATAATCCAATTCCTGCATAAGCCCATTCTTTTATTCGTAGGCTAATGAATGGTAATACAATCAAGATAGCACCAATCACTTTTAAAACCGCTAATTCTACCCTAAAGAAATCAGGAAAACCTAAAGCTCTAATCCCATCAATTGTATTTTTACTACATATGTAGGTATATGAACTAAAGAGCAAAAACATAGCGATGGTTGATGTAGACAGCCAATATATTATTTTCATGACAAATTATAGAAAACTACTTTTTATTTGAGTAACTAATTTTAAACCATCAGGATCGGCTTGGGTTTTTAGTTTAGAAAATTCTTCTGCCCATTCTGATGTACGTATACGTAAAGGAGGATTGTCGTTTTTTGCTACTTTTAAAATAACTTCTGCTACTTCTAATCCAGTTTGATATACTTGTTCTTTTCCTTCATTGGCTCGTTTTTGGTTACCAGCAAGGTATTTTTCGAATATTGGTAGGTATTCTCCGTGTGCGAGTTGCCCTTTGTCAGTAGTTTTTTCTACTGCTGATTTCATGAATTCTGTTGCGATTCCTCCAGGTTCAACATTTGTGATTTTAATATTGAAAGAATCGCTTATATATGTTGCAAGTCCTTCCATATATCCCTCAACAGCAAATTTTGCTCCACAATATAATTCATTGAACGGTTGTCCTACTAAACCACCAACAGAGGTTACATTAATAATTTGACCAGACCTCTGCTTACGCATATATGGTATTACTGCTTGTGTGCAAAAAACAACACCATGATAGTTAACCTCGGTAACCCATCTGATTTCTTCTTCACTTGACTGTTCTGTAGTCTTAGCAAAACCGGCACCTGCATTATTAATAAGTATGTCTATTTTGCCATCTTTTTTGATAATTGTTTCAACTGCTGATGAGATAGAAGCTACATTAGTTACATCCAGAAACAGCAGTTCAATATCTAGATGTTCTTGTTCGATTCTTTTTTTGAGTAGATCTGCTTTTTTTAAATTACGCATGGTAGCATAGACTTTAAAATTGTTTTGAGCAAATAAAATTGCACTTTCAAATCCTACTCCTGTAGAAGTACCGGTGATTAATACATTCTTGTTCATGATGATTTATATTTTAAATATAGAATGAATATTCATTCCAAAATAAATTAAAAAAATTATTCTTTTATGCCATCCCAAACCATTTGAGATTGACTTTTTATTGATATATCTGATGTTGCTGTTTGACTAAAATACCATCTCAAACATGATAAAACGGCTCCTCCTATAAATGTAAATAACTCATTAATGTCGATGTCTTTTATGATTCGTTCTTCTTTGCCTTTAATCAGGAGTTGTAGCACAGTATCTACAGATTTATACCCTTCATTTCTACTTTGCTCTGTTATAATAGGAGAAGCGTGTAATTGTTCCATGAATTTAAAATACAAAGGGTTAGATGTGAAAAAATTAATTGTAGAAATAAAATAATCTTCAAATTGTGTTTTGATTGGGCGATTAGGCTCAAAAGTAGCATATATCTCTTTTTCCTTTTTTTTGATATTGATATATAGCTCATTAATTAATTTTTCTTTATTAGGAAAATAGTTATAGATAGTTCCCATTCCAGTATTTGCAGCTTTTGCTATTGCAGACATAGGTGTGTTATGAACTCCTTTTTTAGTAATTAAATGAAGTGCAGCAAGTAGTATAGCTTCTTTTTTATTCATAATAGCAAATATATAAAAACTGGAATAATCATTCCAGTTTTTATAATTTTTATATACAAGAGTATACTTTTTTTTATTTCAAAACGTATAGAGTTTGTATTATTTGGTTTAATATCTTTGCCGCGATCTATATATTTAGTTAATATCGTTTTAATTATCAATGAAATAAGAATATATGATCTTACGTTATATTTTCTTTTTGAATTTAGAAGACTAAAAATAAAGATTAAAAAGGATATTCGCCGAAATGCAAATTTAAGTGTTGGACACAAACATGAGAAGTATATTTTATAATAAGAGTATTGTAATTACTTGTTTTTTGGTCGTAAGTATTGTTTTCCCAGAGGCAGTATTTGGGCAAAACTTTTTTAAATACAAAGGACCAATGAAGGTGGCTCAATATGATGGGGTTGCTAATTATATTTACAAGCTGAAAGAAAAGGATACAATATTTGAAGGTGCATTTCAGATAAAAGATGATAATAACTTAAGTCCTCTTGCTCAAAAAAGGAACCGCTCATTTTTATTTACAGGTACTTTCAAAGGTAACCTTCCTCATGGCAATTGGCAATTTACTATCGGAGAATTTCAACCAAAAGCAACTACGACTCTAGTGGATTACCAATATGTTATAGAGTTAGATGGGATACAACAGAAAGTTCTTGGGAAATTAGATAACGGAAAACCAATAGGGGAGTGGACAGTACGATTAGATAGTATAGAAAATTCAGATATACATAAAACATTATTTAAAAGTACTGTAGAATTCAAAAATGGTGTTCCTCAGAAAAGCTTTCATGTGGATACAAAAACAGAATCATTAGTTGGTAGGTTTTTACGTAATGGTCTGGCACATGATCAGTGGACATTGTATTATAATGATGAGGTTGATAAAGAAGAACATTGGTATTTTGATAGTGGACTTCTTACAAAAATAGAGACTCATTCTGGGATAGATCACACTGTGATTGATATCTACAAAAAAAATAAAACGAATACAAAGACTATAAACCTGGATAAACAATATATTGAAATTCTTAAGTCATTTAGTAATGCTACAAGTACAGATAACAATTTTGAGCAGGGAATAAGCCAATTACTACTTAAAAATGATCAATATTATACTGAGATTGAAGATATTTTGTCTTCTATAGGCGATTCTGTAGTCTTATCCACGTTTAAAGTGAAAGTACCTTATTACCCTATAGCATCCAATGAAGAAAAACGGCTTAATAAGATTGTAAACTACTTTTCTAAGTCAAAAAAAATGTCTGATACCATATTGAATGATACTCAATTAAATATTTTAAAGTTATCAGATGAAGAAACAGCTACTTGGTACAAAAGCGTAGAAAGTATTACAAAAGAGTATCTGGAACCTATGCAAAAAGTAGTAAACTCACATCAACAAAATTTGATGCAATACAGAGATCGTAAAGACTTGGTTGATCAATTTTGGAGAGAAGATATCCCCTTAGTTTTAACAGGAAATAGTAGCTTTGATGATAAGCAATCCATTCGTGAGTATTCAAAAAATGGATATATTGTTCTTAAAACTACTGATCTTGAAGGGGTTTATCAAATAGCTAAATATACTGAATCAATCCTTGACTTTTTGTATAAACAATTACATAAAAAGGTTTCTAAAGAAAGAAGACAAAAAGAAATTATTTCTATAGAAGAAAAATTAATTGTGACAACAAAGAGACTCAAAAAGCAAATTGATTCGTTACAGGAAATAGTTCCTTCAAAACATAAGAAAGCACTTAATAGTTTAGCCGTGTTTGCTGATGATAAACTAAGTGTTTATTCGAACATGGAGGAAACTACCAAAAAGTTGGAGGAGGCAAAGCGGTTAACCAAATGTTTTACACAAGTTAAGAACTTAACTACTCAAATTGCAAAACTACCCGAACAAAAAGAAGAGATAAAACAAAAATATATAGATCCAATCTGGAATCCTTTTACATCTACAATAATGGATGAAGAAATAAAGAAACGGATTGTAGATGCTTATACTAGAATTTTGGTTCCATACGCTCTGGAACAAGTAGAAACAAATTTAAAATGCAATACTGTTGAAGATACTACAACTACATTGCAAGAACTTTTTGTGAGAATGATAGCTTTACGAGATGAAGACACTTCTAAAATAGAAAGAAAACTAAGGAAAGAGAAAGATCCTATCGAAATATTGAAATTGTTTGGAATATCAACTATTATAAAAGAGAAAGAATGATACATAGAGGGCCTCAATATCTTAAGATCATTTTGTTCCTGATGCTAGCTTGCTTTTCTACTTCGATAGTAGCACAAGAAGATGCAGTAGTATTACCTTCAGAATCTGAATTTAAAGATCCTGTAACCAAATATTGGATTAATACGTATGGTAATATTCGTATTTCAAAACGTTTGTTTTGGGTAGCGCAAACACATTTTAGATTTGAAGAAACTGAAGACACTCCATTTGTTGGGCAAATAGGGCAGATTTATAATCGACATGCTATAGGATATATTTATTCTAAAAAATTTAATGTGAGCCTTGGAGGGGTGTTAAGACTTAATTATAATACGAGTTCATCTTCTGAGGGGCGTAACCTGGTACCAGAATGGCGTATTTGGCATCAATATCAATTTGCAATGCCCATATCTAGCGCGATGATTTACCATAGAATTAGGATTGAACATCGTTGGACCCAAGGATTTGCAGAAGATAGTAAGTATATTTTTAGAAATAGATGGAGATATATGTTTCGTCTAAAATTGCCTCTTAATCAACCAAAATTAAAGCCAAAAGCTTTTTATATTGCTCCAGAAGCAGAATTGATTATGCAAAGTGGTAAACAAGTTGTAGATAGTCCTCTGGAGGATCTCCGGTTGCATACATCCATTGGATATATTATAACTCCAAGACTTACGGTAGCTGCCGGTCTTATGTATTCACAAGGACAGACATTGGATAATGGAGGAATCTATAAACAAAGTTGGACGCTCAGAACACATGTGTACTTTTCTCCTGATTTTAGAAAAGTAAAAAATAAACTACCCTCAATTCATTTAACTGATTAAAATGGTGAACCTTTAAAACCAACCTACATGAAAGAACAGAAAAAGAAATACCTACTTTATCTTTTATTAGTGCTTACAATTGGTGTAGCTATATTTTTTCTATTTAAAACGCAATCATTACATAAAAAGATTAAAAATCTGGAACAGCTTGAAGCGCAGAGTGAAGCTAATGACGAAAATTATGATAAGTTAGTTTCTATAGATACATTAATATTTGAAGGAAAATATAAAGAAGCTTTAGATGCATATGTAGATATAGAAGAAAAAATGAGAGGTAATAATTCTTTAGATATCAAAGCAAGAGTACAATTTGCAAAAGAGCTGATTAGAATGGAGACAATCGTTCAATCAAATGATTTTCCAAAAGATACCACTACAACAGATACACTTACTAATACTAAAAGTGAAATCACCGAAGATATTAATGCCTATGATTCTTTAAGTTTTGTTTTGGAGAAAGCAAAAGTGCAAATTTCGAGTATGCGAAATCAATTACTCAAAAAATCTTTCGGAGAATACTTAACCTTTAAAAGTACAAAAGGGAATAAAATGCATTATGTAGGGCAGGTCAAAAATAAAAGAGCTAATGGATATGGTGTAGCTATTTTAGATACGGGTAGTCGATACGAAGGACAGTGGAGAGAGAATATGAGACATGGTGAAGGTAAATTTTATTGGACAGATGGAGAGAGTTATGAAGGAAGTTACGTTCAAGATAAACGTAACGGGCAAGGAACATACCACTGGCCTAATGGCGAAAAATATATTGGAGAATGGAAAGATGATAAACGAAGTGGCCACGGTGAGTTTTATAATCAAAAAGGTACAATCGTTACACGTGGAATATGGAAAGATGATAAGCTCGTAAAAGAAGAAAAATAAAAACTTCTTTTTATGTTGTCATTCTTTGTCGATTTATTTTTTGTTTATAAAGGACTGCAATTGTTATCAAAATCATACTAAAAAATATAACATATACAAATTTTGGTATAGGTACCGGGTCTCCAGAGGCATAACTGTGCAATCCTGATAAATAATAATTAACTCCAAAAGAGGTCATAATAATTGACCAAAAAGCAAACATACTTGCAATGTTCAAAGTTATACTATTGTTAAGAGCAGGTACAAATCGTAGATGTAATACGATAGCATATACTATAATGCTAATCAATGCCCAGGTTTCTTTGGGATCCCATGCCCAGTAACGCCCCCAACTTTCGTTTGCCCAAACACCTCCAAGAAAAGTGCCTATTGCCAATACAAACAAACCAATTGTCATAGAGAGTTCGTTGATATAGGTAAGTTCTTTTATTTTAATATCAATAATTCTCTTGGTCTTTTTTGTTTTGAAAATCATTAATATCAGCGCCATACTACCCAATACAGCTGATAATGCTAAAGGAGCATAACTACTTACAATAGTCGCCACATGTATTTTTAACCAGTATGATTTTAGTACAGGCATTAGATTCGTAATTTCTGGATTTAGCCAATCCAAATAACTTACAAATAATAAAGCTCCTGTAAAAAGAGTAGTCAATGGTAAAGAAAAATCAGATTTTCTAAACGTTAATAATCCGCTAAGTAGTAAACACCACGCTACAAAAACCAACATTTCATAACCATTACTCCAAGGGGCATGTTGAGCGATATACCATCTTAAAATAATGTTACCCGTAAAACATAAAAACGAAATTAGAGTAATTAGAATCAAGCCATTCCAAAGAAAATTAAGCCACTTGTATGTGAAAAACATTTTTAAAATAGACAGCGTAAGTAAGATGAAACCTAAAACAAAATATAGTATGAATAACCAGAAGTTGATATTCATCTCATTATACCATAATTCTGCCTCGACACGTTTGTCATTTGGGATAATAGAAGCACCTAAAACTTCCTGATATTTTTGTATATAGATTAATTTTTGATGTGCGCTTTTATAATCATGAGATAGCAGATCATTAAAATAACCAGGTAAAATGTTTTTAGCAAAACGCCCGTCTTCTTTGGTAAAATCTTTAAAATGATGTGTATGACTATACCATGTATCATTTGGATCATTCTTATTAGGAAATATCTTTAGGTAATTACCTGTAAAAACATTGAAAAGGATATTAAAACGCTCATCTATTTTTAATACTTCTTTGTCTAATTCATTACGTTCAGAAGGTTTTTTTCTATTAGCAATTTCTACTGCATTTGATAAAATATAGTTTTCTTGAAGGTCGAGAAGGTCAGAAAAAGCGATTAGTCCATTTTTTCCAACAGAAATATTTGTAAGGAGATCATCTGTCTTTTTTAGATCAACTTTAATGATAGGAATTTGTTGCCATATTTGAGGCGCCATATGCATTCCTAAAAAAACTTGATTTACATTTAGTTTTATTTCCTTGTTTCCAATAGGGTAAGAAAAATTAGATTTTCTAGAGATTTTCCTAACACATTCTGAAGCTAAGGTATTTACAGGTTTAATACGGCCATCCAAATCCTGAACCATCAAACGGCTAAAAGAGTTAGCTTGTTGTATATCTATTCTTTGTGATTTGATCAAAGTTTCTAAAGAAGCCTTTGGAATACTATCAAGAAAATGTTGTGCATTGGATGTTTCGGGAATACTATAAATTAAAAATAATAATATAGTCGTAGTGAGGCGTAGTTTTTTTAATTTTCTATTTACGATTTGAAAACGGGAAGAACGACCAAAAAAAGTGAAAAACATACCGACTCCCATAAGTAAATACCCAAGATATGTGATATACGTACCAATCACATCATGATTTACAGAAAGAACAGTTCCTTTTTCGTCAGTATCATAACTTGCTTGAAAAAACCGAAACCCTTTGTAATCTAATACATTATTCATAAAAATGCGGTATGGTATTTTACTGTCTTGATCTAAAACTGTGATTTCGCTGGTATATGCAGATGGGCTTGATGATCCGGGGTAACGCTCTAATAAAAAATCGTCTAGTTGTATTGAAAATGGTGTTTGTATTGCTTTTGCACCATATGATAAAATAACTTTGATATGATTATCAAACTCAACTTGATGTTTTATTGGTAAAAAACCTTCTCGATATAATAAATTTACTTCTTGTTCTTTATCACCGACAGACACATTAACTATAAGAGCATCATCTTTAGTTTTATCGTTAGTGGTAGTTGTTTCGGTATTACTAATCAGTTTGAATTTTCCTTTTGGGTGATATGACATGGGTACAAATGAAAAATCATGTTCCCTGAAAAGTGTTCGTAATTCTATAGATTGTAGACTATCTCCTTTTATTTTTCCGGCTTGTTGGCTATCCATCATAAAAAAATCAATCTCATGGGGTGCTTTGATTTTTAGTTTTCCTTGATCTTCATAGATATTTACAATACCGGCTTTATCAGATTCAAATCCTATTTCATGTTGATGACTTCCAATCCTTTCAATTTCTCCTTTTTTGAGATAAATTGTATTTCGGGTATTTTCTGTAGCAATCATCATTTTTAGAAGAGGAGTGCCATCGATACTATCTGTTATTACTTCTGGTGACGCATCAGCTATATATTCTTTAAAAGAAATCGTAATTGGCTTTTCTTTAAATTGTGTAACAAGAGTAAAATTGTTGTCTTGTATAGAAGAAAAATTAATTTTTTTGTGAATGGTTTGATACTCTGTTCCTTGAACAACTGTAGCAGTCAATAGCTTTGTATCAGAAATGATTGTGCTAGAGGAGGCTCCTTCTCTGATTCGCATAATCCCACTGTAAGAAGTATAGCGGGTTACGCCTGCTCCAAGGATAATAAAGATAAAGGCAATATGAAAAAGAAATATTGCCCATTTTTTCCGGTATATCAATTTATATTTAAAAATATTAAATACAAAACTTATTACAAGTCCAAGCATTACTGATTCGAACCACCAAGCATCATATATACTTGCCCATGCTACTGCTGTGCCATAATCATTTTCTACAAAAGTAGCTGTTGCCATAGCAATGGCAAATACAAGCAATAGAAACAGTGCTAATGATGATGAAGAAAAGAATTTATATAGCTTTTGCATGTACAATGATTTTGTAGAAAAGTAAAAAACAGATAGAAGGTTTCAGGTTACTCGTTCACTCCTAGCACATAGGATAATTCTAAAGTCTAAGAGAAGAAATCAAGCAAGTAATAGTACCATAAGTAAACTAACAACCTGAAACCATACCTAAAAAAATAAACAATTTAATGTTGGCTAATTCATCGAAACCTTCTTGTTTTTATATCCGGCTTCTCGCTTTTCGGCGTTTTCTAGCCATTTAGGCACTAAATTTTCTTTAAAATCAGCTTTTTCTTTATTGAGTTTTTCCATATCTAATCCGATATAGTGTTGTGCTTTTTCTTTGGTCGAAATATCCGGCATTTCTACAGGTTCATTATGTCCTAATTCAGCTAGTAATCGAGCTAGTTTTACTCGTCCGTTTGTAGCGACATCCAAACCGCTACTGATAACTCTTCCTATTTCTACCGGGGAATGAAAAGAAGCTCCATGAGAGGCTGCTGCATAATCCCAACGCCATTGTGCATGACGTATGTCCATTAATATAGGTTGCATTTGTTCTTCTGTAGCTCCAAGATCCCAGCATTTTTTTGCTTCTACATGCATCTTTACCAAGGCATCTTCTAGTTTTAATCTACTCTCTGTAGATTTTTGCTGACGTTCATATACATTAGCTCTCAGCTTATCTGCATCCTCTCTGTGGCAAACCTGGCATGAATTTGCAACATTGTTGAGAGGTGATTGTATGTGGTGATCTGTAAATTTTTGTCCCCCTTCACTCTTATAAGGCATATGGCAATCTGCACACGAAACCCCTCTGTCTGCATGTACTCCTGTAAGATATGTTTCATAACCGGGGTGTTGTGCTTTTAGCATAGGTGCTTTACTTAACTTATGAGTCCAATCTTTAAAATTCATATCATCATAATACTTTTCCATTGCTTCTACAGACATTCCATTTTTCCATGGAAAAGTCAGATAAGCAATTCCTTCTTTACCAGGAATGTTTTTATTAAAGTAGTATTCGACATGGCATTGCGCGCATACCAATGAGCGCATCTCTTGATGTGTAGCTTTGTTGATATCCTTACCCATAGCTTCAAACGCTTCGACTAGTGCAGGTCTCGTAACTGTCAATTTCATTGTTTTGGGATCATGACAATCTGCGCAGCCAATTGGGTTAACAACTTCTTCTCCCTTATCAGCCCATTTTCCTTTATAAAATTCTGCAATCCCTATTTCATTCATTAATCGAGGAACATCAGGACTTTTACAAGTCCAACAGGTAGCAGGCATGGGACCATCACCTTTTCCTTTGGGTCCTCCTGTTCTTAATGAATTATGTAGGTCTTTTATCGCATATTGATGACCTCTCCCTTGGCCATAGTCTTTAGAAAAACCATATCCTGCCCATAATACAACAAAACGAGGATCTTCTTCTAGCATGTCTCTCATTTTTGACCCTCCCTGATATGAAGCAAAATCACTTTGCTCTGTTTGTAAAAAAGATTGGTATTCTTGTGGGAAATTTTTCCCCCATTCTTCATTTCTTGGTTCGTTTTCACTAATTTCTACTTGAGGTACATACTTATATTTTGCTTCATTTTTTCTATTTACAATGCTAGAAGCCAGCAATCCTAAAAGAAAAACGACGATTACGGTTACGATAAATAATACTTTGTTTTTCATATGTGTCAGTCTTTACTTGTTTCGTTTTGCTCTATCTGATTTTCTAACCATTTTGGTATTACCGTTTCTACATTATCTGTAGGTATAGGAGAAATATTACTGCGTATTGTAGAAATGCCATGTACGGTACCATGAGGAACTTCTTGATGACAGGACCAGCATTTTCGCTCTATTCTATTTTCTGTATGGTCTTGTAGCCAACCATTGTATTTTACTTGAGTTACTTGTTGTATATGACAACGGATACAATTATTTTGAACAACCTCTTCAGAGGCTTCTCTCATAAACATGACCTCTGGTTCGGCTCTCGCAGTAAAAACAGAGGCATGTAATAAGCCATCTTGTGCTTTAAAAAAATAGGTGTTAACAATATTGTCATGAGGTACATGGCAGTCATTGCATGATGCCTGTTCTCTGTGTGAACTATGCATCCAACTATTGTATACAGGTGTCATAACGTGACAGTTTACACAAGCCTGAGGGCTGTCTGACATATATGATACTAGAGAAGCTTCTTTTGCCATAAAAAAACCTAATCCAGTGACTATTCCTATAGAAACAATAGCTATTCTTCTCCATTTGGATTTTTTACCGGGCAGTATTTTACTTCTAAATTTCAAATCTTTGGAGGTTGGATTAATATATTTTCTTGCTTAACAAATTTGGTGTAAAAAAAACCGCTAAAAGATGACAAATGTCATTACAGGGATTATTTGTTTCAGATACTTTTACTTCATATCAAACAAACCTCTATAATGAAGAATATATTAGTGCCTACAGATTTTTCAGAAAATGCTTTTAATGCAATTAAGTATGCATTAACTCTTCATAAAAATGAAGAATGCACATTCTTTTTTTTGAATGTATATACCCCTGCTATTACTCATAAGTATTTTATGCATAATGGTTTAAATTATGATAATGATAAAGAAAGAGACTATTTGTCAAAGCAAGGGCTAAAAAAAACGATAGAAAGAATCAAAGCAGAGTTTTGGAACGCTAAACATACTTATAAAACATACTCTTCACCCGATACGCTTACTAGTAAGGTCAAAGAAATTATAGACAAAGAAAATATAGAATTGATTATATTAGGTAACAAAGGGCATTCAAATCTTAATCAGATTTTTTTAGGAAGTAATGCAGTCAGAATTTTACAATCGATAAAAAAATGCCCTGTAATTATTGTTCCTAATGATGCTAAATTTACTCCTTTGTCTGAGATTGCTTTTGCGACAGATTTTAATAAATTTTATACAAAATCAGAGATTGCTCCAATATTAAGTTTGGCAACATCTTTTGATGCAACAGTACGAGTTGTACATGTACAAAAGCAATTGAGATCACTTAGTGATATTCAACGATTTAACCTTAATATCCTTAGAAAACATTTTTCTTCTATAGAATATTATGTACACACAGTTTCAGAAACGCATTCTATGTCCAGGACTTTAGGAATTTTTGTAGAAGAATTACAAATTCACTTATTAGCAATGCTCAATTATCCTCAAGGATATATGAAACAATTAGTGAACGAATCAGATGTAAAGCAAGAAGAGGTGTTCAATAAAATTCCTTTATTAGTTATACCTGAATTGAGCGACTCTTATTTAGAACATTTACACAAAAAGGATAAAGAAAGCATTATAAGTGTATAATTTGCTAATTTTATGATGTATTAGTATCATAACAAATGAGTCTTCAAATCAAAATCAAAAGTAGTGTTATCATTTTACTCTTAGTTTTAGGATTAGGTTGCCATGGGCAATCACAGAAACATGAAAAAATACTAGAACTTAAAAAAGAGATACAAAAAGAGACATACCCAAAAATAGATGGGATTATCGTAGCACAATCGGATAAGATCATTGTTGAAGAATATTTTGGAAAATTTGATAAGAATACTAAGCATGATACTCGATCTGCTTTTAAGTCTATCACAAGTATACTTGCAGGGATTACTATCGATCAAGGTATAATCACATTAGAAAACAAGGTATTAAAATATTTTCCTGAGTACAAAAATAAAAACGCTGTAGACAAAAAGAAAGAAGCAATTACAATAAAAGACCTACTCGAAATGAAAGCAGGATTTGATTGTGAAGAATTTTATGGTATCGGTCCTGATTGCGAGAGTGAAATGGAGCAAACTAAAGACTGGGTCAATTATGCGATAGATGTACCAATGAAAGATCAGCCAGGTAAGAACTGGGCATATAATTCAAATGAACCGATGATTATGGGAGCTGTTATTAGTAAAGCAAGTGGACTATCGATTATGGATTTTTCAAAAAAATACCTGTTTGAACCACTTGGTATTTCTGATTATAAGTGGACAACATCACCCAAAGGACAAGGTATGACTGCCGGATCATTTTTTATGAAGCCGACAGATATGCTCAAAATAGGAAAACTTGTAGATCAAAAAGGACAGTGGAATGGAAAACAAATCGTAAGTAAAGATTGGATTACACAATCCACAGACTGTCAAATCGATATTGATTTTTCATTTGCAAGATATTCAAGAATTAAAAACGCAAAGTATACCAGCGCTACTTATGGATTTTATTGGTATAAAGAACAGTTACAATATGATGATATTGATACCGAAGTACTCTTTGCCTCTGGTAATGGGGGTCAATATATCATGATTCTCAAAGAATACGATACTGTTATTGTCTTTACCGGAAGCAACTATAATAATTGGAGAAATAAACTACCTTTTGAAATCACATTAAAATATCTAATACCGATGCTAAAGGCTAACGGATGATGGTAATTTTATTGAAACAAAAGGGTTTATGTTTCCTTAAATCTCTATTGCTACTTATTAGTATCTAACCAATTCTGTGCCTCGGCGGTGTACCAGTTTCTTGAAAAATTCTTAGCATTAATAATACGTTCGTAATGAGTTTTTGCCTGTACAGTATCCCCTTTTTTATCATAAAAACCACCTAAATAGTAATTTGCATAAGGATTGTCAGCATCTTTTTGAAGCAACATTTTACCAATAGCTTCGATCTGAGGATCAAATTCATTAAATGTACCTAAATCTTTATGTAAAGCCACTTCTTTTAAAAAAGACAAATTATGAAGTAAAGTAAGATCGGCATATTCTAGATAGTTTGGATATTCGCTAAAAATTCTTTGTAGTAATGCTGTACTGGTTTTCATCTCATCTGTGTCAAAACGAGCCATGAACGAAGCTGCCAGTGCTTGTGCTCTTAGTTTTTCTCTCATTATAACAGAAGGAATGGTATCAGTGCTTGTTTGTTCAGTTTCAAAAAGAGGTAATGAAGATTGCTCAAAGGCAAAATTCTTTAAAAAACTCATCACAAATAATGATGAGGTAGCATTGCTATAAATAAGTCTTGCCGGATCACTCATCAGATTATTGTTTGCTAAAAGGATTAAGGTTAAATCATGTGTAGGTACTTTTAGAAATAAACTTGAATAACAATCGTATTGTCCGTATGCCCAAATAAGTTTTGTGTTATTAAAAGTTTCACTAAAAATTCCATATCCATATGGCAAATGTGATTGAAAAGGGGTAAACATCAAATTTTTAGAAGCTTCACTAATTAATAAATTTTGGTCGAGTGCATTATCCAAAACGGCTAAATCTCTTGCAGTAGATACAATCCCTGCAGAGGCAGAAGCGCCATAATCTACAAATCCGTCTTTTATTTGTTCTTCAAAAATATAAGGTTGAGCAAAAGGCTCTTTTCTTGTTTTGAGTTGAGTAGAGTCGTTTAATAAAAAAGTATGTCGAAGCGATAATGGATCAATAATATTTTTGTGCACTGCTTCATCAAATGTACTGTCTGAAGTCTCTGCGATTACTCTGGTTAATGCTCCAAAACGATAGTTGTAATAAAAGTTCTTTCCTGGTGTGCCTTGAGAAGTATGAGAGAGAACATGTTTTAATTTTACCGAATCTCCTAGAGCAAGCTTAGGAAAATATTTGGTTAGCGAATCCTCTAGCAATACTTTATGTTCTTCTGCTAACTTAAGAATAGTAATACTTGTAAAAACTTTGGTGAGCGATGCGATAGGAAATAATGTAATCGTATCTACATCGATATTATTTTTTACATCACTTTTTCCCAGATACTCTTCGTAAATGATCTCATCCTTTTTTTTGACTAGAACAGCCATTCCCGGGATTTTAAAATACGCCTTAAGTTGTTGTATTTCCTCTTCGAAAATAGAAGTATCTATAGTTTTTTCGGATTTTTTGGGCTGAGAACAGCTTAGAACAATAAATAATAGAACAAAGTATAAGGTAATATTTTGATATCTCATAAACGATTTGTTGAACACTTCTTAAATATAAATATATTTTAAACTAAAAAGTGATACAAACAGATTTTTTTAAGATACCTTACGCTCTACATTCAATTCTTTATTTTTTTTTGTAAACAAATAGATCCATAATATTCTAGCGTATTTGTAATTGGTAGTGCTTAGGAGTATCGCAGATATGGCAATAATTATAAAAGAGTATACAGGGTTTGAGATAAAAATACTTGAGATGAGATAAATGGCAATTCCTTCTGCTACAGTGAGACCATAACTCACATACATAGCTCCATAAAAATAACCAGGTTCTATTAAAAATTTGTGTCTACATTCAGGATTTGTACATTTATAATTCATCTTTGGTAATCCTAAAATAGATATACCGCTCCTTTTTTCAAAAATATCTCCTTTTCCACATTTAGAACACTTTCCTTTTAAAATATTTAATAGAATACTCATGATACATATTTTATTACAAAATAAAGATTATTATTCCTGTTGGCTATTTAATGATTTACTCTTTAATTTGTATAATTCGGACATAAATGGATCTTATGAATCTTCCTATTCTAGATATTGCACAGTTTACAAAAACAGAAAATATTGATGGTTTTTATGCAAATGATTTAGAGACCCATCTTTCAAACAACTGGAAGATTGTATCTAAGGCACATAAACATAATTTTTATTTATCAGTATTTTTTATAGAAGGAGAAGGGCTTCATGAAATAGACTTTGCTACTTATGATATTAGACCCGGTAGTGTTTTTTTATTAAGACCCGGTCAAACCCATTTATGGAGATTTACCCAAAAAGGGAAAGGATATATTTTCTTTCATTCCAAAGAATTTTACGAAGCGATGTATCAACATAAAAATCTATCATCGTTCCCATTTTTCTTTTCAACCCAGAACTCTCCATGTATTTATCTTCAAGAAGACCAGAGGGCATATATGGGGCAACTTTTTAAAACGATTGTTGAAGAATTTCAATCAGAAGCAATACTAAGAAAACAAAAGATTCTAAATTTCATAGATTTGATTTATATAGAATTATCACGATTAGTGATCAAAGATAGTTTTCAGGATCTAGTGAGTTCTAAAAATAATATGATGAAACTCTATGAATTTGAAAACTTAATTGAAGAAAAGTTTACTACTGATAAATCGGCAATTGCTTATGCTAAAATGATGAATATTAGTGCAAAACATCTTAATCGTATTTGCAAAAAAACGTTAGGAAAGACAACAACAGATATTATTCTGGATAGAGTATTTCTAGAAGCAAAACGATTGATTCTTTATTCTGGTGAAAACCTTACTGAGATTGCATGGGGTTTGGGATATACAGATTACGCTCATTTTTCTAAATTATTCAAACAAAGAAATGGAATTACTCCTTCAGCATTCCAAAAAGAGTATCTCAAAAAAGAGTAAGTACATTTAGTTTGAGTATTGCATATTCACTAATAATATAATTTGATAGTAAGTTTATGATAAAATATCATAAATGATATATAGTATCAATATCAAAACCTTTTACTTCATGGTCATCAAGCAAGATAAGGGTTTTTTGATCCTGAAAATCCTTTAATAATTGAAGAAGTAATTTTTGTGTGTATATATTAATTTCTTTTAAAGGTTCTTCAAGGATCAAAATTGGCTTTTGAGTGAGCAATGCTCTACAATACATTAGTAGTTTTTGTTGCCCAGACGTTAGGTTGCAGCCTAAATCCCCTATTTTGCTATCAAGCTTTAGCTGGTTTTGATGATCTTCATGTTGTTGTAAATGTTCCAATAAAAATTTAGCTTTTTCTTTGTTGGCTTCTTTTCTATTATATACAATCGCTTCATATACGTCTCTTCCATATAATGGAAAATCTTTTGAGACAATGGCAATATTTTTTCTGATGGTTTTTTCTGATAATTTATAACATTGGTGATCCCCAAAAGAAATATGACCGGTAGAGGGAGACATTAATTTTAATAATAAACGTATAAAAGTAGACTTGCCTGATCCGGATTTACCTTGTAATAAAGTGGTACTTTTTGGATTGATCAATAGTTGTAAATCATTAAAAATAGGTTTGGATGTATTAGGATATGTAAAACAAACATTATTAAAAATGATCTCTCTATCATCTAATTTTATATTTTCAAACGGCAGTTGGTTTTCCTTGGGAAGATCAAGAATGTCAATAAGCTTTGTAAAAGAAATATCCCCAAGTTTCCATACAATACTTACTCGTAAACTTCGTCTTAAAACTGGTAAAATAGAGATGATCAATAAAATCAATACTAGCAAAGAAGAACCACCAAGCTTACTTTCAGCTTGTTGAGATGCTGTAAATACATAGGTCATAATGATACCTAACATAGTATACGTCACAGCAGGAATCATCGATTGTAGTAATGCAACAACTTTTGCATAACGTTTCCCTATAATATATAGTTTGTCTGACCGTTTTAGATATCTTTTTTCTTCCGGTAAATACTTGTTGAATGCTTTTAGCGCCAGAATGCTCCTCAAACGCGTATTGACAAAGCTTAGCATTCCTGATCGTGTATTTCTTCTTTCCAGAGATACTTTGTACAACGCTTTGTTGATAGCCCACAATATTATAGAAGAAAAAGCAATACAACCTGCGATGATTAATGCCAGATTTACATTAATACTGCCAATAGCAATGACAACGATAAGTAATAAGACAATATCTTGGGAAAAACGTATAAGTCCGTTTTTCATATAGTTTTGTATACTTTTCATATCTCCACTATATCTGAGCAAGTATTTTCCGATGCCTTTGGTATCATAAATATTCATAGCAACTTGTAGTTGATTCTGAAAAAGTCGCTCTCGTAGTGTTTTGCTAAATCGTTCTCCAGTCAAAGAAATACTGTATCGATTTAGGTATTCAAATCCAAGTCTAAGGGCTACCAAGGCAAAAAAGAACCCCAAAAAGGATTGGAAATTTGACGCATCCATAAACGGAATAAATTTAAAAGCTGCTAACCTATGCGAAGAGAAACCAAAACTAAGCTCGTAGAATTTACCAATACTAATAGGAATCATAATAGTTAAAATATTATAACATAGTCCTGTTAAGAGTGCTATAGTAATCAGTAAGCTATTCTTACCGGCAAAACTTTTGATGATATTCCATTTATTACGAGGCATAATTATAATTTGATAGGTTTTATTTTTATTCTGAATACAAGAGGCAGGTCAATCCCTGAAAATTAGGGTATCGTTCTTCAGGGATTATGGTTTGACCTATCCACTTGAACAGCAGTTAACTTATTTATGAATCTAAAAATCGTAAATCTTTATCGACAGGTAATAATGCACATTGTTGTTGTTTTCCAAACCATTTGTATCGATTTGTAGCTATAACATCATATACCTTATTTCGTATAAAACGCGGAACTATTGTGAATAGCGCTAAAAAACTCCATGGTGCATTCAAGTGACTACATATTCGTAATACAGCATCACTTTTTTGATATACATTTCCTTGTTCTATAACCACAATAGATGAAAGATTAGTATCAATGCTATATTGTGCTAATAATCGTTGCCCTATATCGGATTGTAAAGAAGCAAATTGGTATCTCTGATCTTTTTCTCTTTTTAAAATAAATTGAACCCAGCCATTACATAAATTACAAACACCATCAAAGAGTACTACCGGTTTGGTTATGGTATCTATAGTATTGTCTTCGGGCAAAGTCATTTTTGATTTATGTTGCGAAGGTTTCCAAAGTTTTTCAACATCAAAGAATGATAAGAACATCAATCCTGTAAGTTGATATCTAAAGGTGATTCCCATAATAAAGAAAATTCCCCAATGCATGAGCCATGTCATTACTGCCCATACCATTCCCCATCTTCTTTTTACCAGAGCTATAGGAGCGCCAAGCTCAATCACAAAAGTCAATATACCCATGACTAGAAACAACCAGGCATGTTCATATATAAAACTAAAGAACGGAGAGGTTTCGGCAACTAATATTTCCTTACGTAGTGCATCTACCGCTACTTGTGAACGCATTGCACTTCCATTTGCCCATTCTAATGCCAGATCTCCTGCAACTTTGGCTATTCCCGAGAGTAGATATGTACATACTGTTGCTGCACAAATAAGTTGTATAGGCCACCCATATTGCCATTGAGCATTAGGTGTTTTTATCCCTTTCTTTTTCTTTTGCCATGCATCCCATGACCATGCATCGGCAGATGCTACAAGTCCTAATATTACAATATGTAGGATAAGGCCATTACGATTATGATAAATCATAGACCAGGAATTACGATAGGTAAAATATAAAAGGATAAGTATTGCAAAAGCAGGTCCCGTAAATTTAAACTTCCAACCGATAATATATGCTACATTCAAAATAATCAATCCTATACTGATCCACCAGAATACTGTTTCTGAGATAGGTTGTACCATCCAATTTAGAATTCCTACAGGATCAAAAGCTTCTGTATTACCTACCATTCTTTGAAGCATATCAAATCTTGATAAAAGATACCAGAGACAGAACCCTCCTGTTGCAATGCGTAACACTGCCAAACGCTCCGGAGCTACGGCAATGAACCAGTGTTTTTTTATGTTGTTGAAGAACGCTTTCATTATTTCTTGATGTTATAGTGTGCTATTTTTTTCTCACGAACGGGTAACGTATCTTTTTTTAAAAAATAATTTTCGAGATGATAATACCCTCTTACTAATTCTACACGGTTAATTTTTGTGTAAGGCTCTTTTTTCTTCTTGGCAATTTTTTGAGCAACTTGTTTTGTGAATTCAGCAGCATTTTCAGATCGTGCTGCCTTTTTAATTTGTCGTCTTACTTGATTAAAACCTCCTGTACCGGTTAATCGATAAGGAATGTGATATCGATTTTGTGCTTCATCATATCCTACAAGATGATATACACCGTAGGTAACTCCTCTTTTCATAGAGAACATGGGGTAGTAGGATAGCGGAAAATTATCTTTTGGTTTGTTTACCCAGTTTTGGATTACCGGCGATAATAGTAGTCCTAAGACTACTACACTCGCCAATATAGCTTGGTTTTGAGAATATTTCATGATTTTTATGTATAAATGATATGATTTATATAAATCTATACAGCAACGTGTATTGAGGGTTCAAGCAATTGGTTTAATACGTCTGGTTGTAGCAACTTGTCTAAGGTAAGTACCGGGATTTCGCATCTATTTTCAACTTCAGAAACCAAAAGTGGGCTACCTGTAAATAAACCTCCTAGAGCAAATAGGCGTTTTCCAAAAATAGGAGACAAGAACTGCACACCTGTATTTACGGCTAAACTATCGCAACAAGATAGAATTACATGGTCAACAGTTTCTGTAAATAATGGATGTTCTAATAACATACTGGTTTCCTGTTGGTACAATCCATCGGCGATTTCTATAACCACATAATCAGGATTTACATGAGCAACATCAGAAAGTAAACTTTCATACAAGTGCATTAATGTATCCAAATCGCACAAATAGGTAGATGGAAATCCAAATTCTGAAAAATCGCTTACAGTGTCTGCTCCACAATCATAAGCTAACATTCTGTCTTTGTTAAATACGGTTCCTGTAAGTTTAATATAGGCTACTTTTGATCCGGTAGCTTTTAGGCCACGACATAAGTAGGCAGCTGTAGTCGTTTTACCACTATCCATACTGGATCCCAGCGAAAGAATCGTTTTGAAATTTCTAATTTTTCCGGGATTGAACTTTGTTGCTTCTCTATGATGATATATACTATTAATCACCTTACCATCATGATCGGTTGCATATCCTACTAATTTTAATTTGGTTGGGCCTTTAACCAATAATTTATAGAACATAGAAACGACTTCGCCGGCAACACCTCCTTTACCTAGTAAGTCATATTCTTGCATATATTCCTTAGGAACATATCCTTCAAATTGATTACTAGCGTAGCGGTTACCAAAAGATAACATGATGTGGTCACCTGCAAAAATATAACAGTTTCTTCCTTCATGATCTTGTATTGCATTGAGTGAACCAATACTTACAACCTCGAAGATGGCTACGTCACCGGCAATAGGTTTATGTGTTTTTATATTGTTCTCATTAATGGTGTACTCAGTAATGTGCTTACAAATATTTGATTTTTTAATAGCTTTCATAATGTATGATATTTTGTGTTTTTTAATATTGTTATTCTTATAAGAGGAGAAGAAGAATAACGTGACACAATTTTTTTCTTTTTTTTCAAAATTTTTGAAAAGAAAGCTATTTATAGATGACCAAATATCTATTGCTAGTCCAATAGTTAAAGCTTGTGAATACTTTATTTATGGTATATGACAGCTATTTTTGTCTTTTTCGAATACGTCGTAAGGGTCGTATCATAAAAAGCAAAAATAAGAGGATACCGGCAGAGACCAAACCAATCCAGATAGAAGAATTTGTATATATTTTATGCGTGTCAATTTCGCCCAATAGGATGAAATTTGCCCAATAGTAAGGGTGTCTTTTATTGGGTTCTGAGTTGTTGAGGTAATTTAGTTTGGCCTCGTGTAGCGCTAAATCGGTAGCTTGAGCTGCATGGATATTTTCTAGAAAAGAAGTTGTTATTTTCAAAGAACTAGCCTCTGAGGCATTCCATAAACTGGATAGAATATTATGTGCACCTCCTAATAAAAAGGATTTACTCATTCCCAATACCCCTTCGCCATTATAAATTTTTCCACTAGCAGAATGACAAGCACTTAGTAAAACCAGATTTGCATTTAATCGGTTGCTATACAGGTCTCTGGGAGCAAGTAAAAATTCTTGTTGTTCCTGTCGGTCATCAAAAATAATACAGGATCTTTTTGGGTCATCTACATCTACAAGTCCATGCAAAGACAAGTGAATAATATCTGCTTTTGAACTATGCCGTAAAAAATTCTCTAGAGTAGCTTCTGTATCGATAAATGTTTTTCCATTGAAAATAGCAGCTCCCTGCTCTATTTCTTTTTGAGATAATGAAAGTTGAGCAAGGTTTTCGTCTCCAAAAAAGCGCTTACGTGCTTTTATTTTTTGAGTGAGGTCTTTACTATATTTAGAACCAAAGCCCATATAGGTATCTAATTTATCCCGATGTTGTTTTCGAAATAACAATGCAGTCGAGTAAGAGTAAGAAACTGCATAGTTTTCTATCAAAAACTGGTTAGGGTAATTTTTTTTATCTGTTAAGGCTTCAAAAGACAGTTTATGCAATTCTCCATCAGGAATAATGCAGAGGCGATTGATTTTTTGTGTGGTTTTTGCTAAACCTTGTTGCAAAAGATTGTCAAAAATCAACTCAGAAAAAGGAACAGAGACTTCTGACTTAGGATCACGACATTGTGCCACAAAATCATGAAGCGCATTTTTGAGTTGGGCATCGCGAGCAATACGTATCGGAAAAAAATCATTTTTTGTAATCCAAAAACTATAAATGGTATGTGCTGAGCTAAAATATTCTACCACAGCCATATCATCGGGGAGAGACTTTTGTATATCTTCTATATCTAATTGTTTGGTAAACGCATATTTTTCTTTAAAGTATGTAGGCTCTTTTTGCTCTATTTCTTTGATATAATTATCAAGGGCATATTGTGCTTTGCTATAGGTTTGTAGTAATGAATCCCGATTTTCTTCTATAGCTTCTGTGAGTAAGGCTTCTTGCATATGCATTTCTTGTCGCAATTCTTTTTCTTTGGCTATCATATTTGCAGGAACATTAGATTGCAATGCGTTTACCTGATTGAGTTCGTATTGCAGTACGATGGCTTTGGTTCTCGAAGAGAAGAAATAAGCTTCTTTAAGATAAAAAGGGTCATCGGTAACTTGATAAAGCGTGAGTGCGTCTTCTACTGCTTGGTCATAATGCTCGAATTTTAGATTTAAAAAATCAAGTTTAGATTGTTCAAACTGAAAAGAAATCAAACTCTTATTGATCACAGAATCTATTTTGTGTTGTGTATAGAGGGCTTTTTTGAGGTATCCTATATCTCCTGAGGTTTTATGTTGTGCCTTAAAAGTTTGTACTTTGAGTTCTATCAGACGAATCAAATGTTCATCATCAAGGGCTTTTGCTGTACGTATAATAGGTACATGATCTTGATCAAAATCTACAATCGGAACCAGAATATCAAATGCCTTATTCAAGTATTGATTTGCTGTTGTAAGGTCTCCTTTTCGGATTAAAATATCACTTAAATTTTCATAAGCATGTACCAAGGATAATTTACTCTCTCCTTTTTCGACAATTTGTTTTCGTAATTCTAAGGATTTTAATAAATTATTTTCAGCGAGTTTAAATTTTTCTTCATCAGCATAGATTAAAGCCATGATTTCTAAAGCAATAGCGTAATAAAAAGGTTCGTTTTTATCATTTAACAATTTTAATGAATGGTTGATCATTTGCTTTGCATTATTATATTCTTGTAATCCTAGATATGTATTCCCTGCATTTAAATACACCCATGCCAGATTTAACTTGGAAATAGATGTAGGATAATTCGTGTTGATTAATAAAGCTTGGTTAATATACTTTTTAGCTTTTATATGATCTTTAAAGTCATTGTTCATTGCAATCAAATCATTATATGCTTGAAATTCTCTTTCTTTGCTCTCGGATTGTTTTTTATAGAGATTAGCCGCATTTTTGTAATACAATTCAGAACGAAAAGCATCGCTTAGATTCTGGTAAAATTTACCAATACCATGATATTTAAGTGCTAATTGGGATAGGGGGTATTTTGGGTCATTTTCAAAAATATAAAGGGCTTGATCAATATAAGGTTTGGCAGCTTCCAGATCATTTAAATATTGGTAACAGATACCGATATTATAAATGGTATTTGCTTTTTCTGAAGGGGGAACTTGCTCACAGTTTTTCCAAATGGGTACGACTTTGTCTTTAAAATAAAGGATAGCTTCTGTTTCCTGATTGAGTAAGTAGTGCGATACGCCTATTTTATGTAAGAGCTTCCCCTGGCGATAGCAATCTAATTGTTGATAAAGGGATTCAGTTTCAAGTTTCTTGATCAATTGTATATTTCTATCATATTGTTTTTGCTGTAAATTTTGATTGAGTTGCTCATAATGCCGTTCAAAAAAATCATGGATATCTTGTTCTGATGTAGTTTCTGTTTGTGCAAAGAGTATCGCTCCAAAAAACAAGAGGAGATAACTGAGGGGGTATTGTATATGGGTCATGACGTGTGTTATCAACTTCGTATAACTAATATAGCAAATTGTTAAAATTGATCCCTCATGATTGTAGAAAACTTAAAAGAATTAGACTTAATTTATTTTTTTGTTAACATTTGATTAAAGTGTAACGTAGTTAGTAGTGAGTTTTTGAGTAATGAGTAGTGAGTAAAAAATATGAGTTTGAAGTATAGGGGTAAAAGTATGGGATTAGAAGTACAGAGTAAAAAGTACGAAGTTAGAGGTAAAACTAATCCGTCATGCTGAACTCGATTCAGCATCGCATTAGAGCATCGAAAAATATCTGTGATCCTGAATCAAGTTTGGGGTTACATATTCGTTTTAAATTTTTACTTTCAATTTCAAAACTCAAGAACTCGTAACATAAATACCCACAATGAAGCATCCCGAACGTTAGAAAGGTTATATCCGTAAATATGGGAAGTAGTGCAAGCCTTGTATAGAGCGACGCATCCCGGTGTATGCGCTAGGATAACCATACATTGTGCGATTGCCATTGTTATCCACACGATAGTTAATCCACTCCGCATGGGAGGAGTTATTTTTGATTCATTGTTGTCAAACTGAGCTTGTCGAAGTTTTTCATCTTACCGTTTTCAAAGAGTCTTCGATAGGCTCAGACTGACAGTTCGTTAATTCTTTTATTCATAAAAATTATAGACATTCATCCTACTTATCTAAGCGTCATGCTGAACTTGATTCAGCATCTCATTAGAGAATAAAAAGCATTTTGTGCAACCCTGAATTGAGTTCAGGGAGACAAAGAGATGTGTAATATTTACTCATAAAAAAAAGAGGTTAAATACTTTTAACCTCTTTTCTTTTCAAACAAGACAGCTTAGGGGTATTCAAACATTTATTTTTTAATAACCATTTGTGTTGTAGTATGTCCGCCAATATCTATTTTGGCAAAATAAGTACCGGGGCGTAATTGTTGAGTAGCTGCCCAATTGATTACGGTGTTATCTTGCATGGTATTGAATTGATCTTGTAAGATTAATATACCTTGTTGATTATACATAGAAACAGTGACGTGTTGCCTATCTTTTTCTTTTATATCTATATCTAATTGTAGCGTTTCTCGAAAAGGATTGGGAAACAGTGTTGAGGTTGGGGTCTTTTGTACAGCTCCGGTGGTCGTTTTTGTAACAGAGGTACAAGCAGTTCCCAGTTGCGTAAAGGCAGCCGTAAAGTTGATCGCTCCGTTTGCTACTACTTTCTCAAATAAGTCAGATGAGGTGGTAGAAGTATTGATCAGCGCGCAACGGATTTGTTGTTGATCAAATTGTTGTTGGTGAGTGGCTAGTATTGTAGCCATTGCAGTAACATTTGCAGTAGCAAAAGAAGTTCCTGTTTGATATCCCATACCTCCTGTCATGATAGGACCGGGTATATTTTCTCCGAGTATTGCAACATCTACACTACGTTGCCCAAAACTACTGAAGGGGCTAAGTTTACCATTACAATCGGCAGAAGCTACAGATAGGATGTTGTTGTTGGGATAAGATGCGGGAAAAGAAATGATGGCATCCGTGTCATTATTCTCATTAGTATTACCGGCAGCAGCAATCACCAATGCTCCCATTTGCTCAGCATAATCTATCGCTATTTTTAGCGGTTTGCCATTAGGATTTTCATTGATATTTTGATAACTAAAACTAAGATTTAGGATATCAGCTCCTTCATTAACGGCATCCAGGATCGCAGGAATCAAATTGGATACAAAACCACGCCCCATATCATCATGTGTTTTTCTGATATCAAAAGTAATATTGGCAAGCCCTCCTTGCTGACTTAATAGATGGTGAATGACTCCGGCAATATGCGTACCATGACCATTACCATCTTCGGGAATGGTATCATCATCAATATAATCATATCCTGTATAGTTTTGGATATTAAATGAATATCCATTGGGATTGGTTGGTTGAGGAGTGAATCCAGTATCAAAGACAGAGATTTTTATAGGAGCAGTGCCCAAAGGTTGTTGTGGGATGATATCTTGAAAACAAGATAATGGAAAATTACCTGGAGGATTTCGATCAATAGATCCGGTATTAAAGTTAGCACTATTAATTTCTGTTTTACCTTGAGCATTCATAGCTTGTCCATCAATATTGGTTACCGTTTGCCCTTGTGCGGTGATATATGGGAATGCTATGGTGTTCCATAATCTGAGGTTGATTTCTTCTCGATACCAGATTTCTTCAGAATTAAGTTCTTCTAATAAACGGTTAACTTCTTGCTGACTAATGCCCGGTGCTAATTTTACAAAATATAAAGAAGGGTGTTTGATTACTTCGTCTTCTTCATCTTCGTCTTCATCGTCTTCATCATCGTCATCGTCGTCATCATCATCATCGTCTTTGGAGATATTTGTGGGCTGGGGTGATGCATTTGTGTTGCCGGTATTTTGTTGCCCTGTTACCGGTAGCTGAAACAGTAAACAAAGAATTACGATAGCTATGCTTTTTAATGTTTTCATATTCAAGTGGATTATGTTGTTAAATGAAATGTGTTTTTTAAAATGATAATGTTTTACTTTTTTGTTTTTCTGTATAAGTACTAAAGATGGAAAACGTGACATTCTTTGTGTACTTTTTTATTATTAACAGCTCAAAAATTGATTACCCTACCAAAAATGTGTGAAAAATTTATAGTATATGTTTACCTAGGAGTAGAGCCATATTTAGCATGAAGGTTTGAGAGGAGAGTAATTTATAATACACTTCGTCACCCTGAACTTGATTCAGGTTCACATATACTGGTTTTTTGATGCACTAGTGGGATGCTGAATCGAGTTCAGCATGACGGCAGTTAAGAAATAGCTTTGAGTTCTTAAATTTTGATCATTTCTGAGTAAAAAATTATAATACGTATCGTCACCCTGAACTTGATTCAGGTTCACATATACTGATTTTTTGATGTTCTAGTGAGATGCTGAATCTAGTTCAGCATGACGAAGCATATAGTATTACTTCGAGATATATCCGTCCGTCACCCTGAACTTAATTCAGGGGCGCATATACTGGTTTTTTAATGTTCTAGTGGGATGTTGAATCGAGTTCTTTATTTATATTCAGCGTTCTAAATTTCTAACTTTTAACTTTGTACTTCTAACTTTACATATGTGATGTAGTGAATTTTATATAGTAGTTTTATTCTTCATTCATTTCTTTTAATAATTCTTGTGCTTTTTTATAATTCCAATCAGTCGGTTTAATCTGTTGTAATTGTTGTTTTGCTTTTTTGGTTTTTTTGCTCAACACATAAGCTAAGGACTGATACCAACGGATTTCTTGCTCGTATTTTGGATTGGTTTTAATACTGTTGTTAAATTGTGCAATGGCTCCTCTATAATCTTTACTCAATAATAAAGATAAACCGTGATAATATAAGTCTTCTTCATTTGGGGATTCTAGTTTTTGAAAATACGTAGCAGCTGTCACATATTTTTTTGCATTAAATTCTTGTATGGCTGTAACTCTGGTTTTATCTTCTGTTATCGTTCCTTTAGACACTCCGGGATGCAATATCTCTTGTTCTTCGAGATAATTTTGTGCTAAGGTATTAGGAGCTACAGGAGCATTGTATAGTACTTGTAGTGTAACTATTAGTGTGATGCAAGCTGCAGCAGCCAAAAACATTTTTATATAGGTAGATGATTTGCTTTTCTTTTGGGGTTCGGGCTCATGAGTAGCGATATCATGCTCCTCACGAAGCATTTCTTGCCATCGTACCTTTAGATCGTTATCCAACTTTTTTGCCAAAAACTGTTCTAGGATTTTATCTTCTTCTTCTGGCGAGATGTTTGGATCTAAGAGATTATTAATGTTGTCTTTCATTTTGTATTGTAATAAATATTGCTAATAATTTTGAGCAAATTGCTCTTTTAATTGTTTGATGCAACGTTCTTTTTGTTTTCTGATTGTTGCAGGGCTCTTTTGGATTTCTTCTGCAATTTCTGTCAACTTCATTTTACCATAAAAATGCCAGGTTAATAGTTGTTTACAGGATTCACCTAATGACTCCCAGGCACTTGATAGTTTCGTAAACGCTTCTGATGGTATTGTATCAGTTTCTTCTTTTTGCGCCAGATACGCAATACCATCGATGTCTGTAGTTGCCTTTTTCTGATTTTTTAACCACATCTGAGAGGCCATTTTGGTAAATAGAAAACGCAAATTTCCATATTTTAATTTTCCATCTACAAATCGTGTTCTGAATTCAAGCAATGCATCCATGGTAGCATCGTATGCATCTTCATAACTTGATTTATATTCTCTACATAAATATTTCAACGTTTCTCCAAATTGTTTCAAAAATACTTGCTCAAAAAATTGAGTGTCATTTTTTTGCAAATCAGCTACTAGTTTGTTAAACGATGTTTCCGTTAATCCAAAATTTTTGTGTTCCATTCTTATTTATTAGGTTTTGCCAACAAGGATATAGAATAGCTTAACTAAATGTACTAAGAAAAAAACGGTTTGATCACTGATTTTGTATGTATAAATCAAAAAAGTAAAAAACGTGACATGATTTTACCAAGAAATTTTAAAATCTTGTGTTTTTTTATATAGCCATTTATGAACTATTACGATATTAAAAAGTATTCTTTATTTGAGATTGCTCTACTCTCATCATGATATTTGCATACTATTGCCCTTATATTGGTATAAGTTGTTATATTGATTTGTGTTGTACATTTTGGCAGCAAATCATTTTGTAGTCGATATGAAACAAAATTCACTTCTTCAAAAATGTACTAAATACTGTATTTTGTAGACTAAACAGGTGAAAAAAGAATTACCCTACTTTTTTATTAAAAAAATAGTAAGCCCTCAGGATTTTTTTTGAAGAAAATGATATTTACTCATATCAATATGCGTTTTTTCTTGTTTCTGAATCTAAAAGAGAAGTCGTGATCAATTACAGGAATAATTGTTCAAGATTATTGTTTGTAAAAGGAGTAATTGATGTTAAATTATCATTTTAGTATCATTTTTGAATGTAAAATGTTATTTTTAAAGGCCTTAACCTACAATTTATTTTTTGAGTCTAGATATCCTTTATTTATTCCTTTATCAGGAAGAGCCTGTTAATCCTGTATTTAGAACTGTACTAGGAGTAATTATTACTGTTAGTATTGTATCTATATGTGTTTATTACGTTTTAAGGTATCTAGAAACGATTTATGTAAAATATTATAAGAAGCCTTATTATGTTCATTTCTATCCAAGTATCAAAAAGTTGCCAGCTCACCTTCAACTATTCTTAGAAGAACATGATTTTTATAAATCATTAGATAAAAAGAGGAAAAAATTTTTTGTACACCGGTCTGCCAAATTTCTTGAAGCTACACATTTTGCAGGACGAGAAGGACTTGTTATCGATGACTTTATGCGTATGCAAGTGACAATGATGGTGATTCAACTTACTTTTGGAATGCGCCATTATCTTCTTGAATATCTTAATACAATTGTGTTATACCCGTCGTCGTTTTATTCTATCCTAAATCAAACAGAAAATATAGGTGAATTTAATCCCAGATCCAAAGCATTGGTCTTATCCTGGAAAGATTTTCAAAAAGGAAATTTGCATCAGGAGAAAGGTAAGAGTTTAGGAATTCACGAACTTACCCATGCCATTCATCATAATTCAATTAAAAACAATGATATCAGTTCAGAGATTTTTTATGACACATTTCTTGAATTGGAAAAATATCTTGGAGCAGTAGAAATACGTCAAAAAATAGTAGAAACCAAAATATTGAGAGAATATGCTTTTACAGATAAGTTTGAATTTATTGCAGTGCTAGTCGAGGTATTTATGGAGTCTCCAAAAGAATTAGAACAAACGTTTCCTGAGATTTATGAGTATGTGAAACAAATGCTTAATTTTAGATATTTTGATGTGTAATAATTTTCTATTTCTTTTGGAAAAGGTATATTTAAATATTAAAAACAAAATCAAATGGAAGAATTTCGACAATCGATACCGGTTAGCTCTTTGACAGATGAAAAAAGAGTCGCTTTTTATAAAAAGACATACACTCATCTTGCAATGGCTGTTTTATTATTTGTTATTGTAGAATGGCTATTTTTTCAGATCGAACCTATTGTAAATTTTGCATTTTCTATGACCCAGGGATGGAGATGGTTGATTATGTTGGGTGGTTTTATGCTAGCTACTTCGTATGCAGAAAAGATGGCGTTCAAAAATCATAATATCAATCAACAGTATTTAGGTTTATTACTCTATGTAGTTGCAGAGGCTTTTATTTTTATTCCTTTGATAGGTATTGCTATGATGATTGCAGAGAGTGGGGGAGCTAATATTCTTAATCAAGCTGCTGTATTAACACTTTCTTTATTTACAGGACTTTCTGCTATTGTTCTTATTACTAAAAAAGATTTTTCTTTTCTACGATCGATACTTACTATTGGTTTTTTTATAGCAATAGGTTTAATCGTAGCCGGAATGTTATTTGGATTTAATCTAGGATTGTGGTTTAGTGTAGGGATGGTTGTATTAGCATCAGGATCTATTTTATATCAAACATCTAATATGGTACATAAATATTCAGAAGATCAGTATGTTGGAGCATCTTTAGGATTGTTTGCATCACTAATGCTATTATTTTGGTACATCTTGAGTATTCTATCAAGATTTAGTGGAGATTAGATTTTTAAAACATTAATAAATAAATAACCCCTATAAGTAAATCTTATAGGGGTTATTTTTTATACTTTTTTCATAATATCGTTTAGTATCATAGTCGCATGAACTCTGGAATTTTCAATAAACCAAATATGGGTATCCATACCACCACAGATTACCCCAGCCAGATATAGATTTTTTATGTTAGTCTCCATCGTATCCTGGTTGTATTGTGGATATAACTTATGGTCGTTTGATAGTTCGATTCCTATTTGTTTTAAAAATGTAAAATTTGGTGTATATCCTGTTAATGCTAATACATAGTCATTATCAATATTAGACTCTCCTTCGGGAGTTTCAATACTGATTGTATTTGAGTCTATCTTTTTTACAGTACTATTATAATAAACTTTAATACTTCCTTCTTCGATACGATTTATGATATCGGGTCTTACCCAATATTTTACACGCTGACCAATTTCAGGTCCACGAATAATCATAGTTACTTCTGCACCCTTTCTATAACATTCTAACGCGGCATCAACAGCAGAATTACTTGCTCCTATGACTGCTAATTTTTGTTTTGCATAAAAATGTGGGTCTTTATAATAATGCGAAACTTTAGGAAGTTCTTCGCCTTGAACGTTGAGGGTATTGGGTAAATCATAAAAACCGGTTGCAACAATTACATATGTGCAAGAATATTCACTTTTATCTGTGGTGACGATAAACGAGTCATGATTTTTGGTTACAATATTGACTTTCTCAAAAAGTTGAATATTTAGATCATTAGACGTTACAATTCTTCTGTAATACTCCAATGCTTCATTACGTTTTGGTTTAGCCTCTTTACTAATGAATGGAATTTGATCTATTTCAAGTTTTTCTGAAGAAGAAAAAAACTGCATGTTAAGAGGATAATTATATAAGGAATTGGTTATCGTTCCTTTTTCTATAATAATATAATTGAGTCCTTTTTTTTGTGCTTCCAGACCACAAGCAATGCCTATAGGACCACCTCCGATTATAATTAAATCTGTCTTGATCATTTAAGAAATTATACTTTTTAGCTCCTTAATTGTTTGAACAGGATTTTTACTTTTGAATACAAAACTACCGGCAACAAGTACATCTGCACCAGCTTCTATAAGTTGTTTTGCGTTTTGATCGGTTACACCACCATCAATTTCAATCATGGTTTGTGAATTGTTTCTATTGATTATTTCTTTGAGTTGTTTAACCTTTTTATAGGTGTTTTCTATAAATGACTGCCCTCCAAATCCCGGATTGACACTCATTATACAAACCAAGTCAATATCATGGATTACATCTTCTAACAGAGAAACGTTTGTATGTGGATTTATAGCCACACCAGCTTTCATACCTTCTGATTTAATTGCTTGAAGCGTTCTGTGCAAATGTGTACATGCTTCATAATGCACAGTAAGAATATCACTTCCTAAATCAGCAAACGTTTTGATATATCTGTCTGGATCTACAATCATAAGATGTACATCAATTGTCTTGGAAGCATGTTTTACAATGTCTCGCAAAACAGGCATTCCAAATGATATATTAGGAACAAAAACTCCATCCATAATATCAATGTGAAACCAATCGGCATCACTATTGTTAATCATTTCTACATCTCTTTGAAGATTAGCAAAATCAGCTGCTAATACAGAAGGAGCGATATATTTCATAGCTATAAAGTTGAATTATTTTTGGCAAAAGTACTACTTAAGTTTTAAACTCAGTACTCTTACTTTTTTTAAATTATTCAGCATGTCTAAAAGCCGTTGTTTATTCTGCAAATTATTATATCTAATCATGTGATTAGTTATACTGGTTTGATAAATTTTTGAATTAAATAGGATATGCTTTTGAAGTGTTCGGGATTATGTGTTTTTTCGTTTTCTAAAAAATTTTGCAATTCATCATGGCTATTATGACCTGATACAATGGTGAATGAAGAGTGATATTCTGAGAAAGAAATACCTTTTACCGGCTTATCTAACATTTTGATGATGTTGTAGTGTCTAGAATCTTTTTTTATTTTATCAAAAAGCGTTTTAATATCTTCTTCCTGACCTTCTAATACCTGAAAGAAGTTTCCCTCGGAATAAATTAAGATACCTGTTATTTTTTTATCATTATTTTGGAGCTTTACATACTTCATAAGTTCTTCTATATCAGAGTCTGATATGCTTTTGCTAATTGTACTTACATAGCTAACAATGTATCTCATTTTATTCAGGTTATGTCTATTTATTGTTTTGGTTGTTAACTAAAGTTACAAATTTTATATACTGTTTCGTATTGGATTTTGAGATTTTTAACTCCGAAAAGAGTTATAAACTATTTTGAATGCTTTTTAAGATGTGTTGTAAGTTTTTGATTAATAGTATTATAGTCAATAAATATTTAATCTGTGTCGTATCTTTTTCTTATTCGTATCTAGAGGATAAATACTTAAAGATTAGATGATCTAAACACTAAGGAGCGCAATTCTGATTTTAAAAAGAAAAAACCACCGGTAATCAGCCGGTGGTCATTCATCAATCAAAAAACGAACAGTTATGTTATAAAACTGTTTGTAGCCGCAAATTTAGGAATTTATCCTAAATATGTTTTCAATATTTTACTTCTTGAAGTATGTTTTAATCTTCTTATTGCTTTTTCTTTGATTTGTCTTACACGTTCGCGAGTAAGATCAAATGTTTCTCCTATTTCCTCTAGAGTCATAGGATGCTGATCTCCAAGGCCAAAGTATAACCTAATAACATCTGCTTCTCTAGGAGTAAGTGTTTCTAATGCTCTTTCTATTTCGGTTCTAAGCGACTCATGTAATAATGTTCTGTCAGGATTAGGAGACTCTCCAGAGTTCAATACATCATAAAGGTTAGAATCCTCACCTTCTACTAGAGGTGCATCCATACTAACATGACGTCCTGAGTTTTTCATTGACTCTTTTACATCATTAATGGTCATATCTAATTCTTTTGCAATTTCTTCTGCACTTGGTGGACGCTCATGAGATTGCTCTAAGAAAGCATATGTTTTGTTTATTTTGTTTATAGAACCAATTTTATTAAGAGGTAAACGAACAATACGTGATTGTTCTGCAAGTGCCTGAAGGATAGATTGACGAATCCACCACACGGCATATGAAATAAATTTAAAACCTCTTGTCTCATCAAAACGCTTTGCAGCTTTGATAAGTCCCAAATTACCTTCATTAATAAGGTCAGGAAGGGTTAATCCCTGATTTTGATATTGTTTTGCAACAGATACCACAAATCTAAGATTAGCCTTTGTTAGTTTTTCAAGGGCTCTCTCATCACCAGCCTTAATTCTTTGTGCTAATTCTACTTCTTCATCTGCAGTAATAAGATCTACTTTCCCTATTTCTTGCAAATATTTGTCTAGCGAAGCCGTCTCACGATTCGTAACCTGCTTCGTAATCTTAAGTTGTCTCATCTATGTTCTCCTTGAAATTTAATATGTGAATATTTAGGGCTTTTATCTTTTTATACGTAAGATGTTACCAAAATGTTACAAAATAGTTGATTTTTTATTTTAAATTTTATTTTTCAATAAATGAAAAGCCTCTCAAAGTCAAATAATTTAAGGGTTTGAAGATATTCTACAATACCAAAAAATCGCTTTTTGAATAATTCAAAAAGCGATTTTTTTGATGTAATTATGAATTAAAAAAATTAATTCTCTTTGTTTTGTTGTGGTTTTCTATCTCCTTTAGGTTTACCTTCAGGTCTAGGAGGTCTTTTAAGTAATGCTTTTCTAGATACCTTTTCTTTTCTGGTTTTTGGATCGATACCAAAATACTTAACGTCTATAACATCTCCAAGGTTTACAACATCGGTTACATTATTAGTACGTTCCCATGCCAATTCAGAAATATGGAGTAAAACTTCATTACCAGGTGCTTCTACATATTCTACAACAGCACCAAAATCAAGAATTTTTACCACTTTTACTTCATAAACACTGCCTACTTCAGCTTTAAAAGTTATCGCATTGATTCTTTGTATTACCTGATCTATTTTTTCTTGGCTAACACCTAGAATTTCAACAATTCCAAGATCTCCTTCTTCTTCAATTACAATAGTAGTTTCAGTTTCTTTTTGCATTTCCTGAATAACTTTACCTCCAGGCCCTATAACTGCACCAATATACTCCTCTGGAATAGTTACTTTAACCATTTTTGGAGCATGTGGTTTCACAGATTCATTAGGTGTAGCAATAGTATCAGTAAGTTTTTCTAAGATATGCAATCTGCCTTCTCTTGCTTGTTTTAGTGCTTTTACTAAAATCTCGTACGAAAGCCCTTTGATTTTGATATCCATTTGACATGCAGTAATACCATCTTCTGTACCAGTAACTTTGAAGTCCATATCTCCAAGATGATCTTCATCTCCTAAAATATCAGAAAGTACTGCATATTGATCTCCATCAGATATTAACCCCATCGCAATTCCTGATACTGGTTTTTTTAATTCAATACCAGCATCCATTAATGCCATAGTACCTGAACATACTGTTGCCATAGATGAAGAACCATTTGATTCTAATACTTCAGAAACAACTCTTACTGTATATGGGCAATCTTCAGGGATCATCCCTTTTAATGCTCTCTGTGCCAAATTTCCATGACCAACTTCTCTTCGTGAAGTACCTCTTAATGGTCTTGCTTCTCCAGTAGAGAAAGGAGGGAAGTTATAATGTAGATAAAATGTTTCTTCGCTCTGTTGCGTAGGGAGATCAATAACATTTGCTTCTCTAGAAGTACCTAGTGTAACTGTAGCTAATGCTTGAGTTTCACCTCTCGTAAAAATTGAAGAACCATGTGTAGAGGGTAAGTAATCAACTTCACACCATATTGGTCTAATATCAGTTGTTTTTCTACCATCTAATCGAATACCTTCGTCTAAAACAAGTTTGCGTACTGCTTCTTTGTGCGCTTTACTAAAATATTTAGACACTAGATCGCCTATTTCTTCTAGTTCTTCTTCTGTAAACATTGCTTTTATCTCTTCTTTTACCTCAGAGAAAGCTAAACCTCTCTCTTTTTTAGAAGATCCTGATTTTGCAATGTCATAACATTTTTGGTAGGCAGCTTCGTATATTTTCTTTTCTAATGCTTCATCATTGTTTTCTTCTTCATACTCACGAGTTTCTTTTTTACCGAAAGCTTCTGCAAGTTTTAGTTGCGCTTCGCATTGTACTTTGATAGCTTCGTGAGCAAATTTGATAGCTTCTGTCATTTCTTCTTCAGAAACTTCATCCATTTCACCTTCAACCATCGCTACAGAATCTGCAGAGGCTCCAACCATTAAATCTATATCGGCATTTTCTAACTGGGCACGACTTGGGTTGATGATAAATTCTCCGTCAACTCTTGCGACTCTTACTTCAGAGATCGGAGTTTCAAAAGGAATATCAGATAATTGAATTGCTGTAGAAGCTGCAAGTCCTGCCAAAGCATCAGGCATTACATCATCATCATGAGACATAAGTTGAATCATAACCTGAGTCTCTGCATGGTAATCTTTTGGAAAAAGAGGTCTAAGTACTCTATCTACTAATCGCATAGTAAGAATTTCTTCTGTACTTGGTCTTGCTTCTCTCTTGAAGAAACCTCCTGGATAGCGCCCGGCAGCTGCAAATTTCTCTCGATAATCTACGGTAAGGGGTAAAAAATCTACTGTACCTGCTTCATAAGAAGAAACTACGGTACATAATAGCATCGCTTTACCCATTTGAACTACAACAGACCCATGGGCTTGTTTTGCTAATTTTCCGGTTTCGAGGGTAATCTGTCTTCCATCACCCAAATCGATAACCTCTTGATACACTTTTGGAATCATATATTTTTTGTGATTTTAATTTATCCTTTTGATATGCAAAAGGTAAATTAGTTAAACATTGGTTTCCGTCTTACTTGGACGGACAAGGTTGTGTTGTTGTAGTTGCGCGACCAATGAAAAACTAAGGCATGCATTTGCGTGATAATAATTGCAAATGCTTTTTATTAGTGTAATATACTAAATTAAAAGAGAGGCGCGCGGCCTCTCTTTTTGTGATTATTTTCTTAATCCTAATTCTTTTACAATTGCACGATATCTCATGATATCTTTTTTCTTTAGATAGTCTAGTAAATCTCTTCGCTTACCTACTAATTTTACTAGAGAACGCTCTGTGTTAAAATCTTTACGATTCTTTTTCAAGTGCTCTGTTAAATGAGTAATTCTGTGGGTGAATAATGCAATTTGCCCTTCTGCAGAACCACTGTCATTCTTATCTTTACCGTGCTTGGCAAAAATTTCTTCTTTAATTTCTTTTGTTAAATACATTCCAATATTATTTAAATGATTTTTATGTATAGATAACTCTTTGTTATCAGCGTGCAAATATACTACTTTTTAGTTGCGAAAAGCATTTTATATAAATAAATCACATTCTTAAAGATTTTCTTAATTAAGAATGTGATTTGTGTTATACTATGTTATGCAATTGATTAGTTTTGAAGAGGCCTGTTTAAAATCAGATTAAGATACAAGTTTACTTTTCTTTTAAGTTCTTGTCTAGGTGTTATAAAATCTAAAAAGCCATGTTCTAATACGAACTCTGCTGTTTGAAACCCTTCTGGTAGTTCTTTTCCTGTTGTATCTCTAACTACTCTTGGTCCTGCAAAACCGATCAAAGCACCAGGTTCTGCAATATTAATATCTCCTAGCATAGCAAAAGATGCTGTTGTACCCCCAGTGGTTGGGTCTGTACAGAGTGATATATATGGTATTCCTGCATCTGCAAGCTGAGCTAGTCTAGCAGATGTTTTAGCCAATTGCATTAAGGATAATGCAGCTTCCATCATACGAGCTCCACCGGATTTGGAAATGATTAAGAGAGGGATTTTGTGTTTTAAAGAATAATCTGCTGCACGAGCTATTTTTTCTCCAACAACGCTACCCATAGAACCTCCTATAAACGAAAAATCCATACAAGCGATAACTAGGTCATTGCCCGAAGATTTACCAACAGCTGTTCGAACCGCATCTTTTAAATTAGTCTTTTCTTGTGCGTCTTTAAGACGATCTACATATTTCTTTTTGTCTTCGAACTTAAGAGGATCTTTGGAAGAAAGGTTTTTATCAAGTTCGGTAAAAGTATTATCGTCAAATAAAATTTGAAAATACTCTTTACTACCTATTCTTACGTGGTAACCATCTTCCGGACTTACATAAAAATTTTTTTCTAATTGTTCGGCGTCTACAATTTTTCCTGTTGGAGACTTATACCAAAGACCCTTGGGGACGTCTTTTTTGTCTTCGGTTGCAGTTTGTATACCTTTTTGTGTTCTTTTAAACCAAGCCATAAAGTTTACTAATTAAAAAAGCTGAAGAAAATATGATTTTATATTTTTTTCAGCTTTAATGTTTACGTTTATAATGTATTTACATTATTAAGATCTTCAAATGCTTTTTCGAGACGTTTTTTGAATGTAATTTCTCCTTCTCTTAGCCATTTTCTTGGATCATAATATTTTTTATTAGGTTCTTCTGATCCTTCAGGATTTCCTATTTGTGTTTTTAGATATTCAATATTATTTGTCATATAATCACGAATCCCTTCATTGAATGCGAATTGAAGGTCTGTATCAATATTCATTTTGATAACACCATAACCTATGGACTCTCTTATTTCTTCTACCGTAGATCCACTACCTCCATGAAAAACAAAGTCAATATGATTATGATCAACATTATATTTTTCTGAAATGAACTCTTGTGAATTCTTTAGGATTTTTGGAGTTAGTTTAACATTACCAGGCCTATATACACCATGTACATTACCAAATGCAGCAGCTACTGTAAATTTATCACTTGCTTTGCTCAATTCTTCATACGCATAAGCAACTTCTTCTGGTTGCGTGTATAGTTTAGAATCGTCTACATCGCTGTTGTCAACACCATCTTCTTCTCCACCAGTAATTCCTAATTCTATTTCTAGTGTCATTCCTATCTTGCTCATACGTGTAAGATACTCTTTACATATAGAGATGTTTTCTTCTAGTGGTTCTTCAGAAAGATCAATCATATGAGAGCTATATAGAGGTTTACCCGTTTCTTTATAAAACTTTTCTCCTGCATCAAGTAAACCATCAATCCAAGGAAGTAATTTTTTTGCACAGTGATCAGTGTGTAAAATTACTGGTACTCCATAAGCTTCGGCCATAAGGTGTACATGTTTTGCTCCTGCTACTGCTCCTGCAATTGCTGCTTTTTGATTGTCATTTGATAGCCCTTTTCCGGCATTAAATTGCGCTCCTCCATTTGAAAATTGAATAATAACGGGAGCGTTTATTGCAGCTGCAGTTTCTAATACAGCATTTATAGAGTTAGATCCGATTACATTGACTGCTGGTAAGGCAAATCCTTTTTCTTTGGCGTATTTAAAAATAGCCTGAACTTCGTCTCCTGTTGCAACTCCTGGTTTGATGTTGTGATTCATAATTTAGTTTTGGTTCATTTAAGTTTACAAAAGTACTAAAATAATACGTAATCCTGTATGTTAATAAAAGGTGTTGTTGTTCTTGTTTTTGAGTAGATAAAACCACTTGTTTTCATGCTAGAAAGGGTAGTTAATTCCAAAATTATAAACGGCTTCAGAAAAATTATATCCTTTAAACCATCTTTGATCTTGATCATTTGCAGGGTTAAATGTTTTAAATCCAATGTCTAACCTCAATACAAAAAAATTGAAATCATATCTAAAACCAAAACCACTACCAACGGCTAGCTCTTTGAGGTCTTCAAAACCAGAAAAAACTGCTTTCTCTTCTTCTATATTGTCAAATACATTCCAAATATTTCCTGTGTCTATAAATAAGGCTCCATTGAGTGCTCCCAGAATATTATATCTGTACTCCAAGTTGAAAGCAAGTTTCATATTTGCTTCATTAAACTCGTTTCTTCCGCCGCTACTACCAGGACCTAAGTCATAAGCAAGCCATGCTCTGTTATCATTTGGACCCCCACCAAAGAAACTTCTTGCAAAAGGAATATTGTCTGCATTACCATATGGTATCGCAATACCTCCAAAGGTTCTCATTGCAATTACATTTTTTTTGCCTAATCCCCAATGTTTGATGTAATCGATTTCTGTTTTTGCATATTGCGAAAATTCTACTCCAAAAACTTCAAATCGTTCATTCGAGTTTTCTTTTAATCCTGCAAGATTAGATATGGTACTTAGTACATTTCCGGCAAATTCTATTTTTGTTCTAAATCTCGAATAGCTTTCATCATAGAGATTTTCTCTATTGTCTTTTATAAAACTATAGCTACTGGCAAGAATTAAATTGTCTTCAGTAAGACGGACCTTACGCTCATTGATATTTCTGATTTCTTGTATTTGATCTTGCGATAGGTCTGAATCTGGTTCATTACTTAAAGATTGTTCAATAAAACCGTCTGCACCAGAGGGGATATTGAGAATGGCGTCGTCTCTATTAGGAATGCTTCCGTCTGATTGTTCAAAAAATGGGGAGTCAGGTTCAAGGACTTGTGTGGCAATATTGTTTAAGCGTCCAAAAGATATATTGTAAATATTGAAATAATTATCAGTATTTAAATTTCTTACATATTGTATGTTTACTATATCTAACTGATTTGTTATTGTATTGTTGGGTTTCCATGTATAATTAAAAACTCCTCTCGCATTCTGTTTATCAAGTCCAATGTTTTGCTGTATGTTCAGACCAAAAATCAGATTTGTAGAAGGAGACATATATTTTGGGATGATCTTATTTGTTTTAAGAGGGAAAAGTATTTTGGGGAATGATAATCTTACATCGGCTCCAATTTCAGAAATATTAAAAAACTGTTCCCCTACATCGACTCCATCATTTGAAGACCCGATACTTCCTCGCCCTGAGATTTCTAGAATTTCTGCTCCGCCAAATACATTACGAATTAATAAAGAACCCCCAAAACCTATTCCAAATACTTGTATACTTGATGTAGAGACATCAAAATCAGCATTGAAACTATATTTTTTTCTAGGGGTTAGTAAAATATTAGCTACTAAACTTTGGCCTGAAACATCATCTTTATCTATATCGTATCTAATATTTGGATATTTAAAAGTTCTGAGGTTATTAATTTGATTATATGTGAATGTCCTGTCTTTATCTCTAAAGATTTCTCCCGGAGTAATCAGTACAGAATTAGTAATTGCTTTTCGGGTATATTTTATTTCGTCATATCCATATATGTTATATCCTTTATAAAAAGTACTGTCTTTCGGTTTTTTATCTCGGTTTTCGTATGTGTAATCTGTAAATACGTTTACCTTGCTAATTTTATGGACTTTAAAAGGTATTCTTGCAGTAGAATCTCCATAGGTAACAGGCCGATTTCGAATCAGAAGATTCAGATTAACCTTATGCCCAGTATTGTTGGTATCAGCATCAAATTTTATATATTCTTTTTCAAAATGATAAAGACCTGAGTTTCTGTATAAAGACGTAATTCTATCTCTTTCTTCTTCTATATCAGAGGTTTTGTATTGTGTTTTGGAGACGATTTTGGAGTCTTGATTATTAGCTTGATATATAGAGTCAGCAACTTTAGATTCTATTTTTGTGTTTACAGAATCAATAAAATATGCCTGGTGCGGTTTTATATAATAATTTACAGTTGCTTTTTTGGTAGCTGTCGTATCTATTGTATAATCAGTTTCTACATTAAACCATCCATTATTCCAGTAATATGCTTCTAATCTTTTTGAAGATCTTTTTACTTTTAATTCGTTAACTATCGTAGGAGGTTCTCCAGAACTTTTTATCAATTCATTTATACTCTCTAAACTTTCTCCTAGTCTGTTGACTTGTTTTTTAGAAAGTAACCGTGTAATTCTTTTTTTTCTTTTGGGTTTTCGATGTAACCATTCTTGATATAAAGAATCTTTATTTTCACTAGCTAAATTGTATACGTGAAGCCTAATAGGAATACCTAGTAATTTTGTGTTGGGTTCTTGTTGTAATTGATTATAAAGTTTAAAGTCCTTTGTCTTAGCACTATCAACAAATATTTGATTTTTGTCTAATAAATATTGATTCTCCGGAACTTTTTTGACTGAATCACAAGAAAACAAAAAGATGGTAGTTAATGTAATTAATAATATTTTTGCAGTAAAATGTCTCAATCTTTTTTTGTTATGGATTCAAAAATACACTATTTGTATGGTTAGTAAAAACCAAAAAAAGCTAATAAAAAGTTTAAATCAAAAAAAATACCGAAAACAACACGGTTTGTTTGTGGCAGAAGGTAAAAAGGTAATTCATGAATTACTTGATGCTAAATTTAAAATTCATTCTATTTTTACTGTTGATGAGTCTTTATTTGATTTGCCAGAAAGACTTGTGCATGTTATTACCGTAGATGAGTTAAAACAACTTAGTTTTTTGTCTACTCCTCAGTTAGCATTAGCCATATTTTATATCCCAGAGAGTAAGCCTGTTGATAAAGAGGCATTAATTGTCGCTTTAGATGATGTAAGAGATCCGGGTAATTTAGGAACAATCATTAGATTATGTGATTGGTTTGATATTAGAGACCTTGTTTGTTCTGCTGCAACAGTAGATTGTTTTAATCCAAAAGTAATTCAGGCTACTATGGGTTCTATTACAAGAGTTAATATAAGTTATGTTCATCTCGAAGAGTTCTTACACTCTGGTTTTTCTAAAGAAAGTATTTTTGGAACTTTTATGGATGGAGATTCTGTCTATCAAAAAAAGTTGCCCAAAAAGGGGGTGGTTATTATGGGTAATGAAGCAAATGGTATCTCAAAAGTTATTGAGAGTTCTATTCAAGAGAGAATAGCAATCCCACAATTTGGCTCAGATAAAAGTACTGAAAGTCTCAATGTAGCTACGGCTGCTGCTATAATATTAAGCGAATTCCGTAGATCTTGAAAAATTATTGAAATGTAAAATTGATGAAAATTCCTCTTGTAGACATTTTGTCTATAGTAGAAGTATAAGGGCTATTAGGATCATTATCTCTTACCAATTCATCTGTCATCGCAAAAACACCTCTGATTGACGGAGTAAATTTAAAATAATATAGATATAAATCGATACCAAAACCTATTTCATAATAATTAGTGTTGGTTTTCATTCTGAACTCACCAACGCTATTATCATCTGGATTATCTTCATTGCTTGATAGGTTAAGAGAGGTTGATACCCCACCGATGATAAAAGGTTTGATATTATTAATCCTTTTGGTAGATACTTTAAGAAGCAAAGGAATGTGTACATATGTAGACCTTACTTCTCTAAAAGTTTCAAATTCTGATGTAAATAATGGATTAGAAAATGTCAAATCTCTTCTTGTAAAGGTTACCATTGGTTCTAATCTTAAATCTAAATAGTCATTGATTCTCATATTACCTAGTAGACCTACGCTAAACCCTACACTATTTTTAACCTCTATGTCTTCGTCTAGAAAATCTGAAGTATAATCAAAATTGAAGTCATAAGAATTAAATCCTAAAATATAACCCCAACTAAATCTAGGTTTATCAAAATTTTGAAGGTTTTGTACCTTTTCTTTAGTAAATAATTGTGCACTCATGTGTTGAGCAAATACTAAAGCAACAATTAAAATAACTATTTTTTTCATATCATTTTGTGGCGGTATAAATTGTGGCTACACCAAAAGTTTGCGGTCTATCTTTAACTTGTATAAACCCAATTTTTCTCAAAATATTGTTGAACTTTTCTCCATAAGGAAAAGCAGCAGCACTTTCGCTTAAATATGAATAGGCAGATTTGTCTTTAGAAAACATCTTTCCGATGCGGGGCAAAATATTCTTAGAATATAGTTTATATCCTTGTTTATAAGGCGTTTTGGTAGGTATAGATGTTTCTAGAACAACAAAAATACCTTCTGGCTTAAGGACTCTATAAATTTCAGATAATCCTTTTTCAAGATTTTCAAAATTTCGTACCCCAAAGGCTACTGTAATAGCATCAAAATAGTCATCTTCATAGGGGAGATTTTCACTATCTCCTTTTACCATTTTTATCGTAGTATCTAATTTTTTAGAATTGATTTTCTGTTTCCCTACTTCTAGCATTCCTTCAGAAATATCTAATCCTATAATCTCACTAGCACCTGTTTCAGAAAGATGAATAGCTAAATCTCCTGTTCCTGTAGCAACATCCAGGATACGTTCGGGGTTAGTGTTTTTTATTAGTTTGACTACTTTTTTACGCCATTTTATATCAATACCAAAAGAAATAACACGATTAAGGCCATCATAATCTTCAGAAATGGTATCAAACATCTCTTCGACTTGTTCCTTTTTTGAACGATTTTTGTCGTTATATGGTGTTATTTTTTTAGACATTTACAAAAATTTAGGCAAATATACAGTTTTGAGTCCTATCATCAGAATAGATTTGAATTAAGTTAGAAATTATCAAAATTTTACCAGTTTATTAAATTGCACTATCTTTGTTTTCTGATTTCGTATTAGGCTGTTTATTGTATCAATTTGTATGATAGAATAATAGTATAATACAATTTTATCTATAGATGGAAAACAATATACAAAATCAATGAAAATCATTATTGCCGGAGCCGGTGAGGTGGGATTTCATTTGGCAAAACTGCTCTCCTTTGAGTCTCAAGATATTACGCTTATAGATACCGATAAGGACTGTCTTAATTATGCAGATACTCATTTGGATATCAAAGTTATTAAAGGAGACGCTACTTCTATTTCAATCCTTAAAGACGCAAGAGTAGAAAATGTAGACATGGTAATTGGAGTAACCTCTAGCGAGACTACAAATATTACTGTATGCGTCTTAGCAAAACAATTAGGAGCAAAAAGGACTATTGCTCGTATTTCTAATGCAGAATTTTTAGAAAATAAAGACGAGATTGGCTTTACAAAAATTGGAATTGATGAATTAATCTCTCCAGAAGCATTAGCCGCAAGCGAGATAGAATTACTTCTTAATCAATCTGCTTTTAGTGATAGTTATGAGTTTGAAGGTGGGGCGCTAACAATGGTAGGAACTACTTTGTCTAAAGAAGCTTCTTTTATCGGAAAAAGTGTGAGAGAAGCAGCAGAAGTGTTCCCAGAGCTTCATTTTATGCCTATAGCAATACAGCGATCAGGAACCCAATATACGATTATACCCAGAGGAGATACTACATTCAAAGAAAATGATCAGGTTTATTTTGTGACTTCTAAAGGAGGTGTAGAAGAGTTGTACAAGTTAACCGGAAAGGTTAAAGAAGATATTAGAAATGTGATGATTCTTGGAGGGAGTAAAATAGGTTTTGAAACTTCTTGCGATTTATGTGATCATAAATTTAGGGTAAAACTTATTGAAAAAGATAAAGATAGGTCTTTTGATCTTGCAGATGATTTGCCAAATGCTCTTATTATAAATGGAGATGGACGTAATGTAGAGTTGCTGGAAGAAGAAGGTATTGATAAGATGGATGCCTTTATCGCAGTAACTGGTAATTCTGAAACTAATATTATGTCTTGCTTGATGGCAAAGTCAAAAGGTGTCAGAAAAACTATTGCTCTAGTAGAAAATATGGATTATTTTCAGTTGTCTCACTCTATCGGTATAGATACGCTTATCAATAAGAAACTTCTTGCAGCAAATAATATATTTAGATTTATACGAAAAGGAGAAGTAGTTGCAATGACCAAACTTAATAATATGAATGCAGAATTATTAGAGTTTGTTGTAAAACCAACTTCTGAAGTAAGTGATAATTTGATCAAAGATCTCGATTTTCCTCGTTCTGCTATTATCGCAGGAGTAATTAGAAATGGAGAAGGAATGATTCCATTAGGAGATTTTTATATACAAGCAGGAGATCGTGTCGTAGTTTGTAGTTTGCCTAAGTCTATAAAGAAAATAGAAAAGCTCTTTTTGTAAAAAATGTTTAGATTGAATTATAAAATCATCTTGCATATTATGGGGCTTTTGTTGCTCTGTAATGGCTGTTTTATGTTATTGGCCACTATACTCAGCTTTTTTTATGAAGATGGGGTCACAATTGAGATTATGACAGCTTCACTAGCTACAATATTTGTAGGTGTAGCGCTTATGTTTTTGACTCGAGAACATAAGAAAGAGATCAATAAGAGAGAAGGGTATATAGTAGTAACCTTTGGTTGGATTTTTATGTCTCTTAGTGGAACGTTACCATACCTTTTTTCTGGAGCGATACCTTCGTTTACAAATGCCTTTTTTGAAACCATGTCTGGTTATACAACCACAGGAGCAACTATCCTTAATGAAATAGAAATTATACCCGAAGGGGTTTTGTTTTGGCGTAGTTTAACACATTGGATCGGGGGTATGGGGATTATAGTATTGGCAATAGCAATATTACCCTTGTTAGGAATAGGAGGGATGCAGCTTTTTGCGGCAGAAGCTCCTGGGCCGAACACAGATAAATTACACCCTAGAATTACTGATACTGCAAAACGATTATGGTTAATTTATGTAGGATATACCGCAGCAGAAACTATTTTGTTGCAGCTCGCAGGGATGAATTTTTTTGATGCAATTAATCATGCGTTGAGTACATTGTCTACAGGAGGTTTTTCTACTAAAAATGCTAGTGTTGCATACTGGAATGATGAACCTATTATTCAATACATTATTATTCTGTTTATGTTTTTGGCAGGAATGAACTTTGTTTTGAGTTATTTTGGGTTTAAAGGAAAAATTCAGAAAATCATAAAAGACGAAGAATTTAAATTATATGCCTTTTTTGTTTTGGCTTTCTCAATTATTGCAGCAGTAGTGATTTACTATAAAGCAAATGTAAGTATATCTTCTATAGATCATCCAATGGTTTGGGGAGAAGCAGAGAGTGCTTTTAGGCATGCTTTGTTTCAAGTGCTTGCCGTAGTAACGACAACAGGCTTTGTTACAGCAGATTTTACAATGTGGACTCCTTTTCTTACGATCCTTTTCTTCGGGATCATGTTTTTAGGAGGGTCTGCAGGTTCTACCTCTGGAGGAATGAAGGTTGTTAGGCATTTAATAACAATACGTAATGGTCTTTTAGAATTTAAAAGAACACTTCATCCTAGAGCGGTATTGCCTGTTCGTTATAATACAAGGGCAGTTTCTAAAGAAATTGTATTTAATATACTAGCGTTCTTTATTCTGTATATGCTTGCCTTTATTATAGGTTCTGTTGTGTTGGCAGCGCTCGGTTTAGATTTTGAAACAGCCATAGGAGGTGCAGCATCATCTTTGGGTAACATAGGACCAGCGTTTGGAAAACTTAGCCCAGTAAATAATTTTGATGTTCTTCCTGCTTTTGGCAAGTGGTGGTGTTGCTTTTTAATGCTAATAGGGAGGTTGGAACTATTTACAGTTCTAATACTTCTTACTCCATTTTTCTGGAGAAACAGGTAATTTAATTTTTTAGATGTACGAGACTATTTATCTAAAAATAAAATAGATTTTCTAGATGTTCTTACCAGTAAGATACCTCGTGGTAAGCCCACGAAGCATCGGTTGGAAAATAATTTTGAGGCAAGCCTCGGAGCATTTAACTAACTCTCAATCATCGTCGAGTAAATTATTACTGCATTTGCCAGTTCCAAACAGCATTAGAGTTACTCGTGGGCCATAATTCTACCACTTTTTTTACGGTATCTTTGACCTCGCCTGTGATGCTTTCTTTGTGCTTGTCTTCAATTAAAAAGATATCCAGTATCGATTCGTAATACCCTTTACAATTATTGGTATTAAACTCTTTTTCTGGTTTGATGTTGAGGATTTCATCATCTGTTCTTGAAACGTTAAAACTTTCTTTAAAAAGTTCTAAAATGTTTTTTTTAACAATTCGTTCTTTTTCTAAGATATTCATAGGGGAAAAACTTAAGTTGGTAGTTTCGAATAACTTTAATTATCAATTAATTACATTAAATGAGAATCTATAACTCAAATTTCATGTATTTAGTATGTTGGGATGATGTATATTGTGATAAAAATAAGTTAAAATTTAAGGAATGATATAGTGGTATGTTAACATTTAACAAGTAAAATCGGCTACTTTTGACAAAAAGTAGCCGATTTTATAAACGTATAAATATTTTTAAGTCTAGCTTACAACCTCTTTAATTCTTTTAATCGCTTCTGTGATTTGTTCGGCACTGGCAGCATAAGAAATTCTAATACAATTTTCATTTCCAAAAGCTATACCTGTCACAGTTGCAACGTGTGCGTTTTCCAACAAAAACATAGAAAAATCTGTTGCATTTTCAATTTTTTGTCCTTTAAGTGTTTTTCCAAAATAATAAGAGATATCAGGAAAAACATAAAATGCTCCTTGAGGTTCATTGCATTCAAAACCTGCAATTTCGGATAATAAGTTTAAAATTAGTTTTCTACGTTCTTTAAACTCATCAACCATATATTTTATATTGCTCACGGGCGCCTCTAGGGCAGTAATAACTGCTCTTTGCGCAATACAATTAGCTCCACTTGTTACTTGACCTTGTATTTTATTGCAGGCTCTGGCAATTTGAGTAGGCGCTCCTATGTATCCGATTCTCCAACCGGTCATAGCAAAAGCTTTAGCTACCCCATTAACCGTTACTGTTCTGTTATACATATCATCAAATTGCGCCATAGAAGCATGTGTGCCTTCACCTACGTAATTGATGTGTTCATAAATTTCGTCACTTACCACAACAATATCGGGGTATTTTTGTAGCACATCTGCCAATGCTCTTAATTCTTCTTTGCTATAGATAGATCCACTTGGATTACATGGAGAACTATACCAAAGCATTTTTGTTTTGGGAGTTATAGCTTTTTCTAACTGTTCAGCAGTCATTTTAAAGTCTGTATCAATAGAGGTTTTGACTTCAACAGGAATACCGCCGGCTAATTTTACAATGTCACTATAGCTCACCCAGTAAGGACAAGGTAGAATAACTTCGTCTCCCGGATTAATACAAACTTGTGCAATGTTATAAAGCGCTTGTTTAGCTCCTGTAGAAACTACAATTTGTGCTGGGTCATAGCTAAGATTGTTGTCTCTTTTAAATTTTGTAATAATTGCGTTCTTAAGCTCTACATATCCATCAACTGGAGTGTAAGAGTTATAATTATCATTTACAGCTTGTATTGCAGCGTCTTTTATAAAATCTGGTGTATTAAAATCAGGTTCGCCAAGACTGAGCCCAATAATATCTTTTCCTTCGGCTCTTAATTCTCGAGCTTTTGCAGCCATGGCCAGTGTAGCAGAGGCTTTAAGAGCATTGATTCTGTCGGATAATTGGTTTTTCATCTCTGATACTTGTGTACTCATGTGGTTTAGTAAATAAAAGTTATGTATGTATTGCGGGGTTCATACCCATTTCTTTCAGGTGTTTGAAATGTGCAATGATCGCACCGCGAGTTGTTTTATATTCATTATATGGTAAATTAAATTCTAAAGCCGTTTGTTTTACAATTTTAGAAATTTTAGTATAATGAATATGACTAATATTTGGAAAAATATGATGCTCTACTTGATGGTTTAATCCTCCTGTAAACCAATTGATAAGCTTGTTTTTGGTAGAGAAGTTAACAGTAGTAAATAGTTGATGTACTGCCCATGTGTTTTTCATGTTTCCAGTATCGTCTGGGATAGGCATTTCTGCACTTTCTACCATATGTGCGAGCTGAAAAATGACACTTAATATTAAGCCTGCTACATAGTGCATGATAAAAAAACCAATAAGGATTTTCCACCAAGCGATAGACATGATAATCATAGGGAGTATAATCCAAATAGATAAGTATATCATTTTAGTAATAACTACAGTACTCCATTGTTTTAGAGGACTAGGTAATTTACCATATGCAAGTTTGCGGGCAAGATATCTTTTCGTTTGTTTAAAATCGGTAGTTAATGCCCAATTAAATGTGAGCAATCCATATAAGAATATAGAATAATAGTGTTGAAATTTATGAAAACGCCTCCATTTTGCATGTTTTGTAAATCTAATGACTATCCCAGCATCCATATCTTCGTCATGCCCATGTATATTAGTATAGGTGTGATGCAAAACATTGTGTTGAACCTGCCAATTATAAACATTGCCGGCTAGAATATACATACTGCTACCCATAAGTTTATTGATCCATTTCTTAGAAGAGTAAGAACCATGATTGCCATCGTGCATTACATTCATTCCTACACCTGCCATTCCTACTCCCATAATGATTGTTAAAAGGAGCATCCACCATTGTGAAATGTCTAGCGTGAGTATTAGAAAATATGGTGTTAAGAATATAGAAAACATGATTATTGTTTTCAAATATAAACGCCAATTGCCGGTACGCTTGATATTATTCTCTTTAAAATATGAATTAACTCTCTTATTGAGTATTCTAAAAAAATTGGCAGAATCTTTTCTGCTGAAACGTATGTTGGGAGTGGTCATGATAATGCTTTTATGACTCAACGTAATGTTTTGTTGTTATATTGAGTAAAGGTAGTTATTTATTACTTTTTTTAGCTTCACTTAAGTTAAAATATCTGATAGAACTTCTATTTTTGTCATCTAAATGTAAATAAGTGGAAATTTTATTAAAATATTTTCAAAATTTAACAGAAGAACAGCACGAACAGTTCACGAAGTTAAAAGAGTTGTATGTAGAATGGAATGCAAAAATCAATGTGATCTCGAGAAAAGATATCGATAGTTTGTATGAAAGACATGTGTTACATTCTTTAGGTATTGCAAAAGTACTTGAGTTTAAACCTAATTCTTCTGTTTTAGATGTTGGTACAGGAGGTGGTTTTCCTGGTATACCTTTAGCAATATTATATCCTGAAACTCAATTCTATCTTGTAGATGTTATTGCAAAAAAAATTAAGGTCGTAAACGAAGTTGCAACGTCTTTAGGTTTAAAAAATGTAAAAGCAGAACAAAAAAGAGCTGGTACATTTGATGATAGGTTTGATTTTATAGTTAGCAGAGCAGTAACGAATATGCCGGATTTTGTAAAATGGGTACGTAAAAATATCGCAAAAAAAAGTATTCATGAATTGCAAAATGGAATTTTATATTTGAAAGGAGGGGATTTGACAGATGAACTTTCTAGTTTTCCGAAAGCTGTAGAACATGATTTGTCGAACTTTTTTGAAGAGGAGTTCTTTGAAACTAAAAAAGTAGTCTATTTACCAATTAAATATAAAGTTTAATGTCTTTTTGATTAACCCGATTAAGATATTTTCTATTTTACTTGACTCATAATTACCTTATCAAAAAATCTATCTCCAAAATATTTTCTTATAAAAAGTAAAGGTTTTGCATATTTTCCTGCAGAATATCTTGTTTTGGGTCTGCGGGCTTTAATTGATTTTAAAATAAGTTTGGCAATTACAGAGCTAGGAGAACCTCCTCCCGTTTTGTTATAAGTATCAATCGTAGATTTTTTAATTGCTTCTGCTAGATCTTTGTATGCGGTATTTCCTGATCTTTTGATCATGGGTGCGGTCATAACATCTCCAAACTCAGTTTGTATTGCACCGGGTTCTATGATAATGACATCGATACCAAACTGCTTTAGTTCTAATCTTAGGCAATCAGACCATCCTTCTAAAGCATGTTTTGTAGCATGATACCAAGCTCCCAAAGGAGTGTACATTTTGCCTCCTATAGAAGAAATGTTAATGATTTTTCCTGATTTTTGATTACGCATGTGCGGTAATATCAATTGTGTAAGTTTTGCCAGACCAAATAAATTAACTTCAAACTGTCTTCTGGCATCACTTATTGTTGTGTCTTCTACAGCACCATAAATAGCATATCCGGCATTATTAATTAAGATATCTATTTTTTTATGGTTGTCGATAATGGTATTTACTGTTTTGATAATATCTTGCTCTTCGGTTATATCCATTTGTAAAGGGAGACCACCTATCTCTTTTAAGTCTTTCATGTTCTGCAATCTTCTTGCAGCTGCATATACAATATGACCTTCATTAATTAAAGTTTTGGCTGTTTCTTTTCCTATTCCTGAAGAAGCTCCGGTTATTAAAATTATTTTTTGAGTCATTTTATCACTGTTGTAAAGAATGGTTGATTGATGACAAGAATAATAATTATTTTGTCATATTATCTGTGTTAGAACCTTATTTGTTGTTTAAATCAATTCTCATTTCTACAAGATGTTTTTCAAAACCGGCTTTTTCGTATGCTCTGATGGCCTTAGGGTTTTTTTCGTAAACAGTAAGCCTGATTTCATGTAAATTATTTTCTTGAAACCAATGACATAGATATTTTATAATAGCTTGACTTATTCCTTTACCACGATGCTCATCTTTTACATACATGAAACCAATATATCCTTTTTTCTGTGGAAAGAAAAAACGTTTACGATCTCTGACTTGTCCATAACCGCTCCCTACAATTTCGCCATCGATTTCAGCAACTACGACTTCGGTGTTAGAATCTGTAATATATGCACCAATATCATAATAATTGATTTTTTCATTTTGTTTTATAGTGGGATCCATTGGGCGCTCTACTTCTATGATTTTTTGTTCAAAATCGAGTAGAATAGGTAGGTCTTCGATAGATGCGGTTCTGATAATCATTTTTTTAATGTATTGTTTATTAAAAACAGTATTTAATAAATAAACCGTATATCATAAATACAAGTATTTAACTTTTGAATATGATATACGGTTTGTAATGTGTTGTTTTTATGATCTATTCTCCCAAGAAAGGATATCTATAATTAGAAGGAGAAACAAAAGTTTCTTTAATTGTTCTAGGAGATACCCATCTTAAAAGATTAAGATAAGATCCGGCTTTGTCATTTGTTCCGGATGCTCTTGCTCCACCAAATGGTTGTTGTCCTACAACAGCGCCGGTTGGTTTGTCATTTATATAAAAGTTACCTGCACTATTTTCTAAAGCTTTTGTAGCTTCTGCAGCCGCATATCGATCTGTAGAAAAAATAGCTCCTGTTAATGCATATTCACTCGTCTGATCAACTAATTGCAATGTATCAGACCATTTTTCATCATCGTATACATAAATAGTAATTACAGGACCGAAAAGCTCAGTACACATAGTTGTGTATTTTGGGTCTTTGGTAACAATTACAGTAGGATCAATAAAATATCCTTTTGATTTGTCGTATGTTCCACCAGCAATTATTTCTGCATTGTCATCACTTTTGGCCTGATCTATATATTTTGCCAGTTTGTCAAAAGAACCTTCATGAATTACAGCAGTAATAAAATTGCTCATATCTTCTGGAGAACCTATTTTAAAAGATTTAATATCTTCTAAAACAAATTTTTGAACTTCTGGCCATAAGCTTTTTGGTATATATGCTCTAGACGCAGCACTACACTTTTGTCCTTGAAACTCAAATGCTCCTCTTGAAATACCTGTAGCAACTTGTTTTGGATTTGCACTAGGGTGTGCAACAATAAAATCTTTTCCACCGGTTTCTCCTACGATTCTAGGGTATGTTTTATAATTGTGAATATTAGTACCAATTTTAGCCCAGATATCTTTGAATACATGTGTGCTTCCTGTAAAATGTACACCAGCAAAATCAGGACTTGCTAATACCGTGTCGGTAATCATTACCGGATCACCATATACTACATTTATGACACCATCTGGAACTCCTGCTTCTTTAAAAATATCTACAATAACTTTTGCAGAGTAAATTTGGCTATCGCTAGGTTTCCAAACTACAGTGTTCCCCATTAATGCAGCACTCGCAGGTAAGTTTCCTGATATTGCGGTAAAATTAAAGGGAGTTATGGCATATACAAAACCTTCTAGAGGTCTGTATTCTAGTCTATTCCATGCATCAGCAGTAGAATCAGGCTGGTCTTCATAAATTCTAACCATAAATTCTACATTGAAACGTAAAAAGTCTATAAATTCACAAGCAGCATCAATTTCTGCCTGAAATATATTTTTAGACTGAGCTAGCATTGTTGCTGCATTGATCTTTGCTCGATAAGGTCCTGCAATAAGTTCTGCGGCTTTTAGAAAAATGGCAGCTCTTTGCTCCCAAGGTAAATCTGCCCATTGTTGTCTCGCAGCTAATGCTGTATCTATTGCTTTTTGGATGTGCTGTTTTTCAGCTTTATGGTATGTTCCTAATATATGTTGATGGTCATGAGGAGGTGCCATTGTTGCTGTATCTCCTGTTTTTATTTCTTCTCCGTTGATGTAAAGAGGAATATCTACTGTTGAATTATACATTTTTGCATAAGTTTCCAGAACTTCTTCTCTTTCTGGAGTACCTGGTGCATATGATTTTACGGGTTCATTGATAGCAGTAGGAACCTGAAAGAAACCTTTTCCCATAGTGTAAAGTGTTAATTTAAAATTAATAAGACGTTTTGTGTTGTCTTGAGTTAGTCTAACGTATTGAGTCACAAAGATAGAAAATTATAAAGGGTAAAATCTAATTTAACCTTTTATAAACATTGCAGGGTATATATTTTTTTTTGTAAGTTGTAAAACTTTAAGGCGACCTATAATTTTATGTGTACAGTAACATTAATTCCAACTCAAGAAAATAATTTTATCCTTACTTCAAACAGAGATGAAGCAATAGATAGAAAAACATTAGCTCCTGAATTTTATCAAGTTAACAAGACAAGAATGTTATTTCCTAAAGATGCAGTCGCAGGGGGAACCTGGGTCGGTATTAGTGAAAAAAACACTATGATTTGTTTGCTTAACGGAGGGTTTGAAAATCATAAAAGAGCTTCTTATTATAGACAAAGTAGAGGGGTAGTTGTAAAAGATTTGCTAGGAGCAGATAATTTAGAAAAAGCCCTCTTTTCTTATGATTGTAGAGGGATAGAACCTTTTACTATTATTGCAGTAAACTGGCAAAATAGTTTAGTTTTTTTTGAATTGGTATGGGATGGAAAACAAAAACATATTACCGAGTTAGAAAAAGATACATATATATGGTCTTCTTCTACGCTTTATACTCAAGAAATGAAAGTAATGCGTAGGCAATGGTTTTCTGATTTTAAAGAAAAAAATGTTTTGAGTTCTGATACGCTTTTAGACTTTCATAAAAATGCCGGAATAGGAAATAAAGATGTGGATTTACAAATTGATAGAGGTTCTTTGAAAACAAGAAGTATTACTCAAATTGTAAAAAATGAAGAAGAGTTTTCTATGCGATATGAAAACCTGCAAAATAAATCTGTGAATACTGTTATTTTTGAAGCAATTACTGTGTGAAGTATACTGGTAAAATAATTTCTCTTGCTTTTCCTGATACTTTTGTTCGACATTCTGATGAATCTGTTTTAAAGCTATTACCACTATTAGGTTTGGGTAAAAAAGGATTTGTTAAAGCTGGCCATGCCGCCCTTGTACTTATCGAAAACAAAACAGGTATAGCTGAATATTATGATTTTGGACGTTATATTACTCCTTTTGGATATGGCAGAGTGAGAAGTGCTTTGACCGATGTAGAATTGAGTATTCCTTTTAAAGCCCACATTGATAGTTCTGATCATTTAATAAATGTTGAAGAATTTTTATTATGGCTAGAGGCTAATCCACATAAAACTCATGGTGATGGTCGATTAATTGCATCGGTTTGTGATCATATTTTTTATGACAAAGCCAAAGAATATATTTTGTCTATGCAATCAAAAGGTAGTATGCCTTATAAAGCTTTTGGGAAAAATGGTAGTAACTGCTCTAGAATTGTAACAGATACAATTTTGGCAAGTACAAATCATACTAAAATCAGAACTGCTTTATTGCGTAACAAATTATTTACTCCCAGTACAGTTGGGAATGTAGAAAAGTCAGCAATCAAAAATGCGATTTATGAAGTTAAAGATGGTGTAGTCAAAAAATATACAAGTTCTGCGTTTAAAGAGAACATGACTAATTATTTTGATAAAAATATTCCAGAAGCCAAAAGTAACCCCAAAAAAATAGTTTCTGAAGAGTTGCAAGGAGCTCATTTTTTATCGGGTATTGGTAGTAGTGCGTATTTCAAACTCTGTAGCACTTCAGGAAAAAATATATTCGAGATTAGAAGGTATACAGAATGTGGCGAAGAGGATTTTTGTGGTATTTTTAAATGTCTCGATTCATCATTTGATTGTGATATAGAGTATGAATTTGTGTATGATTCTAATTGTATGTATTGTCATGTACACCAAAAAGGAAAGAAGATACGGTTCGAAATTGTAAAGTAACTTTAGTTAAGAGCAAAAGGAGCACTAAGCTTGAAGCTTGGTATCAGTACTTTAAACTTTCTTGTAGAAGTAAAATTTACCATATTATAGTGGCCTTTCATTGCTCCAAAAGGAGAACTCAAAAGGCAGCCACTGTTATACGAATGTGACTCTCCGGGTTTTAAAACAGGTTTTTTTCCTATTACACCTTCTCCCTCAACAATTTCTTTATTGTTTAAAGCATCTTTGATTTCCCAAAAGCGAGTGGTAAGCTGCACGGAATCTTTACTTTGGTTTTCAATTGTGATGCTATAGCCAAAAGCAAAATGAATCTTATGGTCCTTGTAAAAAGTACCTTCAAAGGTAGTATCTACCGAAATTTTAATTCCTTTAGTGACCTGTTGAACCATATTAAAATATGAAAATTGAACCCAATAATGTAAGTACAGAACCTACACCTGCTAATATAAAAAATAAAACATTCACTAACAGAAATTTAACAATAGTTTTACCTCTTCCTTGGTTATAGAATTTTCGCATTGCCTTATATAGATAAAATAAGAAAGCTAGTATTGTGAAGAATATTATAGTTTTACTATGTAAAATTTGACTTATCAATATCGATATCCCCAAAAGGATAAAAAACATGGTTTGAGTATGAAAAATAAATACTAAGTGTTCCATATAGCTAAAAGGTCTTCTGACATATAAAAACCAAATAGCAAGTGCAAAAAATGGCAAGAAAAAGAATATAATAAAAGGTAATTTGTTAAAAATAAATTCTAGCAATTCTGTACCATAATCATCATTTATATTGCTGGTTTTGATAACTCTATGATATGTATATTTATTAAATTGACTTTTTTCGTGTTCTAGCTCTGTTAATGCACGATAGGCAGATTTTTGACCTGTTTTTTTATGATAGTCTTTATACATTTTCCATAAAGCTCTACTTCCTGTAAAGAAATCCATACTATCAATTTGTTTTTGTGAATAATAAGGAACTTCTGTTATTTTATTAATCATGATATCAGGTATAGAAATAGAATCAATAGAAATATCTTTTGAGGAAGCTAATTCTTTATTTATTTTTAACTCTAGAGAGTCTAATTGTATTTCTTCTTGTATTTCTGATAAAGCTTCTTTGCCTTTGTTTACATCATTTTCAATCTCTGCGCTGAAACCTTCAAAATCTATAAAAAAACTATTGATGATAAAGAATATAATAGATACACTCAGATAAAACCGAAATGGGTTTGCATATTTGATACGTTTTCCATTGATGTATTCTTTAGAAATTTTTCCGGGACTAAATAATAACCCAACTATAGTGTGTCTTAATCTTGAATCATATGAAAAAATACTTGCAAAAAATTCACTAAAAAAATCTTTTAATGATAGTTGTTTCGTAGTATTGAGCTGGCCACAATTATGACAATATCGGTCTACGATATCTAATGGAACACCACAATTTAAGCACTTATTACCTCTATACTTTTTAAGAAATCTCCCCTTTTCTTTCATCAAGTTTGGTTATTTAGTATTGCGGCCTAAAATAAAGGCTGTTTCTTACAATCCCAAACGATACGTTAAAAAAGTTTAATTAGTAATGTTTTTAGAATTGCCGATTCCTCTCCCAATAGCTCTGTCGTACCTTCCTCCAGGAGGTCTATAGTATGGTATTACCGTGTACTCATTCTCAGTTTCGTCAAAGTCACCGCTGATGAAGCCTTGTGCAATAGTTCCATCAGGTTTAAGTAAAACATATTTGTAATTGTAAAACCCTTGTTTGAACAATTTTTGCAGATAATAAATTGCATTTTCTTTATCGTACTTTAATTTTGTAGACTCATCAAGGGTGTAATTGTTAAAATTTCCAAAGATATGTATTTCGCCTCCTTCTAAAGGTTCGTAACATTCTAGAAAAAAATGCATCCATACATAATCTGCTTCTACATTATTGTTTTCAGCATTTAGGTTACGAACTACAAAATTTCCGTTAATGTCAGGATTATAGGTATATCTTCGATTTGCTCTTACAACATCTTTGTATAAATAATTATGATATAAATCTTCTAATTCTATACGCTGGATATTTGCAGTAGATGCTCTTATGTCTTTGCTATCAAAAAATAAAAACTCATTTCCTCCATCAAAACTTGATTCTTGATCATATCTATATATTAAATCATTTGCAATGGTGAATTGTGGCTTTAAGTTGGTAATGGCGCCCTTTATATCATTATTTTTCATGACTAGTGTATTGACCGTCTGTTTTGGATTTCTGAGGATCTTACGTGGAGAACTTATTTCAAAATGTACAGATTGCCTAGTGTTTATAAAATTTAAGTTTCGTGATCTTTTTGTATATACTTTTACCGAGGCAAGTGATTCATGAACAATAAATTTTCTAGCAAATACAACTTCATCATCATCATTGTATATTTCTATCATGTAATTACCACTAACCTTAAGTGCTCTTGTATCTTCATTTGGGATAGACAATGTATAATGACTGTACATCTGTAAGGTATTAAAAGAGTTTTCGTATGTTACAATACGTATTTCATCAAACCCATCTAAGTATTCATTTTTGTATAGCTGAGAAGGAGTCCAGTCAAAGTTATAATATGATATTCTATAATAGTAATCTGCTTCGTCACCATTTATATCATCGAATTCTAATGTAAAAGGCTCGCCTAACTTCAAAATAGGAACGCCAGAGAATTCTTCTTCACTTATGAATTGTATTGTTTTAATGTGATCAGCTGTTGGAGTTTCTTCTACTGCAGTTTGTGCATGGATACTGAGGAAGAAAGTAGAAACATAGAATATATAAATTAAGCTGTTTTTGATGTTTTGTGACATTGTGTTTGGATTATCTTCGGTAAAGATAAGCAAAATGCATGCCTAACAAATAGAAGGTTTTTTACTTTTGAAATTGTTATTTAGAATCATTATTAATAAAACTTTATGAGGTGCCCAACTTTTACTTACGTGTTTTAATTAGTAAATTTGCACGATTTTTTTAGTTAATTAACATAGACTATAAATATGTCAAAAGACATTCGTATTAGAAAGGGCTTAGATATTAAGCTTATTGGCGAAGCAGAGAAAGTTACTGTCGATGCCACCAGGAGTAATGTTTATGTAATTAGGCCTGATGACTTTCACAGTATTATTCCAAAAGTAATTGCTAAACAAGGCACAGAAGTAAAAGCCGGAGCCCCTCTTTTTTATTCAAAAGCAAACGAAAAACTTATTTTTCCATCACCAGTGAGTGGAGAAGTTGTAGAAATCGTAAGAGGAGCCAAAAGAAAGATTTTATCCTTCAAAATTCTTGCAGATAAAGAGCAACAATATGTTGATCATGGAGCAAAGGATGTGAATGCTATGAATCGAGAGGAAATAAAAGAGTATCTTTTATCTTCAGGAAGCTGGGCTTTTATTAAACAACGTCCTTATGATGTTATTGCTGATCCGGAGACTACCCCAAAGGCAATATTTATTTCAGGCTACACAACCGCACCTCTTGAAGCAGATTGTGATTACGTGTTAGCAGGTAAAGAAAAAGAATTACAAGCTGCTATAACTGCATTAAGCAAGTTAACAGAAGGTGATGTGCATGTTTCTGTTGGTAAAAAAGGAGATTCTCCTTTAGCTAATCTGAATAATGCTACTATTCACAAAGTTTCTGGTCCTCACCCTGCGGGTAATGTTGGAGTTCAGATTGCAAAAGTGGATCCTATTAACAAAGGAGAAGTAGTATGGGTAATAAATCCTCAGGACCTTGTAATTATTGGGGAATTATTACTTACCGGTAAATTTAATGCTGAGCGCACGATAGCTCTTGCAGGTTCTTCTTTGAAAAAGCCTAAATACTTTAAAACCAAAATTGGTGCAGAAGTATCAACTATGGTTTATGATTCTGGAGTTAATGATGAAGCAAATATTAGGGTGATTAGTGGTAATGTGTTAACAGGAGACAATGTAAAACCTGATGGACATTTAGGATATTATCACAATACAATCACTGTAATACCTGAAGGAGATGATTATGAGTTTTTTGGATGGAATAAGCCTATTTTTAACAAAATTTCGCCTTCAAGAGCACTTACATTCTCTTGGTTGTTTCCAAACAAAAAATATGCTTTAGATACTAATACTAATGGAGAACATAGAGCATTTGTAGTAACAGGAAGTTACGAAAATGTTTTTCCATTTGATATATATCCATTACAATTATTAAAAGCCTGTGCAGTAAATGATCTAGATGCTATGGAACAATTAGGAATGTATGAAGTAGCTCCAGAAGATTTTGCGCTTACAGAGTTTATTTGTGTTTCTAAACAACCACATCAACAAATCATACGTGAAGGGTTAGACTTAATGTTAAAAGAAATAGGATAAAGCTATGGGATTAAAAGAAAATTTACATAAACTTAAACTTAAGTATAAAGATAAAAAGATGGCACCTGCATTTAATGCAATCCATACTTTTTTGTATTTACCGAACGAAACCACTCATTCTGGTTCTCACGTTCGTGCGGCAGACGACTTAAAAAGAACTATGAATACGGTTATTATGGCTTTAGTACCGTGTTTAATATTTGGGATTTTTAATGCTGGATATCAATATTATTCTGCTATAAATGGATTCCCGGAACAGTTTTCTCTTTTCGAACATTTTATCAATTGGGAGAATTTTGTCTTAGGAGCATCCAAAGTATTGCCATTGGTAGTAGTTTCTTACGGGGTAGGACTTGCTGTAGAATTTTTGTTTGCAGTTAGAAAAGGTCACGAAGTTGAAGAAGGATATTTGGTAACAGGAATGCTAGTGCCTTTAATAGTACCTGTAGACACTCCATTATGGATGTTGGCTATTGCTGTAGTATTTGGAGTTGTTATTGGTAAAGAGGTTTTTGGAGGTACAGGAATGAATGTCCTTAACCCTGCCTTGACGATTAGAGCATTTTTATTCTTTTCATACCCAGGATGGATGTCCGGAGACAAAGTATGGGTTCATTCGGCTGTAGAAAAGTCTGGAGTAGATGCATTATCCGGAGAAACAGTTCTTGGGTATTTAGCAAATGCAAAATCTTTTGACTATTCTGTAGCAGATATGTTTTATGGATTTATACCAGGTTCTATAGGAGAAACATCAGCATTTCTGATTTTATTAGGAGGATTATTTCTCATTTTTACAAAAATTGGAAGTTGGAGAATCATGCTAAGTGCAGTTCTTGGAACTTTAGCTATGGGATTAATCTTTAACGGTGTTGTAAATGCCGGTTGGATTACAGAATCAAGTAAATTTTATGCTCTGATGAATTTAGAATTCTGGAAGCATTTAATTGTTGGAGGAATCGCATTTGGGATTGTTTTTATGGCAACAGATCCGGTTACAGCATCACAAACCAATAAAGGAAAATGGATTTATGGATTCTTGATTGGTTTTATTTCTATTCTAATTAGAGTTTTCAACCCTGCATATCCAGAAGGAGTATTTTTGGCAATCTTATTGATGAATGTTTTTGCTCCTACTATCGATCACTATGTAGTACAAGGAAATATCAAGAAAAGAATGAAACGTTTAAAACTAAAAACTGCTTAAACAATTGCGATGAACACAGAAAAAAATTCATACACTATAATATTTGCAATAGCAATGGTTGTGGTAGTTGGTTCTTTACTCGCCTTTACTGCATCTTCATTAAAAGATAGAATCTCTGCAAATAAACGAACCGAAAAACAGCAAAATATACTTTTTGCAATGGGAGTTACTGATTCTAATGATCCTAATGAATTTGTTCCGGCAGAACAGGCTCAGGAATTATTTGATAAGTATGTAGGAGAAGAGCAGTATATCGTAACAGGGAGTACTGCAGAAAAAACAAATTCTGCCTTTGATATAGAAGTTAAAAAAGAAAATGATAAAGTAAAACAAGACGCAGATTATCAAAGAAAAATGCCTTTATTCATAGGAGAAAAAGATGGTAAAAAATATTACATCGTACCTATGAGAGGAAATGGTCTTTGGGATGCAATTTGGGGATATGTTTCTTTAGATAATGATTTTAAAAGTATTCAAGGGGCATTTTTTGATCACAAAGGAGAAACTCCGGGATTAGGAGCTAATATCAAGGAATCTTTTTTTAGAGACGATTTTATCGGTGAAAATATTTATGATGGGTCAGGTTCTTATCAAGGAGTTACTGTAAAAAAAGGTAATGGAGATCCTAAAAATGAAAGAAAAGATGATAATGCAGTAGATGCACTTGCCGGTGCAACTATTACAGGAGATGGAGTAACAGCAATGGTAAAGAAAGGCATTAAAATGTATTTACCATATTTTGAAACATTAAAATAATTAAGAAATGGCTGAAGTAACAGAAGAAGTAGCTAAGGTAAAAGAACCTAAAGAGCCTTTGTTTTCAAAAAAGAATAGAAAATTATTAATAGACCCACTTGCTGATAATAATCCAATCACTATACAAGTATTAGGAATATGTTCGGCACTTGCGATTACTGCTCAATTAAAGCCTTCAATAGTAATGGCGATTTCAGTAATTTTTGTAATGGGAGCCGGTAATGTTGTGATCTCTTTAATGAGAAACATCATTCCTTCTAAAATTAGAATTATTGTTCAGCTTGTTGTGGTTGCAGCTTTAGTTATTGTTGTGGATCAGGTACTAAAAGCTTTTGCATATACATTGAGTAAAGAACTTTCTGTATTTATCGGTTTGATTATAACAAACTGTATTATTATGGGACGATTTGAAGCCTTTGCATTAGGTAATGGTCCTTGGACTTCATTTCTTGATGGAATTGGGAATGCAGCAGGATACGGACTATTGTTGGTCGTAGTTGCTTTCTTTAGAGAATTATTAGGTTCAGGAACGTTATTTGGTATCAAAGTACTTGGAGATCCTATAGAAAAAACAGGTCTTTATGCATTGGGTTATGAAAATAATGGTTTCATGGTATTGGCACCAATGGCACTTATAACAGTCGGAATCATAATATGGATTCAGAGAAGTAGAAATAAATCATTAATCGAAGATCACTAGAGAGGTATTGCTTTATCAATTCAGTTGTTTAATTGTGTGATAAAGTGTTAACTGAAAATTGTTAAAAAATGGAGTATTTAGAGTTATTTTTAAAGTCAATATTTATTGATAACATGGTATTCGCATTCTTCTTAGGAATGTGTTCATACCTCGCAGTATCTAAGAAAGTTTCTACTGCAGTAGGACTTGGAGCAGCAGTAATATTTGTATTAGCGATTACTGTACCGCTTAATTTTTTATTAGACAAATATATATTACAAGAAGGGGCATTGGTTTGGCTAGGACCAGAGTATGCGGATTATGATCTTAGTTTTCTTACGTTCATACTATTCATAGCGACAATTGCGACAATGGTACAGTTAGTTGAAATCATTGTTGAAAAATTTTCTCCTTCATTATACAATTCATTAGGTATCTTTTTACCACTTATTGCTGTAAACTGTGCAATCTTAGGAGGTTCTCTATTCATGCAGCAGAAAGAATTTGGTAACATTTCTCAAGCAGCGGTGTATGGAGTAGGATCAGGGATCGGTTGGTTTTTGGCAATTTTAGCAATCGCCGCTATTCGCGAAAAAATTAGATATTCAAATGTTCCTGCGCCACTTAGAGGTTTAGGGATCACATTTATACTTACAGGTCTAATGGCTATTGGTTTTATGAGCTTTGGAGGAATGCTAACAGGAGGTGACGAGGAAGATTCAAAAAAACAACCTGCACAATCTGTTCAAGTTGAAGAAGATAAAACAAAAGAAGAAATAGCCAAAAATACTAACGTTATAACACTTAAATAATATGATATTCTTAGCAGCATCTACTGGTGGAACGATAGCAATAACCATAATTTCATTTTTGGTATTAATTCTTGTCTTAGTTGGAATATTACTATTTGCAAAAGATAAATTAATGCCATCTGGTCCGGTAAAAATTACCATCAATGGCGAGAAAGAAATAGAAGTACCATCAGGAGGAACATTATTATCGACTCTTGGAGGGCAAAAGATTTTTTTACCTTCAGCTTGTGGAGGAGGAGGAACCTGTATTCAATGTGAATGTCACGTGTTAGAAGGTGGTGGAGAAGCACTTCCTACAGAAACACCACATTTCTCTCGTAAAGAATTGCAACACGGAGCTCGTTTAGCTTGTCAGGTAAAGGTTAAGCAAGACATGAACATAGAAATTCCTGAAGAAGTATTTGGAATTAAAAAATGGGAAGCAGAAGTAGTACGTAACTACAATGTTGCTTCTTTTATTAAAGAATTTGTCGTTCGTATCCCAGAGGATATGGATTATAAAGCCGGAGGATATATTCAGATCGAAATTCCACAGTGTGAAGTGAAATATTCTGATATGGATATTACAGCACACCCAGAGGAACACGCATCACCAGATATGTTTAAAGCAGAATGGGATAAGTTTGGGTTATGGCCTTTAGTAATGAAAAATAATGAGACTGTAGAACGTGCTTATTCTATGGCTTCTTATCCTGCAGAAGGTAGAGATATTATGCTTAACGTACGTATTGCTACTCCACCATGGGATAGAGCAAAAAATGGATGGATGGACGTAAATCCAGGTGTGGCGTCGTCTTACATTTTCTCAAGAAAACCAGGGGATAAGGTTACGATTTCTGGTCCTTACGGAGAATTCTTTATTAATGAGTCTGAAGCAGAAATGCTTTATGTAGGTGGTGGTGCAGGAATGGCGCCTATGCGTTCTCATTTGTATCATTTATTCAAAACACTAGAAACAGGTCGTAGGGTTACATACTGGTATGGAGGACGATCCAAAAGAGAACTGTTTTATCTGGATCACTTCTATGATTTAGAGAAAAAATTCTCGAATTTCAAATTTTATCTTGCTTTATCAGAACCTTTAGAAGAAGATAACTGGAAAGTAAAGAAAGATATCGATGATACAGAAGGAGACGGATTTGTTGGCTTTATTCACAACTGTGTAATTGATAACTATTTGAATCATCATGAAGCACCGGAAGATATAGAACTATATTTCTGTGGTCCACCATTAATGAACAAAGCTGTTCAGAAAATGGGAGAGGATTTTGGTATTCCTGATGAAAATATCAGATTTGATGATTTTGGAGGATAGAAAGTAAATCCTATTCTTTTAAATATAAAAAAGGAGACTTATGTTAATCAACATAAGTCTCCTTTTTTTATGATATAGATTATATATTGTACAGTATGCCAAAAGAGATATTATTAAAATCTAAGTCTATTGAAAACTCATTATCTTCTCTCTTAATTTCTGAACTATCCAAAGAGTTAAACGCTGTGAATTCTTGGTCAAGATATCTTATTCCTCCTATTCTCGAGGTAATAGATAATTTTTCTGAAATGAAAAAATTTATTCCTGGAGATAGGGTAATGTCATATGCTTTAACTTCTGTTTCAAAAACTCCTGTGTTTAGCTGATTGGAAGAACCTGGACTTTCAGTTTCATTTTTAGTAAAAGTGTACCCTACAGAAAGGTCAGCGTAGATAGAAAATCGTTTTTGTGGATGTATAAAGTATCTTGCAAAAGCACCCAGAGAATAACCAGATAAATCAGTAACAGTATTTGAAACATTATTACCTCTAGATTTTTGTTCCCCCGTCAAATACCCCAGTCTTGTGCCTAATGCTAAATTTGAACCTACAAAATAACCGATTTCCGGTTGGATTTGAAATTCATTAGTTTCACTAGTTGAATTGGTGTTTTTTGTTTCAGAATTTTTGTAATTAATTGTTCCTGAAATAAAAAAGTCTTCCTTTTTAAAACCAAAATCAGGTTCTTCTTGCGCATGTATAGTAGTAAGTAAAAAAAGAGAAGTTAAGAGTAAAAATGTTGTTTTCATATTTTTGTTTTTGTAATTTTTTTGTTGAATACAAGTTTATTTGTCTTACATGCAAAAAAAACCTTTCTAATATTGATCAATAAAAGACATCAAAGCATATTTATTAAAATTATTCTTTTTTAGGTATTTATAAAACTGTAAACTAAAATACTGATGCAGAGCTTTCGATCCTTATTTTTTAGATCAATTAATAATTGAATGCGAATCATAATGTTTTTTATACATTAGATATTATAATTAACGATTTAGATGAATGAAAAAAATTTATATTACTCTGTTTTTATTGATTGTTTTGTTTTTGGTGTTAAATCAGACTGTAACAGGAAAAATGGTCGTGAGTTATATCAAAGGAAGCGTTAGCAATATTAGTAAAGACTCAGATTATATTGATAAAAATGGAGATTTAATTTCGACACGGGTTACTGTTCCTAGTGGATATAAGAGAGTTTCTTATAAAAAAGGTTCATTTGGAGAGTATCTTCGTAATTATCCATTAAAACCATATGGTAGTAAGATTATAAATTATGATAATAGTGAGTATTTTGCACAAAATTGGCATGATGCTATTCTTGAAATTCCGGTTCCTGAAAATGGATTGCAACAATGTGCAGACGCTTTAATGAGAATAAGGTCTGAGTATCTATGGCTACACAATCGAAAAGATGAAATTGGTTTTAATTTTACTTCAGGACATTATTGCTCATGGATAAAATATGCTGAAGGATATCGCCCCAAGATACAAGGGAATAAAGTGACTTTTCATAAAACCTCTTCGGCAGATTATTCTAAGTCTAATTTTTATAAATATCTTAATCTAATCTACACCTATGCAGGTACATTATCAATGAGCCATGAGCTTAGAAAAGTAGCTGTATCAGATGTAAAAATTGGTGATATGCTCGTCAAACCAGGTTCGCCTGGGCACATAGAAATTATTGTAGATGAAATAATTAATGAAGAAGGGCATAAAATGTATCTCTTAGCTCAAGGGAATACGCCGGCTCAAAGCGTTTGTCTGCTCAAAAATTTTGAAAACACATCCATCTCACCTTGGTATCAGTTTAATGAATACGAAGCTGTTTACACACCCAGCTATTATTTTGATGAAGCGCGATTTATACGGTTCAAATAATTCAAATTTCAGAATTAATAATTCTAATTTAGATAGTATCTTTGCAGCATTATGTCTAGAATACTTACCAAACAAGAGTTGCATAATCTTGCAATGAATATTGTAGGAGAAGAATTAGAAAAAAAAGGCTTTGAGTTCATAGCGATAAACAGTACGCTTGGTAAACATCCTCAATTTGTATGTGTTGATCAATCGAATCAACGTTATTTTGTTCTTGTAAAAGCAATTTCTTATCCAGACAATCCTCATAATTATGATATGATCTGGATGGAGTCTTTTAAAAAACATGCGCGCGAACAAAAAGCTAAGGTTTTTTATGCAGGAGTTGGATTGCAAAATGCAGAGAACCCTAATAAACCTGTTTTTTTGAATCAGGATTATGTGTTAGAATATGCAGGATTACAAATCATAGAAACACATCTGAATTAAATTGTCTATTTATGTTGAAGAGAATATTTGTTATTGTATTTTTTAGTCTGCTTTTCTCTTGTAAAGAAGAAACCAAATTACATCTTAATGTTACCAGAGGCAATGCCTTCGGAACTTTTTTTTCTGTGCAATTTATAACAGACAGAGCAATTGATTTTTCAACATCTTATGATAGCATAGCTCAAGTTATTAATACTTCTATGTCTACCTACATAAAAGATTCTGATATTTCAAAGATTAATGCCGGAGATACGACGGTGACGGTTGATGATCATTTCAAAAAAGTTTTTAATGCCTCCAAGGATATTTATACCACTACAAATGGTGCTTTTGATCCTACTATTGGGATTTTGGTCAATGCATGGGATTTTGGTCCAAAAGGAAAAATAAAGTCGTTAGACAGTCTTAAAATTGATAGTTTGCTAGTTTCTGTAGGTATGGACAAGTTATCTTTACAAGATGAGAAAATTATAAAAGCACATCCTCATACTTTTATTGATTTTAATGCTTTGGCAAAAGGATATGCAGTAGATGTCTTTGCTGACTTTATAGAAAGCAAAGGGTTTGAAAATTATATAGTTGAAATAGGAGGAGAGATCAGAGCCAAAGGAAACCATTTGATCAAACAGAAACCCTGGCGAATCGGTGTTGAAGATCCTAATTTTGACAATACACAATCGTATACTAAGGTTATTTCCCTTCAAAATGGAGCAATGGCAACATCAGGTAGTTACAGAAAGTACAAAATTGATGAATCTGGCAATCGATACACACATATTATAAATACACAAACAGGGTATCCTAACAGATCTAACGTGTTAAGTGTGTCAGTTATTGCCGAAACCTGTATGTATGCAGATGCTTATGCAACAGCATTAATGTCTATGGGATTAGAAAAGGCAAAACTATTTCTGAAAGATCATCCTGAGCTTAAAGTGTTTTTTATCTTCGAAAATGAAAATAAGAAACTAGAAACATATGCTATAAATGGTTTTCCTGAAGAGTGAGACTACTTTTTTACCCTCTTCCTATACACAAATATTCCAACACTAGAAATGACTAAAAGTGATAGTATAAAAACGATCCAATAATATGAATTTGTATTGCTATTAAATTCAATAGCACTAGTATTGCCAATTAAATAGAATCCTCCCCAATAAAAAGGATCGGTTCTATTGATATCTGCATGAGTTAAGTATTGTAATTTAGCTTGCTGCAATGCTTTTATTTTATTCATTCCTTTTTTTAAATTGATGTAAAAGTATTTCATCAATTCGGGAGTAGTTTGATCTGATACTTCCCAACTGGTGAGTAACAAACTCTTAGTTCCTGCATATTGAAAAGCATTACCGATACTCATAATTCCTTCTCCTTTTGCTATTTTACCATCACCGGTATTGCATGCACTTAATACAGCGAGTTCTGCCGGGATATTCAAAGCAAAAAGCTCATGGCTGTATAAATAATTGTCTTCAATAGCATCTTGATTTTTTGTAAACAACAGCCTGGAGTTTTCAGGGCGTTCATTGTCTATCTCCCCATGTAGTGCCAGATGCAGAATATTATATTGCGAAGCATGTTCTTTAAAATTCGTTTCTATCGCTTGATTACCATAATAATATTGTCCTTCTATGATTTCTGAAATTGCTTTGATTTCTTCACGAGTGCCCGGTAAATCAGCATGAGTATCTCTTAAAGTAGCTAAGCTTATGGTTTCAGAATTCACTTTGTAAAGACTATCTGAAAAAGAGAAAGCAAGACACTCTTGTCTGTTTTTTGAAAGCTTATCTTTTTTAGGTCTAGTAGTGAATAGTAATTTTGCAGAACTAGCATATCCTATTGCATGTGTTTTGAGGAGATACGATAGATTTCTAGGGTTGTTAGAAGCATCGTTTTCGGTGAGTAAAAGCTCAAAATTAAGATGCCAAAGGGGACCATCTGGTATAATAATAATTTGATCTCCCGTAAGTTGCTTTTTGATAGGAGAAATGATCTGTTTGTATATTTGATGTGATAGTGTTTTAAAAGCAAATGTTTCTTGTGTAATAATAGATTTTCGTAATTTTTTGATGTTTTCTTCGAGCTTGGGTGTAGCTAGTGTCGTTGCTTTGATACTATTTTTTGAAACCGTAAATACATAAGTAGTACTATCTGAGGTAAAAAACTCGACTATAGTAGTATGTGTATCTAAATTCTTTTGAATATCTGCAATAGATATACTATCATTTTTATGTTGCAGTTGATAGTATTTAGGGTATTTTTTTGCAATATGTTGTGTAAGTGAATCTAGTTTTCGACCGATATTGAATAATTGATTTTCATAAGCAACAATTTTTGTAGAATCTGGGTGTTGCATATTCCACTCATTGGTAATTTCTGAGGTATAAAAGGCATAGTCGGTTTTTAGATTTTTTTCTGCGTTTTGAATGGTTGTAGGTAAACCGATAAAACTTTTGGCATTAGATGCTGCAAGTAGTCCTTTTAATGCATTGGCCTTGCTTTTTTCAGAATATAGAAATGCTTGTTCAAGTGCTTCTTGATTTTGAGTGACATTATAGTATTGTAATTGTGCCTGTATGGCTCCTTCATATACTTTTTGAGTAAGGTCGGCAAACGTAATCTTGTCTTGGTAGTTCTGTAGTGTTTGCCGGATACTTTTGATCAGTGTATCTGTTTTGTGATAGATTTTGATACTTTCCTCTAGACTAGTTAAGTTATGATTTTCTTGATGTTGATCTCGTAATACTTTTGCCTTGCCTTGATAAGTTTGTAGCAAAATATTTAAGTCCAAATATTGACCAAAATCAACATTGTGATGTGTTAGGTTTTCTTGAGATTTTGTATTGGCGGTTATCGCTTTGTCGTAATATAATAAAGCATTTTTGTAATCTTTTTTTTGGTGATATGTTTTTGCGATTAGATTATATGATTTTGCAGTTCTGGGATGGTGCTTTCCATCGGTTAGTAATCTGACCTCGATACTTTTGAGTAGAATCTCTAAGGCGTTATGATATTCTTTTTTTAATCGATATACATGAGCGATAGCATTGTTAATATCACTTACATTATAGTTAGTGTTTCCAAAAAAATGCTTGTGGATTTTTAAGGCTTTTTTGTAAAATGAAAGTGCAGTGTCATATTCTTTTTTTACAATACAAATACCCGCAAGGTCGTGATATGTATATGAAGTTTCGTGATGGTTTTCCCCATATTTATTAATTCGTATTTGTAGTGCTTTTTTGTAAAAATAATCAGCCAAAGTATATTCTTTCTTGGCTTTATAACAATTCGCTATATTATTATATACTCTTGCAACAGCTGTATGGTTTTTTCCTAATATTTCAATATAAATTTCATTTGCTTTATTGTAATAGGATATTGCTTTATTGTATTTGCCTTGATGTTGATAAACGAGTCCTATATTGTTATATCTCGCGCTTATTCGAGAATGGTGTTTGCCTAATATTTTTTTGCTAATGATTAATGCTTTTTCAAAATATTGAAGTGATTTATTATACCAACCTTTTTTTAAGTTAATAATACCAATCTCGTTATAGATAGAGCTAAATAATCTTTCACTTTTTTTATTTAGGACTTTTAATGCTTTATTGAAATACCTTAAAGCTTTGTCATGATTTCCTTTGAGTTTATAGATTACACCAATGTTTTTATAACAAAATGCTAAATTAGGATGTTGTTCTCCAAGAGTATTGGCTATAATAGATATTGCTTTTTCTTGATGTTGTAAAGCTTTTTTATATTTATTTGTACGAGTTAAAATATTACCAATATGATGATAACAAAAAGCAACTTCGATACTTTTTTCCGGGTAGATTTTTTTTCTGATTTTTAATGCATTTTGATAGTACTCTAATGCTGATTTATATTTCCCGATATGGTAATATGTGGTACCTATATCAATGTAACTTTCTGCAATTTTTTGGTGATGATTGCCAAAAGTTTGTACTCTGGTCTGTAATGCTTTTTGATAATGATTCATGGCTTGATCATACCGAGCCAAAATATGATCTATAGTACCCATATTATGATAACAATCTGCTACCCGATAATCGTTTTCTCCAAAATGCTTAAGTTGTATGGATAGGGCTTTTTGATAAAATTCCATTGCTTTTTGAAATTTATCTTGTTTTTTAAGAATATGACCGATACTGTTGTAGGATAATGCTATTTCAGGATGTTTGTCTTCAAAAAGTTGTTGTTTGATTGCTAACGCCTTTTTTGCGTTTTCCAGAGCGATGTCCAGATCATAGTTTTTTCTTTGAGTTTCAGCTATCTTTTCATAGGTAGTTGCTACTTTTTTTTGTGCATTTGCATTTTGGTATATGGGTAATGCTTTTTCAAAATATACTATTGCACTATCTAATTTCCAAGCGGTAAGTAGGTGTTGCGCTTTGATGAAATGTCGTGAAGCTACAAGTGTATCCTTTTTTTGTGCATATATACTACAACACAAAAACATAAATAGTAAAACAGATACAATTTTAGTACAAAATGTTGGGGTAGTGGGTTGCATGAGTTATTCAATACAATTTAAATTATCAGCTTTATACTATTAATAACAAAAATCATAAAAATGTTACCCTCGAATTCAGTTTTTTTATGATTGATTAAGCTTTGTAGCAAACGGGTAATAGTTCTCCTTTTGCCAGACAATATTTTTCAACTTCTGTTGGGGTTAAGATTTCAGTGTAATTAATCTCATCAACTTTAAACCCAATGGACCGTAATTTTTCAAAATAATCTCTTCCATACACTCTTACATGATCATATTGTCCAAAAATTTTGGCTCTTTCTATTGGATCTGTTATGGTATCATCTTCAAAAGTGTGTTCTCGATCAAGATCTTGTGGGATCTGTAATATGGCCATACCTGCAGGCTTTAAAACCCGAAGGAGCTCTTGCATAGCTTTGGTGTCATCGGGGATATGTTCTAAAACATGATTACAAAATATGACATCAAATTGGTCATTTTCGAATGGGAGGTTACAAATATCGGCTTTTACATCAGCCAAAGGAGAGTTAAGATCAGTCGTTGTATACTCAATATGTTTTAGTTTTCTAAATCGTTTATAAAAAGCCTGCTCCGGTGCAAAGTGCAACACTTTTGCGGGGGTGGTAAAGAATTCGGTTTCATTTTTTAAATATAACCAAAGCAATCGATGTCTTTCTAATGATAATGTTGAAGGAGATAATACATTGTCTCTCTGATTGATATATCCATAAGGTAAGAAACGAGAAAAACGCTTACCATCAATAGGGTCGGTGTATTTGTTTCCTCTTAAAAATAAAGATATAATAGGTCTAACTAGGTAGCTAAGCCTTATTAATAAGGGTCTAGGTATGGTATTGAGAATAAATTTAAAAAGCTTTTTCATGTCGTTTCATGAAGATGATAATACCCCAAATGGTAGTGATGAAATACCGTATTAAAAAAGTTAAGAAATTTACTGTTTAAATTGTCAAAGCTTCTTGTCTAAACGCGTCTTCTTCATCGGATTCGATACCTAATGCTTGGTAAATATATTTGAAAGTAGAAAGAATTTCAGGTTTTCCGTCTACCAAAGCAACATCATGTTCAAAGTGGGCACTTGGTTTTTTATCAGCCGTAATAATAGTCCAACCATCTTTTAATTGTTCTATTTTGTGTGTTCCCATATTGATCATAGGTTCTATGGCTACAACCATACCTTCTACAAATTTTTTGCCTCTACCGCGTCTTCCATAATTTGGCATTTCTGGGGCTTCATGTAATTTTTTTCCTAGCCCATGGCCAACAAGTTCTCTTACGACACCATAACCGGCATCTTCTGTATATTTTTGTATGGCATATCCAACATCTCCTACACGATTACCGATTTTGAATGCTTCTATACCTTTATAAAGTGATTCTTTGGTTATCTTCAATAATTGTTCGATTTCAGGAGTCACTTCACCAATTTTGAATGTATAGGCATGATCTCCATAAAACTCATTTTTTATTGCTCCACAATCGATCGCAACGATATCACCTTCTTCTAATGGTTTGTCTGTTGGTAATCCATGTACTACCGCTTCATTAACACTAGTTAGTAAAGTTGATGGGCATCCATATAATCCTAAAAATCCAGGAATAGCACCATGATCTCTAATAAACTCTTCTGCAATTTTATCTAATTGTTTTGTTGTTACTCCCGGCTTTAATTCAGAAGCCAACATTCCCAGAGTTTTAGATACTACCAATGCACTTTCTCGCATTAATTCTATTTCCTCACGTGTTTTGGTGATAATCATAGGCATTTTCAAAAATAATTATGTATAGTATTTATAAAGAATGCAAATTTACAAAGAATAATACTGGTTTGGTATAAGATGTACTGTATTTTGATACAGTTGAAGTATTTACAACTTCATTTTTTATTCTTCGTAAGAATGTTTGTAAGGTTTGCCTGATAGAATGGTGAGCATGTCTTTCTCTAAAGTTTCTCTTGCAAACTCAACAAATCGTCCTATTTCTTTTTTGTCTTTATAAAAAATGAGAGTAGGTACATTTGTAATATCAAGACCTTTTTCAAAACCTTCGGGAGTGTCTTTTTCTTCGGTCACTGTGATCAATTCAAGATTTTTATAATCAAAAGATGTATGGTCTAAAATTTTATAAAAAGCAGGTACTTCTCTTTGGCTATCCTCACACCATGTTCCCATAAATACCTTGATGGAGATATTTTCTAAATGAAGAGAAAGTTCTTTTACAGTTTTAGCATCTGTGTGATACTCTTTATAATTTTTATCAAACCATGATTTATAAGGTTCTTTTTCTAAAGCACTTCGATCCTGTTTTCCTACTAATATTTCGGGATTAGTTTCTTCTTTGACTGTCATGTCTTCAGTATTGCTTGTATCTACTTTTTGTTGTGCAATTTTAGCATTTGTATTTGAACAAGAACTTACTATTGTTAAAACAATGATACTAAATATTAGGTTTTTCATTAGAATTATAATTATTTGAAATCAATACAATGATTGATTTGATATGTTTTATTGCCAGACCTTACTTAATTAATGTATTTTGGGTCATCGCTTTTGGTTTTTCAATTTGCATCAGATCAAGTATTGTAGGTGCAATATCTCCTAAAACACCATCTTTGATAGGGATTTGATCTTTGTCAATCAAAATAAAGGGTACCGGATTTGTTGTATGGGCAGTATGTGGTGATCCATCAGGATTGATCATTGTTTCGCAATTGCCATGATCAGCAATCATAATTGTAGAATATCCGTTTTCTAAACCGTTTTCTACTACATCTTTTACGCAAATATCTACGGCTTCGCAAGCTTTTATAGCCGCTTCCATGACACCGGTATGCCCCACCATATCACCATTGGCAAAATTAAGGCATACAAAATCTGCTTCGCCTTTTTTCAATTCTGTTACCAGAGCATCTCTTAATTCGTAAGCACTCATTTCTGGTTTTAAATCGTAGGTAGCAACTTTTGGAGAGTTTCTTAATATTCGATGTTCTCCTTCAAAAGGCTCTTCTTGTCCTCCCGAAAAGAAAAATGTAACATGTGGATATTTTTCTGTCTCGGCAATTCTTATTTGAGTTTTTCCTTGTTTGGATAGTACTTCGCCTAACGTTTCTGTAATGTTATCTTTGTTATAAATTACATGAATACCTTTAAAGTTTTCGTCATAATTCGTCATCGTCACATAATGTAAAGGTATTTTATGAGTGTTATACTCAGGCATGTCTTGTTGTGATAACATTTCAGTAAGTTCTCGACCTCTGTCAGTCCTGAAATTGAAGAAAATTACGACATCGTCTTTTTGAATTGTAGCAACTGGAACATTATTTTCTTGAATAGTGATAGGTTTTATAAACTCATCTGTGACTTCATTGTCATAATTGGCTTGTATACTTTCTAATATATTGGTGCTTTGTTCTCCGTTTCCATTTACTAAAAGATCGTAAGCCAGTTGTACGCGCTCCCATCTTTTGTCTCTATCCATAGCATAATACCTACCAACAACAGAAGCTAATTTACCAGTAGTTTTTGCCATATGTTCTTCTATATCTCTGATATGACTTTTACCGGATTTTGGATCTACATCACGCCCATCTGTAAAAGCATGTAAAAATACATCCTTAAGTTCATAAGCATGTGCAGCGTCTAGTAATCCTTTTATATGATTGATATGTGAGTGTACCCCACCATCACTTAATAAACCTAATAAATGAATATTTTTATGATTGTCTTTTGCATATCGAAAAGCGTTGACCAATACAGATTCATCCTTCAAAGTATCATTTTCGACAGCAATATTGATTTTTGCCAGATCTTGATATACAATTCTACCGGCACCAAGATTCATATGACCTACTTCGCTATTTCCCATTTGACCTTCTGGCAAACCTACATGAAGTCCATCTGTTCTTAACGATGCGCAAGGGTATTTTGTATACAAGCTATCAATATATGGTGTTTGAGCTTGATCAATTGCAGATACTTTTGGGTCAGGAGAAGTTCCCCAACCATCAAGAATCATTAGGATTACTTTTTTACTCATAAAATGTAATTTAGATTGTTTTTTTGGGTGGTTAATTTAAAAGTATTGCTTCAAAAAAATGAAGCAAGAAACAAATTTACGATTTCGTATATAAGTGAACAAAATCCGAATGTTATCCAGATGTAATTTAAACTTTTTCTAAAGGTTATTAAAAGCTATTTTTTTGTGAATTTGTTAACGAATTTGTTTTTATAAAGTTAAAAATGAGTTTTTTTTTAATTTTAAACTATTTTTTTGAGAATTATGTAATTTCTTTGCAGTGTCAAAAAAATAGAAATATAGACAATTAATATAGAAATTATAAACAAACAGAAATGAAAAAGTTAGCAATTTTAGTAATGTGTATGACAGTTGGATTCGCTATGGCAAATGATCCAATTAAAGAAATTAAGAACTACAAGGTAAAAACTACAGAAGTAGTAAATATCTCTCCATTTTGTATCTCTATCGCCAAAGGTGATTATGATATGGTAAAGAAGTTAATTGAATTAGGTACAGAAGTAAATGAGCCATCTAAAGGAATGACTCCTCTTATGTATGCTGCTCGTTATAATAGAACAGAGATTATCAAACTTTTATTAGCTAATGGAGCAAAAGTAAATACAAAAGATAGTAAAGGATTTAATGCTATCAAATACGCTCAATTATCTAATGCTAAAGATGCAGAAGAATTATTATTAGATTTTAAAAGCTAATAAGATATAATATAGTTACATTTTAGTACTATTATAAAATAGCCGGTACAATATTGTACCGGCTATTTTTTTTGGAGTAATAGCACCGCTACCACTTTCAAAATATTATGTTATCCAAAGGTTAAAACCTAGTTATTTAGGAAAATTCTAATACATTATTAAAATATTATATATTATGTTTGTATGTATTACTTTTATATGTCGATAGTTTTACTATTAACTTATAGAAAAATATGGAAGTCAAATTTTTTGACTTATTAAATTAGGAGTGATTTGTTTGATTTGATAACCCTGAAAAGCTCTGTTAGTAAGGAACTAACAGGGCTTTTTTTCATTTTTGAATGTTACTGATATTTTTCTTGAACGTTAAAATTCTGTTATTAACCGTTTTTAAGTGTAACAAAAAAATAGATACGGTAGTCTTATGTTTAAAATGTCAATCTAAAAACGTAAAATCTAATTTAAAATGAAAAAACAAGTTTTAATCGCGCTGATGATGGTATGTTCAATCATGATTAGCAATTCGGTAGAAGCAAAAACAATTACTAATGACTACAATGTAGAATCTGTTAAGACTAAGAATACAGTTAGTCCTTTTTGCATGGCAATAGTAAAAGGTGATCTTGAAACAGTTAAAAAAATGATTGAATTAGGTAGTGATGTAAACAAAAAATCAGACGGGATGACTCCTGTTATGTATGCATCTCGCTACAATCGAACAGAGATTATCAAAGTTCTTGTAAAAAATGGAGCAAACCTTAAAACAAAAACGGATAAAGGTTACACAGCATTAAAGTATGCAGAATTATCTAATGCAAAAGAAGCTATCGAATTATTAAAAACGATGTCTTAATTAAAGAAAGCATTTAAAAGAAAGTCTCTGGTTTTTTGATCAGAGACTTTTTTATTATTGAAGTGGTTTAAACTTTTTTCAATTCGTTATAAAAATGCTCTTTTTACTCAATTTTTGGCTTTTCTTACTTCGTAGCGCTGCTATGAAGTGCAAAAAACACTTCATTGATTATATTCTCTTATCGCTTCTTTTATTTTTTCGATTCTATTTTCAGGATCGGGATGAGTGTTCTGAAACTCTGGTGTTCGATTAGGATCTGATGCGGCTTTTAGTATTTTCATAACTTCTATCATCTCTTCAGGATCATATCCAGAATTTATCATAAATAAGACCCCGAGCTTATCACTTTCTAATTCATCATCTCGGCCATTGCCTAGTAAAATATTTTTTCCGATACCGTTTACAATATTTCCTGCATCTGCTCCAATAGAAGCTCCTGTCGAAATTGTTTTCCAGAATTCGTGTTCGGCAATTCTTTCTGCTGAGTGCCTTCCGAGTACATGACCAATTTCGTGCCCCAAAACTCCTGCAACTTGGTCTTCGTTATCTAATTTTGATAATAGAGCATATGTGATAAATATTTGTCCACCCGGAAGTGCAAAAGCATTAATGGTATTTTGATCAGCCAATAAATGAAATTCATAGGTGTAGGGTGTTTCTTTTGCCATACTAGAATTTACAAGTTTGCTCCCGACCATATCTATATAACTTTGTAATTTGCTGTCAGGGTGTAATCCTCCATGTTGTTGTGCCATTTCTGGAGCACTTTGTAACCCAATAGCAATCTCTTGATCACTAGTCATATTGATGTTTTGTACTCTATTTGTATATGGATTTAAGGTTTTATTGCTGCATTTTTTGAAAAAGGCAAAAGCTACGATAGCCAAACCTATTAGAATACGAATTTTTAGACCACCTCGTCTCATGAATACTTATTTTAAAATATAGTTTTACAGTGCTTCATTTCTAAAGGTAATAAAAAAGTTGCTTACCAAATGAAATGTAAGTATACACTTTTCTGGTAAGCAACTACTAGAGATATTGTAGAAAAAAGCTAAAAATCAGTGCTATCTAGCAAAATTGAGTTTGCAGTTTTAGCGATAAAATAGTTGAGTATAAAAGTATTTTCCCTGACTGTTTTTTATAGCAATAATTCCAATATGTGTAAAATTACCTTCTATATTTTCTTTGTGCCCTTCTTTACTATTTAGCCAACTCTCCATAACGGATGCAGCAGATCTTTGACCGGCAGCAACATTTTCTGCTGCAGTTCTGGCATTTTCTTTTCTAGATAATTCTTGAAATCGAGAATTGAAATCGTCATGGCTAATCCTGTTTTGTTCTATCATATAGTTTGTATGATCGGCAGCAAGCTTTTCTGCAGTTTCATTTTTTGAAAATGCGGGTAATCCTTTGCTTGCTCTATGTTCATTAACCAATCTAAAAATTTCATCTGCGATAGAAGTTTCGTTTGTTGTATCGTCATTGTCTCCAGAAGTATCATCACCGCCAGTAGTATCATCTCCTGTTGAGCCATTGTTTTCTGTAACACCATTTTCTTCAACACTATTACTATCATCATCAGAACATGATACAATACAAAGTGCCATTAATAAAGCACAAAATATACTTTTGATCGTATTTCTCATATAAAAATATTTTATTTAATAACTTATATTAACCTTATTTAGTATACGTTTGGTGTACGTAACTATAGATTTTAAGAGTAAATCAAGGTTGTGTGATGCTTAATTTCGAAGGTCAAACATGATAAAAGTATAATAATATCTATCGTTTTGATCTTTTACAGCTGCAATTCCAACTTCTGCAAATTTTTCGGTTTCGATTAAGTTTTTATTACTTTCAGTATCTAACCATTCATTCACCAATTCTTCAGGGGTATAAAATCGAGCATTAAATTCTGCAACAGTAAGTGCATTTTCAGTTTCTCTAAGTTGATCGATTCTATCGCGTCTTCCATCTGCATTTACTTCTTCTAGATCAACCATAGAGTTGGCATGCTCTAATGCTAATCGTTCTGCAGTTTGATTTATACTTAATTCAGTTAAGGATAAACTTTTACGATGTTCATTAACTAATGTTAAGATTTGAGTTTCAAAAGATGCTTGCTCTCCATCAGTAGGTGTAGAAGAATCATTATCATCATCTGAACAAGAAGATAAAATAAGGGTGAAACATAGGAGTATAGCCCATGCAGACTGTAGGTTTATTAGTTTCATAATTGGGGCTTTATAATTTATTTACTAAAATAAGGAATTATTTAGTAACTACTTATAAGAGTTGAGGATTAATGTCTAATATGTTCTCAGAAATGTATTGTTTTATAAAAGCTTCTGAGAAATGATTGCTACCCATTAATTTTGCTTTTTGAAGTTCAGCTTGCAGGTCTAATTTCTGATAGGCTTTTAGCATTGGTATAGAAATTGGAGCATAAGAATAATGCCAAGGTTCATATTTGAATCCTTTTCGATAGATATTATCTGTATAAACAATATAAAATCCGAAAGAATTTGCATGCTGATCTAACCAGCTTTTAAACTTGCAAAAAGGACCATCACCTTCAAAATTTTTCTCTAAGAGAAGCCCTCTGGGTTGAGGTGCATTGCCATCAACAATATCGATGTCGGTCCCCCAGTGGTGTCTTGATGTGCCTGGTATTGTAGAGTATTCTATTATTTTTTTTATAGCATTAATAGGAGAGAGGCCTTCACTAGTGAATTTTTTGTATTTGCGTTCCCAGATACGATTTTGGTGTGCATAATTTCTATAGCTAGATACGACCTTTATTTTAAAACCACTTTTCGAAGCAGCAGTTTTCATTTTCAAAAAAGCCGTATAAGCTTCTTTTTGTAATGAATATCCTTCTCCGAAAAGTGAGGGATTACTTTTTCCCATCAAGTCGGCTTTAGTAAAAGCAGATTGAGGTGTTAAAAAAGATGATAATGATACTGTTGCCATAACCCCAAGTGCGCTTTTATGTATAAAATCTCTTCTTTTCATTATTTAATTATGGTTTCTTTACGAACTTTATTCTAAAATTCCGTCAACAATACCATATTCTAGAGATTCTTGAGCATCCATCCAGTAATCTCTATTAAAGTCTTTTAATACTTTTTCCATGTCCTGGCCACAGTTATCTGCCAAAATTTGTGCACTCAATTCTTTGGTTTTAAGAATTTCTGCTGCTTGGATTTCTATGTTAGATGCTTGTCCTCTTGCTCCTCCACTAGGTTGATGGATCATCACTTTTGCATGAGGTTGGATAAATCTACGTCCTTTTTCTCCAACACTTAACAAAATAGATCCCATAGAAGCGGCTAATCCCGTACAGATTGTAGAAACCGGACTTTTTAAACTCTTTATAGTATCATACATTGCAAATCCTGAAGTAACATAACCTCCCGGACTGTTTATATATAATTTGATTTCTTCATTATTAATCATGTCAAGATACATAAGTCTATCAATAACATGCTTTGCAGATTTGTCATCTACTTGTCCCCAAAGAAATACGCTACGTTCTTCTAAAAACTTTTTGTCTATCAGATCCTGTGTTTTTCCTGATTTTTCTTTCATTCTTATGATTTTATATTTTTTGTAAGAATCCTTTATGTCTGTGAGATAAATGTATAGTAATTTTTGCAAAAATGCATCATATAGGTTTAGTATTTTGCAAAATTTTAGACCTTATTCGATCAAGAGTTTTAAGCATATTTTAAATTAAATGCAAAACGTATACAAATTAAATAGATTGCTTACCAGAAAGGAATGACTAAAGTATAAAATGACATTCAAGAAAAATTCGTTTTAAGGACGTTATAGTTTCTTTATAGTCATCCCTGTAGCTTGACCAATAATGGTTATATTGATGGTACTCGTAGAATTTACTCCTCTAATTTTGATTCCATAACTTTGAAATGCACTAAGATTTAATATCAATTTTCTACTTGCATTAGCATATCTCCTTGTATTATTCCCTCCCTGAAGTGAAAACATAGCACCGGTATTGTTAATAGGATTTGAATTTTGACTTACAACAACTTCAAAGGTTGGTCGATTTGCATTATTTTGATTTTTTAATGCAGTAACAGTATAAGAGATTTCATAAAGACCGCTTTCTGTTACTTGAATCTGGTCATTTGTTAGGTTATTGATAGGACCACTAGAAACTCTTGCAGTATTTAGAGGTATTTGAAATCCATTATTGTTAAATCCATTAATAGATAAATTGGTATTACTGGTGTTAAATTTATCTACATAAGTTAATGAGGATGTTGAGCCACCACCCCCTCCTGTTTGATTACTAATAAGGATCCAATTACTACCATCACTTTGTAGCCAAATTATACTATTTGCAGGTACTGTATTTTGACCAGAATTAGAAAGATTTCTATAACTAGAGATTGTTCTGTCTGCACCGGTTGTGTTTTTAAGGACATAAATCCGTCCATTAGATTGTCCGGCATTTGGTAAATTGATAGAAGTAGAAGTATTATTAATGATTACTGTATGATGCGTTTCGTCTAGATTAAAACCTCCTCCAGGAGCGGTAATAATAGATTTGGCTACAGAACCGTTTACCTGAAGAGTTGAATTTGCTAAAGCCCCGGTATTTATACCAACTCTAGGTCTTGCATTTTGAGCATCAGCACTTCCTTGTATTCTCATAAGTTCTTTAAGTGTTTGATCTCTGTAATCAAAACGCTTAAATACAAAAGGCTCTAGACCATCATCTCCAATAATAAATTCGAGTTCACCTTGATTACTGGTTCCTCTAGACCCGATTTCAAAAAAATCAGTTCCAGCTGCACTTCCTTTTAATCTAAAATTTCCATCTGAATTTGTAAAAAACATGGGTTTATAAAATGAAGCTCCAGCCGCAGCAAATTGTAGGGCAGCTGTACTGCCATTCCCATTTACATATACCATAGGCTGATCGCGATCTGTATAATCTGTAAAGCCTTGTACTAATCCTAAAGTTTCTCGTCTTCCGAACTGAAGTAAAGGAAGATTGTTGGATCTTATTTCCATTCTTACATCATCTGTATGTCCTAAAAATGAAGTGCTTGGTAAACCAGTATTACCATTTATTAACCAATTATTATTACTCGTAGAAACCCAGGCAGTTCCATTAAAAACATATATAATGTTTGTTTCAAGATTATAAACTATAGATCCTGTTTGTGCAGCGGTTACAGCATTCATCTCTGCTAGTGTAGAAGCCGTAGGAACACCCATGACAGAGTATTCGTCTAGTTGTGCTAACGCAAATAGGGGTAGTAGCGTTAGCAAAAAGAATAATTTTTGCATGTGTTTACTTTTTTTGGTTTTTGTATCTAAATAGGGGGATACAAAGTGTATTCTTTACTATAAATCAATTACAACTAATAATATATTTATGATGATAAGATTTTAAAGTATTTAAATAGTGATAAGAAAGTTTTGTGAAGAAGTAAATTTGATATTGTTTATTTATCTATTTATGTATAAATATCCTGCCCGATCTTTTTGTCCGTTTATTTTTAAAACATAGTAGTATGTACCTGCTGGTAATTCTTCGCCTTTAGCTATAGTCGCTCGACCATCAGAGATTCCTGCCCATGAATTGTCATACCCTTTTTTGTTGTAAACTTGAACTCCCCATCTATTAAAAATGGATAATTCATTATCTGGAAATTGAGCAATTCCCTGGATAATAAAAGTGTCGTTAAAATTATCTCCATTAGGAGAAACAGCAGAAAATATTTGTAATTCTCCGTCTAATATTCTGTTAGAAGTACCAAAGGTTAAAACAACATAATCATCAGGGATTATTGATTGTGATGTGATTTCTCCATTATCAAGATCTCCAGAAAAAGAAGTATTTCCTAGATTGACCCATTGTTCTAAGTTTCTATCCCAGCCTACAACTCTAAGGTCTTCTAAATTATCAACTAAAGTAGGGATGTTACTATTGTCATCCCAAGTAAGTGTAACTCTTGTTTCTATGTCACCATCAAGGTCCCAAAATTCAAAAGAACTTACACCAAAAAGGACGTCGCTAAAATTGTTTGTATCAAAATTTGTGGCAAAGAAATTGGGAGTGTTGGGATTTTCGAAATAATATGCACCTTTTGCAGTATTCGCCGCAGCTTCATTATCAATACTCATTGGACGTAGTCTAAAATCATCACCAATAGGAAAAGTAAAATCTAGTAAACCATTGATAGATGCATAACCGTCCACATAGCGATCATCATTTTCGCCTAAATAAGGAGCATCATTTATATAGTCTAAAGAGACATTACGTCTATCTCGAGGAGTTTGAACACGCCCGTTTACAAATTCTTGAAAATTGTTAACACCTACAGCAACTTCTAAAAATAAATCATCGCTAACATCTATTTCCATATCATGAAAAACAGGTCTGTTGTCTCCTGTTACAGTTAAGTCACCATCAGGATTATAAAAACCTGCAAATCCAAGGTTTTGATCAAAATCACCATCATTGATAACATCGATATGAAAACCGATTTTACCTTGATCATGAATTTGAATATCACCAAAATTGTGAAAAGCCTGTTGGGCTATCATAATTTTAGAGATAAGGCATATTATTAATAAAGTAGTTTTGTCCATAAGTATTTAGGGGTAAAAACTGTTTTTACGGTTAAACAGTAAATAATATATGGTAAATATACTATATTTTACAATAAAACATAATTTTTTGACGATAAAACACACTTAATCATCGACGAAATGCATTTATTTAGTGTTTAAATGTTTTAAATATTAAATAGAAATCAAATTTTTGTTAAAACTAATGAATTATGGAGCATAGGCAAGATTTAGTAGCATAAAATATTATTAAAATTTACTAGTTGTTTTGAGATTGTTATGTTTTTTTGGAAGTAGTTATGTGTGTTTTACTTTATTTCAAAATTAGATTAATTATTAACCCTGTATGTTATTCTTCTATTGGTAATTACAGTAGCAGCTCCAATAGGAAATGTATTTCCGAACTCTGATGTAGAATTACTGGTTGTAGCTGTTGCAGTGATTATACTTCCAACAGGAATAGTCGATCCTAGGGTGATAGAGAAATTAAATCGTTCTGTATTATCAGTGTTTCCATCTGCGTCTGTATATGAAGAGGATGTGCTATCATTATCATCGGGACTTCCTTCTATAGCCGAAGCAATGAATACCTGACCTTCACCATAATCTTGTGTAAGCCCAATTTGATTATCACCCACCGATGCCGTTCCTTGATTAATATCTGTAAGAAAGAATTCTAGTGTAGCACCAGGAGTAGCCCAACCAACTACTTTTAATACATTACCAGATATAGTGGCCGACTCAAAAACCGGAAAATTTTGCCTTCCATTCGGACCGGTATCTGCATCTCCAAGATCATTTAAAGTAACTCCATCATTATTAAGATCTATTCCCAAAGCGTCTGAAACAGTTCCATTTGCAAAAATGGAGTTTTGTGAGATTAGGTTGCCAGAAGTATTTCCGCTAGAAAGTGCTATACCTGCTCCACCATTATTGTTAATTATATTATTAGACATAGATGAGTTGCTACCACTTAATAAGATACCTTGATTTTCGGTACAAGTAGGCCCTGTACCAGAAGTAGTAATTGTATTTTCTGTAATTGTAATATTTCCTGCACTACCATTTGCATCAATACCAATAGAAGCAGCAGATTCTATAAGATTATTTCGAATTTCAATTCCGGTTCCACTTTGTAATCTAAGATTATCATTACAAAAAGTACCACTAAGACCGCCTCCATTATTAGTAATATGATTATTTCGAACAATTGTTGAAGTTCCTCCATTAATCAATACGCCTGCAGTACGATTGCCTGAGATAAAATTATTTTCTATAGTTGCAGTTCCTCCTATCATTTCAACTCCCACTCGAATGTTTTGAACTGCAGTTCCTGCTGCATTAACACCAATAAGATTCGAAGAAATGATTGTGTTTGTACCAGAATCAATTCGTATTCCTGAGTTATTGTTTGAATATACAGATAGATTTTGAATTGTCGTATTGTCTGCATCTACAATTAGTACATCACCATTATTTTGATGAACTTGTATTTCCGGAAGGTTATAATTAGGTAATGTACTTGCTGATGTTCCAACATTTGTTCCTCCAGAACCAACAGTTCCTGTATTATCATCACCTGAAGAAGAAGAATATACAGTTTGAGATCTCCCGTCAATAACAGTATTTGCATCGCTAATATTAGGAAGGTCATTACCATTTGGGATTACGATATCAAAATACCCACTAGTAAAACGAGTATCTGCAGTTCTTCCTAATCTATCATTTGCAGGAGGAATCATAAAGATAGAAGTATCTGCTCCGGATGCAGGATCAAAAGAAGCATCATCAGGATGGGGAACGATATCCAACCCTGTTTCATCTAACGCATTTGAATTAATGATAAATTGCCTCAGAGAGCCTTGACCTTCTTGATTTGAATTCACTATAGTATTGAAATTAAATCCAAAATCTAAATCGACCACCCCTTGATTATTAATTGAAACGGATGAAACAGTTTGTGCACCTGTCAATACTCCTGCTGCAGTATCCTGACCACTAGGATCGGTTCCTCCGATTTGGGTTGTAATGTCTGTATGAGTTCCCAGAGAGAAATTTCTTTTGAACGTTTGTATAGGTAAACAAGTTGTACATCCACTGCCTCCTCCTCGGGTAGACCTAACTGTACTGTTTACAACTCTAACACTGAAATCTCCATTATTCATACCACCAAATACATATTCTCCAGAACTATCTGTAACAGTTGCATCTTCTAAAGTACCGGTATTGTCATATAACTCTACAGTTGCATTTTCTATGGGAGCTCCAGAAGCAGTAGTGATATCACGCCCGTTTCCTCCTCCATAATTAATATCCTCAAAAACATTACCTGTCATTAGATTACTAGATACTTTTAAAACTACAGAGTTTAGTAATATAAAATCACCACCAACTCCAACATTAGTTGTAACACTGGTTTCTCCAACATTGATAAATGGAGAAATATCGTATGTATCAAGGTCAATACCAAAACGAGTGCGATCTACCCCGGTAGTTCCATCATAAACAGTAGAATTAAATGGATTATCAAGTGTTACCCCATCATTATCGCCATCGCCAACTAGTGGAAAGGGAGTAGGGCTTGCGCTTGTAGAAAGTGAGAGTTCTTCGCCTCCTGTATTTGGAGCATCACCTTCCCAAGAGAGTACAGTTGTTTTGGCATCAGAATTTGAATTTGCAAAGAAGTTATCTAATAGAAAAGGTAAAGGACTTGCTGTATTTTGCGCTCCCGCAAATCCATTATAAAGATTTATTGAAGCAGCCGGTAAAGAAGCATCGCTATAAAAAATCATTAGACTCCATGCGCCAACGGTTACATTTCCTGTACAATAAGTTCCAGTATTATCTACGGTTAAATCCGTAAAATCATATGTGTTTGCAGAAGGATCTGATATACCTTGTATTATAGATGTTACATCACTAACCATCCCAAAAAATGTAATACCTAATCCTCCAAATCTAAAGACATTCACTACATCTGCAGAAACATTTTGGCCTTCAAAAGTAACTTGATCATCCCTTTCATAATTAGATTGTGCCCAAAAAAGATATGCTCTTTCAATAGTTGCAGTAGGAGGGATGCTAGAGGTTAATATTTCTGAAGAAGTCGTGACTATAGAACACGTATTGGTATCGCTATCACGCAATGATCCTCCTGTTACGGCATAATCAAACTCTCCATCAAATTCGTCAAATATAGTAAGTGGTGGGTTGATAGAAACTCCTGTGTCAGCAACAGTAAAAGGAATAAACTGAAAGAAACCTGCGGCAAGAGTTGTGTTCAAAACTTCAACGCCATTGACTAGTACTCTTACTGTCGCAGCACCATCCCATCCGTTAGATGCAGCATCTGCTACTAAAAGATTATAATTGCCAAATGCTAAGGTTGTACTGCCGGTATTATTATATACAAAACCTGTATTGTTATTATTGAAACAATTTCCAGGTACACAGTCTTGATACACTGTGGCATTTCCAGCAGTTCTTATCTGTACAAGATTTTGTTGTGCTTGCACTGGCCAGTTTACTTCTACAGCTACAACAGCCTGAGCACTTGCATTAAATGTTGAAAAACATAAAAAAGCTATTAGAAATAATAACTTGTTAGAAAGTAAAGCCTTTATAAAATGATTGTGTGTTTTCATATCCTATTTTACTACAAATACTACGTTTATTATAGTATTATCATTTGTAGGTGTACCTAAAATATCATATGTCATAACACCGGCGTCTGTAATACCGTCGATATTAAAAATTGCAGGGTCTGCAAAAGTAACATAATAGTTAAGTTCGGTTGCTTCATAAATAGGAATTGAAGCTGGCGCACTTGGATTTCGTGCAATAGGAGCGGCAAACTCTTGTCTATATAAGTCGTATAAATCCAATGTGTCATCATTTCTTATAGTAGAAGCATCAATAGAAATTGAGGGAGGGTAAAATACTCTACCTGCTTTGGCAGTAATAGGAGTTATTGCTTCTATAACTGCTTGTACTGTGGCATCTACTACAGCGTCTCCATCTACATCTATAATATCAGCCGCATCTACCGATCCATCGCCATTTAAATCTATAGAAGAAGCAATTGTATTGACCTCGGCTGCATTTTGATCATCAGTTGCAATTAACCAGCCATTTGTAGGCCCTGTGTAACGATAGATTTCTTCATTATCAAGATTATAAACAACCGCACCAATCTGTGGATTTAAAATAGCATTTATTTCTGCTAAATCGGTTGCGGTTGGTAACCCTGTTAGCGCATCTGCATCATTTGGACCAATTTGAGCTGTCATTACATTTAGCAATGTGAAAAATAACAGGTTTAAGATTATTTGTTTCATTTGGTTATATGAGCTTTTAATAGTTTAGTCTATGGAAGTCTAATAACAGTAAACATAAAGTCTAGATCAATATCATCTCCTTGTGTTGAACCATTATCACTATCCCTAATATTTACAAAGAAGCCTCCAGCTGTCTGATTGTAATAAGTAATACCAGGATCATCAAAGTTTGCTGTTGTATTTCCTGGACAATCACCTCCACAATCAGGAATTGTAAGTTGTATCACATAGTTTGCACTTGGCAATGCTGTTGTAAACTGAATTTGATAATCTCCTTCTGGGCCTCCACCTCCATTATTGGTAGTAACCTTCGTCACTGTAGCATTGTAGATGGCACCTGTATTTACTGTTCCATTTGCATTTACTTTTCCTGCTGAATAAATAGTTGGAATTCCAAGTGCAGCAGTGTTTAAAAATGCTCCACCGTCGCTACCAGCTGTAATTTGGTTACCAGCATCCGCACTTACTACTGTTGGATTGATATCCGCAAGTGGTACAGACACTGTACTACCATCCGAATCAGTGATGATTAAATTTGTTCCATCTTCGGTGAAAGTAGAATTTGTTGTATTGGTATCCGTATCGATATCTGCTAACGGAATAGACACGGTACTACCATCCGAATCAGTGATGATCAAGTTTGTCCCATCTTCAGTAAAGGTAGAATTCGTTGTATTTGTATCTGTATCGATATCTGCTAACGGAATAGATACTGTACTACCATCCGAATCAGTGATGATCAAGTTTGTACCATCTTCAGTGAAAGTAGAATTGGTTGTATTGGTATCCGTATCAATATCCGCTAATGGAATAGAAACGGTACTACCATCCGAATCAGTGATGATCAAGTTTGTTCCATCTTCAGTAAAGGTAGAATTAGTTGTATTTGTATCTGTATCGATATCTGCTAATGGAATAGATACTGTACTACCATCCGAATCAGTGATGATTAAGTTTGTTCCATCTTCAGTGAAAGTAGAATTAGTTGTATTTGTATCTGTATCGATATCTGCTAATGGAATAGATACTGTACTACCATCCGAATCAGTGATGATTAAGTTTGTTCCATCTTCAGTGAAAGTAGAGTTTGTAGTATTGGTATCCGTATCGATATCCGCTAACGGAATAGAAACGGTACTACCATCCGAATCGGTGATGATCAAGTTTGTTCCATCTTCAGTGAAAGTAGAGTTTGTTGTATTGGTATCCGTATCAATATCCGCTAATGGAATAGACACTGTACTACCATCCGAATCAGTGATGATCAAGTTGGTTCCATCCTCAGTGAAGGTAGAATTTGTTGTATTGGTATCCGTATCGATATCTGCTAACGGAATAGATACTGTACTACCATCCGAATCAGTGATGATCAAGTTTGTACCATCTTCAGTGAAAGTAGAATTAGTTGTATTGGTATCCGTATCGATATCCGCTAAAGGAATAGACACTGTACTACCATCCGAATCAGTGATGATCAAGTTTGTTCCATCTTCAGTGAAGGTAGAATTGGTTGTATTAGTATCCGTATCAATATCCGCTAAAGGAATAGACACTGTACTACCATCCGAATCAGTGATGATCAAGTTTGTTCCATCTTCAGTGAAGGTAGAATTGGTTGTATTTGTATCCGTATCAATATCCGCTAATGGAATAGATACTGTACTTCCATCCGAATCAGTGATGATCAAGTTTGTTCCATCTTCAGTAAAGGTAGAGTTTGTTGTATTGGTATCCGTATCGATATCTGCTAACGGAATAGATACTGTACTTCCATCCGAATCAGTGATGATCAAGTTTGTTCCATCTTCAGTGAAAGTAGAATTTGTTGTATTGGTATCCGTATCAATGTCTGCTAACGGAATAGATACTGTACTACCATCAGAATCGGTGATGATCAAGTTTGTTCCATCTTCAGTGAAAGTAGAATTTGTTGTATTGGTATCCGTATCAATGTCTGCTAACGGAATAGATACTGTACTACCATCAGAATCGGTGATGATCAAGTTTGTTCCATCTTCAGTGAAAGTAGAATTGGTTGTATTGGTATCTGTATCGATATCCGCTAATGGAATAGAGACTGTACTACCATCCGAATCAGTGATGATTAAGTTTGTTCCATCTTCAGTGAAAGTGGAGTTTGTTGTATTGGTATCTGTATCTATTTCACTAGCAAGATCTGCAAGAGCGATAGATACTGTACTACCATCTGAATCAGTGATGATCAAGTTTGTTCCATCTTCAGTGAAAGTAGAGTTTGTTGTATTGGTATCCGTATCGATATCCGCTAAAGGAATAGAGACTGTACTACCATCCGAATCAGTGATGATTAAGTTTGTTCCATCTTCAGTGAAAGTAGAATTTGTAGTATTTGTATCTGTATCGATATCCGCTAATGGGATGGAAACGGTACTACCATCCGAATCAGTGATGATTAAGTTGGTTCCATCTTCAGTGAAAGTAGAATTTGTGGTATTGGTATCCGTATCGATATCCGCTAATGGAATAGAGACTGTACTACCATCCGAATCAGTGATGATCAAGTTTGTTCCATCTTCAGTAAAGGTAGAATTTGTAGTATTTGTATCTGTATCAATGTCAGCTAATGGAATAGATACTGTACTACCATCCGAATCAGTGATGATTAAGTTTGTACCATCTTCAGTGAAAGTAGAGTTTGTTGTATTTGTATCTGTATCGATATCTGCTAATGGAATAGAAACCGTGCTACCATCAGAATCGGTGATGATCAAGTTCGTTCCATCTTCAGTGAAAGTAGAATTTGTTGTATTAGTATCTGTATCGATATCTGCTAACGGAATAGATACTGTACTACCATCGGAATCCGTGATGATTAAGTTCGTTCCATCTTCAGTAAAGGTAGAATTTGTGGTATTGGTATCCGTATCTATTTCACTAGCAAGATCTGCAAGAGCTATAGATACTGTACTACCATCCGAATCAGTGATGATCAAGTTTGTTCCATCCTCAGTGAAAGTAGAATTGGTTGTATTTGTATCCGTATCAATATCCGCTAATGGGATAGATACTGTACTACCATCAGAATCGGTGATGATCAAGTTTGTTCCATCTTCAGTGAAAGTAGAGTTTGTTGTATTGGTATCCGTATCAATGTCAGCTAACGGAATAGATACTGTACTACCATCCGAATCGGTGATGATCAAGTTGGTTCCATCTTCAGTAAAGGTAGAATTTGTTGTATTGGTATCCG
>NZ_VFWZ01000009.1 GCF_006443095.1 Aquimarina algicola
ATAGCATCGGGGCTCACCTCTTACCATTCCGAACAGAGTAGTTAAGCCCGTTAGCGCCAATGGTACTACAATCGTGGGAGAGTAGGTCGCCGCCTTCTTCAAAACCCTTCATTACTTAAAATGAAGGGTTTTTTTTAGTTTTATGTGTATTGACTTATATTGGTATCGTAATATTCTATATTTTTAAAGAATTTAATCTATATCCTAATGAAATATAGTTGGAATAATAGAATAGAAAAAAAATGGATATTGTATTCAAAATATGAATTCACTATATCACTATTGTTTAGTGGTTTGGTTCTTTTACTTCTGGTCCTATTTCAGCCATTTGAGTATAGATCATATACATTATCAAAAGTTTTAAGTGATTCTTTCCTTTCAGCGGTTCTTGTTTTATTAATTACCTTCATTACAAGATGTATTTCATCATACTTTATTAAAGATAACACAAGTAATGATACCACTAATTTTTATGATATAGTCAATATTATATTCGATATTACTATATTCTTGGTGTTATCATTTAGTATTAATCAGTTTTCAGGGGGATTCAATAATATCAGTTATATTGAATGGTTTAAAGTCTCTATTAAATATATTCTCGTCTTTGAAATTTTGTTTATTCCTCTCTCATTATTTGTTAGGCGCTACTTTTTACTACATGATATAGTAGATGTAAGTAGTAAAAATGACTTGTTTATTCCGAAAAGTAAAGAAATTTCAAAGTCATTAGTGAAAGCAATATGTTTTACTTCTGAAGAAGAAAAAATACAACTGGAAATATCCCCTGATCAGGTGTTGATGCTAAAAAGTAGTGGTAATTATATAGAGGTCTTTTATATTGATGAAGAAAAAGTAAAATCTTATCTAGTCAGAAATACACTTTCGAATATAAATGATAAGATAAAAGATTACTCATTTTTATTTAGATGTCATCGCTCTTATGTAATTAACATAAACAAAATAATAAAAGTCAAAGGAAATTCAAGGGGATATCAAATTTCTATCGATGGAATACCACATAAAATCCCTGTATCGAGATCTAGAATTTGTTTGTTCAATACAGTTTTTAATCAAGAATAGTAGTAACAGTTATACTCTGATAATTAATTCTTTTCCAATACATCCCAAAAACTTCCTATTAGTCACATTAATTAGTCGCGAAGCTTTTTGTGGCATTACTTTGTGATCTCAAAATTTAAATGAGATTATATATGCGAACAGAAAATTTACGGATCATCTTAATATTAATAATTGGTTTAAGTATTATAAGTTGTAAAACAACAAAGACAGATAATATATTAAAAGCTCCCGATACTTGGAGAAAAGAAGTTTTAGAATTTCCATTAATATTTGCGAAATCTTTACCTTATAAAGGAGAAGAACATATACGTTTTGCTGAAGGTTGGGGAGATATAAAAAGTAGAGAATATTTTAGCTATGTTTTTGTTTGGATACTTGAAAAGAATCCGGATTTAACTATTTCGAAACTTGAGTCTGATATGAATGTATATTTTACAGGGCTCATGAAAATGGGATTACTTACAAAATTTAAATTTTTTAAAAAACTACCAAAAACAAAGGTCATATTCAAAAAGTCAAAAACATCTAATGCTCATTTTGAAGGGAATATTGAAGTATATGATGCATTTTTTAAAAAAGAAAAAATACTTTTAAATATAAAAGTTTCTGAAGCTTTTTGTAGTAAGATAAATAAACATATCATTTACTTTCGTTTATCTCCAAAGAAATTTAAAGATACATTATGGAATGACTTAAATAAAGTGAATATAGAATTTAATTGTGAAAACGATTTATGAGTTGTTGGTTAAAATTTTTAGGGTGTATATGATCAATCATGCATATCTGGGATCGGGGATATAATCTTGCTTTATAATTCTGTTTACTTCTATGCTTAAAAAGCTAAATTCGTCTACCACTTTTCCATAGATTCGATAGATACCCTTATGTTTTAGTTTATATTTTTCTTGGACTTTGGGAAATAGTACTGTGTCAAAAACTTCTTTAGACTGGTCTAAAAAAGTAGCAAAAACCATTCGTTTTCCTGTATGCGTCTTAGTATTCTTGATGGAAATTAAATAACCGTATATATCTATTTGTTTGTTTAGATGCTTTTTTAATTGTTTTGCAGTTGTCGTATTGCGTGGCGGATTAGCAAGTATTTGATAATAACCGCAAAGAGGAAAACCAAAAGCTTCAATTTGTTCAAAAGCAATTTCTAGATGAGAAGTGTGTAATTTTGGTAAATTATATTCTTTAGAGTTTTGATCAAATAAAGATAAGGGTTGTTCCTGAGTATTTGCAAGGACTTTATTTGCTCTAAAATGTGCTTTCCATAATAATTCATATTCGTTTTCTTGAGAGAATCTAAAAGCGCCTATTTTGATGAGTATACTTAGTTGTTCGATACTGATCTGAACCCTTTTTAAAAAATTATCGAGAGAGGTGTAAACACCATTTTGAGTTCGATCAAGCAATATAATTTCTGAAGTTTTATGATCTAAATCCCTTAAACTCATGAAACCTAAAAAAATACAATTTCCTTTGATAGAATGCTCAAAATTGCTGGTGTTGATACATGGAGGTAATATTTCTGCACCCAAAGATTCTGCTTCATATAAGTAGACTTCGGGACGATAAAACCCTCCTCCATTATTCAATGTAGCTACTAAATACTCTAAAGGGAAATAAGCTTTAAGAAATAAACTTTGATAACTCTCTACAGCATATGAAGCAGAATGACCTTTAGGAAAAGCATATCCGGCAAAACTGGCGACTTGATTCCAAATTTCTATAATCAAAGAATCTTTATATCCTTCTTTTCTACAATTAGAGATAAATTTTTGTTTTACTTCTTTGAATTCTTTCCTGGATCTAAATTTTCCACTCATTCCTCTCCGCAAAACATCTGCTTCATCAAGAGTGAGTTTAGCAAACAGATGAGCTACTTTGATTACATCTTCTTGATATACCATAATACCATAAGTGTCTTCCATAAGATTTAGCATTATTGGGTGCGAATTTTTTCTTCTTTCTACATTGTGTACTCTTAATATGTATTCTCGCATCATACCGCTTTTGGCAACACCTGGCCTTATAATCGAACTAGCAGCTACTAGACCTATATAACTATCTGTTTTTAATTTGCTTAAAAGCATACGCATGGCTGGTGATTCTACATAAAAACATGCTAGACATTTAGCTTCTCTAATCAAGTATTTAATATTTGGGTCTTCTTTAAAACTTTTGATATCATGTATATCAATATCTTTTGATTGAGGTTGATTGTATTCTATAATACTCAAAGCGTCTTTTATTTTGGCAAGCCCGCGTTGTCCCAGAATATCGAATTTATATAGTCCTAAATCTTCGGCTATGATCATATCATATTGTACAGTAGGAAAACCTTTTGGAGGTAGGTTTGTGGCAGAATAATAGTGCAAATTTTTCTGACTTATCAGGATACCACTTGCATGAATACTCAAGTAATTAGGCATTCCTTTAATAAGATTACTATATATGATAACAAGCCGTTGAATTTGATCAAGTGATTGATAATCATAATCTTCTTCGGCTAGTTTGTCAATTTCAAATTTAGGTAAACCAAAAACTTTTCCTAACTCTCTGATTGCTCCTTTATGATGAAAGGTAATATAAGTACCTAAGAGTGCTACATTTTTAAATTCTTCAAAAATAAAACGAGTTATATCTCGTCGATCTTTCCAGGAAAAATCGATATCAAAGTCCGGAGGACTAGTGCGATGCGCATTTATAAAACGTTCAAAATACAAGTCTAATTCTATTGGATCTACATCTGTAATGCCTAATAAATAAGCTACAATACTATTAGCTCCACTGCCGCGTCCTACATAATAATACTTTTTACTTTTTGCATAAGAGATAATTCTCCAGTTGATCAAAAAATAAGATACAAATTGCATTTTGATGATCAACGCTAATTCTTTTTGTAGTCGATCCCTGACTTTTTGTGTGAGATTGTTTTTATAACGTTTTTTTAAACCTTCGTTGCAGAGTTGTTTTAGTAGTTCGTTGTCTTCGGTTACATTACCTGTAAATGTATTTTGATTTAAGGAAGGTTTGTTTTTAGAAAAGTCAAAATCTACAGAACATTTCTTTTGTAATGCTATTGTGTTATTGATGATGTATTTGTATTCAGAAAATTGCATTTCGATATCTTGCTTGTGTATCATCTGTTCAGAAAAACAAGCTTGTTGCTTTTTGGGTAAGCTACTTAATAATATATTATTATCGATAGCGCGTAGTAGACGGTGTGCATTAAAATCCTTTTTAGTTCTAAAGGTAACAGGCTGTAATGCCACAATTTTATGCTGCTTAATATTAAGGTTGGAAAAATGAAACTGAAATAACTCTTGATTCGAAATACCTATGTATTCATTATTTTTAAGACTTATTTTTTGCGACGATTTGAATCGTCTATATGGATATATGATGTAGGCATTTTTGAACTCTGGAGCAGCCTCCGGGAAATCAATTTTTTGATGTAGATGATAGGATAAAAAGTCATTGAGTTCCTTATAACCTTCGTTATTTTTTGCTAACCCTACATATAATTGTTGATAATCATTTCTAAAATCGATACCAATGATAGGTTTAATAGTATAATCTTTAGCTTTTCTTATAAAATTTAAACATGCAGATGTATTGTTAATATCAGTAAGTGCTATGCAATCTATTTCATTTTTTTTGGCTAACTCCAAAAGCGCTACTTCAGAGAAAGTACCAAAACGTAAACTGTAGTATGAGTGACAATTAAGATACATATATCTTTAGAGTTATTTTTTATGGATAACAGGAATAAGAGGAGAAACTGTTTTAAGCTTATGTGTTTCTAATGAAGAAGCTCTAGCAATACTTTGATCTCCATATTTATTTCTGATATGATCTAATGCTTGATATAATTGATATTGTTTTGTATTTTTTTCAAATAGATTGATTTGTAGATTCCCTTTTATAAGATGACTGAATTTTATACCAACCAATCGTATTAGTAATCGCTTTTGATGTAATTGATTGAACAGTTCTAAAACTTTAGTAAGTAAAATATGATCTGCATTTGTATATTGAATTTTCTGTTGTTTAGTATAAATGTTGAAATCAGAATACTTAATTTTTAGTACGATACAAGCAGTAAGTTTGTTTTCTTTTCGCAGTTGATATGATAAATTTTCTGTCATAGCAACTAAAAGATTTTTTAGCTTATATAAATCTATGGTATCTTTGTTAAAAGTGTGTTCGAGTGATATAGATTTACGCTCAGAGTATGCAATAACAGGTGTATTATCTATTCCATTAGCTCTTTTCCATATTGTTAATCCATTTGTTCCCAAAACACCTTTCATCACATCTACAGGCATTTCTTGTATTGTTTTTACATATCGAATACCAAGATTTCTTAGCATTTGATATGTTTTTTGACCGACCATAGGTACTTTTTTGACTGAAAGGGGAGCCATAAAAGATTTCTCTGTACCAAAATCAACTTTAATTTGATTATTAGGCTTAGCTACATTTACTGCTACTTTTGAGACTGTTTTATTTTGCGAAAGTCCAAATGATATAGGCAGCCCTGTTTCAGAAATTACTTTTTGTCGTAATTCTATAGCATATTTATATGTTCCAAAAAACTTATCCATACCAGATAGATCAGCATAAAACTCGCTAATACCTGATTTCTCTAAAACGGGTACTTTCTCTTTAATGATCTCTGTAACAAGTTCAGAATATTTGCTGTAAGCAGCGTTGTTACCGCTTATGCTTATCGCCTCTGGACATAGTTCTTTAGCTGTTTTCATAGGCATGCCATTATGTATGCCATATGCTTTGGTTTCTTGGCTACAGGCAATTACAATAGCACGATCATTAGTTCCTCCTATCAAAATAGGTTTCTGAAGTAATGAACTGTTGATTAACCGTTCTGTAGATACATAAAACGAATCTAGATCAAGATGTAATATAGTTCTCAATAGTTATAAAAATGGAATATTTCCAAAAATATGGAATAATTCCATTAAAACAAATATTATGATTCCTTTTACAAATTATTTGTTATAACGTACCAGTAAAAATATTTAATATGATGATAAATCATAAAAGAGAAGTAGAGTAGAGGGTAAAAAAAATGACATCCCCTATATTGAGGATGTCAGATTAAAAATTCTATTTCGGGGCTACAAAATAAAATTAAGTAATCAATTTTCTGCGCTATAAGTTGCAAATTGTTGCATAGCTGTTTTTGTAAGTTGTTTAGCTCTATCTACGTAGAAACTTTTTGTTTCATCAAGAGACTCATTTTTGAGATCGTTTTCACTTCTTACATAATCTGATGATGATTCGAATTTTGATTCTTCATTAAGTACAACACTTAATTCTTGTAGAGCATTTTCTAACTTTTGTAGAGCTTGTTCTGCTTTTGATTTTATCAAAGACTGTTTCTTTAATTCTGCTGCTCGCTTAGCATTAAGGTCAGCTTTCATCTTGTTTTGTTCTGCGATCTGTAATTCTAGCCTTTTCTGTTCCTCTTCTAATTGAAGGCGTTTTCTTTCTAACTCTGCTTTCTTTTGAGCTACCTCTTGAGCAGCTTCTGCTAACTCAGCAGATTCATTATCTTCTTCTACCATGGCGATATCGCTACTACCTTCGTTGGCTTGACAATATGTTAATTGCTCTAATATTTTTGCACCTAATTCTTTAGCACGCTTAGCAAAAAATCTACTACGCTCGTATGTGTCTTGTTGCAAAGAACTCTCCATATCAACTTTAGCTTGATATGCTGTTTCATTAGCTTCTTTACAATTACATTCTTCTGCTAAACTTTCTACTTTTGAAAAAGATTCTATGGCTTTGTCTGCATACTCTTGTGTATGAAAAACATTATTAGCACCATGGGCTTTCTTACTGTGAGCGTAAGCATAGCTTGCGGCTGTTAGTGCGTCTTCATACAAGTCTTGTGCGCTGATCTGGAATAAAAAAAACGATAGAAATGAAGTTAATATTACTTTACTCATCATACGGGGCTTTTAAATCACGAAACAATAATACAATATTTTATTTATATCATCCAAAAAAAACCGTCATTAATCGATGAAATGCGTCATTTGTCTTGATTTTTACGGTTTAACCCTATTTTTGGTGAAAAATATCTTACTCGGGGTAAAAATATGATATTCAAACTGTAAGAAAATTAATAACGTTCCTACTTATATATTATTTTAAATTAAATGCTAAAAAAAATAAAATTATAAATACCAATATTTATTTTGCAAATTATTTATGTATCTTACTTTATAATATGAAGCACTTACTTATATCCTCAATACACAAAAACCTTGATAATGCGATTGCTTTATTAGGTTCTTTAGACTCCACAACATATCAAGACTCATCAATAGGACCCTACTATTCTAGTGTAGGATCGCATATAAGGCATACTCTTGATTTTTTTGATTGTATCATCAATGGTTTAGATGCCAACGATATTGATTTGACTGCTCGTAAAAGAGATGAAATATTGTCTACAAATAAAGATTCTGCTATAGCGCGCATACAAGAAATCCAGGAAACACTTTTGTCTTACAAAGAGAGCAATACAGATTATTTACTTAATGTAACTGATAATATGGGTCAGGGAAAAGTGACGGTTAATTATACTTTGGAAAGTGTTTTATGCCATGCAAATAGTCATGCAATACATCATTATGCGATTATCGGTTATATATTGCATCAATTAGAATTAGAAGTAAAAATTCCCGGATTTGGTTATAACCCTACATCTCCTGTCAATAAAAGAGAAGGGATTTAATTGTCTATTTATCTTTTTCCGAAAATTGATTCCATTATGGTTTTTAGTCCTCTAAATGCCATAAATATAGCAAAGCCTGCTCCAAGTAGTCCAAGGATTAATATGGGAACATACATGGGATGGTCTTGATTCTTGAAAGCAGAATGTATGATTACAGGGCTTATAAACATAAAAATGAGTGCAATGGCCATACGTTGTACTCCCTTTCCTAATATGTTTTTATCAGTTTTTCTAGGTTCCATAATTTTTTATAGCATTACGAACATTACCATATTTTTTTAACAACTGCTCGGCTTCTTCCTGAGTAACCTTAAGTTCGTCTATTATCATTCTAATACCACGATCAACAAGTTTATTATTACTTAATTGCATGTCAACCATTTTATTACCTTTTACCTTTCCTAATTTGATCATTGTAGTTGTAGAGATCATGTTTAGAACCAGTTTTTGAGCGGTTCCTGCCTTCATTCTAGAACTTCCGGTAACAAACTCGGGACCTACTGTTACTACAATTGGAAATTTGGCGGTATTTGCTAAAGGGCTACCATCATTACACGTAATGCAACCGGTTGTGATTTGGTTGGCGTTACAAGATTCTAGAGCACCTATAACATAAGGAGTTGTACCAGAAGCTGCAATACCAATAACGACATCTTTTTTTGATATTTGGTAATCATTAAGATCTTTCCAACCTTGATCAATACTATCTTCGGCAAATTCTACTGCTTTTCGTATTGCTTTATCTCCCCCGGCAATTAGCCCCACAACCAGACCATGAGAAACTCCAAACGTTGGGGGGCATTCGCTTGCGTCTACTATCCCAAGGCGTCCGCTGGTCCCAGCACCAATATAAAAAAGCCTCCCTCCATCTTTTAATTTTTCGACAATGCGATCAACTAATTTTTCTATTTGAGGAATTGATTTTTCAACAGCTAGTGGAACAGTTTTGTCTTCTGTATTGATGTTTGTAAGCAGTTCATTTACAGTCATTTTTTCTAAATGATTGTATTTTGAAGACTGCTCTGTGGTCTTTATAAATTGCATATGTCAAAAATACTCATTTTTGACATTACGTACCTATTGTAAACTATTCTTCTTTTTCAGCTATCGTAAAATCAAATCTATTTGCTTCAGAAAGATTAAAATAACCAAGAGCATAATTATCTCTATTTGTAGTATTTATAATATTTCCTCGTAATAATGCCGGTGGTGTTTGAAAAGGATTTCCACCATCTTGATCACTTTGATCTATTAAAAGGTCGGCATAATTGAAGTATTGTTTATCTATTCCTAAAATTTTAATCGTTGCTGTGCGTCCTGTGACATTATTTTCATAGAAATATGAAAAATCTACAGATTCTCCCTGATAAAATCGATCTTCACTTACTTCTAAAAGATTGAAATCAAAATCAAAAAGATAAAAATTATCTCGGTTACCATCATCTGTAAAAGATACAATTATCTCGGTTTCGTCATCAAATAGTTCGCCATCACCTTGTTCTATATTATCTATAGGTACTGAAGGAAATAATTGTGTTGTAGCTGTGTAGGTTTCATTATTATACAGTACAGTTAGTTGATATGAAGTATCAAATTCTGGTATAAAATCTTCTGATTCGGGAAGAAAGAAACCAGATTCACCAGATTCTGTAAAATTGATAACAGAATTGTCAGAAAGATTTGTGATAAAGACTGTTGCATTACTTACAGTTGGGATATCCTCATCAAAAAATGGAGCAGACATTGTCAACTTTACGCCTCCTTCTACAGAAACAGGAGTTTCGTTGAGATATAATTCAAAAGAGGCATCTACTACTAATCTTGGTTCTCCTTCTGGAACATCTACTGAGATTACGTCTTCACAACTTGTGAATGATAAAGATATTAATATGATATAGAATAATTTTTTCATTTTTTTAACCCTTAAAATTTAAAGTTATATGTTACTGCAGGAACAATACCAAAAATTGATGTTCTAATAGCTTCATTTACAAAAGTATCTTCATTTCTTGCAAAGTTTATAGATGCAGCATTACGTCTATTATATAAATTATAAATACTAAATACCCATTCTCCCTGCCATTTTCGATTTTTATTTTTTCTTGGAGTGAGCGTAGCAGAAATATCAACTCTGTGAAAAGCAGGTAATCTTTCGCTATTACGTGGTGAATCAAATACAGGAACTAGTAGGCCTTGGTATTCAAATTGACCTGTAGGATAGTTGGTAGGTTGACCGGTTTGAAAAATGAAGTTTGCTCCAAAGCGCCATTTTTCATTCAGTTCATAAGTTCCGTTAAAAGAGATGTCATGTGTTTTGTCAAACGGTGTATTGTACCATTTACGATTATTTATCCCTGGTTCTTCTGGAGTTCTTCCTGGTGTTCTCTGTTCTGATTTAGACAATGTATATGCAAACCATCCTTTGAATTTTCCTTCATTTTTTCGAAGTAAAAGCTCTAAACCATAAGCACGAGCTTCACCATTTAAAATATCTTGTTCTATCGCATCATTTGCGATTAGATCAGCGCCATCAATATAATCAATGCGATTCTTGATATCTTTATAAAATACTTCTGTCTCGATAGAATAAGTACCATCATCGATATTTTTGAAATACCCTAATGCATATTGATTGAGTAATTGTGGTTTAATAAACCTCCCGCTAGGTGTCCATACGTCTAATGGAGTAGGAGAGCTGGTATTGGATAATAAATGGAGATATTGTGCCATTCTATTATAACTTGCTTTTATAGAATTATTATTATCAAAAGCATAAGCCATTGCTATTCTTGGTTCTAGATTAGTAAACGTTTTGAGGCGATCACTCCTACTAAAGTTTTCAGTTCCTATAGGATCGTTTGATTCATAGATTTGTATATCTTGATTAAAGGAGAGTGGATTATTATCTTCATAAATGTTGAGTTCATCCTGTCCTAATCTTATAAAATTACTTAACCTTAATCCATATTGTAAGGTCAATTTATCAGAAATCTTGTGTTCAGCATCAATATATGCTCCAAATTCATTCGCATATTTGTCAATTAACTTTTCTCTAATAATCCCAGAATCTTCTCTATTAGGTTTTATTTCTCCTGGGTTAAATTTGAAATATATATTGTTGATCCCATAATTAAGTTGAAAATTATCACTTAGATAATGCTTAAAATCGTATTTAAGGTTGAAGTTTCTAATACCGGAGTCCCATTCAAAACCTACAAAATCAAGTTCTAAACCATAAAAATAATCTGAGTAGATTAATGAGAGGTTTGAAAATAGTTGATCTGAAAATAAATGATTCCATCTTAAATTAAGTACCGTATTCCCATAAATATTCTCAAAGCTATCATCTATTCTGAATACATCACGACCAAAATATCCTGATAAGTACAGGTTGTTGTTATCATTAATTTTGTAATTTAATTTAGTATTTAAATCATAAAAATAAGCAACATTATCATTACCATCATCTACAAGTGGAAGGAATAAGTGTGCATATGAAGCTCTACCACCTACAAGAAAAGCACCTTTATCTTTTACTATAGGGCCTTCGAGAAGTAATCTACTTGAAACAGCTCCCAAACCTCCATTCATCTTAAACTTTTTGCTGTTTCCTTCTTTTTGGTAAATATCTAATACCGAAGATACTCTTCCTCCATACCTTGCAGGGATTCCACCTTTATAAAGCTTGATATCTTTTATGGCATCCGGATTAAATACAGAAAAGAATCCGAAGAGATGGGATGAATTGAAGATCATTGCTTCATCTAATAATATCAGATTTTGATCGGCAGCACCTCCTCTTACATTAAAACCAGAAGCACCTTCACCAGCGCTAGTTACCCCAGGTAGTAATAATATAGATTTTACTACATCTGCCTCTCCCAAAACCACAGGGATTTGCTTTATTGTTGCAGAAGATAGTTTATTAAGACTCATTTGGGGGGTCTTAATATTTAACCGTTCTGCTTTTTCTTTTATAACTACTTCATCTAGCATTTCTGATGCTTCGTCAAGTTGAAAATTCAGTTTTTTATTCTCATTAAGTTCTATTTCCTGAACAATGTCTTTAAAACCTAAATAGCTTACTTGTAACTTATATGTTCCTTTTGGGAGTGTAATAGAATAAAAACCATATACATTGGTGACAACACCTTTTCCTATTTCAGGAAAGATCACGTTAACCCCTATTAGAGTTTCATTACTGGAAATCTCTGAAATAGTTCCGCTAAGTGTAAATTTTTCTTGAGCAGACACTGATAGGCTTGCTAAGAATAAGAAAAATAATAGTATACTAAAGAGTTTATGTTTTTTCAATGGTGAGTTATTTATCATTTGTATTAATTCATTGTATAAAGGAAGATATATACTTTTATTATTAAAATAACCTTAAGGTTAATTTTAAGTTATATTACCTTTGTGGATGATTATTGTTTATGATTTTTTAAACAACCCATTGGAAATGAACAGGAAGCCATTCTTCTGTGTTGTTATGATTTTGTTGATCTGTTGTATTTGAATATTTGTTTTGCTTGAGATATACTTTGTTGTCTTTAGAAAATACATAAACAACATCCAACTTATTTTTACGAATTTTTACTGTATCATTCATTTTCTTTAGGTATCTTTTTTTTATAACGATTTCTACCAAGATTAAATATTCCTACCTTGGTGCCAATACTAATCGAAAAACCATTAATATCATCGATTGTATTAGGATTTAATTCTAGTTTACTTGAAAATCTATATCTGATTCCAGCTTCAAATTGAACATATCTTGAGATATTGTACAAGGCGTTGATTCCCGGTTCTATTACAAATATAGCGTCCCAATCTTTTTCTACTCGATCTTCTAATTCATCTCCACTCCATTCTTCATTGATATATCCTGCAGCTCCACCACCTATTAAAATGGGGAATGATAGATTTATTTTGGATTTACTAAAAAAAATAGGTTCTAAATGAAGCCCACTGTAAAATGCTGCTAGATCTGCTTCTGTATTAGGAAAAATTCCAGATAAATTTTGTTGAGAATATATTCCTTTTGTAGTAAGCCCTATTTCAAATTTTCGATTAGCCACGTATGCTAGTTTTAAACTTATTGCAGAAGCATTTTCTTTTTCAATTTTTCCAAAACTGACATTGAGCCCCAGATAAAACCCATGTACAATGTTTTTCCTATCATTAAATTCGATGTAATCTTTATCTTTCTCTTTTTCCTGAGCAGAAATATTATACAAATTAGTAGTTAACATCAAAAATATGATTGCCAGAATGTATTTCATTTTGATTGATTTGTTATCTTATTGACAATTCAAATATTAAATAGTTGCACGTTTACTATCATTTAACATCTATATACCAGATATAGGCTTAAAATTTTACTCTTTTAGGATTATAATTCCTTTTTTACCTGTAATATTAAAAGTACCGGTTGTTTCTTTTGTATTTCCATAAAAGGCACTGATATCTCGTATTCTTTTTCTTTTGTCAATAACAGTAGTTTTTATATTGGTAAATGATTTTGGTATTCTTAACAACCCTTCTTCTAGAGCAGCATGAAAATTTATATTTAAACCAGAGACATCTATGTTAAGTTCTGATGATTCTTGATTGATCATTATATTAGGGTTAGGATTATGTATATTAGAGATCCAAACATCTGCTACTTCCATAGTAAGGTTAATATTGTTTTGAATATTGTATAGATTCAATTTTCCAAACATTAATTCTCCATCAATATCCGTTACATTTTCTAGTGTAATTTGATCTTTACTAGAGTGGATCTCTAGTTTTTCTACATTCTCTATTTTTATAATTGTTCCGCTGCTGTTTATTCTTAAATTTTTTGATGTTGAGATATCAATTTCGCCATTTTTTGATGTAATATTTCCATAAGTAATGGCTCTTGTTTTGAGTTTACCGAATCGCATGTCTATTGCAGCATTATCAAGATTTTTATTAATCCATATATTGCCATGTTGGACGTTCGATTTTAATTTTCCGCTCCAACTGCTAATCACTACATCTCCAAATTTGTTTGTTAAGTCAATTTCTGCATTTGCAGGTAAAAAAATCGTATAATCTATTTGAATATTACTTTTATCAAAATCAAAAAGATTGGTTTTGCTAAAAAATCTGGATATAAAATTATCCGTTCTTTCTTTTATGATAGAAGAGATATTAATAAAATCATCTGCGTAATTGAATACAGGGGTAATTCGTTGTAATAGTTCTTCAGCATCTTCTTTTTTCTTTTTGATTACCTTGATATCCACAGTTACCTGTATTTCATTTTTGATCCAACCATTGATGGTTATATTACCATATTTATTCTCTAAATGCAATTCGCCGGTATTCGTTAACGGATGGCTTTCTTTGATCTGTTTGGTAACAGTTTCTTGCGCATATACCATACACATCGGACCCAACAATAGAGCACCCAATAAAAAGATTTTATAAAACGTAACCTTCATTATGATATGATTTTTTAGAATTATTAATCTGCTCTAATAGATTTTCTATTAATTCTATTCTTTTTTTATAATTATTTACAATAGCCTCAAGAATGTATTCATTGTTTAAGTTTTTGTTCATTTCTTGTTTTAAGATTTCATGTTCGATATCTAACTCTTTCATGAATGATAAAAACTTTTCTTTTTCTTCTGGCTGAAGTTTTGGATTGTTTTCAACTAATTTTACTTGAAAAGCAACTAAGTCTTTGTAATACGTATCGATGTCTCTTAGTTCTTGCTGTACTATTGGATTTGTCTGGTTTTGCGTTGTTTTAATAGTATTTATTCGTGACATTATCGAAAAAGTACCTATTATGATAAGAATACTGGCAGCAACTTTAAACCATGCCAGATTGTATATTTTATACTTTTTTTGATCCGGTAGCTGAGATTCGATAGCACTCCATATTTTGGAAACATCAGGATTGTGCTCTTCGAATTTATTTTTATTATCGATGATATATTTTTCAAGATCGTCCATAAATTATAATGCTTTTATAATTTCAACTAATTTTTTCTTTGCTCTATGATACTGTGATTTTGAGGTAGAAGTGGTAATACCAAGTATTTCTGCTATTTCATTATGATCGTACCCTTCTATCAAATAAAGGTTAATTGCCTGTTTATATCCTTCTGGCAGCATATTGATTCCTTTTTTTATCTTATTAATATCTAAAGGGATATCTTTATTCTGCTCATTTGTCTCTTCACTTATAGTGTATTCATGATACTCTAGAGGTGCTACAGGTATTTTCTTTAATTTTAAATGATTAATACTCTTATTGATAACAATTCTTTTGAGCCAGGAACCAAAGGTGCTTTCGTATCTAAATGAGTTTAGATTTTTGAATGCTTCTATAAAACTATCTTGAACAACATCTTCTGCATCTTCTTTTATTCCCAACATTCGCATGCTAATATTGTACATAGCATCTACATATAATTTATATAGTTGATATTGCGAATTTCTATCACCAGACTTGCTTTTTTCAACAAGTTCTTTATGGGTATAAAGAATATTGGTTCTCAATTAGTTGTTACTTAGTTGTATATCTTTCGTTACTATGCTAGCCTTATTGTTTATTTGTATTGACAATGCAATAACTAAAAGGTTGCATAAAGATTAAAAATATATATTAATCTCATCTTGGTGATGATATATTTGTAAGAAGGATTTTACTTAGGTGGGATTTTAAGTTTTTGATTAGTAGGTTTTTAAGTCTATTTTGGGTGATTTTTTGAAAAATAAAAAAAACGAGAAATTAAGTTTTTATATCAAAATTGTATGATACGAAGAATACTTAATTTCTCGTTTTTGTATAATTGAGCTTTTTAGATTAAGCTCCTATTATTGTATTTAATGTTTCGCTTGGGCGCATTGCTTTAGAAACTTTATCTGTATTTGGCCAGTAATATCCGCCCATATCCACAGTATTTCCTTGTGCATTGTTCAGTTCATTAATGATATTCTCTTCATTATCAGAAAGCTGATTTGCGATTTTACTAAATTCACTTTGTAATTCTGTGTCTTTATCTTGTGCGGCAAGTGCTTGTGCCCAATACAATGATAAATAAAAATGACTACCTCTGTTATCTAGTTCGTTTACCTTGCGAGAAGGAGACTTTTTATTTTCTAAAAATTTGATGGTAGCTTGATCTAGCGCTTCTGCGATTACTAACGCTTTTGGATTGTTGTTTACTTCTCCCAGATGTTCTAATGATACAGCAAGAGCTAAAAATTCTCCTAACGAATCCCATCTAAGGTGACCTTCTTTATTGAATTGTTGCACATGTTTTGGAGCAGAACCTCCAGCACCAGTTTCAAAAAGTCCTCCACCATTCATTAGAGGAACAATAGATAACATTTTTGCACTTGTACCTAATTCAAGAATAGGGAATAGATCTGTGTTATAATCTCGTAACACATTTCCTGTTACAGAAATTGTATCCTTACCCTCTTTTATTCTTTCTAAAGAAAATCTTGTAGCTTCTACAGGAGACATAATTCTAATATCAAGGTCTGTAGTATCATGATTAGGTAAGTATGTCTCTACTTTTTTGATTAATTCTGCATCATGAGCTCTGTTTTTATCTAACCAAAAAATAGCTGGAGTATTTGTTGCTTTTGCTCTGTTTACAGCTAGTTTTACCCAGTCTTTAATAGGAGCATCTTTAGTTTGGCACATTCTCCAGATGTCTCCTTGTTCGACAGTATGCTCAATTAATACTGATCCAGCAGTATCGATAACTTGCACGATACCATTATCTTTAATTTCAAAAGTTTTGTCATGAGATCCGTACTCTTCTGCTTTTTTTGCCATAAGCCCAACATTTGGTACGGTTCCCATAGTAGTAGGGTCAAAAGCTCCATTTTTCTTACAGAAATCTATAGTTTCCTGATAAATACCTGCATAACTGCTATCAGGGATTACTGCTTTGGTGTCTTGAGTATTGCCTTGAGCATCCCACATTTGACCAGAGTTTCTTATCATAGCAGGCATAGAAGCATCTATGATAACATCACTTGGCACATGTAGGTTGGTAATTCCTTCATCAGAATTCACCATTGCTAGTTTTGGTCCTTTTTCGTAGCAAGTTGCTATATCAGCTTTTATTTCATTTCTTTTGGATTCAGGTAATTTTTTTAGCTTATTAATAAGATCTCCAAAACCATTATTTATTTCAACACCTATTTCTTCGAGTGTATCTGCATGTTTAGTAAAAATGTCTTTAAAGAAAACTTCTACAGCATGACCAAAAATAATAGGGTCTGATACTTTCATCATTGTCGCTTTCATGTGTAATGAAAACAATATATCTTGCTCTTTTGCATCAGCAATTTGCTCTTCTAAAAATGCTACAAGTGCTTTTTTACTCATTACCGTAGCATCTATAACTTCACCTTCTAATAGTGGGGTACTTTCTTTTAGAATAGTGATATTACCTTGTTTATCTACAAATTGAATTTTGACATCTTCTTCTTTGGTTAGCGTCACTGATTTTTCATTTGATCGAAAATCTCCACTAGACATTGTAGCGACATGGGTTTTTGAGTCTGCACTCCAGGCTCCCATAGAATGAGGGTTTTTTCTCGCGTATTGTTTTACCGGTTTAGGCGCTCTACGATCAGAGTTTCCTTCTCTAAGAACAGGGTTTACAGCACTACCTTTTATTTTATCATATCTTGATTTAATTTCTTTCTCAGTATCATTTGCTGGTTCTTCTGGATAATTGGGGATGTTGTACCCTTGTAATTGTAATTCGGCAATAGCAGCTTTTAACTGAGGGATAGAAGCACTTATATTTGGAAGTTTAATAATATTAGCTTCGGGTTGTTGGGCAAGTAAACCTAATTCTGAAAGTGCATCGGCTTGCTTTTGTTTTTCTGTAAGGTGTTCAGGAAAATTAGCTAAAATTCTTGCTGCAAGAGAGATATCTTTTGTTTCTACATTGATATTTGCAGATTCTGTGAATTTTTTTATGATAGGCAAAAAAGAATATGTTGCCAAAGCAGGTGCTTCATCAGTTTTAGTGTAAACAATCTTTGAGTTATTCACTCCCATATTTTTAGATTTTTTAAATTAGGAACCCTGAATTTTGAAAGCTCAATAATAATTAATACTCTAATTATTTTTTGATATTATTATCAGGAAATACTTAGTCGTTGTTTTTTATAAAGACAAACAAAAAGGGTTTTCTTTTTTTAAGTTGATCTTATCAGGAGATTCCCTGTTTGTAGTCAATAATTTCCGAGCGCGAATATACAAATCTAGTTACCTAAATACAACCTGTTCGTTTTTAGTTTTTGGTTTAAAAGGTTCTAATTATGGTTTTTGAAGAATTATAGATAAAAAAATGTATTATTTATAATTAAATAAGTGGTAATAAACATAAAAAGCCATATCAAGAATACTTAGTATTTTGATATGGCTTTATCGAAAAATATTTTTTTATGCTAGCTGTTTTACCCGCTATAAAATAAAAACTTACGTTGTTTATAACATAAATAATCTATTTTCCTAATTTGAGTAAATTTTTAGGATTAAAAAAATAATCTATAATTTACTCGTGAGACTACTTTGAGTTTATGTTTCTATTACTATATGTAATTATTTATAAATTACTCATGTAGCCAAGTACCATTTAAAAAATTAAAAAGGTGTCAAAACCTTATTTTTTCTTTTGAATTTCATTTTGAAATTATTTTAAAGTTAAGCCCTCAAAGTGATTTCAAGGATGTACTCAAAAAAATAACTTTAGTTTTATATTTATTTTAATTGACTAATGGTGCAAAATTGTTCAAAGAACGTGGAGAGAAAAACAAAGTAGGAATCCTTGTGTCATCTCTTACTGATGTGTTTTTCTAATATAAATATAAGAAAAACTTATATCTTATTGTAGAATTGCTAACATAATACTTATCAAACGTTTATGAACTGTAGTTATTAACTTTTGTTCATAAAAAAAAGACCACCCATGGTGATCTTTTTAAATTATATTTAAAGAAAAAATTAATTTCTTTTTTCTTTGATACGTGCTTTTTTACCAGTAAGACCTCTAAAGTAGAAGATACGTGCTCTACGTACTTTACCTCTTTTATTTACTTCGATTTTTTGAAGTGCTGGTAAGTTAACAGGGAAAATACGTTCAACACCAACTGTTCCAGACATTTTTCTAATTGTAAAAGTTTCAGTTGCTCCAGAACCTCTTCTTTGAATTACAACTCCTCTAAAGAACTGTGTACGAGTTTTATTACCTTCTTTAATCTCGTAATATACAGTGATTGTATCACCTGCATTAAATTTTGGGAATTCTTTTTTTGTAACAAATTCGTCTTGTACAAATTTTACTAAATCTTCCATTTTTATATGATTTCATGATTTATGTTACACTAACATTCACGATTTTCGCCAGAGGTTAATATAATCAGGGTGCAAAAATAGTTATTATTTGATGATTTGCAAGTATTTTTATTAAGAATATTTAATTCTGTATGTGTCTCTTATTGAGTGATCTATATGAATAATTACTTAGATTAGTTTTTTAATAAATCAGGCCTTCTGTCTTTTGTCCTCAAATAAGCTTGTTCTTCTCTCCATGTTTCAATTTTAGGAAAGTTTCCGGAAGTTAGTACTTCAGGTACCTTCCAGCCTTTGTATTCTGCCGGTCTTGTGTAAATAGGAGGAGCTAGTAAATTGTCTTGAAAAGAATCGGTAAGGGCAGAAGTCTCGTTACCCAAAACCCCTGGGATTAAGCGAATAATAGCATCGCATAAGATTAAAGCGCCTAACTCTCCTCCTGATAATACATAATCTCCTATTGATATTTCTTTAGTTATGAAATGATCTCGTACACGTTGGTCTACTCCTTTATAATGTCCACAAAGGAGTATTAAGTTTCCTTTAAGTGATAATTGATTCGCAATACTTTGGTTTAATGTTTCTCCGTCAGGAGTCATGTATATGATTTCATCATACGTTCTTTCTGACTTTAACTGCGAGATACATTTGTCGATTGGCTCGATCATCATGACCATGCCTGCACCACCGCCAAACTGATAATCATCTACTTGTCTATAATTGTCAGTAGTGTAATCTCGTAAGTTGTGGAAATGAATTTCTACTAGTCCCTTTTCTATTGATCTTTTCATTATAGAAGCTTCAAAAGGACTTTTGAGTATATCGGGAACGACAGTGATTATATCAATACGCATCTTTAAATCTTAATTCTCTTATTTTATTTGTGCAAAGATGCGAAAGAATATTGTATAAATAACAGATGATATTATATCTATTTAGTTCCTGCTTTACGTTGCTTGTTGATCTCGTCTTGCAGTTTGCGCATTACTTTTTGTTCTCTTTCTAGCGCTCTACGTCTATGATCTTCGAATTCTGCTTCTGTTTCTGCTAATGCTTTTTTTGCTTCGACGGTTACGGCATTACTATTTTTGAATTTGAAAATAAAGAAACTTAGCATCGCAACAAGAACACCAATGATCGACCACATAATCGTTTTGTAACTTGATTTTGTTAGTGCGGCACCAAAGAAATTGATACTATCTTTCTCTTGTGTAACTGTAGATAAATTATCATTTGTTTTTGCAAGAGATTCTTCTAATCCTGAGATTGTAGACTTTTGCTCATTTATCTTTTGATTTGTGGTATTTAATTTTGATTCTAATGTTTTGATGGTGTCAATTGTATTTTTTTTGAGTTTTTCCATCCAAACACGCTTTACCACCTTATATTCCTGATATTTTCCGGATTTTGCTATAACAACATCAAACTGACGCTCTATTTTTTCCTTTTGCAATGCATCTGCCGCTGTAATACCTTCTTCTTGTGCATATATCGATGAGAGAGATGATGTTAGTAATGTAAATAGTAGAAAATACTGTGATAATTTCATATGTGTTAATTCTTAATTTCTTGTATTGCATATCTATGTTTCTACATATACATAAAGTCAATAAGAAATTGAATGGTGCCTATTGACCTAAATAGAAACTAAATATGTCGTGTCCTGGTTATTAATTATCTTCTGTAACGACAATAAATGTACGATATTGTAAGTAATTAGAAAGTTTTTTTTGTAAGAATTTGTTAAAACAGTAGTTTTTATGTATTTGTTTGATATTGAATATATTGTGTTGGATTATTGTTGTTTTTGTAAAAGAATATTTTTCAAATATTTCATGTTTTTACAACAAAAAGCCACTATATAAAATATAATGGCTTTTGAAATATGTAAATAACTTTATTAGTAATACGTAAATCGTCTTACTTTAGCAATGTATTTTGATAGTCTTATAACTTGATGACTATATCCATATTCGTTATCATACCAAACGTACAGAATAGCATTATCACCTTTTTTATCAACTATTGTAGCATTGCTATCATATATAGATGGTGCCGAAGAACCTATAATATCACTTGATACTAACTCGTTGTCTAAAGAGTATTTGATTTGTTCAACTAGATTTCCTTCTAAAGCGTATTTTTTTAATACAGCATTAATACTTTCTTTAGATGTTTTCTTTTCTAAATTCAAGTTTAAAATGGCTAAAGACCCATTAGGTACAGGAACTCTAATAGCATTAGATGTTAACTTACCTTCAAAACTTGGTAATGCTTTAGAGACTGCTTTTCCTGCACCAGTCTCTGTAATTACCATATTTAATGCTGCAGCACGTCCTCTTCTATATTTTTTATGCATATTGTCTACCAAATTTTGATCATTGGTATATGCATGAATAGTTTCTAAATGCCCATTAACTACACCAAAACTTTCGTCTATAGCTTGTAGGATAGGGGTTATAGCATTGGTGGTGCAAGAAGCTGCAGAAAATATATCTGTATTATCGGGATTATGCTCTTTATGATTTACACCATGTACGATGTTAGGAATACCTTTTCCCGGAGCAGTGAGTAATACTTTGTCTATCCCTTTTGCTTTAAGGTGTATGCCTAGAGCTTCTTTATCTCTAAATGCTCCTGTATTATCGATTAGTAAAGCGTCTGATATTCCATAAGCAGTGTAGTCAATATCTTCAGGTGCGTTGGCACTAATGATTTTTACAGTTGTTCCATTAATGATCAAAGAACTGTTTTTCAAATCAGTCTCTACAGTTCCAGCAAAATCACCATGAACAGAATCACTTCTTAATAAAGAAGCTCTCTTTTCTAATACTTCCTGGTTAATTTCTCCTCTTGTTACTATAGCTCTAAGTCTTAATTGACTTCCTTTACCAGTGATAGTCATTAATTCTCTTGCTACTAAGCGCCCAATTCTACCGAATCCATATAGTACAACATTTTTAGGAGAGATAGGCTTTATCTTTTTTGCATCTTTTAATTTGTCTTGTACAAATCTATTGATAGAGCCATATTCGTCACTTGCCAAGTGATACTCATACGTTAACTTTCCAATATCAAGTTTAGAAGGAGGAAGGTTCATTAATTTTATTGCTTGTGCAATTTCTGCCGAATCAAAAATAGAGATAGGCTTTTGTACAAATTCTCCAGCATATTCATGCAAGTTAATAATTTCACTTACATTTTTGTCTATAAGCTGATTTCTGAAAAGTACTAATTCTACAGCATTGTCATACCATAGATCACTAATGGTTTTTATAAAAGCTACAGTCGCACGGCGTCTATCTGCTTGAAAAGCCAATTCTTTTTCATACACTTCGTTAGAACTCATAATCTTGTTGTGTTTTTACAGTCTTGAAATTTCGTGCAAAATTATATATTTCAAACGTTTTCGTAAAGTCTTTTTTATAAAAAAACCATTACTTTTTAAAAGTAATGGTCATTTCTATATATTTCTAAAGGCTTTAGGCTAGTTATGGTGTTCATTTATTGAAACACAAACTCTCTTTTTTGCCCGTTACGACCAATTAAACTAATTGTAATGTCTTCTTCTTTGAATTTGTTGTCAACAATACTTTTGACTTCTAGTACATTTTTGACTTTCTTACCATCAATTTCACTGATGATAAGTCCTTCTAAATTGTATCGTTGCATTCTAGAGCTTAAAGCTTTACTTATGACAACACCATGATCTACATTGAATTTTTTAAGATAATCCTTTGGAGGATTCATAACTTCTACACCAACATCATCGATATTGTATTTTTGAATTTCGTATTTTGAAAGTGTTACAGGTAATATTAATTCTTTTTTGTTGCGTAATACCTTTACCTGAATCACATCTTTTGGCCTCTTGCTGTTCACATATCCGGTTAGGTCAGAAAACTTTTTAATAGGTAATCCATCAATCTCTTTAATAACATCACCTTCTTGAACTCCTGCCTTTTTGGCACCACTATTTTCTTCTACAAAAGCAACAAAAACACCTTGAGACACTGAGATATCATATTCTTCTATAGCTTTTGGATTTATAGTACCTCCTCTTATTCCTAAAATACCACGTTGTACATCTCCAAACTCTATAATATCATCTATTATCTTTTTTGCATTATTAGAAGGAACGGCAAAAGCATACCCTACATAACTACCGGTTTGAGATGTGATTGCTGTATTGATTCCAATCAGTTCACCTTTAGTATTTACTAATGCTCCTCCACTGTTTCCAGGGTTGATGGCTGCATCAGTCTGTATAAAGGATTGGATATTATCATCATACTCATTTAAGTCTCTCGATTTTGCACTGATAATACCTGCAGTGACAGTAGAAGTTAGGTTAAAAGGATTACCAACAGCTAATACCCATTCTCCTATTTTTGCAGAGTTTGAATCGCCAAAAGGGATATAAGCTAATTTCTCATCAGTATCGATTTTAATCAACGCAATATCTGATTGTGGGGCTGTTCCAACAACCGTAGCTTTGTAAGATTTGTTGTTATTTAATGTGACCTCTAAATCTGTAGCCCCATCGATTACATGGTTATTTGTTACAATATAACCATCTTCTGTAATAATTACACCAGATCCGGCACCTTGTATTCTTCTTTCTTTGGCTCCTCCATTTCTAAAAAGTTCCATTAAATTACGTGGATTTCTAGTAATACCATATTGCTTTACGTGCACTACTGCATTTACCGTTTTTTCAGCAGCATAAGTAAAGTCAATACTAGACGTTAGAGCGCTTGTATTGTTTTTTGTATTCGTAACTGTATAATTTGTAGGAATAAAGTTTGGTTTTACTTCACTTTGAGCAACAATAACGGGCTCTGATTCTATAAACAGTTTGTAAGCTCCTAAGGTGAATACTCCTGCAAGAATAGCTACAACCAATAAACTCAAATACTTTTTCATTTTCCTTTGTGTTTGATTTAACTATGATTATTTAAATATAATAGACTATGTCTAACTTTTAAAATTACAATTGTAGTATAATTTTTTTTAATGTTTAACTTCTAATTAACAGCGATACTATGCAATCATTCTTTGTACCTTTGCCATTTTAAAATTAAAATGAATAATGACACTCACTTTTTATAAGTATCAAGGTACAGGAAACGATTTTGTAATTATTGACAATAGACAGTTATCTCTAGACAAAAATAATACCAAACTAATTTCTAGACTTTGTGACAGAAAATTTGGGATTGGAGCAGATGGATTGATGCTCTTAGAACCCCCTCAAGAAGAAGGAGATGATTTTACTATGGTCTATTTTAATGCTGACGGAAATGAAAGTAGCATGTGTGGTAATGGAGGGAGATGTCTAGTTGCTTTTGCGGCTTATTTAGGAATTATAAAAAACACAGCTATTTTTACAGCAATAGATGGTAAACATAAGGCAGAAATTAAGAATGGGATAGTATATTTACAAATGCAGGATGTTTCTACAATCGAAAATCATACAGATCATTTGTTTCTGGATACAGGTTCTCCCCATCATATTGCTATTGTAAATGATTTGCTTCAATACGATGTTTTTGCTAAAGGAAAGGAAATTAGAAATGGAGCGCCTTATTTTGAAAAAGGTAGTAATGTAAATTTTGTAGAAAAAAATGAGGATAATAGTTTTGCTGTACGTACTTATGAGCGAGGAGTAGAAGATGAAACCTTGTCATGTGGTACAGGAGTGACTGCAGTAGCTTTGGCAATGCATGAAATAGGAGAAACTCAAAATGAAGAAGTCGCGATAAAAACAATGGGAGGAGAACTCAAGGTGACTTTTACCAAAACAGAGAAGAGGTATACAGATGTTTTTCTTATCGGTCCTGCAGAATTAGTTTTTAAAGGAGAGATCGAATGTTGACACTAAAAGGGGAAAATATCTATTTGCGTGCATTAGAGCCAGAAGATCTTGATTTTGTTTATCGTGTTGAAAATGATGAAGAAATTTGGGAAATGAGTTCTACTCAAGCCCCTTATTCTAGATTTTTGATTAGACAATACCTTGAACAGTCTCATAAAGATATTTATGAAGTAAAACAATTGAGGTTGGTAATATGTGCAAATGATGATTTAGCTATCGGAATGATTGATATTTTTGATTTTGAGCCGGCGCACAATAGAGCAGGAGTGGGGATTTTGATCTCTCCCAAAGATAATCGAGGAAAAGGATATGGAGCAGAAGCGCTTAAATTAATAAAAGATTTTGGTTATAAGCATTTGCGTTTACATCAATTATATGCCAATATTGGAGAAGGGAATGAAGCAAGTATCAAATTATTCGAAAATGAAGATTTTGTAAAAGTAGGAACAAAAAAAGATTGGAATTTGGTTAATAACAATTATAAAGACGAATTTTTATATCAATTTTTATATGTACATTAAAAAAATATTATTGACAATAGCGATTATAGGTCTAATCGCAGGAGGGATTTTTGCATACTACGTATATCAAGCAGTTTTTTCACCAAATACTAATTTTGATACTGATACAAAAACTTTATACATTCCTACGGGAACTACATACACAGAGTTAATAGAGAATATAGATCCTTTGATTAAGGATATTTATAGCTTTGATCGAATTGCTCGAAAAAAAGGATATGCCAGAAATATAAAAGCAGGCCGTTATATTCTTAAAAAAGGACTTAATAATAATGATCTAATTAATATATTAAGAAGCAAGAACTCACCAGTTCAAGTGAGTTATAATAATCAAGAGAGATTAGAAAATCTTGCTGGTAGAATTGCTACTCAAATAGAAGCAGATAGCATCTCTTTGTTGAAAGCTTTTAAAAATGAACCCTTTCTACAGGAAAATGATTTTGCAATAGAAACAGCTCTTGCTATGTATATTCCGAATAAGTATGAGTTTTTTTGGAACACCTCTGCAGAACAATTTAGAGATAGAATGCTAAAAGAATATAAACGGTTCTGGAATAATGATCGAGTGGCTAAAGCAAAATCTATTGGTTTAAAACCAAATGAAGTCATTACCGTAGCATCTATAGTGCAAAAAGAGACAGCTAAAGTGGATGAACGCCCAAGAGTAGCAGGAGTTTATATGAATAGATATAACAATGGTTGGAAATTGGACGCTGATCCAACAGTAATTTATGCTATCAAAAAACACCGTAATGATTGGCAGGCAGTTATAAAAAGAGTTTTGTATAAAGATTTAGAGTTAGATAGCCCTTATAATACATATAAATACAAAGAACTCCCCCCGGGTCCTATTGCGATGCCTGATATATCTTCGATTGATGCAGTGCTTAATTATGAAAAGCATGATTATTACTTTTTTGTTGCAAATGTTGAAAAAATGGGATATCATAAATTTGCCAAGACACTCCAACAACACAATAATAATAAGAAACAATACGTAGATTGGATAAATAAAAAAGGAATTAGAAGATAGATTAAACTGTCTGTTTTGTAGGAAAAAAATAATTCTACATTCATCCTTTTTTAGTCTTATATCAAAAATACTTATCAACAATTTTGTGATTTCTTTATGAGTTAAAAAATGTAAATCCAGTTACTTTTTTATCGACGAAACTCTTTTATTTGACGTTTAAGTGTTGTTTTTTAAACTTTTTTTAAGCTTTTTGAATGTTTTTACAGGTAATTTTTTGAGTAACTAACTGTTTTTCAGTGTTATATAAATTTTAACACAAAAAACTATTTTGTGTTTAAAAATACCGTATATTTGCCCCTCGAAAATTTGAGTGGATGGGGGTGTCTTTTTAGGCAGCCACTCAGAAATTTTTTATATGGTAAACAAGATAATAGGATTGTCTATAATTCTTACAATTGGTGGAGGGCTTGCTCTAAGTTTCAATACAAAAGAAAGTATAGACTTTAGTTCTTATAGTACTGCAGGTTTGGATCTACATTATATCGCTCCTAACTTCAATGAAATAGAAGATGATAGTAGTGAATTTGTATTTCCAGAATTAGGTAAATCTTATGTAGGTTTTAAAGAAGCACTAGCCTTTAAAGAATCTCGCGGTAACTATAAAGTTGTTAATCAATTTGGATATTTGGGGAAATATCAGTTTGGTAAGGGTACATTAGCGCTAATCGGGTTAAGAAATATTGGTAAAAACGATTTTCTTAATAATCCGGCTCTTCAAGAACAAGCGTTTTATGCTAATTTATCTCGTAACAAATGGATTTTACGTAGAGACATCACAAGATTTGAAGGTAGAACTGTTAATGGTGTGAAGATTACAGAATCTGGAATTTTGGCTTCTGCACATCTTGCAGGACCAGGTGCTGTAAAACGTTATTTGCGTACTGGTGGTGTAGAAGGTTTTGCTGATGCTTTTGGAACTACAATACGGTATTATATGAGACGATTTGGAGGATATGATACTTCTTTTGTAGTGCAAGATAGAAAAGCAAAAGTTTTGTTGGAAAACGATCAAGTATTATAAAATTTTAGCAAAAAGAATTTACTAATCTTTGTGTATAATGTAAATGGTTGGTCTTTTGTGAAGATCTAATTCTTTGCTTTTCCATTCTTTTATGGTTTTTGTAGAGATAAATTCTGTTGTTAGTGTTATGTCGCAAGCAATGCAAAGTCTTGTGTTGTCATTAAGAATAGCCTTGAGATCTGCAAACATTTTATCGTTTCTGTAAGGTGTTTCTATAAAAATTTGAGATTGATTCTTTTCAAAAGATATTCTTTCTAGTTGTTTTATGCTTGATTTTCTTTCGTTTTTATCTATAGGAAGATAGCCGTTAAATGTAAAACTTTGACCATTCATACCACTACTCATCATTGCTAATAATATAGAAGAAGGTCCTACAAGTGGGATTACTGGTATGTCTTTTTCGTGTGCTAGTTTTACTACTTCGGCACCAGGGTCTGCGATACCGGGGCATCCTGCATCAGATAATAGTCCAATAGATTCTCCGTTTAGGCAAGGTGTAAGGTATCCTGGCATTTCTGTAGGTTCGGTGTATTTGTTTACCGTTCTAATAACAAGTGATTTTTGAGATTTACTAGGGCTTACTTTTTTAATGAACCTTCTTGCTTGTTTTTCGTTTTCTACAATGTAATGATTGACTTGTTCAAGTACTTTTTTTATTGATATGGGTAAAACTTCTAAGGGAACATCATCTCCAAGGCGAGTTGGGATTAGGTATAATTTTCCTTTGGGATCTAGGGGTTTGGAATCCATTAACTGTGTTTATAATGTTTTGTTTAAAACTGTATGCGTATTTTTTAATTATAATAACTCGAAACAGAGATTATCAAATTAAATGCATCATTTCATTAAATATACAAAAACTTTATTTGTATAGTTTCTTTAGTTATTGAGTTTTGAAGCAATTTGATCGCATGCTTGGTCTAGCATCTGAAAAACATCTTCAAATCCTTGTTCTCCTCCATAATAGGGGTCGGGTACGTCTAATGAATTGCCAGTTTTTAGTTCGTCTAAAATCAATAATACTTTGTCTATTTCTTGTTTATTGTCTGCTAAGTCTATTACGTCTTTGTAGTTAGAAGAGTCCATGACGTATATATGGTCATATGTTTTAAAATGACTTTTTGTAAACTGAGCTGCTCTTTGATTTGAGATGTCTATGCCATGATGTCTAGCAACTTCTATAGAGCGTATGTCTGGTTTGCTGCCAATATGATAGTTGCTTGTTCCGCAAGATTCAACGGTATACTTTTGAGCGTCAAGTTTTGATTTTAAAATTCCTTCTGCCAAAGGAGATCTGCAAATATTTCCGAGGCAAACCATTAAGATCTTAACTTTCATGTTTTGTCGTTTTTTTAAACGTAAGGCTAGCTGTTAAAAAGATGTAATAGTATTAGCTATTAAATTAAGGGAAACTAACTTTTTATAATGTTTTGATCTAGAGTGTTAATTTTTTACCTAGGTCTTCTACGTATTTTTTAAATTGTTTGTCTGTAGAAGAAAGGTTGTCTACAGTTTTGCAAGCGTGTAATACTGTTGCGTGATCTCTTTTGCCAATTTGGGTACCAATACTTGCTAAAGAAGCTTTTGTGAGTTTCTTTGCGAAGAACATAGCTAGCTGTCTTGCTTGAACAATATGTCTTTTGCGTGTTTTGGATTGTAATGTTTCTACATCCATTTGGAAATAATCACTTACTACTTTTTGAATGTAGTCAATTGAAACTTCTCTTTTTGTGTTTTTTACGTAGTTGTCTACTATATTTTTGGCTAGATCTATAGTGATATCTTTCTTGTTGAAAGAAGAATGAGCGATTAATGAAATAATAGCGCCCTCAAGTTCTCTGATGTTAGTCTTGATGTTGTTAGCTAAAAACTCTACAATATCTTCAGGCATTTCTACACCATCTCGATAAAGCTTGTTTTTTATAATAGAAATACGTGTTTCAAAATCAGGTTGATGTAGTTCTGCAGATAGTCCCCACTTGAAACGAGAAAGTAGTCTCTGTTCAATATCTTGCATGTCTACAGGAGCTTTATCACTTGTAAGAATTACCTGTTTTCCGTTTTGATGTAAATGATTAAAAATATGGAAGAAAACATCTTGTGTACCTGCTTTGCCAGATAGAAGCTGTATATCGTCTACGATCAATACATCAATAATTTGATAGAAATGAATAAAGTCGTTTCTGTTATTCTTTTTTACAGATTCTATATATTGTTGAGTGAATTTTTCTGCAGAAATATATAAAACTGTTTTTTCTGGATAATTATCTTTTATGTTTACACCTATTGCGTGAGCAAGGTGTGTTTTTCCTAATCCAACTCCTCCAAAGATAAGTAATGGGTTAAAAGAAGTTCCTCCGGGTTTGTTGGCAACAGCCATACCCGCAGATCTTGCTAATCTGTTGGAGTCACCTTCTAGGAAGTTTTCAAAATTATAACTTGGATTAAGTTGAGATTCGATTTTTACATTTCGAATTCCCGGTATTATAAAGGGGTTTTTGAGTTCCGGATTTTTACTTTTTATAGGCACATCAACCTCTTGAGAATTGACTGCAGTTCTATTAGCACTTGGGATTTTTTCTGTGAATGGTTTCTTGTTACCATATGTATTTTCCATTTTGATAACGTATACCAGTTTAGCGCCTTCACCAAGTTCTCTTGTCAAAGAAACTTTAAGTAAGTTTACATAGTGCTCTTCTAACCATTCGTAGAAGAACTTACTAGGAACCTGTATGCTCAAAGCGCTATCTGTAAGTTTTACAGCTTTTATGGGTTCAAACCAAGTTTTATAGGCTTGTGGTGTTATGTTATCCTCAATAAAAGACAGACAATTGTCCCAAACCGATTGCGCAGTTATATTCATTCCTGTGGTTAAATTTACTATTTTCCTGTTAGTATTATCTAGAAATTGTTGAAAAACTCCTTACTGTTTTTGCTTGACAAATATGTGAACAAAAAATGTAAAAAAAAAACAAATTAGGGGTTGAATATTAATTATTTTTTTTGCATTATCTAAATAGATTTGTTTTTGAATCTATAATCATAAATTAATATTTTGTACTATGCTAATTAGTTCTAACACCTCTGTAAAAGTTCGCTATTCTGAAACGGACCAAATGGGAGTGGTACATCACGGAAATTACGTACAATATCTAGAATTAGCTAGAATTGACTGGCTATCCAAACTAGGAATCTCCTATAAAACAATGGAAGAAAATGGTATTATGCTTCCTGTTTATACAATGGATTTTAAATTTAAGAAATCTGCTTTCTTTGACGATGATTTAACTGTTAAAACTTATCTTAGGAAAATTCCTACAGCACGTATTGTTTTTGACTATGAAATCTATAACCGACATCAAGAATTATTAACAATCGCTTCTACTTCATTAGTTTTTGTTGATAGTGAAACCAAAAAACCAGTTTCCTGCCCCAATTATTTACTTGAAAAAATCAAGAACGTTTAATTCTCTAATTCTTTAATTTTTATTTCATACAACGAGGAGAAAACATCTTTTATTTTATCAACAAACTTTTTTCTTACAGAAATATAAATTTTACAACTTAATTCGAGTTCTTGTTTGATGATTTTTAAGTCATAATCTTTTATTATGCGCATCACTTTATTCATGTCCTTGTATTCAAAAATTATAACAAAATCCTTGTTGATGGTCTTTTCGATAATTTCTGAAGCTTCTATTGCCATTGCGGCCGAGGTTCGATAGGCGTTTATTAGGCCTCCGACGCCTAATTTGACTCCACCAAAATATCGTACTATGACAACGAGTACATTTGTAATTTCAAAAGATTGTATTTGTCCGAAAATAGGTTGCCCAGCAGAATTAGAAGGTTCTCCATCATCATTGCTTCGATAGCGTTTGTTTTCTGTGCCGATTTGCCATGCATAACAATGATGTCTTGCAGTATGATGCTGTTTTTTTAGTTCGCTAATAATATTTTTTACATCTTCTTCGGTTTTTATAGGAAAAGCGTAACCGTAAAATTTACTGTTTCGGTCTTTGAACAATACTTCTTTGCCAGAAGATTTTATAGTTTTATATGTGTCTAAGATATCCAAATCGATACTATGCTTCTATAGAAAAAGTAACTAATACAATACTTATTACAGCTAATATAATTCCGATCCAGTTTTTGAGAACTAGTTTTTCTTTAAATAATAAGATTCCCGCAAGAGTAGACACTAACAAAACTGCGACATTATTGATCGTGAATACTGTAGAACTGTCCATATTGTCATAGCGCAAAGCTTTTATCAATAGGTATATCGAAAAATAATTTGGAATCCCTAATACAATACCTGCAACAATATTTTTAAAATCAACTTTCAATGTTCCCGTAATTGCTTTATATATCAAAACAAAAAATCCTATAATTGCTGCAAATCCAAAAATAGATGCAGAGAAAATAGCAACATCATTTTTAGCAACATGATACGTTTCAAAGTATTTTAGACTTGTATCTATAATACCACTTCCTACAAAAACTAAAAGTGGAAAAATAAGATTGCTTAATTTTAAAGGAACCCCTGTTGAAGTTTTCATAGATGTAAGATAAACAGCTACTAGGGCGATTATAATCCCAGAGATTTTTAGGATACCTGTACTTTCATGATATACAATAATCCCAAAAATTATGGGTATAGCAACGCTCATTTTTGTAGCTACGGCAGCAACAGAAAGACCGTTTTTTTGTGTGGTAATCGCCATTAAATTAAAAACAGAAATAAAAATCACTCCCAGAACCATTGCCCCATAAAACCAGCCTTCTTTTGTTACTGCAACCATATCAATAGGTTCTGAATAAGCGATAATACCTGACACACAGGCAACAACATAATTTACAATTATTGCTTGCAACGTGTCAACCTGATATTTGGCAAAAAGTTTAAAGATGATAAATATCAAGCTAGATGCTAGGATGCTTAAAATTAAATAAATCAAAATAAAGAAGATTTTAAAGTAAATAGTTCTGTAATGTCCTCTCTTTGAGGGTTGTTGTTCCAAGTATGAATACCTAGCGAGGCAGCGGCATTTGTATTCTCTTTTGTATCATCTATAAATAAAGTCTCATGAGCAGATAACTGATGTTTTCTTAATATAAAATTAAAAACTTCGACTTCAGGCTTTCTTAATTGGATTTCGTGAGAGAGATAAAAAGCATCAAAGCACGATTTAAACTCTTCATAAAAAGAAACATTTTCTTTTATCCAATTAATATGTAATTCGTTTGTGTTACTTAATAAGATCAACTTGTATTTTCTTGAAGAAGAAAGATGTTGAAGAAATTCTAATCTAAACTCTGGAAAATCAATTAAAATGGCGTTCCAGGCATCTATGATTTGTTGTGCTGTAGCATTTGGAAAAAAATGCTGTATTTTACCAATGAAATCTTTGGTAGAAATTTTTCCAACTTCATATAACTCGTTGAGCGCTGTGATTTTTTCTGTAGAAGGAAGCTTTCCTAGTTCTGAAAACTTTTTCAGAGTAGCTGGTTTGTCTAAATTTATAAAGACATCCCCAAAGTCGAAGATAATAGTTTTAATCATTTTGATATACTGTTAAAACATCATTTACTATTTTTTGAGTATTTACAATATTCCCTGTTAGAGAAGGAGCTTCAATACCATTTATGAAGGTGGAATCTCCTGTAAAAACTCTGGCTTCATCCCAGAGATTTTTATCTATAAATGATTGAAGGGTAAAAGCACCACCTTCTATAATCACAGATTGAATATCATGTTTGTGTAGGATCGTACAAATTTGTTCTTCAATATCATTTTTTGAATGAAGCGTTTCATAAATAAGCATATCATCACTTGCTCTGGTGTGTTCTTTTGACGTTAAGATTATCGTTTTTGTGTTTCTGTCGAGGATATAAGAATTATCTGGAATTTTTCCGGTCTTATCTATGATTATTCTTACTGGATTTTGACCAGACCAATCTCTACTGGTTAGTTTTGGGTTATCTTGTACCACTGTACGTCCGCCAACTAGAATTGCATTTTCTTCAGTACGCCATTTGTGAACAAGTTGTCTGGATCGAGCATTTGTAATCCAAACAGGTGCTCGTTTATCTGTATGTTTTGGGGCAATGTATTTGTTTTTGGTTTCTGCCCATTTTAATATGATATAAGGTCTTTTTTTGTTATGAAATGTAAAAAAACGTTTGTTTAGTTCCAAGCATTCTTTCTCCAATATACCAACTGTAACATCACATCCGGCTTGCATTAATTTTTGAATGCCTGCACCAGACACTTTAGCAAAAGTATCTACAGTACCTATAACTACTTTTTTTATTCCCTTTTGTATGATAAGATCGCTACAAGGAGGTGTTTTTCCAAAATGGTTACAAGGTTCAAGGCTGACGTATATCGTTGATTCTTCTAATAACGAGGTATCTCTAACAGAGGCAATAGCATTAACTTCTGCATGAGGTTGCCCCGCTTTGTAGTGCCATCCTTCTCCTATAATTTTATCATTATGTACAACAACACTTCCTACCATTGGGTTAGGGTAAGTAGTGCCAAAACCATTTTTGGCAAGGGTTATACAGCGTTTGATATATTTTTCTTGTATTGTCATTTTTATAGTTTGCAAAAATAACTAAAACTATGCATTTTGAGACCTTTAAAATGATCTAATAAAACAGTTTCACGATTACTTTCTGAAAAGCTTATTATATTCAAGTAATTATCGAATAATAATTGATGTGATAAAAAATGAAGCTATTTGAGATGGGGGATTGTTTATGAAGTGCTATAAAAATGTCTACATTTTAATAGATAATTTACTTGTAAAGAAAATTAAATTGTTAAAAACGATAAGTTTCCGAAGAGGAGGTTTTTGTTTTTGTCTTTTTTAACTTTAATAATATCAATACGTTTAAATTTTATTTCTTTTGAAAAAGAATATTTTTAATTTACATAAACATTGTTGATAATAATAGAATTTATCTCATTGATTAGAGAAGAGAATTAGCGTATATTTCAGTTTCTGTAATTTTTTTTAAATGAGTACTATAAATATACGTCCAATACAGCCAGAAGATAATCCAATGATTGCTCAAGTAGTTCGTGATGTTCTTATGGAGATGGGAGCACCCAAAAAAGGAACGGCCTATGAAGATGAGTCATTAAATTATATGTTTGAAACATATGACACCCCAAGAAAACAATATTATGTTGTAGAAAAAGAAGGTAAAGTTATAGGAGGGTGCGGAATTGCTCCTTTAGATGGAGATACGTCTGATACGATATGCGAATTGCAAAAAATGTATTTCTTGTCAGAAGCAAGAGGGCAAGGTGTTGGATTTCTAATGATCAATAAATGTCTTGATTTGGCCAAAGAAGAAGGATATTCTAAATGTTATTTAGAGACAATGCCTTATATGGAAGCTGCCCGAAAATTATATAAAAAAGTTGGATTTACGCCTTTAGATCAACCTATGGGCGACACAGGGCATTACAGTTGCCAATCTTGGATGATTAAAGATTTATAGTGAACTAAAAAACTACTGTTTTTATAATAAAGACAATAAACTGAACGCTATTTAATGGATGTCAAAAGCTTAAGAGATCAATTTCTTGCTGATATAATAAAACAATATGATATTGAAGAAGCTCGTAGCTTTTTTTATATTCTTACCAATAAAATTTTAAAATTGTCTAGAGCAACAGTAGCAATACACCTCGACCGTATACTCACAGCGAAAGAATTGTTTCATTTTGATCAGGCAAAAATCAAATTATTAGCTCAAGAACCGATACAATATATTGTAGACGAAACAGAGTTTTATGGTTCGCTATTCTATGTGGATTCTAATGTGTTAATTCCCAGACCGGAAACCGAAGAATTGGTGGATTGGATTATCAAAGATCATCTAGGCGTAAAAGAGAAGCTAAGAGTACTTGATATTGGTACAGGTAGTGGTTGTATAGCCATATCATTAGCAAAGAATCTTCCGGGTGCAGACGTATATGCATTAGATATATCTGCTGAGGCACTAAAAATTACTCAAAAAAATGCAGATAATAATAATGCAAAAATCACTTGTTTACAACAAGATATATTGCAATTGAATACATTATCTATGGATTTTGATATCATCGTTTCTAATCCACCTTATGTTAGAGTTTTAGAAAAACAAGAAATGAAAGCCAATGTTCTTGAAAATGAACCTTCTTTAGCGCTTTTTGTTTCAGATGATGATCCATTAGTATTTTATGAAAGAATTACTGCTTTAGCAATTAAAAATTTGAAAAGAAGTGGTAATTTATATTTTGAGATTAATCAATATCTAGGGGAAGAAATGATGCAAATGATCAAAAATAAAGGTTTTGATCAAGTCATTTTACGAAAAGATATTTTTGGAAATGATAGAATGATAAAAGTTGAAAAATCCAAGTAAAAATGTTAAAATTAACAAATCTTTAAAAAAACTATTTGATTAAATGAAAACACTTGATTCAATTTGTGTATTTTGTGGTAGTAGTGAAGGGAATGATCTAAATATAGTATCTGAGGCTTATGTATTAGGAGAAGAATTGGCAAAGCAAAATATTACTTTGGTATATGGCGCGGCCAAAATTGGTATAATGGGCAAGGTTGCTCAAGGAACTTTAGATCAAAAAGGAAGAGTAATAGGGGTTATTCCGGAATTTTTAAAATTAAAAGAAGTTGTACATCAAGGATTGTCAGAATTAATTACAACCCAGACGATGCATGAACGTAAAATGAGAATGCAAGAACTTAGTAATGGTTTTATAACTCTTCCCGGGGGATTCGGGACTTTAGAAGAACTATTTGAAATTATTACATGGTCTCAGCTTGGGCTTCATCAAAAACCGATAGGACTCTTGAATATATCAGGTTTTTATGATGATTTGTTAGGGTTGTTAGAAAATATGGTGCGTAGGGGATTTCTTAAAATAGAAAATTATGAATTACTTCTGGTCGATAATCAAATTGATAGACTTTTAGAAAAAATGAAAGCCTTCAAACCTACTCAAGTACCCAAATGGTTAAAATCTGATAGAACTTAAAAATATTTATGGATATAGAACAAAAAATTAATCAGTTAAGAGAAGAGTTAAGGCAACATAATTACAATTATTATGTTTTAGACAAGCCTGCTATTAGCGATTATGAGTTCGATATGAAGCTGAAGTCGCTTCAAGATCTTGAAGAAAAACATCCGGAATTTTATGATGCTAATTCTCCTACGTTGCGAGTTGGTGGAGAAGTGACGAAGAATTTTGAAACCGTTGTGCACGAATACAGGATGTATTCTCTCGATAATTCATATTCTAAAGAAGATTTGGAGGATTGGGAAAAACGGATAAAAAAAATAGTAGAGGGAGATGTTTCTTATACTTGTGAGCTGAAATATGATGGAGCTTCGATTAATTTGACCTATGAAAATGGTATCCTAATGAAAGCTGTTACCAGAGGAGATGGGATACAAGGAGATAATGTTACTACAAATGTAAAGACAATAAATTCGATTCCATTAAAATTGAAAGGTGATTTTCCATCAAAATTTGATATCAGAGGAGAGATCATTCTTCCTTTTGAAGGATTTGCCAAGATGAATCAAGAGCGTATTGCTGCGGGAGAAGATCCTTATGCTAACCCACGTAATACAGCTTCAGGTAGTTTGAAACTTCAAGATAGTGCAGAGACAGCCAGACGACCACTAGATTGTTTATTATATAATATAGTTGGAGATAGATTACCTATCGCTACTCAATTTGAAAGTCTAGAAAAAGCTAGAGAATGGGGATTCAAAGTTCCTTCAGAATCCAAACTGGCAAATTCTATTGATGAGGTGCTGGATTTTGTGAATTATTGGGATAAACATCGACATGATTTGCCATATGAGACCGACGGGGTTGTGATAAAAGTGAATAATCTATTACAACAAGATGAACTTGGCTTTACTTCTAAAGCACCTAGATGGGCGATGGCATATAAATTTAAGGCAGAACAAGTTTCTACTGTATTAAATGAAATTACATATCAAGTTGGTAGAACAGGAGCGATAACCCCGGTAGCTAATCTGGTTCCTGTGCAATTAGCAGGAACAACGGTAAAGAGAGCTTCATTACATAATGCAGATCAAATTGCAAAACTTGATATTAGAGTAAATGATACTGTTTTTGTAGAAAAAGGAGGGGAAATCATACCTAAAATTGTAGCAGTAGATTTTCAAAAAAGAAGTCAGAATTCTATAGCAACAGCATATATTTCTAAATGCCCAGAATGTCAAACCCCTCTGATACGTAAAATAGGTGAAGCACAACATTATTGCCCAAATTACCAAGGTTGTCCGCCACAGATCATAGGACGGATACAGCATTATATTTCTCGTAAGGCTATGGATATTGAAGGTTTAGGAGGCGAAACCGTTGCGCTTTTGGTCAAAGAAGGATTAATACATAATTATGCAGATTTGTATACCTTAACAAAAGAACAAGTCATCCCATTAGAGCGAATGGCAGAAAAAAGCGCGGATAATTTGATAAAAGGAATAGAAAACTCAAAAAATATTCCTTTTGAAAGAGTTTTGTTTGCTTTAGGAATACGTTATGTAGGGGAAACAGTAGCCAAAAAATTAGCAAAACATTACAAGTCGATACAAGCTATTATATCTTCTACAGAAGAAGAATTGGTTAATGTAGATGAAATTGGAAGTAAAATAGCACAAAGTGTTGTAGAGTTTTTTGCAGTTGAAGAAAATAAAACCCTGATAGATAGATTGCTACAATATGGAATTCAATTAGAGATCTCTGCAGAGAAATTAGCCGGTCAAACAGAAACTTTACAAGGGCAAACATTTGTTGTATCTGGTGTTTTTGAAAAAATATCTCGAAATGAACTTAAGAAAATGATAGAGGATAATGGAGGTAAAGTGTCGAGTTCTATATCTTCTAAAACTTCTTATGTCGTTGCAGGAGAAAATATGGGACCAAGTAAATTAGAAAAAGCAAATAAATTATCAATTCCAATTATTACAGAAGACGAATTTCTTAGTAAGTTAGAATGAAAATAAGGACTCTTATTAAAATATTTTTAGTTATTGCAGGAAGTCTCTGTGTCTTGAGCACAGCTATGCAATGGCCAGAATTAGAGTTTTATGCAAAACCAACAACTGTACCTCTTTTTTTTATGCTATACTGGTTTAGTGTAAAAAAAATAGATGGTATTTTTCTAATGGTCTTGTGTATGTGTTTTATTGGTGATATTTTCCTCCTAACCGGGGTACAAGATTATTTTATTTACGTTTTATTGAGTAATGGTCTGTGTTATATTCTGTTATTCTATTTCTTATATAAAAATCATAAGCCGATAGAATATAGTAATACTGATATCTTTTATTTGGTGATCTTTTTTGTTTTATGGACTTTGATAGTATATGAGATATATGAAGCTATTTCACCAAATATGGGGGAGATAAAACCTTATGGAATTATATATTTGATTATTTTATATTTTTTATTCACTGGAGCTGTTTTTCAATATGCAAATACCAGATCGTCTCAGGCGTTATGGTTTTTGATAGCCATTCTTAATTTTGTGATTTGCGATTCTTGTTATGCGTTGGATATGTTCTATATTAATTCTATAGAATTTAGAATTATAAATGCTATATATCAATTGCTCGCTGTCTTTTTTCTGGTAAAATTTAGAATCTCAAGTCCTACTTCTCTAAAACTTAGAGATCTTGATAATTGAATCGAAACCATGAATTATCCAAATAATTTTGTTAAATTACAGTAATAAAATTGTTAAATTTGGTATGTACATCGTCTAAGCAAGCACTAAACTTAATTAGATTTCTGGGAAAATAGATTTTTAGGGAAAGAGGTTTTTACTGTAAATAACTGCAACGTAAACTAGAAGTGAAAAAAATAGATTTTTTAGGATAATATATTCACAAAATTCAAAATACGCTTGTTTTATAGTCATGTTCTACTGTTTCATTTTGGTTGTGTGAAACAAATTAAGAATACATATCTATTTTTTTGTATTGCATCTTTGATAGTAGTGTTTTTTGCTACTTTCTTAGAAAGAGAATTTTTGATATATGTCAAACCTCTCATACCTTTTTCACTAACGATACTGTATTTAAATTTTAATAAAACACCAAATGTTTTTGTTCCCATTAGCTTACTTATTATTACAGTAGCAGACATTCTGATATATTTGGACTTTAATAGGTATTACAAAGTGATAGCTATATTAGTTTCATTGTTTTATTTTGTTTGTGTACTATCGTTAAAGAAGTATGTCTCAAAAGAAGATATCAACCCTGATACTTTAACTAGACCCACCGTGATCATAAGTGCTATATTGATTACTTATATTGTTTTTTCTGTTACAGAACTTGTTTTTCCTAAGCTAAGTGAATCAATTTGGTATGTTGTTTTAGCAATAGTAAGTATGCTCTCGTTTTCGATCATGAATTTTATTATTTACGTATCTGATAGATATGAGAAATCACTCTATTTATTTATTACCGCATGCTCTGCCTTAATAGCGGATACACTTTTAACACTGAATGAAATGTATTATTATAGTAGGGTTTTTACTATTCTAATAAATATTACAGAGACTCTGGGACTTTACTTTTTTGTAAGTTTTTTTGTAGAGACCAAATTAATAGTGAGAGCGTCTCAAAAAAATGATCTGTTATAACTTTGGCAACTATTTGATTAATTTTTGTTATCCATAATCATTGATTTTTGATCATACATATAGATCTAAGATGTATTGGGGATTAATTTTTATATTCGTGTACTTTTAAAGAGACTTCAACGTATTATAATATAAAATAACAAAGCCGATTGGATATATTATCATTAATCAAATACTTTACAGATTGCTATAAAGCAGATAATAGAGAATTTGGGATAGAAAATTTTTTTTCTACTAAGTTTGAGAATCAATACCTTCAAAAAAATGAAGAATTAATAAATGGTGATTATCCCAAACAGTTTTTACCAGACAAAGTAGGAATATCTATTTCAAAAAACCTTCAGTTATATAGTAGAGACAAACAATTATTTTACTGCTCTATTTTTTTGATAGGGAAACGAAAAATATTTAATAAAAAGAATATAAATATTTGTGCGCCCCTGTTTTTCTATCCAGCAGAAATCATAAAAACAGAAGAAGGATATTTTATAAAATTAGAACAGTCTGAAAGAAAAATAAATAATGCTTTTTTGAAAACTCTGGACTTCAAAGAGTCGTATGATACATTTTTAAAAGAATTACAAACTGTATTAAAACAAGAAATAATAGATTACCCACTTCTTGCAAAAGTACAGCGCACATTTGAAAAACATGTTGTCAACGTGCAGTTTGCAGAGGACATGGTTATGTTTCCTAAATTAATAGGAGCAGCAAGTGTAAAAAAGCGTATCGCGAATAAAGACAACTCATTTGATAATTTTGAAGTAATCCCTTCTTCGGGTTTGATGGTGTCAAGCAAAGCAAGTAATATCAATAGTATTGTAAATGAGTTAGAGGTTTTACAAAATACATCAGATTATTCTTCTGCTTTGATATCGTATCTACAAGATCATTCTTTTCAAATTACAGAAAAATATGACTCGTCTATCAAGCCATTTATTCTTAATGAAGCTCAAGAAAACAGTGTGAAGGCTGCTAATACTGTTAATAAATCAGTAGTAGTGGGGCCTCCCGGTACAGGGAAATCATATACTGTATCAGCAATTGCGATAGACTATTTAAGTCAAGGCAAAAGTGTATTGATAGCTACACAAACTGATGAAGCATTGCAAGTTTTGTCAGATAAGTTACAATCATTTTCGGTAGGTAGATATAGAGTAAAAGCAGGTGGATCTAGGTATAAAAGATCTCTAATCTCTAGCCTTGAAAAATTTCTGTATAAATTTGATCAATTACCCTACAGAAGCCAAATGAATCGAGATTGGTCGCATCTTTCTAAACTGATCAAAAGATTAAAAGAAATTGAGGTTGAATTTTCTAATATAGAAGAAAAAAGTATCGATCTTACCCAAAAAGTCATTAATGCATCTGGTATTGCGGGATATATTAGAGTCAAGTGGTTGAAACTTTTTAGATTGTGGCAAAAGCAAGAGTGGCGTTTGATCGATGAATATATACTTTCTCTAAAAAATAGTATAAAAGAGGGCAACAATAAATTGATGGGACAATTGCTAAATGAAGTAGAATACAAAATCAACTTTCATAGAAAAGAACTTCAAGCATTAGTAAACTCACTCAAAAATGATGATTTAGCCTTGCAATCAGATAGATTGAATGCTATAAACTTTAATGTAATCCTTAAAGCACTTCCCGTATGGTTGGTAAAAATAGATAATGCAGCAGAGGTATTGCCTATGCATAAAGAAATGTTTGATCTTCTCATCATAGATGAAGCAACACAATGTGATATGGCTAGTGTTTTGCCATTAATGCAAAGAGCAAAACATCTTGTTGTAACAGGGGATCCAAAACAATTAAGACATATCAGTTTTTTGTCTAAACAACAAATGTTTGATATCAGTAAAAAACATAACTTAAAATGGGATGAAAAATTTAATTATAGAAAAAAGAGTTTACTTGATTTTACTTTAGAAAATATAGAATCATCAAATCAATTGAATTTTCTAAACGAGCACTATAGGTCCTTGCCCGATATCATAGCATTTAGTAATCAAAAATTTTATGATGACTCCTTATTAGTTATTAATGATTTACCAAAATATAGAGATCAACAATCTGTATTTATTCATGAGATTGAAGGTAAAAGAAATACCAAAGGAGCAAATGAAAAAGAAGCAAAAGAGATCATCAAGTATGTAAAAAAACTGATTCGCAATGAAGATTCAGTAAATAGAAAACAAGCTACTACACTTGGTATTATTTCTCCATTTAGAGATCAAGTATCTTATTTAGGTAGGTTGATAAGAAAAGAAATAACATTATCACAGTTACAAAAACATAATATTAGAATAGGAACACCATTTTCTTTTCAAGGAGATGAGAGAGATATCATGTTGATTTCTTTGGCGATAGATGATGATTCTCATCATAGTGCAATGAATTATCTGAATAGAGAAGATGTATTCAATGTAATGATTACCAGAGCCCGAAATGTACAGGAAATATTTTTATCTGCTTCTATAGAAAAGCTAAAATTTGATTCGCTATTACGAGAATATTTAGAAGGAATATCACATAAAGAAAATACTAACATTCAAGAAGAGAATCACTTGGATGCTTTCATTAATCAAATGAAAGATTTCTTGGAAGACTTACCGGATATAAATTATTATTTAGGATATCAATTATCGGGATTTGTGATAGATGTTTTGGTAGAAAAAAACGGAAACTATCTGGGAATTGACTTGATAGGGTTTCCCGGAGATTTTCAAAGATCTTTTTCTATCGAAAGATATAAAGTTCTATATCGGATTGGAATTCAGGTTATTCCATTGAGTTATATGACTTGGCATTTTGATGAAACGCTAAAAGAAAAATTGAGAAAAAAAATTAATAATTTATAAAGATTTAATTTTACAATATCCTTTGCAAAGGATAAGAATATTTAAAACTAAAAAATAGCTACATTTGTGCCTATTAATTTTGAAGTGAATGATTTTAAAAGGTCTTAAAAAAAATGCTCTAAAAAAGAATGTAGAAGCTCAAATCAAAAAGAATGAGTCTTCTACTTCTGGTATTACAGAGTTTAAGACACTTGCCATTCTTATAGATGCATCCCAACCCATTAATATCGTTTCTCTAATAAAATTGGCTAACGAACTTGGAGTTGATTCTGATAATCTCAAAATTATGGGATATAAAGAAGACCAAAAAGAAATTATCGATGATAAAGATGCATCTTACTACAACCCTAAAAATTTTACTGTAAATGGCTCTATCAAAGGAAGCTTTTTACAAGATTTTATTAAAAAAGACTACGATATTTTGATCAACTTTTATGAAAAAGATAGTTTAGAATTAAATTATATCGCAGCGGCGTCAAATGCTAAATTCAAAATTGGTTCTGCCTCTATAGACCAGAGAATTAATGATCTGGTTATAGGAGTGCCAATAAATGATACGAGTCTTTTTATTTTTGAATTAAAAAAGTATTTAAAAATTTTACAGTTTATATAGATTATGAGTGATTTTCTCAAAGGAACGGGAGTGGCCTTGGCAACCCCTTTTAATGTTGATGGAACAATAGATTATCAAGGAGTAACAGCATTAGTTGATCATTGTATAGAAGGAGGAGTAGAATATTTGGTTGTGTTGGGAACAACAGCAGAATCAGTAACATTATCAAAAGAAGAAAAAAAGAAGCTTACAGCACACATAATAGAGGTTAACAATCAGAGGCTTCCAATTGTTTTAGGAATTGGAGGAAACAACACTAATGCTATTATTTCAGAAATAAAAGAAGCAGACTTAACAGGTGTAGATGCAATACTATCTGTTGTACCCATGTATAATAAGCCAACTCAAAAAGGTATTTATCAGCACTATAAAGAAATAAACGATAATACATCATTACCGATATTGCTTTATAATGTACCATCTCGTACAGGAACTAATATGAGTGCTGAGACTACACTACAATTGGCACAGTTAGAACATATTGTAGGTATTAAAGAAGCAACTTCTGATTTTTCTCAGGTATTAAAAATAATAAAAGATAAACCCAAAGATTTTCTTGTAATCTCTGGGGATGATGTTTTGGCATTGCCTTTGGTTGCTGCAGGAGGAAACGGAGTAATAAGTGTTATAGGGCAGGGGTTTCCAAAAGAGTTTTCTGAGATGATTCGATTAGGATTAGCAGGAGATACCCAAAACGCATTCGATATTTTATACGGTTTATTACCTGTTATCGATTATGCTTTTGAAGAGGGTAATCCAGCAGGTATAAAAAATATACTAAAAGCTAAAAATGTCTGTGACGATAGTGTTCGACTGCCTTTAGTGTCAGTTTCTGATAGTTTGTCTAATAAGATTAAAAATTTTGTCAAAAACTACTCATAATTCTTTGCAACAAAACATTCAACACCTAGTTATTATAATTGATTAGATTAAAGTTTTCTTAATACGCTAGAAATATATATTTTTGCACGATGTTTTGTACACTATGAAGAAATTATTGATTTTATTTATTTCTGTTGTTTATTTGGGTTTGGGTTCTTGTAGTGAATACCAAAAGGTACTTAGAAAAGATGATATATCACCCAAATATAAGATGGCAGAAAAGCTTTATAACGAAAAAAAATATAAAAAAGCACTTCGTCTTTTTGAACAGATAGTGCCTCAATTTAGAGGTAAGCCACAGGCAGAAAGAGTTATGTACTATTATGCTGATACATACTATCAACTAGAAGATTATTATTTGTCGGGATATCAATTTGAGAGATTTGCGAAATCGTATCCTAAAAGCCAAAAAAGAGAAGATGCATCGTATAAAGCAGCAAAGAGTCATTATTATTTATCTCCAAGATATAGTTTAGATCAGGAAGAAACTGATACAGCTATAGAAAAGCTTCAACAATTTATTAATACCTATCCAGAAAGTGAAAGACTAAAAGAAGCAAATGAATTGGTTGCAGAACTAAGAGATAAAAAAGAGAAGAAAGCGTATGAAATTGCAAAGCGCTATCATCATAGAGAAAATTATAAAGTAGCTATAGCTGCATTTGATAATTATTTAGTAGATTATCCTGGGTCAGCCTATAGAGAAAAGGTTTTATATTATAAATTAGAGTCGGAATATTTACTAGCAATAGGGAGTTATCAAAATTTGGTAGAAGGAAGGCTAGAAACCGCAAGGTCCTATTATAATGCTTACAAAAAGTATTATAAGACAGAAGGAGAATATCTTGAAAAAGCCGAAGAATTAGGTACAGATATTAATTTGAGATTAGAAGAATTTAACAAAGAGAAAATAGAGTAGAGATGGATTTAAAAAAGAGCAACGCACCGGTTAATACAACTACAATAGATAAGAATTTGATAGATCAGCCGACAAGTAATATTTACGAAGCAATTTCGATTATTTCTAAAAGAGCTACTCAAATCAATACAGATATCAAAAAAGAACTTCTTGAGAAACTAGATGAGTTCGCTACATATAATGATAGTTTAGAAGAGATTTTTGAAAATAAAGAGCAGATAGAGGTTTCTAAATTTTACGAAAGATTACCAAAACCTCATGCGTTAGCCGTTCAAGAATGGTTAGAAGGTAAAATCTATCACAGAAATACAAAAATAGATACAGAATCTTTATAGTAATATGTCTGTTTTAAGCGGCAAAAAGATTTTAATAGGTGTCACCGCTGGTATTGCTGCCTATAAAATACCTACTTTAATCAGGTTATTTATCAAAGAAAAAGCAGAAGTAAGGGTTGTAATGACACCTACAGCAAAAGATTTTGTTACACCACTTACTCTTTCTACATTATCCAAGCATCCTGTACATTCATCATTTTATGATGAGCAAGATGAAAATGCAGTTTGGAATAATCATGTTGAGTTAGGGTTATGGGCTGATATGATGATTATAGCCCCGGCAACAGCAAACACTTTATCACGAATGTCATTAGGTACTAGTGATAACCTGTTATTAGCAACATATCTATCTGCAAAATGCCCAGTGTATTTTGCTCCTGCTATGGATTTGGATATGTATAAACACCCTTCTACTCTTAATACATTTGAGAAATTACAAGAGTTTGGTAATATTATGATACCAGCAGAATCCGGAGAACTAGCAAGCGGGTTAGTCGGACAGGGAAGAATGATGGAACCATCAGGTATAGTAGAGTTTATAACTAATGATATTTTAGGAAAACTTCCTTTAAAAGGAAAGAAAGTTTTAATTACTGCAGGACCAACTTATGAAGCAATAGATCCGGTAAGGTTTATAGGAAATCACTCTACCGGAAAAATGGGAGTAGAGCTAGCAAAGACAGCTGCAAACCTTGGAGCAGAAGTGAATTTGATTTTAGGGCCTTCTATTCTTAAAGTAGATCATGCCCTCATCAACGTTACAAATGTTGTAAGTGCAAAAGAAATGTTCGAAGTAGTATCTTCACTCTATCATGAATCTGATATAGCAATTGCTTCTGCCGCCGTTGCGGATTATCGTCCAAAATACATGTCTGATCAAAAAATAAAAAAAGCTGATACTGATTTTTCTATTGAATTAGAGAGAACTACCGATATTCTAAAGTGGATGGGAGTCGAGAAGAAAAATCAATTTTTAGTTGGATTTGCATTAGAAACAGAAAATGAAGAACAGAATGCAAAAAATAAACTAAAGAAGAAAAATTTAGACCTAATCGTGTTAAATTCTTTACGAGATAAAGGCGCAGGTTTTAAAGGTAATACAAATAAAGTATCTTTGATTAATCATAAATTAGAGATTAAAGCGTTTGATCTAAAAACAAAGTCAGAAGTAGCACAAGATATATTTAATGAAATTAATATATTAAGAAATGAATAAATTTTTCCTTTTTGTAATATGCTTAATTAATACGAGTTTCTTTTATGCTCAAGAGTTTAATGCTACTGTAGCGGTTAATGCAGAACAAACAGGGAATCCAAATTTACAGGTATTTAAAACCTTAGAGCGAGAGCTTACTGAGTTTATTAATAACACAAAGTGGACAAATGTTGATTATCGTAATGAAGAAAGGATAGATTGTAGTTTTTTTATTACAATTGCCGATTTTGATAATGACGAGTTCAGTGCTACACTGCAAGTTCAGGCATCAAGACCTGTTTTTGGATCAAGTTACAATACCACTATTTTTAATGTAAATGATAAACAGTTTAATTTTAGATACTTAGAGTTTCAACCTTTAAACTATAATCCAAATAGTTTTGACTCTAACTTAATTTCTGTAATTTCTTTCTATCTATATACTATTCTTGGTGTAGACGCAGACACTTTTGAAGCCAATAGTGGTACAAATTATTATGAGGAAGCAAAAGTTATAGTAGGGAACGCTCAAGGAAGCAATAGAGTTGGTTGGGTTAGAGAACAAAACCCAAATCGTTTTAGGCTTAATGATGATTTATTGTCTCCTACTTATCAAGGATATAGAGATGCTATGTATGCGTATCATCGAGAAGGGTTAGATGTTTTTCATAATAATGTGAAAAAAGGGAAGGAGATGATTACAAAAGCAATTGAACCTTTAGAGAAAATGCATAATACTCGTCCTAATTCTTATATTATGAGGGTCTTTTTTGACTCAAAAGCAGATGAAGTTGCTAGTATTCTATCTAATGGACCATCTGTTAATGTTGCTAAAACTATACAATCCCTAAATAGAATTGCTCCTACATATTCTGATAACTGGAAGAATATTAAATTTTAGTCTTAATTTTTTTAAGAGTTTACTCTTCTGTATTCAACTAATTCTTATTCATAATCAGATTTATTCTTTAGACATAAAAAAATAAATTAAAGACGTACAATCTTTTTAAAACTGTAGTATCTTTACTCTTTTAAAAAACAATAAATTTCTTATCCTTTGCTTACAAATCTTTCTATAAAAAACTTTGCTTTGATAGAACAACTGCAAGTTTCTTTTGATACCGGTTTGATTACTATTACAGGAGAAACAGGAGCAGGTAAGTCACTTTTGCTCGGAGCGTTGGGTTTACTTCTTGGGAAAAGAGCAGATTTAAATAGTATAAAAGATGATACTCAAAAATGTATTATAGAAGGTACATTTGATGTAACTAAGTATGATCTGCATGCATTTTTTGAAGAAGAGGATCTGGATTATGAGGGACAAACCATTATTAGAAGAGAAATTTTACCTTCTGGTAAGTCTAGAGCATTTGTAAATGATACTCCTGTAACATTGAGCGCTTTGACCTTATTAGGAGTAAAATTAATAGATATTCATAGTCAACACCAAACATTAGAAGTCACTACTACAGATTTTCAGTTTAAAGTATTGGATGCTTTAGCGAATACTGATCGTGAAATAGAATCTTATCAGAGAGGACTTAAGTTGTTGAAAAAGAAAGAGAATGAATTACAAGAACTACTTTCAAATCAAGAAAACTTTACCAAAGAATACGATTATAACTCGTTTTTATTAAAAGAGCTCGAAGAAGCAAAATTATTACCAGATGAGTTACCAGTATTAGAAGAGCAATATGAAAAACTCAATAATATTGAAGAAATACAAGACAAACTCTCAATATCTATATCAACAATTTCTGCCGAAGAAATAGGGGTGTCAGATCAATTAAATTCGATTAAAACATATCTTTCTAAACTAGAGCCTTACTCTTCAGACTTAAAAGAACTCTCAAATAGAATTCAAAGCTTATATATAGAGTTAGATGATGTGTATGCTTCTTTAGAAAATGAATTAGAAAAATTAGAAGCAGATCCAAAATTGCTAGAAGAAACGAGTAATAGATTACAGCTCTTACATGATTTGCAAATCAAACATACCGTTACGAGCATAAAAGAACTAATTAGTATCAAAGAATCGTTGAGTCAAAAAGTTTCTAAAACAGAATCTCTTACAGAAGATATAGATAAACTTAAACAAGACCTTCAAAAGATTAAAGAGCAATTGGATGAGGTCGCTCAAAAGATTCATAAAAAACGTAATAAAGCATTACCAAAATTAATAAAAGAGCTCGAAAATATTTTGAAAGCTTTGGGGATGCCAAATGCAGAATTTAAGGTATCTCTTAATTTGCAAGAACAATATTTTTCTAATGGTAAAGAAAAACTAGAGTTTTTATTCTCTGCTAATAAAGGAGGTACTTTTGGAGAACTCAAAAAGGTAGCTTCAGGAGGAGAATTATCTAGAATTATGATTGCGATCAAAGCTATTCTATCTCAATATGATCAACTACCAACAATTATTTTTGACGAAATTGATACAGGGGTATCTGGTGAAATTGCTCATAAAATGGCCGAATTAATGACAGATATGAGTAAAAATATGCAAGTGTTTAGCATTACTCACCTGCCACAAATTGCTGCAAGTGGTCAAAATCAATACAAAGTATATAAAGAAGATGTAAATAATACTACAGTTACCCAGCTTAGATTATTGAATGAAGAAGATAGAATAAAAGAAATAGCAGAAATGATAGGAGGTAAAGATATCTCAGATTCTGCATTAACACATGCAAAGTCTTTATTGTATAATTAAGATCTTCAAAAATAGACGAGTGGTTAATGTTGTAAAAATTATAATACGGATACAAATAAACTATCCATGAATGATAATCTGGCGCAATACATTAAGCGATATGTTGATATTAGCAAAGAAGAAATCTCCTTATTTCAATCCTATTTAGTTTCCAAAACGTTTAAAAAAAAAGAACAATTATTGCAATCCGGAGAGATTTGTCGTTCTAGATACTTTATAACTTCTGGTTGTCTTAGATTATATTATATAGATCAAAAAGGTAATGATCAAATCATACATTTTGGTATAGAGAATTGGTGGCTTACAAACTATGATAGTTTGCTCAATAAAATTCCTTCACATCTTATTATAGAAGCAGTAGAACAAACTCAAGTCCTTGAATTAAAAGAGGAATTTGTACAAGATATATATTCGAAGATTCCGCAGATTGAGAGTGTTTTTAGAGTTGTGATGGAGAGGACATATATCGCCTCACAAAGAAGAATAGAATACATGTTTAGCCTATCCAGCGAAGAGATGTTAAAAGAATTTGTAGAACAAAACCCAGAATTTGTACAAAGGATACCACAATACATGCTTGCCTCTTATTTGGGAATAACCCCCGAGTATCTAAGTTTGCTTAGAAAGAAGGCATAACTCCATTTATTAATATATCTTAAGTTTTTTTAAACAGTCACTTTTTACTTTTGACCATAATAAAAAACAAAAATATTATGGAACGTATACCTTATAGTGAATTGCCAGAAGGAATTTTTGAACCATTAATGGCTATTGAAGAAAAACTTAAAAATTCTTCGTTAGACAATAAATTACTAGAGTTAGTTAGATTAAGAGTGTCTCAAATCAATGGGTGTGCTTATTGTTTGGATATGCATACCAAAGAGTTAAAGCATGCTGGTGAATCCGAAATCAGAATTTCATTATTATCGGCTTGGGAAGAAAGCGGTTTTTTTGATGAAAAAGAAAAAGCTGTCTTACATTTTGCAGAAGCACTTACAGTGATAGATGATAAACCTTTGCATAATGATGTTTTTGAAACGTTACAGAAGCATTTTGATAAACATGAAATTTCATTTTTGAGTTTGGCAATTGCTCAAATTAATACTTGGAATAGATTGATGAAATCATTTGGTTTTAAAGCAGGAAATTATGAAGTTGCTCAAGTATAATATAGACGATACATTACTAGTAAGCTATTTCTTACGATTTTCTATAGCAATAGGATTCTTATCTGCAGTTTTGGATCGTTTTGGTGGATGGTCAAAAGAAGTTTCTGTATGGGGTAACTGGGATAATTTTGTAGAATACACTGGTATATTAAATCCATGGTTACCTCAAATAATAATCCCTATTATAGCAATTATAGTAACAGTTCTAGAAATTGTCTTATCTGTGCTTTTAATTTTGGGATACAGACTTAACATGACATCAAAAATAAGTGGCGGATTACTATTATGCTTTGCATTGGCGATGATGGTATTTACAGGATTAAAAGGAGTGTTAGATTATTCGGTATTTATCGCCTCTGGAGGAGCATTTGCTTTAGCGGTTTTGCAACAAAGAAAAAACGAATCGTCAAAGGTCGATTAAGTTACAATTATGAATAATGTGACGAATAGAAAAACAGTTAGTTGAGCAAATGATATTAAAATTGAACTAAAAACAATTTTGTTTAACTAGTTATAGGCGTTTTGTTATCTTTACTGCTTGTATAACTACTATAAATTTTCAATTTAATGTCACACAATTTATTAAAAGGCAAAAGAGGAATTATTTTTGGTGCACTTGATGAGAATTCAATTGCATGGAAGACCGCAGAACGTGTTTTTGAAGAAGGAGGAAGTTTTGTATTGACCAATGCGCCTGTTGCAATGCGTATGGGAGCTATAAATACTCTTGCAGAAAAAACAAATGCCCAGGTTATACCTGCAGATGCTACATCATTAGAAGATCTAGAAAACCTGATTGAAAAATCAATGGAAATTCTAGGTGGTAAACTTGATTTTGTCTTGCATTCAATAGGAATGTCTGTTAATGTAAGAAAAGGTCGTCATTATACTGATCTTAATTATGATTGGAGTCAAAAAGGATGGGATGTATCTGCACTATCTTTTCACAAAACCATGCAAACTCTTTATAAAAAACAAGCGATGAGCGAGTGGGGTAGTATTGTTGCTTTAACGTATATGGCTGCTCAGAGAGTTTTTCCTGATTATAATGATATGGCTGATAATAAAGCCTATCTGGAATCTATTGCTCGTAGCTTTGGTTATTTCTTTGGGAGAGATCACAAAGTAAGAGTCAACACAATATCTCAATCTCCTACACCTACTACCGCAGGAAAAGGAGTAAAAGGATTTGATGGTTTTATTGAATATGCAGACAAAATGTCTCCTTTGGGTAATGCTTCAGCAGATGAATGTGCAGATTACACAATAACATTATTTTCTGATCTAACAAAAAAAGTGACATTACAAAATCTATTTCATGACGGAGGTTTCTCTAATATGGGAGTAAGTCAACTTGTGATGGATAAGTTTGTAGACGAAGAATAATAACTATCTAATAAAGATTACATATTAATAAAAATCCCATTTAATTTGTACAATGGGATTTTTTATTGATAAGTCCTTAAAATATTACCAGATTTACCCAAGAGATGATTTGCCAATGGTATAGGTATTATTATGCTTAAAAAAGATAAATCTTGGTTTCTATCAATAATGTTCGTTTTTTGAATCAAAGAATAAAATTTTAGTTCAGTGGATACATATTTCTCTTTTATCGTTCCTGTTTATAATAGACCCAATGAAATTGATGAGTTACTGCAAAGTATGCAGGCCATGAGATACGATAAAGAGTATGAAATTGTAATTATTGAAGATGGTTCTTCAGAATCCTCTGAAGATGTGATTAAACTATTTTCAGAAAAACTGAATATAAGTTATTACAAAAAACATAATACTGGGCCCGGTGATTCTCGTAATTATGGAATGAGAAAAGCAAAAGGTAATTATTTTATTATTTTGGATAGTGACGTGATCTTACCCGAAAATTATCTAGAAAGAGTAGATGATTTTTTATCAAAGAATTTTGTGCATTGCTATGGTGGTCCCGATGATGCACATAAGAGCTTTACAAATCTTCAAAAAGCAATTAGTTACAGTATGACGTCTTATCTTACAACTGGAGGGATAAGAGGACGTAAAAATACACTTGGTAAATTTCAACCACGTAGTTTTAATATGGGATTATCCGAAGAAGCTTTTATTTCGTCAAAAGGCTTTGGTAATATTCATCCTGGAGAAGATCCAGATTTAACAATAAGGCTTTGGAAACTTGACTATACAACAGCTTTGATCCCTGATGCAGTTGTTTTTCATAAAAGAAGGATTTCCTGGAAAAAATTTTATATACAAGTGAATAAATTTGGATTAGTACGTCCGATATTAAATAAATGGCACCCCGAAACTTCAAAAATTACGTATTGGTTTCCTGCTTTATTCCTTTTGTATTCATTTTTTGCTTTGATTACATCGTTTTTTGGATGGTGGTATTTTTTGTCTATTTGGATGGTGTATTTTCTTCTTATTTGTATAGGTGGAACAGTACGATATGGTAATTTTTTGATTGGCTTACAATCAGTTATTGCTGTTTTGATACAATTTTATGGATATGGAAAAGGATTCTTAAAATCTTATTATTATATTCATTTGCTTAAAAGAGATCCTCAAAAGCAGTTTAAAAAACTGTTTTTTTCAAAGTAAAACCATATGTCAAATACCATAGCAAGTCGATTTTCTTTAAAAAGGAATAATGTAAAAACCTTTTTATTCTTCCTTGTTTTTACATCATTTTTATGGATTTTTATTCAGTTTTCAAAAAACTATACTCAAGAAGTAGATATTACAATTAAATATATCAATATACCAAAAGATAAAATAATTAATAGTAATAGTGATCACACGATAAGAATGACACTAAATGGAAATGGTTTTAGATTAATGAGCCATAAATGGAGTAGCCCTACACTAGAACTCAATGCAGAAGACGCGGTTCTGAAAAAACAAGAAAAGTATTTTTTTTACTTGGATAAAGAATCATCAGTTTTGAAGAGTAAATTAGATTTTAAAGGAAAAGTGTTAGCCTTGCAAAAGGATACATTACAATTGCTTTTGGATCAAAATTCACAGAAAAAAATTCCTGTAAAAGTAAATCAAAAAATTGCATATGCAATAGGTTATGGAAGTGATAAAGGGGTAAAAATTTCACCAGATTCAGTTACAGTAAAAGGCCCATCCCAAATAATAGATACTATACAATATGTATATACAGAAGATCTTAATTTAGAAAACTTAAATATAGATCATATATCAAAACTTAAAATAAAATCTGAAAATCTACCTGGCACAATAACAATACAACCAAAACAAATAAAGGCTTCTGTATCAGTTAGTAAATTTACCGAAGGTAACCAAAAAGTACCTGTTACAATTTATAATATTCCCGAAGGAACAGATGTGAAAATATTTCCTAAAGAGATTTCGGTTGTATATAGAGTTGGATTAGATCGGTATAATGAAATTAATGCACGAGATTTTTTGATTGTTGCAGATTACGCCAAAATATCAGAAAAAAGTTCGTTTTTAACCTTGGAACTTAAGGAGAAACCAGAAGCAATTCATGATGTGAGAATGCAAAAAAAACAAGTTGAATTTGTTGTGCTAAAATAATAATATGAAAGTTGTAGGATTAACAGGAGGAATCGGAAGTGGCAAGTCTACTGTTGCCAAAATGTTTGAGGAGTATGGGATTTCGATATATTTGGCCGATGATGAGGCTAAAAAGTTGATGCATACAAATACTGCTGTAAAAGAAAAAATTATTAAACTTTTTGGAGCCGAAGCTTATCTAGATGGTATTTTAAATAGAGCATATATCGCAAATATTGTGTTTAATGATTCTTCAAAATTGAAAGACCTCAATAGTATTGTTCATCCTGCAGTAGCCAATCATTTTGAAGAGTGGAAAAATAAACAACAAAGTGCTTATGTTATTAAAGAAGCGGCTATACTTTTTGAAAACGGCGGACACAAGCAATGTGATTATACAATTCTGGTCTCAGCACCTTCTGCGATAAGAATCCAACGCGTTATTGATCGTGATAATATGACTGAAAAACAGGTGCTTTCTAGAATGAATAACCAATGGGAAGACTCCAAAAAAATACCCTTGTCAGATTTTGTTGTCTATAATATTGATCTCGAAGAAACAAAAAGTCAAGTAGCTGATATTCATCATAAAATATCCTCCTAAAGCTTTTGTAATCTAAATCCTTCATTTTGTTAACATTTGGTTAAACCGTAAAGTCGCTAAATGTTAAAACCTTACTTTTGACCTATGAATAAAAGGTTATTCGTGTTGCTGATACTCCTAATGAGTCTATCATTAATTGGGATTATTTTTGTTCAGGGATATTGGATCAACAATACGGTAGAAAATAATGAAGAACAGTTTTCTTTTAATGCCAAGCAAGTACTAATATCTGTATCTAACAGAATTCAGTACAGAGAGTTTGAGGAGATGTTTTTTCCATTTCAGGAAATACTTGACAGTATAGATGAACCTGATAATAAAACAATAAGACAACTTCTTAATATTAGTATTGATAATTCAAATAGGTCATTTGGTTATACAGATGGTATTTTAAACGAAGACTCAAAATTATTTTCATCTTTTATCAATTTTAATATTGATACGGTACGTTTAAAGAATATTTTAAATCGAAATGCAGACAATTCGATAGAAAATAATGTCAATAAACAAAATTCGACATCAAATTTAGAAAGGATAAGAGCATTAACCGATCTTCAACGTATGGATTACGAGGTAGTAATAGGAGAAATTGCTAGTTTTATTCCGATACATCGAAGAGTAAAGAAAGAGGAACTAGAGTATTTACTTAAAAATGAATTAGAAGAAAGAGATATAGAAGTCGATTTCGAATATGCCATTTACAGTAATGCCTTAGCGACCAAAGTACGTTCTGATGATTTTAGTCTGGATTATCCCACAACATACGCTATTCCACTTTTTGTAGATAACGAAGGGGCTAGTGAATATCAATTGTATGTCAACTTTACCGGTAAAAAGCAGTATGTGCTTTCTACAATAAAAGGGATGGCTATTTTGTCGATAATATTTACATTAATCATAGTCGTTGCCTACTCTAGTGCATTGTCTCAATTAATGCAACAAAGACAAATTTCTCAGATTAAGACAGATTTTATTAATAATATGACACATGAGCTTAAAACGCCTATCGCAACCATAAATCTTGCATTAGATGCTGTTAAAAACCCTAAAATAAGTGGTGATCCAGAAAAAGTACAGCGATATATGCATATGATACGAGAAGAAAATAAGCGGATGCACGCCCAAGTCGAAAATGTATTAAGAATATCTCAGTTAGAGAAAAATGAGCTTAATATAACAAAAGAAAAACAAGAGTTACACGATATTATTGAAGATGCAGTTACTCATGTTTCTCTTATTGTAGAGGATAGAAAAGGGTACATAAATGTGCATTTGGGAGCTCTTAAAACTACAGTGCTGGCAAATGACAGTCATATGACCAATGTAATTGTCAATGTTTTGGATAATGCTGTAAAGTATTCTGAAAAAGAACCAAAGATTGATATATATACAGAAAATGTAAAAAATAGTATTGTTCTTAAAATTCGTGATCAGGGAATAGGGATGAGTAAAGTAGCTCAGAAAAAGATTTTTGAAAAATTCTTTAGAGAGCATACAGGAGATTTACATAATGTAAAAGGACATGGATTAGGGCTAACATACGTTAGAAGAATAGTTGATGACCATCATGGTCAAATATGGGTAGAAAGTGAAAGGGGGAAAGGCTCCACATTTATAATAAAATTACCGTTAATATCTTAAAATATGGAAACAGAAAACAAAAAGATCTTACTTGTAGAAGACGATCCTAATTTTGGAACAGTTTTGAAAGATTATCTTGTTATGAACGAATATGATGTTGTACATGCTAAAAATGGTATGGAGGGCTTTGAAAAGTTCAAAAAAGATGATTATGATATGTGTATTCTTGATGTAATGATGCCTTATAAAGATGGGTTTACTTTAGCCAAAGAAATAAGGGATAAAAACGAAGAAATACCTATTATTTTCTTGACTGCAAAAGCAATGAAGGAAGACGTTCTTAAAGGATACAAAGTAGGAGCAGATGACTACCTAAATAAACCTTTTGACAGTGAAGTCTTGTTGATGAAAATACAAGCTATCATGCAGCGAAAAAATACAGAGTCTGTAGCAGATAGTAAACAATTTGAATTTAAAATAGGAGGATTCCATCTTAATTCTAAACTTAGGTTTTTAACTTTTGAAGAAGAAGAACCGATTAAACTTTCACCAAAAGAAAATGAATTACTACGCTTATTAGCATTACATCTTAATGATTTGATGCCTAGAGAGCTCGCTTTAACAAAAATATGGAGAGATGATAATTATTTCACTTCTCGTAGTATGGATGTTTATATTGCTAAATTGAGAAAATATCTCAAAAAAGATGAGAATGTAGAAATTCTTAATATTCACGGAGAAGGATTTAGACTTGTTGTTAGAAATGGTGAACCTTAAGAAAACAAAATAACGGTAACTAACTATCTTTAGAAAATCACTATGATTAAATTCATAGTGATTTTTTTTTGATATGATCGATTATTGCAGAATCCTTTTCTGCATAGTCGAACCATTTTATTTCAAGGTCTTTTCTAAACCATGTAAGCTGTCTTTTTGCAAAACGTCGGGTATTCTTTTTTATTTCAGAAATTGCAAAATTCAGATCCCAGGTGGTATCAAAATGACAAAATAACTCTTTGTATCCTACAGTATTGAGTGCATTATAATTTTTAAAAGGATATAAACTCTTTGCTTCATCTATTAATCCTTCTTTGACCATTATGTCTACTCTCTGATTAATCCGGTCATAGATAATATCTCTTTGTGCAGATAATCCCACTTTTATAATATTAAAAGCTCTCTTGTCTTTTGGTTTGGTTAAAAAAGAAGAGTACGGTCTTCCACTACCAATACAAACTTCTAAAGCTCTCATAACTCTATGAGGATTTTGAATATCTACTTGATCATAATACCTTGGATCAAGGTTTCTTAATTGTTGCTGTAAACTTTCGATGCCATTAGTCTCAAATTCCCCTTGAAGCTTTTTTCTAATCTTAACATCAATATCAGGGAAATAGTTTAAACCTTTGGTAACTGCATCAACATATAAGCCTGATCCGCCTACCAGAATCACATAATCATTCTTTTTAAATAATTGTTCTATCAGTTTTAAAGCATCATCTTCAAAATCTCCTACTGTATATGGATCTTTTATACTGATATGTTGAATAAAATGATGTTTAGCTTGCTTAAGTTCTTCAGAAGAGGGAACAGCAGTACCGATATTCATTTCTTTATAAAATTGCCTGCTATCTGCCGATATGATTTCGCAATCAAAATGATTTGCTAGTTTTATGCCTAAGCTTGTTTTTCCTATCGCTGTAGGTCCTGCGATAACAATAAGATGTTTATTCATTATATAAATCTTCTCCGCATTTATAACAAAACTTAGCATCATCTTTATGCTCAGAAATATTACAATTAGAACACGTTTGCGTATTTAAATCGATTTTTTTTCCATGTTTTTTGTCTGATGCATATTCTGCTGAAACAATACCTGTAGGTACTGCTATAATACCATATCCTACAATCATAATTAACGCTGCTATAAACTGCCCTAGAGCAGTGGTGGGGGCAATATCTCCATATCCAACAGTAGTCATTGTAACAATGCACCAATATACACTAGTTGGGATACTTGTAAACCCACTATCTTCACCTTCGATAAGGTACATAACTGTTCCCATAATGATACAAAGCACCAAAACGGCAAATAAGAATACCAAAATTTTGGCAGCGCTATCTTTTATTGCTTTTGCTAATCTATTTGATTCTCCGATATAGCGAGAGATTTTAAGGATTCTAAACACTCGTAGTAACCTTAAGGCTCTAACAGTCAATAGAGCGCTGGTACCTGTTAGAAAGAAAGAAAGGTATAATGGTAATGTAGACAAAAGATCTATAATACCATAAAAACTAAAAATATACCTAAACGGTTTTTTGATTGCTATAATACGGGCAATATATTCAAAAGTAAAAAATATTGTTATCAACCATTCTGCATAATATAAATACTCATACGCAATATCAGGTAGGCCTTTAATACTTTCTAGCATTACAAAAATGATACTTAGTATAATCAGTATTAGTAATACGAGATCAAATAATTTACCGGCAGGAGTATCAGCTTCATAGATAATATCGTGCAGTCTGTTTTTAAAACTCCTATGTGATGAGTTAGTAGTCAAACGAAATAATTTTGGATTAAAAATACTAAAACTTAATAATTAGCTTTCTTTAAGGTGAATAATTTTTAATCTTTTGTGTTGTCTCACATAGCTTTGTATGATATGTTGAGCATCTCTGTTATGAGACATTGGTGTAATAATGGACCTTAAAATATCAATATTATTGATTTGATGATTTAGATTAAAATATCCAATCCCTTTAAATACTCCTTCTTCTATCAAAATAACACTCTGCTCATCTATATCTCTTCCTCTATCAAGTATGATCATATTTTTACTATCAAAAGAATGTTTCGCAATCAATTCCAGAACCCTTGTATTATATTCTTCTGCACTTTCATCCCCAATGCAAGCTCCGTAACATTGTTTTATTGTATAATTGAAACAATTACTTTTGCCCTTGTCTAAACCGGTAAACTTTTGGCATAGACCATATTTTTCAATCCATCTATGCATAAAAGATCTTGCTTGTTGACGATTAGTAAACGTTGTAATACTATTTTTTTTACGATCAACTTTTGCTATGGTAAGATTTATGTATCCATTTTGATCTGTAAATTGATATAAAGCTTGATCAAATTTACTTTTACGTAAAGCTCTGTTATATTTAGGCTTATTACGTTTGATTTCTTCACTTTCCTTTAAAAGTGCTACAAGTTCACTGCCTGTAATTTCATAAGTTACATCGGCTACTTCTTCTTGTATTCTTTTGGATTTAATATTATCGTTTGTGAAGTGTTGCGTTAGCCTTTTTTTTATGTTTTTACTTTTTCCAATATAAATAATTTTTCCATCTTCTCGATGCATATAGTATATGCCTGTCGCAGAAGGTGCCGCTTCAATTAATCTTAAAAGCTTATTATCGACTTGTTTTTTGGTTTCTGTTCTAACGGTTTCGGTAATAATCTTTTTTTCAAGATCTTTGGTAAGTAAAAGTTTAAAAAGTTTTACCGTGGCTTGCGCATCACCATTAGCTCTATGCCGATCTGATAATGGAATCCCTAGTCCTCGTACTAATTTGCCAAGGCTATACGATTCTCTATCAGGAATAAGTTTTTTTGAAAGCTCTACGGTACATAGAGATTTTCTTTCATACTCAAATCCTAATCTGGAAAATTCTGTTCTCAAAATTCTATAATCAAAACTTGCATTGTGGGCAACAACTACACAATCGGTAGTGATTTCAACAATTCGTTTTGCTACTTCATAGAATTTGGGGGCATTGCGTAGCATTTCTGTATTAATTCCCGTAAGATTAGCTACAAATGGTTGTATTGGGCGTTCCGGATTGATTAGGCTGATAAACTGATCAATAACTTCATGACCATTAAATTTATAAATAGCAATTTCTGTGATTCCTTCTTCATTATATTTTCCTCCTGTAGTTTCTATATCTAAAATTGCATACATATCTATTTATGCTTGGTAGCCTTTACTTAAAATTAAATCTTTACAATAATACTGCTTTACTTTGTGCTGAGCATGAGTTTCTAAACTTTAATCGTTGCTTAACTATAATTTCTAGCTCCAAAAATAGAACTTCCTATGCGTACCATAGTACTATTATGGTCAATTGCAATTTTATAGTCTCCGCTCATACCGATTGATAATTCCTTTAATTGAGGATATTTAGGTTGTAATTCTTTGAAAAATAGAGAGATGTTTTCAAATTCTTGATTGATCTGTTTTTCATCATTGGTAAAAGAGGCCATCCCCATTAATCCTACAATTTTTACATGATCTAGAGCGCTCAGTTCGTTATCAGCTAATATTTCGATAGTATCTTCTTTACTTAAACCGAATTTACTCTCTTCTTCAGCAATCTTTATTTGAAGTAAGCAGTTTATGATTCGATCATTTTTTTTTGCTTGTTTGTTTATTTCTTTTAACAGTTTCAAGCTATCTACAGCATGAATAAGATGTACAAATGGAGCCATGTATTTGACTTTATTGGTTTGTACATGACCAATCATATGCCATTCGATATCCTTAGGAAGCATTTGCCATTTTTCTGCCATTTCTTGAATCTTATTTTCACCAAAAATACGCTGTCCGCTGTCGTAAGCTTCTAAAATATCAGATGCTGGTTTTGTTTTGGAAACAGCAACAAGAGTTGTATGATCAGGTAAGGATTCTTTTATGCGTTGAAGATTTTGATAAATATCGCTCATAGTTTGCAAATATAATTTAAAATCATTGTATATCTAATTTGAAACGATTAAGATCAAAATCATGTAATGATATTAAAAAAAATGAAAACTATAGTTTGTTGAATTAGTAAATGTTTAAAAGGAATTTTCAAATTCGTATATAGTAATACCACTTCTCAACTTTGGTTCAATATAAGTACTCTTTGGAGGCATGGTTAGACCTTCTTTTGCAATATTTTTCATTTGAGATATTGTAGCAGGAAATAAACTAAATCCTAATGTAAAATTGCCTTTATCTACCTCATTTTTCATATACACAATATCATTTTTACCATGAGAATACTCAATTCTGGTATCTGTTCTCAAATCAACAATGTTTAGTATCGGATTTAATACCGCTTGATAAAGAATCTGAGCATCTAGTTCGTCTAGAGAGGTTTTAAACTGATATCTTGTTTTTCTCAAATACAGAGAATAAAATTCTCCATCAAGATACATACTAAAATGATGAGGTTTTGACGGTTTGTATACATGAGTACCTCTGTTTTCAATCCTAAACCATTCATCTAGTCTAATGAGAAACTCTTCTTTTGATAATCCGTTAAGGTCTTTGATAAGCCTGTTAAACCCATATATTTTCACATGAGATTCAGGAATGAGGTAACTCATAAAAAAATTATAAGCTTCTTTGCCACTATGATTATTATTTTCTTTTTCTAAATCTTTTGCAAGGAGATAAGAAGAAGCAGATCTATGGTGTCCATCTGCAATGTAAATAGTTGAAATTTCTGAGAATGCAGATTTTAATTTTTCTATAATAGTCATATCATCTATCTTCCAGAGATAGTGGGTATCCCTATATGTCGTAGTGAATTCATATTCTGAACGAGCTTGAGTTACCTTATCGATAACTTCTTTGATAGTACTATTATCAGGATAGGTGAGGAGCACAGGTTCTGCATTGAAACCAACTGTTTTAAGGTATTCTTTGAACGTATTTTCGCGATGTGTTATCGTGTCTTCATGTTTTTTAATATGATCAGCTTCATAATCATCAGCGCTTGCAGCTGCGATAATACCACAAAAAGACTCTTGATCTCTATTTACAATTTTATACACATAATAACATGGCGTTTGATCTTGTACAAAAATTTCATCCTCTTTAAACTCATGATACCGATTACGAACTAATTTATAACGTTCTTCGCCAGATATTTGTTTTTGATATTTGTATCCGGGATTTACAATATGTAAAAATGAATATGGATTATAATCCATTCTAGAATCTCTTTCAAAAGGTGTATAGCTTTGGTATGATCTTGATGCGACAAGACTCACTTTGTCTCTGGTAGGTCTAACTGCTTTGAAAGGATATATTTTTGCCATAAATGATCATTTGATAACAGATGTAGTAGTAATGCATTACTACTACATCTTTATTATCTATAGGTTAACTGAATTGTTTGGCAACTTTTTCTGCTTTTTTACTTTCGGAATAGTCGTAAAAGCCTTCTCCACTTTTCACTCCTAATTTACCGGCTCTTACCATGTTTACTAATAATGGGCAAGGCGCATACTTAGGGTTTTTGAAACCGTCATACATCACATTCAATATAGAAAGACAAACATCCAAACCGATAAAATCAGCCAATTGAAGTGGTCCCATAGGATGAGCCATACCTAATTTCATCACTGTGTCTATTTCTGATACTCCGGCTACATTGTTATAAAGTGTTTCTATAGATTCATTGATCATAGGCATTAGAATTCTATTGGCAACAAAACCGGGATAGTCATTTACTTCTACAGGAACTTTATCTAGTTTTTTAGAAAGCTCCATGATAGCAGTAGTCACTTCATCAGAAGTGTTATATCCTCGAATAATTTCTACTAGTTTCATGATCGGTACAGGATTCATAAAATGCATCCCAATAACCATATCCGGTCTCTTGGTTACAGAAGCTATTTGTGTTATCGATATAGACGAAGTATTACTGGCCAAAATAGTTTCTTCAGAACAAGCTTCACTTAATTCTTTGAAGATATTTAATTTTAAGTCAATATTCTCAGTAGCTGCTTCTACAACAAGTTCTGCATATTCAACACCTTCTTTTATAGAGGTAAAAGTAGAAATATTACCTAGTGTGTTATTTTTATCCTCTTCAGAGATCTTTTCTTTAGCGATCATCCTGTCAAGGTTTTTAGTTATCGTAGCAATACCTTTGTCCAAAGCTTTTTGCGAAATATCTATAAGTTGTACTTTGAAGCCTTTTTGCGCAAAAGTATGGGCTATACCATTACCCATAGTTCCTGCACCAATTACTGCTATATTTTTCATATGTGTATTGTGTTTTGAGATGTTATTTATTTAAATAAAATTGTGTTTGCAGTATGTTTATCGTCTTAGTTATAATGATTACACAAGTGAGTGCTTAAATTTGCAAAAGTGTACCAATTTTGAAATTCTGCAATAGTTTTCAAAGTAGATGAAGACACGCAATCATTTATAGCCATTGTTACTGCTGTTATATTCTTGTTTTATGCAATTTTTACTATTCGGCACTTTTCACATAATGGATATTCATTTAAAAAAGGTTCAATAATTTTGTGTATTTCATCAAAACTTTTTCCGTAAAGATATAATGCCGTTTCTTCTCCTTCCCAATAACTTTCGATACGTCCTAATTTCTCTTCTTCTAAAAGCTTCTGGATTTCATCATAAACGACATTTACATCACATTCTTCGTAAACTTTATCCTCTAAATCATTACTTAAATATAATCCTAATCCTTCGTGCTTTCCAAAATGAACTACTTTTGGATCAGTATTTTTATCCTCTGAAAAAATCGTGATTTTTGAACCATTTGGGGCAAGTATTTTTTCTAATAAATTAATAATTTGTTTAATCAATTCGTCAGAAAACTCCTCTAAATTAACTTCTAAATCACAATAAGCAATTTCCCCATTTCTTTCTTGTCCTGTTCCACCACCTGTAATTTGGGCTTTAATATTTTCTTTTTCAAAAATTTCATTCAATGCATCCTCCAAATCGTGTCGGTGCATAGGTTGTAATTTTGCATTTAATGTTATTTGGATATACATTTTCTTTTATAATTGATATTTATAATTTAATCTCTACTCTAATTTGCAGATATAAATAAAATATATGTACTTATTTTTAATTACTGAAACAATCAATAATTTTAAGAGCTACTTCAAGAGCTTTTTTTCCCTGATCAAGTGATACTATAGGAGTTGTATTAGTATATATTGCATTAGCAAAGGTATCTAACTCATCTAGTATTGCATTATTAGATGGAATTTCCGGATTGTCAAAATAGATTTGCTTTTTTACACCTTCGGCATTTTGTAGAATCATAGCAAAGTCATCAGGTTGTTCAGGAACATCTTTCATTTTTACGACTTCACACTTTTTTTCAAAAAAGTCTACAGAAATATAGGCATCTCGTTGAAAAAATCTTGTTTTCCTCATGTTTTTCAATGAGATTCGACTTGAAGTAAGGTTAGCAACACACCCATTATCAAATTCGATTCTGGCATTTGCAATATCAGGGGTTTCACTGATTACTGCTACACCACTTGCACTAATATGTTTTACTTCTGAATGTACAACGCTTAGTATTGCGTCGATATCATGGATCATTAGATCCAAAACTACAGGGACATCAGTCCCTCTTGGGTTAAATTCTGCTAATCGGTGAGTTTCTATAAACATAGGGTTGTCGATCTTTTCAGAGACCGCAGTAAATGCAGGGTTGAAACGTTCGACATGACCTACTTGCCCTTTTACATTATGTTTTTTTGCCAAAGCAATTAATTGCTCAGCTTCTTCTACAGTATTTGTAATGGGCTTTTCTATAAAAATATGTTTTCCCGCTTCTATTGCTTGTTTTGCAACTTCAAAATGAGCAAATGTAGGGGTTACAATATCTACAACATCAACAGCAGCGATAAGCTCTTCTACAGAATTAAATAATGTATAGCCAAACTCACTGGCTATTGCTTCTGCTTGTTGCTGATTGGTATCATAAAAACCAACTAGGTTATAATTTTCAGATTGTTGTAAAAGACGTAAATGGATTTTACCAAGGTGTCCCGCACCGAGTACTCCGGCTTTGAGCATAATTCGTGATTTTACACAAAAATAATACTATTTATAAATTTTAATATTAATTATCTCTAAAATCCCAAAAAATAGTCTTTGTGAAAAAAATATTTATTAATCTTTAAATTGTTTGTGTAATTTTATCCGCCTAAATAACCCTTAGAATCGTGAAAGATACCCTTAGACATGCTGGAATGAGAAAGCAATTGGTTGAAGTTTTAATCCGAAAAGGAATTAAAAACAAATCTGTATTGTCTGCAATAAATAAAATTCCCAGGCACTTGTTTATGGATTCAAGTTTTGAAGATCATGCTTATCAAGATAAAGCTTTTCCTATTGCAGCAGATCAAACTATTTCTCAGCCTTATACTGTAGCTTTTCAAAGTGAATTATTACAACTTAAAAAAGATGATAAAGTGCTTGAAATTGGCACAGGATCGGGGTATCAAACGGCAGTTTTGTGCGAGTTAGGAGCAAAAGTGTATAGTATCGAGAGGCAGAAAGAATTATTTAAAAAAACAAAGCTTTTTTTGTCTAAGCTCGGGTATAGACCTAAATATTTGTCATTTGGTGATGGGTATAAAGGTTTGGTAGAACATGCTCCCTTTGATTCTATTATTGTTACTGCAGGGGCTCCTTTTGTGCCGAAACCTTTACTGGGACAGCTAAAAGTAGAAGGACGCCTCGTAATCCCTGTTGGGGATGATACGCAAATTATGACACTTTTTATCCGTAAAAGCAAAACTGAATTTGAAAAGCACGAATTTGGAGAGTTTAGATTTGTGCCACTATTAGAAGATAAAAATTAGCAACATTCTTATAAGATGAGGAAAATTGAAATTCTGCTTCTTTCATTTTCGTGCTTAGGATTCTTAATGTTCATACTTAATTATCCATTTGGAAGTATAATACTAATTTTATCTCTTTTATCGCTATCCAGTATTTATTTCTTTCTAGGGTTTTGGCTATTTCATCATCATAGGTTCGGTTTAATATTTAATAAAAAATCTTCTTTTGCTAAAGTTATTGGAAGAATAGCCACTGGTATCGGAATTTCGATAGTAATATTAGGCATCATGTTTAAGTTATTTAGATGGCCATTTGCAAATCAGAATCTTATGATAGGGTTATGTTTTTGCACTTTGATAATGATATTAAGTTTAATAATGTTTATTGCAAAAAAAGATATTTTTTATAAGACTATTGCAATAAGAACCGTTTTCTATGTTTTAATTGGCCTTTTACTTCTGTTATTACCTTCTTATACGTTTATAAAAATAAAATATAGAGATTATCCTAAATATATAGAAGTGGTTAAAAAACTAGAAGCAGATCCTAACAACATTTTATTGCAACAGGAAGAAGAAAAAGAATATAATAAAATGAAATCTAGACAGTAGGATTTATTTATAGTTTTTTTTGAGTCGATCCAATGCTCTTTTATTATCTCGATCTTTAATTGTATCTCTCTTGTCGTAAAGTTTTTTACCTCTTGCTAGAGCAATATTTAATTTTGCAAGGCCATTTTCATTGACAAAGAGTCGAGTAGGTATTATAGTGAGACCAGTGTTTTTCACTTCTTTTTCAAGTTTTTTTAATTCTTTTTTATTTAGCAATAATTTTCGCTCACTTTTTGGATTGTGATTAAAATAGGTGGCATGAGAGTATTCTTCTACATGCATGTTAATCACGAAGAGTTCATTATTGTTAAATTCACAAAAGCTCTCAGCGATACTTGCTTTACCTTGTCGAATGGATTTTATTTCTGTTCCCGCAAGTTTAATCCCCGCAGTAAACTTATCTAAAAATTCATACTCAAATTTTGCTTTACGATTTAGGATATTGATGGTATTAGAACTCTTTGAACTCATTGATATTTTTAAACTTAAATAATAGTTTACAAAAATACAAAGCTTTCTTGAATAGAAAGCTTTGTAGAAAATTAATATTTTATAATGCAACTAAGGTTCCTGAAATTGAATCGTTGCAATTTTATTATCAGGACTTAACAGAAGTTCCATAACAAGGCTTATTTTGTCAAAATTTGCGGTATAACTACTTATACCTTCTGTAGTTTCGATAAATTCGAAACTCTTTAGGCTACCAAATTGTTTGTAGCATCCTGTAACAAATCGGGTAACACCTTCTTTTGTCATATTCTCTTGCATCTCTGTCGTATAAAGATCGAAGATTGCGTCTACATTTTGAGCATTAAAATTCTCTTGAAAAGTTTTGACCGCGTTATCATATGCCGCTTTATCCTGTGCCAAAATTATATTCGTCGTGAAACAAACAAATAATAGAATGATGTGTTTCATAAAATGTTGTATTTGGGGTTTTTATAGGGATGCAAAATAATTATCTTTTTCAAAAAATAAAAAATAAGTTTTAAAGCGTAGAAAAAACAATCTTAAAAAAGTAAGTAAAGTATAGGTTTGTCGTCATACATTTGTATAGCTGTTTATAAATAAGTTTTAATCATCACTAAATATTTATGCGAATAAATATTAAAATTTAAATTCATGATAAAAGAGTATAGATATATAATCATCATTTTAATAGTGTTTTTGTTTTCTGGTAATATTGAGGCACAACTTTCTGCACAACAAATTATTGATAAAACAATACACATGGCAGGAGGTGCAAAATATGATAATGCTTATTTGGACTTTACATTTAGAGGGAAACAATATTCGAGTATAAGAAAAAAAGGATTGTATCAGCTCGAAAGATATGTAAACACCACAAATGGATTGATACATGACGTGGTAACTAATTCTGGATTACAGCGAACTTTGAATAATTGCCCTACAAAAGTTGCTGATTCGTTGGTAACTAGAATTAGCGACGGTGTAAACTCGGTACATTATTTTGCTAATCTACCTTATGGTCTTAACGCACCTGCTGTAAAAAAAGAACTGATAGGGGAGTCAGTGATTAAAGGAAATTCCTATTATAAAATTAAAGTAACCTTTGATGAAGTAGGAGGAGGGACCGATTTTGAAGACGAGTTTTTGTATTGGATTCATAAAGATAATTTTACTGTAGATTATTTAGCCTACAAATATGCTGTCAATGGTGGTGGAGTTAGGTTTCGAGAAGCATATAATGTTCGTACGATTAATGGAATACGGTTTGTAGATTATTATAATTACAAAACTGACGTTTTAAAGACTCCACTTAGCGATTTGGATTCACTCTTTGAAAAGGGAAAATTAAAATTACTATCAAAAATAGAACTAAAAGATATAAGAGTTTATTTCGAAAGAGATTGTTGTTAATACAAATAAGATAGTATAAAAAAGAGTCAAACATTTATAATAACGTTTGACTCTTTTTTTATTGAAAACAATGTGTTCTAGTTATTTTGTTCAAAAATAATTGTATTTCCTATTCCATTTTGTGAAATAGTTTGCATTAGGGAAGTCCCAAATTGAGAAATATTAATACTGTTTTCTGAACCTATTTGTTGAGTGTTCATTATATTTTGATCTCCAACTTGTAAACTCTCCAAATTATTAGATATTCCATCTTGCAAAGCGCTAATGTAATTTTCAACTCCTCTCTGTGTTTGTGATATGGTATTATTTTTTGCTGAAGAATCTTGAAAATCCTGATAGGCAACTGCAACATTGTTTTGCCCTTTTTGTTGTTGAGTAATACTACTGTTTTGTGCATTATTTTGTAAAGCTTCTGTAGTGTTTTCATTACCTTCTTGATTCTGCTGGATGGTACTATTAACACTAGAATTTTGTATGGCAATCCCATTATTAAAGTCTCCTAATTGTTTTTGTGAGATAGTATTATCAAACAATGTAAAATTTTGCTCTGCATTAGCAATGTTATCTGCACCTTCTTGGTTTTGTGTGATTTGATTCCCGATTCCATCACGACCGGTTTGAGTAGCTTTTGAAATATTATTATCCCCGTTTTGAGTTATTGATACTTTTCCTTCGTAACTATTCTGTATCACTTCAATACTATTGTTTTTTCCGATCTGTTGTGTTGTAGACGAATTAAACTCTTCTGATTGTGTCACAGAAACGTTATTCTCTATACCTTCTTGTATTTGAAAACTTGTATTTAGAACTCCATTTTGTATTTTCAAAGCAGTATTGCCGGTTCCAACCTGATGCTGAAGAAGAATATTAGTGTTGTTATTTGCAATAATTGTAGCGTTATTATTATTTCCTTCTTGATGTTGTTTTACAAGATTATTGTTACCATTTAGATCTGTACGAGCAATATTAAATGACCCACTTTGTTCTTGTTCTATACTATTATCATCACCAGAAACATTTATGATAAGCGTATTGTTTTCATCATTTTGTAATTGTTGGACATAGTTATTTGAACCGTCAAGTTTGGTTGTAATGGTGTTTAAATCCCCGTTTTGATTTTGAATTATATTAGTATTTCGTCCAAATATTGAAATTTTAGCTTCTATAGTATTATTGTTTCCATTTTGTCCTTGAGTAATAGTGTTTGTTGTTGTAAAAAAGTCTTGTGTTGCTTTTGCTGTATTGGCATTTCCGGTTTGATTTTGTTCTATGATATTGTTTTTTCCTACCTGAAAAATGTATGCTTGGTTTTGATTGCCTTGTTGAGTCTGATTGATGCTTCCTTCTAAGGAAAGTTCATCAAATACACCTTGTTCTATATTAGAAATGTTATTGTTTCCTATTTGATTAATAATTAAAGAATTGGGAGCTCCGTTTTGATAAATGTTTAATTCGTTTTTCTCTCCTGATTGATTGATATCATTAATATTCGATTGTGAAAAACATAAAGAGTAAATGAATAATGAGAAGATACTAGAAAATACTTTTTTCATGATTTGATTTTAAAAGGTTAATATTATTGTTTAGTATTCTTTAATGAGTTGTTAAAGATATTTCTTTTGTATTTGGTAAGTATTTTCTTTTTGTAATTTTTGAGAGTTTTGAGTGTTGCTATTCCTGATGAAAAGAAATGGTATAATGCTGTTTTTGATTGTGACTTAAGCGTAAGAAGTTATACCCGAAAAACTTAAAAACATTATTAAGTCGGGTAAAAATAGATAACAGTGTATTTTACAAATAATTTTTAATTAATCAAGCATTCCCATTTTCCAGATAACGATAATCATTGATAAAATGGCAATAACAAAAAAACCAATGTAAATGTAAGAGCTTCTCTTTTTGTGAGAAGAACCTAAATCACCTGGGGGTTTCATAGGATTTTGGCATTAAGTTGTTGTTATCTATAAGACTTGTAATTAAAAGAAATGTTACACTTTTTGAGGTTTTAATTTTAAAATTCTTTCTTCAAAGGTTTTTTCAGTTATTGGTTTTTCGATAGCGTCGAATAATTTGATAAGTTCTTCGTTGTGATTCCATCTTTTTTGTTGTAACAAATTGAAATGTACAAATGTGCTCCACAATACTGCTTTTAATACCGTTTTATCGTGATTCCACATTCTTATTTCTACATGTAGTTCGTTTTCTGTAAATTTTCTTAATTGTGAGTCAATGATTACTTCTTCCATCAGTAATGCAGGTTTCAGGTAAGCAATCTGATTTGTGCTTACGACCCAACTTATACCTTGTGTTTTTGCCAGCTCGAAGATATCGAGGTTATAAAACTTGTCTATTTGATCTTCTCTGGCATTGATCATATAATTGATATAAGCAGCATTGTTTAGGTGATTAAAAGGATCGCAATCTTGAAATCTTATTTTGGCTTTACTCTCTAGTACTTTTAATAATTCCATAGTTTCTATGTTTTATACCATTTGGTATATTTTTAAGTAAAAAAATGATTATATTTTTAATTCTCGTATAATAATATTATCTATTTGATCCATCGTTTGTAGGATATAACTATTATCTTCCATCGTTTGAGACATAAAAATAGCTCCTGTAATCATGGTATAAAACTGATTTGAATATACAGAAGCATCTATATTAGCTGATATTTCTTTGTTATATTGGCCAGATACGATAATCTCTGCCAGATTTCCTTTAATTTTAGATATTGTAAATTTTACCCTTTTCATTAATAAGGGATTTTGATGTTTGGCATCTACTCCCATATTAAGAATCGGACAGCCACCTAACTCTTGACTAAAATCATAATAATTTCTGTAGAAATCTGTAATGAGTAATAGTTTTTCTAATGGTGAATTACTTTTTGATTGATGGTGAGCAATACGTCTAAGCACATTTTTTACAGTTTCGTTGAAAGCAGCAATTGCTAAATCCTCTTTATTTTTGAAATTACCATATATAGCACCTTTTGTTAAACGAGTAGCTTTTGTAATATCACTCATACTTGTAGCTGCGTATCCATTTTTATTAAAAATGGGTGCTACAGTTTTAATAATAAAATCTGTTGTTTGCTCTGATTTGGTTAACATGATGCTTACAAATTATTGTAAATATACTAAAAATATACCAAACGGTATTTTTTATTCTTGTTTGAATATCGTTAACTATGTTTTGAAGCTAATTTTGACCGGTTATACTATACATCATATCCAAAGGCTCTCTGTTTGTGATGCTTTTTGGTAGATTACAAGCGTTTTCGATATTTAATTTTTGGTAGTTTGAAAGGATAGTAAATTTTTCGAGAGCCGCTTGGGCTTGATCACAGTCTACGGTTATATTTTTTACGTAGTTGGTTTTAACTTTTTTTCGATAATTACTTCGGTTTTCAAAATCTTTAAACTGACATTTGATTGCATTTCCGTCTTTAAAATAAAAGCGTTCTTCAAATGTGAGGTTAACATTTACTAATTTGCGTTTTCCAGAAGATTTTTTTTCATAATCTTTATACCATATATCATGTATAGAGTATTGAAAGAACAATTGATCATCCCAGACATAAAATTCATCTCTATATTTCACGTGTCCTACTGTATAGGTATGTATGATATGCTTCAGTTCATTTCCATTATAATAAAAGCTAATGCTACCTTTATCAGAAGATTCATTACAAGAATATTCTGTATGGTGTTGTCTTAGTGTATTAGTGTCTACCAATTCTCTGATGAGTTGGTATTTATTTTTGATATCAAAAAATACACCTCTTTTGTTCTGTCCAAAAGAAAAAGAAGAGATATAGAATATGACAATAAAAATAATTGGTTTCATAATATGCAATGTAGCTAAAATCTGCTTTTTTCTATAAGTAAGTTATTAACTGTTTTATGGTTAAAATTGTTTATATGTACGGTTAAACCGTAAAAAATAAGATGATACAAAGATTATAAACCTTGTAAGTTTTGTTCAAAAAAATAGAGCAATTAACATAATACGTTGTTAATTGCTCCATTTGATATGTATTTTATGCTATTGTTGACTAAGAAACCAGATTTTCTTGGTTTCTAAAAACAATATTTCCATCAAATTCATCAAGTAAGATTATTTGATCTGTAGTAACAGTACCTCCTAATATTTCTTTAGAAAGTTTATTTAAAACTTCTTTTTGAATTGTTCTCTTTACAGGCCTAGCACCGAATTCAGGTTGAAAACCTTTTTCTGCAAGATGTTCAATTGCTTGTTCTGTGGCCTTGATAGTGATATGCTGTTGCGACAGCATTTTTGATACACTTTTGATTTGTAGTTGGACAATCTGTTTTATATTTGACTTAGTAAGTGGAGAAAACATAATGATATCATCGATTCTGTTTAAAAATTCTGGTCTTACGGTTTGTTTTAATAATCCTAAGACTTCGATTTTTGAACTCTCCATAGCGGTATCCATATCTTCAATAGCTTCAAATTTATCTTGTATGATATGGCTTCCTATATTACTGGTCATAATGATTATTGTGTTTTTAAAATCTGCAACGCGACCTTTGTTGTCTGTTAATCTTCCTTCATCAAGAACCTGAAGCAAAATATTAAAAGTATCAGGGTGCGCTTTTTCGATTTCATCTAGTAATATCACCGAATATGGTTTTCTTCTTACGGCTTCTGTAAGTTGTCCTCCTTCATCATAGCCAACATATCCGGGAGGTGCTCCTACTAGTCTGCTTACAGAGTGGCGTTCTTGATATTCGCTCATGTCTATGCGGGTCATAGCACTTTCGTCATTAAAGAGATACTCGGCCAATGCTTTTGCCAATTCTGTTTTTCCGACTCCGGTTGTTCCCAAAAATAAGAATGATCCGATAGGTTTTTTCTGATCTTGTAAACCTGCTCTACTTCTTCTTACGGCATCACTAATAGCTTGTATAGCTTCAAATTGTCCGACAACACGTTTTTGAAGTTCTTTCTCTAGTACCAATAATTTTTCTCGTTCACTTTGTAACATTTTGGTAACGGGTACACCTGTCCATTTGGCAACAACTTCTGCAATATCATCGTTAGTTACTTCTTCCTTAATCAACGATGTTTTACTTTGTTGTTCATTGAGTTGTTTTTGAAGTTCATCTAGTTTTTCCTGAGCTTCTTTGATTTTGCCATAGCGTAATTCTGCTACCTTACCATAATCGCCATTTCGTTCTGCTCTTTCTGCATCATTCTTGTATTCTTCAATATTGGTTTTTGTGTTTTGGATAGCATCTACAACCTCTTTTTCGCTTTGCCATTTAGAAAAAATTTCATTACGCTCTTCTTTTATATTTGCAAGGTCTGCATTAAGCGCACTAAGTTTATTTTCGTCATTTTCTCGTTTTATAGCTTCGATTTCGATTTCTAATTGCATTATTTTTCTATCCAGTACATCAAGTTCTTCTGGTTTAGAATTGATTTCCATTCGCAATTTTGAGGCAGCTTCATCCATAAGATCTATGGCCTTATCAGGCAAAAATCTATTGGTTATATAGCGTTGTGAAAGCTCTACAGCAGCAATAATAGCTTCATCTTTGATACGAACTTTGTGATGTGTTTCATATTTCTCCTTAATTCCTCTCAAGATAGATATAGCACTCTCGGTATCCGGTTCATCAACTATAACCTTTTGAAAACGTCTCTCTAAGGCTTTATCTTTTTCAAAATACTTTTGATATTCGTCTAATGTTGTCGCTCCGATAGCCCTTAGCTCTCCTCTTGCCAAAGCAGGTTTTAAGATATTGGCTGCATCCATTGCGCCCTGACCACCTCCAGCACCTACTAGCGTATGGATTTCGTCTATAAATAATACAATATCGCCATCACTAGTTGTCACTTCTTTAACTACGGCTTTAAGTCTTTCTTCAAATTCTCCTTTGAACTTGGCACCAGCTATAAGTGCTCCCATATCTAAAGAAAAAATTTGCTTGTCCTTTAGATTTTCAGGAATATCGCCTGCTATGATACGATGTGCTAGTCCTTCGGCAATTGCGGTTTTACCAACACCGGGTTCTCCTACCAGCATAGGATTGTTTTTGGTACGTCTGGATAAGATCTGTAATACACGTCTTATTTCTTCGTCACGTCCGATTACAGGGTCCAGTTTTCCACTTTCGGCCATCTCGTTCAAGTTTTTGGCGTACTTAGCAAGTGCTTGATATGTATCTTCGGCACTTTGAGAAGTTACTTTTTCACCATTTCTAATTTCGTTGACAGCTTCATTAAGATGTTTTTCTGTTACTCCCTGATCTTTTAAAATTTGGGCGATCTTACTTTTGGATTTAAAGATAGCTATGACCAGATGTTCAATGGAAACATATTCATCATCCATTTTTTTTGCGATGATAGTAGCTTCATTCAGAGCCGTTCCTGCTTCTCTGGATAATTGTAATTCTCCTCCGGATACTTTGGGAAAACTTTGCAATGTACTGTCCAAAACTTGCTGTAATAGATTAATGTTAACATTTAGTTTCTTTAATAAGAATGGAAGTACATTTTCATCTACATCAAAAATGGCTTTAAAAATATGCTCGTTTTCTATTTGTTGATGACCAAAACCTTGCGCAAGTTGCTGCGCTTGTTGTATGGTTTCTTGTGATTTTATAGTGAAATTATTAAAATTCATTTTACTGTTTATTTTGAGTTCGCTAGATCAAAATCAAATAATATTCCTATTGTATAAAAATGTCAAAATGTCTTGTTGGTGTAGAGTTTTGCTGACTTTTTGACTTGTTGTAAAGTTACGTATTTGTTTGCGACAAAATATGATATTTATCAAGTTAATAGGAATCTATTGACTAAGTTTGTAAAGAAAAAGATTAGTTTATCAGTATATTTTATATATGGGAATATTTAAAAAATTGTTTGGGTCAGAAGGACAAGAACATAAAGAAGAAAAGCAAGCATTGCCTTGGCAGGAATTAAAAACGATAGAACAGTTAGATCAAATATTAGATGCATCTAGTACTAGAACGCAAGCCATTTTTAAGCATTCGACAAGATGTGGTATTAGTAGAATGGTCATTCGTAATTTTGAAGATAGCTTCGATATACCAGAAGGGCAAGTTGATTTATATTATTTAGATTTATTAAATCATAGAGATGTATCATCTGAGATTTCTTCAAAATTTCAGGTTTTTCATGAATCACCACAATTTATTGTGATAAGAAATGGTGCTACAGTTCATCATTCATCTCATAGTATGATTACACCACAAGTTTTACATCAGTTTATTTAAATTATAAAAGCTTAAAAACAAAAGGCGGCAATTACCAGTAATTGCCGCCTTTTGTTTTTATTTGATCGACGTTTAAATGTTTTATCAATATAGAGAAAAATATTGAATGATAATATAAAACATAATTAATGATCAATTTTTGACAGTACGATTCTCCTTAAATAATTTTTTAAAAGGAAGTGTTTATCATTATAAGTTGGATGCCAAATAATAGTTCGATTAAATTACTATGATGATAACAAAAGTTAAAATAATGAACGATCATCGTTAATTTAATTTATTAAGAGACATCTTGTATTGTTTTTAAAAACATTTTTTTATATTGGATGCATATTTTTAAGATTATATTAATAAATACTAGATTTTTGTAGCATTTTATTGATAAATCTATCCCCAAATAAATTAGAGCTTAACAATTAATTAACATGTAAAATATGGCAATAAACTTACAAAAAGGACAAAAAATTGAGCTTGAACTGTCCAAACTAACTATCGGGTTAGGGTGGGATCCTAATGAAGGAACCGGACATGATTTTGATCTCGATGCTTCCGCATTTTTATTAAATGAAGATAGAAAACTATCTTCAGAATCTCATTTTATATTTTATAACAATTTATGTGGTCTAGGACATAACGAGAATAATCCTTGTGAAAAAAATGGCTGTACTAATGGCGAGTTTGGAGTTAGACATACAGGAGATGATCCAGATGGAAGTTCTAGTGACGGAGATGATGATGAAGCAATTATAGTTGACCTTAATCTTTTACCAGAAAGTGTTAACGAACTATTATTTGTAGTTACAATTGATGACTTTGAAACTAGAAAACAGAATTTTGGACAAGTGAGAAATTCTTACATCAGAATCGTTAATAATGTAACAAATGAAGTAGTAGCAAAATATGAACTTGATGAAGATTTTTCAATTGAAACAGCAGTAGAATTCGGGAGGTTATACAAAAGAAATAGTCAATGGAAGTTTGAAGCTTCTGGGATAGGATATAAGGAAGACTTAGGCTATTTTGTAAGTAAACATTATTCTGGAGAAGTAATTAAATAAATCTAAATAAATGGCAATCAATTTACAAAAAGGACAAAGAGAAACTTTATCAACCGGTAATTTTACAATTGGACTAGGTTGGGATACAAATGAAACATCAACAGGTGTAGATTTTGATCTGGATGCCTCTGTTTTTATTTTAGGAGAGAACAAGAAAATATTATCAGATCAACATTTTGTTTTTTATAATAATCTAAAATCTCCAGATGGTTCTGTTGAGCATACAGGAGATAATAGAACGGGAGAAGGTGATGGAGATGACGAATCAATTTTAATAGATTTATCTAAAATTGATGCTAATGCTGCCGAAATATGTATTGTTGTTACTATAGATGAATACGAAGCCAGAAAACAAAATTTTGGACAAGTAAGAAATTCATTTGTTAGAATTGTGGATAATAATTCTAATTCAGAACTCATGAAGTTTGAGTTAGACGAAGATTTTTCTGTTGAAACAGCTGTAGAATTCGGAAGGATTTATAAAAGAAACGGAGAATGGAAATTTGAAGCAATAGGTACAGGTATGAATGGTGGACTTCAAGCTTTCCTTGATAAATATAATTAATCCTGTTTTTTATGGCAATTAATTTATCAAAAGGACAGAAAATTGATTTAACCAAAAAAAACTCATCAGGAGCAACAACAGGACTCTTAAAATTTTGTGTTGGTGTCAACTGGGGAGCAATAGAAATTAGTTATCTTCAAGAAGTAACAAAAGGTGGATTTCTTGGTTTTGGAGGAACAAAAGAGAAGGTGACCAAAAAAATCAAAAAAGCAGTAGACCTAGATGCAAGTTGTGGTTTATTTAATTCTAAAAACGAACTTGTTGACGTAGTATTTTATAAACAACTCGTTTCAAAAGATGCTTCGGTTCATCATAGTGGTGATGATCTAGAAGGAGATATGGACGGAGATGACGGATTAGATAATGAAATTATCAGTGTAGAACTGAATAAGGTAAATCCATCTGTAGATAAAATAGTTTTCTTTTTGAATAGCTATAATAAACAAGATTTTGCAACAATACCCTTTGCATCAATTAGACTGTATGAAGGCACTCCTGAAAAAGTAACAAAAGTCTTTGCAAATTATGAGATCGCCTCAGATCCTAAATACAGCGGTTATGTTTCTTTAATTCTCGGATCTCTTCATAAAGATAACGGAGAATGGAAATTTAATGCAATTGGAGATCCTGTAAAAGCAGAAGATCTGAAAGAAACCCTTTCAGTTATAACACAAAACTATTTGTAAACACTAAATTCGATTAAAAAACGTAAAATATGGCAATTAATTTAACTAAAGGTCAAAAAATCGACCTAAGAAAATCATCTGGAGAACAACTTACTAACTTTTGTGTTGGTGTCAATTGGGGAGCAATTGAAACGATCAAAAAAGGATTGTTCGGAAAAAGAAAAGTAATAGAAGATGTTGATTTAGATTTAAGTTGTATTATGACCGATGCCAATGGTGAATTAGCTGATTGGATCTATTCTCCTGAGTATAATGGATTCTTACAACAGCATAACTATCCTCTAGGTAAGCTAATGTCAAAAGACGCTGCTCTACGACATAGTGGAGATGATAGACAAGGAGATGTTGGTGGAGATGATGGTCTCGATAATGAAATTATAAGCGTAGATCTAAGTAAGGTTGATAGTAATATCGATAAGATCTTTTTCTTTTTGAATATTTATTTAAACAAAGGACAAAACTTTGACTTTTCGCACATTCCTTTTGCAAAAATAAGAATGTATGAAGGAACACCATCACGTGTAAATAATGTACACTCTAGCTATGATATTGTTACAGATGGTTCTTATGCAGGAAAAGGTGCATTGATCATGGGAAAATTATACAAAAGAAACGGGGAGTGGAAATTTGATGCTATTGGAGAACCAACAGATGACAAAATGTTTCTTCAAACTATTCAGAAAATTTTACAAAATCACGCAAAATGAGAAGACTACCCGTATATCTCTTATTAGATACCTCTGGCTCTATGATGGGAGAACCTATAGAATCTGTAAAAAATGGTATGCAGGTTATGATAAGTTCACTCAGGCAAAATCCACAGGCAATCGAAACAGCATTTTTAAGTATCATTACTTTTGATAGCTCCGCAAGACAGGTTGTTCCTTTAACAGATTTAGCTTCTTTTCAAATACCGGAAATTAAAGCAACAGGAACAACTGCTTTAGGCGAAGCATTAAAACTAGTGAGTAACTGTATTGATAATGAAGTGGCCAAAACCACTGCCGAGAGTAAAGGAGATTGGAAACCAATGGTATTTATAATGACAGATGGTATTCCTACAGATGATGCACAAAGTGGAATTACAGAATTAAACAAAAGAAAAACGGCTTGTGTAGTCGCTTGTGCTGCCGGTAACGGAGCTGATACGAATGTTTTGAAAAAAATAACAGAAAACGTTGTAAGCTTAGATACTGCAGATAGTCAAAGTATTTCTAAATTCTTTGCATGGGTAACTGCATCTATAGGAGTTTCATCTTCCAAAGTTGAAGAATCAGGAGAGGAAACCTCAGGAATGAATGAACTTCCACCGCCACCATCTGAACTAAATATTGTTGTGTAATTTAACCTAAATAAAAATAAAATGAAATCTTTAGAAGTATTAAAAAAAGAAATCCTGGAAGATGGTGTAATTGATGCTGCCGAAGTAAAAGAAATTGAAGAAGTAATTTATGCTGATGGAACTATCGATCAAGAAGAAGCTGATTTTCTTTTTGAATTAAATGATGCCGTTTCAGGAAAAAGTAACGATAGCGCTTGGGAAGGGTTATTCGTAAAAGCAATTACTAGTTTTGTTTTAGATGATGATGGGTCTACCGGAGAGATAGACGCAGAAGAAGAAAAATATCTATTAGACCAAATTCAAGGAGATGGGCAAATAGATAATGTAGAAAAGGCTTTATTGGTAAACCTTAAAAATACTTTAGGTGAATCAATGCCACAAGCACTAAATAATTTATTAAACTAATATTTGATGAGAAGACTTCCAGTATATTTTTTATTGGATACATCCGGCTCAATGTTTGGAGAACCAATTCAGGCTTTGAATAATGCATTGAGTGGTATGATTAGTACTTTGCGTTCAGATGCTCAGGCATCTGAAACGCTTTGGATTAGTATTATCACTTTTGACAGAGAGGTAAAAGAAGTTATGCCGCTTACTGATTTACAATCATTACAACTCCCAGAAATAACCTGCCCAAGAAGTGGCCCTACTTTTACAGGAAAAGCATTAGAATTTTTATGCGAAAAAGTAAAAAATGATATCAAAAAAGGAACTCCCGATCAAAAAGGAGATTGGAAACCATTATTGTTTTTATTTACAGACGGAAAACCATCTGACCTACAACTTTATAAAGAAGTTATCCCAAAAGTAAAAGCTATTAATTTTGGAGCAGTGGTAGGGTGTGCAGCCGGAAACCTTTCGGATGATGAAAAGCTAAAAGAACTTACTGATACAGTTGTTCATTTAGAAACAGCAGATAGCAATACACTAAAACAATTCTTTTTATGGGTTTCAGATACTATCGAACAAGGGAATAAAAGTATGGGAACTTCAAGTACGGTAACTTTGCCTCCACCTCCGTCTGAAGATATTATAGTTATATGATACATATTATTAAACTAATAGTTTCTATTTCTATTATAGGGTTATTTGTTTATAGTAAGCTACATGTTCATGAAAATAGATTATCACCTAGTTTCATGAGAATTTATAAACCTTTTAAAGATATACTTTCGTCTATTTTATTGTTCTTGAATAAGTTTTTTAAACCTTATAGGGTAGGAAACGGCTTATTTATAGACATGTCCCAAATTGTTTTATTAATCGCATTACTTGTTATTTTAATGATTTAACCATGAGAAGACTGCCTATTTATTTTTTAATTGACGTTTCAGAATCTATGGTAGGAGAACCTATCGATAGGGTGCAAGATGGAATGGCAACTATTATCCAATCTTTAAAAACAGATCCGACAGCTTTAGAAACTGTCTTCATATCTGTAATCGTATTTGCAGGAGAAGCAAAAACAATTGTTCCTTTGCAAGATATTATAAGTTTTTACCCACCTAAATTTCCAATAGGTAGTGGTACTTCATTAGGAAAAGGCCTTGGTCATTTGATGTATGAACTAAGAAAAAATATAGTTAAAACCACAGCAGAACAAAAAGGAGATTGGAAACCAATCGTTTTCTTGTTTACAGATGGTGTACCAACAGATAATACCAGTAGTGTTATTTCAGAATGGAATAATAACTGGAGAAGAACAGCAAATCTTATTGCCGTTTCTCTTGGAGGGGGAGGAGATAAATCAATCTTAGGACAATTGACCGAAAATGTACTAGAAGTTGAAAACTCAACTGCCGAGAGCTATAAAGAATTTTTTAAATGGGTTACCGACTCTATCAAAACAAGTAGTGAGAGTGTCGAAAACAATAAGTCCGGTTTTGAATTAGCAAATATCAACTCTGATGAAATCAAAGAAGTTGATTTATCAACAGAAAATAACAGTTCGACATCATCATATGTAGATGATAATTTTGTTGTATTGGCAGGCAAATGCCAAAACACAAGGAGAACGTATTTAATGAAATATAAGAAAGACCTAAAACCAACAGATTTTGCCGGTATTCCTTTAACAACAAAATCGTATCGTTTAAATGGAGCTTTTCAGGTCGATGAAAGTTATGAAGAGCTTTCTGGCAATACAGAAACTAACTTTACAATTAATACCGAAGAATTAATAGGTGCACCAACATGCCCTTGTTGTGGAAATCAAATTGCATTTGCAGTTTGCCAATGTGGACAAATACATTGTATAGGAGAAGAAGAAATAAGTACTTGTCCGAGTTGTTTTAATAAAGGTAGGTATGGAGCAGGAAGTGGTGGATTTGATGTAAATCGTACACAAGGGTAGTAATGAATAGAGAAAAAAACTATGTAACAGAATTACTTTCTAAACAAGGAATAAATGTATCTAAAAATGAACAACTATTAGACGCATTTGTTTCAGATGATGAAATACAAGATTCAATCATATCAATCAAAAAACTACAGAAAAGAATTATGGAAAAGTGGAAAATAAAAACCCGAGTTCTGGATTTTAAAAATACTTCCATTATCATCCCAAATGGAACAGAAGGTTTTGACTATAATCATAATTTTGACTCTCAGTTTTTTATTGAGAAAGAAGTCATTTCCTATGCTTTTAAAGGTCTTGAAGAATTAGGTTTAACATTTGATCCAAAAGCAAATTCGATCTCTGGAAAACTCATTGCCAATGGAAGCTTTAAAATCCAAATTTTGTTTAAGGTTGAGGGAGAAGAAGACTCATCAGAACTGCATGAAAAGTCTATAAACTTTGTAATTAATCCGGATCCAAAATCATTGTGGAAAAATATACCTAGTGATAAAGAAGCGATTTATTGGAAAGAAGATAATAGATCTTCTGCAATGGATATAGGAGATAAAAAAATTGTAGTATCTTCAAAAAGAGGACGATCGCATCAAAACGTTGGTAGTTTTAGAGATGATGATTTTGCATATAAGCATTTTGAAAAAACAGGATGGACAGTTGTAACGGTAGCTGATGGAGCTGGGAGTGCAAGTTTGTCTAGAAAAGGATCAGAACTGGCTTGCCAGGAGTTGATTAATTATCTAGAAGAAGAAGTATCTGATGAAACTTGGAATCAATTTGATATAGAAATTAAAAAATTTATAACTTCAAAAGATGAACAAGCACTTATAAATGCAAAAGAATTAGGGATCCAATCTTTATATCAATCGGTACTTCATTCGCATAAACACATCAAAAAGATTGCAGAGGATACCTATGACCAATACCCTGAGATTTTTACAAATCCCAGAGCTAAAAATAATTTTGATTACTTTCATTCAACACTTATCTGTGCAGTTTTTAAAAAAATAGAAGAGAAATATGTTATTATAACCTTTAGTGTTGGGGATTGTCCTATTGGCATTGTTAATAAAGATAAAACAAAGGCAAAGCTTTTGAATTGGTTAGATGTTGGTGAGTTTGGTGGGGGAACTCGTTTTGTTACACAAGCCGAGATTTTTCATTCAAAAGAACGCCCTCCGGCAACAAGATTCAATTTACATATTGAAGAGGATTTTTCATATTTGTTTTTGATGACCGATGGAATTTATGATGCTAAGTTTGAAGTTGAAGCTAATCTGGAAAAAACAGAAAAATGGCTAACATTTTTGAATGATCTTGATGGAAATAATGAGGATAAGATAAAGGTTGATTTTTCTGAAGAACACGAGGTAGTCGAAGAACAATTAAATAACTGGATGGATTTTTGGAGTAAAGGAAACCATGATGACAGAACATTAGCCATAATATATTAGCATACATTATATGAGTTCAAGAACAGTAGTATCAATCATAGACTCTTCAAAAAAGTACCAATACATAGATAATGGTGAGCCCATGCGAGGCGGAATGAAAGATGTATATTTTAGTCCTGACAAATCCTATGTAGTTGCTATTTACAGAGATAAACAAGATCATAACTCTATCGAAAGACTTCGTAATATTTGCACAAAATATTATAATAGTTTCTTTAATAGAGAAGGAGGAGATTTTTACAAAGAACTTTATGCTTGGCCTACCGATGTGATTTCAGTCGATGGAAAAACAGGGATTATAGTACCTTGTTATTCTAAAAACTTTTTCTTTACTAAAGGATACAGTACCAATGATCTTCTAAAGGGAAAAGAAAAAGAAGGAAAATGGTTTGCCAGCGCCAAATTTAGAACAAGCTCTGCACGTCTTAAATTAGATAAATCCGAATTGGGAAACTGGCTTAGTTATTTTCAAGTATGTGTAAATATTTCAAGAGGGGTAAAAAGAATGCATGCAGCAGGTTTAGCTCATTCTGATTTGTCTTATAAAAATGTACTGATTGATCCTGTAAGTAAATCTGCGGCTATTATCGATATTGATGGTTTGGTAGTTCCGGGATTATATCCACCCGATGTAATAGGTACAGCCGATTTTATCGCTCCGGAAGTAGTAGCTACCAAACATTTGGACGCTAAAGATCCAAATAGAAATTTACCAAATCGATTAACAGATCTACACGCATTAGCTGTGTTAATTTACATGTATCTATTATATCGCCACCCACTACGGGGAGGTAATTATTTTGGAGCTATAGAGTCTGATGAAGAAGAAGATTTGTTAATGGGTAAAAAAGCTCTGTTTATTGAACATCCAACTGATGATAGTAACAGAAATTTTAAAAGAGAATACGGAGATAGTGTACAAAAATTTTATCCATGGACGGATTTACAATCTACTCCATACACGATCACCGGTCCTTATCTTAAAGAACTATTTGACCAAGCATTTGTAAAAGGTTTACAAAATCCTAGAGAAAGACCTCTTGCCGAAATGTGGGAACAAGCGTTGATCAAAACTAACGATTTAAAACTTCAATGTAGTAATTCTAGTTGTGAACAACAATGGTTTATTTATACGAATACAAAGGTAACTAAATGTCCTTTCTGTAATACACGCTATAATCATTCTATTCCTGTTCTTGATTTTTTCTATCAGTTCAAACCAGGAGTATGGAAACCCGAAAACCAAAGATTGGTGATTTGTAATAATACAACATTGCACAAATGGCATGTGAACCGAAATATTATTAGAAACGAAAAACTAACTGCAGCAGATAAGAAGCGACTTGGTTACTTTGTATTTCATAACAATAGCTGGCTCCTAATCAATGAAGGGTTAAAAGGACTAAAGGATGTAACGAATGATGTAGAAGTACCTAGAGGAGAATCTTTAGAATTAATAGACGGAAATAAAATCTTACTTTCTGATGATGAAAGCGAGAGAGTCATGACAATAACAATAACTAATTAACACCAAAATAAAATAATATGATATTACTTTCCATTTTACTGATTATTCTAACTTGTATAATTATTTGGCGTGCAAGTGATGGTTTTGAAGCAGCTTCAGAATATCTAGGTCGTAACCTAAGTGAAGGAGTAAGAGGTGCTACCATCAATGCCATAGGTTCTTCTATGCCCGAATTATTTACTACTTTGTTTTTTCTTTTTGTCTTAAAAGATAAAGATGGTTTTGCCGGAGGAATAGGAACTACAGCAGGAAGCGCCATTTTTAATGGAATGATAATACCGGCTGTAGTAATTTTGGTTGTAGTTTTAAAAAGAGTAACAACTCATGTCGAAGTATCAAAAAAAGTACTATTAAGAGATGGTATATCACTTTTGATATGTGAGTTTGTACTCATATTTCTTTTAGGGGGAGACTCCTTAAACTGGGTGCATGGAGTCGTTTTAATGGGATTGTATGCAGCATATTCGATTTATATGTTGACTTCAATGAAATCTGACGATACCGAAGAAGAAGAGGAAGAAGATGAAGAGGAGGAGGAAGATGACGAGAAAGGAAACCTATTTTTAAATCTTATCACATTGAACTTAGAACCGATCTTTGTTAAAGATGAAATCAATAATAAAAATGCATGGCCAATGCTAATTGTTGCAATGACAATCATTGGTGCGGCATGCTTGCTACTAGTAAAATCATGCGAATGGTTGGGAGATGAACTCAATATCCCTATTTACTTTATTGCAGTTGTTTTGGCTAGTGGAGCCACCAGTGTACCGGATACTATATTATCCATGAAAGATGCAAAAAATGGAAATTATGATGATGCGGTATCAAATGCACTTGGGAGCAATATTTTTGATATATGTTTTGCTTTAGGTTTTCCACTGTTTCTATTTACAATTATTTATGGTCCTATAGAGATGAATGCAGAGACAGTAGTAAATGTTGCAGAACTACGTATATTATTGTTCATACTTACATTTGTAGCGTTCTTAATATATATTATGAAAAGGAAGATGGGAATATTCAATGCGATCCTCTTATTATCCATATATATAGTCTTTACAGTTTATATTTTTGGAAGATCAATGGATTCTGAAACGGCACTACAAATTAGCAATTGGTTACATTCTATTAATGATAGCATTGATCAATTTAGATTTTGGAAATAATAAAGTAAGAATATGAATTTTTGATCATAAAAAAAATTATGGTTTTAAAAGAAAATACGCCAAGAAAATATTTATTTTCTCGGCGTATTTTTTGAATTTTAATTGAAGTCAAGATGACTTCACCGATAAAGAAATTGAATTGTTTTCAAGTTCTATTACTTTTTAATGAACATTGTAAACTTATTTGAATCGGTAGTTAACAATGATATTTTTTAGTTTGTTTTTTAAATCTTCACCAGAATCATAGACCATCTGTTCATTAGTAGGAAAAGAAACAGCTCTTAAACCTATAAAATCTAATAAGTTATCATCTAGAGCTCTTTTATCACCATTATAATTTGCATATACATGTTGAAAAACATACTCGCTAGATATAGGAAAAGTTTCTAATAATTGTCTTGTTCTTAGGTTTTTATATTTAACATTTCCTCTGACATTTACCGCTTTAAACTGTGTAAATTCATAATATTCACATTTTACGGTAACCATTTTATCTACTTTTACTTTTTCTCCTTTATCATCAATTACGATTTCATCATTCTCGTCCAAAAGATACTCCCAACCATCCTTTACGATTCTTTCTTTTTGTAATTGGCGCTCTTTTACCTGTTCTGGAGAAATATTGATTTCTCTTAATGAAACTTCCATCGCATAATCATAATTGATAGATTTTTGTGACTTACTGTGATAAACAGTCCAAAGATCATCAAGGCCATATGTTCCAAAATTAAGTAAATCACTCTCTAATCTTCGAGGGATGATAACGTTGGTATTATTAGTCATCGAAACTTTTACAAAGTCTGTTCCTTTTTGATGTGCTTCGTCTATCATAGATCTGGTATCACGATAATTAGGGGTGATTTTATCTAGATATACCAAATCATCATATACAACTCTATAATCTTGTTTTCTTTGTGCAGTAGACAACATTTTTTTTGCACTGTTATACAGATAATCAGACAGTTTTTCTTTGGTACTTAATATTTTTTGATCATAATTATTAAGTACAAAGTTTGCATTACGACCTTGTTCAGTAATATAAAGAGGCAACAAGGGTTTGATACGTTCCTGTCTTTTTTTTAGAGATACATAAGTATTATATATTTTATCCAAATTAGCCGGATTACCTTCATTTTCTAGATAGGTAACAGCGTTTTGATCTCTTTCTACAACCTTAACAAAAGCTTCTTCAAGCATCAAAATGTAAGGTTGTTTACCTTTCTTATTTTTATTTGTCTTGAGTTTATTTAAGGCAATATTAATTGCTTGATCATAATTTCCTGTATTAAGTGCTTTCTCAGTCTTTTTTACACTGCTACAGGAATAGCATATTGCTAAAATAAAAACGAATAGTAGTTGTTTTTGCATATTGATGGTATTATAGTTCTAGTAGTATCTTAGGGCAATTTTGATGCCAAAAGATATAAAAAAACCTCGAAATAATCATTTCGAGGTCTAAAAAATAGATGATTGCTTTACTTTTTAAAGACAGGAAGAAGTTTTGTAGAAACCTCTCCAAATCCTATTCTTACGTTCTTATTTTTACAATACCCTCTCATGATTACAGTATCATTATCGTCTATAAATTTACGGCTTCCTCCGGATTTTAATTGTACCGGTTTTTCTCCTCTCCAACTCAATTCTAGCATAGATCCATAAGAATCAGGAGTAGGTCCTGATATGGTACCGCTACCCATCATATCTCCAGAATTTACAGGACAACCATTAATAGTATGGTGAGCCAATTGTTGTGCCATATTCCAATACATATATTTGAAATTGGTTTTACAAACAATAGTTTCTTCTTCTTTTTCTGGTTGTATAGATACTTCAAGATTAATATCAAAGCTCTTATCTCCTTCATATTGAAGATAAGAAAATTGTTCTTTTATAGGTTTTGGGCTTTTAACTCTAAAAGGTTCTAAAGCATCTAAAGTAACAATCCAAGGTGACATCGAGGAAGCAAAGTTTTTTCCTAAAAATGGTCCAAGTGGCACATATTCCCACTTTTGTAAATCTCTAGCACTCCAATCATTAAAAAGAACTAATCCAAAAATATAATCTTCGGCTTCTTCTATAGGGATTGGTTCTCCCAAGGCATTGGCATCTGTTGTTATAAAAGCCATTTCGAGTTCAAAATCAACCAATCTTGATGGTCCAAATATTGGATCTTTTGCCCCATTAGTCAATTTTTGACCTTGCGGTCTGTGAACAGGTATTCCCGAAGGAACAATAGAGCTACTACGACCATGATATCCTATTGGCATATGTAACCAATTTGGTAATAATGCATTTTCCGGATCTCTAAACATTTTTCCAACATTGGTCGCATGTTCAATACTACTATAGAAATCGGTATAATCTCCAATTCGTATAGGAAGCTGCATTTCAATTTCTTCTAAGGTAAAAAGTACTATTTTTTTATGCTCTTCATTATTTTTAAGGGTATCATTATTAGCATCAAAAATTTCAGCGATTTTATTACGAACAAGTCTCCACGTCTTTTTTCCATCAGAGATAAAGTCATTGAGAGAATCTTGTAGAAAAATATCATCTGTGAGCGGGATACCTTCAAAATAACCAAGTTGATGTAGTGCTCCAAGATCAATAGCTGTATCTCCGATTCGTGTACCTATTGTTATAATATCATCTCGTGTTAAAAACACCCCAAAAGGAATATTCTGTATAGGGAAATCAGTATTAGAAGGGGTTTTGATCCACGTTTTTCTATCAGGATTATTTGCAGTTATGGGCATTATCGTTTTTTTTAGTTATTAGATGATTAGCTTGACCAAATATATAATATTCGAACGTTTAAAAGTTTTTTAATTTGTGAAAAATAATTAAAAAAGTAATTACATAGGATATAGAACTCTTTCGAATATAAAATTTTTATTCGATAATCAAAGTAGTAAAGGTTTTAAGGCTTGCCGTTAGACTTTGAAAATATGTATTGTTCAAGCTGAGGTATTAACTATTCTATCATATTTTATGTTTTAGACGATAAATCATCTATCTATAATCGCTGTGAACAAGTTGTTTATATTTATTAGGGTTTGTTTAAGGAAATATAAGGAACGGATTTCCTATTTTTGCGTTTTATTAACAAATTAAGATTACATGCAACGCGACAAACAAATTTTTGATTTGATTCAAGAAGAAAAAGAACGTCAAATCAATGGCTTAGAACTTATTGCTTCAGAAAATTTTGTAAGTGAACAAGTAATGGAAGCCGCAGGTTCAGTATTAACTAATAAATATGCAGAGGGATATCCGGGAAAACGTTATTATGGAGGCTGTGCGGTAGTAGATATTGTAGAACAAATTGCAATAGATCGTGCCAAAGAATTGTTTGGAGCAGCATATGCAAATGTGCAACCTCATTCAGGTTCGCAAGCTAATACTGCTGTATATCATGCTTGTCTTAAACCAGGAGACAAAATCCTTGGGTTTGATCTTTCCCATGGTGGACATTTGACTCATGGTTCTCCGGTCAATTTTTCTGGTAAATTGTATACTCCTGTTTTTTATGGAGTTGAAAAAGAGACAGGAACATTAAATTATGATAAAATACAAGAAATAGCTACTAAAGAAAAGCCACAATTGATTATTGCCGGTGCTTCTGCTTATTCTAGAGAAATTGATTACAAAAGATTTAGAGAAATAGCAGATAGTGTAGGAGCGATCCTTTTGGCAGACATTGCACACCCGGCAGGTTTGATAGCAAAAGGAGTTATTGCAGACCCTGTACCTCATTGTCATGTGGTTACAACAACAACACATAAAACGCTAAGAGGCCCCAGAGGAGGACTAATCCTGATGGGTAAAGATTTTGAAAATCCATTCGGGATTACTTTGAAAAATGGAAAAAAACGTATGATGTCTTCTCTTTTTGACAGTGCTGTATTTCCTGGTAATCAAGGTGGGCCATTAGAACATATTATTGCTGCAAAAGCTATAGCTTTCAAAGAAGCACTAAGCGATGAGTTTTTACATTATATCATTCAGGTAAAGAAAAATGCTGCAGTAATGGCAGAAGCTTTTGTGAAAAAAGGATATGAAGTAATTTCTGGAGGTACCGATAATCATATGATGTTAATCGATTTGCGTAATAAAAATGTAACAGGAAAACAGGCAGAAGAAGCATTGGGAGTTGCAGATATTACAGTTAATAAAAATATGGTACCTTTTGATGATAAGTCTCCTTTTGTGACTTCAGGTATTCGTATTGGAGTTTCTGCAGTAACGACAAGGGGTCTTAAAGAAGAAGATATGATACAAATTGTTGAATTGATCGATAGAGTAATTACAAATGTTGAAGATGAAGATGCATTACATCATATTGCTGATGAAGTAAATGCTATGATGGCAGATAAACCTCTATTCACAAAATAGAATTTCTTAATCTTTATATATTAAAACGTATTATCTTTTGCTAAAGCTGGATAGTGCGTTTTTTTGGCTTTAATAATTAATTCATTATTTATAATGAAACATAAAATCTTAAGATATACCAAACGTATGTTATTCATAATTGCAATCTTATTCGGTGTATTGCTACTAACAGCAATTGTTTTTATCAATTTTAGTCCTCAGTTTGGAGGTACTCCAGACAAAGAACAGAAAAAAATATACTCGCAGTCTGATAATTTTGAAGACGGTAAATTCATTATAAGAACCCCAATAAGTACTTCAGAAAACAGATGGGAAGCTATACAAAAAGTTTTTAAAAAGAAAACTCATCAAAGACCTTTAAAAGAAATAGAACCTTTGGTTTTGGATTCTACTGCTATTACAAGTTATTCTAGTGACGAAACAAAAGTAACATGGTTTGGACATTCTACTTTTCTTTTACAGATGCAAGGCGCAACTATTCTTTTAGATCCTATGCTAGGAGATTATGCTTCTCCGCTACCTATTAACATGACAAAAAGGTTTAATACAAAATTACCTATTGCTATAGAGAAGTTACCTTTCATAGATTTTGTAATTTTTTCTCACGATCATTATGATCATTTAGATTATTCAACAATTAAAAAAATAAAGGATAATGTAGGTAAGTTTTTTGTACCTCTTGGTTTAAGTGCGCACTTGACTTCCTGGGGAGTTGAGAAAGAAAAAATAGAAGAATTAGATTGGTGGGATATGACAAGTTTTGGTGATATTCAACTTGTTTGTACACCTGCTATTCATTTTTCTGGCAGAGGGTTGTTTGATCAAGGGGCAACTTTATGGGCTTCTTGGGTTATTAAGGGGAAAAATGATAAGATCTATTTTAGCGGTGATAGTGGTTATGGAAACCATTTTAAAACTATCGGAGATAAATATGGGCCATTTGATCTGGTTCTGATGGAATGTGGACAGTACGATAAAGACTGGAAAAATATCCATATGTTCCCCGAAGAAACAGTACAAGCAGCTGTAGATGTTAAGGGAGAAGTATTGGTTCCTATACACTGGGGAAGTTTTAAGCTGGCTAATCATATATGGACTGACCCTATTGAACGAGTTGTGAAAAAAGCACAAGAACTTAACATTAATATTAGCACTCCTAGAATAGGAGAGACTATTATCATTCATCATAAAACATATCCAGAAACGCGGTGGTGGGTAAATTATGATTAGAACTTATTTTGCTTGATGAATGATACTCCTGTAAATCATTACCTTGAAATTGAATAAAGGACACAATTTTTTAAGGCACTATACTTAAGTAATTTAGGATGTTCAAACGTTTTGAGGAATTTCATCCCAATTTTTTTCATGATAGCCTCTGATTTAGTATTTATTTCTGGTGCTACAGCGTAAATGGTCTTTAATTTAAGCGTATTAAAGGCAAAATCTATACATGCTATCGCCCCTTCGGTTGCGTATCCTTTATTCCAACTATTTTTATGTAATCTCCAGCCAATATCTACAAATCTATCAATATCATCAAAATATGTCTGCTCGCATATCCCTATAAAACCAATACATGTCTGAGTTTCTATAACTTCTACTGCAAAATAACAAAATCCTGTTTCGTCAAACATCTCTTGCATTCTGAAGATAAAATCTCTTGTGTCTTTTCTGGAAGGTTTAAATGGAAAAAATTCCATGACCTGATCATCGTTATTGATCTCTGTTAATATTTCTAAATCATCAATACTCCAGTTTCTAAATCCTAATCTTTGAGATCTGAAAATATAATTGTCCATGTAGTATACTATTAGAAAATATTTAATAAATTATTTAGTGATCAGTATCGAACATCTTTGGGATTTCGGGCACAAGTCTATTACCTTCCCAACGTAATTCAATTTCGAGAGTTTTAGTTTCTACCCAATTTACATCTTGATCAACAATCTCACTTTCTTCTCTTTTAAATATGATTCTGCCTTTTATACCATTATCATCATCTGGAAAAGTTAATGATTCTTCTGACCAATGTGGAGCATCTGCACTTTTTCCAAATCGAACTGCTGTAATTAGCTTTGTACCTGTATTAAATAAATAAAACCACCATTATTAGCAAAAGGATCAATAGGCATGTATTCTATCAAAAGCATATTTTTTATAGATTCTAGTCCTTTATTATCGTATGATTTTATAGAAAAATGTGTATTGAAGAACTCAGTTTCATTCTCTATATATGTTTTAGAATTCTCTAGAAGTCTGGTTTGTAAATAAAATCGTTCTCCTTGTACTTTGACTGCGATTAGATAGGTAGAATTGTTAAATGAAGTTTTGTGGATTGCAATTAGCCCTCCCAGAATATATCCTGTAGTGCTCTTATATTTAATTTTATACCAGGGTGAGTCTAAACCGTTATATTTTTGGGATTGATCTGTTTTTTCTAGAATTGTGATTTGAGTTCCTATTTTTAATAAATCAATAACCTCAGATTGCGTATTAGGAGCAGTTCTTAATTTGACGTTATCGCCATATAAATAAACAATTTGATTTTCTGTAAAATTATGATTTGGTTCGAATATCTCCTCTTGACTGTACAGAACTCTAAAACCTAAAAAAAAGATCAGAATACAAGCTTTTTGGCAAATATTGAATTGATACAGACTCATTTTTTTGATTTTTAATTCTCAAACGCAACACTTTCATATGCCCCAATATCAGGAGCACTAGTGTTTCTTGGAATTCCTAATATATCTGAATCGATAGTTGGAATAGAAGCTTGGCCATTAGCAGCCGATTTTTCTCCTATATTTAGAAGGTTATCAAATGGCGCTTGAAAATCAGGATCTTCATTGAATATCATATTTTCAAAAATAAGAGCGTTGCTAAAATCATATAATGGATTATCCTGAAATTCATTTTGTGGATCATCGAATTGAAGCAAACAATTTTTGAAAGAGAAGTTAAAGGCAGTACCATTTACTCTACTAAATAATAATTCTCTGGATTGGCTTCCAAAAATGATACAATTTGTAAAATTAGCAGATAATAAATCTGCGGTAACAACTTCAGATTCATTTACAATTAGATTGTTATCAATCAAAACCGCGGGAAACTCTCTAAAACCGGTTCCTATACTAGAATAATTTGTAAATGTACAATGATTAAAGTCGTAGGTTCCACCCAGAGAACAATTTAGAGCCACTTGTCCTGCATTATTGATGACTATATTTTCTCCGGATACATTACCGGTTCTTGCTAGCAGACCAACATTAGAACTATTGTAAATTTGGGTATTCTTTATTGTTAGCGTAGGCGTCGTACTACCATCATTAGAGTCCATAAATATACCAACAGTAGCATTTTTGATAGTAGCATGATTGATACTATGACCAGTGCTACCGGCAGTGAGCCAAATCGTACCCCATTGTCCGGGAACATCACTAAATGCACTTTCTAATCGATCACCTTCAAAAATAACTTCATTTTCCATACGTTTCGGATCAGAGCTTACTTCTCCATTAACAACTAGACTTCCTTCATTAGCAACAATAATTCCGGATTCAGCATGAAAATGTATCCTTGCACCAGCATCAATAGTAAGTGTTTTTCCATTTGGTACTGCTGCATATCCATAAATCACATAGGGTTTTTCGTTGGTAAAGTTGAGTTCATCATCATCTAATAAAAAACCTTCGATTCTAATTTCGTTATCTTCATTGTCTAGTCCCAATGTTATGGTTTCTACAGTACCAGTCATTGCATCACGTGACGGAAATAAAAATACAGCATCTTTAATTAAGGTTACTAAGTCTACATCTTGCTGATTACTTCCTATATCAAATAAAATTCTATCTGTGTATAAAAATTCGGTATCTGTGGTTTGATCAGTAATATCAGTAGTTGTCTCTACAAAAACAAAAATACTATCCTTTGCAAGTACCTGTATATTTTCAAAAGATTTTCCCGGTATCCCATCTACATTAAGTCTATAATTAGAGATCTCGCCACGTTCTAATGTAATGGTAGGAATAGTAAAGTCATCATCAGTGCGGTTATAAATTTTAAAGCTATAAGTACTTGAGCCAATATTTGTAAAAATAGTATCCAAAAACAAGGTATCAGTAGAAAATTCTAAATTCCCTACACTTGGTCTAGACTCAAAATCATTACGACAAGAACTCCATAAAACAATAATGATAATGAGAAAAATTGTAGATAAATAGCGCATCTATTAAGAAAAAAGCTTTGTATGTTAAAAAAAGAACTAATAAAACCGATGCATCCATTAGCACGATCTTGTTAGCTTTAACTAAAGTATAATTTTTAAAGTATTCCCAGCATTGTTTTTTCATAAAAATTTGATGATACCTTAAAAATTTCTTCTTTGTATAATTATTTATTAATTACTATCGAAAATTCTTTCAATACCTTTAACTTTGTTAATTAAATTTAATAAGCACAACATAATAATTTATTATGAGTACATATGATGTAGCCGTAATTGGCTCCGGGCCTGGTGGATATGTAGCAGCAATTCGATGCGCTCAACTAGGTATGAAAACTGCAATAATCGAAAAATACTCAACTCTTGGTGGAACTTGTCTTAATGTAGGATGTATCCCTAGTAAAGCATTACTGGATTCTTCTCATCACTACGAACATGCAGTAAAACATTTTTCAGATCATGGAATAGAAATTCCCGGAGATGTAAAAATTAATCTTGAAAAAATGATTGCTCGCAAACAAGCTGTGGTAGATCAAACTACTGGAGGTGTTGAATTTTTAATGAAAAAAAATAAAATTGATGTTTTCGAAGGTGTAGGAGCTTTTAAAGATGCGACTCATATAGATATTACAAAGACTGATGGAAGTCAAGAAACCATTGAAGCAAAAAATAGTATTATTGCTACAGGATCTAAGCCTTCTACATTACCTTTTATTACAATAGATAAGAAAAGAATCATTACTTCTACAGAAGCACTTAAATTAAAAGAGATACCAAAGCATCTTGTTATTATTGGTGGAGGAGTAATTGGTTTAGAGTTAGGGCAAGTGTATAGAAGGCTAGGTGCAGAAGTATCTGTTGTGGAGTATATGGATAGAATTATTCCTGGGATGGATAAGGCTTTATCAAGAGAACTTCAAAAAGTGTTGAAAAAGCAAGGAGTGAAATTTTATACTTCACACAAAGTAACTGGCGTAAAAAGCACAGCAAAACAGGTTACCGTTACGGCTGATGATAAGAAAGGAAATCCTGTAGAGTTCAAAGGAGACTATTGTTTGGTATCCGTAGGACGTCGCCCTTATACAGATGGGTTAAACGCAGAAGCAGCCGGAGTAAAAATAAATGAAAGAGGACAGGTTGAGGTAAATGATCATTTACAAACCAATGTATCTAATATTTATGCTATAGGCGATGTGATAAAAGGAGCTATGTTGGCGCACAAGGCAGAAGAAGAAGGTGTTTTTGTAGCAGAAACATTAGCAGGACAAAAGCCCCATATCGATTATAATTTGATTCCAGGAGTGGTATATACCTGGCCAGAAGTTGCAGCAGTAGGCAAAACAGAAGAAGAGTTAAAAGAAGCCGGAGTAGCTTACAAATCAGGACAATTCCCTTTTAGAGCTTTGGGTAGAGCAAGAGCAAGTGCAGATATAGATGGTTTTGTCAAAATACTTGCTGATGAAAAAACCGATGAGGTTTTAGGAGTACATATGATCGGGGCTCGTTGTGCAGATTTGATTGCAGAAGCAGTAACTGCTATGGAGTTTAGAGCTTCTTCTGAAGATATTTCTCGTATGTCTCATGCACATCCGACATTTACAGAAGCAATTAAAGAAGCTGCACTGGCAACAACGGATAATAGAGCATTACATGTATAGTGTTCTTTAAAATATATTATAAGTAGAAGCAGGAGGATATTTTTAATTAAATATCCTCTTGTGTTATATATTACTTAGTCTATTTAATACTTCACTCTTGTAGTTTCTGCTTATTGGGATTGATTTATGTTGTATTGTGATTTCTTCATTCGAAAAAGAATTAATATGTTCTATCGCAATAATATATGACCTATGAATACGCATAAATTGTTGCATAGGCAATTTAGATTCTATTGTACTTATAGATTCTCGAGTAACAACAGTTTCTTTAGCACCATAAATTTTAAGATAATCACTATAACTTTCGATATAATAAATATCAGAAAAGTTGATTTTTTTCATTCTGCGATCTGATCGAACAAAGATGAAATTATTTGTAGAAGTTTCTTTAATCTGGTTATTTGTAGGTTTATGATAAATCTCAACATAATTATTAACCGCATTTAACAGTCTTTCAAAAGAAATAGGTTTTAATAGATAATCTACAGCATGCAGATCAAAACCATCAATAGCATATTCTCGATATGCAGTGGTAAAAATTATTTTGATAGTAGTATTGATTGATTTTGCAAAAGAAATTCCGGAGATTTCAGGCATGTTAATATCAAGAAATATAAGATCAATTTGTTGTTTATTGATACAATTAAAAGCTTCTAGAGCGTTACCACATTTCGCAATTACCTGTATCTGATCAATTTTTGACAGATGACTCATCAAAATATCTCTTGCTGTTGGTTCATCATCTACTATGATACAAGAAATTTTAGTGCTCATGCTTCAGTTTTTGAATGTTTTAGAATAAGTTGAACCATATACCAGTGTTGATCTATTGTAATATTGAGATCATGCTGATCTTTATACAGTAATAATAATCGTTTTTTTATATTTTTCAATCCAATGCCTTCTTTATTTTTTTGTTGATCCAGAATAGAGTTTTTAATAGTAAATTTAATTTGATTATCAATAATTTTGAGCGTTATTACAATAGACAATTTCTGATTTCTTAATTGTCCATGTTTAAAACTGTTTTCTACAAAAGGAATAAAGAGCATTGGAGCTACTGATATGTTGGGGTTAATTTTTTCAATATCAATAGTGATATCGAGGGTATCTCTAAAACGCATTTTTTCTAAAGCGATATAATCTTCAATATGATGTATTTCTTCTTGCAATGCCACCGAAGGTTTATCTGATTGATATAATAAGTAATCCAAAAGATTTGATAGTTTAAGGATCATCTCAGGGGCCTCTTCAGATTTTTTGAGAGCAAATCCGTAAAGTGTGTTTAACGTATTAAATAAAAAATGAGGATGAATTTGCATTTTGAGGTACTGTAGTTCTTGCTCTTTTAATTTAAGTTGAGCTTCGAGGATCTTATGCTTGAGTTCTTGATTTGCAGCGTTGGATTTGTAATTATGTTGCACAAGACGAAAGACGCTCGCTACAATAACAACAAAATATACAGCAATAAATAAAAATAGGGGACTACGGGTCAGTGGAGCCATTTCTTCAAATTTCAAAGAAGACAAAAAGATAAGCCCATAAAAAAGAGAAATAATAATAAAAAGTGCTGATATAATAATGGTATAAATACAATATACTAAAAATGAAAAGTACTTTTTTTGCAATAAATATTTAGGAATCAGAAGATCTATTACAGTGTAAGTAGTACCTATGGTTACAGGCATTAAGAATAATGAAAATGAAAATACATAGTTGATATTACTTGTGTTATGCCCAAAAAAGTAAGTAAAGCAAAATAAAACAATACCCCAGAAAATAATATGTAATAGAATCTCCAGTATTTTTTTTACCATCATTTTTTTTTAAACTAATAGGTGTAAAAATAGGGATATAATATCTGTATAATTTTTATAAGATATAAGACTATAAAGATAAATAACTATATAAACAGGGTTTTTGACGTGTTTACGAAACTAAAATGCATAATCTTGCTATATAGAGTATTAATTCTGTACTTCATCGCAATGTGTAAAATGCTCAGGTATTTGTAATTAGTTTAGACTCAAAAATAAATCTTATTACGATATATGAGAGTTTTTGAGTATTTATACCTTGCATTACTTATTGGTAGTATTTTATCATCTTTTTTGAGAAGAAGGATTCTTCAACATTTCATTTTTTACAGTTGTATTTTAATCTTGTTGTTGCATGTATTGATAGAAGGGGTGAGATGGCAGATATACCTAGGCTATTTTGCTTTTGTATTGTGTGCGATATTGTTTATAAAACAAAACTTTATAAAATGGCAGAAAATAACATTATCAGCTTTTGGCATTATATCATGTCTCTTCAGTATCGCTCTAGGAGTAGCGATGCCGGTTATACAATTTCCTGAACCTTCAGGTTCTTTTTCTATAGGGGTAGAATCTATTTATCTAGAAGATAAAACTCGAAAAGAGATACTAACCAGGGATAACAAGGATTACCGAAAATTGACAGCGCATATATGGTATCCTTCTTACGATAAGATACACAAACCGGAGAAATATATGGATAACGGTGTTGCAGAAGCTTTTGCAACAAGTAAGGGGATGCCTTCATTTATAGCATCACACTTTGATCTTACCAAGATACATATAGAACATTCTTTACCGATTATAAAAGATAAAAAAATGCCAGTGATTATATTATCTCATGGATTACTTTGGAATAGTGAAATGTATGTTTCTATTATTGAAGAAATTGTAAGTCAAGGGTATATTGTCGTGGGGATTGATCATTTGTATGAATCCTTTTTTACAACACATAAAGGTGAAAAGATAAAATGGAATCAAGATAATATAGATCGTATGAATGTAGGTCTGGATTTTAAGTATATGAAAAGTAAAATGGATCTTGGTCTGAATGAAAAAAATGATAAAATTCGTACTCAAGCTATCGAAGAATTAATAGAATACTTACCATATTTTGAAAGTTTAGATAGATGGTCAGATGATATTTCTTTTGTCATTGATCAAATATTACTACTCAATACAAAACCAGAAAGTTTTTTGTATCAAAAAATTAATCAAGAACAAATAGGCTTGCTAGGACACTCATGGGGCGGTGCTGCCGTTGTACAACAATCAACTGCTAACCCAAAGATAAAAGCAGTAATTAATATGGATGGTGCACAATGGGGCAGGGCATCAGATAGTATATTGAAAACTCCACTCATGCTTATGCATGCCGATAGAGATTATAGTACATTTTTTACTCCTAATTTTTATGTATATCATAAGATAGCAAAAAATGATGTGTATCTGGCTACGATTACATCTGCTGACCATGCCAATTTTGGTGATTTGTCATATTGGTCTAAAATAAAATCCTTAACTCAAACAGGAACAATTCATGAAGAAAGAATGAGTCATATAACAAATAAATTGATACTTTGTTTTTTTGATAAATATCTAAAAGGTAAAGATGTCAAGATACAAGATAAATTTGTAGAACAGTATCCAGAAGTGGAGATAAATAGAACAATACCCTTTTAAAGAATAAGTGATCTTAATATGTTTAGTTTAATTTTTAGTAATACAATGTTTTTAATTCAAACAGAAACACCATCTTTCTTTACTCAACTTTTTAACAAAATTTATGAAGGAGGGTTGTTTTTTATGCTTCCCATAGTGATCATTTTTGCTTTAGTATTATCGATTACTATAAAAAATATATTTGTTATAGTTAAAAAAGGGCATTCTTCAGTAAAATTTATGAAGCTTATAAACTCAATAGGACTTTTAGCCTTGGTATGGGGTGTATTAGGACAGCTTATAGGATTAGTAACAGCCTTTGATAGATTAGAAATGTTGGGTGAAGTTTCTATAGAAGTACTAGCTAGAGGATTAAAAATCTCTGCATTGCCTACTATTTTTGGTTTTTTTACTTTCTCTATATCAAGAGCTATTACTATTATATTTCTTTGGATTCAAAAAGAACATTAGTCTTTAACTAGCAATTATGCAAAAACAGGTTTTCAATATCATTTTTGGTATTATTATAATATTACTATTGGTCTTTATAATCTTTTTTTCATTAAGATATATAGATGTTATTTACGAGTTTTCTAACCTAAAATGGATTGCAGTTTTTGCTTGTATTCTCAGTTATTATATTGCAGGAGTAATTAATAAAAATACTTCTATAAAATGGCTGTTTTTATTGATTTTGGGAGTACTAATATTCAAACCATTTCGATACCTATATTTTCCTTTCTTTTTCATTTTATTATTCTTTTCCATTAGTACTTTGATACTCACAAGAAGGCACGTCAAAAAGCAATATAAAATCTTATTGTCTTTAATAATGGTAACATTGTTTATGCTCATAATGTTTTCTCAACCGATGATACTGAAGAAAGAAAATTTTAAAAAACAGTATGACGGAAGTGTAACTAATACCATTGTCATTTGGGATTTTACCAAAGAAAAAAAGACTACAGCAATATTGTCTTATCAACAGTTTATAGATATTAATAAGAACACAGTCATGTTATCAGCGTTCGAAGGAAAAACAATGTTTGTGAGTTTTTGGGCTACTTGGTGTGCTCCTTGTCTGAGAGAGAAACCTATTTTGGATCAAATAAAAGAAAAACATAAAACCAAAAGCGATGTAGTATTTGTAGATATTTCAATTGATCATGATTTTGATGCATGGCAATCCTATCTGCAAAAATCAGATATGAAAGGAATACAACTCAATACAGATGGTAATGAAATTAAAATAATGAACGAATATAAATTTTCAGGAATTCCTTTTCATATTCTCGTCAGTCCAGATGGAGTATATAAACAAAATGATAGTTTGCAATTTGTAGATGAATTATTGCGAGATAGAGAGAAACTGAACTCTTTTATAAAAAATTAAAGTCTACCCGTAGAAAGCATACCATTAATAAATAACAATAATAAAAAAATAAAGAAAGATGATCAGAATAATGATTATTTGTATGATGCTAGTGTATAATTTAATGAATGCACAACTTAATGTGTCAAAATTAGATAGCTTGTTTACTTTAATAGAAGTAAAGAATAAAGGTATGGGGCATATTTTTATGACAAAAGATGGAAAAGAAATCTATCAAAAATCCATAGGATATGCAGATATAGAGAATCAAATACAATCAAATAGAAATACAAAATATCGTATAGGTTCTATAACAAAGACATTTACTGCAACATTGATTATGCAGTTGATAGAAGAAAAGAAGTTAAACTTGTCTGATCATCTCGATGAATTTTTTCCCGAAATACCCAATGCGAATAAGATTACAATAGAACATTTATTAAGGCATCGTAGCGGGATTTATAATATTACAGATGATAAAGATTTTAGAACCTGGATGGTTGTACCGAATACAAAACAGCAAATGCTCAATCGTATTGCTGGCAAAGAATCACAATTTGAACCTGGTGAGAAATCAGGATACTCCAACTCTAATTATATCTTGTTGTCATACATTATAGAGGCAATTGAAAATAAAACTTATGCCGAGGTCTTATCGTCAAAACTTATTATCCCCTATACTTTGAAGAATACTTTTTATGGTAGTAAGATAAACTCAAAAAATAACGAAGCGAATTCATATGCTCAAAAGGCAACATTAGAGTGGAGTAAACAACAAGAAACAGACATGAGTGTTCCGGTTGGAGCAGGGGCAATAGTATCAACAGCAGAAGATGTGACAATTTTTTATGATCATTTGTTTTCGGGCAAAATACTATCAAAAACATCTCTTTCTGCAATGACAACATTAATTGATAATCGAGGACTGGGAGTAGTTCAGTTTCCTTTTGATGGTAAAAAAAGTTATGGTCATCCCGGTGGTATAGATGGGTTTCAATCTATAGTGGTTTATATCCCAGAAGAAAATCTTTCTGTTAGTTATTTATCAAATGGCGTTGTTTTGAGCTTGAATGAGATACTAACAGGAGTATTAAAAGTATATTTTAATATAGAATATACTTTACCGGATTTTAAGCCAGCTATAAAATTAAAAACTGAAATATTAGATGAATATTTGGGTACATATAAAGGAGAAGAACCTCCTTTTGAAATAGAGATTATCAAAGATAATATCACTTTAATTGTAAAAGCAAAAAACGGTCCGACATTTCCCGTAGAATCTTATGAAAAAGACAAATTTAGGTCAGAGCGAGCAGGTGTTCATATCAAATTTTTGACAGAAAAGAATAAAATGTTTCTTCAGTTAGGAGGAAAAGAAATTGAGTTTATAAAACAATAATATATTTATTAGTATTGATGAATATATTGAGAATTATACCTTTACTAATACCCCGAACATGACTTGTATTCGTGGTTAAAATTAATTGTTATGTGATCCGTCGCAATATGGTGGATTACTAGTAAGTTTGCAAGTACATAAATAAGCTTCCTTATCTTGATCGACACTAAAGAGGGTAGGTGGTGTTCCTTTTGCTGTTTTGTGATTACCATCGCAAAATGGTTGCCCTTTGCTATGTCCGCAAGTACACCATGCATAATTTTTACCACCTTCTAATTGGCAGGCAATAGGCGCGTCTCCACCTCTGATATTATTTTCCATAGTTTTGATTTTTTGTTATCTAAAAATATCAAATCTAAGGTTAAGATTGATTTTAAATTAAATTGAGGATACAGAAATCAATAACATAATTATTTGATGAGTTTTGTTTTGGGAAAAGCAGCTTGATAACCAAACCAAAAAGCATTATGGGTAGACATACGAGTAAGCTTTTGATGGGTAGTTGCATGTTCCAGATGATTTTCTTTTACATGCCAAACCTCTCCATTACCATCTTTTGCCTTGGTATTTTGATCATAGAAAACAAATTCGATATCTTTTGTAAAGTATACCCGATGTGCTCCCGAAACATCTGTAAATACAGTAAAATTTTTATTATTGATCGTGCTTTGATATATTTTTTGTTTCCTTAAAAACTTAGAAGAAATAGCAATATTTTCATCAGTTTCTTCTGGTAGTCGTATCGCAAGGATTTCTTGTTTATTTTTTAATCTAGTGTCTACACCAGGCACAGAAAACATTAATTCATCAGTAGTAAAATAATCTTTATAAGCTTCGCCTTCATTATAGTTTCGAGTGTGACCGGTACGCAAAGAAAGTACTTTGGTTTCAGGATGGCGTTTTTTCCACTCCCCCCAAGTAGTAGTAACTACACTCAGGTATTCTAACTCAATACCCTGATTAACCAAAGGACCTATGACAGGTTTGCCCCAGAGAGTATTCCATAGCGATTGTGTTTTTTGATCATACATCAATTTATTAGAACGGTATAAAAATCCGCTAGTACCTAATTGATAGTTTACTCCATCTTTTTGTGTTTTATATAAAATTACAGTACCACACAATGTGCAATATACTCCCGCCACAGGAATATTACCAACCCGATCTGTAAACATTTCATGCCAAGCAAGGATTCGTTTAGGATAAGCTCTGATATCTCCCTGAACAGCAATGCCAAAAACGATATCAGTATCAGCTAGGTATTTTGCTTGTTTTGCAGAAATCATTTTTGGGTTTCTCAAAGGAGGAATTCCATCCTGAATCACACCACCCCAACGAACTTCATCTAATCGTATGGTAGATAAATCTTGTCGATCCAAAAAATAATGTTCAAATCTAGCATCTAACCCTTTGTGTAATGCAGCTTTAAAAGTATAATAGGATCCCTGATAAGTAGAATCTTTGTTCCAGATATATTCATACCACTTGTTAAAATCGTAGCGATAGTATTTCTTAGTATTTTTTTGAAGAATGTTAAGTAATTTTTCGGATGTAGAAGGATTTCTGAGAAAATATAACGACTCGATAGCGATTGCTTCAAAATGATCAGACCAATTATTTTTGATATAACTCAGTGATTTTTCATGCACTTGTTTATTTCTAGTGCTGAAGAAATCTAAAAAGTACTCATAATCTTGTTTGTTGTTTGCAATAACAGTGTTTTTCTGACTATATATAGAGCTGGTGGTTTGTACTATAAATAGCAGTATATAAAAGAGTTTTCCCATCTGTTTTTATCATTTGGTCGTATTAAAAACAGATTTACTACGTATGTGAGGTGAAAACAGAGAAATATGTTGTACAGATGTATTAATATGGTAGTGCTATATGTTACTGTATTACAATAGTTAAACATTTAATCATAGCACTTAAGTTTTAATACATATTGATTGAATCTAAAAATAGTTTGGTTTACGAATTGCAACACTCAGATAACAATTAGGTTTTTATAATGGAACTTATTGTATAAACGAATGAACCATAAGTACTTGTGTTGTGTTGTTAAATTATTCATTGTATTGTCCTCGTGTAATAGCAATGCTCAAGAAATAGAACTTATGGGAGTGATTCAAAGTTTTAGTAATGAGATTTCTGATGTATTGGTGATTAACCTCAATAGCAAAAAATCCACGATTACAAATGCCAAAGGAGGTTTTACAATAGCGGTTAATAAGAACGACACCTTACAATTTTCTGCAATTACATATGTAACTAAAAAGGTTATGATTACAGATTCAATTCTTGATCAAGGTATGATGATTGTGGTTTTAAAAGAAAAAACTATCAATTTGGAAGAAGTGGTTGTACGTCCTTATGATTTAACTGGTAATATAAACGGAGATATTCAGAAAATTAAGCTTTCTCCCGTAATAAAAGCATCGTCCTTGGGATTGCCAGAAGCAAAGCTAAAGGTAAAAACCAAAAATGAGCGGTTACTTTTTGAAGCTAATCACGGAAAAGCTGTCAAAATACAAGGAACTCCTTTTGGTGTAGGTCTTATCGTAAATGTACATAAAATCCTGAATAAGATTTCTGGTCGAACAAAATCCTTAAAAGGCAGAGTAGCACTTGATGAAAAAGTAAAAGTAGAGGATGAGATTATTAATATGTTTTCAGAAATTGAGATTGCAGAAGAATTGCAGATTCCTCAATCTCATGTAGAGCGTTTTTTACAGTATGCTATGAATCAGGAAGCGTTTACTGAATTAATAGATGCAAAAAATGCGTTTCAGGTTTGGGAATATATTAAAGACAGTAGTTTATCATATAAAAAAGAGCATGGATTGGGTGAATAAGCAATTTGATTCTTCAAATCATCTATATATAAATTTTATGAGGAATAGAGCTGATTGTAATTGGATGGATTAGAATCTTGTTGTATTGTTTAATAACAATATAAACTCTGCTAAACCGTTCTCAAGTCATTAACATAATACATATAATCCAAAAAAAGAGTATGCGAACAATAGTATACATTTTTATTTCTTTGATTCTTATTTCGTGTAATAACTCAGATAAAAACAAGAAAAATTCGTCTAATGAAATTAGTGGCAAGTTTGAAGTATTAGATACGTCAAATTATGATTTGAGTACGCTTGATGTTAAAGGAGATATTGTTACTAAAAAATTTTGGAAGGACTCCAAAGGTGAAAATATTGTACTATTTTCTAAAAAAGACCATGAAATTTTTGTTTATCACTACGCTATTGAGCCCGATAGTACAAAGCTAATTAGAAGAATTTATGATTTTACAGAAGAAGGTTGTGAGTATGATCTTTTTGCAGACTTTATTGATGAGTCAATTACGATAACAGATTTGGACAAAAATGGTCTAGGTGAAATTACTTTTGCCTACAAATTAGCTTGTATTTCAGATGTTTCCCCTTTAACATTAAAATTATTGATGTTAGAAAATGGAGAGAAATATATCATTAGAGGGAACACATTAATAAATATGGGGAACGAAGTATTTGGGGGTGATAAAAATATCGATCCGTCTTTTGAAAAAGCATCTCCTCTTTTTTTGCAACATGCTAATAAAATATGGGCAAGCGTGCAATAAAATTATGAATAGTTGATTTAGATTCTTGCCTGATACGTGTATAGGTCATGGTATCTACCCTTTGTATCAATAAGTTGATGATGAGTGCCTTTCTCAACAATACGCCCTGATTCGATAACGAGAATTTGATCTGCTTTTTTGATCGTACTTAATCGATGCGCAATAACAAAAGTAGTTCGCCCTTTCATCAGTTCATTAAGGCTTTTTTGTATTAGAGCTTCACTTTCAGTATCCAAATTAGAAGTAGCTTCATCGAGAATAATGATTTTTGGATCAGCCAAAATTGCTCTTGCAATGGCAATACGTTGGCGTTGACCACCAGATAGTTTTACACCACGTTCTCCAATAAGTGTATCAAGCCCATCCTCAAATCGATCTGTAAATTCATTTACGTAAGCGGCTTGAACTGCATTTTGTAATTCTTCTTTGGTAGCCTCGGGTTTGGGGAATAAGATATTGTCTCTGATCGTACCTTCAAACAAAAACTCATCTTGTAAAACGACTCCGAGATATTGTCTGTAGGAGTTTAGTTTTACTTTAGAAATATCTTGTTGATCAATAGTAATTCGTCCGGATTGTGGATTGAGAAAAGTAGCAGCAAGACCTGCAATAGTAGATTTCCCTGAGCCAGAGCTTCCCACCAGAGCTGTTACAGAACCAGAAGGCGCTTTGAAACTAATATTGTGTAACACTGGTTTATCTTTTTCGTAAGCAAAAGAAACATCATCAAAGATGATTTCTCCGGTGATAGCATCTAGGGTAATATCTCTATCTTCAATCTCATCTTCCGGAGTCATGTTCATTAATTCTTCAGTACGATCCAATCCGGCAAGTGCTTCTGTTAACTGGCTTCCGATGTTACTCATTTGAACAATAGGAGCAATCATAAATCCTAGTAAAAGGGTAAAAGATAGAAAGTCGCCAATTGTTAACTCATCAATCATGATTTTATATCCACCAATTCCCATAATACCGGTAGAAGCAATACCGAGTAAAAAGGTAGAAGAACTGGTGATCAAAGCGGTTGTGGTAAGGCTTTTCTTTACATTTTGAAACAATCGATCTACGCCTTCTTCAAAAATTTTGTTTTCTTGTGCTTCAGCATTAAACCCTTTAATTACACGAACTCCAGCTAATGTTTCGGTAAGCCGTCCTTTTACTTCTGCATTGATGACTCCACGTTTTCTAAAAATCGGGCGTATATATTTAAATGCTTTTAAAGCGACTACTCCAAATACAGATACCGGAATCAACACAAATAATGTCATAGACGGACTGATACGAATCAATAATATGAGTGATATAATAGCAGTAATAGTTCCTCCAACTAATTGAACCAAGCCTGTGCCAATAAGGTTTCTTACTCCTTCGACATCACTCATAATGCGAGAAACGAGTGCTCCTGATTTTGTATTGTCAAAAAAACTAATGGGAAGTGATAATACCTTTTTTTGTACTTGCGCCCTTAATTCAGAAATTAAAAATTGCGCCTGTACACTTAATATTCGAGTCAATAAAAATGAAGTAATGGATTGTATAAGAATGGCAATACCGACACCAATAAGAAGTGTTTTGAGCATATTGTAATCCTTTTTAGCAATTACATCATCCATAAGATATTTACTAGCCATAGGTAAGATCAGACTTGCAAGCCTACTAAGTACAATAAGAAACAATCCTATAAAAACAAGATTTCTTCTGGGCCAGATAATAGTTTTGAACGCTTTGCCAATACTAACTTTAGGTTTTTTTTTAGATGTTTTATCTGTAAATGTTTTCATATTGGTTCTCTATAATAACTCTTCAAAAATGTTAGGAATATAATTTCTGCATCTAGTGTCATAGCACAAATCTCGCTAAGAATCTAAATTTTTTAAGTAGTAAGCTCTTTGGGAAATCCTTTGCCAAATGCATAAGAAGTAAAAACATGAGCAAAAATTGAAGCCACTTGTATACGAATTATTTACTTTATAAACTTAAAATGGTGTTCAACTGTGCTTCAGAGATATTTAATAACCCAGATTTGGGTAATCGCTTTGTGAGTTCCCTCCAATTTTTATCTTTCTGAAAAATAGTTTTAAAAATTGGTAAAGCTTCTTTCAGCTTATTGTTATTTGCCATAGCAATAGCTTTCCAATATTTCATTTCTAAATTTTCCGGAAATAATTGCTCTGCAGCATTATATGCTGCAAATGCTTTAGACATATCGCCTTCTTCTATAGCAAGGTCGCCGTTATTCATAAACTGATACGCTTCATGTACTTTCAAAAGACGTTCTAATTCTACTAATGGAGTAGGATGATCATCTACTCTGAGATGAATTTTTTTGTCTTCCCATACATTTTTGGCAGGTGATCCATCAACAACAATTAATGCCGCAGATTGTTTTCCTCTGATATCACCTCCGGCTTCTTGGGCAGCCAAAAGTACTTTGACCACTCGTTGGGCAAGAGGTAGATCTTTATTTTTTTCAAAAGCTTCGGCCATTGCAGGTACTACCTTATCATTCAACATCATATTGGCTTGTACTGCAAAATTATCTCCTATGATATGATGAGCAGACGCTACGCATTTCTCTCCTGTAAAAGCAGCTGTATTTCCTTTATGATCTAAGAAAGCCACTTGTCTAAAGTCTTTTCCTTCGTCTTTTGCAACAAGAAGATCGAGTGCTTCTTTAGCAGATGTTCCTTTCTCTATAAGCGAAAGCCCCTCTGGACCATAAGCCGGATTTACAAAAGATTGTGTGGCTACAACGCCAACTCCGGATTTGCCCCATGATACAATTGAACCCACAGAAAACCAATGACTTTGTACACCCACAGCCATTTCGCCTGTGACTTTGTCTCTGGCAACAATAGAAAAAGTATGAGCAAATTGATCTTTATATACTTGTTGTGCGTTGATCTGATAAGAGACAAAAAAGAATAGAATTGGTAAAAACCGTATATCAAAACGTTTCATAGGATTGTTTTTTGATTTTAAATATAATCTGATAAGATTATAAAGCTATACAATATAGTCTAAAACTATCATTATTGTCTAACATATATTTTTAGTGCATCACTTTTTTGAAAAGCATAAGAGAGCTGCTTATTACTGAAAGATTTTTCGGGCTTATAATTAGAAAGTGATAAAACATACGGTAAACTCATTCCCCATGAGCCTGATTTTTTTGTTTCTCCCGGTACAATCATAACTACATGGCCATATGTTTTGGATGTATCGATAACAAGTGCTAATCCCCCTCTATTAGTATGCTCTAATGCCTGATCAATTGTTTTTTGACTAATCGTTCCTAATTGCAACCAATGTCTGGATTGCTCAACAATAAGTCTAATGCTATCATAAACAACATATCCTAATTTTGGATCATTGAACTCTGTTAACTCATACGTTTCGGCAATAACTTCAGTGATACTGTTTCTGCATTCATTACGTTCGGTTGCAGCTTTTTTGCAAGTAATGAAATTGTTTACAGCTTTTTCCAAATCCAGATCAATCTTTGCTTTAGTAATGTTATTATTATCGATTCGGTCATTACTTACACTTTCGTCACTTGACTCGGGATTATCTTGATATTCGTTATTATTTTGTTTTTGATTGTCTTGACAAGAAGTGATCAATGTTATCGCTAATACTATTGTGAGTAGTTTTTTGTTCATAAGGTTACTTTTATCGTTTTTTTCTTTTTTTATGTTTTTGATTAAAGGTTTTATCTCCTCTTGTTTTTGGTTTTTTGTACTTCTTTTTAATTTCCCGTTTATATTTCCCTCCTAGATTTACTTTTTTATTTTTTTCCTTTTTCTCATGAAAAGCTGCACCGGCCTCATCATCGTTGGTTCGTTTATTGGGATTATAAATTTCTTTGACTACAGGTTGCTCTTCTGGGGTAAGTTCTTTAGAGACTTCAACATGATTAGGGATATCCAGTTGCTCAACTTTCATTTCCATAAGTTCTTCTATAGCTTCCAGATATTCTTGTTCTTTTTCGGTCGCAAGTACAATAGCGGTTCCTTCTTTTTGCGCACGACCTGTTCGACCAATACGATGCATGTAATTTTCAGGATAAGCAGGAGTATCTACATTGATAACATGTGTAATATCATCTATATCCAATCCTCGAGCCATAACATCTGTAGCGATCAGGATATGATGTTCTCCACTCTCAAATTGTTCAATACTTCTGAGACGGTAGTTCTGTGTTTTATTAGAATGAATAACAGCACATTGATCAGGAAATGTTCTTTCGAATCTTTCAAATAAACGATCAGCCATACGTTTATTGCTAACAAAAAGTAATACTTTTTTGAATGCTTCTTTATCGTGTAAAAGATCTTCTAGCAGATTGACTTTAGTATAAAAATTAGCAATCTTATACCCGTATTGCTTAATGTTTTCTAATGGAGTTCCGCTTTTGGCAATAGATATTTTTTGAGGATTTGTAAATATTTCTGTGATGATGCTCTCTACGTCTTCAGTCATTGTTGCCGAGAACATAATGTTTTGTCGCTGCTGCGGAAGAATATCAAAAATATTCATCAACTGATGTCTAAAACCTAAATCCATCATTACATCAACCTCGTCGATGACTAACTTTTGAATGGATTTTAATTGCAATGCACGGCTCACCGCCAAATCGTATAAGCGTCCTGGTGTTGCTACTATAATATCTAGCCCTTGAGATACGACTTGTTTTTGCGTATTGATGTTAGTACCCCCATATACTCCTTCAATTCGTACATTGATATATTTAGAAAGCTTTTTTATTTCTTCTACTACCTGAACCACAAGTTCTCTAGTGGGAACAAGTACTAATACTCTTGGGTTTTGTTGTACAGAATATTTTAGCATCCGAAGTATAGGAAGCATATAAGCAAATGTTTTACCAGTACCTGTTTGCGCTATACCTACAACATCCTTACCTGACATTACAGGAGAAAATGCTTGCTCCTGTATAGGAGTAGGAGTGGAGATATGGATATCATCTAATGCGTTAAGAAGTTGAGTACTTAAATTTAAATCTCTAAAAGCCAATGGGTTTGTTTTTTCGTGATGATACAAAGGTAGCCTTATTTTGCGACTGTAAGCTTTTTGATTATTTTTGATTACTTTAATTAACAAAAATAATGAGCAAAATACTTGCCTTTGCAGGCTCTAATAGCAGTACTTCTATTAATCAAAAACTTGTGAAACATATTGTTTCATCAATAGAAAATCATGATACAAAACTTATCAACTTAATTGATTATCCTCTACCTATCTATGGTGAAGATGAAGAAAAAAAGGGATTTCCGGAAATGACAACTGCATTACAAAAAGAAATTTCAGAATCAGATGGACTCATCATTTCTGTAAATGAACATAATGGAAGTTGGAGCGCTTTTTTTAAGAATATAATTGATTGGCTATCAAGATTAGATCGTAATTTTTTAGAAGGAAAAAAAGTATTGTTATTAAGTACTTCTCCTGGCAAAAGAGGAGGGCTTAGCGCTTTGGAGTTTGGAAAGAGCGTTTTACCAAGGTTTGGGGCAGAGATTGTAGGGAGCCTTAGTTTTCCTTCTTTTTATGATAATTTTTCTGAAGAATCTAATACGATTACAGACAAAGAATTGTTACTCAATATCAAGCAAGTACTAGATATTTTTACAAAAGAAATCTGATATTAGGTGCGTAGCATTAAAAAATATACATTAAATCATCCAAAAAAATTCAAAGAACACTTACTGATTTGGGCTCAACAATTTGACGATGTTGCATGGTTAGATTCTAACGAACATTCGCAACAATATTCAAGTTATGATGCAGTGTTGGCCGTAGATGCATTAACATCTATTAGAACAGGTTATCATAATGCTTTTGAAAAATTATCAGAGTATCAATCACAAATCTCTGATTGGATATTTGGATATTTATCTTATGATTTGAAAAATGACGTAGAAGGACTCTCGTCAAACAATATTGATAACTTATGTTTTCCTGAATTATACTTTTTTCAGCCTAAAAAGCTTTTTTTATTTAAAGATAATATTATAGAAATGCATTATCTACGAATGGTAGATGATGAGATTGTTGAAGATTTTGATAAAGTATCCTTCTTATTTCATAAAATGGGAGAGAACACTCAAGCTAGTGATAATGATGATCCTTGTGATAAAATCAAAATCAGTTTGAGAATTACCAAAGATGAGTATAAAAGTCGAGTGAATAAAATGCTATCTCATATTCATAGAGGTGATATTTATGAAGCTAATTTTTGTCAGGAGTTTTTTGCAACGGATAGTTGTATTGATCCTTTAGAGACCTATAGACATCTTAATGAAATATCTAAAGCTCCGTTTGCTACTTTTTTTAAAACAGATCATTGGTACTTGCTAAGTGCTTCTCCTGAGCGATATCTTAGAAAAGAAGGTCAAAAAATTATTTCACAACCTATAAAAGGAACTGCAAAAAGAGCTGTAGATAAAAAAGAGGACAATGAATTGATAGATCATCTTAAAAATGATCCTAAAGAACGGTCTGAAAACATTATGATTGTAGATTTGGTTCGTAATGACTTGTCTCGAACAGCAACAAAAGGTTCTGTAATTGTAGACGAATTATGCAAAGTCTATTCTTTTGAACAGGTACATCAAATGATTTCGACAATTACCTCAGAAGTTAACAAAACTACTTCTCCTGTAGATGTGATCAAAACGACCTTTCCTATGGGAAGTATGACAGGAGCCCCAAAAATTTCTGCAATGCAGATCATAGAAAATCTAGAAATTACAAAAAGAGGAGTGTATAGTGGTGCTGTTGGATATTTTACTCCGCTTGGAGATTTTGATTTTAATGTTGTAATACGAAGTATTTTATATAATGAACAACAAAAATATATTTCATATACTGTTGGTAGTGCTATTACTGCAAAATCAAATCCAGATAAAGAGTACGAAGAATGTTTACTTAAGGCAAAAGCAATGAGAGAAGTTCTTGAAGCCTAAGAAAAGTAATATTTACAAACATTACTTTTCTTAAGTTATTGAATATTAGTGTATAGTATTAGTATCAATTTTTATATTTTTTACTTTGCTACCTTTTTGTAGTTGTACCTCGTATACTGTATTCAAATACTTTCTTTTTTTATATGAAGTAGAATATGTATTACCGATGACTTTCCAACCTTTATATTTTTCATAAATGGAAAAAATTAGATGTTTGGGTAGTGCCAGGTTATTAAAATGTTCTTCTGCCGCTATTAATGAGCCATTTTCATCATAGGTAGCTATTATTTGACCTTTGTTGGATTTGAAAGTGGCATTAAAATGTTCTTTAGATTTACCAAATTGATACACTTGTTTTTTACCCCATTTAGAAGCTAAATCTTCAAAATATTTTATGTGATTAGGAGTATTATTATTTTGAGTTTTTTCTTCAAAAGACAATGGAGTACTTTTTTTGATTTCAGTTTTATGAAATGTATTTTGTACCTCGGCGATCATATCTTGAGAATAGTTGATTGAGTTCGTAATGACTAGCATGATGGAGATGATTAACTTTTGCATTTTATTGATTTTTAATAGATTGATATGCTACAAATCAATAGTAAAAAGCAACATCTGTAAAATGAAATTGATTACCTGTCGTCAATACATGACTAAACCCCTATTCTTAGAAAGTTGAGTACAATTATATTTAAAAATAACTTAAAAAGCATCTTGTCAATAAAATCATACATCTCATCAATAAAAGTATACCTTTAATAATTGATAAATAGGTGTTTGTGTTAAATGTTGTACATTCGATTTAGGTTTTAATTAGGAATAATTTGAGTGTTGTTAAATCTATATATAGTTGGATAGTTAAATACAAAGTATATCACCTTGTATTTTGGTTTTTATATCACTTTTCTTGGTGGGTCGTTTTCAAAGGCGGGTTTACCAATGCATTTGATCAAATTAGTCAACCTTCAGGTTTTGTTTCGTTTACTTCATTTATAGTAATTCAAGCCATAGGAGTTTACTTCTGTTTGTATTATCTCATTCCTAAGTATTTAATTAAGTCAAAATACTTGATGTATGTTGTACTTGTAATCATTACTATAATAGTAATGGCTTCATTAATTTTAGTACCAAGTATTGTATGGTATTATTTTTTCCCATTAGAAGGGTATCAAAAGTTTCCTATAGAGGAACTATACAAAGTTTTTTTACACAACACACTTCCTTCTTCAATAGGATCTATGACGCTTGGTATGAGTATCAAATTAGCTAAGAACTGGTTGTCTTCTCAGAAAAAACAACAAATTTTAGAAAAAGAAAAATTAGAGACCGAATTAAAGTTTTTGAAATCACAGTTCAATCCACATTTTTTATTTAATACGATCAATTCAATTTTTGTTTTGATCAATAAAAATACTGATATGGCGACAGAATCTTTAGCTAAATTTTCTGAGTTATTGCGATATCAGTTGTATGAATGTAATGAGCATCAAATTTTATTATCCAAAGAAATATCATATATAAAAGGTTTTATAGAACTAGAAGAACTGAGACAAAATGATAATTTTATGATTCGATCTGAATTTTCTGTTGTAGCGTCAAATAATCTTTCTATAGCACCATTTTTATTAATGCCTTTTATAGAAAATGCATTCAAACACGTTTCGCAGTATACTGATAAGTCTAATATAATTGAAATAAAAGCTGATTTGATCGAAAATCAATTCATATTCAAAATTTCGAATACGGTCGATAATCATCACGAAGTTTCTAGAGATGCAGTAGTATATGGGGGCTTAGGTCTAAAAAATGTGAAACGAAGATTAGAATTATTGTACCCTAAATATTATGATCTAAAACTTAATCATAATGCCAACCAATTTTCAGTAGAACTTATATTAAATCTTGAAGAGTATGTTGCTCCTCAACTAACACCATACCAACTATGATAAGATGCGTCGTAATTGATGATGAACCTTTGGCAAGAGAATGTATAAATAATTATATTACAGAAATAGAGTTCTTAGAACAAGTTGGAGAAGGTACTAATCCAGTTGAGTTATCTAATATTTTGAATCAAAAAAAAGTTGATTTAATTTTTTTGGATATTCAGATGCCTAAGATCAATGGAATAGATTTTTTAAGAGACACTCCAAACCTTCCCATGGTAATTCTCACTACTGCTTATCCAAGTTATGCCTTAGAAGGGTATGATTTAGACGTGTTGGATTATCTGTTAAAACCAATTACTTTACAACGCTTTATAAAATCTGTAAATAAGGCTAATGATTTTTTTCAATTACAAAATGCCTCAAATAAATCTATGGTCGAAAATCATTCAGATGATTATTTTTTTATAAAGTGTGATCAGAAATTTGAAAAAATTTATTTTGATGATATACTTTTTGTTCAGGCACTACAAAACTATGTTAGTATTTATACTTATAACAGAAAATATATATCATTAATACCTCTTAAAAATGTAGAACAAAAATTAAAAGATAAATACTTTATCAGAACTCATAAATCCTATATTGTATCTATTCCCAAAATAAAATCTATAGAAAACCATGAAATCATAATTGACTCAAGTCGTATTCCTATAAGCCGACATTATCGAAAAGAAGTTAAAGAAAAAGTATTGCATGAGAAACTTTGGAGAAATGATGTAAAAGAATAACAAAACTATAAATGATTATAAAATATAAGTTTGTTTACATATTTGTTAATTTGATTATATTAAATTTCTTCTAAAACTCTTTCTTACATCAATGATAATTTCTTTAACGTGATTGGCGGACATGTCTTTGATTGTGGCAATCTCTTCAAAGTTTAATTTACCGAAAACAAAGAGATCAATAATTTTTGAAGTCTCAAGAGGTAGCCAGCTATAAAACTTACCAAGTAGTTTTTGTTTTCGAATATCTGATGATGGGACATCATGTACGGCTTTTAATATAGCAGAGTCGAGGTCGTCATAAACAAAGTTTTGTTGATTTTGTTCATCTTGATGATAACAAATATCATCTAACTCTTCTTTCATGATTAATTCGTTATCTGCTTCTACAGTGAAATTTTCTTCCAGTTTTTCGAGTTCATCTTTCAAAAAATGACTAGTACTAATACTTTTTTGATGCCAACCTTCTTTTACATGTAGTTCATCGATTTGTTCGTCTGCTATTTTAAAAAGTGTAAGTTCGAGAGATAAAGTATCTATATCTACATCTGGCTTATTATGATATAATTTTACTATAGCATCATCTATGATCCCATTAGAGCAATACATATTTTGTGGTAAAATTCCTATGCTTTCTGCAATATAAAGCCTATGCTTTACATATGGATGTAGATGCGGTACAATGGATAATAACTTTCTACCAAACTCTTTTTGATCATCATCGGTATAAAAATTCTGAAACTTGTCTATGTCATTCATTAGTGATTGATTTAAGAGTTGTTTTCTAAAAATAATCAAAACAAATCATATTTAGTGTTAAAAACTTGATAATCAGTAGTTGAAAGCTTTATTTTTAAAATTGTGATAGCCGTTCAAAATTGTATATTTGATGACACCAAAAAGATCTTATGCAGAATACGTTTTTACACGAGTTTAAAAACCATATTAATGATAGATTTTCTTTTCTTCTTAGGAGCAAATTGTTGATCGCTTGTAGTGGCGGACTTGATAGTGTAGTATTAGCAAAACTCTGTAATTTGCTTGGTCTAAAATTTAGTATTGCCCATTGTAATTTTAATCTAAGAGGTAAAGAAAGTGATGAAGACGAAGCTTTTGTGGCTCAATTAGCTTATGATTTAGACGTATCATTTCATAAGATACATTTTGACACAAAAAAATATGCCGAAGAACAAAAAGTTTCTATCCAAATGGCGGCTAGAACATTGCGGTATGATTGGTTTAAAAAATTACATACAGATAGTGGTTTTGATTTTATTTTGACGGCACACCACGCCGATGATAACCTCGAAACATTTTTAATCAATTTATCAAGAGGAACAGGAATAGAAGGTCTGGTTGGGATTCCTGAAGTTAACGATATTTTTATTAGACCTTTGTTACTGTTTTCTAGAGATCAGATACTAGATTATGCAACACATAATAACTTAGTCTGGAGAGAAGATAGTAGTAACTCGGACACAAAATACCTAAGAAATAAGATTAGGCATAAAGTTGTTCCTGATTTAAAGACACTTTCTCCTCAATTTTTATCTAATTTTAAAACTACAATAGGTAATCTTAAACAGACTAATGAATTTGTGAAAAGTCAGGTAAAAAGGATTAAAAATGAGATTTTACAAAATATTGATGACGATACACTCAAAATACCGATACATAAATTAAGAGAATATGGCCATCCCAAAACCTGCCTTTATTTTTTACTTAACGAATATGGTTTTAAAGCTTGGAATGATGTAGAACACATGTTAACTGCACAATCAGGCAAACAAATCTTTTCAGAAACACACAGACTCGTAAAAGACAGAGATTATTTGTTGATTACAAAAGTTAAAGCAGAAACTACCAATAGGGATTATAATATCCCTGAAGCAGAATGTATGCTTATGATCCCTTCAGGGACATTGAAAATCAAGCCTATAGAAGAGGTGGGAGAAAAAGATTTGAAGACTATTTATGTAGACAAAGAAAAGTTAAAATATCCCCTAACTGTAAGAAAATGGAAAGAAGGCGACTACTTTTATCCATTCGGTATGAAAGGTAAAAAAAAATTAAGCAAATATTTTAAAGATGAAAAATTATCTTTGTTAGCCAAAGAAAGAATCTGGTTATTATGCTCAGGAAAAGATATCGTTTGGATTATAAATTACAGAGCAGACAACAGATTCAAGATTATGCCTCAAACTAAACAAGTACTAAAAATTACAATAACCTGATGCGAAATTTAATATCAATATTAGCTCTTATACTAGTTTCTTTAGCCTCTTTTTCACAACCATTGGATCCAATAAAATGGTCTTCTAGTATAGAAAAAGAAAGTGAAAATGTTTATATATTATATTTTAAAGCTACGTTAGATTCTGGGTGGCATTTATACTCTCAAAATGAAGCAGAAGGAGATGAGATTGCGCCAACCCCTACAGAATTTACTTTTAATAGCACCTCAGATTCTTATGAATTAATAGGAGAAACTATCGAACCAAAAGGAATAGAAAAGTTTGACCCTATATTTGAGATGGATGTAAAGTATTTTGAAAATGAGGTTACATTTTCTCAAAAAATTAAAATCATAGATAAGAATATTAAAAGTGTAAATGCTGAGGTTTTCTTTTCAGTCTGTGATGATGAAAAATGCCTTGCACCAGATACAATAGAGTTTGCATTGAATCTTTCAGGGAAGAAAACTGAATCTGAAACAACAAATACAATTGTTTCTGCAGAAGATCAAGCAAAGTCAGAGGCACTATATATTGACATAAAAGGCAAAGAAAAATTTGTTTCAGATCAGGTAGAAGAAAAAAGCTACATTACCATTTTTGCTTTAGGTTTTTTAGGAGGTCTAATCGCATTATTGACTCCTTGTGTATTTCCTATGATACCACTTACTGTATCTTTTTTTACTAAAGGAGCAAAAGACCGTAAAAAAGGATTATTTAATGCAATTACCTATGGTTTTTTCATTTTTACAATTTATGTATTGTTAAGTTTACCTTTTCATGTACTAGATTCTTTAGATCCCGAAATACTGAACAATATTTCTACCAATGTCACTTTGAATGTTATATTCTTTGTCATATTTATCATTTTTGCAATCTCATTTTTTGGCTATTTCGAAATAACCTTACCGGCATCCTGGAGCACAAAGTTAGATAGCAAAGCAACCAGTGTAGGAGGAATTATAGGGATATTTTTTATGGCATTAACACTGGCGCTTGTATCGTTTTCTTGTACAGGTCCAATTTTGGGATCACTGTTAGGAGGCTCATTAAGTAGTGATGGTGGAGCGATGCAATTAAGTTTTGGAATGGGAGGTTTTGGATTAGCATTGGCATTACCATTTGGATTATTTGCTTTGTTTCCTAATTGGTTAAATTCTCTACCTAAAAGCGGTGGATGGCTTAATACTGTAAAAGTAGTTTTAGGATTTATAGAATTAGCATTAGCCTTCAAGTTTTTATCAAATGCAGATTTGGTAGAACATTGGGGATTATTAAAACGAGAAGTATTTATTGCAATTTGGATTTTTATAGGCTTAGGTATGGTATTATATCTTTTTGGAAAAATTCGTTTTCCACATGATAGCCCTCTGCAAAAACTAAGTTTAGGAAGAAAAACATTAGGAGTATTTACATTATTGTTTGTCATGTACTTGATTCCGGGACTTACAAATACTGCTTATGCCAACTTAAAATTGCTGAGTGGTTTTCCACCTCCATTATTTTACAGTTTATATGAAAAGGAAGCGCATGGCCCTTTAGGCTTGAATGCGTATACAGATTTTGAAAAAGGTATAGATGCTGCAAAGACTCAAAATAAACCGATCATGATAGACTTTACAGGATGGGCATGCGTCAATTGTCGAAAAATGGAAGAACAAGTTTGGAGTCATCCCGAAGTGATCGAAGTATTAAAAAGTAAATATGTGTTGATCTCGCTTTATGTTGATGATCGAGAAAAGCTATCAGAACAACAACAATTTAACTTCCTAAAACCAGATGGAAGAATCAAAAAAATAAAAACAATTGGCGATAAGTGGGCCACTTTTCAAACCCTTAATTTTCAGAATAATTCACAACCATATTATGTTTTAATAGATTCAGAAATGAATCTGCTAAATCGCACTACAGCTTATACACCAAATGCTGATGAATATCTTGATTGGTTACAAGAAGGATTGAATAATTATAAGGTAAAATAATTAATCTGTATTTTGGTATAGGTTTTTTTTTTATTATAAAATTGTAAATAACCATTAATTTTTCGACTTATTTAATAACGCAACCAAAATGAGTTGAAAAATGCGAAATGAAAAAATTGAACTTTCTAAATGTTTTCCATTTATAAAAAAAGAATTGGAGGAAGAAATTTTATCCTTTGGTCAACTTAAAATAATTCCAAAAGGTAAACATGTCGTCAAACAAGGAAGTTATTTAAACTTTCTACCTATAATCTTAGATGGTTTGATCAAAATGTATGCAGAAGAAGAGGAAGTAGAATTTTTGTTGTATTATATCCATCCGGGGCAATGTTGCATCCTAAGTTTTAATCACTTGTTTGGCAAAGAAGCAGTAAGATTCTCTGCACTAACTGAAAAAGAAACAACAGTGCTATGCCTTCCAATTGAAAAAGTCAAAGAATGGTTTTTTAAATATCCATCTTTTACGCAGATCATTTTAAAAGATTTTCAACGTAATTATGAAGACCTTTTACAAACAACAAAACAAGTAGTGTGTTATAAAATTGAAGATAGACTCGTAAATTATCTTACTAAAAAAGCAAAACTACAAAACTGTAATATGATACAGATGTCACATCAGCAAATAGCATCTGATTTGGGTACATCCAGAGAAGTAGTTTCACGATTAACAAAAAAATTACAATCAACAGATTTATTAATTCAGCATAAAAGACATATAGAACTTAAACCTTCTATTCTCACATAAATATAGATTCACTTTTATTCTTTTTTAGGCGCTATTTGCGCCTATTGGTGTTGATGTTATTTTGTTTTTAAGTATCTGTAAATCAATTAATTAAATAACATTTTTTTAACATTTTATAGTGACTTTTGTCACTGTAACTATGCATGTCTACAGATTACATTTGTGATATGTCTAAAAGAAACAAGCAAAATAAATGTTTATGAAAAAAATTAATTTTTACTTATTGTTAGGGGTATTAGCATTTGCCTCTTGTAGTGACGACGACGATGCTACAACACCTCCGGATGGAAACCCGGACGGAACTACCAGTAATGTGGTTTTAAACGAAGTAAGATATCAAGGGACAGATTTGGTTGAGATTTTTAACCGAGGGACCGAAGAGATTGATCTAAGTGATTATTGGTTATGTTTAGGGCCTGGTACTTATGAAAGAATAGGAACAATAACCCCTCAAAGCGGTAGTATTGTTCTTCCTGCCGAAGGATATTTGGTATTACCTTATGATTTACCAGATACAGAAGGTGGGATTGGTCTATATTCTTCTGACGAATTTACAAACGCAGATGCATTAGTAGATTTTGTACAATATGGAGCCGGAGGAAGTGCAAGAGAAAATGTTGCCGTACAAGCAGGTATTTGGACTGCAGGAGAATTTGTTCCCACTGTAACTAATGCAGATAATAGTATCATTTTTGATGGTGATGGTAATGGAGCAGGAAACTGGGCAGAGACGACTACAGTAACTTTTGGTGAAGAAAATGTACTTACGATGCCTAATAATGAAGTTCGTTCTATAGTGATTAATGAAGTGAATTATGGTGAAGATAAGAAGATAGAGCTATGGAATAATGGAACTGTTCCTGTTGATTTAGGACCTTACTGGCTATGTCTTGGTCCAGGTCAATACTTACAAATCCAAAATGCTACGACCGATAAAGAAACCTCAGAATTAGCACCTGGAGAGTTTTTAGTAATCGATTGGAATGAGTTAGGTGATAGTGAAGGATTAGGGCTATATTCTACAAATTCATTTACAAACCCAGATGCAATTATTGATTTTGTTCAATGGGGAGCCTCAGGTAGTGCACGAGAAAATGTAGCTGTTGATGCCGGGATCTGGACTTCAGGAGATTTTGTAGAGTCGGTAAGACTACCTAGCTATAGTATTGCCTATGATGGTGAAGGAGACGCAGCTTCAGATTGGTCAGAAGCAGTTAATCCAACTTTTGGGATGGGTAATGCAACTCCTGTTAATAGCACAACGTTTAGAGTAACGATCAAAAATACAGTAAATTATCTGAATGTACATGTGTTTAATACACCTGTTGGAGCAGGAAGTCCCGGTCCATTAGGAATTAATGGCGCACAATATCAAGTATCTTTTCAAGCTGTTCCCGGAACCAAATTTACTCCTGTAACAATGATGGGTAATAGTAATGATTGGTTTTTGGCACCAACAGATTTAGAAGGAATTGATTTATTTCCTGGAGGGGTAGCACTTAATAATGTGGATATTGCAGATCAACTGTCATTGTATGATTTAGGAACAGAAGCAGATGGAGACCCAAGTACTTTTCCTTCTGCAGGAACCAATGTAGGACCCGCAGATTCAAATACATCAGTACGTTTAGTACCAGGTAGAGGAACAGGAGACATTTATGTAACAGCCGTATTAAATTATACCAACGGTGATGGAAATTCAGCAGGAACTTTTACACTTACCATTACTGCAATTAATGCACCAGATTCTGGTATGGCAACCAGTCAAGATAATGGTTTTGTAGTAACTCCGGGAATGGTCGTACTACACGCACAGCCCGAACCATTATTTACAATTGGAGAAGCAGATAGAGGAGTAGGTTTAGAGCGAATTGCAGAGGATGGTATGCCAGATATGTTATATAACTGGTTTACCGAAACAGGTTCACAAGGTACACCATTAAGGCTTTCTTCTTCATTAACACCATTTTCTCCGGCTTTGATATATGCTTTCAATACCGATAGTGATCCTTGGTTTACACAAGGTGATACAGCAAAAGCCTCAAGTGGACTTGAAGAAATTGCAGAAGATGGTGATAGAATGGTTGCTTATAATTACTTAAAAGATTTAGGAATCCCGGTTGCATTACCAGCAGAAGATGGACCCATTGGTCCGGGAGGAACTTTTACTTTTACAATCCAAATACCAGAAGGACAAGATTATAAATTAGGATTTGGAACTATGTTTGTAAAATCTAATGACTGGTTTATAAGTACAAATAATATTGGTAAGAAGTTGTTCAACGATAACGGAAGTCCTTTTTCTGGTGTTGCCGAAAGTGCAAGAACTTATTTGTATGATGCCGGAACAGAAGATGATCAGCCTGTTGGATTTGGAGGTGATCAGGTAATGAATCAGAGTGGACCAAATACAGGAGCAGCAGATGCAGATACATCAATAAGAAGAGTTTCTGCTCTCGATGATGTTCAATTTGGAAAAGGGGTGATCAATAGTGGCCCTGGTGTAACATGGTTTGGTGATCCAAGAGGAGGGTATAATTTGATAGAAGTCGATATCCAACCTCAATAGTCAAATTCGTGATGCTAAAATTTTTATATCAAGGATATAAATAGAAACGTAAACAAGTAAAAACCTTTGACAATTATTGTCAAAGGTTTTTTTATGATATAATAAGTTTATCCAAATAAAGTACATTGTTAAAATATACTTAAAGGTGTCTAACTCACAATTCCATTTTTTTATCTTCCTAAACAAACTAAATTTAATCAAAATGCAACTTACAATTCGTATGCTTATCAAAAGCATATTATTTTTATGTACAATTTCGTGCTATTCTCAAGAGTCAAATTCCTATAATGTTAAAGAGCACTATACCAAAAAGGAAGTCGATATTGTAATGCGAGACGGGATCAAACTTCATACTACTATATATACTCCAAAGGACACTTCAAAAAAGTATCCTATTATCATGCAGAGAACTCCATATAGTTCAAAACCGTATGGTGAAGATCAATTCAGATCAAAAATAGGACCTAATGAATTTTTGATGAAAGAAGGTAATATAATCGTCTATCAAGATGTTCGTGGTCGTTGGATGAGCGAGGGAGTCTATGATAATATGAGAGCCTATATACCTAATAAAAAAGGAAAACAGTTTGATGAAGCTAGTGATACTTACGATACTATTGAATGGTTGGTCAATAATGTTCCAAATAATAATGGAAAAGTAGGTACTTGGGGAATTTCTTATCCAGGTTTTTATGCTACATACTCATTGCTAGATGCACATCCTGCGTTAAAAGCAGTTTCACCACAAGCTTGTATAGGAGATTTCTTTTTTGATGATTTTCATCACAATGGCGCTTATTTATTGAGTTACTGGAGAGTTACTGCACTTTTTGGTTACGAAAAAACAAAACCAATAGATAAACCATGGTACACATTTACAGAGTTACCAACCGAAGATCAATATCAATTTTTCTTAGATGCTGGTCCTCTCAGTAATCTTGATCAATATTATAAAGAAGATAATGTTTTCTGGACTCAACTCAAAGAACATCCTAACTATGATGAATTTTGGAAAAAAAGAGGAATTATTCAACACCTAAAGGATATAAAACCTGCAGTTATGGTTGTTGGAGGATTATTTGATGCTGAAGATTTATACGGACCATTTGAAACGTATGAAAATATTGAAGATAAAGGCGATAACTATAATATTATGGTTTTTGGTCCTTGGAGTCATGGGGATTGGGCTAGAACAAAAAAGCGCCAAGCTGTTGGTAATGTTTATTTTGGTGATGATATTTCGTTACACTTTCAAAAAAATATAGAAACTCCTTTCTTTAATCATTTCTTGAAGGGAGAAGGAGATGGAAAAACTGGATTACCAGAAATTCAAATTTTTGATACCGGAACAAAAGAATGGAATTCGTTTGCAAACTGGCCACCAAAGAATGTTGAAAAAAAGACATTCTACCTTTCTGAAAATCAAAAATTATCAACAACTAGCACCGAAGGATTTGAAACGTTTATTAGTGATCCTAAAAAACCGGTTCCTTATTCTGAAGATATTAAAATGGTATTTACACCAAGAAAATACATGACAGATGATCAGAGATTTGCAGCCAGACGTCCAGATGTATTGGTTTTTGAAACTCCGGTATTGACAGAAGACATGACATTATCCGGTGAAATACTTACAAAATTAAAAGTTGCAACATCTGGTACAGATGCAGATTGGATTGTAAAGTTGGTTGATGTGTATCCTGGTGATGCCAAAGATACTCAAGAAACACAATCTCATCTCAAAATGAGTAATTACCATATGATGGTGCGTAGTGAAGTAATGCGTGGACGTTTCAGAAATGATTTTAGCAAACCAGAACCGTTTGAACCAAATGCCAAGACAGATGTTACGATCAAGATGCAAGATGTTCACCATACTTTTAAAAAAGGACATAAAATGCAAATTCAGGTGCAAAGTACTTGGTTTCCTTTGATCGATCTAAATCCGCAAACATATGTTCCTAACATTTTTAAAGCAAAGGACTCAGATTTTAAAAAACAAACACATAAACTATATTATGACTCTTCTATAGAAGTTTTATTGTCAAAATAACTAATGAACCCTAATAATTATCACTCATGAATAACATAAAAACAATCATATTTTTATATCTATTTGTCATTGGATTAGTAGGTTGTAAAGAAGATCAAAAAAAAATCGAAGCAATTAATGCTACACCTACCCAGTCACTAGAAGAACATTCTAAAAAACTTAATGATTGGTTCGAAGCTCAATTTCAAGAAGAGGTTTCAGAATCTCCTATGAGACAAACCTATTTAGGGATGAAAACTGAAGATTATGGTAAGTGGGATGATATGTCTTCTAAAAAAGATGCAGAGAATCTATCAAGAGCAAAAAAACGATTAAGCTACTTAAAAGACTCTGTAGATACTTCTCAATTGGATAAAGCTACACTGCTAAGCTATACGTTGATGAAACAAAGGCTTGAAAATGAAATTGAGGATTTTAAATATAGATTTTATAATTATCCTGTAAACCAAATGCATGGGATTCAGGCAGAGATTCCTGCTTTTTTGATCAATATGCATAGAATAAGTAATAAAAGCGATGCAGAAGCCTATATTTCTAGATTAGATGGTATGGATGAGCTTTTTGCTCAGGTCATATCAAATATAAAAATTAGAGAAAAAAACGGAGTGCTACCTCCAAAATTTGTATTTACAAAAGTACTTAACGATTGTAAAAATATCATCAAGGGCAAACCTTTTGATACTTCTAAAAATGAAAGTACGTTATTAGCAGATTTTAAGAGTAAAATTGCAAAACTTGACTTTTCTGAAGAAGAACAAAAAGAGCTTGTGGCTAATGCAGAAAAAGCTTTGTTAGAAGGAGTGAAACCAGCCTTTGATAGTTTGATTACATTACTAAACGGGCAGCAACAAAGAGCCACAACAGAAGATGGGTGTTGGAAATTTCCTAAAGGTACTGCATTTTATAATAATGCTTTAAAACGTACTACAACAACTGACATGACAGCAGAAGAAATTCATCAGTTGGGACTTAAAGAAGTAGAGCGGATTCATAATGAAATGAAAGCAATTATGAAACAAGTTGCTTTTGACGGAACACTTCAGGACTTTTTTACATTTATGAAAGAAGATAAGCAATTCTACTTTTCAAATACCAAAGAAGGAAAAGAAGAATATCTGGGTGAAGCGGTCAAACTTATTGATAGTATGAAATCTAGACTTGACGAATTATTTATCACAAAGCCTAAAGCAGATATCATTGTAAAAGCAGTAGAGCCTTTTAGAGAGAAAAGTGCAGGAAAAGCTTTCTACCAAAGAGGTACCCCTGATGGTTCAAGACCAGGTACATATTATGCTAATTTGTATGATATGGAAGCTATGCCTCGATACCAAATGGAAGCATTGGCGTATCATGAAGGAATCCCGGGGCATCATATGCAAATTTCTATTGCACAGGAACTTCAAGGAATCCCTAAATTTAGAAAGTTTGGTGGGTATACTGCCTATACAGAAGGGTGGGGGTTGTATAACGAATTGTTACCCAAAGAAATAGGGTTCTATAGCGATCCGTATTCTGATTTTGGAAGACTGGCAATGGAACTTTGGAGAGCTTGTAGATTAGTAGTAGATACAGGAATACATGCTAAAAAATGGACAAGAGAAGAAGGAATTAAATATTATACAACCAATACTCCTAATGCAGAAAGTGATGTTATAAAAATGGTAGAAAGACATATTGTAATGCCTAGTCAAGCTACCGCATATAAAATTGGAATGAACAAAATTCTTGAATTACGTGAAAACGCAAAAAAAGAATTACAAGATCAATTTGATATTAGAGAATTTCATGATGTAGTTCTTACAAATGGTGCTGTACCTCTTAATGTTTTGGAAGAATTGGTTAAAGATTGGATTGCAAGCAAAAATGCTAAAGAAATTAGTGCTGTAGATACTTCTACTTCAAAATAATTTGAAGATATCAATATAGTATAAACCTTCAGGAATTATTTCTGAAGGTTTTTCTGTATAAAACGATTAGTTTTTAATACGATCAACTTTTTTGTTAACCAACAACTCTAATTTAGAACTTAGGTCAGTTCTCTGTGTATTGCGTAGTGTGGTTTCTATATCTAATTTCTTGTTGTTCTCAAAATTGGTTAGTAACAGTTCAAATTCTTGATCTCGTAATTCAACATAATGAGTCCAGTATTCTAAAACCTGATTGTAAAAAGAATCTTCTATAGGTTGTTGTATATATAATTCTATTTGTGTAATCGCTTTTTTAAGTGTGAGAATTTCTTTTTGATTTTCTTCCTTTAGATGTTGAATTTCATTTTTTATATCATTGAGAACGTCTGTTCTGTGTTTTTTGAATTTAGAGGCTCTTCCTTTTTTCACTTGTTCATTATATAAGAGCACGTTTTTTAAAAATGAATCATTAACCTCTTTATTTTCTATAATGTTTATACAATGATTTAAAAATACAGATAAGAAAGATAATTCAGATGTATTATCTTTATGATTTGATGTCGTTTCATTTTTGATATGATCTTGATACTTTTTAAGTGTTTTTGATTGGTCGGATATTGAGATGGTTTCATTTTTATGAATACTTAACCATGCCAGTGCATATAAACCTTCTTTTTTAGAAAGATAACCGGTAGTCTCTTCATTCTTAAATACAGCATACCAATAGCTGCCAAACCCTGTTGCCAAAACTAGAAGATCAGTTAGAGTTTCATCATTAAAAAAAAGTTCTTTTTGAGCTAATAATATATAGTGAGAAAGTTCATGAGCAAGGGTATATACCATTTTATCATGATCTCTTAAAACAGACATCTCTATTGATACAATATATTGATTTTCTTTTTTTTGATATGTTCCTAACTTTAAATTTTCTGTTTGATACAGGTCGGCTGTTTTAAAAGCAGTTGTATCATCATTTTCTTGATACTGTAACGGTTTTTCCCAGAAAAATTCTAATACAATAGGATCTTCTTGTAATCCTAAAACCACTTTTATATCATCAAAAATAGCTTGGCAATTTTCTTTTTGATCTACGTAAGATGCTTTGGTGTCAATAGATTCTATAATATTGAAACTACCAAAAGTATCTGCACCTAGCAACCTTTCTAAAAATAATAATTTGTGTGTGATGGTTACAATAGCCTCTTCTTTGGGTAAATGATTTTTTTTATTCCAGAACATTTTAAAATTACTTTGATGTTTTAGGGATACTTATAAAAAGTATTTATATAAGATGAATTAAGTATTAAAGATAGATGTATTTATCTTTAGATGTTTTACTGTTTTCAGTGAAAAACAAAAAAGGCTAGTATTTATCTAAAAGTTCCTTCTAAGTTATTTTCTTTTTTGAAAAGTTGTAAATATTCAAAAAGGATCGAAGTAAAAAAATATTACTTGTCCATTAGTGTTCTAAATTGATAGAAGAAACGTTCGATAAGCCTTAAGTCTTCTGTAATAATTTCTACTACACCTCTCATCTCTTGTTTAAAAGGGATTTCTTTGTCGTAGGTAGTTATCAATTTTTCAGGTAATTCTACATCGATTAAATATAATCCATCTTTATCAGGAAGTAGTGAAATATGTTTTACTTTACCTTTTAAAGTCCCAAACTCGTTATCTGGATAGTTTTCTAATTTGATATTAGCAACTTGACCTATTTTTATTTTCCCTGAGTTTTGCGATGGAGCTTTTATTTTTGCTAAATAAGAAGAATCTTCAGATGGAATAATAATAAATACAAGATCACCGGAAGAGACAGTTTGGTTTTCTGTCCAAAAATTAAGAAAAGAAACCCTGCCCTCTATATCCGATGTAATCACATATTGTAACTCCCAATCTTTGATACTTTTCTTAAGTTGTCCAAAGGATTGTAGTACCTTTTTGAATAAACTGACCTCTTCTTTTCTTTTGTTGATTTCTGTACCTTTTGACGTTTTGGTAGCATTACTAATACTTTCTTTTATTTGAGAAAGTTGAACATCATTGTTCTCGTAATTACGTTTGAATTGAAGGTATTCTAATTCTTTACTTTCATACTCTTGTGCAGAAATAACTCCTTTTTCAAAAAGGTTTTTTTGGCGTTGCAACTCTTTGTAATTAAAATCCAGTTCTGTCTTTGATAGCTTTTTTTGGGCTTTAACGCTTTCTAATCGCCGATATAATTCTGATAACGAGACTTGATTGGCAATAGCCTCATTAGAAAAAGGTTGCAATTCTTTATTTAGAATATATTCAGAATAACTATTTTCAAAAAGTGCATAGCTGGTTTCGATATCTCCCAAAAACAGTACAGGCAGTTTATCAATGGGAAAAACAAAAGAATCGCTATTTACTTTTATGGTATCTACAATTGATTTTAGTAAAAAAACATCTTTATAATTTGCACTACTTTCTAAAATCGCCAGTGGTGTGTTTTTAGGAATAATTTGATTGTCTTTGACCAAAATAGACTCTATTCTACCAGTTACTTTGGCATATTCTTTTTGAGGGGGAATTCTTGTTGTAATAATTGCTTCTGCGGGGATAACATCTGGATATTTAACTAGCCATGATAAGAATAGTAATAGTAAAACTAAAGCCAAAATTAATAGGTTTCCCCATCTAATCATCCAGTGTGGTACTCTAGTAAGTATTTCTTGTACTTCTTCACTACGTAATTGTATGTCGTCTAATGATTCTGGCATAATGTATTGTGGTTACCTGTTATTTACCCAGTTCTAACTGATTTTTTACCAAATGATAATAGTTTCCTTTTTGTTTGATTAATTCTTCATGATTACCTACTTCGATGATTTTACCTTGATCAAGTACAACAATTTGATGCGCATTTTTTACAGTACTTAATCGATGTGCGATCACCATTACAGTTTTATCTGTAAAAAATGTATCAAGTTTCTCCATTATTACTTTTTCATTGTTAGCATCTAATGCAGAAGTAGCTTCATCAAAGAATAAGAATTTAGGATTCTTATATACGGATCTGGCTATAAACAATCTTTGCTTCTGTCCTGTACTCAACCCAATACCTTCCATACCAATTTTGGTATTGTACGATAGGGGTAATGATTCTATAAAATCTTTGATATTAGCAACATCAACGGCATGTGCTAATTTCTTTTTATCTACATAGTCATCTCCTACAGCAATATTATTGGCTATTGTATCATTAAAGATATACCCTTCTTGCATGACAACACCAAAATGATCTCGCCAGGCTTTTTGTGAGACGTTTTTTAGGTCATGTGAACCAATAAAAATCTGTCCTTCGTCAGGATCGTAGAATTTGAGCAATAGCTTCATCAAGGTAGTTTTTCCGCTACCACTTACTCCTACAACAGCCGTTATTTTATTAGCAGGAATAGAGAGATTGAGTTCTTCTAAAACGGGTTTGTCTGATCCAACATATCTAAAACTTAAATTTTTTATAGTAAAGCCAGAACTTTCTGGGATTTCTTTTATTTTTTCGTCTCCTGCTTGTTCTTCATCTTCTTTATTATGGATTTCTCCTAAACGTTCTAATGAAATTTGAGCATCTTGTAATTCTCTCAAAAAATTAATCAATTGAGAAATAGGAGCATTCAACTGCCCTACAATAGCAGTAATGGCCAACATCATACCTAGTGTAATATCTCCATCAATTACAAGTTTAGCAGAAAATACGGTAATTAAAATGTTTTTAAGCTCATTGATAAAAGAAGAACCTACACTTTGATATTGTTCTAAAGCTAAATTTTCGATAGAAATCTTAAATAGTTTTGCCTGTACAAATTCCCAATTCCATCGTTTTCTCTTTTCGGCGTTATGTAGTTTAATTTCCTGCATACCGTTCACCAACTCGATCACTTTACTTTGCTCTTCGCTAATTTGTGAAAACCTCTTGTAGTCCAGAGTTTTTCGTTTTTTGAAGAAAATAAGAATCCAGACAAAGTAGAAAAAGCTACCAATAGCAAAAATTCCAAAAATGGGAATACTATAATACACTAGTACAATACTGAATACAACAAGATTTACCATAGAAAAAAGCACATTGAGTGAAGACATGGTAAGGATCTGTTCTATTCTTTTATGATCATTGATCCGCTGAAGCAAATCTCCTGTCATTTTTACATCAAAATATGATATTGGTAAATTCATCAATTTGATGAAAAAATCTGATATAAGAGAAATATTGATACGAGTACTTAGATGCAACAAAATCCAACTACGTAATACATCTATTAACGTTCTACCAACAAATAGAGAAAGCATTGCAATAAGTACAAGATATACAAAGTTTAAGTCTTGATTTTTAATACCTACATCTACGATGCTTTGTGTTAAAAAAGGTGTGATAAGCTGGAGAATACTACCGGCAGTTAATCCCAAAATAAGCTGAAAAATAAAAGCTTTGTATTTAAAAACATATTTAGAAATAAACTTGAAACCAAATTTCTCATCTTCTTCATCTAGGTTATCACTATAAAATTTTGGAGTCGGTTCTACAAGCAGCGCGACACCTTCTTCAGTATCTTTATTTGCATTATTACCAATCCAGGATTTTAAAAACTCTTCTTCGGTATATGTAATCAAACCATGTGCAGGATCAGAAACATAAATAGTCATCTCTCCTTTTCTATTGGTTTTAATCTTATACACAACAACATAATGAACTTTGTTCCAATGTACAATACAGGGTAGTGGTACTTCGTCTAGTTTTTCTAATGATAACTTGACTCCAAGAGATCTAAATCCTATCTGTTCTACAGCATCACTTAGCCCTAATAAAGAACTTCCTTCTCGTGTAGTTTCACTTAATGCTCTAAGATTTTGTATGTTTATGACTCTCCCGTAGTGTTTAGAGATAATTTTTATACAAGTAGGCCCGCAATCTTTGGATTCTGTTTGCTTATAAAAAGGAAATTTTGGCATTAAATACTATATCATTAATTTTTTTGTGTAAAAAACATCTTCTATTAAAGAAGACGTTCTACAAAGTAAAGTAATTCTTTTTAATTTTTGTATTGTTATATCGTTAATAGAGAATTTATATTGATATAACGATCAAAGGACACTTATTTTAAAGTGTCCTTTGATGGTCATTGTATTAAGGTATATCGTACAATAAATTACTTTATGCTAAGCTTTGTAACATAATTTTTAGTATTGTTTTCCACTTTTATAATGTAAAAACCTTTAGAAAGTTCGCGTACTGGGAATTGTTGATGAGGAGCAAATTTTCCTTCAAATTCCTTGACTAAAATACCTCGATTATTGAATATGGATATTTTTTCGGCTTTTTCTCTCAGCGCAAAAGTACTTCTAGTTGGGTTGGGATAGATAACAATACTTGGCTTTTTTGGTCTTCGAATACGAGGAAAATAAGGCCTATCTCCATAAATTTTGAACTCACCGGGTTGTAAAGTGATTTTTGCATTCACATCTCGTATAAAAATAGCTCTTTTTCTACCGTCTAAAAGATCAAACCAAAACCCTCTATTTTGAAATTCAGGATCAATTTCTATAGGTTCTACTCCAAAGTTTCCTATAATGGTTACATTTTTAATTCCAGGGTGATTGAAAGATGAGCTTGTAAGATGTATTGATTTTGCAGTATCAGAAGAAGTATTAAGTGTAAAGTTATTGGTCTGAAAAACAGGTTCATTCTTCTTTAATGCAATTAATTTTGAATATAACTCGTAAACAGCTTTTCTATTGGTATCCTCATAATAGTCCCAACGTATTGGTTTAGGACTTGTTCTACAACCATCGCTAATGCTATTGTCTTCGCAAGCATTAATACTAAAATCGTATCCTAATTCTCCAAATTGCCAAATCATTTTAGGACCTGGTATTGTAAAATAGAATGCCCCAGCCAGAGAAACTCTTTCTAAAGCGGTTGTAAGGTTTTTTACAGAATAGTCGGCATTACTATTACCAAATTGAATGTTTTTGTACATTAATCTTTCTTCATCGTGACTTTCCATGTAGCTTATGTTAGAAGGAGTATCCCAACCTCTTGATAGATATGAAACAGCACTAAAATCAGAATTATCATATCCCATTGTAGCTTGATTGTAATTAAAATTGTGATTACCCCAAACAAGCATTCCCTCGTTTATTAAGATAGTTTCCTCTTCATTTGGAGCAAAATGTTCTAATATTACATACGCTTCTGAGTCAATATCTTTGATTTGGGTATTCATGCGTTTCAAAATATTGATCCTACTTTGATCAAAAGCGCCACCATCACCAATTGTGTTGGTAAACCCTTTAGTAAAATCAAATCTAAAACCATCAATATTATATTCTTTTAACCAAAATTCATTTAATTGATCAACGTACTCTTGAGTTGCTTGAGATTCATGATCCATGTCATTAAAGAATGAAAATGAGGTATTTGTATCTCCTATATTAAAAAAAGGATTCTCAGAAGTTACTTTACCGGTATAACAACCGTTACAATCATTCCACATTCTGTAATACGGATTTTGGCCAGTAGCGTGATTATAAACTACATCTAATATCACAGCAATTCCTCTAGAATGACATTCATCTACAAATTCTTTAAAGGCAGTAGGGGAGCCATAATATTTATCTAAAGCCATATGAAATGAAGGATTATACCCCCAGCTAATATTTCCATCAAACTCAGAAACCGGCATTAACTCAATAGCATTGATACCGAGATCTTGTAAATAATCCAAACGATTTTTTACAGCTTCAAAAGAGTGCAATTCATCAAAATCCCTAATCAATAATTCATAGATAACTAAATCTGTTGTTTTTGGTCGGTTAAAATCTTTTACTTTCCAATCATAAGCATTTTCATTTGTTTTGAACCAAGAAACAGCATGCTGTGTCTTTCCTGTAGGGTAATCGGGTATGTCAGTAAACGTATTTTCATCTATAAAAACATCATTAAATTCTGAAAGAATTAATGTAGAATAGGGATCTGCAATTGATATACTTCCTTCTACAACATATTGAAAAAGAATATCAGAATTATTTGGGAGGTTATTTAGCGTAATCCAAAATCGATTTTGTTCAGTATCCTTATTGAGAAGATATTTATCATCCAAAGTCCAATTGTTATTATTGAAATTACCTTTTACATGAACAAAGTTTTTTTCTGGTGCATATAGGACTAAAGTTACAGAAGTAGGGTCTTCTGGATTGATATTTATACCATCTTGCATACCAATAGGAACAGGTGCTTCATTGATTTCTGGAGAGATTAATGCAGAAAACTGTTTTGATATTGTATTTGTAGTGTTAGGGTCATTTGCTGTTAATATAAACTCTGTATCGTCTTCTACTGTATATTCATAATCATAGTTGATAATTCCCTGTTGAATGTTTATGATTACACCATTGGCGGTCAATATGAAATCTGCTGGGATAGTTGTATTTGCTTTAATTGAAAAAGGAGAGTCTCTATCTGCAATAGTGATGTTTTTTGACGGTTGAATAAGTGATAGATCAAATGCACCGACATCTACAACATTGTCTTGTGTTTTTTTGTCTCCGGAACCATCTTTTGCCTTGGCTAACATTCCAATTCTATCAATTCCTGTTGTATTGTAGAATATCGATGGTGTAAAAGTAAAAGAGTACGTACCATCACCATTGTTTGTAAATTTGTTGGCTTCGTTAGAATTTATCCATTCTCCATTAGTTGGAGCATTATTAGCATTATTGCTTCCCTGCTCAAAATACCAAGCCCATAAATAAATGTCTGTTACTCCCCATATATTCGGATCAATATTAGAAACCGTTATGGTAATTTCGTCGTTTTCTTCAAATATATCCGGGGTAATTGTAAATGTTGCATTTTGCTGTTGAGCATTGATAATGTTTACTACAAAAAGTAGAAGAAATAAATGAATAGTTTTTTTCATGATTTGTGGTTTTAAATGAGAAAGGTTGCTTCTTGTCAGAAACAACCTTTTATTTTAATTAGCTAACTCATAATTTTAATTTTTAACTATGGTATACGTATATCTTCTTGGGTTACTAAAATCAACATTGATAGTATAATTACCGGCAACTCCAATCGGGATAGCATTATTCTCTTCGGTATTTAAGAAACCTCCAACACCTCCAAAGCTGATATCCCATGCATCGTTTGCTCTAAACATGATTTCTCCAACAGATAGATCTAGAGTTACAGACCATATTTTGGTATCTTTATCATAAACCATATCATGATCTTGGTCAGGCCCTGATTGTTCTGGTGCAAGACCAAGAGGAGTAGCAGATCCAGTTACAGCCCAATCTGTTTTGGTGAGTGAATATGTTAGATCTTTGGTATCAGCTTCTACTTTATAAAAACCAGCTTCAGCAACAGGTAAATTGTTTTCTCCATCTCCATCAAATAAGATACCCTCAGTAGATTGAAAACCATAATCTGTAAACACATTCCACTCCGGACCTTCTATAAGTTTAAATTGAGAGTCGTCGTTTGCAAAATAAACATATCCTTCATAATTAGTATCTCCTATTTTTGGAGCAGCAATAGTTGGGGTTTCTGGATCACCTGGACTCCAGTCGTTTCCATAACCACTTGCATTAGCATACCCGCCCGGTAACCAAAGCTTATTTGGTAATACAATGAGCACAAAATATGGAGTAGCAGTCAAGGTAATTGTATCGGATATAAGTTGATCAGCATCAGCACTTCCCAAAGACGATTTTACTCTCAATTCTATAACTCCCTCTACATCCCAGCTTAGACCGGCTCTAAGCATTTGACTATTCAGCTCTCCTAAATTCCATTTATATTCTGTGCCCGTAGTTTTTGTAACAAAAATTGGATTTGAGAAATCCGTACCCGGTAATGCTATTTCTATTGTATAGTTTACGGTTGTATTAATACCATAATCACTCTCATTCCACGAAATAGATATAGAGTCTAAAGCTTGACTTTCAGAAAGCTCTAATTTGATATCTGTGGTTGTTAATTGAACAGTTTCATTGGGTTGAGAGATAATTTTATCATCATCATTATCACAAGCAAACGATAACAGCGCTATAGTTGCTATGACCGAAATTTTAATTAAATTTTTCATTAGAGTGATTTTTTTAATTCATAATTTTGATTAGAATCCTGGATTCTGTTTAAGGTTTGGATTTGCCTGCAATGCTTCTAATGGAATAGGGAACAAGTTATAATTTGCCGGGATGGCTGTTCCTTCTGCAGTACCACCTTTCCAAGGCCATATATAAGCGCCTCCTGTAAATCTTTTAAAACGAATTAAATCCTGTCTTCTATGACCTTCGTAGTAAAGTTCGCGAGCTCTTTCGTCTATAATGAAGTCTAGGGTTAGTTCAGCATCAGAGATGTTACCAGAATCATCTCCATACGCTCTCCTTCTTAATTCATTAATTAAATTTAATGCAGTAGCTCTATTTCCTCCACCATTATTAAGATGTGCCTCTGCATACATTAAATATGCATCTGCTAATCTAAACATCGGGAAGTCTATGTCTGATGCATTCATCACCGGAGCTGTCCCTTCTGCATAGCTATTTCTAAATTTGGTAGTAGGATACCCATTATTCCATTCTCTGTAATCCCCCATTTCAAAACTATGTCCAGCAGTAAAGAAAATTGCTCTTTTATCATTATTTTCATCAGACTCATCAACACCTGTATCAAAACTATTATCATTAAGTGTTCCGAATAATCCGTATAACGCTTTTGTACATCGGTGACCAGCCCAACCATTTTGAGCACCTAAGTCAGCAATACTATATAATAGAGGACTATCATCATCATTTGGATCCGCTTTTACATTCATTGTCTCGGTATTATAGCTTCCATTTACCAAATAAGTAGTATTACCAAACGATTGAACATTGTTTCGATCTCCTATCAGTGGAAAAATAATTTCAGGAGAAGTGAAATTATCTCCTTGAAAAACAGATTGATAATTATCGTCTAGAGAGAAGTTAGAATCATTGATAACTTCTTCAGAGAGACTCAAAGCTTTATCGTATTGAGAAGTTCCTGTATATACTTCTGCATTAAGATAAATTTTGGCTAATACCATATTAATTGTAGCCTTGTTTGCTCTACCATATTCATTAGAAGCCGGGATTGTTTCCTTGATGGCTAATAATTCATTTTCTACAAACGTAAATACTTCTGCTCTTGTAGATTTTTCTTTTAAAGCACCACCAATACCATCTGCTTCTGTCACAAGAGGGATTCCCCCGAATAAATCCATACCATGATAATATGCTAAAGCTCTAAGAAATCTTGCTTCTGCTCTGATGATTTCTTTTTGTTCAAAATCTAACCCTTCAGTTTCAAGCATAAAATTATTAATCTGCCCAACCTGAAAATAAATTCTGTTGTACATGTATCCCAGAAATTTATTTGTAGATACCCAACCTGAAGTTGTCGTTAGAGGATCTAATCCATCATCTCCCCATCTATTTTTTACCAAGTCAGAAGTCATTTCCTGAAGATTCCAAAGGCTTCTAAGGTATACTGTTGATCCTGCATCATCACCAATAATATCGGTTAACTGATCATCTCCCTCAAGTGCACCAATACCATGTAGGACAAGACCTCCATATAGTTTAGCAAGAAGTCCTTTGATGGCATCAGGATCTTCTTCTAAAGCGGCACCTAGTGTTTGTTCTATTTCTGGTTCTGTATTAAGATCATCTGTACAAGATGTTATGATGAATACAGAAAGCAATACTAATATTGTCAAATTCTTTTTAATATTCATAGCTAAAATTTTAAAAATTAACATTTACCCCAAAAGTATATGTCCTTGGTCTTGCATAAGGGGATTCTTCAATACCTCCAAAATTTTCAGGATCTAGTCCATCATAATCTGTAATTACAAAGGCATTGTTTACAGAACCATATATTCGTAATCTAAATTCGTTATTAAAGAAATCGCTAAAGTCATATCCTATAGTCACATTGTCTAACCTTAGGAATGAAGCATCAGAAACAAAAAAGTCTGATAGCGCTTGATTATCTGATGGATTGGCGATAAATCCTGTATATGTTCCATTGGTGTCATTCAGATTCAATAAATTATTTAAATATCCAGTACCATCAGTAGGAATTGTTCCTTCAGCAAAACCTCTGTTAAGAAGGTTGGCATTGTAAATATTACCACCAATCTGACCTCTAAAGTTTGCAGAAAAATCAATTTTCTTGAACGTAAACAAAGTTCCAAAACCGTACGTCCATTTTGGATCATAAGGAATATAAATTCTATCGTCAGCATTGATTACATTATCTCCGTTCTGATCGACAAATGCATCTAAGATTGGGTTTCCATTTTCGTCATATACTTGTTCAAATAACCAGAAGTTTCTTGATCGTTCTCCAATGGCATAGTATCCTATATTAGAACCTGTTCCTCTTCCGATTCCTGTGTCTGATATAGGAACCTGAGTAACACTGTTAAGATCGGTAACAAAGGTTTCGTTAAAAGAGATATTTCCATTAAAAGAAAGAGAAAGATCTGCTTTATTAATTGCTTGAAAATTTAAAGAGACTTCAACTCCTTCACTTTCTGTACTACCTACATTTGATATAAACTCATTAATCAAACTTCCTTCTGATTGAGGGATTTCTGCAAGAAGATCCTCTGTATCAGTTCTATAATAGTCTACAGTACCTGACACAACACTATTAAATAGATCAAAATCAAGACCTAAGTTAAAAGTCTTTGCTTTTTCCCATGTTAAATCACTATTGTAGGGTTCTGCTCTATAGGTAGAGAAAAATTGATCCCCAAATTGATATTGTACAACTTCATTTCCGTTTCTATACAATGCAGTATAAGGAAAATACCCAGCGGTATCTGTTATATCTTGTTGACCGGTAACACCATAACCGACTCTTAATTTTAATTCGTTGATTGTTTCTGAATCCTTAAGGAAGTTTTCTTCGCTTAATTTCCAAGCTGCTGCAAAAGCAGGAAAATATCCCCATCTGTTATCTTCTGGAAATAGGGAAGAGGCATCAGCTCTAAAAGAGGCTGTTAAAAGATACTTGTCTTTTAAATTAATGTTCATTCTTCCGAAAAAAGATTGAAGATTAAGTTTATTTACGTAAGCAAAAACATCTCCAAGTTCTCTAAGTCCTTCGTCATTGATTTGAGTAGGGAATTTAACCCCACGATTGAAAAAGTTTTGATAAGAGTACCCTCCTTGTGCATCAATTCTCGTGATAAAACTATCAAAATCTTTTGCATATGATAGATAAGCTTCTAGAGTCTGATCTCGTCTTAATTGACTTTCTTCAAAAGATTTTCCTCCATTAAAAAGAGGATTATCTACATTGTTATTATATGCATCAATTGCATTATCATCAAAAGATTCTAATATATCTGATTCTGAGTAATCCATACCTAGGTTTAGTACGCCTCGTAATTCAGGAAGAAAAGGCAATGCATAATCAATTTCGATATTTCCTATAAATCGATCAGAATCTTCATCTCTTTCTCGCTGTTTTAACAGAGCAAGAGGGTTTTTTGGACCTGCTGTTATAATTGTAGATTGATTAGGATCTAGAGTTTGAAAAAAACCTCCAAAAAAGTTATCACCTGTAGGGTCAAAAACTGGTAGTGTTGGATTTGATGCCAATGCAGAACCTATTACAGCATCTTGATCAGGTTGTTGTTTACGAGACAATATCCCTTTTGCGTTAATTGTCACTTTTAAGCTATTATCAAGTAGTGTTGGTCTAAAGGTTAAAGCACCACTATATCGATCTAATTCAGATTCTTTTAGAATCCCTTGTGTGTTCGTATATCCTACAGATGCTCTAAATGGGATTTTTCCAAAAAGATTTGCTCTTGCACTAAAATTATGGTCTGTAGTGACAGAAGTACGATAAATTTCATCTTGCCAATCAGTATCATATATAGTACCATTAACTCCTAAGAAATTCGTTTGATCAGGAAAATTATTGGTAATAAAATTTACGAATTCACCAGAATTAAATACATCAAGTTTTTCTGATAATTCTCCTATTTGAATATTTGAATTGAATTCAAATTTGGCATCACCACTAGTTCCTGCCTTTGTTTTGATAATGATCACACCATTAGAAGCTCTAGAACCGTATATTGCAGTTGCAGAGGCATCTTTAAGAATAGAAAAAGATTCGATATCATTTGGGTTGACAAGACCTAGTACATTTTGTTGTCCTGCCGGATTGTTGTTAGAAATTGGTACTCCGTCAATTACAATAAGTGGACTATTGTTTGCACTTAAAGAAGAGCCTCCTCTAATTCTAATGTTTGCTGTGGCATCAGGTTCTCCTCCAGAAGTTACAACTCTTACCCCTGCAGTTCTACCATTCAATAACTGGTCTGCTGTAGTAATTGCACCTTGATTTAAATCTTCAGAAGTTAGTAATGATACAGAACCTGTCAAATCTTTTTTTCGAGAGGTACCATAACCAATCAGTACTACTTGTTCTAATTCTGAAGCATCTTCTATCAATGAAACATCAATAGTTGGTTGACCTGTGTAAGAAATTTCTTGAGTTACGAATCCAACGTAAGAGAATAAAATAGTTTCTCCTTCGTTAACATCACTTAATGTATATCTTCCATCAAAATCTGTGGAAGTTCCATTTGTTGTTCCCTTGACGATTATATTTGCCCCAGGAATTGGTTGCCCATTTCCTGCATCTACTACTGTTCCCTCAATAGAAGATTGTGCAAAAAAGCCCATTGGAATTAACCACAATAAAAACAATGTGCTTTTAGTAAATTTTTTCATAAATAAATCTAGTTTTGATTGTTTTAAATCACTTATATTTCCGCTTTCATCAACCAAAGTATGTAAATTTTGTGTTAAATTTTTATGATGATATTTAGGAGGTGTCACGAAAACGTTTGCGTGTGGAAAACTTTTTAAACTTTATGAAATTTTAGGTATAAATTTTTAGAGATGATATATTTTCGTGCCTAAATTTGAGTATTATGTAAAAAGTGAATACATATTTGAATTTAAAATCAGAAAAACACAAATTTTATTCTTTGTCTTGTTTCTAATATAAATAGAAGTCAAGATGACTTCATAATCAAGAATATTAAATAAAAGCTATGAAGCAGAAAATTACATTAAAACAAATCGCCAAAGAATTAGACGTTTCTATATCTACTGTTTCAAAAGCGTTGAAAGATAGCGAAGAAATCAGTATTGATACACGAGAAAAAATCAAAGCTTTTGCAAAATTCTACAACTATAAACCTAATAATATTGCTTTAAGTTTAAAGAATAAAAAAACAAAAACAATTGGAGTTATTATCCCCGAAATTGTACATCATTTTTTTACTACTGTAATCGGAGGAGTAGAAAAAATAGCTAATGAAAAAGGATATAATGTAATTATTTGTTCTTCTAATAATTCTTTTGATAAAGAAGTAATTAATATGGAAATGTTGGCTAGCGGAAGCGCAGACGGTTTTATCTTGTCTGTAGCAAAAGAAACACAGCTCAAAAAAGACTACCATCATATACAAGAGACAATAAATCAAGGAATGCCAGTCGTTTTATTTGATAGGGTGATAGATGAATTAGTTTGTGATAAAGTTATTATTGATGATGCCAAAGGTGCGCAAACCGCAACAAATCACTTATTGTCTTTGGGGTGTAAAAACATAGCAATTCTTACTACAGTCGATTACATTAGTGTAGGTAAATTGAGAACCCGAGGGTATTTTAGAGCATTACGAGGGTTTGATATTGAAGAAAAAGAAGAATTGGTATTAAAAATAGAAGATATTGATAACTGCGAATCTGAAATTGATGAATTTCTTAAAAACAAAAATGTAGATGGTATTTTTGCGGTGAACGAGTTATTCGCAGTTACCGCTGCAAAAATATTGAATAAACAAAACAAAAAAGTTCCTCAAGATGTGGCTGTAGTTGCATTTACCGATGGGATATTATCAAAACACTTTATACCAAGTCTAACAACAATAAGCCAACATGGAGAAAATATGGGAGAACGCGCAGCTATGTTGTTAATTGATAAGTTAGAAGATGATGAGACAGTTGCAGAAGAATATAGAACTGTAATCATCGATACGAGTTTGGTAGAGCGGCAGTCTACAAAAAAAGCCGATTAAGGTTTATATAGTTGAAAAATTATAATATATTTACCACCATAATCAAAACTTATATTTTCGCTTTCTACTAAATAAGTTTTGATAAGTTTAAACGCTTATCAGTGTAATAATTAAATATTTCACTTAATGAACAAGCGTAAATTAAGTTTCTGGGAGATTTGGAACATGAGTTTCGGTTTCTTAGGAATACAAATGGGCTTTGCTCTCCAAAATGCAAATGCCAGTAGAATTTTACAGATTTTTGGTGCAGATGTACATGAATTATCCTGGTTCTGGATTGTTGCTCCTTTAACGGGATTAATAGTACAGCCAATTATTGGATACTACAGTGATAAAACCTGGACTAGATTAGGCCGTAGACGGCCATACTTTCTTACCGGATCTGTTTTAGCATCATTAGGCTTACTTCTTATGCCTAATGCAGATATGTTTACAGCTTTTTTACCGGCTTTGTGGGTGGGAGCAGGAATGCTTATGATTATGGATGCTTCGTTCAATGTTGCAATGGAACCTTTTAGAGCTCTCGTTGCAGATAATCTACCCTCAGATCAAAGAACATTGGGGTTTAGTGTACAAACAGCATTGATTGGTTTTGGAGCAGTAATTGGATCTTGGTTACCCTATGCTTTTGTTAATTGGTTTGGGATTTCTAATGTTGCAGAAACAGGAAAAATACCCTTACATTTATTACTGTCTTTTATAATTGGGGCAATTGTTCTTGTTGGGAGTATTCTTTTAACTGTTTTTACAACAAAAGAATATACTCCAGAAGAACTTAAGGCATTTGAAACAGATACTGAAGAAAAAGTAGAAGAACAATCATCATTATTGAATATATTCTCAGATTTTAGAAAAATGCCTTTGACCATGAAACAACTCAGTTGGGTGCAATTTTTTTCATGGTTTGGTCTATTTGGAATGTGGGTTTTTTCAACACCCGCTATTGCACATCATATTTATGGGTTACCAATAGAAGATCATACGAGTAAAGCATATCAGGATGCAGGAGACTGGGTAGGTTTCTTGTTTGGTGTTTATAATGCAGTATCTGCTATATTTGCTTTTTTTCTACCCGCGATTGCCCTCAAAATAGGCAGAAAATTAACACACTCTTTATGCTTAGTAATAGGGGGACTTAGCTTTATTTCTATGTATTTTGTTTCTAATGAAACCTTATTGATACTACCGATGATAGGAATTGGATTTGCATGGGCAAGTATATTGGCTATGCCTTATGCAATTTTAGCAGGAGCAATCCCTTCTAGAAAGATGGGGGTATATATGGGGATATTTAATTTTTTCATTGTATTACCGCAAATAGTTAATGCACTAATAGGAGGTCCTCTAGTAAAATATTTTTATGGAGGTAATGCCATGTATGCACTTGTAATCAGCGGAATTTCATTTATAGTGGCAGCATTACTGGTAACAAGAGTTAAAGATGTAGATGATAAAGTAATTGTAAATAAAACCTAAGTAAAATAAACATGAAAAAAGGATTCATATTTGATCTTGATGGTGTCATTGTAGATACAGCAAAATATCATTTTCTAGCTTGGCAAAACCTAGCCAGCTCATTAGGGATTTCTTTTTCTGAAGAACAAAATGAACAACTAAAAGGAGTTAGTAGAGTAAGGTCTTTAGAAAAAATATTAGAATGGGGAAATACATCTATTTCTCAAGAAGAATTCAATAGACTCATGACAGAAAAAAATGAGGAGTATCTAGTTTATATATCAAAAATGGATGCTACCGAAATTCTACAAGGAGTTCCTGAGGTGCTCAATTACCTAAAATTAAAAGAGCAAGGTATTGCATTAGGCTCCGCAAGTAAGAATGCGAGAATAATCTTAGAAAAAGTACATCTTCAAAATATGTTTGATGTAATCGTAGATGGTACAAATGTTTCTAAGGCAAAACCAGACCCAGAAGTATTTGTCAATGGAGCTCAAGAGCTTAACATTTCTCCAAAAGATTGTATTGTTTTTGAAGATTCTGTGGCAGGAATTCAAGCTGCAAATGCAGCAGATATGATCAGTATTGGTATTGGCGATGCTACAATTTTACATGAAGCAGACTATATTTTTAATGATTTTACAGAAATAAAAGAAGAATTTATTAATCAATTAATTACAACCATAAAATAACCAGATATAAATAAACAAACCTAATCTATAAACTGCCAAGAGTATAGTATTAGTAGTTATTTATTGTACAATAAAAACGGAAAAAATGAATCAGGATTATATAAAACCAGATAACTGGTCGATTATTGAAGAAGGATTTGATGTAGAACGTGTTAAATCATCAGAAAGTCTTTTTAGTATAGGAAATGGAGCGATGGGACAACGTGCTAATTTTGAAGAAATGTACTCAGGCCAAACTTTTCAAGGGAGTTATATTGCCGGAGTATATTATCCTGATAAAACTAGAGTAGGATGGTGGAAAAATGGGTATCCGGAATATTTTGCAAAAGTATTAAATGCCCCAAACTGGATAGGGATCAATGTTAAAATAAATGGAGAAGAACTAAATCTTCATACATGTACAGCTGTAAAAGATTTTAGACGAGAATTAAACATGAAAGAAGGTTGGTATCAACGTTCTTTTACAGCAATTCTAAAAAATGAAATAGAAGTTAAGGTAAAGTCTACTCGATTTTTAAGCCTTGATTTAGATGAAGTAGGAGTAATCAAATATGAGGTGACACCTGTAAATCAAGATGCGAATATAGTTTTTACATCTTATTTGGATTCAGGAATTACGAACGAAGATAGTAACTGGGATGATAAATTTTGGGATACATATGATGTAGCACATAAAGAACATTCGGCCTATATTTTGTCAAAAACCATGAAAACTGAATTTCATGTTTGTACAGGAATGTTGAATCAGATATTTCTTGATGATACAGCAGAAGAAATCTTGCCCGTAGTTGATAGCAATGAAACATTTGTTGGATTATCGTATGAAGTGAATGCACCAAAAAATACAACTGCATCACTTGTTAAATACGCAGGGTACACAGTATCACTTAATCATAAAAAAGAAGATCTGGCAAGTGCAAGCAAAACTGTTTTGAAACAAGCTTCAGAATCTGGTTTTGATTCCCTTTTGGATTTACAGAAAAAAGCCTGGTCTCGTATTTGGGAAATGGCAGATATTGTAATAGAAGGAGATGTAAAAGCCCAACAAGGAATACGATTCAATATCTTTCAACTTAATCAAACCTATTTGGGTAAAGACGCAAGGCTAAACATTGGTCCCAAAGGATTTACTGGCGAAAAATATGGAGGGAGCACTTATTGGGATACCGAAGCATATTGTATTCCCTTTTATATGGCTACCAAAGATCAGCATGTAGCGCGAAGTCTTCTTACCTATAGATATAATCATCTCGAAAAAGCGATCGAAAATGCTAAAAAATTAGGTTTTGATAATGGAGCAGCACTTTATCCTATGGTTACTATGAATGGAGAAGAGTGTCATAACGAATGGGAAATTACTTTTGAAGAAATCCATCGTAATGGAGCTATGACATTTGCTATTTATAATTATGTAAGATATACAGGGGATTACAATTATATACCAGAAAAAGGACTAGAAGTAATGATCGGTATAGCTCGTTTTTGGCATCAAAGAGCTACATTTTCAACAGATAAAAATAAATATGTAATCCTTGGAGTTACGGGTCCAAATGAATACGAAAACAATATCAATAATAATTGGTATACGAATTATTTGGCAAAATGGTGTATTGAATATTGTGTAGAACACCTTAAAAAAGTTGAAGAAGAATATGCTTCTGATCACAAAAGAATTATAGAAAAAACAAAGCTTACTCAGAAAGAAGTTGAAGAAATGCTAGTGGTAGCAGAAAAGATGTATTTTCCATATTCTGAAAAACATCAAGTATATTTACAACAAGACGGATTTTTGGATAAAGAACTAATCACAGTATCAAACCTTGATGCATCCCAAAGACCTATTAATCAAAAGTGGAGTTGGGATAGGATTTTACGATCACCATATATCAAGCAGGCAGATACATTGCAAGGCTTCTATATGTTTGAAGATCATTTTACAAAAGAAGAATTAGAACGTCATTTTGATTTTTATGAGCCTTTTACAGTTCATGAATCATCACTTTCACCATGTGTACATAGCATTCAGGCAGCATCTTTGGATAGAATGGAACAAGCATACACATTTTATTTAAGGACATCCAGATTGGATTTGGATGATTATAATAAAGAAGTAGAAGAAGGACTTCATATCACTAGTATGGCAGGAACCTGGATGAGTATTGTAGAAGGTTTTGGAGGACTTAGAATTAAAAATGATACCTTGTTTTTTACACCACGTATCCCAAAAGAATGGAAAGGATATTCTTTTAATGTTAATTTTAGAAATCAAATTCTAAAAGTAAATGTTTCGCAAGAAGGAACGTCTTTTAACCTCGAAGGAGATCAAGAACTATTAATAGTTGTTGATAATAAAGAAGTGAAAATAACACCAAATCATTTGGTAACTGTTTAGCGTTTAAATATAGATCATTTTTTTGGGACACTTTAAATAACATAAGGTGTCCTGAAAAATGAATTATATAGTCGTTTATTTCACTTCGATTTTACGTCAATTTGTTTTTGTACTTCATACTCAATAGTACAAATTCCTATTTTTCTTTTATTCAAAATTACCTTTTAGTTAATAAATAATTACGTATAATGAAAAACCAACATTTTTTTGTAATATTTATAATTGCTAGTTTTTATTTTTCATTGAGTTACTCACAAGTAGAGAAAATAGAACCCCCATTTTGGTGGAGTAACATGCACCATCAAGAATTACAATTAATGTGCTATGGAAAAGATATATCCAAGTACGATGTAGAAATTGATGGGGTAACTATTACAGAAACTACTAAAACAGAAAATCCAAACTATATTTTTATTACTATAAATACCAAAGATATTACATCCAGTAATATCGTAATTGATTTTAAAAATCAAGGAAAAGTTGTCACCTCTCGAGAGTATGAGTTTAAAGATAGGAAAGCTAACTCTAAGTATAGAAAAGGTTTTGATAGTAGTGATGTCATTTACCTTTTGATGCCTGATAGGTTTTCTGATGGAAATTCTAAAAAACATTCGCGGTCAGATATTGCAGAAAAAGAAGATCGAACAAATCCGGCAGGACGACATGGGGGTGATATACAAGGTATAATTAATCATTTAGATTATATAAAGGATCTTGGTGCTACCGCTTTATGGAGTACGCCCTTATTAGAAGATAATGAGCCCGAATACTCATATCATACATATGCTCAAAGCGACTTATATAATATTGATCCCAGATATGGAAGCAATGAAGAGTATAAAAAATTGGCTCAGGAGTTGCACAAATTGGATATGAAATTGATCATGGATTATATTACAAATCATTGGGGGTCAAAACACTGGATGATCAAGGATTTACCTACAAAAGACTGGATACATCAATGGCCCGAAGGGTTTAAAAGAAGTAATTATCGAATGACAACACAGTTTGATAATCATGCATCACAGATAGATGCCAAAGGTTGTATGAATGGATGGTTTGATGTTTCTATGCCTGATATCAATCAAAATAATCCGTTGGTGCTTCAATACATTATTCAAAACGCTATCTGGTGGATAGAATATGCAGATTTAGATGGGCTTAGGGTAGATACCTATTCTTACAATGATAAAGAAGCGATTGCACAGTGGACAAAAGCAATTATGGAAGAATACCCGAATTTTAACATTGTAGGAGAGGTTTGGATGCATGATCAGGCACAAATAGCGTATTGGCAAAAAGATAGCAAAGTAGGAGCAATAGGCAATTTCAACTCTCATTTGCCTTCTGTCATGGATTTTACGTTATATAATACGGTAACAACAATGTTTAATGAAAATGATGATGTATGGGATAAAGGTATGATAAGAGCCTATAATAATTTTGCCAATGATTTTTTATATCCAGATATCAATAATATCTTGATTTTTGCCGGTAATCACGATACAAATCGAATTAATGAAGTTTATCAAAGTAATATTGATAAATATAAAATGATAATGACATTAATTTTGACTACTCGAGGGATTCCACAGATATACTATGGTGATGAAATAGGAATGCTTGGTAATAGAGATAAAAGTGGAGATGGCGATATTAGAAGAGATTTTCCCGGAGGTTGGGAAGAAGATGAACAAAATGCATTTCTGCCTTCATCTGTGAAAAAAGGAAGAACAAACAGTCAAGAGGCTTTTCATACGTTTACAAAAAAAGTTTTGAATTGGCGTAAGCAATCTCAGGCGATTCACAGAGGAAAGCTATTACAGTATATTCCATTTCATAATGTATACGTATATTTTCGATACACAGAAGAAAAAAGTGTTATGGTCATTATCAATAATAACAAAAATGATCAAACAATTGACGTTTCTCGTTTTACAGAAGGTGTAAAAACATTCACCAAAGGATTAGACATTCTAACAGGTACTACTATAGATACCACCAAAGATTTTCAGGTTTCATCACAGACTTCGATGATACTAGAATTACAATAAAACACCAACATATTACATTCAATTTAAAAATTCATGAAAAAAATATTTATAAGCATATTATCATTAGGAATTGTTTTTTCTTGTGGAAAAACCGAAAAGAAAAATACTGCTGAGAAGGCAGACCTAGTTAAAGAAGAAGTAAAAGAAACAGAAACAGAAACTATTCTTTCTGTAAGTGACGCAATGATGGAAAATGCTGTCATTTATGAAGCAAATATTCGTCAATATTCTGAAGAAGGATCTTTTAATGCGTTTACCAAAGACATTCCGGTTTTAAAACAATTGGGAGTTAAAATTCTTTGGATCATGCCTATTTACCCAATTTCTACAACAAAAAGTAAAGGGTCATTAGGTAGTTATTATGCGATATCGGATTATAGTAAAGTTAATCCAGAATTTGGAACTATCGAAGATTTTAGAAACCTCGTGAAAACGGCACATGATCATGGTATTTATGTTATTCTGGATTGGGTAGCTAATCATACAGGATGGGATCATCATTGGATAAAAGAACACCCAGAATATTATACAAAGGATAAAAAAGGAAATATCACACATACCGTTGATACAGACTGGACGGATGTGGCAGACCTTAACTATGATAGTAAAGAGATGCGAGAAGAAATGAAAAAACATATGATGTATTGGGTTAAAGAAGAAGGAATAGATGGATTTCGATGTGATGTAGCTGGTATGGTACCTATAGATTTTTGGAAAACAACAACAGAAGAACTCAATAAAATTAAACCAGTATTTATGCTTGCAGAAAGTTGGGAACCCGAACTTTTAGCAAATGGATTCGATATGGGGTACGCTTGGGATACACATCATAAAATGAATGATATTGCAAAAGGAAAAGCAAATGTAATTGATTGGGATAAACGAATGAAACAAATCGATTCATTATATACAAAAGAAGATATCCTAATGAATTTTACATCCAATCATGACGAAAACTCCTGGAATGGAACTGTAAAAGAAAGAATGGGAAATGCTTCAGAAATGTTTGCTGCTTTGTCTTATGTAGCTCCCGGGATGCCTCTCATATATTCCGGACAAGAATATGATATGGATAAAAGACTTTTGTTCTTTGAAAAAGATACTATTCTTAAGAATAAAGGTAAATTCTTCACGCTATATGAAAAATTAGGAAAACTTAAAAATTCGAATCCTGCTTTGCATGGCGGTAAAAAAGCAGCTTCTTATCACAAGATTTCGACATCAGAAGATGACAAAGTTTTAGCATTCAGAAGAGAGAAAGACAACCACCAGGTTATCTTTTTAGCTAATATGACAAAAGAAACCTTAAAATTTACCATTGAATATGAAGGTGTTTTTCAAGATTATCTGTCAGGAGAATCAGTAGGAATTATCCCTAATGAGAAACTACAATTTTCGCCATGGCAATATAGGATTTTGATTAAGAAATAATCAATATAAAGAATTACTTATTACAAAAACGACTTGTTTCTACAGGTCGTTTTGTTTTTTATGCAAATTTTGGGAGTAAAAAATGCAGGGAGTGGTATTTTTAATGAATTACTTTAATCTTAACGTAATAAATGAAAAAGTGTTAGAATAGAGGCTTTTTCGTTTGTAAATACGAAATTTATCAACCGAAAACGTTTTAGTTTTTTGACAAATTAGGTTATTGTCTGTAATAACGATAGCTTTGGTTACAATGACAAAAAAAGTTGAAAATATAGCAGTCTTAACCTCGGGTGGTGACGCCCCTGGAATGAATGCTGCAATACGATCTGTAGTTCGTGCTTGTAGCTATTATAAATTAAATTGTTTCGGAGTTTTTAAGGGATATGAAGGTCTTATTAATAATGAAATCGAAGAGCTAAATGCCAGATCAGTACGTAATATTATTAATAAAGGAGGTACTTTTCTTAAATCTGCCCGTTCACAAGAATTTAGAACCAAAGAAGGTCGTGAAAAAGCATACAAAAACCTTTTGAAAAATAATATTGATGCACTCGTAGTGATAGGAGGAGACGGCAGTTTTACCGGTGCATTAAAATTGTCAGAAGAGTTTGATTTTCCTGTGGTAGGAATCCCGGGTACTATCGACAATGATATCAATGGTACAGACTATACAATAGGGTATGATACGGCATTAAATACGGTAGTAGATGCTATAGACAAAATTAGAGATACCGCTAGTTCTCATAATCGATTATTTCTTATCGAAGTAATGGGAAGAGATGCCGGAGATATCGCTTTGAATGCTGGTATTGGAGCAGGTGCAGAAGAAATTCTTATTCCTGAAGAAGATATGGGAGTAGAGAGGCTTTTGGATTCATTAAGAAAAAGTAAAAAAACAGGTAAGACTTCTAGCATTATCGTAGTTGCAGAAGGTGACAAATCTGGTAAAAATATTTTTGAGTTAGGAGAGTATGTAGAAGAAAACCTTGATGATTACGAAGTGAGAGTTTCTGTACTCGGACATATACAAAGAGGGGGTGCCCCTAGTTGCTACGATAGAGTACTCGCAAGCAAACTGGGAGTAGGAGCAGTAGAGGCGCTCATAGAAGGAAAAAGAGAAGTGATGATTGGTATAGTTCATAAAGAGGTTACCATAGTTACTCTCAAAACCGCATTAGAAAAGAGAACACATAAACATGATAAATTGATTAAGGTAGCAGATATTACCTCAGTTTAATCATTATGATCTTAAATTATAAATTAAACACTTAAATTATTAAATATGAGTACGTTAAAAGTCGGAATTAACGGTTTTGGTAGAATAGGAAGAATCGCTTTTAGAATTGCTTCTGGGCGAGAAAATATAGAGATTGTTGCAATTAATGATTTGTTGGATGTAGAGCATTTGGCTTACTTATTAGAATATGATTCTGTTCATGGCAAGTTTGATGGTGAAGTTGAAGTAAAAAACGGAAACTTAATAGTTAATGGAAACGAAATACGTGTTACAGCAGAACGTAACCCTGAAGAACTTAAATGGGATGCTGTAGGAGTAGATGTAGTAATGGATTGTACAGGTATTTTTACAACGCTAGACAAAGCCGAAGCACACTTAAAAGCCGGAGCTAAAAAAGTAGTTATTTCTGCGCCATCCAAAGATGCTCCTATGTTTGTGATGGGAGTTAACCATCATGAGGCTAAACCAACAGATACAATTGTTTCTAATGCCTCTTGTACTACAAATTGCCTTGCTCCATTAGCAAAAGTAATCGATGATAATTTTGGAATAGCAGAAGGATTAATGACAACTGTACATGCTTCTACAGCTACTCAATCTACTGTAGATGCCCCTTCCAAAAAGAATTATAGATTAGGACGTAGTGCTTTGAATAATATTATTCCTTCTACTACCGGAGCAGCTGTAGCTGTAACAAAAGTAATTCCATCTTTAAAAGGTAAATTAACAGGAATGGCATTTAGAGTACCAACAGCAGATGTATCTGTAGTTGATCTTACTGTAAAAACAGATAAATCCGTTTCATATGATGATTTAAAAGCAGTTATTAAAAAAGCATCAGAGAATGAATTAAAAGGTATTCTAGGATATACAGAAGAAGCAGTAGTATCTCAAGATTTTGTTGGAGAATCAATGACTTCTGTGTTTGATGCAAATGCAGGGATTGCTCTTAATGATAACTTTTTTAAACTTGTATCCTGGTATGATAATGAGTATGGATATTCTGCAAAACTTGTTGATTTATCGCTTCATGTAGGAAGTTTATAAAAGAAATGCTATAAGAATTAAACTAATTCATAATACATATAGCTAAGTTTATAGATTGATTACAAGTTATGATTACTATATGTATTATGATTAGTATCTAAGATAGATTAAAGAATATTCAAAATTACTCTCTTTACAAACCAATAATAAAGATTAAAATGATTTTATTAGCTGATGGTGGTTCCACAAAATGTGATTGGATTCTTCTAGATGATTCAGGAGATATTGTTTTTAAAACCCGTACAAAAGGTTTAAATCCTGCTGTATTTGAAAAATCCCTTCTCGAAAAAAGAATTGAAGAGAACGATGAACTTTCTTCTTATAAAGAAAAAGTAGATACCGTTCACTTTTACGGGGCAGGTTGTGGAACACAAAAACCAGCAGCAATGTTAAAAGGTGTCTTCGAAGCATTTTTTGCAAATGCAGATGTTGTTGTAAAAGAAGATATGGTTGCTGCGGTATATGCAGCGACAACAGAACCAGGAATTGTTTGTATACTCGGTACAGGGTCTAATAGTTGTTATTATGATGGTGATGATATCCATATGACAGTCGATTCTCTAGGATATATATTAATGGATGAAGCTAGTGGTAATTATTTTGGGAAAAGATTAATACGTGATTATTATTATAAAAGAATGCCACCTGAAATAGCATCTGAATTTGAAAAACGTTTTGATCTCTCTTCGGATTCAATTAAAGAAAATCTTTATAAAAAAGACAATCCAAACACGTATTTAGCTTCTTTTGCAGAGTTTATTTTTACGAGTATTCGTAACGGGTATTTTTATAAAATTTTGACCGAAGGAATTCAAGAGTTTGTAGAAAATAGAGTTTTATGTTTTCCAGAAGCTCAGAATGTGCCTATTCATTTTATAGGTTCTATCGCTCATTTTAGCGAAGATATTATTAGAGCTGCTGTATGGCCATATCATCTTACCGTAGGTAATATTGTAAGGAGACCTATTGATGGAATCATTGATTATTATCGAAACGAAATCATAAATAAAAATAAAACTATAGGTTCAAAATCTACTCAGGAATAGTATAATTGAGAGTAACTCGGCTGCCTTCTCCGGGTTTAGAATTGATGAATATTCTGCCATTGATATAATTCATTCTTTCTTTCATAAAAAATAATCCCATACCTCCTTTTGCATTATTATCAGGTTTGGCAGGTATTTTATCGGGATCAAACCCTTTACCGTTGTCAACTATGGTAATACTTAGTATAGACTCAGATAAATTGACGGTCACTAATATATAATCTGAATCAGCATATTTTATTGCATTATTTACAGCTTCTTGAGTAACTCTATATAAATTTGTTTCTACTAAGCTGTCAAATCTTTGATGTAATTCAGATTCTTGTTCCAACACAATACGCTTACCGGTAAGCTTAGAAAGTTCTGTAACCATCTTTTGTAAAGCGATGAGAATACCATAATCTTTTAATTCGGGAGGGGTTAAATTGAAAGTAGCAATTCTGATACCTTGTATCAAGTCATCAGATAATTGCTTTAATCCTTCAATTTTTTGTTCGGTTCGTTCTTGATTTTTTAAGTTGATAGATTCTATATTAAGCTTTAGTGCAGTGAGCATTTGGCCAATACTATCATGTATTTCTTTAGCAATTCTTTTTCTTTCTTCTTCCTGTGCTTCGACTATTTGACTTGCATTTGATTTTTGGATTTCTTGTTGTTCTTTATATCGAACGGCATTTAGTCTTTCAATCTCTTTTTGAGCTTCTTTCCGTTTAGAGATATCAGAACATAATACTAATTTTTCTGAATCTCCAGATATTTTAAAAATAGTATAGATCGACACATCAAGCCAAATTTGTTCACCTTTATTTGTTTTGATAGAGAACTCTTCGTTAAAAATATTTCCTTTATTCTGTTTTAATAACTGAAGCAGTCTATTTTTTTGGACTTCATTTAAGTTGATGAAATCTGCCAGATTCTTTTGCTTAGGATTGTCTTCTGCATTTAAAATTTGAGTAAAACGTTCTCCCAGATTTATGATAGTACCCTTATGATCTACTCTTGCATATAATAGTGTCTGATCTATAGCCTTGGTAAGTGAAATTAATTCTTGAACATTTTGTTCCTGTTTTTTTCTCAACTCTTCAGTTCTATGAGCCATATCTTCAGTTCTCTTCTGCGACAGCATCAAATCCGATATTGTCTTCTTAATCGTAATGGTAGCAGGTCTGAATAATAGGAAAAATTCAAAGATTAATATCAAAATAATAATGATAAAAAGAATATACTCGATTCTTTTTAAACTGGATACTTTTTGCTTAGCCTCTTTATCATATTGAAAAACAATTGCATCCATTTGTTTTAAAAAGAGCGGCTCGTATTTTATAACTCTATTTAAATGAGATTTAAAATCTTTTGTGTTTTTTGAATCACTTTTGATTACATATAATGCTTCAACAGTATTTTTATAGACTTCCTGAAAATAAGGATCAAGTGCCGCAAACATTTTCATGATTTCTGTACTGTCTTTATGTTTTTTCTGAACAGATTCATTGTATTGTGTTAGTATTTCTTGGGCTTCTTTCCATAAATCTACAGTAACCTCTAGATGATTGATATGTTGGTTTTTTAATTCTTCGTCTGTGAAATACTCAATTAATAATAACTCTTTAGCTATTTTCTGACTGAGCATTCTTTGTTTTCCGGAGATATTGATGATTCTGGAGTCATCTATTTGAGTATTTAAATACTTTTGAATAAAAAACTGAGCGCCTATTGTAAAAAGAGCAATTGCTCCTAAAGCAATAATATAAATTTTGCTTAAACGGCTAAATGTTTGATGATCTAAAGATTCTTGCTTGTTCAATGTAAAAAAGATTTATTGCAATGCTTGTTTGATTAAAGATAACCCATCCTCTGAATACGATAACTCCAAGGCAGCTTCATGACCCTTTTCAGACATTTTACGCCATGTTTTTTGTAAAATATCGATAACTTTTTCATCAGTATGTTTTTTAGAAAATTCCTCGTAATAATAATTGAGAAAAACTAAACAAATTACATCTTCTAGCGTTTGTGTTTCTTTGTTTTTTTTTAGTTTTTTTTTCTGAAGCAAAAATGAAACATTATCTATAGTACTATTATCATATCCAACTTCTTCAAGAATTTTTGCAGTGGTAGTTGCATGAAATTTTTTCAGTTCTTCGCGCCATTTTAGATATCCTACTCTATTCATAGGGTAGGTGTCTCTAGGAATTTTCCATCTACAAATGTGTTGCGCCCTTGCCGCTATTTTTAAAGCTTCTGAAGCATCGGGCTCAAACGTAGTAATCATTTTGGTCATTCGTTGACCATAGAGGAGTTCTTTGGCAATCGATTCACCATCTACTTTTTCTTTATTTGGATCTTCTGCATTGGCTTTATCAATTAATGAATAAGCGTTTGTAAGTTTATCATCGATCATAAGAGTGATTTTGATATACTAACAAAGTTAATATTTTTAACTTAGTTTTTTATATGTTTTCTTTATTCAGAAAAGCCTATATAAACATTATTGTTTTTAATCTTTACGGGATAAGTAGCAATAGGAGGGAGGTCACCGTTTAGATTTTCCCCATTTTCTAAAGAAAAAGTTTTTTTATGCATGGGGCAGGCAACTTTAGGAATACCATTTTGATCACCAATCATTCCTCTGCTTAGTACCATCTCCATTTTATGCGGACAAACATTTTGACAGGCATACCATTTATTTCTTCTGCTAAAATTAAATACAGCTATTTGCTTTTCTTTATATTTTATGCATGCGCCTCCATTAACAGGAAAATCGTCTACTGATGCTGCTTTAAACCAAACTTTTACTTCTTCGGTATCTATTTTTTTATAAATTTCTAAAATTTCTTGCATTGCTATTAACTTTTTTAGGGTTTTTGTTTGAATTTTGTATTAGAAATGTGTTCTTATTAGTGTTATTGCCATGGTTGAGGCATCTTTTGCTCCCTTAATGGAACAAACACCAGGCTATCATCTGTATCATCACTATTCACAAAGTGATTAAATCGCTTCATGATTTCTTCATTTTGAATCGCCTGTGTCCACTCACATTGAAAATGATTAACTAGTTGTTGCATTTCTAATTCTAGTTCATCTGCTAATCCAAGTTTATCATCAATAACTACTTTTTTTAGATACTCAATACCACCATCTAAATTGTCTAGCCATTTAGCCGTACGTTCTAGCGGCGCTGCAGTTCTTATATAAAACATTAAAAATCTATCTATATATTTGATAACATTTTCATTATCAATTTTTTCAGCTAAAAGTTCTGCATGTCTTGGGTTTGCACCACCATTACCACATACATATAAATTCCATCCTCCTTCTACTGCAATAACACCAAAATCTTTGCACCTCGCTTCTGCACATTCTCGTATGCAACCGGAAACACCACCTTTGATTTTATGAGGCGATCTAAGGCCTTTATATCTGTTTTCTAATGCTATTGCAAAACTTACACTTTCATCCATACCATACCTACACCATGTTGATCCTACACAGCTTTTTACAGTACGCAATGATTTACCATAAGCATGGCCACTTTCAAAGCCATGATCTATAAGTTCTTTCCATATTTTTGGAAGCTGATCTAATCGCGCTCCAAAAAAATCGATGCGTTGCCCACCCGTAATTTTGGTATACAAGTCATATTTTTTACCAATCTCGCCCAATACGATTAATTTTTCTGGTGTAATTTCTCCTCCCGGAATTCTTGGAACAACAGAATATGTTCCATTACGTTGGATATTGGCCAAGAATCTATCATTTGAATCTTGAATAACTTCTTCTTTGTTTGCAGTATCGGCATAAATACTTGCCATAATAGAGGCAATAATAGGCTTACAGGTTTCACATCCATCACCTTTACCATAATGATTCAGAACTTGATCATACGTTCTGTATCCCTTTAGTTTTATGATATCAAAAAGTTCTTGTCTGTTTAAGTCAAAATGTTCACAAATTGTATCTTTAATTTCTTTTCCAAGGGATTTTAGCGTTTCATTTACCAAGTCTTTTACCATTGGCTTACAGCCTCCGCAACCTGTTCCTGCTTTGGTACACGATATAACATCTTCTAGAGTATCACAAGTACCATCTTGAATAGCGGTACATATTGTTTCTTTTGAGATGTTTTCACAAGAACAGATCTGTGCACTGTTTGGTAAATCCATCACATTGCCAAGTGGAGAAACATCTCCTCCCTCACGATTTCCTAAAATTAAATTTTCAGGATCTTCGGGTAAAGAAATATTATTATGATAAAGTTGAAACAATGCATTATAATCTGAAGAGTCTCCTATTAGTATTCCTCCTAGTAATTTTGTCTTGTCTTCTGATATATTTATTCTTTTATATATGCCTTTGCATTTGTTTTCATAGACTATAGAGTGAATATTCTCATCTGTAGATAAAGCATTTCCAAAACTTGCTACTTCGGTACCAATAAGTTTTAGTTGGGTAGACATATCTATGTCTTCTGCCATTACGGTATCTGTTTCTCCTGTGATTTGAGCTACAGCTACATTTGCCATTTCGTATCCAGGAGCTACAAGACCATATATCATATTATTATAGAGTGCTACTTCTCCTATCGCATAGATACAATCATCTGATGTTTTCATCTTGTTATCAACAATGATTCCTCCTCTAGGGCCTATTGCGAGTCCACTATGCTTAGCTATCTCATCTCTTGGTCGAATTCCTGCTGATATTACGAGCATATCAACTAAAAGATGATCATGATCTATATATTCTAGCCCTTCTATAGCATGTGTTCCTTTGATATTTTTTGTTTGTTTATCCAAGTGAACCGTTAATCCAAGTTCTTCAATTGTTGCTTGGAGCATATCACTTGCTCCTTTGTCTAACTGTCTTGGCATTAATTTAGAAGCGAATTCTACTACATGTGCTTGTAATCCGAGTTCTTTTACCGCATTAGCAGCTTCTAGACCTAATAAGCCTCCTCCTAAGATTGCAGCTTTTGTTTTTCCTTCAGATTTTAGTTTTGATGCATAGGATTCGATTGCTTCTAGATCTTCTATAGTTCTGTATACAAAGACTCCTTCTTTTTCTATCCCTTCTATTTGAGGTACAAATGCAGATGATCCAGTAGCTATCACAAGATAGTCATACGCATATTTTACACCTCTATGATTCGAAACTGTCTTTGCACTTCTGTTAATTTCTGTAATCATTTCTGAGGTGTGAAGATCAATATTATGATCGGTATACCATTGTAAAGAAGATAAACTTAAATCTTCAGAGTTCTTTCCGGTGTAGTATTCACTAAGATGCACTCGATCATAAGCATGTCTAGGTTCTTCTCCAAAAACAGTTAGACTGTAATGTTCATATTTTTTGGAAGCCACAAATTTTTCGCAAAACTTGTATCCTACCATACCATTGCCAATAACAATTACCTTTTTCATAAACTACGTATTAAAACGATAAAATTAAGTATTAATACTTAATTTTTAAGTAAGAATTACGTAATTATAGATACGGTTAATTGAGAATCTAAAAAAAATAAACAAAAAAACCTGCGAAATCATTTCACAGGTTTTTGATAAATATTGTTTTTGATAGTTTAATACTTTTATTAATTTACTTCTACAGGTTTTGGTTTAGGACTCCATTTTAATAAATTTGGTTTTACGACCAACATAGCCCATCCCCAATATTGAGCATCTTTTGGGTTGCTTACATTTTTTAATACTTCCATTGTGTCTGAAGCAAACATATGAGAGTATCCAACTTTTAGCGTAGCAAAGGGTAATACTTTTTGAGTAAATACTATATCTATTTCTGTACCGAGATAATCATCCTCATCTCCTAAATCTTCTGCAGTTGCAAAATAGTGAGCGCTTACTAATAGATTAGACTTTTCTCCGGTTTTGATAACAGTTTTTGCATAGATGTCATTTAAACCAACATTATTTGCATGATTCCCTACATAAAAATAATCCATATACCCATTGAATTTATGGTTTGTACCAAAAATAGGGAAGAAAGATTCTATTTCTCCATCTGCAGCTCCGTTTTCATCACCGCTTAGCGTCTCAAAACCTAAACCAAAAAGTGTGTTACCTGGTTTGTAATTTACTTCTAATAATCCATTATAGGCAGATAAATCTACTTCTTCTGTAAATTCACCTGTTTGAGCATATAAATTTGCTATTATCGATAAACCTTCCGCAGGTTTACCCACAAGATGTGCACCAAAGGTCTGACGATTTACATTACCATCAACGGGTACTTGATCTTCAAGATTTTGATAAGAATTATTTGCAAAAAGAAGACTACCAGAAAATTTTTCCCAATCTTTATGTAACCATGCATATACCATTCCTTTGTAATCGAAAACGGCTCTGGCATTTCCTGCATTGTTTGGGTCGAAAAGTGTATTTTCATTACTAACACCATTTTGATTAAATGCAAAACCTATGTCTAATTTTAAACTTCCTTTTTCATATTTTAATAAAGCAGCATCATGAAATCTTCCTTGCATAGCCCAATCTAATCCTCCAAAAATCCTTTGATCATCATACGATAATGCCTGTCGACCTAATTTGGTAGACCAACCATCACCAAATTTAAAATTGATCCAAGCTTGAGCTAATGAAAAACTGTTATTACCATCTACAGGAGAAATTTGTGGAGTGTCTCCCCATACACTTACATCCTGTACGCTCATAAAAGCAGAGAATTTTTCAGCTTTATATCCAAACTTTAGGCGTGAACGTTGTTGTACAAACGTTCCGGCATCTGTATTCTCGGGGATTAAAGTCCCAAAACCATTAAGATATTCTGCACGAGGCCTAATATCTGCATCGATACTAAGCTCTTGAGCTGCGCCATTCAATACTCCTAATACAAAGAGTAAAATAAAATACGAAGTGTTTTTCATTTGAATAATTTTTGGTTAAATAATAGTAGCAAATTTTTTATTGCTATGATTAGCTTTTTAATTGATTTAAAATTTAGTTACAAGAACAAATCTAAGTATTAATACTTGTTTATTTTAATTTTTATAGATAAAAATACTTATTTTTGTTTAAAAAATTGAATTTTAGATTCATCAATCACTTAATATTTTATTAGGAACATTAAAAAGTTTTTTTTGCTAGGACTGTGAAAATTATTTCAATTGATTTTACAATTTTTAACTAGAATAAAACAACTTAATTTAACAATTTTTTCACAATTATATGATTTTTGTCATAGTTTTTGAAATATTTTTATTTTTGAAGTGGGAAAATTTTACTCGTAAAATAACGTAAACACACAATAGTCAAAAATCATGATTAAAATAGTATTGGTAGATGATCATTTTATGGTGAGGGATGGTATTCGTGCTATTCTAGAAGATGAAGATCGATATAGTGTCATAGGAGAGGCATCAAATGGAATAGAGGCAATTGGCTTGATAAAATCCCTATCTCCGGATATAGTTGTTTGTGATATTAGTATGCCTGAAATGTCAGGAATCGAATTAGTGCAAAAATTAGCGTCTTTAGGATTGTCGACACGAACAATCATGTTGTCTATGCATGATTCTGATGAATATATTCTTCAATCAATTAATGCCGGTGCAGAAGGGTATTTGCTTAAGGGCGCTAGTAAACAGGAATTTCTCAAAGCGCTCTCTATAGTTAGTAATGGAGAAAAGTATTTTAGTGGGGATGTGTCTTCAATTCTGGTAAAGAAAATACGTAATAGAGAATCTGAGGAATCATCGAGTAAATCGAGCAAGAGTAAAAAACAAATACAATTATTGCTTAATAACCCCTTTGATCTTACAAAACGCGAAAGTCAAATATTGCACTTAGCGATTTCAGGAAAAACAAATAAAGATATAGCTTCAGAGCTTAATATTAGTAAGAGAACGACAGAAGTACATCGTTTTAATTTAATGAAGAAAATGGGGGTGAAAAATGTTTTAGAGCTTAGTAATAAGGCTAGAGAACATGGAATGTTACCCTAGCCTTCAATGATTTTACAAATATTGTGTTAGTTACTTGTTAATCCTTCATAAATACCTGTTATTTTATTGAAGCTTCTTGTTAGTTGATTGGTGGTGGTAAATACTTCTTCTAAAGGAAAATCACCATTGGTAAATCCTCTTTTATTGGTTTGAAACTTTTCCCAAATAGACATTACAGACCCTAATTCTTCTTCTAGCTCGGTAGTATTGTGATTACTAATAAGTAGGTTGCCAATCACACTGTCAAATTCATCAAATACTTGATTAAGAACTTTTTTGTATTCAGTTTTTTCATTAGGAAACATTGTAACCGCGGTATAGTATAAACATAATCGTTGTGATAGCATACGCTGTTTGCCTGATGTATTTATGATCTTAACTAGATCTTGATTTTTGTCTTTAAAAAATTGATTATTATAATTTGAGCTTTGTTCTATACTTAAAACTAATTCGTGGCATGCTTTTAATAAAGTGGTATTTAATCTCATTACATCTCCCGAATTCGCAAAATTAGGTTGTGAACTAATGATAGTCTTAAATTCTGACCAGATTTTTTGAACATTCTTTATTGATAATTTAACATTTGAAGTAGAGGCATTTTTTGTTAATATCTCTAATTGTTTTTCAAAAATAAATTTACTGGAATTTAATTCTTTCTTAATTTCATTATTATTAATTCCTTTAGTTAATAATAAGTATGCTTTAGACATTTTCTGAGAAAGCATTCTTTGTTTACCTGAAATGTTAACTGCTTTACCATAAGAAATAGAGCCATAATTTTGGGATTGTGATATGGCGTTAGGAGCAGATAATATAATGGTAAATATTACCAATATCAAAGGGGCTTTTATCTTCATTGTCGAATAATTTAAAATAATTTAGATTAGTAAATCTTTAACACTGTGATAAGTAAAGATACTTAATTTTTGACAACTACCAAATCATTGTTGTTGTTTAATATCAGGCTAAGTATTTACCGCAATTAACTACTATCATTTCAACATTAAGAATAACGGTAAAACCCTTTTTTGTATAGGTTAACGCCTTATTTTATTGATGGTTAAAGAGTTTTTTATTTTCAAATGATTATCGTATTATTAGTTTTTATTTCAAGAAATTACATAAATAATAATTATTGTATCAAAATTTTCCACAATACGTAATAATAATTTTAACACAAAAATTTATGAATAATTATAGAAATAAATAAGTAATAATACTTAGTTTTGAAAAGTATTAAGTAAAGAAATACTTAAAAATATTTGGATTATGAAAAAAACACATCTTAGAATTACCCTAATAGTTTCGCTGATATTGATAGTTTCTTGTACGGGAGGTAAGAAGAAAAATATTGCATCAAGTATTACTTCAGAAGAAGAAAACTCACAGCTTCTTATTGAAAAACCGCAATTGACTTTTGGTTTTATAAAATTAACAGATATGGCTCCTTTGGCTATTGCTAAAGAAAAAGGTTTTTTTGAAGATGAAGGGCTTTTTGTTTCTGTAGAAGCGCAATCGAACTGGAAAAATATTTTAGATAGAGTTATTGATGGTCAATTAGATGGTTCTCATATGTTGGCAGGGCAACCTATCGCTGCAAGTGTTGGTTTTGGAAGGCAAGCAGAATTGATTACTCCTTTTTCTATGGATTTAAATGGAAATGGTATTACAGTTTCTAATGATGTTTGGTCTAAAATGAAGTCTAATGTGCCTGTAGGTGAGGATGGAAAATTAATACATCCGATATCTGCAGAAGCGCTAAAACCTGTCATTGATTCTTATAAAAATAATGGAAAACCTTTTAAAATGGGGATGGTATTTCCCGTTTCTACACATAATTACGAATTAAGATATTGGTTGGCTGCTGCAGGAATTCATCCCGGGATGTATTCAAAAAGTAATATACAAGGGCAGATAGATGCAGATGTACTATTGTCTGTTACACCGCCACCACAAATGCCGGCTACATTAGAAGCAGGAACAATTCATGGATATTGTGTAGGAGAACCATGGAACCAGCAAGCAGTTTTTAAAGGGATAGGTGTTCCGGTAGTGACAAATTATGATATATGGAAAAATAATCCTGAGAAAGTTTTTGTAATGACAAAAAAGTTTGTTGAGCAATATCCTAATACAGCTGTTGCGGTAACTAAAGCTTTAATAAGAGCAGGGAAATGGTTGGATACTCCGGGAAATAGAGAAGAAGCAGTTGAAATTTTATCGATGTCGGAGTATGTAGGAGCTGATGAAGTAGTGCTGGCAAATTCTATGACAGGAACATTTGAATTTGAAAAAGGAGACAAAAGAGATATGCCTGATTTTAATGTTTTTTATCGCCATCATGCGACATATCCGTTTTATTCAGATGGAATCTGGTTTTTAACTCAAATGAGAAGATGGGGACAAATCCCTGAGAGCAAACCTACAGAGTGGTATGATAGTAAAATTAAAGAAATCTATAAGCCTGATATTTGGACAAAAGCGGCTGATATTTTGGTAGAAGAAGGTTACTTGGAAGCTTCAGAATTACCAAAAACAGATGGGTACAAACCTGCCACAACCGATTTTATTGATGGTAAAAAGTATGATGCAAAAGACCCACTGGGCTATATCAACAGCTTTTCGATAGGCAATAAAGATAATAAGACCTCTGATGTTCAATAGTACAGATAGTACTGTTGCGATAATGATAGATATACTATAGTAAACCGGATACCTAAGCAAATAAAGAAGATTTACTATAGATTTTAATCCCCAACATACCATGATTAATCTCTTTAAACAGTGATGATCATAAATAACAATGTAAAAATATACTTATGAAAGACAGATCAATTCATATCCTGAATTTTGTAGGCTTAGGTTTTTTTGAGCCAGCTATTAGACTTGCAACAGGAGAAGAAGTAAAGAAAAATTTAATAGGATTATTTAAGAAAATACTATTACCGATATTATCGATCAGTTTATTTTTAATACTATGGCACTCTGGTGCAGCTTATCTCTACAATGTAGAAAAAAGTGCAAGGATAGAAAAGGCATTGAGTGATCGTGGAGAAACCGCGGCACTCGAGATGAAAACATGTATAGAGTCAGGCGATGTAAGTTGTCAGCCAAATACTTTACCTTCTCCAGCTCAAGTGTGGATGGCATATAAGTCACTTTTGGCAGACCATAGAATTATAACAGAGAAGAAAGCTGCTTTTGCAGAAAAAGTAGCGACTACAAATGCAAAGCGAGAGGCGCAGGGACTTAGTCTCATAGAATATACCGGTAGGCCTTCGTTTGTAGATCAGATCTTAACAAGTTTAAAAACAGTATTTGCCGGGTTTTTGTTAGCGCTATTTATAGCTGTACCGATCGGTATCATGTTAGGATTGAGCCCAACTTTGCGATCATCAGTGAATTGGTTGATACAAATCTTTAAACCTGTTTCGCCCGTAGTGTGGTTACTTTTGGTTTTTATGATTGTAAAGACACTTACAAGAGGGTCAGATGCAGATAGCGCCTTTATTATATCTTTTATTAGTGTTGGGTTGTGTTCTATGTGGGCAACTCTTGTAAATACTAGTATGGGAGTTTCTTCTGTTGATAAAGACTATATAAATGTAGCAAAAGTATTACAGCTCAATGTAGGGCAAAAAGTATTCAAAATTATTTTACCGTCTTCTTTTCCTTTAATTTTTACAGGCCTTCGAATTACATTGTCAGTGGCTTGGATGGTATTAATTGCTATAGAATTGTTAGCTCAAAGCCCAGGATTAGGGTCGTTTGTATGGGAAGAATTTCAAAACGGAGCAAATGATTCAAACTCAAAAATTATTGTAGCGATGTTTGTAATAGGTATCATCGGGTTTTTGCTAGATAGAATAATGCTTACAATTCAAAAATTTGTAACATTTACAGAAGAAACTGCTTAAAAAATAAAGAGTTATGGCATATATAGAATTAAAAAACGTATCCAAGTCCTTTGGAAGCGGAAAAGATAGAACTCAAGTATTGTCTAATATAAATCTTGAGATAGAAGAAGGAGAGTTTGTTGCCATTGTTGGTTTTACAGGAAGTGGAAAAACAACATTAATAAATCTTATTTCAGGACTTATTCAACCAGATGAAGGGCAGGTTTTGTTCAAAGGAGAGCCTGTAAACGGTCCTAGTCATGAAAGAGGTGTGATATTTCAGAATTACTCGTTGCTTCCATGGTTGAACGTGAGAAACAATGTTGGTATGGCTGTGAAAGAAGCTTTCAAAAAAATGACTAAAAGAGATAGGAATAATCGTGTTGAAAATTATGTTGATATGGTAAATTTATTACCTGCTATCAATAAAAAACCAAAAGAACTCTCAGGAGGAATGCGTCAACGGGTATCAGTAACAAGAGCTTTGTCAATGAGCCCAGAAGTTATTTTGATGGATGAGCCTCTTAGTGCTTTGGATGCATTAACAAGAGGGAATTTACAACAAGAGATTCTTAAAATTTGGAATAAGGACAAGAAAACCGCATTGTTGATTACAAATGATGTTGATGAAGGAATTTTAATGGCGGATCGTATTATTCCTCTTAAACCCGGACCCAAAGCAACTCTAGGACCTGAGTATAAAATAAACCTTGAACGTCCCAGAGATAAAACAGCTCTTAATCACAATGATGAATATAAAAAGTTGCGAAACAGTATTATGGAATATCTGATTCAGATTGGTGAACAACGTGCTTCAAAAAAAGAAACAAACTACGTGTTACCAGAAATCAAACCCCTAATCAAGCCAGCTACTTTTAGAAGAATGAGTTTTAGATAAAAAAAGATTGTGTTATGGATGAAATATTAGAAAAATCGAAAATAAGACGTACTGATAATGGATTGTTTGAAGATAAGTACATGTTGGATATTACTGGACTTACAAAAATTTATCCAACACCAAAAGGAGATTATGTAGTTTTAGATGACTTAGATTTAAAGATTAAGCATGAAGAATTTATTTCTATAATTGGGCATTCAGGATGTGGTAAATCTACATTGTTGACGATGATTGCCGGACTAAATCCTATTTCAAGAGGAACTATAATTGTCAATAATCAAACGATAAAAGGACCTGGACCAGACAGAGGTGTTATTTTTCAGTCTCCTAGTCTTTTGCCTTGGATGACCGCTTATGAAAATGTTATGCTTGGTGTAAAACAGGTTTTTAGTCACGGTACTAAAAAAGATAGGGATGATATTGTAAAATATTATCTTTCTAAAGTTGGATTAGAAGATGCAATGCATAAAAAAGCAAAGGAACTATCTCAAGGTATGCAACAACGCGTAGGAATTGCGAGAGCATTTGCTCTAAAACCTAAAGTACTACTATTAGATGAACCTTTTGGAATGTTAGACTCACTAACAAGAGGAGAATTGCAAGATGTATTAATTGAAGTCTGGAACCAAGAAAAAATTACGGCTATTATGATTACTCATGATGTTGATGAATCTATTTTTTTGGCAGATAGAGTAATTATGATGACTAGTGGTCCAAGAGCCAAAGTAGGTGATATTTTAGAAATTGATTTTGATAGGCCAAGACTTCGAAAAGAAGTTTTGGATCATCCGGATTACTACAAATACAGAGAACATTTGATTAATTTTCTTGAACATTAGTGCCTTTATATAATTAACTATTCGATTTTAATTATTTATCATGTAGAATAATTTTGATACACTGTATTCTACATGATAATTTGTATATTAAAACTAGATACTCGCTGAGCAGTATTATGTAAAAGATTATAAGGAAACTGGCAAAATATAATAAATTTTAATGTCCGCATTCAAAACATATAAAACGACATGCTCTTATTGTGGGGTAGGTTGTGGGATCATTGCAAAGAAAGATAGAAGAGGAGTTATCACTGTAGAAGGGGATCCTGATCATCCTGTTAATAGAGGTATGTTGTGTTCTAAAGGAATGAACTTGCATCATGTAGTTCAGGATAAAGAAGACAGGATTTTATATCCAGAAATGCGTTGGAGTAAAGAGCATGCAAGAGAAAGGGTTTCTTGGGATCAGGCATTGGATAGAGCAGCTAAGGTATTTAATACAATTATAAAAAAGCATGGTCCTGATAGTGTAGGGTTTTATGTTTCTGGGCAATGCCTTACAGAAGAATATTATCTCGTTAATAAACTTACAAAAGGTTTTATTGGTACAAACAATCTTGATACAAATTCACGATTATGTATGAGTTCTGCCGTAGTGGGATATAAACAAGCTTTTGGAGAAGATAGTGTTCCAATTTCTTATGATGATATCGAATTGGCAGACTGTTTTATGATCGCAGGAGCAAACCCTGCTTGGTGTCATCCTATTCTTTATAGAAGGATAGAAGCTCGAAAAGAAAAAAATCCTTCAACCAAAATAATAGTTGTAGATCCCAGAAAAACGCAATCTTGTGATATAGCAGATTTGCACTTACAAATTCTACCGGGAACAGATGTTGCGTTGTACAATGCAATCGCAAAGAGATTAATTGATAGAAAAAAAATAGATAAAAGTTTTATACACGGTCATACCGATAACTTTAATGCTTTAAAGGAGTCAGTATGTTCATTTTCTTTAACAGAATATGCTAAAATTTGTGGGATTACTGTAGCAGAAATTAAAAAAGCAGCATCCTACATTTCAAATGCAAAGGGATTTATTACCCTTTGGGCAATGGGGCTTAATCAAAGTTCTATAGGAGTTAATAAAAACAATGCTTTGATTAACCTATCGCTACTTACCGGTCATATTGGTAAACCGGGTTCAGGTCCCTTTTCTCTTACAGGGCAACCTAATGCTATGGGAGGTAGAGAGGTTGGGGGCATGGCTAATCTTCTTGCAGCTCACAAAGATTTAGCTAATGACCATCATAGGAGAGAAGTAGCAAATTTTTGGGGTGGAAAAGAGATTTCTTCTAAACCCGGACTTACAGCAACAGAAATGTTTGATGCTCTCGAAAATGGTAAACTGAAAGCTGTTTGGATTATATGTACAAATCCTCTGGTAAGTCTTCCAAATGCAAACAAAGTAGAAAAGGCATTAAAAAACGCAAAATTTGTAGTGGTTCAGGATATATCCAACCGATCAGAAACTATAGAACATGCAGATTTAGTACTTCCTGCTGCTGGATGGGCAGAGAAAGAAGGTACAATGACAAATAGTGAAAGAAGAATTACATATTTAGATAAAGTTGTGGATCCTCCCGGTGAGGCGCTACCGGATGTAGAAATTTTGTGGCGTTTTGCCAGAAAAATGGGATATAAAGGATTTGATTATAATTCTGCTGAAGAAGTTTATAAAGAACATTGCTCACTTACAAAAGGAACTAATATTGATATTTCAGGGCTGAATTATATAAGACTCAAAACAGAAGGTAGTTTTCAATGGCCGGTTCCAAAAAATAATCATGCCGGAACAGAAAGATTATTTGAAGATAAAAAATTCTACACCGACACAGGAAATGCAAAATTTGTAGTTCCTAAGTTTATAAAACCAACATCAGAAATATGTACAGAAAAATACCCTTTGATTTTAACAAGTGGTAGAATTAGGGATCAATGGCATACGAGAACAAAAACAGGAAAAGTCAATAGGCTTTTAACACATATTAGAGATCCGTATATAGAAGTAAATCAAGTAGATGCTTTCTTAAGAAAATTAAATGATGGCGATATTGCAATAGTAGAAAGCAAAAGAGGTAAAGTTCGAGTGAGGGTAAAAGTATGTGATACTTTAAATAAAGGCGTGGTTTTTATGCCAATACATTGGGGTAAAGTTTTTGGAAATGATTATGGTAGAGTAAATAATCTTACTACGAATATTGTTGATCCAATGTCAAAAGAGCCTGATTTTAAATTTTCTGCGGTTCAGGTTTCAAAATATGTTAAATCAAAACAAAAAATATGTGTTATTGGCGCGGGTACCGCAGCTTATCGATTCATCCAAACGTATAGAGAATATAATACAGATGATGAAATTGTAGTTTTTTCAAAAGAATCACATCCATTTTATAATAGAGTACTACTTCCAGAGTATGTGAGTGAGGAGTTAAAATGGGAGCAATTGCAAAAAATGAGAGAGGGTAGTATGGAGTCTCTAGATGTAAAACTATATACTGATAATCCTATTAATGAAATTAATAGAGAAGAGAAATACATAATTGATAGTAAGGGCGTACAGCATGATTACGATGTTATTTTGATGGCTACAGGCAGTCGGGCTTTTATTCCAAAAGAAGTACCCCTGCATCTACCGGGACGTTTTACAATGCGAGATAGAGGAGATGCAGATAGGTTAAAAACATATTTGGATCAGACAGGACTACCGGATCACCATCAACATGTAACTATTGTAGGAGGAGGATTGTTGGGGTTAGAACTAGCAGCAGCTTTACGAAAGAAAAAAGTTAAAATAACTATCGTGCAACGTGGTAATCGTTTGATGGAAAGGCAATTAGATGAAGTTGCTAGTCAATTGCTTGCAGAAGATGTAAGAGAAAAAGGGATTATAATTCATTTTGATAATGAAGTTGATACGGTATTAAATCAAGAAACAGGTGAATTATTAGTTAATCTTAAATCAGGAAAATCGTTTCAATGCCATGCGGTTGTATATGCAATAGGCACAATACCTAATATAGATCTGGCTAAAAAAGTAGATATAGATTGTAGAAGAGGTATTTTGGTAAATCAATACATGCAGTCATGTGATAAAGATATTTTTGCTATTGGCGAGATTGCTGAATTTAATGGTAATTTATATGGTATAACAGCAGCAGCAGAACAACAAGCAGATATCGTAGCAAAATATTTACTAGGGGACTTTAGTGCGATATACAGAGGGTCTGTGTTTATGAATATTTTGAAGTTTGAAGACTTAGATTTATGTAGTATAGGTAATATTGATATGCCCAAAAATGACTTGTCTTACGAAGAGGTTGTTTTTACAGATGTGAGAAAACGTTTTTATAAGAGATGCATCATAAAAAATGATAGGCTTGTGGGGGCAATACTTATGGGGGATAAAAGTGAGTTTGCCGAATTTAAGAGATACATAGAAGAAAAAATTGAATTGTCAGAAAAAAGGGAAGAACTACTTAGATCTTCAAGATCATCAGAGCCGGTAATTGGAAAATTAATCTGCTCTTGTAGTCAAGTTGGAGAAGGAAATTTACAAAAAGCTATCAAATCAGGTTGTACTGATTTTTCAGAACTTTGTAACAGAACAGGAGCAGGACTAGGATGTGGTAGTTGTAAACCCGAAGTAAAAGAAATATTGAATAATTACGAACAACGGGGGAATGAAAAAAGAACAAAAATTATACAGAATTGATGTAAAAGGGGGAGTTTTATCTACATTAGAATTACAACAGATTATAGAATATGCAATAGAGTTAGAATTAGAATGTATTCATTTTGGCTCTAGACAAGATATTATCTTTCCTCTAAAAAACAATAAAGAAAAGTTTATATCACAACACCCATCTTTTGATCCGGGAATTTTTGCAAAAACAGAGAATCAAAACATTAGCAGTTCTTATGTTTCAATGGATATTTTTGATGCTACTGTTTGGCTTAGAGGTACAACCTATCTCTATTTGTTAGAAGAATTTACATATGATCCAAAATTTAAGATTAATATAATTGATCCTAAACAACAGATTGTTCCATTATTTTCTGGAGACCTTAATTTTATTGCCTCATCTCATGAGAACTATTGGTACCTATTTTTAAAATTACCAAATTGGGAAGAAGTCTATTATCCTGTTTTGGTATATACATGGGATATTGCAAAAATAGCAGAGGGCATAGAAAACATTTATGAAAAAGTTAATAATGTCGAAGAGCTTTTTCAGTTTTTGAATGAGAGCCTTGATACAAATAATAAAGTAATAGAAAAGCCACTTCATACTGTATTTCATCCTTTTCCGTATTATGAAGGGATGAATAAAATGGGAATTGATCAATATTGGTTAGGGTTATATTGGAGAAACAATAGATATGATTTAAAATTCCTAAAAGCATTATGTGAATTTTGCGTTGAACATAGAATAGGAAAAATATGTTTAACCCCTTGGAAATCTTTTATTATAAAGGGGATAGCAAAAGAAAATAAACTAAGTTTAGAAAAACTTCTTGGTCGATTTGGAATCAATATAAGACATTCTGCATTAGAATTAAATTGGTATTTGCCAGTTAATGATCAAAAAGCATTGCAATTAAAAGAATATTTAGTTAAAAAGTTTGATCAAAATGACATTAGTACTTATGGTCTTACTTTTGCTATCACCTCGAAACGAAATCAAAAACGATATTTTACCTCGATTGTGATTGAAGAGAATATCAAATCTTTAGCTTTTGATGATATGGTTGTAGTGTCTGGGTACAATGTTTTGTATGCTAAGAATTTTGATCCAAATTCTAAAACATATCTTCTGTATGCACAGGATGTTGGGCAAACAGATTTACCGGATTTACTTCTAGAGCTTACCAAAACATATTTTAAAAATTTAGGAACAGAACAAACAGGACTATTTTTTCAGTCTTCCTCAAAAAAAGAAATAGTAACAAAGGAAGTATATCAATGCAGAGATTGTGATACTATCTATGATTCTACATTAGGAGACAGGGCAAACAAAATACCTAGAGGGATTAAATTTAATGATCTGCCTGCAGACTACTGCTGTCCACTTTGTGAATCTCCAAAAGAAAATTTTAAAAAATCTTCGCTGTCGTATACTTAAAAGTAATAATCAATAAAAGGGTATTTTTAGAGCTATTAAATTAATAAATAATTAATTTCTACTATTTCATTTTTGTTTTTTGATAATAATTTAGGCTTCACTATATATTTTTTAGGGGTAATTTTTATTTTTTGACACTTTATATATAGATTTGAATTGTTTTTAAGGGGTAGTATCGTTTTTTAATGATATTTTTTTAAAATAGACCCTAATTTTTTATAGGTTGTGTTTTGCAGCTTTTAAGTTAAATATATTTTATAACCAAAATTTATGCTTATGAATCTAGAAGAAATTATTACGGCATCAATTTCAGAGTTCTTAGATGTAGAAGTCCATAAAGATACAGAAACACTTGATTTGGCTTCAAAAATAGAAATTGTTCAAAAAAGAATCTTAGATAAATCCAAAAATAGTCCATTTCCTAATTATACAGAAAAGGTAAAAGACTATAAATATGAAATGTTTTTTAAGAGTAACCCTAATGATATGATTAAAATAGATGGTTGGTTACCTATTGAAACTGAAAAAATAGGTAAAACAGATAAAATATCTGAATACATAGAAATTGGGCTTCTCAGAAAAATAGAATCCGTGTATAGCTAACAAACGTTTGTTGTTAGGATATATAAACACAATTTCTGGTTTTAGTGTTTATTGATCTATAGAAAAATTGATTTTTATTATATAGATACTGATTGTTTTGAATGTACCGGTCATGATTGTGTAACAACTATGATCGGTTTTTTATTTTTCATAATTTCTATCTTTTTTAGACTGTTTATTCAATTATAATTGTTAATACTTCTGTTTAAAAGTATTTTTTTTACAAAACGTTAGGTTTTTTTTAAACTGTATTTTTACAGATACAATTTTAAAGTATCAAATTAATAGTATTTATGACAGAGTATGTCTTATTAACAGACGATCAAACTTATTTTGTAGAATATTTAATAGGTGAGTTAGTGCTTTCAAATAGTATTAGTGAAGCTATGAAATTTGATGATGAGCATATTGCCCAAAAATTTAAAAAGATGCTACATGCTACATGCAAGCTTACCACAAGTGTAAATACTTACATAGAGTAATTAAAAAGGATTAGTTATTACCTTTTATTAATCTAAAAATATAATCTAATAAAGGATCTTTTGAGAGGGTTAAATGTTCTACTGACATGTTGATATGCTTGTCTGGCATAACACCAGAGCCTTTGGGAACATTTTTATCTGTTATATAATGATTATTTTTCTGCATATTCATAATCACTTTAATTTTTGAATTTGGAAGTTCGTAGTACACAGGCAATTCTCCATTAGAAAAATAATATCCGCCCCCTGTTTCTTCTCCTAATAGTGTGATATTTTTGTTGTTTTTTGCATTTAGCGCAAATATCGAAGCTTCAGAGGATGTAGCGCCACCAATTAAAACATAAACTTTCCCTGTAAACTTATTTTGACTAGGGATCATCATAGTTTCCAGATCATCAAAATTAAATTTCCAACCATCATAAACAGGATGATTATTAAACTTGGCTTTTAATACTTGTTTTTCATTTGAAAATGATCTAATAGCATGTTTTTTCTCGGGTATCGATAAAGAGGCTACAAACTCACTTGTTATTTGTTTAAAAGGTTTATTTGTGATATGCGAATATAAACTGATAGTATTGGATCTAAACCCTCCTTTGTTATTACGAATGTCAATAACTAAATTTTGAATTTTTTGTTGCTCAATTTCTTTAAATATATCTTCTACATGTGATTTGAAAACTCTGGTATCTCCTGCAAATGAATTTACAACGAGTACTGCTGTATTCAATTCTTTTTTAAACAAGGTAAAGGGACTCTTGTTAACTATAAAATGAGTATAAAATTTGAAATTATTTTGTTCACCATGAAATTTTGCAAAATAAGAATAACGTTTAGCATTTCTTAACTTTACTTTTACAGAAGATTCAGCAGGAAGCTCAATGCTTGCTTCTGTTCCATCCAGTTGCCTATAAGTAATCAAAAACTGTTTTTGTAATCCAAACTCATAAAAGTAATACTCTCCAAAAAGAGCTTCTAACATTCTATATTTACGAGTTAGGTTATGCCCATCTGCCGGAATGTATTTTTTTAACTTTTCTAAGATATGATCAGACTTTTGATCATTGATTTGTATTATTTGTGAACCAACGGGAATGTCAAAATCATCTGTGTCAGTATAAAGGTGGTGGTTAATAATTTTTAATGATAAAGGGAAATAGTATTGATCTTTTTTCAAAATTTTGGGAGGTAGTAATACTAAGTGACTGTCTTTGATGTGATTTGTTATGCCTAATAATGTTTTGTAAACATCTATGTCAGAAGTGTCTTTTATTTGATTTTTTGTAAGATCAAAAACGTAATCAAGTGAATCATTGCTTATGTATTCATAAAGATTAGGATGTCCCTTTTTAAGAATATTTTCAAAAATTATAAAATCTTCCGCAACACCAAGAGAGTCGATAGCTCTTTGTGCAGAAAGAAAATTTATAAACATATAAAAAACTAAAATCGATCTGATTTGTTTCATCTATAATAATAACACTATGTACTAATGGACTTTTAAAAAACAGTAGTTGTTACAATTTTATTATGTTTCCCGTAGTAAAAGTACTAAAATTACTTTTTCATAGTGTTAATTATTATAAAGATATTATGCTAATTATTAGTTTAATTTACGCAGTTGTTTCTTGATTTTTTTAATAGCAGATTCTATAGATTTTTCAGGTTCTATAACGTTGTATTCTCCCCAAAACTCTGGATCAGAAAATCCTGAAGCTTCATCACTAATTACAACAGAAGATTTTAATCGTTCTCGCGCAGCAATGGATTCTTTTTCTGTATTCTTTTTCCAGTCAGTAACTGCCATTTCTACATTTAATTTATATAGAGAATTGAATAGTCTTTTTTTCCAATTAATCTTTATGTTTAAATCTATCCTACCGTAACTATAGTACCATTTTCCGTCTTTTTGTCTGTAATCGATATTATAAGAGGCCTGTGTAGGATAAACTTTTGCTCTTTTAGGTTTTTTTCTAATAAACATTTTACTCACCTCGTCTTTGTTTTCCAAATTGAGATCAAACACAGCTTTTGTTAAAGCCAATGTTTCAGAGTCTATATACAGTTTTCCAAAATATAAAGGTTCTTTTATATTTGGACGTTGTTTGAAATTTAAGACATAAATATATTTGTCATTTATTTTGGTAGATTTTCCAAAACTAAACTCATATAGAGCGGTCATGTTTTCTGTAAAAAGGATCTCAGGATTCTTCATTACATCTATGTATAATGTACTTGTAGGGCCTCCTTGCAATTTTACAGTTAAGGTATCTAATTTTTTATAATCAGCACTTTTTCGTGCTTTAAAAAGTTTGATCACATCATTTTTTCGAGATTCGTATGGATTTTTATAAACATCAATAACTGCTTCAGAAAGTGATACATATGTTCTACGCTTTTTGATGGTTTCTCGGTAAAAAGCTGTCATTATCGTATTGTCACTTAAATAGTTAGTGCCTTTTTTCTTGAGGACTTCTCTTATAAGTGCATTAGGGTCTTTGGGATCAATATTAATCTCTGAAAGTTCAGTTACAGATAAGTTTAATTTTATCTTTAATTTACCTTCTTTAAAATCTGAAAAAGAAATTACTTTATCGTGATAACCTAGGTAAGAAACTTTAATGCTATTGCTATTGGTAAGCGATTTAGGAACTTTAAGCAAAAATTCTCCTTCATCATTTGTAACAGTAGAAATATTTGTTTGATTTACAGAGACAGAAGCTGATATAAGTGGTTTATTTGTTTCACTATCTAGAACAATTCCTTCATATTGCATGTATTCTGATGACGTATCTTGAAAAAATGCAAATGCATGCATATTAAAAAACAATCCGATTACAAAAACAATCATTTTAAAAGCATTGCTACTGCTTCTTTTGTGTAAAGTATTTTTTTTACTCATGATTAAATTTTTAATTTTTCTTTTTATTTAGCTTATAATGAACAATATAAGAAATTTTGGGCAGAAATGCTGGTTTTGTAAGGGAACTAGTGATAATCATGATGTTCTCCAAACCAATTTTTTAGTTTGATATTTAGAGTTTCTGTAGTAAATGGTTTTGTGATGTAATCATCTAATCCTTTGGCGATAAAACGTTCAGCATCTCCCGGTAAGGCATTGGATGTAATAGCAATAATAGGAGGTACTTTTTTATGATGTTCACGAATCAACTTACTAGTTTGTACACCATCGATACCAGGGAGATTAATATCCATCAAAATCAAGTCGTATAAACCTTCTTTGAACATTTGTAATGCTTGTGTTCCATTTTTTGCAACATCAGTTGTACATCCAAAATATTTTAATATTTGTTTAGATACTAATATATTGGTTTCAGAATCTTCGACTAAAAGAATGTGCAGGTTATATTTTTGCTCTTGTATATTACTATTTTGTTTTGTGTCTTTTTGTAAGGAGGTTTTTGAAATTTTTGTCTTAAAAGTAAACCAAAAGTTACTCCCTTTGCCAAGCTCACTTTCGACTCCTAATGATCCTCCCATCAAGTCAACTAATTTTTTTGAAATAGTAAGACCAAGACCACTACCTTCACCAATTAAAATTGATGGTTCATGAAATTGGCTGAATCTATTAAAAAGAGCTTCAGAGTCTTGTTTGTTAATTCCAATTCCTGTATCGATTACCTCAATTTTAATGATAAGTTCTTCTTGTTTTTGGGAGAAAACAGAGCATTGTATTTTGATCTCTCCCTCATCTGTAAATTTGATAGCATTACCTATAAGATTTGATAAAACCTGAGTTAAACGATTATTATCGGCTATAATATTTTCAGGTACATCATCAGCATAATCAGCTTTTAAAGCAATATTTTTTGATTTTGAAGTTGCTAAAAAAAGATAAATATTTTGATGAATCAAATCTTTTAAGTTGAGATGAATATGAGATAATTCAAATTTTCCCGCCTCAATTTTTGATATATCTAAGATTTGATTTAAAATATCAAGTAAATTAAGAGAAGATTGGTGTATGGTCGTTACATACTCTTTTTGAAGATTATTAAGTTGAGTGTTCTTAAAAAGAAGATCAATCATTCCTACTACTCCTACCATGGGAGTTCTTATCTCATGACTCATATTGGCCAAAAAATCCAGTTTGAACTTAGATGCTTTGAGAATCTGTTGATTTTTCTCTTTTAATTTATCAAGATTTCTACCGCCAAACAGAGCAAACAATCCTAAAAATAAAGGGGCAGTATCTATAATATAATGTATAGGATAACTTTTTTGAACATAGAGTATAGATTTCCACGAAAACTCTAGATTGAGTCTTGATATATCTATAAAAGTAGCTAGTATAGGAAATAAAAAACCAAAAAATACCCCATATAAAGAGTATTTAGCAGCTTCAGATTTTACCCATGATGTGTGCATTGTGTATGTTAGAGTTGGTTAGGTTTTAATTTGATTTTACATCCAATAATATCAAAAATAAATATCAATATTTTTTTAGTATAAAAATTAAAGAATAAGAACTATAATGTGATAAATATACACTAAAAAATCCACGACACGTAATGGTCGTGGATCATAAAAATCTCCTTACTTTTGATGATTGAATTTAGTTTTTAAAAATTATTTTTTTTAGTTTATATCCTTCGATTTTCATTAGATATGGTTTTGGATCTATATAATTTTGTATATAATCATCTACTTCACCTTTGTCAAGTAATCTTCCCGACATTGTATATAAACTATAATTTAGACCTTGCTCTACATCTTTGATATTCTTAAATGTTTTTTGGTCTGTACTTTGTTGACAAGTATCATCTGCTAGAAATCTATTGGTAAATGTAATTCTTCCTTGTTCTTGACCTTCTAAAGTAACTGTTGCAGATTCATCTATTTCGATGATGCCATTACCGGTTAAATCTCCTAATATTATAAGGCATGCATTTCTTACTTTAATTCTAGCGCCATCTTCAAGATGTAAACTCTCTGTAATAAAAATTACTCCTTCTTCCGAGTTTTCATCTAAGCCATCAACAACTGTATTTTCTGTAACCGACATTAACTTATAAGAAATATCTATTTTGGTTGTTGAAAAAGTTAAGCCCGTTACAAAAAAGGCTAATAGGGGTAAAAATATTCTCATATGTTCGATTTTGGGGTTAAACCTTAATTTTTTAAAAAGTAAGTAAATTCTTACTTTGTTTAATTTATGATCGTTGTAAAACGTTAAATCAACGACAATATACAATATTTTATGCTAAAAACGTAATCCGTTTATGCTTAACATTGAGCATTTTAGCATTTTGATAGCTATGTAATCATTCTTAGCCCCTATAATTACTAATGATAAACACAAATGTTAAATTTTTGCTTTTTTTTAACAAAAGAAAAAATAGATTGTTATCTGTTTGATTTTTAGTAAAAAACAAATTTTAAGAATTTGGATACAATAAAAGAGATGTTTTATTTATTAGATTTATATACGTTTTAATATCTAGAAAAATGAAATTATTGTTGTTTTTTCAACAATTCAGTATTTGGTCAAAAGTACTATTGCGAGAGTTATATAATAATTTAATAAGTTTTTTCTTTATTTTATCAGTATATTTTGCATTATGGCATTTTCCCCAGACCATTGATTTGTTATTGATTTTGAATCAGGCAGATGCTTTTATGTTCGAAGTTCCACTATACTTTTTCTTGCTATTAGCTTCGGCTTTTTTGATTTGGAATATACCGAAGTACTTCTATTATTATAATTATAAAGATATTTCGTTGTCAAATTTTATTGGTTTTGTCCCTAATCAGCACTATCGATTTCAAACCAAAGGAACTTCGGTGAATTATCAATATAGATTAAGAATCCATATGCGTAAAGTAGTACCTAGAATTTTGGCGCTAATGCTATTAATTATCTCTGCTTTAAGTATACTCAATGCAATGCAATTATTTGAACTTGATAATATTTATACCAGTATATTAAACCCTTTTAGTACTCTTATATTTTGTATTATATTATTACTTGTTCTTTCAGAACCGAATGCATACAAAAAAATTCAGTATTTATTTGCAAAAGTACCTAGAACAAAGAGCTTGCTTGTTATTATGGTTTTGATATTGATACTGTTTATTATTTCTTTAGGAACGCTGAATACGCAAACAGAAAAAGATTTAGGAAATCTTTTTTTAGCAAATACTGCTTTAGTTCTAGTGTTCTTCATTTTGGTTTTTAATAGTTATATTTTTTTACGGAAAATTTCAAAAAGATTTTTCTATGGAGTGATCCTTATTTCAGGTTTTTTAGGAGTATTATTTTTTTTAGGGCTTAACTTTAATCCCAATTGGGCTAGTAATATCAATCCGTTGTCTATCATGATTTTATCCTTTTCTAGCCTTTTTATGATCAGTTTCATCCTTATCCTTATTGGAAAGAAAATAAAACTACCATTATTTTCTATAGTAGTGATATTATTCTTTTTGTTATCAAAATTATTTTTCCAAAATTCTGAACATTACCAATTGTCTTTACAACCTACCAAAGTAGCTAGACCAACTCTAGAAGACTATATGTATCAATGGATTAAAGCTCGAAAAAACAAAATAATTAAAGCGAAAGATGATTTTCCTGTTGTTTTGATATCTTCTGAAGGAGGAGGGTCGAGAGCAGGACTTTGGGCATTTTTGGTACATAGTTATTTATATGAAAGCTCTGGAGGAGAATATTTTGAAAATAATTTGCTATCTATTACAGGAGCCTCTGGCGGTAGTGTTGGTAATGCTATGTTTTTTGCAGAAGCAAGAAAAGCTCAATTACAAAATAATAAAGGAATTTTTAAGATAAAGGATCAAGACAATTCTTCTATAGTATACAAAGCAAGTGCTATTTATAAAGAAAATTATTTGTCAACTAGTTTACTTTCTTTATTGGGACGAGATTTATTTAAAGAAGCAACTAACTTATTTGTATTTGAAAATAGAGGTCAATTACTAGAGAAACAGTGGAGCGCTGCATTTGATAAATATTTTTCTGTGAAAAAGGATCGTATTTTACAAAATGAATTTCTCTCATTTTATAAAGATTTGGATTTTTCAAGTACTACTACAAAACATACACCACCTTTATTATTTATTAATACGACTCACACCCAAACAGGGAATTATAATATTATTAGTCCTGTTTTGTATACTCACTTAAAACCTCTTGCAGGAATGAATGATTTTATAAGCAATATACAATCGAGTACTCCTGATTTTTCTATAGCATTATCTACGGCAATGAGGGTAAATGCAAGTTTTCCTTATGTTACACCTGTAGGCGAAGTTAAAAGAAAGTCAAAGCTAGACAGAGTATATTCTGATCAATATGCAGATGCAGGGTATTACGATAATATTGGTGGGAGGGTATCTAAGGGGATAGAAGAAGTTTTTAATAAAGTAGTATTAGACTCTTTTCCAGACTTAAAAAATAAAATTAAAATAAAGCATGTTATTATAACCAATGACGAAGAAAGAAAAATAATAAAAACACAAGCTCAATTTTCTGCTCCGTTAACAACATTACAAAACGTTAGATATGGTCATACCAAAGAAATAATCAATAGATTAGGAAGCAATAATATTATTCGTCTAAAACCCACAGCAATACCTTTGTATAAAGCCAGGTTAGACTTGCAGTCGAAAGAAGACGTACTAATGATCAAACCTGTTTTACCGCTAGGAAGATACTTGTCTACTGTAGCAATTCGTTCAATTGAAGCACGATTAGATGAGGTAAAACCGCAATTAGATTCAGTTTTAATAACAAATTAAGACAGTTGTCTTTATTTTTTGTATATTTGTCAAAAATATGTACCTATGAGCGCCGTATCTCCACTTGAATCAGATGACTTTGAAAACAAAGGTTTGTTACGATATTTGAATATTGATACTCCTTTACATAATGTATATGACTTTATAGAGCTTTCCAGAAATGGTATAGATAAAAAAGCATTATTACATTTAGCAAAAACTATTGGTTTCGATCTTAAAGAGTTAGCTCATGTGCTTCATGTTTCTGAACGTACAATTCAGAGGTATGATCTTAATAAAAAGTTAGGTACAGAAGCGAGTTCTAAGGCTTTGCAGCTTGCAAAATTATATGCAAAAGGAGAAAATATTTTTGGAGACCTAGCTCGTTTTAAGAATTGGATGTCTCACCCTAGTACAGCATTAGCTATGAAAAAACCAAAAGAGCTTTTGGATACCACTTTTGGGTTTCAGCTGCTTAATGAAGAATTAGTACGAATAGAACATGGAATTTTTGCATAATGCTCGTATATAGAATAGCAAAACAAAAATACATAAATGATCTTACGGGTATTGGAGCAAAAACAGTAGGAGGAAGATGGAATCCTAAAGGAGTAGCTGTGTTGTATACAAGTTCTACAGCAGCACTTTCTGCTTTAGAAGTGCTTGCACATCTACCAGCGGCTTATTTTCCTGATAACATGTCTATTGCTTCAATAGAAGTTCCTGATGATTTAATAACATCTGTAGAAGTAGATAAACTGCCAGAAAATTGGAATAAAATTCCTGCGCCGATTGAGGTCCAGAATTACTCTATGTATTGGATTACAGAAGCTAAGTATTTAGGACTGATAGTTCCCAGTATTATTATCCCAAAAGAGAATAACCTTTTGGTTAACCCTTTACATCCACAATTTGAAAGCGTAAAATTAGTATCGGTAGAACCTTTTAGTTTTGATACACGACTACTGAAGTAATATTCTTTATTGTAAATAAATCAATTAAAACATTAAGAAATATTAAAAAAAAGTCTCTATAACATATCTATTTTTATGGATATTGTAATGGTTGCGTTGATTTATTCTTATTTTTTTGTTAAAAAAGTAGTGTCTTTTTATTTAGATTTTTTTCTTTTGTATAAATTTCAAAAATATTTTTCGTAACGAACGAGGTTTCTTTACGTCATATTTGAGAAATAACTAATCTTAATTTTCTAATAGAATGAATAATAAAGCAAAAAATTTACTTTTATTATCCGCATTCGTTGTTGCTTTTGTAGGTTGTAAGGATGAAAAAAAGCAAAGTGATAACAATACAGATGAAAAAGCTGTAGCGGAAGTAGAAAAAATTCCAGGGATTGTACTTGAGAATATGGATACTCTAGTTAACCCAAAGAATGATTTCTACAATTATGTAAATGGTAATTGGATGAAGACTACCGAAATACCAGAAGATCGTACGACTTGGGGAGGTTTTAGTGTGCTTCGTAAATCAACAGACGCAAATGTATTAGAAATTCTTGCCAATGCTAAAAAAAGTGGAAAGTATGGGGGAGAAACTGATCAAGCAAAAGCGATAGCTATTTTTGATACCAAATTAGATACAGTAGCTAGAAATAAAGTGGGCTTAGCTCCCTTAAAAGCGGCTCTTGATGATATAGCGTCGATCAAAGACCTATCAGAACTACAAACAGTTTTGGCAAAAAATCCATCTGTATCATCTCCGTTTTTTAATATAGGTGTTCAGGCTGATCTTAATAATAGTAAGATGAATGCTGTATATCTAGGTCAGGGAGGGTTAGGATTGCCAGATCGTGATTACTATTTAGATCAGGATGCAAAATCAAAAGAGATACGAGAAGAGTATAAGAAACATATCTCGAGAATGTTGCAAATGTTAGATGAGTCTGAAGCTGATGCAACTGCTGCTGCCGATAAAATTCTAGAATTAGAAACTATTTTAGCTAAACCAAGGCTTAATAAAGTAGAGCGTAGAGATGCACGTAATTTAAACAACCCTAGAACGATAGCAGAGGTTGATAAAATGATTTCATCTTTTGATTTTAATAAAATTATAAGTGATCTTGGTATTACCAAAAAAATTGATACACTCATAGTAGCTCATTTACGTTATACAGAGACATTAGATGGTTTCTTTAAAAACACTCCGATTGAGGATGTTAAAACATTAGTAAAGTGGGATACCTTTAATAGTTCTACGGGTCGATTGACAACTGATGTAGAGAGAGCTAATTGGGAATTTTATAGTAAATATTTGAGAGGTCAAAAAGAACAAAGACCTGCTGATGAGAGAGCATTAGCTACTGTAAATAGAACTGTGGGAGAAGCTCTGGGACAATTATATGTAGACGAAAAATTTCCGCCAGAAGCAAAAGCTAAGGCAGAAAAAATGATTGCAAATGTAATTGAGGCTTACAAAGCTCGTATTCAAAAATTAGATTGGATGGGAGACGATACAAAAGCTAAAGCGATTGAAAAACTAGATAAATTTACTGTAAAAATAGGATACCCTGATAAGTGGGAAGATTATTCAAAATTAGAAGTATCTGCCGATAAGACGTATTTTGATAATATGATTGCAGTACAAAAATGGGCAAGAGATAGAAATTACGAAGATATAGGAGAACCTGTAGATAAAACCAAATGGGGGATGTCTCCACAAACAGTAAATGCCTATTTTAATCCACTTAATAATGAGATTGTTTTTCCAGCTGCGATATTACAACCTCCATTTTATAATTATACAGCAGACGAGGCAGTTAATTATGGTGGTATAGGTGCAGTTATTGGCCATGAGATTTCTCATGCTTTTGATGATTCTGGAGCTCGTTTTGACTCAGATGGAAACCTTAAAAATTGGTGGACAGAAAATGATCTTAAAGCATTTACAGAAAGAGGAAACGCTTTAGCAGAACAATATAGTGCTATAGAAGTTTTAGATAGTGTATTTATCAATGGTAAATTTACACTAGGAGAAAATATTGGAGACCTAGGAGGTGTATTAGGAGCTTATGATGGACTACAAAAGCACTTTGCAGAAAATGGAAGACCAGAAGATATAGACGGTTTTACTGCAGAGCAAAGGTTTTTTATGTCTTGGGCAACAGTTTGGAGAACAAAATCTCGTGATGATGCTTTAAGAACTCAAATTAAGACAGATCCACACTCTCCAGGAATGGTACGTGCAATACAACCTTTATTAAATGTTCCTGCGTTTTATGAAGCATTTAATATTGTAGAAGGAGATGAAATGTACTTAGCACCAGAAAAAAGAGTTAATATCTGGTAGGATTAAACCTTAAAAAATAAGCTAAAAAGCTCTGTAAAATTATTTTACAGAGCTTTTTTAATTTTCTTTGATCTCATTCATTAATAAAAAAGCTTTATTCACATACTCTTTTTCTAAAAACAGAGTAAAGTAATTAGAGGTAGAAATAATTTCAAAAACAGGTATCCCCTCATAAGCAAGTAACTTGAAGATATAAAAATAGAGTCCTATTGCCTTAGAATTATCTTCGGGTAAAGCAATAGAAATCGAAGATAAGTTATCTGCAACAGAAATACAGGTCTCATTTTTGAAATGCTTTTCTACAACATTTTTCAATGAAGATGTCACAAGAATATTGCTTTCTTGAAAATTACTTGAATAGGTAAAATATGCTTTTGTTTCATTTTTAACATTTTCTAAGAGATTACTCTGGCTAGTGAGTATCGTATTAGAGTTAAGAAACGTGTATTCGGTAATCCCAGATCTTACAACAATATCTCCTAGATTCCTTAGATTATCAATATGTTTGATTTTTCTAGGATGGTAACGCCTTAAGGCCATTACTATAGAACCAGGCTTTACCGGTTTTTTCATGATTTTTTCAACTTGAGGCAATAAATCAATAGCCAAAGAACTAAAGTTTATAATGTCTCTTGATAGTGCATCTTCCAAAAAAGGTTGATGTCTTAAAATATTATGTACACAATCTGTAATAGTCTTCATTGTTATATATTTAACATTTTGTGTAAAAATAGACTTTTTTGTCGTAAAATATTTATTTTATGTGAAGTATTAACTAATTATGTGCTTTCAAAATTAGAATTGATAAAAGAAGAAAGATGAAAATTTTAAAGTTTGGTGGTACTTCGGTAGGTTCGGTAGACAATTTGAGAAGAGTAAAAGATATTCTTATTACAGAAGAAGATGATAAGATCGTAGTGTGCTCTGCGATGTCTGGCGTGACAGATCAACTGGTAAGGTTGGTAGAAAGTGTAAAATTTAAAGATTCAGAAGCTATCGCTCGTCATTTACATCGTTTAGAAAGTAAACATAATGACGTCATTGATCAATTAATAGAAAGTAAAGATTTACAAAATACGCTCAAAAGTAATATTTCTATTATGATTACTGAAATGTTTGAGATTGCAAGTCAAGACTATTCAGCAGAAATAAATTCAAGAATTATTACATATGGAGAAACACTATTGACATATGTATTTTCAGAATATTTAAATTCAATAGGAGTGACCAATACACTTCTAGACGCAAAACAATTTATGTATGTTGATACTATAGAAAGTCCGAATATTGTAAATGTATCCAGAAAAATTGATGCCCTTATAAAAGAACGTCCTTCTTCATTATACATAACTCAAGGATTCGTTTGTAGAGATAGTGACGAGAATATTAGTCATTTAAAAAGAGGAGGTAGTGACTATACAGCAACTATTATAGGAGCTGCTGTAAATGCTGAAGAGGTTCAAATATGGACAGATATCGACGGACTACATAATAATGATCCTCGTTATGTAGAAGAAACATATCCAATTTCACATCTTACCTATAATGAAGCTGCCGAATTAGCATACTTTGGAGCTAAAATTCTTCATCCTCAAACAGTTTCTCCGGTTGTCAATAAGCAAATTCCTGTATTATTAAAAAATACGTTTGATCCGGAAGCACATGGTACTGTAATTTCTAACAAAACGTATAGAAAAGGTTTAAAAGCAATTTCTGCAAAAGATGGTATTACTGCTATAAAGATAAAGTCTAATAGGATGTTGATGGCACATGGGTATCTGAGAAGGATTTTTGAAGTTTTTGATAACTATCAAACCTCGATCGATATGATTACTACTTCAGAAATAGCAATATCACTTACAATAGATAATGCAAGTAATTTGGATAAGATCGTAAAAGAGTTAGAAACATATGCAGAAATCACTGTAGAACAAGATCATAGTATCATTTGCATTGTAGGTGAATCTGTCATAAATGATAAAAATTCGCATAAACTTTTTGAAATTTTAAATTTTATACCTGTTAGAATGGTCTCTTATGGGGGGAGTAATAATAATATATCAATTTTGGTAGATACAAAAGATAAGATTCCTACATTGAGACTTTTGAATGAAAAGCTTTTTTGCGTCGAAGAACATGCCATATAAATGTTTGTTATATTTATTAAAAAGCAGGACTGTAATTAGATAGTTCTGCTTTTTTTGTAATTTATTTTGTTAAAATAATTTTATACATACAAAATTACAGTCTCATTTTTTGAAACTCATATAGCCTATGTTTGCATATAAAAATTAAATTTATGCTAACAAAAGTATTTGGAAGTGCTGTTTTTGGGATAGAAGCGACAACTATAACAGTTGAGGTTAATATTGATAAGGGAATAGGGTATCATTTGGTCGGGCTACCTGATAATGCAATCAAAGAGAGTAGTTATAGAATAGCAGCAGCATTACAAAATAATGGTTATAAACTACCGGGCAAGAAGATAACAATCAATATGGCGCCTGCAGATCTAAGAAAAGAAGGTTCTGATTATGATCTTACATTAGCACTAGGAATTTTGGTTGCAAGTTCTCAGATTAAAGCTGAAGCTATATCAGAATACTTGATCATGGGAGAACTGTCTTTAGATGGTAGTTTGCAACCTATAAAAGGAGCGCTTCCGATCGCTATAAAAGCTAGAGAAGAAGGTTTTAAAGGGTTTATTCTTCCAAGACAAAATGCTAAAGAAGCAGCAATTGTAGATGATTTAGAAGTATATGGAGTCGATAATATAAAAGAAGTAATAGATTTTTTTGAAGAGAGAATAAATCTAGAAAGAACCATCGTAGATACACGCCAGGAATTTTATAAAGAATTAGAAAATCCAGAGTTTGATTTTGCAGATGTAAAAGGGCAGGAGAGTATTAAACGATGTATGGAAATTGCCGCCGCCGGAGGACATAATATAATTTTGGTTGGTCCTCCTGGTAGTGGAAAAACAATGCTCAGTAAACGATTACCTAGTATCTTACCACCTATGTCATTGCATGAAGCATTAGAAACTACAAAAATTCATAGTGTTGTTGGTCGGGTAAAAGATAATATAGGATTAATTGCCCAACGCCCCTTCAGAAATCCCCACCATACTATATCAGATGTTGCTCTAGTAGGTGGAGGCACGTATCCACAACCTGGTGAGATTTCTCTTTCTCATAATGGCGTATTGTTTTTGGATGAATTACCAGAGTTTAAAAGAAGTGTTTTGGAGGTGATGAGACAGCCTCTTGAAGATAGAGAAGTAACGATTTCTAGAGCAAAATTCACAGTAACATATCCATCTAGTTTTATGCTTGTTGCCAGTATGAATCCGAGTCCGAATGGATATTTCAATGATCCAGATGCACCTGTAACCTCGTCACCGGCAGAAATGCAAAGATATTTGAGTAAAATTTCCGGTCCATTATTGGATAGAATAGATATTCATATAGAGGTGACTCCTGTACCTTTTGATAAGCTTAACGAAGAAAGAAAAGGCGAATCAAGTTCGATGATTAGAAAGAGAGTTATTGAAGCTAGAAATATTCAAACACAAAGATTTAATGAATTGTCAGGAGTTCATTATAATGCTCAAATGGGAGTCAGGCAACTAAGAGAATTTTGTGTACTTGATGATGCTTCAAAAGAACTACTAAAAACAGCAATGGAACAATTAAATCTTTCAGCTAGAGCATACGATAGGATACTTAAAGTCTCTCGTACGATTGCAGATTTAGAAGCAAGTAAAAATATAGAAGGACATCATATTTCTGAAGCAATACAATATAGAAGTCTTGATCGAGAAGGGTGGTTAGGATAATATTTTATTTCTCATCTGTTTCTTTTAAATAAAATATAGTGCAGTAGGCTTGCATAAAGATTTTTATAAACTATTCTATCGTTCTTATTAACAATTGATAAACTATCCTTTATAAAATCTATATTTTTAGAACAAAGGATTTTTTATGAAAAATTGGTTTTCTAATATTGGTCCAGGGACTTTAGTTACAGCAGCCTTTATAGGTCCGGGAACTGTTACCATTTGTACATTGGCAGGAGCTCAACATGGGTACTCTTTACTTTGGGCATTAATACTATCAATTATCGCTTGTATAGTGCTTCAAGAAATGGCAGCGCGACTAGGAGTTGTTACTCAAAAAGGCCTTAGTGAAGTGCTAAAATCCCAATTTGATAACAAGTTGATAAGGTTTTTGTTCTTAAGCGTTATAATATCAGCTATAGTTATTGGTAATTCTGCTTATGAAGCAGGAAATATTAGCGGGGGAACACTTGGATTATCTGTAATATTAGGAGAATCTAATATAGTAATAGATGATTTCTCATTCAATTATTTAAGTCTTGTTATTGGAACTATAGCCTTTTTATTATTGTACTTTGGAAATTATAAAATTCTAGAACGCGGTCTGATTGTTTTGGTTTTATTAATGAGTCTCGCTTTTACAATCACAGCTATCATGACAAAGCCGGATGTAGAGTTGTTGATTCATGGGTTCATTCCAAATTTTGAATCAGATAATCTATTTATGGTTATAGGGCTTATAGGAACTACCGTTGTGCCGTATAATTTATTTCTTCATGCAGCAACCGTAAAAGAAAAATGGAATAACCCAAAACAGCTCCCTTATGTTAGAAAAGATACAATTATCTCTATTGTATTAGGAGGAATCATTTCAATTTCAATTATTATCTCAAGCACCGTAATAAGTAAAAATACGAGTATAGAAGGAGTGGTAGATTTGGCCAAAAGTTTAGAGCCTTTATTTGGTGCTTTTGCAAAATATATACTGTCTATAGGATTATTAGCGGCAGGTGTAACTTCTGCGATTACTGCTCCCTTGGCAGCAGCTTATGTTATAAAAGGTTGTATGGGATGGGATATTGGGTTAAAGGATAAAAAGTTTAGAATGGTCTGGATGATCGTACTTGTATTAGGGATAGTATTTTCCTCATTAAATATTAAACCAATTAGGATTATACAATTTGCACAAATTGCAAATGGACTTTTATTGCCAATTATAACATCCTTTTTATTATGGGTAATGAATAAAAAAGATGTGCTAGGAAAATACACAAATTCGATATGGCAAAACAGTATTGGTTTTATGATACTACTATTAGTTATTTTTTTAGGAATAAGAGGGATATATAATGCGATATAAAATTGTAAGAAATATAAAAATATTTTGTAAGAATTTATGGGATTGATTTTTAATGCAGATGTCGGAGAAGGATTAGGGAATGAGGCAGAAATTATGCCTTATATTTCATGGTGTAATATTGCTTGTGGTGTTCATGCTGGAAGTGATAAAGTAATTCAAGAAACGATACAATTTGCTAAAAAGCACAACGTAAAAATAGGAGCTCACCCTTCATACCCTGATCGAGATAACTTTGGAAGAATAAGTATGAAAATTTCAAAAAATGATTTGATAAAAACAATCGCTAATCAAATTGCTCTGGTGAAATATTATACAGAAAAAATAGGATGTAAATTACATCATATAAAGCCACATGGTGCATTATATAATGATGCCATTAAGGATAAGAATGTCGCAGATGCAATTTATGAATCTGTAAAAAGTATTGATAAAAGTTTAAAAATAGTAACGACAAAAGAATCAATGATTTCTAAGGTTTACAGAGATGTTTTTGATATTAAACATGAAGTTTTTGCTGATAGAAATTATAATGAAGATTTATCATTGGTTTCAAGGTCAGAAAAGAAGGCCGTTATTAAAGATAAAGAAGCAGTGCTTAAACATATGAGTGCAATTGTAAAAAGGGGGAAAGTGATTACAAAAAATGGTGCGGAAATGCCAATAACTTTTGATACTGTTTGTGTTCATGGCGACACACCTAATTCAGTTGAAATTTTGAAACATTTGTATGCTAACTTTTTTCAGAAATAGTAAAATGATTGAATGAAATACGAATTGCAATATAGACTGTATTCAGAAAGGGCTATTTTAATTGAATGGCCAGCTGAAATAGATGAGGGTATTCTTGAAGATGTACTGAATTTTAAAAATAAAATTCTCAAAAGCAAAGGTAAAGTAATTATTGAGGTAACATCTGCATATAATTCGTTATTAGTTTTTTATGCTAAAGCTATAGAAAATGTCTATGATGAGGTTTTAATGCTCAAGGAGCTATATTTTTCTGGATTAAAATGTAAAAGTAATAAAAAAAAAATATGGTATCTCCCAGTTTGCTATTCAGTTGAAATTGCTCAAGATCTTCGTGATTTTTCAGAACAAAAATCCTTAACTATAGATGCTGTTATAGATCTTCATACCAAGCCAATTTATAAAGTTTTTTTTATTGGTTTTTTACCTGGTTTTTTATATTTAGGAGGACTCGATAAAAAATTGTTTTTGGATCGAAAAAAAACACCTTCTGCTCACATTCAAAAAGGAGCTGTCGCTATCGGAGGTAGTCAAACGGGAATTTATCCAACGGATAGTCCTGGTGGATGGCATGCTATAGGAGCTTGCCCTTTAGATTTTTTTAATCCTAAAACACCAGAGTGTTGTTATATCTCTCCGGGTGATGCTATTAAATTTATATCGATTAAAGAAAATCAATATAACGATATTAAATCAAAAGTTGAAAATAAAATATTTCATCCGGAATTTAAAATTTTATGATTGGAAAAGTTAAAGTTTTAACCTCGGGGTTTTTGACAACAATTCAAGATGAAGGGCGCTTTGGTTTTTCAAAATATGGTGTTCCTAAAAGTGGTGCTATGGATCAGTTGTCATATCATTATGCGAATCTTTTATTGAATAATGATCCAAATGCTGCTTGTATCGAATGGGTGTTACAACCGCCTACACTTCAATTTTTTGAATCATGTACTATTGTCTTATCGGGTGCAATTATAGATGCTTTTTTGAATGATAAAAAAATAGAAATGTATCGTTGTGTCCATGTTCATAAAAATGATGTTCTAAAGTTTAATTTTTGTAAGAAAAGAATGTATGGTTATATAGGAATTAAAGGAGGTTTTCTTTCTAAAGAAATTCTTACGAGTAGGTCATATTATAAAACAGTGACAGATAAATTTTTAATAGTAAGAGGAGACGAAATCAATTATCCAAAAACTTCTCATGAGAATAATTCTTTAGCTCAGATTGTTCCCCCTTCTTTTAACGAAACATATCGACTTAAATGTTATAAAGGACCCGAATTTGGTAAATTAACTATTGAACAACAGAAACGCATCATTAATTCATCTTTCACGGTTTCCAATACTAGTAATAGAATGGCGATACAATTAGAAGAAAGAGTGTTGAACGATTTGGATTCGATATTAACCTCTGGAGTACTACCGGGAACAGTACAATTAACTCCTTCAGGGAAGCTTATTGTTTTAATGAGAGATTGTCAAACGACAGGAGGGTATCCCAGAGTTTTACAATTAACTGAAGATTCAATTAATAAAATCGCGCAGAAACGAATGGGAGAAAATGTGCTGTTTGATTTAATTTAAAATAAAGACATTTTGATACTGCAAAGATTTTAGATGGGGGTAATACCCTAAAATTTGCAGGGGGAAAACCCCCTGATGCTATATTTTTCTATTTTTTTTAACGTTTTTAATTATCTGATAATTAGTTTTTTACTGCTCTTTTTGTTATGCTTTTATGTCTGTTTAGGTAATGTCAGTTATTAATAAAGTCGTTTTTTAAATATATTAGCATCAAGTTAACTTAAAAATTAGTGTTATGGGAAAAAAACGACCCGAAAAATGTATTGACGTAGAACAAGCAAGAGAACTTCATGACGAATGGTGTTGTACTAGAACCCCACATATTGATAAATGTGTTGGATTTGAGGATACCAGAGAATTTTGGTGGAGTGTTGAAGATTTGCAAGAATATTTAAANAAAAAAACGACCCGAAAAATGTATTGACGTAGAACAAGCAAGAGAACTTCATGACGAATGGTGTTGTACTAGAACCCCACATATTGATAAATGTGTTGGATTTGAGGATACCAGAGAATTTTGGTGGAGTGTTGAAGATTTGCAAGAATATTTAAAATATGTAAAAAAACAGTCTAAAAAACAGGGTATCAAAGATCCAGGAATAAGGATATATTTAGGGGCTTATCCAAAAGGGAAATGTAAAATGAATAGAGGAAATGCTACTGTTTTTTTAGCTCCGACAGGATCTCCTTTAGGAGAAGTTGGAAAAGGTGGACTTAGTGCACCTAATAATTATGAAATTGCTGCTTTGAATGCTGCTAGTGGTGGTGAGCCAGCAGTTATATATTAGTAAAATGTTTTATATTTTACTAATAAATTTTTTAGAGCTTCTTTCGTCGATTTTAGGAAGAAACTACGTAGCAAAGTATCGGAATGATAATGGAATCCGATACTTTGTTTACTTTCTTTTTTTTACTTGTTTTGTTGAAGTTTTGGGCTGGTTACCTAGAGGTATTTATTATTTGGAATCTTTTTCTTTTTTGAAAGATACTTTTTTGAAAAGAAATTACTGGTTATATAATATATATTTTATAATAAGTTATACGATTTATGTTTTTTATTTTTATTCACAAGTAAAGTCTACTAAATTTAGAAAAATTCTTTATTTTATTTTAATATTTTATTCTATAAGTTGTGTTTTAAATATTTTGCTTTCAAAAGTATATTTTAATGCTTATGCATCCTATACTTTTATATTGGGAACTCTTTTTGTTTTTATAAGTGTCGCATTTTATTATTTTGAAATTTTGCAGAGTAATAGAATTTTAACTTTTCATAAATCAATTTCTTTTTATATATCGATAGGAACATTGGTCTTTCATTTGGCAGTAACTCCACTTTTAATTTACAGTAAATACTTCAATTCGACTAAAAGTCCCGATTTTGTTCAAATTCATCGAATAATTTTAACTTCTGCAAACATTTTTATGTATACTTGCTATAGCATTGGTTTTATAGTATGTTACCGAAAGAACAAATCTTACTCATAATATATTTTACCGTAATAATTTTATTTTTTATCATTTTTGGTATTATATTTTTTATTGCCTTTCAACGACGAAAAAATAAACTTATTTTAGATAAGCTCAAAGCTGAACAACGCTTTGAAGACGAGATTTTTAAATCTCGCATAGAAATACAAGAACAAGCGCTAAAAAATGTAAGTTGGGAGTTACATGACAACATTGGTCAATTATTGTCTACAGCCGTAATGCAAATCAACATTATGCAAACTACTATAGATGATAAAACATCAGAGTCGTTAAACGATGTTCGTAAATTGGTTGGAGATAGCCTTCAGGAAATACGAAGTTTATCAAAAACATTAAATAACGAAGTGATCCAGAATGTAGGTTTAGAGCAATCAATACGAGTAGAGCTAAAGCGCTTTGAAAAACTTAATTTTCTTACACCAAGTTTAACTGTAAAAGGAGAAGAGCAATATATAGATCCCAAAGAAGAAATCATTTTATATCGTATTATTCAAGAATTCTTTTCGAATACGATCAAACATGCAGAAGCTTCACATCTCGATGTAGAGTTATTATATACTCCCAAAAGATTAGATATTCATATACAAGATGATGGTGTAGGTTATGATATGAAAACAGTTCAGGCAAACTCAGGATTACTGAATATGAAAAGTCGTGCATCCTTAGTGAATGCTGATTTAGAGTATATTTCTTCTCCAGGCAAAGGTGTTTTGCTAAAATTATCTTATCCTATTCGTAAAAATTGAGATTAACGATTACACAATATCAAAATTTTAATGCTTAAAAAATTTTCCTGAGTCCAAAAATATTAAGACTTTAGCATAATATGAAAGCATTGATTTCATATCATTAACGGTATAGATAGAGATATTATGAAAAAAAAGACGATTGTAATTGTAGATGATCATCTCCTATTTGCCCAATCTTTAGAAAGTTTAATAACGAGACTTGATGATTATTCGGTGTTGGCAATCCTGAAAAATGGAAAAGAGCTTACACAATATTTTATCCATAAAAGAAAAAAGCCAGATGTTGTATTGTTAGATATTAAAATGCCTGTAATGGATGGGGTACAAACTATGCAATGGCTCAAAGAAAATCGTCCTGAACAAAAAGTTCTTGCACTAACAATGGAAGATGATGAGGAAACGATTATAAAAATGATTCGTGGTGGAGCAAGAGGATATTTGCTTAAAGATATACATCCAGAAAATTTTGAATTTGCATTAAAAATGGTAGTAGAACAAGGATTTTTTTATTCTGGAAAAATTTCTAATGCACTTAAAAATTCAGATGGTGCTATTTGGGGTAACGAATTGCATCAAAAACTAACAGAGAAAGAAAGAAAATTCCTTAAGTATGCTTGTTCAGAACTTACCTACAAGGATATTGCAGAAGAGATGAAAATTAGTCCAAAGACTATTGAAAATTATAGAGAAGCTGTTTTCAAAAAACTCGAAGTTAAAACAAGGGTAGGTTTAGTTTTGTATAGTATTAAACATAACCTTTTTAAGATTGAGTAATCAAAATTCAAAACTTTTTTCTATTTTTGATTTAACATTATATGAATAACAAAAGAATAAATACTATCGAAGTCATTATTATCAAAGTGATTCAATCACATTGGTAAAGGCTTCTGTTATATAAAAATATTTAAAATCCCTTTACCGCCGGTAAAGGGATTTTTTTATTTCAAAAGGATACAAAATAAAACACTTTAGAGTCACTATCAATAAAAAATTAACATATAGTGATTGTAAACAAATAGTTTTTAAGTTATTGAAAATCAATTGTTAATAGTGTTTTGTAGTTCTTTGGATGTTGTAAGAAAATTTATGAAAATGCAAAGATTTAGTGTTAAGCAGATAATTTTACGTAGTAAATTGTTTTTAACGGTAAAAAAGTATTGGATTTAAAGTTAAAAAAGTAAATAATCAATAAAAAACTCATAATTAAAGATGAGCATCAACAAATATAGCAAACAAGTAACCCAAGATGATACACAACCTGCAGCTCAGGCAATGTTACATGCAATTGGTTTGACAGAAGATGATTTTAAGAAACCTTTTGTAGGGATAGCAAGCACAGGTTACGAAGGGAATCCTTGTAATATGCACCTTAATGATCTTGCTAAATTAGTGAAACAAGGTACAGAAGAAGAAAATGTTGTAGGACTTATATTCAATACCATAGGTGTAAGTGATGGGATTTCTATGGGAACTCCAGGAATGAGGTTTTCATTACCATCTCGCGACGTAATTGCAGATTCTATGGAAACCGTTGTACAAGCCATGTCTTATGATGGAATGGTCACAGTAGTAGGGTGTGACAAAAATATGCCCGGTGCATTGATGGCGATGCTAAGACTTAATCGTCCTTCCATTTTGGTGTATGGTGGTACTATTGCTTCAGGATATCATTCAGGAAAAAAACTAGATGTTGTCTCTGCATTTGAAGCTTGGGGAGAAAAAGTAGCAGGAACAATTACACAAAAAGAATACCAAAATGTTATAGAAAAAGCATGTCCAGGTGCAGGAGCTTGTGGCGGGATGTATACGGCTAACACAATGGCTTCTGCAATAGAAGCTTTAGGAATGTCATTGCCCTATAATTCTTCAAACCCTGCAATAAGTAGAGATAAAGAAGAAGAGAGTATAGCAGCCGGGCAAGCAATGCGATTGTTGCTAGAAAAAGATATTAAACCAAAAGATATTGTAACCAAAAAGTCTATAGAAAACGCAATACGTTTGATCACGATTCTGGGAGGTTCTACAAATGCAGTATTACATTTTCTTGCAATAGCGAGAGCCGCCGATGTAGAGTTCACTCTGGCAGATTTTCAGAGAATTAGTGACGAGACTCCTTTTCTTGCAGATTTAAAACCAAGCGGAAAATACTTGATGGAAGATGTACATAATGTAGGAGGAATACCTGCTGTCCTTAAGTATTTATTGAGAAAAGGATTATTGCATGGAGATTGCTTAACGGTAACTGGGAAAACACTAGCAGAAAATTTATTAGAAGTTCCTGATCTTACAGAAGGACAAGATGTGATTAAACCATTAGAAAACCCTATAAAGCAGACCGGACATCTTAGAATTATGTTTGGAAATCTTGCCAAAGAAGGATGTGTCGCCAAAATCACTGGTAAAGAAGGGCTTCGTTTTCAAGGGAAAGCCAAAGTATTTGAAGGTGAATATGAAGCAAATGATGGTATAAAGAGTGGAAAAGTAACAAAAGGTGATGTTGTTGTAATACGATACGAAGGTCCAAAAGGAGGCCCCGGCATGCCAGAAATGTTGAAACCAACAGCTGCGATAATGGGGGCAGGCCTGGGAAAAGATGTTGCTTTAATCACAGATGGTAGATTTTCTGGCGGAACTCATGGTTTTGTAGTAGGTCATATTACACCAGAAGCACAAGAAGGAGGAGTGATTGCATTAATAGAAGATGGAGATATCATTACAATCGATGCAGAGTCTAATACTATTAAAGTAGATGTAAATACTGAAGAATTAGAAAAAAGAAAAGCGTTATGGGTGCAACCACCATTAAAATTCGATAGAGGGGTATTGTATAAATATGCACATACCGTCTCTTCGGCATCACAAGGATGTGTTACAGATGAATTCTAAAAACATATCGGTGTTTATGATGTAAATTTTAATAATTATTATTTCAGCAAAAGCTGGAAACTTAAAGAGTCTCATGTTTTGATATAAACAGAATAGACTCCAAAATACAACAAGCGTATGGAAACACAAACGCGAACTTTAAGAAAAGAAACAAAAATAACAACAGAGAGAATGACGGGTGCAGAAGCTGTAATAAGATGTCTATTAGCAGAAAATGTAGACCTGATTTATGGATACCCGGGAGGAGCCATAATGCCGGTTTATGATGAATTATATAAATATCAAGACCAGTTACATCATGTTCTGACAAGACATGAACAAGGTGCTACACACGCTGCACAAGGATATGCAAGAACAAGTGGAAAAGTAGGAGTAGCCATAGCAACATCAGGACCCGGAGCAACAAATTTTGTAACAGGAATTGCAGATGCTCAAATCGATTCTACTCCTTTGGTTTGTATTACAGGACAAGTAGGGTCTCATTTGTTAGGCTCAGATGCATTTCAAGAAACTGATATTATTGGAATTTCTACTCCTATAACCAAATGGAACCATCAAGTCACCAAAGCAGAAGATATCCCTTCGGTATTGGCTAAAGCATTCTACATTGCACGATCAGGTCGACCCGGTCCGGTTTTGGTTGATATTACAAAGGATGCACAGTTTGGAGAATTAGATTTTGAGTATAAAAAATGTAAAGGTGTACGCAGTTATAAACCAGTTCCTGAAACTGATCCAAAAAGCCTTAATGAAGCATCAAGATTAATTAATAATGCAAAAAAACCAATGATTGTTTTTGGGCAGGGAGTTATTCTTGGTAAAGCTGAAGAAGAATTAAAAAACTTTGTAGAAAAATCAGGAATTCCTGCAGCATGGACAATTTTAGGATTATCTGCGTTACCAACAGCACATCCATTAAATGTTGGTATGGTAGGGATGCATGGCAATTATGGACCAAATCGATTAACAAATCAGTGTGACTTACTGATTGCTATTGGAATGCGTTTTGATGATCGTGTTACCGGAAACTTAGAAACATATGCTAAGCAAGCAAATATTATACATTTTGAAATAGATCCGGCAGAAGTAAATAAAAATGTGAAGGCAGATGTAGCTGTTATGGGAGATGTTAAACACACGCTCTCTCAGGTTTTACCACTTATAGAAAAAGATTCATATGACTCATGGGTTCAAGAATTTAGAGATCATGATGCTATAGAGTTCGAAAAAGTAATTAAAACTGAATTGTTTCCCGAAAAAGAAGGACTTTCTATGGGAGAGGTGCTCAAAAGTATAAATAAAGAAACTCATGGGGATGCAATTATAGTGTCTGATGTTGGACAGCATCAAATGATAGCATGTAGATATGCCGAGTTTACAACATCAAAAAGTAATGTCACTTCGGGAGGATTAGGAACAATGGGATTTGCGCTTCCAGCTGCAATTGGAGCCAAAATGGGGGCCCCAAATAGAGAAGTTGTTGCAATAATCGGTGATGGAGGATACCAAATGACAATACAAGAACTTGGAACTATTTTCCAAACAAAAGTACCTGTTAAAATCGTGGTTTTGAACAATGATTTTTTAGGTATGGTAAGACAATGGCAACAATTATTTTTTGATAAAAGGTATGCTTCTACAGAAATGGTAAATCCAGATTTTATCAAAATAGCAGAAGGATATCATATCAAATCCAAAAGAGTAACAAAAAGAGAAGAATTACAAGATGCTGTAAATGAGATGATAAAAAGTACAGAGTCTTATTTTCTTGAAGTATGTGTTGAGAAAGAAAATAATGTGTTTCCTATGATTCCCACAGGCGCATCAGTATCTGATATAAGATTAGAGTAGTTATGGAAAAAGAAAATTTTACAATTTCGGTATATACCGAAAATAATATAGGATTATTAAATAGAATATCTGCAATTTTTTTAAAACGTCATATCAACCTTGATAGTATGACAGCTTCACAATCAGAGATCAAAGATGTATTTCGATTTACTATAGCTGTAAAGGTAACCGAAGAACAAGTCAAAAAAATCGTAGGGCAAATAGAGAAACAAATAGAAGTCATTAAGGCATTTTATCATAAAGAAGAACAAATTATTTATCAGGAAACAGCACTATTTAAAGTAGCATCAAAATTATTGTTTGAAGAACGACAAATTCAAAACGTTATCAAGAATAGTAATTCAAACATAGTAACGGTAACGCCCGAATTTTTTGTTTTAGAAAAAACAGGAAGAAGAAGAGAAGTCGATGCATTATATCGTAAACTCGAACCTTATGGATTAATGCAGTTTACAAGATCAGGCAGAATTGCGGTTACCAAAGAAAAGATGCACATATCTAAAATTTTAGAAAACTTTGCTCCAGAAGAGCTACTATAAATTTGTAATATCCAGATGTTTTGAGAACAATCTTGAAATATTAAAAACAACTATAAATCAAAATTAAATTCCTTTTTCAGAAGGAAATAACAACAAATTAAAGAAGGAAATGGCAAATTATTTTAATACGCTATCATTAAGAGACCAATTAACACAACTAGGAAAATGTAGGTTTATGGAGTCTCAAGAGTTTTTAAAAGGAGTAGAAGCACTTGAGGGGAAAAACATTGTAATCGTTGGTTGTGGTGCACAAGGACTCAATCAAGGGTTAAATATGAGAGACTCGGGTTTACATATTTCTTATGCACTGCGAGAAGCTGCTATAAAAGAACAAAGACAATCATTCAAAAATGCGTCAGATAACGGATTTAGTGTAGATACGTATGAAAAACTTATTCCAGATGCAGATGTAGTTATTAATTTGACTCCAGATAAACAACACACACAAGTGGTGAATACAGTAATGCCTCTTATGAAAAAAGGGGCAACATTATCGTATTCGCATGGATTTAATATTGTAGAAGAAGGGATGCAGGTTAGAGATGATCTTACTGTTATTATGGTAGCACCAAAATGCCCCGGATCAGAAGTGAGAGAAGAATATAAAAGAGGTTTTGGAGTACCAACTTTGATAGCTGTACATCCCGAAAATGATCCTCAGGGACACGGTTTAGAACAAGCAAAAGCATATGCAGTTGCCACTGGTGGTGATAGAGCAGGAGTACTAGAATCTTCTTTTGTAGCAGAGGTGAAATCAGACCTCATGGGAGAACAAACTATCTTATGTGGATTATTACAAACAGGTTCTATTTTGAGTTTTGATAAAATGATTGAAAAAGGAATTGATCCCGGTTACGCTTCAAAACTGATTCAATATGGTTGGGAAACGATAACTGAAGGTTTAAAATATGGAGGGATAACCAATATGATGGATCGATTATCAAATCCTTCTAAGATTAAGGCTTTTGAACTTGCTGAAGAGTTAAAAGACATTATGCAACCACTTTTTCAAAAGCATATGGACGATATTATTTCTGGTCATTTTTCAAAAACGATGATGGAAGATTGGGCTAATGATGATAAAAATTTACTTACATGGAGAAGTGAAACTGCCGAAACTGCTTTTGAGAAAACACCAGCCGGAGATATTGAAATTTCAGAACAAGAATTCTATGATCACGGAGTGCTAATGGTAGCGTTTGTAAGAGCTGGTGTAGAGTTAGCTTTTGAAGCAATGACAGATTCTGGAATCATAGAAGAGTCAGCATATTACGAATCACTACACGAAACACCTCTTATTGCGAATACAATTGCACGCAAAAAACTATATGAGATGAATCGTGTTATCTCTGATACTGCAGAATATGGTTGCTATTTATTTGATCATGCATGTAAACCTCTTTTAACTGATTTTATGAGCAAAATAGATATTGATGTTATTGGTAAGGCATATGATCAGGATAAAAGTAATGAAGTTGATAATGCAAGATTAATAGAAATAAACACGGCAATTAGAAATCATCCAATAGAAAAAATTGGAGCAAGACTTAGAACTTCTATGACAGCTATGAAACCTATTTTTTAATCTTTTAATACATTAAATAAGAATTAGTTTTTGTCTGGCCGGATCTGTTAGAGTTTTTGAGATGTGTATTGTGTAACCTTTGATGGATCTTGGCTGACAAGAATTTAAAATATAGTGATAGGCTTAATTTAACCATGAGCACCATAACCACAACATATTTTCCAGAGTTAGAAGACATTCAAAAAGCAGCTACTTCAATTAAAAAAGTAGCGATGGTCACTCCTTTGATGAATAGTATTAGATATTCAAATAGATATGATGCTAATATTTTATTAAAGAGAGAAGATATTCAAAGAGTACGGTCATATAAAATTAGAGGAGCTTTTAATAAAATTAGCTCACTTTCTAAAGAACAACTAAAACAAGGTGTTGTTTGTGCTAGCGCCGGTAATCATGCACAAGGTGTTGCTTTTGCTTGTAACCATCTAGGTATAAAAGGAACAATTTATATGCCCTCTGTCACTCCAAAACAAAAAGTAGAGCAAACACAAATGTTTGGTGGTGATTTTGTAAATATTGTTTTAGAGGGAGATACCTTTGATGATTCGTCTAAAGCAGCTATGCAGGTTTGCAAAACAGAAGGTAAAACTTTTGTACACCCTTTTGATGACCCAAAAACGATAGAAGGGCAAGGAACAATAGGATTAGAAATATTCAAACAAGTCGATGTACCTATTGATTATATATTTGTTGCAATAGGAGGAGGAGGACTTGCCTCTGGTTTATGTGGTGCAATGAAAGCATTATCACCAAAAACTAAAATCATTGGTATTGAACCACAAGGAGCGCCTTCAATGCTCACATCTATCCAAAATAATAAGAATACAGAAATATTTGATATCGATAAATTTATAGATGGCGCAGCAGTACAAAAAGTAGGAAACTTAAATTTTGAAATTTGTAAAGAATATTTATCAGATATGTTTACCGTTCCCGAAGGATTGGTGTGTCAAACTATTCTAGATTTATATAACCGAGATGCTATAGTGGTTGAACCTGCAGGTGCTTTAACTTTGGCTGCTCTTGAGTTTTATAAAGAAAAAATTAAAGGAAAAAATGTTGTTTGTATCGTAAGTGGTAGTAATAATGATATAACCCGTACTGCAGAAATAAAAGAAAGAGCTTTATTGTATGCTAACTTGAAACACTATTTTATTGTTCGTTTTCCACAAAGAGCAGGTGCATTAAAACAGTTTGTAGGAAAAGTTTTAGGCCCCAATGATGATATTACTCACTTTGAATATTCAAAAAAATCAAGTAGAGAAAATGCTCCCGCAGTGGTTGGCATTGAATTAAAGGATGAAAAAGATTTGGAACCACTTATCAAAAGAATGAAAGCGCTTAATTTTTTTGGAGACTACCTTAATGACAAACCTGATCTCTTTCAGTTTTTGATATAATTACAAAAAAAGCGTTGCTTCTTGCTCGCAAATCACCAATTAAAGTAATAATACATCTTATTTGTTTTAATCTAATAGACAACATTTTAGTTCGGTTAATTCTAGATAACTAAGGTAGTATTGTTAATTTTTTTATGATAAAAATTAGGTTATTTGTTTTTTGTCGATATATTTATGCTTTTAAACGATAAAAAACTTAATCTATTATGAAAAAATTATTACTTTTTGTTGCAGTAGCTTTGTTAGGCATTACAGCTTCGAATGCACAGGTTAAATTTGGTTTTGGTCTTGGATATGCAGTTCCTACAGGAGATGTTGCTGACTTTACAGACGGTGGTATTTCAGGTCACTTAGAGTTGGGATATGGTATTACAGACCAAATTGATGTATCTTTCTTATACACTGGCGACTTTTTAGTTGGAGCGGATTTAACTTCTGGAAATAATTTTGTAGATACAAATGCATCTATTGGAAATGTAACTATCGGTAGTTATATGTTGAATGGGCGTTACTATTTCACAGAATCTGGTTTTAGGCCTTATGGTAGTCTTGGTTTAGGTATTGCAAGTATTGGCTCTATCGAAATCGATGGAACAAATGCTGAATTATTTGCAAGTACGTCTAACTTCGCAATTCGCCCTGCATTAGGTTTCAAATATGGGGTATTAAATGTAAATGCTGCATATTTGAGTGCTGGTAAAACAGGAGAAACTTCTGTAAGTGACTTTTCATTTAATTTAGGACTATTATTTACTTTTGGAGGTAACTAATAATTAAAACATATCTTAAAGAATAACCCCTTACTATAAATTTAGAAAGGGGTTTTTTGATTATTGTGAAATTAACAAGACTAAAAATTTTAAATCTAGGGAATCACATAACAAACGTCACAATAGATCAATTCATTTTTATTTTAAAGAGGCTATGATTTTAATAGACTTTTTTGTCATTGATGTTATGCTTTTATAATCATACGCACCAATATCATTTTTGATGATTAACTTAGAGCCCATACCAACACAATGTGCTCCGGCTGAAAACCAGCTATTTAAATTCTCTTTCTCAGGCGTTACTCCACCACTTGGCATGATACTAGACCAAGGACAAGGTGCTTTTATACTTTTTATAAAATCAGGGCCGCCGACCTGACTTGCAGGAAATATTTTTACAACTTCTGCTCCTAATTCTTCTGCATAATTGATTTCACTTAATGTAGCGCATCCAGGCAACCAACTTATTTTTCTTCGGTTACATACTTTTGCTATATCAGGATTTAAGATTGGCGATACTATAAAATTGGTTCCCTTTTGTATAAAAATAGAAGCTGTTCCTGCATCTACAATAGAGCCAACTCCTAAAATCATTTCAGGTAAGTTGTCAGTGACCCATTTTGATAATTCTGCAAATAAATCATCTGCATAGTCTCCTCGATTTGTAAACTCGAAGACTCTTGCACCACCATCATAGCATGCTTGAATTACTTTTTTAACTATTGTAATATCTTCATGATAAAATAAAGGAACTATTCCTGTATTCTTCATTGTTTCTGTAACCTGTATTCTGGTATATTGTGCCATTTACTTATCTTAAAATTCTTCCTGATAGATTACCTTGAATGATACTAATGATTTCTTTTTCTGTTACAAGATTAGCATCACCTTCTATAGTATGTTTCAATGCACAAGCAGCATTTGCAAATTCTAATGCTTTTGCATCATCATAATGTAGAAGTCCATGAATTAGACCGGCAGCATAAGCATCACCAGTACCAATTCTATCTACTACATGAGTGATTTCTAATTCTTTTGTCTCAGTAAATTCTGTACCATTCCACATTCTAGCTTTAATTTTATGCCAATTTGCGTTTAATGAAGTTCTGGTTTTGTCAAATACTTTAGTTAGATTAGTATGTTCTTTGATTATATGTTTGGCTCCTTTTATAAAATCATCATTTTGATTGGTATAAGAAGTTCCTAACAATTCATTGATTTCATTTGGCCCTCCAATAAATATATTAGATAATGCTACCAATTCATTAAGTGTATCTATCGCATTTTTTCCATAATTCCATAAATCACTTCTATAAGCTGGATCTGCAGAAATGGTAATACCTTTTTTTGAAGCAATTTGTAAACCCTCTTTTAATGCTGAATATGTATTGTTTGATAGGGCAGGGGTGATACCGGTCCAATGAAACCAATTACAATCTTTAAAAGCAACATCCCAATCGATTTGAGATACATCTATATTGCAAAATGCAGAATTGATTCTATTATATGAAATGATACTAGATCTCATAACAGCACCAGCCTCTAAGAAATATATTCCTAGAGGATGATGAGAATCCATTATTAAACTAGTATCCACTCCATATTGTTGTAAGTAGTTTTTTACTGCTTTTCCAACAAAATCTTCAGAAACAGTAGTAATATGTTGTGTTTTATTTCCTAATTGAGAAAGTGAAATAGCAACATTAGCTTCGGTACCTCCAAAGTAGTATTCTAATTGGTTAGACTGATTTAATTTTTTGTTGCCAATAGGAGCAATACGCATTAAAATTTCTCCAAAGGTTACTACTTTGTTCATGTCAGGAAATTCTGTTATTTTGATATTGATATGATTTTAAATTCCTAAAGCTTGTCCTCCACCGATTTGAATAGTTTCGGCTGTCAAAAATGCAGCATCTGTACTTGCAAGAAAAGAAACAACAGAAGCTACATCTTCTGGTTGCCCCAATCTTCCTAATAAGATATTATTTTTCCAGGAAGCAAAAACTTCAGGTTTTGTAGATTTAATTTGTTCATGAAAAGGAGTGTCAATAGTTCCTGGAGATACGGCATTTACTCTGATTCCATATTCGGCTAAATCTTTTGCTAATGCTCTTGTTATGGCATGAACTGCTGCTTTTGAAGTTCCATAAATTCCGGCTCCCGGTCCTCCGGCGGTCCATCCTGCGTTAGAAGTATAGTTTATGATAGAAGCATTTTCTCCTTTTTTGAGAAATGGAATGGCTGCTCTTGAGGCAAAGAATGTCGAATCCAGATTTAATGCCATCACAGATCGATAAAATTCTGTTGTCATTTCTTCAAATCTTGATCTTCCGCCTAATCCTCCGGCATTATTTACCAATACGTCGATTTTACCAAATTTCTCTCCAATGGCATTTATGTTTGAAGTTACTGCTTCTTCATTGGTCACATCAAACCCATAGTACTCAGCGGTTATTCCTGCTTCAGTAAGTTCTTTTACTTTTTGTGCGCCTTTATCATCTTCTATACCGTTCAAAATTACAGTATATCCATCTTTTCCTAGTCTTTTTGCAACTCCGAAACCAATACCACTGGTAGCTCCGGTAACAACGGCAATTTTTGCTTTTGAATTCATCTTTTTTATGGTATTAATTTTAAATTATTTTATTAATTAAATTTTTCTATTGATTATTAATTTTTTGATGTTAAGGGCTCAATTTTAGAACATAAAACCCATACACTTGCCAGTGCGATTAATGCCAATGCAGCACCAATAATAAAAGCCGGAGTATAGTTTCCTCCCATAGTTAACCATGGAACCAAATATGTTAGCCCGGCTGCTGTAAGCTTTGCTGCCATTCCTGAAAAACCAGCAAGAGTTCCTACTGTTTTACCACTGAAAAAATCGCTGGGTAATGTTTGTACGTTACCAATTGCAGTTTGAAAACCAAAAAGAATTACTGCCATGATTAATACTGCTGTAACAGGTGCACCAGGATTGGCCATAGCTAATAATGAAGGTAACATAATCAAGCATCCGATCGTAATAACCATTTTGCGAGTTTTGTTTACACTCCAACCGGCTTTTAATCGATTTTGTGCGAGTAATCCCCCAAACCAAGCGCCAAGCATTGCACCCACATAAGGAACCCAACCGTAGATGCCAATACCTTTTACATCCATATTGTATACTTCTGATAAATAAATAGGAATCCAAAACACAAATAACCACCAAATAGGATCTATTGCAGCAGATGAAATGATAACACCCCAGCTTTGTTTATGAGAAAGTAACTCTTGAGTATTTGGTTCATATACTTCGTTAGTGTCGTCACCTGTATTAGGATTTTGGTTCTTCTGTCCGGTTAAAATATATTCGCGTTCTTCTTTTGTTATCCAAGGGTGTTTTTTTGGTGGGGATTTCACCAAAAATAACCAAGGAATCAGCCAAAGTAATCCTACAATACCGATCAATATAAAAATAGCTTGCCAACTATAGTATACAGTAAGGAATGCAATTAGCGGTATAGAAATAATACCTCCTATAGCTGCACCTGAGTTGAATAATCCTTGAGCAAAGGCACGTTCTTTGGTGGGAAACCACTCTGCATTTCCTTTTGCGGCTCCTGGCCAGTTCCCGGCTTCAGATATTCCTAAAATTGACCGAAAGAATGCAAAACTTCCAAAAGAAGTAGCTAATGCATGCAAAGCAGTCGAAATAGACCATACACCTATTGATAATACAAACCCAAGTCGTGTACCAACCCAGTCAAATATTTTACCAAAAATGGCTTGTCCAAAGGCGTATGAAAAGACGAAAATTATAGAAATCCAAGAATAGATCTCTTTTCGTTCATCATTAGACTTATCCGGATATAGTTCTTCTGAGATTTCTGGCCATAGAACATTGAGCGATTGCCTATCAATATAATTGATTACAGTTGCTAAGGCTATTAGTCCTATTACCCACCATCTTAATCCTTTAACTTTCATATTTTTAGTTTAGTTAAAGAGATTTTTGAGAAAAGTTTTACTTTTCTTTTACTAAAGCCATTAAACTTCTAGATTAAATATGGGGTATCCATATAAATGTTGTAGTGTATGGTTTAAGTATAAATCCCTCCTTAAATATTTTTGATTTGTAGCAAAAAATAGAAGCGTGCAATTCTATCTTTTGTATTTAGATTTTATAATTATTTTTGATTGTAACAATATTGGTATAGTGCTTTAAAATGCATTTTCATTTTTTCTTTTGCCAATTTTGGATTTTGTTGTTTGATAGAATCGTATATATCTGTATGTTCTTGAATTCCTAAAAATGCTTGATTACTGTCACATACATGATATTTTTCAAAATTTGTTATGATACCCGGGGTAATAATGAGCATGAGTGTATTCATTGTACTGTTACCACTAGCTTTTGCTATTGCTAAATGAAAGAGTAAATCTTCTTGAACAGCGTCTTCACCCTTTAGTACTTTTTTAGAGTATGCATCTAAAGCTTCTTTTATAGATTTTAAGTCATCATCAGTTCTTCTTAAAGCAGCTAATCTGGCAGTTTTGAGTTCTAGCAAAATACGAGTCTCAACCAATGATTTAAATTCAGGGTCTTCTAATCTTAATATATCTTCGATCATACCATTCATAGCAATCACACCAATATTAGCAACAAAAGTTCCACTTTGTGGAATAGATTCTAATATTCCATAAAACTCAAGTTTTTGAATTGCCTCTCTGATGCTACCTCTACTAACTTCAAATTTTTCAGATAAGGTTCTCTCAGACGGAAGCTTATCACCAGGTTCTAAGTTTTTATAATTAATTAAATCTCTGATTTTCCTTATGATTTCCTTCTGGATATCCTTATTCTCGTTTTTGGTTAAGATTTCTAATTTCATGGTTAATGTTGGTTTATAAATAATTGGTTGACCAGATTGGTTTTCCAAATTTATGAAATTATTCGTTACTAAAAAATCTATTTTCTTAGTATGTTTATTTTTTATGGTGAATTGAGTTTGCTATTCTAATATAATTAGAATAGCAAACCCAAAATATTGGCTAATACAAATATGCTGATGTCTTTAAAAAAATTATAATAGGTTTTTGCTTTGTTTTGTAAATCAATGTTTTACTTCTAATTCATAAAACTTTATTTTAGCAAAGGCTTTCTTATTTTTGGTGGCTAAATAATTTCCTGCTTTGAAGTAGTTTTCAAAGATTTCCCACCTTTTCATGTCAATGCCTTTATAAACTTTTGAATATTTATCATTTAAGATTACTTTCATTTTTCCTTCAGAAGCAATAATCTCTACAGTAAATTTTTCAAAACCAACTTTTTTGGGAAATGTATACCCTTCATCATCTCCCCATGCTGATTTTTTTAAAATTTCTTTATCAGTAGCATTTTTGTCCTTTAAGAATTTTGATTTTAAACGAACTTTTCCATTATTCCAATATACTTTCATAATTGGTGGGGCATCGTTATCGTCTTTACCAATTAGGTCACGTTGTTCATTTGAAAGTCTACCATGAATTTGCAAAACGATTACTTTATCGTATTTGCCTTTTTCATTTTTGGATATTTTGTCTACTGCTAAAGTTGCTTTCATTCTACCGCCTTGACTAAAAGTCCAATTCACATTATTTTTGCCGGGAACCATTTGTTCACGCAACTCACAACGAGAATATTTTGTGTTTCGAGTAGTAGCTCCGGGAGCAGCATAAAATACTAATGAACCATCACTAGGATCATCATACATATATTTTTTTAGCTGTTCGTTATTAGCATAATCTAATATCTCAGGAGGATTTACATTAATAGGTTTTGGATTTCCAATTGGTAGTGTAACTTTCCAATGGTTGAGATCTATTTTTTTAACGCTATTGATAGAACTTTCTGCAGGCGTATTATCGATATCAGCAACTTCCTGTGCATGAACACAGGAGAGTAATACTGATATAATATAAAGTAAAAAGCTTTTTTTTAAGTACATATAAAAATATTTACTGTTTAATTGTCTACCGCTATAGAGAATGAGTCTACTCTAGCTTCTGCGCCGGTATTTGTGAAATAAATGGCGACAGTACTATTAGAACCTGAATTAAAACTTAAATTTACCCTTGTAAAAGAATCAGCATTAGTTTGATCGTTTCCTGTATCTGTTGCTATTATTGCTGCATTTACTTCGGCTTCACTGGTAAATCCGGTTCCTCCAACTATAGAAACAGTTACAGATCCGGCTGGGCTTGTCTTAATCGTATAGTAATATGTTAATGTATAATCTGTATTAGGCGTTACTGCTATTTCTTGATAACCAACTCTACTACCATCATCTGGTAATTTTGCAGCATTCGTGCCATCTTGTACGGGATCTGTTGTGATTTGGATTATTCCTCCTAAATCAAAACTTAGATATGTTTTATCTTCCCAAGCGCCTCTACTGTCATTCCCTTTATCAAATCCAGGTTCTAAAATCACAGGAGTAGGAGCTACAGACGCGCTTACTTCGACCGTTTTTGTTATTTCAGCTTCATTATCAACAATATTAAATGCCTTTAGAGTTACATCATAAGTCCCTTCATCAGGAAACCTTATTTTTACATTATCATCTTCTAATGAAGGTGTTACATCATCAGAAGGGTCAGCGTCATAAAGTGATGCTCCTGTAGGAAGTACCCAGATTACCCTCGCTGTTTTTTGAGACTCATTAGTAAAGTCAAGAATTCTGAAATCAGATTCTTTAAGTTCAAAACTGAAGTTTGGCTCAGGTGCATCGACAAGAGGTTTTGTGATTTCTACTGTTTGAGTCACAGTACTAGATGCATTATTATTATCAGATGAAGTTAAAGTAATTTCATAAGTGCCAAAATCAGGAAACTTTACACTTAAGTCTCTTGCTTCTAATGGTGTTTGTGTTGAAGAGGGGGCATCATTTAAAACAGTTACACCATCAGGAACTTCCCATAGAAAGTTTATAGCACTTCTAGTATCATTTTTGAGATCAAATGTGAGTAAATCAGTTTGCGATCTAAATGCGCTGAAAACAGATTCTGGAGGTGTTAAATCCTCGATCTCACCTACACCGGGTAGGTCACTATCTTCATCATCACAAGAGATAAAGATACTCATTGTAGTGATGAACAAAATTTGCGCTATATTTTTTAGTGTCAATCTATGTATGCTTTTCATAATAAAAATTTTAGTTTGACTGTTATTTTGTTAAGATTAGTATCCGTTGTTTTGTCGTACTCCACCTTCAGAGAGGTTAATTTCTTTTTGAGGTTTAGGAAGCAGTAAATCATCATTAGGCGTAAAATTTACTCCGGTTTCTGTAGCAAATTTTGCTAAAATAGTGTTTGCTTCGCCAAATCGAATTAAATCATAAAAACGTTGATTTTCGAATGCTAATTCTATTCTACGTTCATTAAGTAGCATTTCTTTAGTAAGTAATCCTCCACTAGCGATTTCACTTACGCCAGCTCTTCTTCTTACCAGATTATATGAATTAATGGCTTCTGTATCAGTAGTTGCGGTGGTTCCTGCTAAAATAGCTTCTGCGTACAATAAAAGAACATCAGCATATCGGATTTCTATCCAGTCGTTTCCAGAAAGTCTAACAGCATTTGAGGAAGATATAAATTTTCCAACTTCTTCATCATTATCAGGACTAATAAGAACAGGGGCTCTAATAGCTTCGGGTGTTGTTGCTAGATCCATAAGTTCAAAAGTAGTTTTGAAGTTGTCTGTGATATAGTTTAAACCACTTCTCACACCATCTTCTGTCATTTCAAAAGAGAAATCTTGACTAGTTTCTGCGTTGTCTGGAGTATATGGGATGTTAAAAACAATTTCATCGTTATTTTCGTTATAAAAAACATCACGATATTCATCTTCTAGCTCATATAAGTCACTGTCAATAACCTCTCTTAATAGTGTTCTTGCTCTTGCGTAATCTCTGGTTAATTCACCATCATTTGTAACTGATAAAAGTACTTTTGCTAATAACGATTTTGCTGCTCCTTGTGTTGCTCGCCCCAAATCTTCTTCATTAGACGTTTTTTCCGGTAGAAGTTCAACAGCTTTTTCAAGATCACCAATGATGAATGTGTATAATTCTGTCACAGTATTTTGACCAAAAAGTTCTCTGTCTTCGTCTGTGATTGTTCTGTCTAGAAGAGGAACCTCTCCATATGCTACGGTCAATTTGAAATGTGTTAAAGCTCTAAGAAATCTAGCTTCTCCTTCAAATTTGTTTTTTGTCGTTTCGTTAGTTACTACTTCGAGATTTTCTAAAACCTGATTTGCTCTAAAAATTACAGTATAGTTATCTGCCCAATACTGAGTGATGACTTCGTTGGTAGGGTCAATTTCAAATTTTTGAAAATCCCCAAAATTACCTTCTATCGATTTACTTTCAGTATTATCAGAACGCATTTCTGTTAATGCAAACTCTCTCAAAGGGACAGCTTGCAAGGCTCTATAGGTACCTTTTAACGCTTGATTGACTTCTTCTGTATTTCTAAAGAATTCTACAAAGCTTGATTCTGGTCTTAAATCTAAATCACTCTCTCCGCAATTTGCTATCACTAAAAGAGTAAAAAAGCCAAATATTATTTTATAAAATTTATTTTTCATGGTTAATATTTTAAAATTCTAGATTTACTCCAAAAGAATATGTTCTATTTATAGGTGCTGCACCTCTTTGATAACCAAAGGTTAGCGGGTTGTTTTCTCCACCTTTGATACCTTCTGGATTGTACCCTTCATAGTTATCTCCAAATATGTATACTAAGTTTTGTCCACCTATATAAACTCTTAGTCTACTGATTCCTATTGTATTTGAAAAGTCTGAAGGAAATGTATATCCTAAGTTTATATTTCTTAATGCTATATATTCTGCATCCTGAATATCTTCATCCGTAAAAATTCGTTGTCTTACTAAATCTGCATCAGGAAAATCACTTGTGAAATCTTGCTTACTAGAGAATTCATTTAATATATACTGAGAATCGATATTTCTTACTTGAGCACCATGCGATCCTTGAAACATAAAACTAAAATCAAAATCATATATTTTGAAAGTATTTGTTACACTCCATATTAAATCAGGATAAGGATCTCCTAAAAATGTTCTATCATCAGTATCAATTTTTCCATCACCATTTAGATCTTTTACATATACATCTTGTGATTGAGCTCCGATAGGGTAGAAGGGATCTTTGATATAACGTAAAGGAATCTCGCGATCAGGATCTTTTACATATCCATAAAAAGAAGTTATAGGTCTTCCTTCTACTGCAATAAATTCTGCCGGGCGTTTATCATCTATAATCGAAATTAATCCATTGGCTCCTGCAAAATCTACAAGAGTGTTTTCATTACGTGTAAATAATGCTGTAGAATTCCATTTAAAGTTATTGGTTGAAATATTTCTTGTTGATATTTCTAATTCGAATCCTTCGTTCTTGATTTCACCTTGATTAACGACTTTTTGTTCAAAACCTGTAACTGCAGGTACCGGCTTGGGTAATAACAGGTCTTTTGTAGTTCTTGTATAATAATCAAAAGAAACGTTGAAACGATCATTAAAAAGACCAAAATCAATACCAGGATTAAATTCTATGAGACGTTCCCATTTTAGGTCTGGGTTTTCGATATTGATTTGCTCTACAGCTCTTTCTGAGCCACCTAAACTAGTCGATGTGGTAATTAATTGTGCTAAGAAGTCATATTCGCCTATTGGATCATTGTTACCTGTTATCCCATAACTAGCTCTCAATTTTAGTTCACTAATAATGTCACTGTCTTGAAGAAAAGCTTCATTACCAATTCTCCATGCTACTGATCCGGCAGGAAAAAAACCAAATTTGTTATTGTTACCAAATTTTGAACTACCGTCTGTTCTTGCACTTAATGATAGAATATAACGATCATCATATGTATAGTTAATTCTTCCAAAATAAGAGACTAATTTTTCTTCGGCTTTATTAGTTTCTGCATCTATTACAAAAGGAAATGATATCGTTGTTATATCATTATTGCTAAATCCTCTAGAATTAATATCAGAAAAATCTCTTTCCCATTCTTCATACGCAAATCCTCCTATGGCATCGATATTATGACCTCCAGAATTAAGATTAAAATTTAAAGTAGATTCAGAAACAAGATGAGTTTGTCTAAAAATACGTTCTCTTACGCCAGAGTCTGTAGCTCCATTTCGAGTGGCATTAATACCTGTAAAATCATTGTTAGTTCTTGTTCTGTAATCACCTCCTATATTTTGTTTGAATGTAAGGTTTTCTCCTAATTGAAATTGAAAGTAAGTACTTCCAACTATTTTTACATCTCTTCTGGTGTTATTTCTTTCAAGAATTTTTGCAATAGGATTTATGTTTGATGTATTGCTTATATCAACACCACTAGATACAGGTTGATTTGTTTGGAGATCAAAATCATCGAATGTTCTTTCAAATGTGTAGTCACCCACTTGAAAATCTTCAAATTGCCCACTTCTTGTGAATCTATTTACAAAAGGCAAATTAGCTTCAGTAATTCTAGGTTGCAACCAAGGACTTTGTCTTAGGGCATCATGAATTCCTATAGGAAATCTTGTTTGATTGGTAATCGATGGGTTGATTCTTATTCCAAATTTAATCTGGTCATTTATTTTTGTGTCTAATTTTAAACTGGCGTTAATTTTCTTAAAATTATCCGTTAATAGTACACCTTCATCATCTAGAAAACCTAAAGAAAAACTATATCTTGTTCCTTTGGTTCCTCCTCTAACAGCAAAAGAATGATTTTTTATGAATCCTCCATCAAAAATTTCTTCTTCCCAATCTGTTAATCCACCTTGTGCCTGTACTAACCGATCTATTACCGCAAATCTATTATTAGTTGTATTGATAAAATTTTGTCTGCCAGTATCATCATCAGGATCAAATCTCTCTAATGCAGCACTTAAATTTTGGCTAGTGTAGGCTTTCCAGGCTTCATAATCTGGCAGGACATTTCTAGACTGCACATTTTTATAACCGATAAATGTATTGTACGTAAATTTTGTTTTTCCTTCGACACCGTCTTTAGTTTCGATAAGAATAATACCATTTGCACCTCTAGAACCATAAATAGCTGCAGAAGAAGCATCCTTAAGTACTTGAACAGAAGCTACATCATTCATATCTAAACTCGATAAGAAATCCCCATCATTTCCTACTGCTATACCATCAATAACGACAAGAGGTGAAGAATTTTGTGCTACAGATCCCTGACCCCGTATTGTAATTCTAGGAGCTTCACCAGCACTAGGATCACTACTTTGAATGTTGATACCTGATAATTGACCATTCAAAGCATCATCAACACGTCCTGTAGGTATTTGATCTAATTGATCATTTACAACCTTTGAAATAGAAGAACTTAAATTCTTCTTTTTAACACTACCGTAACCAACAACAACAACTTGTTCTAATTCTGCAGCATCTTCTTCTAATACAATATTTATAGTAGTTTGCCCTGTTATAGTTACTGATTGTGTTTTGAATCCTACATATAAAAATTCAAGCACATCTCCTTGCTTTACTGATATGGCATAGTTTCCATCAAAATCACTTGATGTTCCATTTGCTGTCCCTTTTACAAGTATGTTAACCCCCGGAAGCGGTATCTTTTCTGAGGCTTCTGTGACTGTACCAGTTAGAGTATATGTCTCATCTTGGGCAATCAAAGAAAGTTGAAAAAAGACCAAGACAATAAAAAATAATTTAATTTTAATGTTCATTTTAGTTGTGTTATGTTTCAAAAATTAGATGATATCCGAAAGGAGATATCCTAATAAAGAATAAGTGAGAACGTATTCCTTTATTCCCTTTCTTACTGATCACATAGCCATACCACATTTAGATTAGTTTTTGTATTTTTGTATGGTACGTGATTGATAAAGCTCGTACATTTTAAGTATTACTTCCCTCCGAAAAGAAGTAATAACAAAAGGATAGGCGTGCACCTGTCCTTTTTATTTTTCTAAAATATTTATAAAGATGTCATTTGAAGTGTTTTTTATTTAACCGTTAGAAAGTTTTGTTTTATTGGTAAACCAAATTGGATAACCAAATTGGTTTACCAAATATATGTTATTTAATTGTTAAATAAAAAAATATTAGAATTTTAATTGTTAAAATTTTTGGTATATCATATTTTGAGGGTAATCTTTTTGTGAATTATTATATTAATGAAAGAATCTTAATGAAAAAGATAAAATATTACATAAAATCTTCTCTGATAGGGCTAAAAGTGTCAATAAGTACACCAGACTCAAGACAAATAGCTCCATGCATCACATTAGGTGGAATATAAAAAGAGTCACCACCCTTCAAAATTTTTGTTTCATCTCCTATAGTCACTTTAAATTCTCCACTTACAACATAAGTTACCTGAGAGTGATAGTGTTGATGCATTACCCCAATACCCCCTTTGTCGAATTTTACATTAACCAACATTAAACTATCATCATATCCCATTATTTGACGTTGAACTCCTTCGCCAACAGTTTCCCATTGAACATCATTTCCGGAAATGAATTCTTTACTTGACCCAAATTTTTTCATTTGATTTATTTTTAGTTAATTTTTGATATAATAATATGGCCCCAACCAATTGATCAATGAAGAATTTAAATTGATTGAGTGTGATACATCTTTTTTATTATTTGAAATACATAGAATAAATGTATGCACATTTCCTCTTTTTGTAGTGATTGACCAACCCATATAATTGGGGTCTTTGACTACAATATTTTCTATTTTAAGAATATTGCTAAATGCATTTTTTGCGGTTTCAGATACCGAGCTATAAGAGCCATGAGATTCTATTGTTGAAATAAAATACCCGCTCTTTACATTCGATTTTCTGATGACAAATCCAGGGTCTTTTCTAAGATTAAACTTAGGATCATTTGCTCCTATTCTTGTAAATAAACATTGATCCCCTTCATTGGCTAATGTAGAAAAGGTATAGAACTTGTTTTTATTGAGCCATGTGACTTGTGCTGTTTTGTTTTTTAAATTTGCTCTACCTTCTAACCAAAGATGTTGATAGCCATTTTTGGTCCCTAGAGGTAAAAGCTTAGGAGGAGTAGTATTCTCAAAATTAAAATCTATGATTTGTCCGTGATAATATAGTGGAAGATCATATTGATGTATGTTTTTAGAGGTAAATTGCATAACATCAATAAGTAAAGGTTCCTCAAATTCTTCATCTTCAAATAGTACTAATGTTCTATGAAGTTTTGTGTTTGGATATGCGTTGCTTTCTTTTGCACTTACAATCTTTAATTTTGAATTAGTAACATCAAAAAGATATTTGTCAGAATGATGAATGCTACCTGTTTTGTACTCACCATTAAAATGTGATGTTTCATCTTGTATAATTGTATTATGTGCAATACTTTGCTTTGCCCAGGATTTGTTTTCTTTGAGATATCCGCCACCATTTTTTTGCTCTATATTTACAAATCGTGCCAATCCATAATCTTGAAGGATTTCATCTCCTTTGTTGTAATAAGAAAAAGATAACTTGTCATAATGACCATGACTTAAACCTTGAGCGGTATATTTCATTACTAATTCATGGTCTTTATCTTCGGAGCGGAGAATACCGATGCCTCCTTTGTCACCTTGTGAGCCATCTTTTAATTCGATTGATTTTTTTAGAAATGGTTTTATTTTGTTTTGTTTGATATCTAAAGAAACATTTAGTCCGGTTTCATCCAATTGGACACTGCCTTGCTTTTGAGCAATATCTAATAATTCAGCAGTATTACCTCCAAAATGATAAGCAATATTAACTGCGGATACCAATTCTTTTGAATAATATGACATTCCTTTTTGAGCATCATTGATTGGAAAAAAATCACCATTTTGATCTGTAAGATTAAGCAATGCTGTTACCGACTTAATAAGTACATTATCCTTATACTCGAATATTTTTAATTCAGGCTTTTTGTTTTGAAGTGCTTGTGCAAATACCATAAAGGGGTACATGGCATATCTTTGGTAGTAGGGACCTTCAGTATAATACCCATCTGGTGAGAAAGGGCTTTCAAGATTCGCAAGAAAACCTGCTTTTTGCCCTTTTTGAATAATAAAACCACCATCATTATCTGTTAGATTATGATCTAAGTTTTTGGTTTTGATCCCATATAACGCTCTGTTGATTAACTCTTCATTATTTAAGGTTAAACCAATCATACCAACAGCTACATTACCCCATGTACTATGATTATGAATTCTATTAAAAAATTGAGGGTTTTCTTTTGAAAGAAAATTGGCGTAGGGAATAAATAGATTTTCTTCCAAAAACTTACGCTCTTTGTTGTTCAAAAAATTATAGATACAATCATATGCTTGACTTGCAAATACGAGCCAATTGGCATCATTAAGGCATTGCCAAAAAATCTTACCTCTGGCATAAGATCTTTCTTCTGGATGAAGAGGAAGTTTTGGGTACATTTTGGCATACTCTTTTAAAATGCTATGAACATGCATTGCATACTTATCATCTTCGAGTAATTGATAAAGAATCCCTGATTTTTGAAGTACATACCAATTTTTTTTATGGCGATCGTGAGTATAACCTCCTGCCATATCTTTGGGGATAGGAACATGGATTCCGGACTTTATTTCCTGATCGATTTCATTCTTAACCTTTGCTAATGTTTTATCGAATAGCGGAACACTACCCAATTGTCTTTTTATGTTTTCTACTCCCTTCTTAGTTAAAATAAGATTGGGGTGTTCTTGCGCATTAGTTATTAAAATGAAAAAAACTAAACTATAACATAGAGAAAACACTTTGATTTTAGTCATTTTTAATGTTTGTAGTCTCATTATGCTACTTATTGATAATTCCTAAATCTAGTCCGTCATCTCCTTTTGAACGTAAAGGAGAATTGTCTTTTAGTAAGAAAGAAGTTTCATTCTCAAAATCAGGAGTCAAAAATGACAAACTATTGATTTCGTAAGGTTGCTCTCCTGTTACAGTCACCTTTTCAGAATTAAAAAAGTTATTGTGATGTACTTTGGCAATAGGTCCTCCTACAACAAGGTGCATTTGTATTCCTTTACTATTATTAAAAATACTATTCTTAATCTGGGCGTTCTGAACACCAATTAAGGAGATTGATTTTTTGTTTTTATTTCTTTTGCTATTTCCAACATTATTGAGGACATTGTGGTCAAAGGTTAAAAAAGGTCCAAATGTGCTTTCATCTTTTCCATCTCGAATTAAATTTAGAACAGCGCCTCCTACATTTGTGAAAATATTATTTTTCATGATTACGAATTCAGCATTAAAGATTCCATTTTCACCAATTTCTTTATCGAGAGAAAGGATGTTTCCGGTGATATTAGAGAAATTGGAATTGGTTATACTGATAGTATCTGCGACTGTATTTTTGAAAACTTTAATCGCATCATAAGAATGATTGATATCTAAATTTCTAAATTCACAAGAGTCGATAAATAATTTGTAATTTTTATTCATCGAATACTTACTTGTTCTTATGACTGCATTTCCCGAATAATCCGGAGCTTCTTTTCCTTCAAAAATCAATTTGGTTAGTGATAAGCTTCCACCATTTTGTATATCAAACAATGATTTTTTTTCAAAAGTTACGATTGTTTTCTTTTGAGAAGAAGTTACCGAGATAGGATGTTGAATATTAATAGTTTTTGTAACCAGATACCCCTCAGAAGCAGTAAGCTTAATAATATCTCCCGGGGTGGCATTTTTTATAGCATCAAATAGAGTATTAATGCCCGGAGCGACCTGAATTGTTTTTCCTGAATTTAGTTTGGTAATTTTATCCTTTTTAGGATACCAGGACACTCCTGTACTTTCTTTAGATAAAATTTCTCCTTCTATGTTAGCACCGGCATTTAGGTTATTCTCTGGAAGTAATACTGCTGTTTTTGAGTTTTTGATGAATTCAAGCTTTTTTGGAATAAAACCATTTTTGTTGATCAATTTTACATTGGGGCTTATAATATTGTTAGAAAATTGAATTCCACTGATATCATCATATACAGTAAATATGTCTTCTTTTGCTTCATTATAAAAGATATTATCTTTCATTATAGAATTAATAGGAGGAGCGCTACGTTCTTTGTCACTACCGGCACATAGTTGTATGTAGTCGCAATCAATAAAGGTATTATTCTTTATGACAGCATCTTCAACTTGAAAATATCGGTTCAAAGGAGAATTTGGAACTCCGTTCATAACGACTAAAGCACCTCCGAAACGATAACCTGTAAGTCCAATAGCATAATTATTCTCTACTGTTTGTTTTCCATTAATAACTCTTATTCCTCCTGTACTTGGAATTTTATTACCAATAAAAATGTTGTTTTTTACTAAGGTTTCATTACCATGACGCATAGTTAATGTACCTCGACATTCATAAAAAACATTATTACGGAATGTGTTTTGACAAGATTTATTTGAGATGATTTCTAGCTCACCACTACAACGATCAAAATAATTATATTCTACAATAGTGTTTGAATTACTGAGAGAATGATGGCTAGTTCCTATTCTTAACGTTTCCCCACCGTTTGATCCTAGAGTTTGCCTCGGGCCAAAATAGTTATGATCAATCTGATGATGATTTTGTAAAAACTCTTTAGAATTAAGGCGGACAGCCATAGTTACTCCCAGATTTCCTTTACCCTCAAAATGATTATGGTCAATACGGTTATTTTTACCATAAATCCCAATCCAATAATCTTGTTCTCTCCGCTCAGGGTTACTAAAGTTATCTATAACACATTCTGTAAGTCTGCTATAAGAAGCAAAATTATTTTTATCTTTTTTAAAAGAGATCACTTCTGAAGTAGGAGTGAAGCCATTTTTGAAAACGAGACCACTTACAATGAGATGTTTTCCTGCCATTCTCAAGTTTGAAGCTCCTTCCAAAATCGTACCCCCTTTTTCTTCTACAGTAAGTGTAATAGGTTTATCTTTTGTTCCATTTGCTTCAAAAAGCAATTCTGTATCTTTCCATATACCTTTTGCTAAAATTATTGAATCTCCCGGTTTGACTGTTTCTAAAGCTTTGTCAAAATCGTCAATAGAAGTTACAAGGTTATCACTAGTTTCTTTTTTTGAAGTATTTGTGCAGGAAACTAATAGTATAGTTAAAAATAGATAGTAAAGTAAATAATTTCTCATATGTTAATCTGGTTGACCAAATTGGTTAACCAAAAATAATCATATTAAATTAGAATCAAAGTAATTGTTTGTATTTTTTGATTAATAATTTAAAAAAGCACTTAATTCTTAAAGAAACTTGTAATATTTAAGTCTCATTATTAAATTATCAATAATATATATCAAAATTTATTCATTACAATACTTATAAAGGTCTTTGAAGTGATCTTGTAGATGTAGTACTGCTTTTTCAGGAGTTTTTTCTCTTATGGCATCTACAATTGCTTTATGTTCTTTGATCAATAGGTAGTTTTCTTCCTTATCGCATACCTTATTTTTGATAAAATGACTTATAATTTCGGGTGTAATCACTAACATTAAAGAATTAATAACGCTATTATTACTGGCTTCTGCAATTTTTAAGTGAAACATCAGATCTTCTTCTATGGCATTTTCACCTTTAATCGCTTTTTGGCTATAGGCTTCGTGTGCTTTTTCAATTTCTTTAACCTGTTCTTCTGTTCTTCTTGTTGCAGCTAGTCGTACAGCATTTGTTTCAAGTATGATCCTTGTTTCTACCAAAGATTTTAAATCAGGTTCTTGAAGTTGTAGAATATCTGACATCATATTATTAAGGGCAGTTACACCGATATTAGAAATGCGAGTTCCACTTTGAGGATATTTTTTTACCAAACCATAAAATTCTAATTTTTGGATGGCCTGTCTAAGCTGGTTACGGCTTACTCCAAATTTTTGAGCAAGTTCTCTTTCTGCAGGAAGTCTATCACCAGGCTCCAAATGTTTGGAAACAATTAATTCTCTTATTTTAGAAATAATCGTTTCTTCAACATTTTTTTTGACATCAACTTGTTTTTTGACTTCCTCCATAATAATCTGGTTTTGTAATATTTTTTTAAAATTAAAATAATTTAATAAAATTTAAATGTAGAAATATAATACTATTTAAATAACTTTTTAAACTACTATTAACTTCATAATACTGATAAAACCAAATAAGATATCGACTTATTTCTTTTTTATTTTGAAAGGTTATTTTATAAAATAAGGTTATTCATCAATATAGAATAACCTTATTATGATAGATGTTTCTATTCGTTTTTAGTGAAATACGTCAAGTTTCTTGATTGCTACCCTACCGTAATCTGAACTTTTATAACTTTTTCCTTTCATAGATTGGAGATAATTTCCTGCTTTAAAGTAATTTTCTTTGGCAGAAGCTTTTTTAGAAGTAAATATTGTTCTTACTCGATTACCACTATTATTAAGCTCATAAAGTTTAACGACACTATTTTGATAGGTAAGTTCTAAATATAATTCTTCTCCTAAGTTAAAGTTACCAACAGTTTTTCCTCCGCCTTCTAATACTTCGGTGACATATCCGTTGATTCTCATTTTTACAGAACCACTGGTTTGGTTTGCTGACCCTTGGCATTGTACTCGTATTACATCATCAAACTTATCAGTTCTGTCATGTATTTGCCCAAAACATACTTTTCCCGAGCTTGGCAAACGATCAACTCGTACTCTCCATTTCATTCTGTGTTCCTTACTTGTGGTACCATCCCAATAGATATTATTATTACCGTTGGCTGTCAACTCTCTAAGTTCCATTCTTGGATTACCAGACCCAGAAGATGTATCGCTACCTGACCATACCTGAAAGATTGTCCATCCATTTTGAAGAAAGAACCAATCTGAATTTGTATAAGAAGATAAATTAGGAATTTGGTCTACATAAGTATTGTTTGATTTACTACCTCTTAAACCATTTAATTTCCAATTTTGAAGTCCTAAAAGTTGATATGGAGTATTAGCAGAAGAGTCAGGAGGGTTAGTAGAACCGTTGTCTCCTGCAATTTGTACTTCTGAAATACTATTCCAGTTATTACTAGAATTTCCAAAAGTAGAAATACGAACATATCGTACTGTAGTTTCATTAAAATTGTAAGTTTCAAGTTGATTTGTTGAACCACTGCTACCAGATGACTTAGCATCAAATATTGTAGTTAAATTAGAAGTCGAATTGCCAGCTCTAATCTTAAAGTAAGATTTTCTTTGGTTTCCTTTATACCAAGCAATTTTGAGCTGAGATATTTTTTTTGGAGACCCTAAATCATAGGTGATATATTTTCCTGATGCTCCTAGGGATGACCAACGAGTACTAAGATTTCCATCTATAGTATTAGCGGGTACATTACCGTCATCACCATTTGCTGATACTGAAACAATAGCAACTTTAGCATTAGAAGAAGTAACGCTATCCTGTGTTAAGAGTGCTTGATCTTCTACAGAGTCTGTAGTACAACTTGATAATAATGCGATTGACATTAGTATACAAAGTCGGTTAAAAAAATTGAAGGTTTTCATTTTAATTAATTGTTTGTGTTAGACATTAATTGGGTGACCAATTTGGTTAACCAATTTAAAACAAAAACAAATAAAAACCAATTTTATTATGATAATGTTTATAAATACTGCTAATAAATGGCATTTTTTTTAAAATGTTTTTAAAATAAAAGGGTTGTCTTTGCAAGAATTGTAATATTTTGAAAAAAGGTGGCATTTATTATCACATGATCAAGTTTTTATGTAATATTGCATTATCTAGTTAACGAAAGGGGCTTCGGCCGACGATTTAGAGTTACTATTATGGAAACAGCAAATTTTATTTATTCAAACGATCAAGTTCAATTCTTGTACAATTTCAGTGATTCTTTAACTTCTGTACGCTGTTTTCGTCGCCCCTTGGGGGTCTAATTTTCTTTTGAAGTAGGTGCGCCCTATTTCTCCTTAGAGACAATTCCATTTTACATATTCGGTTTTAATAGTTAGAATAGTTTTATTCTAGATACAATATAACCTCGAATTCTTTTTTTGGAATGTAATCCTGAAATTTTTTAAATCAACTTATTGATAAACAATGATTTGTTTATAAAATAAGCACTATTCATATTTGAAGTCTATCTGACCTAAAAATAATTGAAGATAAGATGAAAAAGGTAGATATTATCATCGCCAATAAGAATCATTTTAAATATGCACGTGAAATCTGTGACGTGATATCAAATTCTGCAAAAGTACGTGGTACTGGTATTGCCAAAAGAACACCCGTGTATATTCAAAATAAAATGGAGAACCAAAATGCAATCATAGCTTTGTCTGATGGGAAATTTGCAGGGTTTTGTTATATAGAAGTTTGGGGACATGAAAAGTATGTTGCCCACTCTGGATTAGTGGTTCATCCTGATTATAGGAATCAAGGTTTAGCAAAAAAAATCAAAGAATTTACATTTAACTATTCACTAAAAAAATATCCGACTTCAAAAGTATTTGGAATCACTACAGGACTTGCTGTCATGAAAATTAATTCTGAATTGGGATACAAACCAGTCACTTTTTCAGAATTAACTAATGACCCTAAGTTTTGGGCAGGATGCAAGACATGTACAAATTATGAAATCCTGACCGCTAAAGATCACAAGATGTGTTTATGCACAGGAATGCTTTACGATCCTTCAAAAAAAGTAAAGAAAAAAGAAAAATGGTTTAACAAACGAATTCTAAAAAGATTAAAGAATATCAAACAAACAATGCTTACAAATAATAAGCAGTTATTAGTATGGAAAAAGTAGTATTAGCATATAGTGGAGGCCTAGATACATCGTATTGTGTAAAATATCTTATGCACGAGAAAAATCTTGAAGTGCACACAATTTTAGTAAATACGGGTGGGTTCTCAGAACAAGAGTTACAGGAAACAGAAAAAAGAGCTTATGAGTTAGGAAGTTCGGATCATGTAAATAAAACGATATTAGATAGTTTTTATCAAAAAGCAATCAAATATTTAGTTTTTGGTAATGTTCTAAAGAATAATACCTATCCACTTTCAGTTAGCGCAGAACGAATTTTTCAAGCAATTGAAGTGATTCATCACGCTAAGAAAATAGGAGCTAAGTATATTGCTCATGGTAGTACAGGAGCCGGGAATGATCAAATACGGTTTGATGTGATTTTTCAAACACTTGCTCCAGAGATTGAAATTATAACACCTATTAGAGATCTAAAACTTTCTAGACAAGAAGAAGTAGCTTATTTAGAAAAACATGGTGTTCACTATAGTTGGGAAAAAGCCCAATATTCTATCAATAAAGGAATATGGGGGACTAGTGTTGGTGGTAAAGAGACTTTAACATCATCAAACGCATTACCAAACGAAGCTTATCCAAGTCAGCTTCAAAAAGAAAAAGAAGAGACTATTGTTCTTAATTTTGAAAAAGGAGAATTGATAGGAATAGATGGAATAAAAGATACACCTGTAAAAAATATCCAAAAATTAGAAGAATTAGCAAGTGCCTTTGCGATAGGAAGAGATATTCATGTTGGTGATACGATTATTGGTATAAAAGGGAGAGTAGGGTTTGAGGCTGCTGCACCTATTGTAATTATCAAGGCGCATCATTTATTAGAAAAACATGTGTTGACCAAATGGCAACAATACTGGAAAGAGCAATTAGCAAATTGGTATGGGATGTTATTACATGAAGGTAATTATCTAGACCCGGTAATGCGAAATATTGAAGCATTTTTGGAAGACTCTCAACAATCAGTGACGGGAAATGTTACGGTGCAATTGAAACCTTATCATTTTACATTAGAAGGAATAGAATCAGATTTTGATATGATGAAATCAGATTTTGGACAATATGGAGAAATGAATAATTCCTGGACTTCAGAAGATGCCAAAGGATTTATCAAAATCTATGGTAATGCCAATAAAATTTATCATAACGTAAATTCAGGTCAATTATGATTACTGTTGGAATAATAGGAGGATCAGGATACACAGCCGGAGAATTACTAAGGTTACTTATCCATCATCCAAAAGTAACATTAGATTTTGTGTATAGTACGACCAATGCAGGTATATCTATAGGTAAACAACACCCTGATTTGTTAGGAGAAATTAATCTTGTATTTACAGACACTATCAATCCAAATGTAGATGTTTTGTTTTTGTGTTTAGGACATGGGAGATCACAATCTTTCTTAGAAACGCATCATTTTTCAGAAAAAACTAAGGTAATTGATTTGGGCAACGATTTTAGATTACAAAAAGATCATAAGTATCTGGGTAGGGAATTTATGTATGGATTACCCGAACTACAAAAAGAAAAAATTAAGTCCGCACATAATGTTGCGAATCCTGGATGTTTTGCAACAGCAATTCAACTGGCATTACTGCCACTAGCTTCCAGAGATAAAATTATTGATACAGTACATGTAAATGCAACAACAGGTAGTACAGGGGCAGGAGTAGTACCCGGTAGTACAACACATTTTAGTTGGAGAGATAATAATTTTTCGAGCTATAAAGTGTTTACGCATCAACATTTACAGGAAATAGAACAAAGTATAAAACAATTACAACAAGGTTTCGAAACCTCTATCTTTTTTATTCCGAATAGAGGAAACTTTAGCAAAGGAATCTATGCTACTTTATATACCAAATATGAAGGTAACGAAGAAGAAGCAAAGGCGTTATATACATCTTTTTATAAAGATGCAGTATTTACAATAGTTTCTGATCAAGAAATTAGTTTGAAACAAGTCATAAATACGAATAAATGTATTCTTCATATTAAGAAAAAAGACGGAATGATATTAATCACCTCAATAATCGATAACCTAATAAAAGGAGCATCAGGGCAAGCTATTCAAAATATGAATCTTATGCTTGGACTAGAAGAAAATACAGGACTAAAATTAAAGGCGAGCGCATTTTAGATATGAAAAAAGTAACAATTATAGGAGTAGGCAACTTAGGTAAATCAATACTATCCGGTTTAGCAGCTAGTGATATAATAGATGCATCTGATATTACAGCAGTAGATAAATCAAAGTACAACCTCAAAGAAGTTGAAGAAAAACTAAACATTTCTATTTCTCAAGATATTATTACATCGATAAAAGGTGTAAAATGGATTATTCTCTGTGTTCAACCAAGACAATTAGATCTGGTATTAGAAGAAATTAAAGATAAACTCACATCAGATCAAATTTTGATTTCTACCGTGACAGGAACATCTATTGCAGAAATTAATGAGGTTGTTCCTGATAATAAAGTAGTACGAGTAATGCCTAATACAGGAGCTTCAAAAAAACTGTCAATGACCTGTATAGCAGCAAATGAAGATGTAAAAGAAGAATTAAAGTTTGTTGAAGAAATGTTTGATACTATTGGGAGAACATTGATCATCGAAGAACGATTAATGCAAGCAGCTACAGTTTTGGGAGCGAGTGGTATCGCATTCTTTTTAAGATTTCTAAGAGCCATGATACAAGGGGGAATACAAATGGGTTTCCATCCGCATGAAGCTCAAATTATAGCAGTACAAACCGCGATAGGAGCAGCAACATTGGTTGCAAAAAATGGAACACATCCCGAACGTGAAATTGATAAAGTCACAACTCCACAAGGATGCACAATAGAAGGATTAAACGAAATGGAGCATCAAGGACTTAGCTCATCCGTAATCAAAGGAGTAATGGCTTCTTATGAAAAGATAAATACGATAAAATAATTGATGGGGATCAATTATAAATAAAATGAATGACTTGAAATCACAAACAAAAAACCAAAGAAATGAAACTATTTGATGTATATCCTTTATATGATGTAGAGCCTGTAAATGCATATGGTTGTATTGTAGAAGACAAAGATGGAATAGAATATCTTGACCTATATGGCGGGCATGGAGTGATTTCTATTGGGCATTCACATCCTTATTACATAAAAAAAGTAAAAGAACAATTAGAAAAGATCAGTTTCTATTCTAATGCCGTTCAAAATAATATGCAATTGCAACTGGCAGAAAAATTAGGAAGACTCTCTGGTTATGAAGACTATCAATTATTTTTATGTAATTCGGGAGCCGAAGCTAATGAAAATGCTTTGAAATTAGCTTCTTTTTACACAGATAAATCGAGAGTGATTGCATTTGATAATGCTTTTCATGGGCGAACATCAGCAGCTGTTGCTGCTACTGATAATAAGAAGATCAACGCACCACTCAATCAACAACAGCAAGTTACTTTTTTGCCACTTAATGACATTAACTCAGTAAAATCCGAATTACAAAAAGGAGATGTATGTGCTATAATTATAGAACCCATTCAAGGAGTAGGAGGTCTAGATCAAGGTACATCAAGCTTTTTTAAAGAACTGGAAGTTTTATGCCATGAGTTTGGGGCAGTTTTAATTTTAGATGAGGTACAGTCAGGATATGGTAGAAGTGGTAAATTTTTTGCACATCAATACCATGGGATCACTCCAGATATTATTTCTATAGCAAAGGGCATGGGCAATGGTTTTCCAATAGGGGGAATCATGATAGCACCTCACATAAAACCTAGTTATGGATTATTAGGAACTACTTTCGGAGGTAATCATCTGGCTTGCGCAGCCGCTTTAGGGGTTTTAGATGTTATCGAAAAAGAAGATCTTATAAATAATGCAGAAAAGATTGGAACATATTTTTTCTCAAAAGCATCTGAACTTCCTGGAATAAAAAAAATAAAGGGAAAAGGATTAATGTTAGGGGTAGAGTTTGATTTTGAAGTTAGTGATCTAAGAAAAAAACTCATCTATGAGCAACATATTTTTACAGGAGGAGCAATGAACAAAAAATTGTTACGAATACTTCCTCCATTAACAGCCGGGACAAAAGAGATTGATCAATTTATTAAAGCATTGCAAAATGTACTAGTGTTAGAAAAAGCTTAAAATATGGGTAGAGTATTAGACATATCAAAGAGAAATTTGGTTTTGCAACATATGGCAGCTCTAATTGATCAAAATAGAGAAGTTATCATTAAAGCAAACCAAAAAGATATAAAGGAATACAAAGGAGCTGATAAAGCAATGTTTGATCGATTAAAAGTTGATGAAGCAAAAATCGATGGGATGATTTTATCTTTAAAACAATTAGTAAAACAAGATGATCCAATTGGTGTAGAACGATTTCAATTCACACATGAAAATGGAATGAAAATCTTTAATAAAACGGCTCCCTTTGGAACAATACTAATTATTTATGAATCAAGACCGGATGTTACCATCGAAGCTGCCGGAATTGCATTTAAATCTGGTAATACGATTTTACTCAAAGGAGGCAAAGAATCTATTCATTCTAATCTTGAACTTGTAAAACTTTGGCATATCTCACTTCTCGAAGCAAATGTTGAGACAAATTGGGTGCAATACCTAGATTACGATAGAAAAAAGACACAAGCATTTCTAGAAAAACCTACACAAAACCTGGACTTGATTGTGCCAAGAGGCGGCGAAAAGCTAATCGAATTCGTAAAGACTCACGCTACATGTCCGGTAATCGTAAGCGGTAGAGGAAACAATTTTGTGTATGTTCATAAAGATTCAGACAAAGCATTAGCCATTGACACTATTATAAATGGTAAAACCGATAAAATATCAGCCTGTAATGCAGTAGATAAAGTTTTAATAGATAAAGATATGTCTAATAAAGAAGATTTTATACAAAATCTTATTGTAAAGCTTAAGCATTATAATGTAGAAATATTAGGAGATACCTCCCTTTCCAGGTTTGAAGAAATTGAACCAATAACTAACGATTCTGTTTGGTATGAAGAGTTTTTAGATTACAAAATTGTTTTGGGAGAGGTTGAAAATACAATCAGTGCGATTTCAAAAATAAATCAATATAGCGGGGGACATTCTGCTGCTATAATTACAAACGACCAAAAAGAATCAGAAACCTTTATGTCTTCTGTAGATTGTGCAGCAGTGTATCACAATGCATCTACACGATTTACAGACGGTTTTCAATTAGGGTTAGGAGGAGAATTAGCAATAAGTACAGATAAGTTACACCAAAGAGGACCTATAGGACTGCAGCATTTGGTAACAAATAAATGGTATATACATGGCGATGGGCAAATCAGATAAAAAGAGAGTAGTATTAAAAATAGGATCAAATACACTTACTAAAGAGACTGATCAAATCTCTAGAGGTAAGATCGAGGATATTGGCAGGCAAATTGTTGCATTACAAAATGAATATGAATTTGTAATCGTAAGCTCCGGAGCGATTGCAGTGGCAAAGCAATTTGTGAATTTAGAGAGTAATGGTAAAGAAATTAATGTAAAACAAGCATTAGCATCAATAGGGCAACCACATTTGATGCGAATATTTCAAGAAAGTTTCAGAGATCTTGGATTGCTCACTTCTCAATGTTTGTTATCCTACTCAGATTTTGAGAGAGAACAATCAAAAAAGAATATTGTAAATACGATCAATGTGCTTGTAGCCAATAAATATATCCCAATCATCAACGAAAATGATACTGTAGCAACTGATGAGATTCAATTTGGTGATAATGATAAGCTAGCGGGTTTAACTGCTTCACTTATAGAGGCTGATGTATTGGTAATTGCAACCAATACAAATGGAATTTGTACCAAAGCTTCTGTTGAAAACAATACGTATCAAACCATAAAAGAAGTACACGATATTCAAGCCTTAAAAAATGAAGTTGTATCCTCTGTTTCTTCACATGGAACAGGGGGGATGCAGTCTAAAATTGAAGCCGCCAAAATCGCAAAAACATCAAACATTGAAACTTGGATAGTAAACGGGATAAGAGATAATTTTATGATCGATGCCATCCAAAATACAATTCCATTCACAAAAATTAAAACAGAAGAGAAAACAGAAGTAAGATGAAAAACTATTTTTCTATAAATGATATAGACTCCCTGGATACTTGGGTAGAAGAAGCTATAGCACTAAAACAAAATCCTTTGACAAACAAAGATTTGGGTAAAGATAAAACCATTGGGTTATTATTTTTTAATCCAAGTTTGCGTACCCGTTTAAGTACTCAAAAAGCAGCTTTAAATCTCGGTATGAATGTGATGGTGATGAATTTTACAGGAGAGGGATGGTCTTTAGAATATGGAGATGGAACAGTAATGGATCAAGGCAACTCTGAGCATGTTAAAGAAGCGGCACAAGTCGTTTCACAATACTGCGATGTTTTGGCGATTCGCGCATTTGCCAGTCTCAAAAATAGAGAAGATGATTATAGTGAGAAAGTGTTGAAAAGTTTTATGGAGTTTGCAACGATTCCTATCGTCAATATGGAAAGTGCCGCAGGGCATCCGTTGCAGGCATTGACAGATGCAATTACGATTACTGAACATAAAAAAGCAAACAAACCAAAAGTTGTATTATCATGGGCGCCGCATCCAAAAGCTTTGCCTCAGGCCGTCGCTAATTCGTTTGTAGAAATGATGCAGCAAATGGACGCACATTTTGTAATTACCCATCCAAAAGGATTTGAGTTAGCTAATCATATTACTAAAGAGGTGCCCATTGATTACAACCAGGATAATGCATTGAAAGATGCAGATTTTGTATATGTCAAAAATTGGAGTTCGTATCATGACTATGGTAAAATTGGTAAGGATTCTAGCTGGAAAATCACCGAAGAAAAAATGAAACATACTGCAAATGCAAAGTTTATGCATTGTCTGCCAGTAAGAAGAAATGTTGTGGTAGATGACAAAGTTATTGATAGTGAAAATTCTATAGTTATAGAACAAGCCAATAATAGAACATATGCAGCACAGTTAGTGCTGAAGAAGATTCTTGAAAAACAATAATATGAAAAGGCAAAAACTGTTAGTAATAAAGATAGGTGGAAACATTATAGAAAATCAAGATGCTTTAGATTCTTTTCTAAAAGATTTTTCTAAGATCAAAGGCCCAAAAATCTTAGTGCATGGAGGAGGTAAATCTGCTACGCAACTGGCATCAAAACTTGGAGTTAAGACAGAGATGGTAGGAGGGAGAAGGATTACTTCTTCAGAAAATTTAGATATAGTAGTTATGACCTATGCCGGATTATTGAATAAAAAGATAGTTTCCGGCTTACAGAAATATAAATGTAATGCTTTAGGATTAACAGGAGCAGATGCCAATGTTATTGTTGCAGAAAAAAGGCCCGTACAATTTGTTGATTATGGATATGTAGGAGATGTTAATTCGGTAAACTCAAAGGTGATCAAAGGCTTTTTAGATTTAGAGATCACTCCGATTTTTTGTGCAGTAACACACGATGCAGACGGACAATTATTTAATACCAATGCCGATACTATTGCATCAGAAATAGCTTCTGCAATGAGTAAAGCATACGAGGTATCCTTGTTATATTGTTTTGAGTTAAAAGGAGTTCTTGAAGATATTAATGACAAAGAGTCTGTCATAGAACATATCGATTTAGAGAAATACAAAGTATTACAAAAAGCAGAGGTGATAGCTGACGGAATGCTACCCAAACTTCAAAATTGTTTCGAGGCATTGCAAAAAAATGTAAGTAAAGTATATATCGCTAATGCAGAATTCATAAAAGATAAAAACACAAAATGTACAACATTGACTTTATAAACTAATGATAGAACAATTAACAAATAAAGCAATAGAACTATTACAAAGGTTAATAGAGACACCTTCTTTTTCTTCAGAAGAAGAAAAAACAGCTTTGCTGATAGAAGATTGGTTCAAACAATACAGCATTCCTTTTGAAAGAGAAAACAACAATGTTTGGGCTTATAATAAGCACTTTGATGTTTCTAAACCTACTGTTTTGCTTAATTCTCATCATGATACTGTAAAACCAAACGGGAATTATACTAATGATCCTTTTCAAGCCTTTGTAGATGACGGAAAATTATATGGTTTAGGTAGCAATGATGCCGGAGGGTGCTTAGTTTCTTTATTAGCAACATTTACTCATTTTTACGATCAGGAATTTCTAAAATACAATTTTGTAATCGTAGCTTCTGCAGAAGAAGAAAGTAGTGGTCCACTGGGATTAAAAAGTGTATTAAAACATTTAAAAAATGTTGAATTTGCCATTGTAGGAGAACCAACTTTAATGCAACTGGCAGTTGCAGAAAAAGGTCTATTGGTCTTGGATGTATCTGTAAAAGGAACAGCCAGTCATGCTGCGCATCCAAATGATGATAATGCTATTTATAATGCTCTGGATGTTATTTCCTGGTTCAAAGAATATGAATTTGAAGAAGAATCTGAAGCCTTAGGAAAAGTGAAGATGACTGTCACGCAAATCAATGCAGGCAAACAGCACAATGTAGTGCCTGCTCAATGTGATTTGGTAGTAGATATTAGAGTGAATGACAAATACAGGAATATAGAGATTTTAGATATTGTAAAAGATGCAATGCCTCAAAACGTTGAGGTACAACCAAGATCATTGCATTTGCAATCCTCATCGATTCCTATAGATCACCCCGTAGTACAATCAGGTTTAGCCTTAGGAAGAACTACATATGGGTCACCAACTCTGTCGGATCAATCTGTATTAAGCTGCCCGTCATTAAAACTTGGCCCGGGGGATTCAACCAGATCGCACTCTGCCAATGAATTTATTTACATCAATGAAATCAGAGAAGGAATCGAATTATATATCAAGATATTAAAAGGAATTGTATAAAAGAGGTGTGTCCAGTTGATACTGGAATCCAAATATAAAATAATGAATTATGAAACTTTGGGATAAGGGATTACCAACAGATCAAAAGATAGGTATATTTACAGTAGGTAATGACAGACAGTTGGATTTGGTCATCGCAAAATATGATATACAAGCTACTTTGGCACATGCCAAGATGTTACATCAAATTAGTATTTTGTCAGATCAAGATATTTTTGATGTAGAAAAAGGACTGCATGCGCTTTCAAAAGAAGTAGAAGAGGGTACATTCACTATTGAAGATCAATTTGAAGATGTACATTCTAAAATTGAATTTGAATTAACAAATAGTATAGGAGAAGCAGGAAAGAAGATTCATACTGCTCGATCTCGAAATGATCAGGTTTTGGTAGCTATGCATTTGTATTTGAAAGATGAATTGAATCAAATTAAAGATTTGGTGAAAGCATTATCAAATAATCTACTCACTCTTGCAGAACAATATAAAGATGTTTTATTACCGGGATATACACATTTACAAATTGCAATGCCCTCATCTTTTGGATTATGGTTTTCTGCATATGCAGAGAGTTTTGTAGATGATCTATACTTTGTAAATGCAGCATACAAGGTTGTTGATCAAAACCCCTTGGGAAGCGCTGCCGGATATGGGAGTTCTTTTCCGATAGATAGAGCATTTACCACAAAAGAGTTAGGGTTTGAAACACTAAAATTTAATGTAGTAGCAGCTCAAATGAGTCGTGGTAAATCAGAAAAATCCACTGCGTTTGCATTAAGTAGCGTAGCGGGAACACTTTCTAAAATGGCAATGGATGTCTGCCTGTACATGAGTCAAAATTTTGATTTTATGAGTATTCCTTCTCAGTTTACAACTGGATCAAGTATAATGCCGCATAAAAAAAATCCTGATGTTTTTGAGTTGATCAGAGGAAAATGCAATAAAATACAGGCGCTACCCTACGAATTAAGTTTACTAACCAATAATCTACCTAGCGGATATCATAGAGACTTACAATTACTTAAAGAAGGTATAGTGCCTGCCATTCAGGATACAAAAGCATGTTTAGAAATGTCTATTTATGCTTTAAAAAATGTAACCGTTAATCAAAATATTCTTAGAGATAAAAAGTATGATTACCTCTTTAGTGTTGATACATTAAATACATTGGTTATGAATGGAATGTCCTTTAGAGATGCTTATATAAACATTGGAAAAGATATTGAAAATAATAACTATCAACCCGAAAAAGATACTAAACATACACATATTGGGAGCATAAATAATCTATGTCTTAATGAAATAAAAGAGAAGCTGAAACAAGTTTAATTGAGTGTAAGTTGAGTTAGTTTAATTTTTTTGGTTTCAGCCTAGACCCTCAGTGGATTTGTCACCCTCTGAGGGTTGTTTTATACAGTAAAATTACAAACCTGTGCTATTGTATGCTATTAAAATGGTATCTTTAGATACATCATACAATTATTTTTAAAATGGCTAAGAACAAAATTAATCGTAGACAAGCGGTAAAAAATATATCTTTGAGTTTGGGAGCTATTGGCGTTTCAGGAGCAATGATTCCTAATGAGTTTAAAAACACTTCAGAGACTATGGATAATTACATTCAATCATCTATCAAAGGAAATATAAATCACTCTGCATGTAGATGGTGCTACCAAAAAATTCCTTTACAAGAATTCGCTCAAAAAGGAAAAGATATAGGCTTAAAAGCAATAGATTTATTAAAACCTGATGAATGGAAAATCGTTCAGGATGCAGGGTTAGAATGTTCATTAGCAACAGATACTTTTGCTAATATTATAGAAGGGTTTAATAATCCAAAGCATCACGAAGCATTACAAAAACAATATATAGAACTTATTTCTAAAGCAGCTGATGCGGGAATAAAACAAGTCATCATTTTTTCGGGAAATCGAAATGGAATTTCTGACAAAGAAGGATGGGAACAATGTGCTAAAGGATTAGATCCATTAGTAAAACATGCACAGAAAAATAATGTCACCTTGGTTATGGAGTTGTTGAATAGTAAAGTAGACCACGAAGATTATCAATGTGATCACACGCCGTGGGGAGTTGCATTAGTTGACAAAATAGGATCGTCACATTTTAAACTTTTATATGATATTTACCATATGCAGATCATGGAAGGAGACATTATTGCTACAATCAAAAAGTATCATAACTATATCTCACATTATCATACCGGAGGAGTACCTGGCAGACATGAAATAAATGATACTCAAGAACTAAATTACCCTGCGATCATGAAAGCTATTTTAGATACTAAATTTACGGGATTTGTAGCGCAAGAGTTTATACCCACTTATGACGATAAATTGGCTTCATTAAAAGAGGCGATTACTATTTGTGATGTTTAGGATGTGTAACAATGTTAGCGTATTTAAGAAATTAAGGCTTTAATATCATTAATGACATTTATATTATGTCTTATATCAACATAAAGAATAAATAAAATTATAATTGCAATTATAAAACCTAATAAGATTCCATTATTATTACTTGAAAGTTTTTTAGAAGTTCTTAAGTATGATTTAGAAAGTTGCTTAGTGTATTTAGAAACTAATGCAAATGCAGGTGCAAAGATCAATACTACGATCAACATATCAATGAGTACAAGTAGATATCCTTGCTGATCGATATATTTTTTGATATACTTAATAATATATTGATTAATAAGCGTTGCTGATAATACAGCTACGGAATAAATAGCATATTTTGTGGTTTGTCTACTCATCTTAGGGGCTTAGTTTTATTTTAAAATCAAAAAATAGTAAAACTATAAGATTAAATCAAAATTTAAATACAGATTACAGAATTTAATTTTTTACTGTTTTTTTTAAAATCTGATAAGTATGTTGTTGTAGAAACTCTGGCAGGCTTGTTTGGAGTAATTGGTCAATAAAATATTTATATTGTTTACATTTACTCTTTCCTAACTGAATAAAAATAAATCTAGCAAAATAGCTTACCTAACAAATAAAAAAGATTGTACAAATTACAGACAACACTAGACGTAATAGTAATTACAGGTGTGATTTTAGGTTTTTTTATTAGTTTATCTCTAATAACGACTTCTTTCTATAACAGTAGAGCTAATAAATATTTATCAATATCTTTATTTTTGTTAGTATGGATTACTTTTTTAGGTTGGTATGATGCAGATCATGGTATATTAGAATTTCTACATGGTATTATGTGGGAGTTTTTAGTACCTGTTACCTTATTTACCTATTTTTTAATTCAAATTAAACATTCGTATTTCCAAAAAAACTGGTATAAATGGTTATATGCAATCTTTTTTATAACCTTTTTAATTGATGTATATCTTGATTTGGATTTTGTTTTTGGGATATATAATTCTCCTTTTGATGAAGATACATTTATTGTAGATCTCTTTTTCTTTATCGAAGATAGTTTGTCCTTTTGGTACAATGTAGTTTTGATGATATGGGCAAGAAGATTGATACAAAAAGCTGAGGTCATTTCTAGAGAAAAAAGACATTGGTTATTGAGGCTTAACTTATTTATTATTCTAATTCTTGTGATTTGGTTTGTATCTAACTTGGAAGAGATTTTTTTAGATTCAGAATACGTTTTACAACTACTATGGGCAATACTTTCATTTTTGTCATGGTGGCTCTTATATTATGGAGTGTTTAGACTTCAAATAGTAATTCAGAAAGATGAGATCCATAGACAATTGACTATCCATCCTATCGAGCATCTTTCTAAAAAGAGAAATACCGATACGGTTTCAAAATATATTGTAGAATTATACAAAATAATGGACGAAGAAAAACCATATAAAAATCCGTTGTTAGGTAGAATAGATTTAGCAAAACGATTAAATATAAGTGAAGGATATTTATCTCAGGTTGTCAATCAAGAGCTTGGTAAAAGTGTCATTCAATTTGTAAATGAATATCGTGTTAAAACAGCAAAAGAATTATTAGATAATCCAGAGTTCAACAAGTATTCTGTAGAAGCAATTGGAATGGAATCTGGGTTTAAGTCTAAAAGTAATTTTTATAGCACCTTCAAAACACACTCCGGAGTGTCCCCTGGAGCATATAGAAAGCGTCAAAAAACGTCCTGATTTATACACTTCTAACATATTGAGAGTTATACACCCCTTAAAAACAGTGCTTTTTCTTTCATGAGAAATACTTTTACACCATCAATTTTAAAAAGTATTAATTATGAAAAAAATAGTATATACATTCTTAATGATTACAATCATTTTTACTAGTTGTTCAAACGATGATGATGTTGTTTTGATCGATGTAACTGATAAAGAGAGTTTGACTCAACGACTTGATCAAATATTAGAAAAATCAAATTTTCCAGGTTTTACAATAGGAATAGTAAAAGATGGAAAAATAGCACTACAAGAAAGTTTTGGATATCAAAATCTCGAAGATCAAATACCGTACAATAATAAAACTTTGCAATCTATCGGTTCGATAAGTAAAATATTTATTGGTGTTGCTACAATAAAGGCAATAGCATTAGGATATTTTACTTTAGAAACTCCTATAAATGATATTTTGCCTCGACCTATTATAAATCCTAAAAATCCTTCTGCTGTAATTCGGGTAAAACATTTGGTTAATCATACCTCTGGATTAATAGATGAAAATAATGTCTATTTGTCTTCATATTACCTTTTGAGTAATCAAAACTTATCTACTTCAGGAACACAAATTATGGAAAGCTATGGAATAACTTCACGTGAACCTAAAACACTTCAACAATTTATAGAAGCTTATTTTTATAAAAAAGGTGATTATTATAGTGATGATAATTTTTATGGAGTTACTCCTGGTACTCAAGAGATTTACACTAACGTAGGCGCTTCTTTAATGGCTTATATCATTCAAGAATCTTCAGGGATGAAATATCCGGATTTTATAAAAGTCAATATTCTTGATCCTCTTAAAATGACGAGTACTTCATTTTATTATGATCAACCATTAGATCAGTATGCAACATTGTATTTTAATAAAAATACTCCATTGCCATTATACAATTTAGAATCTTTTCCGGATGGAGCTTTAAAAACGTCTAATGAAGATATCATGAAGTTTTTTTTAGATATGATTAGAGGACAACAAGGATTATCGACTACATTATTCAATAAAGAGTATTATGAATTATTATTTACAGCTACATCAGAAAATTTTACCGTATTTTGGGATATTCTTGATAATGAAAAAGGAACTTTTGGCCATACGGGAGGAGATCCCGGATTAAGTACACAATTACTTTTCAGCGAAGCTTCGAATGCAGGATTCTATGTTATTAGTAATTATGATGCTTCTATAGATGAACATGAAGCACATTATAAAGAGATAGCATCTCAAATTAATAAAAGTATCAATATGTACTTATCAAATTAATTTTTGTCCGTGTGGTGAAGGTGGTGGTTCAAATGGACAAATCTGTGTGAATTGTTAGTTACAAAAACAATTAGCGGGATCAATCCCGCTAATTTTCTTAAATCAAAAATATTTAATTATAAAGGTATATTCCCATGTTTACGTTTTGGTTGCTCTATTTTTTTGTTTTCGAGCATACTAAAAGCCTTTATAAGTTTCCTTCTTGTATTTTCTGGTAAAATTACTTCGTCGATAAATCCTCGCTGAGCAGCTCTGTAAGGATTTGCAAATTTATCAGCATATTCTGCTTCTTTTTCAGCAAGTTTAGCTTCTGGATCGTCTGAAGCTTTGATTTCCTTTCTAAAAATAATTTCACTAGCTCCTTTGGCTCCCATTACAGCAATTTCGGCATTAGGCCATGCAAAGTTTAGATCCGCTCCTATATGTTTAGAGTTCATTACATCATAAGCTCCACCATAAGCTTTTCGGGTAATTACAGTAACTTTTGGCACAGTAGCTTCACTTAGTGCATATAATAATTTTGCGCCATGAACAATGATGCCATTCCACTCCTGATCAGTACCTGGTAAGAATCCTGGTACATCTACCAATACCAATAATGGAATATTGAAACAATCACAGAATCTTGTAAAACGTGCCGCTTTTTTTGAACTATTGACATCTAATACACCTGCAAGAAATAGCGGTTGGTTGGCAACAATTCCAACACTTTTTCCTCCAATTCTGGCAAAACCTACAATAATATTTTCGGCATAATCTTTATGAATTTCATAAAATGAATCTTCATCGATAATTCCCCCAATTACGTCATGCATATCGTAAGGCTTATTGGGATTATCAGGAACAATATTAGCAAGCTGTTCTCTTAATTCATCTGTTAGTGTATAAGGAATTTGTTTTGGTGGTTCTTGATTATTTTGTGGTAGATAGCTTAGTAATTTCTTAATATCTTCTAAGCACTCAATATCATTGGCAGAGGTAATATGAGCAACACCGGATTTGGTTGCATGCGTACTCGCACCGCCTAACTCTTCTGAAGTCACTTCTTCATTTGTGACGGTTTTTACAACATTAGGACCGGTAACAAACATATAACTAGTATCTTCTACCATTAGGGTGAAATCTGTCATTGCAGGAGAATATACAGCACCCCCTGCGCAAGGCCCCATAATGGCAGAAATTTGTGGGATCACACCAGAGGTTTGCACATTTCTATGAAATATATCTGCGTATCCGCCCAGTGATTTAACGCCTTCTTGAATTCGCGCACCACCAGAATCATTAAGTCCAATCATTGGAGCACCCATTTTTACAGCCATATCCATTACTTTGCATATTTTCTCGGCATGAGTTTCTGATAAAGCTCCTCCAAATACTGTAAAATCCTGTGCAAATATATATACCAACCTACCATTTATAGTTCCGTAACCAGTTACAACTCCATCGCCATAAAATAATTCTTTATCCATTCCAAAATCTGTAGTCCTGTGAGTGACAAGAATACCAATTTCTTCAAAAGAGCCTTCATCTAGTAAATATTCGACTCTTTCTCTTGCAGTTAGTTTTTTATTTTGGTGTTGTCTTTGTATTCTTTGTTCTCCACCACCAAGTTTTGCCTTAGCAATTTTTTCTTCTAATGTTTTTATTTTTGAATCCATAGTATGAATTAGTAAGTTGGTATACGAAGTGTTTTTTGATCTTCCAGGTATTGCTTCATTGCCATTAATGCTGCTATCTTGGCTTCATCCTGTATGTCTGCTTTGGTAACATCTGCAGTATAGTATTTTTTTACAAAGTGTGTATCAAAATCTCCTGATCTAAATGCTTCATGTTCAAAGACAAATTTCCCAAAAGGTAATGTAGTCTCAATACCTTTTACATCATAATTATTGATAGCTTCGATCATGATTTGCAATGCTTCTTCTCTAGTTTCTCCGTATGTAATAAGTTTAGACAACATAGGATCATAATAAATAGGGATATCCATACCTTGTTCGTATCCGTTATCTACTCTAATACCTTCTCCTTCGGGAATAGTATACGTATCTAGGTGCCCGACACTAGGTAAGAAATCATTAAGAGGATCTTCTGCATATACTCTTAATTCTAGAGCGTGACCTGATATGCTGAGATCTTCTTGTTGTATAGTAAGTTTTTCTCCTCTTGCCACTTTGATTTGAAGCTCTACAAGGTCAACTCCCGTGATAAGTTCAGTAACGGGGTGTTCTACTTGTAATCGAGTATTCATTTCAAGAAAATAAAAATTATTCTTTTCATCAAGAATAAACTCTACAGTACCAGCGCCTATATAATCACAAGACTTGGCTACTTTTACAGCGGCTTCTCCCATTTTTGATCGTAATTCTGGTGATAAAACTGTAGAAGGAGCTTCTTCTACAACTTTTTGGTGCCTTCTTTGTACACTGCATTCTCTTTCAAAAAAATGAAGAATATTGCCATGTTGATCTCCCATTACCTGGATTTCGATATGTCTGGGTGAGGTGATATATTTTTCGATAAATACAGAACCATCTCCAAAAGCAGAAGTGGCTTCGCTTATAGCACGTTCCATTTGAGATTCTAGATCTGCTTCATTTTCTACTACTCTCATTCCTTTTCCACCACCTCCGGCAGAGGCTTTGATCAAAATAGGGTATCCAATTTCTGAAGCAATTTCTTGCGCTTTTTTGATATCTGTAATCGCTTCGTCTATACCGGGAACCATTGGGATATCATAAGCTTTCACTGTTTCTTTGGCAGCTAGCTTGCTCCCCATTACTCTTATAGCTTTAGATTTTGGACCTATAAACGTTAATCCACTTTTTTCTACCTGCTCTGCGAAGTCTGCATTTTCACTCAAAAATCCATACCCTGGATGTATGCCATCTACATTAAGTTCTTTTGCTACTTCTATAATTGTAGCCCCTTTTAGGTAAGAATCGACAGAAGGAGCATCACCGATACATACAGCTTCGTCTGCGAATTTTACATGAGGGGTATTTCTATCGATATCAGAAAATACAGCTACTGTTTTTATACCCATTTTTCGGGCTGTTCTCATTACACGTAGCGCAATTTCTCCTCGATTTGCTACTAATATTTTTTTCATCTGGTTTATTATGTTTTTGCTAAAAAGTCAATATTTGAATACAGAGTAAAAAAGTATCCAAAAGTTGATTGCTTTATCAAGAGTTATGATAAAGATGATAATTAAGATTCAAATTCAACAAGTAATTGTCCTTTGTCTACTGCCTCTCCTTTGCTTGCAGAAATAGATTTGATAATACCATCTCTTGGCGACAGGATTACATTTTCCATTTTCATAGCCTCCAAGATCAAAAGAGGGTCATTTTCTTTTACTTCTTGTCCTTCATCTATTTGAATATCTAATAATAATCCTGGCATTGGTGCTTTGATAGCATCTACTTGCTTAGACGAACCAATTGAGAACCCCATCTCTTTGATCTGCATATCTAATGCATTATCAATAGAAACATGATACGTATTGTTATTTACTTTGATGGTATAGTTTTTTGATATAAAATCTGAATCTAGAATCTCGGTATGATACGATTGGTGATCTTGAAGTAGGTGATAAGAACTATCTAAGTTTTTGGTACTGTCCGTCTTCAGGATCTCTTCTTTGGTAAAGTCAAATGTAAACGTATCATTTACTTTAACTTTGTATATGTTGCCCATAAATTATAGTATTTAATTTGCAAGATAAATATAGATATTAAAATTATAAGTATGAATAGCAACAAAATATTATTAATTTGATATAAAAACATCAATTTGTTTATGAATTAGATCAGTTTGGCTGATGTTAAAATATTAGATTACATGTTGTCTTTATATTGAAGAAGAATTATCATCTCTCTTTTTATATGATCTAAAAACAATAAAAGTCATTAATGTACCCAATATAAAACCTAAAAATATGTATAATGTAATATTCAGGTTTTTGAAAGAGAAAGTATTTAGATTTTCATTTTGAGTTTCTAGTGATATTATTGTTTCAAAAGTTTGATTCAATTGAAATACTTTGAATTGCCAGAAGAGAATACCAGAAAATACTATAATTGAAAAAGCGAGTAATTTTTGAACCGTTTTTAACTTTATATATTTATCTATTGATAAATATAATAGTGGTAAAAGCCCAAGAGTAATAGAAAAAAATACTTTGGAATAAAACATATCACTAATAGATGGCACAATGATCTGTATCCTCCCTAAATTTAATTGAGAAAGAGAGATCTTAAAAAATGAATCATGAATCAGATAACCTAGAATGAAACACCCGAATACGAATATTATATATAAAAATGTGTTTTTCATTTTATGACATAAAAATTATGACTGATCAAATATTCTGGCAAATAGTTTTTTGAGCAGAGGTCCGGCTTCTTTCATGTTTTTTTCTCGTTCTTTTGCCATTAAGTTTCCATTTTCATCATAGAAAAGTTCATAACTGAACACAAATTGACTAGAATTTTGATCGACACCAAGTTGCCCAAATCTTAAGTCGTTAAAATAAATTTTATTATTAATTTTTTCTACCGTATACCAACCTTGAGATAGATTTACCAATCGCGCGATTAGCGGGTCATTATTAAAAGTATCTAGAAGATGTCGGTTCTTAGGAAATCGGGCAAAAGAAATCATATCTTTTTTCTGAAATATAGAATAATACCCAATCAAAAATGCATCTTCGGTTTCTATATTTGCTGTCCACAAGATACTATTTAATGGGGTAGGCTTGGTTTGTATTTCATTATATTGAATATGTTGTTGATTTACATTTTCTTCGAAAACTTTATAAGTATACCATTTTAATAGTAATGTAATAACCATATATCCACTACTTATATATAATCCTGTTTTATTGATTTTTTGTCTTTTAGGATTAGTTCTTTTATAAAACAATGCTATTATTACACAAATCAAAAATGGAACAGTGTATAGTGGATCTATGACAAAAATATTTTTGAAAGATATTTTGTAAGAAAAAGGCCAAAACAATTGTGTTCCCCATGTGGTAAAAGCATCTAGAATCGGGTGGGTAAATAGACCAAAAAACATGAGTTTTGTCCAATCTTTCCAGTCTGCTTCTTTATTTTTATATAGTTTGGCAATCAACCATCCAAAAAGGGGAGAAAAGAGAACACAAAATAGTAGTGAATGTGAGAATCCTCTATGCCATTCGTTTGCAGTAATAGGATCAACAAAAAGGTTAGAAAGTGTATCCAAATCTGGTGTAGTACCTGCGATAGCACCCCATAACATAGCTTTGTTCCCTACTTTTTTTCCTAGAACAGCTTCTCCCACTGCTGCACCTAGTACTATCTGAGTTAATGAATCCATTTTATATTTTAAGAAAATACAATCAAAAATACATTTAATTTTTTGCCTTTATGACCTAACTTTCAAAATCCTGAGAATAAGTACCGTTGTTTTGTGTTTATTCTCATAAAAATGGATCTATATGCTTGATACAAAAGGAAAAGGAAATGGTTTTAATCGTTAAATTTTGTTTTTAAGCGTTATTTATTCATAAATTTTATAATTACCGTAGGAAATGTCAAATAAGTTTATTTCTTTTGAGTGTAATTGGAGAAGAAATATGAATACATTGATTAATTGTGTTTTGCTAATCGACGACGATAAAGCGACCAATTTTTTTAATAAAAGAGTGGTTGATAAACACGGAGGTTTTTGCGAAGTGACTACTGTGCAAAGTGGTAAAGAAGCTCTCGAATATCTGGATGCAGTACAAGGAAAAACAAAAACGAAACCAGATCTTATTTTTCTAGATATTAATATGCCAGCTATGAATGGCTGGGAGTTTCTTGTTGAATTCGAAAAACTTAATAGAGAATTAACAAATGGGATACGTGTTGTGTTATTATCTACCTCCTCTAATCCGGATGATGTAAAAGCCTCTATGCAAAATCACTCAGTAGATGATTTTATAAATAAACCTTTATCGATACCCCTCTTAAATGATGTAATCAAAAATCATTTTTGACAATGAAAAAGATAAATAATATTCTTCTTGTAGATGATAGTAATGCGACTAATTTCTTTAATAAAACAATTATAGAAAAATCAGGGTATGCAGAAAAAGTAACTATTGTCAAAAATGGCAAAGAAGCATTAGCATATATCACAACAAATGGATCCCCAGAACTTATATTTCTAGATATCAATATGCCTGTAATGACAGGTTGGGAGTTTCTAGAAGAATATCAGAAATTAGAACTTCAATATAAACAGTCAGTTATTATTTTAATGTTGGGAGCAACTTTGAGTAAAGAGGACAAAGAGAAAGCCGAATCTATTTTATTTGTAAAAGGTTTTGAAGAAAAAATGCTTACAAAAGAATGTCTGTATCAAATAATTGCCTCAAATTTTGGCAATTCAGATTCTGGCATCTCATCAGAAGATACTAAATTTGCAATCTGATTTTTTGAAGAAGTAAAAAGGGGATTATTTTAAACATCATCAAACATATTATAGATTCAATTACAAATATGCACTCTTTAAACCTGAGGCGATATCGAATATACTTAATTATTATAGTATCATTAAGCTTTTTATCCATTGGATTTTCTCAATCCAGAGCAATTATTAAAGGAAATGTTTCTGATCAGTTTGGTAACTTACCCGGAGCCAGAATAGCTATAGAAGGGACAGATAAAAATATAACTACTGATGTAAATGGTAATTATACTTTTGATGTTGATGAAGGAGATTACGTAGTGACTGCTGGCTTTGTAATGTATACCAATGTTTCAAAATCAGTTACAGTAAAAGTAGGTGATACGGTTACAGTAGACTTTATTCTTAAAACCGGATTTTCTATAGATCAACCAGTTTCTCTCGGATCTAGAGCTAAACCTAAATCATTATTAGAAAATACTGCGGCTGTAGATATTATCTCACCACAGCAATTATCAAATTCATCTCAAGTAGAATTGAGTCATATTCTCCATTATTTAATTCCATCATTTCATTCTACCAATCAAACTATAGCAGATGGAACAGATCATATTGATCCTGCTACTTTAAGAGGCCTTGGACCAGATCAAGTATTAGTTTTGGTGAATGGTAAACGAAGACATAGTAGTTCTTTATTGAATGTAAATGGAACTATAGGTAGGGGATCTGTGGGTACAGATTTTAATGCTATTCCAATTGCTGCTATAGAACGTATAGAAGTTTTGAGAGAGGGAGCAACGTCACAGTATGGATCTGATGCAATTGCAGGAGTCATTAATATTATTCTCAAAAAACAAATAGAGATTATTCAAGTAGACAATAGGGTTGGGATCAATACAGAAGGAGATGGTTTACAAGTATACTCATCTGCCAATTTTGGGCTTAAAGTAGGAAAACGAGGTTTTATTAATGTAACAGCAGAATATAGAGATAGGGAGGCGATTAATAGAGCAGGGGATTATACAGGTAGGGTTTATTCTGAAAATGAAGCAGCAGATATACTTGCGATCGAACAAAATAATTTTTATAATCAAACAGGATATTCGGGTAGGAGAGTAATGGAAATTGGTAGTGCAGAAACCCAGAACCTTGCACTGTCATTCAATGGCGAAATCCAAATGTCAGATTATGCGACTTTTTATATGCATGGTGGAAGAAATTATAGAGAAGGTACCTCAAAAGGATTTTATAGATTTCCTAAAGATCAAGATAGGGTTGTTTTAGAATTGTTCCCAAATGGGTTTTCGCCAGAGATTCTTACCGATATACAAGATGATGCTATAACTTTAGGAGTAAAAGGGATTAAAAATAGTTGGGATGTCGATTTTAGCCATACTATAGGAATCAATAGGTTAGATTATACAGTAAATAATTCAAATAATGCATCTCTGGGAATGATGTCACCTAGAACTTTTTATGCAGGTGGTTTTTTATACAATCAAAGCACAACAAATCTTGATATTTCTAGAAATTTTGATTGGCTAAGTGGTGTAAATATAGCTTTTGGAGCAGAATTAAGGGTCGAAAATTATGAAATTATTGCAGGAGAAGAAGCCTCTTATATTGATGGTGAGAGTACTTTTGTAGATGAGTTGGGAGAAGAGCAACCTAGAATAGTTGGAGCACAGGTATTCCCGGGATTTCGACCAGAAAATGAACTTAGCCGATTTAGAACAAATAGCTCTGGATATGTTGATATAGAAGCAAATCTTACAGACAAATTATTATTACGAGGAGCTGCTCGATATGAATCTTACAATGATTTTGGAGGGCAAGCGATCTGGAAATTATCAGGACGATATATAATTAATGATGGGATAAGCATACGAGCAGATTATTCTACAGGGTTTAGAGCGCCATCTTTGCATCAGGTGTTTTTTCAAAACATAAGTACACAGTTTATAAATGGAGAAAGTGTGCAAGTGGGTACATTTAATAATGAAAGTGCAGTTACTACAGAGGCTTTTCAAATTCGTAAACTGAAACCAGAATTATCCAGCCATTTTAGTGCAGGTGTAAGTGGAAAAATTAATGATAAGATTACATTTAATCTTGACTATTATTTGATAGATATCGATGATAGAATTGTATTATCAGGACGATTTGCAGAAGGCTATGAAACAATATTACAACCTTTTAATGTAGGAGCAGCTCAGTTTTTTACCAATGCTGTCGATTCTAGAACTTCTGGTGCAGATATAGCAGTAAATTTTAGATCTCAATTAGGAACAGGACAATTTGGAGCTTCCTTAGGAGCAAATATTACCGATACAAAAGTAAAAGGTGAAATAAAAGTTTCTGAAGCTTTAGAAGGACAAGAAGAAGTACTGTTTAATAGAGAAGAAGTAGCAAGAGTTGAAAACGGACAACCCAATTATAAATTTAATACATTGTTGTCTTATGATATAGATCAATTTGGTTTTCAATTGGTCAATACATTATTTGGTGAAGTGCAATTTGTACATCCAGAGGATGGAGATCCAAACAATTGGATAGTAAATGAATTTACAGGCTTGGTAGCATCTAGAGATCAGACCTTTTCTCCTAAATTAACAACAAATATGATGATTTCTTATCAAGTAAATGATAATGTAAAATGTACCATAGGAGGAAATAATGTTTTTAATGTATATCCTGACAGACATAAACATTCTGCAAATACAGAAGATGGTAACTTTATTTATAGTAGAAGAGTGCAACAGTTTGGTGTAAATGGAGCTAATTATTATATTCGATTACTGTTAAGGTTATAATGAAAAAAGATCCATACATATTATATAATCGCATATGTACTCTCTTTTTATTTTTTTATTGCATTATCTTTTTCAGTCCCTGTCAAATAAATGCCCAAGGTACTACAAATGAAGAGGTAAAAAGAGTTCAAAGAGCAATCTTTATCTTCAATTTTGCACAACAGGTAGATTGGCAGACTAATGATTATCAACAAACATTCAAAATAGGAGTTCTAGGGCCAGATAGAACGGTTATAGATCTTCAGGCCATGGCTCAAAAACGAAAGATACAGGGTAAACCGGTAGAAGTTACCAGATTTCAACTTGTAAAGGATGTTAATGATATACAACTTCTTTACGTCAACCGTAAGTATAATTATGATATCAATTATATTTTGAGCAAAATTTCTGGAAAAGGAATCCTGTTGGTAAGCGAAGATTATGATTTCAATTCTTCTATGATCAATATGGTTAACGTTGAAAATTCTTTTGAATATGAAATCAATGTAGATAGAATAGCCAGAGAGGGGTTTAAAACAGTTCCTTCGCTAAAACAATACGCTATTAGCTCTTCAGAAAAATGGAAAAGACTTTATCAAACCTCTGAAAAAACATTAAAAGACGTAAGAAAAGAGAAAGAAAATCAAGAAGAACAATTAGCTACTCAAAATACTAAAATCAAAAGCCAGGAGAAGCAAATTGATAAACAAGAGGAACTGATAGAAAAAAGACTGACACAAATTGACAAACAAAATCAAAAAATAGAAAACCTTTATAAAAAAGGAAGTATTCAACAAAAGCAATATGATGAAAAGATTGAGATAGAAAAAGCTCTGGAGCAGAATATCCAAGAGCAGATTACTTTTATCAACCTACAAAAAGAAAAAATAGAACAAGCAAAATTAGCTATAGAGCAAAAGAATGCTTATTTGGAAGAACAGAATATAAAGATAAAAGAACAACAACTTGTTTTAGATGAACAAATATCACAGATAAACGCGCAGAAAAAAATCAATGTTTTACTTGTCGGTGTTATTGGATTAATTCTCGTGGTAAGCTTTTTTATTTATAAGGGATATGTTGAAAAAAAGAAGTTTACCAAAGAATTAGAGGCAAAAAATATTGCTATAGAAAAACAATCTTTAGAGATAGAAAAAAAGAATGAGGAGTTAGAGCAGTTTGCTTATATCGCTAGTCATGATTTACAAGAACCTCTTAATACAATATCAAGTTTTATAACTCTTATCGCAGAGGAGTATGGTGATGGTTTTGATGAGTTAGGAAAAGAAAGTCTTTTTTATATAAAAGATGCTAGTGTGCGCATGAAAAAACTTATCGATGCGCTTTTACAATACTCTCGATTAGGAACTCATAAAGAGCATGAAGCAGTAGACTGTGATACTTTATTAAAAGAATTGAAAAAAGATCTTGCCAATAGTATTCAGGCAAGCGAGGCAAAGATTCATGTAGAGGAATTACCTGTAGTGCAAGGTTCAGAGATTGAACTAAGACTACTATTTCAAAACTTGATTAGTAATGCTATAAAGTTTCGATCGAGTACTGTACAACCCAAAATTGATATAAGTTGTACAAAAACAATAGATTCCAAAAGTCAACGTCCTGTTTGGCAATTTGCGATTAAAGACAATGGTATTGGCATCCCAAAAGAGCATCAAGAGCGTATATTTGCTATTTTTCAGCGATTGCATACCAGAGAGATGTATGAAGGTACAGGAATTGGGTTGGCGCATTGTAAAAAAATAGTAGAAGCGCATCAGGGTACGTTGTGGTTAACTTCTGAAGAAGGAAAGGGAAGTACCTTTTACTTTACCATTCCCATATAACTTTTTTACTCAATAATCGAGATTTAAATGCTTCGGGGCTAGCCTCGAGATCAAAAATCAATTTTCTGTAAATGCTATGTGAGCGTACTACAAGAATCTATACTTCTACGTATTCTTTTTATAATTCTCTAATCCAGATATTACGATATTGAACAAGATTACCATGGTCTTGTAATTTGATAGGGCCTTTACCATGAGCGTCATTTTTTGGGTGTCCAATATATTCTGTAGTTCCTAAAATTTCAACATGATCTTGTACAAGTACTCCATTGTGGATCACAGTAAAAGTGCCAGATTTTGTTTTACTTCCAGAAGCATCAAATTGGGGAGCATGAAATATAATATCATATGTTTGCCATTGATCAGGAGCCTTAGTTGCATTAACCAAAGGAATATGTTGCTTATATACAGCTGTAGCCTGACCATTAGAATATGTTTTATTTTGATAACTATCCAGGATTTGTACTTCATATCTGTTTTGAAAAAACACACCACTATTACCTCTTCCTTGTCCTTCACTTTGTATCTCATCTGGAGCGCTCCATTCTAGGTGTAATTGTACACTTCCAAAATTTTGTTTGGTTTGTATATCTCCTGATTTTGGTAACACTGTCATAGTTTTATCTTTATTGATACTCCATTTGGCACTAGTAGAGTCTTTTGTAGAAATCCATGACTCTAAATTAGAACCATCAAATAGTACGATTGCATCAGAAGGAACATTATTGTTGTTAAAAGAAATAGCTTTTGGTTCAGGTTCCCAAACCTCTGTCTCTTTAGGATCGGTGATTTCTTTCTCCGGTTCTTTTTTTTCTTCAATTATTTCTTCGGGTCTTTCTGTTTTTTCTTCAGTTGTCACCTCTTTTTTTTCATTACAAGAAAAAAAGAAGATTGTCATCATCAAAATACCGTAGCTTAAGCGTTTCATTTACTATCTTTTTTATATTCCTAAAATTTCTTTTAGTTGTTGTTTGTCAATATCAGCACCAGCAAAGTCATCAAATGCTTTTTGCGTAGCTTCAATAATATGCTTTTTGATAAAAGGAGCTCCTTCTCTTGCACCTTGTTCCGGGGATTTGATACAGCATTCCCATTCCATCACCGCCCAAACATCGCATCCATACTCAGTAAGTTTAGTAAAAATGGTTTTAAAATCGATTTGCCCGTCTCCCGGTGATCGATAACGACCTGCTCGATCAATCCAATCGCTATACCCACCAAAAGTCCCTTTTTTACCTGTTGGATTAAATTCAGAGTCTTTTACATGAAAGGCCTTTATAAATTCGTGGTAATGATCAATATACTCGATATAATCTAGTTGTTGAAGTACAAAATGACTTGGGTCGTATAAAATGTTTACTCTTTTGTGTTTTCCTGTAGCTTCGAGAAATCGTTCAAAAGTAACACCATCATGCAAGTCTTCACCTGGATGAATTTCATAACATACATCTACACCCTCTTGATCAAAATGATTGAGAATAGGCAGCCAGCGTTTTGCTAATTCTTCGAATCCCATTTCTACAAGACCAGGAGGCCTTTGAGGCCAGGGGTGCATGGTATGCCATAGTAAAGAACCCGAAAACGTTGCATGCACGTTTATGCCTAATCTTCTACTCGCAGTAGCTGCATTTTTAACTTGCTTTATAGCCCATTGTGTTCTTTCTTTTGGACTATTTTTATATTGATCAGGAGCAAAATTATCAAACATAATATCATATGCAGGATGCACTGCTACTAATTGTCCTTGCAAATGCGTAGATAACTCTGTGATTTCGAGTCCGTAATCTGCTATTTTTCCTTTTAATTCATCACAATAGGTTTGGCTTTCGGCGGCTTTATCAAGATCTATTAGACGTTGTTCCCAGGTAGGGATTTGTATACCTTTATATCCTAAGTCTGATGCCCATTTACATAATCCATCAAGTGAGTTGAATGGTGCTTTGTCATCCATAAATTGTGCTAAGAATACGGCTGGCCCTTTGATTGTTTTCATGTAAGCTATAAATATTGTTTTGTGTTTTTTATATTTAAATATACCAAAAAACTAGATTTTTACCCATTTTGCATTGTCAGAACTACTTTTTACTGCGGCATAAATAAATTTCATTCCCCGAGTTCCATCTTTTACGGTAGGAAAATCAAATTTTTTAGCCATTGATTGTCCATTTTTGATGTTGATAAGTTCTTTTGCAAAACTTCTGTAAATTGTTGCAAAACCTTCTAAATATCCTTCTGGATGCCCTGCAGGAATGCGAACATAATCAGAAGCTTCTGGATAACCGCCATTGCCTCCCGGAGTAAATATTTGTTTTGGCTGTTCTAACCATCGTGCAATAAGTTCGTTGGGATTTTCCTGATACCACTCGAGACTTCCTTTTGTACCATAAATTTTTACTCCTAAATTATTTTCTTCTCCAGTGGCAATTTGAGAGAACGTCATTGTTCCTTTAGCTCCATTTTTGAACCGAAGCAAGATGTTCCCATCATCATCAAGAGTACGACCTTCGCCAAAAGCAGAAAGATCAGCAGCTAATTCTTCTATTTGTGTACCAGTTATATATTCTACCAGATTTTCGGCATGAGTACCGATATCTCCCAAAGCGCCACCAATTCCGGATTTTTTTGGATCTACACGCCAAGAAGCTTGTTTTTGGCCTGTTTTTTCTACCGCAGTAGATAACCAACCTTGTAAATATTGTACATTAACTTTTCGTATGATACCTAAATCTCCTTTGCTAATCATGGCTTTTGCCTGTTTTACCATAGGATATCCGGTATAATTATGAGTAAGTGCAAAAACTTTTTGAGAAGATTCTACAATGTTTTCAAGTTCTTGAGCTTCGTCTAGTGTCAATGTCATGGGTTTATCACAGATTACATGAAAACCATGCTCTAGAGCCATTTTTGCGGGAGGAAAATGCATATGATTTGGAGTTACAATAGCTACAAAATCCATTCTCTCCTCTTCAGGTAGTAGTGCTTCTTTTTTGATCATTTCTTCAAAACTACCATAAGCTCTGTTTTTAGGAATTCCTAATGCTTCTGCAGAAGCAAGGCTTTTTTCTTCAGTACTTGAAAAAGCTCCGCAAACCAATGTTATCATACCATCTATACTGGCAGCTTTTCTGTGTACATCTCCTATAAAAGAACCTGCTCCACCACCGATCATTCCCATTTTTAGTAAACCCATAAGTGTGTTTATCGTTATTAAAGTTAAGTTGAAGATTTATTTTTTATACTCTATTTTTTCATTTTTAAAGAATATACCAAAAAGTAATAATACAGCAGAAGCAAATATGGCTGGAAATATCCAAATATTTTTCCAGTTATGTTGCCCTTCGCTAATTACATTAGCGTCTGTTATTTTTCCGGCAACATAAAACCCAATGAGCATTCCGAGTCCATATGTTGCCAAGGTGATCAAGCCTTGTGCTGCACTTTTAAATTTTTCTCCGGCTTTGCTATCGGTATAGATTTGTCCGGATACAAAGAAGAAGTCATAACAGATACCATGTAACGCAATTCCAATCAATAGAGTGAAAGTCAATTCACCGGCATTACCATAGGCAAACAATACATATCTAACGGTCCATGCGAGCATACCTACTAATAATGTTTTTTTGAATCCAAATTTTTTAAAGAAAAAGGGTAGGAGGAGCATGAAGAGCACTTCAGAAATTTGACCTATTGTCATTTTTGCTGCTGGATCAGGCATACCCACTTCACCCAAAAATTGTCCTGCGTGTTGATAATAAAAAGCTAGAGGAATACAAATAAGGATTGAAGAAAGGAAAAAGAATAAGAAGTTTTTGTTTTTGAGAAGTTTGATAGCATCAATACCAATGATATCACCTATATTAATTTTCTGATCTTTATCCACTTTTGGAGGTGTTTTTGGTAGTGTGAAACTAAAAACTCCTAAGATAGCAGAAGCTATTGCCGTCATCAAAAATGTATTCTTGAGCATTCCGTTAGCGATACCTTCTTCAGAATCCCAGTGAAAGATGTAGCTAATTACAAGTCCTGCAACGATCCAGCCTATAGTACCAAATACTCTTACAAAAGAAAACTCTTTGGCAGGGTCTTTCATTTGATTAAATGATACAGAATTTACCAACGCTAATGTAGGCATATAGATAATCATATATCCCAATACATAAGGATAAAAACTTGAAAAATCTTCGGCATTTGCCATTTGATACATTAAAACAGCACCTATAATATGTAATATCCCTAAAATCCTCTCGGCATTAAAGAAACGATCAGCAATTAAACCAATAATAAAAGGGGCAATTATTGCGCCCCAAGATTGGGTAGAGTATGCCATTGCGGTTTCGCCTCCACTGGTATTAAGAGTGTTTGGCAAATATATCCCCATTGTTACAAACCAACCTCCCCAGATGAAGAATTCTAAAAACATCATCAGTGAGAGTTGAAATTGAATTGTTTTGTTCATGAAAAGGTAGTTAGATTAAAGTTGTTTTACAGTATTGATAAGTAAATCACGAGTGGCAATTATTCCTTCAACTTCATTGAGTCTTTCACCTTCATATTCTACACCTATGTATCCTTTGTAATCTGCCTTTTTGATGATTTGAAGCATTTTTTGGTAATCTATTGTAGTTTCATTTCCGCTTTCATCAAAATCATAAGATTTAGCACTCACAGCTTTTGCAAAAGGCATCATTTCTTCTATCCCTTGATATTTTGGGTACTCTTTTGTACAATTTGCTCCCCATCTTTTGCCCCCTTCTCGTTCTAAACAAAAATTACCAAAATCAGGAAGCGTTCCACAATTTGATTTGCCTACTTTTTGCATCACTTCTGCAAGTAATTTTCCATTAGAAGAGAGATAACCATGATTTTCTACAATCACATTGATATTTTTGGTTGCCGCATACTCAGAGAGTTTACTTAACCCATCTGTAGCGACATCTACCCATTTTTCAGGATCGTTTGTACCAAAAAGATTGACTCTAATAGAATGGCAACCTAAAAATTGAGCGGCATCTACCCATTTTTTGTGATTTTCTATGGTTTGATTTCTTTCTTTTTCGTCTAATACAGCCAAATCTCCTTCGCCATCTACCATAATAATTAGATTTTCTACATTATATTGTTTACTCTTTGCCAATAGTGTGTCTAAGAGTTGCTGTAATGCTTTTTCAGGATCATTTTGTTTTTTAAGATCATCTGTGTAGAGTTGACTTACATATTCTAATCCAGAAAATCCTAATTCACTAGCTTTTTGAGCAAAATCGACCGGGTGTAATTCTCCTGATTGTATGGCTTTATGTAATGACCATTGTGCAAGAGATAATTTAAAAAATGGTTCTGATTCTGTTTTTACAGGTTCTTCCTCAACTTTGTTTTCTTCTTGTGATTGCGTGGTATCAGTTTCTTTTGTGTTTTGTTTACAAGAACCTAAAATTAATGCTAGAATAAGCCCTTTTAAAATGATTTGTTTCATGATTGTGGTTATATTGTTATAAAGACCAAGCTTTGCCTTTTGTTAATTTGTCTACAGATTCGCATCCTATTTGTTCTCCGGGAACAGGTAAATATGCTAGTACATTTTCTGCAATTTCTTCACTGGTTTTGAATCCCCAAATAGACATTCCTCTTACAGCATCGAGATAATTAAAAATAATAGCATCTTCTGGAACCGATTCTAAATCATCTACTGTTTTTACCTCTTGCATGGCTTTTCGATACTCTTTTTGCTCTTCTTTTGATGTTTTGAGATATTTAGCTAGAAGCGCATCATATTCTTCTGTCTTTATTTTATCTACGGGATGCTCTTCGGTTACCCCTAAAGTTTTCATCACGATTTCTGCTCCTTTTTTAAATATATTGGCATGTTCTTTTTTTGATACTGTATATGTATAATTGTCTATAAACATAGGAACATTTAGTTTCTTGGCTCCGGGAATATCGGTTTCAGGAATGATCAGATCTACTATTTGATCAAGCGCTTTTGCTTCGTCGATAGATAGTAGTTTGGGTTGCCAGGTAAGTTTGATCTCACTAGTACAACTTTGTAAGATACCTATGACTGTTGGAGTAACTGCAATATAACCTGCTGTTATTCCTATATTTTTTAAAGCCTCTCTTCTGTTCATAATTTTAGAATTAAGCGTTATTTTTCAATTGATTTGCTGCGTGTTCTGCTGCTCTAGCAGAAAAAGCCATATATGTAAGCGATGGATTGACACAACTGGCAGACGTCATAAAAGAGCCATCTGTAACATAGACATTAGGTACGGAATGTATTTGGTTATGTTTATTAAGTACAGAAGTTTTTGGATCGTTACCCATTCTAGCTGTTCCCATTTCATGAATCCCTAAACCGATTCCCCCGATGTCATCCCAAGGTTCAATATCTTTGAATCCAGCTTTTTTAAGCATTTCCATAGCTTGAGAGATCATATCTTTTCGCATTTGTAATTCATTTTCTTTGAATTCTGCATCAAAAGTTACCGTTGGTAATCCCCATTCGTCGAGTTTATTGTAGTCAAGGGTCATTTTATTCTCGTGATAAGGAAGACACTCTCCGAATCCCATTAATCCCATTCTCCATTTACCCGGTTTTAGTATACTTTCTTTAAGTTGAGCTCCATATCCTAATTCTGCAACGGTTTCTCTCCAATCTTGTCTACTGGCGCCTCCTTGGTAACCATATCCTCGTTTGAATGTTTTTTGATCGGTATTACCTCCTATATTTCTGAATCTTGGTATATATATTCCGTTTGGTCTTCTTCCTTTATAGTATTTGTCTTCAAAACCTTCAAAGCTAGCTGTTGCTCCTGCTTTGAAATGATGATCCATAATATTATGCCCTAATTCTCCTGAATCATTTCCTAGTCCATTTGGAAATCTTTCTGATTTTGATTGAAGAAGGATACTGGTAGTTGCTATTGCAGAGGCACATAAGAAGATTATTTTTGCAGAAAATTGCATTTTTTCTTTTGTTTCTGAATCTATGACTTTTACTCCTGTTGCTTTTTTGGTCTTATCATCATATATCACTTCATGTACAATAGAATTTGGTCTAAGTGTCATATTACCTGTTTTTTCTGCGGCAGGTAATGTAGAAGAATTACTACTAAAATATCCTCCAAAAGGGCAACCTCTCATGCATCGGTCTCTAAACTGACAGTTTGTTCTGCCATCGAAGGTTTTTGTTCCCGTTATATGTGCAGCTCTTCCTATCGTCATTATCCTATCTTCATAATTTTGAGAAATATTTGATTTTAGGTGTTCTTCTACACAATTCAATTGCATTGGTGGTAAAAATTGCCCATCTGGCAATTGCTCTAAACCTAATTTTTCTCCACTTACTCCGATAAATTCTTCAACTTTATCATACCAAGGAGCTATGTCTTTATACCTAACAGGCCAATCTACAGCAATTCCTTCTTTTTTATTAGCTTCAAAATCGATATCACTAAATCGATAACTTTGCCTACCCCAAACTAATGATCGTCCTCCTACTTGATAGCCTCGAATCCAGTCAAAACGTTTTGTCTCATTATAAGGATGTTTTAAATCATTGACAAAAAAGTGTCTATGTTCGCGTGATGTTACATATCCGGTACGATGTTGTTTTTCTTGCTCTGCTATTTGTTCTCTTGTAGGTTGTCCTTTGTACTCATCATCCCATGGATCATTATTCATGGTTGTATAATCTTCTATGTGACGTACCATTCTACCGCGTTCTAAAACAAGTATTTTTAATCCTTTCTCGCAGAGTTCTTTGGCTACCCAGCCACCGCTAATCCCTGTTCCAACAACAATTGCATCATATTGAGGTTCTTCTTGCATAATTATGAAATGATTTTTTTGAGTTATTTAAAAGTCATTTGTGATCTTATACCTTTATATAAGGCAGAAGATGTAGTATTTTTAATACTTTAGAATATCATTGATACCTTTATACTAGTATAGAGTAATCATCAATCAATTTATAGACATATTTATCAGAATAATAAATGTAAAAAAACATTTACCAATAACAATAAGGTTAAATTTAAAAATATTATTTGTTTTTCTGTTAAAAGTTTAAATAATTATTAATCAGCGTTTTTTGTTTAAGTAAAGCTCTTTTTTAGATTTTTGTGATTGTTTTTTGAATTGATTATTTTTTTGAAAAAAATAAAATAGAAATTGTAAGGAAAAACCATATTAGCATACAAAGATGGAAAACACCTACATCTAGAAGGTTTATCATGATTTGATTTTTGTTATAAAAGATTAGATGTTATTAATTTTATGATTTTTTAAGATGAAAATTCAGATTAGAAGCATAAAGAACATTAAATTTGTAGGCTTAAATAAAATACGCTAGTGATTCAAGATATTGTAATAGCCATTTTGTGGAGTATTTCTCCTTTTGGAGAAGCTAAAGTTGGGATTCCTTATGGGATGATTAATGGGGTAAATATTTATTTGGTATTTGTAGTTTGCTTTTTGGCAAATGTTTTGGTTTTTCCTTTGATGATGTTTTTTCTAGAAAAAGTAAACAGCTACTTATTGCGTTGGCACTATTATAAAAAAGCTGCTATATATGTAGCAAGAAGAGCAAAACTAGGTTCAGGAAGTAAAATTCAAAAATATGGTTTTTGGGGACTTCTTTTCTTTGTGATGCTTCCAATACCGGGTACAGGTGTGTATGCAGGTAGTATTGCGACTTATTTGTTTAAAATAAAAAAGAGTAATGCTTTTTTAGCCAATACAATTGGAATTTTCTTTTCTTCATTAATTGTTTGGGCAACTACCCTAATTACTATGGAAGGGATTTCCTAAACGTTTCTATTCGATTGATCGTTATTCGTATTATAAATTTATAGTAATAACAATAATGCGGAAACCTATTTTAATATAGATCCCCGCATTTACACAACTTGAAATAAAATTATTTATGATGTGATTACAAGCCGTATTCCAATTAGTTATAATTCACAAGTTGTTTGAAAATCTTTCTCAAAGACACTTAAATTTAAATCACAAATCGACTCAGAAATTGATGCAATTTGATTACTTCTTATTTGTAATATTCTAAGGTTGCTAAGATTACTAATTTCTATAGGTAAACTAGTCAAGCGGTTACCGGTCAAATCTAAAATAACAAGCTCGGTATTGTTTCCTATTGATTTTGGAATACTTGTTATCTGATTTCTTCTAACAACAAGTGTGTTGAGAAGTGTTAGATTTTCGATTTCTTCTGGCACCTCAGTCAATTGATTGCCTTCTAGGTTTAAGTTTTCTAATTGTGTGATGTTTAATATTTCTTGAGTAATAGAAGTAAATTTATTGAATTTTAGAATTAAAAATTTCAAATTAGGATTGTTTGCTAATTCGGCCGGAATATTGGTTAATTCATTATTGTTTAGATTTAATGTTCCAATTTTAATCAAGTTACCTAATTCTTTTGGAACACTAGTTAATTTATTATTGTTCAACCATAACTTGTTGATATTAATGAGATTGCCTATTTCTGAGGGAATAGACGTTAATCCATTTCCATCAAACAAAAATTCTTCAACATTTGAAAGATCACCTATCTCTGTAGGTAAACTAGCCAACGAATTATTATTTCTTACAATGAATCTTTTTAAGTTAGAAAGTTTTCCAATTTCAGGAGGGAGGTTTGTAATTTTTGTTGAATTTACCGCTAATGATTCTAAAGTAGAAAGGTTACCAATTTCTTTTGGTAGATCGCTTAGTTCTAAAAGAAACATTATAGTAAGTTCTTTGAGATTAGATAGATTACCAATTTCTTTTGGAATACTGGTAATTTTATTTCCTACTATTCTTATTTTCTCTAATTTACTTAGATTGCCGATTTCTATGGGGAGCTTCTCTATTGGATTATTATCAAGTTGAAGTTTTTTTAAGTTAACTAGATTTCCAAGTTCATTTGGTAGGTCTATTATTTCATTAGAATTTAGGTCTAATATTTCAAGGTAATTTAAATTTACAAGAACTTCCGGCGGAATAACTGTGAGATTAGATCTATCGATATTAAGTTCAGTTACTTTACCGTCTTTAACAACTACATCTTCCCATACAGAAATATCTTCTTCATTAATATCCCATCTCAAACTATTTGCAGGATTAGCATTGTATAATAGAATCAAAGCTTCTCTTTCTGTAAGTTCTTCAAACAGTTTTACGGTTACAATATATTCTTGGGTACTTCCGTCTTCTGCAGTAACAGTATATGTTATGGGTTCTTTAAAATCAACAGTTTCTTTATTTTCTGGGCTAATAGTAGCTTTTTCAGATATTGTGATAGATGGTTTGAGTGAGGTAGATGAGCTTGGTGCTACAATAGAAATTCTAATAGTTTTGCTTTCTGTATCTACAGAAGCTTTGAGATCAGAAGATAGTATTTCATTATCTTCTGATAAAAGTGAAAATGTTTTAATTTCTTTTGCACTGCTTTCTTCAACTTGAGGTGGTGGTGGTGTGTTATCTGTAGATGGTGGCGTATCATCATCACTACTACAAGCAACAATAAATGTACTAAAGAGGCATAAAACTATGCTTTGTAAGTTTTTTGTAAGAATTCTCATTTTGAAATTTAATTTTATAATTCTATTTTTTTTGAATGTATAATTTCTGATGAGAGAGAGTAGACAATCAGCGTTTTACAATTTTTCCATGCAAATTTTAAAATTCTTTTTTGTAATTTTAGGAATCACTTTCTGATTAACTGTTTTCAGTTGCTGAAAGTAGTTTCTTACTTTCTGAAAATACTTAATGAGTAAATTGTAAGATGAAAACCTAATGCTTTTTTAACTGTTAAAACTTATTTTGAGACTGATATTATTATTCAAATACGTATATAGAACTTTGAAAACAGCTAATGAAGTTATAAATTTGACCTTTCAAAATTATATATTATTAAACCCCAAATTAATATTGAACACATGAAAAATTTATTATTGATAGTAGTTTTTTTATACTCTTTTATATCTGCAAATGCACAAAATGAACAAATTTCTATTCAATCCATTAGTGATAAAGAATTTTCTGTTAATAGTATAAATGGAATTCCTTTTACAGTTGTAATTGAGGAAAGCAATAATGATGGTCAATTTCACTTACCAAGTGGGGGAAGTGTTACCTTCAGGCTTTATGATATGATCGAAAACAGAAGTACTCTTAGAATTATTTTTGAAGAAGAAATGTATCATTCTTTAGAAGATAAACTAATTAATCAGTATACAACTGAATTAGAATGGATAGGCTCTACGCTTAATATTAAGGATAATGATTTGAAAATGTTTCCTACACGTCCTGTTTTTACAGATGCTGCTTTAGAAAAACTAAAATCAAAAGTGTTTGATTATGTTGATACAGACGAGAAAGAAGATTATTTTAATCAGTGGATCGAAAAAATAAACTACTCTGTTGGTGCCGTACAATATTTTAGTGATATGTATGCTGCATCTAATGGCGAAAATAACTCACAACGTCGCGACTTTTTACCAATTAATATTTCTGAAGCACTTCAAAAAAATAGATAATACTTCTTGATAATAAGTAACTATTAAAATGTTCATTTCTGGTATATCAAAAATATTAGGAATGCATTTGTATAAGTTTCTTTTTGGATTCGAATATGTATTAGTGGTCTAATAGCTTCTTTGCTGTATTTTGGAATAAAATACTTTTTTGGTATCTCAAAACAGTTTTTTGGTGCTCTAAAACAATTTTTTTGTAACGTTTATGTAAACATATGGTCTCGTAAATATTATAAAAATAAATTACTTTTTCACATTATTATGAATAGTAGTAAGTGAGAAAATATAGATGTATTAGATGAAAGAAGTCGCTTATCGTATAGGACATACCCCGTTTATAGCTCAAACAATAGCAAATACCTTTGGGATCAAAATCAAAAATTCCAGTTATGATATCAAAAATGCATTGGTAGATGGGAACGTTGAGTTTTACCAGTTTAATGAAGGCCTATCTATACAGATAAGTAAATTTAAACCTGAAGCTCCTATTAAAGTAACACGTATAGGTACAAATAATCAAGAACTTATCATATTAGATTTTCATATTGTAGGTAATGCTAGTTTGAATATTACAAATAACAATATAGAATCAGAAAACATTAATGGATTGCAGCATGGAGCTTATTTTGCCTCTTCAGAAATTGAATCATTTGCAGTCTTTCCCGCCGGATTCTACAATGAACAATTACACATTGTCATGGATAAAAAATGGTTGAAAAGCTTCTTTTCATCTGATATTGAAGAGATTTTACATAAAGTAATTGCCTCAGAGTCGTTTTTTATGTATGAACACCTTACTAGCAAAATTACTGCACTATTAATTACGATTTTTGGTTCAGATGTAAATGCAGATTTCAGGCAAAGCTATTTACATGGCAAAACTATTGAATTGTTATCGTTATTTTTTAACCGAATAAAAAATAGAGAAGAGAATTTAAACTATACAACCTCTAATTATACAGATGTTTCTAATTTATTTGAATTAATGCAGTTTGTAGATGATCATTTAGATAATGATCTAAGCGTTCAACGACTTGCCGATAAAATAGGGTACAGCGAAAGTAAACTACAAAAGCTTTGTAAAGCGGTTTATGGAAAAAGTGTTCTAAAAGAGATTACACAACGTCGTATGAACAAAGCTTTAGAATTACTTGGTAGTCGAAAATATACAATTACAGAAGTTGGATATAAAATGGGATACCAGAATATGAGTCATTTTTCAAGCGCGTTTAAGAGAATTCACGGATTTCTTCCTTCAAAATATTTAAAATAACTGAAACAGAGTATAGATTTACTTAAATGGAGTATCTACATACCTATATAATTATAGTTATTTGGGGTTTGATAGTCTATGAAAGTAATTACATTTTTATTTTATTGTTTCGTTTTTCATCTAATAAGTTATGCTCAGGAGCAATCCAAAGTAGAAATAGCCTTGTTAGGAACATTTCACTTTAATCAAGTACATAACCTAGATCAACCAAATACAAATTTTTTTGGAGAGGTCCTGCAATCAGATCTAGGAAATGTATTAGATAAACTCAAAGCGTATAAACCTGATCGAATTTATATAGAAAGAGAACCACGATTTCAAAAAGCAGTTGATAGTTTATTCTTATTATACCAAAATGATAAGGTACAATTAAAAGATATTAGTGGTGGGGCAGGAGAGGTATACCAATTGGCATTTAGGTTAGCCAAAGAATTAAAATTAAGATCTCCGCTTTGTGTAAATCATTATGAAAGTACTTCGCAAGAGTTATTGAATTCTGGAAAAAATATAGAAATATATCGTAACGACTTAAAAAGCTTTCAACAATTAGGGAGAGGAATAGTGGGTGATTTTATAAAAGGAAAGACTTCTTTACTAAAAACGTTGGAGTTAATGAATACACCTGAGAATATTAGAAAATCGCATCGTCTATTTTTTAATACACCGGCTTATGTAAAAGAAGGAAGTTTTGCAAATTATAAAAATATAGATGCTACTTCGATGGATACAAATTATGTAGGAGCTGAATTTATTTCTTTGTTTTATAAACGAAACCTCAAAATCTATTCTAATATACTTAATGCTCAATTAGATAAAGGTGGAATAAAAATATTGATGATTACGGGTCAGACTCATGTTGGAGTATTACAAGAGCTTTTACAAAATAACATAAATTTTAAAGTAGTGCCCCTGCACAACTATTTGAAATTATAATAATAGTGTTTTAATGAGAAATTACTGTAACATATAACATTTTATATCATCCTTATTAAAATGTAAAAAATGAAATTAAGACATATACTCTATTTCTTTGTTATAATATCAATGATTGGATGTCAAAAAGAAGAGCCCTCAGGGATTTCATTTCTTGAAAAAAAACCGATCATCGACGGGGTTCTTGATAAAGAGCTTACTGATTTAAAAGAATTTGAATTTAATCACATTTGGCAGTTTGATAATCCGGTTACAGATACAGTACCTGTTACATATAGAATGGGGTATACTTCGACTCATTTGTACGTTTATATTGAAGCTAAGAGTGATAGTATAAACTACAGAAAGAGAGGATTTGTTAACGGGGATGGATTCAAATTATTGCTGGCCAAGCCTCAATTAGATTCGTTAACAGATGAGTATTATGATATGGTCTTTTCTGCTTCAAAAGACAAAGAATATTGGGCAAGAAAACGAATTTGGGAATATAATCGTGCTCAGGGATCAAATAAAAAATTTAGTAAGAATACACTTTTTGAAGAGAAAGCTTCTAATGGAAAATCAGGATTTGAAGCTTTGATTTCGTGGAAAGATATAGATCCTTACCATCCATGGTTCATGGAAAAAATTGGGTACAATCTTTATTTTGCAAAAGCAATACAAGATACCATCACAAATGGATATGCTGTAGTCGAAGATGAAGCTATATGGGATGAAGAAATTCCTAAGCGTAATTATAAATTGCTATCTTTTGATTTGCCGACAACTATTACAAATGAACTAGTACTTTTTAGATGTAAAAATAGAAATATTATCAAGCAAGATACGCTTTGGATAGAACAAGTTACAAAGGCGGATGATAAATATTCAAAGGAAATAGGGCTTAAAATATTTGATCCTCAAAATCAACAAGTTTTCAAGCTCAAAAAGAATCTTAAATTGACTGATCAATTTCTGAAAGACAAGTTTCAGGTGACAACTTCATCTCTAGATGAAGGCATATATCAAATGGTTATAATGTCAAAAAATGATACATTATTAAAAAGTTCAATTACAATTTTTCCAAAAATTGATTTTAAGAACATTAATAAAAAAATCAAACAAAACACTACCAAATTAAATCAGGGAATCGCTAACACTTTGTTATTTAAATTTCAACAGTTAGAAAATCAAATTCGAGATTTAAAGTATTACGAAAGCGGTCAACAATATTATAAGCTTTATACTACAATTAAAAAAGAATATTTAGATTTTTTGAATGGAAAAAATCCTTTTCTAAATATAGAAAAGCCTTATCGAAGAGCATTTCAATCTAAAAGTGATAATTCTTATCAACCTTATACGATCAAATTACCAAAAGAGTATGATTCTAATAAAAAGTATCCACTGTTAGTTTTTTTGCATGGTAGTGGAGCAGATGATGTTGGATTATTAAATAGTCCACGAAGTAATGGAGAGTTTATAGAAATAGCTCCTTTTGCCAGAGATAAATACAGAGCATATACATCAGATATTTCTCAAAGAGATATTATTGATGCTATAGAAGATGTTTCAACATATTTTTCAATAGATAAACAAAATATTATTGTTGGTGGATTTTCTATGGGAGGATATGGTGCTTTAAGGACATTTTATGAGTATCCGAATCTGTATAAGGGAGTAGCCGTGTTTGCGGGACATCCAAATCTAGCTAATTATTGGTTGAAAGGAAATCATCCAAACTTCTTAGATTCAAAATATCTAGAGGTATTTCAAGATAAACCGGTATTTGTATACCATGGTAAGAAAGATGGTTCTTTGCCGGTTCATTTGATAGAAAACATGATCGCCAAAATGGAAAAAGCAGGAATTGATGTAACACATAGAATTGTAAAAGAGTACGGACATCAATATCCTGATCAACAGACAAATAATCTATATTTTGAGTGGTTAAAAAACACTATAAGTTCTCAATGATTACTTTTAGAATAAGGTAAAAGAGCTTAAAATTAAACAATTGTTTTTCAATAGATATAAAATTATACATATGAGTATTAAACTATTACAAAGTAAGTTGCTATTCTTATCGATATTAGTGTTACTATTTTTTACAGCATGTAAAACTGAAAAGCATGAAAAAACAAACCCTTTATATGGTAGTTGGAAATCAATAGGATATGGAAAATTTCTGGTTTTAGATTCGATATCCTACACATTTTATGATTATACGAAGATTTCATGCTTGCCAGCTCAAAAAGGAGATATTTCTTTATTAGAGAATAGAATGCATATTAAAAACGATACGTTACTTATTTCTAAAGGAACAAGCGTATATTCTTATGTAAAAACAAATCAACTGCCAAAAGTTTGCAATCAAAAACTTTCAGAAAAAGATATCAATGATCCTGAATTCAATTTTGAGGTTTATGCAAAAACAATAGGAGAACATTATGCCTATTTTGAGTATAATAATATTAAGTGGGATAGTTTATATACAGTAACAAGGCAAAAGGTTACACCACAAACCACTGATGTAGAATTATATCAAATCATAGAAAAACTTATAGAAACCATACATGATAATCATGGGTATATCGAACAAACAGACGAAGTCTATGAAGCAGTAGAGAAATTAAATACAAATGTTGAAGAACAGGAAGATATGCCGGAATACGGAGATTTTCAGATAGCTCAAATGGTTTCAGATCAATATCTGAATGAGGATATGACTAAAGACACAGGTTTGGTCAATTGGGGAATTACAAAAGCAAATATCGGATACATTCAATTAAAAACGATGTGGTTATTTGCTGATTTGAACTTGTCTAAAGAAGATATTGAGGCAAAAGGATATGTTGATGCTTATGTAGATGCTTTTACAAAGCTCAATGAAGGAGAGTATATTAAAAAAGAAAAAGCAGGAGCTTCTAAAATCATGGATCGAGTAATGGATGATTTGAAGGATACAGATGCCATAATTTTGGATATAAGATTTAATGGGGGAGGGCAAGATGCTGTTGCTTTAGAAGTGATAAAAAGATTCAACAACCAAACAAGAATAATTGCTACCAAGAAAACAAGAGTAGGTAATAGATATACAAAACCTATTACAATTACTCTGGAAGCTTCAAGTCGACCCTATTTAAAACCAGTGTATTTATTAACTTCTCAACAAACGGGTAGTGCCGCAGAGATGGCTACTATTGCTACACTATCTTTAAAACATGTTAAACGCATAGGGGCACATACACAAGGAGCAAATTCAGACGCTTTAGAAAAGCGTTTGCCTAATGGTTGGTATTTTACCACATCAAATGAGATGTATTTGGGGCCTAAAGGAAAATGTTATGAAAATACAGGAATCCCAGTAGATCACAAATTAGATTATCCTGAAGATCGACAAACATTTTTTAGAAAAATTGCAAATCATCTAGAGCAAGATCAGGTCACCATATTAGAAGCAATTGATGCATTGGATACAAGATGATTAAAATCGTGCAAGATCATAATTGTTGATAAAGAAAATGTTCTGCGATATATTGGTTTGATTTCTATAATTACTTCCCGATACAGAAATTAGCAAAAATATTTCCTAAGACATCATCATTTGTAATTTCTCCTGTGATTTCGCCAAAATGATATAGTGCTTGACGAATGTCTATAGCCATAAGATCACCAGATAGGCCATTATCTATGCCATACTGCACTTTTTGAATTTCTTCTAAAGCTTTTAGCAAAGAATCATAGTGCCTTGTATTTGTAACAATGGTTTCATTATTACGCAATGCACCAGTATTCACAAATTCAAGAAGTTTACTTTGTAATTCTTCGACGCCTATACCTTGTTTAGCAGAAAGCAAGAGTATATTTCCTATTTCAGAAGTAAGATAGTTTGCTTGATTCTCATCAAGTTTATCTACTTTGTTTGCAACAATGAGTAGAGGTTTTTGAGGATATTTATTTTTAATTTTTCCAATTTCAGTTTTTAATTCATGTACACTATCTTCTGTTAATTGTGAACTATCAACCAAATAAATAACTACTTGTGCTTGTTCAATTTTTTCAAAAGTTTTTTGTATACCAATACTTTCTACTACGTCCTTGGTATCTCTAATCCCGGCAGTGTCAATAAATCTAAAACTTATACCTCCTATATTAATTTCATCTTCTATAGTGTCTCGAGTAGTTCCGGCAATATCAGAAACAATTGCTCTTTCTTCATTAAGTAACGCATTAAGTAAAGTAGATTTTCCAACATTTGGTTCACCCACAATGGCAACCGGAATCCCATTTTTGATCACATTTCCAACTGCAAAAGAATCGATAAGGCGTTTTAATACATTTGTAATCCTGGATATTAGGTCTTTAAATTGCTTACGATCGGCAAATTCAACATCTTCCTCAGCAAAATCGAGTTCTAGCTCGATTAGAGAAGCAAAATTCATCAATTCTTCTCTTAGTTTTTCGATTTCATTAGAAAAACCACCTCTCATTTGTTGCATAGCAATTTGATGAGATGCTTCAGAATCTGAGGCAATTAAGTCTGCAACGGCTTCAGCTTGAGATAAATCTAATTTCCCATTAATAAATGCCCGTAATGTAAACTCTCCGGCACCAGCCATTCTACAACCTTTACGAAGCAGCAATTGAATAATTTCTTGTTGTATGTACGTAGATCCATGACAAGAAATTTCAACTGTTGGTTCTCCTGTATAGGAAGAAGTTCCTTTGAAAATAGAGACGAGCACTTCGTCTAACACTCGTTTGTTATCAACAATATGTCCTAAATGAATAGTATGACTTTTTTGTTCTAATAAATTTTTAGCACTAACAGACTTGAAGATAGAAGAACAAATTGATAATGCTTCTTTTCCTGAAACTCTAATCACTGCAATAGCTCCTGCGCCAGAAGGTGTAGCCAAAGCTACAATAGTATCATGTGAAATCATATATACAAACTAAAAATGCAAAAATAAAGATTAATAAGAGTAATAAAAGAGATGCAAATCAAACTTTTATAAAATATAGTTAGGTAAAATATTCCTATTATTGCAGAAACATATATCCTTTTCCATTTTAAGCATGTTAAGAGAAGATAAATCACTACTAGTTTTGATGCATATCAGTGCACTTTTTTCAGGTTTTGTAGGTCCTTTACTAATTTGGACAACACAAAAAGAAAAAATCCTTGATATGGATGAGCATGGTAAAGAAGCCATTAACTTTCAGCTTACACAACTTATATTCTTAATTGTTATATTATTTTTTGGATTTATATGCTTTATAGGATTCATAATTTTTCCTTTCTGGATGATATTTATGTACGTTTTTCCAATTATTAGTGCTATCAACGCTAATAATAACAAACCACCATATTATCCCTTAGTTATAAAATTTATTGTATAAAGTAAATGTAACAAAATAGTAATTTGAACGTCAAATTAGTAAAATTGCTAAAATAATTAGCAATCATCATTCATCTATCAAAAACATCAAATTATGAAAGAAGATAAATCATTATTAGTATTCACCCATTTATCACAATTATTAGATTTAATAACCGGAATAGGAGGCTTTTTGATACCCTTATTACTTTGGTTAACTCAAAAAGATAAAGTATTAGCTATGAATGAGCATGGTAAATCAATTCTGAATTTTCAGATTAGTATGTTTATTTACGCATTAGCATGTATTCCATTAACTTTTTTATTTGGGTTAGGAACATTAGGGCTTACCGTTATAGCTGTTTTTTGTTTTGTATTTCCTATTATAAATGCAATCAAAGCGAATAATGGAGAAAAACCTTTGTATCCCTTATCTTTGAAGATTATTGAATAAAAAAAGAGGATGTAAATCCTCTTTCTCAGTTTATATGGTATAAAAGTTTTAATGTTGGTTAATTCTAAAATCGGGATAAGCATCCATTCCATGTTCATGGCTATCTAAACCATCTATTTCTTCTTTTTCAGAAACTCGTATGCCTATTGTCTTTTTAAGGGAGAAAATGATAATAAAAGAGGTTGTCAAACAAAAACCTCCTACAATTAATACACTAATACCTTGTACCAAAAATTGGTCGATACTTGCTTTTGCCCCAAAAATCCCTACAGCAAGAGTTCCCCAAACACCACAAATTAGATGTACAGCAATAGCACCAACCGGATCATCTAATTTTAGTTTGTCTATTAGCGCTACTCCAAGAACAATAATAATTCCTGCAAGGAAACCAATAATTACAGCTTCGTTAGGAGACATTAAATCGGCCCCGGCTGTAATACCAACTAATCCTCCTAATATTCCATTTAAAAACATTGTAAGATCATAGTTTTTGTATAGAATTGTAGAAAGTATGAATGCTCCAACACCACCAGCAGCGGCAGAAAGACATGTAGTTACTAGAACAAGAGATGTTCCTGCAGGATCAGCAGATAAAACAGATCCTCCATTAAATCCAAACCATCCTAACCATAGGATAAGTACGCCAGCAGAGGCTAAAGGAATATTATGACCAGGAATTGCTTGTGGTTTCCCTTCAGAACTAAATTTACCAATTCTTGATCCTAATAGCGCTACTGCAATTAATGCTGCCCAGCCTCCTACAGAATGTACTAATGTAGAACCCGCAAAATCATAAAAACCTTTTGCCTCTCCAATAGTTAGGGTAGATAAAAATCCTTTTCCCCAATGCCAAGAACCAACAATAGGATAGACCAGACCTACATATACAACAGTAAATATCATGAACGCTCCCAGTTTAATACGTTCTGCAACAGCACCGGATACTATTGTTGCCGCCGTTGCTGCAAACATTCCTTGAAATAAGAAATCTGTCCACCATGTGTATCCTCCTTCTGCATATTCAGGAGTCATACCATTAGCAGGTGCGGCAATTCCAAAACCTGCGAACTTTAAAAACCCTGAATCTCCTTCTTCAAACCCCGGATACATAAGATTGAACCCTCCAATATAATATAATAAAAGCCCTACACAGATAATAAATACGTTCTTAAATAAAATGTTGATTGTGTTTTTTTGACGAGTTAATCCTATTTCTAAGAAAGAAAATCCTAAATGCATAAAAAATACCAGTGCAGTACACACCATCATCCATACATTATTCGTAGTTAAAAGTTCCATTGTTTAATTACTATTAAAATTATTTTTTGTTTTCAGTTGGGTTAATTATATCTTAATTTAAAGTACTTCCACCTTTTTCTGAAGTCCTAATACGATATGCTTCTTTGATATCAGAAACAAATATTTTTCCATCGCCTACTTCTCCTGTTTTAGCAGCTTCAAGAATTGCAGAGATAGCCACCTCTTCAAAATCATCATTAACAACTATCGATAAGTATCTTCTTTGTATATCTGTTGTACTATAAGAAATTCCTCTGTAGACACTTCCTTTTTTTTCATGTCCAACTCCCGTTACATCCCAATATGAGAAAAACATTACTCCTTTTTCATGTAAAGCTTCCTTTACAGCACGATATTTTGACCTTCTTATGATTGCTTCAATTTTCTTCATAAAGAATAAAAAGTTAAAATTAATGTTAAATCTTGATCAAAAGTATATTAATTTATTTTTTACACCCAAAAAATATAGGGTTTAGTCTTGATTTTTGTCAATTTATAATATTTAACCCATAAATAATTAGGGGTATGTATTTTTTAGTTGAAAAAATAAGATTTTTATTATTCATAATTGATGAATTTGTAACGAAAACGTTTTAGTTGGTATTTATTTATAATTAAAATGTCATTTCTTTGATAAATTGACATCTAAAACTCCTTTTTATCTAAAAAGTACATTGTAATATTCGTAATTAGAAGCAGATATTTTGTGATTATTTTATTCTAAAAGCAGTTTTTTTGGAGAGCTCAGAAAAGTAATGCCGAATGATTCCTTTTTCTTTTACATTTTTTAACGATTAGTTAATTTCAACACATCAAAACATAAAACTCAGTTAGTATTTTTTATAATTATATCAGAAAATAATATGAAGAAACAAGGAATGTATCTACCAGAATTTGAACACGACGCCTGCGGTGCCGGGTTCATATGTAGTTTAGAAGGGAAAAAATCAAATGATATAATTCATAAGGCATTAGAAATATTAGAAAAGTTAGAGCATAGAGGTGCAGTCAGTGCAGATGGAAAAACAGGAGATGGTGCGGGTATCTTGATCGATATACCTCATGATTTTTTTATTGAGCATTGCGATTTTGACCTTCCTAAAGCAGGAGAATATGCAGTCAGCAATGTTTTTCTACCTAAAAAAGAAAATCAAAGACAATTTTGTATTGATACTTTTGAAAAAAATATCGTCGATCAAGGATTGGTATTATTAGGTTGGAGAGATGTTCCTGTAGATCATATACATTTAGGAGAAATAGCAGCGAATACAGAACCTTTTATTAAACAAATATTTATTGGTAAAGAGAATGAAGGTCAAACCTACTTTGATTTTAACCTAAAGTTGTTTACTGCAAGAAAAATTACAGAGCATGCAATATATAGTTCTAAACTTTCTGAAAATAAATTTTTCTACTTACCGAGCTTATCTACCAAAACTTTAATATTTAAAGGATTATTAATGCCTGAAGATATTAAGTTGTATTATAAAGATTTATTAGATCCAAAAGTGGTTACGCGTTTGGCGTTGGTTCATCAGCGGTTTTCTACGAATACTTTTCCAACATGGGATTTGGCACAACCCTTTCGATATATGTGTCATAATGGAGAGATCAATACCCTTAGAGGAAATGTTACTCGTATGCGATCTAGAGAAGAACTATTAAAGAGCGATTGGTTTGGAGAAAATATTAAAAAGATACTTCCTGTAGTTTTAAAAGGAAAATCAGATTCAGCTTCAATGGATATGGTTGTAGAATTATTATTAATGACTGGTAGATCCTTACCAGAAGTCATGATGATGATGGTACCTGAAGCTTGGGAGAAAAACCCGGAGATGTCAGAAGCCAAAAAAGCATTCTACGAATATAATTCTTGTGCAATGGAGCCTTGGGACGGTCCGGCATCGATACCTTTTACAGATGGTAATTATATAGGAGCTGTATTGGATAGAAATGGGCTTCGCCCATCACGATATAGTGTAACCAAAGATGGATATGTAATTATGTCCTCAGAAACCGGTGTTGTTGATCTTGATCCCAGTAACATTGAATATCATGGTAGATTAGAACCTGGTAAAATGTTTTTGGTTAATATGGATGAGGGAAGGATTGTAAATGATGAGGAAATAAAAGAAAAAATTGCATCACAACATCCATATAGAGAATGGTTAGATAATAATTTGGTGCATCTTAAAGATATCCCTTACAATGATTGTCCTTTATTTTTAGGAGAAGAAACCATAGAAAAACGAAAAGAAGTATTCGGATATACTCAAGAAGATATAGACACAATTATTGTTCCCATGGGGCAATTGGGAAAAGAACCTATAGGCTCTATGGGTTCTGATACACCTATTGCAGTACTCTCAGAAAGACCACAATTGATTTATAATTACTTTAAACAACTATTTGCACAAGTTACAAATCCGCCATTAGATGGTATTAGAGAAGAGTTAATTTGTGATATTAGCCTTACGCTAGGAGAAGACTATAATATTTTTGATATTGATGAGAAGCACTGTAATAAATTAAAGATTCAAAACCCTGTTATTTCAAAGGAAGATTTGGATAAAATTAAAACCTATACTGAAAAAGGTTTCAAATCTACATCTGTTTCTGTACTATATAATATCAATAGGGGATTAAATGGTCTGGAAGATGCATTAGAAAAAGTTCTCAAAGATGCCTCTGATGCTATAGATCAAGGAACTAATATTATTATTCTTTCTGATAGAAATGTAAGTAAGCATAGAGCTCCTATTCCGGCATTGTTGGCTTGTTCTTATGTAAATAGTGGATTGCAAAAACTAGGAAAACGGTCTAAAGTAAGTATTATTATTGAGTCTGCAGAACCTAGAGAAGTACATCATTTTGCCTTGTTATTTGGATATGGGGCGAGTGCTATTAATCCCTATATGGTTAATGAGATTTTAGCTGAACAAATTACAGAACATACGATAACAGATCTTACTTTTGAAGATGCTGTCGTAAATTATAATAAAGCGGTAGGTAAAGGAGTATTAAAAGTGATGAATAAGATTGGAATTTCGACACTTAATTCTTATCGAAGCTCACAATTATTCGAATGTATAGGTATTAATACTAAAGTAGTAAATCAATATTTTCCGAATACTGCTACACGTATTGAAGGTATTGGATTATATGAAATCGAAAAAGAAATCGCTAAAAGACATAAGAGAGCGTACGCAGAAAGAGAGATTGATTCAAATTTGGATCTAGAAATAGGAGGACAGTACCGATGGAGACGTAATGGAGAAAAACATCAATTTAATCCATTATCAGTAGCCAAATTACAAAAATCAGTTAGAGATAATGATCCTAAAACATACAAAGAATATGCAAAACTAATCAATGAGCAATCCAAAGCATTAATGACGATTAGAGGGTTGCTGGAATTTTCTAATTTTGATCCTATTCCTATTGATGAAGTAGAACCATGGACAGAAATAGTAAAACGTTTCAAAACCGGAGCTATGTCCTATGGTTCAATCAGTCAGGAAGCGCATGAGAATCTTGCTATTGCCATGAATCGTATCGGTGGTAAAAGTAATTCGGGAGAAGGAGGGGAAAATCCACTTAGATTTTATAAAAATGTAAATGGAGATTGGAAAAACAGTGCAATAAAACAGGTTGCTTCAGGTAGGTTCGGAGTATCCTCAAATTACCTGACGAATGCTGCAGAAATTCAAATCAAAATGGCGCAAGGGGCCAAACCCGGAGAAGGAGGGCAATTACCAGGTCCAAAAGTAAATCCGGAAATTGCCAAAACGCGTAATTCAACACCTTATGTTGGCTTGATTTCACCACCTCCGCATCATGATATCTATTCAATAGAAGATTTATCACAGTTGATTTATGATCTGAAGTCTGCAAATAGAACTGCAAGGATTAATGTAAAATTAGTCTCAGAAGTAGGAGTAGGTACTGTGGCTGCGGGAGTCGCCAAAGCAAAAGCAGATGTAGTTCTTATTTCAGGATTTGATGGAGGTACGGGAGCGTCTCCATTAACATCATTAAAACATGCAGGATTACCATGGGAGTTAGGTATTGCAGAAGCACAGCAAACTTTGGTAGGAAACAATTTGAGAAGTAGAATTGTACTTGAATGTGATGGACAATTAAAGACAGGTCGAGATGTTGCCGTAGCTTGTCTGTTGGGAGCAGAAGAATTTGGATTTGCAACAGCACCATTAGTGGCTTCAGGATGTATCATGATGCGTGTTTGTCATTTGAACACCTGTCCGGTAGGGATCGCTACGCAAAACCCTGAATTGCGTAAAAAATTCAAAGGTAAACCAGAACATGTTGTGAATTACATGTACTTCGTAGCACAAGAATTAAGAGAAATAATGGCTCAGCTTGGCTTTAGAACAGTCAATGAAATGGTTGGTCAGGTAAGTAAACTGGATCATAATAAAGCAATAGAGCATTATAAGGCTGCAGGAGTAGATCTTACACCTATTTTACATCAAGTAGAAGCGCCAGAAGGAGTAGATATTTATAACACAGAAATTCAAGATCATGGGCTAGGCGGATCTATAGATTTTGAGATAATAGAACAAGCACATCCCGCATTATTCCGTAAAGAAAAAACGACCTTAGACTTTGATGTTACTAATACCGATCGAGCAGTAGGAGCAATACTAAGCAATGAAATTTCAAAAATATATGGAGCTCAAGGGTTACCTGATAATACACTTAAACTCAATTTTACAGGTGCTGCCGGACAAAGTTTTGGAGCATTTGCGACCAAAGGATTGACAATGATTGTAAATGGTAATACCAACGATTATTTAGGAAAAGGACTTTCTGGAGCAAAATTAGTTATCAAAGTTCCTGATGAAGCAACAATTATTCCCGAAAATAATATTATTACCGGTAATGTGACTTTGTATGGTGCTACAGCAGGAGAAGTATATATTAATGGTAAAGCAGGTGAACGTTTCTGTGTACGTAATTCTGGAGCGAGAGCGGTTGTAGAAGGAATCGGAGATCACGGATGTGAATATATGACCGGTGGAGTTGCAGTAATTCTTGGTGAAGTTGGTAGAAATTTTGGAGCAGGTATGTCAGGAGGGATTGCATATATCTATGATGCGAAAAAAACGTTTGAAGCACATTGTAATAAAGAAGCCCTTAACCTTGATCCTGTTGTAGAACAGAAAGATATCACTGAGCTAAAAGAATTAATAGAGAGCCATTATAATGCGACATTGAGCCCGTTGGCGCAAAGAATTCTGGAAAATTGGGAAAAAGAACTACCAAAGTTTATCAAAATATTCCCCGAAGAATACAAACAGGCATTAAAAAGATTAGAAGAAGAAAAACTAGCACAAGCATAAAACGATAATAGAAATGGGAAAGACAACTGGATTTTTAGAATTTGAAAGAGAAATAGAGCAATATTTGCCTGTTGAAGATCGTATTAAGCATTATAATGAGTTTACAAAGGTGATGCCCGAAAAGAAACTCAAAGATCAAGGTGCTAGGTGTATGGATTGTGGAATTCCGTTTTGCCATAGTGGATGCCCATTAGGGAATTTAATTCCAGATTTTAATGATGCGGTTTATCGAGGGAAATGGAAAAAAGCAGCAAATATCTTACATGCTACCAATAATTTTCCTGAATTTACTGGTAGATTATGCCCGGCACCATGTGAAGAAGCTTGTGTATTAGGAATCAATGAAGATCCGGTTACCATAGAAAATATTGAAAAAAATATTGTAGAAGAAGCTTTTAAAAATGGATGGGTCGTAGCAAATCCCCCTAGGGAAAGAACAGGGAAAAAAGTCGCTGTTATCGGGTCAGGCCCCTCTGGATTAGCAGCAGCACAACAACTAAATCGCGCAGGGCATTTGGTAACAGTATTCGAAAGAGATGAAAAAGTAGGAGGATTATTACGATATGGAATTCCGGATTTTAAAATGGAAAAACATATTATAGATCGTCGTGTTGATATTTTGGAAGAAGAAGGAATCATATTTAAGACCAATACTCATATAGGTAAAGATGTCAAAGCAGAACAAATAAAAGCAGATTTTGATGCTGTAGTATTATGCACAGGAGCAACTGTTCGACGTACTTTACCAATCAAAGGCTCTGATTTCAAAGGAGTAGTACAAGCGATGGACTTTTTACCACAGAATAATAGGAGAGTGGATGGGGTCAAAGATTTGGGAGAAGAAATTCTAGCAACGGATAAAAATGTAATAGTTATAGGAGGAGGAGATACGGGGTCTGATTGTATAGGAACCTCAGTGCGTCATGGAGCAACTTCGGTGACCAATTTTGAGATTATGAATAAGGGTACAACGGATCGACCAGAAAATCAACCGTGGCCGTTTTGGCCGATGCGTTTACGTACCAGCTCTTCTCATCAAGAAGGAGTTGATCGTCATTGGAGTATCTCTACCAAACAGTTTTTAGGAGATGAAGATGGAAACTTGAAAGGTTTAATAACTACAGAGGTAGAATGGATAAAAGAAAATGGACGGTTTGCATTGAAAGAGGTTCCAAATACCGAAAAAGAATGGAAATGTGAACTGGCACTTCTCGCGTTGGGTTTTACAGGTTCAGAGCCTACTATTGCAGAGCAACTAGGAATCGATATGGACACCAGAACAAATATTAAAGCAGCAGAAAATACCTATGCTACAAACGTAAAAGGAGTATTTGCTGCAGGAGATTCCAGAAGAGGTCAATCACTTATTGTATGGGCAATCGCAGAAGGTAGACAAGCAGCATATCATGTTGATAGCTATTTGATGGGAAGTTCTAATTTACCATTGAAAGGAGAAGGGGATTTACCAAGGATTTAATTTCGTTTTATAATTTTAATATTAAGAAGAAAAGCTGCTAACAGATGAATTAGCAGCTTTTGTTTTTGTAAAATAATGTTAACATAATAGTAATTATAAATTCACATTTGATTTATTTTTTCTTTTGTCATTGCATGTATCAAAAATCACAAAACATGAAAAACTCATTCATTTGCATATTACTTTTAGTATGCACATTATTAAATTCTTGTATTACTGATGATTACAGCGGTAATCCAATCACAAAACCAACTACTATTAGTAATTTACAATTTATTGGAGAACAAATCATTCCTGATGGTCAAACTTTTAAAGGTTCTACCATAGGAGGGTTGTCTAGTATTGATTATTACAATGGTACGTATTATATTATTAGTGACGATCCTAATGCACCAATTCGATTCTATACTGCTCATTTGACATTTGATAATACTAGTTTTTCTAAGGTCGAAATTACTAATCAAGTAGAGTTATTAAATGATAACGGAGCCTCTTTTGCAGATCAAGAAGTTGATCCTGAGGCTATTCGTTTTGATCCTAGAAGTAGATCTATTATCTGGACTAGTGAAGGTTTTGCAAATAATAATATTGCTCCTTCTGTAAAAGAAGCTTCTTTGCGAGGAAAGTTTAGATCAGAGTTTATGACACCTGATATTTTTAAAGAAAATACTGCTGATTCGGGAGTAAGGAATAATGGTGTTTTTGAAGGCCTTTCGTTAAGTGTTGATCATAAAGGATATTGGGTGGCTATGGAGCTTCCTTTACTTCAAGATGGAGATGCGCCTGTTTTTGGGATGGATACAGACTCACCGGTACGTATTTCTTTTATTGATAGAAAAACAAAAGAATTTGGTCGTCAATTTGCGTATGAGCTGGATCCAGTTGCGAGAGATGGAGGATTTAAGGTAAATGGTGTTGTCGAAATATTACAATATAACAAAGATAGGTTTCTAGTTCTTGAGCGTTCTTTTGCTTCTGGAACAGACGATGGGGGTAATGATGTACGTATTTATGATGTTGATGCTAGTGAAGCAACAGATATTTCAAATATGTCATCACTTAAAAATGCTAATTATAAAAAGGCTACTAAGACATTATTGTTTGACTTTAATTCAATTCGTGATCAATTATCTACTGTACCAGGAGGATCAGCAAATGTAGTTGATAATATTGAAGGCATGACTTTTGGGCCGGATTTACCAAATGGAAATAAATCTTTGGTTTTAGTTTCGGATAATAATTTTAGCGCATTTGGAGCACAACTTAACCAGTTTATTGCTTTAGAAGTACTGCCATAGATAGAAAAGATATCTTTTTAATAAAACAAAAGGCCTTTCATTATATAAGATGAAGGGCCTTTTGACTGCTACTACTATTTTACATTTTTTAACTTACTTTCAAGCTCCTTTATTTTTTGAACTCCATGTTTGTTTTCCGGATTGCGTTCTACAGATTTTTTATAAAATTCAACAGAGGCTTTATAATTTTTATTTATTTCATGACCTTCTCCGAGACTGTCATAAACATTCCATGAATCAGGATATTCTCTCACATTTAATTCAAAGATTTTTATCGCATCTTCAATCCTTGATTTTGCCATTGCATACCCTATTCTGTTAAGTGTTCTTTCAAAGTTGGTATTAGGATTTTTGTTGCTGATTTTAGTATAATTTTCTATAGCTTTATCTGTAGTAAGGTTAAAGAAACCATTAGTGACTTGCTCTTTTATTATTGATTCTTTATCAATATAGGTGGGATTAACTATCCCTGCGATATGATTAATAATTTTGTTGTGTACAGGGTAATATTTAAAACCATTTGTAAGTATAATTATAGTCATATCATCATCAACAAACTTTCTAAAACCACTAACACCACCACCTGTAAAACCAATTGACATTTTATTCTGAATAGGATATAAACCCCATCCATGTAAAAATTTACTTTTTTGATCTTTGAATGAAAAATCACTCCACATTAAATTTTTGGTGTTTTTTTGTAAAAATGTATTATTATCAAAATTTTGATTCCATTTTATAAGTTCTTGAAGTGTTATATTTAGCCCATTACCGCTGTGCGCTCTTATGCCATAATCATCTGTTGCTCCTACAAATTGATTTTTTTTGTAATCAAAACTATATTTTGCAATTCTATTTGGGATGGATTCATTAGAGTTTGATGAAAACAAAACTCCTGATTTTGGAGATAAAAATTGATTTTTGAGTACATAATCATCAAATGAAACCCCTGTTACTTTTTTGATAATAAGTGCTAGTAGCCAGTAATTGGTTTGATTATATGTAAATCTTTCTCCTGCATCAAATAGCATTTTTTCTTTGGCTAATTCTGTGAGTAATGCTTTGTCAGATTGATGACTGTCATAGTGGATCATATCTGGCAACCCCGAAGAGTGTGTGAGTAAATGTTTTATTTGAATAGCTTTCCATGCTGTAGGAATATATGTTAGATGATCATGAACGAAGTCATTCAATGTTATTTTTTCTTTTTCAATGAGTTGAAAAATAGCTGTGGCAGTTATCAGTTTGGTTGTAGAATATACTCTAAACATCGTATTTTTTGTAACAGGAGTATTCTTTTCTAGACTAGCTTTACCATAATATTGTTCATGAATTATTTTTCCATCTTTTATTATAGCCAAGGCCGCTCCCGGAATTTGATGCGTTTGCATGATATCATGCATATAAGTATTGATCTGTTGGCTTTTTTTTTCTTCGTTACTGAATGCTTTACCAATAATATGCTGACTGATTAGTACAATCAGTATTAGTATAAATGTTGAGATTGTTTTCATTTTTTGATATAATAAAGTAACTGCCTTAAATAGTCTATTTAAGTTATTAAAAACAGTTTTTTGAAGTGTTTTTTATACTAAATTGAATCAGTTTTTAGGCAGTTACCTTTTTGTTTTTAGATTGATAGAATGATATTTGTATACAATGATTTTATTTAAAAAACCATTTTAATTTTTATGGCTTGATCTAAAGAAACATTAGGATCTTCTTTTTGCAAAGATGTAATGAATTCTGGAGTTACATCATGTATTTTTAAACCATGAGCCTGGTCTGCTGTAATGTTTTTAAAGCCCATTTCTTCAAAAAGTTTAAGAAACTCCGGAGTGATATCATGAATTTTAAACGATATAATTCTTTTTAGTGGGAGGTCCCCAAATTTTGTTTTTTTGAATACTGTAATATATTGAGGGGTTACATCATGAATTTTGAGAGACAAAAGATCTTCTATAGAAAGGTCTTTGTATCCAATTTTGGCATATTCAGCAGGCATCTCAGTAGTGATATCATGAACCTTTAAAGCGATTACTTTTTTTAAAGGAATGTTTTTGTACCCTATAGCATTAAATTTTTTTACAAATTCTGGAGTTACATTATGTGTTTTTAGTGCTATTGCCTCATTTAAATCTATATTCTTATATCCTAGTTTTTCAAAAGCTGCAATAAGTTCACTTGGGTTTTGTTCTGTTTTGGATTTTGTTTTACCTGAATGGTTTGTAGAACTACTAGAATGCCCATTGGTTCCTTTCACTAATGCCGGAGTGATATCATGAATTTTAAGTTTCATGGCTTCTTTTAATGAGATATTTTTTTGCCCGGCTTTCTTATAAGCTTTGATGAGATCAGCGGTTACATTATGGATTTTTAGCTTTTTGGCTTCCTCTAATGTAATATTCGAATATCCAATGTTTTTGAAACTGTTGATAAATTCAGGAGTAACCTTGTGTATTTTTAAATCTCGGGCTTCTTTAATCGATATTTTAGAATATCCCTGATTTTTGAAAATATCTATGTAATTAGGGGTTACATTATGTATTTTTGCTTTTGTAATCTCTTTTAATGATGCTCTGGAGGTATTGAGTTTGTTGATAAAATTGATATAAGAAAGATCTACATCAAAAAGATTAAGTTTACAGATTTCGTCTATTGTATAGGCATTATACCCTAGGTTTGTGAGTTCTTTTTGATACATTTTTAACTTGTCCAAAGGAAGTGACTTGCGTATGATATCTTCAAAATTTTCTTGTGTTATAGAAATATTTTCTTTTTCTAAATAGGCAAGATAATTCGTATCAAATTCTGTTAAAAAGGAAAGTACGAGATCATTTTTTTCTACGGTTAGGTTATATTTTTCTAAAGCATTAGTAAATGCAGGATTCGCTTCAAAAATATATTTGCCGTCACCTATTTTTCCATCAAACTCACCAATAAAAGTCATTGTACCAACATCATTTGTAACGTTCATTTTTTGTTTTGTTCCTTTTGGAAATTTGGCAAAAAGCGAAGGTTCATAACATCTCGTATTAGACCAAAAACTTTTTTGTAGAGGAGCAGAGCTTCTAAACATCACACATAATTTTCCTCCTCCAACTTCTGCATCCCATGCACCTTTGGTAAAGTCACTATTAGTAATAGATGTATTTACAGATTCATCATTATTACTTATTGTTCCTTCATGTTCAGAAATAGTAGTGTCAATATGTTTTATCGGATTAAAAGACAAAACAGTAAGTGTAAGTATCGGAAGAATGATTAGGTACTTCCAACCTGATTTTGCTGTTGATTTTTTAGAATTCATCATAAGTATTCGTTTTTTGAGAAATGATTGATTGTAATTTGTTGCCAAACCTGTTGGCATATTAGGAGTTGAAACTCTTAAGAGATTCATTTGATATGATTCTTTGTCTTCTCCATGAGTAAGCATACCATCATCAGTAAGGTACTCAAGGTTATTATCTATTGCTTTTCGATACCACCATGCAAAAGGATTAAACCACTGAAACATAACCAATAATTCGACTAATAACATATCTAGACTATGTTTTCCTTTAATATGCATCTGTTCATGTTTTAGTATTTGTAGGTAGGTGTCTGGATTATACTGACTTGGATTCATAAAAATTCGATTCCAGAATGAGTAAGGAGCATGACTTTTATCAGTCTCGATAATTTTATATTCATCAAATTCTACAATAGGGTTTTTAATAATTCTATATAGTAAAACACCAAGTTGAATTATAAAATGAACTGCAAAAACAAAAACACCCAACAAGTAGATATATAGAATTAGGTTTTTCCAATCTAAAGAAGAAGGCCCAGTACTATCCGTTGATAATGTAGGAGAAGAAGATGTTACATCTGGTGATATTACAGTACTTGTATCGGGTAAGATTGATTCTGTTGTTTGCAATTGAGGAGATGTATCTGCAATAGATTCTTTTACAAAAATTGTTCTAAAAGATAAATGCTCTGGAACTGTTATAAATGGCAATGTGAATGATAAAAAAATAAGTCCCAGTAATATCCATCGATTAAGGTGATAAAAAGTTTCTTTGGCAAGAAAAAGTTTATAAATCAAATACGATAATCCTATAAGAGCCGAACTGTAAAAGATATATTCCATTATTTTTTGTTTTTAATCAATTGAAGAATTTCTTCTAATTCTTTGGGATTTAATTTTTCTTCTTTTGCAAAAAATTTAACTAGTGCCATAGGAGAGTTGTCAAAATAATTATGCACAACTTCTCCTAGTATTTCTTTTTGATATTCGTCTTTAGAAATTAAAGGGTAATACTGAAAACTATTGCCAAAGGCTACGTGATTAATAAATCCTTTCTCTTCTAAGATTTTTACTATAGTCGCGGTAGTATTATAATGAGGTTTTGGATTCGGTAACTCTTCAATGATTTCTTTGATAAAAGCTTTTTCAAGCTTCCATAAACTTTGCATGATTTGTTCTTCTCTTTTCGCTAGCTTTTGCATCGTAATAATTTTATAAAACAAACATACTACTAATCTTTTAGTTTTACAACTAATTAATTAGTATTTCTACTAATTTTTTAGTTTTTATGTGGTAAAATATTGGCTTTCAGTACTTTTTTTGTGTTTAAAAAAGAAAAAACATTTAGCAGCTATAATTTAAAAATGAAGCAAACGTTTTTTAAATTGTACCAACATAATTAACCAAACTTAAAAAGATGATACCAACACTTGCCAAGCAACTAGAATCTTCTGCAGTTGATACTAAAATCTTGAAAAAGAAATACAAACCCATGCTTGCTTTGGCAAATGAATTAATTGGAGTAGTGCCCAATGCAGATCCAATTTTAGAAATATGGCCCATAGGTTTTAGAACATATAATCTCTTGATGCCTAATTTATTGGGCTTGCCTAGCTATCTATTGAAAAAAAAGTCATTAAAAAGTTTGGTAGGTTTAGCTACTTACATCTCTAGTAAAACAGCAAATTGCTCTTATTGTACAGCGCATAGTTGTTCTTTTGCCTTAAGAAGAGGATTAGATACAAAGGTAATTACTGGAGAACGAGAACTATCACAAAAGGAAAATGCGGTTATCGAATTTGCTTCATCATTATCTAGTATACCGGTTACTTTAACAAAAGAACGCTATAATGATTTTAGAAAACATTTATCTGCTAAAGAAATAGAGAGAATCGTTTATTCTATTGGTTTGATGGGTTTTCTTAATAAGTTTATGGATGCAACAGGCATTACAATAGAGCAAAATTCTTTACAAGATGTGGGTAAATTATTGTCATCAGATGGTTGGCAACCGGGAAAACATTTTGAAGGTTCATTTGATGCCTCTGAGATACAATCAAAACCTATTCGACAAGATAGTTTCATGACTTTTTTACGAGTTTTAAAACATGCTCCCGGTGTCGTATTTCTTGAAAAAAAATGGACTAGAGGAGTTCCTGGTTCTTATGCAAGAGCAAAAGTATATCTACAAAAACATACCGGATATACTTTTCCTATATTAAAAAATATTAAGAACAGAAAAATTCTAAAAGCGATAACGACTGTTATTAAAATCAATCTAGATAAAGAAACTACACAATTAGGGTTAAGAGTCAAATATTTACTGAGTGTAGTATATTTTAAAACTGTGCAAAATGAAGTCTTAAGCAAGGACTCGCAGATGATAATCATGAAAAAAATACCTAATGTAGGAACAGATACTATAAAAAGGATAGAGAGAATAGGCACAGCTAAAATCCCTAAAAATGCTAATTATTGTAGAGCGTTATTATCAGACCTTTCTTCTAGTACTTGTTTGACAAAAGAAGAAGCTGCAGCAATTATTTTGGCAAGAGCAATGTCTGATAGCCCTGCAGAAGTAAGTGAAATTATTTTAAAAGAAATATCACCATTATTAACTCCTGAAAGTATTGTAGAATTGGGGGTTTGGATTTCTATCCAACAACTGTTTCATCGTTTGGATAGTTTTTATCGAATCGCTAATTGATCATTGATTTTTTAATGAATTTCCATAGCAAAACTTTAAAATGGTAAATTTTTGAGATCTACATTTCCGCCAGAAAGGATGATGCCTATTTTTGTATTTTCAAATCGTTGCTTTTCTTTTAATAAAGCAGCAAATGGTACAGCACAAGAAGGTTCGATAATGATTTTCATACGTTCCCAAATGAGTTGCATTGCAGATATGATTTCATCTTCTTCAACTCTTATGATCTCATCAACATAATTTTTGATAATAGGAAAATTAATGTCTCCGAGTTGTGTTTTTAAGCCATCGGCAATTGTATTTGTTGTGCTATTGGTTTCTATTTTTCCACTTTTAAGGGATCTGTAAGCGTCATCGACCTCAAAAGGTTCTCCGCCAATTACGGTGCAATCAGTACCATAAAAATGTGCCGCAAGAGCAGTTCCGGCTACTAAACCACCACCACCAACAGGGGTAAATATGTATTCTAGATAAGGATGTTCTTCAAGTAATTCTATAGCCGCAGTGCCTTGCCCCAGAATTACATCCAAGTCATTAGAAGGATGTAAAAATGTGGCTTTTTTTTCTGTTTGAATTTTGAAAGCTGTTTGTTCACGATCTTGAAGAGTAGGTGGACATTCGATGATTTCACCTCCGTACCCTTTTACAGCATCTTTTTTTACCTGTGGAGCTGTTGATGGCATTACTATGTATGCTTTTACATCAAGGCTTTTGGCAGCCAAAGATAATGCTTGAGCAAAGTTACCCGAAGAATGTGTAACCACTCCATGAGATTTCTGAATGTCTGATAACTTTGAAATAGCACTTGCTGCTCCTCTCATTTTGAAAGCTCCCATTCTTTGAAAATTTTCACATTTAAAGAATATTTGAGCCCCTGAGATATTGTTGAGTAGGGTAGAAGTAAGTACAGGTGTTCTGTGAATGTATTTTTTGATTCTTTGATGACAATCTTGTAATTCTTTTTTAGTCATGTTGCTTAAGTTTAAAGAATTTTTCCAATTAGTAAAGTGTTAGCACCTTGTACTTTGTTGTATTGATCAAAAGTGATTTGAGTTTTAAAAGTAGATATTAGTGTATCTACTTTAGTATTGTTTTTTAGATTAATACCGGCATTAAATATGACATAACCTTCCTTGTTTACCAATGATAATGTTTGTTTCCAAAACGTATGGGTGTAGAATGGTTCAGGGACTTTGTTATCGATAAAAATATCAACAATGATGAGATCAAATTTTTTGTTACAGTTATGTATATATGATAAAGCATCTTCACAGATGATTTCTAAATTATTGAGATTTTTAATTTTAAATTCATCGATCGCAATGTCTATAACTACTTGATCAATTTCTAAAGCAGTAATTTTTCCTTTATGTTCAAATGTATTTCTTAAAGACGATATGACACTTCCTCCACCTAATCCTAAAAGTAAAATATCACTTGTAGAGGAAATATTAATTTTTGTAAGACCATAGTGAAGTAATTTTTGAAGTGTTCCGTAGGAATAATTTGCATTTTGACTATCAAGTACTTTTTTCCCATTCATCCAGGTAACTTCAAGTGTGCCATTTATTGTAGACTTGATCTCTTTGGTAATCGGCCATACATAGCTAATGATTTTAGATATTATTTTTTTTTGCATGTTACTTTTACAGATCTATTACCATTAAGAAATATTTCTATTAAAACTGTTTTAGCAATATCTATATATTTCACTTTATACCCATTTTTTGATGTATTGCCTTTTGTATGGTTTTTCGTTTCTGTACCACAAATTTTTCTATCTGGTTATTTTGTAATATTATTTTTAACCCATTAGGGATGATTCCTAAAGTATTGCTCAGTTCGATTGTTTTAATGTTGGAATAGTCTATAACTAATTGATGATTTTGAATATTGAAATTATGAGACTTAAACACTATTCTTTTATTTGTAACAAAAAGTTTTCCCCCAACTCCTTCTATACCAACAAAGTGATTTGCGGGAACAGCAAATTCTATAATTTCATCTTCTAATACATCTAGTTTTACAGTAAACATCTTTTAAGTTTATGTTTTCTCAAAGATATACAAAATTACACCTTGATATTGATATAATGCTCTTGGGTTATGTACTTTAAACCAAAAAATCCAATATTACAAAAGCAGTAATATTGGATTTAAAATGGTTAGTTATTTGGTAATTTAGTTATTTAGCATCACCGGCATTACCAACATGGTGATATGTTCTCCTTCGTCTAATCCATCTGTAGGGGTTAAAATCCCTGCTCTATTAGGTAAAGACATTTCTAATTGTACATCGTCTGCATTAAGATTGTTTAGCATTTCACTCAAAAAACGAGAATTAAATCCTATTTGCATGTCATCTCCATGATAATCACAAGTAAGACGCTCATCTGCTTTGTTAGAATAATCAATATCTTCTGCAGAGATATTTAATTCTGCTCCTGCAATTTTTAAACGGATTTGATGCGTAGTTTTATTTGAGAAGATAGAAACTCTTCGTACAGAATTTAAAAATTGATTACGAGCTATTGTAAGTTTATTAGGGTTTTCTTTTGGGATTACCGCTTCATAGTTCGGATATTTTCCATCGATGAGTCTACAAATAAGTTGTGTTTCATCAAAAGAAAACTTTGCATTAGAATCGTTGTATTCGATCAAGACGTCACTATCACTTCCTGCAAGGATTCCTTTAAGGAGGTTAAGTGGTTTTTTGGGCATTATAAATTCTGCCGATTGCGAGGCTTGTATATCTTCACGAGTATATTTTACCAGTTTATGGGCATCTGTAGCTACAAATGTCAATCCTTCTGTCGAAAACTGAAAGAATACACCGCTCATTACAGGTCTCAAATCATCATTTCCTGTTGCAAAAATAGTCTTGCTTACAGCAGTTGCAAGTACATCTCCCAAAATGTTTGTCGAAGAGGGATCTTCTAATTCTACAGCTTTCGGAAATTCTTCTCCATCAGCGTATGCCAGTGCATATTTACCGTGATTAGAACTGATCTCGACTGTATTATTTGGAGCAACAACAAATGTAAGCGGTTGCTCAGGAAATGTTTTCAGAGTTTCTAATAATAGTTTTGCCGGTACGGCTATTGTTCCCTGATCATCAGATTCTACTTCTAACTTTGCAGACATGGTAGTTTCGAGATCAGAAGCAGAAACAGTTAAGCTATTGCTATCCAATTCGAATAAAAAATTATCTAGAATCGGTAATGTGTTACTGTTGCTAATTACCCCTCCTAATACCTGTAATTGTTTAAGTAAGTAAGAGCTGGATACTATAAATTTCATCTGTATTGCTTTATTGTTTTTTTAATTGTTGGCTTCAACAAGCTGAATACACTATTTAAACAGCTATCCGCAAATATAATTGTAATCTATTTGGATTTTGGTATTGGTAAAACCATAGTTATTAACAAACCTAAAAGAGTTATCAAGTAAGATGTTGATGATTTTGCCGTATATGCCTTTTGGCGCAGACCTGTAATGTATCCTTAATTTATAGTATTTTTTTTAATTAATCACTAAAATTTCTCAACATGTCATAGCAATAATATCAAAGTTATGATGTGATATGACTACTTAATTATTGATCATTTTTTGGTTCTATTAATGTATCTGTATAATGCGCTTTGTGCTTTGATTGAGAAAAACGTTTTGCATTATATGCTGTAGATTTTCCTTTTGGTATTGATAAACTTTCCCATCGCTTATCGGCAATCATTTTTCCTATAAATACAATTTGCCCGATATGATAGGAGTAATGTGCTAGTTGTCTATTTATAGCTTCTGTAACGGTATGTTCTACATTACGAATATAAATCGGTTGCTCAAAGTTATCTTTATTGATTGTTTTTAAAGCAGCAAATAAACAATCCCAACCTTCATTCCATTTTTCTAGGAGTTCTTGCTTGGTTTTAATATCATTTTCAAATTCTGTATCACGTTCTCGCCATTCTTTTTCTCCATCAGTAGTCAAAAAATCGATCCATCGAGATCGCATATTACCCCATAAATGTTTTATAATAATTGCAATACTATTGCTATTGTCATTATATTGCCAAAAAAGTTTTCCTTCCGGTACTTGATCTATTGTTTTTTCGCCTAATTGTTTATAATAAGCAAACTGTTTTTGAATTCCTTCTATATATAAAATTGTATTCATAATGATTCTGCTTTATTCTTAAAGATAAGAGTTTTTCAATAATTAACTTGTTAGCGAGGATAGAAGCTTTGTTATAATTTTCTTGTGCTTGTTATCATTTAGATGTAAATTCATTTCTATATTTATGATCATAGTAAAATAAGATTATTCATATCACCTACATATGCCCACATCTACATCTTTATACTCTGTTATTGTATACGTTTTGTTTATGGCGAGTAATGTTGCTTATACACAAAGTAGAATAGAAGATCAACTCATGACTATTAATGATGAGCGTGAACAGCTTAAAAAAGCAGAATCTTATGTATTAGTAGAAGAGCAACGCAAAGAAGCGTTTGAGATTGGGCAAGATGTATTGAAAAAAACACAAAATTTATTGAATAAAGCTAGAGCAAATAATGTTTTGGCCTCTTATCACTACTTTAAATATGATACTGATTCTGCATTCTTCTATGCAAAAAAAGGTGTCGAATTGATTAAAGATAAACAAGATTCATCATCATTAAAATTATTATCATCTTTTTACTTAAGGCTTTCACATGCTTCCAGAGATAAAGGGTTAATCGAAGATAGTAAGAAATGGGCGTTAAAAGGTATTGAGATTGAAGAAAATGGTAATAATTTTGGATATTTGGATAGGCATTTGTCAAATCTAGCAATCATATACAGACTTACAGGTGATGTTCCTAAAGCGTTAGAGATTTTTGAATCTGCTTTAAAATATAAAGAGGTTCCTAACTACTATAGTTCGATTGGTCTTTGCTATTTAGAGTTAAAAAATTATAAACAAGCAATTTTTTATCATAATAAATCACTTGATCTTTATAAAGCAAACAAAAATAACCGAAACCAGGCAGTAGCATTGCTAAATATTGGAGTTGTATATCTTAATATGTATCATGACGATAAAGCGCTTACTTATTTCAATAAGTCTTTGGCAATTGCAAAAGAATATGAATATCCTCTTATTATCTTAAATAACAAAATCAATATTGGTGAGATTTTAAAAGAAAGAAAAGAATTTAGAAAAGCTAAGAAAAATTATAAAGAAATATTATCTATAGCCCAAGCATCAGGGCACTTCAAACAACAATTGTTTGCCTATAAGAAGTTGAAAGAAATAGCTTTAGAAGAAAAACAATATAAAGCAGCCTTAACATATACAGAGCAAAAAAATAAACTAAATGATTCTATTACTACATTACAAAAAAATGAAGAGATTGCTAAGTTAGAAGTAGAATATGAGACTCTGAAAAAAGAGAAAGAAATATCGGTTTTAAAAAAAAATCAAGAGCTCAAAGAACTTGAAATAAAAAAGGAACAGTTACAAAAAAGAACAGTCTTATATGCATTCGTTATTATACTAATCCCTTTGATTGGGTTGTTGTTTTTGTATTATCAAAAATTAAAAAATCAAAATCTGCTCAATAAAAAACAAAAGGAGATTAGTGAACAAAAAATAGATGCATTAATAAGAAATCAAGAATTAAAACTAATCAAAAATTCGATTCAGGTTCAAAATAAAGAAAGAAAACGAATTGCTCAAGAGTTGCATGATAGGATAGGAGGGAACCTGGCTGCTATAAAACTTCAGTTTGAAGCTTCAAAAAATGATTTAGATAATTTAAGCGATGTATATAATCAATTAGATGATACTTATGAGCAGGTAAGGGTACTTTCTCATGAACTTATTCCTAAGAAATTTAACCATAGCAATTTTATACAATTAGTAAAAGAGTATATGCACAATATAGGAAAAGCCAGTAAATTGAATATCAATATCTCTACGTATCAAGAGGACAAGATCAATGAAATGGATGTGCTTTTTCAAAATGAATTGTTTTCTGTATTTCAGGAACTTATTACCAATACGATCAAACATGCCAGTGCAAGTGTTGTTGAAATTCAAATAGAGTTTATTAGAAATAGTATCAATGTTCTTTTTGAAGATAATGGGAAAGGGTTTGATATCTCTACGATGCCGTTAGGTATTGGTTTATCTAATATTAAACATCGAATACAAAAGTTATCCGGTTATATTGATATTAACTCCAATCCTAAAATAGGAACAGTAATCAGTATAGAAATACCGATCCTGAAACATAAAAGTTTAATTTGATATAGATTAAAAGTATTAGGTCACACTAAGAAAAAGTATAACTTTTAAACTTAAATTGATTATTCTATAAATATTTTTTCAATAATTAGGTAGGGTGTATATGATGATAAACGTTTTATAATTAGAATCATACATCACACTTAGAACATGAAAAATTTCACTTTTATCATGGTTGTAATGGGGCTTATTACAACTTCATGTACGAATACCAAAGATATTGTAGAAAACGAATTTTCTGATGATATCGAGGTAGCAGATCATCAAACTGTTTTAGAATATCCTTTAGAAATTACAGATTCTAAAACAACAGAAAAAATCTTGACGATTATTTTAGAATATACCAATGAACCGTTATCGTCGATTGCATTATCAAGAATATTTCTTACGGAAGAGTTTCAGTATAATTGGAAATTTTTGAATGTTAAAACCGGTGAACGATATACAGCTGAAGCGAGTGGTATTTTTGATAATGTAAAAATTTTGAAAACAAAATTGAATTAAATATCTCAATTCATAGTTATACTATTGTTTGCTTTTAGAATAACATTTTGCGTTTGCGTACTAGTAACCATATCACTACCGGAGCGCCAACGAGAGAGGTAATAGCATTAATTGGTAATGTATATTCGCTAGAAGGCAGTTGAGAAATCGTATCACAAATCAGCATAAGAATACTACCGGAGAGTAATACTGCTGGAATAAGTATTTTGTGGTTAGAAGTATGGAATACTTGTCTAGTAAGATGTGGTATGGCCAAACCTATAAAAGCAATAGGTCCTGCAAACGCGGTAATACTGCCCGCTAGTAGCCCTGTTGCCATAATGATAAGAAAACGACTCATTTTCACGTTCATGCCAAGACTACGCGCATAGTTCTCACCCAATAATAGCGTATTTAGAGATTTTATTGCCAAAACAGATAAAAGTATTCCCAAGACATAAATACTAAAAAAGATAAGCAGATCGTACCAAGATAAATTGCCCAAACTACCAAAACCCCAAAAAATATATTGTTGTAATTGTCCTGCAGGAGCAAAGTAAGAGAGCACACTTACAATAGCAGCAGTAATGCTGCCAAACATTAATCCAATAACAAGAATAGCCATAGTATCTCTTACCTTTGCAGATACCCCCATTACCGCTATCAAAACCAGAATACAACCAAGGCTTGCAGCGATAATTGACGCCCATTTTGATCCCAAAAATGGTATAGTGACAGATAGAGATAGCGCACTGCCCATGATTAAAATAGAGACTCCAAGACTTGCTCCAGATGTGATACCTAATACAAAAGGTCCTGCTAAAGGATTTCTAAAAAGAGTCTGCATTAATAATCCTGATGCTCCCAAACCACTACCTACTAATATTGCAGTTATAGCTTTTGGTAAACGATAATCAACTATAATCAATCTCCATGATTCTTTTTCTACAGGGCCACCTACAAGACTACTTAGTGTATCTACCCAGGGGATAATTACCGATCCTAAGCTAATATTTACAATAAAGCAAATACATAACAACAAGGAGATGCCTAAAAAAACTTTTTTATATGAAGTGTTTGGGGCCAATTATTCAAGTTTTTCAAAAAAATAAAAATTATAATCCGGTAAAAGTTCAGGATGCGCGATTTTGATCATATCTTTTAGAATAAGATCGGGACGCATAGGACCTAATTCATAATAAATCAATCCACCTGTAGCTCCTGTTCTTAACGCAGAAGAATATACGGTTTTATTTTTAAATGCTTCAAATAATTCATAACGAGGATTTTGCTCTTTCAATTCTTCTATTGATTTTGCGTTCCCCGCTCCAATCCATAATGTTGCGTGTTGCCCTTTTTCTAATACATTTTCAAAATTAAGAGAAAGGCTTCCTGATGTTTTAGAATCTGCCCATAAATACTTTGTATTTGCATCTTTAAAAAATTGTGCGACATAACTTTTTCCTCCCGGGATGTACCATATGTCTTTAAACATGTTACCGGATAATATTGTAGGTGTTTTTGATACGTTTTGCGCTAATAATGAAGCCGTAGTATATTCTTTTTTAATATCTTGAAAAATACTATCAGCTTTGGCTTCTTTACCAAAAAATGCAGAAATAAATTTAATCCACTCTGCTCGTCCCAGTGGGTGTTGCTCCATCCATGATCCATTCATAGCAACTGGTATTCCTGTTTTTTGAATCAGATCATAGGCTTTGATATCACCTGATGATGAAAACCCTATTACGAGTTCAGGGTCGAGTTCTAGGATGATTTCAGTATTAAGGCTATGTGCTTCTCCTAATTCTTTAATACTGCCATTATCAATCAAAGCCCTTGTTTTTTCTGAAGAAATATAATCTGTATGAGGAAACCCAACAAGTTTATGCTCAAGCCCCAAAGCTTCTAACATAGGAATATCTGTTGTAGATGTAACGATCATCCTATCAATAGGAACCTGTATAAACACAGTATGCGTATCATTTGTACTAAAGGGTTGTGCCGTGCCTTTTGGATGTAAAATATAGCGTAGTTCCTGTTTTGCTTTTGGCCAAGGGGTAGAAACGATAACTTCTTTATATCCTTTTTGACTTTTAATGGTAAGTCCTTTGGCATACTCAATATTTTGTGGAGCCATATACATGACCGTAAGATCAGTTGGCTTGACTTCTTTTTTGCAAGAGATACAAATCAGAAATAAAGAAATTGTGATAATAAGATTGCGCATTACATACATATTATGATTGATTTAGACCAGAGGTGATTTGATATTGATTGTCGATGTATTGTATGGTCACAATGTGTCCATATTGTAACTCTATGGCAAAAGAGTCTTTTAAATCTATTTTTTGAATATATGCCATGATAGCTCGCATCCATCCCGCATGCGTAACAACAACAATCTTTTCTGAAGTTGTAGTATACTGATTAATAGTTGAAAAAAAATCAATAGCCCTTTGTTGAAGCATAAGATAAGATTCCCCTTCTGGAACTTTGATATTTACAAAATCATTCATCCAGGGCTTTAATTCTTTTTCATTAATATCATCCCAAGGACACAGTTCCCATTTTCCAAAATCTAATTCTTTTAACCGATCATCAAAAACAACTTCTTTTTTAAAAGTTTCTGCAAGGCGCTTGCATCTTATTAGAGGACTACTATATACTTTAGAAATTTCTTGTACAGCGAGTTGTTGATGTATATGATCTGCTTCTGTTGCAAAAGAGGCAGTTACCTCCAGATCACTCTGTCCATAGCAAATCCCTTTTTGCACATTAGGAGTAGTATGTCGGATTAGATATATTTCCATAATACTAGTATTGAAAGATAAAAAATAACCTCGCTAAGTTGTTGTACAGCACCGGCACAGTCGCCAGTTTGTCCGCCAATCCATTTTTTAAATTTAGCAGCAAGGAACATTTTTGAGATATACATAGGGATAAGAGCAGCAAAAAACCACGGATTCATGAAAAATACTAATGGGATGATTCCAAAAACAGCACTCATAATGAGCATTGACGTACTCATACTTTTTGCAGCAGGTTTAGCCTTACTGTTGTCAGTATCTCTTACATATGGATGTGTATAAATAAGCGTAGTAGCAATAAATCGGCTTGTACTATGACCTGCGATCATGATAAGTGGTAGGTATGCAGGAGATATCGAGCTTAATGCAGTAAATTTTGTGGCAAGAACCAAAAGAATCCCAACAGTACCATAAGTGCCTAAACGAGAATCCTTCATGATTAAAAGAATTTTTTCTTTGGTCCATCCACCGCCGAAACCATCACAAACATCTGCAAAACCATCTTCATGAAAAGCCCCCGTCGTATAGATTGTAGCACTCATTGACAACAATATTGCAATTTCTATCGGAAAAAGAAATGATAATCCATAAAAAACACCGGCTCCTATGCTACCAACAATAATTCCTACCAAAGGAAAATATTTGGCACTCAATCTTAAATACTCAGGATCATGATTTACCCATTTTGGGCAAGGAATACGTGTAAAAAACATGAGTGCCGTAAAAAAAATATGGATTTCTTTTTTCATCTAGTATGAGATCATTTTTAGTACGATATATGTATTAAGATATTAACCATGATAAGTAGTATTCACAAAGAGGAAGAAAAGAAGTCATCATTACGATTATAGATAAAACAATACCGATAATTGCCACTTTTTGCTTTTGGCGTATTGCCATAAGGCCCACATAAAACCCAACTAAACCTATACACATGGCGGTAATTTTATAAACATTACCAAATGCAGAAAATATCGAGGTATCAATTTCTGGAGTTTCTGATACTGCGGCATATATCTCACAAGTACGTCTATTGAACCAATATATAAAATAGAGCCCGATACTTGATATTATGATAGATAAAATGCTTTTTTTCATAGTGTATTATATGTTTTAGATTATAATTTTTGTTAAATCATAACCTGATTTTTATGATACTCTAGCCAATTTAGAGGTTCACTTAGTCTATGTTTATTAAACTCCAAATGTATCACTCTTCTTCTTTTATTGTTCATGGTTCTATTTGATGCATGTAGAATTAAAGGTTTCATCAACATTACTCCACCTTTTTCCACTTCACATACAAATTCATTTTTGGTGTCCCAATGTTCAGAATCAATGCGAATAATTCCTTGCAAATGAGATTTTGGGATTACTTTTAAAGCCCCGTTATTTTTATCTGTTTTATCTAAATGAATTCGAATTGTGATTGTGTCTTGCAATATTTTGACCGGTGGTTGAACTCCATATTGCCCTTTTTTAAAAGTCCAATTTGAATAGTGTTCTACATCAGCTTTTTGGTCTACCGAAATGCTCAAATCTTGATGATAAGGAACAAACCAGTTAGATCCGTTTGGTTTATCAAAATAAATAGCTTTTGTCAAAAAATACTCAGATTCAGAAAGGTCAGAAATTAACTCAGTTAAACTTTTATTGAACAATAGATCAGTTAATTTAGGGATATTTTTGAGCAGTTGTCTAATGGCAAACAAATCTTTTGTTTTCATAAATGAATTTCCACTTTGTTCATCCTCTTCTATACAAGCTAATATATTATTGATTTCATTATCTGTATATAAATCTGTCAGGATAGAATACCCATTTTCTTCAAGTTCTATTTTATTGCTTATAAATTTCATATTTATTTATAAATAATTAATGATAGTATAGACTTATTCATTTGTAGAAACTCCTGCACTTTCAAAACTGGCCATGGTATTCAAAAAATCAACTGCCGATACCAGTAATGGATAAGCAATTGCAGCACCGGTACCTTCACCAAGCCTTAATCCCATATCGAGTAATGGCTTTTTTCTTAAAAAATGAAGTATTTTTTGATGCCCTTGTTCCCCTGATGTATGTGCAAAAATACAATAGTCTATAGTGTTGGGAGCTATAGCTTGTGCAGCAAGTAATGCAGCGGTAACGATAAAACCATCTATTACTATTGTCATTTTGAGTTCTGCCGCTTTAAGAATGGCTCCTGTGATCATTGCAATCTCAAACCCTCCAAAGGTCGCCAATGCTTCTATTGGGGATGAAACGGTATATTTTGCATACACATCAGCCAAAATATGTTGTTTGGTTTTGATGGCTTGTGTATCTAACCCTGTTCCTGCACCAACACATTCTTTGATAGGAGTACCAGTAAAATATGCCATTAATAATGAAGCCGAAGAGGTGTTGCCTATACCCATTTCGCCAAAACCAATACTATTACACCCTCTATGATACGTTGTTGTAACCAGATCTGCGCCCTTTTGTATTGCAGTTGTACATTGCTTATGTGTCATGGCAGGTGCTTCTTGATAGTTTTGTGTTCCAAATGCAATTTTTGCATTGATTAGACCTTTTATATTGTCAAAATCATGATGTACTCCTGCATCTACGATTTTTAAGGCGATATTATTTTGTTTACAAAATACATTGATCGCAGCGCCTTCATTGAGAAAATTATAGACCATTTGAGCTGTTACCTCCTGTGGATATGGATTTACTTCTCCTTTTTTGGCAATACCATGATCTCCTGCAAAAACAATAATCGTGGGGTTTTTTAGTACAGGTTCTTCAGTGTTTTGAATCATACCTATCTGTAATGCTATTTCTTCTAAAGTTCCTAGTGCCCCAATGGGTTTTGTTTTATGGTTGATTTTATGTGTTAATTTTTCTTTTAGCTCTGTATTAGAAATAGGGTGTATATTAAAATTCATTAGGAGTATAATTTGATCTCTGTTTTTATTGAATATTTATACAAATAATAATGGTATACGTGTATTCTTAACAAATGTATATGAATTTATCGAAGTGTATTGTACTTTTTTATAATTGTTGAATTACAGGTCTGAAGTATAAAAACAATTAATTATTACAGTTATTTTGGATTTATTTATATTCGGGTCAAAGATATATGGGTACTTATTCTTACATAATGATTAACATTAATTTGAAATACACATCATGCAACGATTAAAAATACTCTTATTAATATTGGTAGTATTATTTTCAAATAAATAATTTAATGGTATGAGGTTTTGATCAAATGAAAAAAGTATTAAAAATAGTATGTATCGTAATGATTTCTATAACTTTACTAGTAGTGTTGTTAGGAGCATTAGTGATGTATTTCAAAAATCAGCATAAAAAAGAATTACATGATAAAATGTTAGAAAGGCTAGAAGAATGCAAGTTAATTACACATGTAAAAGAGCAACCAGAGATTGATATTTTTAACTTTCAGGACGCTGAATTAAAAGAAATAAGATTTGAAATACTTAGAAATAATAGATCTATAGAAGACACCATTATTTATGGAACTAAAAATGAAGAACATATAACATCAATAGCTATTCCTTTCAAAACATTTTTAAGGTCAGACACAATTTTATTAACGATAGATAACAAATTACAATACTATATTTCTAATTTTAATTATAGTGTAACTGAGTTATATGGTATGTTTGGCCCTGTTACAATTTCTGATTGTTTTCTTGTTGAATCATATACGATCAACGATAATCAAGATACCAAAGGCATAAGTAAATTTTATGGGATATTAGAGAGTGAAAAAAATATCTCTGTTCAAAGAATTTCAAATAGAAATCATAATTATAAGGACATTGTCGAAAAGTTTGCTATAAACGAAAAACAAACTGATAGTATCGGTAGAATGTTAAGTGGTAAATATAAGAGGGGAGGATCCGGAATTAATTTTGGAATAGAAATAAATCAAAATAATAGTTATTATTTAAGAGGGATTTTTAATGAGAATAAAGAAATTGAAATCGTAAAGATCAATACTGAAAGTGGAGAATTTACAAAAGCAATTAAAAATTACCCTATCGACAATGAATACTAAGCACTTTACAGAAAAAGTAAATATAAAAAGAAGAGATCATAAATAACGGTTATATAATTTGGGTGATAACAACATTACAAGTGAATCTTATGCTTGTATTTGGGAGTAGTAATTTGCATATGTTGATCTTCTCTATTTTGCAAAATGATACGAATTTTTTTTTTGTAGTAGAATGTTTCATTTTCTCTTTTGTAGATCTCTTGCTCTTGATTTTCGCAATTTTCATACTCTTTTTTGACTATGATTTTGCCAATAGATAAGTTATAATCAACTTCTTTCCAATATTCACATATTTTTCCTGAGAGACTTCTATACCCAATAAGGTAGAATTCGTCGTCTTGATAACGATACTTATCTGTATGTGCCCATTTCCAACTGCTTCCTCCACTTTGGCTTATGTGTAATACACCATCTTTGATATGAATATCTTCAAAAGGGTCACCCATTGGTCCCCCTTCTAGGCTACCATATAATGCCTGAGTAGATTTTTTCCAAAGTTTCCACTGTTGATCAATATTTTTATAAATGATAAGTTCTCGGGGAATATTTTCATGTATCTCAGTTTGTTCTTTAGTATTGTAAGCAACCACCAATTCTTGGTTATCATCATTATCTAGATCTCCTAATACAGAAACCATGATAGCGTAATGCTGTGGAACAGGAACTTCCTGTGCATATCCTAATGAAATGCTACATAAAAATGATGATATTAATATAGTAATTAACTTCATAAATTAAAAAGGTAACCGAAACATTTCAAAATTACTATAAAACTATATAGCAATAATTTGTTACGTTTTTGATTTCATATACTCATCAAAGTTGTTTATATACTCATCAAGATTTTCATTAAGCATTTTTTTATATTCAGTAATAAAATAACTCATAGTTTCTTCTTTAGCTGCTTTCATTTCTTCACTACTAGTCCAACCACAAGCACTCACCCAAGCATTGAATCTTGCTACGCTATACATCATCGAAGCACTTACTTTTCCTTTACTTACAGATTTTAATTGATCGTTTGATAAATAAATATGCTGATCGGCTCGATTATAAAAATCATCATCAACTTCACTCATATTTCTTTCTTTATATTTTTTAAGGAGTTAAATTCATCAGCTTAAAACTTTTATAACAATTGTCTTTTTTGCTGTTCAAACTCTTCTTGCGTAATACTACCACTATCTCTTAAATCTTTTAGCTTTGTGAGCTTATCTATGGTATCGTCTTGTTTTTGTTGTTGTACAACAATTCTTTGTGCCGGTTGATCTTTTGATAAACTCCATACCAGAGATACTACCCATCCAATTAGGCTCCATCCCAGAAAAAAGTTTAAAGCAATGATCGCAATAGTATTACTTTTACCTCTAAAAATCGCTATAATCGAAGGGATAAAGTAACAGATAAAACCTACTACAAAAAGAATGATAACCACAATCCCAAATGGATCATCTTTGATGCTTGATTGAAATAAAAAGTGCATAAAAAGAGTAATTTTTTTAAAAAGCATAGATACTTTTTGATGTTTGTATGATGATTGCTAAAGTAAAATAATTTTTTTTAATGCAAAATGATAAAAATTAATGCCTATTATCACATTTTAAGCGAATTGAAGGTTCTGATTTGGATATAAATTCTATATGAGGACAACCAAAAGAATGCCCTAAAAACCCAAAAATAGTAGCAGGCTTGTTTCTGAACAAAGTACCGGTCCATTGGTAGGCATGAGTGTAGTTGGTTTTTTTGCCTATATTCAAAGGGTTTAAATAAGCACTTTCGTCCTCGGTATATGTTTTATCAAAAAGAATAGTATTTTTTTTAGGATCATAAATCATCAGATGCCGAGCGTAAGTTTGATCGGTTTTTGTAATATCTTGTGCATAATAATGTAAACCATTGATAATAGATTCGTATAATGCTCCTTGATTAAAGGTTATCATAGCTTTATTGGGTAGAAATGAGGTCTTTTCTGTTTTTTTCCAAAGTATTTGTTTGATTCTTCCGGTTATAAACGGATTTTGTTTTCCAACATATACTAGGGTATTAAAAAAGTAGTCTCCAAAATTTTTTAGGGATATTTCCGGGATTTCAAAACCGATCATATAGTCGTACTCTGATATTTCTGTATTGTCTGCATAGACACTAAGATGTGCTGCAACAGTAGTACTTTTTACTTTGCGAGTGAGTAATGTATTGGAAGATAAATTATAAATAAAAATTCTGTCGGTTTCTTCAATTTTCATTCGGTGTAAAAATTGTTTCCTATGTTTTGGTGAGAGTTGATGATAGTTATCATTTTTTGTTTTGCTCCCTCCAAGGTGTTGATCAGCAATAACTAACGAATCGGCACTCTGAGACCAAGGGTATACATCAGTGAGCGAAATAAAACCTATTTTATCGTTTTTATTTTTTTCAAAAGAATAAATATTATAAATAGAAAGACTTTGAGCTTTTACAACGTTGGTTACTACTATCAATACAAAATATAAGATTATAGATATTAACTTTTTCATGTTGTGTTTAGCTCTTTTATTTTAATGGTATGAGGCTTGACAAGAGATATCTTACTTTAACTATTATAATGAAATAGGCAGTGTAGAGTACATGCCTAAGATAATATTTTCTTCTCTAAAAAGTATTTTTATTTCTGTCATAGTGTCAGAAAAATATACCTCAGGCGGTGAAGACAGTTTCCATTTGGTTTTGTCTAATTTTAATGCTTCCCAATGTTGTAAAGGTGCTTTTTCTGATGATTTTTCTAGATTTTTTACCCATGTATCAATAGAATCTTTTTTTATCATTAGTGCTAATGTGATCGTATAATCAGATGGGCCGGGTATTATTCCTGTTTCGTTGTCCTGATACCAAATATGATATTCGGCATCTAGAAGTCCGGAGTCTTTTTTCAGGTATTTTTTGAGGAGGTTAAATTTTTCTTCTTTGTTTTTAGTTTGATAACTAAAAATATCTATTGATTTGTTTTCTTTTTGACAACTACTTAGTAGAATAATTACTGCAAATAAGAAACCTAAATACCCAACATTCTTTGTTTTCATCATATTTTAAGACATTATGTACTCGATAATCAAGAATTTTAATACATTGAGATTTGTCCCAAAGTTATTTACTTTCTTTGAAATGTACTTTTTGATACCCTTTTACAATTTCATCAATAACAAGTTTTTCATCATCTAGCCATACTTTATGTCCGCAATTTTTAGCTAAAACATATTTGTGATTTGGTAATGTACCAAAAGACTTCATGCACTCTTGCCATTTATGGATTTCATGCTGTTTTACCATTGGTAATACTTTTTCTGCGGCAATGAGCGTAACGGGCAACTCTTTTGGCAGATCAATAGTACTCATGTAATCAGCAATTTCTTCTAATTGTAAAAGTACATAATACAATCCTATTTTATGTTTTTTTATCAATGCCCAGTTTTCTTGCGAAATATGATCTACAAAATCTTTTGACCACTCCTTTGTCGTAAAACAAGATAGGGCAGGATCGATATAGACACTACCTTTTACTTTATCCTTATTTCTTACTGTGAACAGTGTAGTATAAAACCCTCCAAAAGAGTGATTAACAATAAAAAGATTTTCGTAGTACCCCAATTGTTTTAGCGCAGACTCAAGGTTTTTGATTTCATCTTTATAATTGATCGTTAATGTATCTATTTCACTTTGCCCTAGACCTGCTCTATCATAAGTGATTAATGTTGCCCCGGTAGCTTTCGATATTTGGGGTAATACATCTTTCCATACCGAACCATCATTACCATTTCCGGATTCAAATAGTATAGGAGGATTCTTCCCCTTGATAATATTAAAATGCAATCGTTGATTACCGGCTGTAATCAGCGTATCTATGGTTTGTGATTTGATATTTTGATTGCAAAGGAATAATATACTTATAGTCAGATATAGTATGTGCTTCATGATATTAGCTTATTAAGTTATTATCATGACGATTAGAACAGTATATTGTTACTCGATAATCAAGATTTTAATGCTTTTAGGGTTGTCTCAAAATTATTTTTTAACCGATGATGACTTGTAAATTTGTCTTTAGGTACTTCAATTTTGATTCTCATACAATGTATCTATTGCTTTAAAAATATCTTTTAGTCCATATTTAAATTGTTCTCTTCTGGAAATAAATTGTATACTGTTGTCTTCAATTAAAAAAGTATCTGTGTTATTGTCTTCGATAGTTTCAGAATCGTATAATTTGGTTTTTAGTTTTCCACAAATTCCGGTTTCGAGATTAATGACGAAGAATTGATCAATAATAGATGGAGCCATATTTTGTTGTATAATAGCATAATGCTCTACAAGTGCTACTTTTTTGATAGAATCCCAGCGTAATTTTTCCGGACCTCCTGTTAGGTCTATATCAGTTACGAATAGCCATTTGTGTAATTGCCCTTTTTTAGCAAGAACCCCATGTGAGGTTTTGTATAAAGTATACCTGGAGTTGTTTTCGATCTCTTGTAAACCATTTTGTTGCTCATTACGATAATGATTATGAGCATAATAGACCAAAAAACCTTTTGGATCTTTAGTGACATTTTCTTTTATAGTTTTGTACAAATGGTATAGTGTATCACCTTTGATTTCGAGATAATAACTTTTAGGAGATTCAAATGCTTCGGTATTCCATTTTGTTTGCGGATTGATTATTTGATCAAAGTAGATGTTGTTACTTAATTTGGTGTTTGTATAAGAACTTTTAATCATCCAATTAAGTGATTCATCAGCTACTTCTTTTTGTTTGGGTAGGATTTGTTTTTTTAAAGCATCTAGAAATGGTTTGTTTTCTTGTTTTGCTAATTTTGGCGGGATAGTAATAATATCTTTGATTTCGCAAAAACATCCATCATTATTAAGTTTGTAAGTTTCATTTGTTTTTCCGTTGGTGATGGCTGCATATCGACCACCAAACATGCTTCCTCCCTCATAAAATGTAGTAAGTGTATCGACAATACCGTCATTATTAAAATCTTCAATACTAGTTTTGAGATCGCGTTGTCCAAAAAAGAAGAAATGAATTAAACAGCATATTATTGTTATTACCCGTTGCATATTGTGATGAATTAGTGATAACCAGACTTAATCTGATCATATATTTGTTCAATTTTTTCCCAATAGTCTTTTTGCATCCATTTGTGGATTTTGAATTGAGCTTTAATATTCAACTCTTGTAATTTGTTTCTATTTTGTAAAGAAGAAAGAATCTCAGTAATTAACCATTCTTCATTAAACCCTGCCCATTCCCCCGCTACACTTAGCAAGTTTGACTGTAAAACAGGAAATACCTCAAACACATTTATCTCTTTTACTTTTTCTAGAGAATAAGGACTATTTATTATGATTTTGGCAATATATCTAAAATCATGTTCTTGAAGCTCGGTATCAAGATAAAATTCTGATAATACGATCCAGATGGGTTTGCGTTCTTTTATATTGATTTCTTCTTTCACAACAAAAAGTTAGACTTATACTACATAGATTTGTTACATTTTAGCTTGATAATCGAGATTTAAATGCTCCGAGGCTTGCCTCAAAGTTGTCAATGTCAACTTAAAAAAGTATTAGATATTTGCACAAATAAAAAATCACTTTACAAACTTATTATTTAATTTGTAAAGTGATCTAAAGTTGTATTACGGTTTATAAAAGTCAAGAAGACTTCATAAAAAAAACGCTTGTAATAATCTATTTTACGATTATTTCTCTAGAAAAACAGACCTCCACAAGCAGGGTGGCTAGGTAGTACACAAAAACCATTACAGCATACATGGTCAGGTATATCAACCGCACAAAAGAATGCATTTGGCCTTGGACAAAGTTCGTCTACATCAAAACCTCCATAGATGTTTTTTTGTGATGACTTTTTTAGCGTTTTAACACCTTTAATTTTTGAAATATTCTTTAGCATCATATTTAATTTATGGTTAACACCTTAAATTTATTAATTAAAGTGCTTTGTTTTGAGTAGTTTAACTAATTGTTAACCAGTAAATCAATATATCCATGGTGTCTTTTTGGGTTATTATACATACTAAATCAAATGCAAATCCTGATCTCCTCCATATCAAATTAAATTCCTTTTTCGTAATTGAAGTTTATGTTTTTGCATGTTCATATAAAAAAATTATCATTTAATTTTTACAGGTATTCCTGATACCATAAGTATAGCTTCATCTGCATGCTTTGCTATATGTTGATTCATCCATCCTTGCAATTCTGTAAATTTTCTTCCGATTTCTGTAGAAGCATGAACTCCCATACCGATTTCATTAGAAATGATTATGAATGTAGCATCTATTTTGATTAATTTTTCAAACTCTTGCTTTGCCATAGATAATGAAGCTTCTATATCACTATCAGTATCTACAAAATAATTGGTAAGCCATAATGTTACACAATCTATAACCACTACTGTTTTTGGAGTAATCACCTTAGCAATTTCTTTCTCTTCTTCGATCAAATTCCAACGTTCATCTCTTTCTTGATGATGCCGCTGTATGCGTTGTCGATGATTTTCATCCCAAATTCTAGAAGTAGCAAGATAATAAGGCGAGGTAGAAAGTTGTAAAGCAAGGTTTTGTGCGTAGCTGCTTTTTCCTGATCGTTCTCCTCCTGTAATATAATATAACATCAGATTAATTCTTTGAAGCCTCAAAAATAAATAATAAAAACAGAAAAAAATGCTACAAATATTATGGTATATGTATTGGATAAGACATAGAAACAATAGATTCCTACATTATTTATGCACATTTAACGTGTGATTTCCATAAAATATAATACATTCGCATCGAATTTTGGTTCTGATGCTTTTTCTGAGTCTAGGATTAAAAGGGAATCAGGTGAAATAAACCTTTTGATAGTAAAAATGATATACCAATAGTTTTTACTCGAATTATTTATCACTCCTGAGCTGTTCCCGCAACTGTAAGCTTTGCCATATATATGGTGATTGTTGTTTATTCTTTTTAAAACCACTGTTTTTTTCAAAAACGGGAAGGTCAACAACAAGACGCAAGCCAGGAGACCTGCCATGATTTATAATAATAATCAATGATTTTCGGGTAAAAAGTCTTGTGATATGAAATATAGAATATTATGTATACTGGTAACGGTAGTTATCTTTACACAACAAAGTTTTACACAAGAAAATATTAATATTTTAGACGAAGTTCTTGTGAGCGATACAAAGCTCAATAAGTTTTCTGAAGGATATAAGCTAAGTAAACTATCGGATTCTGTTATACGACAAAACGATAACAGTCTTACCGGTTTATTACGATATAATTCTACTATTTATTTCAGAGAAAATGGTATTGGAGGTACATCATCTGCATCTTTCAGAGGTACTGGAGCCTCACAAACCGCTGTTATTTGGAACGGGATAAATATTAATTCACAACTCAATGGTCAAACCGATTTTAATACGATAAGTGTCAATAACTATGATAATATACTAATTCGTGGTGGGGGAGGCAGTGTACAATATGGTAGTGGAGCGATTGGTGGTAGTATACATCTGAATAATGATTTTAGGTTTGTGAATCATTTTGAAAATACGATAAGAATAGCACATGGTAGTTTCAATACTAATGAAGCACATTACAAAGTAAAATTTGGAAGAGAAAAAGTATATAGTGATGTAGGAGTAGATTATTTATACTCTGATAATGATTACAAATATCTGGGGACACCTTTTAGAAATGAAAATGGAGATTTACGTAAACTAAATATAAATGCTAATACAGGAGTGTTTATCAACGAAAAAAACCTTTTAAAATTCTATCACAATACATTTATTGGGGATCGCAATTTTTCTGGTTTATTATTGGGCAATTCACTTTCTTCTTCAAACGATAAGTTTAAAGATACAAATAGCAGAAGCTTATTAGAATGGAAAAACTTCACAAAACAATATACTTCTAGGCTTAGTGTAGCTCATTTACATGAGATGTTTAGATTTTTTGATAATAATGAAATCGAAGAGTATTCTTTTGGAAAATCAAATAACCTTATTACAAAATATGATTTTTTATACAAAATCAATGAGGATATACAAGTCAATGCTATTACAGATTATTCGTGGATACAAGGAGAAGGAACAAATTTTATAAATGCAGAGTCTAGAAATATCTTTTCGGGAACATTAATTTTTAAGCATGCTTTATCAAAAAAGTTTAACTACACTTTTAATGTACGACAAGAAGCCACAAATGTATACGATAGTCCTTTACTTTTTGCTTTGGATGGTAAATACAATGTATCTGATAACTATAAAATTAAGTTTAACACGTCAAAAAATTATAGAATCCCTACGTATAACGATTTGTATTGGCTCGGCCCGGGAGGAGAGGGCAATCCTGACCTTGTTCCTGAAACATCAATACAGGGAGAGATCGGACAAGAATTTAGTTTTAAAGATTTTTTACTTTCTGTAACCGCATATTATATCAATACAGAAGATCTGATACGATGGATTCCTGTATCCGGTAGTGTTTGGTCCCCTGTTAATGTAGATGAGGTAAATAGTTATGGTGCAGAGATTAATGCAGAATATTCTACATCATGGAGCAAGAATGCTTTGTCCTTTATTACCAATTATGGGTATACAAAATCTATTAATAAAGAGACAGATAATCAACTTATATACGTGCCTTTGCACAAAGTAACTTCTTCTGTTTCTTTTACACACAAGAGCCTCTCTGCGTACTATCAGTTTTTATACAATGGTTCGGTTTTTATTACAACCGATAATGCTAATGAAATTGATGGTTATGACGTATCTAATGTAGGACTAGCGTATACACATTCTTCAAAGCACATGAATTTTATCATAGATGTAAAAGCTAATAACCTTTTTAATAAAAATTATCAAAATGTAGGTTTTAGGCCAATGCCAAACCGAAATTATCAAATACAATTAACATACAAATTTTAGAAAAACATGAATTTTAAAAAACTTTTATACACAGGTATACTCTTTGGCTTAATTCTTTCGAGTTGTAGTGATGATGATGACTCAATGCAACTACCAAGAGGAGAGTATGACAATGGGATTTTAATCTCTCATGAAGGGTCATTTAGCGGTGTATCCGGGCAAGTATCTTTTGTGTCAAATGATTTTTCTGATACTCAAGATGATATTTACAATACTGTTAATAACGAAACCTTAGGGATTTTTCAGCAATCGATTGGATTTAAAGACGACTTAGCCTTTATTGTGGTTGATAATGCCAACACGATTACTGTAGTTAATCGATTTACATTTGAAAAAGTAGACCAAATCACTACAGGACTGCAAACACCAAGATATATTTCTTTTATTGATGATAAAGGATATGTTACCAATTGGGGAGACACAAGTTCTGCAACAGACGATTTTATAGCGATTATTGATTTATCAGATTATACAGTGAGTACCACGATCCCAGTTTCTGAAGGACCGGAGCAAATGCTTATAAAAGATGGATTGGTTTATGTATCTCACAAAGGAGGATTTGGGTCAAATAATATTGTTTCAGTAATTGATAGTAATAATTCTAATGCAGTAAAAGAAGTAGAAGTAGGGGATAATCCAGACGAATTAGCTTTTGATACTGCAGGAAATATTTGGGTTTTGTGTGGTGGAAAAACTGATTTTAGTGTAACACCATTTGCTAAAACTTCTGGGACATTAGTAAAAATTAATACAAGTGATCAAACTGTTGCCACTACGATTAATTTTACCGGAGAAGAGCAACCAGAACTAATGGCGTATTATGAAGGAAATATCTATTATACTCTTAATAGTAAAGTATATAAAATGGATGAAAGCGCTACAACATTGCCTACAGAGTCTGTTATAGATGGTTCTTTTTATGGAATGTCTATAAGAGACAATAAATTATATGCAGTAGATGCAAAAGACTTTTCGGCAAAAGGAGAACTAAAAATCTTTGATCTGTCAAACAATCAAGAAACCAATTCTTTTGATATGGGGGTTGTTCCTGCCAAAATATATTTTAACTAATTCGATATATTAGATCACAAAAAAACCGTTGATATTTGATCAACGGTTTTTTTATATGCTATTCTGTTTATTTATTCATTGTTGATGTCTCTGTACATTCTCTCATAGTTAATATCAAGCATATTACTATCACCGATATTTTTTAAAGAGCTCTCAAAAATTTTGGTACTAGCAGCTGTTGCCGTACCGGCAATTTGATCGATAGCCGCTTTTAATAACGGTTCGTTTTCATCCCCAATTACTCCAAGATTAGTAAGATCTTCTTGAATAGTAATATTGGGAGCCAAACCATCAAAATAATCAGATACTCCTTCAGAATTTAAAGACCTGAGTACAAGAGGTTGCATCGCATAAGTATGCCCTGCAATTTCAGCACCTTGTCTCCCAAAGTTATTGGTGTCGTATAGTGTAACCGATGCCTGAAACTTACCTCTGGTAGTACCTCCAATTTGTATTACATTGATATATGGACTCAGCCCATTGATTACTAATTCACTTGCAGAAGCAGAACTTCTGGTCGTTAGAATATATACTCTCGATAGATTAAGGCTGTTGATAGGAAGATCATTATCATTTCCGGTAACATTATCAAACCTATTGATACTCCCAAATTGCTCTTGTCTGTCAGCATTCCACTCTTCTGTGGTAAAAATCTCTCCATTAAACTGCCCGGTGATCATACTAGCCAAATCCTTAGCGGTCTCAGTACTGCCCCCTCCATTATATCGCAAATCAAGGATCAAATCTGTAACTCCTGCAGATTTAAGATCTCCAAAGGCAATATTAAGTTCATCATCAAAATCTCCTGTAAATGCATTATACATGATATACCCAACAGGGTTACCGCCTACCATTATTGTTTTTGAAAGAAATACAGGATTCTCTGTATATTCTACCTTAGTCAATGCAACTGATTCTCCGGTAGGCGTAACAGTAGAACCATCAAAAGTAGCGAGTCCTATTGTATAGCTATCAGGAGCTATTAAATCTCTAAAATTTGTAGTTGTTATCTGTGTACCATCTATAGTATTAAAAATATTGCCTCGTTGTATATTTTTTGTTTCAGCATCTGTATCAGGTAACACATAGCGAACATATCCAAATACATTTGCAGAACCATCCGGATATTGCACCAATCCAAATTCCATCCCATTATTTCGAGTAACCCCATCAAAGGCTTGCTCTAATCTAACATAATCGTCAACCAAAAAACTAAAATCGTCTACAGGTTTACCACTGGAAGCATCTACTTCTTTAGTTCTCAAGGCTTCAAAAATCTCTTCTGGAGAATTAAAACTATTAGTAAAGTTTGCAAGTTCCTGATTGGTAGAAAAACGATCATTTGCAAGATTCGGTACGCCGGCTTTATACACATAGAAGGCATTCATGCCTCTCCAGATAAAACTATTAATTTCAGAAGTTCCAGATTCTCTTGGCACATCATCATTGTCATCAAAACATCCTGTACTTAGTCCTCCAACCAATAACAGCAATGTAAAATACTGTATGTATTTCATAATATTCATTTGTTTTAGTGTCTATCAAACAGCAAAAAATAACCTCTATCATCAATCAGTTATTACAATAAAGATTTGTTTTTTGAGATGTATTTTTCTGTCTTATGCAATAAAAGTAGTTACTTTATTAATAATTTTAAAAAAAGATTGTAACAAATTATAGAGGTAGTCGTCTCCAAGATATAAAGCTAACATAGTTTTATGCATTAATCAATCAAAAAATGAAAGAAGGAGCATTTATAACGCTTACTAATACGTTCAAAGACAAACTGTTTCGATTAGCAAAACGGTTGTTGGTTAGTAATGAAGAGGCAGAAGATGCTACACAAGAAATCTTGTTGAAACTTTGGAGGAACAAAAGTAAAATGGGAGAATATAAAAATGTAGAAGCCTTTGCCATGACGATGACCAAAAACTATTGTTATGATAAGTTAAAAGCTAAAGAAACCGGAAATCTTAAAATTGTTCATAGTAATTATCAAGATGATAAGCCATCTTTGCAACGACAATTAGAAGCAAAAGATAGTTTGGATTGGGTAGGTAAAATCATGAACAGTTTGCCTGAGCAACAAAGAGCAATTATTCAATTAAGGGATATAGAACAATATACAAATCCCGAAATTGCAGACATGCTAGGACTCAATGAAACAACAGTAAGAGTAGCCTTATCAAGAGGTAGAAAAAAAATTAGAGAAGAATTATTAAAGAAACACAATTATGGAGTTGTCTAACATAGAAAAATTACTAGAAAAGTATTTTGAAGGAGAAACGACCATTTCTGAAGAAGAAAAATTAAAGGTTTATTTTACCGGAGAAGATGTGTCGCCTGACCTAGAAAAATACAAGCCTTTGTTTGAATATTTTTCTCAAGAAAGTACTGTTGCTCCTACCAGGAACATCACCTTAAAAAAGAATAGAAAATCCTGGTATTACAGTATTGGTATTGCAGCATCAATTGCTTTGGCCGTTGGATTGTTTTTTACAAAAACAGCTCCTGAGCCAAATCATGATCTCGGCACTTATGATGATCCCGAGATAGCGCTAGAAGAAACCAAAAAAATTCTCAATATGGTTTCACAATATATGAATGAAGGCAAAGAAGGTCTGGTGTACCTCAAAGAATTTGAAAACACTAAAAATAAGTTTATTAAATAAAATTGAAACCTGTAAAACGAACAGAAATATCCTAAACTATAGAATATGAAAAAGTTAGCAATCATTGTACTATTAACTATTGTGCCATATGTATCAAACGCACAAGGTTATTTTGATAAATATGAAGATATGAGTGATGTGACCTCTATGGTCATGACAAGTAAGATGTTTAAATTACTAAGCAAAATTGATTTTGAAAGCTCAGACAAAGAGACACAACAATACCTTAATCTTGTAGAAAATATTAATAATATAAAAGTATTTGTTACAGAAAATAAGGATATAAGTAACAAAATGAGGAGTGATGTAAGCCAATATCTTAAATCAGCCTCTCTAGACGAATTGATGCGTGTAAAGAGTGATGATGGACAGAATATAAAATTTTATTTTAAACCTGGGAAATCAGATGATTATGTAAAAGAACTTTTTATGTATCTAGAAGGTAATGATAGTAAAGAAGGCCCAGAAACCGTTATTTTGACAATTACTGGTAATATAGATCTAAAACAAGTATCAAAGTTGGCAGATGATCTTAATATCCCGGGAGGTAAAGAATTAAAGAAAGTGAAAACACAGTAGACATCAATCAATAACGATCATGCAAATTGAGTACGCTTTTTGGCAGTACAGTATCAAAATGAACTGCCAAAAAGCTTATGATTTTTACAACATCTACAATTTGTATGCTTTTTATAATAATCAATCAAAAACGATAAATATGAAACATATATTCAAACTTTTTAGTGTAATTGTTGCCATTTTTTTGGTGAGTTGTAATAGCGAACCTACCTTACAAGAATACTTTGTAAATCATCAGGATGATAAAGATTTTATCGCAGTAGATATCCCGTCTAGTCTATTGGATAAAGGAAAAATAGATCTTAATGAAGAAGAAACCGCAGCCTTAGAAAGTATTAAAAAGATTAATTTTTTGGCATTACGAATTAATGACAATAATAAGAATAGGTTCGAAGAAGAAAAAACAGTCATAAAAAAAATATTAGACAAAGATCAGTATGAAACCCTGATGAAGTTTGGTTCTAATGGGGTAAAAGCAGTATTAAAATTTCAAGGTGAAGAAGATGATATTGATGAGGTAATTGTTTTTGCTTCTGATCGAGAAGAAGGGTTAGCACTTGTGAGAGTACTGGGAGATAATATGAGACCCGAAAAGATTTTAAAACTTGCAAAATCTGTAGAAGAAGGAAAGATTGATATCGAAGCTTTTAAGGATATTGCAAAAACAATAGATTTTGATTAGTTAATTTGAATACCTTGTTGTAATGTAACAAGGGGTATTTAAAAAGGCTTTACCTGTATCTACACAAGTAAAGCCTTTTTTTATTTTCATTATTGATTTTAGATATTAGCAGTAGTATCAATAATTGCCGTCGTGTCGTTGAAAGCAGTTGTATCATTTTTTACAACTTCTTTACCATTGTTGAGCTTAGAAATTCTCACTTTCTTCAAACTTAATTTACGTTTTTTCATCGTTTTTTGATTTAAAATTAAACTACATGAAAATAGTAAATATGATTGTTAATTTTACTTGTAATATTAAGCCTTTGTGTTAATCTTTTATTATAAATTAAAACGAGCTTTAGTAATACAAAGCTCAAATTCCTGTATAGTTAGAAGGAGATATTTCTTTTAATTCTGATTTGATATCATCAGAAACCTCCAGTGTATCTATAAAATTAGCAATCGAATCTTTATTGATTTTTTCATTGGTTCTAGTCAACCCTTTTAGCGCTTCATAAGGATTAGGATATCCTTCTCTTCTTAATATCGTTTGGATTGCTTCTGCTACTACTGCCCAATTATTTTCGAGATCATCAGAGAATTTTTCTTCATTCAGTAGTAGTTTATTAAGCCCTTTTAGCGTTGCCTGAAAAGCAATAACTGTATGACCAAAAGGAACCCCTACATTTCTAAGAACTGTGCTATCGGTAAGATCGCGCTGTAATCTGCTTACCGGTAATTTTGCAGCCAGGTGCTCAAACAATGCATTGGCGATCCCTAGATTTCCCTCGCTATTTTCAAAATCAATTGGATTTACTTTATGTGGCATAGCAGATGATCCCACTTCACCTTTTTTGATTTTTTGTTTAAAATAGTCCATAGATACATATGTCCATATATCACGATCAAGATCCAGTAGAATAGTGTTGATACGCTTTAATCCATCAAATAAGGCGGCCATATGATCATAGTGCTCTATCTGAGTGGTAGGAAAAGAGTGGTGTAACCCTAGTTTTTCCTGTACGAATTGAGTGCCAAAAGCTTTCCAATCTATAGTAGGATAGGCAACCTTGTGCGCATTGTAATTTCCTGTAGCTCCACCAAATTTTGCGGCGCTAGGGATATCATTTAATAAATCAAATTGAGCTTCTAACCGGGTAACATACACCTGTAGTTCTTTTCCTAGTCGGGTAGGAGATGCAGGTTGCCCATGCGTACGTGCCAGCATTGGTACATCTTTCCACTCATCAACCAGAGCTGTTAATTTATCTTTTAAGGCTAGGTATTGTGGGATATACACATTTCCTATCGCTTCTTTAATGCTTAATGGTATAGCGGTATTGTTGATATCTTGAGAAGTTAACCCAAAATGGATAAACTCTTTATATTCTTGAAGTCCAAGAGCATCAAATTTTTCTTTTATAAAATACTCTACCGCTTTTACGTCATGATTTGTCACTTTTTCAATGTCCTTGATCGCCAAAGCATCTTCGCTAGAAAATGTAGTATAGATTGTTCTAAGGTTCTCAAATAACGAGGCTTCTACATTTTGTAATTGCGGTAGGGGTAATTCGCACAAAGCAATAAAATATTCGATCTCTACCAATACACGGTATTTGATTAAAGCTTCCTCACTAAAATACGAACTAAGCGATTGTGTTTTTGATGCATAACGGCCATCTATAGGAGAGATGGCTTGTAGCGAAAATGTGGACATAATGTTGTGTTTTTTTGAAAGATGCAAAGATAAACGATATGTTTTGATTAAGAATTTTTGGATTGTAATTTTTTCAATATCATTCGAGACCGTGCTTTGTATGCAGCGCTACCAGTGTTGTAATTAAGCTCTAATGTTGTTTTGAGCTCGGGATGTACCCAATCGAATTCTGTACCCAGTAAATATAGTGTTGTCATCGTATACGCCTTTGTAGCAACTTTTTGATCTGTAATTAGCCAGTCAAAACCAATTTCTACCATCTGTTCTCGATGTTCTTTATGTAGCGATTGTTGTACTTCCTTCTTTTTTTGGGTATAAAAAGCAAGGGCAAGATATTCAAATATTTTGGCCATTGGGCGTACAGCAGGATCTTGATATACTTTGGGTACAATAGATATAAAGCTATCTAGATACGGCAGCAATATGTTTAATTTGTTTTTACATACAAACTCAAGCGCCCACGAGGCTCTACAAGAAATTTTTTCATCTACCAATTCGCAAATAGATAATAGCTCCGGCAGTAGCTCCGGGTGATCCAAAAGTAAGTTGGCTACATAAGCTCTCTTTTCTCTAGAATGATCAATAGTATCGATAACATCTTTTATAGCTGTCATGGTTGCGGTTGTTTGGTTATATTTATGAATAGAGAGAAGGTTGAAACTCAAAAATACTTAATAAAAATAAATCAGTAAGCATCTATTATATATTGAACTCGTTTAAACTTTTTGAATTTGCTAAAAAATTGCTCTTTTTAGCCCTGTTTTTGTCTTTTTGACTTTCCGTTTGGTCTTTTTGATTAAAATTTCAACCCAATGAGTAGAAATTTTAACCGATTAGGTTAAAATTTGAGTCTAACACGTTAAAATTTTAAAGGTAGAGGTCAAAATTTGGGTCACGCTTCTTAAAATTTGAGTCTCTATGGTTAAACGTTACGTCTTTTTGACCTTCCGTTTGGTCTTTTTGATCAAAATTTCAACTTGCTGAGTAGAAATTTTAACTGATTAGGTTAAAATTTGAGTCTAACGCGTTAAAATTTTAAAGGTTGAGGTTAAAATTTGGGTCTCTGATAGTTAAACGTTACGTCACCCGAACTCGATTTGGGGTCACACAAGTTGCGTTCGCACTGCCGGTGAGATGCTGTATTAAGTACAGCATAGCGTTATGCTATTTTTTTTAAGTTTAGTAGTTCATTATATATAGTATTACATTCACTGTAATAAATTTTCTACAATTTTGGGTACTCCTGTAGTTGCTTTTTCTGATAACACAGTAAGATTACTTTTGGGTTCAATTGCAGGTTTAGGATCAATAAAATAGATATCAGTATTTGATGACGCATACGATAATAGCCCCGCAGCAGGATATACTTGCATAGAAGTACCAATAATAATTACGATATCAGCTTTTTCGGTAATTGTAATAGCATTATCCATCATAGGTACATCTTCGCCAAACCAAACAATATGTGGGCGTAGTTGTTGGTTGTGCTCACAGAGGTCTCCTATATTTAAGTCATCTTTCCAGTCAAGCACCAGATCTTGATCAAATTGGCTTCTTACCTTTAATAATTCACCATGCAGATGTATGATGTTGCTACTACCGGCACGCTCATGCAAATCGTCAACATTTTGTGTGATGATAGTCACATGGTATTTTTTTTCTAATGTAACCAATGCTTTATGTGCCTCATTGGGTACTACGGTAGATAGCTGGCTTCTCCTTTTGTTATAAAAATCAAGAACCAACTCAGGGTTATTATTCCACCCGATAGGCGAAGCAACCTCCATAATGTCATGGCCTTCCCAAAGCCCATTTGCATCTCTAAAGGTACTAATACCACTCTCTGCACTTACGCCTGCACCGGTAAGAACTACTATATTTTTCATAAATAAACACGATCAATTCGATTATTACACTTAAAACTATCTAAAAAAATCAACCTATCCCTATAAAAAGAATAGATTTTAATGATTGCACAAAAATAAGGAAATGGATTTCTCTATTGTTTAATGTCGAATTTTAACACTAACTACCAGATTTTAAGATTATTTCATAAAAATTATACAAAATCAAGAGATTTTTACGTTTGTCTAATCAAAATATTTATACTGTTGAAAGGCACATATTAGTCGATGATTAACATAATTGTAAGTGTTTGTAAATGAGAATGTTCCGTATTAAAATTACGGTTTTTCCGTAACAAAAAAAAGTGTAAATATGCTATATTGTTGATATCAAATCCCGTATTTAATTAACCGACACTAATATTTAATCTTATATACTATGAAATACCCTTATGTAATTATTGATAATGACGATAAAATTGCTGAAACCATCCAAGTATCTTTAGAAGACAAACCCAATTATATCTGTATTGGCAAAGCCAAAGACGAGCAAGAAGCCTTGGATTTGATTTTATCAAGAAGACCTCGAATTGTTTTTATGGAACCCGAAGTACCGGGGCTATATAACGATAGCATGCAATACTCAATCATTACAGAGTTATCTCGGTATATGAGCAGATTGCCGGAGTTTGTGGTGATGACCAAAACAACACAATATGCCATAGAGGGTATACGTAACAGAGTATTAGATTATATATTGAAGCCTTTTGGCCCGGGGCATATTACCAGAACATTGATGCGGTTTGAAAAAGACTTTGATCAGATAGAAGACAATACACTATGTTTTAGATCTTATGGAGATTACCGATTCGTAAATGTAGACGAGATCCTATATCTCAAGGCAGATAATAATACAACCGATTTTATTATGAGTAATGGCAATACTGTGCAAGCCTTCAAGACTTTGAAGCATTTTCAAAACCTATTGCCCAGACATTTTGTAAGAGTACATAATAGTTATATCATTAATATGCATTATGTATCGAGGATTCATTTTGGAAAAGCAAAATGTGCCATCAAAAATACCAACGATCTCATTCCGTTCTCAAAATCGTACAAAAACAATGTAGAAGAAATTAAAGATACTTTAGCAAAAAGTAGTTTAATCTATATATAGTAAAGGTATTTAACATAAATATAATGTAATAGCCAGCAGATAGAAATATCTGTTGGTTTTTTTGTAATACGGTATTTTGATATTGTTAGTAGTTTTTTTCTTACAAAATGTATCAAAACTAAAAATTCGACCAGTTACCTCTATAAATCGTCCATTTACTTCTAATAGTAGGTAAACTACTAAACACACCTTAATATATTATGCGCCGGGAGAGAATCGAGCTACATTTGTAGTGTACAATTAGAGAAACAAACATATCAAAAACGTGATTTTCTAATGAAGTATTTGTCGCATGCGCAGCGAGAGTCCCAAAATAGATTAAAATATTAAAAATTAATTAAGTACAGCAAAAAGAGTAAGACTAAGTACAACCCTAAAAGAACAATATTATGAAAACTATAAAAACATTATTCGCCATATTATTTTTAAGTACATTTTTTATCGCTTGTGAAGCAGATTCTGTAAATGATGAAGTAGGAATTGAAGAAATAGATACTTTAGGAACTGAAGATGATAGTAAAGAAATCACACCTCCCGGCCAAGACTAATCAGATAATTCTATTTTATTGAAATATAACATTAACTAACAAAAAGCATTATTATGAGAACTATAAAGACGCTATTCATTATTTTATTTTTAAGCACATTTTTTATCGCTTGTGAAACAGACTCCATAGATGATGAATTAAATACAGAATTAAATGATATTAATTCATCGGAAGATGATAGTAAAGAAATTCCAGTACCTAATTAGATATCAGAAAGATTATTCTACATATTCATAAAATTTTAAATTAAATAAAAAAGCTCTAGATATTTAGGGCTTTTTTATTTAATTTAAAATCGATTTCTTAGAAATGGAAAAATAATTAAAATGCTAAAAGTTTCATTAAAATATCTCTGTATTATAATTTTAATGCTTGGTTTTATTATTTCATGTAATAATAAAAAAACAAGGATAGAAGATCAAGACTTAAAATACAATTTAATTGATGAGTTTATAAATAAAGGGAAAAATAGTGAGCTATCAAATGAAGAAAGGGTAGAAAATTTAGAAAAAGCTTATGGTATTTACTCTACCTTAAAAGATAATTCAATGAAAGTCGAAAAAATTCATCAAATATCCTTTGCTTATTATTCTTTAAAAGATTTTGAGAATTATAAAAAATTTAATGAGAAGGCATTAGAACTTTCTAAATCAATTAACGACTCACTTAAAATAGCAGAATCATATGGGTATCTTGGTATATATTACAGGGTATCAGAGCTTGATAATGCTTACAAGAATTTTTATCAGGCAGAAAAAATTTATTCTTCTATCAATCTTAGCAAATATGATAAAAAAGAGATTGCCTTTGAACATGGAAGAATATTAATAGATTTAGCCAGAGTATTACAAAGAACAAAAAACTATAGTGAAAGTGAGAAAGCTACTATTCGTGCGATAGAAAGTTTTAATAAAGCAGAAAACGAAAAATTCTTGTCAATTTGCTATACAAATCTTGGAATTTTGGCCAAATATATGGAGCGTTTTGATGAAGCTATTGATTATCATTTGAAAGCAATAGAATATGATGAAAATACTAAAGATGAAATATTACAAAAAACAATTTCATATAATAATATAGGTACCACTTATAAGTCTCAAAAAAAATATAATAAGGCTAAAGAATATTATAATAAAGCTTTGTTATCTCATACTGAATTTTTAGAAAAAAATCCTAAAAGAAAAGCAAGGCTTATTGATAATCTTGCCTATGTGAATTTTTTATCAAATGATACAACTCAAATACCTGAGCTTTTTTATAAAGCATTAAAAATAAGAGATAGTATTGATGATAAGAATGGAATAGCCACGAATACTTTGCATTTGGCAGAGTATTATCAATCTATAAATAAAGATAGTATTTCTAAAGTTTATGCGGAACAGTCAAAAGGTATTTCTCTAGAGCTTCAAAAAAATGAAGAGTTATTAAGGGTTTATAAATTGCTATCTGAAGTATCAAATAAAAGTGAAGGATTAGAATACGCAAACCAGTATATAAAACTTAACGATAGCTTAGTAAAACAAGAACGCTTGTTTAGAGACAAATTTGCGCGTATTCGATTTGAAACGGATCAAATTGTAGAAGAAAATATACAGATCAGTAAAGAAAATCAGATTTTACTCATTGCTATACTTGGTCTTACTACATTATCTTTACTAGGATATATCATTTTTAGGCAACAACAAAGTAACAAAGAGCTTCTATTTGCGCAAACCCAGCAAGAAGCCAATGAGGAGATCTATCGATTACTACTTAATCAACAAATTAAATTAGAAGAGGGGAGACAGCTAGAACAGCAACGCATGTCTGAGGAGTTGCATGATGGGGTACTAGGGCGATTATTTGGGGTGCGTTTAAGCCTGGATGGGATCAACCAAAGAGCAAACGATGGGTTTACCGATGCCAGAAACAAATACATAGAAGAACTTAAATCTATAGAAAAAGAAATACGATTGATCTCTCATGATCTGGGTGCAGAAACATTACCCTCGGATGTGGCATATATAGATGCAGTAGAGACTTTGATCAAAGATTTGTGTGGAGTACATAAGATAGAATACGAGTTTAATAGTGACGAAAATATTGATTGGGAGTCGATTAACGATCAAAAAAAGGTAAATCTCTTCAGGATTTTGCAAGAGTCTTTGCAGAACATTTTTAAGCATGCCAAAGCAAACATTGTTAAAATTAGTTTTGATTATGTTGATGATAAGATAAATCTTACTATTTTAGATGACGGGATCGGTTTTAAAACAAGTAAGGTGAAAAAAGGAATTGGTTTAAAGAATATAGCATCACGTGTTAGTCAGATGAGTGGAGTAGTTAATTTTTTGAGTACCGAAGATTCGGGAACTACAGTGTCAGTTAGCATACCGCTATAATTTTAATGTTTAAAACAAGATCATGGTAAGAGCAACAACAATAATGCTTTTGTTTTAAACTCTAAACAACAAATTTTTTTTAAGATGAAGAAAAAACTTAAAGTTCTTATGATCGATGATCACCCTATGATTATCGAAGGGTATAAAAATACTCTGCTAGGAGAAAATCAAAAAGAGTATCAAATCAAAATCGATATTGCTTCTAATTGTGATGATGCCTATTCTAGCATTGTCAAATCTTCAGAATCGGTTCCTTATGATATGCTTTTTGTAGATATCAAATTACCACCATCATCAGATGGTAGTATTACTTCTGGAGAGGATTTGGCTAAGCATGCCAAAGAGCTGCTACCTAAAGCTAAGATTATTATCCTTACCATGCATAGAGAGGATCATAGGATTCATAATATTCTCAAAAATATTAACCCTTCAGGTTTTTTAATCAAGAGTGACCTTACATCTAGCGAGTTGCTACTGGCTTTTAATAATATCGTAAAAGGTAAAGCGTATTATAGTTCAACGGTAAATGATCATTTTAGAAAAATGATGACCAATAAATTTTCTCTGGACGAGAAAAACTTAAAGATATTGTATCATTTATCAAGAGGGGTAAAGACCAAGAATTTACCAAACTATGTAAGCTTATCACTTAGTGCGATAGAGAAGAGAAAAAATCAAATCAAAGAGATGTTTTCTATTGCAAAAGCAGATGATCAAAAACTACTGGAAGAGGCTAGAAAAAGAGGTTTTATATAAGTCAAACCCCGAGATCGTATAAGAAATATAAAAGAGGTTGTTTATCATTAAACAACCTCTTTTGTTTGTAATATAGTATGAATTAGCCTTGGTATTACATTTTTATGATAATAAACTCTGATCTACGATTGAGTTGATGGCGCGCTTCAGAACAAGATACTCCATCTGCACATTCGTTGATAAGCCTGGACTCACCATAACCGATTGCACTTTCTATTCGATCAGCTTCTATATTTTGAGATACGATGTACTCTCTGGTAGATTTTGCTCTTCGATCAGAGAGGTCACGATTATATTCTTTACTGGATCTAGAATCGGTATGTGATTCTACCTTGATCACCATATTTGGATATTCATTCATCAACAGTACAATTTTATTGAGTTCTGATGCTGCATCATTTCTGATAAAAGACTTATCCAGGTCAAAATAAATGATTCCTATTTTGATTTTGAGTACACCTCCTTGTTCTACAATCAATTTGTTTACTGTTTCTAGCGCAATAGGAACATTGGTTTCGCCTTCACCTTTTTGAGTTTCAAAAGGAGTGGTGGTAGTATTGTGACCTAGTTTTTCAGCTTTTATTTCATAAGGAGAACCACATTTTGGTTTGTATTTAAACGTGTATTCTCCTTGTTCGTTACTCATGGTTTCTTCTAGTACTTCTCCTCTTCCTGAGATCAATGTTAGCTTTGCCTGAGCAATACTCTGACCTGTAGCAGTATTGGTAACTTGACCCGTGATTTTTTGGTCGCAAATCTCGATAGGGGTTCTCACAAAAGAATAGATATCATCATCTCCTTTACCGGTTTTTCGGTTAGAACACACATACCCTTTGTTGGTCTCTTCGTTTACGATATATCCAAAGTCATCAAGGTTACTATTTAGCGGAGCGCCAAGATTTACAGGAATGGTAAAGTTACCTTCGTTGGTTTTACTTTCAAAAACATCAAGTCCTCCTAATCCCAAATGGCCATCTGATGCAAAGTAAAGTGCTTTGTCTGTAATATAAGGAAACATCTCTCTACCATATGTGTTGATATTGGGGCCTAAGTTTTTGGGTTGAGAATATTTGTTTTCTCCCAAAATATCTACAACAAAAATATCTGTAGCTCCGATTGATCCCGGCATGTCTGATACAAAATATAGTTTCTTCCCATCTTTGCTCACTGTGGGGTGCCCAACAGAATATTCATTGCTATTAAAAGGCAATTCCTGAACGTTTGCCCAAGAGACATTACCATACGTATCCTCTCTTAGTTGTGCTGTGTATAGCTTTAAGTGATTAATACCTTCATCATCTCTCACTAGTTTACCATCATAATTATTTCGAGTAAAGTAAATCGTGTTTTGATCGGGTGAGAATGCTAATGTAGCTTCGTGATAAATGGTATTTAATTCTTTAGAAAACTCTTCAGTAAAAGTGACATCGGTTTGCGTGCCGTTTATTTCACCTATTAGCATATTCAAATATGGTTGCTCGTTCCATCGATATTTTCGGGTGTGATAGGTAGAAGAATCCACCGCCGAAGAGTATACAAGACGATCCTTAAAATACATTGGACCAAAGTCTGATAATGATGTATTGATCTTAAGGTTTTTGAGTGTAAATTGTTCTGGTAGTTCTAGAACATCTTCAATACTAATGCGCTCTTGAGAGTATTTTTGACCTCGTGGATCGTTTTGATTCGCTTTTTGCGAAAACTTTTTCATCCATTTTTTTGCAGATTTGTTATCGCCAATACCTTGTAAGCTATGCGCATATCTAAACAGGTACTCCACTTCTACATCCTCACCATATTCAGAGATCAGAATATCATACCATTTATAGGCACCTTCCATATTGGTATTAAAATAATAGGCATCTCCTGCTTTTTGCAGTACCTCTTTGGAGTTGTCACCTTGTTCTATAGCAGCTTCATATTCTTTGGCGGCTTCTATATACCACATCTTCTCAAAAAAGTTGTCTGCTCTTTTGTATTGTTTTTGTGAGTATCCAAAAAGAGAAAAGGCTAGAAGACTTAGGGTAATTATATTTTTCATATACTATGTCTTTTTTAAAAGAATCTAGGTGATTTTAATCGTTTTTCTTCTGATTTTAGTTCAAATCTGATCATGATCTCATGACTTCCCGTTGTAAACTCTTGTAGTTCTGTAGTAGTGTAGTCATAAGAATAACCAATCAATAATCCTGGTGATACCTGAAAACCTGCCAGCGCACTTACAGAGTCATCCCATCTATATGAAGCCCCAAGTCTAAATCGATCAAAGAACATAAAATTGGCAGAAAGATCTACAATTAAAGGTGCTCCAACAACATGTTTTAGTAAGAATGCCGGTTTGAACTTTGTGTTTTCGCTTAAGTCGAATACCAATCCACCAATCAAAAAGAAGTGTAATCTTTCTGAAGCCACAGATTCCTGAATATCATCATAATGTTGGTCTGTAAAAAAGTTAGGAATAGAGACTCCCAAATAACTTTTTTCGCCATGTAAATATAAACCGGCACCCACAGTAGGGAAGAAGCGGTTATTGATATTTTGCTGAAAAACAGCATCCGGATTTTGAATTCGTCCTTTGGTCCAGTCGATATTGAGCAATCGTGCCCCTCCTTTTACACCAAAAGATAACCGATGCGTTTCTGACGCTCTTATGGTATAAGAGAAGTTAGCATCAAAATAAAATTCATCAGATGGACCGATTTCGTCATTTACGACAGATAATCCTAAACCTACATTTTTGCCCAAAGGACTATCAATAGTTAAGGTTTGCGTTCTGGGAGCACCATCAATACCTACCCATTGCGACCGATGAATCCCTGTTATTGCCAGATGACCTCTAGAACCGGCATAAGCAGAATTTACACTTAGTGTATTATACATATACTGTGTAAATTGAGGATCTTGTTGTGCAAAAGCGCTGTACAATGTCGAAATCATTAAGATCCCTAATATGTTTTTGGTAATTTTATTCATGTTCTGATCTGATTTGGTTAGGAGACAGATGATGCATTCATCTGTCTCCCGCTAAATTTTTATTTACATTATCTGTTTAGGTAAATCCATCCTGCTTTTGGCTCAGAACCGTCACCAAGATTTAAAATATAGTAATACGTTCCTACCGGTAATTTGTCTTCGGTATAAATGACTGCTCTTCCGTTCGATGTACCATCCCAAGAGTTATCATAATTATCTTTTTCATACACAATATTTCCCCATCTATTATAAATCTCGAGTCTATTGTCAGGAAATCTAGAGATACAGTCAATATTAAATGTGTCGTTAACACCATCATTATTTGGTGAGAACTCATTGAATATCGTGAGACATTGTGTTTCTACAAAGGCATCGTCTCTGTTATTAGCAGTATTGATATCAAACTGATCAACATCCAATAAGCCGGCAACGTTTATGTAATCATCAACATCAAGAACACGTACAGTGATATTTAATGTTTCAGTTTCTGAAGTGTTTATGCCAGATAACGTCCATAGACCTCTTACCGGATCATAATCTCCACTAGAAGCATCTGATGATATATATTGATACCCCTGCGGAAGAAGATCTTCAATCACTACATTGGTGGCATTTACAGATGCGTTATCATTTGTAGCAGTGATTGTAAATACAACCTCGTCACCGATAGTAACTCTGGTAGGTGCCACAGATTTTCCTATTGCAATGTCTACAAATTGTGGAGTAACAACAACTCTGCTTTCATCATCATCAGGAAGTCCATCTCCAAGGTCGTCAACATCAATTCCTGTTCTGGTATCACTATCAGGGTCAGCTTGATCTGATCTTGTAATTTCTGCGATATTGATATACTCATCAGTAGTATTAGAAGGTTCGTTTACAGTAGCTAATATGATTAGCGACTCTGTTGTACCATTAAGGATCGTTCCGTTTAATGACCAAATACCTGTACTACTGTCATACAGACCGGCAGTAGAGACAAAAGATTCAAAAGTATACCCGGCAGGTAAACGATCGGTGACTTCAACACCTGTAGCATCACTATCTCCACTATTGGTCACATTAATCGTAAATTCTACAGAATCACCAACTAGCGGAGCTGTATTGCTCACTACTTTTTCTATAGATAGATCCGCAAGTCCTGAAGGTCTAGGGTTTACAGTATCTTGATCATCCTCAGAATCCACATTGTTATCCGGATTAGAATCAGGATCAAAAGTATCTAATGCAATCAACTCGGCAGTATTAGAATAAATTCCCGATGGCAATACAGTTACGGTAATATCTAATGTTTCTGTTGTGCCATTTGCCATGTTTCCTATATCCCAAGATCCAATCGTTTCATCATATGTACCTATAGAAGGCGATGCACTATCAAAGCTATACCCCGAAGCAATAACATCTTCTACCACAATTCCTGTTGCATTACTTGGTCCGTTGTTAATGATAGTAACGGTAAAGGTAATTTGATCACCTACTTCTGGATTAAAACTATCTACCGTTTTGGTTACCTCTATATCAGTAATCACTCTAGGGAATACCTGAACTTCATCCTGATCATCTTCATTAATATCCCCATTACCAGGAGTAGAGTCTGGATCAATTTCATTTACAGCTGTAATTTCTGCTACATTTATGTAACTACCTAAAGTATTTATGGATACGGTGATGTCTATCGTTGTAGTTGCGCCTATACCCAGTGTAGGAATATTCCATAAACCAGAAGCAGGGTTATAAGCACCTCCACTGGTATTAGAGATATGATTGAATCCGCTAGGGATAGGATCAGTCACTATAATTCCTGTTGCAACACTAGGTCCATCATTGGTTACTGTAAGTGTAAATGTGATATTATCGGTTACATCCGGATTTGTATTGCTTACCGTTTTAACTAGAGATAAATCCGCAATAGCAACTGGTGTTGTTCCGATTGTACTAATATTGTTAGCAGTATCAGAATCAAGATTGTCTGATGCTGTAATTTCTGCTGTATTAGAATACGGACCAGTTGGATTAACAGTAGCTGTAATTGTTAATCTTTCAATATCACCATCTACAAGTGTTCTGTTTACGGCCCAAACTCCTGTTACATCATCATAAATACCTGCAGTAGCTTCGTAGGATACAAAAGTATATCCTGTTGGTAATACATCTGTCACTTCAATTCCGCTTGCATTACTAAGTCCAAGGTTTTCTAATAGAATAGTAAAGTCTACATTATCTCCAACTCTTGGCGTTGCATTATCGACTGTTTTGGTTACAGCTAAATCTGAAACACTAACAGGTACAGGCCTTATCGTAACTTGGTCATCTTCGGTATCATCGTTATTTGCTGGAGTAGAATCAATATCATTTTCGGTAGCATCAGTTACTTCAACAACATTCGTATAGTCGCCTGTAGCTAATACATTTGCAGTTATTGTAAGTGTTTGAGTGACACCGTTTGAGAGATTTCCAATTGTCCAAGATCCATTTAAAGGCTCATAAGTTCCTGTTGTTACAGTAGAACTTACATATTGATATCCAGATGCTAGTAAATCAGTCACAACAACATTTGTAGCATTACTAGGCCCATCGTTGGTTACTGTCATTGTAAAGGTAATAGTACCTCCAACATCTGGTGTTAGATCATCTGCTATTTTTGTTACTGACAAATCAATTCTAGGCGTCAATACCGGAGTTACCACTACTTCATCCTGATCATCTTCTGCAAGGATATTGTTGTTTGGTGTAGAGTCTAAATCTAGCACTCCAGAAGCAGTAACTTGCGCAACATTGGTATAATTACCTGTTTCATTTACCAAAACATCTATCAATAACGTTTCTGTATCTCCGCTAGGGATTGTACCAATATTCCATATTCCTGTAGTTTCATCATAAACACCAGCTGTAGAACTGTAGAGTACAAAATCATATCCATTTGGTAAAAGATCAGTCACAGAGACTCCTGTTGCAAGAGCTGGACCATCGTTGGTTACTCGAACTTCAAATGTGATTTCGGTTCCTGTAAATGGTGTAATATCATTATCAACAACTCTTTTAATTAAAGATAAATCTGCGACATCTAAATAATCAATTCGTACTTCTGCTTGATTAGAAGGGTTTCCATCATTATCATCTACGGTATAAAAAATTGGTGTAGGATCAGTTATAAATCCTGGATCAGGATCAAAAGATAATGTTTGTGTTGCAGGATTGTATGTCCAGGTTCCTTCTCCTGTAACAGTAAACTCTGTTACATCACCATCACCATCTGTGATAATACCAGTTGCTCCTGTTGGTGGAATTAAATTTACTCCATTTGGATCTAAGGTACCGTCGGGATCACTATCATTAGTAAGTATTGTAATATCTACAGTATCACCCGGATTATTATTCAAATCCTCATTATCAACTGCAACCGGCGGTTGGATTGCATAGTCAATAGTTATAGTAGCCGGAGCAACGCTTATTTCTAGATTATCGGCATCTATAATATTGTAATCTATAGGAGTTGGATCACCTGTAAATCCTGCTTCAGGTGTAAATGTTATTTGTCCTGTCGTTTCATTGTATAGCCAGTCTCCCTCACCAGGAACTGTAAAACCGATAGTCGAAAAATTAGCACCAATAACAATACTGGTTGCAGAGACAGGAATAACTAAATCCACAAAAACATCAGAAGGCAAAGGAGTGCTTCCATCAGCTAATACATCATTATTAATGATATTAAGTGTTACCGAATTATTAGTTACATTATTAGAACTATTATCATCGTTTGGTACAGGAGGTATAGGTGTATATCCTACAGTTACGGTTGCCAGATTAGATGTATTTCCATCATTATCATCTACGGTATATGTTACCGGAGTCGGGTCACTTGTAAATCCATCTTGTGGATCAAAACTAAGTTGTCCTGTGGTCTCGTTATATGACCATGTTCCTTGTCCTGGTACAGTAAATCCTATTACATTTCCATCAAGATCTGTTACGATCCCTGTTGCTCCTACAGGAGTTGTAAGATTTACAGAAGTAGGATCTATAGTTCCATCAGGATCATTATCATTACCAGTAATAGCTATACTTACGATCGTTCCTGGAGTATTTCCTGTATTGGAATCATCAACAGCTACCGGAGGTTGCTGATAGGTTACTGTGATCAAAGCAGTATCGGTTTGTCCATTGTCCAGATCCGTCATTTCGTATGTAATCGGAGTAGGATTACCGGTAAAAGCAGGTTCCGGATCAAAGGTTACAATTCCTGTAGTAGGATTATATGTCCATTCTCCTTCTCCAATTACATTAATTGTTGTTTGTATCCCTGGAGTTCCTGGATCCAGGTCTATACTTACATCCGAAACATCAGGCGTTGTTCCATCAGCGAGTTCATCATTTGTGAGTATGGCCAGATCGGTATTATTTCCGATAGGTGTTGGAGTTGCATTTGTATCATCATTAGCTACCGGAGGTGTAGGTGTATATCCTACAGTTACGGTTGCCAGATTAGATGTGTTTCCATCATTATCATCTACGGTATATGTTACCGGAGTCGGGTCTCCTGTAAATCCATCTTGTGGGTCAAAACTAAGTTGTCCTGTAGTTTCATCGTATGACCATGTTCCTTCTCCCGGCACAGTAAATCCTATTACATTTCCATCAAGATCTGTTACGATCCCTGTTGCACCTCCAGGAGTTGTAAGGTTTACAGATGTAGGATCTATAGTTCCATCAGGGTCATTATCATTTCCGGTAATAGCTATACTCACGGTCGTTCCTGGAGTGTTTCCTGTATTGGAATCATCAACAGCTACCGGAGGTTGCTGATAGGTTACTGTGATCAAAGCAGTATCGGTTTGTCCATTATCCAGATCCGTCATTTCGTATGTAATCGGAGTCGGGTTCCCTGTAAAAGCAGGTTCCGGATCAAAGGTTACAATTCCTGTAGTAGGATTGTATGTCCAATCTCCTTCACCGGGTACATTAACTGTTGTTTGTATCCCCGGAGTTCCCGGATCGAGGTCTATAGTTACATCGGAAACGTCGGGAGTTGTTCCATCAGCCAGTTCATCATTTGTGAGTATGGCCAGATCGGTATTATCTCCAATAGGTGTTGGTGTTGCGTTTGTATCATCATTGGCTACTGGAGGCGTAGGCGTATATCCTACCGTTACAGTTGCCAGATTAGAAGTGTTTCCATCATTATCATCTACGGTATATGTTACTGGAGTCGGGTCACCTGTAAATCCATCTTGCGGATCAAAACTAAGTTGTCCTGTAGTTTCATCATATGACCATGTTCCTTCGCCTGGTACAGTAAATCCTATTGTATTTCCATCAAGATCTGTTACGATCCCTGTTGCACCTCCAGGAGTTGTAAGGTTTACAGATGTAGGATCTATAGTTCCATCAGGATCATTATCATTACCAGTGATAGCTATACTCACGGTCGTTCCCGGAGTATTTCCTGTATTGGAATCGTCAACAGCTACCGGAGGTTGCTGATAGGTTACTGTGATCAAAGCAGTATCGGTTTGTCCATTATCCAGATCTGTCATTTCGTACGTGATCGGAGTAGGGTTACCGGTAAAAGCAGGTTCCGGATCAAAGGTTACAATTCCTGTAGTAGGATTGTATGTCCAATCTCCTTCACCGGGTACATTAACTGTTGTTTGTATCCCTGGAGTTCCCGGATCGAGGTCTATAGTTACATCCGAAACATCAGGGGTTGTTCCATCAGCGAGTTCATCATTTGTAAGTATTGCCAGATCGGTATTATCTCCAATAGGTGTTGGAGTTGCGTTTGTATCATCATTGGCTACTGGAGGTGTAGGCGTATATCCTACAGTTACGGTTGCCAGATTAGATGTGTTTCCATCATTATCATCTACGGTATATGTTACCGGAGTCGGGTCACCTGTAAATCCATCTTGCGGATCAAAACTAAGTTGTCCTGTAGTTTCATCATATGACCATGTACCTTCTCCCGGTACAGTAAATCCTATTGTATTTCCATCAAGATCTGTTATGACCCCTGTTGCTCCTACAGGAGTTGTAAGGTTTACCGATGTAGGATCTATAGTTCCATCAGGATCATTATCATTACCAGTAATAGCTATACTTACAGTCGTTCCCGGAGTATTTCCTGTATTGGAATCATCAACAGCTACCGGAGGTTGCTGATAGGTTACTGTGATTAAAGCAGTATCGGTTTGTCCATTGTCTAGATCTGTCATTTCGTACGTGATCGGAGTAGGGTTACCGGTAAAAGCGGGTTCTGGATCAAAGGTTACAATTCCTGTAGTAGGATTATACGTCCAATCTCCTTCCCCAGGTACATTAACCGTTGTTTGTATCCCCGGAGTTCCTGGATCTAGGTCTATACTTACATCCGAAACATCAGGCGTTGTTCCATCAGCGAGTTCATCATTTGTAAGTATCGCCAAATCGGTATTATCTCCAATAGGTGTTGGTGTTGCGTTTGTATCATCATTGGCTACTGGAGGTGTAGGCGTATATCCTACAGTTACAGTTGCCAGATTAGATACATTACCGTCGTCATCTCTTACGGTATAAGTAATATCTGTAGGATTACCTGTAAATCCATCTTCAGGAGTAAAACTTAATAATCCTGTAATTCTATTATAACTCCAGGTACCTTCTCCCGGTACATCAAATCCAATAATATTTCCATTAATATCAGTAACTGTATTTAATGCTCCTACGGGCACTGTTAAATTTACTGTATCAGGATCGATGAGTCCATCAGGATCGTTGTCATTAGCAGTTATAGACTGATTTACAGTTGTTCCCGGAGTATTTCCTGTATTGGAATCGTCAACAGCTACCGGAGGTTGCTGATAGGTCACCGTGATCAGAGCAGTATCGGTTTGCCCGTTGTCAAGATCTGTTAATTCGTATGTGATTGGAGTTGGGTTTGTAGTAAAACCACCTTGAGGAGTAAAAGTTACTATTCCTGAAGCAGGATCGTAAACCCAGTTTCCTTCACCAGGAACATTTAATGAGTTTTGAATCCCCGGAGTGGTCAAATCTAAATCCACGTCTACATCCGAAGGATTAGGTGTTGAGCCTTCTGCTAAAAGATCATTATTGATAATGTTGAGAGCAGTAGGATCATTAATAGGAGTAGGGGTTAGATTTGTATCATCATTGGCTACTGGTGGCGTGAATGTGTATTCTATATTCACATTCGCAACATTAGAGGTATTTCCACTATCATCTCTTACAGTATAAGTGATATCTGTAGGATTGCCAGTAAACCCAGGCTCTGGTGAAAAAGTAAGTTCTCCTGTATCATCATCATATGCCCATGTACCTTCACCTGGTACTGTAAATCCTATTACATCACCATCTAGATCTGTTACGATTCCTGTCGCTCCGACCGGAGTATCTAAATCAACGCTTTCTGTGTCTAAAGTACCATCACTATCTGAGTCATTATTTAGAATAAGAACCGCTACAGGGTCTCCAAGAGTATTATTTAACCTTTGATCATCTACAGCAACAGGAGGATCATTTGGAGTAATGGTTACTGTTGCTTCATCTTGATCATCTTCTAAAGGATCATTATTATTGGGAGTTGAATCTGGGTCAAACTCATTGCTGGCTGTAATTTGAGCCGAGTTATTATAGGGTCCTGTTGCATTGACAACAGCATCAAAAGTTAAATTAAGTGTACTCGCACTAGTGATATTCAAACCACTCCATGTAATCGATAAATTTCCTGCATTATATAATCCTGAATTACTTACAGTACCAGGAACCAATGTATATCCGTTAGGTATTATATCAACAACTTCAACACCTGTAGCATTTGATGTGCCACTAGTATTTTCAATAGCGACGGTAAATGTTACTGTCTCACCAACTTTTGCTGCTGAAGGTAATACAGATTTAATAAGTTCTAAATCTATGATAGGTGTAATTTGTATAGTTACTCTATCTCTTCTCGGATCACAACTTCCGTTAGTAACGGTCCATTCAAAGATATAAGTTCCTACTGTAGTACCGGTTACATCAGTAGTAGGGTTTGCATCATCTACAAAATTAGCTGTGGTCGGTCCAGAGACTTGAGTCCATTGCCCTACGGCTGGTGCAGTTGCTGGAGTTGCGTCAAGTGTGACAACTGATAACTCCGGTAGACTTTGATCAGGTCCTGCTTCTGCTACTATAGGATCAGAAACAATAGTAACTTCCATGACATCAGTAGATGTACAACCACCACCGGTAGTTGTCCACGTAAACTCAAAAGTCCCCGGTGATAAATCGATCACTAAACTATTTGGGTTATTAGGAGCCGCAATTGTTGCACCCGGTGGTCCCGAAGTTTGGGTCCATGTACCTGTGCCACTAGTAACGGGTACAGCATCTAGAAAGGTTTGTGTATCATCACAAAGGTTTTGATCAGGTCCTGCATCTGCCGGAGTAGGTGGTGCTCCGGTAAACGTTAAAGTAACTGTATCTGATTGCGGGTTACATGCAGATGTAGGTGAAGGAAATGGACCACCGTTTGAAACTGTCCAGGTAAGCACATAAACGTCATCGATACCATCGTTACCTACATCATCAGGGATATTTGATAAGGTTGTTTGTGGGTTATTAGGACTATCAATCACTACTGCTCCACCAGAAGGATCGTCTCCCGGATTAGCAAAAGACCAAGTTCCTATCCCTACTGTTGGTGTAGTAGCGTTGAGCTGTGCGTCTTGCTGGCAGGCATTTGTTTGGTCAGGTCCAGCTTCAATAGGGGTAGGGGCATCAAATACTTCAATTCTCATGATATCAGCCTCGTCTGTACAATTTGCCACAGAAAAATTCCATTGAAGAATATATAATCCTGGAACACTTAATCCGGTAATAGTTGTATTATTAGCTGCTGGAGTAGTAATATTGGCTACACTACCAGTCGGTTCAGAAACAAAACTCCATTCTGCTGTTAATCCAGGGTCTCCAGGAGGTACATTACCTACCATTGTAGCAGTAGTTGTATCTCCATTACATAATATCTGGTCAGGTCCCGCCGTAGGAGGTGTACTTGGTCCTGAACTTACTACTATAGTTACAGTATCTGTATTGTTACAGGCACTTCCTGATCCGGTATAATCTGTTGCAAATTGAAATTCATACGTATTTCCAGGAACTACTGTTGCGTTGGCAGTATTACTGTTTGATGGAGATTGTGAGATTGTCGAAGCAGGTGCACCATTAGCTACTTGAGTCCAGGTACCTGTGGTTCCTGCAGTAGCTTCTAAAAGTATACTGGTTACTTCACATAATGTTTGATCAGGCCCTGCAGATGCAGGTGCGAACACATCTACAATTATACTATCTGAAGATGATGGACATAAAGGAGAATTAGAAGTAATTGTCCAATCAAAAATATATCTACCTGTAGTTAAACCGGTAACATTAATACTATTACTACTTGGGTCACTTATGTTTGGTGTATTTGGACCAGAAACAACACTCCATACTCCTGATTCTGTAGTAGGATTTGTGAGAGGATCAGCTGTAATAGAAGTATTATTTGCTGCACATATCACTTGGTCTCCACCTTGAATATTTGCGGTTGTAGGAGGAATACCAATTTCTACAGTTACTTGATCTGCAGGTGTAGTTACGGGACAGTCTCCGTAAGCTATAACCCATTCAAAAACATAGGTTCCATCCAAAAGGTTAGAAAAAGTAGCTGTTGGATCATTTGGATCACTTACTGTAAATTGCCCTCCTGATACCAAATTCCATGTTCCTTCACCACCAACTGGGGCAGGGTCTGCATCCATATCAAACGATAATAATACAGGATCTAAACATAAGCTTTTATCTGTTCCTGCACTTACACCTGCATTGATGTCTGAAATAACAACTTCTATACTATCAGATGTTGAGGGACAAGAGTTTGTAGGAGGTGCAGAGTAGCCTATAGTCCATGTAAAAGTATATATACCATCTCCTGGAACCGTAGCAGTTGTATTAGCTTGAGTAGCATCAACAAATGTTACTCCGGCTGATGGTGTGACAGACCATAAGCCTTCTTCTCCTGCAGCAGGAGCATTACCGCTAAGAGGAACGTTGGTAGTACCACTAGCAAGACATTGATCACCTCCTGCCATGGCATTGGTAGGAGATAAATCTGCATTTGTAACAATATCTACAGTATCTGTAGCGGGAGCAAGTGTACATCCTGAATTATCGGTAATATCTAGTGACCAAGTTAAAGTATATGTTGTTGATGGTGCATTGAAGCCTGATGCGATAGCATTAGGATCATTAATATCAGAAAAAGTTATACCAGGAGGCCCTGACCATGTACCTGTTTGGGCATCATTACCGGGGTCTGCTGCTAGTTGTACATCGGCGCCAACACAAATACCAGTTTGGTCGGCTCCTGCATTTACGGGATTATTAGTAGTCGGGGATACTTCTATAGTGGTATCAGATGTAGCAGGAGGTACACAATCAGGACCTGCTGATACTGTATATCTGAATACATATGTACCTGGTATCATATTAGAAATTGGCGTGGTCTGCGCATAAATATCTGCTATTGTAGCTGTATTGGGCCCCGATACTTGTGACCAAACGGATAGCTCCCCATCTTGGATAGGGCTTCCTGCTAAGTTACCATTGATTTGACCACAAACAAAAAATTGATCAGAACCGGCATTAGAGCCACTAGGATTTAAAGATACAGTAATATTTATAGCATCATAAGCTTCATCACAACCTTGAAGATCACCTGTTCTACTTCTTCTAAAATTAACCCTATACGTTCCTGACACATCGAATACATTAATCCTAGTTGGACTATTTCCTGCATTTTGAAAAGGAGTAGGAAATGTAATCGAAGAATCAGCAGGGCCACTTACTATACTGAAATCTGTTCTATTTCCGCTAGTAAAGGTGAAGGGAACATCAAAACTAGTTTGAGCACATGTACCTGTAATATCGTTTCCAGAGTTTACTACAATACTAATCGCACTAGCATTATACCTTACTCTAGCAGTCGCTACAGAGGTACACATCGTTACATTATTAGTTATTGTATATCTAAACTGATAAGAATTTGGATTTGTTAACCCTGTAATTTGTGTAGTACTATTGGTAGGACTCTCTATGGTAACTGAAGGACCGGAAATTTGTTCCCAAAGAACAGTTTCATTAGTAAAATCCGGTGTAGACCCTACCAAAGTTACTTGTGTTGTAGATGCATCACAAAGTCGTATATTATTATCTTGAATGCTTGCATTTGTAACGTCTTGCGTGGCAGCAGGTACTGTAATAGTTACAGTGTCACTGCCAGAAGCACAAGGACCAACAACATCCCAACGAAAAGTATATGTACCCTCGAATAAGCCAGAGACTCCAGTATTAGCATTATTAACATTACCAATAGTAGGTGCTGTCGGACCACTTACAAAAGTCCAGGTTCCTTGTTGACCATTTAAGTTATTACCTCCAAAAGAACCATTTAGATTAGTGCTTTGACTTACGGTATAACAATTGGATAATGTTTGATCAGGTCCAGCACTCACAGGGAGTTCTCCACCATAATTTGTAACTGTAATATCATCAGAAGATGAACAAGAACTAGCACCAGAGCTGCTAATAGTCCAACGCAACGTTGTAGTACCAGCGCTGGTTTCTGGTAAAGTTATAGGTGTTGATGCAGATGTTGGGATCGATATATTGACCCCTGCATTATTAGCACCTACAACAGTCCATTGGCCTGTTTCTCCTGAGCCGGGTGCGTTTCCTGTTATAACAATCGATCCTGAACTGTCTGGACATGAGGCTACGTCTGAGCCTGCATTTGCAATTGTAATAGGATCAACAGTAATAGAAACGGTTTGCGAAGGTGTATCACCATTAAAACATTCTGCTGCGTATTGAAATTCATAAGTATTTCCTGGAATAAAACCGGTAATGATAGGATCATCAATCGTAGGATCACTTATAATTACAGACGGTCCTGCTGTTTGTGTCCATGTCGGTCCACTAGCATACGTATCAGGACTATTACCTTGTAATTGCATCACATCATTTGCACAGATCGTCTGATCTAATCCTGCATTGATTGTACAACTTTGTGCAGTAGCAGAGAGAGTACTCAGAAAAACAAAGAAAGCGAAACAGAGAAAATGAAGTATACTTAATGAACTTCTTTTAGAAAGAAAATAAGATTTATTCTCTTCTTTGGTTAAGTAGAATTGTTTCATAGATTTTGGTTCAAAAACTTTTTAAAACATATTAAAAACAATCTTGTTGGATATAGTAATATTAATCCAATAAGTTTGCTAGAACTATTTAATTGATTTTAGGGGTAATTATTTTTGACTTGTGTGTGGTACTTGTAAAATTCAAATTTAACATTAAATTATGAAAACAAGTTACGGTTATACCGCAAAATATTAACGCGTATAGCTTTTGTTTAAATATTTGATTTATAAGTGTTTATTTTGGTTTTGTGTTTAATTTCCTATAAAGTAATACATGTTTTTGCTTTATTTTTTTTAACAAAAATGTTTAGAAAAGACATAAATACGCCTTTGAGCTATATGAAGATACTTTTAAGCCTTTAAATTTATAATGTTTGAACTCTGAATCTTATTGTTTAAAGTGTATTGTCTAAAATTTAAATTCTACTTTTAAATCATTCATATATCATTTATAAGTTATTTAAATAGTGAAACCATTATGTATTTAGTTTTGTCCTATCATATAATGAATTAAAGAATAATGAAAGTAACTAGTATTGTAAAACAATATTATTTTTTGTAGAGAATAAGGTAGTAGTCATTTTTATTGTTCAATAAATAACTAATTTTTACGTTAACCTATTATAGTTTTATTAATAAAGAGTGAGTGTATAATAGTTCTGCTTTTTATTTTAAGATTTTTTACTTCTAAAATAGAGTAGTAAGTGTAGTTACTATTTTATCATATAATTTACCTATTAACTAGTATTAAGCGCTAGATTTTTAATTTTGTAATACATCCAAATTATAATATATAATGTTACTACTATTTACATTTCAAGAATTAAAGAAGATACCCACAGGGGATTCATTAACATTGCAAGAATATTCAGAAAAGCTTTTTTTATATGTTTTTGAACAAATCAAAGAATTTGGACCTAGACTTATCACTGCAATATTAATATTCATTATAGGTTCTTGGTTAATCAAAAAGGTTGTTAAGGCTATCTCAAGGATTATGACTAAAAGTAAATATGATGAGTCTCTACAAAAATTTTTATTGAATCTTTTGAGTTGGGCTTTCAAAGTACTTTTAATCATTATAGTAATATCGCGTTTGGGAGTTGATGTTACAACTTTTGCTGCAGTAATTGCAGCAGCAGGATTGGCTGTTGGGTTAGCTTTGCAAGGATCATTATCAAATTTTGCCGGTGGTGTACTTATTATAATTTTTAGACCTTATAAAATAGGGGATCTTATAGAAGCTCAGGGAGTTTTGGGTGTAGTTAAAGAGATAGAGATTTTTACGACTAAAATAATTACTCCTCAAAACAAACTTGCTATTGTTCCTAATGGTGCTTTGGCAAATGGCAATATCATTAATTATACTGTAGAAGGTAAAATGAGAGTAGATATCACGATTGGTATTGGGTATAATGAAGATATGAAACAAGCAAAAGAAATATTACTAAAAGAACTGGTTACAAATCCATTGGTGTTAAAAGATCCCCAGCCAAGCGTTAATGTAAGTAACTTGGGTGAAAGTTCTGTTGATCTTGCTGTACGGCCATATTGCCATCCAGACCATTACTGGGATGTATATTTTGAAACATTAGAAAATTGTAAGTTGGCATTAGATAAAGCAGGAATAGAAATCCCATATCCTCATTCTGTTGAAATTCAAAAAGAAGGTTGATTTTGAGAACGTAAAAGTTCAATTTTAACAAAAAATTATAGTTTAAAGATCGATAATTAGCGTTTTTGGAAGATGAAGTGAGTTAGGATAAAATGACTTTTTTAAGGTTGTAATCGTATCAATACGCTAAATAAATAGCTGTTTCTTAAATATTTATACTTGTTTTTTAACTTATGTTTTTTGATGTGAATAAATGTAAAAGCTTGTTTTTTAGTTTTTTATGATTATTCCTTGTTTTTCTCATTTAATAATATGCCTTAAAACCAGCATCTTACAGCAGTACTCAAAAAATTATGGTTTTACCATAATAAATATGTGTTTTACAGGTATATAAGTTTAACAATTTGTATTTATCTTTAGAATGTCTTTATGAAAGAAGTTTAAATGTATAATAATCATGGATTATTTTATGTAAGAACTATAAAGACAAAATTATTGGTTTAAAGCTAATAATTAAACAACCCCACTTTTTGTAAAACTTTGGCGAGCTAACAAAAGTAGGGTTTGAATAACGATTAATTTATTAAAATTAACCACTATGTTTGGAATATTACTTCATAAGTTTGCATCTATTTTCTTAGAAATAACTTATTTAGCTTATTTATCACTTCTTAGAAAACCAACAATTCATTGGCTTTCATTTTTCGGTGTGAAATATAGGAATTTTGTAATTTCTTTACGGGCTTACCGTATGTATTTTAGCATTTTCTTAACAGATTGGTTTGTTTCAGTAAATTTTAATTTAAAAAAATGTAAAGAAGTTCTTGATTTAAATAATAAGAACTTTAAATATATAGGTTTTCACTTTAATGGTGAAAGCTCGAGTTTATATGTTTAGAACTAAAATATTATGAAATAAAAATTTACATTTTGACGATGTGTTTACTTTTAAATCCCCCGTTTTTAGGGGTAATTTCGGGGGTTTTAATTTAATCTTTCAAATGTAAATGTTAGAAAATAATATAAAGATTATACTTTGACAAGGTAATGATGTCAAACTCCTTTTTACTATTAATATTATTGTAGAAAGGTTTACAAAAGAAAACAGCAAATTATAATAATTTGCTGGAAAGAAACATTTTGACGATGTGTTTACTTTTAAATCCCTCGTTATTAGGGGTAATTTCGAGGGATTTTTTTATGACGTAAAGTTATAAAAAAAATGAAAATAGTTAAATGATCATTTAAAATTAAATGTTTTGAATAAAATATACCTTCTAGGTAGACATGCTTACAAGTGTTTATATTAGGTTTAAGTAGATGGGTAGAAAGCTGTTTGAGTATACATCAAACAGCTTTTCTTTTTTTAGTTTTAGTATTCTTTATATTTTCGCTTTTATGATCGATAAAAAGCTATTGAGATATTTAGAATCCTTTCTCACGCCGAGGCGACTAGAACTATACGAAAAAGTTTTAGAGAAACGTACTCGACATTTTACCGTTGCAATAGAAGATGTATATCAATTGCATAACACAAGTGCTGTAATTAGAAGTTGTGATGTCTTTGGTGTTCAAGATCTTCATGTGATAGAAGAAGTTAATCAAAAACGAATCGACAGGGAAATAGCTATGGGAGCTCAAAAATGGGTTGATATACATAGATATAATAGCACAAAAAATTGTATTGATTACTTAAAGAATGATGGATATCAAATTGTTGCAACAACACCTCATGACGATTCTGAAGTTTTGCAAGATTTTGATGTTACTCAAAAAACTGCCTTCTTTTTTGGGAGGGAACAACAAGGCTTAAGTGATGAAGTTTTAGAACAAGCAGACGGTAGACTACATATTCCTATGATGGGATTTACAGAGAGTTTAAATATATCTGTTTCTGCGGCAATTATTCTGCAACACGTTACGTATCAACTATCAAAAAGTAGTATACAATGGCAACTATCTGAGGAGCAAAAGCTGGAAAAACGAATGCAGTGGGCAAAAAAAGCTATAAAGAGCCATGAGCAAATCATTCAAAGGTATTACCAAGAAAATTGAATGATTAGGTTGTATTTATTTTCTGTCTAATACTTTGTATTCTTCATAACATTCACTGATAGCATCAAGAATTTGTAAATCGTTTGCAAATTTTATAAAGTCTGACGAGTAGTTACAATTTCGAAGAATTTCATCAATATCTAATCGGTCTACTTGTAATAGAGCCATTAGCGTTTCTCTATCAAATTTTGTTTCTAATAGATTTCTGATTTCGTCATCTTTTTTCATTTTTCGTAACTTTCTAAGCTCTTTAGATCGTTTACTAAAAATGTTGTACAAAAAGTCTGCGGGGTTAAATATAGCTCCTAATACCTTATTTACTGCCCCTGGTTGCCTACTACCTCCTTCATAACCGCTATTTAGCCCTGAGATACTATATCTGTAATTATTATATACAGGAATTCTTTTGGCGTCAATTTCTAGATACCCCGTTAGTTGAACATCTGCAACTACAACTTCTTCTAGAGCGATACCTAGTTCTGTCATTTTAATTTTAACGTCCCCAAATTTTATCCAATCATTAGTTACTCGTACTTTTAATGGTTTATAGCCAATATAAGTAAAGTATAGTGTATCATTAACCTGAGCTTTGATAGAAAAATCTCCTTCTTTTGTAGTTATGGTTCCTATAACCTGACTTAGGTTTACAATATGAACATTTTCTAATTTCTGATCTGTAGATGCATTAAGAACTTTTCCTGATACAGTAGCATCAGAAGTATTTTGATCCTGTGCATTTGCAATTGATATCCCAATTATAAATAAAAATGTATATAATAATGTTTTCTCCATATATATAGTACGACGTTGAATTTTATTTAAAATAACATAAAAATCGGACCAAAAATCATATTACTATGTTAAAACCATTTTTTGGTTACCTTCTATCACTTCGTTTTCTCCTGTCTCTTCTTTTATTATGACTGTTTTTATGATCAGATGTGTCAGATCTTCTTTTTCCCTTTGGTTTGAAACCTTCACTTCTTCTTTTTCCTTTAAAACCGCCACCGTCTCTTCTTCTTTTTCCGCCTCTACGTCCAGAATCTTTAGATATTTCTACATTAACCTTTCGGCCTTCCATTCTGAAGTCTTCAAAAACACTTAATACTCTATCTGTATAGTCTGATGTGGTATTGAAGAAAGAAAAGCTTTCTTTTACATCTACGCGACTTAAAACATCACTTCCTAATTCTAATACTTCTTTAAGGAAATCCTTTAATGTCATCCAGTCAAAACCATCTCTTTCTCCTACATTGATAAAATATCTGGTACTACCGCTATTATCGTTTCCTCTGCTGTTTTCTGCAATTATATTTAAGTCTTTTGCATTTTGATAATAGTTATGAAATCTTGAAAACTCTACAGAGAAGAATTTTTTAATTAATTCTTCTTTAGAGAATTCTTCAAGTACCTCATTTATAGAAGGCAAATATGTATCTATTTCATGGTTTATTGCTGATTTTCGGATATCATTGGCAAGATGAAATAATTGGATTTGACATATTTCTTCACCATTTGGAATTTCTTTTTTCTCGAACTTCTTTTTGATAATACGTTCTACAGCTTTTATTTTTCGAATTTCACTTTTAGAAACAATTACCATAGAAACACCGCTTTTTCCTGCTCTTCCTGTTCTTCCGCTTCGATGCGTATACGTTTCTATTTCGTCAGGGAGTTGGTAATTGATAACATGAGTTACATCATCTACATCAATACCTCTTGCTGCAACATCTGTGGCCACAAGCATCTGTATTTGCCTGTTTCTGAAACTTTTCATTACCATATCACGTTGATTCTGACTTAAGTCTCCATGTAAGGCCGCAGCATTATAACCATCTTCAATCAGATTTTCTGCTACTTTTTGTGTATCTCTTTTGGTTCTACAAAAAATTACTGAAAATATATCTGGATTGGCATCTGCTAATCTTTTTAATGCTGCATAACGATCTCTGGAATTAACAACATAATACTCGTGCGATACATTTTTGGATCCTGTGTTTTTATGACCAACAGTAATTTCTACAGGATTTTGCATAAAACGTTTTGCGATAGTAGATACCTCTTTTGGCATTGTCGCAGAAAATAACCATGTGTTTTTACTATCAGGAGTATGAGATAAAATAGAATTTATATCTTCATAAAATCCCATATTAAGCATTTCGTCTGCTTCATCAAGAACACAATAACCAATATTATTTATATTGACCATTTTACGATTAATCATGTCTTGCATTCTTCCGGGAGTAGCAACTATAATTTGTGCACCTCTTTTTATTTGTTTAGCTTGATCCGTAATACTTGCTCCTCCATAAATTGCTACAGTATGTAATTCGGGAATGTATTTAGAATAATTTTTTAATTCATTTGTAATCTGCAAACAAAGTTCGCGTGTTGGTGATAAAATAAGTCCTTGAGTGATTTTACTACCAGGATTTATTTTTTCTATAAGAGGAAAACCAAACGCCGCTGTTTTTCCTGTACCTGTTTGTGCTAGCGCAACAATATCAGTATCTTCATTTAGTAGAATCGGAATTGCTTTTTCCTGTACTTCACTCGGGGCTTCAAAACCCATATCATTTACTGCCTTTATAATGGACTCACCAAGGCCCAACGCTTCAAATTTGTTCATATAGCTAAAATAAGGCGCAAAGGTAATGTTTATTATCTGTCTATAACAATAACAAAGTATTTATTATTTTGGTTACATTCAGAAACTTAGTAAAGTACTGTTGTTATAGTTGATAGGTTAAGACCGTTTATTGAATGTTTTTTGTGAGTTTTAATTATAGAATATAGATTTTACTCGATAATCGAGATTTATATGCTCTGAGGTTTGTTTCGATATGCTTTACTTTACAATTTTGATTTCAAAAAGTTTATCCCAATTTTTACCAGTAACAAACAATCTCTTACTTTCTGGCATATATGCAATTCCATTCAATACATCAAGATCCTGATGTTGAGTTACCTTTTTGCGCAATCCGGAAAGATCAATTACAGCCTCTAAAGCTCCGTTTTTTGGATTAATAATAGCAATTCCATCCTTTTGCCAAGTATTGGCATAAATTTTTCCGTCTACCCATTCTAATTCGTTAAATCTTGATTTTACACTTTTGTTGGTAGCAACTTGTATAAAACCTTTTTCTGCTAGTGTCTCTTTATCCAAAATCCATATCTTCTCAGATCCATCACTTTTATAAATATGTGTACCATCATTACAGAGTCCCCAGCCTTCTTTACTTTTATTGTATACAAAGCTTCCTGTTTTTTGTAATGATTTACGATCGTATATAAATCCTTCTTTGGCTGTCCATGTTAACTGTACAATTTTATCATTGATTATTGTAATGCCTTCTGCAAAATATTCTTTTGAAATATCTTTTTTGCTTAAAATTTCACCTGTTTTATAATCTAATTTTCTAAGTGATGATTGTCCTTTGCGTCCAGTACTTTCGTACAGAGTATCGGTATAAAATTCAAGTCCTTGCGTAAATGCTTTTTTATCATGCGGATATTCTGCCAAAATTTTGTAAGAATATAACTCGGGTTTTTTGTTGTTTAAAAGGGTGATTTTTTTGGTAAGTGTATCTATACTTCCATCAAAAAAGACTTTTGCAATAAGAGTTTGTTTTCCTAGCTTTTCAGTATCTAGAATTTCTTTGTATGTAAAATCCCCTGTTGCTTTCTTACTTTGGTCGTTTAAAATATAAGTTACAGAATCGATTTTTTTACCTTTTGGGTTTTTTATGCTTGCATTTATGGTTTCTCCAAGAGTAAATTTAGTCTGATTGTCCTTCAATTCAATAGAAAAATATTTTTTTTTCGCCTCAGAATTACTTCCACAAGAAATCATAAAAGTTGATAATATAATGATGACGAAGTAGTTACATATTTTCATTGCTCTAAATAATTTTTACAGCAAGATATTTATTTTAATTGGGTTTAAAAAATCATTGTTTTATATCATAAAGATTGTATCTTTGCAGCGGCAAGTCCTACACAACTAGCTCCTGTTGAATCCTCCAGGGCGGGAACGCAGCAAAGGTAGATGGTCGTAGCAGTGTGATGTGGGTAGCTTGCCTTTTTTTGTGCCTTTATTTTACCTAATTTCCTTCTTTATATAACTCTTATTTTTTGATCGTAAATCGTTATTCATAATTGTATATTTGCTATCATGAATGAAACTCAAAAAACTATTGTTCTCATAACGGGAGGTTCTTCAGGATTAGGTAAATCCATAGGGGTCTATTTGATAAAGAAGGGGTTTGTTGTATATGGTACCAGCCGTAACCCTGATCGTTTTAAAGATTTTAAAGATTTTACGCTCTTAAAACTAGATGTTGCGGATAATTCTAGTATACAGTCCGCAGTATCTTTTATAGAAGAAAAGCATGGCAGATTAGATATTCTAATCAATAATGCAGGAGCTGGCATTACAGGTCCTATAGAAGAGATACCCGAAGAAGAAATCGTAAGAAATTTTACTACAAATTATTTTGGACCTATTAATGTAACTAAAGCAGTTTTACCATTAATGCGAAAGCAAAAAAAAGGTTTAATTATCAATGTAACTTCTATTGCGGGATATATGGGATTACCTTATAGAGGGATTTATAGCGCTTCTAAAGGAGCTCTCGAAATTACTACAGAAGCTTGGAGAATGGAGCTTAAAGCTTTTAATATAAATATGACTAATGTTGCTCCGGGAGACTTTGCAACAAACATTGCTGCAGGGCGCTACCATGCACCGGTATTAGAAAACTCTCCTTACAAAAAAACATATGGAGATTCTCTTCAATTAATGAATGATCATGTAGATGCTGGGGATAACCCATTACAGATGGCAGAGGCGGTTTATAAAATCATTAAAAGTAAAAATCCTAAAATTCATTACAAAGTAGGAGCATTTATGCAAAAATTTTCTATTGTCTTAAAACGGATTTTGCCAGACAAGGTTTATGAAAAGTTATTAATGAATCATTACAAATTATAAAACGAAATTTATTGAATTCGAAATCTTTTATTTCTAATTCATAAAAGTTCTTATTGATCTACAACGATTATGTTTATATTCGTGCACAATTAGAAATTATAAAAATTTAAACACAACAAACATGAAATTTTTTATTGATACCGCTAATCTTGATCAAATTAAAGAAGCTCAGGATTTAGGTGTTCTTGATGGAGTTACCACTAATCCATCACTGATGGCAAAAGAGGGCATTACTGGAAAAGAAAATATAATCAATCACTATAAAAAAATATGTGAAATTGTTACGGGTGATGTGAGTGCCGAAGTAATTTCAACTGATTATGAAGGAATCATTAAAGAAGGAGAGGAGCTTTCTAAACTTCATGATCAGATTATTGTTAAAGTGCCAATGATAAAAGATGGTGTAAAAGCAATCAAGTATTTTAGTGATAAAGGAATAAAAACAAACTGTACTCTTGTATTTTCTGCCGGACAAGCATTACTAGCAGCAAAAGCAGGTGCTACTTATGTATCTCCTTTTATTGGAAGACTTGATGATATCTCTACCGATGGTCTTAATCTTATTGCAGAAATAAGAATGATTTATGATAATTATGGTTTTGATACTCAAATCCTGGCAGCTTCTGTAAGACATACAATGCATGTAATTGATTGTGCAAAAATTGGTGCAGATGTTATGACAGGACCATTATCTTCAATAGAAGGTTTGTTGAAGCATCCACTAACAGACATAGGATTAGAAAAATTTCTTGCAGATTATAAAAAAGGAAATTAAATCATAACTTCTGTTAAACTAAAAATATGAAAAGCTGTTCTGTTGATAGAATGGCTTTTTTTATTGCTCTGCAATACGAGTTAATTGCGTTGTGTAATATAGAAGTTGCTTTTCAAAAGATGAAGCAAAGAGATCGGCTTTAGAATTGATAATTTTTCCCTCTTGATTAACCAAAATTACTTTGTTTCTATAGTAGATTAAAAGTTCTTCAGATGCATGTTTTGAATTCTTGAATTCGTACTCGTAATCTAAGTTATAGTGGTGTCTTTTTATTGTTTTTAACCAGTTTTTTGTTTGTTCATCATCTGTATTAATAGCTATAAAATCTATATTTGGGTGTAATGATTTTAAATATTGCACTTTATTATGAGCTCTCTCATAATGTTTTTTACTTTCCATAGACCAAAAATAAAGAGCGGTTATGGGTTGGTTGAACAAAGAAGATAATTTGATTGTTTCACCTTTAGAAGTTATTAAGTCTTGGTCTGGTATGATATTGTTGGGTCTTAATTTTGAAATTAAACCTGCTAACTCTTTTAGTTCTTTTTGTGATTTTTTATCAGAATTAATCAGTAAATAGCGCTTTAAGATCTTGTTAGATTCTAAATTATTTTCACTGTTTAATAAAAAATTAGAAGTTACCCTTCTTAAAAGATTGTCTTTAATAAATGAATGCTGAATTAGACTATCGATCAAATTAATTTTATACAATGTTTTATCAAAATGAGTCTCAAATTCTCTATTTTCTGTTATTTGATTTGATAATGGAATATTAGCAAAATAGAAATTTAAAAATCTATTGTAAGAGTATAATCGCTTTATATCATTATCATTAAAGTTAATTAGATTTCGATAGTTAAAAAATGGTGAAGATACAATGTCTCGTACAGCATTTTTGCCTTTTATATCGTGTTTGATATTAAAATACATTTCATGTCTTGTGTAATAATCATAAACAAAACTTGCTTGTGTAATTTTTTTAGACAAATTACTTAGACTATTTTTCTTAGTAAGTTTTTCAAAAGATGAAAGTTTGACATTTAGTAAAGAATCTTGTTGATTTTTGAAATATGGAGGAGAAAGTTTAAAACCAACTCTTCTTAATTGCTGTCTTTCTTTCTCATTTTGAAGGTATGTATCAATTAAAAAGTTATTTTTTCTTGCCCCATCTCCTGTAAAAACCAAAGATTCATCAAATTCGATAGTGTTAAGTCTAATTAAAATACTATCTCCTTTTTCCAGAATAACAACCTGACTTTCTGGATTATGTTTAAAAGAATAAAGTCCGTCTTGTAAACTGTCAATTTTATAGATAAACCTATTGTTATCATCAAGAAATATAGTGTCCCTAAAATCATATCCTTTTGATAGTACTACATAATTGGTGTTAGGGTTGATAATTTCCCCTCCAAAATAGGTAGCTTGTCTATCACTTTTTTTAGGAGTACTACAACTTGTAATTGTAATTAAAAAAGAGATTAGGATTAAAAATTTAAAAGTAAAAAGATTCATTTTCAGGACTAAAGATTTCTACAACACAAAATCAAAAATAAACGGAAACATGAGTCAAGGTTGTTAATTATAAGTTAATTGTGGATATCGCAAATTGTAGAGAATAAAATTAAAAGAAGTATAATTTACTTTTTTGCAAAGGGGGCTAAGATTCTTTTTCTAAATGTTGTACTTATTATAAATTAATGAGGTAATGTTTCTGGTTCTGAATCCATTTTTCTACTTTTGCCGCAAATTCTAGTTTACAACTTTTATAATTATGTTATCAGTTTCAAATCTTTCGGTTCAATTTGGCAAAAGAGTACTTTTTGATGAAGTAAATACTAATTTTACTCAAGGTAATTGTTACGGTATTATTGGGGCTAATGGAGCAGGAAAATCCACTTTTTTAAAAATTCTTTCCGGTACAATGGAAGCTACTTCGGGACACGTACATCTCGAACCTGGTAAAAGAATGTCTGTTCTAGAACAAAACCATTATGCATATGATGAGTTTACTGTTTTGGAAACTGTGATTATGGGTAATAAACCGTTGTATACAATTAAAAAGGAAATAGATGCCTTGTATGCCGATTACACAGATGAAAATGCAGAAAAGATAGGAGAACTGCAAGTGCAATTTGAAGAAATGAACGGGTGGAATGCTGATAGTGATGCCGCTGCTATGTTGTCTAATCTTGGGATCAAAGAAGATATTCACTACATGAAAATGTCTGATCTTGATACCAAACAACGTGTGCGAGTATTATTGGCACAATGTTTATTTGGTAGTCCTGATGTGTTAATAATGGATGAGCCGACAAATGATTTGGATTATGAAACAATCTCTTGGTTAGAAAGTTTTTTGGCTAACTATGATAATACTGTGATTGTAGTATCTCATGACCGTCACTTTTTAGATGCAGTATGTACTCATATTTCTGATATAGACTTTGGGAAGATTAATCACTTTAGTGGTAATTATACTTTTTGGTACGAATCATCACAATTAGCTGCAAGACAAAGAGCTCAGCAAAACAAGAAAGCTGAAGAAAAGAAAAAAGAATTACAGGAGTTTATTGCTAGATTTAGCGCAAATGTTGCCAAATCAAAACAAGCTACTTCTCGTAAGAAAATGATTGAGAAACTAAATATAGAAGATATTAAACCTTCTAGTCGTAGATATCCTGCAATCATTTTTGAAAGAGATAGAGAGGCTGGGGATCAGATTTTAAATATCGAAGGTTTATCGGCAAGTTTAGAAGGAGAAACTTTATTTAAGAATATAGATATTAATCTTGCAAAAGGAGATAAAGTGGTTGTGTTTTCTAAAGATTCGAGAGCAACGACTGCTTTCTATCAAATCTTAAATGGTAAACAAGATGCAGATTCCGGAAAATTCGAATGGGGAATTACAACAACTCAATCTTATTTGCCCGCTGATAATAGTGAATACTTTCAAAACGATCTTACTTTGGTAGATTGGTTAAGACAATGGGCTACAACAGAAGAAGAAAGAGAAGAAGTATTCATAAGAGGTTTCCTGGGGAAAATGATTTTTAGCGGAGAAGAAGCTCTTAAAAAGTCCAATGTTTTATCAGGTGGAGAAAAAGTACGTTGTATGTTATCAAAAATGATGATGACTAAGGCAAATGTTGTTATGTTGGATGAACCTACCAACCATCTGGATTTAGAGTCTATTACTGCTTTTAATAATTCGCTCAAAAAATTTAAAGGAACAGTTTTGTTTACAACTCATGATCATGAGTTTGCTCAAACTGTTGGAAATAGAGTTATCGAACTTACTCCAAATGGAGTTATTGATAGATATACAACTTTTGATGAATATATGAGTGATTCAAAAGTAAAAGAACTACGTGATAAAATGTATGCGGTAAATGTGTAAATAACATTTATAAAAATACTTCGTCAAGTAATAAAAAAAACACTTAGTTCTTAAAAATGGACTAAGTGTTTTTTTATGATTAAATTTTAATAATATTTCATCATTGCCTGTGAAATTAGGATTTCCTCAATGTTTGAGTTGAATTACCGAACTTCATCTATTAGATTTTGTTTTACTACAAGATAAAATCTGTTAAATTAACATAACATATTCCTATTTTTTAAAATTTAAAGTTAAATTTGCCACTCTTAAAAGTTAAGAAATAATAACTTTTGAGAAGATATATAGCTTTATTATAGGTATCCAGACTTTTGAGATCGTTTTCCATTCATACCCCAAATTTGAAACGATTATTTTTTTGAATATAGTTCTGATAAAGAGTTGTTACCTAAAAGTATATACGATTAAGAATTCATTTAGACATTAATATTATTACAGTAAATGATATTTAGAAAAGCTATGATTGTTTTTTTAATAGCAATTACATTCTTTTCTTTTACGCAATGTAAAGCGGTAGAAAAAAAAGAATCAATAAAGGATAAGCAAAACATAATCATGCCTCAAGAAAAAGGTATTTCAAAATTGAATACTGATAAAAGTATGCAACTCGTCATTAATAAAGAGCAAAAGGAAGGGGATCCTGCTTTTTATTTTAACTATAAAGTTTTTAATACAAAAACACGAGAGGTCATAAAAAAAGGAACATTTAGAGGGATGAATATTGACTGGCATGGCAATACCTCTATAAAATTGATACCTTATGTAGGTATGGAACAAAAACCAAACTCAGAAAACCCAGAAGAAGTTCTTTCTTCTGACACACTAACTCAAATTCAAATTATTAAATTAAACCACTAATTCATGACACACAAACTTTACTTTAGCAAATTTGTTTTTGTATTATTGTTATTGTTTTACACCTCGTGTTCTACGAATACTCAAGAGGAAACTCAGAAGGTAGAAGTAGTAGAGCGTTTTGAACAAAAACAAAAGACTCAAAAACAAAAAGACCATAGCAAAAAGAAAGGGATTGAGATTATGGCAGAGTATATCGCCAGTCTTTTAAAACCTATTGGAGCAGAAAAATCTACATATAAAGAAGGCTTTTTGATCACTGAACATCAAAAAGCTATGAAAAATGCTTTTAAAGCTCAAGCTAAAAATTCAAGTATCATCAGATGGAAAGAAAGAGGACCAGTTAATGTTCCAGGAAGAGTACGAGGAATCGTAGTAGCTCCTGATAACCAGGATAAATGGTATGCAGGGACTGTTGGTGGTGGACTTTGGGTAACAAAAGATGCAGGAACAACTTGGGAAAACCTTACAGATTATAAAATACCTAATTTATCTACATCTACAGTAGCAATTAGTCCTAATGATCCAAAAACAATTTATCTAGGTACAGGAGAACCATTTAATAACTTAGATGCAATTGGGGGAGTAGGAGTATTAAAGTCTACTAACGAAGGTCGTAGTTGGGAATATTTAAATAATACTAGAGACTTTGGAGGAATAGGACGATTAGCTATAAATCCAGAAGACGAGAATAATTTGATAGTAGCAAGTAGTAATGGAATCTATGTAACGACAGATGGAGGGATTACTTGGCAGAATACCTATACAGGCGGAAATGTTCAGGATCTTAATGCAGACCCTACAGACTTTAATGTTCTGTATGGAGGAGTCAATAGCATTGGAGTCATCAAAAGTGAAGATGGTGGATTAACGTGGGAGCTTATTTTTGATAAAGACGACTATAATGCGGGGCATCAAAGATTTGAATTAGATGTATCTCCGGCAAACCCAAAACGTGTATTCATTTCAGTTTATACTCCAAGCAATGATGAGAGCAGTGCTACAACCGCTGTTAATACTGATTTCTATTTTACAAATGATTCAGGAGCTACATTTGCATTGCTTGGATTTGATGGAGAGCCAGCAGCTGGTAACTTGATTACTGGTCAGGGATGGTATGATAATATCATTATGGCACACCCGTTTAATGAAGATATTTTTTATGCAGGTGGAGTGGTAATGCATAGAGTAGAAATAGTTAAACGATCAAAGTCAGAATCTAAAAAGAAACCGGTACCACCAAGACCTACTCCTCAAGGGTTAAAGTATACGTTTCAGCCAATTGCTGCAGGGTATAATAATGAATTAAATGATTATGTGCATGTGGATCAACATGGATTAACCTGGACATCAAGATCTCCTGAAAAGAAGTTTAAACTTATACTTGCAAATGATGGAGGGGTATATCATACAGATTATTTAGTAGATCCAGGAACTACATTTAATGATTGGTCACAAGCAGCAGTAGGACTTAATTGTACACAATTCTATGGAGCAGATAAGCGTAATGGTGTTGAAGATTATATTGCAGGAGCACAAGATAATGGAACCTGGGTATCATTAACAGGTAATACTGCAAATGATGAAACTGAATATACAAGAATTATTGGAGGAGATGGATTTGAAGCCCTATGGAATTATAATGATCCAGGTAAATTTATCGGAGGGTCGCAATATAATAATTTTGTAGGATATGCAAATGGTCAAGGATATAGTGCAAGACATGGTGAATCAGGAAATGGAACTTCTCCATTTTATTCTAAAATTGCAAATACAAATAATAATCCAGATGTGCTTTTCAGTCCTTCAATAAGTGGAGTTTGGAAATCAACTAATTTTGGAGAGTCTTGGGAATTAACTTCGATCCCAAGTAATTTTTCTGTAGGAGCTTCAAGTGCCTTAGACGTAGTGGTTTCTACAGCTAATCCTGATATTGTATGGGCAGGAAATGCAATGACAGAGTCTGGTAGTTTTGTTCTTCATGTTTCTAAAGATAATGGTAGATCATATGAACCTGCAACTACGTTTTCTGATCCTAGAGAGGATAAAACTCATAATCTTTTTATCGCAGGTATAGAGACATCCTCTGTTAACGAAAATAGAGCGTATGCATTATTCTCAAGTCAAGGAGCTGCAAAAGTTCTAAAAACAGAAGATTTAGGAAAAACCTGGGAAGATATTTCTGGTTTTTCGACAGGAGAAGATCGTGGATTTCCTGATGTAGCGATTCACTGTTTGGTAGAAATGCCTTTTGATGAAGATAGAATTTGGGTAGGTACAGATATTGGTGTTATTCAAACATTAGATGGAGGTAAAAATTGGTCATTATTAGCGGGAATACCTGCATTTTCGGTATGGCAGATGAAAATTGTTAATAATGAAGTTGTTATGGCTACACATGGTAGAGGAGTATGGACTGCTACACTAGATGAGCTAGAAGGGTATGAGCCACCAGCGTATTATGCACCGCCAACAATTGTCGCTTTAACACAAGATGCAATTGATAATCAAAACGGTAAAGTAACGTATATCAACACAAATGCAGATGCAGAATCAATCGTTGTTTATTTAGATGGCGAAGAAGTTGCTTCAATAACAGATAATGTAGCTCAAAATGAAGAATTTAGTTTTGTTATCGAAAATATTGAAGAAGGAAATCATACAGTTGGTATACAAGTAGTAAGTAGTGAAGGAGAAGCTTCAGTGATATCTACAGAAAAAATTGATATTATTGATTTCTCAGAACCGGAAACGTTGGTTTCTATAAAAACATTTGAAACATCCGATGTTTATACTTTTGGCGGTGAATTTGTTATAGATAATATAGGCGAAACTGTAGGTCAAGATGTTTTAAATAATTCTGACCACCCTTATCAAAACAATGCTACATATCGCACAGTTTTAAAACGTCCTATTGAGATATCAGCAGTTTACAAAGATTTTACTTATGAAGATGTGGCAATAACAGAGTTTGATCCTGCTCCAGGGAGCTTTTACGATTTTGTTGTTGTTGAAGCATCAACAGATCTTGTAAATTGGGTAGAATTAGATAAATATGATGCTCAGAAATTCCCAGAGTGGACAGAAGCGTTTAATTCTTCACCAACTCCTTCAATAAGTGATGATCTATTCAAGAAACAAACGATAGATTTATTAAGCTTTTTCCAAGAAGGGGATGTAGTAGCGATACGTTTTCAATTAGTATCTGATCCTTTATTTAACTCTTTTGGATGGGCAATACGATCTATTAATCCTGATGCAGAAGAAGTGGTAGCAGTAGAACCTGCACAACCAAGAACTTCTGAAGGACCTCTATTATATCCAACAATTTCTAATGGAGAAATTCAAATTTCTTCTGGTAATACAGTAACAAATAGTATTGTAGAAATTTATGGTATGAATGGTAGATTAGTATTCTCTAAAGCATTAGGAACTTTAGATAAAAAAGAACAAAGATTGGTATTGGGTAATTTACGTTCGGGACTTTATCTTGTAAAAGTTTCTGGAGATAACGGAGTAGCTAATACCTCAAGAATTGTCATTAGATAATCTTTAAAATTATATAGAATATAAAAAGGCTTGAAGATTTAATTTTCAAGCCTTTTCTTATAAAGATTGATAGTATAGTACTGTAAAAGTGATTTGTTAAAATTAATATCCGGCAGCTTGTCCGTCTTTTCTTGATTCTGAAGCACCATAATAAACCCCGTCTTTTAACATGATCGCTTGGTATCCACCATAGGGACCTACAGCGTATCCTATTTTATGTCCTTTTTCTAGTAGAACTCTTATCGTTTCATAAGAAAATCCTGATTCTATATGTAGAATTCCCCCATCGGCCATTTTCTCTCCTGTAGGTTGAGAAGATCCCATATGATTGATTCTTGGAGCATCTCCAGCTTCTTGTAGATTCATTCCAAAATCAATCATATTTACTATGATTTGTACATGTCCTTGCGGCTGCATTCCACCACCCATGAGACCAAAACTCATAAAAGGTTTTCCGTTTTTTGTAACAAATGCAGGAATTATAGTGTGAAAGGGTCTCTTTTTTGGAGCATAGGTATTAAAATGCCCTTCTTCTAAAGAAAATAACTCTCCTCGATCTTGTAATATAAAACCTAATTTAGTAGGAGTCATACCTGATCCCATACCTCTGTAATTACTTTGTATTAATGAAACCATATTTCCTTCTTTATCTGCTACAGTAAGATAAATAGTGTCTCCATCATTTAGATTTCCTGCGTCATACGTTTTTGAGGCTATATTTGTATTGATCAGTTTCTGTCTTTCTTTAGCATAATCTTTAGAGATAAGTTTCTTTATTGGTATTCTATTAAAATCAGGATCGGCATAAAATTTAGCACGATCTTCATAAGCAATTTTTTTAGCTTCAGTTAATGTATGCAGATATGCGGGAGAATCGAATCCCATAGAAGCAATATCATAGTGTTCTAAAATATTTAACATTTGTAAAGCAGCGATCCCTTGCCCATTAGGAGGTAGTTCCCAAACATCATATCCTCTATAATTTGTTGATAATGGCTCTACCCACTCAGATGTATGATTTTTTAGGTCTTCATAACTCAAAAAACCACCATTATCTTTCATATATTTTTCGATAGTTTTAGCTATTTCGCCTTCATAAAATACATCACGTCCTTGATTGGCAATTTTTTCTAATGTATTAGCTAAATATGGATTTTTAAATATTTGCCCTTTTTTTGGGGCTGCTCCATTTGGCATATATGTTTCTTCAAAGCCTGGATATTTTGATAAAAAAGTGGCACTACGTTGCATATAATAAGCAATGAGCTCTGTAACCGGAAAACCTTTGCGAGCATAGGTTATAGTGGGTTCTAGAATTTTTTTCATATCTAACTTTCCGAATTTTTTGTGCAATTCGAACCATCCGTCTACGCAACCCGGCACAGAAACAGGAAGAGCTCCATGAGAAGGGATTTTTTTCAGATTATTTTCTTTGAAATACTCTAAAGTTAGTTTTTCTGGAGATCGCCCACTAGCATTTAATCCATACAGTTTTTTGGTTTTTGCATCCCAAACAATAGCAAAAAGATCTCCACCGATTCCATTTCCTGTAGGTTCCATAAGGCCTAGCATAGCGTTTGCGGCAATTGCAGCATCTATAGCATTGCCACCATCTTTTAAAATATCTAAAGCGGTTTGAGTTGCCAGTGGGTGACTTGTTGCAGCCATTGCATCTGTAGCTATAACTTCTGATCGTGTTGCAAATGTTTTTCCTGTAATTCTGTCTTGTCCAAAACTAAAGGCAGTATAAAGTAATACTGTAAAATAAATAATGTAAGAGGATTTCATGTGATCTTGTTTTTTTACCAAATAAATTATTTGCTCATTAATTAGAATTAACAAGCAATTTAAAAAGAAATAGCACACTTTTATGTGCTAAAACAAGATACTAAAAATGTGTTTACCTTTTTGTTGTTATCTTTTTCTTTTGGCAATAGGAATCAAATAACTAATCGTGTAATTATATCCAACTCCAATATTGTTAAAATCATTTGTTTTGCCAAAACCGGGAATATAGAGGTTGTCAAAACCATCAGGTTTAGACTCATTTACAAGAGTTCTTAATGATAAGCTAGCTCCTAGATATATATTACTAATTACTTCTACTTCTAGTCCAAATACAAATTCAAGCCAACCAGCATTAAGTCCATCTTGTTTTATACTATCGGTGATTCGATCTGTTCCAAAAAAATTATTATCAGTAAAAATAGTATATTCATTTAATTCCTGGCTAAATGTAGAAAAACCATATCGCAATCCTACATAAATGCTATTTTGCATTCCGTACCAGTTATCGTATACATTATAATCAAATCCCGCTCTAATGTAAGTGCCAGAACCTTCTACATTAATATTTTCTTCATCTCTAATTAGAGATTCATTTCCAACTTCTCCGGCGATATAGATTTTTCTATGGATTCTATAATCTCCTTCTATTTCGAATCCGGTATAATTATTATCTAATGCAGAGCGTACAAGCCTAGCTATATCAACGCCTGCTCTTAAGCCGTATTTTTCGGCTGGTGGGAGAGTGTCCCTAGCAGAGATTCTGGGAACAGAATCTTGTGATTTTGTTTGTTTGTCTTGACTATATATACCGCTTATTACAAGGATATTAAAGAAAAATAAAAACGTGTGTAGTTGTTTCATCGATTACTTCTTCTGTTTGTAACTCTATATTTCGTATCCATAGCCCATCGTCTTGGCCATCTACAGGAGAATTTGTTAAAGCTCTGTAATTGACTTTAAAACCGCAAGCACTACTAACATATTCTTGTTCTGTGTTATATTGAAAACTTATTTTGTCTGTATTAGGAGGATCACTGTCCTCATCATTGTTTTCTGTATTAGAGTTGATCGTAAAGTTATATTCTGTTATAGATGCACTATTTCTAAGAGGTATTGATATAGAATCTGTTAGCTCACCCAATTCAAATTCTTCTTCTATACCATCAACTGTTATTTGTAATTCTGGAGGAGTAGTTCTTTCTAAACCTGTTTCAAAATCAAAGAACTGTATAATAAGTAATGGGGTTGTAGGTGTTCCTTCTGCACAGATATCATCTCTTTCACAACTGCTTATGCCTAAATAAGTGAAGAAAAGTAATATCGCAAAAATTACTGAATATGTTTTTATTTTCATATTATCTTTTTTCTAGCAAAAAATCCGCAACATTAAATTTATACATTTTTAACCCTTTCTTTTCTCTAACAATACTACATTTTCAACATGATATGTCTGCGGAAACATATCTACGGGTTGTACCTTTGTTACTGTATAACTCTTATCTAATAACGCAAGATCACGAGCTTGTGTTGCACTATTACAACTTACATATACGATTCTTTCTGGGGCAATATTCAATAATTGTTCTACTACATCTGCATGCATACCATCTCTAGGAGGGTCAGTAATGACAACTTCAGGATATCCATTTTGAGCTATAAAATCTTTGGTAAATACCTTTTTCATGTCGCCTGCATAAAATGTGGTATTGTCAATTTGATTTCGTTTTGCATTCTCTTTTGCGTCTTCAATTGCTTCGGGAACAGCTTCTACACCAATCACTTTTTTTGCTTTTTTGGCAACAAATTGTGCAATTGTTCCTGTACCTGTATAGAGATCATAAACAGTTTCTTCTCCTGTAAGACCCGCAAAGTCTCTTGTGATTTTATATAGTTCGTAAGCTTGTTTTGAATTTGTTTGATAAAAAGACTTAGCATTAATTTTAAAATGTAGCCCTTCCATTTCTTCCTGAATATGATCTTTTCCAGAATAGCATATGATGTCCTGATCATATATGGTATCGTTTCCTTTTGAATTGATAACATATTGTAAAGAAGTTATTTCAGGAAATTCTTCAGCGATATAATCAAGGAGTAATTCTCTTTTTTCTTTGTCTTCGTAAAAGAATTGTACCAATACCATGATTTCTTTTGTAGAAGCAATACGTATCATTAGTGTACGTAGAAGACCTTCTTGTTTTCTTGCATTATAAAAAGGTAACCCATGTTCTGTAGCAAATTGTTTTACTTTATTTCTAATAGCATTACTTGGGTCTTCTTGTAAATGACAGGTATTGATATCTAAAATTTTATCCCACATTCCCGGAATATGAAAACCTAAAGCATTTCTATTATTGATTTCAGAACTGTCTTCAATTTCTTCTTTAGTAAGCCATCTACTTTCACTAAAAGAGAACTCCATTTTGTTTCTATAAAAAAATTGGTCTTTTGAACCAAGAATAGGTGTTACTTCTGGTAATTCTATTTTTCCCAACCTGATCAGGTTGTTGATCACTTCATTTTGCTTGTATTCAAGTTGATGCTCATACTTCATAAACTGCCATTTACATCCTCCACAGGTGCCAAAATGATCACAAACAGGGGGTGTTCTTTTATCAGATTGTTTATGAAAAGTAGTTGCGGTACCTTCATAAAATGCTTTGCGTTTTTTGATAGTTTGTATATCTACTACATCACCGGGTACAGCATTATTTACAAAAATGATTTTCCCATCAGGAGCTTTGGCAATGCTTTTTCCTTTTGCACCAGCATCTACCACTTCTATATTTTGAAAAATTTGTCTTCTATTTTTTCTCGCCATAGCGCAAAAATAGAATAAAAAGTGAAATAGTAGAGCGGTTATTGCTTAAGAGTTAAATTCATTTTTATATTAATACAAATTATTTATATAAAATATTCTTTTCTCGTATCGTATAAAGAAGAAAATTTTTAATTGATCTAAATTACAAACCTCAAGTTATTCGACAAAGATTTAGTAATTTGCGATTCTCTTAGGGATGATTTCTCTCCCACGCTGAATTTTCGAAACTTGTCGAAAGGATAAAGGTACAGAAGGAATGGTTATTTTATTAATTTAAATTATGAAAAAATGGCTGTTTTAGAAAAAAAGTCATCAGAACAACTGATTGAGCTTGAGAACAAATACGGAGCTCACAATTATCATCCACTTCCTGTGGTTTTAAGCCGAGGAGAAGGCGTTTATGTATGGGATGCAGAAGGAAAAAAATATTATGATTTTTTAAGTGCATATTCTGCGGTAAACCAAGGGCATTGTCATCCAAAGATAGTGGAGGCTATGACAAATCAAGCACAAACATTGACATTGACCTCTAGAGCTTTTTACAATGATAAGCTCGGAGAATATGAAAAATTTGTAACAGAATATTTTGGGTTTGATAAAATCTTACCTATGAATACAGGAGCAGAAGCAGTAGAGACAGCGTTAAAAATTTGTAGAAAATGGGCATATGAAAAGAAAGGGATTCCAGAGAATGAGGCTCAAATTATTGTTTGTGAAAATAATTTTCATGGAAGAACTACTACAATTATTTCTTTTTCGAATGATCCTGTTGCCAGACAAAATTTTGGTCCCTATACAAGTGGATTTATAAAGATAGAGTATGATAATATTGATGCGTTAGAACAAGCATTAAGCTCTTCGAAAAATATTGCAGGATTTTTGGTGGAACCTATACAAGGAGAAGCAGGAGTATATGTTCCTTCAGAAAATTATTTAGCTAAAGCAAAAGAGCTTTGTGAAAAACATGGCGTTCTTTTTATTGCAGATGAAGTGCAAACTGGTATTGCAAGAACAGGGAGATTATTAGCGACATGTGGTGACTGTTCTTGTGAAGATAAGAATTGTTCAAAAGAACCGGACGTAAAACCGGATGTATTAATATTAGGTAAAGCATTAAGTGGTGGTGCTTATCCTGTTTCGGCAGTTCTAGCCGATGATCCTATAATGGAAGTGATACGACCTGGAAACCATGGAAGTACATTTGGAGGTAATCCTGTTGCAGCAGCAGTAGCTATGGCCGCTCTAGAAGTTATTAAAGATGAAAAACTTGCTGAGAATGCTTACGTATTAGGAGAACTTTTTAGATCAGAAATGAATAAATATATCGAAAAATCATCAATAGTTACTTTGGTTAGAGGTAAAGGATTATTAAATGCTATTGTGATTAATGATGATGAAGATAGCGATACTGCCTGGAATATTTGTGTGGCACTTAAAGATAATGGGTTACTAGCCAAGCCAACACATGGTAATATTATTCGATTTGCTCCTCCTTTGGTGATGAATAAAGAACAACTACTAGAATGTGTTGATATTATAACCAAAACATTACAAGAGTTTGAATAATTAAAAATTCAATATATCATAAAAAGAGGCTGTCAGAACAGTCTCTTTTTTTTTGAGAACTAGTTTATATTTTGAGATTCGGGGAGTAATAAAAACATAGAGCCCAAAAATATAAAGTACAATAGTATAAATAACGCATAAATAGAACTTAATATTAATCCTACTATGGCGCATATTCTACCTATTCTAAGGTTTTCATACCCAGTATACATGTCTGGATTTTCCAAATGTAACTTTTTTGAATTTTTAGAAACTATTAATGCAATAATACTTAAGATAAGTCCTGGTATTCCATAACAAAAACAAGTTATCAAGGAACTAATACCTAGTATTAAAGTCGTAGTAGCGTTCGGGAGTTCTTGTTTGACTTCCATAAAAAAATTAAAGTTTAATAATGTAATTTATAGTGATAAGAATAGAATTACAAATATAGAGATACATGAGGATTTTAGAACCATTCTTAAATTTTAAAATTAAATGTACTATAAGATATAGCCACATCAGTACTATTGGTAATAATGCAGGATACATTACAAAAGATTCTACGATTTTACCTTCAAGCAATAAAACGAAACTTCTTTGTAATCCACAGCCTAAACAATTTATATCAAGTGTAGCTTTTGTTGGACACTGTATAAGATGTGATTTTAAAAAAGAGATAATCTCTTTCATATTGAAATCATTTTCAATTTATGGAGCCAGTATTGTAAAAGGATATATATTGATATTTCTTAAAATCCAGAAAAGAATTATGATTACCGCAAGTATTATAGGAGTTTTAGGATGGTATAGGTAGTTATAATATGTTTTTTTTCCAAGTGTATTGACTCCTCTTACAGTAACATTATAGATTATAACAGCAAACCCCAGAATATAAAGAGCATTGTAGTCTAATGTACTTACAATATCAAAATGTAATAAATGATGAAGTGCTCTCTGACTTCCGCATCCTGGACAGTAAAGGCCTGTACATACATGAAAAGGACATCTTGGGAAAAGAGAAATTTCCGAGGGGTTTCCAAAATAATATAGGGATAGCAATATTATGATTCCTATCCCTAAAAATAGATATTTTACTTTCATTTAGTATCCGCCACCAAGTGCTGCTCCACCAACACCCATAACTACTACAAGTATTACATATAACACTATACCTACTACACCGGCGATAATTGAATACTTCATCCATTTTTTTGCACTTTCAGAAGCTTCTTGTGCCTCATCATAGTTACCCGCATCAAAAGCAGAATTTACTTTGGAAGCATTGATGATTGCTACCACACCTAAAGGTAAACAACAAAAGAGTGTTGCTAAAATAGACTCAACAAGGTAGTTTTTTGGTCTTGATTGATTTTCCATAAATATAGTTTTAAATTAAAATTACATATAGTTAGAATAGTTAATAACTATTCGAGATTAAAAGTTAAGAAAAAACGTTTAAAATATTGTTAAAAATAAAAAATCTTTATTGTCTGATATTCTAGTAACCTCCTGATCGACCGATCTCTTCTATCATGTCCTGATAACCAGCAAACCCAACCGTAGCAAACATAAAGATTACATAAATTAGATATAAAGAACTTAATACGACCCCTGATATCGCTAATATTTTACCAATTTGAACATTTTGATATCCCGTATATAATTCTGGATTTTCATTATACAATTCAGTCGCTTTTTTTGCCATTATTAAGGCGATTATACCAAAGATCATCCCTAGTAAACCATAACAACAGCAACCAAGAATAGAAATAATACCAAAGACTAGAATTAAAGTAGAGTTAGGAAGTATTTGTTTTTGCATAAATAGGATATTAATTTATTTAAACGATAATTTTCATTTTAATAATATAGTTTACTATAATAGTAAGAACACTAATAACAATTAAACTTGTTTTTATAATAGTATCATTCTTAAACTTAATAAAAATATTAAGTGTTGAAAATAATAATAACAATGAGAGAGGATATATAGCCGGATACATGTAAAATGCAGAAGCAAACTCTCCTTTAATTAAAAAAGAGATAGATCTTTGCATACCACAACCTAAACAGTCAATGCCAAAAAGTTTTTTGTTTAAGCAAGGTAACATATATTTTTCCAAGGGCAAAAAAATTGTGTTTTGTATTGCAATATACACAATTATGTTATTTATCATATTTAAAGCTATAAAAATATAAGATTTAATATTTTTGTCGTCATGAATTCTAATACAATAAAGAAAGTCGGTAGTGTACTTCTAATCATCACCGGAGCTATTATACTTTTGACAGAAATGTATACTGCTACAAAGAATTATTATTTCCAAAGTATTGGTATAATATTCTTAATGATTGGTCTATTTTTGATCAATTCTAATATCAAGAGTAAAAGTGAACAAAATTCTTTTATAGAAGATAAACAAGAGGAAGAAAATGATTAAAGTAGGAGATTTAGTATCTGTTATCGATGAACCAATTACAGGTAGTGTAATTTCTATTGTTGATGACAACATAACCATTACTACAGAAGATGGTTTTGATATGATTTTTTCTATTGATGAAGTTGTAAAAGTTAAAACAGGAGAAATGACGCTTCCTTCTTATGAAGAAGTACACAAAAATTTACAGGATAAAGAGATTTTTAGGAAAAAAACCAAAAAACGAAGTGTAAAACCTAAAGAAAGACATCTTCCTCCTATGGAAGTAGATCTTCACATTCATAAGTTAACAAAGTCAACCAAAGGAATGACAAATCACGAAATGGTGATTCTTCAGGTAGACACGGCAAAAAGACAATTAGATTTTGCCATTCAGAAACGAATACCAAAAATTATCTTTATTCATGGTGTAGGGCAGGGGGTATTAAAAGAAGAATTGAAGTATCTTTTTGGTAGATATGACAATGTAAGAATCTCTGATGCCGACTATAAAAAGTACGGATTGGGTGCTATGGAAATTTACATTGTACAAAATCCAAAGTAGACTACCATTTACAATTTTATACTCTAATTTAAGGAGTTGGTTCTGACTCTGGTTCTGTGATGTCTTGGGTAAAAATTATAAAATCTTCAGGCGTAATTTCAGGATCATCTGTGTCACCCACTATTGTTATATTTTTGAGGGTAAAAGTTCTTCTAAACCTTCTACGTGTATTAACGTTATCTAATTCCTCGTATGTGATTTCTAACATTCCTTCAGCTTTGCCATTGAGTACTCTTGTAGATGATGGAAATGTACTTCCGCACAATGAAGCCTCTATATTCTCTTCGCCTTCTTCGATTGGGGCTGTAAGATCTCTATAAGCCAATGTGTTACTGGCGTTACTAAACTCAATTTGAATAGTGTTATCAGCAGAAATTGTTTCAAAATCAGGTTCGATTTCAAAAGCATCACTAACAAAGTCTATTGTCAATATACGATTGCGATCTCCGTTTAATTTATAAAGACGAAAAGTATTAGTGGTTGTCTCCGGACAAAATGCTGCAGTACCATTAAAATTAATTGACGGGCTTGCAGTTACAATATCATTACCCATAGCAATTAATTCTCGTCTTATTTCTATTTCGTCTCCCATTAACGTTACACTAAATACATTTACGTTTCTTCTAAATATTCTTTGTGTACTAAAGTCAGAAGGTAATTCTTCATAACTTACAACAAGATTGCCACTATTACTTACAAGCTCTTCTGTAATTACAATATCACTAGGAGGAACACTTGTGCAAAAATATTCTGAACCTACAATAGGCTGCGCAAATTCTCTGTAATTTAATTGATTTCCATCTGAGCCAAGAGCGATTATAGTTGGTTCTTCTGTTGATATATCATCAATCTCAGGCGTGATGTCGAATGTATTGCTAGTAAAACCTACAGAAATAGCTTTGTTATTATCAACTTGAAAAAAAACAAAACTATTATCACTTAAATTAGCACAATTTTCGAGTTGAGATGTAATATCTTCTAAATCATTTTCAATGATATCTCCCTCACTACACCCAAAGATTGTTAATATGAATATGTATAAAAATGCTTTATTCATCATATGTAGATTATTCATTTACTTTGGTTGTTTTGGAAATAGTAATATCTCTAGAGCCAAATGAGAAACTACTGTCTTCAAAATTATCATTATTTCTGTCAAAAACCAGATTAGATACTCTTACTGTAGTTCTAAATGTTGTTTGTACTGTGTTATCCAGACCAGGTAGTACTTCTACAACTTCATCATTTCCATCATCTGCATCTAGATAATCAAATTGACCATCCCCATCAGTGTCGTCATCTCTAGGGGTTCCATTTTGATTAGCGTCTTCATTTCTCGTCAAAACCATGTCATTATCATCATCATTGTCTAGGTAATCGGGAGTACCATCCTCATCTGTATCTTTTGGTCCTTCTCCACCAATATTAGTAATTTCTACACTAGTCAACACATTATCATTGTCATCATCTTGGTCTTTATAATTAGGTATTCCATCTCCATCAGTATCGTCGTCATCTAGATTGCCATTTCCATTTATGTCTTCATCTTCAGGATCTACACCATCATTATCATCTTCGCCATTTTCTGTAATTTCGGTAATGATTGTTACTGTTCCTGATACTGCTTTTATTTCTTCCACAACCTGAATTTCTCCTGAGGGAACTCCTGCACAAAAATAACTTTCTGTAATAGGTACATTGAAAGTTCTATACGCTAGGTTGATATTTGGGTCTGATAAATCAAGAACAATTTCTGTATCTCCTGTAGGAATAGTGTCAGAAAACCTGTCGTTTATAAAATCGAGAGAAATGGCTTCGTTTATCGTTTCATTTATTTTAAAGAATACAAATTGATTGTCTGTAGCAGCTTCACAAAGTTGTAGGTCAACTTCATCAAATTCAAAGCTTGTTATAATAATATCACCATCATCACATGAAAATATTATTGTTATACAAAAAAGAAGACAAAATAGTTTTTTCATATATCAAAAATTACAGCATTGTTCGTTTGTATGCTAAAAGACGATAAAAATATAGAGATGTTGATATAAAATTCTTCTTTTAACAAATAAAACTAATCATTATCCCAAATAAATATCAAATTATATCCCACAAAAGTACACGAATTGAAAGATTATAACGTGTCTAGTGATAAATAATTTTATTTAAACTAATTTTGTATGTTACAAGTAATAAGTTAAAATTCTTTAATCTTCAAATATTAATATTGTTATGACGCAACATGTTTATTTCGATAGTGCCGCTACAACGCAAATTCGACCTGAGGTCATCACAAAAATGGTTTCAGTATTACAAGATGATTTTGGTAATCCTTCTTCTACTCATGGATTTGGAAGATCTGCAAAAAATCATATTGAACATGCTAGGAAGAATATTGCAAATTACTTAGGAGTAAAAGCCTCAGAAATTATTTTTACTTCAGGAGGTACCGAAGCAGATAATCTTGTGTTGAATAGTGCTGTGAGAGATCTAGGAGTTACTCATATTATCACTTCAAAAATAGAACATCATGCAGTTTTGCATACAGTTCAAGAAATAGAAGTGAATCAATCTATACAAGTAAGTTATGTAAATATTAATTCTGATGGTATCATAGATTATGATCATCTTGAATCTTTATTAAAATCATCTGATAAAAAGACATTAGTAAGTTTGATGCACATCAATAATGAAATTGGGACTATTCTGGATATACAAAGAGTAGGAGAGTTGTGTAAAACATACGAAGCTCTTTTTCATAGCGATATGGTACAGTCTGTTGGCCATTTTGAAGTAGATTTGAATACAATACATGTTGATTTTATAGCAGTAAGTGCTCATAAATTTCATGGTCCAAAGGGAATAGGTTTTGCTTATATTCGTAAAAACTCGGGCTTGAAACCTTTAATTTTTGGAGGAGAGCAGGAGAGAGGTTACCGTGCCGGTACAGAAAGTGTACATAATATTGTGGGTATGGATGAAGCATTGAAGTTATCTTATGAACATTTACAAGAAGAACAGAAATATATCTTAGATGTTAAGAAATATTTTATAAAAGAATTAAAAAATAATATTCCTGGAGTAAAATTTAATGCAAGTTGTACAGATAATGAAAAAAGTACTTATACATTGATCAATGTATGTTTGCCTATTGCTGATGAAAAAGCAGGGATTTTATTATTTCATTTAGATATTAATGGTATAGCATGTTCCAAAGGGAGCGCTTGCCAAAGTGGTAGTAGTACTGGCTCTCATGTATTGGCAGAAATTCTTTCAGATGAAGATTTGAAAAAACCTTCAATACGATTTTCTTTTTCACGATTTAATACCAAAGAGGATGTAGATCATGTAATCGAAGTATTAAAGAAATTTACTAATGAAGAGGTTGTGTCTGTTTAAAATAAATTAGTGATAAAAGTATAAGGTTGGGTTTTAGTATCCAGTATTAGAATAGATGATATAGAACATTAAGAAGTATAATTACAGGTAAAATCTAATATTTTAAGATTAACGATAGACTTTTATAGAGTATTGCGACTATTTTGAACTTATTACATATCGTTAATATGTAAGCAATAGTACATCAAGTAAAGGTTGAACGAGATCTAAAACTTCATCCTTACTCGAACATTAAAAACTCTGGGAGTTAAAAAATTTGGAATTGCAAATTGCCTTCTACTTGCAGCGTCTCTTACAAAAGTATTGGTAATAGCATTTTGATTATCAAAAATATTGAATATTTCTATTCCTATGTTTAGTTCTCTAAAGGTGTTTAAAAAATGTCCTTTTCGCATTCTTTTATTTGGGTCAACAACTACATACGATACTCCCAGATCTGCTCTTCTATAATCTCTTAGCCTTGTTTGAAAATCATACGGATCAGCATAGCTGGGAGACCCCCCAGGCATTCCTGTTTGGTAGACCATATTAAGATACATTTTTAGACTGGGTATCGTTGGTACATAATCTTGAAATAATACCCCTACTTTTAATCTTTGATCTGTTGGTCTTGAGATGTAGCCTCTATTATCAATATTCTCTTCGGTTTTCAGGTACCCTAAGCTTACCCAACTTTCTGTTCCTGGTACAAATTCACCATTCAGTCTTAGGTCAATTCCTTGTGCAAAGGCCTCTGCGTTATTTCGAGCTCTGTATCGTATACGTACATTTTCGATGGTATACGGATTTACATCTGTAAGTTTTTTGTAATATACCTCTGTAGTGAGTTTAAATGGACGTTTCCATAATAAAAAACTGTAATCATTACCCAAAACTACCTGTATTGATTGTTGGGCTTTGACCTCTGGCCTAACTACACCGAGAGAATCACGCAACTCTCTGTAAAATGGAGGTTGATGATACCATCCTCCGGATAGTCTGAAGATCATATCGGTTTTCCAGTTTGGTTTTATAGCGAATTGAGCTCTGGGGCTAAATACAATTTGAGAATCTGAACTTTCGACAGTATCCCCGGAGATATTCCAATTATGTGCTCGCACACCAATATTAGCCCAAATTTCATTGTCTTTGATAGCAGAGCGAATGCTGTACTGTGCATATCCCGATATACGATCTATTTTTGTGTCATTTATAGCTCTGGCACCGGTAAAAGGTACTATGGGACTGGCAAAAGGAGTATAAGGTTGATCATTGATAAATTCTGCAAGAGGAGGACGAATAGAAAAACCTGTAGAATCTACGATCTCATATTCTTGCAAACGATCTCTAATATCTTCTGAAGTGTATTTTATACCCCAATCGAATTGATGTTGATCTGATAGGTATGTACCTTTATGCTCAATATTAAAAATTAAAGCATCCAGATCATTTCTTGCATGAGTTAATTGTGAACCTGCACCTTCACTAAATTCTACTTCTCCAAGATTTTCGCTTCCGATGTCGGTATTTACAGTGCCAAGCGCATATGTAGCTAAAATGTCGAAGTGTTCTTGTTCTTGAGTATGATATCCGGAGGCAATTAATTTGAGGGTAAGATTATCATTAACAAGATACGTGCCTTTCAAAGCTCCAAAATAGGTGTCGTATTGATCTTCTTCCTGACCTTGATATCGTACTGTTAATGCTTGGACAGTTTGTAAAGTACCAAAATTGATTTGCTCACTTAATGGTTCATAATCATAAGAGTTGCTTGCTAAACTACCAAGAAAACCTAACTCAAATTTTTTGGTAAAATTATATGATATATAGGTCTGTATGTCTGCAAATCGGGGCTGAAAATTTACTTCTGTATTTCTAGAATTAACAAGCAAACTATTATTTCGATATCGTATTCCTGCGATGGCGGCTAGCTTCTTATCTTTTGAGATTCCTTCTACAGCAATACTGCCGCCAAGTAAACTCGCATCGAGCGAGGCTCCTAATCGTGTAGGCCGTTTATAAGTAATGTCTAAAACAGAAGAGAGTCTATCTCCATATTTGGCTTGAAAACCTCCCGCAGAAAAATCAACATTGCGAACCAAGTCTGTATTGACAAAACTAAGTCCTTCTTGTTGTCCTGATCGTATCAAAAAGGGCCTGTATACTTCTATTTCGTTGACATACACTAGATTTTCATCAAAATTACCGCCTCTTACAGAATATTGCGTACTTAGCTCATTGTTAGAACTCACGCCGGGTAAACTTTTTAGAAGACCTTCAACTCCTGCATTGGCAGAAGGAGTGGTTCGTATGGTTTCAGGATCTAATATTGTAATCCCTTCTACAGTTTTTCGTTCTCGACCAGAGATGACGACTTCGCTTATTTGTTCAACATCAGTTTTGAGAACAGGATTAAACTCGTATTCCTGATTTTCCTCTAAATTGATTATAAATTGTATATTTTTTAGCCCTATATATGATATGGTTATGGTAACCTCTTGATTAGAAGGAATAGCAATCTCATACACTCCATTTTTATTTGATTGCGTTCCTGAATTATCAAAAGAAACATTTGCTCCTTGCAAAGGAATATTATTCTCATCAAGAACTACACCTTTTAATATGGCATCTTGGGCCGATACAATTGTTGAGAGGATGAAACAGGTTAAGAGTAATAAATATTGATTTTTCAAGAAAAAGGGTTGTTTAAGGTTTTCTATAAAATACAGCTTCAAAAGTAGATCGATTTCCTACTTTGTCATAAACCACAAGTTTAAAATTATTTTTAGAATCAGTATTCGTTTGGTCGTTAAAATCATAAACCAACATCCCGGTTTTATAATCATACTCCATCAAAATAAATTTTCCATTTATAGTACCCCGATAACTTCTTATGCCTGTTTCTGCATCATTAATTTTCACTTTTAGGTGGGTATCATCAGAAAGCCATTTTTCATTAACAACATTGATAGGCATTATGGTTGGTTTTTTGCGATCAAAAAATAGTGCGTATTTGCCAAATGTTCTTGTTCTGGTCGAAAAGCGATTTCCTTTTTTTGAAGTTCTCGAATACAAATGTTTTTTACCAAATACTTCGCCAATATACAGTTGTTTTCTATCTTCTTGTTTGTATTTAGATACATCAAAAACTACGGTCATGCTTTTGTGCAAAGGCGTTCTGTTATTATGAATTTTTGCTGTTTCTCCTTCTACCGAAATATTAAGGTAGGTGTCCTTATAAAGTGCTCCTTTTGGAATATAAAGATCAACAATGCCAGAGTTAAAAGTATAATTTTGACTGGCTAGTGCAAGTTCCTTTGTTTTTGAAATATTTGATGTGATAATATTCTCTTCTTGTTTACCAAGTACAGGAATTGTTATTGTGGTTGTGTTTTGCTTGTAATCTTTTATACGTATTACATAGTTGTAAGACAAACTGTCTTCTATTTTTATAATCCCATTATTTACTTTGGTCTTATAAATAGATAATGGATTGACTTTTTCTACATATAGCTTTGTAATTCTACTTCTATTTTTTTTGTAATAGGCATAATCAATTAATTGATTGATATATCGAGTTTCTGCAAAAGAAAATCGATTCATTTCTAATTTGAAATTTTCTTGACCATTTACCTCAGTAGCAATTTCATAAATACCATTACTATTGGCAGCCAAATCTTGACGATCAATTGTTGATACCCCAAAACCAATATTACCTAAAGAAGTGATATCTTCAGCCATATAGCTTCCATCTTTTTGAGGAGTTAATTGGAGGCGAACGGGAGTTTGTACACCATTAATATGTGCTTTCTTATCAAGACTATAGACCCAAATACTATTCACTATTGGTTTTTTAGTATCTTTTACTTCTATCCCAAAACTCATAGGGTTCATAGGCCTTGCTCTAGGATCTCTAATTTCAAAATGTAAGTGTGGTCCTGAGCTACCACCTGTATTACCACTATATGCTATAGTATCTCCTTGTTTTACGATTAAGGCTTCGGATTTTGGAAATAATTCTATTTCATATGATTCTTTGGCATATTGTCTTTTTTTTACAAAAGCCTCAATTTTGGGTGCAAATTTTTGTAAATGAGCATATACAGTAGTATATCCATTTGGGTGGGTAAGATATATTGCTTTTCCGTACCCTCCATGAGATACCTTAATTCTACTTATTCGCCCTCTGGCAGAGGCAAATACAGGCAGACCTTCTTCGCCATTAGTTTTCATGTCCAACCCAGAATGAAAATGATTAGATCTCAATTCACCAAAAGTACCCGAAGCTACCATAGGAATATCCAAAGGATGAATAAAATAATCTGTAAATGGATCTTTTTGTGCATGACAAAAAGAAAGGTAAAACATGCTAATAGCTATTATTTTTTTCATATAAGAAAGTCTAGGTCAATATCGTTCTTAATAGCTTATAAAGCTACTTAATTTTTTTTTATGTCAAGTGTTTTTTACTATTTGATTGATAGCATCTTTTAAGTACCCTCCTGCAATGATTTTCTTTCTTACTTTTTCTACATTGGCTTTCATTGATTGGTACTCTTCTTTAGAAAGATTTTGCAGTTTTTGACTTAATTGATTTAAGTTAGAAACTGTAAAACCGATATTATTCTCTACAATAAAATTACTTATTGCAGCTTGATCCCAAACAATAACAGGTAATCCACACAAAATGTATAAAGAGGTTTTGTGTGGGTTATTAAATTTTAGATATTGTCCGTATTGTCCGCTACATTCTTCTGTAGATATACCATCCCAGACCAATCCAAAAGATCCTTCTATATGATATGCAACTACATCAGAAGGGAAGGCACCTTTGTATGATAATACAGAGTCTTCTTTATTAACTTTTATTTTATTTTCATCAAAACCTATACCGTATAAGTTCATGATAAACCCATCATTTTTTAACTGATCAAGATCATATAGATAGGCATTTTTTCCTTCACTTAATCCACCGGCATATACAATTTCATATGGGTTAGGAGAGAGGTTTTTGTCATTTTGGTTAGGTAATCCTTTATCTAGCAGATAGTCAAATATTCCTAAAACTGCTATAGGAGATTCCATTTTTTGTTCTAAAAACCATTGTTTCATAGATGCATTGTGTACAATAATACCTTTTGAAGATGCGATCTGGCGCAGTTCTTTATTGGCATCACGAGTTCTTCCTTTTAAAAACTTAACATCATGTACAATAGTAATAATTTGACATTTTTTTAATCTTGCCACAAACATAATGTAGTTTCTAAATTTATTGAGCGGGTATTGAGTGCATAAAACACTTTTAAAAGGCAATCGTAACAATGCAATACTAATTCCAAAAGTGTTTTTGATGGTTCCTAAAGCCGAACTTGGAATTGAAGATTGTTTGAACCCTAAATTTTTAAAACCGATTTCTGCTAAGATATTTTCGCAGTCAGTCTTGGCTTTTCCTGCAGCGTTAAATAGAGATTTGTAATTTCTAGATATATAATATCCTTTCATAAAGTTAAGTAAAGTTTACCGTTGGGAAAGATACATACATTTTATTTTGTTTATCTACTTTTTTGAAAAGTATTGTGCTGATTGTACTGCTTAAAATAGATGTATTGAATCATGTAAAATCATTTTTAAAAGTGTTAATTTTGAAAAAATAACTATTCAGGAGTTTTTCTTATTAAATTACCTTGGGGTAAACTCAATGGCTATTTACAAGAAATAAACTTTTTGTTTCGAGACAGCCCTTGAAATGTTTAAAAACTCGATTATCGGGTAAAATTATAATTATTGTGAGAGAAAAAAAATATGACTATTTAATTGTTGGTGCAGGACTTTTTGGAAGTGTTTTTGCTCATGAAATGACAAAATTAGGAAAAAAGTGTTTTGTAATTGATAAACGAAGTCATTTAGGAGGAAATGTATATTGCGAAAATAATGAAGGGATTAATGTGCACAAATATGGAGCTCATATTTTTCATACCAATGATAAAAAAATATGGGATTATGTAAATCAGTTTGCAACTTTTAATAATTATATTAATTCTCCATTGTCGCTATCAAAAGGTAAGTTGTATAACCTTCCTTTTAACATGAATACTTTTTATCAGCTTTGGGGAACAAAAACCCCAGAAGAAGCTAAGGCAGTGATTGATGCACAAATCGAAAAATATGGTGTAAAATCTCCCAAAAATCTTGAAGAACAAGCACTCTCTTTGATAGGAAAAGATATTTATGAAACCTTAATCAAAGAATACACAGAGAAGCAATGGGGTAAAAAAGCGAGTGAACTTCCGGCATTTATCATCAAACGTCTACCGGTAAGGTATACATACAACAATAATTATTTTAATGACGTATATCAAGGCATTCCTATTGGAGGATATAATACAATTATTAATGGGTTATTAGAAGGAATAGAAACAAAAACTAATGTAGACTTCTTTTCAGAAAGAGAATCTTTAAGTTCTATAGCTGATAAGATTGTATATACTGGTAAAATAGATGAGTTTTTTGATTATAAGTATGGAGCTTTAGAATACAGATCCCTGAGGTTTGAGAATCAATGGCATGAGATGCAAAATTATCAAGGTAATGCAGTTGTGAATTATAATGATTCTGAATACAAATTTACTCGAATCATAGAGCATAAGCATTTTGAATTTGGAACTCAAAAAAATACAATTATTACCAAAGAATATCCTGAAAATTGGGATAAAAGTAAAGAAGCATATTATCCAATCAATAATGATGTAAATCAACAAAAATTTAAACAATACAAAGAAGATGCTTTAGCTTTAAAGAATGTTATTTTTGGAGGAAGGTTAGCAGAGTATCGATATTATGATATGCATCAGATCATAGCATCGTCTCTTAAAAAAGTAGAAGAGATGCATAAAAAAAACTTAACAATTTAATATTCAGTTCTTTAAAATTAGTTTAAAAACTATTGGGTTTTTTCAATTCGTATGTTAACTTTGTGTGTTGAAGTATTGTGTAAAATATATTAATGAGTAGTTTAATTGAAATCATTGATTCTCTTGAAAATAGGATAAGTAAGTTGCTTCATAAATATGAACTTTTGAAACAACAAAATACGAATCTTAAACAAAAAATAGAGAAATTGGAGTCTGATTTAGAACTCCACGATGATCAATTAAAAAGATGTGAAGAAAAATTCAGTGCACTCAAGAATGCAAACGCAATGCTGGGCAGTGATGAATATAAAAGAGAAACAAAGCTCAAGATAAATGCTTTAATTAGAGAGATAGACTTGTGTATAGCACAGCTTTCTGAATAAATATATGTATGGGTGATAAGCTTAAAATAAAAATATCTATTGCAGATCGAGTGTATCCCTTGACTATAAATCCTAACCAAGAAGAAGGGTTAAGAAAGGCGGCAAAAAAGATTGAAGCTATGATAAAGCAATTTGAGCAAAGTTATGCTGTAAGAGATAAGCAAGATGTATTAGCAATGTGTGCTTTACAATTTGCTTCACAAGTAGAACAAAAAACTATAGATAAAAATGATGATATGATTACTGTAGAAAACAGGTTAAGTGATCTTAACGAGTTGTTGCATAATCATTTGTCATAAAAGTTCTTTAAATAATAAAGGTTACTGCCTGCACTAGTTGTTATTTTGATAAACTCAACAAGAATTAATTAAAAAGGGTGAGTTTAAGTTGTAAAAGCGTGCCGCCTTGAGCGGATTTTTGAGCAATTTGTTAGCCCTAAACCTGTTTTTTACAGAGTTTATACAGAACCTTTGCTAGTGCAGGCTTTTTTATATATAAATATTAACACAGATTATGGACAACACTATTATATTTTTGATAGTTTCGGGTATGGCAGGACTAGTGATTGGTTTTGTGATTGCTAAAATTTTGGAGCGTAACAGAGCCTCAGAAATTATTAAAGACGCCAAAAAAACTTCGGATAGCATTATCAGAGATGCTAAGAACGAAGGAGAAACAATTAAAAAAGATAAAATATTACAGGCCAAAGAAAAGTTTATAGAACTTAAGTCTGAGCACGAAAAAGTAATTCTGTCTAGAGATAAAAAAATGGCAGAAGCAGAAAAAAGAACTAGAGATAAAGAATCTCAGATATCTAATGAGCTTTCTAAAAATAAAAAATTAAACAAAGAACTTGATGAAAAATTAAAAGAAAGTCAGAAGCACAAAGAATATCTGGAGAAAAAACAAACTGAACTTAAGAAACTTCATAAGAGTCAAGTACAACAATTAGAAGTAATATCAGGTTTATCTGCTGAAGAAGCAAAAGAGCAATTGATGGAGTCTCTAAAAGAGCAAGCAAAGACAGACTCTATGGCACTTATACAAGACACTATTGAAGAAGCAAAGCTTACCGCGCAACAAGAAGCCAAAAAAGTTATTATAAATACAATACAACGAATAGGTACAGAAGAAGCTATTGAGAATTGTGTGTCTGTTTTTAATATCGAAAGTGATGATGTAAAAGGAAGGATTATTGGTAGAGAAGGTAGAAATATTAGAGCTATTGAAGCGGCAACAGGAGTAGAAATTATTGTAGATGATACTCCGGAAGCAATTATATTATCGTGCTTTGATTCTGTAAGAAGAGAAGTAGCACGTTTATCTCTTCATAAATTGGTTACAGACGGTAGGATACACCCTGCACGAATAGAAGAGATAGTTAAAAAGACAAGAAAACAAATTGATGAGGAGATTATAGAGGTTGGTAAACGTACAGTTATCGATCTTGGAATACATGGTTTACATCCAGAATTGATTAAAACAATTGGTAGGATGAAATATCGTTCTTCTTATGGACAAAACCTTTTACAACACTCTAGAGAAGTAGCAAAATTATGTGGTGTAATGGCATCTGAGCTAGGATTGAATCCAAAATTAGCAAAAAGAGCAGGATTGCTTCATGATATTGGTAAAGTGCCGGATACGGAGACAGAAGTTCCACACGCAATTTTAGGAATGCAATGGGCAGAAAAATATGGAGAAAAACCAGAAGTTTGTAATGCTATAGGAGCGCATCATGATGAGATAGAAATGACTTCGTTAATATCTCCAATAATTCAGGTTTGTGATGCAATTAGTGGTGCAAGGCCAGGGGCAAGAAGACAAGTTTTAGATTCATATATACAGAGATTGAAGGATTTAGAAGATATTGCTTTTAGGTTTGAAGGGGTTAAAAAAGCATATGCTATTCAAGCAGGAAGAGAATTAAGGGTGATCGTCGAGAGTGAAAAAGTAAATGATGAGAGAGCATCAAGTCTTTCTTTTGAAATTTCGCAAAAAGTACAAACAGATATGACGTATCCTGGACAAGTAAAAGTTACAGTAATTCGAGAAACGAGAGCTGTAAATATTGCAAAATAAGAAATGTCAAACAACCGAATCATAAAAAAAGGAGTGTAAAATGCACTCCTTTTTTTTATATAGATGTAAATAGTAATTATGTTAACATAAATTCTTCTTTAAAATTAGATTTTTATATTCTAGGGCATCTTCCATATTGTCAAACTGCCTGAATTCTTTTCTAAAAAATACTTTTTCAAGTTTAGTTTGTATTTTTTGTTGAGGATCATTGGAAACAACAATCATACCAGCAAGATTTTCAATTTTAGCTGTTTCTAAGTATATAGTGGGGTTTACAGCATAAGAATTGATACGATGAGTGATGTATACAAATGATTTGTTTTTGAAATGCTTATTAACTACTTGTAGTAAAATATCATTATGTTCTGGTGATACGGTAATTCCTTCAGACATTACCGCTTTAACATAGTCATCATATACTTCGAGATGACAAAAATCAAAGTCGTATGAGATAATCTTAGGATTACCTCTTAGTTGTTTAGGTATTTGCATATTTTGACGAAGGTGTAGTGTTATGACCAAAGTTTTAAATAAAACTAAGTCGTAACTTATTTAATAAAATTTTTCCCATTAATGACTGTTAAGATAATAAGAAAAAAACTTGAATCATATTATTTTGTTAATTTTTATCAAAACTAAATTAGTAAAATGGATAAAATAAAATAAGCTATTGCAACCAGTGCAATAGCTTATTTTTATAATGTTTAATACCCTGATATTTATGCAGATTCTTCTGCTTTCTTAATATTTATGGTAAGCTCATTTGACTCTTCATCTATATCCATAAAGATGCTATCTCCTTCTTGAAGTTGTGCATTTATAATTTCTTCAGCCAAAGCATCTTCGATATATTTTTGGATAGCCCTTTTGAGAGGTCTTGCTCCATATTGCTTATCAAACCCTTTCTCTGTGATATAATCTTTAGCTTTTTCACTAAGAGAGAGATCATATCCAAGATCCTTGATTCTTAAATATAATTTATCAAGCTCTATGTCAATAATTTTATGAATATCTTCTCTTTCTAGTGCATTGAATACGACTACATCATCAACACGATTCAGAAATTCTGGTGCAAATGCTTTTTTCAAGGCGCTTTCTATAACACTTTTTGCATAGTCATCTGCTTGAGACTTTTTGGCAGTTGTTCCAAAACCTACTCCTTGACCAAAGTCTTTTAGTTTACGAGCACCAATATTAGAAGTCATAATAATGATCGTATTTCTAAAGTCTATTTTACGTCCTAAACTATCTGTTAGATAACCATCATCAAGTACTTGAAGCATCATATTGAAAACGTCTGGATGTGCTTTTTCTATCTCGTCTAATAGGATTACAGAATATGGTTTTCTACGAACTTTTTCTGTTAGTTGCCCACCTTCTTCATATCCTACGTATCCAGGAGGAGCACCTATTAATCTTGAGACAGCAAATTTTTCCATATATTCACTCATATCTATTCGAATAAGAGTGTCTTCACTATCAAAAAGTTCTCTAGCTAAAACTTTTGCTAACTGTGTTTTTCCTACACCTGTTTGTCCTAAAAATATAAAAGAACCAATAGGTTTATTAGGATCTTTGAGTCCGGCACGATTACGCTGTATTGCTTTAACAACTTTGGCAACGGCTTCATCCTGACCAATTACTTTACCCATTATTAGATCAGGTAATTCTGCTAATTTGTTACTTTCTGTCTGAGCAATACGATTTACGGGTATACCTGTCATCATAGAAACTACATCTGCAACATTATTCTCATCTACCGTTTCTTTATGAAGTTTTGATTCTTTTTCCCATTGCTCTTGTGCTACGCCTAGCTCTTTCTCGAGGTTCTTTTCATCATCTCTTAGCTTGGCAGCCTCTTCATATTTTTGTTTTTTGACTACGCTGTTTTTGAGTTCTCTTACTTCCTCAAGTTTTTTCTCAAGATCAAGAATTTTCTTAGGAACATCGATATTAGTGATATGAACTCTCGATCCTGCTTCGTCTAATGCATCTATAGCCTTGTCTGGAAGGAATCGATCTGTCATATATCTATTCGTAAGTTTTACACAAGCCTCGATAGCTTCTGGAGTGTAATTTACATTGTGATGTTCTTCATACTTTTCTTTAATATTATTGAGGATCTCAATAGTTTCTTCAATATTGGTAGGTTCTACAATTACTTTTTGGAAACGTCTTTCAAGGGCACCATCTTTTTCGATGTACTGTCTGTATTCGTCCAAGGTTGTAGCACCAATACATTGTATTTCTCCTCTTGCCAAAGCAGGTTTGAACATGTTTGAAGCATCTAAACTTCCTGTTGCTCCACCAGCTCCAACAATAGTATGTATTTCATCTATAAACAGTATGATGTCATCATTTTTTTCTAACTCATTCATTACTGCCTTCATACGTTCTTCGAATTGTCCTCTATATTTAGTTCCGGCAACTAGACTCGCCAAATCTAACGTAACCACTCTTTTGTCAAAGAGGATTCTAGATACTTTTCTTTTAACGATTCTAAGTGCAAGACCTTCAGCTATTGCAGATTTACCTACACCTGGTTCTCCGATAAGAAGCGGATTATTTTTCTTACGTCTACTTAATATTTGAGAAACTCTTTCTATTTCTTTGGATCTACCTACAACAGGATCAAGTTTTCCTTCTTCTGCCATTGCGGTAAGATCGCGTCCAAAGTTATCTAAAACCGGAGTTTTTGATTTTTTACCTGCTTTTCCACCTCCAGAAGGAGAGTTAAATGGATTTTCTTTTGAAGAATCTCCTGTAAGATCATCATCTTCAGAAAAAGATTCGGCTTTTGGATTATCTATATATTCTTCCTCGTTAGTTATCATAAATTTAAATTGGTCTTTTACGTTATCATAATCAACTTTTAAACGATTTAAAAGCTTGGTTGTTGGATCATTTTCGTTTCTTAAGATACATAACAAAAGATGCGCTGTATTAATAGAAGAGCTTTGAAATAGCTTAGCTTCCAAAAAAGTAGTCTTTAATGCTCGTTCTGCTTGTCTTGTTAAATGTAAGTTTTTCTTCTCATTTGATGCAATTGCAATACTTGGGTTTGCAGGGCTTAAAATTTCTACTTTTCTTCTCAAATTGGTAAGATCTACATCTAACGCATCAAGAATGCTTATTGCTTTTCCACTTCCATCACGTAACAATCCTAACATAAGATGTTCTGTACCTATAAAGTCATGCCCTAATCTCAGAGCCTCTTCTTTACTGTAGGCAATAACATCTTTTACTCTAGGTGAAAAATTATCATCCATAAAAATTATTCTCTTTCTTTATAACTAAAATAGTAATTTTTTAATATTACTATGGCAAAAACTATTCCTTTTAATCGATCATTAACAAATAAACTTACAGAAGTGGCATTTTTGTCATAAAAATCAATTTTTTTAGAAGAAATCATGCTTATAATTTATCAATTTTCTCCTTCTGTAGTGTCTTGTTTGCGTAAATAGACAAAAAAAGCTTTAATAATCAAAACCTAATGTAATAGACTTATTAACCATATTAATTCTTCATATTGTTAATAAATTACGTATATTACATATAGAATTTGCTGTTAAAACCGTCTTTATTTAACTAAATTAGCGCGTTTAATTAATTAAATTTTAGAATATTTTTTTATGGCTGAAGGAGAAAAACTTATACCTATCAACATAGAAGATGAGATGAAGTCTGCATATATCGATTATTCGATGTCTGTGATTGTTTCTCGAGCTCTTCCTGATGTTAGAGATGGTCTCAAACCTGTACATAGACGTGTTCTTTATGGAATGTATGAATTAGGAGTACGTGCTAGTAGTGCTCATAAAAAATCTGCAAGAATTGTAGGTGAAGTACTTGGTAAATACCACCCACATGGGGATACTTCTGTTTATGATACGATGGTTCGAATGGCTCAGGAATGGAGTTTGAGATATATGTTGGTTGATGGTCAAGGAAACTTTGGTTCTGTAGATGGTGATAGCCCGGCAGCAATGCGTTATACAGAGGCCCGTATGCGAAAAATATCTGAGGATATGCTGGCAGATATAGAAAAGGATACTGTAGATCATACATTTAATTTTGATGATACTCTACAGGAGCCTACGGTTTTGCCAACAAGAGTTCCGGGATTATTAATTAATGGAGCTTCTGGTATTGCAGTAGGTATGGCTACAAATATGCCACCACATAATCTAAGTGAAGTAGTGGATGGAACTGTAGCTTACATTGATAATAATGATATAGAAATTGATGAACTAATACAATACATCAAAGCACCAGATTTTCCTACCGGAGGTATTATTTATGGTTATGATGGTGTAAAAGAAGCTTTTAAGACAGGGCGTGGTAGAATAGTGATGCGAGGTAAAGCTACTTTTGAAGAAGTCAATGGTAGAGAATGCATTATCGTAACAGAAATACCATATCAGGTTAATAAAGCTGATATGATTAAAAAGACTGCCGACCTCGTTAATGATAAGAAAATTGATGGAATTTCTACTATTCGTGATGAGTCTGATAGAAAAGGTATGCGTATTGTATACATTTTAAAGAGAGATGCTATACCTAATATAGTACTCAATCTTTTATACAAGTATACCGCTTTGCAATCTTCTTTCAGTGTAAATAATATAGCACTAGTTAATGGCAGACCACAATTACTTAATGTAAAAGAAATGATCCACTATTTTGTGGAACATAGACATGATGTAGTTGTTAGGCGTACTAAATTTGAATTAAGAAAAGCAGAAGAAAGAGCACATATTCTTGAAGGATTAATCATTGCTTCTGATAATATTGATGAAGTAATTGCATTGATTAGATCTTCTGCAAATGCAGATGAAGCACGTGCTAAATTGATAGAAAGATTTAAGCTTTCTGAAATACAAGCTAAAGCAATTGTAGAAATGCGTCTACGTCAATTAACAGGACTAGAGCAGGATAAACTACGTGCTGAGTATGAGGAATTAATGAAGACTATAGAAGATCTTAAAGACATTCTTGATAAGAAAGATCGAAGAATGCAAATTATTAAAGATGAACTTCTTGAAGTTAAAGAAAAATACGGAGACCCGAGACGTTCTCAAATTGAATATGCCGGAGGAGATCTTAGTATAGAAGATATGATTCCTGATGAAAAAGTAGTAATTACTATTTCGCATGCAGGATATATCAAAAGAACTTCTCTAAATGAGTATAAAAAACAGAATAGAGGAGGAGTAGGGCAAAAAGGAAGTACAACGCGTAACGAAGATTTTCTTGAACATTTATTTGTGGGGACAAACCACCAATATATGCTTTTCTTTACTCAAAAAGGAAAATGTTTCTGGATGCGTGTGTATGAAATACCAGAAGGAAGTAAAACTTCTAAAGGTAGAGCTATTCAAAATCTTATCAATATAGAAAATGATGATAAGGTAAAAGCTTTTATTTGTACACAAGACTTAAAAGACGAAGAATATATCAATTCTCACTATGTCATAATGGCAACCAAAAAAGGTCAGGTCAAAAAGACATCTTTAGAACAATATTCTAGACCAAGAACAAATGGTATCAATGCTATTACTATAAAAGAAGAGGATGAACTACTCGAAGCTAAACTGACAAATGGTAAAAGTCAAGTTATGCTTGCTGTAAAATCCGGTAAAGCCATTCGATTTGAAGAAGAAAAAACAAGACCTATGGGTAGGGGAGCTTCTGGTGTAAGAGGAATCAGAATGGCAGATGAAAAAGATGAAGTAATTGGTATGATTGCCGTTAATGAAATGGATAGTAATATCTTGGTAGTTTCAGAGAATGGATATGGTAAGCGTTCTAAATTAGAGGATTACAGGATTACTAATAGAGGAGGAAAAGGAGTAAAGACCATTTCTATAACAGATAAAACAGGAAATCTTGTCGCTATTAAAAATGTAACAGACAAAGACGACCTTATGATTATTAATAAATCAGGTATTGCTATTAGATTAGCTGTAGAAGATTTAAGAGTAATGGGTAGAGCTACTCAAGGAGTTCGCCTTATTAATCTAAAAGGAAAAGATTCTATTGCTGCAGTTGCAAAAGTAATGCATGACGAAGACGATATAGATGCCAATAATGAAGAAGAAAATGAAAACTCTTCAATAGAAAATTCTGATGATGCAACTAATGGCACGACTATTGATAACAATTAAAGAATAACTAAATCTCATATTAAAAACACAAGTAATGAAGACTAAATTTTTTGTAGCAATATTCTTGGCGGGTACTGCTATTGGATTTTCTCAAAAACAAGCTTTAAAAGCAGCTGCAAAGGCAATTAAATCAGGTAAAATGAATGTTGCTAGCGATGCTCTTAAATCTGCAGAAGCACAACTTGGTGCCGCAGACGAGAAGATGAAAGCTCAATTCTATTTCTTCAAAGGACAAGTAGAATCCTCTTCTGCAGGAGAATCTCTTGAAAAACTAGAATCTGCTGCAAATGCTTATGTAAAAGCTATGGAAATTGAAAAGGCTGCTGGAAGTTCTAAATACACTGCTGGAGCTAATGAGAATTTGCAGAAAATTCGCCAGTCTTTGATAGAAAATGCTATTAAAGATCAAAATGCTAAAAACTATAAAGGAGCAGCAGAAAAATTATATTTAGGATATAAAACAAACAAAGCAGATACAACTTATTTATATTATGCAGCTGGTAATGCTGTAAATGGTAAAGATTATGATATTGCATTGAAATATTATAATGAGTTAAAAGAATTAGGCTTTTCAGGAATTAAAGAAGAATTCGTCGCTACTAATAAAGAAACAGGAGAAGTAGAGCCGTTTGATTCTAAACAAACTAGAGATTTGTCTGTTAAATCAGGTTCGTATATAAAACCAGATATTCGTAAATCAGAATCAAGAAAAGGAGAAATAGCTAAAAATATTGCTCTTATTTATATTACTCAAGGTAAAAATAATGAAGCTATTGCTGCTATAGAAGATGCAAAAAAAGAAAACCCTAACGATTCAGCTCTAATGCAAGCAGAAGCAGATATACACTATAAACTTGGTGATATTGCAAAATATAAAGAGATAATGGAGAAAATTGTTGCAAATGATCCTGAAAATCCAGATTTATTATATAATTTAGGAGTAAGTGCATCTCGTTTAGGTGACAATGATAAAGCTTTAGAATACTACAAGAAAGCATTAGAATTAAAGCCAGATTATACATCAGCACAAATCAATATAGCGTCTGTGATTTTAGGTAAAGAAGCTAAGGTTGTTGAAGAAATGAATGGTTTAGGAACATCTTCTAAAGACAATAAACGATACGAAGTTCTTAAAAAAGAAAGAGAAGGAATATATAAGAGTGCTGTGCCTTATTTAGAAGGAGCTCTTAAAAGTAAGCCTGATAATGTAGAAGCTGTTCGTACTCTAATGAATATTTACTACCAACTTGATGATCCAAAAGCTGATGAAATGAAAAATAAGCTTAAAGGTTTAGAAGGAGGGAACTAAATAATACCGATTTATAAATTTTTGAAAAAACCGAAGCTATGCTTCGGTTTTTTTATTTCCAGATTTTTTGATTATTATATGGTATATAATTTTTTCATTCCAATGTCGTGAATGTATTACCTAATGCTATCTCAAGAAGTCCTATGAAAATACGTTCTTATCATGTAATGATACCTTTACTGTTTCCTAATGTTTTTTCTTTGAAGTACAGCTTCTAAGGGTTTACTGTAAACCTATAAATTAACTTTTTTCAAATAGATGGATTACTCATGATATTGATTTTTTGTTTGCTACAAATTTAGTTAAGAATCGTATTGTTTTTTACAACATTCATATGTTACCTTGTCTTCCATTTTAGTTTTTAGACTCAATCATGTTTTGATCATTTTAGTGATAAAACAAAAAAGAGGCTATTTTATTAAAATAGCCTCTGATAAAGTTCGCCAATAAATTAGGCTTAAAACTTATGAGATGAAATCAAATGATTTTTTTCATTTATAAAAATTACATTATCAATTTCGTCAATAAGATAGTTTGGAGTTTTATCCAAGATGTCTATCTGCTTATCTATAGCTCCTGTTTTTTTGTTGATCATATAAATAGCATGTTTTGTCGGAGCAGTTTCGCTTTTTATTTTTGCTACAATAAATTTATGATCTTTTATGGTTTTTGAATTTGAATATCTAGTTTTTGTAATTTCGAATACCGTAGACATATTGTTTTGATTATTTCCAACATATAAACCTGCTACAGTAGATTCTGATGAAGTACCATCCGTTTGATCTTTAGAAGTTCTGTATGCACCTTTAGATAAAGCAGATAGTTGATTGATGTTTTCTAAGGAACCAGTAATGTCTAAATCAACACCAGCAAAAGCTAATCCAGTCTCTGCAAGACCTACAAAACCCTTTAAACTGGAAGCAGGCTCGTAATACTTGCTATATTTTAATTCTCCAGATGATGAAAGTAACGAAACATGTTGACCTGTGTATAATAAGTAACCAGTATTGTTAACATATTCTGCTAATAAAGGAGTTTTTTTCTTTACATTTTCTAAAGCTATATCTTCTGCAAATAGTTCAATTTGTCCGGTTTGAAGATCAAATTTGTATCCTTTTTTGTTTTCGAACAATACAACCTTGTTTTCAACTTCATCATAAGTAACTGCCGGTATTGCTTTGAATTTTACGTCTTTGTCCCAAACATCTTTCCCTTTTTCATAATCCAAAATATTAGATCTTTCTGTAGATACATATAATACGCCTTTATCAGTTGGAGTTACATAATATGCATACCCCTTTACTTTACTAGTCCATATTTTTTTTCCATTATCATCAACTAGAGATATTGTGCCATCTTTTTCATCTTTACCAATTGCAATCAACCCTTTTTCATGTGGAATCACTTCATCAAGGTAATCTATTTTAAAGCTCTTTTTCCATTTGAATTCGTTTGTACTAGGATCTATAATATTGAATCCTTCAGTTTCTACCAAAATTAAATTATTGGCATCGTCTGGTCTAACATCTATTAGTGTTCCTCTTAGTTTTAACTTACCTGGAGTTATATCACTACCATTAGAAGGGTCTAGTACTGTTAATTTTTTAGATTTTTTAATTCCTAAATACAAGCTGCTGTTGGCTTCAGAATATACCAAAGCTTTTATTTTTTTATCAGCTTCATGCTTCCAGGTAATTTTTCCATTATCCTTATTGATAGCAAATATTCGATCTTTTATCCCGATGATTAAGTTATTGTCTTTTGTAAAATAGGGACCTTGATCAATAAAGCTTCTTTTGGTTAAAAGACTTTTGATAAACCCTTTACTTTCTCCAAGCGGAGTAATCCATTTTTGTTCCCATGTTTCAAGACTAAAACTCATAAGGTATCGTTCTTTGTCCTTAGTAAGTTCAAAAAGAATAATTCCTTGATTAGGTAAAAGATTAAAGTTTTTAATTCTGTATCCTTCATCTTTTGTATCAAAGACAATATCACCATTGCTGGAGTTAATAATAATTCCTCTTGTTTTTCCGGCGATAGGCACATATTCAGCATAGAATAATGGTAAGCCGTCTATATTCTGAAAAGTACTTTTGTCAACAGCTTTCAGCTCTTTGTTATGCCATTTGATATCACCTGTATTATTATCCATTGCAAGTAAGCCTTTTGCACCAGAGGCAATTATTAAGCCATCATTTGATTGCATAATCCAGCCTACTTCGTATAGACTTTCTTTAAGGTCTACTTCCCATTGTTTTTCTTGACTATATCCAGAGAAGATAATTGCAAGTAAGATAATTGTTAAAGATGTTAAGTGTTTTTTCATACGAGGGGTTTTTTGTATTCGTGATTTAAATTTTGAAATGAAATTTGTTGGCAAAAATACAAAAAGAAGAGGATGATTGTTAAAAAAAACAAAAATCCTCTTTGTAAACGATATAATTTGCAAAAATTATCTTAACTCGGCATCAAGTTTATTTTCAAAATTATGTTGTAACTTATTCATGATTTTATCGATTTGCTTGTCTGTAAGTGTTTTATTTTCATCTAAAAGCGTAAAACTTACAGCATATGATTTTTTTCCTTCCGGAAGATTTTCACCTTGATAAACATCAAACAAATTAATATTTTTTAATAGGTTCTTTTCAGTTTGCTTCGCTATTGTATAGACTTCTTCAAAAGTGATAGAGTCATTTAATAAAAGAGCAAAGTCTCTACGTACTTCAGGGAATTTAGGGATATCTTTATACTTGATTTTGGTATATTTTGAATATTCTAAAATATTATCCCAATTAAAGTCTGCATACAAAACTTCTTGAGTTATAGAAAAATGTTTTAGTACAGATTTTTTAATAACTCCAAAATCAACTAGTTTGGTTTTTCCTATACTTAAAGAAATACCTTCAGAAAACATATCATTTTTGATGGGTGAAGTTTTTAATCTTTCAATGCCTAATCGGTTCAGGACATTAGAAACAATACCCTTTATGTAAAAGAAATCACTTGTTTTTTGTTCAGTATTCCAGCTTTCACTTGTCTTATTTCCAGAAATGGTAATACTTAAGTGTTTGTTTTCTACCCTTTCTTCACCATAATGATGATACGTTTTTCCAAATTCAAATAGTTTAAGATCAGCTCTCCTTCTGTTAATATTATAAGAAATTGCTTCTAGAACAGAAAAAAGCATTGATTGTCTCATAACTGCCAAATCATTACTTAAAGGATTAAGCATTTGAACATTGTGCTCTGGTTTTAATTGCTCACTTAAGTTAATGTATTCTGGGCTTGTTAGAGAGTTTGCCATCATTTCATTAAATCCTTGACCAATTAATTGATTAGCGATTGTATTTTGGATTTTATGGTCAGAGAATTTGTCGATATTAGAAATAGATGCATTTAATTTTTGAGTAAATCCAATGTTGTTATATCCATATACTCTTAATATTTCTTCAATAACGTCAGACTCTCTTTGTACATCATTTCGATAGGCAGGAATAGTCAATCCAATTGCGGTTTCGGTGACGCTATTGATTTTTATTTCTAAAGAAGTAAGTATTCTTTTTATAGTATCTTGAGGAATTTCCTCACCAATAAGTTTGGTCGCATTTTCAAAAGATAGAAATACTTGAAAATCTTCAATTTTTTTTGGGTATAAATCTATGATTTCACTAGAAATATTTCCTCCTGCCAACTCTTGTATGAGTAGTGCAGCTCTTTTTAAAGCATACTCCGTTATATTAGGATCAATACCTCTTTCAAATCTAAAAGAAGCATCAGTATTAAGTCCATGTCTTTTTGCAGTTTTACGAATACTTACAGGATTAAAATAAGCACTTTCTAAGAATATTGATGTTGTTCTTTCTGTAACACCTGAGTTAAGCCCTCCAAAAACACCAGCAATACAGAGTGGTTTATTAGCATCGCATATCATCAAATCGTCTTCATGCAGTTCTCTTTCAACTTCATCGAGAGTAGTGAATTTTGTGCCTGCTTCAACCGTTTTTACCTCTATCTTTTCACCTTCAATCTCATGCGCATCAAAAGCATGTAGAGGTTGGCCTAATTCATGAAGTACATAATTAGTAACATCTACAACATTATTTTTTGGAGTGATACCGATTGCTTGTAATCTATATTTTAGCCAATTAGGCGATTCTTTTACTTTGATATTAGAAATGGTTAAACCACAATATCTAGGGGCTAATTCAGAGTTTTTAACTTCTATATCAATTTTGTTTAATCTGTTTTCTACTCTAAAACTGCTAACCGAAGGTGTGATTAATTCTAGGTTAATATCTTTTTGTAGTAGTCCTGCTTTCAAATCTCTGGCAGTACCCCAGTGACTCATAGCATCAGCCCTATTGGGAGTAAGTCCTATTTCAAAAATTGAATCATTCTCTACATCAAAGATTTCAGAAGCTTTAGTCCCCACGGCAATATCAGCATCAAGAACCATAATACCTTCATGACTTGCACCCAGACCTAATTCATCTTCGGCGCAAATCATCCCATGGCTCTCTTCACCTCTTATTTTCCCTTTTTTAATTGTCCATTCTTTACCTTCTTGATCGTATAGTTTTGTGCCAATTGTAGCAACAGGTACTTTTTGACCGGCAGCAACATTGGGAGCTCCACATACAATTTGTACAGGATCACCTTTACCAAGATCTACTTTGGTTATTTTTAATTTATCTGCATTTGGATGTTTTTCGCAGTTTAATACCTGACCTACAATTACTCCTTCTAGTCCACCTTTTATACTTTGAAAAGTTTCTATTCCTTCTACTTCAAGTCCTAGATCTGTAAGTAATTCTCCAGCTTTTTCTGCCTCCCAATCAAGATTAATAAATTGTTTTAACCAGTTATATGAAATTTTCATTTGTGTTTGTCTAAATTAAGGCAGTAAAGATAATATATTGAGTAAAGGTTACAAATGAGATTATTAATAAAATCTTGTCATATGGTGTTGTATATAAAAGGGCTGATTTTTTTATTACCTTTGAAATATCCTATAAAATGAAGATGATGAATAAATTAAGGTATTTTTTTACAAGTTTTTTTTTAATAGCATTTATAGCTATTGGTTTTTCTCAAGAAAAACAAACAGCTTCTGACAAACCATCTAAGGAGAAAGAAAAAATAAAAAACGAAAAGAATAATAGCAGCAAAGATGATTTAACTTTGGTAAATCAAGCAACAAAATCTCCTAACCAAAAAGTTTATAAGGCGCAATCTAAAAGAAGTTTTGCTACTGCTAAACAAAGTAAACCTTCACAAAAAACTGCTAACGGACAAGTAAAGTCTTATACAACAAAAAGCGGGGATGAAGTCTTTTATGTCGAAAAGAAAGATAAAAATGGGAAAATGATTAAAAGTGAAGAGATTAGAGTGATTAGAAATCCCGATGAATTAGAAAAGATGAGAAAAGGAGAAGAAATCAAAGAAGAAAATTTATAATTGTATCCAAATAACAATAATATACTGTCGTTATGATGTACATTCTAACGGCAGTTTTTGTTAATACCCATACTATTTAAGTAAACTTAATATTCATGAAGCACATACATCTATTACTTATACTCATTATTACTATTTCTTTAAATTCTTGTAAAAAAGAACAAAAATCCGAACAAGTAGATTTTAAATCAGGTCCTTGGAGAGCCTATCTAGAGGTTCAAGACAATAAAAAATTACCATTTCTTACTGAAGTAATGGAAGATCAAAGTTTAAAAATATTTAATGCGGAAGAAGTTATCAATGTAGATGAAATAGAAATAAATAAAGACTCTTTGATCATTAGGTTTCCGGTTTTTGAAGGGTATATAGCAGCACGGTTTGAAGATTCTATGACCTTATCAGGGAGTTTTATCAAAGAAAGTTTAGATCGAGTAGTGCCCTTTAAAGCAACATTTGGTGCGCAAGATCGATTTGATATAACAACCCAACCTTCTCAGAATATTTCAGGTAATTGGGAAACAGTCTTTAGTCAGGATAACAAAGAAGACAGGTATATTGCTAAAGGAATTTTTAAGCAAAATGGAAATATAGTTACAGGAACATTTAGAACCACAACAGGGGATTACAGATTTCTAGAAGGAGTTCTTAACGATAATCAATTAGAATTGTCTGCTTTTGATGGCGCACATGCATTTTTGTTTACTGCTCAAGTTACAGATACGACAATGAATGGTTATTTTTATTCTGGAAATCATTGGAAAGAACCTTTTGTAGCCAAAAGAAATGAAAACTATAAATTACCATCAGAAGACTCTCTTACTTTTTTGAAAGAAGGGTATGAAAAATTAGCATTTACATTTTCTGACAGCCAAGGTAATCAGGTCTCTTTAGAAGATAAGCGCTTTAAGGATAAGGTAGTGATTGTTCAAATTATGGGAACATGGTGTCCTAATTGTATGGATGAAACCAAGTATTATGTGGATTACTATGCTCATCGCAAAGTGTCGAATGCAGAGTTTGTGGCCTTGGCATTTGAGTATGCTAAAACAGAGGAAAAAGCTTTTAAATCAATAAAAAGATTTAAAGAAAAGTTAGGGGTTGAATATCCGGTTCTTTTGGCTCAATATGGAACTTCTGATAAAGAAAAAGCGCAAGAAAAATTACCAATGCTTAATCATGTGCTGTCGTATCCAACAACAATTTTTATCGATAAAAAGGGAAAAGTACGAAAAATACATACCGGATTTAATGGCCCTGCTACAGGACAAAAATATCTTGATTTCAAAAAAGAATTTGAGCATTTTATTGAAGAATTATCAAAAGAATAAGTAAAGATTTTTGATAAAAAATTAAAGCTAATATTCATTTAAGCTAAGCAAAACATAAGGTTTATTATAAAAACACAAGTGTAATCGTTAATATTATAAAAGTCCTGTATAAACAATGTTGTACAGACCAATTTCTATGTTAAATTATTACCTTAGCAATACCAAATGAAAACAAATGAGTAAAGCCGTTTATGTAGCCACTATAGAGCCTAATAGTGGTAAATCCATTGTAGTTTTAGGAATGATGCGAATGTTACTTGGTAAAGTAGCAAGGGTAGGATATTTTAGACCGATTATAGATGATCCCGAAGCGGGAGAGGTCGATAATCATATTAATACAGTAATCTCACACTTCGAACTCGATATTAACTTTAAAAAAGCATACGCATATACACGTAGTGAAGTACTTCAAAAACATAACCAGGGTAAATTTGGAGAAGTTATTGACGAGATTATAAGAAAATATAAAGCTCTTGAAGAGAAATTTGATTTTATACTGGTCGAAGGTACAGACTTTTCTGATGAAGGAAGTATTATTGAATTTGATATCAATGTTGTTATTGCTAAAAACCTAGGTATTCCTGCTGTAATTGTAGCAAGCGGTGTTGATAAGAAGAACGAAGAAATTGTTGGGAATCTAAAGCTAGCTTTAGATACTTTTAACAACAGAGATGTAGAAGTTCTGGCATTGGTTGCAAACAAAGTGCAGCCCGGTTGTGAAAATCAACTGCAAATTGAGTTTGATAAAGATTTTAAAAATGGAGTTGATAGAATTATCATTCCTAAGGTAAATTCTTTGAATAACCCAACGATCAAAGAGATTGTCAAAGAATTGGATGGCAATATTTTGTTTGGGAAAGAATATCTTAACAATCAGGCAGGCAGTTTTGGAGTCGGAGCAATGCAATTGAGAAATTATCTCACACATCTCAAAGAAAATAGTTTGGTAATAACTCCAGGTGATCGAGCAGATATTATTTTGGGAGTATTACAAGCCAATATATCAGATAATTATCCTAAAATATCCGGAATCATATTAACGGGGGGGATTATTCCTGAACCATCAATACTTAAGTTAATAGAAGGGGTTTCATTATCATTTCCAATAATTTCGGTTACAAGCGGAACATTCTCTGTAACAAATAAAATAGGAGCTATCAAATCAAGGATTTATGTTGATAATGTCCAAAAAATTAATACTTCAATTAGCACATTTGCAAAATATGCGAACGAGGATCATCTGGCAGATCGCCTAATTACATTTAAATCAGAAAGTTTAACTCCAAAAATGTTCCAGTATAATCTATTGAGAAGGGCGTTAAAACAAAAGAAACATATTGTTCTTCCTGAAGGTTATGACGAGCGTATTTTGAGAGCAACGTCTCGTTTATTAGCATCTAGAGTAGTGGATATTACTCTAATAGGAGACGAGAAAAAAATAAAAAATAGATCAGCAAAACTTGATATTCCGATTGATTTTACCAAGATTAATATCGTAAATCCTGTAGAGTCTGAATATTATGAAGACTATGTACAAACATTTTATGAGTTACGTAAACACAAAAACGTAAATTTGGATATGGCTAGGGATATGATGGCCGATGTATCTTATTTTGGTACTATGATGATCTATAAAGGTCATGCCGATGGTATGGTGTCTGGTGCAGTGCATACGACTCAGCATACGATACGACCTGCACTTCAGTTTATAAAGACCAAGCCGAATGTTAAAGTAGTTTCCTCTGTGTTTTTCATGTGTTTAGAAGATCGTGTTTCTGTATTTGGTGATTGCGCAATTAATCCTAATCCCGATTCTGAACAACTGGCAGAAATCGCTATATCTTCTTCAGAATCTGCTCAGGCATTTGGTATTGAACCAAAAGTAGCAATGTTATCTTATTCTTCGGGAACTTCAGGAAAAGGAGCAGATGTAGAAATTGTTAGGGCGGCAACAGAAATCGTAAAAGATAAACGTCCTGAACTCAAAATAGAAGGGCCGATACAATATGATGCAGCAGTAGATATGAAGGTTGGTCAAAGTAAATTACCTGATTCTGAAGTAGCGGGTCAAGCTAGTGTACTTATTTTCCCGGACTTGAATACCGGTAATAATACATACAAAGCCGTGCAGAGAGAAACAGGAGCACTTGCTATTGGCCCAATGCTGCAAGGGTTAAATAAACCTGTAAATGATCTTAGTAGAGGATGTACAGTAGATGATGTTTATAATACAGTGATTATTACAGCAATTCAGGCTCAAGGATTATAGATATAAAACTCAAAAAAATACCTCTTTATAAATATTATGCAGATACTTGTATTAAACTCAGGAAGTTCTTCTATAAAATTTCAATTATTTACCATGCCCGAAGCAAAAGTAATCTGTTCGGGGCTTGTGGAACGTATAGGTTTAGAAAATGCTAAAATTAATTATCATTCAATTTCTACTACGATTGAAGAAGTAGCAACTATCTCTAATCATAAAGAAGGATTGCAGCTTATTGCAGACTATTTAATGGACAAAGAAAAGGGAGTTATTGATTCAGCTTCAGAAATACAGATAGTTGGTCATAGAGTTGTTCATGGAGGAAATACTTTTGCAGAGACTACTGTAATTAATGAAGCTGTTAAAAGTAAAATAAAAGAGCTCGCAGCACTTGCCCCTTTACATAATCCTGCAAATTTACAAGGAATAGAAGTAGCAGAACAAATATTTACAAAAGCAAAACAAATCGCTGTATTTGATACCGCATTTCATCAAACGATCCCTGTAGAAGCTTATAAATATGCAATACCAAATCAATTTTTAGATGAAAATCATATTAGATTGTATGGTTTTCATGGCACGAGCCATAAATATGTTTCAGAAAAAGCTAATGAGTTTTTGAATAAAAGCACCAGTAAAATAATTACAATACATTTAGGTAATGGATGTAGTATGACTGCTGTAAAAGATGGAAAAAGTATTGATCACACATTAGGTTTTGCTCCTATGAATGGTTTAATAATGGGAACTCGATGTGGTGATATCGATCCGGCAGTGATTTTTTATATGGTTAATGCCTTAGGGTATACTTTGGAAGAAGTAAATACACTCCTACAAAAAGAAAGCGGTATGCTTGGATTAACAGGATTTAGTGATTTAAGAGATATAGAATCAGCAGCAGAACAAGGAAATGAACAGTGTAAATTAGCACTGAGAATGAATGCCTATCGTATCAAGAAGTTTATAGGGACTTATGCTGCAATAATGAATGGTTTGGATGCAATAGTGTTTACTGCCGGTATAGGTGAAAATTCTGATGTGATAAGAAAACTAGTTTGTGAAGAATTAGAATTTTTAGGAATTCAATTAGATAATGCAAAGAATGAGATAAGATCCAAAGAAATAAGAGAGATTAATGCAGAATTATCAAAAGTGAAAATTCTAATCGTACCTACAAACGAAGAACTTGAAATAGCAAAACAATCCTTTGATTTATTACAATAGCTTCATATAAAAAACAATCATCTTGAGTTGATAATAAATATATAAACTCAAGATGATATAAGAAGGGTAGTCTCTAAAGAAATACCCTAGTCATTGCTAATGTTATGCCCAAATACAACCATTAGCAACACAATATCCGAAATCGCAAAATTCTCCTCCTTCTGGCAATCTGACACAACATCTACCTGGAGGTCCACAATAAGGTCTATTAAAATTAGAACCTTTAATTCCTTTCTGTTCTTCTTTTTGGAGTTTATGTACTCCTTTTAATTCTAAAATTTTCTTCATTGTGTAATATATTTAAATAATTAAGTAGTAATACTAAAAAAAATGAAAAACACTTTAATAGATCTTAAATGTAGGTAGACAGTTTTATTAAATACAATTTTATATTTTTATATAATAAGCCTTTTCATAAAAGTTTTATTAAAGCGTTATTTCCAGTCGGTTTTGTCAAAGGCTATGCCAATATACATTTACTCGAACCAAAACATCTTCCGGGGACACAGACAAATTCATCACCTGTTGAACTAATTAAACAACCATTACCCGAAGGGCAACAGGATACGCTATTAGCAGCACCTTTTATGTTTTGCTGTTGTTCTTTGGTTAGTTTTTGAGTCCCTGACAATTCTAAGATTTTTTTCATTGTGTTTATATTTATTTGTTAAAAAATACAAATGTGGCATCGTAGAGTAAAAGAGATTGATTGATAATGCTCTAAAACTTATATATGATATTAGACTAGCCGATTTAGTTTTACTAGTGCATGCCTCATATAAAGTGAGGTCTACCATTATGCAAGTTTTAAAGCATTTTTTATGGTTTTGTAAAGACTATGCTAATATACATCTATTAGGTCTGAATCGATCACAATATCCAGGCTCGCAAAAACTTTCGCCTCCAAAACTTAATAAACAACCTCTACCGGTTGGACAACAAGTAACGGTACCAAATGCACCTTTAATATTTTGTTGTTGTTCTCTCGTTAATTTTTGGATTCCTGATAATTCTAAGATTTTTTTCATTGTATATATATTTAAAGTTATTGGTTACAAATAAAATAGAAGAAAAAGGTATTAATAAAAAATACAGCCAAAGTTCGTGCAACGACCCGGTTCACAAAATTCTCCCCCCGGGAAACTTACACGGCATTTGTTGCTACTACAACAGCCACTAAATATGGCTCCTCTGATTTTACTTTGTTCTTCTTTGTTGAGTTTTTGAATACCTGCGAGATTTAAGATGTTTTTCATTGTGTAGTTATATTTAAATTGAATCTTTAAATTTAATTTAAAATATTGTAAAACAGTTACTTGTAAACCTTTAAAGAAATGCGGTATAGTTCGCTTTTGTGACAATAATTATTGTATTAAGGGATAATTGCCATTTTTTTAAGAATAAAAAAGAAAAGTTTGGATACGTTTTTGATAAAGATATAATGTTCTATTTAACAATTTAATAATGTTTTGTACAAGTACGTAAGTTAAAATAATGATAGTTTCGAAATTATTTATACCTTTTCAGTAAACTAACTTAAACACAATGAAAAAATTACTAGGCTTACTATTGATCATACCGACTCTTATATATAGTCAGATACCTTCTTATTATAACGATATTAATCTTAATGTATCAGGAACGCAGTTAAAAAATGTATTAAGTGAAAAAATAACGAATACACATACAAACTTTTTATCATACACTCCTGGTGTTTGGGATGCATTAAAACAAACAGATATAGATCTTACAAATGCTTCAAAAGTATTATTAGTTTATGGATATAATGATTTAGATGGTGATAGCACTAATGATAGAACGAGAGGGATTAATGATAATGGAGGTGGATCAAATAGCTGGAATCGAGAACATGTATATCCAAAATCATTAGGTAATCCTAATTTGGGAACTAGTGGGCCTGGTGCGGATGCACATCATTTAAGACCTGCAGATACACAGCGTAACTCATCTCGAGGCAATAGAAAATTTGGTGATGGTAGCGGAAACTCCGGAGCTACCTCTCAGGGGCATTGGTATCCCGGTGACGAGTGGAAAGGTGATGTTGCTCGTATGATGATGTATATGTATCTACGTTATGGAAACCGTTGTCTACCTAAAAATGTAGGAGTTGGCGCTTCGGTTTCAGGCGATAATAATATGATAGACTTATTTCTGCAATGGAATGTAGAAGACCCCGTTTCTCAATTTGAATTACAACGAAACCCAATTTTAGAAAATTTACAGGGTAATAGAAATCCTTTTATTGATAATCCCGCATTTGCTACGAAAATATGGGGAGGACCACAAGCAGAAGATAGATTTGGCAATTCTAATGGTAGTGATACTCAAGCACCAAGTACTCCTACTGCATTAGTAGCGTCTAATATTAATACAAATAGCATATCGCTATCCTGGAATGCCTCTACCGATAATGTAGGTGTTACAGGATATGACATCTATCGTAACGGAATTCTTGTTAGCTCTTCTAATACTGCAAGTTATACAGTTACAGCTCTTGTAGCTAATACATCATATTCTTTTTTTGTAAGAGCAAAAGATGCAGCAGGTAATATATCTAATGCAAGTGCTACAATTGATGTAACAACTCTTAGTGGTCCACCAACAGGAGGATCAGGAGAACTATTCTTTTCAGAATACATTGAAGGATCTTCAAATAATAAAGCCATTGAAATAGCGAATTTTACAGGAACATCAGTGAATCTATCAGAGTATAGTATTAAAAAACAGATTAATGGAGCTGGTTCATGGTCTTCTACTCTAAATCTTTCTGGAACGTTAGCTAGTGGAGATGTATTTGTAATAGCAAACGCTTCTGCAACTAGTGGGATTAAAAATGAAGCAGACCTTGTAACGTCATCTTCGGCAGTTACTTTTAATGGTAATGATCCTGTTGGATTGTTCAAAAATGATGTACTGATTGATATTATAGGAATATTTGATGGAGGATCTACTAATTTTGCACAGAATATGACATTGAGAAGAAAAGCAGATATATCAACACCTTCTACATCTTTTACAATATCAAACTGGGATTCATACTCTCAAGATACTTTTAGTGGCTTGGGAAAGCACACAAAAAGTAGTCAAAATAATCAAACGTCTTATTGTACTTCAAAAGGAAATACAACTACATACGAATACATAGATCATGTAGAGATTGGTGGAATATCTAATACTACTGTAGCAAATAATGGATATGGTGATTTTACTTCACAAACAGCTCAATTATCATATGGAAGAAATACGATAGTATTAAGTGCAGGTTTTACAGGAACTCCTTATGCAGAATATTGGAGAGTTTGGATCGATTTTAATAAAAATGGTGTTTTTGAAACTTCAGAATTAATGGTAGATGAATCTTCTTCCAGTGATTCACAACTATCATATGACTTTAATATACCATCTTCAGTAAGTAGTGGCGAGACCAGAATGCGTATTGCGATGAAATGGGATAGTGCCTCAACACCATGCGAGACTTTTGGTTATGGTGAGGTTGAAGATTATACAATAATCCTCAACACATCTACTTCTCAAAGCTTGAAAACAAATTTAGCAACTTTACAAAAGCAAGAAGAAGAATTTTTAATAACAATTCACCCTAATCCTGCATCAGAATACATTCAAATTAATGGAGAGAATACACTCAATTCACAATTTAAAATTACAAATATGGTTGGAGTAACTGTAAAGTCAGGAAAAGTAACCAATGATAAAATCTCTTTGGATAATTTAAGATCAGGAGTTTATTTTATTAATGTTTCTAATGATGAATATCATACTTCAAAAACAATTATAATTGAATAAATTATAATTTATATATGTGATATAAAAAGGAAATAGTATATCTCAAAAAGATCTGTTATATATCTAGCGATAACAGGTCTTTTTTATATAAATACATATGGATTAAAAGTTGATTATATGAGGTTTTGCCGTATTCAGAATTAAATCAATTGTTTGTAGCTTAGCTGACAAAATTAAGAATCTCCTAACGCTATATATTATTATAAATACAAAGGCATGGAAGAAATTGAAGTAAGAGTCAAAGCAGTCAAAACTTTGCTTGAAGCATTTAGATTAGAACGGATTTTATATATCGTGATTTCGTGTCTCTCTGTAATGATGTTATTATGTCTTCCTGTTTATATTATTTTGAAAGCTCCCGATAAAATTGAATGGGTAATAGGGCTTTTTGTTCCTGCAGGAGCAATTACTCTATCTATTGGTAGACTTTTAAAAATGTGGAATCAAGCTATTTCGTTTGTAAGTGATCAAAAAGTAGAAGAGGATGAAAAGAAATAATGTAAAGAACAAAACAGAAACTATTATTTCGACAGGGGTTATTTTTATACTAATAGGTTTTGGCTATGTATTGTATTTACTTAATAGTTTGAGTCAAGATGTTCAAGAAAAAAAACAAGAATTAGTTGATCTCAATATATTAATCTCTAAAAATCAAGATTCACTGAGCTTTATAGATCAAAGATTACGGTTGAAACAAACTGTATTAGATAGTATTGTAAAAGAAATTAATAAATCTAATGATATTGCTCTAAGAGAAAAAGTACAACAAGGACTTCAAATAGAGCAAACATTACATAATTCTCTCAAAACAAAAGTAATGGGAGCGAATGTTGGACAAGTTGTCTATATGCAGGTAGGAGATAAAGAAACCAAAGAATACCTAGAAAATATATATCTTCTTGATACACTTCATCAAAACGAGTATAAAGCATTTGGATACGATCTACAGCCTGAAAGGACTGATAATACAGTGCGTTATTTTCATTTAGAAGATAGTCTCAAAGCACAAAGCCTTAAAAATAGAATAGAAAAAGCTACGGGAATCCCTGTACAAGAGCAATATATACAAGGTTTTGAAAAAGAAGTGCCTAATCAACAACTAGAGGTATGGCTAAAAAAAGCTAAAAAGGATAGTATTTATCCTTAAAAAATTTAGAAATTTTAAAAGAAAAATTTAAGAAAAATAAAGTATATTACTTGTCAAAATGTTTATAGCTTTGAATACCCTTGTAAATACTTTTTAAACGATGAATTTGAGTACAAAGCTAATCTCTCCTCAAGTAGATTTTGAAAAACACTATCAAAAAGTTTTAAGAGATATCAGAAGAAAGGATGAACTTTCTCCAGCTTCATGGCTATGGATTCTTGAAGAACGAAAGAAATATTGGGGTAGAAATTACATTTATAGCGATTATCCTGAAAATCAATTTCAAAAAATGGAAAAATTAAATCCAAAGATTGGGTTTGATTGGAAAGGACAAAGAGGAAATAGAAAACCTATTATAGAGTGGAGTCTGGAAATTCGTGAATCTCTGATATCAAAAGAAAGAGTAGAAGATGACCAATACGAATGGTTAATACGAAATAGAAAAAAGTATCAAGATGATCCGGATTCGTTTTCGGAACAAGATATTAGTGCTTTAGATAAATTGATCCCCTATTTAGGAAGGGATTGGAGACAAACCTCTAATTACGCTGCTTTTCTCAAGTTTGTAAAAGGTATAAATTATTCTTTAAGTAGGGATAAAAAATTGAGTTCTGCACAGGTTGTATGGCTTAATCACAAAGCTCAAACATTCAGAAATTTAAGTCCGGAAGAAGATACCCATGAATATTTACCACTCTTAGAAAAACTAAATAAGTACCTTGAATATGGATGGCGTGCCGGAAATAATGGAGTAGATTTTTCTCAAAAGGCCGAAGCGATACAACAATCTCTTGAAGAGCGAGGCAGTATAACAGGGTTACAAAAAAGATGGTTGAATTTTCAAAGTAAATTTTATAATGCTGATCGCTTAACAGAAAAACAAATCGAAAAGCTTGAGCATTGCACAAAAAAACTACTTTTTGATTGGAAAAGTATTAATAAGAAAAAATAGAGATCAATAGCTGTAGATGTAATATCGTTCTACAGAAATCAGTGATAGGTTTTAATAGTATCGCAAATGGTCTTTGCAAAATCTTTGTCTTTATAGAGATCATGACCTTTATTTTTTTCTATTAAGCAATCGATACCCATTTGATCAAACCATTTTTGATGCGGTGCAAAATTGTCTTGACCTCCATAATATAATTGTATTTTATTCTCAGGTTTGGTAGTTTCATATCGTAATCGTGTTGATGAAACTGCATATAATGAAGAAACATTTTGTTGTAAAAGCGCAAATCTCCATCCAATTGTCCCTCCGACACTAAACCCAAGGATGATCACCTTCTTTTTCTCAAGTTTTAGTAATTTTTGTACAGCTCGATCAATGCCACCATTTACAAACTGATGATGTATGTGTTGTTCTGTATAAGCATCCAGCGATAAGCCTGCTAATTTACAGCAATCGTAAAAACACACCTCGTATCTGGTTTTTAATGTGTGTTTATAACATTCTATCCATTGGGATTTTGGTTTTCCCCATAAATCAGATAAGATGATGATTCGTTTTTGCATATTAATTAAAAATCAAAATAAGAACCGGTGTCATAATCAGAATCCCCGTTACTCTCTGGACTGGTATAATATATTTCTAATTCGTTGAATATTTCTGATGTTTCAAAAATGATTTCGGCAGTATTAGCGTCGATTGAAGCAATGTAATCTACCCAATACCAATCCGGGTCAAACGCTGCATGGGGCGTTTTTATATGTACGGATAGTTTTTCAAAAAGCTCAAAATTTAAATTTTTCAATAAAAAAATATTACTTTTTAAATCTTTAATGATTTCAACGGCTTTATCCGGTTGATTTTGTAATGCTTCCTGAAGCATTTTATCCATTTTATTAAGGTATTCTGTAATAGTTACCTTCAACTCTTTGCCTTTACGGTTTGTTTTGGTTATTGATAACATATATAAAAGCATATTGTTTTTAAAGAAAGCTCTCATTTTTAAATCACGAATGATTTGCTGTTTATATTGGCTCTTTTCATTAATGATTTTAGATACTTTTCGTAAGTATGCTTTTGCAATAAAATAGGTGTCTTCATCAATATTGGCAATAAAGTATTTTTCAAAATTATGAGGTGTATATTTTGCAAAATTTTTACCGGTTTCAATAATGATGTATTCTCTTAGATATGGATCTCTAGGGTGAGATTTTTTTAGTTCTTTTTTTAAAACTAAAACCTGTCTGTATACCAGATCAAATAATACCAACCGCATAAGTTCGATTGTTGAGGTCGTATTGGGGTCAAGAATCAGTTGAACTCCTACGGGTTTTATTTCTGATAAAATGGATGTGCTTGAAGATATTGTTTCTTGTCTCAAATTAATGTTTTGTTTGGTATTACTGATGATTCATACATATTTTGTGATCTATTGGTGGATTATCAACAAGTTCTTGCTGTATTTGTTTTTCCCATTGGTCAAGTTTTGAAGTATTAAAACCTTTTAAATCTTGATCTATCTGCATATCTATATTTTTGAACTGTTCTTCATGATATTTCATAATTTTTGCAATAGCATCTAGTGAGATCGTATGGTTACATTTCATGATATACATATTTTGATTTAATTCACGAGCATATAACTCCATGATATTAAATTTTAATTGTATAACCCTCAGATAAAATCTTTTATTAAATTTCTTCTTGTCTTTAATCCAAGCTTCTTTTTGATCAAAAAATGCTTTGGCATATACCCTTTCAAGATGCTCATGATCATCTACATAAACCCCTACAAAATAATTGTAATTTGCGTTTGAAGCATAATCAGGAAATCCTTTAAAATCATCTATTTCTATTGATCTTTCATCCCAATACACATGATGTAATGTGGTAAAAAAACGTTTTACAGGAACTTTTATGATTAAATAAGCAAAATAAAGGGCTATGCATACTATAACTGCAAGTATGGTTGCCAATCCGGAAGATAGGATAGGATATCGTCTAAAATATGTGATCATGATATTTATCCGGTTTTCACTTTATTATTATTTATGTCTTTTCATGGGTTTGGCAGAGACTTCTATTGGGATGTCAAAATAGATGTTCCTGTTTACAAAGTACATAGAGGTATTTTTGTAGGGTCGATTCTGGCCTTATCATCTCTTGTATCGTGTATTCGCCCGTTGAAGGTGGTATATATAATATACGAACTGTTGTAATCAGTTATTTTTTTCAGTTTCTTTTTTGAAATTAATTAATTCAATTAATCTGTTCAAAGAGGATCTCACATTGTCTGATTTACTTTTTTTCATCATTAATTCAGCTTTGTTTTTCATTTTACTATAATCAGCTTGTGGATAAACTTCAATTAGTGCAGAGAAATATTTATCAATACCATTTGCGAGCTCTATCTTTCCTTGTTCTGTGAATGCTTTTTCGTTATTTATTTCATCCAGATAGATCAAATAATTTTTGATTAGAGTTCTTACATTCGAATTAATATTGTTTTTAACGATTGGTGAATTAGGATCATCTGCATTTTCTTTTATTTGGTCATTTCCTAATTTGAAATATTTTAGTTGAAGTTCTAATCCAAAATGCCAAACGGCAAGCATTTCTTTATCATACAGATATTGATCTTTTCTGTCTAGAGCATCATAGATATTATTCATATCTTTCCATTTATTGAAGAATTTTTCAGCAATGTTATTTTTGTGTTTAATTCCTAACTCATTATCATCAAGTATCACATTAAAGTTTTGTTGATCCGTAAGCTTTTCAACAATGATTCTTGTTGTTGGGTCATCAAAAGTTGGAAGTTTTTCATCCACTTTGTAACCATAATTTAATTCCAAAACCACTTTGTTATAATCATTTAAATCCCAATACCTTTTGTCAAGAGGGAATTCGCGTTTTTCTGATTTGCAGTTTGTTAATACGATACTCGTTAAAGCAAAGATGATAAGTCTAATTTTTGTCATAAAATTCAATTTTTGGTTCTTTATAATCTATTAACAAATTTAGTAAACTGTCAATTTCTTTCTCATATCTTTTTTGTTCGCTCAAAACATAACTATGGAAAGTATTGTAGTCGTATTCGCTTTGAAATTTTCGTTCTTCTTTTTTAGTTTGTTGAATTATTCCTTCTATTTTATCTTTTTCAAACCTATCGAGTTTTGATATCTTTTCTTTGGCTTTACGAGCGAAGAGTTCAGTTATTTTTATATGGTATTTCTCATGAGTTAGTAATTCTCTATTATTCGTATTTTTTTTATAAACAAATGAACGAGATGGATAAAATAGAGATTGAACTGTTACAGAATTTTTGTCAATGTTACTATCTATAGAAGTAACGACATAAGCAAATCTTTCACTATCATAAAGAGATCTTTTAAAAAATTCTAACCCTCTAAAATTCTCAAAAGTTATTTGATCGTATTTATCAAATGTTAAAGGCTTCTCATAATTCAAAAAATTTGTATGACTTAAAATTCCAAACCCTACTATAATAGGTATTAAAATAACAACATTGTACTTGAGAAATTTTTTGAATTTTTTGAATGGAATTTTGTTTCCTTTTTTGTTCTCCATTATAACTATACCCAATTGATAAAAAACAGGTGAAAAATATATTAGAAGTAGTATTATGGCTATTGGATTTTCATTCATTCATTCTATATGTTTTATCTATTTTAGTCAGCTCTTGATTACAGGACGAGAATAATATAATTACTCCTAAATATAAAATACGTTTAATCCCATATTTTGGTGTTATTGCTTTTTCTGTCTTTTCATGGGTTTAGCAGAGACTTCTATAGGGATATCAAAATATATATTTCTGTTTACATAATACATTGAGGTATCTTTGAAGGTCACATTCGATCTATCGATATATTCTGTAAACCAACCTCGTATGGTATCTTTACCCACTTTGGTAGGTTTGATATAAAACAGTACGGTCTCCCGATGCAGGGTAGTATCTATCTTTGCCTTATCAATAGGATAGGTGTCATCATGTTTCAAACTTTTTTTGATCGCAAATGGGATTCCTTTTTCGGGATCATAAGAGTCTGTATTGGTAAACTCGCGATCAAAATTTTCTTTTTCAAAATCTTTGGGTATGGTTACCTTATAATCAGAATCGGTTTCGGAGATAAAAGGCACTCCTGCCTGAAACCACAAGCGTATAGAATCCCCCAGTTTGATATTTGCCTTGGTAGGTTTGTATCTCATATTACTACCATCATTAATGGTATCGCCTGTAACTGCAAAATGCCACCCTTGGTTAAGGTATCGTTTTCCTTTGATGATTTTAAACTCTTTGATATAATCTAATTCCCCATTGAGGGTGTCATAATATTTCCATTTTCCTGTTTTTTCGTGGGTATTAGTTTTAAGTCCTTCTTGATACATAATACCATTTGGTTTGAAATCTTTATGGTAGTAGTAATTATTAGGTTTATGATATGCAATTATTTCAATTTGATTTGCTTTGGATTCATAAAAAAAAATGGTAGAATCGACTTTTTTATCATTACTGTAAATAGCTTTGTAATTAATATTGCCATTTGCATAGTATTTTAATACTGTTCCCTGTTTTAGGGAATCTTTATCGATATGATATACATATTTTTCTCCATTATCATAGATCTTTTCAATTTTAGTTAGCTCTTGATTACAAGACGAGAATAATATAATTGCTCCAAAAAATAAAATAAGTTTAATACCCATATTTTTGTTTTATCTCTACGGTAATGGTCATATGGTTGGTGCTGCGTTGTACATGATAGGTAGAATCTTTTTTGGCATTGTTCAACCCTTTTACAGTACTAATGGCAGAATTGATCCATAGGTTGTCTCTATGAGGATCGGTTTTTTTGATCTCTAGATCATAGCTTACAGTATCATTCTTATTTTTGCTTTTTTGTATTTCTTTGGTTTCTATATCCTCTTTGTCAATACTATTATCATTTTTATACCCCAATGCTTCTTTAATGCTCACGTATTGCTCTATTACAGACTTTACGTTTAGGGTAAATTTGAAGATAGCTTCTAGGGCATTTCCCGATACTTTGGTAAAAGTGCCGAGATATTGTCGCGGGTCTATAGATCCCAAAATATCCCCGCCATTGGCGTGTCTACCACTGCGAAAGTCATTTCCGTTTGGGTTTTGCCCCCATATTGGACCAAACACTGCATTATGCGCCATTTTGTAGGATATACTATTGGGGTCTATGCTATCGCCCCTACTAATCGTATCATATAGTTTGACCCATTTTTTGCTAAAACTGCTCCATTTGTAGATTTCGCCATTAAGCTCGGGATATTTGCAAAGTTGCCCGTCTTCTTTACCGGGATATCCGGGGCCACCATATTTTGCTTTGTCGGGTTTTGGGGCATGTTTTACGATGACCTTGCCCGTTATCATACCATCATCACAATTTGATAGGGTGTAGGATATCTTTTTGATCTCTGTCTTATCAGATACATAAGATCTAAAGGTAAAACTATCCTTGATCGTATTCAATTTTTGCTGTACGGTCTGTACAATGGTTTTTTTGATATCATAGGGGTTCTTCATACAGAGTACCTCGTCTATTGCCCGTTTAAGGAGTTCTTCAATTTTTTTTGAGATTTTTTCAGATTCAAAACGATCCATATATCAGGTTTTAAGAGTGTTATATTATAACCTACGAATTTAATTATGAAAATGACACATCAGACATTATGATTATGTTTTATGAAAAAATTAACTACTGTTGGATAGTGGTTTTGATCAGTTTTTTGAAGTGTGGATAATAAATCCTACCCCATATCGGATTTTTATCAAAAGCGAATACTTCGTTGGTACTCGTATTGATACACACGGGGATCGTAAACCCTGCCCATTTTTTACCTGATTTTAACTTGATACAATACTCTTTTGCCTGCGCATCGATTTGAGTAGACAACAAAATAGAAATCACTCCTAATCCCGATTGTATCCCTCTGGGCCAACCTTTATAATTTTTTTCTGCATACTTAAAAGCATGAGTGAGATGAAAATCAATTTCGTTTACAGTAATAGGATCATCTTCAAAGTCTGTGGCTACAATAAATGTATTAAGTTGTGTAGCCATCCAGCTCCACTTGAATTTTTTCTCATATCCAATTACAGTAGGCTGTTTTAGAATTTCGTCATTGGTAAAAAAAATACCATTTTGGGTTAAATTACTTTTGATGATTTCCAGATTCATGTGTGTTGTTTTTATGATTTCTAAACTAATATAGACATCTGTTAGAATAATGATTCAATATAAAAAACTAAAAATAAAACATTATAGGGGAATCATAAAACACATTTATTAAAATATTGTTAAAACAAGATTTTTTGTAAATAACTGATATTGAATACAATAAATTTTCCTGTCAATGACGGGAAGATATTCTGAGTTCAGGAAACCTTCATGTCAGTGACGAGAAGGTTTTTTTGTTAAAAAATAGCTTCATGTCACTGACAGTAACCAATTTTGAGCATAAAAAATGCTCATGTCAACGGCATGAAACCGTTTATCGATCAAAGTGATCTCTAGTCGATGACATGAACGTTTTCTATACTTAACTAAGTTTCTCGTCACTGACAGGAACATATAAAATGCCTAGTAAAAACTCATGTCATAGGAGTGATTTAATTATGAGGTAGTTATGATTTTTATGAAGGTGATAATATGATATTTTTGCATTTTTTTAACTTTTATATCGAAACTTTTTATACTTTCGTCGAAAATTTTTTAAAAATCAACTTATGAATTATATTAATACAGCTACCACAAGTTTTTATCGGAATGGAGAGATCATTCAGTTTTTTGATGATGTATTGACACTCACCGAAAAAAGAGGAGGGATTCCTAAAAAATTAACCAAACAGTATCAGGAATTAAAAACCAAAAATGATGCACTGGCAGAAATATTTAATTCTAGCCGCAAACTGGTACATACAAAAGATATCAAAGAGATAGATGAAAAAAGAGATGAGCTTACGATTGGGCTTCGATTTTTATTAGTAGGGCTTACCAAACACCCTAATCCCGAATGTCAAAAAGCGGCAGAACGATTATTGGAGGTGTATGATAGTGCAGGAAAAAGAATCTATAGGCTGAACTATCAATTACAAACACGAGTAACCAAAAACTTGATTGATACGATCCTGAACAACGCTACATTGGTTGCCGATGTTGATCTACTAAAAGTGGTACGAGATTATATTGATGCACTACAAACAACAAACGATGCTTTTGCAGAAGCTTATGTAATCCGTACACAAGAAAAAGGCCAGCAAGAAGAAGGAGAAATGCTAGAATTAGTACAAGAAACTATATTATCATATCGAAAATATATTGTTCGTCTGTAAGCCATTGTAGAGCTTGATGATAGTACCTCTTTTGATAATTTGGTAAAAGATATCAATGCTGCCATAGACCAATATAATCAAGTAGCAAAAGACCGTATAGGTGCAAACACCCCAGAAAACGAAGAAGAAATAGAAACTACCTTATAATCATCATTGTATTATATTTTTTTAAATTGGGACTAGCCCTTGAGTGTAAATACTTGAGGGTTTTTTAGTAGATAAGTTTTTTAGTTATGAGTTATGAGTTATGAGTTATGAGTTTAGAGTTATGTGAGTATTTGAGAATGTAAGGGATGCACATGAGAAAACTTCTTACTCAGTACTTTGTACCCATTACTCTGTACTTCTAACCTTGTACTTCAACAATGTAAAATGTAAAAGTTCAAATGTAGAATGTAAAGGGAGTTTGTGAGGTCGCTTTGCTTTGAGTTTTTGAGTTATGAGTTATGAGTTTAGAGTTATGTGAGTTTTTGAGAATGTAAGGGATGCACATGAGAAAACTTCTTACTCAGTACTTTGTACCCATTACTCTGTACTTCTAACCTTGTACTTCAACAATGTAAACTCTAAACTCAACCATCTATAATCTAACTTTGTATATGAGATTCTGAATCAAGTTCAGAATGACGAAGCGATTTTACTTACTACAAATAATGACTAGGGAAGTTCAAACTGCACTTTGGGCAATAAAACCATACTCTTGGGAAGTTGATCCCATACCAATCCATCTAAAATCAACAATTTTGAGGGCTGCAAATACAAACAGCACTTTATAATAATAGTCTAACGATAAAAAATTACCCTTATGAAAAAGTCCCAATGGATTTCTACAATCTTAGTATGGCTCTGTATCCCGGCAGTAGTATTATCCTTAGCTACAAGTTGTAGTAGTGATGATGATACCACTCCACCTAATGGAGAAAACCCTAACCCCGAAGAACCTACGCCACCCGAAGAAGAACTGAGTGATGCCAAGCAGATCACAGCTTTTGTATTTAGAGCTGCTGATAATGCAGCACTAGAAGAAGATGTAATCGCTACTATCGATCAGGAAGCTTTTACGGTAACCTTAGCCGTACCTTTTGGAACGAGCCTCAGGGAGTTAACCCCTGCTATTGAGCTTTCAGAAAAAGCTGCGTTGACTCCGGCTATAGAAGGGCCACAAAGTTATGCCGTACCTGTAACCTATACCATTACCGCAGAAGACGAGAGTACACAAGACTACAGGATCACTGTATCTTTACAAGATTTAGAATTAACTGATCGCCAGATTTTAGAAAAATTCTATAACGACAATCCTGATAATACTCTAGGGTGGGATTTGAATGCCCCGAATATGGATAATTGGGAAGGAGTTGTTCATGAAAATGGAACGGTTACAGAGTTAAGAGCATCTTCTGTAAGGATTAGTGTCGTGTCTAAAGAAATAGGAGCATTGAATGATTTAAAAATTTTGAACTTAAGAAATTTTGCTCTAGGTGCATTTATAACAAATAGATTTACAAGTATTCCTGCTGAAATTGGTAATTTAAGAAAATTAGAACGATTAGCTTTAGGTAATAATGATCTTAATGAAATTCCCACAGAAATAGGGAATTTAATCAATTTGTTGTTTTTGGACTTAGGTTCAAATGATCTTACCAATATTCCTAATGAAATAGGAAATTTAATTAGTTTAGAAAGATTAGACTTAGTTAATAATAACATTACCAGTGTTCCTATTGAAATAGGGAATTTAAGTAATTTATTGTCTTTGGATCTAAGTTCAAATGATCTTACTGAAATTCCCACAGAAATAGGAAATTTAAGTAAATTGGATTTCTTCAATTTAAGAAACAATACTCTTATTAATATACCTGTAGAAATTGGTAATTTGAATGATTTAAGATTTTTAAATTTAATTGATAACGACCTTACTAGTATTCCTACAGAAATTGGTAATTTAAGTAATTTAGAAAGTTTAGTTATATCTAATAATAACCTTAGCAGTATTCCTTCAGAGATCGGAAATTTAAGTAGTTTAAAAAATTTGTTTTTAAGTAATAACAATCTTATCAGTCTCCCTCAAGAAATATGTGATTTGGTTACCAATAATAATGTGAATCTAACCCCAGCTACTTTATGTAATTAATAAGAATTGTTTATCATAAATACCATTTTGTTTTTCTTTCAAGCCTTGTAGTCGTTTTATGCTTGCTACAAGGTTTGGTTTTTTATTAGGTTTTTTTAGGTCTGAGTGTTGAGGTTTGAGTGTTGAGGTTTTTTAGTTATGAGTGATGAGTTTAGAGTTATGTGAGTATTTGAGAATGTGAGGGATGCACATGAGAAAACTTCTTACTCAGTACTTTGTACCCATTACTCTGTACTTCTAACCTCGTACTTCAAAACTCAAGACTTAACCATCTACAATCTAACTTTGTATGTGAGGTTCTGAATCAAGTCCAGAATGATGAAGTGATTTTACTTACTACTTAGTACTCTATACTCATTACTTTGTACTTTAGAAATGTAAAATGTAAAAGTTCAAATGTAGAATGTAAAGGGAGTTTGTGAGGTCGCTTTGCTTTGAGTTTTTGAGTTATGAGTTATGAGTGATGAGTTTAGAGTTATGTGAGTATTTGAGAATGTAAGGGATGCACATGAGAAAACTTCTTACTCAGTACTTTGTACCCATTACTCTGTACTTCTAACCTTGTACTTCAACAATGTAAACTCTAAACTCAACCATCTATAATCTAACTTTGTATATGAGATTCTGAATCAAGAATCAGAATGACGGAGCGATTTTACTTAGTACTCTATACTCACTACAAATAACGATTCGGAAGTTCAAACTGCACTTTGGGAAATAAAACCCTATGCTTGGGAAGTTGATCCCGTAAAAAATCATCCAAAAACCAGAATTTTGAAGATTGCGAATACAAACAACGCTTCATAATAAAAGTATAACAATTAAAAAATTACCCTTATGAAAAAGTCTAAATGGATTTCTACAGCCTTACTATGGCTCTGTATCCCGGCAGTAGTATTATCATTAGCTACAGGTTGTAGTAGTGATGATGATACGACTCCACCTAATGGAGAGAACCCACCACCGACACAACCGGTAGTAGAATTAAGTGATGCTAAACAGATCACAGCTTTTGTATTTAGAGCTGCTGATAATGCAGTATTAGAAGAAGATGTAATCGCTACTATCGATCAAGAAGCTTTTACGGTAACTTTAGCTGTACCTTTTGGAACGAGCCTTAGAGAATTGACTCCTACTATTGAGCTTTCAGAAAAAGCTGTATTAACTCCGACTGTAGAAGGTCCACAAAGTTATGCCATACCGGTTACTTATACTATTACTGCAGAAGATGAGAGTACACAAGAGTATACAATTGCCGTGTCTTTACAAGACTTGGAATTGACTGATCGCCAGATCTTAGAGAAATTCTATAATGATAATCTAGGCAATAATTTAGGCTGGGATTTGAGCGCCCCGAATATGGATAATTGGAGTGGAGTGACCCATGAAAATGGAACGGTTACAAGGTTGACGTTAGATTTTCGAAACATTACTATACTACCCAAAGAAATAGGAGCCTTAAATAGTTTACAAATTCTGAATTTAGGGAATCCGGTTGCTGATCCATTTGCAGGGAACAAAATAGGTAATATTCCTGCAGAGATCGGAAATTTAAGTAATTTAGAAAGCTTAAACGTAAGATCAAATAACCTTGGTGGGATTCCTAGAGAAATTGGTAATTTGAAGAATTTAAAAATTTTAGAATTAGGGAACAATTCTATTGCTACTATTCCTGTAGAAATCGGTAACCTAGATAATTTAGAACGTTTAGGCATGGAGAATAACAATAATCTTAATATAGTTCCTGCAGAAATAGGGGATTTAGGTAATCTAAAAGTCTTGTCATTAAGTAATAACTTTATCTTCAATATTCCTGCAGAACTGGGAGATTTAAGTAATTTGGAAACATTAAGTTTATCAAATAATAAACTCACAAGTCTTCCGGTTGAGATTGCTAATCTAAGTAACTTAAAAGAGTTATTCTTAGGTGGCAATAACCTTACCAGTTTACCTCAAGAAGTATGTGATTTGGTAACAAATAATAATGTGAACTTTGCCCCATCTTCTTTATGTAATTAATATCAACAGTGTATTTGTAACAACAGGTTGTTGTTTTTTCAAGTCTTGTAGTGATTTCATGCCTAGCTACAAGGCTTGACTTTTCTATTAGGTTTTGGGTATGAGGTTTGAGAGGTGAGTAACTTAAAATGTAAAAGTTTAAATGTAAAGGGGGAGTGTGTGAGTATTTGCATGATTCTTTTGCTTTACAGGTGTAAATGACTCAAAAGGTATTATCATCTAAGTGCAAACAGATTTTAAATTAAAACATAAAAAAATGAAATAATTTATAGAAAAACTATATTGTAAAACATATTACTCCTTAAATTTTTATTAAATAATGTAAACTAAAACATGCTTATTATGAAAAAAAATACACTGCTATACTTATTTTTTACATTCTATGTATTCGTTCAGAGTCAAGAAGTCAAGCATTTTTCTTCTGTTTACAAGTCTGAAACGCACGAATCAAGATACTATATGGTGTTATCAGATAATACGTTTTGGTGGTACGATCCCAAAGCACAAATATTCAAACAGAGTGAAGGGAAGGGATTGCCAAAAAATTATAATGTCAAACATTTTTCTTCTATTTATAAGTCTGAAACACACGAATCAAGGTACTATATGGTGTTATCAGATAATACATTTTGGTGGTACGATCCCAAGGCACAAATATTTAAACAAAGTATAGGGACGGGATTGCCAAAACATTATAATGTTAAACATTTTTCTTCTATTTATAAGTCTGGAACGCACGAATCAAGGTACTACATGGTGTTATCAGATAATACATTTTGGTGGTATGACCCTAAAGCACAAATATTCAAACGAAGTGAAGGGACGGGATTGCCAAAAAATTATAATGTCAAACATTTTTCTTCTATTTATAAATCTGGAACACACGAATCAAGGTACTACATGGTGTTATCAGATAATACATTTTGGTGGTATGATCCCAAGGCACAAATATTTAAACAAAGTATAGGGAAGGGGTTACCAAAAAATTATAATGTCAAACATTTTTCTTCTGTTTATAAATCTGAAACGCACGAATCAAGATACTATATGGTGTTATCAGATAATACATTTTGGTGGTACGATCCCAAGACACAAATATTTAAACAAAGTTTAGGAACAGGATTACCAAAAAACTATGATGTCAAGCACTTTTCTTCTGTTTATAAATCTGAAACGCATGAATCAAGATACTATATTGTATTATCAGATAATACATTTTGGTGGTATGACCCTAAAGCACAAATATTCAAACAAAGTAAGGGGACGGGATTGCCAAAAAGCTAGATCAACCTGTTGTGTATTAAAAAAATAAAATATAAAGGTTTTAAAAGTGTTTTTTGGGTTGATGAGGTCGCTTTGTTTTGGGTATGTGAGGAATGAGGTTTGAGAGAGGGCGGCATACTTCTTACTTCAAAACTCGTATTTCTGACCTTGCTTATATATGAGATTCTGAATTAAGTCCAGAATGACGAAGCAATTTTACTCAGTACTCCTATATTTTGTACTTCTAAACTCTACAATCTAATTCGGTATTTTTAACTTTGTACTCACTACTCACTACTCACTACTCACTACTCACTACTCACTACTCACTACTCACATACTCCAAAACTCGAGACTCACTACTTTAAGAAATATAATTCCAGATATTTTTATGCTTTGCTAATTGCCCGTAGGTGTATAGTAATACTTTGTTTTTATCAAGTGACAGAGAAGGGTCTTCTTGTAATATTTTTACAGCATAGTGGCGAGCAGTTTTTAAGATATCATTATCTCTTACAATATCTGCTATTTTTAGATTAAGGACACCACTTTGTTGTGTACCCATAATATCTCCCGGTCCCCTTAACTTTAAGTCAACTTCTGCAATGTCAAAACCATCATTGGTACGTACCATGGTTTCTAAACGGGTTTTACTATCTGACGAAAGTTTGTGACCGGTCATCAAAATACAATAACTTTGTTCGGCGCCGCGCCCCACACGACCCCGCAATTGATGTAGTTGTGATAATCCAAAACGCTCGGCACTTTCTATAATCATTACGCTGGCATTAGGTACATTTACACCCACTTCTATTACGGTAGTGGCAACCATAATCTGAGTTTCGCCTTTTACAAAACGATCCATTTCATAATCTTTGTCTGCCGGTTTCATCTGCCCATGTACAATTGATATTTGATATTTTGGAGCAGGAAAAGACCTGGCAATACTCTCATAACCGTCCATCAAATCTTTATAATCCATAGCTTCAGATTCTTGTATCAATGGATATACAATGTAGATTTGCCTGCCTTTTTCGATTTCGTCAGCAATAAATTTGAATACTTTGAGGCGATTGCTATCATATCGATGTACTGTTTTAATCGCTTTACGCCCCGGAGGTAATTCGTCTATAATAGAAATATCAAGGTCGCCATATAAACTCATAGCAAGTGTTCTGGGGATTGGGGTAGCGGTCATGACCAAGATATGAGGGGGATACGTGTTTTTGCGCCATAATTTTGCCCGTTGGGCTACGCCAAATCGATGCTGTTCATCAATAATAGCAAGGCCAAGATTTTTGAATTGTACCTTATCTTCAAGAACAGCATGTGTTCCGATTAAAATATGTATTGTGCCATCTTCTAATCCTTGATGGATTTCTCTTCGTTGTTTTGTGGTCGAACTCCCCATTAATAATCGTACTTCTATATCAAGGTCTTTAGTAAGCTCTGTAATCCCTTGATAGTGTTGATTGGCCAAGATAGCAGTAGGAGCCATAAGACATGCCTGAAAATTATTATCAATAGCCAATAGCATGGTCATTAATCCCACAATCGTTTTTCCCGAACCTACATCACCTTGCAATAGACGATTCATCTGGGCACTACTACCAATATCATTACGGATTTCTTTGATGACCCTTTTTTGTGCATTAGTAAGATCAAAAGGAAGATGATCCTTGTAAAATGTATTAAAATATGTGCCTACTTCTGTAAAGGGAAACCCTTTGATTTTCTGTTTACGGATCAGCTTTTTAGTAATAAGCTGCAGCTGAATGTAAAATAACTCTTCAAACTTTAATCTAAATTGTGATTTGGATAACAATTCTTGATTTTTAGGGAAATGGATATTAAAAATAGCCTCACTTTTTGAAATTAACTTCAATTCGTCCAAAATATCCTTTGATAACGTATCATAAAAACGAGCATTGGTTTCTATAAATAACTGTTGCATCATTTTACTGATGACTCTATTGGTGATCCCTTTATTAGATAATTTTTCAGTAGAAGGATATATAGGCTGCATTGCTATGCGAAGGTTTTTTTTATGTTCTTCTAGCAATTCCATTTCTGGATGTGGCATACTAAACCCATTGTAATAATTTGTTTTTCCAAAAATTACATAAGGTGTGTTTATTTTTATATTATCACGAATCCATTTGTGTCCACGAAACCAAACCAATTCCATTTCTCCTGTATCATCAATAAACTTGGCAACTAATCGTTTTCCTCGTTTTTGCTCTACTGTTTTAAGATGTATAATCTTACCTATAATTTGTACTTCGGCAGAGTTACGTTGTAATTGATTAATCTTATAATATTGAGTTTTATCCAGATAACGATTCGGAAAAAGGTTGACTAAATCCTGATAGGTATGAATCCCTAATTCAGACCGCAATATAGCTGCTCTAGATGGGCCTACACCTTTTAGATAATCTATTGGAGTTTGTAAAATATTAGGATTCATTACAGCGAATATAATACTTATCATCACATATATCAATGCATATCATGTCACATAAACAGACTATTTTCGTTATTTTGGCAGAACATTTGATCAAAGTGAACTATGAGAGTACTTATAATCATCTTTTTAAGCATATTTTGTTTTGTAGGTCATGCCCAAGAGGTAGATAATACCATAGAGCGTAAAGACTTAAAAAGCCAACCATATGTAGATTTTTTAACCGGAAAAGTAAAGGTAACGATGCATCCTAAAACCGGTACCGTATCGGGGGAAGTTACTTATACTTTCAAAATTCTGGAAGCTACTCCAAGAATTCGTATTGATGCGTGGGATATGCAATTAGGAAACATCACTATGGATAACAAAAAAGTACGTGTTGATTATGATAGAGAAGCGATTGTCATTAGTGCCGATTTTAAACCCAATGCCTTACATAGTGTTACAATTAACTATAAAACCACGCCTAAAAAAGCATTGTATTTTGTAAAAGATAATAAAGAGAAAGATCAAATCTGGACACAGGGACAAGGTAAATATACTTCAAATTGGTTACCGAGTTTTGATGATATGAATGAAAAGGTAGAGTTTGATCTAAATATCCAATATACAAAAGGGTATGAAGTGATTGCTAATGGTAAATTGGTATCTTCAAAACCCGTAAATGATTCGATACAAAGTTGGCAGTACGATATGACAAAACCGATGAGTAGCTATTTGGTTGCATTGGTTATTGGTAAATATGAAAAGGTTGTAGAAACTTCAGAAAGCGGGATTCCTTTGGAATTGTATTTTTATCCGGAAGATAAAGATAAGTTTGAAGCTACATACAAACACAGTAAAAAGATCTTTGATTTTTTAGAAAAAGAAATTGGATTTCCTTATCCGTGGCAAAATTATAAGCAAATTCCTGTAAAAGATTTTTTATATGCAGGTATGGAAAATACGGGTACTACTATATTTTCTGATGCCTTTGTGGTAGATGAAACTGCTTTTGTAGACCGTAATTACATTAATGTAAATGCGCACGAGTTGGCACATCAATGGTTTGGAGATCTCGTCACCGAGACCGGGGGGACACATCATTGGTTACAAGAAGGTTTTGCTACTTACTACGCACTATTGGCTGAAAAAGAAATTTTTGGAGAAGAGTATTTCTTATTTAAACTCTATGAAAATGCAGAACAACTTACAGCATTGTCCAAAACTGAAAAAGCCACATCATTATTAGATCCGAACGCAAGTTCATTAACTTTTTATCAGCGTGGGGCTTGGGCTATACACGCACTTCGTAATCTGATAGGAGATGCCAGTTTTAAAATCGTGATCCATAATTATTTAGAAAAACACCAATTCAGTAATGCAACAACCGATGATTTTATAGCAATAGCAGAAGAGGTGAGTGGTACAGATTTATCAGGATATAGAGAACAATGGTTAGAGAGCATAAAATTTCCTTCGCAAGAAGCATTGAATATATTGACCAAATCAGATTTTATCAAAAACTACCTGAGTCTTGCACAAGAACGTACACAACCCATGGCCGGTAAGTGGGGAGCATTAAAAGAAGCACTTCGTTTTCCTGTGAATGATTATTTAGGTCAAGAAGTAGTGTATCAACTAGAAGGAAAAACTGATGATGAGGTTATCGCTTTATATGCAAAAGCCTTTGAGACCAATAATCTCTTAGTGCGTCAAACAATAGCCAATACATTAAGTACAATACCCAAAGAACTACAAGAACAATACGAATCTTTGTTAAAGGAAGATTCGTATGCTACTATAGAACCGGCATTATATCATCTTTGGGCTAATTTTCCTGAAAAGAGAAAAGAATATTTGGATCAAACTAAAGATATTGTTGGGTTTACAAACAAGAATGTAAGGATTTTATGGCTGGTTTTAGCATTAAGTACAAAAGAGTACCAAACGATAAACCACCAACAGTTTTATAATGAACTTTCTGGGTATACTTCTCCAAAATTTAGGTTTAGTACCAGAGAAAATGCTTTTACATATTTAGAAAGTTTGCAGGCTTTTTCTGATACAACATTAGAGCATTTGGCAGAAGGTGCAACACATCACAATTGGAGGTTTAGAAAATTTTGTAGAAATATTCTAGATAAGCTGTTAAAGGATGAAAAATATCGAAAGAAATATGTAGATTTAGCGACCAAATTACCAAAGAAACAACAAGAATTTATACAAAAACGATTAACCCCATAATAAAATATGCGCGCATTAGTAATTTCTGGCGGAGGTAGTAAAGGAGCTTATGCCGGTGGTGTAGCACAATATTTAATGCATGAAGCAGGGCGAAAATATGATCTGTTTCTAGGAACGTCTACCGGAAGCTTATTAGTGCCTCAATTAGCTTTGGGTAACATTGGTAAGACCTATGAGGTATATACAAATGTTAAGCAGAGTACGATTTTTAATGTCAATCCTTTTATAGTACGAAAAAAAGGAAATAGAGAGTTTGTATCGATCAACTTTTTTTCTTCTCTATGGCAGTTTATCAAAAGAAAACGAACATTTGGTGAAAGTAAAAACCTTAGAAATACGATTCGTAAAAATTTTTCTGAAGCAGAATTCAGATTGGTAAGACGAAAAGCTCATGATGTTGTTGTTACAGTTTCTAACCTCACAAAAAATAGAACAGAATATAAGTCTATCAATGACTTTTCTTATGAGGATTTTTGTGACTGGATATGGATATCTTGTAATTATGTTCCCTTTATGAGTCTTATCAAAAAAAATGGTTGTGAGTATGCAGATGGAGGGTTTGGTTGTATGATCCCAATTAGAGAGGCAATTAGAAGAGGAGCAACAGAGGTAGATGCTATCATTCTAGAGTCAGAAAATATGGAACACAATAAGGTACTGGGTAAAAATCCATTCTCTTTGATGGTCAATCTCTTTGGCTATATGTTAGATCAGGTAGAACGCCACGATACTATTGTTGCTAAACTTGCCGCTGCACATAAAGATGTAGCATTGAATCTATATTATACCCCTTCTAAACTCACAGAAAACTCATTAATTTTTAATAAAAAACTGATGAGTAAATGGTGGCGACAAGGGTTTATGTACGCCGCCAAAAAATTTAAGCAAGCTGAAGAGAACGAATTAAAAGATATCGATCTTGCAGGATAATTCTAATTAAAATATTTAGAATAAGTCGCTAATTTCATTCTTGATAAATGCCAGTGCTGCGTCGCTGGGAGCTCCTTTTTCAATGATTTCTGTAAGAATATCTTCTCTCATTTTATTGGCTGAGTCGACCTCACTTTTTAAAGAAGATTTTCTGATCAAAGCAATAGTAGCATTTTTGGCAGCTTTTATGGTATTCCAACATTCATCAGAAATATAAATCTGTTGTGTTAGGTTATGTTCAAACTCTTGATCAATTGTCTGTGTTAATAAAGAGGTATACCCTTGCTTATCGTCATTTACAGGAGCCATGCGGGTTAAAAGGTTTCCCGGAGCTATACGTTCAAGAAAAAGAGCCATACGCTCATAAGCTTGTAATCGTAATGGTAAAGATTGTTTTTGATTTTCTCTATGCAATAAAAATCTTCTACGTCTTTCTTCATTTGTAGTATGAAGTTTAAAAAAGTAAAATGCAAGAAGCGTTATAAGCATTGCAGGGACTAAAGAAATAAGCAAAGATGTAATGTCAAGATTCATTATTCGGTAAATATAATTTATAGTTTATTTTCGTTATCGTACCCTCCTAAATATGTGCACTCTTTTAAATCTTGTGCACAAGTGTATTTAACGGGGGTTTTTGTGTATTTAAATGATTGTTCCAGTGTTTTTGTAAGTTCTCCATCATCAACATTTAAGTTAATATCCTGCATCGTAAATTGACAAGGATGTTCATAACCGGCGGCATGTGTAATTTCGATAAATTCTTTCCTGAATGTTTTAAAATATTGAGAGAGACGATCTGATTTAAGTGGAATATTAATCCCGTTTTGTAGCCATTTACTCTGCGTAGCAACACCACTAGGACATCGATTGGTATGGCAAACTTGTGCTTGTATACAACCGATACTCATCATTGCTTCTCTAGCGACATTTATACAATCAACTCCCATTGCAAACGCCATAGCCGCTTTTGCAGGAAATCCTAATTTGCCACTACCTATAAAAACAATTCTTTCTGTTAAGTTATAATGTTGAAAAATCTTATAAATAGAAGAAAATCCATACACCCATGGTAAGGATACGTGATCTGCAAAACTTGGAGGAGCAGCACCAGTACCTCCTTCGCCACCATCAATTGTAATAAAATCAGGTCCTTTATTTGTCTCAGCCATTAGTTTTGCTAAAAGTTCCCACTGTTCAGTCTTGCCGATAGCAGCTTTGATACCAACAGGCAAACCTGTTTCATGAGCAATATCCTCAACAAATTTTAGTAGTCCTGGGACATCAGAAAAAGCAGTATGAGCAGATGGAGAAAGTACATCTTCGCCCATTTTTACACCTCGTATTTTTGCGATCTCTGAAGTTATTTTTGACCCAGGCAATACACCACCTTTTCCGGGTTTCGCTCCTTGAGATAATTTTATTTCTATAGCTCTTATAAAAGGATTGTTTTCAACAAGTTCTTTCATTTTTTGCATCGAAAAATTGCCGTTTTCATCGCGAACACCAAAATATCCTGTTCCAAAATGAAAGATGACATCACCGCCATTACTATGATATGGTGATAAACCACCTTCTCCTGTAATATGATATGCATTAGATTTGAGTACTCCGATATTAAGAGACTCTACCGCCTTAGCAGAAAGTGAACCAAAGCTCATAGCAGATACGTTGATGATTGATCCGGGACGATACGGTTTTTTACGATTATTATATAATCCCATTACTTTGGCACAAGGAAGAAAAGATTTATCCTTTTTATTAGGGTGATCTTGACCAACTTGAAATGGGATCATACAATTTTTTACAAAGATATGATGATGTCCGTGGAGATCTCTATCTGTTCCAAATCCTTCGTAGTTATTTTCATTTTTTGATGAAGCATACACCCATCCTCGTTCAATCCTATTAAAAGGTAATTCTTCTCTGTTATTGGCAACAAAATATTGCCTCATTTCTGGGCCAATACTTTCTAATAAATACCTGAGATGCCCTACGATAGGAAAATTATGGCTTATTGTATGTTTTTTGTTAAAAAAGACATCTCTTATGGCTATAAGTGCCAATCCAATAATAATCCATACCCACCAAGAAATTGAACTTAAAAAAGAAAATATATTTTCCATTTAAAAAATTATTGCATGTTAAGATAATCAATTGCAAGTTGTGACATCACTTTAACTCCTAATAATAGTCCTTTTTCGTCTATAAAGAATTCTGGTGTATGATGAGAAGGAGCATTTTCTACACCAGGCGTTTTACCTCCTAAAAAGAAATAAAATCCGGGGACTACTTCTTGAAAATAAGAAAAGTCTTCGCCACCTGTAGTAGCCTTAGATAATATAACATTGTCTTTGCCTGCAATTCCCTGTAGTGTAGGGAGCATTTTCTTTACTAGATCATGATCATTATAGGTGATAGAAGTATTATTTTGAAAATCTATTGTTGCGCTTCCACCATATGTTTTGGCAATAGACGGCACCATTTCTTTCATTCTTCTAATAATAAGTGCCCTCATCTTTGGGTCAAGAGTTCTTACAGTTCCAATCATTTCGGCAGTTCCCGGAATGATATTAAATCGTACTCCACTTGTTATTTTACCTACGGTAATTACAGCAGCTTCGTCTACCAATGGGGCTTCTCTACTAATAATAGTTTGTAGACCATCTATAATTTTTGCTGAAATCACAATAGGATCTGTTCCTGACCAAGGCGCAGAACCATGTGTTTGTTTTCCTTTTACATTGATTACAAATCGTTCTACCGCTGCCATAGTACCTCCGGGTTTGTATCTTATTTTTCCAACTTCTGTTCCAGAATTAATATGTAATCCAAAAATGGCATTTACATCCGGGTTTTTAAGAACCCCTTCTTTAATCATAAGTTTTGCTCCTCCTTCTTCGCCCGGTGGAGGACCTTCTTCAGCCGGCTGAAAAATAAACTTTACAGTTCCCGAAATTTTATCCTTATGTTTTGAAAGTATTTCGGCAACTCCCATTAATATGGCTGTATGTGTATCATGACCACAAGCATGACTAACACCAACTTCTGTATTCAAAAAAGTCGTTTTGACAGTTGATTTAAAAGGAACATCTGCTATTTCAGTTACAGGCAATGCATCAATATCTGCTCTTAAGGCTACTGTTTTTCCTTTTTTGTCACCTTTTAAAATACCTATAACACCAGTTTTTGCTACATTTTCTGTAACGTCTAAACCTAAATCTTTAAGATGTTTGGCGATTTTTTTAGCAGTTTCAACTTCTCGATTTGATAATTCTGGATTTTGATGAAAATCTCTTCTCCATTCTATTACTTTGGATTCAATTTCTTCTGCCATTTTATTAACCGCAGGATCGATTTTTTGCGCATTAATCGAACAGAATGTAAATAAAAAGGCAAATATGAAGATTTGTGCTTTTGTAATCATATGTTAGTACTTAAATTATGTAAAGAAAAGAATTTATCTAGAAATATGGTAACCAAACTATATCGGTATCCTCAAAAGTTTCTTGGATAAATATATATATTTCTATGTCTTAATTAAAAATTAATAAGTCGATATTCTTCATTTTGCAATTGTACAAGGGCAGTCATAGCAGACAAAGCAAATTTTACTTCCGGTAAAGTATCTTCTTGAGAAATATTACGATAAGCTGCTGTTTGTCCACATAAAATAATTTGTACTCCTTTATCAGATAGCGCTTTGATTAAAGGTGCATTTGGATTTTCAATTTTATACTTTTCGTGATACTTTTTTGAGTCAAGGATATCACTTGATGCAGATCCGTGAATTACTAATGCAACTTTTAATTTTTCTATAGGCACTCCTGCCTTTTCATGCATGTTTAAATATCTGGCAGCGGTATTAAATAGAGGATTTACCTTCGAATGATCTTCAAAATTTCGTCCAATATCAAAAACTACTTTCAGTTCCTGATCAGTTCTAGTTTCAAATTCAGGCGAGATTACTTCAAATGTTTTGCCGTATTGCGTAATAACGTTACCACTTTTTGCTTTCTGTTGAGCAGATAGTAACAATGGAAATATGATAAGAGAGAGTGTTGATATTGTGTTTTTCAAACTTTAATTTTTTAGAATCCTAAATATATTCAAAAATCATATAATGAAAAACTAAAAAATTAATTTTAGAGAAATGACTTATAAAGATCATTATTAATAAGTATAATTTTAAATATATAAAAGACATGTATACAATTGATACATGTCTTTATGTGTTGTCATCGAGTTTTTGTCATAAAGTATCAAGAAATCGCTATGATTCTTTCTAGGGGTATAATTGTACTTTGTTTTAGGATTACTGCTTTATCTGTTATTCCCCATATGGTTGTTTCTACTCGTTTTAAGCCATTATCATCGACAAATAAAATCTTTACTTTTTGATGTTCTAGGTTACCCAGAGAAAGTGCTCTTTGTAAATCCAAGAATCGATCAATTTGATCTTTTCTTTTATTTAAAACATCTTCTTTTGGAAACTTTAAAAATTTGATTTGTTCTTTTTGCACAATTTGTGCTGTAATGTTTGGGGCCATAATGTAGATTTTGGTTAAAATTAGTTCTCGAAAAAACAATAGTTATGACGATTGTTTAGTTAAATATATGTATTTTATCTTTTAAAAGTGAATTTAATCTATTTTTTTAACTAAATTTTTGATAATTAGTAAGAAAATTACTGTATTTATAAATTCATTATTTTTTAGTGATTTTATAGTTTAAAGTGAATGTTATGGGAGCGAGTTATTGACTAAGATTTGTTTACAAAAAATGGATATAGCGTTTTTATAAACGTTGTTCTTTCCTTAAATTTCAGGCTTAAAAAAATGTTGCTTTGGAAGAATACATTGCTGAATTAAATGATGCGCAAAGAGCGCCTGTTTTGCAGAAAGATGGACCTATGATTGTTATTGCCGGTGCAGGTTCAGGAAAAACAAGGGTGTTGACATATCGTATTGCTTATCTGATGCATCAAGGAATCGATGCGTTTAATATTTTATCTCTCACATTTACAAATAAGGCTGCTCGTGAAATGAAAAAACGTATCGCAGATATTGTAGGGACAAGTGAGGCCAAGAATCTTTGGATGGGAACATTTCACTCTATTTTTGCTAAGATTCTTAGATTTGAGGCAGACAAACTAGGGTATCCATCAAATTTTACAATTTACGATACTCAAGATTCTCAAAGACTAATAGCTTCTATTATTAAAGAGATGGGCCTTGATAAGGACATTTATAAGTATAAACAAGTATACTCTAGAATTTCGTCTTATAAAAATAGCTTGATTACTGTAAAAGCTTATTTTCAAAATGCAGAATTAGTAGAAGCAGATGCGATGGCAAAACGGCCACGAATGGGAGAGATTTATCAAAACTATGTAGAACGCTGTTTTAAAGCAGGAGCAATGGATTTTGATGATCTTTTATTAAAAACAAATGAGCTTCTGAATCGTTTTCCAGATGTTTTGGCCAAATATCAGAATAGATTTAGGTATATTTTGGTTGATGAGTATCAAGATACAAATCATTCTCAATACTTGATTGTTAGAGCACTTTCAGATAAATTTCAAAATATATGTGTCGTAGGGGATGATGCTCAAAGTATTTATGCTTTTCGAGGGGCAAATATCAATAATATCCTTAATTTTCAGAGGGATTATGATAACGTACAACAATACAGACTTGAACAGAATTACAGATCTACTAGAAATATTGTAGAAGCTGCAAATTCTATCATAGATAAAAATAAAACAAAATTAGAAAAGGTAGTTTGGACTGCAAATGAACCCGGACCCAAAATTATTGTTAATCGACTATTGACGGATGGAGATGAGGGTAGATATGTGGCAAGTTCTATTTTTGAGAATCAAATGCAGTATCAGTTGACTAATGGTCAATTTGCAGTTTTATATAGAACCAATGCTCAATCTAGAGCTATAGAAGACGCATTGCGTAAAAGAGATATAAAATATCGAATTTATGGAGGGCTTTCTTTTTATCAGCGTAAAGAGATAAAAGACGTACTGGCATATCTACGATTGATTATTAATCCTAGTGATGAAGAAGCTTTAAAACGTGTTATAAACTATCCTGCCAGAGGTATAGGTGCTACTACTGTTGATAAACTTATTGTAGCGGCAAATCACTATGAACGCTCAATTTTTGAAGTTATAGAAAACTTGGACCGGATTAATCTTAAGATTAATAGTGGGACTAAAACAAGATTGGAGAACTTTATCACTATGATCAAAAGTTTTCAAATCACTAACGAAACATCTGATGCTTTTGTGCTATCAGAAATGGTAGCAAAAAAAACAGGGTTGCTGCAAGAGTTGAAAAAAGATGGAACACCAGAAGGAATTGCTCGTATCGAAAATATAGAAGAACTCCTTAATGGTATTAGAGACTTTGTTGAAGGACAAAAAGAACTTGATGAAGCGACTGGCTCGCTCACAGAATTTTTAGAAGATGTTGCTCTGGCTACAGATTTGGATCAAGATACAGGAGATGATGATAGAGTGGCATTAATGACAATCCATCTTGCAAAAGGATTAGAATTCCCTTATGTATATATTGTTGGTATGGAAGAAGATCTTTTTCCATCGGGAATGAGTATGAATACTAGAAGTGAGCTCGAAGAAGAACGACGTTTATTTTATGTTGCATTGACCAGAGCAGAAAAACAAGCATATCTAACCTATACACAATCTCGTTATCGATGGGGGAAGTTAGTAGATGCAGAACCTAGTCGATTTATAGAAGAAATCGATGATAAATTTTTAGATTTTATTACACCGGTCGATAACTATAAATATAAACCGCTCATAGATTCTGATATCTTTGGAGAGGTTGATAAAAGCAAATTACGCCTCAAGAAGCCTGTTTCAGGTTCTCCGCCTTTGGCACATAAACCTACTGAGGACCAGTTGCGAAAATTAAGAAAGCTAAGACCTGCATCTAGTGCTAATGAAACCAAAAATACAATTTCAATCGATGGTAACCTTGTTGCCGGTGCTACAGTAGAGCATATGAGATTTGGAATTGGTAAAATTCTTAAAATAGAAGGAGTAGGGCAGGATAGAAAAGCTGAAATTCATTTTGAAAAAGGAGGAATCAAAAAATTATTACTTCGTTTTGCGAAGTTAAAGGTTCTTTAAAAATTAACAACTTGTTTGGATATTATGGTTACAGATTTAGCCACTTTATGATGCATTTTACATTATCTTTAATGCATATTATTTTTTGATGGCAGAATTTATAAAATTATATAACGAAAACCCTAATCCAAGAGAAATACAGAAGGTTGTAAGCTGTTTGCAAAATGGAGGATTAATTATTTATCCTACAGATACTGTTTACGGTTTGGGTTGTGATGTTACAAATAATAGAGCTTTAGAAAAAATTGCTAGAATTAAAGGTGTAAAGGTTGAAAAAGCTAACTTCTCTTTTATTTGCAAAGACTTAAGTAATTTATCAGATTATGTTAAGCAAATAGATAATTCTACCTTCAAACTTTTAAAGAGAACATTACCTGGTCCGTACACATTTATACTTCCGGGAAGTAATAATTTACCTACCGTTTTTAAAAAGAAAAAGACAGTTGGGATTCGTGTTCCTGATAATATGATTTGTACAACAATTGTAGAAGAGTTAGGGAATCCTATTGTCTCTACATCAATTTATGATGAAGACGAAGTAATAGAATATACGACCGATCCAGAACTTATTTTAGAAAAGTGGGACCATTTAGTAGATATTGTTATAGATGGAGGATATGGGGATAATGTGCCTTCTACCGTAATAGATCTAACAGGTAGCGAACCCGAATTAGTAAGAGAAGGTAAAGGAGTAATAGATATTATATAAGGATTTCTATTTATTATCCTGAGTTTTATGTAACAGTATATTTTAATTCATTTCGATACATACTAGGAGTTTTGCCGGTAAATTGCTTGAATAATTTATTAAAATGAGAGAAATTATTAAAACCACTTTCGAAGCAAATATCTGTAATGCTGGTTTGTTTTTCATGGAGTAGCTTTGCAGCATGCACCAATCTATATTCGTTTACGAATTGTGTAAATGTTTTGCCTGTAATTTTTTTAAAATATCTACAAAATCCCGGAACACTCATACTTACTTTATCTGCAATTTCTTCTAAAGGAATAGCTCTGGAAAATTCTTGTTGTACAAAATTAAAAATAAGATTAATTCTATTATTATCTTGTATTTCAGTTTCAATAACAAACCCTTCTGCATTGAGAATAGTATAGTCATTTGTTTTTTCCATCTCTTTGAGAACTTGTAAAATACCAATTAGTTTTTCAAAAGATTCCAGATTTTTTAATGCTTCTATTTGAGCTCCTATTCTTCTTTTAGTATCTCCATGAAAAATAATTCCTTTTTTTGCCTGTTCTAAAATTTGCCCGATAGCGATCATCTCAGGAATTTCAAAAAAAGTATTGCCCAAAAAATCAGGTAACATCTGGATAATGGTCTCACTACTATTACCTGTCATCCCGTCTGTAAAACCACAATGAGGCAGGTTGGATCCTATGAGCATGAGTGCTCCATTTCTATAATAAGACATATGACTCCCTATTTGCCGTTTACCTGTTCCTCCGTTTACATACACAATTTCGATTTCAGGATGATAGTGCCAAATAGGGTTTTTGTTCTTTTTTTCTTCAGAAAATGTTTCATAATATAATGAGCTTCCAAATTCGGGAACAATTTTTTCTAAGGAAGGTTTTATATTTTTCATACTTCACAATAATTATCAATTTTTATTTCAAATATCGTATTAATAGCGTTAATCTAATATAAAATTAAGAAAAAATAAATGTAAAATTAACTTTAGGTAATGATTATGTGTGTGTTTTGGGTTAATATAGTACATATATATGCAAATATTGTTGTGTTTACCAGCGGATTCCTGTTTTAAATTTGCAGTGTAAAATTATTAATAAACTAAAATTAGAAAGTTATGAAAAGAGTAATTAATCTAGGTTTGTTTTTATTCGCTCTTTTATTAAGCGCTAATGTAAAAGCTTCAAGCCTATTATCTGTAAAGGTTGAAAACGCGTCGACAATTAATGTGTCTTTGTCCAATATTAGTAAAGGACAAAAACTATATTTAAAAGATTATTCAGGTACGATTCTATTTAATGTTACATTAGATGCGATGCCTTCTTATAAAAAATATTTTAACTTGAATACTGTAGACAAAGGCATTTATTTTGTTGAAACAGAAACAGAGTTTGATGTTAAAATAACTCCTGTGTTAAAAAACTCAAAAGGAATAGCACTAATAGAAAATTCTACTGTTACTATTTTTAAACCAAAAGTAGTAGTAGAGGATCAAATAGCAAGAGTTATGCTGACAAGAGTAGAAAAATCTCCTTTGAGAATCTCTATTTATGATGACAAAGGGTTTATTCTTTTTACTGAAAAAATAGAAGAAGGAAATACAATTTTTGAAAGAAATTATAATTTTGAGAGTACTCCATCAGGAAAATACACTATTTATTTTGCATTAAAAGATCGTGTTTTTGCAAAAGAAATTGATATATAAGAATGATTGTTTTAATACATTTAACCACAGTGAAAAGGTGATATCTATGTTGGGTATCACTTTTTTTGATTAGTGTATTGCTAGAAATATAAAAAGCCATCAGAATCAAATCCTGATGGCTTTTTATTACTGTTTTGTATCAGTATATATATCTTACTTTATAAGATTTATTTCTACACGTCTATTTTGAGCTCTACCTGCTCTTGTTTTGTTTGTTGCAATAGGTCGTTCCTCTCCATATCCTATAGCAGATAATCTAAATTGGTCAACACCATTTTCAACCAAATAATCTTTTACTGCATTTGCTCTAGAATCAGATAAACGTTGATTTAGTTTGTTACTTCCTGCACTATCAGTATGACCTTCTACGGTAAATTTAGCTAGAGGATATTCATTAAGAATTTTAATTATATCATTAAGTACCTCATTCGATTCTTCTTTGATCGTTGATCTTCCAGAGTCAAAAAGAATAGTTTTTGCATACTCATTTAATGTCTTTTGTACTTCTTCTGTAACTTCTGGACAACCATTGTTTGCTACTGTACCTGCAACATTAGGACAATTATCATCTTTATCAAGAACACTATCGCCATCGGTATCAGGCCAAGGACAACCATTATTTTCGATAGGACCTGCTATTTGTGGGCACGAATCATCCTTATCTAGTAAACTGTCGCCGTCAGTATCAGGCCAGGGGCAACCATTATTTTCTACTTCTCCCGCTTCTTCAGGACATTGATCGTCTTTATCTAAAACAGTATCACCATCGGTATCAGGCCATGGGCAACCAAAGTTTTCTTCAGGCCCTTTTATTTCAGGACAATCATCTACTTTGTCCAATACTCCATCTCCATCTTTATCCTTTAAACGAGATTGGTATACAGGAATCTTTAATCCGGCGTATACATCCGCACCTTTAGATTCATCATTTAATAAAACAGATATAATAGAACCAGATCCTATGTATAGAGGACCAGCTCTTAATCCAGCTCCCCATCGAAAACCACTATGTTGTACTAGACTTAATGGAGAGTAAAAACTAAACCATTTGCTTTCGAATCTTGGTGTAAGAGATACAAGATTTGCTATTCTACTTCTGTTGATTTTATCTTTGGCTGTCAATGAAAGGTCTGTGTTTACGTTTACATAGAATCTTTGATTGATATTCCAATCAGCATTAAGATGTAATGCAGTCGGTAAAACAGCTTTTTCTGTTTCACCTATAGTTGGAGTTCCATAAAATCTTTCTAATTCATCAATATCAATATCTTCAAAATCATCTTGTGTTAGTACTCTGTTGAAATCATAGCTTTCTTGAATACCTTTGTCATAACTTATAGAACCAATGTCTGTTAATGATAAACCAAATTTTAGTTTATACTTATTAATATCTTTTGGCAGATATGTTTTTCCTTTACTATCTGTTGCAATGTATTCATCATAATCAGGTCTCCATTCATATATGAAACCCAGATCAACACCAATTCCTTTGGCATTGCTTACTATTTCTATTTCATCAAGGTCCTCTTCGAGATTTTCACTATATCCATAAACGACATCTCCAGTAGTTGCTACAGTTCCGTTACCCTGTATAATCGCATTTGCATCAAAATCAATAGACAAATTATTACCAGAAGCATATGCATTACCCAATCCTTGAAGATATTTAAGTGTAATACCACCTTTAATAAAGTGTTGTTGTTTATTCATTAATACTCTTGCATATGATACACCTAGTTCAGCCCATACATTTCCACTACCGTATGCGTCATCCTCGTTTACATTAAAATTAATGTTATCATCTAAGTTGTTTATTACACCATCAAGTGTTTCTCCATCAATATCACTTACACTGGCAAAAGCTCTAAGTCTAAAATAGGCTGCGATAGAATTTCTTTCATTGATATTAAACATAAAAGCAGGGCCAAGGACATCAATATTTCCTACCAAATTATTACTGCTTTCAGGAAATGTTTTTGCATCATCATCAATATCATAATCACTATCCAGATCATTAAAATTAATCCCATAGTAATCATTTGCAGCAAATGCACTTATACCAACTAAATTGATATCTGTTTTTAGGCGTGAATCTACGATATTAGCAGGGTTACTGATAACTCCATGAACACCACTATAATTATCAGTTAAAAATCCGAGGTAGGATTGTGATTTTACAGATGCTATACAGAGTAATAGCATGATTGTAGGTAAAATTTTTCTCATGTTTTAAATTTTTAGATTTGGGTCGCATTTCAGATCGCAAATATATTAGTATTTCTTTAACACTAAAAGTTTTTTATTTGAATTTAAAACAAAAAAAGCTGCCAATATTGGCAGCTTTATATATGAACTTAAAGTCTTTACTAGTTACCTCCTTGAGAAGCTTTTTTCATACCATCTTCGATCATATTATAGAACTGATCTAATTTTGGTAATACTACTATTCTAGTTCTTCTATTCTTAGCTCTGTTTGCAGATGAACTGTTGTCTGAAATAGGCACATAATAACTTCTTCCTGCTGCAGTCATACGCTTAGGATCTACTTTAAAATCATTTTGTAACACTCTTACAACAGAAGTAGCACGTTTTACACTAAGATCCCAGTTGTCTAAAAGAACTTTATTTTTGATAGGCACATTATCTGTATGTCCTTCTACCAGGAATTCAATATCTGGCTTGTCGTTTACTACTTTAGCTACTTTTCCTAACACTTCACGTGCTCTTCCAGAAACATTATAGCTTCCGCTTTTAAAAAGAAGCTTATCAGAAATAGAAACATAAACAACTCCTTTTTCAACATTTACTTCGATATCTTCATCAGCTAAGTTACCTAATGCACCTTTAAGGCTAGTAACAAGAGCTAAAGTCACAGAATCTTTCTTTGTAATTGCGTCTTGCATTGTTTTGATCTGCAAGTCTTTTTCTTTTATACTTTCTAAAGACTTTTCAAGATTTTCTGCTTCTTTAGAAGAAAGGGTAGCTAAATTCCCTACATTATTTAATAAAGCAGAATTCTGATTCTTTAGATTGGATACTTGATCTTGAAGTACCTTTAATTGAGAAGTAGAACTTGCTTTTTCTTCTAGACAGCTGTTTAATTTTACAGTAGCTGTATTTAATAAGTCTGAAGTTTCTTTTTGTTTGGCTTCTAGATCAGCATATTTCTTTTGCGAGACACAAGAAGATAATACAATGGCTAGAGAAGCCCCAATAATCATTACTTTTTTCATTAGAAAATTTGTTTTAGTCTTACACTGGTAATATAACTCAAAATTATTAAAAATGTGACGTAAGTGTTCGCAGCGTTAACAATAATTTATTATAATACCTTATAATTGGTTGAAATATTTATGTTTTAAAATAAAGTACTGCCATACAACGGAGAAAATTGAATAATATTTCCCCGTTTTTGAAAGTTTTTTGCGTTTTTTAAGAAAAGTGTTAAAATTGGAATAGAAACTCATATGAGCTTTTAAGATCGCCATGAAGTAAGACAACTTTCCTTGTATCAGAAACCTAAAAGCTGCAATACCATCCAGAATCATCCTTAGAAATATGATATACCACACCGCATTCCCCGGTACATTTTTGAGTAGTAAATATAGATTATTTCTAAAATTCAAAAATGTTTTGCGAGGATTCATTGTATCCAAAGTAGCACCACCCAAATGATAGACGATAGAAGAACCATGATATAAAATGGTATATCCATTGTTTTGAATTCTCCAACAAAGATCTATTTCTTCTTGATGAGCAAAAAAATCTTCATCTAGTTTACCCACTTCGTCAAAGACAGGTTTTCGGATAAACAAACAAGCACCACTAGCCCAGAAAATAGAAGTATTATCATCATATTGTCCTTTGTCTTCTTCTATTGTTTCAAATATTCTTCCTCTGCAATAAGGGTAACCTAGCTTATCGATATAACCTCCTGCTGCTCCTGCATATTCAAAATAGTTTTTTCTTTTGTAGTCTAATATTTTTGGTTGTATAGCAGCGACTTTAGGATCTGTTTTAAAAGTTTCTAAAATGGGTAATAACCAGTCTTTAGAAACTTCTACATCACTATTTAATAAACAATAGATATCAGCATCTATGGTAGCCAAGGCATCATTATAGCCTTTTGCATATCCACCATTTACTTTATTTTGTACAATAGAAACTTCTGGAAAAGTAGTTTGTACATACGTTATAGAATCATCTGTAGAAGCATTATCTGCTAGATATATATCCGCTGCTTTAGAGTTCTGAATTACCGAAGGTAAAAATTGCTCTAGCAATGACCTACCATTCCAATTTAATATAACAACTGCTATTTTCACGGCTGCAAAGTAAAGAAAGTTTGTTATAAAAATGAACAATCTTAATCAAATGAAGTTAAGATGACGTTAATATATTATATGTATTATTTTTTATAATCAGGAATATCTTTTAAAAAAGTATAACATTGATGATCATAATCCATTTGACAATAATAATGAGAAAGCCCATTTGTTATCATTAGATAATCTGCATCTAAAACAAGGTTATATCTTGCAATTTGATCAAATACATCTTGTGTTACCTTAACCGTATGAGACTTACACTCAACAATGAGGTTGATACTACCATCCGGATGAAAAATTATAATATCATATCTCTTATTAAGCTTATTTACTTTTATTGTTTTTTCTACATTGATTAAGCTTTCGGGATATTTTTTGCTTTCGATAAGATAATGTATAGTATGTTGACGTACCCATTCTTCTGGAGTAAGAACAACAAATTTTTTGCGAATTCTGTCAAAAATAGAAACTTTATTTTCGCTACTTTTGAACCTAAACCGATACTCGGGAAAGTTAAGCTGTTGCATAACACAAATTTGATGATTTTTTCTGAATGGATGAAGTAAAACAAATTGTAAGTGATATAAAAGGAGGTAATATTAAACCTATTTATTTCCTTATGGGGGAAGAACCGTATTACATAGATAAGATTTCTGAATTTATAGATAAAAATGTGCTTGCCGAAGAAGAAAAAGGGTTCAACCAAATGCTTTTGTATGGTCGGGATGTAACTATAGATGATATTGTTGCTAATGCAAAGCGTTTTCCTATGATGGCCGAAAGGCAAGTTGTAATTGTAAAAGAAGCTCAAGAATTATCTCGTACTATAGAAAAACTATCGGATTATGCCGAAAACCCGCAACCTTCTACAGTTTTGGTAGTATGTTATAAATATAAAAAAATTGATAAGCGTAAGAAACTATACAAAATAGTAGCTAAAAATGGGGTGATCTTTGAGAGTAAAAAAATGTATGAAAATCAGGTAGCTGATTGGATTAGAAGGGTACTTTCTGGATCAAAATATAACATAGAACCCAAGGCAGCTCAAATGCTTGTTGAGTTTTTAGGAACGGATTTGAGTAAAATTAACAATGAATTAGAAAAGTTAAAACTGATTATTCCATCAGGGTCTCAAATTACGGCTGATCAAATCGAAGACAATATAGGAATCAGTAAAGAATTTAATAATTTTGAACTTCGTAAAGCTATAGGAACACGTAATAAAGTTAAAGCATTTCGTATTATAAATTATTTTGCCCAAAACCCAAAAGACAATCCATTAGTAGTAACTATTTCTTTACTATATAGTTTCTTTTCCCAAGTGTTGCAGTATCATGGTTTACCAGATAAATCACAACGTAATGTAGCTAGTGTCTTAAAAATCAATCCATACTTTGTAAAAGATTATACAGAAGCAGCACATCACTATCCAATGAAAAGAGTTAGTGCTATTATTGCTTTATTAAGAGATGCAGATATTAAAAGTAAAGGAGTAGGAGCATCAAACCTTCCGCAGGGAGATATCTTAAAAGAATTGTTAGTGAAAATTATGGGGTAAATTATTAGAACCTATACGATCCTGAAATAGTTCCAAAAATATGATTTTCGGTGGTGTCAAGAACTCCAGAAGACCACGAATATGAAATATTACAAGAAAATCTGTTTTTAGAAAAATATAATCCATTTTTAATATTCCAAGATACATTATTCAAATCTGAAAAAGAATATTTACCGCGATCAAAAATATTGCCTTGTATTGTTGCATCAGATATGTTGATACCTCCAGAAGACGAAAATTGGAAAAAGAACTCGAAATTTTTCTTTGGTAATAAAATACTATTGTTAAAACTTGACGATTTAGAGATTTTTGCAAATTTACCAATTCGGAATCCTAATCCAGCAGAGGCTTGATTGAAAAGATTACCTAATTTTAAATTTGCAGTACCAAAAGTATTAAACCAATTATGATTTGGGTTAAAATCGTGAGTATAATACGAATTGATGTTAAGTAAGAATTGATCTTCTAGTTGAAATTTCCACCCATCATAAATAGGTTCGTCAATAATATTTCTATGAAACCAACTTTGTACTTCATCAGCTTGAGAAGAAGGGCCTAAAACACCAACTAAAAGTTCTGTTTTAAAAAAAGATCTTTTGAAAATATAAGATGCTCCCAGAGTAAAATAAGATAACCCCGCATAAGGCCTATCAAACTCGTCAGGACCTTCTATTCTTTCGGTCAACGCAAAATCATTAACATCAGAGGGCGTATATCCTTCTATTCGATATTCTACATCATAAAAAACATTGTCTTTATTTTTGAATAAATGTTGTAATCCTAAAAATCGTTTTGCAGTAAATGTATATTTTAGACCACCTCCAAAAGAGTAATATCGATCAGATCCGTTATCAAAAGTAAATACATCATTGTCTGTAGAGAATGTAATTTGATGAGTATAATGATCCTCTTGAGAAATACAATAATTTGAGATGATGACAAGAAAAAGACAATATAAGAATAATGATTTGTTTACGAACATTAGCATATTAATATAATTCCCCAAAAAGTATAGCGGACGCTAAAATACATTTTAATTAATAAGAAATTCTGATTGAGTTCTTTTTTTGCATATTTTTAGACTTCTCGATTAATAAGAAAGCTTATATATAACAACTCTATTGCAAAATTGTTACTACCGCTTTTGTATAAATAAGTATCAATTAATAATAAAAACTTACAACTATAATTGTTTAATAAGCACACAAATGAAAGCAATACGTTTTTTTAGGCTTACTATTTTTCCGATACTATTAGTTAATTTTATTGGGATTTTGGGATATAGTATTGTTATTCCAATCTTAATTTTTATTGTTACAGATTTAGGAGGAAACGGATTTATTTATGGTGTCTTAGGAGCAATGTACCCTTTTTTTCAACTTATAGGTGCTCCAATATTAGGAAAATTATCAGATCGTATCGGAAGAAAAAAAGTACTTGTAATAAGTCAGGCAGGCACATTTCTTGCATGGATGTTGTTTTTGCTTGCATTTATACTCCCCAAAACAGTTCTATGGTCTTCAGATTCTGGATTTACAGGAAATTATATGATGACTTTACCCTTGGTTTTACTTTTTGTTGCCAGGATTTTTGATGGTTTTACCGGAGGTAATGTTTCTGTGGCTAATGCATATCTATCAGATATTTCTGATGATCACAATAGGGACAAAAATTTTGGCATGATGGGGGCTTCTACAAGTCTTGGCTTTGTTTTGGGTCCAGCAGTTGCAGGAATTTTGGCCTCAACATTTTTGGGAGAATCACTACCTATTTTGCTTGCAGCTATAATTTCTCTAGTCGCAATTTTTATAATTATTATAAAACTACCGGAAAGTAATCCTTGTGTTGTTGATACTGGGAGTATAGGGTTTAAATCATTTAGAAGGTTTTTTCAAGTGGAACACAAAGAATGTTACACCGGAGATTCTAGTATAGCAAAAGAAAATACCAATACTTTTTGGAATATTCTGAAACAAGATCAGATTGCTTTGCTATATATGATTTATTTTCTCACTTTTTTAGCATTCAGTTTATTTTATGCAGGATTACCGATATATGCCTCTACTATATTAGAATGGTCTTCTACAGAGCTAGGTGTATTTTTAGCATACTCTAGTGTGATAATGATATTAATACAAGGGCCATTATTGTCTTTTTTGTCAGGTAAAATTTCAAATCTGTTATTTATTGTTATTGGTTCACTATTATTAGCTATTAGTTTTTATTTACTGTCTTTTTCTAATATTGTGATTCTATATCTTGCAAATACACTCTTGTCTATTGGTAATGGTATGATGTGGCCTAATTTTTTGTCACTCTTATCTAAAACTGGTAATCAGCAGATGCAAGGCGCTATTCAGGGATATGGAAACAGTATGGGGAGTTTTGCTAGTATTTTTGGGTTGGTTATTAGTGGGATTTTGTTTGAAAGTTTACAAACAATAGTCTTTATAATAGGTTCAGTTATATTTTTGCTGATATTTTTATTTGTGTTTATCAGTTATATAAAAGAAAAAAGAGTTTCTAGAACTCCTGAAATTATTAATTGAGTAGTATAGAAAATCTCACAGAAAAAGGGCATACAAAATTAATTTGTAGCCCTTTGTGAAAATCTTCTAAGGCACGTTTACTACTTCCGGACGTATTAAATCGACTTGCCAAAATTTGTAAACAAGAGTGTTTTTGTTTAATTAAATTAGGTCATTCTCAGAAGATTGCCTTATAAAGTTAAACAAAAACTATTGAAACTTAGAATTATAATAGAAATACTTACTATTATATTTTTGTAAATTATTAATTATACCTTCGGATTAGTTGCAAAAACAGTAGCTTCTGTAATAAATCCTCGATCATCCATTTCTAATAGACTAGAAATTGTATGTGCAATTTCTTCTCCTCTTAGTTTTGTTTCTTGTTCTGCTTCAGTATATTGTTTTGTAGTGATATTACTATCAACTCTATTATTTGCAAAATTAGTCATTACCTCACTGGGATTTACTTGCATAACTCTTATATTATGAGGCCTTAATTCGTTTCTCCAGCTTTCAGTCATACCTCGTAATGCAAATTTGGTTGCTACATAAGGAGAAGCTGTAGGAGAACCTTTTAAAGAAGAAGTAGATCCAATATTGATAATATTTCCATATTCATTTTTTACAAAATGTTTTGCTGCGGCTTTGGCACATAGGGTAGCTCCAAGGATATTTGTCTTGAATTGATCCGTAAATTTGTCTGGTTCTATATCTATAAGCTTTGAAATATATCCATAACCGGCATTATTGATAAGCACATTTAGCCCACTCATCTTACTTTTTGCATCCTCAACCATTTGTTGTACCTCGTTTTCGTCAGTAACATCAGCCTTTATATAATCTATATTGAGTTCTTTGGCAGTTTCTTGTAGTGTTTCCTGATTTCTTCCAGAAATGATAACTTCTGCTCCTTTTTCTTTTAAGAGTTTGGCAGTCGCTTTTCCTATTCCTGAGTTACCTCCCGTTATCAGTACTTTTGCGTCTTTAATATTCATGTTTTTGATATTTTGTATTCGTTTTAATAAATGATTTATTGTGTAATTTCTTCACTTACAAATATAACTGCAAAAAGATGTTTGTTTTCTTTTTATAATGTTATATAACTGGTAAAAAAGAGAAGTCTTTTACTTCTGTCATCACAAAAGAACTCTGCACCTTAGAAATATTTTCTAGAGATGCTAGTTTATTAGACAAAAATTCCTGGTAACTTTCCATGTCTTTGGCATATATTTTAATGAGATAATCAAACATACCTGCAATATGATAGCATTCTGCTACTTCAGGAAATTGTTGTATGTCTTTTTCAAATTTTTTTAGATAATCAGTTTGATGAAGGTTGAGTGTGATATTACAAAAAACCATAAGTTGTAACCCTACTTTTTTACGATCCAAAATAGCTTTGTATGATCTTATATACCCTTCTTTTTCTAGTCTTTTAACTCTTTCAAAAATAGGAGTAGTTGTTAAGTTAAGGCGAACGGCAATTTCTTTGATTGTAATCTTACTGTCTTTTTGCAATAAAAGTAGTATCGATTGATCAATTTTATCCATAATTTTTTTCTTTTTATCAGAGTTAAATAAAATATTTTAAGAATAAAATTCTATAATTAATTATTTTTATAAATTTTTATGCTGAATTGATGTGAAAATAAGGTTTTAAATTCTAATTCTTTTAATTTTATAGAATGAAAGAACATGATTTTAACCCAGAAAGTTTGATGATGACTTATGGATATAAGCCAGAGTTATCAGAAGGAGCTATAAAATGTCCAATTTTTCAAACCTCGACTTTTGTTTTTAAAACAGCAGAAGAAGGAAAAGCCTTTTTTGAATTGGCTTATGGTCTTCGCGAAAAATCTCCAAAAGAAGAGCTGGGGTTAATCTACAGTAGAATTAATAATCCAAACCTTGAAATTTTAGAAAACCGACTCTGTCTTTGGGATAAAGCAGATGATTGTGCAGTTTTCGAAAGTGGAATGTCTGCTATTAGTACCGTACTATTAGAATTTCTGAAACCCGGTGACTTATTAGTGTATAGTAATCCATTATATGGAGGAACAGATCATTTTATTCAACATTTTCTTGATAAAATAGGAGTGCATACCATTGGAGTAATGCCACACCATAGTATAGAAGAAGTAAAGCAAATGATTGAGGAATCCGGTAAGTCTGATAAATTAGCAATGGTTTATTTAGAAACTCCGGCAAATCCCACTAATCATATTGTAGATATTGAAAAATATAGTGAATTGGCCGCACAATACAATACCGAAGATAAAAAGGTATTGGTTGCAGTAGATAATACTTATATGGGACCACTTTGGCAACATCCTCTACAATGTGGTGCTGATCTAGTACTGTACTCTGCTACCAAGTATATTGGCGGGCATAGTGATCTAATCGCAGGAGCAGTTTTAGGTAATGCAGAATTGATGTTACGCGTAAAAACGCTTAGAACATTTTTAGGTAATATGGTAAGTCCTCATACAGCATGGTTGATGTTACGTAGTTTAGAAACCCTGAAAATTAGAATGGATCAACAAACTAAAAATGCACAAGTTGTCGCTGAGTATTTGAAGAATCATCCAAAAGTAGAAAAAGTATATTATTTAGGCCTATTAAAAGAAGGTACTACTACTTATGATGCTTATAAAAAACAATGTTCTGCTCCGGGAGCTATGGTTTCTTTTGATATTGTTGGTGGTGAAAAAGAAGCATTTTTGTTTTTAAATCATCTTCAACTGATCAAACTTGCAGTAAGTCTAGGAGGAACAGAAAGTTTGGCAGAACATCCAAAAACAATGACACATGCAGGAGTAGACGAAACGCAACAACAAGAAATGAGTGTGACAGATAAATTAATACGATTATCTATAGGTGTAGAGAATGAAAAAGATTTATTGTGGGATTTGGAACAAGCATTAGATAAAGTTTAAAATACTAAAATCTAGTTTTTATAAAGATAAGATCAAGCATATCCAATAGGATATGCTTTTTTACTTGTGTATTACTACTAAAAAAGAATAAAATAGATGATTTTTTGAGAAGAGGGGGAGATTAACTGTAAAAAAAGGGGTTTTTCCCCGTTGTTTTGTATGTGTTATAAAAGTACTTTTACATCATAATAATAAAACAATTTATGAACCAATTTTACACACAAAAAATCATGAACTTATTCGGCATTAATTTTCAGTTTATTTTAGAATTTGTAAGAGAACTTCCAAAGGCTTGTAGCCATGCTATTCATAGATAAGCCATAACAAACTTTGTTGGGGAACAAAGCCTGTTAGTTTGGAGAAAACATAAATTTAAGTAAGGAGTTTAGAAAATTCACATTTTTAATGTGGATTTTCTATTTTTATAATAAGATTTTTTTGCTAAAAATAGGTCAATCAGGTATAAGGATGTTTAATACATGTCATCACTGTTTTTTTAGAATTTAGAAGATATAAAAAATCCCAAAATTGATACCTAATGTCGATTTTGGGATTTATATATAAGTATTTGATTTTTATTTTAGGCTACCAACCATGTCTTCTGGTTTTACCCATTCATTAAATTCTTCTTCGGTAACATATCCTAAAGAAATAGCTTCATGTCTTAGTGTAGTTCCATTTTTATGAGCCGTGTTTGCTATTTCTGCTGCTTTGTAATATCCTATCTTGGTATTAAGTGCAGTAACCAACATCAAAGAATTATTCAATAATTCAGTGATTCGTTTATGATTAGGTTCAATACCTTTTGCGCAGTGTTCATCAAAAGAAACACAAGCATCTCCCAGTAATTGAGCACTTTGTAATAGGTTTGCTGCCATTACGGGTTTGAATACGTTTAACTCAAAGTGACCTTGCATACCACCAACATTGATAGCAACGTCATTACCCATTACTTGTGCACAAACCATAGTAAGGGCTTCACACTGTGTTGGGTTTACTTTTCCTGGCATGATTGAGCTTCCTGGTTCGTTTGCAGGAATGATAAGTTCTCCAATTCCGCTTCGTGGTCCAGAAGCCAACATACGGATATCATTACCTATTTTGTTTAAAGAAACTGCTAGTTGCTTTAATGCTCCATGAGTTTCGACAAAAGCATCATGAGCGGCAAGCGCTTCAAATTTGTTTTCAGCCGTTATAAAAGGCAGACTGGTAAACTGGGCAATAAACTCTGAAACACGCTTCGCATATCCTTTAGGAGTATTCAATCCCGTACCTACTGCAGTACCACCAAGTGCCAGTTCTGCTAGATGTGGTAAGGTGTTTTCTAACGCTTTTAATCCATGATCCAATTGAGATACATAGCCTGATAATTCTTGTCCTATTGTAAGAGGAGTAGCATCCATAAAATGAGTACGACCAATCTTAACAACATCTTTAAATTCAGAAGACTTTTCTTTTAAAGTATCTCTTAATCGCGTAATTCCCGGAATAGTAACTTCTATTATTTTTTTGTAAGCAGCAATATGCATTCCTGTAGGAAATGTGTCATTAGAAGACTGAGACTTATTTACATCATCATTTGGCTGTAATGTTTTGTCGCCTTCTCCAATCACATTACCTGCTAGTTGGTGAGCTCTATTAGCAATAACCTCATTAACATTCATATTGCTTTGTGTTCCTGATCCTGTTTGCCAGATCACCAAAGGAAATTGATCATCGTGTTTACCTTCTAATATTTCGTCGCATACTTGCGCAATTAGATCTCTTTTTTCTATAGGTAAAGCCCCTAATTCACAATTTGTATATGCAGCTGCTTTCTTTAAATAAGCAAAGCCATAAACTATTTCTAGAGGCATAGAAGCAGGAGCTCCTATTTTAAAATTGTTTCTGGAACGTTCTGTTTGTGCCCCCCAAAGTCTATCAGCAGGTACTTTTACCTCGCCCATTGTATCCTTTTCTATTCTATATTCCATAGGTAAGAAGATTTGTTTTTTTAAGACAGCAAATTTAAACATTTGCCTCACTAATTCTGTCATAACAAAGGCTTTTTTTGGGAGATAAATTGCTTGTAAAAAAAGATCATAAATAAATGATATTTCTTTTATGAGAAATACATAAGAGTTATTATCTTTGTAAAAATTTTTAGAAAATAAATAATCGTTATGTTTGAATTCGATCAATACCTTGGCTTTTTAGCTTTCTTAACTATACTTACTATTGGATTTTGGTTAATGATCTTTTTGTTAACCTTCGTTATTCCTTATTGGGTTATTGGAGCTAATATCGAAAACTTTAAAATGTGGAGAGCTAAGCGTAAAGCTGAAGCAGAACAAGCATAATAGCTGATTTAGAATATATTAAAATCAATATAAGTAAGGTTATCTATCAAAATAGGTAACCTTTTTTCATTTTATAAAATAACAAAAACATTACTTCATTAAACCTTCAAACTTCAGAAACATATAATCTCTGATAACAGCTTCTAAATCTTTGGTTGATGTATCAAAAAAAGAGTCGTCAGTGATCAATTGTAAGATAAAATATTCATCAATCTTAATAAGCAATTTGGTGGATACAGCATTAAAAAGTTCATTTTCAATACCAGAGATATAAAATTTTTCAAGATCTTTTAATAATTCGAGTAAAAAATCTTCGATAAGCTTCCAGGCAGAAGGATAGTGTTCTCGTAATTGTCTTAGGTAAAAAGCAGAAATATCTTTTGCACCTTCGGTAAGAATTTGAATTAGTGCTTTGTATTGGTAATCTAGTTGTAGTATTTCACTAGCAATCTCTGCTTTATAAGAAGAAAGATGCTCCAAACGTACTTGCGTTAAATACTCAAAAAACTCTTCTTTTGTAGTAAAATACTGATAAACAGTAGATTTGCTTTTATTCATTAGAGAAGCTAAATCATCTATAGTAAGTGTGCCTAAATCAGTACTTTTTAACTTTGGAAGTATGGCCTGCGTCCATTTTTCTACTTTTTTGGTCTTTTCTTTTCGATTTTTGACAATTGATTTTCTTCCCATACTTGACAATGTATTAAAATCGAACTATATTTGGTAAATAGTTCGATTTTATAAATCCTACTTCCAAAAGTAACCATTTACACTATGAAATTAAAAGAAGAATATGATTATGTAATTATAGGCAGTGGTTTTGGAGGGTCAGTAAGCGCATTAAGACTTTCTGAAAAAGGTTATAATGTTTTAGTAATTGAAAAAGGAAAATGGTATACCCCTAATGATTTTCCAAAATCAAACTGGAATCTTAAAAAATGGCTATGGGTGCCTTTTTTGAGGTGGTTTGGTATCATGAAAATGTCTTTCTTTAAGCATATAGTGGTCATTTCAGGAACAGGAGTAGGGGGAGGTTCTTTGGTATATGCCAATACATTACCAATTCCTAAGAAAGAATTTTTTAATTCAGGAAGTTGGGCAAAACTTAATAATTGGCAACAAGAGTTATCCCCGTTTTATAAAACTGCATTGCAGATGTTGGGAGCTCAAAAAAATCCTTTTCTTTTTGATGGAGACAAAGCTTTAAAAGAATTGTCCAAAGAAATGAATATCGAAGATGGTTTTAACAGAACTAATGTAGCTGTATTTTTTGGTCAACCCAATCAAACTGTGAAGGATCCGTATTTTGATGGTAAAGGTCCGGATCGAACCGGTTGTAATTTTTGTGGAGGTTGTATGACAGGATGTAGAGTAGGAGCAAAAAATACATTAGATAAGAATTATCTTTATCTCGCTCAACAATTAGGTACAGATATTTTAGCAGAACATGAGGTGTACGATGTGCTTCCACAAGAAGATGGATATATGGTAAAATTTAAGACCTCAACACAAATTTTTACTTCCAAAAAGCAGGTGAAAGCAAAAGGTGTTATCTTTTCGGGAGGTGTACTGGGTACAGTAAAATTACTATTGAAGCTTAAACAAACTTCTTTACCAAAACTTTCTAATCGTTTGGGGTATGATATAAGAACTAATAATGAGAGCTTGATTAGTGTTACTAATCTCGATCATAAAAAAGATATGTCAAATGGTGTGGCTATTGGTTCTATTCTAAATACAGATGATAATAGTCACTTAGAAATTGTACGATATGCAAAAGGTTCAGGGTTTTGGAGATTGTCTCATTTGCCTTTGATCAATGGAAGTAATACTATAGTAAGAGTTGCAAAAATGATAACAAGTTTTGTAAAATATCCAATATCTTATATCAAATTATATACAACTAAAGACTGGGGAAAGAGTACAGCTATTTTGTTATTTATGCAAACATTGGATAGTACTTTAAAATTTAGAAGAAATATTTTTGGAATCATGAATACTCGGATTTCTAAAGGTAAAAAACCAACCGCATTTATCCCGCAATCTATAGATTTAGCAAAAAAATATGCTTCTATAGTAAATGGTAAAGAAACCGTATTTGGATTAGAACCCCTTGCAGGAATCCCCTCTACTGCTCATATTTTGGGAGGCGCCGTTATGGGAGCAAATTCTAGAGAAGGTGTAATCGATAAAAATAACAATGTGTTTGGGTATCAAAACATGTATGTTTGTGATGGATCGATGATCTCTGCAAACCCAGGAGTGAATCCATCTTTATCAATAACAGCTATCACAGAAAGAGCTATGAGTAAAATACCAGATAAAAAATCAATTCTTACGACTCAGGTTTATTCTGAAAATACCTGTACACAAGAAAAATCCCATAACCTATAAAGAGTATGGTTAGATAAGACCTTAATTCCCAATCGGCATTAGTTCTAAAATGATTAAACAGTCTAAGACCGCCAAAAACTATTAATGTAATGCCTATCATTAGATCCCATTTTCTACGAGAAGATTCGTTTTTATCTTTCATATTGTCATTTATGAAAGACTTTTTTCTATAATCGGTATAGCATCATCAACATCTGTTTTTTTGACAAAAAGCTGTATATGATTAGGTATACCACCTCCAAAACCAGCAATCATACCGGATTTCATATCATCTCTTGTTATAGAATTGATACCACTATCTTGAAGAAGGGTCTGTAAGAATTGTACATTAATTAAACTACCTGTATATACGCGTTCATATTCACTCTTTGGAAACATATATTTATTTAAAAATTAGGCATTAAAATATTTACTATTCCAGATTGCGGTGTTGAAGTTTTTTCCAAGAGCAAATCCGTAAAATAAAACTACTGCTGCTACAGACTTAAACATAAAGAAAAAGATCATAATAAACGTAGATGTATCACTGTTTTTTGAAAATAATCCATCTGGAACTAATAAAGTCAGTATAAAACTTACTAGAAAAGTTAGAATTAGTAAATTTTCAAAGCTTTTGAAAAACCACATCATGTTTTTTCTAAAAGGATGTAAATCATTACCCCATTTATGAACTAAATAAAAATAATCATTACCCATAGGAGCAAAGAGTAAAGGATCATCTGCATTCTCTAATTTGAATAATTTTGAAGGAGCAATGATTTTAAATCCCTTCAACTCTATATCGTGTTTATTTTCTAACACTTTTATTGCTTCAATTGCAGAGTTAGGCAATTTTCCTTTAAAATATTTAGCATCCAAAAAACGTAATCGATAATCGATACATATTTTTTTTATCTGACTAATATGATAAATTCTATTTGTTTCTAATTGATCAAAATCAAAAACATTTTCTATGTTAGTACCTGTAGTTTTTAAGTTTTCTAGAATTTGATTTTCATGAAGATCTTCTTTATTCAAGATTTTCAAAACCTGATCTTTCCAGGTAGAAGCATCAAACTCTTTATTTCTTAATCTGCTTAATTTATCCTCAATATTTGTTCTGGGAAGTCTCATTGTAATTTTTCTTTTTCCTTTAGCACTACTAAATTAGGAATTTAGACTTAGCTTTACAAAACATTGACTAAAGTATTGATTTTTAACTAAGTGATTTTAACTATTGTTGAAAAGAAATTGGTGTTTATAGCCCTTAATGAGGATAAAAAGTGAAACAAAAATATGTTATAGAACTCTACTTACTATGATGCCAATATTATGTTTAATTTTTTTGAGGTATTCTGTAAGTGGTAACTTTGATATTTTTACAGCACCACTTGAAGAGGCATGTAGTAAATGTATGTTACCATCTGTTTCTCGAATAGCAAACCCAGTATGCGTAATATCCAGCCCTTTAATAGAAGTAACAAGAGCAATAATATCACCTGATTCTATTAGATGTTCTTGACTTTTAATTTGGTCTTTAGGAAGATAACAAATGGGATATTGATTTATTACCTTTTCTACCTCTTGAATACCTTTAAAATTGTCTTGTTCTTTTAGAAAAGGATAAGAATCACGGTGAGTACTCATAAAATTAATTTCTTTTTCTGCTGATATACCTCCCAAATCGTTTGTGATATTTTTGATCAGTTTCTTTTGTTGGTTATTTGCTATCCATTCTGAGAAATAGTGAAGCCTTGAGGTGTATCCATTTAGCTTTCCATTTCTATACCTTATATCTTCCAAATAATCAGTATATGTATCGAAGTCACTTTGATTGTTTTTTAGCATTAATGTAAATGCTAAAACATTTTCTACATATGTAGTACAATCCAAACCTTGTAGATTAATTACAAGAGATTCTTTTGCACCTATTTCCAGCGTTTTTTCTACATAAGGAGTTTTTAGAAAAGATTTTCCAACAAAAATTATAGTCTCACCTGGGCTTTTTGAGGTTTTGTAATCTTTGTTAAGTTCATTAATTTTTTGTGTGAATAATTCTTTGTCTTTTGCAGAACAAACAATGTCTTGTGCATTTGTGTAATTAATAAATGCGATTAAAATAAACAAGATTTTTAGGGATTTAACCATCAATTAAATTTTATGTTGATCAAAGTACAAAAATGTAGTGAGTATTCAATAAAAAAGCAATCAAGAACTATTCCTGATTGCTTTTTTGTGAAACATAAAACAGAAAATTATATAATTGTAGATTGACCTACATGTATATTTTCAAAATTGATGTTAGAATCTTCAGGGTTTAGAATATAGTCATAGATAAAATCACCTACTTTTTCTGTTGTTAAGGGATTTATACTATTCAAATCAGGAGTAGTGATATTTAGCTCCAATGCTTTTTCAACTGCATCTCTTATTGCATTGGCTTCTCCTACGAGATCAAAATGTTCTAGTAGCATAGCGGCAGACAAAATAGCTGCGATTGGGTTAGCGATTCCTTTTCCGGTTGCTTGTGGGTAAGATCCATGAATAGGCTCAAACATACAGCAATTATCTCCAATAGATGCTGAGGCTAGAAGTCCAATTGATCCACCAATAACACTTGCTTCGTCTGATATGATATCCCCAAACATATTTTCTGTTAATATTACATCAAATTGACTAGGATTGAGGATCATTTGCATAGCAGCATTATCGACAAATAAAAAATCTAAAGTTACATCTTCGTATGCTGTTGAGATTTCTGAAACTACTTTTCTCCATAAGCGTGAAGATTCTAAAACATTTGCTTTATCTACTAGAGTAAGTTTTTTGCGTCTTTTTTGTGCCGCTTTGAATGCTAAATGAGTAATGCGTTCGATTTCTCCTCTAGAATATTCACAAAGATCAGAGGCGATGGTGCCATCTTCAGAAAGTTCTTTTTTTCCAAAATAAATACCACCGGTTAATTCTCTGTAAATAGAGATATCTGTACCTTCTATAATTTCTCGTTTAAGCGGAGATTTATCGATTAAGGTATTATATGCTTTTACAGGCCTGATGTTGGCGTAGAGGCCTAGTTCTTTGCGTAATTTAAGTAAACCTTGCTCCGGACGCACTGGCGCAGAGGGATTATTATCATATTTTGGATCACCAATAGCTCCAAATAGAACTGCATCTGTATTTGCGCATAATTCTAATGTTTTATCGGGTAGGGGAGCACCTGTTTTGTCTATAGCAATGGCACCCACCAGGCCTTCTTTAAAAATAAAAGTATGATCAAAGTTATGTGCTACTGCTTCTAATGCTTTGATGGCTTGTGCGGTTACCTCTGGCCCGATACCATCTCCTGATAATACTGCGATGTCTAGTTTCATTCGTTTCGTTTATTTTAGATAGGCTGTTTTATTAAAAACATGTTTTTGGTTTTTACTTAAAACTAACACAACAATTTGTTTCGATTGTTTTTAAACCTTTAAATTTTCAAATTCTTTAATATCAGATAGATTACTTACTAAAAAATCAATATCGTCATAACCATTCGTTAAACAAGTTTTTTTATAACTGTTAATCTCAAATGTTGCAGACGAATTTGTGGATAGAATAGTTATGGTTTGCGACTCTAGATTTACTTCAATTTTGGTATTGGGATCGTTCTGTATTGCATCGAATAATTCTTTTAAATATTCTGGGGTTACTTGTATTGGCAAAACCCCATTGTTTAAAGCATTTCCTTTGAATATATCTGCAAAAAAACTTGAAACCACTACTTTGAATCCATAATCATGAATTGCCCATGCTGCATGTTCTCTACTAGAACCACATCCAAAATTATCACCAGCAACCAGAATGCTCCCTGTAAATTTGGGATCATTCAGAATAAAATCTTCATTTATACTACCATCCTTTTGAAAACGCCAATCTCTAAAAAGATTTTCTCCAAAACCTTCTCTATTGGTCGATTTCAAAAAACGAGCAGGAATGATTTGATCTGTGTCTACATTTTCTACAGGCATGGGTATTGCAGATGATATGAGTGTACTAAACTTATCCATGATTTAATTAAGCTGTTTTGTAATGTCTATTATTTTTCCTTCGATCGCTGTAGCTGCTGCAACTAGGGGACTGGCCAAAATTGTTCTTGCTCCTTGCCCTTGTCTACCTTCAAAATTTCTATTCGAAGTAGAAACGCAATATTCACCTTCGGGGATTTTATCATCATTCATAGCAAGACAAGCAGAACAACCCGGTTGCCTTAATTTGAAACCAGCAGCTTCAAAAACATCATTTAATCCTTCATCTTCGATTTGTTGTGCTACTTGTTGTGACCCGGGAACAAACCATGCGGTCACATTTTCGGCTTTTTGCTTACCTTTTATATAATTTGCTGCTACTCTAAAGTCTTCAATTCTACTATTAGTACAACTTCCGATAAATACGTAATTTATTTTTTGGTCAATCAGAGACTGTCCTTTTTCAAAATTCATGTAAGCTAATGATTTTGCAAAAGAAGCATTTTCCTGAACAGGTATATTTTCAGAAATTTTGATTCCCATGCCGGGATTTGTTCCATAGGTAATCATAGGTTCTATGTCTTCAGCATCAAAATGATATTCTTTATCAAAAACAGCTCCGTCATCCGTAGGCAGTGTTTTCCAATAGGCTACTTTTTTATCAAAATTAGTGTCTTTTGGAGCAAATTCTCTACCTTTTATGTAATTAAAAGTAGTTTCATCTGGTGCTATCATACCACCGCGAGCTCCCATCTCTATACTCATATTACAAACAGTCATTCTACCTTCCATAGACATTTCTTCAAAAACATTACCGGCATATTCACAAAAATACCCTGTACCGGCATTAGTGCCGAGTTTAGAAATGATATACAAGATCACATCTTTTGGTAATACTCCTGATTTTAATGTGCCATTTACATTTACTCGTAAACTTTTTGGTTTTTGTAGTAATAAACATTGACTGGCAAATACTTGTGCTACCTGGCTAGTACCGATGCCAAAAGCTATTGTACCAAATGCACCATGAGTAGAGGTATGGCTATCTCCGCATACCATTGTCATTCCGGGTTGCGTAATTCCCAATTCTGGAGCCATTACATGCACAATACCATTATATTTATGCCCTAATCCGTATAATGTAATTCCGTTTTTTTTACAATTTTTGGTAAGTTGCTCGAGCTGGTTTCTGGATAATTCGTCTTTTACAGGTAAATGTTGATCAATGGTTGGGGTATTATGATCGGCTGTTGCGACAATTTGATCAGGTCTGAAAATAGAAATTCCACGTTGTTCTAATTCTGCAAAAGCTTGCGGACTTGTAACTTCGTGGATAAGATGTTTATCTATATATAATATTTGTGGGCCGTCTTTAATTTCTTTGACAACATGTGCGTCCCAAACTTTATCAAATAAGGTTTTCTTCATAAAATAAAAACAAAATACCTGCAAGTTTTGATGTTTTGCAGGTGGTGTTAAAAATGTTTATGCTACCGCAGCAGCAACATTACTATTTCTCATAATTTGATGTATGTCAGAATCTACAACTTCTTTTTTGCGATCTGCGAATTTTAAAAATTCTTGATAGACATCATCTAATTGTAATTTAGTTAATTCATAACCAACTTTTTTGGCTCTATATGCCAATGCAGCTCTACCACTTCTTGCAGTAAGCACAATAGCAGATTCTGTGACACCAACTTCTGCCGGATCGATAATCTCATACGTTTCTCTGTTTTTGATCACTCCATCTTGATGTATCCCAGAACTATGAGCAAAGGCATTTGCGCCAACAATAGCTTTGTTGGGTTGTACTACCATTCCCATGTGGTCTGATACCATCTGGCTTGTCTCATATAACAATCTAGAATTGATATCTGTATTAAGATTAAGATATGGATGTTGCTTCATGATCATTACTACTTCTTCTAAAGAGGTATTACCGGCACGTTCTCCAATTCCATTAATAGTACATTCAATTTGACGTGCTCCATGTATTGCCCCTGCAATAGAATTTGCTGTAGCTAACCCCAAATCATTGTGACAATGGCAAGAGATAATCACATTATCAATTCCTTTTACATTTTCTTTGAGGTATTTGATTTTTTCTCCGTATTCTTCCGGGAGGCAATATCCTGTTGTATCTGGTATATTGAGTACTGTAGCTCCTGCTTTGATCATAGCTTCGCAAACACGGGCTAAAAATTCATTATCAGTTCTGCCTGCATCCTCTGCATAGAATTCTACATCTTCAACAAAAGATTTGGCATATTTTACAGCTGCAATACCTCTTTCGATAACTTGATCTCTGGTCGCATTAAATTTGTATTTGATATGAGAATCTGATGTACCTATTCCTGTATGAATTCGAGGTCTTTTTGCCTCTTTAAGTGCTTCTGCCGCAATTTTGATGTCATTTTCTACAGCTCTAGTTAACCCACAAACTGTAGCATTCTTTACTACTTTTGAAATTTCATTAACCGAAGTAAAATCTCCCGGACTAGAGACAGGAAAACCGGCTTCGATAACATCAACACCTAAGAAATCTAGTTGCTTGGCGATGATTAATTTTTGTTGTGTATTTAATTTACATCCGGGGACTTGCTCGCCATCTCTTAAGGTAGTGTCGAATATTTGAACTTTATTAGTACTCATATTAAAAATAAGTGATTGTAAATATTAGTATTGATAAGTATTATCTTTTTAAAAATATTCTTACAAGATATTTCTTAAATCTCTTACGAATTTATATTTTGGGATGACAAAAGGGAAGTATTTAAGTATTGGTTTTACAATGCTAAACTATTTTAATAAAAAGTTAACTTTCTTTTAATCAATTAATTACAATATATATTCTTACAATGACTAATGGCCAAAAAGATCCATTGTTTGTTTTGGTAAAATCTCTTTCTAAATCAGAAAAGCGACAGTTTAAAGTATACGTTGGACGGCTTGGAGTGAATACCGATTCAAAATTTCTTGCTTTGTTCAACCATTTGGATAAAAGTGATACGCTAGATGAAGATTTGATTGTTGCAAAGGGAATCGTAAAAAAACAACAATTATCGAACCTAAAAGCGCATCTATATAAACAAATACTGATCAGCTTACGATTGAGTCCACTTCATCAAAATATAAGATCGCAAATTAGAGAACAGCTTGATTTTGCTTCTATTTTGTATCATAAGGGGTTATATAAGCAAAGCCTAAAAATTTTAGAAAAAGCAAAGTCATTGGCTAAAGAAAATGAAGAACATAATATTGCATACGAGATTGTAGAATTAGAAAAAGTTATCGAAACCCAATACATTACCAGAAGTATTAATAATAGAGCAGATGAATTAACTATTGAAGCTAAGACATTGAGTATGAAAAATGTGCTTACTAGTCGATTGTCGAATTTATCACTGCAATTATATGGATTAATGCTCAAAAGTGGATATGTTAGAAATGATGAAGAACATAAAGAAATTACAAACTATTTTGAAACAAAACTTCCAAAATATGAATGGAGTCTCTTAGGTTTTAGAGAAAAACTTTGGTTATATAAAGCCCATTTATGGTATAGTTTTATCATTCAAGACTTTTTGTCTTGTTATCGATATTCTAAAAAATGGGTCGATTTATTTTATGAGCAACCCAAAATGATGATACAAAATCCTGTTTTCTTTCTTAGAGGAAATCATTATTTATTAGAATCGTTGTATTTAATCAAGGATAAAAAACAATTAAAGTATACTCTCGAAAAATTTGAAAAAACAATTACTGCTTCCTCATTTCCTAAAGATGATAATATAGAAGTACTGTCTTTTCAATTTATTTATAATAACAAACTAAATATTCATTTTTTGGAAGGAACCTTTGAAGAAGGAGAATATTTGGTAGAAGAAATTCTAACGGGAATTAATGAGTTTAAAAATCGCTTTGATGACCATCACATCATGGTGTTTTATTATAAAATCGGGTGTTTATACTTTGGGATGGGAAATCATAAAAAGTGTATTGAGTATCTGGCAAAAATTATCAATAACAGGTCTTTGAAAATGAGAGAAGATCTAATGTGTTTTTCTCGAGTATTAAGTTTGGTAGCACATTATGAAGCAGGAATGGATTATTATTTGGAAACTCAACTAAAAGAAACCTATAGATTTTTGATCAAGATGAATGATTTGCATGAGGTACAAAAAGAGATGATCAAGTTTTTAAAGAATCTAGGAGATATATTTCCCCATCAAATCAAGGATGAGTTTAGAAAACTCCATAAACGATTAAAACAATATGAGGATCACCCATATGAAAAAAGAGCTTTTTTATATCTAGATATTCTATCCTGGTTAGAAAGCAATATAGAAAGTAGACCGGTGGCTGATATTATTAAGGAAAAATCTAAAAAGTTATCTCGATAATTTTTTAAAATGATACGTTATTACTTTTTAGCCATAAACATCTGCTAGAATGAAAGGAAAAATAAAGACAAAGAAAATTAATAGTATAACACTAAACGATGCCAGTTGAGCCAGTTTTTTTGATCGTATCCAAAATATAATTGTGATTAAAAACAGGAGACTGCTAATTATTGTGTTGATAGCTATGATTGCAACATATATTAAACTCATACCAAATGCATATACAGAATTATTTGAGTCTATATTTGGACCAACCCAATATTGAAAAAGTAAGCAATAAAAAATGATTAATACGAAGCAAAATATACTAATTATGATATTGACTTTTTTCATGAATAATGTAATATGTTGATGAAGTATTTTTAATATAGAATTCAGTAATTTTACACAAATTGAAGCGACAAATTATTGAGTCTAAATTACAATGATAGTGCTTTTTTGTTCTTATGACTTGTCAATTTCTCTTTTTTTAAAAGTCAACGTACTAACCTAAATCATGAATTTCCATTTAACTCTTTTCTTTTGCAAAAAAATCAACACCTCCGTAATATTTTAGAACTTAACTTGGCAATGCTTTTTATAAGTACTTCGGGTGCTTTAGGACGTTATATTGACATGCCTGTCCCTGTCATTATAGGCTTTAGAGCGATTTTTGCAGGTATTTTGATATTCTTGTACTGCAAGTTTAAAGGAATATCATTTACTACCAGTAGTAAAGATCGACCAATAATTATCTTGAGTGGTGTTCTTATGGGGATACATTGGATTACATATTTCTATGCATTAAAATTTTCTAATGTGGCAGTAGGGATGTTGTCTATATTTACATATCCTGTTATTACTGCATTTTTAGAGCCTATTTTATTAAAAACTAAATTTCAAAAAGTACATTTACTATTAGCATTCTTAGTATTATTAGGTATTTATTTCTTGGTACCGGATCTTGACTTTAGTAACTCTTATACCAAAGCTGTCGTTTTAGGAATTTTATCTGCATTAGCATATTCGATTCGAAACCTTATTATGAAGACCAAAGTTGGTAATTATAATGGATCTGTACTGATGTGGTATCAATTAATTGTGGTGAGTATTTTTTTAACTCCTTTTCTATTTTTTATGAATAGTTCAGGCATTGCAAGCCAATGGTTACCTTTATTAACGTTGGCTTTGCTTACAACTGCGCTTGGACATACACTATTTTTATCTAGTTTTAAGAGGTTTTCGATTACCACAGCCAGTATTATAAGTAGTGTTCAACCTGTATACGGAATCATTATTGGTATGATTTTTTTACAAGAAATTCCTAAATTCTCTACGATTATCGGAGGTACTTTAATTTTAACTTCGGTGGTAATAGAAAGTATTAGAACTTATAAGTAAATCGATCAAATTTATTATCGTGATAGTTAAAATATAATTTTCTTAAACTACATTAGAAATGTATTTTGGGTGTATCCATTTTTTGTAAATAAAATATTCTAATAAAGGAAGAATAAGAATAAGAAATAATATGATTAATATTGATTTTACCATTCCATTATATTGAGATGTAATAGCCATAGAGAACCACTCACTTAATTTTTCTAAAACTATTTTTTCTATATCCTGATATCCTACTTCTAACAATAAATCCATAACGGCGCTAAATTCTTCATAGGGTAATGCTTCAGAAAGGTCTATATGTCCTTTACCAGCAGAAGCTATAAACGCATACATTGTTAATGTGTAGAGGTCGTCACTATAATTAGTAACAATAAATTTTACTAGTTTATTTTTAGTTCTATTTAAAAAAGAATTGCCGGTGTCATATTTGGTGAGATGTTTTTTAAAAAAGATGGCATAATCCTGAGAATCTGATTTGGCTTTCATAGCCAATATTTGCGCTGATAGTACAAATTTATTCTTGGCATCTTCAGATTTAAAAATTTGCTGTACAGAACTATTATAGATACCTTCGACAATCATTACTTTTTCATTATCCAGTATTTTATAGATTCCTCTTATAAAACCCCATTGACCAAAAACATAAAGAATACCAATAAATAATAATGGAATATATAATTTCACAACCCAATTATAATATTTGGGAGCTCTCTTAAAAATACCTTTACGCCATAATAAAATATTATACATAAAAGCAATAATGAATCCTAGGAATAAAAACAGGATGATATTAAAAATTAAAGTCCCTGAATTAGGAAGTACAATATCTCTAAGAATACTCCAAATGAAACTCCAATCAATATTTTTAAATAATTCTAATGAATATGTTATATACTCCATGTATTCTCAATTAATAATGATGTTCATTTTTGTCTTTAAACGTTTCATACATAAAATCTCCTTTTTCTACTATATTCAGAAAATAAAATTTGGATTATCAGCTCCATTTTTTATTTAATTTATAGTATATAGATCACAATTGTTTAAAAAAATGAGGTTATCACTTTATATTAGTGTATTAACTTAGAGAAATGTTACCTCAAAGGTATAATTAAAAAACATAAAGAGTGCTTATAAATCAAAAAGCGATGTATTTAAAACTAAATACAGTAATCCCAAATAGGATCGGATGGAGGAGGGGCTATAATAGTAATAGATTCTTTTTTTACTGGGTGAACAAAAGCTAGTTTACGAGCATGAAGATGAATACTTCCATCTTTATTACTTCTATTTGAACCATATTTTAGGTCGCCTTTTATTGCTGAACCTATACTTGATAATTGCGATCGTATTTGGTGATGACGCCCGGTATGAAGATCAATTTCTAATAGATGATAATGATCTAGTTTTTTAATTACTTTATACTCTAAAACAGCTTTTTTACTATCTGGAATCTCATTTTTGTGAGCATAGGATTTATTTTGTTTTGGATTTCGTTTCAACCAATGAATAAGAGTGTCATTTTCTTTTTGAGGTTTTTGTTTTACTACTGCCCAATATGTTTTTTGAGCTTCTTTATTGGCAAATAGCTTATTTAATCGAGGCAATGCTTTACTGGTACGAGCAAAAACAACAATACCGCTGGTAGGTCGATCTAGTCTATGTACAACACCAAGATATACATTACCAGGTTTGTTATATTTTTCTGCAATATATTCTTTGACAACCTCACTAAGTGGTTGATCTCCTGTTTTGTCACCTTGTACAATATCACCAGGACGTTTATTAACGATTATGATATGGTTGTCTTCGTATAAAACCAGAAGGTTATTTTTATTCGAAAGTATTTTTGACATCTTAGATCAATTGGATCTTTAGATTATTTATTTAGTGAATGCTATTTTATAACGGTTAATACTGTTCATTTTCGTTAGGAAAATTTACAGATTTTACATCGCTTACATATTGTTTAAAAGCATTGGTCATTTCTGTGTACATATCTAAATAACGTCTAAGAAATCTAGGGTTAAATTCATGAGTCATTCCTAACATATCATGTGTAACCAAGACTTGCCCATCTACACCACTTCCTGCACCAATACCAATCACAGGAATTGTTATGCTTTCTGCAACTTCTTTGGCTAATTTTGCAGGAACTTTTTCGAGTACTACAGCAAAACAACCGATTTTTTCAAGCATTAATGCATCTTCTTTTAGTTTGCGAGCTTCTTCTTCTTCTTTTGCTCTTACTGTATAGGTTCCAAATTTATAAATTGATTGAGGAGTAAGACCCAAATGTCCCATAACCGGAATACCTGCATTGAGGGTACGTTTGATTGATTCTTTTACCTCTTTTCCTCCTTCCATTTTTACGGCATGAGCTCCTGATTCTTTCATTATTCGAATCGCAGAACGTAACGCTTCTTTAGGATCACTCTGGTAACTTCCAAAAGGAATATCGACAACAATCAAAGCACGATCGATAGCTCTGATTACAGAAGAAGCGTGATATATCATTTGATCTAAAGTAATCGGAAGTGTTGTTTCGTGCCCTGCCATAACATTAGAAGCAGAGTCTCCAACCAAAATTACGTCTACACCAGCACCATCCACAATTTTTGCCATAGTATAATCGTAAGCAGTTAACATGGATATTTTTTCTCCATTTGATTTCATTTCCACCAAGGATTTTACCGTGACTCTTTTGTAATCTTTCTTTGCTGTAGACATTTTGGTTTATTTTTTAAAGATTGTAAAAGTAATCAATTACTCATACGGTAACAAGTATAATTCTGTTTTGATCTTTCTTTAATTCTCCTTAAATAAATATATTGTAAGAAATTTTGTTTAATACTATTATTAAACATTTAATTACAAAAAGTATGTACAAAACAATATTAGTTTGTAGCTTTTTCTTATCAACAAGTATTTTTTCTCAAAACAAACAAAAATCTACTCTTGAAGAAGCTGAAATTGAAAAGACAATCCAGATGTTTTTTGAAGGATTTCATAACCAGGATACAATCAAAATAAAGAAGACTATTGGTAAAGAACTAGTTTTACAAACCGTTTATACAACCAAAAAAGGGACAATCGATACTAGAACTACAGATACTCAAAAATTTCTTATAGCTATTGCAAGCAAACCTTCTGATCAAAAATGGGAAGAAAGGATATTATTTTATACCGTAAAGGCAGATGAGTATATTGCCAATGCGTGGACGCCTTATGAGTTTTATATTAATGGTAATTTTAGTCATTGTGGTGTGAATATATTTCAATTATTCAATGATGGTACATCATGGAAAATTATAGCCATTGCAGATACCAGACATAAACAGGGGTGCAATAATAGTAGTGAGAAATAAATTTTTGAGGTCTGAGAGTTTCCAGAATTTAAAACGTATACTATTTTATATCCCAACATTTGACTTCACATTTCTAACGTTGCATTTATAAATATAATATTAACAATCACTAAGGCTTACTTTTACAGCCAAACCACCTTCACTTGTTTCTTTGTATTTAGTATGCATATCTTGTGCGGTTTCCCACATCGTTTCTATAACTTTATCCAAAGGTACTTTTGCATTAGCAGCATCTGTATCGAGTGCCATTTCACAAGCATTGATAGCTTTGATCGCCCCCATAGCATTTCTTTCGATACAGGGTACTTGAACTAAACCTGCAATGGGATCACATGTTAACCCCAAATGATGTTCCATTGCTATTTCACTAGCCATAAGTACTTGTTCTGGTGATCCACCCATAAGTTCTGTTAATGCTCCGGCTGCCATAGCAGAAGAAACTCCTATTTCTGCTTGACATCCTCCCATAGCAGCAGATATTGTAGCTCCTTTTTTGAATAAACTACCAATTTCACCGGCTACTAACATAAATTGTTTTACATCATCAAAATTTGCGTCATGATTTTCGATAACCATGTAGTACATCATTACAGCAGGAATCACTCCGGCGCTGCCATTGGTTGGAGCAGTAACAACTCTACCTAAAGATGCATTTACTTCGTTTACCGCAAGAGCAAAACAAGATACCCATTTAAGAATCTGACGAAATTTTACTTCTGTATCTCTTATCGCCTCAATCCATTCTGTTGGATTTTGATATTGAGTATTGCCAATTAGCTTTTTATGTGTATCGTATGCTCTTCTCCTTACATTCAAACCACCCGGTAATGTTCCTTCTGTATGACAACCTGTATACATAGATTCGAGCATTACGTTCCATATTTGAGAAATTCGTTCATTGATTTCTGCATCGGTTCTTAATGATCTTTCATTTTCTAAAACAATTTCTGATACTTTTTTGTTTTTTTTAATGCAATATTCTAGAAGATCAGTAGCTTTTTCTATAGGTAAAGGAAATTTTTGAAAAGCAGTTAATTTTTTTTCCTTTCTCTTTCGTTCTTCTTTAACCACAAAACCGCCTCCAATTGAATAAAAAGAAGAAGATATCTTTTCTCCATTTTTTAGTGTAGCATGAAATGTCATTCCGTTAGGATGAAACGTTTTGAAATCCCTATTAAAAATAATGTGTGTCTTTGGATCAAACGTAATATCTAATTCGTTATTAAAGCGTAAAACTTTTGATGTTGTAATCGTATCTATAATAGCGGTAATACTTGAAACATCTATTGTTTGCGGATCAAAACCACATAATCCAAGAATGACAGCAATATCTGTAGCATGTCCCTTTCCTGTAAGCGACAAAGAACCAAAAAGATCTATTGTTATTGAAGTTACAGTATCAAAATTTTGATTCTTTTTTAATTCTGCTATCCAACGTCTACCTGCACGCCAAGGACCTAAAGTATGTGAGCTAGATGGGCCAACGCCTATTTTGAGCATGTCAAAAATGCTAATGCATTCCATAATTGATAATTATTGAGGTAAAATAAGTGGGTAAATATAGTTTTTGGTAATAAATAAACCTATTTTTTGCAGTTATGTTAACATAATTATAAAAAAGTATACATCGCATATCTTCTAATTGTTCTCTATTAGTATTATATATATTCAAGTTTTTGATCTCGAAATTAGTATACATGAGTCATTTTAGAGTACGTAATTTAGGTTTTAGTGACAACCTGTCATATAGATGTTAATGGCATAATCATTGACTTAGTTGATGTAAATTATTATGAATAAACAATATAACATTTAAGTATAAAAATGAGTAAAATAATAGGAATAGACTTAGGGACGACCAACTCTTGTGTTTCTGTAATGGAAGGTAATGAGCCTGTAGTAATCCCTAATGCAGAAGGTAAAAGAACAACTCCATCTGTAATTGCTTTTGTAGAAGGAGGAGAAATTAAAGTTGGGGATCCGGCAAAACGTCAAGCGGTTACAAATCCAACTAAGACTATCTCTTCAATTAAAAGATTTATGGGAAATAAATTCTCAGAATCTTCAAAAGAGGCAGAAAGAGCGGCATATAAAGTTGTAAAAGGAGATAACGATACACCAAGAGTTGATATCGATGGGCGTTTATACACTCCACAAGAATTATCTGCAATGACACTTCAAAAAATGAAGAAGACGGCAGAAGATTATCTTGGACAAGATGTAACTAGTGCAGTAATTACTGTTCCGGCATATTTTAATGATGCACAAAGACAAGCAACTAAAGAAGCAGGTGAGATTGCAGGATTAAAAGTAGAAAGAATTATCAATGAACCTACTGCTGCAGCTCTTGCTTATGGGCTTGACAAAAAAGGAACTGATCAAAAGATTGTAGTTTTTGACTTTGGAGGAGGTACACATGATGTATCTATCTTAGAATTAGGAGATGGTGTATTTGAAGTTTTGGCTACAGATGGTGATACACACCTAGGAGGTGATGATGTAGATCAAAAGATAATTGATTGGTTAGCAGAAGAGTTTAAAGCAGAAGAAAATATGGATCTTCGTCAAGACCCTATGGCTCTTCAGCGTTTAAAAGAAGCTGCAGAAAAAGCTAAAATAGAATTATCGTCGTCTGCACAAACAGAAATTAACTTACCATATGTTACTGCTACTGCAAGCGGACCAAAACACTTAGTAAGATCATTGACAAGATCAAAATTTGATCAATTGATAGATGATTTAGTTAAGAGAACAATTGAGCCTTGTCGTACAGCATTAAAAAATGCAGGATTATCTACTAGTGATATTGATGAAATTATATTAGTAGGAGGTTCTACAAGAATTCCGGCAGTACAAGAAGCGGTACAACAATTTTTTGGAAAATCTCCTAGCAAAGGAGTAAATCCAGATGAGGTAGTAGCTATCGGAGCAGCAATACAAGGAGGAGTATTGACAGGAGATGTAAAAGATGTATTATTATTAGATGTTACACCTCTTTCTCTTGGAATTGAGACTATGGGGAACGTAATGACCAAATTAATTGATGCAAATACTACAATTCCTACCAAAAAGTCTCAGGTGTTCTCTACAGCGGCAGATAATCAACCATCTGTAGAAATTCATGTATTACAAGGAGAGCGTCCTATGGCAGCAGACAATAAAACAATTGGTCGTTTCCATTTGGATGGGATTCCACCAGCACAAAGAGGAACTCCACAGATTGAAGTTACTTTTGATATCGATGCAAATGGTATTATCAAAGTTTCTGCGACTGATAAGGCGACAAATAAATCTCAGGATATTCGTATTGAAGCTTCTTCAGGATTAACAGAAGAAGAAATCGAAAGAATGAAAAAAGAAGCTGAAGCTAACGCAGACGCTGATAAGCAAGCTAAAGAAACTGCTGATAAGTTGAATGAAGCTGATGGAATGATTTTCCAAACTGAAAAACAGTTGACCGAATTTGGAGATAAATTATCTGATGATAAGAAAAAACCAATTGAAGAAGCTTTAGAAGAACTTAAAAAAGCATACGAATCTAAAGATTTAGCTGTAATCCAACCGGCACTAGATAAAATTAATGAAGCTTGGAAAGTAGCAAGTGAAGAGATGTACAAAGCACAAGCTGAAGCACAACAAGGAGGACAGCCTGGACCTGATGCAGGTGCAGATCAATCCAACGGTGGTTCTGAAGGAAGCGATGTAGAGGATGTAGATTTTGAAGAAGTGAAATAATAATCACTCATATAAGAATAAAAAATGCGTAGTCTTGACTACGCATTTTTTTATAGAAATATAAACAAACAAAATTTTATAAGTTAAATATAATAAAAGGATAGGAATAATTATAATATTTAACAAGGAGATTGCTTAAAATGTAATCATCACTAATTTTAATGCATTTAGAAACAAAAGGTTTAAAATTGCCTGTCTTAGGGTTTTGATGAGTTTATTTGACACCAAAAATTTGCTTTTAATGTCATTTCATCTATTGAATAATAATACAAGAAAAAGATGCTGGATTAAGTTTAAAAATATCTGACGCTACCTAATTAGAAAAAATATTGTTTTTTTAATTCTGAGAGATCGATTTGTTACCATTACATATTTTTTTCTGCTTTCTAAAACTGAACATGATATAATAACGTTGCCTGAAAAGCATCACTATCCGCCGGCATATGTGTATCATCTACATTAAAGGTGAATTATCTAAATATATTTACAACCAGCTTATAACTGCTTTATTATTTTGTTCTCTTTTTGTGAATTCCTTTTTATGTATGTATCACATCGAAAACCTGAGATTTGTATTCTAATAGCAATCTTAATATAATTATGAGTTAATAAGCACATATGGATACTTTTAAAAAAACAAAATTGTAATCCTTTTGTATACCTAAATTGTTAGTCTTCTATCTGTTTTAATATGTAATTTCGTCTTTACCAATAAATATTATTAAAACTATCTCATATCGAGAAACTTAAATCCTGATCAGTACCAATGAAAATACAAAAAATACTGTTTACATGTATGATGCTATGCTCTATTATAAGAGTAGAAGCCCAAGCCTTTAGTGAAGAAAAATTTAAACCTGAAAATTATTTTGATGGAATCGATCCGATAGCAACCAAAAGATTTAATCTTGGCGAGAGTATAACACGAGAAGCAATACAATTAGTAATTAACAAGGCTACATCAGAAGGTATAAAAATTATTATACCAAGTGGTGTTCATAGGTTTCAAGGTATCACTGTTAACAAAAATAACATACATATTATTTTTGAACAAGGAGTAACTATTCTGCCTCCTGACAAAAATACACCTGTTTTTAGAATAGGTTCTAGAAGTGGAATTGAGAACGATTCAAAAGGAGTAGATCCAATAAAAAATGTAAAAATATCCGGCAAAGGTATTGTAACTATCAACTATGAGGCTGCGGGCAAAAGCAATATAAAAGCATTTTTGCTAGAAAATGTTACCAACTTTATGATTTCAAATATTAAAATCTTAGCCAAATTTCCTGTTTCGTCAGGAATTACCTTAAGTTCACCACCTACTAATTTAAAAATTGCAGATCGTTTTAGAGCGCCTATTTTTAATAAATTTCCTACAAAAGGTGTTTTACAAAACATAGAAATGCAAGGAGCCAATTCGGGATATGGGTTAATTCAAGTGCAAGGAGCAAAAAGCATCTTATTCAAAAATTTAACTTCAACAGGAGGTATCGCTTTACGATTAGAAAATGGAGGGTCAACACCAGCGGGGAGTAATTTTTCAACAATTTCTGAATTATACGCAGAAAATATAAACTGTATAAAAGGTAATTTCGCAGTTTTATTAGCTCCACACATAAAAAATAATGGACGTGTTCAATTAAGAAACATTAATGCAAATGATTGTTCTTTTGCCATAAGATCAGGACCTGGTTTTATAGATAAAAAAGTACCCAGTCAGATAAAAGAATTAATACAAGCAGGGACTTTTACACCAGCTCCTTTAATAGGTAATGTATCTGCTACTAAAACTGAAAAAGGCTTTGCGGCTTCGGCTCGACTTGCAAAAGTTGATAATAAAAATTATGCTTTCTATCCAAGAGCTGTAACCACCCAAACACCTTTTTCCAGTTTAGAAAAAGCAGACGATGCCTCCCCATCAAGATTTGCTGTTCCTGGGGGTGGAATTGTGGTTTCTTCTCAGTTATCTGAAAATGAAATAGGCCCTAAAAAAGAAGGCTTCTACAAAGTCAGCATCGTAGGAAATGTTAATTTAAAAGGCGAATTTCAAAATTCTGAAGAAAAAGAGATATACAAGAAAAGTGAAATTTTATATAGAAAAGACAATGGAAGAGTAAATATTCCAGAAAAAGATGAAAATTCATTAATTGCTGCAAAAGATTATGATTCTCCAAATACAGAAATATATTATGATATGAATAAAAAGATTTTAAATCTTTTTGTAAGCTCGATAGCGAACCTTTCAATCTATAACCTCTCAGGAATTTTGTTAAAGGAACAAACGTTGAGTAAGGGAAATCAAACCGTTAATTTATCAAATTTTGATAGCGGTGTTTATCTAGTTAACATAAATCATAATTATAATAGTCACTCTAAGAAAATTGTTATCAAATGATAATGATAGTATCGTCTTATTAAGATTGTAAATTTCATATAGACAAAAGCAAACAAAATCTATAAGCAAGAATTAAGAAAAACTTCCTGATTTCTTTTCTAAAAGCACAGCAGTTAATTGATTTTATAATAAGAAAAGAGAATTAAAACCCAACAGCAGTATCATCACCTCTTTTATCAGCTCCTCCTTCAAAAGTACCATCTTCTAGTTTTAAAATACCATCCACTTTACCAATAATTCTGGAGTTTTCTTGATTGATCTTATATCCTTTTTGCTTTAAACTGTCTAAAAGTCCAGTGTCAAAAGAATTAGGTTCAAAGACCACAACATCTGGTAACCATTGATGATGAAAACGAGGTGCATCTACAGCCTCTTGCATCGTCATTCCAAATTCTGTTACATTTAGAATTGTTTGTAATACAGAAGTGATAATTGTGGAACCGCCGGGAGTTCCAACCGACATCCATAATTTTCCATCTTTTTCTACTATTGTAGGTGTCATAGAGCTCAGCATTCTTTTTTCGGGAGCAATAGAATTTGCTTCGGCTCCGATTAATCCAAACATATTTGGAGTCCCCGGTTTAGCACTAAAATCATCCATTTCGTTATTAAGGAAAGTACCGATCTCCGGAACATATAATTTTGATCCGTAAGCACCATTGAGTGTAATCGTTACAGAAATTGCGTTCCCGAATTGATCTACAATAGAGTAGTGGGTAGTTTCATCGCTTTCATATCCAGAAATAAGACCACAATTTATATCAGAAGATTTTGTGGCTTTGTCAAAGCTAAAATCTGACATTCTGTTAGTTAAGTATGATTTATGGATCAATGTATCAAGAGGGATATCTACAAAATCAGGATCCCCCAAATAGAAGCTTCGATCTGCATATGCTCTTCGTTCTGCTTCTGTAAGTACTTGTATTGTTTTTAAGGAATTATGCCCAAAACTATTGAGATCATAGGGTTCAATCATTTTCATTATTTGGGCAAGACATACCCCTCCACTAGATGGCGGAGACATAGAAATAATGGATAAATCTCGATATTTAAATTGTATAGGGGCTCTCCATTTGGCTTCATATTTAGAGAGGTCTTCCATTGTGATAATACCTCCATTTGATTGTATATGGTCTACAATTTTTTTTCCTGTTTCTCCTTGATAAAATTCAGATCTTCCATTATCAATAATTCTTTGTATTGTACTTGCCAATTTAAGATTTTTGATGGTGTCACCAGTTTTATAGTTTTTAGCAAATACTATAGTATCTTTATTTACTTCAAAAAAGAGATCTTTATAGTTATCAAAACGTCTTTTTTGTTTTTTGGTAACAACAAAACCTTGTTGTGCAAGTTTTACGACAGGTTGTAAAATATCTTTGATTGGCAAAGAACCAAATTTTTCGTGTACAGCAAAAATACCGGCAACAGTACCGGGAACTCCAATTGCCATTGATCCTAGTTGGCTTTTTTGAGGAATGGGATTTTGATTCTCATCCAAATACATATTTTTTGTTGCTGCCAAAGGAGCTTTTTCTCTATAATCTAAAGCTCCTGTTTCTCCATTTGCTTTTCGATATACCATAAATCCACCACCACCAAGGCTACCAGCAAAAGGATATGATACTGCCAGAGCCATTTCTGTAGCAACCATAGCATCAAAGGCATTACCTCCTTTTTTCATAATCTCAACACCAATTTTAGAAGCTTCCTCTCTTGCAGAAACAACCATTGCCTTTTGGGCGATAACTCCTCTAATCGGTTGTACAGTAGGGGTAATTATTTCTTTTTTATCAGTTTTGCAGGAAATTAAAAGTAGTATAAAGATGCAGTGTGAGATGTATTTCATAGTATAGGATTAGAGTTTTTTCATTTCTTTTTCAGTGAAACCTTTCAAATCTTCAAAGAATAAAGTGAATTCTTTTTCAAAATCAGTATAAAATTGTTCTAATTCGATTACGGCAAGATTCATTTTTGATTTATTATTTGTACGCCTGTTCATTCCGGAAAGCACTTTACCTATTCCCTCTAAAGAAGCATAGCTTAATAACCAATTATCTTTGATCATATATGGTAAGAAATTTTGAATACGTTCTGGGAGCATATTATAATTACTTTCTAGAAGGGTATAAAAATCTAAAGAATAGGTTTGTAATGGTGTTTCTGAATAGGATACCCAATTTGAAGCAAGAAAATGATCATAAAAAATATCGATGATAACAGAGCTATAGTGCCCATATTTTGGAAATAATCGCGAAGTACTTTTTCTTACAATCTTATGTGTATCTGTAAAAGAGTCTATTTTGCGATGCAATACAATCCCTTGAGCAACTCGCTCCGGGTATTCCATAAATTTTTTACCTTTTACAGAATCTGCTATAAAATTTCCAATGGTAAGGTTTGGGTCTTCTCCTGATAAATAGATATGTGCTAAATAATTCATTGACCCGCTAAAACATTGATTTTTTAGATATATGCATATTAAAAGAATATCTTGTGTTAGATAATTTGAATTCTAAAGATAGATATTTTATTTAGAAGTCAAGAATGACTATTCCATAACGATGTTATTTTTTTAAAATCAACAAAAAAAGGGCAGAATATGCCCTTTTTTGTAGTATAAATAAAAAATGTATCTCTATTGTTTGATTATTCTAGAGATTTGTTGAGTTTCTTTTTGAGTAGTTTTATTTTTGAATGTATATTTTAAAATATACATCCCTTTTGATAAATTCGATATATCATACCCGTTAGAATTCACTTTGAGATTGTCTATTAAAATCCCATCAAGCGTATAAATATCAACATTTTGTATGCTAATATTTTGATCGCCTTGTATCTGAATAAATCCTTTGGTAGGATTTGGGTAAGCAGTTATTTGATTATTTTCAGATGTGTCTATTGACTGTTGTTTTGCATTGGCAACTTTTGTAAATACAATACGGTCAATGTTGTATAAAAATCCACTTGCTGTTCCTTTAAACAATAATTTTAAACGATGTTTACCAGCAGTAAAGGGTCTTGTTTTTGAGACTTTCTCATATTTGTGCCATGCATTATTTACAGGGGTTTCTAATACTCCCGCATTTTTATTATCAATTAGAAGCTGTAATTTACCAATTACACCATTACTTGAAACATAAGCATCTATTCTATAATCACCAGTAGACGCTATGTTTACTTCGTATTCTGTGAAATCTTTATCTTTAATATATCCTAAATTTTTATTAGAAGTTCCTGGAGTGTTTTCAATACGAACACTACCAGATTTGGTAATAAAGCTCTCTACTTGTATCGTTCCAGGAATTGTAAATGCAGGTGAAGAACCAGAGTTACCGCCAGAAGCACCGCAATCATCAAGCCCCCCAATATTTTTTGGCAAAGAATTTTGACCAAGACACATGTCAACAATGTTATTAGGGGTAATATTAGGGTCTGTTAGATTTACACTAGAAGTTGAAACACTACTAAATGTAGCCATGTCTACTGCCGGTATGAATTGATTATTACCACTACCTTTTATAGGTTGACTTACTTGTTTTATGGTAGTTTTTTTGTTTTTCCGGTAGAAAATAGAATTATTTAAGGTGAAATTATTTTCGGTACCTTTCCAAAAGAATAAATCACTAGCGATCGCAAAATCAGGATCATCAGGATGCGTTTCATTATTATAAAATGTACAATTTGTAATTAGGCCTTTATCTACTTCACCTCTTAGCATTAATGCTGCTTTTCCTGTATTTCTGTAGTTGTTATTATTATCTTTTAATCTTATAAAATTAGTATTCGCAAATATGCTATTGGATAATTCAAAATCCATGAGAGCTCTTATATTTGATTCTGCAACTTCATTTTCTATAAAGCTGGAATTGGTAATTTTCATTTTTGCCCCTTTGAAATTATTATCTTTTCTACCTCCATGAAATACCATACACCCTGCAAAAAAATCACCTCTCTCCGGATCATTAGCACCTTTAAAATTATAATATTTGTTTTTTTCGAAAGTACAACCGTCTATAATAAGAGCAAATTGAGATAAATTTGGGTATGGTCCGGTTTCATTTCCGTTTTTATCCCTGAGTGGACGTATAAAAACTTCCATCACTGATGCTTTTTTATTTGCAGCATTCTCACTAAATCGTGTTCGGTAAATTTCTAAAGGTTTAGCTGTTCTATCCACACGAAGTGCTCCCGCACCCTCTGCAATTCTTCTTTTTGTAGAGTTCTTGGTATTGTAAGCTGTAGATACATTTTTATCAAAAAAGCTATCCATTATCGTTAACTTATTGATAGATGTTGCACCAACAGCACCTCCGGTAACAGCTTTGTTGTTTTCAAAAGTAGATTTAAATATTTCTCCTGTAGTATGAAAATTAAGTCTGATCGCAGCACCATTTTGATTTTCACCAACACCGTCATAGCCTCCTCCGGGAGTATCATCCCATTCATCAACGTTGTTATTTATGAATGTACAACCATATACTCGTAAAGCTGCACCAAAAGTAGCTTCTATAGCACCACCACCCACTCTAAATTTACTGGGGTCTTGTATGATATTACGTTTTAATCGTCCTCTTTGGAACGTAGTATTCTGTATGATTACTTTAACGCTTTTTCTTAAAACAAACATGCTCGATTTGTTTCCTCCATCGAATGTAATTTGGTTATTTCCTTCAATTAAAATAGTGATACAAGGTTTTTGAAGATCATTTGTGATTTCAATAGCTTCGTCAAAGAAAATGGTTTTACCAGAGCCTACATTTTTGAATGAAATAACTCCTCCTTTGTTTGCTGCAAGATCCAGAACAGCATTTTTTAATTCATCGTAATTTGGGTTGATTTCTTTTTTTACTAAACCAGAATAATTAACGTCTATAGGTATGATATCTGGTAATTTTGAAGGATTGTTGATGTCTTGATTATAGTCTTCCCATAATTTATTAGAAGGGTTTACTGTACCTTTACATTGCGTTACGATTTGCCCAAAAGATAGAGTAGAATAGAATAGAACAATTACTGTGATTGTAAATAAATTTTTCTTCATTTTGCGTTTGTATTTATGTTGGTTTAATTCTTAGAGTGTGCTAAAAGTATATAAATTATTGCAGAAGAGTATAATAAAATTGGAAATGATAACAGATTAATAATTTAAAACATTTAAATCATTGGTAATCAGATATTTAATTGGTTTTAACAATGATTTTAGATTACTTTTAGAAAAGGTTGGAATAATGTTATAAAATCGTTAATCGATTAAAATTTTAAAGTTTTTTTAGGATTTTTCAAAAAGTTAAAACAATTTGCGTTTGAATTTAGAACACACAATTTTTATGACACTAATAAAATCAATTTCAGGAATAAGAGGTACAATTGGAGGGGTAGTAGGAGATAATCTAACACCTGTTGATGCTGTTAAATTTGCTTCAGCATACGGTACATGGCTCAAAAAAGATACAGATACGCCACATCCGGTTGTTGTCGTTGGAAGAGATGCACGTATTTCGGGAATGATGATACAACAATTGGTAATGAACAGTTTGGTTGGATTGGGAATTCATGTGATAGATTTAGGATTATCTACGACACCAACAGTAGAGATAGCTGTGCCGAAAGAAAATGCAGATGGAGGTATTATTTTGACTGCTAGTCATAATCCTAAACAATGGAATGCATTGAAATTACTAAATAATAAAGGAGAGTTTTTAAATGCTGAAAATGGAAAAAAGATATTAGAGATTGCAGAAAATGATGAATATATTTTTGCAGAAGTAGATGATTTAGGAAGTATAATACCAAAAGATGATTATATAGAACTTCATATTGATGAAGTACTTAATTTGCCACTGGTTAATAAAGAACTGGTTAAAAATGCAGGTTTTAAAGTTGTGGTAGATGCAGTAAATTCTACCGGCGGTATTGCAATTCCCGGATTACTTAAAAGATTAGGAGTAGAGACAGTAGAATTGTATTGTGAACCAAACGGTCATTTTCCGCATAATCCAGAACCGCTTAAAGAACATCTAACGGATCTTTCTGAACTTGTAGTAAAAGAAAAAGCTGATCTTGGTATTACTGTAGATCCAGATGTTGATCGCCTTGCTTTTATGAGTGAAAATGGGGAGATGTTTGGAGAAGAATATACGCTTGTAGCCTGCGCAGATTTTGTTTTGAGTAAGACTCCCGGAAATACAGTTTCTAATTTATCTTCTAGTAGAGCACTTAGAGATGTTACTCAAAAACATAATGGTAATTATGAAGCTAGTGCCGTTGGAGAAGTAAATGTAGTTGAAAAAATGAAAGCTAACAATGCTATTATCGGTGGAGAAGGAAATGGCGGTATTATATATCCTGCTTCTCATTATGGTAGAGATTCTCTAGTTGGTGTTGCTTTGTTTCTTACGCATTTAGCAGAAAAAAAATGTAGTGTAAGTGCATTAAAAGATAGTTACCCTTCTTATTTTATGAGTAAAAATAAAATTCAACTGACTCCGGATTTGAATGTAGATCTTATCTTGGATGGTTTTCATAAAAAACATGCTAATGAAGAAGTGTCTACAGTAGATGGGGTAAAGGTTGATTTTGAAAATAGTTGGGTGCACTTGCGCAAGAGTAATACAGAACCAATTATACGTATCTATACGGAAGCTTTGAGTCAAGAAGAAGCTGATCAGCTTGCTCAAGATACAATTCATACCTTAAAGGAAATAGCGGGGATTTAATTCTTTGCATATATCAATAAAAAAAGTCCTGCCATTATACTTTTGGCAGGACTTTTTTATATCGTTAAATTGTATATTCCTCTACGGTTTGGTTATAAATCTCACAGTGTCAGACCATCCTTCTCCCATGATATTAAGAATATAATAAGTACTAGGTTTTAGGTTACAATGTCTGTCTAAATCTATAGGAAATGAACTGCATCCTTTATTTAGATTTATATTTACTGTTGGACCAATTCTATTTCCATTCATTTGATAAATTTCATAGACAATGGTTTGATCTTTTATTACTGAAATATCTACAGTCAATATTCCTACATTTTCGACAGGGATTGGAGTAGCAGTTATTTGATATTCTTGACTTAAACAAGGGTCAATTTCAACATAAACGGTAACTGTATCTGTAGCAACGCATCCATATTTTGTTGATGTGATGGTATATGTTGTAGTCTCAGTAGGAGTTACTGTAATACTTTGCGTAGTTTCATCTGTAGACCATAAGAAATCTCCATTTCCTTCTGCAGTTAAAGTAGCAGATTCTCCCAAAGTTATCGTTTGATCATTTCCAGCATCAATATCAACAGAATTAGTAAATACATCTATCATGTCTTTGGCGATACATCCATCAATAGTTACTTCTATAGTGTACCAAGTTACAGGTTTTGTTGGCGTAACTGTAATGCTTTGTGTGGTTTCTCCTGTAGACCAAAGATAGGTATCTGCAGGAGTAGAGGTAAGCGTTACCGTTTCTCCCAGACATACTCTGATGTCTTCGCCCAAGCTTACTTTTGGATCTTTTACAGTTACAGTTACTTCTTTAGTTTCAATACAACCGAATCTTTCTGCAGTAACAGTATAGGTTGTTGTTTCTGTAGGAGTTACTTCTATACTTTGTGTCGTTTCTCCTGTAGACCATAAGAAGTTTCCTTTTCCTTCAGCGGTTAGCGTTACAGATTCACCTTTACATATCATTTGATCTTCTACCACTAAGTTAGGAGAATCGGTAAATACATCTATCATGTCTTTAGCGATACATCCATCAATAGTCACTTCTATGGTATACCAAGTTACAGGTTTTGTTGGCGTAACTGTTATGCTTTGCGTGGTTTCTCCTGTAGACCAAAGATAAGTATCTGCAGGAGTAGAGGTAAGCGTTACCGTTTCTCCCAGACATACTCTGATATCTTCACCCAAGCTTACTTTTGGGTCTTTTACAGTTACAATTACTTCTTTAGTTTCAGTACAACCGAATCTTTCTGCAGTAACGGTATAAGTTGTTGTTTCTTCTGGAGTTACTTCTATACTTTGTGTGGTTTCACCTGTAGACCATAAGAAGTTTCCTTTTCCTTCAGCAGTTAGCGTTACAGATTCACCTTTACATATCATTTGATCTTCTACCACTAATTTAGGAGAATCGGTAAATACATCTATCATATCTTTAGCGATGCATCCATCGATAGTCACTTCTATGGTATACCAAGTTACAGGTTTTGTTGGCGTAACTGTAATGCTTTGTGTGGTTTCTCCTGTAGACCAAAGATAGGTATCTGCAGGAGTAGAGGTAAGTGTTACTGTTTCTCCCAAACATACTCTGATATCTTCGCCCAAGCTTACTTTTGGTTCTTTTACGGTTACAGTTACTTCTTTAGTTTCAGTACAACCGAATCTTTCTGCAGTAACAGTATAGGTTGTTGTTTCTGTAGGAGTTACTTCTATACTTTGTGTCGTTTCTCCTGTAGACCATAAGAAGTTTCCTTTTCCTTCAGCGTTTATCGTTACAGATTCGCCTTTACAAATCATTTGATCTACTACTACTAGTTTAGGAGAATCGGTAAACACATCTATCATATCTTTAGCGATGCATCCATCAATAGTCACTTCTATGGTATACCAAGTTACAGGTTTTGTTGGCGTAACTGTTATACTTTGTGTTGTTTCTCCTGTAGACCAAAGATAGGTATCTGCAGGAGTAGAGGTAAGCGTTACTGTTTCTCCCAGACATACTCTGATATCTTCGCCCAAGCTTACTTTTGGGTCTTTTACAGTTACAGTTACTTCTTTAGTTTCTATACAACCGAATCTTTCTGCAGTAACGGTATAAGTTGTTGTTTCTTCTGGAGTTACTTCTATACTTTGTGTCGTTTCTCCTGTTGACCATAAAAAGTTTCCTTTTCCTTCAGCGGTTAGGGTTACAGATTCGCCTTTACAAATCATTTGATCTACTACTACTAGTTTAGGAGAATCGGTAAACACATCTATCATATCTTTAGCGATGCATCCATCAATAGTCACTTCTATGGTATACCAAGTTACAGGTTTTGTTGGCGTAACTGTTATGCTTTGTGTTGTTTCTCCTGTAGACCAAAGATAAGTATCTGCAGGAGTAGAGGTAAGCGTTACTGTTTCTCCTAAACATACTCTGATGTCTTCGCCCAAGCTTACTTTTGGGTCTTTTACGGTTACTGTAGCAGTATTGGTAGCAGTACATCCATCTTTAGTAATGGTTACAGAATAATTAGTTGTTTCTGTAGGAGTAACTGTTATACTTTGTGTAGTTTCTCCTGTAGACCAAAGAAAATCTCCTTCAGCATTTGCTGTAAGTGTTACACTGTCTCCTATACAGATTTCCTTATCTTCAACAGTTACGACTAGGTCACAAGGGGTATCTATACAAGGTTTAAAAATATAATGGTGCAATTCTCCACCATTATGATCATACTTTTTAGCAATTACCTGTCCATTGATATTTCCGGATGAATTTTTGATCACTGTTGATCCTGGGGCAAACAAAGTACCTATAATTGTACCTCCGCCATTAAGTGTAATAGAAGAACTATTATAAAAATTCCAAAGAATATAAGCCCCTTGTTGATCGCCGATACCACTAAGATTGAATATATTCCATTCGAAGTCTCCGGGAGCGTTTACATTAATAACCAAAGGAGTTTCAGTATTTGGAGTATTTTCAAAGGTGAGATATGGAAGTTTTTTTAGTTCCGAACCCGTTATGTTTAAAACATTCAGTTGATTATTGACTAAAGATATTTTGTTATCTCTACTGATGGATACATTTGCAGTAAGTCTACTATATTTTAGTGCTGTAGATTCAAACTCAGAAAATGCAGTTTCAAAATCAATGAGGTTTCCTTGTTTTACAGAAGAAACAGATTGTTTTCTTTGTACTTGTAATCGAGGTTTTTCAAAATAACCACCAGAAGTTATCCTGGTATTAGATGAAGCATTATTATTGTCTCGGTCATAAACAAAAGAACCGGTTGTGTTCCCTAGTTTTACATATCCATTGTTAAGGTGAATACCCTCACCGGAATTATAATTTATTTTACCATTGACAACTAAAGAGGATGCTTGATCGTCATTATTAAAAAAAATAGTACCTGCTGTGTGTGCTGCAATAGTAATGATTCCCTTCATTGTTAAATCACCCCCAATAGCAATTGGTCCTTCAGTATCACCCCCTTTTACTGAAGTTCCATAACGAACAAAAGCATTATAGCCCAATGCTTTTTGTAATGGGTTATCACAGTTCGAAGGTTGTATCTTGTTTTTAAGCACAATATCTTCATTGATATTGCTGATATCTTTTGTTATAAAAGATGAAAGTGAAATAAGAATAAGTGCAAGATTTAACCTTGTGTACCACTTAAACTTTAGATTTTTAAAAGTAGTTTTTTGCATAAAAAATGGTGTTTAGTTATAAAAAATGATTAAATAAAATGATGATTATTTACCTGTAAAAACCTTGAACAAAGGGGGTAAGATTCAAGTACTAAAAAAAGGTGTATTTATATTGTGATGACAAAATTCATAAACGACAAGCTAATTTAAAAGAGAAAGTTTGAAAAAACGTTAAAGGGACAGGATATTTCGATAAAAGATAGTTAGAAGAGAATACAATTATTAAACTCCTACAATTCTTACATTTTTAATGGGGAAATTTCCACTTTTTTCTGATTGTTATTATGTGAATCTATAGCATTTTTAACTAAAAAAATATTAAGAGATTACTATAGTTGATTTAATCTATAGTTGCTCCTTGTGGTATTGCTTTATTGCGGTGTTTCCATCTTTTATGTGACCATAAATAATATTCTGGTTTATTGATGATTTGATTTTCTAATAGTCTTAGATATTTTTTTACAATTGAATAGTCTTTACAACTTTGCGTATCGCTCTCAATAGGAACTAAAGTAGCTTCATAAAATCCTCTTTTTACTTTTTCTACTTGTAGATAAAATACTTTTAAATCTAATCGTTTGGCCAAAACCTCTGCACCAAGAAATGTGGGTACTTTTATACCTAAAAAATCGGTCCAATACATGGCATTGTGCATTTTAGGAGATTGGTCAGAAACTAATGCGTACATATATAATCCTTCCTTAGATTGATCATCTGTAATGATTTTCATAGCATCTCTACTCGAAATTACGCGAGAACCAAATCTGGCTCTTATTTTATGAATTAATCGATCAAAATACTTGTTATCTATTGGTTTATAGATACCAACTGCTTGAAATTTTGTTTGTAAATCAACAACGTTAGACCATTCGTAGCTGGCATAATGTGCCATAAAAACCATTATATTTTCTCCTTGAGCTTCAAGTTCAAGAAGATCGTCAAGGTTAGTAAGCTTAAATCGTTTTTTCATTTCATGATCAGAAATAGAAATACTTTTTATCATTTCCAAAAACATATCGCACATATGTTTATAAAATTCTTTTCTTATTTTTTTTATTTCTTTTTCTTTTTTTTCTGGAAAAACCAATTTCAAATTGTTGGTAACAGTTTTTTTTCTATAACCAGCTACGTAGTAGATGATTATAAAAATGAATGTAGAGAAAGCATAAAATAATTTCCATGGTAGTTTTGAAATTACCCATAGTAAAGGATAAACAAGAGCGTATGTTAATAATTGCATTAACCGAATGATTTAGTATGCAAAAATACTAATATTTTGTTAAAACAAAATTAATAACCATTAATTGACAGGAGTTTTACAAATAAAATAATAAAAACCCTTTGAGAATAAGGGTTAAGGATTTATATTTTCTTTATCACGATGTTTCCACCTTTTATGTGTCCAAAGATAATACTCTGGTTTATTTTTGATTTGTGTTTCTAATAATTTGAGATAAGTTTTTGTAATATAATGTTCTTCGCAGTCTTTTGGGGTATTAGTAATTGGTATAAATTTTGCATGATAGTGACCTCTTTTTACTTTTTCGACATTTAGATACATAACAGGTAAATCTAATCGTTTCGCTAAAATTTCTCCACCTGTAATAACAGGAACTCTAATATTCATAAAATCTGTCCAGTATAGATCATTTTTTAATTTTGGAGATTGATCAGATAATAAACCGTAGGCACACAATTTTCCATGAACTTTATCACGTGTTATTGTTTTGATTACGGTATGACTATTTACAAGTCGTGTGTCAAATTTACCTCGAATTCTATGCACTAATTGATCAAAATATTTGTTTTTTATTTTTTTATACACACCAACAATAGGAAAATCCATTACAAATTGAGCTGCAATAGCCCATTCATAACTAGCATAATGCCCCATCAAAACGATAATGCTTTTGCCTTGAGATTGTACTTCTTTGAAGGTATGAGTATCAATAACTTCAAATCGTTTGATCATATCTTCTTTTGAAATAGATAAACTTTTTATCATCTCGATAAACATATCGCACATATGCTTATAAAAATTCTTCTGTATTTTTTTTATTTCGGTTGTTGATTTTTCAGGAAAAACTAATCGCAAATTAGATGATACTGTCTTTTTTCTATATCCTACAATATGAAATATGAAGAAGAAAGAAAAGGTAGAAAATGCGTATAACAAACGCCAAGGTAATCTAGAAATTATCCATAAAATAGGATATACCAAACGATATATTAATAATTGCATTAAATAGTTAATTAAAGCCTACAAATATAAAAGTATAAAATGTTTTTTATCATAAACTTTTACTAATAAGATTTAGATAATTTGTTGAGATTTTTTGAGGTTAAAATATGTGGTATATTTGAATAAAAATTAGAGATTATATGGGAAACCTTAATGTTGTAATTATTTCAATTATTTTAATCAATGTACTTGTTTCGTTAAAAGGATTTAACGATTTTTCATTCTTCGAAAAATTTAAGTTTAATATAGGGGGGATACGAAGGGGAGAACAGATAAGGATGCTTACTTCTGCGTTTTTACATGTTGATATGATGCACCTTTTTTTCAATATGTTCACGCTATACTTTTTTGCTCCTGTAGTTACTAGTTATTTAGGTAATATTAAGTTTCTTGTCGTGTATATGGGGAGTCTTTTTGTTGGTAATCTTTTTTCTTTATTCTTTCATAAAGAAGAATATCATTATAGCGCTGTTGGAGCCAGTGGTGCAGTCTCAGGCATAATATATTCTGCTATTCTTTTTCAACCAGGAATGAGTTTGTACTTAATGTTTGTTCCAATCCCAATCCCTGCATATATATTTGGAATTGGATATTTATTGTATTCTATTTTTGGAATGAAAAATAGAGTAGGTAATATTGGTCATGATGCACACTTCGGAGGGGCTGCCGGAGGTTATATCATTACTTTGATATTGGCCCCATGGTTATTTCAAAAGAATTTACTTATGATTGGATTGTTGGCGATCCCAATTATCATTTTGTTTGTATTACAACGTTTAGGAAAATTATAGATTAAAAAAACGGCTCATATATAGAGCCGTTTTATAATATTTTTATGTTGTTTGTATTAAAGTGATTTTTGTTGGTCTAATAATTCAGCAATTTTTTGTTCAAGAGCAGGCCCTCTTAGGTTTTTTGCGATAACATTACCTTTTTCATCTAAAATAAATGTAGCAGGAATGGATCTTACACCATATGCTCTTGCAATTGGTTCTTGCCAGAACTGAAGATTCGATACGTGATTCCAACTTAAATGATCATCTTCAATAGCTTTTGTCCATGATTCTTGTTTTTTATCAAGAGAGACTCCTATTATATTAAGCCCTTTATCGTGGTATTTGTTATACACTTTTACGACATTAGGATTTTCAATTCTACAGGGTTTACACCATGAAGCCCAGAAGTCTACAATAGTAACTTTACCTAATGATTCTTTTAAAGTAAGCATTTTTCCATCTGGTGTAGGAGCAGAAAAATCTTCTGCTTCACTACCAATATCGATTCTTTTTTGAGATGCTACAGCAATAGCATTACTAATAATAGCTCCCAGGTTTTTTCCTAACCTACTAGTTTTTAAAGTATCATTAAGAGCTTCGAATTTATCTTTAGCTTCATTGGGAGATAAAACCTTCATATTCAAAAGATCTGTAATAGCCATGATAGATACCAGTGAAGAAGCGTTGTTTTCGATAAGGTCTTTTCTAAATTGTTTTTCTTTGTCTATGATTTCTTGCATTTCTGTAGCAATCTTAACAACTTTATCTGTTTCACCTAACTTTGATGCTACGTGACGTTGATTATTAAGGTCAATTTTTTTCTCGCTATACTTTTTCATTGTATTCATATAGCTAAAAAAGAGATTATTTTCAGTTCCTCCTTTTACAACAGGAAACCTTAAGCTATCTCTTTTTATAGTCATTTCAATACGATTATTCTCTGCAAGAAAAACTACATTCCCATTAATCTTTTCAAAAGTTAAATAATTGAAGTCATTATTTTCTGGAGGAGGTAATGCTATTTCGAATTTTCCTTGTTGAATAGTAGTAGAATCAATAATTATAGGTCTATTGGATTTACTCAATTCATTTACATATACTTTTATCCCATCTTCAAAACCCGAAGTGTTTCCTGTAATTACATACCCTTTTTGTTCTTTATTACATGATAACATGGTGATTATAATCGAGAATAGAACAATTTTTTTCATAGTATTTTTAATTTATGATGTAAAAATAAAGAATACATTATATATACTCCAAAAATTAACGTTGTCTAAAGAGAATCAATTAAAAAATAAGGTTTTGATATTTTATTAACATTAAAAAAGTTAACTTTAAGTGTAACAAAATGTAAGAACGATAGTCTAACAGATAAGAGCTTAATCGATTTATAATAAGATAACTAAGTAATGTTTTATGCTTTTTTAGCATGTATATGTCCTAATTTTGAATCGATATTCGTTCTTAATATAAAGATTAAATAGATACTTGATTTAAATTATGTTTTAATTAATAGTTAATATCTGTTAATCCTATTTTATTTATAGTAATTTTGTACCCTACAATTAAAGAGTAAGTATGAAGGTTCTGGAGGAAGATTTTCCGTTAGATATTTGGATAAGCTTTTCAAAGTTTTTTGAGCATTATAGAGATGCTTTAAAGAGTGATAATCCTCTTTTGAAAAGCAGGGCTGGCCAAATTCTAAAAATAGCTGAAGAATATCCGGATTTAGAAAAAGGAATAAAAGATTTAGAAAATGTAGAAAAATTGCAAACTCAGATCAATTTAGTTCTTGAGGATAGCTTTTCAGATGTTTTGCAACAGAATGAAATTAAAGTTGCAACTGTTCCCTTTCATAATATTGAATTAAAATCTACACAGAGATATAAAAATATTATTAAAGCTGCAGGTAAAGGATTTGAGCCAAAAATTAAAAACCTTGATGAGGACCATTATTATATCATGGGATGTAGTATCATTCTAGGGTTATACTATGGTTATAATATAGATTTTAAAAGACCATTTTTCTATGATATACCTGATAGTTTAGGAATGATTAGAAACTATCGTATTTTATATAATGCAGACTTTACAGATATTATAAAAACGGATAAGGCAGTTGATATTACAGATGAAGATGTTGCCGAGTTATTAGACAATTTTGATAACATAGAAATTTGGAAAGAAAAATTTCCTCCTCACAGTTGGATTTTTAAGGGAATAGTAATAGCCAACATGTTTGATGTAACTACAGATGTTTCATTATCCGATTTTAAAACAAGCTTAATTCGATACGAATCAAAAGAAGAAGAAGGAGGATTTGTAGATGATTTTCAAAAAATCTTTCGATCAATATTTAATATCCGTGATATTAAGGTTGGATTTTCTAATTATGATCCGGAAGAGAAAATGCTAGAAAGAATCCCTGTAAAAAATGTAGAGAGTTATTTGCTATATGGCAGATCAACTGATAACTGTGAGACTGCTTTATGTAAGGGGACTTTTCATAATCTTTTTAAAGAATCCACTTACTTTGCCATCTCAGATGTAAAGAAATTTCAAAAGTCTACTCCAAAAGAGATTATGTATAAAGGACTTATTGCACAAGGTATCAATAGTGCAATATTTGCTCCTCTTAAGAGTGATGATCAGTTATTGGGTATTTTAGAAATTGTTTCTCCTAATATTCATGAATTGAATAGTATAAATGCAAATAAGTTAAAAGATATAATGCCATATCTTGTTGATTCTGTGCTTCAATCAAAAATTCAAGCAGAAAATGAATTAGAACTTATTATTCAGCAGGAGTGTACTTCTATACATCCTAGTGTTCATTGGAAGTTTAAACAAGAAGCGAAACGATTTACTAGAGGTAAAGCGCATGATATACCGGTGTCGTTTAGAGAAGTAGTTTTTGAAAATGTATACCCTTTATATGGGCAAATCGATATAAAAGGATCTTCAGATGCTAGAAATAAAGCCGTTCAAAAAGATCTAGTTTTACAATTAAAAGCAATCAACAAAGTAATTAATAGAATATTAAAAGTAGAATCACTCCCCATATACGAACAACTTTACTTTAGAACAAATCAATATATTGAATCTATAACAGAGCAACTACAAGTTGATAGCGAACAAAAAATATTAAACTTCATTAAGAAAGAAATTACACCATTGTTTAAGCATCTTAAACAGAAGAATGAAGATCTTGAAGCTACAATTAGTGAGTATGATAGTATGCTTGATGGAGTATTAAAAAGTGTATACAGACATCGTAAAGATTATGATGAAGCTGTTATGCAGATTAATAAAAAAATGGCGACTCTATTAGATCAAAAGCAAGAAGAAGCTCAGTCAATGTATCCTCACTATTTTGAGAGATTTAAGTCTGATGGTGTTGAGCATAATATGTATATAGGAGAGTCAATTACAAAACAAGATTCTTTTAACAAGATTTATCTTTATAATCTTCGTTTGTGGCAATTACAAGTAATGTGCGAAATGGAGAATGCATATTATCAAATGAAAGGAGAATTGCCAATTGCACTAGATGTAGCTTCGATGGTTTTGGTATTTCATACATCTCTTTCTGTTAGATTTAGAATGGATGAAAAACGTTTTGACGTAGATGGTACATACAATGCCAGATATGAGGTTGTAAAAAAACGTGTTGATAAATCTAAGATCAAAGGAACAGATCAAAGAGTTACAGAAAAAGGTAAACTTGTTGTTGTATATTCTCAAAGTTCAGATGAGCGTGAGTATATCAAATACATGAACTTCTTACAATCCAAAAATTATCTTGAAGAGGAAATCGAAATTGTAGAATTAGAAGACTTACAAGGAGTAACAGGTCTTAAAGCGTTACGAGCAAATATTCTCTACAACAAAGATGAGAAAGATAAAGAATTCTATACTTACGAAGATTTAATGAAAGAGATAAACTAGAATTACATTACATCTTCTATTTTTTTTGAAAAAATATAAAATACTGTAAATATTTATTTGTTTACAGTATTTTTTTATTGGAGTGTATTAAAGGCTATAATAAAAGAAATGGCAGAAGAAATGATACCTACCATAAAAACCGTATACGTAATTCTTAGAATCTTATATTTTTTATGCAATACTCTACCTAGAAAATATAAATCCTTGACCATCGTGTCATAAATATATTCCTTATCTGTCATCAGCTCTGTCATTGCCCATTTATATTCTTCTAATGGCATTTTATGAAAATTACCAAAGAATAAAAGGTTAACTTTTTTTTCTTCAATCTCTTTTCTGGTAAATTCTCCGGTAGTTACATTTGGTCTTGTTGCAAGTACAGACAAAATAATAGAAGCAATACAAAATACAATAAATACCATTGTAGGAAAAATTAAATACTGATTAGAAGGGTTATCTAATTTTGGGATAAGATTAGATAGTGCCAACGAGATTATAATTGCATTTACTGATAGAAGAATATTGGCCTTTGTATCCGCAATATCACTTAGTTTTAAGTGATTTCGTAGAGTAACTCTAAAAAGTGTTTGTATTCCTTTTTCAGGGCTTTCTTCTTTTAATAATTTTTTAATTTTATCTTTTTCTTTCTTTTTTTCCTTTTTGAGTTTCTCTTGTTTTTCTAGCATCAGTAAAAGATTTTTTTCTTTCATAGATTGCCAGTTTTTGATAGCATATTCTGTGTAGTAGCGATGTTTATTTTTAAATAAATCTATATTCGCTTTTAACCATTCTAGCGTATTGAGATCTGTTATTTTGTTTTTTTTGAATTCTTGCCTCAATAATTCGCTGGTCTCATAAAAGTAGTCTTTTGCAAAATGCGAAGCATCGGCATCCCTTATAATTGCTTCTAATGAGTCTACGGGCTCATGTTCCATTTTGGTAGCCATGATTAATCGAGAAACTTTTTCTATTTTATCACCAGAAACATCATGTTTGCTTAAAAAATCTTTTGCAATTTCAACACCTTTTTCTTCGTGATTATCAGGGCTTTTAGAGTAACCAACATCATGTAATAACGCTGTCAATAATAAAACTTCATTATCTTCCTCAGATAAATTAGTATTGTCAATGATTTCTTTTGTACTTTTAAATACTCTTTTGGTATGATCGTAATTGTGGTATATGCATGAATGGGGAAATTCTTTTTCAAAAAGTTTTGAAACAAAAAGATCGGTTTTTTCTATTAAAGAAGACATATTTATAATTTTTCGACAACCAAAATAGCTAAAAAATAGAGATTGTATTTAAAAATAATGGATAAATATAATAAGATTCTAACGATTTGTGCTGCTATATTATTGATTAGTTCTTGCGCAACATTTTCTCCACAGTATAAAAATGAAAGTTTTTCAAAAGATATTCCTAATAAGGCAATAGATAAAACATTTTATCTAGTTGGTGATGCCGGCTATGCAAAAATGGGACATAGTACCGATGGACTAACGGCTTTACAAAAAATGTTAGATACAGCTTCTGTATCCAAAGAAGATTATTTGCTTTTTCTTGGGGATAATATCTATCCAAAAGGAATGCCAGGTAAAAGTGACCCTCAGAGAGCATTATCAGAACACCGACTGAATGTTCAAATCGATTTGGCAAAAAAGTTTAAAGGAAATAGCATTTTTATTCCTGGTAATCACGATTGGTATAACCAAGGACTTGAAGGAGTACATCGTCAAGAAAAGTATGTAGAAAAAAACATGAATGACAAAGATACTTTCTTACCGGCAAAAGGCTGTCCTATAGAAAGTATTGATGTTAACGAGAATATACATCTACTTCTACTTGATACACAATGGTATCTTGTAAATTGGGATAAACATCCAACAATTAATGATAACTGTGAGATTAAAACCAGAGAAAGCTTTTTTGTTGAGATAGCAAGCGAACTGAAAAAAAATAGCAACAAAACAGTTGTTATAGCATTACATCATCCAATGTTTACACATGGACCACATGGGGGTAAAAATGATATAAGTAAATATCTTTTTCCATCAAAAAAGAAAATACCATTACCCATTTTGGGGTCGCTGGCGACGCAAATTCGAGCTCAAGGTGGAGTTTCTAAACAGGATATATCAAATGTTCAATACAATAAGCTGATTAGAAGACTTACCACATTAGCGAGAGGTTTTGACAAAGTTGTATTTGTTTCTGGTCATGAGCATTCTTTACAATACATAGATGATAAAGGGCTCAAACAAATAATTTCTGGATCAGGATCAAAAGTCTCTGCTGCCTCTCTGGGACATAATGGTTTGTTTTCTTATCCGGGACAAGGATTTGCCAAACTAGATATTTATAAAGACGGTTCTTCTAATGTAAGTTTTTATGCAAATAAAGATGGTGAACCAGAATTAGTATATCAAAATTTGGTATATGATAAAGGAAAAGAATACGATTTTAGTAATCTTACAAATACTTTTGATAATGAAACTTCGGCAACTATATATAGTGATGAAGAAGTAAATAAGTCTAATTTTTATCAATGGGTATGGGGAGACCATTATAGATATGTATATGGAAAAGATATAAAAGTGCCTATAGCAACTTTGGATACCTTAATGGGTGGTTTTGAGATTGATAGACAAGGAGGAGGACAAGTTACCCGATCTTTACGCCTCATTGATAAAAACGGAAAACGATATAGCTTGAGAGCAATGCGCAAAAGTGCAACTCAATTTTTACAAAAAGGAGCTTTTAAATACACTTTTCTAGATAACGGTTTTGAGAATACGCTGGCAGAAGATATATTACTTGATTTTTATAGCTCTAGTTATCCATACGCATTCTTAGCACTGGGAGAAATGGCAGGAGCAATAGGAGTATATCATACTAATCCAAAGGTTTATTTTATTCCAAAACATCCTGCACTTGGTAAATACAACGAAAATTTTGGAGGTGAAATGTATTTTCTCGAAGAACGTCCTGGAAAAGAGTTTGGTGACGAACCATCTTTTGGAAAGCCTGATGACATCGAAAGTACACAAGACCTTCTTAACAAACTGAGAAAAGATGAAAAATATCAACTAGATGAAAAAAGCTATATCAAAACCAGACTTTTTGATATGCTTTTAGGAGATTGGGATCGTCATTCTGATCAATGGAGATGGGCAAGGTTTGATTCTGAGGAAGAAAAAATATATAGACCTATACCTAGAGATAGAGATCAAGTCTTTTCTAATTACGACGGGGCTATGCTTAATACATTAAGATTTCTCTCACCTTTGATGCGTAAATTTCAGGTTTATGATGGAGAGCTTAAAAAAGTAAAGTGGATAAATCTCTCGGGAGCTCCACTAGATAAAGCCTTAATTCAAAATTCTAAAGAAGATATTTGGATAGAACAGGCAAAACACATACAAAAATATCTTTCTGATGATATTATTGATAAAGCCTTCGAGAATTTTCCAGAAGAGCTCAAAGATGATACTGTTTTAGGTATAAAAGAAAACTTGAAGAAAAGAAGAGAACGATTAGAAGAAATAGCAAAAGAATACTATAAATATTTATCCAAGCATGTAATTATTAAAGGAACGGATAAAGATGATTTTTTTGAAATTATCAGAGAAAATAATAAGACCACTATAAAAGTTTCTAGAATAAAAAATGGAAAGTCTCAAGAACCCTTTATTGAACGTACTTTTGATTCAAAAGAAACCAAAGAAATATGGGTATATGGGCTAGATGATGATGATGAGTTTTTGGTCAGAGGAAAAGGTAAAAAGGCAATAAAAATAAGAATTATTGGTGGTCAAAATAATGATAAATATACAATAGAAAATGGAAAAAGAATAAAAGTATACGATCATAAATCAAAACCAAATACAATAGAAAAAAAGGGAGGAGCAAACTTTGTATTAAGTAATGTGTACGATTATAACATTTACGATCATAACAAATATATAGAGAAGACAAATGCAATTGCCCCTTTTATAGGTTTTAATCCTGATGATGGCGTAAATGTAAGTCTTACCAATATCTTTACAGCAAGAGGTTTCAAAAATGACCCTTTTCATAGCAGACATAGAGTAACAGCAGCGTATTATTTTCAAACGGAAGGTTACGATATCTCGTATGCAGGAGAATTTGTAAATGCAATAGGGAGATGGAATATATTGGTAAATGGGTTATATACAAGTGAAAATTTTGCACAAAATTTCTTCGGTTTCGGAAACCGTTCTATAAATCTTGATGATGATCTAACATTTAATTATAACCGTGTCAAAACATCTATGTGGGTATTTGGTGTAGGCTTACAAAGAAAAAGTCGTTACGGGAGCGAGTTTTCTATTAATGCTTCTTATGAAGGAATAGAAGTACAGGATACAGAAAATAGATTTATTACCTCTGGATTAGAAATTGCAGAAAATGATCCCAATTTTTTTGAAAGAAAGTTTTTTACACATTTAGGACTCAATTATAAGTTTGAGAGCTATGATAATCGTATTAACCCTACAAGAGGTATGATGTTGACATTGAATACAGGTGCAAGAATGAATATGGATGATACAGATAGAACATATGGATACCTAAACCCGAGACTAATTTTTTATAATGCAATTACTAGAAATAAAAAACTGGTTTTAAAAACAGATGTAATAGCAGAAATTAATATTGGTGACGATTTTGAATTCTATCAAGGAGCAAATTTAGGAGGAACTAAAGGATTACGTGGATATAGAGAAGAAAGATTTACAGGAGAAAGATCATTAGGGTTTAGTGGTGATTTACGATATAGTTTTAACAGATTCAAAACAGGTGTCACTCCTTTACAATTAGGAATGTTTGGGGGGTATGACCTAGGTAGAGTTTGGATTGATGGTGAAGACTCAGATAAATGGCATGACTCTGTTGGTGGCGGAATGTGGGTAAATATTGTAGATACCATAGGTGGAGAACTTGGACTATTCCATAGTGAAGATGGACTACGCTTTACTTTTGGCTTTGGATTAAATTTCTAAGTAGTTTTTTATGTTATGAAGTTAGAAACACGAAGACTTCGATTACGATTAGTACAATTGTCTGATCTTGGAGATGTCCATAGATTACATTCTATCAAAGAAGTTGATCAATATAATACTTTAGGCATCCCAACAAATCAACTTGTAACAGAAGTTATTTTAGAAGAATGGATAAGATCAATCCATTTGAGACAAGAATATATTTATGTAATAGAATTAAAAGAAGATTCTTCGTTTATTGGATTGATAGCTCTGTGTCTTGGTAATGCCAAATATAAAATTGCTACTGTTTGGTATAAACTTGATCCGACGTTTTGGGGTCAAGGATACGCGACAGAAGCATTAAAACTAGTGTTGTTTTTTGGTTTTGAGGATATTGACCTCCATAGAATTGAAGCCGGTTGCGCAGTCGATAATGTTGGTTCTATAAGAGTTTTAGAAAAAGTAGGTATGATCAAAGAAGGGCATAAACGAGAAGTACTGCCTCTTGCCACTGGATGGTCTGATAATTATGAATATGCAATGCTACAGAAAGATTGGGAGCAATTAAAAAACTAATCTAAAGTATATTCATATAAAGAAGCTTTTTTCTTTTTACCGCTTTCATCAGTAATAAATAATGTAGTATCATTTTTAAAGCAGATTCCTTCTTTTTGTGAATAGTGTTTCAATTTAATTTTTTGGATACCTCCTTTAAATAGATTGTTATTTTTGAAATCAGATAGAATAAATAACTTGTTATAAGTAAGGAGTACGATTTTATCCTTTTGTGTATTTATGGCAGCACCTGTTATAAAACAATCTGCCGGATCATTGCAAAAAGAATAGGTGTCAATAAGTTTTGCAACGTGCTTTCCTGGTTTGGTTGAAAGTTGATATAACTTTGTGGTTCCTTCAAATTTTGAACTTCTGTTTTTAGAAAATAAATAGAGATGATCATTTAAGTAAATAAATGCTTCAACATCAAAATTGAGATTTTTCTTTTTTGGAGGAAAGCTTTTCTGATCTCCCAAAGTAAATTTAATTTTTGAAACTGAAATATTTCTGGAAATAACACCTGATACCTTATATATAACTAAGTTTTTTCTATCATTTGTATTATTGCCAAAATCGCCTATGTATAATGTGTCATTTTCACCATAAGCCAAATCTTCCCAGTCAATATTTTTTGCCCCGGGTATTTTTATTTTTTCCAGAATATCACCTTTACTGTCTAAACAAAATAATGTATTATCATTACCAGAATCATTAATCGCGTAGAGATTACCATCAGATAATTGAGTGATACCGGAAACTTCTTTAAGAGATTTTTTAAGAGAGGTTATTTTTTTTAACGATGTATTATGTTTTTGGCAACTCATGGATAGTGTTACCAAAAACATAATAAATGATATTTTCTTGATATTAATTTCTTTGATTCCAGGCATCAAGCATCCAACTTGTTTTTTCTAACTCTGCAATATAAGTTCCGGTGAGGTCCAAAGTTCCATCATCTTTTGTTTCTTCTGCAGCTTCAGTCACTATTTTTAATTGTTTTAAGAGTGCATTATGATCTTTAAGAATCTCAGAAACCATATCTCTGTCTACTAATGTCGTTTCAGCTTCTTTAATGTTTGAAGTATTTAGGTAATCACTAAAATTACTAACAGGTTTTCCTCTTAGAGTTAAAATACGTTCTGCTATTTCATCTATTTTCAATTTTGCTTCTTCGTATAATTCCTCAAATTTTTCATGCAAATCAAAAAAATTAGCTCCTGTAACATTCCAATGAAAGTTTCTTAATTTTTGATAATGCATGTGATAATCAGCTAATAAAATATTGAGTGCTTCTATTGTTTTTGAATTTGAATCGTACATAATTTATTTATCTATTAATTTTTAAAATTTAAAATAAATGTAATCGATTATATAGGCTAAAGCAGAAAGTTACAATAGTTAGTTGTAATAAGTGTATTATTGCAATCGATTTATGATTTCATTAAGAATAAAAAGATAATATGAGTGATCATGAGGAACATATAGTTTTGACTTTTCGGTATCTGCGAGATGATTTTTTAGCATTGTAATAGGAAGTAAAGAGACTTCAGAAACCTCTTCTTGCTGGAGTTGTAATTTATCTATGTTTGAATTAAATTTAGTTAAGTAAATATAATGTAGTTCATGATCATAAAAATTGAGTTTTGGTTGCTTTTTTGATATACGAGTTCCTATTAACTCCAGATCATTGTTTGTTACATGAAGTCCAATCTCTTCCTGAATCTCTCTTATAGCTGCATTTTTAGGTTTTTCGCCAGATGCGATATGGCCAGCAACAGAAATATCCCATAAATCGGGAAATGTATCTTTTTGATGCGCCCTTTTTTGTAAAAGTATTTCTTTCTCTTTTGTATAAAACCAAATATGCACACTTGCATGAAATAAACCAAGACGATGCGCTTCAGATTTTAAAACCGTAGTATTTGTAGGCTCTCCTTTTTCGTCAAGGATATCAATATATTCATCTGCCATTATGATGATTTTCTTATTTGTAGATTAACTTATGTTTTTGAAAGGAATTTAATAAAGAATCTATGTTAAAATTTAAATATTTTTATAATTAATATTAAATAATTGATAAATATTTATTGCTAAAATAATATATTTATGCTAAAATACTATATATGCTAGTCAAAACTTGTCCAAACTGTGGTTCTTCAGAATATATTAAAAGCGGAATTATAAATAATAGACAGCGTTACAAGTGCAAAAGCTGTAATTATTATTTTACAGTAAACAAACTTGGTAAAAAAATAGATGACTATTACGTTAATAAAGCGTTACAGTTATATTTAGAAGGACTAACCTATAGAGAGATTGAGCGTATATTAGGGATTTCTCATGTAAGTGTAATGAATTGGGTAAAAAAGTATAATATCAAAAGACCATATAACTCTCAGTATCATCCTACTTACAAAATATTGAGCTCTTTTGAGTTAGCAAGTTATTTTCAATCTCCTGATAATATCCAAGGGGCAGGGGTTATTGTTACAGAGTTGGGAGATAAGTTTATGCTTATCAAATGGGAGCGTTTTAGAGAATAACTATATTAATTAGCAAAGAACTATACTCATTTTTATCGCTTAACATAATTTTTAGAATTTTAAAATGTGCACAACACTACGCAAGTAGTTCAAATCATTTCATAATCTAAATTCTAAACATCATGAAAAAGCTCATATTACTACTCTTTTTGAGTGGTTTTTTGCTCCCCGATCTCAGTTTTTCGCAAGGATCTCCCGATTATAACGGAGGAATAAAAATCAAATTAGACGAAGAAGGTTCAAAATATATCAGGGTTATTTCCTGGGGTCAGTTTTGGGCACAATACAGAGATGAAGTTCCCGATGATGTAAGCAAAACCAATTTTAGTATCAGAAGAGCACGTATGCTTACATATTCTCAGATCAATAAAGATTTTTTAATACTTACACATTTTGGATTAAATAGTTTAAATGGTGATAATCAAAGTCCAATAGGGACTGGTGATCGATCACAATTATTTTTCCATGATTTTTGGCTTCAGTATAGCTTAGGAAAAGATCATGCGGTAGGAGCAGGATTGCACTACTGGAATGGTATTTCAAGACTTAATAATCAAAGTACATTAAACATGATGACTCTAGATAATAATCGTCAATCATGGGCAACAATAGGATTATCAGATCAATTTGCAAGACATATAGGAGTATATCTCAAGGGTACTTTTGGTAAATTTCAATATCGTGTAGCGATAAATGAAACAGGGACCAATACACTAGACTCTGGGATAGATTTAGCTGACCCGGATTTGAATACCGGTGTTACTCGATATGCAGGTAGAGAATTGTTTGGGTCTAAAGATGCAGGTAAAAACTTTGCAGGGTATTTTGATTATCATTTTCTAGATCAAGAATCTAATTTCCTTCCTTATAAAGTAGGTTCCTATCTCGGCGGAAAGAAAGTTTTTAATGTAGGAGCAGGGTTCTTCTACCATCCAGATGGAAGTGTGATCATAAATGATGATTTAAGTCTTGATGGGCAGGATGTAGCAATATTTGCAGTAGATGCTTTTTATGATGCTCCTCTTGGTGAAAACGGATCAGCAATTACTGCCTATGCAACATATCAAAATAATGACTACGGTGATGATTTTACACTTGGTCAAACATATGAAACAGGTTCAATGCTTTATGGTCATGTTGGATATTTGATTCCTAATACCGATAAGAAAATAAAGTTTCAACCCTATACCTCTTTTAATTACAGGTCAATTGATGCCATCGACGATAATGCAACAACATTTGGTGTCGGGGCCAATGCATATTTTAGTGGACATCATTCTAAACTAACGTTAGAATATCAAAATATAAAGTACGGCGATAATGATGCACAAAGTGTAGTAACACTTCAGGCAATGATATACTTATAAAATTTACAATTATGACAGATAAGCAGAAATCAGTAGCATATTGGAAAGAAAATTTAAAATATCTGGTAATACTATTAACGATATGGTTTATAGTTTCTTATGGGGCAGGTATTATTTTCAAAGATGCACTAAACACGATAAGACTTGGTGGATTCAAACTTGGATTTTGGTTTGCACAACAAGGATCAATATATGTGTTTGTAATCCTCATATTCGTATATGTGCGATTAATGAATAAACTAGACAAAAAATATGGTTACGATGAGTAATCTTAATACAAATTCAAAAAAATAAAAATTATGGGCGTTCAAGTTTGGACATGGATTTTAGTAGGGATTACTTTTGTCATCTACTTTGGAATTGCAATTTGGGCAAGAGCAGGATCCACAAAAGAATTTTATGTTGCAGGAGGAGGGGTTTCTCCATTAGCAAATGGTATGGCTACAGCAGCCGACTGGATGAGTGCTGCTTCATTTATATCGATGGCAGGATTAATTTCCTTTATGGGATATGATGGCTCTGTATTTTTGATGGGATGGACCGGAGGATATGTATTATTAGCACTTCTCTTAGCACCATACCTTAGAAAATTCGGAAAATTTACAGTTCCTGATTTTATAGGAGATCGATATTATTCTAATACAGCAAGAACTGTAGCTGTAATTTGTGCATTAATTGTTTCATTTACCTATGTTGCTGGACAAATGCGAGGCGTAGGGATTGTATTCTCTCAGTTTTTACAAGTAGATATTAATCTTGGTGTAGTTATAGGGATGGCAGTAGTATTGGTGTTTGCTTTCTTAGGAGGAATGAAAGGAATTACCTATACGCAAGTGGCTCAGTATTGTGTATTGATTTTTGCGTTTATGGTTCCGGCATTCTTTATTTCTATGCAAATGACAGGAAATATTATCCCGCAAATAGGTATGGGAGGAACTGTAGAAGATGGTACTTATTTATTAGAAAAGCTAGATGCTTTGCATACACAGTTAGGGTTTAATGAATATACAGATGGGTCTAAAGGTACATGGGATGTTTTTGCTATAACATTGGCATTAATGGCAGGTACAGCAGGGTTGCCTCATGTAATTGTACGTTTCTTTACCGTATCAAAAGTAAAAGACGCTAGAAAATCTGCAGGATTAGCATTATTATTTATAGCTATCTTATATACAACAGCACCTGCAATTGCAGTATTTGCAAGAACTAATTTGATCGAAACTGTTAGTAATAATGAATACGAAAAACTTCCTGAATGGTTTAAAAATTGGGAAAATACAGGACTTATAGCATGGGCAGATAAAAATAATGATGGCAAAATTCAATATGTAGCAGGTAATGCATTAGACGGAAAACCTAAGTATAAAGGAAATGAAAGAGGTCAATATGGAGAACGTCTTGTATCTAATGCTAATGATGCAGAAAATGAATTATATGTAGACCGAGATATTATGGTATTGGCAAATCCTGAGATTGCTAATTTACCAGATTGGGTCGTAGCACTTGTTGCAGCAGGGGGTCTAGCTGCAGCTTTATCTACTGCCGCAGGATTATTGCTAGTGATCTCAACATCAATCTCTCATGATTTAATTAAAAAACAGATCAAACCAAATATTTCTGAAAAAGGAGAACTTCTGGCCGCACGAATCAGTATTGTATTTGCGATTATCGTTGCAGGTCTGTTCGGGATTTATCCGCCAGGATTTGTTGCCGCAGTTGTAGCACTTGCCTTTGGGCTTGCTGCAGCATCATTCTTCCCAGCGATTGTATTAGGGATTTTTGACAAGCGAATGAATCGACAAGGAGCAGTCGCCGGAATGATAGTAGGAATTACATTGATGCTCATTTATATGATTGTATATAAAACAGGATTAATAGGTATCATGGACCCAAGACCAAAATCAGAGTGGTGGTTTGGTACTTCTCCAGAAGGATTTGGTACAATTGCCATGATTGTAAATGTATTCGTATCAGTAATTGTATCACGAATGACTTCGGCTCCGCCAGAAGATGTACAAGAAATTGTAGAAAATATAAGAATTCCAAGTGGTGCAGGAGAAGCAACACATCATTAAAATATAGTAAGAGTTTACAGGTTTTGATATATTGATAAGCCTGTGAGCTTTTATAAAGAAAAATAAAGGTAAAATTGATTAAATTTAGAGAATGAATGTCAAAAATGACTTGATTTTATGAAGAAACGTCATCAACAAAAATTGGTAGTACTCTCAATAGCATTATTGTTTTTATTTAATATTCCTCTAATATTTATGTTTAATCACGTAGAAAGCTTTTTTGGCTTTCCTGTACTATACTTTTTTATATTCTTGATTTGGGCGATTTCGATTTTGATCTCTTATATTATTTTGAATCGATTCTATGAATAGTTATATTTTAATATTCATAATAATAGGATATCTGTTGCTTTTGTTTGGTATAGCCTTTTGGGCAGAAAAAAGAGCAAAAAAAGCATGGGTAAATAATCCATATATCTATGCGCTATCACTGGCAGTATATTGTTCTGCATGGACATATTATGGCAGTGTAGGTATTGCAGCCACTTCGGGAGTTAGTTTTTTGACTACTTATTTAGGACCTGTGATTGCTTTTCCTTTATGGATTATTGTTTTAAAAAAAATCATTAGAATTTCAAAACAACACAAAGTGTCTAGTATAGCAGATTTTATATCGTTACGATATGGTAATGATCGATTTTTGGGCGCATTAGTCACTCTTATCTGTGTATTAGGGATATTACCTTATATTTCATTACAACTTAAAGCAGTTTCAGAAACGTTTGGAATTATTTCTAATGATGTTGTAAACGCTTCAGAGAATATATTTCAAGATTCTACTTTTTATATAGCAGTGCTGTTAGCTGTATTTGCTGCTTTTTTTGGAACTAGGACTACTGATGCGACACAGAGTAAGCAAGGAATTGTTTTTTCGGTAGCAGTAGAATCTATAATAAAATTGGTTTTCTTTCTAGGAGTAGGGATTTATGTAACCTATATTTTGTTTGATGGAACAACCGATATTTATAATCAAATATCGATAGAAAATAATTTTGAATCCTTAACAACATTTAATAGCCTCGAATCAGGAATCAATTGGTATTTTATGATTGCTCTATCATTCTTAGCAATTTTTTTGTTACCGAGACAATTTCACGTTTCAGTTATAGAAAATACAAATCAAAAACACCTTAAAAATGCCATTTGGTTATTTCCGTTGTATCTTTTATTATTCAATGTTTTTGTAATTTTTATTGCCTGGGGAGGAAAACTACAGTTGGGAGATGCAGCCAACCCGGATTACTACTCTTTATTATTGCCATTACAAAATGGAGATATTCTATTGGCAACATTAGTATTTTTAGGAGGTTTTTCTGCTGTTATTTCTATGGTGGTTGTTTCTACACTGGCATTATCAACAATGTTGAGTAATAATTTGATTATTCCATATGGTTTTCTGGATAAATTTAGTAAGAGTCGTCCGGAGCGTAATGCCAATTATATTAAAAATATGCGTCGTATTGCAATCTTTTGTTTGATACTGGGAGCATATTTTTTCTATATTAATTTTAATATTCAATTGTCATTATTTTCGATAGGACAATTGTCTTTTGTAATTATTGCACAATTGGCCCCTTCTTTTTTTATAGGATTGTTTTGGAATAGAGGTTCTTCTATAGCAGCAAAAACCGGTATTCTCATAGGAACATTAATCACAACGTATACACTAGTATTGCCTTTTGTTCTTGATACTTTTTTTAATAATCATAGTTTTATAGAATTTGGTCCATGGGGAATAGAAATGTTAAAACCTTATGCCTTATTTGGAATAGATTTTTTATATCCGATAACACATGCATTTTTTTGGAGTATATTTTTTAATGTACTTACTTATTTGTCTGTTTCTCTTTCTTTTAAAGGAAACTATAGAGAGCGTAATTATGGAGAAATGTTTGTGAATAGTAAATATAATTCATTACAAGAAAATGCTTTTGTCTGGAAAGGAGAAGCCTATGTTTCTGATATTCGTAGAGTATTAAATCGATTTTTGGGCCAAGAGCGTACAGAACGGGCATTAAATTTATTTTATCTTAAATATAATTTACCTAAAAGTGCAGAAAAAGCAGATTCTAGGTTAATTAATTTTTCAGAAAAACTGCTTACTGGTAGCCTAGGTAGTGCTTCTTCTAGAATTTTAATTTCAAGTGTTGTGCAGGAACAACCGGTAACATTGATTGAAGTTTTAGAAATTTTGGAAGAAAATAAAAAGACAATTACAACAAATAAGTTTCTGAAGCAAAAATCTGATGAATTAACAAAACTTACGCAAGAACTCAAAGCTGCAAATGAAGAACTAAAATTACAAGATAAATTAAAGGATGAGTTTCTTGATACTGTAGCACATGAATTAAAGACTCCAATAACATCAATACGAGCAGCATCAGAGGTTTTAATTGATAGTGAAGAGATGCCGGATGAACTCAAGATGCAATTTTTGGATAATATTTTAAAAGATTCAGAACGTTTAGCAAAATTGATTCACAATATACTAGACTTAGAAAAACTAGCATCAGGAAGAGAAATACTAGATAAAAAACTTAATGATATTGGGATCACAATACAAAAAGCAATATCTGGTGTAAATACAATTGCAGAACAGAAAGAGATCAAAATCATTATTCAGAAAACTACTCATGAGTTGCCTGCTAGATATGATGAAGATAGGATTCTGCAAGTGTTAACTAATGTACTGGCAAATGCTATTAAGTTCGTAGAAGAAAAAAAGGGTAGAGTAGAAGTCTCTTTTGAGAAGATACAAGATTACATACGTATTAGTATAGAAGATAATGGAAAAGGTATTCCTGCAGAGGATATGAAATACATCTTTGATAAATTTTATCAGTCCAAAAACCAAAATGTAAAAAAACCTATTGGTAGTGGATTTGGTCTTGCAATAAGCAAACAAATAATAGAAGGCCATAATGGTAGAATCTGGGCTGATACCACTGTAAATCATGGAGCACGATTTGTTATTGAAATACCTGATTAAAGTTGAATAAAAGTCTAAAAATTTAAAAACAACATTTTGAAGAAGAAGATACTTATTGTAGATGATGAACCGAATATCGTAATGTCTTTAGAATATTCATTCAAAAAAAAGGATTTTGAAGTTTTTATAGCCAGAGATGGTAGTGAAGCGATAGAAATACTAAAATCCAAAACTCCCGACGTAGTATTGTTGGATATTATGATGCCGAATGTAGATGGATATCAAACCCTTGAGTATATTAAGTCTAATCAAGATACCAAGAATATAAAAGTGGTATTCCTAACAGCCAAAAATAAAGAAGCAGATATACAAAAAGGAATTCATATGGGAGTAGATAAATATTTAGTAAAACCGTTTTCAGTCAAAAAAGTAATTGCAGAAGTAAATGAATTGATTGTATAAAAGTATAGAGCTTTAATCCAAGATATAAAACATACTTTTTAATCATGCTTATTACAAAATAAAATATAAATAAACATACCGATAATATAAATTAAACTAAAAATGAGTAATTATCACATAAAACATCTAGAAGAATATTTTCAAGTTTATAGAAAATCAGTAAGAGATCCGGAGACGTTTTGGTCAGAAGTAGCAGAAGAACACTTTATATGGAGAAAAAAATGGGATAATGTTTTAAGTTGGGACTTTACAAAACCAGAAATTAAATGGTTTGAGGGAGCAAAACTCAATATTACCGAAAATTGTATAGATAGACATTTGCGCAATCGCGGTCATAAAACTGCAATCCTTTTTGAACCTAATGACCCAAATGAAGATGCGCAACATATCACGTACAAACAATTGCATGAGCGCGTATGTAAATTTGCAAATGTATTAAAAGAACAAGGGATCAAAAAAGGAGACAGAGTCTGTATTTATTTACCTATGATTCCTGAATTGGCAGTTTCATTATTAGCTTGTGCAAGAATAGGAGCTGTACATTCTGTTGTATTTGCTGGTTTTTCGGCCACAGCACTATCAACGAGAATTAATGATTGTGAAGCAAAAATGGTAATCACGTCAGATGGTTCGTATAGAGGATCAAAAACAATAGATTTAAAAGGTATTGTAGACGAAGCTTTAGAGGAGTGCTCTACTATAGAAAAAGTATTAGTTGTAAAGCGCATTAAATCAGAGATTAATATGAAAGAAGGTAGAGATCTTTGGTTACAACCATTATTAGATGAAGCATACAAAGATTGTGTACCAGAAATAATGGATGCAGAAGATCCTTTGTTCATATTGTACACATCAGGTTCTACAGGTATGCCCAAAGGAATGTTGCATACTACAGCAGGATATATGGTATACACAGCCTATACATTTAAAAATGTATTTCAATACAAAGAAAATGATGTATACTGGTGCTCTGCCGATATTGGGTGGATTACAGGGCATAGTTATATAGTATATGGCCCTCTTGCTAATGGGGCTACATCAGTAATGTTTGAAGGGGTACCAAGCTATCCTGATTATGGACGTTTTTGGGATGCAGTTCAAAAGCATAGAATTACACAGTTCTATACAGCACCAACTGCAATACGAGCATTAGCAAAAGAAAATTTGGATTTTGTAACCAAATATGATCTTTCAAGTTTACGAATACTAGGAACTGTAGGAGAACCAATAAACGAAGAAGCCTGGCACTGGTACAATGATCATGTTGGAGAGAAAAAGTGTCCAATTGTAGATACATGGTGGCAAACAGAAACAGGTGGTGTTATGATATCTCCAATACCATTTTCTACACCAACCAAACCTACATATGCAACCTTACCAATGCCTGGGATTCAACCTGCATTAATGGATGAAAATGGTTTGGAAATAAAAGGGAATCAGGTAGATGGTCGTTTATGTATCAAATTTCCATGGCCATCGATGGCAAGAACTATATATGGAAACCATCAGCGATATAAAGAAACATATTTTTCAGCCTTCGAAAATAAATATTTTACTGGTGATGGAGCTTTGAGAGACGAGGTTGGTTATTATAGAATTACTGGTAGAGTAGATGATGTAATTATCGTTTCTGGTCATAATCTTGGTACAGCACCAATAGAAGATGCTATTAATGAGCATCCTGCTGTAGCAGAATCCGCTATTGTAGGATTTCCGCACGATGTAAAAGGAAATGCACTATATGGATATGTTATATTAAAAGAAACAGGAGAATATAGAGATCGCAATAACCTGAGTAAAGAGGTAAATCAACAAATTACCGAAAGAATTGGACCTATTGCTAAACTTGACAAAATACAGTTTGTACCAGGGCTTCCTAAAACAAGAAGTGGTAAAATTATGAGAAGAATTTTACGTAAAATAGCTTCAAAAGAAACTAGTAATTTAGGAGATACAAGTACGTTATTAAACCCGGAAATTGTACAAGAAATTATGGACAACGCTTTGTAATATCAAAGTGTTTGGATGTTGTGACGAAAACCTCGTAAGTAAGTTCTTATGAGGTTTTTTACTTTTTAGATGTATGATCTAAAAAAATATTATTACAACAACCCTCTTCTATTTTGACCAAAAAATAAATCTTTTAGAGTGATCTTTCTTTCTTTTTTTAATAAGGCGATAATTTTTAAGAAAATCAGAGAGGTGATATATGCATCACCAGAGGCAGTATGTCTATCATGCATGGCAATATTAAAAATATTACATAATTTGTCTAAAGAGTACCTCTGATTATGTTGATTACAAAGTTTAGTTTTTTTGAATAATATCTCTGTGTCCAATGTTTTGTTCTTCAATTTTGGTAATTGAAGTCTTGCTAATGCATTATTAATCATTGTGAGATCGAATCTGGTATGATGCGCTACAAGAATTGAATCTTTGATATATTCTAGAAAGAGTTGTATAGCTTCCTTTTCAGAAACCTTGGTAATATGACCTTGTTTTAAGATACCATGAATTTTAACGGTTTCAGGATTAAAAGTATCTTGAGTAATATACATCTCAAAACTATCTGTAATATCTATAACATTACCTGTTAAACCAATAGCTCCGATGGATAGTATTCTATCTGTTTGAGTATTAAGACCTGTAGTTTCTGTATCGAAAATTACAAAACGAGTAGTAGTAAGAGTATGCGCTGTTTTTGAATTGAAGTTTTTATGATATTCATTCCAAAAATCAGGATAATCTTTATGTTTTAACCAATTTAGCATAGATTTTACAATATTTGAGAAAGCTTGAAACGTACCTGAATTAGTTCTTGGATATCTTTGATAGGTTTAAAACAGCCTTTTAATTTTAGCCGATCTAGTTTGCTAAGCGATTTTAAATCAATAAACCTCCCCGAATTACCATGTGATAACCCTTGTTGGGTTCTGAATCTTAATAATATTTTAAAAGCATTAGCACAAGATTCATACAAATCTTTGTTTTGTGGTTCTAATTCTGCCAGTTTTTGATAACGTAAAATAGTATTATTTTGATTTTTTATAGCGTGAGAAAGAATAAGTACTCTCGCGGCATCAACGATAGGCATAATAGCTCTGGCCTTTATATCAAATTGATTTTTATGAATACCGCTATGTTCTACTAAAAAGTGTTTGAAAAAACTAAGAGGGGGAGGGTTTTTGATCGCATTTAGACCTAAGAAATTTAAAAAAATCTCATATCTTTTGATAGATTCAAAAATACTATCAGAAAGAGTGTTTGTTAAACCTTGATGACCATAGATAATCTGATAATCAAAAAAGATTGTAGAAAGTAAAATCTTGTCTTCATTTGGTACAGTTATCCAATTATTAAATTGCTCCTTCCATTCTTTTAATGATAAACACCATTTGGAATTGTTAGCCATCATTTTAGCAGGGCAATATTCAAAACCAATTTGCTTAAGTTTAGTTGTGATTTTTTCTGATAATAAAAGAAAGTAATTTTTGGTTTCAGAATAGTTGTTGTCAGAAACATCATCAAATAATAAGGCATTGTCCTGATCTGTAAACAATAATTGTTCGCTTCTGCCTTGACTTCCTAATGTAAGCCAACTAAATGCTACTGGAGGCTTTTTGCTCATCTCTTCGATAGACAATTGTATAGCTCTTTGCATAACACTTCTGTTTATCGCAGAAATAACTTTAGTAATATGAAAAATAGGCATGTTTTGATTCAAATACCCTTCAAGATATCGATGGGCTTTGTGTCTAATATCCCTTAGTTTGTCTGTAGTAATGGCTCTTTTGGTTTCTTTGATTAATGCCGATGGATTATTTCCTTGTAGTACGACAAGGTCATGCTCAGATAAAATCCCAATAAGATTAGACTCGGTAGTACCATCTTCAGTAATACAAAGATGAGTGATTTTATGCTGCAACATGGCAATTTGGGCTTCTGATACAGAAATATTTTGAGGATAAGTAATTACAGGAGAAGACATGATATCTGCAACACAAGCTTCTATCAAAACTTTGCCGGTCGCAATTTTTGTACGTAAATCTTTATCTGTAATAATGCCAATAGGTTTATCATCGTTGGTCACTATAATAGAACCTACTCTTTGGTTAGTCATGATTATAGCAGCATCTTTTATACTTGTTTCGATAGAACATATAATAGGTTTTTTAGAAAAACTAGCAGATTGTACTTCATCAAAAGTGTTTCTGTGTAACGTATTTACATTAGCAAAGAGAGTTCCTTTCTCTTGATTAGAATAAGGATTTCTGGTATTTGTGGCAAAAGTTGCCAGTAAAAATTTATTGGCCTCTATATTGGTTTGGATTACTTCTTCTAATAATTTTGAAGAAATGCTGTATACAATACTTTCTTCTATAGCTTGCGCATCAAGAATATAATTGCCTTTTCGAATTAACGCTCTAAGTCCAAAAATATCACCTTCGTCACATTTGTCAACTAAGGTGTTGAGTGACCTGAAAAGACCAACAGCACCGTCTTTTACAATATAAAAATGATCGTGTATTCGTTCTTCCTGTTTAAAAAGATATGTGTGCTCTTCAAGATAAATGACCTTTACATTTTGCGAAATAGTATAAAGTTGTTCTTGAGTTAAAAAATGAAAAGGAGGATAATTTTTTAAAAAGTCAAAAACTCTTTCAGCTATTGTGTTTTTCATAATAAGCTCAATTAACGATGTTTGTACTTGAATCACCTATTATTAAAAATAGCTATTTTTTATGATTACAATACTTAGAGTTTCGATTATTTTTTAATCTAAAAAAAGCGAGATTACCAATGCTTAAATGATTTTGTAATCTCACTTTTTGAAAATAATTTATTTAAGTCACACACTGGTCTTTTTAAGAGTGTGCAAAAAATGAATTGAATATTATTTTTCGAAATAACTAAATGTATCTCCCGCCTTTATATTAAGCAAACTTTCATAAATCAGTTTGATAACATTTTCAACATCATTTTTGTGTACCATTTCTACAGTTGTATGCATATATCGTAGTGGCAAAGATATTAGTGCAGAAGCCACCCCTCCATTACTATAAGCAAAAGCATCTGTATCAGTTCCTGTCATTCTACTTGATGCCATACGCTGAAAAGGTATTTTTTTTGATTCTGCAGTATCAATCAAAAGTTCTCTTAATCTGTTTTGTACTGCTGGAGCGTAAGAAATTACAGGGCCATCACCAATTTTTGTTTCACCTTGTGTTTTCTTTTCGATCATAGGTGTTGTAGTATCATGGCAAACATCAGTCACGATAGCAACATCTGGTTTAATAGTCTGTGTTATCATTTCTGCGCCTCTTAATCCTATTTCTTCTTGAACAGAATTTGTTATATAAAGACCAAAAGGTAACTTCTTTTTATTCTCTTTAAGCAAGCGAGCTACTTCCGCAATCATAAAACCTCCCATTCGGTTATCAAGAGCTCTACACACAAATTTATCTTTGTTTAGAATAAAGAACTCGTCAGGATAGGTGATAACACATCCAACATGTACTCCTAGCTTAAGAACTTCTTCTTTTGTAGAGCATCCTACATCAATACAAATATTTTCAAGAGAGGGAGCTTGTTCTTTACCAGATTTTCTAGTGTGAATAGCAGGCCAACCAAAAACACCTTTTACAATACCCTTTTTGGTATGAATATTAACACGTTTAGACGTGGCAATTTGATGATCACTACCACCATTTCTTATTACATAAATCAAACCGTTGTCAGTAATATAATTTACATACCATGATATCTCATCAGCATGCCCTTCAATAACAACTTTATATTTTGCTTTTGGATTGATTACACCTACAGCAGTACCATATGTATCAGTAATAAAATCATCTACATAAGGTTTTAAATGATCCATCCATATTTTTTGGCCCTCCCATTCATATCCAGTAGGAGCAGGATTATTTAAATAGTTTTCAAGAAAAGTTAAAGATTTTTTATTAAGAATGCTTTTTTTTGCCATTGTATTTTAATTGTTTATTGCTAAAATAATAATATTCACATTCATTTTACAGTTTACAAAGTGTTAATTACTAATTTTGGAATAGTTTTGGTCATACTTTAAAACTTATGTTTAAATATATATTACATACTATATTATTTATGATGATTGCCCTCTGGCAGACAAAAGTAAGAGGACAAAATCCAAGAGATACGTCTAAAGTAGATACTTCGGGATATGTACAGTACTATATAGTAAAAGGAGACACTATTTTGCATGATGCTATTGATCTTGATGAAGTCATAATTCTAGGAAAACTAAATTTTAAAGATAAGCTAGCAAGACGTAGATACCTTATTTTAAGACGTAAAACTCGAAAAGTATATCCATATGCAAAACTAGCTTCAGAACGATTGACAACATTGAACGAACGATTAGAAAAAATAGATTCTAAAAGAGAAAAAAAGAAGTATATTAAAATGCTTCAAAAATACATGGAAGGCGAATTTACGGCTCAACTCAAAAAGCTCACCCGTACAGAAGGACAAATACTTGTAAAGTTAGTTCATCGTCAGACCGGAAAAACTATGTTTAAGTTAATTAAAGAATATAGAAGTGGTTGGAGAGCGTTTTGGTATAATAATACAGCACGATTATTTAAAATTTCATTAAAAGAAGAATATAACCCTATAGATGTAGAAGAAGATTATTGGATAGAAGATATTTTACAACGTAGTTTTCAGGCAAATATTCTAGAAGAACAAAAATCTGCATTGAATTTTAGTTTTTATGATCTCAGAAATAAGTGGACAGATTCTACAGAGGCAACCTCTTCAAGAAATAAATAGATATATTTTTATGGATGGGGCATTTTAATATTATATTATAGAAAAGTAAAGTCACAAGCAAGGAAAATATAGTATTCTATTTACTCATGAAAATATTTGATTACTTAAAAAAGAACTAAAAAGTATTTTTATGTCGATTAATTTTTTTAATTTAGTTTTCTATCTTTTTTAAAATCAGATATTTCAATTTTTTTTTCAAAAAAACACAATTTTTTTTGTTGTTGATTTAAAAAAGGGTTGTATGTTTGCACCCGCAAAACGGGATTTGGTTTTGCGTTGTTCATATAAGATTTGATAGGTTTGTTACCGGGTATTTTTAGGATTTGTTTTCGGAAATATTTTTTTTGAAAAAAAGTTCAAAAAAGTTTTGGTAGTAAAAAAAAGGGTTTTATATTTGCACCCGCTTTAAGGAACAAGCGTAGAGCTAAAGCGGAATAAGCGTTCATTTACAAGATAAAATAATATACAGGAGTAGGGGTTAATTTGTAGCTTCATTGGGTTCGATTCCCGGTTATTAACAAGAGTGATTACCTTCGATATTTATCGTTAGGGAGATTACTGAAAAAGTTCATAGACATATTGATTGACAGCGCGTATTTTAATTTAAGATGTTATTACATTTTAGATGAGATACAGAATTTAAGCAAAAGACTAATTTTCATTAGCAGTTATGATTATAATTCCTGTTGTTTAGTTGAATAATATTTTACGAAACAACGATGAAGAGTTTGATCCTGGCTCAGGATGAACG